>NZ_CP100471.1:0-4632500 GCF_030323165.1 Mesorhizobium sp. C416B
CCGGCGCCGGCGGCACCGAGAGCCAGGACTGGGCCTCGATGCTTCTGCGCATGTACACGCGCTGGGCCGAGCGTCGCCGTTTCAAGGTCGAAGTGCTGGAAGTCCATGACGGCGAAGAGGCCGGCATCAAGTCCGCCACGCTCCTGATCAAGGGCCACAATGCCTATGGCTGGCTGAAGACCGAGTCGGGCGTTCATCGCCTGGTCCGCATTTCACCCTATGACAGCAATGCGCGCCGCCACACGTCCTTCTCCAGCGTCTGGGTCTACCCGGTCGTCGATGACAGGATCGAGATCGACGTCTCGGAATCGGATGTACGCATCGACACCTACCGCTCATCCGGTTCGGGCGGCCAGCACGTCAACACCACGGACTCGGCGGTTCGCATCACCCATATCGCCACCGGCATCGCGGTTGCCTGCCAGGCCGAACGCTCGCAGCACAAGAACAAGGCGAAGGCCTGGGAAATGCTGCGCTCGCGCCTTTACGAGGAAGAGCTGAAGAAGCGCGAAGCGGTGGCCAATGCCACAGAAGCGTCGAAGAGCGACATCGGCTGGGGTCACCAGATTCGTTCCTATGTGCTGCAGCCCTACCAGTTGGTGAAGGACCTGCGCACCGGCGTCGAGAGCACCAGCCCCTCGAGCGTGCTCGACGGCGACCTCGACGACTTCATGGAAGCCTCGTTGTCGCAGCGCATCGAGGGTGGTGCCGGTGAAGCCGTGGCCGACCTCGACTAGGATATGTTCATATTCAGCTGAGGCCGGCCTGCGAATGGATGATACCTGCGCTTCCGCCACTTTCGAGTCGGCTGACTTGAATAAGAACATCCCTTGGCGGGGAGCGAAGGAGGAACCATGAGTCGCAGGCTCACCGGCAAATGCTTTTGCGGCACGGTTCAGTATGAAGTGGCGGACGAGTTCGTCTATGCCGCGATCTGCCATTGTTCGAACTGCCGGCGCACCACAGGTTCCGCCTTCAAGCCTTCGCCGGCATCGAGCGCGAGAAACTTGCCCTTGCCGAAGGGCATCACGGGCTCATCCATTTCGGCGATGACAGCGGCCACGATGCGCATTGCAGCCGCTGCGGCTCGTTGCTGTATTCGCTGGTCCGCGACGGCGCCTATGTCCATGTCGCCATGGGCACGCTGGTCGACGATCCGACGATCCGGCCGACCGCGCACATCTTCGTCGGCTCCAAGGCGCCATGGTTCACCATCGCCGACGACTTGCCGCAATATGAAGGGCATGTGATCGCCGGTCCAGGCGACGCATAGGCTGGAACCACATACGGCCAATCCCGTTGTTTCGTTGCCCGTCTGCCGGGAGTTGAGCCTGGCCTTGGATCTCGTCAGCGGTTGCAGATAGCGGCGTAGATGTGCGGCCTCGCGCAGCAACTTCTTGCGCCGGCCTAGGAATCAGCCAGCATCCGAGGGCTGGAAGAGAAAAGCATTTATGGCCGGACGCGGCATATCTGCGACCTGACGATCCGGCCACTGGGAAGACACGTTCCGGGAACGGGCAAGCGAAACGCTTGATGCTCGTTTGAAAGGAACGCTTCCATGTCTGCTGCCACTCTCCGATCGGCCAGAGCCGTTCAACCGGCTGCCGACTCCTGTTTTCCTTGTTCGTGACCCCGATCTTTGCAATCGCGATGCTTGCGGCGGTGCTGACCGCACCCGCCTTCGCCCATGACGCCAAGCCTACGGCGGCGAAGCCGCAAGGCTGGAGTTATCCCTTCGCCTGCTGCGCAAACTACGACTGCCGCACCACCCATACCGGCGAGGTGCTGGAAAAGCCGGAGGGCTATGTCATCGCCGGAACGGGGGAGGTCGTTCCGATGAGCGACAAGCGGGTCAAGGACTCACCCGACGGCGATTTCCACTGGTGCGCGCATCAGGCCGGCCTCGACGCAGGCAAGACGATCTGCCTGTTCGTGCCACCGCGTTCCTACTGAGTTCTGTTGGCAGTTCTCATCGGAAGGCCGGCCTTGGTGGCTGAAGGCGCTTGCGTCAGACGGAAGCAGCGAGTGCCGAGGCGAAGTCGCGATACGGGCGCAGTGGGCGACCCAGAAGTGCCGTCAGGCGCTCGACGTCGCCGGCCTCGGGCAGCATCCCGTCGGTGAAGAAACGCTCGCCCATCAGGCGCATGTCGTAGGCCATCCAGGCGGGCAGGAACTGCTTGAGATTTTGCTCAAAACCCTCCGTATTGTCGCCGCTGTAGCTGATCGGGCGGGCGAGTACGTCTGACCAGATTGCGGCAATGTCCGTCCCGGTCAGTGTCTGCGGACCGACGAGGTTGATCCTCTCGAACGCAAGCGGCTCCTTGACTGTCGCGACGCAGCAGCTCAAGGGCGGCGATCTCGGCGATATCGCGGGCGTCGATCATGGCGAGACCCTTGGGGCCGATCGGCATTGGGTAGGTGCCGTAGCCGGTGATGACGTCTTCGACGTCAGATCGTTCTGGATGAAGTAGGCCGGGCGCAAGATCGTAGCTTTGAAGTCCATGTGTTCGATCATTCGCTCGACGCCGAACTTGCCCGCGAAATGCGGGCACGTTCACATGACGTCAGCGTGGATCACCGAGAGATAGACGATCCGCTCGATGCCGGCCGATCGGGCGACGTTCAAGGCGATCAAAGCCTGGTGAATTCGTCCGGCACCACGGCGTTCAAGAGAAACAGCGTGGAAACGCCAGACATGGCTTTGCGCAGCGAATTCGACATCGGAGAAAGTCGCCTTGCGCGACGGATACGCCTGCCGGAAAACTGGCTTTCCGACGGATCGGCACGAGAGCACGCACACCGGCGCCGTGCTTGGCGACTGTTCGACGACTTGGCGGCCGATATTGCCGGTGGCGCCGGTAACGAGAATGGTCATGGAATTCTCCTGTTGGGTTGCTTGACAGCCCCAATATGTGTGGCTCACAAAGAGCCCAGTAGACGGCAATTTTAGACACGTCGTCTCACTGGTGGGACAGTCATGGATCTTTTAGCCCTTGCCGATTTTAACCTCGGGCTCGCCATGGCGGCTTCGGCAAAGCGGCAAGGTCCACCGGCCGGCCCAAAGCAACATTGTCCCGGCGCGTTGGCGAATTGGAAAGCAGTCTCGATCTGCGTCTGTTCGAACGGGGTGCGCGTAACCTGAAGCTGACCGAAGAAGGACGGGCGCTCTCGAGCGGACGGGGGCGTTGCTTGCCGAGCTGGACGAGACGGCATCGGCGATTGCCTTGGCGGTCAGAGACCCAAGGGCAGATTGCGGATCAGCGCGCCTTTGCATTTTTCGCAGACTGCATGGGAGGATCGCTGCGGGATTTGCCCTGAGGTATCCTGAGTGAGGCTTGAAGTGACCACCGAAGACCGGCATGTCGACATGATCGAGGAAGGCTACGATCTGGTAATCCGGGTCAATCCGGATCCCGATGAAAGCCTGGTCGGACGGGCGTTTCTCCACGACCGCCTGGTCGTCGTCGCGAGCCCGGACCTCCTCGCCCGGCCGACGGGCTCGCCGCTCCTGGCGTTGCGCGCGGGACGGGCGAGCGGCAAACATGGCAGGTGAAGACACCAGGTGGCCGGGCAACACTTAGAATCGAGCCGGTCCTCGCCTTGTCGACGCTCATCATGGTCCGGGATGCGGTGCGAGCCGGCATCGGCGCAGGACGGCTTCCCATTTCGTTGGTGGCCCACGACCTGGCTGACGGCACACTGGTGAATTGGGGGATATCGACGGCCCGGAGATCTCTCTATGGACGCTCTACCCGTCGCGGCGGCTGCTCAGCGCGCGCGTGTCGGCGTTCCTGGATTTTCTGAAACAGGCTTTCCCAAACGGGACGCCGGACGAACTGGCCGCCTATATCGGCAGGTGACGACGATTGGGAGGTGACGACGGGTCCGCTTCGGCCAGATCGCCGCTCGGCTCGATCGACCGGCGCCTGCTGACAGACAGTTGTCAGGAGCCTTCCTTTATGGTGCCTTGCCGCATGGGTGGCGGCAACGGAGAGGAAAGCTTTTCATGACCATCAAGGCCAGCTGTCATTGCAAGGCGACGACGTTCGAGGTTTCGCAGGCGCCCGAGACGGTAACACAATGCACCTGCTCGTTCTGCTCCAAGCGCGGTTCGCTGTGGGCTTACTACGTTCCGTCGCAATTCAAGCTCACCAGCTCGCCGGAAAACGTTTCCTTCTATCAATGGGGATCGAAGACCGTCAAACACGGGTTTGCGCCATTTGCGGCTGCGGCACCTTCACCGAAACGCCGGACTGGTCGACCGGCAAACCGGACTTCGACAATCCCAAGATATCAGTCAATTCGCGGCTGTTCGACGATTTCGACCTCGATAAGGTCGAGGTGGTCGTCATTGACGGCAAGAACCTCTGGTAGGCCAGCACCAGCCACCGAAGCGGAAGAGTGGCGCGAGCGGGAAAAGCCGCTTTCGCCGCTCGGTTTTTCGCCGCATTTCATGTTACAAGACCCGAGAAGGGCTTATATGCGCGAGCCGCAAAGGCCGCGCTTTGGAGAGGGACGATTCTATGAAAAAGACTGTGCTCGTCGCCGTTGCGACGGCTGTGCTGGTGAGTGCCTGCACCACGACCGATCCGTACACCGGCGAGCAGAAGGTTTCGAACACCGCAGCCGGCGCCGGCCTTGGCGCCCTGGCGGGTGCGGGCCTCGGCCTGCTTGCCGGCGGCAATGACCGCCGCAACGCGCTGATCGGCGCCGGTATCGGCGCGCTGGCCGGCGGCGCCATCGGCGCGACCATGGACCAGAACGAGGCTGAACTGCGCCGCCAACTCGAAGGCACCGGCGTCAGCGTCACCCGCACCGGCGACCAGATCATCCTCAACATGCCGTCCGACATTACTTTCAACGTCGACCAGGATGCGGTGAAGCCCGGCTTCTACCAGGTGCTGAACTCGGTTGCGCTGGTGCTGAAGAAGTTCAAGCAGACCACGGTCGACGTGTTCGGCCATACCGATTCGACCGGTGGCGACGAACACAATTTCGATCTGTCGCAGCGCCGCGCATTGGCGGTCGCCAACTATCTCTCAGGCCAAGGTGTCGATTCGCGCCGCTTCGCCGTCACCGGATTCGGCAAGACCCGTCCGATCGCGTCCAATGGAACGGCGGCCGGCCGTGCGCAGAACCGGCGCGTCGAGATCCAGCTTTCGCCGCTGACCTGAATTGTTCGGCATCGAAATGCGAAGGCGCCCCCGCAAGGGGCCGCTTTCTTTTTGGGCTCCTGTGGTCCGCCAAAAGGTCTAATGCATTAGAGATTTCTAATAATCCCTTTCCGGAGACCTTGGAAGGGATTAGCATTGGCGCGGTTCCAGAGGGGATGGGGCGATACAAACGGCCGCGCAGTCACTTAGTCGGCCCCGGTCCTGCACGGCCAGATAAGGGAAATCTGGGAGGAATGCATGACAAGAACAGCTCGTCTTGGGCGCTGCGGCGTCCTCATTTTGACAGGTCTGGCCTCAGCTTGGTGCGCAGCCGCCACGGCTCGAGCCGAGGACGCCAACAAAGCCGACATCGAAGCTTTGAAGAAATCGCTCGCCAAATATGAGGACTACACGGTCGCCGTCCGCGACCTTTATCTGTCGACTGTCGGGTGTGTCTATTACAGCGGGGACAGGATCGAGGGCGCAATGGACTATCCGAAGGGCGCTATGGGCATCCATTTCGTCAACGTCCCGAGTGTCGGTCAGAAACTCGATCCGATGCGCCCCAATGTGCTGATCTACGAGCCGACCAAGAAAGGCTTGAAATTGGTTGGCGTGGAATGGCTGATGCCCCTGACGCCAGACACCAAGGAACCTCCAAAACTATTTGGCCAGACCTTCATGGGACCGATGGAAGGGCACTATCCGCTCATTCCGAGGGAGTTCGTCCACTACGACCTTCATGCCTGGCTGTTCAGAGACAATCCGAACGGCATGTTCAGTCCGACCAACCCGAACGTGAAATGCAGCAAGGCAGAGTTTCCGATGCTGGAAAACCGACCAAGATGATGCCCGGCCCGATGTGACGGACGGGCCAGGATAGGAGCGTGCCAAGAGTGCAAGCTGGCCGGCTGCATTTGAGAGCGCTCGGGATCAGGCTCGGACGACGATCGGCATGAGGCCGGCGCGCATGAAGGCTGCCCGCATGAAGACAGGTATCTGGTCGCGGAAGTCGACAATGGCGCTGCGAGCCGTCAGTCGAAGGTAAAAGCGGCCCGCAAGGGCCGTTCTTGTTTGGCATGTCGGACTCCGTAATCAAGGCCTACGAGGTCGGCTGATCGACAATTGCCGCAACGATACGGCGCACGATCGGCAAGACCAGCAGCAGACTTGGAAAGCCCACTAGCCATGATGCTCCCCATGCATACGGCCAGGTCGCCACGAAACCGGTTGTCCAGCCCGCATTGATCAGCGTCGCTACCGCGGAAACAATGCACGACATCAGGATGGAAAGTACGAATGGCATTACCAGCGCATTGTAGGAGGCCGGTAGCTTCCTCGATTTCAAAACCTTGTGGGATGACGGTCGCATCACCTATCTCCTTCTCGAAAAGTGGAAGTATGCGCGGCTGGGCGCAGTCAGGCGGCCTGCGCCATTTGCTGGGCAAGGTTTCGAATAAAGCCGCGCAACGAACGCGGTTCGCGGCCCAGGGCGGCGCGCAATGTCAGACTGTTTCCGCCAAGGCCATAGTGGGCATAGTGGGCGTATATTTTGGCCAGCACCTGCATTTGGCGGTCATTGTAGGGAAGGCGTGCCTCGGCCGCCCACTCGCCAAATGTCGGCTCACCAGAAGAGATGGGTCTGCCAAGTTCCTCACTCATCATCGCAACGATGTCTTCCCGGCTGTGCATGCCGTCAGCGCACAGATCGAGGGTCGCGTAGGACAATCGCGCTTCGGTTAGGGCGATCGCCGCCACCTCAGCGACATCGCGGTAGTCGACGCGGGCCAGCTTCGCCGTCTTTGGAAACGGTTCCGAGAAAACACCATGTTCAACGACGGACGGCCAGGCCGCTGCGAGGTTCTGCATGAAATTGGCAGGGTGCAGAATCGTATATTCCATCGTCGTCGAGTAGAGAGCAGCCTCGACAGGCACCTTGCTGGCATGGTTCTTCAGTCGCGTATTGGTAGGCTGGATCACCGACGAGAAGACGAACTTTCGAACTCCTGCTCGCGTGGCGGCCTCAACCATGGCAACGCCCATGGCTGCTTCATCGGGAGCAAAAGCCGGCCCAATGTGAAAGACGCCGTCGACGCCCGCGACCGCCCTTTCGAGGCTCTGACGATTTCGCAAATCTCCTGTCGCAACCTCGGATGCCCCCACCTTCCGGGCCTTTTCGGCATTCGCAGGGTCGCGAACGAGCGCTCGAACATTGGCATTGCGGCGGACAAGTTCAGGCACGACAAGTCCCGCAACTCGGCCTGTGGCACCAACAACCAGAACAGTTGGATTGGCTACTTGCATGACGATTTCCTTCCATCAAGCCTGTCCTCGCGGACAACTTGCAGAGAGGTACGACGTCGCAATTGTCGTTACAATTACCCGTTTTTGCGATATATTATGTCGAATGTCGGGAGAATGCATGAGCCGAATGGACGATTTCGAGGCTTTCATCGCGATCGTCGAGCATGGAAGTCTGACGACTGCCGCACATCGGCTGAACCGCTCGCTGCAGTCGGTCAGCCGGTCCCTGGCGGCACTGGAGCAATCAGTCGGCGTCGAGCTGATCCACAGGACAACGCGTCGCTCGACACCAAGTGAAGTCGGAGCAGCCTTTTTCAACCGGATCAAACCCGCGGTCGACGAAATAAACGACGCAAGACTTCAGGCGATCAATCAACGATCGGAGCCGGCAGGCGTCCTGCGCATCGGGGCGCCGGTTCTGTTTGGCCCGAACGTCCTGATGCCTGTCATCGCGGAATACATGCGGACATTTCCCCGGGTCGAGGTCGATCTTCAACTTTCCGATGGATTTGCCGATCTTGGCGCCGAAGGTCTCGACCTGGCAATACGCATCGGCGATTTGCCGGATTCCAACTTGAAAGCCAAACGCCTGGGAGCGTTGCGGCGCGTTGTGTTCGGCGCGCCTTCCTATTTCGCGCGGTGCGACCGGCCGGCCCATCCCTTCCAGCTGAGTGAGCACAGTTGCATCATCAGAACCGCTAACGAGCGTCCAGGTGAATGGACGTTTCAGATCGACGGGAAACCCCGGACCGTGAAGGTCGCAGGCGCTTTTCGCTCCAATCTGATGACCTCGGTCTATGCCGCCGCAATCCACGGACTGGGTTTGGGCTTCTCGCCTCTGTGGCAGATAAGACATTTGGTCGACGACGGTCTCGTCGAACTGGTTTTGACGGAATTCGAGCCGGCACCGGTGCCGATCCATGCCTTGTGGCAGGAAGGCCGGTCATCTTCGGCCAAGGTTCGGGCATTTCTGGATTTATTGGCATCCCGCCTGGAACTCAAAAGCCTGTAGCATCGACGGGTATTTGAAGCGCTCCAGGCCGGAAGAGATCGGGCAGATCGAGCCTGTCTTGCGATTACCGCGCATGGCGCTGATTGATCCTGAGCGGGCTCCAGATCTCGCATCCCAATCGCGTCCAGGAAAGCCGCGCGTCCTCGGGACGCCGCGGCTCATGGAATCAGACCTTGGCGACGATCTTCATGAAGGCCGGCATGTCGTCGCCGAAGCCGACGGTGCCGTCATTGTCTTCACCGCGGTTGTTGCCGCGGGCAGGGCGGCTGTTGCTGGCGCGCTGCGGCCTTGTGTCGCCGCGTTCCGGGGCGCGGTTCTCGTTGTTGCGATCGGAGACCTTGCGGTCGCTGTTTTCGGAGCGGATCGCTTCCTTGCGCTGATGCCGTTCGCCGATGTCGGCGACCGCGGCCTCGGCTACCACCGGCTGTTCCTCGCGCGCGGCATCTGCCGCTGGCGCGTCGTCGCTGCGCTTGGCATGGCGTTCGCGCGGCTTGCGCTCGCCACCCTCCTTGCGATCATGGGCCTTGCGGTCCTCGTCCTTGCGGCCGGCGCGGCGCGGAGCGCCACGGCCACGGCGGGGCGCTTCGTCCTCGCCGCCTTCGCTGGCGACCACGGTCGACAGGTCGCCGTCATGCCACTCGATCTTGTTGCCGATCAGCCGCTCGATGGCGTCGATGTATTTGGTGTCGGACTTGGTGGCGATGGTGAAGGATTTGCCCGAGCGTCCGGCGCGGCCGGTGCGGCCGATGCGGTGGACATAGTCTTCGGCGTGGATCGGCACGTCGTAGTTGAAGACGTGGCTGACGTCGGGAATGTCGAGGCCGCGCGCGGCGACGTCGGACGCCACGAGATAGCGCAATTTGCCATCGCGGAAATTGGCCAGCATCTGCATGCGGGCGCGCTGGTCCATGTCGCCATGCAGGGCGCCGGCGTCGAAATCATACTTCAGCAGCGAGCGGAACAGCTCCGCGACCTCGACCTTGCGGTTGCAGAAAATGATAGCGTTCTTCAGCTCGGCGTCTTCGGCCTTTATCAGATTGCGAAGCGTCTCGCGCTTGTCCCACGGCTTGGAGCCGGACTTGACCAGGCGCTGGATGATGTTGGTGGCAGCGGATGCCGCCTTGGAAACCTCGACGCGCACCGGCGCATGCAGGAACTTCTCGGTGAGCTTGGTGATCTCCGGCGGCATGGTCGCTGAGAAGAACAGCGTCTGCCTGGTGAACGGGATCATCTCGCAGATGCGCTCGATGTCGGGGATGAAGCCCATGTCCAGCATGCGGTCGGCCTCGTCGATGACGAGGATCTCGACGCCGTTGAGCAACAGCTTGCCGCGCTCGCGGTGATCGAGCAGACGGCCGGGCGTGGCGATCAGCACGTCGGCGCCGCGCTCCAGCTTCTTGTCCTGCTCGTCGAAGGAGACGCCGCCGATCAGCAGCGCGATGTTGAGCTTGTGGTTCTTGCCGTATCTGATGAAATTCTCTTCGACCTGCGCGGCGAGCTCGCGCGTCGGCTCGAGGATCAGCGTGCGCGGCATGCGGGCACGGGCCCTGCCTTTTTCGAGGCGGGTCAGCATCGGCAGCACGAAGGAAGCCGTCTTGCCGGTGCCGGTCTGTGCTATGCCCAGAATATCCTTGCCGAGCAAGGCATGCGGGATGGCGCCAGCCTGGATCGGCGTCGGCACGGTGTAGCCCGCATCGGTGACTGCGGAAAGGACCTTGGGCGACAGGCCGAGGTCTGAAAAGGTCAACGCTTCTAGAGCGGTCGTGGTGTCTGAGGACAAGAGTTGCTGTCTTTGGCTGGTTCGGGGAAGCGCAACGGCATCCGTCGCGGCAAGCACAGCGTGCCTGCAAGATTGGTATTGCGATTAGGCGCAAGCCCGCGATTTGTCAACAGAAACGGGCGGGATTGGCACGATTGTGAAAACGTAAGCTTAATCGCGATGCTTAATTAGGTAGTCACTCTTTGCGCCGGCTCAATAGCGGAACTGCTCGGCGAGAATGCGTTCGTTCCACGAATGGTTGGGATCAAACAGCAGCGTTGCCGTCGCAGTCGGCGATTCGCGGACCGTTACGGAAGCCACCGCCTTGACCTCGGTGTGGTCGGCGGCGGTGTTCACCGGGCGCTTTTCCGACTCCAGAATATCGAAGCGTACGGTCGCCTTGTTTGACAACAAGGCACCCCGCCAACGGCGCGGCCGGAACGGGCTGACCGGGGTCAGCGCGAGCAACGGCGCATCCAGCGGCAGGATCGGCCCGTGCGCCGAAAGATTGTACGCGGTGGAGCCGGCCGGCGTCGCGATCATCACGCCGTCGCAGTTCAGTTCCTCGATGCGGACCTGCTCGTCGACGGTGATGCGGATCTTTGCCGTCTGGTAGGACTGACGCCACAGCGCCACCTCGTTGATGGCGAGTGCCGAAACCGTCTCGCCCTCATGCGTCAACGCCAGCATTTCCAGCGGGCGGATCGTTTCGGCGACGGCGGCCGCGATGCGCTCGGTGAGGCCCCCGACGCGGTACTCGTTCATCAGGAAGCCGATGGTGCCACGGTTCATGCCGTAGACCTTCTTTCCCGTGCTCATCGTGTCGCGCAAGGTCTGCAGCAGGAAGCCGTCGCCACCCAGTGCCACCACCACCTGGGCGTCGTCGAAGGATGCCTGGCCATAGCGGGCCGACAGGCTCTCCATCGCCGCCTTGGCATCGGCAGTGTCGGAGGAGACGAAGGCGAGATTGGCTTTGCTCATGACATTCCGATGGCGGTCGGCCGATGGCGGTCGGCGGCGGTTGCGTGGGGTAGCATGGGCAAGCGCATCTGCAAAGGGAGGCATCGTCCGGGCCAGTTGCGGCCGCGGCGAAACGAAATCGGCGGCTCGCGCTTCATGTCGCCGGAACGGCGAATGTGATGGTTAAGTGCGAGCTTAAGCACTCGTAAAGCCTGATCGATCATGTTAGCCGACAGAGGATGGGTGGCTGGGGGGCTAGCCAGTCGAGACCTGTCTATTGCCGGTGACACGCCTGATTATCGTCTTCCTTGTGATGGGAAGTTTCGCCCTTCTCTTTGCGGAGCTTGTGCGGCAGTCCGAAGACATGAGCTCCAGGCCGATGGCCTCACGCTGCGGCGGCGCCGGCGTGCCATGCCCGCAAAACGCATTGTAGGCGAAGCCAATCCGCCAACGACGATCCGTCGCCTACTGCCCGACAATCCTCAGATTGGCGTTGCCGTAGAATGTGTAGGCGAGATAGGTCGGATCGCCGGTCCGGTAGAATTCTCTGCGGACATCCTGCAGGATCTCGGCCAGATAGACCGGCCCGTCCTTGATCCGCGTGCTGATGCCGCCATAGAAATCGGTCGAGAAGGCCGCTGCCGCGCGGTCGGTCAGTGGCCACATGCCGCCGATGAAGCCGGAAGCGCCGCCCGCCAGCACCGCCGGACCCCAGCCCTGCACGAAACCGCCGAGCATCTGCGAACGGCCGGTGTCGCAGGCGTTGAAAAAGTAGAACGGATTGCCCTTGCCATGCGCGGCCGCGACCAGCGCGGCCCATGTATCGGGGTCGAGCGACTGGTCGACGAGATCGATGGCAAAGACCGGCCGGCCACTGCTCGGCTGGTTGACCTCGCCATGACCGGAGAAATGAATGAAACCGGTCGAGACTTCACCGACCAGTTTCTCGAAAGAGGTGAAATCGCCATCGAAGCGGCGGTAGCCGTAAAGCTTGCTCAGCGCCGCGATCTCGTCCTGCTGAAAGCGCAGCGAGCGCTTGTCGAGATAGGAGGGCGCGACGGCCGCGACGCCGGTGAAGGTCATGCGGTCGAGCGGGTTGTCGACCTGTGAGGCACTGCTGCGCGGAGCCCAGCGCGCCAGCCGGTAGCCCATGCCGAGAAAACCGTCGGCGACGGCGCCGTCGGCGCTGCGCGGGCGGATCAATTCCCAGGGCAGCGTCGGGCTGTTCGAGGTGATCTGGATCGAATGGAGTTCGCCTTTGCCGCGCAGCGACCAGAACACGTCCTTGAACGGTTTCGGCACATAGTCGCGGTAGAGCGCATCGCCAAAACCTTCGGCGGCGAGCGTGACAAAGCGCTTTTGCGCCCCCGTATCGCTGCTTGCGGCAGGCTGCTGCAGCGAAACGGCGCCGCGCAGGCTCAATCCGAGCTGCAGCAGGCGGCGGTATTCGGAGTCCAGCCATGCCGCCATCTCAGGTGGCGTCGAGAACGTATCGGTCACCGGACCGGCCAGATGCGGCGAATGGATGATGATCTGCCCCGAACCCAGCCCGCTCGGATCGTCATAGAGGATGGTCACGTCGAGATCGGGGACGTCATCGCCGGCTGCGCCGCCGAGCGTCACATTGCCAGTTACCGCCGGCTGCGGCGCCGCTGCGGCCAGCATCAGCATGGCAGGTGCTGCGGAGCGTTCGGCTGTGGCGCTCAGAGCGGCTGCCTCGACAGGCGCGGTGCGGCGAATGATAACCGACCGCGATGCCGATCCCAGGAACCTCCCGGCGCTGTAGATGCGCGCGATGAACTGGGCCGGCTTGCTGTCCTTGGCGATCGGCCGCGCCTTGACGTCGAAGCGGACGAAGTCGCTGTCGCCCTGGCGGTAGAGCGTCGTCCGTCGGCTCCATTTGCCGCCGTCAGCGAGATCGAAGCCGGAGGCGAACAGATCGATATCGATCGGCCATTGCTCGGTTCCCGCCGGCATCGCCATGGCCAGGGCGCCATCTTCCGTCACCGACGAGCCCGGCGCTGCCTTCACCTTCACTTCGGGCGTGAATTGCTCTTCGGTAAGGGCGATCGAAACGGTCACCGTCTCGCCGGCGACAATCTCATCCGGCGCATCGATGGTTGGATGGCGCACCACCTCGACAGCGCCCGTCTCGGGTTGTGGAAGGGCGCCGCCGGAAGGAGGGCTTTGCGCCTGGTCGATGGGCGGCGGCGCTGGTTTCGGTGGCGCCTGCGCCTCCGGCGGACTTTCGGCGCCGGTCGCGGGTGGCGGGGCCGATGTCATGCCGTCCTCAGGGGGGATCCCTGCCTTATCGGGGGGCGGTTCGGCGCCGGTGGCTCCGCCATCCTGCGGATAGGTCCCGCCGAGATTGTTCTGGGCAGCGGCCACAGCTGCGTCTTCAAGACGTTGCTTTTCCTCTTCGTATCGTTGCCGAGCCTGCTCTTCCTGCAATTGGCGCTGCTGTTCCTGGCGTTTGTATTCCTCGTAGAGCGCCGCCTCCTTGGCGCTGTCGCCCATCGCGGCATCGGGACTGCCGGAGCCCGGTGCAACGTCCATGGGGTAGGGCTCCTGACCGCTGCCATCGGCGTAGTCGCTGCCATCAGGCTCCCAACCGCCACTCCCGGAGATGTAGCCGCCGCTCGCCATCGCCGGCGGTGCCGGTTCCGGCACAAGCGGCAGCGCCGGTGCCGCGCCGGCCACCTGGTCCGGCGTCAGCACAAAGGCAGCGTCTGCCGAGCGGCCATATGCCATCCATGGCCACTGGGCGCCTGACGTTTTGTCGATAGTGGTTTGCCTGACCGAGGCGAGGATGATGGCTATGTCCGCGCCGCGCTTGACCAGCGCAGCGGTGAGCGCATCGGCAAATACGGTGACGGGGCGGGCTTCGCCCAGTGCAACGGTTCCGGGTTTGGCCGACAGAGCGACGATGGCGTGGGTGAGGGGATCGACCGCCGCCAGACCCTGCATCACGCCGGAAGTAGGGTTGTGGCCATCGCCGGGATTGTCGAGCAGAACCACCTTCAATGTCGGGGTTGCCTCGAGCGCCTGCATGAACAGATCGAGGGGCAATGCCGTCTGGTCGACCGTTTCCTTTGAATCGATCCGGGTGCCGCGCGTCAGTAAATAGTTCCTGCCGTTGGCCTGCGCGGTGTGGCCGACATAGTAGAAGATGCCGACGGAGTCCGGTTTGGCCAGGGATTGGGCGAAATCATGCATGGCGCGCGCGACATCGGCGCGGTCGCCATCCGACACCTGCCGGACGGTGAAGCCAAGCGATCGTAGTGTCGCTGCAACGAGTTCGGCACTGAGGTCGGCGTTGGCGATTGCCGGTGAGCCCTCAGAGGCCGGATTGGCGACAACCAGCGCTATCCGCTCTTCGCCGCGCGCAGCGGAGAAGAGCGCCATGGTCATCAGCAGCACGACCGCCAGAAAAAGGCGCATGACCGTGATCCAAGCCCTGCAGGCTGCGGCGCTCACGCCACGGCTTGCCCCAATTCATCAATGGCCCAACCTTGACCATATCATGTCGGCTTCGCCGGCGCACTGCCGGTGCCGATGATGCAGTTGTGTCGCTAAAAGATATTGACTGTATGTTTAGTAATTAATACCGTTGCCCGAGATACCGAGTTGGTCAGCCGGCATTCGCCGGTGAATGATCACCAGGACGAAGGGAACTTAGGGACTCGAGGCGCAATCCCGCCGGTCCCAACAATGGGAGACACAAGCATGCAGTTGAAATCGACCGCCACGGCGCTCGGCCTGTCGCTGCTGGCGATGACCGGCATTGCCCGCGCCGAGGGCGAACTCCAAATCTACAATTGGGGCAACTACACCAGCCCGGACCTGATCAAGAAGTTCGAGGAAACCTACAAGGTCAAGGTTACCGTCACCGACTACGACTCCAACGATACGGCTCTGGCCAAGGTCCGCCAGGGCGCTTCCGGCTATGACATCGTCGTTCCATCGGCCAGCGTGATGCCGATCTGGATCAGCGAAGGCCTGCTCTTGGAAACCGATCCCAACACGATGGAGAACTTTAGAAACGTCGATCCGAGATGGGTCGACGTGCCGTTCGACCCCGGCCGCAAATATTCGGTGCCGTGGCAATGGGGCACGACCGGCATCTCGGTCAACAAATCGGTCTATGCGGGCGATCCGAACACCTCGGCGATTTTCCTCGATCCGCCGCCGGAACTCGTGGGCAAGATCAATGTCGTGCCCGAAATGGGAGACATCATGTTCCTCGCCATTGCCTATGAGGGCGGTAAGTACTGCACCGACGACAAGGTGCTTTTGAAAAAGGTGCATGACAAGCTCATCGAGGCGAAAGCGAAATGGCTGTCGCTCGACTATGCGGCCGTCGACGGTCTCGGCAGGGGCGACATTGCCGCCGGCGTCAACTGGAACGGCATATCGCTGCGCGAGCGGCTGGAGAACGACAAGATCGTCTACGGCTATCCCAAGGAGGGCTTTCCAATCTGGATGGACAATGTCGCGGTGCTCAAGGATGCCAAGAACGTCGAGAACGCCAAGCTCTTCCAGAATTTCATCATGGACCCCAGGAATGCAGCGATGATCTCGGCCTTCGCGCACTACGCCAATGGCATCAAGGGCTCCGAGCCCTTCCTGCCGGCCGATATGAAGGGCGCGCCCGAAGTGGATGTTCCGGCCGAATTTGCCGACAAGGGCCAATTCATGTCGGCCTGTCCCGCCGACGTCCAGGCGCTCTACACCAGGATCTGGACCGATCTGCAGAAATAGCAGCGCCGCCGGCCGAAGCTGACCAACATCGGGCCGCGCATCGCGGCTCGGCCATCCCCAATGCCAGATGCCGTAAAGCCGCCGCGGGAGATTTTTTATGTCCGATCTCGACCTTTGCTACATGCCGGCCAGCGAGGCGTTGCGGCTGTTCAAGGCGAAGAAACTGTCGCCTCTGGAACTGATGCAGGCCACCATCCGCCGCGCCGAGGCAACCAAGGCGACGATCAACTGCCTCACCTTCACGCATTTCGACGAGGCGATGGATCTCGCCAGAAAAGCCGAGGCGAAATACGCCAGAGGCGCCAGGACCGGCGCGCTCGAGGGCCTGCCGATCGGCATCAAGGATGAGAGCTACATCAAGGGCAAGCCGACCTCGCATGGCTCGCTGCTGTCCGGGGACGCCATTGGCGGCCATACCTCGACCATGAACGAGCGTGTCATGAAGGCCGGCGGCATCGTCCACGCCCGCACCGCGACGCCCGAATTCAGCTGCGCCGGTTATACCTGGTCGAAGCGCTGGGGCGTCACGCGCAACCCCTGGAACCCGGATTTCACGCCGGGCGGTTCGTCGGGCGGTTCGGCGGCAACGCTGGCCTCCGGCACGTCGTCGATCGCAACCGGCTCGGACATAGCGGGCTCAATCCGCATCCCTGCCTCGGCCTGCGGCCTGGTCGGCTTCAAGCCGCCTTACGGCCGCAATCCCGATGAGCCGCCGTTCAATCTCGATTTTTTCTGCCACACCGGGCCCTTGGCCCGAAACGTCGGGGATGCGATCCTGCTGCAGAACGTCATGGCCGGGCCGAGCCCGCTCGACATCGCCACGCTGCGCCCGAAACTGCGCCTGCCGCTCGACTACAAGCCGATCAAGGGTTGGAAGATCGCATTCTCCATGGATCTCGGGTCCTTCGAGGTGGATGCGGACGTGCGCAAGAACACGCTCGCTGCCTGCGATGTGTTCCGCTCGCTCGGCGCCACCGTCGAGGAGGTGGACCTCGGCTGGGGCGACGAGGTGCTCAAGGCCGGCATGGCCTATCTCGAACATCTCTTCGGCGCCTCGCTGTCGCCGCTGCTCGCCAAGAACGGCAAGGACATGACCAGCTATGCCAGGCAGTTCGCGCAGGACGGGCAGAAGTCGAAGGCGACGGATTTTGTCGCGACGCTCGATGTGGCGGCCAGGATGTACCTGACGCTGGGGCCTTTGCTGGAAAAATACGACGTGCTGATCTGCCCGACCAATGCGCTTCCCGCAGTGCCGGCGGAATTCGATCAGACCAAAGGCAAGGTCGAGATCAATGGACGAGAGGTGAACCCGTCGCTGGGCTGGGTGATGACGACGCCGTTCAACATGCTGAGCCGCTGCCCGGTTCTGTCGATCCCGTCGGGCCGCGCCGCCAACGGCGTGCCGACAGGCATCCAGATTGTCGGCCGCACCTATAGCGACGCTGACGTGTTCCGGGCGGGTATGGCCTATGAGACGGCTCGTGGTCAGTGGTACACGAATGCCGGGACACGCCCGGCGCTGTGAGTCCGCAGGGCGCCGGCATGCCAAGGCAGCGGCGGGATGTTTCGGCCGCCGGGGAAAGGCCTGACGACAATGGCGCAACGCATAGCCACTCCGGATGCGGGAAAAAGCAAGGCGGCCAAGGGTGCGGCGAACGACGCCGCGCCCAAGGACCGCCGGCGCGAGCGCGGCGAAGCGAGCGTCCAGCGCATCATCGACGCCACCATCGAGCTCATCGCGGAGGAGGGGCTGGCCAGCGTCACCATGCAGCGCATTGCCGAGCATGTCGGCTCGTCCAACGCACTGGTGGTCTTTCATTTTCGCAGCAAGGAGAACCTGTTCCGGGCCGTCCTGCAATATCTCAGCGACCAATATGACGCGCTGTGGCTGACGCTGGTGCGGGCGCCCGGCCTGTCGCCGGTGGAGCGGGTGTTGGGCGCGGTCGATTGCGCGCAGCGCTTTGCCCGGCAGCATCCGAAATGGGTCTCGGTCTTCGTCGTGTTTTCCAGCGACCGCAAGAGCATGCAGATCTACAATGAAATCGGCCTGCCGAGCGATCTCGCCTACACGGCCGAAGCGCGCGAGCTGCTGATCGAGATTTCACGCAGCGGCGGTTACACCGGCGTCGACATAGACACGCTGTCGGAGAGCCTGAACTATCTGGTGCATGGCGCCTGGTATTGGGACCATCTCAACCCGTCCAGCCGCGACACCGACGTGCTGCGCAAGACCATGCTGCTCCTGCTGCACCAGGCCTTTCCGCGGCATTTTGACTTGGGGTGAGATGCGGCCATTGCGAGCGACGAAAGCGTCCTCTGCAAACCTAAACCCGAAAATCTCTACGATGCCTTGATCTCTGTAAAAACGCTTGCACAATCCAGAGGTGCGAGCTAAACAACCCAGGGATGCATTCGAGGGTGGGTAAATGTGGCATTGGGCGATACTTCTGTTGCTGATTGGCGTGCCGGTTTTCTTCGCCGTCCGGTCGTCGCGCAAATCCTCACAGAGCCCAGATGACCTCGTGGGGTTCGGCGGCTGGCTGATCCTGCTGGCGATCAGCCTGTCCCTTTCGCCGTTGCGCACACTTGTCGATATGGCCAGTCTGGTCAAAACCTACCAACAGCTTGTTACAGTGCCCAACGGGGCCTTGGCCATCTATGGCGAGGCAGCCCTCAATCTGGCATTTCTGGTGCTTCAGCTGGTCGTGCTTGTTTCGATGCTGCGGCGAAGCCACCGCTTTCCGCAGCTGTTCATATGTCTGTGGTTCGCGATCCCTCTCTTGTTCGTACTGGACACAGTTTGGATATCGACTGTGCTTGGTGTCCCGGTAAACCGTTTGCTTGCCGGAGGAGCTCTGGTTACACCTTTGGCATCCTTCATAGTCACAGGGATCTGGGCCGCCTACGTCTACAGGTCGGTTAGGGTGAGGAACACGTTCGGCGATACGGCAGCCATACAGGCTGCCACATTTTCCTAGAAGGTCCGACGGCTGCGAGTTGGCCTGATGTCGTGCTGCCAGCTCCGCAGAATAGAACCGTCGGCAGTCCTCCTTCGTCTAACGAGCTTCGAGTGGCCTGCCACCCGAAGCTCGAAGAGTGAAGGGTGGTGCCCCCGGACGGAATCGAACCGCCGACCTTCGGTTTACAAAACCGCTGCTCTACCAGCTGAGCTACAAGGGCACGGCGCTCCGGTTAGCATATTTCGTGCGCCAGTAAAGACAAAACTCCGTTTTCGATCGCTAATGGACCCCGCCGAGGTGGGCGGGCCGCCATGCTGAAAACCGCCAATGCGATCCCTACATATCTCTCAGGTGCAAACGCATCGAACGGGGTGTCGCATGATCAGACTTGTCATCATCCTGCCGCTTGTCGTCATCGCCTGGTTTCTCGTGGTGAAGCTCATCAAGGATGTGAAGAGCGCCAAGATCGACTGGACCGGCGTCGCCACCATCATCGGCTTCATCGTGCTGGCCTTCTGGCTGCGGCACGTTACGGGCATGGGGTGACGGGAGCGAATAGCGAATAGGGAGTAGCGAATAGGGAAGTCTTAACTCCCGAAAGCCATTTCGCTACTCGCTACTCGCTACTCGCTGAAACCTTCGAACCTTTCGCCGCACCGCGACGACTGATCTCCAGAGGCGAATGGTCGCCTCGACCAGGGAGATCATCATGTTGAAGCGCACTCTTACGTCAGGCCTCGTCGCCATTCTCGTCGCCACCGGCGCGCTCGCCGGCACCGTGCAGTCGTCCTCCGCTCACAGCCACCACCATCATCACAAGCACCACGACAAGCCTTGGTGGTGGTGGAACCATCAACACAAGCACCATCACCACAAGCATCATCATCACCACGGCAAGGTGATCATCTTCCTTTGAGCGAGACGACCTGCCTCGCGGAAGGGCGGCTTCGGCCGCCCTTTTTTGCGTTGAGCGCTCGATCGATCAGATCTTGGTTTCCATCGGCTGATTTCCGGCCTTCAAGAAAATCCCAAATTCTTTCGAACCTTTTTCCGCGCCGAAACGACAGATGATCAAGAGGCGGATGGATCGCCTCTCGCAACGAAACAAGGAGATCGTCATGTTCACGCGCAAAATCGCTTCTGCCCTCATCGCCAGCACCGTCGCCGCCACCTCGCTGGTCGGCACCGTCCAGCCCTCGGCCGCCCACAGCCATCACCACAACCGCGAAATCGGCATCGGCATCGCCGCCGGCGTCGGCGGCTTCGTGCTCGGCAGCCTGCTCAACCAGCAGCCCCGCACCGTCTATGTCGACGACGAGGGTGGTTCCTGGCACGTCCGCCGCTGCGCCAATCGCTACGCCAGCTACGATCCGTACTCCGACACCTATGTCGGCTATGACGGCTACCGCCACTATTGCCGCCTCTAAGAGGAGGCTCCCCACAAGAAGGAGGGGCTGTACGCAGCCCCTCTTTCCTACATTTGAGCGCGTGGCAGTGTCAGCTACGGTTTGGAGATCGGTAATCCGGCTGCATGGCAGGTGCCGACAACACCACCGCTCGCATTCAGCGATTGATCGCCCATGGCGATGAGTTCGAAGCTGCTTCCTTCATCCGGATAGATCTTGGCGGCGAACGGTTGGTCTGTTGTATGACCACCGGACGATGACTTCGCGGCGACATGGCCGCAGACCACGATTTCCCGGCGGCCGTTGAGCGTCCGCTCGCCGGCGCGCATCGTCCCGAATTTGGCGGATACAGGATCCTGCAAATGCTGGCGAATGCCGATCGTGATTGTCTCCTCCAAAGCGAGCGAGATCGGAATCTCGCTGACTTGCTGGGAGACAGGGGCGGGTTCGGGCGCCGTCGCCACGCATCCGCACAGTGAAGCGGCGAGCAAAAGCTGAAGCGTTCTCCGCATTATAATCGGAACCCGCCGATCATCCTCGTCACCTCAGCGGCGGCGTCGCGCACCAGCGGCCCGATCTCGTCCAGCCGCTCCATCGTCACCCGCACCGTCGGTCCGGAGACCGAGACACCGCCGATCGGCTCGCCGAACTCGTTGAAAATGGCGGCGGCCACGCAGCGCATGCCGGGATGCCGCTCCTCGTCGTCGACCGACCAGCCACGGTGCTTGATGACAGCCAGGTCATGGGCCAGCGCCGAAATGTCGGACAGCGTCTTGTCGGTGAAGCGCTGCAGGCCCGACTTGCGCAGGATGGCGGCGACGCGTTCCGGCTCGAGCTGCGCCAGCACCGCCTTGCCGATGCCCGAGGCATGGAAAGAGCTGCGCGTGCCCGGGCGGAAGAAGGCGCGGATCGCCTGATGGGTCTCGACCTGGCTGACGAAAACGACGCAATCGTCCTCGGCGACGCCGAGATTGGCGGTTTCACCGGTCTTCTCCATCAATTCCTGCATGACCACGCGGGCCCGGTCGACAAGCTTGCGGCGGCGCAGGAAGGCGGCACCCATGCGGTAGGTCTCGACGCCGATCGACCACAGCTGGTCCGATGTATCGAACTCGACCATGCCGTGGTTCTGCAGCGTCGTCAGCATGCGGTAGGCGGTGGACGCCGCGAGCTCGCTACGCGCCGAAATCTCGCTCAGCGACAGGCCACTGCCTTCGGCGACGATGGCCAAGATGCGCAAGGCCCGGTCGAGCGACTGTACAGAACCGGCCTCGGACGGACCGTTGAAAGCGCGCGGCCGGCCGCGCTGGCGTTTTTCGCTGGTTTCCATGGCGGCATTGTCGCCGGTTTCGCCGAAATCGCAATGAAAAACTTTTTCATCAATTTTGATGGCCGGATTCATGGAAAACGAAAAAGCCATTGGAATCAGTGTATAGAAGGGGTTTTCTCGAAATGAAAAATTATTCTGAAAAAATTGAAAAATGAAAACGACACTGGCATTGTCAACCAACCAACAATCTTGAGGAGGCTGGACATGGCCAGGATGCGCGCTGTCGATGCAGCGGTTCTCGTTCTCGAAAAGGAAGGCATTTCCTGCGGCTTCGGCGTGCCGGGCGCGGCGATCAATCCGTTCTATTCGGCGCTGAAGGCGAGGGGCTCGATCCGCCACATCCTGGCGCGCCATGTCGAGGCGGCCTCGCATATGGCCGAGGGCTACACGAGAGCTAAATCAGGCAATATCGGGCTGTGCATCGGCACGTCGGGCCCGGCCGGCACCGACATGGTCACCGGGCTCTATTCGGCGGCGGCGGACTCCATCCCGATCCTGTGCATCACTGGTCAGGCGCCGCGGGCACGGCTCAACAAGGAGGATTTCCAGGCGGTCGATATCGCCGCCATAGCCGCACCCGTCGCCAAATGGGCGGTCACGGTCATGGAGCCCTATCTCGTGCCGATGGCGCTGCAGAAGGCATTTCACCTGATGCGCTCGTCGCGACCGGGCCCGGTGCTCATCGACCTGCCGGTCGACGTGCAATTGGCCGAGATCGAATTCGATATCGATGCCTATGAACCGCTGGTCCCGTTCAAGCCGGCAATGTCGCGCGCCCAGGCCGAAAAGGCCTTGGCGATGCTCAATGCCGCGGAAAAGCCGCTGATCGTCGCCGGCGGCGGCATCATCAACGCCGATGCGTCGGATCTGTTGATCGAATTCGCCGAGATAACGGGCGTGCCGGTCATCCCGACGCTAATGGGCTGGGGCGCGATCCCCGACGACCACCGGCTGATGGCCGGCATGTGCGGGCTGCAGACCTCGCATCGCTACGGCAATGCGACCATGTTGGAAGCCGATTTCGTCTTTGGCATCGGCAATCGCTGGGCCAACCGCCACACCGGTTCGGTCGATGTCTACACCAAGGGCAAGAAATTCATCCATGTCGACATCGAACCGACCCAGATCGGCCGGGTGTTCGCGCCGGATCTCGGCGTCGTCTCGGACGCCGGTGCGGCACTGAAGATGCTGCTCGACGTCGCCACCGAATGGAAGACGGCAGGAAAGCTGCGCGACTGGTCGGGCTGGGCGAAGGAATGCCAGACCCGCAAGAAGACGATGAAGCGCAAGACGCATTTCGAGCAGGTGCCGCTGAAGCCGCAGCGCGTCTATGAGGAGATGAACAAGGCGTTCGGCCGTGACACCACCTACGTCACCACGATCGGCCTCTCGCAGATCGCCGGGGCGCAGTTCCTGCATGTCTACAAGCCGCGCAACTGGATCAATTGCGGCCAGGCCGGCCCGCTCGGCTGGACGCTGCCGGCAGCGCTTGGCGTGCGCGCCGCCGATCCGGATCGCACCATCGTGGCGCTGTCGGGCGACTACGACTTCCAGTTCATGATCGAGGAACTGGCGGCCGGCGCACAGCACAAACTGCCGTATATCCATGTCGTCGTGAACAATGCCTATCTCGGCCTGATCCGCCAGGCGCAGCGCGGTTTTGCGATGGATTTCGAGGTGAGCCTGGCCTTCGAGAACGTCAACCGCGACAACGATCCGGAGGCCGGCTACGGCGTCGACCATGTCGCGGTCGCAGAAGCGATGGGCTGCAAGGCGGTCCGGGTGCGCAAACCGGAAGAGTTCGCCGGCGCGTTCAAGGAAGCGCAGCGGCTGATGAAGGAATACCAGGTGCCGGTGGTGCTCGAATTCATCCTCGAGCGCGTCACCAACATTTCCATGGGCACGGAAATCGACAAGATCACCGAATTCGAGGACCTTGCCGAAAGCCATGAGGATGCGCCGACGGCGATTGTGTTGCTCGATTAGGCGCGCCGATATTCAGGTGAGACAGGCCTGCAAACGGCGCCTTCCTGCGCTTCCGGTGCTCACGTACAGAAAGTACGTTCCGCTCCGGTTCTCGAAAGTCACCGTTTTCGACTCTGCCCGACCTGAATCTCAACACGCCTAGGGCCAAGCAGAAGAAGGAGAAAAAGAGTGCCGCGTTTTTCAGCCAATCTGTCGATGCTCTTTGGCGAGCATGAGTTCCTCGATCGCTTCGATGCCGCAGCCCGCGCCGGCTTCAAGGGCGTCGAATATATCGGCCCCTATGATCATACGCCTGACGTGGTCGCGGCCCGGCTGAAGAAGAACGGCCTGACACAGGTGCTGTTCAACCTCCCGGCCGGCGACTGGGGCAAGGGCGAGCGCGGCATCGCGGTTTTGCCCGACCGCGCGCCGGAATTCCGGCAAGGCATCGCCAAGGCGATCAGCTATGCCCATGCGCTCGGCTGCGAGCAGGTCAATTGCCTCGCCGGCATCGCGCCGCAGGGCGTGGATCGTTCGGTGCTGGAAAATACTTTAGCCGAGAACCTCGCGTTTGCAGCCGAGAAACTGGAGCAGGCCGGCATCCGGCTTTTGATCGAGCCGATCAACACGCGCGACATACCGGGTTTTTTCCTGAACTATTCGGAGCAGGCGCTGGCGCTGATCGAGCGCGTCGGTTCGAAGAACCTGTTCCTGCAATACGACATCTATCACATGCAGATCATGGAGGGGGATCTCGCCCGTACCATCGAGGCCAACCTCGGCCGCATCGCGCATATCCAGCTTGCGGACAATCCCGGCCGTCACGAGCCGGGGACGGGCGAGATCAATTATCCCTTCCTCTACGAGCATATCGACAGGACCGGCTATTCCGGCTGGGTCGGAGCGGAATACAAACCGAAGGCGGGGACGGAGGCTGGGCTGGGGTGGTTTCGGGAGCTTAACGGGCAGGGGAGTGCCGCGGCTTAGGCGCAGTCGAACTCGCGTTCCTTCGCGCCCCCCTCTGGCCTGCCGGCCATCTCCCCCACAGGTGGGAGATCGGACGTCATCCCGGCTTTCGCTCCCCAACATTGCAGGGTGAGCGAGGCGCCGAAACTGCCCCCACAAGTGGGGGAGATGGCCGGCAGGCCAGAGGGGGGCGCGAAGGAACTCAGCCTCAACAAAGGAGACAACAATGGAAACCATCGGCTTCATCGGCCTTGGCATCATGGGCGCGCCGATGGCGGGGCATCTCCTGGATGCCGGCTACGCCGTCATTGCCAGCGACCACCGCTCGAAGCCGCCGGCCGATCTCGTCGCCAAGGGCTTGAGAAGCATCACCGGCCACGCGGCAGTGGCGAAGGCCGCGGATATCATCATCACCATGGTTCCCGACACCCCGCAGGTAGCCGAGGTGCTGTTCGGCGAGAACGGTGTCGCTTCCGGCCTGAGCAAGGGCAAGCTGGTCATCGACATGAGCTCGATCTCGCCGATCGAGACCAAGGTTTTCGCCAAGGAAATCAACGATCTCGGCTGCGACTATCTTGACGCGCCGGTGTCGGGCGGCGAGGTCGGCGCAAAGGCGGCGTCGCTGACCATCATGGTCGGCGGCGAGGACAAGGCGTTCGAGCGCGCCAAGCCCGTGTTCGAAAAGATGGGCAAGAACGTCACGCTTGTCGGCCCGAACGGCGTCGGCCAGACCACCAAGGTTGCCAACCAGATCGTCGTAGCCCTGACCATCGAGGCGGTCGCCGAGGCGCTGGTCTTTGCCGCAAAAGCCGGCGCCGACCCCGCCAAGGTCCGGCAGGCGCTGATGGGCGGGCTGGCGGCATCGCGCATCCTCGAGGTGCATGGCGAGCGCATGATAAAGCGCACCTTCGCGCCGGGCTTCCGCATCGAACTGCACCAGAAGGATCTCAGCCTGGCGCTGGAAGGCGCCAAGGCGCTCGGAGTTTCGCTACCGAATACTTCGACCACGCAGCAGCTGTTCAACTCGTGCGCGGCGAATGGCGGGGCGAAAGAGGATCATTCGGCGCTGGTGCGGGCGCTGGAGCGGATGGCGGGGCATGAAGTGGGTGAATAGTGAATGGTGAATAGTGAATGGTGATTGGTGACGGTAAGAACGCTTTCCCATTCACTATTTCACCATTCACCCTCCAAGGAACTTCCGTGCCGCATAAAGGCTCACCGCCGCGGCGTTCGACACGTTGAGCGAGCGGATGGCGCCGGGCATGTCGAGGCGGGCGAGTGTCGTCACCGTCTCGCGCGTCTTCTGGCGCAGGCCCTTGCCTTCGGCGCCGAGCACCAGGGCTATCTTTTCGCCTGAAAAACTCGTTTCGAGTTCGGCCGGCCCGTCCGAATCGAGGCCGATGGTCTGGAAGCCGGCATCGTGCAGCTGTCCCAGCGCGTCGGCCAGGTTCTTCACCTCGATCTGGTCGATATGCTCCAGTGCGCCGGAGGCGGATTTGGCCAGCACGCCGGATTCCTGCGGGCTGTGGCGGGCCGTGGTGATCAGTGCGCCGGCGCCGAAGGCGACCGCCGAGCGCAATATGGCGCCGACATTGTGCGGGTCGGTGACCTGGTCGAGCACCAGCACCAGTTTCGTGTCGCCGAGCGTGTCGAGGCGTTTCGGCTTCAACGGTTCGGCTTCGATCAGCACGCCCTGATGCACGGCATCCGAACCGGTGATCTTGTCGATCTCCTTGGGCTCGACGAGTTCGGCCTTGAACGGCAAAGCGGCGAGGTCGGCGATCGCCAGCCGCTCGGCGGCATTGCGCGTCACCAGCATTTTACGGATCTTCCGCCGCGGATTGTCGAGCGCCGCGCGCACCGTATGCAGGCCATAGAGCCTGACCAGCCCGTCGGCGGCGTTTTCGCCCGGCGGCACCGGCTGGCGCGGCCGGAAGGCGGGCGCGCCGCCGGCCTTCTCGTCGCGATGGGCGCGGCGCAGCTTGGCGTAATGGGTGTCTTTGGCGGTCTTGGGCGTGTTGTCATTGCTCATGGCCGGCTTCTATAGCCGCGTCGCCGGGCTGTGGATACAGGCAGAAACCCAGCTTGCCGGGCAGGCTGTCAAATTCAGCGCATTTTGCCTTGGGGTGCGGTTGACACCCACTGGCCTTGCCGCCATAAGGCGCTTCGCTGATTTCGGACAAAACCCTGGTTTCGACCTGATCGGCGAGAATGCCTCGTTGCAAGGCTTCGACGGCAGGCTGGAGAGGTGCCCGAGTGGTTAAAGGGGACGGACTGTAAATCCGTTAGCTTAGCTTACGTTGGTTCGAATCCAACCCTCTCCACCACTGCCAGCCCGCGAACCTTGAGGACGATGCGGGTATAGCTCAGTGGTAGAGCAGCAGCCTTCCAAGCTGAATATGCGGGTTCGATTCCCGCTACCCGCTCCAAACTCCCCACTCCGCATCAGATCTCAGCGAATATCTCGACAACGTTGCCGTCCGGATCGCGGAAGAACACTGTTCTGTGGCCCCATTCCTGGTCGGTGAGCGGCAGGACCGGCTGCACGCCCTTGGCCTGAAGCGCCTCGGCGCAGGCAGCGACCATCTCCGGCGCCACCCGGAATGCCAGCTGCAGCGACAGCGCATCCCGCTGCTGCGGCGTGTCGTTGAACATCATGCCGAGGCTGGTCAAGGCCAGCGTGTTCGGGCCGACCCGATATTCGATCCACCTGTCGCCGAGTTCGCGCTGCAGATCAAATTCCATCACATCCCCGTAGAAGTGCCGCATGGCGGCCATGTCGCGGGCGAAGATGACGGTGTAGTCGATCTGACGGATTTCATTGAGCGCGTTCATTGTCGAAGTCCCGTGGGCTGATGTTCGGTCGCCCGCAACCTAGCTTTCCTTTAAAGTAGTACAAGACTATAGCTTATACTGGTATCGGAGGTGACTGCATGCCATACGACGGCCCACGGCGCGATGAGCTTGCCCGCTTCCTGCGCGAGCGGCGGGGCCGCTTGCCGCGGATCGATGGCGCCAATGGCCGCCGCCGGGCGCCGGGCCTCAGGCGCGAAGAGGTCGCCGCCGAGGCGGGGATCAGCACCACCTGGTACACCTGGCTCGAGCAGGGACGGGAGGTGAACGCGTCGCCGCAGGTGCTTCGCTCGCTGGCGCGGGTGCTGAGACTGAGCCGGTCGGAGCAGGCCTATCTCTTCCAATTGGCGCGGCCCGATCTCGATTGGCGAAACCGGCTCGGCGAGCAAGGCCTGCCCAGCGCGCCGCTGCTAAGCCTGCTCGACGGGCTGGCGCCGCACCCGGCATATGTCGTCAACCGCTACTGGCAGGTCGTCGCCTGGAACCACCCGGCGGCGGTGCTGCTCGGGGATTTCGAGACGGATGATGAGTGGTCCGGCAGCCTGCTCGCCCGGCTGTTTCTCGACCTGGAATGGCGGCAGCGCTTTGTCGACTGGCCGGAGGTTTCGCGCTCGGCGGTCGCGCAGTTCCGGCTTGCCACAGTCGCCATGCCTCGCGATCCGGTGCTGGCCGCGCTGCTTTCGTCACTGGAAGCGGCAAGCGAAGCGTTCGTCGCGTGCTGGAACAGCCGCGACATCGCCGAGCCACCGATCTGGCGGAAATCCATCCGGCACCCTGTCGCCGGCGCGATGTCGTTCGATTTCGCCACGCTGCAGCCGGGCGGCCGCGACAGTGATTTCTCGGTTTCCGTCTACACGCCGGTCGATGCGTCGACTGCCAGGCGGTTCGCCGCGCTGGTCGGAGCAACGCCCGACAGCCGCAAGGCGGTGCCGGGCGTGTTTGCGCGTGATGCAGGCGCAGAAGTCTAGCTGTTGAAAGCGGACGCGACCTGGTGTTGCTGCGGCACCTGTCCGTTCGGCGTCAGTCTGTCGACAATGCCGGGCAGGGCTGTGGACAATTGCTTGAGCAACTCCTGCTCGTCCAGTCCGGTCCTTTGCGCGATCTCTCGAATGACCTGCGGGCCGATCGCCTTGCCGAGATCATTGGCGTTGATCGGCTGGTTCTGTCCGGTGCCGACCCAGGAGTCAGCGACATTGCCTTGGCCGGCAGTCTTGAGCTTGTCGAGCAGTCCGCCCAGTCCGCCAAGCAGGCCGCCATCGCCTGAGGCCGTGGTTCCGGTGGGGGCTGGCGTTTGAGGCTGGGCGGGCTCGCCCGTCTCTTCGGCACTCGTCTGTTCGGCGCTTCTGCCGCTCAGCATCTTTCCCACCAGCAGCGCGCCGAGCGCGATCATCAGCGGTTTGGTGATGTTGCCGCCGGGTACGGCGTTGTCAAAAAGTCCCATAGGTCAATCCTCCATAACGGCCAAGCCCGTCCCGCCGGCTACAATGGAGCATGCGGGCGGAAATTCAAGTTGGCTTGAGCTTTTGACAATCATGTGACCATGATCGGCCGGCGGGGGAATGGAGAGGAAAAATGGGCATTATCAGCTGGATTATCCTCGGCGTCATCGCCGGCTTTATCGGCAGCAAGATCGTCAATAAGACCGGCCAGGGCCTGATCATGGATATCGTGCTCGGCATTGTCGGCGCCATCGTCGGCGGGCTGATCTTCAGCGCCTTTGGCGCCACGGGCGTGACCGGCCTCAACATCTGGAGCCTGATCGTCGCCGTCATCGGCGCGGTGGTCGTGCTGTGGGCCTATCACCAGTTCTCCGGCAAGCGAACGCTTTAGGCGCCAGTCTGCCGACTGGCTGACCGCAGGACGGCCAAACCTGCTTCGACGCGTTGACTTGAAGGTCAGGCGACGACGGTCAGCCTGCGTTTGCGTTCATCAAGCGAGACGATGGTCAGCCCGCTCGCGACCACCAGCAGGATGCCGCAGACCGCCAGGGCATTCGGGAACTGCCCGAATACCAGCACGCCTGAGATGACCGCCCAGACGGTAAAGCAGTAGTAGAACGGCGCCACCACGCCGGTCGGACCGACGCGATAGGCCATGAAGATGAAGAAATGGCCGAAGATCAGGAAGAATCCGGCGCCGGCCATGAGCAGCAGGTGCCGGGCTTCCGGCATCACCCAGCGCTCGGAAACGAGATGCGCGGCGCCCGCGCCGATCAGCACCACCACGACGGCGGAAATGGCGACGATCATGCCCGGCACCTCGGCCGCGACCCGCCTGCCGGCAAGATCGCGCGCCGCCGCCAATGCCGCGTTGCCGATCGCCAGCAACGCATAGACCGAGATGCCCTGCATGGTCGGCTGGGCCACCATAAGCGCACCGATGAAGCCGAGCCCGATCAGCGCCATGCGCACGCCGCCGATCCGTTCGCCGAACAGGATGGAGGAGCCGACCAGCATCAAAAGCGGGGTGATCTGCCCGAGCGCGGTCGAATCGGCGATCTGCATGTTGGCCAGCGCCACGACGTAGCAAAGGATGGCCGCCAGCTCGAGCAGGTTGCGGCGCAGCACGCGTTTGTCGAAGATCAATGGGATCTGCCTGCCATAGCCCAGCAGGAACAGCAGCGGCATGCCCCATAGCGTGGCCGCGACCCCGCGCAGGAACAGCACTTCATAGGACGGCAATCCCGCTGTGGCGAGCTTCATCATCGTGTCGTTGACGAGGTACGACCCCGTCGAAACGATCATGAACAGCGGGCCGCGTATGGAGGTCGGTATGAATTGCATGGGGCAACCAAATCAGACCGCCGCCGCAGCGGCAATGGGCCAGGCGCCGGCTGCACATCCGGCAGGCAAAGGCCAGGACATGGGCGGGACAGGACATGAGCGGGAATAGCAAACAGGTGCTGGAGCCCGCAGCCCCCATTTCATTTCCGTTCGCGCGTTCCTATATCAGTGCCACATCCCCGCAATCGGATCATCGGTTCGCACCGAGTGGACAGCGCACCCGGCCACAAGGCACTTGTGTTTTTCGGCCGTAGTCGCTAATCGCCCCGCATTCGACTGAACTGAAGGTCAAGGCCGTCCAAGGAAAGAGACTATGGCAAAAGGTAAATTCGAGCGTAACAAGCCTCATGTGAACATTGGCACGATTGGCCACGTCGATCATGGCAAGACGTCGCTGACGGCGGCGATCACGAAGTATTTTGGCGAATACAAGCGCTACGACCAGATCGATGCGGCGCCCGAAGAGAAGGCCCGCGGCATCACGATTTCGACGGCGCACGTCGAATACGAGACGGCAGCGCGCCACTACGCCCATGTCGACTGCCCCGGCCACGCCGACTATGTGAAGAACATGATCACGGGTGCTGCGCAGATGGACGGCGCGATCCTGGTGGTGTCGGCCGCCGACGGCCCGATGCCGCAGACCCGCGAGCACATCCTGCTTGCCCGTCAGGTCGGCGTGCCGTCGATCGTGGTGTTCCTGAACAAGGTCGACCAGGTCGACGACGCCGAGCTGCTCGAACTGGTCGAGCTCGAGGTTCGCGAGCTTCTGTCGAAGAACGAGTTCCCCGGCGACGACATTCCGATCGTCAAGGGTTCGGCGCTGGCTGCTCTGGAAGATTCCAACAAGACCATCGGCGAAGATGCGATCCGCGAGTTGATGGCTGCGGTCGATGCCTATATCCCGACGCCGGTTCGTCCGCTGGACAAGCCGTTCCTGATGCCGATCGAAGACGTGTTCTCGATCTCGGGCCGTGGCACGGTCGTGACCGGCCGCGTCGAGCGCGGCATCGTCAAGGTCGGCGAGGAACTGGAAATCATCGGCATCCGTCCGACGACCAAGACGACCTGCACGGGCGTCGAGATGTTCCGCAAGCTGCTCGATCAGGGCCAGGCCGGCGACAACATCGGCGCGCTGCTGCGCGGCGTTGATCGTGAAGGCGTCGAGCGCGGCCAGGTTCTGGCCAAGCCCGGTACGGTGAAGCCGCACAAGAAGTTCGTGGCCGAAGCCTACATCCTGACCAAGGACGAAGGTGGCCGTCACACGCCGTTCTTCACCAACTACCGTCCGCAGTTCTACTTCCGCACGACCGACGTGACCGGCATCGTGTCGCTGCCGGAAGGCACGGAAATGGTTATGCCCGGCGACAACATCACGGTCGATGTCGAGCTGATCGTGCCGATCGCCATGGAAGAGAAGCTGCGCTTCGCCATCCGTGAAGGCGGCCGCACCGTCGGTGCCGGCATCGTCGTCACCATCAAAGAGTAATCGAGCCCGGCATCGCCGGATCGAAACGGATAGGGGCGGCCCTCGGGCCGCCCTTTTTCGTTGGCCAGATGTGCCTGTTTTGGGGTCCCAATCTCTGTTGCAAGTCTGTGAGCCTCTACAGTATAGATTGCATTGAGGGCTTGGTCGGATGGTTCCACAGCACCGTTTGCATAGTCGGTCATGGTGGGCACTGGGGCTGATCTGCCTGGTGTCGATGCTTGCCATGGGCACTGCCGCCTTGGCGGCCGAGACAAAAAATTCAGAGCCGGATCCGGATCCGCCGATGCGGTTCGTCGTCGTGCGCAGCGACGCGGCGGGCTGTGAGCCGAGCTGTCCGGAATGGATATCGGCCGAGGGTGCGATATCGGCCAAGTCGCCGGCGCTGCTCAAGGCTGCCCTGAAAACGCTCGGCGGCCGCAAATTGCCGATCGTCATCAACTCTCCCGGCGGCGATGTCGATGCGGCCATCGCCATGGGCCGGATGATACGCAAGAACAAGCTCGACATCGCGGTCGGAAGGACCTGGTTCGTCGCCTGCGAGCCAGGGGTGAAAAACTGCAAGGAGAACGACGCCAGAGGCGCGCACTATATCGGCAGCCCCTATGTGCTCGGCAGCTATTGCGCATCCGCTTGTCCAATGATGCTGGCCGGCGGCACCAGGCGCCTGGTCGGGCCGCTGGCCTATCTCGGCGTCCACCAGATCACCACCACGATCGTGCAGATGAACGTGCAATCAGGTCCGCTACCGGATCGTGAAAGGCAAGAAGCGGGTCATCAGCAAGAAGGTCGTCAGCCGCAAGAACACCGGCAGCTACAAGACCTACGAGATGAGCAAGGGGGTGGAGCGCAAGCTGTCCGCCTATTTCAAGGAGATGGGTGTCGACCTCAGCATCATCGAGACGATGAAGAGCACGCCGGCCAGCGACATCCAGCACATCGACCTCAGCGACATGCTGACAATGAAGCTGGTCACCAGCGAAGACGCTGCAGATCTGCTGACCAGCGCAAGCCTGTGCAGGCTGGACCTTCCGGCTCCGAATTGCCGGGAAATACCGGCGAACAAGCCAGCCGGCGGCCTGCCGGACGTGGCAAAGGCTGCGCCGCTGCCGGTGAAGCCGGAGAGCGCGCCGCACGATGACGGCATGCGCTTTGTCGTGGTTCGCGGCAGCAACCCGCTCTGCAATCCCGACTGCCCGGAATGGATTGCAGCGCAAGGCGCGATTACGCCCCAGACGCCGCAGAAACTCAGCCAATTGCTCGCCACGCTTGGCAACCGGCGGTTGCCGGTGGTGATCAGCTCGCGAGGCGGCGACCTCTCCGGCGCCCTGGCGGCGGGCCGGATCATCCATGAAAAGAAGCTCGACGTTGCCGTTGCCCGCACCGATTTCGTCGGCTGCGACCCGGCAGAGTGGAATTGCCTGGCCAGGGAAGGCGCCTATGCCGGGCTGAGCGTCGATGGCGACGGCGACTGCGATTCGGCCTGCGCGCTCATGCTGGCCGGTGGCGCCAGGCGGCTTGTCGGTACCCAGGCGCGGCTCAGCCTCTATCTGATGGGGCAGAAGCAGGCGGTCAAGTCCTACCTCGACGAGATGGCGATCAGCCCCGCTTTGTTCAGGGCGCTCCAGGGCAGTTCGGTCGAGCGCCAGCTCGAACCCGACATGATGCTGAAGGTTGGCCTGACGACCGGGCGCCAGTCGGTGGATGCGCTGACGGGTTCCAGCATCTGCAAGTCGGCGCCGAAACCTGAGAATTGCCGCGTGGTGCCGTCGTCCAATGGCTGATCGCGCCTATCGTCATGGAAGAGAAGCCTTGCTTCGCCTTCCGTCAAGGCGGCCGCACCGTCGTGCCGGCGTCGTCATCACCATCGAGAAATAGTCGAGCCGGTGTCAGCCGGATCGACCAGCAGAGGGCGGTCTTTGGGGCTGCCTTTTTGTTTCCGGCGTTGCGCGGCACAAGTATTGCACGGTTGGTCAAAGCTATTGCAAGCACCGTCGCCGCAACTATTATGGATTGCATTGAGGGGTTTGCCGGGCGTGGTTTGGGGACACCGTTCAGACAATGCTGCAAGGTGGCGGCGCGGGCTGGTTCGGCTGGCGACGGTGGCCGCGATGGCGATGGCTGCCTTCGCCGCGAAGGCCGAGGATGCCGCCCCCGGGACATGGCAGACATTGCTCCCTCTGCAGGGAGTGCTCTATCCGACCGATCCGACGATATGGACCGACGATCGCTCGGAGATGCAGTTTGTCGTCACGCGCAGCAGCGCACCGGGCTGCGAGCCCAATTGTCCGGAATGGATCTCCGCCGAAGGCGACATCGCAGCCGGCACGCCAGCCCTGCTCAAGCGGACCTTGAAGAAGCTCGGCAGCCGCAAACTGCCGATTGTCGTCAATTCCTTTGGCGGCAACGTCAATGCAGCGCTCGAACTTGGCCGGATAATCCGCAAGAACAAGCTCGATATCGCCGTAGGCAAGACCGAGTTTTCCGACTGTTGGCCCGGGACGGATGGTTGTGGTTTTAGTTACGGCAAAGGTTCCGCCTATCTCGGCCGGGCGTCTGATGGCGCCAGCTGCAACTCCGCCTGTCCGCTGATGTTTGCCGGTGGCGTCCGCCGCGTGGCCGGCGGCTGGAACTATCTGGGTGTTCACCAGATCACGACCACCTGGTTCCCCTCCACCACGCACTACCGGACCACCTATCGCGTCAAACGGGGAAAAAAATATCGGGTCACCACGCAAACCGTCACTCCGGGTGAAAGCTACAAGACCTATGAGATGAGTAAAGGGTACGCGAGAAAGATCTCGGCCTATCTCCGAGAGATGGGTATCGGGCAGGGCGTGCTGGACTTGATGAAGGCGACGCCGGCGAGCGACATCAGGCAGATCAGCCTCCACGATATGCTGACGATGAAACTGGCGACCAGCACGGACACTCTTGAGCTGTTTACCAGAGCAAGTCTGTGCATGTTCGACCCGCCGGCTCCGAATTGCCGGGAGATACCGGCAAACAAGCCAGCCGGCGTGCAAACGGTTGTTGCCAAGCCGGCCGTGGTGGCTGCGATCAAGGCAAAGACCGGCCCCCCACTTTCTCAGGCGGCCAAGGCTCCAGCTCCCAAGCCGTTGCAGGCAGCGCCAGGGAATTCGACGCCAGATATGCGCTTCGTTGTCGTTCGCGGCAGAGACTCGCTCTGCAATCCCGATTGCCCGGAATGGATCTCGGCGGAAGGCGCGATGACGCCTCAGACCCCGCAAAAGTTGCGCCAGTTGCTCGACACCCTTGGCAACCGGCGGCTGCCGGTGGTGATCAGCTCACAGGGGGGCAGCCTGTTCAGCGCTCTGGCCGCGGGAAGGCTTATCCATGAACGGAAGCTCGACGTCGCCGTCGCTCGCACCACTATCGTCGGCTGCGACCCGCCCGAGGCAGGCTGCTTGGCCGATAACGGTGCCTATGTCGGGCTGATTAGCGATTTTGGAGTGGAGTGCGATTCGGCCTGCGCGCTCATGCTTGCCGCCGGCGCCAAAAGGCTGGTCGATCCCAAGGCGAGGCTCAGCATGTCCTCGAGGGGACAGACGCAGTTGGTTAAAGCCTACCTGGAGGAGATGGAGATGGACCCAGCTCTGTTCGCCGCGATAGGCTCGGTCGAGCGTCAGCTCGAGCCCGACATGATGCTCAAAGTCGGGCTGACAACCGGGCCGGAGTCGGTGGAGGCGCTAACTGGCCCCGCTATTTGCAAAACCTCACCCAAGCCCGACAACTGTTTGCTTCCGCCGACAGCCAAGGCCGAGTCGCCCGCCAAACTGTAGGCATCGCAGAAACTGGCCATCGAGGCAGGTTGAGCCATGCCCGATTTCTCCGCTATCGTCGTGGCAGGCGTCGCCCGGGGGAGGATCGAGAATGAGCCAGGATATCCCGACACTCTACGAATGGGCCGGCGGCATCGAAGCCCTCAATCGGCTGACGGAAACCTTTTACGACAAGGTGTCCCGCGACCCGGTGGTCGGCCCGGTGTTCAAACACATGTCGCCGGATCATCCCGCGCATGTCGCGGCCTTTATCGGCGAGGTTTTTGGCGGGCCGAAGACCTACAGCGAGAAATTTGGCGGTCACCGCGAGATGGTCATGCATCATCTCGGCAAGCATTTGACGGAGGAACAGCGCCGCCGCTGGATCAGCCTGCTTGCCGATGCAGCCGACGCGGTCGGGCTGCCGGACGATCCCGAATTCCGCTCCGCCTTCATCGGCTATGTCGAGTGGGGATCGCGGCTGGCCAAGATGAACTCCACCCTCGGCGAGACCTGCGACCCGCAGACGGAACCGATGCCGGCCTGGGGCTGGGGTGTGCCGGGCGGACCGTACAAGCCTCCGGCCGGGGGCTGAGCGCCGGCATGCGGCTTCAGGCAGGCGAAAAATCGAGATCGGCAGGGACGGGCTGGTCATCACCTATCCGGATTTCCGGCAAAGGATCTGAAAGCGCGTCAGACAACTCTTTACAGCGCGCCCGGAAGCTTTTAGGAAGCGCCTGCGCTGAAACGCGCGTACGGGCATAGCTCAGTTGGTAGAGCGGCGGTCTCCAAAACCGCAGGTCGTAGGTTCGAGCCCTGCTGCCCGTGCCATTTTCCTCGTTGGAATCCGGCATTTTAGAAACGCCTTGTTTTGGCTCCTCGTTTGGTTGGGCTGAAGCCGCGTACTCGACGAGGGACGTTCCGAAGGCATGCGCAGAGCGAGAGCGCTGATGCGCAATGCCGAAGTCGACGTATTTCCACGAACCGATTTCCTTGATTCAACTGCCATTGGCGAGCCAATTGCCATTTGCGTTCACAATTCAGAATAGGCCTATTTTGCTGCCGCCGGCCGCTTTTCAGCGGCTGCGAATTATTGGAAGCGGGATGCTGGCCTGGCTTCTGAAATTTTCTGAACAGGGCTCTTGAACCCGTTTTCGGCCCTTCCTAATTCGTTTCCCGCCGAGGCCGATTGGCTTGGCAAAAGGCGGCGCTGCTGGGCGGCGCCCTTGTACCCATGTTGCTTCAAGGAGGATGTGGCTATGAGAACCTTTGATACTCTCTATCGGACCACCGTCGGTTTCGACCGGCTTTTTGACATGCTCGACAGCGGCACGCGTCCGGACTGGCCGCCCTATAACATCGAGAAGGTCGACGAGAACGATTACCGTATCTCGATGGCCATCGCAGGCTTCAGCCAGGATGAGGTTGAGCTGACCCAGCATGGACCCGAACTGGTCGTGGTAGGCCAGAAGGTTGATGACCAGAGCGGACGCCAGCTGCTGCACTAGGGCATCGCCTACCGCAGTTTCAGGCAGACGTTCAAGCTTGCCGACCACATGAAGATCAAGGCAGCAAACCTTGAGAAGGGTCTCCTGACCATCGACATCGTCCGTGAGATTCCCGAAGAGCTGAAGCCGCGCCGCATCAGCATCGGGGCCGGCGACGCTCAGGTGGGCGGCAAGCAGATCGCCCAGGATACGGAACGCACCCGCAAAGCGGCCTAATCGTACCGATTCAGTTATCCCTGCGGTCCGCCTCCCGGCTTCGGCCGGGAGGCCCAGATTGCGGAGAATGGAGATGGACAACTTCTACGAGACACCGACACTTTCTGCGGCACGCTCGGGCAAAATTGAAACTTCTTTGTGCCTGCTCGACAATCCAGACAACGTCATCAACCATCCACGCCTCAGTCGTGGAGAAAAGCGGGCACTGCTTTCCTCGTGGGCGTCCGATGCCTGCGCGGTGGAAAACCAGCCTGCCTTGCGCCGCCTGGACAACGGCACGGTAATCCCTGTCGACCAGATTCTGAGGGCGTTGAAGGCTCTGGATGAGAAACCCACGCTGGGGAAAGAGACTTCAGGCCGGGTGCTGCCTTGGCGACCCTCCTCGCGCCGCAGCGTTCTCAAAGCTTGGCGGCATAGTGGCCGTTCTTTCGGCCCCGACGATGACGACGACCCGCCCCCGTGCCCGGCAGTGATCGCGCCGCGCCCACGCCCACCACGCGGAATCGGCGCAGTGGCCGGGGTCGAACTCGCCTGCGCCTGAGCTAACCTTGGGTTGATCCAGCTGCCTCGGCATGGGCAGCTGGATTCCAATCTTGCGTGCGCTTCATTTGGTTTCCAAAACAGCAGGTCGCAGGTTCGACCTCAACGCCATTTCCTCGAACTTGTAATCACGTGCCTGATCTTCCGGATGCATCCTCCGGAATGGGGTCCGGCATTGAAAAACGGCAGGTGGCTTGCCATATTGGGCGAACTGAGGCATAAGGCCCCGATAGCCGGGACGGGACGACTGGATGGTTCCGAGGCGGCGTTTGGTCATAAAGCGGACACTTGCCACTTGCGTGGATCAAGAATCGGTTTTATGTAGACACAACAGACACGCGACGCGTGGAGCTGGGAAGCCGGCTTTACGCGTCCGATTTGCATGGGCGAAATGGCGCTGATTCGGCGCCGACTTGAACCCAGGCGGCACGTCCCGGCCAGCGGGATCATCCAGGAGACCCGGCCAACGGGTCTTGAAGACAGAGCGGCATATGGCTTCGAAAACCACAAATCCTTTCGTCTTTCTCCAGCAGGTCCGCGCGGAGACCGCCAAGGTGACTTGGCCGTCGCGCCGGGAGACGATGATCTCGACGGTGATGGTGCTCGTATTCGCGGTCATCGCGATGATCTTTTTCTTCACCGCCGACGTGGCCATGGGCTACGCGATCGAGCGGTTACTGAGCCTCGGCCATTAAGTCCGGCGATTACGGAGAAGTCTTGAAATGACCGCGCGCTGGTACATCGTCCACGCCTATTCGAACTTCGAAAAGAAGGTCGCCGAGGACATTGAGAACAAGGCCAAGCAGAAGGGCCTGTCCGCCGATATCGAGCAGATCGTGGTGCCGACCGAGAAGGTCGTCGAAATCCGCCGCGGCCGCAAGGTCGATGCCGAGCGCAAGTTCTTTCCGGGCTATGTGCTGCTCAAGGCCAATCTGACCGATGCGGTGTTCTCGCTGGTCAAGAACACGCCGAAGGTCACCGGCTTCCTCGGTGACTCCAAGCCGGTGCCGATCACCGAAGCCGAGGCGCAGCGCATCCTGAACCAGGTTCAGGAAGGCGTCGAGCGGCCGAAGCCCTCGGTCACTTTCGAGATCGGCGAGGCGATCCGCGTTTCGGATGGTCCGTTCGCCTCGTTCAACGGTTTCGTCCAGGAAGTGGACGAGGAGCGGGCGCGGCTCAAGGTGGAAGTTTCGATCTTCGGGCGCGCCGTGCCGGTCGATCTGGAATTCGGACAGGTCGAAAAGGGCTGATCCGAAAACCCTGCGCCGGTTCGCCGGCAAGGGGAGGCGGCGCGGAAAGCGCGCGGCCATGAACGGGTGGGAGGCGAATGCGGCTTTAGCCGGCCGCGCGGACCGCACCACCAGACTGCAACCGCCGGTGTTCCCGATACTGGGGCCGGCATGAGATAAAGGCAGGAAAGAGATGGCTAAGAAAATTGCAGGCCAGCTCAAGCTCCAGGTCAAAGCGGGATCGGCTACGCCGTCTCCGCCGATCGGCCCGGCACTTGGTCAGCGCGGCATCAACATCATGGAATTCTGCAAGGCGTTCAACGCGCAGACCCAGGAAATGGAAAAGGGATCGCCGATCCCGGTCGTCATCACCTATTACCAGGACAAGTCCTTCACCTTCGTCATGAAGACGCCGCCGGTGAGCTACTTCCTGAAAAAGGCGGCGAACTTGACTTCGGGTTCGAAAGAGCCGGGCAAGATCAAGGCCGGCACGATCGGTCGCGACAAGGTGCGCGCCATTGCCGAACAGAAGATGAAGGATCTGAACGCAAACGACGTCGAGGCGGCCATGCGCATGGTCGAGGGCTCCGCCCGCTCGATGGGTCTGGAAGTGGTGGGCTGAGATCATGGCAAAGATTGCAAAGCGTGTATCGAAGTCCCGCGACGGCATCGACCCCAACAAGGCCTATGCCCTTGGTGAGGCGCTGAAGCTGCTCAAGGACCGTTCGACGGTGAAGTTCGACGAGACCATCGAAGTTGCGATGAACCTCGGCGTCGACCCGCGCCATGCCGACCAGATGGTCCGCGGCGTGGTCAACCTGCCGAACGGCACCGGCCGCTCTGTCCGCGTCGCCGTGTTCGCACGTGGCGGCAAGGCCGATGAGGCTCGCGCCGCCGGCGCCGACATCGTCGGTGCCGAGGATCTGGTCGACATCGTCCAGAAGGGCACGATCGACTTCGATCGCTGCATCGCCACGCCGGACATGATGCCGCTGGTCGGCCGTCTGGGCAAGGTGCTCGGCCCGCGCGGCATGATGCCGAACCCGAAGGTCGGCACCGTCACCACCGACGTCGCCGCCGCCGTCAAGGCATCGAAGGGCGGCGCTGTCGAGTTCCGCGTCGAGAAGGCCGGCATCGTTCATGCCGGCGTCGGCAAGGTCTCGTTCGACGTCAAGGCGCTGGAAGAAAACGTCCGCGCCTTCGCCGATGCCGTGACCAAGGCAAAGCCGGCTGGCGCCAAGGGCAACTACGTCAAGAAGGTGTCGGTCACCTCGACGATGGGCCCGGGCCTCAAGCTCGACGTCTCGACGCTCGCAGCGTCTTGATACGAACATCTGGATCGGCTGCCAAGGCGCTGATCCGCAAGTGAATTCCGGGCCTCCGACTTGTCGGCGGCCCGGTACCGGAAGTCGAGAGGCTTCCGGACATCCTGTCCGAGATTGCAGGCGGCCCAGAAGCCTTAATTGAATTGGGCCTGCATGAGACGGGTGAAAACCGGACAACGGAGCGACAAGCTCCAATGAAAGGTTCGAACCGTGTTTGCCTTTTGTCTGCGCATCTCCGGCTTGCCGTCGATGTGGCGAAAGGGGGCAGGATCCTCGAGCGTCGTTCGGGAGATCTGTAATGGATGGCCCGGCCGGCAAAAAGGCAACCCGACGCCTGTCCCACTAGCGGGGCCAGGGGTCAACTGGAGATAGGCAGTGGACAGAGCGGAAAAACGCGAACTCGTCACGGGCCTGAATGGTGCTTTTGCAGGCGCTGGTTCAGTCGTCGTGGCCCACTACGCCGGTATCACCGTCGCGCAAATGAACGACCTTCGGTCGAAAATGCGCGCTGCCGGTGGCACCGTCAAAGTCGCGAAGAACCGTCTCGCCAAAATCGCTCTTCAGGGCACGGACTCCGCATCGATCATCGACCTGTTCAAGGGACAGACGCTGATCGCTTATTCGGAGGATCCGATTGCGGCGCCGAAGGTCGCGTCCGATTTCGCCAAGGGAAATGACAAGTTGGTCATTCTCGGCGGCGCAATGGGCACCACCTCGCTCAACGCCGACGGTGTGAAGGCACTCGCCACACTTCCGTCGCTCGATGAGCTGCGCGCCAGGCTGGTTGGCATGATCGCCACGCCGGCAACCCGGATCGCCCAGATCGTCAATGCGCCAGCGGCTTCGGTCGCGCGCGTCATCGGCGCTTACGCCCGGAAGGACGAGGCGGCATGAGGCCGTTCCTCGCTATCACAAACACACGTTCGAACCTGATGAAGGAATACAACAATGGCTGATCTGGCAAAGATCGTAGACGACCTTTCGAAGCTGACCGTCCTCGAGGCGGCCGAGCTGTCGAAGCTTCTGGAAGAAAAGTGGGGCGTTTCGGCTGCTGCTCCGGTGGCGGTTGCCGCTGCCGGCGGCGCTGCCGCTGCTGCTGCTCCGGCTGAGGAAAAGACGGAATTCGACGTCGTCCTCACCGAGGCAGGCGCTCAGAAGATCAACGTCATCAAGGAAGTCCGCGCCATCACCGGCCTGGGCCTCAAGGAAGCCAAGGATCTGGTCGAAGCAGCTCCGAAGCCGGTCAAGGAAGCCGTTTCCAAGGCTGACGCTGAGAAGTTCAAGGCCCAGCTGGAAGCAGCCGGCGCCAAAGTCGACCTGAAGTAAGCGTAAAAGCGGCGGGCGGCCTCGCGCCGTCCGCCACTCCCTTCATCAGAGGGGAGGATGCGTAGCGCGAGATGTACGAGAACCTCTTTCCTGAGGGCCGAAACCGGCCTTCAGGAAACGGGTTTTCTCCCGTTTTAGCCGTTGCCGCCAGGCGGCGGGAAACAGATCAGGGGCCGCCGCCGAGGTGGCCGCGCATGCAAGGTGAGCCGCGGCGAGGCTCGCCCCGAGTTTATAGCTAAGGAGCGACGATGGCCCAGACCCAGACTTTCAATGGCCGCAGACGCGTACGCAAGTTCTTCGGAAAGATTCCGGAAGTTGCGGAGATGCCGAACTTGATCGAGGTTCAAAAAGCATCCTATGACCAGTTCCTAATGGTGGCGGAGCCCAAGGGTGGGCGTCCGGACGAGGGACTGCAGGCCGTTTTCAAGTCGGTTTTCCCGATCTCCGATTTCTCCGGCTCCTCGATGCTGGAGTTCGTGAAGTACGAGTTCGAAGGACCGAAATTCGACGTTGACGAATGCCGTCAGCGCGACCTGACCTATGCCGCGCCACTCAAGGTGACGCTGCGCCTCATCGTGTTCGATATCGACGAGGATACCGGCGCAAAGTCGATCAAGGACATCAAGGAGCAGGACGTCTATATGGGCGACATGCCGCTCATGACGCTCAACGGCACCTTCATCGTCAATGGCACGGAGCGCGTCATCGTCTCGCAGATGCACCGTTCGCCGGGCGTCTTCTTCGACCATGACAAGGGCAAGTCGCACTCCTCGGGCAAGCTTTTGTTTGCGGCGCGCGTCATTCCCTATCGCGGTTCGTGGCTCGACATCGAGTTCGATTCCAAGGACGTCGTGCACGCCCGTATCGACCGCCGCCGCAAGATTCCGGTGACGTCGCTCTTGATGGCGCTCGGCATGGACGGCGAAGAAATCCTGTCGACCTTCTACAACAAGATCACCTACAAGCGCGCCGGCGACCACTGGCGCATCCCGTTCAACGTCGAGCGTTTCCGCGGCCTGAAGGCCGTTGGCGACCTCGTCGATGCCGACACCGGCGAAGTTGTCGTCGAGGCCGGCAAGAAGATCACCGCCCGCCAGGCAAGGGCGCTTGGCGAAAAGGGTCTGAAGGCGATCAAGGCGACCGACGAGGATCTGCTCGGCAACTACCTGGCCGAGGACATCGTCAACTACGGCACCGGCGAGATTTTCCTCGAAGCCGGCGACGAGATCGACGAAAAGACGCTGAAGGTGCTGCTCGGCACGGGCGAAAGCGAGATCAAGGTTCTCGACATCGACCACGTCAATGTCGGCGCCTACATCCGCAATACGCTCAACGTCGACAAGAACGAGAGCCGCCAGGACGCACTGTTCGACATCTACCGTGTCATGCGCCCGGGCGAGCCGCCGACGCTTGAAACCGCCGAAGCCATGTTCAACTCGCTGTTCTTCGACTCGGAGCGCTACGACCTGTCGGCCGTCGGCCGCGTCAAGATGAACATGCGCCTCGAGCTCAAGGCTGAGGATACCGTGCGTGTGCTGCGCAAGGACGACATCCTGGCCGTGGTCAAGACGCTGGTCGAGCTGCGCGACGGCAAGGGCGAGATCGACGACATCGACAATCTCGGCAACCGCCGCGTGCGTTCTGTCGGCGAGCTGATGGAGAACCAATACCGCGTCGGCCTGCTGCGCATGGAGCGCGCGATCAAGGAACGTATGTCCTCGATCGAGATCGATACGGTGATGCCGCAGGACCTGATCAACGCCAAGCCGGCGGCTGCCGCCGTGCGCGAGTTCTTCGGTTCCTCGCAGCTGTCGCAGTTCATGGATCAGACCAACCCGCTGTCGGAGATCACCCACAAGCGCCGCCTGTCGGCACTTGGCCCGGGCGGTCTGACCCGCGAGCGCGCCGGCTTCGAAGTGCGCGACGTGCACCCGACGCATTACGGCCGCATCTGCCCGATCGAGACGCCGGAAGGCCCGAACATCGGTCTGATCAACTCGCTGGCGACCTTCGCGCGCGTCAACAAGTACGGCTTCATCGAAAGCCCGTACCGCAAGATCGTCAACGGCAAGCTGACCAATGAGGTCGTCTATCTCTCCGCTATGGAAGAGTCCAAGCACCACGTCGCGCAGGCCAATGCCGAGCTCGACAAGAATGGTGGTTTCGTCGACGAATTCGTCATTTGCCGCAGCGCCGGCGAAGTGATGATGGCGCCGCGCGAAAACGTCGATCTGATGGACGTGTCGCCCAAGCAGATGGTGTCCGTGGCCGCGGCGCTGATCCCGTTCCTCGAGAACGACGACGCCAACCGCGCGCTGATGGGCTCCAACATGCAGCGTCAGGCCGTGCCGCTGGTGCGCGCCGAAGCGCCGTTCGTAGGCACCGGCATGGAGCCGATCGTTGCCCGTGACTCGGGCGCCGCCATCGGCGCCCGCCGCGGCGGCATCGTCGACCAGGTGGACGCGACGCGTATCGTCATCCGCGCCACGGAAGATCTCGATCCCGGCAAGTCGGGCGTCGACATCTACCGGCTGATGAAGTTCCAGCGTTCGAACCAGAACACCTGCATCAACCAGCGTCCGCTGGTGCGCATGGGCGACCGCGTCAACAAGGGCGACATCATCGCCGACGGTCCGTCGACCGAGCTCGGCGATCTGGCGCTCGGCCGCAACGTGCTGGTCGCGTTCATGCCGTGGAACGGCTACAACTACGAGGACTCGATCCTGCTCTCCGAGCGCATCGTGGCCGACGACGTCTTCACCTCGATCCACATCGAGGAATTCGAGGTCATGGCCCGCGACACCAAGCTTGGACCGGAGGAAATCACACGCGACATTCCGAACGTTTCGGAAGAAGCGCTGAAGAACCTCGACGAAGCCGGCATCGTCTATATCGGCGCGGAAGTGCAGCCGGGCGACATCCTGGTCGGCAAGATCACGCCGAAGGGCGAAAGCCCGATGACGCCGGAAGAAAAGCTCCTGCGCGCCATCTTCGGTGAAAAGGCGTCCGACGTTCGCGACACCTCGATGCGCATGCCTCCGGGCACCTTCGGCACCGTCGTCGAAGTGCGCGTCTTCAACCGCCACGGCGTCGAGAAGGACGAGCGCGCCATGGCGATCGAACGCGAGGAGATCGAACGCCTCGCCAAGGACCGCGACGACGAGCAGGCGATCCTCGACCGCAACGTCTATTCGCGCCTTTCCGACGTTCTCGTCGGCAAGGAAGCGATTGCCGGGCCGAAGGGCTTCAAGAAGGGCTCGAAGCTGTCGAAGGACACGCTGGACGAGTATCCGCGTTCGCAGTGGTGGCAGTTTGCGGTGGAGAACGAAAAGCTCCAGAGCGAACTGGAAGCCCTGCGTGGCCAGTACGACGATTCCAAGAAGGCGCTCGAGCAGCGCTTCATGGACAAGGTCGAGAAGGTCCAGCGCGGCGACGAAATGCCTCCTGGCGTCATGAAGATGGTCAAGGTCTTCGTGGCCGTGAAGCGCAAGATGCAGCCGGGCGACAAGATGGCCGGACGTCACGGCAACAAGGGTGTCGTGTCGCGCATCGTTCCGGTCGAGGACATGCCTTTCCTCGAGGACGGCACGCATGCCGATATCGTGCTCAACCCGCTGGGTGTGCCGAGCCGCATGAATGTCGGCCAGATCCTGGAAACGCATCTGGGCTGGGCATGCGCGGGCATGGGCAAGAAGATCGGCGAGCTGATCGACGCGTACAAGACGGCTGGAGACATCAAGCCGTTGCGCAAGACGCTTGAGAGCTTCATCCCAGCCAACGACCGCAACGAGCCGGTCCGCGAATATGACGACGAGAGCATCGTTCGCCTCAGCGAGCAGATGCGCCGCGGCGTCTCTATCGCGACACCGGTGTTCGACGGCGCGCATGAAGTCGACATCAACATCATGCTGGAGCAGGCGGGCCTGCACACCAGCGGTCAGTCGCAGCTCTATGACGGACGCACCGGCGAGCCGTTCGATCGCAAGGTGACGATGGGCTATATCTATATGCTCAAGCTTCACCACCTGGTGGACGACAAGATCCACGCGCGTTCGATCGGTCCGTACTCGCTCGTTACCCAGCAGCCGCTGGGCGGCAAGGCGCAGTTCGGTGGCCAGCGCTTCGGCGAAATGGAGGTCTGGGCGCTGGAAGCCTATGGCGCCGCCTACACGCTGCAGGAAATGCTGACGGTGAAGTCGGACGATGTCGCCGGCCGCACCAAGGTCTACGAGGCGATCGTGCGCGGCGACGACACGTTCGAGGCCGGCATTCCCGAGAGCTTCAACGTGCTCGTCAAGGAAATGCGGTCTCTCGGCCTCAATGTCGAGCTGGAGAATACCAAGCTCGACGACAACCCTGTCCGGCTGCCAGATGCTGCCGAATAGGGGCGCGGCCGAGTAAGCAAGACATCCGGTCGCGGAACGCCGCGACCGGATGCAACAAATTCTACGGCCAGTGGGCCGACCACTCAGCGGGCATTTGGCCCGCGTTAGATGCAAGGGGTTTTCGAGGACCCCGAAAAGGAGAACGGCATGAACCAAGAGGTCATGAATCTCTTCAATCCGCAGGCGCCGGCGCAGGTGTTCGATTCCATCCGGATATCGCTCGCCAGCCCTGAGAAGATTCTGTCCTGGTCGTTCGGCGAGATCAAGAAGCCGGAGACCATCAACTACCGCACCTTCAAGCCGGAGCGTGACGGTCTGTTCTGCGCGCGCATTTTTGGCCCGATCAAGGACTATGAATGCCTGTGCGGCAAGTACAAGCGCATGAAGTACAAGGGCGTCATCTGCGAAAAGTGCGGCGTCGAAGTCACGCTGTCGCGCGTTCGCCGCGAGCGCATGGGCCACATCGAGCTGGCGGCACCTGTCGCTCACATCTGGTTCCTGAAGTCGCTGCCGTCGCGCATCGGCACGCTGCTCGACATGACGCTGAAGGACATCGAGCGCGTCCTCTACTTCGAGAACTACATCGTCACCGAGCCTGGCCTAACCGCGCTGAAGGAGCACCAGCTGCTCAGCGAGGAAGAGTACATGATCGCCGTCGACGAATATGGCGAGGATTCGTTCACCGCCATGATCGGTGCCGAGGCCATTCATGACCTTCTGGCCGGCATGGACCTGGAGAAGATCGCCGGCGACCTGCGTTCGGAACTGGCTTCGACCACGTCCGAGCTGAAGCAGAAGAAGTATCTGAAGCGACTCAAGGTCGTCGAGAACTTCATGGAGTCCGGCAACCGTCCGGAATGGATGATCATGAAGGTGGTTCCGGTGATCCCGCCGGACCTGCGCCCGCTGGTTCCTCTGGATGGTGGACGTTTCGCGACGTCCGACCTGAACGATCTCTATCGCCGCGTCATCAACCGCAACAACCGCCTGAAGCGGCTGATCGAGCTGCGCGCGCCCGGCATCATTGTGCGCAATGAAAAGCGCATGCTGCAGGAAGCCGTCGATGCGCTGTTCGACAACGGCCGTCGCGGCCGCGTCATCACCGGCGCCAACAAGCGTCCGCTGAAGTCGCTGTCCGACATGTTGAAGGGCAAGCAGGGCCGGTTCCGCCAGAACCTGCTCGGCAAGCGCGTCGACTATTCGGGCCGTTCGGTCATCGTCACCGGTCCGGAGCTCAAGCTGCACCAGTGCGGCCTGCCGAAGAAGATGGCGCTCGAACTGTTCAAGCCGTTCATCTACGCCCGCCTCGACGCCAAGGGGTTCTCCTCGACCGTCAAGCAGGCCAAGAAGCTGGTCGAGAAGGAGCGTCCGGAAGTCTGGGATATCCTCGACGAGGTCATCCGCGAGCATCCGGTGCTCTTGAACCGTGCACCGACGCTGCACCGCCTCGGCATCCAGGCGTTCGAGCCGATCCTGATCGAAGGCAAGGCGATCCAGCTGCATCCGCTGGTCTGCACGGCCTTCAACGCCGACTTCGACGGCGACCAGATGGCCGTTCACGTGCCGCTCTCGTTGGAAGCGCAGCTTGAAGCCCGCGTGCTGATGATGTCGACCAACAACATCCTGCACCCGGCTTCCGGCGCGCCGATCATCGTGCCTTCGCAGGACATGGTCCTGGGTCTCTACTATCTCTCGATCGTCAATCAGAACGAGCCGGGCGAAGGCATGGTGTTTGCCGACATGGGCGAACTCCAGCACGCGCTCGAGACCAAGGCGGTGACGCTGCACTCCAAGATCAAGGGTCGTTTCCGCACGGTCGACGCCGAAGGCAAGGTCGTGTCGAAAATCTACGACACCACGCCTGGCCGCATGATCATCGGCGAACTGCTGCCGAAGAACGTCAACGTGCCTTACGAGACCGCCAACCAGGAGATGACCAAGAAGAACATCTCCAAGATGATCGACACCGTCTACCGCCACTGCGGTCAGAAGGAGACGGTCATCTTCTGCGACCGCATCATGGCCCTCGGCTTCAGCCACGCCTGCCGCGCCGGCATTTCGTTCGGCAAGGACGACATGCTGATCCCGGACGCCAAGATCAAGCTGGTTTCCGACACCGAAGCTTTGGCCAAGGAATACGAGCAGCAGTACAATGACGGCCTGATCACGCAGGGCGAGAAGTACAACAAGGTCGTCGACGCCTGGGCCAAGTGCTCGGAAAAGGTCGCCGACGAGATGATGGCCCGCATCAAGGCCGTCGAGTTCGAGGACAGTGGCCGTCAAAAGCCGATGAACTCGATCTACATGATGTCGCATTCGGGTGCGCGTGGTTCGCCCACCCAGATGCGTCAGCTCGCCGGCATGCGCGGCCTGATGGCAAAGCCCTCGGGTGAAATCATCGAGACGCCGATCATCTCGAACTTCAAGGAAGGCCTGACCGTGCTCGAGTACTTCAACTCGACCCACGGCGCCCGCAAGGGTCTGGCCGACACCGCCTTGAAGACGGCGAACTCGGGCTACCTCACCCGTCGTCTGGTCGACGTGGCGCAGGACTGCATCGTCAACTCCGTGGATTGCGGCACCGACAAGGGCCTCACCATGCAGCCGATCGTCGATGCCGGTCAGGTCGTCGCTTCGGTCGGCCAGCGCGTGCTGGGCCGCACCTCGCTCGACGACATCACGCATCCGGTTTCGGGTGAGGTTCTGGTCAAGGCCGGAACGCTGATGGACGAACGTGACGTGGAAAAGATCGAAAAGGCCGGCGTGCAGTCGGTCCGCATTCGCTCGGCACTGACCTGCGAGGTCAGGATCGGCGTCTGTGCGGTCTGCTACGGACGCGATCTTGCCCGCGGCACCCCGGTCAACCAGGGCGAAGCCGTCGGCGTTATCGCGGCGCAGTCGATCGGCGAGCCGGGGACCCAGCTCACCATGCGTACCTTCCACATGGGCGGTACGGCGCAGGTGGTGGACAGCTCGTTCCTTGAAGCCTCGTATGAGGGCAAGGTCGAGATCCGCAACCGCAACGTGGTGCGCAACTCGGACGGCCAGCAGATGGTCATGGGCCGCAACATGGCGGTGCTGATCCTCGACGAAGCCGGCAAGGAGCGTGCCTCGCATCGCCTTACCTATGGTTCGCGCATCTTCGTGGACGATGGCGACAAGGTGAAGCGCGGCCAGCGTATCGCCGAATGGGATCCCTATACCCGCCCCGTCCTCACCGAAATCGAGGGCAAGGTGTCGTACGAGGATCTGGTCGACGGCATTTCCGTTCAGGAAACGGCCGACGAATCGACCGGCATCACCAAGCGCGAGGTCATCGACTGGCGCTCGACGCCACGCGGCAACGACCTCAAGCCGGCGATCGCCATCCTTGACCCCAAGGGCAAGGTCGGCAAGCTGTCGAAGGGCGGCGACGCCCGCTTCCTGCTCTCGGTAGAGGCCATTCTTTCGGTCGAGCCGGGTTCGCAGGTTCGTCCCGGCGACGTTTTGGCGCGTATCCCAATGGAAAGCGCCAAGACCAAGGACATCACCGGCGGTCTGCCGCGTGTTGCCGAACTGTTCGAGGCACGTCGTCCGAAGGATCACGCCATCATCGCCGAGATCGATGGCACGATCCGCTTCGGCCGCGACTACAAGAACAAGCGCCGCATCATCATCGAGCCGCATGACTCGACGCTTGAGCCGGTCGAATACCTGATCCCGAAGGGCAAGCCGTTCCATCTCCAGGACGGCGACGTCATCGAGAAGGGCGACTACATCCTCGACGGCAATCCGGCGCCGCACGACATCCTGGCGATCAAGGGCGTGGAAGCACTTGCTTCCTACCTCGTGAACGAAATCCAGGAAGTCTACCGTCTGCAGGGCGTGTCGATCAACGACAAGCACATCGAGGTGATCGTTCGCCAGATGCTGCAGAAGGTCGAGATCACGGTGCAGGGCGACTCGACCTACATTCCGGGCGACCACGTCGACGTGATCGAACTGGAAGAGGTCAACGAGCGCCTGGTCGAGGACGGCAAGAAGCCGGCCGAAGGCCAGCCGGTGCTGCTGGGCATAACCAAGGCCTCGCTGCAGACGCCGTCCTTCATCTCGGCCGCCTCCTTCCAGGAGACGACCAGGGTGCTGACCGAAGCTGCGGTTGCCGGCAAGACCGACATGCTGCAGGGCCTGAAGGAAAACGTCATCGTCGGCCGGCTGATCCCGGCCGGTACCGGCGGCACGATGAGCCAGATCCGGCGCATCGCCACCTCGCGCGACGAACTGATCATCGACGAGCGCCGCAAGGCCTCCGGTGTCGAGGTCGCCGAGCCGATGCTGACCGACATGGTCAACGCCGCGCAGTAAGCGCGGCAGGACGAGAAGAAGGAAAGGGGCCCAAGTGGCCCCTTTCCGCGTTTTGACCCTAATCGGATCGAGGAAAACATGAGCAAGAAGGTATGGACTGACGTCGACGACTACATCGTTTCCTCTCTCTTCGAGGCGGATCCCATCCTCGAAGCGGTGCTTGCGGCCAACCGCGACCAGGGCCTGCCGGCCATCGACGTATCGCCGGCGCAGGGCAAGCTGCTGTCGCTGCTGGTCCGCATCAGCGGCGCCAGGAAGGTGCTGGAGATCGGCACGCTCGGCGGCTACTCGACCATCTGGATGGCAAGGGGATTGCCCGTCGGCGGCAAGATCGTGACGCTCGAACTCGAGCCGCATCATGCAAAAGTCGCGCACTCGAATCTCGAGCGGGCAGGGGTGTCGGACAAGGTCGAGCTCAGGATCGGCCCCGCGCTTCAGTCGCTTGAGACGCTGGCTGCCGAAAATGCCGGTCCGTTCGATCTGATCTTCATCGACGCCGACAAGCCGAACAACCCGAATTATCTGTCATGGGCCATGCGCCTGTCGCGGCCGGGGACGGTCATCATCTGCGATAACGTCATCCGCGACGGCACCGTGCTCAACGACGATGGCCGTGACGCGTATGTCGAAGGCGCACGCGGTGCGTTTTCCTTCATCGGCGGCGACAAGCGCCTGGACGGCACCGCCATCCAGACCGTCGGCGCCAAAGGCTATGACGGCTTTGCGATTGCGATCGTCGAGTAAGGCTGCATGGTGAGTGTCCGGACTGCGGTCCGGCAGAACTCATCGCTCAATCGAAGAACGCTTCCACCACATTGCGCTTGCCGAGCATGAAGGCGTCGGCCACGTGCTGCAGGGGTGCCAAATCGACATCGGAGACGCCGTCGCGTACGACTTCGGCGAAGCGCCGGTAAAGCTGGGGATATTCGGCCTCCGGCTCGTCGTGAACCAACTTGCCGTCGATGGCGAGCTTGGTGCCGCCGCCGGACAGCACCATCTTGCCCTTGTCGGTGTCCGCCCGGATGTCCCAGCTCTGTGGTCCCGTCTGCAGCCAGTCGAGCTCCATGGTCACCGGCAACCCATCCGAGGTGCGGAAGGTCACGTGGGCCGCCACAGGCGAGGCGCGGTTTTCCGGAAAGTCGAGGACGGCCGAGGTGATGAACATCGCCGGCAGGATGTGGGTTGCGATCGACAGTGCGTTGATGCCGGGATCGAAGACGCCGAAACCTCCCGGCGCCCAGATCCAATCCTGGTTCGGGTGCCAGCGGCGGACATCTTCCTTCCAGACGATGGCGGCCGAGTTGACCTTGGCGGACGCCAGGAAGGCGCGCGCGGCCTCCACTGCCGGCGCGTAGCGCGAATGCCAGCTGGCGAACAGTGAAACGCCATTGGCTGCCGCCAGCCGCTTCAGGTCCTCGACCTCACTGACAGTGGCGCCCGGCGGCTTCTCCAGGAAAACATGCTTCTTCGCAATCAGCGCCGTGCGTGCCGCGTCGTAGCGGAACTGCGGCGGCATGCACAGCGACACGGCCTCGAGTTCCGGCACCGCGTCGAGCATCGCCTCAATGGTCGGAAAATTCGGGATGCCGTCCACCTTGCCGTGCCGGCTGGCGGCGGCGATGAGGCGGTAGTCCGCATCCTTCGCCACTGCCGGCAGATGCTGGTCGCGCACGATCTTGCCGACGCCGACGATGCCGAGCTTGATGGGACCATTGTTCGAGGGCATGGGAACTCCGCGGATTCGAATTTGGCTGGTTAAGTCGCCCGGTTCTTAGCAGAGAACCGGTGCCGGGCAAGCCGGCGCGGTGACAGGCGCAAGCAGCCGGCGACGCTCAGAGCGGAACCTCGAACGTAACGATCGACACTTCGCCTTCGAGCGCGCCCTGGAAGGCCGACAGATGCGGCTCCTCGTCGGGTACGCCCTCCATATCGCCGATCTGGTCGAGCTCAGCTTCGGCATAGCCTTCGGCGGCGAGCGATTCGAGCGCCCGGCGCACGGCCGAATCGTCGTCGGGCGCGACCAGCATCACATGCACGCCTTCCGGCTTGCCGCCCTTCTTTTTCCAGACGCGGCCGGTGATGATGGTGACCGGGCGCTCCTCATTGTCGTTCACGGGCTGATTCCTTTTGAGACGGGTGCGGGCGAGGGGATTTGCGCTGTCCATGGCGCCTTTTGCCATGAAGAACCCGCGCATGACAGCCAAAGCCGGTCAGCGCGGGTCACTTTCTTCCTCTGCCTTGCAAAATGAAGAAAGAAAATTACATGCGTCTTTCACATGGCTGCCAAGCCGTCGTCAGCGCGCAATATTTGGCGTGCCGGGGTTGACGGTTCACGGTCTTGCGAGTAGAAGCCGCCCAGTCAGAACCGATGTGAGGCTCTCCCTTCCGAAGCGACACGCTTTGGAGTTTGCCTCAAACAGGGTTCGTTTTACGAGCGAAAAGACATTTCCGGCGCGCATGAAGCGGTTCCCGCTTCCTCTGCATTTTGTTCGGGCAGGACCGCGAGGCGCGGTTTATGGCCCGAATTTGCGTATGGAATTGGCGCTTTGAGCGGCCCTGACCGGGCGAGACACGGAATTGAGAGACAAGAGGGTTTAATGCCTACCGTCAACCAGCTGATCCGCAAGCCGCGCATTGCGCCGGTGAAGCGCAACAAGGTCCCGGCCATGCAGCAGAACCCGCAGAAGCGGGGCGTCTGCACGCGCGTCTATACAACGACGCCGAAGAAGCCGAACTCGGCACTGCGCAAGGTGGCCAAGATCCGCCTGACCAACGGCTTTGAAGTGATCGGCTACATCCCCGGCGAAGGCCACAACCTTCAGGAACACTCCGTGGTCATGATCCGCGGCGGCCGCGTCAAGGATCTTCCGGGCGTGCGCTACCACATCATCCGCGGCGTGCTCGACACGCAGGGCGTGAAGAACCGCAAGCAGCGCCGTTCGAAGTACGGCGCCAAGCGTCCGAAGTAAGGGGCGTCCGAAGTAAGATTTTCCGGCCCTGGCGCTGCTTGAATGCGTCGGGCTACGAGATTGAGAGACAAAAGCCATGTCGCGTCGTCACAGTGCAGAAAAGCGTGAGATCAATCCGGACCCGAAGTTCGGCGATCTGATCGTCACCAAGTTCATGAACGCCGTTATGTATGACGGCAAGAAGTCGGTTGCCGAGACCATCGTCTACGGTGCGCTCGACCAGGTTCAGTCGAAGACCAAGCAGGAGCCGGTCACCGTCTTCCATCAGGCTCTCGACAATGTCGCGCCGCATGTGGAAGTCCGGTCGCGCCGCGTCGGCGGCGCTACCTACCAGGTTCCGGTCGATGTGCGCCCCGAGCGCCGCCAGGCCCTGGCGATCCGCTGGCTGATCGCCGCGGCCCGCAACCGCAACGAGACCACCATGGTCGACCGCCTCTCCGGCGAGCTGATGGACGCAGCCAACAACCGCGGCACCGCCGTGAAGAAGCGTGAAGACACCCACAAGATGGCTGAAGCCAACCGCGCTTTCGCACACTACCGCTGGTAAAGCGCGAACGAGACTGAGAAGGCATCCAAGATGGCCCGCGAATACAAAATCGAAGACTACCGCAATTTCGGTATCATGGCGCATATTGACGCCGGCAAGACGACGACCACCGAGCGCGTCCTCTATTACACGGGCAAGTCGCACAAGATCGGCGAAGTCCACGACGGCGCTGCCACCATGGATTGGATGGAGCAGGAGCAGGAGCGCGGCATCACCATCACGTCCGCCGCCACCACGACCTTCTGGAAGGGTCGCAGCGGCAAGATGTACCGCTTCAACATCATCGACACTCCCGGACACGTCGACTTCACCATCGAAGTCGAGCGTTCGCTGCGCGTGCTCGACGGCGCCATTGCGCTGCTCGATGCCAATGCCGGTGTCGAGCCGCAGACCGAGACTGTCTGGCGCCAGGCCGACAAGTACAAAGTTCCGCGCATGATCTTCTGCAACAAGATGGACAAGATCGGCGCCGACTTCTACCGCTCGGTCGAGATGATCGGCTCGCGTCTTGGTGCGCATGCCGTCGTCATGCAGCTGCCGATCGGCGCTGAGACTGAATTCAAGGGCGTTGTCGATCTCGTCGAGATGAACGCGCTGGTCTGGCGCGACGAGACGCTGGGCGCAGCCTGGGACGTCGTCGAGATCCCGACCGATCTCCAGGCCCGTGCCGAAGAATACCGCGAGAAGATGATCGAAGCCGCTGTCGAAATGGACGAGACGGCACTCGAGAATTACCTCGAAGGCAAGATGCCGTCGAATGACGAGATCCGCGCGCTGATCCGCAAGGGCACCATCGCCGTCAAGTTCTACCCGATGTTCTGTGGCTCGGCCTTCAAGAACAAGGGCGTGCAGCCGCTGCTCGACGCCGTCGTCGAATACCTGCCGTCGCCGGCCGATGTTCCCGCCATCAAGGGCGTCGACGCCAAGACCGACGCCGAGATCGAGCGTCATGCCGACGACAACGAGCCGCTGTCGATGCTGGCCTTCAAGATCATGAACGACCCGTTCGTCGGTTCGCTGACCTTTGCCCGCATCTATTCGGGCAAGCTGACCAAGGGCATCTCGGTCGATAACACCGTCAAGGGCAAGAAAGAGCGCATCGGCCGCATGCTGCAGATGCATGCGAATTCGCGCGCCGACGTCGAAGAAGCCTTTGCCGGCGACATCGTTGCTCTGGCTGGCCTCAAGGACACGACCACCGGCGACACGCTCAGCGATCCGCTGCACCCGGTCATCCTCGAGCGCATGGAATTCCCCGATCCGGTCATCCAGATCGCCATCGAGCCGAAGACCAAGAACGACCAGGAAAAGATGGGCCTCGCCCTTCACCGCCTGGCTGCCGAGGATCCGTCCTTCCGTGTCAAGACGGACGAGGAAAGCGGCCAGACCATCATTTCGGGCATGGGCGAACTTCACCTCGACATCATCGTCGACCGCATGCGTCGCGAGTTCAAGGTCGAGGCCAATGTCGGCGCGCCGCAGGTGGCTTACCGCGAGACCATCACCCGCAGGCACGAGCAGGACTACACCCACAAGAAGCAGACCGGCGGTACCGGTCAGTTCGCCCGCGTCAAGATCGTGTTCGAACCGAACCCGGAAAGCTCGGAGTTCGAGTTCGAGACCAAGATCGTCGGCGGTGCGGTTCCCAAGGAATACATCCCGGGTGTCGAAAAGGGCATCAACAGCGTCATGTCGTCGGGTCCGTTCGCGGGCTTCCCGATGATCGGCGTCAAGGCGACGCTTATCGACGGCGCTTACCACGATGTGGACTCCAGCGTTCTGGCCTTCGAAATCGCCGGCCGCGCCTGCTTCCGTGAAGCCGCACCCAAGCTTGGCGTGCAGCTGCTCGAGCCGATCATGAAGGTCGAAGTCGTGACCCCGGAAGACTATGTCGGCAGCGTCATCGGCGACCTGAACGGCCGTCGCGGCCAGATCCAGGGCCAGGAAGCGCGTGGCGTGGCTGTCGTCATCAACGCGATGGTGCCGCTGGCCAACATGTTCAAGTACGTCGACAACCTGCGCTCGATGAGCCAGGGCCGCGCGGCCTACACGATGCAGTTCGATCACTATGAGCCTGTGCCGACCGCGGTCGCCCAGGAAGTCCAGAAGAAATACGCGTAACCTGAACGGGTTGCATCGGTAACTTAATTCAAGGCCCGTACGGGCGAGCAGATTGGAGACATCACATGGCAAAAGGTAAATTCGAGCGTAACAAGCCTCATGTGAACATTGGCACGATTGGCCACGTCGATCATGGCAAGACGTCGCTGACGGCGGCGATCACGAAGTATTTTGGCGAGTACAAGCGCTACGACCAGATCGATGCGGCGCCCGAAGAGAAGGCCCGCGGCATCACGATTTCGACGGCGCACGTCGAATACGAGACGGCAGCGCGCCACTACGCCCATGTCGACTGCCCCGGCCACGCCGACTATGTGAAGAACATGATCACGGGCGCCGCGCAGATGGACGGCGCGATCCTGGTCGTGTCGGCCGCCGACGGCCCGATGCCGCAGACCCGCGAGCACATCCTGCTTGCCCGTCAGGTCGGCGTGCCGTCGATCGTGGTGTTCCTGAACAAGGTCGACCAGGTCGACGACGCCGAGCTGCTCGAACTGGTCGAGCTCGAGGTTCGCGAGCTTCTGTCGAAGAACGAGTTCCCCGGCGACGACATTCCGATCGTCAAGGGTTCGGCGCTGGCTGCTCTGGAAGATTCCAACAAGACCATCGGCGAAGATGCGATCCGCGAGTTGATGGCTGCGGTCGATGCCTATATCCCGACGCCGGTTCGTCCGCTGGACAAGCCGTTCCTGATGCCGATCGAAGACGTGTTCTCGATCTCGGGCCGTGGCACGGTCGTGACCGGCCGCGTCGAGCGCGGCATCGTCAAGGTCGGCGAGGAACTGGAAATCATCGGCATCCGTCCGACGACCAAGACGACCTGCACGGGCGTCGAGATGTTCCGCAAGCTGCTCGATCAGGGCCAGGCCGGCGACAACATCGGCGCGCTGCTGCGCGGCGTTGATCGTGAAGGCGTCGAGCGCGGCCAGGTTCTGGCCAAGCCCGGTACGGTGAAGCCGCACAAGAAGTTCGTGGCCGAAGCCTACATCCTGACCAAGGACGAAGGTGGCCGTCACACGCCGTTCTTCACCAACTACCGTCCGCAGTTCTACTTCCGCACGACCGACGTGACCGGCATCGTGTCGCTGCCGGAAGGCACGGAAATGGTTATGCCCGGCGACAACATCACGGTCGATGTCGAGCTGATCGTGCCGATCGCCATGGAAGAGAAGCTGCGCTTCGCCATCCGTGAAGGCGGCCGCACCGTCGGTGCCGGCATCGTCGTCACCATCAAAGAGTAATTTGGACTTAAACCGATCTGTCGCGGGCGCAGGATTTGCCCGCGCCGCGCCAGAACAAGGAAGTGACGCATGAACGGACAGAATATCCGCATCCGCCTGAAGGCGTTTGATCACCGCGTGCTTGACGCCTCGACGAAAGAAATCGTGTCGACGGCCAAGCGCACCGGAGCAAACGTCCGCGGCCCCATTCCGCTGCCGACGCGGATCGAAAAGTTCACGGTCAACCGGTCGCCTCACGTCGACAAGAAGAGCCGCGAGCAGTTCGAGATGCGCACGCACAAGCGTCTGCTCGACATCGTCGATCCGACCCCGCAGACGGTCGATGCTTTGATGAAGCTCGATCTGGCCGCCGGTGTCGACGTCGAGATCAAGCTCTAAGGGAATGAGAGCGCGGTAAGGGCGGTGCCCCTGGCCCGGAACTCTAAAGGAATTGAACCGATGCGTTCAGGTGTGATTGCAAAGAAGGTGGGAATGACCCGCATCTATAATGATGCCGGGGAACATGTTCCCGTCACCGTTCTCCAGATGGAGAACTGCCAGGTCGTGGCTCAGCGCACGCAGGAGAAGAACGGCTATACCGCCGTCCAGCTCGGCGTTGGCCTTGCCAAGGTGAAGAACACGTCGAAGGCGATGCGCGGCCATTTCGCGACCGCTTCCGTCGAGCCGAAGGCGAAGGTCGCCGAGTTCCGCGTCTCCGCCGACAACATGATCGATGTCGGCGCCGAGATCACCGTCGAGCACTTCGTCGCCGGCCAGAAGGTCGATGTGACGGGCACGACGATCGGCAAGGGTTTCCAGGGCGTCATCAAGCGCCATCACATGGGTGGTGGCCGCGCGACGCACGGTAACTCGGTTTCGCACCGTACGCACGGTTCGACCGGCCAGCGTCAGGACCCGGGCAAAGTGTTCAAGGGCAAGCATATGGCTGGCCACATGGGCGACACCCGCGTCACCACACAGAATGTCGAGATCGTTTCGACCGACGCCGACCGCGGCCTGATCCTGATCCGCGGTGCGGTTCCCGGATCGAAGGGCGCCTGGATCCTGGTCCGCGATGCGGCCAAGGTGGCACTGCCGGCCAACGCGCCGAAGCCTGCCGCGATCCGCGCCGTTGCCGCCGAGAGTGGCGCCAAGAACGAGGCTCCGGCCGCAGAGGGAGCAGAATAATGGATCTCAAGATCACAACGCTTGGCGGCAAGGACGCCGGCAAGGTGAAACTCTCCGAGGAGATTTTCGGCCTTGATCCGCGCGAGGACATCCTGCAGCGCGTCGTGCGCTGGCAGCTGGCCAAACGGCAGCAGGGCACGCACAAGGCCAAGGGCCGCGCCGAAATCGCGCGCACCGGCGCCAAGATGTACAAGCAGAAGGGTACGGGCCGCGCCCGTCACCATTCGGCACGCGCTCCGCAGTTCCGCGGCGGCGGCAAGGCCCACGGCCCGGTCGTTCGCAGCCACGAGCACGATCTGCCGAAGAAGGTGCGCGCTCTGGGCTTGCGGCATGCTCTCTCGGCCAAGGCCAAGAGCGCGTCGATCATCATCATCGACGAGCTGAAGCTGACCGAGGCCAAGACGAAGGCGCTGATCGCGAATTTCGCGACACTGGGCCTGACCAACGCCTTGGTGATCGGCGGTGCCGAGCTTGACCAGAACTTCAAGCTGGCGGCGACCAACATCCCGAACATCGACGTGCTGCCCATCCAGGGCATCAACGTCTACGACATTCTGCGCCGCGGCACGCTGGTCCTTTCGAAGGCCGCCGTCGAGGCTCTCGAGGAGCGCTTTAAATGACCGACCTCCGTCATTACGACGTGATCGTCTCGCCGGCGATCACGGAAAAGTCGACCATGGCTTCCGAGAACAACCAGGTTGTTTTCAACGTCGCCAAGAAGGCGTCGAAGCCGGAAATCAAGGCCGCTGTCGAAGCGCTGTTTGGCGTCAAGGTTACGGCCGTGAACACGCTTGTCCGCAAGGGCAAGATCAAGCGCTTCCGCGGCACGATCGGCCGCCAGAGCGACGTCAAGAAGGCGATTGTGACACTGGCCGACGGCCAGTCGATCGACGTCGCGACGGGTCTCTGAGCTAGGCCGCGAGGACAACAAACATGGCACTTAAAAAATTCAACCCGGTAACGCCGAGCACCCGCCAGTTGGTCATCGTCGACCGCTCGGGCCTCTACAAGGGCAAGCCCGTCAAGGGACTGACCGAAGGCCTGACCAAGTCGGGCGGCCGCAACAATCACGGCCGCATCACGGCCCGCTTCATCGGCGGCGGTCATAAGCGTTCGTACCGCATCATCGACTTCAAGCGCCGCAAGTTCGACGTCGTCGGCACGGTCGAGCGCATTGAATACGATCCGAACCGCACCGCCTTCATCGCGCTGATCAAGTATGACGATGGCGAGCTGTCCTACATCATCGCTCCGCAGCGCCTTGCCGCCGGCGACAAGATCGTGGCCGGTGAATCGGTCGACGTGAAGCCAGGCAATGCGATGCCGCTGGCCTCGATGCCGGTCGGCACGATCGTCCATAACATCGAGCTGAAGCCGGGCAAGGGCGCCCAGGTTGCCCGCTCGGCAGGTGGCTACGGACAGCTGGTCGGTCGCGACCAGGGCATGGCGATCCTGCGCCTCAACTCGGGCGAGCAGCGGGTCGTTCACGGCTCCTGCATGGCCACCGTCGGCGCCGTGTCGAACCCCGACCACGGCAACATCAACGACGGCAAGGCCGGCCGCACGGTCTGGCGCGGCAAGCGCCCGCACAATCGCGGCGTGACCATGAACCCGGTCGACCATCCGCATGGCGGTGGTGAAGGCCGCACCTCCGGTGGCCGTCATCCGGTCAGCCCGTGGGGAAAGCCGACCAAGGGCAAGAAGACGCGGTCCAACAAGGCGACCGACAAGTTCATCCTGCGCTCGCGCCATCAGCGCAAGAGCTAAGAAGAGGTAACGCCAAGTGACTCGTTCTATTTGGAAAGGCCCCTTCATCGACGGCTACCTTCTCAAGAAGGTGGACAAGGTTCGTGAAGGTGGTCGCAATGAGGTGATCAAGATGTGGAGCCGTCGCTCCACCATCCTGCCGCAGTTCGTCGGCTTCACCTTCGGTGTCTACAACGGCCAGAAGCATGTTCCCGTCTCGGTGAACGAGGACATGGTCGGTCACAAGTTCGGTGAATTCGCTCCGACCCGGACCTATTACGGTCACGGCGCGGATAAGAAGGCGAAGAGGAAATAATCATGGGCAAGGCCAAAGCTCCGCGCAGGCTTGCTGACAACGAAGCGCGCGCCGTTCTGCGCACGATCCGTATCAGCCCGCAGAAGCTGAACCTGGTTGCCGCGCTGATCCGCGGCAAGAAGGTCGCGACAGCGCTTTCCGATCTCGAATTCTCGGCCAAGCGGATTTCCGGCACGGTCAAGAAGACGCTGGAATCGGCGATCGCCAACGCGGAAAACAACCACGACCTCGACGTCGATGCACTGATCGTGGCGGAAGCCTATGTCGGCAAGTCGATCGTCATGAAGCGGTTCCATGCTCGTGGCCGCGGTCGCGCCAGCCGTATAGAAAAGCCGTTCTCGCACCTCACGATCGTCGTTCGTGAAGTCGAAGAAAAAGGGGAGGCCGCATAATGGGTCAGAAAGTCAATCCGATCGGTCTGCGCCTCGGCATCAACCGCACTTGGGATTCGCGCTGGTTCGCGAACACCGGCGAGTACGGCAAGCTGCTGCATGAGGACATCAAGATCCGCAAATATCTTGAAAAGGAACTCAAGCAGGCTGCGATTTCCAAGGTCGTGATCGAGCGCCCGCACAAGAAGTGCCGTGTCACCATCCATGCGGCGCGCCCGGGCCTGATCATCGGCAAGAAGGGCGCCGACATCGAAAAGCTTCGCAAGAAGCTGATGGAGATGACGAAGTCCGAGACGCACTTGAACATCGTTGAAGTGCGCAAGCCGGAAATCGACGCAACCCTGGTCGCCCAGTCGATCGCCCAGCAGCTCGAGCGTCGTATCGCGTTCCGCCGCGCCATGAAGCGCGCCGTTCAGTCGGCCATGCGCCTTGGCGCCGAAGGCATCCGCATCAACTGCGCCGGCCGTCTCGGCGGCGCCGAGATTGCGCGCATGGAATGGTACCGCGAGGGCCGCGTGCCGCTGCATACGCTGCGCGCCGATGTCGACTATGGCACGGCCGAAGCGCACACGGCTTACGGCATCTGCGGCGTCAAGGTCTGGGTGTTTAAGGGCGAAATCCTCGAGCACGATCCGATGGCTTCGGAGCGTCGCGCGACCGAGGGTGATGCTGCGCATGGCGGTGGTGGTGATCGCGAACGCGGTCGTCGTCGCGAAAACGCCTGATTATTTAGGAATTTGGAGTTAGAACGATGCTGCAGCCAAAGCGCACAAAGTTCCGCAAGCAGTTCAAGGGCCGTATCCATGGTACCGCAAAGGGCGGCACCAACCTGGATTTCGGTGGTTTCGGGCTGAAGGCGCTTGAGCCGAACCGCGTCACCGCGCGTGAGATCGAGGCGGCCCGCCGCGCGATCACTCGTGAGATGAAGCGTGCCGGCCGCGTGTGGATCCGTGTTTTCCCTGACGTGCCGGTGACGTCGAAGCCGACCGAAGTGCGCATGGGCAAGGGCAAGGGCGCTGTCGATTACTGGGCGGCGCGCGTCAAGCCGGGCCGCATCATGTTCGAGATCGACGGCGTCAACGAAGAAACCGCCCGTGAGGCGCTGCGTCTCGGCGCGGCCAAGCTCTCGGTCAGGACGCGCTTCGTACAGCGCATCGCAGAATAAGGACGGGCTGATCATGAAAGCCGAAGACATCCGGACCAAGACCCAGGACCAGCTGACCGACGATCTGGCCAGCCTGAAGAAGGAGCAGTTCAACCTGCGCTTCCAGAAGGCCACCGGCCAGCTCGAGAAGACCGCGCGCGTGCGGCAGGTTCGCAAGGACATTGCGCGTATCAAGACCATCGCTGCGGAAAAGTCCGCGGCCAAGAAGGCTTAAGGACGAAAATCATGCCAAAGCGCATTCTGCAGGGCACTGTCGTCAGCGACAAGAACGAGAAGACGGTAGTCGTCAAGGTCGAACGGCGCTTCACGCATCCCGTGATGAAGAAGACCGTGCGCATGACCAAGAAGTACAAGGCGCACGACGAGAACAACGCCCACAAGGTCGGCGATCAGGTGTTCATCCAGGAATCGAAGCCGATTTCCAAGGATAAGCGCTGGATCGTCGTGTCTTCGGACCAGGCGTAACAAACCGAATTTTGGACAGACCGGGGAGGGGCTTTGAGCCCGTCCCATTAGAAGAGAAGAAGGCGGCCAGTCATGATTCAGATGCAAACAAACCTCGACGTCGCGGATAATTCAGGCGCCCGTCGTGTCATGTGCATCAAGGTGCTGGGCGGCTCGAAGCGGAAATACGCTTCCGTAGGCGACATCATCGTGGTGTCGATCAAGGAAGCCATTCCGCGCGGCCGCGTTAAGAAGGGCGATGTGATGAAGGCGGTCGTGGTTCGCACGGCCAAGGACATCCGCCGCCCGGACGGCAGCGTGATCCGTTTCGACAAGAACGCGGCCGTTCTCGTCGACAACAAGAAAGAGCCGATCGGCACGCGTATCTTCGGACCGGTTCCGCGCGAACTCCGCGCCAAGAACCACATGAAGATCATCTCGCTCGCGCCTGAAGTGCTGTAAGGAGCCGGACCAATGCAAAAGATTAGAAAAGGCGACAAGGTCGTCGTGCTGGCCGGCAAGGACAAGGGCCGTTCGGGCGAAGTCCTCTCGGTTCAGCCGAAGGAAGACACCGCGCTGGTGCGCGGCGTCAACATGATCCGTCGTCACCAGAAGCAGTCCCAGTCCCAAGAGGGCGGGATCATCACCAAGGAAGCGCCGATCCAGCTGTCGAACATCGCGCTCGCCGACCCCAAGGATGGCAAGCCGACCCGCGTCGGCTTCATCTTCCAGAAGGACGGCAAGAAGGTGCGCGTCGCCAAGCGCTCGGGAGAAGTCATCAATGGCTAAGGCTCAAACCACGAAGCCCAAGGCTGAAAGCAAACAGTCCAAGGCCCAGAACACGCCGCGCCTCAAGCAGGTCTACAACGAGACCATCCGCAAGGCGCTGCAGGAGCAGTTCGGCTACGAGAACGAGATGCAGGTTCCGCGCATCGACAAGATCGTGCTGAACATGGGCGTCGGCGAAGCGACCGCGGATTCGAAGAAGCCTTCGATCGCGGCCGAAGACCTGGCGATGATCGCCGGCCAGAAGGCCGTCGTCACCCGCGCCCGTAATTCGATCGCCGGCTTCAAGGTCCGCGAGAAGATGCCGATCGGCGCCAAGGTCACGCTGCGCAAGGAACGCATGTACGAGTTCCTCGACCGTCTCGTGAACATCGCACTGCCGCGCGTCCGCGACTTTCGCGGACTGAATCCGAAGAGCTTCGATGGCCGTGGCAACTACGCCATGGGCATCAAGGAACACATCGTGTTCCCGGAGATCAACTACGACAAGGTTGATCAGATCTGGGGCATGGACGTCATCGTTTGTACGACTGCGAAGACGGACGACGAAGCCAGGGCATTGCTCAAGGCCTTCAACTTCCCCTTCCGCCAGTAACGGCAGCGAGAAAAGGAAAAATCTGAAATGGCAAAGACCAGCTCAGTCGAGAAGAACAACAGGCGCCGCAAGCTTGCCGACCAGTACGGTCCCAAGCGCGCAGCGCTCAAGGCGATCATCATGGACCAGTCCAAGCCGATGGAAGAGCGTTTCCGCGCTCAGCTGAAGCTTGCTGCCCTGCCGCGCAACTCGGCCAAGATCCGCATCCGCAACCGCTGCGAAGTTACCGGCCGTCCGCGCGCCTATTATCGCAAGCTCAAAGTATCGCGCATCGCGCTTCGTGATCTCGGCAATAACGGCCAGATCCCGGGCCTGGTCAAGTCGAGCTGGTAAGGAGGACATAACATGTCATTGAGCGATCCTCTCGGCGATATGCTGACCCGCATCCGCAACGCGTATGGCCGTAAGAAGTCGAGCGTTTCGACGCCGGCGTCGCGCCTGCGTACCCGCGTCCTCGACGTGCTGAAGGCTGAAGGCTATATCCGCGACTACAGCCAGACCGACTTCGACAACGGCAAGTCCGAAATCGAAATCGAGCTGAAGTATTTCGACGGTGCTCCGGTCGTGCGCGAAATCGCCCGCGTCTCGAAGCCTGGCCGCCGCGTTTACGTTTCGGCCAAGTCGATCCCGCACGTCGCCAACGGCCTCGGCATCGCCATCCTTTCGACGCCGAAGGGCGTGATGGCCGATCACGAAGCACGCGAACAGAATGTCGGCGGCGAAATCCTCTGCCAGATTTTCTAATTCGGCAGACCTGAAACAAGAGAAGTGACGAGGACAACCAAATGTCTCGTATTGGAAAGAAACCCGTTTCGCTGCCGCAGGGCGTGACCGCGACCGTCAACGGCCAGACCGTGACGGCGAAGGGCCCCAAGGGCGAGCTGAAGTTCGTGGTGAACGACGAAGTGCTGGTCAAGATGGAAGGCAGCGAAATCGCTGTCCAGCCGCGCGACCAGACCAAGACCGCCCGCTCCAAGTGGGGCATGTCGCGCACGCAGATCGTCAACATCCTGCAGGGCGTCAAGGACGGTTTCGAGAAGAAGCTCGAGATCACCGGCGTCGGCTATCGCGCGGCACTTCAGGGCAAGAACCTGCAGCTGGCGCTTGGCTTCAGCCACGACGTCGTTTACGAGACGCCGGCCGGCATCACGATCACTGTGCCAAAGCCGACGGAAATCACCGTGACCGGCATCGACAAGCAGCAGGTCGGCCAGGTTGCAGCCGAGATCCGCGAGTATCGCGGTCCCGAGCCCTACAAGGGCAAGGGTGTCCGCTATGCCGGCGAGAAGATCGTCCGCAAGGAAGGCAAGAAGAAGTAGTAGGCCTGGCCCCGAAAAGTTGCAGACTTTTCGGAAAAGGCCAAGCCAAAGAAGTGCAACGCCGCGGGGAGCGGTCGCGGGAGGCGCTTTCGCCTACCGCACATGGCGGCCCCCGTTTTTTGAAGGCAAGGAAGATTATCATGGCTACCAAGGAATCCATCCAGCGCCGCGCGCAGCGCGTCCGCCGCCAGATCAAGAAGGTCGCCGGCGAACGTCCGCGTCTCTCGGTTCACCGCACGTCGAAGAACATCTACGTGCAGGTCATCGACGACGCCAAGGGCCATACCATCGCGGCTGCGTCGACACTCGAGAAGGACCTCAAGGGTTCGCTCAAGACCGGCGCCGACACCGAGGCAGCAGCCGCTGTTGGCAAGCTGATCGCCGAGCGTGCTTCGAAGGCCGGCGTCAAGGAAGTCGTCTTCGACCGCGGCGCCTATATCTATCACGGCCGCGTCAAGGCGCTGGCCGAGGCTGCCCGTGAAGGCGGTCTGAGCTTCTAATTGCCTGATCCCGAACCGAAGGTCAGCGCAGCAAAAAGTTGCAGACTTTTCGGACAAGATCATGCAAGGAAAAATAATTCGCCCCCGGTGACCCAAAGAGGCGCACCGGATCTTATCAGCAACCGTGCTTCCGGAAAAGAACAAGGAACAGGATATGGCACAGGAACGTAGGGATGGCGGCCGCGGCCGCGATCGTGAAGAACGCGATGACGGCATGGTGGACAAGCTCGTCCACATCAACCGCGTCGCCAAGGTCGTCAAGGGCGGCCGTCGCTTCGGTTTTGCAGCACTCGTCGTCGTCGGCGACCAGAAGGGCCGCGTCGGCTTCGGTCACGGCAAGGCGCGCGAAGTGCCGGAAGCGATCCGCAAGGCAACCGAGTCGGCCAAGCGCGACATGATTTTCGTGCCGCTGCGCTCGGGCCGCACGCTGCACCACGACGTCGAAGGACGCTGGGGCGCCGGACGCGTGCTGCTGCGCGCTGCCAAGCAGGGTACCGGCATCATCGCCGGCGGCCCGATGCGCGCTGTCTTCGAGACGCTCGGCATGCATGACGTGGTCGCCAAGTCGATGGGTTCGTCGAACCCCTACAACATGGTTCGGGCCACATTCGACGCGCTGAAGAGCCAGATGCATCCCAAGGATGTGGCTGCTGCGCGCGGCATCAAGTATTCGACCCTTCAGGCCCGCCGCGGCACCGCCGTTGCGGCTGAAGAATAGTCGATCTGACCAGGGATTTTGACCATGGCCAAGAAAGCAACCAAGACCATCACCGTTGAGCAGATCGGTTCGCCGATCCGCCGCCCGAAGGAACAGCGCGCAACGCTGGTCGGCCTCGGCCTCAACAAGATGCACAAGCAGCGCACGCTGGAGGACACTCCCTCGGTGCGCGGCATGATCGCTGCCGTCCAGCATCTCGTCCGCGTCGTGGACGAGGGCTGAGCAAAAGCGCAGGAGAACCCAGATGAAACTCAACGATCTGCGTGACAAGGACGGCGCGACGCACTCCAAGAAGCGTCTCGGCCGTGGCATCGGCTCCGGCTCCGGCAAGACCGGCGGTCGCGGCGTCAAGGGCCAGAAGGCGCGCTCCGGCGTTGCCATCAACGGCTTCGAGGGCGGCCAGATGCCGCTCTATCGGCGCCTGCCGAAGCGTGGCTTCAACAACATCTTCGCCAAGAGCTTTGTCGTCGTGTCGCTGGCTCGTATCCAGACGGCGCTCGATGCCAAGAAGCTCGACGCCAAGGCGACCGTGACGGCCGAGGCACTCGTTGCCGCCGGCGTCATCCGCCGCGTCAAGGACGGCGTGCGCATCCTCTCGGACGGCGAGCTCAAGGCAAAGCTTGCCTTCGACGTCGCCGGCGCCTCCAAGGCCGCGATCGAGAAGATCGAAAAGGCCGGCGGTTCGGTCAAGCTGCCGGAAGCGGCAGCGGAGTAACGGCAATTTGAAGCGCGGTCGGCAGGAACGGTATCCGTTTTTGTTCATGATTGCGCTTTGATCCAATCAATTAGGCGGCCGCGTCAACGCGGCCGCTTGCATGTTTAGAGCCCGGAGCTTATCTCGTGAGCTTCGGTGCCACGCGCCGCCTGAGCTGCGGGCATCGAGCGTGACATACAAATCAAAGAAGTAGCGCATGACGTTGTCCGAAAACCGCTTCACACTTTTCGGCATCATGCTCTAGCGGAGAATCAGGCATGGCTTCGGCTGCTGAACAACTAGCCTCGAATCTGAACTTTGCGGCTTTCGCCAAGGCGGAGGACCTGAAGAAGCGAATCTGGTTCACCGTCGGCGCGCTGCTCGTCTATCGCCTCGGCACCTATATCCCGCTGCCCGGCATCAATCCGGATGCATTCGCGCAGGCCTTCTCTTCGCAGGCCAAGGGCGTGCTCGGCATGTTCAATATGTTCGCCGGCGGCGCCGTGCAGCGCATGGCGATCTTCGCGCTCGGCATCATGCCTTACATCTCAGCCTCCATCATCATGCAGCTGATGACCTCGGTCATTCCGTCGCTGGAAGCGCTGAAAAAGGAAGGCGAGCAGGGCCGCAAGGTCATCAACCAGTACACGCGCTACGGCACGGTGCTCTTGGCGCTGGTGCAGGCCTACGGCATTTCAGTGGGCCTGGAAGGCGGCAACGGCATCGTCAACGATCCCGGCATGTTCTTCCGCATCTCGACCGTCGTCACGCTGGTTGGCGGCACCATGTTCCTGATGTGGCTGGGCGAGCAGATCACCGCCCGCGGCATCGGCAACGGCATTTCGCTGATCATCTTTTCCGGCATCGTCGCCGGCCTGCCGCGCGCCATCTCCGGCACGCTGGAGCTCGGCCGCACCGGCGCCCTATCGACCGGGCTGATACTCGCGATCATCGTGCTGGCCATCATCGTCATCGCGCTGATCGTGTTCTTCGAGCGCGCGCAGCGCCGCCTGCTGATCCAGTATCCGAAGCGCCAGGTCGGCAACCGCATGTTCCAGGGCGATACCTCGCATCTGCCGCTGAAGCTCAACACGTCGGGCGTCATTCCGCCGATCTTCGCGTCGTCGCTGCTTTTGCTGCCGGCAACGGTCGCCGGCTTCTCGCAGACGACAAACCTGCCGGCCTGGGCAAGCACCGTGCTCGCTTCGCTCGGCCACGGCCAGCCGCTCTACATGCTGTTCTATGCGGCAATGATCGTGTTCTTCGCCTTCTTCTACACGGCCATCGTGTTCAATCCGAAGGACACCGCCGACCAGCTCAAGAAGCATTCCGGCTTCATTCCGGGCTACCGTCCGGGTGAGCGCACTGCCGATTACATCGACTATGTCCTGACGCGCATCACCGTCGTCGGCGCCATCTATCTGGTGCTGGTGTGCCTGCTGCCCGAGTTCCTGATTTCGGCGACTGGCGTACCATTCTACCTCGGTGGCACATCGCTTCTGATCGTGGTCAGTGTAACCCTCGATACGGTGGCGCAGATCCAGGGTCACCTGATCGCGCACCAGTATGAGGGCCTGATCAAGAAGTCGAAGCTGCGCGGGGGGAAGAAGGCCAGATGAGATTGATATTGCTTGGGCCGCCAGGAGCGGGCAAGGGGACGCAAGCACAAAGACTGGTAGAAAAATACGGCATACCGCAGCTGTCGACGGGCGACATGCTGCGGGCCGCCGTACAGGCCGGCACTGAAGTCGGCAAGCGCGCCAAGGCGGTGATGGATGCCGGCGAGCTGGTTTCCGACGCCATTGTCAACGCGATCGTGGCCGAGCGCATCGACCAGCCCGATTGCACCAACGGTTTCATCCTCGACGGATATCCGCGCACGCTGGTGCAGGCTGATGCGGTTGAATCGATGCTCGCCGAGCGCGGCATTGGCCTCGATGCCGTGATCGAGTTCGTCGTCGACGACAAAGCGTTGGTCGGCCGCATCGTCAAGCGCGCCGACGACGCCAAGGCCGCCGGACAGCCGGTGCGCAAGGACGACAATCCGGTGGTATTCGAAGAGCGCCTGCGGGAATATTACAAGAAGACGGCGCCGCTGATCGGCTATTATTACGCTAAACGCTCGCTTAGGAGTGTCGACGGCATGGCTCCTGTCGACACCGTGACGGCGGAGATTGAAGCGCTGCTCGCGGCGGTGACGCGGGAGACCGTTACGGTAAAGTAAAGATTGCGCTTGACTGGAACGGTTCGCTGGGTTATGGCGGCCCGTCTTCCTATCAGGCATGAGGCTTGCTTGTCCGCAAGGGCAAGGCAGCCGCATTGAAACTAGGGAACTCCCGCAAGGGCCGGCCTCCACCGGACGCGGGGTAATTTGAACAGCGCCGCGCATGCCTTGTTTTGAAGGCCGGCCGGTCCCACATGGAGAAGAGAAGAATATGGCTCGTATAGCCGGCGTCAACATTCCGACCAACAAGCGCGTCGTCATTGCGCTTCAGTACATTCACGGCATTGGCAAGAAGTTCGCCCAGGAGATCGTCGACAAGGTCGGCATCCCGGCCGAGCGCCGCGTCAACCAACTGACCGACGCGGAAGTGCTGCAGATCCGCGAGACCATCGACCGCGACTACCAGGTCGAAGGCGACCTGCGCCGCGAAGTGTCGATGAACATCAAGCGTCTCATGGACCTCGGCTGCTACCGCGGCCTGCGTCACCGCCGTTCGCTGCCGGTTCGCGGTCAGCGCACGCACACCAATGCACGCACCCGCAAGGGCCCGGCCAAGTCGATCGCCGGCAAGAAGAAGTAGGTGAGCGATAGCGAGTAGCCATTAGCGAGTAGCGGTCCCCTATTCGCTAGTCCCTGCTCACGACTCGCTTTCAAAGGTGGAGCCGCTGGCATTACGGCGGTGTAGAGATCAACTGAAAGGACTATCATGGCCAAGGAAGCCGCTCGTGTTCGCCGTCGCGAACGCAAGAACATCTCGTCGGGCGTTGCCCACGTCAATTCGACCTTCAACAACACGATGATCACCATCACCGACGCGCAGGGCAATTCCATTGCCTGGTCGTCGGCCGGTGCCCAGGGCTTCAAGGGTTCGCGCAAGTCGACCCCGTTCGCCGCCCAGATGGCTGCCGAAGACGTCGCCAAGAAGGCCCAGGAACACGGCATGCGCATGCTCGAAGTCGAGGTCTGCGGACCCGGCTCCGGTCGTGAATCGGCGCTTCGCGCCCTGCAGGCGGCCGGCTTCACCATCACCTCGATCCGTGATGTGACGCCGATCCCGCACAATGGCTGCCGCCCGCGCAAGAAGCGCCGCGTCTAAGACATTACCGAACGCCGCGTGAGCGCCTCAAGGCGCTCCTCCACGGCACTCCAGGTCGCCCGCCACGATTGGATGGTGGCGGGTCAACGGAAGGAAAGCATCATGATCCAGAAAAATTGGCAGGAACTGATCAAGCCGAACAAGATCGAGTTCTCGTCGAAGAAGAAGACGCTGACCACGCTGGTCGCCGAGCCGCTCGAGCGTGGCTTCGGCCTGACGCTCGGCAACGCGCTGCGCCGCGTGCTTTTGTCTTCGCTGCGCGGTGCGGCTGTCACCGCCGTGCAGATCGACGGCGTTCTGCATGAATTCTCGTCGATTGCCGGCGTGCGTGAGGACGTGACCGACATCGTCCTCAACATCAAGGAAATCGCCATCCGCATGGAAGGCGATGGTCCCAAGCGCATGGTCGTTCGCAAGCAGGGCCCGGGTGCGGTTCTGGCTGGCGACATCCAGACGGTTGGCGACGTCGAGATCCTCAACCCCGACCACGTCATCTGCACGCTGGACGAGGGCGCTGAAATCCGTATGGAATTCACAGTCGACACCGGCAAGGGTTACGTGCCGGCAGACCGCAACCGCGCCGAAGACGCGCCGATCGGCCTGATCCCGGTCGACAGCCTGTATTCGCCGGTCAAGAAGGTCTCCTACAAGGTCGAGAACACCCGCGAGGGCCAGGTTCTCGACTATGACAAGCTGACCATGACCATCGAGACCGACGGTTCGATCTCGGGCGAGGACGCGGTGGCATTCGCTGCCCGCATCCTGCAGGACCAGCTTGGCCTGTTCGTCAATTTCGACGAGCCGCAGAAGGAAGTCGCCACCGAGGCCGTCACCGAGCTCGCCTTCAACCCGGCGCTGCTCAAGAAAGTGGACGAGCTCGAGCTTTCGGTGCGTTCGGCCAACTGCCTGAAGAACGACAACATCGTCTACATCGGCGATCTCATCCAGAAGACCGAAGCCGAGATGCTGCGCACCCCGAACTTCGGCCGCAAGTCGCTGAACGAGATCAAAGAAGTGCTCGCGGCGATGGGCCTGCACCTCGGCATGGAAGTGCCGGACTGGCCGCCGGAAAACATCGAAGACCTCGCCAAGCGTTACGAAGACCAATATTGAGCATGAAGTCCAAGGATCGGCGGCGTGGGCCGCTCGATCCGACGGTCATGCGGAAAACCATCAGAGGCCGTGGCCTCTTGAACAACTGAAGGAAAAGAGCCATGCGCCACGGTTTTAAAGGCCGCCGCTTCGCCCGAAGCATTAGCCATCGCAAGTCGATGTTCGCCAACCTCGCCGTGTCGCTGCTCGAGCATGAGCAGATCGTCACCACCCTGCCGAAGGCGAAGGATTTGCGTCCGATCGTCGAGAAGCTGGTGACGCTCGGCAAGCGCGGCGACTTGCATGCGCGCCGCCAGGTCATTGCCCAGATCGGCAATGAAGGCGTCGTCAAGCGTTTGTTCGACACGATTGCGCCGCGCTACGCCGACCGCAACGGCGGCTATCTGCGCATCATGAAGGCGGGCTTCCGCCACGGCGACAATGCCGCCATGGCGGTCATCGAGTTCGTCGACCGCGACACCGACGCCAAGGGCGCCGGCGACCGCGCCCGCATCGAGGCCGAAGGCACCGACGAGGAAGCCGCTGCCGCATAAGGCTCGGTTTTTCAGGAATGACTTCAAGGGGCCCTTCGGGCCCCTTTTTTGTATTGTCGCGAGGGCATGCTTCGCCAGGCTTTTTTGCCTGCCGGCCAAGTGCTTTTGCACGACAATCGCCGCATTTCAGTGCATTAGCCTTTCATTCTGCACAATCGTCGGGACAATGCCCCCGAACTTGCCTTGGAGGATTCGCGAATGCGCGCCAACCGACTGTCTCTTGTTCTGCTCTTCGCCATGATGGCGTTCGCAGCCGCGCCGACAGTCAGGCAGGCTCTGGCCGAGGACGCCGCCAAGCCAGCCGATCCGGGGCTCTCCGATGTGCTGACCGACCTCCTGCATGGCGTCGAAGGCGAGAACGGCACCTCCGGTCCCGACAAGCGCGTGCCGTTCGGCCGCGAAGAGGTACAGCTGTCGTTTGCGCCCCTGGTCAAGCAGACGGCGCCGGCGGTGGTCAATGTCTATGCTTCGCAGACGGCCAAGGTCACGTCGCCCTTCGACGGCGATCCTTTCTTCGAGGAATTCTTCGGCCGCGCGCAGCCGCGCGCGCAATCCTCGCTCGGCTCGGGCGTGCTGGTCGATCCAAGCGGCGTCGTCGTCACCAATTTCCACGTGATCAAGGATGCCGACGAGGTCAAGGTCGCGACCGCCGACGGGCGCGAATTCACCTCGAAGGTCATGCTCAAGGACGAGACGCTTGACCTCGCCGTGCTCAAGATCAACTCCGACAAGCCCTTTCCGGTGATCGCCATCGGCGATTCCGACGCGCTCGAGGTCGGCGACCTGGTGCTGGCCATCGGCAATCCGTTCGGCGTCGGCCAGACCACCACCAGCGGCATCGTGTCGGCGCTTGCCCGCAGCCATATCGGCGTTTCGGATTCGGGCTACTTCATCCAGACCGACGCCGCCATCAATCCCGGCAATTCCGGCGGCGCGCTGATCAACATGGGCGGCCAGCTGGTCGGCATCAACACCGCCATCTACAGCCGCAGCGGCGGCTCGATCGGCATCGGCTTTGCCATCCCCGCCAACATGGTGCGCGCCTTCGCCGACGCGGCCAAGGCCGGGCTCGATTTCTTCGAGCGGCCCTATATAGGCGCCGAATTCGAAGCGGTCACACCGCAGATCGCCGAATCGCTCGGCATGGAGAAGCCGACCGGCGCGCTGGTGTCGTCGGTTGAGGAAGCCGGACCGGCGGCCAAAGCAGGGCTGAAGCCCGGCGATGTCGTGCTGCAGCTCAATGGCACGACGGTCGAAGGCATCGAGGCGCTGGATTACCGCATGGCGACCCTGTCGATCGGCACCAAGGCGACCTTCGCCATCCTGAGCAAGGGCCAGCAGGCGACGATGGAGATTGCACTGGAGCGCGCGCCGGGAGGCGCCAAGGCGTCGGAAGTGACCCTGCATGGCCGCAGCCCGTTCTCCGGCGCCAAGGTCGCGGAACTGTCGCCCAGGCTCGCCCAGCGGCTCGGCCTGCGCACCGACCTCAAGGGGGTCACCGTGGTCGACATCAACCGCGATTCGCCGGCCGCCGATTTCGGCTTCCAGCCGGGCGACATCGTGCGCGAGGTGAACGGCACGACGGTCGATACGGCGGCGACACTGGCGCAGCTAGCCCAGCAGGATACACGCTGGTGGCGTTTTACCGTCGAGCGCGGCGGGCAGATACTGCGCCAGGTGTTGCGTTACTGAGGCGATCTTCCCATCTTGAGCATGATCCCGAAAAGTGGAAACCGGTTTTCGGATAAGATCACGCTCCGAAAGAGCGGAAACGTCGTCCAACCAAAAGACTTGCATGGCCGATCTGTTCAGCGTCGATGAACCGGAAAGAGCGCCGCCCGGGGATCCCACCAAAGGTCTTCGGCCGCTCGCCGATCGGCTGCGCCCGAAAAACCTTGGCGAGGTCGTCGGCCAGGAGCATTTGACCGGGCCGGACGGCGCGCTGACGCGGCTGATCAACTCGGGTTCGCTCGGCTCGATGATTTTCTGGGGACCGCCGGGAACCGGCAAAACAACCGTTGCACGGCTGTTGGCCGGTGAGACCAGTCTTGCGTTCGAGCAGATATCGGCGGTGTTTTCCGGCGTCGCGGACCTGAAGAAAGTGTTCGAAGCAGCGAAGCTGCGCCGCACGAATGGCCGCCAGACGCTGCTGTTCGTTGACGAGATCCATCGCTTCAACCGCGCCCAGCAGGATTCGTTTCTCCCGGTCATGGAGGACGGCACCGTCGTGCTGGTTGGCGCCACGACCGAAAATCCATCGTTCGAGCTGAACGCGGCGCTTCTGTCGCGCGCGCGGGTACTGGTGTTTCACTCGCTGGGCGAGGAGAGCATCGCCAAGCTGATGACGCGCGCGGAGGAGACAGAGGGCAGGGCGCTGCCGCTCGACGAAGAGGCGCGGGCGATGCTCATCCGCATGAGCGATGGTGACGGCCGGGCCTCGCTGACGCTGGCCGAGGAAGTCTGGCGCGCCGCCAAACCCGGCGAGGTTTTTGATCCCGAAGGGTTGCAGCGCATCGTCCAGCGCCGCGCGCCGATTTACGACAAGGGCCAGGACGGCCACTACAATCTGATCTCGGCGCTGCACAAATCGGTGCGCGGGTCCGATCCCGACGCGGCGCTCTACTATCTCGCCCGCATGTTCGACGCCGGCGAGGATCCGCTCTATCTCGGCCGCCGGCTGGTGCGCATGGCGATGGAGGATATCGGGCTCGCCGACCCGCAGGCGCTGGTCGTGGCCAACGCCGCCAAGGACGCATACGACTACCTCGGCTCGCCCGAAGGCGAACTGGCCTTCGCCGAGGCCACCGTCTATCTCGCCACCGCGCCCAAATCCAACGCCGTCTATACCGCCTTCAAGGCAGCCACGCGGGCGGCGAAGGAGTTCGGTTCGCTGCTGCCGCCCAAGCACATCCTCAACGCGCCGACCAAGCTGATGAAAGAGGAGGATTACGGCGCCGGCTACCGCTACGATCACGACCAGCCCGATGCCTTTTCCGGCCAGGACTATTTCCCCGAAAAGATGGGCCGGCAGACCTTTTACGATCCGCCCGAACGCGGCTTCGAGCGCGATATCAAGAAACGGCTGGACTATTGGGCAAAGCTGCGCAGCGAGCGGGAAAAATAGGCGCGCGGGACAAACGGGACGAACTCGGCCTGCCCGCGATGAACTGAAATTCTGTCCCCGCCAGTCACAGCAGTGTGATTGTACCGCATGACAAAAAGCCCTATCACGTCGCATGACTCGGCCGGGAGGCTGCCAGGACGGGCGATAATTCGGAACGGGGACAGCGCGCCGCGCGAACAGAAATGACAAAATCCCTTCGCAAAACGCTTCGCCAGGCTGTGATTGCTGTCCCGCTGCTCGCGCTCGGCTTCTATTTCATTCCGATCCTGACCACGATCTGGATCGTCTGCGGCCTGATCGATGTGCTGCGCAACGCCAGCAAGGATCTGTCGCTGTTGCGCGGCTATTTCCTCGGCAATGGCATCTTCACCTGGCTGCTGTCGCCCTTCAATCTGCTGGTGGACCTCGTTTGCTACCGCAACCCGGGTGTGTGGAAGCTGGAGCAGTTTCCTGCCGATTATCAGCGCGAGGTCAACGAGGTTCTTGACGTCTTCAAGGCGCGCAAGGACGAGATCATCGCCGATATCGACGCCAATTTCGGCACCGGTCGTCGCGGCATGTATGTCTATCAGTGGTACGGCAAGCACCGGATCGACAATGTCGCGGAATTCAACAAGGATTTCAAATACATCAAGACCATTGCCGTGTCTGTCTTCAGAGGCAAGGAATCGACTTCCTGGCATTTCGGACCGCTGCGGCTCAGCCTGCGCATCCTCTACAATCTCTTGCCGGTGAAGGCAGAGGTTTTCGTCGAATGCAACGGCGCGAGGAATTACTGGCACGACAACCCGCTCTATATTTTCGACGACACGCTGCTGCACCGCTCGGTCAACGAGTATGACGGACGCCGCTACTGCGTGTTCATGGACATCATCCGCCCGTCGCCGTTCCCCGGCTTCATCGCCGGACTTCTGGCCATCGTTTCGGTAACCGTCGAGCGCATCAATTCCATGTTCTACAAGAACTGGAAGATGATCGGCTCGAGCAAGGCAAAGAAGGTCGAGACGACCTGAGGCGTTGGCCTGAAGGGATTGACCGCACTGCCTTGGCCGGGCAGTAAACGGGCATGTTCAATCTGCTTCTTGTTGTGGTCGGCGGCGGCATCGGCGCCGGCATCCGCCACCTGACCAACATCGGCGCCTTGCGCCTCGTCGGCCCCAACTACCCCTGGGGGACGATGGCGATCAACATCGTCGGCTCCTTTGCCATGGGGCTGTTCGTCGCCGCGCTGATGCGGCGCGGCGGTTCCAATGAGCTCCGGCTGTTCGTCGCCACCGGCGTCCTTGGCGGCTTCACCACCTTCTCCGCCTTTTCGCTCGATTTCGCGACCCTATGGGAGCGCGGAGCGACGCTGCCGGCGTTGGGATATGCGCTGGCCAGCGTCGTTGGCGCCATTATTGCCCTGTTTCTGGGACTTTGGCTCGCAAGAACCGTTTCATAGTGTTATTGCCCCGACCTGGAGCACGCCGCATCCTTTGGACGCGCTGCAGAAACTTTGATCTTGCGCATGATCCTTTCCGAAGGCCGGAGTAGATTTTCGGGGTCACGCGTTAGAAACGGATAAAGCGAAAATCATGGCAGGCGTAGAACAGATCACGGTGGAGGCCGGCGAGGCGGGCATGCGGCTCGATCGCTGGTTCAAGACCCATTTCCCCGGCCTCGGCTTTGGCCATCTGCAGAAGTTGCTGCGCTCGGGCCAGATCCGCGTCGATGGCAGCCGGGTCAAGGCCGACAGCCGTGTCGAGCCCGGCCAGGTGGTGCGTGTGCCGCCGCTCGAGGTCGACAAGAAGGGCGAGAGTGCGCTTACGGGTTACTCGATCCGCAACCAGGGCGACGCCGATGTGCTGGCCAAGATGCTGATCCACGAAGATCCAAAAGTCTTCGTCTTCAACAAGCCGGCGGGCCTGGCGGTGCAAGGCGGCTCGGGCGTCACCCGCAATGTCGACGACATGCTGGAGGCCTGGCGCAGCCAGAAGGGCGAGAAGCCGCGCCTGGTGCACCGGCTCGACCGCGACACGTCGGGCGTGCTGGTGGTTGCCCGCACCAGGCTTGCGGCGATGAAGCTTTCCGAGTCATTCCGGGCGCGCGAGACCAAGAAGACCTATTGGGCGCTGGTCAAGGGCGTCCCGCCCAAGCGTGAGGACAAGATCTCGACCTGGCTGATCAAGGAGCCGACCGAGGACGGCGACCGCGTGCGCGTGGCAGCCCATGGCGAAAAGGGCGCCGACCACGCCGTGTCCTACTATCGCATCATCGAGCAGGCGGCCCAGACGATGACCTGGCTGGAAATGGAGCCGTACACTGGCCGCACCCACCAGCTGCGCGTTCATGCCGCCTATATCGGCTGCCCGATCCTTGGCGACCCCAAATATTTCGAGGCCGACACCAACTGGGACTTTCCGGGCGGCATTCAGAACCGCCTGCATCTGCATGCGCGCCGCATCGTCATTCCGCACCCGGACAAGGGCGTCATCGACGTCACCGCGCCGATGCCGCCGCATATGCGCCAGAGCTGGAACCTGATCGGCTTCGACGACGCCAGCGCGGAGGACTGACATTGGCCGTCGCCTCGGCATTGGATCGCCGCGATGCGGTCGATCTGGCGGCTGCTTCCATCATGGTCGGGTTGACCTTTTCCTGGGGGCTGAACTACGTCGCCGCCAAGATCTCCTATGCCGGCTTCGATCCGGTTTTCGTCTCGATCGCACGTTCGATCATCGGCGGGCTCTGTGTGCTCGGCTGGTGCTGGCTGCGCGGCATCAGGCTGTTTAAGGCCGACGGGTCGCTTGTCGCCGGCATCATCGTCGGCGTGCTGTTCGGCGTCGAGTTCCTGTGCCTCTATATCGGGCTGGAATACACGACCGTTGCCCGCAACACACTGCTGGTCAACACCATGCCGTTCTGGGTCCTGATCGGCGGCCATTTCCTGCTCGGTGAGCGTATCAACGCGCGCAAGCTTGGCGGGCTCGTGCTTGCCTTCTGTGGCCTTGTGGCGGTGTTTTCCGACGGGATTGCCGGCGGCACCGACGTGACCTTGATGGGCGATCTGCTCAGCCTCGGCTCGGGCATCCTGTGGGCGGCGACCAGCATCGTCATCAAGCGTTCGAAACTGGTCGAGACCAGTGCCGAGAAATTGCTGCTTTATCAGCTGGCCGGTGCGGCCATTGTCGGTGTCCTGGTTCTGCCTTTCGCCGGCCCGCCGATCCGCGCGGTCAGTGCCTTGCCGACATTGGCGCTGCTGTTCCAGTCGCTCTATATAGTTGCCTTCACCTATGTGCTGTGGTTCTGGCTGCTCAGGCGCTATCCGGCATCGGGCCTGTCGAGCTTCGCCTTCCTGTCGCCGGTGTTCGGCGTCCTCTGCGGCGCTATCATTCTTGGCGAGGCGCCAACGACCAGGATCTTTGTGGCGCTTGGGCTGATCGCAGTCGGCCTGATCATCGTCAACCGGCCGGCGCGCAAGCAGGTACCTGGATAGAAAGTTCGACCATGCGTGACATCCTCAACGACCTCGAAGCGGGAAAGCATCTGTCCGATCCGGATCCGGTGCGCCGCGCGCAGATCCAGATGAAGACGCACCTGCCGAAGCGCTTCTACAAGGACGTGTCGGTCGCAGCTGTGGAAGACGGTTTTGCCGTCCATCTCGACGGCAAGCCGGTGCGCACGCCGGGCAAGGCGCTGCTGGCGCTGCCGACCGAGAAGGCCGCCGCCCTGGTCGCCAATGAGTTCGCTGCACAGGGCGAGACCATCGACCCGGTCACGATGCCGGTGTTGCGTCTGGTCAACACCGCCATCGACGGCGTCGCCAGCGACCCGCAGGCGGTGCTGGAGGACGTCTTGCGCTTTGCCTCGTCCGATCTGACCTGCTACCGCGCCGACGCGCCGCAGGGGCTGGTCGAGCGGCAGAACCAGCATTGGGATCCGGTGATCGACTGGGCGAGGGTGACATTAGGGGCTCGGTTCAACCTCGCCGAGGGCATTATCCATGTCGAACAGCCGCGCGAGAGCATCGCAGTGCTCGGCGCCCATCTTGCCCAGCGTGCCGAGCCGCTGCGGCTGGCCGCAATCCATGTCATGACTTCGCTGACCGGGTCGGCGCTGCTGGCGCTGGCGGTCGATTACGGCGCGCTCGATGGCGACGCGGCTTGGGCCGCCGGCCATGTCGACGAGGACTGGCAGATCGAGCATTGGGGCCAGGATGCCGAGGCTGTCGCACGCCGCTCGGCCCGCAAGCGCGACATGATGGCGGCCGTCGGCCTGCTCGATGCGCTGAAGACCTGATCCTCGGCCTTTTGCCGCACTGCACCTAATACCAAAGTCATAAACCCAAGGTCTGTCTGCCTCCGGCGGTCGCTTTCTGTCATTTTTTACGCTGATGGCTGGTTTGAGTCGCGTTCAGAGGGAACGCCGACGATGACGCCCAGCGTCGAAGGCAGACGATTCACGGGAGGACAGTTCAATGGCATTGGCATCGACCGCCGGCGGAGCCAGCCGCGGCATGACACGAGAGGAGAAGAAGGTCATCTTCGCCTCCTCGCTGGGCGCGGTTTTCGAATGGTATGATTTCTATCTCTACGGAGCGTTGGCCGGCGCGATCGGCTTGACCTTCTTCAACTCGTTTCCCGAAAGCACCCGCTACATCTTCACGCTGCTGGTCTTCGCTGCCGGCTTCATCGTGCGCCCGTTCGGCGCGCTGGTGTTCGGCCGCATCGGCGATCTCGTCGGCCGCAAATACACATTCCTTGTCACCATCATGATCATGGGTCTGTCGACTTTCCTTGTCGGCCTGCTTCCGGGTTCAGAGACACTGGGCATTCTGGCGCCGATCCTGTTGATCGCGCTGCGCATGCTGCAGGGCCTGGCGCTTGGCGGCGAGTACGGCGGCGCCGCGACCTATGTCGCGGAACATGCGCCGGACGACCGTCGCGGCTTCTACACCTCATGGATCCAGACGACGGCGACGCTCGGCCTTTTCCTGTCGCTGATTGTCATCCTGCTGGTGCAGAATTCCGTAAGCAAGGACGCCTTCAACGCCTGGGGATGGCGCATTCCGTTCCTGGTCTCGGCTATCCTGCTCGGCATTTCGGTCTGGATCCGGCTGTCGCTTTCGGAATCGCCGACCTTCCTGCGCATGAAGGAAGAGGGCAAGAGTTCCAAGGCGCCGCTGTCGGAAGCCTTCGGCCAGTGGAAAAACGCCAAGATCGCCATCCTGGCGCTGTTCGGCCTCACCGCCGGTCAGGCCGTGGTATGGTACAATGGCCAGTTCTATGCACTGTTCTTCCTGGCCAATGTGCTCAAGGTCGACGCGCAGTCGGTCAACATCATGATCGCCATTGCGCTGGCACTCGGCACGGGCTTCTTCGTCTTCTTCGGCTGGCTGTCCGACAAGATCGGCCGCAAGCCGATCATCATGGCCGGCCTTGCGCTGGCAGTCGTCACCACCTTCCCGCTGTTCAAGGCGTTGACCTGGGCCGCCAATCCGGCGCTCGCCACCGCACAGCAGAACACGCGCGCCACGGTGACGGCGGCTCCGGGAGACTGCAACTTCCAGTTCAACCCGACCGGCACGCGCGTACCGGTCAGTTCGTGCGATATCGCGACCGACTTCCTTGCCAAGAACTCGGTGCCTTACGACATCGTCTCTACCGCGGCGGCGGGGACCCCGGCGAGTGTCATGATCGGCAGCGAAACTGTGGCGTCTTATGATGCCAAGGCCGCGGGCGACAAGAAGGCTGCAAGCGACGCTGCCTTCAAGAAGGGTATCAACCTCGCGCTTCAGGGTGGCGGTTACCCGTTGAAGCGCGCTGCCGCCAAGGTTGCCGACCAGAAGCTCGACGCCTTTGTCGCGGCCAATCCTGAACTGAAGCTCGATGCGGCAGCCATCCGCGCCGGCGAAAAGACCGCGGTCCCGGCCGAACAGGCCATCAAGGACAAGGTGCTGACCAAGGATGAGGCCGCGGGCGCCACCGAGGTGACCGTGTACAGCGTTCCGGCAGCGGGCGCGTTCGCGATGTTTGCCGACCCCGCACAGGTCAACTGGGCAAAGGTCATCGGCATCCTGTTCATCCTGGTCCTCTACGTGACCATGGTCTACGGGCCGATCGCGGCGATCCTGGTCGAGATGTTCCCGACACGCATCCGCTACAGCGGCATGTCACTGCCCTATCACATCGGCAATGGCTGGTTCGGCGGCCTGCTGCCCGCGATCGTGTTCGCGTTCAGCGCCTACAAGGGCGATATCTATTACGGCCTTTGGTATCCGGTGGTGATCGCGGCGGTGACGCTGATCATCGGCATGATCTTCGTCAGGGATACGCTCGGCACCGACCTGCATACCAAGCAGTAGCCGACGGCTCTGTATCAAACAAAAAACCCGGCGCGAGCGATCGCGCCGGGTTTTTGATTTGTGGGCCTGTTCGATCTATCAGCGCGGAAGACGCCTAGCTCTTGCGAGGCTGTTCGGCCTCCGCAATGGCGGCCTCATGATACCAGGCCCCGCCATGGGCAAGCGGGTGATCGCGCAGCGAAGCAAGCTCTGCCGCAAACTTGGCCTTTACGCCTAAATTTGAGGCACCCGCACGCGCTGCCACCGGGAACATCAGGATTTTGGCCGACGGACGGGCTGAGGTGATTTCCATGGTCGGTCTCCTTTCTTCTGGAGAGGCTCTTCGATTCATCTTTCCATCAAGGTAGGTCCTGCAATCCTTTTAGGCAAGATGCCTAAAGAAAGATCGGCATTTGCCTGTTATTTAAGCAAATTCTGCCTTTGATTGATCCGGGCGCATTGCTTAGGCGGCTTGCCATCACCGGCGGGATGAAAGGGCATTTTTGCCGCACCCTGACCAACTGAAGTGGCACACGATTTGCATTTTATCGACCGGCAGCTGGGCTGCTGGATGGCTCGGCGCGCCGGCGTCATCCAGGTTCGGTGATCAAGCAACGAGAGGCTCTAGAATGACGAAATACAAGCTCGAGTATATCTGGCTCGATGGTTACACGCCGGTCCCCAATCTTCGCGGCAAGACCCAGATCAAGGAGTTCGCCGAGTTCCCGACGCTCGAGCAGCTGCCGCTGTGGGGCTTCGACGGTTCTTCGACGCAGCAGGCCGAAGGCCACAGCTCCGACTGCGTGCTGAAGCCGGTCGCCGTATTCCCGGACCCGGCCCGCAGCAATGGCGTGCTGGTGATGTGCGAAGTGATGATGCCAGATGGCGTGACGCCGCATGTGTCCAACAAGCGCGCCACCATCCTCGACGACGAGGGCGCCTGGTTCGGCTTCGAGCAGGAGTATTTCTTCTACAAGGACGGCCGTCCGCTCGGCTTCCCCGAGAGCGGCTATCCGGCGCCGCAGGGCCCGTACTACACCGGCGTCGGCTATTCGAATGTCGGCCCGATCGCGCGCCAGATCGTCGAGGAGCATCTCGACCTTTGCCTCGCAGCAGGCATCAACCATGAAGGCATCAACGCCGAAGTGGCCAAGGGCCAGTGGGAATTCCAGATTTTCGGCAAAGGCTCCAAGAAGGCCGCCGACCAGATGTGGATGGCCCGCTATCTCTTGCAGCGCCTGACCGAAAAGTACGAGATCGACATCGAGTATCACTGCAAGCCGCTCGGCGACACCGACTGGAACGGCTCGGGCATGCACGCCAACTTCTCGACCGCCTATATGCGCGAAGTCGGCGGCAAGGCCTATTTCGAAGCGCTGATGGCTCAATTCGACAAGAACCTGATGGACCACATCGCCGTCTACGGCCCGGACAACGACAAGCGCCTGACCGGCAAGCATGAGACCGCTCCGTGGAACCGCTTCAGCTACGGCATCGCCGACCGAGGCGCCTCGATCCGCGTGCCGCATTCCTTCGTCAACAATGACTACAAGGGTTACCTGGAAGACCGCCGTCCGAACTCGCAAGGCGACCCCTACCAGATCGCTTCGCAGATCCTGAAGACCATCGCGGAGGTTTCGACCAGCGCGCAGGTCTCGGCTGCTGCTTGAGCATCTATAGCGGCGCAGGCTTCATAAGCCTGCGCCGTAGCCTGCTGCTACCACATCTACGGTCTGCTATTGGTCAAACAAAAACCCCGGCGTCTGAACTGACGCCGGGGTTTTTCCTTGTCGCTGAGGCTTATCGTTCAGACCGAATAGTACATGTCGTATTCGACCGGATGCGGGGTCATTTCGAAGCGCATCACTTCGGCCATCTTGAGCTCGATATAGCTGTCGATCTGGTCGTCGTCGAAGACGCCGCCGGCTTTCAGGAAGCCGCGGTCCTTGTCCAAGCTTTGCAGCGCTTCGCGCAGCGAACCGCAGACGGTCGGAATCTTCTTCAGTTCCTTCGGCGGCAGATCGTAAAGATCCTTGTCCATCGGCTGTCCCGGGTGGATCTTGTTCTTGATGCCGTCGAGGCCGGCCATCAGCATGGCGGCGAAAGCGAGGTAGGGGTTCGCGCCCGGATCGGGGAAGCGGACCTCGACGCGCTTGGCTTTCGGCGACGAGCCGAACGGAATGCGGCAGGAGGCCGAACGGTTGCGCGCGGAGTAGGCGAGCAGAACCGGTGCTTCATAGCCAGGCACAAGGCGCTTGTAGGAGTTGGTCAGCGGGTTGGTGAAGGCGTTGATCGCCTTCGCGTGCTTGATGATGCCGCCGATGTAGAACAGGCACGACTCCGACAGGCCGGCATATTCATTGCCGGCGAAGGTCGGCTTGCCGTTCTTCCAGATCGACTGGTGGACGTGCATGCCCGAGCCGTTGTCGCCGAAAATCGGCTTCGGCATGAAGGTGGCCGTCTTGCCATAGGCGTTGGCGACCTGGTGCACGACATATTTGTAGATCAGCATCTTGTCGGCGTTGCGGACCAGCGTGTCGAACTTGATGCCGAGCTCGTGCTGGGCAGCGGCAACCTCGTGATGGTGCTTTTCGACGCGCACGCCCATTTCGGCGAGCACGGTCAGCATTTCGGAGCGCATGTCCTGCGCGCTGTCGATCGGCGGCACAGGGAAATAGCCGCCCTTGACGCGCGGGCGGTGGCCGAGATTGCCGGTCTCGTAATCGGTGTCGTCGTTGGACGGCAGTTCGGTCGAGTCCAGCTTGAAGCCGGTGTTGTAGGGATCGGCCTTGTACTTGACGTCGTCGAAGACGAAGAATTCGGCTTCGGGGCCGACATAGATGGTGTCGCCGATGCCTTCGGCCTTCATGTAGGCCTCGGCCTTCTTTGCAGTGCCGCGCGGATCGCGGTTGTAGGATTCGCCGGAGACCGGATCGAGAATGTCGCACAGGATGACCATGGTCGACTGGGCGAAGAACGGATCCATGTGGACGGTGTCCGCATCGGGCATCAGCACCATGTCGGACTCGTTGATCGCCTTCCAGCCGGCGATCGAGGAGCCGTCGAACATGACGCCGTCGGCGAACATGTCTTCCTCGACCTCGATGACATCCATCGTCACGTGCTGCAGCTTGCCCTTCGGATCGGTGAAGCGCAGGTCGACGAATTTCACGTCGTTGTCCTTGATCTGCTTCATGATGTCTTTGGCTGTCGTCATGTCGTTTCTTCCCTGTGTGATGACGTTTCGAGGAGACGTTAATCTGAAATCAGAAAGCTCAGACGGCGTCCATCCCCGTTTCGCCGGTACGGATGCGAACGACCTCCTCGATGTTGGAGACGAAGATCTTGCCGTCGCCGATGCGGCCGGTCTGCGCCGCCTTGCGGATGGCTTCGATGGCGCCTTCGACGGCGTCGTCGCCCAGCACCACTTCGATCTTCACCTTGGGCAGGAAGTCGACGACATATTCGGCGCCGCGATAGAGTTCGGTATGGCCTTTCTGGCGGCCAAAGCCCTTGGCCTCGGTGACGGTAATGCCTTGCAGACCGGCCTCCTGAAGCGCTTCCTTCACTTCGTCTAGCTTGAACGGCTTGATGATCGCTTCGATCTTTTTCATGTAAAAAGTGGCCTCCACTGCCAAAAAAAACGGGTTGTGCGCCCCGCTTGCGCCTCCATCAAGCACGAACTGTGCCAATTTCAGCCCACGCGAAGCGGTTTCGCGCAATTCCAATGCCGCGCCGCGCCGGGATGCACATTCGCGTCATCCTCTGCTTCGGCTGCGGCAAAGCTGCCCGAAGCCTACACATTGCCGCTTCGGGCGTCTGCACGATAATTAGGCAGATTGCGCATTTTGCAGGCCCGCGCGGATCCGGCGCGCCAGTCTGCGAAAGGATTGGCCGCATGCCAACGCAGCGCCTGGCCGTTTGCTTCGAATCCGAAACTGGACAATGCTCGACCGAAACAGAAGTCGAGCGAAATGCGGATCGGCAATCCATGAGCAATGAAGTCCTGTCGCCGGCCGAGATGGGCGAGGCCGACCGGCTGGCAATCGCAGCCGGTCCGCTCGACGGCTATGGCCTGATGCAGCGTGCCGGCGAGGCGGTCGCTGCTGTCGTGCTGGCGCGCTATCCCGCGGCGAGCCGTGTCCACGTGCTGTGCGGCCCCGGCAACAATGGCGGCGACGGCTATGTTGTAGCGCGGTTGCTGGCCGAGGCCGGTGTGAATGTGGCGCTCTGGGCCGAAGGCAAGCAGAAGCCCGGGAGTGATGCGGCGCGAGCTTCCGAGGCCTGCAATCTGCCGGTCGAGCACATCGGACACTGCTACCCGGAACCGGGTGAAGTCGTCGTGGACGCGCTCTATGGTGCGGGATTGTCGAAGAAGATATCCCTGCATGCCTCTGCCGTCTCAGGATTGGCCGCGGCGGAGCGCGTGCCTGTGGTGTCAATCGATCTGCCTTCTGGTGTGTCGGGCGAGACCGGCTTGAGCAACGCTTATTTCAAGGCCGACGTGACGGTGACGTTCGTGCGGAAAAAGCCCGGCCATCTGCTGATGCCGGGGCGCAGCCTCTGCGGTGAGATCATCATCGCCGATATCGGCATTCCGGATGCGATCGTCGATGAGCTCAAGATCAAGACGTTCGAGAACACGCCTGACTTTTGGCTATACAGTTTTCCGAAAACGGCGGTCGATACACATAAGTATAAGCGCGGCCACGTCAGCGTCTTTTCCGGCGGGCCGAGCGCGACAGGTGCGGCGCGGCTGTCGGCGATGGCTGCAGCCAGAGCCGGGGCAGGGGCGGTGACCGTGCTCTCGCCTGAAAATGCCATGCAGGTAAACGCCGCGCATCTGACATCGATCATGCTGCGCGAGGCCGGTTCGATGGAGGAAGTGCAGGAATTTTTGTCGGCGAGGCACCCCGAAGTACTTGTGTTCGGACCAGGGCTCGGGCCGAAACCCAAAGTGGGGGATTTCGCGTTGCAATTGATCGCGACGGTCGCTGACCTAAACCGCACGTCGACGAGTTCATTCGGAATTCAGCGCCCTGCCATTGTCTTGGATGCTGACGCCATCACGTCATTGGCGCATCAGCCTCAGGCCCTGTTCGACGCCGCGCTGCTCCCGTTGGGGCCGGTATTGGTGCTGACGCCGCATGAAGGCGAATTCGCCAGACTTTTTCCCGACATCGCGAAGGACAAGAAGCAGTCGAAACTCGCCAAGGCGCGCGCAGCCGCTGAACGAGCCAACGCCATCATGGTCTACAAGGGCGCCGACACCGTCATCGCGGCGCCGGACGGCCGCGCGGTGATCAACGCCAATGGTGCACCATGGCTCGCCACCGCCGGTTCCGGCGACGTGCTGGCGGGCATTGTCGCCGCGCTGCTGGCGCAGGGCATGCAGGCATTCGAGGCCGCCTGCGCAGCGGTCTGGATCCATGCCGAGGCCGGCAGCCGCTTCGGTCCGGGGCTGATCGCGGAGGATCTGCCGCTGGCCCTGGTGCCGGTGCTGCGTGAACTGGTCGATGCACGGCAGAAGGTGGCGATCAGATGAAGCATTTCGCGCTCGCCATTGCAGCCATCATCGCGCTGTTCGCCTCGCATGGCGTGCGCGCTGAGCAGCCGGTGACCATCGTCGACGATCCGGCGGTGCTCGCCGCCCTCGATGCCAAGGGTTTTGGCTTCGCCCGCATTTTCGCCGTCGACGGCCCGGACGATCTGAAGACGCTCTACAGTGAGGCGCCGGCCTATCGTGCTGTTGTCGACATGGTGGCGGCCGATATTGCCACGCTGCGGGCCGAGATAAAGGCCGGCGGGCGCACGCTCTACGAGGTGACCGACGGCAATGTCGGCCGCGTCATGGATATGCGCTGGCTGAAGACCGAGGCCGCGCGCTTCCGCCTGGTCGGCGTCGTCAACCGGCTGGACCGGCGTGACTTCACCGCGCTGCAAGGTGACAAGAGCTGTGGCGAGGTGCGCTTTGTCTATCGCCTGGCCTACAGTTTCCGCAAGAACGGCAAGGTTCTGGCATCGCGGCTGCCATTCAATTTCAACGCCGTCTACAGCGTGGCGCCGGATGCCGATGGCGGCTGCGTCGGCGTTGCCGGGCGCTGGACACCGCAGATCGACGAAAACGTCGATGCCGGCTGGCTGGCCGGCGGGCCGCTGGCACCGGAGGAACTGACTTTCAAACAGCTCGAACTCAACGCGCAAGTGGTGCGCTTTCCCTCGGGACAGGAGACCGAATTCGGCGGGCAGGCGGCCTATCTCATGCGGATCTTCGGTATCGATGGCGCTGCCATCAGCGAGAAGCCGCTGGAGAATACGCCTGACGTTGCGCGGCTCTCGGATGATGCCGCACTGAAGAAAAGGCTCGCCGACTACGTCATCGCCAATGTCGCGGCGGTCGATCTCGGCGTCTACGAAATCCCCGACGAATTCCTGGCGAAGAAAATCATTTCGTGGTCGACCTTCGGCAGCGCGAGACAGGCCAACCATCCGTTCACGCCGCTGTTCCAGCCAGCGGATTTCGCCGGCCTGGACGATGCGGCGCTGAAGCTGGTGCGGACACCGGAGGCGCTGGTCGAGCGGCTGGACAATGGCGCCTGCCAGGGCTGCCACCAGGCAGGCTCGACGGCCGGCTTTCACTTCATCGGCCTCGACGACAAAACGACGTCGCCTCTCAACCGGATCGAGGTCGGCATCTCGCCGCATCTCCATGCCGAGATTGCGCGACGTGAGGCCTGGCTGCGCGCGACGGAAGAAGGCAAGGAGCCGAACCGCTACCGGCCGCTGTCCTTCGCGCCGCCGGCGACATGGACCGATGCCGGCGATGTCGACTACGCCCCGGCCGAGATCGCGATGCCGTGCCTGATGCCGGATGATGCAAAACGCTTCGGCGCGACCTGGCAATGCGGTGGCGGCACCGTCTGCACGCCGCTCGCGACGGCTTCAGGCGTGCATACCGCGTTGGCGCAATGTCTGTTGCCCACGGACAGTCCAAAGATGTTTTCGGGCCATCCCTGCCTGACCGGGTCGATCGCCAGCAACCCGTCTCAGCCGTTCAACGACCGCTACAAGATCACCGGCCAGTTCGCTGCTTTTGCGCCGACCTTTTCGCGGACCGCCTACACCTGCCGGCCACCGAAAATCGGCGTACCGGCAGGCATCGCTTATCGCGCCTGCGACGACAAGGACCGCAGCTTCGCCGCATTCAAGACGGGCAAGCCGATGCCATCGGAAATTTGCGGCATAGTCGGCGGCAAGAAATTCGACACCTGCGTCGCCACCAACAATTTCGACCAGTGCCTCGGCGGCGCGGTCAACCGCGGCAACCGTCCCGCATGTTCGGCCGATCATTTCTGCCGCGAGGATTATATGTGCCAGTCGCTGCCGCCGGACACGCCGGGCGCCGCCAAGGTGAAAGGCATCGGCTACTGCTCGCCGACCTATTTCATCTTCCAGATGCGCATCGACAACCACGCAACGCCTTGGGCGAGCGCGACCAGCGCCCCCAGGGATGCGGGGTTCGGGGCGGCGGAAGAGGAGTGAGCCTGCGAGTTGGGCGACCACCAGTTCAGCGCTGGAGATAGTCTTCCATCCGCGCAGTCCATTTGGTGTCGAATTCCGAAATGTGGCGCTGTGCTACGCTCGAGTTCAGCAGCGTCGAGAGCGCGGTCACGGCGATCGGGTCCAGGTCGGGCGGCTCCGTGTAGCCAAGCGCCGCCAGCCGTTGAGCCCATGATGGATGGGTGGACTTTGCGTCATCCGGGCTTGCCCACGCCTTGCGGGCGCAAACATTGAGGCAAATGGGTTCTCGCAGCTGGCCGGCAGCTTCCAGCATGCGCTCGAGCGGCGGTCGCGGCGGACGCAAAGCACCTCGCAATTCATGCTGCAAAGGGTCATAGACCGTCTCCGCGAAATGCACGTCTGCCGTGGCAAGAAGCAACAGCGCGCGTGCGGCGTGCTCGGCGTCGCCGGAGGATGCCGCGTGTCGATCTGCCTTGATCTCCGCTTCGCGCGAAAGCCGGATTTCTTCCCGCTCGAACGATTGCGACAGCCAGCCGATAGCGGCGTGGAGCAGGCTGCCTGTGATCGTGGTTCCGGGCGGGGCATACTCGAAGACAAATCCGAAACCGTTTTCGAACTCAGCGAGATTGAGGCTGCCATTGGTATCCTTGTTGCGCACATGCGCGTCCTCATGGGCAAGGATCGCGGCAAGCGCTCTTTCGTCGGTCACTGCGAGGAGAGGGATGCCAATGGTTAGAAACAGCCGATTGCCGAGAAGGCCGAGAAGCGTGCGCTCTTCGCGCACGCTGGCGTTCAGGTTGCCCTCTAGTATGACAACCGTGCGCGCAGCACGGCGCGGTCCGGCGACGCTCCGCCACAGCGCCCACAGGCCGGGCGCTTCTGCTTCACTGACGCCTTTGATCTTGCTGCGTCGGAAGCCCGCAAACAATGTGCCGAACAGAAATGCCAAGGCCGTGGTGGCGATCGGCATGACGACAAAGCCGCTGGCGATAAACCAGATCGGATGGTTGTCGAGCAGGGACATCCAGACGCAGAAGATGACGAGGGCGGGAACAACGAAAAACAGGACCGTGAACCTGCCAAACCGCCGACCGGCGCTGATGATCAGTCGCGACATTGGATGTTACAACGGGATGTTGTCGTGCTTCTTCCAAGGGTTCTGCATGTCCTTGTTGCGCAGCATGCGCAGTGCCCGGGCAATGCGGCGGCGGGTCGAATGCGGCATGATCACCTCGTCGACATAGCCGCGTTCGGCGGCGACGAAGGGCGACAGGAAACGGTCCTCGTAAGCCTTTGTGTGAGCTGCGATCTTTTCGGCGTCGCCAATATCCTTGCGGTAGATGATCTCGACCGCGCCTCTCGCCCCCATCACCGCGATCTGCGCCGTCGGCCAGGCATAGTTCATATCGCCGCGCAGATGTTTTGAGGCCATCACGTCATAGGCGCCGCCATAGGCTTTGCGGGTGATGACCGTGATTTTCGGCACGGTCGCCTCGGCGTAGGCAAACAGGAGTTTCGCGCCATGCTTGATCAGGCCGCCATATTCCTGCGCGGTGCCGGGCAGGAAGCCGGGGACGTCGACGAAGGTGACGATGGGAATGGAAAAACAGTCGCAGAAGCGCACGAAGCGCGCCGCCTTGCGGCTTGCGTCGGAATCGAGCACGCCGGCCAGCACCATCGGCTGGTTGGCGACGAAGCCGACGGTACGGCCCTCGACGCGGCCAAAACCGGTGACGATGTTCTTGGCGAAGTTCTGCTGGATTTCGAAGAAGTCGCCTTCGTCGGCAACTTTGAGGATCAACTCCTTGATATCATAAGGCTTGTTGGCGTTGTCCGGGATCAGCCGGTCGAGCGACAGATCATGGTCGGTGACCGACTGGTAGCACTCGATCTCAGGAAGCTCCGACGTGTTGGACGCCGGCAGCAGATCGACCAGCCGGCGCATCTGCAACAGCGCCTCGACGTCATTGTCGTAGGCGCCATCGGCGATCGAGGATTTCGTCGTGTGGACGGACGCGCCGCCAAGGCTCTCGGCGGTCACCGTCTCGTTGGTGACGGTCTTCACCACATCCGGCCCGGTGACGAACATGTAAGAGGTGTCGCGGACCATGAAGATGAAGTCGGTCATCGCCGGCGAATAGACGTCGCCGCCGGCGCAAGGGCCCATGATCACGGAAATCTGCGGAATGACGCCGGAGGCCAGCACATTGCGCTGAAAGATCTCGGCATAGCCGCCAAGCGCCGCCACGCCTTCCTGGATGCGGGCGCCGCCGGCGTCGTAGAGGCCGATGATCGGCGCGCGATTACGCAGCGCCATCTCCTGCACCTTGATGACCTTTTCGGCGTGCGCCTCCGACAGCGAGCCGCCGAAGACGGTAAAGTCCTTGGCGAAGAGATAGACCGGACGGCCATTGACGGTGCCCCAGCCGGTGACGACACCATCGCCGGCGATCTTGGTTTTCTCCATGCCGAAGTCGGTCGAGCGATGCTCGACATACATGTCGAACTCCTCGAACGAGCCTTCGTCGAGAAAGACCTCGATACGTTCGCGCGCCGTCAGCTTGCCCTTCTTGTGCTGGGCGTCGATGCGGGCCTGGCCGCCACCCATGCGGGCGATCTCGCGGCGGCGCTCGAGTTCCTTCAGCACGTCCTTCATCGCTCGGTCTCCAGAAATGGCAGCTGCATTTGTGGTAATGATGCCTGCAGGCGTGTGCAAGCGCCGCTTTCGGCCTCGATTATTGCGCTGCAACATGTGGCCCCTTGCATTCCGGAGCGAACTCAGCCATATGCAGCCCATAGGCGCTTGGGCCGGAGATTCCGGCCTTCTCGACAAATGAGACTGGTTGCGTCTGTTTTCCCTCTTTCCGGTATATCGGCCTCTCTTTCCGATACATCACGAAGTGGCGAAAGAGCCCCGTGGCATGACGCCTGCGGGCACGACAGCGCAGCCGAGTGGACGTTACCGTCCGCCCGCCTTGTCGTTTCATATCAAATTTTTCGACGGCAGGTTGCGCCCTGCCGCCATCGATGTTTGCGGCCAAGACCGCGTGAAAGAAGACTATTTTGACCAACGAAAACACCTCAGCCGGTAACGCAATCTCGACCGGCACCACTGCGGACCTTACCGGTTTCGCAGCTCTTGGGATCACCGGCGCGCTGCTCAAGGCGACGCATGGCGCCGGCTTCACCGAGCCGAAGCCGATCCAGACGCAGGCGATCCCGCCGCAGATGGAAGGCCGTGATATCTTCGGCATCGCCCAGACCGGCTCCGGCAAGACCGCGGCCTTCGCGCTGCCGATCCTGTCGAAGATCATCGCGCTCGGCACCAAGCGCCGGGCCAAGACCACCCGTGCGCTGATCCTGGCGCCGACGCGCGAACTCGCCGTCCAGATCGAGGACACCATCAAGATCCTCGCCAAGGGCGCGCATGTCTCAACCGCTCTCGTGCTTGGCGGCGTCTCGCGCTTCAGCCAGGTGAAGAAGGTTGCGCCCGGCGTCGACATCCTGATCGCCACGCCCGGCCGCCTGACCGACCTGGTGCGCGAGGGCGACCTCATCCTCTCCGACACCAAATGGCTGGTGCTCGACGAGGGCGACCGCATGCTCGACATGGGCTTCATCAACGACGTCAAGCGGATCGCCAAGGCGACCGCGCCCGACCGTCAGACGGTGCTGTTCTCGGCCACCATGCCCAATGAAATCGCCGAACTGGCGAAGGGCCTGTTGAAGAACCCGATCCGCGTCGAAGTCGCGCCGCAGAGCACCGCTGCTGCCGAAATCGTGCAGGGCGTTGTCTTTGCCCGCACCAAGCAGAAGCGCCAGGTGCTGTCGACGATGCTCGCCGACGAAGCGATGAAGTCCGTCATCATCTTCTCGCGCACCAAACATGGCGCCGACCGGGTGACCAAGGACCTCGAACGCGACGGCTTCAAGGCCGCCGTCATCCACGGCAACAAGTCGCAGAACGCCCGCCAGAAGGCGCTCAACGATTTCCGCGAGGGCTCGGTGCGCATTCTCGTGGCGACCGATATCGCGGCGCGCGGCATCGACGTCCCCGGCATCAGCCATGTGGTGAATTTCGACCTGCCGGATGAGGCCGAAAGCTATGTCCACCGCATCGGCCGTACCGGCCGTAACGGCATGGACGGCATCGCCATCACGCTTTGCGATCCTTCCGAAAACAGCAAGCTGCGTCAGGTCGAGCGCATCATCCGCAGCAAGCTGCCGATCGTTGCCGACCATCTCGGCAGCCCGGATCCGGTGCGCAATCCGGCCGAAAAGAACGAGCGCTTCGAGCCCGCCAATGATCGCAACGACCGCAATGGCCGTCGCGACGGCAGGCGGCCCGGTGGCCAGAACAACGGCTTCGCCAAGAAGCGTTTTGGTGACAAGCCGGCCTTTGCGGGTGCAAGCGAGCGCAAGCCGGAAGGCGCCAAGGCCTTCAAGGGCAACAACAAGCGCCGCTTCGGCGGCAAGCGGCCCGCGGCGCGGGCTGCCTGATCAGACGAACCGGTCAGGCTCGTCGAGCCTGGCTTGATTGCTGACGATTGAATATGAGGACGGCCGGGGCAATGCTTCGGCCGTCCTTTTTCGTTTAGGGCTGCCCGGCAATTGCCTGAACCCACACGACGATCCGCTGCGCCAGGAATGCCGTGGTCGAGGGCGACAGCGCGTCGCCGGCAATGACGTGGTTGTCGGGATCGCCATTGTCGTCGACGGGCACCAGTTCATGCGGTGCGCCCCAGCGGCCGGCGATTTCGCGGGTGCGATCCTGGCGCACCACCTTGTCGGAATCCGAGAAGATGAACAGCGCCGGTATGGTTGCCTTCTCCACAGGCGCTGCGTAGGCAAGGTTGGTCAGCGCCGCCATCGGTAGCACGGCTGCCATTGGATATGTGTGCGTCCAGAGTTTCTCGTGCAGCGCGTTGCGGGTCGGAAAGCTGCGCTCCTTGCCGCCGACGAACTCGGCGATCTGCCTGCCCCAGGGCATGGTCAGCAGCTCGGCGCCTGCAGCCCTGACGCCGAAATTCGGCGAGATGAATGCGATTGCAGCGACGCCGTCCGATGCGCCAGGCTCAGTCGCCGCCCATGCCGCCAGCGATCCACCGGTCGAGGTGCCGATGACGATCACCTTGTCGCCGATGGCCCGGCCGATGGCGAGCGCCTCCTCATAGTCGTTGATCCAGGCATTGACGCTGCCTTGCGCCATAGCAGCGCCGTCCTGACCATGACCGGTGAGGCGGGTGTAGAAAAGGTTGGCGTCGAGTTGGTCGGCGACCTCGTCGGCCAGCGGGCGAACCTCGCCCTTCGATGCCGAAAAGCCATGGATATAGACGATCGCCAATGGCGTCTTGGCGTGAACCATCGGATCGGCCCAGATGATTTCTTTCTCGAGCGCGTCGCGGACGTTGGGCACGGTAGCCTCTTCACGCGCGATATACGCTTGCGGATCGTCGCCGATCACCTTGGGGTCGAAGCTGATTGTTGTGTCGACGGGAACGCGCGGACCAAGCAGGAGGGCCAGGACAAGGATGATGACGACGCCCAGCACCGCAAGCACGATCCGTCGCCCCATCTCAGACACCACAACAATTCTAAAGCCTATGGCGGCCGGTGCAGTCAGGCAACAGCCGGGCTGTGGACAGCTATTCGTTCGGCGGCTTGCGGTCGAAATTCAGCGGCCGCCCTGTCCAGCGGGTCGCCGTGCTGATGAACCACCGGCAGACTGGCCTTGGCAGCAGTGCCAGCAGCTTCAGCCCCCAGCTCAGCCGGTGAGGGAAGGTAACCTCAAAGCCGCCATGCTCGATGCCGCGCAGCATGCGGCGCGAGGCGCGGTTGACCGGCATCAGTCCCGGCATTGGCAGCATGTTCTTTTCGGTCAGCGGCGTGTCGATGAAGCCCGGATTCATCACCTGGATCCGGACATTCATCTTGTCGAAATCGTATTTCAGCGACTCGGCCAGGATGTTGATCGCCGCCTTCGAGCCGCCATAGGCCGCCGTGGTCGGCCAGCCGAAATAGGCGGTAACCGATCCGACAAGCACGATATGGCCGCGCGCACGGATGCGCATGCGCTCCATGAGCGGGACGAGGCCATTGATGATACCGAAATAGTTGACCTCGAAGGTCTGGCGAAAGTCGCGGACCCTGAGGTCTTCGCCGGGCGTGGCGATGTAGTTGCCGGCGTTAAAGACGGCGAGCACGATCGGCCCGAGCTCCTTTTCAATCGCCGCCACCGTGCTTGCCATGCGCGGCTCATCGGTGACGTCGCAAGGGTAGGCGGCGACACGTCCCGGCATCTGCGCCGTCTCGACGATGAGCGCGTCGAGTGGGTCGCCGTCGAGTGCGGTGACCGCGACGACAAAGCCCTTTGACGCGAGGTCTTTGGCCAGCGCACGGCCGATGCCGCTGCTGCCGCCGGTTATCCAGGCGACGCCGTGCTTCGGGTTGGCCCGGTAAAGTGTCATTCTGCGCCCTGCCGATCTGTCATTAGTGCTCTAGCGGTGAAAAAATCGAATGAAAAGAGCGCTTTTCCGTACTGGCCGAAATGATAGTCATCGCGCTTTGTGCGGCCGCGGGAGATTGCAGTGCCCGAAATGCGACTGGACCAGGCGAATTCTTGCCTTGAAACGCACGCTTCGGGTTTCTAGGGTCTCGCCGCAGCTACATAAGGAATCCCGGATGCCCCGTTCTGTGATCGAAGCGATCGGCAACACGCCCCTGATCCGCCTCAACAAGGCCTCGGAGCAGACCGGCTGCGAGATCCTGGGCAAGGCCGAGTTCATGAACCCCGGCCAGTCGGTCAAGGATCGCGCAGGCCTGTTCATCATCCGCGACGCCGAACAGCGCGGGCTGTTGAAGCCGGGCGGGGTCATCGTCGAAGGCACGGCCGGCAATACCGGCATCGGCCTGACGCTGGTTGCCAAGGCGCTGGGCTATCGCACAGTGATCGTCATTCCCGACACCCAGAGCCAGGAAAAGAAGGACACGATCAAGCTGCTTGGCGCCGAGCTGATCGAAGTGCCGGCGGTGCCTTACAAGAACCCCAACAACTACGTGAAACTGTCGGGGCGGCTAGCCGAGCAGATGGCGAGGTCGGAGCCGAACGGCGCGATCTGGGCCAACCAGTTCGACAACGTTGCCAATCGCGACGGCCATATCCGCACCACGGCGGAAGAAATCTGGACGCAGACCGGCGGCAAGGTCGACGGTTTCGTCTCGGCGGTGGGTTCGGGCGGAACGCTGGCCGGCGTCGCCTTCGGGCTGAAGGCCAGGAGCAGCAACGTCAAGATCGCGCTCGCCGATCCGCTAGGTGCGGCGCTCTATTCCTTCTACACGAGTGGCGAATTGAAGTCCGACGGCAGCTCGATCACCGAAGGGATAGGGCAAGGGCGCATCACGGCAAATCTCGATGGGTTCACGCCGGACTTCTCGTTCCAGGTGCCGGACGAGGAAGCGCTGCCGATCGTCTTCGACCTGATCCAGGAAGAAGGCCTGTGCGTCGGCGGTTCGACCGGCATCAACATTGCCGGCGCGATACGGCTGGCGCGCGAGCTTGGCCCCGGCCACACCATCGTGACCATCCTTGCCGACTATGGCACGCGCTACCAGTCGAAGCTGTTCAACCCGGAATTCCTGCGCGAGAAGAACCTGCCGGTGCCGGGCTGGATGGATGAGCGCAGCACAATTCCGGTGCCGTATGAGAAGGTCGCCTGATGGCGCACAGAACAGAAGCGCTGTTTCGCGACGACGCCTATCTCAGAGCGGCTGACGCCACTGTTGTCGCCATCAACGAGCGCGGCGGCATCATTCTCGACCGGACCATCTTCTATGCCACATCGGGCGGCCAGCCTGGCGATACCGGAACATTAGAGCGCGCCGACGGCAGCCGCATCGCCATTGCCGCCACCATCACCGGCGAGACCAAGGACGAGATCATCCATGTGCCGGCGCCGGAGCAGCCGGCACCCGAGGTCGGTGAGCGGGTGAAACTCGCCATCGACTGGGAGCGGCGGCATCTCCTGATGCGCATGCACGCAGCTTGCCATTTGCTCACCGTCGTCTGTCCGTTTCCGATTACCGGTGCTGCGGTTTCCGAAGATGACAGCCGCGTCGACTTCGACGCTCCCGATGCCGGCTTCACCAGGGAAGACGTCACCGCCGGGCTGATGGAACTGGTGCGAGCCGATCATCCGATCTTCATCAGGCTGATCACCGACGAGGAACTGGCAGCCAATCCTGGCATGGTGAAATCCAAGAATGTCCGGCCGCCCGCCGGCACCGGCAAGATCCGCCTGGTCTGCATCGGCGACAACGCTTCGATCGACAGCCAGCCCTGCGGCGGCACCCATGTCAAAAGCACCGGCGAAGTCGGTGAAATCCATATCGGCAAGATCGAGAAGAAGGGCCGCGAAAACCGGCGTTTTCGCATTCGCTTCGGACCGCCGCCGGTAGCTTGAACGAACCATGATCCCGAAAAGTGCAAGCCGGTTTTCGGGGACGATCATGGTCAACAGGAAGCAATGCCTCGCCAAGGCGGAGCAGGAGAAGAACAATGGCCGATGACAGCCCTTTCACCGTCGATGCGGACTGGTTGCAGAGCCGTCTTGGCGAGCCCGGCCTGACGATCGTCGATGCATCCTGGTATCTGCCGGCGCAGAAGCGCGATGCGCGCGCCGAGTATGAGGCTGCGCATATTCCGGGCGCGCGATTCTTCGATCATGATGCGGCCTCCGATCCTGATGCCAAGCTGCCGCACACGCTGCCCTCGCCACAGCATTTCGCGCAATATGTAGGCGCCATGGGAATTTCGGCCGACGACACCATTGTCGTCTATGACGGTCCGGGTTTCTTCTCGGCGCCGCGCGCCTGGTGGATGTTCCGCGTCATGGGCGTGTTCCAGGTCTATGTGCTCGACGGCGGCTTCGACCGCTGGAAGGCGGCGGGCCGGCCGGTGACGGCGGAGCCGACCAAGATCGCGCCGAATGTGTTTCATGCCGATTTCGATGCCGCTCGCGTCGCCAGCCTTGCCGACATGCGCCGCATCGTCGAGACTGGCGAGAGCCAGATTGCGGACGCCCGAGGCGCGGGCCGCTTCACCGGCGCCGAGCCAGAGCCCCGCGCGGGTGTTCGCTCCGGCCACATGCCCGGCGCGCACAATTTGCCTTATTCGGCGCTGTCACAGGATGGCGCGCTGTTGTCGAAGGACCAGTTGCGCAAGGCCGTTGAGGATGCCGGTATCGATCTGTCGAAACCGGTCGTCACCTCTTGCGGTTCCGGCATCACGGCGGCTGTGGTCACTCTGGCGCTGGAGACGCTCAGTCACACCGACAACCGACTCTATGACGGCTCATGGACGGAATGGGGCGGGCTGGCAGACACGCCCGTGGTGACGGGCAAGGGATGATGGCGATGGAAAACGGCGCGCTGGACGACATCGAGGTCACCGTCACGTTTCTGGAAATGCATGTGCCGCCGGCCTATTCGCCGCCCTTGCCCTACAACAGGCAGATTGCGCTGCTCAGGACCAAGGACATTCCGCTGCATTTCTACCGTTATCTGATGGATCGGGTCGGGCGCAAATGGCATTGGGTTAATGTGCTGAGGCTGGACGATGACGAGCTTGCCGCCGGCATCCACCGCGAGGACCGCGACATCAGGGTGCTTTATCTCGACGGCGCGCCGGCCGGGTTCTTCGACCTCAAGCCGCATTTGCCAGAGGAAGTCGAACTCGCTTATTTCGGCATGATGGAACATGCGACCGGGCAAGGCATCGGCCGTTGGTTCCTCGGTGCGGCGATCGCCGCAGCATGGTCGTATGGACCGAAACGGGTAACGGTGCAGACTTGCACGCTCGACCATCCGGCTGCCTTGCCGCTCTACCAGAAGCTCGGTTTTGCACCGGTGGCGCAAAAGAAGGAGACCGTGCATCCGCTGCCGTTCGCCGAGCGTTCGGCCAGCGTCATGCGGCCGTAACTTTCTCCGACTAAAGGCTGAACCGACCGTTCATGGCGAGCAATTCCTGCTCGTGCGGACCCAGGACGAGAAGTGGCGCAATCGCCGGGTGACGCTGCGCCGCTTCGACGATTTCATCCACTGATCATGCCAGGGTTCTGAGCAGTCCGGCTTGAAATGGCCGGCAGCCTTGGCAGGAATCGGGTGGGAAGCAGCTATGTGACGGCATATTTTCCGGTCAACGACACCGGAGATTCAGCCATGACCGTTCACTTCAAAGCCTTGCCGACTGAAGATGTGAGAGCGCTGCAGCGCGGCGGGGCGGACGCCTATGGCCAAACGCCTGAGCGGAAGGTTTCCGATGGCGACGGCGTGCCGTGCCGGCATTGCCTGAGAAACGTCGCCGAAGGCGATGGCTATCTGATCCTGGCCTACCGGCCGTTTCCGGCGTTGCAGCCTTACGCCGAGACAGGGCCGATCTTCCTGCATGCGCAGGAATGCGAACGCGCAGCCGAGACGGAAGCGCTTCCAGAGATGCTTGAGAGCAGCGACTATATCGTGCGCGGCTATGGTGCGGATGACCGCATCGTCTATGGCAGCGGCGGCGTCATTCCGGCTGGCGGCATTGCGGCGCGGGCAGAGACGCTGTTTGAGCGCGCTGACATCGCCTATGTCCACGTCCGCTCGGCGCGCAACAATTGTTATCAGTGCCGCATCGAGCGTTTCTGACAAAAAGATGCCCGCCGGTGGTCAGGCGGGCAGTTGGGAACCGTGTGACGGCTCGATCCGTCAAGTTGGCAGCTCTGTCTGCGCATGCTTTTCGAATGGCGGATGTGAAGCACTTCACACAGCATCGCGATTGTCGCCGGCATGGCGACTCACGCCGATGCCGGTTGGGACTTGTCGTACTCCCGTCGCATTCTCGCGCTAAAAACCAGCGTCGATGGATTGCCGACCGCGGATGAACCGGCGGGGATCTCGACGACCGAGGAAGCGGGGCTTTGGCTCCGCTTTTTTGTTGTCCGCCAGCCTGTTCACTTCCGACGTCAGGAATTTTGCGCAAAGAAAAAGCCCGCCGGAATTGACCGACGGGCTTCGACCGTTGCCGGAGCGGCTTTTTAGTTGAATTTATACTTCGCGCCGAGGCGAACGGTCTGGAAGGAAGGCTCGTCGGTGAGGAAGCCGCCCGACCCGAAATCCTCTTTCTCATACTGCGAATAGCGGTATTCGAGACCAAGCGTCATGTTGCTGGAAACGGCCGTTTCCAGGCCGCCGCCGACCGAGAAGCCGCTCGAGCCCCAGTCGATGATGTCGCCAACGGGCGAGGAGGCATGCAGGTCGAAATGCTGCCAGCTGTAACCGCCGAGGACATAGGCCAGCGTCGATTCGTTGACCTTGGCGCCGATGCGGGCCAGGGCATCGAAGCCATAGTCGGCATCGCCTTTGATCGACCCACCCGGAATGTCCAGCTTCGAGCGTATGCCGGAATAGCGGGCGTCGACCAGAACGCCGGCGACCCAGCCGCCGAAATCATGGTCGTAACCGATGCTCGCCTCGCCGAACACGCCTTCGCCGCCGATGCCATCCAATTCGAGGGCGCTGGCGAGCGTCAGGTCATGCACCACGGTGCCGGCACCAAGCGCGCCGCCGACATAGAAGCCGGTCCAGTTGTAGGTCGGGGCAGCAAACGAGGCACCGCCGCCATTCTGGGCGCCGAAGCGGTAGTTGGCCGCGATGTGGAAGGTGTGGCTGGACGGCTCGACATCCAGAGAGGTTCCCGGGCCGCCGATAATGCCGAGGTCAGCCACCGAGTCGTCGCCATAGTTGGCGTAGCGGTACTCGGTCTTAATCGTCCAGTTGCCGCGCAGCACGGTTTCCATGCCGACGCCGAGAACATAGCCGCCACGATCCTCGGTAAACTCAAGCCCGTCCAAACCTCCGGACCCTTCCAGCTTGAAATGATTCCAGGTGTAGCCGCCGAGCACATAGCCGAGCGTATCGGGGTTCAAGAGATAGCCGGCGCGCAAGCCGACGTCGAAGCCATAAGCGTTCGTCAGGTCGATATCAGCGCCCGGAAGGCTGATCGACGGACCGATATTCCCGATGTTGGCGTCGATGAAGCCGCCGAGCAGGAAGCGTTCAGAGACCATGTAGTCGTAGCCGGCGGTGATTTCGCCAAACACGCCGTTGCCGCCGATGCCGTTGAAGTCGATCACCGGGTCGACGCTGATGCGGTGCACGGTGGCGCCGAAGCCGCCGCCGATGCCGACATAGGCGCCGCTCCAGTTGAAGCCGGCAGGTTCTTCCACCGGCTGCACAACATCGGCGGCATGCGCTACCGATATCAAAGCCATTGCCGAAACGGCGCCGAGAAGAACGGATTTAGCAGAAATGAACATTTTAGCCCCTTAGCATAGAACAAACCCGTCCGTGTTCTAACAGGCTGCTCGCTAATATTGGAATGACAAAAATGCCACATCGATAGGCAAAAGTGCTGTCGTGAGGGCTGCGCCTTGCCCTGGAGCGGGCGTTTTGCGGTCTTGGTAGCCAAGAAAAACCCGCCGGCACAACCGGCGGGTGAGGGAGGCAAAAATGCCAGGTCTGGTCAGGCCGCCAGAACCACTTTCGGTTCGACCAGCTCATAGCCGAGTGCTTCGGCGACGGCGCGATTGGTGATCTTGCCCCTGTGGACATTGAGGCCGTTGCGCAAATGGTGGTCGTCGACCAGCGCCTTCAGGCCCTTGTCGGCCAGCTGCAGGCCATAATGCAGCGTCGCGTTGTTGAGCGCGTGCGCCGAGGTCACCGGCACGGCGCCCGGCATGTTGGCGACGCAGTAATGGATCACGCCGTCGACCTCATAGGTCGGCTCGGCATGGGTGGTGGCGTGCGAAGTCTCGAAGCAGCCGCCCTGGTCGATAGCGACGTCGACCAGCACCGAGCCTTTCTTCATGCCCGACAGCATTTCGCGGGTCACCAGCTTGGGTGCAGCAGCACCCGGGATGAGCACGGCGCCGACGACGATGTCGGCCGAGAAGCATTCTTCCTCAAGCGCCTCGACTGTGGAGTAGCGGGTGTGGACGCGGCCGGTAAAGAGGTCGTCCAGCTGGCGCAGGCGCGGGATCGAGCGGTCGATGATGGTGACGTCGGCGCCGAGGCCGACCGCCATGCGGGCGGCATGCAGGCCGACGACGCCGCCGCCGAGCACCGTGACCTTGCCGGGCAGTACGCCGGGCACGCCGCCGAGCAGCACGCCGCGGCCACCATTGGCCTTCTGCAGCGCGGTCGCGCCGGCCTGGATCGACAGGCGGCCGGCAACTTCCGACATCGGCGCCAAGAGCGGCAGGCCGCCGCGGTCGTCGGTTACGGTCTCATAGGCGATTGCGGTGACGCCGGACGCGAGCAGGCCCTTGGTCTGCTCCGGATCCGGGGCCAGGTGAAGATAGGTGTAGAGGATCTGGCCGTCGCGCAGCTGCGCCCATTCGTTGGGCTGCGGCTCCTTGACCTTGACGATCATGTCGGACTTGGCGAACACGTCGGCGGCGCTCTTGGCAATAGTGGCGCCGGCGGCGCGATACGCATTGTCATCGGCGCCGATACCGGCGCCGGCGCCGCTTTCGACCAGCACTTCATGGCCATGCGCGACATATTCGCGGACGGAGCCCGGCGTCAAGCCGACGCGGTATTCGTGGTTCTTGATTTCCTTGGGGCAGCCGACGCGCATAGTCTTCTCCTGATCCGGCCCTTCGGGCTCGTTCCCTGTATCACCCGAGTGAACCACGAATCGTTGCGCAGGTGTTTGCGAATGCGCTTGCGCGGGGTCACGCGTTTCGATAATCGTTGCGCGAAATCAAGGAAATTTCGCAGGAATCACGAGAAATGCCGCTCGACAGGATCGATATCGCCATTCTCGAGGCACTGCAGAAGGATGGCCGCATACCCAATGCGGCGCTCGCCGAAAGGGTCGGCCTATCGCAGTCGGCCTGTTCGCGCCGGCTCGACAATCTGGAGAAATCCGGCACCATCCGCGGCTATCACGCCCGGCTTTCGAACGCAGCGCTCGGCCACCAGATGACGGCGATCGTGCACATATCGCTGTCGGGACAATTCGAAAAGACGCTGTCGGATTTCGAGGCGGCGATCAAGCGCTGCCCCAATGTGCTGTCCTGCCACCTGATGTCGGGCGAATATGACTATATCCTGCGCATCGCCGCCAAGGACCTAGTCGACTATGAGCGCATCCACAAGGAATGGCTGTCGGCGATGCCGCACGTGACCAAGATCAATTCGTCGTTTGCCCTGCGCGAGATCGTCGATCGCACGGCCATGGGCATGAAGCCGGAACTGGCTTAACGCCAAAGGCATATACGGATGTTCTTTCCGATATAGCACGCGCCTTCGCGGCGAAGTTCTTCCCAACGTTCATCCCCGTGAGTTTCGGGAATGTCCGAGTTCGCATAGCCTGCCCAGATATCACCGTCCTTGTAGACAACCGCCCAGTAATCTTTGGACATTTCGCCAGCGCCACTATGCGGATCAGGATAGTCGATCCCTGCAAAAACTTGCTTGCGTCCCTGGATGTTAAAATCGCCGCCCGTCTCGATTTGATAGGAGCATCTTCCGGATATGCGGGTCTGACCGTCAACAACAAGCAGGCAGCGGCCCCATTTATAACCGCTCGGCAAACGATGCTGTGGTTGCGCATGCGAGGGCGAAAGGGAGAACGCAATTGCAAGGGCAGCCGCTATGGTTCGTCCGATCATCTTGTCATCCGTTGTCGAAACGGTTCTCCGCAGCGTGTTCCTTTTTGAAGATTATTTATCGACCAAGTCGGATTTTTGTCAGGTGACACTGCGCTGCAATACGGCGGAGGCCTCGGTGACGAGCCGGTCCATCGGGATGTCGTGTGGCTGCGGGTAGATGGTGGCTATGCGCTGCAGTTCGTAGCCGACGCCGATGACTAATGGCTTGAACGGCATGGCAGCCAGCGTGCGGTCGAAGAAGCCACCGCCATAGCCCAGGCGGTAGTTTCGCGGGTCGATGCCGACGATCGGCGAGATGACGATGTCGGGCAGCACCGGCTCGCCTTCGGCCGGGATCGGGATGTTCCAGATGCCTTTTTCCAGCCGGTCGCCGGGTACATAAGCGCGGAAGATCAGCGGCTGGCCTTTCTCGATCACGATGGGCAGCGCCGTGCGGCCGCCGCGTTCGTTGATCGACGCCATCCACGGCCGCAGGTCCGGCTCGCCGCGAAACGGCCAATAGAGGCTGACCATGCGGCCGGCAATGTCGCCGATTGCCGCGTCGAGCCCTTCGGCGATAGCCCGCGACATCGCCACCCGCGCATCGGCGGAAACCGCCAACCGTGCCGCGATCAGACGCTCGCGCTCGGCCTTGCGCCAACGGCGCACATCGGTCCAGTCGGTCAATGGCGCGCGAAATTCCGGATCGAGTTCGTGCATGAAGCAAGGCGGCGAAGAATATTGCGCCCGCCCTTTGCCATCTTTGTCATCGTCGTTGGCCATGCTTCACTCCCGTGGTTCCAGCCCTGCAAGGCTATACCCGTCCATGCTTGCCGACATAGGCATTCGCGACATCCGGCAACGAGTCCTGGGCAGCCTTAAGCGGCAATCTAGCTCGCCGCGACATTGTTGCGGTGCACAAAAATCACTAGATAAAGGGAGACAAATAGGGGTGAATGCGATGAGTGAAACCAGCCATCATGTCGTTGTCGTCGGCGCAGGGTTCGGCGGTCTCGAACTCACCCGGGCGCTGGCCGGCGCACCCGTGCGCATCACCATGATCGACAAGCGCAACCATCACCTTTTCCAGCCGCTGCTCTACCAGGTGGCGACCACCTCGCTGGCGACCTCGGAAGTCGCCTGGCCGATCCGTCATCTGCTGCGCAAGCGCGAGGACGTGACGACCCTGCTCGGCAACGTCACCGGCGTCGACCGTCCAGGCAAACGCGTGCTGCTTGAGGACGGCAGTTCTGTTCCCTACGACACGCTGGTGCTCGCCACCGGCGCGCGTCATGCTTATTTCGGCCACGACGAATGGGAGCCTTTCGCGCCCGGGCTGAAGACGCTTGAAGACGCAACCACCATTCGCCGGCGCATCCTGCTCGCCTTCGAGCAGGCCGAGCGCGAGACCGATCCGGCCAAGCGCCAGGCACTGCTGACACTGGTCATCGTCGGCGGCGGCCCGACCGGCGTGGAGCTTGCCGGCACCATTGTCGAACTCGCGCATGAAACGCTGCGCGGCGAATTCCGCAACATCGACACGCGTGAGGCGCGTGTGGTGCTGGTGGAGGCCGGAGACAGGATCCTAGCCAATTTCGCGCCAAAGCTGTCCGACTATGCGCGCAAGGCGCTGGAGCGGCGGGGCGTCACGGTCGAGCTTGGCCGCGCCGTCACGCGCCTCGATGCCGAAGGCGTCGTCTTTGGCGAGACGCATCTGCCGGCGCGAACCATCCTGTGGGCCGCCGGCGTAGCGGCTTCGCCCGCGGGAGAGTGGCTGGGCGCGCCGGTGGACCGGGCGGGCAGGGTAATGGTCGAGCCCGATCTGACCGTGCCGAACAGTCCGGAGATCTTCGTCGTCGGCGACACAGCGCATGTCTTGCGGCTGGACGGCAAGCCGGTGCCAGGCGTGGCGCCCTCCGCCAAGCAGGAGGGCAAGCATGTTGCCGCGACGATCAGGGCGCGGCTGGCCGGCGATAGCGCGCCGCGCCCTTTCCGCTACAAACATGCCGGCGACCTGGCGACGATCGGCAAGTGGGCAGCCGCGATCGATTTCGGCTCGATCAAGCTCACGGGATGGCTTGCCTGGTGGCTGTGGGGCGTGGCGCATATCTACTTCCTGATCGGTTTTCGCAACCGGCTCTCGGTGTCGCTTAGCTGGCTATGGATCTATTTCACCGGCCAGCGCAGCGCGCGGCTGATCACCCAGGGCGATGATAACAAGGGCTGAGGTTCTCAACCGCGGCCAAGGATATTCATCCAGCCGTCACCTTTTGCTGATCGACTGACTTCCCGATGGACATGGCCGGTTTTCGGCGCGAAGCTTCCGCCCGGGGCTGGGATCTTGTCACGTCGCTGGGAAGGAAAACCAATGCCGCATCTCAACTACCCCGTCTCCCGCCGTAGTTTGCTTGCCGGTGCGGCCGCCAGCGGGGCGCTGATCATGCTGCATCCGTTTTCCGCCCGCGCGCAGGCCAATCAAGCGCATCTGAGGATCATGGAGACCACCGACATCCATGTGAATGTGCTGCCTTACGACTACTACGCAGACAAAGCCAACGACACGATGGGCCTGTCGCGGACGGCCTCACTGATCGCGGCGGTGCGCAAGGAAGCCACCAATGCGATGCTGATCGACAATGGCGATCTTTTGCAGGGCAATCCGATGGGCGATTACATCGCCTATGAGAAGGCCCTCAAGGAAGGCGATCTGCATCCGATCATGAAGGGCATGAACCTGCTGGGCTATGAATGCTCGACGCTCGGCAATCACGAGTTCAATTACGGCCTGTCGTTCCTCGACAAGGTGCTGGCCGGGGCCAATTTCCCGTTCGTCTGCGCCAATCTGATCCGCGGCACCGAGCTTGCCGCCAACCCGCGCGACGACAAGCTCTACCTCAAGCCCTATGTCATCCTCGACAAGAAGATCAAGGACGGGTCGGGCGCCGAGCAGCCGATCAAGATCGGCATCATCGGCTTCGTGCCGCCGCAGATCATGGTCTGGGACCTGAAGAACCTGGAAGGCAATGTCAGGACGCGCGACATCGTCGAGGCGGCCAGGGCATGGGTGCCGCAGATCAAGGAGGAGGGCGCCGACATCGTCATCGCGCTCTCGCATTCCGGCATCGATATCAAGCAGGGCGACGGCATGGAGAACGCCTCCTTCTTCGTCGCCGGCGTCGAAGGCATCGATGCGGTGTTCACCGGCCATCAGCATCTGGTCTTCCCCGGCAAGAAGGATTTTCAGGCGCTCGAAGGCGTCGACACCGAGAAAGGCACGCTGCAGGGCAAGCCCGCCGTGATGGGCGGTTTCTGGGGCTCGCATATGGGACTGATCGATCTGCTTCTGGAACGGGACGGATCGAAATGGCGCGTAGCCTCGGCCACATCCGAGGCAAGGCCGATCTACGAGCGCGTCGACAAGGCAAACAAGCCGACGGTGGCGGACGACCAGCGCGTCGTCGATGCGCTGAAGGCGGACCATGAGGCGACACTTGCCTATGTCCGCCGACCGGTCGGCAAGACCTCGGCGCCGCTCTATTCCTATTTCGCGCTGGTCGCCGACGATCCGTCGGTGCAGATCGTCAACCAGGCGCAGAGCTGGTACCTCATGGACATATTGAAGAGCACGCAGTGGAAGGATGTGCCGCTGCTGTCGGCGGCAGCACCCTTCAAGGCCGGCGGGCGCAACGGCGCCGACTACTATACCGACGTGCCGGTGGGCGACATCGCCATCAAGAACGTCGCCGACCTCTATCTCTATCCGAACACGGTGCGCGCCGTCGAAATCACCGGCGCGCAAGTGAAGGAATGGCTGGAAATGTCGGCCGGCATTTTCAGGAAGATCGAGCCGGGCAAGGCCGACCAGGCGCTCATCGACACCGAATTCCCGTCCTACAATTTCGATGTGATCGATGGCGTCAGCTACGGAATAGACCTGTCGCAGCTGCCGAAATACGATGCCAAGGGTGGCGTCGCCAATGCCGGCTCGAACCGCATCGTCGGCCTCAGCTTCGACGGCAAGCCGATTGATCCGGCAGCGAAATTCGTCGTCGCCACCAACAATTACCGCGCCGGCGGTGGCGGCAATTTCCCCGACATCAATGCCTCGAAGATCATCTACGAGGCGCCGGACACCAACCGCGACGTGATCGTGCGCTACGTCGTCAGCGAAGGCACGATCAACCCCTCGGCCGACGACAATTGGTCGTTCACGCCGCTGCCCGGCACCAGCGTCGTGTTCGAGACCGGCCCCAAAGCGAAGGATTTCATATCGGGAGTGAAATCGCTCAAGATCGAGCCGGCCGGCGAGGGCGAATCCGGGTTTGCGAAGTATCGCATCCTGCTTTGAGGCAACGTGCAGCTAACAGGGAAAACGAGCGGGCATACGCCCGCTCAATCACGCTTCGGATCAGGCTTTGTAGACCACTTGGCGCACGTCGATGTAGCTGGCTCTAAAGCCGGCTTCGCAATAGTGGAGATAAAATTCCCAAAGCTTCTTGAAGCGGTCGTCGAAGCCGAGCGGGACGATCTTTTCCCACGACGCCCAGAAGCGGTTGCGCCATTCGGCAAGCGTGCGGGCATAGTCGTCCGGAAAGACGCGCTCGCGCAGATGGGCAAGGCCATGGTCGCTGCCCAGCGTCTTCAGGATCGACGGCGTCGGCAGCATGCCGCCTGGAAAGACATAGCGCTGGATGAAATCCGGCCGCGCCCGATAGGTGTCGTAAGCGGCCTCGTTGATGGTGATGATCTGCAGGCCGGCGGTGCCGCCGGGCCTCAGGCATGCCTTCATCTTGCCGAAAAATACCGGCCAATATTTTTCGCCGACCGCCTCGAACATCTCGATCGAGGCGATGCGGTCGTAAGTGCCCGTTTCGTCTCGGTAATCCTGCAGCTTGATGTCGACCTTGTCAGACAGTCCCGCCTTCTGGATGCGCGCCTTGGCGAAATCGTGCTGTTCGCGGCTGATGGTCAGGCCGGTGACGCGGCAGCCGATCTCGCGCGCGACAAATTCGGCAAAACCGCCCCAGCCGCAGCCGATCTCGAGCACATGGTCCTTCTTGCCGATACCCGTATCCTTGGCCAGCGCGCGGTATTTGGCGGCCTGAGCGCTTTCCAGGTCGTTGGCGCCGGTCGCATAGAGCGCCGACGAATAGGTCATGCTGGGATCGAGCCATTGCTTGTAGAAGGCGTTGCCGAGATCGTAATGCGCCGAGATGTTGCGCTTCGAGCCTGTGCGGGTGTTTTCGTTGAACCAGTGGCGGATGCGCTGGACCGTGTTGATGAGCCAGCTGGCGCCGCCGGCAATGCGTTCGCCAACGGCCGAGTTGACAACGAACAATTCGAGGAAGCTGGTTACATCAGGGCTTTCCCAGTCGCCGTCCATGTAGGATTCGGCAACGCCGATGGTGCCGCCGGAAAAGGCACGGCCGGGCAGGCGCCAGTTCTTCAACACCAGTTCGGCATCCGGCCCGGGTCCATTGCCGCCGACAAGCACCGCCCGGCCATCCGGCATCCTCACCTTCAGCGAACCGCGCGGCAATTTCATCGCCGCCGACAGCACCATGCGCGCCTTGGCCGGCAGGCCCTTGACGATCTCGGCGAAATTGAGTTCGTCCAGCCTGATGGCGTCGCCGATGCCTTTGTATTCCCTGACAGCCATCTCACACCCCCCTGGACTTCCGCGGGGCGGCGCAAGATCTGCCGGCCCCCACATCCTCCACTTTTCATTCGCCAGGCGCGAATGCCGCTGCCTGCGTGAATTTTCGCCACAATCTTCCATGGCATTGGCCGAAACTTCAAGAGGCAAGCTTCGCGCGGCGCTGGCCCAGCTTGCCGGCCTGAGGCCAGAATCCGCGGGAGAGCGCGGCCCTCGGTGAAATCGCTATGGTTACGAACAGCCACATACGTTAGTTTCAGCCATGCGTTATGTCATCGTCATCGTCGCCATCGCCTTTTTCCTGATCTGGGACGGCCTCTATAATCAGGGCCGCTATCTCGACACGACGGTCAGGGAGATGTCGCGCGTCGTGCGCTACGTCACCGGCAAAGCCTAGCTTTTTGCGCCTCTGCAAAGTCGCTGCCGGCATTGCCGGGCGCGACATCGTGGCGGTTGACGCGACGGTCCCGCTCACACAAAACATGCCGCAAATCGAACGTGGAGGCAGGCGTGATCCGGCATATCGTTTTCTTCAGCGCGCGGCGCAAGGACGATGTCGAGGCCGTGCGCACGGGCTTGCTCGCGCTGGGCAAGATCCCGCATTCAAGCCTCTTCGAGGTGACGCTCAACACCAAGGTCGATCCGCTGTCGGATGCGATCGACGTGGTCGTCTATGCCGAGTTCGAGGATGATGCCGCGCTTGCCGCCTACAAGGCGCACCCGCTCTATGCCGAGACGACCAGCCGGGTCAAACCATTGCGCGAATTGCGCTATTCGGCCGATGTCGTGGCGATGGCCTGATCGGGCTGGCAAGAGGCCTTGAACCGATTTCCGGAATGATGCACACCGCGCCGGCATGACCAGCACGATCCATCCGCTTGACCATCTTGTGTTGCCGACGGCGAGCCTCGCCGTGGCGCGGGCGCGGCTGACATCGCTTGGCTTCATCGTCGCACCAACCGGCATCCACCCTTTCGGCACCGAAAATTGCTGCGTCTTCCTTGCCGACGGCACCTATCTCGAACCGCTGGCGGTCGGGAATGAACAGGCTGCAGACGAGGCATTTGCCGGTGGCAATGTCTTTGTCGCGCGCGACCGGCTCTATCGCGCCAGGCTGGGCGATGAGGGCTTTTCCGCCGTGGTGCTGGCCACCGACGATGCCGATGCGGACCATGCGCGCTTTATCAAAGCCGGCCTGTCGGCGGGAGACGTACTGAGCTTTTCCCGCGCCTTCACCGACACGGCCGGAAAGAGCGACATGGCCTCGTTCAAACTGGCTTTCGCCGCCGGCGCCGAGACGATGGACGCCTTTCTGTTCGCTTGCGAGCGGATCAACGCCCCTCAAATCGACCGTACGGCACTGCAGGCCCATGCCAACGGCGTGACCGGCATTGCCGAAATCGTCGCGGTCAGCGACGCGCCTTCCACGCAGATCAGCCTGATCTCGACAGTGGTTGGCCCGGAGCAGCAGAGCAGCGCGGTCTTCGACCTGCCGAATGCGCGTCTGACCGTTCTGGATCCTGCGGCTTTCACCGCGCGCTTCGACATTCCGGCCGGTGCGCCGACAAGAGTTCGCTTCGCCGCGATTGTCTTTTCAGTCCGCAGTGTCGGCGCTGTCGCGAGGCTGCTTGCAGACAACGCCGTCGGGCACGATATAGCGGGCAACGAAATCGTCGTGCAGCCGGCATCCGGACAGGGCGCGGCTTTCATCTTCCGGGAGACCCCATGAGCAAGCCGCAAGGGCCCAATTCGCTGGCGCCGAATTCGTCGGTAACCGTCGGCAACGTCGTCTTCGACAACAGCGGGCCCTTGGCGTTGATCGCCGGCCCGTGCCAGTTCGAATCGCGCCAGCACGCTTTCGACATGGCCGGCGCGCTGAAGGAACTGAGCGGCAAGCTCGGCATCGGCCTCGTCTACAAGACCAGCTACGACAAGGCCAACCGCACCTCGCTGTCGGCAACGCGCGGCGCCGGCATGGACGCGGCGCTTCCGGTGTTCGACGAGTTGCGCAAGGAATTTTCGGTTCCCATTCTGACCGATGTCCACACCGAGGAGCAGTGCGCGATCGTCGCACACCATGTCGATGTGCTGCAGATTCCGGCGTTCCTGTCGCGCCAGACCGACATGCTGGTCGCCGCCGCCAAGACCGGCAAGGTGATCAACGTCAAGAAGGGGCAATTCCTGGCGCCTTGGGATATGAAGAACGTGGTGGCCAAGATCACCGGTTCGGGCAACCTCAATGTGCTGACCACCGAGCGCGGCGCGTCTTTCGGCTACAACACGCTGGTGTCGGACATGCGGGCTTTGCCTGTGATGGCCGAGATCGGCGCGCCGGTGATTTTCGACGCCACCCATTCGGTGCAGCAGCCAGGCGGGCAGGGCGGTTCCTCCGGTGGAGAGCGCCGCTTTGTCGAGACGCTGGCGCGGGCTGCCGTTGCCGTCGGCGTCGCCGGCGTGTTCATAGAGACCCACCAGGATCCCGACAATTCGACCTCCTCCGACGGGCCCAACATGCTGCCGCTGAAGGACATGCCGGCGCTGCTCGAAAGACTGATGGCGTTCGACCGCATCGCCAAGAATGCTGCTGACCTGAACCGAGGCTGATGGTTTCGGCTATGGCGCGCGCGCTGCCCTGCTTGTGGAAGGCATAAGCCGGCTGTAGGCTCGCTGCTGCAAATGAGCGTCTTGGCAGGAGGAAGCCATGTCCGTCGCCCGCGTCACCGAAATCACGTCGTCGTCGAAAAAGAGCTTTCAGGACGCCATCGAGAAGGGGATTGAGCGCGCCTCAAAGACCCTGAAGAACGTCGAAGGCGCCTGGATCCAGGACCAGAAGATCGTCGTCGAGGACGGCAGGATCGCGGCCTATCGCGTCAACATGAAGGTGACGTTCATCCTCGCGGAGTAACCGCCCGCCGCTCGAAAAAACGGGAACTTTCGCCCGCGCCCCTCATTGTCAAAGTATCGATCAACGACATGAGGAGCAGCAGCCATGACCACCCAGACAGGCCACACCGAAGCCATCGCCGCTTCGCGCGTCATCGGCACGTCGGTCTACAACACCGAAGGCACGAGCATCGGCAGCATCGAGGACATCATGCTCGACAAGACGTCGAACGGCATCATGTTCGCGGTGATCGGGTTCGGTGGATTTCTCGGCATTGGCGAGAAGTATCACGCCATTCCGTGGGCGAGCCTCGACTATGACGAGGACAAGGGCGGCTATGTCGTGCCGTTCTCGAAGGAGCAGCTGAAGGCAGCACCCGCCTATTCGATCAATGAACTGGCCGGCGCCGATGGCGAGGCCGCACGTGATGCTTCCTATGATTACTACAAGGTCACGCCGTATTGGCATTGATCAGCTGCGCTGACGCCTGACGTGAAAAGGCCCCCGAAATTCCGAAACGGGGGCCTTTTCAGTGCAATCCGACAGTTTCTAAATTATTCTGCTGCGTAAAGCGTGGACAGCTGCGTCGCCGCCTTTGGCGGCTGCTGCGTATCGCACGACGTCAGGAACGCCGCCGCGATCAGGAACAAACTCACGATACCGCTCAACTCGGACATGGCGAAACTCCTCCTGTTTCGCCCCGCGCATCACCATCCTAGTCGACACAGAGATTGTTATCTCTGAATTATGATGACGTGGTGTTGTCGAACGTGATCCGAGGCATGCTCAGCCGAGGAGTCCGGCATTCTTGACCGCCTTGAAAACCTTCTCATGCCAGGCGATCCGATCCGCTTCGCCATTGGCCGGCGTGGTCGAATTGGCGTTGCCGACGTTGATCGCGCGCGAGATCTTTTTAATCAGGCCGGCATCGGCAAAGGCATTGCAGCCTGACCCTTTCCATTCGGCGCAAGCTGCGAGCAGCGAAATCTGTGGATCCTCGATCAGTTCAGGATGATTGGCGAGTTCAACCTTGGCGAGCTTGCCCTTGGCCGTGTACGCGTCGCGCCCGGTGGTCTGGAACGTACCGCCGCCGCGGAAATTGAAGCCGTCCAACGTTCCTTTCACATTGCCCATCCGCCCGCCATAGGCCCAGTCGCCCAGGGCTTGCGGCTTGCGCAGCAGGTTGTCCTCGATCCACTGATCGGTCTTGCCCGCGGCTCGCGACCTCCATGCTTTCCGGATTGCCGCCACGGTCGTGTAGGTCAGGGATTCGCGAATGAGGGTGAAGCCACCGGTTTCCATCGCCGCTTGAGCGAAGAAATGCATCAGCCGATCATAATTGTTGCACACGCCATGATCGCCAAGTGTCTTGAGGCCCTTGTCGGAGGTAAAGGCGCCGATGTAACCGTCATAGATTGTTCGCTTGGAACCGCTTGCCGGTCTCGGCGCGAATTTCTGGAAGACCGCTGCCGGCAAACCCTTGTTCGGATCGCCCGCAACCGCTTCGAGCACGCTCTCGACACTCTCGGTCGACAGCACCGGTTCGCCTTCGACGACCACCGAAGCATTGGGAATTCGCTTGCCGTTGCTTTTCGGGAAGCCACCGCCGGCAAAGGTTTTCAGATCGTCAATGAGGGCGATTACGCGTGTCCGGCTCTCCGTGAAATCCATGTCGGAAAGCGGACCACTCACCTTCTTCGTCGGGTTGATGCATCCGACGCTGGACAGGAAATTGACGCCCGGATGGATCAGGATTTCGGTGCGCTTGTTGGTCTTCAGCAGTTCGAGTCCAGGTTTGGGTGGCGTCTTGGCGCCAGTGTAGCCTATGGTCACATATTTGCCTCCGGCCTGTGTCGCCAGTGGATAGGTGCCGGGCTCGATGCGCCTGCCATTGTCTTCTTTGGAATTGTCGCCAGGGCCGCGAGATTCACACACGAACCCCGATAGACCCGTTACTGCCGTGCCGTTGTGGAAGACTTTATAGGTACCAACCGTCCTGCGTCTGGTGCCCCTCATATGCTCGACTCTGCGGCTAATAAGAAGTTCCCAGCCAGTGCCTGAAATCGCTGCCATTGCCGCCTCCCCAAAGAGTTCAAGTTTGTTGATTTCACTGTGGTCGCCAAATAGTTCGCGTTGTAGATGTGACGCTAACATCTTCGAATTCTCTGCATTGTGAAGTTTGTCACGTTGGCGGTAGCCTCTTTTGAAGCATCTGCTGGAGTTTGCGTGCCGCCTGGTATTTTGTGATAAGGGATTGCCGCGATCAAAGGGGAGGGGCACCCGCCCCATGCGGCGCCAGACATATGACGTCAGGGCGGGCTGTTTGCGTTCAGATGGCGTCGCCCATGCCCCACGGCCTGAGCGCATGGGGCGATCGTCACTATTATTTCATGCCATTCCTGATTGCCTTTTGCGGCACTTTGGCTAAGAGGGGCGCGACGCTTTCAATCGATCAATCGGGGACATCGCAATGACCGCCATCATCGACATTGTCGGGCGTGAAATCCTGGACAGCCGTGGAAATCCGACCGTCGAGGTCGACGTCGTTCTCGAAGACGGCTCGATGGGCCGCGCCGCCGTGCCGTCGGGCGCGTCGACCGGCGCGCATGAGGCCGTCGAACTGCGCGACGGTGGCGCCCGCTATCTCGGCAAGGGCGTGCTCAAGGCGGTCGAGGCCGTCAATGGCGAGCTGTTCGAGGCGATCGGCGGCATGGAAGCCGAAAACCAGATCCACATCGACCAGACCATGATCGAGCTCGACGGCACGCCCAACAAGAGCCGGCTCGGCGCCAACGCCATTCTCGGCGTTTCGCTGGCGGTCGCCAAGGCAGCAGCGGAAGCCGCCGGCCTGCCACTCTACCGCTATGTCGGCGGGACCAAGGCGCATTTGCTGCCGGTGCCCATGATGAACATCATCAACGGCGGCGCGCATGCCGACAATCCGATCGATTTCCAGGAATTCATGATCCTGCCGGTCGGCGCGCCGACGCTGCGCGAAGGCGTGCGCTGGGGCTCCGAAATCTTCCACACGCTGCGCAAGAAGCTGAAGGATGCCGGCCACAACACCAATGTCGGCGACGAAGGCGGCTTCGCGCCCAATCTGAAGAGTGCGCCGGTGGCGCTCGATTTCATCATGGAATCGATCGAGAAGGCCGGCTTCAAGCCGGGCGAGGAGATCGCGCTCGGTCTCGACTGTGCGGCGACCGAATTCTTCAAGGACGGCAATTACGTCTATGAGGGCGAGAAGAAGACCCGCGATCCCAAGGCGCAGGCCAAGTACCTGGCCAAGCTCGCCGCCGACTATCCGATCATCTCGATCGAGGACGGCCTGGCCGAGGACGACTGGGAGGGTTGGAAGTACCTGACCGATTTGATCGGCAACAAGACGCAGCTGGTTGGCGACGACCTCTTCGTCACCAACACGGCGCGGCTGCGCGACGGCATCCGCATGGGTGTCGCCAATTCGATCCTGGTCAAGGTCAACCAGATCGGCTCGCTCACCGAAACGCTCGACGCTGTCGAGACCGCGCACAAGGCAGGCTACACAGCCGTCATGTCGCACCGTTCGGGCGAAACCGAGGATTCGACCATCGCCGACCTCGCCGTCGCCACCAATTGCGGGCAGATCAAGACCGGTTCGCTGTCGCGCTCGGATCGCATGGCCAAGTACAACCAGCTGATCCGCATCGAGGAAGAGCTCGGCAAGCAGGCGCGCTACGCTGGCAAGTCGGTGGTCAAAGCCTAAATTCTGCCGAACTGGCGAAAACGATGGAAGGGCGGGATTTTCCCGCCCTTTTTCGTTGCGGCCGCTGGCTAATGCACCTGTCCGTAACCGTCCATTAAGCACAATCGAGCGACAAATGGCGGTCAAAGGATTGCGACCATGTGGACACGCCAGCACAAGCAGAGAAACACCGGCCGGCTGATCATCCCGTCCCTTTGCGTGGCGTTCCTGGCCTATTTCGGCTTCCATGCCTATCATGGCGAGTTCGGCATCAATTCCAAATATCAGCTCGAAGCGCAGACCATCGAATTGCAGGCCAAGTACGATGCCATCAAGGCGCGCCGGGTCGATCTGGAGCGGCGTGTCCAGCTGATGCATGAGGGTACGCTTGAAAAGGATATGCTCGACGAGCAGGCACGCCGGGCGCTCAATCTGTCCCAGCCCGATGAAATCACCATCATGCTGCCGGCCAATTCGAAATAACCAAGTTTCAGTTAATCGCTGTTATCTCTAATGATTCTGGGCGTTTAGGCGCATGCCAGCCATGCATTTTTCTGCATGGCGAAACGCGGTCTCGCATGTTAGCTTCCCTCCAATCGGTGGGGAGGAGCTGATCCTCCCCGGAGCAGACATGGTCTGCTTTAGTGTCCGCAAAGAGACGCCAACAGGGAGTGATGCATGGCCACCGCCGCCAAAAAAGCGCCTGCCAAATCCGTTAAATCGACGTCCGCCAAATCAACGGGGCTTTCCGCCCCCAAGCCGGCTGACTTCACCAAGGACGAGGAGCTTGCCGCCTACCGGCACATGCTGCTTATCCGCCGCTTCGAGGAAAAGGCCGGCCAGCTCTACGGCATGGGCTTTATCGGCGGCTTCTGCCACCTCTATATCGGCCAGGAAGCGGTCGTCACCGGCATGAAGATGTCGCTGATCAACGGCGACCAGATGATCACCGCCTATCGCGACCATGGCCACATGCTGGCGATGGAACTTTCCCCGCGCGGCGTCATGGCAGAGCTGACCGGACGCCGTGGTGGCCTGTCGAGGGGCAAGGGCGGCTCCATGCACATGTTCTCCAAGGAGAAGCATTTTTACGGCGGCCACGGCATTGTCGGCGCGCAGGTCTCGCTCGGCACCGGTCTCGCCTTCGCCAACCGCTACCGCGACAACAACAATGTGTCGCTGACTTATTTCGGCGATGGCGCTGCCAACCAGGGTCAGGTCTATGAAAGCTTCAACATGGCCTCGCTGTGGAAGCTGCCGGTGATCTACATCATCGAGAACAACCGCTACGCCATGGGCACTTCGGTGTCGCGCTCGTCGGCCGAAACCAATTTTTCGCATCGCGGCGCCTCGTTCAAGATTCCCGGCATTCAGGTCGACGGCATGGATGTGCGTGCGGTCAAATCCGCCGGCGATCAGGCGACCGAATGGTGCCGTGCCGGCAACGGTCCGATCATCCTCGAGATGCAGACCTATCGCTATCGCGGTCACTCGATGTCGGATCCCGCAAAATACCGCTCCAAGGAAGAAGTGCAGAAGATGCGCTCGGATCATGATCCGATCGAGCAGGTCAAGGCGCGGCTGACGGCCAAGAAGTGGGCGACCGAGGACGAACTCAAGAACATCGACAAGGAAGTCCGCGACATCGTCGCCGACGCCGCCGAATTTGCCCAGCACGACGCAGAGCCGGATCCGTCCGAGCTCTGGACCGACATCGTATTGTAACGGGAGGGCAAGGACATGCCGATCGAAATTCTCATGCCCGCTCTCTCGCCGACCATGGAAGAGGGCAATCTTTCCAAATGGTTGAAGAACGAGGGCGACAAGGTCGTCGCCGGCGATGTCATCGCCGAGATCGAAACCGACAAGGCGACGATGGAAGTCGAAGCCGTCGATGAAGGCACGATCGGCAAGATCGTGGTTCCCGCCGGCACCGAAGGCGTCAAGGTCAACGCGGTGATCGCCGTGTTGCTGCAGGACGGTGAAAGTGCAGGCGATGTCGAAAAGAGCGGCAAGCCTGCCTCCACCCAGGATGCCGTTTCCGCTGGCGGTCAGCGGACCGATGCAGCCGAGGAAGGTACAAAAGCGGCTCCCCAGGATGCCGGCGAGGCTCCGAAGGCAGTTCCCGCCGCTCCGGCGGCCAAACCTGCCGCCGATCCGGATATTCCCGCCGGCACCGAGATGGTCTCGACCACGGTGCGCGAAGCGCTCCGCGATGCCATGGCTGAAGAAATGCGCCGCGACGGCGATGTCTTCGTCATGGGCGAGGAGGTCGCGGAATACCAGGGCGCCTACAAGATCACGCAAGGGCTGCTGCAGGAATTCGGGCCGCGCCGCGTCGTCGACACGCCGATCACCGAGCACGGCTTTGCCGGCGTCGGCGTCGGTGCGGCGATGGCCGGCCTGAAGCCGATCGTCGAGTTCATGACCTTCAACTTCGCCATGCAGGCGATCGACCAGATCATCAACTCCGCGGCCAAGACGCTCTATATGTCGGGCGGCCAGATGGGCGCACCGATCGTGTTCCGCGGACCGAACGGTGCGGCCGCCCGCGTCGGCGCCCAGCATTCGCAGTGCTATGCCGCCTGGTACAGCCATATTCCCGGCCTGAAGGTGGTGATGCCGTACACGGCTGCCGACGCCAAGGGCCTGCTCAAGGCGGCGATCCGCGATCCGAACCCGGTCATCTTCCTTGAAAACGAAATCCTCTACGGCCAGTCCTTCGACGTGCCGAAGCTCGATGATTTCGTGCTGCCGATCGGCAAGGCGCGCATTCACAAGCAGGGCAAGGACGTCACCATCGTCTCGTTCGGCATCGGCATGACCTATGCCATCAAGGCGGAAGCCGAACTGCGCGGCATGGGCATCGATGCCGAGATCATCGATCTCCGGACCATCCGCCCGCTCGACCTCGACACCGTCATTGCCTCCGTGAAAAAGACCAACCGCCTGATCGTGGTGGAAGAAGGTTTCCCGCAGAACTCGGTCGGCGACCACATCGCCAACCAGGTTTCGCAGCGCGCCTTCGATTTCCTCGACGCGCCGGTCATCACCATCGCCGGCATGGACGTGCCGATGCCTTATGCAGCGAACCTCGAAAAGCTGGCTTTGCCCAATGTCGGCGAGGTCATAGAGGCGGTCAAAGCCGTCACGTATCGCTGACGGTCTTTCTTGCGGGGGAGGCAGAAATGGCGACGATGGCAGATGTGAGGAGAATAGCTTGGTCTCTATTTTGGCGGAGCTTCCTGTCTAGTATCGCTTGTGGATTTGTTGCTGGCGCGATTGTTGGGTTCGTCATTGGGTTCATTGGCGGTTTTTTTGGACTTCGCCATGAGGCAATTCAGGTACTGAGCTCTGTTGGGGGAGCATGCCTTGGGCTTGTAGCATCATTCCTTTGTTTGAATTTCTTCTTGGCCCGATCGATTGGCAAGGAATTCAAAGGCAAACGTCTAGAACTTGCCGTGGTTAGCCCGGCTGGCTTGCAGGGAGAGTAACTATGCCAATCAACATCACCATGCCGGCACTCTCGCCCACGATGGAAGAGGGCAATCTTTCCAAGTGGCTGGTCAAGGAGGGCGACAAGGTTTCGCCGGGCGACGTGATCGCCGAGATCGAGACCGACAAGGCGACGATGGAAGTCGAGGCCGTCGATGAGGGCACGGTCGCCAAGCTGGTCGTTCCGGCCGGCACCGAAGGCGTCAAGGTCAATGCGCTGATCGCCATTCTCGCCGGCGAAGGCGAGGATGCAGGGGCGGCGGCAAAGGGTGGTGGCGATGCCGCGCCCGCGAAAGCCGATGCCAAGCAGGATAAGGCGTCAATCTCCCCACCCGTGGGGGAGATGTCGACGAAGTCGACAGAGGGGGGCGCTGTCCCGCCGACCTCTCAGTCTGTCGCGCCCCCCTCTGGCCTGCCGGCGATCTCCCCCACAAGGGGGGAGATCAGCCAATCGTCAGGCGAGCGCACTTTCGCCTCGCCGCTGGCGCGGCGCATAGCCAAGGACGCCGGCGTCGATGTGTCCGCTGTGAGTGGCACCGGCCCGCATGGCCGTGTCGTCAAGGCCGATGTCGAGGCGGCGATTGCCGGCGGTGGCGCCAAGGCTGCACCGGCCGCGAAAGCCGCACCTGCCGGCGCTCCGGCACCTGCGGCTCCGGCTGCGGCACCCAAGGCGATGTCGGACGAACAGGTGCTGAAGCTGTTTGCCGAAGGGTCCTATGAGCTCGTCCCGCACGACAATATGCGCAAGACCATTGCGCGCCGCCTGGTCGAGGCCAAGACAACCATCCCGCATTTCTACCTGACGCTCGACTGCGAGCTCGATGCGCTGCTGGCGCTGCGCACACAGATCAATGCGGCTGCTCCGACGAAGAAGACCGACAAGGGCGAGGCTCCCGTCTACAAACTTTCGGTCAACGACATGGTGATCAAGGCGATGGCGATGGCGCTGATGGCGGTGCCGGATGCCAATGCATCGTGGACCGAAAGCGCCATGGTCAAGCACAAGCACGCCGATGTCGGCGTTGCCGTGTCAATCCCCGGCGGCCTGATCACGCCGATCATCCGCCACGCCGACGAAAAGACGCTGTCCACTATCTCCAACGAGATGAAGGATCTGGCGAGCCGTGCCCGCAGCCGCAAGCTGAAGCCTGAGGAATATCAAGGCGGCACGACGGCTGTCTCCAATCTCGGCATGTTCGGCATCAAGGACTTTGCCGCCGTCATCAACCCGCCGCATGCGACGATCCTGGCGGTGGGTGCGGGCGAGCAGCGGCCGGTGGTCAAGAATGGCGAGATCAAAATCGCCAATATCATGTCGGTGACGCTGTCGACCGATCACCGCGCCGTCGACGGTGCGCTTGGCGCCGAACTTCTGGTCGCCTTCAAGCGCATGATCGAAAACCCGATGGGCATGCTGGTCTAGGAAGGAAAGGCTGTGCGGAAATTCGTCACCAGCCTTTTCGCCCTGATCCTTTCCGGCCTGGCCGGCGGGCTGGTGGCGCTGTGGCTGGCAATCGCCACCAATGCGAACTCGGAATTCATCCTTGTCTTCATGGCCTCGGCGCTGGTCTCTATCGTTGCGACGGTGGCGTTTTTCATCGCGCAATTGGTGCCAAACCTACAAAGGGCGATCAATCTGACGGGGCTTGTTGGGGTTGCGTTGTTCGTGCTGGCCGGGATCGGGCTGATTGCCTGGACCTTCTCTCAGCCGCCGGGCAAAGCCCAGTGGTCGGGCGATCTCCCTGTTGTCGCCGGTCTGATTTTGCCAAGCATCGCCACGGTTATCGTGCAGTGGCTGTTCGTGGGATGGCGCGTGCGGCGCGGGCTTAGGGCGGAGGCGGGTGCGGGTGCATGAAGACGATCCTCTGCTACGGCGATTCCCTGACCTGGGGCTATGACGCGGCGAGCCTCGGGCGTCATGCGCTGGAAGATCGCTGGCCGAGCGTGCTCAAGGCGGCGTTGGGCGACGATGATATCGAAGTCATTGCCGAAGGTCTGAACGGCCGCACCACGGCTTTCGACGATCACCTGGCTGGTGCCGACCGCAATGGCGCCAAGGTGCTGCCGACGATCCTGACCAGCCATGCGCCGCTCGACCTGATCATCATCATGCTCGGCGCCAACGACATGAAGCCCTGGATCCACGGCAATCCGGTCGCGGCCAAGCAGGGGGTGCAGCGGCTGATCGACATCGTGCGCGGCCACGATTATCCGTTCGACTGGGCCGCGCCGCAAATCCTGATCGTCGCGCCACCAGCGGTCAGCCGCACCGACAATGCCGAATTCAAGGAAATGTTTGCCGGCGGCGACGAGGCCTCGAAGCGGCTGGCGCCGCAATATTCCGCGCTCGCCGACGAGGCCGGCTGCGGCTTTTTCGATGCCGGCACGGTGGCCGAGACCACACCGATCGACGGGGTCCATCTCGATGCCGAAAACACGCGCAATATAGGTGACGCATTGGCGCCATTGGTGCGTGTGATGCTGGAACTCTAGAGAAAATCAGGGAGAAACCCCGTGGCTGAATCCTACGACGTCATAATCATCGGCTCAGGCCCCGGCGGCTATGTCACGGCGGTGCGCTCCGCCCAGCTCGGCTTCAAGACGGCGATCGTCGAGCGCGAGCATCTCGGCGGCATCTGCCTCAACTGGGGCTGCATCCCGACCAAGGCGCTGCTGCGCTCGGCCGAGATCATGCACTATTCCGATCATCTGAAGGACTACGGCCTGAAGCTCGAAGGCGGCAAGGTCAGCGCCGACACGGCCGCTGTCGTCGACCGCTCGCGCAAAGTGTCGTTGAGGCTCAATGGCGGCGTCGCCTTCCTGATGAAGAAGAACAAGGTCGACGTTATCTGGGGCGAGGCCAAGCTCTCCAAGCCGGGTGAAATCGTCGTCTCCAAGACGGCCAAGAAACCGATGGAGCCGCAGCCGCCGGTGCCCAAGGGCGTCAAGGGCGAGGGCACCTATACCGCCAAGCACATTATTCTCGCCACCGGCGCCCGGCCGCGCGCGCTGCCCGGCATCGAGCCGGACGGCAAGCTGATCTGGACCTATTTCGAGGCGATGGTGCCGAAGGAGATGCCGAAGTCGCTGCTGGTCATGGGTTCGGGCGCCATCGGCATCGAGTTCGCCTCCTTCTACCGCACCATGGGCGCCGAGGTGACGGTGGTCGAGCTGTTGCCGGCGGTGATGCCGGTCGAGGATGCCGAGGTCTCGAAATTCGCGCAGAAGCAGTTCGAGAAGCAGGGCATGAAAATCATCCTCGAGGCCAAGGTGACCAAGGTCGAGAAGGGTGCCAACTCGATCACCGCCTATGTCGAGATGAAGGACGGCAAGGTCGAGAAGATCACCGCCGACCGCATGATCTCGGCCGTCGGCGTGCAGGGCAACATCGATAATCTCGGCCTCGAGACGGTCGGCGTGAAGACCGATCGCGGCTGCGTCGTCATTGACGGCTATGGCAAGACCAACGTTCCCGGCATCTACGCTATCGGCGATGTCGCCGGACCGCCGATGCTCGCCCACAAGGCCGAGCATGAAGGCGTGGTCTGCATCGAGAAGATCGCCAATTTCCCCGGCGTGCATGCGACAGACAAGCTGAAGATCCCGGGCTGCACCTATTGCAACCCGCAGGTCGCCTCGGTCGGGCTCACCGAAGCCAAGGCCAAGGCCGAAGGCAAGGACATCCGCGTCGGCCGTTTCCAGTTCGGCGCCAACGGCAAGGCGATCGCGCTTGGCGAGGACCAGGGCTTCATCAAGACCATCTTCGACAAGAAGACCGGCCAGCTGCTCGGCGCGCATATGGTCGGCGCCGAGGTGACGGAGCTGATCCAGGGCTTTGTCGTGGCGATGAACCTGGAGACCACCGAGGAAGAGCTGATGCACACCATCTTCCCGCATCCGACGCTGTCGGAGATGATGAAGGAAAGCGTGCTCGATGCCTATGGCCGTGCGCTCAACGCGTGATAAATTGGTGCCGCGAGACTCAGACGCATGCGCCGGAGGAACCTTACGGCAAGACAGTTCGTTTCCGGATGCATTTTCACCTGACACTGGAGGAGTTGGCATATGGACGTGAATGGCGTGGGCTGGATTGCGGCCATCATCATCGGCGGTTTGGCCGGGTGGCTGGCCGAGATGGTCATGAAGAGCAATACCGGCGTCTTGATGAACATCATTATGGGCATTGTCGGCGCGGTGGTGCTGAACGCAATTCTCAGGGCGCTCAACATCGAACCCTTCGGTGTCGGCTGGCTCGCCTATCTGATCACCGGCTTCATCGGCGCCTGCCTGCTGATCTTTGCCGGGCGGCTCATTCGCCGATAAAACGGCTCGCCGTTTTATCTCGTTCTTCTGACGCAATTCCGGACGGAAAACCGTGTCACACTTTTCCTGGAATTGCTCTGGATCCCCGCTATGCGAAAAAGGCTGTGGCGGCATGCGCCGCCGCAGCCTCTTTCTTTGCACCGAAAAGTCCTAGATGACGCCAGAAGGGCGAATGCCGACGGGCAGACGCCAACAAGTCAGGTTTGAGATGGTCACTGTTCTCGACACGATCGCCAACGCGCCGCGCCTGCGGCACCCCGAGAAGGCACACAAGCCTGATCAGGACGTGCTGCGCAAACCCGACTGGATCCGCGTCAAGGCGCCGATGTCGAAGGGCTATGCCGAAACTCGCGAGATCGTGAAGTCGCACAAGCTGGTCACGGTGTGCGAAGAGGCCGGCTGCCCCAATATCGGCGAGTGCTGGGAAAAGAAGCACGCCACCTTCATGATCATGGGCGAGATCTGCACGCGCGCCTGCGCCTTCTGCAATGTCGCCACCGGCATTCCGACCGCGCTCGATGCCGATGAGCCGGCGCGTGTCGCGCATGCCGTCAAGCAGATGGGGCTGACCCATGTCGTCATCACCTCGGTCGACCGCGACGATCTCGCCGATGGCGGCGCGCAGCATTTCGCCGAGGTTATCCGGGCGATCCGGGCAGCGACACCTCTGACCACGATCGAAATCCTGACGCCCGATTTCCTGCGCAAGGAAGGCGCGCTGGAGATCGTCGTGGCGGCCAAGCCCGATGTCTTCAACCACAATCTCGAAACCGTGCCGTCGAACTATCTGACGGTGCGGCCGGGTGCCCGCTATTTCCACTCGATCCGGCTGTTGCAGCGGGTCAAGGAGCTCGACCCGTCGATCTTCACGAAGTCCGGCATCATGGTCGGCCTCGGCGAAGAGCGGAACGAGATCCTGCAACTGATGGATGACCTGCGCTCGGCCAATGTCGACTTCATGACCATTGGCCAGTATCTGCAGCCGTCGAAGAAACACCACCCGGTGATCCGCTTCGTCACGCCGGAGGAGTTCAACTCCTTCGCGACGATCGGCAAGACCAAGGGTTTCCTGCTTGTGGCGTCGAGCCCGCTGACGCGCTCCTCGCATCATGCCGGTGACGATTTCGCCAGGCTGCGGGCGGCGCGTGAGGCGCAGCTCAAAAAAGCCAGTTAAATCCTGCTTCAATGCCGAAATTCGAAGCCACACGCCGCGTTGCCCACACGCCGGAGCAGATGTTTGCTCTGGTCGCCGATATCGAGACCTATCCGCAATTTCTGCCGCTTTGCGAGGCGCTGACGGTGCGCTCTCGCAAGGAGCGTGATGGCCGCACCATTCTCCTCGCCGATATGAGCATCGGCTACAAGGCGATCCGCGAGACCTTTACGACGCAGGTGCTGTTGAAGCCGGACGAGAACACAATCGACGTCAAATACATCGATGGGCCGTTCAAATATCTAAGCAATATCTGGCGCTTCGAGCCGGCCGACGGCGGCGGCTGCAACGTTCGCTTCTTCATCGACTACGAGTTCAAGAGCCGTATCCTCGGCGTGTTGATGGGCACCATGTTCGATCGCGCCTTCCGCATGTTTTCCGAAGCCTTCGAAAAACGTGCGGACGTCATCTACGGAACGACGCCCATCTCATGAGTGTCGCCGAGCGCGCGCAGCCCGATCTCCAGCGCATGCTTGACCGTCTCGCGGCGGATGAAGTCGCGGCCATTGTCGGCAAACATATTGAGCTCGGCAGCCACCGGCCCACGTCTTAGGGCAACTCCGAACCAGACGAGGCCGACCGGTTTTTCCGGCGAACCGCCGCCTGGGCCGGCAATGCCGGTGACGGCAAGCGCCAGCCCGGCGCGCGAGCGCGCCAGAGCGCCCGCCGCCATCTCCAGAACCGTTTCGCGCGAGACGGCGCCATGCGCCTCGAGTGTGGCGGGCGAGACGCCGAGCATCTCCATCTTTGCTTCATCGGAATAGGTGATGAGGCCGCGATCGACGACAGCGGACGAGCCGGCAATGTCGGTCAGTGCCGAGATGATCATGCCGCCGGTGCAGCTCTCGGCCGTCGCCAGCATGATGCCGCGCTGCTGGCAGACCTGGAGCAGGGCGTTGGCAAGATCGCTGTTGTTCATGCGGGAACCTCCCCGGGGAAGACGACACTGGCTGTGGCGATGGCGGCGATGCCTTCCTCGCGGCCGACAAAGCCGAGTTTTTCGTTGGTCGTCGCCTTGATGGAGATGCGATCGCTGGAAATGCCCAGTATCGCCGACAACGCGTTGGTCATGGCCTCGCGATGCGGGCCGACGCGCGGCGCCTCGCAGATCAGCGTGATGTCGGCATTGGCGATGCGGCCGCCGCGTTCGCGCACCAACCTGGCCGCATGCTCGACGAAGATCTTCGACGCCGCGCCCCTCCATTGCGGATCGGAAGGCGGGAAATGCGTGCCGATGTCGCCGGCGCCGCAAGTGGCGAGCAGCGCATCGGTCAGCGCGTGCAGGCCGACATCGGCATCCGAATGGCCCGAAAGCTTCTTGCCGTGCGGGATGGCGACGCCGCACAAAGTGACATGGTCGCCAGCCTCGAAGGCGTGCACGTCATAGCCATTGCCGGTGCGAATGTCTGGAAAACGCTCGCCAGTAAGCCGTTGATCCGCCATCGCGATATCCCTTGCCCAGGTCAATTTGACATTGTCCGGTGATCCCTCGACGATTTTCACCGGAATATGCGCCCATTCGGCGATCGCGGCATCGTCGGTGAAATCCGCCTTGCCGAGATGATGGGCCTTTTCATGCGCGGCGAGCAACGGCCAGAACGGAAAGCCCTGCGGCGTCTGCGCGGCATGAAGGCCGGCCCTTGGCACCGTCTCCTCGATCATGCCGGTGCCCGACTCGCGCTTCAGCGTATCGGCGACGGGCAAAGCGGGCAGCGCGCCCTGGCGCTCGCCAATGGCCGCAATGGTGCGGTCGATCAGGGCCGCGTCGACAAAGGGCCGCACTGCGTCATGGACAAGGACACGGCCGGGCGTACGGTCCCTCAGCGCCAGCAGGCCGAGCCGGACCGAGGCCTGGCGCGACTCGCCACCGACCACGGCGGTAACCCGCTCGGCATATACGCCGGCTGCCTTGTCAAAAAGCGCGTGGTCATCGGCATGGATCGCGACGACGACGGGACCAATTTCGGGATGCGCCAGGAAAGTCTCCAGCGTGCGCGCGATAACGGCACGGCCGCCGATGCGCTGATATTGCTTCGGCCCGTCGGCCTGTCCGGCACGCGCGCCGCGGCCGGCTGCAACGATGACCACGCCGACCTTGTCGGTCGTCGCCTCGGCCGGTTTTTCGCTTGCGTCTGTCATGCCGAGAGGCTTAGTCGCGGCTTATGGCGAAGGCCAGCATTTTCCCAAATGCGCCGCAATGTGACGTCATTGCGCGTTGCACAATGCCTTTCTTATGGCTAGAGAATGTGCAGCAATCCGATATGCTTGGTTTTTGTGCATGCCTGAAGTGATAAAATTGCCTTCGCCGCTCGACATTGGCGGCGTGACGATCCGCAACCGCGTCTTCCTCGCTCCCATGTCGGGAATAACGGACGAGCCGTTCCGGCAGCGCGCCTACGCGCATGGCGCGGGCCTGGTCGTGTCGGAAATGGTGGCGAGCGGCGAGCTTGCCAAGGGCAGGGCCGGCTGCGACCTGCGCATCCGTCATTCCGGGCTGCCCGTCCATATGGTCCAGCTTGCCGGCCGCGAGGCCGAGCACATGGCCGAGGGCGCGCGCATCGCTGCCGGCGAGGGCGCCGACATCATCGACATCAATATGGGCTGCCCGGCCAAGAAGGTGACCGGCGGCTATGCCGGCTCGGCGCTGATGCGCGATCTCGACCACGCGCTGTCGCTGATCGAAGCGGTGATCGGCGCGGTCCAAGTGCCGGTCACGGTCAAGATGCGGCTCGGCTGGGACGACAATGCGCTCAATGCACCCGTTTTGGCGCGCCGCGCCGAAGAGGCCGGTGTTAAAATGGTGACCGTGCATGGGCGCACGCGCTGCCAGTTTTATCAAGGCAAGGCCGATTGGGGCGCCATCGCCCGTATCAAGGACGCCGTCTCGATCCCGGTGGTCGCCAACGGCGATGTGGGCTCGCCCGCGGAGGCCGCCGAAATCCTTGAACAGTCGGGCGCCGACGCGGTGATGATCGGCCGCGCGCATTATGGCGCGCCATGGACGGCGGGCCACATCGCGGCAACGGCTGCGGGTGACGCGCCCTCCGGCGTGCCGGAAAGCCCGCAAGCCATGGCGGACTACATCGTTTCCCACTACGAAGACATGCTGACGCTTTACGGCGTCGAAAGTGGCTTGCGCCAGGCGCGCAAGCATCTCGGCTGGTATCTCGACCGCCACTCTGCTGGCGTTTCCGATGAGCGGCGGAAAGCCATCCTCACCTCTTTCGAACCCGCCCGCGTCATTGCCTTGCTGCATGAGGTGTTTTCCGGCGAAGCCACGCCCTTGCGGAGCGCCGCATGAACGCCACCGTTACACCGAGCGCCGATATGGCGGATGCCGCCAGTATCGTGCTGAACACCATCCGCCGTCCGGTCATCATGGTCGATCCGGACGGGTTCATCACCTACGCCAATGCCGATGCGGAAGACTTCTTCCGTTCAAGTGCCAACATGCTTGCCCGCAACACACTGTCCAAGCTGATCCCGTTCGGCAGCCCGCTGTTGCAGCTGGTCGATCAGGTGCGCGAGCGCCGTGCGCCGGTCAACGAATACCGTGTCGACGTGTCGTCGCCGCGTCTCGGCATCGAGAAGGTCGTCGATCTCTATGTCGCGCCGGTGCCGGAATTCCCAGGCTCGATCGTGGTGATGTTCCAGGAACGCTCGATGGCCGACAAGATCGACCGGCAGATGACACACAGGGGTGCCGCGCGTTCGGTCACCGGCCTTGCCGCCATGCTGGCGCATGAGATCAAGAACCCGCTGTCCGGCATTCGTGGCGCCGCACAGCTGCTCGAACTCTCGGCGTCGGACGAGGATCGCGCGCTGACCCGCCTCATCACTGACGAGACTGATCGCATAGTCTCCCTCGTCGACCGCATGGAAGTGTTTTCCGACGAGCGGCCGATTGACCGCTATCCTGTCAACATCCATGTCGTGCTGGACCATGTGAAGGCAATCGCGAAGAACGGTTTTGCCAAGAGAATCAGGATAATGGAGGACTATGATCCATCATTGCCTCCGGTTTTCGCCAACCGCGACCAACTGATCCAGGTGTTTCTCAACCTGGTCAAGAACGCTGCCGAGGCGATCGGCGGCGACCCGCAGGGCGAGATCGTGCTGTCGACCGCGTTCAGGCCGGGCATCCGCGTTTCCGTTCCCGGAACCCAGGACCGCGTGTCGCTACCGCTTGAATTCTGCGTGCGCGACAATGGGTCCGGCGTTTCGGAAGACATTCTGCCGATCCTGTTCGATCCGTTCATCACCACCAAGCCGAACGGGTCGGGGCTCGGCCTGGCGCTGGTGGCGAAAATCGTCGGCGAGCATGGCGGCATCATCGAATGCGATTCGACGCCGCGCGGCACCACCTTCCGAATCCTGATGCCGGCCTGGAAAGAAACACCCATCGACACTGCCGATGATGAAGGCGAAGGAGACCGCAAATGACGGTTCGCGGCAATATTCTCGTCGCCGACGACGATGCGGCCATCCGCACCGTGCTCAATCAGGCGCTGTCGCGCGTCGGCCATGAGGTGCGCGTGACCTCCAACGCCTCGACGCTGTGGCGCTGGGTGGCGGCGGGCGAGGGCGATCTGGTGATCACCGACGTTGTCATGCCGGACGAGAACGCCTTCGACATGCTGCCGCGCATCAAGAAGGCGCGGCCCGAGCTGCCGGTCATCGTGATGAGCGCGCAAAACACTTTCATGACGGCGATCCGTGCTTCCGAAACAGGTGCTTACGAGTATCTGCCGAAGCCGTTCGACCTGACCGAGCTGCTCAACATCGTCAACCGGGCACTGTCAGAGCCGCGCCGACCGAAGATCGATACGCGACCGGAAGAACAGCCTGACGCGATGCCGCTGGTCGGCCGGTCGGCCGCCATGCAGGACATCTACCGCATGCTGGCGCGCATGATGCAGACCGACCTGACGGTGATGATCTCGGGCGAGTCCGGCACCGGCAAGGAATTGGTGGCGCGCGCGTTGCACGAATATGGCCGTCGCCGCGGCGGTCCGTTCGTCGCCATCAACATGGCGGCGATCCCGCGCGATTTGATCGAATCGGAGCTGTTCGGCCACGAGAAGGGCGCCTTCACCGGCGCACAGAACCGCTCGACCGGCCGCTTCGAGCAGGCCGAGGGCGGCACGCTTTTCCTCGACGAGATCGGCGACATGCCGATGGAGGCGCAGACGCGGCTGCTGCGCGTGCTGCAGCAGGGCGAATACACAACGGTCGGCGGGCGCACCCCGATCAAGACCGATGTGCGCATCGTCGCCGCCACCAACAAGGATCTGCGCACGCTGATCAACCAGGGGCTTTTCCGCGAGGATCTGTTCTATCGCCTGAATGTCGTGCCGCTTCGGCTGCCGGGTTTGCGTGAGAGATCGGAAGACATTCCCGATCTGGTGCGGCATTTCTTCAAGATCGGCGCCAGCGAAGGCTTGCAGACCAAGCGCATTTCGACCGGCGGCATCGAATTGATGAAGCGCTATCCGTGGCCGGGAAACGTGCGCGAGCTGGAAAACCTGGTGCGCCGGCTTGCGGCGCTCTATTCGCAGGACGAAATATCAGCCGAGATCATCGAGGCCGAACTGAAGACAGGCGAAAGGCCGGTCGTTCCCGGCGGCGGCAATTTGATCCCGGACGATCTGTCCATCGGCCAGGCGGTGGAGCACTTCCTGCAGCGCTATTTCGCCTCTTTCGCCGGCGAATTGCCGCCGGCAGGTCTCTATCAGCGCATCCTGTCCGAGGTCGAATATCCGCTGGTGCTGGCTTCCATGACGGCAACGCGCGGCAACCAGATCAAGGCCGCCGAGTTGCTCGGCTTGAACCGCAACACGCTGCGCAAGAAGATTCGCGAGCTGGGCGTCAACGTCTACAAATCGTCGAGATCATGAGCGCCTACCGCCCGAAGTGACGTGGGGTCATCCCCTTTTCAGGGGATCGGCGGCCGAAAGATTTCCGTCACGGCCACACTTGTTGCATAATCGCCACAATGCGTTGCATACATCCGACGCAATCACTGGCTCTTAGACGGCGACATGGCTTCGCAAGCTCTGACATCAAACGAACCGCTTTTCAGCAGACCCGGCCAGAGGGATGGACGGCGGCTGCTTGCGTTGCCCGGCGTTGTGGCAATTGCCGGCGCGCTGGTTACGGCGGCAATCTCGTTTGCGATTCTTGTCGGCGCCACGCCGATCACGCCAGACGCAAACACAACGCTGACGCTGATTGCGGCCAACGCCTTATTTGTGCTGGCGCTGATCGCCCTGGTCGGCCGCGAGGTGCATCGCATCACCATGGCGCGCCGGCACGGCAAGGCGGCGTCACGGCTGCATGTGCGCATCGTGACGATGTTTGCGCTGGTCGCGGCCATCCCCGCCATCATGGTGGCCATCATTGCCTCGATCACGCTCGATATCGGCCTCGACCGCTGGTTCGAAATCCGCACCAAGGCGATCGTCAACTCGTCGCTGTCGATCGCCGACGCCTATGTGCAGGAAAACGCTCGCAATCTTCAGGGCACGACGCTGTCGATGGCCTACGATCTCGACGCCTCGCGCACGCTTTACGGCCTCGATCGAACCGGCTTTCTCGACCTGATGAACAAGGAAGCCGTGGGCAGGAGCCTGGTGCATGCGGCGCTGGTCAGGGAAGACGGCTCCTTTGTCATGAGCGCGAAGACCGATGCGGATTTCTCTATGCCGCCACCGCCGGAGGGCGCGGTCAGCGCCGCGGCCGACGGCAAACCGGTGCTGATCGAGCCGAAGACGCGCAACATCATGGGCGCCATCATCAAGCTGCGGGAGATCGAAGGCCTCTACCTCTACACCAATCGCCTGGTCGACCCCGAAGTGATCAAGGCGAGGGCGATCGTCCAGTCCAACACCGCCGAATATCGCGGCCTGGAAGACAACAGGCGGACGTCGCAGGTGGCGTTCGCGCTGCCCTATCTGTCACTGACGCTGATCATCATCCTGTCGGCCATCTGGACCGGCATAGCGGTGGCCGACCGTCTGGTGCGGCCCATCCGTCAACTCATCGGCGCGGCTGACGAGGTTGCGACCGGCAATCTCGATGTCGCCGTTCCGGTACGGCCTTCCGACGGCGATGTCGCCTCGCTTGGCGATACGTTCAACAAGATGCTGCTGGAGCTTAAATCGCAGCGCAACGAGATCCTGTCGGCCAAGGATTTGATCGACGAACGGCGTCGTTTCTCGGAAGCGGTGCTGGCCGGCGTCACCGCCGGCGTCATCGGCGTCGATCCCTACGGCATCGTCTCCATCGTCAACAAATCGGCCGAAACGATGCTGGCCATATCGGCCACGGCGGCGCTGGGGCAGAACCTGTCCGCCGTGCTACCGCATGTCGGGCGCGTCTTCGAGATCGGCCGCAAATCCGGCAAGCCGGTCTATCGCGAGCAGGTCACCTTCTATCGCACCGGCGCCGAGCGTACCTTCAACGTGCAGATCACCATCGAGGCCGGCGACGACGGCGAGGAGGAGAAATCCTACGTCGTGACGGTCGACGACATCACCGATCTCGTCCAGGCACAGCGCTCGTCGGCCTGGGCGGATGTGGCGCGGCGCATCGCACATGAAATCAAGAACCCGCTGACGCCGATCCAGCTCTCGGCCGAGCGCATCAAGCGACGCTTCGGCAAGGTCATCACCGAGGACCGCGAGATTTTCGACCAGTGCACCGACACGATCATCCGGCAGGTCGAGGATATCGGCCGCATGGTCGACGAGTTCTCGGCTTTCGCCCGCATGCCCAAGCCCGAGATGAAAGCCATCGATCTGCGCGAATCGCTGCGCGAGGCGTCGTTCCTGGTCGAAGTCAGCCGCGCCGACATCGCTTTCGAACGCGTGTTCGGCAACGAACCGCTCAAGGGCACGTTCGATAGCCGATTGATGGCGCAGGCTTTCGGCAACGTCATCAAGAACGCGGCCGAGGCGATTGACGGGCTGGAACAAAAGGACGGTTCGCACGGCATAATCCGGATTCAAGCTGCCCGGCAGAATGGCGCGATCAGAATCGACGTCATCGACAATGGCAAAGGCTTGCCGCGCGAGAACCGCCAAAGGCTGCTCGAGCCCTACATGACGACGCGCGAGAAGGGCACCGGGCTCGGTCTCGCCATCGTCAAGAAGATCGTGGAGGACCATGGCGGGCGGCTCGAATTGCACGATGCGCCCGCGGATTTCCACGGTGGACGCGGCGCGATGATCTCGATCATCCTGCCGCCAGCTGCCGCAACCGCGCCGCCACGCGGTCAAGGCGAAACGGAACACGAACGAGAAACTGAAAAGGTCGGTAATGGCGTCTGATATTCTCATCGTCGATGACGAGGAAGACATCCGTGAACTCGTCGCGGGCATATTGAGCGACGAAGGGCATGAAACCCGCACGGCATTCGATGCCGACAGCGCGCTCGCGGCAATCGCCGACCGGGCGCCGCGGCTGATTTTCCTCGACATCTGGTTGCAGGGCTCGCGCCTCGACGGGCTGGCGCTGCTCGACGAGATCAAGACGATGCATCCGAGCCTGCCGGTGGTGATGATCTCCGGCCACGGCAATATCGAGACAGCGGTGTCGGCCATCCGCCGCGGCGCCTATGATTTCATCGAGAAGCCGTTCAAGGCCGACAGGCTGATCCTGATCGCCGAGCGGGCGCTCGAAACCTCGAAATTGCGGCGCGAGGTGTCCGACCTCAAGCAGCGCAGCGGCGAAACCTTCGACCTGATCGGCATGTCGTCGGCGATGAGCCAGCTGCGCCAGACCATCGAGCGCGTGGCGCCGACCAACAGCCGCGTCATGATCATCGGTCCGTCCGGCTCGGGCAAGGAGCTCGCCGCGCGCGCCATCCACACGCTGTCGACGCGCAAGGGCGCGCCCTTCGTGACGCTGAGCGCGGCCAACATCACGCCCGAGCGCATGGAGATCGAGCTGTTCGGTACCGAATCGAACGGCACCGAGCGCAAGGTCGGCGCGCTTGAAGAGGCGCACCGCGGCATTCTCTACATCGACGAAGTGGCCGACATGCCGCGCGAGACGCAGAACAAGATTTTGCGCGTGCTGGTCGAACAGCAGTTCGAGCGGGTCGGCGGCACCAAGCGGGTCAAGGTCGACGTCCGCATCATCTCCTCGACCTCGCAGAACCTGGAGGCGATGATCGCCGACGGCCGTTTTCGCGAAGACCTCTATCACCGCCTGGCGGTGGTTCCGGTCATGGTGCCGGGCCTGGCCGAGCGGCGAGAGGACATTCCCTATCTCGTCGACAATTTCATGAAGCAGATCGCTCGCCAGGCCGGCATCAAGCCGCGCCGCATCGGCGACGATGCGCTTGCCGTGCTGCAGGCGCACAACTGGCCGGGCAATGTCCGCCAGCTGCGCAACAATGTCGAACGGCTGATGATCCTGGCGCGTGGCGACGATATCGATGCGCCGATCACCGCCGACCTGTTGCCGTCGGAGATCGGCGATGTCATGCCGCGCACGCCGAACCAGTCCGACCAGCACATCATGGCGCTGCCGCTGCGCGAGGCGCGCGAACAGTTCGAGAAGGACTATCTGATCGCCCAGATCAACCGTTTCGGCGGCAACATCTCGAAGACGGCGGAATTCATCGGCATGGAGCGCTCGGCGCTGCACCGGAAACTGAAGTCGCTGGGGGTCTGATCCCCATTGTTGTTGGTCCAGCGGGCCGTGGCCCGTGCAATTGCCGGTTACGGCAGCGGCGGAATCGCCTAGAAATAGCGAGACTGTTCTGAGGGATAACCCATGCCGCGCATTGCCTATGTGAACGGGCGCTATGTCGCCCATGCCGACGCTGCCGTGCATATCGAGGATCGCGGCTATCAATTCGCCGACGGCGTCTACGAGGTCTGCGAGGTGGCGCAGGGCTTTATCGTCGACATGCCGCGCCATCTTGCCCGGCTGAGCCGCTCCCTTAGCGAATTGTCGATCGACTGGCCGGTCACCAGGGGTGTGCTGCCGCTTCTTCTGCGCGAAATCGTCCGGCGCAACCACGTCGTCAACGGCCTGGTCTATGTCCAGGTTACGCGCGGTGTTGCCAGCCGCGACTTCGTTTTCCCCGCCGATACACCGTCATCGCTGGTGATTACGGCCAGAAAGGCCGACCCGGCGGCGGCCGCCAAGCGAGCCGAGGCGGGCATCAAGGTCATCACCGTGCCGGAAAACCGTTGGGACCGGGTCGACATCAAGAGCACCGGCCTGCTGCCCAACGTACTGGCCAAGCAGAAGGCCAAGGAGGCCGGCGCCCAGGAGGCCTGGTTCGTCGACACCGATGGCAACGTCAAGGAGGGCGGCTCGTCCAACGCCTGGATCGTTACAAGGGACGGCGTTCTGGTCACCCGGCCGGCGGAGCATGGCATCCTGCGCGGCATCACCCGCACGACCATGTTCGAAGTGGCGGCAAAGCTCGGGTTGACGATCGAGGAGCGCGGTTTTTCAGTCACTGAAGCCAAGGCTGCGCGAGAAGCTTTCATCAGTTCGGCAACGACAATCGCCATGCCGGTCGTGGCAATCGACGGTGCCGCGGTCGCCAATGGGCACCCCGGTTCGATAACACTTTCATTGCGGCAAGCCTTTTTTGACGTTGCGGAAAAAAGTCCAGCCTGATAACCGCACAGACGGACTGCACATCAATATATCTCGTTCTGCTTGTCGCTACTGACGGCAAGGGGGTGTTTGCAAGCTTGACATGTGCCCGCTAATTTGGCGCATTAGCCTGCAAACCGAAGGGGATCGGCGAAAGACAAGAACAATGGCGGAACGATCGCAAAACCTTCAGGACCTGTTCCTGAATTCTGTTCGCAAGAGCAAAAATCCACTCACCATCTTTCTCATCAACGGCGTCAAGCTGACCGGCGTGGTCACTTCCTTCGACAATTTTTGTGTTCTGCTGCGCCGTGACGGCCACTCCCAGCTCGTCTACAAGCATGCCATTTCCACGATCATGCCGAGCCAGCCGGTTCAGATGTTCGATGGCGAGGAAAGCCAGGGCGCCTGATTGGCACGTGAAAAAGACGCGGACCGCGGCGTCCGCGGGAAACCAGCACATAATTCCGGGACGGAAGCCACAGGTCCGACCCGGGCGGTTGTCATTGTGCCGGTGCTTACCCGGCATCAGCGCAACGATGACGAAACGAACCGTCCACGGCTGACGCGTTCGGCGGATGCGCGCCACGACGAAGCTGTCGGCCTTGCCCGCGCCATCAACCTGGATCTGATCCACACGGCGGTGGTCACCGTCAACGATCCACGCCCGGCAACCTTGCTCGGCAGCGGCAAGGTCGCGGAATTCGCCGAGATCGTCAAAGAGGGTCACGCGGAGGTGGTCATCGTCGACCATCCGCTGACGCCGGTGCAGCAGCGCAATCTCGAAAAAGAAATGAATGCCAAGGTGCTCGACCGCACCGGATTGATCCTGGAGATTTTTGGCGAGCGCGCGCGGACCAAGGAGGGCACGCTGCAGGTCGAACTTGCCCATCTCAACTACCAGAAGGGCCGCTTGGTGCGGAGCTGGACCCACCTTGAACGCCAGCGCGGCGGAGCCGGCTTCCTCGGCGGCCCCGGCGAAACCCAGATCGAGTCGGACCGGCGGCAGCTGCAGGAAAAAATCATCAAGCTCAAGCATGAGCTGGAAACGGTGCGCCGCACCCGCGACCTGCACCGCGCCAAGCGCAAGAAGGTGCCGTTCCCGGTGGTGGCGATTGTCGGCTACACCAATGCCGGAAAGTCGACGCTGTTCAACCGGCTGACCGGGGCCGACGTGCTGGCCGAAGACATGCTGTTTGCAACGCTCGACCCGACGCTGCGCCGCGTGCGCCTGCCGCACGGCACGCCGATCATCCTGTCGGACACAGTCGGCTTCATTTCGGACCTGCCGACGCATCTGGTCGCCGCCTTCCGCGCCACGCTGGAAGAGGTCGTCGAGGCCGATCTGGTCATCCACCTGCGCGATATTTCGGATCCGGATACCGCAGCGCAAGCCGAGGACGTCGAGCGCATTCTCGCCGATCTCGGCGTCGATGCCGGCGATGCCAAGCGCGTCGTCGAAGTGTGGAACAAGGTCGACCTTCTCGACGACGGCAACCGGGAGCGCCTGCTCGCCGACGGCACTGACGCCAACAAGGCGCCGCCGATCGCCATCTCGGCGGTCACCGGCGAAGGCATCGATGCGCTGAAGGCGCTGATCGAGACCAGGATGTCGGGCGAACTCGAGGAATTGACGGTGACGATCGAACCGCCGCAGTTCGGCCTTGTCGACTGGCTATACCGCAATGGCGACGTCGTTTCGCGGGTAGACAATGAGGATGGCAGCGCGACCATCGCACTCAAGGCCACGCACACCGCCCGGCAAGAGATCGAAAGCCGATTGCACCGCAAAAAAAGGCAGTAAGCCTGATTATTTCACGCCCTTGGCCTGCTGCCAGAGCACTTCCATCTCGTCCAGCGTGGCTTTTTCGAGCGTGCTTCCCGATGCATCGATCGCGCGCTCGACATAGTGGAAGCGCGAGCGGAACTTTTCGTTGGTGCCGCTAAGCGCCGCTTCCGAATCGAGCTTGAGGTGACGCCCCAGATTGACGACGGCAAACAGCATGTCGCCGAATTCGTCCTTGATCTCAGCCGTTTCGCCCTTAGCCAGTGCCTCGCGCAGCTCGCCGATCTCTTCCTCGATCTTGTCGAGGATGGGTGCTGCCTCGCTCCAGTCGAAACCGACACGCGCTGCCTTTTCCTGCAGCTTCAGCGCACGAGTCAAAGCGGGCAGGGCGACGGGCACGCTGTCCAGGAAACCCTTGCCATGGTCTTCGGGGTCGAGGCCGCGGGCGAGGCGCGCACTTCGCTTTTCGGCTTTTTCCTCAGCCTTGATCTTTTCCCACATGCCCTTTGCCATGCCGGCGCTGCGCGCCTTCTCGTCGCCGAAGACATGCGGATGGCGCCGGATCATCTTGGTGGTGATGGCCTCGACCACATCACCGAAGGCAAAATCGCCGGCTTCCTCAGCCATCTGCGCGTGGTAGACGACCTGCAGCAGGAGATCGCCTAATTCGTCGCGCAGATCGTCGAGATCGCCGCGCGCAATGGCGTCTGCCACCTCGTAGGCTTCCTCGATCGTATAGGGTGCGATGGTCGAGAAATCCTGCTCGATGTCCCAGGGACAACCGGTCTTCGGCGCCCTGAGCGCCGCCATGATCTCGATCAGCCGGGAAATGTCGCGCGAAGGTTTCATGCGGCGAATGCTATCCCGCTGCCTGTCGTGCGGCCAACGGCGTCAGCCGGAGAGGGGAGATTGTCCACAGCGAGCTTCAGCCGAGTACCGACACAACCGCCTTGGCGAGGTCATCCATGCCGTCCTCGGGCAGGCCGGCGACGTTGATGCGGCTGTCGCCGACCATGTAGACGCCATACTCGGCACGCAGCCGCTCGACTTGCGCCTCGGTCAGGCCAAGCCTGGAAAACATGCCGCGATGGCTGGCGATGAAGTCGAAGCGGTCGGAGTTGGACTGCCGGCGCAGCGCGTCGGCGAACTGGACGCGCAGCCTCAGCATGCGCAGCCGCATCTCCTCCAGCTCCGCCTCCCAGTCGGCGCGAAGGCCATCATCTTCCAGCACCATGCGCACGGCGGCGGCGCCATGGTCCGGCGGCATCGAATACATGGCGCGCGCCGCCGCCAGCATCTGGCTCATCGCCACATCGGCTTGCGCACCATCCTTCGCCAGGATCATCGCCGCGCCGACGCGGTCGCGGTAGACGGCAAAGTTCTTCGAGCAGCTCGAGGCAACGACCATTTCAGGCACCTTGCCCGCGAGAAGGCGCAAGCCGGCCGCATCGGCGTCCAGGCCTTCGCCAAAGCCCTGATAGGCAATGTCGACAAAGGGCAACAGCCCGCGCTCGACGACAACATCGGCGACGCTGGCCCATTGCGCGATATCGAGATTGGCGCCAGTCGGGTTGTGGCAGCAGCCGTGCAGCAGCACGATATCGCCGGGCTCGGCTGTGCCAAGCGTTGCCAGCATGTGGTCGAAGCGCACCGCGCCGGAAGCGGCATCGAAATAGGGATAATCGCGCACCTTGAGGCCGGCGCCGCGCATCACCGGCGGGTGGTTCGGCCATGTCGGGTCCGACAGCCAGACGGTTGCGTCGGGGCGGGTCCGCTTCAACAGCTCCGCCACCAGCCGCAGCGCGCCGGAACCGCCAGGCGCTTGCGCGGCGCGGATGCGCGTCATGTCGGCAGCGGGGCCGAAGGCCAGCTTGACCATCGCCGTGTTGAAGCCGGTGTCCCCGGCAAGGCCGAGATAGGTCTTGGTGTCCTGGTCCTGCAGCAACCGCTTCTCGGCCTCGCGCAGGGCGCGCATGACCGGCGTCCTGCCGTCGCGGTCCTTGTAGACGCCGACGCCGAGATCGATCTTGCCGGGGCGCGGATCGGCGCGATAGAGGCCGATCAAGGCGATGATCTTGTCAGCCGGGGCAGGTTGCAGGGTCTCGAACATCAATACGGCTCCAATGGCGGCGGAGTAATACGCAAAGCGGCCGCGTTTCGCCAGTGCTTCCATCTGCGCCAGTCCGCTAGCGTACTGGACCGTTACGCCAAGCTTTGTCTGTACGGCAGGGGTCGGCGGCTATGGCGACGGGTTCATTCCAATCCGCCGGATAAGCACCCGTCCAATCACGGCGAGACCGATGCCGGTCAGCAGGGAGAAACCGCCGAGCATGCCGGCCAGCCCGGCAAGGAACCAGCGTCCGGCGAAGCTGTCGACGGAGGCATTTTGCGGATTGGTTGGGTCGTAAGCGACAGTGACGCTGTCGCCATCACCCCAGAACGAGCTGTGGACGGCATTGTTGAAGCGGATGACGGTGCCGTCGGCGGTCGAGAACTCGATGCGGGGATTGTATTCGGCGGCGACAATCCTGCCTGTCGCCGAAGCGGTACGAGGGCCGTACATCTCGACGATGGCCAGCACGCCGGAAGCGATCAGTCCGACAATGCCAAAGATGATGAACACCCTGCCGACGATCGGCAACGCTGCAAAACCCGTTACACGACTACCATTGGCCATCTTTTGCTCCTGGGACAGACGGATAAGGCTAGACTTCATCCATAAAGCAAACATCTGCCGCACGGGAGATAGGTAAGTGCGCAGCGGACTTCTGATTGCATGATGCCTATTGTGGCGACGCAAAAAAGTTTTGGTGGCGATGGATTAAGATCCCCGCCTGTTTCGTAAACGGGGCATGAAACGGTCGATGCCACGCTTCGATATTGTCGGACAGCTGGGTTCGCTCAGGCGCTACGCACGCTCGCTGACGCGCGACGGCACTGACGCCGAGGATCTGGTGCACGATGCGCTGGTGCGCGCCTACGAGCGGCGCGACACATTCCGCTCGGGCGGCAATCTGGGGGCATGGTTGCTGTCGATCGTCCACAACGCTTTCATCGACAAGATGCGCTCGCGCCGGTCGGAAGCAGCGCGTGTCGAGCAGGCCGGCTATCTCACCGATGCCAGCACGCCGGCGCCTCAGGAACATTCCGTGCGACTGGCGCAGGTGCGCGAGGCCTTTTTCAGTCTGCCGGAGGAGCAGCGTTCGGCGCTGCATCTGGTCGCCATCGAGGGCCTTTCCTACCAGCAGGCCGCCGACGCCAGCGGGGTGCCGCTGGGCACGCTGATGTCGCGCATCGGCAGGGCGCGCGCAGCACTGCGCGAGATGGAAAACGCTGCACCTTCGCCGGCCAAAAGCCATCTGAGGATCGTGGGAGACCCGTCATGACCGACCTGTTGCGGGACCCGGTGACCGATACCGATCTCGATTCTTATGTCGACGACCAGCTGGATGTCGCGCGCCGCATCGAGGTCGAGGCGTTCCTCTCGGTTCGTCCGGAGGCTGCGGCGCGGGTGATGTCCGACTTGAGGACGCGCGACGAACTGCGCCTGGCGCTGGCTGCTTCCACAGGCATGGCGCGGCCGGCGACGACTGAAGTCGCGCGCCGGCTGGGCAGGGGACTGGCCAGTCGCCGCGTCTTCGCCGTGCTGCAGCGGGTGGCCGCGGTCGCCGTCTTTGTCGCTGCCGGCTGGCTGGCGAACGGCCTCTTCGGGCCGCTGCTGGTGACCAAGGTCGTGGCTTCGCCGCCGCCGCCCGCCTATGTCGAAGAAGCGATCCGGGCGCACAAGACGACGCTCATGCGCGAGGCGATGCCCTCGCAGCTGGAGGCGCCCAACTACAATGGCGACGAAATCCGCGCCGCCACCGCAATCGTCATGCCATCGCTGCCCAAGGACTGGAAGGTCCGCGACGTGCAGATCTATCCGTCGCGCTTCGGGCCGAGCGTCGAAGTGGCGCTGGAGACGAAGGATATGGGGCTGGTCTCGCTGTTTGCGATCCGGCCCGGAACCTTCGACGTGGTCAAGCCTGCCATCGCGCCCTCCGGCGACATCTCCTCTGCCTATTTCCAGATCGGCGAGGTCGCGTACGCGGTCGTCGCGCGCAGCGATGTCCACGACCTCGACCGCGCGGCCGAGACGCTTGCCAAGACACTTTACTGATCAGGACACTTTACTGAGACCACATAAGGAGAACCCGCATGAATACCCCTGACCTCGGATACCGCATGGGCACTGGCGCGCGCGCCGGCGCCGTCTATGACGAGGGCCTGCGCAGCCACATGCTGCGTGTCTATAACTATATGGGCATCGGCCTCGTCGTCACCGGCATCGTCGCCATGGTGGTCGCTTCGACGCCGGCCCTCTACGTGCCGATCTTTTCCAGCCCGCTGAAATGGGTGGTGATGCTGGCGCCGCTCGCCTTCGTGCTGCTGTTCTCGTTCAAGATGCAGACGATGTCGGCGGCGAGCGCCCAGTTGATGTTCTGGGCCTTCTGCGCGGTGATGGGGCTGTCGCTGGCTTCGGTGTTCCTGGTCTTCACCGGCACCAGCATCGCGCGCACCTTCTTCATCACCGCCACGATGTTCGGCGCCACCAGCCTCTACGGCTACACGACCAAGCGCGACCTGACCCAGTTCTCGTCCTTCCTGATCATGGGCCTGATCGGTGTGGTGATCGCCAGCGTCGTCAACATCTTCCTTGGCTCGACCGCGCTGCAGTTCGCCATTTCGGTGATCGGCATCGCGGTGTTCGTTGGCCTGACCGCCTGGGACACGCAGACGATCAAGGAACAGTATGCGGAGAATTTCGACGCGGAATCGCAGCAGAAGCTCGCCGTCTTCGGCGCGCTGTCGCTCTACCTGAACTTCGTCAACATCTTCCAGCTGCTGCTGAACTTCACCGGCGAACGCGAATAGTCGAACCGTAGCAGGGCAACAATCTCGATCTCGCAGTGGCCGGAGGAGAATCTCCGGCCACTGTCGTTTTTGCCGTCGAGACATCGCTCCTCTATCAGCGCGATGTCGCTGCGCCCTTGAGTCCATGCGGGCTTTTGCTAACCTGCCGCTCGCACGCAGCTTTCCGCGAGAACGCATGGAACAAGTGACGCTTCACGGCGACGGCATCTCGGCAACCATTGTCGGGCAGGGGGCCGAGCTCGTCTCCTTGCGCAATGCCGAGGGTCTGGAGTTTTTGTGGCAGGCCGGGCCGGAATGGCGGCGGCATTCGCCGGTGCTGTTTCCGATCGTCGGCCGGCTGAAGGGCGACCAGCTCCGCCATGGGGGCCGGGTCTATCCCCTGACGCAGCACGGATTTGCGCGCGACAAGCCATTTGTGTGGGCTGCTGAGACGAGTCCCCGATCTTGCACGCTGGTGTTGACCGACGATGCCGATACACGCACGCGCTATCCGTTCGCCTTTCGCCTTGCCATCACCTATACGCTCGAGCGTCGCGAACTTGGTGTGAGCTTCGAGATTGCCAACACCGGCGACGAGACGCTGCCAGCCTCCATCGGTGCACATCCGGCTTTCAATTGGCCATTGCAGCCGGGGCTCGCCAAGACCGACTACCACCTGACCTTTGCCCAGGACGAGCCGGCGCCGATCCGCCGGCTGAAGGATGGCCTGGTGCTGGCTGCACCGCGGCCGACGCCCATCGAAGGCAAAACGCTGGCGCTTTCCGAACAGCTGTTCGAGGCAGACGCCGTGATCCTCGACCGGCCGGCCAGCACCAGCGTGCGCTATGCCGCCGCGAACGGTGCGGCGATCGAGATGTCGTGGCAGGGTTTTAAGGAATTGGGCATCTGGTCGAAGCCGGGCGGCGCTCCGTTCCTGTGTATCGAACCCTGGCACGGGCTTGCCAGCCCCGTGGATTTCGATGGCGAGTTCGCGGACAAGCCGGGCGTGATGCTGATCGCGCCCGGTGAAAAGCGCGTGCTGAGCTATCAGGTACGGCTCGAGCATGCGCCGCTGTGACCGATGAACCAGAGACAGGCGCGATGAAACTTGGCTTCATCGGCACGGGTGCCCTTACAGCGGCCATTGTCAGCGGGCTCAAATCCGTCGCGGATAACTCCGTCTCCGTGCTGCTGTCGCCGCGCAATGAAGAGATCGCCGCAGAGCTGGCAGCCCGTTATCCGGATGTGCGTATCGCTGATGACAATCAGGCGGTTCTCGATCAATGCGACCTGGTCATGCTGGCTGTCCGGCCGCAAATTGCGCATGACGTCCTGCCGGGTTTGCGGTTTCGGCGCGAGCATCACCTCATCAGCTTGATCGCCACGCTGCCGCGCGAGGAGATTGCCCGCTTGACCGCACCCGCGCACCAGGTGACGAAAGCGCTGCCCATGCCGATGATCGCCCACCGGCTGGGGGCAACGATCATCTGCCCGCCGGATGCCACTGTCGCTGCCTTGTTCGGCAATCTGGGGAAAGTGATCGAGGTCGAGAACTCAGCCGAATTCAACGCGTTGAGCGTGGCCACCGCAACCTATGCCAGCTACTTCAGATATCTCGATACGATCAACAGCTGGCTCAAGAGGAATGGCGTGGAGGAAGGGAAGGGGCGCGATTACATCGCCTCGCTTTTCAAAGCCTTGGGAAGCGCTCCTGATATGTCGCCGGATGCCGACTTCATGCATCTGGCGCAGGACTATGCGACGCGCGGCGGCATCAACGAACAGGTTCTTCGCGAACTGACGGCGCGAAACGTGTTCGAGGCGCTCACCGAGAGCCTGGACGGCGTACACCGGCGCATCGTCGGCGATACGCCTTGATGGGCGGCACCTTGAAGTTCCCTGATGATCAGGAGTATGGCTCCAACGGATGTTCCGGACCGTTTCGGGAGGGTCGGCGGGTGCCTGGATGCTTGAAATTGGGCTTTGTGGCAGCGGCGCTGGCTGTGCTGATTGTCTTTCCGGTCGCTGCCGCCGACATCGACCGCGCCAGCATCTACCGCGCGCAGTCGGTGACCAGCGGCACTGGCGAGGAGAACCGGGCGTGGGGCCTGGCGCCGTGCCTTGAAGAGGTGCTGGTCAAGGTTTCCGGCGACCCGCGGCTGATCGGCGACCCGCATGTTGCGGACATGAGCCGGCACGCGGCCGACTATGTCACTGGTGTCGGCTACCGCGACCTGCTCAACAACCGCCCGCCGCATGACGAGCAGGGCACCCACGACCGGCCGCATTACATCACCGCCGATTTCGACCCGGACAAGATCGATGCCTTGCTGGCGTCGCTCGGGCGCAAACCGTGGGCGGTGCCGCGGCCAAAAATCGTCGCACTGCTGGATGTAAGGCCGATGAAAGGCGACGGCTTCACGCTGGTGCGCGATGGCGGCGGCGAGCTTGCGGCGGATATGCGCGTTGCGCTGGCGGACGCGGCGCACCGGACCGGTTTGCCGCTGGAGTTGCCTCGGCCGTCCGACGTCGCGCTCGCCGACGTGGCCAACACGCTGGATGGGGACGCCCTGCTTGCCGGCACTTTGGTATGGCGCCAGGAAGCGCTGGGCTGGGTCGGCGACTGGCGGCTCAGCTTCAAGGATAAGGACTATCGCTGGCAGGTACGTGGCGTCAGTTTCGACGATGCGTTCCGCAACGCCACGCGCGGAACGCTGCAGATCCTGTCGGGGAATGGACAGCCGGAAGCCGTCACGCCCTGACTTCAAGGGAACCTTCTTGCCGGAGCACCGTAAACAAAGTGGCGGGCAAGCTTTGAGCAAGGAGGTAGAATTGCAACATCGCCGGATCGACATTGACGGAAACAGCATCTTCTATCGCGAAGACGGCCCGCCTGATGCTCCCGTCCTTCTCCTGCCGCACGGCTATCCGTGCTCGTCCTATCAATTCCGACGGTTGATGCCGGCACTTGCCGATCGCTGGCATACATTCGCGCCGGACTTTCCCGGCTTTGGCTATAGCGCCACGCCCGAAATGTTGGTTTTTGGCTATGATTTCGATGCCTATGCCGAGTTTCTGACAGCTTTCGCCGATGCGCTCGGCATGTCGCGCTATGCTCTCTGGCTGCACGATTATGGCTCGCAGATCGGACTGCGCCACGCCATCGCACATCCCGAGCGCATCGCGGCACTCATCATCCAGAACGGCGATATATACCAGGATGTTCTCGGGCCGAAATACGCTGGGATAAAAGCCTATTGGAAGGAAAAGACGCCCGAAAAGCACCGGCCGTTGGAAGAGGCGGTGAGCGAGGAGGGGTTCCGGCACGAGTTTGTCGGAGAGGTGGATTACGCTGTAGCCGAGCGCGTGCCTCCCGATCTTTGGAAACTCCACTGGCCTTTGATGGACACGCCGATCCGCCGGCGGCTCGCGGTCGGCCTGATGGAGAAGCTGGAGGCGAACCTCGGCTGGTTCCCGCGCTATCAGAGCTATCTGCGCGAGCACCAACCGCAGACGCTCATTGTCTGGGGCCCCGAGGATGGTTACATGCCGGCACAATCGGCGCATGCCTACCACCGCGATTTGCCGGAAGCAGAACTTCATCTCATCGGCGGCGCCGGCCACTGGCTGCTCGAAACCCATTTCGATGAGGCGCTTCCCCTGGTGCGCGATTTTCTGGCGCGCGTCCACAGTCAGGAAGCGAAAGGGACGGGCCGGGCGGCCGGCCGGGCGTAGACCCCTCCGTTGCGGCCACCCGATCAATCTGCAACCATGGCGTCATGATGGAGAAGTCTGCCGCGCCCTGGGCTCTGCTGCAAATCGCGATCGAGCCGAAGTCGCGGGCCGATCAGGAGAATCTGCTTGTCACTTCGTCCAAGCTCGCGCCTGACGACCGCGACCCACCGGCCGCCATGGCCAGGGCCAGATGACGTCGCCAAAATTCTCCTCGCGGGCAGGGTTCCTTGTCGGCCTCGGCATCACGCCCGTCGCCTTTTTCCTGGCGCTCTATTCGGCCGGAGCCGGGCATGGCGACTATGGGCTGGCGCGACTTCTCTATCCGGTCCCCATGCTGGCAACGCTGTTGACCAACACAACGATCACCGGCCTTTCCATCGGATTGGCTGCGCTGCAGTTTCCTGCCTATGGGGCATTTGTTGCGGGCGCCGGCGGCTCCAGATGGCTGGCCCTTGGCGTCTTCCATCTTGTTGCAATCGCAGCAGCCTTCAGCGGCCTCCTGGAAAGCTTTTCGGGATGACGCTCCTGTTCGTTATCCTGGTGCCAGCCCGTCGAGCAGGCAGTCGAGGCCTTTGCGAAAGGCGCCATCCCTTGAGAAATGAAGACCACGCCAACTCATTTCGCCACTGCTTCGTCAACGTTCCTCCCGCCAAGCAATCAGAGCCGCCGGCCTGCATCTCAGTCAGCAGGGCGTATATTGGCACGCCGCTAATGGAAGCAGCAGCCACATATGAAAGTCGCATAAGATAGATTATGGAACTTGTGCATTAGACTGAAGCTGGAAATTGCTGCGATTTTCACGGGTTTGGCATGATCGACGCGTGTTGCCTTGAGCCGATGGCCAACGCTACGCTGTGTCGATGACGACAGCAACGCGTGACATCGAAGCGGCGATCGAAGTGTTCGTGCACGGCTTCAGTACCGATAAGAGCCGTTCCTTTCCCTACGAGGCCAGCCGCGTCGGACCCTTGTGGCTGATGCGCGATGCCGAGCGCAAGATTGCACGCGACTACCGTGGCGAAGAATGGATCGTCCATGACGTCGCCGCCGAGGAAGCCGATGCCATCGTGCGGCAGCATGCGCGGCCAAGCTTTGCCGTTTCGGTCGTGATCGCGAATGACGGCCCGGACGAACCGACGCGAACTGCCTACAAGGCGCTCGGCTACCGGCTGCTGCGGACGGAAGGCTTTTTCGTCCAGTCGCTGCGCCAAATTCCAGACCCGCCAGTAATCGTCTCTATCGAACGCGTGAGGACGGCTGAACGCGCTGCACAACTGGGAAAGGTCATACGCAGGCGGCCACTTCCAGACGATCAACTCGGCGACGATGCGCCGTTGCGTGTGCGCAGCATAGACGCCATCGGCGCCACATGGTGCTCGGCAATGTTTGTCGAGCCTTCGTACCGGCGTCGAGGCATCGGCCAGGCGCTGATGGCCAAAATGCTGCATGACGACAAAGCGCATGCGTCGCGGTGCTCGATGCTGTTGGCGACGCGTGCCGGAGCGCTGCTTTATCCCCGCATGGGCTATGAGCGGATTGGAACGCTGCTGATCTTCGCGCCGAAGAACCGAACGTCCTTATAAACATCTGCTCGTATCATGCTGTCTCATAAAGGAATTTCGATCACCATGCCGTCATAGGCCGGAGTGACGTTGGCCGGCACCTCGGCCTTCACCGTGGCATAGTCGAGCGGCACATGCATATGCGTCAGCACGGCCTGTTTCGGCGCCAGTTTTTCAATCCAGCCAAGCGCCTGACCGAGCGACAGATGACTGGGATGGGTATGGTACTGCAAGGCATCGATGACCAGCATTTCCAGGCCGCGCAGCCGCTCGGCGGTGGCATCCGGGAAGTCGCTTATATCGGGGCAGTAGGCCAGCCCGCCGATGCGGAAGCCGAGCGAAATGATGTCGCCATGGATCTGCGGCAGCGGCTCGAGGGTGAGGGCACCGCCCTCGCCTTCGATCGTCACCGCCCTTGCGTGATCGATGATGTGCGGCCTGACGATCGGCGGATAGGAACTGCCAAACGGCGTCTCGAAGCAATAGCCGAACGCTTCGCGCAGCCTGAGCATGGTCGGCTGGTCGGCATGGACATCGATCAAATGGCGCTGCTCCAGCACGTAGCCGCGCAGATCGTCGATGCCGTGGATGTGGTCGGCGTGCGGATGCGTATAGACGACGGCGTCGATGCGCCGGACGGCCGCCATCAGCATCTGCTCACGGAAATCAGGCCCGGTGTCGATGACGACCGTGGTTCTGGCGCCGTTGGCTGCTATCCGCTCGACGAGCGCGGCTGAGCGTGTACGCCGGTTTTTCGGATTGGCCGGGTCGCAATTGCCCCAATCGCCGGTGATGCGCGGCGTGCCAGGTGACGAGCCGCAGCCGAGGATGGTGAGGCGCAGCCGGTCGCTCATGCGTCAGAGCCCGGCGGGCCGCGGCATCTTGCCGAACAGCCGGAAGAAGTTCGCCGTCGTCAGCGTCGCGATCTCGGCTTCGCCAACGCCGACCGTCTCCGCCAGCACCTTGGCTGTATGCGCGACATAGGCCGGCTCGTTGCGTTTGCCGCGGAACGGCACCGGCGCCAGATACGGCGCGTCGGTCTCGACCAGCAGCCGGTCATGCGGCACATCGGCTGCGATGGCGCGTAAACCGGCGGAGTTCTTGAAGGTCAGTATGCCCGAGAAGGACACATAGCCACCAAGCGCCACGCCGACCTCTGCCAGCCGTCGCCCCGACGAAAAACAATGCAGGATGAAGGGGAAGGCGCCCTTCCCTGTTTCGTCTTCGAGGATGGCAGCCATGTCGTCATCGGCATCGCGCGAATGGATCACCAGCGGCAGCCCGGTCTCGCGCGCAGCTGCTATATGAGTGCGAAAACCCTGCGCCTGCGCATCGCGTGGCGCCTTGTCGTAAAAATAGTCGAGCCCGGCCTCGCCGATCGCCACCACCTTCGGGTGCGCGGACAGGCGCACAAGGTCCTCAGCCGTCACATCCAGCTCTTCGCCGGCATTGTGAGGATGGGTGCCGACCGAGCAATAGATTTCGTCGAAACTCTCAGCAATCTCAAGCACTTGCGCAAACCGCTTCACGCGTGTCGAGATGGTCACCATGTGACCTATACCGGCAGCCTTTGCGCGGGCGACGATGGCGGCCCGCTCCTCGGTGAAATCCGGAAAGTCGAGATGGCAATGGCTGTCGACGAGCATCAGGCGCTCGCCTCAGGGCTTTCGACATAACGCGGAAACACGCCCTCCGGCGCGGGCAGCGCCGTGCCGGGCACCAGCGCATAGTCGGCATGGACATGCGCGAAGTCACGCTTGTCCGCCGGCACCACCAGCAGATCGAGCAGCTTGCCGGCCGACCCCGGAATGTAGGGTTGGCACAGCAATGCCACGCGCCGCACCAGTTCGGCGGTCGTCCACAGCACCGTTTCCATGCGCGCCGGATCGGTCTTCTTGAGCGCCCAGGGCGCCTGCGAGGCGAAGTAGCGATCCGCTTCCGCCACAACGCCGAAGATCGCCGCCAACGCGAGATGGATGCCCTGTTCCGCCATCGCCTGGCGCGCGGTACCCAGCGCTTCCACCGCCTGGTCGAGGATCGCGCTGTCAGCTTCGGTCAGCTCGCCGCGATGCGGCACCACGCCGCCGCAGTTCTTGGCGATCATCGACAGCGAGCGCTGCGCCAGATTGCCGAGACCGTTGGCGAGATCGGCATTTGTGCGGTTGACGATCGCGTCATGGCTGTAGCTGCCGTCCTGGCCGAATGGCACCTCACGCAAGAAGAAATAGCGCACCTGGTCGAGGCCGTAATGCTCGACCATGGTGAAGGGGTCTACGACATTGCCGACCGACTTCGACATTTTCTCGCCGCGGTTGAACAGGAAGCCATGCGCGAAGACGCGCTTCGGCAGTTCGATGCCGGCCGACATCAGGAAAGCCGGCCAGTAGACGGCATGGAAGCGGACGATGTCCTTGCCGATAATGTGCGTGGCCGGCCAGTAGCGCCATTGCTCGGCCTTGGTGTCGGGATAGCCGGCAGCGGTGATGTAGTTGGTCAAGGCATCGACCCAGACATACATCACATGCTTGTCGTCGCCGGGCACCGGCACGCCCCAATTGAAGGTCGTGCGCGAGACCGAGATGTCCTTGAGGCCGGACCTGACGAAGCTCATCACCTCATTTCGGCGCTCGGCCGGACCGACGAAATCGGGCTGGCTTTCGTACAGCGCAAGCAATTTGTCCTGATAGGCGGAAAGCCTGAAGAAGTAGCTTTCCTCCTCATTCCATTCGACCGGCGAGCCAAGCGGCTCGCGGCGCACGCCGTCGTCGCCGAGCGTGGTTTCGCTCTCTTCGAAATAGGCTTCCTGGCGGACCGAATACCAGCCACTGTAGCGGTCGAGATAGATGTCGCCATTGGCCGCCATCGCCTTCCAGATCGCCTGGCACGACTCGTAGTGGCGTGGTTCCGTCGTGCGGATGTAATCATCATTCGAGCCGCCCAGGACCTCTGTCATCGAACGGAAGATCGCCGAGTTGCGGTCGGCAAGCGCGAGTGGCGTTATGCCTTCCTTCTCGGCCGTCTGCTGCATCTTGAGGCCGTGTTCGTCAGTGCCGGTGAGGAAGAGCACGTCCTTGCCGTCCAGGCGCTGGAAGCGGGCCAGCGCGTCGGTCGCGATGACCGTATAGGCGTGGCCGATATGCGGCTTGCCGTTCGGATAGAAAATTGGTGTCGTGATGTAGAATGTGTCGCGTGACATGAATTAACCGTCATGAATGGCCGAATGAATGTGAGCGGTGGATATCGCATCGAGACGGCGATTGCCATCCCGCCCCAATGCCGAAACCGGTCACATTCGCATTGCGGAATTCAGGCGGTCGATCATGGTCAAGGCGTGCTGCTTCTTGTCAAGATTGTAGGTATCGGTCTCAGATATGGCGTTCAGCGCCTCGTGCCAAGTGTCGGACAGCGTTTTCGCCCGCGCGAGATCCCCAGCCAGCGCGGCTTCACTGGCGCCGGTGGAGAGCAGATCGAGCGCGCGGCGGTTGAAGATGTCGAACTGGATCGCCTGGTCGCGGCCGGCGACGGCCTCGGCAAGGCGATAGGCGCCGGCGATGTCGCTCTTGCCCGACGTGACCAGGGCGTCGAGGGTGCCGGCAATCTCCAGCCCGCCATATTGGGTCAGAAGGATCGCATTGCGGGCGCTGCCCCCTGCCCGTTCCGCTAGTGCCGCGCGCGCAGCAGGATCGGAAGGTGGCGGCGGCTCGACGGTTTCCAGAACGCTCATCAGGCTGCCGGCATCGAGCGGCGTTAGCCGCACCATCTGGCAGCGCGAACGGATGGTCGGCAAAAGGCTGCCCGGCGCATGCACGATGAGGATGAACAGCGTGCGGCTCGGCGGCTCCTCGAGGTTCTTCAGCAAGGCATTGGCGGCGTTGGTGTTCATGTCGTCGGCCGGATCGACGATCACCACCCGGTAGCTGCCGTCATGCGAGGTCAGCGACAGGAAGCGGTTGACCTTGCGGATCTCGTCGACGGTGACGACGGTCTTGAAACTCTTGGTCTTGTCGTTCAGCGGCCGGGTCAGGTGCAGCACGCCGGGATGCGCCCCGGTGGCGATCTGGCGAAACAGCGGTGAGGCCGGATCGGGAACGGCAAACACATCCGGCGCCTGGTCGAAGGCCGGATGCTTCAACAGATGGTGCGCCAGGTGAAAGGCAAGCGTCGCCTTGCCGATGCCGACCGGCCCGGCAAAGATCACCGCATGCGGCAGTTTTCCCGAGCGATAGGCGGCAGCGAGCATCGCGGCCGCCTGCTCATGGCCGACCAGGCGCAGCGTCTCGGACGGCTCCGGTACACCGTCCAGCGTGTCGTGCTGCTCGGGAGCGATGCGTTCGAAGATCATGCGGGCGCCGCCTGTCGGTTGCGCGCGGGCGCCCTCGCCTCAAGTGCGGCGAACACCACCGCGGTGATGACATCCTCCACCGTAGCGGGAGGCGCCGACGCGTCGATCACGATGCAGCGGTCCGGCTCGGCGGTTGCGATCGCCAGGAAGGCGTCACGGCGGCGCTGGTGGATGTCCAGCGTCTCCTTTTCGAAGCGGTCCGGACCGTCCTCGGCGCCACGCCGCGCGGCGGCGCGCCGCAAGCCCTCGGCGGGGTCAATGTCAAGGATCAGCGTCATGTCCGGCATCATGCCGTTGATGGCGACCTCCTCCAGAGCTTCCATGAAAGCCGGATCGAGGCCGCCGGTGACGCCCTGATAGACGCGCGACGAATCCAGGAAACGGTCGCAAAGCACGATGGAGCCGCGCTCCACCGCCGGCCGGATGACCTGCTCGACATGGTCGGAGCGCGCGGCGGCAAACAGCAGCGCCTCCATCTTCGGCCCGAAAGGCTCGGCGGCGCCGGACAGGAGCACGTGCCTGACCGCCTCGGCGCCGGGTGACCCCCCGGGTTCGCGGGTGAGGAGGACATCGTATTTCTTGGCGCGCATCTTCTGGGCCAGCCGTTCGATCTGCGTCGACTTGCCGGCGCCCTCGCCGCCTTCGAAGGTGATGAAAAATCCGCTTGCCAATCGAAAGGCCTTTGTCCTGCTTTGCGCTGGTGTCTTAGTCCGCGCCCGAGAAAAGGTCCACGCCGCAGGAACTCAACGCAGCCAGCCTACGGCCAGTTCCCTGGCGGCATCAAACGCGCGTTGCGGCAGTGTGCCGACGCCGACCGATTCGGCGGCGAAAAGCGGCGTTTCCTGGCTCAGCGTATCGCCGATCCAGACGCGCAGCGCGCCGACGGGTTGCCCCTCCTCCACCGGCGCCGATACCGGCCCCTGATAGACGATCCTGGCGGTCAGCTTGTCGCGGTTGGCGATCGGCAGCAGGACGTCGATCGGCGCCTTTGCCTTCAGCGCTACGCTGGATTTGGCGCCGCCGAACACCTGGGCCTCGCCGACCACTTCGTTGCCAGCGAAAATCTCGGTCTTCTCGAAGGAGCGGACGCCCCATTCGAGCAGCTTGCGCGCTTCCTCGGCGCGCTCGCGATCATTGGCCAATCCGCTCATCGCCGCGAACACCCTGGTTCCGTCATGGCTGACCGAGCCGACAATGCCGAAACCGCCCGCCTCGCTCGACCCGACCGCCAGCCCATCGGCGCCGATGCCCATGGCCAGCAACGGGTTGCGATTCTTTTGCGAGATCTTGTTCCAGGTGAAATCGGCCCGGCCGTAATAGAGATAGAGATCCGGATATTCGCGCCATATATGCAGGCCAAGCTGCGCCAGTTCGCGCACCGTCGTCTGCTGGCCGTCGGCCGGCAGGCCGGTGGAATTGACAAATGTCGATTTCGGCAGCCCGATCTGGCGCGCGCGATCGTTCATCTGCGCCGCGAAATTCTCTTCCGAACCGGCCATGCCTTCGGCCAGCACCATGCAGCCGTCATTGGCGGCCTGTATGGTGACCCCCTGGATCAGATCCTCGACCCGGATCGCCGATTTGAGCTTGGCAAACATGGTCGACGTTCCCGAAGGCGCACCGCCCTTGCGCCAGGCATTTTCCGAAACCACGAAGGTGTCGTCGAGGCTCATGCGCTTCGACTTGATGGCGTTGAAGACCATCTCCATCGTCATCAGCTTGGCCATCGAGGCCGGCGGGATCGGTTGGTCGGCATCCTTGGAAAACAGCACCGTGCCGGTTTCGGCATCGATCATGAAAGCCTGCGTCGCCTTGGTCTCGAAAAGCTGCGCGTTGGCCGGAACCAGCGCGGCAAGCAAGAAGCCAAGGCCAAAAAGCCCGGCAAAAGGGTGGAAAAGGCGAAATCGCATGAAGAGGCTCGACTGTTAGCCGGCAGAAACTTGCCGCAACGCTATCAGGCTTCTTCCCGGCGGATCAACCGCGCAATGACAAAACCGGCGTGCCTTTGTTGGTCAGTTGCGCACAGCCAGCGCGTCCGGCGCGCCATGCGACCATGCCGCGCGCAAGAGGTCGTCGACATTGCCATGGCCATCCGGATAGAGATTGACCGCGTACCAGTCATTGCCGTCGAGTTCGGTGCTCTGGATTTCGGTCCTGCCGAACGGTTCGAGAGCCGCAGCCACCCGCTTTGCCTCGGCGGCATCGTCGAAGGATCCGGCGGCGACATAGTCGGAAACGGCAGGCGATGCCTGCGGGTTGGATTTCTTCCACGATTGCAGGATGTCGGCTGGCGACATGCCCTGGTCGTCAAGCGCTGCAAAGACGTCGGCGCGCTGTACGCGCTCATCCGCATAGGAGAGCGAAGCCACGGCAAAGGGCGATTCCGGGCGCTGAGGCACGATCGGCCCGAATTCAGGCAGCGTCACATCGCTTGAGGCCGGTGCCTGCATCGACATCACTGGCTGTGTGTCGGAATTCGTCAACTGACCAGGAAACGGCACTACGGCAGGGGGTGCGCCAACAGATAGGCTCGGCGAAGGTCCGTTCATCGCCACCATGACGCCGGTCGGCAAGCCATCGGACGGGTCCGGGCGGTTGCCCGGGCGGTAGGAGGCGACCAGATATTGGTCGTCGTCGCCGTCGAGCGGTGCGCGGCCAATATATTCCACCTTGACCCTGGCCGTGCCGACCTTGGCATAGTCGAGCATTTGCGCGGCGCGTTCCGAGACATCGATGATGCGTCCCTCGTGATAGGGGCCGCGGTCGTTGACGCGCACGATGACCGAGCTTCCGGTCTCGGTGTTGGTGACACGGGCGTAGCTTGGCAGCGGCATGGTCGGATGCGCCGCCGTCAGATGGGTCATGTCGTAGACTTCGCCATTGGCTGTGAGGCGACCGTGGAAGGCATCGCCATACCAGGAGGCGAGACCGACCTTGGCGTAGCGCTTGTCTTCCTTGGGGTAATACCACTTGCCGCGCACCTGATAGGGCTTGCCCAACTGGTCGCGGCCGCCGCCGCGCCGCATGTACTGAACGCGCGGGCTGGCCTTCACGCCGTATTCGGTCTCGGCAAAATATTCCTTCGAGCGAGGCTTCTTGTAGACCATGGCTTTCGGCTCGGACTGCGGCGACGCGCACGCGGCCAGCAACGCAGCCGAAAGAGCGCACAACACCAAAGCAGGAGCGCGACGAAGACGCCGATGCGTCGTGGTCTGCATGTTTTCCGATGTCCCCTACCGTCTCGACACAGGCGCCGCTTCTAGAATTTCGGCGGAGCCAGATGAGCAATGCCTGCGACGCGCCAATCCCCATCCCTTGTGCGCAGGAATTGTTTATCAGCGTATTAATCGATTGTGTCCGGAACCGGGCAGGAATGTGGCGGCCAGGTCCCGGGCTGGCCGGGCGCCTGTGAGGAGGCATCCGAGACCTCTGTCCTTTGGAGTCTGGAAGTGAACCTGTGGCATGAAGCGCGGCTGCCTGGAACCGACCGACCCGAGATACGTTCTGCGCCTCATGGATGAATTCATTGAACGTTTCGGGCAACAGACGTGGCTGCCCTTTTCCGTAATTTCAGCCAGGCTTTTGCTCGCGGCCGTCCTTGGCTCCATCGTTGGGATCGAACGCGAATGGCGTAACCGACCGGCCGGATTGAGGACACACATCCTGGTCTGTGTTGCGACGGCTCTAATTGCCATCCTCACGATCGAGATTACTCATCTTCACGTCTTCGATGGTCAGGAAATCGCCATTGATCCTATCCGCTTGATCGAAGCCACGACTGCCGGCGTGGCATTTCTGGCCGCGGGCTTGATCTTCTTCTCCAAGGGCGAGGTTCAAGGGCTTACCACTGGGGCGGGCATGTGGCTGGCAGGCGCCATAGGCCTGGCGGTTGGGCTCGGGTTCTGGCAGATCGCGGCTTTGGCTACCTTGCTCGCACTTGTCGTGCTGGGTCTTCTGCAACTTGTGCAGGTCGGCAGCAAGGATCGCAATTAGATCCCGGCTCCTTCGAAAACGGGTTCGCAGCTCCGTTCGGGTAACGAACGCCACCCCCTATTATCCATGGCAGCGCCGATGGTTGACTTGGCGATGGGCAACGCTCTAGAGAAATGAACCGCAAGCTGGTCCGGAAGGATAGGTATCATTCGATACCAACTGTCGTTCACTGGGTCGGTTGATGTTCCTAGATGATTGAAAAGTCACGTTGGAGGGATGGCCGAGCGGTTTAAGGCACCGGTCTTGAAAACCGGCGTGGGTGCAAGCCCACCGTGGGTTCGAATCCCACTCCCTCCGCCAGATATTTGGCTACCGTGCTGAATTGCCTCTGTATTTTCAAAGAGGGCCAAATCTTTCCTAAGTTATTCCTAACTTCCTAAAACGAAGAAGCCTGCCACCGCGAGGCAGCGGGCCAGCGTGAGCGCAAACGTTGCGCCAGCCTCAGGATCAACGTTCGTCCTGGCGATAGAGCCGTTTGGTCGCGCGGTCGCTTTCCATGCGTTCTGCAGGACCACGGTGGCGTCGGGTCATAAGAACGTATGCCATCAATAGGGCCAGCAACAGTGGCCCACCAGCAACGACGATCAACCACATCACACTTTCAAACATGAGGCATCTCCTTCACGTCACAACCGTCAAGGAGAAGAACCGTTCCGTTCAAAGTTACAGCAACACCAGCACCTCCTGCGACTGAGGGCCGTTTTCCCATGTGACCGTTTCGGAAATCCGGGCTCCGCTGCAACAAAAGGCTGCGGCTGCACGTTGCGGTTGATCATTCAACCAGGAGCAAAGCAAATGGCTGACGACAAAACGAAGACGGACTTCCGCGATCGGGACCGCGTCTCTGCCGATGAGGATTATGAAGTCGAGTATTTCGCCACCAAGGCCGGCATCACCCCGCAGCAGGTCAAGGAATTGATCGCGAAGCACGGCAACCGACGCGAGACGCTGGAGCGGGAAGCGAAGGCTCTGGGGAGCGGTAGGTAGGCCGGCATGCCAGAGTACCAGGTGGAAGAGTGGCATGGAGAGGAGTGTGTCTCAACTCAGGCCACGAGCGCCGATGATCCGTTATCTGCGGTAGAGAAGGTCACGGGCCAAAGGGTGTCGCCTAGAGCGCTTCAGGAGCATTGGTTTCGTGTGGTCGATGAAGATGCGCGAAGCACGCATGAATTCAGCCTTGAGGACGGCGGCCCGGCTGGAGATTTCGCAAAATAGCCATGACCAGAATCTCGGACCTGCATTGGGACCAACGCTGCAGATAGGCGAGAAAGGTGCAGCCGCCGGGCGGACCCGACGGCTTATCGTCGATTGGATCGCTGCCGCCGCATGGGGCCTTAAGGCGCGGCCGGCGCCAGCTTGGCGGCTACTTGGTCGATCTTGTCGGCAAGTACGCTATTGGCCCAATCTGTCACCTCAGGGTCAACGGGCTTGTTGGCCATTTGGGCAAGGGCTGCATCGATCGATGGGACGTTGGCAGCGGCAGCTGTGGCGGCGGTCTGAGCAGCGGCCGCATCCTGGGTGGCGTCATCGAGCGCTGCCTGTGCTGCATCGAGATCGGCCTGCGTCGGGACATCTTCGGGCGGGGTATTCGGGTCAGCCGCTTTCGCATTCAGCGCGTCGAGCGCCGCTTTGGCGTCGGCAACCGCCTGATTAGCGGCCTCGAGCGCCGATTGAGCGTTCTTGGCTATTGCCGACTGTGTCACAAAAGCCTGCACGCCAGCGAAGTTCTTGCTCTTGGAGTGCATAAAGGCGTTGGCGTTGCGCTGCAGTGAGTTCAACCGGCCCAGCTTGGCATGGATATTCTTTTCCTTGGACACTGAACCGGTAGCGGCCTTGGCGACCTGGCCCTTGGCGGATGCCGACTTGCCGAGCGAACCGCCGCCTCCGCCATTGCCGCCGGCATTACCGTTTCCTCCGCTATTGCCTTTGCCATTGCCGTTACCGTTACCGTTACCATTGCCATGGCCGTTACCATGGCCGTTGCCACCAGCAGCAGCCAGGGCCGGCGACACCAGAAGCGAGAATACCGCAAATGCAGCAAAAAGGGTCTTTCGGGATGTCATAACTACCTCCGAGATTGCCACCGCCACTAACCGCTATAGCGGGCAACATGAGGAATCGCTAACACAAAGGGTAAACTTAGATATAGCTGTGCTTTCATTGCGAGAACGAAGCGGTCGGCCGGCGAAACGCCAACCAGCATAACTCTTTGAAATTGCTGAAGTAGATCACCCTCCTTGGAACCGGCCGGCCTTCGGAACTCAAAGGTCTGAGACCGCTCGGACCAAGGTCTTAGCCGTGGTTTCGGCCGCGACTCAGAAGTCATGACAGTCGGCACCGTATCGGCCTGAGGCCGAGCTCGACATCGATCCGCTGCAGTGTCCCCAAAACACCGCCGAAGTGGTTGTATTCTGCCTTTTGATAAAAGCGCTAGTCTGAGGTAAATTTCGACCGGCATCTGGCGGGCTTACGTTATGCAGCATCGAACGTTCTTTGGCGGCAAGGTCACCGAGATCCCCACTTCGTTACATTGCGATCCCAGGGGAATGCTGACCGCTATCGAGTTCAGCGGTTACAATTTCCAAGCCGTGCGGGCGTTCGTCGTCACCGCGCCGCGCGGCACGTCGCGGGGGGGACATGCACACGGCTCGGGCCGGCAATTGATGATGCAGCTGTCGGGCGAGATCGGCATCGAATTTCGCTACCAGGAACGGATCGAACGGCTGACGCTCACCGCATCGCAATCGTCAGGAAAGGAGAGGCCGCGATGCGCGCCAGGACATGACAGCGCCTCGCGGCAGAATGGCTATTCTCGGCGCCGGCATCATGGGCGCCAGCCTCGCTCTCATGATGGCCCGCAGAGGCTACGCGGTGTCCCTCTTCGACAAGGAGAGCGAGCCGATGGTCTGCGCCAGCCGTTGGAACGAGGGCAAGATTCATCTCGGCTATCTCTACGGGAACGATCCCTCGCTGCTGACCGCCCGGCATCTGCTTTCGGGAGGACTGTGTTTCGGCAGGCTTGTTTCCGAGCTGATCGGAAGCAATCTGGAAGCGCACACGACCTTCTCGGAAGACCTTTATCTGGTCCATCGCAACTCGATCGTCGCTGCCGAGGCGCTGGGGGCGATCTTTGAACGTGTGGATGTATTGGTGCGCAGCCACGCTGACGCCACCAGCTACCTTGCCGACGTATCGGCGGCGCGGTCGAAACGGCTTTCCAGAACTGAATTGGCCGATGTCACCAACTCGGACCAGATCGTCGGCGGCTTCCAGGTGCCGGAGCGATCCATCAACACGCGATGGGTTGCCGACCGGCTTTGCGCCGTGCTTCGGGGTGAACCCAACATCAGCTTGCGAATGGCGGCCAAAGTCCTGTCGGCAAAGCCGGTGGACGGAATTGACGGGAAATGGCGCGTGGCGGTCGCAGGCGAGAAAAGCGAGGCGTTCGACATTGTCGTCAATTGCCTATGGGAGGGGCGGCTGGCTGTCGACCGCACGGCCGGCATCGAGCCGGTTTCCGGATGGTCGCACCGCTACAGGCTTTGCCTGTTCGGCCGCACCAGGCAGCCTGTCGATGTGCCGTGCGCGGTCGTCGCCCTTGGCCCGTTCGGCGACATAAAAAACTATAACGGGCGCAACTTCTATCTCTCCTGGTATCCGAGCGGGTTGCTTGCGGAGAGTGGCGAATTGTCGATCGAAACGCCACAAGCGCTCGATGCCGACGCACGACAGCGGTTCATCGGCGACGTTCGCGCCACGCTCACTCGGTTGGTGCCCAGTGTTTCCAGCATGTTCGACGATGCCGAGGAACTTGAGGTACGCGGCGGCTTCGTGTTTGCGCAAGGGCGTGGTTCGCTCAGCGACCCGAAAGCCACGATCCATCGCCGCGACCAATTCGGGGTCAACCGCCTGGGCAACTAAATCTCGGTCGACACAGGTAAATATTCGACGGCGCCGTGGCTTGCCGACAGGCTGGCGCGGCAAATCTGCGGGATCGAGTGAATGGGTGAGACAGAACAGGGCGGCGCGAAGCAGGTAGCGCAGAAACAAGTCGAGCTTCGATCCGGCTGGCGGCCGAAGGTCACCGCGCTGGTGCCATGCTACAATTCGGCGGCATTCATTTTGCGTACGCTGGACAGCCTCGCCGCGCAGACCTGGGACAATATCGAGATCCTGGTCGGCGAGGACAATTCGACCGACGCGACATTCGAGATCGTTTCGGCCTTCGCCGGCGGCCGCGACGATGTCCGTATCCTGCGCCGGGACAAAAACCTGGGATGGCTGAAGAACTCCAACGATCTGATGGCCAATGCCAGCGGCGAATTGATGTTCTTTGCCTTCCATGACGACGTCATCGATCCAACCTATATCGAGGCGCTGGTGCGGGCGCTCGATGCCAATCCCGAGGCCGTACTGTCGTTCAGCGATGTCGAAGTGATCGAAGTCAGACGCGAAAGTGCCACGTGGAAGTTCGACCTGCTGGAGGGCTTGCAGGACGGTTTTGTGCGTGGCCGGGTGATGGCGCGCCAGCCGCATGGATGGGGTCCCCAACCGTGGGGTATTCAGGGCCTGGGCGTTCCACCGCAGCGGGGGGATCAAGCCCAACAGCCAAGGCGAATTCAGCGCCGACTGGACCTGGCTTCTGCATCTGTCGCTGCTCGGCGGCTTTGTCCGCGTGCCGCAAGTGCTCTGCCACAAATACTATCGGGCGGGCAGCATCAGCCGGCGCTGGGAACGCAACAGCACCCAACGAAGGGCATTGAGGGCGGCGGGGATAAGGGAGGTCTGGCACAGCGAGGCCGGCCTGGCACAGAGAACCTTCCTCGCTGCCTATATCGCCTTGCGGCCGTGGCGGTGGCTGCCGCGATCGCGAGAAGCGGAAAGACGGGGAAACAGGCAATCGGTGCATGGCAGCCCGGACAATTAAGAATGGCGCCGGCGACGTGTCAAAGCGGCTGCGTCAAGACACCCTGCCCGGCCAACGACGATTTCCGCGCATATCCGGCTGCCCCAAAATGGCACTCCGGTTGATTTTTCACGCGAGTTATGGTCGTTCTCCCGCCCATGAAAAAACTATTCCTTGCGGCGCTGGCCTCGGTGACGCTGGCCTGGCCCGCCCACGCGATGGACGCCGCCCTGCGCGCCGGCCTGCTGAAACTCGACCCGGAGACCCGGCTGGAGCAGAGATGCGACGCCGAAGTGCTCGACCGCATCAGCCATGACGACCACAAGTACAAGGCAGACCGCGTCGTCGCCTACGCCTTCGCGACGCCGGAAATGAAAGCCGATGTCATCCGCAGCCCGGGTGCTGCCTTCCGCAGCAAGGGACAGTGGTACCGGCTGAAGTTCAAATGCGAGACGGCGCCGGACCATATGGAGGTCCTGCAGTTCCGTTACCGCATCGGCGACGAGATTCCGGAAGCCGACTGGGCGAAGTACAATCTCTACGACTGAATTCGCTGCGACCAGAATTCTCTCTGGCAGAACGACCTTCCCTATTCCCGTGGCTTTCAGCGTCGGCCGTTAGAGCGGTTCAGCTTTTTATGGAGCAGCTGACCCACTCTAACTCTTTGTTTTTGCATAATTCCCGACGGAAAACCGCTACGCACTTTTCCTGGAATTGCGCCGGCAGTCTCTTGACGCGCGGGAACCATACACGTTAGGGCGTCGGCATATCCGACGACGAACACGCCGATACAGCAAGGGGCTCCGGTCGATGGACATTTTCAGCGCTGCAAGCATGACGGCCCTCCTCCAGGTCATCGCCATCGATCTGGTGCTTGCCGGCGACAATGCCATCGTCATCGGCCTTGCCGCCGCCGGCCTGCCGGTCGAGCAGCGCAAGAAAGCCATCCTGATCGGCGTGTTGGCAGCGACGGTGCTGCGCATCCTGTTTGCCGCCGTCACCGTCAAGCTTCTTGCCATTGTCGGCCTGCTGCTGGCCGGCGGCATCCTTTTGTTGTGGGTGTGCTGGAAGATGTGGCGCGAGCTGCGGACGTCGCATGCCGACGAGTTCGAGGCGACCGAGGCGCTGTCCGATTCCGACCTCAACAGCGACAGAACGGTGGGTGGCAAGGCGCCGCGCAAGACGCTCGGCCAGGCGGCCCTGCAGATCGTCGTCGCCGATGTTTCGATGTCGCTGGACAATGTGCTGGCGGTCGCCGGTGCGGCGCGCGATCATTTTCCCGTGCTTGTCATAGGCCTGGTGCTGTCGATCGCCTTGATGGGCTTGGCCGCGAGCTTCATTGCCAAGCTGCTGCATCGCCACCGCTGGATCGCCTATGTCGGCTTGCTGATCATTCTCTACGTCGCGATCGATATGGTCTATCGCGGCGTTGTCGAGGTCTGGCCGCATGTCAGTCCTGTGGTGAGCTGACGCTGCCGGTCCCACAGCTTCTGTAGCAGCATGGGTATCTGCCGGAGGCAGTGGTCGCGTTCGCCGCAGCCGCTGCCCATACCAATGCCGCAATAAGTGTGGTACTGGCCGCCGATCCCGAAAAACCCGGATGTTTCTCATGTCTGCGCCTCGCGTCAGTTTCGTCAGCCTTGGATGCCCGAAGGCGCTTGTGGATTCCGAGCGCATCATCACGCGCCTGCGCGCCGAAGGCTATGAGATCGCACGCAAGCATGACGGCGCCGACCTTGTCGTCGTCAACACCTGCGGCTTTCTCGACTCAGCCCGCGACGAATCGCTCAACGCCATTGGTTCGGCGCTTTCGGAAAACGGCCGGGTGATCGTCACCGGCTGCCTCGGCGCCGAGCCGGACGTCATCCGAGAGAAGCACCCCAACGTCCTCGCCATCACCGGCCCGCAGGCCTATGAGAGCGTGATGGCCGCGGTGCATGAGGCGGCGCCGCCCAGCCACGATCCCTATATCGACCTTCTGCCGCCGCAAGGCGTCAAGCTGACTCCGCGCCACTACGCCTATCTCAAGATTTCCGAAGGCTGCAACAACCGCTGCACCTTCTGCATCATTCCCGCACTGCGCGGCGACCTCGTCTCGCGCCCGGCGGCCGATGTGCTGCGCGAGGCCGAGAAGCTGGCCAAGGCCGGGGTCAAGGAATTGCTGGTCATCTCGCAGGACACCAGCGCCTACGGCATCGACATCAAGTACCAGACGTCGATGTTCGGCGACCGCGAAGTGCGGGCGAAATTCCTCGACCTGTCGGAGGAGCTGGGCAAGCTCGGCATCTGGGTACGCATGCACTATGTCTACCCCTACCCGCATGTCGCCGATGTCATCCCGCTGATGGCGGATGGAAAAATCCTTCCTTATCTGGACATCCCCTTCCAGCACGCCTCGCCGCAGGTGCTGAAGAACATGCGCCGTCCAGCCCATGGCGAAAAGACGCTGGAGCGCATTCGCGGCTGGCGCGAGGTGTGCCCGGATCTGGCGATACGCTCGACATTCATCGTCGGTTTCCCCGACGAGACCGACGAGGATTTCGAGATGCTGCTCGACTGGCTGGACGAGGCCAGGATCGATCGCGCCGGCTGCTTTAAATACGAGCCGGTCCGCGGCGCCCGCTCCAACGATCTCGGCCTCGAACAGGTGCCGCAGGAGATCAAGGAAGCGCGCTGGCATCGCTTCATGCAGCGCCAGCAGAAGATCTCGGCGACGCAGCTGGCCAAGAAGGTCGGCAAGCGCCTGCCGGTGCTGATCGACGAGGCGCATGGCACGTCTGCCAAGGGCCGGACAAAATACGACGCGCCCGAGATCGACGGTTCGGTGCATATCCAGTCGCGCCGCCCGCTGCGCCAAGGCGACATCGTCACGGTCAAGATCGACCGCGCCGACGCCTACGACCTTTACGGCTCGGCGGTTTAGAAAATTACCAAAAAGGGCGCCTCCCGGCGCCATCGGATTTTTGGCACAGCCCTCGGCGCGGTTTCGCAGTCGAAGCGTGCAGCCCGCGAAGTGAAAAAGGGCGCCGGGCGGCGCCCCTTCTCTTTTGCGTTTCCGATACTTACTGCGGCAACTTGTCGTCGACGCCCTTCACATAGAAGTTCATGCCGAGCAGCGTGCCGTCGTCGGCTACTTCGCCGTCCTTGAGCCACGGCGTGCCGTCCTGCTTGGCGACCGGTCCTGTGAAGGGGTTCCAGCCATCTGCGATTTTCTTGGCGGTTGCCTCGGCCATCGCCTTCACATCGTCCGGCATATTGGTGAAGGGCGCCAGCTTGACGGCGCCGTCCTTGATGCCGAGCCAGACATTGTCAGGCTTCCAGGTGCCGTCGAGCGCTGCCTGGACGCGGCTGATGTAGTACGGCCCCCATTCGTCCGTCAGCGAGGTCAGCTGCGCGTTCGGCGCGAACTTGATCATGTCGGAGGACTGGCCGAAGCCGTGCAGCTTGCGCTCTTCCGCCACCTGCAGTGCCGCAGTGGAATCCGTGTGCTGGACGATGATGTCGGCGCCCTGGTCGAACAGCGCCTTGGCCGCGTCGGCTTCCTTGCCCGGATCGAACCAGGAGTTCACCCAGACGATCTTGGCCTTGAAGTTCGGGTTGACCGATTGCGCGCCGAGCATGAAGGAGTTGATGCCCATCACCACTTCGGGGATCGGGAAAGAAACGATATAGCCGGCGACCCCTGCCTTCGATTCCTTGGCGGCGATCTGGCCGAGCACGTAGCGGCCTTCATAGAAGCGCGCATTGTAGATGCCGAGATTGTCAGCGGTCTTGTAGCCGGTGGCGTGCTCGAACATCACTTTGGGGAACTTCTTGGCGACCTTCACTTCCGGGTCCATGAAGCCGAAAGAGGTGCCGAAGATGATCTTGCAGCCTTCGCGCGCCAGACGCTCGAAGGCGCGGTCGGCATCGGGACCTTCCGAGACGTTCTCGAGATAGGCGGTTTCGACCTTGTCGCCGAGCGCCTTCTCCACCTCGAGGCGGCCTTGGTCGTGCTGGTAGGAATAGCCGAAATCGCCGATCGGGCCGGTGTAGACCCAGCATGCCTTCAACTTGTCGGCGGCCTGTGCGGACGCCGCCAGTGACATGGCGGCGGTCGTGGTCATCAACGCGATAAGCAGTTTTTTCATTGTGTTACCTCTCTGAGTTTAGCCTTGGAGCTTCCCGTTTGTTTTTGTTGTCAACGATCCGGAACGAATGGCTGCCCCAAGGAAGCCGGCGTGTTCATCATCGTCAGACGCTTGTTGCGCGAGATTAGAACGAGAACCACGACGGTTGCCAGATAGGGCAGAGAAGAAAGCAGCTGCGAAGGCACCGGAATGCCAAATGCCTGTGCATGAAGCTGGCCGATCCACACCGCGCCGAAGATGTAGGCGCCGGCCAGCACGCGCCACGGACGCCAGGAGGCGAAGACGACCAGCGCCAGCGCGATCCAGCCGCGGCCCGCGCTCATGTTCTCTACCCATTGCGGCGTGTAGACCAGCGACAGGTGGCCGCCCGCAAGGCCGGCGCAGGCGCCGCCGAAGATGACCGCGAGATAGCGGTAGCGGATGACTTTGATGCCGAGCGCATGTGCCGATGTGTGGCTGTCTCCGATCGAGCGCAGGGTGAGGCCGGTGCGGGTCTTGAACAGGAACCACATGACGGCCGCCGTCAGCGCGATCGAGATGTAGAAGATTGGGTCCTGGCCGAACAACAGCCTGCCGACGACGGGAATGTCGGTGAGCACCGGAACGTAGAGGTTTGGCAGCCGCTCGCCTGGCTGGCCGACGAAGCTGGTCCCCATCATGCCGGACAGGCCGAGGCCAAGCAGCGTCAACGACAGGCCGGTCGCCACCTGGTTGGTGGCGAGCGACAGCGTCATCACCGCAAACAGCAGCGAGAACACGGCACCCATGGCGATTGCCGCCAACAGGCCGATCCAGGGCGATCCCGTGAGATAGCCGGCGCCGAAGCCGCCGACGGCGCCCATGATCATCATGCCTTCGACGCCGAGGTTGAGCACGCCGGAGCGCTCGACCACGAGTTCGCCGATTGCCGCTATTAAAAGCGGCGTTGCCGCCGTGGCGATGGTCAAAAGGATGTTGACGGCGATGTCCATCAGCGGGCTTCCTTCAACTTCGGCGCGGCTTCAAGCTTCGCCGCGCTTTTCGTCAGCGCCATGCCGACCAGGCGAATGCGGTAATGGATGAGCGTGTCGCAACCGAGCACGAAGAACAAAAGCATGCCCTGGAACACACGCGCCACCTTGTCGGAAATGCCGAGCGCGCTTTGCACCGCCTCGCCGCCGAGATAAGTCAGCGCCAGCACCAGGCCGGCGGCGACGATGCCGAGCGGATTGAGCCGGCCGAGGAACGCCACAATGATCGCTGTGAAGCCGTAGCCGGGCGAGATCACCGGTTGCAGCTGGCCGATGGCGCCGGAGACTTCCGAAATGCCGGCAAGCCCGGCCAGCGCGCCTGACAGCAGGAAGGCGAAGAAGACCATGCGGTTGAGGCCGAAGCCGGCGAAGCGCCCTGCCCTCGGGCTGGAGCCGAGCACGCGGACCTCAAAACCCTTGAGCAGGCGGCTCATCAGCACCCAGATCAGCACGGCTGCAACAAGCGCGAAGACAAAACCCCAATTGGCGCGGCCGGCATCCGGCATCAGTTCCGGCAGGACCGCCGAGTCATTGAACTGGATCGTCTGCGGGAAACCGTGGCCCTGTGGATCGCGCCAGGGGCCGCGCACCAGCCAGTCGAGGAAAAGCTGGGCGACATAGACCAGCATCAGGCTGGTCAGGATTTCGTTGGTGCCGAAGCGCGTCTTCAAGAGAGCCGGGATTGCTGCATAGGCGGCACCGCCGACCATGCCGAACAACAGCATCAGCGGCAGCACCAGCGGGCCTTCGAACCCGGGAAACAGCACCGGAATGGCCGAGCCGAAAATGCCGCCGAGGATGAACTGTCCCTCAGCGCCGATGTTCCAGATGTTGGCCTTGTAACAGACCGACAGGCCGACCGCGATCAGGATCAACGGCGCGGCCTTGATCGCCAGCTCATGCAGCTGCCAGACCTGGCTGATCGGCTCGATGAAATAGATCTCAAATGCGCTCAGCGGGTTGACGCCGAGCAGCGCGAACAGAACCGCGCCGGCGATGATCGTTAGGGCGAAGGCGATGAAGGGCGACAGCGCCGAAAAGAGCATAGAGCGCTGCGGGCGTTTGACGAGTTCGAGGCGCATCATGCCGTCTCCAGACCATGTTCGGCGTGGCCAGGCTCGGCGCCGCCCATCAACAGACCGACCTTTTCGAAAGTTGCCTCGGCGATCGGCAGCGGTTTGGACAATTCGCCATTGTGCATGACCGCGATCGCGTCCGAAATCTCGAACAGCTCATCGAGGTCCTGGCTGATGACCAGAACCGCCGAGCCACTGCGCGCCAGTTCGATCAGCGCCTGGCGGATATGAGCGGCGGCGCCGGCGTCGACGCCCCAGGTAGGTTGGTTGACGACCATGACGGCAGGGCTGCGGTCGAGTTCGCGACCGACGATGAATTTCTGCAGATTGCCGCCCGAAAGGGCCGCAGCTTCCGGATCGGGCGCGCTCTTGCGCACATCCATCGCCACGATGATGCGCTGGGCGGCGGCATAGACCGCAACGCTTTTGACGGCGCCGCCGGCGCCGACAAAAACCTTGCCGTCGGTGGCGTGCCGCGACAGAAGCAGATTTTCCGAAAGCTTCATGCGTGGCGCGGCGCCATGGCCGAGGCGTTCTTCCGGCACGAAGGCAGCGCCCATCAGCCGCCGGCCTGTGATCGAGAGCGAGCCGGCATCCTTGCCGCGGATGCGCACGGATGCGGCGTCCTGCTGCAGCACCTCGCCGGAGACGGATTCGAAGAACTCGCCCTGGCCGTTGCCGGCGACACCGGCAATGCCGATCACCTCGCCGGCGCGCACAGTGAGGTTGATATTCTTCAGCGGAATCGAAAACGGCGTTGCCGGCTTGCGGCTGAGGGCGCGGATTTCGAGCAGCGGCTGCGCGGTCTCGATGCCTTCGGCCGGCGCACGCACCACGGCCTTCACCTCGTTGCCGACCATCATGCGAGCCAGCGACGAAGCCGTTTCCTCGCGCGGATTGCAATGGCCGACGACCTTGCCGTGACGCAGCACGGTGGCGCGGTCGCAGATGCGTTTGACCTCTTCCAGCCGGTGCGAAATGTAGAGGATGGATTTGCCCTCCGAGCGCAGGCGCTCAAGCGTTTCGAACAGCTTGTCGGCTTCCTGCGGCGTCAGCACCGAGGTCGGCTCGTCGAGGATGATGAGCTGCGGCGTCTGCAACAGGCAGCGGATGATCTCGATGCGCTGGCGTTCGCCGACCGAGAGATCGCCGACCAGCGAGTCCGGATCGAGCGGCAGGCCATAGCTGAAGGAAAGCGCCCTCGCCTTGGCCGCGATCGAGCTGATCGGTGAGCCGTCATCCAGAGACAGAGCGATATTCTCGGCCGCGGTCAGCGCCTCGAACAGCGAAAAGTGCTGAAACACCATGCCGATGCCGAGCTTCTTCGCCATGCCCGGACTGGTGATCCGCACCGCTTCGCCGTTCCAGAATATCTCGCCGGAATTGGGCTCCAGCGAACCGAACAGCATCTTGACCAGCGTCGACTTGCCGGCGCCGTTTTCGCCAAGCAGCGCGTGGATCTCGCCCTTGGCGATGTTGAGGTCGATATGATCGCACGCCGTCAACGTGCCGAATATCTTGGTCAGGCCACGAACCTCAAGCAGGTTCGCTCCATCATGATCTGCACTCACAGTGCCTCCCATCCGGTTCCCGGACATGTTCTGTGTTCCCGCCAGCATGGTATGCGCTGGCCGCTCTCGTGCGAAAGCAGCACCCACCTTGAAAGAGCTTCAAGAATTTCAGCGGAAACTCAAGGGGTAAAGATTGACCTGCTTCGCACAACAAACCGATCGTCCGGTTTTTCGGGTAAACAGTGCCTGGCGTCGCGGCAAAACGCTGAAAAGCAAGGCAGATCAGGGGATCAGTATGGTCGTGCCAGTGGTCTTGCGCCCTTCGAGATCGGCTTGCGCCTTGCCCGCGTCCTTCAGCGCATAACGCTGGTTGATCTTGATCTCGACCGCACCGCTCAACACCACGTCGAACAATGCCGCGGCGGAGACTTCGAGGTCTTCACGCTTGGCGTTGTAGACGAACAAAGTCGGCCTGGTAGCGAACAGCGAGCCCTTCTGCGCCAGCAGCGACATCGAAAATGGCGGGATCGGTCCAGAGGACTGACCGAAAGAGACGAACATGCCGAGCGGCTTCAGACAGTCGAGCGAGGCCGGGAATGTGTCGTTGCCGACCGAATCGTAGACGACGTCACATTTCTTGCCGCCGGTGATGGCGGCGACCCCGGCGACGAAATCCTGCTCCTTGTAGTTGATGACATGGCCGAAGCCATGCGCCTTGGCGAGCTCGATCTTGTCGGTTGAGCTTGCCGTGCCGATCACGGTGGCGCCGAGATGTTTTGCCCATTGTCCCAGGATCAGCCCGACGCCGCCGGCGGCGGCATGGAACAGGATGGTGTCGCCTGCCTTCACCTTGAAGGTCCGGCGCAACAGATACTCCGCCGTCATGCCTTTAAGCATCATGCCGGCGGCCTGTTCGTCGCTGATGCGGTCCGGCACCTTGACGACGCGGTCGGCGGCGACGACGCGCTGTTCGGCATAGGCGCCGACGTTGACGGCATAGGCGATGCGGTCGCCCGGCTTCAGCCAGTCGATGCCTGCGCCGACCTCGAGAACCACACCTGCCGCCTCGCCGCCGGGGATCAGCGGGAAGCCGCCGGGCGGCGGATAGAGGCCGATGCGGTGATAGACATCGATGAAATTGAGGCCGATCGCGGTGTGCCTGACCAGGATCTGCCCGGCGCCGGGTTGTCCCGGATCGGCGTCTTCACAGGTCAGGACTTCCGGACCGCCATGGGCGTGGATACGGACTGCTTTGGACATTGTGGGCTTTCCTGCGGTCAGGCTTTCTTAGGGTCCGGCTTGGCGCCGAGTTTGGGGAAGAACTGCATGATACCGCCGATGCAGGCGAGGTAAAGTCCGGTGATGGTGATGCCGACCTTGGTAAAGACGCTGACCTGTTCGCCCAAAACGCCGATCTGGTCGTAGAAGGCGGCAAGGGCCGCCTGCGCCAGCGCCAGCGCACCGAAAGCGCACCAGAGCAGCGTCATGCCAAGATTGATTGGCCGCAGCCGCACCACCCGCACGGGGTGAATGAAGTTGATCGGCACGAAGGTCAGGATGCCGGCCGCCACGACGACGCCGAAGGACACCCACTGTCCGGGCTCGATGACGAACAGCGTGAACACGACCATGTTCCAGACCACCGGAAAGCCTTTGAAGAAGTTCTCCTTCGTCTTCATTCCGGTGTCGGCATAATAGATGGCGCTGGACACCACGATGATGGCCGCCGACAGGAACGACAGCCCTTCGCCCATGAAGCCGCGCTGGTAGAGTGCGAAGGCCGGGATCAGCACGTAGGTGACATAGTCGATGATGTTGTCGAGGAGTTCGCCCGACCAGGTCGGCAAAATCTCCTTGACCTCGAGCTTGCGCGCGATCGGCCCGTCTATGCCGTCGACGAACAGCGCCAGACCCAGCCACCAGAACATCGCCGTCCAGCGTTGCTCGCTTGCCGCCACCAGAGACAGGAAGGCCAGGAACGAGCCAGACGCGGTCAACAGATGCACCGAGAATGCCCGCGCCTGCGGCCAGGTGACCTTCTTCTTCGGCCTCGGAATCCGGTCGGTGATCTTTTTGGCGGCGTTTCTGGCGGTTGTGTTCTTGCTCACGGGCCCCGCCAATCCAGTTTGCAGATTTCGGCCGAGCGGCCGGCAAAGTTCCAGTTGCGGCCGAAAGCCCGCATCTTGCTCTTGTCGGACCTGGCCACGATGATCTCCGGCGCGATCCAGTATTCCGAGTTGCCGATCACGGTATCCTTCTCGCGATCCTTGCCGGGAATCGGTGTGACCGCCCCGTCGATGATCTTCGGTATCTGGAAAATACGGGTCTTGTCACGCGTCTCGTAGGTGATCGGCACCTGCTCGACGCCGAGGAACTTGCCGACAAGGATCGACAACAGCGCGGTGGTTCCGCCGGCCTTCCCGGTGAAGATCCTGGTCAGCGCTTTCACTGCATAGACGGAGGCTCGCTTGTCGATGAACAGGCCTGCGGTCCAGTTGCCGCGGCTCATATAGCCGGGGATTTCCATGACCAGACCGAGATTGAGGCCGGACAGGTCGACCTCGCCGAAATGGCCTGCGTCGATGCGGAAGCCCGCCCAGGTCTGACAATAACCCTCCGTCGGCGGATGGCTGCCAAGCGACAGCACGCAAGGACAAAAAACCGTGCAATTGCAGGAGAGCACGAGCTCTCCTTTCATTGCCCAGCCTTGCTCTGCCATGGAATTATCCCCCGTCATGCCGAGACTACTAGCAGGGCGATTGCCCAGACAAGCAGTATCGCACCGGCCACTCGGGTTGGAAGGCTGCCGGTGGTCTGTTTTTCGATCAAGGTGAACAGGCCGATCAGCGCCATCCAGAACACGTTCATCGCGCCGACGGCAAACATCACCAGCATCAGCGCCCAGCAGCAGCCGAGGCACCACAGGCCCTGCTTCAGCCCTAGCCGGAAGATGCCACCCGGCTCCGCGCTCCAGTTGGAAAACAGTGTCGAGAACGGGTTCCGGCATTTTGTCAGGCAGGCCTGCTTGAGGCTGCTGAACTGGTAGAGGCCGGCAACCAGCAGCGCGGCCGCCGCGGCAAGGCCGCTCACCGGATCGAGCAATCGAGCGGAGGACGCAAATGCGTGGACGAGCAACGTCAGCACCGCGAAGCCGATAGAGGCGACAAGCCATGTCGAGAGGTAGCCGGCAACCAGGACCAGCGGGTGGGCCACCGGCTCGCCCTTGATGCGGGCGGTGTCGGCGATTTCACAATAGGTACGGATCATCGGCGCCGCCGACGGCAGCATCGTCGCCACAGCCATCGAAAACCACATCACGATCAACGCCAGAAGCTGTGCGCCGCCGGCATCAAGTGGTGCGGGCGTCAGGCACATGCCGAAGAAGCGGTCGAGGACATCCGGCAGCGGCAGTTGCGGCAGATATCGCAGGACCACATCGCCTGGTACGCCGGGGAGCCGGCCTTCGGCGTCGCGGATCGCCATGGCGCCGAGAATGAACCAGGCGAGCAGAATGCCGCCGGCGATGGCGATGTTGACCGTCAGGCGGGGGCTGCGGGCCAGGCTTGCCGTGGCGCGGCCGGCGCGGTCGAGGTGGCTGAAATCGTCCTGCTGGCCGGTCATGACAACCGAATGAGCCTAATCGCCGCGTTGATCAAGCCGCATGGTCTGACCTATATCCATGGGTAGACACCTGCATCGCAAACTGGAAGTCCAATTTGGATCATCGCGAGACAGCACGGATACTGGTAGCCGGCAGCGGCCCTGCCGGACTGATCGCGGCGCTCGGTTTCGCCGAGGCGGGCTTTCCGGTAACCCTGGTCGGACCCGAAGCAGGCGGGCCCGATGGCCGGACCACGGCGCTGATGAACCCTGCTCTCAACGTTCTCGATCGGCTGGGCGTGCTGGCCGAACTTGCGCCGAAGGCCGCGCCGCTGAAGGTCATGCGCATCGTTGATGCGACCAGCCGGCTGATCCGCAGCCCGGTGGTGACTTTTCGCGCCATAGAGATCGGCGAGGAGCAGTTCGGGCTCAACCTGCCCAACAGTGCGCTGAACCCGACGCTGGCCAAGTCCGTCGCGGCGCGTCCCGGCATCGAATGGCTGACGTCGATGGTCGAGAGTTGGCGTCTGGACGCCGATCAGGCGCATGCCGTCTTGACTGATGGTCGCGAAGTCTCGGCCTCGCTCGCGGTCGCTGCCGATGGGCGCCTGTCGCCGGCGCGTGAGGCGGCGGGCATAGTGGCCTCGGTGCGATCCTACCGCCAAGCGGCGCTGGTGCTGAATTTCGGCCATCGCAGCGAGCATGGTTTCACCTCGACCGAGTTCCACACAGAGACCGGGCCGTTCACCCAGGTACCGCTGCCCGGCAACCGCTCCAGCCTCGTCTGGGTGGTGAAACCGGAGACGGCGAAGGACCTCGCCGCACTCGATGACGTGACACTTTCCGAGCGTGTCGAGCAGCAGATGCAGTCGATGCTGGGCCGGGTGTCGGTTGAGCCCGGCCGACAAATTTACCCGCTTTCAGCGGCATCACCGGGGCGCTTCGCGCAAAACCGTGTGGCGCTGGTCGGCGAGGCTGCACATGTGTTCCCGCCGATCGGGGCCCAAGGTCTCAACCTCGGCATCAGGGACGTTGAGGATCTGATTGGAATCGCACGCGAAAATCGCGGCGACCCTGGCGCCGCAAGGGCTTTGGCCGCCTATGATTCCAGGCGCCGTCCCGACGTTCTGGCGCGTTCGGGCGCGGTCAATCTGCTTAACATGTCGTTGCTGTCGGACATGTTGCCGGCGCAGATGGCACGCAGCGCCGGCCTCAATGTGCTCGGCAGTTTCGCGCCGCTGCGCGCCTTTTTCATGCGCGAAGGCTTGAGGCCGGGCAGCGGCTTTGCGGCGCTTACCGGCGGTTCAGGGAAACAGGTCCGGCGGTAAGATGCCGTGGCGGATCATGTAGAGCAGCCCGGTCACCGTCAGCACCGAGAGACAGGTGGTGATCATGACGCTGGCCGAGGCGCGTTGCACCCAGACGCCATATTGCTGGGCGATGACGAAGACGTTGGTTGCAGTCGGTAATGCCGCCAAAAGCACGGCTGAAAAAACCCAGATTTCGGAAAAGTTCCCGATCCAGCTCAGCACGACGTAGCAGAGCAATGGATGCAGGATCAGCTTCAGCGCCGCGATCGACGCCAGTTCATGCGGCACGCGGTTGAGCGGCCGGAGCGCAAGCGTCACGCCCATGGCAAACAGGGCACAAGGGGCGGCTGCCCGCGAAAGATATTCAAGCAGGCGATCGACCGGCTGCGGTGGGTGAAAGCCGAGATAGGCGGCGCCGACGCCAAGCGCGGTCGCGATGATGAACGGGTGCAGGACGATTTTCCTGACTACGCCGAGGATGAGCCGCCACGGCGATGTCTTGTCGTCGCCCGACAGCGCCATCATCATCGGCGCGATGGCGAAATGCATGATATTTTCGAAGCAGAAGATCAGCGCGACGGGAACCGCCGCTTGTTCGCCGAAGGCGAGCAGCGCCAGCCCCGGCCCCATATAGCCGATATTGCCGTAGGCCGCGGCCAGCGCCTTGATCGTCGACTGGGCGATCTCGCCTGCGACGCCGTCACCGACCATACGAACATGATCGAGAAGATCGTGTAGGTGGAAAATACCGAGCCGAAGATGAAGCGCCATTCGGTCAACTGTTCGAACGGCGTGCCGGCCAGCAATTGGAAGAACAGGGCAGGAAGCGCGACATAGACGATGAAAGTGTTCATCCAGCCAAGCGCCTCCAGCGGCTGCCTGGTCATGCGTGCGACCAGAAAGCCGATGAAAATCAGCCCGAAGAACGGAAGAACAAGACCGACGACGTCAGACATTTTTGCCCTGGCCCGAAACCCCTGGACCGGGCTAGCCCGTAGCTTCATCGGGCGTCAAGCGCTTCGGCATTGAACTGACACGCTATCTGCGCCAAATAAAGCCTGATCCCAGACCTAAGTCGGGCTCGATTTTTGGCCACGGTGTGTGTAAATTCAAAGTCTTAGAGCGCTCTTCGCACATTCGAGGGGACGCCGGGCGCTCTAGAGGCTTAGTGGTGAGTATGATGAAAACGGCCAAATTTTCGATCGGACAGGTGGTTCGTCATCGGCTGTTTCCGTTCCGCGGCATCATTTTCGATGTCGATCCGCAATTCGCCAACACCGACGAATGGTACGAAGCCATCCCGGCCGACGTGCGGCCGCGCAAGGACCAGCCGTTCTACCATCTGCTCGCTGAAAACTCGGAAACCGAATACATTGCCTATGTCTCCGAGCAGAATCTGCTCGAGGATCAATCGGGCGAACCGGTCCGGCATCCGCAGATCGGCGAGATGTTCGACAAGCGGCCGGACGGACGCTACGAGCCGAAACGCCAGTCGAGACACTGACATCACCTTGCATCGACGTGACGACAACAAAAAAGCGGGGCATGACCCCGCTTTTTTGTCGCTCCGGTATCTGTCCCGGCGATTAGTTGGCGGCTTTGGCCTTGGCCTGCTCGTCCTTGAGCTTCTTGGCGAAGTCCTGGTTGTTCTTGACGACGAAATCCTGAAGTTTTTTCTGCCGATCCTCGATGTCCGACTGCTGCAGCGGCGCGCCGTCAAAGGCGCCGCTGAAGCCGGTCAAGGCAACCTTGATTGGATTTGGCTGGCTCTGGAAGTTGATCGAGGTCAGCGTGATCGCCTGTCCCTTCTTGAAGGACGCGACGAGCGCGTCGGTCAGCGGCACTTCGGCAACGCAACGGTCGGCGAAGCAAATGACATAATCCAGCTTCGTCGCCTTGCCGGCGTCTATCTGCAGGGCGATGCCGGGGGGCACCAGGCGACCTGGGGGAACCGTGACCTGGAAGACCTTGCGGTTTACCTTGCCCTTCAACTCGATCAGGCTGACGCCGGTGACGAACTGGCCGTTGCCGGCAGTGATGATGTTCTGGACATTGCAGATGTCGACATCTTCCTGCTTGGTGCAGGCCTTGAACCAACCCTGCGGAATCTGTTGCTGTGCCGAAGCGGTGGGAAGTCCGGCGCCCAGAAAGCCGACCACGCCCGCGGCCAGGACCGAAAGGCGGTATGCGTTGCTGTTCAGGCTCGTCATGTCGTGCATTTCCTCTCAAATGATCCCGGGACCGGCTTCTTCGCGCCGTGTGGTCCTGCTACCTGTTGCCGAATTGAGGCAACAGAATGACTTCGGAGCGCGTGTTACACTGCATGAGCAGCCGAATCCAGCCCGCCGCCTGCAATTCTTGGCCTCGCAATTTGGGTCGTGCGATTTGGATTGATGTATCTGGCCGGAGCGCCGCGGCGCCATGTTAGGGTGCACTCCGAATCATCAAGCCGCCCAGTAAGGAGACGGTCATGGGCCGCATTCTTGTTTGGCTGATCGCCGCAATCTCGTTCTTCGCCTTTGCACCCGGCGTGGCGATGTCGGAACCGAAACATGCCATCGCCATGCAGGGCGAGCCGGCGCTGCCAGCCGACTACCAGCAGTTCGACTACGTCAATCCCGATGCGCCCAAGGGCGGCAACGTCACTTACTGCGTCGTCGGCAGCTTCGACAATCTGAACCCGTTCATCCTGAAGAGCCTGCGCACCACGGCGCGCGGCATGCAGGACCTCATTTTCGGCAATCTCGTCTTCGAGCCGTTGATGATGCGCAACTACGACGAGGCCTTCACCCTCTATGGCCTGCTCGCAGACAGCGCCGATATGGACCTGGAGCGCAAATCGATCGAATTCCACCTTAATCCAAATGCGAAGTGGTCGGACGGTGAGCCGGTGACGCCGGATGACGTGCTGTTCACCTACGATGTCTTCACCGACAAGGGCCGCCCGCCCTACAGGGATCGCATGAGCCTGATCGCCAAGCTCGAAAAGACCGGCGATCACAGCGTGCGCTTCACCTTCAACGACAAGGCCAATCGCGAGACCCCCTTGATCATCGCGCTGACGCCGATCATCCCAAAGCACGCCTTCAACAAGGATACCTTCGACAAGACGACGTTGAAGCCGGTGATCGGCAGCGGTCCCTACATCATCGACAAGGTGCAGCCGGGACAGCGCATCGTGTTCAAGCGCAACCCGAATTACTGGGGCAAGGACATCCCTTCCAAGCGCGGCTTCGACAATTACGACCAGATCACCATCGAGTACTTCCTCAACGCCAATGCCAAGACGGAAGCGTTCAAGAAAGGCATCTGCGCCATTTACGATGAGGGCGATCCGGTCAAGCGCGAGCGCGATATCGATTTTCCCGCCTTTCATCGCGGCGAGGTGATCGCCGAGACCTTCGACACCGGCATACCGCCCGTGGTGACCGGGTTCCTGTTCAACACGCGACTGGAGAAGTTTTCCAATCCGGAGGTGCGGCGCGCCCTCGGCATGCTCTACGACTTCGAATGGGCCAACAAGAACCTGTTCGGCGGCAAGTACACGCGCACGATGAGCTACTGGCAGAATTCCGAACTTTCCGCGCTCGGCCATCCCGCCAGCGACAGGGAAAAGGCGCTGCTGGCGCCCTACCCCGGCCGCGTGCCGGCCGATGTCATGGACGGCAGCTGGCGACCGCCGGTGAATGACGGCACCGGCCAGGACCGCAAGGTGCTGAAGGTGGCGTTCGACCTGCTGAAGAGTCAGGGCTACGCCGTTAGGGATGGGGTCCTGCTGGACCCAAAGGGAACTCCCTTCGGTTTCGAGATCCTGACGGCCTCGCAGGACGAGGAACGCTTTGCCGCCATCTATCAGCGCTCGCTGGAAAAGATCGGCATCGCGGTGACCATCCGCAGCCTCGAAGCCGACCAGATCCAGTCGCGCAAGCAGCGTTTCGACTTTGAGGTTCTTGTCGGGTCGAGCGGGTTCAGCAACTCGCTGTCGCCCGGTATGGAGCAGAACCTTCGCTGGGGTTCTTCAGAGGCCAAAAGAGAAGGTTCATTCAATCTGGCCGGCGTCGCCGATCCAGCGGTCGACGCGGCGATCGACGCGATGCTTAGAGCACGGACCAAGGAAGACTATGTCGCCGCCGTGCGCGTGCTCGACCGATTGCTGATCTCCGGCAACTACATGGTGCCGATGCAGTACAACGCGCAGCAATGGCTCGCTTACTGGAATTATCTGGACCATCCCAAAAAGACGCCCATATTCGGTTATCAATGGCCGACCTGGTGGCGCAAGCCGAACTGAGCGTGGCCGAGATCGGTCTTGCTGAAACGTTCGGCTGCAGGAGATCAAGATGAGCGATGACAATTCCATTACCATCGACGTGGTCTCCGACGTCGTCTGCCCCTGGTGCTTCGTCGGCCAGAGGCGGCTCGACAAGGCGATCGCCGCTGCTGGCGACGTCCAGGTTCATGTGCGCTGGCGGCCGTTCCAGCTCGACCCGACCATCCCATCCGAGGGCAAGGACCGGCGCGAATACATGCTGGCCAAATTCGGCAGCGACGAGCGCATCCGTCAGATGCATGCCCGCATAGAGCCGCTCGGCGAAGCCGAAGGCATCGATTTCGCTTTCGACGCCATCAAGGTGGCCGCCAACACGCTGGACGCGCATCGTGTCATCCGCTGGGCCGGTGCCGCCGGTGAAGCCGTGCAGAACCGGCTCGTGCGCCGGCTGTTCCAACTGTATTTCGAGAAAGGCGGCAATATTGGCAACCACGCCGTGCTGATCGATGCCGCCCGCGAGGCCGACATGGACGCTGCCGTGGTCGAAACGCTCCTGCCGACCGAAGCCGACGTCGAGGAGGTGCGCACAGAAATCGCCACGGCATCGCGGATGGGGATCACTGGCGTGCCGTGCTTCCTGCTCGAAGGCAAATACGCCGTCATGGGCGCGCAGGACGCCGACACGCTGACTGATGCCATCCGCCAAGTCGCGGCCGCAAAGGCCAAGGGCGAGCTGGAAAGGGCCGGCTGACCGAAGTTATTTCACCGTCACCTTGGCTTTGCTGAGGAAGAAGCCATGCCCGTTGCTGCCCGTGCAGGTCAGTCCCTTGGTTGACGACTGGCAGGTAAACGGCCCTTTGCTCCAGCTGTTGCCATAGGCCAGCTTCGCGACATCGCTGCAGCAGCCCTGCTCTCCCGGATTCTTGATCAAGGTCGCCGGGCCGTTCGGCCCAAGGATCACGGTGACGTAGCTGGGCTCGACGCGCGAACAGCTCAGTTCCGGACCGCCATCCTGTGGTTCGTAGGTGCTGGTGCCGCCCTTCGGCGTGTAGATGCAGCCGATGTTGCCGGACGGAGCATTGAACTCGATTTGCCCTTCGGCGCTTGCCGGAATGGTCTGGCTGACGGCATGCGCAAGAGGCAGCCAGGCAAAGAGCGTCACCATTGCGGGAACGGCTGCGCGTGCAAGCATTGGGGAGCTTCCTTGTTGGGGACCGGACATGCATCGGTGCCGACAGTGCCCGGCAAGGTTCATTCCAGTGCGCTTGATTGTCAAACGGTGTTGAGCTGCAGCTAAAAAGCGTGGGCCAACTCATGAGCAGTCGCCGTGCAGGAGCGACGATCTTGCGTGCCCAACCATGATGGCCGGTGAAATGATTCGGGCGGCCTAGGGCGATCACGGACGGCAATTTTTCGGGCGATCCGGTTAGCGCGCGGTGGGAAAACCGGCCGACGGGCAGGCCTTTTGGTCACAAAGCCGTGTATGAGCCTTCCCTCAGGGAATATATTCGCAGATCTGAGCGTTCTCGCAACACATTGAAACAAAGGACAAATTTGACCCAAAGACGGCGATCTCGCAGCACCAACTGTTGCCTCATGGCAACGGCGGGTGGGCTGCTTCACATTCGCCGGGATAAAATTCATAGAAAATGATCAATTGGTGTTACTATCCGTAACAAAACTAAAAAAGGTTTGGGCGGGATTGTGATTCGGGTCGACAGACCGCGACGTTCAATATCGGCACTTTGGAACCGCGACGCCCCCGCCGGGCCGTCGCCCCTGACGCCAGTATCGTCGATGCGGACCTTCTGGGGACTGATGCGGGCCTACTGGTTCTCGGACCGGTGGAGGGAAGCCTGGGCTCTCACCGTCGTCCTCGCACTCATCATAGCCCTGTCGAGCAAGGCGGACGTCTGGTTTACCGTGTTGGCGGGCGAACTGGCAGCCTCAATCGCTTTTTTTCACGACGCCGCGAATACCACGCCCCTTGAATCGGTGCTTACCAATGCCGGCCTGCTTGTCCTGCTGGTCGTGTTCAAGGACATGGGAATCATAGGCGCCTGCAAATTTGTATCGGCGACATTGCATCGCAAATGGCGCGCCTGGTTGAACGCGCGTTTCAATGCGGCGCTGCTCGATACCAACCATACGCACTACCACGCCCAGAATGGCTCGCCAGATGCGCCAGCGCCCGACAACATTGATCAGCGCGTGCAGGAATCCATCAAAGACATGGCGGGCGGCGCCATCGGGCTTGCCCAAGGTGTGTTCGGCGTCTTCACCTCACTTTATTTTGTCGGCGGCGCTTTGCTGGCGAATTCCGTGGAGGTAAAAGGCTTGGATGCCCTCGGCAGCTATGGCAGCGCCGTCCTCGCTCTGCTGGCGGTTGCCATCTACGTGCCGGTCAATACCTGGATCGCGATCAAACTCGGCGGAATGCTGGAGTGGCTCAACGTCAGGATGCAGAAGGCCGAAGGCACCTATCGCAGCGAGCTGATCACTTTGTTGCGCCGCAGTTTCCATGTGTCGGCGTCGCAAGGCGAAGACGTGCAAAAGACGATACATGGACGGCTCTATCTCGATATTGATACCACCTGGTCGAAGCTCAACATCGTCAACACCCTCTATGCGGGATTCGAATCGGTCTACAATTTCGTCGGGGCCAAAGTTGTCGCCTACGGACCTGGTCTGGTGCCGTTCATCCACAACGGCGTCGACCTCAAGGGCTACATAACCGGTTCCGAGCAGGTCAACGCGCTGATCAGCAAATGTTCCTGGTTCATCCATGTCATGCCGAGTCTCGCCACCTTGCGGGCCAACAGCCAGCGCGTCATTGAATTGGCGCACGCCATTGAAAACGTCCAACAGCCGCAGGAATTCTACAGCCAGACCGGCCGTTCCGATTTCCACTATGCCAGCCAGAACCCGGTCTTCGGCCTGACCATCCAGAAGCTTGAACTGGCGCATCAGGGTGAAGACGCCACGCCGTTCCTGAGCGCAGCCAATCTGCGCTTTCGGCGCGGCGAGTGGGCATTCCTCAAGGGCGAATCCGGCTGCGGCAAGACTTCGCTGATCAAGGCGATCAACGGCTTGTGGCCTTATGGCCGCGGCACCATCGTCTTCCCTGACGGTGTGAGGAGCTTCTATGCCGCCCAGGAGGTCAAGCTGCAGCTGGTGTCGCTGAAGCAGCTGGTGTGCCTGCCCGGCTCCGAGGACGACTATGGCGATGCGCAGGTCGCGGCAGCCCTGCACAAGGCCGGCCTTGGCGATTTCATCGAACACATGGCCGATGAAAGCCGCGAGGGAAAGATCTGGGACCAGCTGCTTTCCGGCGGCCAAAAGCAGAAGCTGGTTGTGGCCCGCATCGTGCTGCAGCAACCGGGACTGCTGTTCCTCGACGAAGCGACCGGCGCGCTCGATCCCGATGGCAAGATCGCCTTCCACCAGGCGATCAAGGACAATTGCCCCGATGTCACCGTGATCAGCATCATGCATGAGGCGGTGGCGCCACGCTCGGCCTCGGGCGAGGAATTCTACCACAGCGTGGTCGCGATCGCCGATGGCGTCGCCACCAAGAGGCCGCTTGTTCCGAACCTTCCGCGCGAGCTCACCACCATCCTTACGCAGCCGCGGCCGGTCGAGGACAAATGGATGCGTTTTTCACGCCGGCTGAAGCAGAAATAGCAGCCACGCCGAAGCGCGTTCCGCCACTGGCGGCGGGGCACTCGCTCCCTCCCCCTTCAATAATCATCACAGTCTCGCGATTGGGCCGGCTCCCGGCTGTTTTCCGCCACCCCCGCGATTGACTCGCCAAGATGCGCTCCTATGTTGCGCCCGCTCGCTGAATTCCAACTCGAACCCGCGAGCAGAAAGGTCACGGCGCCATGCCTGGCGACAGTAGTCGAACGCAACCGCCGTCCGCCTCGATGTGACCTCTAACGGCTCACGTTCCGCCGGACGGCAAGGAGTGAGCCATGAACGAATTTACCCCCGTCGTAGCGGGCGACGATGCCGTCGCGATCGCGCGTATCCTTGCCAATGATCACGTCGCCGATGTCGTCGAGGCCCTGAACCGGGAAGCTCGCGATACCGCGATAGAACTGCTTTGCGAAATGCCGTTCGAGCGGCTGGTCGAGATCTTCGACCAGCCTGAACTCGACGGCGCCTCCGATCTGGCCGAGGCGCTGCCGCGCGCCAAGGCGTGCAAGCTCCTGACCGCCATGTCGGTCGACCGCGCCGCCGATATCCTGCGCGAACTGGACGAACCGGCGCGCTCCGAGCTGCTCGGCGGGTTGGTCCCGCCGCTGCGGGCAACGCTGCTTTCCATTCTCGGCTATCCCGAAGGCAGCGCCGCCTCGATCATGACGACCGAATTCGTCAGCGTGCCGTCGGACTGGTCCGTCGGGCGCACGCTCGACTACATCCGCAAGGTGGAGCGGACGCGGGAGACCGTCTACGCCATCTACATCGTCGATCCAGACACGCATGTGCTGGTGCGCTCGACCGGCCTGCGCCGGCTGATCACCGGCGAGCCGGACGATCCGATCCTGTCGGTGGCGCCGGATCGCGCCCCGGTGACGGTGACGCCGCTGACCGATCGCGAGACACTGGCGCAGACGATCTCCAAATATGACCTGCTCGCGGTTCCCGTCGTCGACCATGGCAAGATCCTCGGCATCGTCACCATCGACGACATCATCGACACCATGATCGAGGAGACGACCGAGGACGCGCATCGCTTCGGCGGCATGGAGGCGCTCGACGAGCCCTACATGAAGATGAGCTTTCTCGCCATGATCAAGAAGCGCGGCGGCTGGCTGTGCGCGCTGTTCATCTCGGAGATGCTGACCGCCAATGCCATGCAAAGCTATGAAGGCGAACTGCAAAAAGCGATCGTGCTCACTCTGTTCATCCCGCTGATCATGAGCTCGGGCGGCAATTCCGGTTCGCAGGCGACCTCGCTCGTCATTCGCGCGCTGGCGCTGCGCGAGATCGGCCTTCGCGACTGGTGGCGGGTGGCGTTGCGCGAATTGCCCACCGGCTTCGTGCTCGGCGCCATGCTTGGCGTGGTCGGCATCTGCCGCATCGCGCTCTGGCAGTATATGGGCTTCTACGATTATGGGCCGCATTGGCCGCTGATCGCGGCGACCGTGGGGGCAGCACTCGTCGGCATCGTCACCTTCGGCTCGCTGTCGGGGTCGATGCTGCCGTTCGCGCTGAAACGGATCGGCTTCGATCCGGCGAGCGCCTCGGCGCCGTTCGTCGCCACGCTGGTCGATGTCACCGGCCTGGTGATCTATTTCTCGGTGGCGCTGGTCATCCTGCGCGGCACTTTGTTGTAATAAGCTTCAGGCTCCCATCTCGGTGGCAACAGCGGCTGCCATGGGGGGTTCTTCAAGATCGAGCGCGCGGGCGTCAATCGACCCGCACGCCGTTCTTCACGCGGTAGGTAGGCTTGTACATGGTGACCAGTTCCTCCGCTGCCGTCGGGTGGACGGCCATGGTGCGGTCGAAATCATCCTTGGTGACGCCGGCCTTCAGCGGAATGCCGAGCAACTGCGCCATCTCGCCGGCGTCCGGCCCGAGGATGTGCGCGCCGAGCACTTTTCGCGTGGCGCCATCGACCACCAGCTTCGTCAGCATCTTTTCGTCGCGGCCCGACAGCGTGTGCCGCATCGGCCGGAATGTGGCGCGGTAGATTTCGATATCGGAGTAGCGCTTGACGGCATCGTCCTCGGACAGCCCGACGGTGCCGATCTCCGGCTGTGAGAAGACGGCGGTCGGAATGGTGTCGTGGTCGGGCGCGGTCGGATTGCCCTTGAATGCGGTCTCGATGAAGCACATGGCTTCGTGGATCGCCACAGGCGTCAACTGCACGCGGTTGGTGACGTCGCCGATCGCCCAGATGTTGTCGATGTTGGTGCGGGAATACTGGTCGACAACGATGGCGCCGGTTATGCCGAGCTCGATACCGACGCCTTCCAGGCCCATATTCTCGGTGTTTGGGAGGCGGCCGATGGCGAGCATGACCTGGTCGATCGTCAGCACCTTGCCGCCGGTGACCAACGCATCCAGCCTGCCGTCCGGCCGTTTGCGGACCCATTCCGACACGGCGTGGCAGAGGATCTTGATCCCCTTCTTTTCCATGGTTTCGTGCAGCATGTGCCGCAGGTCCATGTCGAAGCGCGACAGTATCTCCTTGCCGCGATAGACCAGCGTGGTGTCGACGCCCAAGCCATGGAAGATATTGGCGAATTCGACGGCGATGTAGCCTCCGCCCTCGATCATGATCGCCTTCGGCAGTTGCTTGAGGTCGAAAACCTCATTGGAAAAGATGCAATGCTCGTGACCGGGCAGCGCCGGGTGCGGCGCCGGCCGGCCGCCGGTGGCGATCAGGATCTGGTCGGCGGTGACGGTGCGGTCATCGCCCAGGAGATGCACGACATGCGGGTCGACCAGCATGGCGCGCGAGTGGAACGTCTCGCCGCCGGCGCCTTTCACGTTCTTTTCGTAGATCGCTTCCAGACGGGCAATCTCGCGGTCCTTGTTGGCGACCAGCGTCGGCCAGTCGAAGCTCGCCTCCGGCACCGTCCAGCCATAGCCGGCGGCGTCGGCAAAATGCTCGGGAAATTGCGAGGCATAGACATAGAGTTTTTTCGGCACGCAGCCACGGATGACGCAGGTGCCGCCATAGCGGTATTCCTCGGCGATGCCGACACGCTTGCCGAGCGCTGCCGCCACGCGCGCCGCCCTCACCCCGCCGGAGCCGCCGCCGATGACGAAGAGATCGTAGTCGTAACCGGCCATGCTGCTGTTCCTTGCCCCAAGAAATGTTTGAGACAGGTAGGCTGCATGAAGCCAAAAGAAAAGCCCGGTTTCCACCGGGCTTTCTGGTCCAGCGGCAAGGATGCCGGTGGCGAAATCAGACGTCTTAGTTCTTCGGCGCTTCCGGCTGGTCACCGTCTGCGGGCGCATCGCCGTCGGCAGGTGCAGCGCCATCGGCGGGGGCAGTTGCGTTATCCGGCGCAGGCGCGGCCGGAGCAGCGGCCTTCGCGGCGGCTGCCAGCGTTTCGCCGACCTGCTGGGCGAGATCGCGCGCCAGGCCGTTCTGCCAGATGTCGGCGGCCTTGACCAGTTCGCGCGTCACGTTGGGGCCGTTGTCGAGCAGCTTCTTGCCGGCATCGGAATTGTAGAAGGCGGCGATGTCGGTGAGATCCTTCTCGGAGAACACCTTGGCATAGGCGAGCGCTGCTTCCTTCTCCAGATCGGCACGACGCGAGGCCAGCGCCAGTGCCTTTTCGCCGACGGTCTTGCCGATCAGCTCCTGCATATCAGGGTTCTTCTGGATAAGCTGCTGCTCGAGCGAGGCCGCCGCTTGCGGCAGGATGTTGTCGAACGAGTCGGTCGCGTGGATTGCCGTGATCGCCGCCCGTGCTGCCTTCAGATGCGATTCCGTGATCTCCTGCGAGAACGCCGGGGAGGAGAAGGCGAAAACGGCCGAAGCCGCCAGAACGGCGCAAAGATTGCGAACCCGGTTATGCAACATCATGATCGGTAGAACTCCCTGGTTTTCGGGCGGCATGGACTGTTTGGATGCCGTCGCCGCCGGCGATGATGGCCGCTGACGCCAGCCCGATGAAAAGACCATGCTCGACCACACCAGGAATGGCATGGAGAGCATTCGAAAGCGCTCTTGTATCCGGAATGCGGCCAAAAGATGCATCGAGGATAAAATGGCCGCCGTCTGTAACAAAAGGCTGGCCCCCCGTCATCCTCAATGTAACCGGGCCGGAAAGGCCGAGACTTTTGGCCGCTGCCGCGACCGCGATTTCAGTGGCGCGCAGGCCAAATTGGTTGACTTCGATCGGCAACGGAAACTGGCCAAGGGTGTCGACCATCTTCGAGCGATCGGCAATGACGATCATGCGCTGAGATGCCGCCGCGACGATCTTTTCGCGCAGCAGCGCGCCGCCGCCGCCTTTGATCAGCGTCAGCGCCGCGTCGATCTCGTCGGCGCCGTCGACGGTGAGGTCGAGCTCGGGCGTTTCCTCAAGCGTCGACAGCGGCACGCCGAGTTCGCGGCAAAGGGCTGCAGTGCGCTCCGACGTCGGCACGCCGATGACGGACAAGCCGGTGGCGATCTTTTCGGCCAGCAGCCGCACGAATTCGTCGGCCGTCGTCCCGGTGCCGATGCCGATGCGCATGCCGTCACTGACATGGGCAAGGGCAGCCCGCGCGGCCTCGACCTTCAACTGCCTCGCATCCATGCTCGCCCCGGGGATTTGGCTTGGTTCTGATTTTTCTGGATGCGCGCTCCTAGCACTTTTGCCCGCAGGGTCAAAGACTTTGGCTCGCACCGGCTTGCCTGAAAGAAGCGCAGCCGCTATCGCCTGCCTGCAATGCATCAGCCACAGGACAGGCCATGACCCAACCGATCATCGTGTTCGACCTCGACGGGACGCTGATCGACACGGCGCCGGACCTGCTCGACAGCCTCAACCACAGCCTTGCCGCCAGCGAGCTTGCCGCTGTCGACGAGGCCGGCTTCCGGCGTTTTGTCGGCCAGGGCGGACGGGTGATGATCGAGCGCGCGCATACCGCGCAGCAGAAGTCGCTGGCGGTGGAGGAGCACGACCGGCTGCTGAAACTGTTCCTCGACCACTACACGCTCAACATCCCCGGCAAGTCCCGCCCCTACCCCGGCGTGGTCGATGCGATCGCCCGCTTCGAGAAGGCCGGCTACCTGCTTGCCATCTGCACCAACAAATATGAGGCGAATTCGAAAGCGCTGATCGAGGCGCTCGGCCTGACAAAGCATTTCGCCGCGATCGCCGGCCAGGACACGTTCGCGTTCCGCAAGCCCGACCCGCGCCATCTGACCGAGACCATCCGGCTCGCCGGCGGCGATCCGCATCATGCGCTGATGGTCGGCGATTCGCAGACCGACATCGACACCGCCAAGGCCGCCGGCATTCCGGTCGTCGCCGTCGATTTCGGCTACACCGACCGCCATGTCAGGGAATTCGAGCCATCGGCGGTGATTTCGCATTTCGACGCGCTGACGCTCGACCTGGCGGAACGGCTGATTGCAGCTGCGGCCGGCTGAGCGAAACGGGCGATTGCGCGGCAGCGCCTGCCCTCGCCTATTTCAGGCACAGAAGGCCGGCGCATCGCCTTGACTTCACAACCCTGCCTCCCTTATATCGCGGCTCGCTTGGCCTTCGGGCAACGAGCGGGCGATTAGCTCAGCGGGAGAGCACACCCTTCACACGGGTGGGGTCGCAGGTTCAATCCCTGCATCGCCCACCATTTTCTTTCCCTGAACAGCGCACTCCAAGCCAGCACTCCTAGCAGCTGCAACTCGCCCCTTCCCCACCAAAATTCTTCTGCGCGAAGTTCAAGGCGCTTGAGTAGCTCGTGTAGCTCTGGAACTGGCAGACATCGGAGCCGTTGCGCACCTTCATCTGCTCGAGATCCCAGAACGAAACCTCGATGTGATCGTTGGCGCAATAGACCGTGTATTTTTCAGGCTCCAGCGCGTTGGCTTTCTGCAGCGGCATGGAGACGGCTGGAATGCAAAGCGCGGAAAGTGCAAGCATGACGGCGTGACGCGTGCGCATGTAAAAACCTCTGGAGTGAGAACAGCCCGTATTTGTCGCGACGATAGTGAGCGGCGCATCGCGGCTTTTTTACGCGCCCTTGTCTTCGCCCCGCTCGGGCCTTCAGTGTTTCTATATGCTGGTCCATATCTCCAATGTGTTGGCCTTGATGATCGGCACCGCACGGGCTGTCACCAGTCGGCCAGCGGCAACCGTGAGGTCGGCGGCCAGCAGTTCGGCGGCGCCACGGTCGGCGTCGTTGTAGGGGTTGTAGCGAACTTCGTTCTTGCCGGCGGCAGCGGCGACACGTTCTTCGCCAGGGTTTGGAATGCCCCAGCCCAAGGCCCGCATTTTTGCGGAAAGCGCCCCGGCGTCCTCGCGCGCCATGCCGGCGAACTGGACGTAAACCGTCTGTGGGCTCTGCTGGATACGCAGCCGGTCCTTCAGCGTGTTGAGTGCGTTGCGATCCTGCTCACCGATAACAGTCTGGCCGTCGGCTGCCGAAAGGGCGAGATCGGCAACCGCCCGGCGCGCGCCGGCAAACATAGCCAGCCAGTCCGGGCGTTCCCACAATTCAGGCGGTACCCCAAGCAGGGTCTCAAGCACGTTGCGGCGCCCCGCCGGTGTCAGCCCGCTTATGCTTTGCAGGCCGGCCATCTCGACGAGAGCCGCGACGATCTTCTGCCGTTCGACCACCGGAAGGTCTGCGTCTTCGAGGACGGCAATCAGGTCACCGCGCAGTGCATCATTTGCGCCGTCGAGCAGCTTGACGCGAGCCGCCAGTTCGTCGGCCGCGGTTCCATTGGGGCCGCGGTTCTTCAGTGAATCCGTCCATTCGATGAGAGGGTCGAAATTGAGGCTCGTGAGCCTTTCAAGCTCGGCAACCGGGAGCCGATACTGCTCGACGTTGAACGCCCCCGTAGCGTCGGCTGGAATGAAGAACGCATCGACCTCAAATTCCGGCTCCCTCACCTCTCCCTTCACGGCCGCCGACACCGAGGACACCGCGAGCTTCCAATAGGCATAAGGGACCGGCACGCCGTCGACCGGCTGGTCCGCGGGCCGGAAGACAGGACCACTGAAGATGGTCACCCGATTGGCGAGCGGATTGTGCTGCGAGCGAACCCAGTTTTCGAGCGGCACCCATCGGCTGCCGTAGAAAGTACGCGGCTGCGGCATCGTGTTTGGCAGGAAAGAGGCATACTGCGCCAGCTTGAGCGCCGCCGTTGCCGGATCGCCGGCGAACTCCGGACCCCAGGCGATGTCGCTGGCACTTGCAAATCGCGCCGCCAGCCAGGGCCGGTCCGCGCGAAAGTACCAGTTGGGACGAGGCTGGTAGTCGACCGACAATCGGCTGTCGGGTTTCAGTCTGCTGGCGGTGAATTGCAGCGGCAACCTCTGCGACCGATCCAGGTTGACGGCCGAATAGATGGCCATGCGATGAGTTCGGCACATGACCAGCGAGTAGTTGATGTAATCAAGCGGCGGCGCCACGGCGTCGTTGGCCAGGTCGTCGGTTATCCTGGGCAAGCCGATCGTGGCCCCTATGAAATCGACCTTGTATCCCGAAAGAACGTTAGGCTGTTTGTCTATGTCTTTGCCAAGCAGCGGTTCAAGCGCGGCGCGCAGCGGCGCCGGCAATTGGTCGAGCGCGACCTCGCCGCTTTTGACCTGCCCGGCCAGCTCGACCAGCACCCCCTGTCGCAAATCGGGCGCCAACTTGTCCAGGGACACGCTGCCGAGTTTGAGCTGTTCGACCACAAGCAAGATCGCGGATCGCAAAGTGGCCTGCGTGGCTTGCTGCTCGGCCAGCGTCTTGGCGGCGTCTTCCGCCTTCTTCTCGGCAACGGCAAGTGCAGCCTCGGCTCGCTGGCGTGCGTCTTCCGTCTTTTCAAGGGCGGTGGAAAGCTTTCCATTGAGCTTTGCGACCTCACTCGCCGTCGTCTCGGCATCCTTGCGCGCGTCAACAGCGTCATTTCTCTGGACGTAGGCGAAATAGGTGGTTGCCCCAAGGATCGCGGCCAGGATGGCAAACAGCGCGATCAATATATTCTTGCTGCGATCGCGCTGCTTCTGGCTGTCGGTCTCCGCCTTGGCGCTCGCCTCGACGAACTCGGCGATGTCCGGCCCCTGCGGCAGCTCCGCCGCCTCCTTCAGCGCTTCGCCGCGCAGGAGATAGCCGGGATAGCCGGTGTTCTTCCATTGCCGCGCCTGGGCGGCCACGCGAATGCGAAAGCGCTCGGTCAGCTCGTCCGAACTCAGTTCGTCGTCGGATGCGAAGCCGTCGCCGGATTCGGCACCGTCTTTGGTCGCGACGGCCATTGATTCAGGAACGGCGATGGCGACCGTTCCTGAATCGTTGATTTCACGCGATGCCGATTCGGAGTCAACCGCGACGGCAATTGGCTCTGTTGTTTCGAGCCCACCGCCACCTGCGAAAGACGCGAGCCGCACCGGGCTGACGTCGGCTGAGGTGATGCCCGGCCGCGTGACTAGTTCGGCGGACCAATAATCGAGTATGCGCTGCGCCGCGCGCCGGTCGGATTCCCGCGCGATGGTGCTGCCGGCGCGCCGTGCCTTGGCCAGGAAGTCGCGGATGGCCTGCGCATCGGGGGCCGTGTTGTCGATGCTGGCTTCCGTCGTCTCGGCGCCGGCCTTGTCGCTGCGGCTCATCGATGGGTCGACGGCTTCATTGCTGCTGGCGATGCGCATCAGCTCGAGATGTGCGATCCGGATGTCGCTCAGCGAAATAAAATCGGCCGGAGTTTCGGTCTCCGTGCCTGTCGCAAGTTCATCGCTCATGGCCCCAGGTCCTCAATGATCTTGTGCAAAGGCGTGCTGACGCGGACGATCGAGGCGCATTCCGTTTTCAGCGCCAGATCGACCTGGACGAAGCGTTGCTGGGCCTCGTCCCGATAGGCTTCGAAGGCAAGGATGAAGGCGGTATCGACGGTCTCGCGCGATAGCTGGTCGTTGACGTCGGTGGAGTAGTCGACGAGCGTCGCCCGCCACGCTCCAGTGGGGTCGAGGTCGGCAAGAACCTTGACCTTCACTTCCAGGTTTCGCCACAGCGGCGAAAACTGGAACGGCAGCGACTTGTCCGCCGCAGCGCCCCCTTCTATCGGCTCGATCATGTCGGTAAGGCTGGCCAGCTTGTTGTCGATGTCCTGCCATAGCTTGTGCTCGACGACGCGCGCATAGATGGTCGAGGACAGCACCATGATCGCGTCATGCGCGGCCTTGATCAAGGGCACGGACGGCTCTTCTGCAGGAAGTTTGCCGGCTATCGTATCTAGACCGGTGGCCAAAAGTCCGAAGGGCAGGTTCTTTGCCGTGACGAAAATCTGCTGGTTGAGCCGCGACGGCACGACGCGCAGCACGGTGCGCACGTCAAACAGCGCGTCGTAGGCGTCCGGAGACTTGTTATCGATGGCAGCCTGCAACTTGATCGCAGCCGCCTTGAGGTCGTCGAGCCAGGCCTGCTCGATATCGTGAAGCGCCGGCCCCGCCGGCAGTTCCATGACCGACTCTCCGATAGAGACACAGAAGAGCTTCAATATTTTGAGGAAATTGCGCATGACGCGGACCTGCTCCAGGTCGGCCCCCATGTCGCGGGCGGCGACCAGCAGGTTCTGGAAGCTGCCGATGCCGTATTGAAAACTCTGCAGATGGTCATGCAGGTCCTTGTAGGTCTTGAGGACATCGATCTGGCTGGTGACATTGGTGAGGCCGTTGTCGGCGGCAAGCGTGGCCTGAATGTCCTTGGACTGCTGGTTGACGGCGTTGAAGCCTGCGAGCGCGGTGTTGACCCGATCGTCGGTCGTCATGCCGGGCAACTCGGCCGTCGGTTTCTGGCCCGCGGCGAGTTCGTCCAGATAGGCCTTGAACCGGGCCGCGCACTGCGGATTTTGCGCCACGACGGCAGTCATAAGCGCCTGCGACAGTTTATTGGTCAACGCATAGTCAAGGATGTTGAACCAGACTGTAAGCGCCGCCCCCTGGAGGTTGATGGCGCCAGCGACGATTCCAGCGTCCTTGGTTACCTGCAACCAATCGGGAGGCAATGGGTAGAGATCAGCCAGTTGAAGCCTGAGGTCGAAATAGGCGCTGATCTCTGAACTCCCTGGTGTTTGGTGTCTGGCGTTATAAACCGTCACATCCGAAAAATTTTACATGCCGTAGTCCCAAATCGCCGCGCATCGAGCTGCGCCATCGGTCTGCATAGCTCACCATCTACACAGGCTTGGCCGCGAGGTCCTGGATGATGGTGTCGATCGCAATGCCCTCGTTGCGATAATATGTGCTTTTGGTAGGCGCGTTGGGCTCGGTGAGCCAGCCTCCGCTGTGATGCAGCGCAATCAGGTTCCAGTCGGTGTCGAAGACCGGCGAGCCCGACGAACCCGGCAGTGTGTCGGTCAGATACTGGACGCGGCCGCCGCCGACGAAGGCCACGACATTGGCGACGAACGAAATCTGTTTCTGCGCACCGCCGGGATGCTGGATGATATTGACGTGATCGCCGACCTTCACGGCCATGGGCTTCATGTCCAGCTCGCCCCACTTGGAAGCATCGCCCTTGATGCGGACGGCTGACCAATCATTGTCGTTGGAGGTACGAAGAGGCACGGCGGTGTCGATGTCGAACTGGTCGAGCGGCGCGTCGAGCCCGGCAACGGTGCGCTGATAGTTGAACTGGACCACCGTGCCCGCCAATGAAGCGTCGTCAGGCAAGACATGGTTGTTGGTGATCAGTATCCCGCCGGTGGTCATGAAGCCGGTGCCGGAGCTGCCATCCGCACGCTTGATGCGCACCACCGATCTTGCCCTGACAAGGCCGAGTTCGAGATAGCTGATCGGCACCAGCGTGCTCTTGTCGCCAAGGATTTTTTCGAGCTGGGCCGGCGCCGTCGCGCCGCTCCAATTGGCGGTCGCGGGGCCTTCGACCGGCGGCGGCGGGGCGTGCTGCTTTGCCTGCAGCAGTGCTTGGTCGCCGGGATTCTCATCGAGTGCAAAGGCGACGAGGTCATCGGCCCTGGTCTCCTGCTTTGCGCGCTGGACAATCGCAAACCAGTTGTTGATCGCCTTGTTGTCAAAGGCGATCTGGGCAGTCGAAAGACCGACACCTTTGGCAACACGCACGCCGTCGCCGATCATCGGGTAGAGGTTGGCGAGGATGCGGTTGAGACTGTTCAGTTCGGAGTGCGTCCATTCGGTCATGGGATTCCCTCCGACCCTAAGCCTTCTTCTTCCGCTTGCGTGATCCCGCCCGCATTGCAATTTCGCCGCCACGAACCGTTTCGTACTGGTCGGCGTCGACAATCGATTTGTCGAAGGTGATGCCGGTCATTTCGGAGATTTCGGTTAGCGGGTACATGGCGCCGATGAATTCGTCGGAGACGGCAAACTCCAGCTCCGTGTCCGACAGATCCTGTTCGAGGACGAAGCCATAGCTGGCGAGCCCGTCTGTGACGCGCGCCACGATCACCTTCCAGAAACGGCGCGGCACCGGCGCGCGAAGACTTGTTCCCTTGGGGCCTTTGCCGGCAAAGGTTCGGTCGTCATCGGCGAGCACCGGGCCAGCGAAGACACACAGCCGTTCGCTCGCCGCCTCCGACAGGACGTGGTTCTCAAGATCGCCCCAGTTCTTCTCGCCCCTGTCGGAGCGGTTGTAGCCTTCGACCTGGGGCGAGCAGTTGGTGACATGGAAGGAACAGACATTGCCCCTGAGCAGCAACTCGAAGGTGCTGCCCCAGGCCACGTCATCGCGCCTGACGATATGGCCCTTGTCGAAGGCGCCCTGATCCTGGGTGTAGAAGACGTCGGGGATCTGATACTTGTCGTCGAGCCGCAGATCCGGGAACCAGCGCTCGCTGAACAGGCCGCCGCGCGAATAGTTGCGGCCCTTTTCCGGCTCGCGCAGATTGCTCTCCTCGGTGACGTTGGAGGCGGTGAACAGCGCCAGCCGCCGCTTGGCGTGCATCTTGAGCGAAAAATTCTGGTAGTCGAGTTGCGTGCCGCCGGCCTTGAGCGGCGCCAGCACGGAGAGGTCGGTGGCCTCAGGCATCGGCACAACGACCGGCGCGAGTTTAGTGCCGCCAGAGAGAAATTTCTCGTCGTAGCCCTTATAGCCGGCATAGTCCGCGACCGTTTTGGGAACGAATGCGCCGCCTGGAGGGGTCGACTTGGCCGCTTCGAGCTCGACCGATTCCGTGACCGCTTCATGGGCAGGCGTTGCGCCGAGCGAGACGGTGATGCGCAACGGCACTTCGAAAGTGACGCTGCCGCCCGGCGAAACGACGACGCCTCCGGATGGAGGCGTCTGGGTGGCGACGCCCGGGATCTGCTGGACGCCGCCGACTTCAACCAGGTTTACGCCCTCGGCCGGCGACCCGCTGTCCGCCTTGTTCCACCATGCGCCCCAATCGTTTGGGCCGCCGCTGGCGGCGCCGGCGAAATTGAGGCCGAGGTCGACGACACGCTGGTCCTTGGCCAGCGCGCCGGTCGGCACGGCGTAGTTACGCTCGAGATAGCGGCCGGCGAAATGCAGCGCCACGACCTCGCCGGTGGCGAGGTTGATCATGGCGGTACCGGAGTTGCCGCCAGTGGTCGAGCAATCATGTGTCGCCGCGCTGACGATCTTGCCGAAACTCTCCGTATCGAAGCCGCCCTGCAGCATGCCCGGTTGCAGGCGCTTGACCTGGAAACGATTGCGCATGAGCTCGTTCTGGACGTCGACCGCGTTGCGATTGTCGAACGCGGGATAGCCGATGGCGACGACTTCCTGGCGCAGCATATCGCGCGCGTCGGCGACCGCGAGCGACAGCGGCGTGATGTTGTCGGGCAGGCCTTCGACTTCGAGGATCGCCATGTCCCAATAGGGATGGATCATCCGGACATTGCGGATCTTGAAGACGTTTCCCGCCGCCGAATCGCGCTTGAAGTCGATGCCGGCGGCGCGGCCGTTGATGAATTGCAGATTGCAGTCGCCAAGGCCGTCCGCAAATATCTGCGCCACATGACGATTGGTCATCAACAGGTTGCGGCCGACGACGAAGCCCGTGCCGCCGTAAGGGATATTGGTGTTCCACAACAGTTCGATACGCCCGATCGCCGGCAGGGCGGCTTCGATGCGCTGCTTCAATGCGGCCTCGCTGGTAAGCTTCGTCCACAGCGAATGGCCAGGTGTCGGAGCGCCGTCGAAAGTCAGCGTCGTAAAGGTGCCATCCTTGATGTCATAGACCGGCCGCAACTCCGGGATGATTATGGCTTCCAGATCGGAAAGCTGCTCGGGCGCGACTTCGGCGCCCCGCGCGAGGCTCTCCATGCCAGCGCGCGCCGATTCAAACGCCGCCTCCGTCTTGCCGGCTTCCGCAGGCGCAAGGGATTCCAGAGCGCCGCCTGCCATCGTCTCCACGTTGCCGAGGACCGATTCAGTCCCCTCGCCCCCGGTGACGAGATCGAGATATTGACGGATTCGCTGCTCTCTGCTGACCGGCATAGTCGCCCCCAAAGGTTCTGTCGAAGTAAATAACTGTATTGCCCCATTTTAGACTGGTGCATTTCTGATTGGCAGGCAAGGAAACAAATCAACTCGCGTCGAAGATGACCGGAGTGCAACGTCGGCATGTCTTTGCCGCAGTCGCTCGCGCGATGTATGACGCTCGCATTATTTCAGCGATGCCGTATGTGATCTCCGTCACAGACGCTCACGCTGTTTGCGCCCACCTATCGCAACGGGTGGAAGGGCCATTGCGGCCGCTCGGTTTTACAGAAATTTTATCACCTATCCATTTTTATCAGTTGGCGCCTGCACGCGCGGCTCCTCTCGCCGCGCGTGCAGGCGGCTTTCCGCCCGGCACGAGCCAGGCACTGGGCGCGACCACTGCGCCAAGCCTTTACAAGGCGTAATCGCAAGGGATGAACGCCGGCCTTTGACGCGGTGCACTCTTGCCTTAGACTTCGGCCCTTAAACTTCGCCGATTGCGGCAATTGGGAATTTGGAACATGGCTTTTGGCGGCCCAAACGACAGAAACGATCTGCCGCGCCTGGCACGCATCGATCCAAAGCTGTTCGATATCCTGTTCAGCGGCTGCAAGGTCGAGCGCTACGCCGCCGGCCAGCATCTGTTCGTCCAGGAAGATGCCGCCGACCGGATCTACGGGGTGATGAGCGGCACGGTGGAAATCTCGATCTATTCGCCTGGCGGGCAGAAGCTGGTGGCCAATATCGAGCTGTCGCGCAGCCTCGTCGGCGAGATCGGCGCGCTTGACGGGCGGCCACGCACCGCCACCGCCATCTGCCTGACCGCTTGCGAGCTGGTTTCGCTCAGCAGGACACAACTCTTTGATCGCATTGAGAGAAATCCACCGCTGGCACGCGCGATGATCGAACTTCTGTGCGCCCGGCTGCGCTGGGTCAGCGGCGAACTCGGCGACCAGGCCTTCTTCGGCATCGAGGCGAGGCTCGCCAAACGCCTAGTCTTCCTGGCCAAGGTGATGGCCGACAGCGCCGGCTGGATCCCGATCTCGCAATCGGAACTCGGAGAGTTCCTCGGCGCCACGCGCGAGTCCGTCAACAAGACGCTCAACGACTGGCGCAACCGCTCGTTCATTGCCATCAAACGCGGCGGCCTGCGCATCACCGACACCGGGGCGCTGCGCCATATCGCCGAATCGCAGGACGACGACTGACGCCGATCCCGAATAGCCCCGGCTAAGACTCAGAGCCGCGAAATCAGGTAGCGCAGCGCCGAGCGGCTGGGCATGAAGAAGTATCCACCACCCTTGGTGGTGACGAATTGCGGCATGTCACGGAGCATCGTGACCTTTTCCCATGACGGAATGGTGAACCTGCCATCACCGCTGCGCGAACCAATCGTCGGGTCCTTTTCAGCGACGAGGCCCTGGAACGTGGCCGACGAAACCCAGGTCTGCTGAATGAATTCGTACTGGCGCTCTATGTCGGCGTTGAGGCACATGAACAGCAGCCCTTTTTCGACCTTGCCATTCTTGCCGTCCTGCTTCTCATAGGTACGGCCGACCCGCAGGATACGATGGCGCTTGCCGATATTGATCTGCGTATCGCGGTCCTCACCCAGCGAGTCGCGTGGGTTGGAACGGCGAATGTGGGCACCAAGCGGGCAGCGATGGCCTTGCGGATCCTCGGCGCCAGCGGCGAAGTTGTTGTCGATGACGCGTCCCGGATGATCGGGGTTGCGCACCAGCGAGCTACCGTTCTGCCAGCGGCCGAGCATCTTGGCGGCAATCCAGTCTTGCGTGATGGCTTGGTTGCCGAGTTGGCTCGCGACCAAGGCTGCAGCCTTTTTGCAGTAGTTGTTGAAGACGTCGACGTGCTGCTCGAACTGGCGAATAACCAGGAATGAACCGTTGCGCCCGAAATCGCGCGGCGGTGGCGGCAGGCCCGGAATCAGCCGGCTACGGCGCACCTGCGAAAGGATTCCAGTCCGATCGCGTGATGCGCTTACCGAGGGCGAGGCTGGATAGAACCCATGCTCATCACGATAGCCGAACAGGAACTCGCCGGGCGCGACCAGATGCATGGGCGCGGCGCCCCTGCTGGCGCGGGTCGTGCCCCGGACAATCGGCTGCGAAATCCCGTCCGCGAAACCGAAATGCTCGTAGGCTGGCCCACGTTCCGACCGATCGTCACGCTTTGCCCCGTCGGACGATTTCGTCTTCGTGTCGGTCGGACCCCGGTTTACGGCGAGCGGCAGTTCGGCGACGACCTTCATGCCTGCACCGGTCGTCTTTCGTCTCACGGTGGCAATCTCGGTCTTCAACCGTCCCGGGTCTTCAGCATAGCAGACGATGACCAGGTCCACAGGGTTCTCCGGCGACCCCCACTCCCATTCGTCCGGGCCGTCGCGGCCTCGGTCGTCCAGTATGCGCCCACGCTCGGGGTTGCCCATGCCATGGCGAAAGGCGATCGGAAATGTTTCCAGTGGATCGCCCTCCACACCCTCGTCGAGCCCAAACTGCCGCAGGCCACCGGGACCAAAGGCGACTATCATAGCGCGCCCGGCGGGCCTGCCTTCGCCGAAACTCGTCTGCTCGACAACGAAATCGAGCCAGGCTCTGCGCTTGGGCGCCGGCAACTTGTCCGGCACCCGGATCGCAAGCATATGCGAATAAGCGAGCGGGCCGAGCGGGCCGAAGAAGATGGACTGGATCTCGCCGGTTTCCAGCTGCTGTTCGAGAGGCGCCGGAAAGGCAGAGCTGATATTGGCCAGCAGCGAAGTGGTCTTTTGAACGGTGGTTGTTTCGCTCGCCGGGCGCCGTAGCGAACCGAACAAGCTCAGCCAGTCGCGCGCCTCGTTGCCGACGGCGGAAGCAATGCCGCGCCTGACCCGGGAATTGATCCGGATGCGCTCTGTGTTGATTTGGGGATAGGCGGAGTACCAGAACAGGGTCGGCACCTGCTGGCGCCGCGCCCAGCGCTTGAAACGATCGCCGTCGCGCGCGCCGTCCAGGAACAGCCATCGTGTGCGTGGATAGCCCACGGTGTTGCTCCACACGCCGGTCAGGCCAGCGGACGCCTTGGCGATGAAGTCCTCAAGATAGCTTTCCCAGCTGCCGCCGTAGTTGGAGAAGAACATCAATCGGTTGGAGGCGGGCAGCAGTATCCAGCGGGCGAAATGGATGGTGTTGATTGTGTTGAGGAAGCCTGGCTTGAATACCTTCTGGGCAGCTATCGAGATCAGGTAGAAGGAAAACCTGAGCGCCAGCCGCCGCAGAATGCCGGCCTTCATCGTCGAAATCGCAGTCAGATGGTTTTGTGCCGCGTGGCCCTCCTTGACGAGTATCGCGTTCAATTCAGATATGCCGATCGATGTGCTTTCCGGCCGATCCCTGTCCTCGCGGCGTCGCAGCGCCAGCAAGCACGAAAACGCCAGCAGCGCCGCTGCCACCAACACTCCAAGTCCCGACAACAGAAGTGAGGTGATTGCTACGGCTATGGCGGTGAAGGAGATTTCCTGGGAACTGATGTCGATAGATCTGCCGAACACCACACCGTAGGTCATGTACCAGCAAGCAGCCCAGATGATCGCCACCGTGACGAAGACCGGCGGCACCAGCAACGTCGTCATCAGGGCACGGCCCCAATGACCCGGCGGCTTTTCGAGCAGGCTTTCGGCCGGCTCGAACGCCCAGGCAAACGTCCCTAATGACTGGACACGCTGGCGAACTTCAGCGAGCACGGCAGGAGCGTTGCCGGCGCCTTTGCGTGGCCGCTCGACGATGTCGCGCACGGCTTCGAAAAGCTGCTGCTCGGCCTTGATACGCTGGACCGAGTGCCCCGGCGTGCCCGAAAACACCAGTCCGGCATTGCTGCCGAAGGACGGCGATATGTCGACATTGTGCTTGCGCAGGAAATCGTTCAATGCGCCGCCATCGCGCAGATCGCAGACATCCTTGAAGATCGGCCGCAGCCGGTGCCCGATGGCGTGCGTGACCGCATCGATGACATCGTCGATGCTGCCGTCACCGGAAATCTCGAGAACCAGAGCTCCTTTTTCCCGACCGGAATCAGCGCCGATCTCGCCGGTGCCGACCACGGTCAGGCTGGTGAAGTGGACGGTGCCGGCAATGTCGAGCGCGGTGCGGATATCTTCGACGGCCGGGTTGCCGAGGCTGGCAACCTTGTCGCGGACAGCATCCAGCGACGCGGATCGGGTGACCGGGCAGACCACCGTCACCATGGACTGCGTTACGGTGCGGCAGAGTTCTGCCCGTTCGAAATCGACCTTGAGGGTTTCGGGATAGGCGCCGATGCGGGTCATCCGCCCGGCCTTGCCGGGCATGCGGCGCACGCCCTGCTTCTGGAACAGGGCGCGCAGGCTTTCGCCGATCTGGATCCTGGCGATCTCGGCGCCGATGCACTGATGAATGCCGTGGCCGAACACCATGTAGTCGCGATGCGGGCGCGATGTGTCGAACTGGTCCGGGTTCTGCACGGCGTCCGCATCGAACATCGCCGACAGCGTCGCCGGCATCACCACCGTGCCGGCTTTCACCAGGCGCTCGCGGCGCGTGCCCTTGCCGATGATCGCGTCGCGGGCCGTGTAGCGCCAGGGGCCGACCCAGATCGGCTTGAAGCGCATGGCTTCAAGGACGGCCCTGTCGAGCTTGGCGGTATCGTTTTCGGCCAATGCGGCATCGATAGCCTGCCGTGCGTCGGGCCGCGACAGGATCACGTCGAGGCAATTGCCGGCGGCCAGCACATTGGTCGGGACGAAGCCGGCGATCATGCCCAGCATGATCGAATTGAGGTCATCCCGCGACAGGCGGCCCTGATCCATCTGGACAACCAGCCTCGCCAGCGGTTGCTCGGCCTTCAAGCCCCGGTCCCTAGCCGACTGGATGGAGCGATCGATGACTTTGAGAAGACGGTCGCCCGCCACCACTGCGAGTTCGCGCATGACGGGGCTCGCCGTCGGGTCCGAAAAGAACAGCGCACTCAGCGCGATCGCCCAGTCGGCGAATTCGGATTCATCGTCCATCTCGACGCCGAAATAATCGCGGCAGATGTGCACCGGGACGATCTTCATCAACCTGGAGATCGCATCGAAGCCGGGGCTGGCGCGCGTCATGATCTCTTGCGAATGACGCGCCGCGATCGGCCTGACGGCGGCTTCGACCTCGGCCGGCGGGAATGCACTCAGCACCGACGATTTCATGCGCCGGTAGTCGGCGCCGTCCTGCATGCCGAGGATGAAGTTGGATCCCCGGGCAAGCTCGGTCATTTCCGGGCCGTATGGGGTCTGGAATTCGTCGCCGCGCTCCAATATGTCGCGGACATCGGCGTTCTTGGTGACCACGAGAACACCGAAGAGCTTGCCGGTCGGCCGGAAACGCCGCAACAAGGAAAGCGCCCAGCGGGGGTCTTCGGCCAGAGACCCGACGATGCGCGCAATCAGCCCTGTCTTCCGGATCCGGCCGAGATCGAAGGGCGGCATTTCCGACAGCGGGCGCTGGTTTTTCTGGGCCGCGCGAATAGCGTCGAAATACTTCAGTTCGGTCATGCGCGTTCAAGCCCCCCGGCTATCCACGTTATTGCGATGCCGGCCGTTCAACGCCTAGGTTTGCATCGGTTGCACGTATGTGAATCTTTTCACAGTTGGTCCATGTTCCAGCCAGCATTGACGCCATGTTCATTTGGCCAGTCGGAAATTGGCGACGAGGAACTCGTTCGCGGCCTTGTCGGTGAAAGGTATCCAGCGCACACGCTGTTCTGAAAAATCAGGATGCCGGGTGGTGAAAATGGTCATCTCGCGCCGCGCCTGTTCCGGCCGGCCGCTTCGCATCAGCGCGCCGATCTTCAGGAACCTGGAATAAAAATAGCCGGGAGACAGGTTGAGCGAGCGATCGGCGGCAGCGATCGCCGCCGGCCAGTTCTCGACCAAACAGTAGGCCGCCGTCAGTTCCCCCAGATTGTGGAAGCGGTAGAGGTCGAACGGGCTCAATCGCTCGGTATCGAGAAAGAACGGTATCGCTGACGCGGCATTGCCGAGCAGCAGCTGGGCGCTGCCCATGGCCGAGCGCGCGAAGGCAAAGCTCGGATTGATGTGGATCGCTTCCTCGAAATGGTCGACGGCCGATCGCGGTTCGCCGCGCATGATGTCGACGGCGCCGAGATGGGCGTGCGGGCGTGCATCCAGGCTGTCCACCAGCAACGCCTTGCGGGCAAACTGCTCGACCTTGTTCAAATCGTCGCTGTCGCCGAAACGCAGCCATGCCCGCCAGAAATACCACCACGCCAGTTCATTGAGCACGGCGCTCGAGTTGGCGTCCTCGCGGTACGCCTTCTGGAAGAACTCGAGTGCGGTTTCGGTGTCGCCACGGGTGCGCCGGTTCATGTGCCAGCGGCCGCGTCGCACCAGTTGCCAGGTCTCCAGGCTTTCCCAGGGAACCTGGAAGGTGCGTGCCTGTTCCGCCCGGTCGACCTCCTTGTCGAGGATCGAAACAATCTCAGCGCCGATCTGGTCGCGCAGGTTGAAGATGTCGACCAGATCGCGATCGAAGCGCTGCGACCACACCAGCCGCCCGTTGGACGCGTCGGCCAGCGAGGTGTTGAGGCGGATCTGGCCACCATTGCGCATCAGCGTGCCGCTGACGATGTAGCGCGCGCCGAGCGCGTTGCCGATCACCCGGGTGCCCAGCGTGTCGTCGCGGAACTGGAAGCTGGAGCCCTTGGCGATGACCGAGAGCCATCTGGTGTTGGATAGACCATAGATGATGTCCTCGGCGATGCCGTCGGCCATGTAGCCGATGTCATGCTCGCCGCCATCGGCGTGGAAGGGCAGGACGGCGATCGCCGGCGGCCCCTTGGACGACAGCTTCTGCTGCGCATTGGCCTGGGGAATGGCCGCGAACGACGCCGCCGGCGAGGATCCGTTGCCGCTGCGGCCGGCGATCAGAACGCGCACCGGCAAGGCGATGTTCTTCAGCCTGAATTCGCCGAGATCGGTGAATTCGGCCGCCGTCTTGTCCTTCACATGGTGCCAGGTCGTCTCCGAAACGGCGAGACCGTCGCCCGGCGCGAATTCCTGGATTCTCGCGGCGATGTTGACGTCGTCGCCGTAGAGGCGGCCACCACGCACGATGACGTCGCCGGTGTTGATGCCGGCGCGAAACGGCATGCGCATATCGTCGGCAACCTCGGCGTTGAGGGCGACGATGCGGCCCTGGAAATCAAAGGCCGCGCGCAACGCCTCGATCGGATTGCCGAACTCGGCCATGATGCTGTCGCCGGCGTCGCCGAACGTGCGGCCGCCAAATGTGCCACAGCTGTCGGCGATGATGTCGCGCCGTTCCTCGAATGCCGCGACAGCAGACTCGTCGTCGATGCCCATCAGCCGGGAGAACCCGACGGCATCGATAGAAATGATTGTCGCCAGCTGACGGGTGTAGTTCCGTACAGCCATGTTCGAGCCCCCGCTCCCTTCTGGTTCTGGTCCAGCACAGGCGACGACCCGTTCCTGAAACACTTCGCCGCGCGCTGAGAGATGAAGATTCCGGCGGGGTTGGCGCGCCATGCCACCCCGCCAGGACCAGAAGTCTAGCAGGGTCTTGGGCAAAGCTCTACCACCATCGGGTTGTCCAGCGCGGGCCGTGGCAGCACTCATGGTTGGCCGGCGGTTGGCGCAAATATTGGCGTGCCGTAGCTCTGAGCGCGGCGATCCAGGGCTTCACGGAACCTGCGCGACGTCAGCACTCGGAACAAACTGTGCTGCCTGCGAGTTTCCGGTGCGGTTCATACCAACGTGAAATGAGGGTAATCATGCGAAATCTTGTTCTGGCGACCGGCGTCGTCGTTCTTCTGGCCGGCTCGACGGCCTTTGCCGCGGATGACAGCCCACTGCCGCCGACGAATGCCCAGAAACTGTCGGCAATCATCGCCAAGGTCGAGCAGCGCGACGGCTTTCGCTATGTGAAGGAGGTCGACTGGGACAAGGACGGGTACACCGTCACCTATTACACCGCCGACAAGGCGAAAGTCGAAATCACCTTCGATCCCGTAACAGCCGAACCGAAATAGCGCTGATACCGCACCGCTTCGGCAATTCCGTCCGCCGCGTTTTTTGCCTACGATGGTGGCAGTTGTCGGACAACGGGGCGACCATGCTTTCTTCCAATCGAATTGCCAACTCGCTTGCGCTTGTCGTTGCACTGGCTGGCGCGGCGGTCTGCCTTGGTCCAGCGCGTGCCGACGGGCCATCCTTCGACTGCCGCAAAGCCAGCCTGCCGGTGGAAAAGGCGATCTGTGCCGACCCGCAACTGTCGGCAATTGATGCCTTGGTCGCCAAGGCCTTTACGGGTTTCGAGCCAGCCTTTGGCCGCGACAAGCGCAAGATCGCCCGTGCGCTCATCACTGACAGGAACGCCTGCGGGCAGGATGCCGCCTGCATCGTCAGCGCCCAGAACAATGCGCTGCAGACCTACGGCAATGCGCCGTCCTGGGTGCAGGATTACAACATCGCCCTGATCGGCAAGAAGGCGCTCGACACCGCAGCCCGCCATCCAGGCAGCCCCGACCAGCCCCTGCCCTCGTCGATCGGGCAATGCGCCTTCACCCACATCACGGCGCTGACTACGCGGCTTGGCGACGACCCGCTGGAAACGGCCAGTCCTGAAGCCGGCAGTGTGACGCGGTTCAGCAATGGCGGCGCCGGGGTTTCCTACGAGCGGGAGCCTGGCCTTGCCAGTTCGAAAGCCGGCGATCCTGTCGTCATGTGCCTGATATCGATCCCGAGGGATTGTCCGCAGGGCGACGAGCGCGGGCGGGTCTATTACGGCGTCGACCTCACGATAAAAGGCACATGGATTTTGCCGGATTCGCAACATCTATGCGGCGGCGCCTGAAGATTTGCCGCAAAGCACTGCTGGATGCACTCTTGCGCCGATCCGCCTTTGATGGCTGAGTGCGCGTAACAGTTGCAGGGCACGGGGGTGCATGGCCATGGTTAAGCATGTTTTGAAGCGCATCCTGATGATGCTTGCCGGCTATTTCGTTTCGGTGCTGATCGGATTGTTCGCGGTCGTGGCGATATATTGCGCACTCGCCGTATTGCCCAACGCGCCGGACTATTTCGGCGCCATGCAATTTTCGCCCATTGTCGTGCTGCTGTGGCCGCCGCTCGGCATGGTCGTCTATTTCTTGACGATCGTGCTGACCGGCCTGCAGACGCTGATCTTCGCGCTGCTCGCCGAATTCTTTGCCCTGCGCAATTTCCTGGTGCACATGCTGTTTGGCGCCGCTGCCGCTGCAGCCGGCTTTTTCCTGGTCTGGCCGGCCGCGGAAGAGGATGCCGGACGCTGGGCCGATATCGGCATCATCGCCGCCGCCGGCCTCGTAGCCGGTCTGGTCTATTGGCTGATCGCGGGCCGCGACGCCGGCTTCCGGCGTCCGCTCATCCAGCGCTGATCGCAGGAAACGGGCGACCGTCCATCGGCCAAAAATCTAATAAAACCAGAGAGACAAAGTGAGTTCCTCGTTCGTTGAACGAGGAACTCCGCTGGTTTCAGCTCGTCGGCGAGCGCACCGCTTCAGTCGCTTCCAGCGCCTGCATCAGCCGCGTGTCGCGGTCGTAGACATCGTTGAAATATTCGACTTTGCCGGACAGGTCCGGCCAGGCAGTGAAGTAGGAGACATAGACGGGAATCGTGCGTGTCACGTCTTCGCTGGCATGGCCGTGCTTGAGCTTTTCGGCGATGTCGTCGACCGAGACGCCGAGCACCGCCGCCGCCATCCCACGTGGATCCTGAAGGCGAATACAGCCATGGCTGAGCGCCCGCATATCGCGCTGGAAGAAGGATTTTTGCGGCGTGTCGTGCATGTAGATGGCGTGCTTGTTGGGGAACAGGATCTTCAGTTCGCCCAGCGCATTGGCTTCGCTCGGCTGCTGGCGCACGCTGTAGGGAATGTTGGCGCCGTAGGCGCCCCAATTGACCGAGGAAGAGGGAACCCGCCTGCCGCGCGAGTCGGTCACCTCGTAGCCGGCACGGTCGAGATAGCCCGGATCGCCACGCAGCCTTGGCAGCATCTCGTTGACGATGATCGACTGCGGCACGCCCCAATAGGGATGGAAATCGACCTGCTTGATCTCCTTGAAGAAGAAGGCGGTCTGGTTGGTGGTCCGGCCGATGACGACGCGGGTCTTCAGCTTCTCCTCGCCATTGTCGATATAGCTGGCGGTGAAGGCGGGCTGGTTGATGAACACCCGCGGGCTGCCGAGATCGGACGGCATCCAGCGCAATTCTTCCAGCGCGACCTGCACCTTCTGCAGCCTGTCGGCCTTGGACGTGCCGGCGAGCGAGGCGACGGTGCGCGGGCCGATGACCCCATCGCCCTTCATGCCGGCCTTCACCTGCACGGCCTTGATGATCGGAACCAGTTCGGGAACATAGACATCGCTGGTGCCGAGACGAGACAGGATCTCGCCATAGGCGCCGCCCATCTCGTCGTCGAGATTGCGCGCGATCAGCGTCAGCAGCTTCGGCAGTTCGGCGCTGGTCTCGCCGGGCTTCAGCAACAGCTTGGGATCGACGACGATTTCGTTTTCGGCGCTCGCCTGCAGCGATTCAAGTTCGACGCGCAGCGCCTGATATTCCGCGTTCTGCGGGTGCCGCGATTCGAGGTAGGTGCGCACTTCCTGGGTGTGGGCCAGCGTCTTGAGCGCGCCTTCCATGTCGACCGGCTTCGGCGGAAATTCATAGTAGCCGGTGATGCGATTGGGATCGACGCGCCCGCTCTGGGCGTCACGGGCATAGCGCAGTACGCGCGCCGACAGCGCCATCTCGAAGCGGACGAGTTCCTTCAGATGGGCGTCGGCATCGACTGCCGATGCGTTGGCTGCCGGCACCTCGACCGTGTAGTCGGCCGACGTGAGACCATAGCTTGCGGCTTCGCCAAGCACCCGCACCGCATCCTGGGCGCGGGCATTGGGATTGCCCTCGTTCACCCAGATGAAATCAGGATTGGCAGAGTAATAGGCAATCAGTGCCTTGGCGATATCGGGCTCGGCATAGAGTTCATAGTCGCTGAGGCCTGCAACGGCTTCGCGGAAGGCGGTGCTGGTCGCCGACGGAACAAAGGCGGCGTCTTCAGCTGTTGCCACCTGGGGAGGTGCTGCCACCAATGCGGTAAAGTCGACGCGCACCAGCCGGTCGGCCTTGTAGGTGTAGTAGGACGGGCTGCTGATCCTGGTGCCGCCACCGCCCGATACGGCGGGCTTCGGCTTGCGCTTCGGCGGCGGCGGGAATTCGCCTTGCGGCCTGTGCTTGACGCCACCGCCGAACAGCATGTCGAACAGGCCTTGCGCGCTTGCCTGCGGCACACCGAAGGCCAGTGCTGCCGCCACTGCAAGCGGCATCACGGTGGCTTTATTTCCGAGGAATTTCATTAATCACCCGCTCCGGCTGCAAGCCGGCTCCCGTTCCGCGCCGCTAGACGATCTTGCCAACCGCATGGCGGATGTAAGGCGCTACTATACCGATTCATACCGATTTCGTTAAGCTTCCATAAATTTCCGCAGGCCTGTTGCAGAACGGTTTCACAACATCGTGACGTCTGGAGCGGCGTTGCCGCTCCAGACCGGTCAAAGCGGCCGCTGCTTCAGGCGTTGGCGCCACCGTCGATGGTGAGCGCGGCGCCGGTGACGAAGCGCCCTTCCGGACCGGCGAGCCAGGCAACCATGCCGGCGATCTCGTCAGCCTTGCCGAAGCGGGGCGTCGCCATCTTCCGCCGCTGGTGTTCGGCATGCGGGCCTTCGGCCGGGTTCATGTCGGTGTCGGTCGAACCGGGATGAACGACGTTGGCGGTGATGCCGCGCGGACCGAGGTCTCGCGCCAGCGCCTTGGTCAGGCCGACCAGCGCAGCCTTGCTGGTCGAATAGGCGCTGAGGCTGGTGTCGGTGACGCGCTCGGCCAGATTGCTGCCGATCGAAATGATGCGGCCGCCCTCGCCCATGTGAGCCGCTGCCGCCTTCGAGGCCACGAACGGCGCTCTCAGATTGACCTCAATGGTCTCGTCAAAGTTGGCCAGCGACATCTGTTCGATGGGCGCCGCGCGCCAGATGCCGGCGCTGTTGACCAGGATGTCGAGCCGGCCGAAGGCATTCACCGCCTCGGCGACCGAATTTTCGATGGCGGCAGCGTCGCGATTGTCGGCTTGGATGGAGATCGCGCGACCACCTGCCGCTATAATCTCGGCGACGACAGCTTGGGCCGGCGCCGCACTGTTGACATAGGTGATAGCGACGTCGGCGCCATCGGCCGCTAGCCGTTTTGCTATCGCAGCACCTATGCCGCGGCTGCCGCCGGTGACGAGTGCTGCCTTGCCGTTCAATCCGTTCGTTGACATGTCATTTCTCCGTTTATGTAACGATCGATATATAAATATCTGGCAACCTTGCCTGGCGACGTCAAGTGAATTATGTATCGATCAACACAGAAAAGATCGTCATGCCGGAAAGAGGCCGTCCCCGCACCTTCGATCGAACCGCCGCCTTGCGGCAGGCGATGGAGCTGTTCTGGGCCAAAGGCTATGAGGGCACCTCGATCGCCGACCTGACCGCGGCGATGGGGATCAGCTCGCCCAGCCTCTATGCCGCCTTCGGCAGCAAGGAGGCGCTGTTTCTGGAAGCGACCGAGTATTACACCCGCAACGAAGGCACCGAGATCTGGAGCGCGCTGGACGAAGCGCCGACGGCATGCCAGGCGATCGAGAATTTCCTGCGCCAGACGGCAAAAGCGTACTCTCAGGACGACCGCCCGCAGGGCTGTCTCATCGCGCTGGGCGCACTGCACCAGGATTCCAGCAGCGGCGCGATCTGCGATGATTTGCGCCGCCGCCGCGCCGAAAACCACACCCTCTTGCTGAGACGGCTGGAACGCGGTGTGGCGGAAGGCGAATTGCCGGCGGGCTTCGACAGCAACGCGGCGGCGACCTTCTATGCGACGGTCCAGCACGGCATGTCGATCCAGGCCCGCGACGGCGCCTCGTGCGAAGCGCTGATGGCCACAGTGGCCGGAGCGATGGCGGCGTGGCAGGGGCTGGTCGGAACAGCGTGACAAAGCGCGGAGCTTGTGCTGGAAATCCAGTCGGCGGCGAAATGCGCCGGGAGGGATCATCCGTGAAAAAAGGGTATCGCGAGTTGCTCGACGAGGCCAATGCCGAGATCGAGGTGGTCTCGCCCGAGGAAGCGGCCGGGCTGCTCGACGACGAGGACACCATCTTCGTCGACCTGCGCGATCCACGCGAGATCGAGCGGGACGGCCAGATCCCCGGCGCCAAACATGTCACTCGCGGCATGCTGGAATTCTGGATCGATCCCGAAAGCCCTTACCACAAGCCGTTCTTTGCCTCGGGCAAAAGCTTCGTCTTCTTCTGCGCCGGCGGCTGGCGCTCGGCGCTGGCCACCAAGACGGCGCAGGATATGGGGCTGTCGCCGGTCAAGCACATCCTTGGCGGCTATACCGCCTGGAAGGCGGCCGGATTGCCCGTCGAGCCGGGCGGCAAGAAGAACGGTTAGCTCACCGCTCCGGCGTTGTCGGAGTCGACAATACACCCATTGGAATCAATGCAGTATCAGCTCGCGCTCGTTTTTGACAAAAGTCACAGCGCGTTCGACAACACCTTTGTCGGCGAGAATGCGACGGTGGCCGAGCCCATCGGCCCAGTGCAGCCGCACATGGCTGCCGGCGCCGGCATAACGTGTGGCATGATCGGCGGGGACTTCGCGGTCGTCCGGCGCGTGGATGACCAGCGTCGGCACCGGCGCCTCAGCCAACTGGCGGTCGCCGGTGAATTCATGCAGCGGCCGGCCCGACAGCCTTTTCACCTGATCGGCCATGGAAACCTGCGAACGCGGACCGACATTGAGCATGCGGCTGAAGTCGGCGAAGATCGCCGGCAGGGAACTTGGCGCGGCGACCAGCACCAGCCGCTCGGCCGCGACGGGCTGGATACCCTTGATCGAACCGGCAATGGCATTGGCGGCGACGGCGCCACCGAAGGAATGGCCGACGATCGCCTTGAACGGACCGAACCATTCGCCGGCGACCCTGACCGCCTCGACCGCATTGACCATATTGAGATGACGGCCCAGCGACTGGCCATGGCCCGGCAGGTCGAGCGAGGCGACCCGGTAGCCCGCATCGCGAAAGCCTTCGATCAGCGCCCGCATATATTCCGTGCGCGAACGCCAGCCATGGACCACCAGCACCGTGCCGGCGGACGCCCTGCCCGGCTCGGGCCGGAATTCGTGCACCATGACGCAGCCGGCCTTGGTCGTCAGCCGATGATGGCGCGCCTCGGCCATGAAGCCGGCGGCGCGGTCGACCGCACGCCGCTCGCCGTCGCTGAGCGCCTTCACGCTCGGCGTGCGGCAGAACAGTTCGAAGGCCGCGCGCCCGCTCAGACGCGGCGCCACAAGCTCGGCCGCGCCGAACACGCCCCGGATGACCTTCAGTCCAAATGATGCCATAGTGGCGATCCATCCATTCCGTTCAAGCATGAACATAATAGTTCAAACATGAACATTAAACAAGAGCTGCCCTGGGACAACCCGCGCTTTCGCAACTGGGTCGCGGTGGCGCGCGCCTGCCATGTGCTGGAGCGTGCGCTGGCGGTAAAGCTGGCGCCGCTGGATCTCAAGCCGGCGCAGCTCGACGTGCTGATGAACCTCTATCGCCATCCCGGCATGTCGCAGCACGATCTCGCCCGCAAACTGCTGGTCGGCCGCTCCAACATCACCATGCTGTTGCCGCAGCTCGAGGCGCGCGGCCTGCTGCGCCGCGAAGGCGATGAGAAGGACAAGCGCGTGCTGCGGCTGACGCTTACCGAGGCCGGCACGGAGCTTTTGATGAAGGCGCTGAAGGTGCATATGGCGCTGATCGAAAAGGCGATGAGCCAGTCGACAGCGGAACAGTGCGATATGATCGGCGAACAGATGCGCAAGATCTATGACGTGCTGAAGGATACCTGAGCCGTTCGATCCACGCGCCTCCCACCTCACCACATCGTCTTCTTCGCCCGCTCCGGCCATTCCTTGTCGTAAGTACCGGCATCGATGTTCTTGCGGCTGGTGACTTCCAGGATTGTTCCGGGTGTCGGCAGCGATTTCGGGTCGACGTGCTTTGCCGGATTCCACAGCTCCGAACGGACGATCGCGCGGGCGCACTGGAAATAGACCGAATCGACATCGACCACGGTGACCGAGCGCGCCGGCTTGCCTTCGACGGCGAAGGAGGCGCAAAGCGCGGCGTCGGTGGTGATGCGGGCGCGGCCGTTGACGCGCAGCGTCGTGCCCGAACCCGGCACAAGAAACAGCAGTCCGACGCGCGGATCGCGGATGATGTTCTTAAGCGAATCGGCGCGGTTGTTGCCGCGTCGGTCCGGCATCATCAGCGTTCTCGGGTCATGCATGCGCACAAAGCCGGCGAGATCGCCGCGCGGCGAGCAGTCCAGCCCTTCCGGCCCGCTCGTCGCCAAAGCGACAAAAGGCGAGGCTTCGATGAAGGCGGCATATTCGGGAATGACGTGGTCGAGTTCCTTGACCGTCGACGCTTCGCCGGGCAGGCCGTAGAGGGCTTCGAGCTGTTCGACCGTGGTGATGTCAGACATTTTCCCGTCTCCGAACTGTTGCCAGCGTTACCCCCAGTCAATGACGTTTTGCCGACAGTGCCGAACTAGCGGTCGCGGCTCAGTCCCTTCTCCTGGAGCTCGGCGAGATAGGCATTCCAGCGCGCGTCCTTTTCGTGGCCAAGCGTGTGCAGGTAATTCCAGGTGAAGATGCCGGTGTCGTGAAAATCGTCGAAGGTGATGCGCACGGCGTAGTTGCCGACCGGCTCGATCTTCAGGATAGCAACGTTACGCTTGCCGGGAACCGTCACCCGCTGGTCCGGCGAATGGCCCTGCACCTCGGCCGAGGGTGAAGCGACGCGCAGCAGTTCGGCCGGCAGTTCGAACGGCCGATGATCGGGAAAGGTGACGGACAGCAGTTTTCTGTCCTTCGAGACCCTGAGTTCCTTCGGCGCCGTCATTGTTCTGCATCCCGCATCGATCCGCCCTTCCCTACGCTGCTTCGCGCGAGCGGAAAAGGCCATTTGGACCCGGCCGACATCGGATGTCGGCCGGGGAATGTCACCAAAGATCGAGAGCGGCTATCTTGAATGGCGGGTTGGATCGTATCACATAGCCGTATATAACGGCACCACTCGCAGCATTGGAAACGCTTGAACGCATGGACATGATCGATCCCTTCGGTCGCACGATCAGCTACTTGCGCGTGTCGGTCACCGACCGCTGCGATTTCCGCTGCACCTATTGCATGGCCGAGGACATGGCGTTCCTGCCCAAGAAGGACCTGCTGTCGCTCGAGGAACTCGACCGGCTCTGCACCGTCTTCATCGAAAAGGGCGTGCGCAAACTGCGCCTCACCGGCGGCGAGCCGCTGGTGCGCAAGAACATCATGCATCTGGTGCGCCAGCTGTCGCGGCACTTGAAGAGCGGCGCGCTGGAAGAGTTGACGCTGACCACCAATGGCTCGCAGCTGTCGCGCTTTGCCGCCGAGCTTGCCGATTGCGGTGTCGAGCGCATCAATGTCTCGCTCGACACGCTCGATGCCGACAAGTTCCACGCCATCACCCGCTGGGGCCATCTCGGCAAGGTCATGCAAGGCATCGATGCCGCGCAGGCGGCGGGGCTGAAGGTGAAGCTCAACGCCGTTGCGCTGAAGGACTTCAACGACGTCGAGCTGCCGGAGATGATGCGCTGGGCGCATGGCCGCGGCATGGACTTGACCGTCATCGAAACCATGCCGATGGGCGAGATCGACGCCGACCGCACCGATCAGTATCTGCCGCTGTCGCTGCTGCGCGCTTCGCTCGAGCGCCAGTTCACGCTGAGCGACATCCCCTACAAGACCGGCGGTCCGGCCCGCTACGTCCATGTCGCAGAGACCGGCGGCAGGCTGGGCTTCATCACGCCGATGACGCATAATTTCTGCGAAAGCTGCAACCGCGTGCGGCTGACCTGCACCGGCACGCTCTATATGTGCCTGGGCCAGGAGGATGCCGCCGACCTGCGCGCCCCGCTGCGTGCGTCCGAAGGCAACGAACTGGTCGCTGCTGCCATCGACGAAGCGATCGGCCGCAAGCCGAAGGGCCATGATTTCATCATCGACCGCCGCACCAGCCGCCCTTCGGTATCGAGGCATATGAGCGTCACCGGCGGCTGATTTTTTCCGAGATTTGGTGCAGAATGCTTCCGTTGGAAGCGAGGGGGATTTCCATGCAGCGTGTTTGCCAAACCGGGCTGTCAGCGCTGGTCGTGGCCCTATCATTGGCGACCACAGTGGCGCTCGCAAAGCCGTTCACCTACATCAATGCGCGCTATGGCACGGTGTGCACGTTCCCGAGCCAGATTTTCAGCAAGCCGATGCCTGAGTCCCTCAATGGCGACGGTCGAAAATGGCTTAGCCCCGATGGTGCGAGCTTGTCCTGTTACGGCGGATACAAGCTGACGGAAGATACGCCCGACAGTCTGGTTGAAAAGGAAAAAGCCGACCCTGACTCTGGGGAAAAGGTCACTTACAGCAAAACCGGTAAGAACTGGGCAGTGGTCTCAAGCACCAAAGGCGACAAGATCTTCTATACCCGAATCGTCTTCGAAAAAGAGGATGCAATCCATACAGTCTGGATCGAATATCCCGCCTCGCTCAAGGCCAAGTACGACCCACTGGTCGGCGCTATCGGCGACAGCCTGCATGGGGCTGAGCAACACTGGTAATAAATCGCTCTCGACGCTGCAAACCCGATTTACCGCCATCGCGTTCCGCCCTAAATTTCGGCCTATAGCGGCTCGTCGCTCGGTTTGGGGGAATACGACATGCGCACATTCTTACTTTCTCTTGCAATGCTTGGGTTTGCCGCCGCGCCGGCAGCAGCACAGTCCATCGGTGGCAGCTACACCGTTGCGGGCACCAATTTCGACGGCTCGAAATATGGCGGCGAAGCCACCATCACGCTGACCAGCGAGACCACCTGCACCATCCATTGGGAGACGGGCGGATCATCGTCGGACGGCATCTGCATGCGCAACGACGATGCCTTCTCCGCCGGCTATGTCATGGGCAAGGAAATCGGTCTCGTCGTCTACAAGGTAGAGGATGACGGCTCGCTGCACGGCCTGTGGACCATCGCCGGCAAGAACGGCAGCGGCACCGAGGTGCTGACCCCGAAATGAGCCTGCTGGTCATCCGGCCAGCCCTCTTAGCGATTTTGTGGGCCACGGGTGAAAATCCGTGGCCTATTTCTTTGACGTTGCTGTCTTGCCGCCGGCTGCTACAGGCTTGGGCGGTTCACCGTTTCGCCGAAACGTCGAACCGCTTTATTCTTTGTTTTCACGCAATTCCGGACGGAAAACCGTTTCACACTTTTCTGGAATTGCTCTTGCAAAACCGGTAACGCCCTTGCCTCTTTCCCCAAACATTCGCGGCGCGCTGTGCATGATGGTGGCCATGATCGGCTTCACCCTCAACGACGCCATCACCAAGTTCTCCTCGGAATCGATGAACATGGCGCAGGTCATGCTGGTGCGCGGCGCCTTTGCGTCGCTGCTCGTCGGTCTGCTCGCCTGGCAGCAAGGTGCGCTCGCACGGCCGGGCTCGATGCTGCAGCCGCTGGTGGCGCTTCGCGTGGTCGCCGAGGCCGGCGCCACCGTCGCCTTCCTTGTCGCATTGGCGCATCTGCCGATCGCCAATGTCTCCGCGGTGCTGCAGGCGCTGCCGCTGGCGGTGACGATGGGGGCGGCACTCGTATTCAGCGAAGCGGTCGGCTGGCGGCGCTGGCTGGCGATCGCGGTCGGCTTCGGCGGCGTGCTGATCATCGTGCGGCCAGGCTTCGAAGGCTTCAGCGTCTATTCGCTGTACGCACTCGTCAGCGTCGCCTGTTGCGCAGTACGTGACCTCGCCACCAAGCGCATCCCGAGGGCTATCCCGACCTTGCTGGTGTCGACGGCAACGGCAATCGCCATGACCATCGTTGGCGCCGTGCTGCTGTCGCCGATGGGTGGCTGGACGCCGATGTCCGGCAAAGGCACGGCACTGTTGGCATTGGCGGCGGTGCTGGTGCTGATCGGCTACCAGTTCATCATCATGGCAATGCGGGCCGGCGACATCTCCTTCATTGCGCCATTCCGCTACACCGCCCTCTTTTGGTCGATGCTGCTTGGCCTCATCATCTTCGGCGATGTCCCCGACCTGCCGATGATCGTTGGCTCCGCCATCATCATCGGCTCCGGCCTCTACGCGCTCTATCGCGAACGGGTCGTCGGCCGGCAGAAGCCGGCGGCCGAAAGCGCTGGACCCGACATGGCGCCGGACGGCATATAGGTTGGCCATGAGCCAAGACATTGCAGGAATTATCCTGGCCGGAGGCCTGTCACGGCGCATGGGCGGCGGCGACAAGACTTTGCTGGCGCTTGGCGAGCGTCCGCTTCTCGACCATGTCGTTGCCCGCCTGGCGCCGCAGGTCGGATCGCTGGCGGTCAGCGCCAATAGTGACCCGGCGCGCTTCGCCGCGGCCGGTCTTCCGGTTCTCGCCGATGCGGTGGAAGGCTATGCCGGACCGCTGGCCGGAATTCTCACCGGCCTCGAATGGGCGGCAGCGAATACCGCTTTCAAGGCATTGGCGACGGCCGCCGGCGACACGCCGTTCCTGCCGGTGGACCTGGTCGAGAGGCTGGCTGCGGCTGTTGACGAGCGACCAGGCTCCATCGCTGTTGCCAGTTCCGGCGGCAGGCGGCATCCGACCTTTGCGCTGTGGCCGCTCGGGCTGCGTGAGGCCTTGCGCCATTTCCTGATCGACGAGGACAACAGGCGCGTCTCCGCCTTCATCGAGCGGCACGACTGTGTCGAAGTGGAATTTCCGTTGCTGACCCACGGCAGTGACGAGATCGACCCGTTCTTCAACATCAACACACCGCACGACCTTGCGGTGGCCGAGCGTCTGTTGCAGAGCATCGGCCCATGAACATCTTCGGCATCACCGGCTGGAAGAATTCCGGCAAGACCACACTGACCGAGAAGCTGGTCACAGAGCTCGTCCGGCGCGGCTGGACAGTGTCGACGGTCAAACATGCCCACCATGAGTTCGACATCGACAAGCCTGGCGCCGACAGCTATCGCCACCGCCAGGCGGGCGCCACCGAGGTCGCGGTGGTGTCGGGCAAACGCTGGGCGCTGATGCATGAATTGCGCGGTGAGGACGAGCCGACGCTGGAGACGGTCCTGTCGCGGTTGGCCCCGTGCGACATCGTGCTGGTCGAAGGCTACAAGCGCGAGGCGCACAAAAAGATCGAGACCCGGCGGCGGGAGGCCAAGGACCGCTCGCCGCTGTCGGCGAACGACGGACATATCGTGGCGATTGCCGCCGACTTCGCGGTTGCCGGCGAAAGCCTGCCTGTGTTCGATCTCGACGACACGGGAGGGATAGCCGACTTCATCGAGCGCATGACCGGCCTCAAACCTTGAGGCCCCTGCCCTCGCCCGGGTCAGCCGCCCTCTTCAGCCGTTGCATTGTCTAAGCGCGTCGCGCCTGAACGGCCTCATGCGACGCGCTTCAGGTTGTTTTATTTATGCATGTCGTCGTCCCAAAACCGCTGCGCACTTTTGGGCGACATGCATTAACCCGGCGTCGGCATTGGCTGGACCCGCAAATCCCGCAAGCAACGGTTTTACAGTTGCTTTTCTCCCGAAAACAGTGGGAGTATCGCGCCAGCGGGCGGTCAAAAGCACCGCCCCACAGAGCCGTTCCGGAACGACGGCCGGGAGCCATAAAGAGAGGACTATCATGCGTATTGCACTGCGTATCGCGCTCGCCGCATCGGCTGCGCTGCTGACGCTCGGCGTCGCCCAGGCTCAGGAAACGACCCTGAGAATCGGCACCGAAGGCGCCTACCCCCCATTCAACAACCTGACCTCGGACGGCCAGCTCGTGGGCTTCGACATCGACATCGCCAAGGCGCTCTGCGACGAGATGAAGGTCAAGTGCACCTTCGTCGCCCAGGATTGGGACGGCATCATTCCGGCTCTGCAGGCCGGCAAGTTCGACGCCATCGTCGCCTCGATGTCGATCACGCCGGAGCGCGCCGAGAAGGTCGACTTCACCCACAAATACTACAACACGCCGTCGGCGATCGCGGTACCCAAGGATTCGACCCTCAAGGGCGTGACCAAGGAAGACCTGGCCGGCAAGACCATCGGCGTCGCAACCACGACGACGCATTTCAATTACGCCTCGAAAACCTATACGGACAGCACGGTCAAGGGCTATCCGAGCAGCCCCGAAGAGCAGGCCGATCTCGCCAACGGGCGTCTCGACGCGATCGAGGACGATATCGTCGTGTTGCAGCAGTTCCTGGATTCGCCTGATGGCGCCTGCTGCAAGATTCTCGGCCAGCCCTCGCCGCAGCCGGTCGATATCTTTGGACCGGGCGCCGGCATCGCCGTGCGCAAGGGCGAGACGGATCTGGTCAACAAGTTGAACAGCGCCATCGACGCAATCCGCGCTAACGGAAAGTACAAGGAAATCAACGACAAGTACTTCAAGTTCGACGTCTTCGGCGCCGAGTCCTGAACGTCTGAAACAAGGCGGCAGGGGAAGTTTCCTCCTGCCGCCTTGGCCTGACAGAAGTGGAGACAAGACCCGTCAATGCCAAGCCAGAACATATGGATACTTCTCACTTGGGGACCCGATGGCTGGATTGACGATATTGCCTATGGCGCACTGGTCACCATTGCGCTCGCGCTGGCGACACTGCCGATCGGCCTGACGATCGGCTTTTTCGTCGCCTGGGCAAAACAATCCGAAGAGCCGTCGCTCCGCGTGGCCGCCAACATCTACACCACGGTGTTTCGCGGCCTGCCGGAACTGGTGACGCTTTTCCTGTTCTTCTTCGGCATGCCGATCCTCTTGCAGTATGTCATCCGTCTGTTCAGGCCGGAAGCGACGGTCGATGTCGACAGCTTCCTCGCCGGCATGATCGTGCTGTCGCTGATCTTTTCGTCCTATTCCAGCGAAGTCTTCCTGTCGGCCTTTCGCGCCATTCCGAAGGGCCAGTATGAGGGCGGCTATGCGATCGGTCTGTCGAAATGGCAGACGATGCGCAAGGTGATCCTGCCGCAGCTGCTGCGCATCGCCTTCCCCGGCCTTGAGAATTGCTGGCTGAGCCTGCTCAAGGACACGGCCCTGGTGTCGGTCGTCAACCTGGCTGAAACCCTGCGCAACGCCGGCGTGGCGGCCCGTGTCACCAAACATTCCTTCCTGTTCTACAGCGTCGCGGCGATGGTGTTCCTTATCCTCGCCATCCTGTCGTCGATCGCCACCGGCTTCATCCTGCGTTCGCTCGGGCGGAGGGAGGCACGATGAGCGTCGTGACGCGCGCCGCCGTCGACATCGAGAAGCCACCACCACGGGCGCGAGGCTGGCCGCGGGCCCGTATCGTCGGCTACGCGCTGGTCGGCTTCTGGATCCTGTTCGGCATCGGCATCGCCGTCTATCTGGTTTACGCTTGGAATGGCGAATTCTTCGCCAGATACGCGCCGGCCTATCTGCAGGGCTTGGGAACCACGCTTGCGCTGGTGGCCATCTCGATGGTGCTCGGCGCGCTTTTTTCGCTGCCCGTCACCTATGCCCGCATGTCGAAGAACCGCTATCTGTCCGTCCTGGCCTATTGCTACGTCTACTTCTTCCGCGGCACGCCGCTGCTGGTCCAGGTCTATCTCGTCTATTACGGCCTGGGCTCGTTCCGGGTGCAGCTCGAATCCGTCGGACTGTGGTGGTTCTTCCGCGACGCCTTCAATTGCGGTGTGTTCGCCTTCGCGCTCAACACCGCCGCCTACCAGGCCGAGATCCTGCGCGGCGCCATAGAAAGTGTTCCGAGGGGCCAATGGGAGGGCGCTGCTTCGCTCGGCCTGCACAAATTGCAGACGCTGCGCAAGGTCATCCTGCCGCAGGCGTTTATCGTCGCGCTCCGGCCCTACGGCAATGAACTCGTCCTGATGATCAAGGCCTCCGCCATCGTTGCCATCATCACAGTCTATGATTTGATGGGCAACGCGAAGCTGGCCTACGCCAAGTCCTTCGACTTCCAGGCCTATGTCTGGGTCGCCATCGTCTATCTGGTGATGGTCGAGATCCTGCGCCACGGCGTCGAATGGATCGAGCGACGGATCACCATTCATCTGATCCGCTGAGCGTTCGGCTGTACCAGTCGATCGGCTCATGCGCGTCTTGACGAATGGCGCGTAGAGCCTAGAGCTGTCCAAGACAATTCCGTTCCGTCTGAAGGGCAAACCCATGGCATCTGTGGCATTTCTCGGTCTTGGCGTGATGGGCTATCCCATGGCCGGGCACCTCAGGAACAAAGGCGGCCACGACGTCACCGTCTACAACCGCACCGCGGCGAAGGCGGAACAATGGGTGGCCCAGCATGGCGGCAAGCTTGCTTTGACGCCGGCGGACGCCGCAGAGGGCCAGGATTTCGTCTTCTCCTGCGTCGGCAATGACGACGATCTGCGCTCGGTGACGACCGGGGCCGATGGCGCCTTCGCCGCGATGAAAAAAGGCTCCGTCTTCATCGACAACACCACCGCTTCGGCCGAAGTGGCGCGCGAACTGGCCGACGCCGCTGAAAAGGCCGGCTTTTCCTTCCTCGACGCGCCGGTTTCCGGCGGGCAGGCGGGCGCCGAGAACGGCGTGCTGACGGTGATGGTCGGCGGCGAGCAGGCTGCCTTCGACAGGGCCAGGCCGGTCATCGACGCCTTTGCCCGGATGGTCGGGCTGATGGGTCCGTCGGGCGCCGGCCAACTCACCAAGATGATCAATCAGATCACCATTGCCGGGCTGGTGCAGGGACTGGCCGAAGGCATCCACTTCGGCAAGAGGGCCGGGCTCGATATCGAGAAGGTCATCGAAGTCATCTCCAAGGGCGCTGCCGGGTCCTGGCAGATGGAGAACCGCCACAAGACGATGAATGCCGGTAAATATGATTTCGGCTTTGCCGTGGACTGGATGCGCAAGGATCTCGGCATCTGCCTCGATGAAGCCGACCGCAATGGCGCGAGACTGCCGGTGACCGCCCTTGTCGACCAGTTCTACAAGGATGTGCAGGCGATGGGCGGCAAGCGCTGGGACACCTCGTCCTTGCTGGCGCGCCTGGAAAAATAAGCGTTCGCAATGGCCGAGCTTTCGCCCCAATCGAGCGCCGATGAGATCGTCGCCCATTTGCGCTCGATCGGCTCGGAGGACAATCGCCGCGGCATGTTGCGCTACGGTATCAAGACCGAGCGCGCGCTCGGCATCTCGCATGGCATGCAGCGGCAGATCGCCAAAAAGATCAAGCGCAACCACGAGCGAGCTTTCGAACTTTGGCAGACCGGCATCATGGAGGCGCAGTTCATCGCTTCCGTCACGGCCGACCCGAAGCGCTTCTCAGCCGCGGATGCACGACAATGGGCCGCGTCCTTCGATTCCTGGGATATCGTCGACGGCGTCTCCGATCTCTTCGTCGACACGGACGCCTGGAAGGAGCTGATTGAAGAGTTCGCGGCGGACGAGCGCGAGTTCGTTCGACGCACGGCCTTTGCCATGATGGCGTGGTCCGTCGTGCACCGGAAGCAGGAGCCGGTGGCGACTTTCCTCGGCTTCCTGCCGATCATCGAAGCGCATGCCGCCGACAGCCGCAATTTCGTGAAGAAGGCGGCAAACTGGGCGCTTCGTTCGATCGGCAAGCGATCGTTGGAGATGCACGGCGCTGCCCTTGCCGTGGCCGAACGACTGGCCCAGTCGGCCGACAAGACGGCGCGCTGGATTGGCAAGGACGCCGTACGGGAACTCACCAATGCCAAGATCGTCGAGCGGATCGCCGCCAGAAAAGGCTGACCTAGCCAACGTCCGGTTCACCGAGGTGACGCGGCAGACGCGCGCCGATTTCGAAGGCCTCTTCGAAGCGCAAGGCGGTCCGAAGTATTGCTGGTGCATGGCCTGGCGGCCCCTGCCCGGCCGCCGCGAGCATGTCCAGCACGCCGAGTTGAAACGGGCCATGATGGCGCTTGTCGAGGCCGGTACGCCGGTGGGAATCTTGGCCCAGATTGACGGCAAGACCGTCGGCTGGTGGTCGGTCGCGCCGCGCCAGACCTATCGGAAGCTGACGTCGCAACAGGACGATGACGAGACCGGCATCTGGTCGATCGTCTGCTTCTATGTGCCAAGGGCGCTGCGCGGCGGCGGGCTGGCGGCAGCGCTGCTTGACGCTGCCATAGATCACGCCTTTGCCAAGGGCGCCGGCGTGATCGAGGCCTACCCGGTCGACGAGGCATCGCCGAGCTACCGTTTCATGGGGTTTCGCGGCGTGTTCATCGCTCGCGGGTTCCATGAGGTCGGCATGGCCGGCTCTCGCAGACATGTGATGCGGCTCGAGCGTTGACGCGATCGGCCGCGGCGTCTTTACTCCTGCACAAAGGAAGCGGCCGATGAGCAGTCCTCTCAAATCGACCTTGGCGCTTGCAGCCGCGTTGTTGGTGTTCACCGCTACCAACGCCTCAGGCCAAACCGCGCACATCTTCTGGAAAGATCTGCGTCCTGCGACGCAGGCGGTGGCCGAAGATGCCGGCCTGCCGATGATTGCGGCAAAACTGCCCGATCGTGGCGAGACATTGTCGCTCAACCTGCAGGACAAGATAGTACAATTAGCCGGCTATGCATTGCCGGTCGACCGTGATGGCGATCTCGTCTACCAGTTCCTGCTGGTGCCGTGGACAGGCGCTTGCAGCCACATGCCAACGCCGCCGCCCAACCAGATCGTGCTGGTGACGCCGGCCCGTCCCTACAAGATGTCGCAGGCCTATGAGTCGGTTGCCGTGACCGGCGCCTTGCGGCCCGGCTTGGAGAAGAGCCAGCTGTTCATTCTCGACGGCGTCAACATCATCCAGTCCGGCTACACCGTACGCAAAGCCGATGTGGTGGCAGTCGACACGGTGCCGGACACGATCACGCTGCCGGTCAACTCGCCCTGGAGTTTCCTCAACAAAAAGAAAAACTAAGCGCCGCCTGCTTGTGCAGCGTCAACGCCCAGTCATGGTCAACCGCGCTCAGGCCGCGTTGGCGCCGGATTCCTTGTCCAGCAGCATGTAGTCGAGCGGCATTTCGGTGGTGTACTTGATCTGCTCCATGGCGAAGGACGACGACACGTCGCGGATCTCGATCTTGGCTATCAGCCGCTTGTAGAAGGCGTCATAGGCGGCGATGTCGGGCACCACGACGCGCAGGAGATAGTCGACGTCGCCGCTCATGCGGTAGAATTCGACCACTTCGGGAAATTCCTGGATGACTTCCGAGAAACGCCGCAGCCATTCATGGCTGTGCGAATTGGTGCGGATCGACACGAAGACGGTGACGCGCACATTGACCTTTTCGTGGTCGAGGATGGCGACGCGCCGCTTGATGACTCCCTCTTCCTCCAGCTTCTGGATGCGGCGCCAGCACGGCGTCGTCGACAGGCCGACTTTCTTGGCGACATCGGCAACCGCGAGCGTCGCGTCCTCCTGCAGGAGGCGGAGAATTTTTCTGTCGAGGCGATCCATTAAGGTGCTCCTGGTGCAGGCCGCGTTCCCTCGGGCGTGACGCGCTTTGGGAATAGATTGGCTATACTCCCTCTTATTTCGACCTTTCACAAGAAAGAAATTCTGCCGGATGGCACAAAAGCGAGTGATATCTTGCTTAAAGTCTAATCTATGCGATAGCGGATTTCCGATCTCAGAAACGGCAGCAAATCCATTTCAAACCATGGATTCTGCTTCAGCCATCCTGAGTTGCGCCATGACGGGTGTGGCAGCGGCAGCACTTTCAGGCTGGCCAGCGCATCCCAGATGGTGCGCCAGTCCTTCACGGTTTCGGTCAGCGACGGCCGGCGCGTGGCGCCCATATGCCAGGATTGCGCGTAGGAGCCGATTGTCAAAACGAGGTCGATCTGCGGCATCAGCGCCATCAGCGGCGCGCGCCAGGCCAGCGCGCATTCTCGGCGCGGCGGCAGGTCGCCGCCCTTGGCGTCCTGGCCGGGGAAGCAGAACCCCATTGGCACGATGGCGAATTTATCCGTGTCGTAGAATTCCTCGCTTGTCACGCCCAGCCAGCTTCGCAAGCGGTCGCCGGACGCGTCGGTGAACGGCATGCCCGACAAATGCACCTTTGTGCCTGGCGCCTGGCCGGCGAGCAGGATGCGGGCGCTGGATGATGGCAGCAGCACCGGGCGCGGCTCGTGCGGCAGTGGCCTGCCGACCGGAGTGTCGACGCAGATGCGGCAGGCGCGGACCTTTGCCGTCAAGCGTTCGAGTTCCGCCTCCATCAGGCGGAAGCGCTCGGACGGCTGGAGACGGCGCTGTACCAGCGCAGCACGTTTGTGCACTCGTCCGGCACTTTGATGCGCGCCGGTTTCATGAAATCCATGGCGATCATGCCGGTGATATCGGCGATCGAATAGGCGTCACCGGCGGCGAATTCGCGGTTTGCCAGTTCGGGGTCGAGCAGTTTCAGGAATTCGACCGCTTTCGCCTTGTTGGCCTCGCCCCATTCGGGGATCTGCGGAATTTCCCATTCCTTCATCGCCGGATGGATGTGGCGAAAAGCCTGGGCGACGCAGCTGAGCAGATTGAACTCCATGCGCCTTTGCCACATCTCGACCTTGGCCTTGCCGAGCGCGCCTTGCCCGAACAGCGCCGGTTCGGGATGCAGTTCCTCGAAATAGCGGCAGATGGCGACGGATTCGGTGAGGATGGTACCGTCGTCGAGCTCGAGCACCGGCAGCCGCTGCAGCGGGTTGCGCGACCTGACCGGCTCCTGTTTGTGCCCCATCGCACCCATGTCGACCGGCACCAGTGGCACTGCGATGCCCTTCTCGGCCAGGAAAACCCGCACGCGCCGCGGATTGGGGGCGCGGCCGCCATCGAACAGTTTCATGCTTTCCTCCCGATATGGTCCTTCAACTATAGTGCTCGTCACCAGAAGCGAAACATCTCTCGCAAGGCGTCACCGACCGAAGCCAGCGTGCCGTGCTTTCTTTCGAGCGGGCCGCCGTGGTGGCTTTCGCGCCAGTCTTGCGGCTCATCGAACGTGCCGGCCCAGATGCCAACCTTGCCGGCGCGGGCAATGCCCTGCTCGGTGTCGAAATCGCCATAGGCAATGGCCCAGCCGGCCTCGACCTGGGCCCGGTTGAGATCCTTGCCGCCGGCCTTGCAATCGCCGAGCAGGCGGCCGTAGCGGTCGCGCTGCCAGCCGCTGCAGGTCACCGGATTGCCTGATATCAGCCGCACCAGCGCCTGGCGCGCCAGCCTGCCGCAGGCGTAGTCTGCGCCATCCCTACGGCAGATCTGCTGGTATTCCGGAGCGTCGATGCCGCGCATGCGGATACGTTCGGTGCCAAGAGTGAGTGAATCGCCATCGTTGACGATCGCCGCCCCTTGCGCCTTGCGCGTCTCGAAACGGTCGAGGCGTGCGGCGAGCAGGATCAGCAGGCCGAGCAGAATGACCGTCAGCGCGTAATCCAGCAGCTTGCGCCACAGGCTTCGCGGCGGCGGCGGATAGTATCGCCGGCGCGGCCTTGGCGACCACGAACGGCTCATATGGCAAACAGTCTCTTAATCATTCGAACGTAGCTTAACGAATTGAGATCGCTGCGCGCATAAATCGAAGTTTCCATGCCTCTGCTACGCTCGAACACAGCGGATAAATTCATTGTGGACCGCCGGAAACCGCACCGCAACAGCGATGTGGCGCGCGCGGTGCGCAAGACGCGCGACCGTCTTTCGCAGCAGGTCGGCAATCTCGACTTCGACCGCGAGCTGCTGAAGCTGCACGCCGGGACCATGGTGGGCGGCGCAGCCGTCATCCCACTGCTGGTGTTGGCGGTCGCGGCGGCCGGGCTGCTGGCCGGTGTGGACAAACAGATCAGCGTCTGGGCGCTGTTCACCCTGATCTGCTATTCGATCGTCGCCTTCATGGCGCACCGCGTCGAACGCACCGAAGCCGCCGAACTCAACCCTGTTCGCACCCGCAGGGAATTCCTGATCGGCCATTCGCTGTGCGGCCTCGGCTGGGCGTGGTTCGCCTGGCTCGGCTGCGCCACCTGCCAGATCGACCAGTTCCAGGTGGCCAAGGCGGTGGTGCTGCTGCTGGTCATGGCGGCGACCGCTATCATGGCGTCGTCCTTGCGCGGCTCGCTGCTTGCCACCTTCGTCGTTCCGGTGGCGGTCTATGCCTATGCCGAAACGAAATTTTGGGTGCCGGTCGGGACGATCATGGTCGCCCTGCTGGTCGCGGCATTGCCGTTCTTTGCCTATATCGCGCGCCATCTCAACCGCTCGTCGCTGATACTTCTGTCCTTCCGCTCCGAAAAGGATGCGCTGCTCGCCGAGGTGGAGACCGCGAAATCGATGTCGGACGAAGCTCGTCGGCGGGCCGAAGACGCCAATCTGGCGAAGTCGCGCTTCCTTGCTTCTATGAGCCATGAGCTCAGGACGCCCCTCAACGCCATTCTCGGTTTTTCCGAGGTGATGGCCAATGAGGTGCTCGGGCCGATGAGCAACCCGACCTATCGCGACTACGCCCGCGACGTGCACGATTCCGGCCAGCATCTGCTCGACCTGATCAACGAAATCCTCGATCTGTCGCGCATCGAGGCCGGCCGCTATCAGCTCAACGAAGAGCCGGTGATGCTGCTCAACATCGCCGAAGATTGCTGCCACATGATGGAATTGAAGGCGCGCAACAAGGACATCCGCATCGTCCAGGATTTCGAAAGTGCCCTGCCGCGGCTGTTCGCCGACGAGCGCGCGGTGCGGCAGATAACGCTCAACCTCCTGTCCAACGCCATCAAATTCACCGCCACCGGCGGCGAAGTTCGCGTGCGCGTCGGCTGGACGGCGGGCGGCGGCCAGTACATTTCGGTCAAGGATAACGGGCCGGGCATACCGGAAGACGAAATCCCGATCGTGCTGTCCGCCTTCGGCCAGGGCTCGATCGCCATCAAGAGCGCCGAACAGGGCACCGGGCTCGGACTGCCGATCGTGCAGGGCCTGCTCGCCATGCATGGCGGCGAATTCGAACTTCAGTCGAAATTGCGCGAAGGCACCGAGGCAATCGCCATTTTCCCGCTCGCCCGAGTGATGGAGGAACTGCCGGCGCTGCCAACCAAGACCGTGGCGGCGGCCCGCCGACGTTGACAGCTTGTTCTAGGCTTTGACCGCCGCCGCCATGCCCGAACTGGTAAGCGCCGCCGCCTTGACCAGACCGGCGGCAAGGGCGGCCCCTACCCCTTCGCCGTGGCTGATGCCGAGATCGAACAGCGGCCTGAGGCCGAGCCGCTCGGCGGCAAGCCTTTGGCCGGGTTCGGGCGACTGGCTGGCCAGCAGGCAATGGTCGAGCGCACCCGGGTTGGCGGCATGCAGCACGGCAGCGGCAGCGGTCGCGGCGAAGCCGTCGAGCAGCACCGGGATTTTTTGCATCCGGGCGGCGAGGATGGCGCCGGCAATGGCCGCAAATTCGCGGCCACCGACCCGGCGCAGTGCTTCCAACGGGTCCTTCAGAGCCGCACCATGGAAGGCGACGGCTTTATCGACTACATCAGCCTTGCGCGCCTGCATGGCCGCGTCCGCGCCCGAGGCGGGGCCGACCCAGTCGGCGCCGCTGCCACCAAACAGGACGGCGCACAAGGCCGCCGCAACTGTGGAGTTGCCGACGCCGAGATCGCCAAGGCAAATCAGATCGGCGCCACCGGCGATGGCTTCCATGCCGAAGGCCATGGTGGCGGCGCAGCCGCGTTCGTCGAGGGCGGCGTCCTCGGTGATGTCGGCGGTCGCAATGTGCAGCGCCAGATCGAACACCTTGAGGCCAAGATTGTTGGCGACGCAAATCTGGTTGATTGCCGCACCGCCGGCGGCGCACAGCTCAACGGCGTTTGCGGTCGCAGCGACAGGGCGCGGCGAGATGCCGTGGCGGGTCACGCCATGGTTGCCGGCGAAGATCGCCACCAGGGGCCGGTTCACCGCCGGCGGGGCGCGCCCGCTCCAGGCAGCAAGCCAGGCGGCGATGTCCTCGATGCGGCCAAGCGAGGCTTTCGGCTTGTCGGCCTTGGAAAATAGGGTGCGCACCCTGTTTTCCGCGACTGTATCGGCAGGCGGCAGGCTCGCCAGCAGATTGCGAAAGTCGTCGAAGGGCAGCGCGCTGGTCATGTCGGTCCTGATCATTCCCTGTGGTTGATCAGCGGCATAACCGCCTTGCCCGGCCGGCACAACTCCCCTCGACATTGGCGCGAAAGCGGTTGCCCGCGCCGCATTCCGAAGGGCTTGCATTGGCTTTGCCGTTGCACCATGTGGAGATGGAACGAGGGATTCCGGACGGAACCTTCAAGAGAAAGTCATGACGGCCATCGAATCCCCGTGCATCCTGGTCTGTTCGATCGACATGAAAACCGGCTTCTGCTTCGGCTGTGGCCGCACGCGCGATGAAATCGGCGCCTGGATGGGGATGACGCCGGAGGTACGCCGCAGCGTCATGGCCGAGTTGCCGGCCCGATTGGAAACGGTCGAGCGCAGGCCGCGCCGGGAAACACGCCGCAGCCGCATGGCGCGCGAGCGCGACGTCCTCTCTTGAGGCGGCAGGTCCAATGAACCGACTGTTCTGGATCGTGATGGCGACAATCGGCCTCGGGCTGGTGCTGCTGATGATCAACAACGACGCCGGCAGCACGTTCGGCATCGAGAATTACGATTTCAGCCGTCTGGTCTGGCCGGGGGCGATCGGCTTGCTCGTCAGCGCCGGCCTTGTCCGGTCCGGCAGGCCGCTCGGCGTCATGGCCCGCAATCTCGGCACGTGGGCCCTGATCGTGCTGGCGCTCGTCGCCGGCTACCAGTACCGCTACGAGTTGCAGGATTTCGCCAGCCGGGTGACGGCGGGCCTCGTTCCCGGCAGCCCGCTGGAGCTCGGCGTCGAGGACGGCCATGCCACCGTGACCCTGGACAAGGCCGACAGCGGCCATTTCGAGGCCCGCATCACGATCAACGGCGCGCCGATCCGCACCGTCGTCGATACCGGCGCGACCAGTACAGTGCTCACCGCCGAAGACGCGCAGGCGGCCGGCTTCAATCCGGCAGCGCTGAGCTTCACCGTCCCGGTCTCGACCGCCAATGGCATGGCGCGCGCCGCTTCGGTGCGCACCGACGAACTGGCGATCGGCGGCATCGTGCGCAGGAACATGCAAGTCATGGTCGCCGCGCCCGGCGCGCTCAGCCAGAGCCTGCTCGGCATGAATTTCATCGGTTCGCTGTCGGGTTTCGACGTGCGCGGCAACCGGATGATTCTGCGCGACTGAACTGCTTAAGCGGCCTTTTCAACACGGTCGAAATCGACGGCAGCGAACGCTGCCTTCAGCACATCCGGTCCGGCGCCGGGTTTCGTCGCGTCGGTGGACAGTATCTGCCGGAAGCGGCGCGCGCCCGGCAGGCCGTGGAACAGCCCGACCATGTGGCGGGTGACGTGGCCGAGCCGCCCGCCCTGCTCGATATGCCGCGCGGCGTAGTCGGCCATCGTGTCGATCAGCGCGGCAAAATCGTAGGCGCCGGCCTTGTCGCCGTAGAATGCCGCGTCGACGCCGGCCAGGATGCCTGGCGTGTGGTAGGCGGCGCGGCCAAGCATGGCGCCATCGACATGATCGAGGTGGCGAGCCGCCTCTTCGAGCGATTGAACGCCGCCATTGATGCCAATGAATTTGTTCGATTTTCTAGCCTTGAGGCGATAGACCCTGTCATAGTCGAGCGGCGGGATGTCGCGATTTTCCTTCGGGCTCAGACCCTCCAGCCAAGCCTTGCGCGCATGCACCCACAGCGCGTCGGCGCCGGCCGCGAAAACGCCGTCGGCCAGCGCGTCGAGCGCGGGCTCCGGATCCTGCTCGTCGACGCCGATGCGGCATTTGACCGTCACCGGGATTTTCACCGCCGCCTTCATCGCCGCCACACAATTGGCGACGAGGTCAGGCACTTTCATCAGGCAGGCGCCGAACGTGCCGGACTGGACGCGGTCGGACGGACAGCCGACATTGAGATTGATCTCGTCGTAACCGAAGCCCTCGCCGATGCGCGCCGCCTCAGCCAGCTTTTGCGCATCGGAGCCACCGAGTTGCAGTGCCACCGGATGTTCGGTCTCGTCAAAACCAAGCAGCCGCTCGCGCGTACCATGGATGACGGCGTCCGCCACCACCATTTCGGTGTAGAGCAGCGCACGCCGCGTCAACTGGCGGTGGAAGAACCGGCAATGCCGGTCGGTCCAGTCCATCATGGGTGCAATAGCCAGTCTATGATCTTGATTTTTCAGCATTTTTTCTTTAACATCAAATCGTTAGAGCAGCCCGAGTGCACGCGAATTTACGCCAGAATACGACCCTTTTCGCCACGTTTCGATCTCTCAGTGCACACGGAGCGCACACGAGAAAATGGCCACCTACACAAAACTCTCGTCCGGTTCATGGCGTGTCCAAGTCCGTCGCAAGGGTCGCTACGTTAGCGAGACCTTTCTGCGCCGAGACGACGCCAGGCGCTGGGCAACCTAAACCGAGCGCCAAGTCGATCGCGGTGAGACGCCGACCAAGTCCGTATAGCGCGCCTGAAAACTTTCGGCGAACCCATCGACCTTCATATCGACGACATGTGCGATGTAGGCAAGTCCCCTCGCCGCTCCAAGGCCGCAGCCCTCGATATGCTCCAAAGACATCCGGGGAAGTGCAACATAGCTGCCCTTGATCGCGAACGGCTCATTCGTTTTGGTCGCGACCGGGCCGCCCAAGGTGCCGGACGATGAGTCTCGGTATCGACATCACCTAGGGAAAGTCGTTGAGCGTCGTTCCTGGATGATCTGCCTGGTCGTGATCGCGACAGCCGCTGGCGAGAGCCGCCAAACTCGCATGAGATTGTCTGAAGCGGAGGACCATCCATGGAAGGACCCATTTCGAGCTATTTTGCATCGATTGAACCCGTGGGCCCCTGACGTTTTCTGGACCGCTTGCTGCATCCGGCGCGGCATTTCAAACATCCCCACGACGTTTTGGCCGACGTTGCCCTGGCTGTTCAGGAGTAGCGCGCCATTCTTTCGTCATGGGCGTCGGATGCCTGCGCCGTAGAATCCGTGCCAGCGCTTCGCATGCTGCCGGGAGCGGGTGAACCGGTCAGCTTCGACACGATCATGGATGCGTTGCAACAGTTGGATCAATCGGATGAGCGTGCCGGTCCTGACTGCAGTGACAGCGCGGCAGTGGCCGCGTTCGTACCATTCGTCGATCGGATTTAAGGGCGACGTAGTTGTTCTTGCACCATGGACCCGTCGGCGAGTGACCCCGCCGGCGGGAGGGGTGTGGCATCGGTGCGTTCGCCCAGATTGCCGATGAAAATTTTCCTATTCTTGCTCTTGAAGGTGCACGTCGCGATTCTAAATGATGGTCGCCTGCCGCCCAATGGGGCCGGCAACACCAGGAGGCGGCAAGGCTCTTGGCGCCTTCTGTTGTCCATGTTGCTCAAGGAGGATGTGGCTATGAAGACAAACCTCGATTTTACCCCTCTATACCGGTCCAGCATCGGCTTCGACCGCATGGTCGACATGCTTGAAAGTGCGAGCCGTGTGGCCTCGTTCGACAACTGGCCGCCCTGCGATATCGCCAAGGTTGATGATGATCAGTATCGCATCACGATGGCGGTCGCCGGTTTCTCGCAGGACCAGCTGACCGTCACCCACCAGCCCAACATGCTGGTTGTGAGCGGGTCGCAATCCGGCGATGAGAACGGCCGGTATCTGTACCGCGGCATCAACGGGCGCGCTTTCGAGCGTCGGTTCGAACTGGCCGATCATGTCAAAGTCGAGGGCGCCAGCCTTGAGAACGGGCTGCTGAGCATCGATCTCAAGCGCGAGGTTCCCCAGGAGATGAAACCGCGCAAGATCGAAATCTCCAGCGGGGCTCCCATGCCGAAGATCGAGGCGCCCAAGGTCGAGACCGACAAGCTGGCCGCCTGAGCAATCCACCATGAAGGCTTTCGCTTGAGCCGGGCGTCCCGCCCGACTCAGAGACCTACAAAAGGAGAAAGACAATGAGCGTACGTGACTTGATCCCATGGGGCCGGGGCAACGGAAACTCGGCGCCCAGTCTCTTCCCCGACGGAGATCGAGACCCCTTCGTCTCCCTCCACCGGGAGGTAAACCGGCTGTTCGATGACGCCTTCCGCAGCTTTGGCGCCAGACTGCCGGCCTTCGGTCCCTCTTTCGCCGCCAGTTGGCCGAGTGTCGAAATCTCCGACACGGACAAGGAAGTCCGCGTCACGGCGGAAATACCTGGCCTGGACGAGAGCGACATAGAAGTCCTGCTGGAAAATGGGGCGCTCAAGCTTAAAGGCGAGAAGCGTTCCGAGACCGAGGACAAGGACCGGCAGTTCTCCGAGCGCTTCTACGGTCGCTTCGAGCGCCTCATTCCGCTCGGCTACGAGGTTGAAGAAGACAAGGTCAACGCCGCCTTCAAGAACGGGGTGCTGACCGTGACGTTGCCCAAGACCGAGCGGGCGCAGGCGAAGGCCAAGCGGATCGCAATCAACGGGAAGAACTGACGGATGCAGTATGGGTGGCGGCCCTTACGGCCGCTGCCCGTGCGACCCTTCATAACGGGAGGGACAGGCAATGGAGACAGTTCAAAGCAGCGACAACAGAAACCTAACCAAGACGTCCGTCCGGCCGGACAATGACAATCGGCCTCGTCTAGACGAGCCGGCTTTGTCAATGGGACGGTCAGTGTTTCCGGAGGGCGCAGTGGCGCGGATCTACCAGCCCTGCCGCCCGGCCATGACCTCGGCAAAGCCCCGCAAGGCCTGGCGATTGGTCTTCGAACGCCGCACAGCCCCGTTCATCGAGCCGCTGATGGGCTATACCGGTGGCCGGGACACCCTGACCCAGGTTGAACTGAACTTTCCGACGCTGGAAGCGGCGATCCGTTATGCCGAGCGTCAAGGCCTCAACTATGTCGTGCAGGCTGCACCTCCTGCTTCCCAGGCCAAGGTCACGCGCCAGCATGCATCGGAGGAGAAACAGGCCTTTTCCGACCTGGTTTGGCAGCGGCTGCAGTTGGCTTGGCTCCAGGCAAGCCACGGCTATGGCGCCGGCGCACAGGCAGCGCACATACAGACGGCGCTTTCCGAGCCGGAGACATTCTACGCCTCTCCGATGGAGGTTGTGGATGACCCGGTGCTCGCACCCGACGAGAAACGCGCTGTGCTCGAGGACTGGGCCTGGAACGAGTACCTGATCGACCTGGCCACCGCCGAAGGCATGCCGGAAAATGCACGCCCGTCGCGATTGGACGAGGTCGAACTCGCCTTGCTGGCCTTGGAAGTCCGAAACCGGGGCTTCCAGACCAGTACCAGCCCGGTGCACTCCCGGATAGCCGCATGATGAGGCAAGAATGAACCCACTGATCGTCTTCGACGCCCAACGGACCGTTCCGAACCCCTTCCCGCTTGCGGTCGCGGCAGCGGGCGGGTGCGCGCCTACAACATTCCCAATGGGTGGGCGCCCGATTGCGCCTCGGCAGAACTCGGCCCAGTTGTTAGGATCGCGCCGATATGGACGTTCCAATGAATTGGCGACAGAGGTTCCTATGTATCAATCCTTCAACGGCTCCGCCCATCCCCTGGCACCGAAAGAGATCGCGATCGCTGCCGTCCCCGAAGACGAGCGTGTCTGGGTCCCACAGGCGGAGGGCGTGTGGTTCCGACCACTTATGCTCAACACAATGCAAGGGCAGTGGTGCAATCTGCTCCGCGTACGCCGGGCCGGGATATTAAGCCGTCATCTGCATCCGGCCCCCGTGCATGGCTATGTGATCAAGGGGCGTTGGCACTACCTTGAACACGACTGGGTGGCAGAGACGGGATCTTACGTTTTCGAGCCGCCCGGTGAAATCCACACGCTCACGGTTCCAAGCGACGTGCCCGAGATGATCACCTTCTTCAACATTTCCGGCTGCATGGTTTACCTGGACAAGGATAACAAGCAGATTGGTTTCGAGGACGTTTTCACCAAGATCGACATGTGCAGAAATCACTATGCGAGCGTGGGTCTCGGTGACGATTTCGTCGATCAATTCGTACGGTAGACATCCGCCCGTTTGCCTTCCGCTGCGGTGAGTTCGCGGTCCGCCACAGAGGCGAAACGAGGAGATATTGGTGACCGACTCCATATGGGCCATGCCCTTCTTCGCGGGCAAGACCGTCGTCATTACCGGAGGCACGACAGGTATCGGAAACGGCATCGCCATGGCGTTCGCCGAGGCCGGGGCAATTGTCCACGCGACGGGGGCCACGGCCGCCGAGGTAGCGGCCGCTCGTGCATACGGCACCGCCGTCTCGTATTCAGTACTCGACGTCCGGGACATGACTGCGGTCGAAGGATATTCCAGTCAGTTCACATCCGTTGCAGCGCTCGTAAATTGCGCAGGGGTAAACCTGCGCGCCGCCGAATTCACTGTCCAGGGTTTCGAAACGGTGGTCGATATCAATCTCACCGGCTCCATGCGGAGTGCGAGCGCGTTCCGAGGGGCACTCTCGAACGGGGGCGCCATCGTCAACATCGCCTCGATGTTCGCGTTTTTCGGCGCGGCTCATGCCCCGGCTTACGCCGCATCCAAGGGCGCCATCGTGCAACTTACCAAGTCGCTCGCCATCGCCTATGCCGGGGATGGCATCCGCGTAAACGCATTGGCGCCTGGCTGGATCGAGACCGCCATGACCGCCGCGCCACGGGCCGATCCAGTTCGCAACGCGGAATTGATGAAACGCACTCCGATGGGTCGCTGGGGTACGCCGGGCGACCTGACCGGCCCCGCCTTGTTCTTGTGTTCTCCGCTCGCGGGGTTCATCACTGGGGCAATTCTGCCGGTTGACGGTGGCTATCTCATTGCGTGAGGCGTCGGCTATGCTGCGCGACCGATCTCCAAGCCTGTGTCGTCGAGATCAAGATCGAACGCGACCAACCGACCATGCCTGACCGCAATTGCCGCCACCAACTCCGCAAGCTCGCCATCCGTATGCTCGCAAAAAGCTGCCTGTTTCCTGACGATCGTGACCGCATCCCGGGTCGATACGACAGAGAACGGCCTCCGGGATCTCACGAATGATTCCGCAACCTCGGCGACGGATGAAGCTCGGTCAAAATCATCTTGCATACTTGCACCTCTGTACGACGCTAGCCCAAGCTCGGCCCGCGCAAATTGTTCCCATTGGCCTAATGCAGCCAGTTAGCATCCGGCTTGGGCTCCTTTGTGTGCGAGGGCCGGGAGCAACGCGACATGGCCGTCGCCGTGCCTTGGACAGTGGGCTGGACGCATTCGTCTCCACTCTACGAAAGGTCACGCCATCGGCCAGTCTCACTACATGCTTCAAATGCGAACACGAGCCCGACGCTACAGACGAGGAGGATCAGATGTGTCCAAGCCGCTCGCCAAAGTTTCCGATCCTCGGATCACCGCAGTTCCCGCGCAACAAGTCGCCGGGAGGACTGTTTGCTCGCGTTGATTGCGGTCGACCGACTCCTGGCTCATTCGCCGCCTCGCCAGTTGGCTCCGGTCAGCCGGCCTCGTCCGTCTCCGTCATCGCTGGCCGGCGGACGATCCAATCCACCAAACCGGCTTCGGTCTGCTCGCAGGCCACGAATTCGCGCACCAGACTTCGCGCCAGCTCGCGCCATTGACACTCGGGCACGTTCATCTCCGCGATCAGATCTCGGCATGCAGCGCGTATGATGTCGGCATCGAAGGCTGACACGGCGACAGGACCACGGTCTGTATTCTTTGCTCGAGGAGTGTCGTCGCCCTGACGTTCGCGAAAGCGCCTCAGCACCTCGCGCGATGCGGCGATCGCTTGTCGGGTTTGACTCATAGCCTCGTAAAATCCAACTTCGCGGACCGGTGAGCGGTGCCGCGATAGAATGAAGTCCTCCATAACCGCATGCGCAGTGTCCGTACGCGTTGCAACCATCGCCGCCTCCCTGCAGGCGCACCCAATGCTTGCAGCTTCTGCCGGTGTTCGGGCGGCCGCCTGCATTTGTCGTGTCGCTGCTATGATCGCGTGAGTTAAAGCCGGTGAAGCGTCGCTGCAATTACAAATGTAAGTGTGGCATCCGATAATGGTATGCCCGCTGGCTGCTGCGGCGGCGAGTTCGTTCTTCAGACGGTCGAAGTCTTCCTCGGCGAAGCGCTCTCCGCGTTGCCGGAAGGAGGAAGCAGGATCTGGACAAAATGCATGCGGCCGCCTCCAAGATTTCTAAACGGCAGCGACAGGCACCATGTTCCATGCAAGGCGCTATTGGCGAAATTCCGCCAATTTGTGCCAGTCGAAGACAACGCCCACTCCAGGCTCGTCGGGTGCTATCGCCAAACCATCCTGAAGCCTAAGCGGCTCGGTGGTGTAATGGTCAATATCAAAGCTATGCGCCTCCACCCAGCCGGCATTTGTCTGACCTGCAACGAGGCTGACATGAAGTTCCTGCATCCCGTGACTGCAGACCGGAATGCCAGCCTTGCGTGAGAGCGCTGCCACGCGCAGCCAGCCCGTGACCCCGCCGCAGTTGGAGGCGTCGGGTTGGATGTAGCTGAGATTCGACCAAGCGAAGGCATGCTCGAACTCCTCGATGACATGCAGGTTTTCTCCCATTGCCAGGGGCATTCCGGTCGCCTTGGCAATGCTGGCGTAACCCTCATAGTCGTCGGGTATGATGGGCTCCTCGAACCACAGCAGATCGTAGGCGGCGAATGCTCTCGCTGCCTCGATCGCTCGCGGGACGTCGAGCGCGTAGTTGGCGTCAACCATAAAGGTGACATGAGGTCCGATGCGCTCGCGAACTGCCTTCACCCGGGCCACATCCTCGGCCAGGTCGTCCTTGCCGACCTTGATCTTCACCCCGGTGAAGCCGCCATTGAGATAGGAATCGATGCTGGCCAAAAGCTGATCGAGGGTAAAGTTTAGGTCGATGCCGCCGCGATAGGCCTTGGCGCTCTTCCCGGCCCCGCCCGCCATCTGCCAAAGCGGCAGGCCGCTACGCCGGCCCTTGAGGTCCCACAACGCGATGTCGATCGCCGAAATCGCGAAAGAAGCGATGCCGCCGCGCCCGACATAGTGGATGTGCCAGAGCATGCCGTCGTAGATCGTGTCGATCTGCGTCGTGTCGCGAGCCTTGAGGAACGGCGCGAGGTCGTGATCGATCATTGCCTTGATCGCATAGCCGCCCCTGCCGCCGGTGTAGGTGTAGCCTGTGCCCTCGGTGCCGTCGGCAAGCCTCAGCGTGACGGTGACCAGCTCGAAATGCGTGTGCGCGCCGTGCTTGGCATCGGTCATCACCTCACGCAGTGGGACCCGGAACAGCCGGGTCTCGACTTCCTTGATTTCGGTGCGGCTCATGCTGCGCTCCATTCAGGTTTTTTCATCGGACCATAATTGCACCGGCAGCGCTGACTAGCAACAATGTGGTTGATCTTTCAGCGATTCTGAAGCCAGTCTGTCATTTTTGGTCCTACAAAAGCATCAAACCGCTTGTGCTTTGGTCCGATTTACCTTCTAATAACAGGACCATCTGGGAGGAAAAGGCTTGCTGGATACGGAAGAGCGTCCTGAGATGCCCGCGGCTATTCTCGCCGCCCGCGCGGCCGACGCGATGGTGGCCGGCATAGAGGCCGACATCACGTCCGGAAGGCTTGGCGACGGCAGCTACCTGCCGGCCGAGCGCGAACTGATGATCGAGTATGGTGTCGGCCGGGGCGTTGTGCGTGAGGCGATTGCGCGCCTGGCCAGCCGCGGCCTGGTGGAAGCGCGTCCGCGGTTCCGGCCCGTGGCGCGCCGGCCTGGCCTGGATGCCGCGCTCGGCGCCCTCGACGGCATTGTAGGACATCTGCTGAGCGACCAGGCGGGCGTGAAGAACCTCTACGACATGCGCGTCTTCCTCGAGGCGTCGCTGGCGCGCAACGCCGCCATCCATGCCCGCAAGGATGACGTCACAGCCCTGAGGGCGGCGCTGGCGATGAACGAGGCGGCCATCCCGGATTCCGAGAAATTCTATGCGACGGACGTGGCGTTCCACGCAGCGCTCTATGACATCGCGCGCAACCCGGTGCTGCCTGTCGTGCACAAGGCATTTACCGCATGGCTGTCGCCGCATTGGATGCGCATGCCACGGTCGCCCGAGCGCAACCGCGTGAATTTCCTCAGCCATCGTGAAATCTGCACGGCCATCATTGAGCGAGATCCTGACGGCGCCGAGCGGGCGCTGCTCAACCACCTCTCGGCGGCCTGGGAGTATGTCCGCGGTACATTCGAAAGCCGTGAGGCGCCGGAAGCATGACGCAGTCCTACGACCATATCGTGGTGGGCGGCGGAGCAGCCGGCTGCGTCGCGGCGGCAAGGCTTGTCAAAGCGGGACGGCGAACCCTGCTGCTGGAGGCCGGCCATTCCCATCATCATCCCTTGCTCGACATGCCGCCCGGCATCTTCAAGATGATCAACGGCTCGAAATTCATGCGCTATCACCGCACCGAGCCGCAGGCCCATCTCGACGGCCGCGTCCATGAAATCTCGCAAGGCAACGTGCTGGGCGGCGGCACCTCGGTCAACGCCCAGGTCTACATGCGAGGCCGCTCGGCCGATTATGAGGAGTGGGACGAACTGCTGCGCGGCAACAATGCCGGCGTGCGCTGGAACTGGCAGGCGGTGCTGCCGCATTTCACCGGCATGGAGGGAAACAACCGCCTCGGCGGCGAACTGCATGGCAGCGAAGGTCCGCTGCTGGTCTCGGATCCAGGCCACATCGATGATGTTTCCCGTTGGTTCGTCCAGGCCGTCCAAGGCCTTGGATTGCCGTACAACCATGACTTCAACGGACCGTCGCAGCGCGGGGTCGGCTTCTACCAGTTCATGAACCGGCGGGGAAAGCGCAGCAGCGCCGCCTATGCCTTCATCGAGCCGCTGACGAATGATCCCAAGCTGACGCTGAAACTCAATTGCACAGTCAGCCGGCTGCTGATCGAAAACGGTCGGGTCACCGGCGTCGTCTATTCGGATGCGTCGGGCGCCGAGCATACCGTCCATGCAGATGCCGACGTGATCGTCTCGTCCGGTGCCCTCGTCTCGCCGAAACTGCTCATGCTGTCCGGCATCGGCCCCGCCGAGGCGCTTGCCGGGCACGGCATTTCCTGCGTCGCCGACCTGCCCGGGGTCGGCGAAAACCTGATCGACCATCCGGAGGTGCCGATCATCGCCACCGCAAACGGCCCATACGGCTATTTCAGGCAGGGCCAAGGCTGGAGGATGATCAGGAACGGCCTGCATTTCAAGCTCTTCGGCACCGGCACGATCCTGTCAGCGGGGGTGGAGGCCGGAGCCTTCGTCAATCCGGCCGATCCCGAGGGCGAACCGACGATCCAGGCCTTCTGCGTACCGCACGTCTATCTGGACCGCGATATCCTGACCTTGGTCGAGAACACCTATGGGCTTACCGTGACGACAGTGGTGGTGAAGCCAAAGTCGCGCGGTTTCGTGAGGCTGCGTTCGGCGGATCCGAAGGACATGCCGATCGTTTCGCCGAACCTCCTTAAACATCCCGACGACATGAGGGAAATGATCTCCGGCCAGCGTTATTTCCTGCAGGTTTTTCAGACCAAGCCGCTCGCCGATCGGGTCAAGGCCATTGCCGTGCCAAGCCAGGATGATCTCAGCGACGAAGCCATGACAAAGCATTGCAAGCGCTTTGTGAAGACCAACTACCATCCGGCCGGGACATGCCGGATGGGCTCGGACAGCGACCGGATGGCGGTGCTGGACGCGGCGCTGCGCGTGCGCGGAATAGACAATCTGCGGGTTGCCGACATGTCGGCCTGCCCCAACATCAATGCCGGCAATACGGCGGCGCCCGCCATGATGCTGGGCGACCGCTGCGCCGACTTTATTTTGGAGGCGGCATAGCGCCGGATCCAGCTTGCCGACGGCGTCATCGCCGAAGCCGTCTGGGCCGATATCGTGAGGAAATTACACAGTCGCTGAAAGCGACAATAAAGGAGGAAAGAGCATGATCATTACCCGTCGAAAACTACTGGTTGGCTCCGCCGCCGGCGCGGTCGCGCTGACACTCGGCTCACGCGCCTTCGCGGCGCTCCCGCCACTCGCCAAGAAGGACAAGTACAAGGTCGGTTTCGCCCAGACGGAAAGCAACAATCCGTGGCGCCTTGCCGAGACCAAGAGCATGCAGGACGAAGCCGCCAAGCTCGGCCATCAGCTGGTCTACACGGATGCCGCCGGTTCGTCGGCCAAGCAGGCCTCCGACGTGAACTCGATGATCGCGCAGGGCGTCGACGCAATCTTCCTGCCGCCCCGCGAAGACAAGCCCCTGGTGCCGGTCATTCTTGCCGCGCGCGATGCCGGCATACCGGTGTTTCTGGTCGACCGCGACGTTGATCACACCATGGCCAAGCCGGGCGAGGATTATGTCTGCTTCATCGGTTCGGATTTCATCGAGGAGGCGACCCGCGTCGGCGAATGGCTGGTCAAGAACGCCAATGGCAAGTCGAAAATCATCGAGCTGGAAGGCACGACCGGAGCCTCGGCCGCTACCGACCGCAAGAAAGGCTTCGACGATTTCATCGCCAAGCACTCGCAGTTCACCATCCTGGCATCGCAGTCCGGCGACTTCGCCCGTGACAAGGGCCGGCAGGTCGCCGAGACGCTGCTTCAGGCGCACCCTGATGCGGATATCATCTACGCGCATAATGATGAGATGGCGCTAGGCGCCATCGCCGCTTTGGAAGCAGCCGGCAAGACCCCGGGCAAGGATGTGCTGATCTTGTCGATCGACGGCGAGAAGGAAGGCGTCCAGGCGATCATTGACGGCAAGATCGGCGCTATCTGCGCTTGTAGTCCGCTGTTCGGGCCGAAGGCCTTCGCTACGATGGCCGACTATGCGGCCGGCAAGAAGATCCCGCCGTTCATCAAGAACGAGGATGCCTTCTTCGACGCCACGAACGCGAAGAAAGACTTCGATATTGCGTTCTGATATCCACTTTCTTTCCAGTTGCCCTACCCGCTTCGGCGGGTAGGGTTTGGGAGTTTGACGATGACCGCTCAGCCGGACCAAGCCGCGCTGCTCCTGGACATGCGTGACATCCAGAAGCGTTTTGCCGGCATCCCTGCCCTGGCCGATGCCTCGCTCCAGGTTCTTCCGGGCGAGATCCACGCACTCATCGGCCAGAACGGTGCGGGCAAATCGACACTTATCAAGGTGCTCACCGGCTATTACCGCCGGGATGCGGGGCAGGTGCTGTTCGAACGGAAGCCGTTCGAAGTTGGGTCTCCGCATCAGGCGCAGGTCAGCGGCATCAGCACCATCTACCAGGAGATCAATCTCGTACCGCTGCGCTCGGTGACCGAGAACATCTGCCTTGGACGCGAGAAGCGCCGCCGCGGCCTGCTCGACTGGAGCGCGATGCATGCGGAAGCCGAGCGCCTGCTCAGCCGCTTCTCGATCGGCATCGACGTGCGCCGCCCGCTCAGCGATTTCAACACCGCCACGCAGCAGATGGTGGCGATCGCCCGCGCCATCGGCTTTTCCGCCCGCCTCGTGATCATGGATGAGCCGACCTCCTCGCTGGACGAGCGTGAAGTCTCGGTCTTGTTCAGCGTTATCCGTCAGCTCAAGGCCGACGGCGTCTCCGTTCTGTTCGTCAGCCACAAGCTCGACGAGTTGTACGAGGTCTGCGACCGGGTCACGATCATGCGTGACGGCCGCACGGTACGAAGCGCGGCGATGAGCGACATCGGCAAGCTGGAGCTGGTCGCGGCCATGCTCGGCCGCGACGTCGCAGCCGTCGAAGGCCATGCGACCGCGTTCGGTGAACGCGATCGGTCGAGGATCGGTGATGTGCTGTTTACCGCGCAAGGGCTGGCGGCCGGCCAGTTGGTGCGTGACGTGAGCTTCGACCTGCGCCGCGGCGAGATCGCCGGCTTTGCCGGCTTGCTCGGCGCCGGCCGCACCGAAACAGCCCGCCTCGTATTCGGCGCCGACCGCCGGAGCGCAGGCGAGATGACGATGGAGGGCGCGTCCTACCATCCCGCACGTGCCGCTGATGCCATCGCCGCAGGGATGGGCTTCTGCACTGAGGACCGCAAGGCCGAGGGCATCGTGCCGGAAATGACCGTCGCGGAGAACATAACACTGGCACTGCTGCCGAAAATCAGCCGCAATGGCATCCTGAACGAGGCCCGGCAGAAGGAGATCGTCGAGCGCTTCATTCGTGAACTCGACATCAAATGCTCGGGGCCTAACCAGAAGGTCCGCGAGTTGTCGGGCGGCAACCAGCAAAAGGTGCTGCTTGCCCGCTGGCTGGCAATGAACCCGAAGCTGCTCATTCTCGATGAGCCGACGCGCGGCATCGATGTCGGGGCCAAGGCCGAGATCCAGCGCCTCATCCGCAAGCTTGCCGATGACGGGCTCGGCGTGCTGATGATCTCCTCGGAACTCGAGGAAGTGATGGAAGGAGCCGACCGCATATTCGTGCTGCGCGAAGGAGTGAGGGTGGCCGAACTGGAAGGCCAGGCAGCCAACGAGGAGGACGTGCTCGCGGCGATGGCGCATGGCGGCGCGGCGAAGGAGGCAGCGTGAGCGATCTGGCCACACCATCCGCAGCCAACGACGCTGGAAACCGCCGCTTTGATGTGTTCGGTTTCCTGGCGCGCTACGGCACGGTGATCGCGCTTGTGCTGCTGGTGGTCTTCAACCTTGCCTATACGCGCAATTTCGCGACGCTGCAGACACTCAACGTCAACCTAACCCAGGTCTGCACAATTGTGATCGTCGCGGTGGGGATGACCCTGGTGATCGCCACCGGCGGCATCGACCTGTCGGTTGGTTCGCTGATGGCGATCTCCGGCGCATTGGCGCCGATGATCTTCATGGGCACGATCTTCCCGGTCGGAAACATCTATCTGGCGGTAGCCGTCGCGATGATTGCCTCGATCCTCGTCGCCGGCCTGTTCGGGCTGTTCAACGGCTGGTTGGTCTCGCGTTTCCGCATCCAACCGATCGTCGCAACGCTCGTGCTGTTCATCGCCGGGCGCGGGATCGCGCAGGTCATGACCAACGGCAATCTGCAGACCTTCCGCGTGCCGCAATTCCAGTGGATCGGACTTGCCCGCCCGCTCGGCATTCCCGCGCAGGTCATCATCATGGCCGTGCTGGTTGCGGCGGCCGCTTGGGCCCTTCACCGCACGGTGTTCGGGCGAAGCATCCTGGCGGTCGGCGGCAATGAAAAGGCCTCTGAACTCGCCGGCATCGCCGTATCGAGGATCAAGCTCGCTGTCTATGCGATCAGCGGCCTGTGCGCGGGGCTAGCCGGTCTCGTCGTCATTGCGATCAACTCCTCCAGCGACGCCAATCTCGTGGGGCTGGGCATGGAACTCGACGCCATCGCGGCGGTCGCGGTGGGCGGCACGCTGTTGAGTGGCGGAAAGGCCACAATCATCGGCACCCTGCTGGGCGCACTGACCATCCAGTTGGTGCGCTACACGCTGCTCGCCAATGGCGTGCCCGACGCCGCTGCGCTCGTCGTCAAGGCCGGCATCATCGCATTCGCCGTCTGGCTGCAGCAGCAACACCGGGTGTAATCCATGAACAGCGCCAGACTGGTTCGCATCATCGGCACTTACGGTGTCGTCATCGCGCTTGCAGCCCTCGTCCTGTTCGGATTCCTGCGCTACGACCGCTTCCTCGGCCTCTTCAACGTGATGAGCGTTCTGCGCTACAACTCGATGTTCGCGCTCGTCGCGCTCGGCATGTGCTTCGTGATCATGACCGGCGGCATAGACCTGTCCGTCGGCTCCGTCGCCGCTTTGGGCAGCGTCGCGTCGGCCCTGGCGAGCCCGCACGGCATCGTGGCAGGCCTTGCAGCGGGCGTTGGCGCCGGCCTGGCAGCCGGGCTGATCAACGCGCTCCTGGTTACGCGCGGCAACCTGATGCCATTCATCGCCACGCTTGCGACCATGCTGGCCGCAAGCGGCTCGGCGCTGCTTCTGGCCGGCAACCAGACCGTTTCGGTGTCTTACGATTCGGGTTTCACCGCCATCGGCCAAGGGAATTTCTGGATTTTCCCGATTCCGGCAGTCATCGCCCTGGTTGCCTATGCGGTCGGCTCAGTGGTCCTGAACTACACCAGCACGGGACGGACGGTGCTGGCCATCGGCGGTGGCGAGGATGCCTCGCGGCTGATGGGGCTGCGCACTGACCGCGTCAAATTTCTCGTCTATGTCGCAAGCGGGTGCCTGGCCGGGCTCGCCGGCGTCGTCCTCGCTTCTCAGTTCGGCGCAGGCCAGCCGATCGAGGGCGTCGGCTGGGAGCTGTTTGCCATCGCAGCCGTGGTCGTGGGCGGGACGCTGCTGACCGGCGGCTCGGGCTCGGTGTTGACCACGCTGGCCGGCGTGCTCTTGCTCGGGATCCTTTTCAACGTCCTGAACTTCGAAAACGGCATGGGTTGGATTTCGCTGTCAGCCTACTGGCAGTCGGTGATCCGCGGGCTGTTTTTGCTCGTCGTCGTCCTTCTCCAGGCACGGCTTACGGCAAGGCGCGAAACTGCCTGAGGATGGCGAGCACACTCGAGCACGACGAGCTCAAAAGAGCTCTGACGCTGCAGAATAAGTGCGCGTTGCGCGCCCTGGCCAATGAGCGCATCCCGCAAACTTTCTGCGGCGATGCTTCCCCGTTGCACCTGGGCTCCGGCGCCTTTGGAGCGGATCCGCAAGCGGATCGTGGTGCAGTCACATGGCCGTCCTGGAGACGGTCATTTCCCGGCGACCGCCACGAACACGGACTGCCCCTGCCTTTCCAGCCGAAACAGGATGGGCTTGCTCTGCCGGCGAGAGTTCGCCCACTCCTCGACGATATCCGAAGGCTCCGTCACGCGGCGATCGTTGGCCGATATGATGACATCGCCCGGCTGCAATCCGCTCCGGGCGGCAAGGCCATCGGGAACCACTTCCACGACGAAGACGCCGGTCGTTCCTGATTTGATGCCGAGCTGCTGACGCGCCTGATCCGGAATCGGGCTGAGCGATAGGCCGAGGCCTTCTGCCGCCGACTTCTTGTCGGGAACAGCGCCGGTCTTCACCTCCGCATCCTTGCGCTCACCGATGACAAGCGCGATCTCCTGGTCCTTGCCGCCGTTACTCCGTGTCAGAGTGGCCTTGCTGCCAGGCTTCTGGCTAGCCGTCGCAAGCGTGAGGTCATGGACACCCTCAATGCCCTTGCCGTTGAACCGGGTGATCACGTCACCCGGCTTCAAGCCGGCTTTCTCCGCCGGGCTGCCGGGCTCGACCGAAGCAACCAGCGCGCCCTTGTCATCCTTCATCCCGAGGGCCTCAGCCAGCGACGGCGTGATGTCCTGCAGGCGGACCCCGATGAAGCCACGCTCGATCCGGCCGGTTCGGATCAACTGGTCGGCGATGCTCTGGGCGGTACGCGATGGCACCGCAAACCCGATTCCGATGCTGCCGCCCGACGGTGAGACGATGGCGGTGTTGACGCCGATCACCTCGCCACGTGCATTGAACAGCGGACCGCCCGAGTTGCCTCGATTGATCGACGCGTCCGTCTGGAGAAAATCGTCGTACGGCCCGGCTTGAATGTCTCGCGAGCGGGCCGAAAGAACGCCGACAGTGACAGTCCCTCCGAGCCCGAAGGGACTGCCGATCGCGATTGTCCATGCGCCCGGCTGCATTGCATCCGAGTCACCCCATTTGGTCGTGGTCATGTTGGGCCGCGGGTCGACCTTCAGCACCGCTATATCGGTGGCGGGGTCACGGCCGACCAATTGCGCCGGCGCCGTTTCCTTGTCGGAAAATACGACATGGATCTCTGTCGCATCGGCAACGACATGGTTGTTGGTGACGATGTAGCCGTCGGGACTGATCACAAATCCGGAGCCAAGCGCCTCCCTCACCTGCGGCTGAACGGGTCCGAGGCCCTGGCCGTCGAACGGACTTGTAAAGTCGCCCGCCGTCGTCTGGTCCTGGACAACCTCCCGGGTCGTGATCGCGACCACGGCCGGCAATTTCTGCTGGATGATCGCTGTGAAGTCGGTCGGGGTATCCTGGGCCAGGACAGGCGCCACGCCACTGGCCGAGAGCATCAGCGCAACCGCGATCAAGCGCGTTGCAAATCGTCTTTGCATATCGTGAGACATTGCTGGACCTCCTGCCGGACAGCCCCGGCCGCTCGGCCGCGCCGCGCGGAGCCGGTGCTCCGGACGCTAGAACTGCCAACAAAGCTGTTTGTTTCAGCCCCCCGGAAAAATGGCACGGCCAGGAAAAATAGCCCGACCGCGGGGGTCCGGAAGGCAGCAGCCGGGAACCATTGAGGCCGTTGAGTTCAACCGTCCACAGGACTGGTCCCGGACGTGGCAGAAATCAGCAAAGCGACTGCGTCAGCTCCGGCAAATGCCCGATATGCCGATGGAGCCAACCTAGCGGCTGAGGTGCCTCTACCGGGCCTGGTGCGAAAAGGATCTGCAATGAAAGAGGGAGCTCCACAGCCGCCGAGAGACGCGGCTGTGATCACCACCGCTCGAACTCCCTCAAGGGAACAAAAGGGTACCAACTAAGTTCGGCCCCCATAATGAGGATGCCTATATGGACCTGTTGCCCCAGTCAGCCGAACACACCGTCTCCCCGCCGCCCGCTCCAGACCTTCACCGGCTTTTGTTCGATCCAAACTTGCGTATACACGGCTTGATTGATGACACTGTCGTCACCAAAGCCTTGGACGATTTGAAAGCCGTGCGTTCCGGGGAAGACGATCTCTACGTTGAAATCGACACGCCCGGAGGCGACGCCGACGGCGCGCGACGTCTAGCTCTAGAGTTCAAACTTTTTCTGAAACACTCGGGCCGCAACGGCTACATCATTGGCAAGAATACGGTTTACTCTGCCGGGGTAACGGTCCTTGCCGCTTTCCCGAAAGCCTGCAGGTTCCTTTGCCCGCAAGCAGTCCTGCTGATTCATGAAAGAAGGCTTGAGAAAGACTTGGTTCTGAATGGACCAATTCGAAGCTGTCTTCAGATCGTTCGCGAACAACTTGCGCTGTTGGAAACGGCAGAGCGACTCGAGAATGAAGGGTTCGCCGATCTCGTCCAAGGTTCTCGAACATCGCTGGAAGAGCTGCGCGACCATGCCCTGAACAGCTGCTACCTGATGGCAGCAAGAGCTTTGGAGCTAGGCCTTGTTGAAGACATTGCCCATTAACTTGATGCCTCGATGCAAACGGCAGAGCGGAGTCCAACACGCTTCCCTCACTCATGTCGGCGGCGACCATGAACGACGAGGTTGACAAGATAGAGCGGACCGGCGGCTGTCTTTGCGGGTCTGTGAGGTATGTTGTTACCGGCGCGCCGTTGCGCGTTGGCTTGTGTCATTGCCAGGATTGCAAGCGAACCAGCGGCAGCACCTACAGTGCCTTTGCCGTGTGGCCACGGTCGGCTTACCAGTGCAAGGGCGAGCTAGCGGCGTTCAACGGCAGAGGTTTTTGTCCGGCATGCGGGTCGCGCGTGGTGAATCTCCGCGACGACGAAGCCGAGATCATGACCGGCACTCTCGACGATGCGCCAAACGACCTTCTCCCGACATACGAGCTTTGGACCCCCCGGCGCGAAGCCTGGCTCCACAACCTGCCTTGGGCTGACCAATTCGCGGGCGATCGCACCGAAGAAGGCCAAAATTGGCGCGAAGCCCGACGAGTATGACCATGCTCGAATGGCCCTCCACCCCTTGAACCGTGAAAGTCAGCTTGATGCGCGATGAATCACTCAAGTTCTTGAAGGAAATTGTGGCGACCCCGTCGCCGAGCGGCTTTGAGCAACCCGTAGCGGAGCTTTTCCGCGAGTATGTTCGTCCGTATGCCCACAGGTTGACGACGGACGTCATGGGCAATGTCACGGCGATCATCAATCCTGAGGCGTCTATGCGCTTCATGTATGCCGGGCACATGGATGAGGTCGGCTTCATCGTCCATTACATCGACGATGACGGCTTTCTTTTCTTCAGCACCATAGGTGGAACGGACGTTGCCACTGAAATCGGCCAGCGTGTCTGGGTGCACGGCAAGGAGCCGATCCTGGGCGTCGTAGGTCGCAAAGCAATCCAGACGTTCAAAGCCTCTGACACGTCTCAAACTCCCTCGCTGATGGAACTATGGATCGATATCGGCGCGAGTTCGCGAGAGGAAGCGTTGAAGGTCGTAGAGGTCGGCAGCGCGGTCACTATCCACGGCGAGTTTGCGGCGCTACAGGGCAACCTTGCTGTCGGACGAGCGTTCGACAACAAGGTTGGCCTCCTCATCGGCGCCGAGGTCCTGCGCTGCCTCTCCGAGGAGGGAGGCGTTCACCCCGGCGTGGGCCTCTATATCCTGGGTACGGTTCAAGAGGAAATTGGTTCCCGAGGCGCGATGACCTCAGCGTTCAATATCGCGCCTCGAACCGGCCTCGCAATTGATATGGGCGTGGCAATGGACTATCCGCGCGCTCGCGCCGAGGATCAGGGCAAACTGGACCTTGGGAAAGGGCCGGCAATCACTCAAGGCGCGAACACCAACCCGGTGGTGTTCAAACTGCTGAAGTCGGTGGCCGAGAAAGAGGGCCTACCTTATCAGCTTCAGGCGGTGGGCAGCTCAAGCCCTACCGACGCGCGTGTCATGCAGCAGAACCGAGGCGGCGTGGCAAGTGGGGTGCTCTCCGTGCCTTTGCGTTACATGCATACCCCGTCCGAAGTTGTTTGCCTGGATGATGTGCAAACGACGATTGACCTGGTTTGTGCATATTGCCGGCAATTGACGCCGGAGATCGACTTCACGCCAAGATGATCGCTGCGGGATTGATTGTGGAAGTCGTGGCTCCAACAGTCGCCGATCTGGCGCCTGTCGGCCACGATCTGGTGCGTCGGTCACAGCGCACCTGAGAAAACCCAACTACGGTCCACTGGGGAGCGCGCCTCAGGTCACCGCCACCGCTTCCACCAAACGCCTGAGGAAATCCGTCAGACCGGCTTCAGGATCATCACCTGCGCCAACGAGCACCGAAATACCCCAGCGCCCAAGCACGGCCTCCTCCACAGGGTTGCGGCTGGGCATGAAGATGAACGAAGGGGGACGATCTTTCTCATATCCAGACCGGTGCCAGGTTTGCCAAAGCCGGTGCAACAGCAGCCGGATGTTTGGATCGGAGAGGCTATAGCCAATGAACAGGATCGTGCTGCCGAGAGCGTCGGAGCGAAAGCGGACATCAAGGGGAGAATTGAAGGACAGGCGGTCAAGATAGTCGGTTTCGGTGAGGACAAGGGAAGAGTCCTCGTCAAAGTCGCCGTGAAATTTCACGATGTGCGTTATGCCTCGACGGGCCTGCGCAACGTGCCGTGCGTTGGCCACTTTCACGTACTCTCGACCGTGGATTTCAAAAGCGAGTTCCAGGTTCCGGTCATAGTTCGTCGTATAGATGACGGGAAAATCGAGCGTCACGATGAGACGGTGCAATTCCGATTTCTCGATCCGTTCCTTGGCGACAGACCAGTTTCTGTCCATCCAACTGCGAAGTGGTCCGATGCTGCCATGCTTGATCCGATAGTATTCGGCCAAGGTCTGAAAACGATCGCGTCGCGTGGAAAATTCATCGTCGACGCCGAGCTCCTTTGCCATTCGCTCGATGAGCTTCTCCCAAGACGGAAGTCCGACGCTGATCGATACCCCCGCCCCCACAAACAAAATTGCGCTGCGATGACGAATTGCATTGGCGAGCGAATTTATAGGATCATCATCGTTCATGGATAGGTCCTCCGAAGCCACTCGCGTGGGCCGGACCTAAAGGTGCGTGCCCCGTGAGCGGATCGTGGACGCGGCCCCGCAATTCGAGCCAGCACGGCGCACTGCGGGAGCATCGTGCTCCGCCCTCATCGACGAAATCGGATCGACCACGCACCAGCCAGCCCAGAGGGGGCGGCCCTTGCAGTCCTGCCGAGCCGCTTGCCACCCGAACCGAGGTAGCGGCCGCGAGGACACTGGCTGTGAACTGGAACCGGCGGTGTTGCGGTTTACTGGCCACGTTGATTCAGTTCTGCGCCAGCCATATTGCGCAAAACTCTATCGAGTTTCGCATTCACCAAGAGGTTGCGCCGCTTCGCGCCGATAAAGATGGCGAGAGAGTAAATCATTGTAAGAACAGAGCTCATCGTCATTCCGGCCTAAACATCAGCGGCCGGAGATGTTCCATGCGCCCGGAAATATTCCAGTGCAGGTGTTTTTAAATCGCCGAAGCTACGCGCTCAATGCGCGGTTGGTTTCGTGTCCAGGGCGGACGAATTAGCGCAAGGCGGTATTCATCCTCCCACATCGGCGGCGGACTGAAGCGAAATGCTGGTTGTGTCCCCCAGAATTGCAATGAAACGCCGATGCTTTGCATGCGGCCCGGAACAAATGCTCGCTTGCACAGTTCGAGCCATGCAGCGGTCGACCCCCGCGCTGCAAGATCGGTAGCCCGATCGCCCGCGCCGGCCCCTCCCACGGCGCGGGCTTTCGTTTGAATTCACGCTGTCGGGGTTGGAGTCGCTCCGCCGTTGTCGCGAGCCGGCTGATATACGCGCTGTCCGGGGCTCGCGGGATGCCGGCGACATCGGCATTCGCGCAGTCCGGCAGGTCAGCCGATGCACGGGAACAACGCGGCACTGTGATGGTTTGGTGGCCTCGGAAGGTGGCAGAGAACGATGGGCAAAAAGCCCAAACAGCACGCAAAATCCACGGCGGATCGCGAAAAGGCGATCGAGGCGCTCTACTTCGCGCGCAAGTGCGGCCTTACGAAGGAAGAGGCACTCAAGATGCTTAGGGAAGCCCCGATCGGGATCGATGATGAAGCCGAAGAGCGCTCCGGCAGTTAGACGCGATCGCCGGTCGCGCGTCGCAGCCGGCCGCGGCGCATGATCTTCTTCACTTCCGATACGCATTTCAACGATCCGCGCATTCTGCGCCTCGACCGGCGTCCCTTCGCCTCGTTGGTCGATCATGACCAGGCGCTGGTTGCGTTTTGGAACGAAACGGTTGGCCCGAACGACGAGGTCTGGCACCTCGGCGATTTCGCCAAGGGTCCAGCCGAGACCGTGTCTTCACTGCTGTCGTCTCTTAACGGGTCCAAGCACCTGATAATTGGCAACAATGATGGCGCCGCCACCATTGGCGACCCGGCCTGGGCGAGCGTGCACCACTACATGGAGCTTCTTGTCGAGGGCAGCTTGCTGGTTCTGTGCCACTATCCTTTTCGCACCTGGAACCAGATCGGCAAGAGGTCGGTAAACCTGCACGGTCATTCGCACGGTCGTCTGAAGCCGATGACGCGCCAGCATGATGTCGGCGTCGACGCATGGGGGTTTCGTCCGGTAACCTTTGCTGCCATTCAGGCCAGTCGCCGCCGGGGCTAGCTCGGCAGAACGCCGGGTGAGCGAAGGTCTTCAGCTTTGCGGGATTCGAGCCGAGAGAGGCCGTCCGTAATCCTGCCGGGCCCGCAACAACGCGACAATCCTGGTTGGGCGACTTCAAATAGGAGAACTGCCTCATATACGGTTTTCGCGGTACGCGGACCGCGCCACACCATCAGCTTGAGTGCGGCGAAGTCTTACGGAAGCCCCACCGGCCGTCGCAGCGCGAGATCGAACGCATCGCCTGAGCTCAGCACGTGAACCCTCAGATCATGAATCGAAAGGGCGGCATCAGGCTCACCTTCCGCGATGTTGGAATGGGTCACGCCGGCTGCGTCGACCAGATAGACAGCGCCGCTGCCAATGACCTTGAACATCTCGCCCTTCACCACGATCGCGGTGTCTTCATCAATGCCGATGCCGAGGACGCGCGGGTTCTGCGACACCGCCCCGATGAGCCGCCCAATGCGGCCACGTTCCGCAAAGTGCTGGTCGATAATGACGTTCGGCAGCAGGCCCAGTCCCGGCGCCATGCGAATGTGGCCGATCCGAAAGGACGCTGCGTTCGGCCCCTTCACCATCATTGTGTCGCTCATGACCGACGCGCCCGCGGAGGTGCCGGCAATGACGCCTCCGGCTTCATAGATTTCGTGCACCCGCTCGTCGATGGGCGTGTCGCCGATCTGGCTGGTGATCCGGAGCTGGTCGCCGCCGGAGAAGAACACCGCACTCACGTCTGCGAGCGCACTTATTTTCTTTTCATGAGCTGCCTCGAGGCGGTCGTTGACGTAGAGCTCGATGACATCCTTGATGCCCAGCTCACCGAAGGACCTCTGATACTTCTCGAGATAGCCATCCGGCTCATGAGACGCGATGGTGGCAAGCACCAGGCGGCCGTTCGGAACCAGGCTCGCTACCTCCTTCAAGATGACACGATCGCCATCATGGTCCTCGTGGCCGCCGATGATGACGAGCGTTCCGGCTTTACCGTTCGAGGATCGTTTTTTCTTCTTGTCGGTCATTTGCCCACGTCTTTCTTGCGCAGGAAAACGTGCGGGTGGTTGTCCTCGCTGGTCATGAAAGCGACTGCGAACTCCCTGCTGTTATGCGCCCATCCAGACACGCCGGTCGCGGTAAGCACGATGGCTCCGGCTTCGCCGCCGATCGCCTCGACTTCCTTGAGCGCGGGATTCAGCACCTGCTCCAGGCCGCCTTCAGCCTGTCCCGAAGACAATGCCTGCCGCGCCGAGAGTGCCTGCATGACACGGGCCGCGAGAGCCTTTCGCGCGATATGCTCACCGTCTCCCGAGAAGGCGACGGCTCCCAACCGGTTGTCGGCATAATAACCGCAGCCGGGTTGCGGAGAATCCCCCACACGACCGGGAGCACTGCCGTCCAGTCCGCCGGTCGAAGTGCCGACGGCGATGTCCCCGTATTGATCCAGGGCAACCACACCGATCGTATCCTTCGCCTCAGACTTGCTGGAGGCGTCGCGCTGCTGCGACGTGATCAAATCCGCCGGATCGCAAAGCTCCAGCTGCTTGTCGGCGGCGAAACGCCGGGCCCCCTCCGACGCCAGCAGGATCGGCTCCTCATGCAGCATGGCCTTGGCGACACTGATTGGATGGCGCACGCCCTTGATCACTGCGACGGCACCTACATTGAAGTCCCTGCCCTCCATCAGGCCAGCGCACATCTCGACCTCGCCGTCCGAATTGAGGGCACTTCCATATCCCGCATTGAATGTCGGGTCGGCCTCGAGGACGCGACCGGCAGCTTCCACGGCATCGACCGCCGTTCCGCCGCCGGCCAGGATGGCCCGACCTGCCTCGAGCGCCTCGATGCATCCGTTGCGATGCGCCTCCTCCTCTTGCGGATCGATCTCCTTGGCGCCGCCGTGCAGGATCAGCGACCACATCAGCCAGCCCTCAGATGGCGAATATGGGTCTGATCGGGCCCTCCCCTCGAAGGCGTCGCGCCTCCGAAGCCGGTTACCTGCCGCCACACGGCTTCAACGTCGTCGACGGTCAGCACGACAAGGTCGTTTTCCCGTGCAAGCCTGAGACACACGTCGACGGCCTCCTTCTCGGGACAGACGGCGTGAATGCGGCCTGGGGCGCAGCCGGCGTTCAAGGCACCTTCCCGCAGCAAGCCGGCGATCGCTCCGGGGGCTCGGCCGCGCAGCTCCTGCTCATCCTCCTTGAAGACGATGACGTCGAATATCCGCGAAGCGATCGCGCCCATCTCGCGTATATCACAATCGCGGCGGTCACCGGGTATGGCGACCAAGCCGATCGTGCGCTGATAGCCGCGCCTCATGTGGGAAACGAGCTTTCCGAGCGCCTTCAGCCCTTCCGGATTGTGCGCATAGTCGACGATCGTGCGGAAACCATGCCCGTCGAAGACGTTGAGGCGACCGGGAGATTGCTCGAACGAGGTGCCAAACTCGGCCAGCGCCGCCCGGATCGTTGCCGCCGGAACGTCGTGGCAATGCGCCATGGCGACGGCTGCCAGGCTGTTGGCAACGTTGAATTCGGCAGAACCCTCGAAGGTCGCGGGAATTTCGTCGACGCTCATCAGGAACATCGATTCCCCATCCTCGTGGATGAAAATGTCCCAGCCGTCGCTGCTGGGCTCCCGCGTCACGGCGCGGCCGCCTTCCGCCAGGTGGCTGCGCAAGAAATCGGGCCACTCGCTCCTGCTCGCCAGCGAGAAGTAGCAGATCCTGCCGCCGGCATCTCGCGACATTGCGGACGTATGGACGTCGTCGGCATTGAGAATGCTCCATCCCCCGCGGCGGACGGACTCGACCACGACCGATTTCACCTCCGCCAGGTCCTCGATCGTGTCGATGCCCCTCAGCCCGAGATGATCGCCGTGGACGTTCAGAACGGCGCCAACATCGCATGCATCGAAGGCAAGCCCTTCGCGCAGGATGCCGCCGCGCGCACATTCCAGCACCGCGACATCGACACCCGGCTCGCGCAGCACGATCCTGGCGCTCTGCGGACCGGAGCAGTCCCCTGTCATGATCCGCTCGCCGTTCAAGTAGACGCCGGTGGTGGAGGTGAGCCCGACGGTTGCCCCATTCGCCTGCAGGATGTGCGCCAGCATCCGGGCAGTGGTCGACTTGCCGTTGGTTCCCGTGATCGCGAAGATCGGAATCCGGCCGTCCTTGCCGCCTTTGAAGAGAAGATCGAGCACGGGCCGTGCGACGTTGCGGGCGCGCCCCGACGAGGGTTCGAGATGCATGCGAAAGCCAGGACCGGCATTCACCTCTATGATGCCGCCGCCGGTTTCGCTCACCGGCCGTGAGATGTCGGGACAGACGAAGTCGATCCCGGCAATGTCGAGACCGACGATCTGTGCCGCCCGCCTGGCGATCAGCGCGTTTTCGGGATGGATTTCTTCCGTCCGGTCGATCGCGGTCCCACCGGTGGAGAGATTGGCGGTGGGCCGCAAGAGCACCATTTGGCCCGGCGCTGGAACGCTCGCCAGGGCGAGCTGCGATTTTGACAGGAAATGCTCGACGCATTCGTCGATTTCGATGCGGGTCAATACCGAGGAATGGCCCTCTCCCCTCCGCGGGTCGCGGTTCGTCTCCTCGACGAGCTCGGCGACAGAACTCCGGCCATCGCCGACCACATGGGCCGGAACCCTCTCGGCAAGCGCCACCACCTTTCCGCCGATTACCAGGATCCTGTGATCCGAGCCGACGAAATGCTGCTCGACGATAACGCTGCGGCTGTGTTCTCGCGCCTGTTCGAAACCCCAGCGGACGTCGTCTTCTGTTGCCAGACCGATGTTGACGCCGCTTCCATGATTGCCATCGAGTGGTTTGGTGACCACGGGGTAGCCCAGCCGTGCGGCTGCCGCGACCGCGTCCTGCGCCGATCGCACCAGCTCCCCGCGTGGCACCGGCAGGCCGGCCTGTTGCAGCAGGAATTTGGTCAGGTCCTTATCCGAGGCGATCTCGGTCGCAATCTCGGAAGTGAGGTCACTGCAACTGGCGCGGATGCGCTTCTGATGCTTTCCGTGACCAAACAGCACGAGGCTGCTGTCGTCGATCCGCGCCGCCGGAATGCCTCGCCTCTCGGCCTCGCGCACCAAGGAAGCAGTCGTAGGCCCCAAGGCACGCTCGGCGGCCAGAAGCTTGAGCTGCTGCAGCCTGGCTGCGAACTCGAATGGCCCCTGCGTTTCCGCAATGTCGCCGAGCCCCTCGACACCATGCAGATTGGCCGGCAGCAGGCTGTCCACCAGTTCGAGCGCGACGCGCCCGGCGAGCAGCCCGACAAGCTCGTCCTTGTAGGCGAACATGACATTATAAGTGCCCGGACTGCCTTTGACCGACCGTGTCTTTCCTCGTGTCACCCGGTGACCGAGCATGCTCTGCAGTTCCAGGGCGACATGCTCGACGACGTGGCCGAGCCAGGTTCCTTCCTGCATGCGGCGGACGAAGCCGCCGGCGGCGCCATAGCTGCAGCCATGGCCCGCAAGGCCGGGCAACAGTCGGACGATTTGTTCGGAAAACCCGGGCAGTTTGTCTGTCGGGAACGCCTCAAGGGCTCCGAGGTCGATCCGAATCTGGACCATTGGCGTCATGCTATAGAGGTGCGGCCCGCGAAACACGCGGGCGTCCACGACGCGGATAGGGCGAAAACGCGAGGCGCCCCGATGAATTTCTTTGTCCGACATAGTCCGTTTCTCCTGACTAACTCCGCAACATCCGGAGGATCGGTTAGTTCCCGGCCTTTCAGCCCAAATATTTTTGCAGGAGAGAGAAACAAAAGTGGCCGATAACATATGTTGGCCCAAGAACACCCTCTGGTCATCTCGGCCACGTGCGGTCGCTGTTCTGAGGGGCTACTTATCTCTCGGGACGAGGCGGGCCAGGCGTTCGCTCGTTTTCACAAGCATTCGCCGGGCACATCGCGGCCGTTGAGCTAGTGCCCGGCTTTAGCTCATGGCGACCCATTGTGCGGGTCCAGCACTGAGGCATTAATCTTCAGCACGCCTTCGGCACCCGGGAACATTTCCAGACGCGTCAGGTTTGGAACCATCCTTGCACCGGAACTACAGCCATGCAGAGTCGAAAATCGGTGAAGGCCGCGCTCGTCAAGGAGATCGACGCGGTCCGCCTTCGTATCTCGCTGCTTGAAAGCGAGCTATGCAGAGATGGCAGACCCAGGCAAATTGGATGGCGTTCAGGATACGAACTGAACGCCCACAAAGCCCGCCTTGCTCGACTGGAGACCGTGCTTGCCCACTATCCGTCGGCACCGACGGCCCGGGCATCGAAACAGCAACAGCTTGAGTTGCCCGCAAGTCAACCAAGTAATTTTGGGGAAACGCCATGGCTGACAGACCCTCAATCAGAACTCCGCTAGCTCGAGTGCGGGGCCTTGGATCGGCGAAACACGGAACCGAAACGTTCATGCTGGAGCGGCTGACATCTGCTGCCCTGTTGATCCTTGTCATTTACATCGTCGCGGTCGTTATAATGGTGGTCGGTGAGCCTCGAGACGCCGTCCTCAGCGTCGTAGGATCGATCTATGTCGCGCCAGCCCTTATTGGCTTCATTCTCGTAAGCTGCGTTCACATGCGGCTTGGAATGCAATCGATCATCGAAGATTACTGCCATGCCACCGTGCTCAAATCGCTTCTTCTGATCGCCAATTGGTTATTCTGCTGGGCAGTCGCGCTCGCAAGCTTGTTCGCTGTGCTGTTAATCAGCTTCAGATAGCGATCCGGTTCTCAGCTGCAGCCAACGTCTGCCACCGGCAGGCTGAAGTTCGCCTCAGCGGCGAACCGGGCTGGCTTGCGCACAGGAGTTCGACACCCGGCCTCATCTGATTTGCGGCAGCCTGTCCCATTGATGGAAAGGGGGTGGAGAGGTCAGCTCCCACTCCAATGTGGTAGCTCCTGGCCCCCATGGGTTCATGCCGGCGGCTCTTTGCCGGTAGAAAGCTTCCAAGATGCCGAAGAGGAAAATCACGACACTCGCGGCCGACAGGTACGATCCATACGAGGACACCATGTTCCAGCCGGCGAATGCGTCGGGATAGTCGACATAGCGACGCGGCATGCCCGCCAATCCAAGGAAGTGATGGGGGAAGAAGACGAGGTTCACGCCGACGAAGGTCGTCCAGAAATGGACCCCAGCCAGAAGCGGATTGTAGAGATATCCCGTCATTTTCGGAAACCAGTAATACCAGCCCGCGAAGATGCCGAAGATCGCTCCCAGTGAAAGTATGTAGTGGAAATGCGCGACGACGAAGTATGTGTCGTGCAGTTCACGGTCGAGGCCGGCATTTGCGAGTTGAACGCCCGTCACCCCGCCTACGGTGAACAGGAATATGAAGCCGAGGGCCCAGAGCATCGGCGTCCGCAGGCCGACCGAGCCGCCCCACATGGTTGCAATCCAGGAGAACACTTTTATCCCGGTCGGCACTGCGATCACCATCGTGGCGAAGGTGAAGTAGCGCTGCGTGTCGAGGCCTATCCCGCTGGTGTACATATGGTGGGCCCAGACGACGAAGCCGATCACCCCGATCGCCACGATTGCGTAGACCATCCCGAGATACCCGAAGATCGGCTTTCGCGAGAAGGTCGAGATCACCTGGCTGACGATGCCGAACGCCGGCAGGATCATGATGTAGACTTCCGGGTGGCCGAAGAACCAGAAGAGATGCTGGTACAGCAGCGGGTCGCCTCCGCCGTCCGGCGCGAAGAACGTGGTTCCGAAATTGCGATCAGTCAGGAGCATGGTGATGGCGCCGGCCAGCACCGGCAGAGCCAGCAGCAGCAGGAAGGCGGTGATGAGGATCGACCACACAAACAGGGGCATCTTGTGCAGGGTCATCCCCGGCGCGCGCATGTTGAAGATGGTGGTGATGAAGTTGATGGCTCCCAGGATCGAGGAGGCGCCCGCAATGTGCAGAGACAGGATGACCAGATCCACGGCGGGACCGGGATGGCCGGAGGTCGACAGCGGCGGGTACAGGAACCAGCCGGTCCCAGGGCCATAGCCGCCGGGGACGCTGGGCATGAAGATCGACAATAAAAGCAACATCAATGCCGGCGGCAGCAGCCAGAACGAGATGTTGTTCATGCGCGGGAAGGCCATGTCGGGGGCGCCGATCATGATCGGAACCATCCAGTTGGCGAAGCCGCCGATCAGGGCGGGCATCACAGTGTAGAAGATCATGATCAGCGCGTGGGCCGTGGTGAAGACGTTGTAAAGCTGCTTGCCGGCGTCGATCGCCGCGTCGCCCTGGTAACCGTAGATCATCGACGCCAGTCCGGGGAAAAACTGGATCCCGGGTTGCTGCAGCTCGATTCGCATGCTCACCGACAAGAGCATGCCGATCACCCCCGCGATGAAAGCGAAGACCAGATAGAGTGTGCCGATGTCCTTGTGGTTGGTCGAAAACAGCCATCGGGTGATGCCGCTCGGCTGATGGCCGTCGAGACCGCCCGGATCTGCCGCCGTATATTCGTTCATGACCTTCTCCGCTTGAGCCGTCCGTCGCCAGCATCGAACCGTGCTGGAACTTGATTGTTCCCTCCACCGAACCGACAGCCAGGAACATTCCACGGAAGCCGCTGTTAGGTTCCGCGCGGCCGACCCTGCGCGGCTGAGGATCGACGTCCATGCTGGCGATAATTGCTGCGACACTGGTTCTGACGACGGTGGTTGGTGGGCTGATATCCGCCTTCTGGCTCGAGGCGCGTCATGGTCTCCATGACCCCATGCCGCCGGACATGTCGGTGCGCAGGCAACTGAACGCCCCGGCCTGGAGCCGGTGGTCCTGACATGGACGCGATCACCGCGACACTCGACCCGAGAACGCGAGCCGGCTGGCTGCTGCTCGGCTTCGCGCTCGGCGGTTTCTTCGACGGCATCGTCCTGCATCAGATCCTGCAATGGCATCATCTTCTCTCGGGCGTCGCCGATCCGGTGGGTTCCGACCTGCGCTTCCAGATCATGGCCGACGGCCTCTTCCATCTTTGCATGTATGTGCTCGCCGTCGCCGGCACGGTGCTGCTGGTGGCCGCGAGGGCGGCCGGCGCGCGGCCCGGGACCACCACGGAGATCCTGCGGCTCGCCTTCGCCGGGTTCGGCGTCTGGCATGTCGTCGATGCCGTCGTGTTTCACTGGCTGCTGGGTCTGCACCGGATCAAGATGAACAGCGACTTGCCGCTCGCCTGGGATATTGCGTGGCTGGTCATCTTCGGCATCGTGCCGCTTGTGTTGGTGCTGGTGCTGCCCAACCGCGGCGGACCGGCACGCGGTGCTTCGGCAGCGCTGACCAGCATCGTCCTGCTTGCGGGACTGGCAGCCGGCGCCGGCCCGTTCTTCAACGGCGCCGCCAATTCCATCATCGTCTTTCGGGCCGGGATGGAACCGGCGGCGATGATGCGGGCCGTTGAAGTCGCCGACGCCCATCTCAAATGGGTCGACGCCAGCGGCACCATCTGGGCGGTCGACCGCGTCTCATGGCGCGGGTTGGTAGCTCTTCACGCGCGCGGCGCCCTTGTGGTCAGCACGACGCCTGTCATTGCCGGATGCCTTGCCTGGACCGATGCCGCCGGAGTGAGCAGTAGCTCCAGCCAGCAGCGAGGCACTCCTGCCAGGCTATGACTTCCGGACAGGGATAGGGGAGTATCAAGCATGCAATTCGCCACCGAGAGCAGCCACGGCCGGAGCCTGACACCGCGCATCGTCGTGGTCGGCGGAGGCTTTGCCGGTCTGGAGGTTGCCAAGGCGCTCGGCAAGGCGGAAATCGGGGTGACGATCATCGACCGCCACAATCACCACCTGTTCCAGCCCTTGCTCTATCAGGTTGCAACCGCCGCCTTGTCGGCGCCTGACATCGCCGAGCCCATCCGCAAGATCCTGGGCCGCTATCCCTCGGTTCAGGTCCTCTTCGGCGATGTCACCGAGATCGGCACCGAGGCCAGGATACTGGTGCTGGCCGATGGGACCACGGTCCCCTACGACATCCTGGTCTTGGCCACTGGTTCGCAGCCATTCTATTTCGGCCAGGAGAGCTGGGCTCGGGTCTGTCCCGGTTTGAAGACCATCGAGGACGCGCGCACGATCCGGTCACGGCTGCTGCTATCGTTCGAGCACGCGGAACGGACCACCGATCCAGTCGAGCAATCCCGGCTGATGACGATCGCCATTATCGGCGGCGGCCCGACCGGTGTCGAACTGGCGGGCTCGATCGCCGAACTCAGCCGGCACACACTGGCGCGCGACTTCCGCAACATCCGGCCCGAGAAGACAAGGATCATACTGGTAGAAGCCGGCGAGCGTCTGCTCGCCGGATTCGCCCCGGAGCTTTCCAGATATGCACGTCTGCGCCTTGAAAGCCTGGGCGTCGAGGTCGCGCTCGGCAACCGGGTCGAGGCGATCGAAGCGCATCAGATCACCGTCGGCGGCCAGGTGATCCCGGTGGCCTTGACGCTCTGGGCCGCCGGGGTGGCGGCTTCTCCGCTGGTCGCCCAGCTTGGTGTCGGGCTCGACCGCGGCGGTCGGGTGAAGGTCGAATCCGACCTGCAGGTCGTCGGCCATCCCGATGTCTTCGCGCTTGGCGACGTCGCACTGGTCCTCGATGGGAACGGCCAGCCATTGCCGGGTCTTGCCCAGGTCGCCAAGCAGCAGGGCGAGCACCTCGGCAAGGCACTGGCACGCCGGATAGATGCTGGCGATACGCTGCCCGCTTTTGTCTTCAGCAATCGAGGCAACACGGCCATTGTCGGCCGCCACGCTGCCGTGTTCGAATCGGGTAGGCTGAAACTGAAAGGCTGGTTCGCCTGGTCTGCCTGGGCGCTCATCCATGTCTACCTGCTCGTCGGTTTTCAGCACCGCGTTCAGGTCTCGATCCAGTGGCTCTGGCGCTACCTGACCTATGAGCGTGGCGCCCGGCTCATCGCCGAGGAGCGAGTCGAACCGGGTTCGAAATCATCGCCGGGAGCGGCCCCGAGAGAGCCGCTGCCAACCAAGGCAGACGCCGCCCCGGCATTGCACGCCCGCACTGACTAGATTGCCGGGTGCTCAGTTCGGAGACAGTGGCGATGCGGGGTCAGCTCTGGATTCCGCCACGGCCCGTCGTCCCACGGCAGCCCGAACCTCGATAGTTGAGGCGGGTGGTTCCCAGCTTGTATCCGGTGCCGGCCTGATGGATCCGGATGGCACCAACGACGTTGCGTCCCTATATGAACAAATGAACACAGGCTCCTCGAAACGGGATCTGTTGAACCCCTCCTCTTCAGAGACAGCTCGTCATGACGTCACCTGCGACTGCTGAACAACCCCCGGTCATTCAGACGGGGCTTCCCGCCCTGAGCAACAGCTATGCGCAATTGCCGGAGCGCTTCTTCGCGCAAACAGATCCGAAGCCGGTGTCCGAACCGCGGCTGATCCGGTTCAACCGGCACCTCGCGGAGGAACTCGGGCTCGATGCCGACCAGCTTACCAGCCCGGATGGAGTGGCGATGCTTGCCGGCAACAGATTTCCGGAAGGGTTGCAAGCAATCGCCCTGGCCTATGCGGGCCACCAGTTCGGAAACTTCGTGCCTCAGCTTGGCGACGGGCGCGCCCTGCTGCTTGGCGAAGTGGTGGACGTCAACGGCGTTCGCCGTGACATCCAGCTGAAAGGATCGGGACCAACGCGGTTCTCGCGCAACGGCGACGGCCGCGCCGCACTCGGCCCTGTCCTGCGCGAATATGTCGTCAGCGAAGCGATGGGGGCGCTCGGCATTCCGACGACGCGAAGCCTTGCGGCGGTGCTCACCGGCGACCCGGTCTATCGCGAGGTCCGGCTGCCCGGCGCCGTCCTGACACGGGTGGCGGCAAGCCATATCAGGATCGGCACGTTCCAATATTTCGCCGCGCGCCACGACACCGAGGCGCTCAAGATACTGGCCGACTATGCCATTCAGCGTCACTTCCCACAGCTGGCGGGGGAAGCACGGCCGTACCGGGCTTTGCTGGAGGCCGTTGTCGCCGCACAGGCGGACCTGGTGGCGCGCTGGATGCTGGTCGGCTTCATCCATGGCGTCATGAACACCGACAACATGTCGATCTCGGGCGAGACGATCGACTATGGCCCATGCGCCTTCATGGACGCTTACGACCCCAGCGCGGTGTTCAGTTCGATAGACCGCGCCGGTCGCTATGCCTATGCCAACCAGCCTCGTGTCGCCACATGGAACCTTGCGCGCTTTGCCGAGACCCTGCTGCCGCTCATGAGCACGGACGAGAATGAAGCAGTGTCTGAAGCGGAAGAGGTGCTGAGGTCGTTCCAGGCCTCCTATGAGGCTGTGTTGCAGCGCGGCTTCCGCAGAAAACTCGGACTGCTGACCGAAGCGGAAGGCGACTTGCAGCTCGCTGCCGACTTTCTGGACGTGCTGGCTCACGGCGAAGCGGACTTTACGCTCGGCTTTCGGCGCCTGGGCGATGACCTCGACGCTGCGGACGGCCAAGGCACGGCGCGGCAGTTGTTTAAGGATCCAGGTGCATTCGATGCCTGGTCGGCGCGGTGGCGCCAGCGCATCGCAAGCGAGGGCGACACGGCCACGCGCCGTTCTGCCATGCAATCGGTCAATCCCAAATTCATCCCCCGCAATCATCGCATCGAGGCGATGATCCAGGCGGCGTTGGGCGGTGACTTCACACTGTTCGAGGAGATCCTGGCGGTCGTCAGCCGTCCCTTCGATGAGCAGCCGGGAATGGAACGCTTTGCTGAGCCGCCACGCCCGGATGAGCGCGTCCTGCAGACATTCTGCGGTACATGAGACATTCGTGATGGTCGCTTAACATGTGCAAATGCGGAAGACCCATTAGCAAGCTATCGTCACGGGCACTCTCGTAGGGGCTGAGCTATGACGATCATAGAATTGGCATTCGAATTGCTGGCACGGAAGCTCGTAGACCGTACCGGAATATCAGACGAAGATGCTCGAGACCTTGTCGCAGCCATGGGAGCTGACTGGTCATCGCTCGTGCGAGCAGCGAGGGCGATCAAAGAGGCTTAGGTCTTTTGACGTCGTTTTAGCTGCCATCAGCTGCAGGCAGATCGGACCAGAGGCTGCTGCCGCGATCCAGGCGCGACACCACGCTCGTCACCGATCGTGTCAGCAACGTGGTCAAGCACTGTATTTCGGTCGCTCCAATTGACCGGGTACAACACGCTGCTCTCCTGAATGCCACTGCAGGCCGCTACGCAAGTCGCCGGAAGCTCGCAATAAACTGCGATAGCAGCCCAGGCTTAGGATTTATATTGCAGGCCCGCACCACTGGCGGGGCGACGCGGGCGGGCCGCTGCTGTTCGTTGAAATCCGCGTTGGGAGTCAGATTCCGTCGGCACCGAAATCACAGGTGCTGACGAAGCAGACGGAACTTCCCCCCACGATCACGGTTGGGAGTCACGAGACCAACCCAAGGAGATGCAGATGTCGAGCAAAATGCCGCCCGTGCCGCCTGAGAACCAGAGCCAGAAGGGTCGAGGAGAAGGGCGACAGATTAGCCACGATGATGCCCAGCACGGCACTCACGGAGCGCCGGATCCGGAGCGCCAAGGGCAGCAAGCCAACACCAAGGTCAACACCACTCATCAGGGCCGTCAGCAGGATCGGTGATCATGTCCACATCGAAGAAACACCCGAACACGATCCGGCAGGGCGGGCCAGGCGCATCGCACGAGAACGCCAGAAAACCCCTGCAGGTCAACAAACCCCCGGCGGATGAAGACCGTCGATCCAAAAGCCGAGTTTCAGGGGGTGGCGGTGAAAAGGACAGTCATCATTCGCACAATCCAGCCAAGAAGGGTAGCAACAGTTGAACCCACGGCTTTGTGAATGATTGTGCTAAAGCGCGCCGCGTGTGCATGTCATTGTCTCACAACCGAGCCTTTTTTTGAGTGACATGCATTAGCCGGACCAGGGTGAGGATCAGCGAGTCGAGACGCCCGGAAAAACCGGAGGCCGTGGGCCCGCACCACTGGCGGAGCGATGCGGGCCCGGCCAAGGGTTACGGCCCTCGACCAGCAGCGAGGGGCTCGCTGCCGCATCCAGAACAAGCCCCGTAATTTCAGGTTCCGCTTATATACAAAAAAGCCGGCCACCTTTCGGCAGCCGGCCAGTTCCAACAGAACAAGGGAACGTGCACTGATGGGGCAGTGCAACGCCCGAAGTGTTTCGAGGCGACGATGTTCCACCGGAAATCCACGGATTCGCCGTTTCGATCTACATTGGCCGGATTGAAATATCTCTGACGATCTCTCCCAAGTTCTCGCGGAGCCCCCGGTCCGACGTGTGGCGCCCTGTCTGCGCCTTGGCTCTCTATGCGGCCAGCAAGCTCATCCTTGAAGAATGTGCCCGCCGCGACTGCCGCGCGCGTCAAACACCGGCGTGCAATTGGTCGAGCGCGCGGCAGACCGGGGACGCGTCAAGTCGAGCGTCTGTCGACGTAGGTGTAGACGCCGGCCCCAATGGCGACCGCGCCGACCGTGATCACGATCGATGGCGCGCCCATCAAACTGGCAAGGACCGCCCAGATGAGGGCGATGACGATAGCGCCGAGTGTTCCCACGATCAGTTTCGGCATTGTCTACCCCTCCACGTTCGGACCGCCCGTGGATGGTCGTCACCCACCGGTCATGCGAAACGCCGCATGAAAGCACAGTGTGGCCCATGAGGTGAAGGGCCGCGCCGGAATACCCGGTGCGAAAAAGATGATGCCCGCGCCGCCAAAGCCCGGGTGTTCAATAGCCAAATGGCTGGACCGGCGCCTAGCGCCTCAGCGCGTGGACTTCCGCCATGCTTTCGCCGCCCATCGGCAGCGCCATGTCATCATCGAGCAGCCGGGTGATGCGGGCAAAGCCCGTAAACGCCTTCCTGGCTGCTTCGGCCGACATTCTGCCCGACAGGGCCGCGGAGCAGCAATTCACGGCGCATTGATACACAGGCCCACGCCGTCCCAATGGCCATTTCTGCAAAAAGACCATCGCTTCGGCAACGCTATCGACTTCCTCGACGGGGTGTCCCTGCCCGCGCGCAATGCGCACGGGCGTAAAGAAATGCAAGCGGTCCATTTTGTTCTCTCCCTGGTCGGCCGCAGCGCGAACCAACCCTACTAAATTCGCGGATGGCGCGTTTGTTCCGCTTATTGCAAAAAAATCTGCGCTGGTGGGCTTGGGTTGCCGACGCCCGCTTTTGTCCGGAACGTTAGGCCGGCTGATGCATTTCGCTCTCGTGATTGCCTTGAGGGACACGTTCAAACCATGCGCATAGCCCATGTCGCCCCTTTGCACGAATCGGTGCCACCCCTTCTCTATGGCGGCACCGAGCGCATCGTTTCCTATCTGACCGAAGGGCTGGTCGAACTCGGCCATGAGGTGACGCTGTTCGCCAGCGGCGACAGCCGGACGTCGGCCAGACTGATACCAGGTCGCGAACGCGCGCTACGCCTCGATCCGCGTCCACTGAAATCGGACACGGCGGCGCATCTTGCGATGCTTGCCGATGTGAGGAACCGAGCCCACGACTTTGATATCATTCATTTTCATCTCAGCCATTTCCTGCATTTCTCGTTCTTCGAGACCATGCCGGACAAGACGGTGACGACGCCTCATGGCCGGCTCGATTATGTCGATCTGGCGCCAGCCTATGAGCGTTTTCCGCGCTTTCCGCTGATCTCGATCTCGCATAGCCAGAAGACCGGGCTTGCGAATGCCAATTGGCTGGCCACCATCCATCACGGGCTGCCGACGAGTCTCTATCAGCCGACCTTCGAGACGGCGGCAGGCGAACCATACCTCGCCTTTCTCGGCCGGCTTTCGCGCGACAAGCGGCCGGACCGGGCCATCGACATCGCCTTGCGCTCGGGCATGAAACTCAAGCTGGCGGCCAAGATCGGCGACTATGATCGCGCCTATTTCCATGAGACGATCGAGCCGTTGATCGATGGCGACCGCATCGACTATGTCGGCGAGATCGCCGAGAGTGAGAAGACTGAATTCCTCGGCAATGCCGCTGGTCTGCTGTTTCCGATAGACTGGCCCGAGCCGTTCGGCCTTGCCGCGATCGAGGCGATGGCGTGCGGTACGCCAACCATCGGCTGGAACTGCGGTGCGTTGCCGGAAGTCATCGACCATGGCGTTACCGGATTTGTCGTCGATTCTCTCGACGCCGCGGTCGCCGCGGTGCCGGCCTTGCTGCAACTCGACCGGCGAAAGGTGCGCGCCGTCTTCGAAAGTCGGTTCTCCGCCAACAGGATGGCGCGCGACTATCTCACTGCCTATGCGCGTCTCATCGGCGCCCCGGCTGAATCGAAAGCGTCGTGAACGACGGCGGACGTTCCGAGCCCGAAACAGAGATTTGTGACTGATGACCGAACTTGACGAGCGCAAGCTCGACCCTGCCGTGGCCCTTGCCTCCCTGGACGAAACCGCGCCGCGCGAGCCGCACCGGCTGTTTGCCCTGAAGCAAGGCGACTGTTTTGCCGTGGCCGATGCCTACGGCGATATCAGGGGTGCGGGCGACGGTTTCTTCCGTGACGACACCCGGGTGCTGTCGGAGTTCAGGCTCACCGTCGGCGGCCGGCAGACATCGCTGCTCGGCGCCTCGCTCAGCCAGGACAATGTGCTGTTCACCAGCAATATGACCAATTTGCCGATGCAAAGCGTCGGTGGCCGCGACATCCCGCAGGGCGCCATCCATATCGAGCGCGTCAGGCTGTTGTGGCAGGACCGGCTGTTCGAGCGCATCACCCTTTCCAACTACAGCCAGGAGCATTCGGCAATCCGCGTCTCGCTGCATTTTGCCGCCGATTTCCGCGACATGTTCGAGGTGCGCGGTTCGACCCGGCCGAAGCGCGGAATGGCGCATGCAGCGGAGATCGCGCCTGCCTCGGTGCTGCTGCGCTATGACGGACTGGACGGGCTGGCGCGGGTGTCGGCGATCTCGTTCTCGCAGCCGCCAGACCAGTTGAGGGCCGAGCGCGCGGATTTCCTCATCGCAGTGACCAAGCGCAGCAGCAAGATGCTTTACGTCGAGGTCGGCGCGGAACTGACCGAAACGCCCGACCGCGACCGCTTCCGGGCGGCCGCGGCGCGCGCCCGTTTCGGCATGCGGGCCAAGCGCCGCCATGGCGCGACGGTGCACAGTTCGGGTCGCGTCTTCAACGATTGGGTCGAACGCGCCCGCGCGGATGTCGCCTTGCTGACCACCGAGTTGTCGACCGGCCCCTACCCCTATGCCGGCATCCCCTGGTTTTCGACGGCCTTCGGCCGTGACGGCGTCATCTCGGCGCTGCAGATGCTATGGCTCAACCCCGGCCTGGCGCGCGGCGTGCTTGCCTTCCTCGCCCAGCACCAGGCGACCGAGACATCGCCTTTCAGCGACTCGCAGCCCGGCAAGATCATGCACGAGACGCGCAAGGGCGAGATGGTGGCGCTGCAGGAGCTACCCTTCGGCCGCTACTATGGCGGCGTTGATACCACGCCGCTCTACATCCACCTCGCTTGCGCCTATGCCGAGCGCACCGGCGACATGGACTTCATCGCCAGCCTGTGGCCGTCTCTCTGCGCCGCCGCCAAGTGGACGGAAGAGGCGAGCCGCGCAACCGGCTTCGTCACCTATCAGCGCGCTGCCGAATCCGGCCTTGCGAACCAGGGCTGGAAGGACAGCTTCGACTCGGTCTTCCACGCCGACGGGCGCATTCCCAAGGGGCCGATCGCGCTGGTCGAAGTGCAGGGTTATGTCTTCGCCGCCTTCAGGGGCCTTGCCGCTCTCGCCCGCCGCCGGGGCGAGTTCGCACAGGCCGAGCACTGGGAAAATCGCGCCGAAGAGATGCGGATCGCCGTCGAGCGTGATTTCTGGCTGGACGATCTCGGCTTCTATGCGCTGGCGATCGACGGCGCCGGAGAGCCGTGCAAGGTGCGCACGTCGAATGCCGGACACCTGCTCTACGTCGGCCTGCCCGAACCGGCGCGGGCTAAGATGGTCGCCGACCAGTTGCTTTCGGCTTCCTTCCACTCCGGCTGGGGGGTGCGAACGCTTTCCGACGATGCTGTGCTGTTCAACCCGATGTCGTACCACAATGGTTCCATCTGGCCGCATGACACGGCGATGTGCGGCGCCGGCCTGGCGCGGTTCGGCGAGCGTGACAGCGTGGTGCGGCTGATGAGCGGTACGTTCGAATCGGCAGTGCATTTCAACATGCGACTGCCGGAACTGTTCTGCGGTTTCACCCGCTCGCCGGGCGAAGCGCCGATCGCCTACCCCGTCGCCTGCCTGCCGCAAGCGTGGTCGGCAGGCTCGGCCTTCATGCTGATGCAGGCGTGCCTCGGTCTGGAAATCGACGGCTGGAACGGCGAAATCCACGTCACTCGACCCCGTTTGCCGATCGGCATCGATACGCTGACGCTCAGGCATCTGGGTGTCGGCGAAAAGAGGGTCGATCTTACCTTCCAGCGCGTCGGCGACCGCGTCGTCGCCTTTCTCGCCGACCGCCATGAAGGGCTGGTTCCGCTGATCGTGCGGACATGATCTGAACGGCCTTCAACGGGAACCGAACCCAGGGTTGGTGCGTTGCGAAAAACACAGGTTCTCACGGGCGATCGTCGGCTGCGAACACTCAAATCGAACCATGAAGAAAAAGGCCCTGACGGCCAAAATTGAGTTGGAATTGGAATGACTGATTATGGCATGGCCCTGCTCTGGGTCTTGATCCTTGCAAGCCTTGGCCTTTCGATTCTAGCCGTTCTGTTATCGATCTCCAGGCAACGTCGTAGCCATAGCTTGACGGTTGCACCGACTGCCGGCGAGGACGTCGCATCGGAAGCGACGCGCAAGGTCTTGCGGGAGTTCGAGAAGAACGGACAATCTCCCGACGCGGCGCTGGTGAACTGGTCGCCCGACACCTTGCGCAAGATACTTGCCGACGACCTGCCGGACGCGCAGGTCATCGTCGTCTCGAACCGAGAACCCTATATCCACAACATCAAGGACGACGGCGTCGAGCTTCTGGTGCCGGCCAGCGGCCTGGTGTCGGCGCTTGAGCCTATCACCCGCGCCTGCAGCGGCACCTGGATCGCCTATGGCGGCGGAACTGCGGATCGTCTGACGGTCGACAGCAACGATCGGGTTCAGGTGCCGCCGGACAATCCGTCCTATACGCTGCGCCGCGTGTGGCTGAGCGACGACGAATATCAGGGCTATTATCTCGGCTTTGCCAATGAAGGGCTTTGGCCGCTCTGCCATATCGCCTTCACACGGCCGGTCTTCCGTGCCTCGGACTGGGAGGCCTATGAGGCCGTCAACCGCAAATTCGCCGATATGGTGGTTGCCGAGGCGCGCAATGAGCGGCCGATCGTGCTGGTTCAGGATTACCATTTCGCGCTCCTGCCGCGCATGATCCGCGAGCGCCTGCCGGAGGCGATCATCATCACCTTCTGGCACATCCCGTGGCCGAACTCCGAAGTGTTCAGCATCTGCCCATGGCGCGAACGCGTTCTTGATGGACTGCTCGGGAGCTCGATCATCGGCTTTCACACCCAGTTTCATGCCAATAATTTCACTGAAAGCGTAGACAGGTTCCTGGAAAGCCGGATCGAGCGCGCCGACGCCGCGATCTCGTATGGCGGGCGGACGACCCTGGTGCACGCCTATCCCATCTCCATCGAATGGCCGGCCGAACTCCTGGCCAAACTGCCACCGGTCGAGGAAAGCCGCGCCCGCCTGCGTGAGCGGTTCGGCCTGTCGGCGGACGTCAAGCTGTGCGTCGGCGTCGAGCGCCTGGACTACACCAAGGGCATCCTCGACCGCTTCCATGCGCTGGACGAATTGTTTACGCGCCACCCCGAGTGGATCGGCAAGGTAGTGTTCCTGCAGATTGCTGCCCCAAGCCGCGGCACGCTGCCGGCCTACCAGCAATTGCACGATGAATGCCTGCGTTATGCCAACGAGCTCAACCAGCGCTACGGTCATGACGGCTACAAGCCCGTGGTCATGGTGGCTGAGCACCATTCGCAGCAACAGATCTATGAGATCTATCGCGCCGCCGACATCTGCATGGTCACCAGCCTGCATGACGGCATGAACCTCGTAGCCAAGGAATTCGTCGCCGCGCGTGACGACGAACAGGGCGTGCTGTTGCTCAGCACGTTTGCCGGCGCGTCGCGCGAACTGCTGGAAGCACTGATCGTCAATCCTTACGACGCGGCGATGATGAGCCAGGTGTTGCTGCAGGCGCTGACCATGTCACCGGACGAACAACGCGAGCGCATGCGCCCGATGCGCGAAATAGTGCGCGACAACAATGTCTTTCGCTGGGCCGGCAGCATGCTGCTCGATGCGGCGCGCCTGCGCAAACGCGGCGACCTCGAAAGAGCGACAAGTGTCGCCGAGCGGCCCGCAAACACCGGCAGCAACATCGTCTCACTGTTCGACCGCATGCGGAAGGTGGCGTCATGAATAGCCTGTCGAAAGCACCGGGCCTGCCAACCGCACCCGACCTGCCGGAAGGACAATGGGCGCTTTTCCTCGACATCGACGGCACGTTGCTGGAGCACGCCGCGCACCCCGACGCCGTGTCCGTGAGCGACGAACTGCGCAACCTCCTCGGCATCGTCGATGAACGGCTGGACGGCGCTGTCGCCTTTATCACCGGCCGCTCGGTCGAAGGCGCCGACCGCCTGTTTCATCCGTTGAAGCTGCGTGTTGCGGGTCTTTATGGGCTGGAACACCGGCTGACGCCGGACGGCCCGGTCGTTACCGCCGATGCTCCCGCCGATATCGCTGCCCTTGCCGACGCCATCGAAGCCGAACTGGATGATGGCCTTGTTCATATCGAGCGCAAGGGTCCGATCCTCGCCATCCATACGCGTGCGGCGCCGCATCTGCTGGCCAGGGCAACGCATCTCGCCGAACAGGCATTGACCGAGCTTCCCAAGGGCTATCGGGTTATCCCGGGCAACGCCGGCGTCGAACTCATGCCGCTCGAAGCGGCCAAGGGCGCTGCCGTGCGGCGTTTCATGGCAATCCCGCCCTTTGCCGGACGGCGGCCGGTCTTTCTCGGCGACGACACCGCCGACGAAAACGGTTTCGAGGCGATCAACGAGGCCGGCGGCATCTCGATCCGGGTCAAGCCGCATGGGCCGACCGTGGCCCAATACAGGCTCGATGATGTCACCTGCGCGATAGCTTGGCTTGCCGCCAATTTCGACGCATCACCGGCCCTCAACCGCAAAGCGTCCTGATCGCTGCCCCTGCGGATCGAATCAAGATCGCCGCGTTTGCGCCGACCTTCGCCAAAAGCCGATCGATAAGCGCTGTTCTCATTGAATATCTTTAAGGCCAAAGCCGGCAAATGGATTGCTTGCCGGTTCCCCTGCGTCAGGCATAACCTGCGCAGTCGACGCGTGAGGGCGCGTGCGGCATCAAGGGGAGGACATCGCAGTGACCATACAAGGCGCATCACCTGATCTATACAATGAGGATCTGGCTCCGGCCAAAGTCCGAAACTGGGGGCCGTTCTCTATCTTCAACGTCTGGACGTCGGACGTCCACAGCCTCTGGGGCTATTATCTCGCCGCAAGCCTGTTCCTGTTTTGCGGCGGCTTCGTCAATTTCATCATCGCCATCGGCATCGGTTCGCTGATCATCTACGCGCTGATGAACATGGTCGGCTATGCCGGCGTGAAGACCGGCGTGCCCTACCCCGTGCTGGCGCGCGCCTCCTTCGGCATCTGGGGCGCCAACATTCCGGCCCTGGTGCGCGCCATCGTAGCCTGCTTCTGGTACGGCGCGCAGACGGCGGCGGCATCGGGCGCGATCGTGGCGTTGCTGATCCGCTCGCAATGGTTCGCCGATTTCAACGCCAACACGCATTTCCTCGGCCATACGGGTCTGGAAGTGATCTGTTTTGTGGTCATCTGGGCACTGCAATTGCTGATCATCCAGAACGGCATGGAAACGGTGCGCCGCTTCCAGGATTGGGCCGGCCCGGCGGTGTGGGTGATGATGTTGATCCTGGCGATCTATCTCTGTGTAAAATCCGGGAGATTTGCCTTCACCAGCGACATCCCGATGGATGTGCTGCTCGACAAGACAAAGGATGCCGGCGTACCCGGAACCCCTGGCTCCTGGACGTCGCTGTTTGCGGTGGCGGCGATCTGGGTCACCTATTTCTCGGCGCTCTATCTCAATTTCTGCGATTTCGCCCGCTATGCCCCAGACAAGGCATCGCTGCGCAAGGGCAACATCTGGGGCCTGCCGATCAATCTCATCCTGTTCTCGCTGGTCGCCGGCGTGACCACCATCGCTGCCTTCGACGTGTATGGCGAAGTGCTTCTGCATCCCGACCAGATCTCGGCGAAATTCGACAGCTGGTTCCTGGCAGCGCTTGCAGCCCTGACTTTTGCCGTGGCGACGCTCGGCATCAATGTGGTGGCAAACTTCGTCTCGCCGGCCTTCGACTTCTCCAATGTCTTTCCCCGGCAGATCGACTTCAAGAAGGGCGGCTATATCGCGGCCGTGATCGCGCTGGTGCTTTATCCCTTCGCGCCGTGGGAAGGCAGTGCCGCGTCTTTCGTCAACGTCATCGGCGCGACGATGGGGCCGATCTTCGGGGTGATGATGGTCGACTACTATCTGATCCGGAAGGGCGAGGTCGACGTCGAGGCACTGTACCGCGAACATGGCGAGTTCCGCTTCCAGGGCGGCTGGCACGTCAACGCCTTCATAGCCGCCGGCATCGGCGCCATCTTCTCCTCGGTCCTGCCGAACTTCACCAACTTGCTGCCGGCATGGTGGGGCGTTTATGGCTGGTTCTTCGGTGTCGGCATTGCAGGGGTCATCTACTACGTCCTTCGCACCGCCGCCCTTGGCGCAGGGGCCAGGACGGCAAAGGCGTGAAATGAGAGATAGGGAGTAGTCAGTAGTCAGTAGTCAGTGGGAATAGTATAATCCCTACTCCCTACTCCCTACTCCCTACTCCCTACTCCACCATCTCAGCCAATCTCCGCACCGTGTTCCAGTTGCGTGCGGTGCCGATGCCCATGCGCTTGTGGTTCATGGCAGCGAGCAGCCGCGAGCTTGGCCGCTCGCGCGAAAAGACGACCCAGATGTCGCCATCGACCGAAGCCACCTTCTCGTCCTCGGCGGCATAGGTCTGGAGCGCGGCCACACCATCCGCTGGCGCTGGCTTGCGCATCACCCGCACAGCCACCTGATCGCCTGCCTCGGCAGAGTCGGCCGGGAATGGGTTGCCGGCGGCAAGTTTCAGCCAATCCTCGGCAGTGCGCACGATGATGACGACGTTGCGGCCGAAGGTTTTTTCGAAGGCCGTTTCCAGCCGCTGTTCCAGCTTGGCGATGCCGGTCGCCCGTGTCTCGAAGACCAGATTGCCGGTCGCCACCAGGGTGCGCGGGTTCTTCAGCCCAAGCTGTTCAGCCATCGCCTTGAGGTCGGCCATGACGACCCGGCGGCCTTCGCCGAGGATAATGCTGTAGAGCAGCGCAACATAGGTCTGCATCAGCTGCGAAATCTCACCGTGGCCCTAGACCAGTCGCGACTGGTCCACCGCGGCCGAGATGAAGCTGGCGAACAGGGGATGCGGCTCAAGCGGCCGGCTCTTCAGCTCCGGATGGTACTGGACGCCGATGAACCAGGGATGGTCGGGGTATTCGACCGTTTCCGGCAGCACGCCGTCGGGCGACATGCCGGCAAACACCAGGCCGCAATCTTCCAGCCGCTCCTTGTAGTCGATATTGACCTCGTAGCGGTGGCGATGGCGCTCGGAAATCTGGGTGTCGCCATAGATGTCGGCGATCTTCGAACCCTTGGCGAGTTCAGCCTGATAGGCGCCAAGCCGCATGGTGCCGCCGAGATCGCCCGTTTCGCGGCGCTTCTCCAGCATGTTGCCTTTCAGCCATTCGGTCATCAGGCCGACGACCGGCTCGTCGGTCGGACCGAATTCGGTCGACGAGGCGTGTTCGACGCCGGCCAGCGAGCGCGCTGCCTCGATGCAGGCCATCTGCATACCGAAGCAGATGCCGAAATACGGCACCTTGCGCTCGCGGGCGAATTTCGCGGCCAGGATCTTGCCTTCCGAGCCGCGCTCGCCGAAGCCGCCGGGCACCAGGATGCCATGCACCTTTTCCAGCCACGGCGTCGGGTCTTCCTTCTCGAAAATCTCGCTCTCGATCCAGTCGAGCTTGACCTTGACGCGGTTGGCCATGCCGCCATGCGACAAAGCCTCGATCAGCGATTTGTAGGCATCCTTGAGGCCGGTGTATTTGCCGACAATGGCGATCGTTACCTCGCCTTCCGGATTGTGGATGCGGTTGGACACGGCCTGCCAGGGCTCCATGCGCGGCTTCGGCGCCGGATCGATACCGAAGGCGGCCAGCACTTCCGAATCGAGCCCTTCCTTGTGGTAAGCCATCGGCACGTCATAGATGTGGGGCACGTCGAGCGCCTGGATGACGGCACTTTCGCGCACATTGCAGAACAGCGACAGTTTTCTGCGCTCTTCCTTGGGGATGGCGCGGTCGGCGCGGACCAGCAGGATATCGGGCGCGATGCCGATGCCGCGCAGTTCCTTGACCGAATGCTGGGTCGGCTTGGTCTTCAGCTCGCCGGCCGTGGGGATGTAAGGCATCAAGGTCAGGTGGACATAGACGGCGTTGTTGCGCGGCAGATCGTTGCCGAGCTGGCGGATCGCCTCGAGAAACGGCATCGCCTCGATATCGCCAACCGTGCCGCCGATTTCGCACAGCACGAAATCATAGTCGTCATTGCCGTCGAGCACGAAATTCTTGATCTCATCGGTGACATGCGGAATGACCTGCACGGTGGCACCGAGATAGTCGCCGCGCCGTTCGCGCTCGATGATGTTCTTGTAGATGCGGCCGGTGGTGATGTTGTCCTGCTGGTTGGCCGAGCGGCCGGTGAAGCGCTCGTAATGGCCAAGATCGAGATCGGTCTCGGCGCCGTCATCGGTGACGAAAACCTCGCCATGCTGGTAAGGCGACATCGTTCCGGGATCGACATTGAGATAGGGATCGAGCTTTTTGATGCGTGCGCGATAGCCTCGCGCCTGCAAGAGAGCCCCAAGGGCCGCTGCAGCGATGCCTTTTCCAAGTGAGGAAACCACGCCGCCTGTGATGAATACATATCGCGCCATGGGAGTCATCGCTTAACGCGGCCGAATTGATTCCGCCAGAGAAAAAACCGCCGCTGAGGCTTTTTCCAGAGAAGGCGCGATAGTCCCGAGGTTCGAGACTGGTGTTTTGGTCAAAACAAAAGGGCCGGCAAAAGCCGGCCCTTTCGGCAGGTTTGTGAAAGCGTCAGATGATGACGACCTTGGTGCCGACCCTGACGCGGCTGTAGAGGTCCATGACGTGCTCGTTGATCATGCGGAAGCAGCCATTGGAAGCGCTGGTTCCGATCGACTGCGGCGCGATGGTGCCGTGGATGCGCAGATGCGTGTCCTTCTTGCCGTCGTAGAGATAGATGGCGCGGGCGCCGAGCGGGTTCTGGCCGCCGCCGGGCATGCCGTCCTTGTACTGGCCGTAATGCTTGGGTTCGCGCTTCTGCATGTCGAGCGTCGGGATCCAGCGCGGCCATTCCTGCTTGTCGCCAACGGCAACCTTGCCCTTGAACTGCAGGCCTTCGCGGCCGACCGCGATCGCATAGCGGCGGGCGGTGAAAGCCGATTCGACGAGGTAGAGGCGGCGCGCGCTGGTATCGATGACGATCGTACCCGGCTCATAGCCGCTGAATTCGACGTCCTGCGGCACGAATTCCGGCTTCACCTTGAACTGCTTCTTGGCTTGCCGCTTGGCGAGAGCCTGGTCGAGCGCGCGCGTTTCGGGGAGATAGGCAATCGACGAGGCAGAGGACGTGCCGCCGAACAGGCCGGCGAACAGTCCGCCACTCGTCGGCTTCTGGCCCGGGGCCTCGCTGCGCAATTCGCCATTGTTGCCGGTCAGCGCGATATTCATCGCTTCGGCCGGAAGCGGTTCAGCCGATTCGATCGGCTCGATCGGCGCGATCGGGTCAACCGGAGCGATGATCTTGGTGGTCTTCTTGCCTGGCTTGGCGTCGGCAACCACGACCGGCTTGCCCTTGCTTGCCAGGAACGCCTGGCGCTGGGCATCGGCCCTGGCTTTCGCCGCATCGCGCATCGCCAGCTTGCGGGCCTCGAGCGCCTTGACGCGGGCGAGATCCCTGTCGGCGGCGATCTTGTCTTCGAGCTTGCTGATCTGAGCCAGATCATCCGGGCTCGGGTTTTTCTTCTTCTTGAGAAGCTTCAGCTGCGTCGCATCGCTCTTGGCGGCGACGTTGATGACAGCGGTTTTGCCAACCGCCTGCGGTGAGGTCATTGCCGGAGTGCCGGCGAAGACCGCGGAGCTCATGCCGAATACGGCACAAAACCCCATGAAAATGAAGCTGCGAAGCTGCATGGCGAAGATCCGATCGTTCAATGCTTGTTGCCCACGGCGTCGCCCGGCGCCCCCCAAGGGCGCAGAAAGTGCCGCCGGCAATCTATAATCGAAGTGGCGTACGGGCCTCAAGCACGGGGTGCGGTCGAATCTTCGTGATCGTGTGCCATTTGCCGCGACTGTGTTGAAACAACAACAGATCGCGGCACCGGACGCTACCGACTACTGGTTCGGAACCTGCGGCGTGACCGGCAAGGTAACGCCATTGGTAGCCGGCGGCGCAGCCGAATCGGTTGCAGGTGGCGTCGCCGGAGATGGAGCCGTCGCCGGGGCTGTGGTGGCGGGAGCCGTCGCGGGCGGCGTCGTGGCGGCGCCGTTGGCCGCGGGCGCGGCCGGTGCGGTGTTGCCCGAAGGCGGCGTCGGCGCCGTCGTGCCGGGCAACTGATTGAGCACGCCGTTGCCGCTGTCGGCCGGCACGCGGTCGAGAATGTCGATCGGTTTTTCGCCATAGCGTGCAACGATCGAGAGTGTCAGCGACGTCACGAAGAAGGCCGCGGCCAGGATCGCCGTCGCCCGCGTCAGCGCATTGGCGGCGCCACGCGCGGTCATGAAACCGGAACCGCCGCCAATGCCGAGACCACCGCCTTCGGAGCGTTGCAGCAGTACCACGCCGACAAGGGCGAGCACGACCATGAGGTGGATGACGATCAGTACGGTTTCCATATTTTATCCTGGCAAGCCCTGCCGCTCCCTGGCGATCAGGGCCGGTGATTTGGAGGCGGCTCCATACAATGCTTTAACGGCATTTCCAAGCCCGTGGCCGGAATATGGGAAGCAATGCGCCCTTTGCAACGATTTCCGCCGAACTGCTGCGTTCATAAGTCGATGACGGAACTGGTCGGCAACGAAATTCCGGGGCCTAAGCGATATTCTGGTATGCCTCGGCGATGGCGAGAAAGTCGGACGCCTTCAAGCTGGCGCCGCCAACCAGCGCGCCGTCGACGTTTTTGACGCCCAGCAGTTCGACCGCGTTGGACGCCTTGACCGAGCCGCCATAGAGGATGCGCATCTTGCCGGCCACGGCTGCGCCGAGCGCTTCCGCCAGTTTTTGGCGGATATGCGCGTGCGCCTCCGCCACGTCTTCGGCGGTCGGCGTCAGGCCGGTGCCGATAGCCCATACCGGCTCGTAGGCGATAACGGTGTTGGCGGGCGTTGCGCTCGGTGGCACCGAGCCGGCGACCTGCCGCGATAATACGTCGAGTGCTGTGCCCGCTTCGCGCTCGGCCTTGGTCTCGCCGATGCAGATGATGGCGACGAGCCCTGCCCGCCACGCCGCCGAGGCCTTGGCGAGGACGATGGCATCGTCCTCGCTGCGCTGTTCGCGGCACTCGGAATGGCCGACAATGACGTGGCTGGCGCCCGCATCCTTCAGCATCTCGGCTGAGACGCAGCCGGTGAAGGCGCCGCTTTCCTTGATGTGGCAGTCCTCGCCACCGGCCCGCACCGGCGTGCGCGACAGGATTTCGACGGCGCGCGACAGCAAGGTCGCCGGCACGCAGACCAATGCTTCGGTCTCTGCGTCGAGCCCGCTCATGAAGCCGTTGCCGATCATCCTGAGCTCGTTCAGCGAAGCGCTGGTGCCGTTCATTTTCCAGTTGCCGGCAACGAGCGGTCGAATTCCTGGCGTCATGGGGATCTGGTTCTCCGGGCGACATTGGGGTCTCGCCCTCCCTATCAAAATCAGGCCACAAAGCAATCGACAGTGAGCCGGAAGGGCGCTATTGCGCTTGTTTCAGACTCGGGCGCACGCAAAACTGCGCAAAAATCGGAAGTAACAATGCTTGGTATATTGAGAAGCGCGGCAGGGACCTGGGTCGCGAAAGCCCTGCTGTCGCTGCTGGTGTTGAGTTTCCTTGCCTGGGGCGTCACCACGCGGATGACGGGCGGCTTCCTGGCTGGCCATCATGCGGTGATCACCGCCGGCAGCACCACCGTGTCGATCACCGAGTACCGCCTCGCCTATGATCGCCAGATCGCCATGCTGCAGCAGCAGATCGGCCAGCGCATCAGCCGCGACCAGGCCAAGGCCTATGGCATCGACAACCAGGTGCTGGCTCAGTTGGTGTCCGGCGCCGTCCTTGACGAACAGGCGCGCAAGCTCGGGCTTGGCTTCTCCAAGGACAGGTTGGCCGAACTGACGCGGCAGGAACCCGCCTTCCAGGGCCCGAATGGCCAGTTCGACCGCCGGCTGTTCGAATCCCGGCTGCGCGAACTGGGAATGCGGCCGGAGGATTATCTGAAGAACCGGGCTCAGGTGGCGGTGCGCCAGCAGATCGTCGAAGCGGTTTCGGACGGCCTCAAGGCTCCGGACACCTTCTTCAAGGCAGTTGCGCTCTATCGGGGCGAAGACCGCACCATCGACTATCTGATCTTGCCAAAGGCGTTGGTCGAACCGATCGAGGCCCCCTCCGACAGCGTGCTTCAGGCTTATTTCGAGTCCAACAAGAAAACCTACGCGGCGCCAGAATACCGCAAATTCTCCTATGTCCGGCTCGAGCCCGAAGACATCATGGATGTCAGCGCCGTGACCGACCAGCAGGTCAGCGACGACTACAACAAGAACAAGGGCCGCTACACCACGCCGGAAATGCGCACCATCGAACAGCTGGTGTTTCCTTCCGCGGACGCCGCCAAGGCGGCATCCGATTCGCTGAAGACGGGCGCCACTTTCGACAAGATCGTCACCGCGCAGGGCAAGACCCCGGCCGACACGCTGCTCGGCACGCTCTCCAAGGACAAGATCACCGACAAGGCGGTCGCCGATGCCGCATTCGCGCTAGCCGTCAACGAAGTCAGCCCGGTCGTCCAGGGCGCGTTCGGTCCGGTGCTTTTGCGCGTCACCGAGATCAAACCGGAAACGGTGAAGCCGCTGGCGGAAGTGTCAGACCAGATCCGCAAGGATCTGGCGCTTGGCGAAGCAAGCCGCATCCTGCTCGACGTGCACGACAATTACGAAGACACCCGCGCCGCCGGCAGCACGCTGGCCGAAGCCGCCGCCAAACTGAAGCTCAAGGACGTCACCGTCGAGGCCATCGACCGCACCGGCCTCAGGCCGGACGGGACCATCATCAAGGACCTGCCGGCATCGCCGGACCTCATCAAGGCGGTGTTCGAGGCCGAGCCCAACACCGAGAATCAAGCCCTGACCACGCCTAACAACGGCTTCGTGTTCTATGAACTGACATCGATCACGCCGGCTCGCGACCGCACGCTGGACGAAGTCCGCCAGCGCGTGGTGGCGGACTGGACGACAGAGGAAACGACCAAGCGGCTGACCGCGAAAGCAGACGAACTCGACAAGCGCCTCAAGGCTGGCACCACACTCGACGTCATCGCCGGCGAACTGAAGCTTGAAAAGCAGACCAAGCGCGGCGTGAAGCGCGAGGCCGACGATGTCGATTTCGGCAAGGAGGGTGCTGCTGCGATGTTCGGCGTCGGCGAAGGCGGCACCGGGCTGATCCCCTCGCCCACCGGCGACGGCCAGATCCTGTTCAAGGTCGCCGAAGTGTTCGAGCCGGCCGGAGCCGACGCCAGCTCGGTACCCGACGATGCGCAAAAATCCTTCACGCAAGGCATGTCCGACGATCTGCTCGACCAGCTGGTGGCGCAGTTGCAGACGCAGTACGCCGTCAGCGTCGACCAGGCCGCCGTTGCCCAAGCCCTCGCCCAATGAATGGCCTTAGCCCAATGAACGTCTTGGCCCAATGAGCGCCCTGAAGACCCATATCGCCAAGGTCGCCACGGGAACCGGGCTTACCTTCGAGGAAGCGCGCGAAGCTTTCGACATCATCATGTCTGGCGACGCGACGCCGGGCCAGATCGGCGGCTTCCTGATGGCGTTGCGCGTGCGCGGGGAGACCGTGAGCGAGATTTCCGGCGCCGTCGCCACCATGCGTGCCAAGATGCTGCGCGTCGAAGCTCCTGAGGGCGCCATCGACATTGTCGGCACGGGCGGCGACAATTCGCATTCAGTCAACATCTCGACCGCTTCGGCCTTCGTCATTGCCGGCTGCGGCGTGCCGGTCGCCAAGCACGGCAATCGCGGCCTGTCGTCGCTGACGGGCGCCGCCGATGTGCTGGTCGCGCTCGGCGTCAAGATCGATATCCCGCCAGAGGTGATCGGCCGCTGCATCCAGGAGGCCGGCGTCGGCTTCATGTTCGCGCCGGCGCACCACCCGGCGATGAAGCATGTCGGCCCGACCCGCGTCGAGCTCGGCACGCGCACCATCTTCAACCTGCTCGGACCGCTGTCCAATCCGGCCGGCGTCAGCAGGCAGATGGTCGGCGTGTTCCTGCCGGAATGGATCGTGCCGGTGGCCGAGACATTGAAGGCGTTGGGCACCGAGCATGCCTGGGTGGTCCATGGGGATGGCTATGACGAAATCACCACCACCGGCGAAACGCAGGTGGCGGAATTGGCCGGCGGCGAGATCCGCCATTTCACGCTCACCCCGGAAGCCGTCGGCCTGCAGCGCCACACCAAGGACGAGTTGCGCGGCGGCGACGCCGCCTACAATGCCACGGCGTTGCGCGACATGCTGAGAGGTGCTGCCGGGGCCTATCGCGATACGGTGCTGATGAACGCCGGCGCCGGCATGGTGGTGGCCGGCAAGGCGACGACGCTTGCCGACGGCATGGCCGCGGCCACACAGGCCATTGACAGCGGCCGGGCGCTGGGCGTGCTCGACAGGCTGGTCGAGATTTCGAACGGATGAGCCGTGGCTGACATTCTGCGCAAGATCGAGGCCTACAAGCGCGACGAGATCGCGGCGGCGAAGGCGCGTATACCGTTGGCCGAGATCAAGGCGCGAGCCAAGGATGCCGACGCACCGCGTGGCTTTCTGAGGGCGCTTGAGGCGAAGCGCAGATCGGGCAGCTTCGGCCTGATCGCCGAGATCAAAAAGGCAAGCCCATCCAAAGGCTTGATCCGCGCCGATTTCGACCCGCCCGCACTGGCGCAGGCCTATGAGAAAGGCGGTGCCGCCTGTCTTTCGGTGCTGACCGATGCGCCATCCTTCCAGGGCGCGCCGGAATTTCTCATCAGTGCACGGAAGGCAGTGTCCCTGCCCGCGCTGCGCAAGGATTTCCTGTTCGACCCTTATCAAGTCTACGAGGCTCGCGCATGGGGCGCCGATGCCATCCTGATCATCATGGCCTGCGTCGATGATGCCTTGGCGAGCGAATTGGAAGCGACCGCGTTCGAACTCGGCATGGACGCGCTGATCGAGGTGCATGACGAGGCCGAGACGCAGCGCGCGGTAAAACTCTCGTCGCAGCTGATCGGCATCAACAACCGCAATCTCAGAACATTCGAGACCAGCCTCGAGACCTCGGAACGGCTGGCATCGATGGTGCCGGGCGGCCGATTGCTGGTCAGCGAGAGCGGAATTTTCACCCACGACGATTGCTTCAGGATGCAAAAGACCGGCATCAGCACCTTCCTCGTCGGCGAGAGCCTGATGCGGCAAGAGGATGTCGCTGCGGCAACGCGGCTGCTTTTGACAGGCAAGGCGAAAGCAGAGGCCATCTGAGGATGGCAGCCGCCCTCACCCATCTCGGCGCCAAGGGCGAGGCCAACATGGTCGATGTCGGCGAGAAGGCGGAGACGACGCGCACGGCGGTCGCCGAGGGCTTTGTCTCGATGCGGGCCGAAACCCTGAAGATGATCCTCGACGGCGACGCCAAGAAGGGCGATGTGCTGGGTACCGCGCGCATTGCCGGCATCATGGCGGCCAAGAAGACGCATGAGTTGATTCCGCTCTGCCATCCGCTGCTTTTGACCAAGGTGTCGGTCGACATCGAACCGGACACCACGCTGCCCGGCCTTAGGGTCACCGCGCTCGCCCGCGTCACCGGCAAGACCGGGGTCGAGATGGAGGCGCTGACCGCGGCATCTGTCGCGTGCCTGACCATTTACGACATGGCCAAGGCGGTCGACCGCGCCATGGTGATTTCCGGTATACAGCTGGTGGAAAAGACCGGCGGCAAGTCCGGCGACTACAAGGCGGGTTCGTAAATGGCGCTGGTTCCGGTCGCCGAGGCGCTTCAACGCCTACTCGACGGCGCTGTGGCGTTGCCCGGTGAAAGGGTCGCGCTGGCGGATGCGGCCGGCCGGGTGCTGGCGGAGCCGGTCGTGGCGCTGCGTACCCAGCCGCCTTTCAATGCATCTGCCATGGACGGCTATGCCGCACGGGCGCAGGATGTGGCGTCGGCCCCGGCGCGGCTTTCGGTGATCGGAATGGCGCCCGCAGGGCGAGGCTTTGACGGCACAGTGGGTAAATCCGAGGCCGTGCGCGTCTTCACCGGCGCGCCGCTGCCTGAAGGCGCAGACACGATCGTCATCCAGGAAAATGTTCGCGATCTCGGCGGTGGCCGGATCGAGGTCACCGAACCGACGGCGAAGAACCGCAACATCCGCCGCCTTGGACTGGATTTTGCCCAAGGCGACGTGCTGCTGGAGAAAGGCCGCGTGCTCGATCCGGCTGCATTGTCGCTGGCGGCGTCGGCCAATCATCCCCGGTTGAACGTGGTGCAACGGCCGCTGGTCGCCATCATCGCCACCGGCGACGAATTGCTGCCACCGGGCAGCGAACCTGGCCCCGCCCAGATCATCTCGTCCAACGCCTATGGCGTCGCTGCTGTGGCGCAGTCGGTCGGCGCTCGCGCGCTCGATCTCGGTATAGCGGCCGATCGCAAGGAAGCGATCGCGGCGCTGGTGAAAAAGGCGGTCGATGCGAAAGCCGACGTCATCGTCACGCTCGGCGGCGCCTCGGTCGGCGACCATGATCTCGTTCATGACGTGCTGACCGGCGAAGGCATGAACCTCGACTTCTGGAAGCTCGCCATGCGCCCGGGCAAGCCGCTGATGTTCGGGCGGCTGGGCGATATCAGGTGCATCGGCCTGCCCGGCAATCCGGTGGCGAGCCTGGTCTGCTCGCAATTGTTCCTGAAGCCGCTATTGGCGCAGCTCGGCGGCCGTCCCCACCGGCAGGACATCCGCCAGGCTCAGCTTGGCGCCGCGATGCCGGCCAATGATCTAAGGCAAGACTATGTGCGCGCCGTGGTCCGGGAAGAAGCCGGCGCATTGGTGGCGACACCATTCGGCATCCAGGATTCCTCGATGCTGAGAATGCTGGCCGACGCCAACGCCCTGATCGTGCGCGAGCCCTTCGCTCCGGCGGCAGAAGCAGGCGCTGCTTGCAGCGTTCTGATGTTGCGCTGAAGGTCGCGGATCCAAGCCGTTAATTCCAAGAGATAAGACTGGTTGTTACTCCGCCAGCAATGTCCGCGTCAGCGGATGTGTCGGATCGGCAAGCCCGTCGACGATGCTGAAATGATGCCGGTCCGGCTCGACCACTGTGCTGGTCGTGGCGCCGAGGCCGATCCAGATGTTGGCAAGCAGCGCATTCTGGCGCAGGAACTCCGCCCGCTCGCCGCCGCCGGCCCAGCAGGTGATGCGCGCGCCCTGCATGGGGCGCAGCAGAACCGGGCTTTCGGCCAGTGCTTCCGCTTCATCGATGGCCAGTGTCGCGTTCATCCCAGTCCGCATGATTGGCCGCAGGTCATGGACGCCGGAGATCGAGACGACATTGCGCACGCGGCCCGCCACATCGGCGGCCAGGGGTGTCGTTGTCGTCACCATCCTGGAGGCGAGATGGCCGCCGGCGGAATGCCCGGTCAGGATCACCGGCCCGCCGACCATCGTCGCCGCCTTGCCGATCGCCGCCGCGATTTCCCTAACGATGCCGGAAATGCGTATGTCGGGACAAAGCGTGTAAGTCGGCATTGCCACGGCAAAGCCATTGGCAACCGCGCCGTTGGCCAGATGCGACCATGGCTTGTTGTCGAACGCCTTCCAGTAACCGCCATGGATGAAGACGACGAGCCCTTTGGGCATGACATCGGGAAGGAACAGATCGAGCCTGTTGCGCGGGCTGTCGCCATAGGCGATGTCGAGCTTGGCCCGACCGGACGCCGACATTGTGTCGCGAAAAGCCTGTGCCGGTGTGTCCCACGCGGCCGGCCAGCGATTGCTGCCGGCAATGTTGTCGCCGTTGGCGTAGGCATTGTCCCAATCGGCAACACGATGTTGGAGCATCTGCATCCCTCCCGGATGGCTTCAGTTCAGTCGACAGGAATGGCCGCCGAACAGAGCGGCGTCAATGCTGCGACCTAAAAACATTTTAGGCTTGAAACAAATTTCGACTGGTGCGATCCTGCGCCTTGTTCAGCCATGGGCGCGAGGCAGACAGGGGCAGCCGAAAATGCTTGGGCCATCAGCGCATATCGACACATTCACGCGCGACAACCTGCCGCCGCCGGAGCAATGGCCGGAGTTTTTGCTCGACGGCTTCGACTATCCCGACCACATAAATGCCGGCGTCGAATTGACCGACAGGCTGGTCGAAAAAGGGTTCGGCGACCACACCGCGCTGATCGGCAATGGCCGCCGCCGCACCTACAAGGAACTGTCCGACTGGACCAACAGGCTCGCCCATGCCCTGGTCGAGAATTATGGCGTCAAGCCGGGCAACCGGGTGCTGATCCGCTCGGCCAACAACCCGGCCATGGTCGCCTGTTGGCTGGCCGCCACCAAGGTTGGCGCGGTGGTCGTCAACACCATGCCGATGCTGCGCGCCGGCGAACTCGCCAAGATCGTCGACAAGGCGGAAATCACGGTTGCGCTTTGCGATACAAGGCTGATGGACGAGATGACCGCCTGCGCCAAGGGCAGTGCGTATCTCAAGCAGGTCATTGGCTTCGACGGCACGGCCAACCATGACGCGGAACTCGACCGCGCCGCCCTCGACAAGCCGGTCACCTTCACTGCCGTCAACACCGGCCGCGACGATGTCGCCCTGCTCGGCTTCACCTCCGGCACCACCGGCGTGCCGAAGGCGACGATGCATTTCCACCGCGACCTGCTGATCGTCGCCGACGCCTATGCCCGCGAAATCCTGGAGGTGACGCCCGACGACATCTTCGTCGGCTCCCCGCCCCTTGCCTTTACCTTCGGTCTTGGCGGGCTCGCCATCTTCCCGCTGCGTTTCGGCGCCGCGGCGACGCTGCTGGAACAGGCGACGCCACCCAACATGATCCACATCATCGAGACCTACAAAGCGACCATTTCCTTCACCGCTCCAACCGCCTATCGGGCCATGCTCAAGGCCATGGATCAAGGCGCTGACCTGTCCTCGCTGCGCGTCGCGGTTTCGGCGGGCGAGACGCTGCCGGCGCCTGTCTTCGAGGAATGGACTGAGAAGACCGGCAAGCCGATCCTCGATGGGATCGGCGCCACCGAGATGCTGCATATCTTCATCTCCAACCGCTTCGACGACATGAAGCCGGCCTCCACCGGCAAACCCGTCGGCGGCTATCAGGCACGCATCGTCGATGACGAGATGCGGGAGCTGCCGCGCGGCTCTACTGGCCGGCTGGCGGTGCGCGGCCCGACCGGCTGCCGCTACATGGCCGATGCCAGGCAAAAGGACTATGTCCGCGATGGCTGGAATCTCACCGGCGATACGTTCACGCAGGACGAGGATGGCTTCTTCCACTTCGCCGCGCGTTCCGACGACATGATCGTCAGCGCCGGCTACAACATCGCCGGCCCCGAGGTCGAAGCGGCGCTGCTCTCGCATCCCGACGTCGCCGAATGCGCGGTGACCGGCGCCGAGGACGGTGAACGCGGCCAGATCGTCGAGGCGCATATCGTGCTTGTGCAAGGTGTTTCGCCGGACGCATTGACCGTCAAACGCCTGCAGGACCACGTCAAGGCAACGATCGCGCCCTACAAATATCCGCGTTCGGTGAAGTTCATCGACGCCTTGCCCAAAACCCAGACCGGCAAGATCCAGCGCTTCCGGTTGCGCGCGGAGAAGAGCAATTGATTAAGCCGCACGATCCGGCGTCCGATGGCGCGCAGATGTCGTTCAAGGAGCGGATGTCCTACAGCGACTATCTGCAGCTGGACAAGGTGCTCGATGCGCAGGCGCCGCTGTCTTCGGCCCATGACGAGATGCTGTTCATCATCCAGCATCAGACATCGGAATTGTGGATGAAGCTCGCTTTGCACGAGATCGGCGCCGCGATCCGCTCTATCCGCGCCGACCGCCTCGAACCGAGCTTCAAGATGCTGTCTCGCGTCGCGCGCATCTTCGAGCAGCTCAACAATGCCTGGGACGTGCTGCGCACGATGACGCCAAGCGAATACACCGAGTTTCGCGACGCGCTCGGCCAATCCTCGGGCTTCCAGTCGTGGCAGTACCGCGCTATCGAGTTCATGGCCGGCAACCGCAACCTTGCCATGCTCGGGCCGCACAAGCACCGGCCCGACCTTACGGACAGGCTGGAAGCCATCCTGGCCACGCCGTCGCTCTATGATGAGGCGCTTCTGCTTTTGGCGCGCAATGGCTTCGACATCGGCGCCGACGCCAGTCGCACGGACTGGCGCGAGACGCGCGTCGAGAACGAAGAAGTGCTGGCTGCCTGGCAAACCGTCTACCGCGACCCGCAGCGCTACTGGATGCTCTACGAACTGGCCGAGAAGCTGGTCGACTTCGAGGATTATTTCCGCCGCTGGCGCTTCAACCACGTCACCACGGTCGAGCGCATCATCGGCTTGAAGCGCGGCACCGGCGGCACCTCAGGCGCCTCCTATCTGAAGAAGATGCTGGAGGTCGTGCTGTTTCCGGAGCTCTGGACGGTCCGCACCCGGCTCTAGAGCATTTCACCGTTTAACGTAAACGGCGAAATGCTCTAGCTCTTTGATTTGACGCAATTGCGGACGGAAAACCGCTTCACACTTTTCCTGAAATTGCTCTAGTTCCTCAGGTGACCGCGGTCTTCACCGCGAAGCGGGCGTCCTGCCAGGCGCCGGTGCGCAAAATATCCTCCAGCGCTTCGACCGCCTGCCAGACATCGCCATAACCGACATAGAGCGGCGTGAAGCCGAAACGGATGGTCGACGGCGCCCGAAAATCGCCGATCACGCCGCGCTCGATCAGCGCCCGCATCACCTGATAGCCATGCGGGTGGAGGAACGACACCTGGCTGCCGCGCTGGCTGCCGTCGCGAGGACTTTCCAGTTCAAGCCGGTAGGCGCCGCATCTGGCTTCGACGAGCTGGATAAACAGGTCGGTCAGCGCGATGCTTTTTCTGCGCACCGCCGCCATGTCGACGTCGTTCCAGATATCGAGCGCGCCCTTGAGCGCCCGCATCGACAGCACCGGCTGCGTTCCGCATAGGAAGCGGCGGATGCCGCTGCCGATGGCAAAGCCCTGCTCGAAGGCAAAGGGCCGCGCATGGCCCCACCAGCCGCTGAGCGGCTGGCTGATATCACCATGGTGGCGCTCGGCCGCGTAGATGAAGGCCGGCGAGCCCGGGCCGCCATTGAGGTATTTGTAGGTGCAGCCGACAGCGAAATCGGCATTGGCACGGTCGAGTTCGACCGGCAAGGCGCCGGCGGTGTGGCAGAGATCCCAGATGATCAGCGCGCCGGCGTCATGTGCCTTGCGCGTCAGCGCCGCCATGTCGCGCAACTGGCCGGATTTGTAGTTGACGTGGTTGACCAGGATGACGGCAACGCTGTCGTCGATCAGGTCCTCGATTGCGGCCGCGTCGACGCCCTCCAGCCGCAGCCGCGTTCCCGGCCGGGTCGAGGCGACGCCTTCGGCCATGTAGAGGTCGGTCGGGAAACTGTCGCCCTCGGCAACGATGACCGACCGATTCGGCCGCATGCCGAGCGCGGCGTGCAGCAGCTTGTAGATGTTGATCGAGGTTGTGTCGCAGACCACCGTCTGCCCGTCAGCCGCGCCGATCAGTCGTCCGAGCTGATCTCCCAGTTCCACCGGCATGTTGAACCAGCCAGCCGTGTTCCAGGCGCGAATGAGGTCCTGCGCCCATTCCTGCGTGGCGGCCTGTTGCAATTCGCTGAAGACGGCTGGTGACGCGGCACCCAGCGAATTGCCGTCGAGATAAATTACGCCTTGCGGCAAGACAAAGCGTTCACGCATGGAGCGCAGCGGATCGGCGGCATCCATTGCTTCGATTGTAGCGAGATCGGGTGTCGTGCTCATGATCCGGCGCCCTTCCATGGACAAACGCGCGCGGCGGAGCCTGCCGCCCAAACATGCCGGCGATCTTGAGTGGTCGCCCTTGAACTGTCAAATATTATATATAATTCACCCGTTGAAAGGCTTTGATATATAATGATCCGCCGAGCGTTTATGTCTGATGGATCACGATGCTGGATGACGAGCAGACCTCGAAGACGGAAGCGGCCTATCGCCTGCTCAGGCGCGATATTCTTGCGACCCGGCTGGCGCCTGCCGCGCCGTTGAAGCTGAGCACGCTGCGCAACACCTACGGCATCGGCTGGACGCCGTTGCGCGAGGCGCTGTCGCGGCTGGAGGCGGAACGGCTTGTGACCGCCATCAGCAACCGCGGGTTTGCGGTCGCTCCCGTCTCTCGGGCGGAGCTCGAGGATTTGGCGCGTGCGCGGCTGGTGGTCGAACTGCCCCTGCTGGTGGAATCGATCGAGAAGGGCGACCGTGAGTGGGAAGACGCGGTCGTTGCCGCCCACTATCGTCTCTCACGGTGCGGGTCTGTTCTCGACGATCCATCGGATGATGCGGTCGACGCGTGGTACGAAAAACACGATGCCTTCCATGCGGCGCTGCTCAGTGCCGCGACATCCAGCTGGCTGCTGCGCTTCAATGCGACGATTTCCGACCAATTGCATCGCCATCACCGCTTTCTGGGTCTGGCCCCGACGCTGCGCGCGGCCGCCGGCCGCACGGATGGACACCGGAAGGCCGTGGCGGCCCTGCGCGACGCCGTGGCGATCGAACACCATACCGCCCTGATGGAAGCGGCCCTCGATCGCGACGTCGAACGTGCGAAAACTCTGATGACCGCTCACATCGGCTACACGCTGCAGGTCTATGCCCAGAGCGAACCCGGCGCGGATGCTGCGCAGCCCCGTCCGAAAAGGAAGCGGCGATCGTAGCCGACGACGCAGGGCACTTTGTCTTCGTTTCACCCCGTTGCTGGCAACTGGGCGCAGGCGGCGCTCGCAGCGCCGAACGTTACGCTGAACAAAACGTCAACACATTCATTAAACTTTAAAAGGTTGCGGAACACAACTGGAACAGATAGTGTTTGTTCTGGGTTTGTTTTTTCTGATTCTGGTTTCAGAACCCTTGGGGGCCGCGATGCTGACGCGCAAACAACATGAGCTTCTGATGTTCATCCATGAACGCCTGAAGGAGAGCGGAATCCCGCCGTCCTTCGACGAGATGAAGGAAGCGCTCGACCTCGCCTCCAAGTCCGGCATCCACCGACTGATCACAGCGCTTGAGGAGCGCGGTTTCATTCGCCGGCTGCCGAACCGGGCGCGCGCGCTGGAAGTGCTGCGGCTACCCGACTCGATCGCACCAGGCCTCAACGCGGCGAGGAAGTTTTCGCCGAGCGTCATTCAGGGCAGTCTTGGTCAAGCCGGCCAAGGGCAAGGCGGCCAGGGACAAGGCGGGATGGGCCAAGGCGGTCTCGGCCGCCAGATCAGGCCGGGCTCGCCGTCGCGTTCGATGTCTGCCGGCAATGACGATGCCGTTTCCTCGATTTCAATCCCGGTGATGGGACGCATCGCCGCCGGCGTGCCGATCGACGCCATCCAGCATCAGACCCATTCGATCTCGGTGCCGCCCGACATGATCATGGGCGGTGAACACTACGCGCTCGAGGTCAAGGGCGATTCGATGATCGAGGCCGGCATTTTCGATGGCGACACGGTCATCATCCGCAATGCCGACACAGCCAGCCCCGGCGAGATCGTGGTGGCGTTGGTCGACGATGAGGAAGCGACCCTGAAACGCTTCCGCCGCAAGGGCGCCTCGATCGCCCTGGAAGCCGCCAACCCGGCCTACGAGACCCGCATTTTTGGACCGGACAGGGTGAAGGTGCAGGGCAAGCTTGTCGGATTGATCCGGCGCTACTGAGCCGGCTTGGGTTTGTATTTTTCACGCTGGTTGTAAGGCGGCAGGCCGCGCGCTTCGCGGGAGAAGCGGCGTTGCTCGTGCCAGGGGCGATACGGCTTGTCGACGGCGAAGCGGATGGTTGGCGCTGCAGCTGCCGATTGCGGATCGAAGAAGACGGCGGCGCTGCCGTCGCGGGCCAGCTGTTTCTTCGTCACGACCAGCACCAGCGGGTCGCGGCACGGATTGTAGGCCGTGGCGTCATCGATGACGATCAGGCTAGCGAAGGCACAGGCCGGCCGCGCCGTCTTGCGGTCTTTGGCAAGGGCTACAATGGCTCCGGAAGGGTGTCGGGCGATACAGAGATCGCCCATGCAATAGAAGGGCGACCCGGGCGGCAGATCGAGCGGATCGAGATCGAACCGCGTATCTGTTGCCTCGAAAATCTCGGGCGGGATAATGGTTTCGGCCCGCAGCGCCCGTTTCCAATTGTCCGTGGTGAATTCGTTGGAGCGTTCGCGGTTGAGGGCGAGTTCGCCGCCACCTATCGGCATGGCCACCAGATGTGCGTCCTCGGATATGAGCACGTCGGGCGTAAGCACCTGCGGCACCGTCAACAGGCCGGCCAGCGCGAAAGGCACGGCCGCCAGCCTGAGCCAGGTGGTGGCCATGGTGGCGATGACGAGGGCGACCGCCACCAACAGCACCGAGCGGATGGAGATCAGCCCGACGGCGTCGACCGGCGAGCGCTCGGAAATCCAGGCCGATATAGCGATCATCGCCATCAGACCCTTGCCCATCACATAGAGGAACGGCCCGTCGGCGCCGAACGGCATCGCCAGTGCGCTGAGCACGGCAAAGGGCATGACGATCAACGAAACAATCGGCATCACGGCCAGATTGGCGATCAGGCTGAGCGGCGACACACGCTGAAAATGCCAGATGGCGAACAGCAAGGTTGCACTGCCGGCGATGATCGAGGTCATGGCGAGGCCGCCCATGGCCAGCGCGAATTTTCGCGACAGGAAGCCGACGAAGGAGCGCTTTGCCAGCGGCGTTCTCACCTTGTCGGCGCGGTAATCGGCCCAGCCGGCATAGGCGCCGACAAGGGCGGCGGTGGCGGCAAACGACATCTGGAAGCTGGGACCGACCACCTCGTGCGGCGACACCAGGATGACGGCGATGGCGGAGATCGCCAGATTGCGCATGGTGAGCGCGGCACGATCGAAGAGTACCGCGACCAGCATGACCGCTAGCATGATGAAACTGCGCTCGGCGGCGACCACGATGCCTGAAATGACGAGATAGGCGGCGATGGAGACGAGTGCTGCCACTGCTGCATATTTCTTGACTGGGCGGCGCGAAGAGAAATCGGGAAACAGCGCAAAGGCGCCACGCAGCAACGCCATGATGGTGCCGGCAACCAGCGCCATGTGCAGGCCGGAGATGGAGATGATGTGGTAGATGCCGGTGCGCCGCATCGCTTCGTTGACCTCGTCCGGGATGCCGGCGCGCACCCCGACAATCAACGCCGCGGCAATCTCGCCTTCGGCGCCGCCGATTTTGCCCCTGATATGGTCGGCAATGTTTTCGCGCGCGTTCTCGATTGCCGAGGAGAGCCGCGCGGTCAGCGGCGGCGGTCCCTGCGTAGCAATGGTTTTCGGATTGCCGAGAAAGAAGCCGCTGCCGCCGATACCGGTGAAATAGCTGTCGAAGGAGAAATCGTAGCTCTCCGGCCGCACCGGACCGGTCGGCGGCAACAGCCTGGCATAGCCGGTGATCAGGGAGCCGGCGGTCATATCGGCGGGAACGGTCCGCGCCGAGAGCCTGACCCGCTCCGGGGCGTAGCGCAGCTCGGGGTAAGCGGTCGAAACCACGTCGAGCGTCAGCCTGATGCGGCCGCTTTCCATCTGTTCGAGACTGACGACGCGGCCGGTCAGCCGTGTCTGGATCTCGGAGCCGAGCATCTGCGTTCCGGCGCGCCAGGTCTCGACTTTGGCGGCGACGACGCCGAGCGCGCACAGCATCGCGGCCATGCAGAACAGATGCGTCCTCGGCCGCGATCGCGTGGCGACAGCGCAACATGTCGCCAGCACCACAATGGCGATTGGCTGCGCAAAGCCGGGCTCGCCGGCCAGCGAGAAATAAAAGATGACGCCGGCCGCCAGGAAAACCGGCACCAGCAGGAAGGCGACGCCCCGGTCGAGCTCCGTGTTGGCGGCCACGGCAAGGCTGCGGCGGAGCGCGGGCCATGACGGACGGCGAAGCCGTCTGCGCAGACGGGCGATAGATCCGGGCGCTGTGACTTGCGCCGGCAACGCGTGACCGGGCAGCGCAGGCGCGACGCCGGGATGCGGCTCAGGCAGCGCGAGGGGCAGCGGCTCGGCATAGGGACTATCGGCAAACAGCGAGCGTTCGCTGACGCTTGCCTCGGCGCCTTCGCCTTCCTTCGTGCCCCGGCCACGTCCAGCCATCGGGTCTGCCCCTTGCGCCCCAGACCCCTATGCTACATGAACGCGCAAAGCGCGAAAGTCCGCGTGATCACGTCCACCGCGCCGGAATCGACCATCACCTGGCAAGGAGGCTCAATCCTCAACCATATCCTGGCCCTCCGCTCTCAGGCGAGCAAGCCCATCGTGCATTGCCTTCAATTGTTCCGGTGTATGACCCTGCCATTCACCGAGTTCACCCAGGATGAGCAACGGATCACGGGAGCGGTAGGATTTCGTCGGATTACCGGGAAATTTTTTATCGGTCAGGTTAGGGTCATCCATGAAAAACCCCGTCGGCTTTACGATGTAAATCCTTTGACGACCGTCACCCGTTGCAAGCTCTGCTCCCCAGATGGCGGCTTCAAGTGTCTGGGAGAAATATATCCATGACAGTGGTTGATCTCTGAAATTGGAAGGGTGGCCGACGCTCAGCAGATCCCCGGGTTTCAAATCCGCCCGGGTGCCATGGTAGAACGGATCACCCTCCGTATGGTCAGCGTTTCTGGTCATCGGTAGTCCTTCTTTCAATCATGCTTCCTTAGTGGCGAGACCGGACTGCACAAAGTTGCGGTGTTCACGATAATGATTGCAGAAAGGTCAATATGCGTGACCAAGCCAACGCTGTCACGGCGGCGTTGTAGTCGGGCAGTGCCGCATTCGTGAAGAAATGTCCGCTCGTCAGAGGGGGCTACCACCGTCGCAGCGATGTTCCAGGCACTGTGACGGACGCTGCAGCCGAATGAAACCCAGACATTGACGCTGCTGCCAAATGAGGTTGCGCGGAGGTGCGAACAGATTTTGTGCTACAAGGCTCCGGCGCCCGTTGACGCAACCGATAATTGCCGACGTGCCCCGGCCTCGTCCAGCCATCGGGTCTGCCCCTTGCGCCCCAGACCTCCTATGCTACATGAACGCGCAAAGCGCGAAAGTCCGCGCGATCACGCCCCGCTTTCCAAACTTCCCGAGAGTTCCATGTCCGACACGGTCGTCACCCGTTTTGCCCCCTCGCCCACCGGCTATCTGCATATCGGCGGCGCGCGCACGGCGCTGTTCAACTGGCTGTACGCCAAGCACACCGGCGGCACGATGGTGCTGCGCATCGAGGACACCGACCGCGAACGCTTCAACGAGGCGGCGACACAGGCCATTCTGGATGGGCTGACCTGGCTCGGCCTTTCCTGGGACGGTGAGGCCATATCGCAGTTCGAGCGCGCGCCGCGCCACCGTGAGGTGGCCGAGGAGCTGGTGCGCCTGGGCAAGGCCTATTACAGCTACGAGACGCCTGCCGAGCTCGAGGCGATGCGCGAGGCCGCACGCGCCAAGGGCCTGCCGCCTCGCTACAACGGCCAGTGGCGCGATCGTGCCCCCTCGGAGGCGCCTCCCGGCGTCAAGGGCGCCATCCGCATCAAGGCGCCGACCGAGGGCGAAACCGTGGTGCACGACCGTGTGCAGGGCGAGGTGCGCTTCCCCAACAAGGACCTCGACGATTTCATCATACTGCGCTCGGACGGCAATCCGACCTACATGCATGCCGTCGTCGTCGACGACCATGACATGGGCGTCACCCACATCATCCGTGGCGACGACCATCTGACCAACGCCGCGCGCCAGACGGTGATCTACAACGCGATGGGCTGGGACGTCCCGTCGATGTCGCATATCCCGCTGATCCACGGCGCCGACGGCGCCAAGCTGTCGAAGCGGCACGGCGCACTCGGCGTCGAGGCTTATCGCGCCATGGGCTATCTGCCCGAGGCGCTGCTCAATTATCTGGCACGGCTCGGCTGGAGCCATGGCGACGACGAGATCATGTCGATCAAGGACATGATTTCGTGGTTCGACATCGGCGATGTCAACAAGGGTGCGGCGCGCTTCGACTTCGCCAAGCTCGAGTCAATCAACGGCGCGCATATGCGCAAGATGGCCGATACCGAGCTGTTCGACATTTTCGTCGCCACTCTGCCATACCTCGAAGGCGGACCGGCTATCGCCGCCCGTCTCGACGATGCCAGGAAGGCGCAGCTGCTGGCCGCCTTGCCGGGCCTGAAAGAGCGCGCCAAGACGCTGGTGGAACTGGCCGATGGCGCGGCCTTCCTGTTCGTCGAGCGGCCGCTGCCGATCGACGAGAAGGCGGCAGCACTGCTCAATGCCGACGCGCGCGCGATCCTGCGCGGCGCACATGCCGCTTTGCAGACTGTTTCGGGCGAGTGGTCGGCTGCCGCGGCTGAAGCCGCGGTGCGCGAGTTCGCGACGGCAGGCGGCCACAAGCTCGGCGCCGTGGCCCAACCGCTCCGGGCGGCCCTTACCGGCCGCAGCACCTCGCCCGGCGTGTTCGACGTGCTCGCCGTGCTTGGCCGCGAGGAAAGCCTGGCGCGGATTGCGGATCAAATCGATTAGGAGCGAACTGGCCCAAGAAGATTGGCATTGAAAGGCGGGTTTCGCAGTGCAACATTAGGCCTTGGCCCAATCTGGCACGCACCTCCCAAAATGCGGTGGCGAGTTCGCGCATTCCGGTGATTTCGACGTGTCGTTTGCAGGAATTGCCTTGCCGGCATGAGGAACATGAAGGAGTTTGAGAATGAGCGAAGCTGCGACAAGACTGGAAACCGGCAGCAAGACGACGCACCCGTCGACTGCCACGCTCGAACTGGCCGGCAAGACGCATGAATTCAAGGTGCGAAGCGGCTCGGTCGGGCCCGACGTCATCGACATCGGTGCGCTCTACAACACCACCGGCGCCTTCACCTACGATCCCGGCTTCACCTCGACGGCGAGCTGCGAGTCGGCGATAACCTTCATCGACGGGGATGCCGGCATCCTGCTTCACCGCGGCTACCCCATCGACCAGCTGGCCGAGCATGGCGACTTCCTCGAAGTCTGCTACCTCCTGCTCTACGGCGAACTGCCGACCAAGGCGCAGAAGGACGATTTCGACTACCGGGTAACGCGCCACACCATGGTGCACGAGCAGATGTCGCGCTTCTTCACCGGCTTTCGCCGCGACGCGCATCCGATGGCTGTGATGTGCGGTGTGGTCGGCGCGCTGTCGGCCTTCTATCACGACTCCACCGACATTTCGGACCCATACCAGCGCATGGTCGCCTCGATGCGGCTGATCGCCAAGATGCCGACGATTGCGGCCATGGCCTACAAATACCATATCGGCCAGCCCTTCATTTACCCGAAGAACGAGCTGAACTTCGCCGCCAACTTCCTGCACATGTGCTTTGCGGTGCCGTGCGAGGAATACAAGATCAATCCGGTGCTGGCGCGCGCCATGGAGCGCATCTTCATCCTGCACGCCGACCACGAACAGAACGCCTCGACCTCGACCGTGCGGCTTGCCGGCTCGTCGGGCGCCAATCCGTTCGCCTGTATCGCCGCCGGCATCGCCTGCCTGTGGGGCCCGGCGCATGGCGGCGCCAACGAAGCGGCGCTCAACATGCTGGGCGAGATCGGCCACGTCGACCACATCCCGGAATTCATCGCCCGCGCCAAGGACAAGAACGATCCGTTCCGGCTGATGGGCTTCGGCCATCGCGTCTATAAGAACTACGATCCTCGCGCGAAAATCATGCAGAAGACGGCGCATGAGGTGCTGGGCGAACTCGGCATCAAGGACGATCCGCTGCTCGACATCGCCATGGAGCTGGAAAAGATCGCGCTGACCGATTCCTACTTCATCGAGAAGAAGCTCTATCCGAACGTCGATTTCTATTCCGGCATCACGCTGAAGGCGCTGGGCTTCCCCACCACCATGTTCACCGTACTGTTCGCGGTCGCCCGCACCGTCGGCTGGATCGCGCAGTGGAAGGAAATGATCGAGGATCCCCACCAGAAGATCGGCCGTCCGCGCCAGCTCTACACCGGCGCGCCGGAACGCGACTACGTGCCGATTGCGAAAAGGTGAAAGAGAGTGAATGGTGAATGGTAAGTAGTGAATAGCAGGTAGTAAGTAGCAGCTTGATTATAGGCGAGAGCGCGTTAATCCTATTCACTATTCACTATTCACTATTCACTATTCACTACGGCCTATTCGCTCTCCCGATGTGGCGAAGAACGACATCGGCGGCGATGTCGCCGGAGGGCCTGTCGGTGGCCATGCGTCTGGCAACCTCGCCAAAGCCGTCCTTTTGCCAGGCGCGGTAGGCGGTGTCTGAAAACAGTGCCTCGAGCTGCCGCGCCAGATAGTGCGGCCGCACATACTGGTTGTAGCTTTCCGGCACGACCGGCCGGTCGGCAATAAGGTTGGGCAAAGCAGCGCTCCACACCGTGATCAGGCTCTGCGCCATCAGCATGATCGGATCGAACTTGTAGCAAGAGATCATCGGTACACCCGACAACGCCAGTTCCAGCGACACCGTTCCTGACGCGATCAGCGCCGCATCGGCCTTGCCGAAGGCCTGCCACTTGCGCTCGGGATCGAGGATGACTTCCGGCTCCTGATCCCAGCGCGCCACCGATGTTTTGACCAGTTCGGCGACATGCGGCACCGTCGGCAGCAACAGCCGCAGCCGGTGGCCACGCGCGCGCAGCGCCGACACCGTCTCGCCGAACGGACCGATAAGCCGGCTCACCTCGCCGCGCCGCGACCCTGGCAGGACGAGCAGCGTCTTGACGTGATCGGCCGAGAGATCGCGTGGCTGGGCTTGCGCCCTGGCCGCGCCCAGCACGCCTGGATCATGCGTGAGGCGATGTCCGACGTAAGTGCCGGGCGGGCCGCCGAGACGGCTGAGCTCCTTTACCTCGAAAGGCAGGATGCACAGTATGTGGTCGACATACGGCTTCATCGCGGCCGCCCTACCCGGCCGCCACGCCCAGACGCTCGGGCAGACATAATGGACGATCGGGATCGACGGATCGGCGGCGCGGATCTTTTTGGCGACGCGCAGCGAGAAATCGGGGCTGTCGATGGTGATCAGACAGTCGGGTTTTTCGGCGGCAACAGCACTTGCCGTCTGGCTGATCCGCCGCATCAGGCGCGGCAAGTCACGGAGGATGGCGCTGAGCCCCATCAGCGCGATCTCGGCGCCGTCGAACAGCGGCGCCAGTCCGAGCGCCTGCAGATGCCGCCCGCCAGTGCCGACGAGTTGCACCTCGCGCCCGGTCATGCGCTTCAGCGCCTGCACGATGTCGGCGCCCAGCAGGTCGCCGGATTCTTCGCCGGCGACGATGGCAATCTTCAGCGGCTTCTCAGCTGCCATGGACAGACTCCGCAGCCGGCAGGCCGAACACGAACAGGCCGAGCGCATTGGCGCGCGCGACAACGGCGGGGCCTTCGAGGATGAGCGAACGGCCGGCTTCGACGGCAATGCCGGCCAGCCCCGCGGCATGCGCCGCCTCGACGGTCCGGGGGCCAATAGATGGCAGATCGGCACGCAATTCCTGGCCAGGCTTGGCGCATTTGACCAGGACACCGCGCGTCTTGCCGGCCAGCCTGCCATGGCCGCGCAACTGCTGCGTCCGCTCGAGCAGTCCGTGGGTGCCCTCGACGCCTTCCAGGGCAACAGTGCGGCCACCGATGGCAATTGCCGCCTGACCAATGTCGAGCGCGCCGATGGCCTTTGCCGCCGCGTGTGCCGCCTCGATATCGCGCCAGTCGGACTTTCGCGGCGCTGCTTTGGTCAGCGGCCCTTCGGCCGCGACGAGCCGGGGCACGACTTCATGCGCACCGACAACCTTGACGCCCCGTGCCTCCAGGCCGCGGGTCAATATCTTCAACAGCCCGTCATCGCCGCGGGCAAGCGCCATGGCGAGCGAGGGTATAAGTGCCAGTAGCCCAAGGTTCGGACGCATGTCGACCAACCGCGGCCTGCGCCTGATCTCGCCGGCAAGCACAAGATGGGTGATTCGCCGGCGCCTCAGCAACGCAACCAGCGAGCCGATGTCTTCCAGCGCAAGGCTTTCATGCTCATAGATTGTGAGGTCGGACTGACGGTCGGCCTGACCTTCGACCAGGATGATGACGGGCGGATGTCCGGCCTCCGCCAGGCCGGCGGCAACTTCGACCGGCAAGCTACCGCCGCCGGCAATGATGCCGACCCTGGCGTCCGGCGCAAGATCGAGGCCCGTTGAAGTGGCCTCAGCCTTCGTCATCGGCATCGTCGCCGTCGCCACCCTTAAGCGACGGGACGGCAAAATGCCGCTTGCCGCGACTGGTGATGAAATCGATGATTTTCATGGCCGTCGGCGACGACGCAAACTCGGCCTTGGCGAATTCGATGTTCTCGCCGACAGTGCGGGAGCGGTCGAAGATGGTCTTGTAAGCCTTGCGCAGCAGGTAGATTTCGGCGCGCGGCAACCCGGCGCGCTTCAGGCCGATGATGTTGAGTCCACGCAGGCTGGCGCGATTGCCCACCGCAATGGCGTAGGGAATGACATCGCCGACAAAAGCCGAGCAGCCGCCGAGAAAGGCGTTGTCACCAATACGCACGAACTGATGAACGGCGCTGAGGCCGCCAATATAAACGCTGTCACCGACCTCGCAATGGCCGCCCAGGGTCGCGCCATTGGCGAAGGTGGCGTTTTTACCGACGACGCAATCATGGGCAATGTGGGCATAGGCAAGGAAATTGCCGTTGTCGCCGACGGTCGTCTCACCGCGGCTGGAATCGGTGCCGAGATGCATGGTCACGCCTTCGCGGATCGTGCAGTGCTGGCCGATGACCAAAGTGGTGCGGCCGCCCTTGTGCTTGGTGTTCTGCGGCGGTCCGCCCAGTGTCGCCATTGGATAGACCTTGGTCGCGGCGCCAATGGTTGTCGCGCCCAGCACCGAGACATGGCTGACCAGTTCGACGCGGTCACCGATCACGGCGTCAGCGCCGACATAGCAGAAAGGTCCTATTGCGGCGCCTTCGCCGACCTGCGCGCCGGCCTCGATGACGGCCGAGGGGTGGATTGAAGTCTGTATTTTCATGAGCATTTCGAACCGTCAGCCGGTAACCATCATTGCCGAGATCTCGGCTTCGGCGGCCTTTGTGCCCTCCACCATGGCCTCGCAGGCGAATTTGAGCAGGTTGCCGCGCATCTTGATTTTCTTGACGTGGATTTTCAACTGGTCGCCCGGGACGACCGGTTTGCGGAATTTCGCATTATCGATGGTCAGGAAATAGACCAGCGACGGCTTTTCCGTGTTGAGGTTACGGATGCAGATCGCGCCGGCCGTCTGCGCCATGGCCTCGACGATGAGCACGCCCGGCATCACCGGCTGATCCGGGAAATGGCCCTGAAAATGCGGCTCATTGATGGTCACGTTCTTGATGCCGATGGCAGAATCATTGCCGTCGATTTCGATGATGCGGTCGATCATCAGGAAGGGATAGCGATGCGGTAAAAGCTTCATCAACCCCAATATATCGACCGCTTCGAGCGTCGCCGGCACCATCTCAGCTACTTCCCCCTTCGCCCTGCTTGCGCGTCCTGGCGAGCTTCCTCAGCATGGCGATCTCGCGCATGGCTTCCGCCATCGGCTGCGCCGGATAGCCTCCCCAGATCTCGCCCGCCGGCACGTTGCTCATGAACCCGCTTCTTGCAGCAAGCTTGGCCCCTGATCCGATGGTCAAATGATCGGCAAGGCCAACGCCGCCGCCCATGGTGACACCATCACCGACGGTGACGGAGCCGGAAATACCAGAGAGCCCGGCAATAATGCAATTGCGGCCGATGCGAACGTTATGGGCGATCTGCACCAGATTGTCGATCTTGGTGCCCTGACCGATGACCGTATCCGACATGGCGCCGCGATCGACGGTCGTGTTCGAGCCGATTTCGACATCGTCCTGGATGATGACGCGGCCGACCTGCGGCACACGCTCAGGGCCTTTGGCGCCGCCGACAAAGCCGAAGCCGTCCTGGCCTATCCTGGCGCCGCCATGAATGATGACGCGGTTGCCGATCAGCGCATACTGAACACTGACACCCGGCCCAATGTAGCCGTCACGGCCGATCTGGCAGGAGGGGCCGATAACGGCGTGGGGGGCAATGACCGTTCCGCTGCCGATGGAAGCGCGGGGGCCGATGACCGCTCCGGCCTCGATGATCGCCCCGGCCTCGATATGCGCCGAGGCATCGACATGAGCTTGCGGCGAGACCCCGGTTTCGCTGGTCATCGGTCCCGGCGTAGCCGCCGTCGGGAACAGCAGCCGGCCGATCATGGCGAAGGCCTGCTGCGGGCGCGGATGAACCAGAACCGCGATGCCGGCCGGCGCCTTGCCCGCGAACTCGGCGGGACAAAACACGGCCGCCGCCTTCAGCGACTGCATCAGCGCGAAATTGCGCTTGCCGTCGACGAAGACGAGCGCACCCTCGCCGCCTTCATTGGCTGGCGCCAACGCATCGATCGATATGTGGGCAAGATCGGAATCGACGAGCGATGCGCCGGTCAGATTCGCGACTTCGCCGGCCGTATACCGGCGTGATGGCGCGAAGAACACCGGATCGGTCATTCCAGAAGCAATATCCAGCTAGGTCGGATCAATTCTCTTCCGGACCCCAACGGCCCGGAAGCATCGTTACCGCAAGATCAGAAGCGGCTCGACATGCCGAAGTTGAATTCCTGCACGTCGTCGGTCTTTTCCTTCTTGACGGGCATCGCGTAGTCAATGCGGATCGGGCCGAAAGGCGATGACCACAACAAGCCGACACCAACCGAAGCGCGCAACTCTAGATCAGTTGAAGCTTGAGTAACCCCGGCGACGTTAATCTTGCTGCCATACAGTGTGGCGGCATCAGCAAACACGGCGCCGCGCACACCAAAGCTTTCCGGAATGACCGGTATCGGGAACTGAGCTTCCGCCGACGCATTGAAATAGGTGGTGCCGCCAAGGTGGTCACCCGTTGCAATATCCGCAGGACCGATGCCACCATACTCGAAGCCGCGGATCATGCGGTCGCTGCTCTGGAACTGATCGAAGATACGCAAGCCGTTATCGCCATAGCCCGCAATATGGCCAGCACCGCCCGAGATCAGGCCGACCAGATCCAGCTGTTCGGACAGCGTCTGGTAGACGGTGCCACGACCGGTAACCTTGACGAATTTGGCATCACCACCAAGGCCGGCCACTTCCACGGTGGTGGTGGCGTAGATGCCTTCATGCGGGCTCTTCATGTCGTCGATGGTGTTGTAGACCAGCCCAAGGCTGACCGACGACTTGATCCACGGGCTTTCGTCAATTCCCTGGACGATCGCCGGAGATATCTTGCAGTCGGCGTCAGGAATCCCATCGTGAGGCGTGTCATCGCAACCGTCGTCGAGCTTGTATTTCTCCTGGGCGATATTGTACGCCAACTGGGTCGAGATGTTGTCGGTGATCGGCAGACCGAACCGAACTGTCGCGCCCAGGGTCTCGCTGTCGTATTTGCTGTAATTCCGGGTCTGCTGGAAGATGTCGAAGCCGGCAGCGATACGGCGCCCGAGGAAATAGGGTTCGGTGAAGGACAGGCTGTAGTCGCGCGAATTCTTGCCGCCACCCGCCGAAACCTTGATGTACTGGCCACGACCGAGGAAGTTGCGCTCCGCGACCGAACCTTCGACGGACGGACCGGCAGTGTCGCCACCGGTCGAATAACCTGCGCCGACAGAGAACTCGCCGGTCGATTTCTCAACCACGTCAACCACGAGCACGACCTGATCAGGTTCCGAGCCCGGCACGGTGGAAACGTCGACTTTCTCAAAATAATCCAGCCGTTCCAGCCGCTTCTTCGCGCGCTGGATCAAGACCTGGTTGAAGGCGTCGCCTTCGCTAACATCGAATTCACGACGAATGACATAGTCGCGTGTGCGGTCGTTGCCGCGGATTTCGATGCGCTCGATATAGGCCTTGGTGCCCTGGTCGATCGTATAGACGACCGAAATGGTGTGGTTCTCGAAGTTGCGATCGCCGCGCGGCGTCACCTGGGCGAAGGCATAGCCCGAACCCGCGACCTTTTCGGTCAGCGCGATGATGGTGTCCTCGACATCCTTGGCGTTGTAGACGTCGCCCTTGTGGGTCTGAACCACCGATTCCAGCGCCTTCGAGTCGACTTCGGGAATGGTGCTCTCGACGCTGACGTCGCCGAACGTATAGCGGTCGCCTTCCTGGACGGTGATGGTAACGGTGTACTGGTTGGTCGTGTCGTCGAGCTCGCCGACAGCTGAGACCACCTGGAAGTCGGCATAGCCGTGATTGTAATAGAAGCGGCGCAGCGATTCCTGGTCGGCGCGGAGCTTGTCCTCGTCATAGACGTCGTCACGCAGCACGAAGGACAGGAAGCTCGAGCGCTTGGTGGCGATGACGTCAGACAGGCGGCGGCTCGAATAGGCGCTGTTGCCGACGAAATTGACAGCGGCGATCTTGGTGCGGCCGCCTTCGTTGATGTTGAAGACCACGTTCACGCGGTTGTCGCCGAGATCCATGATCTGCGTCGTGACAGCGGCGTCATCGCGGCCAATTCGCCTGTAGGCAGCCTTCACCGCCTCGACATCGGAGTCCAGCGTTGCCTGCGAAAACGTCCCGCGCGGCTTCAACTGCACGGCGACTGCCAGCGCGTTGTCCTTGAGCTTCTTGTTGCCCTGGAACAGAACCTGGTTGACGACCTGGTATTCGGTAACCTTGACTACCAGCGTCGAACCGACCTGATTGATCTGCACGTCCGAGAACAGCCCGGTGCCGAACAGCGCCTTGACCGCATCGTCGATATCGGCGCTGGAAAACGCCTTGCCCGGCTTGATCGTGATGTAGTTGCGGATGGTGTCGGCGTCGACACGCTGGTTGCCGCTGACCTCGACTCTCGAGACAACGGCTGCCTGCGCCGCAGATGTGGCAACGAACTGCACGGCGAGCGCACCTGGTACAACCAGAGCGGCGGACATAGCCACCGCGGACGCGGCGCTCAAAAATTTGGATGCTGCCTTCATCGGGCTTTTGTACCTTTTCTCGAAGTCCCCACGGCGAGAAAACCGGACGTGCGGTAATTTCTCCTACCGTATTAACCGGATTTTCCCTACACGCAAGGCTTCTGGTTAATTTGTAATTACTTAACCCTGATGCGTGGCTTTCGCGTCACGCATACCCCCGTGCATGGTAAACGGCGTCTCAACATTGCCGGTGCTGAAGCCAAATTTCTTCATGATTTCAGCACCCAAACAGATCGTTCCAGAAGACGAAGCCCATAAATCCCAGCACCAGAAAGAGGCCGGCCCGGTATCCCATTTCCATCATCCGCTCCGATACCGGACGCCGGAAAACGGCTTCGAGTGCGTAGAACAGGAGATGGCCGCCGTCGAGGGGGGGAATCGGCAAAAGGTTCAGAATTCCGATCCCGACCGACAGGCCGGCGACGAGTTGCACCAGCCATAGGAAGCCCAGCTTTGCCGCCTGCCCCGACATCTTGGCGATCTTGATCGGGCCGCCCAGCTGGCATTTGTCTTCGCGGCCGACAACGAATCGCTGCAGGAACTGGCCGGTGCGCTGAATGACGTGCCCCGTCTCCTCGACCGCGGCGCCGACTGCTCCGACAGGGCTGTAGGTGATCAGCCTGGGCTGGCCGACATCCTTGTTGTTGACGACGCCGATGACGGCCACCTTGACCTTGTTGCCCAGTGCGTCCAACTGCTCCATCGGCTCCGGCGTCGCGACGACCGTGACCTCCTTGCCGTCGCGCAACATGGTGAAGGTGATGGCGTCGCCGCCGCGGCCCGAAACTAGGCGCTGGACGTCGGCGAAGGTCTCAACCTTGCTGCTGTCGACGGCGACGAATCGGTCGCCTGGCAAAATGCCGGCCCTTGCGGCTGGACTGCCGGCGGTGACCGCCGCCACCATCGGCTCAAACACAGGGCGGCCATAGAGGGAAAACAGCACGGCAAAGACGGCAATGGTCAAAAGGAAGTTGAACAGCGGTCCGGCCACCACCGTGGCGGCGCGTTTCCAGATGGCTTGCGTGTGGAAGGCGACCTTGCGTTCAGCGTCAGTCAGCGTTTCCAGATCTTCCGAACTCGGCTGGCTCGACGTGGCGCTCATGTCGCCGACGAATTTGACATAACCGCCGAGCGGTATGGCGCAGAGCTTCCAGCGCGTGCCGTGGCTGTCGTTGAAGCCGAGAAGTTCGGGGCCGAAGCCGATCGAAAAGGCCTTCACGCCAATGCCGCACCAGCGGCCGACCAGGTAATGGCCCATTTCGTGAATGAAGACGACCACGGTCAGCACGAACAGAAACGGCACCAGCGTGCCGAGGACAAAGCCTTCCGTGCTGAAAAACGCGTGAAGAATTTCGTTCAACTCATGCCCTCAAATTCACCTGCGGCAAAAGGTGTCGCCGCGACTGTGACATCAATCCAGGCGAATCCGTGGCGTGCGCCATTTCTTCGCCGTGAAATATCACTCAAGCCGGAAACAGCCCCTGCGCCGGATGATGGGCGCCCGCCGAAATCCAGCCGATCACGTATAGGGCAAAAGCCGCCGCGACAAGCCCGTCCACCCTGTCCATGACACCGCCATGCCCGGGTATCAACGCGCTTGAATCCTTGCGGCCGTGGCGGCGCTTGACCCAGGATTCGAAGAGATCGCCAGCCTGGGCAACAATCGACAGCACCAGCGCAACCAAGGCGAGGACGCCAAGATTGCCGGCCCCGGCGGCGGCAGCCAGAAGCACGCCGGCGGCCACGCCGCCGACAGCGCCGCCAAGCGCGCCGCTCTGCGTCTTGCCGGGGGATATAGATGGCGCGAGCTTGGGCCCACCGACGGAGCGGCCGACGAAATAGGCGAAGATGTCGGTCGCCCAGACCACGGCGAACAGAAACAGGATTGCGACCAGGCCGGGATGGTCGCCGCCGCGCAGCAGCGCCAGCGATAAGCCGGACAAAGCCGCGTAGGCAAGACCGCCTGCATCCCATTGCGCCGCTCCATGCATACGGGCGCCGACAGCAGCGATCACAACCATGGCCAGGACAAGAGACAGAAGCCACGATGCCGGCACGCCTGCAACCAGGGCGACGACGAAAACCAGAAGCAGCGCTTCGGGAATGAAGCCGAGGGTCGCACCGGCCAAGGGGCGCGACATGCGCGCCCATTCATAGAAGATGACCGCCGATATCCCGGCGCAAAGCAGGCGGAACCACAGCCCTCCCAACCAGGTCAGGCCAAGCGTTATTGCGGCCAGCACCAGCGCCGAGACGATGCGAAGCTGAAGATTGTTCATCCCGCCGCCGATCACGAGGCAGCGACATCTTGAGCGGCAAGCCCGCCAAAACGGCGCTCGCGGCCAGCAAAATCGCGCAATGCGTCGGCCAGGTGTTCGCGGCTGAAGTCAGGCCAGTAGCAAGGCAGAAAAACCAGTTCGCTGTAGGCTGCCTGCCACAGAAGGAAGTTCGACAGCCGAAGCTCGCCACTGGTGCGGATGACCAGCTCCGGATCGGGAATGCCTGCGGTGTCGAGGGCGGCGGCAAAAGTGTCTGCCGTGATCGCCTCTGCGTCGATCTCGCCGCGCGCCACTGCGGCTGCGAGCTTGCGTGCCGTGCGCACGATCTCGTCGCGCCCGCCATAGTTGAAGGCGATGACCAAGGTCAGCGATTCATTGCGGGCAGTCAGCGATTCGGCCTCTTCGAGCACGCCCCTGATGTCCGGCTGCAGCCCCGCCCTGTCACCGATGATCCTGACGCGCACACCGTTCTGGTGCAGTTCGGCCAGATCGCGGCGGATGAACAGCTTCAAAAGCCCCATCAGGTCGCTGACTTCGGCCTTGGGCCGCGACCAGTTTTCCGACGAAAAGGCGTAGACGGTCAGGAAGGAAATGCCGAGACCGGGCGCGGCGCGCACCGTCTTGCGCAGCGCCTCGACGCCAGCGCGATGGCCGGCAAGCCGCGGCATGCCGCGCGCCTTGGCCCAGCGTCCGTTTCCATCCATGATGATCGCGACATGCGCGGGCGTTGCCATGGTCTCGCTTTCGGGCCGGTGTGGGCCGACCCTAAACCTGCATGATTTCAGCTTCCTTATCGGAAAGCAGGTGATCGATGGTGCTGATCGTCTCGTCGGTCAGCTTCTGGACCTGATCGGAGCGCTTGCGCTGATCGTCCTCGCTGATGTCGCCGTCCTTTTCCGCCTTCTTCAAGAAGTCCATGCCGTCGCGACGGACATGGCGCACCGCAACGCGGGCGTTCTCGGCGTAGCCATGCGAAATCTTGACCAGTTCCTTGCGGCGCTGCTCGTTGAGCTCGGGCAGCGGAATTCTGAGATTGGTGCCGTCGACGATCGGATTGAAGCCGAGATTGGATTCTCTGATGGCACGGTCGACCGCGCCGACCATCGACTTGTCCCAGACCGAAACCGAAATCATGCGCGGCTCCGGCACCGACACGTTGGCCACCTGGTTGATGGGCATGGTGGTGCCGTAGGCCTGGACCTGGATGGCGTCGAGCAGATTGCTGGAGGCACGGCCGGTGCGCAGCGAAGCCAGATCGTGCTTGAAGGCGGCGATCGCGCCATCCATGCGCCGCTTGAGGTCGTCGAACTCACCACTCATCTTAGTCTCCTCGACCCGTTTGATCCGGGTTCACTGCTTAGGGCCTATATCCGGACCCTCTTTCGAAAACTGATCCCTTTTTAGGAGAGTATACTCCGGATTATTCGTCGGCGACGATCGTGCAACGGCCGCCGCCCCGCAGAATATCGCCGAAACCACCTTTTTCGTGGATCGAATAGACGATTATCGGGATGTTGTTTTCGCGCGCAAGTGCAATTGCGGCGGTATCCATGATCGAAAGGCCCTTGTTGATGACTTCGGCATGGCTGATGCGCTCGAAGCGGGTCGCATTCGGATCCTTCTTGGGATCGGCCGAATAGACGCCGTCGACCTGGGTGCCCTTGAACAGCGCGTCGGCGCCGATCTCGGCGGCGCGCAAGGCCGCGGCCGAATCGGTGGTGAAGAACGGATTGCCGGTGCCGCCGGCGAAAATGACGACCTTGCCCTGGTTCATATAGGCGGTGGCCTGGCGCTGGGAAAAACTCTCGCAAAGTTCGGGCATGGCTATGGCCGACAGCACGACGGCGTCGACGCCGATCTTGTTCAGCGAGGTGCGCAGCGCCAGCGAGTTGATGACGGTGGCCAGCATGCCCATGTGGTCGCCGGTGACACGGTCGCCGCCCTTGGATGCCACCGCCACGCCGCGAAAGATATTGCCGCCGCCAATGACGACGCCGACCTCGATACCAAGTGCGCGGGCTTCGGCGATGTCGGCGGCGATTCGGTCGACCACCGAGACATCGATGCCGAAATGCTGCTCGCCCATCAACGCTTCGCCCGACGCTTTCAGCAGGACACGTCGATAGAGGGGCTTTGCCGTCATCTGGACCTCGTCATTGTTGCGTGTGGCAGCCTGGGCAGGCCGCCCTCGCGCGGGCGCCGCCGCTGGCGCGATGCCGAGTTCCGATACACGAAGGGCGCCGCGATGTCACGCGGCGCCCCTCGCCCAATTCCGCCTTCCCGTCGCGGCCCGTCAGTTGCTGGTGATGCTGACGGCGTCGCCGTCGACCAGCAGCGGCGGCGCATAACCCAACGGCTTGTCGCCGGTCACGGCGCCGCCGGTAACCCGGGCTTGTATGTCGGAACCGAAATAGGCGTACGGGAATGGCGGCGGTGTCTTGCTGACCGTATCCAGCCGCGCGCGAAGCTCGGCGGGTAAAGTGAAATCCAACGCCGCCAGATTGTCCTGCAACTGCGCCAGCTTGGTGGCGCCAAGAATCACGGTGGCGATGCCCGGTTGCGTTGCCACCCAGTTGAGCGCGACCTGCGCCATGCTGCGTCCGAGTTCGGCGGCAACTTTTTCGAGCTCCGCCACGATCGCCCAGTTGCGCTCGGTGAACTTCTGGAACCCCGGATGAGTGGTGTTGCGAAAGCCGTCGAGCCGGCCGGCATGGCCTTTCTGCGTCGGCCGGTACTTGCCGCTGAGCAGCCCGCTGGCCAGCGGGCTCCACACCATGATTCCTGCGCCATGGCGGGTGCCGAAGGGCACGAACTCATTTTCGATCGAACGCTCCGCCAGCGAATATTCAAGCTGCAGGGCCGACACCGGCTCGTAGCCGCGCCACTCGGCGATCGTCTGCGCGCGGGCAGCATACCAGGCCGGCACATCGGACAGGCCGACATGGCGAATTTTGCCCGCACGCACGAGATCATCCATCGTGCGCATGACCTCCTCGGCCGGCGTCAGCCCGTCCCAGACATGCAGGAGGTAGAGGTCGATATAATCAGTGCCCAACCGCTTCAGGGAAGCGTCCACGGCGCGCAAGATGTTCTTGCGGCCATTGCCGCCGGCGTTCGGATTGCCGGGCTCCGCGTTGAAGGTGAATTTCGTGGCGATCACCGCTTTGTCGCGCAAGCCTCGCTCGGCGATGAATTCGCCGAGCCAGGTTTCGGCTGTGCCGCCGGTGTAGAGGTCGGCGGTGTCGAAGAAATTGCCGCCGGCCTCGACATAGGCGTCGGCCATGGCGCGCGCGGTTTCCCTGTCCGCGCCCCAGCCCCATTCGGTGCCAAAGGTCATGGTGCCCAGTGCCAGCCGGCTGACGCGCAGGCCGCTGTTGCCCAGTGTGTAATAGCTCATGGTCATGGTGTTTTTCCTATCCTGATTTCTTGACGCCGGCTCACTGGCCAGGCGTCATCTTGACCCAGGGATTGCCGCGCTCATGCGTGGCGCGGAAAACGAAGCCGTCGACTTTCCAGCCGGTCCCGGAGCGAACCAGATGGTGCTCGTAGGTGCCCCAGACTTCCCACAGCGGGTCGCCATTGCCTTCCATCCGGTTCCAGGCATAGCCGTTCGAAGAGACGGTCGCCGCGTCCGCCTCAAAGATCACCTGGTGATTGGTGCGCAGATGCAGGCTGGTCTTGCTGCCCCTGAGGTTGCCGGCCCAGGTACCGATCAGATTGTCGGAGGGGATGGTGGCGGCAGGCTGTCCTGACAGGCTGCTGAAGTCGACGGTGACACGGTCGGCGAAATAGGAGCGGGCAAGCTTCCAGTCCTGCGCATCGACGGCACGGTCGATGGCATCGGCGATGCGGATGACGGCGCGTTCGTCGGCGAGCGCGCGCCAACCGGACGGCTCGGCGCCGCCGGCGTCGACCGGCGCTAGGGCAAGGCCTGCGGCGAAGGTAGCGTGTTTCAAGGCATCCATCTCTCTTCTCCTTTGTGCATCGGTGATGGCAATATGGGTCAGCCTGTCGGCATCGAGAAGATTGAAGTGTTTGCAAGGACTATGCGATATCATGCATGAATGGACCGGGATCTGCTCAGTCATTTGCCTGTCATCGTCGCCGTTGCCCGACGCGGCGGCTTTGCGCTTGCCGCGGCCGAACTGGGCATGTCCCCATCCGCCGTCAGCCATGCGGTGCGCCTCGTGGAGGGGCGGATCGGCCAGCCGCTGTTTGCGCGCACCACGCGCAGCGTCTCGCTGACGGAAGCCGGCAAGGCGCTGGTGGAGACGGCAGCCCCTGCTCTCCAGGATATCGCCGACCGGATGGACCGCATCCGAGCCATCAAGGGCCGGCCCTCCGGCTTGCTCAGGTTGAACGTTCCCAACATCGCCGTTCCACTTGCCGTCACTCCCGTGGTCGCCGCGATGGCTGAACGCTATCCTGATGTGACCATCGAATTGCTCATCGACCAGGAGCTGGTGGACATTGTCGGCGAGGGTTTTGATGCCGGCATCCGGCTGGGCGAGATGATCGCACAGGACATGGTCACGGTCCGGCTGACGCCGCCATTCAACGCCGTGATCGTCGCCTCCCCCGCCTATGTCGGCCGGCATGGCCGTCCGCGCGGTGTGACGGATCTTTCGGACCACAATTGCGTCGGCTACCGGCTTGTGCGCTCCGGCGCACTCTATCGCTGGGACCTGACCGAGGACGGCAAGGATGTCGTGGCCGAGACGAAGGGTACGGTCATCGTTACCGATTCGCTGGCCGCGATCGACCTTGCGCTTGCCGGCGTCGGGCTGATCTATGTGTTCGAGCCGCTGGTGCGCGCGGAATTGGCCGCCGGCCGCCTCGTTCAGATCCTGCCGCAAACGGCGATCGAGGAGCCCGGCCTCTTCCTCTACTTCCCGCGCAGGGCGTCGATGGCGCCAAAGCTCAGGGCCTTCATCGACACCGCACAAGAAATCGGCCGAGCATCCTTGCGGACACCCGGCCGAGTTGCCTGAGCTGAGAAGCCCTTTTCGGGGCTATTTTTAAAACTACTTCTTCACCGCCGCCGCGACTTCCGCCGCGAAATCGGTCTCTTCCTTTTCGATGCCTTCGCCCAGCGCAAAGCGCAGATAGGCGGAGATCTTGGCCGGAGCGCCGATGTCCTTCTCGGCATCCTTCAGCGCCTGCTCGACAGTGATGTCGGGATTGAGCACGAAGGCCTGCTTGAGGAGCACGACTTCCTCGTAGAACTTGCGCAGGCGGCCTTCGACCATCTTTTCGATGATCGCTTCCGGCTTGCCGGACTGGCGCGCCTGGTCGGCGAAGATCGCCTTCTCGCGCTCGACCGCTGCCGGATCGATCTGCTCGGCGGTCAACGCCAGCGGGTTGGTGGCGGCGACATGCATGGCGACATGGCGGCCAAAGGCGTTGGCGGCATGCTCATTGCCCGTCGTCTCGATCGCGACCAGAACGCCGAGCTTGCCAAGACCATCGGCAACCGCATTGTGGACGTAGGTTGCGACAGCACCGTGCGGGACGGTGAGCTTGGCCGAACGGCGGAAGCTCATGTTCTCGCCAATGGTGCCAACGGCGTCCTTGATGGTGTCAGTGACCGACTTGTCCGAACCCGGATACTTTGCGGCAGAGACAGCCTCCGTCGTGCCATAAGCAAGCGCGACCTTGGCGACATTGCGAACGATCTCCTGGAACTGCTCGTTGCGGGCCACGAAATCGGTCTCGGAGTTAACCTCGACGATGGCGGCCTCGCGGACGCCGGAGTCGACGCCGATCAGGCCTTCGGCGGCAGTACGGCCAGCCTTCTTGTCGGCCTTGGAAATGCCCTTCTTGCGCAGCCAGTCGACGGCCTCTTCGATGTTGCCGTTGGTCTCGGTCAACGCCGCCTTGCAGTCCATCATGCCCGCGCCGGTCAAGTCGCGGAGTTCTTTGACCTGTGCAGCCGAAATGCTCATTGTCGCCTCTTTGTTTTAAATGCACCGACGCACCACCGGTACTCGGTGATGCGTCCGTCTAGCGTGCCAAATATGAGAATGATGAAGGCCGCAACCGGCCTTCGATTGTCAAGCTTCCGGAGCGTCCGCAGCCGGGGCCGGAGCCGGATCAAGCGCCGGTTCGACCGGAGCTTCGACCGAGGCGCCGATGTCGACGCCGAGCGCGCCCTGCTGGCGGGCGATGCCGTCGATGGCAGCCTTGGCGATCAGGTCGCAATAGAGCTGGATGGCGCGCGCCGCGTCGTCATTACCGGGGATCGGGAAGTCGATCTTGTCCGGATCGCAGTTCGAATCGATGATGGCAACGACCGGAATGCCGAGGCGCTTGGCCTCGAGAATGGCGATCGCTTCCTTGTTGGTGTCGATGACGAACATCAGGTCGGGCGTCGAGCCCATGTCCTTGATACCGCCGAGCGCCTTGTCGAGCTTCTCGCGCTCGCGGTCGAGGTTCAGGCGTTCCTTCTTGGTCAGGCCCTGGGCTTCGCCGGCCAGCATCTCGTCGAGCTTGCGCAGGCGCTGGATCGAATTCGAGATCGTCTTCCAGTTGGTCAGCATGCCGCCGAGCCAACGCGAGTTGACATAGTATTGGGCCGAACGCTGTGCGGCGTCGGCGACGATGTCGGACGCTTGGCGCTTGGTGCCGACGAACAGCACGCGGCCGCCCTTGGCAACGGTGTCGGAAACCTGCTTCAGAGCCTGGTGCAGCAAAGGCACCGTCTGCGACAGGTCGATGATGTGGATGTTGTTGCGGGCGCCGTAGATGTAAGGCGCCATCTTCGGGTTCCAGCGGTGGGTCTGGTGGCCGAAGTGAATGCCAGCTTCCAAAAGCTGGCGCATGCTGAAATCAGGCAGTGCCATTCTTAGTTCCTTTTCCGGTTAGCCTCCACGGACACAGGCATTTTTGGACTTTGTCCTCGAACGCCACCGGAGGTTTCAGCCGGATTTCTCCCGGGCAGACACCAAAGTCCGTGTGTGGAATGAGCGCGCATATAGAGGGGAAGCGCTGCAAACGCAAGCGGTGAGGTGCTTCATCGCTCAGCGTGCGGCAATCAGCGCTCCGGTGCCGATCATGGCGCTGCCGGCGAACCGGTTAATCAGCCGCATGCGTTCGGGCGTCCTGAGCCAGCCGGATGCCCTGCCCGCCAGCGCGGCGTAGATGCCAATGGTGAGAATATTGGCGCCGACGACGACTGCCACCACCAGCAGGCCGTCGGCAAACGTCATGGTGTCGAGGTTGAGGATCAGCGGCATGATCGAGGCGTGGAACAGGATCGCCTTCGGGTTGCCGAGCGCCACGGAGGCGCCAAGCAGGAACGACCGCGACAATCCGGTTTGGGGGATTCCTTGCGCGGCCGATTGCGCGGCCGCGGCCCGCCACATCTTGATGCCGAGGAAAATCAGGTAGGCCGCACCGGCGTATTTCAACAGGAGAAACACCCATTCGAAGGTCTGGGCCAGCGCCACCAGCCCGAGCAGTGCCAGGGTGACCAGCACGGCATCGCCGGCGGCAATGCCCATTCCGGCGACGAACGCACGCAGGAAGCCGCGTGCCACGCCGTTGGTGATCACCGTGAACATCGCCGGTCCCGGCGTGGCGGCGGCAAGTGTGATGGCAAGGCAATAAGCCAGGAATGCCGTTAGGGTCACGATCGGCCCTTTCCGTTGGGTACCCGTACGCGCCTGAAGATCGCAACGATCTCCTCGCGGCTGCATTCGATGGCGCCGAGCCGCACCGCCCGGTCGCGCTCGAAGCCGGTTATGTCATAGTGCGGCGCCGATGTCCTGGGCGGCCCCTGGTAGGACGAACGCTTGACGCCAAGCTCGGCGGCGAAACGATGCAGTTCGTCCGTATCGTCGGCCATCAGGTGGCACCAGCGATGGCCGGCCCATTTCCAGATCGCCGCATCGACATAGACCGCCATCGGGAACTGCCATCAAGCCTGCCGTGGCCAGCGCCGCATTGTTGCTATTTCGAGACCGGGCAAGGCTTGGTCTGATCGAACAGCGACAGGTTGACCAGCTTTCCGGTCATCGAGAACTCGCCATAGTCCATTGTGAGGTCGCGGGTGATGCCGTTCTCGTGCAGCTTGAAGCTGATGCGGTATTCCGGCACCTCTTCGCCCGATTTGTCGGTCTCGTCGAAATAGGCGATGTCGACCGGCCAGTATTTGTCGCCTGCAAGCTTGGCCAGCGCCGGCGCTTCGGGGTCGGCCTTGTCGCCCTCGGCCTTCTTGCCGACGATGACGGTGGTGGTCATCACCTTGTTGGCATCCTCCGAACCGTCGAACAGGCTGGTTTCGTAGAAATTCTCGCCCTTCTCGGCCTTGCCGATCAGTTCGACCAGATGCTGGGTCGGGAACTGAGTGGCGGCGAGTTCCAGGCTGTTCTTCTCGGGCTTGTCGATGTCGACCTTGAGGCCCTTGGTCTCTTTCGTGGCGGTGCCCTTGACCTCCTTGTCGAGGTTCTGGTCGACGAAGGATTTGGTCACGAACGAGAAGGTCTTGCCTTCGGCGTCCTCGAACGTGGTCGTCTGCTGGTCGGTCAGCCTGGTGTTGTCGCCGGTGGCGATCTGGGTGACGAAACGGAATTTTACCGTATAGCCCTCGCAGGGCGAGCCGTTGAACTCATAGACCATGCGGCCGGAAATGCCGGTGATGCCCGAGCGGTCCGACGCCTTGTCGAGGGTAAGATCGTAGACGGCGCGATGCGCCTGCAGCGCCGGCACGGCAAAGGCCGGAGCCATCGAGAACAGCACCGGAACGAGAACGGCGTGGAAGGCAAGGCGCGTTGCGCGCATAAGGGGCTCCGATCGTCGCAGCTGATGGCAGGCCGCAGGTAAAGATGGTCCAGCTTAAAAAAAGTCGTGGCGGAAGCGAGGCAAAAATAGCAATTTCGGCCCGGCCAGCGCGGCGTCTCCAAGCAATAGGGAAATACCATGAGTGAAACAATCGAAAAGCGGCTAAGCGATCTCGGCGTGACGATACCTGCCGCCGCAGCGCCCGCCGCGAACTATGTGCCCTATTGCAGGTCCGGCAATCTTTTGTTCACCGCCGGGCAGTTGCCGCTCAAGGACGGCAAGCTGCAGGCAAGCGGCCTGCTCGGCCGCGACGTCGACACGGCAACCGGCAAGGAAGGCGCAAAGTACTGTGCAATCAACATCTTGGCGCAGGCAAAAGCAGCACTTGGCGATCTCGAAAAAATCCAGCGGCTGGTCAAGATCACCGTCTTTGTTGCATCAGTGCCGGATTTCGTCGAGCAGCATCTGGTCGCCAATGGCGCCTCCGATTTCCTGGTCGCGGCCCTTGGCGAGCGCGGCAAGCATGCCCGCTCCGCCGTCGGCACCGCCTGTCTGCCGCTTAATGCCGCAGTGGAAATCGAAGCTGTCTTCGAGGTCGCATGAGCAGGACCAAGACAATGACCGACCTTTCCTGGCTGACCGCCCGGCCGGTGGCGCATCGCGGCTTTCACGACATGAACAAGACGCGCTGGGAAAACACGCTGTCGGCCTTCGCTGCTGCCGCCGAGCGCGGCTATGCGATCGAATGCGACGTGCACCTCTCATCCGACCGCGTTCCCGTCATCATCCATGACGGCGACCTCAAGCGGCTGACCGGCCAGGACGGCTTTGTCTGGCAGCGCACGGCAGCGGAACTGGCGGCGCTCAGGATCGGCGGCACCAAGGACCATGTGCCGACACTGCAAGAAGCGCTCGACCTGGTCGACGGCCGTGTGCCGATGATTGTCGAACTGAAGGGTGTGCCCGGTTACGACGAGGGCTTGGTGGCAAGCGTCGGCAAGATGCTGGAGCGCTACAAGGGCAAGGCGGCGATCATGTCGTTCGACCACTGGCTGGTCCGCGACTTCCCTAGGGATGCGCCTGGCATTCCGGGTGGGCTGACCGCCTACGGCAGGGACAATCAGTTGATCGAGGCGCATTTTGCCATGCTGGCACATGACCTCGCCTTCACCTCCTATGCCGCGGGCGATCTGCCGAACCCGTTCGTCAGCTTCGTGCGCGAAAGGCTTAAAATGCCTGTCATCACCTGGACGGTGCATGACCAGCCGGCGGTGGATCTCACTTTCAAATACGCCGACCAGATGACGTTCGAAGGGTTCGAACCCGATCTGTCAGTGTCGCCTGATGGAAGTGCCTGAAACGTGACTTGTAGCGGCCCCGACAGAGCTTAAATAAGCCCCATGGATCAGGGTGATGAAGGCGACGGGCAAACGGCGAATGCGGAGTTTTCCATCCGCGTCGCCGCCGGCATCAATGCCTTCACCTGCGACGAGTGGAACGGCTTTACCGGCACAACCCGCAGCGACACAGAAAATGGCTATAACCCTCTCGTTTCATATGCTTTTCTGAGCGCGCTTGAAGATTCCGGCTGCGCCGTGCGGCGTACCGGCTGGCAAGGTCATCATCTCAGACTGGAAAATGCCCAAGGCAGATTGCTGGGCGCCGTGCCCTGCTATCTCAAATCGCACAGCCAGGGCGAATATGTCTTCGACCACGGCTGGTCCGATGCGTTCGAACGCGCCGGCGGCAACTACTATCCGAAACTGCAATGCGCCGTGCCGTTCTCTCCGGTCACCGGCCCTCGCCTGCTGGTCAGCAAGGGCGAGGACAGCGCCATTGTGAAGGCCGGTCTCGCAGCGGGCCTGAAGGCGGTGACGGAAAAGCTCGGCGTGTCCTCCGCGCATGTCACCTTCGCCAGTGAAAGCGACGTTGCAACGCTGGAAGCAGCCGGCTTCCTGCACCGCACCGACCAGCAGTTCCACTTCTTCAACGAAGGCTTTTCGACCTATGACGATTTCCTCGCTACGCTGGCATCGCGCAAGCGCAAGGCGATGAAGAAGGAGCGGCGCGAGGCGCTCGCCAACGATATCTCGATCGACCGGCTGACCGGCAAGGACCTGACCGAAAGGGCCTGGGACGATTTCTTCGCCTTCTATATGGACACCGGCAGCCGCAAATGGGGCCGGCCTTATCTCAACCGCAAGTTCTTCTCGCTGATCGGCGAGCGCATGTCCCAGGATATCCTGTTGGTAATGGCCAAGCGCAATGGCCGCTATGTCGCCGGCGCCATCAACTTCATCGGCTCCGATGCGCTCTACGGCCGCAATTGGGGCTGCATCGAGGACCACCCGTTCCTGCATTTCGAAGTTTGCTACCATCAGGCCATCGACTTCGCCATCGAGCGTAAGCTGAAGGTGGTCGAGGCCGGCGCGCAGGGTGAGCACAAGCTGGCGCGCGGCTATCGTCCCGTGACCATGCATTCGGCGCACTACATCGCACATCCCGGCCTGCGCAATGCTGTGGCCGATTATCTCCGGCGTGAGCGGCGCGAGGTCGAGCGGATGGGCGAAATTCTGGAAGAGCATACGCCGTTCCGCAAGGATCTTGAGGAATAGCGATCCGCCCTGCCCTCGCCTGTCGATATCGCCGGACCATCTTGCCGGTCCGGGACAGCTTCGCTACACCGGGAGCATACTCCCGGAGCGCCGCCATGACCGAGGCTTACGACCCCAGCAATATCTTCGCGAAGATCCTGCGCGGCGAAATCCCGTCGCACCGCGTCTACGAGGATGATGCCGTGGTCGCCTTCATGGATGTGATGCCGCAAGGCCCCGGTCACACGCTGGTGGTGCCCAAAGCACCGTCGCGCAATCTGCTCGATGCCGATCCGGCGACGCTCGGCCGGCTGTTCACCACGGTCCAGAAGGTGGCGCTGGCGGTCAAAAAGGCTTTCGGCGCTGACGGGGTCACCATCCTGCAGTTCAACGAACCGGCGTCTGGCCAGACCGTCTACCACCTGCATGTCCATGTCATCCCGCGGTTCGAAGGCATCGCGCTCAAGCCGCATACGGGACAGATGGAGAAGCCCGAAGTGCTGACTGAGAACGCGGCCAGGATCCGGGCAGCGCTGAACGGTTGAGGTGGCGTGCGCCTCAAGGCGATGAGCTCAGCCACAATCCATTACGTCGGTTAGGGAAATATCAAACCACCCGTGATAACGCGCGCCGTACCGGGATGCGTTTGGGTTTTCAAAATCGTGGAACATTCGGTTGCGACATCAGAGCCGTTGGTAGAAGCAGCTGCCGCGCCGTGGATGGCTATGCGAGCGTTCTGATCTCGATCGCCATCTGGAAGGCGTGCGGGTACTTCCTGGGCAAGTTTGCACCCGAGGGCGTCGCCGCCTGACCTAACAACATCTGCCCTGAAAAGCAGGGGCGCTGTGTCGGCAAACCGGCCAGCCAATGAAAAAAGGGCCCGTCACCGGGCCCTTCATAGGCGAACCTTTCAGCTCTTGCGCGGCAGTTGCGGCACCAGGCTGCGCTTGCCGCCATCCTTGCCCTTGGGCTCAGGCTCGTCCTTGCCCTTGGGCTGAGGCTTCTGCGCCACCGCCTTCTTGGCGACGGGCTTCTTGGCCACTGCCTTGCGGGCTTTCGGCGTCTCTTCCGGCTCCTGCTTCGGCTGCACCGGGGCTTCGTCGGCCAGTGATTCGAGCTTCAGGCCGGTTTCGCCGGTTTCCTTCTTCTCGACGGTGACGCGCACCGTGCCGCCCTTCTTGAGCTTGCCGAACAGCACCTCGTCGGCCAACGGCTTCTTGATGTGCTCCTGGATGACCCGGCCGAGCGGCCGCGCACCCATGCGTTCATCGTAGCCCTTGTCGGCCAGCCAGGCGATCGCGTCCGGCGACAGGTCGAAGGTGACGCCCCGCTCGGAGAGCTGGGCCTCGAGCTGCATGACGAACTTCTGCACCACCTGATGGATGACCGGCACCGGCAGCGAGCCGAACGGGATGATCGCATCGAGACGGTTGCGGAACTCCGGCGTGAACAACCGGTTGATGGCCTCGACATCGTCGCCTTCGCGCTTGGTCGATCCGAAACCGATCGCCGCGCGCTGCGCATCGGATGCGCCCGCATTGGTGGTCATGATAAGGATGACATTGCGGAAGTCGATCTGCTTGCCGTTGTGGTCGGTCAGCTTGCCGTGGTCCATGACCTGCAACAGGATGTTGAACAGGTCCGGATGCGCCTTCTCAACTTCATCCAGCAAGAGCACGCAGTGCGGATGCTGGTCGACCCCGTCGGTGAGCAGACCGCCCTGGTCGAAGCCGACATAGCCGGGAGGCGCCCCGATCAACCGCGAGACGGTGTGGCGTTCCATATATTCCGACATGTCGAAGCGGATCAGCTCGACGCCGAGCGAGGCAGCCAACTGCTTGGCGACTTCGGTCTTGCCGACGCCGGTCGGGCCTGAGAACAGGTAGGAGCCGATCGGCTTTTCCGGTTCGCGCAGGCCGGCACGCGCCAGCTTGATCGCCGAGGTCAGCGCGGTGATGGCGGTGTCCTGGCCATAGACGACGCGCTTCAGCTCGATGTCGAGGCCTTGCAGCACCTTCTCGTCGTCTGCCGAAACCGTCTTCGGCGGGATGCGGGCCATCGTGGCGATCGTGGCTTCGATCTCCTTGATGCCGATCGTCTTCTTGCGCTTGGCTTCCGGCACCAGCATCTGCGAGGCGCCGGTCTCGTCGATCACGTCGATCGCCTTGTCCGGCAGCTTGCGGTCGTTGATGTAGCGGGCCGACAGTTCCACCGAAGCCTTGATCGCCTCGTTGGTGAACTTCACCTTGTGGAATTCCTCATAATAGGGCTTGAGGCCCTTCATGATCTCGATGGCGTCCTCGATGGTCGGCTCGTTGACGTCGATCTTCTGGAAGCGCCGCACCAGAGCGCGGTCCTTCTCGAAGAACTGGCGGAACTCCTTGTAAGTGGTCGAGCCGATGCAGCGGATGGCACCCGAAGACAGCGCCGGCTTCAACAGGTTCGACGCATCCATCGCGCCGCCTGACGTGGCGCCGGCCCCGATCACCGTGTGGATCTCGTCGATGAACAGCACGGCGCCGGGATAATCCTCGAGCTCCTTGACGACCTGCTTCAGCCGCTCTTCGAAATCGCCGCGATAGCGCGTGCCGGCCAACAGCGTGCCCATGTCGAGCGCGAAGATGGTGGCGTCCTGCAGCACTTCGGGCACATCGCCTTCAACGATGCGCTTGGCCAGGCCTTCGGCAATCGCCGTCTTGCCAACGCCGGGATCGCCGACATAGAGCGGGTTGTTCTTGGAACGGCGGCACAGCACCTGGATGGTGCGGTTGATTTCGCTCTCGCGGCCGATCAGCGGATCGATCTTGCCGGCCTTGGCCTTGTTGTTGAGGTTGACGCAATAAGCCGTCAGCGCATCCTGCTGCTGCTTCTTCTTGCCGCCTTCCTCCTGCGGCTCGGCGCCATTCGGGCCGCCCTGCTCGTCATCGGCGCCGCGCGGCGAGCGCGTCTCCGATGCGCCGGGGCGCTTGGCGATGCCGTGCGAGATGTAGTTGACCGCGTCGTAGCGGGTCATCTGCTGTTCCTGCAGGAAATAAGCGGCATGGCTCTCGCGCTCGGCAAAGATGGCGACGAGCACGTTGGCGCCGGACACTTCCTCGCGGCCGGATGACTGTACATGGATCACGGCGCGCTGGATGACGCGCTGGAAGCCGGCGGTCGGCTTGGAATCCTCATCGTAACCGGTGACCAGATTGTCGAGTTCGGTGTCGATATAGGTCAGAACGGTGTGCTTCAGCTCGTCCAGATCGACGTTGCAGGCGCGCATAACGGCGGCCGCCTCGGTGTCGTCGATGAGGGCGAGCAGCAGATGTTCTAGGGTTGCATATTCATGGTGCCGCTCATTGGCGAGCGTCAGCGCCTGGTGAAGCGCCTTTTCCAGGCCTTGGGAGAAAGCCGGCATGTTACCTCACTTCTTCTCCATCACGCATTGCAGCGGATGCTGATTCTGTCGGGCGAAATCCATGACCTGAGACACTTTGGTCTCGGCCACCTCGAATGTATAGACCCCGCACTCGCCCACCCCATGATTGTGAACATGAAGCATGATGCGTGTGGCGGCTTCGCGGTCCTTTTGAAAAAAACGCTCCAGGACGTGAACCACGAACTCCATGGGCGTATAGTCGTCGTTGAGGATGAGGACCCTGTAAAGGCTGGGCTTCTTGGTCTTGGTCTTCGTGCGCGTAATGACGGCTGTGCCGCGACCGGCCTCATTGCCGTCGCCGTCACTTTGCATCCGCACCACGCTTGTTGTGGCAGTCAAACCTGAAGTCACGTAATCCTGCCTCTTTCGAATCCCCATGGCGAGTTCGATATGTAGGTGTTCGATGGACGATTTTAAGCCCTTCTTGTTAGCTGACAATATGGCTAGGTGGGCAAACCGAGGCGATTTTCAAAATCGTGAACCGCCAAAGCCCCGGAATTGAAACCGGCATGAAAAAACCCGGCCGCGCATCCGCGACCGGGTCTGTTTTGCAAGCCCGAAAGGCCGTGCCTGGTATTCTCGAGCGAAATTACTTCGCCTTGGCGACAATCGATTCGAAGGGCTTGTAAGCCTCCTTGGCGAGATCGGCATAGAGATCGCCGAACTTGGTCGCCTCGGCAACGAAGCTCTCATAGCTCTGCTTGGCGAAGTCGGACTGGATCTCGACCGCCTTTTCCAGCGACTTGGCGGAGAACAGCTTTTCGACCGCGGCGCTGCCGGCTTCGAAGCTCTTCTTGGTGTATTCGCCAGCTTCGGTGGCGATCGCCTGCGCGCCCTTGGAGAGCGAGGTGAAGCTCTTCAATCCGGTATCGGCAAACTCCTTGCCGTATTTCGAGAAGTCCTCGTAGGTCTGGGTCATTTGACGTTTCCCTTGGCGTTTTGAAGCGCCCTTGCCTGAGCGCGGTTGTGCAATGCACGAGAATATATTGTGCGCTGCACAAAAGTCAAGATTTCAGCGGCATCAGGCCGCGCTGCGCCGGCAACAGCTAAAATTCGAATAAAGAAAGGCTCAAGCCCGAGGAAAATGGTGAACGCGCCGGTTACCATAAACGGATTGGTAACGCTGGCCGCGATAGTTTGACGACAAGTGAGGTCGGATCCCTTTGCCGCCTCCATGGCAATGAGTTTCAAAGGAACTATCAGTGCGTCAGGCGTTGTCGGTCTTCGGTTCAAAATCCGCATCTTCCCTCAAAATGATCATGATCCTCGCTTTGGCGATGTCATTTGTCGTTGCGGATGCCGCGTCCTCGATGGCCGCCAGGTCTTCGGCGATCGTCGTCGACGCCAAGACCGGCAAGGTGCTTTATTCGTCCGATGCCAACGGCCGGCGCTACCCGGCGTCGCTGACCAAGATGATGACGCTCTATCTGACCTTCGAGGCCATGGCGAAGGGCCGGATCAGCAGGAACACGCCCGTGCCGTTCTCGGCCAAAGCGGCGGCCGAACCGCCGACCAAGCTCGGCGTCAAGGCGGGCGGAGCGGTTTCGGTCGAGACCGCCATCCTGTCGATGGTGACCAAGTCGGCCAATGATTCGGCGACCGCGCTCGGCGAACTGCTCGGCGGCAGCGAAAGCAATTTCGCCCGCATGATGACCGCCAAGGCGCGCGCGCTCGGCATGGACGGCACCGTGTTTCGCAATGCCAACGGCCTGCCCGATCCCGGCCAGTTCACAACCGCCCACGACATGGCGATGCTTGGCATAGCGCTCAGGGAACATTATCCGCAGTATTACGGCTATTTCTCGCAGCGCTCCTTCCTTTACGGCCGCCAGCGCATCAATGGCCACAACCGTCTGCTCGGCCGCATCAAGGGCGTCGACGGCATCAAGACCGGCTATACCCGCGCCTCCGGCTTCAACCTCGTCTCGTCGGTTTCGGATGGCAACCGCCGCCTCGTCGCCGTCGTCATGGGCGGCACTTCGGGGCGCAGCCGCGACAATCAGATGGCCGGCCTGATCAACGCCTACATGCCGCGCGCATCGACCCGCGGCGGCGGCGCCCTGGTCGCCAAGGCCGGCGGCGACAATCCGGTCAAGGCGCTGGCCAAGGTCTTCCTGCCCAAGCATGACGCGCCGACGCCCGATGGCAAGCCGATCGTTGAAGACGATGCCGTAGCGTCCAATGACGATCCGACATCCGCTGACGAGCAGTCTGCTGAAGGCCAGTCTGCCGACGAACAGACGGTGGCCGCGGTCGAAGAGCCCGCCCCCGTCGTCAAGACCAGGAAGGTCAAGACCGTCATCGTGACGGCGCCGAAGGTCGAAACTGCGCAGATTGTGGCTGCCTATGCCGAACCCACGCCTGCATCCCCTCAGGGGGTCGACCCGGTCAACACGGCCTCGGTGCCGGCTGGCTGGGCGGTGCAGGTAGCGTCGTCGCCCAAGCAGTCCGAAGCCCTGGCTTTCCTAGACAAGACCGCCAAGCAGGCGCCCAAGGTTCTTGGGGCTGCTTCCGGCTTCACCGTCGCCTTCCAGAAGGATGGCGAGACCTATTACCGCGCCCGGTTCGGCGGCTTCCGCTCGAAGGACGCGGCCTGGAATGCCTGCAATGCCCTGAAGAAAAAGAAAATCGCCTGCTACGCCGTCCAACAGTAGGGCGGCGTCGGAACCATCTCCCGGAAATTTACTGCGTCGAAGGAGACTAGTTGTGATTGGAGAGCAAGACGTCCTTGGCTTCGTTGATCCGCGCCGCCAGGAAAGACGTGCCGCCGATGTCGGGGTGCAGGCGCTGCATCAGGCGGCGGTGCGCCTTGCGGACATCCGCCGCGGCGGCCCCCGCTTCAAGACCAAGGATCTTGTAGGCCTCCTCCTTAGTCATGGCGCCCGCACCTGGCGCAACACCCAGCCCTTCGCCACCGTTCGCCTCAGCGTCTTTGCGCCAGACGGGAAAACGGCCGTCAAGATACGTCTCTAGGAGTTGGCGGCTCTCCGGGTCGCCGGGGAGTTCGCGGTAAAGCTGCTGCAGCTCGGCCAGGCCCATCGCACCCAGCATCTTGCCTTCATGGCGGCCGGCCAGAACCAGGCCTTCAAGCCCGCCCGTATCGTGATCAAGCTCCATTTCCAATGCGGCGGTCCGCACCGTCGAGCGCTTGCCGGGCGCCGGCCCGAGCGACGGCCGCTTCATTCGCATCGAACCGTACCAGGCAAGGGCCGCGGCCAGAATGAGGCCGGCAATGCCTTCGCGCCCGACCACCAGCACGGCGAGCCCGACCAGCGCCAGAAGCACCGGCCCGAGCGTGCGCATGCCGCTTGCCAGTTTTTGCGCATCGGCGCGGACAAAGATCGTCGCCGCGCCGAGCAGCACCAGAAACAGTGCAACAAGTGCAATGATAGCGCCCATCAATTCCCGCCGCCCCTGAGATGCTCGATCAGCAGCCGGTCTCCCGGCCTGTCCCTTGCCTCGAGCGCCTTCAATCCGCCGGTCGCATAGACGGCAACCGCCGAAAGCAGCCCGGCCAAGGTCGCGGCAGCCCGCCGATCAAATCGGAACCAAGCCCCTTTGGACAGCCGCGCAATCTCCTTGAACGCCTTTTCTGCGCCGGGATCATGGCCTTCCTGGAAGACGAAGACGGGAACGCCGTGCAGACCGAGGCTGCCGGCCTTCTGCGCCAGGTCGTCGATATCCTCTTCCATGGCGTCGCCGATATAGACCAGAGCATTGACCTTGGCCGCCGCCGTTTCCTTCAGCGCATGCGCCAGCACCTTGCCGATCTGGGTGTGGCCGGCACGGCAGTCGATCCGCGTCATCAGCTGCTTCAGGGCATTGGTGTCGGCGACAAAAGCCGACGAGCGGCACTCGCCCAACCCGCGAAAATAGGCCAATTGGACACTGAGGGTGCCGGCCTTGCCAACGGCGTCGAACATCTCGCCCTGCAGCTTGGCGGCGACATCCCAGGTCGGCTGGCGGCTCATCGTTGCGTCGAGGGCAAGGATCAGCCGGCCCGTGCCGGTCGCGACAAGCGTCCGGGCCTGACGGATAAAGGCGTCGATCTCGCCGGCATTGGATTGAGGCTTGACCGGCGCAGGACTGGCCCTTGCGGGCACGCGCTGCTTCTTGTCGCTCATAAGAAGCAAGATGTGGCGTTGTCGGCCCCCTTGCAAGTCCAGCCTTGGACAAGATGAAGGGCCAGCGCTCGACGCTCTGGGAGAAGCGGCCGCGCCCTTGGCTCTACAGCAAGCCCAGATCGGCGAGCTCGCGCTTCAGTTTCGGCGGCATCTCGACCATTCCGGCCTTGCCCTTGCCGATATCTGCGGGCGCATCCGAAGGTTTGAGATAACGCCAGCCCTGGAAGGCGCGGCGCGGCTGCCAGTCGGTGCGCACGACGTCGAGGTCGAGCATCAGGCGGCAACGGCCGATGCCTTCGTCGTCCGTGAAGGGCCTGATATCAGTGATCAGCTGGCGGCATTGCACGCTGCCCTTGATCACCCAATAAAGCGAACCGCCATCGGTGACCTCGGCGCCGCGCGTCGGCACCATGCGGGTGGTGTGCCAGTGCTCGGCGGGTTCGCCGGCGCGGCGGCGCTCATCGAGGCGGAAGGCGATCCATTCTTCGAGGTCCTCGACGCTGTCGCAACCGACGCACAGTTTTAGGAGATTGAGTGCCATCGCTTAAGGTTTAGTCCGGCGCGCGATTGCGTCAACGGCCCTGCCCGACTTCTCCACAGTGCCAGTGGCGTTGCGCGGTCAGCATTCCACGACATTGACGGCGAGCCCGCCAAGGCTGGTTTCCTTGTACTTCTCGTTCATGTCGAGGCCCGTCTGGCGCATTGTTTCGATCGCGGCGTCGAGCGGCACGAAATGGACGCCGTCGCCTTTGATCGCCAGAGAGGCGGCGGTGACCGCCTTGACGGCGCCGAGCGCGTTGCGCTCGATGCAAGGCACTTGGACCAGACCGCCGACTGGATCGCAAGTCATGCCGAGATGATGTTCGAGCGCGATTTCGGCGGCGTTCTCGACCTGCTCGGGCGTGCCGCCCATGACGGCGCAGAGACCCGCGGCAGCCATCGCCGAGGCCGAGCCGACCTCGCCCTGGCAGCCGACTTCGGCGCCGGAGATCGAGGCATTGGTCTTGATGATGCCGCCGACGGCGGCGGCCGTGAGCAGGAAGTCGCGGATGCTCGGCTGGTCAGCCTCGGGGTGGAAATGCAGCCAGTAACGCAGCACCGCCGGCAATGTGCCGGCCGCGCCATTGGTGGGCGCGGTGACGACGCGTCCACCGGCCGCGTTCTCTTCGTTCACCGCCATGGCGTAGATCGACAGCCAGTCATTGGCCAGCAAAGGGTTGGGCTTGTTCTGCTGCCATTGCTCCTGCAGCTTGTCGTGCAGCATGCGGGCACGACGGCGCACTTTCAGCCCGCCCGGCATGATGCCGTCCTGCGACAGGCCGCGGTCGATGCAGCCCTTCATGGCGCCCCAGATCGCATCAAGGCCGCTGTCGAGCTCCTCGCGCGACATATGCGTCTCTTCATTGACGCGCTTCATGTCGGCGATAGACAGGCCGCTTTTGCCTGCCATCTTCAGCATCTCGACGGCGTTCTTGAAGGGATAGGGCACCTTCTTGCCTTCTGTGGTCACCGAGCCCTTGACCTTCATCCGCTGCAGCTCTTCCTCGGACACCACGAAGCCGCCGCCGATGGAATAATAGATGCGCTTGAGCAGCAGCCGGTCGCCGGCATCGTAAGCGTAGAAAGCCATGCCGTTGGCGTGGCCGGTGAGCGGCGTCTTGCGGTCGAGCACCAGATCCGTCGCCGGGTCGAAGCGATAGGAGGGATGGCCGTGTGGCGATATCCGCTTCTCGGCGGCGATGCGCGTGGCGATGCCTTCGGCCTGATCGGGATCGACCGTCTGCGGTGTCAGGCCAGCAAGGCCGAGGACAACGGCGCGATCCGAGCCATGGCCGATACCGGTATAGGCGAGCGAACCGTGCAGGCTGGCGCCCAGACGATCAACTTTCGCGCCGGCCGGGCGCGGCCAGTCGTCTCCGGCGATCTCGTCGAGAAACCGCCGCGCCGCTGTCATCGGTCCCATCGTGTGCGAACTCGACGGTCCGACGCCGATCTTGAACAGGTCGAAAACCGAAAGAAACACGCTGCGCCGTCTCCGGGAATGGGATCAAGACCTACATATAGGACTTTCCATGATGTTTGTGCTGTTTTGCGGATTGCGGCGCTGCACCTGCCGACCTTGTTTGCTCCGGCAGCGACATCACCGGCTGAAAGCGTGTCGCGCTGAAACGGATTCATGCGACGCGCTTTAAGTTCTTGTTTCAATGCATGTCGTTGTCCCAGAACCGCAGCTCACCTCTGGGCGCATGCATTGGAGCATCGAACTGACCGCTTTGCCTGTGGTAAAAGGCGGCATGGGCGATTCCTTCCATCTGTCGACGGCTGATCTGGCGGCGCTGGCTTTCTTCCTGCTCGCATGGTTGCTGCATACGCTGGCGTCCGACGGCAGACTGGTCAGCCGGGTGTCGTTGACGATGGCCATGAACGTGCAGCGCGAGGCCTGGATGCGCACCATGGCCGAGCGCGAAATCCGCATCGTCGACACCGCCATCATGAGCGGCCTGCAGCAAGGCACCGCCTTTTTCGCCTCCAGTTCGCTGATTGCGCTCGGTGGCTGTTTCGCGCTGCTTGGCGCCTCGGATCAGGTCCTTGCCGTGCTGAACGACCTGCCGTTGAACGCGACCTCATCGCGCTCCGCCTTTCAGATCAAGGTCTTTGGCCTGGTGCTGATCCTGGCCTTCGCCTTCTTCAAGTTCGGCTGGGCCTACCGTCTCTTCAACTACTGCACGATCCTGATCGGCGCGGTGCCGATCCCCTATGGCGAGGCGTCACGCAACCCGGTCAGCGAAACGGCGGTGTGGCGCGCGGCGCGCATGAACATGCTGGCCGGCAAGCATTTCAATTCAGGCCTGCGCGCGGTGTTCTTCTCGATCGGCTATCTCGGCTGGTTCGTCGACCCGATCGTGTTCGTGCTGTCGACGCTGCTGCTACTGGCAGTGCTGGTGCGGCGTCAGTTCTTTTCCGCCGCAAGGCAAGCCGTGATCGGTCAGCCGCCCGGGCCGGGGAAAAGCTGGTCGATCCGGCCCGACAGCCAATAGGCGGCGAGCCCGATCCACTCGCGGATCGCCACGGTCGTGGTCTGCAGCGAATCGGGTGCGTTGTCGCGAAACAGGCCAAAGCCTTCCTTGCCCGAGGTGCGATAGTCGACCGGCCACGGGACCGTGTGAAAGCCGGCCTTGTCGAACAGCGCCTTGGCGCGCGGCATGTGGAAGGCGGAGGTCACCAGCAGCCAGGTTTCGCCCGATTTCGGCGTTACCAGTTCCTTGGTGAAGACGGCATTCTCATAGGTGTTGCGGGATTTGCTCTCGAGCATCAGGCGATCGGCGTCGACGCCAAGCGCACCGAGCAGCCGCGGCGCGGTGGCCGCATCCCCCTCGCCATCGATGAACAGTTCACCGGTGCCGCCCGAGATAACCACTTTCGCCTCGGGAAAGCGCCGGGCAAGGATCGCCGCCTCGACCATGCGGTCGCCGCCGGAATTCAGCTCATAGCCGCCGCGCGCCAAGTTGATGGCGCCCTCGAAGCCGCCGCCGAGCACGACAATGCCGTCGACCTTCCGCGGCAGCGGCGGCTTTGGGAAGCGCTCTTCGAGCGGATTGAGCATCATGGCGCCAAGCGACGTCCAGGCCGACAGCGCCAGAATCAGGAAGGCGAACACACTGCCCGTCGCCGCCAATCGCCGGCGGCCGATCAGCGCCGCGAGCAAGCCGGCAAGCAGCAGGAAGATCGCCAGGTTGAGTGGTTGGACGAAGAACCAGAATACCTTGGAGAGATAGAAGAACATTGCCTGCCTATCTCCAGCTCAAATTGTGACGGCCGGTGAAGTGCTCGACCGCACTCGCTACCGCTTCCGCTTCGAGGCGGCTTAACTCCCTGCCGAAAACAAGGGCGCCGTTCGCGTTGGTCAAGCTGATGACTTCCGACAGTCCCACTTCGTCCGTGGGATAGGTATGGTCGAGGATTTCGACCCTAAGATGCCCTTTCAAAGGCAGTGACCACCGATTTCGCAAAGAACCCCTCACCGAGCGCACGGCTGCGGTGTCGGTCAGCCGCAGGGTTTCCCTGCCGAACACCCGCCAGATGAAATCCTTGCCCAGGAAATAGGTGAAGAGGGCAATGACCGCCACGAAGGACAGCAGGCCGAGCGTGCCGCTGGTGAGCGTTGCGGACGACATATCCGTCAATCCCATGTAGCCGGTGTAGGCGACGATCGCGGCCCCGATCAGGACAAAGACTGTCCTGAAATCCGAGGTGCGTGGCGGGTTCGTGATCAGCAGTTCGTTTCCCGTCTCGACGATGGAAATGCGAGACGGAGGCGGCATGCTACCACCACTTCTCCGGCTGGAAGGTTCCCGCCGCCTGCTCGATGACGGCGGCTGTCTGGAACAGGGTTTCCTCGTCGAAGGGACGGCCAATCAGCTGCAGGCCGAGCGGCAGGCCCTTGGCATCGAGGCCGGCAGGCACGGCAATGCCCGGCAGTCCGGCCATGTTCACGGTCACCGTGAAAATGTCGTTGAGGTACATTTTTACCGGATCGGCGGCCATGTCCTCGTCGGCGATGCCGAAGGCGGCCGACGGCGTCGCCGGCGTCAGGATGACGTCGACGCCGTCGGCAAAAACCGTCTCGAAGTCGCGCTTGATCAAATTGCGCACCTTCTGCGCCTGCAGATAGTAGGCATCGTAATAGCCTGCCGACAGCACATAGGTGCCGATCATGATGCGACGCTTGACCTCTTGACCGAACCCGGCGGCTCGGGTCTTTTCGTACATGTCGACAATGTCCTGGCCTGGCACGCGCAAGCCATAGCGGACGCCGTCATAGCGCGCCAGATTGGACGATGCTTCGGCAGGCGCTACGATATAATAAGCCGGCAAAGCATACTTGGTGTGCGGCAGCGAAATGTCGACGATCTCGGCGCCGGCATCCCTGAGCCAGGCAATGCCCTTCTGCCACAGCGCCTCGATCTCTTCCGGCATGCCGTCGACGCGGTATTCCCGGGGAATGCCGACCTTCATGCCCCTGATCGGTTTGCCGATCGCCGCCTCGTAATCCGGCACCGGCCGGTCGACGGAAGTGGTGTCCTTGGCGTCGACCGAGGCCATGGACTTCAGCATGATCGCGGCATCGCGCACGTCCCGGGCGATCGGGCCCGCCTGATCGAGCGACGAAGCGAAGGCGACGATGCCCCAGCGCGAGCAGCGGCCATAGGTCGGCTTGATGCCGACGGTGCCGGTGAAGGCGGCTGGCTGGCGGATCGAGCCGCCGGTGTCGGTGGCGGTGGCGCCGGCGCACAGGAAAGCCGAGACGGCGGAAGCCGAGCCCCCCGACGAGCCCCCCGGCACCAGTTGGGCATTGTCCAGCGTGCGCGCGGTCTTCGTGCCGCCGGCCGAAACGAAACCGCCATCGCCCTGATGCGTGGTCGGCATCACCACCGTGTCGAGGCGCGAACGCCGCCACGGATTGACGACAGGGCCGTAATAGGAGGTCTCGTTGGACGAGCCCATGGCGAACTCGTCCATGTTGAGCTTGCCCAGCATGACGGCGCCGTCTGCCCACAAATTGGCGGTGACTGTCGATTCGTAGCGCGGCTTGAAGCCGTCGAGCACATGGCTGCAGGCCTGGGTGTGGACACCTTCGGTGCCGAACAGGTCCTTGATGCCGAGCGGGATGCCCTCCAGCGCACCGCCCTGGCCCTTGGCGAGCCTGGCGTCGGAAGCTTTGGCCATATCGCGCGCCTTGTCGCCGGTGACGACGATGTAGGCATTGAGCACCGGATTGGCGCGCTCGATGGCACCGAGATAGGCCTCGGTGATTTCGACGGCCGAAATCTCCTTGGCGCGCAGCTTGGCGCGCGCCTGCGAAATTGTCAGATGGGTCAGTTCGCTCATCAAAGGCTCTTTTCGTAAAACACCGACCACTCGGAATCGGGATAATCCAGCACCGGCCCGCAGCGCGAGAAGCCGGCCCGTTCGTAGACGGTCCAGGCGGCGGGATGGCGGTCGCCGGTTTCAAGCACCAGGCGCTTCAGCCCTTCGCTGCGCGCCAGCGTTTCGACATGCTCGACGATCTTGGCGCCGATCTTCCTGCCGCGATGCGAGGGCCGCGTGTACATGCGCTTGACCTCACCGACGCGGGCGTCATGGCGCTTCAGCGCGCCGCAACCGATGGCTTGCCCGTCGTCGCGGGCGATGAACACGGTGGTGTCGTCGCCAGCCATCTGCTCGACCGTCAGATGGTAGCAATGCTCCGGCGGCGTCAGTTCGAGCAGCGTCGCGTTGAGCTCCTCGACCAAAGCGCGGACATCGTCCTGCAGCGGCGTTTCGATGGCGATCTCGATTGCCATCGGCCAGCTACTCCACGACCTTCGGCACGAGGAAGAAATTCTCGTCAGTGGCAGGCGCGTTGGCGACGATATCGGCAGCCTTGTTGCCGTCGGTGACGATGTCTTGGCGCTTCTTCATCTCCATCGGCGTCACCGATGTCATCGGTTCGACGCCGGAGACATCGACCTCGTTCAGCTGCTCGACAAAGCCCAGAATGGCGTTCAGCTCGCCGGTCATGCGCTCGGCATCCTCCTCGCTCACCGCAATGCGGGCGAGACGCGCGACGCGCTTCACAGTTTGCAGATCAACGGACATGTCTTTAGCCTTTGGGAAAACCAGATGGCGCTATAGCGGCGTGGCGCGTGCCGCGCAACATCGATCGTGCTTGGGGATAGAGCCCGTTCATGCCAGGGCGGCATTTCAGCCTAGGGCAGCGATACACCCTCGCACAGATAATAGCTGCCGCCATTGCCGGCCTGCTCGCCTTCGTCGGCGGTCGGGCGCACCGAGACGATGTCGATTTGGGTCGCGTTCATCTGCGTGATCGACAGTATATCGGGAAAGAGAAAGCCCGGCTCCTGGCAGATGGCAGTGACCGCCCAGCTCGGCGAGCGCGTCGCCTTGGTGACCTGGACGAACTCGCAATTATACTCGACGCTTTGCAGGCCGTCCGCCGACAAGATGACATTGCCGGTGTCGATCAGCGTCTGCAGCGTGTCCTTTTTGGCTTGCGCGCAAAGCTCCTGGGTCTGGAGGTAAACGCCCTTGATGAAGTCCTCGGCGGCGGATGCGGGCGACGCAGCGACCAGCATCGAAACGCAAAGAGTCTCTCTCAAACCCATGGTTTAATTCCCCTTTGCGACAAGGGATCGTTTCAACGATCGCTCTATAGTGTGATCGTTTGGCCGATGGCTGGCAAGGCTACGTCGACACCTGATCCTTCGAGGCCGGCCACGAACTTCTCCGCCGTCGCGTCGATGATCGGGAAGGTGCCGAAGTGGCATGGCACGACGGTGTCGAAGTGGAAGAAGCGCCGGCAGGCCAGGGCCGCCACCGCGCCGCCCATGGTGAAGCGGTCGCCGACCGGCACGAGGCCGATCTTCGGCTCATGCAATTCCTCGATCAGCGCCATATCGGAGAAGATGTCGGTGTCGCCCATATGGTAGAGCGTCTTGTCCTCCGGGAAATGCAGGACCAGCCCGTTGGGATTGCCGAGGTAGACGTTCTGGCCGCCATCGAGCCCAAACGACGAGGAATGCAGTGCCTGCACGAATGTGGTGGTGAAGGCACCGCAATCGACGGTGCCGCCATGATTGCCGGGATTGATCTTCTTGCCGTCGACGCCCTTGCCGACCAGGTACATGCAGATCTCGTAATTGGCGACCAGCTGGGCGCCGCTCTTCTTCAGCACCTCCACCGCGCCGCTGACATGATCACTGTGGCCGTGGGTCAGAAGCACATGGGTGACGCCTTCCGCCGGCCCCTCCCAGCCGCTCGTCCATGATGGGTTGCCGACGAGATAGGGATCGATCAGGATGGTCGCGCCTGATGTCTCGACGCGGAAGGCGGAATGTCCGTACCAGGTCAATTTCATCGATCGTGTTCCTCGATTTTGGTTGCGCCGGAAGATAGAACGCCGGCAGCAAAATTAAAGTGACATAGTGTGCTCGCGCTTCAAAAGAACGTGTCGCGCTCTTTGTGACGGCAAGTCTGGGTCGCAATAGACTGAGTCACGGTAACGCTGGTTGGGGAAAGCCGTTGGGCATCATAGCAATCGAGGATCTGCCGACACGCCTGGAGGGCGGCAGGACGCTGGCCGGGCTCGACCTCGGCGACAGGACGATCGGTGTCGCCGTTTCCGACCGCGGCCTGTCCTTTGCCCATCCGCGCCCTGTCATCCTGCGTAAAAAGTTTTCGCTGGATGCGGCAGCGCTGCTCGCCCAGCTGCAGAAGGACAATGTCGGCGCGTTTGTACTCGGTCTCCCCATCAACATGGACGGTTCGGAAGGTCCCCGCGCCCAGAAGTCGCGCGCCTTCGTGCGCAACATGGCAGGTATAACCGACCTGCCCTTCGTTCTGTGGGACGAGCGGCTGTCGACGGTGGCGGCGGAGCGGACGCTGATCGAGATGGATTTCTCGCGCCGAAAGCGCGCCGGCAAGATCGATTCGGCGGCTGCGGCCTTTATTCTGCAGGGAGTTCTGGACCGGCTCCAGTCGCTTGACCCACGCGATCGGACGGAACCGGATTCCCCGCCTGCCGCCTGACCCAGGCCGTGATGTTGCGGCGGCGGCGAAACGCCCACAATGCCATCAGCAGGAAGCCGTCAAAGACGCAGGCCCTTGCCACCATGCCCGGAATGATCGCCGGATCGATGCCCAGCATCTGCCCATAGAGCTGGAACACGAAATCATGCAGCTGCCGGCTGAGCATGACGTAGCCGAAATTGATGTCGTTGAGCGACAGGAAGAACCAGCCCCAGAACAGAGCGAGTGGCGCGGCCCACAATGCGAACAGCGTGCGCATCAGTGACCGTCCCTGCGGCTGGAGCCGCCTCTGGGACCGCTGGGACCAATGTCCGGACGGCCGGAAATGCGCGACAGCAAGGAGCCGTGCGCGGCACCCTTGGCCATGGCATGGGCGGTGGCGCGGCTCTCTGCCTCCCGAGAAACCATGACAGCGAAGACCGACCTCCGCTCGGCCAGCATGGCGACATAGGAGGCCAGAAGTGCCGCCAATTGCACGGCGACAACCAAAAACAGGCCGTTGATGCCTCGCGCTGCGCCGCCGATCAGGATGAGCGACAACACCGCGGATGCCGAAATGAAGGCGGTCCGCGCCACACTGTCGGCTCCGTCCGGGCTCGCTGCGACGTTAACCAGGCTCTCGACGAAGACCCAGCAAAACAGCACCGCCACGACCAGCAAGGCGATGGCCAGCGGCGCCACGACGGCAGCATTGTCGAGATCGGCCAGACGAGTGTTTTCCACGACGACGCCGAGCACGCCCAGAGCGCCCGCAACGCCGCGGTTTCCATCGACACAGATGAACGCCAGCAGGGCGAAAACCAGCGCCCAGTGCAAGGCCAGAAAGGACGTCAAAATGTGCCGCATGGCATTCCTGCTTTGGTGACAAAGACAGTGGGGTCTGCGGCCTGCGGCTGCAACGGAAACCATTCGTTAAGGTTAACGGCTGTCCACAGGCAGGCAAATTCGTTCACGGCCTGGCGGAAGGCCCTCAATTCACCGGCGGATAGAGCGTGTCGATGATCATGCGCGCATCGTGGCGCGAATCGAGCATGCCATAGGTGTTGCGCCACTGGCCGGCGAGCCGCGTCTCGACGAAGGCGTCCGCAATCCGCCCTGCCCCCAGCCGGCGCAATTCCGCAGCTGCCGCCGACAGCGCCAGCTGTTCGGTCAGCAGGCGGGCCGACCCCTCATCGGTGCCGGCGACCTGCATGGCCGCCTTGAGCACGCCAATGGTTCCGCGTCCGCCGGCGCCGAGATCGCGGTCGATGCCGGCCAGCACCTCCTCGAACAGGCCGGGCGCGCGGCCGAGCACGCGCAGCACGTCGAGCGCCATGACATTGCCTGAGCCCTCCCAGATCGCATTGACCGGGGCTTCGCGGTAGTAGCGGGCGAGCGGCGCTTCCTCGACATAGCCATTGCCGCCGAGGCACTCCATCGCCTCATAGAGCAGTGGCGGCGCGATCTTGCAGACCCAGTATTTGACCACCGGGGTCATGGCGCGGGCAAAAGCAGCCTCGCCGCGGTCGCCGGCAGCCTCGTCGAAGGAGCGCGCCAGTCGGAACGAGAGTGCCGTGGCGGCGGCGACATCGAGCGCCATGTCCGCCAGCACGCGCTGCATAAGCGGCTGTTCGATCAGCGTCGAGCCGGCCACCTGGCGGTGACGGGCGTGATGCACGGCCTCAGCCAGCCCCGCTCGCATGATTGCCGACGAGGCGACGGCGCAGTCTAGCCGGGTCAGCGTGACCATGTCCATGATCGTCTTTATGCCGGCGCCGGGCTCGCCGACCATCTCGCCGATGGCGTTGACGAACTCTACCTCCGATGAGGCGTTGGAGCGGTTGCCGAGCTTGTCCTTCAGCCGCTGAAAGCGGAAGCCGTTGCCGGAACCGTCGCCGAGGATGCGCGGGACGAGAAAACAGGAAAGCCCTTCCGGCGCCTGTCCAAGCACGAGAAAAGCGTCCGACATCGGCGCCGACATGAACCATTTGTGGCCGGTGAGGCGATAAAAGCCGCTGCCGGCGCGTTCGGCCCGTGTGGTGTTGGCGCGCACGTCGGTGCCGCCCTGCTTTTCGGTCATGCCCATGCCGAGCGTCAGCCCGGTCTTGTCGACCGGCGGCTTCTGACTCTGGTCGTATTTGCGCGTCGTCACGCGCGGCGCCCATTCGCGAAACAGCTTTGGGCTGGCCATCAGGGCGGCCAGCGAAGCGCTGGTCATGGTGATGGGGCAGAGATGCCCGGTCTCGAGTTCGGCGGTCAGGTAGAAACGCGCGGCGCGCACCTGATGGCGACGGCCGATCTCGCTATCGCCGTTTTCCCAGATCGAGGAATGCAGGCCGCCGGCAACCGAGCGGCGCATCAGCGCATGATAGGCCGGATGGAATTCGACGAGGTCGATGCGCCGGCCCTGACGGTCATGCGTGCGGAGCTTCGGCGTCTCGACATTGGCGAGGCGCGCCAGCTCCTGCGCCTCCTGCGTCAGGACGAACCGGCCAAGCCCGTCGAGGTCCTTGCGCACCGGATCGGAAAAACGCTCGGCAAGCTGGATCAGCAACGGATCGCCCCGCCAGGCGTTGCCGCCCGTCAGCGGCGGCGGCTGGTTGGTCACGTCGTCGGTCACGCCCAATCCTTCTGAAAGTAGAAGGGCCTTCTAACGCTAGAAAGGCACTTATCATCACAAGGCTTCGAATCCGAAGCAATCGGCTAGATATAGCCCAAGGCAGGCGGCGCGCGCGACGAAAATACCGGGGAGAAAGGCCGTAATGCCAAGCTGACGCTTGCGGCAAGGAATTCTCCCCCCTATAGCAGCGCCTTGAGATGACCGACGCTTCGTCCCTGCCGCTTTATCCTCACCGCCATCTTCTGGGCATCCGCGATCTTTCCCCCGGTGACATCGAGCTTCTGCTCGACCGGGCCGATCGCGCCGTCGCCATTTCGCGGCAGTCCGAAAAGAAGACCTCGACGCTGCGCGGCCGCACCCAGATCAACCTCTTCTACGAAGCCTCGACGCGCACGCAGTCGTCGTTCGAACTGGCCGGGAAACGGCTCGGCGCCGACGTCATGAACATGTCGGTGGCGAGCTCTTCGGTGAAGAAGGGCGAGACGCTGGTCGACACGGCGATGACGCTGAACGCCATGCGCCCCGACATCCTGATCATCCGCCACCAGTCTGCGGGCGCCGCCGCCCTTTTGGCGCAGAAGGTCGGCTGCTCGGTGGTCAATGCCGGCGACGGCGCGCATGAACACCCAACGCAGGCGCTGCTCGACGCGCTGACCATCCGCCGCGCCAAGGGGCCGCTGTCGAAACTGATCGTAGCGATCTGCGGCGACATCCTGCATTCTCGCGTGGCGCGTTCCAACATCATGCTGTTGAACGCGCTTGGTGCGCAGGTGCGTGTGGTGGCGCCGTCGACCCTGCTGCCGTCCGGCATCGAGAAAATGGGCGTCATCGTCTCGCGCTCGATGGCAGAGGGCCTCAAGGGCGCGGACGTGGTGATGATGCTGCGCCTGCAGCGCGAGCGGATGGAAGGCGCCTTCGTGCCTTCGGTACGCGAATATTTCCGCTATTTCGGCCTCGATGCCGAAAAGCTGAAGGCCGCCAAGGACGGCGCGCTGGTGATGCATCCCGGTCCGATGAACCGCGGCGTCGAGATTGCGTCCGAAATCGCCGACGGTCCGCAAAGCGTCATCCAGGAACAGGTCGAGATGGGTGTCGCCGTGCGCATGGCGGTGATGGAAGCGCTGCTCGACCCGCGCCGCAACGAGGGCCGGAGCGCATGAGCACGACGGTCTTTGAGCGCGCCCGCATCGTCGACCCGTCACGCGGCTTCGACGAGGTCGGCACCGTGATCGTCGAGGGGAAAAAGATCGTTGCCGCCGGCAAGGCTGCCCTGAACCAGGGCCTGCCGGCGGGAGCCACCGTGGTCGACTGCGCCGGCAAGGCAATCATTCCCGGCCTGATCGACGCGCGCGTCTTCATCGGCGAACCGGGCGGCGAACATCGCGAGACCATCGCTTCGGCCAGCGTTGCGGCGGCGGCCGGCGGCGTTACCTCCGTCGTTATGATGCCCGACACGGACCCGGTGATCGACAATGTCGCGCTGGTCGAATTCGTGCTGCGCACCGCCCGGGACACGGCAAGCGTCAACATCTTTCCGGCGGCGGCGATCACCAAAGGCCTCGCCGGTCGCGAGATGACCGAATTCGGCCTGTTGCGCGAGGCCGGTGCGGTCGCCTTCACCGATGGGCGGCACACAATATCCAGCGCACTGGTGATGCGCCGGGCGCTCACCTATGCCCGCGATTTCGGCGGCGTCATCGCACATGAGACACAGGATGGCGACCTCGCTTCGGCAGGCGTGATGAATGAAGGCCTGTATGCCAGCTGGCTCGGCCTTGCCGGTATTCCGCGCGAAGCCGAGTCCATCCCACTGGAGCGCGACCTGGCGCTGGCGCGGCTGACGCGCGGCGCCTATCACGCGGCCAAGATCTCGACGGCAATGGCAGCGCAAGCGGTGACGCGGGCGAAAGCCGACCAGGCCAATGTCACGGCGGGCGTGGCGATCCACAATCTGTCGCTGAACGAGAACGATGTCGGGGAATACCGCACCTTCTTCCGGCTGACGCCGCCTTTGCGCGCCGAGGAAGACCGGCTGGCCATGATCGAGGCAGTCAAGGACGGCACAATCGACATCATCGTCTCCTCGCACGACCCGCAGGATGTCGACACCAAGCGCCTTCCCTTCGCCGATGCAGCTGCCGGCGCGATCGGGCTGGAGACGCTGCTTGGAGCAGCGCTTCGGCTCTACCACAATGGCGACGTGCCGCTACTTCGGCTGATCGAAACACTGTCCACCGCACCAGCAAGACTGTTCGGCCTGCCGGGCGGCACGCTGAAGCCGGGAGCGCCGGCCGATCTTGCCCTGATCGACCTCGAAGAACCCTGGATCGTCAGTGAAAGCGGCATCCGTTCGCGCTCGAAAAACACCTGCTTCGAAGGTGCGCGGCTGCAAGGCATGGTCTTGCAAACGCTGGTGGCGGGCCGCACAGTGTTTTCCACCTAGAGCGATCGCGCTACGTCGCCGACCGATATTCTGCTGGGGAAATGCGGGGGAAACAATGAGTTATAACGTTATCCTGGCATTGCTGTTCGGCTATCTCCTCGGCTCGATTCCCTTCGGCCTCTTGATCACCCGCGCGGCCGGCCTCGGCGATGTGCGCAAAATCGGCTCCGGCAATATCGGCGCCACCAACGTTCTGCGCACCGGCAACAAGGGCCTCGCCGCCGCGACGCTGGTGCTCGACGCGTTGAAGGGTACGGCGGCGGTGATGATCGCGCGCCATTTTGGACACGACTACGGACTGTGGGCCGGCCTTGGACTCTGGGCGGGCCTTGGCGCCTTCCTTGGCCATCTGTTTCCGGTCTGGCTCGGTTTCAAGGGCGGCAAGGGCGTGGCGACCTATCTCGGCGTGCTGATCGCGCTCGGCTGGCATGTGGCGCTGATTTTTATCGTCGTCTGGCTGGCGATGGCTTTTCTGTTTCGCTATTCCTCGCTGGCAGCGCTGACGGCGGCGGTCATCGTGCCGATCGCGCTTTATTTCTGGAGCACACCTGAGACCGCCGGGCTGTTCCTGGTGATGAGCCTGATCGTCATTTTCAAACATCGCGCCAACATTTCGCGCCTTCTTGCCGGCACCGAAGGCAAGATCGGAGCCAAGGGTTGAGCAAGCCCGCCGCCGGGCCGCGCCTCAGCGACCGGCAGCGGCTGAGCTGGCTGCGGCTGATCCGCACACAAAATGTCGGCCCGGCCTCGTTTCGCGAATTGATCAACCGCTTTGGTTCGGCGGAGGCGGCGTTGGAGATGCTGCCCGAGCTGATGATTTCGGGCGGAGCCAAAAGGATCATGCGCATTCCTTCCGTGGAGGAAGCCGAAGCGGAACTCGACGCAGCCAGTGAAAACGGCGCCCGCTTCGTCGGCATCGGCGAGGCCGACTACCCGCCGATGCTGAAAAACATGGACAATCCGCCGCCACTGATTGCCGTGAAGGGCGAGGCAGCCGTCTTTCGCCTGCCGGCGGTGGCCATCGTCGGCGCCCGCAACGCGTCGCTCGCCGGCATCAAGATGGCGCGCATGCTGGCGGCGGATCTTGGCCGCGACGGCTACGTCATCGTTTCCGGCCTGGCGCGCGGCATCGACACGGCAGCACACCAGGGCAGTCTCTCGACTGGTACAGTGGGTGTGCTGGCCGGTGGGCTCGATGTCCCCTACCCGCCCGAAAATATCGGCTTGTGCGAAGACATTGCCGAGCGTGGCGGCGCCGTTATTTCGGAAATGCCGTTCGGCTGGCAGCCGCGGGCGCAGGATTTTCCGCGCCGCAACCGGCTTGTCGCGGGCGCCGCCCTCGGACTGGTGGTCATCGAAGCTGCGCAACGCTCCGGCTCGCTGATCAGCGCGCGCCTGGCCGGCGAGATGGGCCGGCTGGTCTTTGCCGTACCGGGTTCGCCGCTCGATCCGCGCTGCGCCGGCTCCAACGGCCTGCTCAAGGACGGCGCCACCCTGGTCACCGAGGCGGCCGATGTTTCCGGTGCGATCGCACCCTTGGCGGGCACGCGAACGCGAAGCATTGCGCCGCCAGAAAAGGCACCCGATTTTTCGGCAACTCCCCCGCCCGGTGAGGACGAACGCAGCGGCGTGCTCGAAGTGCTAGGCCCAACGCCGGTGGGCGTGGACGAGATCATCCGCCACACCGGCCTCAACGCCGCGCAAGTCTCCATGGTGCTGCTGGAACTCGACCTTGCCGGCCGCATCGAGCGCCATGCCGGCGGCAATGTCTCACTGGTTTCGTGAAAGCCTGAGACTTAGTTTGCGGCCGCAAATACCGCAGCACTTTCAGACATGAGGCGCCGCGCGGCGGGTTGGACATTATCCCTGTATGTAATGCATTGGCGGTAGCGGCCATCGGCAACGCGCTGTTTACCAATGCGCTCCCACTCCGGTGTCCAGGAGGAATTCCAGTCAAAATCCTGGGACATCAGATTTTCCCTGTCGAAGCATTGCGGATCCCTCTCGAGTATCCGACGCGCTTCATCGGCGAGGGGACTATAGTTTTCAACAGCCGCTATCTTCCGCGCCCGCGCGGCCGGGGAAAGCTGAATTGCCGATTCGACACGTCCCGCCACATTTGGAACCGCAGCGGAACAAAGCTGTTTGCCGACCTGTGCCGTCTTTCGCAGTCCTCGGCAGAGGGCCTGGCCAAACGCAAAGGCAAGATCATGTATGGGATTATAGCCGTCGACCGCATCCGATACGATCTGGACACTCTTTGCGGTCGTTAGATCGGCGCGCACTCTCGAAAACACGTCGATCAGGAAATCATGGTTCCCGGCCAGCAGCGCTTCGTACCAGGCGCCATCCGGAATTTCCCCAAACACCGCGCCGCGTGTCGCGCCCGCAGCTTCGACCAGATCGCGCGAATAGCGGGTTCGCGATGTTTCCTTGCCGCCTGATCCGTCGGTCAGAAGATAGACCCTTGGTTTGGCGATCTCGAGCCAATGGTGGATCCTGAGTTCGTGCCCGGGGTGAGCGAGGATCAGCACGTTTTCCAGTTTTTCTCCTGACTTTTCAGGCAACAATGGCTCCAATCCAGTTTCTGGTCCGATCGAGCCGAATGGCCTGGGGACAAATTCAGGCGCAAACCTTGGCGGCGACAATGCTGACGAAGCTTGTTTGGTCAGCGGCTTCAACTTAAGACGCTGCCAGAAACTCATGCGCCTTTCTCTCTCATATCAGATGTAGTGCGCAAGCAAGGAATCGCCCGTTGCGAATTCTTATCACCAATCTCTCCCTGTCGCGAAACAGCGGATCGGAAGCGGTCGTCGAACTGTTGGCCGACGGGCTTCGCGGCGCCGGCCATCAGACCATGCTGCTGGCTCCCACTCTGGGCGACATGGCCGATAGAATGCGTCGGCGCGGGCATCATGTCGTCGATCGGATTGCCGAGATCGTCGAAAGGCCCGATGTCATTCACGCCCAGCATCTGACGCCCTGCCTGACTGCGCTCGCCAGGTTTCCCGACGTGCCAGCGGTATTTTCCTGTCACAGCGCCTTCTTTGAAGTCGAAGCGCCGATGCTGCATCCCCAGATACGCCATTGGATTGCGGTCGACGAGGCGTGCCGAGCCAAATGCCTGTCGAGGGGCATACCGGCCGACCAGATGAGCCTTGTCTACAACGCGGTCGATCTCAATCGCTTCAAACAGCGCCCACCGCTCCCCGCCAGACCCGCGCGAGGCCTGCTGCTGACCAAGAATTTCGAGCACCAGGCGGCGGTTCGTGAGGCCTGTGCGAGAAGTGGCATCCAGCTGGATGAGCTAGGTCCAGCCACCGGGCGGTTTTCGCAGCAGCTGGAACAGGATCTGCTTGGTTACGACATCGTGTTCGCAACCGCCCGGATGGCCATCGAGGCAGCTGCGGTCGGCTGTTCCGTCGTGGTTTGCGACGCGCGCGGTTTCGCGGGATTGCTCAGCAGCGCAAACATGGAGGCATGGCGTCGCTTCAATCTGGGCGTTGGGCTTTTGACCAAGCCGACCACGGTCGAAAATCTTCTGGGCGCGATATCCGGTGTCGATGCGAACGATGCCGCGGCGGTGTCCACCTATTTTCGGAAGGCGGCCGGCGATGCGTATTTTGTCGAGGAACATGTGCGCATCTATGATCAGGTGCTGCGATCCGACAGGGGGCTGGATCCCGATGAGCGCGCGCTTGCGACCGCCGTGTGGATCGAAGAGATCGGGGTCTCGCATCCACGCCGAAGATGGTTTCACATCGTGAAAGAATTGCACGGCTGGCCGGATGCGCCCGAATTGGCGACGCTTCTGGCTCAGTCCCACGCAAACTCGCGAGTTTTGGAGAAGCTTGGCGAACAGATCGCCAGAACCCAGCAGCTTGTTCTGGACGAGGCTGTCTCGCGCGCCGCCGCGCTGGGCGACAACCCGGCTGTGCTGAGCCGGGTGGAGGAACAGCTTTCGAACCTTTCAAATTTTGTGGACGAGATAAAGCGGCTGTACAACGGTATGATCCCCCTGTTCATCAGAAAGCTTCTCTTTCGGGCGCGTAAAGGGGTCGGACATTGACAGGGCTCGACGGCTTGGACCGCGATAAATTGAGTGGCTACAGCATCTGCACCTCGCCACGATCCGGCAGCAATTTCCTGTGCCAGCATCTGAGCGGCACGGGCCTGCTCGGACATCCGCTGGAATATTTCAATTGGGGCGGGCGGCGCTATTTCGATGACCCGGACTACCCCAAGGATATCGCCGGCCAGGTCTGGAAAATCCTTACCATGGGCGCCACTCCCAACGGCATCTACGGCTTGAAGTTATTTGCCCACCAGCACGACTGGATTTCGGGCGAGGTGAACTGGGTCGATGCCCTTCCCAATCTTCGCTTCGTGCTGCTCACCAGACGCGACTTGCTTGGCCAAGCGATTTCCTGGGCACGCGCGCTGCAGACAGGACAATACCGATCGAGCCAACCGATGGCCCAGAAGCCGGTCTTCGACGCTGGACTGATCCAGAGCCAGCTCAACGCCCTTGCTCGTGAACGAGCCCGCTGGGAGATGTTCTTTGCGCGCACCGGTATCGAGCCCTTGCGGTTCGAATACGAGACAATGATCGAGGACCCTCGCCACGCCGTCAGTCAGGTCGCCGAGCTGATGGGCCTGAAGCCGCCCTCCAAGCTGGACCCCGGCAACGTGACCGTTGAGCTGCAAAGGGATGCATCAAACCTCGAATGGGCAGACCGCTTCCGGGCAGAGCGCGGCGACCCGAACATCCTGGACTTGATCTAGCTCCGCAGAATTCGTCTTCGGGCTGTCTGGAGCGCCGCTGAGCGGGTAGCAAAAGTAGCCATTTACTCTTCGCCATCCCGTCTGTATCACCGCCCCAGACCGCGTGGGGCGCCACGCCATCCAGCCGGGGGGCAGATGTCGACACCGTTCAGTGCATTTACTTTGGTTGAGTTTCTCGCCTTTGCAGGGTTGAGCTTCCTTTATGTCCGGGCAGACGATTCGTTATCCCCCAGGGGCAAGACCGAGTGTACCATCGTCGCAGGGATACTGTTTGCGATCCTGGTCGCGGCAAGAGCCCCGGCGTTGCTTACCTTCTACAGGGTTTGGGCTGAAATTGGCCCTCTGTACTTCGGCTATGCCTATGCGAACGGTCCGTTAGCCGCTCTGTTCAACCCGGCAAGCAATTACTACGATCTAGCGGCAAACCTATCTTCAGCCGTTGCGGTGTCGGCCGGACTTCAGTGGTGGCCGGTCGTTGACACCGGCTCCGGTCTTCTGGTGGCTTTGCTGTTTCCATTTGTTGTCGCCGGCACAACGCAATCGATATCGTGGCGAACCGGAATCCTGTTGGCGGTTGCGACCGCGCTCTATTGCGTCACTGCATCGGAAACATTCGGAACGGCACTGCACATCAAAGGCTGGGGACCTGTTTATGCCGCGCTTGTTTTTGGGTCGTTAGCGTTCAAACAGCCGCTCAATCGCGTTCATATCGGTCTTCTTCTAGTGCTGCCGTTCACAGGAACCCCCGCAGCTTTCGCGCTTATCATATGGGCGGCTGCCGGCTTTGTGCTACGGCAGCCTTATCTTGTCCGACCTCTGGTTTGGTCTATTCCTGGATTGGCGACGCAGATCGGCTGCGCACTGTTGCCGGCAACGAATACCGGCTTGGCCGTACGGCCGTTCACGTTCCTCGGTTTTGCAAGCTTGCCGGACCTGTTCCTGCTCAAGGTGGGTGGTGCGATCCTTTGGCCGGCCTTGTTTTTCAGCAACTTGACACCGGGTACGCTTGAACTGATAGCAGCTGCCATCGTCTTCCTTGGCGTGCTTGGAGCTGCAGTTTTCCTCGCCCGCCGCCAGCCCATCCTGCTGCTCGTCCCGATCGTTGCGCTGCAATTTTCGGCTACTGCGATTCTCGCCGTCGGAGGTGCCGAGTCACTGCTCCAATCAGGATCTGGCTTCAGGTATTACTTCGCGCCAGTCGCAACACTTCTGATCGTTCTGGCGATTTGGGCGTCTTCGTGGAGGTTGGTTACAAGGGTCGCGGCGGTTGCTATTTGCCTATGCGCGGTCCTCGCAAATCGAGACTACAACGCCATGGTCGAAGGCTTGTTCTTCACACCGTCCCACACCAGTTGGTCCTCGCAGGCAACGACCCATCTCACGTCACCGTCGCAAACGCTTGTAAATTACCCCGGAGCAGGCGGAGTGCAGCTACCGGACTGTGGAGAATACCACTGCTAACAAGCACATCAGGTTGTTTCGGAATTGTGCTTATACATGACGAACCTGCCGACCAACGTCGCGCCTGCAATAACGCCTCCCGCCAGCATCAGCAAAAAAACCTGGTGAAACTCAGGCGATTCGAGAGACGCCGCATTGCCGAGCAATGAACCGACATAGACATAACCAAAAAGGGCGGGAAGCGACGCTGCGGTTCCTATCACGTAGTCGGCGAGGCGAATTCCACTCGCGCCCAGCGCAATGCTTGTGGCGGCAAAGGGAACGACCGGTGACAGGCGGATCAGAAAAACCGATCGCCAGCCGTCAGCGGCAAGGAACTGTTTGACCTTGTCGAGGCCGCCAACAATTTTCGTGTTGGTAAAAGGAACGTTTTGGAGACCCTTTCGGCCTACGTAGTAGCCGACGATGCCGCCGGCCAAAGTCCCGACGAGCGCCATTGCCGATCCACCGGCGAATCCGTAAACCGCTCCGCCTGCGATCCCGAGCAGGGACGCCGGCAATATGCCGGTGGCGGCCACTAGAAACTGCATCACGACCAGCGCAACGAAACCAAACAGCCCTGTCTGCTGAACGCTCGCTTTGGCGATCCGCAAGATATCGTCGAGATAGCCCGACAGCGCCGCGGGGACGAGAACCATCGCAAGGCCCGCCACACCGAGGGCCATTCGTGTCCGACGCCTCATCAGATATTGCTCCCGACGAATAACGGATCTTGTCGAATGCCCAGTTTGCTGAGGCGAAACTTCGCCGCGGTTTTCAAGACACCCAAGCCATAGACGACGCTACGCCGAAAGTTGATCGACGACGCCTCCGGGAAGTATCTCGTCGGACAGGACATCTCGCCACCACGCAGGCCGAGATAGACGGCCTGGCAGACCATCTCATTGTCGAACACAAAGTCGTCCGAGCACCGGTGATAAGGAATCTCGGTCAACGCTTTCCGGCTCCAGCACCGAAAGCCAGTGTGAAACTCCGACATTTTCTGACCGATCAGGATGTTTTGAACCAGGGTCAGAAAGCGATTGGCGATATATTTATAGACCGGCATGCCGCCGCGCAGGGCACCCTTGCCCAAGATGCGCGAACCAAAGACGTAATCATACTCGCCAGAGGCGACCATCGAGGCAATGGCCGGCACCAACCTGGGCGAATATTGATAATCGGGATGAAGCATCACGACGATATCGGCATCGCGCTGCAGCGCCGCATCGTAACAAGTCTTCTGATTGCCACCGTAGCCCTTGTTGATCGAATGCTCGATTGTGTGAATGCCGAGCTGTCGCGAAATGCCGACAGTATCGTCCTTCGAGAGATCGTCCGTGAGAATAACGTCGTCGATCAATTGCATCGGCAAGGCGAAGTAGGTCTTCTCCAGTGTAGCCGACGCATTATAGGCGGGCATGATCACCGCCACACGCAATCCATCAATCATTTCTACGCCAGCGCCCCGATGTTGCGTTTCCATTGCCGGAAAACGTCCTATAGCGCAAGCCGGCCTAGCATTTCCCGATCCACGTGCGGCAAAAACGCCACGCAATGTTTCCGTCCGCACCAAACGACGCCGGAACGAGAGACCGTGGTGGTCGAGGTCCCGGTTTATGTCGAGCCGCCAATCCAGTCGACGGCAGAACTCGCGCGCCTGCTGGCAAAGCGGGTCCGGCGCAAGGCGCTTTCCCTGGTCGGGTTGTCCTAAAGTTAGCCGATCAAGCAAACTGGGGCCGTCGGTTGCCGGGCAACGACGGCGCGCAGTCAGATCCATTCCAGATTGATGTTTCGGATGTTTCCTGGGCGATGCGCTGGCGAATGCGCTCCACCCGACGCGCTATGTCTGGCGACACCCGGTCGTGCGTTTCAACCAGAATGGCGCCGATAGCGTCTTGCAGCCCAGCTTCGCGGGATGCTTCGAGGCATTCGGCTTCGCTGCCCTCAATGTCCATCTTCATGATCGATGGCACGCCGGCGGCGCCAACGGCGGTACAGATGCCACCGCAGGGTATTTTCCAGGCGGCTCTCGGAAAAGCACTCCGCCATTCCAGGGCTCTCCGTTGCACTGACGATCACGTTCGCGATGGCATACTCGACAGCTGACGAAAACCGGGCTCGACAGTCTGCGCATCAGTCAGCGGAACAGATACTTCGATACCTCCGGATTGCCACGGCGCCACATCACATTGTCCAGAAAATAATGGTGCACATTGATGAAGATGAGCACGATGAAGAAGAACAGGGATGACCCCAGGACTTGCCTGTCATAGGGAATCAAAGCCGTCAGCGCGGATGGGATCAGCCAGAAGCCGAGATAGCCAAGGGCCGTGCCGCCGACGATGAAGCCGAGGAGCCGAAACCTGTAGAGAGGGCCAAGAAAGGACAGGATTTTCGGCTGCGGATCGCTTTCGGCATCGGAACTGTCGCGCTCGACGTTCGTCTGGTAGCGCCAGACCACGGCGAGATACTGCAGCGAGTGGAGCGCGGGCACGATCAGCAGCCAAAGCGGGTTTACGCGCGCAATCAGGATCCAGAGATAGAGCGACGCCACATAGGCCACCAAACCGTTATAGGGCAGGCCGCCGCCGTTCTTCCGCCAACGATTGACCAGCATCAAGAGCGTGGCCGCCGTCGACGCAACGGCCGCCAGCATGGCGATGTTGGTGACCCAGGAAGGGGCCGCGAATGTGTAATAGTCCAGGCCATAATATTTGCCCTGGGTGACCGCCGTATTCGTCTGCAGCCATGCCAGGATCCACACCGCATAGGAGTTCACCAGCAGCACCTTCTTGTCGCGGTCGTCGAAGAATTTGCGCTTCAGCACCGCATCCACCATCAGCATGCCGTAGCCCTGCTTGACGTAGTGCCAACCGACGAAAAAGAACATGGCGTTGGTGGCATAGCCGAGCAGGCGCGTGTTCGCCGCCGCGGCGCCATAGGCAAAGAACCCGGCCATGACCAGGGGCACGACAATGCCCGCGAAGATGTAGCGGAGCTGCAGGCTCCTGTCGTAGCCGTCGCCCGTCACCTTGCGCCCGAAATTGCGGTAGAAGAGCTGGTAGGAGTGGGCGAAGTGGGGATAGTTCACGAGATAGGCCACGAAGACCATCGTTGCGGCCACCGGACCTTCATATTCGAGCGGAACGAGAAACAGCACCGGCAGGATGAGAAAGGCGCTGCCGCCCAGCATGAGGAAATCGGCGACCGGGCCGAAGAGGTATTTTTGAGGCGCCGCCGCCTTAGGAGCGACAGCATCCGCCGAAAGCTGAAGTGTCATGTCAGAACCTCCCCTGGGAAGGCTGAGTTTAGCCATCGACTGGAATGGGGACAAGCTTGGAGCTGCCGCTCCGCGCCCGAACACTGGACCATCCTGCTGTTTCGCCAATGGTCTCGATCCGCCATGGGCTTCGAACCTGTGAAGGCCCTCCGCCGTTAAAAAAGCGCACCACCCCAATTTACGACTAACATGTTAGTGTGCTAGCACGGCATACACACCTACTTCGGAGACCTTCCGGTGACATCACGCTTTGGCCTTTCGGCCGCTCTCGCCACGCCTTTCGATGCCCGCGGGCAGATCGCCACCGCTCCCATGATCGCTCAGGCCAAAAGTTGCCTGGCGCAGGGTTGCGGCAGCGTGACGCTTTTCGGCACCACAGGGGAAGGCGCGTCGGTGGGCACGACGGAGCGGCGGTCGGTGACCGAAGCCATGCTGGCTGCTGGAATCTTGCCGCATCAACTCGTTGCCGGCGTGCTGGTCGACGCCGCCGAAGACGCCGCCGAACAGGCACAGCATGCCTTGCAGCGAGGCGCCCGAAACATTCTGCTGGCCCCGCCGAGCTACTTCAAGAATGTCGGCGAGGAGGGCCTTTTCGGCTGGTTCTCCGCCGTCTTTGCCGCGCTCGGCCCCCTCGCCCGTGACGTGCTGCTCTACAACATCCCTTCGGTTACCATGGTGCAGCTTTCGCTTGGCCTGATCGGCCGGTTGCGCACTGCTTTTCCCGACGTGGTCGCCGGGGTGAAGGATTCCGGTGGAAATTGGAGCTACAGCGAGGCGCTGCTTGCCGCCCATGGCGATCTGGTGATCCTGATCGGCGATGAAAGGCATCTGGCGCGTGCGGTGCGACTGGGTGCTCAAGGCGCAATCTCGGGCATGGCCAATTTCGTCCCGGGCGAAATCCGCGCCATGGCCGAGGACGGGCGCGACGATCCTCGCGTCGAGAGTTTTGTGCTCGAATTGCTCAAATATCCGGTCACCCCGGCGGTAAAGGTGATGGTGGCGCGCAAGACCGGCGACGAGCGCTGGCTGGCGGTCCGTCCGCCGCTGGAGCCGATCGCGTTGCAAGGGCAGCAGCAGCTTGCCTCAGCCTATGACAGCTTGTTTGCCAGGGAACCGGCCTGACCGGCAAAGGGAAGCGCGCCGAAATGGAAGACGGCAACGAACCGACCACCCTCAGGGAGAAGGCCTATGCCAGCTTCACGCGGCATTTGCTGGCGCGCGACTTCAAGCCAGGCCAGTTCGTGTCGCAACGTGAGCTGGTTGCCTTCACCGGACTGCCGCTCGGCGCCATTCGCGAGATCGTGCCGCGTCTCGAGGCGGAAGGACTGCTGACGACCATTCCGCAGCGCGGCATGCAGATCGCCCATATAGATATCAGCCTGATCCGCGAGGCCTTTCAGTTCCGCCTGTTCATGGAGCGTGAAGCGGTGGCGCTGTTTACGGTCAGCGCCTCCGATGCCGAGCTTGCCCGCTTGCGGCGCGAGCATGAGGACATGCATGCCCAGGCGCTGGCGCAGACCCCGACGCCGGAGATGGAGGCCAAGGCGCAGACCATCGACTGGGCCATGCACGACACGTTCATCGATGCGCTGGGCAACGAGATCATCGCCAAGGCCTATCTGGTCAATTCGGTGAAGATCCGCCTGATCCACCAGGAGCGGTTCCGTATCGACGGGCGCGTCGTGCCGGTGATGCGCGAGCACCTGGCGGTGATCGAAGCCATGGAGAGCCGCGATCCAGGGAAGGCGGTCGAGGCGATCAGTCTGCATATCGACAAGGCGCGCCGGCTGGCGCTGCAGATCTGAGGAAACCTGAGCCGCACCGCGGTCCGCGATGCAATCGACAACGACAACAACCGGGAGGAAGACATGTCGTCCAATCTGTTCAACCCAACCAGGAGGCAACTGCTTCAGGGAACCGCGGCGCTTGCCGCCGCCGGCTTTGCGGGCGTTCGCCCAAGCTTTGCCGCCGGCGTCGACTGGAAGCGCTTTGCGGGAACGACGCTTGACGTCAATCTGGTGAAAAGCCCGCGCAGCGACACGCTGATAAAATACATCGCCGAGTTCGAGGAACTGACCGGGATCAAGGTCAATGCCGAAGCGACGCCGGAACAGCAGCAGCGCCAGAAGACGGTGATCGAACTGAGCTCCGGCAAACCGAGCTTCGACGTCGTGCATCTGAGCTACCACGTGCAGAAGCGCCAGTTCGAAAAGGGCGACTGGCTGGCCGACATATCAGGCTATCTCGCTGACCCGACCCTGACCGATCCTGCGCTGGTGGAAACCGATTTCGCCGATGCCGGCATGCTGTTTGCCAAGGACGGCCAGGGCGTGTTGCGCTCGCTGCCGTTCTCAGTCGACTACTGGATCGTCTACTGGAACAAGGAATTGTTCGAGGCCAAGGGCCTCAAATACCCTGAAACCTTCGAGCAACTGGTGGCGGCCGCCGAAGCGCTGACCGACCCATCGACCAACACCTACGGCTTTGTCGCCCGCGGCCTCAAGAACGCCAACACGCCGGTGTGGACGTCGCTTATGCTCGGCTACGACATGACGCCGCTCGACGACAAGGGCAAGCTGCGTACGACCTCGCCCGAGGCGGTCGAGGCGGCCAGCCTCTACCAGCGGCTGATGACCAAGTCGGCGCCTCCAGGCGTCACCGGATTCAACTGGGCCGAAGCCCAGTCCGCCTTCCTGCAAGGCAAGATCGGGATGTGGTTCGATGGCGTCGGCTTTGCCCCGCCAATGGAAAATCCGGAAAAGTCACGAGTGGTCGGCAAGGTCGGCTACGGCGTCATGCCCAAGGGGCCCAAGGCGCATGCCGCCGGCACCTTTGGCGACGGCCTCGGCGTGACGGCCGCCAGCGAGAAGAAGGAGGCCGCCTACCTCTTCTGCCAGTGGGCGATTTCGCCCGCCATGGGCGCGCGCCTGCTGCAGGCGGGTGCCGGCGTGCCGTTCCGCAAGTCGGTGCTGGAAGATCCCAAGGTGCGCGAAGGCGTCACCATGCCGGCGAGTTGGCTCGATGCCGTGGTCGGCTCGGGCAATGTCAGCCGGCTGTCGCTGCCGGTCATCATTCCGGTCACCGAGTTCCGCGATATCTATGGCGTGGCGCTGACCAATCTGATCGCCGGCGCCGATCCGGCAGAGGAACTGAAGCAGGCCACCGAGCAGTTCCAGCCGGTGCTCGACCGGAGCGAGCAAGGCTGATGTCCGCCATCACCCCAGAACGCGCCGGGGTGACGACGCAAGCCATCGAAGGGAACCAGACCATCCGTCTGGCTCCCAACTACTGGCCTTTCGTCGTCCCGGCGCTCGTCGTCGTCGGCGCCGTGATCGTCTTTCCCTGGGCCTTCACGCTGTGGATGAGCGTCAACCGCTGGACCCTCGGCCAGGCGCGAAGCTTTGCCGGGATGGAAAATTACCTGCGGCTGGCCGTCGACCAACGCTTCTGGGAATCGCTTTTCCATACGCTGACCTACACGGCGCTTTCGGTCGCGGCACCGATGTTCCTCGGCACTCTTGCCGCGCTGATCTTCGACGCCAAATTTCCGCTGCGCGGCCTGTTGCGCGGCGTCTTCGTCATGCCGATGATGGCAACGCCAGTCGCCGTGGCGCTGGTCTGGACGATGATGTTCCATCCCCAGCTTGGCGTGCTCAACTATCTGTTGTCGCTGGTCGGCATCCCGGCGCAGGAATGGATCTTTAATGCCAGGACGGTCATCCCGTCCCTGGTTGCGGTCGAGACCTGGCAGTGGACGCCGCTGGTGATGCTGATCGTGCTGGGCGGCTTGGCCTCCGTGCCGCGCGAGCCCTTCGAGAGCGCCGAGATCGATGGCGCCAACGCCTGGCAGCAATTCCGCTATCTCACCTTGCCGATGATCGCGCCGTTCCTGATGATCGCGATGATCATCCGCACCATCGATGCGCTGAAGAGTTTTGACATCATCTACGCGATGACCCAGGGCGGACCGGGCACGGCCTCGGAAACCATCAACATCTATCTCTACAACACCGCCTTCTCCTACTACGACATCGGCTATGGCTCGGCCATGGCCGTGGTGTTCTTCATCGTCATCGTCGCGCTGTCCTTCATCCTGCTGATGCTGCGCCAGCGCTCCCAATGGATCGGGGTGGAGGGCAAATAGATGAGTTCACGGCTGCTCAACCGGATCGGGCTGTTTTTCGCGGCTCTGGTCTTCGTCTCGCCGGCGATCCTGTTCTTCCTCTGGATGGTCTCGCTGTCGCTGAAGTTCGAGATCGACAACGGTGCCTACCCGCCGATTCTGATCCCGGAACATCTCGCCTGGTCGAACTATGTGAAGGTATTCGAGGAGAACAATTTCCTGCTCTATTTCTGGAATTCGGTTCTGGTGACGGGCACGGCAACGTTGCTGGCGCTGCTGATCGGCGTGCCGGCGGGCTATGGCATCGCGCGGCTCAAGGCCGAACGCTCGGCGGTGGTCATCATGATCGCCCGCATGACGCCGGGGCTTTCCTATCTCATTCCGCTGTTCCTGCTGTTCCAGTGGGTCGGCATTCTCGGCACGCTGTGGCCGCAGATCATCATCCATCTGGTGGTGACGGTGCCGATCGTGGTCTGGGTGATGATCGGCTATTTCGAGACCACGCCGATGGAGCTGGAAGAAGCGGCCAACATCGATGGCGCCAGTTCCTGGCAGGTGTTCCGGCTGGTCGCCTTGCCCATCGCCAAGCCGGGCATTGTCGTCGCCTTCATCCTGTCGATCATCTTCTCATGGAACAATTTCGTCTTCGGCATTGTGCTCGCCAGCCGCGAGACTCGCACGCTGCCGGTCGCCGTCTACAACATGCTTTCCTACGAGCAGGTGAGCTGGGGTCCGCTCGCCGCCGCAGCACTTGTGGTGACGCTGCCGGTGCTGGTGCTGACCCTGTTCGCGCAAAGGCAGATCGTCGCCGGGCTGACCGCAGGCGCCGTCAAGGGCGGCTGAGGCACGGCCCCGACATCACTCATTTCCGGGAGAAATCCAATGGCATCGGTAACAATCAACAACGTTCAGAAGGCTTTCGGAGCCGCCAAGATCATCCACGATGTCAGCGTCGACATCGCCGATGGCGAATTCGTCATCCTGGTCGGGCCGTCGGGCTGCGGAAAGTCGACGCTGCTGCGCATGATTGCCGGACTGGAAACGATCTCGGGCGGCAGGATCGCCATTGGCGATCGCCTCGTCAACAATCTCAGGGCGCGCGACCGAAACATCGCCATGGTGTTCCAGAACTACGCGCTCTATCCGCATATGACGGTGGCCGACAATATGGGCTTTGCCCTGAAGATCAAGAAAGCCGATCCGGCCGACACCGCCGGCCGCGTCGGCAGGGCCGCCAGCATTCTCGGCCTGGACAAGCTGCTCGACCGCTATCCGCGTCAGCTTTCCGGCGGCCAGCGCCAGCGCGTCGCCATGGGCCGCGCCATCGTGCGCGACCCGCAGGTGTTCCTGTTCGACGAGCCGCTGTCCAATCTCGACGCCAAATTGCGCGTGCAGATGCGCGGCGAGATCAAGGCGCTGCACCAGCGGCTGGGAACCACCACCATCTACGTTACCCACGACCAGATCGAGGCCATGACCATGGCCGACAAGATCGTCGTGCTGCATGACGGCCTTGTCGAGCAGATCGGCGCGCCGCTCGATCTCTACGATCGCCCGGCCAACCTCTTCGTTGCCGGGTTCATCGGCTCGCCGGCGATGAATTTCATTCGAGGCCATGTCGAGGAAGGTGTTTTCCGCAGCGCCGGTGGACTGATCTTGCCGCTGCCAGAAGGCATCGACCTGACCAACATACCCGGCCGCGACCTCATCTACGGCATCCGCCCCGAACACATCCGAGCGACGACCGCCAAAGGAATCCCCGGCACGATCGTGCTTCTGGAAGCAACGGGTTCGGAAATCTTTGCCCGGGTCGACTGCGCCGGAGAAGAAATCTCCTGCCTTTTCCGCGAGCGGCTGGCACTGAAACAGGGCGAGCAGATGCGCATCGAGATCGACCGCGCCTGCGCTCATCTGTTCGACGTCAAGACCGGGCGGCGATTGTAGGGGGCGATGGGGGCTGCTGACAGGGCAACTTCCGCACGAAATATTTCTGGTGAGCGCGTCGGGGTTCGAACCCGAGACCTACTGATTAAAAGTCAGTTGCTCTACCGGCTGAGCTACGCGCTCCCGCGGGCTCTAAAGGCCGCCCTCGAAATTGCGCGGAACATAGGGAGAGTGCCGCGACCGGTCAACCGGAAAAAGATGGCCCTTCGACCGGGGTTTCAGCCATCGCCAGACGCGCCGCAAATTGCGTCGTCACCAGCCCGGTGAGCCGCTCCCGCAACGTGGTCGCCGCTTCGATCTGTTGGCGCGCGAGACGCGCCTTTTCTCACGCGCCGAATTCGAGAAACATTACAAATCAGCAACTTACTGTTTTGGTGGGAACCATCGCACGAGCGGGCCGTTTTCGTCTCACAAGGGACGTCAACCACCCTTCAAGGAGAAGATCATGAACAAGATCGCAACGGGTCTACTGGCGACCACCCTGTCAATTTCGTTTGCCGCGGCCGCCGCTATGCCGGCCAATGCCGCCCAGATGTTCGTGCCCCAGTCATCAGCAACTTCGTCCGACATCGTGAATGTGAGCGATTCTCGTCATGACAACTGGCGGTGGATGCGCCATGGCAACCGCAATTCCGGCAATCGCGATTTCCGCGTAGGCCGCCAGTTCTCGCGCAACAATGATGGCGGCAGCTATTGGAATGGCCATCGCGGCTATCGCGAATATCACCGCGGCTATCGCCGTCACGGCGACTACTGGTTCCCGCTGGCTGCCTTCGCCACCGGCGCCTTGATCACCGGTGCGATCGTCAACAGCGAGAACAACCGCGGCGATGCCCATGTGCAGTGGTGCTACGACCGCTATCGGTCGTACCGCGCTTCGGACAACACATTCCAGCCCAATTACGGCCCGCGTCAACAGTGCAATTCGCCCTATTGAGCTGAGTTGGTACCAAGTGTTGAGTAGAAAAGCCTGCGCCGGCAACGGCGCGGGCTTTTCCGTAGGTTGCTTGGGTACGGGCGCGGCGGATTAGCTGGCCCAATTGACGCTCTTGAAGATCAGATACAGGGCTCCGGCTTCACCACGCGGAGAACGGTATGCGCCGAGGCCGTTGCAGATTCGAACCGCAGCTGCGGTCATTTTCCAGCCGAGCACTTCCAAGTCGTTGTTCAAATCTATCGCATAGGGTTGAGCCAACTCATCAATGGAATGCTCCTGTCCGAAAGACCGAACCAGCTCTGCGTCGGCAAGCAGGTCGCCAGGCAGGTTTGAATTTGCCCAAGCCCAGAGCCAGTTGCTGGCCTTGGCACTCGTCGATCCGGCGATTTGGATTTCGGCGACGACCTTGGTGATGCCGTTGTCCGAGAACAGAAGCTTTCCTTCTGTCAGATCATAGTCATAGCGAGGCCAACTGCCGAGTCGGAACTCCTGCTGCAAGCGTGCATTCTTTGCATCCAATTGTTCGACAGCCTCGTCGCGCCAGGCCCCATACCAGTGTGGATTCATCCCCTTCCCCCGCCATGATTTACTACCGCGCGCTCAGCGTCCGGCGCACCGCATTGCGCCAGCCCGCGAGCTTTGCCGAGCGCACCGTGGCATCCATGTCCGGCTTGAAGCGGCGCTCGAGCGCCCAGCTCTTGGCAAAATCCTTCGCCTTCGGCCACACGCCTGCTTTCGAGCCGGCAAGCCACGCCGCACCCAGCGCCGTCGTCTCCAGAATGGTCGGGCGATCGACCGGCGCATCGAGGATATCGGCCAGCCGCTGCATGGTCCAGTCGGAGGCCACCATGCCGCCGTCGACGCGAAGCACGGTTTTGGCCGACGCCCCCTTCCAGTCCTTGCGCATGGCGTCGAGGAGATCGCGCGTCTGGTAGGCGACGGATTCCAGCGCCGCGCGGGCGAACTCCGCCGGGCCAGAGTTGCGGGTCAGCCCGAAGATCGCGCCACGCGCCTCGGCGTCCCAATGCGGCGCGCCGAGACCGACGAAAGCCGGCACCAGATAGACGTTCTGCGTGGGGTCGGCGGTTGCCGCCAAAACGCCGCTATGCTCGGCCTTGCCGATCACCTTGATGCCGTCGCGCAGCCATTGCACGGCGGCACCCGCGATGAAGATCGAGCCTTCCAAGGCATAGGTAGTCTTGCCGTTCAGCCGATAGGCGATGGTGGTCAACAGCCGGTTCTTCGAGCGCACTAGATCGGCGCCGGTGTTGAGCAGCGCAAAGCAGCCGGTGCCATAGGTCGATTTCATCATGCCTGGCTCGAAACAGGCCTGGCCTATGGTCGCTGCGTGCTGATCGCCGGCCACGCCAAGGATTTTGATTTCGGCGCCAAACAGGCTTTTTTCCGTCACGCCGTAGTCGTCGGCGCAATCCTTGACCTCAGGCAGCATCGCCACCGGGATGCGCAGGATGGAGAGCAGCTCGTCGTCCCAGACATTTTTCTCGATGTTATAGACCAGCGTGCGCGAGGCGTTGGTGGCATCCGTCGCATGCACCTTGCCGCCGGTCAGCCGCCAGATCAAAAAACTGTCGATAGTGCCGGCGAGCAGTTCGCCCTTTTCGGCGCGCTTTCTCGCACCGTTTACCTTGTCCAGCATCCAGGCGATCTTGGTGCCGGAGAAATAGGGATCGAGCAGCAGGCCGGTCTTTTTGGTGAACTTTTTCTCCAGGCCGTGTTTTTTCAGCTTCTGGCACAGCGGCGCGGTGCGGCGGTCCTGCCAGACGATGGCATTGTGGATCGGCTTGCCGGTCGCCTTGTCCCAGATGACGACGGTTTCGCGCTGGTTGGTGATGCCGATCGCCGCCACATCCGAGGCCTCGCGGCCGGCGGCCTTCAGCGCGCCTTTGACCGTCGCGACGACGCTTGCCCAGATCTCTTCCGGATCATGCTCGACCCAGCCGGAGGCAGGATAATGCTGCGTGAATTCCTGCTGCTTGCTGCCGGCGACCTTCATCGCGCCGTCGAACAGGATCGCCCTGGTCGATGTCGTACCCTGGTCGATTGCAAGGATGTATCCGGTCATTAGTCCTCCCGGTAGCTCGCCTATACAAACAGGGGAGACGGCAAGATGCCGCCTCCCCGTTCACTATGATCCTGGCGCGTACGCCAAGATTACTTCTGCCAGCTCTTCACCAGTTCGTCGTAGTTGATGGTGATCGGCTTTTCCTTCTCGTTCTCGATCTTCAGCTGAGGCGCGAGATTGCCGTTCTTGACCGCGTCGGCGTTCCAGTAGGCGAGGTCATGCTCTTCGGCCATCTTCGGGCCGATATCGCCCTGGACGCCCGACTTCTCGATGCGGGTCATGACTTTTTCCTGCTCGGCGCAGAGCGAGTCCATGGCTTCCTGCGCCGTCTTGGCGCCGGACGAGGCATCGCCGATCGCCTGCCACCAGAGCTGTGCCAGCTTCGGATAATCGGGCACGTTGGTGCCGGTCGGCGACCACTGAACGCGGGCCGGCGAGCGGTAGAACTCGATCAGACCACCGAGCTTCGGCGCACGTTCGGTGAAGCTCTTGTCGTGGATCGTGCTTTCGCGGATGAAGGTCAAGCCGACATGGCTCTTCTTCACGTCGACCGTCTTCGAGGTCACGAACTGCGCGTAGAGCCAGGCGGCCTTGGCGCGGTCGGTCGGCGTCGACTTCATCAGCGTCCAGGAACCCACGTCCTGATAGCCGAGCTTCATGCCGTCCTTCCAGTAGACGCCATGCGGCGACGGGGCCATGCGCCACTTCGGCGTTCCGTCGTCGTTCAGCACCGCCTTGGCGCCGGCGTCGACCATCGAAGCGGTGAAGGCGGTGTACCAGAATATCTGCTGCGCGACCGCACCCTGTGCCGGCACCGGGCCGGATTCGGAGAAGGTCATGCCCTGGGCTTCGGCCGGAGCGTAGGCCTTCAGCCAGTCGAGGTATTTCTGGATCGAGTAGACGGCAGCCGGGCCGTTGGTGTCGCCGCCGCGCGCCGTGCAGGAGCCGACCGGCTGTGATTTCTCGTTGACCTTGATGCCCCATTCGTCGACCGGCAGGCCGTTCGGCAGGCCCTTGTCGCCGTTGCCGGCCATCGACAGCCAGGCATCAGTGAACCGCCAGCCGAGCGACGGGTCCTTCTTGCCGTAGTCCATGTGGCCATAGACCTTCTTGCCGTCGATCTCGCGGCCGGTGAAGAACTCCGCGATGTCCTCATAGGCCGACCAGTTGACGGGAACGCCGAGGTCGTAGCCGTATTTCGCCTTGAAGTCGGCCTTGTTCTTCTCGTCGTTGAACCAGTCGTAACGGAACCAGTAGAGGTTGGCGAACTGCTGGTCGGGCAGCTGATAGAGCTTCTTGTCCGGCGCGGTGGTGAAGGAGGTGCCGATAAAATCCTTCAGGTCGAGGTTCGGATTGGTAACGTCCTTGCCCTCGCCCGCCATCCAGTCGGTCAGGTTGCGGACCTGCTGGTAGCGCCAGTGGGTGCCGATCAGGTCGGAATCGTTGACCCAGCCGTCATAAAGGTTCTGGCCGGTCTGCATCTGGGTCTGGATCTTCTCGACGACGTCGCCTTCCTGGATGACGTCATGCGTGATCTTGATGCCAGTGATGGCGGTAAAGGCCGGCGCCAGCACCTGCGATTCATACTGGTGGGTGGCGATGGTTTCGGACACGACCTTGATGTCCATGCCGGCGAAAGGCTTCGCGGCATCGATGAACCACTGCATTTCTGCTTCCTGGCCGGCCCGGTCGAGCGTCGACAGCGGGCCGATTTCCTTGTCCAGAAACGCCTTGGCCTCATCCATTCCGGCGTAGGCGTTGCCTACCCCGAGCAACAGGACAAGGGCAGTTGTTGATGTTAAAAATTGCCGTCGCATAGGTTTCCTCCACATTTAGGTTTCAAGTGCGATCTGGAACGGCCACCGGCACGCGGTCGATCCAACAGTTTCCCCCTCTATACGTAGCGGAACACGCCGACGGCGTAGACCACGGAGAGAGCGAGAGCCCACCACAGGTTGGATCCGACAAGACCCAGCCAAGCGAGATGGATAAAGGCGCTGCCAAGCAGCGACAGAAAAAGACGGTCGCCGCGCGTCGTCTCGAAGCGCAGGATGCCGACGCGCGGATTGCCGCCCGGCGAGGCAAATTCCCAAAACGCCATGCCGCACAGCAGCAGAAGAATGGTGCCGAAGAACGCCGCCGTCGGCCACGTCCACGCCATCCAGGTGAGGTCGAGATTCATGGTGACACCCTCCCCAGGGCAAAGCCCTTGGCGGTGGTGGTGAGGATGAACCCGTGCTTTTGTTTCATCACACCCTCCCCAGGGCGAAGCCCTTGGCGATGTAGTTGCGGACAAACCAGATGACGAGCGCGCCGGGGATCAGCGTCAGCACGCCGGCGGCAGCGAGCAGGCCCCAATCCATGCCGGCGGCCGAAACGGTGCGGGTCATGGTGGCGGCGATGGGCTTGGCATCGGTGGTCGTCAGCGTGCGAGCGATCAAAAGCTCGACCCATGAGAACATGAAGCAGAAGAAGCAGGCGACACCGATGCCACTGGCGATCAGCGGCATGAATATCCTGACGAAGAAGCGCGGGAAGGAGTAGCCGTCAATATAGGCTGTTTCGTCGATCTCTTTGGGCACGCCCGACATGAAGCCTTCGAGGATCCACACCGCCAGCGGCACGTTGAACAGGCAGTGCGCCAGCGCCACCGCGATGTGGGTGTCGATCAGGCCGAAGGCCGAATAGAGCTGGAAGAACGGCAGCGCGAACACCGCCGGCGGCGCCATGCGGTTGGTCAGCAGCCAGAAGAACAGATGCTTGTCGCCGAGGAAGCGGTAGCGCGAAAAGGCGTAGGCCGCCGGCAGCGCCGCAGCCACGGAAATCACCATGTTCATGACAACATAGGTGATCGAGTTGATGTAGCCCGAATACCAGGACGCATCGGTGAAGATAGTGACGTAGTTGGCGATCGTAGGCTGATGCGGATAGAGCGTCAGCGAGGAGACGATCTCGGCATTGGTCTTGAAGCTCATGTTGATGAGCCAGTAGATCGGCAGCAGAAGCACGATGATGTAGATCGTCGGCACGATCCACCACCAGCGCGATTCCTCGCCGCGCTTGCGCATCAGCCGGGCGACCTGATCCTGCGAAAGCGTGCTCGCCAATTTTCCCGAAGCGGTGGTTTCGCTCACTCTGTCGGCTCTTTCGTTGGCGCCGCTCATCTCAGCGCTCCGCGTCGTAGTTGGTCATCACGGTGTAGAACACCCACGACAACAACAGGATGATCAGGAAGTAGACCAGCGACATGGCGGCCGCCGGACCGAGGTCGAACTGGCCGAGCGCGGTCTTGACGAGGTCGATCGACAGGAACGTGGTCGAGTTGCCGGGGCCGCCGCCGGTGACGACGAAGGGCTCGGTGTAGATCATGAAGCTATCCATGAAGCGCAACAGCACGGCGATCAAAAGCACACGCTGCATCTTCGGCAGCTGGATATAACGGAACACCGCCCAGCGCGAGGCGCCGTCGATCTTGGCCGCCTGGTAGAAGGTATCCGGGATCGAAACCAGGCCGGCATAGCAGAGCAGCACGACAAGGCTGGTCCAGTGCCAGACGTCCATGATGATGATGGTGACCCAAGCGTCGAACGAATCCTGCACGTAATTGTAGTCGATGCCGAGCGCGTTGACGTAGTAGCCGAGCAGGCCGATGTCGTTGCGGCCGAAGACCTGCCAGATGGTGCCGACGACGTTCCACGGAATGAGCAGCGGCAACGACATAAGCACTAGGCAGACCGGCACGCCCCAGCCCTTCTTCGGCATGTTGAGCGCGATGAAGATGCCGAGCGGCACTTCGATGGCCAGGATGATGAAGGAGAAGATCAGGTTGCGCACCATCGCTTCCCAGAAGCGGCTGGACGACAGCAGTTCCTCGAACCACTGGGTGCCTGCCCAGAAGAAGACGTTGTTGCCGAAGGTGTCCTGCACCGAATAGTTGACGACCGTCATCAGCGGAATGACGGCCGAGAACGCCACCAGCACCAGCACCGGAAGCACCAGGAACCAGGCCTTGTTGTTCCAGGTCTTCTCCATCTATGCCCCCATCTCGACACGCCCCATCTCAACCAGCCAGGAATCGGCATAGATGTTGATGCCGGCCGGATCGAAACGAACCTTTGGGTCGGCCGGCACGCTCTCGTCCTCGCCGATGACGGCAGCGATCTCGCGGCCTTCGAGGCTGGCGCGCACCACCTTGTGGCGGCCGAGATCCTCGACCTTGCTGATTTTAACCGCCATGCCGTCACGGCCGAGCCTGACATATTCGGGGCGGATGCCGAGTTCGATGGCGCCGGAGCTCCCAGCGGCGGTCTTTGGCGCGCCGGGCAGCTCGATCCGCTGGCTGCCAATGGTCGCGGTCTTGCCGTCGATCGCCACCGGCATGACGTTCATGCCGGGCGAGCCGATGAAGTAACCGACGAATGTGTGGCGCGGGCGCTCGAACAATTCGGCCGGCGTGCCGATCTGGACGATGCCGCCATCATACATGACGACGACCTGGTCGGCGAAGGTCAGCGCCTCGGTCTGGTCATGGGTGACATAGACCATGGTGTAGCCGAAGCGGCGGTGCAGTTGCTTCAACTGCGAGCGCAGCACCCACTTCATGTGCGGATCGATAACCGTCAGCGGTTCGTCGAACAGGATGGCATTGACATCCGAGCGCACCAGGCCGCGGCCGAGCGAGATCTTCTGCTTCTGGTCGGCGGTCAGGCCCCTCGCCTTCTTCTTCGCCCACGACTCCAGGTCGATCATCTCCAGCGTCTCCCGCACCTTGCGGTCGACATCGGCCTCCGGCACGCCGCGGTTGCGCAGCGGGAAGGCCAGATTGTCGTAGACGGTCATGGTGTCGTAGATGACCGGGAACTGGAACACCTGCGCGATGTTGCGCTCCTGCGTCGACAGATTGGTGACGTCCTTGCCGTTGAACAGCAACTCACCGTGCGAGGGGTGCAGAAGTCCCGAAATGATGTTGAGCAGCGTGGTCTTGCCGCAACCCGAAGGCCCAAGCAGCGCATAGGCGCCGCCATCCTCGAATGTGTGGTGCACTTCCCGCAGCGCAAAATCGGCATCCTTCTGCGGATTGGGCAGGTAGGAGTGCCTGACATGGTTGACGTCGATGCGCGCCATCTCTTCCCCCTCAGGCCGCAAGCTTCGGCGCGGCGACGGCGCTGCCGTTGCTGTCGAAGACCATGATGTGGCGCGGATCGATAAACACCTCGATCTCGGCGTCGGGCTCGAAATCGCGGATGCCGTGGGTCAGCATGACCCAGCGCGCATCGGCAAAATCGAGATGGATGAAGCTTTCCGAGCCGGTGATCTCGGTGATCGTCACCTTGGCGCGCACAGGCACCGCGGCAGCGTTGGGCCGCTCGAGCGACAGATGATGCGGCTGGAAGCCGATCGTGTAGTTGGCGTCGGAAATGCCGGCGAGTTCGGCCGGTACCGGCAGCTTGACGCCGCCCTCGAGAAGGAAATCGGGACCTTTCTTGGCCAGCACGATGGTGTTGAGCGGCGGATCGGCAAAGGTTTTCGCCGTCACCAGGTCGATCGGCTTGCGGAAGACGTCGATGGTCGGCCCGAATTGGGTGATCCGCCCCTCGGACAGCGTCGCCGTATTGCCGCCGAGCAGCAAGGCTTCATGCGGCTCGGTCGTGGCGTAGACGAAAATAGTGCCGGCGGCGGCAAATATCTTGGGCAGTTCGGCGCGCAGCTCCTCGCGCAATTTGTAGTCGAGGTTGGCGAGCGGCTCGTCGAGCAGCACCAGGCTGGCATTCTTGACGATGGCGCGGGCCAGCGCCGTACGCTGCTGCTGGCCGCCGGACAGGCTGAGCGGCGTGCGGTCGAGATAGGGTGTGAGCTTCAAAAGCCCTGCCGCGTTGCGGACTTCCTTGTCGATCTTGGCCTGGTCGTTGCCGGCGACGCGCAACGGCGAGGCGATGTTCTCGTAGACGGTCATCGCGGGGTAGTTGATGAACTGCTGATAGACCATGGCGATCTTGCGCTGCTGCACCGGCATGCCGGTGACATTCTGGCCGTCGAACCAGACTGAACCGGTGGTCGGCACGTCGAGTCCGGCCATCAGCCGCATCAGACTGGTCTTGCCCGACAGTGTCGGCCCGAGCAAAACGTTGAGCGAGCCGTGCTGAAGCGTCAGCGACACGTCGCGGATATGCTCCACCGCGCCGACCATCTTCGTCACGTTTCTCAGTTCCAGCATGATGCCTCCTCCCAGGCTTTGTGCATCAATCGCCTTCCCTATTCCGCTGCCGCGACATGGCGCCGGCTGATGCCGCGCATGAATTCGTCAAGCGCCGAGGCCTGTTCGCGGCTGAGATGCAGACCCCGCTTGGTGCGACGCCACAATACATCTTCGGCGGTCAGCGCCCATTCGTTTTCGCTGAGGTAGCGTACCTCGGCCTCATAGAGATCGGCGCCGAAATTGCGGCCGAGATCGGCGTTCGACTTGGCAAGGCCGAGCAGCACTTGCGCGCGCGTGCCGTAAAGCCTGGTCAACCGACGCGCCAGGCGCTGGTCGAGGAAAGGATAGGCGCTCTTCAGCTTCGCCACCTGGACGTCGAAACCGGTGGCCGGGAAATCGCCGCCCGGCAAGGGCGCGTTCGCCGTCCACGGCTTGCCGCGCTTGCCGAGAAAACCTTCGACCTTTTCCAGCATCGATTCCGACAACCGGCGGTAGGTGGTGATCTTGCCGCCGAAAGCGTTGACGATCGGCGCCTTGCCCCCGCCGCCATCGGCTTTCAGCACATAGTCGCGGGTCGCTTCCTGCGCCTTCGAAGCGCCGTCGTCATAGAGCGGGCGCACGGCAGAATAGGTCCAGACGATATCGGGACGCGTCACGGCTTCAGCAAAATATTCGCTCGCCGCCGCGCAGAGATAGTCGATCTCGGTGTCGCTGATCTTCACGTCATGCGGATCGCCGGGATAGTCGCGATCGGTGGTGCCGATCAGCGTAAATTCTTCCTCGTAAGGGATGGCGAAGATGATGCGCCCGTCCTTGTTCTGGAAGAAGTAGGCGCGCGGATCATCGAACTTCTTTTTGATGACGATATGACTGCCCTGCACCAGGCGCACATTGTGCACGTCGTTCTGGCCCACGGTGGTCGACAGGACGTGGTCGACCCACGGACCGGCGGCATTGACCAGCAGCCGGGCCTTGACCTCCTCTGCCTCTCCCGTCTGCACGTCTTCCACGCGGATCGCCCACAGATCGCCTTCGCGCCGCGCCCCGACGACTTTCGTGCGGGTGCGGATGGTGGCGCCGCGGTCGGCGGCGTCACGCGCGTTCAATGCCACCAGCCGGGCATCGTTGACCCAGCCGTCCGAGTACTCGAAAGCCTTGTGAAACAGCGGCTTCAGCGGCTTGCCCGCCGGATCCTTGGACATGTCCAGTGTCCGGGTCGCCGGCAGCAATTTGCGGCCACCAATATGATCGTAGAGGAACAGGCCGAGCCGGATCAGCCAGGCCGGGCGCAGGCCCTTGGCGTAGGGCAGCACGAAGCGCATCGGCCAGATGATGTGCGGCGCGTTCTTCCACAGAACCTCGCGCTCCATCAGCGCCTCGCGCACCAGCCGGAACTCGTAGAATTCGAGGTAGCGCAGACCGCCGTGGATCAGCTTGGTCGAGCCGGAGGAGGTTCCGCTGGCAAGATCGTTCATCTCGGCCAGAAATACCGAAAAGCCCCGCCCAACGGCGTCGCGGGCGATGCCGCAGCCATTGATGCCGCCACCGATGACGAAGATGTCACGGACTGCGTCCACAAAGCCCTCCCGCGATTTCGCATTGCAGCATTTTTGAGTTGTTACGAAACCGTATCGGGATTATTTCGAAATAAGAACGAATGTCAAACGAAATGTAACGGGACCGTGATCGATAGCCTAGCCGAGCGACGTTTCGATCAATTGAACCTCCGCTTCCTCGCAGATCTTACGCACCGACGGGATGTCGCAACGGTCGGTGATGAAGGTGTTGACTTGCGAGAGATGGCCGATGCGAACCGGCGCGGTGCGTTCGAACTTGGTCTGGTCGGAGACCAGGATGACATGCCTGGCATTGGCGATAATGGCTTGCGCCACTTTCACTTCGCGAAAGTCGAAATCGAGCAACGCGCCGTCATGGTCGATGGCCGAGGCGCCGATCACCGCATAGTCGACCTTGAACTGCCTGATGAAATCGACCGCGGCCTCGCCGACAACGCCGCCGTCGGAGCCACGCACGACGCCGCCGGCGATTACCACCTCGATCGAAGGATAGATGCGCATCCTGTTGGCAACATTGATATTATTGGTGATGACCATCAGCCCGGTATGGTCGAGCAGCGCCTTGCTGACCGACTCGGTCGTGGTGCCGATGTTGATGAACAGGGAGGCGTTGTCGGGTATCAGCCTGGCCGCCGCGCGGCCGATCGCCTCCTTCTCGTCGGCGGCAATCTTGCGGCGCGCCTCATACTCCATGTTCTCGATGCCGGACGGGAACAGGGCCCCGCCATGGATGCGCGTCAGCAGCCGCTGGTCGCAGAGATCGTTGAGGTCCTTGCGGATGGTCTGTGGCGTCACGTTGAAATGCGTGGCGAGGTCATCGACCAGCACACGGCCATGGTCCTTCGCCATCTGGATGATTTCGGCATGGCGCGGCGACAAATACACTGAGAACCTCCCGTTTTCGTTTTTCTTGTTTGTAGCTGAAAACGAAAGCAATGAAAAGGGAGACGCCGGCTAATGAAATATCGATGATTGCAAAGGCGAACCGGGCAGATACGGCTCAGACCCGCTCCGCCACCTTGCGGGTGACAGCCGCGACTTTACCTGGCGAGCGGATCATCAGGAAATTGCCGGACCAGTATCCCGGGATTCGCCAAGTGCCTTTGATCTCGGTTGCATCACCGTTGATGATGCCGCTGTAGTGAATCGGGTGCGCCTTCAATTGGGCCTTGTCGTATGTCTTGGTAAAGGAGACGGCGTTGCCCTCTCGCTGCCCCTGCAGGCTTGCGTATCTTGCCGTGCTGGTCGCCGCCGGTTCGTGGGTCATGCCCGTCAAGCCGGTTGCCGTCTCGATCAGCGTTGCAACGAAGGAAACCGGCGGCAGTTCGCGCGGATAGAAATAGCGCCCGCTCCAGACGCCCGTCAGATTCTGGCTAACCCCTTCAGCCCTTCCGGCCATATGCTTGCTCGCAGGTCCTTGCTGGCTTGCCCCGGCGGCGGCAACCACCCGGGCAATACCTGTCAGTCCTTCGGGGATCTTGCACACTCGCAGATGACAGTGAAGGCGGTATCGACATCGGCCGCGGTTGTCTCGAACTGGCCTGCCTGGAAGCGGATGGCGACCCGCCCATCGACACGCGTCTGCGTCAGGTAGATACGGCCGTCATTGTTGATGGCGTCGACCAGACGCAGATTGTGCTCGTCGCAGTCAGCGCCGGATGCGGCGCGATGCCGGAACGAGAACAGCGACAGCATCGGCTGGCTGGCGAGCTCGAAATCCTCCTCCTCGGCCAGGCGCGCTGCTATGCCTTCGCTCCAGGCGACGTGATTGCGGATCATGGTGCGCAGCGCCTCGAGGCCATGGGCGCGCAGCAGGAACCACAGCTTCAGCGCCCGGAAGCGACGGCCGAGAGGCACCGACCATTCGGAGTAGTTGATGATGCCGTCATGGCCGCGAGTTTTCAGATAGTCCGGCTTGATCGCCAGCGTGCGCACGAGATCCTCCGGCTGGCGGACGAACTGGATCGAGCAGTCGAATTGCGCGCCCAGCCATTTGTGCGGGTTGAAGACGATCGAGTCCGCGCCCTCGACACCGGTCCAGAAATGCCGGTATTCCGGACAGATCATCGCCGATCCGGCCCAGGCGGCGTCGATATGCAGATAGAGCCCCTGGCGTTTGGCCACCGCGGCCACTTCAGCGATGTCGTCGGTGCCGCCGGTGCTGGTGCCGCCGACGCACGCGATGATGCCGGCCGGCAATAGGCCGGCCGCGCGGTCGGCAACAATCGCCGCTTCCAAAGCCGCGGTATCCATGGCGCGGTAGGTGCCGGCGACGGGAATGCGGACGAGGTTTTCCTCGCCAATGCCGGCGACCCAGATGGCGCGGTCGATCGAGGTGTGCACCTGGTCGGAGGAATAGACGCGCAGCCTGCCCTGCCCGGAAAGACCCTTCTTGTTGCCCTGCCAGTCGAGCGTGCGCTCGCGCATGGTCAACACGGCGGCCAGCGTCGCCGATGATGCGGAGTCCTGGATCACGCCGGAAAAGCCTTCGGGCAGGCCGAGCGCCTGGCGCATCCAGTCGACGATGCGCGTCTCAAGCTCTGTCGCCGCCGGCGAAGTCTGCCACAGCATGCACTGCGCGGCCATCGCAGAGACCAGATATTCGGCAACCACCGAGACGGGTGCTGCATTGGCCGGGAAATAAGCAAAGAAACGCGGATGCTGCCAATGCGTCATGCCGGGCACGATCTTGGCTTCGAAATCGGCGAAGATCGTCTCCATCGATTCCGCGGCCTCCGGCGGAGAAGCTTCGATGCTCCTGAAGATCTCGCCCGGCGCTATGGCAGGTCGCACGGGCCGATCGCGAAGGCCGGCGCGGTAATCAGCGCCCCAGTCGGCGGCGCGCCTCGACCAGTCGCGGAATTGCTCGTTGTCCATGGATCCTCCCGACGCGCCGATCAGCCAGCCGTTTGAATTTTGATTAACATGTTAAATAGAGACAGGCAACCGCGACGAAGGTTCCCGCGCTACCCCGGAAAATCCGGCAGGCTGGCAAAGGCCGTCTTCAACGCGTTCGACCAGCCTTCGGAAATAGCACGATAATATCGATCGTCTTGGCCGATGCGCTTTTTCAAACCCACCGTGAACGTGTCCTCCTCCAGGAACAGCAGGTCGAGAGGCAGGCCGACGGACAGGTTCGATTTCAGCGTCGAATCGAACGATACCAGCAAGAGCTTGACCGTTTCAGCCAGGCTCATCGTCTTTTCATAGGCACGGATGATGATCGGCTTGCCGTATTTGGTCTCGCCGATCTGGAAGAACGGCGTGTCGTCGGTCGATTCGATGAAATTGCCCTCGGGATAGATCATGAACAGCCGTGGCGGGCTGCCCTTGATCTGGCCGCCGAGGATGAAGGAGGCGTTGAAATAGGAATCCGCCTTTTCGCCGGCAGGCGACGAGCTGGCGATGACTTCCTTGACGGTGTCGCCGACCAGCCGCACCGTCTGGTACATGGATGGGGTCTCGAGCAGCGTCGCGTGGCGTTCCGCCACCGCCTTGGTGCGCTCGTCGAGCAGGCTGACCACGGCCTGCGTCGTAGCCAGATTGCCGGCCGACATCAGTACGATGACGCGCTCGCCTGGCTCTTCCCAGACATGCATCTTCTTGAAAGTGGAGATCGAATCCATCCCGGCATTGGTGCGCGTGTCCGACATGAACACGAGCCCACGATCGATCTTGAGGCCGACGCAATAAGTCATGGAATCTCTTCAGGCAGCGATCTTGCCGGAGACTACTGCTCTACCGTGACGGTGACTGCAAGCTGTTCCTCCGCCTGTCCCAGTCGAATTCCCGACACCGGCGAGGCGTCGCGATAATCACGGCCGGTGGCTACCCTGACATAGCGTTCATCGGGGGAAATGCCGTTGGCGGCGTCGAAGGCGACCCAGCCGAGACCCTGAACATGAGCTTCGGCCCAGGCATGGCTTGCCGCCTGCTCGATGGCCGCATCCATCATCAGATAGCCACTGACATAGCGGGCCGGAAAACCCATGACGCGGGCTGCGGTGACAAAGATGTGGCTGTGATCCTGGCAAACGCCGGTCTTCAGCGCCAATGCCTCTTCCGCCGGGGTCGTCACGCTGGTGGTGCCCGGCGTGTAGGCGACGCGCTCGACGATCAGCGCCATCAGCCGATGCAGCCTTTCGATGTCGGTACCTTTGCCGACCGCCGCGGCAAGCTCGCTTATGCCCTCGCCGGGGATGGTCAAAGCTGTCTCCTGGCTGAACAGCCACAGCGGCGCAAAGCCGTGATGCGGACCCGAGACGCCCGCTGTGTCGCGCGTGACAACCTCGCCGGAGGCCTCGACGGTGATGAAGTCGCGCTCGCCCTCGACGCTCAACAGCCTGTTATCGTTGCCGAAATGGTCGTTAAAGCGGACTTCCTCGCGCGCGCCCTCGATCTTCAGCGCCCAGGACAGAACGGTCTGCGTCGGGCCACTGACCGGTAACAGGCGTAGCCGCTGCAACAGATAGTGCACCGGCGCGTCGTAGCGGTATTCGGTACGGTGGGTGATCTTGAGCCGCATGCCTATTTTCCGTTTGTAAGCATGATCTTATCCGAAAACCGGGTCCCACTTGTCGCTAGCGCGGCCCTCCGGTTCGCGATCATGCTCAATTGAACCGGTAATCTTGTGCGATCTCTTCGCCAAGCTTGGTGTTGTCTTGAATGAACCTGGCCAGGAATTCGTGCAGGCCGGCGTCGAATATGTCCTTGATCGACCCTGCCTGCAGCATCGCCTGTGTCCTGTCGACGGTGGCGTGGCAGGCATGACGGTCGCCATAGTCGTCGCCGAGGAACTTCAGATGCTCGGCAAGAAAACGATAACAGAAGGTCAGCGAACGCGGCATGCGCACATTGAGGATCAGATAGTCGGCAATGTTGGTGGGTTTGTAGTCGGCCTCATAGACCCAGCGATAGGAACGGTGCGCCGACACCGAGCGCAGGATCGATTCCCATTGGTAGTTGTCGAGGCTCGAGCCGACCCAGGAGATCGACGGCAGCAGCACGTAGTATTTCACGTCGAGGATGCGTGCCGTGTTGTCGGCCCGCTCGACATAGGTGCCGAGTTGTGAGAAGTCGAAGATCTCGTTGCGCAGCATCGTGCCGTAGAACGAGCCGCGGATCAGCGCCGTCTCGCGTTTGATGGCGTCGAGCACACTCGGCAGGTCGCGCTCGTCGATCGGCTTTGCCAGCATGCGCTTCAGGGCCATCCAGGCTTCGTTGATGCTCTCCCAGGTCTCGCGCGTCAGCGCGGTGCGCACCATGCGGGCATTGTTGCGAGCGGTCTCGATCGCCGACATCGTGCTCGACGGGTTCGAGGTGTCGCGCAGCAGGAAGTCGGCGACATTGGCGGCGGTGTAGTCCTTGTATTTCTGCGTGAAGGTGACGTCGGAGCCGGCGCTGAGCAGCACCGAATTCCACTCTTCCGACGCGCTCTGGGTGCGGGTCAGCGCCATGCGAAGGCCGGCATCGACCAGACGCGCCATGTTTTCCGCCCGCTCGATATAACGGTTCATCCAGTAGAGCCCGTTGGCGGTGCGGCCGAGAAGCATGGCAAGACCCTTCGGGCTAGTGAGTAGGGAATAGTGAGTAGGGATTAGTAAGCATTTGAATCTCTGTGGAATATGGCATTTCTTGTCCCTCTACTGCCTACTGCCTACTGCCTACTGCCTACTGCCTACTGCCTACTGCCTACCTAATCGTCCAACACCCACGTATCCTTCGTCCCGCCGCCTTGCGAGGAATTCACGACCAACGACCCCTCCTTCAGCGCCACCCGCGTCAAGCCGCCGGGCACGATCTGGATTCGGTCGGAGACCAGAACATAGGGTCGCAAGTCGACATGGCGCGGCGACAGGCCTTTTTCTGTCAGGATCGGGCAGGTCGACAGCGCCAGCGTCGGCTGGGCGATGTAGTTGGAAGGCTTCGCCTGCAGCTTCTTGGCGAAATCCTGGCATTCCTTCTTGGTCGCAGCCGGCCCCACCAGCATGCCGTAGCCGCCGGAGCCGTGCACTTCCTTGATGACCAGCTCATGGATGTGTTCGAGCACGTATTTCAGGCTGTCGGGCTCCGAGCAGCGCCAGGTCGGGATGTTGCCGAGGATGGCTTTGCGGCCGGTGTAGAACTCGACGATGTCGGGCATGTAGGAATAAATCGCCTTGTCGTCGGCGATGCCGGTTCCCGGCGCGTTGGCGATGGTGATGTTGCCGGCGCGGTAGACGTCCATGATGCCAGGCACGCCAAGGGCCGAGTCCGGCCGGAAGGTCAGCGGATCGAGGAAGGAATCGTCGACGCGCCGGTAAAGCACGTCGATCTGCTTGTAGCCTTCGGTCGTGCGCATAGCGACGTGGCCGTCTACAACGCGCAGATCCTGGCCTTCGACCAGTTGCACGCCCATCTGGTCGGCGAGGAAGGCATGTTCGAAATAGGCGGAGTTGAAGCTGCCCGGCGTCAGCACGGCAATGGTCGGTGCGCCCTTGGTGCTTTGCGGCCGCACTGCCGCCAGCGACTGGCGCAGCAATTGCGGATAATTCTCCACCGGCCGCACCTTGATCTGCTGGAACAGTTCGGGAAAGAGCTGCATCATCGTCTCGCGGTTCTCCAGCATGTAGGAGACCCCCGACGGCGTGCGCGCATTGTCCTCCAGCACGTAGAACTCGTTCTCCGAGATGCGGACGATATCGACGCCGATAATGTGGGTGTAGACGCCGGCCGGTGGCCGCACTCCGATCATTTCCGGCAGGAACGCCTCGTTCCTGGCGATCAGCTCCCTCGGCACGCGGCCGGCGCGCAGGATTTCCTGGCGGTGGTAAATGTCGTCGAGGAAAGCGTTCAGCGCCTGCACGCGCTGCTCGATGCCTTGCGTCAGCCTTCGCCATTCATTGCCGGAGATGATGCGCGGCACGATGTCGAAGGGGATCAGCCGCTCGGAGGCTTCCTGCTCGCCATAGACGGCGAAGGTAATGCCGGTCTTGCGGAAGACGCGCTCGGCGTCCTGCATCTTTTCGGTAAGCCTGGCCGGGTCCTGCTCCTTCAGCCAGCGGTCGTAAGCCGTATACGGTTGTCTAAGCCCGGAAACTTCCGGAAGCATTTCATCGAACGCTGCCAATCGCATACTCCCCTGTGACGCCATTTCACTGGCGTCGCGGGAGAAAATCAAGCGCAATCGGTGATTTGGAGGATATCGGCGATCAGTATGTTCCGACTGCCCAAAATTCGGGCAGTCGGAACAGGACCTTAATCAGGCTCTGCCTTGTCGCCGGGCAAGTGCCTGATGCGGCCATAGCAGTTCACCGTTTCATGGAAACGGCGACCTGCCATGGCTTTTTGCTTTGCCGCAATTCCGGACGGAAAACCGCTTCACACTTTTCCTGGAATTGCTTTAGAATGCGCGGAAAGTGACGACCGTGAAGGTGTCCTTGATTCCGGGAATAATCTGCACCTTCTCGTTGACGAAGTGGCCGACATCTTCCTCGTCGTCGACGTAGAATTTGGCAAGCAGGTCGTAATTGCCGGCGGTCGAGTAGATTTCCGAGGCGATTTCGGCATCGGCGAGCGCGCTGGCGACCTCATAGGACTTGCCCAGATCGCACTTTATCTGCATGAAAAACGTCTTCATTGCCGGTCCCGATCAAGCTTCAGCACACAAGCGGCCCTTGTGGCAGACTGCCGCCCGGCTTTCAAGCATCAGGCCGAGCGCGCCTTGGCGACGGCTTGTCTCAGTTCGGACACCGGCATGCCGCGCCGATACAAGTTGCCGCCGATGACCAGGGCTGGCGTGCCGCGCAGCTTGAAAGCCGTCGCCTGGGCTTCGGTGCGGACAAGGGCAGCGTCGATGTCGGGTTCACGGATGGCGAGGTCGGCACGCACCATCGCCACATCGACACCGACGGAAGAAAGGATGTCGTTGGTGCGGCGTTCCGAAAGGCCGCGCTGGTTGGTCATCAGCGCATCGACCGCCGCGCCATAGTGTTCGCCGCTCAGCAGCGTCACCCGCGCCGCGTCGCGCGACACGTCGCCGAAGATCGGCCAGTCCTTCATCACAAGCCGGACGCCGTTGTCCTCTTCCATCAACTTCTTCAGTTCGACGAAGACGAGCTTGCAGATCGGGCATTGATAGTCGACGAATTCGGCGATGGTGACGTCGCCATCGGGGTTGCCGAGCGCTGGAATGGCGGGATCGAAGGCGACTTCCGTGACAGTCGGCCCGGTGCTTGCCCAGGCGGGCAAGGGAGCCAAAACTGCGAGGCTTGCCGCGCCCTTCAGCAAAAGGCGCCGGTCGATCGGCTGCTTGAACATGGTCGTCCCCTGGTTGCGCGAACGGGTCCCCACCCGTCCCTACGATGCGCGCCTCGCGTTAAAGGAGGCTTAAGCATGATCTTGTGGCACTTGCGTGGCAAATATTGCGGTTGCTGAAACCGTGAGGCTCCGCCAAGCGTATGGTATGATGCGTCCTGGGACAGGTTTTGTTGAGGACAATGGAGACAGGCCATGCGCCGCATCGCATTCGCAGTCGTTTCATTGCTGTTCGCGTTGTTCGTCTCGGCAGCCCTTGCCGGTGATGCGGAAGTCAAGGCCGGCCAGGCCGTCATCGATGGTCAGTTGAAGGCACTCATCGCCAATGATGGCGCCAAGGCGTACAGTTTCGCCGCTCCGAATGTGAAGCGCATCTTTCCGACCGTCGACACCTTCATGAACATGGTGACCAACGGCTATCCGCCGGTGCGCCAGCCGCAGAGCTATTCCTTCGGCAAGGTCGAGCAGATGGGGCCAACTTCGCTAATCCAGCAAGTGCTGATCGTCGGACCCGACGGCAAGGACTATGAGGCGGTCTACACGCTGGAACAGCAGCCCGACGGCAGCTTTCAGATCACCGGCTGCAGCTTGCGCGCAGCGAATTCGCTCAGTACCTGAGGCCCGGCTACAGCACCGGACTATCACCCCTCGCCCATGCCTCGGAAATCTCAGCCGTGCGCGCCTCAAAGGCCCGGGCCTCGATCGCGGCGCGAATGTCCTGCATCAGCTTCTGATAGTAGGACAGGTTGTTCCAGGTCAGAAGCATCGCCCCCAGCGCCTCTTGCGAGCGCACGAGATGGTGCAGATAGGCGCGTGAGTAGTCGCGCGCGGCCGGGCAGTCGCTCTCCTCATCCAGCGGCCGCGGATCGTCCGCGTGGCGGGCATTCCTGAGATTGACCTTGCCGCGCCTGGTATAGGCCAGGCCATGGCGGCCGGCGCGGGTCGGCATCACGCAGTCGAACATGTCGATGCCGCGCGCCACCGATTTCACGATGTCGTCCGGCGTGCCGACGCCCATGAGATATCGAGGCTTGTTGTCAGGCAATTCCGGACAGGTGATCTCCAGCATATCCAGCATCACCGCTTGCGGTTCGCCGACGGCCAGGCCGCCGACCGCATAGCCCTTCAGCTCCATCGCGCTCAGCGCCTGCGCCGAACGCACCCTGAGAGCTGCGTTGTCGCCACCCTGGACGATGCCGAACATCGCCTTGCCGGGCTGATCGCCGAACGCTGTCTTGCAGCGCTCGGCCCAGCGCAGCGACAGCTCCATCGCGCGCTCGATCTGCTTGAGGTCGGCCGGCAGCGCTGTGCATTCGTCGAGCTGCATCTGGATGTCGGAATCGAGCAGGCCCTGGATCTCGATCGAGCGCTCCGGCGACATCTCGTAGGCAGCGCCGTCAATGTGCGAGCGAAAGGTGACGCCCTTCTCGGTCAATTTTCTGAGCTTCGACAGCGACATGACCTGAAAACCGCCACTGTCGGTCAGGATCGGCTGCGGCCAGCGGGCGAATTCATGCAACCCACCAAGCCGCGCCACGCGCTCGGCGCCGGGGCGCAGCATCAGATGATAGGTATTGCCCAGGATGATGTCGGCGCCGACGCCGCGCACCTGGTCCATATACATGGCCTTGACCGTGCCGCCGGTGCCGACCGGCATGAAGGCCGGCGTGCGGATTTCGCCGCGCGGCATGGTGATGGAACCGCGCCGCGCCTTGCCGTCGGTGGCGAGGATCTTGAAGGTGAATGTCTCAGCCATTGAATTCCTTGTCATGGACAGGCGCGCCTGGCGCCTGCCTGTCGAGCGACTGGCGGTATTGGATGCAGCCGCGCATGAATTTCGGCCATGGCGGCACGGCAATCGATGGATCGGTCTTTTCCGGCAGCAGGTCCCACAGGTTGGGATGATGCCAGCATAAATCATGGCCGGTAGAATCTCGATGCTGGCGTATGCCGGCACGGAGTTTCTTCACTTCGGCGATCAGGCTCTCGCGATCAAAGGCTTGCAGATCATCGTCCATCGCTCATCTCCGCTCGATAAAGCAGGCTTGCATCTCCGTAGGAATAGAACCTGTAATTGTTCCCGATGGCATGAGCATAGGCCGCACGCATCGTATCTAGGCCGCTGAAGGCCGAAACCAGCATGAACAGCGTCGAACGCGGCAGATGGAAATTGGTCATCAGCAGATCGGCGGTGCGGAAGCGATAGCCCGGCGTGATGAAGATGTCGGTCGGGCCGGACCAGGCGGTCAGCGAGCCATCAGGCCGTGCCGCGCTCTCCAGCAGGCGCAGCGAGGTCGTGCCGACAGCGATGATGCGCCCGCCCCGCGCCTTGGCGCCATTCAGAGCGTCGGCTGTTGCTTCGCTGACCGAGCCGGTCTCGGCATGCATCTTGTGGTCAGCGGTGTCGTCCGCCTTGACCGGCAGGAAGGTGCCGGCGCCGACATGCAAGGTGACGAAGCGGCGTTCGATGCCTTTTGCATCCAGCGCGGCAAACAGCTCCGGCGTAAAATGCAGGCCTGCGGTGGGGGCAGCGACTGCGCCCTCCTCCTTGGCATAGATTGTCTGGTAATCCGTCAGGTCGCGTGCGTCGTCGTCGCGCTTGGAGGCGATATAGGGGGGCAGCGGGATGTGGCCGACGGCGCGCAGCGCTTCGTCGAGAAATGGGCCGGAGAGGTCGAAGCCGAGCAACGCCTCGCCGGCGTCGCCCTTCTCGATGACCGTGGCGTCGAGTTGGCCGAGAAAACAGGAATTGCCGTCATGGCCGAAATGGATGCGGTCGCCGGCGGCGATGCGCTTGCCCGGCCGCATGAAGGCCAGCCAGCGGTCCGGCGCCATGCGCATATGCAGCGTGGCGTCGACCTGCGCCTGCGCTTCGCCGCGCCGCCTGATGCCTCTCAACTGGGCAGGAATGACCTTGGTGTCGTTGAAGACCAGCACGTCGCCCGTTCTGAGCAAGGACGGAAGGTCGCGCACCGCGCGGTCCGCAAAGTCTTCGCCTGGCCTGACCACCAGCATTCTGGCGCTGTCGCGCGGCTCGGCCGGGCGCAGCGCGATGCGCTCCTCCGGCAGGTCGAAGTCGAAGAGATCGACGCGCATCAGTAGAGCCGGACGAGCAGCGCTCCGGCCAACAGCAGCACCGCGCCGGCGATGCGGCCGAGCGAAATCTCGCGCACCGCCACGCCGAGAAAGCCGACGCGATCGATCAGCATGCCGGCCAGCAACTGGCCGGCAACCAGGAACGCCATCAACGCGGCTGCACCAATGCGCGGCGTAAGAATGGTTGACAGGGTAACATAGAAACCGCCGAGCATGCCGCCGGCGATGAACAGCCAAGGCGCCGGCGCCTTCCAGTCGAGCGAGATGTCCTGCAGCCGCACAACGGCAATGGAGATGATACCAAGCACGATCGCGCCCGACAGGAACGAAAACGCAGCAGCCGCGACCGGGAGCCCCAGGCCGCGCGCCAGCTGCGAGTTGATCGGCGCCTGGACGGCGATGAAGGCGCCTGACAGGATGCCGAGCAGCGACCAGACCAAGCCCATCATCTTCGTTTGTCCTTACCTGACGTCGGCCGCGACCTTCAGCGACACGATCTTGTCGGGATCGACCACCGGCTCGCCGCGCTTGATCTTGTCGACATTGTCCATGCCTTCGATGACCTGGCCCCAGACCGTGTACTGGCGGTTGAGGAAAGCGGCATCGTCGAAGCAGATGAAGAACTGCGAATTGGCCGAGTTCGGGTTCTGCGAACGGGCCATCGAGCAGGTGCCGCGACCATGGTTGGCGTTGGAGAACTCAGCCTTCAGGTCCGGCTTTTCCGAGCCGCCCATGCCCGCGCGGGAGGGGGCAAAAGTGGGCTTGGTCGAATTGCCGAACTTGACGTCACCGGTCTGCGCCATGAAGCCTTCGATGACGCGGTGGAAAACCACGCCGTCATAGGCGCCTTCGCGGGCCAGTTCCTTGATCCGGGCGACGTGGCCCGGGGCCAGGTCGGGGAACAGTTCAATGACGACCTTGCCCTTGGTCGTTTCCAGGATGAGCGCGTTTTCGCGGTCCTTGATCTCAGCCATGTCGGATATCCTTTATCTCAGAAAACAGAATGATTTGATAGGTTTACTTGTCGGCGGCGATGCGTACCTTGATCATGCGGTCGGGCTCACTGACCGTGCCGTTGTCCGCCTCGTTGCCCTTCTTGATGTTGTCCACCAGCTCTATGCCGCTGACGACATTGCCGACGATGGTGTACTGGCCATCGAGGTTCGGCGCCGGCGCGAACATGATGAAGAACTGCGAATTGGCGGAGTTCGGGTCCTGCGAACGGGCCATACCGAGCGTGCCGCGCTTAAAATGTTCGCTCTGCGAGAATTCCGCCGGCAGGTCGGGCAGGTCTGAACCGCCGGTGCCGACGGCCTCGGGGCTGAACCCCTTCTTCATGTTGCCGAACTTGACGTCGCCGGTCTGCGCCATAAAGCCGTTGATGACGCGGTGGAATGCGACATCGTTATAAGCGCCTTCGCGCACCAGCTTCTTGATCTGGGCGACATGCTTGGGTGCCAGGTCGGGGCGTAGCGCGACGGTGACGTCGCCGTTCTTCAAGGTGATGACCATGGTGTTTTCCGGTTCGGCGGCGAAGGCCGAAACGGATGCGGTCACGAGACCGGCAAGCACGACGAGGAACGAGGCGAGCTTTTTCAGCTGCATAAGGGATCTCCGAAGGTCTTTGTTAGGGTGCATGTCGTTGCCCCAAAACCGGCATCCACTTTTGGGCGACATGCACTATTTCGCGAATTTGGCGGTGAGCGCGCCGGCAACGGCGGCCGGTACGAAGGGACGGATGTCTCCGCCCATCGAGGCTATCTGGCGCACAAGTGTGGCGGTAATGGTGCGTACCGATGGACTGGCGGGCAGAAAAACCGTCTGCAGTTCCGGCGCCATGGTCTCGTTCATGCCGGCCATCTGCATCTCGTAATCGAGATCGGTGCCGTCGCGCAGGCCGCGGATCATGATCGAGGCGCCATGCTTGCGGGCCGCGTCGATGACCAGCCCGTCAAAGGCGACGACCTTGATCCGGGCTCCGTCGCGGCCGAATTCGGCGTTCGTCGCGGCCTCGATCAGCTTCACCCGTTCGTCGAAGGAAAACAGCGGCGTCTTGCCGGGATGGGTGCCGATCGCCGCATATACCGTGTCGGCGACAGCCAGCGATGCCTTCAGCACATCGAGATGGCCGTTGGTCAGCGGGTCGAAGGAGCCGGCATAAAGGGCGATGCGATCGGTCATGGGAGGTGCTTCTAGCGGGGCATTGGGCGGAAGGCAAATGCGATTGGGAACATCTGCGTGAACCTTTTCGCAGACATGAACGACAGATGAATGCCTTGATCACGAAGACTTCACGCCGCGTTCGCTAGTTTGCACTTCGGAAGATGAAACCAAAACCCGATCTAACCGTTGGATAGGCGCAGGAGAACACGCACATGCTGATCTACATGCTCGCCACCGCAATGACCGTCGCCATGCTGATCGCCACCGCATTCGGATTGCATAGCGAGGCAGAGCGCGTCCGTGTCCGCACAAAGCGGTTCGAAGGTTTCGGCGCTCGCTGGCCCCACCATCGCCCCTGATTTATTGCTAGTTTCTTGTTTGCGCCGGCCCATCGGGCCGGCGTTGTTGCTCAAACCTATTCGGTGCTGTCCGGTACGGCATCTCCGGCGCCGGCCTCAATGACACCCTCTTCGACATCCTCGTCGGCCTGCGGCTCCGAAATCCGTTCGACCGAAACCACCTTCTCGCCTTCGGCGGTGTTGAAGATGGTCACGCCCTTGGTCGCGCGGCTGGCGAAACGGATACCGTTGACCGGCACCCGGATGACCGTGCCGCCATCCGAAACCAGCATGATCTGGTCGTCATTGCCGACCGGGAAAGTCGCCACCAGCTGGCCGATCTCGGCCACCTTCGACACGTCGGTGGCGCGGATGCCTTTGCCGCCGCGTCCGGTCAGGCGGAAATCGTAGGATGACGAGCGCTTGCCGTAGCCATATTCGGTCACCGTCAGCACATACTGCTCATGCGCCTTGAGCTCTTCGTAACGGCTGTCGGAAAGCTCAGTCTCCTCGCCAATCTCCTCATTGGTGAGTGCAATCTCTTCTTCCTCGCCGGTCACCTCGGCGGCAAGCCGCCGCTCCAGTGCTGCCCGCTTGAGGTAGGCGGAGCGTTCCGCCGGTGAAGCATCGACATGCTCGATCACCGACATGGAGATGATGCGGTCGGTCTCGGCCATGCTTATGCCGCGCACGCCGACCGAATTGCGGCTCTGGAAGACGCGCACATCGCCAACGCGGAAGCGGATGCACTGGCCGGAGCTGGCGGTCAAAAGCACATCGTCATTGTCTGTGCAGGTCTCGACGCCGAGAATCTCGTCGCCCTCCTCCTCCAGCTTCATGGCGATCTTGCCATTGCGGTTGACCTGGACGAATTCGGACAGCTTGTTGCGGCGCACGGTGCCGCGCGTGGTGGCGAACATGACGTCGAGTTCGCCCCAGCTGGTCTCGTCCTCGGGCAGCGGCATGATGGTGGTGATGCGCTCGCCCTGCTCCAGCGGCAGCATGTTGATCAGCGCCTTGCCGCGCGACTGCGGATTGCCGATTGGCAGCCGCCAGACCTTTTCCTTGTAGACGATGCCGCGCGAGGAGAAGAACAGCACCGGCGTATGCGTGTTGGCCACAAACAGCCGGGTGACGAAATCCTCTTCCTTGGTCGACATACCGGAGCGGCCCTTGCCGCCGCGGCGTTGCGCCCGGTAGAGCGACAGCGGCACGCGCTTGATGTAGCCGGAATGGCTGACGGTGACGACCATGTCCTCGCGCTGGATCAGGTCCTCGTCTTCCATGTCGGCGCCGCCGTCGGTGAGCTCGGTGCGGCGCGGCGTGCCGAACTCGTCGCGCACGGCGGCAAGCTCGTCCTTGACGATCTGCTGGATGCGGGCGCGGGACGACAGAATGTCGAGGTAATCCTTGATCTCGTCGCCGATCGTGTTCAGCTCGTCGGCGATTTCGTCACGGCCGAGCGCGGTCAGGCGCTGCAGGCGCAGTTCGAGGATTGCGCGCGCCTGTTCCTCGGAGAGGTTGTAGGTGCCATCCTCATTGATGCGATGGCGCGGATCGTCGATAAGCAGAATCAATGACTCCACGTCCCCGGAGGGCCAGCGCCGCTCCATCAACTGCTCGCGCGCCGTCTGCGGATCGGGCGCGGTGCGGATCAGCTTGATCACTTCGTCGATGTTGGCGACGGCGATGGCGAGGCCGACCAGCACGTGGGCGCGGTCGCGCGCCTTGCGCAGCAGGAATTTCGTGCGCCGGCTAATCACCTCTTCGCGGAAGCTGACAAACGCCTTCAGCATGTCGGTCAGGTTCATCACTTCCGGCTTGCCGCCGTTCAGCGCCACCATATTGGCGCCGAAGGAGGTTTGCAGCGGCGTGAAGCGGTAAAGCTGGTTGAGAATGACGTCGGCGACAGCGTCGCGCTTCAGCTCGATGACGACGCGGTAGCCCTGGCGGTCGCTTTCGTCGCGAATGTCGGAAATGCCTTCGATGCGCTTGTCGCGCACCAGCTCGGCCATTTTCTCGATCATCGAGGCCTTGTTCACCTGGTACGGGACTTCCGTGATGATGATCGATTCACGGTCGTTGCCGCGCTGCTCGACATTGACCTTGCCGCGCATGACGATGGAGCCACGACCCGTCGCATAGGCGCTGTAGATGCCGGAACGGCCGAGCACGATGCCGCCGGTCGGGAAATCGGGACCCGGAATGATCTCCATCAGCGCCGGCAAATCGATCGCCGGATTGTCGATGATGGCGATGGCGCCGTTGCAGATCTCGGCCAGATTATGCGGCGGGATATTGGTGGCCATGCCGACGGCAATGCCGCCGGAACCGTTGACCAGAAGGTTGGGGAAGCGAGCCGGCAGCACCTTCGGCTCGGTGTCGGAGGCGTCATAAGTCTCCTGGAAATCGACGGTTTCCTTGTCGATGTCCTCCAGCAGCTCATGTGCGACCTTGGTCAGCCGCGATTCGGTGTAGCGCATCGCCGCCGGCGGATCGCCGTCGATGGAGCCGAAATTACCCTGCCCGTCGATCAGCGGAACGCGCAGCGACCAGTCCTGCGCCATGCGCACCAAGGCGTCGTAGATCGAGGCGTCGCCATGCGGATGGTATTTACCCATCACGTCGGCGACCGGGCGGGCCGACTTCACATATTTGCGGTTCCAGTGGTAACCGCTCTCATGCGCCGCATAGAGAATGCGGCGGTGCACCGGCTTCAGGCCGTCGCGCACATCGGGCAGCGCACGGCTGACGATCACGCTCATGGCATAAGAGAGGTAGGAGCTCTGCATCTCCTCGATGATGGAGATGGGCTCGATGCCGGTGGGGCCGCCGTCGGCGCCGCGCGGGGGTTTTTGGTCGGTCAAATCGGATCACAATCTAATCAGGAATCATTGACCGCTTATATAGGAAGCACGGCCGAAACTCCAATATTCGTGCTGCTTTTCCAACGACAATTTCAGTGGTAAATTCAAATGGATACCTCTGATTGCGACGATTTGGCCATAACGCATTCGCCGCCGCCAGGGGCAAAAGCCTGCGAAGGACAGTTTTCCAAGTCAAGAGCGTATCTGGAGGCAGACAGACGCGTCAGCGGGTAGCCACCCGCCGGGAGCGATAGTGGCCAGGCGTCTCACCCATGACGCGCCGGAAACGGCGGTTGAACGTCGACAAATCGTTGAAACCGGCCTCGAAGGCGATTGCCGAGATGGCATCGCCTGACATGCGCAGCCGCACCGCCGCGCGGTGCAGCCGGGTTCTCAGCAGAAACTGATAGGGCGTCATGCCGGCGACCTGCCGGAAGGTGCGCAGGAAATGATACGGGCTGGTCGCCGTCGCGCAGGCAAGCTCGGAAAGCGAGACCGGCCTGTCGGCATTGAGCTCGATCTGCCGCACCGCCTCGGCAACCCGTTTCTGGTCGCGGCGGCTCGGCGGTCGAACGCCAGGCACCGCATCGCTGGCCACAGGCAGTGCTGCGCCGGCAACAGCCAGTGCTGCGCCGGCAATTCGCAGGCCAAGCTCTTCAAAGGCGTCGATGTCGACCATCTCGCGCGCCGCTTCCGCCTCGGCCAGCAGCGATGCGAGCGCCGGCAAAGGCGGCAGATGCGGCACGCCGAAGGCGGGCTTGCTCGCGCCGGGCACGTCGCTGGCGATGCGGTCGAGATAGGCCGGTGCGAAGTGGAAGGACAGGCAACGGTCGCCGGCGCCATGCTCATGCCCGCATTCATAGCAGGCGCCGACATTGCCGAGCAGGATCGCGCCCGGCGCCAGCATGGCGGCGCCTTGCCTGGTGCGGTAGCGGAAGGTGCCGCTGGTGACAGCGGCAACGCAGAAGGTGTCGTGCGCCTCCTCGAATGGGCGGTCGCCGGCGCCGGCCGTGCACAGCACGTCACAGACATACCAACCCTGCCCCGATGCCAGGTTTTGTTGGCTCGTCGTCATGGCTTGAAAGATAGCAATTTTTCCCAAGCGCGACACCCTGCCGGGGCCTATCGCTTGCAGCCTCCTGACACAACGAAGGCAGCAAGTATGATCGGTGCATCCTCCTTTGCCGAAGCGCTCCACAGCGACGGCCCCAATCCCGGCCTGGCTGAAAAGCTGGATCTCTACGGCCGCTTCGTCGGCGCCTGGACATTCGATGCCACGCGCCATCTCGAGGACGGCACGGTTCTCACCGGACGCGGCGAGGTGCATTTCGGCTGGGTCCTGGAAGGCAGGGCGATCCAGGATGTATGGATCCTGCCCGCGCGGGATGCCGGCCCCTCGCCTTCTCTCGGCAAATGGACTTTCTATGGCACAACGCTGCGGGCCTATGATCCCGGCTCGGATGCCTGGCACATCTTCTGGAGCGACCCGCGCAACCAATACTACAGCCGCCAGCTTGGTCGCGCCGAAGGCGACACGATTGTGCAGGTCGGCGCCGACGGCACTGGTTCCTCGGTCCGCTGGAGCTTTTCACGCATCACCAAAGACAGCTTCCGCTGGCTCGGCGAGCGTTCGCACGACGATCGCAAGACATGGCGTCTCGAAGTCGAGTTCCTGGCGCGCCGCGTCGCCCAGGACTGATGACGCAACATATTGCAAAAAAGGTTGAAAAAACATGCTTGACCATGTCTCGATCGGTGTCCGCGACACCAACTTTTCGAACCCCTTCTACGATGCCGCGCTAAAGCCGCTCGGTTATTCCTGCCTCAGCCAGTCGCCAGGCTCATTGGGTTATGGTGCGCAAGCCGTCGGGCTGTGGGTGAACGACGCGGAGCAGCCAGTGCCGTCGGACGAGAAGTCCGGTCTGCATTTCTGCTTTACCGCGCCGACCAGGCGGAGCGTCGACGCCTTTCACGCCGACGCCTTGCGTGCAGGCGGCAGCGACAATGGCGCGCCGGGGCTGCGCGCCGACTATGGCGAGAACTATTACGCTGCCTTCATCGTCGATCCCGACGGCTATCGCCTGGAGGCCTGTTGCAACGCTGCCGCCTAACACTGCCGGCGTCTCCGGTATCGCCATCTCAGACGGTTCCCACCGGCCAGGCTTTGCTCTACCACTATCGTGGCGCAGGGGTCCGGCCCGGCGGGAGGGGTCAGCGATGCCGAGTTTCGACAGCCTGTTCAACGCCTTCGTCACCATTCTGGTGACCATCGACCCGCCAGGTCTCGCGCCGCTCTTCCTCGCGGTGACACGCGGCATGAACCGCGAGGAACGTCAGCAGGTTTCGGTGCGCGCCTCGATCATCGGCTTCCTGGTGATGGCGCTGTTTGCGGTGGCCGGGGCCTCCATCCTGTCGGTGTTCGGCATCACGCTGCCGGCTTTCCGCGTCGCCGGCGGGTTTTTGCTGTTCTTCATCGCGTTCGAAATGGTGTTCGAGCGCCGCCAGGACCGCAAGGAGAAGATCGGCGACGTCGCCATCACCAAGGACATGATCCACAACATCGCGGCCTTCCCGCTGGCGATCCCGCTGATCGCCGGCCCCGGTGCGATTTCGGCGACCGTGCTACTGTCGGGCTCGTTTCAGGGTTTTGCAGCACAAGCGGCGCTGGTCGGCATCATCTTCGTCTGCCTTGCCATCACCTATCTGGTGTTCGTGCTGTCGGAGCGCATCGACCGCATCCTCGGCCAGACCGGCCGCTCGATCCTCACCCGCCTGCTCGGCGTCATCCTGGCCGCGCTTGCGGTTCAGTTCGTCGCGGATGGCATCAAGGCGCTGATGGCGGGGTAAACGGCAGCCCCTGCTCCCTGCTCCCTGCTCCCTGCTCCACCGCCGTATCGACGACCTCGAAATCGTGGGTGATGACAGCCGTCTTGGCCAGCATGGCCGAGGCCGAGCAGTATTTCTCGATCGACAGGTTGATGGCGCGCTGGACCTTGTCGTGCGACAGCGCGTGGCCCGTGACGATGAAATGCATGTGGATGCGGGTGAAGACTTTCGGGTCGGTTTCGGCCCGGTCGGCGTCGAGTTCGACAAAACAGTCCTCGATCGCCTCGCGGCCTTTTTCGAGGATGTGGACGACATCATAGGCCGAGCAGCCGCCGGTGCCGATCAGCACCAGCTCCATCGGGCTCGGACCTGGCGTCTTGCCTTCCGGCCCGGGGGCGGTCCCCAGCACCAGTTTGTGGCCGCTGCCGGACTCGCCGACGAAGGTGCGCTCCTCGACCCATTTAATCCGTGCTTTCACGGCAATCTTCCTTTCAGAAAGCGCCACTGGCCGAAGACGACCGTGTGCATGATCCGCCCCGGCAGCAGCGTGAACACGCCGGCGCCGATCAGGGCGAAAACATACAGCGATATCATGACCCTGCGATGTTTGGCGACCCGATGCATATGCGCGTGCCAGACCGCCAGCGGCACGGCGATCAACACTAAAATCGACAAGAGATGGATCGGGCTGAACGGACCGACGAGGCGTATCTGCTGGATCCAGAAACTGGAGATGGCGACGACCAGCATCAGCGCCGCCCAAGTATAGCCGACGACACGATGACACGTCGTGCCTTTCGGCAGCGCCAGTTGCGTAGCGCCAACGGCCAGCGCGGCAAGGGCCGCGAAGGCGTGCCATGGAATGGGAGGGCTCGCCGACAGAAGCGGTCCGAGCGACACCGCACCCTCTCCTCAGATATCGCTGACTATCGTCAGCTCAGAACGGGATTTCGTCGTCCAGTTCGCGCGACGAGCCGCCGCCACCGCCGCCCTTGGAACCGCCGCCACCGCTATTGCCGCCGCGGTTGAAGCTCTCATTGGGGCCAGACTGGCCGAAATCCGAGCCACGGCTCGCGCCGCCGCCGCCGGCATAGTTGCCGACTTGACCGCCGCCCTCGCCGCGAGAATCGAGCATCTGCAGCTCGCCGCGGAATTTCTGCAGCACGACTTCGGTCGTGTACTTGTCGGCGCCGGTCTGGTCTTGCCATTTGCGTGTCTGCAGCTGGCCTTCGACGTAAACCTTCATGCCCTTCTTCAGGTACTGCTCGGCGACCTTGGCGATCTGGTCATTGAAAATGACCACGTTGTGCCATTCGGTCTTTTCCTTGCGCTCGCCGGAGTTCTTGTCGCGCCAGCTTTCCGACGTGGCGATGCGGATGTTGACGACCGGATCACCGGAATTCAGGCGGCGGATTTCAGGGTCCGCGCCGAGGTTACCGACCAGAATGACCTTGTTGACGCTACCCGCCATGACACTTCTCCGTGCTCATCCGAAACAAATTTCAAGTCGTTCACCTTACAGGCCGCGCACAATCCTGGCTTGCCGCGGCTGGCTTTTCCCACAAGGTTTTTGTTCCCTTTTCGTTCCTATACTGTTAACCACGGATTGTCAAGGAATGGCCGCAATCGCCGACGCGGGCGCGTGGATTTAGCTGACACGCAGCGGCGAGAAGCGGTGTCGTCAGCGCCGTTTTTTCGCTGGTCGCAACGGACCGAAAAAGCCGCTCCACTCCATGCCCATGGCATGGGCGCGCTGTGCGATCACGGTTGGTGCCGACATCAGCCCGACTGCAGGTTCAGATTTCAGAGCCGGGTCATTCAGCAATTTCCCGATCGCGCGCCCGTGCCACCAGACCTGAGCGACGAGCGCCGCTACCACCGCGATCAGGCCCCAGGTCCCCAATCCTTCGCCGAAGATGTAAATCCCGTATGGCGGCGATAGCGCCGTACCCAGCTTGGCCAACAAGATCACGGCCACGAAACCGATGACGGCTATGGCGCCTATACCGAGGACGAGGCGGCGATAGAGCCTCAGAGCCTCGTTGAGGTTCTCGGCGGACGAAAGATCGACGTTGGAATTCATAAATTACTACTCCTGCCTCGCGATGATCGGCCCATCTTGTTCCCCATGGATTAGAGGCCCGGCAGGATCCAATCAATACGGGGCATTCAAAACACCCCTTGCCAAATCGATAAGTATTTACTTATGCTTTTGCCATGATCGAAGCACAGATTTTTCGCGCCCTGGCCGACCCGACGCGACGCGCCGTCTATGAGCGGCTGACTTCCGGCGAGATGAGCGTTTCGGAGTTGCGCACCGGCATGAGCGTGTCGCAGCCGGCGGTGTCGCAGCACCTTGCCGTGCTGCGCGGCGCCGGCCTGGTCAGCGAAAGGCGGGCCGGCCGCAACGCCTACTATCGCGCCGATCCGCAAGGGCTCGAGCCGCTGCTCGGCTGGATCGAACGCTACCGCGCATTCTGGCCGGAGCGCATCGAAAGACTGAAGGCCGTTTTGAAGGACATGGACCAATGACCGACGAAAAGCAGACGCAGACCGCCAAGGATGCCCTCGCCTTCGAATGCGATCTGTCGGACGCACCGGAAAAAGTGTGGCGGGCGCTGACCGTGCCGGAGCTTTTGGCGGAATGGATGATGCCGAACGACATCAAGCCGGAAACCGGCAGCCGCTTTGCCTTTGCCGGGCCTGAGAAGCCGATCGAGTGCGAAGTGCTCGATGCCGAACCGGGGCGCCTGCTGCGCTATTCCTGGCGCGAGCGTTCTGAAACCGGCGATGCCAATGGGCTGGACAGTATCGTGACCTTCACGCTTGCCCGCACTGTTTCCGGTGGCACGCATTTGCGCATTGTTCATGACGGGTTTGCCGCGGCGGCAACGCCTGCGGTGGCGATGGCGGGCGCCGCCTGCCGGCTCTCGCTGCGCGCATACAAGCCCAAGCCGCCAGTCGCCGCCAACGCGCCGCGCCTGTTGCTGCGCGCTGCCTGAACCGGAAAAATCAAAACGGAGACAATGAGATGAGCGGCTTTGCCAATCTGGTGCCGATGGTGATCGAGCAATCGAGCCGCGGCGAACGCGCCTTCGACATTTTCTCGCGGCTGCTGCGCGAGCGCATCATCTTCGTCAATGGCGAGATCAATGACGGCATGTCGGCGCTGGTCTGCGCCCAGCTCCTGTCGCTGGAATCGGACAATCCCGACAAGGAGATCTCGCTCTACATCAACTCGCCGGGCGGCGTGGTGACCAGCGGTTTCGCCATCTACGACACGATGCAATATGTCAGCTGCCCGGTGTCGACCGTGTGCATGGGCTTTGCCGCGTCGATGGCCTCCTTCCTGCTGATGGCGGGAACGCCGGGGCGGCGCATCGCGCTCCCCAACGCCAGCATCGTGCTGCACCAGCCTTTGGGCGGCTTCCAGGGCCAGGCCTCCGACATCCAGCGCCATGCCGAAGGCATTTTGCGCACCAAACGGCACATGACGGAACTGTATGCGCAGCATTGCGGCCGCACCTATGAAGAGGTCGAACGCACGCTCGACCGTGATTTCTTCATGACCGCCAAGGAGGCCAAGGAGTGGGGCCTCGTCGACCATGTGTTCGACACCCGCAAAAAGGCGGCGGCCTGATCGGCGGATTGAATGCAGGCCGGTGTTCCCTCATTTCAACACCGCTGGTCTGGCCTCGCCTTGAGCGCGGCACTATAGTCTTGCCATGCGCTACCACCTGAACAGACTGACCATAGCCATTGCCATCACGGCGGCGACATCGAGCATGGCATTTGCCGGGGACAGCAGCAGCACGTCGCCGAAAGGCGCCCTGCCCGGCGTGGCCGGCGACTACCGCATCGCCAAGCCCGCGCCGCAGCCGGAGCCGGACGACGCGCTGCCTGCCGGCGAGAACGGCACGTTCAAGATCGGCGACACCGATGTCAGGATTTCCGGCAACATCACTGTCGATGTCGGCACGGGTGGGATCAAGCCGCCGCACCGGTAGCCCCTTCTCCCAGTTATTATACGGGAGAGAAACCCTGCGCCGACGACTTCCTCACAAAAGAACAGCCCCGCCGTTGCTTCCGCTAACGGTCGGGGCTTTTTTTGGATTCCAAATCCAAACTGGCCGGTAGTGTTATACCGACTTTGATTTCGGATGCTTCGCGGCGTTCAGCCGACGATCCGACTAGCCGTCTCTGATTTTTGTGGGATTCGGCAGGTCACGGTTTGTCGGGTGGTTTGTTGGATTGTCGCGATGCGTCCATTTGGACACATACACTTCAATGCCTCGAAACTACCTGGCACTTATGCCCGCCGCGGCTCCACTAGCAGGTGGAGCCTCAAGGGACTATCCGGTGGCGTCATGCTCCGCTCCTATGTCCGTTGCGACAGGTGTCAATCCGAAGCACAAATCGCAAAAACCTGCGGCGTCTCGCAGGCCGCTATGGGCGGCGAGGCCATCAAAGACGGCCGGCTCCGTTGACTCCGGCAGAGTGCGCCCCCGATTCGACGACGTCAACCTTGAATAGCCGGTTACGGAAAATGTGATCGCCGGGAGCTTGCGTCACGGTCAGTTTCTGAAACACCCTTGTCAGTTTCTGCACAGCTTTGTCAGGAGCGTGTTCGGCCTTTGTTCTTTCCGCTTGCCCCTTCGCGCGAAAGACGGTTAAACGGCCTTGGTCGAGAAGTGTGGCGTCTCTCGACGTGGCGGCAAAAATACCTACATAGGGAATGGCCGGGAAAACCCGCCGATCCCACTGACACCAGACCTGAGGCGGCGACCGGCGATGGCCGACCATAAATACCTTTCCATTCGCGGGGCACGCGAACACAACCTGAAGAATGTCGATCTCGACCTGCCGCGTGACAGCCTGATCGTCATGACCGGCCTGTCGGGCTCCGGCAAATCGTCGCTTGCTTTCGACACCATCTATGCCGAGGGCCAGCGCCGTTACGTCGAGAGCCTGTCGGCTTATGCGCGCCAGTTCCTCGAAATGATGCAGAAGCCGGATGTCGACCAGATCGACGGGCTGTCGCCGGCCATCTCGATCGAGCAGAAGACCACGTCGAAGAACCCACGCTCGACAGTCGGCACCGTCACCGAGATCTACGACTACATGCGCTTGCTGTTCGCGCGCGTCGGCATCCCCTATTCGCCGGCGACCGGCCTGCCGATCGAGAGCCAGACGGTTTCACAGATGGTCGACCGGGTGCTGGCGGTCGAGGAAGGCACGCGCCTTTTCCTGCTGGCGCCGATCGTGCGCGGCCGCAAGGGTGAGTATCGCAAGGAACTGCTGGAGCTGCAGAAGAAGGGCTTTCAGCGCGTCAAGGTCGACGGCGTCTTCTATGAGATCGCCGATGTGCCGGCGTTGGACAAGAAGTACAAGCACGACATCGATGTCGTCGTCGACCGCATCGTCGTGCGCGGCGACCTGGCGACACGGCTTGCCGATTCCATCGAAACGGCGCTCAAGCTGGCGGAAGGGCTGGCGGTGGCCGAGTTCGCCGACCGGCCGCTCGACGCCAGCCAGACCGGCGAGGACTCGGTCAACAAATCGAAGAACGAGACGCATGAGCGCATCCTGTTCTCGGAAAAATTCGCCTGCCCGGTTTCCGGCTTCACCATTCCGGAGATCGAGCCCAGGCTGTTCTCGTTCAACAACCCGTTCGGCGCCTGCCCGACCTGCGACGGCCTCGGCAACCAGCGCGCCATCGACGCCAGCCTGATCGTGCCGGACGAAAACGTCTCGCTGCGCGACGGCGCCGTCAGCCCGTGGGCGAAGTCGACCTCACCCTATTACGCCCAGACGCTGGAAGCGCTGGGCAAGGCATACGGCTTCAAGCTCGGCGACAAGTTCAAAGACCTGACCGAAGAGGCCAAGGAAGCCGTCCTGCGCGGCACCGGCGAGCGCGAGGTCACCTTCCAATATGATGACGGCCTGCGCTCCTACAAGACCACCAAGACGTTCGAGGGCGTCATTCCCAATCTCGAACGGCGGTGGAAGGAAACCGAATCCGCCTGGATGCGCGAGGAGATCGAGCGCTTCATGTCGGCGACGCCCTGCCCGGTCTGCAAGGGTTACCGGCTGAAGCCGGAAGCGCTGGCGGTCAAAATCGCCGGAAAACACATTGGCGAGGTCACCGAGCAGTCGATCCGCAACGCCGACAAATGGTTCACCGAACTGCCGCCACATCTCAACGACCAGCAGAACGAGATCGCGGTGCGCGTTCTCAAGGAGATCCGCGACCGGCTGCGCTTCCTCAACGATGTCGGCCTCGACTATCTGACGCTGTCGCGCAATTCCGGCACGCTGTCGGGCGGCGAGAGCCAGCGCATAAGGCTGGCGTCGCAGATCGGCTCCGGCCTCACCGGCGTGCTCTATGTGCTGGACGAGCCGTCGATCGGCTTGCACCAGCGCGACAATGCCCGCCTGCTCGACACGCTGAAGCATCTGCGCGACATCGGCAACACGGTGATCGTCGTCGAGCATGACGAAGACGCCATCCTGCATGCCGACTACGTCGTCGACATGGGTCCGGCCGCCGGCATCCATGGCGGCGAGATCATCGCCCAGGGCACGCCGCAGCAGGTGATGGCCAATCCTAATTCGATCACCGGTAAATATCTGTCGGGCGCGCTCGAAGTCGCCACGCCCGGTGTCAGGCGCGAGGCCAAGAAGAACCGCCGGCTGAAGATCGTCGGCGCGCGCGGCAACAATCTCAAGAACGTCACTGCCGAAATCCCGCTCGGCACCTTCACCGCCGTCACCGGCGTGTCTGGCGGCGGCAAATCGACCTTCCTGATCGAGACTTTGTTCAAGGCGGCGTCGCGCCGCATCATGGGCTCGCGCGAGCATCCGGCCGATCACGACCGCATCGAGGGCCTCGAATTCCTCGACAAGGTCATCGACATCGACCAGTCGCCGATCGGCCGCACACCGCGTTCGAACCCGGCCACCTACACCGGCGCCTTCACACCGATCCGCGACTGGTTCGCCGGGTTGCCCGAGGCCAAGGCCCGCGGCTATCAGCCGGGCCGCTTCTCCTTCAACGTCAAGGGCGGCCGCTGCGAGGCCTGCCAGGGCGACGGCGTCATCAAGATCGAGATGCACTTCCTGCCCGACGTCTACGTCACGTGCGACGTCTGCCACGGCAAGCGCTACAACCGCGAGACGCTCGACGTCGTGTTCAAGGGCAAGTCGATCGCCGACGTCCTGGACATGACGGTCGAGGAAGGCGTCGATTTCTTTGCCGCCGTGCCCGGGGTGCGCGACAAGCTCGACACGCTGAAGCAGGTCGGCCTCGGCTACATCCATATCGGCCAGCAGGCGACGACGCTGTCGGGTGGTGAGGCGCAGCGGATAAAACTCGCCAAGGAATTGTCGCGCAAGGCGACCGGCAAGACGCTCTACATCCTCGACGAGCCGACCACCGGCCTGCACTTCCACGACGTCGCCAAGTTGCTGGAAGTGCTGCACGAACTGGTCGACCAGGGCAACACGGTGGTGGTGATCGAGCACAATCTCGAAGTCATCAAGACCGCCGACTGGGTGCTCGACCTCGGCCCCGAAGGCGGCGATGGCGGCGGCGAGCTGGTTGCCCAAGGCACACCGGAAGCGATCGTGCGCGAAAAGCGCAGCTACACCGGCCAGTTCCTGAAGGAGCTTTTGGAGCGGCGGCCCGGAGGCAAGCGCGAAGCGGCGGAGTAACTGACAGACCGGTCGGGCGCCTGGAGAGCTTTGAATGACAGTCCGACAGGCGCTTGCCGGTGATCTCGACGCAGTCGTCTCGCTGACGCAGACCGCCTATGAGCACTACACGCCCCTGTTAGGCGCGCCGCCGCTCCCAGTCACCGAGGACTATGCGCCACGCATCGAGCGTGGCGAGGTCTGGCTCTTGGAGAGCGGCGCGGAACTCGCCGGGCTGATCGTTATTGAGCGCCATCCCGATCATGCGATGATCTTCAGCGTCGCGGTCTCCCCCGCTTTCCAGGGCAGGAAACTCGGCACCGCGCTGCTCGACTTCGCCCAGGAACAGGCGCGGCTATGGGGTGTGCCGGAGGTGCGGCTCTACACCAATTCGCGCATGGAGCGGAACATCGAGATCTATACAGCCTATGGCTTCCACGAAACGGGCCGCCGAGCCAATCCCCACCGTCCCGGATGGACCGTGGTCGACATGATCAAACCGGTTGGAAAAATAGCCTGACCGCATTTTTAGAACTGGGAGGAAGACGATGATCAGCCAAGGAACAATCCGCGCCGGGATGGGTGGCTGGACTTTCGAACCCTGGGATACCTCCTTCTATCCGGACAAACTGTCGAAGGCCAAGCAGCTGCACTATGCCAGCCGCCAGGTGCCGAGCATCGAGGTCAACGGCACCTACTATTCCAGCTTCAAGGAGCCGACCTTCGTCAAATGGGCTGGCGAGGCGCCGGACGGTTTCGTCTATTCGGTGAAGGGCAATCGCTTCGTCACCAACCGGCGCGTGCTTGGCGAAGCCGGCGAGTCCATGACGCGCTTCCTCGGCTCCGGCATTGCCGCGCTGGGCGACAAGCTGGGCCCGATCCTGTGGCAGTTCGCGCCGACGAAAAAGTTCGACGCCGACGATTTCGAGGCCTTCCTGAAGCTGCTGCCGGAAAAGCAGGATGGCGTCGCGCTGCGCCATGCGCTGGAAGTGCGCAACGACAGTTTCAGCGTGCCGGAATTTGTGAGCCTGGCGCGCAAATACAAGGCGGCGATCGTCTATGCCGACCATGCCAAATATCCTGGTATCGCCGACATCACCGGCGATTTTATCTATGCGCGGCTGCAGACCGGCAGCGACGACAATCCGGATTGCTATACGCCGAAGGGCCTGGACGAATGGGCAGCGCGGGTGAAGACCTGGGCGCAAGGCAAGCAGCCGGCAGATCTGCGGCGCGCCGATCCGACTTTCGACGCGCCGGTGAAACCGCGCGACGTGTTCGTCTACTTCATCACCGAGGGCAAGGTGCGCGCGCCGTTCGGCGCCATGGCGCTGATGAAGCGGGTGAGCTGATCGGTTAAAGCGCGTCGCGCTGAACCGGATCATACGTCGCGATTTAAGTCTTTGTCCTGATGCATGCCGTTGTCCCAGAACCGCGGCACACTTCTGGGCGACATGCATTAGGAGCAATTCCAGGAAGAGTGCGGACCGGTTTTCCCGGAAATCCGGGTAGCGCTTTCCCTTGAAAAGGGTTTCAACCCAGAATTGCTACGATCAACCGAAGCGTGATAGCTTATGCGCATCGTAACCTTATCGATACCTCCTTCCTGCATAAATCCGGTGCGGGTCCTTTCTATAGGCCGGCCGCCGCGCGCAAGGACGAGGGCATGTCGCTCGACTACAGTTCCCTTCTGTTGGCTGTCGGGTTTTCCGCCGCTTGCCTCGGCCTGACGCTGTTCGGCATCTGGCTTACCGCGCGCTCGGAAAAATTCCTGCTGACCTGGGCGGTCAGCGTGCTTCTGATCGTTGCCGACGTCTTCGCCTACCAGGCCTATATCGACGCGCCCGGACGCCTGCTCGGCCTCGCCAGCTTCACGTTCCTGCTGCTCGGCTTCGCGACCATGCTGGGCGCTGCCCATCAGTTCACGACAGGGAGGTCACCGCTGCCCCGCATTGCTGTCGGCGCCGGCGTCTCGCTGGCAGTCGCCTTGCCGCCGATAGCGCTTGGCTATGACGGGCTGGGCTTCATGCTGGAGAATGCCTTTGCCGCGCTGCTCCTGTTTGCGACGGCCTATGAATACTGGAAGGGTCGTACGGAATTCCCTGCCCCGATCCTCGGCATTGCCGGGCTCTACACCGCCACCGGAATTTCCTTCGTGCTGTGCTCCGGTGCACTTGTCTGGGATGGCAGGCTGGTGCTTGGCCATGCGCCGAGCAACTGGGCCGAGGATTTCAGCCTCATCGTCGTCATCGCCTGCATGACCGGCATCGGCGCGCTCTCGCTGGCGCTCAACCAAGGACGCCTGGCGCAGCATCATCGCCGCGAAGCGCTGACCGATCCGCTGACCGGACTGCTCAACCGGCGCGCTTTGTTCGACCTTCACGGCAAAACACCGGTCCGGTCCTTCACCGCCGTGATCGTGTTCGATCTCGACGGCTTCAAGGCCATCAATGACGAGTTCGGCCATGCCACCGGCGATGAGGTGCTGAAACTGTTCGCCAAGGATTTGACCGCCAATCTCCAGCCAGGCGATGTCGCCGCGCGCATGGGCGGAGAGGAATTTGCATTGGTGCTCGATCGCACCTTGCCTGAAAAGGTGGAATTCATAGCCGAGCGCATCCGGGCCAGTTTTGCCATGCGCCGGATCGATACCGAGACCCGCCTGCTCTCCTGCACGGTCAGCGCCGGCTACGCCTTCGGCAGCGAGGGCGGCACCAAATTCGACAAGGTGCTCAGCGCCGCCGACAAAGCGCTTTACGGCGCCAAGCGCGGCGGCCGCAACCGTGTGCTCGCCTTCCGGCGCGCCGGGTAGGTTGGGCTGATATTCAGCCGGCCTGAACCTCACCACACGTAAAACAACACCCCAAAGCGCGTCGCATGAGGCCGTTCAGGCGCGACGCGCTTTTAGGCCGCTATGACGATCTCGTTGTAAGTGTCGAGGTCGACGTAGAAAACCTTGGTGATTTCGCCGATCAGCTCATCCTGCTGGTAGCCTTGCGAGCGCAGAATGTTGATGGCGGTGATGATGTCGACACGCTCTGTCAGCCGTCGTTTCTGGTGGTCCTCGACGAACCGTTCCATAGCCCTATTCTCCTGGCAAGATTATCTGAACGCATCGACCGACAATCAGAACTGCGAGGGAAGCTAGGGTGGCTTGCTTGCGTGGAACTTGCAGGCTGAGCCAGCATATTCCCTCGATCTGCTACAGAACCAGACTGATACGGAAGCGGCCGACTCACCGAGGCCTAGGAAAGACTAGCATGCAGTATTCGGCGTGCCAGAGTGTGGCGGCCTCGGACGAAAGTCCGACGCAACGGGTGCGGACCTTCCCGACTTCATCATCCTTGGGCGTAGCGACGCGAAGCGGAGCGAAGACCCAGGGATCCATGCCGGGATGAAGAAGCGTCATTAACGGTGCAGAATGTGGAATGCCAATGTGCCGCAGAAGCGATCTTGTTCTGCATCGCGGCACTCTTTGGCTGATGTCGCGGCATGGATTCTAGGGTCTGCGCGCGTCGCTCCGCTCCTTGGCTCCGCCCTAGAATGACGAAGTGATTGTGGGCATTTCAGCCAATCTTCGACGTGTACGATCCGTGCAGCCGTCGACCTGCGTTAAACCGTCAGAAACTTCCTGACGTCCGCCCGGTCGAGATCTTCGGCCGGGCCGGTGTGGACGATCTGGCCGCGGTCCATGATGTTGACCTCGTCGGCGAGCTCGCGGCAGAAATCGAGATATTGCTCGACCAGAAGCACCGCAATGCCGGCCTGATCGCGCAAATAGTGGATGGCGCGGCCGATGTCCTTGATGATCGAGGGCTGGATGCCTTCGGTCGGCTCGTCGAGCACCAGCAGTTTCGGCCGCATGACGAGCGCCCGGCCGATGGCGAGCTGCTGCTGCTGGCCGCCTGAGAGATCGCCGCCGCGCCGCCCCAGCATCTGCTTCAGCACCGGAAACAGTTCGAAGACATGCGCCGGCACGTTGCGGTCGGCGCGCTTCAACGGCGCAAAGCCGGACTCCAGGTTTTCGCGCACCGTCAGCAGCGGAAAGATCTCCCTGCCCTGCGGTACGAATGCGATGCCCGACCGGGCGCGATCATACGCCGCGCTCCGGTCGAGCGCCTTCCCCTCGAAGGCAACGCTTCCGCTCGTCAGCCGGTGGTGGCCGACGATCGATCTCATCAAACTGGTCTTGCCGACGCCGTTGCGGCCGAGCACGCAGGTGATCTTGCCGGCACCCGCCGTCAGCGACACACCGCGCAACGCCTGAGCAGCGCCGTAATGGAGCGTGACGTTGGAAACTTCGAGCATGTCAGCGCCTTCTCCAGAAGCGGAGGAACGAAAAGTCGAAGCGATGGAATTGCACCCGCCAGACCATGCTCATCTCCCGAGATAAACTTCGACGACCCGCTCGTCGGCCGAGACGAAATCGAGCGAGCCTTCCGACAGCACCGAGCCCTCATGCAGGCAGGTGACCTTGACGCCGAGTTCGCGCACGAAATGCATGTCGTGCTCGACGACGATGACCGAATGGTCGCGCGCTATGTCCTTGAGCAGCCGCGCGGTTTCCTCGGTCTCGGCATCGGTCATCCCTGCGACCGGCTCGTCAACCAAAAGCAGCTTCGGGTCCTGCGCCAGCAGCATGCCGATCTCCAGCCACTGTTTCTGGCCATGGCTGAGATTGGCTGCCAGATCGTGGCGCTTGTCGCCCAGCCGGATGATGCCGAGGATGTCGTCGATCTGTCTGGCTTCGGCGGCCGAGCGGCGATGGAACAGCGCCGGAAAGATCGAGCGCGGGCCCTTCAGCGCCAGCATCAGATTGTCTTCGACGCTGTGGCTTTCGAAGACGGTCGGCTTCTGGAATTTGCGGCCGATGCCCATCATGGCGATCTCCGCCTCGTCGTGCCGGGTCAGATCGACCTGGCCGTCGAAGAACACTTCGCCCTCGTCGGGCCGGGTCTTGCCGGTGACGATGTCCATCATCGTCGTCTTGCCGGCGCCGTTGGGACCGATGATGGCGCGCATCTCGCCCTTGTCGAGCACCAGCGACAGATTGTTGATGGCGCGGAAACCGTCGAAGGAGACCGAGACGCCGTCGAGATAGAGGATGGTGTTGGACTTCGACATCGCTCTATTCCGCCGGCTGCGGTTCAGGCCCGGACGCGGACCAGGCACCGGGCGTTGTTGCTGCGCTGCGCACGATCTTCAATGGCGGCGCGGCATCAGGGTCTGTGCCCGCTTCCTCTGCAATCGCTGCAGCCCGCATCGCCCGAGCGTTACCGCGCCAGGAATCCCACATGCCGACGATGCCCTTGGGCAGGAACAGGGTTACGGCGACGAACAGGCCGCCGAGCGCAAACAGCCAGAACTCCGGCAGCAGGCCGGTGAACCAGGATTTGCCGGCGTTGACCAGCAGCGCGCCGACGATCGGGCCGACAATGGTGCCGCGCCCACCGACGGCTGCCCAGATCACGACTTCGATGGAATTGGACGGCTCGAATTCGCCGGGATTGATGATACCGACCTGCGGCACATAGAGCGCGCCGGCGATGCCGGCCATGACAGCCGAGACGGTGAAGGCAAACAGCTTCACGTTCTCCGCCCGCCAGCCGAGGAAGCGGGTGCGGCTCTCGGCGTCGCGCACCGCCATCAGCAGCTTGCCGTATTTGGAGCCGACGATCGCCCAGGTGATGAAGACGGCGAGCGCGAGTATGATGGCGCTGGCGGCAAACAGGGCCGAGCGGGTGGCGTCGGCCTGCACGTTGAAGCCCAGAATATCCTTGAAATCGGTCAAGCCGTTGTTGCCGCCGAAACCCATGTCGTTGCGGAAGAAGGCGAGCAGCAGCGCGTAGGTCATCGCCTGGGTGATGATGGAGAGATAGACGCCGGTGACGCGGCTGCGGAAGGCGAACCAGCCGAAGACGAAGGCGAGCAGGCCGGGCACCGCCAGCACCATGATGGCGGCGAACCAGAAGTGGTCGAAACCGGTCCAGAACCAGGGCAATTCCTTGTAGTTCAGGAACACCATGAAATCGGGCAGGATCGGATTGCCGTAAACGCCGCGCGAGCCGATCTGGCGCATGAGGTACATGCCCATCGCATAGCCGCCGAGGGCGAAGAAGGCGCCATGGCCGAGCGAGAGGATGCCGCAATAGCCCCAGACGAGATCGAGCGCCAAGGCAAGCAATGCATAGCAGAGGTACTTGCCCGTCAACGCGACGATGTAGGACGGAATATAGAACGCGCTTTGCGGCGACACTGCGAGGTTGAGCAGCGGCACGATAATGGCGGCCGTCAGCAGGATGAAAATAGTGATGGCGATGCGACGGTCGGCACCCGCGGCGAAGAAGCGTCCCGTGATCATGTTTCCACCGCCCTGCCCTTGAGCGCGAACAGGCCGCGCGGGCGCTTCTGGATGAACAGGATGATCAGCACCAGCACGACGATCTTGCCGAGCACCGCGCCAGCATAGGGTTCGAGAACCTTGTTGACGATGCCGAGCGAGAAGGCGCCGACCAGCGTGCCCCAGAGATTGCCGACGCCGCCGAAGACCACGACCATGAAGCTGTCGATGATGTAGCCGCGGCCGAGATTGGGCGAGACATTGTCGATCTGGCTGAGCGCGACGCCGGCAATGCCGGCAATGCCGGAGCCGAGCGCAAAGGTCAGCGCATCGATCCAAGGCGTCCTGATGCCCATCGAGGCGGCCATACGGCGGTTGGCGGTGACGGCGCGCATCTGCAGGCCCCAGGGCGTGCGCTTCATAACAAAGAGCAGCACGCCGAAGACGGTGAGCGCGAAGACCAGGATCCAGAGGCGGTTCCAGGTGACGGCGAGTTGGCCGACATCGAACGATCCCGACATCCAGGAGGGGTTGCCGACCTCCTGGTTGGTCGGTCCGAAGATCGAGCGCACCGCCTGCTGCAGGACAAGCGAGACGCCCCAGGTTGCGAGCAGCGTTTCCAGCGGCCGGCCGTAGAGGAAACGGATGACGCCGCGCTCGATGATCAGGCCGACGGAAGCGGCAACCAGGAAGGCGAGCGGCAGCGCGATCACCAGCGACCAGTCGAACAGGCCGGGGAATGAGGTTCGGATCACCTGCTGGACGACGAAGGTGGTGTAGGCGCCGAGCATCACCATCTCGCCATGCGCCATGTTGATGACGCCCATGACGCCGAAGGTGATGGCGAGGCCGATGGCGGCCAGCAGCAGCACCGAGCCAAGCGAGATGCCGTACCATATGTTCTGGCCGGCATCCCACAGCGCCAGGCTCGAATTGATGCTGGCGATTGCCGCCGTCGCGGCATCCTTGACCGCGCCTTGCGCATTGGCCTCGACCGCGGTGAGCAGCGAGACCGCGTCGCGGTCGCCGCGCGCGCCGATCAGGGCAATGGCGGCAAGCTTGTCGGCCTCCGGCTTATCGGAGACCAGCACCGATGCCGCGCGCGCCTGTTCGAACAATGCCTTGACCTTGGCGTCGGTCTCGGCGGCGATGGCTGCATCGAGCGGCTCGATATTGGCGGCATCGGGGGTCTTGAACATGGTGTCGGCGGCGGCGATGCGGACAGAAGGATCTTTCGCGCGCAACGTCAGCGTTCCCAGCGCATCTCGGATGACACGGCGCAGCGTGTTGTTGACCTTGATCTTGGTGATGTCGGCCTTGGCGGCGTCGCCGGCTTTCTCGCCGCTCAGCGGGTCGAGCAGCGTGACGCTGTCGGCGGCCTCACTGCCGACGAAGACGGCTGAATCGGCTTTACGAATGTAGAGATTGCCTTCGGCGAGGGCTGCAAGCGGCCGTTCAACCAGCGGATCGCCGGTGGCGGCAAGTTCGCGCACAACAGCCTCAGTGGTGGCAAAGCCCGTGCCCGTGGCGAATTTGGCGACGATGGCGCGCAGATCGGCTTCGGCTGCGTTCGACGGCAATAGGCTTGCCACCAGGAACACCAGCATGAGGCCGAGAGTGCGCAACAGGATCATCCGTTCAGATACTCTTCTGTGGGGAAATTCCGCGTCCGGGCGGGCTGAAGCGCCCGGACGCTTGGCGGTACCGATCGTGGACGCGTCCACGATCGGTCAGTCCCGGGAGGGATCAGTTCGTGCCCTTGCCGCCGCATTTGCCGGTGGCAACGTTGAAGTTGCCGCAGGACAGAGGCGCGCGCCAATCCGAAATCAGGTCCTTGGAATCGGGCAGATAGTCGGACCATTCGTCGCCCATCACGAGGCCGGGCGTCTGCGACACGGTCTCGAACTGGCCGTCGGCCTGGATCTCGCCGATCAGCACCGGCTTGGTGATGTGATGGTTCGGCATCATGGTCGAATAGCCGCCGGTGAGGTTCGGCACGGACACGCCGACCATGGCGTCGATGACCTTGTCGGGATCGGTGGTGCCAGCCTTTTCGACCGCCTTCACCCACATGTTGAAGCCGATATAGTGAGCTTCCATCGGGTCGTTGGTGGTGCGCTTGTCATTCTTGATGAACTTGTGCCAGTCGGCGATGAACTTCTTGTTTTCGGGTGTGTCGACGCTCTCGAAATAGTTCCAGGCAGCGAGATGGCCGACCAGCGGCGCGGTATCGAGACCGGCCAGTTCTTCCTCACCGACCGAAAAGGCCATGACCGGGATGTCCTCGGCCTTGATGCCCTGGTTGCCGAGTTCCTTGTAGAACGGAACGTTGGCGTCGCCATTGACGGTCGAGACGACGGCGGTCTTCTTGCCGGCCGAGCCGAATTTCTTGATTGCGGAGACTTCGGTCTGCCAGTCGGAGAAGCCGAACGGCGTGTAGTTGACCATGATGTCTTCGGCGGCGACGCCCTTGGCCTTCAGATAGGCCTCGAGGATTTTGTTGGTGGTGCGGGGATAGACGTAGTCGGTGCCTTCCAACACCCAGCGCTTCACCGAGCCACCGTCTTCGCTCATGAGATAATCGACAGCGGGAATCGCCTGCTGGTTCGGGGCGGCGCCGGTGTAGAACACGTTGCGCTCGCTTTCCTCGCCCTCATACTGGACGGGGTAGAACAGGATGTTGTCGAGTTCCGAGAACACCGGCAGCACCGATTTGCGCGACACCGAAGTCCAGCAGCCGAACACGGCGGCGACCTTGTCCTTGGAGATCAGCTCACGCGCCTTCTCGGCGAAGAGCGGCCAGTTGGAGGCCGGATCGACAACGACCGCCTCAAGCTTCTTGCCGAGCAGGCCGCCCTTGGCGTTCTGCTCTTCGATGAGCATCAGCATGGCGTCTTTCAGCGTCGTCTCCGAAATCGCCATGGTCCCCGACAGCGAATGCAGAATGCCGACCTTGATCGTGTCTTCGGCGGCCTGGGCCGGAGACGACATCGACAGGCCGGCGGCGACCACGCCGGCCGAAAACATTTTTGTTATTGTGGAGAAATTACCCCTCATACCGAAGACTCCCAAGCTGTTTGATTGCACCGCGATAATGCAATGCAACTGCCGTGCCAAACGCAAAGGCGCCGCTCACGAAGATGGAATAGCCGAGCGTTATCAGCCGGTTGGTATATTAGCCTCGAGAAAACAGTGGTAGCCGGCGAAAATTGATTGAGGCAAATTTGCGCAGCGCACATGGCTTTTGCCTAATTGTTGCCCAATTGAGACAAATGCCTAGTTTTTGATCTCCGGCCGTGTGTTCCGGGCTAACAATGTTGCGGTACCGCGCAAAAATAGGGCAAGCTCGCCCTTCAAAAGAGTGACGTCATGACATCTCGCACCTCATGCATTTCCGGCATCCTGCTGCTGATGGCAACGAGCGGCGCCGCGCGCGCCGATTTCAGCGAGGGCAAGCTTCCGGACGGCAACTATCATTGCGAGGTCTACCTGCTCGGCGCCTTCCTCAACCTCGGCGACATCACCATCAAGGGCAATGTCTATAGTGGTCCGGTGACATTCGGCACCGCGACGCAAGGCTACAACTATCAGATGAATGCCAATGGCGAGATCACCTGGCTCGGGCCGCTGGGCGGCTATACCACCGGTGGCAACTCCGTCTCCATGACACAGGCAACACTGGACGGCGAGACCGCCCCGTCATTCGACATCATTCTGAAGCAGCCCGACGGCGCCTTCACCGCCTCGACCTGCACCAAGGGCTGAGCGATGCGTAGTGCCGCGCCCAGTTGCGGCAAAACCTTCCTCTTATGTCATGTGAATGTTGCCTAAGCAGACTAGGGCAACGGTGCGCCGTAACATCCACCCTGAGAGGCAGACACCATGGCCAATACACCGTCTTCATCCTCCCCCGTCATCCGCGAAATCATTGCCGAGCGCGTCTCGCGCCGGTCTCTTTTGAAAGGCAGCCTCGCCTCCGGCGCGCTGATTGCCGGCGGCAGCTTTGTCGGCTCCTTGTTTGCCGGCGAAACGCATGCCGCCGCAGCGCAGTCGACGCTCGGGTTTCCCGAGCTGAAGCGGGTCTACGACAAGACCCATGCCGCCGCCGAAGGCTATGAGACGACCATCGTCGCGCGCTGGGGAGATCCGCTTGCAGCCGGCCTCGCCGAATTCGACGGCAACAAGGTCGCGGCGGAGGAACAGGAAAAGCGCTTCGGCTACAATTGCGACTACATCGCCTTCATGCCGCTGCCGAAGGGCACGGTGAATTCCGATCATGGCCTGCTCTGCGTCAACAACGAATACATCTCGCCCAATGTGATGTTTCCGGGGATGACCGAGGGCGATGCCGGCAAGACGATGACCAGGGAACAGGTCGATCTCGGGATGGCCGCGATGGGCCATTCGATCGTCGAGGTGCAATTGAAGGACGGCAAGTGGGAAACCGTAGCCGACAGTCCGCTGAACCGCCGCATCACCGCCAACACCGAAATGACCGTTTCCGGACCGGTTGCCGGCCATGCGCTGATGAAGACCTCGGCCGACGCGACTGGCACCAAAGTGCTCGGCACCAGCTACAACTGCAGCGGCGGTTTCACCCCCTGGGGTACGGTGCTGACCTGCGAGGAAGGCGTGTCCGATATTTTCGGCGGCGACCCGAAAAAGGCGCCGACTGCCGACCTGCTCGACCGTTACGGCTTCGACGGCTCCGACATCTATGGCCGCGGCCGCTTCCATGACCGCTTCAACCTCGACAAGGAACCGAACGAGGCCAACCGCTTCGACTGGGTGGTCGAGATCGACCCTTACGATCCTCAGTCCAGGCCGGTGAAGCGCACGGCACTTGGCCGCATGTCGCATGAGGCCTCGACCGTGGTCCTCAACAAGGACGGCCGCGTTGTCGTCTATATGGGTGACGACGACTATTTCGAATATATGTACCGCTTCGTCTCGGCCAAGGCCTATGACAAGGCCAACCCGGCCTCCGGCGCCGATCTGCTCGACGATGGCGTGCTGTCGGTCGCCCGCTTCGATGCCGATGGCTCGATGACGTGGCTGCCGTTGGTGCACGGCCAGGGCAAGCTTACCGTCGAGAACGGTTTTGCCGACCAGGCCGAGGTGCTGTTGAAGACGCGGTTTGCGGCAGATGCGCTCGGCGCCACGCCGATGGACCGGCCCGAGGACATCGAGACCAATCCGGTGACCGGCCGCGTCTATGCGGTGATGACCAAGAACAAGAAGCGCGACCAGTCAAAGGTCAATCCGGCCAACACGCGGCCGGAAAATCTCTGGGGCCATATTGTCGAACTGATCCCGCCCGGCGGCCGCGGCGCGGATGCCGACCACACGGCGGAAAAGTATGCCTGGGACCTGTTCGTGCTCTGCGGCAACCCGAAAGATGCCAAGGTCGGCGCCACTTTTCATCCGGACACGTCGGACAATGGCTGGTTCGTCTGCCCCGACAACATCACCTTCGACCCGGCGGGGCGGCTGTGGGTGGCGACGGACGGCGCCAATGATTTCGACCTGCCGGACGGCGTCTATGGCGTCGACACCGAAGGTGCGGCGCGCGGCCTGCCGAAGCTGCTGTTCACCTGCCCGCACGGCGCCGAAGCGACCGGCCCGTGCTTCACGCCGGACGGCACGACTTTGTTCCTGTCGGTGCAGCACCCTGCGGAAGATGCCGAGACGCTCGACAAGGCGCAGACGCTATGGCCCGATTTCAAAGACGGCCAGTTGCCGCGACCTTCCGTCGTCGCCATCCGCCGCAGGGACGGACAGCCGGTCGGCGCATAGTGAGTCCTAGTGAAAAAGGCGGAACGCGCCATGCGCGTTCCGCGTAGCGATCCGGGAGGACGGCTCAGATCGTCTTGGCCGACATTTGCGAAGCGATGTATTCGGCCTGGCGGATAGCCAGCGACACGATCGTCAGCGTCGGATTTTCAGCCGCACCGGTCGTGAACTGGCTGCCGTCCGACACGAACAGGTTCTTGATGTCGTGCGCCTGGCCGTGCTTGTTGACGACGCCGTCTTCCGCCTTTTCACTCATCCGGTTGGTGCCGAGATTGTGGGTTGAGGGATAGGGCGGCGTCGGGAAGGAGCGCGTCGCGCCGACCGCATCGTAAAGCGCTGTGGCCTGCTTGTAGGCATGGTTGCGCATCGCCGTGTCGTTGGGATGATCATCGAAATGCACGTCGGCGATCGGCATGCCGTGCGCGTCCTTCTCGTCCTTGTGCAGCGTGACGCGGTTTTCCGCGCGCGGCATGTCCTCGCCGACGATCCACAGGCCAGCCATGTGATCATAGTGGTCGAGCGCGGTGGTGAATGAACGGCCCCAGCCGCCGGGATTGAGGAAGGCGGCCATGAAGGGCAAGCCGAGCGACAGCGTCTCGAATTCATAGCCGCCGACAAAGCCGCGTGAGGAATCGTGCCGCGCCTCGTCGCGGATAATGCCGGCCATGGTGGTGCCGCGATACATATGCACCGGTTGGTCGAAAATGGCGTAGACCGAACCGGTGGTGTGGCGCATGTAGTTCTTGCCGACCTGCCCCGACGAATTGGCAAGCCCTTGCGGAAACTTCGCTGACTCGGAGTTCAGCAGCAGGCGCGGGCTTTCGATCGAGTTGCCGGCGACGGCGACGATGCGGGCCTTCTGCTCCTGCAGATTGCCGTCCTTGTCGGCATAGACGACGCCGGTCACTTTTCCGCTAGCGCCATGGTTGATCTTGATCGCCATGGCGTTTGGCCGGACCTCGAGATGGCCGGTCGCCTCACCCTTGGGAATCTCGGTGTAGAGCGTCGACCATTTGGCGCTCCATTTGCAGCCCTGGAAGCAGAAGCCGGTCTGTTGGCAGGAGTTGCGGTCGTCGCGCTCGACCGAATTTATTGCCATGTTGCCGGTATGACATTCCTTGTAGCCAAGCTTGTCGGCGCCGGCCTTGAGCACCTTGAAATTGTTGTTGCCGGGCAGCCGCGGCCAGCCATTGGTGCCGGTGACGCCCATCTTGGCTTCCGCCTTGGCGTAGTACGGCTCCATCTCGGCCAATGTGACCGGCCAGTCCAGCAGGTTGGCGCCTTCCAGCTTGCCGTAGGTCGAGAGCGTCCTGAACTCATGCTCCTGGAAGCGCAGCGAGGCGCCGGCCCAGTGGGTGGTCGAGCCGCCGACCGATTTGACGATCCAGGCCGGCAAACTGGGGAAATCCTTCGACACCCGCCAGTCGCCTGAGGTTGTGCGCTTGTCCGTCCAGGCGAGCTGGCTGAAGGAACCCCACTCGTCGTTGATGAAATCCTCGTATTCGTGGCGCGCGCCGGCCTCGAGGATGACGACATCGACGCCTTTCTGGGCGAGTTCGTTGCCGAGCGTGCCGCCGCCGGCGCCGGAGCCGATGATCACGACCACGCCGTCGTTGTTGAGATCAAATGAAGCTGCCATGGTTTCCTCCCATGAATTCCTGTTTGCGGGGTTTCAAAACGACGGAGGGCTCAGAGCCACTCTATGTCGTCGAAACCGCGCGCGATGTAGCCGCCCTTGGAGTAGGATTCGCCCTCGTAGCCGAAGATCGGCCACACCTCCTGCTGGTTGTAGAGGCTGACGACGAGGCCGCCGCGGATGGACTGGAAGAACGGCGTCGCCTCGATCTGCTGCAGCACGGCAACGCGCTGCTCCTCCCAGCCGAGGCCGCGATAGCCGCCCTCGCCCGACTTCTTGTCGAGGTCGGCGATGCCGTCTTCGATCATCGCCTTGTAGGCAGCGTCCTTGCCGGCCTGCTCATCATGCCCTTTTACGGCGATGGCGTAGTATTTGTCGGGCACCTGATCGTGCGGATAGATGTCGCGCGCCATCTGGATCAGCGTCGCCATGGTTTCGGGCTTGAGCGCCGATGTCTCGAGCCCCCAGGCATTTTCAGGGCTGATGACGGCGCTGCCGGAAATGACGAGCAACGCGCCGATGCCGCCGCGTTTGAGAAGTTCACGACGTGAGAGCCTCGCGTCATAGATCGTGACCATTTGTTCCTCCCTGCTTGCTGTTTGCGCCCTTGAACAGCGCCGTTGCTGGCGCCGCGCGGCTGAATGCGGCTGATAATCCCCTACTGGAAGCGCCCTCCACGCTGCAGAACCTCGATCTTGTAGCCGTCGGGGTCCTCGATGAAGAAAAAGCGGGCGATCAGCGATCCGTCGCGGTTGAATTCGACGATCTTCTTGGGGTTGAGGCCGAGCGCGCCGATCCGGTCGTGTTCGCTGTCGAGATCGGACACCGAGACCGCCAGATGGCCGTAACCGTCGCCAAGCCCATAAGGCTCGGTGCGGCCCTTGTTCACGGTGAGTTCGAGCTCGAACCCCGTTTCGGCGTTGGCAAGGTAAATCAGCGTGAATGTCTCGAAATCCAGCCTGTCGGCGACGTCGAGCCCGAAAGCGTTTCTGTAGAAATCGACGGATCTGGCCTCTTGGAGAACCCGGATCATGGAATGGATTGCCTTCGCCAAATCAGTCTCCGCCGCTGCATGTTGGAGGCGATTATGGGCGGCACGCGCGAAAGGTGGTGGCAGCCGGTTACCACGGCTAAATTTGCAATCGCTGCTATGCCAGCGCCTAAAGACGAAAGTCCGATTGCCGATTCGGCCCACAAGGCCGAACATGCAGGGACAACCACAACTTGAAGGCGCGACACGCTGCGCCCAAAACCAACAATATCGGGAGGTAAGGATGTGCAGGGTTTTTGCCGGGCAGGATCCGGAAGGCTATCGACAGATCAACCGGTCGATCCGCATCGACGGTCACTCTACGAGTATCCAGCTTGAAGGAACGTTCTGGGCGCTGCTTGACGAAATTGCCGACAGCCAGGGCCTGACGACGCCGAAGTTCATCTCAAAACTCTATGACGAGGCGATCGAGATCAACGGCGCCATTCCCAACTTCGCGTCGATGCTGCGTACCACCTGCGCGCTCTATCTGCGCGGTCACCGGCCAGACATGGATGAGCTGACGCCGAAGCGCGAAGCGGCCTGAGGAAGCTAGCCTTCCGCCGCAACGTCGAGCCCGAGCCGCGCCATATCGGTGAACAGCGCCTGACGTTCGGAATAGGCAGTCTGTTCGCCGGTCACGATGTTGTCGACGACGGTCAGCAGCGACAGCGCGCGGGCGCCGAAATGCGCCGCGATTCGGTAGAGTGCGCTGGTTTCCATATCGACAGCGAGAGCGCCAAGCGCCTGCGCTTCGGCAAAGCGGTCGCGCCCTACAGGGTGGTAGAAGACATCGCTGCAGATGGTCAGCCCGGCCTGGTGGTCGATGCCGAGCTGGGCGGCGCAGGCCAAAGCGTGGGCGAACAGGCCGGGATCGGGCCCGGCGGCAGCATCGTAGAGGCCGAAGACCTGGCCGCTTTGGTCGCTTTCGGCGCGCACCGACTGCGAGATCACCAAGGAGCGCAGCGGCACGCGGGGTGTCAGGCCGCCGCAGGTACCTGTGCGGATCAGCGTTTTGACGCCGTGAACATCCAGGAGTTCATGCACATAGACCAGGAAGGACGGGACACCGATGCCGGTGGCCTGGATGCTGATGGGACGGCCGCGATAGAGACCAGTGAAGCCGAGTGCGCCCCGGCGGCGGTTGACGCAGCGCGGTGCCTCAAGAAATGTCTTTGCCATCCACTCGGCGCGTTGCGGATCGCCCGGTAACAGCACCGTTGCGGCATAGTCGCCCCTGGCAGCCTCGTTGTGCGGCGTCACGACATGCTCCCCAATACCCGCCGCCCGTTTCGCCTGCAATCATGGCAGCGTCACGTCATTGCGCAAGCTTTGAATTAGGGCGCCCTAAGACTCCAACACATCCTTGACCACGGTGGCCAGCTGCTTGAGGGAGAACGGCTTCGGCAGGAAGCCGAATTGCGCGTCCGGCGGCAGGTTTCTGGCGAAAGCGTCTTCGGCATAGCCGGACACGAAGACGAACTTGATGTCGGGCTGGCGCTTGCGCAGTTCGCCGAGCAGCGTCGGTCCGTCCATTTCCGGCATCACCACGTCGGACACGACGATATCGACCTTGCCGCCGAGCGCTTCGAAGACTTCCAGCGCCTCGACGCCCGAGGAGGCCTCATGGACGGTATAGCCGCGCGAGGTCAGCGCCCGCGAGCCGCCCATGCGCACGGCGTCTTCGTCCTCGACGAGGAGCACAGTGGCCGAGCCCGACAGGTCCTTGGCGCTGTCGGCGGCTTTCACCGGCGCAGCCGGCGCCTCGCTGACGTCGCCGGGCTTCTTCGCCTCCACGATATGGCGCGGCAAGAAGATGCGGAAGGTCGAGCCCTTGCCGACTTCGGAATCGCAGAAGATGAAACCGCCGGTCTGCTTGATGATGCCATAGACCATCGACAGGCCAAGGCCGGTGCCTTTGCCGACTTCCTTGGTGGTGAAGAACGGCTCAAAAATCTTCTTCAGCACGTCCGGGGCAATGCCCGAGCCGCTATCCTCGACCTCGACCACGACATAGTCGGCAGGCGTGAGCTCGCGGTAGGAGAAGCTCTTGCATTGTTCGGCGGTGACGTTGCGGGTGCGCACGGTGAGGTCGCCGCCAGCCGGCATGGCGTCGCGTGCGTTGACGGCCAGGTTGACCACCACCTGCTCGAACTGGCCGATATCGACCTTGACCGGCCACAAATCGCGGCCGTGGTCGACCTTCAGCTTGATCTCGTTGCCAACCAGGCGGGCAAGCAGCATCCGGAGATCGGCAAGCACGTCGGTCAGGTTCAGCACTTCCGGCCGCAATGTCTGCTTGCGCGAGAAGGCGAGCAACTGCCGCACCAGCGAGGCCGCCCGGTTGGCATTCTGCTTGATGTTCATGATGTCGGGGAAGGACGGGTCCGACGGCCGGTGATTGGTCAGCAAAAGATCCGACGCCATGATGATGGCGGTCAGCACATTGTTGAAGTCGTGGGCGATGCCGCCGGCGAGCTGTCCGACTGCCTGCATCTTCTGGCTCTGCGCCATCTGGCCCTCGAGCGCCTTCTGCTCGGTGGTCTCGACGGCATAGACGATGGCCGATTCCTCGGCGCCCTCGCCGGTGCCGTCGGCGACGGCGTTGACGTAGAAGCGGATGTGACGCTCCTCATTGCCGGGCAGCAGCGTGTCGATCGGCTCGATGTCGGCCTGCCTCAGCCGCGCCTTCTCGAAGGCGGCGGCAAAGGCCGGCCGGTCGCGCTCATGGATCACGGTGTCCAGCCGCACGCGGCGGTCAACCGCGTCGCCGTCGACGACGGAGGAAAACAGCGACAGGAACGGCGCGTTGGTGCGCAGGATGCGGCCGCCATTGTCGACGGCAGCAATGGCCATCGGCGTCGAATTGAAGAAACGGGTGAAGCGCACTTCCGAAGCACGAAGGTCGGCCGATGCGTCCTCGCCCTGGGTGCGGTTGAGCACAATGGTGCGGGTCGGACCGTTGGTCCCCTCTCGGCTGGCCGAGACCCGATGCATGAAGCGCACCGGCACCGCCTCGCCGGTTGTCGTCGTCAGATCGAGATCGATGACGGCGTTGCGGGTGGTGCCGGGATCGGCCTTGACCGAGCGCACCAGCGCCATGCCGTCGCCGGCGACGATTTCCGGGAGTGTCACGGCGCCAGGGGTGAAGCTCGCCAGATCGATGCCCAGCCATTCGGCGAGCGTGGCGTTGATGTAGGTGACACGGCCTTCCTGGTCGGCCGAGAAGAAACCGGCCGGCGCATGGTCGAGATGGTCGATGGCCTTCTGCAAGTCGAGGAAGAAACGCTCCTGCTCGGCCCGCTCCTGCGAGATATCGGCAAGCTGCCAGGCAAGCATCGGCAGGCGCTGACCGGGAACGCTGAAGGTCCGGGCCCGCGCCCGGTACCAGCGCGCGCCGGGTTCGGCGCCCGGCCGGATCGACTGTGCTAGCCGGAACTCACCGTCGCCGGCCTGGCCATCGCGCAAGCCCGAGGCCAGCCGGTATATGGTCACCGAAGCTTCGGGGACATCGGAAAGCAGGCCTTCGACCGTCTTCAGATCGGCGGCCGACGCGGCACCGGTCATCTCGGCGTAGGCCCGGTTGGCGTAGACGACGCGGCCCTTGGTGTCGGTGACGATCAGGCCCTGCGACATCGAATCGACGAAGGCCTTCGACAGTTCGTCCCCGGTCGAACGCGGCGCGATCTGCACGAAGCCGATGGCCGTGGCGAACAGGAAGCCGACGCCGATCATGGCAAGCACGCCCAGCATGCCGAGCAGGAACGGATCGCCAAGACGCTCGCGGAAAATGCCGAAAACGATCGCGGCCCCAGTCAGGACGATGATGAACACGATGAGCCGGGTAACCGCGCCTGGCCGCGTGTTCTGATCGACGATCGGTACCGGATAGAAATCGCCGCGCGTTTCCCTGGCCATATGCCCCCTGCTCGTGAGTTGTCCGACACCGCCCCCGGCCGGTTGAATCACATTCTCCTAATCCGGAAAAGGCCTTGGCGGCAAATGTCGGATAAAAATGACGCGTCGGTGTTTTCAAGCTGTTCACGAAGCGTGAAGGCAACTTGCGGTGGCTGGCCGCAACGGTCTAGTGTCCCTCCACTTCAAAAGCCGATTGGGGGCACCGATGCAGTGGCTGGATAATGTGGCGGGTCCCGGATATGCCGCAGCGCTGCTGTGGACGTTTGCTGCCCTTGTCCTGCTGGTCATCGTGCTCATCATCATCAGGCTGGTCCGCAACCTGACCTTCGGCACCTTCGTTGCCGGCGGCAGGAACCGCAAGACACGGCTGGCGGTCATGGACGCCACGGCGGTCGACAGCCACCGCCGGCTGGTGCTCATCCGTCGCGACGACATCGAACACCTGCTTTTGATCGGCGGCCCGACCGACGTTGTCGTCGAGCGCGATATCAGACTTGCAGCGCCACGCCGTCCGGCATTGACCGGCGATGGCGGTGTTGGCCAGCAGCAACAGGCGCCGCGGCCGCGCGCAGCACAACCCGCTCCCACCGCGCCCGCAAGGCAGGCGCCACCGCCGCAACCGGTAAGGGCTGCTCCAGCCGCCGTTCCGCCGCGCCAGGCCGCACCGGCGCCGAAACCGGCTCAAATCTACCAGGCGAGCAATGTGACACCGCTGCCGGCCTATGGCTCCGCCGCCAATACTGCCCGGCAGGCCCCGCCACCGAAGCATGAGTCCATCGACGATACGCTGATGCGGGAACTCGAGGTCTCGCTCGACGATTCGCACCCCAAACCGGCAAGCAAGCCGGCTGCGAAGGCACCGCAGTCTCTCGACGACGAGATGACCAAGCTGCTCGGCGAACTCGCCAGCCAGAAACGATAAAGCCCGGCGAACCGTCACATCTTGCCGATTCCCGATCGACGCCGCTTAAGCGTCTCGTCCGTTTCAACGCGACGCGCTTTAACTTGGGGGCGGACTAAACCCTTCGGCCAAAAACAGAAATGGCCGGGAAACCCGGCCATTTCTGATGAAACAGTCCTGCCTGACGGCAGCGGCTCAATCGTCGCGATAGACCTTCTCGCGGCGTTCGTGGCGCTCCTGCGCTTCGATCGACAAGGTCGCGATCGGACGCGCATCCAGCCGCTTCAGCGCGATCGGCTCGCCGGTTTCCTCGCAATAGCCGTATGTGCCTTCATCAATGCGCTGCAGCGCCGAATCGATCTTTGAAATGAGCTTGCGCTGGCGGTCGCGGGCCCGAAGCTCGATGGCGCGGTCGGTTTCCGAGGAAGCGCGATCGGCGAGATCGGGATGGTTGGCGTTTTCCTGCTGCAGGATTTCGAGGGTTTCGCGCGCTTCGCGCAGTATGTCGGTCTTCCAGGTGACGAGCTTCAGGCGAAAGTAGGATTTCTGCCGTTCGTTCATGAACGGCTCGTCTTCGGAGGGTACGTAATTGGCTGTAACGATATCGTTCATTCGACTCACCCAACAACCCCAAATTTGGCGCCTATATATTCGCGCAGAGAAGGCTGCACAAGCGTAATCCGCGCGCGTTTCACGCAATTGTTAATGCCGCGCGGGCGATCCTCAGCAAAGCCTTCCATAGGAAGGGCGCGGGCGAATTCGCACATGATTCGCTGCGCTTGGGCGTCGCCGCCCATTGTGCCTCAGGCCTTTCTCGTGGCTAATCCAGTTGTGTCATTGGTGGGCAGCGCACCATTGGGGGTCCGGTGAGCAGACTGTATCTGTTGAGGCATGCGAAGGCTGGCTGGGCCCTGCCCGGCGTGCGCGACTTCGATCGCCCGCTCGACGCATCCGGCATTGCCGATGCCGAAATGATGGGGACGGCGATGCGTGCCCGCAACTACATCCCCGATATCACGCTCTGCTCCAACGCCAAGCGGGCGCGCCAGACGCTGGAAGGCATCGCCGGCCACACCGATACCGGCCGGGTGCTGTTCTTCGACACGCTCTACAGCGAGGATGCCGCCGGCTACCTCGCCATCATCCGCAGCAATGGCGGCCCCGGCTCGCTGCTGGTCATCGGCCACAATCCGATGACGGAAGACCTTGCCATGGCGGTCTCGGGCGACGGCGACGAGGCTGCTCGGGCCATCATGAACCATGGTTTCCCGACCTCCGGCCTTGCGGTCGTGCGCTTCGACGGCACCCTCACCGAGGCTGCGCAAGGGGCGGGCTACCTCGAAGCCTTCCTGACGCCCGTCGATCTCTGAGCCGAGCCGGCCGAGGCCGGGCGCCATTTCAAACTTGAACCGCAAAGCCTATATCGGGCGCAAGAGCACGCCTGAGAGAACAGATTTTGGCATCATCGCTGACCACTTTCACCGACGAAGCGAGAATTGCCCTGGATACGCTGTCGGGGCGTGCGAGCGGGCTTTTTTCGCCGTCGCTTCGGCTGGGCGTCACCGGCCTGTCCCGGGCCGGCAAGACGGTGTTCATCTCGGCTCTCGTCCACAATCTCATCCATGGCGGGCGCCTGCCGCTGTTCGAGGCGCAGAAGTCGGGACGGATCGCGCGCGCCTTCCTCGAGGAACAGCCGGACGATGCCGTGCCGCGTTTTCAGTACGAGGACCATATCTCCGCCCTGGTCAACGACCGCACATGGCCGGACTCGACGCGCGCCATTTCGGAACTCAGGCTCACCATCGAATATGAGTCTGCCTCCGGTTGGAACCGGATGTTTTCCAGCGGCCGATTGTCGGTCGACATCGTCGACTACCCCGGCGAATGGCTGCTCGACCTGCCGCTGCTCGGCAAATCCTTCGCCGATTTTTCGCGCGAGGCGTTCGAGATGGCGATGCTGCCGGTGCGGGCCGACCTGTCGCAGGACTGGCGGACGCTGTCGGCGACCATCGACCCCAATGCCGATGCCGATGAGATGACGGCGCGACGCCTCGCCGAGAGCTTTGCCGCCTACCTCAAGGCCTGCAAGCTCGACGAGCGGGCGCTTTCGACCTTGCCGCCCGGCCGTTTCCTGATGCCTGGCGACCTCGAGGGATCGCCGGCGCTGACCTTCGCGCCCTTGCTGCTCAAGGGTGAGAAACGGCCGCGCTCCGGCTCGCTGCAAGCGATGATGGAGCGCCGCTACGAAGCCTACAAGACGCATGTGGTGAAACCGTTCTTCCGCGAGCATATCACCCGCCTTGACCGCCAGATCGTGGTGATCGACGCTATGCAGGCGTTGAACGCCGGCCCCGGCGCGATGGCCGACCTGGAACGCGCGGTGACCGAAATCCTCTCCTGTTTCCGTCCTGGCCGAGGCAATTTCCTCACCGACCTGTTTTCACGCCGCATCGACCGCATCCTGGTTGCCGCGACCAAGGCCGACCATCTGCATCACGAAAGCCATGACCGCCTGCAGGCAATCGTGCGGCGGCTTGCCGACCGCGCCGTGGCGCGGGCGAATTTCACCGGCGCCGATGTCGACGTGGTCGCCATGGCGGCGGTGCGCGCGACGCGCGAAGGCACGGTCAAGCAAGGCCGCGAAACCCTGCCGGTGATCATCGGCACGCCGCTGAAGGGCGAGAAGATCAACGGCGAAACCTTTGATGGTAAAGCCGAAACCGCCATATTTCCCGGGGACTTGCCGGAGAAAATTGACGCGGTTTTCGACGTTTCGGAAGCCGACCACCGGCAGAGCAGCGACGATCCGGCGATCCGTTTCGTGCGCTTTCGCCCGCCAAAGCTCGAACGCACCGCTGAAGGCGTCACGCTGTCGCTGCCGCATATCAGGCTCGACCGCGCCTTGCAGTTCCTGATCGGAGACCATCTGGCATGACCGCGCCCCGCAGACCGGCAGCTTTCCGCATCGAGCCGGAGGCCGAACCGAAGCAGGAAACGCGCCGCCCCCATGCCGAGCCGCCGGCACGCAAGTCGCGCACCGTCGTCGTGCCGGCCGAGATCGATGTCTTCGATGAGCCGGACATTGTCGCCGCCGAACCGCCGCCGGCGACCGCGCCGCGCAGGCGCTCGCTGTTTGCCAGCCTGTTTTTCGGCGCGGTCGGCGTGCTGGTTTCGCTCGCCGTCGGCCTGTGGACCGACCAGCTCATCCGCGACCTGTTCGAGCGCGCAGAGTGGCTGGGGTGGCTGGCAGCGGGAATGGCCGCAATTGCCGTGTTGGCCCTCGCAGTCGTGCTGGTGCGCGAATTCCTGGCTATCGCCCGGCTGGCCGAGGTCGAAAAACTGCAAAAGCGGGCGCTCGATGCCATGGCGCGCGACGATCCGAAGGCTGCAAGGGCCGTCGTCGAAGAGCTTTCGGCCTTTGTCGCTGCGAAACCCGAAACCGCGGCCGGCAGGCGCTCCCTGGCCGAATTGCGCGGCGAGATCATCGATGGCGGCAATCTGGTGCGACTGGCCGAGACCGAGATTCTCGGGCCGCTCGATGCGAGAGCCAAGGTGATGATCCTCGAAGCAGCCAAACGCGTGTCGCTGGTCACCGCCGTCAGCCCCCGCGCACTCGTAGACGTTGCCTATGTCGTGTTCGAGGCCGGGCGCCTGATCCGCCGCTTGTCCGAACTCTACGGCGGCAGGCCGGGCACGCTGGGCTTTTTCCGGCTGGCGCGCAGCGTTCTTGCCCATCTGGCGGTGACCGGCTCGATCGCCGTCGGCGACAGCTTTGTCCAGCAGATCGTCGGCCATGGCCTTGCCGCACGGCTTTCGGCGAAACTCGGCGAAGGCGTGGTCAACGGCATGATGACGGCGCGTATCGGCATTGCTGCCATGGAGACGGCGCGGCCCCTGCCCTTCATTGCCGGCAGGCGGCCGGGTATGGGCGATTTCCTGTCGGCGCTGACCTCGTTTGCGGCCAGAAAAGAGAATGAAGCACCCGCCTCGACCAAGTGAACGCCCCCTCGCGGTCACCAAGCATTAACCAATCTTGTTCATGGTCGTCCAACAACAGCCTCCTTGTTGCCGGGTGTCGTCTATGAAAAGCGTAATCTTGTCCTGCGTCCTGCCCCTGGTCGCGCTTGCAGCACCTCTGGGCCCGACCGGGAAAGCCTTTGCAGCCGAGCCCGACAAACAGTTCTTCCGCACCGTCGAAGGCAAATGGGTCGGCCCGGGCGAAATCATCGCCGGCAAATACAAGGGCACGAAGTTCACCTGCAGCTTCGACGGCTCGACGCCGGACAACAAGACCGGCATGACGCTCGATGGCGACTGCCGCGTCGGTGTCTTCACCCAGAAAATGTCGGCGACCGTCGAGCGCAAGGGCCGCGACTACAAGGGCAATTTCATGGGCGGCGCCGCGGGGTCGGGCCTGGACATCATCGGCGGCAACGTGGTCGATGCCCGCAAAGTCGTCTTCACCATCAACCGCAACCAGCTGCGCGGCGTCATGCAGGCCCGCATTCCCGACGACAATTCGATGACGGTGACCATCGCCGTGCGCGTCGACCAGCAGCTGGTGCCGGTCATCGGCATGAGCCTCAAGCGCGTCGACGCCGTCGAAGTCGGCTCCATCGCCAAAAACTGACTCTCAAGCGGTTCCCCGAAAAAAGCGCGGAACGGGGTTGCACTGCGCGTTAGCTGAGCTGTTCCGCTCAGCTCGATGTCGGGAAGGACACGCCACCTTGCGGCCAGGTTGGCGCTCCTCAAGCACGGGCCGCTCGGGCCGCACCTTTCTGCCGCGACCGGACATGTGGCGCGCAACCGACGATGTCAGCGTCTCCGATGGCCCAAGCCACAGCAAGGCCAACGTGTCATGGTCCTGTGCGTGCCGGCGGTCCTCCGTGTCAGCGCGATGCGCTTTAAGAACACCAGCAAAAAAGGCGGCGGCTACTCGAGCCACCGCCTTCCTCAATTTCCGAACGAAGAATCAGCCCTTGATGGCGGCCGTCAGATCGTCATAGGCCTTGCAGGCGTCGGCCGGCGTGGTGGCGCCCTGATATTTGGTCGTCACAGCCTGCACCTTGGCGGTCAGGTCGGCGGCCTTGGTCGGATCCTTGGTGATCGCTTCCTGCAGCGCGGCGGTCATTTCCTGCGCCTTCTTGGCCGCGATTTCCTGCGTGCATTCAGGCGCCTTCGAACAGGCCGATGCGGCAAGCATGGCGACACCCACGCCGACGAGCAAAAACTTCTTCATGTCAGTCATTCTCCTCACGAAGGCAGAACTTGATCGTCGCTGCCTTCCAACGGCCGAAGCCTGGCGTCCCATAGCCGCCGATTGCGGCAAAACGCAACGTGTGCGGCGCATAAACCTGTGCAGCGCTGCTGCAACGGCGCGGACGGCCTGATTGAGGCCGCCCGTGTCAGACGAAGCGAGGTTTCAGCCACGAGGCTGCAGCAGCGCCAGTGCGGCCGTCGCCGCGGCAAGGACGGCGGTTAGGGTCAAAGGTCCCGTAGCGCCATAGGTGTCCACGACATAGCCGCCGACAACCGCACCGACGGTGATGGCAACCTGGAAGGAAGTGACCATCAGGCTGCCTGCTGCTTCCAGCGCATCAGGTGCCGCGCGAGACATATTGGTCGGCAGCACCACCGGCGCCATGCCGAAGGCGAAGCCCCACAGCGTAACAAAGCCGAAGGCAACGCCGGTTTGCGCGCCCCAAAGCACCAAAGCGAGTGCCGCAAACGCCATCAACGCGGCGGTAACTGCGAGGGCCATGTGGATGTTGGTGTCGGCCAGGCGGCCACCGGCAATATTGCCGATCACAGCGGCGATGCCGAACCCGAGCAGCGCCAGGGCAATCGGCCCGGTTGTGAGGAGCGTCACCTGTTCGAGGAACGGGCGCACATAGACCGAGCCGGCAAAATGCCCGGTCATCAGCAGAACAATGGCAAGCATGCCGAGTTGGATGCCACGCCGCCGTGTCAGCCGAAAGACGTCTGCAAGGCTGTTGCTTGCCGCCGCAGGCAAGGTCGGCAGGCTGAGAAGCTGCAGCAGCATGGCAAGCGCGGCCAGCCCCGCCGTCATGGCCATCGCGCTGCGCCATCCCAGCCAGTCACTGATCAACGCACCCATCGACGGCGCGGCAATGGTCGCGAGCGAGACGCCGAGGGTCACGATCGCCATGCCGCGACCTGTCGCATTGGCGCCGACCAGCCGCGCCACGACGGCAACGGAAAGTGCCCAGAAAGCGCTAAGAGCGATCCCCAACCCGGCCCGGCCCAGCAACAGCAGCCAGAAATTGGGCGCCAGCGCCGCAAGAATATTGGAACCGACCGCCAGGGCCATGAGGCCAACCAGCACCGCCTTGCGGTTCAATCGGCCGATGAGAACATTGCTCAACATGGCCGTCACGGCGCCAACGGAAGCGGTGGCGGTGACGACCTGTCCGGCAGTTCCCTCGCTGATGCCGAGATCGCGCGCCATCGGCGTCAACAGACCTGCCGGCAAGAACTCGGCTGACACCAGGGCAAAGCTGGTGGCCGCCAATGATAGGACCGCAAACCATGTGGCCGCGCTCCACGCGGCTGGTGCATCGGCATCAAGGCCGATTGCGGCGTCTTCAAGCTGTAATGTTGTGTCCGTCACGGAAAGATCTCCACAGTTGGAGATCTTAGATAGGCGAGTCCGCCCGGATGTTATGTACCTTAAAATCCGAAATTCATATCCATTCGTCCGGGAATTGTGCGACGCACAACGCCTGGCGAGACATTGGTGATGCGCTTGAACGCGCGGGCGAAGGACGCCTCGGAATCATAGCCCAAACGGGTAGCGACTTCGGCAACCGACAAGCCGTTTTGGCCCAGCAATTCGCGGGCAAGCTGCATTCGCAGGCGGGCGAGATAATGTGCGGCACCCTCCCCCAATACCGCGCTGAAGCGCTCGGCGAAAATCGAACGCGATTGGCCTGCCACGCCGGCGAGGCTTCCCAGCGTCCAGTTGTGGCCGGGGTCGCGGTGCATGGCCGCCAGAGCGCGGCCTATATGGGGGTCGCGGATGGCTGCGAGCCAACCGGTGGTCGATGCGCCGTTGCAATTGACCCAGCACCGGATGAGCCTGGCTGTCAGCAAATCCGCCATACGCGACAGGATGGTGGCGCTGCCCATCTGCGGTTGCGCGGCCTCCACCGTCATGGCCGCCAGCAAAGGGCCGACCATCGGGTCATTGCCGGCCACGTCGCAACCCTTGATGAGAGGCGGCATCAACGTGATCAACGGATTGAGCGCATAGGAGCCGAGAGACATGGAGCCGCAGAAAAGGGTGCTTGTCGCGCCCGTTCCCTGCCGTATCACTTCGCAAACGTTGCCGCCCAACTTGATCACCTGGCAGCCCTCGAGCGAATCGCCCACCACGTCCGGCGCACTCGCCAGCCGATGGGCGATGCCTTGCGGCAGCAGCACCAGATCGCCATCGCGCAACTCCTGCCAGCCTTGCGCTTCGGTGTGAATCCAGCATGGACCCTGGCCGACAAAGTGAAAACGAAGCAGTTGTTGTTGCGGAAAGTCTATGCTCCATGGGTGCCGGAGTTCGCAGCGGCCATAGTTGACGCCACTCAAGCGAAAGTCTTGCAGAACTTCGCTGAGCGCATCCATCGGGATATGTGGCAGCGGCGACGGCCGGGACGAATAATCAGGCATTTGTCAGATATAGATACCGGCCGTCCGACAGGCAAGCGCAGACTGTTGTTCCACCGGGGAATCGCTGCCACGGCACCCTACCCATCCTGGCAGGCTTCCCGCCCTTGCCTCCCGCTCCCGGTGCATGCAAGGAGTGCTGTCGGACACAGGGACAAGAGGCATGGCAGCGGAAGCATCGGGCAGCGATCTCATTCAGGTGGTGGCGCTGCTTGCCGCAGGCGTCGTCGCCGTTCCGATCTTCAAACGCATGGGGCTGGGCTCGATCCTAGGCTATCTCGCCGCGGGCGTGGTCATCGGCCCGTTCGGTATTGGCATTTTTTCCGAATCGGAAGCCATCCTGCATGTCGCCGAACTCGGCGTGGTCATGTTCCTGTTCATCATCGGGCTGGAGATGCAGCCGTCGCGGCTATGGGGCCTGCGCCGCGAGATTTTCGGCCTCGGCGCGCTGCAGGTCGGCGTCTGCGCCTTGCTGCTCACCGGTGTTGGTCTCGCCGGCGGCTTTCCGATCGCGCAATCCTTCGTTGCCGGCGCCGGCTTTGTCCTGACCTCGACGGCGATCGTCATGCAGCTTCTGGAAGAGCGTGGCGAGATGGCCAGCCCCAAGGGCCAGCGCATCGTGTCCATCCTGCTGCTCGAGGATCTGGCAATCGTGCCGCTTCTGGCGCTGGTCGCCTTCCTGGCGCCGGGCGGCAGCGAGATGACCCTGCAGCAAAGGCTGACCGAAATCGGCATCGGTCTTGGCGCCATCGTCGGGCTGGTGGTGGCCGGCCGCTATCTGCTCAACCCGTTCTTCCGCATCCTGGCCGACGCCAAGGCGCGCGAAGTCATGACGGCGGCAGCCCTTCTGGTCGTGCTGGGGTCGGCGCTGGTCATGCAGCTTTCCGGCCTCTCGATGGCGATGGGCGCCTTCCTCGCCGGCGTGCTGTTGTCGGAATCGACCTTCCGCCACCAGCTGGAGGCCGACGTCGAGCCATTCCGCGGCATCCTGCTTGGCCTTTTCTTCCTCGCCGTCGGCATGTCGCTCGACCTACATGTGGTGGCCGACAACTGGCGGCTGATCGCCGTCTATGTCGTCGCCTACATGGCGATGAATGCGCTCGGCATCTACCTCGTCGCCCGCTTGCTGAAGAGCGGTCATCGTGAAGCGCTGGAACGCGCCGTGATCATGGCGCAAGGCGGCGAATTCGCCTTCGTCCTCTATTCGGCCGCGGCGGCGGTTGGCATCATCGACAGCCGGGCCAACGCAACGCTGACCGCGATCATCATCATCTCCATGGTGCTGACGCCGCTGGCCATCATTGCGCTCAAATATGTGACGCCGCGCGACGAGCAGTCGCTTGAAGGCGTCGACATCGCCGACGGCCTTACCGGCAGTGTGCTGGTCATCGGCTTCGGCCGTTTCGGCCAGATCGCCAGCCAGCCGCTTTTGTTGCGCGGCATCGACGTGTCGATCATCGACAATGATGTCGAAATGATCCAGGCGGCCGCCGATTTCGGCTTCAAGGTCTATTATGGCGACGGCACGCGGCTCGACATTCTGCGCGCCGCAGGTGCAGGCCGCGCCCGCGCCGTGCTGATCTGCGTCGACAAGCCGGACGCCGCCGTGCGCATGGCGGAACTGATCAAGGCGGAGTTCCCGCTGCTGACTGTCCTGGCGCGTGCCTTCGATCGTGGCACCGCGCTGTCGCTCATCCGCGCCGGGGTCGACTTCCAGCTGCGCGAGACCTTCGAATCGGCCCTCGTCTTCGGCGGTTCCGCGCTCGAGGTTTTGGGCGTCGAGCCGGAAGATGTCGCCGATGTCATCGAGGATGTGCGACGGCGCGACAATGCCCGACTGGAGACGCAACTGGCCGAAGGCGTCCGCGCCGGGCAACGTTTCCTCAGGGGCAATACCGGCACGCCGATCCCGACGCCGCTGACGCAACCGCGCCGGCCCGGCCAGGCGCTGAACGAAGAGACGGCCGGCGTGCTGCACAAGCCCGAGCCCGCCGATCAGGGGGAAAGCTGATGACCGCATCGGATGAGCGCGCGCTCGCCGTCACCAAATTCTGGCGCGAGGCCGGCGAAGACGCGTGGTTCGAGAAGAACGACGTCTTCGACGCGGATTTCCGCAGCAGGTTTCTCGACCTGCACTTTGCCGCCGCGCGGCGCGAGTGCGACGCATGGTCGGAGCATGCCGAGGGTTCGCTGGCGCTGATGATCCTGCTCGACCAGTTTCCGCGCAACTGCTTTCGCGGCTCAGGCCATATGTACGCCACCGATCCGCTGGCACGGCACTTTGCCGCCAAGGCGATTGCGGCCGGCCATGACCTTTCGCTGGAAGAAAACCTGCGCGTCTTCCTGTACCTGCCCTACGAACATTCGGAACTGCCCGCCGACCAGGACAGATCGGTCGAGCTCACCACCGCCAGGGCGCCGGAGTATGTGAAATACGCCATCGAGCACCGCGACATCATCCAGCGCTTCGGCCGCTTTCCGCACAGGAACAAGATGCTTGGCCGCGAGACGACGGCGGACGAACAGGCATTTCTCGATGGCGGCGGCTTCTCCGGTTAACCCAGCCACCAATCGCGGCCGGAAGCCAGCCGCTCTATGCCTGACGTATCGACGGCGCTGAGCCGCTCGGTCACGCTCCTGCCGCCCACCGCCAGATCCGGCGCGATCTCTGCCAAGGGCGCCAGCACGAAGGCGCGCTCCACCATTCGGGGATGCGGCACCTCCAGCCCGGTTTCGTGGATTGTGCGGTCGCCGAACACCAATATGTCGATGTCGATCAGGCGCGGACCCCAGCGCTCCTCGCGCACCCGCTTCAGCTTGCGCTCGGCCTCGAGGCAGAGGTCGAGCAGCGCCCTTGGCGCCAGCGAGGTCGAGATTTCGGCAGCGGCGTTGAGGAAATCCGGCTGGTCGAGCTTGCCCCAGGGCGGCGTGCGGTAAAGTGAGGAGACGGCGACGACGCGCGTGCTCTCGTCGGCGTCGAGCAGGCGCAGCGCCGCCGCCATCGAGGCCGAGGGATCGCCAAGATTGCCGCCAAGGCTGAGATAGACCGTGTTATTGTTACTCTGGCCAGACAACGGTCACCTCGACATAATCGAGCACGCCGGGCACCGGTGCGTTGGGCTTGCGCACGGTGATCTCGGCCTTCCTGATCTGCGGGAACCGTGAAGTCAGCGCCTTCGCCACTTCGAGCGCCAGCGCCTCGATCAGGAAGCGGCGATGTCCAGTGACGATCTTTTCAATCACCGTGAAGGCGATGCCGTAATTGACGGTGTCCTCGATGGAATCATCCTCCAGCGGGCGGCTGGGCTCGACCGTCAACTCGGCATCGACATAAAAACGCTGGCCAAGCGCCTCTTCCTCATCCAGCACGCCGTGCCGGGCAAAGAAGGCGCAGTTCTTCATGCGGATGACGTACATTTCTTAGTGTCCTGGGCTCAGCGTCCTGGCTTTTCGCGCGCCAGCATAGCATCGGCGACCGCCAGTGCGTCCACGTTGATTGCGACATCGTGGACGCGAAACAGATCGGCGCCCTTCAGCCTCAGAATGACACTGGTGGCTACCGTCCCGGCGGCGCGCGCGCCGGCTTCGCGGCCGGTGACGGTGCCGATGAAGCGTTTTCTGGAGGTGCCGGCCATCAAGGGAAAACCGAGCTCCTTAAGCTCGGAAAACCGCGCCATCAGGTCGAGGTTTTCCTCAGCCGTCTCCTTGGCGAAGCCGAAGCCGGCATCGAGTACGATATGATCGTCCGCAACGCCGCTGCGCCTGGCGTCTTCCAGCGAAGCCTTGAGGAACAAAAACTGGTCGGCGATGACGTCGGGCAGTTTTTGCCGCCCGCGCCCGGTATGCATGATGACCAGTCCGGCGCCGGTCTCGGCGGCGACGCGGGCGATGCCGGGTTCACGCTGCAAGCCCCAGACATCGTTGACGATATGCGCGCCGGCGGCGACGGCCAAGCGCGCGGTTTCCTCGCGATAGGTGTCGACCGAAATCAGGGCTTCGCCTGAACTGGCAAGTGCTGCGATCACCGGCAGGATGCGGGTCTGCTCTTCTTCAGGCGTCACGGGCGAGGCGCCGGGGCGCGTCGATTCCCCGCCGATATCGACGACGGCGGCGCCTTCTTCCACCATGCGGTGCGCCTGCGCCACCGCCTGGTCAGGCGTGATGAACAGTCCGCCATCCGAAAAACTGTCGGGCGTGACGTTGAGAATGCCGACCACAATGGCTTTCTCGCCAAGGTCGAGATGGCACTTATGCGCCAGTTGCCATCGCCTTGTCGTCATTGTCCTTCAACCATGTGTCTCATTGGCATGTGGCTCATTGGCATGTGGCTCATCGAGCGCTTGCAATCCATCAACGATGCGTGATCGGTGGAAGATCAATTCCGTTGCGCCGGCAACGGCCGTAAAGCAAGGTGAGTGAAGAGGCAACATGATGAAACGACCCCTGCTCTGCGCCCTGATGCTGGCTTTGACCGTCCTGCCGGCGAATGCTGCCAATCTGGTGAAGACCTACAGCTATTTTGCCATCGGCGGCAGCACGCTCGATGACATCGAGACGCAATTGTCGAAGCATGGACCCGAGGTGAAAAGCACCGGGATGCGGCATCCAGGCGCCACCCAGATGGCGTTCACCACCCGCATCAGCTACGCGCAAACCGCAGACACCTGCCGCATCGCCAAGGCCGCCGTTACCGTCAAGGTCAAGGTCATCCTTCCGGAGTGGCGCAGGCCGCGCAAGGCCGATCCCGATGTCAGGCTGTTCTGGGACACCCTGTCGGCTGATATCAAGCGCCATGAGGAGCGTCATGTCGAGATCGCCAAGAACCACGGCCGTCTGCTCGAAGACGCGCTGAACGCGAGCTTTGCGCAAAAGACCTGCGCCGGGGCAAAGGCGAAGGCGGCGCAGATCACCGCGGCCGAACTCGCCAGGCATGACCAGGACCAATTGCGCTTCGACCGCGTGGAAGGCGTGAATTTCGAAAGCCGCATCCTGCGGCTGCTGCGCTACCGCATGCAGCGCGTCGAGAACGGCCAGCTTCCGCCCGGCTGAAACACGGCGATACCAAGCCAATTCTGCCGAAACATGAGGCCAGCCCCAGAAAATTTTCGGGCATAGGTCGAAATCGGCCTATACGGGACGACATATGTCAGGCTCGCAAGATATGTCAGGCTGGCAAGGCGCGAGCTTCGAAACACCAGATCAAGACCAATTGAGGCGGCGCGTAGCGGAGCGGCCATTTGGCGCCGCGCAATCGCTCTCAAACTTTATGGATGAACTGATATGGACCAAGCTGTCGACAAGCCGGCTAGGCTGCCTCCCGCCGCACCGCTGACGGAAAGCGAGAAGAACGTCATCATCGCCGGCATCCTGCTGTCAATGCTGCTGGCAGCGCTTGACCAGACAATCGTCGCGCCGGCCATGCCGACCATCGGCCGTTCGCTCGGCCACGCCGACTACCTGCCGTGGATCGTGACCGGATATCTCCTGACGGCGACGGCCATGGCGCCGCTCTACGGCAAGATTTCCGACGTCTACGGCCGCCGGCCGACCGTCTATGCGGCGATCCTGATCTTCCTTCTGGGATCGCTGGTCAGCGCCATGGCCCCCAACATGTTCGTGCTGGTCATCGGCCGGGCGATCCAGGGTGCGGGCGGCGGTGGCCTGTTCGCCCTGGCGCAGATCGTCATCGGCGATCTTGTGCCGCCGCGCGAACGGGCGCGCTATGCCGCGTGGATTTCGGGCACCTGGGCGGTCGCCAGCATCGCCGGACCTCTGCTCGGCGGCGGTTTTGCCGAACATCTGCACTGGTCGCTGATCTTCTGGATCAACATCCCGCTTGGCATCGTGGCCATGGCAATCATCAACAAGCCGCTGCGCAAACTGCCGGTCGCCGCAAAGCGGCATCGCATCGACGCGCTGGGCGCGCTGCTTCTGGTGGTGGCGACTGCGTTGCTGCTTTTGGCCCTCAACTGGGGCGGCAGCGCTTATCCATGGGCCTCGCGCGAGATCGTCGGGCTGCTCGCCTGTTCGGCGGTTTTCTGGGGTGCGTTCGCATTGCGGCTGATGCGTGCGGCCGAGCCGCTGATTTCGCTTGAAGTGCTGAGCAATCCGATCGTGCTTGCCGGCACGGCGTCGATGTTCCTGCTGCAGGCCGCCAATATCGGCCTGTCGGTGTACCTGCCGGTCTATCTGCAGTCGATCATCGGCCTGTCGGTCAGCCAGTCGGGCCTTGCCATGCTCGGCCTGCTGCTCGGAACGGTCGCCGGCGCGACCTTCAGCGGCCGCACGATACCGCGCTTCTTCCACTACAAGCGTATAGCCATGGTCGGCGTTCTCTTCGCCATTATCTGCCTTGGCGTGCTCAGCCTGGTCGCCGGCCGCGCCTCGCTGCTGGTGGTCGAGCTCTTGACCATCTGCATCGGCCTTGGAAGCGGCACCACTTTCCCGGTCGCCACCGTATCGGTGCAGAACGCCGTCGACCGCGCGCATCTCGGCGTTGCCACCGGCGTGCTGACCTTCCTGCGTTCGCTGGGCAGCGCGCTCGGCGTCGCCATGCTCGGCGCCGTCGCGCTCGGCTATGGCCTGCCGCTTGCCGGCGAAGGCGCGCCGGCTGCCGGACAGATCGTCTCGGCGACGCCCTTCATGATGATCTTCCTTGCCGCGGCCGTCACGCTCGTGCTGGCGCTGATGACGCTGGCGCTGATGCCGGAGAAGTCACTGCGCGGCCGCGACGACGCCGAGGCGCCAGTCGTTCTGGTGGAGTGATCCGGAAAGCCCTGTAGGACCTACTCCACGACGCCGAGCTTCTTCTGCAGGCTGGTCGACGACGTCGTGTACTGGAAGACGATGCGCTCACCGGGGCTGATGATGCGCTTGGCGGCCTGCGCCATCAGCGCCACCTCGTGAAAACCCGAAAGGATCAGCTTCAGCTTGCCTGGGTACCAGTTGATATCGCCGACGGCAAAGATGCCTGGCACCGAGGTCTGGAATTTCTCGGTATCGACCGGAATGAGGTTCTCATGAAGGTTGAGCCCCCATTCGGCGATCGGGCCCAGCTTCATGGTCAGGCCGAAGAACGGCAGCATACGCGTGCACGGCACCTCGATGTCGCCGTCGGGCCCGCCCTTGATGGTAGCAGAGGCCAGCTCGCCATCGGCGCCGGTCAGGCCGCTCACCTGGCCGACCCGGAACTCCAGCTGCTTCATCTCCTGCATGGCGTACATCTTGTTGACGCTGTCGGGCGCCGCCCTGAATTCCGGCCGGCGATGGACCAGCGTGACGCTTTTTGCCACCGGCTGCAGATTCAGCGTCCAGTCGAGTGCGGAATCGCCGCCGCCGACGATGACGAGGTCGTGGCCGCGGAATTCCTCCATACGGCGCACCGAATAGAAGACGCTCCTGCCCTCATAGGCCTCGATGCCGGGAATGGGCGGCCGTTTGGGCTGGAACGAGCCGCCACCGGCGGCGATCACCACCACCTTGGCTTCGAACACCTCGTTCTCGTCGGTGGTGACCCGAAATGAGCCGTCGTCAAGCTTTTCCAGGCTGGAGACCATGCGGTTGAAGGTAAAATCCGGCTTGAACGGGTGAATCTGCTCGAGCAGTCTGTCGACCAGGCCTTGCGCCGAGATCGATGGCCAGCCTGGAATGTCGTAGATCGGCTTTTCCGGATAGAGTTCGGCGCATTGGCCGCCCGGTCGGTCGAGGATGTCGATCAGATGGCACTTCATGTCGAAGAGGCCAAGTTCGAACACGGCGAACAGGCCGACCGGACCCGCCCCGACGATGAGTGCGTCCGTCTTGATTACATCGGTCATGCCAGGCGAGCCTCATTGTCAGACTGGGGCGAAACTGGCGCGAGACTGCATGAGCATTGGCCCGCTGCCAAGCGGCGGCGGGAAAAATCAGATGGTACGGGAGATCAACCCTGGCGAGCCGGCACGCGCACGACCAGGCCGTCAAGCGCGTCGCGCACCTTGATCTGGCAGGACAGCCGCGAGTTCGGCTGGACGTCATAGGCGAAGTCCAGCATGTCCTCTTCCATCGCCTCCGGCTCGCCGACCTCGGCCGTCCAGGCTTCGTCGACATAGACATGGCAGGTCGCGCAGGCGCAGGCGCCGCCGCATTCTGCCTCGATGCCCGGCACCGCGCTACGGATCGCATTCTCCATGACGGTCGAGCCGTTTTCGGCCTCGACATCGAAAGGAGTGCCGTCATGGGCAATGAAGGTCAGCTTGGTCATTTATCACCTGAAGGGAGTCCCAGCCGAGATAATCACTCCACCGGACAAGTCAACTGCGGCGCGAAAGCGCCGCTTTGTGACGTTTTTTCGGAAAGCTGGCCAAAGCACGCCCTGGCCCCGTCGATTCATCCCGGTGGCCGCTGCCGAGCGGCAGCCATTACCGGCTGATGGCGGCGATGAAATCGCGCACTTCCTCGATCAGGGTGCCGAGGCGCTTGAGGATGCGCGCATCTTCCGGCTGCTGTTCGATCGAGGTGGCGCAGTCGGCGATGGCAAAGGCGCCGACCCCGCGCGCCGAACCTTTCAGCCCATGCGCCAGAAGCAGTCGCTCCCTGACATCGGCATCGACTATTCTGTCGCGGACGGAAAGCGCCTGCTGTACGAACAGCGCCAATACCTCCTGTTCGAGGGCGCGATCGCCCATAGTCTGACGGGCCAGATGGGCCAGATCCACTGGGCGCGAACGGGCCGGTCCCGACGCATCGCCGCCCGGCATTGAGAAGGCAATGCCGCTTTCACCGCGTACCAATTTGAAACTCCTTGTGCCGATCGCCGAAAAAACTAGGCGATTTCCGTCGCCAACGCGTTAATGAATGGGCTGGAAAATTGTTGCCGTTGAGGCGGTTAGATCACGTTGTCGTTAACCTTATATTTAAAGTTTTACGTATCTCGCGGAATGCATGTTTTCTTTACCCCTGTGTGTCATTACGATACGAAGGTCCATTTTCAGCCTCCTGCGTGGGATAAGACGAGCCAGAATCAGGCAAAAATAAGAAGTCCCTCGGCAGCTAGTACAGGGTAGCGAAGGCATGGCGAAGAAACCAACGACGACCAGAACTCTCGACAGCGACGTAGCCAGGGAACTCGAAAAGGCACTAGACCTCGATCTCAGCGGAGACGGCAGCGGCGATCTCGATATCGCGGCGTCGATGGAAGATCTGGAAGCGCAGATATCGCAGGCCGCGGACGAACTGGCGCGCGAAGGCCGCCCCCAGAAGCCCGCCCCCGCTCAAAATGCGCCCGTCCAACAAAACCAGAGTGCGAAGCCGGCAGCCAAGCCCGCCGAGCTGCGCCCGGTCGAATCGCGCAACAGCGCGCAGCCAGCCGGCTTCAAGCCGGCAAACGATGACCGCCAGAAAGATTACAAGACGCTGCTGCACAGCCTCAACCGGCGCGCGTCTAGCACGATCTATTGGGTCGTGGCGTTCGTGTCGCTGGCCTGGATCGCCGGCGCCGGCGGCCTCGCCAATCTGCTGTTTGGCCCCAGCATCTGGAAAATTCGTACATTCGATCAAATCCTGGCCCGCCCTGAACTGATCGGCCTGGCGATCGCGGCAATCATACCGGTCGTCCTGTTTTGGGCCTTCGCGGCGATGATCCGCCGCGCGCAGGAAATGCGCATTGCCGCGCAGTCGATGACGGAAGTGGCTTTCCGTCTGGCGGAGCCGGAAAACCTCGCCCAGGATCGCGTGATGATGATCGGCCAGGCCGTTCGCCGTGAAGTGGCGGCGATGGGCGAAGGCATCGAGCGCACGCTGGCGCGCGCCGTCGAACTCGAAACGCTGGTCCACAGCGAGGTCAACCAGATCGAACGCTCCTATTCGGAGAATGAATCGCGCATCCGGTCGCTGGTCGACGGGCTGGGCAGCGAGCGCGAAGCCGTCGTCACTCATGCCGAGCGCGTGCGCGCCTCGATCACCGGCGCGCATGAAACGCTGAAGGACGAGATCGGCGCGGCCTCCGACATTATTCGCGACTCTATCCTCAACGCGTCGACCAAGCTGTCGATGACGATCACGAATTCCGGCGACACGCTGATCGACCGCATCAATGAAAGCTCGATGTCGATCTTCGATTCCGTCGAAACCCGGCTGGATTCGATCACCGACAGGCTGTCGACATCGGGCGAAGCCTTTGCTTCGCTGCTCGACACCCGCATCGCCAAGCTGACGGACACCACAGACGGCCTGACCCGGTCGCTGACCGACCTGCTCGACGACCGCACCACCGGTATGGTGTCGCTGCTCGGCGGCGCCGCCCGCACCCTGAGCTCGGAATTCGAGTCCAGCCTGAACGGCATCGAGCGGACGCTGGCCGAGCGCGGCCAGGCGCTGATCAGCGAATTCCAGACCCGCGCCGAAGCACTCGATACCGGCACGCAGAAGCTCAACGCCGCGCTCGAGGCGCGCGCCCGCCAGATCAACGAAACGCTGGTCGAGCGCGCCCGCGAGATCGCCCACACCTTTGCCGAGAGCAAGGATCATTTGTCGGCCATGATCGATCAGGGCAAGACCCAGATCGGCGCCGACATGGCCGACATCGTCTCGTCGACCTCGTCGATGCTCGAAGCCCGCGCCAGCGATTTCGCCGGCCGGATGGAAGCCGCCCGCCATGTCGTGTCGCGCTCATTCGACACCGACATCCAGCGTCTTGCCGATGCCCGTGTCGGCATCGAGGACGCCGTCGAAAACCACAGCCGCAAGCTGTCCGAAAGCCGCGAACGCATGGCGGCTGCCATGCAGGCGGACCTGGCGAAGTTCGCCGAGGGCCGCGCCGGCATCGATGCGGCCGTAACGAACCAGGTGCAGAAGCTGGCCGAAGGCCGCAACCTGATCTCGCGCGCCCTGGAAGAGGATCTGCGCAAGGTCAACGAGTCGCGCGCCGCCATCGACGCGTCGCTGGGCAGCCATCTCGAGCGGCTTGAAGAAGGCCGCAACCGGCTCAACCAGGCTTTGCATGAAGACTCCGGAAAACTTGTGCAAGCCCGTACGATCATTGACGAAATGGTCGCCGGGCATGTCGGTAAGCTGGCCGAAGGCCGCAACATTCTGTCGCGCGCCCTGGAAGCCGATCTCGGCAAGCTCGCCGACAGCCGCGCCTCGATTGACGGGCTGGTCGCCGGCCAGGTTGAAAAGATCGCCGAAGGCCGCGCCATCCTGACCAAGGCGCTCGAAAACGACATTATCGGCATCAAGGGCGTGATCGAGAACCACTCTGCGAAACTGGCCGAGGATCGCACCGAACTCAGCAAGGCGCTGGAGAACGACCTGTCCGGCATCAGAGGCCTGCTCTCCGACCATTCGAGCCGGCTTGCCGACGATCGTGGCCTGTTGTCACAGACGCTCGAGGCCGACCTCGCCAAGCTCGCCGAGAGCCGGTCGAGCATCGACGGGCTGGTCGCCGGCCAGGTCGAGAAGCTGGCCGAGGGCCGCGATATCCTCAAGCGCGCGCTCGAAGCCGACCTCAACACCATCAAGGGCGCCATCGCGGGTCATTCCGACAAGGTGGCGGAAGAGCGCGGTCAGCTTTCCAAGGCACTGGAGGCCGATCTGCAGAATGTGAACAGCCTGATCGCCGACCACTCGAACCGGCTTGTTCAGGATCGTTCGACGCTATCCCAGGCGCTTAAGGATGACCTTCAGAATGTGAACAGCCTGATCACCGACCACTCGAGCCGGCTTGTCCAGGATCGTTCGACGCTATCCCAGGCGCTTCAGGACGATTTGCACAATGTCAGCGGCATCATGGCCGATCATCAAAACAGGCTCGTCCAGGACCGTTCGGCGCTCTCAAAGGCACTGGAAGACGACATCGCCAAGCTGGCGGAGAGCCGCTCCAACATCGATGGGCTGGTCGCCGGACAGGTCGAGAAGCTCGCCGAGGGCCGAGACATCCTCACACGGGCGCTCGAAGCCGATCTCAATGCGATCAGGAGCGCCATTGCCGACCAGTCGCAGAAGCTGAGCGAAAACCGTGGCGAGTTCGCACGGGTGCTGGAAGCGGATTTGGAAAATGTCAACAGCCTGATCGAGGGTCACAGCGACAAGCTCGTCCGGGATCGCGCGACGCTGTCGAAGGCTCTCGAGGACGACCTCGCCAAGCTGGCCGAGAGCCGGTCGAGCATCGACGGACTGGTCGCAGGCCAGGTCGAGAAGCTGGCCGAGGGCCGAGACATCCTGAAACGTGCGCTGGAAGCCGACCTGCAGAAGCTGTCGGCAAGCCGCGGTGAGGTCGACGACATCATCGCCGGCCATGTCGGCAAGTTGGCCGAAGGCCGCAACATGTTGACCCAGGCGCTGGAAGACGATCTGGCAAAGCTCGCCGACATACGTAAGGATGTCGACCGCTCGCTGTCGGGCCATATCGACCAGATTGCCGGCAGAAGCACCGATATCTCGGCGGCAATCGCTGCCGATGTCGAGAAGATCGAGCAGGCCTTCAGCAAGCAGACCGGCATCATCGAAGAGCGCGCCGGAACCATGGAGCGCGCGTTGTCGGTGGGTGTCGACAATGTCCGCAGCGTGCTTGAAAAGAGCGCCGTCTTCGTTGCCGGCGCGCTCCGCGAGAAGGTCATGGAAGTCACCAGCGCGCTGCACGAACAGGCCGGTGCTGCCTTCAGCGACGCAGACCGCAAGATCGCCGAGCGTGCCGAGCAGACCTCGGCCGCCCTTTTGGCCCGGGCCGAGGACATCGCCCGCACCTTCGAGGACGCGGATCGCCGTCTGCACGCACGTGCCGAGGACACATCGAGCGTCCTGCTTGCTCGCGCCGAGGATACGACGAATGCCTTGCTTGCTCGCGCCGAAGACACAACGAGCGTGCTGCTTGCCCGACATGACGAGACGTCGAACTCGCTGCTCGCCCGCGCCGAAGAAACGGCCGGACGGCTGGCTGCCCGCGCCGGCGAGATCGCCGGCACGTTCGACGCCGCCGACCAGAAGCTGGTCGCGCGCGCGGTGGAGACGGCGCAGTCGCTGGCCGACCGCGCCGGCGACATCCTGCGTAACTTCGAGGGCGCCGACCAGCGGCTGAGCATGCGCATCGGCGAATCCGCCGAAGCGCTGGCCGCCCGCGCCTCGGACCTTGGCCGCATCTTCGACGCCGCCGACCAGCAGCTGATCTCGCGCATTGCCGAGGGTTCGGACGCGCTGTCGGCACGCGCCACCGAGATCAGCCGCATCTTCGACGAGGCCGATCACCGCCTGGTGTCGCGCATCGCCGACTCCACGTCGACGATCGGCGAGCATGCCGACAACATCGTCGGTGCCTTCGCCAGCACCGAGCAGCGCGTTGCCGAACGCGCACGCCAGACCGGCCAAGAACTTGCCGTCCACGCCCGCGAGATGGAGCAGGCTCTTGCCGGCGCCGACGAGCGGCTGGCCGCGAGCGTTGCGTCTGCAGCTTCGCGCGTCGAGGAACAGGTCGCCAGCGTCGAGAACCGCCTTCTTTATACGACGGAGACGATGGGCCAGAAGCTCAACGAGCAGGTTTCCAGCGCAGAAGCTCAGCTGATCTCGCGCGCCAACACGATTGCGGAGACTTTTACCGCAGTCGGCCAGCACATCGGCCAGAGCACCAACGACGCTGCCAAGACCATCGGCACCAATACCCGCGAGCTCAACACGATGCTGGCGGCGCGTTCGGCCGAGATGGCGAAGATCCTGGACGAAACCGCGCGGCCGCTGGTCGAGCGCTTCGCCCAGGGCGGCTCGGAACTGCAAAAGAGCATGGAAGAGGTCACCGAACGCGCGACCGAGAAGCTGCGCAGCGAAAATGCCGCCCTCGTCAACGCGCTCGCCAGCCGCACCGCCGAAACGCTGTCGGCCGTCGAAGGCGCGCGCTCGTCGCTCGCCGATAGCGTCGCCGACCTCATCGGCCGCATGAGCGTCTCCAGCTCGCAGCTTGGTGAGCTGATCGAACAGGCGGCGATCAACCTCGGCCAGGTTGACGAACGTCTGAGCGGCAGCACGCAAAGCTTCGCGGCAACCACCGAAAAGGCCGCGCAGACCTTCGCCAGCTCGGCACGCCTGGTCGATTCGAACACGACGCGGCTTACCGAACTGTCGTCGTCGACCCTGCGCGAAGTGGCCTCGATCGCCACCAAGTTCGACGAGCACAGCCGCTTGCTGTCCTCGGCTTCGGATCTGTTGAGCTCGGCGCAGAGCAATCTGGAGCACACGCTTGAGCGGCAATCGTCGCTCGAAGATCTCGCCGTCGGCCTTGTCAAGAAGTCGGAAGACCTCGAGAAGGTGATGCGTTCGTTCGAAAACCTTGTCGGCCAGACGATGCAGAATGCCGAAGGCAAGACGCTGGCATCAGCCGACAAGATCCGCATCGCCATAACGGAAGTGGTCGATTCGGCAACCAGCCGGTTCGCCGATGCGACCGAGGAGATGCGGCGCACCGCAAGCTCGATCAAGAGCGAGCTCGACCTCACCCGCGCCGAGCTCAAGAAGGGCGTCATCGAGATGCCGGAAGAGGCCAAGGAATCGACCTCGGCGATCCGCCGTGCCGTTGCCGAGCAGATCAACGCGCTCAAGGAACTTTCGGATATCGTTGCGAAATCGGGACGCGGCGGCGACAATGCCGAACCGCGCGCCCTGCGCCCGGCGCCGCAGGCGCCAGTGCAGCGCCCGGCCGAGCCGGTACGCCGCCCGCCGCCGGCGCCACAGCCGGAACGCCCTGCTCCGCAGGCGCCGCTGGGCGGCCTGCGTGGCACGCTCGATATCGAACGCCCCGCCGAAGCACCGCGCCAGCGCGACGCCAACGCCCGCACGCCGCAAGGCGGCTGGGTGCGCGATCTCCTGACCGGGGCATCGCGCGAGGAGGAAGTCGCCAGGCCGGCTGCGCCCGCGGAAGCACCGCGCGCAACTCCCGCCCAGCGCTCGCCGCTGCATGTCATGGAGTCGCTCAACTCGCTCTCGGTCGATATTGCCCGGGCGATCGACCACGACGCCTCGATCGAGCTGTGGAACCGCTACCGGCGCGGCGAGCGTGACGTGTTCACGCGCCGCCTCTACACGCTCAAGGGCCAGCAGACCTTTGACGAAATCCGCCGCAAATATCAGGCCGAGGCGGAGTTCCGCGCCGCCGTCGACCGCTACTGCGACGATTTCGAGAAGCTGCTCAAGGACGTCTCGCGCAACGACCGCGACAACATCATGGCGCAGACCTACCTGACGTCGGACACCGGCAAGGTCTACACCATGCTGGCCCATGCGAGCGGCCGTTTGCACTAGCTAGGATTGCTGCATCAAAATGAAAAAGGCGGGAAATTTCCCGCCTTTTTCGTTTGTCATGGATCGAACAATGACGAGCGCAAAGAACTCAGGCTGCCCTTGCTGGCGCGATGGGCTGCAAGCTATGCCTCCAGCATGAGGAAATACGGTCGCACCTTTCATCTGCCGATATCGGTCGGAGCCACCAGCGACGACAAGGTCATGGCGTCGCTTGAAGGACTAAGGGTGGCTGATCTTGTGGTCACCGAGAAGATGGATCGAGAGAACACAACCCTTCATCGCGATGGCTCTCACGCGCGCAGTCCCGATAGCCGTTATCATCCATCCCGAGACTGGCTGAAGGCATTTGCAGCAAATGTTTCACCGCAACTTGCTGACGATGAACGGATTGTCGGCGAGAACCTCTATGCCCGACATTCGGTTGCGTATGATGCGCTGCCGTCATTTTTTCTTGGCTTTGCATGGATCATCGGGACCGAGATTCAACCGTGGGATTTGACCCTGGCCCGGTTTGAGGAACTGGGCATCACTCCTGTTCCCACGCTCTATCGTGGGCCTTTCAGCCCCAACCTCTTCGATGATCTGGCTGCGTCCCTGGATAAGGCCAAGCAAGAAGGCTTTGTGGCTAGGGTTGCCAAAGCATTTGCTGAGGCAGACATGCCCATTCGCATGGGCAAATATGTACGGGCAGGACATGTCCAGAGTGAAACCCACTGGATGAAGGGCAGAACTGGTCACCAACCGTCTGGCAGGCGGCTAAGATTCCTGGGTCTCAAGCGCCTCGCCGGGTTCGGTCAGATCACCGAATCCGTCCAGCCCACAACATCCTTCGCCGCCTCGCCGAAGGCGCTGTCGAGCGCGTTGACATAGGCCGGATTGCCGCTGCCCGAGACGGGAGCGGATGCGGTGAAGCTCTTCGAGGCGCGCACCTCGCCGTTGCGGTCGTTCAGGATGCGCACGAAGAGATTGACCTCGGCATGCTCGCCACCATTGACGCGGACTTCGAAGGAGCGGATCTCGACGATCACCTGGTAGTCGATCGCCAGCCCCTCGCCCGGCTTGCCGACGCCGGCAAAGCTTCCGGAGCGCTGGAAGGTTTCGGCGAGCCTCGCCTGCACGATCAGCGGCAGCCGGTCGGCCCATTGCGCGCCCTTAAGATACTGGATCGAGCGATCTGACGGCTTGATGACGATGTTCTGGCTGTCCAGCGCCTTGAGCGCGGATGGCTGGGCGATCAGGATCTGGCGGCGGCTGTGGCCATGCGCGTCGATCGACGGGGCGGACAGCTCGAACGTATCGAGTGGCGCCGGCTTGCCTCCCAATGCCGCGCAACCAGCCAGCGTCAGGCCAAGCAAAACGACTGCCGATCTATACCCACCCAACCCGAACGTCACGCGTGATCCCCACTGTCCCCGGATCGTATGATGAATCCGCATCCGCGGTCCATGTAATTGCTGCGGGCGGGCACGGAAGTCAACGCCGTGCCCTGCCATCGAACTGCCGGACCTCGCCGTCGCCGCCCGACAGGATGCGCTGCGGGTTGCGGCTGAGATCGGTCACCGCCTCTTCGATGCGGCTGATCGAACGCCGGCTGTCCTGGACCAGCGCCTCGACATTCGACAGGCCCTGGCCCGAGAAGCGCGCAATATTGTCGGTGATCGTGCCAAGCCGGGCGTTCAGCGTGTCGGCGACCTGCTTGAACGACTTCAGCGTGTCCCTGGCATCGGCCATGACGCCGTCGGCTTGGCCCGAACCGAGCAGCGTATCGACCCTTTTCAGGATGCCGTCGACGCGCACCGAGGCATCGTTGAGGCGCGACGCAAGCTGTTTGGCGTCCTTGATCGTCTCGTCGATGTCGTCGGCCCGGTCGGCGAACTTGTCGGTCACCTTGGCGATGTCGGCGGCGGCCTTGTTGGCATTTTCGCTGGCCTTCTGAATGTTGGCGAGCGCCACGCGCACCTGCGCCGGATCGATGCCGTCGAGCACATTGTCGACCTTGGCCAGCGTGCCTTGCGTGCGCGTGGCGAAATCGTTGACCGAGCCGACCGCGGTATCGACGTTCTTGATCACGCCGTCGAGCTGTTCGCTGGTCTCCTTCAGATTGGCGGTGACGGCGTCCACATTGGCGACGATGCTCTTGATCTTGTCCTTGTCGACGGCATTGAGCAGGCTTTCGGCAGCCTTCAGCGTGCCGTCGAGCTTGCCGGAAACACCCTTCAGCTCATCCGACAGCGCGCTGACGGCGGTCAGGAACTTGTCGATGCCGTCGGCATTCCTGGCCAGCGCATCGGAAAATGTCTGGGCGTTCTTGACGGTCTGGGTCAGCGGCCCGCGCACATCCCTGGTGAAACCTTCGAGTTCGGAAAGCACCTTGTCGGCACGGGTGAAGATATTCTGCGCCGTCTGCAGCAGGTTGGTGACCGCCGATGGATTGGCGACGATCTCGGCGGTCCTGCCTTCCTTTGCCGCCTCTTCCAGGAGATTTGGTTCCTTTGGATCGGCGCCCTTCAATTCGATGTTGACCTGGCCGGCAAGGCTGGCGATGCCGATATCGGCCTGCGTCGATTTGGTGAGCGGCGTTGTCTGGTCGATCTCGGTCGTAGCAATGGCGGCATTGGGGTCATTGCGGTCGAAATAGACGCGCTTGACCACCCCGACCTTGACGCCGTTGAACAGCACCAGACTGCCGGGGCCGAGGCCGGAGGCCGAACCCTGAATGCGCACGCGCAGCTCCGCCGTCTCGCCGCGATCACCGATCTGGGCGGTCCAATAGACGAACCCGAACGCCGCCAGGATTGCAGCCAGGGTGAAAATGCCGACAATTACGTAGTTGGCTCTGGTTTCCATTGCCCCACTTATGTCTATGCGCGCGCGGCAAGATCAAGTTGCCGAGCGCGTTTTCCGCGGAAATAGGATTTGACCCACGGTTCTTCGCTTTTCAGCATGTCGTCGATCGTGCCTTCGACCAGGATTTTCTTGTTGCCGAGCACCGCCACGCGGTCGCAAGCGGTAAACAGCGTGTCGAGATCGTGCGTCACCATATAGACCGTCAGATCCATCGTATCGCGCAGCTTGACCACTAGTTCGTCGAATTCGGACGCGCTGATCGGGTCGAGGCCGGAAGTCGGCTCGTCGAGGAAGACGATGTCGGGGTCGAGCGCCAGCGCCCGCGCCAGGGCGGCGCGCTTGATCATGCCGCCCGAAAGCTCCGAGGGAAATTTTTGCGCGGCGTCCGGCGGCAGGCCGACCAGTTCGATCTTGAGCAAGGCCAGCTCGTCCATCAGTTTCTTCGGCAGATCGAGATATTCGCGCATCGGCACCTGCACGTTTTCCTGCACGGTCAACGCCGAAAACAGGGCGCCGTGCTGGAAAAGCACGCCAAGCCGCATATCGATGCGCAACCGTTCGATGTCGCTGGCCTTTTCGAGGTCGAGGCCAAACAGCTTGATCGTGCCGGACTGCTTGTGCAGCAGGCCGAGAATCGTGCGCAGCAGCACCGATTTGCCGGCGCCCGAGGCGCCGACGAAACCGAGGATTTCGCCGCGCTTGATGTCGAGCGCCAGTTTGTCGAGGATCAGCTTGTCGTCCAGGGCAACGGTGATGTCGCGCACCGACAGCACGATATCGTCTTCTTCCATTCCCTGCACAGCCTTGGTCGCCTTTGAGTTTCTGCGCATCATGTCAGAACTCGATCGATGCGTAGAAGATGGCAAAAAGGCCATCGAGGATGATGACAACGAAGATCGATTTCACAACCGAGGCGGTGACGTGCAGACCCAGCGATTCGGCGCTGCCGCCGACCTTCATGCCTTCTACGGAAGCAATGGTGCCGATGATCATGGCCATGAACGGCGCCTTGATCAGCCCGGCGAAGATGGTGCTGATATCGATCGCGCCGCGCAGCCGGTCGATGAAGGCCGTCGGCGCAATACCGGAATAAAGCCAGGCGGCTAGGATGCCGCCGCCAAGAGCGGCAAAATTGGCGACGATGGTGAGACAGGGCAGCGCGATCACCAGCGCCACCAGGCGCGGAAACACCAGCACGCCGATCGGGTTGAGGCCGATGACCTTCAGCGCGTCGACCTCCTCGCGCATCTTCATCGAGCCGATCTCGGCGGTGATGGCGCTGCCGGAACGGCCGGCGATCATGATGGCGGTCATCAGCACGCCGAGCTCGCGCAGGATCAGCACGCCGACCAGATCGACAACGAAAATGTTGGCGCCGAAATAGTTGAGCTGGTAGGCGCCCTGCTGGGCGACGATGGCGCCGACGATCGCCGACATCAGCACCACCACGGGGATGGCGCCGACACCCATGCGATCGATCTGGTTGAAGATCGCCGCCGGATTGATGGCATGGCCGCGCCCGAGCTTCATCTGGGCGCCGCCGATGGTGGCGCCGAGGATGTTCATCGAGGCGAGGAAATCGTCGCGCATCTCATAGATGCGGCGGCCGACCGCCTCCAGCCCGCGGAGGATGATGTTGGGGCGCCGGACGCCGCGCGATTCGGGCTCGCGCCGGACAGCTTCGCCAACGGCGCCGAGCAGGATCGAGGCGACATCGCTTTGCCCCTGCATCTTGATCTCGACACCCTTCTTTTCGAAGACACTGACCAGGCGATCGATCAGCCAGGCTCCGGCGGTGTCCATCTTCTCGATGTGGGAAAGATCCAAAGCGAGCGTCTGGAAGCCTTTGCGCTGCTCGATCTTGCGCATCTCGGCGTCGATCAGCGCCACTGTCGTCGTCGTCCAGATGCCGGAGAAAGCGCAGCCGAGGACGCCGCCCTCCTCGCCGACCGCAACGCGGGGCTGGTGGTCGGCCTCCTTGGCGGCGTTGCCGCTTGCGTCGCGTTTGCCGATGGTCAACATGGCGTCCTGTTTAGCCTGACGGGTCGTACCTGTCGATTTGCCGACGACGCGTTGTCGCATAGCCGGAGCAGAAAATTATGGCGCGTGTCATTTCGGTTGAGGCCGAGCGTTTTCCCATTGCCGGCACCTTCACCATCTCGCGCGGGTCGAAGACCGAAGCCGAAGTCATTAGCTGCACGATCAGTGATGGGGACAATCGCGGATGGGGCGAATGCGTCCCCTACAAGCGCTATGGCGAGACCATGGAGGGGGTGCGCGACGCCATCGAGGCCATGCGCCGGCAGATAGAAGGCGGCATCAGCCACAAGGACCTGCTCGATGCGATGCCGGCGGGTGCTGCCCGCAACGCCATCGATTGCGCCTTGTGGGACCTGGAGGCGAAGATCAGCGGCGTTGCGGTCGCGGACGCCATCCACGCTGTGCCCTTGTCGGCGCTGGAGACGGCCTACACGCTGTCGCTAGGCGAGCCGGAGGCAATGGCGGCGCAAGCCCGCGCCAATGCCGGGCGGCCGCTGCTCAAGGTCAAGATCGGCGGCGACAACGACATGGCCCGCATCCGCGCCGTGACCGAAGCGGCGCCCGACAGCCGCATCATCCTCGACGCCAATGAAGGCTGGACCGATGCCAACATCATCGAGAATCTCGCTTTCGCCGCCGAACATGGCATAGCCCTGATCGAACAGCCGCTTCCCGCCGGCCATGATGCCATCCTGCGCCACATCGCGCATCCGGTGCCGATCTGCGCAGACGAAAGCGTCCACGAGGCGAAGGACCTCGAAGCGCTTGTCGGCCTCTATGACGCCGTCAACATCAAGCTCGACAAATCCGGCGGCCTGACCGCCGCCCTTACCCTTCGCAACCGCGCCCGGGAGCTGGGATTCGGCGTGATGGTCGGCTGCATGGTTGGCACGTCGCTGGCGATGGCGCCGGCAGTGCTTTTGGCGCAAGGCGCCGACTTCGTCGACCTCGACGGTCCGCTGCTGCTTGCCCGCGACCGCCAGCCCGGCCTCGTGTACCAGGGGTCGCTGGTGTCACCGCCTGACAGGATGCTGTGGGGCTGAACGCGCGGCGAGCCCGATCAGCGCCAGGCCGACGATGGCGATCGGGATCATCGCCAGGAAGCCGTCGACGCCGTAGCGCTCATAAAGCGGGCCGGACGCCAGCGTCACCGCCGCCATGAAGAAGCCGTTGAAGAAATAAGCAATGCCTTGCGCGGCACCAGTGCGCTCTTCCGAAACCGTTTCGCCGATCATCTTCTGCAGGCCGATCAACACCATCGCCACCGACACCGAATGCAGGGTCTGGACGCCGAAGAAGCCGGCGACGCCAAGCCCGAGTGGCCAGATCAACGGAAAGGCGATCCAGCGCACGATGGAGCCGACGCCGGCGATCAGCATCACCTTGACGACTGAGACGGAGGCAAAAATACGGTTGAAAAACACGAACATGCAGACCTCGGCCACTACGCCCCAGGCCCACAGCAGGCCAACGACGGAATCGCTGATGCCGACCGATTTCCAGTAGATGGAGACAAAGCCGTAAAGGAAGGCATGGCTGGCGGTGATGATGCCGACGCCGAGGGTGAAATACAGGAAATACGGATTGAGAAGGCTCGGCGCCTGATGCTGGATATCGGCGGCAGATAGCGGCGAAGCGCGGCGCGGGCGGCCAAGCCGCGGCGCCAGCAATCCGGCGACGAGCGCGGCACACAATGCCGCAAAGATGATTACCGGCACGGCCTGCGGGCTCGTCCAGGCGAGGATAAAGCCGCCTGCGACATTGGCGCAGAGATAGGATATCGAGCCCCATTTGCGCATCGCGGTGTAGTTCGAGCCGAAGCGGCGCACACCCGACAGCGCGAGCGAATCGGCGATCGGCGAATGCGGCGTCCACACCACCGTCAGCGCCAGCGATACGGCAAGCACCATGGCGTAGGTCGGGTTGAGGAAATAGCCGGCGGAAAGCACCATCGTCGCGGCCACCAGCGCGATATAGACATCCGCCCTGTCCTTCGCCCGGTCGGCCAGCGCGGTCAGCAGGGGTGTTGTCACCACGCGCAGGAACATCGGCGCCGCCAGGATGATGGCGATCTGCTCGGCGTGGAAACCCTGGGCATGCAGCCACAGCGGGAAATAAGGCACATGCGTTCCCAGCGACACGAATAATGTCGCGAAGATCAGACTCATGCGCAGTTCGAAATGGCGCGGCTTGACGAGTTGTTCGGGCGAGAGCGGCGGCAGCGACATGAATCGATCCAATTACGCTGCACAAAAGGCTGCAACGCAGATCGATCCCTTAACATGCGCGAAAGCGGTCCGAAACTGCCTGGACCAGTCGATTAACAGGAGGGTTATGCCGCTTCGACGACCCTGTCTTCGATCAGCAAGGGGATGAACGGCTCGTCCGGTACTTCGGGCAGCACCAGCGCCCAGTGGATGATCTCCATCTTGCCGTCGAAATGTTCGACCACCGCCGTGCAGCTCTCTACCCAGTCGCCGGTGTTGATGTACTGCACATCCTCATAAGTCTCGATGGCGGCGTGATGGATGTGGCCGCAGATGACGCCGTCGACATGCGAGCGGCGGGCCTCCTCGGTCAGCACCGTCTGGAACGAGCCGATGAAGTTGACCGCGTTCTTGACCTTGACCTTGGCCCAGGACGAGAACGACCAGTAAGGGAGACCCAGCAAATGGCGGAGCTTCGTCACCACGCGGTTGACCATCATCGCGGCGTCATAGGCGTAGTCGCCGAGGTAGGCCAGCCAGCGTGCATTGTGGACGACGGTGTCGAACTGGTCGCCGTGGATGACCAGCAGGCGCCTGCCATCGGCGGTTTCGTGGATGGCGCGGTCGGCAACGACGATGCCGCCGAAATGCACGCCTTGGAACTGGCGCGCGAATTCGTCGTGATTACCGGCGATATAGGTGATCGAGGTGCCCTTTCGCGCCTTGCGCAGCAGTTTCTGGACGACGTCATTGTGGCTCTGCGGCCAATGCCAGCTGCGCCGCAGCCGCCAGCCGTCGACGATGTCTCCGACGAGATAGATGATATCGGCGTCGTGATACCGCAGGAAATCGATCAGGAACTCGGCCTTGGCCGCCTTCGATCCGAGATGCAGGTCGGATATGAACATGCTGCGGAAAGTGCGGGTTTCTGTACCGGACATCAGATCGTCACCGTTGCTTTCGCGCAGGCTATGCCCCGATTCATGCAACAACCGTATGACGGTTGCGATTGGGCCAGCCAAAGGGCTAGCGTGCCGCGCCATTCACAGGAGAAAATCGTCATGGATCTTGGCATCAAGGGCAAGAAGGCCATCGTCTGCGCATCGAGCAAAGGGCTTGGCCGCGGCTGCGCCACGGCGCTGGCCGAGGCCGGTTGCGATCTCGTTGTCAACGGCCGCAATGCCGAGCTGCTGGCAAAAACCGCAGCCGAACTGCGCGAACGCTACGGCGTGAAGGTGACCGAGATCGTCGGCGACGTCTCGAAACCCGACGTGCAGCACGCGCTCCTTGCCGCCTGCCCCGACCCGGATATCCTGGTCAACAACAATGGCGGCCCGCCCTTGCGCGATTTCCGCGAGCTCGACCGCGCAAAGATCCTCGAAGGCGTGACGCAGAACATGGTGACGCCGATCGAACTGGTGCAGGCCGTGATCGACGGCATGGCCAAGCGCGGCTTCGGCCGCATCGTCAACATCACCTCGCTGTCGGTCTACGTCCCGATTCCCGGCCTCGATCTGTCGTCCGGCGCGCGAGCCGGGCTGACTTCGTTCCTCGCCGGCGTGGCACGAACGGTGATCGACCGCAACGTCACCATCAACAGCCTGCTGCCGGGCAAGCTCGACACCGACCGGCTGCGCGGCCCGCATGAGGCCGGCACGATGGAAGACCCGGCAGCGGCCGCAGCGCGCAAGACCCGCATCAGCGCCGACGTTCCGGCCAAGCGGCTCGGCACGCCGGAAGAGTTCGGCCAGATCTGCGCCTTTCTGTGCTCGGTCCATGCCGGTTATCTCACCGGCCAGAACATCCCGGTCGATGGCGGCCTCTATGTCAGCGCGTTCTGAAGGGCTCGATGGATAATCGGCAGGATTTCAGCGCAATCATCTGAAATAGTTCGATCTTTCCGGACCGGGTTGTTTTAGCCGCCCTTGCGTCATTTGGCGTCGCGAAAAACCATTTTTGCGTGCTAAAAGGCTGCAAAGCAGGTTTGAGGGAGCGGCCGCATGGAAGGCGAGAACAAGAAAACGGCACGTTCGGACCTCGACGAAGCCGCCCTCTACTTCCACAAGCATCCAAGGCCGGGAAAGCTCGAGATTCAGGCAACCAAGCCGCTCGGCAACCAGCGCGATCTGGCGCTGGCCTATTCGCCGGGTGTTGCCGCGCCCTGCCTCGAAATCCGCGACAATCCGGCAACCGCGGCCGATTATACAGCGCGCGCCAATCTGGTCGGCGTCGTCTCCAACGGCTCGGCCGTGCTCGGGCTCGGCAATATCGGCCCGCTCGCCTCCAAGCCGGTGATGGAAGGCAAGGCGGTGCTGTTCAAGAAATTCGCCGGCATCGACGTCTTCGACATCGAGATCGACGCGCCGGGCATAGAGCGCATGGTCGAGACGATCTCGGCGCTGGAGCCGACTTTCGGCGGCATCAATCTCGAGGACATCAAGGCGCCCGAATGCTTCGAGGTCGAGGCGCAGTTGAAGGCCCGCATGGGCATTCCCGTCTTCCATGACGACCAGCATGGCACCGCCATCATCGTCGCCGCCGCCGTGCTCAACGGGCTGGAATTCGCCGGCAAGACCATTTCCGACATCAAGATCGTCACCTCAGGCGCCGGTGCGGCAGCGCTCGCCTGCCTCAACCTGTTGGTCTCGCTTGGCGCCAAGGTAGAGAACATCTGGGTCACCGACCGCTTCGGCGTCGCCTACAAGGGCCGCACCGACGAGATGGATCGCTGGAAAGACCCCTATGTGAAGGACACCGAGGCGCGCACGCTGGCCGATGTGATCCCTGGCGCCGACGTTTTTCTCGGCCTGTCGGCCGCCGGCGTGCTGAAGCCGGAATTGCTTGATCATATGGCGCCTAAGCCGTTGATCCTGGCGCTGGCCAACCCCAATCCCGAAATCATGCCGGAGGTCGCGCGCGCCGCTCGTCCGGACGCGATGATCTGCACCGGCCGTTCCGATTTTCCCAATCAGGTCAACAACGTGCTTTGTTTTCCTTACATCTTCCGCGGTGCGCTGGACTGCGGCGCCAGCGCCATCAACGAGGAGATGAAGATGGCCGCGGTCCGGGCGATCGCCGCGCTTGCCCGCGAAGAACCGTCCGACGTCGCCGCCCGCGCCTATTCCGGCGAGACGCCGATCTTCGGACCCGACTTCCTTATCCCCTCGCCCTTCGATCCCCGCCTGATCCTGCGCATCGCGCCGGCGGTGGCCAAGGCTGCCTGCGACACCGGCGTCGCGACCCGGCCGATCACCGACTTCGCCGCCTATATCGACCAGCTCAACCGCTTCGTCTTCCGCTCCGGCCTAGTGATGAAGCCGGTGTTTTCCTCGGCCAAGGCGTCGACCGCCAAGCGCGTCATCTATGCCGACGGCGAGGACGAGCGCGTGCTGCGCGCAGCCCAGGTGGTGCTGGAGGAAGGCATTGCCGAGCCGATCCTGATCGGCCGCCCGCATGTCATCGAGGTCAGGCTGAAGCGCTACGGCCTGCGTATCAAGCCGGGCGTCGATTTCGGCCTGATCAACCCGGAAGACGATCCGCGCTACCGCCATTATGTCGACCTGTTGATCGAGCTTGCCGGCCGGCGCGGCGTGACGACGGAGGCCGCGCGCACCATGGTGCGCACCGACAATACGGTGATTGCGGCACTGGCGCTGAAGCGCGGCGATGCCGACGCCATGATCTGCGGCCTCGAGGGCCGTTTCGAGCGGCATCTGCGCAATGTGACGCTGGTCATCGGACCACGCGCGGGCGTCAAGGACCGCGACCTGTCGACGCTGTCGATGCTGATCTCGCAGCGCGGCATCATCTTCCTCACCGACACCCATGTCTCGGTCGACCCGACGGCCGAGGAAATCGCCGAAATGACCATATTGGCGGCGGAGGAAATCCAGCGCTTCGGCATCGAGCCGAAGGCAGCGCTGCTGTCGCATTCGGATTTCGGCTCGCGTGATTCTCCCAGCGCGCTGAAGATGCGGCAGGCAGCGGCGATCCTGGCGCGCGTTGCGCCCGACCTGCAATGCGACGGCGAGATGCATGCCGATTCAGCCCTGTCGGAGCATCTGCGCCAGCGCGTCTATCCGCATTCGCGGCTGAAGGGCGAAGCCAATCTCCTGGTGTTCCCCAACCTCGACTCCGCCAACATCACGCTGACCGCGCTGCGCACGATGATGGACGCGCTGCATGTCGGGCCGATCCTGCTTGGCACCGACAAGCCGGCGCATATTTTGACGCCGTCGGTGACCTCGCGCGGCGTCGTCAACATGACGGCGCTTGCGGTGGTCGAGGCGGCGCACAAGGCACAGGCGGTGGTTCATTTCAACTGACGCCGTCAGGCAGGCACGAAACGGTAATGCCCGGTCTGCTTGAAGGCGAACAGCGTGTCCTCCTCGCGGGCGCCCGACCCGATATTGTGGATGACCAGCGGCCTTCCCGGCACGTCCGCCGAGCGTTCGGATGAGACGATGACGATGTGCGGCAGGTTGCCGGGCAGCATCTGGGTGACAAGATCGCCCGGCTGAAAGTCGGCAGGATCCTCGCTTACGGCCAAGGAAGCACCCTTGCGCCCGAAAAAGGCGGCAAGGTTGCCGACCCGTCGGTGATCGATGTTGCGGTCGGTCGCTTTCAGACCCCAGGTCTTGGGATAGGCGGCGAAATTGGCGGCCATATCCTCATGCACCAGTTTCTGCAGGTCGAGATTGAAGGCGCGGCGATAGGCGCGCACAATGACATCCGTGCACACGCCCCTATCCGGCGCGACGTCGCCGCCGGGATAGCCGAGGCGGACATAGGCCGGGTCGTAGAAGGTGGTGACGCCGATCTGCTCACGCCCGGCTTCGACCAATTTGCTGCGCCAGTCCGGAGCGGCTGGATTTTCCTGCGCCCGGACGGCGGGCGCCGCCAGGCACAACAGACCGAACTGCAGCGCGGTTCGACGGGTAATCGCGATCATGCCAGCTCCCCGGGGCATTGCTGGATCGTGGGATAATTCCGGGGCGATTGCGCCTTTTTCATGCAGCGGTGAGATCGCACAGTTGCCGCCCTATCCAAACGCCTCCTGCAACGCGTCTATGGGCTAAGACCATCTTTGGTTGTAGATTGAGGGAACGGTTAACGGCGAATCCGGTAGACAGGCAGGCAAGCGGGGTTCGGGCAATGACGGGCGGACGATGGAGGCTGAAGCACCTGGCTGCGCTGCTCGGAGCGCTTGTGCTTTCGGCCGTCGCCACCACTGAACCGCAGGCCGCCTCCCGCGTTTGCCGTCAACTGGAAGCCGAGCTTGCTTCTTCATCGAATGGCGGCGGCAATTCCAGCATGGTGCGGAAGTATGACAAGGCCATCTCCCGCCAGTTCGAACAGCTATCAAAGGTGCGCGGTCGTGCGAGCGATGCGAATTGCGGGTTTTCGCTGTTTTCGCGCAATGTCAGCCAATGTGCTGCGCTGAACAGCAGCATCGATCGCATGAACGCCAATCTCGATGCGTTGCAAGCCAAGCGCGCGCAGCTTGCCGGCGGCGGCTCGCGGCGCGACCGCGGCCGCATCCTGGCCGCGCTCGACGCCAATGGCTGCCGTGACGAGCCCGCGCCGCGCCGGGAGCCGCTGCAGGAAGCCAGCCGCGAACCCGACGACGGCAATCTGTTCGACCAGCTTTTCGGCGGCAACCGGCAGATCGACACGCTCGATCAGCCCGATGATCCCGGCGAGGAGCGCAATGTGCGCCGGGTGCTCAATCAGCCCGGCGTGCCGGATTTCCCGACGGTCGGCGGCGAGTTCCATACGAGCTGCGTGCGCACCTGCGACGGCTATTTCTTCCCGATGTCGAACTCGGCTTCGCTCGGCGATTTCGAGCGCGACCAGAAGAATTGCGAATCGAGCTGCCCCGGCACCGAAATGCAGGTGTTCTATTCGCGCGGCATGGAAGACGATTCGGCCAACATGACGTCGTCGGTGACCGGGAGGCCCTACAGCGAGTTGCCTACCGCTTATCTCTACAAACAACCCAACCAGTCGCGGCCGCAGGCATGTGGCTGCAACGCGCAGGCCGGAAATTTCAAGATCATCGGCGGTAACCCGCCACCGCCCGAGCAGTTTCAGCCCGATATTGAGACCACGCCGTTCATTCCGGTGCCGGCGGCCAAACCCGATCCGGGCGCGGATCCGGAGACGCTGGCGAACGTACAAGGCGGGCTCGACCGCGCCGCCATCAAGCGCCTTGCCGTCAAGCCGGTGGTGTCGCCGGTGTCGCTGATCCCGCCGGACCAGCGCAAGGTCAGGGTCGTCGGGCCAGCGTTCCTTCCCGACCCAGCAGCGGCAATAGATCTGCAAGCTCCGGCCCGGAAGCAAGTCCGGTAAGCGCCAGCCTGAGCGGCATGAACAGCGCCTTGCCCTTGCGGCCGCTGGCTTCCCTGATCCTGGCCGTCCAGTCTTTCCAGACCGTACCGGTCCACGGCTCTTCCGGCAACAGGTCGAAGGCCTGCTGCAGGAAGTCGCGATCCTCGTCGGAAAATTCCGGCGCGGGCTGCGGGCCGTCGGCAAGGATGCGCCACCAGCCGACCGCGTCGCTCAGCCGGTCGAGATTGCCGCGCACCGCCAGCCAGAACGGCTCGGCCTTGTCGCCGGAGATGCCGAGCACGATCAGCCGATCCCGCGCCTCGGAAAACGGCATGTGGTGCATGAGCGCACGATTGAGCACGAACAGCTCGTCCGGGTCGAATTTGGCCGCCGATTTCGACGTGGCGGCGGGATCGAAGCGCGCGGCCAGTGCCGGCATGTCATGCACCGCTGCGACATTTTCCGAGGTGCCGACAAGGACGGCCAGCGAAGCCACAGCCATCGGTTCGATGCCCTCCTCGCGCAGGCTTTCGATCGACAGCGCACCGCTGCGCTTCGACAGGCCCTCGCCCGAGGCCGTGGTCAAGAGATTGTGGTGGCCGAAGACAGGCGGCTCGGCGCCCAATGCCTTGAACAGCGCGATCTGCACGCCGGTGTTGGTGACGTGGTCGTCGCCGCGGATGACATGACTGACCCCCATCTCGATGTCGTCGACGACCGAAGGCAGCGTGTAGAGATAAGTGCCGTCCTCGCGCCGCAGCACCGGATCGGACAGTGAGGCCAGATCGACGGTTTCCTCGCCGCGCACCAGATCGTTCCAGTGCACTTCGGTGCGTTCGGGCTGCAGCGGATCGCTGGTGAAATTCGGCAGCAGAAAGCGCCAGTGCGGCCGGCGGCCATCGGAGCGGTATTCGGCGATCTGCTGCTGCGAAAGCGCCAGCGCCTCGCGGCCATAGACCGGCGGCAGGCCGCGCGTGCGGCGCACCTTGCGGCGCAGGTCGAGTTCTTCGGGGGTCTCGTAGCAGGGATAGACAACGCCGGCTCTCTGCAGCCGCTCCACTGCCGCGTCGTAAGTTTCGAAGCGCCGCGACTGGTATTCGGTGGCGTCGGGAAAAATCCCCAGCCAGTGCAGGTCGTAGAGGATGGCGTCGGAAAATTCCTGCCTCGAGCGGGCAATGTCTGTGTCGTCGAAGCGCTGAATGAAACGGCCCTTGTTGTTCATGGCAAACAGCCAGTTGAACAAGGCGGTGCGGGCATTGCCGATATGAATGCGGCCGGTTGGTGAGGGGGCAAAACGGACGGTAACTGTCATGGGCGGGGCGTAACGGATGCTCTTGGAATTGACAAGACGCGCCCCCGCGCGACGCCAAAGACATAATGCACGCCAGCTAAAATGAAAAGGCTGTGAGCCAGAATCCGGCCGGGCCTGTCTCGGGTGAACCGCTCACCAGCGGTCCACGCCGGCAGAATCGGGCTTTCCTCAGCCGCTTTTTGTCCCCGTTATCCACATATGTGACACACAAGATGTTGGGGTCACAAAAGCTACGCAAACGAATCCTTGACGACGCAAACCGAGTCGCCTTTTATGTGCCATGTGCTCTTGTTGAGGGCGCGACCGGAGAGTTTCGAGCCCGGTCATTTTCCCGGATTTTGTGCGTTTTGGCCATGATTTCCGCCTGTTTACGAGGCTGGCGGAAGCGTTGGATCGTGGGGGCTTCGGGAGCGAAAAGGGAGATTTGTCGGACTGGAATAAATTGTCTGTTAACACTATATTTAGTGTTTGCAGGCAGGTTCGACGCTAGATAGTGTGAATTTCCCTCGGTCGAGGGAATCGAGGAAAAATTCAGTTTTGAGGGACCCGCAGGGTTCGGCGCAGAGTTGGAACAGCGGCATCGTAAGAAGCTCGACCAGCAAGGCGACGAAGACTGCCACAAGGAGAGCCGGTGTTTTCGAACGCCGGCAGACGGCGGACATGCGCGTTTCGCATTGGGGGCAGAAATCCCCGGGGAAAAGCGCTATATATAGACAAAAGGGACCGGACCAATGCGCATCGAGCGTCGTTTCACCAAGCCAGGCCAATCAGCTTACGCGGAGATCGAATTCCGCAAGGCGCTTTCGGAGATCAAGAATCCGGACGGCTCGGTGGTGTTCCGCTTGGACAATATCGATGTGCCGGCGCAGTTCTCGCAGGTTGCCGCCGACATCCTGGCGCAGAAGTATTTCCGCAAGGCCGGCGTGCCCGCGCGCCTGAAGAAGGTCGAGGAGAACGACGTCCCCTCCTTCCTGTGGCGCTCCGTCGCCGACGAGGCCGAGCTTGCCAAGCTGCCGGAAGCCGAGCGCTACGGTTCCGAAATCGACGCCCGCCAGGTCTTCGACCGGCTGGCCGGCACCTGGACCTATTGGGGCTACAAGGGCGGCTACTTCAAGTCGGAAGAAGACGCGAGCGCCTTCCGCGACGAACTCGCCTATATGCTCGCCACCCAGCGCGTTGCGCCGAACTCGCCGCAATGGTTCAACACCGGTCTGCACTGGGCCTACGGCATCGATGGTCCGAGCCAGGGCCACTATTATGTCGACCCGTTTACCGGCAAGCTGACCAAGTCGAAGTCCTCCTACGAGCATCCGCAGCCGCATGCCTGTTTCATCCAGGGCGTGCAGGACGATCTCGTCAACGAAGGCGGCATCATGGACCTGTGGGTGCGCGAAGCGCGCCTGTTCAAATACGGCTCGGGCACCGGCTCCAATTTCTCCATGCTGCGCGGCGAAGGCGAAAAGCTGTCGGGCGGCGGCCGTTCGTCCGGCCTGATGAGCTTCCTCAAGATCGGCGACCGCGCGGCGGGCGCAATCAAGTCGGGCGGCACCACGCGTCGTGCGGCCAAGATGGTCATTGTCGACGCCGACCATCCCGATATCGAGGAATTCATCGACTGGAAGGTCAATGAAGAGCAGAAGGTGGCGTCGCTGGTCACCGGCTCCAAGATCGTGAAAAAACATCTCGAAGCGATCATGAAGGCCTGCATCAATTGCGAAGGCCATGATGACGATTGCTTCGACCCGTCGATCAACACCGCGCTGAAGCGCGAGATCAAGGCGGCCAAGAAGTCGGCCGTGCCGGAGAACTACATCTACCGCGTCATCCAGTTCGCCAAGCAGGGCTACACCGCGATGTCGTTCAAGACCTACGACACCGACTGGGATTCCGACGCCTACCTCACCGTTTCCGGCCAGAACTCCAACAATTCGGTGTCGCTGAAGGACAACTTCCTGCGCGCCGTCGAGGACGACGCCGACTGGCATCTGACCGCCCGCAAGGACGGCAAGGTGCTGAAGACGCTGAAGGCACGCGACCTCTGGGAAAAGATCGGCTACGCCGCCTGGGCTTCGGCCGATCCGGGCCTGCATTTCAACACGACGATGAACGACTGGCACACCTGCGCTTCGGCCGGTGCGATCCGGGCCTCCAACCCGTGCTCGGAATACATGTTCCTCGACGACACGGCCTGCAACCTGGCCTCGATCAACCTGCTGCCTTACCGCAATGCCGACGGCACGATCGACATCGCCGCCTATGAGCACACGGTGCGGCTGTGGACCGTCGTCCTCGAAATCTCGGTGATGATGGCGCAGTTCCCGTCGAAGGAGATCGCCAAGCAGTCCTACGAATACCGCACGCTCGGCCTCGGCTATGCCAACATTGGCGGCCTGCTGATGACGTCCGGCATCCCCTATGATTCCGACGAGGGCCGCGCCATCTGCGCAGCGCTCACCGCCATCATGACCGGCACTGCCTATGCCACCTCGGCCGAGATGGCCGGCGAGCTCGGCGCCTTCGCCGATTACGACCGCAATGCGCAGAACATGCTGCGCGTCATGCGCAACCATCGCCGTGCCGCCTATGGCGAAAAGCAGGGCTACGAGAAGCTCGCCGTCAATCCGGTGCCGCTGGTCGCGTCCGACCTGAAGCAGCAGGAACTGGCCGCGCACGCCAAGGCTGCCTGGGACCGCGCCATCGAACTCGGCGAGGAGCATGGCTACCGCAACGCGCAGGCGACCGTGATTGCGCCGACCGGCACGATCGGTCTCGTCATGGATTGCGATACCACCGGCATCGAGCCCGACTTCGCGCTGGTGAAGTTCAAGAAGCTTGCCGGCGGCGGCTATTTCAAGATCATCAACCGCGCCGTGCCGGAAGCGCTGCGCACACTGGGTTACTCAGAAAGCCAGATCGCCGAGATCGAGGCCTATGCGGTCGGTCACGGCAACATGAACCAGGCGCCGGCGGTCAACCCCGGCTCGCTCAAGGCGAAGGGCTTCACCGACGACAAGATCGCGGCGCTCAATGCAGCACTGAAGTCGGCCTTCGACATCAAGTTCGTCTTCAACCAGTGGACGCTCGGCGCCGACTGGGTGAAGGAGACGTTCGGCTTCACCGATGAGCAGCTCAACGACTTCTCGTTCGAGATGCTGCCGGCGCTCGGCTTCTCCAGGAAGGACATCGAAGCCGCCAACATCCATGTCTGCGGTGCGATGACGCTGGAAGGCGCGCCCTTCCTCAAGGCCGAGCATCTCGCGGTGTTCGACTGCGCCAGCCCGTGCGGCAAGATCGGCAAGCGCTCGCTGTCCATCAACAGCCACATCCAGATGATGGCGGCGGCACAGCCTTTCATCTCCGGCGCCATCTCCAAGACCATCAACATGCCCAACGATGCGACGGTGGAAGACGCCAAGGGCGCCTACATGCTGTCGTGGAAGCTGGCGCTGAAGGCCAACGCGCTCTATCGCGACGGCTCGAAGCTGTCGCAGCCGCTCAATTCGTCGCTGCTCGCCGACAGCGAGGACGACGAGGACGATGCGGTCGAGCAGTTGATCGCGGCGCCCGCTTCACAGCGTGCCGTGCAGGTCACCGAGAAGATCGTCGAGCGCGTCATCGAACGCCTCTACCGCGATCGTGAAAAACTGCCGAATCGCCGCAAGGGCTACACCCAGAAGGCAGTCGTCGGCGGCCACAAGGTCTACCTGCGCACGGGCGAATTCGACGACGGCCGCATCGGCGAGATCTTCATCGACATGCACAAAGAAGGCGCCGCTTTCCGGGCGATGATGAACAACTTCGCCATCGCCATCTCGCTTGGCTTGCAATATGGCGTGCCGCTCGAGGAATTTGTCGAGGCCTTCACCTTCACCAAATTCGAGCCGGCCGGCATGGTGCAGGGCAACGACGCGATCAAGAATGCGACGTCGATCCTCGACTACGTGTTCCGCGAACTCGCCGTGTCCTACCTCGGCCGCCACGACCTCGCCCATGTCGACCAGTCGGATTTCGACAAGACGGCGCTCGGACGCGGCATCAACGAAGGCAAGGCGACGCCGTTCTCGAAGGGCCTTACCCGCGGCGCCTCGCCGGTCAAGTTGGTGTCTGGCCTAGGTGGCGAACCCAAGGGTTTTGCCGGATCACCTGCCGCGGCCCCTGCCCGGGTCACCCCAACTGCGTTCTCAGGCTCCAATGTGCTGGCGCTTAAACCAGCAAGCGACGAAGCCATCGCCTACAAGCGCGACTATGAGGAGCGAGCCAAGGAATTGGTCGAAGATATTGTTTCCGAGGAGGCAGCCGATCCCACCGGGTTGTTCACCGACGAAGCAGCGAAAGAAGCGGCCGAGGCAAAGGCGCTTGCCTCTACGCGGCGTCAGCAATCCTTGATGCAAGGCTACACCGGCAACGAATGCTCGGAATGCCACAACTTCACCATGGTGCGGAACGGCACCTGCGAGAAGTGCGATACTTGTGGATCGACGAGCGGATGCAGCTGAGGAAACTGAGCGCAAAAGCGTAACATCACCGGCCCGGTCGTAAGATCGGGCCGAAAATGGCAACCGGAACAAAAGAAGAAAACGATTTAAAAATTTAGACTGCATGCTCACGCCAGAAACACCAAAGCCGACCCAAATTGGGTCGGCTTTGATACCGCGAATAAGCCGGAGCCCACGCGGGGCGACGAGATCGAAATCCCATCTCCTCTAGCAAGGTGATCATATGGGGAGTCGGTTCTCGGAGTCGAGGTAGCTCAGGCAGTTCGAGAAGAAAGATATCCAAATGACCACCAACGAGCGTAAGACTTTCGACATTGGACGAAGCTCAAAGAGCGGCCAATTCATTCCTGTGAAGGAAGCAGAGCGCCGGCCGAACACAACCACGGTCGAGCGTGTGCCCAAGCCCGGCTTCGGCGACACAAAGAACGAGCCGCCGCGCAAAAAGTAGCGCCCAAGGTTGGGTTTGCCGGTCGCCCAGTTGCGGCCGGCAACAACCTTGCCCAAGCAAGCCAGCACTATATGTGGTTCTCTTTTATTAACCGACACCACTATGTTGATTTTTGTGGACTTTTTTCCCTGACGCCCTTAAAATTTGAGTGACTTGAAGTGGCCTCGGGATTCAACGAGCAGGGGCGGAATATGACAGGGGGATTTTTGGGACGCTGGATGTCAACCTATGACGCAATTGGAATTTATTCCTCTCAGAATAACTGAGTACAAGCCAAATCCCCGTCAGACTACGCAGCACCAAACTGGTGTGGCGCTCTGTGACGATGGGTTGAGGTATTTCGTTAAAGGGATGGGTGGTGAGGTCGACGTTTGCGCCACCGAGTGGATATGTACGTCGTTCGCAAGGTCTTTGAACCTGCCGGTTCCTCCTATGAAGGTGCTTCAGACTCCTGGTGGAGCACTTGTGTTCGCCTCACAGGCGATCACGCATTGCATGAGCGACTTGGAAGCCAGCATGCTGCTTCTTGATGGTCCCGGCAATCTCAACGTGCCAGGCATCCGCAATTTGCTTTCAGCCACCTATGCTTTTGATCAGTTGATCTACAACCCTGATCGGCACGATCATAATTTTCTGTTCCAGCGGGCGGGCTTGATTGACGGTCAAGAGATCGCCAATCTGCACATAATTGACTTCGGCAGCTCAACAATCTTGAATGACAATTCCATCGTTGGGCTTGCTCAAGGCATGCCCACGGTGCAGGTCGGTAAAAAGATACGGAAAGTACACGGCTTCTCTGTGGAATTTGCCAGATCGTTCCTGGACCGGTTTCATAAAGGTCGTGCGCTTATCTGCGACAATGCAATGATAGGGCTACCAACGGAATGGTTGTCAAAAAATGCACGAACTTCGCTGATAACTAGAATCTTGAGTCCGGAATTTGGACGCCAAATCGACGAAGTGGGCGAAGGAATCCGCAGTGGTGCATATCTTTAACTACGCTCTAATTCGCTTGGTGCCATTCGCGCACCGGGGCGACGTTTTGAACGTAGGCCTAGTCGTGTTCAAGTCGGATCGCCTTGACGTGAGATTGAACGCTTCTCCCCAGTTGTTGAACTACTTCAATGTCAGCTCGCGGGCGGTTGAGTGGATTGCGACGCACCTCAGGGAGTCCGACGATTCATCAATCGAACTGGACGCACGAGTTGCTCGGCTCTCGAAGGCTACGGGCTACACCCTTTCAGAGATTGGGTGGTTTACGATCGATTCAGATAGTCAATACGAACAAAGGATATCGGACATAATCTCCGAATACGTTGAGAAGCCAAAAGGGCAATCGATCAAGAAGAAGCCCGGCAGTAAACTATCTAAAGATCTTCGCAAGATATTCAAGGAATACGATCTCTTTAGCGGAGATATTCAAGATATTGATAGGCATCGCGTTGTGGCCAACCTGCCGGTTGGCCCATCTGGAAAGCTTCATATCGACTTTATGCTGAAGAACTCTAGATATCATGCGACCGAGACCATAGATTTCACCAACTCTGATCACGCAGGATCCGCTGAAATTAAGAATGCCGCCTTAGCTAGCGTAACTTTTCAACATGCAAAAGACACGCTTTCCAACGTAGGGATTAATTGTTACTTGGTTTTTTCTGCCACCGCCTTGGTAGAAAGAGCAGTCGGCCCTGCGCTCAAAATAGCCCAAAGGGAAGCAATCGAATCTTTCAATATGGAAAGTCGCGAGGATAAGGCCCGGTATCTCGATATAATTTTGAACGCCGCAGGTCATAAATCACTTTGGCAGAGTTAGTTAGTCGGATGGCGATCGGCCATCTGCTCAATCTATTTTGGCTCTTGGCTAGCCGGCAACACCCGCAACGTCTGCTCATCAAACAGCGGCTCGTCCTGCCCCGCCCGAACGAACAGCACCCTCCGCCCCTCACCCGCCGGCGCCTCGAAATACTGAATACCATCCGGCATTTCGCCCCAGTCGCCGCAGGGCGGTTCGGGGACCTCATCATTGGCGAGCGCTTTCAGTTCTTTTGCATAGTCGGCATCGGGGCTGAATGTGTAGCGTTTGACGCCGGTGGGCACGGTGCCCTCGGTGTAGGGCGTCAGCACGCAGCGGGCGCTGACTGATTTGTCGGTCTTTTCCAGCAACAGTCGCAGCACTGCGGCCTCTGCGGTTTCGCCGGATTGAATGTCGAACACCTCGACCAGCGGATCGGGCGTGCCGCCATCGCTGTATTTGATGGCGAGCGCATTGCCGGCGAACTCGAAATGGATCTGGCGGAAGCCGAAATCGCAGCGCTGCGCCCAAGCGGCCAGCCCAACCGTCTTGTCGGCCAGTTTTTCCCAGACGCATTTGTCGATCGGCGGGCGGGACGGCGACGGCTCGTCCGCATATGCAGCGGCTGATATCGCCGCGGCGGCAAACAGCAGGCAAATCCAGACAATCGGTCTCATGGCGCTATTCATCGCTGCATCCTGTCAATGTGAAGGCGTCCCACGCCGAGCCGTCCGGATTGGCATTGGCGAAATCGGCAAATTCGGTGAAGCCCGCGCCGAAATCGGGCAGCAACAGCCCTTTCGGCGCCGGTGTCGCTTCGCGCGAATTCAGCTGCTCGGCGCCGCCTCCGGTCAAGGCATAGACCTGGCTCATCCATATCCGGCACATCCCGCTGCCGTCCTCCAGCCCCGCTTCGCGGTCGTCGTCGGTGCAGGCATGGCGGATGGTGCCGAGCGGAAACGAATTTTTGCCATTGGTCCAGGCGATGTCGGCCGGCAAGCGCGTGTCGGTGTTGGGCACGGTCACCGAAAACGCTTCGGCCGTCAGTGCCGCCGGTTCATTGTCGAGCGGCCGGAATTGCATCACCGCGCCCGAACGCGGCTCGCGGTAGGTGGCATGGCTGAGCAGACATTCCTTTGCGCTCGCTGCCTGCACAGCGTCGAGCAGAGCCAGGCAAACGACGGCCAGCCTGCGGACGATCATTGGATGTCTCGTCATGAAAGTGGCGCCTCAGATAAAACCGACCAGCCACGCCGCGCCGCCCAGAAACGCGGCCGAACAGACCCACAGCAGCCAGAGCCCACGCACCCGGCATTCCAGCACTGCCGAGGCCGGGTTGGCCGGGTCAGAATGCACGTCGACCTTGCTGCCCTCGGCATAGCTGCGCCCTTGGCCGCTGACGAGGCCGGGCATTGAAGCGGTGACCGTGGCGCCGAAGGTTACGCGATCGGAGGTGTAGCGCTGGCCGGCGACGCCGTAGCTGTAAACGATGCGGGATTTGAAGACGGTGCTCCAGCGTCGATGGCCGCTGTAGTTTCGTAGCGCCTGCAGACCGGAGGAATCGATGCGGCCGGGCGCGACCCGCCATTTTGCCGCCTGCTCGGCAAGCGACTTCTGGACGAAGGCCATGCGCAGGATCATCAGGCCCATGAACAGCAGCAGCGCTCCGGCGCCGAGGTTCTGCGGCTTGGGCAGGTGCGGCCGGATCGCCTCCAGCACGCCACCGAGCGAAAACACCAGCACCACCGTGCCGATCACCAGCCCGGCCGAGAGCTTGACCATGAACTTGAAGGCGCCGTCCGGCAGGGTGCGTTCGATCACGGCCTTGCCCGGATCGGCCGGATTGTAGAAGACGGTCACTTCAGCGCCGGTGGGAAACTGCGCCAGGGTTTCGGTGACTTCGAAATTCCCCAGATTCTCCTTCACGCTGTAGCGCGAGCTTTGAAATTTCTTTTTACCGACCTTGTATTCGAAGGTGATCGCCGGAAAATTGCGCATCTCGGTGGTGTCGCTGCTGTCCGAGCCGACGCCCGACCTTCTGACTTCACGCGCCTCGACGCGCGACGAGATGATCTTGCCCGGCGCCGGCAGCCAGTGGCTCATCGCCTGCACCTCGCGCCATTTGACGAAGGTGATGAACGACAGACCGCCCGCGATCGCGCAGGCAAATCCGACAATCAGAAATTTGAGCTCTACGTCCACCGCGTCCCCCAGGAGTGCCGGAAGCTGCAAATAGATAGCACGGCGAAGGCAATGTCTTGATTATTCGCAAAGGACGAACCGCCCTTCCTCGGGTATCGAAGCCCCGCCAACTTTGTTAAGAGTCGCCCAAACTGTTAGGAGCCATGAGACCAGGATGACAGCACTGCGCGTTCTCTCGGATGCCTTCATTCCGGAACTCCCGAACCACTACAAAGGCAAGGTCCGCGAGAATTACGATCTGCCGGATGGCCGCCGCATCATCATCGCCACCGACCGGCTGAGCGCCTTCGATGTGATCCTGACCGCTGTCCCGCTCAAGGGCGAACTGCTGACCCAGACGGCGCGCTACTGGTTCGAGGAAACGGCGGACATCTGCCCCAACCATGTGCTCGATTATCCCGACCCCAATGTCGTCGTCGGCACCAGGCTCGACATTCTGCCGGTGGAAATCGTTGTTCGCGACTACCTCGCCGGCACCACCAGCACTTCGGTGCTGACGAAATACAAGAACGGCGAACGCGATATGTACGGCATCCGCCTGCCGGACGGACTGCGCGACAATGAGAAGCTGCCGCAGGCCATCATCACGCCGACCAGCAAGGCGCTCGATGGCGGCCATGACGAGCCCTTGACGCGTGACGAGATCCTGACGCGCGGCCTGTTGTCGGAAGAGCAATGGGACACCGTCTCGCGCTATGCGCTGGCGCTGTTTGCGCGCGGCAAAGCGTTGGCCGCCAAGCGCGGCCTGATCCTGGTCGACACCAAATACGAGTTCGGCACGGACAAGGATGGCGCCATCATCCTTGCCGATGAAATCCATACGCCCGACTCAAGCCGCTACTGGCTTGCGGCAAGCTATGAAGAGCGTTTCAAGGCAGGCGAGCGGCCGCAAAGTTTCGACAAGGACTTTATTCGCGCCTGGGTGACCGCGCGCTGCGATCCCTACAAGGACCGTATTCCGAAAATCCCCGCCGAACTCATCGAGCAGACGTCGCGTGTCTATACGCAGGCCTTTGAGACCATCACCGGCAAGACCTTCACCGCTGATAGATCGGGAAAGACGGTGCTGGACCGCATTCGCGAGAACCTGCGCCCTTATTTCTGACGGCGGCTGGCGGCCGCCAGTCAACTTGCCGAGGTCGCGGACACGGACGGTTCTGGCGGAGCGCGCCACGTGCCGAGATATGATCCGCACAGGATGAGCGCGAAGGCCGCGACAATGCCGATATCGAGCGGCTCCGAAAGGACGAGCACGCCGGCTGCCACGGAGACGGCGGGCGCCACATAAGTGATGACGACCGCCCGTTCGGGGCCGATCTCCCGCACCAGCAGGAAATAGGTGGCGAAGGCAATCGACGTGCAAAACACGCCAAGACCGAGGATTGCGCCAACCACCGTTGTCGACGGCCTGGCCGCCGGCCAGGCCAACGCCGCCGGCACGGCGTAGATCAGCGCGGCCCCTGCCAGACAGACTGCCGTCAGCGAGGTAGCCGGCACATCGTTCAGCCAGCGCGACGCGATGATCGAACCCGAGGCATAGCAGGCTGCGGCCATGAGAATCTCGACGACCGCGAGAAGTCCGCCACCCAAGGTCGGCAGCGCCAGCACGAAGACACCGGCAAAACCGAGGAAAAGGCCAGTCCAGCGGCGTATCCCCAGCCGCTCATCCGAGCCCATCAGCTTTGAGAGCGCGACGGTTACGGCCGGCGTCATGGCAATCAGCAGTCCGGCGGTGGAACTGTCGATGCTGACTTCGCCATGGGTGATCAGCCCCCATGGCAGGATCATCTCGACCAGACAGAATGCGGCGACCGCCCGCCAATGTGTCTTCAGCCATCCGAAACTGCGCTGGACAAGGACGAAGGGCAGCAGCGCCAGGGCGCCGACGGCTGTTCGGGCAAAGACCAGGAAGGGCACCGACACCTCGGCAACCGCCAGCTTGATCAACAAATAGGGAATGCCCCACAGGAGGCTGAGCAGCACGAACAAAAACAGTCCGCGGCGCGTCATGACGGCATCACAGCCAGAAAGGTGGTCCACTCTTCGCGATCGCGGCCGACGTTGAATTCGTCTCCGACAAGGACCAGCCCGGCGTTTTCAAGGCGGGCCGCGAAGTCGTCCCTGCGCCAGTAGACCGTATGATATTCGCCGCTCTTCTCGCCATCGCCAATGCGCATCGAGACGAGGAAGGCGCCGCCCGGCCGCAGCGACCCGGCAATCTTGGCAAGCACCTGGTCGGCCTGCTCGCGCGGCACGTGGATCAGGACGCACAATGCGAGCACCGCGTCGTAGGGGCCGCCGAGATCGTCGGTGATGAGATCGAGAACCTCACCATGCTTGCCGCGTGCGGCCTGCAACTCGAGAAACCGCTTCGTTGCGTCTGTGCGCCGAACCTGGACACTGAGCCCTTCAACGAAGTCCGCATCGTATCCGGGTCCCGAACCGACTTCCAGAATCCGGCCACCTTTGCCGGCGATCTTCACCAGGCGCTTTAGCCAGTTCTGTTCTCTTTGGTTCGGAACGTGCCGCACCAGAGCGTCGTAGCGTTCGGCATAGTCCTCATAGGCGTTGATCGTTTGTCGGCTCTTCGCCAGATCCTCGGATAACACAGTCATCTTTCCCTCCCCTGGTCAAAGAGCTTGCTTAGCCAATGGTGCCGGGAGGCACGCGTCCGTCAAGCATACCGATATCCCTGAGGAAATGGTCCGACAGCGAGCGGCGGTCGAGCAGGCCGCGCTTGCGAGGCCTGAACGGCGCGGTGAAGAGGTCGAGCACCGGGCGGCGAAGCGTGTTGTAGAGAGCGATGGCGGTGGTCATTGCCGTATGCTCCAGTTTGATCCGATGAATGCAGCATGCCGTTTTCCGGGCTTGGTTTCCAATCGAACGTCGCGTAGTATGCATCAGCGGGATTGATGCGTCATGAGCTGGGAACTACCACCATTAGGAGCCATCAGAGTCTTTGAAGCCGCGGCCCGGCTGGGCAGTTTCACCAAGGCAGCCGAAGAACTCGGCATGACCCAATCAGCTGCCAGCTATCAGATAAAGGTGCTGGAAGAACGTGCCGGAACGCCGCTTTTCATAAGAAAAACAAGGCAGATCGCGCTGACCGAGGCCGGACAGCAGCTGGCGCCGCACGCAACAGGCGCGTTCTCGACCCTGGCCGACGCATGGGTCGCCACCAAGGGTGGAGCGACCGGCGTGCTGTCGGTGACGACCATGGAAACCTTCGCATCGAACTGGCTGGCCGTATGGCTTGGAACATTCCAGCTGATGCATCCCGATCTTGCCGTGAAGGTGAATACATCGCACGGGCTGGTCGATTTCACGCGCGGCGACATGGATGTCGGCATTCGCACCGGCAGTGGAAAATGGCCGGGCCTGACGGCTCACTATCTGTTCAAGGCGGACTATACGCCGATGCTCAGCCCGAGACTCGCCGAAAGCGTCGGCGGCATCCACCGCCCCGAGGATCTCTACCAACTGCCGCTATGCTGTGCCGACGATCCCTGGTGGGAAATCTGGTTCAAGGCTGCCGGCGTGCCGTTCGAGCCCGATCGCGTCATCGCTGGCCCGAAACTGGGTACGCAGGCCTATGATGCGATGGCGGCGCTGACCGACAAGGGCGCCGCGATCCTGACCAAAAACCTTTACAGCGCCCTGTTGGAAAAGGGCCAGTTGATACAGCCATTCGGCGTGCTTGGATCGGACGGCGACGGCTATTGGCTGGTGCATCTGGAGAGCCGCCGCAACGCGCCCAAAATCAAGGTGTTTCGCGACTGGGTGCTGGCGCAGACGGCAGAGATACGCGAACGCGAAAAGCGCGACAGCCCTCTAGGCACCGCGATAAAACTCGCCCCCGCCTCAACCCTCAGTCCTTGAAGGTCAACCCGTATCTTGCAACCTGTTCCTTCGGCATATCCGCAAGCGCCTGGCGCGTGGTGTAGCCGCCATAGATCACCTTGCCGTTCTTGATCATCCAGTCCTCGACGTCGGCCTCGGTCACCGTCATCCTGTCGCCCATCTTGTACTTGTTGCCATTGACCGGGACGTCGGCGAGCAGGCCGATATAGGAGCCGTCGCTGTAGCCGACCAGCTGCAGCCAGATATGCTCGGTGGCGCCGTTCTGGGTCAGCGGGAATTTTACCGTGTAGGTGCCGGGTGTGCCGGCGTCCATCAGTTCGTGGAAGCGCTTGAGGGTCGAGCGGCCGCTGTCCTTGGCGGCCTGCATCGCATTGTCCTCGGTGGAATAGGACACGACGTTCTGCTTCGACTCGGCCAGCGAAGTGCCACTTCCGCCCGGCATGTGGCCGAGCGAGCTGAAAAACCCGTAGCCGACAGCGGCGGCAAGAGCGACAGCCACAACTGGATTGCGCATGGACCCCTCCGAAACCCGATCACGGGCACGTTACCGGAAGGCTGTTGCGATACCGCTAAAGGACACAGTGAGCGGATCGTTAGCGAGACGCTGAAAATTCAACCCAAGGCGCAGCGGCAGGCAGCGCAGGCGCACCGGCACCGGCCTGACGTTCAGTCGGCGTCGGCGACGGTCGTCTGCCCGCCTGCCCATGCCCGCCAGGCGCGCTCGTCGCCATGGAAGACGTTGAGGTCGATGCGGCCGGTCACGCCGTGCGACAGGCCGGAGCCGGAGTACTGCCAGAACAGCCATTTGCGGCCGGGATAGACTTTTGAGGGATGCCGCGCCACGGCGCGCAGCCAGAACGGATAATCGAGAAACGCACCCTTGAGATTGTCGCGATAGAAATCCGGTGCGGTGTAGATGATGGGCCGCTGGCCGTAATGGCGCTCCAGCTTGTCCATGAACACCTTCATCTTTTCCAGCACGGTGGCCCGCGACGGCCGCCGCTTGCAGGAAGATTCGCCGTTCCACTCGACATCGATTACCGGTGGCAGCGCGCCTTCGACCCTCGGCACATTGCGGATGAACCAGTCGGCCTGCTCGCCCGCGGTGCGGCACCAGTAGAAGAAATGATAGGCGCCGCGCTTCAGCCCGGCGGCGTCGGCATTGCGCCAGTTCTTCATGAACATCGGGTCGAGATGGTCGCCGCCGTCGGTCGCCTTGATATAGGCGAAGTTGGCGCCCTGGGCACGCAGCTTGCCCCAGTTGACATTGCCCTGCCAGCGCGAGACGTCGACGCCGTGGACGGCAAGGTAGCGTGGCGAAGCCTTGCCGAAATTGATCGGCTTGGCGTCGCGGAAACCGTAGCGGGTGACCGGCGAGGCCAGCATGGCCGGCGCCGCGCGCGTCAACCGCTTCGGCGCAGACATCAGAGCGGCGGGCTCGAGCTGTGGTCTGGTGCTCCCCTGCGGCGTGCCCGCGACGATGGCCTCTTCTTCCTCGACCATGGAAAAGGGCGGCGCATTGTCGGCCACAGCGTTGTCGGCCACCATGTCGGACCGCATCGGCGCGAGGTCGGCGGTCCCCGCCGGAGCCGCGGTGACCGGCGCGCTCGGACGCACGACCGAACTGGTCGTCTCGTTCGACGGCTGCAAGCCATCGACGCCCGCTGTGGACGAACAGCCGGCAAGCCACAGCGATGCCAACATGAAACTGACGACGCCTGAAATCCGCATCTGGACCTGTACGCAAAACACAACAGACCGAAGGCAAACAGACGCCGCCGGACAAACCGGCCTCGATTACTAACGAGAAATTACCAACAAAGTTTGAATCAAGTTGTTAGGAATTGGCCGGGGTATGTTCGGCGGCCATAACCTACCTTCGTCATTCTAGGGCGAAGCAGTCGCGAAGCGACGTCGCGCAGACCCTGGAAATCCATGCCGTTACATCCATGGCATGAAGACGGTTCAAGATTGAGTTTGGGCGAAACGGGTCGAGCAAGGAAGCCATTCTCGACCGCGACATACTTCGGCCGACGTCACGGCGTGGATCCTCGGGTCAAGCCAGGTCAAGCCCGAGGATGACGAAGGATCATAGCCTTACCTTCCCAGCCATTGCTGCAAACAGGTCTTGGCCACCACATGCGCCGGCGGCACCGACGGTTCGTCGGCGGCCGGGCGGCGGGCACGTTCGAGCAGCAGGCGAACCTGTTCGGGGCGCACGCGGTCACGCTCCATCACGAGGAGGACCATCGGATCGCTCAAAAGCTCGTCCAGGGTGCTGATTCTGTCGCTCATCGGTCGTCTCCTCGATACCGGCCCGCAGACGACAGATAGGCAGGCAATCATGGCCCGCCAATGACGCTTTGCCGGCTATGTCGTGGTTTCGGGATTAATTTCCGGTAAGGCCGGCGTCAGTTCGGAGGCGGCGCGCCTTCATGGTGCGGCAGGCCGTCATCGAGCTGCAGCCAGGGCTGCTTCGAGGCGGTCCACATATGCATTTCCGGCTTGAACAGCGAGGGATCGTCGAGCGAGCCGGTGGTGATGCCGACGATGCCGGCGGAGTCGCGTCGGGAAAACAGCGTGGTGCCGCAAGCGGCGCAAAAGCCGCGCTTGAGGTCCGGAGAGGTGTTGACCGTCGCCACCTCTCCCTCGACCGTGACATCGTCGATGCGAAACAAAAGGCGGGCGTTGAAGGCCGCGCCTATGACCTTCTGGCAGCGCCGGCAGTGGCAGACGCGCTGGTTGAGCGGCGCCGCCTCGGTGCCGTAGCGCACTGCCCCGCAATGGCATCCGCCCTGGTATTTCGTCATCATTCGAACCCATCACACTGAAGGTCTCTTGATGATATCGACAGGTACCTTTCGGTCAATTGAAAAGCCCTGATGGCGCCATCGATTGCGCCGATAGGACTAATGGCTGCGCCAGGGCTTCGTGGTTTCGCAGGCACAAAAAAGCCGGCCGCCTCTTCGAGACGGCCGGCATGTATTTTCAGGCAAGCTATTTCGTTTCGCTGAGGACTTCGTCCCAGGTCTTCACCTTGGTTTCGCCATTGAGGAAGGGCAGTGCCGCGGCCGTCAGCTCCGGTGCGAAGAATACGTCGTAGTGGGTGCGATTGGGAATGATGGCCAGCCGGTTCTGCGACAGGTTCTCACGCATCCAGCCGGCATCCTTCAGCCCGCCGCCGATCATCTGGTAGAACCTGATCTCGTGCTCGGGCTTGTACATGTCGCTGTCGCCATAGGCCAGCATAACTGGCATCTTCAGCTTCGCCACATCGGCGGAATAGTCGTAATCCTTGCGCATGAAATTGCCCAGCGCATCGAGCAGTTTGGGGAAATCGTCGGGACGTGGGGCGACGGCGACGTAGGATTTGTACATCGGCGTGTCCTTCATGAAATCGGCGGCGGCCGCGCTCACCTGCGCCTGCTGGCCACGCATCTCGTCATAGAAGCCATTGGCGGCGAAGCCGGTCGAGACCAGGACCAGCCGGCGCACCGTCTCGGGATGCTGGACGGCCATACGGAAGGCGACGCCGCCGCCCAGCGAATAGCCAAGCACGTCGACCTTGTCATAGCCGAGCGCCTTGACGATACCAGCCATATCGTCGCCCATCCCCTCAAGGCTGAAGGGTCGCTCGCCGAGCGCGGTGCGGCCATGGCCCTGCAGGTCGACGGCAATGATGGTGCGGTTCTCCGCCAGTCTAGGCAGCAACGGCGCGAACATGTCCGACGTGCCAAGGCCGCCATGCAGCAGAAGCAGCGGTTCGCCCTCGCCGTAGACGGCATAGTAGTAATTCAGGCCGTCGATCGGCAGCAGGCCGGACTTTTCCGGCTTCGGCATGGCTGTTGCTTCGGTGGTCATGGCGGGCTTGGTCTCCACTGCATTGGCTGGGCCGGGCGCTGCAAACAAGGCAGCGACCGAGGCAAGAATGGCGAAATAGATTGGTCTGGACATGTCGGTCTCCTCGGGTTCCGCCCCAAGGACGAGCGAGCACGCCGCATGCCGACATGCCCTGCGAAAAAATCCGCGGAAGAATGACCGGTTTGGCTGTTTTCGATCGGGTCGCGCGCCTCAGTGGCGCTTGGCCTGCACCAGATAGGCGTCGATCTCGGTCTCGCCGAGCCATTTGGCGGCTTCCAGCCGGTGCAGGCCCTCGACCAGGATGTGGCGCTTGCCGTCATTGCGAACCTGGATCGGCGTCTTCATGCCGTTTTCCAGTATGTCTTCGGCCAGGTGCCGGACCGTTTCGGGATGCAGCGTCTTCTTGCGCGCCGTCGGCACGTAGATGTCGTCGACCTTGACCTTCTGCACTCTCAGCATGCCGGCTCCCGAGGCGGAACATACCGCCTCGCCTGAGATAGTCGGTTTGCCGGGTGCGGCCAAGAGCGGCCAAGCAATTGTGTCGTATGCAATTGCTGGCCCGATCGTTTCCATTTGACGCTTGGCCGGCAGATGGCCGAAATGGCGGCCTGTCACTTTTCCGGTGTTCATGACCCATCTGCCAACCGAATTTCCCGATTTCGGACTGACGCCCGAGCAGCGCCGCGAGGCAGTGCGCGGCCATTACTATGAATGGCCGGGAATGGACGGCGAGCGGGGCGAGATCTGGTGCTATTCTGATCGATTTTCCTACCGCGCCGGCGAGACCGTGACGCTGCATGTCAGCTCGACGGCGCCGCGCTTCAGCATTGTCATTGTCCGCGACGGCGGCAGCGAGACAAAGGTCTTCGAGCAAACGGGGCTTTCGGCGCGCTGGCAGGATACGCCCGACCAGTGCTCGGTCGAAGGCTGCGGCTGGGAGGCGTCTTTCGAATTTCGCATCGGCGACGATTGGCCATCCGGCGCCTATCGGCTGACGCTGACGGCGGACGGGCGCGAGCCCATCCATTGCCATCACCTCATCATCGTCGCGCCCCTGCCCGGCAGAAAACCCGGTCGCGTGCTGCAGGTGGCGGGGACCGGCACCTGGCTGTCCTACAACACATGGGGCGGCTCCAACGCCTATCAGGGCATCACCGGCCCGGGCCGCGACCAGTATGCGCGCATGGTGTCGACGCAGCGGCCTTGGTGCCGTGGCTTCGTGGTGTTGCCCAAGGACGCGCCGCGCGTGCCGCTGGAGGTTGCCGTGCCGCCGAAAACAGTGCCGCGCTATCCGCACATGGAATGGGCGTACGCCACGGGACATTCGAAGAAATACACCTCCTCCGGCTGGGCGAGCTATGACAGCCACTTCTTCCGCTTTGCCGAGCGCGCCGGCTATGGCGTCGATCTCGCCAGCCAGCACGATTTGCACTTCTCGCCCGAAATCCTCGATGGTTATGACTGTGTGGTCTTCGTCGGCCATGACGAGTACTGGACCTGGGAGATGCGGGACGCCGTCGACAGCTACGTCGAGCGCGGCGGCCATGCGGCGCGCTTTGCCGGCAATTTCATGTGGCAGACAAGGCTCGAGGACGAAGGCCGCCGGCAGGTCTGTTACAAATACCGCGCGCGGGCCGAAGACCCGGCCTATGGCGGCGACGTCACCCGCGCCACCAACTCCTGGGAAGCGCCGGAGATCGGCCGTCCCGGCGCTCTGACCTTCGGCCTTAACGCAACGAGGGGCGTCTATGCCGGCTGGGGCGGCTGCGCGCCGCGCGGCGTGCGCGGCTTTCCGGTCTATCGGCCCGAGCATTGGGCCTTTGCCGGCACCGGAATCTATTATGGCGACCTGCTTGGCGCCGACAGTCATGTCTATGGCTATGAGGTCGACGGGCTCGATTTCGAGATCCGCGGCGGCCTGCCCTATCCGACACCGGACAGCGGTGCGCCTGACGGGCTGCAGGTGCTGGCCGTCGGCATGGCGAGCCAGGTCGAGGAAAGCGCCGATATCCCGATCGAGGACCAGTTTCTCACCGACGAGGATGGCCGCTTTACGGCCGAAACGCTGTTTGGCGAGGCGACCGACGCCAATCTGGAAAAGGTCAAACGCGGCAACGGCATGATCGTCAATTTCCCGCGCGGCAAGGGCGAGGTTTTCCACGCCGGAAGCTGCGAATGGGTCGCCGGCCTGCTCAGGCAGGACCCGATGGTCGAGCGCGTAACCAGGAATGTAATCGATCGCTACCTCGGAAAGTCCTGACATGCAGAAGCCCTCATCAACTGGTTCAGAAACGCGCGCGCCCTCGCACCTGTTCTACCTCTCCAGCCTGCGCCGGCCGCTGATCGACCGCGCCGAAGGCATTTATATGTGGACGCAGGACGGCCGCCGCTTCATCGACGGATCGAGCGGGCCGATGGTCGCCAATATCGGCCATTCCAACCGCAACGTGCTCGACGCCATGAAGCGGCAGATGGACCGCGCCACCTTCGCCTACCGGCTGCATTTCGAGAACGAACCGGCGGAAGAACTGGCGCGGGAACTCGCCGGCAAACTGCCGGAGGGCATGGACCGAATCTTCTTCGTCTCCGGCGGTTCGGAGGCGACGGAATCCTGCATCAAGCTGGCGCGGCAATGGGCGGTCGCGACCGGCCAGCCGAAGCGCTGGAAGGTTATCACGCGTTTTCCCTCCTATCATGGCGGCACGCTGGGTTCGCTTTCGATAACCGGCGACGATGCGCTGGCCGAAACGTTCACACCGATGATGCGGGTGATGCCGACCGTGCCGGCGCCGACGGCATGGCGCGACCGCGACAATCTTTCGATGGAGCAGCGCGGCGTCCGCTATGCCGACATGCTGGAGGAGAAGATCCAGGCCGAGGGCCCGGACAGCGTGCTCGCCTTCATCATGGAGCCGATCGGCGGTGCGGCGACTTCGGCCCTCGTCGCACCGGACAGCTATTATCCGCGTATACGCGAGATCTGCGACCGCTACGGCATCCTGCTCATCCATGATGAAGTGATGAGCGGCGCCGGCCGCACCGGAAAATTCCTTGGCGGCGACCATTGGAACTGCAAGCCCGACATCGTCGCGCTGTCGAAGGGGCTTGGCTCCGGCTATGCGCCGCTCGGCGCGCTGGCCGCCCCGATGCGGCTGGTCGAGCCGCTGCTGGCGTCGGGCGGCTTCCAGCATGGCCACACCTATGCTGGCAATCCGCTCGCCTGCGCGGCCGGGCTCGCCGTGCTCGGCGAGATGGACCGCCTCGACCTGATCGCCAATGCCGCCGCGATGGGCGACGTGCTGATGGACGGGCTGAAAGGGCTGGCGAAGCGTTTTCCGTTCATCGCCGATGTCCGAGGCAAAGGCCTGCTCACCGGCGCCGAGATGGTTGCCGATCCCGAAACTCTACGGCCGATCGAACAGGGCAAGAAAGCCACGCAGCGCCTGCTCGACCTCGCCTACGAGCGCGGGCTGATCATCTACGGCCGCAGGGTCAAGGGCGGTGTAGACGGCGACAATTTCATGGTGGCGCCGCCGATGATCGTCACGGCTGAAGAGGTCGGCGAGATCATTTCCATCATCGGCGATTCGCTGGAAGTTCTGGCCGCCGAACTCGACCTGCCGGTCGAAGGCTGAGGGCTAAAGAATGGCGCCGAGGAAAGTCATCATCACCTGCGCGGTCACTGGCTCGGTGCACACCCCGTCCATGTCGCCCTATCTGCCGGTGACGCCGGACCAGATCGCGACCGACGCCATCGCGGCGGCCGAGGCTGGCGCCTCAATCCTGCATCTCCACGCCCGCGATCCCAAAGACGGCCGGCCGACCGCCGATCCTGAGGTGTTCATGCAGTTCCTGCCGCGCATCAAGCAAGCGACCGATGCGGTGATCAACATCACCACCGGCGGTTCGTCGCTGATGACGCTTGACCAGCGGCTGGCGGCACCACTGCGGGCCGAGCCGGAAATGTGCTCGCTCAACATGGGCTCGATGAATTTCGCGCTGTTCCCGATGCTCGACAAGCCAAGGGAGTGGCAGCACGAGTGGGAACCAAAGCTGCTCGAAGCCACGCGCGACACCATCTTCAAGAACACCTTTGCCGATATGGAAGGCGTGCTCGAAAAGCTCGGCAAGGGCTGCGGCACGCGCTTTGAGTTCGAATGCTACGATGTCGGCCATCTCTATTCGCTGGCGCATTTTCGCGACCGCGGGCTGGTGTCGGGGCCGCTGTTCATCCAGTTCGTGCTCGGCATTCTCGGCGGCATCGGCGCCGATCCCGACAATCTCATCCATATGAAGCGCATCGCCGACAAGCTGTTCGGCGACAGCTACCAGTTCTCGGTGCTCGCCGCCGGCCGCCATCAGATGCCCCTGATCTCGATCGCGGCGGCGATGGGCGGCAATGTCCGCGTCGGGCTGGAGGACAGTCTCTACGATGGACGGCAATTGGCGAAATCCAATGCCGATCAGGTGCGCAGGATACGCGCCATTCTCGACGGGTTGTCGCTGGAAGTCGCAACGCCGACCGAGGCGCGCGAGATGCTGGCGCTGAAGGGTGGCGATAGGGTGGCGTTTTGAGATGATTGATCTGCGATGATGGCGTTCTGGCACACCCCCCTCTGGCCTGCCGGCCATCTCCCCCTCAAGGGGGGAGATCGGATGTCACTGCGGCCTTCGCCAATCTCAATCGTTGCAAAATGGATGGCAGCGCCAAAGCTGCCAATCTCCCCCCTTGAGGGTGAGATGTCCGGCAGGACAGAGGGGGGTGCCTGGGTGCCTTGCCTATCGTGAGTACAGTCACCCTCCGCCCCGGCACCATCGACGACGTCGACACCATCCATGCCGCGCTGCTCAAGCTCGGCACCCATATCGGCGCGCATCAGGAGATCACGTCCACTGCCGACGATCTCCGCCGCTACGGCTTTGGCGACAAACCCGCCTTCTCCACCCTGATCGCCGAGATCGGCGGCGATTTTGCGGGGCTCTGCCTGCATTTCCCGATCTTCTCGACATGGATGGGGCGGCCCGGCGTCTATATCCAGGACCTCTATGTCGAGGACCGGTTTCGCGGCCGCAAGATCGGCGAAAGACTGCTGCGCCGGGTCGCGCGCGACTGCCGCCGGGATGGCGGCGCCTATCTCAGGCTGTCCGTCGACACCGACAATGACGGCGCCAAGGCTTTTTATGAGCGGCTGGGCATCGCCTGGTCGAGCTACGAGCAGACGCAGAAGATTGTTGGCGATGCCTTTTTCGCCTTTGCCGATGCAGCGCAGGATGGGGACGCGGAATGAAAGCCTTCTTTGCCGAGGAGCAGAAACGCCACGACCCGAAGGCCTTTCTGTCCAGCGGTGCGCCGCAGCCCAATCCCGAACAGCCGGAGCGGGTAGAGCGATTGTTAGCCGGCGCAAAATCCGCCGGATTGATGATCGAGCGGCCCAGGGAACATGGCCTAGGCCCGGTGGCGGCCGTGCATACGCCGGAGTATCTCGCCTTCCTCGAACACATTTTTGCGCGCTGGCAGCGCATCGAGGGCGCATCCGCGGAAGTCATCCCCAACATCCATCCACTGGCCCGCACAGGGTCCTATCCGGCCTCGGCGGTCGGCCAGGCCGGCTACCACATGGCCGACACCGCTTGCCCGATCTCGGCCGAAACCTGGCACAGCGCGCTGTGGAGCGCCTGGAGTGCAGTCGAGGCAGCCGAAGCGGTGATATCGGGCGCGCCTGCCGCTTATGCGCTCTGCCGGCCGCCCGGCCATCATGCCTTTGCCGATGTCGCCGGTGGCTTCTGCTTCATCAACAACTCGGCGGTCGCAGCCCAGGTGTTGCGCAAGCAGGCGGCGCGGGTGGCGATCCTCGATGTCGACCTGCATCACGGCAACGGCACGCAAGGCATCTTTTATACGCGTTCCGACGTCCTGACGGTGTCGCTGCACGCCGATCCGGTGCGCTTCTATCCGTTCTTCTGGGGCCATGCCGATGAGCGCGGCGAAGGTCCGGGCCTCGGCTATAATTTCAACCTGCCATTGCCGCGCAAATCAGCCGACGCGGAGTTTCTGAAGGCCCTCGAAGTGGCGTTCCAGCGTATCCGCGCCTTTTCGCCGGACGCGCTGGTCGTGGCGCTCGGTCTCGATGCGTTCGAGGGCGATCCGTTCGGCGGGCTTGCGGTGACCACGCCCGGTTTCTCGCGGATCGGCGAGGCAATTGCCAAGCTTGGCCTGCCGACGATTATCGTCCAGGAAGGCGGCTATCTCTGCGACGCGCTCGGCGACAATCTCACGGCGTTCCTCACCGGTTTCGGCGGCAAACAGCGATAGCTGACTAGCGCTGCTGCCTCAGCATGGCGATCACCCGGTGCACGCTTTCCAACGTCTCGTCGATCTCTGCCGCCGTGTTGTAGTGCGCAATACCGATGCGCACGACTCCCTGCTCGGCCGGAATGCCGAGATGGTGGACGATCTCCCAGGCGTAGTTGTGACCCGACCATAGAAAAATGTTCTCGGCATTCATCTGCCGCACGATCGTCTCTGGCACGATGCCGTCGACGGTGAAGGACACGGTCGGCACGCGCTCAATGACACGCTTCTGATCTGTGATGCCGCGGATGGTCAGGCCCTCAATGGCGGACAGCCCATCGATCAGCCTCAGCGCCAGCGGGTTTTCGTAGGCGATCGACACTTCGTATGCCTTTGCGATCTTTTGCCTTCGCGAACCGCCCTCGCCGGCCGAAGCACCGAGTTCGGCGAAGTAATCGACCGCTGCGGTAAGTCCGGCCATCAGTTCGATCTGTGGCGTGCCGAGCTCGAAGCGCTCCGGCAGGCCATTGGACGAGCAACGGCATTTGTAGGGTTGCAGCGCATCGATGATGTCTCGACCTCCCCACAATATCCCCATGTGCGGGCCGAAGAACTTGTAGGCCGAACAGATCAGGAAGTCGCAGCCGAGGTCCTGCACGTCGACCAGCCCGTGCGGCGCGAACTGCACGGCATCGACATAGACGAGCGCGCCGGCCTGTTTGGCGATGGCCGTCAGCGCCTTGACCCGGTTGATCGAGCCGGTGAGGTTCGACGCATAGTTCAGCGCAACGAGTTTTGTCCTGTCGGTAAGCAGAGCGCTGAGCGCCGCCTCCTCGACCTGCCAGCTGTTCTCGTCGAAGGGCAGGAAGCGCACCACAAGGCCGAGGTCCTCGGCCAGCTGCAGCCAGGGCGAGACGTTGCCCTCATGATCCATGCGGGTGACGATGATCTCGTCGCCGGGCTTGAAGTCGCGACCGAGCGTACGCGACATGTGATAGGTCAGCGTCGTCATGTTGGCGCCGATGATTATTTCCTCCGCGCTCGCTGCACCCAGGAAATCGGCCATCGCCGCATGGGCGTCGTCGAACACCTTTTGCGCGGCAAGCGTGGTTTCGAAATAGCCGCCGAGATTGGCGTTGGTGGTGAGGAGGCAGCGCGCCACCGCGTCGGCAACCGCTTGCGGCACCTGGGTGCCGGCCGGATTGTCGAGATAGATGCGCCGGCGGCCCTTGTCGGTCAGGTCCAGCGCCGGAAATTTTCCCCTGACGGTCTCGATCGGAAAATCCATGGCTGTCCCCTTCCCCTTGTCTTTGCTCGGCAATCCCGGCCAAACGGTCTGCTTATGGGCACGGATTGCCGACGCGCTGGTGGATCGCATCCACGCCCTTCTGCATCTCGTCGGTCCAGGTCACGTCGGCTGACGACAGCGCCATCTCAAGCTGGGCAATCGTCGTCGCGCCGATGATGCTGGACGTGACGAAAGGCCGGCTGGCGACATAGGCGTTGGCAAACAGCGCCGGTTCAAGGCCGAAGGAACGCGCCAGTTTGTTGTATGCGAGCTGCGCCTCCGCCGCATTTGGCGTCTCGTAGCGCTGGCCGCGGTTGAACAGCTGCGAGCGCGAACCCTGCGGCCGTGCGCCGTGGTCGTATTTGCCGGTGAGATAGCCCTGCGCCAGCGGCGAATAGGCGAGAAAGCCGACATCCTCGCGTTCGCAGGCCTCGGCGAGGTTCACCTCGAACGTGCGGTTGACCAGATTGTAGGCGTTCTGCAGCGAAACGACGCGCGGGCCGACGCCCTTGTCGGCCTCGGCGATGAAGCGCATGACGCCCCAGGAGCTTTCGTTCGACAGGCCGAGATGGCGGATCTTTCCCGCCTTCACGAGTTCCTCGAAGACGGCGAGTGTCTCGGCGATCGGCGTCTCGCCGGGCGGCGCGCCAACGGCATCGGCACGGCGCGGCACAGCACCCACGCGGGTCGGGTTGGCGCCCCAGGGGATGTCGCGCTCCGGCCAGTGGATCTGGTAGAGGTCGAGATAGTCGGTGCCGAGCTTGGCCAGCGATTTGTCGATGGCGTCAAAGATGTCGGCGCGCACCAGTTTTGACGGCCGGTCGCCACGAAACCAGCGGTTGGCGGTGCGGCCGACCACTTTCGAGGCCAGGATGACCTTGTCGCGATTGCCCTTGGCCTTCATCCAGCTGCCGATGAACTTCTCCGTCCGCCCCTGCGTCTCCTCCTTGGGCGGTATCGGGTAGAGCTCGGCCGTGTCGATGAAATTGACCCCGCGCGCAAAGGCCAGATCCATCTGCGCATGGCCATCGGCCTCGGTGTTCTGCTGGCCCCAGGTCATCGACCCCAGGCAGATCTGGGTAACAAGAAGATCGGTCCGACCGAGACGGCGTTTGTGCATGGGGTTTCTCCGGCGGGAGGTTTGCGCGGCTACGCGGGAAGGAAGCCGCATGTATAGGGAAAGCGGCGCCGCTCTCCAACCCTCAGGGAACCCGACTTTTGCGTGAACCCTGGAAAAGTCAGCGCCGGACGCCGGCCAGCGCGCGCCGCTTGGCCTCATCGATCAGCATATTGGCCACCTGCATGCGGATCATGGCGCGCTGGCGCAGATGCGGCGCGACGCGGTCGGGGTGGTTGGCGAAGGCGAAGCTGCGGCGCATGCGGCCGAGATCGGCGTTCTTGACTGGATGATCGAGGCCGAGCTCGACGGCGATCGCGTCAGGGTCGATCGGCGGCAGCTTTTCCTCGGGCTTTGCCTCCTCGCCGGCCAGCGCCAGCTTGGCATGATCGAGAAGGGCGGCAAATTCTGCGGCCAGATCGGCTCCCGCCTCGCGGTATTCGGCGGCGAATGTTTCGCCCGAGACCTTGATGCGGCCGGAATGAAGCTCGTCGGCCACGGAGAGATAGTCGAACGGGATCGACGGCCGGGCGCTCGTCTCTTCCGCCGCCTCATCCTTGTCGGAGGCAACGAACAGATCGTCGAGCAAGGAAGCGAAATCCCGCTTGGCGCCGATGTCAGCCTCCCCCTCGTTTAAGCGTGCGAACAGAGCCGGTCGCAGCATAGAACCGGCTCGTTAAAAATGAATGCCGCTGATCTTAACCAGTTTAGGCGTTTGCGAGGCTTGCGCGGGCCCGGTTGGCGATGTGCAAGACCCAACAAAAAGCCGGACTGCATTTGCATGCAGTCCGGAAATTCGCCAGGAGTGGCGAGGAAAAGCCGGCCATGTGCCAGCGTCTATGCATACGGTGGGGATGCGCCACAAGTTTCAGCGCACGCGGCAATTGTGCCGAAAAAAATTCGCTTGGAATGGCTGCCATGCAAATGCTGCACTGCACAATCTTCACAATTTTCCTATACTCGGCGCCGTGGAGGATCAACAAGGGGCCGAATCATGGGGTTCTTCACTGAAATGTTTGCCCGTCCGCGTCCGCAGGAGCATCTGCGTTATCGTTCCGCACTGGCGTTGCTGCATTCGATGAGCAATGCCGACCGCGCCGACATCGGCATCAAGCCGGCCGACTTCCCGCGCATAGCCCGCGAAATGTCACCGCGTTGATCAAGGCCTTGGCGCCGAACCAGCGTCAAACGAAGTTTCCCGGCAGCGACCGGGAAACCTCGGAATGCCGAATTCGTCAACGATTCCCGAGATAGGCACCCTTGGTCAGCGGCACGCCATTGTGGCGCAGGATGTCGTAAGCCGTGGTCACGTGGAAATAGAAGTTGGGCATGGCGACATGCAGCAGATACTGCATGCCGGGCATCGAGGCTTCGCGCTGGCCAAACTTCAGTTCGACCACCCTTTCATCCGAACCATCGAATTCGGCGGCCGAGAATGACGCCAGCAGATCGAGCGTCTTGGTCAGGCGCGCCTGAAGCTCGGCGAAGGTCGCTTCATTGTCTTCGTATTTCGGCACCTCGCGACGGGCCAGCCGTGATGGCGCGCCCTTGGCGTGGTCGGTGGCGACCTGCACCTGCCTGACCAGCGCGTACATGTCGGGCGCCAACCTCGCGGTCAAAAACACCTGCGGGTCGATCTTGCGCTCGGTTGCATTCTGTTCGGCCGCCGACAGCACGCCGGACAGCGCCTTCAGCCTGGCCGAAAACACCGGCACCGAGGCTTCATACATCGATAGTGTCACGTTCAAATCTCCATTGCGGCTGAAGCGCCGACGGCGGGACGTAGCGCCTTCCCGGAGGATTTTTCAAGCGTCACCACGTCGCCGCAATCTCTATGATAGACTCCTTCGTGGTGGAGATTCTCCGATGAGACGCGTCTTTCTGGCAGCGGCCGCCTTTTGCTCCCTTGCCGCATCCGGCCAGGCTGTGTTCGCCGACGATGAACCGGCAGCCGATGACCAGGCCCCTTACGTCGATGACAGGTCAGACGCCGAGGCCGTCATCCGCTCGCTCTACAGCGCCATCAACCGGCACGAATTCGCCCGCGCCTGGGCTTACTACGGCGATACCAAGCCGGCAAAGGATTTCGATACCTTCGTCAAGGGCTATGACGGCACCGGCAGGGTCGACGTCGAAACCGGTGCTGTTTCCGACGAGGGCGCAGCCGGCAGCATCTATTACAGCGTTCCGGTCGCCATCCGCGCCACCGGCAAGGACGGCAACGAGGCGGTCTTCGCCGGCTGCTACACGCTGCGCCAGGTCAGCGCTCAGATCCAGGCCCCGCCATTCCGCCCGATCTTTATCGACAAGGGCGCGCTGAAGCCGTCCAAGGCCGATTTCGAGGAGGCTCTGCCGCCAAGCTGTGGTGACGGGCCGCCGCCGCCGAAGAAGGACACCGCACTCGAGCAGGTGAAGAAACTGTTCGCCGCCGATTATGGCGATCAGTGTGACAAGCAATTTCTCGGCGAGGAGCCGAACATCTTTTCGATCAAATACAAGGCAAAGGACGCGGCTGCCAGCGATCCCGACAAGGAAACGCGGCTTTTCGAGTTCTACTGCCAAGCGGCAGCCTATAACGCAAGTTCGGTCTACTACATGACCGACGAAGTATCGGGCGTGCGGCAGTTGCAGTTCACCGAGCCCGAAATGGATATCCGTTACGAGAACAATGACAGCGACGGCAAACTGCTGGGCATGGATATCATCGGCTTCCGCACATCCGGCTGGGCGGCCAATTCCGAATATGACGAAGACGCCAAGACGCTGACCACGTTCAACAAATGGCGCGGCATCGGCGACGCCTCGGACAAGGGGATATACCTGTTCCGTAACGGCGATTTTTCCCTCGTCCAATATGATGTGGACGCGTCTTACGATGGCGAGGAGAACCCGCAGACGGTGGTCGACTACAACACCGCGCCGTAGGGATCTTATCAGGAACCGCCGCGCTCAAGCAGTCCTTCACATTCGCCTTCTCGTTTCAGGCCGGGAACGCATCGGCCGGAAGAAGGCGCGAATGTCCTCGACCAGAAGACTCGGTTCCTCCAGCGCAGCGAAATGGCCCCCTCGCGGCATCGATGTCCATCGCTGAACGTCAAAGACCCGCGCCACCCAGGATCGAGGCGGCATCGGCAACTCGCGAGGGAAAAGCGCTACCCCAAATGGCGGCGAAACGCGTTCCAGCGTCTCGAACGCAAGAGGGAACAGTCGATTCTCCTTGTAGAGCCGCAAGGACGAGGTGAGCGCGTTGCTGAACCAATAGAGCGAAACATCCGTAAGGAGCGTGTCCATGCCGAAGGTGCGCTCCACGTCACCGTCGCAATCGCTCCAGCTACGGAACTTCTCGATCATCCAGGCTGCGAGACCGATCGGCGAGTCTGTCAGCGCATAAGCAAGCGTCTGAGGCTTCGTGCCCTGCAGATGGGCATAGGCGCCCTCCGTTGCCGTCCAGGCCGCGGCCTTTTCCAGAAAGGCCTGCTCCTCAACGGTGACAGGTGGCAGACCTGCACCCAAGGGTGGCCGATAGCTCCCGGGAATGTAATTGACGTGGACGCCAAGCACGCTTTCGGAATGGAGCCGTGCCATCCAGGCGGAAACGCCTGCGCCGATGTCGCCTCCTTGGGAAGCGAAGCGGTCGTAGCCGAGCCCGCGCATCAACTGTACCCATAACTCCGCGATGCGGCCGGAATGGAAGCCTGGTTCCGTCGGCGCCTGCGAAAAGCCGTATCCGGGCAAAGAGGGAACTACCACGTGGAAAGCGTCGGCCGGGTCACCACCATGGGCAGCTGGGTCTGCCAGCAATGGAATGACGTGTTCCATTTCGATGAACGAGCCGGGCCAGCCATGCGTTATGATCAGCGGCAGCGGCGCCGGTCCGTTGCCTGGCTGGTGGACAAAGTGGACATCTAGGTTGTTCAGCCTCGTCAGATATTGCGGCAGCCGGTTCAGCCGCGCCTCTTGCACTCTCCAGTCGAAGCGGTCTCGCCAGTAATCCGCAAGGCGCTTGATGAACGGCAGCTCGGCCCCATCGTTCCAGCCCGCTTCGCTTAGCGGAATTGGCCATCTTGTTGCGCTAAGCCGGCGCTGGAGATCTTCAAGTTGTTCGTTCGGAATTTGGATCTTGAAGGGGTGAGCGTCCATCGCTGTGCTTCCGATCTGTTGGATCATATCAGCCTACACCAGTAAGGATATCGGCCGAACCATGATCGCCAAAACCAACGGGCACCTCTGGGCGATATGCGTCAGGGCGCTTTCGACAGCATCCAGTTCAGCGTTTGGCGCCAGTCGACCATGCGGATCGGCGTGCCATGGGTGCCGGTCTCGAACCGGACGAACCGGGTCGGATAGGCTTTCGAGTTCGCAATGATGGAGCGGAAGAAGGCTTCCTGCTTCTCCACGGGAAAGACCGGGTCCTTGCTGCCCTGGCCGAAGAACACCGGCACATGGCGCCTGTAGGCGGGGCTCGACAGGAAACTGTCATCCCATAGCGAGCCGAGCAGCAGCAGCCCGTTTATGCGCCGTCCCGTATCGTTGCGGCCGGCCAGCTTCCAGCACAGCATGCCGCCCATCGAGCCGCAGGCGACGAAGATTTTCGCGTCCGGCGAAGCCTCGGCATAGTGGCCGATCAGCGCCGCGACCTGGGCCGCGCCCTTGTCGCCGAAATCGGTGAAATCCGGTGAGAGGTAGAGGCCGCCATTGCCGGCCATCAGGTTCTTGATGCGGTTGAAATTGCCGCCGAAGGTGAAGTCGTCGACGCCCTGCTTGCGGCTGCCGCCCTGCCCGTGCAGGTAAAGCACGATGATGCCGGCGCCTTCGGTCTTGCCGACGGCGACATGCCTGACATCGCCGGCATCGGTTTTCAGCATCAAATCCCGCTGCACCTTGCGCACGCCGGTGTCGGTATACTTAGCCTGCACGCGCTTTTCCGGCACCTCGTCGCGGTCGTTGATGTCGCGCATCTCGCGATAGTCGATGACGGTGTAGGCGCCTTTGTCCGTGGACGAGAGCGTCGCCGGATAGGCGAAGAGGTCATCCTTGTAGGGTTTTAGTTCGAGCGCGTCCGCGTGGGCGGCGGAGAACAAGAAAAGAAGTGAAACCAGAAGGGTATGGAACGCGGCTACCCCCTCTGGCCTGCCGGCCTGGCCGGCAGGCCAGAGGGGGGTAGAAGCGCTGAGGCAAGTAAAGAGAGAGCCATGCTAAAGGCATGCGTTTTTCGGCTTCGCTTTGTCAATCCTGCAGCACGCCGCCGGCGTCTTCGAGCGCCTCGCGGGTGTCGACGTCGACCGACGCGCCGTCGCCGATCTCGACGTCGATGACATCCAGTCCCTCGGCCTCGACCAGATGGCGGGCGCCGGTGTCGCCCTCGAGGTGAGCGATGCCTCCAAACAGCGCGCGTGGCAGCAGCACCGGATTGCCGCGGCGGCCGTCATGGGCGGCACGCACCACTGAGCGGCCGCCGTCCCTACGGAAGGCCTCGATCAACCGGTCGAGATCGGCCGATGAGATACCCGGCATGTCGCCGAGGACGATCATGGCGCCGGCCGCCTCGGCTCCAACGCGGGCAATGCCGGCTTTTAGAGACGAGGACAGGCCGTCGGCAAAATCCGAATTGTCGGCGAAGATCACGTCGAGGCCCGAGAGCGCGGCGTGCACCCGCTCGCGCTGATGGCCGGTGACGACAACGGTGGCAGAAGCCTTGGAATCGAGCGCCCGTTCAGCGGTGCGGCGCACCAGCGGCTTGCCGTCGAACAGCGCCAGAAGCTTGTTCGGCCCGCCCATGCGGCTGGAGCGACCGGCGGCCAGAAGCACGATCTCGACCTTCAGCCCGGCTCTCGCCGGCAGCGGCTCGCGCGGCTGCGGCCTGGTCGGGATTTCCATCAAGAGGCCGCCAACGCCCATGCCGGCGATGTCCTTGGCGGTGACGTCGAGACCGGCGATCAGCCTGTCGAGCACCCAATCGAAACCGTTCTCCTTGGGGCTGCGGGCGCAACCGGGCGCGCCGATGACGCGCTTGCCGTCCAGCGTGCCCAGCACCAGCAGATTGCCGGGATCGACCGGCATGCCCGCGCGGATCACCGTGCCACCTGCTGCCTCGATCGCCGCCGGAACGACATCGTTGAAATCGCTCATCGCCGAGGCGCCGAAGATCACCACCATGTCGTTGTCGCGCGCCAGCGCGGCCGCTGCCTCGGCTACAGGCGCGATCTCGTGCGGCGTGCGGCGCTCCGTCGTCAGCCGACCGCCGGAGCGTGCCAGCCGGGCCTCGGTGACGCGCAGCGTTTTGTCGAGCACGCTGGGCTTGATGCCGGGCAGCATCGTCTGAATGACGCCGATGCGCACCGGATGGTAGGCGTTGACGGCGAAGATCTCGCCGCCGGCGCAGATCTTTGTCACCGCATCGACAAGGGCCGAGGCAACGGCGAACGGGATGATCTTGACCGTCGCCACCATCTGGCCCTGCTCAACCGGCGCGTGCTGCGCCAGCGTGGCGATGGTGATGGTCGGGTCGACCGCATTGATGGCGTCGATCATGGCGGCATCGACGGTGAAGAGACCGGCGGCCTTGGCATGGAGGTTGACGCGGCCGGTCGCGGCCGGTTTTGCCTCGATGTTGCGGTGGGCCATGCTGGCAGCAATCTTTTCGGCCGCCGCATCCTCGCTGAAGTCATCGGCGGCAAGCACCGCCACGACGATCTCGGTAATGCCGGCCGCCTTCAGCACCGCCACGTCCTGCGTGCTCAGCCTGTGCGCCTTGCGGAAACGCCGCTCGCCCGCCGTCGTGGCATGCGCCAGCACCGCGCCTTGCGCCTGATCGATCGGGATCGGCCCGAACTTCACGCCGCCGCGCCTTTGGCTTCGAGACCGCGCGAGCGAAAGGCGTGGATCGTCTGCGCCAGGATGGCGACGGCGATCTCGGCCGGGCTCGCCGCGCCAATGTCGATACCGATCGGTGCGTGGATGCGGGCGATCTGGTCGGCGCTGGCGCCGAGCGCCAGTAGGCGCTCGACGCGCCTGGCGTGTGTTTTGCGGCTGCCGAGTGCGCCGACATAGAAACAGTTGGCGTCGAGCGCGGCCTTCAGTGCGAAATCGTCGATCTTCGGATCATGGGTGACGGCGGCGAGCGCCGTATAGCTGTCGAGCGGCTGGCGCTTCAGCACATCCTCCGGCCATTCGGCATGCAGGGCTACATCGGGAAAACGGTCCGGGGTGGCGAAGGCGGTGCGCGGATCGATGATCTCCAGGGGATAGCCGGCGATCCTGGCCATCGGCGCCAGCGCCTGACTGATATGGACGGCGCCGATCACCACCAGGCGCGGTTGCGGCAAATGCGCGTTGAGGAAGAAGGTTCGCCCTTCCGCCTCGACCGAACCCGAATTGCCAGTGCGAAACGCCTTGGCGATCGCTGCTCCAAGATCGCCGGCGACGGGATCGCCTTCACGCACGATACGGTCGCGGCCGTCGCCGAGATCGGTCACTAGGATCGCCGCACGGCGGGCACGGCGTTCGGCATTGAGGGCTTTGAGAGCGTAGGGATCCATGCCTAACCGAGCCGCTCCACATAGACCTTGATGCGGCCGCCGCAGGACAGGCCGACCTGCCAGGCGGTTTCGTCGGCAACGCCGAACTCCAGCATCTTCGCTTTCCCCGAGTCGATAACGTCCATCGCCTCGCTCACCACAGCACCCTCAACGCAGCCGCCCGAGACCGAGCCGTGAAAATTGCCTTCGGCGTCAATGACCAGATGACTGCCGGCCGGCCTCGGCGCCGAACCCCAGGTCTCGACCACAGTGGCGATGGCGACATCCTTGCCGTCCTTCATCCAGCCTTCCGCGATGATCAAGGGGTCGCGGGCCTCATCGAGATAGATGCTGTTGTCCATGATCGCTTGCCTCAAAGTCTGTTTTTCTCTGGGAGCCTGTTTTTCGGAATCCAATATGGCTATGCGGCGCGCCTGACACCAGCGTCCAGCCAGCGACGCGGATCGACCGAAGCGGCCGATTTCTTGTCCAGCGAGGCGCAGAGGTCGGCCAGCGCATCGAGATTGTGTACCGAGCGGAACTCGTCGACATGAGGCAGCATCGCTCTGACGCCGCGGGCCCGCGCCTCGAAGCCGCCAAAGCGCAGAAGCGGGTTGAGCCAGATCAGCCGCCGGCAGGATTTGTGCAGGCGATCCATCTCCTCCGACAGGCCGGAAACATCGTCGCGCTCCAAACCGTCGGTGATTAAAAGCACCACCGCGCCCTGCCCGAGCACGCGGCGTGACCAGTGCTTGTTGAACTCCGCCAGCGTATCGCCGATGCGGGTGCCGCCCGACCAGTCCTTGACCGCCGCCGAGCAGTCGGCAAGGGCGGCATCGGGGTCGCGATGGCGCATCTGCCGCGTGAGATTGGTCAGCCGCGTGCCGAAGACGAAGGTGTGCACGCGCCGCCGTTTTTCGGTCAGCGCATGCAGAAAGTGCAGGAAGATGCGCGTGTACTGGCTCATCGAACCGGAGATATCGGCGAGAACCACCAGCGGCGGATGCACTTCGCGGGCTGAGCGGAATTTCGGCAGGATCAGTTCGCCGCCGGTGCGCGCGGCCGAGCGCATCATGGCGCGTGGATCGATACGGCGGCCATGCAGGTCTGCCTTGAAGCGTCGGGTACGGACCATGTCGAACGGCAGCCGCAGCCGGGCAATCGCCTTCTTGGCGTCTGCCATCTCGTCGGCATTCATCTGGGCAAAGTCCTTGCCGCGCAGCACTTCATTCCCGGAGAAGGTTAGCCGGGCGTCGACTTCGATCTCCGGGATTTCCCTGACCGGCCGATTCTTCTCGTGGCCTTCGAACATGGCCTGGCTGACGCGGTTTTCTGCCGCGCGCGGCTTTTGCTTCTCCCTGGTGTCAGGAGCCACCGGCGAGAACATCGCCAGAAGTTTCTCGATCAGCTCGCGCGATTTCCAGAACAGCCGGAAGGCTTCGTCGAAAACAGGGTGATCTTCGTGCCGCGACACAAGCACGGCATGCAGCGTCCAGTAGAAATCGTCGCGCGAACCGATGCCGGCGGCCAGCACCGCCTCGATCGCATCCTTGACCGAAGCCGGCCCGACGCGCATGCCCGCTTTGCGCAAGGTGCGGGCGAAATAGACGATGTTGTCGGCGATGCGCCCGTCTTCCGTCGCCTCTCTGGGTTCGGGCGCCTTCACTTGCCCTACTCCGCCGCCGCCAGCTCGGCCTTGACCTCGTCGAGGATACGCCGGCCCTCGCCCGCGCCGATGCGGGCAATGTCGTCCTGGTATTTCAGCAAAACGCCGATCGTGTCGGAGACGGTTTCGGGATCGAGCGCCACCTTGTCGAGTTCGGTCAGCGCGCCGGCCCAGTCGATGGTCTCGGCAACGCCCGGCGCCTTGAATAGTTCGACTTGGCGCAGCTTCTGGATGAACGACACCACTTCGGCCGAAAGCCGGCTGTTGGCCTGCGGCACCTTGCGCCGCACGATCTCCAGCTCGCGCTCGGCATTGGGATAGTCGACCCAGTGATAGAGGCAGCGCCGCTTCAGCGCGTCGTGGATTTCGCGCGTGCGGTTGGTGGTGATGATGACGATCGGCGGTTCCTCCGCCTTGATCGTGCCGAGCTCGGGCACCGTCACCTGGAAATCGGACAGGATTTCGAGCAGGAATGCTTCGAAAGCCTCGTCGGTGCGGTCGAGCTCATCGATCAGGAACACCGGGGCCGCACCCGCCTTGCCGGTCAGCGCATCGAGCACCGGGCGGCGGATCAGGTATTTTTCGGAAAAGACATTCCGCTCCATGTCGGAGCGGTCGACCGAGCCTGCCGCCTCCTCCATGCGGATCTCTATCATCTGCGCGGCGTAATTCCACTCATAGACAGCGGACGAGACGTCGAGCCCTTCATAGCATTGCAGGCGGATCAGCCGGCGGCCGAGTGCCTGCGCCAGCACCTTGGCGATCTCGGTCTTGCCGACGCCGGCCTCCCCTTCAAGGAACAGCGGCCGCTGCATGCGCAGGGACAGGAACAGCACCGTTGCCAGCGAGCGGTCCGCGACGTAGTCCGCGCCGGTCAGGAGATCGAGCGTTTCGTCGATCGTCCGCGGCGCGGGGCGCGGTTTCAGCTCGGTCATTCTTTCTCCGTTGCCGCCTCTGCTCCGCTCTGCAGCACGTGGTAGTCGCGGGCGTGGTAGATCAGCGGCCGCAAATTATCGCCCATGCGCAGGCCTGTCACCTTGCCAAAAAGCACACGATGGGTGGCGAGATCCTTGGTGTCCATCAATTCGCAGTCAAAAACCGCAAGAGCGCCCTTCAGGGTAGGCGCGCCGGTCGATATGACGTCCCACTCGCCAAGCGCGAAACGCTCATCGGCAGACAGCCCGGTCAGGCCTGAAAACGCCACCGATAGGGGCTGCTGGTGCGAAGCCAGCGTGTTCAGCGCAAACCGGCGGTTTTGCACGAAGAGCTCGTTCTTGGCATTCTCGCGGTTGAGACAGACGAGAACCGTCGGCGGCGTGTCCGACACCGAACAGGCCGCAATCACCGTCGTGCCGCGTTTGCCGGCGGGACCGTCAGTGGTCACCACATGGACGTGGCCGGCAAAATGCGCCATCGCGTCGCGATAGGCCTGCGGCCCTATGTCGTTCAACTTCAACACTGATGATTTTCCATAAGCGGGAACCCAAGCGTTATATATGGCGGCACACAATAGGCCACAAGCGAAGTGCTTGACGCCAATCCGCAAATTCGCGTGTTGCGCCTGGGGCGGGCAGCCTTTAGGTCTTGGCGCAAGACACGCTGGAAGCATGCGACCGGCACGGAGGAATTCTCGTAGGAATGCGACCCCTAACAGCTGTAATAGCGGCAATGCTCTGGCTGTTGCCTGCAGGCGCCGGCGCTCAGACGCTGCTTGTCGGCGTAGCTGCACCCCTGTCCGGTCCGTCGGCGATCCTCGGCAAGCAGATCGAGGCGGGTGCGGCCCTGGCAGCGGAGGCCAATGGCTTGGAGATCAGAACCGTCGACGATAGCTGCACCGCCGATGGCGGGGCTGCCGCCGCCAGGGAATTCGCGGCCGCGAAGGTCAATATCGTCGTCGGCTTCCTATGCACCGACGCGATCCAGGCGGCGCTGCCGATCCTGAAGGATGCCAACATTCCGGTCATCACCGTCGGTGTGCGCACCGAAAGCCTGACCGACCGCCGCGCCAAGACCGGCTGCCCGGTCTATCGGCTCGGGCCGCGCGGCGACGACGAGCGCAATGCGGTGGCCGCCATCCTCACCCGGCTGTGGCAGAGCGAACTGTTCGCCATCGTTGACGATGGCACCATCTACGGCCGCGAAATTGCCGAGACGTTGCGGGCAGCGGCCGAACAGGCGGCGTTGAAGCCGGTGTTTGTCGATACCTTCCGTCCGCAGCTCGACAACCAGATCGGTCTGATCGGGCGGCTGAAGAAATCAGGCGCGACGCATGTCTTTGCCGGCGGCGACGGCGACGACATCGCCATTATGGGCCGCGATGCCGGCCAGCTCGAGGCCGGCATTACCTTTGCCGGCGGCGAAAATTTGCGCACGCCACCGGGCGACGTGCCTTACGCCGTCGGCACGCTGATGATCGCGCCGCCGGAATGGGCCGATGTCGCCGATCCCAAGGTGCTGGCGGCGTTTACGGCCAAAAACATCGCGCCGGATGGCTATGCCTTGCCGGCCTACGCGGCGGTGGAGATTGCCAAGGCGGCCTCGGCCGCGCCCCAGACCTCGGGCAAGGGGCTGGCCGACGCGCTAACCGGGCATGATTTCACCACCGCGATCGGGCCGCTGCGGTTCGACGACAAAGGCGATCTGAGCCAAAACCTCTATCGCGCCTTCCGCTTCGACGGGACGCGTTTCGTGCCGGCGGAGACGAACTGATGTTTCGCACCGGGCCGCGCAATCTGATCACCGATGTCGCCGGCTTGCGCGTCGGCAACGCGTCGGATGCCAGGCTGAAATCGGGCGTCACCACCGTATTGTGCGACGAACCGGCGGTCGGTGGCGTGCAGATCCTCGGCGCCGCGCCGGGCACGCGCGAGACCGATTTGCTCGAACCGCACAATTCCATCGAGGCGGTTCATGCCGTCGTGCTTTCGGGCGGTTCGGCCTTCGGCCTCGACGCCGCGTCGGGCGTGCAGGCGGCGTTGCGTGAAAAAGGCATTGGCGTCGATGTCGGCGGCTTTCGGGTGCCGATCGTGCCGGCGGCGATCCTGTTTGACCTGCGCAATGGCGGCGACAAGGATTGGGGCCGTTATCCTCCCTACCGCGACCTCGGTTACGAAGCAGCTCAGGCGGCAACAGTCGACTTTCCGCTCGGCACAATCGGCGCCGGCACCGGCGCGCTAAGCTCCGGGGTGAAGGGCGGCCTCGGCTCGGCCTCGACCGTGCTCGACAGCGGCATCACCATCGGCGCACTGGCCGCCGCCAACCCGACCGGCTCGGTGACGATTGCGCGTACACGCTATTTCTGGGCGGCACCCTTCGAGATCGGCGATGAGTTCGGCGGGCTTGGCTATCCCTCGCCAATGCCCGACGACGCCAGGCGGATCCTGTTGAAATACCGCGACAAGCGTGTCGGTGGACAAGCCGAGGCCGGTGGCAACACCACCATCGCCGTAATCGCCACCGACGCCGTGCTGACCAAGGCGGCAGCCAAGCGGCTGGCCATTTCAGCGCATGACGGCTTCGTGCGCGCCATCTGGCCCGTGCACACGCCGGCTGACGGCGATCTGGTGTTCGCGCTGGCGACGGGCAAGAGCGGCATAGAACTCAGCGCCGACGATGCCGTCGATTTCTTTGCCGCCGCCGGCGCCACCATGGCGCGCGCCATCAGCCGCGGCATCCATGCCGCGACGCCGGCCGAAGGCGATCTGTTTGCGGTGTGGTCGTCGCGCTGACTTTCAATCAGGTCGGGTCGGACTCTTCTTCCTCGAAGCTGACCGCGACATCCGAATTCGCCGACAGCCAGACTTTCTGGCCCTCGACCTCGGCAAGCAGGCTCAAGGGAATGTAGTGGTGATGCCCCTGATGGGCGCCCTCGCCGCTGTCGGCCTTGGTCAACTTGATCCGCTCGCCGTCGACCCGGTCGACGGTGCCGATGTGAACGCCGTCGGCGCCGATCACTTCCATATGCTCGCGAATCTTGCTGGCCTCATTCATGGGGTGTTCTCCTTTTGAAAACGATCGACGATAACAAACAGAGGCGAAATTGGATGCATCGCCTTTTGAATGGCACGATGTTTTGACTGTCTCGTGATAGGGAACGATCGAACCACGGCAGGCGGAGCGGAACCCCGATGCGAAATCTCGTCCTGATTGGCGTTTGCCTGCTGGTCCATCTGGCATCCGCCATCGCCGCCCGAGCGGGCGATGTCGCCGAGCTTGAAATCCTCGGCTTCAGCAAGGATGGCGGCGTCTTCGCCTTCGAGGAATATGGTGTGGCAGACGGTTCGGGCTTTCCCTATGCCAATCGCTACTACATCAACACCGCCGACGACACGTTCCTGAAGGGCACGCCAATCCGGGTCCGGCTGGAGGATGAGACCGCCTCGCTCGATACGGCCCGTCAGCAGGCCAGGCAGAAAGGGCGAAGCCGTCGTTGTGCAGGCCGAACTCACCGCAAACCGCGGCATCACCGCCGGCTTCAACCCGGTGACCGAATTGTCGGCCGACCCGTTCCGCATGGTGGTGAACCCACGGCCGATCTTTTCGCCGGTCGACCCGCCGCTGGAATTCCGGCTGGACGAGATCGGCATGAATGACACCGAAAGCTGCCAGAGCCAGGGCGAGGTCAACGGTTTTCGCCTGCTGCGGATCGAGGCCAGGGATGGCGGCCAGACCCATCTGCTGCATGAGGATAATTCGATCCCGAAAAGCCGTGGCTGCCCGAACGGCTACAGGATCGGCGCGGTGCAGACGTTCTCGATGGACAGCATCAGCGCCTATGCGGTGCTGATCGCGGTGCGCCAATACGGCTTCGAAGGGCCGGATTTTCGCTGGATCGCCGTGACCGGACGCCTGTGACAGCGCTCGATCAATCCAGCTGGCGCAAGCGCGCCGGAAATCGCGTCAGCCGCGCCATACCATCGACGGGCGCGGCGCTTGTCGGCGCCTTGCTGTGGGCGATGGCCATGGGCGCCAGCGCGCTGACCGGTCTTTGGCTCGACAGTTGGGAGACCCCGGAAAAGATCCGCTTCGTCGTCCTGCTGTTTGCGACCGGCGCGGCATTGGCCTTTCCCGTCGGGTTGTTCGCGGCGCGGCTGGTCTCGCTCGACCGGCATTGGGAGGTGGCGTTCGCCGCCGCCTTCGTCTGCCTGCTTGCCACGACGCTCGCCTTCACCGGCGGGTTGTTTGCGCTGCAATACCGCTCCTATTATGCCGAATGGCACGCGGAGGCCTTCACCGCCCGGTGGGCGTTCGAACTGGTCTTCACCTCGCTGACGGCGCTCTACCAGTTCGTGGTGCTGGGTATCAGGCTCTATTTTCCGCTCGGATTCATCGCGCTTGCCGCCGCCAGCGTGTGGTTTGCACGCCAGCAGCGTTGAGCATTCGGTCCGCCTCTGATAGGAGGCGCACTTAACCACCGACATATCAGGACTGACGGATGATCCCTCGCTATTCCCGGCCGGAAATGGTCGCCATCTGGTCGCCGGAAACCCGCTTCCGCATCTGGTTCGAGATCGAGGCCCATGCCTGCGATGCGCTGGCCGAGCTCGGCGTCATTCCCAGGGAAGCCGCCAAGACCATCTGGGAAAAAGGCGGCGCCGCCCAATTCGACGTCGGCAAGATCGACGAGATCGAGGCCGTCACCAAGCACGACGTCATCGCCTTCCTCACCCATCTCGCCGAATTCGTCGGGCCGGATGCGCGTTTCATCCACCAGGGCATGACCTCATCGGATGTTCTCGACACCTGCCTTGCGGTGCAGCTCGGCCGCGCCAGCGATATCCTGCTGGCCGACCTCGACGGCCTGCTCGCCGCGCTGAAGCGCCGGGCCTTCGAGCACAAGGACACCGTCACCATCGGCCGCAGCCACGGCATTCATGCCGAGCCGACCACGTTCGGCGTCAAGCTGGCGCAGGCCTATGCCGAGTTCTCGCGCTGCCGCGAGCGGCTGGTGCACGCGCGAGAGGATATTGCCACCTGCGCTATCTCCGGCGCGATCGGCACCTTCGCCAACATCGATCCCTATGTCGAAGAGCATGTGGCGAAAAAGCTTGGGCTCAAGCCGGAGCCGGTGTCGACGCAGGTCATCCCTCGCGACCGCCATGCCATGTTCTTCGCCACGCTCGGCGTCATCGCCTCGTCGGTCGAGCGGCTGGCGACCGAGATCCGCCATCTGCAGCGCACCGAGGTGCTGGAAGCGGAAGAGTATTTTTCGCCGGGCCAGAAGGGCTCGTCGGCAATGCCGCACAAGCGCAACCCGGTGCTGACCGAAAACCTCACCGGCCTTGCCCGCATGGTGCGCTCCATGGCGCTGCCGGCGATGGAAAATGTGGCGCTCTGGCACGAGCGCGACATTTCGCATTCCTCGGTCGAGCGCATGATCGGCCCGGACGCCACGGTAACACTCGATTTCGCGCTGTCGCGGTTGACCGGCGTCGTCGACAAATTGCTGGTCTATCCCGACAACATGCTGAAGAACATGAACAAGTTCCGTGGCCTGGTGCATTCGCAGCGCGTGCTTTTGTCGCTGACGCAAGCCGGCGTCAGCCGCGAGGACGCCTACCGCCTGGTGCAGCGCAACGCCATGAAGGTATGGGAACATGGCGCTGATTTCCTTGAGGAATTGTTGGCCGACAAGGAAGTCACCGCAGCGCTGCCCGAAGCCGAGATCCGCGAGAAATTCGACCTGGGCTATCACACCAAGCATGTCGACACGATCTTCAAGCGGGTTTTCGGATAGGTTTTTCGATGCGGCTGGCCGTCCTTTCCGACATCCATGGGAATCTGCGCGCGCTTGAGGCGCTTCATGCGCAGATCAAAGACGCTTCTCCCGACATAATCGTCAATCTGGGCGATTGTCTTTCCGGGCCGCTATGGCCTGAAGAAACCGCGCACTATCTGATGGCACAGAATTGGCCGACCGTGCGCGGCAATCACGACCGTGTGCTGATCGAGCCGCCTGCTTCCGGGTTGGAAGACGTCGATGCTTTCACCCACCAACGCCTCTCTGAGACATCCCTGACCTGGCTCTCGGCCTTGCCGGTCACCCTGTCGCCTGCCCCGGACATCCTGCTTTGCCATGGCAGCCCCAGTGACGACGACGTGTTCCTGCTCGAGGAAGACGGAGGCAGCCACTTCCACCCCTCCAATGAAAAGCAGATCAGGCACAAGCTGGGCAGCGCCGGCGCCGGGCTGACCTTGTGCGGCCATACACATACGCCGCGCGTTGTGCGCTTGTCGGACAACCGGACAATCCTCAATCCGGGCAGCGTCGGCGTCCAGGCATTCCCCGGCCTGACCGTGACCGGCAGTCCGCATGCCCGCTACGCCCTCGCTACGCGCAAGGACGGACAATGGTCGTTCAGCCATCACGTGGTCAATTATGACTGGACCGAGGCGTCCACCCGCGCGACAGCCACCGGCTTCGACAGTTGGGCGCATGGGCTGCTGACGGGCTACGCCGCCAATTCCTTGTAAGAACCGAGCGGGCGCTCAGCCGGCGGCGCCCGGCACGGTGCGGATAACCGTGCCCCACGGATCTTCCCGCGTGGTTTCAGCGGTTGTCTTGTCCGACCGCATCTCGACCCAGGCCAGACCCGAGCGGGACGGATCGCGGCGGCCGGCGCCGGCGCTGTGCCACGAATTGCCACCGATATGATGGTGGTAGCCTCCCGACGACAGGAACACCGCCTGCCCTCCATACTTAGCGACCGTGTCGAAGCCAAATTCGTCGTGCCACCAGGCCTCGGCATCTTCCGGCCGGCCGACGCGCAGATGGACATGGCCGATAATGCTGTTTTGCGGCGCGCCCTGCCAGCCGGCGTCACCGGCCGGCACGCTGCCAACCACGGCGGCCAGATTCAGCCGCTCGGTCGCCATGGCGATCTTGTCGCCGTTCCACTTCCACTCCTGCGGCAGACGGTCCCTATAGATTTCAATGCCGTTGCCTTCGGGGTCGGTCAGGTAGAGAGCCTCGCTGACCAGATGGTCGGAGGCGCCCTCGATGCGGATTTTGTTGGCGGCGGCATGGTTTATCCAACGGCCGAGATCGGCGCGGCTGGGCAGAAGGAAAGCGGTGTGGAAAAGGCCGGCGCTGCGCGGATCGTCGGGCTTGGCCGCTGCGTCAGGCTCGATCACCAGCAGCGGGCGCTCGGCAGCGCCCAGCGTGATGGCGCCATCGGCGCGGCTCAATTCCTGCAGGCCGACAACAGCCCGGTAGTAATCGGCAAGTCCTTCGGCGTCGCGCGCCTTCAGGCCCACGCGTGACACGCTGACGGGGGTCGTCGCGGCAAAAGGCAGTTCGCTCATAAAACTCTCCGTTCAGCGCATTATCCCAGGCCGCGCCACCAGTCTATTCTGTTGTCCATCTCTTCCTGCCTCAAATCGTCGATCCTGATCGTTCACACAAGATGGAAAGAATCGAACAGGTTGTTCACGATTGTGATGCACCGCATGCGTCAGCGCGGGTTGCACGAGACACGGCCGCTCGCTATCTCAGCGCCATGAAAGTCAAAGACGCAGATATTCTGATCGTGCCGGGCTACACCAATTCCGGCCCCCAACACTGGCAGACACGCTGGCAGTCGAAACTGTCGACGGCGCGCCGGGTCGAGCAGGCGGAGTGGTCGAAGCCGGTGCGCGAGGACTGGACGGCGAGCGTGGCGAACGCTGTCAACGAGGCCGAGCGGCCGGTGGTGATCGTTGCCCATTCCCTGGGCGTGGCGGCCGCGGTGCAGGCCATTCCGCAGTTCAGGAAGCCGGTCGCCGGTGCGTTCTTTGTCGCGCCGCCCGACGTCGCCAACCCGGAGATAAGGCCGCGTCACCTGATGACCTTTGGCCCCTATGCACGCGAACCGCTGCCCTTCCCGTCCATCGTCATCGCCAGCCGCAACGATCCGTTCTGCGCCTTCGAGGTTGCCGAGGACATTGCCGGCGCCTGGGGTTCGCTGTTCATCGATGCCGGCGAAACCGGTCACCTCAATGAGGATGCCGGCTTCGGCCCGTGGCCGGAAGGGTCGATGACCTTCGCCAAGTTCCTGACCGACCTCAAGGCCTGACCGGGCAAGGCACCACGCCTCAGCCCTTGATCGAATCGTTCATGCTTTTGATGAGTATCTTTGCGCCGAGCGAAATCAGCGCATGGTCCGAGCCCATCGCCAGCAGCCGGTAGCCCATCGCCACGACGCGGCCGGCAATCGCCGGCTCAACGACGTAGATTGCCGCATGCTTGCCCGCCTTGCGCGTCCGCTCGGCGATGGAGGCGACGGTTTCCATCATGCTTTCCAGCGTCGAATTGACGGTGGCGCCATTCGACCAGGCGATGGAGAAATCCGATGGGCCGAGGAAGATGCCGTCAATGCCCGGCGTGTCGAGGATGCCGTCCAGCGCATCGAGTGCGGCGCGCGTTTCGACCATGGCAAAGGCCATGGTGCGTTGATTGGTGTCGCGCAGCCATTCGGCGTGGTCGCCTTTGCCATGGCGCGGAAAAGCATAGGTCGGGCCCCAGGAGCGCTCGCCCATCGGCGGATATTTCATCGCCGCGGCAAAGAGTTTTGCATCGGCCACCGAATTCACCATCGGTGCAATCACCGCCTCGGCACCGAAATCGAGGGCGCGGCTGGCCATGTCGAAGCGGCCGACCGGAATGCGCACCAGCGCCGGCTTGTTGGCGGCCAGCACCGGCACCAGGCCGCGCAAGACCGAGTCTTCGTGGTGTCCGCCATGCTGCATATCGAGGGTGACGGCGTCAAAACCCTGCTTGGCGATGATTTCGACCGTCAAAGCGTCCGGAACGCCGGACCAGGCGGTGAACAGCGTTTCATCCGCCGCCAGGCGTGACTTCAGGGACATGGGTGCTTTCCTCGTTGGGTAGAGCCTTGTAACAGGCCTACGCACAGTTTCAGCCGGAAAAGGCTGAAAAGGCAAAGAAAAACCGCCCGGCTGGACCGGGCGGTCGATTGGTCCAGCGCTACTCGCTCTAGGTGTTCTTGATCTGCTCGATCGCCTGCGCCATCAGTTCGTCCATGGTGCGGCGGATCTGGTGATCCGACTGGTCGACGCCGGCGGCGTCGAAATCCTTGCGGATCTTGCGGAATACGTCGTGATCGCCGGCTTCCTCGATATCGGAAACCACAACTTCCTTGGCATAGGCGTCGGCGTCAGTGCCGGATTTGCCCAGCTTTTCGGCGGCCCACAGACCGAGCGCCTTGTTGCGGCGTGCGGAAGCCTTGAAGCGAAGTTCTTCGTCGAAGGCGAATTTGCGCTCAAAACCCTCTTCGCGGTCTTTCATGCTGCTCATGGCTTCCCTCCGATGAAATCGATTCGCGTTGGCGATGGATATGTGTGTTGCCGCAGCACAAACCAAAAGGGCGCGGGCCGGTCAATATGCTACATCACTTGCTGCGCTGCGGCATTTCATTCCTGAAAGCGGTCGATGGAAAGGATTTGCCGATTGAGCAAACGCTGTGATTGGGATAGACCCGGCATTGAACCCCACCCGTCGCCGCACCAATTTAGGCAGACGGACAGGAACTGGTCGCTTGCCGCCTGCCCGCAAATCCAGAGAAAAATCAGATGAAAAATCGCCGCCGCATTTATGAAGGCAAGGCCAAGATCCTCTATGAGGGACCGGAACCGGGCACGCTTATCCAGTTCTTCAAAGATGATGCGACCGCATTCAACAAGAAGAAACATGAGGTCATCGACGGCAAGGGTGTGCTCAACAACCGCATTTCCGAGTACATCTTCAACCATCTGAACCGCATGGGCATTCCGACCCACTTCATCCGCCGGCTCAACATGCGCGAGCAGCTGATCAAGGAAGTCGAGATCATTCCGCTCGAAGTGGTGGTGCGCAATGTCGCCGCCGGCTCGCTGTCCAAGCGCCTCGGCATCGAGGAAGGCACCGTTCTGCCGCGTTCGATCATCGAATTCTATTACAAGGCCGATGCGCTCGACGATCCGATGGTGTCGGAAGAGCACATCACCGCTTTCGGCTGGGCAAGCCCGCAGGAGATCGACGACGTCATGGCGCTGGCCATCCGCGTCAACGACTTCCTCTCCGGACTGTTCATGGGCGTCGGCATCCAGCTCGTGGATTTCAAGATCGAATGCGGCCGCCTGTTCGAGGGCGACATGATGCGCATCGTCGTTGCCGACGAGATCTCGCCGGATTCGTGCCGGCTGTGGGACGTGGCAACGCAGGACAAGCTCGACAAGGACCGTTTCCGCCGCGATATGGGCGGCCTCGTCGAAGCCTATCAGGAAGTTGCCCGCCGCCTTGGCATCATGAACGAGAACGAGCCGCCGCGCCCGACCGGCCCGGTGCTCGTCGCCTCGACCGATGGCCTCAAAGGCAAGCCGCACTAAGTCTTCATTTCTTGACGCAATTCCGGACGAAAAACCGCTTCAGACTTTTCCTGGAATTGCTAAGTCTTCGAACAGGAACCTGTCCAGCATGATCAAGGCCCGCATCACCGTCACCCTCAAGAACGGCGTGCTCGACCCGCAGGGAAAAGCCATAGAGCACGCTCTGTCCGGACTGGGGTTCGGCGGCGTCGGCCAGGTGCGGCAAGGCAAGGTCTTCGACCTCGAACTTTCAGAGAGCGACAAGGCCAAGGCCGAAGCCGATCTGAAAGCCATGTGCGACAAGCTGCTGGCGAACACGGTGATCGAGAATTACGCGGTGGAGATCGCTTGATATGAAATCAGCTGTCGTTCTTCTCCCCGGCCTCAACCGCGACCGCGACATGATTGCGGCGCTGACCAAGATCTCCGGGCAGGCGCCGGCGACCGTCTGGCAGACCGACACCGAAATCCCTGATGTGGACCTGATCGCCATTCCCGGCGGCTTCTCGTTCGGCGACTATCTGCGTTGCGGCGCCATTGCCGCGCGCATGCCGGTCATGCGGGCGGTGGCGGAAAAGGCGGCCAAGGGCGTCATGGTCATCGGCGTCTGCAACGGCTTCCAGATCCTGGTCGAGGCTGGCCTTTTGCCCGGCGCGCTGATGCGCAATGCCTCGCTGAAATTCGTCTGCCGAGAGGTGAAGCTCGAAATCGCCAACGCCAACACCATGTTCACCCGCCGCTACCAGCCGGGTCAGATCATCCGCACGCCGGTGGCGCATCACGACGGCAATTATTTCGCCGACGCCGACACGCTTGCCCGTCTCGAAGGCGAAGGACAGGTGGTGTTTCGCTATGCCGAGGGCAGCAATCCCAATGGCTCGATGAACGACATTGCCGGTATCGTCAGCGAGAAGGGCAATGTGCTCGGCCTGATGCCGCATCCCGAAAACCTGATCGAGGCAGCGCATGGCGGAAGCGACGGCCGCGCCCTGTTCGAAGGCGCGCTCGGCATCGCCGCCTGATATCTCTTCGAATTCCTTTCAAAACGCGGGGGCGGTTGACCATGAGACTGATGATTGTTCGCCTAGGTCCCCTGGCTGCTGCCGGCTTGGCGTTGGCGTCCTGCCAGTCCAGCCCGAAGAGCGCGCCGGTCCCCACGGGCAAGAGCGCTTCGCTGCTGGCCATGGAACAGGTAGCGATATCGGCCCACAAATGCTGGATCGCCAGCAAGGATCCCGCCTTCAAATCCTATCAGATGGCCAATGAGCTGAATTCGTTCAGCGGCACGCCCCGCTTCCTGCTGGTGCCGGCCATGCATTATGGCGGCAAGCCGCTGCTGGTCGTCCAGGCGCAAGGCAATTCCAGCCGCGTCGACGTGTTCGGTCCGCTGATGGACGATCCGCTCGGCGCGCGCATCGGATCCGACATTGCGCGCTGGCAAACGGGCAACCCCTCCTGCAACGCGGCCGCCTGACGCCAGTGGGCCGCTTCCTGCAGATTGCGGGATTGGTCATCGGTCTGGCCGGGCTTGTCCTGCAAGCATGCATCACCATCCCGGCATCGATGGAGGCCGGGCGCAACTTTCTCGGCTCCATCGTCTTTCTGTTCAGCTTCTTCACCATCCTGACCAACATCGGTGCGGTGCTGGTCCATGTCTCGCTGCTGTCGCCTTCGGGCTACGCCTGGCTGCCCGCCTTTGCCGGACCGCGGATGCGGGCCGGCATCGCCGTGTCCATCGCGCTTGTCTTCATCGTCTATGCGACGGTTCTGGCGCAGCTCTGGCAGCCGCAGGGGCTGTTCCTGCTCTGTGACGTGCTACTGCACTATGTGACGCCGGTGCTGTTCGTGCTGTGGTGGCTTGTGGCAGGCGCTGACGGCAGGACACGCTGGAGCGACATTTCCTGGTGGATGGCCTATCCGATCGCCTATCTCGCCTATGCGCTGGCGCGCGCGCCGATCGCAGGCGAAGTGCCCTACCCGTTCCTCGACGTTGCGAAAAACGGCGCCGCCAACGTCGCGCTTGCGGCGCTGGCGGTCACCGGGGTTTTCCTGGTGCTGTGCATCCTCGCCGTGCTTGCCGACAAGGGCGTCTCACGCATAAGAACATCCGGCGCGCGCCGCTGACCGGGCTCCGGGTCAGTCCCAGAATCGCCTGATGCCTTCGCGGTGAGCGTCGTCCCGCGACACACCGATGTCCCTGAGTTGCTCGTCGGTCATTTCGAGCAAAGCCAGGCGGCCGCGACGGCGCTCGATCAGCACGTCGATCCATCGCGCCAGCGATCTGACCACATGCACGATCCGGCCGACAAAGCCTCGCCGGCTGGACGGCCCGACCAATTCAATGCTCGCGCAGCGGATTGTCTCAATTGTATCCATTGTCTTCTGCCAACCTCGCAAATTGTACCCATCTTGGTACGGTTCTGATATGCATTGACACCCGATCTGGTGCAATATACAGAATTGTGACCATGACAAATTGGCTCCCTGACCTCACCATCGGCTCCGGCCCGCTTTACCAGCGCCTTGCCGACAGCATTGAGTCGGACATCGACAAGGGCGTTATCGATGCCGGGGCAAAATTGCCGCCGCAGCGCGATCTCGCCTATGACATTGGCACGACGGTCGGCACGATCGGCCGGGCCTATCAGCTGCTGCGCGAACGCGGGCTGGTGAGCGGCGAAGTCGGACGCGGGACCTATGTGCTTGCGCAGCAATCGGAAGCGGCGTCACCCGAATTCGCCGAGCCGGCCGTGCAAGGCACGCGCTATGTCGATGCACCGCCCGGCAAGCTGCGTTTCGACAGCACGGCCGCGCCCGAAATCGGCCAGGGCGCCATTGTCGCCGACATGTTGCTGCGCACCGTGCAGGATCATCCGCACGAGATTTCGAGCTACACCAGGGATTTTCCGGAGCGCTGGTTCGAGGCCGGCGCCCGCTGGCTGTCGCGCAATTCGTTCCGTCCGGCGGCCGACACCATCGTTCCCACGCTTGGCACCCATGCCGCGGTGATGGCGGCGATTGCGGCACTGACCACACCGGGCGACTATGTCGCCTTTGAGCACCTCACCTATTCGCAGATCGCCCGCAGCGCCGGGCTGATCGGGCGGCGCATTGCACTTGTCGCATCGGACGAGGAAGGTCTCGATCCCGAGGATTTCGAACGCGTCTGCGCGCAAAAGCATCCGAAGATGATTTTCCTGATGCCGACGGTGCAGAACCCGACGCTGGCGGTCCTGTCGGTTTCGCGCCGCGAGGCGATCGCCCGCGTCGCGCGCGCGTACAATGTCATCGTCATCGAGGACGATCTCTATGGCGGCCTGACCGAAGATCCGACGCCGCTCATTGCCGAATATGCGCCCGAGCGCACCATTGTCGCCGGCGGTCTGTCGAAATCGGTCGCGGCAGGTGTTCGCGGCGGCTGGCTCTCCTGCCCGCCCGCCTATCGCCATCGCATCCGCGTCGCCCACAAGATGATGACCGGCGGGATGCCGTTCCTGCTAGCGGAGGTGAATGCGCGGCTGGTGCTGTCTGGGCAGGCTGGCGATATCCGCAAACGCAGCATTGCCGAAATTGCCGCCCGCATCGCCATCGTGCGCGAGACACTGGCGGGTTTCGCCTTCAAGTCACACGGCAGCGTGCCCTTCGTCTGGCTGACGCTGCCCGATCCCTGGCTGTCCGGCACGTTCAGGAGCGCATGCCTCGAAAATGGCGTGCTCCTCGACGACGAGGACGAGTTCAAGGCGGGGCGTTCCGAGCAGGTATTCCACGGCGTGCGTTTCGGCGTCTCGCAGCCAAGGCGGCGCGAGGACATCACCGGCGGCGTCGCGGTGATCCGGCGGCTGCTGGAGGAAGGCCGCGCCGGCTACGACAGTTCGTCCTGACTCGGTCCTCCTGTATCCCGATCTTCAGGTTCAGCCCTCTGCCTTGAAGTTTTTGGCTTCCTTCGCGCCCTTGTCCTTGCCGTGCTTCTCGGCCAGGTCCTTGGCCTGCTTGGGCGAAACGTCGGTGGTCTCGGCAATATGCATGGCCTCCTTGTCGGAGAGGCGATTGTCTTTCTTGCCTTGCTTGGTGGCCATGTTGAAATCTCCTGATTGGTTTGAGGCCTAACGGCCGGGATGCCATAGCGTTCCCCAGCGGCTCACCGCTACCATCGTCGCCCTGTGGTTTTCCGGCGTTTTTCGTCATCCAATGGGGTGTATCACGCCAAAGCTTGCGATATGAGGGGACTCAAATTCCCCTCTCCCATGGACATCAATCGCCGCCCATGACCATTTCCAATTCCGTGCCGATCACCCCGGAACTCATCGCCGCGCATGGGCTGAAGCCCGACGAATACCAGCGCATCCTCGACCTGGTCGGGCGCGAACCGAGCTTTACCGAACTCGGCATCTTCTCGGCGATGTGGAATGAGCACTGCTCCTACAAATCCTCGAAGAAATGGCTGCGCACGCTGCCGACCACCGGGCCTCAGGTCATCCAGGGTCCGGGCGAGAATGCCGGCGTGGTCGATATCGGCGATGGCGACTGCGTCGTCTTCAAGATGGAGAGCCACAACCATCCCTCCTACATTGAGCCCTACCAGGGTGCGGCGACCGGCGTCGGCGGCATATTGCGCGATGTCTTCACCATGGGCGCGCGGCCGATTGCGGCGATGAATGCGCTGCGCTTTGGCGCACCCGACCATCCCAAGACCAGGCACCTGGTCAGCGGCGTGGTTTCCGGCGTCGGCGGCTACGGCAATGCGTTCGGCGTGCCGACGGTCGGCGGCGAGGTCAATTTCGACGCCCGCTACAACGGCAATATCCTGGTCAACGCCTTTGCCGCCGGCCTCGCCAAGACCGATGCGATCTTCCTGTCGGAAGCCAAGGGCGTCGGCCTGCCGGTCGTCTATCTCGGCGCCAAGACCGGCCGCGACGGCGTCGGCGGCGCCACCATGGCCTCGGCGGAGTTCGACGACAAGATCGACGAGAAGCGCCCGACCGTGCAGGTCGGCGATCCCTTCACCGAAAAATGCCTACTCGAAGCCTGCCTTGAGCTGATGGCGTCCGGCGCCGTCATCGCCATCCAGGACATGGGTGCGGCCGGCCTCACCTGTTCGGCGGTCGAGATGGGCGCCAAGGGCGACCTCGGCATCGAGCTTCACCTCGACCATGTGCCGGTGCGCGAAGAGCGCATGAGCGCCTATGAGATGATGCTGTCGGAAAGCCAGGAGCGCATGCTGATGGTGCTGCGCCCGGAGAAGGAAAAGGAAGCCGAGGCGATCTTCCACAAATGGGGCCTCGACTTCGCCATAGTCGGCAAGACCACCGACGATCTGCGCTTCCGCGTCATTCACCAGGGCGACGAGGTCGCCAACCTGCCGATCAAGGACCTTGGCGACAAGGCGCCGGAATATGACCGCCCCTGGGTCGAGCCGAAGAAGCCTGCGGCGCTCGCAGCCGGCGATGCGCCGAAGGCCGATGTCGCCGATGCGCTGTTGAAACTGCTCGGCGGGCCGGACCTGTCGTCGCGGCGCTGGGTGTGGGAGCAGTACGACACGCTGATCCAGGGCAATTCGCTGCAGCTTCCGGGCGGCGACGCCGGCGTGGTGCGCGTCGAAGGCCATCCGACCAAGGCGCTCGCCTTCTCCTCCGACGTGACGCCGCGCTATTGCGAGGCCGACCCGTATGAAGGCGGCAAGCAGGCGGTGGCCGAATGCTGGCGCAACCTCACCGCCACCGGCGCGCTGCCGCTGGCGGCCACCGACAACCTCAATTTCGGCAATCCGGAACGGCCTGAGATCATGGGCCAGCTGGTCGGCGCGGTGAAAGGCATTGGCGATGCCTGCCGCGCGCTCGGCTTCCCGATCGTGTCGGGCAATGTCTCGCTCTACAATGAAACCAACGGCCAGGGCATCCTGCCGACGCCGACCATCGGCGGCGTCGGGCTGATTGCCGACTGGTCGAAGATGACCCGTATCGGCTTTGCCGCCGAGGGCCAGATGATCCTGCTGGTCGGCGCACCCGCAAGCTGGGGCAGCCATCTCGGCCAGTCCGCCTATTTCAGGGACATCCATGGCCGTACCGACGGGCCGCCGCCATCCGTCGACCTCGCCCATGAAAAGCGCGTCGGCGACCATGTGCGCGCGCTGATCGCGTCGGGCGTCGTCACCGCGGCGCATGACCTTTCCGACGGCGGCCTTGCGGTGGCCCTGGCCGAGATGGCGATGGCGTCCGGCATCGGCGCCTCAATTCCGGGGCTCGCCGGCACCGACCCGATCCCGGTCTGGTTCGGCGAAGACCAGGGCCGGTACCTCCTGACCCTGTCCGTCGATCCGCAGAGCAAGGAATGGGACGCCATCCGCGAGGAACAGAGCAAGCTCGGCATCTTTGCGCCATGGATCGGCTCGACCGGTGGAAACGAACTGAAGCTCGGCGATGCCAGGGCGATCCCGGTCAGCGAATTGACCGCCGCCCACGAAGGCTGGTTCCCGAACTTCATGGACAAGTCCATTTGACCAGCCTGGCAGCCCGGACGCTGATCGCAGTCGTCTTCTGGCCGTCGCTGTTCTTCTTCTGGTTCCTCGGGCCGTTCGTCTTTTTCCTGCTGTCGACGATCTCGAGCGAGGTCTGTCCGCTGCTGGAAAGGCGTGACCAGTTCCTTGAGGCGGCCAATGGCACACTGCCGATGCTGGCCTTGCAAAGCCTGATCTATGCGATCCCCATCGTCTGCCTGGTGCTGTGGAGCCGCCTTTTGCCGAACCCGGCGCGCGCAAGGCATGTCGCCATCTGCATCAAGCTATTTGCCATTGCGGTCATTACCGGCGCGCTGTGGGAATACGGGTCATCGCTGATCTGCGACGGCTATGGCCAACCATTCTTTTCGCCCTTGTGGCAGATGACCAGCTATCTCCCGATTATCACCCTGGCGCTCAACATCCCGCTCTATGTCCTGGTGTTCAGCCTTGGCCGGGGGTTCTCGACCCGCGACGACATTACCGAAGATGGTGTGGTTCACCCGCGGCAGTATGGCCCTTAGACACTGCGTCGCCGACAGAACGGCTTCAACCCGGACCAGAAAGGCTTTAGGCTGCCGTCCGAGTCACTCGTGCCTAGCCGCCCAGAACAGGATTTTGCCATGGCAATGGATGCCCACGACATCGAAAAACTGATCAAGGACGGCATTCCGGACGCCAAGGTGACGATCCGCGACCTCGCCGGCGACGGCGATCACTATGCAGCCGAAGTGGTGGCCGAAAGCTTCCGCGGAAAGAGCCGCGTCCAGCAGCACCAGATGGTCTATGATGCGCTGAAGGGCAATATGGGCGGCGTGCTGCACGCGCTGGCGTTGCAGACCAGTGTGCCGGACTGACGCCAGGCTGGCCTAGCGCGTCGGCGGCTGGCTTGCCAACACGGCAATGATCGGCCCTGCCGGATATCTTCCGCCGACAATCATCCTGTCGCCATCCGACAGCGCGGAGACCGCGCCGTCGAGGAACAGCGCGTTGCGGCATTGTAGCGCGTCGCGAAACAGCCGCGCAAAGCTGCCGAAACTTACCTCAGACCGCGAGATCGCCAGCAAAACGGTGTTTTCATCGCGCACGCCGACGCCGTTGCGGACGTAGCGCGAGGTTCCGTTCGGCTCGAAGCGTGGATGAATCTGGCCATCGATCACCAGCATCGGGCCCGACTGCGTGGCGAAGGCGACATCGGGTTTGGCGGCGGCATAGGCGTTGCTTTCCATGACAGCCGCCTTGCCGTCCTTGCCGACCAGAAAGACGCCGTTCGGCTTCAGGAAGAAATTGCCTTCGCCGTCGGCAAGATTGAGCCGTGACTTTTCGCTGCCGTCCTCGACCAGCAGGCCGACCGGCGACAAATCCTCGTGATACATGCCGCCATTCATGGCGAGCAGCACCGGCCTCCCCTCGCCCGCAACCGCCTTGTCGAAGGCTTCGAGCGAACCAAAAGGCTTGCCATCGGCGCCGGCGTGGAAAACACCGATGATGTCGGCGCGAAGATCGGTCTCGCAGACGACATAGGTCACCGCCTCGAAGGCGACATTCCGGCAAGGCGCGGGCAGGTCACCGCCAATGACCAGCGGCGGCGGCTCCGGGCGTCTCGGCCACCAGACAACGGCAATCGCCGCCAGCAGGATGGCGATCGGAAGGGCGGCGCCATATCGTCTTTTCATCATGTTCCGAAGGTTGCAATCGGCTCGGATGCTTGGCCCAAGACAGGCGATCCTTTGCGCCATTTCCGCGACGGCGGCGCAAACATCTTGTTTCGGCCCATCTATGGGTTTATTTGATGGCTATGCTTCGAGCCTGACTCCCACAGGCGTGAAAGGATATCTCATGAGCGGCATCAACGACTACATCGACAGCGAAGTGAAGGGCAACGACGTCGTCCTTTTCATGAAGGGCACGCCCGGTTTTCCGCAGTGCGGCTTTTCCGGCCAGGTCGTCCAGATCCTCGATTACATCGGCGCCGACTACAAGGGCGTCGACGTGCTGACCTCGGCTGAACTGCGCCAGGGCATCAAGGAATATTCGAACTGGCCGACGATCCCGCAGCTTTACGTCAAGGGCGAATTCGTCGGCGGCTGCGACATCATCCGCGAAATGTTTCAGGCGGGCGAGTTGCAGACGTTGCTCGTCGACAAGGGCGTCAGCGTCAAAGCGACAGCCTGATTCTGAGTTGAGACGGGGCAGCCTCGCCCCGGCAAAATGTTACCTCCCCCTATCGAGTGAGGACGAACTTATGCGCCGGCATGCCGGCGCATATTCGTTTTGAAGATCGGACCCGCCGTGGACCAGCCAGCAAAAGCGCCGCAACAGGCACGCAAATTGCCTATTCCGCGCTGGGAATTCATCGCGCTGTGCGCGGCACTGATGGCGTTGAACTCGCTGGCCATCGACATCATGCTGCCGGCGCTGCAGCAGATCGGCGCCACGCTCGGCGTCGAAAATGAAAACCACCGCCAATATGTGATCACCGCCTATATGCTCGGCTTCGGCGGCGGACAGCTTTTCTTCGGGCCGATTTCGGACCGGTTCGGGCGCCGCGCGCCATTGGTCGCCGGGCTGGCGATCTATGTCGTGGCGGCTGCGGCCGCGGCCATCGCCCCGTCCTTCGCCATCCTGTTGCTGTGCCGGCTTGTGCAAGGCATCGGTGCTGCCGCCACACGCGTCATCGCCGTCTCGATCGTGCGCGATACGTTCGACGGCCGGCGCATGGCCGAGGTGATGTCGCTGATCTTCATGGTGTTCATGGCCATCCCGGTGATCGCGCCCGGGATCGGCCAGGTCATCATGCTGTTCGCAACCTGGCACTGGATCTTCGTCACCATGGCGGTCGGGGCGCTGATCGTGTCGGCGTGGTCGCTGCTGCGCCTGCCGGAGACTCTGCATCCCGAACATCGCCGGCCGTTGACTGTCTCTTCGGTGATCGACGGCTTCCGCATCGTGCTCACAAACCGCCTCACGCTCTGCTATGCTTTCGCCAGCACCTTCATCTTCGCCGCCATGTTCGGCTTCATCATCTCCGCGCAGCAGATCTATATCGACATCTTCCACGTCGGCGAGCTATTCCCGGTCATCTTCGCCGGCGTTGCGGGCGTGCTGGCCTTCTCGAACTACCTCAACTCGCGGCTGGTCGGACGGGTCGGCATGCGCCGGCTGTCGCAAGGCGCGCTGCTTCTGTTCCTGTGCATCAGCCTTGCCTGGCTGGTCGTCTCGCTCGAAATGAACATGCCGCTCTGGCTGTTCATCACCTTCTTTGCCTCCGCGATGCTGCCTTTCGGCGGGCTCGGCGCGAATTTCAACGCGCTCGCGATGGAGCCGCTCGGCCAACTGGCGGGCACCGCGTCGTCCATCCTGGGCTTCATGCAGACTTTTCTCGGCGGCATCCTCGGCACGCTGATCGGCCAGGCCTTCAACGGCACGGTGACGCCGCTTGCCGCCGGCTTCTGCAGCGTCTCGGTCGCGGCCCTGCTGATGATCCTGATCGCCGAGCGCGGCAAGATGTTCCAGCCGCACAACCCACCCATTTCAGGGCACGTCACCGACCTGCATTGAGCAACTGTTCTGCGCTACGAGTTTTATTTGTCTCAGACCGCAGCCACCTTCAAGCGACGCGTTTCAGGATGCGCCGCCAATCACTGCCGTGAAACGAGGGAACAGCGGGCGCCCTGCGATGGCGCCACCCATGCTGTCCGACAGCGGCATCGGCAGAGCCTTGTCGAGCGCTTCGAGCACGGATGACACAAAGACCCGGTTGAGCGAGGCATCATCTCCCATATGGGAGAAAGTGGCGCGCGGTTTGCCCATCAGCGTGCCGTTTTTGCGAATTGAGAAACTCAGCGTCAGGGTCATGCCAGCACTTCCAGGCGGCGGCTGCCAACAGGCAAAGATCGCGGAAAACATCTCGTCTATGGTATCGACGGGATCGAGACTGCCGCACGCGCGTTCCTGCGATCTTGCCTCAGTGGCGCCAGCGGCGGCCAAGGCAAGTGCAAGCGCCGTTGCAACAATTGCGGACCGATGTTTCATTTCGCAGCTTCCGACTTCGCGAGAGATTGGACACTATAACAGAGCCAATATACTTGACGAAAGCCTCTACCAGCAGCGGGCCGATTATTGCGCCCAGAGTTCCCTGCGCAACTCCTGCCAGCTTTCCTTGTCCGGGGCGACAAGAATGCCGCCGTCGATATGCGAGGGCAGATAGGCGCTGCCGTCGATCCGCGCGGTGTAGCCGCCGGCCTCGGCGTGGATCAGCACACCGACCAGATGGTCCCACGGCATCAGTTTGTTGTAGACGACGAAATGGGCATGGCCGCTGGCCAGAAGACGGTATTCATGTGCCGCGCAGCGATAGCCGAACTGCGACAGGGTCTTGGTCTGGTTGCGCGCCAGGAGCGAGCGTTGCGGTTCCGCCAGATATTGCCAGGAGACGGAGCCGGTCATCTGTGAGATCGGCACGGCATCGGCGACGTGCACCGTCTCCAGCGCGCCATGCGCATGGCGGATATGGCTGCCGGCGCCCTTGGCGCCGATCAGCCAGTCCCGGCCTACGGGGTCATGGATGATACCGGCGACGGTTTCGCCCTTGATGACGACGCTCAGCATGACGCCGAACAGCGGCACGCCGGAGGCGAAGTTGAAGGTGCCGTCGACCGGGTCGACGACGAAGGCGAGGTCGGCATCACCGAGCCCCTGAAGCAGCGCCGGATTGTCGGAACAGGCTTCCTCGCCGACGATCATCGCCGTGGGATAGCGCTCGCGCAGCCTGGCCGTGATCAGCCGCTCGGCGTTGATGTCGGCCTCGGTCACCAGGTCGGCAGCCGAGGTCTTCTGTCTGATGTCGCCCTCGCCCAGCCGGCGAAAGCGTGGCATGATTTCGGCCTTGGCTGCATCGGCGAGAAGCTCGGCCAGCCAGTCGATCGCTTGGTCGTCAAATATCATCGGAAATGTCTTGTCCTGTGCTGAGGCTGCCATTGAGGGCGGCAAAGTCGAACAGCTTTCTGTCGAGCAGATGCGACGGCCTGGTATTGGACAGCGCGCGCAGCATCGTATCCTTGCGGCCCGGCATGCGCTTTTCCATATCGTCCAGCATCGCCTTCATGGCGTTGCGCTGCAGGCCTTCCTGGCTGCCGCAGAGATCGCAGGGAATGATCGGGAATTTCATAGCGGCGGCGAATTTTTCCAGATCGACCTCGGCGCAGTAGCTCAGCGGCCGCAGCACCATGACGTCGCCGTCGTCGTTGAGCAGCTTTGGCGGCATGGCGGCAAGGCGGCCGCCATGGAACAGATTCATGAAGAAGGTTTCGAGAATGTCCTCGCGGTGGTGGCCGAGCACCAGCGCCGAACAGCCCTCCTCGCGCGCGATGCGATAGAGATGGCCGCGCCGCAGCCGCGAGCACAGCGAACAATAGGTGCTGCCCTGAGGCAGCTTGTCGGTGACCACCGAATAGGTGTCCTGATACTCGATGCGATGGGCAATGCCATGCGCATCGAGGTAGTCGGGCAAAATGTGCTTCGGAAAATTCGGCTGGCCCTGGTCGAGATTGCAGGCCAGCAGCTCGACCGGCAGCAGCCCGCGCCATTTGAGATCGAGCAGCACGGCCAGCAGCCCGTAGGAATCCTTGCCGCCGGACAAGGCCACCAGCCAGCGGTCGCCGGGCCTCGCCATGGCGAAATCCTCGACCGCCTGACGGGTCAACCGCAACAGCCGCTTGCGCAGTTTGTTGAACTCGACGGAAGACGGCACGTCGGCAAACAGCGGATGGAAGCCGCCTTCAGCAATCGGTTCAACTGTTTCGATGTCTGCCAGCATGTTCATGGCTTGTCGCTTTCCATAGCCGAGAGTGCCGGATTAGCGGACATGGCCGACAAAGAAAAGGCCGCCTCGACGGGCGGCCCTTTCCGGTATCGCAGAAAGCGATCGATCAGCGCGAATAGAATTCGACGACCAGGTTCGGCTCCATCTGCACGGCGAACGGTACGTCGGCCAGGCCGGGGATGCGCGAGAAGGTCGCGACCATCTTGTTGTGATCGACTTCGATATAGTCCGGCACGTCGCGCTCGGCGAGGCCGACCGCTTCCAGCACGATGACCAGCTGCTTCGACTTTTCGCGCACTTCGACGACGTCGCCCGGCTTGCAACGGTACGAGCCGATGTTGACGCGCTTGCCGTTGACGTTGACGTGGCCGTGGTTGACGAACTGGCGAGCCGCGAAAATGGTGGGCACAAACTTGGAGCGGTAGACGACCGCGTCGAGACGCGACTCGAGCAGGCCGATCAGGTTCTCGGAGGTGTCGCCCTTGCGGCGATCAGCCTCTTCATAGACTTTGCGGAACTGCTTTTCGGAGACATCACCATAGTGACCCTTCAGCTTCTGCTTGGCGCGCAGCTGCAGGCCGAAATCGGAAAGCTTGCCCTTGCGGCGCTGGCCGTGCTGGCCGGGGCCGTATTCACGCTTGTTGACCGGGGACTTCGGGCGGCCCCAGATGTTTTCGCCGAGACGGCGGTCGATCTTGTACTTCGCGGATTCGCGCTTGCTCATCGCATTCCCTTTCAAAACAAACCACCCGGAACCTCATGGTCCGGGTGAAGGAAACGCGCCCTCCTCTGGCCTCCGTTTTCGAGGCCTGACAGGGTTTTCCCACGCAACGCGGCGGAAAACCCACGGGACACGTCAGTCTAGACAAAACCCAGGAAACGATAAACCTGCTTTCCCGAGCTTGCCATGCAAAAGAAACAACCGGGCATTGCGGCCCAGTGTTGGTGCGCTCGATAAACGGAGATTTGAGCAGAGTCAAGCGCGTCGCTGGCGCTGGGCCCCCGCAACCATATCACCATATCACGTCTTTGGCGTTGAGTGCCGTGCCGGATGCGGCGGGAGGTTGTTGCGCCGACGGCATTTAGGAAGGGACTGGAGCCAAAGGAGCCCGAAGTCGCATGAAGAAGTTTTTCCTCTCGTTGGTCGGTGCAGCCGTCCTGGCCGGGACGATGTCGATCGCCGTGCCCGAGCCAGCGATGGCCAAGCATTGGCAGGGCCACAAGCATCGTCAGACCTGCCATGTCGTGGTGAAGAAGAAGGTCATCTGGCGGCATGGCCACAAGAAGGTCATCCGCTACAAGGTGAAGCGCTGCTGGTGACGTCAGGGGTTTCGGGCTTGGCCTGAACCGAAGAAGCCCGTGGTTTCGGCCACGGGCTTTGTTTATCGACTCGGTTCAAGGTTTCAGTCTGCCGATTCTTCTCCGGCAGGCCTTTGCGCTTGGTCTCTGCGAATTCCTCGAGCTGTTTTTCGCTCATCGAATTGTACATCGACTTCGACGCGCCTTGAAGTTCGCTCTTCCTGGTCTCGCCGCGCTTGGCCGACAGGGCTGCTCCAGCGGCCTTTTGCTGTGCTTTTGAGGTTGCAGGCATATCGGCACCTCCTTTGCTGACAGAGGAAGAAACGTTGCGCTCCGGCGACGGTTCCAGCGCTGGCGGTCAACTTCCGTTCCGCGCTCATGTCTGCCCATGGTCGGCCAACTGCCGGCAAAACCACCTTCCCGTGCCCGCAACGCCGGTGTAGGACGGCGCCATGAAATCGTTGAACGATCCCTCGCAGGCACTCGCTACCGGCCTCGCGAAAATCCGCACCGAGTTCCATGTGCCGGAGGGATTTCCCCCTGATGTAATGGCCATGGCACAGACGGCGGCCAGGCGCGTGCCCGACCAGCATGCCGACCGCACGGCGATGCCCTTCGTGACGCTCGATCCCGCGGCTTCCACCGATCTTGACCAAGCGTTTTCGATCGAAGCGAGCGGTAGCGACCTTCTGTTGCACTATGCGATTGCCGACGTAGCCTGGTTCGTCGCGGACGGCGACGCGGTGGATCGCGAAGCCTGGGCGCGAGGCGAAACCCTGTATTTGCCGGACGGCAAGGCCGGGCTCTATCCCCGGGTGCTTGCCGAGGGCGCCGCGAGCTTGCTGCCCAGCGGTCCGCGTCCGGCTGTCATCTTCACGGTCCGGATCGTCGACGACGGAGCGGTAAGGCTGGATGGCGCGGAGCGGGCAATCATTCAAAGCCGCGCCAAGCTCGCCTATGACAGCGTGCAGGCCGCCGACGTCCCAGTCGGCTTCGCCGAAATCGCGCGGCGCATGGCGGCGGCCGAAGACCGTCGCGGCGCTTCGCGCGTCGACCCGCCCGAGCAGGAGGTGGAACAGCTTGCCGATGGCACGTTCCAGCTTGCGTTCAGACCGCTGCTGCAATCCGAGCAAGACAACGCAGCACTTTCGCTGGCCGCCAACATGGCGATTGCCGACGCCATGCTGGCACACCGGACCGGCTTGTTCCGGGTGATGGCGCCGCCCGATGCTTCCAAAGTGCAAAGACTGCGCAGCGCGGCACGGGCCTTAGGCCTGTCCTGGCCTCCTTCGACCAGCCTGCCCGACTATCAGCGAACCCTCGATCCTGCCAACATGCAACAGGCAGCGCTGATGCTGGAAATCCGCCGCGCCGGCTCCGGTGCGTCCTACCAGCCCTATGAGGAAGGCGTTGTCCCCTGGCACGAGGCGATGGCCGCGACCTATGCCCACGCCACCGCACCCCTGAGGCGGCTGGCCGATCGCTATGTCGTGCGCTGCGTGCTGGCCATCGTCAACGGCCAGCCGGTGCCGCAAGTCGTTAACGAGGCGTTTTCCAGACTGCCGAAGGTGATGGGCCGCGCAGGCGCCCGCGCCTCGCAGATCAACCACGCGGCCATCGACCTTGCCGAGGCGGTGATGCTGAGGGGGCGTGTGGGTGAAACATTCAAGGCCGTCGTCACCGACGTCGGTGATCAGCGTGCGCGCGTTCAGCTCTCGGACATGCCTGTCGTTGCGAATGTGAAGGCCTCAGGGTTCAGGCAGGGCGATGGCCTGACGCTAAGGCTTGTTTCGGCCGATCCGGATCGGCGCGTCATTGTCTTCGAACCTGTCTAAAGCGCGTCGGCGACGCGCTTTAGTTTTTTTGTTTTTATGCATGTCCTTGTCCCAAAACCGCTGCGCACTTTTGGGCGACATGCATTAGCGTGCGCTCAATCCAAAACCCTGCATCAGCCGGCTGATGGCGAAGTCCGCCTTTCCCGAGGTAAAGACGGCGATGTCGGGCTCGCTTTGCGGCAATGGCCCGTCGACAGCCGGAAGCAGCGACAGAGCGCGCCGCGCAATCGCCTCGGCCGGGTCGATCCAGTCGACCGGCCAGGGCGCGGTCTTGCGCATGCGATTGGCCAGGAACGGATAGTGCGTGCAGGCGAGCACGACGATGTCCGTGCGCAAATCGTCATGCTGGACAAAACACGGTGCGATCTCGGCACGCACGGCCTCCTCGTCGACAAAGCCCTCGCGCATGTAGGCCTCGGCCAGTCCGGCGAGATTGTTGCTGCCGACCAGCCGGACATGGCATTTCTGCGCCCATTTGCCGATCAGGTCGCGCGTGTACTGGCGCTTCACCGTGCCCGGCGTCGCCAGCACCGAGACCAGCCCGGACCGGGTGCGCTCGGCAGCCGGCTTGATTGCCGGCACCGTGCCGACAAAGGGATGGCCAGGGAATTTTTCCCGCAAGGCATCGATCACCAGCGTCGAAGCGGTATTGCAGGCGACGACCGAAATTTCCGGATCAAAACGGTCGAGCAGCTTGGCGAAGAGCTCGACTATATGGGCCTGCAGCGCCGGCTCTTCCCACGCGCCGTAGGGAAAGGCCTTGTCATCGGCGACGTAGACGAAGCGCCGGTCGGGCATCAGCACGCGCGCTTCGCGCAGCACGGTCAATCCGCCAACGCCGGAATCGAACATCAGGATCGGACGGTGGCTCATTGATATCGGACCATGAAAGAGGCTGGATCAGAAGGCTTGGCGGTCATTGGCCAATGCCGTTCTTCTATCTGCAACCATCATGGTCTTGAAGTGGCGAATGTCAGCAAGTTCTATGCAAAGCCGGCGAAGACGACCTTGCCTCGGTCTAGAGCCCGCGCTTGCCGAAGCCGGCGGGCCTCGGGCGGCCCATAGGCTGGGCGGACGGCACCGAGCGCGTGGCCGGTGTGGCGTTGCGCATGGAAGACTGTGCCGTGCTGCTGGCCATCCGACCGGATCCCGCAGGCATGGGCGTATCGCCATCGAAATCGAAAACCGATGTCAGTTCGTCGATATTGATGCCCGCCACCGGCTTAGCCACCAGGATCGTGCACCAAAGGCCAAAGATCGACAGCGCCAGCAGGTTCAAACCGCTGGACGTGCTTTCCGGGTTCTTGAAATCGATGACCAGCAGCGTGCCTGCCTGCAGAAAGGCGTAGATGGCGCAGAACACGATGTAGGACCACAGGATCCAGGCTTTGCCGTTGGCGTCGCGGCTGCGTCGCCAGGCGATGTTGGCAGGCATGACCACGGCCAGGAGGGAAACGACCAGAACCGCGCCTGCCATGCCTTGCCGCGATGGACCGGGCGCCGAGTTGACCAGCCCCTCAAAGCCGATCGTGCCAACGATGCACAGCACAGCAAGAACGGCCTCGAGCAGGGCTACGCCGAGCGAATAGAAGAAGAAGCGCATACGGCCGATTTTGGACGTGAACATTTGCCACCCCACCGTTTTGACAACAATGGACGAGAGGCAAATAAAATTCGGTTACTTCAGCCGTTCGAAGCTTAGCGATTTCTAATCTTCTTTGTCTGCCTGGCGTTTTCGCGCAGCGGCCGGCAAACGCCTTGGATCGTCTCCCGGCGAGCCGTCACCGCGCGGCATGGCCGGCGAAAACCGGTCGAGCGACGAGATGATGCCACGCAGCACTTTCAGTTCCGGCTCGGCGAAACCGGCGCGCGTCAAGACGGCGCGCAGATTGTCGACCATCTTGGGTTTCTTGGGCGCCGGGCGGAAATAGCCGCGCGCTTCGAGCGCGCCTTCGAGATAGGCAAACAGCCCGTGCAACTCTTCCTTGCTTGCCGGCTTCATTTCAGGGCTGGAGAAATTGGTCGCCGTCTCGTCTTCCAGGCCCGACTTCATCCATTCATAGGACATCAACAGCACGGCCTGGGCGATGTTGAGCGACGAAAAGCCGGGATCCACCGGGAAGGTGACGATCTCGTCGGCCAGCCCGACCTCGTCATTGTAGAGCCCAAAACGCTCGCGGCCGAACAAGATGCCGGTGCGCAGGCCGGCCATCTGACGCGCCCTCAGCGCCCTGCCCGCTTCGACCGGACCACGCACGGGTTTGAAGCCGTCGCGCTCCCGCGCCGTGGTGGCGAAGACGAAGTTGAGGTCGGCGACGGCGGACGCCAGGTCGCCGAACACTGTTACGGCATCGATGACATGGTCGGCGCGGCTGGCGGCGGCGCGCGCCTTCTCGCTCGGCCAGCCGTCACGCGGGTTGACCAGTCTCAGTTCGGCAAGGCCGAAATTAGCCATGGCGCGCGCAACCATACCGATATTCTCGCCGAGCTGCGGCTCGACCAGGATGATCGCCGGCCCGGCGGCGGATGCGATTTCAGGATGATCGACGGCGGACATGATCTCAATGAACTGCTGTTTGCGGCATTTCAGCGTTCCCTGCCACATCCGCTCGGCAAAATGAAGCTTTTGCAAAACACCGGTCGCGGCACAGACGACCCATTCTGCACGGATCGGCGTTTGCGCGGCCAAATAGGCTTTGATATACGCTCCGCATCCCCGGCCGAAGCCATGCGGGCAAGGCCGTTTAGTTCCCCAAAAGCGAGGCATTCTTTTCATGGCGAAGATCAAGGTGGCGAACCCGGTCGTCGAGCTCGACGGCGACGAGATGACCCGCATCATCTGGCAGTTCATCAAGGACAAGCTGATTCACCCTTATCTCGACCTGAAGCTCGAATATTACGACCTCGGCGTCGAGCACCGCGACGCCACCAACGACCAGGTGACCATCGATTCGGCCAATGCCATCAAGAAATGGGGCGTCGGTGTGAAATGCGCGACGATCACGCCCGACGAGCAGCGCGTCGAGGAATTCAAGCTGAAGAAGATGTGGAAGTCGCCCAACGGCACCATCCGTAACATTCTCGGCGGTACCATTTTCCGCGAACCGATCATCATGAAGAACGTGCCGCGTCTCGTGCCGGGATGGACCAAGCCGATCATCGTCGGCCGTCATGCCTTCGGCGACCAGTATCGCGCCACCGACTTCCGCTTCCCCGGCAAGGGCAAGCTGACCATCAAGTTCGTCGGCGAGGACGGCAAGGTGATCGAGCACGACGTGTACGACGCACCCGGCGCCGGTGTTGCCATGGCGATGTACAATCTCGACGACTCCATCCGCGAATTCGCCCGCGCCTCGCTGAATTACGGCCTGCTGCGCAATTATCCGGTTTATCTCTCGACCAAGAACACCATCCTCAAAGCCTATGATGGCCGCTTCAAGGACATTTTCCAGGAGGTCTACGAGGCTGAATTCGAGGCCGAGTTCAAGGCGAAGAAGCTGTGGTACGAGCACCGGCTGATCGACGACATGGTGGCCTCCGCCCTGAAATGGTCTGGCGGCTACGTCTGGGCCTGCAAGAATTATGACGGCGACGTCCAGTCCGACACGGTGGCGCAAGGTTTTGGCTCGCTTGGCCTGATGACCTCCGTGCTGATGACGCCGGACGGCAAGACGGTGGAAGCGGAGGCCGCGCACGGCACCGTGACGCGCCACTATCGCCAGCACCAGAAGGGCGAGGAAACCTCGACCAATTCGATCGCCTCGATCTTCGCCTGGACGCGCGGCCTCGCCCACCGCGCCAAGCTCGACGATAATGCCGAGTTGAAGCGATTTGCCGACACGCTGGAGAAGGTCTGCATCCAGACGGTTGAGAGCGGCTTCATGACCAAGGACCTGTCGCTCTTGATCGGTCCCGACCAACCATGGCTGTCGACCACCGGCTTCCTCGACAAGATCGACGAGAATTTGCAGAAGGCGATGGCGTAAGCCGGCAGCCATGGCCAAGCCGGTCGTCTACGGGGCGGACTACAGCGTCTATGTGCGCATCGTCCGCCTCGTGCTGGCGGAAAAAGGCATCGACTACGACCTTGTGCCGGTCGATGTCTTTGCCGCCGAGGGCACTCCCGCCTGGTACTTCGAGCATCACCCTTTCGGCCGCATTCCGGCCGTCGAGCATGACGGGTTTCGCCTGTTCGAAACCAGCGCAATCGCCCGCTATGTCGACGAGGCGTTCGACGGCCCGGCACTGCAGCCAAAAGACGCCCGCACCCGCGCAACGATGAACCAGATCATCGGCATGCTCGACGCCTATGCCTACAGATCGATGGTCTGGGACGTCGCCGTCGAGCGGCTTGAGAAGGAAGCGCCAGACGAGGCACTGGTCGCCAACGGGCTGCGCCAGGCGGAAACGGTGCTGCGGGTGCTCACCGCACTCAAGCCTCCCGGGCCGTGGCTGCTCGGCGACCAGCTGACGCTGGCCGACCTGCATGCGGCATCCATCATCGCCTATTTCGTCAAGGTCGCCGACGGGCAAAAGCTGCTTGCGGCGTTCGCCGACATCCAGGCCTGGTGGGACGGCATCGCAAAACGTCCGAGCCTGGCGGCGGGCTGATATGGGTTCGGGCCATGGCTGACCCATCTCGCCAGGACGCGCTCACCATCGCCAGAATTGTCAGGGTCAACCACGCCGGTGAGTTCGGTGCGATCAGGATCTATTCGGCGCAGATTCTTGTCGCCAGGCGCTTCTGGCCGGATTGCGTGCCATCCTTGTCGGAGATGCTCGGGCACGAGCGCACGCATTGCGCCGCCTTCCGTGCCGCCATGCCGGCGCGGAAGGCGCGACCGTGCCGGGTGATGCAATTCTGGAGCTGGGGTGGCTGGCTGCTGGGTTCTGTCACCGCCCTGCTCGGTCCGCAAGGCATCTGGGCCTGCACGGCGGCGGTTGAAGCGGCGGTGCATCGCCATCTGGACGATCAGCTGTTTTTCCTCGCCAATCGCGACCACGACTTGCAAGGCATCATCCTGGCGATCCGCGAGGAAGAGCTCGCCCATCTCCATCACGCCGAAGAGCAGCTGAAATCGCCCGGCCCGGCGCTGAACTTTTTACGGTCGCTGATTTCGATCGCCACGGACGTGCTGATCTGGCTGTCCACCTGGGGCGATTCCAGCAGAATGACGCGCGCCCTGAAGGCGGCGAAAAGAACTAGACTAGCTAGACGGACCGTCTAAGAGCTGATTGCCGGCTTGCCACTATCAGCCACAGAATGGCAAGCACGGCGGCGAAGGCCGGAAAGCCGCACACGAACCAGATACGACATAGGGTGGCTTTCAGGCTGCCTCCAGCGCCGCCCTCACCGCGGCGATCGCATCATTGGCCTTCGAGGCGTCCGGACCGCCGGCTTGCGCCATGTCGGGCCGTCCGCCGCCGCCCTGCCCGCCCAATGCGGCCGAGGCAACGCGCACCAGATCGACAGCGCTGAAGCGGCCGACGAGATCGTCCGTCACGGCGACCACGACGCTTGCCTTGTTGTCTTCGCCCGCACCGACGAAGACGACGACGCCGGAGCCGAGCGATGTCTTGCCGGCATCGGCCAGCGGCTTCAAATCCTTCGGCGACACGCCGGAAACCGCTTTGCCGAGGAAGCCGATACCGGCGACGGTTTCGGTGGTGGCCGGAGCATCGGCCGCGGCACCACCGCCCAGCGCGAGTTTCTTGCGCGCTTCGCTCAGCTCCTTCTCGAGCTTCTTGCGCTCCTCGAGCAGCGTCTCGACACGCGCCGGCACGTCGGCCGGCGAGATCTTCAGCACGGCCGCAGTTGCCTTCAGGCGCCTGTCCTGCTCATCGAGATGTTTGCGCGCGGCTTCGCCGGTCAGCGCCTCGATGCGGCGCACGCCGGCGGCGACCGCGCTGTCGGAGACGACACGGACCAGGCCGATATCGCCGGTCGCCCGGACATGGGTGCCGCCACAAAGTTCGACGGAATAGGGTCTATTGGCCTTGGCGCCATGCACGCCGGTGCCCATCGAGACGACACGCACCTCGTCACCATATTTCTCGCCGAACAGCGCCATGGCGCCCTCGGCAATGGCGTCATCGACCGACATCAGGCGCGTCGTCACCGGGCTGTTCTGGACGACGATTTCGTTGGCCATGCGCTCGACCTCTTCGAGATCTTCGGCCGAGATCGGCTTGTTGTGCGAGATGTCGAAGCGCAGGCGCTCGGGCGCGACCAGCGAACCTTTCTGCGCGACATGGGTGCCCAGCACCTCGCGCAGCGCCTCATGGATCAGATGCGTTGCCGAATGGTTGGCACGCAGCCGGGTGCGGCGCGCATGGTCAACCTTCAGCTCGACGGCTGCACCTGGCTTGACCGTGCCGTTCGTCACCTTGCCCAGATGCACGAACAGGCCGTCGGCCTTTTTCTGCGTGTCGGAAACCTCGATCGAGAAACCTTCGCCGGAGATGATGCCGGTGTCGCCCATCTGGCCGCCCGACTCGCCATAGAACGGCGTCTGGTTGACGACCACCGCCACCGCGTCGCCCTTGCCGGCGCTATCGACTGTCTTGCCGTCCTTGACCAGGGCCTGGATGAGGCCTTCCGCCTGTTCGGTCTCGTAGCCGAGGAATTCGGTGGCGCCGGCCTTCTCGCGTACAGAAAACCAGATGGTCTCGGTGGCCGCGTCGCCGGAGCCAGCCCAATGCTTGCGCGCTTCGGCCTTCTGCTGCTCCATCGCATGGGTGAAGCCGGCAAGGTCGACCGAGATGTTGCGCTGGCGCAGTGCGTCCTGCGTCAGATCGAGCGGGAAGCCGTACGTGTCATAGAGCTTGAACGCCGTCTCGCCATCCAGCATATCGCCGGCGTGCAGCGTATCTGTCGCCTCCGAGAGCAGGCCGAGGCCGCGCACCAGCGTCTTGCGGAACCTGGTCTCCTCGAGCTTCAGCGTCTCGGTAATCAGCTGTTCGCCGCGCAGCAGTTCGGGATAGGCCTGGCCCATCTCACGCACTAGCGCCGGCACCAGCTTCCACATCAACGGCTCCTTGGCGCCGAGCAACTGCGCATGGCGCATGGCGCGGCGCATGATGCGGCGCAGCACATAGCCGCGGCCTTCGTTCGACGGCAGCACGCCGTCGGCAACCAGGAAGGAGGACGAGCGCAGATGATCGGCAATGACGCGGAAGGAGGCGACCGTCTCCTTGTCCGGGCCCTGCCCGAGCGCTGACGAGGCCGCATCGATCAGATGACGGAACAGGTCGGTCTCGAAGACGCTCTCCACCCCTTGCAGGATGGAGGCCATGCGCTCCAGGCCCATGCCGGTGTCGATCGACGGCCGCGGCAGGTCGATGCGCTCATCCTTGGTGACCTGCTCATATTGCATGAACACCAGGTTCCAGAATTCAAGGAAGCGGTCGCCATCCTCCTCCGGGCTGCCGGGAGGGCCGCCCCAGATGTGCTCGCCACGGTCGATGAAGATTTCCGAGCACGGCCCGCACGGTCCGGTGTCGCCCATAGCCCAGAAATTGTCGGAGGTCGGGATGCGGATGATGCGGTCATCGGAGAAACCGGCGATCTTCTTCCAGAAGCCGGCCGCCTCGTCATCGGTGTGATAGACGGTGACCAGCAGCTTGTCCTTGTTCAGCCCGAACTCCTTGGTGATCAGGTTCCAGGCCAGTTCGATGGCGCGCTCCTTGAAATAGTCGCCGAAGGAGAAATTGCCGAGCATTTCGAAGAAGGTCAGATGGCGCGCGGTGTAGCCGACATTGTCGAGGTCGTTGTGCTTGCCGCCGGCGCGCACGCTTTTCTGCGCAGTGGTGGCGCGCGAATAGGACCGCTTCTCCAGGCCGGTGAAGACGTTCTTGAACTGCACCATGCCGGCATTGGTGAACATCAGCGTCGGGTCGTTGCGCGGCACCAGCGGGCTCGAGGCCACGACCTCGTGGCCCTCCTTGCGGAAATAGTCGAGGAATGTCGACCGGATCTCGTTCACGCCACTCATGAGTGCTGCCTTTTCGCGAAAACCGCCGGCACGGCCGGCGGACACTGGTCTCTGCTTTTTAGAAGATTGACTTGGCCTTTTAGCGGGCACGCCCCACCCTGTCCAGAAACACGGAATTGGGCCAATCCGGCAACTGCCAAGCCGGCTTCACGCTGCCCAAAAACGAAAACCGCCGGCGCGAAGGCCGGCGGTTTGAAACGCAATACTAAAGAACTCGGTTACTTAAGCATCGGATAATAGACTGGATTTATGGCCGAACTCTGGCCGTGCCCTACATGGCGCCGGATTCTTCCTCGAAGCCGTCGTCGCTTTCGCCGCGCTCGGGGCCACCATTTTCAAGAAATTTCTCGGCGATCAGCCCGGCATTCTGCCGCAGCGCAAGTTCGATCTCACGCGCCGTGTCGGGATTGTCGCGCAGGAACAGTTTGGCGTTTTCGCGACCTTGGCCGAGACGCTGCGAATTGTAGGAGAACCAGGCGCCGGACTTCTCGACCACGCCGGCCTTGACGCCGAGATCGACCAGTTCGCCGGTCTTGGAGACGCCCTCGCCATACATGATGTCGAACTCGACCACCTTGAAGGGCGGCGCCAGCTTGTTCTTGACCACCTTGACCCGGGTCTGGTTGCCGACGACCTCGTCGCGGTCCTTGACCGAGCCGATGCGGCGGATGTCGAGGCGCACCGAAGCGTAGAATTTCAGCGCGTTGCCGCCGGTCGTGGTTTCCGGCGAACCGAACATGACGCCGATCTTCATGCGGATCTGGTTGATGAAGATGACCATGGTGTTGGAGCGCGAGATCGAGGCGGTCAGCTTGCGCAGCGCCTGGCTCATCAGACGAGCCTGGAGACCGGGCAGCGAATCGCCCATCTCGCCCTCGATTTCAGCGCGCGGCGTCAGGGCGGCCACCGAATCGACCACCAGAACGTCGATGGCGCCGGAACGCACCAGCGTGTCGCAGATTTCCAGTGCCTGCTCGCCGGTGTCCGGCTGCGAGATCAAGAGGTTTTCCAGATCGACGCCGAGCTTGCGGGCATAGACCGGGTCGAGCGCATGCTCGGCATCGACGAAGGCGCAGATACCGCCCTTCTTCTGGGCTTCGGCAACTGTGTGCAGCGCCAGTGTCGTCTTGCCCGAGCTTTCCGGCCCGTAGATCTCGACAATGCGGCCGCGCGGCAGGCCACCGACGCCAAGCGCGATGTCGAGGCCAAGCGATCCGGTCGGCACGGTTTCAATCTCGACGACCTGCTCGTTGGCGCCCAGCCGCATGATCGAGCCCTTGCCGAAGGCGCGCTCGATTTGCGACAGCGCCGCGTCCAGAGCCTTTGATTTGTCCACCGCTTTGTCCTCTACAAGCCGCAAAGTATTCTGAGCCATGATACATCACCCCTTGGTCGTCAATGAAGGCCGGACAATCCGTAATCCCTGCCCTATTTGTACCTTTTTTGTTCTCGTTTGGCAAGAGGGGTCAAATATCTGAAAAGCAATCTTTATCCGGATTTGTTCTTTTTTTGTCTCATGGTTTCGTTTCCGGATGTATCCACCATTGGGCCAGGCGCTCCGGCGGTTTGGCTCCGCCCGAATCGCTGGCTTGCTTGCGAAGCTCCGTCGCACAGCCTAGCGCTTGTCTGGTTCGAATAACAAAGGTCATATCGCCTACATGGTGAAATCAGCAAAAATACTGGCGGTGGGCGGCGCCCATATCGACCGGCGCGGTCAGGTGTCCGGTGCTTACGTGCCGGCGGCGTCCAACCCCGGCACGATGCGCGAGGATGTCGGCGGCGGCGTCTTCAACGCGCTGCGCAGCCTCGTGCGGCGCGGCGTCTCGGCCTCGCTTTTGTCGGTGCGCGGCGGCGATGCCTCGGCCGAGACGGTTGCGCGCGCCATCACTGAGGCCGGCATTGCCGATCTGTCGGCGGTGTTCCTCGACCGCACCACGCCGAGCTACACGGCGCTGATCGATCGCGACGGCGAGCTGATCACCGGCTTTGCCGATATGGCGCTCTACGATTTGGCGTTCCCCAAGCAGATCCGCCGCTCCAAGGTGCGCGAGGTGGTCGCCGAGGCCGATGCGGTGCTCTGCGACGCCAATCTGCCATCAACGGCGCTGGAGCGGCTGGTGGGGCTCGCCGCCGGCAAGCCGGTGTTCGCCATCGCCATTTCGCCGGCCAAGGTGGTGCGGCTGATACCGGTGCTGAAGGAACTCGCGCAGGTCTTCATGAACCGGCGCGAGGCCATGGTGCTGGCCGGCGTCGATGCCAATGCCACCGAGCGCGAGACCGTCGACGGACTGCGCTGCAGCGGCCTCACCAGTGGCGTGGTGACGGCGGGCGACGGCCCGGTGCTGGGATTCGACGAAGCCGGCGCCTTCTCTATCCTGCCGCCGGCGCCGAGAAAAGTCGCCGACGTCACCGGCGCCGGCGACGCGCTGGCCGGCGCCACCATCGCTGCCCTGCTGCGCGGCCTGCCCCTGCGCCAGGCATTGCGCGAGGGCGTTGCCGCCGCCACGCTGGCCATTGAAAGCGCCGACGCGGTTCCGGCCTTCACGATTGCGACCTTCACCGAGGCACTGGCTCTTGTGCCCGACGCGCAGGAAATGGCATGAGGGCGGCCAATTGCCATTGCCGGAGCGCGACGTCCAAGCGGACGCGCGGATCTCCGGATCGGAGACCATCATGACACCGCAAAGCGCCCGCCCCTTCATCGACCTCCACGCGCCCGTGGCCGAGGCGCTCGCCGCTGGCCGCCCCGTCGTGGCGCTGGAAAGCACCATCATCACCCATGGCATGCCTTACCCCGACAATGGCGCCATGGCCGCCAATGTCGAAAAGATAATCCTGGACAATGGCGCGGTGCCGGCGACGATCGCCGTGGTCGCCGGCCGCATCAAGATCGGGCTTTCCGACGGCGAGCGCGAGTCGCTGGCGATGACCGGCGACGCCATGAAGCTGTCGCGCGCCGATCTCGGCTTTGCGGTGGCGCAAGGCCGCACCGGCGGCACCACGGTCGCCGCCACCATGATCGCGGCCGACATGGTCGGGATAAAGGTGTTCGCCACCGGCGGCATTGGCGGCGTCCACAAGGGCGCGGAAAAAAGCTTCGACATCTCGGCCGATCTCGACGAGTTGGCGCGCACCCCGGTCATCGTCGTCTCGGCCGGCGCCAAGGCGATCCTCGACATCGAAAAGACCCTGGAAGTGCTGGAGACGCGCGGCGTGCCGGTGATTGGCCATGGCTGCGAGACGATGCCGGCCTTCTGGTCGCGGCATTCGCCGTTCCGCGCGCCGCTGACCCTGCACAGACCGGAAGAGATCGCGCATTTCTACAAGACCAGGGCGGCACTTGGCCTGGTCGGCGGCACGCTGATCGCCAACCCGGTGCCGCAGGACGATGAAATCCCGGCCGACGAGATGGCCGGCTATATCGAGGCCGCGCAGAAGGCGGCGGAAGTGCAGAATGTGACCGGAAAGGCGGTGACGCCGTTCCTGTTGGGCAAAATCCTCGAACTGACCGGCGGCCGGAGCTTGAAGACCAACATCGCGCTGGTCGAGAACAATGCGCGGCTGGCGGCGAGGATTGCCAAGGCGCTGTAGGATCGCCTACGTCGGCGGGACAGCACCCCCCTCTGGCCTGCCGGCCATCTCCCCCGCAAGGAGGGAGATTAACAGCTTAGCCGCAGGCTCCCATTTTCAACGATGGTGATTGGCGAAGACCAATGTGACAACTGATCTCCCCCCTTGCGGGGGAGATGTCCGGCAGGACAGAGGGGGGTGGGAAGAAACGCGACGGTCCCGGTTCACTTCCCCGCCCGCCGCCCCGCCTCATACGCCCGGCGCGCCCACACCCTCATCTCGTCAGGATCATCAAACGCGTCGTCGGGAATGCTCCAGTACGGCATCGCGACCAGCTTGCCGTGGCGGGTGCCGGTATAGGTCCATTGCTTGCAGCCGGCGGCTTCGAAGTCGGGCGCGCTTTGCTCGTCAGCCTTGAGCAGCAATTCGCCGCGCAGCACGATAGCGACGATGACGCCGTCGAAATAGATACCCTTGCCGCCGAACAGTTTTCGGATACTGACCGGGCCGAGGCCTTCGAACAGCTCTTCGATGCGTTCATTGTCCATGCCGCAATCATGTCACCGGGCTTGCCATGGCTGCAACCAAAAACCATGCTGGCAAGTTGAGAGCCATCCGTCGGAGTTTTGTCATGCCGCTGCTGCTCAAGGGATCCTGCCGCTGCGATGCCGTCCATTTCGAGGTGGAGAGCAACACGCCGGTGCCGTTCATGCTGTGCTACTGCTCGATCTGCCGCAAGCAGCAGGGCGGCGGCGGCTTCGCCATCAATCTCGGCGCCGATTACAAGACGCTGAAAATCAAGGGCAAGCGCAATCTCGGCGTCTACCAGGCCGAGATCGCGGACGACGAGCATCCAAAGTGTGAGATTTCGACGGGCGAGCGCAATTTCTGCAAGAAGTGCGGTTCGGCGCTCTGGCTCTACGATCCGACATGGCCGGACCTGGTCCACCCCTTCGCCTCGGCAATCGACAGCGAGTTGCCGAAGCCGCCGGAGAAGGTGCATCTGATGTTGAAATACAAGGCGAGTTGGGTCGAGCCGGTGATCGGCAAGAAGGACAATGCGTTCGACGTCTATCCCGAGGAATCGATCGCCGACTGGCACAAGCGGACGAAGATGTGGGTGAAGTGAGGACTCGGAGCGCGACTTCCGATGGTTAGCGCTGCCCCTCATCCGGCCCTTCGGGCCGTTCGTCATTCGAAAAGCCAAGCAATTGGCTTTTCGCCCGCTGCGCGGACCATTCCTCACCTCCCCGTGAACGGGGCGAAGGAAAGATCAGGCGGAAGCGCGCGCTTCAGCCAGCGCCTTCAGGTCGGCGGGCTTCAGTTCGACGGATTCGCCGCAGCCGCAGGCCGAACTCTGGTTCGGGTTGTGGAAGGTGAAGCCGGTGCGCAGCGTGGTCTGCTCGAAATCCATCTCGGTGCCGAACAGGAAAAGGGCAGCCTCGGGCGCGACATAGACATGCGCGCCGTCGCGTTCGATATGGTCGTCCTTGGTATTGGGCTCGGTCACCAGGTCGACCGTGTATTCCATGCCGGCGCAGCCGCCCTTCTTGATGCCGAGGCGAATGCCATGCGCATTGTCGCGCGTGGCGACGATCTCGCGCACCCGGTCGGCGGCCTTTTCGGTCATCGTGATGACGGCGAAGCGTCCCATTCTTTTTCCTCTTCCATTCCATGCAGGTTCAAGGCCTGCCGAATGATTCCTCACCTAAAATGGTGAAGTTTTACCACTGGTGCAAGTGCACCAACCTCAGTCAACCTAGTACCAGCCCACCGCCACCTGCGCCTCTTCCGACATGCGGTCGGGCGACCAGGGCGGGTCGAAGGTCATGTTGACCTCGACGCCGGAGACGCCTTCGACGGCGCCGACGGCGTTTTCCACCCAGCCTGGCATTTCGCCGGCCACCGGACAGCCGGGCGCGGTCAGCGTCATGTCGATCTTGACCGCGCGGTTGTCCTCGATGTCGATCTTGTAGATGAGGCCGAGCTCATAGATGTCGGCCGGTATTTCCGGGTCATAGACCGTCTTCAGCGCCGAGACGATGTCGTCGGTCAGCCGCGCCAGCTCGTCGGCGGGAATTGCCGAGGCGGAAACCACCGGATTGACGGCCGCTTCCGGCGCGGTGGTGTGGCTCGCATCATCCATGGTCGTCATCCAAAGAACCTGTCACCCGAAGAACTTGCGCGCTTTTTCCAGCGCATCGGCCAAAGCGTCGACTTCGGCCCTGGTATTATACATGCCGAACGATGCCCTGCATGTGGAGGTTACGCCAAAGCGTTTCAACAGCGGCTGGGCGCAATGGGTGCCCGCGCGGACGGCAACACCTTGCCTGTCTATCACCATCGACACGTCATGGGCATGAATGCCCTGCAATTCGAAGGAAATGATGGCGCCCTTGTCCGGCGCGTCGCCGAAGATGCGCAGCGAGTTGATGGCGCGCAGCCGTTCATGCGCATAGGTCTTGAGATCGGCCTCATGGGCGGCAATGCGCTCGCGGCCAACCTTTTCCATGTATTCCAATGCTGCACCCAGGCCAATCGCCTGCACGATCGGCGGCGTGCCGGCCTCGAAGCGGTGCGGCGGCTCGTTGTAGGTGACGATGTCTTCAGTCACCTCCTCGATCATTTCGCCGCCGCCCATGAAGGGGCGCATGCCCTGCAGAATGTCCTTCTTGCCGTAGAGCACGCCGATGCCGGAGGGCCCGTAGACCTTGTGGCCGGTGAAGACGAAGAAATCGCAATCGAGGTCCTGGACGTCGATCGGCATGTGCACGGCGCTCTGGCTGCCGTCGACAAGTACGGGAATTCCACGCGAATGCGCGATGCGCACGATCTCCTTGATCGGGGTTACCGTGCCCAGCGCGTTCGACATATGCGTGATGGCGACGAGCTTGGTCTTGTCGGTCAGCCGCTTTTCGAATTCCTCGATGTGGAAGATGCCGAGATCGTCGACCGGCACCCAGACCAGCTTGGCGCCCTGCCGCTCCCGGATGAAATGCCACGGCACGATGTTGGAGTGGTGCTCCATGATCGACAGCACGATCTCGTCGCCCGCGCCGATATTGGGCATGCCATAGCCGTAAGCGACGGTGTTGATGGCGGCTGTCGTGTTGGAGGTGAAGACGATGTTGTCGGTGCTTGGCGCATTGAGGAAACGGCGCACCGTCTCGCGCGCCTTCTCATAGGCGTCGGTTGAGGCATTCGACAGGAAATGCAGGCCGCGATGCACGTTGGCGTATTCCTGGGAATAGGCGTGCTGGATCGTATCCAGCACCACCTGCGGCTTCTGCGCCGAGGCGCCATTGTCGAGATAGACCAGCGGTTTGCCGTAGACTTCGCGCGACAGGATCGGGAAGTCGCGGCGGATCGCCTCGACGTCGTATGGGGTTGTTTCGATCTTCTGGTCCATTACAAGCTCTCTTGAGGCACCGCCTCACTTCGTCACGCACCCCTCATCCGACCGAGCTTCGCTCGGCCACCGCCCGGGGCGAGTCACTTGCCTCGCCCGTCCTTCGGACCCCACAAGGGGAGAAGGGAAAGAGGTGCTTACCCATGGGCCACGAACCAGTCGTCCAGCCTTGTTTCCAGGGCCTCGACGATGGTTTCGTCGTCCAGTTCCTCGATCACTTCGGCGACGAACGCCTTGACCAGCAGGCCACGGGCGCTCTTCTCGTCGATGCCGCGCGCCATCAGGTAGAACAGATGGTTGTGGTCGATCTCGGTAACGGTCGCGCCGTGGCCGCAGATGACGTCGTCGGCGAAGATTTCCAGCTCCGGCTTGGTCGAGAACTCGCCATCATCCGACAAAAGCAGCGTGTTGCAGGCCATCTTAGCGTTGGTCTTCTGCGCGTATTGGTGGACGTTGATGCGGCCCTGGAAGACGCCGCGCGCCTTGCCGGTCACCACATTGCGGATCACTTCCGTCGATGTCGTATGCGGCACGGCATGGTCGAGCACCATGGTCACGTCGGTGTGGGTGTCGCCGGCCAGAAGGTTGATGCCGCGCAATTTGAAATCGGCGCCTTCGCCCGTGGTCTTCACCACGATCTCCTGGCGCACAAGCTTGCCGCCGGCATTCATGAAGAACAGCGTCAGCTTCGAATTCTTGCCGAGATGCGCCTTGAACTGCGCCAGATGGGTGGCCGTTTCCGGCTGTTCCTGGATGATCAGCCAGGTCACCTCGGCGCCCTCGCCCAACACCAGCTGGCTGACGGAGCTGGCCAGAGCCGCGCCCTCGCCCGCCTGACGCTCGACGATCGCAGCCTTGGCGCCGGCGCCGACACGCACGGGAAAGCGCACATGGGTCTGTCCGCCGGCTTGCAGGTTCTGCAATTCGATCGGCTTTTCCAGTGCTGCGCCATCGGCGATGTCGACGAAATAGCCGTCGGCGACGAAAGCAGTGTTCAGCGCGCCGATGGCGTCATCGCTGCCATAGGGCTCGAGGCCGGGTGCAATCGAGCCGTCGGTCAGCTTTTCCGACAGGCGCTGGATCGTCACGCCCTCGATCGCGGGGAATTTCGCACTCGAGACGCCGTTCAGAACCGCCAGCACGGCGGAACCTTCGACGATGGGCGTTAGCGTTTTGGCGGCGGCCGTCGGATCGAATGCCGGCACCGCGGTCAACAGCCGGCGCAGGTCAGTGTAATGCCAGGATTCGATGCGCCGCGTCGGCAGCCCGTGCTTGATCGCCTCGATGGCGTCGTCGCGCTTCAGCATCACCGCGCCGTCACCCGGCAGCAACGACAGACGCTCGCCGAAAGCGTCGATCAACGCCGTTTCGGCCTGCGTGCGCTGGGGTTGTGTATGCATATTCATCAGTTTTGCCCCGCCTTTCAGCATAAAATGGCCTTCTGGCGTCTCACGCGGCTTCGCCGATCACGCCGGCATAGCCATTGGCTTCGAGATCGAGCGCCAGCGACTTGTCGCCGGACTTGATCACCTGGCCCTTGTATAGGACGTGCACGCTATCGGGCACGATGTGCTCGAGCAGGCGCTGGTAGTGGGTGATGACGATGATGGCACGGTCGGCCGAACGCAGCGCGTTGACGCCGTCCGAGACGATCTTCAGCGCATCGATGTCGAGGCCGGAATCGGTCTCGTCGAGCACGCAGAGCTTTGGCTCCAGCAGCTTCATCTGCAGGATCTCGGCCCGCTTCTTCTCGCCGCCGGAAAAGCCGACATTGAGCGGCCGCTTGAGCATCGCCATCTCCATCGAGAGCGAGGCTGCCGCCTCTTTCACCCGCTTCAAAAATTCCGGGATCTTCAGCGGCTCCTCGCCGCGCGCCTTGCGCTGCTCGTTCATCGCCACTTTCAGGAATTCCATGGTCGCGACGCCAGGTATCTCCATCGGATACTGGAAGGCGAGGAAGATGCCCGCGGTGGCGCGCTCGGCCGGATCCATTTCGAGGATCGACTGGCCGTTATAGAGGATGTCGCCTTCGGTGACCTCATAGTCCTCACGGCCGGCGAGGATGTAGGACAGCGTCGATTTGCCCGAGCCGTTCGGACCCATGATGGCAGCGACCTCGCCGTTTTTCACCGTCAGGTTCAGGCCGCGGATGATCTCGGTGCCGTCATCGACGATGCGGGCATGCAGGTTCTTGATCTCAAGCATTTTTTCTTTCCTGGATATATTGTCCGGTCAGCCGACCGAGCCCTCGAGGCTGATGCCGATAAGCTTCTGCGCTTCGACCGCGAACTCCATCGGCAGCTGCTGGATGACATCCTTGACGAAGCCGTTGACGATCAGCGCGATCGCCTCCTCTTCCGGGATGCCGCGCTGCATGACGTAGAACTTCTGGTCCTCGGAAATCTTTGACGTCGTCGCCTCATGCTCGAACTGCGCCGTCGAATTCTTGGCTTCCATGTAGGGCACGGTGTGCGCGCCGCACTGGTCGCCGATCAGGAGACTATCGCAATTGGTGAAGTTGCGGGCGTTGGTCGCCTTGCGGTGCGCCGAGACCTGGCCGCGATAGGTGTTCTGCGAGAAGCCGGCGGCAATGCCCTTGGAGATGATGCGGCTCGACGTGTTCTTGCCGAGATGGATCATCTTGGTGCCGCTATCGACCTGCTGGTAGCCGTTCGACACAGCGATCGAATAGAACTCGCCGGAGGAATCGTCGCCGCGCAGGATGCAGCTGGGATATTTCCAGGTGATCGCCGAACCGGTCTCGACCTGCGTCCACGAGATCTTCGAACGGTGGCCGCGGCAGTCGCCGCGCTTGGTGACGAAATTGTAGATGCCGCCCTTGCCCTCGGCATCGCCGGGGTACCAGTTCTGCACCGTCGAATATTTGATCTCGGCATCGTCGAGCGCCACCAGTTCGACGACGGCGGCATGCAGCTGGTTCTCGTCGCGCTGCGGCGCCGTGCAGCCTTCGAGATAGGAGACGTAAGCCCCCTCCTCGGCGATGATCAGCGTGCGCTCGAACTGGCCGGTGTTCTTCTCGTTCATGCGGAAATAGGTCGACAGCTCCATCGGGCAGCGCACGCCCTTGGGCACGAAGACGAACGAGCCGTCGGTGAAGACAGCCGAATTCAGCGTGGCGTAGAAATTGTCGGATGTCGGCACGACCGAGCCGAGATATTTCTGCACCAGCTCCGGATGCTCGCGGATGGCTTCCGAGATCGAGCAGAAGATGACGCCGGCCTGCGCCAGTTCCTTCTTGAACGTGGTGACGACGGAAACGGAATCAAACACCGCGTCGACGGCGACACGGCCCGATTTGTAGACGTTGTCGCTGGGCTCCTCGAGATCGGAGACGTCGGTTTTCTGCACGCCGGCGAGGATTTCTTGTTCCCGCAGCGGAATGCCGAGCTTCTCGTAGACCTTCAACAGCTCGGGATCGACGTCGCTCAGCGAGGTCGGGCCGGGCGTGCTCTTGGGCGCCGCGTAGTAATAGAGGTCCTGAAAGTCGATCTTCGGATAATGGACGCGCGCCCAGGTCGGCTCTTCCAGGGTCAACCAGCGCCGATAGGCTTCCAGACGCCATTCCAGCATCCAGGACGGTTCATCCTTCTTGGCCGAGATGAAGCGAATAATGTCTTCGCTCAGGCCCTTGGGGGCCTTGTCCATCGCGATCTCTGTCTGGAATCCGTATTTGTACTGGTCGACGTCGATCTTTCGGACCCGATCGATCGTGTCCTGCACAGCAGGCATAAGCGTTCTCCATCCACGCCGGGGTCAAGGCCCGACAGTTTTCAAACTATGGCATCGCCGAGGGCTGCCCATGAGGCGCCGAAGGCGGCGTAAGTTTCATATAGTGCGTCTCGGCCGGGAATTCACCCGGCCACTTGCAAACGCACGGCTCTACCAGGCCGCGAGGCCTGAATTCTTTGTCGCCGCCTCAGGCGGCTTGTTCCCTGCCCGCCCGGCGCTGGGCAATACCGGCCAGCGCAGCACGGAACAGTTCGATATCCCCGGCACTCGTTGCGTGGCCGATGGACACGCGCAAAGCGCCCAGGCTGTCGCCATGACCCATGGCTTTCAGCACATGGCTCGGCCCGACCTTGCCCGACGAACAGGCCGATCCCGCCGACAGCGCAACGCCAGCCAGATCGAACGCGATCTGCGCCGTCTCGGCCTTGATGCCGGGAATAGCGAAGAATGTCGTATTGGCAAGCCTTGGCGCGCCGGTTCCGAAGATTTCTGCGTCCGGCACCAGCGTTTTGAGTGTTTTCTCGACCTCGCCGCGGCGTTGCGCGATCGCTTCGACGTCTTTCAGTCCAGCCAAAGCCTGCCGCGCCGCGGCGCCAAAGCCGGCGATGGCCGCCAGGTTTTCGGTGCCGCCGCGATGGCCCTTTTCCTGGCCGCCGCCATTGATCAGCGGCTTCGGCATCATCAGATCGGCTGCCGCAACGACGGCGCCGACACCCTTGGGGCCGCCGATCTTGTGCGAAGACAGAATCAAATAGTCGGCGTAAGCCGCTGACATATCGATGGGAACACGGCCCGCAGCCTGCACCGCGTCGACCACCAGAATGCCGCCCGCCGCATTGACGATCGCGGCGATGCGATCAATCGGCTGGATGACGCCGGTCTCGTTGTTGGCAGCATGGATCGCGACCAACGGCAGGCCTTCGGCCTTGTCATGCGCGGCCAGAGCGGCTGTCAGCTGAGCGAGGTCAGCGATGCCATCGGCGTCGACGCCGATCCGCGAAACCTGTGTTGCCGGGAAGCGGCCGCCGTTCAACAGGCAAGGGTGGTCGGCCTCGCAGACATAGAGCCGGCTCATGCGCACCGTGCCACGGCCCATCCGCCAATCCGGTGTCAGCAGCGTCGATGCGGCTTCCGTCGCGCCGGAGGTGAAGACGACATGCTCGGCCTTGGCGCCGACAAGTGCTGCCACATCGCGCCGGGCAGTGTCGATCAGGCGCCGCGCCGCGCGCCCCTCGGCATGCACCGACGACGGATTGGCGACGAGATCGAGCGCGGCAATCATCGCCTCGCGCGCCTCGGCAATGAGCGGCGCGCTGGCATTGTAGTCGAGATAGGCGCGTGCTGCGGCCATTTTCACCCAATCGATCCCGTCAAGACCCTTTCCGCAAGGATAGCGCGTTATTTCCTTGAAATTGCAAGGCAAGACGTCCTATTTACGCGGCTTGCGGCGAGGATGGCCGGGCCGTCACGGCTGGCTATCCAGTTTTGAACAATTCTAAACTAGCTTCTAAGAAGACGCTTGCCCTGCGTCAAGGCCCGGAAGGGCTGGGGCTAGAGTAAAGAGTTGTTCCGGGCGCCGCGCATTCGTATGCCATTTGGAGTAGTTCATGCCTGAGGTCATTTTCACCGGTCCGGCCGGCCGCCTGGAGGGCCGCTACCAGCCTTCCAAGGAGAAGAGCGCGCCGATTGCCATCGTGTTGCATCCGCATCCGCAATTCGGCGGCACGATGAACAACAAGATCGTCTATGACCTCTTCTACATGTTCCAGAAGCGCGATTTCACCACGCTTCGCTTCAACTTCCGCGGCATCGGCCGCAGCCAGGGCGAATTCGACCACGGCACCGGCGAATTGTCGGATGCCGCCGCAGCGCTCGACTGGGTGCAGTCGCTGCATCCGGATTCCAAGAGCTGCTGGGTGGCCGGTTATTCCTTCGGCTCCTGGATCGGCATGCAGCTTCTGATGCGCCGGCCCGAGATCGAGGGCTTCATCTCGATCGCGCCGCAGCCCAACACCTATGATTTCTCGTTCCTGGCGCCCTGCCCGTCATCGGGTCTGATCATCCATGGCGATGCCGACAAGGTGGCGCCGCCCAAGGATGTGCAGGGCCTGGTCGACAAGCTGCACACGCAAAAGGGCATCACCATCACGCAGAAGACCTTGCCAGGCGCCAACCACTTCTTCGCCAACGACGCCGATCTGCTGCTCGAGGAATGCGCCGACTATCTCGACCGACGGCTGGCCGGCGAATTGTCCGATCCGCGGCCGAAGCGGCTGCGCTAAGAGCAATTCCAGGAAAAGTGTAAACGGGTTTTCCGTCCGGAATTGCGTCAAAACAAAAACTCCCGGTCCGATGCCGTCACAGTCGTGCCCATCATGGGCGCGACAATGCCATTTCGGCTGATCCAAACGGTGAAGCCAGCCTGACATGTGGCGCGGCTCGGCTGAACGGTGCACAATGCCGGTTCAGCCAGCGCAAGAAGGCATGACCGATCATGTACCAGCCTCCCCATTTCCAGGAAACGCGGCCGGACGTCCTGCACGGGCTGATCCGGACGCATCCGCTGGGGTTGCTGATCTCCAACGGCGCCGATGGCCCGGTCGCCAATGCCATTCCCTTCCTGCTTGATGCCGAGGTTGGGCCGAATGGCCGGCTGCGCGCCCATCTGGCCAGGGCCAACCCGCAATGGCGTCAGCTGGCCGACAATCCGACATCGCCGGTGCTGGTCGTCTTCCAGGGCGCCGACGCCTACGTGACGCCGTCCTGGTACGAGACCAAGCGCGAGACCGGCAAGGTCGTGCCGACCTGGAACTACGCCATTGTCCAGGTGCGAGGAACGGTCAGAGTGATCGAGGATTCCGCCTGGATCGCACAGCAGATCACCGAGCTGACGCTGTCACAGGAAGGCGCCCGCGAGGCACCCTGGGCGGTGACCGATGCGCCGCCGACCTTCATCCAGTCGCAGATCAAGGGCATCATCGGGCTTGAGATCGAGATCGCCGAAATCAGCGGCAAGTGGAAAGTCAGCCAGAACCGGCCCGTCGCCGACCGCGTCGGTGTCGCCGAAGGGCTGGAGAAGGAAGCCGCCGGCGCGCCTGACATGGCTCGGCTGGTGCGGAGCTGGGGTGGCATCGACAGCTAGCTGGGGTGGTCTTAGATGGTTCCAAAGGCGTCAGCAATTCAGTTGCTTGCCGGCGCTGCTCCAATGCGGAAATTCGTCTGTCTCGGCGCATCGTTTTGGTTTGGTTTGCGAGCCAGACGGAATAGGCGGAACGTAGTTTTTGCCACCGGCAACCCCGACGCCGTGTAGCGGAAGATACATCCCAGCCGGCCAAGCACCATCGCGCAAACGATGGCAACAGCACAGCCAAGGCCGAAGCCGGCGACAGTGTCGCTCGGATAGTGCGCGCCGATAAAGATCCGGGTCGATGCGACCGACAAGGTTGCAGCCAGCAGCACCCATCTGCGCTGGGGCAACAACAGCAGTGCAATGCCGAAAATGACGCCCATGGTCGTGGCATGGCCGGACGGGAAGCTGGCAAAGCGCGCCTCCAAGGAAAAAGGATGCAGCGACAGATCGCCGAGCTTGTCGAAATTCATCGGCCTGGCTCTGCCCACGCCATATTTCAGCACGTTGACGACCATGGCCGAGAGTGCGATCGAACCCAGCACCATGAAAGCAAAGCAGGTCCAGTTGTAGAAGGTCATCCGCGCGCGCCGGGAAAGGCTGCGCCAATCCGCCAGATTCGCCGCAATCAGCACCAGTACCGACGGGACAAGATACCAGCCGCCGAGGCCGAAGAAGGTAAAAAACGCGGCGATGCGAAAGACATTGGTCGAGCCTGAAGCCCACTGCCTCGCCATGGTGCCCGCAAGATGGTCGAAACGGAGCGACACCGCGACCGTCAGCAAAAGCCAGGCCACCACCCAGACCGACCACAGGATTTTCGGGTAGCGCGCCGGGCGCGTCGCCAGGCGATGCCGTACAATCCCGAAAGTATCGCGGAAATTATCGACAGACTGCCGGAGCATGGCAGGCATAGCGGCACGCGCCGGTGATGGCGACTTCATCAACATGCGGAGCTCGGCGCGATCATCGAAGAGGTATCAGTTCGCCACACGGTACAGGCCGAGCGACAATTTATCACCTGACGAATAGTTGATGCCGTCGATCTCGGCGACGCGGCTGGCCTTCTTGCCTTGCCCTGCCAGCAGGTCATCCAGCCGTTTTTGATCGCCGACCGGCGCCAGGCCCAGCGCGCAGGCCGGATCGCCAAGCAGATGTTGCGCAACCCCGTCGACATCGGTCAGTACCGTCTTTGTGCCCACCAGAAATACCAGGCTCGGTTCGTGATATTGCGCGGAGGCGAGCACGCTCATCTCACAGGGACGATCGGCGCGAACCGCCGCCTCGATTTCCCGGCTCATCCAAATCGGTTTCAGTGACGGCACGATGTCACCGAACAGCAAGGCGTAGGTTATACCGGCGCAAACCGCAGCCCCGCCGATGCGGACCAGCGGCACCAGCGTCTGGCGCGAAACAGCGAGGTAGCCGGCGCCCAATGCTGCCGCGGCGGCCGGAACGCTCCACCATAAAAATGTGTTCATGAGATAGATCGGCGCACCGACGCAAAGCACGGCGAGACCGACTGTCACCAGAACGGTGCCGAATGCGGTCGCCCACCACAGCCATGTCTGCCAGCGCCTGAGCGGCGCATTTGCCTCTTGCGGCGTCAGCGTCAAAAGCCAGCCGATGAGCAGGGCCATGCCGGGATAGGCCGGCAGCACATAATGCGGCAGTTTCGTCGGGATCAATTCGAAGACGAGCCAGAACGGAACGTACCAGGCGAGGCAGAAACGCAGGCGCGGATCGTCGCGCAATCGGTTGAGCGCCTGCAGTCCAGCGCCGAGCGCCACAAGGCCGAACGGCCACATGAACAGGCAATAGGTCAGCACGTAGAAGCCCGGCGGAACGCCGTGCGACTCCTCGCCTTGCGCGACCTTGCCGAGCATATCCTTGCCGACGGCCTGCTGCAGGAAGGCGCCGTTGCTCTTCCAGGTGATGAGGGCGAGCCAAGGCAGCACGATCAACAGCACCAGAATCAGCCCACGCCCGGCTTTCAGCCTCGCCAGCCAGCGCCAGTCGCGCTCGAAAGCAACCAGCGTGAGCACCGTCAGCGCCGACAGCAGCGGTGCAATCGGCCCCTTGATGAGGATCGCCGCGCCCTGCGCAGCCCAGAAAATCCACGGCAGATGGCCGGCGACAGGCTCGTTGCGGCGCGATGCCAGATAAATCTGCGCCAGCGCGCCTTGCGCCAGAACGCAGCAGGCAAGCAGCATCGCGTCGGTCTTGGCGTCGCGGCCTTCGAAGGCGGTAGCGAAAATCGCCGCCATGACCAGGCCGGCGGCAAGACCGGCATTGGCGCCGAACAGATTGGCCCCGGTCCAGGCGATTGTGACGACGGCGATGGCGATGCCCAGCGCCGAGATCAGCCGGTAAATCCAGATCGGCGCCTGTGCCCCCTCGCCGCTCAGCGTCACCGCCGCCGATTGCAGCCAGTAGATGCCGATCGGCTTTTGGTAGCGCGACGCGTCCTGGAAGCGGATGTCGACATAGTCGCCGGTCTCCGTCATCTGCTTGGTCGCCTGGACGAAGCGCGGCTCGTCGCGGTCGAGCGGCGGCAAAGAGGCCAGTCCCGACGCCGTCATCACGAGGCTGAACAGGAAGAGAAAGATGTAGTTCCTGCTCATTTCGACACCGGACAGACTGGTCAACACCGGACAGACTGGATTTGGCGGGACTGGTGGCTCAGTCGACCTTGGTCATCGCCGCCTTGCGCTCATTGGCGATGAGCCATAAATTTCTGACATAGATCACCATGCCCATGGCCTGGCCGGCGATGAACACCGGATCCTCACGCTGGATGGCGTAGACCAGCAGCAGCCCGCCGCCGAACAGCGAGAAGAACCAGAAAGCGATCGGCACGACGCTGCGCTTGGCCTTTTCCGAAGCGATCCACTGCACCAGGAAGCGCATGGTGAAGAAGAACTGGGCAACGAAGCCGAGCAGAACCCAGGCGTCGAACTGCTTGACGAAAACCTGGTGCAGCCAGGTCGCCAATTCCTGAAACACGTTAGCCATGCGTGATTTCCTCTACCTTTGGCATTCTGCGGCGCCGGCGCCGAAGCCACCAGACGCCGGCGAGATCGAGCGCGCCCTGCAGGCCGCGATCGAAGATGCCGTAATTCGACTTGCCGTGGCGGCGGGAGCGGTCGACGACGTCGCAATGGACGACGCGGTAGCCTTCCTGGATGACCAGCGCCGGAACGAAACGATGCGTGCCGTCGAAAAACGGCAGTTTGCGCAAAATATCGGTGTGGATGGCCTTCAGGCCGCAACCGGTGTCGCGGGTGTCGTCATGCAGGATCGCGCCGCGCAGCCAGTTGGCGAAACGCGATGCCAATTGCTTGATCTTGCTGTCGCGGCGCTTCAACCGCTGCCCCTGCGCGGCGCCGAAATCGGGCCCTGCCCGACGCAGCGCATCGACCAGCACGGGGATATATTGCGGGTCGTTCTGGCCGTCGCCGTCGATGGTGGCGATTATCGAGCCGCGCGCCGCCCAGGCGCCCGAGCGCACCGAAAGCGACTGGCCGGCGGATTTTTCGTGCCGAAGCTGCCGAAGCGGAAACGGACGTGTGGCGGCTTCAGCGGCAAGCACCGAAGCGGTGTCGTCAGTCGAACCGTCATTGACAACGATGATTTCGAAGTCGCGCCCGGTCATCGCCGCCTCGATCTCGTCGATCAGCAGCGGCAGGTTCGCCGCCTCGTTGCGGCAGGGAATGACGATGGATATCAATGCGTCCGGCATATCGCGTCGGGCTCTGTCACAAGATATGGCATTCGGTGGATGCCGTGCGGTGCCGTTCCAGCGGATCGAACCCGTTGGCGCGGCGCCTCATTACGCCAGCCGACAGGATGAAGCAAGCATGCGCGGCAGTGCAGAATAGGCTGTCCATGCCGGCGCAAAATCGGAAACCACTTTTGCTTGACGCGCTTGGATGCTAAACGCCCGCGTTCAGGCCATGCCGGGCCGTTCGGACCCGGCGCTTTCAGGAAGAAACAATGCCCGCCTTCAAGTCCGATTTCCTGCGCGTCATGAGCGAGCGCGGCTTCATCCACCAGATTTCGGATGAGGCCGGGCTGGATCAACTTTTCGCGAAGGAAACCGTGACCGCCTATGTCGGCTACGACGCCACGGCGACCAGCCTGCACATCGGCAATCTGATATCGGCGACCATGCTCTACTGGATGCAGGAGACCGGCCACCGGCCGATCGCACTGATGGGCGGCGGCACCTCGATGATCGGCGACCCTTCCTTCCGTGACGACCAGCGCAGCCTTTTGACGCCCGAGGCGATCGCCACCAACATCGAAGGCATCAAGCGAATTTTTGGCCGCATCTTGCGCTTCGGCGACACTGGCAATGACGCCATCATGGTCAACAATGCCGACTGGCTGATGAAGCTCAACTATGTCGAGTTCCTGCGCGATGTCGGCCGCCACTTTTCGGTCAACCGGATGCTGACCTTCGACAGCGTCAGGCTGCGGCTCGAGCGCGAACAGTCGCTGTCCTTCCTCGAATTCAACTACATGATCCTGCAAGGCTATGATTTCGTCGAGCTCAGCCGCCGCCACGACTGCCGGCTGCAGATGGGCGGTTCGGACCAGTGGGGCAACATCATCAACGGCGTCGATCTCGGCCACCGCATGGGCACGCCGCAGCTTTATGCGCTGACCACGCCGCTGCTGACGACATCGTCGGGCGCCAAGATGGGCAAATCGGCCAAGGGCGCGGTGTGGCTGAACGGCGACCTCTTCTCGCCCTATGATTTCTGGCAATACTGGCGCAACACCGAGGATGCCGACGTCGAGCGCTTCCTGAAGATCTTCACCCGGCTGCCGCTTTCGGAGATCGCGCGGTTGGCCGCCCTTGGCGGCTCGGAGATCAACGAGGCCAAGAAGGTGCTGGCCACCGAAACCACGGCCATCGTGCACGGCCGCGAGGCGGCGCAACAAGCCGAGGAGACCGCGCGCAAGACGTTCGAGGAAGGCGTGACGGCCGAAACGCTGCCGACCGTGGAAGTGGACGGCGCCGCGCTGGAAGCCGGCATCGGCATCCTGTCGCTGCTGGTCAGCGGGGGCCTTGCCGGGTCCAACGGCGAGGCAAGGCGTCACATACAGGGTGGCGCCGTGCGCCTCAACGACCAGCCGGTGGCGGACGACCGGCGGATGGTGACGCCTCAGGATTTGAGTCCGGAAAACGTCGCAAAGCTTTCAGTGGGCAAGAAAAAGCACGTGCTTGTGCGGCCTGCCTGAGCCGTCTTCTGGGATCCTCAGCGATACTCGAAGATCGACCGGAAAATGCCCGGCGCGATTACCGATAGCGGGTTGATGTCCAGCACCGGCTTGTTGGCGTTGCCCTTAAGCCGGTAGGTGACGCCGATCAGCCCGCGGTCGCGGCCATTGCCGAGCAGAGCGCCGACCAGCGGCAACTCGCCGAAGATGCGGTTGAGGCCATAGGCCGGCATGAAGGTTCCGGTCATGTCCATATTGTTGTTCTGGTCGTAGAGCGTGCCTTGGAAGGTGGTGCCGATGCGCGGGCCGCGCAGCACGCCATTCGCCAATTTCAAATAGCCCGACCCCTTGTCGATCTCGGTAAAGCCGCGCTCGAATTTTACCCGCGAAGTGTCGATCTTGCCCTTGACCGCTTCGTTCAAGCTGCGGCTGTCGCCGGTTGGCGTGGTCGAGACGATGGAGGCGAGCTTGGGTTCATTGACGATAAAGAAGTTGCTCGAATCGACCTGTCCCCGCATCGGGCCGTCGGCTGTGCCGCTCAGCGCCAGCGTGATCGATCCGCCTTCCATGTGCTCGTAGATGTTGAGGAAGCGCAATATGGCGCCTGCGTCGGCCGACTTCATGGTGAGCGCGCGAGCACCATTGCCTGCCGTATTGCTGATGGTGATGGCGGCGCCGGAACTTGCCGCGGCGCTGACCTTGAGCCTGTTCACCCTGGAGCCGGCGGCACTGTAGTCGAGCTTCAAATTGGACAGGACCTCGTCATGGAACCCGGTTAGCGAATTGACGTCGGCGCTGACCGAAACCGCGTCCGTGCCGGTGGTTTTGGTGGCGGTATCGACATCGGAGGTGAACTGCTTGATCAGCGAGCGGGCATCGAGCGCGTTGCCGCTGACATCGACGGCAAAGCCCTTGCCCGACCGCTTCACCGTCACGGCGACATCGTCGCCACGGTTCAAGGCGACCTTGCTGAAGCGGGCCGAAGACAGCGCGCCCTTGACCAGGACGACATCGCCTTCGACCGAAAAGCTCTTTCCGTCGAGGTCGAAGTCGGACAGCGTCGTGGTATCGCCGGACTTGCTCATGGTAAAAGTGGCATTGGCGGGAATGCCCGGCCCCTTGCTCCAGCCTGCCCAGGGAATGTCCAGCCTGGCGCTCGTCAGGTCGACGTCGACGTTCTGGCTGCCGCCTTCGCCGCTCTTGTCGATTGCCACCTTGATGGTGCCGGAAATCAGCGGCGACAGGCCAGGCATGGCGATGGCGCGCGTCTTGTCGTCGAGCACAAGCGCCACCTTGCGGCTGCGCGGCGGGCCGCCATCCCTGAGCGGCTCGACCAGATCGAGCTCGGCTGGAATGCCGTTCAGCCGCGCCTTGGCAGAGATCACCGCCTTGTCAGGCCCGACTTCGATCGAACCGTCGGCATCGGTCACCATCTGGCCTTCGAATGGCTTGCCGAGCGACAGGTCCTTGTAGTCGAGCGATACCAGCCAATCGAGCTTCGACGTATCGACGCCGGATTGCAACGGAATGTCGGCCTTGACGTGGCCGGTCACCGTGCCCGACAGGTCGTCCGGCAAGATGCCGACATGGCGCATGGCGTTGATCGGTTCGTAGGAGGCAAGTTCGGCGATGGCCGGCGCCTCACCGGCGACGTCGATGTCGAGCGCGCCGATCACCGGCGGGTGGTTTGCCGCCTTTACCGACAGTGTGCCATTGCTTGCCGCCACGGTGCGGCCGCTTGGCATATAGACGCTGCCCGAGGACAGCGCGACGTCGACATCGTTGCCGTGGAAGGAAACGACGCCGACGGCATCGCGTATCGGCGGGATGCGGCCGGCGGTGTCGAAACGCGAGCCCTCGACCTGGAAGCGGCCGAACACCTCGTCGGCCGAAAGCGGCACGCCGTTGCCGAGACGTCCCGGCACGACCTGGAACTGCAGGCTGGCATCGACGACGCGGCCGCCAAACAGGTTCTGCAGCACCCACAGCCGCGCGTTCTTGGCGGAGAACCAAGGCCATAGCTGCTTGACGTGCGAGACCGCCATGTCGTGGACGTTGAGCGACACCGATATACCCGGCGGTCCGTTGTCGATGAAGGAAACCGCAGCGGTTCCCAGCACTTCGCTCCCCGACCCCGACCTGATGCCGATCTGGTCGGCGACAAGCTTGCGGCTCTTGGTCTGATAGACGCCGGCGATGCGGGCGAAGAAATTCAGCGCCGGCTCGGGCGATTCCGAAGGCGCCAGCGTCGAGCCGTCGCTGGTCAGGTCGTAACGATAGGAAGGCTCCTCGCCGGCCGCGCCGGTCGACGGCTTTGGCCCGATCGAGCCGGCGAAATTGAACGCCGAGCGCCCGGTCTTCAGAACCAGCCTGCCGACATCGATCTTGTTGGAGCCGGAGACAAGGGCGGCGTCGACATCGACATCGGCCGGCAACAGCCCGCGTGTGCCGAGGTCGAGCACCGAGCCGGTTAGCGACAGCGAGCCCGTCAGCCGCGAATCGGTCTCGCCCGAGCCTTCGGATCCCGTGAGCTTCAAAGCCATCGCGCCGGTTCGCCCGCCGGCCGCCGGCGTGGTCTCCGCGACATCCGCCATGTCGATGGCGGCGTTCAAGGCGGTGACGCTCATCGAGCTCGTATCGCGGGTGGCGGTGGCCGTGACGGTGAGCGCGCGGCCATCGACATCCGCCTCGGACGAGAACTCCATGCTGCCGGGGCCCGACTGCAGCACCGTGGCGTTGGCGATCGTGACCAGCTTGACCGATCCGGCCTCGGGCAGCTCGAACGCGACATTTTTGAGATCGATGCGGCGCATCGAATCCTCGCGCACGGCATCGAGTGCACGATTGACGTCACTGAAGACGGCGGCGGCCAGTTTTTCCGGATCGATGAGACCTTCTTGATTGCGCAGGCGCGCTGTCCAGTCACCACCCGACGGCATTGCCGCGGTGACGATATGGGCGTCGGAAATCCTGGCGCTGGTCAGCCGAACCTCGCCCGAAAGCAGCGGGATAAACCGGATGCCGAAGCGGACGCGCCCGGCATCGGCCATCGGCTTGCCGTCGGCGGTCTCGACGCTGACATCCTTGACCTGCAGCGCAATGAAGCTCGATCCGTCAAGTGTCAGGCTGGCAGGACCGACGGCGACTTTGACGTCGAAACCGGCCAGTTTCTCGATCGCCGTTTCGGCTTCCAACCGCAGCCGTTCGCTGCCGATGCCGGTGGCGCCGATGACGTAGACAGCCGCCGCTGCCAGCAGCACAAGGGCTCCAATGCCGGCAAATGCGCGAACAAGAATACGAAAGCCGCGGCCGATCCGCGCCTTGCCGAGTGGCGGCACGCGGCAAGCGGACGGGAAAGCCCCCAGGTCGGTGATCTCGTCACGCCTGAACCGGATTTTCTCGTGTTGCGGTTCTTCCTGATCCACGCAATTTTCCGTTGTGCGAATTCGATCGTGGACGGATCCCCGCCCGACACTATAACGATGCAGGCTAGAGCATGACGCCGAAAAGTGTGACGCGGTTTTCGGACGACATCATGCTCTATCTCTTTGATTCAGGGCCGCGTAACCTCAAACAAGGGCATCGATATGGCTGATCTCGACGTTGGCGACGTTGCGCCGCAATTCGATCTTCCGCGCGACGGCGGCGGCTCACTCAGCCTTGCCTCGATGCGGGGGAAGCCTGTTGTACTTTATTTCTATCCGCAGGACGACACCACAAGTTGTACCAATGAGGCGATCAGCTTTTCGCAGCTGAAGCCGGAGTTCGAAAAGGCCGGCGCCGTGGTGATCGGCCTGTCGCCGGACAGCGTGAAGAAGCACGACAAGTTCAAAACGAAATACGATCTCACCGTCGACCTGGTTGCCGACGAGGAGCGAAAAGTGATCGAGGCCTACAATCTGTGGGTCGAGAAGACGATGTATGGCCGCAACTATATGGGCGTCGAGCGGGCGACGTTCCTGATCGGCAAGGACGGGCGGATCGCCGGGATCTGGCGCAAGGTCCGGGTGAAAGGCCATGCCGAAGCAGTGCTGGAGGCGGTCCGCGCGCTCTGAGGCCCCACCGATCTGGCCAACGCCGCGCCCTGCATTAGGGGAATAAGACACATATGCGGTTGGCTGACACCGCTGGTCACTGGCGCGCCCGCTCGACGGCAAAACTTTGTTAACCCTAATAATGTGTAATCGGGCTTCGTTGGTGTCGTAACGAAAGCTTGGTCCCGTGAACCTAACCGGTCAGTCAGCGGTCTTCGGCAGGCGCAAGGAGCCGCATACGATCATCATTGCGCGGGGCAATGAAATACGGCATTTCACCATCCGGCCGTGGCTCGTCGCCTTTCTGGGCTCGGCACTGGCGGCGATCGCCATCGGCTATCTCCTGGCGACCTCCTATCTCGTACTGCGCGACGATCTGATCGGCGCCACCACGGCCCGGCAGGCGCGCATGCAGCAGGCCTATGAAGATCGCATTTCCGCATTGCGCGCGCAGGTCGACCGCATCACCAGCCGCCAGCTTCTCGACCAAAAACTGATGGAAACCAAGGTCAGCGAATTGATCGAGCGGCAGAGCCAGCTCAGCCAGCGCCATGGCCGCCTCGGCCCGATTCTCGAGCGGGCCGAAAACGAGGTCGGCACGCCGGCCGCCGCGGATGTGGCGGCAAAACCCGACGAGCATGCCGAATTGACCGGCGGCGAGCCACTCGCCTATTCGGTCGCCAGCCTTGGTTCGGGCGACACGAGGCCATTCTCGCTGTGGTCGACACGTTCCGATCCGCTGCCCAGCGAAACGGCTGCCGACCGTGCCGACAAACTGTTCGTCACAATCAACGAATCGCTGAAGAACATCGAGAGCCAGCAGCTCACCCGCATCGAAACCTTGGCCGACAACGCCTACAAGAACGCCGATGCCATCACCCAGGCGCTGGAAGCCGCCGGTCTGCCGGTCGACAGTGATTTCGGCAAGAACGAAAGCGATGTCGGCGGACCGCTGATCCCGCTTGACAGCTCGATGATGTTCGACAGCAAGGTCAAGGAACTGGACGAGGCGCTGGATACGCTCGACCAGTTGAAGAAAGAGGCGCGGCGGCTGCCGCTCGCCAACCCGGCGCCGGGCCACTCCGTCACCAGCCCGTTCGGCGTGCGCACCGACCCCATCCTCGGCACCGCTGCCCTGCACTCGGGCATGGATTTCCGCGCGCCGGTCGGCATGGCGGCCAAGGTCACCGCGGCCGGAATCGTCACCAAGGCCGGCTGGAACGGCGGATATGGCCGCATGGTCGAGGTCGATCACGGCAACGGCTTTGCCACGCGCTACGGCCATCTGAGCGAGATCGACGTTGCCGTCGGCCAAAAACTCGCGGCCGGCGACATCATCGGCAAGACCGGCAGCAGCGGCCGCTCGACCGGCCCGCACCTGCACTACGAGGTCCGCCACAATGGCGAGGCCATCGACCCGCTGCGCTTCCTGACTGTCGGCAAGAAGGTCGAGCAGTATCTGTAGGGTCAAGCCAGGCGGCTGTTGCTGCCCAACTTCTCCGCGCCCTGCCCGCTGGTTCCGGATCCAAGGTCGCACCAAGCGCGGACCCGTGCCGACAAAACTGTCCCTGGGCTGAGACCATGCACGGCCACTGCGAAGCCCATCGAGGCATGGGCGTCATGGCCACGGGCATGGATCACCCTTATCGCCACATTGCGATTGACGGCCTCCCGGAGCCGACAATATCGACGGCCAGGCCGTAGCGGGCGACGTCGCGGATCTGATATCCCCTGCCCGGCCAGCATCGGCCTGAGATAAGCTCGCGTGCCAATCTCGCGGTTCGATAATTCGGGATGGCGGTGCAGATGACGGCGGATCTCGACCATCCGATCGAGAATTCCGGCATCGATGGCGGGGTCGCGGCACCGCCCGGTTCTGCGGGCCGGTCAGGATTTGACATGGATGTCTCGCGGGAATTTGGTTAGCGTCTCATGGCCGGTCTCGGTCACCAGAATGGTCTCGCTGATCTCGATGCCCCAGCCATCCATCCACATGCCAAGAATGGAGTGCACGACATTGCCGGGTTGCAGCGCGGTCTTGTCGCCGGGCCGCAGGCTGATCGTGTGCTCGCCCCAATCCGGGGGATAGGCGACGCCAATGGAGTAGCCGATGCGCGATTCCTTCTTCAGCCCGTAGCGCTGGATAACCTTGCGCCATGCGGCCTCGACCGCTTCGGCTGTGGTCCCCGGCCTGACCGCGTCGAGCACCGCATCCATGCCTTCGATCACCGCCTTTGCGGTGTCGGCGACACGGGCCGGCGTCTTGCCGAGCTGCATCGTTCGGGCGAGGCCTGCGGCATAGCGGCGGCAGACACCGGCAAGTTCGAGCGCAATCGTTTCGTCCTTGCCGAAGCGCCGATCGCTCCACATGATGTGCGGAGCCGATGCATTCTCGCCGCCGAGGATGGTCGGCGGCAGTGCCGTGATGTCGCCGGCGAAGTCTGGACTGCCGGCAATCTGCGCCGCCTGGATCGCGGCAATCGCTTCGCATTCGCGCACGCCTGGCGCGATGACTTCGAAGGCCCGCGAAACCGCCGATTCGGCAAGTGTCGAAGCCTTGCGCAGATAAGCAATTTCGGGCGCGGATTTGACGGCGCGGATCCAGTTCACCAGCAGATCGGCGTCGTGCCATTTCGCATTGGGCAGGCCGGCGACGAGCCGGGCATGCGCCTTCGGCGAGAAATAATAGGCTTCGAGCTCGATGCCGATATGTCTCGCGCCCCAGCCCTTGGCGACGATGCAGGCCGCTATCCAGTCCATCGGATGGCGATCGGCGCGCTGCACGTGGTCCTCGGGGAAGCCGACCACATTCTCCGGCTTCATCCAGGCCGTCAGCAAGCCGCCTGCCGCATCCATGGCGCGGCCGATCCAGACCGGCTCGGCCTCGTTTTCGATCGGGACAAGCACGACCTGCGGCGTGTAGAACGACCAGCCGTCATAGCCGGTGATGTAATGCTGGTTGGCGACATCGTTGACGACCAGCAGTTCCAGCCCACGCGCCGCCATCTCGGCGCGGATCTTCTGGAGCCGCCGCTGGTACTCATTGCGCGCAAAAGGCAATTCGATCATCGGTTTTCCTGCTGGATTGTTGGCCGGCGAGCCCCGCGCCCGCCTGACGTCATTCGTCATTGCGTGGTTTCAGCCCGGCTGCAATCGGCCAGCGCGGCGCATGGGACAGGTCCTGCACCGCGTCCGGGAACCATTCCGAATTATTTTTGAATTCCATTTGACTGAATAAATTGCCTGTGCAAGTCTTGGCCTTCCTAAGGGGCGCGGACATGGCACTGCGGGGGACCAATCAGGAGTTCGGGCGGCCTTACAATCGGCGCATCGTGCTGGAGTCCATCCGCCTTCACGGTCCCATCGCTCGCGGCGACATTGCCAGCCGGGTCGGCCTCACCGTCCAGACCGTATCGACCATCGTTCGCGAACTCGAAGAGCATGGCTATGTGCTGTCGCTGCGCGAGGAGCCGCGCGGACGCGGGTTGCCGCCGGCGACGCTCAGGATCAACCCCGAGGGTGGCTATGCCGTGGGCGTCCACCTCACCCCGCTGGGGATCGACGCGGCGCTCATCAATCTCAGCGGCGATGTCATCGAGAGCATGCATCGCGAGGCGCCGCATGCGACGCCCGACCATGCCTTCGAGCTGATCGGCGCGATGGTGCCCGAGTTGACCGCGCTGCGGCCCGGCGGGCGCGTGCTCGGCATCGGCATGGCGCTGCCTGGACCGTTCGGCGTGGAGTCGATGAGCTTCGTCGGCCCGACGACCATGGCCGGCTGGAAGGATGTCGCGCTGCCGGAACGGCTGGCGGCGTCGACCGGGCTGCCGGCCTTCTTCGAAACCGACATGGCGGCGGCGGCCATGGGCGAACGGCTTTACGGTCTCGGCTCCGGTTATTCCGAATACTACTACCTCTATTTCGGCGTCGGCCTCGGCGGCGTCATCGTGCATGACGGCGCGGTGATGCGCGGCGCCTGGGGCAATGCCGGCGAAATCGGACACATCCCTGCCGTTCCCGGTGGCGAGCCTTGCCCATGCGGTAACAGCGGCTGCCTCGAACGGTATCTCTCGCTCGAAGCACGTCGCCGCCGCAACATCAGCGACGCCGCCTGGGTGGCCGAGATCGCGCCGATCTTCCGCAACGCCATCGTCACCATCGAGAATGTGTTCGACCCGGAAACCGTCATCCTCGGCGGGCTTGCGCCCACCGACCTGCTCGAAAAGCTGGTCGGCGCGGCGGGACAGCTTCCCAATTCGGTCTCGGCGCGGCGCGACCGCAAGACACCGCGCGTGACGGTGGCGACCGGCGGTAAGCATTCGGTGCTGCGCGGCGCTGCCGCATTAGCCGTTTCGGGCGTGCTGTCGCCGCGCTTCGGCCAGATGTTCATTGCCGAGCGCGAGCGCCGGTCCGACCTCATGCACAGCAAGGGAGTGGCGGCATGACCGAACCGCTGCTGGTACTCGAAAACGTCACCAAGAATTACGGCGCCATTCATGCGCTGAGGGGCATCAGCTTCTCGATCGGCAAGGGCGAAGTCGTGGCGCTGCTCGGCGACAACGGCGCCGGCAAGTCGACACTGGTCAAGATCATCGCCGGCGGCCTCGAGCCGAGCTCCGGCCGCATGCTGTTCGAGGGCAAGGAATTCCTGGCGAAAACGCCGGCCGAGGCCAAGGCTGCCGGCATCGAGACCGTCTACCAGGACCTGTCGCTCTGCACCAATGTCGACGTCGTCGCCAATTTCTTCATGGGCCGCGAAATCACCCGCAAGGTTCTCGGTGTCCCCATCCTCGACGAGCGCGCCATGGAGGCCGTGGTCGGCAAGGCGCTGGCAAGTGCGGGCACCCGCATCCCGTCGCTGCGCACCAATGTCGAGCATCTCTCGGGCGGCCAGCGCCAGGCCATCGAGCTCAACCGCTTCGTGCATTGGGGCGGCAAGCTCGTGCTGCTCGACGAGCCGTTCGCCGCCCTCGGCGTCGAACAAACCAGGCGCGGTCTCGAGATGATCCGCCAGGTGGCCAACCAGGGCATCGGCGTCGTCATCATCACCCATATCATGCAACAGGCCTTCCAGGTCGCCGACCGGATCGTGGTGATCCGGCAAGGCGTCGTGGCCGGCGATGTCGCACGCAACAAAACAAGTCCCGATGCGGTGATCAACATGATCACCGGTGAGACGCTTGCCGGTGCCGGACCGGCAGGTTGAGGGACAAAAGAGGGGTCCGGTATAAAAGAGGAGCGAACGACATGAAGCGAATACTGGTTCTTGTCTTCGGTATCCTGGCACTGGCTCTTGCCTCGCTCACGCCGGCAATGTCCCAGACCAAGGGCACCGTCTATTATATGGTCCCGACCCTGCTCGATGAATTCCAGACCGGCTCGGTGAGCGCGCTGGAGCTGTTCCTCAAGCAGGTCGGCTATGAGGTGAAAACACTCAACGCCGACAACAAGACCGACGCGCAGCAATCGCAGATGAACGACGTCATTGCGCTGAAGCCGGCGGCGATCATCCTGGCCGCCGTCGATTTCAACGCGCTGAAGCCGTCCATCGAAGCGGCGCGTGCGGCCGGCATCCCGGTGGTCGAGTTCGACCGCCAGATCACCTCGACCCCGTCCGATTTCACCTCGGTGGCGGGCACGGTCGAGATCGGCTACGTCGCCGCCGAGCAGGCGCAAAAGCTTCTGACCGCCAAGAACGGTTCTGTGAAGGGCAAGATCCTGCAGGTGCTCGGCGATCCCGGCGATCCCTACACGCTCGACATCCAGAAGGGTTTCGAGGAGAAGTTGAAGGCGTTTCCTGACGTCAAGATCATCTCGCTGCCGGCCATGCAATGGGAAGCCAGCAACGCCGGCACGATCGTTGCCGACCAGATGCTCGCCAACCCCGACATCGACCTGATCTTCAGCCATGCCGCGCACCTGTCGGTCGCAGCCGTCGCCTCGCTCGAGGCCGCCGGCAAGAAGCCGGGCGACGTCATGCTGATGAGCTCGAACGGCGCTCCGGTCGGTCTCGACCTGATCCGCAAGGGCTGGCTCAATGTCGAAGTCGAGCAGCCGCTCTACGCGCAGGCCGCGGCCGTGGCGATGTTCATGGACAAGATCGCCGGCAAGCAGGAAATCAAGCCTGGCGAGTATGACGTGCTCGGCTTGAAGTCGACCGTGACCAAGGAGAGCTGGGGCCCCAACATCAAGATCCCGGGCGCCGCCATCACCAAGGAAAACGTCGACAATCCGGCCTTCTGGGGCAACCAGAAGCCGCCGACGGACACGATCAAGTCTGTCGAATAGTCGCCTAGCGAAGCGCTCCGGGCCATTGCGGCCCGGAGCCTGCCCATTCACGACGCCGCGTCCCAGGACACCGTGGCGAACCTAAACCCGCGCCTGAACACGACGAAATCGAGTTGATTTCTCAGCCTGATTTTCTCGGGGGCGCCAACCGGATCAGCCCATGAACCCGCGCAGCCGCAAAGCCCTGGAGTTCGTCCTCGACAACCTCGTCTGGTTCATGCTGATCTTTGTGCTGGTTGTCTTTTCCGTCTTCGTCCCCAACTACTTCCAGCTCGGCATCTTTGCCAACATCATCGAAGCATCGAGCGTTCTCGGCGTGATGTCGATCGGCCTGTCGCTGGTCATCATTGCCGGCCATATGGACCTGTCGGTGGAATCGGTGGCCGCACTCAGCGCCATGACGGTCGGCATCCTGTTCTGCTCGTCGGGTATCGGCATGGGCATACAGCTCAATCCGCAGTGGCTGATGGTTCCGGTTTCGCTGCTCGTTGCGCTCGCCTTCGGCGGCCTCATCGGCGCCTTCAACGGCTATCTCGTGGTCAAGGTGAAGATGAGCGCCTTCATCATCACGCTGGCGTCCTACATCTGGGTGCGCGGCCTGGTTCTGGTGATTTCCGGCGGCCGCTCGGCACAGGATCTGGCGCCGGCCATCCGCTGGTTCGGCATCCAGCGGCTGGCCGGCCTACCGCTGACCGCCTGGATCGCCGTCGCCTGTTTCGTCCTGTTCTCGCTGATCATGGCCAAGACGCCGTTCGGCCGCCACCTCGTAATGATCGGCGGCAATGAGACAGCGACCTTCCGCGCCGGCATCCGCGTCAACCGCAACCTGATCATCGCCTTCGTGCTGGCCGGCGCCATCGCCGGCCTCGCCGGCTGGCTGCTCGCCATCCGCACCTCGGGCGCCACCGCCAATCTCGGGACCGGGCTGTTGTTCAACGCCTTTGCCGCCGTCGTCATCGGCGGCGTCAGCCTGAAAGGCGGTGTCGGCACCTTGCCCGGCGTCTATGCCGGCGTGCTTTTGCTCTCCTCCATCAACACGGCGATCAACCTGATGGGCCTGCCGGCCAATTTCACCCAGGTGATCCACGGCCTTTTGGTGCTCGCCGCCGTGCTGCTCGACGCCTTCAAGCAAACCATTCGCCAAAGACTGGCATGAGAGGACGGCTCGCATGACCGGACGGCTTGAGAACAAGGTCGCGCTTATCGTCGGCAGCGCGCGCGGCATCGGCAAGGGCATTGCGCTGCGCTTTGACGAGGAAGGCGCAAGGCTGGTCCTGGCCGACAGCGAGGCCGAAGCCGGCCAGGCGACCGCGGACGAGCTCGGCGCGGATTTCATTCGCACCGACATCTCGCAAATGGCCGATGCAGAAGCTGCGGTGGCGCTGGCGCTGAGCCGCCATGGCCGCCTCGACATCGTCGTGCAGAATGCCGGCATCTATCCCTGGCAGCTGATCGAAAACACCAGCCCGGACGACTGGGACCGGGTGATGGCGGTCAATCTGCGCGGCACGTTCAACGCCACGCTGGCGGCGCTGGCGCCGATGAAGGTGCAAGGTTACGGGCGCATGCTCTACACCTCGTCGATCACCGGTCCGCACGTCACCAGCCCCGGCCACGGCCACTATGCCGCCAGCAAGGCCGGCATCAACGGCTTCATCCGCTCGGCGGCGCTGGAATTTTCGGGCTACGGCATCACCGTCAACGGCGTCGAGCCCGGCAACATCCTGACCGAAGCGATCGAGCTGCATCGCGGCGCCGCCTACATCAGGAACATGGAGGATTCGATCCCGCTCGGACGCCTCGGCAGTCCGCGCGACGTCGCCAACGCCTTCCTGTTCCTCGCCTCCGACGATGCCAGCTACATCACCGGCACCACCATCGTCGTCGACGGCGGCCAGTTGCTGCCCGAAGGCAAGGATTTCCGGCTGCTGCCGCCGTGATCAGCCGGATTTCTTGTACAGCAGCAACTCAGGCCGATACTCGAAGTGCATGGTGTCGTAGTGATACCAGCGCCCGCCCCAGATGAAGCCGTTTTTCTCGAACAATTCCACGATTTCCAGCGGAATCCGGTTCTTGAAGGGAATGTGGGCCTTCGGGTTGGTTTTGTTCCTGTTGTTGTACCAATAGTCGGAGAAGCCGACATTGATATCGAAGGCCGCTCCGAACGAGTGAACGCTCAACCGGTCGGTGCCGGCGATCGGCCGCCAGACAAAGCCGCCGCCGGGCTTGAGCCCGTAACGGCTCAGCTCCGCGGGCATCGCCTCAAGCGCAGCGGAGACCTTGCCCAGCCGGTCGTTGATGCCGAAAATCCTGGTGACCTGCACGGTCTTCTTGCCGAGCTTCGGCAACCATTTGACGTTGGCGATGTGCTTGCCCACCTCGGCGGCACTTGCCCCGTAGAGCTTCTCGAAGAAAGGTTCATTGCGGATACGGCCGGGATCGAAATCCTCCGCCGGGACCAGCGCGCCCTCGGCTGCTCTGGGATAGACGTAGCGAAACATGTCTTCGATGTCGGGGCTCTCAAGCAGCGCGTCGGCGTCGCGAGCCTTGCCGTCGTTCCACACCATGGTGGTGCCGTCGGTCCAGGTCAGGACATTGCCCGAAATGGTGAAAAGGCCGGGATAGGCCTTGAGCAAGGCTGCCTTGGCGGCGGGCTGGTCGACGCCGTCGCCCACATTCCCCGCATAGGCGAAGCGCCCAATACCAGAGATTGTCAATGCCAATAGCAGCTGTAACATCAGCCGCCGTGGATGGTCGATCATTGTGCTGCCTCCGCGAGGGCTTTCATTCATCGTGCATTTAACAAGGCAGCTGTACCATGCTGGTCGAATCGAACGGGAGACAAAATCATGTCAAAAACCTTCACTGCTTTGATCCGGATGACGTTTACATTCATTTGCCTGGTCGGCCTGGCCTCGTCAGTTTCTATCTTTTTCCCCGCCACCGCGTCGGCCCAGCGCATGCAGAAATGCGCCGATGAAGGCGGCACGTGCCGCCTGCCCTACCCCTCGGAAGTGGTCTACGGCGCGCGCGGCCAGACCACCTCCCGCTTCTTCGATCGTCGTTCCGTGCCGTGTACGAATCGCGTCTTTGGGGACCCGGCGCCTGGCCGCGACAAGGCTTGCTATATCGTGAAGCGCGGCGGCGGTAACGACTATGGCGACAACGATGACGACGACGACAATTACGGCGATGATGATTACGGCCAGGGCCGCGGCAGATGGGTGGCCTGCGCCCGGGAGAATCAGTTCTGTGATTTCCGTGGCCGCCAAGTGGTCAGATACGGAGCGCGCGGTCGGTTCACGCAAGGCGTTTTCAGGAACGGCGTGCGCTGCGGCAACGATGCCTTTGACGAGGATCCCGCTCCCCGTGCGAAGAAGACCTGCTACATCAGGAAGTAGACTGGTGCCGGCATGAAAGGGGGTGCGGCTCTTTGAGGCCGCGCCCGGAATCCGGGATCTTGGTGGGCGATGACGGGCTCGAACCGCCGACATCTTCGGTGTAAACGAAGCGCTCTACCAACTGAGCTAATCGCCCGCTCCGGCCGGACCTTTAAGCGGTCGCAACCGGCTTCGCAAGGCCAAATGAACAGGTACGAGCTTAGCCGCACAGTGGTTTTCGCGGGCAAAGTGCCGCCCGTCAAAAAACCTTCTCCTGTTTGCGTTTATGCTGTCCAGCTGCGCTTGACACCCGGTGGCGAACCCCTTATCCACCGCCCCAACGACGAACACGGCTGACACGTGCTCGTCCAATGCGCGGGTGTAGCTCAGTTGGTTAGAGTGCCGGCCTGTCACGCCGGAGGTCGCGGGTTCGAGCCCCGTCACTCGCGCCATTCATTTCAAGGGGTTAGCTACCGCCCCTTGAAAAGTTTCAACTCTCATTCTCCGGAGAGTTTCAACTTTCTGTATTCGTTCCGTTCCAGGCCAAGCAGCTTTCTGCCTTTGCGGCGGCTGGCATCGGCTGAGCGGACGGCGGCCAGATTGACCGGCATATAGGTCTTCTGCAGCGCCTTGTTCCCGTCGATCGAATTGCCCATCTTGGCCGAGATTGCCTCGACCGACGCGCCTCCGGCATTCGCCTCGACCGCGCCGGAACGCCGCATGTCCATCAGCCGCCGCTTCTCCGATGTCCCGAATACCAGCGTGCGCAGATCGGCAAAGTCGTCGACCAGAGAATCCTTCGTGTAAGGCACGCCGGCGCGCGGCCGGCCGCCCTTCAGGCCCGGCGCGAAACCGCGCGAGCGAAAGATCGGCGCATCGTCAAGCAGGGTGACGCCTAGTGATTCGACATAGGCCAGCACCAGGCGCTGCGTGCGTGACGACAGCGTGCCGAAAGCCGCCTCGCCACTCTTGCTGCGTGCAATCAGAAAACCCCATTCCTGTGCTGTCTGCATTGCCTGCGCCGGTTTGAGCGTGCGCACGTCGACGGGTGAGAAGCTCGTGTCCCACGCAACGGCGATGATGCAGGCCAGTCCGCGGTAGCCGGCGCGCCAGGCGCCCTTGACCATGCGCACCGCCTCGCCTGCCGTCCAGGTCTGGTGGCGCGGTGGTGGCGTCTGGCGGCGGATCGCCTGCGATGGGTCGGAGCCGGGCGGGCATAGCTTCATGCCGGCCATGACATTATAGAGCGAACGCCACGTCTTTACGGCACGGTAGGCGATGTCGACACCTTTGACCCGCAGCAGACGGCCATACCAGTCGTCGAGCAGCTCGAGGGTGATGTCGGCTGGCGGCAGGTCGGCGAAGTACGGCTCGATGAAGGTCCAACCGCGCTCCCAATCCTCGCGGGTGCGCGGTGGCTTGCGCTTCCATGCATCCATGCGGCGATAGCGTGCAAAGGCGTCTCCGATGGAATCCTTTGGCCATACATGCAGGCGCGACGGCTCCCTGCCCTTGCGGAGTTCCTGCCAGCGGTCTTCCCACTCCCGGGCTATCGTCCAAGCCTCAGGCCCGTCGATTCCACAGGAAATGCATCTGAAGCCAGCTTCGACCATCTTCGGCGTCGGCAGCCAGTAGCCGTATTTGCCCTTACGGATGACGTAGTGCTTCAACTTGATCTTACCCAAGGGTCGCCAGCCTCGCTCTTGCAATGTCAATGCTAGACTGCGCGCCGGATCCTGATCCTGCAAGACCCGAGCGTTGATCGAGCCAGGCGTCGATCGCAACCATGTCGTAGTTGCCGGTGATTGGGCAGGCCTTGGGAAAGCCTTGATCCTGCAACTCGGGCAGCAATTCCATGAATTCCCGCAGCGTCAGGTGGAGATAACGCGCCGCCTTGATCGCCGGCACCAGCCGTGGTTGTACCGGGAAGCGGATAGATGACGGTTGTAATGTGTGGGTTTGGCTCATGGCACCAAAACTCTATCCACCGTCCATCGGGCAGCGGATGGGCGCCTTGTGGTTGGGCGGGTGTGAATCTCGCCCGTGTAAGAACCTCCGCCGTATAGCATGAGATTTTCCTACTCCATGATCTCGTTATTCCTGCATCGAGGGGGAATGAGGCTTAGAATAGCGGCCTTTCTCCCCCATGCCTATTCATCCAATCCTTAATCGCAGAATCGGCAGCCACAGAGCGAGAATACTAGTAATCGGCGGCTTCGAAGCCGCTACGCCCGGCCAACCCAGCATCGCCATGACAGCGTCTGGCTTGTGCGTAGTCAGAATCGCACCCTGTGCTCTGGCGAAATCACCAGCCTTGAAACGGCACCCTCGTTTGGGGCGGCGGCCCGGCGTCTCGCCTGCGGCGTCGCCATGCTGACGCTCCTTCGGCGCCGGTTAGCTGATTTCACGGTCACGAACTTGCTTCGGCAACGAAATGGATTTCTTCCCGACTACGACGACTGACATGGAGATGCGCAGTTAGCGAGCATGAATGGTCTCTGCGAATTCCTCGGTCTCGATGAGCCAACGGCATGCGCGTCAGCATCGGCCCGGCATGGTCAGGATCGATCCAAGGTTCCCTTGCCATATCCGTCCAGTGGCCATCTCACGTCGTAACGGTCAGATCCTTGGCATGCCTTTGGTCGCAGTGTTCGCCTCTGCCGGCAATGCGGAAGAGAGCGTTGGGAGCCCGGTAACCGCGACAGCCGCGGCGCTCGACGATCTCAAAGACGAAACCTTCGCTGTAAGTTGTAGAGCTGGAGCACGCTCTACACCGTGGATGGGGCAGCCGCGCTCGCTCCGAGACCATTAGGTCGAAATAGTCGTCGGCCTGTGGCTGAGACCCGATCGCGCTGTTTTACCGTTCGGGATCGGGACAATTGAGAGGCGAAAGCTGTGACAATGGAAAGCCCGCCACCGTGAGCCAGACCAGAAAACTCGTATTTTAGCACCGACGAAACAAAGCTCGCTATTCTGCGTTGAGGCTCGTCGAACAACGGAGCTTCACGAATGGATCCGGCAACTGCAGCTGTGATGATTTTGCTTTCTTGCAGTCCCGCCCAGGGAGTCTGCAAGCCACTCGATACATCACCGTCCATGTTCGGATCCCTTGACACATGCCAGTTGGCGTTATCCGTGAGGCTCGAGGGCGCTCCCAACGGGGAGATCGTGGGGCGATGCAGTTCGATCGATCCCTCCGCTACAGGTTCCGTTCCAGCCGGGTATAGCACGATTGTCGTCACGCGGGGCACAGGGGCGGGTGCGGTGAGCAGTCGCTACATCGTGCCACACAAAAACTGAAGCCAGCCACCGTCAGGCAGCCGGCTATTCATTCTCGACCGGACAATTAGAGGCCTTGCCCTCCCTCTATGAAGCCATACTCGGCATCGTTGGCTTCGCGCTCGTCGTCCGCTTCGCCATGGTCGTCGCCTTCCCTGTCATCGGTCCCGGTGACTTCGATGCCACCGGCCAGACAGGGTTCGAGATCCGGGTCGGGCTCTACGAAGTCGAGCAGCTACATCAGGCGTTCTTCATCTTCGATCGAGCGACCATGTCCGAAAGGCAGAGGTTCGTGGCTGGATAGCGAAGAATCGCACACGGCTTTCCTTCATTTGCATGGTCCGCAGAGATTAGCATTATCGCCTACTCTCATCTCGTCCGGCGTCGCTCCCTCAAAGCAGCGCCGGTAAGGCTCGGCGCCCTTCTTGGTTTCTCCCCGTATGTCAAAAGGAGGTCGCCGGGCCTTACCAGGCCCCGCTGCTCATCGCCTGCGGGGTGTCCTGATGGCTGAGCTTGGCCCCGTGGCCTAACGGCCAGAACCAAACGTTCCGAAAAGCCTTCCTAGGCTGGCGGCAGCCGAAGGGCTGCACAAGAGGGATCGTCAGACCGCTCCTGGCGCACCACAGCGACACCACCAAGCTGTAAGTCAGGTCCATCGGCCCTGCTGATGAGTGCCCTTGGACAGATGGATTGCGTTTGCCACGAAAAAGGAATCGTACCGGCCCGTTCTCAGCACGTCAGCCGGAACGGGCCATGGGCAGAAGCAGCCGACTAGCTAAAATCGCAAGACGATCGAAGGACCACGTCGGCGATAGCACCGGACCCGACGGCGCCCGTGTCGCCAGTAACTACGGCAGACTCTTCTCCAGCCCCGCCGGCGGCGGCGGCGCCGGTGGTAGTAATCTGGGTCGTAGTCTGGGTCGTAATCTTGGTCGTAGTAGCGCCGATGGTTGACCGGCTCCACTTCCGCGTGAGTACCTTCGTTGTCGAAGGCGTCTGGCGCGTCGAGTTCTTCGAGAATGCCGCTTTTGGCCGCTGGAACACCGGCCAATGCGTTGATAGGCCGGACCGCGCTTGCAAAGGCTGCTGCCCCTGCAACGCCAAATATCGCTGTCAAAAAGGATCGCCGATCCATAGTAAACCTCCCAAGTTACATGAGCTGAACGAAGCGCCCCGCCTGCTGAAGGAGCAGGCCCAGCGCACGGTAAAATAGAGGATTCGCCAGCCGCTCAAGCAACTCGCGAATCCTATCAGCGCAGGAAGGGACCTGGCTGCGCCGATCCAAGACATGTCAGCTAAGGACGACCGCCATTACCAGAAAGGTAACGGCTGTTGCAAAAATCGGTGCGAGCAACCATCGCGCCTGGCCAACACTTTGATCCATTTGTTCTCTCCCGTTGTGGAGAACCAACAAGCTGAAGCCCTAATCCGTTCCGCCTGGTCCAAAGGTAAGACCATTGCGTTGTACGGTCGGACTTTAGACCAATCGGATTAGACAAAGGTGCGTAGGCGGGAACGTTTACCCCGGTTCAAAGTTGGTTGCCGGGCAGTGCGGGACGATGATCGTCGTGTGCCGGTCCTTGCAGGAGAGAAGATATGAAGATGCACTTCGTGAACACCGCCGCAGCCATGTTGCTCTTGGCGGGGATCGGCTCCGCCGCCGCTGACGACATTATCATCCAGCCGGAACAGGACACGGTCATCCGTGAGTATGTCAAGAAGCAGCCCTTGGCTTCGGTGAACCTTCCCGGCGTGGAATTGAACGTCGGGACAGCTCTGCCGGAAACTGTTGAGATCCACGAGGTCCCGAACGTCAAATACCGTTACGTGGTTGTCGACAACCGCACGGTCCTGGTCGATCCGGGCACCCGCAAGATCGTGAAAGTTTACGACTGAGATTTCGAACGAACCCACGCTCGCCACCCTTGGGTGGCGAGCGTGTGCATTCAAACGATACTCAGCCGGACAAATTCAAATTGCCACTCAGCTGGACAATGAACATGACGAACCCTGAACTCGAGAGGACGCAAGCCCTGGCTGCCCGCTTGGCTGATCTCCAAGCAAGAATGCAGGCAGCACGTCTTGTTGGAGCCGAGGTAACAACCGTCCGAAAGGTTGCAGCCACAATCGATGACGGCTTGCGACAGGCCGGCCTCACACCGTTAGAAATCGCAGAAGGTCAAGAGGAACAGTTTAGCGTTACTAAATGTTCGACTGGCTATGGACAGCCGAACCTTCCTCTCAGCAGATCAAGTCAGAGCAGCACGAGCCCTACTGAACTGGCCGCGTGTGCGACTTGCCGCCAAGGCCAATCTTAGCGAAATGGTGATCAGCGATCTTGAGAACGGATTCAGGAAGCCGCGTCCCCACAACATCGCCGCCATCCGCAAAGCGTTTGAGGATGCCGGAATCGTTTTCACCGTCCAAGGCACTCCATCGCTAGCCCGCTCAGAAGGTGATAGCGGCCTAGCCGCCGATAATAGACGGTGGCGGGGCCGGGAGAAAAAAGGATAGCGGGGAAAAGCCCGTGTACCCACTGCACCCGATCTCTAAAGCGGCCGCTAACAAGGGCGGTTGTTCACTGACTTTGTGCTGGCGCTCACCTTTCTAAGGTGCCGCTCGAATATGGCCAGCTTCTCTTGGTAGCCGATCCGCACTCTGGACCTGCAACTATCGCATTTGAAACCGGCAATCGTTTCAGCCAGGATCCCCTTCTCACCATAGCGCGTGAACAGGAGGGGCATTGGAATTCTAAAGGTACGTCGCGCAGTTCATTTGATAGAGGCGCTGTGCATGTTCTCCTCAGCGGCACGGCCACTGCAACAAAGTAGAAGGAGAAATGTTTCCGGCTTCGGCCATTTACGCGGAGCAATCAGACCTAAGTCCAAATGCTGAAGGGGGCAGGCAAGCTGTTCCTTGCCCTTCGATCCGGATCGTCTCCGTGGCCTCACCATACTCGGCCGTAGCTCAAAGGCTCGTATCACCGGCCAGAACGCGCAGTTCATCCAGTGGAATGGGACAGGACCGGCAAAGCCTCGCGACCGAACTTCTCGAGATTAGACGGATCCGTTGGCCTTCCGCAGAGGCCATGGCATAAGATTCGAGCTCGATCAGCTGTCTTCCTTGCCCTTCTCTATAACGCGGACCAGCCATTCTCAGCAGGCTTCGGCCACTCCACACTGTCTGAGTTTGTGTTCTGAACTGTGCCGCCCATCGCAGTTCCCTCCACCTCCAATAGGCTAATTACGGATTATAAGACCTGGGGAATCGATCTTTCAAGGTGGAATCCGCATTAGCGCTGGATGTTGCATCGCGGCGCGGAGGGGTTTTATTAGCTCCCCCTCATCTTGACGCTGGCGCCGGCTGCTCCAAAGTCTTGGGCATGGCTCGGGGAACTATCAAAGTTGGCGACGAGGTCGCAGTCACGGCGATTGTGCGCGGCCGCGTGACGCCCGATCGCATAAGCGTGACGATCCCCTCCTACGACTTCCCGCATTCTGTTGTCGATTCGACTTCGAAGGCTGTAATTGGCCAGCATATGGAATTGATCGGCCCTGTCACACGCATCGACGGGGACAAGGTAACCGTCAGCCTCCGGCCATTGGTGACTGTCGACGCCGAGCACGTGCGCCTGGTCGAAAGCCACGTGGCGCTTCCGCGAGCGCGAAAAAGGCCGCTCGTTGACAAAGTTTAACTTGCCTGCCCACCCAAGGAACGGCCAGTGAAACTTTACCCATCACATCGGCTCTGGTCGCCTCCCGCTAGCTGCCGGCGCGTTGCGATATCGGCGCAGTAGACGGGTTGGCATTTTCCGAACTTTCCGCCATGTCGTCGCGATGACGTTGACGAAGGCGCTTCAGCAGATCGCGTGAGGCTTGAATCGCCCTGCGCGATTGATCCATGTTCTGGCGAAACGTGGCGCGTTCCTCCATGGACTTCTGCCACTTCAGCAAGGTGGCCGTAGTCGCAGTAGCGGCTTGAGCGATTTCTATGGGCGTTGCAACCATCGCATCCTCCCAAAAAGGCAATGGTAAACGCAATCTCTATAGGCCCAACGAAGCCCTTTCTTCAATCAAAAACGACCATACGGCATACGGCAAAATGGCTATTCGGCGGGCCGCTCGACGGCGGCTTCGTCGACCTCGGCTTCCATCTCGTCTTTGACGGTCTTGGTCTTACCAAAACCAGCCATCGCCACACCGTCAAAGCCCTGCAGCCACGCATCGGCATGTTCCTGCCAGTAAGCTGGCGCCTCACGCTCCTTGCCATCCTTGCGCGCTTGGGCGCCGTACATCCAGGCGTAGGTGGCGCGCTATTTCTTAGGCACGGCCATTTCCATCATCCTCCCAGAAATCCAGCAGCCTTGCGTGCCGCAGCTTCTCATCGCCTTTTCCTAAGAAAGGAGAGGGTCTGTGGACAGCTGTGGCTCTATCCGGCTGTAAGTTGCCAGACCGCTACGCTGGCGAGGGCAAGGCCCGCTGCGCCTTCGATTGCTCGCGATATGGTATCGAACAGCCGTGGCCTGCTGTCGAAAAAATGCACCAGGCGCTCCCGAAACAAGATCGACAGTACCGCCACGCTGGACAGCGTTAGGGCCACGCCCACCATCATGGTGATTGCGAACAGAATTCCAGCTCCCGGCACCCCTCTGGAAATCGCGAAGGTCATGACAAAAAGGGTCGGCGGGCACGGAATCAAACCGGCCATGACTCCAACGGCTCGCCCTCATGCTTGTGATGGTGGCCGTGGCTCACCGAACGCCAAAGCATCCAGACGCCGATCAGCCCGAGCAGACCGCGACTCACACCCTCAAGCAGTGGTGCGCGTCCAACGCTGCCCAATGCAATCGAGACGAGCGGCAGGGAGAATACGGCGATCAGCACCGCTGTCGCCACGTGAGTGAAGGACAGCGTAATCGACACCAGGAGGCCGCGCGAAACCTTCGCATCCGAACCTGCAAGGTAAGTCGCCAAGACAGCCTTACTGTGGCCGGGCGTCAGAGCATGTGCCGCACCGAACAGGAGGCCCATCGGCAGAAAGGCAAGGAACGCAAGCCAATCACCGCCAACTGACAGCAGCTTTATCTGATCTGCGAGCGCCAGGTATATGGAGCGCTGAAATTCGACAAGCGCCTGGAACATCAGCCGAGACCGGCAAAAGCGAGTGGTTTCCGGCAGTTGTCAGTGCTGGTGGCCGTGATGTTCGCCCTGATCATGAGAGTGCGGATGCTCGTGCTCACCTTGGTCGGTCGAAAACCGGATGTTGGCAGCTGCGAGCGCCGGCATGTGTTCGAACAGTTCGTTCTCCAGCGCCGCCGTGATCTTGTTTGCCTCTGAGAGAGGCAAGGTTCCGTCGGCTGCAATAGCGATGTCGGCATGCAACTTGTGGCCAATCCAGCGGGCCTTGGCGTCGACAACGCGAGCACCCTGCACATGCGCAGCGGCATGCTGAATTTCGGCCATCACGCCCGGCTCGACGCCGTCGAGCATGCGGGTGAGCACTGAGCGCGCCGATTGCCAGACGATACCGAATATAGCGACCGTGATGAGAAGCCCGATGATCGGGTCGGCCAGTGGAAATCCGAGCCAGACGCCCATGGCGCCGATGACCACTGCAAGGCTGGTAAGCCCGTCGGTGCGGGCATGGTAGCCGTCGGCGACGAGCGCCGCACTGTTGATTTCCCTGCCGATACGGATGCGAAACACCGCGACGGCCTCATTCCCGAGGAAGCCGACAATGCCCGCCGCGGTCAGCCAACCGAGATGAGTCACTGCCTGCGGACTGACCAGGCGCTCGATAGCCTGGTACCCGGCGACGATGGCGCTGAACAGAATGATCAGCACGATAATGATACCGGCCAGATCCTCTACCCTGCCAAGGCCGTAGCTGAAGGTCCGTGACGGCTTGCGTCGTGCCAGCATGAATGCGATCCAGAGCGGAATGGCGGTTGTGGCGTCGCCTATGTTGTGGATCGTATCGGCCAACAGCGCCACGCTGCGTGACACCAACACCACGGCCATCTGCAATGCCGCCGTCATGGCCAAGATGACGAACGACCATTTGATGGCCCAGATGCCGCGGTCAGTGGTTGCAATCGTTGCGTCGATGACCCCGTGCGTATGGCCGTGCGAGCCATCGTCATGAGCATGCGCGTCATGATCATGTGACCCGAAGCCGAACCAATCCAAGACGCGTGCGCCGATACTGGTCATAGGTATTTCGCCAGTTGCTTGAGCTCTGCCAGCGAGTTGCCTCCCGCTTCCGTGTCGATCAGACAATGTTCGATATGATCGTGGATCAGTTCTCGCTTTGCGCTGCTGATGGCGCTCTCCACTGCATGGAGTTGCTGCGCCAGGTCCAGGCAGGATCGCTGCGCCTCGAACATGCCAAGCACGGATGCAAGATGCCCCTGTGCGCGCTTTAAGCGCTTCACGATAGCCGGATGAGAACTATGGATGCCTTCGGACATGCCCACCGGTATCCCCCCAGGGAGGATGCGTCAAGTATGATGTGAGCGCAGATCGGCTCTTGATCAGCCACCCCGCAGAGCGTGTATCCATGGCGCTGAATGGTTCCGGAAATTGGAATCTGGGCTTGAAAGGGCTGGCCCCTGTGCAATACAGGAACCAGCCATTAAACCTACCAACTCAATGAACCGTCCAACTTTATGGGGTCAGTTCACGACCGGGCCTTTCTTTGCGTGGTGAAACTGAAGAAGCCCGTCGGTCGGATCAGCGGGCTTTGTGATGGATGGCCCGCGCCTGCTTCCGAGGCTGCGCGGGCCGACCATGACGAGTGAGGGACGCATCTTGGTCACCGGCCGGACCGCTGAAGAACGAGCCGGGTGTGACCGAACTGCCTTGGAGCGGGAATGTTCCCGGCTGACGCAAAAAGCCCGCCAGCATGAGCCGGCGGGCAATCGATCTGGAGTAGCTGGACTCATCCAGCATAGTTCAACGACGGCGGAAGGTTCGGTAGCAACCCGCGCTCGTCGCTCCCCAAGGATCCAGGGAGCGGCGAGTTGTTGCCCTGCGAGCGCGACACAGAAACTTCGCCGCGTGAAAGGACGGCGTGGAGCGCGCAAGCTCTGCAACAAGCTGCCAGCGCTCTGGGAGGTCTGTCCGCTTTTCGGATTGCCAGTGCCAGTCCAGACCAGCACCCTGCCTGGTGAGCGTAATCCCGCAATTGCCTGCGCTTAAGGCGGCGTAGGGCCGCCCATTGGGCGAGACTGGACTTCTAGACTGGAAGCCACCAATTCCTGCACCGCTTCGGGAACGGCCAACGGCACCATCTGCGCCGGATAGGGGCCGTCGATCCAGCCGTTCGCGGAGCGCTCGCTATCAGTTTGGCCGTTCAGGCTAGCCATTCGCGCCACTTCGCAGAAAGCCTCCCGGTTGGGCCTTATGCGGCACGTCCCAACCGAAATAAACCATGGCCGGCTAGGACGACGTCTTGAGAAACTGTTGCTCTCTCGTCGGCGTCTTCGAAAACGCTGTGATTATCGCCTCGAGCGATACATTCAAGGCGTTGGAAAAGGTCCTGCCCCTCTGCCAAATCGCCACGTAGTGATAGAGCGCGGACGGTTCCACTGGCCTTACTCCCAGCTGAAACGCCGCGTACTCACGTGCGATGATCTCGTTTGTGATCGAAATGCCCAGGCCAGCCGAAACGTATCCGGCTTCGTGACCGTTGCAATCGAATTCCACCAGTATGTCCGGCTCAACGCCGGCGAAGCGCAAGGCATTGAAGTTCATCTGGTGGGCGGCAAACTGGGGATCGATATCGACGATCGTTTCGCCTGCCAGGTCTTGCGCCTCAATACAGGTCTGTTTTGAAAAGCGGTGGTCGGGATGAAAAATGCATACGTTTCGTGCCGACCCAAGCGGCGCCCATTCAAACAAGCCTGGATCCAGAGGCAGTCTCGAAATTCCAAGATCGGCGCGGCCGGCCAGGATGTGTTCGCCGATCTGCTCGTAGCTTCCAGAAATCGACCGGACATTCGAAGCGGTCTTTGAGCGGATAATCGCCACGACCTTGGGCAAGGTCACGAAACCGAAAACAGAGGGCGCGGCAATCGCAATCCGCTGCTTTTCCTCGTTCTTCATAGCGAAGATCGACGCGTCCAGGCGATCCAGCGACGTCAGGGCCAGTTCTACGTTTCGCAGGAGTTCCCAGGCTTCCTGCAAGGGGACGATGCGGTTGGCTGATCTCTTGAAGAGTGTGATGCCGAGCGTGGTCTCAAGCTGCTTCACATGTTGACTGACGGCCGGCTGGCTTATCCCGAGCGCAGCCGCCGCCCGCCTAGTCGAACCGGCCCGCAACACTTCCCGGAAGACCTTCAGCTGACGGAGCTTGAGACGATTTCACCGGTGAACTCGTTCGAGGCGGACTTCTTGAAGGTGCCGATGGTAGCCATTGTAAGTCTCCATTTTCTGTTCCCGAGCCCGCACCATGCGGCCTCGATGGCGATCACTTGGCCGGAGGCGAGCGACGACGCATCGCTTGCGACCGGAGCAACGCGGAGGACGGCGCAGGAACGACTTTCTTGTCTCGCGAGGAATGGCGGTGCTCGGGGTCCCCATGCCCTTGCGGCATGGGGTGGGAGCCGGCAGGGGAAGAAAGTAGAGACGCGCCGTTGCGGCCTAGGCGGTCGAGGCTTCAGCCGTCCTTCGGCCAGATCAGCCCATTGAAGAGGCCGTTTGGAGCGCTCTTGGGACAGATTGGCAACGGAGACGTTGGCGAACAACGCGCCTCCAGCAGATCGTTGCGAGTTCACTGGCGTCGTCCACGCATTCCAAACGCCGGGAACCCCACGCACCTCCAGCGCGGCAGTCACCGGCCGCGCTGCCGTCCTGCCACCGATTGGTCGGCCTGCCATGCGGCATCGACCGAAGAATGTCCAAGTCCACAGACGGGGCCGCGCCGGCACGTGGCCGTTGCTCGATCTATGGCATGCATCCCGAGTGCTCCAACCACCGATGACAAGGAGGCCAAGCCTTCATCGCTCTGGTCCACCCGCCTCGCTCGCGCGGGTTTAAGCTCGAACCATGTCCCTACCGGATTGGTCGGCGGCGGCCATGCCCGCGACCCGCAGATATGCCGTGACGCCGACGGCGATCGCGCCAATGACGGAAAAGACGACCTGCCAGACTTCCGAAGGCATCATGTGCTTCGCGATGCCATGAGTGGCATGGTATCCGGCAACGATCGCGGGAGCGACGAGGACCATCGCGATCGCCAGCTTTGCCCACATTGGCCTGATAACGCAGAGGAGGATTTGGCCGACGCCGAGTGTCAACCCGGCTGCGAGGATGGCGACAAGGATCGCGCCAAGCCAGCCGGTACCGGTGTTGAATGCCCATGTACTTGCGTTGACGCCGACGAACAAAGGGAGGGCGACGATAGCAAGCGTGAAGAGCAACCAGCACAAGATGCCGATGGCCGCGATGCAAAGGAGAATGCCGAGGATGATCATGGTGGTGTCTCCGAGAGAATGACTCTGGTGATTGCGCCTTCCACCACCACCTGGCGCAGTGCACAGCATAGCAAGGGAAAAGCGCGGGCGAAACCCGCCGGTGTTCTTGCATCGCCAAGCGCGATGTCCGCCCCGTCATGGGGTGAATGGGTCAATTTCGCCGATGATGGCTGTGTCGTCGCCGTCATACTCGTTCGCCGGGACGATCGAGAGAGTGCCGTCGCCAGCACGAAAGATGACGATGGTGACCATGAGAGTGGCGGCGAGGCTGAAGGCGAAGGCATGTGCGTCGGCGAAGGACATCGATCCGGCTCCTGTTTGAAGCGGAGGACCCTCCCCCGCTGACAGGCGCCCGATGTGTTCGGCCGATGGCCGCAATCACCGCGAAGGTGAAGCCGGAGCGGCGGCACGCTTCGCGTAGTCCGACCCCTTGCGGGTTGATGGCGTCAGGCCGTCGGCCGGACCAAGGATCAGCGCAATGGATCGCGGGGTGTGGTCATCTTCAAGTCAGGAGCAGCGGGCGTTGTTGGCGCGACGCCCGTGCTACAGGAGAGCCTGAGCAAGCTGTCGCGCGATGTGGCGGGCGTCGAGCGAGAAACCGGGCGGCCATGATCGCGATGGGTCCCGTTGGAAGCCGCCACGCTGAAAATGAGGATGAAGCTGGGCGATGACGCTGTGCACTCGCGGTGGCAGGCCCAATCCAGCTCGTTCGGCGTAAAGAGCCGCTTTGCCGAGATCGTGCCCGAAATGGCGGCGGTTCCAAGGATCGCCGGTCGCAACTCTGAGAAGATGTAGACTTCAGGAGCAATTCAATGGCGATGGCGACGGCGTGAAGGACCGCATTGATTGCGGCGGCGCTTATGCGCCGCCGTTGCCTAGCCGATAGACCGGGATACCGAGCTTGCGAGCCTTGTCCGCCAGGTTCTCCTGAATGCCGCTGCCCGGAAAGACGATGACGCCGATCGGCATGACCGCCAACATCTGGTCGTTGCGCTTGAAGGGAGCGGCCTTGGCATGTTTGCTCCAGTCGGGCTTGAAGGCGACCTGCTGCACCTTGCGATGATCGGCCCAGCGGGCGGCGATCTTTTCGGCGCCTTTCGGTGATCCGCCGTGCATCAGCACCATGTCGGGGTGCTTGGCGCGGATTTGGTCGAGCTTTGCCCAGATCAGCTCGTGATCGGCCGTATCGCCGCCGGAGAAGGCGATCTTGGGGCCGGCGGGTAACATGATTTCGGTTTCCGCGCGCCGCCTGGCCGTGAGGAAGTCGCGGCTATCGATCAATGCGGCGGTGAGATGGTGGTGCTTGACCATCGACCCCGTGCGCGGTCGCCAGGCCGAGCCGGTGTGCTGATCGTAGTGATCGGCGGCCTGGTCACGCATGAGCTCGAAGGCGTCGCGCCGTTCGATCATGGTCTGGCCCTGGGCGGTGAGTGTCTCGAGTTCAACCGCCTTGATCTCGCTGCCGTCCTGTTCGCGCTGCAGGCGGCGCTGGGCCTGCTCGTTGTCGTCCAGTTGCCGCTCGATCCGTTGTACAGCTCGGTGGAAGACATTGGTGACGGACCAGAGGAGGTCATCGAGGTCGGGTTCGAGGCGCGTGTCGCTCAGGGTGGCGATGAGGGCGTCAAAGATGTCGGCGACGGCTCCGGCCGCGTGGTCGCCACCAGGGAGCGGTCGCGGATCGGGCTCGTCGGCAAATGGGCGCCAGCCATAGAGCTGGAGTTCGGTGAGGATGTGATCGGTCGGAGAAGCGGCGTGGTGCGGTTCGGTGTCGTCGTGCTCGCTCATGGGGATGCTCCCGTCGGTTTGACCGCGACCCTCGCGGCCTTCATGGCGACGAGAGCCCACGGGCGGGACGGTCCGACACCCGCAGCGTAGCGGAGGGCCGGAGCGTAGCGGAGGATGGCGGCGGCCGGCTATTTTGCCTCGCGATGGAAAGGCGTCGCGACCAATCGCTGCCATTCGCGAGCAGTCGCGCGCCGCGGAAAATAGTCGGCCCCCGCCATTGCCTGGCCGGCCCGATTGTGGGCCGATCGCCCTCTCGAAGGCCGGGTCGCGGTTCCCTACCGGCGGGCTCCCATCCATGCGATGCGGCCACACCGTGCGCCGCGCGCTTCCCTTCCCGCCTCACGCCGCCCGTGTCAGATAGCGGATGCGATCCCTGCGCATGAGCTGGTCCGCAATCGAGGCGCGGAAGGTGGCAAGTCCGAAATGGCGGAGATCTTCGTTAAAATCCTCCATGAACGGCGAAAGAACGATCGCCTCGATCCCGGCGTCGATCGCGCGCTCGAGCAGGCTGTCGCGGGCACCGTCACCGGCCGGATCTTTGTCGCGGATGACATAGAGCCGCTGCAGGTTCGGCGGGAACAGGATGGCGGCGAGATGAGCCGCCGAGAGAGCCGCCGCCATCGCCATGTCGGGCAAGGCGCATCTGAGCGACAGCGTCGTCTCGATGCCTTCGCCTGCCGCCATGACGCTGCCAGGTACGCCGAAGCGGACGGCGTGACCGAGGAGGTTACCCATTGCCCGACGCGGCGTGTCGACGAGTGCCTTGCCGACGCCGTCCGGTGCGAGCCAGGTGCGGTGCGCGCCGGTCAGATGTCCATCGAGATCGGTGACAGCAGCGATCATCGCCGGCAAGGTCCTGGTCGGTCCATGATCGTCTGGCCGGTAGTAGCAGTGTGGATGGAACTGCAAGGCTGTGGTTCCGTGCAAAGTCGTAATGCTACGTCCACGCAAATACGTTTCCACGAGGGTGCCGATAATGGGCTTCGACATGGCGACCAGTCGGCGAGCCGCTTCCGGAGAGCCAATGGGGACCTGCGTGATCGGCTCGGCCGGTCGGGGTGGCATGGCATCTGGCATAGCGAGAAACACGCGCGCCTCGTCGGCGACGTCCCGGAAATTGACCAGTCCGAGGGATTCGCGGATGACATCGAGCAGGTCGCCATGCTCGCCGGTAGCGGCGTCGGTCCATTTGCCTGGAGGTCCCTTCGGGGATGGCTGCAGACGCACGAACATCGAGCGGCCCGGCGCATTGCGGACGTCGCCGACAGTCCAATAGTTGCCCTGGCGACGGCCATTGGAGAGGTAGTGGCGGCACACCGCCTCGGCATATGCGCCGAGGCGGTGTGCCAGGTCGCATGCAGCGTGAGGCGGACTCATGCAGCCTCCCGCTCACTGACCCGATCGATTGGGAAGTGGTCGAGCACGCGCTCCAGCACGGCGAGCCCGTTGGCGTCGATCGGCACGAACATCCTGAGCTTCCACGAAATGATCTCGTGGAAGAGACCGTACGCGGTGAGGCGCTCGCGCATCGCGTCGGTGAAGCCGGACAATTCGATGCGCCATGCGCCCATGACGCGGCTGCGGCGAAGCTGGAGATCCTCGGCAAGATCGAGGATGGTCCGGCCGTCCATCAGAACCGCAAACGCCTGCTCCGGCGACAGCACCACCACGTTCGTCGCAGAGGCCTTGGCGGCCCATGCCGGCGAGACGCGGCGGCCGATGAGGCGCTCGCCCTCGTCGGTCTGAAGTCGATAAACGCGGGTCGACTCGTTGGGCAGGCGCTTCCAGATCGGTAGCAGCAGGCCGGTGACCATGTGCAAGACCGAGTCCGAAAACTCCGGCACCCCGGCGATTTCGGCCGTCCAGGCAGATATGAACGCCTCGCGGTCGGCCTCGATCCAGCGTGTTTCGCCCATAGCCTTGAGCGGCATGTTCTGGCCTTCCATCGGCCGGATCAGGCGGACACGTCGCTCGACCTCGCCATCGTCGAGCATGACGCTGGGGGTGGGGATCTGCACGGCGGCGCGGCCCGATTGCTCGTTGATGAGCAGTAAGGCACGCGGATCGCGGAGATGAACGAGCGCCGCATTGAGCGTGACGGGCCGATTGCGCTTGCGTTCGGTGATCGTGAGCAGGCGGCTTTCGGCGCCAGTGCGCGGATGGGTGTAGATCACCTGCCGATCGGTGACGACGAAGTTTTCGGCCTGCAGCGTCTCCAGCCCGGCGTCGTAGGTGCCTGACGCGATCGCGCCCTCGATGCGCGCCGCCAGCAGTTGCTCGAAGGCACCGAACAGCACGCCCTGCAGCGCAATGGTCAGTGCGAGCAGGCGATTGAGGAAGGTGGTGATCGGCGGCAACTCGTCCTTGATGCCATTGGCATCCATCAGCTTGAGACCCGTCGCCGCCTCGAAACGGTCGAGCGAGCAGCCCTCGACCTTGCCGCGTACGATCAGCAGATAGAGTTGCCGTAGCGCATCGCGGGCATGGTGGCTTTCCAGATTGTCCTCTGGCCGGAACAGGCCCTGGCCGCCGGTCTGGCGCTGGCCGCGCGTGATTGCGCCTAGCGTATCGAGCCTTCGCGCGATCGTCGAGAGGAAGCGCTTTTCCGCCTTCACATTGGTCGAGATCGGCCGGAAGAGCGGCGGCTGCGCCTGATTGGTGCGATGCGTGCGGCCCAGGCCCTGAATGGCGGTGTCGGCTTTCCAGCCGGCTTCGAGCAGATAATGCACACGCAGCCGCGTGTTCCGGGCCGACAGTTCGGCGTGGTAGCTCCTCCCCGTTCCGCCCGCGTCCGAAAAAACCAGAACGCGCTTCTGGTCATCCATGAAGGCCTGCGTCTCGGCGAGGTTGGCTGACCCGGCACGGTTTTCAACGACAAGGCGCTCGCCCTTCCGGACAATGCGGCGCGAGCGACCGGTGACCTCGGCCACGATGTCCACCCCGAAATGCTGGACGATCTGGTCGAGCGCGCCGGGGACAGGCGTCAAGCTGGCGAGTTTGGCGATCAACTCGTCGCGCCGGGCGACCGCCTCGCGGCTCTCGACGGGCTGGCCATCGCGGTAGACCGGGCGCGACGACAGATTGCCCTCGCTGTCGGTGTACGGCTCGTAGAGCTGCACGGGGAAGGAATGGGCTAGGTAGTCAAGGACATATTCGCGGGGCGTGATGTCGACGCGAACGTCGTTCCATTCCTCGGTCGGAAGTTCGGCCAGCCGCCGTTCCATGAGCGCCTCGCCCGTCGAGACGATCTGGACAACGGCCGCATGGCCCTCCTCCAGATCGTGGGTGATGGAGCGGACCAGGGTCGGTGTCTTCATGCTGGTCAACAAATGACCGAAGAAGCGCTGCTTGGCGCTTTCAAAGGCGCTGCGCGCGGCCGACTTGGCCTGGGCATTGAGCGTACCGGTGCTGCCGGTGATGTTGGCCGCCTGCATCGCCGCATCGAGATTGTTATGGATGACGCCGAAGGCCCCAGCGTACGCGTCATAGATGCGGACCTGTTCGGGCGTCAGCTCATGCTCGAGCAGTTCGTATTCGACGCCGTTGAAAGAGAGGGAGCGGGCGGTGTAGAGGCCGAGTGCCCTGAGGTCGCGTGCCAGCACTTCCATCGCCGCCACGCCGCCGGCCTCGATCGCCTCGACGAACTCGGCGCGGGTCGAGAATGGAAAATGCTCGCCGCCCCAGAGGCCGAGCCGCTGGGCATAGGCGAGATTGTGGACGGTGGTCGCGCCAGTCGCCGACACATAGACGATGCGGGCGTTCGGCAGGGCGTGCTGTAGCCTCAGGCCGGCACGGCCTTGATGGGAGGGAGCGGCGTCGCCGCGTTCGCCCTTGCCGCCACCGGCGTTTTGCATGGCGTGCGCCTCGTCGAAAATGATGACCCCATCGAAATCCGGACCCAACCATTCGACGATTTGTTTGACCCGCGAAACCTTCTCGCCGCGATCGTCGGAGCGTAGCGTGGCATAGGTGGTGAACAGGATGCCTTCCGCCAGCGTGACCGGCCTGCCCTGCGGGAAGCGGGAGAGCGGGGTGACCAGCAAGCGCTCCATGCCGAGCGCGGACCAGTCGCGCCGCGCATCCTCGATCAGCTTGTCGGACTTGGAGATCCAGACCGCCTTACGACGGCCCTGCATCCAATTGTCTAGGATTACGGCGGCGGATTCCCGGCCTTTGCCCACCCCAGTGCCGTCGCCGATCATGAAGCCTTGCCGGAAGCGCACGGCCCCCGCCGCGTCATCGGCCGCGGCGCTAACCATGTCAAAGGTCTCGTCGAGCGTCCAGGCGCCGGCGAGATACTCGGCGTGAGCCTCGCCCGCATAGATGACGGTCTCGAGCTGCGCGTCCGAGAGCAGGTCAAGGACGTTCTTCGGTAGGCGCGGCCGGTAGCCCGGCTTGGGTGGCGCTACCGAGGCCATGGCCGCCGATTGAACGAGCTTGGTGGGGTGAGCCCGCGAGCCGGGAATGCGGATCGCCTGAAGCCCGTAGGCCTCATAGATGGCGTCGCTGATCTTGCCGTTCTCGGCGGCCTGCCAGTCGACAGCCTCATAGGCGAGGTCGATAGCTTCCGGTTCGGCGATCGACATGCGTGGCGTGGTACTCGCCGAGCGTGTGAGATAGCCGTGCACTTTGCGGGCCGCGGCGACCGCCGATGTCGCGCTGGGAAGGGCGGCCATCACGACCGGCGGCCGCGCGGGAAGGCGCTCCTCAATCCACGTGAGGAGCGTTGCCGCATCCGGAGCGATGCCGGGAGCATCCGGGAAGAGCGAGGGATCGTCCGCCGGCACCCTGTCGATGACGGTGAGGCGCGTCGGGAAGGTCGTGCCGTGCTTGGCATAGACCGAGCCATCGATGGCGGCGGAGAAGACCATGCGACCACGCTCCTGCAGGCGAGTGAAGGCGGCGGTCCAGGTCGGATGGTCGGGCGCGAAGTTCGCACCGGTGATCGTCACCAGCCGCCCGCCGGGCGCAAGGCGCGACAGCGCCGAGGCGATGTGCCGCCAGGCCGCGTCGGCCATGCGGCCCTCGACATTGGCCATGACCGAAAAGGGCGGGTTCATCAGCACCACGCTCGGCACGGCGCCGGGATCGAGATGGTCGTCGATTTGGGCGGCGTCGAAGCGGCTGGCGGAGACGCCCGGAAAGAGACACGAGAGAAGTGCCGCGCGCGTCTCGGCAAGCTCGTTGAGGATGAGCGAGGCGCCGGCTATCTCGGCCAGGATGGCGAGCAGCCCGGTGCCGGCGGAAGGCTCCAGCACACGGTCGCCGGGCGTGATGGCGGCGGCCGTTGCGGCGACCAGGCCGAGCGGAATCGGCGTCGAGAACTGCTGGAAGGTCTGTGCTTCTTCGGACCGGCGCGTATGCGTCGGCATCAGCCCTGCGATCTTCGACAAAGCGGACAGCCGTGCAGCCGGAGATTCGGCTTTGCGGGAGAGCGCCTTTCCGTACTTGCGGAGGAAAAGGACCGTTGCGGCCTCGCAGGCATCGTAGGCCTGCTTCCAGTCCCAGGCGCCGGCGGCGTCGGAGGCGCCGAATGCGGCTTCCATCGCCGAGCGGAGCTTTGTCGCGTCGATGCACTCGCCGCGTTCGAGACGGGGAAGCAGCAGGCCGGCGGCGGCGAAGATAGCGCCGGCAGCACGGGTTTGGGCGAGCGGGAGCGGCGCGGCGGTTGGAACCGCCGCGGCGGGCGAGATCATGTACATGGTGTGAACCTCGGGAGAGCGGGGACAGGACCGAGCCGCGCGGCGCTCTCTCTGGACCGCACGGTTTCCAAACCCATCCCGGCCCGCCTCTCCCTCTCAGGTCCCGCCGAAGCTAAAATGAAACAAGCGCCCCGCCATGAGGTTGAGCGCTTGCCGGTATCAACCGATCTCGATCATATTCCGCCGTCAGGCTCCGACTTCTGTAGCAAACCTTTGGCGTCGTCGGGATCGGGCGGCAGGTAGGCATCATAGGGATTGCCGTCGGCAAGATGACCGAACGGGGTGAACACGTAGTCCGCGCCCTCCCGCCCGACCGCGCAGATTACATAACGCGCTGCCCGGTCGCCGCGTCGGCGCATTCCATCAACGCGAGGTTGCCGTCGCTGGCGGCACGAAGCAGCGTCTGGAAGTTGCTGCGGGCATGGTCGGGAATGCTCATGGCAAGTCCTTCGCATCTCCGGGTTCAACTGGATCGCGGGCGGCCCGCGAGGATCGCTTCGCCGCGCGCGATCGCCCATTCGGCCTTGCCGAGCCACCCCGGCGGCGTCGGTCGGCGGGCCTTAGCATCGCCGACAATGATCTTGAGCAAGCCAGCATGAGTTCGAATTGTGCGGCCTTGCGCTGCACCGCTTCCCCAAAATGTGCATGAACCGGAATGGCCTGTCCACGATACGCGGCACCGGCGCCCTCCCATATGCCGGTGACATGGGCTTCGCCCGAGGACTCGCAATCCTCTCGCTGACCCGAACAGTCAGTGTCCTCGATGGCAAATCGGCACGCGACGTCGGGTGTCTCAGCCAAATAGGTTGAATGCCGGAACACTGGTAGGTGGAACGTCGTCTCGATGGTGAATTGCGGCATTTGCTGCTCCTAAAAAAAGGGCGGCCCGGCGTTCGTCTCCGAGCCCCGGCCGGCGGGTCGAGGTTGATGTCCATGCGTGCAGGTGTTACGCCGCCGCCCGCCCCTCGACGACGTCGGCGCCGACTTCGTCAGCGGTGACGTCTTCAAGACGCGCATTGCGGTACCCGGTCTTGGCCAACAGAGTGCGGCCGCCTCCCGGCTCTCGGCGAGGTACAGCAACTCTTCGTCGTCGCCGATCTGCTGCAGGACCCGGACCATGCCGATACCGGGCTGCTCGACGATCTTGAAGCTGAGGTCGCTGTCGACCGAGTAGGTTCGCATGACCGTCACGAGGATGACGCCGCCGGAGGAGAAGTTACCTTCATTGAGCGTGATCGAGGCCGGTGCGCTGTAGGTCGGACGGTCGCGCGGCGATGCCTTGCGGACCAGACGGCCGAGGCGTTGCGACGGCCCCAGTCGGCGAGCTTGCGGGTAAAGCGCGCCGGCGGTTTGGGGGTGCCGTCCGAGTACTGAATCAGCGAGCCTAGCGGGGCGTTGTCATAGACGATGTGGGCGGACATGGATGTCTCCTGAAACGAAAAGGCCCGACAGGGCGTCGGGCCATGAGGGTGGGTGAAGGGGAACGGGGCGACCGGAGTCGCCCCGTGGATGGGTGCTATTCGGCAGCGACAGCGTGTGCGATGACCTCATCGGCTGCCGCCGAGTCGTCTTCGTCATGGCCGGCGAGGAATTCGGGCAGGTCAGGTTCCTCGCCCTCGCCCGGCTGCGCGGGCCGTGCGTCATGATCGATCAGACGGAGCGGTTCGGGTAGCCAGCCACTATCGGCAAGGAGGCGTTCGGCCTCCTTGGCCATGTCGCCCTTCTTGAGGTGGTCGATGAGTTGAGCCGCCTGCTCGCTGGCACCTTCGCGCACGGCTTCGAGGATGCGGGACTTGGTGACCCGGCCGAGATAATTATCGACCGTCGGCCGCCAGCCCGCATCCACCATGTCGAGCCCGGTGGCGTGGGAGAGCCGGTCGGCTTCGCGCAAGCGCTGCTCCAGCCCGTGCTGGGAAACGCCGCTGCCATAGGGGTTAGGTCGCTCGAACAGCGCGTTGATCCCATAGCTGACGCAATGCGCCAGCAGTGCGTGCTGACTGGCTTCATCGAGACTGTCGAGCCAAGCCCACAGAGTCTGATCGTCACCGAGCGGAATGTCGCCCTTCCACGCCTCATGGCGTTCGTCGATCGCCTTGGCCGCGTGGCTGTCTTTCAGCTCGGCGTCTTGCGTCGGCAAGTGGGCATGTCGGACGAACGCCTCGAGGCAGCCAGTCGCGGAGCGATGACCGAAGGTGTCGAGGACGAGCCGATGCAACAGCGCCGTGATGGCCACATGCTGGTTCTCGGCCACCGCATTGCGCAGCGCCAACGTGCGATACGCGGTGAGCTCGATCACCAGGCGTTCGGGCAGCGGCTTGATGGCGTCGCCGTCATCCTCATCGGGCTCGGACGTTTGCGCGCCGATGGTGATGGTGGCGCGGCGAACCGAAGGATCGTCGCTTCCCTCCTCGCTCCCGGTCACACCGCCGGGCTCGGCGGCGTCGCCGTCGACCGCTTCCGGCGCTTCGTCCTCGGGGCGCACATATCCGCGATCGACGACCAGGTCACCGTCACGGTCGATGCTGATGAAGGCACCGGCGCGGCCGATATCGGCGGGATCGTAGTTCATCGGGCGGCTCTCGAACGCCTCCAGCACAGACTCGATCTCGCCGAGACGTTGATCGACCGCGTCGGGGAGTTCGTCGGATTCACCATACTCGGCTTCCAGCCGTTCGTACTCCGCGCGCAGGGCTTCGCGTTCCGCCCGCTCCGCGTCGGTCAGATCGACGGGGGTGCCGGCCAGTGCCCGCAGACCGTGATTATGGCCATAAGGCAGATCGACATCGACCACGATCCACTTCCAGCCCTCCGTCGCGATTTCGTCGGCGATCGACTTCAGCTTGTCGCGGACCAAGCGGTCGAGCAGAGCGGGGTCCTGAAGCCAGCCGCCATTGTCGGCCTCGAACAGGTCGCGCAGCACCATGCCGCCGGCAGCGACATACGCGTCGACACCGACGAACAGCGCCCGGCGATCGCTTGCCCGCACAGTGGTTTCCGTCAAAAGGCGCCGGATCTGCTGCGGCTCCTTCGACCAGGAGTTCTCGAGCGCCTCCCAGACCTGCTCCTGACGGGCGTGATCGTCGGTCACGGTAAAGGCCATGAGATGCTCGAGTTGCATTCCCTCCTGCTCGTAGACCTCGTGCAGCTTGGGCGAAACTTTTGCGAGCCGCAGGCGCTGCTGGACAAAGGTAGCGGACACGAAGAAGCGTGCCGCAATCTCCTCATGGCTGGCGCCCTGATCGTGCAGGGTCTGGAAGGCCCGGAACATATCCAGGGGATGTAAATCTTCGCGCTGAAAATTCTCGGCCAGCGAGTCCTCCTCGATCGGGATCCCGCTGTGGGCGTCGCTGACGACGCAGGGAACCGGCTCGGTCTTGATCATGCGCTTCTGCTTGACCAGCAGTTCCAGCGCGCGATAGCGGCGCCCACCAGCCGGCACCTCAAACATGCCGGTCTCATTGCCCTCGCCATCCAGCACTGGCCGGACGTTGAGACTCTGCAAGAGGCCGCGTCGTGCGATCGAGGCGGCGAGGTCCTCTATCGTTTCCCCGCGCTTGATGCGCCGGACATTGGCCTGGCTCAGCACCAGCTTGTTGAAGGGGATGTCACGTGAAGCGTTGAGGGTGATCTTCTGCTTGGGCGTAGCCATGTGGACTGTCTCCGCGACGGGCGGCCGAGACTCTCTCGACCTCCAAACCCGTCAAAAGAAACGGGCGCAGCCCTCTCACTCTGAGGACTGCGCGGCACACCGAAAATCCGGAGGGCGACAGGGCCGCAGACACGACTTTGCGCATCTGCGGCATTGGGGATTTCAAGCTGAGATCTCACGCGCCGTCTCGGCCAGACTGGGCGGCGTGGTAGAGGATGCGTTCCGCGTCGCGAAGGCTTTCCGGCCTGGCGGGCGGCCTCTGCCCAGACCGAAATCGGTAGGTCGGTGGTAAAGAGGATATCGCGCTCGATGCCCACGCGGATAGGCAGCCCGACCGACGTCATCTCGAAGAGCGAGAAACTGCCCTGCTCGGGATATCCGAGACCGGCGAGACCGAACATGATGTCACCATCGGCACTCAGCTCGGTTGCGAGCCAGGTTCCTTCGTCGAGCGGATTGAAGAGCTTCACGACCGGTACGTGATCGGCGTTAACCCACTGTGTCGCCGGCCGCTTCATCCCCTTCGGTGCCGGCCCGGCGTGCTCCTGGACGCGCTTCCATAGCCGTTCGCGGATTGCCCGGCTGGAGTTGATGAACGCTGAGCCGACATACTCCCCGGTCTTCCGAGCGGCCATCAGCGCAAAGGCCGGCTTACCGGGTTCCCGCTCGACTCCGAGCAAGTCGTATTCTTCCACCATGTAGCTCTTGATCTTCAGCCAGGCTGTCGACCGGCCGCTGCGGTATTTGCTGTCACGTCGCTTCGATACCATGCCCTCAAGGCCGGCTTCATCGATCAGGTGGAATATGGCTTTAGCGTCTCCGGGCAGCGCTTGGCTGAACTGGATGCGGTCATCAGGCAAGATGAGGCCTTCCAGGATTTCGCGTCGGTCTTCGAGATCCATGTCCCGCAGATCGTGACCGTTCAAGTGGAGGAGATCGAAGGCGACGAAGTAGAGGTCATGCTGGCGGCTGGTGATGGCTTTGCGCAGCGCCTGATAGTCCGAAAGGCCGGCTTCGTTGAGTACGACTATTTCGCCGTCAATGATGGCATTCTCGACGCCAAGGCGTTTTGCGGCACCGGCCAGATCCCTGTATTTTGCCGTCCAATTGTGGCCGTTGCGCGTGAAGATGCGCACGTTATGATCGATGATGATTTGGCTGCGATAGCCGTCGAACTTGACTTCGTGAATCCATTCGTCGCCTTCGGGAGGCTTCTCGACCAAGGTCGGCAGCAAAGGCTCGACGAACTTTAGACGCATGAACTCACCCGCACCCGGCGATTCAATTAGCTTGTGCTGAAATGGTTCCGAAACCGGAAATCGGCTTTTGGTGCAACAAAACACGTCAACTCGACGTTGCGGGATGAGCGAAGGAGGAAACGATATGGCCGATGACAAGAGCAAGCGGGATTTCCGCGATCGGGACCGTGTCTCAGCCGACGAGGATTATGAAGTTGAATATTTCGCAACAAAGACCGGCATCACACCCCAGCAGGTCAAAGAGTTGATTGCGAAGCACGGCAACCAACGCGAGACGTTGGAGCGGGAAGCCAAGGCGCTGCGGAAACAATGACCAGGCTATCTGATCTCGGCAGACCACTGATCGGGCACCGACATGAAGGCCCGCCCGCGAGCGAACTCGCGCATTTCCTCCCTTGCCCTGTTTGCGGGCAACAGATCGATATGCGCGATTTTCGCCAGGTCACCTATCATGCCGATCCGCAGCACGAGCCGCTCGAACTGGACGCGTAGGACGCAAAAAGCTCGACTGCTGAATTGAGTTTTAATCCATGTTTTGGCGAAACGTGGCGGGGCTGCACCGGCCATTGCTATGGGTCCAACCGCCGATTCAATTGGCTCGTGCTGAAATGGGTCCAAAATCAAATAGGCATGGAAACCAAAAAGCTCTTGTTGCGTTCGGCGCACTAAAAGGTCGGGAGGTTGTGCCATGGGCACCTTTTTACCGCTGTTCGTTAAGCTGGTAGACCGTAAATCAATGACGGTTTCCTCTATCTGTGAGGCCGAGGAAGCGCTCCAGGGGCAGTGGCCAAATAAGGGTGCGGCGGCCTATAGGGATGCGTGCCGATTGATCGCGGAGGCCAAGGATGGAAGCTGCAGTCCGGCCGTAGCATTTGCGGCGTTCAAGGCCGCCGCTATCGACCAGCACCTGCTGCAGCCCGAGCCCGGCGCTCGGCATGTTCGACACAACGTGCCATAAACCATCGTGATGATTAACCGCCGTCCCCTAGTATCAAATAGGGACCGACACAGGGGAGTCTCGCTTGGTCGCGCGACGGTGGGCTCGCACCGACCGGGGCAGGTGATGCGAGCCCCGCCGAGTCTTGCGGGACCTCGACCAGCAGCGAACACCCACTCGCTGCCGTTCTATCAACAAGCCCCCAAATTTCAGGTTCCGCTAACGTACAAAAAAGCCCACCAGCCGTTGAGGTAGTGGGCAGTTTTGGGAGACGCTGATATGGGAACAGTGCGACCGCCCGAAGTGTTTCGAGGCGACGATATTCCAAGGGGGATTCACAGATCCGCGCTTTCGATGTTCAGCGAAGGGCGGTCAAGTTGCTCGCCTTGGGGGAGCTTCCAATCCTAGACGAGAAGACTGATCGCCCGCGAAAGCGACGGCATCTGCCTCATTTTCGAATGCTCGGGAATACGTTTCACCGTTCCTCCCTATGATGCGAACAACCCACTCGCCTAACGAATGGCGGACCTCTAGGAAGAGGGAAGACGAAAACGGCGGCCGGTAAGTGACGCTGTCCAATGCCCTCGGGAGGCTTGTCCCGCCAAAATCGGCTCCATCATCGGAGGAATGAACTTCACGCATGCACTGACTCCCGAGACCGCCAGTCAATTAGCGCGTGCTTAATTAGTTCCGGAGCGTTTTAACGAATCGTTGACAGCGCTGTCCCAGAATAGGACGGCGCGGTCAACCCCAACCTTGGCTGCGCAGGCGGCTCTGGCATCGAGTTCCACCCCGAACTGTCGGAGCCGCCACCCACATTCCGCAATTTACCAGCAATGGTTGAATCAACCGTTACTGCACGTGCTTTCCATGGCGCTTCCCCGATCCTTAGACTTTGACGAACAAACCGGGGATACACAGAGGCGTTCCGATCTAGACTCGACCGATGGAAACCATCTTCGATGACATCGCCAACGCCCTCAGAGAGCCCCGCCAGGATGCTTGGCGCCCTGTCCGCGCCTTCGGCCCTTGATCTTGCCGACAAGCTGTTCCTTGGCCTGCCATAGGCCTGGGTGTTGGCTTCGGAATGGCGATCTCGGGTTAGCCGGCCCCGATCAGGTAAAACAATGCGCTAAGAACCGCAGCGACTGATGCCCCGGCTATGAGCATGGCGGCGGTGCTGTTTGCGCCGATTGGCAGGCTTCTTCCCGTCCGCACCCGCGTATGCGCTGTAAATTCGCCGCCCGTCGTCACCGAACCTATCGCTGTTCGGGTAAGCCTTCTTAGGCTTGGATCTCGGTCGAAGTATTTTCATGGCCTAGCCCGGATCGTGAACAACACCCGAAGTTTAGCGGCTCCTGATGTATGGACTCAAGCGTGGAATGGACGCGTTCTTTGCACGGGGGGAGAGAGGGCGTGGGCAAGTCCAGCGTCATGGAGGGGCTAACCAGGCCGACCGCTGGCGCAAGAACGCCAAGCGGCGGCGGTTGTGGCGATGGCAATACTGCCGGCGCTGGTGATGGTTCCCTTGACCGCTTTTTTCACCGTTAACCGACAAGCTCTCGACAAGGTCGTCGGGCTCATCCCAACTGGCTGGCTGAGTGGAACCCGCACGGCCGGCGCGGCGAGCTGCGATGTCAAGGGGGACATTTCCATCAATACCGGCGAGCGGATTTGTCACGTCGCAGGGCAGGAGCATTACTGGGAGACGAAGATCAGTCCTCAGTACGGCGAGCGCTGGTTCTGCAGCGAAGCAGAGGCCGTCGCGGCCGGCTGGCGAAAAGCGAGAAGGTGCTACGAGCCTCATGGCAGAGCGTAGCGGCAAGACCGCATATCCTTCTATGCAGCTTTTGAGATCTCTCCCCCCGGCATCAGTGCAGCACTGGCTCGCAGCCTTTGACCCAGCGATCGACTTCGAAGATGATCAGGTCTATCTCGTTGTTCGAAAGCTTGCGGCAGATCTCGTTCTCCACCCGAAGCATCACCCGGACCATTAGCGTCTTGGTGGCGTCGGACACGACCATGATCAAGGCTTCGCAGGTCGTCTGCCGGCCGGCACTCGCACGATTCACCTTCGTTGCCTGGTCTGGTGTGAGGCGCTCGCCGCGCTGATGTCGGCCGATCAAGGCGCGAGCTTCCATCCTGCGCATTTCTTCCTGCGGGACATAACGAGTCGCGTCTGGTGCATTGATCGAGGTCATGGCGCCGTCGAATGCGTGAATGGCTTTGCTCGATGGTGCGTTCATTTGCTTGCCTCCTGCCGAGTCCATACAGGTGCGGGCGCCAGCGCGGCGCGTCTGACGAGGTTGCGAGGTCTTTCAAGACGATCGCCTGACGTGCCGCTCATGGGCACGCCCCGATGGGTGTCGGAACCAAAGTCCTTGAGCAAAGTTTCCCTACCGAAGGGCGTTTTAGGTTTTTGGAGAACTCGAATGAAGACCATCATCCTGGGCGCATTGGCGCTTTGCTTGGCTGCCCCTGCGGTCGCGTCCGCAGAAGAAGGCATCGTCATCCAGACCCACCGACACCACCACCGCCATTCTTGGGACGACAACAATAACGACCGTGTGGTCATCTATCGGAACGGACACCGTCTCCATCGCCGCCATCATGGCGAGCAGGCGTTTTACGACAATGGCGAGCGCGCTTGGGGCCGGCATCATCATCGGTCCAGCGACGTTGTGGTCACCGGATCGATCAACCGTCCGATGCATCACCGCCGTCACGTTGTCATCCAGCAGGACGACAACAGCGACTATGACTCCGACTATTGATCGCGGTCTAACGGCCCGGCCTCTCGACTTCGACGGGAGCCGGGCATCGGAGGGAGGCTTTCGCCATGACGATGCTGTTTCAACCCTTGGACTCGGACGGTCACAAGCGGAGTGAGCTCTACCACGCTGCGCGGTTGTCGATGCTCCAATGTCGTGTGTTGACGCGCTTCGATCGGGTCGAAGAGGCTGCTGATAAGGTCCAGGCAGCGGCTGAGTTGTTCGCTGAGGCCGCTCGACCTGTCGGAAGCACTCAAACGCTCGGTATGTGAGCGTCAAGTCGGGCCCGCGGAACCAGCAGGCGGCAACAAAGACCCTTGGCACATCTACCAGCCGGGCCACGCGCCATTCTCTTTCGCCGGCCTTTGGGCCTACAATTCCAATCTCGACATAACCAGCTGCACCATCATCACAGAGCCTGCCGCAGACCCGATGAAGCAGTTGCACGATCGGCAGCCTCTCATTCTCGACCCGGCATACTATGACGCCTGGCTGGATCCGGCGTCGCCCAAGGACAGCCTCAAGGACATTCTCAGCCACGACATCGACGGTCAGCTGCAGTTCAACCGCGTTGGGCGTGAGGTGAACACCAGCGCCGTCAACAAATTGCCCAACGACCATCCCGGCCTGGTCGGGCCGATCAACCCCCTATGAGCGACGAACCAACACGGCTTGCCGAGGCATGACAGCGGCCCCGCGCGATCGACGGCGGGTCGACAATCATGCGTGCGGGCACCCCGGCTGCGGTGAGCATGGAGGCTTCGGCTTCGCCCGACCGAGGCAGCTATCGCACTGGTTCTGCCTGAAGCACCGCGACGAGGGCGAGCGATACCTATAAGCGCATCAATATCGCTATTTCATACGGTGACCAAGCGTGGAATGTGGCAACTTCACCGCAGGCACATGTGAGCTTGCGCACGTAGAGTTGGATCATTAGAGAGGTCTCAAAGACAAGGGACCACCACATGACTGACGAAGACAACCATGCTGTCGAACTGGCGGAACTTACAGCGGACGTCGTTTCCGCATACGTAGCCAATAACCCACTACCGGTTGCCAACTTGCCCGACCTGATTGCATCTGTGCACGCTTCATTGTCAGGTTTGAGCAGCCAGATCGCACCGGCTGCGAAAGAGCTTGTGCCTGCGGCAAATCCAAAAAAGTCTGTGTTCCCGGATTACATCATCAGCCTGGAAGACGGTCGGAAATTCCAGTCTATGAAACGCCACCTTGGCCTACTTGGTCTGACACCCGACGAATACCGTGAGAAGTGGGGCTTGTCTCACGATTACCCAATGGTCGCGCCGAACTACGCCGCTAAGCGATCGGCCCTTGCGAAGGCGTCTGGTCTAGGTCGGAAGGCTGAGGTTAAGGCGGCGGCGAAACGGGCGAAGAAGGAGTAGTCCGAACCCCACCTGACGCAACGTCAAGGTTGTGTGCGTCAAGTTCTGCAAAATGGGCGATCATGATGCTGGTCATGCGGCTTGGCGCAGAGCGAGCTTCTTGTGCTCGCGCAGATCATCCATGTTGATATAGCGGTTGGCCTCCATCCAGTTTTCGTTGGTTTCGACGGCCAGCGCCCTGACCAGGCGCAGGCAGCTTTCGGCGTTCGGGAAGATGCGCACGACATAGGTGCGCCGGCGGATTTCCTCGTTGAGCCGCTCCAGCATGTTGGTGGATTTGAGATGCTTGTGGTGCTGTCTCGGCAGCCTGAAGAAGGTCAGGGTTTGTTCGATGGCATCCTCGGCCCAGCCTGTCAGGCGCGGATAGCGTGCCGACCATTTGGCAAGCCATGCGGCAAGATCAGCCCTGGCCTCTGCGAGATCGCGCCGGTCGTAGAGCCAGCGCAATTCCTGCAGGCAGTCGTCGCCGTGCTTCCTCGGCAGATGATCGAGCGCGTTCCTGAGGAAGTGCACGTAGCAGCGTTGCCAGGCGGCTTCGGGGATCACCTCGCCGATCGCTGCCACCAGGCCGGCGTGATCGTCGGACACAACCAACTCGACGCCCTTGAGGCCGCGCGCCTTGAGGCCGACGAGGAAGTCCCTCCAGGCCGAGCGGCTCTCGCGATTGGCCATCTCCACGGCCAGGATCTGGCGCCTTCCGTCCCAGTCGATACCGACCGCGATCAGCACCGCCTGGCTCATGACAACACCGGCTTCACGCACCTTCTCGTAGCGCGCATCGAGGATGAGGTAAGGAAACGGCTCTTGAAGGGGGCGCCTGGCAAAGGCAGCGAGGCTCTCGTCCAGCCGCTTGTTGATGGCCGAGATCGACGAGGCCGAGAAGGCATGGCCGCACAGTTCTTCCGTGATCGCCTTCACCTTGCGGGTCGACACGCCCTGGACATACATCTCGGCCAGTGTCGCCACCAAGGCCCGCTCGGAACGCTGGTAGCGCTCGAACAGCTCGGTGGAGAAGCGCCCGGCCCGGTCCTGCGGAACCCGCAGCTCGAGCTTGCCGACCCGCGTCACAAGGGTGCGGCCGTAATAGCCCGAGCGATAGCCAAGCCGTTCGGGCGTGCGCTCGCTCTTCGAGGCACCCAGCGCCTCGTCCATCTCGGCCTCAAGCACCTCCTGCATCACCGCACGGAGCACTTCGTGCAATCCATCCGGGTTCGAAAGCAAAATGTCTTTGACGGCAGCGCTGGCGGTCTTCTGTCTTGGTCATGGTGGCGTTCCTTCCAGGGAATCGGTGACGTTGAACATCACCAGCCTGCCATAACCGCCCTCTCTCAGCGAATTTGCAGAACTCTCAGCACACTACCAACGTCAAGAATCAGCTATCGATTGAGTTGCGGCGGACCTGATTTGATTTTACCGCCCGGCCGGCGCTGATCAGGCAATGCTCCCATTGCGGCGCCGGCCATCTTCATGCAGATGCCACGGTCCCCCGAATTAACGGTGCACAAAGAAACGCCCGTCGCGGCAAGCGGCAGGCTTTTCTATTGGGAATTGCGAGGACTAGAATTTGTAGGCTATGCCGAAGCGAACTTCGTTGGTCTTCAAATCAACCTTCCCATTTGGCAACGCTTCAGTGCCGAAGTCAGTATAGCGGTACTCGGCCCGCAGGAGAAGATTGTCGGTCATGGCGTAGTCCAAGCCGGCGCCTATCGTCCATCCTGTGAATGTATCTCCGAAAGAACCTGAGACGGTATTACTGCTTGTGTCGATGCCGCCATATGCAACGCCGCCCGCGATATAGGGCAGAAAGCGATCGACGGCATACCCTAGGCGAAGTCTTGCCGCCCCACTCCAATTCAGTTCCTCGATCGCGATGCCGCCCGGAACCGGGAGACCTGGAGCCGCGAATATTTGGCCGCTGCCATCAACATTCGCATACACGACGTCCAGTTCCACACCAATGACGATATTGCTCGGCATCTGATAGCTGTAACCGGCGTAGACACCGCCAAGGAACCCGTCAGGATCTGTCTCAACCAAGCCCCGGCCGCTGCGTTGGCGTATATTCCCGTCGCTCCGGGCGTAGCCTGCCTGAAGACCGATATACCCACCTGTCCAGCTAAAAACTGGGGTGACTTCTTCGAGGACGGCATCGGCAGCAAACGCCGAAGACCCTATCAGAGACAACGACAAACCAAGAAGCAGCGTCTTCATAGGCATCTCCTGACCTGCCCTTTGGTAGCAGAGCGCGCCGCTAGGGGTAGTTGTTTTTCTGCCACAGTTGGCAGTCAAATCGGCTGCGGGCATGAGCAGCTGCCCACAGGTGGCATGAGCCTCCTCTGCCAATCCGCTGGCGGCGATCGGATCGCCTCGCGCCATAATGGGCAACTTTCGGCTACCCATTTGTCGCGAAACTTCCTGCCGCGAACACTCATTCGGTCAAGCCAGGATCAAAGTGCGCCACAGCATCGACAAGCGTTCGATATAGGCTGTCAACTTCTTCGTCGATCTCTTCGCGCCTGATCCCCAGCGCCTTAGCGTCGGCATACAATTGTGTGTGTACTCACTGATCGAAACCGTGTCGGCCTTCGCCGTTTCGGGGAGATTGTTACCGATCCAGCGATCGAGGAAATTGATACCGCGTGTGCTCATCAGCCGATATCAAAGCGCATATTAGGTTCCGCTACTTGACCCGTGAGACGGACGCACCAGACTCCAGTGCATGGCTAGGGATCTCGACATCGGCGATGAGGTGGCGATCGACGCCACCATTATTCGACGCGTCACTGACGACAGGATCAGCGTGTCGATACCGACCTACGGATTTCCGCATTCCGTTCGGGATAGCACCACGAAGGTGGTCAAAGGTCAGACCATCGAACTGATCGGCAGCGCCACACGGGTCGAGAAGGACGCCGTAACGGTCAGCCTGAGTGGCCCGGTGGTGACGGTCGCGTTTGATGTTGTGCGGCTGGTGAAGCTCTAGCTTTCCCGACCTTACCGCCCTAACGGCTGCTTCGAAAGCGAGAGAAGTTCGGCCTCATCTTTTATCCCGGCCATGTAGTTGGCAATGATCCGAGAGGCCAACCGGCCCTGCGCATCGGGTGATTGGTCGTCGACGAGTTTAAGCTGCTCGAAAACGCGCCCTAGCAAGGCCAATTCGGCAGGCTTAAAAATCCCGGCATCCACGGCTTTTCGTCTGATGGGCATGACTAGTGTTCTTCCCTCACCGTCTCAAGCCGCCAGCCTGAAATCGGTTCCGGAACATTTTAGCTAAGGTGAATGTTTCAATGGTTATGAAGATCGAAGCCGCCGAATGTCGGGCAGCGTTGACGCTCATCCGGCGCACAATCGAGGACCACTGCCCGCCCGGCGTGCTGCCTAGCGAGGAAGCGGTGAACGGTCTCTATGGGGCGGGGCTCATGGATGAGGCGGAAGCGCTGGCGGCTGCGATCGTCGCAACGATCGACCAGATGCAATTGCGCGTGATGGTGAAACCACCGTCCCCTAGTATTAAATAGGGGCGGAGAATGGGAAGCTCGCTTGGTCGCGCGACGGTGGGCTCGCACCGACCGGCGAGGTGGTGCGAGCCCGGCCGAGTCTTGCGGGACCTCGACCGGCAGCGAACACCCACTCGCTGCCGTTCTATCAACATGCTCCCAAATTTCAGGTTCCGCTAATGTACAAAAAGCCGGTGAACGGAGCTTGGCTCATCGCTGCGTAACGCATTTCCCTGAGTGGTTCCGTCGAGCCACCAAAAGCCGCCGGGGGTGTAACCCGGCGGCTTGAACGTTCGGCTAGCATCGCTTCAGCTGTGGCGGGTCTTAAAGTGTTGGCTCAGGAGCCTGTTTGGCAGCCATCGGGGCGCCGTCTGCCCTCCTATGACGGTCCGCGACGCCGCTGCTCGGAAGCGCCCGCTAAGTCTTGATTGGCCGCGACATCTTATGGAGAGGAACCAGCGGCCAACAAATGTGCATCATGTCCCGGAAACTCCGTTGACGGGAACTCGCTGACCCTGCGCGTCGTGGCGCCGCCTTGCGGATTGCAGCAATTTGCAGCAATGTTGCTTGTGAAATCGCCGACTTTTTTGAGATACCGATCGGACTGGTCAATGCCACTTGACATCGAATCCCGGTTTCTCGGCTTGGCGGATTTTGAACCAGCTGCGCGAGAGGTGTTGCCGCATGCGGTTTACGAGTTCATTGCCGGGGGTGCTGGCGACGAAATCACCAAGCGTGACAATGAAGCCGCATTCGACCGCATCAAGTTGAGGCAGCGTGTGCTGCGCGATGTCACAAGACTTGATACCGCGATCACACTCTTCGGGCAAAGGCTGCCCCATCCAATCATCCTGGCCCCAATAGCGTATCAGCGGCTGGCGCATCCGGAAGGTGAGGTGGCCGCGGCGCGCGGCGCCGGAGTGGCGGGAGCGGTGTTCATTGTGGGAACTACGGCGACGGCGGCAATCGAGGATTGCTTAGCGGAGAGCCAGTCTCCAGTATGGTTCCTGCTCTATTGGCAAAGCGATCGCAGTTTCAATGGCGAACTCGTATCTCGCATGGCGGCACTGGGCGCAAAGGCGATCAGCGTGACGGTCGACTTGCCAACGCCAGGCGATCGCCGCAGGCAATTCCGGGCAGGCTTCAAAATGCCCGATAGCATTGCAACGCCGTACTTCAAGGACCGGAACACCGGCGTGCTTAAAGTTGGCACTGCGCAAAAGCGGGCCATGCCGACCTGGGCGGATATTGCCTGGCTGCGTTCGCTGACAACCCTGCCGCTTATCCTGAAGGGTATCCTCGATCCTGACGATGCCGAGCAAGCCATCGGAACTGGTGCAGATGCTATCGTCGTCTCGAACCACGGTTCGCGTAACCTCGACACACTGCCGGCAGCCATCGACGCCCTGCCCGCCATCGCGGAACGGGTGGCCGGCCGGATCCCCATCGTCCTCGATGGCGGCGTTAGGCGTGGCACCGACGTTTTGAAGGCGATTGCGCTAGGGGCAAGCGCTGTCATGATTGGCCGCCCTTATGTCTACGCCCTAGCAACGGCTGGGGCCGAGGGGGTAGCCCACTGCGTCAACCTGCTTCGCCGTGACTTCGAGATGGCAATGGCGCTAACCGGCCGGGCGCGCATCGTCGAAATCGACCGGTCGGTAATCTGGTGAAGCCCGGCCCGCATTTAGGACCAGGATATCAAGTCGTCTTCGGCGATCGCGAAAGGTGGTGGCAAAGGTTTGGACTGAAACCTGATCGATCAGGTCAACGGGCCAGACCTCTACCCCTTCAATTCCGCTCAAAGCGGCTTGGGCGGCGATTGGGTCAAGCGCGGCACGCAGATGATAGCCCCGTATGCAGCAAGCACTCTAATGGTCTCCAAGCCAAGCCCGGGAGAACCACCGGTCGGCCGTTCGCACATTTGGTTCCCCAGCTTCGCCCCTACGAATGCTCGGCACACAAACCCAATAGCAGTTCCCTGGGTGCTGTCGCCCAGCACGCCTTGACCAAAGGAATGTGGACCCTCGGGCCGGGTAGCAGACCGTCCCTCACGTCATCAGACTCCTCGGTTCCAGGGCCGCTAACCATTAGGGACCGGGAACCAGCCAATGAGATAGACAGCTTTCAGGAAGTGCTCAATTCCTGCTTGAGTGCCCGAAATGAGGCGCATTGCGGACTGGCAGGTTTGGGGCCGATTGCGGACTTGCGGCTTCGAGGCCTGGAATGTGAGAAGCGGACATTCAGGCGCTCCCCATGCATCGACGTGAACTGACCGATTGTGTTGAAGAGTCCGACGCACCGCGAAGTCACCACCGACAATAGAATCCCGTTCCACCCTGGCGCATTGCATGGAATCAGGATTCACTTGTGGGTCTTTTCGGAACGCCACGCTACGCAAATGCCGTAGTTAGCCGCGATCGGACTTTTTCAACAGTATCGGCCCAATGCGGACGTTTGCTTCCGCAACGGGGCCGAGGTCCCTGGTTTTGCAACCAGCCCTTCGCTGTCTTCCTAATGGAGGGTGTGCTAATGTTTTACTAGCTTGGGATCAGATCGATTTCAAATTTGATCGCTGGCGCGTGGGCGCCGAGCTGGCAAACATCTAGTAGTAATCTTTGAGGGGATCCCCGCCGCCTCGAAAGCGAGCAAGACGACATCACGACGAAGTATCGAGGGATAGTTAACAGCCATAGGGCCGCGATAACGGCAGGGGTACAAATGACTTTTTTGGTGCGCGTATGGCTAGCGTTGACGGTTGTTCTGGCAATTGTGGTTACTATGTTAGCGGTGCTGGTTAAGCTACAGAACGAGGCGGTGTATTCGCAGCTTGTGCGGCAACGACTTTCGGTCATTGCAGCGGCAACCGCCGCCCCCTTCCGGTCAGTCTCGGAACTTGGTCTCACGGTGGCGACGGTGCGCAATGCCCAAGAGCTGCTGAACCGGGCTTGGCAGACCGACCCCACGATTTCCAACATTGTTCTGCTTGATGCAGCCGGCGGAGTTATCCTTTCTGTGCCGGATACTGCTGTTCCATTTAGCGGGCGCCAAATGGGTCGCGCGATGGAAGAGGGCTCCAACAGCCAGTGGGGTCTTGAGACTGCGACCGCGCTGATCAGCGGTGCCACCATAAAGGACGAGAACGACGAGCGGGCCGCTGCATTGGCAGTTATCTACCCGATGAACGAATTGCGGAACCACAATCGCCTTATCAGTTCGCAAATCTGGCTGTCCGCGCTGGCGCTTCTGACCGGATTCTCGACCCTAGCTTACGCCGCATTGCGCTATCGTCTGCGTCCGGCCATCCGCACCCTTGATGATATCGCAAGCCATGCCGAAGACGACAGCACTTTGACTGCCGGCGACTTTGCCGATTTTCGAGCGACGCTCGCCGCAGGCACCGCAAAATACCGTTTGGCAATGACAAAACTTGCTGCGCTTATTGGAGCAGACCGCGCGGAAGCTCCACCTGCGTGGCCACAGGGTGCCGACGTCATCTCGGTTCCCGATAGCCCCATGGCTGTCACGGTGTCGCGACGGCTTACGGCGCTCATAGCCGTCCTGGTGCTGGGGATCACCGTATCGCTCGGCACTGTCGCCTACCGCAGCATCGATGAGTCCTTTGCTCCCGAACTCGACAAGCGCACGAGGCTTATTGGCAGCATTGCCAATGATGCTATTGCCCGCACGCTAAAGGCGGGTGTGCCACTCGATATGATGGTCGGTGGACGCGAATTCTTCTCGTCCCTGCTTCGCGACTTTCCAGAAATTTCCTACTTCGCGCTGGTCACCAACCGACCCATTTTGGAGATGGGCACCCGCCCGCCCACCACGACGTCGGTGATGCTACAGGCAGGGACCGTTGTGCCGATCGTCGTCGACAACAAGCTGGTGGCCAATGTCGTCGTAATCAAGAACGCGGGATACCTTTCGCGTCAATTCCGCGATCTCATTCTCGACCTCCTGGTGGTGACGCTGGTGACAATTCTGTTGGCGGTTGAACTGGTCTCCGTGATGACCAATCACTCGCTAACCGGACCCTTGACCCGCCTCGACTACATCCTGAAGCTTCAGGCGGCCGGCGATTTCTCCCACCGCATCCTGGTGAGCGGGATTAGCGCCGTCGATAGGCTGGGCCAAGCCCTTTCCTTGCGTGCTGAGCGGCTTGCGGCAATGATGGCAGCCGCCCAGGAGCTACCCAAGGGCACCCGTGCCGTGCAACTGGAACCGGACTTCATTATCCCGGCTGGCCGGCCGCTCATCATGAGATTTTGCAGTCTAGGCGATGTGCGACTTCCGCTTTTCCTCATCGCCGCGGCTGACTCATTTCCACTGTCGTTCTTTTCGCTTTATGTCCGGGATGCCGACAATCCGCTGACTTGGCTCAACCCGGGCATCGTTATCAGTTTGCCGCTCGCCGCCTATCTCACAGCCATTGTCTTCGGTTCGCCCTATGCGCGTCCGCTGGCGAAACGCTTCGGGCACCGCAACCTGTTCCTGTTTGCTTCCATCCCAGCGGCCCTCTCGAATTTCGGGTTCTTCATTTCCACCAATGTGCTCGAAATTATCTTTTTCTGTGTGTTCAGCGGCATTGGCTATGCTTTTGCTTCACTCTCTTGCCAGGACTACGTGATCGACGCTGCCCCAAAGGAACATCGGGCCCAAGCGCTAGGGCTGTTCCACGTGGCGATGTTTGGCGGCTTCTATGCTGGAACGGCACTGGGAGGCGTGGTTGCCGACCGTCTGGGCGAGCGCAGCGTATTTCTGGTTTGTGCCGTCTTGATCGTTATCTCCGCAGCGATGATCTTGCGCATGCTCCCTGGCCCCACCCACGTTTCGGCGCTCACCGAGCAGGGCGGCCGCTCTAAGCTGCGGCAGTTGCTTGGAACAATTGCTGATGGCCAGTTCGCGACCCTGCTGTTTGGCATTATCTTGCCCCAAACGATCCTCGATCAGGTCTTCATCTCCTATCTCCTGTCGCTGCAGATGAACGCGTTAGGCGCCTCCACGGCCGATACCGGACGCCTGATGATGATCTACTTTCTGATGGTGATCCTGTCAGGGTCACTGTATGGGCGACTGCCTGCCGGCAGGATCTCGGCAGTGGGCATCACTGTCGCCGGAGCATTGCTTGGCGGAGTGACGCTGCTCGCAGCAGCGGCAGTTACCAACGGCTGGACAATGGTCGTTGCCGCAATCGGCACCGGCCTTGGCTACGGCCTGGTGAGCGGGCCGCAGACGGCCACGGTGATGGAACTTGCGGAAGGAAGGCTGGCCCATATCGGTTCGGAAAGGGTCCTTGGCGCTGTCAGGGTCATGGACCGAATTGGCAGCGTTGTGGGCCTTTTCGCGATCGCCGGCGTCGCTGGCAGTTTTGGCTATTCCGCCGCAATGGGCTTCATCGCCATCTTGGTGCTGGCCGGGGTTGGCTCGTATCTCATCTACCACGTGGCAAGCCACAGCTTGCCGATCATCGCAGGGAGGAAAGCATGAAATTGACATACCCTATGTTGGCCGGGGCCGCGCTAGCTTCTTGCCTCGTTCTTCCGCCTCGGGTCGAGGCGGCGGAGAAGACCGTTGTGATGATAACGTGGCTGGGCTGCGAGGATGTCTGCAAGGGCCTCAAGGACTCGCTTGAAGAAAAGAAAATTGATGTCAGCTTCGTCGTCGACGATGCGGCACAGGACAAGAGCAAGCTGCCCGACTTTGTCAAGGATGCACGCGACCGCAAGGCTGACGTGGTGGTCACCTGGGGCACCAAGACTACTCTAGGCATGGTCGGCACGTTGAAAGACCAGCAGAACAGCGATCTTCTCAATGACATCCCTGTGGTGTTCACCGTGGTAGCCGATCCGATCGGTGCGGGTATCATCGAAAGCTACGAAAAGACTGGCCGCGCCAATGTGACCGGTACCCGAAACCGAGTTCCCGAAAGCGTCAACATTAAGAGCATCAAGCGCTACCTGCCGAGCTTCGATCATCTCGGCCTCCTGTTCGACCGCAGTGAGCCCAACTCGGTGAAAAAGACGGAGGAACTGACGGCTTTGTCGGAAAAGATGAAGTTCAAATTCGACGCATTGCCACTGCCGGCGCTTGCCGATGGAACTCCGGATCCAGCCAAGCTCCCCCAGGCTGTCGCTCAGCTGAAGGCGGCCGGCGTGCAATTCGTCTACTTGGGCTCGAGCACCTTCCTTGAAAAGAATGCGGACGTCTTCACCGATGCTGCCGTGGCAAATGGTCTACCGGTGCTCAGCCCCTATGAGCATCTGGTCAGCGAATCCCGGGCGCTGATGTCGGTGGCCGCCCGCGACTACGACGTCGGCAAGCTGGCCGGCGAGCAGGTGGCCAAGATCCTGGCGGAGGGTGCCAAGCCTGGCGACATGCCTGTCGTCGCCATGGAGAAGTTCGCCTATCTGGTAAACATGAAGGTCGCTAAGAAACTCAACTTGTTTCCACCTGTCGAGTTCCTGCAATTCGTTGAGAAGGTGGAGTAAACGTTACGACAAAACGAGGGCAAGCAGCGGGGCGAAGGGAAGCGGGTGCTTTGGCGCACGTCCGATTCTGTAACACGATGAATGTCGGCAAATGGCGGATAGTGTTGAAAAAGTCCCACGCACCGCAAAGTGGCCCCTGATAATAAAATCCTGTTCCACCCCGGCGCATTGCATGAAAATTCAATTTTGGGGTCTTTGCGGAACGCCATTCTAAACTGCCCAGACGCGAAGCGACTATCGCCGCACCCGCGACGCCCAGCGTGGTCGCCGGCAATGTCCGCTTAAAGGCAGTGGCACAGTTAACTTTAATGACCGAGGTGAGGCGCATTGCTGACTGGCGGCTCTGGGGCCGAAGGCTGCCAGTCCGGTTTGCGCAGCCAAGATGGAAAGGGCAGATATTCGCCTGAAGGGGCGGCAGCCCGAAGCTCACTCAAGTCGGACGGCTGCAGCGTCGCTTATCGATGGCCAAGGATGTTACAGGTGCGCGTCATCCTACGATCGAGGCGCCCGCCGGTGCCGTCCACGTATTGCAGAATTGGGAACGAGCCTCAGAAATAGAAGGGAGAGGAAGCGGCCGTTGAACATCGAATCGATCAATCCATGTTGATCCGCGGACCTGTTGCCCCGTTCAGCAATCGCTTCAAATGGAAGCTCGCAAGCTGGTCCCCTGCGCGCCTGCCTACTTCAGCAGCGAACGAGGTGACCGCACTAGGGTCGCCGGCTTCCAGCTTAGCGAAGGCCGCCAGGTAATCCTTCGTCGCGAGGTCGTCGCATTGCTCAGGCCTTAGTGGCTCGTAAGCGCGCAGCGACTCCGTTCGTCCTCTCAACACGAGGTCACCCACCGGCCGCCCTCGGAAATTCATAACTTGCCTCGCGACGCTCTCGCTCAGGCAAATACGGGTGCCTAGTTGTTTGTTGGCGGCTTCCAGCCGCGCCGCGATGTTGATGGTGTCTCCATAGGCCGTGTAGTCGAAGAAGCGGGCGCCGCCGAAATTACCGACGATCGCCGGCCCGGCGTGGGCGCCGATACGGGTGGGGCCGAGCGCCACGCCCCTGGCGCGCCAGCCGGCGCGGAAGTCTTCCGAAAAGTCGTCGAGGTCAAGCGCGCAAGCGACGGCGCGGGCGGCACGGTCGGGCTGGTCGCCCGGCGCGCCGAAGAGCACATGCAGTGCGTCCCCGACGATCTTGGCCACCGTGCCCTCGTGGTGGAAAACGATGTCGGTCATGCCGGCGAGGTACACGTTAAGCAGTTCGCCCAGTACCGCCGGGTCGAGTGTCTCAGCCAGCGCAGTGAAGCCGGCGATGTCAGTGAAAAGCGACGCCACCTCGCGTCGCTGCCCGGCAAGCTCGCCAGCGTCGCTGGCGAGCCGCTCGGCGAGGTTGGGCGAGAAGTAACGCGACAGCGAGGCGTGCGCGCGCTCGGCCGCCACCTGCTTGCCCCGCGCGTCGCGCAGAAGGGCAAGGTGCCTCAGCGTCTTGGCGATAGTCGTCTCCAGGTCGGCGAAATCGATCGGCTTCACAAGGAAATCATAGGCTCCGCGGTTCATTGCCATGCGGATGTTGGCCATGTCGCCGTAGGCCGACACAATGATGGTCGACAAACGCTCCTCGGCGTCCTGGAGCTTCGCAAGCAGCGACAGACCGTCCATGCGCGGCATATTGATGTCGGCAACGACCATTTCGATGCCGGGATTTGCGGCGATCACGTCCAGCGCCTCGACGCCGTCGCGGGCAAAGATAAAGCTCACTGCCCCGTCGCGGATCTGGCGGCGGAACTTTTGCAGCACGAGCGGCTCCAAGTCCGGCTCGTCGTCGACGACGAGGATCAGCGCCGTCACGCCGCGAGCCCGACGCGGGCGTCGATCTCGCCGCGCAGCGCGACGAAATCGAGGGGCTTCGTCAACAGCGCCTCGGCGCCGTTTTCGAGCGCCTTCCGCTTGGTCTCGGGGTCGCCATAGGCGGTGATCATGATCACGGGCACATCGGGACGCAACGCCTTCGCTTTCGGCAGGAGCTCGAGGCCGCTCATGCCCGGCATGTTGATGTCAGATAGGATGAGGATCAGCGAGGCACTTTCCGCCGCCTCGATCACGCTGAGAGCGTGCGGCGCCGAAAGCGCGAATGCCATGTCGAAGCGCCCCGCTCTCAGGTCGCGCCGGAACTGCTGCCGGAAAAGCACCTCGATGTCGGGTTCGTCGTCGACGACCAGGATGAGCAGACTCAAGCGCTTCCTCCAGCTTTGGCGAGCGTCGCGGCGCCGCGCGGCAAACGATGCGGAATTCGGTGAAGGAACCCAGCTCGGTGTCGACCTCTATGGTGCCTGCGTGCTGTTTCACGACGATGTCGTGGCTTAACGACAGGCCTAGCCCCGTTCCCTCGCCCGCCGGCTTGGTGGTGAAGAACGGGTTGAACATCTTTTCCTTCACCTCCGGCGGGATGCCGGTGCCGTTGTCGCGGATCCTGATCTCGACCGCATCGCCCAGGTTCTTCGTCGATGCCGCCAGCACCGGCTCGTAGCCGGTTTCGCCATTGGCCACACGTCGTTTCGTTGTCGCGTAAAAGCCGTTGGAGATCAGGTTCAACAGCACTCGGGTGATCTCCTGCGGAAAGAGATCGACCTTGCCGGCGCCTGGATCGAATTTCCTTTCCAGGGTGATGTTGAAGCCTTTCCCCTCGGCGCGCGCGCCATGATAGGCGAGGTTCAAGCTCTCCTCCACGACCGCATTGATGTCGATCGGCCGGTGCTCGCCCGAGCCCGAGCGCGAATGGAGCAGCATGTTCCTGACGATCGAGTCAGCGCGCTTGCCGTGCTGTACCACCTTGTCGAGATTGCCCTTCAGCATGTCCGATAACTCGTCGATCTCCGAGCGGGTCTTGTCGTCAAGCGCCGCGCCTTGCAGCGCCTCGCGCAGCTCCACGATAAGGTCGCCGGACAGCGAGGAAAAGTTGTTGACGAAATTGAGCGGGTTCTTGATCTCGTGAGCGATTCCCGCGGTCAGCTGGCCGAGCGAGGCGAGCTTTTCGGTCTGCACGAGTCGATCTTGGGCCTTGCGCAAGTCGTCCAGCGAGCGCGACAGGTCCTCGGTGCGCGCCTGCACCTCGTCGAACAGGCGGACATTCTCGATGGCGATGACCGCTTGATCGGCGAAGGTCTTCAAAAGTTCTACTTGCTTGGCGGCAAGAACGCCCGTCTCAGCGCGCCCGACTGCTATGCAACCGATGGGCAGGCCGTCACGCAGCATCGGCACGGCGACAGCGCTGCGCAGGCCCGAAAAAGCCGCCGCGGCGCGGTGCGTGAATTCACTGTCCAAGGTGAGGTCTGGGATCTGCGCCACGTCAAGATAGAGGATCGCCCGTTCGGCGGCGCTGCCGCGAGTAGGTGCCACGGGAAAGGTGTTGCGTACGATATGAACGCTTTCTTCGGTGATGCCGTGATGCGCTACGAAATGCAGAAGCTCGCCATCATATCTGTAGACGAAGCAGAACTGCGCTTCGCACAGACGGGCGGCACTTTGCGCTATCATGTTGAACACCGGCTGCACATCAGTGGGCGAGCGGCTGATGACGCCAAGCACATCGCTGGTCGCCGTCTGGTACTCTAGCGCCTCGGTAGCCTCCCGCGTCCGCTGCTGCACTTCCTCGAACAAGCGGACGTTCTCAATCGCGATGACGGCCTGGTCGGCGAAAGTCTTCAGCAGTTCGAGCTGCTTGTCTGTGAATGGCCTTGCCTCGGCGCGCCGGATCATTATCGCTCCGATGACGTCCTCCTCGCGCAGGAGCGGAGCCGCAAGGATCGCGCGGAATCCGAGCCGTCGCGCAAACTCGGCTCCGACCGGAAACTCCCTGCCGGCCTCCTGCAAATCAAGGACATGCACCGGCGCGCGATCGAGCACCGCGCGGCCGGTGACCACGTCCCGGGCGACCGGCAGTCCCGTGTCGTCGACGGGGATCGGCCCGTGATGGGCTCCCACCGCCAGCCGACCGGCGCGTCGCAGGTAGATCGTCGCGTCATAGGCGTCGCAGAGGCGCGCTGCGCTTTCGGCGACGGCGTCAAGGACTGGCTGGATGTCGGTCGGTGACGCGGCGATGACGCGCAAGATAGAGCCCGTCGCAGTCTCCCGCTCCAGCGCCTCGGTTACTTCGCGATTGCGCGCCTGCACCTCCTCGAACAGGCGCACGTTCGCGATGGCGATGGCAGCCTGATCGGCGAAGGTCTCCACCAGTTCGATCTGGCGTTGTGAGAACGGCCCCACGGTCCGTCTCGCCATGCCGAAGACGCCGATCACGTCTCGGCCTCGCTTGAGGGGGACCGAAAGGGCCGCGCGGAAATGGCCCATGCTCGCCGCTTCCGGCCTTTTGTATTCCATATCCTTGGACACATCGGGCACATGGACGGTTGCCCCTTCGAGGGCCGCTCGACCTTGAAATGTCCCACGCCCGATCGGGTGTGGATGGCTCTTCTCATAAGCGCGAAGTTCATCTGTCCAACCGGTCCCGGTCATGACCCGTAGCCAATCGCCATCGCGCAGTGAGATCGAGCCCATATCACCGCCTGCCAGGCGGATCGCCGAATCGAGTAGCGTCTGCAATACGGGTTCAAGGTCGAAGGCCGACCGGCTGATGACCTTGAGCACGTCGGCGGTCGCAGTCTGCTGAGCAAGCGCTTCGGTCAGTTCGGCCGTCCGTGCCTGCAATTCTTCGAATAGCCCCACGTTCGAGATGGCGATCACGGCCTGGTCGGCGAAGGACTTCAGAACCTCGATCTGCCTGTCGCTGAACGGTCTCACCTCTCTTCGCCGCAGGCTAATCGCACCGATCGCTCTTCCATCCCCCACGAGAGGTGTCGCCAGAATGGTGCGAAAGCCGTACTGAATGGCCTTTTCCCGTCCTGCCGCGAATTCGGTCCCAGCCTCGGACAAGTCTTCGACCTGCACGGTCCTCGCATCGATCACCGACCGCGCCATTACCCGGTCTCGCTCCAGTGGCCACGGCGCCTCATCGACCGCAATTGGGCCCGAATGCGCGCCGAGATGGAGCATATCGTTCTTCTTGAGCCGGATGATTACGTCATAGGCCTCGCAAAGACGGGCGGCGCTAGCCGCCACGGCGTCGAGGACCGGCTTGATATCAGTTGGCGACGAGGCGATGACGCGAAGCAGCTCGCCGGTGGCCGTCTCGCGTTCGAGCGCTTCGTTGAGCTCCCGCGTGAGATGCCCAATCCTAGCTTCGAGTTCGTCGTGTGATTGCCGCATGCAGGTTCTAGGCCTCGGTCGCAGCGCTGCCCACTAGGTCGAGATGCGAACCATAGGCAGAATGGCAGTAGAAATACTAGGTCGCTCGACGGTCAATCGATCCGCCCTCCATTCGCAGCGAGGAAGATCGGCAGCCGGACTCTCGACATTTTTAATAGAACGGGTCGCCGGTAGTCAGAATCATCAGGTGGCACTTCTACAAAGGGCCTGCGCGGGCTTGATCGCAACCTTCCAGTAGCAAACAGCAATGTCAGGTGTTTGCGCAACTGCGATGTCCAAGGTGGTCGCCAGCAAGGTCTGCTATCGGGCAGAGCAAAGATCAACTCAACGGCCGACAAGAGGCGCGAAGCTGCCGTTTGTTGGGGCACGGCCCACTCTAGTCCGCTCTGACGTGCCAAGCAGCTCGTTTCACTCCACCGAATTTTCTGCTTGAATACCTCTGAAACCTGCCGTGGAGCGCCTCCCATTTTGGAAGATCCCTTCGCCCCCCTACGGCAACGTTTCCTGGCCCGGTGCGCCGCTCAATTAGCGGAGTTGAAGGCGGCGCGTCACACAGCCCTTTTGAAGGGCTCCAACGACTCGCTGATTGGGACGGCGCACTCGCTCGCTGGAGCCGCGGGAACCTTCGGGTTTGCGGAGGTCAGCGTGCAGGCATCGGCACTGGAAACATCGCTGATCGAGCGGGCGGATGACGGAGCCGTGCATGCCGCGCTCGATGCGCTTATAACTGAAATCGAGCGGACGCTGCGGTGATTCAACTGGCTGGCTCACTTCTTCGGCCCAGTCAGGCCGGTCCTAGTCATCTCGCCCCAGCTTTGGTCGGCGCGCAGATATTGCCACCATCCCTTCACGCGCCAGAGATTGTTGAGCTGGCGGTAACCGAAATTCTCGATCACAGCCACGGCCGTGAGCAAGGCGAGATCCCGCGCGCGCGGAAAACGTCGAAGCTCGGCCTCTTCGAGGACCAGCGAACACACGCTCACGCAAACCCCGTAGGTGAAAACCAGCGACGTGAATGCCAAGAGATATTCGGTCGAAAGGATGCCGAGCAGCCAGAAGGTCGGGATCAGCACATAGCCCAGCACCTCCGATATCGGCCCCAGCACATCGACAATCAATATGTGGCCAAACCCAAGGAAGCCAACGCGCCCATAGCGGGGGTTGAAGAGCATGGAGCGGTAACGGAAGAAGCATTCGAGCGCACCGCGCTGCCAGCGCGTACGCTGCCTTGCCAGAACGCGAAGCGACTCCGGCGCTTCGGTCCAGCACACCGGCTCAGGAATGAACTGGATGCTGTATCTTCGCTTGGTGTCCATCATGTGCCGATGCAGCTTGATCACGAGGTCCAAATCTTCACCCATCGACCCACTGGTGAAGCCGCCAACCGCCACAACTTCCGTGCGGCGAAACAGACCAAAGGCGCCGGACACCAGCATCAGCGAGTTGATGCGGCTCCACGCAAGCCGCGCCATGAGAAAGGCCCGCAAATATTCGACCACCTGCAGCAGCGGCAATAGCCGGCGCGGCAGCCGGACCTCGCGCACCCTGCCACCTTCGATCCTGGAGCCGTTGGCAATCCGAATCGTGCCGCCCACGGCGATGGTGCGCTCTGGATCGTCGATGAAGGGCTGCGCGGCACGCATCAACGCATCGGGCTCGAGGATGGAATCGCCATCGATCACGCAAAACAGCGGCGCGCGGCAGACATTGATACCGGCATTCTGGGCATCGGCCTTGCCGCCATTTTCCTTGTCGACCACGAACAGCCGTTCGGTAATCAACGAGGAATAGAGCCCACGAATCGGCTTGTGCGCCAGGGCGTCCTCATAAGGCCGGTGGAATTTCACCAGCTTGAAGCCTTCGATAAGGCGCTGCAGAGTCTGATCCTTCGAGCCGTCATTGATGACGATCACCTCGAAATTCGGATATTCGAGCGCCAGCATCGAGTGCACGCTCTCGACTACGTTAACTTCCTCATTGTAGGCAGGCACCAGCAGCGCGATCGGCGGCGCGACGTCGCCGTAACGGTGCCACAGCAGGGCCGATCGCGCGACCGGCGGGCGCTTGGACAGCGCGTAGGCGGCAATGATGAGTTGCAGGAGGTATACCGCCGTCTGCGCCAGCCCTGCCCCAATGATGAACCAGGACAGGATGGAGGCACCCAGGACGATCTCTTGGCTCCAGTCGAACATCACGCGGCCGGCCCCTCGGCAAGGATCAGTGAGGCCGTGCGCTGGCGGCGCGAGACCTCGCTGGCGGCGATCTCGCGCAGCACCTGTTCTCCCTGCTGGCCGAGCGAGCGCAATGCGTTAGCGGCGGCATAGCGCACGGTCCATGCCTCGTCGTCCATCAGCTGAGCGAGGGGCGCGGCGAGTTCAAACAGGCCGAGGCGGCCCGCTGCATCGGCGGCGTCGGCACGCACATCCCAGCCGCCATCTTCCATCGCCTTGGCCAGGATGGCCGGCGCATTGGCATGTCCCGTCAGGCCGAGTGCCCGCAATGCGGCTGCGGCGACCTCCGGTGACGGATCGCCAGCCGCGCGAGCAAAGAACTCACCAAACCGGAGGCCTCCGTTGCGAGCAAGCGCATCGATTGCCGCCGCCCTGATAAAAGGCACTGCGTCCTCACGGCTGCCGTAATCCTCAAGCTCGTCGAACCGCTTTGACGGGAAGCGCCTGAAAAGCTCGATCACGCGCCTCGAGCGCTGCCCCGCCACGCCGATCTTGCGTAGCGTTATAATCAGCGGCGGCAGGGCGCCGATATCGCACAGCGCAATGGCGACGGCGATCCTGACCTCGCGCGACCGGTCGCGATCGAGCGCCGAAAGCAGGTTTGCCACCGCGTCCTCCGAACGCAGCGCCCCCAGCATCTCGGCCGCGTGGATGCGTTCGGCGCCGTTGCCCTTTTCAAGCTGGGTGCCGACAAGGGTCGGCAGGCCACATTCGTTGAAGGCTGAAAGCAGCTCGTCGTGCTCCTCGCCGCGCAGCAGCGAGATAAACTCGAAGCCGGCATCGATCGCCACCCTTGCCGGCACCGCAAGCAGCGCCGTCTTCAATGCCTCGCGATCGCGATTTTCGGTGAAGGCGATCAGCGCCGTTAGAAGAAGGCGCCGCTGATCGGCGCCCGCCGTCCCCCGGCGCTCGTGCAGCACCCGGCGCCCGATCAGCAGAAGCATGATCACCAGGGAAAGGGCACTGAGCAGGATGGACAGGTACCAGACGTACAACATGATCAGAACCGCGCAGTCAGGCCGAGCCCGAATGTGGTTAGATCGAATGTCGGGCGCTGCTCATGGGCGAAGCTACTGCGCAGCGTCAGCGGGTCGGAAACGTCCAAGGAGATGCCCCCAAAGACGGTACGCGTAGGCACCAGCGTGCCGTCGGAGATCTCGGGGGCATCCCCAAAACCACCAAAAACATTGACGCTAGGGGTAACTGCAAGATCGACTCGCAGGACATAACCATCGGCGCGCGTGCCGATATCGTCGGCCGCGTGCACCCATCGCGCCGCAAGCCCGAGCCGGCCATCCAGGACATAGGCCTGCACCCAAGGCGAGATGGTGGTGATCTCGGTGTTGGCAAAATTGTCATAACGGGTATCGATGTTGAGCGAGAACGGACCGAACCTCTTTGCGGCCGCCAGGATCTGCCATGAAGCGCCGGCGCCTATCGAGGAGCGCGCCAGGAAATCGGCATCCGGCGTCACGGCCACCAGCGCATACGCTGAAACCGACGGCGAAAAGGCCTGGTCGATGCGGCCTTCGATCTGAAGGTCGGTGCGGCCATAACGGGTCGCCACTCGGGTGCGGCCGGAAATGGTCATCCGCGGGGTGAGCCGATAGGCAACCCCGGCCAAACTGTCGGTCCATTCGCCAAGGCCGTCGGTGAGCACACTCACTTCGCTGCCCAGATCGAACCGCCATTTGCGCGGCGGTGGCGCGGCCAGCCTCTGCTCGATATCGGGTGAGCCAGGCTCGAGAGCAAGCGCCTGCCGGTAGGCGTCGCGCGCAGCGTTGTCGTCGCCGCGCTCCCGGCGCAGGTCGCCAATTCCCACCAGCGCCTCGGCATTGCGCGGATCGATCGCCAGCACCCGCTGAAACGACTGCTCAGCCCGCGTGTAGTCCTGCTCGACTAGGGAAACACGTGCGTCGAGAGCGATCGCCTCGGCGTTGCCAGGCACATTGCCAAGCACATCATCAATCATAGTGCGGGCGCGCGGCACGTCGACCTGCCAGATTGCCACGCGCACCTTGCCGAGGCGGGCATCGAGAAGTCCGGGCCTGATGGCCAGCGCCCGGTCGAAGAAATTCCCGGCTTCGTCGAATTTCTGTTGGGATCCAGCCACGAGACCCATGGCGACCAGGATGTCGGTGTTTTTCGGCGCCAGCCGCAGCGCTCGGCGGTAGGCGTTCTGCGCCTCGGGCAATTGTCCCGCCGCCCGCAATCTCTGGCCCTTCTCCATCAGTCCGGCGACGGGATCCGGCCGCGGCGGACGCAGCCTCTTCCTCACGGTCGCAGGCTTCGCTTTGCTGCTACCGGCTTGCTGGGCCTTGTGGATGCTGGCGACAAGCGTACTCGCATCGGCATTCTCGGGCTGGGCACGCGAGACTTTTTCGGCCAGCGGCAGGGCAGCGTCCAGATTGCCCGACCGGAACTCGACCTGAGCCATGCCGAAGCTGGCATCCAGATATTCCGGCGCAATCGCAAGCGCCTTGGAAAACGCTTCACGCGCCGCCCGCAGATTGTTGCGGCCAAGTTCGGCGAAGCCAAGTTGCACCAGGGCGTCGGCATTGTCCGGCTTGAGCGCCAGCGCACGCCTAAGCAGCTGCGCCGCCTCGTCGAAATGCTGGGCCTGTCTGGCCTTGACGCCGGAGGCGTACAGTTCCTCGACCGTCTGGGCCAGCGTCGCGGCGGGCGCTGCCGCAACCGCCACGAAGACGCATGCTGCAACCATGGCGCACCGGCCGCGCCTCATCAGCGCTTCCCGCTCTTCCGCGCCAATAGACGCGCAAGCCGGGCCAGGAGTTCCTCGGGAATGAAGGGTTTCACAAGGTAGTCGTCGGCCCCCTTCTCAAGGGCCGAGACGATGTCTTTTTCGCCCTTGCGGGCGGTCAGCATGACCACCGGGATTTCCGACAAAGCCGGGTCGCTCTTTATGCGGGCAAGAACCTCCAGGCCGTCGGCCTTGGGCATCATAGCGTCGAGCACGATAATATCGGGCGCCTCATGCTCCGCCTTCAAGAGCGCTTCCGCCCCGTCTACTGCTTTGATGACCTCGTATCCCTTTGCCCTGAGCCTGAATTCCATCAGTTCGATCAAGAGGGGATCGTCATCGCAAATCAGAACTCTTGCCTTCGCTCCGTTCAACCGCCTTGCTCCGGTTCCGTCGCCCCCCGGAGTGATCAATCCATGAACCACATCCGCCAACGTGGCTCATGCAGAGAAACAGTTCTCAACTCTCATCGACGTCTGCCGATGCCAGGCGATTATAGACCGCCTGATTCGCTACGCCTGCACCTCGGCACAATCAGTAGATGAATAAGGAGACATGGTATAGGAGCCGTGAACGGCGTCGCTCAGTCTGCTGCCACGCTGCGCTCGGTGCCCAAGCCAAAGGTCGGCTCAGGCGCGCGGTCGAAGCAATCTTTTGACTTCACCGGCAAGCGCAAGCGGGTCGAACGGCTTGGCGATAACCCCTACCGCCCCCATCGCCAAGTAGCGTTCGACCTCATGCGTCTGGGTGCGCGCGGTGATGAACACCACGGGTATCGAAGCCGTCGCCCCAGACTCGGCCAGGCGCCGCAGCGTCTCTGGTCCGTCCATGTCCGGCATCATCACGTCGAGCAGAATAAGGTGGGGTCGCCATTCGGCGGCATCGGCGAGCGCCTGCGCGCCGGACGGGCAGGACAGCACCTCGAACTCCGGCTCGAGTTCCAGCGACATCTGGGCGATTTCGCGGATATCGTCCTCGTCATCCACATAGAGAATCCTTGCGGGCATGAGCGTCACTCCTTGGGGTGCGCGGCAGGTTGGGTGCGGGACGAAACCAACATGCTCCTGACCAGCTTTGCCACATCGATTTCCGACGCCCTGGTCTTGGTCAGGATAGCCTGCACGCGATCACCTAGTTTCTGGTCTAGCTCCGCCGCCGAAAACACGATTACCCCAGTCTCGAGCGGCAGATCGGCCAGCAGGTCCAACCCCGATCCGTCGGGGAGTGCAATATCCAGGATCACCAGATCGAAGCGATGCCGGCCGATCGCCTCCCGGGCGTCCTTGAGGGTCTTCGCAGAACTGATTGAGACACCCGAACCCAACCCCTCCGACATCACCGCAAGCACGCCCTCGTCGTCCTCGACATGCAGAATCTTCGGCCTCTGCTCGGTCCTGCCAGCAAGGATCTTGGCAAGGGCGGCGTGAAGCCGCTTTGAATCCACCGGCTTCTCCAGCCAGTCGACAATACCGACGGCGCTGCCGTTCAGCGATCCCCTGGCCTCATCGGCAACGGCGGAGATGACGATGACCGCGATGTCGGAATTGACCGGCGATGCCCTAATGTCGTGGAAGAGCTTGATACCGGATTCCCCCGCCAGCTTGATGTCGAGGGTCAAGGCCACGTATTCGCGGGACCTCAGAAGCGCCGTTGCCGTGGCGATATCGGGTGCGATGTCGCTGGAAAAGCCCTCCGCATCCAAGAGTGCCGCAATCACGGCGGCGACGTCGGATTCGTCTTCACAGATCAGAACCCGTAGGCGGCCATCGGGCTTCCGCGTCAGGTGCGGTGGCGGATACGGCCTTGGGTGGTGCCTGCGTGCTTCTGCAAGGTCGAGGTGGAACGAGGTTCCCTTGCCTTCCTCGGTTTCGAACGAAATGGCTCCGCCCAGTTTTTCGGTGATGGCCTTGACGATGCTCAACCCCAGGCCGGTGCCGCCTACCTTACGGGTGCTGGAAGCGTCCGCCTGCTCGAATTTTCCGAATATACGGCCGCGGAAAGCCTCCGGGATGCCAGTGCCCTGATCCATGACGGAAATACGCAGCATGTCGCCGTCACGACGCTGGAATTTCACCGTGACGGTGCCATCAGCATGCGAGAACTTGATCGCGTTCGACAGAAGGTTCGCCATCACCTGATGCAGGCGATCCGGATCGATGTTGGCCTCAGCGCGTGGGGCATCGTCGATCAGAACGATCTTGATCCGGCTGTCAGCCATGTAGTTGGAGCTGGCGGCAATGGCCTGCTCTAGCACCTGACGGACAGACATCTGCTTGATCTTGAAGGTGATCACGCCCGATTCGATCTTCTCGATATCCAGAATGTCGTTGATGAGGAGAACCAGCCTTTCGCTATTGGTGTGGGCGATGTTGACGAGATTCGCGGCCTTCGGCGGCAGTTCGCCGGCAATACCGGCCGCGATCAGGCCAAGCGAGCCGCGGATGGAGGTCAACGGGGTGCGCAATTCGTGGCTGACCGTGGAAATGAAATCGTTCTTGAGCTGGGCGGTGCGCTTCTGCTCGGTGATGTCGCGATTGTAGGTGATGACGCCAACGATGTTGCCCGCCTCGTCGCGGAAGGGGGCCTTGAGCGTGTAGAGCCAACCTTGCCGGCCGTCCGGGAAAAGCGCCGGCTGGTCAATCCGCAACGTCTGCCCGGCCTCCAGCGCGCCCATCTCATCTTGCCGGAAGCGCTCGGCTACATCCCTGGGGTAGAAATCGAAATCCGTCTTGCCGATCAGATCGTCGACCGAAGCGGCGCGAACCATTTCGGCGGTGGCGGGGTTGGCGGCGATGAAGCGGCCGTCGACATCCTTTATATTCAGGCAATCCGGCAGTTCGCGAACCATGGCCCGGTAGGTCATGTTGGACATCAAGAGCTCCCGCCGGCGCTGCTGCCGGTCGAGCAGGACGCCGATGATGATTGTGCTTAGGAAGCGGAACACGAGGGACGGGAACGTGCTCTGCTGCACAAGACCGGTGAGCGCTTGCGCTGGGATGACCAGGAGCGTGATAAGCCCGGCGAGAGCGACCGTTACGCTAAGACCGAATATGTCGTACATGGTGCGCGATCGGGCCGCGACCATGTGGTGCCACGCGATGCCGACGATTGCGGTGATGAGGATACCCATGACACCAGCACCTGCACCCTGCCCGCCGAGATGGGCGCGATAGACAATGGAGCCGGCCGTGGCGATGAGCATTGCCGGCCATCCGCCGAAGAACGCGGCCGCAGCAATGAAGGCGGCGCGCAGATCGACGACGAAGCCGGAGACGGACAGGGCCGTCGCCATGGAGATGACCGCGCCAACGCACATGACCAAGCCGAGAAGCAGCGACTGCATCCGCCGCGAGAGACGCCCGGTGAAATCCGCCACAAGGTCCCAGGCGACCACGAGAATGGAGACCAGGGCAAGGTTGGCGAGGAGTGAATGCCAGATGTCGGTCATCACTTCGGCTCCTTTTCCCGACAAATACCGGCAAAACCTATCCGAGATCTAAAGAAATTGCAGACGGTCGGTGGCACTGCGACCCTGCGATCAGGGCAGCACGGTGGTAGCGCCTTGATTGCTTGCGCTTCTCAACCAGTCAGTCAGAAGGGTCAAGGGCGATGTCCTGCGCAGTCGCCCCTACTGCATTGTTCTGCTCTAACTGCTGCCGGACAGAGGCGAAGTTGCATTATGGCCGACGTGACGCGCGCATAGCGGACGGTCGCTTAAGGCCGAACATAGGTATCAGCTTATCGCCATTGTACATCGAGGTTTAGGCTTGGCCCATCATGTCACAACGGGCGGTGGCGGGCCCAAATGTTACGCTGGACCGCGCCGGATAAGTTACGTCGCCTGGGGGTATACCCTGAAGTGCGACCTATGAGACCCTGCAGTGTGCTCAGATGACTGGCAGCTTCACGCTCTCCAACTTCAAAAAGCCGACGTTCAACGATGATCTACATCAGCTAGTAAGCTGCAGAGCAACTCACCACTTGACCCGCTAATCCCAGTGAGCCAGTCAGCGCATGACTGCCACCCAAGTTTTGAGGCCTGTGCGGGGCGACGGCTTCGCCGAACACCGAGAACCTGTCGTCGGCTCAGTTGATCGCGCCGCCTATGGGCGGAGGTGAGTTTCGCCTCTACGGGGGCGATGAGGCGCTACGCTGCCCCTTGGGCGACCCTCACTATCCTGCAAGAAGTGATTCTGTAATCGACTCCCACTCTGCGTCTAGCTTGTCAGTTGCCACAGGCTGCCCGGCGCGGCGGTACCAGTAGGCTGCATTAGAAAGGTCGCCTTCTTTGCGGTGCAGATAGGCATGAACCCATACAGAGGCCGGATCAGATTCGTTGGCCTGCACACACTCATGCGCCCGCTCCCAATCGCCCTGTCTATCCCACCATAGAGCGTGGAGCGCCATCCCAAGATTCGCCGGGGGCTCTACTCCCTGAAGGGTCGCACGGAACTCGTCGATGTCCATAGTTACCTCGCCTCTGGCTACGCCGGTCCTGTCCATGTCCCGCAGATCGTGACCATTCAAGTGGAGGAGATCGAAGGCGACGAAGTACAGCTCATGCTGGCGGCGGATTATGGCCTTGTCGCAGCGCCTGATAGTCCGAAAGGCCGGCTTGGTTGAGAATGACTATTTCGCCGTCGATGATGGCATTCTCGACGCCAAGGCGTTTGCCGTCTGTCGGCAGCGGGAAGCCATCCACACCGAGCGCTGCGACGGACGAACTTTTCCATTTACGCGTCAGTTCAATAACAAACACTTGTTCAGAATCGGACGAGCCATCCTGGATGAGCAGTACGGAGGCTGGTTGAATGGCTAACTTGTCATGCCACCTTAGTCAGGCGAACCCTCCGGGGAACCTCCCATGAGATAGCCTCTGCTTCAGGTCGTTGGCATTCAGGATGGCTGCCAGCTCTTCGGCATACTCCATGTCGGGAAGGTCGATAGATGGGTGGCCCGCTACAATAGCCGGCAGCCCGGTGAACACGTCGAACACCGTCCACGTCCCATCTAGTTCCCGCCTTACCTCGTACCGCAGAGTTGCCATGAGGGGATCATATAGGTCCGCGTTAGGGGTTGGGAATATTTGGTCCACGGTGACGCGGGGCCGCCTGAAAGCACCGAGACAGTCGTCGCTTAGTAACGCGCCCGCCCACCCGACATGTCGAATACCGCGCCGGTATTGAAGTTGCTGGCGTCCGAGCACAGCCAGGCCACCATGTGGGCAACTTCTTCGACCCGGCCGAGCCGGTTCATTGGACTATCGGCGATCATTGTCTCGACAGCTGCGACCCCGAGGTTTCGGATCATGTCCGTATCGATTGGCCCAGGAGCGACGCAGTTCACGCGTATGTTTGTATTGGCGACCTCACGCCCAAGCGCCTTTGTGAAGACTACGATACCTGCGCTGGAGGCTGAATAGGCGGCAAGGTTGGCAAGTCCTTCCTTGCCCGCCAAAGAGCCCATATTGACAATGCGGCCAACACCCCATTTTCGCATGTGGGGCAAAACCAACTGCGTCACTTGCATCGTGCCGATCAGATTGGTTTCGATGATGCTTCGCCAGTCTGCAGGTTCGTGTTGGTCAAACGGGTGAAGGGTTCCTAGATAACCGGCGTTGTTAACCAGAACGTCTATACGCTGGCCACGACCGACGATCATGTTGATCGCATGGGTTACCTGATCGCGGCTGGTAATATCGACCTTCGTAGACACCACACCCTTCAGTTCGATCTGATCTCGATCCCACACGTGCACTGCAGCACCCGACGCTACAAGGCGCTCTACGATTGCCTTGCCGATACTCTTTGCTCCGCCGGTTACGACGGCTGTCTTGCCAATGAGGTCATATGATACCGGCACAAAGCCCCCGTTCATGCGTGTTCACACGGGCTAAGTTTAACAGCATCGCATATTTTCGCCAGCGGCCAGACCGGTGTCACCAGGTCTTGGCAGCGCCGGAGCCAGCTATGACCTGGTCGGCAGCGAGCTCCAGATCGTACACCGACGATGTTGTTCTTTGTCCCGCTCTCCTGCGGCGACACGCCATTGCCCAGTTTGAAAGAACCAAAGAGACAATCAGGACAGGCCGGCGATATTTCCATGAGGGGCTTTCGCCATTAGTTAGCGCTTCGCGGTCAGAGAGCCGCCTGCATGTTGGGCAGAGATGCTTTAGCACCTAATACAATCGTGCCAGCCGCGATGCCTATCCCCATTTGCATTGGCGTCTCCCCCGATGGGCTCTGGCTAGAAGCATTCCAAACCGATCAGGACATCCGCGCGTATTGGAGAGGCTATGCCCTTGCGGGCGTGGTGTGCGCCGTTTTGCTGATCATCGAGCTTGTGGCAATTCACCTGCTGCCCTGAGGTAGCAGCGCTGTCTTGATGGCGCTATCGCTGCAGCGGTCGGACGGCTCTAGTGCGCCTTCTCCGCCTCCATCGTTGAGCGGTTAATTTCAGCTCGAGCGGGCTGGACGAGGGAAGCTCGGGCGCATGACCGTGGTGCCTACATTCGTCGTGACCAGGCGCCCACCTCATATCGGCCGACCACCACGCTTCCGCTTGCATAAGCCTCGGCGCGAATTCGATCTTGCAGCGTTTCGGGACCGAGTTCTGAAGCTGCGATAACGCCCATCTGCTCCATGACCGGAGCCATGGTCGCTGCGAGATCGGAGATCAGATCAATGCCGCTCATACTGTCTGATCCACCTCCGGCGAGAGCACTTACCGCCATGCTAGGGGCCGGCAGCCCGGCTTTTACGAAGGTCGCATGGAGCTGCAGGCCCATGTTGGGGTTGGTCCCTACACGACGAAATGTCTCCACAATGCACCGAAAGCAGTTGTCGTACGTTGGGACGGAGGGAAACGAGGCAGCGCCAGTCCAGTCGACTTCGTGGAATACCATCACGCCCCCGGGACCAAGATGCCGCGCAACCCCTCTCAACATCTCGACCGGATCGGGCGCGAACATTAGGACGTATCGGCCAACAACAGCGTCGAACGCTATATCGAAAGTGAAGGTGGCAGGATCACACTGGTGGAAGATTACATTCTCCAAACCACGTTGCGCGGCTCTCGCCCGAGCAGCGTCAAGAGCCTCCGCCGACCTGTCAGAGCCGATAACAAGACCTGTGGGTCCGACAATATCAGCCGCGAGAAAGGCGACATCGCCAGCGCCGCTCCCCACGTCAAGGACATGCATTCCCGCTCGAAGGCCAGCTCGCCGCAGGTAATCCCGGGTCATCGGGTCAACCAATGCCGCCTGCGTCGCCAGCCTTCTCAGTTCTCTTTCCGAATGTCCCAACTCGTATTCGTGCTGACGTTCGCTTGTCATACTGGCGTGCCCCCGCACAACCGCTACTGCTTCGTGAATTGAAGAAAGGTTAGGGTGCGCGGATGAGGACATCAAGAGCGGAAGGCTTGTCCAACTCCTCCCTGGTTGGAAGATCAGCGTCGGGGCGCAGGAGAGTGCCGTGTGGGTCGCTTATCCTTCCCGCGCCTACCTGCCGCTGAAGACGCGGAAATTTCTTTAAAAAGCAGATAATCCCGGAGGGTTCGAACTCTTGATCCTCTACCACCTTCGAGGTCCTAACCATTCTCCGATCCCTTCATGGCTTCCCGGAAGCCGGGCGTTTGCGGGATGTGCGGCCGAAAGCTGGGGAGAGCGGACACAACGTTCCCGCCCAAACTGCTCTCCGAATGCCCATCTTTCTCCGAAGCTGGGGAGTACCTCCCAAAATCCCTAGATTCACAACAGCAATATCAATGCTTTACCGCCAGCCTTGCTCCGGTCAGTTCTGCGGTTCCCTATCTCTGATCAGCGGCGCAGGCCAATACGCAGTCGGGGTAGCCACTCCGGACATTTGCGCGCAGCGGCCAGCGCCCGATCGCTATCTTCTAATCGATGGACAGGTGGCCGCGTTCTGGGCATAGGCCTCGAAAGCGACCCCGGGATTAAAGGGGTGCCGACACTGTTCCGAAAACCGCCGGAACGTCTAATATGCCCAGATGCAGGGGACACGCATCGCTTTTGGTCCGTTCGTACTCGATCCCGACGTAGGGACGCTCCTGAAAGAGCAGATCCCGATCGTTGTTGGGCATCGTGGGCTGACGCTGCTTGCTGCGCTTACGGCCCGGCCCGGCGAGATCCTGACCAAGGCCGAACTGATGGACGCTGCCTGGCCGGGAACCGCCGTTGAGGAAGGCAACCTTACGGTCCAAATAGCGACACTGAGAAAGGCACTCGGTCCGGCTGACAACGGCGGCGAGTGGATCGCCACGGTGCCTCGCGTCGGCTACCGCTTCATCGGGACTGTCGAGCCGGTGGCGAGCGCATCCCGCAGACCGATACCAGGGTCCGGCAAGCCGTCGATTGCGGTCCTGCCTTTTGCCAATTTGAGCGGCGATCAGGACCAGCAGTATCTCAGCGATGGCATAACCGAGGACATAATTACGGAGCTGGCCAGGTTCCGCTCCCTCCTTGTCATCGCGCGGAATTCATCTTTTCAGTTTCGCTATCCGGCATTGGACATTGCCGAAGTCCATCGCAAACTCGGAGTTCGCTACCTCGTCGAAGGCAGCATACGAAAGCTCGGTGATCGCATTCGGATCACCACACAGTTGATTGACGCTACCACCGGTACCCACCTGTGGGCCCAACGGTACGACAGGGCCCTCGACGACGTCTTCGCATTGCAAGACGAGGTTGCGGCTCTCATCGCCTCGATGGTCGAAGGCCAAGCGGAGGCCGATTCGACGAGCAGGACCAGACGCAAGCCTCCGGCCGATTGGGATGCATACGACTGCTACCTGCAGGGGCGCGCACAGTTCTACCGGTATGAACTGGACATGGCCGAGCCCCTATTCGTCCGGTGTGTCGAGCTCGATGCGACGTTCGCTCAAGGCCACGCCTTCCTCGCGCAGGCGCTCGTCGGCAGATTTTGGTACGACCACGATCCGCGGACGCTACAGAACGCCTGGGACTCGGCACGAACGGCGCTCGCTCTCGACAGGAGCGATGGCGTCTGTCACCAGAGCATGGGCCTGGTGCTTACGCACATGCGCCAGCACAGCGACGCGGGAGTGCATTTCGAGCAAGCGCGCTCATTGAACCCGTTGGACGTGAACATAGCGGGGGACTACGCAAGCTGGCTCAACTACGGCGGCCGGGCCGAGAGCGCGCTGAACGTGCTCGAATCTGCGCTGCTGCGCGACCCGTTACCTCCAATATGGTTCTGGGAGGTGAAGGGCAGCTCCCTCTTCCTGCTAAGAAGGTACTCGGAGGCCGTCGGTTCGTATCAGAAGGCCGGCGACCAATTCTTCATTCATGCCTTTCTCGCAGCGGCGTACGCACATTTGGGCGAGACGCAGAAGGCGCGTGCTGAAGTTCAGGAAGCACTGATGAGGAAACATGACCTGACTATCCGGCTGATTTCACGTCTCCCGTTCGCCGACCAAGTCGACCTCGAGCTTTTCACGTCAGGCTTCAGAAAGGCCGGATTTCCCGCGTGAACGCACCTTCGGGAGCGCGCCGGTCAGGCCCGACAGCCGAATGCACCCCAACAGGTCATCGAACCCCCTTAACCGAGATCGAAGTCGAGGGCGTCGGCACGCATCGGCTTCCGGGCTAGCATTCCGCGCGTCTCGTCTTCTGGACTCTTCGTTGAAACAGTCGCATCCTCTCTGCGGGGAAGAGGGCGTGGACAAATACCGATACGACAATCGATCTGATCGCTGGCGAAAGCGAACCGGTGCCAAGCATAGCCGTGCGCACCGATGGGCGAATGTGCCGCGGCGCCTGATTTTGGTGACTGCGGTAGCGGCTGGCGCTCTGGTCGCGCAAACCGCCATCCAGCACAGCGAAAGTTTGCCAGAGATCAATGCATCGAATTGGTTCGGCTCGAAGCCGGCGCCGATCGCCGGTGTCGCGTCTGTGATCGACGGCGACACGATCGAGATCCACGGACAGCGCATCCGCTTCAACGGCATCGATGCGCCCGAGAGTAAGCAATATTGCGAAGACGCTAAGGGCTTCGAATACGCCTGCGGGCGCCATGCTGCCCAAGCCTTGGACGAGTTCCTGGCTGCATCGCGTCCGTTGCATTGCAGCTTTGTTAACCGAGACCGGTACGGCCGGCTTGTTGGGGATTGCGATCGCGCCGACGGTCGCAACGTCCAGAGCTGGCTTGTCGAGCGGGGCTTGGCACTAGATTGGCCGCGCTACAGCCACGGAGCCCACGCAAGACAGCAGGCGAAGGCCCAGGCGGCGAAGGTCGGTCTGTGGGCTGGAGCGTTTCAGGCGCCATGGGATTGGCGCGCAGAGCATGCGAACGGCACCACCAGGCCGTCAGCAAAACAACCACTCGGTATCATGCGTAGTGGGCAGGTGGCGCAGAGCTATTCTTGTCAGCCACGGCGAACCTGTCCCCAGATCAGCTCATGCAACGAGGCGAACTGGTATTTGGCCAACTGCTCTTGGGGCGGCAAGCTCGACCGCGACAAGGACGGCATTCCTTGCGAGAGCCTTTGCTAAGTCCGCAGTGAGAGGGACATGGCATGATCGTCGTCGACTTTGCCCTTTTTGCCTCCACGGCGCACACCAAGGGGAACTCTGTGGTCGCCCAGAGCCTTCCGCAAGGCTACTGGCGAAGGCAATCAATCGGTCACCGCCGCCAAGATACGCGGCGTCTGGCGCCGCAGCGACGAGTATAGGAGAATTCCGACCTTGGCCCGCTCAGCGTGCCTGAACTCCTGCGCAACTGAGGCAGAGCGATGTGCGGACGTTACACCAAATATCTGTCGTGGTCGGAAATCCACCGGCTCTACCGCCTGACTGCGCCGGCGGAGACGGGCCGCAACGACGAGCCCCGGTACAACATCGCGCCGACTCAGGATGTCCCATTCGTCACTGCCGGTGAGGATGGCAACCACAGGCTCCGTGAAGGGCGCTGGTGGCTGGTCCCTTTCTGGGCAAAGGAAATGCCCAAGGCGGCTATGTTCAATGCGAGGATTGAGGGCATCGATACAGCGCCCGCCTTCCGCGACGCCTACAAGTCCAAGCGCTGCCTGATCCCTGCCGATGGCTTCTACGAGTGGACGATATCGCCAGCCGACGGCAAGAAAGACCCTTGGCACATCTACCAGCCAGGCCACGCGCCTTTCTCGTTCGCCGGGCTTTGGGCTTACAATTCCAATCTCGACATAACCAGCTGCACCATCATCACCGAGCCTGCCGCAGAACCGATGAAGCAGTTGCACGATCGACAGCCTCTCATTCTCGACCAGGCATATTATGACGCCTGGCTGGACCCGGAGACACCAAAGGACAGCCTCAAGGACATTCTCAGCCACGACATCGACGGTCAGCTGCAGTTCAACCGCGTTGGACGTGAGGTGAACACCAGCGCCGTCAACAAGTTTCCCAACGACCATCCCGGCCTCGTTGGGCCGATCAACCCGCTATGAGCAACGAACCGGGCCGGCTTGCCGAAGACATGACAGCGATTCCGCGCGGCCGAGAGCCGATCGAAAATCGCTTTGCGAGCATTCTGGCTGCGGCAAGCTCGGCGGGTTTGGCTTTTCGAGGCATAGACAGAAGTCACATTGGTTCTGTTGTTTGCGTCCCGGCGACGGCTATCGGTTTCTATAGGAGTTGACGTCCGACCATCTAGCGCCCCTGTTCGAGGCATGGCATCGAGAAGCTGTGAAACTCTTCAAAATGCCCCGGAAAGGTCCGGGCGAGATACCGCACCACTCTGGAATTATCCATCAACCGGTCGAAAAAGCGGTTGGCTGCGACAAGCTCCAGGCCCACCTGGCCATGACGTTCCGCGGCGCTGAGAACCGCAAGGCTTACCGCGCCGACATCGAGCACCATCGCGCCGCGCTGGTCTTCCGCCTGTGTGGTGATCGTTGAGAGATTAAAACCCTCGACCAGCAGGGCTTGCGGTGTCAGAGCGACGAGTAGTCTCGCGTAGGTGATCCTGACCCGGTCCATCGCCACCATCAGCCGGGCAATCTCCAATTGCCTGGCTGGCAGCACCTTCTGGAGCAACCCGAAGATTTTTGTTTTTACCGGCGCGTCCCGAAGCAGGTCGAGGACATCAGGGCAAATTCCGTTAACGGCTTTCCGGTTCTCGCCTGTCTCGGAAGCGGGTTTTCCGGGAGAGCAGAACATTTGCGGCTCGCGGGTCGCGCCACGCAACCTATGTGCCAGTAGGCTTGGCATTGTCCTGAAGCCCTCGGACACCAGCGTGGCGCAGAATTGCTTGTCGCGCATCATCAGGTGGAGCGCCGCTACTATCCGGTCCAGGCTCTGTTCAGACTTTGCCGCTTGCGTTACGAAATCGCGCATGCGTTTGCATTCCGTATCGTAGGTCGCCAAAAATTCGTGTGAACGAAGCCTCTTCTTGGACCCTAATGCGCCAGCAACAATATTGCTCGCATGTCTGTCGCCACCGTTTTCCAACGCACGGTAGGCGGCGCCCTTGGCTAAGCGCTTGACTACCAAGCCACGCCTCCGACAGGCTCTCGCTCTGCCAACCTGATAATGGGGTCGAGCGTGGGAAAAATATAGCTGTCCAGCGGTATCCCATTGATGGCATGCAGTTCCGATTTACCCGCGATCTCGTGGGCAGGCGCAATCAAATAGTCCCGAATGGTCAGGTCGCCGGGATTCATACGGATCAGGACGAAAATGTCGGGTAGTGGCCGTTTATCGGCCTTGGAAAACCAGCGAGGATAGCCGAAGCCGGAAACCCTGCATCGGCCCATTGTAATCGCCACCGTGATCTCCTCGTTTATCCGCAGGAGGTCCATCGCCATGTCATGGGCAGCAACCCCGCCCTGCTTATCAATCGCGCCCACAAGATCCCGGATAATCTGCAGCCTCATTGATTCCAGGTGCCGGTTCACGCCGATGAAGCGGTAGTTCTTGGATGGCTCGTATCCGATCAGTTCATATGCTTTGACAATGGTTCCAAAACGCCACTGGTAGCGTTGGGCCGGCGGGCACCCGGGATCCGCGTCGATCATGGCCAACGACAAGGCGCCACGGCGAGCCAGAAGCGCCCTAAGGGCGGCCAGCATCTCGTCGTTGGTCATGTGGCGATAGATGGTCTTGAGCACGATCTGCGCCCGATCGAACAGTTTGCTGTCGACGATCGGCTCCAGGACGTTTTCCACCCGCACCCACTGTTCGGGGGGATTGCGGACTTGATGGCTTCTTAGCCGGGCCGAATGCTTGTTCCAGACGCTGTTGCCAATGTAATTTTCGTTGGTCAGCACCGAGTGCACGGATTCCCGCGTCCATGGTCGCCCCAAATCGCTGAGCACGCCGCGCTTGTTGAGCAGTCTTGCCATCTCCAGCTCTGTCTTGCGTGTTCTGACAAAGTGACTGAAGATCCACTTCACTGTCGCAATCTCGTCAGGCGGGCCGAGCACCAGAACTATTCTATCCGCCTGCTGGCTCTTGTATTCGTAGGATGAAAGGATGCCTTTTGAGCGGCCGTGTTGATCGACAAGCAAGCGCCGCAGGCCAAAGCCGGCCTTCCCGCCCTGCCGGAAGCCCAGCCGGATCAACCTCGCCTGGCCGATGAAGACTTTTTGCGAGAGCATTCTGCTCTGCTCGGCAGCCATGCTCCGTTTGATTGCTTTGAGGACGTCTGAGCCGATGCTGCCGTCATTTGCGAATTGCTCGGCGCAAAATTCGATACGCACGCCGGCCATCTGGCATCGGTATTCGTAGGCTGCGCTTTCATCAATGTTCTGAAAACGCCCCCAACGGCTTACATCTAGACCACAACCGTCTCAAAATCGGCTCGCCCACTTTCGACATCGGCCAACAGCTTCTGAAGACCGGGGCGCCCTCCAAGGTTTAAACCGCTGCGACCGAGGTCCTCGTAAGTGGCGACAATGTCGTAAGCCATGATATCGGCATAGTCGCGAATGGCATCCGCTTGGTTGTCGATCGAGTAGGTCTGGTGTTCCGTCGACATGCGCACGTACTGCGCGGCGCGAACTCTAGGCACAGTCTGGTTCCCGCCATCTATCTTTGGCACTTTCCCCACACTCTCGACCGTTGCCCAGGCAATGTCTGCCTGGGGCATGCCCAACCTACTAGGCAGCTTCCTACCGTCCCATTAGGAATACCTCGACAGTTTGTGTCGAATGGCTCGATGTCTGATCGAGCCTCGAAGCCGCTCCTTGGGGGAACCGACCCGTGCGTCACTATATCGGACTGATCCACAAGCAAGCGGACAGCGACTTCGGCGTATCCTTTCCCGATTTTCCGAACGTGGTCACCGCCGGCACCAGCCTGGACGACGCCCGCGCCCTGGCCGAAGAGGCCCTGGCCTTCCATCTCGAAGGCCTTGTCGAGGATGGCGAAGCCATTCCCGAGCCATCATCCCTGGAAGATGTCATGTCGAACAATGACAATCTCAGCCGGGTCGCCGTCCTGGTAGCACTCAAAGCCGAGACCACAAAGGTGGTGCGCGTCAACGTCACCATTCCCGAAGATGTCCTCGACCAGATAGATTGATATGAGGAACGCCATGGCTATAGCCGGTCCGGATTCCTGACCGCCGCCGCGAAAAAGGCGATGCGCGACGAGCCAGCCTAGCTGCTCCTCAACGGATTCAAACCGAGGCGCTACCGACCTGTTCGCGCAAGCCGTTTCCAGTTTGGCAACCATTGTCTTCAAGGCCCGAGAAACCACGTCTCATTTCGTGAGCGGGCGTGCCGCCGTTTGGCCGCATTGCGCCAGCAACTGGCAACCATTCGCCCCGATCCGCGTTTGGGGCTCCAAAGGAGTTCCAAGATGATGATCAGACAAACCATTGCCGCCGTGCTCATGACTGCAGCACTTGCAGGCTGCGCGACTCAGACCGAACAGCAGCAGAGGGCAACCACAGGCGCACTCATCGGCGGCGGTGTCGGCGCCCTCGCCGGCCAGGCACTGGGCGGCAACACCGAAAGCACGGTCGTGGGTGCCGCCGGCGGTGCCTTGCTCGGCGCTGTCATCGGCCAGTCGACCACGCCGCAGCGCCGCGGCGAACAGCTTTGCCGTTACCAGGACCGTCGCGGCCGGATCTACACGGCGCCTTGTGATGATCGCTATTACAACAACGACTATTGATCCAGCCTCCCTGGAAGTGCGGCTCTCTAACCTTTGCTGCCGCCATTCCAGGGACCCGGGATCCGTTCGGCGTTTCACAATATGAGACCCCGCTCGGTCCGACACCCTCTGCCTCATGAGCTTGCGCTTGGTGCTTGCAAGTATCCATTTCGCGGAAGCGACGTGAAGCGGTGGTTTTTGGCGCCAACAATCACATCGCATTGCGGCTGCTGAAAGTGCCGACAGCGACCACCTGAAGAACGGGGTGACGGTCACGCTGCCAAGCATCAAGGCGCCAAGCGCGCCTTGGCCAAGCGAACGGCTTGCGCTGCATGCACAAAATGTGGGATAATTTATTAGGTGGAGATTCTCGCTCACACCATCCAAAGGCCTCCTTCGGAGGCCTTTTTCATGTCATGGTGGCTGGCAACTGAGTGCCACAACGATTAGGTGGCAGTCCCTGCCTAGGCGAAGAGTAGCACTGCCGCCAAGGTCCTTCGACCGCTTTCACGTCGTAAGCTTGGAGAACAATCCCGATGCTCAACAGCATTGCGGGCTGGCTCGATGCTGCAACTGCAATTGCCATTGTTCGGCTCCTGATTGACCTCATGAACCTGTACCGCTCCGCTGCCGCCAAGAAGGCGTCGGACGGCAGGCGCGCGAGATCAAAGCCGATACGCAAGCGCCGTCCGCGTCGCCGCTGAACCGCGTCTTCCCAACCAACTCAAACTGTGACCGCGATGGTTTGGCCCACCAGCGCCCCGTGCACTCATCATATGGCGTCGACCGTATCCAGCTCGCGTGCCCTGCTCGGTGATGCGGTCGGCGCCGACGGGTAATGATGCGGGTGGCGTCGCGAAGGCAGCCAGCCGGCGCGCCGCGCGCCTAGTCGATTTCGTCGTTAGTGGCGTGTGTTGCAAGTCAAGCACTGTGAAGCACAGCATCCAGATCGGACCTGCTGCCGTGTCGAATGGAATAGGCGCGAGTGATTTCCGCACCAAAAAGAAAAATTTCCGCCGAGTAGTAAGCCCACAACAGGATGACGAGGAGCCCACCGGCGGCCCCATATGAGGCCGCGACGGCGCTGGAGCCTATATACCAACCGATAAGCGATTTGCCGAGGGTGAACAGGGCAGCGGTCACAATAGCGCCAATCCAGACATCCCGCCATTCCAGGGTTCGATCAGGCAAGACCTTGAAGATAGCGGCGAAAATGGCAGCGAGGAGGACAAAAGAAACGACCGCGTTGATAACGGCCAGGACAAGTGTCCCGAACGGCAACTGTGCGTTGATGAGGTTGCCTAGGGCCGTAATCGCCGCGCTCGCGACTAGAGAGACGAGCAACATGAAGCCAAGTGCGGTGACCAGTCCCAGACTTACCGCACGTGCGCGCACCAGGCGCGACAACGAACTGCCCTGCGCTTCGACCTTCCATATCATGTTCAAGGACTGCTGTATTTCGCCGAAGACCCCGGAAGCGCTCACAAGCAAGGTGATGATGCCAATCACCGCCGCCCAGGTGCCGCCGGATGGCTTTTCGGATGCGCTCTTCAGTGCGGTTTGCAGGATATTTGCGCTTTCTGTACCCATCATCCCTGTGATTTGAGCGGACAATGCCGCTTGGGCTGCCTCGTGACCGAATGCGAGACCCGCAATTGCAATCACGATGAGCAGAATTGGCGCCAACGATGTTGTGGCATAAAAAGCGATTGCCGCGCCATGGCTGAGAGCATTGTCGTTGACGAACCCAACGACGGCTTCTCGCACCATTGCCCATGCATTTGTGATCCCGCGATGCATTTTTCGCCCCAGTCGAATTGGCGTTCATTAGCAATGCACCAGCACACGTGATGTTCCGGTTGCGGGCTACTAACGCCCTCAGGGAGAGCAGGCAACGTCAGTGGTTATGCGCCGCGCTTGGCGCCCTACTCCGCCGGGGTCTTCTCGAGCACCGGCGCAATTTTCCGGCCAAAGCGCTGGACAATGAAGCGGCCCGCCTTCTGGCCGGGGACCTCGATCAGAGTGTAGGTGATCCAGGACAGCAACGTCACCGTCGGCAGCACAACGGCAACGACGATGGCGAAGCGCAGCGGCGCCGACAGTTCGTGGCCGAACTCACTGATGACGAACGCCGCGACGGGCTGCAGCACCAGCAGATGGATCAGGTAGATGCTGAAGGAAAGCTCGCCCATCAGGTGGAAGAACCGGTTGCTGAGCGTCACGGCGATCGCTCGCGCCAACATTCCCGCCCTTCCAGGCAGCATGCGGTAGAGAACCAGCGCAAAGAAGCCCGCCACCAGCGCTTCACGCACCAGAAGCTTGCCCAGCCCCTGGTCGCCGCCAAAGGGCAGCGCCGCCAAAAGCATGGCCAATGCCAGATAGAGGAACGGCCTCGGTCGGCTCTGATGCACGACTCCGGCCAGCAGCATCCCGCACAGGAATATCTGCATCTTCAGCGGCAGAAAGGACGGCATCGGAAAATGGATCGACAACAGCCGCATCGCAAACACGATGACGCAGCCGATCGCCGCGACCACAAGGGCGCTCCTGATCCAGTCCAGCCTGCGAACCAGCAGCATGACGGCCGGGAACACGGCATAGAACTGCATCTCCAGCCCCAGGCTCCAGTCAGGCAGCGGCGTGCGATAGGCGAGGTTCGGCACCAGCCCAAACAGGAACGTGAGATGAGCGACGATGTTTTTCAGGCTGCCGTCGAGGTAGCGTTCCGGCGCCTGGTGCGATCTGGAGAGGAAATCGTCGATGATGATCCTGCGATCGTAGAGATAGGGGCCAAGCGCCAGCGCCAGGAAAAGCATGACATAGAACAGCGGCGCGATCCTGAAATAGCGGCGCGTCCAGAATTTCAGCCAGGTTTCCGGTCTTTGCCAAGGCTCCTTTTCCTGGCGCAGCTGATAGTGGAACACCATCAGGAAGCCGGACAGCATGATGAACAGGTCGACGCCGAGATCCGGCTCGCCGACGATCGGAATTTGCCAGCCGGTCAAAAGCATGCAGTGCCCGACCAGCACCCAGATCGCCGCAAGCGCGCGAAGCCCGTCCAGGCATTCGATGCGCGACGACTTGATGATGCTGGTTTCGTAGCTAGCCATGTTGCACTGCAGCATGGCGCCTGAGCAGCGATTGTCAACCCGGTGAGCGATGACGAATTGCGGTTACGAGTGCTGGACCGACCCTCGTATCGCCGTGCTCCATAAGTGGGTTTGGGACGAGGCCACGTGGCCCTGAAGGCCGGGACGGTCAGCCGCGCCAAACGGCGACAATTGGGCGCACTGCTGCTCGACAGCTTGTGAGCCGTGTTTGGACGGCTCTCCGTTAGCGAGGGTCCTATTTGAGCGCTCTGCAGTTCCGGCGCATCCTGGGAATTGCCGGGCACGTCACGTCAATTGGCTGAAGGCGGTCTGGGCCTTCGAAACGCAGCGATCAGCGCGACCATTATCACGCTTTCTGGAAGGGACCGACCATCGCTGATCCAGGATCGTCAAGCTAGGTTTGGCGCTGAGACGTATCGGAAATTCGTTCGCGCACGGCATGCTCGGTCTTGTCTGCTGTGGACTTCGCGATGTCGCCGAGCTGATCGGCTATCGTGTCTGCTTCCATATCTTGCCGGCCAGCTTCCTGCTTGATGGTCTCATAGGCTTCGGCGGCGACCTGCTTGGCCTCATCGAGGCCCCTGTCGAGCAAAGTTTCGGCGGAATCGCGAAGCTTGTCGCCAAAGGCGCCTAGTTGCTCGTCCTCCGTTGCGGTATGGGGCAGCATTGCACCTATAGCGGCGCCGATGGCGAGACCGACGGCCGCTACGGCCAAGGGTTGATCCTCCAACAGATCTTGCGCGGAGCGGCTGGCTTTCGCCGCCATGTCCCCAGCCGTCGAGCTTGCATTGGCAGCGCTTCCCGTCAGACTCGCCGCAGCGGCTCTTGCGGTGCTCGATATGGTGTCGCCGGCGCTGGCAGCGCTCGAGGAGAGCGATTCCGCGGCATCGGAGAGCGTGCCGCCCAAGCCGCCGCGCTCCCCTGCTACATCATGTTGTCCCGGCGCTGAAGGCAATCGGTAGTCATCCGAACGTTGGGTGGTGTTTGAGGTACCGCTGCCGAACATCAGCCAGGCCAGACCTGCGCCCACCATGGTGACCGGCAAAGGATTGTCTCGGACCTGCGTTCTGAGATTGCTGAGCATGGCCGCGCTCTCCCCTCCCGAGAACAGCCCGGTGAACTCATCCAGCAATTGTCCAGGCGTCATCTTGCCTCGAATGGATTCGGCGGTCTCCATCACCCGAGCGCGAGCCGCCTCGGCCTCGCGTTCAAGTTCGGCTGCGGATTTCTCGTTCATCTCACCTGTTCCTTAATCGCGCTCGCGTCGCGCTTGAGCTGTCCCTGGGTCCGGTCGGGGGTAAGTTCCGAAGGCGCCATGCTGGCCGTCCCGGTCCGCAGCAGGATGACGCCGAGGACCGCCACGACCACACCGACCAGCAGGGAAGACCACCCCGCGCCAAGCCCTGCCCGCGTCAGTGCGATAATGAGCGCCTGCAGCAACACCAAGAGCGCGGCGAGCAGGCAAATCGCGCCGCCCAGCACTTCCGCGGCACCTGCTCCGGCTTTGGTAAGCTTTTCAGAGAGCTCGGCCCGAAACAGCCTCGCCTCGGTTTGCACCAGAGTGGTGACATTCTGGGCCAAATCGGTGACTAGCCCGGCAAGGCTGGGATTGTCCTGGTTATTCATCTGTCCTGCTCCGCGATCTGCGTGGCGCCATCATCGCCGACCACGCCAAAATCTTGTGGACGATCAGCGGACCAACCCTGTGGCTGATCGGTGTGTGATCTGAGGCCTCCCGGAGCGGCCTCAGAATCGGGCGTTGCCGGCGGAGAAGCCTTGATGAACCGCCCGAGAGCCAATCCGGCCAACACCGATCCCGCAAGCAGGACACCGGGATTTTGGCGGCCGAAGGACTGCACGTCATCAAGGACTTGGCTAAAGGGCTTCTGTTTCAAGGACGATGAAAGCCGCTCAAGGCCACTGGCAGCATCCAAAGCGAACTTCGATGCGTTCCTTTCATCGTTGCTGGCAAGGTGATCGCTGGCCGCTCGCAGTGCACCACCCAACGCCGCCAAGCTCGATCCGATGTCGCGCTGCGCCTCCTCCGCCTTGTCGGAGATGACCTGCGTGGCTTCAGATGCATAGTCGCCAGCCTTACGGGTCACCTCGTCCCGCGCGTCGTGAAGCAACTCGCTGGCACGCTCATTTTCCTGGCGAAGTCTTTCGGAGACGTCGCTTTTCGCCTTGTCGAATTCGGTGGGCTGTCCGCCCTGATCCTTCTCATGCTGCATGAGGCCACCTAGTGAAAACCGAGGAAGGAGAGGACCGCGAGCACGACGACGATAAGGCCGATAAGATAGATGACACTGTTCATGTGCACGTCCTCCGTAGCTTTCCAACTTCGACGAACCTGCGATGTTCCGTAAGTGAGAGCATTTATCTCAGCCGAAAGGCGGCCAGGCCGGTCGACAAGATTTGGCGGACGTTCATCCCATTGAGGACCGAGCCGCCGTCCTCCTGCAGCGAAATTGGCGCACCCTCTATGCCGCTCAGAACAGCCGATCGGACGAGTGGGAAAAGGCGGTAGCTGGAAATTTGCTAATGACCTGCTGGCCTCCTTTTCTGGGGTGGGATCGTGCGGGTTCGCCTGTACGCTCGAATTTCTGCTTTTGGGATTCCGCTGGGGCCAGCTCAAAGACCTATCTGACGCGCATTGCTGACCGGCAGCCTTGGGGCCGGGACCAGTAAGTCCGCTTGTGGCCAGTTAAGAACGACAGAGGCCGATCTCGACCCACATCAGCCATGCGGCAACATCCGGTTTCGCACAAGGCTAAGCCATGAGGGCAATGTCTTCAAAACGACGTGGTTGCATTATCGCTGTCCAGTAGGCCAAGCATGCTCGCATTCGAAACGCCAGTCGAATACGCTCAGCGAAGCTTTGACCTAGGGAGGCAGGACAACCGCACATGGAGCGAAGGCTTACCGCGATCCTTGCTGCCGACGTGGTCGGCTACAGCACGCTCATGGGCGAGGATGAGGTCGGCACGCTCGAACGACTGAAGGGTTGCCGTCGAGAACTGGTCGACCCCGCGATCAAGGAATTCCACGGTCGGATTATCAAGCTCATGGGAGACGGGGCGCTGGTCGAATTCGCCAGCGTCGTTGATGCCGTCCAATGCGCTGCCGCGATTCAGCGCCGGATGGCTGTCCGAGACCCGGGCACCTCCGACCCCCGCCACATCCGGTTTCGCATCGGCGTCAATCTCGGTGATGTCATCGTAGAGGAAAATGACATCTACGGCGATGGCGTCAACATCGCCGCGCGCCTCGAGGCTATGGCCGAGCCGGGGGGTGTATGTATCTCCGGAAAAAGCTGCATATGTTCGTGCCATAGATCGGACCTCGAAGTTCGCTTTCGTCGAGCTGCACGAGAAGGCAACGACAGCGGTCTCCGCCGATTTCCTGCGCCATCTTCTTGATGCTGTCCCTTACAAGATCCACACAGTACTTACCGACAACGGCATTCAGTTCACGACCCCAGGTGCCGGCGGCTCGGCCGTTCCGCTGATCAAGGAAGCCATGGCGGCGGGAGAAATCATATGGGCGCACGCCTTCGAACATACTTGCGCCAAGGCCGATATCGACCACCGAACGAGAAAGCCAAGGCACCCATGGACCAACGGCCAGGTCGAACGCATGAACCGCACGATCAAGGATGCGACCGTCAAACGCTTCTACTACGAGAGCCATGACCAACTGCGCCAGCATCTCGCCGTTAAGTCTAAATGGTGAGCGGCCTGAAACCCATTCGCCTTGCTATCGGCCTTTGCGTCGGAAATTGAAATAGCGAGGGTGATCGAAGGCGGCCCCGGGCGTGAGGCTGGCAAGTGGGGCCAAGACGGCGGCGGTAAAGTGGAGCCTGTGGCGATCAAATAACTGGTTCGCCCAGAATCTCGTTCACCCAGCTCATAGTTCTCAGCCCGTATGCCATTCCGGCGCAGTCGGCAAACCAGTCGAAGACACTCATGTCACGCCCTGTGACGCATTGAAGGATTTCGATCGCTGCGCCCGTTAAAGCAAGTAGAACCGCCAGCCGGACCACCTGTTGGGGCCAGCCGAGGCTACCCAAAGCCGACAAGGTGACGAACGCGGCGGCGTGGTTGAGCTTGTCGTGATGAGACGTAAAGGCCAATCCGAGGGCGTGCAGCAAGTGGTCTGGCAATAGCGCGAGCAACAGGACGACCGCCAACGTGGAGAGAAAAGCAGCCCTTGCCATGCTCTGATAAAAGCTCGACTGCGGCAATCTATCCGCAGCACTCCCGGTTCCTAGTTCTCGCTTCCGATACTGGTGCACTAGGCAGAGCTCCAACCTGCATCTGAGCTACGAGCGCGAACAACTGGCATGCTTAACAGGCCTCCTGATGTCATCAGGAAGTTCCATGAAACAGCCTATGTCACTCTGGATGGTTCCATAGGCGCTGCGAATGTCGCCCTCCATTGTGATGAGGCCGAGGGTTTCCTGCCGAAAAGGCGCGGCGGAATAGGCGAGCCATTGGTACCGCTTGCGCCCAGGTGCGATGCGTATCGTGCTGGGCGGGAGCGGAACTCTTCCAGCCTTGGCCCGGCTGTGCAGCCGGGCCGACGCCCTTCTGAATTCAATTATCGCCGGCGTCGCGGCTAACAGACGAAACCGCTGTTTAGTCTGGTCATTCCTGCCTTGGTGATCTCCCTCTACATATTCCAATCCTAGACGCTAGGCCAGCAGCGGCCACTCGCGGCTGTCCATCAACAATCCCAAACATCAGGTCGCGGTTATATACAAAAAAGCCGGCCACCTTTCGGCAGCCGGCCAGTGCAAACAAGGAAGGGAACGTTGCACTGATGGGTCAGTGCACCGTCCGAAGCGTTTCCAGGCGACAATGTTCCACCGATGAGAGAACAAAGAAGGCTTCACCGCCAGCGCACATTCCCCTTAGCCGCGCTGTGTTGCCGTCGCCTGGTGTCTAAAGGCCTTTAACCAGCCACGGATCGGTGTCGTATCCGAGGCGCGGCTTTTCCGGCGTTCCACCGGCCGTCAATTTGGCGGTTCCGGTCGGCCTGCAGTCCAGCTCGAGCACCTGCTTCTTGGCCGAGTGCTTCGTAGAGCAAAGGTCCGTGGCGTCACTCACCACCACCTTCTTCTCCTTGGCAACAGCGACACCAGTCCCAGCGATCACGATCGCCGCACAAAACGCAGCAACTCTCATCATACTTCCCCACCGTTGCGCCTCCGCAAAAGGCTGAGCATGACGTAACGGCACTTTTAAATTAGCGCAAGCGAATATTAGCTGCCTAGTCCCTTCACATCGGCTCTGGTCGCCTCCCCTTGCTGCCGGCGCCTTGCGATACCGGCAGCGCGATATGCTAGGTGTTTAGTCCCAAGGTTTGATGGGTTGGATCGAGCCTGAATCGTTCGGGCTCTTTTGTCCAGATTTTGCAGATGTATTCAAAGGGCGTGAGGCCCTTGAGGGTCTTCAGTCGACGGCCGAAATTATAGGCTAAGACGAAATCGGCGAGATGCTGGCGCAGTTGGTCATGGCTCTCGTAGTAGAAGCGTTTGACGGTCGCATCCTTGATCGTGCGGTTCATGCGTTCGACCTGGCCGTTGGTCCATGGGTGCCTTGGCTTTCTCGTTCGGTGGTCGATATCGGCCTTGGCGCAAGTATGTTCGAAGGCGTGCGCCCATATGATTTCTCCCGCCGCCATGGCTTCCTTGATCAGCGGAACGGCCGAGCCGCCGGCACCTGGGGTCGTGAACTGAATGCCGTTGTCGGTAAGTACTGTGTGGATCTTGTAAGGGACAGCATCAAGAAGATGGCGCAGGAAATCGGCGGAGACCGCTGTCGTTGCCTTCTCGTGCAGCTCGACGAAAGCGAACTTCGAGGTCCGATCTATGGCACGAACATATGCAGCTTGCCCTGCTCGGTTCGGACCTCGGCGACGTCGATATGGAAGTAGCCGATTGGATAGGCCTTGAACTTCTTCCTTGCCGGCTTGTCGCCCTCGACATCCGGCAACCTGCCTATCCCGTGACGCTGCAGGCAGCGATGCAAGGATGACCGCGACAGATGCGGGATCGTCGGTTGGAGAGCATAGAGGCAATCGTCCAGTGGCAGCAGCGTATAACGCCGAAAGGCGACGATGACCGCCTCTTCCTCAGTCGATAGCACTGTCGACTTCGGATCTCTGGGGCCAGTCGGAAGATCGGCGGCCGACGTCCGGTTCCTCCATTTCCTAACCGTCTTCTGATTGATGCCGTAGCGCTTCGCCAGCGCCCTCAGGCTCTCTTGACTATGCTGTATCGCTCGACGGATCGCCTCTGTCGTCGTGGCGCTCCCATGAAGAACCTGGCCCATAGCGCATCCTTTGATTCGGACGAAAAGTATGCGCCATCAAAGCCTGGGATCAGACACCTAGGATGGGCGCATGCCTGCTCAGACCGGGCGGCCGCTGTTAATGACTTGAGCTTGACATGGCAGAAGGCTGCAACCGTCAAGTTTCCCAAGTCGTCCTGGCGATGAACGATCGCGTCGAGGATCGCTTACCAAGCGGCGTTTACTAAGTTCCGCTGGTGCAGCCCTGCGCTCACACCATAACCACGTGATGACAAATCAGCCATGTGTGTGGCGCGGCGGGCTTGTTCCGCTTGTGGCCGGCGCCTACCCACCCGGGTTCCCCAACCATGGCGTCGGCCATTTTCGTTCTCTCAGCGATTATGGGCCTTTGCTATCGGCCTATGTGTTGGCCTTGGATGGCGAGATCGCGGTTAGATCGCCTCGTTCGTTTGGATGTTTCGCTGGCGTTGGCAGGAGGCGCATATGTTCGCCAGCCGGCGGATACCACACCGCCCCACCGGTCAGGCCCAGCGCGTCCGCTGCAAAGTCCCCGCAGACCGCTGCTGGGCCGCTGGCGGGCAGCGGCTACTTGCTGACGTCCAATCCACCAAGCCAGTTTCGATCAGCTCGCACCCAGTGAAATCGCGCACCAGGGCCTTGGCTAAATCGCGCCATTGACACTCAGGCGTACCCGTTTCCCCTACTAGGGCTCGGAATGCAGAGCGGAGAACGTCGGCTTGAAACGCGGAGACGGCAACAGTAGACGGGTCGCCATCTTCCCAGCCTAGCGCCACGTCGTGACGACGTTGACCAAGGCGCTTCAGAAGCTCGCGTGAGGCTCGGATGGCCCTGCGCGATTGATCCATGTCCCGGCGAAATGTGGCGGGTTCCGCCATGGACTTCTGGCGCATCAGCAAGGTGGCCGTAGTGGCCGCTCGAGCGATATCTATGGGCGTTGCAACCATCGCAGCCTCCCAGAAAAGGCAATGGCAAACGACACATTAATAAGCTCGCCGAAACTCTCTCCGCAATGAAAAGAGTTGTACGAATTTTACCAACCCGCACCCTTTCAGTGATGCCGGGCCGCTGCTGTCCTCGCTCTTGTTCTGTCATCGTAATGAAGGACGACATCTCCGAGCACCCGTAGCACACCTGTTGCATGGAAAAAGCTGTAGGCGTTTATAGGTGCCCAGGCACTCCGCCATTTGTTTGCGTTGTGGAGCGGGACAAAGCAGGTTTCCTCACTCAGGCCGCCTACCGTGAAGCGGGGCACAAGCCCGACTTCGACGCATTGCCTTGGGAAGCTGAATACAGGGCCGCCAACTCAACGAAAGCCGGTCGTACGCCTAGCTAGCAACCAGGGGCACCGTGACGGTCGTGGCGTAATTTATCGGATACTGGTCGAAATACGGGAAAGCGATGACGAAGGCATAGCTGGCGGTCAGATGCGCCATCTTGAAACCGCCGCTGGCAGGGTCGGTCGCGATCGTCACAATGACGTTCTTCAGACCCAGGTTCACCAATTTCTGCGTGGCGATGGCCTGGATGTCGCTCTGCGAAAGCGTGTTGTTCAGCTGCAGCGCCCGGGAAGAGGTTTCCAGTGTATAGCGGACGGTCGACACGGCATTCATGGCCCAGCCGAAGGCGAAGATTCCGAACAAAAGCATCACCAGGAAAGGCGCGATCAAGGCGAATTCCAGCCCGGCTGCGCCGGAGCAGTCACGGCGCCACCTGGATCCGATCCTTTCAGCGGACACGGATCACCTGCTGATGACTGATCGCGCGCGGGTCCGAGAAGACACCGAAGTTAAACGGGGGCACCCAGGTGCCCGTCGCCGTTATCTGGACGAAGATTTTCTTTCCGCCGCAGATGGTGGTCTCATCCACGACCGTGGCGCCGCACAAATAGGAGCGGACCAGCACGACCGCGGCGTCCTCGGGCTTGTCGTTCCAGCTCGAAAGCGCGACCGCCTGCGTCCCGGTGTCATTGGACGCGCCGGCCATCACGAGATTGGCCGCGGTTTTGACGCCCGCGCGCATCTGCAGGTAACTCGTCACGTAGGACCAGCCATCGGCGATGCCGAGGCAGACCAAGCACAGGACGGGCAGCAACATGGCAAACTCCACGGCGGCTATCCCGGATTTGTCCCGGACAATGCGCAAGGTCCGCCCCAGGCTTCGGGCAACTGAGCCCGCGCGGCGGCGGCGAAGACATCGAAACCGTTGGCGCTTTCGCAGGAGGGCAACTCCTTCCAACTGGCGGGCACCGCGCACGCCGCCCCCGCGCGTGCCCGAGTGGACCAGGGACAGATTGCAGTGGAGCCCTGGCCGTTGCGCAGGTAATCGAGAAACATTCGGCCCTTGCGCTTCGCCTTGCTCATGTTGGCGACGAAGCGCGACGGATCTGTACGGGCCAGTAGTTCGGCGAAGTCTTGGCAGAAGCTCTTGACCTCGTCCCAGTCTGCCTCCGGGACGAGCGGCACGACCACATGAATGCCCTTGCCTCCGGACAGCAGCGGCCACGACTCCAGTCCAAGCGCTTCCAGAATGCCTCGAATGTCGACGGCTGCCTGCTTGACGGCAGCAAAGCCCAAGCCCTCGTCGGGTCGATGTCGAAGATCATGCGGTGCGGCAGATGCGGCTGCTGGCGACGGCTTCCCCAGATGTGGAATTCGAGCACATTCATCTGGACGCCCGCGATCAGCCCAGCCAAGTCATCGACCACGAGATGCGGCTTTCCTTACCGGACACCTTCTCCAACTGGCCATCATGGATGGCCCTGGGCACGCTTGGCAGTCTGTGCTTCTGAACGAAGGTCTGCTGCAGGTCGCCGTGAGTATCGCGCACCAGCGACAGCGGCCGATCCTGAATGTGCGGCAGCATCTTCTCGGCGACCACTGCGTAGTAGGCGGCGAGTGTGGATTTGGTCACCTTGGTGCCTGGATACATGACCTTGTCCGGATGCGTCAGCTTGACGCCGACAGCAGCGGCGATCTCCTTGCCGGATCGAGATTGGCCGAGTCTCTGGGCCGTTTGCGCCTTTTGTTGAGAGTGCCGTCTACTCGGACATGAGGAACTCGGATACATGTCAATACGCTGCCTGGGATTCGGTTCCATGCCCAAGCACCGCGCCGGCGACCGTCGGCGCTCAAGGAAGAACGGCGCATAAGCCGCAGTCCTGCGCGCGGCCGCAACAGCGGACAATTGTCGCGCGCAGGACGGAGGAAATTCGCCCCCCGCCGCGGGCGGTGAACAGGACAGCCGTAGGAGCGTCAGCATAGCGCCGGCCGCAGGACGGGACGCGGGACCGACTGTCCCCGTCCGCGGTGGTCCGCATGTTTTGGTTCGAAGCCCACCGGCTGAGATCGCGCAGTTCAGTTCTCGACAGTCCGACCGCTGATCCGCGATGATGCAAACAGGATTGAACCACACCAGAGCCGAGTTTGGCTGCAAGAAATCGATCTGGTCTTGCACCCTTTCGGCTTCTTCCTCAATTGCGTTGCAGCTTGTGAATTCCAAGCCTGACAGGCCCTCCCCTGTCACAACTCGTGCAGAAAAGCGCTCGCTCGACCGAACTGACAATGCGGCTTTTCCATAGCGCTCGATGAGGCGTTTTGCCGTTGCATCGTGCGAACATGATCTGCAACAAGCTCGCAACACATGCCACTCGCGAAATGTCGAGCGCCCATACAGGCCACCGTGAACGCTGCCAGGCGCTCCCAAGCGTCAACGCCGGTTGCTGTTTAGCTGGCGACGTCCCTTGGCACGCTTTCGGTCGGAGAAAAGCGAATATCCGCCGTCCTCCCGAAATCTGCAGCGACGCATGAGCCCCGGGCTTGACCCATTGCGTCGCCGAGATTTATTCCCTTGGGCGCCGGCATGGCGTGCCCCAGGAACCTCTTCCACAGTCGCTAGCCAATAGCGGGGCTCGAATTGATGCGGCTGAGCCCACAAATTGGTCGATCGCGCGGCCAATCGAAAGCCATGAAGAGAGGTGGAATCCCTGTAGTGCCGAAGTATCACGTTGAGGGGATGGATGGTGCTACGCAGACGGCCATACGGACAGTCAACGCCCATGTGGGCCGGTAAGCATCCGAATGCACTCTGCGCGCAAGTGAACCCCTTGCGCTAACGCTTCGACGCGCCATCAAATCATTGACCATGTTGGGGGGGCGATCGCACCGCTGATGGTCAGCGAAGGCCAACAAGTGGTCCGGCTACCCTTGGAGCCAATCCGCATTTCTGGCGATTTTTCCCTGGAGCAATCAGTGCATTGACATGAACTCGGCCGTTTTATTGTTCCTTGCTGAGTGCAGGTAATCGTGCCGGAACTCAGCAAGAAAGGCCAGTCCTTCCCAATCATGGATGGTCAATTGGCCATTCACAAGTGATGTAAGGTGCTTCTCCCGAAGAGACTTGAGCGTGCGCTTGATGTGGACTGCCGACAGCCCTGTCGCCTCGCCAAGGTCAGCTTGAGTCACACCAAAAGCGCAGGTTTGATCGGACGCAAGTCCGGCATCTTCCATACGTAGCATAATTTCACAGAGAAGGTGGGCCACTCGGCCAAGCGCTTGGCGCTTCCCGACATTGACCACCCATTCGCGGAAAATCGATGCATCAACCAGTGTCGTTCGCCAAAGATTTGCCGCCAGCCTGGGGTGGCGTTCGCAGAGCAGCCGGATAGCCGAGTGATCTATGAAGCCAACACTGCAAGCGCTCACCGTTCGAACGTCGCTATCCAACAGATCGAGGTGCAGGCTCAACAGATCGGGCATGTCGCCAGGCACATGATAAGCAGTGACCTGACGCTTCCCGTCTCCTGTTACCTTCGAGGTGCTGGCTAAGCCAGCCAGGACCATTATGCACCGGGACGGCTGGTCGCCTTCCCGAACCAAGTTCTGGTTTGCGCCAATCGCAACGATCCTTATTCTTACCGCGTCGAGAGCTTGACGCTCACCTGACGTGAGGGTGAAGGCACGATGGAACTTGGCGGTTAATGGGCTTTGATAAAGCATGTCGGCTCTCCGTTTGGGCGGGAGCGCTATGGTCTCTCAGTCACCCGCGGCCAGCAGAACGCGAATGATGCCCGACCTTATATCATAAACACCGGACCGACTTAACCTGTGATAAGTCTGGCACTGCTTCTGATGGTCCTTTCCTCCATCGGCAAACACAGGCTCAACAGGATTGGTGCTTACGAGGGAAGCGGCCCATCATCGGGCCTCGAGTTGCGCAGCTGCGGCAGCAGCTATAATAGATCGTTCTCAAATTCGAGGACTCACACCATGACCGACGCCCCGACCACGCCCCTGAACTGGTAGAACTCACGGCGGATGTGGTATCGGCGTACGTCAGCAACAATCCCGTGCCGGTCGCGGGTTTGGCGGACCTGATAGCCTCAGTGCACGCGTCGCTGTCTGGGATTGGCCATCGCGTGGCTGCCGCGACCGAAGAACCAGTGCCTGCGGTAAATCCAAAGAAGTCAGTATTTCCCGATTACATCATCTGTCTTGAAGATGGTAAGCGGTTCAAAACCCTTCGGCGACATCTGCGCGTGGATTTCGGTCTCACTCCTGACGCGTATCGAACGAAGTGGAACTTGCCATCCACTTATCCGATGGTCGCTCCCAACTATGCGGCCTCACGGTCTGCCATGGCGAAGTCGATCGGTCTGGGTAGGAAGGCACCGCAGCCCACGGCAACTGCAACGGGCAAGGCAAGGCCGACGGCTAAGGCTAAAGCGTAGCTTCCGCGATCACACCATTACCACCGCGGCACCAATCGGCGATGTATGCATCGCGGCGGACCTGTCCGCTCTTGGCCGGTGCCCACCCAGGTTCCCCAACCCATGGCGCCGGCCATTTGTGGCCCACACCTCAGCTTCGTATTGCTGCCCAACCTTTTCTTGTTGTAGGCCGCTTACGACGTTAATCTCCGCTTGGCCTGATTGCTGGGAGGCAACGCCATGGCTGACATAATTCCAATTCGCAAAGCACGCCTTTGTGTCGAAGTTGGCGAACCCTGTGGCGAGTGGTTTGTCCGCGTGATCGAGGAAGACCAGGAACTCACCCGATCATTCAAGCTCGAATCCTATGCCTTGGCCTTTGCAGAAGGCCAAAGGTCGCGTCTGCATCTCAACACGTTTTCGCGGCTGTAGAGCAAGCCTATGCAGAGGTCCGCAGGGTTACTGGCGAATTTGGGCGATAGCATCGAAGCCATCGCCGGCCACATTGCGACCATGGAAACGCGACAACTGCACCAATTGCTCAAGTCGTTGCCATCGAGATCGGAAATCGCCAGCGCGGAAATGGTGATGGGCATCCTCGTCTATCGAGAGGTTGAACTGCGCCGCCGGCGGGGGACGGGCGGCAACGTGCTGCCCTTCCCCGGTCTCGGGACTCCACCTATCCAGCACTAGGCAGCGACGCCGGACCTGTAAGAGGCCATCGGATAGCGCATCCCTGTCGGTGATTGTTTCACGGCCTTGAGCAGCACTTCATGCGGATCCTGCACGGCCTGGTGATTGTCGCAGATCGGCGACAATCGGGCCAACGATTGCCTTGTGCAGCCGTTCCGCCTCGATCTTGAAGCGGGCGAGCTGTTCCTGCGAAACGTGTTGTGAGGGGTTTTCGTCTTGACCATGGTAGCGAACTCCGTTGAGGGGATCGCCGCAAACGGTTCTTGCACAAAAAAGCCCGTCGCGGTGAGCGACAGGCTATTATGACATCAGGGGATTAGAACTTGTAGGCGATGCCGAAGCGAACCTCGTTGGTCTTCAGATCAACGTCGGCATTGACCAGACCACCAAAGGATTCTGTACCGAAGTCGGTATAGCGATACTCGCCTCGCAGCAGCAGATTGTCGGTCATGGCATAATCCAAGCCCACGCCTATCGTCCATCCTGTGAATGTATCTCCGAACGAAGGTCCGCCTCCATTATTACTTATGTCGACATCGCCAAACGCAACGCCACCCGCAATATAAGGAAGAAAGCGATCAACGGCATATCCTAGGCGCAGTCTTGCCGCCGCACTCCAGTTGAGTTCTTCGGTGGCGATGCCGCCCGGGATCGGGATACCAGGAGCGCTGAAGACTTGGCCGCTGCCATCAACATTCGCATATACGACGTCCAGCTCCGCGCCAATCACAATGTTATTGGACATCTGATAGTTGTAACCGGCGTAGACACCACCAAGGAACCCGTCGGGATCTGTGTCGACAAAGCCCGGCCCACCGATTTCGTCTATGTTGCCATTCCCCCAAGCATAGCCTGCCTGTAGGCCGACATACCCACCCGTCCAGCTAAAGACCGGCGCGGCTTCTGCAACGATGGCATCGGCAGCATACGCCGACGAAGCCAGCAGAGACAACGACAGACCAAGAAGCAGCTTCTTCATAGGTGATCTCCTGTAACTACCTTTTTGGTAGCAGAGCGCGCCGATTGATGCAGTTGTTTTTCTGCCACAGTTGGCCGAATTCAAATCGGCCGCCCGCACTTACATGTGAACCTTATGCCAACTCGCTGGTGGCGATCGGATCGCCCCTCGCCACAGTGGGAAACTGCTCGGCCACCCAACTGTCCAGAACCTTCAGGCCGGGAACACTCATTCCGGTATCCCAGAATTAACATCGAGGAGGGTACGATAAAGGCTGTCGACCTCCTTGTCGTCGAACGCCTCGGTCAGCTCGCTTTCCGCAATCCCCTCAGCCTCCGCGTCGGCGATTAAGCGCTTTGCGAGCTGCTCGATCTCCGCTCGCTCTTTCGGCGCACCGGCGTCGGATAGATCGTGTTTTTTTATCCATTGGTTCAAAAATAGGACGGCCGGCTTGCTCATTCGGGAACACCTGGGGCAAAGTGCACGACGGCATCGACCAGCGTCCGATATAGGCTATCAACCTCTTCGTCGATCTCTTCGCGCTCGATCGTCAAGGCTTTAGCGTCGGCATACAATTTGTGTATGTACTCACTTACCGAAACGGCGTCGGTCTTAGCCGTTTCGGGGAAATTGTTGCCGATCCAGCGATCGAGAAAGTTGACGCCGCGTGTGCTCATGAAGCCTAAGCTCGATCCAGCGCTTAGGTTCCAGCAGGCGCTCGACGGCAGCTTGTCGACCTCGGCTTCCATTTCGTCGTTGACAGTCTTGGTCTTGCCGAAGGCGGCCACCGGCTCACCGTCAAAGCCCTGCAGCCACGCGTCGGCATGCTCTCCCCAGTAGGCTGGCACCGCACGTCTCCTTGCCATCCTTGCTCGCTTGGGCGTACATCCAGGCGTAGGTGGCGCGCTCCTGATCTTTCCTAGCCACGGCCATCTGTGTCATCCTCTCGGAAGTCCTGCGGTGAGGCGTGGCGCAGGTCATCCTCGCCGCGCAGGTGCTTTACGCGGCCGATCAGCCCCGGCTTGACCCATTGCGTCGCAGGCCGCTTCATGACGCCCTTGGGCGCCGTGCCTGGGTGCTCTTGGACGCGTTTCCATAGCCTCTCGCGCATTTCCCGGTTCAAGGTGACGAACGCGCTGCCGACATAGCGCCCTGTGCCCCGCTCGGCCATGAGAGCGAAAGCCGGCTTGCCCGCTTCACGCTCGACGCCGAGCAGATCGAACTCGTCGATCGCATAGCACTTGGCCTTCAGCCAGTTGGCCGACGGACCGCTGCGGTATTTGCTGTCCTTCCGCTTCGACACCATGCCTTCAAGTCCGGCTTGGTCGAGCAAGTGGAGGATCGCCTTGGCTTCGCCGGGCAGAGGCTCGCTGAACTGAATACGCCGCCCGGGCTTGATCATGCTGGCCAGGATCTCGCGCCGCTCCTCAAGCGCCATGTCGCGCAGATCGTGCCCATTGAGGTGCAATAGATCGAAGACGACGAAATAGAGGTCTTGCTGTCGGCGGGTGATCGCTTTGCGCAGATCGCCGAAGTCCGAAAGGCCAGCTTCGTTCAAGACGATGATCTCACCGTCGACAATCGCGCTTTCGGCACCAAGACTCTTTGCCTCCCCCACCAGGTCGCGATATTTCGCGGTCCAGTCGTGGCCGTTGCGCGTATAAATGCGTGTGCCGTCTTCATCGATGATCATCTGCGATCGGTAGCCGTCGAACTTGACCTCGTGAGTCCAGCCTTCACCCTCGGGAGGCTTCTCCACAAGGGTCGGCATCAACGGCTCGATGAACTTCAAACGCATGCACTGATCCGCCCTCCGGCGATTCAATAAGATTAAGCTAAAATAGTTCCGAAACCGGAAATCAGCCTCTTGGGTGCAACAAACACGTCAACTCAGCGTTGCGGGATGAGCGAAGGAGGAATCGATATGGCCGACGACAAGAGCAAGCGGGATTTTCGCGATCGGGACCGTGTCTCGGCCGATGAGGATTATGAAGTCGAGTATTTCGCAGCCAAGGCCGGGATCACCCCGCAGCAGGTCAAGGAATTGATCGCGAAGCACGGCAACCAACGCGAAACGCTGGAGCGAGAAGCGAAGGCTCTGCGGAAATAATGACCAGGCTATCGGATCTCGGCAGACCAATAATTGGGCACCGACATGAAGGCCCGCCCGCGAGCGAGCTCGATCATTTCATGCCTTGCCCTGTTTGCGGCCAACAGATCGATATGCGCGACTTTCGCCAGGTCGCTTATCATGCCGATCCGGATCACGATCAGCCTCTCGAACTAGACGCTTAGGAACACAAGTGCCGAAATACCACGTTGAGGAAATGGATGGCGATACCGTGACGGCTACCCACATCGTGCACGCGACAACGCCGATCAGGGCGGCGCGGGAAGCGACGGAGCGCGACGTCACCCTGCGCACCAGCGAACCCATTTGGATCAGGGTTGCCGACGAGAAGCGCGGGCACGTCTTCGAATACAGTTTCAGCCTGTAGCTGGCGATCCAACCCGGCTGAGTTTGGATGGCATACCATGCCGTCGACTTCGATACGCAAGTTCGACTATGACCCGAACACCAGGGTTCTCTCGGTTTGGTTTGTAGCGAGCGGGAAGCATTACGAGTTTTTGGACGTACCTGCTGAGGCCGTTGCCGCGTTCAAAGCTGCCTTTGCCAAGGGCGTCTATTTTAACAGCCACATCCGCAATCGTTATGCATTCCGGCTCGTGGCAGGGAGGGCAGCAGCCGCGTCGGGCGATTGACAGAATTTCCGATTCGAGGCGGCCCGCGCCATCGCAGGGGAGCAACTGTGCGAATTGACCAGGTTCCGAGGGCAAACGAAAAGCCGGCCGGCCGGGCCAGCGGGCGCGTATTATACTAAGCTAGGTGCTGGGCCTATTTGCCCATCATCATCGCAGCTTGCAGAAGTTTTCATGGACCTGTCGGACAGGTCTGCCACGACGCGTGACCCACGGCGACGGGTCGGCAAACAGCGCACTCCTGCGCATCCACTGGGCTTACGAAGTCGGTCGGCTGCTCTTCGATCATAGTGCCTTATCGGAGAACCGCGCTGAGCTCCGCGCAGTCACCGGTCCTGCAATACGGCCGGATCTATGATCAAAGCGCTGAGCAGGAGCCATTCGGGGTCTACGCCTGCCGCCCGGTATTTATTGTCACAAAAAGGGGAACAACGGCAGCTCGGCCGTGTTGGGCCAGTTAAGCAATATTGCAGGAGCACAACATGCATTTCGTCAAAGTGCTTTTGGCTGCGATCGCCATCGGTCTCATCAGCCCGGGGGCAATGGCTCAGACCGCGACGACGTCCCCGCAGGAATTTGTCAAAGCAGCTGCGAGTTCAGACATGTTCGAGATCCAGTCGAGTGAGTTGGCGCTGCGGAAATCGAAGACATCACGAGTGAAGGAATTCGCTCGCATGATGATCAAGGACCACACGAATTCTTCCAAGCGGCTCATTGCGGCGGCAAAGAAGGACGACGTCGCAGTGGCACCGGAGATGACAAGCAAGCATGCTGCCCAATTGGAAGCATTGAGCAACGACAGCAGCGGGGCGTTCGATAACGCCTACGTCGACGCCCAGGTTGCAGCGCACCAGGAAGCCCTGACGCTGATGACCTCCTATGCGGAAAACGGTCAGGAAAAACATCTGGCGGCCCATGCGAAAAAGACCGCGCCGGTCATCCGGCAGCATTTCAAACATGCCCAGCAACTGAGCAAGAGCGGTTCTCAGGGCTGAGTGGATCTGGCCACGACGTTGGTTCTTCGCGGCCTGTGGAGTCTGTGCCAACCCTCTGGCACTGCCTCCGCCCCCAGGGACGCTGCAACCTTCAAGCGGTCGTCGATGCAGGAACTCTAAAGGGTGCGTCGCTCAGGTAGTCCGGCGTGCAAGCACCAGCGTCGTCGAATTTGCCAAACGAACAGGAGACCTGACATGCCAAAGCAAAACGAGACCTCGCATTCGAGACGAAGTGACTTCGCCAATGATGAACCCATTCGCCCGGAGGATGCCGCCGTGTTGGACAGCCCCGTGGGCCACGAAGACAGGCACGGCGCGGAGCCAGGTTTCGGGGGAGCCGACGATGTCGACCAGCCGATCGGCGCAAGGCCCCGCAGCGAAATTACCGGTCGTCATGATGAAGGGGCAGGCGCCAATGAGACGATCGACGGCTTAAGCGAAACCGAGGAACTGACCCGCAGCTACGCCGAGGACATACCAACCGGTGACAATGATGAGGAGGAGGAAGACATCCCTGTCTTCGAAAGAGGCCGAAGCAACACCGAACTCTGAGCGCGCCAGGTTGAACCCCGCACGGTGAGGAACATGACAATGAGCACATTCGGACTTCGGGTTGCGTCTTTGGGGCTCCGGGCTTTTTTGGGACTGGCGGCCTCGCTGACTTTTGGCGTCGAGGCATCTGCGCAGACAAGTCAGCCCGCGCAGCAATCCGGCGACTCGTCGCAAACAGCCAAGCAGGGTCGACTGCCGGCGCAAGGATCGTCGCCGACCGCCAAGGATGATGTCGGCGTTGACGTCTCGCTCGGCCGGCCGGAGGTGAAGCAACAGGTTGCAAGACATCTGGGAGTGGCTGAGACCGAGTTGCCACTGGCGGTGCACGTGCCGATCGCGCTCGCTTCGCAAGTCTGCGGGCAAGAGGTATTTACCGCCCGCGCCAATGTAAACCGAAGCTGCACCGCGACGAAATTCATTCCGGAAATCGCCGAGGCGGCACGCAACCATCCACAAACCTCCGCGGTACCGGAGCAGTAGCACCGAAAATGTCCGAACCCGGCGCGACGGTCGTGCCATGCTTACCCCAGGGTAGCGCTCCAACCCGGGGTAAATCAGCCAGCCCCACCGCCGTCTGTTTTTGGCGGCATGCATGATGGCGTTCGCCGCCATCTCTTAACCAATGTGAATGCTGTTGCTCCGCAGCCACGCTACGAGATCCTGTCCGAAGCGGAGGCAGGCAGATGCCACTGGAATCCCTGATCGATCAATATGTGAGCAGCCGCAAGCGGCGGGGTCTTTTGTCGATACGGCATGCTCTCGAGGCGTTGAAAGAGGCCGTTCCGGCGCTGTCGATCGGCGAAAGCCATCTTGTCAATATGATCGCCGAGCGAGCGCTCGCCTTTGGCCTCGCCATCCACTTCGATCATTCCGGCGAGAATGCCGGGTAAGACATCCACGAGAGCGTCTGCTGATGCTACAGGACGAGGAACTCGGTGTTCGCGTAGCTTCATTGCCTGGTGGGCGGATCTTTCCGAGGCTGCTCCCATCCGTGTTCTGGGCGGGTGGTTAAAGTCGCCGAAGCGATGCCACGGCGTGCACCGAGCCCACCCCGGCATTGGACAAGCTCCCCCCAGCTTTCGCCAGTTGGAGCTTTCGTCTACTCGCAGCAGCCCTAGCGAGGCTCGATCGGCCTCCGCGTTCGGCGGCCTCGGGTTTGCTCCAGCGGGCGGTTCGGGCCGGCGAATTGAGGTTGAAAGGAGAAGATGATGACGGACAACAAAACCGAGCGTGATTTTCGCGACAGGAACCGGGTCTCGTCCAACGAACGCAACGAACTCTTCCATTTTGCCCAGCAGAACGGCATCACGCCTGAGCAGGTGATGGAGCTCATCGAAGCCGTCGGGAATGACCGCGCCTCGTTGCGGCTGCGAAGGAATTGAAATCAGTTTCCCGGGGCGGCTCGCTTACGGCATGAAGCCTCGCTGCCGAGGAGAACCTTGAGCCGTGGTGAGAATTTGAGTGTAGCATCATCCTGACGCACACGCGGAGCAGGTCGAGCGTGAAAGTGACAATTGTACCCCTGCCCAACATGCGGCAAGCGCTGGAGGTTCGAGGCTGCGCAGATCGGCTATCGTCACCCCGAACCATAATCCACTCCAACCCGAGTCCTGGACGCACGGCGTGGCACCGAGCCTACTTCCTGCCGTCGTTCAATAATAATCCCGCGCCGCAGTCAGCCAGCGAGATCACCGTCGTCTGCCGGACGCGTGTCGGCTTCCAAACTGACAACGCACCGCCTTTGTAGCGACGCTTTCCAGCCACGATCACCTGCGCAGCTTTGCCGCGCTCGCTGCGCACCAATAAATTCCATCTCCTTCCCTCACACTGATCTTGTTCAGGCGGTCGTTTTGCCGCTGCGGTAGGCGCTGTCCTTCCGCTTCGATCGCGGTAGCGCCCAGTATCAACGCTGCCAGATCAAACCGCACAATCAGCACCTCAAAGCTGATCAGCAGAAGCAGCAGTGAATCAGGACCTCGTCGATCAGGGTCAAAGGGCCAAGCACATATGTCTGGGCACGGTGACCGTGGCATAGCCGGCGCTGCAATGACGGCGTCGGTGCCCGTCTTGTGGAGCCGGAAAGCCCAACTAAGAAAACAGTCGGCGGTGCCGATCTCGAAGAAATTCTAGGCCGGCACGGTGAACAGGCTGGGGGCCGCATCGCGATCTAGGGTTCAGCACAACTCCGGCGACATCGAGACGATCGACCTCAGCCCGGTCGGCGGCCCTCGGCCACGTCCATGACCAGCACGCGCAGCATGGTCAGCTGGCGCTTACCCTCCATGGCGCGCCCGTCGGCGACGGTCTGTCTCTTTCGGCTCAGGAAAACGTCACTCTGAGTTTGCTAAACGCGGTGCTGGACCGGTTACCACGCGTCAGATCTGGATCATCACCTTGCCGGCCTCGATTCTTATCGGATAGATCGCGAGCTTGACGCAGACCGGCGCGCCCTGGCCTGGCCGGTCGCAGAGCGGCCAATGTGCTTCAAGGCATTCGATGACGTCGTCGATCACCAGCCCTTCGGCTAGATGCGCCTTCTCATGGGTCCAATATCCGTCGGTGGCGAAGAACTCGTCATCGGGCGAGCGGCAAACCGCGAGGATCGAAGCAGATGACATCCTCTTTCGAGATGTCGTCCACCGCGCACGCTTCAATCCAGTCAGCCATCTCCGGCTCCGGCAAAATTCGCTATCGCTATTCAGCGGCCGCCGACATATCCACCTGGTGAAATTCGCCGCGATAGGGTCTGGCTGTCGGTGGCAATTTCCGCTTGAGATAAAAATCCTCGTATTTCAGCTGTCGAAGCAGCACCGGCCAGACCTCGCGATAGGCATGCCACATCGACGGGTTCGGCACCGGCAAGTCGTGCTTGATCAGCTCGTGCAGTCTTGGCAGCGCATGATAGGGCACCATCGGGAACATATGGTGTTCGACGTGATAATTCATGTTCCAGTAGATGAAGCGGCTGACCGGGTTCATGTAGACGGTGCGCGTGTTCAGCCGGTGATCGACGACATTGTCGGCCAGGCCGATATGCTGCAGCAACCCTGTCAGCACCATGTGCCAGCTGCCATAGAGGCGCGGCAGGCCGATCAGCACCAGCGGCAGCAGCGACCACGTGAACAACGCCAGCCCGACTGTCGCCGCATAGATGGCGACATGCCAGCGCGCAGCGATCACCGCCTTGTGCTGCTCCATCTCGGGGATATAGCTCTTCTCTTCATTCAGCTTGCCGAACGCCTGGCGCACCAGCGCCGGCAGCGAATAGCGGAAATCGAGAATACCGGTGAAGGCGAGCGCCGCCCTTAGCAGATCTGGGGGACGCATGACGGCGATTTCGGCATCGCGGCCGACGATGATGGTATCGGTGTGATGGCGGGCATGGCTCCAGCGCCATTGCACGGGGTTGCGCATCAGCATGAAGCTTGAGATCTGGTAGACGACATCGTTCATCCAGCGCGTCCGGAACGCGGTGCCGTGGCCGCATTCGTGCCAGCGCGAGTCGCTCGACGAGCCGTAAAGCACGCCATAGACGAACAGGAACGGCACCACCCACCAAGTGCCCCAGAACCATACGATGCCGGCGGCCGACACCAGGATCGCCGCGACCCAGATGATCGTGTCGCGGATCGCCGGCCCGTCGGAGCGTTGCATCAACTCCTTGATCGCCCTGCGCGGGACATCGGTGTGATACCATTCGGCCGAAGCCAATCCGGTCTCGATGGCGCGCTTGGTGCTTTCACCGACCAGGCTGTAGTCGCGCTTCCTGCTTGCCGTCATCGTCTTCTCCGTTTCCCGCCTGCGCTCCGCAAGGGCCGCCTGGGGTCGGCCGGGCCGCGCCTGCTTCCGTATTACGGCGCACTTCCCGCCCGCCGCGGCAACCGATCGTGCGTTTCAAGCCGGTCACGCCTGCAGTCTCGCAAAAGCGCCCGACGGCGCAGGGTAATCCTGTTGCGGCTGCCGGGCGATCGACCCTATCCTCGCTTCCGCTTGGGCGATCTGACCGGCACCGTCGAGCACCCGGAACACGGCGTCATAGGAGCGGCTTTCGCCATGGTCCAGCCAGATCATCTCGCCCCGTTCGCGCGCGGCGAGATTGCCCAGAACATGATGCGTCGAGGGTTCGATTCCCAACGCATATAGGCCGGCCTGGAAGTTCTGCCACTGATAGGTGCAGGGCAGCTGATCCTTGCGGGTAACGACCTCGAAGCCGAGCCCCAGTTGGTCATTGACGACGGCCACCGGCACCTCGCCCGCCGCATCGGCGCCAAGCTCGTGCTCCCAGACCTGCTCGCTGAATCCCAGCTGCGGCGCCGGCACGGTTCGGTAGCCGACCTTCTGCGCCTCGTAACGATCGCCGGCGTGCGCCGCCCAGACGACATCCCGGATCGGCGCCAGGTAGCGCGAACCCTCGTCGAGCAAGGGATGGCTGACGTTGACGTGATAGAAATACATGTGCGGCGTGCGGCTGAAACCATGATTGACGACGCGGTCCGACAGCCGGATCTCGGTGCCGCCGACATCGGCCTCGATGCGGCGCAGCAAATGGAGATCCTCGCCGAACACGCTTGCCTGCTGGACAATGCCTTCCGCCCACAGCACGCAGCGGTCGCCGTCCCAGGCCTCGCCGTAGCCGGTCAGCCGCGCCGGCACGGTGCCGATGCGGCCATGCAGCGAGTGCAATACCCGCTTGCGCCCCGGATAATTGTAGCTTTCGGCCGGCACGTCTTCCCGGCCCAGTATATGGTCGAGGCCGCAGGTGACGAGCAGCCCCGAGAACGACCGGCCAAAGGCGAAACCGTCCTCCCCTTCATGCTCGTGCAGTCCGGGGTGGCGAAAGCCGCTCGGCGAATGCCAGCCGATCGCCTGGCCCCGGAAGTCGCAATCGGCGATATCGAGCGCCCGGTCGACCAGCGCCGTGAAGCGCAGGCCGGAGCCGGTGCGGAACTCGAGCATCCGGATGCCGCGCTCCACGCCGTCGCCGAGCGTCATCAGCCGCACGCCGGCAAACTGCGACAGCATGCCGGACCGCTCGGCCACCTGCCTTCGCGACAGCGTCTTGCCGTAAAGCTCTACCATGCGACGTCCTTCACTTTGCCCTCGCCTCCTTGAGCAAGGCCGACATGTCGGCGCCGGTGATGATGCTTTCCACCGTCAACAGGTCGGTGTCGGCGACCGTCTGTTCCGCGACGATTTCGCCGCGGCGCATGACGATGATGCGGTCGGCGACCTGGAACACGTGGTGGATGTTGTGGGTGATGAGCAGCACCGAGTGGCCGGCGTCGCGCACCTCCTTGACGAAGCGCAGCACGCCGTGGGTTTCCTCGACGCCAAGATTGTTGGTCGGCTCGTCGAGTATGATCACCTTGGCGGCGAACTGCATGGCGCGCGAGATCGCGATCGATTGCCGCTCACCGCCCGAGAGGGTGCTCACCAGCGCATCTGCATCGAGCTTTTTCGAAATGCCGACCCGCTTCAGCAGCGCCGAGGCGGCGTTGCGAAGCTTGGCGAGATCGAGCGGCGCGAACACGCCGAGCCAACCGAAATTGACCGGCTCCCGGCCCAGGAAAAGATTGCGCGCGATGCTGAGGTCCGGCGCGAGCGATGTGTCCTGATGGATGGTCTCGATGCCGAGGTCCATCGCGTCGCGCGTCGAGCGGATCGATGCCTTCTCGCCGCGCACGAAGATGTCGCCGTGGTCGGCCGGGAAGACGCCGGAGATCGCTTTGATCAGCGTCGATTTCCCGGCGCCATTGTCGCCGAGCAGGGCAACCACCTCGCCTTCGTTGAGGGTGAACGAGGCGTTCTTCAGCGCACGCACGTTGCCGAAGGACTTTTGCAGGTCTTGCAGACGCAGCACTTCCATCGTCAGCTCCTTGCGGCGTTCTTCTGCAGCAAAGCGTGCAGGATGAGCATGGCGAGGATGATGACGCCGACGAAGATGTTGTATGCCAAGCCCGGCACGCCGATCAGCACGATGCCGTTGCGGATGGCGCGCAGCATCAGCGCGCCGACGATGGTGCCGAGGATGGTGCCGCGCCCGCCAGTGAGCGCCGTGCCGCCGACCACCACCATGGCGATCACTTCGAGTTCGTAGCCGGTGCCGGCCACCGGCGAGGCGGCCGAAATCCGGAACGCGCTGATCATGCCGGCCAGCCCGGCCACCACCGAGGTCAGGATGAACAGCCAGATCTTGACCGCGTCGGCCGGCACGCCGCGCGCCACCGCTGCGTTGCGGTTGCTGCCGATGGCGCTGATCCAGTTGCCGAGCTTCGCGTAGCGCAGGATGTAAATCGCCAGCAGCGACAGGCCGATGAACCACCAGAGCGAGGTGTAGAACCGGAACGAGCCTACATTGAAGCTGCCGGCAAGCAGCGTGACGAAGAAGCCGGGCTGGTCCCACGACTTCAGGGGGAATCCCTGCGTGATGTAGAGCGCCGCGCCGCGCACGACGAGCAGCATCGACAGCGTGACCAGGAACGAGGAAATGCCGATCTTGGTGACGATCAGCCCGTTGATGGCGCCGATCGCGATGCACAGCACAAGCCCGGCCAGGAGGGCGACGCCGATGTCGATACCGCCATTCTGCACCAGCAGCATCACCACGACGGGCGCAAGGCCGAACACGGCGCCGACCGACAGATCGAACTCGCCCGCCGTCAGCAGCAGCGTCATGCCGAGAGCGATGATGCCGAGCTCGGGCAGGAACGCCATCATGTTGGATATGTTGAGCGGCGACAGGAAGTTGCCGTCGGCGATGGCGAACACCACGAGCAGCACGATGAGGATGATGAGCGAGGAGAATTGCGGTGAACGCAGCAGCGCAGACCTGCCCTTCGCTCGCTGCGTGTCGTCGTCTGCTATGATTGCCATATCTGTCAGGACCATGCGTCCGGCGCCCGCCATTTCGGGGCGGGCGCCGATTGTCGTCACTTGTTGTAGAGTTTCAGGATCGGCTCGACGCTCGAGGCGTCGTAGAGGCTGAATGTGTGAATGTCGTAGCCGATCGGCTCGCCAGAGGCCGCAAGCCCGAGCAGCGCCACCGGCATGAAGCCCTGCGCCGACGGGTACTGCCAGGCCGCAGCATTGACGAAGCCGGACTTGACCGCCTCGGCCGTCTCCTTTGAGTTGCCCCAGCCGACGACCGGGACCTTGCCGGCCGACACACCGGCCCCGTCGAAGACGCGTTTGATGCTTGCTGCCACGGAATCGCCGAGTGCAATGATTGCCGGCGGATTGTTGGCGACCATGTAGTCGGTCATCTTGGCGATGATGCCGGCCGGGTCGGTGCCGCAATCGACCACGTCGTACTTGATGCCGAGCGGATCGAAGACGCTGGCGATGCCCTCGGTCTCGAGCTGCTGGTAGCTGGCGCCCGGCACTTCGACCGGCAGGAACACCTTGTCGCCCTGCTTCACCATCTTGTGGTCGACGAGATACTTGGCCCAGATGACGCCCGCCTCCCTGAGGTCGGCCCCGACATAGGCCTGACGCCCGGTCGCCGGATCGTCGGTGTTGAAGAACACGATCGGTATGCCGGCGGCCTTGGCGGCCTTCACCTCCTCCGTCCACAGGCCGGGCTGAGCAGAGGTGGTAGCGATGCCGTCCGGCTTGGCGGCGAGCGCCGAGTTGAAAGCCTCCTTCTGCGCCGCCATGTCGCCGCCGCTGAACGAGATCTTGCAGGTCACCTTGAGCTGGTCGCAGGCCTTGGTCGCGCCGGCATTCCAGTCGATCCAGAACGCGTCCGAAGGGCCACCATGCGACAGCAGATAGAAGGTCTTCTGGCCGGCCTGGGCGAATGCCGGCAGGCTCAAGGAGACCCCGGCTACCAGCGTTGCCGCGGCAGCCACTTTCAATGCGAATTTCAACATTCATTCCTCCCTTGGTTGGAGTTGCGCCGCCATGCGCCGGCGGCGCAACCGGCGCTCACAGGCCGTTGGCGCGGAACTTCCCATCGAGGAATTTCTTCGCGCGCGGCACGTCGTCTTCAGAGAGATGCTCGATGATGACCGGGATGTTTGGGTGCTTTTCCGCCAGCCGCTGCAGATAGAGATCGTAATTCAGCAATCCCAGCCCGGGCGCCGGCAGCTCGATCTCGCCGACGCCGCGGAACGTGTGGCTCTCCATCGCATCCTCGTCGCCGATGTCGGCATGCTTTTCCGACTTGTCGCTGCCCGAACGCTTGACGTCCTTGGCATGCGCGATCTTGATCTTGTCGGTCAGCGTGTCGAACACCTGGTTGAGGATCTGGTCCATTTTGTCGATATTGTGGGTCTCGAAATAGTTGGTCGGATCCATCAACAGGCCGAGGCCGGGATGGTCGACCTGGGCGAACATCTTCACCGTCTCCTCGACCGAGCCCACGACGTTGTTAACGTAAGTCTCGAGGAGGAAGACCGCGCCGTGGTCGTAGGCGGTCTGGGCAAGCTCGGCGATCACCTTGCGGCATTCCTCGAAGCCTTCCTCGGTCTTGTTCTTCGGGTGACGCACCCAGTCGGATTCGGTGTTGTAGGTACCGGTCTCGGAGATCACGTAGGGCGAGCCGAAGCTGCGCGCATTGCGGATGATTTCCTTGAGATACCCGACGCGCTTATCGCGCTCGGATCTGTCGGGATGAATGATGTTGGTGTAGCCCGACACGCAGCAGATCGGCAGGTTGTTGTCGCGGAAGACGTCGCGCACCTGCTTGGCCTTGTCCTCAGTGATCTGCCCGGCCGACAGATCGACATCCCTGAAATGCAGGTCGAGCTGCACCGTGTTGAAACCGAGCCCGCGGATCTTCTTCGCCGTCTCTTCGAGGCCGTACGGGAAATAGCCCGTGAAAATACCTGCCTGCATCATGATGTGAATTCCTCCCTAAGCGATTCAGTTGGCTGATTTTATCGAGATTTCGGAAAGCTTGATGGTGCGGCCCTCGTCGATCGAGCGATAGCCGGCCTCGACCAGCGCCATCGTCTTGACGTTGTCGGCCACCGATAATGCCGGCGGCGCACCGGTCTTCACCGCGTGCTGCAATTGCTCCATGACGCCGATGAAGGCGTGCGGGAACCACATCGTGTCCCAGCTCGGGCTGACCCATTCGCCGCCGGTCGTCTCGGTCGACGCGAAGGTCAGTGTTGAGGCCACGCCTTTCGGCCAGCCGATCGCGCCCTTGGCGACACCCTTGGTGCCGTCGACGCGCCAGTTGATGTGCTGGTCGTCCTCATAGCCCTCCTGGCGCGGTCCGGACCAGACATCCTCCAGCGACACGGCGAGCACGCCGGAGGGAAAGCGCAGCGTCGAGACGGTGATGCCGTCGCTATGCTCGAATGTCGTGCGCGGGTCCTTGCGTGTCAGGGTGGTGATTTCCGAGGGATCGCCGAACAGGAAGCGCAGCACGTCCAGATGGTGCACGCTCATATTGGCGAGCGTCAGCCGGTGGTAATCCTCGAGGAACCCCTGCCAGTGCGGGATGGCGTGCATGTCGATCTGCGCGAAGACGATGTCGCCCAGCGCGCCGCCGTCGATGATCTGCTTCAGCACGCGCATCGACTGGTCGTAGCGCATGTTCTGGTTGACCGAGAGGATCTTGCCTGACTTGGCTGCCTCGTCGCGCAGCTTCACGGCTTCATCGACCGACAGCGCCAGTGGCTTCTGCGCCAGGATCGCCTTGATGTGAGGCTGCTTCAGCGCATGGCGGATCAGCGCCGGCTGCAGATCGGGTGGAAAGGCAAGGTCGACGATCTCGACCTCAGAATCCTCGATCAGCTGTTCCGGCGTGTCGTGGACGGTCGGGATGTCCCAACGCGCGGCGACCTTCTGCGCATTGGAACGGGTGCGCGAGGCGATCGCCACCACGTTGAACTCCGCTTCGCGATAGGCTGCCAGATGGCACTCGGCCATGATCATGCCAGCGCCGATGCAGCCGATACGGTATTCTTTCGTGCGGACCTTCACGTCCGGCTCGAAGCCTTCGCTCGCCATGTCTTCCTCCCGAAATTCTGTTTTCGCAGCCGCGATCATCTCGCCAACGCGCCTCCGTCCTGCCCGAAATAATGCACCCGGGCCGGCTCGCAGGATATCGCTACCACCGCATCCGGCCTGATGTCGGGCTGGCCGCGCAGCAGCGCCTTCAGCCGCGCCTCTCCGGCGGCGAGCGTTACCACCGTGTAGCCGCCAAGGGGCTCGACCTCGAATACGCGCGCCGGGCGGCCAGCGCCCCCTTCGACCCAGGGCCGGACCTTGATGTCCTCCGGCCTGAGCCCGATTTCGATCGCGTCGGCCGGAGCAGCGCGATCGTCGATGCTGACCGTGCCTTCGGCGGCCTCGAGGCCATCTTCGCCGCGAACGGATTTGAGGATGTTCATCATCGGCGAACCAAGCAGTCGCGCCACATAGGTGTTCGCCGGGCGGTCGTAGATCTCGGACGGGGCGCCGATCTGTCGGATCCTGCCATTCTCCAGAATCGCGATGCGGTCGGCGATCGACATCGCCTCTTCCTGGTCATGGGTGACGTAGATCAGCGTCTTGCCGAGTTCGCGCTGGATGCGCTTGAGCTCGACGCGCGTTCCCTCGCGCAGCCGCGCATCGAGCGCAGAGATCGGGTCGTCCATCAGATAGGCGTTCGGGTCGCGCACCAGGGCGCGGGCTATGGCCACGCGTTGCCGCTCGCCACCGGAAAGCTGCGCCGGCGGCTTGTGCAGAATATGGCCGATGTGGAGCTTGGCGGCCACATCGGCGACACGCGTTTCGATCTGGGCCTCGGCGACCTTGCGCTCGACCAGCGGGAAACGCACATTTTCGCGCGCGCTCATATGGGGGAACAGCGCCAGGTTCTGGAACACCATGGCGACATTGCGCTCGGCCGGCGAGACGGTGTTGACCGGTTTGCCGCCGATCAGGATCTCTCCGGCGTCAGGCGTCTCCAGCCCGAGCACCAGGCGCAGGATTGTCGATTTGCCCGACAGCGGCGGCCCGAAGAAGCAGAAGAATTCGTTGTCATTGACGGTGAACGAGGCGTCGTCGACGGCGAGCGTCGTGCCGTAACGCTTGCTGACATTGCGAAAGACGATATCGGCCATGTCAACCTGCCTTCATCGCAATGCCGCTGCGGGCATCGAAGACACACACGGACGATGCCACGGGGGCGACGACGGCAAGCTCGCCGATCGACAGTCCGACAGCATTGTCGAACACCGCCTTCACGGCGGTCTCGCCATCGCCGAGATGGACGATGGTCCTCGCGCCGATCCGCTCGACGAAGCTCACCGGCATGGCGAGGCCCTGCCCGCTCTGCACCAGCGACACCTGTTCGGGCCGGAAGCCGTAAAGCACCTCAGAGCGCGATCCGCGCAAGGTGGCGGCCAGCGCATCCGGCAGCGTCGGCGTGACCCCCAGTGGCCCGAGATCGACCACCAGGCCCCGGTCGCTCTCCGCCGGCCTTCCCTTCAGCAGGTTCATGCCCGGAGCGCCGATGAAGCGGGCGACGAAGACATTGGCTGGATTGTTGTAGACTTCCAGCGGCGTTCCCACCTGCTGCAGCACGCCGTGATCCATGACGGCAATGCGGTCGGCCATGGTCATGGCCTCGAGCTGGTCATGGGTGACGTAGACCATCGTCTGCCTGAACTGGCGCTGCAGCTGCTTGAGCTCGGTCCGCATTACCGCCCGGAAGGCGGCGTCGACATTGGACAGCGGCTCGTCGAGCAGGAAGATGGCCGGCTCCATGATCGCCGAGCGTCCGATTGCCACCCGCTGCAGGATGTTGACCGAGAGACGGTCGGCCTTGCGGTCGAGCAGCGGCGTCAACTGCAGCAGCTCGGCGGTGGCGCCGACGCGGCGGTCGATCTCAGCTTTCGCCGCACCGCGCATCCGCGGCCCATAGGCAAGGTTCTGGCGCACCGTCATGTGGGTGAAGATGGCATAGTTCTGGAAAACGAAGCCGACGCCGCGCCGGCCCATCGGCACGCCGGCCATGTCGCGCTCGCCGAACAGGATCTTGCCGCTGGTCGGCTCCTCCATGCCGGCGATCATGTTCATCGTCGTCGACTTGCCGCAGCCCGAAGGCCCGAGGAGCGCCATGAACTCGCCATCGGCGATGTCGAGGTCCATGGTCTTCAGCGCCGTGAACTCGCCAAAGGTCTTGACCAGGTTGCGCAGCTGGATCGCGCTCATGCCGGCACCAGCCTTGCCCGCGCCATGCGCTTCATGGCGAATACGGCAACGATCGAAAGCACGACCAGGATGGCCAGCGCGATCGCCGCCACATAGCCCCAGATCAGGTCCTGCGTCGAGACCTTGTAGATGTAGACGGAGATCGTCTCCGTGGCGACGCCGGGGCCGCCGCCGGTCATGATGTAGAGCGTGTCGAAGATCTTGAAGTTCTCGATGACGCGGATCGCCAGCGCGATGATGATGATCGTCTTCATCTTCGGCAGCACGATGGTGACGAAGCGCTGCCACGGGTTGGCGCCGAGCAGGGTCGCCGCCTTGATCTGGTCCTGCGGCACGCCGACCAGGCCGGCAAGCAGGATCAGGAACATCAGCGGCGTCCACTGCCAGATATCGGCGATGATCACCGCGATCAGCGCCAGTGTGGGGTCAGACAGCCAGGCGATGGTGACGCGGGAACCGCTGAGTGCCGACAGGATGTCGTTCAGCGGCCCGCCCGACTGGAACAGCATGAAGAACATGTAGCCGGCCACCGCCGGAACCACCATCATCGGCATCAGCAGGATCGAATAGAAGATCCGCTTGCCCGGAAAATCGTCCGCGAACAGCGTCGCCAATGCCAGGCCAAGCAGGAATTCGACGGGCACGCACACGACCATGACGATGGCCGTGCGCCTCAGCGCGCTCCAGAAGCGCGCATCGGCGGCAAGGTCGGTGTAGTTGGCGAAGCTGTTCCACATCTCCCATGCGTTCCACCAGCCGAGGCCGGAGAGCGGCGACCAGTCGGTGACGCTGATGTAGAGCTGCATCAGCAGCGGGAAGACGGAGATGAAGAGCACCAGGATCTGCGCCGGCAGCGTCAGCCGGAATCCCAGCCGCGTTCCCTCGTCCCGCAGCACGGGCTTGCCAAGCGCGGCCTTTGCGTCCTTTGAGACAGTCACGGTCACCGCGCTCATTGCTTGAGCGCGCCGAAGGTCAGTCCGCGCACCAGATGGCGCTGGATAGCGATGCCCATGATGACCGGCGGCACCGCGGCGACAAGACCGAGCGCGGCCTTGGCGCCATAGAGCTGCCCGGTCATCGAGGAGGACAGCGAGGCCATGTAGACCGGGATCGTCACCCATTCACGCGTCGTCAGCAGCAGCGCGATCAGATAGTCCGACCAGTTGAGGATGAAGACGAAGAGGGCGGCGCTGGCCAGCGGTGCGCGCATCATCGGCAGCGTGATGCGCGTGAAGACGCGCAGCCGCGAACAACCTTCGACAAGCGCCGCTTCCTCGATCTCGCGCGGCATGTCGTCGAAGAAGGTCTTCATGAGCCAGAAAGCGAACGGCAGGGTGACGATGCCGTAGATCAGGGCCAGGCCAAACCAGCTGTCGGTGAAGTTCAGGAAGGCCCACATGATCATGACCGGGATCATCACCGCCATTGGCGGAAACAGCCTGAGTTGGATCAGCGCCAGCGGCAGGTTCTGGCCGGAGCCGAAACGCGACAGCCCGTAGGCCGCAGCCGTGCCCGCCGACATTGCGATCGCCGTGCCGAACACCGAAGACAGCAGCGACGACAGGATCGGCTTCAGCGCGGTGCGGTCGAGCGCCACGATCAGATTGTTGTTGGACTCGCCGAAGACGAACTGGAAATTGCCGAGCGTCGGGTTCTTCGGCCACCATGTCAGGTCGGCGCCGGTCGCCGACCATTCGGCGATCGGCTTGAGGGCCATCGACACCATCCACAGGATCGGTACCAGCGTCACCGCCATCGCCGCGAAGATCGCGGCGTAGCGGAATATCTCGAAGGGGACGGAACGCTTCATCTGGCTGCTTTGCTGGTGGCGTTGACTGCGGCGGGGAGGAACAGATGCTCCTCCCCTCCAGCGCTGATCCAGGGAGACGGATCAGCTGATCGGGTCGAGAACCGTCGGCCAGGCCTCCTTGTTCGTCCTGATGGCTTCGAGCAATTTGTCCTCGCCGATGCGGCGGGCGATCTTCTTCCACTCCGCTTCCGTGTCGGCCATCGCCTGTTCCGCTGTCTTGGCCTTGGTCAGCGACGCCATCAGATTTTCGTCCAATGCGTTGTGGAAGGCGGTGGCGCCGGGATAGTTGATCGTCGGCACCGTGCGGGCGACCGTCTCGCGCACCACGTCGATGTGGTAGGCGTGGTAGGTCTGGCGCACCAGCGGATCGGAGAAATCCGAGAGCCGGAACGGATCGAGATAGCCGCCCGGATTGGCGCTCATCCAGGCATAGATGCGGGCGGAGCCCAGCCACTGCAGCAAAAGGTAGGCGACCTCCTGGTTTTTCGACTGCGACGAGACCATGCCGGTCAGCGAGAACCACAGCACGGAACGGCTGATCAGCTTGCCGTCGACTTCGCGGCCGGGCGGCAGCATCGAGCCGATCTTGCCGGTGACGGCAGAATCCTTGTTGCCGGCATTGTCGAGGAATTTCGGCAGGTTCGAGAAGGCGCAGGTCATCGCCGCGCCGCCCTTGGCGAAATTTCCATACTGCTCCGGCCAGCCCCAGGAGATCGCGTCCGGCGAGTGATGAACCAGCGAGCCGACATATTCGTTGGTGGCGGCAATGCCGTGCTCGGAATTGATCAGCGGCTTGCCGTCGTCGCCGAACAGGAACTGGTTGGGCGATGCCATCGAGACATAGCGCTGATACCAGTTGGTGTAGCCCCAGCCCTGGTTGCGCAGGTCGGTGGAGCCGAACAGGCCCTTGTCGGGCCGCTGGAAGAAGCCCGCGATGTCACTGTGCTGCTTCCAGGTCTTCGGCGGCGCCAGATCGTAGCCGAATTTGTCCTTGAACGCCTTCTGCTCGGCAGCGTCGCCGAACAGGTCGGTGCGGTAGACCCAGGTCTGGAAGTCGCCGTCCAGCGACACGCCATAGTTGGACCCGCGATATTTGTTGAGCAGCGACACGCCCTTGGCGCCGTCGACATAGCCGGTCTTGGGATCGTCCCATTCGGGCTTGTACTGGGCGACGAAGTCGTCGAGCTTGGCGATGCCGCCGGTCTCGGCAAGGTCGCCGAGGCGGTTCCATTCCGTCGAGTAGATGTCATAGGCCCCACCCTTGGTGGAGATGTCCTGCATCGTCTTGGTGAATTCCTGGCCGTTCGGCAGGCCGACGATCTCGATCTGGATGCCGGTCTCCTTTTCCCACAGCTCCTTGATCGACGGCGCACCCGCAGGGAAAGGCTGTGTGAGTTGGCCAATCGAGCCATCCGACAGGCCAAGCACGATCTTGGCCGGTGCCTTGCCAGCTCCCTTCAAGGCCTTGGCCGCCTCAACGGCACGGCCTTCCGGCGTGTCGGCGCCATATTGATAGCGCTCTGCGCCCTCGAAACCGGTGGGGCCGCCGACCATGCCTGGCGCCAGCGCGTCGGCCGCAACGGCACGGCCGGGACGGATGAATTGCGGTGCGATACCGGCCGCAGCCACGAACGCCGCGGCCTTTCCTCCGGACGCCAACAAGCCGCGTCGCGATATGCGGATCAAATCAGACATTGGAATTCCTCCCTCAGGGCCGATGTTTCCTCCACGAGCCCATTGAGGGATATTGACGGCAGCACCGGAAGGCTGTCAACATCATAAATACTCAAAATACATCGTAACACCGCAACCGCGGAGAAAATACGTCATGCAAAGGTCGACACACGGGCTCAATGCCTCGATTTGATGGGAAATCTGCCTTTCTGGCACGCGACTATCACGCCGGGCGACGCGATTTAGCCCAACCTCCTTGCGCATCGGCTAAGGCTCGATACATCATTTCCCATCAGAATCGCTGATGGCTGGCAGCTGTGGCCGTCGGACGGGCTAGCGGCATTGTGCGATCTGATGCATTGAGGAGATGAAGACGGTGCGTTCCACCTTGACTGACATAGCCCGGGAAGCCGGCGTTTCCGCCGCCACCGTCGACCGCGTGCTGAACAACAGGCCAGGTGTGCGGGCGCGCACGCGTGAGATCGTGCTCGAAATGGCGCAGCGCCTCGGCTACATCGCCGAGGGCCCGAACGGAGCGCCGCCCAGGCCCTCACCTGGAGAGGTCATCCGTCTGGACTTCGCTCTGCCGGCCGGCACCAATTCCTTCATCAAGATGCTGCATCGACACATCGAGGCGCAGGCCTTGGCGCGCCCCGATCTCGACGTCCACATCGCCACCATAGAGGGCTTCAACCCCGACCGGCTCGCCCGCCTGCTGCAAGAATTGCGTGGACAGACACAAGGCGTCGGCGTGATCGCGCTCGATCATCCGACGGTGCGCGAGGCGATCCGCTCGCTGTCGGCCAATGACGTCAAGGTGGTGACCATCGCATCCGACATCCTGCATGTGCCGAGGGTGGCCTATATCGGCATAGACAACCGCGCCGCCGGGCGGTTGGCCGGGTATCTTCTCAACCGTTTCATGGGATCGGAACGCCCAAGCAAGGTGGCGCTGTTCGCCGGCTCGCTGTCCTATCGCGGCCATGAGGAACGCGAGATGGGATTCCGGCACATCTTGACCGAGGAGTCGCCCAATCTCGAGATCGTCGAGATGCGCGAAATGCTGGATGACCGAGAGAAGGCTTATTCGGAAGCATCAGCGCTTCTGGACCGGCACCCCGATCTTGCCGCGATCTACAATGTCGGCGCCGGCAACACCGGCATCGCTCGGGCGCTCAAGGAGCGTGGACGCGCGAAAGACATTCTCTTTCTCGGCCACGAGGTGACAGACGGCACCAAGGAACTTTTGTTGGATGGGACGCTCGATGCGGTCATAGATCAAAATCCGCGCGTCGAGGCGCGGGAAGCGCTCAACATTTTAAGCCACTCTGTCAGGCACCTGAACTATGAACCGCATCAACCACGACTTCAGGTGATCTTCAAAGAGAATATACCTGAAATCTGATCAATGGATCCGTGATCTTATCGCAAAGCACAGCGTTGGCGTCGCCACCGGTCCCAAATACGAACGAGAGCCCGAATGATCTCGTCAAAGCCGCCGATCTGGCACTATTCCGCGCGAAGTCGGAGGGACGAGATCGGGTCGTGGTTGATGGTGCATGAGAAGGGCGTCGCCCGTTGCAACTCGTTCAGCCTTTCCGAACCTAAAAAGACCAAGTCCACTCATAGCACCGAGGTCGCGAACGATTGGGGCGAAGAGGGTTCTGGATGTCGGCACGAAGCCGACGAATGGCATACGCCCGTCCAACCCGCCACGATCACCTGAAGCATCGCACCGATCCAAGGCGCTCGAGCAGATATGTTGCAGGCGACCTCGTGTGCTATACACGCACGCTGAGTTTTCGGGTCGGACACGAGATCGATGGATCAGGAGACGCTTCTTACCGCAGTCCTCTTAGCTGATGTCGTGGGCAGCACGCCGCTCTATGAGCGGATCGGAGACGATGCCGCTCTACAGCAGGTCTCGGATTGCCTGGACACGATGCGCGAGATTGTCGCCAAGCACCGTGGTGATTTCATTTACTCGAAAGGCGATGACATACTCAGCCTCTTCGAGAGCCCGGAAATGGCGCTGAGGGCCGTCTGCCAAATTACCCATCAACTGACTAAAGGGCCGTTGAGCGCCCGTATCGGATTGCATTTCGGGGCGGTCATTCGCGCGCGGGGCGCGATATTCGGTGACGTTGTCAATGTCACCGCAAGGTTGTCCACCACGGCGAACCCCGGAGAGGTGCTGATCAGCCAGAGCTTCTGCGAAGCCCTTTCCCCGAGAAGCCGCAAGGGCCTGCGGCTCCTCGACAAAATGGCCTTGAAGGGGAAGCAAGAGTTCTTCGATGTCTATACCCTGTGGAGCGACGATGGGGCCCCCGGTACGCAGATCACCAGCCATGGCGCCACTACAGATAGACGCTCGGTCCTGCCGCGGCAGATTCATCTGGTCATCCGCTACAGAGATCAGCTGCGATCCTGTCGAAACGGCGAATCCGTGACAATCGGCAGATCGGCGGAATGCGATATCATCGTCGAGCGGCCCTGGGTATCGAGGCGCCACGCCGCCTTCACCATATTGAATGGCAGAGCTCGGCTTCTCGAACGAAGCTCTTCGGGCACATTTGTGTCCATGGGACTCGGCCATGAAGTATTCGTACGCCGTGAAGATATTATCCTCTTCGGCTCCGGCGTCATCTCGCCTGGAGTGAAGTCGGCCCTCGACGAAGCCCAGCTTCTTCACTACGAAATTGTCTCGGATTGACCCGGCCCGGATACTAGCTCGACCGGTTTCGAGCTGGTTCGCTGGCGCCTCAATGTCGCGCCGTACTCTTTGACAGCCATTGGAATCGACCGTTCACAAATGTGCCAAGGCCAATCCAGGAACGTCTGCTCTCGAAGTTGAACTGCGAAGAGCTGACTTCCGTTTCCCTCGCTGAGTTCGACGGAGCCGCGGCCGGTGCATCTCCTCGCAGGATGCGGAGTTCTACCTGCTCCGAGGCTACATTCTGCAGGTGGATGGTTTCGGCAGCAAGCTGGCCCGCTCGATCGATGACGCGCTAGGTCTTGCCGCGAAAAGGCCGGTGCGTGGGAATTGTGCTGGACTGTCGGCCAGACAATGAGCTGGCGACGGGAGCGGCCGGCTGTAGCGGGATGCCCGGACCAATTCCCCGCCCTGTGTCGCCTTGATATCCCCAGGCGCTGAAGGTCAGCACAGGCTGTTGCAGCCCGGGGTCGATGAACGCTTCATCAGACCATTTGCGCCGCAATAGCTCCTCGACCACCTGCGAAGGCTCGCGATTGGGCTACCGTCACGAAATTGGCGCAGAATCGCAGACCACTGACATATCGCGACGTCGAGATGGAGCTCGATACCACCGTGTTTACAGCACCGGGGGGAGATTCCTCTTGGGCCGATCGAGTTCAAGTTGGTGCGCCACATGCTCGAGGATCCTGAAAGGTGATCAGCCGTGATGAATTCATCGCAGCTGGCCGGTCGCAGAAAGCCAGTGTGAGCGCCCAGGTGGTCGACGTTCACATGAGCCAGTCGCGAAAGTTGTTGAAGCAGTCGTCGCAGAGTTGCCATTCGCACCGTGCGGCTTGCCGGCTATTCTCTCGATGACACTGCGGGCTGACGATCTCGGCGATTGAGTTCAGAAAGGTCGCTGCGTGAGGCCGCAAGGGGACCCACGCGATGGGAACGGTCTTGGCAGCTAGGGGACTTAGCGCCACCAACATTGCAGCCGTGGCGCTACGCCAATTGAGAGAAAGTCGAGGCGTATAGAACAAGCGACATGAGCGTGTCGGATTGTTTGCATTCAAACAACCTTCGCGACGCTATCCGTGCCTCCGCCTTGCTGGTGCCGGAGGAAATCATGACGTCGCCCGACAATTCGGTCGAACTCGTTCGCGACAAGAAGTGGACGGTCCGCGTCACCGCCTACGGCAGCACCCTGACGTTTCCGTTCGAAGCCGAAAGCTATGCACGTTCTTATGCCGATGGTCAGGCATTCCGTCTCGGGGTTCAGGTGGCCGAACTGAAGCGATGCGGCTGACAGTCTGTCGACGTGTTGGCGGATAGCCTGCATTGCCATCGGAACGAATAGGTCGCTGATTGCAGCCTCGCGATTTTTCCATCAAATCCCGCCTGCAATCTTGACAGCAACTCGGCAAAAGCCCTCGCCGACTAGTGTTGTCATATGAGCTGGAGCTTTCCTCGCCGCCGGTGGTAGGTGGGATACGCTGCCGGGAGAGCGCTCTTTTCGCATAGACGAGAACCTTGTGCTTTTCCATCTCAAGGCTGATTGGCGGCTGGATGCGCGCGCCGTCTTTCATGTTCTGCCACGGCCCGCGCGGAGCGTGGAATCAACGGCGGGGAAGCGGATGATGTTTCCTGTTTGCGCTCGCGTAGCGCAAGAAACGCTGCGAAGAGCATGATAGCCATGCCGATGATGTCGATCAGGCTAACCTCCTCGCCGTAGGTGATCATGCCAAGCACGACGGCAATCACGGGTGAGACGAAGGCAAATGCTCCGGCGCGCGAGGCGCCGATTTCGTGCAGGAGCCGGATAAAAAGTGTGTAGCCTATGAACGAACCAAACAGCACGAGGAACAGCCACCCGACCCAGGCCGGCCAGCCCCAATCGCCTTTTAGAGCCGCGGCCGCGCCTGGCTCCACAACGAGTGAGATGAGAATTAGGAATGCGCCCCCGAAAAGGGTGGTGAAGCCGGCGATGAAGTCCGATGAATATACCTCAAGAAGCGGCCGCGCGAGCACCGAACCCCATGCATAGATTACAGCTGCCGACGCCACCGCTGTCATCGCCAGCAGCCGGAGCCCCCTGCCCTGCTGGTCTGCGTGTGTCCAACTAGCATAGGCCTCGGGCCCGAACAGGATGCACAGACCGGCCGCACCGAGCAAAATCGCAAAAAGCCTGCGGCCGTCATAGCGTTCGTCCCCCAGAAGCAACGCAAATCCAAGCAGCGTGACAGGGGTCAGCGAAAGTTCAAGAACAGCCGCGGTGCCCGTATCGACATAGAGCATGCCCCAAAAGAGTAGGCCATAGCAAAGCGGAATCATGAACAACGTAACAACGAAAAGGCGCGGCCAGTTCCTTTTCGCCACCCGTGGTAGAGCAGCGCCCCTTAAGCGCGTCGCACTGAGGATCAGCAAGCCGGCTACTGTAAAACGCGTGCCTGCGAACATCAGAGGATCCCTGCCTTGATACCGATCCACGTGGTGCCCCAGATCACACATAAAACCAGAAATGTCGCCGTGTTGCGGTTCATCGGAAGCAGCCTTCGCCGGGTCTTTGTTGGTTCGTTGTAACGGCCAAAAGACGTTTATTTCGTTACAACGGCCTCTTGCCAATACGGTTCCGCAAACCGATGTTTCCGGGATGGATTTTGCGAAGACTATCGTCGACATGCGCATGGTTGGCGGTCACGCCTGCCTGGACTTCGTCAACACGGTCGACGCGCGACGCGATGTATGGGGGCCAGACCTCTTGCAGACCTATGCCGACCTGGTCGTCTGGGCTGGACGTGCCGATTTGATCGACGTCGATGAGGCGCGAGCACTGCTCGTGGAGGCTTCCGCCCGCCCGCTCCTTGCGGAGGCGGCATTGGAAAAGGCCAAGATTTTGCGCGAGGCCGTTTACGCGGCTCTCCAGGCCGAGGCGGCAGGCGCCCGGGTGCCGGACGATGCCTTGCAAATCGTGCGCGATGCAGTCGCCCTAGCCCTGCCGAAGCGCTCGCTTTTCCCGTCCGGCGACCGCCTCGCTTGGCAGTGGACCGACGCAGCCAGTCTGAACACGATCGGCCACCGCGTGGCCTTTGAGACAGCCGAGTTTTTGGTGTCCAGGAATGACCGCCGCCGCGTGCGCGAGTGCACCGGGCCGAACTGCGGTTGGCTTTTCATCGACACCTCGCGTGGCGGGCGCAGGCGGTGGTGCTCCGATGAGAGCTGCGGCACACGCAGCCGGGTAAGGCGCTTCAGGGCAAAAGCCGCAGGGAACATGGCTCCCAACAGCAAGAATTAGTATCTGACGCCAGGCTTGGACGACGAACGCAGCATAGTTGGCTTCATGCTATCCCTGTCGGTGTTTGTCCAACGAAGCCGGTCTCGCGAGCGACTGTGGCCAAGACAGTGGAGAACACGGCCGGCGCGGCAAGCCATCATCGCGTTCCAGAGCGGGTTGCTTCGGGCCGCCTACCTCGCCACGCTTCGATGGGTCGATCTGCTCAAACTTGACGGGAACTCCGGTAGCCTGACGGCGTTTTTCTCAGTCCGAAACAAACAAGGATAGGTGCCATGGACTGGAACCGTGTCGAAGGCAATTGGAAGCAGGTAAAGGGCAAGGTCAAGGAACAGTGGGGCAAACTCACAGACGATGATCTGGACCGTATTGCCGGTAACCGCGATCAGTTGGAAGGCAAGATTCAGGAGCGCTACGGCATTGAGAAGGACCGCGCTCAGCGCGACATCGATGACTGGTATGGCCGGCAAGGCTGGTAGGTTGCCGGTTCCAAAGTGAACTTGAAAAAGGGCTCCGAGAGGTACGGCGCCTTTTTTTCCGCGTTTCCTGTCGCCTTTTCGTGAGTCTCACGACAAGAGCGCTCACCGAGAGACGTGGAACCGCCAAAGGTGCCCGTCGTTATCTGGTTCTCGAAATTACATCGGGGATTAGTTGGACAGAGAGGACGCCTCAGCGATCGCAACTGGAGTTAGCGCGCTCGACTACATTCTTCGTGGCGGCTCCGCCTGGAACCGCTCCCATCTCATCGAAGGGAAACCAGGTTCTGGAAAGACCACTCTTGGCCTCCAGTTTTTGATCGAGGGCGCCAAGAAAGGCGAGACATGGCTGGTCTAGCGCTCTGGCCGAGCCATCAGTTCCGAAAAGACCGCCTCTCGAGCTCCCATATGCCTCTGCAACATTGCGAGAGCTCCGGCGTGGTCTATGCGGCCGACCTTGTGATGAAGTCCAACTCGTGCCTCGGCACTGTGACCCGGGTCATGCGTCGTAGACGAAACTTTGGGCTTTCCCGGAGCGCAGCTTTGTCGCCTTCGTGGTCACTGCCCGCCATTTTGCTCAAGATCCTCGTTGATAGCCCGGATGCGCATCTGAATCATCTGCGACCTGTCTGGGTTCCTACTGGCGTCGTAAAAACCAAGAGGCCCGCAGGCAGGCTCGATCAACGGTCAGCTATCCCGAACAGCAAACGAAATCACCCTCGCCTTCGGCCAACCAACGGTAGTGTGCTGAGAGTTCTGCAAATTCGCTGAGAGGGGGCGGTCATGGCAGGCTGGTGATTGTTCACGTCACCTGATTCCCGCGAAGGAACGCCACCATGACCAAGACTGAAGTTAAGACCGCCAGCGCTGCCGTCAAAGACATTTTGCTTTCGAACCCGGATGGATTGCACGAAGTGCTCCGTGCGGTGATGCAGGAGGTGCTTGAGGCCGAGATGGACGAGGCGCTGGGTGCCTCGAAGAGCGAGCGCACGCCCGAACGGCTTGGCTATCGCTCGGGCTATTACGGCCGTACCCTTGTGACGCGGGTCGGCAAGCTCGAGCTGCGGGTTCCGCAGGACCGGGCCGGGCGCTTCTCCACCGAGCTGTTCGAGCGCTACCAGCGTTCCGAGCGGGCCTTGGTGGCGACACTGGCGGAGATGTATGTGCAGGGCGTGTCGACCCGCAAGGTGAAGGCGATCACGGAAGAACTGTGCGGCCATGCCTTCTCGGCCTCGTCGATCTCGGCCATCAACAAGCGGCTGGACGAGAGCCTCGCTGCCTTTGCCAGGCGCCCCCTTCAAGAGCCGTTTCCTTACCTCATCCTCGATGCGCGCTACGAGAAGGTGCGTGAAGCCGGTGTTGTCATGAGCCAGGCGGTGCTGATCGCGGTCGGTATCGACTGGGACGGAAGGCGCCAGATCCTGGCCGTGGAGATGGCCAATCGCGAGAGCCGCTCGGCCTGGAGGGACTTCCTCGTCGGCCTCAAGGCGCGCGGCCTCAAGGGCGTCGAGTTGGTTGTGTCCGACGATCACGCCGGCCTGGTGGCAGCGATCGGCGAGGTGATCCCCGAAGCCGCCTGGCAACGCTGCTACGTGCACTTCCTCAGGAACGCGCTCGATCATCTGCCGAGGAAGCACGGCGACGACTGCCTGCAGGAATTGCGCTGGCTCTACGACCGGCGCGATCTCGCAGAGGCCAGGGCTGATCTTGCCGCATGGCTTGCCAAATGGTCGGCACGCTATCCGCGCCTGACAGGCTGGGCCGAGGATGCCATCGAACAAACCCTGACCTTCTTCAGGCTGCCGAGACAGCACCACAAGCATCTCAAATCCACCAACATGCTGGAGCGGCTCAACGAGGAAATCCGCCGGCGCACCTATGTCGTGCGCATCTTCCCCAATACCGAAAGCTGCCTGCGCCTGGTCAGGGCGTTGGCCGTCGAGACCAATGAAAACTGGATGGAGGCCAACCGATACATCAACATGGACGACCTGCGCGAGCACAAGAAGCTCGCTCTGCGCCAAGCCGCATGACCAGCATCATGGCCAGCATCATGGCTGCCCCATTTTGCAGAACTTGACGCACACAACCCAACCAACTTTCGCCAGATCACCTTCGCAATGGCTGCGGCCCCAGTGAGGGGCCGGGAACATACAACGTCGGTCGTTGTTTCTCTGATCAGGAGGAAAGATAATGGCAGACGATAAGAGCAAGCGTGATTTTCGAGATCACAACCGTGTATCAGTCGATGAAGATTATGAGGTTCGCTATTTCGCCAAACAGCATCGTATCACGCCAGAACAGGTCCGCGAGCTAATCAGAGAACACGGCAACGACCGGAAGAGGCTCGAACGCGAGGCAAGAAACGGGCTGATATCGGCTGATGGTCGCGACGCATCACGCGGCTTTTCGACGAGCGGGTCTGAAAGGCTGCGCGAGCGTGAAAACGTCTGGCCGGATGCCCGCCTCGACTTGCTTCCATGTGACCGGGTGGGCAATTGGGAAGCCGGGCCGCGCTCGCGGGGAAAAAGCGCCTATTGCGGTATTGCCCCGTCCGTTGCGGAGATAGTCGAGAAAGATCCGGCCTCCTCGAGCTGCGGGGTCAGCTGACAACAGGTATCGGTCAGGATCGGTATCAACCAGACGGTGGGCGAGCGACTTGGCCAGTTTCCGGGCGCTGTCATGGGTCACCTTCGCAACGAGCTGGGCCATCAAGTGGATGCCTTTGCCGCCAGTGACCTTTGGCCAGCTCTCCAAGCCTGCCGCTTCCAAGATGCCCCGTAGCGCCAGCGTGGCCTCGATAACAGCGTCCCATGGGACGCCTTCTCCGGGATCGAGGTCGAGGACGAGCCGGTCCGCATTTTCGATGTCGTCAATCGTCGCGTTCCAAGGATGAAGCTCAACGGCATCCATCTCGACCAAGCCAAGCAGACCATCCATGTCATCTATCCATACCCGAATGCCTTCGCCGCCTTCGCGCTTTTGAACCCCGAGCTGGTGCACGGACGCCGGTATCCGAGGTAGCGGTCCCTTGTGATAGAAGGTTGCGCCGGAGGCGTGGCGGACCAGCTTCAGCGGTCGCCGAACCAGATGAACTAGAGCTTGATCAGCGACCCGCCGCCAATAGTCTGCCAGCCCTTCCTTGGAAGGTGCAACCGCATCGGGTAGCAGCTGGAGAATGTTCTCGCGCGGGACGCCGTGTTGTCCTTCCGACCTCCGCTTGGAGGGCGATGGAGGCTTGGGCGGGATTGCCTTAAGATCCTCGCGTAGTCCCTTGAAGACCGCCTCCCGCAAGATGCCGCGGTCAGACACGCCACTGAATTGTACCTCGGCAAGAACGTCTGGTTTGACCCATGTCGCCTTGGGCTTCTTGATCGGCTCCGACAGCGGTGACTTGGCGATTACAAGCGGATCAAGCCGCTCCCTAACGCGCCGGGCTGCGTCCAGCGTATAGCCGGTCTGGGCCTTCCCGGCATAAAGCAGCCGGTCGCCCTCTCGCCTGCCGATGTACAACGATGCGATGCGGCGCGGCTGCGCGCCAAATTTCTCGACGAAAGCCACGATTGGAAAAGTGTCGCTCTTGACACATTTGACCTTGACCCAACTGGTCTGGACGCCCGAGCGGTAGTGAGCATCCGCTCGCTTCGATACGATTCCCTCTATGCCCATCCGGCAGGCATGGTCGAACATATCCTTGCCGTTCACCTCCAGATGCTCGGCATAAGTCAGGGTTGGCTCGGTTTCGGTCAGCAGCTTCTTCAGCGCAGCCTTGCGCTTCACTAACGGTTGTTCCCGTAGATCACGGCCATCGAGGTACAGGAGGTCGAAAGCGTAGAGAGTCATCCGCAGCGAACTTGGGTTGCCCAGCTCACGTTCCAGGGCTTGATAGTCCGGCAGACCGGTGTCGCCCAGGACGACAGCTTCACCATCGATGATAGCGGATTTGACCGGCAAGCTTGCCGCGGCCTGAACAATCCTCTTGTAACGGTGGGACCAATCGTAGCCGCGACGCGTGAATGCTCGCGCCTTTCCGCCTTCAACGACCAGCTGCGTCCTGTAGCCGTCATATTTGATCTCGTGAAGCCAATCTCCGCCTTCGGGAGCTTTCTCGACCAGTGTGGGCGATTGGAACTCGATGAACGAAAGCCGGTCAATGGCACTGGTCATATGCTCGCGACTCCAGGAATCGCGACTCAAGCCCCAGCGCCCCTGTCGGTTCCGAGCCTTTTAGAAGAATTGCATCGCGACGATTGGTTATCCGCCTCACTTGTTGATGTGACGGCGCAGCAGAGTGATGTTGCGATTGTTCGCCTTAAAATAGACGTCGAAGATCGAGCCGAGAATTGGGACACTTCCTACGAGCGTATCCAGCAGCACGTTGCCTAGCATGCGGGCGACCAACCCATTTCCGGCACCGACGTTTCGAGCTCGCAAGACGATGTAGGCCGAGACAATGCCCGTCGCCGCATCTCCGAGTACGGGAACCAGACCTACGAGCGCATCCAGTCCAAAACGAATTGATGTGCCTGGAATGCGCCAGCGGGAATCGAGTAGCGCGGCCAATAGATCCAACTCGGCAAGTACGTTTGCTGTATGACCACCGTGACCGCCCTGCCCGATCATGCCAACTCGCGCGCCAGTACGATTTAGTATCTCTCCCTGATGGATAGCCGTCACCTTAGATATCGCTTTGACCGCCTGAATTCGCTTGCGTCCTGTGCGATGGCACGTCGTCGAGCAAGGTCGTCTCACCGGAGCTTTTCGGCGCCTCAACGGGCAATTCACCAGTAGGCGTCATCTTGCTGACGGCCTCAGGCAAATCTCGCGTGATCCGGCTTATGAGCTCCTCGCGCGATAGGCCGGTCTGCATCGAGAGGGAAGTCAGGGTGTCTTCGTCTATGGCTGCTTCCACCTCGCTTGGCTGGATCGGCTCGTTCGGCCCGGTGCCTACCCACGAATCGACCTTCGATCCGGCGCCTGCCCCTCTGAACCGGTCGAGAATATCGCCAAGCGCGGTCCCCGAAACGCCTTTTGAAAGCTGATCCAGAATCCCGCCTTGCGGATCATTTGGGTTGCGATCGCCCGCTCCACGGATCATGTCGCCGATCTTGTCGCGATTTTGGTATGCCAAGACGCCGAGCATCGCGATCGCCAATTTTCCCAGGTTAGCCATTGGTACCTCCACTGTTCAATGGACAAGGGCTCAACATCACAAAAGTTCCGACCGGCGACGATCTAATTGAATAAGGGCTGGCGTATCGACACAGACGTGAGCGGTGCTGCCTAACCGGCTTGTTTCCGTTTGCGTGCGGCTTCGGCCTCGCAGACGCTGATCGTGCAAAGCTCGTTGCCTGCCTGATCGCGCATGCGCACTAACCATCCGGTCATATCGTCATCGCCCAGATCAGCCAACAGGCCGATTACGCAACGGATCGCTTCGGCGCGAGCGGCCTCAAAACTTCGCGTCTCGGCAGGCGGAACCTGGCGAGCCTGGTCGCCGTGGCGATAGTAGAACGTATAAGCGAGATGGATCCCACGCGCTGCCTTAGTGTATGGAACTACCACCCTCATCTTTGACGGGGGTTTGGCCAAACAGCGAACATCGGCTAGGCCTAAGACGATCGATCGAGGTCGACTCGCGCGACGGCGTAGGCGCCAAGCGAGATGCTTTGATCATCCAGCGGTCTTGCGGAACTTTCCATGAAGTCGGGATCGGTTGCCGGCCGCTCGAACTGCTCGGCGCCGAGAAGAGCAATGCGGGCGCTGCTCGGCGAATCCGAAAGCCGCACAGATTGCGTCTTGGCGGTAGGGTTAGCGACCCACAGGGTCACGCGGCGATCTTTTTCAGCCGCGATCGTCACGACGCCGTCACAGCCGGAAGTTCCTACGGACAGCAAGGTGGCTCCGCCGAGCTTTGAGAGACCAGCCAAGACATGGAAAGCGGGATAGACCGTTGGGCCATCCTGCTGGTCATACCATGGCTGCACGAAATCAGCCTTCCTATGGATTTGGCCAAAGGGGCCAGCGAAGTCACCGAACGCGACGGCCTCGATTCCTTCGCGAGCGCAGGCCGCGAAATATCCGACAGTCCAAGCCGCATTGAACAGCCCGCGCTGACGAGGATCAATGCGCGATAGACAGACGCGAGCGTTCGCTTCATTCGGCGCAGTGGATTTTCCGTATGGGTTCTCACGGCAGCCGAGCTGGATGGGACCGATACGCAGTGGCAAGCGTTCCCCCATGAAAGCATGCGCGGAGCGGATTAGATGGGGGATTGCCTGAAGTGTCTCCATCACCGAGACATCATCTGCGGCGTGCACGCTTGGACAGGTGGTGAAGGTCACGTAGTCGAGCGCTTCGGCTGGCGGACGCTTGCGGTTGAGTTCGGTGAAGTAAGCGGCCATGCCGCCGCCCAGCGCGATGCCTGGGAAAGCCCGGCGAGCAGCGGAGTAGCTTTCGTGGAAGCTGGGCATAGTCGGCCACGGTGCTCCCGGCTGTACGGATGTCATGTCCTGCGCCGGAAATACGGAGACAGCTTCTAGTTTGAGGCCGAGTGAGTGGACAGCATCCGCGACCGGCGCCAATTCGCCGAATGGATCGCGCGTGCCCTTGGTGACAATCTCGAGGACCACGCCAGCGCCGGTCAGCCGTGCGAGCGCGGCGTAGCTTTCTAGTTCGTCCTGGCCGTGTGCGATCCGGAGATCGACCTGGCAGACCATCCACTGGGGAGCCATTCGTCGTAGGAGCTCGGGGGTTTCGAGCGCGTGCTTTGCCTCGTCGGCGGCGACGCCGACGCCAGTGCGGGGCACTCGGCCGACCGGTCCGCCGATGGTCAGGTTGATGAGTGGATTGCGATTTTCAGACGTCCCGGCAGGGAGCGTTCCTGACACGTGAAGCCGGACGGCCTGCGTGAATTTCTGGCCCCTGGGCAGTCTGTAAGGCCACGGGCGACGCAGAGGGCGGACATATGTTTTATAGGAGGCGTCAGACCAATTGCGTTGGTCCTCCATCTCAAAGGCATCACCCTCCATGGTGCATGTCGCCCAGATCCCAGGCGCGATCTCGTGCGACAACGCCCGGATGTCGGTGAACGGACATTTTGGATCGATGTGGTCCGGAAAGAACGATAGCTCGTCGTGACCATCCTCATGCAGCACCTTTATCGGCTTGCCGGCTAAGCCCTCGATCGGATGAAGGACGACGAAGCCGGTCCGATTCGTCAAAACGTCAGTCTCGGGCTCTGCCTCCGCCACAAACGACAGCGCACCATCGCCACTGCCTGAGACGCGCGCCCGGTAAATCAGGCGGCCGGATGTTGCGGCACATGTTGCACGGTATTCAATGGCGAACGCATCCGGCCTCTCGTCGATCCGGAGATCATCGAGAACGGTGGTACATGTTCCCCAGTTTTCGTCCCGTACAAGAAACGAGATTCCGCGCAAGATCTCGATCGTCCCGACGTGGATGTAACGCAACGCCCCATTGTCGAACGCGACCGACAAGGATCCGGCGCGCAGTGTGCGCAGCGGTGCCTCGAGCTCTTCGGTGCCACACAAGCGGACTGCCAGGGAAGCTGCCGAGGTCAAATTGCGCGCTCCGTCGTGGCGTCGAAGATCGAGGCCCGGTTCATGTTGATGTCGATCGCAAGCTTCTCGCCCGGACGGCTGACATCGTGCGCCTGCAGCTCAGCCATCACCGGCACGCCGGCCAGTCGGAATGTCGCGTAACTGCGCGAGCCGGTCGGCTGCAGCAGGTCGATCGTTGCCTCATAGCGAAACGTGCCCTGCTCCGGCGTTGCAGTGTGCGCACGAGTGAGGTGTTCTGGCCTCAACCCGAGCAGCACCTGCTGTCCGTCCGCGACGCCCTTCAGCCCCCTGCCGCGCGCTAAAGGCAGCAGTGCATCCGCGAGCCGGATGGCAGCGGCGCCTGCGTCCAAGGCAAGGGTACCTGGCAGGAAGCTCATCCGCGGCGAACCCAGGAACCCAGCGACGAACGTTGAGGCCGGGTGCTCGAACAACTCGAGTGGCGCGCCCTGCTGCTCTATCAACCCGTCGCGCATCAGCACGATGCGGTCAGCCAACGTCATCGCTTCGATCTGGTCATGGGTGACGTAGATCATCGTTGTCGCAATGTCCTGGTGAAGGCGTTTGATTTCGCCGCGCATTTCGTCGCGGAGTTGTGCGTCGAGGTTGGACAGCGGCTCGTCGAACAAAAAGATGCGGGGGTTGCGGACTATGGCGCGGCCGATGGCGACGCGCTGGCGTTGGCCACCGGACAATTGGCGCGGAAAACGCCCCAGCAACGGAGTGATCCCAAGCATGCGTGCCGCCTCGGCCACGCGCACCTCGACCTCTGGCTTCGGCATCTTGCGAGCCTTGAGGCCGAAGCCAATGTTCTTGGCCACGTTCATATGGGGATAGAGCGCATAATCTTGAAACACCATTGCCACGTCGCGATCGCGCGGCCGGAAATCATTAACCACCTCGCCGCCAATCTCGATCGTGCCTTGTGAGCTCTCCTCCAGTCCTGCGATGGTCCTCAGCAGAGTGCTCTTGCCGCAACCGGAGGGCCCAACCAGGACAGTGAACTCGCCGTCGCGGATGTGGAGGTCAATGCCGCGCACGGCATGGAACGCGCCGTAGCGCTTGTGCAAGCCGGTGATTCTGACTTCGGCCATGCCTTCCCTTCCTATCCGCGAACGGCGCCGAGCGTCAGCCCGCGCACGAGATGTCGTTGAGCAAGCACTCCAAGGGCGATCGATGGCACAAGGGAGACGATGGCAAGGGCCGCGGCTTCGCCGTATTGCGCGCCCTGGAAGCCGATGAAGGCGCGGAAGACCGTTGGCAGCGTAAAGGCAGTTCGGCTGGTCAAGATCAGAGCGAAGAAGAACTCCGTCCAGCATGCAATGAAGGCGAAGACAGCCGCCGCGACAATGCCTGGTGCTGCCAGCGGCACGGCAACGCGCCAGAACGCCTCCCATCTCGTGCAGCCATCGACGAGGGCCGCCTCCTCCATCGACTTCGGCATGCCGCGGAAATAAGCAAACATCATCCAAACGGACACCGGCAGCGTGAAGACCGTGTAAGCTATGATCAGCCCGATATGGGTATCGTACAGCCCAACGCCGCGGTAGATAAGGAATACCGGCAGGACAATGCCGATCGGGGGCAGGAAGCGCTGCGACAGCACCCAGAAGGACAGATGCCGGCCGCCCGTGTCGTAGCGCGCCAGACTATAGGCCATCAGCGTGCCTATCAGTGCCGAAAGCACCGTGGCCGAAAGCGAAATAATCAGGCTGTTTATGAGCCCGTCGAGACCACGATAGGCGAACAGCGCAGCTTTGTAGTGGACAAGCGTCGGAGCGGCGGGGAACCAGACAGGCGGTACGGTGAGGTAGTCGTCGCTGGGCTTGATGGAGGTGTTGAACATCCAGTAGAGCGGCCACATCACGAACACCAGGAAGAACCCCAGCAGCAGAATTCGGCCGATCGGCAACGACCGGCGTTTCCTGCGGCGGGCGGGCGCGACGGCGGCCATCAGACCGGTTCTACCTTCAAGAGCCGACGCACCAGCAACGTCACGATGAGCGCCGTAAAGATCAGGAACAGCCAACTTCCTGCTGTTGCCTGCGACAGATGAAACTGCGTGAAGCCGATGGTATAAAGATAATAGGAGGCCGTGTAGGTTTGTGTTCCTGGGCCACCCCCTGTCATGATGAAAATGGTATCGAACATACGGATTGCGTCGAGCAGACGGAAGGTCAGCGCCAGCAGCATCATCGACCCGAGATGCGGGAGCGTGATCGCCCAAAAAACCTGCCAGGCGTTGACGCCGTCGAGTTCTGCCGCCTCATAGAGATTGGGTGGGATTGCGGTCAGCCCGGCGAGCAGGATGACGAACATGAACGGCGTCCACTGCCAGACATCGGCGATGATCAGCGAGACGTAGAGCCACGGGCGCTCCGTCATCCAGCCGATCGTAACCTCCTGCCCCAATAGTTGCGTCAGGACATAGTTGGTCGGTCCAAAAGGCCGCTGTAAGAGCAGCGTCCAGGCTTGGCCAACGATGACCGGGCTGATGAACAGCGGCACGATCAGGATCGACATGATCACACCGCGGCCCGGAAAGCTGCGCACCATTGTCAGCGCCACCAGGAGGCCGAGAACGAACTCTATAGCGACGCTGATGCCCGACAGCGATGCTGTCAGCAACAGCGACCAACGTGCTACGGGATCGAACACGACCCGCTCGAAGTTCTTCAATCCGACAAAGGCGTGGCCCGGCACCTGGAAGTCGTAGTTGATGAAGGATACCACCAGCGAGAACAGAAGCGGATAGATCGACAGTGCCAATATCAGCAGCACAGCGGGGGCGACCAGCAGCCACTTGAAATGACGGTCAGCCCATTGGGCAAAGGCAGACAGCCGGGGCGGTGCGCCGGCGGCCTTCAAATGGCGGATCGTGGCTGTGGGCTGCATAGACGTATCCAATCGCCGCTTAGCGGGGAGGTGTTGCGAGCCAAGCGCCCGCAACACCAATTGCTCCAGAGAGTCCGCCTCCCTTCAGAGGGTGACCGCCATGCCAAGTTTTTCCACCGTGTTGTCGGCGGTGGCGCCAGGCAGTTTCAAGAACTCGGTGTAGAAGCCCTTCTGCGAATCCACACCCAGTCGGTCGGTCGTCTCGTTCCACTCGGCGGCCGCCGTTTCAAGCGACGCCTTCGGATCCGCACCAGCCCACACGGCCGTGCACATGCGATCGATGCTCAAGAAGTAGTCCTGCGCGCCTGGCATGATCGGGTCGAGCAGACCGACGTTTGCCGAGTTGTTGAGGTTGGCAAGGTACTCCTTGGCACTCGGGAAGAGCGCGCCGTAGAGCTCGGACTTGAAGTGCGAGATGCGGTACGGGTCGCGTAGCGCGTAGGGCAGCATGCAACGTGCCAGCGAGACGGGTGGCGAGCATACCCACTGCATGAACAGATACGCCGCCTCAGGGTTGGGCGAGTCGGCCGACAGTGCCTTGTTGTAGCCGGTGGCATGTTCCGGATTTCCCGGAACCACGGCATAGCCGACCTTGCCGGCGATTTGGGACTGCGGAATGAAGTTGATTGCCGTGGCCGACTGCGAATAGTTCGCCGCCATACGGCCGCTAGGAGGCCAGGAATAGATCATCGCGACTTTGCCGGTCAGGAAAGCCGCCCACAAGGAGACGGCGTCGAGCTCGTTGTTGCCGGGGATCGAGGCCTTGTTTGCGGCGAGCATGTTTGTCAGCGTCTTGACGCCGGCATCCGAAACCAAACCTGCCTTCATGTCGTCGCCGAAGAGTTTTCCGCCGTTGGCCCGGTACTGCTGCAGAAAGTCAAACTGATTGCCGGGGCTGCCCGCCTTGCGGAAATGTCCCGCGCCATAGACCTTTGGCGCCATCTGGTCGGTGATGAACTGGGCGATCTGGGCATATTCTTCCCATGTCTTGGGCGGCCCAAGCTTGGCGTTGAACTTCGCCTGGTAAGCCTCGATCATTTTCGGATCCTCGAAAATGTCCTTGCGGTAGTAGAGAGCGAACATGTCGCCGTCGTCGAAGAACCCCCAGATCTTGCCCTTGTAGGTCGGCAGCGCCTTGTACAGGGGATGATAGTCCTCGAGGTCTGCCGGGTTCATGTATTTGGCGATGTAGTCGTCTAGCGGGGCGATGACGCCGCCATCGGCAAGCGACGGCGTCCAGGCCGGCGAGATGTCGAGGACGTCATAGGCACCCGAGCCGGCGATGTGCTCGGCGACCGCCTTGGAGTACTGGTCCGGGTTCGACAGCTCGACGACATTCGACTTCATCCCGGTAAGCTGCTCCCACATCGGCCCACTGAAATTGCGCGGGTCGAGTGCCTGCAGGCCAGCCTCGTAGGTCATGTTGAGGGTGACGCCCGAATGCGCCTTGGCTGCCTCCGCCGCGCGAAAGGCGGAACCGTCCGCAGGCCCTTCCTTCGATGCTTTCAGGGCTGCGGCCTGCGCCTGGCCGAGCGGCGACGTGGCGTCCGCCAATTCCAATGTTTGCTGCGCCAGCGCCCAATCGGTCATCATCCCCAGCAGCGGGCCGGACACGGCCAACATGCCGGTCATCTGACCGAAGCGGGTGATGAAAGTTCGGCGGGTGGTTTCGCCGCGCATGAAGGCGTCGACCTCTGCTTCGAGACCTGCCTGAAAGTCACGTTTTTCACGATCGTTCATAGTGCTTGGTCCTCCCATTTTCCTTTTGCTTCACTCGTCCGCCGGCGCAGCGGTCAAGCATTTCCTCCCGTAAGGTCGCCGCAAACAGGCCGCGGCGGCGCGCCGAAAATCAGTGTCACTCCTAGGTTCCAAAGCGGGCGGCGAGCCCAGACAGCCTGGTCTTCCACAGCTCGCTCGAAAGCACCTCGCGATTGACCACGCCGCGCGGCTCGCGACCGCGCTGCACCTCCATTACCGCTTTGACGTCCGCCGCACCGTTGCCGGCAAAGCACTGGTCGGTCCAGCAAAGCGCGTGCGGCGCCAGGATGACATTATCGAGTTTGAGGATCGCATCGTCTGCGTCGGGAGGCTCTTGTTCCAGCACGTCGAGACCGGCGCCGGCGATGCGGCGCTCCTGCAGTGCTTGCGTCAGCGCTTTCTGGTCGACGATCGGGCCGCGCGCGGTGTTGATCAGGTAAGCTGTCGGCTTCATCAGGGCGATCCGCTCGGCATTGACGATGTGGTGGGTCTGGGGTGACAGGGGGCAACTCACCGACAGCACGTCGGCGCGGCGAAACAGATCCTCCAGCCCTACCAGCTCGACGCCCAGGTCGGCAGCGACCCCCTTGTCGGCAAACGGGTCATGGGCAATGAATTGCATGTCAAAGGGCTTCGCCAAGCGGAAGACCTCGGCACCGATGTTGCCGATGCCCAGCGACCCAAGCGTACGCCCGACGAGGCCGACCCCCATATGTTCGGAGCGCTTCTCAAAACCAACAGACCCTTTGCGGGTGAGTGCGTCCTTTGTCAGCAGCTTGCCGGTCAGCGCCAGCATGAAGGTGATGACGGATACGGCGACGGGCCGTCGCACGCCATCGGGCGTGATGACCAAGGCAATACCGGCTGCGGTGCATGCCTCAACGTCGACAGTGTCGTAGCCGACCCCGAAGCGGGCAACGACGGCCAGGCGGCCGCTCCTGGGGACACTCGTGACATCGAAACGATGGGCGAGGAGGATCAGCGCATCGAAATCCTCAAGTTGGTCGGCGCGAAGCGGACTGTTTGACTCCAGGAACACCATCTCGACAGCTGTCGCATTGCGCAGCGGCTCCAGATCGAAATCTGGGTAGGTCGGCGAGCCGTCCGGCCTGCGGAAATCACCGGAAAGCGCCACCCTGAATTTCACGCTGTCCATCGTCTCCTCCGCTCCTATTGGCACCCGGCCCGGATCTTGGAAACCGCGTCGGCGATCGCGTCGTGCAGGACCCAAACGTCGCCTGAATAACAAATGAAATCGAAGCCCTTTGCGTAGAACTCGTGTCCCTGGGCGACGTTGGGCACCAAGCGTCCAAGCGATTTGTTGTGCTTCTTGGCGGCGGCAACGATTTTGGCCATTGCAGCAGTGAAAGTGGGGTGGGCGAAGTCGCCAGGAATGCCGAGCGAGACGGACAGATCGAAATGTCCAACCCACAGACAATCGACCCCGTCCAGTCCCGCGATGCCGTCAATGTTCTTGACGCCGTCGGCGGTCTCGATCAGGCAGATGAACGTCGAGCGCTTGTTGGCGGCCTCGAATTTATCAGCGACCGAGCCTGGCCGGTAGCGGTCATGAGCGATCTGCAGCGCCACGCCGCGGGCGCCGGCAGGGTGGTACTTCATGGAATTGATGATGTGCTGCGCCTGTTCGACGCTGCTCACCATCGGCGCGATCAGGCCTTCGGCGCCCATGTCCATGGCGCGGGCAAGGAAGTGGTAGTCCTGCGATGGCACACGCACCATGACCGGCAGGTCAGCCGCCTCGAAATAGCGGATCGCACTCTTCAGCGTTTCCAAGTTAAATCCCGAATGCTCCATGTCGAAAAAGACGAAATCGCAGCCAGCGGACTTCAGGATGTGACCGATTCCCGGCGTGGCGAACTCGGCGACGAGCGTACCGAGCTTGACCCGCCTGTGAGAAGCTAACGCCCTGAGACTTGGCTCCGACATGCACTTCCTCCCGTTTGCCCCAATGGGCCAATCCGCCTATGTTCGCTTCAATGCGTGGCTTCAAGAACGAGGTCGCAGGTCGTCACCAACTTGGTCACAACGAGCGGCGCGCTCTGCGTATTGAATTCGTCGAAATGAGCGGTGCGGCAGTGGTCCTCGAATGCGGCCTCGCTATCGTAAATCTCATAGAGCAGGACCCGATCCGGTTCGCCGCGCGCCTCCGTCACGTCAAAGCGGCGACAGCCGGCCTCGGTGCGCATCGAGGCGGTCGCATTGGCGTCGACAAGTTCACGGAATCTGTCCCGGGCACCAGGCCTCAGGCAGAAATCGACCCAGACGACAAATCCGGTCATCACTTGGGCCTCGCAAGTTGCAGATACCGCTTGGCCACATATTCGAGATGGCTGCGCATGGCCGCCTCTGACGCGTCTGGATCGCGCGCGGCGACGGCCTCGAAGATTTCGCGATGAGCCTGGTAAGCCTTGCGGTCTTCACCCTTGGCCAATGTGGTGCGACGCTGTTCGAGCAACCATTCAGCTAAGGCCGCGTGAATAGCTGTAAAGATCCGATTGCGGGTGATTACCGCCAGCACGTAATGGAAGTCTACGTCCGTGCGCTCGAAGCGCGCCAGATCGCCGATCGACTGCCGGTTGAGTTCGAGCGCCTCCTTGAGGCTTTCAACGTCTTCCGGGGTAGCATGCACAGCGGCGTTGCGGGCAAGACCGACCTCGAAAAACAGCCGCGCGCTCTGGAAGTCGTGAACCCCTCCCGGCGCCGAAATCATGTGCCGAGCCGGCCCTGAAAGGGCGTCGATCACGAATTGAGGAGTGGGTCGAGTGACGCGGGCACGCTCCCCCGATTTTATCTCGACAAGGCCCATTTTGCTCAGATGCAGCAGGGCCTCACGGATGGAAGGCCGCCCTACCCCGAACTGCCGCATGAGTTCCCGTTCAGATGGGAGACGGTCGGCCTCGGCCAACTCTCCCTCTCGGATCATCCGCTCGAGGTGCGCTACCACCTCGTCCGAAAGCTTCCGCTGTTTGATCAGAACTCCGATCATGTGGCATACCTGTTATACCAATTAGGTACGTTATGATCCCATAGCACCCCTTGTCAACGAGATCTAAGCATCCGGTGGCAGCCCTTAAAGCGACTCCGTCGTTGTCCAGGCGTCCTTTGCGACGCCTTCAATGTCTTCACGAAGATTTCAGTAACTTGAGGGAGAGCGAGCACAATCTGCTCGGTGTTCCGATCGGGAACGGTCTTCGAACCCTGGGTCGGTGGTCAGTTTGAACCTGCGGTGTGGACCCCAGGAGTGCCACCGGGCCGTGTGCTGGCCGAAACCTACCCAACCGCCTGCTTATGAGCTGGGACATGAGCCCTCGATGGCAAGTAGACCTCGACCTGAGCAAGATCAGCGAATGGAAGCGGGTTCACAGCCGAGGCGGAAAACGCGAACTCTCGCTGCTGGACCCCTTTGGCAATACGCCTGCTCCATCTCGTAATCTTTTTCCCCGCCGCAATGTCGCAAAGGAAGGGATTGTCGGGTTAGTCCCCTCTACGCTCCAGAGCGCTCGTCACGTTGTGCTCATCCTTGTGCGGTTAGCGGCCGCCGCTTGAGGATGCGCATTTGAAACTGTCTCAAGATCATTTTAGTCCTGAGGGGCCTCAGGCGGGGGCGCTTGCCATTTAGTTATCGTCACCTGCGCATGTCGAACCCGTACTCGGCGCCAATCTACGCGCTGGCCAGTTTGCGACATGTGGTTTCGGCGATCCGCTTTCAGTGCGACGATCATGCTGGACGGCTGATATGAGGCGCGTTCCCGCCTGGCCATCCAGCCGATCTCGGGCTGATGTGCGTGGACGGCAGTCGTCCTTTGACCACCGCTTCTGGCGGCGCCGATTGGCGAGCCGCCTCGCCATCATTAGCTATGGAACGGAAAAGAAACCATTCAGCATCAGACTACCGCTTTTCGACGCACCTTTTCGAATATGTCGGAACGAGCGCTTGTCGCGCAGCCCACGATGCCCCCCATTGGTGAACCGGTTCCATGAAGAGTCTGACAATACGCCACCGCATCCTCGTCAGTTTCGCAGCCGTTCTGGTGGTCATGTCCGTGATAGCCCTCATCGCGTACGCCTGGTTTCTTCAGGCGGGGGAGGAGGCGACTGAGGTCGAGAAGGGCATCCTTCCGGACCTTTATCACAGTACCGAGATCATGACGGGCCAGATGGCGGCCCATAGTCTGCTTCAGGAATATGCCCTTCAGGACAACCCGTCAGACAGAAGCACGGTTGCAAACGCGATCACGACCAATCGCAACCAGGTGCAGCGGTCGATGGACGACTATGAGGCAACGATCGTCTCCGATATCGACAAGCAGAATTATGCAACCGTCAAACAACTCGCCAACCAATTCCGTCTGGCTGAAACTGCTGTGCTGGAAACAAGCCGGGCTGCCTTGTCGAAAGGTGAAACTCCCAATGAAAGCCCAGCTATCAAGAACGAAGTAGAGCCGATCTTTGTAAAATTGCAGTCCGCTCTGCAGGCCATGGTTGAGGATCACAGAGGCGAGGCAAACAGCGCGACGCAGCGGATCAGCTCGATCGTCAGAACGGCCGAAGTCGGTTTGAGCGTTGGCTTGTTGATAGCCCTCGGGCTAGCCCTTCTTTTGGGTTACCAGCTGTTTCGCGCCATTACAGGTCCGCTCACCCGTTTGGTCGACGCGGTTCAATTGATGCGGCAAGGCGACTTCAGCGAACGGCTCGATCTGAGGCGCCGAGACGAATTCAGCGTGCTTGCCGACGGCTTCAACGCAATGGCGGACGATCTCACAACCCTCATTGGTCAGGTTCAAAGGTCCAGCATACAGGTCGGCACGTCGATAACTGAGATCGCCGCCACCTCCAAGCAACAGCAGGCAACTGCGACTGAAATCGCAGCGACCACAACAGAAATCCGAGCGACAGCCAAGGAAATCTCCGCCACATCAAACGAACTGGTCCGCACGATGAACGAGGTCTCCACAGTTGCCGAACAAACCGCTGCCGTGGCTGGCGGGGGGCAAGCGGGGCTGACCCGTATGGAAGAAACCATGCAGCAGGTCATGGAAGCGGCTGGCGCGATCAATTCCAAACTGGCGATCCTGAGCGAGAAAGCCGGCAGCATCAATCAGGTGGTGACGACCATCACCAAAGTGGCCGATCAGACGAACCTGTTGTCGCTCAACGCTTCCATTGAGGCGGAGAAGGCAGGCCAATATGGCCGGGGTTTTGCAGTGGTGGCGACGGAAATCCGAAGGCTCGCGGACCAGACAGCTGTCTCCACCTACGATATCGAGCAAATGGTCAAGGACATCCAGTCGGCAGTCGCGGCCGGGGTGATGGGCATGGACAAGTTTTCCGAGCAGGTCCGTCGGGGTATGCAGGACATCCAGCAGGTCGGCGGGCAACTCTTCGAGATCATTCAGCAGGTTCAGGGGCTGGTGCCACGTTTCGAAGTCGCCAATGAAGGCATGCAAGCACAGGCGACCGGCGCGGGGCAGATCAGCGACACGCTAACCCAGCTAAGCGAGGCAGCTCAGCAAACAGTCGAGTCCCTTCAGCAATCGACGCTCGCGATCGACGAGCTCAATCAAGTCTCAGGCGGCATGCGAAGTAGCATATCGAGGTTCAAGCTACGAGCATAGCGAGCCGGCAGTAGGAGGTGACAATGCTATTCCTCGCCTTCAACATGGGTCCGGATCGCTACTTGATCGATGTCCACAAAATTGAAGAGGTGCTGCCCTATATCGACGTGAAAGTTCTTCCGGGTGCGCCAACTGGTGTGGTGGGTTTGGTCAGCTATAACGGAATACCCATCCCCCTGATCGATGTCACCCTTCTTGCGCTTGGCCGACCATCGGAGCGCCTGTTGAGCACCCGGATCGTTGTGACGCGCTATCCGGCGGATGATGGCGAGCGACGCCTGCTGGGGCTGATCGCGGAACGGGTGACGGATACGATCGAGCGAGACCCGAGCGATTTCGCGCCGTTCGGACTGGAACCAGGAACCCCGCCCTATCTTGGGCCGGTGGCTTCCGATGGTTTGGAGATCATTCAGTGGGTCAAAGTGGAAGCGCTGCTTTCGGAAGAGATTCGTACCGCTTTGCTCCGCCAGGCGGCAATAGGTGATCAATGACCGGAGCAATAGAAAAGCTCCTGACGGAAACCATTGGACTGGACAGTGCCAGCGTTGGTCCGACAGTGGTTCGTCAGGCGGTCAGAGAACGGATGGAAGCATGCCGGATAACCAACCCTCAGGCCTATAGGCAACACTTGGCCGGTTCCTCGCAGGAGCTGCAGGAGCTGATCAATGCGGTGGTGATCCCAGAGACCTGGTTCTTTCGCGACCGAGAAGCGTTCACGATGCTGGCGCGGCATGCGCGCGCGCACAAGCCTGCTCAGCCGATAAGAATCCTGAGCCTGCCATGTTCAACCGGCGAAGAGGCTTACTCGGTCGCCATGGCCATGTTCGATGCCGGCTTTGAGGCGCATGAGTTCAAGATCGATGGCGTGGACGTCAGCAGCCGCAATATCGCGACGGCTGAACGCGCCATCTATGGCCGCAATTCGTTTCGCGGCAGCCATCTCGAATTCAAGGATCGCTATTTCGAAGCGACCGAGGGCGGGTTGCGGCCTGTTGCTGGGGTGCTGAAACAGGTTCGGTTCATGGTAGGAAACCTGTTCGGTTCTCACGCGCCTTTCGGGCAAGAGGTCTATGACATCCTGCTTTGCCGCAATTTGCTGATCTATTTCAATCGAGAGCTGCAGGATCGCGCATTGATCTGCCTGAAGGACCTGCTGGCCAAAGACGGACTTCTTCTGGTCGGTCCGGCGGAAGCAGCTCTTCCAAGGGTGCATGGCTTTATTTCCGCTCAATGGCCATTGGCCTTCGCCTTTCTGAAATCGGAGCCCGTCAAGACCACGGCGCCGAAAGTTTCGGCCGCCGTCCCGGTGCGGACGCCAAGCCCTAAGGTCAACAAGAGCGAGCCTCTTCGTCCGTTCCGACCGACAATTGGCAATGAAGGCCGCGGGCAGGCTCCGGCCAAGCCGCTTGCACACGCCTCGGAAAGCCTCATCGCGGTTGAACGGATCGCCAATGCAGGACGCGTAAAGGAGGCACAGGAGGTCGCCCTGGCGCATCTCAGGGAGTTCGGTCCTTCCGCAGAAATCTTCTACCTGCTGGGCCTCGTCCAGGATGCGGATGGTTCTGCACCCGAAGCCGCGCAAAGTTATCGCAAGGCGCTCTATCTCGCGCCAAATCATCGAGAAGCTCTTGTCCATCTGGCCTTGCTGCTTAGCAAGCAAGGCGACCATAACGGCGCCGAGGCGCTGGCCGGCCGGCTGGGTCGGGTCCAGAAAAGGAGCGGCAGTTGATGGCGGCTTCGACAAGGATCGCTCAGCCGGTGGAGGAGATCGAAATCAACGACTGCTGGCGGCAAATAGGCGTACGGGGTGACAAGTCATGTCCGCTACTAGAGCAGCATCTCCACTGCCGCAATTGCCCGACCTACAAGAAGATCGCACGACGCCTCCTCGACCGTGCAGCTCCCTCGGCATCTCGCGACGAATGGCCTGACAACGCTGGTCGTGCAGGGATCGATTCGGCAGACAGCGACGCGCTGCAGACGGCCGTTCTCTTCCGTTTGGGGGAGGAATGGCTGGCACTTCCGGTCGGTATTTTTCATGAAGTGGCTGAATCTCGTCGCGTTCATTCACTTCCACATCGCAGGAACAGTGCACTGCTCGGCATTGCGAATGTCCGTGGTGAATTGCTGATTTGCCTTTCCCTGGCCGAATTGCTCGGGATAGACGAGCGCAAGGAAGGGGAACAAGGCACACGAACCAAGGTATTTCGCCGCCTTGTCGTGGTAGGCGAGCGCGACAAGCGGGTTGCTTTTATGGTTGATGAGATCCACGGCTTACATCGGTACCAGGAACGCGACACTCTCGCTGTTCCGGCCATGATTGGGAAGGCACTGTCTGCCGCTACGGTTGCCGTGCTGCCATGGCAAGGACGAGCCGTTGGCTGTCTCGATCCACGACAACTGCTCACGATGCTGGATCGGAGCATCGCATGACAGATGAAGACTTCAGCCAGGTTTCGATGCTCAGCCTCTTCCAGGCCGAACTGGAGACGCAGTCACGGGCTCTGACCTCTGGACTTCTGGCACTCGAACGCGATCCTATCGCCGCCGACGCCCTGGAAGCATGCATGCGTGCCGCGCATTCCCTGAAAGGAGCTGCCCGCATCATCGACCTGATGCCCGCAGTCAAAGTTGCAAATGCGATGGAAGACTGCCTGGTCGCAGCGCAACGCGGGCATCTGAGGGTGCGACGGGAGCATATAGACGCGCTTCTGCAAGGTTCTGACCTTTTGAAATTGATCGCATCGGGATCATCGAGCGAGAGCGCCAACTCAGAAGTCGAAACCTTTCTCGCGAAGTTCGAGGGGTTGTCCCTCCCCCAGGCAAAGCCCGGTCCCCAAGATTCTGCAGCTGATTTCGCAACTCCAGATCATGCCCAGGAGCAACTGGCGACGACCTCTTCAGCGAACCTCCTCGTTGGGGCGGTACCGCAAGCCCACGGCAGCATCGGCTCTGATAGAATGGTTCGGGTGACGGCAGACAGCCTGAACCGATTGCTCGGGCTGGCTGGCGAGTCGCTGATGGAAGCTCGGCGGCTCAGGCCATTCGCTGACGGGCTGCTACGGCTGAAGCGACTTCAATCGGACCTCGCAAGTGCGTTCGACAATCTTCATGCAGTGCTGCCGCCGGTTTCAAACGATGCGGCGGTGGTGGAGGCGCTGGCTGAAGCGCAGCGAAAGCTTCGGTTGAGCCAAGCGTTCCTGGCGGAGCGTTTCGATGAGTTGGATTCAGTGGATCGGAAAGCGACCGATCTTGCCAACAGATTGTACGACGAAACGTTGGCGAGCCGGATGCGGCCTTTTGAGGACGGCGTGCGACACTATGCGAGAATGATCCGCGACCTCGGTCGTACCCTTGGCAAGCGGGTGCGACTGGAGATCGTAGGCGGCTCGACCGGCATCGACCGCGATATCCTCGAGCAGCTCGATGCCCCTTTGGGGCACCTTCTGCGCAACGCTGTAGACCATGGGCTTGAACCGCCTGAGGAGCGCCTCGCGATGGGCAAACCCGAAGAGGGGCTCATCAGGCTCGAAGCGAGGCACAATGCCGGGCTGCTGCAGATAGCCGTGGTGGACGACGGCAGGGGGATAGAGCTCTCGAAGCTGCGCGAGACCGTCGTCGCCCGGCAACTTGCAACCAGGGAAAGTGCTGAAACACTCAGCGAAAGCGAATTGCTCGCGTTTCTGTTTCTGCCAGGCTTTTCCATGAAAGCGGGCCTTACCGACGTCTCAGGTCGCGGTGTGGGGCTCGATGCAGTGCAAGCCATGACGAAGGAAGTCCGGGGAGTCGCAAGCGTCTCCTCAGAATTTGGCCACGGAACCCGATTTCAACTGCAATTGCCGCTGACACTGTCGGTCCTGCGCACGCTGCTCGTCGATGTCGATGGAGAGCCCTATGCTTTTCCACTCGCTGCCATTTCCAAGACTTTGAAACTGCAGCGGACGGAGATCAACGTCCTGCAGGGCCGGCCGCATTTTCGATTGAACGATCGACAGATCGGGCTGGTCACCGCTCGCGAGGTGCTCGATCGAGGTGAGCCCGGATCGGAACCGAACGAACTATCGGTCGTCGTCGTAGATGCGGGTCGGGGCGATGCGTACGGCCTGATCGTTGACCGTTTTCTCGGGGAACGCGAGTTAGTGATCAGACCTCTCGATCCACGGTTTGCCAAGATCAAGGACATCAGCGCAGCGGCCCTGATGGAAGATGGTTCGCCCGTTCTGATCTTCGATGTCGACGATCTGATCCGATCGGTGGAAAAGCTTGCATCGTCCAGCGGATTTCGAGCTCTTCGGCGCGCCGCGGGCGGTCCCGAAGCGAGCAGGCGCAAGCGCGTGCTCGTGATTGACGATTCACTGACGGTTCGCGAACTCCAGCGCAAGATGCTCGGCAATTACGGTTATGAGGTCGAAGTGGCGGTAGACGGCATGGACGGGTGGAATGCCGTCCGGTCTGGTCCTTTCGATCTCGTCGTCACCGACATCGACATGCCTCGCATGGATGGCATCGAGCTGGTGAGTTTGATCAGAAAGGACGCTGATCTCAAGAACACACCCATTATGATCGTTTCATACAAGGATCGGGAAGAAGATCGCGCGCGCGGGCTCGACGCAGGTGCGGACTATTATCTGACCAAGAGTAGTTTTCAGGACGAGGCGCTGATCCATGCCGTCGTGGACATGATTGGCGAGGCGGCTGAATGAGATCGAGATTGGAAGCCAGCGAATGAGAATCGGCGTAGTCAACGACATGCCGATGGCGGTTGAACTTCTGCGTCGACTGGTCCTGTCGACCGGCGAACATCAGGTCGCGTGGATCGCGACCAATGGGCGTGAGGCGGTCGAGGTCTGCAGACGTGATCTGCCGGATCTGATACTCATGGATCTAGCGATGCCAGAGATGGACGGCGTGGAAGCGACGCGCAGAATCATGGCGGAAACCCCGTGCTCAATCTTGCTGGTGACCGCCAGTATCGAAGCCAACCTCGCCGGCGTCTACGAAGCAATGGGTCATGGCGCGCTTGACGCAGTCGATATTCCGTCGGTGGGCATCGAAGGCAACGCGTCCTCGCAATCCGCCCGGCTTTTGACGAACAAGATACGAACGATAGGCAAGTTGATCGGTGATGCGCCTACCCAGGCAAAAAGGTGGATGTCACGTGCGGCTGAGCCGTCAACTCGACGCCTGATAGCAATCGGCGCCTCTGCGGGCGGGCCGGCTGCCGTTGCCGCAGTCCTGAGCGCGTTTCCCGTTGATTTTGGCGGCGCGATTGTGCTCGTCCAGCATCTCGATGCTCAGTTCGTTCCAGGCCTTGTTGATTGGCTAGGGCAGCATACGCGTCTCCCGATCCGTCCGGCGGGGGAAAGGGATAGTCCTCAAGCGGGCACCGTTCTCGTAGCCAGTTCTGCGGATCATCTGGTTTTCAAGTCAGCTCAGCAACTTGGCTATACGCCCAGCCCCAAGGACAATGTTTATCGGCCGTCCGTAGATGTGTTCTTCGAAAGTGCGGCGCAATGGTGGCCTGGCTCAGTGATTGGTGTTCTGCTCACAGGCATGGGCAGGGATGGTGCGCGCGGGCTGAGACAGCTCCGTGACAAGGGGCATCTCACAATCGCGCAGGATAGAGCAACCAGTGCCGTCTATGGCATGCCGAAGGCCGCCGCCGACATCGGCGCGGCTGTTGATATTCTTCCTTTGGGTGCGATCGGCTCACGTATAATCGAAGCCTGCGAGCGCCCCCACGTGAAAGGCCCGTTCCGATGACGCAAGAACCAGAGTTGGTCCCGCCACTCGCAGATAACTATTCATCCATGGTTCTGCTCATCGATGATCAGATCATGGTTTGCGAGGCGGTCAGGCGCGCTCTAGCCAACGAGCCCGATATATCCTTACACTTCTGCACCGACCCGTTGAGAGCGATGACGGTCGCGGATGAGGTAAAGCCAACCGTTATCCTGCAGGATCTCGTCATGCCCGGGGTGGATGGGCTACATCTGGTGCGAGAATACAGGAAGCATGCGTCGACACGCGCGGTTCCAGTCATTGTGCTGTCGAGCAAGGAAGATCCAGCCACCAAGGGCGAAGCCTTCGCTGCGGGCGCGAACGACTATCTCGTCAAACTGCCGGATCGTATCGAGTTGATTGCACGCATTCGATATCACACGCGGGCCTATCTGGATCACGTCCAGCGAGACTCGGCACACCGAGCGCTGAGGGAAAGCCAGCGACAGCTGATCAGTGCAAATCTAGAGCTTGAACGTCTGACGCGGATCGATGGCCTGACGGGTCTCGGCAACAGGCGCTATTTTGACGAATATCTGGCGGCTGAATGGAAACGCGCTTTTCGCGCACAGTCCCCACTGTCGCTGTTGATGATCGATGCCGACAACTTCAAACGATACAACGATACCTATGGCCATATGGCCGGCGACGATGTGCTCAAGCAAATCGCCCGCGTAATCCAGAGCGGTTCCGGCCGTTCCACCGATCTCGCTGCGCGGTACGGAGGCGAAGAGTTCGTCATCGTGCTGGTCGACACTATACTGGAACAATCCAGTGCGATCGCCGAGCGGCTCGTCCAGAGCGTGCGAGAGTTGAACATACCCCACGGCCCGGATCGCGTGACCATCAGCGTCGGCGTCGCAACAGCGGTGCCCACCGAGAACGAGACGCCAAATGATTTCGTCAATGCCGCCGATTTGGCTCTGTTTCGTGCCAAATCGGAAGGACGAAATCGTGTTGCGCTTCATATGTCCCGCAGCTAGAGAAGCTCACATCTCAGTCAACGAAGCGCGCCCTGTTCGATTTGAGGACGACCTTGGCGAAGTCGGGCATCTCGAGACCTTGCCGCACCAGGCCATCAAGAGTTTTCTCAGCCGCCCTGATGGCGGAGAGCCGGGCCAGCACCGACTCAGCCTCCAGGCGAGGCACCACGGCGAGACCGTCGCGGTCGCCGACCAGTATGTCTCCCGGCGAGATAGTCACTCCTCCCACTACCACCGGGAATCCGACCGTGCCTGGACCATTGCGCGCAGGCGAGTTCGCAATGATCCCGGCACAGTAAACCGGCAACCCGACCGCCTCGATCCCGACAACGTCGCGCACGAGGCCGTCAGTGATGAAGCCGGCGACTCCCTTGTTGCGCGCCATGCCGAGCACGAGATCGCCAGTTACCGCCGTACCGGCAAAGCTGTCGGTGGCCGCGACGATGACATCGCCACTTGCTGCGGCATCCAGTGCTCCAAACAGGGCGAGGTTGTCGGCGGGACCGCAGTGACAGGTCACGGCGACGCCGACCATCGTCGCAGTAGCTGGCGACAGTGGCTTGATCGCATAATGCAAGGCGCCGCGTCCCCCCATCGCGTCTACGACCTGGCTAACCGGCACGCCCGCAAAAGCACTGATGATTTCTGCTGCGGGCCGTTCGAAACGGCGCTTGATGGTGAGCAGTGGTGGGTCTTCAATCATGTAGCGGCCCCATTCCCTGAACGAACGAAATACAGTCCGGCCCGAGGTCGCGCAGGCTCCGCGCGCCCATCAGTCCCATGACGCGGTCGATTTCCTTGCGGTAGAGTTCGAGCACGTGGCGTACCCCCTCCTCGCCGGCGACCGCGAGCCCCCACAACTGCGGCCGCCCGATCAGACAGCACGAGGCGCCGAGCGCTAGGGCCTTGACGACGTCAGAGCCTCGCCTGATGCCTCCGTCAATAAGCACTGGTACGCGGCCGGCGACAGCCGCGACAACTGCCGTCAACGCGTCCAGGGATGCGGCGGCGCCGTCAAGCTGACGTCCCCCATGATTGGATACGATGATGCCGTCGATTCCTCGGGCTACAGCCTCGGCGGCTTCGCTGGGATGCAGGACGCCTTTCAGCAACAACGGTCCGGACCAGACAGTGCGCAGCCAGTCGACATCGGCCCAGGAGAGTCCGGGATCGAGCATTGCCGCCATCCGGCCCGCCAATGCACCGACCGTCGCCGTATCTCCGGGGCGCGCGTAGTTGCCGAAGGTCAGTTTCGGGAGTCGGGTGCGCATACGAAGAAGCCACGCCGCCTTGGTGGCGGTCGCGAGGGTTCCGGCCACACCGAAGCGCGGCGGGATGGCAAAACCGTTGCGGATGTCGCGTTCACGGTTGCCAAGCATCTGGTTGTCGATGGTGAGCACCAGCGCGTCGTAGCTTGAGGCACGCGCCCGATGCACCATTTCTCGGGTGAAGCCGCGATCGGTGTAGACGAACACCTGCATCCACCGTGGGCTACTTCCGGTGGCTGCTATGTCCTCCAGCGTGCAGACGGATCCGTGGCTGGCGCAGTAGAATGTCCCTGCGGCCGCTGCGGCTCGGGCGGCTGCGCGCTCGCCGTCGGGCCAGAACAGCCCAGCCAGGCCGGTTGGCGCGATGCCCAGCGGGATGGCAAGTTTCGCGCCGAAGAGGTCAAGGGAAAGGTCTCGCGTCGTTGCACCGTTGAGCGGTCGCGGCAGAATGGCAACCTCGTTGAAAGCTTGCTCGTTCCGGCGCAGCGTTCGCTCATCCTCGGCACCGCCATCGGCGAAGTCGAACACCGGGCGTGGCAAAGTCCGCCGCGCGGCGATGCGGACCGCGGCCACGCTGTACAGGCGCTTCAACGCCGCCATCGAAGCAGACGATGCCGCACCGCCGGCGCCGGGGTCATCGCCTGTGTTTGAGGCGGACGAGGAGCTACTCACGGTTGCTTTCCGCCGATGCGACCATGATGCGTCGGTCCACCGCCTCCCGGAACACGCACGCAGGAGAGTGTTCCCTCAAAGGAGGGATCGCTGCCGGTCGCCAGCACGCCGGCATTTGTCACCCAAAGCATCTCGCCCGAGAAGACGCAGTTGGTCGTTGCCTTGCCGCAGACGAAGAAACCTTCCGCTGTGCCGTTGGGCTTCAGAACGTGAATGCCGTTGGCGGCAATATCCGTGACATAAAGGCGGCCATCGGCTCCGACCTTCAGCCCGTCCGGGATCGGATTGGGCCCAGGCAAGCGGCCCAGGTCTTCGACGCAACCATCCGGACGCTGCCGCTTGACGCGCCCCGTATAGGACTCCCCCCAAATGATCGAGCCGTCGGCTTCGATCGCCACACCATTGGGGAAGGTCGGCTTGTCGAAGCCGAGAGCAAGGTACGCACTGCCGTCGGGGTTGACGGCAAAGATGTAGCTTGGGTCCGGATTCCCCGGGTTGTATGTGCCGGGATCGCTGAAGATGAGCCGGCCGTCAGCAGCAAATACAAGATCGTTTGGCCCATTGAGCCGAATGCCCGCGACTTCGCTCAGCAGGATTTCCGGCTTTCCGCCTTCGGCAACCCGCTGGATCGATGGCGTCGTCATGTCCGCGGCCCGCCAAGGTCCGGTCGTGCCGCCGTTCTGGCAGACATAGAGCAGGTCATCCGATCCGAGAACGCAGGCGTTGGGCGCTCCGGCAACATACGCGAACTGGCGAGCACTTCCGTCGCGATCTATGGCCGTCAGCTGGCTGCGATAGCTTTCGACGATGACAATTCGGCCATCGGGCAGCACCGTCGGGCCCTCGGGCCAGCCAAGGCCGGTCGCGACAACCTCGACGGCCAGCTTTTCAACCTCGTTCATCGTGCGACCCCCAGAACGGCAGCCTATCAAGATTTGTCGGGTATAATCCAGCCTGACGATCTGGCGGTCACCGGACCCGGCGACTCGAAAGATAGCCAGGCTGACGTGCGCGTTGCTGGGCCCCCCTAGGCCGGCCCCCACCCCGACGCCGGTGAACCCCGACGGGCGGAGGCCTATGGCTACAGCGACGAGCCGATCGGTGTCTACACAGCTCGGTAGCACTGGCTTGCTCCTCCAGGTTGCGTGGCAGGATTAGGTGCTGCTGAGGCCAGCGTGCAAGGAACAAGTGCAGGTGGAGAAGGTTGAATCTCAGTTCCTCTCCCTCTAACACTCACAAAGTCCAACAATTCTCTGCTCCGCTGCCAGGCGCTCTGGAGCCCGAGCGTTTGCAGGGCGTGCGTGTGGCCAAAAGCTGGGGAGCGCCGCAGCGCCCAGGCGTGCAAATTGCTCTCTGAACGCCGATCCTTCTCCGAAGCTGGGGAGTAGCCCCAAAATCCAACAGCAATATCATGCCTCAACGGCGGTTTTGCCACTGCCAGTTTTGCGGTTCGCTCGCCTGTCAAAAGGGACAGTCTTTCGGGTCACGATCCGGAGTGGGTTGCCAAGGCTCCCGGAATCGAGGTGGCCCACTTTTGCGTCGGGGCTCCGCCACTCTTCAGATCAACAGCAACCAGCACCAATAAGCACCAATCACCATTTGCACAGCGAACGCGGTGAACCTGAGACTGACCGCGAGTTGGCTGGTTGAGACGAGGTGGATCACCGACTGCACTATACGTGCGCCTAACATCGTGGAGGCCAAGGGATCCGTGACATCTGTCTTTGAAATGATGATCGCGACTCCGAGCAGACCTCCGAAGATTGGAAGCCCTTCAATGCAGTTGGCGTGGGCACGGGCTAACCTCCGCATAAACGGGGAGAGGGCTCCGTTATCTGGCGTAAAGCCGTTTGCCGGGACTTGCCCAGAGATCACCAGGTAGCTCCGGATAACTTCCATCACGATCAGCAGGGCCAGGGCCCACGAGATGAAGCCAGTCAATGCGTAAGCACTCGCCGACATGTGCCCTCCCCGTTGCTAGCACTCTAGGTCGTTGTAGCCGATCAACTAGTCTAATGCTATTCGACGAGGAGGGGCGGCCTGTAGTGGGGCCGAAACGGAATAGCAGCTTTTGGACGTTGTGCCCGGAATAGCTGCCGTTCAGCCAATCAGCAGTGATTGACCGCTTTCGCCCTTTAGCGACCCTTCCGCGCCAGATCAGTCGATGCTTGAAGCTGCCATTCGCAGAGTGAAAGCGGCGTCGAGCATGGTCAGAAAGGCGCGCACGGCGGGGTTGGCGCGTCGGCTTGCCGGCCAGAGCACGGTGACATTGTTTCGCTCGACCGCGAACGTGGACAGCACTGGGACCAGTTCGCCGCGCTTCACATAGGGAGCCGCCATGAAGGAGGCGCCTATGCCTATCCCACCGCCGGCTGCCAGCATGATGAGCACCGCATCGCTGGCATCGGCGACCACACCGGAATTGGGCACGATCTCGATTTCACGGTCGCCAATCCGGAAGGGCCAGCGAAAGGCCTGGCCTGTGCTCTGATATCGAAGGTTGACGGTGTCGTGCCCTTCCAGGTGATCGGGATGGGTCGGTGTGCCGCGTTCCTCGAGATAGGCTGGCGAGGCGAAGCAGCAAAGCCGATGGGGTGCGAGCTTGCGTGATAGTAGCCGGGTGTCAGCCAGATCACCGATGCGTATGGCGACATCGATCCCTTCCTCGATCATGTCCACCATCTGGTCACCCAGCCTGAGATCGACGATCAGGTTCGGATGGAGCCGACGGAAAGCCGGTAAAGCCGGAGCGATCAGATGCAGTCCGATCGGCAGCGACGCGGCCACGCGCAACGTGCCCGATGGTTCGGAGCGCGCGGTCATTGCCGCCTGCTCTATTTCCTCCGCCTCGCGTAGCAGACGCAGCGCGCGCTCATGCAGGTCGCGCCCTTCGGGCGTGAAGGTGAGCGAGCGCGTTGTACGGGTAAACAGCGACACTCCTAAATGCCGCTCGAGCCGCTGGACGCTCTTGCTGACCGCCGACGGGGAAATCGACAGCGCGCGCGCCGCTGCCGTGTAGCTGCCCAGCGATCCCGCACGCGCGAAGGCGATGATGCCAGTGAGCCGATCCAAAGTGATATGTTCCGCCATGGCATTACTTAACCGCCATCGGCACCGATTATCAACCCGCGGACATGCCGCTAGATTCGCTCCAATGACATGGATGAGCGGAGATTTCACCAATGAGCGATAAGATGAAGGCAGTCCGTCTGCACGCATTCGGTGGTCCCGAGATGCTGGTGTACGAAGACGCGCCTAGGCCGGGTGTGAAGCCCGGCGAGGTGCTTGTCCGAGTCCAGGCGGCCGGGCTTAATCCGCCCGACTGGTATCTGCGGGATGGCTATCGCGCACTGCCGCCAGAATGGCGACCCAACGCGTCCTTCCCACTGATTCTCGGCACGGACGTGTCGGGCGTCATTGAAGCGGTTGGCGCTGACGTCGCTGAGTTCAGCATCGGTGACGAGGTCTACGCAATGGTTCGCTTCCCCGATAACTTGATGACGGGTAGCAATGCCTACGCGCATTATGTCAGTGTGCCGGCATCGCATGTTGCGTTGAAACCAGCCGGCATCGACCATATTCATGCGGCTGGTGCGCCGATGTCGCTTCTGACGGCATGGCAGTTCTTGATCGAACTTGGCCACGACGAGCCGAATCCGTTCCAGCCCTTACCGCATGAGCCGGTGCCCCTCGACGGCAAGACGGTGCTCATCAATGGTGCCGGAGGCGGTGTCGGGCATCTGGCCGTCCAGTTGGCGAAATGGCGGGGCGCTCGCGTCATCGCCGTGGCATCGGCGAAGAACGAGGCGCTGATGCGCGGTCTCGGCGTGGATCAGTTCATCGACTACAAGACGACCGGGGCGGAAGATGTCGTCCGAGACGTCGACCTTGTCCTCGACGCGGTGGGCGGCGCGGACATGGAGCGCTTCTTCCAGGTTCTGAAGCCGGGCGGCGCGCTGTTCCTGGTCAACCCGCTGGGCTTCGCTGGTCACGAAGAGACAGAGAGGCTGGGGATCACGGTCTCATCCACACAGGTTCGATCCAATGGCGCGCAGTTGGCAAAAGCCGCCCGCCTGCTCGACGACGGCCTTGTGCGTGTCGTCATCGACAGCACATTCCCGCTGGCCGAGACATCGCGCGCACATGAGCGCGCCGCCGACGGCAGTATTCAAGGCAAGATCGTGCTGGCCGTCTGAATTGTTGCTTTCAGTCCGACCGACCATCGGGAGTGCAGACGATCGGGCGGGATTACGCCGTTTAGCCGACGAAGACCACCGACCGACGTCCGGCTAAATCGTGCTCGACTACAAGTGCCGCGATGGCTGCCGCGATCTTCGCGCCGCCTTGCACTGACGGTTCGATAGGATTGGCGAAGTCCGCGTCCTCATTCGATACCAAGCGCAGGTCGACGAGCGGCAAACCGCGCGAGAACGCCGCCCGGGTGATGACGTCGTTGAGGACCGTCAGGGCAGTTGCGGCAAGTCTACGACGCTGTGGGTCGGGAAAGCGCGCCTCGTAGATCGTGCAGACAGCTGTGGGTAGGTTTTGGCCCAGCGCCCCCTCGAGCATCGTACAGTAGTCGTGCTCGAATTCCTCCCGGATATCGCTGATCCTGTCCAGAACCTCGGCGACCGAACAGGCCCCCTGCTCCAGAATCCCTGCATGACGAAGAGCATCATTGCCACCGACGCTGACGACAAGATGGCTAGCATCCTGGGGGAGCCGTTCAAGCTGCCGCTCGACGCCGCTTGTGACGGCGCCGTCGACGGCGTTTAGCGTTGCACGCCACCCCTCCGGCAAGCGCTCCCGCAGCTGCCGCACTACGTCGGGCCCGTGCGCGACATAGGCAGCGTTGTCAAAGATCGAATCCCCGAGAAGGACGACGTGTGGCATCGGATGCTCCGTTGAGGCCTCTGCCAATGCTGCATCAGCAGAGGAGGTAAGGTGGTGGGTTGTGACCGCGGCAGCGAGCACGGTCAGGAGATCACGGCGAGTCAGGCCACCTACAGAACGGAACGGCATCTCAGCCGTCCAGGAACGCCAGAAGCGCGGCATTCACCGCGCTGGCCTCTTCGCGCTGTACCCAATGCGTCGCCTTCTCGAACGTCTGCAGGCCCCGATCGTTGCAAAAGGCCAGACTGCGCTCGGCCAGGCCATATTCCAGAGCTTGGTCCTGCATCCCCCACAGTACAAGGGTCGGCGTCGTGATCCGCTCCTTCAGGCTTGGGCGGAAGCGCAGCGCCCGATACCAGTTGAGCATGCCTGTCAGCGCCCCCGGCCGTTCCCAGGCCTGCCGATACTCTGCGATTTCCTCCGCCGTGAAGGCATCTGTTCGGCTGGATTTGATGAGCGCCCGTGCCAGCAGAGCCGAGCGCCCCGCCCCCAGAAAAGCCTCCGGCAGCAAGGGGAACTGGAAGAAGGCCGCATAGCTGCTCCGCAGGAACTGGGTCGGAGATCGCAAGGAATGGGCAAGCAGCACCTCGGGATGGGGCGCGTTCAGGATGACCAGCCTTTCCAGGCGGTGCGGCAGCTTTGCGCCTGCGGCCCAGGCGACGATACCGCCCCAGTCATGACCGACGAGGTGAAACCTTCCGATGCCGAGCGCGTCGGCGATGGCAACGACATCGCCGACGAGCTTGGGGAGCGTGTATTCACGGATGGCTTTCGGCTTGTCACTGGTGTTGTAGCCCCTCTGGTCGGGAACGATGACCCGGAATCCGGCGGTAGCGAGCGCATCGATCTGCCGTCTCCAGCCGATCCAGAAGTCGGGAAAGCCGTGCAGGAGCATGACCGGCCTGCCTTCGGCAGGCCCAACCTGGACGACGTGAAGCCCAATGCTCCCGGTGTTGACAAACCGATGTTCAGGCGCGTGTGAGACCATCGCTGGCAACGCGGTTGTCGCCAAAGCGATCCAGCGCACATATTTTTAAATCAACGCGCGCTACCCCGACAAGATGCAAAGCTCTGCCGTTGCATCTTCCGCCAGATGGGTCATAGCAACCCAAGAACAAGTTGGGGCCGCGAGCGGACTGTCAGCTTTTAGGCTGAAGTCACGGCAAGCCGACACGCCGCTGGCGTGTGTCCGAAGCTTCGACCCAACGCCTTCAAGTGCCTATGTGTTTGCCCAGACCGAGAACATAAGCCCGATCGTCAGTGCCGTCGCTGCATATAGGGCGGGCAAAACCCGGCGGTTCACGCCCAGGCGGAGCAAGGTGTGACCAAGATGATCTGTGCCGCCGATCCAAGGTTTTCGCCCCTGCAGCAAGCGGCGACTGATTACGAAGACGGCGTCAATCAGCGGTACGGCATTCCACGCCAGGGAAGCGTCAAACCCTCTTTGCGACGCGAGTAGCACGATTGCCGCTCCGAGGAGAAGGCTGCCGCTATCGCCCATGAAAACGCGTGCCGGCGGATAGTTGAAGAATAGAAATCCCAGGCATGCTCCGACGCCCGCCATACCGAGAGCGCCGCCCAGCCCGAGGAAGGCGGCCGCGATTGCGCTCGCGGCAAGACCATCGGCATGGTCAAGCATATTGACGGCGTTGCAAGCGATCCAAATGATGATCGGAACCCACCACAGATGCGTAATGATACCGGCCAAAACAGCTGCGGCGGCCAACGCTGCTGCCTTGGCACCGGCAGAAAGAGATCGGAGGTCATCGAGCGCCCCGATCAAACAGAAGGCTGATAGCAGGAGAGTATGTTCAACGGGGAGCCATGGTGACATCGCGATCAGCATGGCGGGCCCCGCGAGCCGGGGAACCTCGCCTGATGTGTGCCACCGATCTTTCGTGACCTTGGAGACCGCTCCGATACGCCGCGCAAGACGCGCAAACAGCCAGACGCCGGGAACCGCGATGAGCAGGGCCCCGATGAACGAGACCAAGGAGCCAGACGTCAAGCAACCACTCGTTCGGTACGCATGTGCTCGATGCAGTCGAGGACCATCTGCCTCGTGCTTCGCACGGGTCGCCATCCGGTCATGGTTGTTAACAGGCTTGTGTCAGGTACTCGGTCGTATGTTACGGCGAACCGATCACCAAACACCGTGCTGGATGGTTTCATGATAATGGGCGCGGTCGTCGCGGTGGCCTCAATCACCATTCTTGCAAGATTTCCAATCTGAATCGCTTCGCTTCCGCCCAAGTTGACTGGCCGGCCACGCAATGACGGGCACTGCATTGCCAGCAGCAGACCTTCGGCGGCGTCGGCAACGTGCAGGAACGCCCGCCTTTGCTCTCCATCGTCATGGACTACGAGTGGTTCACCACGCAGCGCTGCATCGACGAACACCGGCAGGACGAGGCCGGTCGCCGAGCGCTGGCGCGGTCCGGCCATGTTGAATGGTCGAACGATCCAGGTCGGGATTCCGAATTCAAAAAACAGTCCGGCCACTAAATGTTCGATCGCGGCCTTGGCAGCTGCGTAGCCCCATCTCGGTCGCAGGTCCGTCGTCACCGGATCGGATTCCGTGATTGGCCTGTCCCGGCCGGAGCCGTAGACTTCTGAACTCGACGTGTAAAGCAGCGGACGTCGGTGTACTCTGCACGCCTCCACGATCGCACAGCCTGATTCGAGAATGCGGCTGGTGACGGCAAAACGCTCCATGTGGGCAAGCTGAACGCCGATCGGACTCGCCAGGTGGAAGACTGCATCGGCCAACCCGACCTCATTGTGGACCGCCGCGCCGTATGCCGGATCGCCAACCCTGAAAGTGCGGATCGTCAGCCGGGAATTGCCGGTGGGCAGATTGGGCAGCAGCCCGTTCGAGAGATCGTCGATGACGGTTACGGTGCAATGGCGGGCGAGCAAAAGATCGACAAGCGCCGACCCTACGAAGCCTGCTCCGCCAGTAACCAGCACATGTGTGTGCTGGCCAAATTCGACCAAGTCCGCGCTATGGTTGTCCAAGGTTGCCACGTCCTCCCACGGGAGCGTCATCTATACAGTCGAGGATGGGGCAAACAACCACTTTCATATCAAGGCTGGCGAGTTTTCGTCGCCCTCGATATCATCAGCGAACAAACACCCACCCGAAATCCTGCCAGTTCTCCGTCCTTTGGTCACCAGACCATAGCTGATTCTGGCACATCCCCACCAATGTGGAGATTTCCGTCGTTCTGGCCGAAACAAATTGTGGGGGTATCTCCACGTTTCTCGCAATGCAACTTGAACCTCCAACAGCGAGTGCCGCCACTGCATAACTCAGGCCATCGACTCATATCGCGCAATTAGGCTAAGAGGCCAAGGGACTGTTCGGGGGGAGCTTTGAAGTCCGACTATCGCCCAGATATTGACGGGTTGCGCGCTATCGCAGTGGTCGCAGTGGTTTTTTTCCATTTTGACGTGCCCGGTTTTCGGGGCGGCTTTGCTGGCGTTGATATCTTCCTTGTTATCTCCGGTTACCTGATCACGCGCCTTTTAATGGCTGAAGGCGGCGGACTGTCCCTTGTGGAATTCTACGGCAGACGCATGCGTCGAATATTGCCGGCGATGCTGGTGATGATCTGCTTCTCACTCGTTGCCGGCTGGTTTCTGTTGCTGCCGGGCGACTATGAAGGTCTGGGACGCAGTGCGGCATATTCCACGTTCGGATTGGGAAACTATTATTTCCTTTGGAATACCGGCTATTTCGATCGCGAGGCGGCGCTGCTGCCGCTGCTTCATCTCTGGTCGCTCGGCGTCGAAGAGCAGTTCTATCTCGTATGGCCTCTGTTGCTTCTGGTTGCCAACCGGCTGTCACGCGGCCGCCAGCTCCCCGTCGTCGCGCTGATCTGCATTGTTGCGCTGGTCAGCTTCTCTATCGCTCTCAATCTGGTGGAGGCCGATCCGAAGCAGGCATTCTATGTTCCCTTCAGCCGAGCCTGGGAGTTGACTATCGGCGGCCTGCTCGTCTTTGCGCCACCAAAAGGCCGCGGGCGTACGTCCAAATGGTTTGAGCTGAGCGGCCTTGGTCTTGTAGTCGCAAGCATCCTTTTTCTCTCGCCGAGCCAACCGTTTCCAGGCGTTTTCGCGCTGGGTCCTGTGATCGGGGCTGCTCTGGTCGTCTGGCCGCGGTCGCAGTCGACGATTTCGGCCGTGCTTGCGAGCGCGCCGTTACGATCGACGGGCAGAATCTCCTACAGCCTGTATCTCTGGCATTGGCCGATCCTCGTGTTCTTCCGCCATTATATTGGCACCGCAATGCCCTCGGCGGTTGAATCGTGCGTGCTTTTAGCGGTTGCCTGGCTGGTGGCGTATCTGTCCTGGCGGTTCATCGAGGAACCCGTTCGCCGCCTGCGGGCGCCGCCATCCAGCGTGCTTCTCGCTGGTGCCGCCGCGGTGGCAATGGTTTGCCTGAGTGCCAATGCCGTGTTCGAAGCCCGTGGTTTCACCAGCAGGATCTCGAAGCAAGTCGAGGCAATGCGCAGCCTCGATGTGATGTGGGACTGGTCATGCCCGCAGATGGTCAGCATCGCTGAGTTGGGCAGTACCTTTTGCGCGTTCGGTGCGCCTTGGGACAAAGCGGCGCGCCACGCCGTGCTCTGGGGCGACAGCCATGCCGAGCATCTTGCGCCGCTGTTAGACAGCGCAGGTAAAAGAGAAAACACGGCTTTCTTTCTTTACCGCGCCTGTCCGGCCGCCTTTGGAGAAGGTGTCCACCGCGACTTTCCGGATTTGGCCGGATATCGGGAAAGCTGCTCATCGTCGCGAAAGGCCGCGGTCGCCATGCTGAAACAGCGCAATGACATCTACCTCGTGGTGCTCTCCGCAGCCTGGACAAGCCTTGCCGACACCAATGTCCTTGCTGACAATGGTGAGAGGCAGACCAGCAAAGTCCTGTTGTTGCGCGATGGCCTGCGTAGCCTCATCCAGGAAGTCGAAAGGGCGGATCGGCGCGTCGCAATCATTGGCCAAGTGCCTGGTCCCGGCCTGGACCTGACTTCATGCGCAGCGATGCTCGAAAGCGGTATGCTAAGGCGTTGTTCGACCGAGATGAATAGCGAGCAAGTCTTCCGGATCTGGTCGCCTATGGTGTCCGCGCTCGCATCGCTCGTTCATGACAATAACGTCGTCTTCGTCGATCCGCTCAAAGGGATGTGTCCAGACAGACACTGCGCAACCTACGTCAATGGCGAGTTCATCTACCGAGATAGTTCGCATATACGCAGAAACCTGAAGCCCGAGACAGACGAAGCCGTCGCGCGAATGATGGGTCTCTATCCGGCCCTGAAAGGCCAGGAGCAAAACCGGTTGTCGGCCGCCAACACCACGCCGTCTCAAACGGCTGGCAAGAGCAATTGAACGGGATGCGAAGCGGCCAGGCTCCGCTCTCGACCACGGCTGGAATGGCCTGTTCGGAAGACAGCCGCGCGTTGCGGGTTGGAGGACAGTTCGGCAGCCCGTCATGTGCGGCAGCGGCTGGGGACGGTCACCGCACGGACATAGACGGGCTTAGAGCGGTCGCGGTGCTGGCTGTTTTGTTTTTCCACCTGAGATTCGCAGGTTTCTCCGGCGGCTTTGTCGGCGTCGATGTGTTTTTCGTAATCAGCGGCTTTTTGATCACCCGCATTGTGGCCACCGATGTGGAGGCAGGGCGTTTCAGTTTGGCGCATTTCTATTCGCGCCGGGCTCGCCGCCTGCTGCCGGCATTTTTCGCGACATTATCCCTGTCATGCATCGCCGCGTTTCTTCTGCTTACGCCTCAACATCTGGAGACCTTCGCGAAATCGCTGATGGCATCGAGTTACGGCGTTTCGAACATCTTTTTCTGGCGCCAGTCCGGCTACTTTGATCTCGCCGCGCGGATGAAACCGCTCCTTCATACATGGTCACTCAGTGTGGAGTGGCAGTTTTATCTCGTCTGGCCGATGCTGCTTTCAGTTTTGCTTGCCGCATTCCCAGGGCGAATGGTTTGGTCGATCATCACGATTGCCATTCTCAGTTTCTGGCTCATTGTCGCATTCCAGGACGGATCGTTTTGGCCGTTTGCAGGGACCCCGGCGGCGGACTGGATCGCCGAGGGCCGTGCAACCGTGTTTTACAACACGCCATTTCGCGTGTTCGAGTTCGCCTGTGGCGCGGCGCTGGTCTGGCTTCCCAAGCCGCGACCTGTCCTTGTCCACGAGCTGCTCGCCTGGCTGGGCTTGGCCCTCATAGCGTTTGCAGTGTTCTCTTTCGACAGCCGTTCGGGCGCGCCCGCCTGGAACGTGCTTGCCCCTGCCACCGGCGCCGCGATGGTGTTGTCTGCGAACCGTTCGCGATTGGGAGGTTTCGCCTTGCGCAATCGCGCAGTCGGCTATCTTGGTCGCATCAGCTACTCGCTCTACCTCGTTCATTGGCCCCTGATCGTGTTTTGCGAATACGGTTTGCTTCGCCCCCTGCTTCCGACCGAAGCGCTCTTCGTCGGGCTTCTGGCCCTCGTCATGGCCATGTCGATGTTTCATTTCGTCGAGCAGCCTTTTCGCGCTGGCCATGGCTTCCTCCCCTCTTTTGGACTTGCCTTGACTGGCCTGCTCTCATGTTCCGTGGTCAGTTACGCGATGTCGGGCGGAATGCCGTGGCGTCTTCATTCCGTCGCGGGGAACGAACTTGCCAACAGCGCAGCCCTGAAGGCGATCACCGGCTCGTTGGCCTGCTTGGATTTCTGCGAGTTCGGCAACCTTCAAAGTCCAAAGAAGATACTCGTGGTCGGCGATTCGCACATCGACCAATACACGCGGGCGCTTCAAGAACTCGGCGGTCAGGAATTCCATTTCCTGCTGGCCGATGCCGGCAATTGCTATTTCGGAGCAGAGTTCCAGACCAGAACAAACGGCGCGGTCACGCGGCACTGCCGGAATGCTACCGACCAGGCGGCTCGCTGGTTGAAGGCCGGTGACATTCTCGCCATTGTCCAAGCGCAGCGCTGGCCCGGATATCGCACTCTTCTCGAACGGAAAGTGGATGGTGCGCCTGTCGAGATGCCCGACCTGGCAAAACTGTATGCGACCATGCTTGGGGACTTAGCGAAACTCTATGCCGCTTTTCGCGGCCCGGTGATCCTGATCGGACACACGCCGGACGCCAATGTGGTCTGCCATTTGAGACCGACTTACCTTTCCTTGCCCTGCCCGGTTCCCACCCGGGTGGAGAACGTCGCCTTCGACCAGGCATTCATGGCTTTCGCCAGCCATTCCAGCTTTCACCTGCTTGATCCCGGCGAAACCATCTGTTCGGCAAATGGCTGTGATGTGACGGACGGCGCAGGGCATAGCCTCTACCTGGATGAGAACCACTTCTCCATCTACGGGGCACGCCTTGTTGTTCCGAAAGTCATAGAGAGGCTTCGCGACGACTTATCCGTGGCGTCAAGGCAGACGTCGACACAATCGACCAAGCGATGATTGTGCCCAGGAGAGCAAGGCACAGCGCGCTGACTGAGAGCGGAACGGCGACTGCGTAGGTTCGTCCGTTTTGGCGAGGGTCGCTCGAATCCGTGGCCGAAAACAGCACCGCGTCCCGCCGGCGAAAAGTATATTCGCCCGGGCCAACAGCCGGCCATGCGTTCGGCGCCCATTCAACTTGGTGGAGCGGGGTCCCTTCTTCACGCAGGTCTGAAGCCTTCAACAGGGGATCGAGGACAAGGTTGTCAAATTGGAAAAGGCCAGGAAATTGCGAGCGTGGTAGCAGCGTCTCGTACCCGCCTCTTGCGGTAAACATGGTCTCGTTCTCCAGCCGTCCGGTAACAAGCGACGGTGTGATGAGCAATATCGCAATGCAGCCAGCCGCAAAGGCCATCACGCCTGCATTAGCTCCAAAAGCAAAGCTGCGATACTCGCCTTTTTTTGCTGAGGAATGTGTTTCAGTAAATCCCCGCCGCTCGGCAAGCATCCCACCAATTCCCAGCGCGACCGGAAGAAAGAGAGAGGGTGTCAGCAAGAGGTCATGCGATGTCAGCATGACCCCCACGAGTGCGACACCAAGGGCCAGATCGCCGGCGCTGCGGACATACCAGAGAGCGGAAGCGACCAGGCCGATCGGGATCAACCAGCCGATGTGCCCAAAAGCAATTGCGAAAAGGACAAGGGTGTTGTGAGGCGCGAGAGCCTGCGCCACCTCAAGGCCGCGACCGAAGAAGCCGCCTTCTCTGTACGCCAGCAGGCCTCGCTCCAGAAAGAGTGCTCTTGCCGAGATCGAATTTCTCTTGCCCTCGTCCACGAGACGTTCGCCTAGCGCCTGGATCTTGGCAGCGTTTGTGGATTGGCCTGTCGCGGACGAAGGCAGGCCGCTGAACGGAGGCGCAGATGAGGCAGTGGCTCGCGCAGGATCGGCTTGCGGAGGGTCTGATCTGATCGAAGGTTCTGCCGTCGGCTGGTCAATCGTCGCAGCCGAACTTGATTCAGCCAGAGCTTGTTGAGACGACGGCGCAACCGGGTCTAAGGCGGACGACGCAACCTCATCATGTGACGAATCGACAGCATCCGCCGCCTCATCGAGCGCCTTTCCAACCGAGATCATCCCGGCGAAGGAGTTGCCGACGGAAACGCGAAAATAAACATTTGTGGCGAGCGCGACACCGATTGTCCCCAGCAGTATTAATGCGACGGCGAGCGGGCGACCCCAGCCCCTTGGATCGAGCCTTAAACGACGGTGACCCCGAAATTGCTGCCAAATATCAACGGCAAACGGCACCGCCACGGTGCCACAGGCTGCAAGAATGTTCGAGCGGGAAAGCGTGACGAGCAGAGCGGCGCTTACGAGAACAAGGAAAGTGGCACGCCAGTTTGGCGCGACGGCGCGATAGCTCGCCGCGGCGCCAAGAAGCAGGCCAGCGGCTGCCACATTCGGATTGATCGCCAGGCCGGCGGCTCTGCCAAGCGTACTGGTGAAGCCGTTGGCAAAAAGAATGTCGAGGAAGCAGACCACCGCATTGAGCGCCGTCACCGACGCACATAGACGCAGCACCATTGCGGGCGATGAGGCGAGCATGAGGACAATCGCCCCGCCGCCAAGGAAAAGGGTAATCAGGTAACACTTTGCGACGATGCCAAGTGGATGAAGCGCAACCGGGGCAACCGCCATCGCCCCGGCGATCGCGAGCAGGAGGATCGCGCCACGCACGTACCGACGGATTGCAAGAACGGCAATCGAAACAATCAACACGCTGCCGTAGAGGGCATGGAAAACCAGTCTGGCGAACTCGTCCCGGCCCGTAAAGAACGGCAGAAAATAGGGCATGAACCACGACTGATAGATAACTATGGCAAATGCACACAGCCCGGCGGCGACACATGGCAGGATGCTGCGCGGCGTAGGCGCCGAATTCACCGGGCCTTGGAAGTGAGCAATCCCGCTCATTCACTTGCCCGCGAGGTAGAGGGTTTCATAAGCGTCCACCATAGCCCTTAAGGAGTAGCGTTCGCGCATCGCCCGCTGACGAAATTTTCGGTCCACTGTCTGCTCGGGCAACCGCTCGAGAACGGCAAGCAGTCCGCGGGCCAGATCGGCAGGGTCACGAGGCTTCACCAGCACACAACCCGGCATGCCCGAAACTGCCTCCGGATTTCCACCGACATTGGTGGCCACCACTGGGAGGCCTGCGGTGAGTTTTTCCATCAGGGCGTTGCAAAAGCCTTCCTCGTGGGAGGCGATCACGCCGATGTCCATGCCGGCAAGCAGGCCTGGTACGTCGTCCTGAGCCCCGAGCAGCCGAACTGTCGATCCGACGCCAAGCCGCTGGGCTTGCTCCATCAGCGCCTGCCCAATGCCTCGATCTTGTCCGGCGATGAACAACCTCAGCTCCGGCCGACTTTGGCTTGCGCTTGCGAAAGCGTCGATAAGATCTTTGTGTCCCTTATAGGGAATAAGATTGGCGACGATGACGACCCCGACATCGTCAGGTTCAAGACCAAGGCTGCGCCTGATCTCATCACGGCGATGGCTGATACCATCGAAACGGCTCAGATCGAGACCATTGGCAATCACGCGCACGCGGGCGAGATCATAGCCATCCCGGGCCGCCATGTCGGCCGCGACCGCATGCGAGTTAGCGACCACCACATGTGAAAACCGATTGGCGACTCGATCCATGCGCTTCAGCCGCGGCCATCGCTCCTGGTGGTTGCCGAGACCGCGCCTGGAGGTGATGACGAGTGGGGCCAGCGCAAACCGACCTGCCAACGCGCCCAGAAAGTTGGTCAATGGCAAAAAGGCGTGAACCACGCGTGGCCGGGTCAAAATGATGCGACCAACGAGCAAAGTGATCGCGGCGCCGAGCACCAGCATTGCCTTGACGCTCGGCCGCGTCTTGGGGGCAACGCTCGATTTTTCTTCCGCCCCCGCCGCTGTCAGTGATGCGGGCAAGGGATTGGGGCGATGAAGCCCGTAGGATATTCGGATACCGGCACGATTCAGCGTTTCCGCAAGAACACCGCCCGACGAGAGGGCAAAGACCTCGACCTGCCAGCCCCGCGCCTTCAACTCCTTGGCAAGCAGCACCAGTTGGCTTTCCGTGCCTCCGAGATCGAGCGTCCCGATAATGAAGAGCACGTTGCGACGGGTCCTTCTCAGGCGCGCGGTGGAAGGCGCGGCAACGCGCTGTTGGCTTTCAGCACTAGTCAACGCAAGGTCTTCTCGCAGCGTCGCTCACCCCTCCGCCTGTTCTCGCCCGTTCCCGCTTCCACATAGCGTCCAGAGCCGGCAAGAAGAAGTCGTATTGCGCGTACAATCCACAAAAGGTCACGAGCCGGCAAGATCAGCTCCAGCCTGCCGCGCAGCAGACGGGCTGCGTCCTTCACGATGCCGCAGCATCATCCCGAACGTGGCAAGCACCATTCCGGTTGCCAGGAGGGCGAGTGGCGGTGCCCATTTGAGCCGCTCGAACTTTGCCTCGTATGCACGCACGCCGTCGAAGTCCTCTATGGTGCCAGCCGGTTGCCAAGCCCCACCATAAGCCGTCTTCAGCAGGGGCAACATCGGCGCGAATTGCGCGTAGTAGGTGTCGATGATTGACAGCTCCCTCTGCACGTCCTCAAGCGAGCGAGGAACAAAGACACCGTAGTCGGAATCCAGAATATTGCCGTTCGACACTACCACGGTGTGTTGGGGAACACTGTAGATCGTCGCCTCGATGCCTTGATCGGCAAGGATGGAATAGACGATTTTGGACACCTGGGAACAGAACCCATACCCCCGGGCAAGCCCTTTGCGGGGCGTTACAAACTCATAATTTTGCAGCGTTTCGCGATATTGCGGCCGGAAGCTGAGCATCCAGAGCAGGTAGTTGTCAAAAACGCTGATGCGCGTGTAGGACGTGTCGGTCGCCGCCCAGCTGTCGCCTTCCGTCCAATAATGCACCATTCCACCCGCGACAGCCTTTGTCAGGCGCTCGAGATAGGCCTGCATGGGTTCGTCCGTAGCGCGGTAGAGGTCATCGACATCCACCACCTTCTGCTGGAATCCCAGCGGCCCTTCGGTTGCCTCGGCAGGTGGTGCCGGGTAAGCGCTGATCAATCCGAGCGGATAGGCCGAGACAAACAGCAGGAAAGCCGCCCCAACCCCTGCCGAGAAGAAGCCGAATGAGCACAGCAATGCAGCAGTTAAGCTTGGCCGCAACTTTTGATACCGAATCTCAAAGGCATCATTCATGGTCGAAGACTATCACCTCGTCGCGGCCGTGGCTTCTAGTCCACTGCGAGGAAATTTGTGGACGGACCACCTTCGGCGCTTCTGTGATAAATTGCCAATCGACGTCGGTTGTGGCTTGTCGTGGCCCGCTGGACGTGTGCATTGGGCCCTCTGAATACGGACATCGATTTGGCGTTGAGCGGAAAACGAGACTCGGGCAGCACTTTCGACACAATGCGGCGCTTGTGGCGGCAGGTATCGCAGCGGCGGCAAAGGCAGTTTTTCGGCCTCCTTGTCCTGATGGTGTTCGGTGCTCTGGCGGAAGCGGCCACGCTTGGTGCCTTGCTGCCGTTTCTTGCGCGCATCGCCAATCCTGAGACGGTTGGCGGACAGTCGTTTCTGGCGCGTCAGCTTGCAGGCTTTCGGCTGACCGGCTCTTCTGACAGCCTGCTCGGGCTCACGGTTTTGTTTTCCGTAGTGGCCATCGTGGCCGGTGCCGTGCGTATACTCCTCACCTGGGCCACGAATTCATACGTCTTCTCGCTGGGACATGAGGTGGGCGTGACCGTCTATGACCGAGTGCTGCGCCAGCCCTACAACTACCACGTTTCGCGCAACTCCAGTTCGGTGTTGGCGGCGCTACGACAGGTACAAGCAATCACCGCTGGCGTGATGCTGCCACTGTTGCAATCAATCAGCGGCATAATCATCGGTGTCTTCGTCGTCGCAGCGCTTTTCATACTAAGTTCGATCATCACCTTCGTTATCTTCGCGGGCTTTGGTGCGGTGTATCTCGCCATGTCGCTTGTGATCCGAAAACACCTCAAGCAGAATGCGCGGATCATCGCTAGCGCGCAGGCCGAAGGCATTCGTTCTGTACAGGAGGGGCTGGGCGGTATCCGCGATGTCATTATCAACGACACACAGCCATATTTTCTTTCCCGCTACAGCGAACTCGACCTGCGCCTGCAACGCGCCAACGCAACGAACGCGCTTGCAGCCAGCGCTCCGCGTTTCGCGATTGAAGCCGCGGGTATGGTGATCATCGCGGCCCTCGCCTATTTCCTCATCATCCGATCCAACAATGCCGGCGAGGTACTGCCAATACTTGGAACATTCGTGCTTGGAGCCCAGCGTCTGCTGCCATCGATGCAGCTTGTATACGGCAATTGGGCGTTGATACTCAGCAATCTTGCCGGCGCCGAAGTTGTGCTCCAGGCGCTGGAAGCACCACTTGGCCCCGAATGGAACGAGCCTCCAGCCAGGCGCCTGCCATTCGAACAAGCGATCATACTCAAGGACGTGTCGTTTCGTTACGCCTCCGACCAGCCGCCGATACTCGAAGGCTTCAATCTCAAAATCCCGAAGGGGACCAAGGTCGGCTTCGTAGGCAAGACCGGCAGCGGCAAGAGCACGACGGTCGATCTGATCATGGGTTTGCTGGAACCGACCAGCGGAGCGATCGAGATCGACGGGCAGACGTTGGACGGCGCTACGCGACGTGCCTGGCAAAGACAGATCGCACATGTGCCACAAAGCATATTCCTGGCGGATGCGTCCATCGCAGACAATATCGCCTTCGGCATCGACCCTGCCAGGACCGACCACGAGCGCGTCCGCAGCGCGGCGCAGCAGGCCGCGTTGGCGGACTTCATAGAAAGCTTGCCGCAGGGCTACGAGACGCGTGTTGGCGAGCGCGGCGTCCGCCTGTCGGGAGGTCAACGCCAGCGAATAGGCATCGCGAGGGCTTTGTACAAACAGGCATCTGTGCTCGTCTTCGACGAGGCGACGAGCGCTCTCGACATGGAGACCGAGGCGGCAGTCATGGAGGCGATCCGAGAACTGCCCACCGATCTGACAATATTGATCATCGCACACCGTCTCACGACAGTTGAAAGTTGCGACGAGATCGTAACCCTTGAACACCGCCAGCCGCATATCTCGACGACAACCGGCGGACAGATCGCTTGAATGCATCGCGTGGACGGGTTCGGCAACGTGCCTGATCGGGCTGGCGCCGCCGGTGCAGCAAGGCCGCCACGTCAGTTCGGTTTGGATTGCACCTTGCCAGGGTTCTGGAAGAGAAATTCCGTGCAGGCTTCACCGGTGGATATCCTGACGATTTCGAAATCGAACCGTTGCTTCAAGAAGTCGATCACGGCCTGGTCGTCGGCGAACTCCATTGGCCACCCTCCCAGCCAGTCGCGGACGTCGGTCATGTAACTCATGCCGCGACCTTTTTTCTTCTCGCGAATCTGCTTCAGGAGCATTGGCAGCCGAAGTGGATTTCTGCCAAGGCCGAAACGCCAGATGTACCAGCATTCGATCCATCGCCTTTGACGAGGGTTGGCGGCATTGTACCGACGTTTTACATTGAGCCAGAATTGCGCGGAAGGCGTTACGACATTCGACGAATAGAGAGCGATGAAGAAAAGGCCGCCAGGCCCTACCCTTCGTGCAGCATTCTCAATTGCTTGCCACATGGCGCCAGTGTGATGGAGCACGCCCCATGAATAGACCAAGCTCCAAGTGCCCAGCGCCTCAAGATAGTCGGCATCGAGAACGTCACCTCGTTCGACGGCCCAGTTCGGCGGGTCCCCGGCCAATTTGCGAAGCCTGCCGGTGGTACTTACCGAAAGCGGATCAAAGTCGAAGGAATGTATCCGATCCGCCTTTGCGTCGAAGGCGGCAAGCGAGTGTAGCCCGCTGCCGCTGCCGATATCGAGAAAATCCATTCCTTCCAGGCTCTGCTTGCCGAGGAAGGACAGAAGCTTGTCGGCCGCCACCTGCCGACGTTCAGTCGAGTAGTGTTTGTCGACGAACGACGCCCAATTGGCTCCGAACTCGTACCGATTCGACGATGGGTTGCCTGTGAATGTCATCCTGCGGCTCGGTCTCCCCCTTCGATGATGCCCATCATGTCAGCTGTAACTTTCTGAATATCATAGCGCTGTTCGGCAATCGATCGGCTGTTCTTGCCCATGGATACGGCTTCGTCGGGGTTGTCTATCAAGCGGATCATGGCTTCAGCCAACGATGTGGTGGCACCAACCGGAACCAGCAGCCCGTTGACCCCGGGCACGATTGGCGCCCGGCAACCCGGCGCATCCGTTGTGATCACCGGGCGCCCCATCGCCATGGCCTCCAGAACCGATCGCGACGTCCCCTCGCGATACGACGGAAGCACGAAGATACGCGTATCCGCGATGATGTGACGGACGTCCTCGACCGGTCCGTGATAACGGATGGCTCCGCCGGCGACTGCCTCCTCAACCTCCGATAATGGAAACCCCGAGGGGTTTGGATCCATATCTCCGACGAGGTGGAAACGGGCGTCAGGTCTGACAGCCCTAACCAGCGTCGCCGCACCCAGATATTCGGCGAGGCCTTTGTCACGCAGCAGGCGTGCAATCATCAGAAATCGCGGCTGATCGGGTAGTGGCGCGACTTTGAATCGGTCTAGATCGACTCCCGAGCCGTTGACGACATTAGCTTGGGTCCGCCCGAGCAGCCCAAGGCGACGGAAGTCGTTGCGGTCATCGTCGTTCTGGAAGGTGACCGTGGTGGCAACCCGAAGGCTTGCGGCATAGAGGAGCCGAGCCACTGCGTTTACCATCCTCCAGCGTGGTGACTTGTGCCGGTCCGTGAAGGCGTAGCCGAGGCCGGTGACAAGTGCGTGCCGTCGCTGGATCCCGGCAAGCAACGCAGCCGGGATGCCGTAGACGATCGGCTTGATTGCACAGGTCAACACCACCTGAGGCTTGAGTTTTCTTAGCCGGTTGTGGAGACGAAAAGCCAACACCGTATCGCCGAACGGAGCAATCCCGGCTCGTTCCATTGGCAATGGATGAAAGTGGACGCCGTTCTCGGCCAGCCAACGGATGGTCATGGCGTCGACCGGCGCCATGGCATGAACTTCGTACCCGGAATCGCGCAGCGCAAGAAGCAAGTGTCCCCTGGTGCTTGCGAGGGACGTTGGTTCGCTGACGATGACGACGATTCGTTTCATGCAGTCATTTCTTGGGGTGATTGCTCGCGACCCATCCGACCCTTGTAGATTTTTGACACGCAAAACCCAATCATGGCGCATGTTATCCACAACATCGAGCAGATGCTTCGCCAAAAGTGTCTCAGAGTTGCTTTCGAGCGGAGACTTGCCCCTTGGCAACAGCGTGTCGTTGAATTGACGTAACGCCTACCATACAAGGACGTCGACTCACTACCTGAGGAAACCTGCCTATGTCCGAACGCATTGCTGTTATCGGCCTGGGATGGCACGCCTCGGTGAACCATCTTGTCTATGCGTCATCGAGCTCGATCTACGGCCGCAGCACGCGCATGCCGTTTGCGTGGCCGATTCGGCTGACCATTCGCTCAGCCTCTACGCCGCCATCAAGAAGGCAAACGAGCTGATGGCCTATACATACAGCCATCAGTTTGCACTGCCCACGACAGGATTACGCTTCTCCACCGTCTATGGTCCGTGGGGACGGCCAGACATGGCCCTGCTCATCTTCGCTGAGGCCATCGTCGCTGGCGAGCCGATCGACTTCTTCAACCATGGCAACATGCAGCGCGATTTCACTTATGTCGGCGATATTGTCGAAGGCATCGTCCGCGCCATGCGTCAGCCCGCGACACCCAACCCGCAGTGGGAAAGCGTCGCCGGATCCAGCGATCAGCAACGCGCCGTTCAGAATCCACAATATCGACGGCAGTTCGCCAGTTCAGCTGAACGGCTCATCGCGGTGCTGGAGAACGCGCTCCGACTAAAGGCGAACCGCAATCCCATGCCGCTGCAGCCGGGTGACGTGCCGGCAACTTTCGTCGATGTCAGTTCGCTCGAGGAGGCGACGGGATCCAGGCCGGATTCCAATAGAGGTCGGAGTTCTCCGCTTTGCGAATGGTATCGGGAGTACTATCGGGTATGATCCGCAGAGGCGGTGCCACGCAAAAAGGACGACAGGTGGGCGACAAATGAACGCGCGCTATGATTTCGGCCGCAACTGGTCCGAGCTTGCCGCGCGTTTCGAGGCCGAACATCTGGACCGGGCGTGTGAGGATCTTGGTCGACTGGCGGGTGACCTCAACGGCATGACTTTTCTGGACATCGGCTGCGGCTCGGGGCTGCATTCAGCGGCCGCACTCCGGCTCGGCGCGGCGAAAGTCACAGCACTCGATTATGACGCGGATTGCGTGGAGACGACCAGGGCCGTCCTGTCCCGGTTTGCACCCGATGCCGATTGGACCGTTGAGCGGGCCGATATCCTTGACAGATCCTCGCTGCCCACCGGCACGTTCGATGTCGTCTATTCATGGGGGGTCCTCCACCATACCGGAGATATGTGGACAGCGATCGCCAATGCGGCTGGCTTGGTCGGCCGCTCTGGGCGACTGGGTATTGCGATCTATCTTAAGACGCCGCTGTGCGGACTATGGACGGTCGAAAAGAGGTTCTACGCCTCGCATCGATGGGTACGGCCGCCGATCAAGGCGGTCTTTGTCTCGGCTTATATGGTCGCAAGGACCCTGCGCCACCGGGACCCGATATCGTTTGTAAGGAACTACCGCGCGCGCCGAGGCATGGAATTTCTGGCGGATGTCGACGACTGGCTTGGCGGCTATCCCTATCAATCCGCGTTAGCCAGCGAGTTGGAGCGGATTGTGGAAAATCTTGGGTTTCGCACGGATCGGCGTTTCAATGTGCTGCCGGGAGTTGGCCTTTTCGGCACCGGCTGTGGTGAATGGTGTTTCGAGCGGATAGATTTATAGCCACGGGCTTCTTCCCAGTCTGGTGACGCGCGGATAACTTGGGCAAGCCGATATGGAGCTGTAACGGCGGATGTGCGGTATCGTCGGCATTGTGGGTGGAGCGGCTGCGACGAGCGGCGGCGGCCATACTGTGCGTCGGATGGCCGACCACATCCGACATCGTGGACCCGACGGCGACGGGGTCTGGAGCGACGCCGAGGCGGGCGTCGCGCTCAGCCAGCGCCGCCTTGCCATCATCGACCTGTCCTCGGCTGGCGCCCAGCCAATGATCTCTCACACAGGCCGCTATGTCATTGTCTTCAATGGCGAGGTCTACAATCACGGCGAGATGCGGGCGCACCTTGACCAGCAATTTGGTGTACACGCGTGGCGTGGACATTCCGATACCGAGGTCCTCCTGGTCGCCATCGAAGAGCTAGGGACCAAAAAAGCACTCGAACTGGCCGCCGGTATGTTTGCTTTTGGCGTCTGGGACCGGCGTGAAAGAACTCTGGTTCTCGGTCGCGATCGCGTGGGTGAAAAGCCGCTCTACTACGGCCGTGTCGGCAAGGCCTTCGCGTTTGCCTCGGAACTCAGCGCCTTTCAACCTCTGCCGGACTGGCGCCCGGAGATAGACCGCAATGCGTTGGCGCTGATGATGCGCCACAACTACATCCCCGCGCCCTACAGCATCTATCAGAGCATACGGAAACTGAGACCCGGCCACTTACTCGTCCTCTCCGATCCTATGAATGAGCCGCGCGTCGAAAATTACTGGCGCGCCAGCGACGTCGCAGCGCAAGGCCGGCGCGAGCCTTTCCTGGGCAGCTCTGAAGAGGTGGTCGACGAGGTCGAGCGTCATCTGCGCCGCTCACTTGAAGGGCAGATGATCGCCGACGTGCCGCTTGGCGCCTTCCTATCTGGCGGCATCGATTCTTCCGCGGTCGTGGCAGTCATGCAGTCGATCAGTGCGCGGCCGGTGCGCACCTTCACAATCGGCTTCGAGGACGTCGGCTACAACGAGGCGCACCATGCCAAGCAAGTGGCGCGCCATCTCGGCACCGATCATACAGAGCTCTATCTCAACCAGCGCGACGCGCTCGACGTGGTGCCGCAACTGTCGGGCATCTATAGCGAGCCTTTCTCTGACTCCTCGCAAATCCCGACTTTCCTCGTCTCGAAACTGGCACGTGGCAGCGTTACCGTGGCGTTATCGGGTGACGGCGGCGACGAGTTGTTCTCAGGCTACAACCGCTACGCGCTCGCCGATGCGTTCTGGAACAAGTTGTCCCGAATTCCGGTCGGTCTGCGCCGCGCGTCTGCTAGCCTGGCGACATTGCCGTCGGCCGGCCTCTACAACAACCTCGCGGGCGGGATCATGCCGCTCCTCCCGCAACGCCTGCGCCGCGAACGCGTCGGCGACATGATCCACAAAGCCGCGTCTGTGCTTTCGCTGCGGACCATGGACGATGTCTACCGTCGCCTGTGCTCGCACTGGGACCCGACCGAGATCATCTCGGATGCGGTCGAGCCGCCAACAATGCTGACCGGCCTGGAACCGTTGCCGGATTTGCCCGGTAGCGTCGAGCGGATGATGTACATCGATCTTATGAGCTATCTACCCGACGACATACTGGTGAAGGTCGATCGCGCCGCCATGGCCGTCAGTCTTGAAACACGTGTACCGTTTCTCGACCATCGACTCATAAGCTTCGTGCTGTCGCTACCGCTCTCAATTCTGCGCGCCGGCGGCCAGACCAAGTGGCCTCTGCGACAGCTGCTTTACAGGCATCTTCCAAAAGAGCTTGTCGAACGCCCCAAGATGGGCTTCGGCGTGCCCATTGATTCCTGGTTGCGCGGCGCTTTGCGCGAATGGGCCGAGGAGTTGCTCGACGAGCGCCGGCTGCGCGAAGACGGATTCTTCCGGCCTGAAGCGATCCGGCGTGCCTGGTTCGAACACCTCTCCGGGCACCAAAACAACCAATATCTACTCTGGGACGTGTTGATGTTCCAGTCCTGGCGGGGAGCGACCAAGGGATTTTCAAACGCGATCGCAGCGTGATGGGTGGTGAGCCCGGGCGGTTTAGTCTTTGCGGTGCCCTCTCATGCCGTCGGAAGGGACGAGACGTTCGGCACTATCAGACGCGAAAGCGAGCAGCTATACGGGAGGGAGAGGCGAACCGACGTGCGCCAGGGTCGTTCGAACCGACCCTCAGGCGACCTGGAAGCCAACGAAGCAAAGGCATTGAACCCTGTTTAAATCGCTCCGTCGCCATTTCACGACTGACCAGGTCAACCAGTATTTCTCGATCGCCTGCTTCTTTTCGCCGCCGGTATTCGGTTCGGTGGTGAGCTTCGTCTTCCATGGCGGCGCGCTCTGGTCATTGGCGCTGCTGGCGGCCGGCCGGCGGCGCCTTAACATTGATCGGCCTATGCTTGCCATGACCACTGCCATCTATGCCTATTGCGCCGCCCAGATCCTGGCGTCGATCGTAAACGGGACGCTGCGGGCCGATGCCACTCATTTCTTGCCCCTGATGACCTTGCTGTTGTTCCCGATTTCCTATTCGACGTGGAGCATCATGGACAAGGAGAGCCTCGCACGCACTGCCGTTCGTGCCAGCGCCGCAGCATGTGTTGGGGCACTGGTGCTGGCCATCGTCCAATACCACTGGATTGGGATGCTGAGACCCGAAGGTGGGGCCGGAAACCCCATCGTGTTTGCCACGGTCACCTGCCTGGCCGTGATGATGTGTCTTACAGGTGCTCTGTCTGGGGTCGAGAAAGCGTGGAAGCCGCTCACGGCCGCCGCGCTTGCCGGTGTGGTGGCGACACTCTACTCGGGCTCGCGCATGGTCTGGGTGGCCTTGCTCATCGCGCTGGTAGCGGTGCTTGTGACCCATCGCGAAAGGGTCTTCCGATCAGACATGAAGCAGTTGCTGGTGATTGCCGGCGCATCGACATTGATCATCACGGCAATTACGTCTCCGATTGTCGCCGATCGCACACATGTCCTGTTCGAGGACTGGAATGCCCTCGCCGTCAACGGCGATTATACCACGCCGCTCGGGTTGCGGGTCGGGTTGTGGGACGTCGGGCTCGATGCCTTTCGCCAAGCGCCCGTTTTTGGTCACGGAATGGCCGCCGGCCGGATGCTTTCAAGGCAGGGGTTCAAACAGCGCTTTGGCGCCACCGAAGGCTTCAACCACTTTCACAACGGCTTCCTTACGGCTTTGGTGCAGGCCGGACTCGCAGGTGCGCTGACATTGGCTGCAATATTCGTCGTGACGATCCGGAATGCGACAAGAGTCCTGCGCATCAGTGCTGATCCGCTGGAACGTTTTGGCGCCACCATAATGGTGGTCACCGTCATAATATACGTTGCTGGAGGGATGACAGGCATCCTTGTCGGCCATGATATTCTCGACTCGACGCTGATGGTCTTGTTGGTTTCCGGAACATACTTGGCTTGCGGACAGACAATTTCGCCCAAGGGTCAGTCAACGAATCAAGCGTCTGCTTTTAGGGGGCGCGAAAAGGGAGCGAATCTCCCGCCCCACCATTTTTGATCGACGGAGAAAAAAGGTGCATCACGCCCAACACCGAAATATCTCGTGCCTGCGAGTGGTGAGAGCAGAAGCGCTCTCCCGCTAAGGATCTGCAATTTGGGCGAGCAATGGGCGACGGTGGCACCAGACGCGTGACCGCGATTTCGGGGCGTATCGAATGCTGAACGGCAGCTAATAGGCCCCAGAGGTTCTCGAAGAGATCGGCAAGAAGCCACAGGCAAAGACCTGCGCGGCTATCGTCGGCATCACGGATGAAGGCGCCGAGATCATGGAAGAATACAAGGGCGCGCCTGCACTAGATGCCGGCCTTCTAGCTGTTGCCCAAGCCCTCGAGCATTACGAGATTTCGCGCTTTTGCACGATGAACACATGGGCTTCCGAACTTGGCCGCGACGAAGCTGTGTCGCTCCTCAATCTGGCACTTGGAAAAAGGCCACCGACGAGACTCTGACGCCGAGTCCACCGTTCTCTCAGGAGCCCTGGCGATCAATGCCGGGCTCCTTGCCCCAAGCTCTCGCTGCATTGGTGCGAAACCTTGCGCGGAGACGATATGGGAGTTCTCGAAAACACTTTTCGGGCTTGGTGAGAAAAAAGCCTGACGCGGCGCAGCGGCGACATGACGGAGGCGACCGGCGCCCGCCCGGCTATTGCCGTGCATTACAAAACGCCCAGACGTCCGGCTCTAAGGGGCTTAATCAAACGCTAGCGAAAAATTAATGATCCGAGGCAGTAACATGCCCGGCGGTTGTGTAGCTTCAGCCTGGCGGCTTGCTACAAATACGCGCGCGCAGTGCCCGTCGTCGTCAGAAGGATCGTGCACCCCCCGGACGCGTCGTCGATAAGCTGAGGATCGGAAGTTAATGACTCGCGGATTACGACGAGGAGTTCTGATAAGCATGTTTCAATTTCGCGCTTTTTCCCGCAAATTCGAGAGCGTAAGGAATTGAATCAGTCGTTGATTAATCAGGCGTTTTCGCCGGCCTGTCACGCCGGAGGTCGCGGGTTCGAGCCCCGTCACTCGCGCCATTTCTCCTCAGGAGAAATGTGACATAATCGTCTAGAATCATGGTCTTGCATGAGGCAATTCAGATCCGGTCGGATCTGAACTCGATCTCTCCCGCAACGACCTCACCCCTCGGCCAGCAGCGCCTCGACCTCATGCAGCGTCGGCATGGATGGCGCCGTACCCGGCCTTGTCACCGAAATGCCGGCGACGGCGCAGGCGAAGCGGACGGCTTGCAGCGGCTCCACGCCTTTGGCGAGTGCGGCGGCCAGGCCGCCATTGAAGGCATCGCCCGCGCCGGTGGTTTCGACCACCGGACCGGCACTGACCACGGGAACATGGTCGGACCGAGCGGCCGTGTGCAGCAGCGCGCCTTTTTCGCCGAGCGTGATGATGACCGAGCCGACGCCCTTTTTGAGCAGGCTGTCGGCGGCGCGGCGAGCCTCGTCGATCGAAGAAACCTTGATGCCGGTCAGCTCTTCGGCCTCGGTCTCGTTGGGGGTGACATAGTCGCAAAGCGTATAGATGCGGTCCGGCAGCTTGGCCGCCGGCGCCGGATTGAGGATGGTGGTCACCCCTGCACCGCGCGCGATTTCGAGTGCGCGCAGTGCCGCGTCGATCGGCTGCTCGAGCTGGGTGACGAAGACGCCGGCGCCGCCGATCAGGCCGGCGTTGGCCTCGATGTCTTCAGGCGAGATCAGCATCGCCGCACCCGGGCTGACGATGATGGCGTTGTTGCCGGTTGTCTCCTCGATGAAGATATAGGCCGCGCCGGTATAGCTTTGCGGCGTCTCGATGACGGCGGATTTGACGCTCGCCTCTGCCCAGGTCGCCTTGGCCATGTCGGCGAAAGCATCGACGCCAAGCCGGGTCAGGAAGGTGACGTCCGCGCCGAGCTTGCCTGCCGCCACCGCCTGGTTCGAGCCCTTGCCGCCCGGTCCCAGCTTGAAGGAATTACCAAGAATGGTTTCACCCATGCGCGGCTGTCGATCGGCGCGGTAGGCGGTGTCGGCGACGAAAACGCCCAGAATGACGACGGGTTTGCCCGACGCCATGGCCCTACTCGGCGTCCGGCGGCACGACGCCCTTGCGAAAGGCGAAGCAGCCATAGAAGCGGCGCTCGCCGGTCTGGATGACGCAATAGGCTTTCTTGGCGCGCTCGTAGAAGGCATAGCGCTCGACCGAGATCATCGGCCAGGCCTTGCCTTCCGCCTTGTCGATCTCCTTCTGCACCTCTTTTTGCACCGGCGGGATCTCGTCCGGCTTGCCGACGATCTCCATGCGCGCGGCCGCATCGTCGACGAAAGTGTCCAGCGGATAGAGCGACAGCACCGCCTTGACCACATCGGCCGCCGAGGCGTCGATGTGCAGCAGCTTGCCGAGCACGGTCTGCTTTGCCACCGAATCGGCGGGGAAATTGGTGTCGGCGATGACCAGATCGTCGCCGTGTCCCATTGCCCTGAGCGCCTGGAGCACATCGGCATTGAGCAATGGGTTGATCCCTTTGAGCATGGCAGTCCTCGTCAAACAGGTTTGGTCAAAGTCGATTGGAAATCAGAGCCGGTTGCCGGTCTCGGCGTCGAAGAGATGGACCTGGTCGAGGCGCGGCTTGAGATTGAGCGTGTCGCCGGGTTTGAAGTCGTGGCGCTCGCGAAACAGCGCCACCATCTCGCCCTCGCCGAAACGCACGAAGACCAGCGTTTCGGAACCGGTCGGCTCGACCACCGAGATCTTTGCTGGCACGCCGTCGGCATGGATTTCGAGATGCTCGGGCCGCACGCCATAGACCACGGCCTGGCCCTCCTTGGCGGCGCTGCCGGCCGCGATCGGGAACAGCGTGCCCGCTATCTCGACCTTGTCGCCCTTGCGCACCACGCCCTTGAGCAGGTTCATCGACGGCGAGCCGATGAAGCCGGCGACAAACAGATTGGCCGGCCGGTCGAACAATTCCAATGGCGCGCCGACCTGCTCGATACGACCGTCGCGCATGACCACGATCTTGTCGGCCATGGTCATGGCTTCGATCTGGTCGTGGGTGACGTAGATGGTGGTGGTCTTCAGCCGCTGGTGCAGTTCCTTGATCTCGGTGCGCATCTGCACGCGCAGCTTGGCGTCGAGATTGGAGAGCGGCTCATCGAACAGGAAGACCTGCGGGTTGCGCACGATGGCGCGGCCCATGGCGACGCGCTGGCGCTGGCCGCCGGAGAGCTGGCGCGGATAGCGTTTCAGGTACGGATTGAGGTCGAGAATGTCGGCGGCGCGCTTGACCCGCTCGGCGACCACGGCCGGATCGGTCTTGCGCAGCTTCAGCGCAAACGCCATGTTCTGCTCCACCGTCTTGTGCGGATAGAGCGCGTAGTTCTGGAACACCATGGCGATGTCGCGCTTGGCCGGCGGCAGATTGTTGACGATGCGCTCGCCAATGGCGATCGTGCCGCCGGACACGGTCTCCAGCCCGGCCACCATCCTGAGCAGCGTGGACTTGCCGCAGCCCGACGGGCCGACCAGCACCACGAACTGGCCATCGGCGATATCGACGCTGACCTCGTGCAGGACCTTGACGGTTCCGAACGCCTTGGCCACATTGCTGATCGCGACTTGAGCCATCGTCCCCCCTTTTCTCGCGGTGAAGCTAGCCATTGCCAACGGCAAGGGCAAGTCGGTATGTTATCGATAAAAAGCCATTCGTGTTGACAAGGTAATCGATTACGCAAATATTGGCTGTTGCCAATCCGGCAGTCGGATTTTTATCCGAAAATCGGAGCTCCAGGCGACGCAGGGTGGGGTCCCACGTCCCCGTATGATAAAGGAGAACCGCCGACGTTTCGGCGTCGGAGGGGTTGGCATTTTAATTCACGACTGTTGTTCTGGGAGGAATAGATGAGAGTCGGTCTGTACGAAAAACTCGTCCGCGCGGGTGCCACCCGGCGTGACATACTCAAAGGCGCGGCCTCGATGGCCGCGATCGCCGCCGCATCGGGTGCTGGGCTCGGCGCTTTCACCCGCCCGGCTGAAGCCGCCAGCGAGCTACGCTCCAAAATTCTGCAGATCCCCGGCGTCGGCAAGGGTCAGCCGACGGATGCCGATTTCCAGAAGGTCGGCGAACTCTGCCTGGAAGCCACCAAGGCCAACGTCAAGGAAGGCGAATTCGCCGGCGTCGAGCTCACCTTCATGGGCCTCAACAACCAGAACCTGCACAATGTGCTGTTCCGCGGCTTCCTGAAGCCGTGGGAGGCCTATACCGGCGCCAAGATCAGCTGGATCGACCTGGCGCAGGCCGACTACAATGCCCGCCTGCAGCAGTCGATCGCCACCGGCACCGTCGACTTCGACATCATCGAGATGGGCGCGCCCTTCGAAGGCGATGTCTGCGGCAAGGGCCTGACGTCCGAGATGCCCGACTGGGTCAAAGAGCAGATCGACATGAAGGATGTCGTGGCCTATCTGCAGCCGCCGGTCGGCACCTGGGACGGCAAGCAGTACCGGATCACCGTCGATGGCGATGCGCACAACTTCAATTACCGCACCGACGTTTTTGCCGATGCCGACCTCGCCAAGGCGTGGAAGGACGGCGGCGCGGCCACCGAATGGGGTGTGCCGAAGACCTGGCAGGAAGTCCAGGCCGTCACAAAATTCCTCAAGGGCAAGAAGTTCAAGGACCAGGACGTCTTCGGCTATCTCGATGCGCCCAAGGCCTGGGGCGGTTTCGGCTTCTACTTCCTCGGCAGCCGCGCCACCGCCTATGCCAAGCATCCCGACGACAAGGCCTGGCTGTTCGATGCCGACACGATGAAGCCGCGCATCAACAATCCGGCCTGGGTGCGCGCCATCCAGGACGTCATCGACGCGCTGCCGTCGGAGCCCGCCGACCAGATCAACGCCGACCCGAACACGACAGCCTTCCAGCAGTTCCTGGCCGGCACCGGTTCGATGGTCACCTGGTGGGGCGACGTCGGCTCCAACGTCAAGACCAACGATAGCTCGGTCATCGGCGACGTCACCGGCTTCTCGATCCTGCCGGGGTCCGACGACGTCTACAATGCCAAGACCGGCGCCTGGGACAAACTCGCCAGCGGCCCGAACTATGCGCCGAACTGCGCCTATCTCGGCTGGGGCGTCTACGTCATGGCCCGCGTCGATACGGACGAAAAGAAGAAAAAAGCGGCATGGTCGGCCGCCGCTCATCTCGGCGGCAAGGACCTGTCAATCTGGACGGCGATGTATCCGTCCGGCTTCCAGCCCTACCGCAACTCGCATTTCGACATTCCCGAATGGGTGGCGGCAGGCTACGACGAGGCGTTCATCACCTCGTATCTGAAGTCGGAAGCCGACAGCTACAACCATCCGAACGCGGCGATCGAGCCGCGCATCCCCGGCATCTTCCAGTACTATTCGGCTGCCGAGGACATTCTGGCCAACACATTCGCCGGCAAGATGAAGGCGCAGGAAGGCGCCGACGCCATTGCCGCGGCCTGGGAGAAGCTGACCGACCAGATCGGCCGCGAAAACCAGATCAAGCTCTACAAGGCCTCGCTCGGCGTGTAGGCTGATCCTATCGTGACAACACGTCCGGCGGTGCAAGCCGCCGGACCTGACCGGCTCGGGCCGGTCGCAGGCTTGATTTTTTAAACGGACGGGGACGCGTGGCTGACCAGACCACCAATGCATGGCCGGCCAACGCCGGCCCAGCCGATCTGATCTCGCCGGCCCGCAAGCGGGCGGGTTTTGCCCTGATGGCGGCCGCCACGCTTGGCCTGCTGGCGGTGATCGCGTTTGAGATCCTCTACAAGAACGAGATCACCACGCTCGGCTTCGAGACCTGGCGTCCCATCGTCTATGCATATGTTCTGTGGGGGGTGGCGCTCGGCATCGGCCAGGTGCTGACGCGCGGCGAGGACGGCCAGCGCGCGCTGTTCCTGCTGCCGGCGCTGCTGTTCACCATCGCCATGGTGATCTTCCCGACGCTGTTCGGCTTCTATATCGCGCTGACCGACTGGAACCTGTCGTCCTTTTCCGGCCGCAAGTTCAACGGGCTCGACAATTTCTGGCAGATGCTGGCCGATCCCTACTACCGCAACGCGCTGTTCAACATGGTGCTTTATGTGCTCGCCGTGCTGGTTGAGTATGTGATTGCCTTCGGCCTGGCGCTGCTGCTCAACGCGCAGATCCGGGCGCGCAAATTCTTCCGAGTCGTCTTCCTGATGCCGCTGATGCTGTCGCCGGTCGCGGTGTCGTGGATGATCGGCAAATCGCTGATGGAGTACCGTTTCGGGCCGGCGGCGACGCTGGCGCGCCATGTCGGCTGGGAAAACCCCGCCTTCTTCTCCAACCCGATCACCGCCCGCATCTCGATCATGGTGCTCGACGCCTGGACCTTCATCCCGTTCATGATGATCATGCTGCTTGCCGGCCTGCAGGCGATGTCGCGCGACGTGCTGGAAGCGGCGCGCGTCGATGGCGCCACGCCCTGGCAGACTTTCTGGCAGGTCACCTTCCCGCTGATGCTGCCGGTGTCGGTCACGGCGGTGATCCTGCGCATCATCTTCAAGCTGAAGCTTGCCGACATCATCATTACCGTCACCTCCGGCGGCCCCGGCGGCGCCACGGATTCGGTGTCGAGCTTCATCTACCGCGAATACCGCGACCGTTCGAATGTCGGCTACGGCACCATGCTGGCGATGGCCTATCTTGTCATCATCGTCGTGTTCGTGACCTGGCTGTTGAAATTCGCCAATCGCTTCGTGCGCAACGTGAACTGACGAGGCACAATGAGCGTCCAGACCACCGACTATGCTGCCTCGGAAATCCGCTCACCGCTGGGTTTTCTGGCCAATCGCATCTTCATCTATGGCGCGCTGGCGTTCTGGGCCTTCATCTGCCTGTTCCCGATCTACTGGACCATCACCACCTCGTTCAAGACCGCGGTCGATGTCACGCAAGGACACCTCATTCCGTTCGTCGACTTCCAACCGGACTGGAAGGGCTGGCGCTCGCTCGGCCTGTCGCCGGATTCGATCTTCCAGACCTCGACGGTGCGGGAGGAGTTTTTCAAGCGCTTCATGAATTCGGTCATCACCTCGGTCGGTGCGTCGAGCCTCGCCATCGTCATTGGCAGCCTCGCCGCCTATGGGCTGACCCGCTACCGCTATCAGTTCGCCTGGTTCAAGAACGAGGACATCTCCTTCTTCTTCCTGTCGCAGCTGATCCTACCGCCGGTGGTGCTCGCCCTGCCCTTCCTGGTGCTCTACCGCGAAGTCGGTCTGCTCGACACACGCATCGGCCTGATCCTGCTCTACACGCTGATGGTGCTGCCGATCGTCATCTGGATCATGCGCGACCAGTTCAACTCGATCCCGGTCGAGCTCGAGGAGGCAGCGCTGGTCGACGGCCTCTCGATCTGGGGCGCTTTTTTCCGTATCGTCATGCCGATTGCGCTGCCGGGCATGGTCGCCGCCTTCATCCTGGCGATGGTGCTGTGCTGGAACGAGTACTTCTTTGCGGCACTCCTGACGTCGACCGACGCCAAGACCATTCCGGTGATGGTGGCGAGCCAGACCGGCTCGCAAGGCATCAACTGGTGGTCGATGGCGGCGCTTGCCACCGCCGCGATCGCACCGCTGGCGGTCATCGGGATTGCGCTGGAGCGGTATCTGATCATGGGCATGACGGCGGGCGCGGTGAAGTAGGGCGAGAGGCGGCGTGCCCCTCTACTGTTGACCTCGGCGGGACAGCACCCCCCTCTGGCCTGCCGGCCATCTCCCCCGCAAGGAGGGAGATCGGCAGCTTTGGCTGCATCGCTTTTCTTGCGACGTAGGTGATGACGAAAGCGGAAATGACATCTGATCTCCCCCCTTGCGGGGGAGATGTCCGGCAGGACAGAGGGGGGTGTGAAGGATCGCTACAGAGCGACTTTGTCTGCTAGCGCCCCAATATCGCCCTCAGGTGATCCATGATCATCGCCACACCCTTTCGCCCCAGCTCCGCCGAGGCCTCCGGCGCACTCGCCGTATACCACGCGGTATTCTCGCCAAAACGCCCGGCATCGACCGCTTCCGGACACAGTGCTAGCATCAATGATGTCTCGCCAACACCGGCGTGATCGAACGGATACTTCCCGTTCATGGCAGCCGACATCAGCGGGTGCACCTGCACCCAGTTGAAGAAATTCTCGCCGGCGGCGTGCCCGGCATAATAATCGGCCATCTCGTCTGAGCCCCACCAGCCCTCGCCGCGCTGCTTCTCGAGGAAGCGGAAGATCGCCTGGCGGCCGGCGGCCTTGAAGGCGAGATCGGTCGGCATGCCGGCGGCAAAGTTCTCGGTCTGGTGGTGGATGATGGCGTTGATGTTACGAAAGCCGATGCGCAGCAGGCTGTAGAACAATTCTTCGGCGAACGGCGCCAGCTGGTTGCCGCCGACCTGCACCGAGCCGTTGCCTTCAGGTGCTGCCACCACATAGCTCGCCGCACCGTAGTAGAAAGCCGGCAGGATGACGATGTCGGCCTCCTTCTCGTAGAGCTCCAGCGTCTTGACGACGGCCAGCGTGTCCATGCCGACGGCCATGTGCTCGCCGTGATATTCGAGCACGCCGAGCGGGAGAGCGACCGGCCAGTTCTCGGCGATCGCCTTGCGGATCTGGTGCGGCAACATCAGTTCGTAGCGCATGATCTATTCCATGTTGGTGTGGCGGGTGCGCATGGCCTCGGACGACTGGCCGGTCAGCGCCTTGAGCTTCAGCACCATCACCTCGAACAGCAGGAACAGCGCCCCTTCGAAGACCGAGCCCATCGGCAGCAGCGATGTCTTTTGTGGCCCCTGGTCACGCGCCATGGTCTGCGCCGGGATCAGCAAGGTGAAGTCGGCAAGCGCGACCGCACTACTGCCTGCCTCGGCGGTGAGCAAAAGCACGGTGGCGCCGGCCTGGCGGGCGACTTGCATCAAGGTAAGCACCGTCGTCGTCTCGCCCGGGCCGGAACTGACCAGGAAGACATCGGCTGGGCGAAGCGGTGGCGTGTTCATGTCGCCGACCACCGACACCTCAAGGCCAAGGTGATAGAGGCGCATGGCGAAACCCTTGAGCTGCAACGCCTCGCGGCCGCAGCCATAGACGACGATCTTTTGCGCGCGGGCCAGGGTTTCGCAGGCGGTGTCGATGCCGGCTTCGTCGACGCGCGCCAGTACGGCGCCCAGCTCTTGCAGGGCGGTCGAAAACATATCCGAGCCGGCATTCGTCATGAGAGTCCCATCTGTCCGGCTGGGTTTGTGGCCGGTGATTTCGGGTTGCGCGCTTTCGGAAAAAGGCTTGTTTTTGTTCATGCTATCACCGCGAAAATGCCTGTCCAACGGCCATGGCGGCTTTTGCTGAGCCAGCGGCGTGATAGTGTCATGTCAGACAATCAATCCAGGAAATCAGCACGACATGAAGACACGGCATTTCGACCGCATCGGCAATGGCGGCCTCGACTTCACCGAGCTTGGCTTCGGCAGCGCGCCGCTCGGCAACCTTTACCGCGCCGTCCCCGACGCGGATGCCAACGCCACGCTGGAGGCGGCGTGGGCGACCGGCTGCCGTTACTACGACACCGCGCCGCTCTATGGCCTGGGCCTTGCCGAAACACGGCTCAATGCCTTCCTGCGCGGCAGGAAGCGCGACGATTATGTGCTGTCGAGCAAGGTCGGTCGCCTGTTGCGCGCCTGCCCGCCGGAGGAACGAACCGGCATCGGCAAGTTCTTCGACACACCGACGCGCAAGGAGGTCTACGACTACAGCTACGACGGCGTCATGCGCTCGTTCGAGGCGTCGCTGGAACGGCTTGGCGTCGACCGCATCGACATCCTTTTCGTCCATGACCTCGACATCTTCACCCATGGCAGCAAGGAGGCGTCAGACCAGCGCATCGAGGAATTCATGGCCTCGGGCTACAACGGACTGGTTGCGCTGCGCGACCAGGGCGTGATCAAGGCCTTCGGCGGCGGCATCAACGAATGGGAGGTTTGCCAGACGCTGGCGGAGCGTGGCGACTTCGACCTGTTCCTGCTGGCCGGGCGCTACACGCTGCTGGAACAGGAAGCGCTTGCCACCTTCCTGCCGCTCTGTGAGCAACGCGGCATCGGCATCGTTCTCGGCGGTCCTTACAATTCCGGCATCCTGGCGACCGGGCCGAAGCCAGGCGCCTATTACAATTACTCCGAGGCGCCAAGGGACATCATGGATCGCGTCGGGCGCATCGAGGCCGTCTGCCAGCGCCATGGCGTCAGGCTGATCGAGGCGGCGCTGCAGTTTCCGCTGCTGCACCCTTCCGTGGTGTCGGTCATCCCCGGCGGCCAGCGGCCGAGTGAAGTCGAAAGCAACCGCGCCCTGCTCGATGCCAAGCTGCCTGCGGCGCTGTGGGCGGACCTCAAGCAGGAAGGCCTGATGCGCGCGGATGCGCCGGTGGGCTGAAGGCTCGTCTCAGCGGGCTGACGGCCTGCCGCCATCGAGGCAAAAGAAAAGCCGGGCGAACCCGGCTTTTCAACATTCTCTGAAAAATTTTTAGTTGACCGCGTCCTTGAGGCCTTTGCCGGCCGAGAACTTCGGCACGGTACGCGCCGGAATCTTCACTTCCGCGCCAGTCTGCGGGTTGCGGCCAGTCGATGCCGCACGCTTGGAGACGGTGAAATTTCCGAAGCCGACGAGCCGTACATCGCCGCCCTTCTTCAGTTCGCCAGTGATGACGGAGAACACCGCCTCAACCGCCGACTGTGCGTCACCCTTCGAAATGCTCGCGGATTCAGCGACAGCGGAAACCAGTTCGTTCTTGTTCATAAAAATTCCCTTCCATGAGAAAACCGGAACTTTCGACTCATCCGGCAGGAGAGGGACTTTAGAAAGAAGCGCTCGCAAACCCAAGTCAAAAAGCCGGAAAAAAGTTGAAAAAAGCCCGGAAATGGTGGGTTTTTCACATGAAAAAGCCGGGCTCAAGGCCCGGCTCTCTCTTTGTGCACTGCAACTTTAGTAGTTTCTAATGTGCAAGCGACTTTCCAGCATCGTCAACGGTATCGGTGGAAGCCGGCGGATTGACTGGCTCGACCCACTCGATTGGCTCCGGCATGCGCACCAGCGCGTGCCTCAGAACCTCGCCGACACGTGAGACCGGAATGATCTCCATACCGTTCTTCACATTGTCCGGTATCTCCGCCAGATCCTTGGCGTTGTCTTCCGGGATCAGCACCTTCTTGATGCCGCCGCGCAGTGCGGCGAGCAGTTTCTCCTTGAGGCCGCCGATCGGCAAGATGCGGCCGCGAAGCGTTATCTCGCCAGTCATCGCCACATCGGCCCGGACCGGAATACCAGTCATGACAGATACGATGGCCGTCGCCATGGCAGCACCTGCAGACGGACCGTCCTTCGGCGTGGCGCCTTCGGGCAAGTGGACGTGGATGTCACGCTTGTCGAACAGCGGCGGCTCGATGCCGAAATCGATGGCCCGCGAGCGGACATAAGAGGCCGCCGCCGAGATCGATTCCTTCATCACGTCGCGCAGATTGCCGGTCACCGTCATGCGGCCCTTGCCGGGCATCATGACGCCTTCGACCGTCAGCAGCTCGCCGCCGACTTCCGTCCAGGCAAGACCGGTGACGACACCGACCTGATCGTCAGCCTCGACCTGGCCGAAGCGGAAGCGCGGAACACCGAGGTAATCAGCGAGGTTCGCCGCCGTGATGCTCACCGTCTTCTTCTTCGTCTTCAGGATCTCGGTCACCGCCTTGCGCCCGAGCTTCATCAGCTCGCGCTCCAGGCTTCTGACGCCCGCTTCACGGGTGTAGGTCTGGATGATGCCGCGGATCGCGTCTTCGCCGACGGAGAATTCCTTCGGCTGCAGGGCATGGTCGCGGATCACCTTGGGCATCAGGTGACGCTTGGCGATCTCGATCTTCTCGTCCTCGGTGTAGCCGGCGATACGGATGATCTCCATGCGGTCCATCAGGGGCGCAGGGATGTTCAGCGTGTTCGCCGTCGTCACGAACATCACGCTCGACAGGTCGTATTCGACCTCGAGGTAATGGTCCATGAACGTCGAGTTCTGCTCGGGATCGAGCACCTCGAGCAAGGCCGATGACGGATCGCCGCGGAAGTCCTGGCCCATCTTGTCGATCTCGTCGAGCAGGAAGAGCGGGTTGGACTTCTTGGCCTTCTTCATCGACTGGATGACCTTGCCGGGCATCGAACCGATATAGGTGCGGCGGTGGCCACGGATCTCGGCCTCGTCACGCACGCCGCCAAGCGCCATGCGGATAAATTCGCGGCCGGTCGCCTTGGCGATCGATTTGCCGAGCGAGGTCTTGCCGACGCCGGGAGGGCCGACGAGGCACAGGATCGGCCCCTTCAGCTTCTTCTGGCGGCTTTGCACGGCGAGATACTCGACGATGCGGTCCTTGACCTTGTCGAGGCCGAAATGATCGGTGTCGAGCACGTTCTGCGCAAACGCCAGGTCCTGCTTGACCTTGGAGTTCTTGCCCCACGGGATCGACAGGATCCAGTCGAGGTAGTTGCGCACGACGGTCGATTCCGCCGACATCGGCGACATCGTCCGCAGCTTCTTCAACTCGGCTTCCGCCTTTTCGCGGGCCTCCTTGGAGAGCTTGGTCTTCTTGATGCGCGCCTCGATCTCGGCGGCCTCGTCGCGGCCGTCCTCGCCTTCGCCGAGTTCCTTCTGGATCGCCTTCATCTGCTCGTTGAGGTAATATTCGCGCTGCGTCTTCTCCATCTGGCGCTTGACGCGCGAGCGGATGCGCTTCTCCACCTGCAGGACGGAGATTTCGGCTTCCATGAAGCCCATCGCCTTTTCCAGCCGTTCCTTGACGGACAGCGTGGCCAGCATCTCCTGCTTCTCGGGGATCTTGATGGCGAGGTGCGAGGCAACCGTATCGGCGAGCTTGGAATAGTCGTCGATCTGGCTGGCGGCGCCCACCACTTCAGGCGAGATCTTCTTGTTCAGCTTGACGTAGTTTTCGAAGTCGGTGACGACCGAACGGGCGAGCGCCTCGACCTCGACCTCTTCCTCCTCCGGCTCGACCAGCGCCGTGGCGGTAGCTTCGTGGAAGTCCGGACGGTCGGTGAACGAGACGATCTTGGCACGCGAAGCGCCTTCGACCAGCACCTTGACGGTGCCGTCGGGCAGCTTCAGCAATTGCAGCACATTGGCGAGCGTGCCGATGTCGAAGATCGCATCGGGCTCGGGATCGTCATCGGCGGCATTCATCTGGGTGGCAAGCAGGATCTGCTTTTCCTGACCCATAACCTCTTCCAGCGCCTTGATCGACTTTTCACGCCCGACAAAGAGCGGAACGATCATGTGCGGGAACACCACGATGTCGCGCAGTGGGAGGACTGCGAAGACGCCGTCGCTGGGAGCCTTGGATATTTTGGCCATTGTCCAACCTTTCATGTCGCGGCCGCTAATTGAGCCAACCGCGAATCTCATATTAACGACCGGGGATCGTTCCGCCTACCACCGTTTGTGACGGGAGTTTTACAGCACAGAATTCGGCACCTCGGCCTTCCGATGTTAGTTGGATGCACGAGGGGCAAAGATCAAGGGTCGACACGTACGTTCATCCACTCCGTCACAAGGATCGGTACCTCACCACAGCAAAACGGCGCCCCGCGGGCGCCGTTCCATAAAAAGGTTAGGCCAGATGCCAGATCAGGCGCTGACGTTGCCCTTCTTTTCCTTCTGCTCGGAATAGATGTAGAGCGGCCGGGCGCTGCCGGTCACCACTTCTTCCGAAATCACCACTTCGCGCACGCCTTCCAGAGCGGGCAGTTCGAACATGGTGTCGAGCAGGATTGCTTCCATGATCGAGCGCAGGCCACGGGCGCCGGTCTTGCGCTCGATGGCGCGCTTGGCGATCGCCGACAGCGCATTCTCATGGAAGGTCAGGTCGACACTCTCCATCTCGAACAGCCGCTGATACTGCTTGACCAGCGCGTTCTTCGGCTCGGTCAGGATCTGGATCAGCGCCGGCTCGTCGAGGTCTTCAAGCGTCGCCAGGACCGGCAGACGGCCGACAAACTCGGGGATGAGGCCGAACTTCAAGAGATCCTCGGGCTCGACCAGGCGGAACACGTCGCCGGTGCGACGATCCTCGGGCGAAGCCACGATGGCGCCGAAGCCGATGGAAGTCTTCCTGCCGCGATCCGAGATGATCTTGTCCAGCCCGGCGAAGGCGCCGCCGCAGATGAACAGGATATTGGCGGTGTCGACCTGCAGGAACTCCTGCTGCGGATGCTTGCGGCCGCCCTGCGGCGGCACGGAGGCAACGGTGCCTTCCATGATCTTCAGAAGCGCCTGCTGCACGCCCTCGCCCGACACGTCGCGGGTGATCGATGGGTTGTCGGACTTGCGCGAAATCTTGTCGATTTCATCGATGTAGACGATGCCGCGCTGGGCGCGCTCCACATTGTAGTCGGCCGACTGCAGCAGCTTCAGGATGATGTTTTCGACGTCCTCGCCGACGTAACCGGCTTCGGTCAGCGTCGTCGCGTCGGCCATGGTGAAGGGCACGTCGATGATGCGGGCCAGCGTCTGGGCAAGCAGCGTCTTGCCGCAGCCGGTCGGGCCGATCAGCAGGATGTTGGACTTCGCCAATTCGACGTCGTTGTTCTTGCCGGCATGCGCCAGGCGCTTGTAGTGGTTGTGGACAGCCACCGACAGCACGCGCTTGGCGTAGGGCTGGCCGATGACATAGTCGTCGAGAACCTTCAGGATCTCCTGCGGGGTCGGCACGCCCTCGCGCGACTTCACCATCGAGGTCTTGTTCTCCTCGCGGATGATGTCCATGCATAGCTCGACGCACTCGTCGCAGATGAACACCGTTGGGCCGGCGATCAGCTTGCGCACCTCGTGCTGGCTTTTGCCGCAAAACGAGCAATAAAGCGTGTTCTTCGAATCACCGCTGTTGTTGCCGACTTTGCTCATTTTCCTGTCCTTTCATGGCCGCCCGCCGATGGTCTGGCTGAAAGGGCGCATATTCTATCTATCGCGGGAATTCGCCGCCGCCAGTGTCCCGGCTCCCGCAACGCATTCCGTACGAAACACAAATCAGAAAACGTCGCAATGATTCGCGCCAACCCTGCACAAAGCTAAGCCGTCGAAAATCAACATAGCCTTAACGTAGGCAATCCCATCCACCGAGGGAACAGCCAATTGTGGCCGAAATGCCGCAAATCCCAGCAAAAGCGCGTTATCCAGCCACGCAACTGCCATGCAGCGCTTATGCCGCAGCGCCTTCGACCGGCTCGCGCGACGAAATGACCTTGTCGATGAGGCCGAAATCCTTGGCTTCGTCGGCTGTCATGAAATGGTCGCGGTCAAGCGTCTTTTCAATGTCTTCGTAGCTCTTACCGGTGTGTTTGACGTAGACCTCGTTGAGGCGGCGCTTCAGCTTGATGATGTCCTGCGCGTGCCGCTCGATGTCGGAGGCCTGGCCCTGGAAACCGCCGGAAGGCTGGTGAACCATGATACGGGCGTTCGGCGTGGCAAAACGCATGTCCTTGTGGCCGGCGGTCAGAAGCAGCGAGCCCATCGACGCCGCCTGGCCGATGCACAGCGTCGACACCGCCGGCTTGATGAACTGCATGGTGTCGTAGATCGCCATGCCCGAGGTCACCACGCCGCCCGGCGAGTTGATGTAGAGATTGATCTCTTTCTTCGGGTTCTCGGCCTCGAGGAACAAAAGCTGTGCACAAACCAGCGTCGCCATACCGTCTTCGACCGGGCCGGTGATGAAAATGATGCGCTCTTTCAGCAGGCGCGAGAAAATGTCGTAGGCCCGCTCGCCGCGATTGGTCTGCTCGACCACCATCGGAACGAGGTTCATGTAGGTTTCGACGGGGTTCTTCATGGACTACCCTTTTTGGAGATGGGGATTCCGGCGCCGGAACATCGGGCAGAATCGGTTCTTGACGGTTAGAATGTAAATAGGATGCCGGCTCACCCTAGCGCAAGGCCGCCTCCTCCTAGCCATCTGGTTAAGTCGAATCAAGGTTTCCGCGCAAGGGAAAGTCCGAACGCGGCCAGCGGCGTTTTTGCGGTGTAGCAATTCCTTAACCGCGTCGCTTAACGAAACGCGGCGAAACCGCTTTCCCCCGGAGAACCATCCCCTACAGTTCAACGTTGAACCTCACCTTCTCGCGTTCAAACAGGGGGAGTGCCATGATCAGGAAAACTGTTTGCCTCGCCATTTCCGGCCTTGCCGGTCTCGGCATGGTGTCCGATGCGGTTGCCGACGGCCGGGCCGCCGAATGCTATGAGCCGGTGCACAGGCCGGCGCTCTATGACACCGTCTATGAAGACGTCATGGTCAGTCCCGGCGGGCAGCTGGTCGACTATGATCCGCCGATCTATGGCACCATGGAGCGCGTCGAGCAGATCGCGCCGCCCCGAGTCACCTATGACATCGTACCGGCGAGAACCCGCACCGTTTACCGCACGGTCCAGGTCGACGATGGCGGCTATGCCTGGGAATGGCGCGTCATCCACGGCCGCAAGGTGCTGTGCAAGGTGTGGCGCAAGGCCCGCTACGCGCGTGTCGCCGAAACGGTGATGCTTGAACCGGAGCGCACACGCCGGGTTGTGCTGCCGGCCGAATATGAAAGCGTCGCCCATGAAGTGCTGGTGCGGCCCGAGCGGCGGCACGTCACCCAGATAGCGCCGTCATACCAGAGGGTGGCGCGCCGGGTGGTGGTGCAGGAAGGCTCGACCAGCTGGCGCCGCGTGCATATTGCCAGGCATTGCCAGGATTAGACTTCGGTACTTCGCCGAGGTCCGTCTCGGTTGGCTCAATTCATAGGCCCGTCGGGGGCCAACATCCGGTCTGGCACCAAGCTGGCAAGCCGCGCTAATGGTCTGGCATGACCACATCCATGCCGCCCTACCTCGCCTTTGATCCAGCCACGCGCCGCCTGCGGCTTGATCCGCACGAACCGGCGTTTTTCCAGAACCCTTACGACGCCTATGCCGTCCTGCATGGCGCATCGAATGCCTTCTTCTGGGAGGAATTCGGCTTCTGGTGCTTTGGCGGCTTCGACGACGTCAACCGGCTGTTGCGCGACCGCCGCTTCGGCCGCCAGAACCCGGCCGGCATTCCCGACAGCCGCGGCATCGGCGAGGATCGCTCGCATTTGGCCGCTTTCGACGGCATCGAGAGCAATTCGATGCTGGAGCTGGAGCCGCCGGTGCACACCAGGCTCAGAACCCTGGTCAACCGCGCCTTCGTCTCGCGCCAGGTCGAGCGGCTGCGGCCGCGCGTGGAGGCGCTGGCCAATGAGCTGATCGACCGTTTCGAACCGCGCCAGGTCGATCTATTGCCCAGCTTCGCCGCACCTTTGCCGATCACCATCATTGCCGAAATGCTCGGTGTGCCGGTCGAAATGGGGCCGCAACTGCTCGACTGGTCGCACCGGATGGTGGCCATGTACATGCATGGCCGGACGCGCGAGACCGAGGAAGCGGCCAATCGCGCCGCGCGCGATTTTTCCGACTTTTTGTGCGGCTATGTCACCGAGCGGCGCAAGAAGCCTGGCGACGACCTGCTGTCGCTGCTGATCGCGGCGCAGGAGGATGGCCAGAAGCTGTCGGAAGACGAGTTGGTCTCGTCCGCCATCCTGTTGCTCAATGCCGGCCACGAGGCGACCGTCCATCAAACCGGCAACGCCGTGCGCACGTTGCTGGCGCAAGGCGGCGACCCCGGCCGTTTCTTCACCTCGCCGGAAGCAACCGCTGCGACGGTCGAGGAGTGCCTGCGCTTCGACGCGCCGCTGCACATGTTCACCCGCTACGCCTGTCAGGAGGTCGAGGTGACATCCGGGGTTGTCGTACAACCGGGGGAGACGGTCGGCCTGCTGCTCGGCATGGCCAATCATGATCCGCTTGCCTTTGCCGAACCTGGCGCCTTCCGGCCCGGCCGACCAGACCAGAAGAATGTCTCGTTCGGCGCCGGTATCCATTTCTGTATTGGTGCGCCGCTGGCGCGGCTGGAATTGCAGGTGTCGCTGAAAACCCTGTTCGAGCGGCAGCCGCAACTCCATCTTGCGGAGCAGCCGCGCTTCCGCGACACCTATCATTTTCATGGGCTGGAAAAGCTCGCCGTCGGGTTCTGACGCGAGGATGGGGGTTCTACGCAGGCGGCAACCAGCCCCTTGGCTCAATCCTCGCCGGGAAGCTCAAGCGTACGCCCTGCGTAGAGAATCCGCAGTATGATCACCGTGTCACCGGTGAATTCAAATGCAATGGTAGCGCGACGGCGCCAGCCAACGGTGCGCAAGCCAGGAGCAATCTCGTCATGACGTGTTCCCCGCTCGGGAAACGTTTCAAAACTCAGGCAAGTCGACAATACGTCCGACGAAGTTCAGCGCCGTATCGACGCCCGCCCTTGGCGCCAGTTCGGTCAGCAACTCCGCAATGTCTTGCTGTGCCGCGGCGTGAAACCTCACCCGATATTTCATGCACCGGTGCGCGGCCTGGCAGTGACTTTTCGAGCGTAGTCCGAAAGGTTCTTGCGTACCTCTTCGGCCGTCAAAAGGCGCTCGGGATGCGCGCGAGCATCCTCAAGGGTCGGCACCACTTCCTCCAGTAGCCAACGCTGCATGGCCGAGTCGCGCGCTACCAGGGTGCGCAAGCCATCGCGGATAACTTCGCTTTCGCTGGCGTATTTGCCTGAGGAAACCTTATCCTTCACCATCTGCGCGAGGTCGTGCGGCAGGGTGATGGTCAGCGGTTGGGTCGTTCGCATGGTCGCATCCTTCCGATCCCCACACTATAGCATAGTGTATGACTTAGTCATACACTATGTCGAGATCGGATCGCTGGGCCAGAACCCTTGCGCCGCGAGCGTCAGAGCTTGATCACATACTCCTTGCGGGTCGTTTCAAGCACTTCCCAGCTGCCCCTGAAGCCTGGCCTGAGCACGAAGCTGTCGCCGGCGCGCACCGTGCGCGCCTCGCCGCCATCCTCGGCAACCACCGAGACGCCGGACAGGATGTGGCAGAACTCCCATTCGTCATATTCGATGCGCCATTTGCCCGGCGTCGCTTCCCAGATGCCGGCATAGAGGCGGCCATCGCGCTCCTCGACATTCCAGGTGCGGAACTTCGGATCGCCCGCAATCAGACGATCCGGCGCCGGGGCGCCATGTTCGGCGTCGACGCTGTCGGTCGATATTGCCAAGTAATGCGCGGACAGGGTTTGCCTCCAACAGATTAGTGACTAGTGAGTAGTGCAGTGAGTAGTGACTAGTGAGTAGTGAGTAGTTAGTAGTTAGTAGTGAGTAGTGAGCGGAAAGCGCTCCCTCGAGCGGGTGGCTGATCACTAATCACTGCTAACTAGTGAATACCGACTACTACTCACTACTCACTACTCACTAAAAAAATCAAACCTTGGCCAAAGCCTGTTCCAGGTCGGCGACGATGTCGTTGACATCCTCGATGCCGACGGAAAGCCGGACCGTGTCCGGTCCCGCACCCGCCTTGACCTTCTGCTCGTCGGAAAGCTGGCGATGCGTGGTCGATGCCGGATGGATGACCAGCGACTTGGTGTCGCCGACATTGGCGAGGTGCGAGAACAGTTCGAGCGCCTCGACGAACTTGATGCCGGCCTCGTAGCCGCCCTTCAGGCCGAAGGTGAAGACAGCACCGGCGCCTTGCGGCGAGTATTTCTTCTGCAGCGCGTTGTTCTTGTCGCTGGGCAGGCCGGGATAGTTGACCCAGGCGACCTTGGGGTGGTTGGACAGCCAGCCGGCTACGGTGATCGCATTGTCGCAATGGCGCTGCATCCTGAGCGGCAAGGTCTCCAGCCCGGTCAGGATCAGGAAGGCATTGAACGGCGAAATCGCCGGGCCGATGTCACGCAGGCCAAGCACGCGCGCGGCGATGGCGAAAGCGAAATTGCCGAAGGTTTCGTGCAGGACAAGGCCGCCATATTCGGGGCGCGGCTCCGACAGCATCGGATATTTGCCGGATTTCGACCAGTCGAACGTGCCGCCATCGACGATGGCGCCGCCGATCGAATTGCCGTGGCCGCCGATGAACTTGGTCAGCGAATGGACGACGATGTCGGCGCCATGCTCGATCGGCCGCACCAGATAGGGCGAGGCCAGCGTGTTGTCGACGATGAGCGGCAAGCCGTGCTTGCGGGCGATGTCGCCGATCTTCTCGATGTCGACGAAGGTGCCGCCGGGATTGGCCAGGCTCTCGATGAAGATCGCCTTGGTCTTGCCATCGATCTGGCTTTCGAAAGTGGAGATGTCGTTGGTGTCGGCCCAACGCACCTCCCAGCCGAAATTCTTGAAGGCATGGCCGAACTGATTGATCGAACCACCGTAAAGCCTTGTGGCGGCGACGAAATTATCGCCAGGCCGCATGAGATTGTGGAACACGATCACCTGTGCGGCATGGCCGGAAGCAACGGCAAGTGCAGCCGTGCCGCCTTCGAGCGCCGCGATCCGCTCTTCCAGCACCGCCTGGGTCGGGTTCATGATGCGGGTGTAGATGTTGCCGAAGGCCTTCAGCCCGAACAGCGAGGCGGCATGGTCGGCATCGTCGAACACAAAGGAGGTCGTCTGGTAGATCGGCGTGGCGCGTGCGCCCGTTGCCGGGTCGGGCTTGGCGCCGGCATGGACGGCGAGCGTGTTGAAACCGGGCGTGCGGGTCATCGAAAACCTCCCTGAGCGGTAAACGTGTGAATGGTGAAATGATGAATGGTGAGCGATAAATGGTGGTCGCAAAGTCGGCCAGTCCCACCTTGATTGCAAGCCGCTCATATGCGGCTTTACCCGGCTTCCAGGAAAATCCTTCTATTCACCATTCACCATTCACTGCCTTACTTCTGGCGCACACCGAAACTCTGGAATCCCGACCGCATCAGCGGCTTCTTCGACGACAGCACACCGGAGTTGACGCCGGTCCAGCCGATCTCGCCCGACAGCTTGCCATATTCGATCTTCGGGCAGCGGTTCATCACCACCTTGATACCGGCCGCCTCGGCACGCGCGGCCGCCTCGTCGTCGCGCACGCCAAGCTGCATCCAGATCACCTTCGGCAAGGGGTCGAGCTTCAGCACCTCATCGACAATGCCGGGCACCGATGCAGAGGCGCGAAAGATGTCGACCATGTCGACCGGCTCCGGCAGATCGGCAAGGCTGGCATAGGTCATGCGGCCGAGGATTTCCTTGCCGGCCTGCCCCGGATTGATCGGAAACACCGAAAAGCCCTTGGCCAGCAGATATTTCAGCACGAAAAAGCTCGGCCTGACATCGTTGGCCGACGCGCCGACCATGGCGATGGTCTTCACAGAATTGAGGATGCCGCCGATATAGGCATTGTCGTAGCTATCGTGATTCACTCGTCGGTCTCCCTCAGTGCTTCCTCCATAAAGGACTGCGGGTCCGTGCAGAAGTCGCGCATCATGCGAAAATGATCGGTATCGGTGAAATCTGTGGGGTCGAGGCCGAAGCGGCTGATGCGGAACAGCCGCGCGCCCGGACAGGCCATCAGCAGCGGCGAGTGCGTCGCCATGATCACTTGAGCCGTGCCGGACCGGTCCATGCGCCGCAGCATCTTCAGCAGCTCGATCTGCCGCGATGGCGACAGCGCGCTTTCGGGCTCGTCGAGGATGTAGATACCTTGCCGGCGGCAGCGCTCCTCGAAGAAGCGGATGAACCCTTCACCATGCGACCAGGACAGGAAATCCGGCGGCGCCCCGCCAGATTCCAGCGCCGCCTGATCGAGATAGCGGGCAACCGTGTAAAAAGATTCGGCGCGGAAGAACCAACCCGCTGTGACCTTCGGCAGCCAGTGGCCGCGCAACGTGTCGGCAAGCGCTGCACCACTCTCGTCGATGGCGCCGGAGTGGTCGACGGGCATGTAGCCCTTGCCGCCGCCGGCTTCGTCGTAACCGGCCACCGCGCCGATCGCTTCCAGCAGCGTCGATTTGCCGGTGCCGTTTTCGCCGACAATGATGGTGATCGGCGTGGTGAATTCGAGCTCGAATTCGCGGCCGCGGAACAGCGGCAGGTTCCAGGGATACTTGTCCCAATCTTCCACGCGCTCGGGGTCAATCAGGATGCGTTTGAGATAGGGCGCCTTAAGCCGGGTCAGTTGCTTGCGATAGCCCATGCGGACGCTCAGTCCGGCAGCGAGATGGTGCCGTCATCCGCGATCGGGAAGGCCGGATTGTGCGCCACTTCCCAGACATGGCCGTCGGCATCGGCGAAATAGCCGTACCAGCCGCCCCAGAAGGCACGGCCGGCCGGCTTGACGATTGTGCCGCCGGCCTTCTCGGCGGCCGCCAGCACGTCGTCGACTTCGGCATCGGAGCGGGTGTTGTAGGCGAGGTAGACCGCCGACGGTGCTGCGGCGAAGGCAATGCCTGAATCCTCCTCGGCGCTTGGCCTCGGGAACAGGCCGAGAATGGCGCCGCCCATCTGGAAGAAGGCGGCGCCATCGGTGATGCCGGCGTGGCGCTTCAAGCCCATGCCTTCGTAAAAGCGCACGGCGCGCTCGAGATCGTCGGTGGCGATGGTGATGATGGAGATGCGCGGTTCCATGGATCGAAAACCTATTCGTCCGTCCATTCCGGTTTGCGCTTGCCGATGAAGGCGCCGATGCCTTCCTCGGCGTCGCGGGCCAGCATGTTCTCGACCATGACGCGGCCGGTATAGGCATACGCGTCCGCCAACCCCATCTCGGCCTGCGCGTAAAAGGCTTCCTTGCCGGTCTTGACCACCAGAGATGATTTGGAGGCAATGGTTTGCGCGTATTTGGTGACGATCTGATTCAGGTATTCGCGCGGCACAACGCGGTTGACCAGGCCGAATTCCTTGGCGGTTGCGGCATCGATGGTCTCGCCGGTGAGCAGCATTTCCATGGCGTGCTTGTGAGACACGTTGCGGGACAGCGCCACCATCGGCGTCGAACAAAACAGGCCGATATTGACGCCCGGCGTGCAGAAGGTCGCTTCATGCGAGGCAATGGCGAGGTCGCAACTGCAAACCAGTTGCAGCCCCGCAGCGGTGGCTAGGCCATCGACTTCGGCGATGATCGGGAGCGGATGGCGCACGATCTGCTGCATCAACGCCGCGCAAGCCGAAAATGTCTGCTCGAAAAACCCCTTGCCCTTGTCGGCGTCGGCGCGGCGCGCAGTCATTTCCTTGAGATCGTGACCGGCGCAGAAGACTTTCCCGGCGGCCGCCAAGACGATGACGCGGACCGATTTGTTGGCCTTGGCACGGTCGAGCTCGGCGCTCAATGCCGCCATGACGGAAAGCGACAAGGCATTGGCGGGCGGATTGGCGAGCGTCAGGCGCAGCACGCCCTTGTCCAGCCCGGCGATGACCGGCCCGTCTATGGCAACAGGTTTGATCGAAAGGATTTCGGCCATGACAAGGGTCTCCGCGATTCCGCCGGGCGCCGCCAGACTATCTAATATCGGATCGAGTTTCATCAACACCCATCGCTTGCGCCAAGGTGTTGCCAGAAGCGCATCATTGCGTTCATACAGGCCCGGCATAGAACGAGAGACCGACATGCCCGCCCAGGATAATCTCAAGCCGGTGCTGACGGCGGCTGAAGTCAATGCGCTGATGGCCAGCGTCTACCCGCAGCTCAACGACGAGTTCACGTCGTATGAGGCGCTCGATGTGTTTCCGGGCGGCTGCACGGTGCGGCTCAATGCCGACGAGCGGCATTTGCGGCCCGGCGGCACGGTGTCCGGGCCCTCGCTGTTCACGCTGGCCGACATTGGCGGCTATGTCTGCGTGCTCAGCCATGCCGGGCCGGATGCGCTTTCGGTTACCGTCAACCTCAACATCAATTTCGTCCGCAAGGCCGAGGCCGGCCCGATCGACGGCCATTGCCGCGTCCTGAAGCTGGGCAAGAGCCTGATGGTGTTCGATATCGACATCGTCGGCGGACCGAGGGAACACACGGTAGCGCATGCGACCGGCACCTATTCGATCCCGCCGAAGCGCGCCGCCGATGTGGTAAAATAATACCTTTTGGTCAAACCTTTGTTTTTATTACACTTTGCGAGCAGACGTGCGTTTCCTGCGCCTTGACGTGCCCACTCCCCTCGCCTATAAGCCGTCACGAAGCAGCGGCCCGCAAAGGCCGCCGTTTTGTTATTGGCGGCGGGCAAGTGCCTTGTCGCCAATCCAAGCAACAAGAAACGCCTTCTTCGGAAGGTCAAAATCGAAAGCAGAAATCCATGGCAACCTTTTCGCAGAAGCCTGCGGATGTGGTGAAGAAGTGGGTGCTGATCGACGCCGAGGGTCTCGTCGTCGGCCGTCTCGCCACTGTCATCGCCAATCATCTTCGCGGCAAGCACAAGCCCACCTTCACCCCGCATGTCGACGACGGCGATAACGTCATCGTCATCAATGCCGACAAGGTGGTGTTCACCGGCAAGAAGTTCACCGACAAGGTCTATTACTGGCACACCGGTCACCCCGGCGGCATCAAGGAGCGCACCGCGCGCCAGCTGCTCGAGGGCCGTTTCCCCGAGCGTGTCGTCGAGAAGGCCGTCGAACGCATGATCCCGCGCGGGCCGCTCGGCCGTCGCCAGATGAAGAACCTCCGCGTCTATGCAGGCGCGGAACATCCGCATGTCGCCCAGCAGCCCGTCACCCTCGACGTCGGCGCGCTGAACGCCAAGAACAAGAAGGTTGCATAAGATGGCTGAGCTTTCCTCGCTCGCAGAATTGGGCGCCGCCACCGGCAACACCAACACCCAGCCGGCAGCACCCGTGCATGTCCAGAAGCTCGACAAGTCGGGCCGCGCCTATGCCACCGGCAAGCGCAAGAACGCCATCGCCCGCGTCTGGGTGAAGCCGGGTTCGGGCAAGATCGTCGTCAACGACAAGGAATTCGCGACCTATTTCGCGCGTCCGGTCCTGCAGATGATCCTCAACCAGCCGATCATCGCTTCCAACCGCGCCGGCCAGTACGACATCGTCGCCACCGTCATCGGCGGCGGCCTGTCCGGCCAGGCCGGTGCCGTTCGTCACGGCATCTCCAAGGCGCTGACCTACTATGAGCCGGCACTGCGCGCCGTGCTCAAGAAGGGCGGCTTCCTGACCCGCGACAGCCGCGTCGTCGAGCGCAAGAAGTACGGCAAGGCGAAGGCCCGTCGTTCCTTCCAGTTCTCGAAGCGCTAAGCGCTGCGACGTTCCAGACATCGAAAGGCCGCCTCCGGGCGGCCTTTTCTTTTGGGTCTCGGCAGTCACCCCACCCGGCGCTTCGCGCCGACCTCCCCATCGAGGGGAGGTAGGAGGTCGCGGCAGTTTTGCCGCCCGGACAATCCACGATGGTCCAGCGGCTAGCAAACCAGTTCGACCATAAAAGCGCGGCACCCTACCTCCCCTCGATGGGGAGGTCGGCGCGAAGCGCCGGGTGGGGTGATGGCGCCGGCCTCGGTTCAAGTCTCAGAACTTGCCGGCCTTGATGTAATCGATAAACGCCCGTAGCGGCGCTGGAACCAGACGCCGTCCGGGATAGTACAGAAATGGTCCGGGAAAACTCTGCCACCAAGGTTCGAGCACGGGCTCCAGGGCGCCGCTTTCGAAGTGAGGGCGAAGCCAGCCCTCGAAGAGAGCGACGATGCCGCTGCCGGCAATGGCCGCATGGACGGCAAGATCGCTCGCCCCGCCGATCCGCACGATCAACGGCCCCGTCGTGTCGACCCGCACCACCTCGCCGTCGCGCTCGAATTCCCACGGCAGCATCGCACCGCTGGCAAAACGACCGCGCAGACAAGCATGGCCAAGCAGGTCGCTCGGGTGCTGCGGCCGCCCATGGCGCTCGAGATAGGCGGGGCTGGCGCCAGTGGCGAAGCGCTGGACGCGCGGTCCGATCGGCACCGCGATCATATCCTGCTCCAGTCGCTCGTCATAGCGGATGCCGGCGTCGCAGCCGGCCGCCAACACGTCGACGAAGTTCTCATCGGCGATGACCTCCAGCCGAATGCCGGGATAGGCGGCGAGGAAGCCCGGAACGATGTCGGGCAATATCAGCCGCGCGGCGCTGACCGGGACGTTGAGGCGCAGCGAACCGGCCGGCCTGTCGCGAAAGCCATTGACCACGTCGAGGGCCGCCTCCACCTCCGACAGCGCCGGGCCAAGCCTTCCCAAGAGGCTGAGGCCTGCGTCGGTTGGAACAACGCTGCGTGTGGTGCGGTTGAACAGCCTGACGCCGAGCTGCGTCTCCAGGCGGCGCACCGCTTCGCTCAGGCCCGACGCGCTGCCGCCGCCGGCGCGAGCCCCTTCGCGAAAACCGCCGGCACGCGCCACCGTCACGAAAGCATTCAGATCGCCAAGATCCATCATTGTTCGCCATTCCGCACAAGCTGTACGGATTGTACCTTATTATCCCGAGGTTGAGCAGCGTCTATCTTCGCCTCCTCAAAGGAGACCGACCATGTCCACCATCCAAAAATCCGGCACATTCACCCTCGGCAGCCACACCGTGAAACGGCTCGGCTACGGCGCCATGCAACTTGCCGGCCCGCACGTTTTCGGTCCGCCGAAGAATCATGACGCGGCCATTGCAGTGCTGCGCGAAGCGGTGGCCTCCGGGGTCAACCACATCGACACCAGCGACTATTATGGCCCGCATGTCACCAACCAGCTGATCCGCGAAGCGCTGGCGCCCTATCCGCAAGACCTCGTCATCGTCACAAAGATCGGGGCGCGGCGCGGCAGCGACGGCTCATGGCTGCCTGCCTATTCCGCCAAGGAACTTGAGCAGGCCGTGCACGATAATCTCAGGAATCTCGGTCTTGAGGTGCTGGATGTCGTCAATCTGCGCATCATGTTCGGGGTGATGGGTCCCGCCGAGGGCTCGATCGAGCCGCAGTTGACCGCGCTTGCCGAACTGCAGCGCAAGGGTCTGGTGCGCCATATCGGCCTGAGCAACGTCACCCCAGCGCAGGTCGAGGAAGGCCGTGGGATCGCCGAGATCGTCTGCGTGCAGAACCAGTACAATCTGGCGCATCGCGACGACGACGGGTTGATCGATGAACTGGCGCGCGCCGGTATCGCCTACACGCCGTTCTTCCCGCTCGGCGGTTTCAGCCCGCTGCAGTCGTCGACCTTGTCGGATGTGGCCGCGCGGCTCGGCGCCACACCCTTGCAGGTTGCGCTCGCCTGGCTGCTGCGCCGCTCGCCGAACATCCTGCTGATCCCGGGGACGTCGTCGATCGGGCATTTGAGAGAGAACCTGGCGGCGGCGGAACTGGAGCTGTCGGCCGATGTGCTAAGGGAATTGGATGGGGTGGCGAAAGCGGCGTGAAGATTTTGCGGGCGGCGCTGTCACCCCACCCGCGCCTTCGGCGCGACCTCCCCATCGAGGGGAGGTAGGAGGTCGCGGCAGCCTTGCATGCCTCGCAATCGCTACGACTGTCGGAATCTAAAGCGCCAACGCCCTACCTCCCCTCGATGGGGAGGTCGGCGCGCAGCGCCGGGTGGGGTGATGGCGCCGACGTACGATTACTAATTGATACTCGCCGTATTCGCGGCTCGGCCGGCTTCGCCTCATCCACATAAGGCACCCTAAACCCGTTGGCCCCCAGCCAGCCAATGGCAGCCTTCGGTTCGTCGGTCTGGATGATGGTGGCGCCGCGTTCGGCCCAGAAACCGTGGTCTCGGCCGGCATGCCGGCCTGCACCGCCAGTTCATCGCCGCAGCCGCCGGAGAGGAAGCCGCCGGGCCTTGCACCTTGGCGATACAAGTCCTTCGCCAAGCTGTGACTGGCATCTTGCGTGCCGGTTCTGTAGTTGTGGCAGCCCGATGAACAAAGAAGGACCCGTAATGGCGAACCAGACCATCGACAACGCGTTCACCGCCCGCTCCAAGACGGGGCCTTCCTTCGAGCCGACCTATGCCGGCGCGCTCTCGTTCATGCGGCGCAAATACACCAAGGATGCAAAGGGCGCGGACGCCGTCGTGTGGGGCATTCCGTTCGATGCCGCCGTCACCAACCGGCCGGGCGCGCGCTTCGGGCCGCAGGCGATCCGCCGCGCCTCGGCGATCCTCGACAACGACCCGCAATATCCGTTCTCGCGCGACCTGTTCGAGCATCTCGCCGTCATCGACTATGGCGATTGCCTGCTCGATTCGGGCAATCACCAGAAGACACCAGGCACGATCGAGCGCGAGGCGGCCAAGATCCTGAAATCGGGTGCCTTCCTGTTGTCGCTCGGCGGCGACCATTTCGTCACCTGGCCGCTGCTCAAGGCGCATGCCGCCATCCATGGGCCGCTGGCGCTGGTGCAGTTCGACGCGCATCAGGACACCTGGCCTGACGATGGCAAGCGCATCGACCACGGTTCGTTCGTCGGGCGCGCCGTCAATGAGGGCATCATCGATCCTGATCGTTCGATCCAGATCGGCATCCGCACGCATGCCCCCGATACGTTCGGCATCAAGATCCTTTACGGTCACGAGATCGAGGAGATGCGGGCTTCCGACATCGCCTATGCGATCGTCGACCGCACCGGCGGCAGGAAGACCTATCTCACCTTCGACATCGACTGCCTCGACCCGGCCTTTGCGCCCGGCACCGGCACGCCGGTTGCCGGCGGACCGTCCTCGGCGAAAATCCTGTCGACGCTGCGCCAGCTCGGCCAAGTCGATATTGTCGGCGCCGACGTCGTCGAGGTTGCGCCGGCCTATGATCACGCCGATATAACGGCGATCGCCGGCTCGATGGTGGCCATGCACTATCTCGGCCTGGTGGCCGAGCGAAAAGCGCGGGCGGAAGAGCTGAACAGCGGCAACCATGGCGCGGCAAACCATGGCCAGGGCATATAGGCCTGAATTAGCAGGGAATTGACGGGCACATGAAACCGAAAATCTTCATCGATGGCGAACACGGCACCACCGGCCTGCAGATCCGGGCGCTGCTGGCCGAGCGCGGCGACCTCGAGATCATCTCGATCCCGGCCGAGCGCCGCAAGGAAACGGCGGCGCGCGCCGAGTTCCTCAATGCAGCCGATGTCGCCATCCTGTGCCTGCCGGATGCGGCTGCCAAGGAAAGCGTATCGCTGATTGCCAACGACACCACCAAGGTGATCGACGCCTCCACGGCGCATCGCGTAGCCGAGGGCTGGGAATATGGCTTTGCCGAGATGGAAAAGGGCCAGGCCAAGATCATCGCCAATGCAAAACGCGTCGCCAATCCCGGCTGCTGGCCGCAAGGACCGATCGCGACACTGCGGCCGCTGGTCGCCGCCGGCCTGCTGCCGGCGGATTTCCCGATCACCGTCAATGGCATTTCGGGCTATTCGGGCGGCGGCCGGCCGATGATCGAGGACTATGTCGCCAAGGGCGAGGATGCCTCTGAATTCCAGGTCTATGGGCTGACCCTGCAGCACAAGCATGTGCCGGAGCTGCGCACCTATGCGAAGCTGTCGCACGATCCGATCATGCAGCCGGCGGTCGGCAATTTCGCCCAAGGCATGATCACAGTGGTGCCGCTGCAGCTCGGCGGGCTCGACCATGTGCCGGTCGGCGCCGAACTGCACGCGGCAATCGCCGACCATTTTGCCGCCATCAAGGGCGGCGTGGTCGAGGTAGCTCCTTACGAGCACGTGGAGCGCCTGCCCGAGATCAATCCCGAGGTCTATAACGGCACCAACCGCATGAAGGTCTATGTCTTTGCCAATGACGACAGGGCGCAGGCGCTGCTGATTGCGGTCTATGACAATCTCGGAAAGGGCGCCTCGGGTGCTGCCGTTCAGAACATGGATCTGATGCTCGGCCTTTAATTCAGTTGGAGAGAGCATGTTGCCCGAAAACCGCTTAACACTTTTCGGCATCACGCTCTGAATGGACGCGCCTGCATTTCCAAAGCGCTGGAAGATCAGCGCGCCCGAGCTCATTGCGGAGACGTTTTCGAGCCGCATCTGGAAGGTGCGGCGTGAGGACGGCTCGCCGGCCATCGTCAAGGCGCTCAAACCATTCGACGATGTCGAGGACGAGTTGCGCGGCGAGCACTATCTCGCATGGCGGCGCGGCGAAGGCGCGGTGCGGCTGCTTGGCCGGGACGGCCACCGCATGCTGCTCGAATATGCCGGCGACACCCTGCTTTCCGACGTTCTGGCCAAAGAAGGCGACAACGCCGCGACCGCAATCGCGGCCGAGTTGATGGGGAGACTGTTCTCGCCCTCAAGACACCCTGCCCCGCCGGACCTGCAGCCGCTGCGGACACGGTTTGCCAGCCTGTTCAAAAAGGCCGGAGCCGATCGCGACGCCGGAGAGCACAGCCTCTATATCGAGGCCGCCGAAATCGCGGACCGGCTGCTCGATGCCCCGCATGCGGTCAAGCCGCTGCATGGCGACCTGCATCACGACAACATTTTGCACGGTGCGCGCGGCTGGCTGGCGATCGACCCGAAGGGCGTGCTCGGCGATCCCGGCTTCGACGCCGCCAATCTGTTCTACAACCCACTGGGGCGCGACGACCTCTGCCTCGATCCCGAGCGCATCGCGCATATGGCTGAGATCTTCGCCAGGATACTCGGCCAGACGCCGGCTGCCATTCTCGACCATGCCATCGCCTATGGCTGCCTGTCGGCCGCATGGCATCATGAGGACGAGAATGCGGTCGACGAGAACCGCGAGCTGTCGGTTGCGGGAGTGATCCGAAAGGTGCGGCTCAGCTTCTGACCGGCGCAGCCTCGCGCTTTAGACGTAGCGAGGCAGTTCGTTCGCGAAATAGATTATTGCGACGGCCAAGACACCGTAGACGATGTACCTGCGTTCATGGGCGGCCGCGTTGGCAGTGGATAGGCGCCCTTGTTGCCGCGCCAGTGGGCGGCGGCAAATCCCAGCAGGACCAGCGCGAAGGCCTGATGGGTCAGCGCCATGTGCAGCGGCACCTGCATCAGCAGCGTGCCGATGCCGATCGAGGCCTGCACCAGCACCAGCAGAAACAGCAGCGTTGCGCGGCGTGCGTGTGTCGTGCCCGGCAGCCGCCGGCGCGTCGCTATCATATGCCAGAGCGCGATGGCAAAGACCGTATAGGCGCCGAGCCGGTGGACGAACTGCACCGTCTTCGGGTTCTCGAAGAAATTGCGCCAGGCCGGTTCGAGCAGCAGCAGCTCGCCGGGGATGATCTTGCCGTCCATCAGCGGCCAGGTGTTGTAGCTCAGGCCGGCGTCGAGCCCTGCGACCAGCCCGCCGAGATAGATCTGGACCAGCGCCAGCAGCACGATGAAACCGGCCAGTCTTTGCGTCGACCGGCCGGCGGCAGGCTCCGAATGCGGCGCCAGCCCGCGCGCGACCACCATGGTGGCAGTGAAGATCAGGGCGGCAAGCGTCAAATGCGTCGCCAGCCGGTACTGGCTGACGGAGACGCGGTCGACCAGGCCGGAGGCCACCATCCACCAGCCGATGGCGCCTTGCAGGCCACCAAGCAGCAGAATACCGACCAGCTTTGGCCCAAGGCCGCGCTCGATGCGGCGCGTCGCCCACAAGACCAGCAACGGCAGGCCGAAGACCAGGCCGACACTGCGCGCCAGGATGCGGTGCGCCCATTCCCACCAGAAGATCGATTTGAAGGCGTCCAGGCTCATGCCCTTGTTGAGCTCGGCATATTGCGGAATCTTTTGATAAAGCTGGAATTCCTCCTGCCACTCCGCGTCATTGAGCGGCGGTATCACACCGTGGATCGGCTTCCACTCGGTGATCGACAGGCCGGAATTGGTGAGCCTGGTGGCGCCGCCGACCAGCACCAGCGCAAACAGCACCAGAAGCACGACATACAGCCAGCCGCGCACCAGCGCCCGATTTTTCAAGTCGCGATCGCGGTCAATGTAAGGCGCGGCGGCTGATATGGCGGCCATGGTTGGTCCCGGCAGGTTGACGTGGCGGATTGGTGAACCATCGCAACCCGGCTGACAAGACCGGACGGCGCGGCACGCCGTCGCGCCGCATCTCCCGGGTTGCACAGGCGCGCGGTTGGGCCTAAGCGGAGGCGATCAACGAGAACGCTCATGCCCATCCGCCTGAAAAAGCTGATCGGAACTTTCCTGCTGGTGGCGCTGGTCATCATCTATGCGCTGGTCGCGTCGATCATAGCGGTCGCGCAGCTGTCGCAATCCAGCCCGCTGGTGCACTTCCTGTTCTTCCTGTTCAGCGGCCTGTTCTGGGTGCTGCCTGCGATGGGCATCATCAAATGGCTGATCCTGGAGCCGCCGCCGAAAGGCTGAAGAGCCCGCCCCAGGTTAGATGGTGACCACCATTTTGCCGGCATTGGCCAGCGGCGTCGTTAAGCCCGACAACATGGTGCGGATATGGGCGACGCTCTGGTAGCGGCCGTTGATCGAAATGCGCGGCAGCGCGTGCAGGAAGCCGGCGTGCTCGGCGTGCAGCACGCCGTGGCGAGTGGTCACCGCCGAGGCGAAGCCGGCGTCGCGGGCAAAGCCCACTTCGCGGCAGCCGACAGCGCTGGCGTAACCATAGGGGTAAGCGAGATGACGGGGGTCTTCGCCGAGCTGCGCCTGCAGTTGGCGCCTGACGTCGACGATCTCATGGCGCGCATCGCCTTCGTCGAGCCGCTTCAGATTGCGGTGGTTGACCGTATGCGCGCCGATCGTCACCAGCCTGTGCCCGGCCACGGCGCGGATATCGTCCCAAGTCATCAGCGTGCTTGGGCGCAAGCCATCGAGGTCGATGCCGTTCGAGCGCGCCAGATCGCGCAGCACAGCGCGCTGATCCTCCTCGCGCACCTCGAGCGTCAGATAGGCATGCAGACGCGCATTGGCGTGGAGTTTCTTGCCGTGGGTCGAGCAGTCGATGGTCACCGGCCCCTTCGGCGTCGCCAGCGTCAAACGCTCCCGCGCGTTGACGATATCCTCGACCACGTCCCACCATAAATCGGCGCTGCCGTCGATCAGACCCGGCGCGACATAGATGGTGATCGGCGCGTCGTGCTTTTCCAGCACTGGCAGCGCTTCGGTCATGTTGTCGCGATAGGCGTCGTCGGCGGTGATGGTGGCGAACTGGCCGTCCTTGCCGCCGGCCTTGATGCGCTCGATCGCCTCGTCGAGGGTGACGAAGGCATAGCCCCTCGACTTCATGTCGGCGACGAGAGCGTCGAGGAATCGCGGGGCGATGTTGAGGTGGCGGTTAACGCCGTCCGGCTTCTCCGGCGTGGCGGTGACCCGATGCAACATGAGGATGGCGCCAATGCCGCCGACAAACGGCTTGGCCAGCGGTGCAAGGCCGGTAAAGCGGGCGATATTAAGCGCCAGTTTCCGAACTGCCTCACCACCGTCGATCATTCATTCACCTTTTGCGCCTAGGCTCGATCCAAGCACGGAACGCGCCGACGCGAACTCCTGATCGCGACGAATACGCCTTAAGGATTGAGGTATGGTTGACGCCACCGCGTCATTTGACGGCAATCGGCTCGCCGCAAGCAAGGCGTCTGCGCGCACGCCGGCTGCCGACCAGACCAGTCTGTCGGTGTCGATCGCAGATGCTGCCGCGCTCGCCTCTTACGGCGAATTCTGCCGTTCGGCGCTGTTTGCGCCGGCGCAAAGCGCGGACTGGGTTCGTGCCTGGACGGCGCAGGCTAATCCCGATGCCGTCATTGCCACGCTGACAATCGAGGACAGGCCGGTCTTTGCACTGGCACTGGAAATCACGCGAACTGGTCCATTCCGCGTCGCCCGCTTCATGGGCGGGCGCCATGCCAACGGCAATTTCGCCGCCGCCGATCCGGCATGGCTGGCAAAGGCAGATGCTGGGGGGATCCGCAGGCTGGTGACGGCGATCGGCAAGGCGCGTCCCGACATCGATCTCGTTGCCTTGGAAAGGCTTCTGCCCGACCTCGATGGCGTTGCCAATCCGCTGGTGGCGTTCTCCAACTTTCCGAGCCCAAACCTGTCGCTCGCCGTCAATCTCGACGGTGGTTTCGATGCGCTGCTGTCGCGTGTGGGCGGCAAGCGCAAGCGCAAGAAGCACCGTTCGCAGACACGAAAATTCGAGGCGGTCGGCGTTCATCGCCGCATCGAGGCGCAGACACCCGAAGACGTGAACCGGCTGCTCGACGCTTTCTTCGAGATGAAGGAGTTCCGCTTCGCCAAGATGGGCATCGCCAATGTCTTCGGCGAGCCGGAGGTGCGGGCTTTCTTCCGTGCCCTCTTCGCCGGCGCGCTGGCCGAGGAGAAACCGGCCTTTGTGCTGCATGGGCTCGAAGTGGCCGGCAAGCTGCGTGCAATCACCGGCTCGAGCCGCTCGGGCAAACGCCTGATCTGCGAATTCGGCGCCATCGCCGAGGACGATCTCGGCCACACCAGCCCCGGCGATTTCCTTTTCTTCGACATCATCGAGGAAGCCTGCCAAACAGGCTTCGATGTCTATGATTTCTCGGTCGGCGACGAGCCCTACAAGCGGCTCTGGTGCGATATCGAGACCCAGCATTTCGAGGTGCTGGCGCCCCTGACGCTGAAGGGACGCGCCCTGGCGTCGGCGCTGCGGCAGGGCGCACGGGCGAAAGCCTTCATCAAGAACAACCCGACGGTCTGGAAGCTGACCAAGATGCTGCGCCGCAAGGCCGCCGGACAGGCAGCGCCCGCTCCCACGGACGACGAAAACTAGCGTTCAGAAATTCAGCGCTTCGCGGAGCGCCGGGCCGGCCCTGACCCGCAGGTCGAGATCTGCCTCGATGTGGTCGATATGGTGCAGCATCAGCCGGCTCACCAACCCGCAATCGCCGCTTTCCAGCGCGCCGACCATTTCCGTGTGCTCACTGTGTCCGCAGGCCGACACGCCGGATCGTCCGTAAAGGGCGATGACCAGCGACGAACGCGCCACCAGCTCCTCCATGAAGCGCTGCAGGATGGCATTGCCGGCGACGGAGGCGAGCAGCAGATGGAAATCGCCCGACGCCTTGATTTCGGAGCGCCGGGCGGTTGGGCCGCGCTCGGCGATGAAGCGGCCTTCCTCGTCGAGCTGCGCGCGGAACGCAGCGATATCGGTGGCTGTGACCCGCCCACAGGCGGCAATGGCTATGCCCGGCTCGATCAGCCGGCGCGATGCGAACACCTGGCGCGCTTCCTCGGGCGAAGGGTTGGCGACGAAGGCGCCACGGTTGCGCTCGGTACGCACCAGCCCCTCGAAGGACAGCATCTGCAGCGCCGCGCGCGCGACGGTGCGCGAGACGTCGAACAGCGTGCCGACCTCGCCTTCCGACAGCTTGGTGCCGGGCGTCAGCCGACGGTCGACGATGGCGTCCCGCAGATTGTCGCGAATCGCCTGGGCGCGATCCTGGTTGGCGCTGTCGGCGGAATGGATCTGATCGGCAATGTTCATGGCGATGATGGTTCCCAGCCTCTCCTAGCGCGACTCGTCGCCTGCGCACGAGAGGCAAAGTGGACACGAAGCCAAAAAAGATTGCATACGATTCTTGTGCAGATCGCGCACAATCGCCCATAATTTGTGCAATGCACAAGATAGCCTACCGGCTAGGCAGTGGGCAAGAACCCCGATTTCGCTGTCGATTCAAACGCTTGGGCCGATTGCCGCCGATTGGCACGCATAATGCATTGGTTAATGCGACCAAACGGGGAAGCCTGAATGTCCAAAGCCGCCGAGATCGACATCGTCTCCGTTTCGAAAGTGTACGGAACGACGACTGCCGTCGAGGCCATCAGCCTGAAAATACCGGCAGGCACCTATTGCTGCCTGCTTGGCCCCTCCGGCTGCGGCAAGACCTCGACGCTGCGCATGATCGCCGGCCACGAAAGCATTTCGTCGGGCGATGTCCGCCTCGGCAACATTGTCGTCACCGACCTGCCGCCGGCAAAGCGTGGCACGGCGATGATGTTCCAGTCCTATGCGCTGTTTCCGCATCTCGACCTTGTCGACAATGTCGCCTTCAGCCTGAAGATGAAGGGCGTCGACAAGGAGCAGCGCCGTGCCAAGGCGCTCGACATGCTCAAGCTGATGCAGATGGAGGCCTATGCGACGCGCCGGCCGGCGCAGCTTTCCGGCGGCCAGCAGCAGCGTGTTGCACTCGCCCGCGCTCTGATCACCGATCCCGAGGCGCTGCTGCTCGACGAGCCGCTGTCGGCACTCGACCCGTTCCTGAAGATACGCATGCGCGCCGAGCTGAAGAAATTGCAGACCTCGCTTGGCATCACTTTCGTCCACGTCACCCACAGCCAGGAAGAGGCCATGGCCTTGGCGGACCTGATCGTGGTGATGAATGACGGCCGCATCGAACAGGCGGCGCCGCCGCGAGATGTGTTCGAAAGGCCGGCCACCGCCTTCGTCGCGCGCTTCATGGGTGACCACAATGTCATCTCCGGCCGGGTTACCGGCGCGCGCGACGGCATGGTCGTCTTCGACGTCAATGGTGGCGCCTCGCTCGCCGCCCGCGGGCAAGGCCGGGAGGCGGGCCAGGAGGTGGGCACGCCGATCGACATCGCCATCCGCACCGACCATGTGCGCATCGGCGAAGCACCCTCTCCCGGCCTCGGCTTCACCGGCATCGTCTCCAACATCGAATATCGCGGCGCCACGGTGAAGCTGTCGGTCACCGGCGGCGGCATCGACGATTTCACCGTTATCATCGACGATTCCGACTTCTTCGCCAAACCCGTCGCCCTTGGCGACGCCGTACCGCTCGCCTGGGATTCCGAGGACGCCATCGTCCTCGGCCGCCTTCATTCATGAATTCAACGAAGCAAAACAAAACAGGGGAATAGGAATGACAAAAACAGTAGAAACAAAGACCGGAATTTCGCGCCGTTCGTTGCTCAAGACAGGTGCGGCCGCCGTCGGCCTCGCCGCAGGCTCGGGCGCCATTACAGGCTTCCCGACCATCTGGGCGCAGTCCAACATCACGCTGCGCCAGTTCGGCACCGGCGTGTCGAACCTGAACGCGATCGCCGACAAGTGCAAGGCCGACCTCGGCATCACGCTGGAAATGACGGCGACCGATTCGGACGCGGCCGCCCAGCGCGCCGTGACCCAGCCCGACAGCTATGACATCGCCGACATCGAATACTGGATCTGCAAGAAGGTGTTCCCGAGCGGCGTGCTGCAGCCGATGGATGTCAGTAAGCTGAAATACTACGACGAACTGGTGCCGTTGTTCAAAACCGGCAAGCTGACGCCCGACAGCATCATTGCCCAGGGCACCGCGCCGCACACGGTCGGCTATGTCGAAGCGCAGGACTCAAAGACCTTCGCCAAGGCGCCGACCAAGTGGTTCACCATGGTGCCGACGATCTACAACGCCGATACGCTAGGCATCCGGCCCGACCTCGTCGGCCGCGACATCACCACCTGGGCCGACATCATGGACCCGGCCTTCAAGGGCAAGACCGCGATCCTCAACATCCCGTCCATCGGCATCATGGATGCGGCCATGATCATGGAGGCCACAGGCAGCATCGAATATGCTGACAAGGGCAACATGACCAAGGAAGAGATCGACAAGACGATCGACTTCCTCATCAAGGCCAAGCAGGCCGGCCAGTTCCGCGCCTTCTGGAAGTCGTTCGACGAGAGCGTCAACCTGATGGCATCGGGCGAGGTGGTCATCCAGTCGATGTGGTCGCCGGCCGTCGCCGCCGTCCGCTCCAAGGGCATCGCCTGCCGCTTCCAGCCGCTCAAGGAAGGCTATCGTTCATGGGGCGGCGGCCTTGGACTTGCCGCCCATCTGAAAGGCGCCGAGCTCGACGCGGCCTACGAATACATCAACTGGTATACGTCGGGCTGGGTCGGCGGCTATCTCAACCGCCAGGGCTACTATTCCGCCAATATGGTCTCGGCCAAGAAGTTCATGTCCGAGGACGAATGGGGCTACTGGATCGAAGGCAAGCCGGCCAAGGGCGAGATCAAGGCGCCGGACGGCACCGTCATGGAAAAGGCCGGCGCCGTGCGCGACGGCGGCTCGTTCGAAGAGCGTATGGGCAAAGTCGCCTGCTGGAACTCGGTCATGGACGAGGACCGCTACATGGTGAAGCGCTGGAACGAGTTCATCGCGGCGTAGAGCGGACGCGTTCACTGTGATGTTGCGATCCTTCGCGCCCCCCTCTGTCCTGCCGGACATCTCCCCCACTTGGGGGGAGATTGGCAGCGTCATGGCCGGCTCTTCGTTAGCAACGTTGGAGTTTGGCGAAGGCCGTTATGAGAGTTCGATCTCCCCGCTCGTGGGGGAGATGTCCGGCAGGACAGAGGGGGGCGCGAAGGATCGCAAGTCATCGCGATCACACGGAGGATTTTCCCAATGACAGTCGCGCTCGAAAGCCCCGCCATCGCAGCAGCCAAGCCCGCCAGACACCGCCGCTTCTCCATCAGTGCCGTCACGCCCTACCTCCAATCGGCGCCGCTGGCGCTCATCCTCGGTGCGTTCCTGCTCTTGCCAATCATCATGATCGTCGTCGTCTCCTTCTGGGACTACGACTTCGCCGCCATGTATCCGGATTTCCTGACGACGAACTATTCCGACGTGCTGGGATCATGGGTCACCTGGAAGACCTATCTCAACACCATCAAATTCGCTGCCATCGTCTGGGCTCTGACCTTGTTCATCGGCTTCTGGGTCGCCTATTTCCTCGCCTTCCATATCCGCACCACCGCCATGCAGATGGTGCTGTTCCTTGTCTGCACGGTGCCGTTCCTGACCTCCAACATCATCCGCATGATCTCGTGGATCCCGGTGCTTGGCCGCAACGGGTTGATCAACTCGACGCTGGTGCAATTGGGGCTGGTGCCAAAACCCATCGAATGGCTGCTCTATTCGGAATTCGCCGTGGTGCTGGCCATGGTGCATCTCTACACGCTGTTCATGGTAACGCCGATCTTCAACACGTTGATGCGCATCGACCGCTCGCTGGTCGAGGCCGCGCGCGATGCCGGCGCGTCCGGCTGGCAGGTCTTGTGGAACGTCGTCATCCCGCTGGCCAAGCCCGGCATGGCGATCGGCACCATCTTCGTCGTCACGCTGGTGATGGCCGATTTCTCCACTGTGCAGGTGATGTCGGGCGGCCAGAGCGCGTCGGTCGCACTGATGATGAAGAACCAGATGTCGCTGCTGCAGTATCCCGCAGCCGCCGCCAATGCCGTGGTGTTGCTGGTGTTGGTACTGTTGATGGTCGCGGGCATCCTGCGCATCGTCGACATCCGCAAGGAGCTTTGAGGTGAGCCACGAAAAACGCACCCTCGAATTCTATGTGCTTGCGGTCTTCTTCACTCTGTTCGTGCTGTTCCTCTACGGCCCGCTGTCGGCGATCCTGATCCTTTCTTTCCAAGGCGAGACCGGCGGCCTCACCTTCCCGCTCAATGGCGTGTCGCTGCACTGGTTCGCCAATCTGTTCGAGCGCCAGGCGGTCGGCGATTTCGGCGGCAGCTTCAAGCGCTCGCTCGTGCTCGGCCTTATGGTGATGATCGTCACCGTCGTCGTGTCGCTGCTGGCGGGGCTCGCTTTCCGGCAAAAATTTCGTGGCGCCACCGCTTTGTTCTACCTGGCGGTCGCCAGCCTCGTAGTACCCTCGATCATCATTTCGCTCGGCATCGGCGTCGTCTTCCAGCAGGTCGGCTTCCGCCCAGCCTGGTACACATCGGCCTTCGGCGCGCACCTGACCTGGACCTTGCCCTTCGGCGTGCTCATCATGTTCGCCGTCTTCAACCGCTTCTCGCCCGCCTATGAGGAAGCCGCGCGTGACCTGGGCGCCAACTCCTGGCAGACCTTCGCCCATGTCGTGCTGCCGATGATCGCGCCGAGCCTGATCGGCGTCGGCCTGTTCGGCTTCACGCTGTCCTATGACGAGTTCGCCCGCACGCTGATGACGTCGGGCACCTTCAACACGCTGCCGCTCGAGATCTACGGCATGACCACCAATGTCACGACGCCGGTGCTCTACGCGCTGGGCACGGTGACCACCGTGTTCTCCTTCCTGGTGATCCTGGCCACACTGGGCGCCATCCTCTATGTTGGCCGCAGGCGGGCCAGGGTTTGATTGTGCAGATACTGGTGGTGAACCCCAACACGACGGCGAGCATGACCGAGACGATCGCGGCGGCGGCGCGCGGCGTTGCCGGCGCCGGGACCGAGGTGATCGCGGTCACCTCCTCGATGGGCCCGGCCTCGATCGAGGGCTATTATGACGAGGCATTGGCCGTGCCCGGCCTTTTGATGGAGATCGCCGCCGGCGAACGTGCCGGGGCTCAGGCCGCCATCATCGCCTGCTTCGACGATACCGGCCTGGATGCGGCACGCGCCATGGCCTCCATTCCGGTCATCGGCATCTGCGAGGCCGCACTCAGTGTCGCCTCCTACATTGCCCAGCGCTTCACAGTGGTGACGACCACCGAACGCTCGCGTGTCCCTGTCGAGGGGCTGGTGCAGCGCTATGGCATGGCCGGGCGTGCCCGCGTGCGCGCCGCCGACATTCCCGTACTCTCGCTTGAAGACGCTGCTTCCGGCGCTGTCGAGAAACTGCGCGCCGAGATCGCCCGCGCCATAGCGGAAGACCGCGCCGAGGCCATCGTGCTCGGCTGCGCCGGCATGGCCGACCTGGCACACCGGTTGCAGCAAGAGTTCGACCTGCCCGTCATCGACGGCGTCGGCGCCGCCCTCAAACAGGCCGAGGCGCTGATCGCATTGGGCCTGTCGACCTCGAAGCGCGGCTCCTATGCCAGTCCGCTGGCCAAGCCCTATCGCGGCGTGCTGAAATCCTTCTCGCCGGGGGTGGTCGCCGCGGAGTGAACGCTATGAAGCCTACCGTCCGCGCATTGTCTCCGCCGGAACTGACCGTTCTCATCGACTGGGCGGCGGCTGAAGGCTGGAACCCTGGCCTTGACGATGCCGCGGCGTTCCGGCCAACCGATCCTGAAGGGTTCATCGGCGCTTTTGTCGACAACGAGATGACCGCCGCCATCTCGGCTGTCGCCTATGGCGGCAACTTCGGTTTCATCGGTCTCTACATCTGCCGACCAGACATGCGCGGCAAAGGCCATGGCAAAGCAGTCTGGAATGCGGGCATGGCCAGGCTGGCCGGCCGAACGGTCGGCCTCGACGGGGTCGCCGCGCAGCTGGCGAATTATCGCCGCACGGGATTCAGCTCGGCGTACGAAACCATCCGCTTCAGCGGCCGTATCGCGACCCCGCCCGTCCGAAGCGAAGGGGTGCGCATGATAACCACGCAACTCGTGCCCGACATCATCGTCTATGACGCCCGCTGTTTCCCCGCGCCTCGACGAGCCTTCCTGCACCGCTGGGCGCAGCCGCCGCATTGCGGGTTCGCCGCGATCAGTTCACTCGGCACCATAGGCTACGCCGTGGCTCGTCCCTGCCGTTCGGGTTACAAGATCGGCCCGCTGTTTGCCGACGACACCGAGACGGCGATGCAGCTCATGGGCAGTCTGGCTGCCGCATGCGAAGGTGGCGACCTGCATATCGACGTTCCTGCCGAAAATTTCGATTTCACCACGGCGCTTTCAGCAATTGGTTTCAGGCCGACCTTCACCACCACGCGCATGTACAAGGGCCCGCCTCCGAAGGTCGACTCGCGCCGAATATTTGGCGTGACGACCCTGGAGTTGGGGTAGATCCCGGCGCCGACTGACAGGCTTGGTTTTTCGGGAGCCGGCGGGCGATGGACGAGCCGATCCGTAGTAGCGCCGCCTAAGTCGAATTGTCTGATGTCTCAGGCGGCGCTACGTCGTCCCGGCACGGGGTTACCCGGCGTCTCGTGGCCGATCGGCGTCACCAGAGTGAGGTCGGGATAGCCGCTTTCGATCAGCTCGACGGCGGCCTGCGCCACCTCATCGTCCGCCTGCAGCATGGACATGAAGACCTCGGTGCTGTCGCCGACCAGTCGGCTGATGCCTTGCGCATCGGCCGGTCCGCATTCGACGATGACCAGATCATAGGCGGTGGTCAGCGACTGCATGATGATCGGCAGCCGGTCGGCGGCGCGCATGGCGCGAACCGGATCGGCGGTGCCGACGGGAACGACATGGCAGTCCGAATAGAGGTCGGCGTGGATGACGTCGCTGAACTGCGCTTCCGAAGCCAGCAGATTGGTGATGCCGGGGAAAAGTCCGCTGTCCAGCATCGGCCGCGAGGCGGCACCTGACGCCGTGAGATCGAGCAGCAGCACGCGCAGGCCAGCGTCGGAGACTTCGCGCGCTACCAGCACTGCCGATGCAGCCGCCTCATCGCCTTCGGGCGACACGAAGATGGCGCGCGCAGCACCGCTGGCGATCAGCTTTTCCGCCGCCTTCTCGACATCGATCTCGCCAAGGCTGGAGCGGACAGGTTCGGCTTGCGGTTCGGAACCGGCAGCCGCTGCTCCTTCCAGCACTGAAGGAGCCGGCTCGGGCTCTGGCACCAGTTCAGACTCCACGGTCGTCGGCTGATCGTCCACTTCCACGACCTCAGGAGCCGGTTCCGGGTGGACGACCGGCGCCGACATTGCCGACATCGCAACCTGCTCGATACGCTCGAAGCGCGCCCCTGGGGCCGGACGCATGGCGCGGCCGGAAAACAGCTCCTGCAGCAGCGTGATGACCGACATCAGCAGCAGCGAGCCGACTAAGGCGGCGCCGACGATCGGCACGAGCTTGGGGAAATAGGGTTCCGACGGCACGCGCGCCTCGGAAAACACGCTGGCATCGACCGGCAGGTAATTCTTGCGCGAGGACACTTCGCGGAAGCTCGCCATATAGGATTCAAGCTGCTGGCGCCGGACGTTCGCCTCACGCTGCAGCGCATCCAGCTGGACCTGCTCCTCGCCGGCGCGCGACGACGCCGCTTTCAGCTTGTTGACGTCGGATATCAGCTGGTTTTCGCGCGCCTGGGCGGTCTGCGCCTGCGTCAGCAACCCGCGCATGATTTTTTGCGCTTCGTTGCGGATCTGGCCGTCGAGATCGGCAAGCTGCGACCTCATCGCCCGCAGGCGGGGATGGTTGTCGAGCAAGGTGGTGGAAAGATCGGCGATGTTGGTTCTGAGCTCGATCTGACGCTCACGCAGCCGCTGGATCAGATCGGAAGACAGCACTTCGGGTACAGCGTCCAGCGAACCGCCATTCTGCAAAGCCTGGCGCACCCTTTCGGCCGTTGCCTCAGCCGAGGCGCGGCTGGCGCGCACACGCGACAGCTCGCTCGATAGTTCGGACAATTGCTGGGTCGCCAGCACCGAATTGTTGCCAGCCATCAACAGGTCCGACTGAGCGGAGCGGAAGGCCGCGACCTTGGCCTCTGCATCCCTGACCTGCTTCTGCAGCTCCTCGATCTCCGGCCCGAGGAAGGCGGTCGCGGCCGCGTTCGACGTGGTCTTGGCATCCGCCTGATAGGCCATGTAGGCCTTGGCGATGGCATTCGGAATATCGGCGGCAAGCTGGCGGTCTTCCGAGGAAAATTCGACGGCGATGGCACGCGTCTTCTCCACGCCATAGACGTTTAGCTTGTCGCGCATTTTAGTCAGCACGCGCTCTTCGAGCGGAATCTCTGCCGGATCACTTTTCAGTCCGGCAATGACAAGAAGTCGGGCTACCGGCGACATGCCGAGCGCATCGTTGAACTCGGGCTTGTCGCCCAGATGCAGATTGCCAGCCACCTTATTGAGAATGTCGGACGAGGAAATGACCTGAACCTCGGTTGCTACACCTTCCGCATCGAGCACAGGTTTGTCGTCTTCATTGGTACCGGCAGGCCGCGTATAGGCCGATTCGCTCAACTGGATTTTCAGCTGCGTCGTCGCCTTGTAATGCGGCGTGGCAAGCCACGCGAACGCGAAGGCGAGACCAGTGACGAGAAGCGTGATCACAAGAATGCGCAGCCAGTTCCGCGCCAGGCTGGCGAAGAGCTGTCTCAGGTCGACATCGACATCTGCGGCCGCGGACTGGTCGGACATGCATTCCTGCTCCGGAACATGAGGCTAGATGGTAGCGTAAACAACTATGGTAACTCAGCCGTTAAGATCGCGGTAAGCAGCTGTTAGGGTTTGCTGACATCCGGTAAACAAAGCCAGCAAAACTATACGGCTTTTTGTCGATTGGCGCCAAATCGGCCGCGTCCCTTTACCGGCCATTAACCCTAACAGGATGATAACGAACCCAGATCCTTAAGGTTTGCCGCCGTGTCCTGGCGGCCATAGCGACGAAGGTGTGTGTCCGATCATGAAAAGCGCTGCTGGTCTGTTTCGCGCTCTGCTGGCCGTGTCGATGCTCGCCGGCTGCTCCAGCTACCGGCCGACGCCGGCGGCCTTCCACGAGGTACTCGACCAGCCCTATCGGCTCGGCGCCGGCGACCGTGTCCGCGTCACCGTGTTCGAACAGGACGGTCTGACCAACACCTACAGTGTCGATCAGTCCGGCTACATGTCCTTCCCGCTGGTCGGCGCGGTGCCGGCGCGCGGCCACACGGCCCAGCAGCTGGAAAAAGCGCTCGCCGACAAACTGCGCCAAGGCTATCTGCGCGACCCCGACGTGTCGGTCGAGATCGATCGCTACCGGCCGATCTTCGTCATGGGCGAAGTGGGCGCCGCCGGCCAGTATTCCTACGTGCCGGGCCTCACCGTGCAGAAGGCCATCGCGATTGCCGGCGGTTTCTCGCCGCGCGCCAACCAGGAAAGCGTCGACATCACCCGCGACATCAACGGCAAGGTGATGACAGGCCGGGTGGTTACCTCCGATCCGCTGCTGCCGGGCGACACGGTCTACGTTCGCGAACGCCTGTTCTGACATCAACGTGGCGGACCAGCTCAGGATCGTCCACTGCTTTCGCTCACCCGTCGGCGGGATCTTCCGGCATGTGCGCGACCTGACGGAGGCCCAGCTCGCCGCCGGACATGTTGTCGGCATCGTCTGCGATTCGACCACCGGCGGCGAACACGAGGAACGCCTGTTCGACCAGATGAAGGACAGCCTGGCGCTCGGCATCCATCGCACGCCGATGCAGCGCCATGTCGGGCCGGGCGACTTCGCCTCGGCCTGGCGCACTTACAGGATCATCAAGGAATTGCAGCCGGACGTGTTGCACGGACATGGCGCCAAAGGTGGCGCCTATGCCCGTCTGTTCGGCTCATTGTTGCGGGTATCTAGGTCTCGCGTAGCCCGCCTCTATTCGCCGCATGGCGGCTCCCTCCACTATGATGAAACGACGACGACCGGGAAGCTGTTCTTCGCGCTCGAGCGCTTCATGGCGCGCTTCACCGACTGCCTGCTGTTCGTCTCCGACTATGAGCGGCGCACCTATCGCAGGAAGGTCGGCGAACCGCCTATCCCGAACACGCTGGTCTATAACGGCCTGCGCGCCGCCGAGTTCGAACCGGTGGTCGCACAGCCCGACGCGGCCGACCTGCTCTACATCGGCATGATGCGCGACCTCAAAGGGCCTGACATTTTCATCGACGCGCTGGTGCTGGCCGGGTCCCAGCTTGAGCGCCGCTTGACCGCGGTCATGGTCGGCGATGGCGACGACCTGCCGCGCTACCATGCGCAGGTGAAACGGCTGGGCCTCGGAAAACAGGTCCGCTTCTTGCCGCCTATGCCAGCCAGGGAGGCCTTTGCACTGGCCGACCTCGTGGTTGTGCCGTCGCGCGCGGAAGCCATGCCCTATATCGTGCTGGAGACGCTGGCCGCCGGCAGGCCGATGATCGCCACGGCCGTCGGCGGCATTCCCGAAATCTTCGGTGAGGGATCCCCTGCCCTGATCCGTCCCGATCCGCGCCAACTCGGCGACAAGGTGGGTGAAGCGCTGCGCGATCTCGACGCCTACCGGCGCGTCATGCCCAACACCGCCAGGCTCAGGGCGCGATTCGGCGCCGATGTGATGGCCGCCGAAATCGAAAAGGCCTATTTCGCCGCGCTCAACAGATAGACGACCGTCCAAAACCACAAGTTGTTCTCAAGGTTTTTTTAGCTCTCTTTCTGCTATCGTCATCGCGGAAGCTTGTGGGAAACCCGATGAACGAGACCGACCCCACGCGCCGCTTTTCGGCCGATGCGGTGCGCAAATTCGACAGTCCTGCCGAGAGCCCCACGCCCGGCGGCATGAACAGTGTTGCCCGCCAGGTCGCCTCGCAATACCGGCGCGATACGATGTCGCCGGTCATGGTCAGCGGCGTATTGCGCATCGTCGAATTCGGCTTGCTGTTCCTGTCGGGGCTCGCGCTCTACTTCCACTTTGTCGGCTTCTTCAACTATCTCGCCTGGCAATATCCGCTGACCATTGCCGCGGCGTCATTCGTGGCCGTGGTGCTGCTCGACGTCAGCGATTGCTACCAGATCTCCGCCTTGATGCGACCGATCTCCAATCTCGGCCGCGTGCTGATGGTCTGGGCCGGCACCTTCGCGCTGATGGCGTTGACGGCCTTCATCATGAAAATGTCGGAGGATTATTCGCGTCTGCTGTTCGGCACCTGGTTTGTCGTCGGCCTGCTTCTGCTGTTCGGCCTCAGGCTGGTGATGTCGAAGCTGATCCGGCGCTGGGCGCGCAACGGCCGCATGGAACGCCGCGCCGTCATCGTCGGCGGCGGCAAGGCGGCCGAGATGCTGATCCGCTCGGTCGAGAAGCAGCCAGACAACGACATCCGCATCTGCGGCATCTTCGATGACCGCGGCGACAAGCGCTCGCCGCCGATCGTGGCCGGCTATCCCAAGCTCGGCACCATTTCGGAGCTGATGGAATTCGCTCGCATCGCGCGCATCGACATGCTGATCGTGTCGCTGCCGCTGACTGCCGAAACGCGCGTGCTGCAGCTGCTGAAGAAGCTCTGGGTGCTGCCGGTCGACATCCGGCTCTCGGCGCATTCGAACGCTTTGCAGTTTCGCCCGCGCGCCTATTCCTACATCGGCTCGGTGCCGATGCTCGATATCTTCGACAGGCCGATCAACGACTGGGATTCGGTCGCCAAGCGCGCCTTCGACATCGTCTTCTCGCTGATCGGCATTGTCCTGTTCTCACCGGTGATGCTGGCGACGGCCATCGCCATCAAGCTCGACAGCAAGGGTCCGGTGCTGTTCAAGCAGAAGCGGCACGGCTTCAACAACGAGATCGTCGAAGTCTACAAATTCCGCTCCATGTATACCGACCGGTCGGACCCGACCGCCAAGCAGACGGTGACCAAGAACGATCCGCGCGTCACCCGCGTCGGCCGCTTCATCCGCAAGAGCTCGATCGACGAGCTGCCGCAGTTCTTCAACTCGCTGTTCGGCACGCTGTCACTGGTTGGCCCGCGCCCGCATGCGATTGCCGCGCAGTCGCACAACCTTCTCTACAATGAGGTGGTCGACGGCTATTTCGCCCGCCACAAGGTCAAGCCCGGCGTCACCGGCTGGGCACAGATCAATGGCTGGCGCGGCGAGATGGACACCAATGAGAAGATCCGCATGCGCACGGAATACGACCTCTATTACATCGAGAACTGGTCGATGCTGTTCGATCTGCGCATCCTGCTCATGACGCCGCTGCGGCTGCTCAATACGGAAAACGCCTATTGAGCGCGATTTCCCATGATTTGCCGCAGGCTGCGGTCAATGCCAAGCTGATCGCGCTGATATCGTCGGGCGCGGTGTTTTTCGGCGTCTTCCTGTCAGGCTTCGTCATCGACGAGCCGGCGCCCTACGATCTTTTCATGGTCGGGCTGATCGGGGTGTGGGTGCTGTTTGGCCTGCGCATATCGCGCGCCGCCGTGCCGCTGCTCGTGCTGCTGATCACGATGAACATCGGCGGCATGATTGCCATGACGCAGATGGCCGATCTCGCCAACACACCGCTCTATCTCGCCGTCTCGCTGTTTCTTGCGTTCACCGCGGTGTTCTTCTCGTCGGTGACGGCGGTGCAGCCCGGCCTCTACCGGCTGATCTTCATCGCCTATGTCGTCTCCGCGGTGGTGACCTCGCTGCTCGGCATTGCCGGCTATTTCCACGCTTTCCCCGGCGCTGAAATCTTCACCAGATACGACCGCGCCCAGGGCGCCTTCCAGGATCCGAACGTGTTCGGACCATTCCTGGTGCTGCCCGGCATCTATCTGCTCTATCTCCTGTTGACCGGCTCGATCACGCGCATGCCGCTTCTGGCGGTGCCGCTGCTGATCATCACCGCCGGCATTTTCTTCTCCTTCTCGCGCGGCGCCTGGGGCATGTTCGCCGTCTCGGCCATCCTGCTCACCGGCGCCCTGTTCCTGCAAAGCAACAGCGGCAAGTTCCGGCTGCGCGTCATCATCATGAGCATTGCCGCCGTCACCCTGCTGGTGGTCGCCATGATCGTCATCCTGCAGCTGCCCGGCGTCGGCGAGATGTTTTCCAGCCGCGCCCAGCTCGAACAGAGCTACGACACGGCGCGCCTTGGCCGCTTTGCCCGCTACACGATCGGCTTCGAGATGGCGCTCGAACATCCGCTCGGCATCGGCCCGCTGGTATTCGGCACCATTTTCGGCGAAGACACGCACGACATCTGGCTGAAGACGCTGATGGATTATGGCTGGCTCGGCTTCGTCTCGTTCCTGTCGCTGACGCTGTGGACGATCGCGGCCGGCTTCCGCATCCTTTTGCGCGACCGGCCATGGCAGCCCTATCTGCTCTGCGCCTACGTCGCTTTCATCGGCAATATCGGGCTCGGCACCTTCATCGACATCGACCACTGGCGCCATGTCTACCTGCTGCTCGGCCTGATCTGGGGCGCGATCGCGCTGGAATACAGGCATCAGCGCGGGTTGCGGGCGGTGGCGGCAAGCTAAACCGACGGAAACGCCGCCGAGTTCGGAAGACCCCGCCCTGCTGACGGATTGTCGGGATTTCCTCTATCTCGCGATGCCGGCAACCCGCTCGGGGTATTGCACTGCCAGCATCGATTTGTCGGCGTGATCGGCGAAGATAGCGCTGACCTTTTCGGCGTCGAACCGCGCCCGTCGCTTGCGCTTCTCGTCGTTCAGCAAAATCCCGCTGATGGCGTCGAACTTGCGGCCGAGGTTTTTCAATATGCCTCTCTTGACCGGCCAGTTGCTGCTGAAACGGCCGGCCCAGGGCGTGCCTTTCGCCAGATCGCGATAGATCGCCATGGCCTCGACCTCGACCCCGATGGGTGGACGGTCCCAAGGTTTGCCCCAGGCGAAGTGGCGGGCGTAGCAGCGGGTGAAAGGGATCTGGCTGGTGTAGTTGGTCATCACGTTCCAGAACGGGTGCATCGTCTGCCACCTGCCCTCGAAAGCCACGTTCAACGCACCTTGATCCATTCCGTAAACCTGCTCGGAGGCCAACTGCCGGGTACGCTCCAGAAGCCCCTCCTGCCTGACCAGCGGCATGTTGAACACCAGCACGCCGGCATTGAACTTCGGCGCCCCTGGCTGCATCGGCAAATGCTGTCGATACTTTGCGTCGAAATAGGTCTGCTCGTCGTGTGCGGCCAGCAGCGGAGCGTTGAGCGGGGTGTTGCAGAGGTCTTCTATCGATCGGTTGAAAAGCACATCGGCGTCGGAATAGGCGATGCGGTCGTATGGCTCGAATTGAGGCAATTGATCGGCGAACAGCCTGATGTAGGTCGCAAGCGTGGGATGCGTTCCACGATTGAAGTTCGTCGCCTCCATGAACTTCGTTACGTCGATGATGCCGATCCTCCCCCCGAGCAAGCGCTCGCCGATAGCCCGGTCTTCGGCGGGAATAATACCGGTGTGCAGAATAAAGCCGTCGACGGGGGCGGAGACGTCCAGCGCGCGGCGTGCCGCCAGACAGGCAAAGGGGAAGAATTTCTGGTCTGCGGCGAAAAAGAAACACGATTTTTGCGACATGTCACACCACCCGCTGCCTGATTCCTCAGCCGTCAGTGCTCGTTTCGGCTCTCAGTCGAATCCGCCGAGTACTTCCGGAAACTGCACAGCCATCGCCCCGGCGTCAGCATGCTCGGCATATATCTTATGCACCTTGCTGCCGTCATACCGTGCTCGCCGCCGATACCGATCCTTGTTCGGCAACATCCCCATCATGCCGTCGAACCTGCGGGCGAACCGCCTCATGACGCCCCGCTCGAAGGGAATACGCTGCCGGAAGGGCTCAAGCCACGGCGTATCCCTTGCCAGATCGCGCCAGACGGCAAGCGCCTCGGGCTCCACGTCGACCTGGCTCCCCCATGGCTTGCCGCCGGCGAAATGCCGCGCATAGGCTTGGGCGAAGCGGAATTCCTTCGTATCGTTGGACATCAAATTCCAGTTCGGGTGCATCGTCTGCCACTTACCCTCGAAGACGATGTTCAGCGCGTTCTGATCGTTCATCTGCCCGGCAACGGCGACATCCCTGGCGCGGTGCAAAAGTCCCTGTTGACGCACCGGCGGCATGTTGAAGACGATGATGCCGGCGTTGAAATAAGGCGCCCCCGGCTGCATCGACAGTTTGTCCCGATAGCCCGGGCGGAAATACATGTAATCATCGTGAGCGGCCAGCAACGGAGCATGAAGTGTCTGGCCCACCAGGTCGCCGATATCTCGATTGAACAGGACATCACAATCGACATGGGCGATGCGGTCATAGTCCGCGAACTGAGGCAGTTGGTCGGCGAAGAGCCGAACAAAGGTGCCGACATTGCTTGGCCGGAAAGTATGGCCGGCGTCCGCAAAAAGCGCCGATACGTCCATTATGCGGAGGCGATTCTTCAGCAGGCGTTCAGCAACACGCATATCGGCATCACGTGCGCCGAAATGCAGGATGAAGCCTGGCGTTGCGTCTCCCGAAACATCCAGAATTCTGCGCGCCGCCAAGCATGCATACGGAAAATACTTGGCGTCGGCCGCCAGAAAAAAACAGGAATTTGCCACACGCAATCCTTCGTATCGATATTGGGCGAGCCATATCGCCTTGCCGTTGCGGCGACAAGGCCGAATGCCTGGCGACTTTCAGGTCCGGCGCGCCGTTTTAGCGCTTGCACCATAACCCTTGAAAATATATGGCTTTGCGCGGTCCGGAGTGTAGCGCAGCCCGGTAGCGCACTTGACTGGGGGTCAAGGGGTCGTCGGTTCGAATCCGGCCACTCCGACCATTTTTAGACAGGACTTGCCCCCAAAGGTCCTGCTTCTCAAATCACCAACATTCATCCTTGGCACACATCGACCCATTCGGCGCCGACAATCTGTGCCATGCGCTCAGGGCTCAGCCGCACCGCGGCGTTGGTGGCGCCGGCCGCGGGCACGACTTCATCGAAGGCGCGCAGCGAGACGTCGCAATAGACCGGCAGCGGCGCCGGCAGGCCGAATGGGCAGACGCCGCCGACGGGATGGCTAGTAATCGCGACAACCTCGTCGGCGTCAAGCATGCGCGGCTTGCCGCCGAAACGGTCCTTGAATTTGCGGTTGTCGAGCCTAGACGTGCCGCCGGCCACGATCAGCATGGTCTCACCGCCAACGCGCAGGCAGATGGTCTTGGCGATCTGCGCCGGCTCCACGCCATGCGCCTCAGCCGCCAGCGCCACCGTCGCCGAACTCGCTTCGGTGACGAGCACTTCGACATCGGGCGCATGGGCAGCCAGGAAGGCGCGCACGGATTCAAGGCTCATCTCGGCATTGTCCCATTCGAAAATGCGGTTAGCGTTCACACTGGATAGCTTCACGCTCGGTCGGCGGCAACCTCCCCGCCCCCTCGACGGCTGCAGCGGTACCAGGCCGGGCGGGTCGCGCCGCATGTCGGCAATGGAAGGCGCATCCCCCGCGCGGGAGATGTGTTCGGGCTGCTGCCTTGGTAGGTCGCAATGGGGCCGGCGCTGATGCTGTGCTCCCACGACCAACCGGAGAGATCATCATGCTCAAGCTCGCCTCGGCTCTGGCGCTGCTGCTTGTCGGGACGGCGCCGCTGCTTGCCGACGACATGCCGATAAACGCGGACGCCATCGAATGGGGCCCTGCTCCTGCTGTCCTGCCCGCCGGCGCGGACATGGCTGTCATCGCCGGGGACCCCTCGAAGGATGGCATCTACGTGCTGCGGTTGAAGCTGCCGGCCGGCTACAGGATTGCCGCGCACAACCATCCCACCTCGGAATATGTGACGGTGATTTCCGGCAATTTTCATATCGGCATGGGCGACAAGCTCGACGAGACCAAAGGCATCGAACTGACCGCCGGCGGCTTCGGCGTAGCCCCACAGGGAATGAACCATTACGCCTGGACGACAAGCGCTACGATCGTCCAGGTTCATGGCGAGGGGCCGTTCGCGATCACCTACGTCAACCCGGCGGACGATCCGAGCAAGAAGTGACATTCGCCGTTGGGCGAATGCAACAAGCCCGCCAGGGCAAACCATGGCGGGCTTGTTGAACGACGCTTGGCCGTTGTTTATGAAACGGACCGGTTTTCCACAGGCGCCGTGGGCGCCGGGGCATCGATCAGGGCCGTTTCCGGCAATTGCAATGCTGCGGCGATCCGGCGAAGTTTTGTCGGATCGGTGTCCTTGCCGCTCTCTATGTCGGCAATCTCGCTGGTCGACAGACCGCAGGTCAGGGAAAGCTCTTCAATACTGTATCCCTTTGTCTCCCGGATGGCTTTGAGGCCGGGGTGCTCAAGCGCTACATCGGCCGCAACATCGGCCGCCAGCCTGGAGAAGGGTTCGTGTTTTGCAGTTTGGGGCATTGGCAACTCCATGGGGCTAAAGAGTTTTGGATCAAATGATAGGGTGTTGCCTGAGAGCCGGGACAATGCCCGCTTGACGGCGATTTGCCAAGGCCCAAACCGACCGTCACAGCATCGTGAACCGGCGTCAAAACCGCAGGCGCCAGGGCACATATAGGATCTCCGCCCCGATCTCCCAATCAAGTTCTTTTGAAGGGCCGCACGCCGAAGTGTTCAGGGGTTTTGCGCCGCTCGCGCGTTAGCCTGATGTTGCTGGCAGCCGCATCGGGCCAGCTTTTCCCAAGAGGATCAGATCCATGACATTCAAGACATCAGCCATCGTGCTCGCCACGATTTCAGGCCTCGCCGGCGCGAGCATGGTCGCGTCGCAAGCCGCCGAGGCCGTGCGCATTCGCGGCACGGTGACCGCCTTTGCCGGAGCGACGCTGACGGTGAAGACCCGCGAAGGCGCTACCGACGCCATCGCGCTGGCTGAAGGGTGGAAGATTTCCGGCGTCGCCAAGGCGGATGCCGGGGATATCAAGCAAGGCGATTTCCTCGGCATTGCCTCTGTTTCGAAGGCCGATGGCGGCAGCGGCGCGCTTGAGGTGGTGATCTTCCCGGCCGCGCTGAAGGGCGCCGGCGAAGGCGACCGCCCGTGGGATCTCGAGCCCAACAGCCGGATGACCAACGGCACGGTCGCCGATGTCACCGAGATTGCAGGTCGCACGGTGACGCTGACCTACGACAATGGCCAGAAAAAGCAGATCGCGATCCCGCAGACGACGCCGGTGGTGACCTTCGCGCCGGCGACGCCCGCCGACCTCAAGCCTGGCGCTGTGGTGTTCGTCAACGCCGAGCGCGGCAGCGACGGCAAGCTGACCGCGGGCCGGGTCGTTGTCGGCACCAACGGCGTCATTCCGCCGATGTAAGTTGCCGACGAAGCCGCCAGACACAATCCAGAAACAAAATTCTACAGTCCGGAAAAACTGTCGAAAAGTTCGGAGGCGATAGTCATGACTGCGGGGTTCACCGGCACCGATCTTGCTCGGTGACGGCCAAATTCAGCCCGCGCAGAAAAGGAAACGAAGTCATGAAGAAGTCCCTCCTGTCGGCTCTCGGGCTGGCTTTTGCCCTGGCTGTCTCTCTGCCCCTCATCGGCGCCAGCAGCGCCGACGCAGCACCGCTGCACAAGAAGCATCACCACCATCATCATCATCACAACAAGCATCACCGCCATCACCATCACCACCGCCACCACCACAAGGTGGAGGCCAAGAAGGCCTGACACGGCCGACTTGCCCAACGGGAAGGCTGGCCCTGGAGTCCTCGTCAAGGCCGCCTTCCCGTTGATTTTTGCCAGGCGACACGTGGAAAAGCTGAAGGCAGGATTCGATGGCGCCCATGCGCCAGAATGCGAGCAACCACAGCGCACCCAACGAACGTATCAGGCGCAAGGCCGACAACACAGCGGTAGCCAGCTGCAGGACACCCCGGGTCTCTCAATGCCGTCGGAACCCGCTAGGACGGCGCCGCGAACGCGAGCACTATTGCGATCAAAATCAAAAGCGGCCCCATCCATTTGAAATGCTTCGCGACCTGCAGCCACCATGGCTGCTGACCTTGCTGGGCCTGAAAAGGACTTTGGAGCAGCCCAAAACCAACGCCTGTCATCCACAACCCAGCGCAGAACATGATGAACTCGTCGATGTAATTTGCGACCACGCCCGTCTCCTCCGCCGGTACCTTTGGACTGGCGTTATAGTCGCAGCCGGGAGTGGCAGAAAGCGCGGTGCCAAGTGGCGGCAATGACTGCTGCCGCCACCTGACAAGAGCTGGGGGCGGACTCGGTCTTGGCTGGCCATTTGGGCACGCCACCGTGTGACCTTCGCATGGGATGCCGCGCTGCTACGTCAGCGCCCTTCACGCGAAATGCATGATCGATGCCCGCCCCGCCAGGCGCCGTCCGTTGGCGAAGGCTAAAAATCGACGTCGCAAAAAAAGGCGAAGAAAATTCGAACCACGCATGAACCTTTGCTTTGGAGGCCGCACTAACCGGCATGGACGCCGAGAAGGCGATCCCAACACAGAAGGACGCCATGGTGGCGATCCTCGATCCAGAGAAGGAAATGCTCAAATGACCAACTTCAAGCGCATCACGCTCGCCGCGGCCCTCATGGTCTCGGCCTTCGGTTCGGCTTCCGTTCCGACCTCGGCTTTCGCCAACGGCACGCATCCCACGGGCGACGGCGGCGCGGTTTGCAAGGGCTCCGGTCATTGCCTGGTGCTCTCGATCGAGTGCAAAGGCACCTATACCGACGCCACGGACAAGAATGGCACTGTCTATGGCAAGTGCAGCCAGACCGCGCAGGTTTCGCCGCAGGCCAAGATCAAGCTCGCCAAGTAATCGGCCGCAGATCAGGGAAATGGCGGTCGTCCGCGGGACGGCCGCCATTTTCTTTTTGTTTTCGTGAATTGTTTTAGCGCCGGCTGAGCAACAGGCTGGCGAGAAGGCCGACCACGACCAACCCAACAGCAGCGGCTGTTGCCGGACGATCGCGCGCCGTCTTTTCGATCGCCCTGCCCTGCTTCCTGATCGCCGGCAACGCATCGCTGACAAGGTCGGCAAGCTGCCCATAATAGTCCGAAGCGGCATCGCGCCCGTCCTCGTAGTAAGCACCGCCGCGTTTGGCCACGACTTTGCGCAACGCGGCGAGCTCTTTGGAAAGGGTCGCGACCTGCTTTTCGAGATCGAGATCGGAGAGGGTCGAAAGCGATACCATGATTGTTTTCCTTCTTTTTGAGAGAAGGCCAAACGCATGGCCGCAGAACCGGTTCCGGTCTGCTTGCCCGAGACAGCGGAAAGGTTAGCGCACCTGGTCGAGCAGGCGCTTGCACTCCAGGAGGTCAAACAGCGCCTCCTGCAGCAAGGCCCGGTTGTCGCGCGACAGTTTCGATGCGCCGGGCTGGACCGGACCTTCCTCCTCGGTCTTGCCCAGGCCGAAAAAGCGGCGGCTGGGTTTTACCTTGGGCTGACCGACCAGCATCTCGTCATCCATGCCGCGCGGCTGGGCGGCTGGCGTCAGCGGCACCTGATCGGCCTGCCTGCGCTGCGAGATCGCTTCGACGGCAGCCATGTCGCCATTGCCGATGGCGACCAGGAAATGGTTGCCGTTCTCGCGCAGCAGTTTCTGCACGCCCTTGATCGTGTAACCCTGGTCGTAGAGCATGTGGCGGATGCCCTTGATCAGTTCGACATCCTGCGGCCGGTAGTAGCGGCGGCCGCCGCCGCGCTTCATCGGCTTGATCTGGTTGAAACGGGTTTCCCAGAAGCGCAGCACGTGCTGCGGCAGATCGAGATCCTCCGCGACCTCGCTGATGGTGCGGAAAGCGTCGGGGCTCTTGTCCATGGGCGAAATCCTCACGCTGGACGGCGATCCGGCCCAGTCTGCCGAATCGGGTATCATTTCAGCGGTTTATGAAACAATATTCAAGCCCGGCGTCAAAACGGCCCGGCGTTTTCAACCGAAGCCTGCGGCAGAACCTATTTGCCGCCCTTGGCCTTGCTGTTCTGGTGCGAGCGCAGGATACGGCTTTTCAGCACGTTCGACGACTTGAAGGTCATCACCCGGCGCGGCAGGATCGGCACTTCCTCGCCGGTCTTGGGATTGCGGCCGATGCGTTCGTTCTTGGAACGGACGTGGAAGGTGGCGAAGGACGACAGCTTCACCGTCTCGCCGCGTACGATGGCTTCACAGATTTCGTCCAGCACCGCTTCGACGAGTTCTGCCGATTCAGTGCGTGACAAGCCGACCTTACGGTAAACAGCTTCGGCAAGGTCGGCGCGCGTAAGTGTCTTTCCCCCCATGCGACCGTCCCATCAGTTCAAAAACCATAAATCGATACAGGTAAAGGCAGAGCCTAAGTAATTGATCCGGCAAGGTCAAGGACCGAAACCGGACCGTTCGGCACTTACCAGCGAACGAGAACCGCGCCCCAGGTGAAGCCGCCGCCCATCGCTTCCAGGAGCACGAGATCACCCTTCTTGATGCGACCGTCGGCGACAGCCACCGAAAGCGCCAGCGGCACGGAAGCAGCCGAGGTGTTACCGTGCAAATCGACGGTGACCACCACCTTTTGCTCAGCAATCCCGAGCTTCTTGGCCGAAGCGTCAATAATGCGTTTATTGGCCTGATGCGGCACGAACCAGTCGAGGTCGTCGGCGGTTATGCCGGCCTGCGAAAACGTCGCCTCGATAACGTCGGTGATCATGCCGACGGCGTGCTTGAACACCTCGCGGCCTTCCATCCTGAGATGGCCGACCGTGCCGGTGGTCGAGGGACCGCCATCGACGAAAAGCTTGTCCTTGTGGGCGCCGTCGGAGCGCAGGCTCATCGCCAGCACGCCACGGTCGGCAATGCCGCCGGTGCCCTCATCCGCTTCCAGCACCAGCGCGCCGGCGCCGTCGCCGAACAAGACGCAGGTCGAGCGGTCGCTCCAGTCGAGGATGCGCGAAAAGGTCTCCGCGCCGATCACCAGCACGCGCTTGGCGAGGCCGCCTCTGATGTAGAGGTCGGCGGTGGTCACCGCATAGACGAAGCCCGAGCACACCGCCTGCAGGTCGAAGGCAAAGCCGTGATGCATGCCGAGCCGGTTCTGGATCTCGACGGCGGTCGCCGGAAAGGTGTTGTTGGGCGTCGAGGTCGCCAGCACGATCAGGTCGATGTCGGCAGGCTTAAGACCAGCATTGTCGAGCGCTGCGCGCGCCGCCGCCTCGCCCAGGGATGCCGTCGTCTCGTCATCGGCGGCGATATGGCGCTGGCGGATGCCGGTGCGCTGGGCGATCCACTCGTCCGAGGTCTCGACCATGCCTTCGAAATCGGCATTCTTCATGATGCGGCGGGGCAGCGCAGCACCGGTGCCGCGCACGACTGATCTGATCAAAGCTCTTTCCTATTCCTTTTCGTCGACGGTGGCGTCGGATTTCCTGCTTGCCTGGGCATGCGGGTTGCGCGCATGGAACAGGTCGAGATCGGCCTCGATGCGGTCGATCAGATTGTTGCGCACCATATCGTAGCCAAGCTCGATGGCCGCCGCGAAACCGTCCGAATCGGCGCCGCCATGGCTCTTTACCACGATGCCGTTCAGACCCAGGAAAACGCCGCCATTGGAGCGGCCCGGATCGAGCTTTTCGCGCAGGCGGTCAAAAGCGCCCTTGGCGAAGACATAGCCGATCCTGGCCATCAGCGTGCGGTTCATCGCGGCGCGCAGATAGCCTGAGATCTGGCGCACAGTGCCTTCTGCCGTCTTGAGCGCGATGTTGCCGGCAAATCCTTCGGTGACGACCACGTCGACCGTGCCCTTGCCGATGTCGTCACCCTCGACGAAGCCATGATAATTCATCGAGGCCATGTTGGCCTCGCGCAGCATGCGCCCGGCTTCCTTGACCTCTTCCTGTCCCTTGATCTCCTCGACGCCGACATTGAGCAGGCCGACTTTCGGCCGGTCGATGCCGAACACCGAGCGCGCCATGCCGGTGCCGAGAATGGCAAAGTCGATCAGCTGGTGCGCATCGGCGCCGATGGTGGCGCCGACATCCAGCACCACGCTCTCGCCGCGCATCGTGGGCCAGATCGCCGCGATCGCCGGACGGTCGATGGTCGCCATCGTGCGCAGGCAGAATTTCGACATCGCCATCAGCGCGCCGGTATTGCCGGCCGAAATGCAGGCCTGCGCGCTGCCACTCTTGACTGCTTCGACAGCCTTCCACATCGACGACTTCCAGCGGCCGTGGCGCAGCGCCTGGCTCGGCTTGTCGTCCATCCTGACCGCGACTTCGCAATGGTGGAACTCGCTGACCTCGGCCAGTTTGGGGAATTTGGCGAGTTCGGGGCGCACCAATTCCTCGCGCCCATATATGACGAAGCGGATGTCGGGACGCCTGACGGCGACCGTCATGAGTGCCGGGATGACCACGTTTGGCCCGTGATCGCCACCCATGGCATCGATGGAAATCCTGATCACGCGGTCTTTATCTCACTAGCTTGGGCCAGGGCACATGGCCCGCGAAAGAAATACTAAACTCGCGAAATTCGGGGGCTCGCGAAGGTTCGGCGAAAATAGCGGTTTTGGGCTCCCGCACAACCGGCTTTTCTCCGATCGCTTCGTGTTTTAGGATTTTCCAAGCAAGGATCGCAGCTTTTGCTGGAATTCATTCTCGACGGGCTCGTTCGGGCCGGCGGCATCGAGCGAGGCGCCTGCCTTGCGCGGATAAGGATCGATCGCCAGCCCGAAGAACTGTTCGGCGAGCGCGCCGACGTCGATCGTGTCGCCGGAGAATGTTTCCGGGCCGTCTGGCCCGTCGGCGTCGAGCAGGATCTCGCCGCCGCCTTCGAACCCTTGCCGTCCGAGCTTGGATTGCTCCGGCAGGAACAGCGCCTCGACCTCTTCGTCGATATGGGCCGCGACCGGCTCAAGGGTGACGATGCAGGCCTGGGTGATATCAGCCTCGACGCGGCCGCTGACCTTGACGCCATTGCGCTTCCACGGCGCCACCAAAAGCTCAGCACGGTAGTTTTCGACAGAAAGCAGCTCGTGCTCGCGCCCAAGCATTACGCGCTGCGCGGCGTCGGCGTCGATCACCACCTGCAAACCTTTGTGCGGCAGGCGGCCGACATTGGCCGCGAATGAGACCGGGCTAGGCGTGTCCACATGTTTCATCTTGGTCTCCCCTCCTTACTCCGCTTTCGCGACGGGAAACGCCACGGCACCGGAAACGACCGATTCGGACGGCTGTGCTTCAAGCTGCCTTGCGGCATCGATTACATAGGACGCCAGCGGCAGGGCTTGCGGCCAGGCGCCGGCATCGGGTCTGACATTGCGCGCCAGGGCGGCAGCAAGCGCGTCGCGGTCGCTGCGTTCCAGCGCGTCGTCATAGGCGGCGGTACGGCCGTAGAACATTTTGGCCAGCCTCTTCATGCGCTTGGGCACGCCGACATCGCCAACGCCCAGTTCCCGCAGCGAATGCTCGACATCGAGAAAGAACTCGTCGATCAGCACCTGCGCGACCTCATGCGCGACGCCCTCTTCGCCGCGCAGCCGGTGCTGAAACAGGAACATATGCAGCGACAGCATCTCGAAACGGCCGAGCGGCGTATCCGGCACATTCCAGTGGGAATAAAACACGGTCTGCCGCGCCGCCGCCACGATTTGTGCGTAAAGCGCCTCGGTGATAGCGCGGTTGGCGTTGCGTTCGCGGCCAAAAAGGCGCTGGAACATTGAGGGTGGTCTCCTGGGGACCGATTGTTTGAATGGGCCTTGTTGCATCGGCAAGCAAGCTGGTTTACCGGTTTTGCCGCCCAGCGCAAGTTGCGGCCAGCTAATGGAGTTGTTGTTGCGCGCGCTGAAATTCAAGTCGACTTTTCTGCCTGGGGCCACCGCCGCGGTTTCGCTGGTGCTGGTGGCTTCCGCGCTGTCGGGCTGCAATTCGTCCAAGATGTTCGGCGACCTTAACCCTAGCGAGACGCTGACGCAGGGCTATGTTATCGACCAGCAGGCGGTCGATTCGGTGCCGGTGGGCTCCAGCCGCGAACAGGTGCTTCTGGCGCTCGGCACGCCATCGACGAAAGCCACCTTCGACAATGAGGCGTTCTATTACATTTCGCAGACGCGCAAGCGCTATGTCGCTTTCGACAAGCCGCGCCTGGTTGACCAGAAAGTGCTCGCGGTCTATTTTGGCGAGGACGGGCGCGTCACCCAGATTGCCAATTACGGTCTGAAGGACGGCAAGATTTTCGACTTCATCTCGCGCACCACGCCGACCGGCGGCAAGGACCAGAACTTCCTCAGCCAGATCATCAAAGGCGCCAGCAAGCTGGCGCCCCCCATTCCTGGCGGCGGCGCCTAAGAAGCGACCGCCTTCCTCAGATTTTTGCTTCCCCCGAAGCGACACCATCTCAGGCGACCAAAAGCCCGCGGGAGCGATCCTGCGGGCTTTTGTTTTGAGGTCATGCGGCCGCAACACCCGTCGCGCTTTGCCGCGCGTGGCCTGTTCGGCCGCCGGGCTCCAGCGAGGCGCGGTGCACAGCCGCACTCTGCCGCGCTTCCGAAGGCGTCATGCCAAAATGCCGGCGGAAGGCGTGGTTGAAGGTCGAGAGATCGCCGAAGCCGGCGTCGAAGGCGATGGCGCCGATGGTGCGGTGTGCCAGGCGCAGGTCGGATAGCTTGCTGCAAACCAGCGCCAGCCGCCGGCCAAGCACGAACTGCGACAGCGAGGTACCCTCACCCTCGAACAGCTTTCTGATATAGCGCGCGCTGACGCGGTGGCGCCCGGCCAGCGCGTCGGACCCGACATCGCCGGAAGCCAGATTGCTTTCGATATCGGCTTTGATGGCGCGCAGCCGCGCGGCGCGTATGCCGCGGCCTGCGGCGACCTCAGTGGCGTCCTGCGTTGCCCCGATCACGACCGCGACAAGGTCCTGTATGTGCTTGGCGGCAAGCCAGCGCAATTCGGACGCGGCCAGGTTCGGCTCCTGCATCAGCAGACGGACATAGCTGGTCAGCAGCAAGAACTTTTCGCCCACGCATGACATCGGCGTCATCAGGGCGGCATCCGCATTCGCAGCCATGGGCCCGAGCGCTGCCTTGGGGATGGTGATGAAGAGATGACGCGACATCGCCCGCTCGATCACATGCGGATCAGAGGAGGACAGAAGGATTGCCTGGCCGGCCTCGATGCTGGCCTCGCGGCCGAGATGCGAGAAGGTGGCAGCGCCCTCCAGACACATGAAGAAAATGTAGTCATCGGTCCCCTTGGCCATGGCGCTGGAACGGATGGTGCGGAAGGCGGTGGTCCTCGAATCGGCAATGCCGACGCCCGGCAGCCGCAGGATGGTCGCGTCGACGGAGAGCTTTTCCTCCGTGACGTTAAAATCCATGTCGGTCACCATCCGGCGCAACAGGTCGCAATAGACGTTTCGCCATTCCGCTCGCGGCCACATGGCGGTCGAAAAGCGCGCATACGCAAACTCGGGGGGTCGAATAGTCATGGGGTACTCCCAAGCGATTGTCTTCATTTCACTGTCGTTCGTAGTCGAGGCTCGTTCCATGAACGGCCTCTCATCCGACGGCGGCAATCGGGGGGCACTGGATGGCTACAATGATTTGCGCACTTGGACAAAAGACTATTTACGAAGCTATGGATGAGCTTTGTTCATTCATGCTAAGGAACCCATGGGCAGGATCGGGTAACGGCAAATGACAAGACGGCTTCCACAACTGGAATCCATTCGTGCTTTCGAGGTCATTGCCCGGCTGGGCAGCTTCAAGCGCGCCGGCGATGAGCTGAATGTTACGCCAAGCGCGCTCAGCCACCGCATCGCCGATCTCGAAGCCGATCTCGGCGTGCTTCTGTTCACCCGCCATGTCCGCCGCGTCGAACTAACGCTTGAAGGCGAACGATTGTCCGCGGGCGTGCGACGCGCATTGCTGGAAATCCAGAGCACGGTCGCGAGTGTCGCGCGCAACGAGCGCACGAGGCTGAGGGTCACTGCCATTCCTTCGCATGCCGTACGCTGGCTGGCCCCGCGCCTGCACAGGTTTCGCAAAAAGCATCCCGAAACAGAGATCGACATCAATGCGGATCTTGCAGTCGTCGACCTTTCGCAGCGAACAGTCGACATCGCATTGCGTTTCGGCGGCGGACACTATCCGGCCGTCGAGACCGAATGGCTGATGGCAGATGCGATCTTTCCTGTCGTCAGTCCCGACTATCTCGCCGCCAACGGCCCGGTCAGAGACCAGCACGATGTGCTGCGACTGTTCCGCATCCTCGACACGACGGCCGAAAATGACGAGAGCGGCGCCAATTGGCGCCACTGGTTCGAGAGAAACAATCTGCCGCTGGATACGGTTGGCGACGGCATGAATCTGAATGGCACCTTGTTGGCGGTCGAAGCGGCGGCGAGCGGTCTGGGCGTCGCTATCGCGAGGAAGTCGCTGGTCGAGAGCGATTTGCGGACCGGCAGGCTCGTCCGCCTCCTGACGACGGACATACCGACGAACTGGAACCACTACGTCGTCGTCCACCCGTCCATCTCCGCCTGGGAGCCTGCCAGATCGTTCATCAACTGGCTGAAGGCGGAAGCCGGCGACAACACCGGCGCCGGTTGACCTCGGCGGCCGTCCAGGAGCTCTCATCGGAAGGCGTCGGGGCTCACGGACTCATCGTATCGGCCAGTTGCTCATCCTTGCGGCCCGACTGGTTCGCCGCCTTGGCGGCAAGCGCTGCCGCCATCTGGCTCTCCAGCTCGCGCAGCTTGGCGTCGAGTGTCGCCATGCCGCCCCAGGCGAATGTCGCGCGGTATAGCGGTGCGATCTCGGGCGTCAGGAATTCGACCAGTTTCGTCCTCGACCCAGACCTTGAGCACCTTGAACAGGCGGGCATCGATCAGCTCGCTATGCCAGCCCATGCGGGCGGCAATGCCCTGGATGGTTTCGGTCGAATTGGGCGTGCTGAGCAGCACATGCGAGCCGGAGCGCAGGCGCATGTTCGGGTCGAAGCCGATGCCGAGCGGCGCTTGCTGGTCCAGAACCGTGCCGCACGGCAGGATTTCGATCAGCGAGCCGAAATCGTCGCCGAGGCAGACAAACCATGCGCCCTCAGGAAATGGCGGCGACGGCGCACGAACCGCGGTGGCGACAAGCATTTCGGCAAGGACGCTGGCGACGGCCTGCGGATCGCGGGCGTTGAATGAAGCGTGATGCAGCATGGCAATACTCCTGTTTTCAACGGCGGCGGCCGGCAGAAGTGCCGACCCATGCCGCGGCGTTCCGTAAAAACTGAATCACCGGCTGAGCGTCAGGATGACCGCGGCAAACAGGCAGGCGTATTCGGCCAGTCCAAGCACAAGGCGCAAATTGTGGTTGGCCGCCCAGCTGTCGCGCGTCTGCGCCCAATCATCGGGGATGGTCACCGGCGTCCAGCTCTGCACCTGTTTGTTGAGCGGCACCTGACGGCTGACGGTGAAGCCAATGTCGAGCACCACCAGCGCCGCGGCGACGATGGTCAGGATGCGCGGCAGGCCGGCATCGACCGCAAACATCGCCATCGCCGCGATCAGCACCAGCGTCGTCAGCCTGACGAACGGCATCACGCGGGTAAACGTCCGGTCGCGCATCTGATGCATGGCCATGTACTGGCCGGCGGTAAGATCATCGATGCGAAAATCATGGATTACGCCCGAGACGTAGATGCCGGCAATAATTCCAGCCAGCGCAAGCGAAGCCGTCATCAAAAACATGTCCATGTCTTTTCCTGCCGAAATGCCTTTCCCTGCCCGAAATCGCCGCGAGGGCGAGCAGACACCGCGTCGATCGCAATGTCCTGGCCATGGCCGGGGTATTAAAGCAGGCGAACGGTCCGGGCTTGGGCAGAACGGAACGATGTTTTGGGCAATGCGGCCCTCCGATTGCATCAAAACATCAAGTGCCGTGAGATCGAAACCCATCAGCAAACCTTGACGCGTACTTGCCAGCGACCGGTCAAATTCGTATCAGACCGTGCTGGCCAATGGCGCATCACGCTGAATTGGGAGGAGCATCCGTGCCGGAAAAAACCCGGACAAAACCGACAGGCTGGATGGCGACCGGAACGGCTGACAGCCAAGTGGTCACGCCTGACTGGATGCCCATCGAGCAGGTGACGATCGATGGCGTGAGGGTCAAGGAGATCAGGCCGGTCGCAACCTCCACCGGCTATCTGACCGAGATCTTTCGCGAGGAGTGGGAGCTCGATTCGGAGCCGGTCGGCCAGGTCTTCCAACGCACCTTGTATCCCGGCGCGGTGACGGGCTGGCATGCCCATGCGGTGACGACCGACCGGCTGTTCTGCTGCGTCGGCAGCGTTCGCATTTCGCTGTTTGACGGACGCAAGGCCTCGCCGACCTTCGGCGCCGTCTGGCACAAGATTATCGGCCCGCTGCGCCCGGCGGTCGTCATCATTCCGCCCGGCATATGGCATGGTGTTGTCTCGCTCGGAGCGGAGACGGCGGTGCTGCTCAATCTCGTCGACAAGGCCTATGCCTACGATCAGCCCGACCATTGGCGCCTGCCGCCAGACACCGACCACATTCCCTACAGACTGGTGTAGCGTGGAAGCATCGGCGCAGCGCGACCAGGCCGGCGGCGAACCGCTGGTCTCGATCGTGATCGCGACGCACAACCGGCCGGCAGCGCTGCGGCAGGCATTGACCAGCGTCATGCGCCAGACGTTGCAAGACTGGGAAGCCTTGGTCATCGGGGACGATTGCAGGCCGGATACGGCGGCCGTTGTCGCTGAATTTGACGATGCCCGCATCGTCTACATCGATCTTCCCGTCAATTTCGGCGAACAGTCCGGTCCCAACAATATCGGCTTTGCCAGGGCGCGTGGCCGCTTCGTCGCCTTGCTCAACCACGACGATCTGTGGTTTCCCGACCATTTGGCGGCGACGACCGGCTGGATCGACGCCACAGGCGCCGACGTGGTGCTGGCGCGCGGCGCCGTCATTGGGCCGCCATCGGCGGCAGGCGATCTCGTCAATTCGATCTTCGGGTCGGGCAAGGACGGTTTTTACGATCCGGTAACGACGGAAGGATTTGGCTCGGCACACATGTTTCGCCGCGCTTCGTTCAGCCTGCTCGGACTTTGGCGACCCGCCAGCCAGTGCTTTTGCGAAAGCTCGCAGGACTGGCTGTTTCGGGCATGGCGAAAAGGCGCGGTGATCGCGACGATGCCACACCTCACGGTGATCAAGCTGCATTCCGGCATACGCAAGGGTTCCTATCTCGGCGACAATGCGCAGGAACAGAAGGATCTTCTGGACGCCATGCAGACGCCGGACGCCTTGCGCGTGAAAATCCTTGGCTGCGCGGGCGAACCCATTCGCTTGGCGGCATCGAGTTATCTCAGGCGCAGGCTGATGGCGGCTCTTGGCATCCATCCCCGCGCCCGCGCCTTCCGCCGCAAGTATAAGCGAGGCGCCTTCCTTGCCAAGCTGCGGCGCCTGCGTGGCCTGGCGCCGATGCCTGAGCGCGAGCCCGGCGTGAGCGAATTGCTCGATCGCTACAGCAAGCGTGGCGATGCCGGCAGCGAGCCGGGTGAAGTTTGAACAGACCCCAGCGTGAATCTCAAACAAAAAACCCGCGGGATCGCTCCCGCGGGTTTGTTCCTGAAGCAGTGGCGTTGCCTTAGCCGTGCGCGAGCACGGCCAGCAGCAGAAGCGCCACGATGTTGGTGATCTTGATTGCCGGGTTGACCGCCGGGCCGGCGGTGTCCTTGTAGGGATCGCCAACCGTGTCGCCGGTGACCGAAGCCTTGTGCGCTTCGGAGCCCTTGAGGTGCTTGACGCCGTCCTTGTCGACAAAACCGTCCTCGAACGACTTCTTGGCATTGTCCCAGGCGCCGCCGCCCGAAGTCATCGAGATGGCGACGAACAGGCCGTTGACGATGACGCCGAGCAACGAGGCGCCGAGTGCCGCAAAGGCGGACGCCTTGGAGCCCGAGATCAGCTGCACGCCGAAATAGACGACGAGCGGCGCCAGCACCGGCAGCAGCGAGGGGATGATCATTTCGCGGATCGCCGCCTTGGTCAGAAGGTCGACGGCGCGGGCATAGTTCGGCTTGGAGGTGCCGGCCATGATGCCCGGGTCCTCGCGGAACTGCTTGCGCACCTCCTCGACGATGGCGCCCGCCGCGCGGCCGACCGCCGTCATGGCGATGCCGCCGAACAGGTACGGGATCAGGCCGCCGAAGATCAGGCCGGCGACAACATAGGGATTGGAGAGGTCGAAGGAGACATCGCCCATGCCCTGGAAGTATGGATATTTGTCGCCATTGGCGGCAAAGAACTTCAAATCGTTCGAATAGGCCGCAAACAGCACCAGCGCGCCAAGACCGGCCGAACCGATGGCATAGCCCTTGGTCACCGCCTTGGTGGTGTTGCCGACCGCGTCGAGCGCGTCGGTGGAGTGGCGCACTTCCTTGGGCAGGCCGGCCATTTCGGCAATGCCGCCGGCATTGTCGGTGACCGGGCCGAAGGCGTCGAGGGCGACGATCATGCCGGCAAGGCCGAGCATGGTGGTGACCGCGATCGCCGTGCCGAACAGGCCGGCGAGCTGGTAGGTCGAGATGATGCCGCCGACGATGACGATTGCCGGCAGTGCGGTCGATTCGAGCGACACCGCAAGTCCCTGGATGACGTTGGTGCCGTGACCGGTCACCGAGGCCTGGGCGATGGAGTTCACCGGGCGCTTGTTGGTGCCGGTATAGTATTCGGTGATCACCACGATAAGACCGGTCACAACGAGACCGATCAGGCCGCAGATGAACAGGTTCTTGCCGATGATGGTCATGCCGGCGACGGTGCCGACCTCGCCCCAGCCGACGGTTGCCGAGGTAGCGACACCGAGACCGACGATCGACAGCAGGCCGGTGACGATCAGGCCTTTGTAGAGGGCGCCCATGATCGAGCCGTTGGAACCGAGCTTGACGAAGAAGGTGCCGACGATCGAGGTCAGGATACAGGCGCCGCAGATGGCGAGCGGATAGAGCATCGCCGCACCCAGAGCGGCGGTTCCGCCGAAGAAGATGGCAGCCAGCACCATGGTGGCAACGACGGTCACCGCATAGGTCTCGAAGAGGTCGGCGGCCATGCCGGCGCAATCACCGACATTATCGCCGACATTGTCGGCGATGGTGGCCGGGTTGCGCGGATCGTCTTCGGGAATACCGGCTTCGACCTTGCCCACGAGATCGCCGCCGACGTCGGCGCCCTTGGTGAAGATGCCGCCGCCCAGACGGGCGAAGATCGAGATCAGCGAAGCGCCGAAGCCGAGCGAAACCAGCGCATCGATGACGATGCGGTCATTGGGCTGCAGGCCCATCGGGCCGGTCAGAATATAGTAGTAAATCGACACGCCGAGCAGCGCCAGGCCAGCCACCAGCATACCGGTGATGGCGCCCGACTTGAAGGCGATGTCGAGACCGGCGGCGAGGCTGTTGGACGCCGCCTGCGCGGTGCGCACATTGGCGCGCACCGAGACGTGCATGCCGATGAAACCGGCGGCGCCCGAAAGCACGGCGCCGATCAGGAAGCCGACCGCGGCGGTGATCGAAAGCAGCCACCAGGCGAGCACGAGCACCACCACGCCGACGATGGCGATGGTGGTGTACTGGCGCGCCAGATAGGCCTGCGCGCCTTCGCGGATGGCGGCGGAGATTTCCTGCATGCGTGCATTGCCCTGATCGGCTGCAAGAACCGATCGTGTCGCCCAGATGGCGTAAAGGATTGAAAGCAAGCCGCAGGCGATGACGGCAGAAATGATGGTCATTGCCGAATTTTCCTCGATTGATGGCCCAAAAGAACCCCTCCCTGGGCCGTTGGTGCGGGGAGCGGATAAGCCTAGGCGGAATCCGTCCTTCGCAGCGGTGTATGCGAAACAGGGCTCGGAACGTCAAGATATTGTTCGGTTTTTGCCCCGCTTTCAGCCAAAAGGTTTAGGCCACAACATTCCCATTGCCGATGCCCTGCTATTAGATCGATTGAAATGACGCCGCGTCAGTCAATGCTTTGCCCGCAGTCCAGCGAAGGTCAGTCGCCAGTCTCCTGCCCCATCTTGCGCGCCGTGTAGCGCTCGATGGCGGACAGTCCGTCATAGATCAGCACCGCCAGCGCCGCGACGATCAGGCCGCCTTGCAGGACGAAGGCGAGATTGTTGGACAGCAGGCCGGCGATGATCACCTCGCCCAGCGTCTTGGCGGCAACCGTCGAACCGATCGTCGCCGTGGCCAGGCTGATCACCACCGACAGCCTTATGCCGCCCAGAATGATCGGCGCGCTCAGCGGCAATTCGACCTTGATCAGCCTTTGCCAGCCCGTCATGCCGGCGCCGCGCGCGGCCTCCATGATGTTGCCGGGCAGTGTCGTGAGGCCGGTCAGCACGTTCTCGAAGATCGGCAGCAGGCCGTAGAGAAACAGCGCAATCAGCGTCGGCTTCTCGCCGAAACCGACGGCGGGCACCGCCAGCGCCAGCACCGCCACCGGCGGAAAGGTCTGGCCGATGTTCACCAGACTGCGCGACAGCGGCAGGAATTCGGCGCCCGCCGGCCTGGTCACCAGGATGGCAAGCGCCACGGCAACGATGGTTGCGGCGACGGTAGCGATCAGCACGGTCCTGAGATGCAGCAGGGTCAGCGTCAGCAGGCTGCCCTGATTGTAGATCGCCGGCGCATTGTTTTCGGTCAGCGGCTTCAACAGCGGCTCGAACCAGCCGGGATTGGTGACGAAGGCTATGAGAAGCACCACCAGGGCAAGCCTGAGCAGCGAAGGCAGCCAGGCTTTTAGACCGGCCCCTTTCATGCCGGCCTCGCCGCGCGCTTCACCAGCCCGTCGACGGTGACGCGGCCGAGCAGCTTGCCGTCTTCGCCCTTGACCGGCAGCGCCGGCCGGCCCGACCACAGAAGCTCGGCCAGCGCGTCGCGCTGGCTGGCGTCGCCTGGGATCGCCTCGCCTTCGGCAGTCCCCTTTTCCACGGCGTCGCGCACGCGGCCGAGCGACAAGAGCCGGAACGGCTTTTCGCTGGCGCCGACCAGGGTTTCGACGAAGGCGTTCGCCGGCCGCGCCAGGATCTCTTCCGGCTTGGCGTATTGCACCAGCTTTCCGGCATCCATGACGGCGATCTTGTCGCCCATGTGGACCGCCTCCTCCATGTCGTGGGTAACGAGGATGATGGTGGTGCCGAAGCGCTTCTGGATTGCCAGCAGGTCCTCCTGCGCCTTGGTGCGGATGATCGGGTCGAGTGCGCCGAACGGTTCGTCCATCAGAAGCACATTGGGCTCGGCGGCGAGCGCGCGGGCGACGCCGACACGCTGCTGTTGCCCGCCGGACAGTTCGTGCGGGTAGCGCGGGCCATAGGCCTCGGGGTCGAGCTGGTAGAGTGTCATCAACTCATCGACGCGGGCCTTGATGCGGTCCTTGTCCCAGCCCAGCAGGACCGGCACGGTGGCGATGTTCTGCGCAACGGTGCGGTGCGGGAACAGGCCGTGGCCCTGGATAGCGTAGCCGATGCTGCGGCGCAGCTCGTAGCCGGGCAGCGTGCGGTTGTCGTTGCCGTCGAGCTTGATGACGCCGGCGGTCGGCTCGACCAGCCGGTTGATCATTCGCAGCAGCGTCGTCTTGCCGGAACCGGAGGTACCGACAATGACGCAAACCGTACGCGGCTCGACGACCATGGACACGTCGTCGACCACGGTCGTCGCGTCATAGCGCTTGGTAATGCCTTCGATCTCGATCATGCCGTTTCAACCCTGCGCCTGGTGGCGGTCATCTCGATTACTGCGTCGAGGATGATGGCCGCGGCGAAGGCCAGCGCCACCGTCGGCACGGCGCCGAGCAGCACCAGGTCCATTGCGGTCTGGCCGACGCCCTGGAAGACGAAGACGCCAAAGCCGCCGCCGCCGATCAGTGCGGCGATGGTGGCCAGGCCGATGTTCTGCACCAGCACGATGCGGATGCCGGTGAGGATCACCGGAAAGGCCAACGGAAACTCGACGCCGAACAGGCGCTGGCCATCGGTCATGCCCATGCCGCGCGCTGCATCATTGGCCGCGCGGGGTACGCCGGCAAGCCCGACCACGGTGTTGGCCACCACCGGCAGCAGCGAATAGAGGAACAAAGCCACGAAGGCGGGCGCGGTGCCGATGCCTCTGATACCGAGCGCTGCGGCACCCGGAACATGCGCGGCGACCCAGCCCAGCGGCGCGATCAGCAGGCCGAACAGCGCGATCGAGGGTATGGTCTGGACGATGTTGAGCACATTGAGCACGCCGGCCCGCAACCGTTCGACGCGGTGGCACAGGATGCCGAGCGGCAGGCCGACGATCACCGCCGCCGCCAGCGACCCCAGCGCCAGCGTGATGTGCTTGGAGCCTTCGGCCCAGAAACTATCGGCGCGGTTTGCATATTCCTTGAGGATCGACAGGCTGTCCCACTGCCCCGATATCAGCAACAAGCCGATGGCCAGCGCCGCGAGGACGAGCACGCCGACGCGGGCCGGTGGCGACAGATTGAGCCTGGTCAGCACGTCGGCGAGCAACAATGTGAAGGCAAAGATCAACAGCCAGAACCCGGAAGCCGGCGAGATGCGGGCGAAGGTGTTGCCGGCCGGCGTCAGGAAGGTGCCGGCGACACCGATCAGGATGGCAAGGGCGGCGAGCGCCACGACGCTTGCGGCCAGGCGCAGGACAAGCGGGGTTTTCAGCAAGGCAACAATTGCGGCCACGACGACGATCGCCAGCAGTAGCGGCCCGACTGTGGCCGGCAGCGCCTCCAGGATCGAGCGCGCCTGACCGGGAACGATACGATTGGCGCGGAAGGTGGCGAACGGAGCCAGAAACGCCGCATAGGCAACGATCGCCGCGATAACCATGCCGAGCTTGTCGAAACGCAGGGTCATGGATGCCCCTCATGAGGAGCGATTTTCCACGTTGCGCAGACTACGCTGGTGATCGGTGCAAGCCGACGCGAAGTCCGATCTCCCCCCTTGCGGGGGAGATGGCCGGCAGGCCAGAGGGGGGTGTGAAGGATCGTCAGCTCTCGAGCGTCGGCCTGTTCGGAAGCAACCCTGTCGAGGCACGCACCTGCTACCGGTTGTGAGGTCGGCGGGACAGCACCCCCCTCTGTCCTGCCGGACATCTCCCCCGCAAGGGGGGAGATCAGCAGCTTCCAGAGAGGGGTGTCTCGCACCAGCGTCACGATCAGCTATGCGCTGACTACTTCAAAAACCCGTTCTTCTTCAAAAAGTCCTCGGCGACACCCTTGACCGGCTCGCCGCCGACCTGGACGCGGCCGTTGAGTTCCTGCAGCGTGACGAGGTCGAGCTTGGCGAACACCGGCTTCAACAGCGTCTCGATCTCCGGATGCTCTTTCAGCACCGCTTCGCGGATGATCGGCGCCGGCTGGTAGACCGGCTGCACGCCCTTGTCGTCGGCGAGCACGACCAGGCCGGACGGCGCGATGCCGCCGTCGGTGCCGTAGACCATGGCGGCGTTGGCGCCGTTGGTCTGGTTGGCGGCAGCACCGATTGTCGCGGCGGTGTCGCCGCCCGAAAGCGTGATCAACTGCTCCGGCTTCAGCGTGAAGCCGTAAGTGGTCTGGAACGCCGGCAGGGCTGCCGCCGAATTGACGAACTCAGCCGACGCCGCCAAAACCACCGTGCCGCCGCCGGCGACGTATTTGCCGAAGTCGGTCAGGGTCGCCAGCTTGTTGGTCTCGGCAACCTCCTTGCGCAGCGCGATCGCCCAGGTGTTGTTGGCCGGTGACGGCGACAGCCAGACGATCTTGTTGGCGTCATAGTCGAGCTTCTTGGCGGTCTCATAGGCCTTGGCGGCATCCTTCCAGACCGGATCGTCGGCCTTCTCGAAGAAGAAAGCGGCATTGCCGGTGTACTCGGGATAGATGTCGATCTCGCCGGCGGTGATCGCCTTGCGTACCACCGGCGTGCCGCCGAGCTGGATGCGGTCGGTGGTCTTGATGTTGTTGGCGTTGAGCACAAGCTGGATGATGTTGCCGAGCACGCCGCCCTCGGTGTCGATCTTCGAGGAGACGACCACCTGGGCATTGGCGGAGGCGGCCGTGATGCCGAGCGCCAACGCCGCGCCGGCCAGAATCTTGACTGAAAACATTGTGAAAACCCCTTGCTTTGGACCGAAATGCGGTGGCCGCATATGAGCATGGCTTCAACGCCCCGTCGGGGCACACGGTTTCATAACAATGGGTACAGACGCAATAATTTTGTGCGGTCGCCGCGATTCGGTCGGCGCCATGCTGACAGGTCGTGCCAAGCCAAAGATAGAACCGGATCAGGCGCGGGCTTTGCGCGATCCGGTCAGTTTGAGCGCGCCAAGGGCGACGAAACACAGGGCGACGACCGGGAAAACCAGCCAGTTCAGCATCTCCCAGCCCCAGGCATTGTAGATGGCGCCCGACATTAGCGAGGCGAAGGCGACGGAGCCGAACAGGACGAAGTCGTGGAAGCCCTGCACCTTGCTCTTTTCGGACGGATGGTAGCTGTCGGCGACCATGGAGGTGGCGCCGATGAAGGCGAAATTCCAGCCGAGGCCAAGCAGGATCAGCGCCGTCCAGAACTGCCACAAATGCAGGCCGGACAATGCCACCGCGGCGCAGCCGATGAGCAGGACCAGGCCGGTGGCGACGATGCGTTCGGCGCCGAAGCGATGGATCAGCGATCCGGTGAAGAAGCTCGGCGCAAACATCGCCATCACATGCCAGGAAATGCCGAGCGTGGCGTCGTCTGTCGACAGGCCGCAGCCGACCATGGCCAGCGGCGCGCCGGTCATGACGAAACTCATCAGCGCATAGCTGCCGACGGCGCAAAACAGCGCCGCGACAAAACGCGGCCGGGTGACGATATCGGACAGCGGCCGGGCGTCGCTTGACGCGACTTCCGCGTGGCCGGGAGCCTTGGCCGGGATGCGCAGGAATGACAGGATGATGGCGCCGGCCGCCGCCAGAACCGGAATGGCCACGAACGAGCCGGCAAACATCACCGGCGCCAGCAATTCGCGGGTGAAGATGACGATCTGCGGCCCGAGGATCGCGGTGATGACGCCGCCGGCCAGCACGAAGGAAATGGCGCGCGCCTTGAATTCGGGCGGAGCATTATCGGCGGCGGCGAAGCGGAACTGCTGGACGAAGGCGCCGCCGACGCCGATCACCAGCAGCGCGAAAGCGAACAGCCAGAAGCTGGCGTGGAACAGTGCCAGCGTGGAGATGACGCCGCCAAGCGCGGTCACGATGGTGCCGGTCATGAAGCCGCCGCGCTGGCCGAGCCAGCGGATGATGGCCGCGGCCGGCAACGCGCCGAGCGCCACGCCGATGTTGAAGCCGGTGATTGGCGCCGTTGCCAGCGACTTATCGGGGCCAAGCAGATATTGCCCGGCCAGCCCGCCCATGGAAATGGCAATCGGCGCGGCCGAACCGATAATCGCCTGCGACGTCGCCAGGATGATCGCCGTGCGGCGCGCTTCCCTTGCTGCGCCGGGGACGGTGCCGGTCACAATGCGTCCTTGCCGCGCCCCTCGCCCCGCACCCGGCGCGACACACGGTCGAGCACGGCGTTGGTCAGCTTCGGCTCGTCTTCCTCGTAGAAGGCCTTGGCGATGTCGACATATTCCGAAACGATGACGGCCACCGGCACGTCGTCGCGCTTCATCAGTTCGTAGACGCCAGCCCGCAGGATGGCGCGCAACGTCGAATCGAGTCTGGACAGCGGCCAGTCTTCCGTCAGCGCCTGGCGTATAATCGGATCGATGGTCGTCTGGTTCTCGACGACGCCGGCCAGGATGGCGCGGAACCACTGCGCGTCGGCCTCGCGATAAAGCGCGCCGTCGACTTCCTTGCCGAGCCGGAACGCCTCGTATTCGGCGGTGATCTCGAAGACGCCGCTGCCGGCCACGTCCATCTGGTAAAGCGCCTGCACGGCGGCCAGACGGGCGGCGCCACGCTTGTTGGCGTGGCGTATCGCGGGCTGGCCGGGCGAAGCGGGTTCGCTCACGATTGCGCTCCCAGCTTCTCTTTGAGCGCGATCATGGTCAGCGCCGCGCGCGCGGCAAAGCCGCCCTTGTCACCCTCCGAGCGCTTGGCGCGCGTCCAGGCCTGCGCGTCGTTCTCGGTGGTCAGGATGCCGTTGCCGATCGCAATCGCTTCCTGGACCGAGAGATCCATCAGCGCGCGACTCGATTCATTGGCGACGATGTCGAAATGATAAGTGTCGCCGCGGATGATGGTGCCGAGCGCGACAAAACCATCATAGTCCTTGCCGCCCTCGCCCATGCCGTCGAGCGCAAAAGTGATCACGGCTGGAATTTCCAGCGAACCGGGAACGGTGACGACGTCATAGGTCGCGCTAGCTTCGTCGAGCGCGCTCGTCGCGCCGTCGAGCAGCGCGTCGGCAAGATCGTCATGAAAGCGCGCCTCGATGATCAGAAGGTGGGCCTTCTTCTTCGGGCGAATGAACGCTTTGCCGTGTTGGGATGTGCCAGCCATAAATGTCTCCGGGGGTAGCCGGTGACTTAGGCTGAAGCCGGTTTGATCGCAAGCGGAAGATTGCTGGAGGCGAAGCCTGGCCTAGCGCGTCTTTGGGCTGGGCGTCGGTAGCGGGCACTCGCTGCAGAGGCTTTCAGCCCAGACGAGAACAGCTTCGTGATCCACTACACGACCCCCGACTACATCGGCCATTGCTTCGCGCGTAAGCCGCTTTTTCTGTTCGATTGTGAGTCTTGCGGCCATCAAAGCCCCTCTTTCGCCGCCTCGACTAGGCGCGCGGCGTAGCGGGCCATGGTGTCGATCTCGAGGTTGACCTTGTCGCCGACCTTGCGCTCGCCCCAAGTGGTCACGGTCAGCGAATGATGGATCAAAAGCACGTCGAAACGGGTGCCTTCGACCTTGTTGACGGTAAGCGAGGTGCCATCAAGTGCGACCGAGCCTTTTGGCGCGATGAATCTCGCCAGTTCGCGCGGCGCCTCCAGCGTAAAGCGCACCGCATCGCCCTCGTCCTTGCGTTCGACGATTTCGGCCATGCCATCGACATGGCCGGAGACGATGTGGCCGCCGAGCTCGTCGCCGATCTTCAGCGCCCGCTCCAGATTGACCCTGGTGCCTGATTTCCAGCCCGACGCCGTGGTCAACCTGAGTGCCTCTTCCCAGGCTTCGACCTCGAACCAGCGGGCGTTCGAGCCATCGTCGGGCAAAGCCGTGACCGTCAGGCAGACGCCGCCGCAAGAGATCGAGGCGCCAATGGCGATGGTCGCGGGATCATAGGCAGTGTCGATGCGCAGGCCGACACCTTCGCTCAGCGGCTTGACGGCCGCGACGGTGCCGATATCGGTGACAATTCCGGTAAACATCGATGCTGATCCCTAGAGGTCCCTTATCCATTCCGCATAGACATCTTCCCCGAAGCGCATCTCGCGCAATTTGCGGAAGCCTGCCGGGATATGGTTGGCGTCGACGGGCGATACAATGCCGCCCTCGCCGATCGCTTCCGGCCCCTGGAACAGCACGATGCGGTCGATCAGTCCTTCGGCGAGGAAGGCGCTGGCCACCTTGGCGCCGCCTTCGACCAGAACGCTGGCCATGCCGAGCGCGCCGAGATCCTCGAGCAGTTCCGGCAAGGCCACGCCGCCTTCATGGGTTTCGGTGCCGATGAAGCGCACACCGGCACGCTCCAGCACCGACCGCCGTAGCGGATCGGCCCCCAGGCTCGCGGCGACATAGAGCGGCACTCGGTCGGTGCCGGAGACCAGCTTCGAGGCTTCCGGCAGCCTGATCTGGCGATCGAGCACGATGCGCGCCGGCGAGCGGTTCTCCAGCCCCGGCAGCCGCACGGTGAGCGCCGGATCATCCTCCAGCGCCGTGCCGATGCCGACCAGTATGCCATCGGCTTCGGCGCGCATCAGATAGACTTCGCGGCGGGCGATATCGCCGGTGATCGCGACCTGGCCGGCGCCGTGCCTGCCGATCTTGCCGTCGCTGGAAAGCGCAAGCTTCAGAATCACTTCCGGGCGCTTTTTCAGGGACCGAATCAAATAGCCGGCCATCTGCTCGGCGGCTTCCTCGGCCAGCACCTTTTCGACCACTTCGATGCCGGCGGCGCGCAGGATGGCATAGCCTTTGCCGGAGACGCGCGGATCGGGATCGCTGGCGGCGCCGACGACCCGCGCCACTCCGGCATTGACCAGCGCGTTGGCGCAAGGCGGGGTGCGGCCATGGTGGGCGCAGGGCTCCAGCGTGACATAGGCGGTGGCACCGCGGGCCAACTCGCCGGCTTCAGCCAGCGCCTCGGTCTCGGCATGCGGCCGGCCGCCAACAGCGGTGACGCCGGTGCCGACGATCATCGGCCCGGCGCCATCGTCGCGAACGATGATGGTGCCGACCGAAGGGTTGGTCGAGGTGCGGCCGGCATTTCGGCGCGAGAGTCTCAGCGCTGCCGCCATGAAACCGCGATCGAGAGCCTGCTGATCGGCCTTCCCTGACGTTTGGGTTGCCATGCTCAGCCGGCGTCCTCTTCGCTCTTCAGCTCGTCGCCCTTGAGCTCGTCGCCTTTGAGCTCACCCAGCACATCGTGGAAATCCTTGGCCTCACGGAAATTGCGATAGACAGAGGCGAAGCGGACATAGGCGACGTCGTCGAGCGACTTCAGCGCTTCCATGACGAGCCGGCCGACCTCGCCCGAGGCGATTTCAGTCTCGCCGGAGCTTTCGAGCTGGCGCACGATGCCGGTGACGGCGCGGTCGATGCGCTCGGGATCGACATTGCGCTTGCGCACCGCGATCTCCACCGAACGCAAGAGCTTGTCGCGGTCGAACGGCACCTTTCTGCCGGACTTCTTGACCACCACGAGGTCGCGCAACTGGACGCGCTCGAAGGTGGTGAAACGGCCACCGCAATCGGGGCAAACGCGCCGCCGGCGGATCGCGGCGCCATCCTCGGCGGGGCGCGAATCCTTCACCTGCGTATCTTCGGACTGGCAATAGGGACAGCGCATGGAGAGCCTTCGGGTTGGCGATTCTGGCGGAACGATAGGCTTAGAGGTTTTTGCCGGGACGGCAAAGGTTCGGCAACGGCCGCTCGCGCCCTCAGAGATAGCGAGGCGGGAGGAAAATTGCCAGCCGCGCCAGATATGTCAGGGGGCGACGTCCTTGGTCGGGAAGCCGCAGGACGTTCCGAGGTTGCGGTAGGCCTTGGTGAAGCCATCCATCGGGATGCTGGCGACAGCCTGCTTGCCGAACGTCACATCGAGCGAGATGACCTGGCGCATGGCCCGCAACAAAGCGAGACTGGTCTTGGCCTGGTTGTCGACGGTCCAGCTCGGGCGGCCGGCATCATTGGAATAGACGGTCGCGGAAACCTTGACGCCGGGGTCGCCAAAGGTCGCGGCGATCTTCTTGCCGGTCGGCAGCTCCTTGTTGGCGATGGTGAACATGATCGCCGGATAGGCATCGGGCGGCAGGGCGTCGCCAGTCGAGATCGAAAGCGTCAGCGTGCCGGCATTGCCGTTGCCGTCGACAAAGGCTGTCGAGGCCGCACAGGTCTTGTGCGAATCCTGGCCGGTGTCGAGCGCATCGATGATGGTGGTCCACCTGCCAAAGGTGTTGGTGGCCGGGATATCCGTGCCCGGCTGCGTCTGCTCCTGGGCTATCGCGCCTGACGCGGTGAAAGCGGCAAGCGAGCCGATGAAGGCCAGAACGGCAGGACGGAACATGCGCATCGTCAGATCTCCAACAGGCCGCGCCGCCCGGACAGCAAGCGGCGCAGAGCGCGGGATAAAAGACGAAGCGCCGCTGGTGGTCAACCGAGATAGGGATAGAGCGGGAAACGATCGGTCAGCGCCACGACCTTTGCCTTCACCGCCGCCTCGACCGCCGCATTGCCTTCGTCGGAATTGGCGACCTTCAGCCCGTCCAGCACTTCGGCGATCAGCTTGCCGATCTCGCGGAACTCGGCCTGGCCGAAGCCGCGCGTGGTGCCGGCCGGCGTGCCCAGACGCACGCCAGAGGTGACGAAAGGCTTTTCCGGATCGAACGGGATGCCGTTCTTGTTGCAGGTGATGTTGGCGCGCCCGAGCGCTGCCTCGGCGCGCTTGCCGGTGGCGTTCTTGGGCCTGAGATCGACCAGCATCAGATGGTTGTCTGTGCCGCCGGAGACGATGTCGAGGCCGGTTTCCTTGAGGCTCGACGCCAGCGCCTTCGCGTTGGCGGCGACACTCTCGGCATAGAGTTTGAAGCTCGGCTTCAGCGCCTCGCCGAAGGCGACCGCCTTGGCGGCGATGACATGCATCAGCGGGCCGCCCTGCAGGCCGGGGAAAACCGCCGAGTTCATCTTCTTGGCGATGTCCTCGTCATTGCACAAGATCATGCCGCCGCGCGGGCCTCGCAACGATTTGTGCGTGGTCGTGGTCACGACATGGGCGTGCGGCAGCGGTGACGGATGCACGCCGCCGGCAACCAGGCCGGCGATATGGGCCATGTCGACCATCAGATAGGCGCCGACCGCATCGGCGATCTCGCGAAAGCGCTTCCAGTCCCAGATGCGCGAATAGGCGGTGCCGCCGGCCAGGATCAGCTTCGGCTTGGTCTCATGCGCGGTCTTTTCGATCGCATCCATGTCGAGCAGATGGTCGTCCTTGCGCACGCCATACGAAACGACCTTGAACCATTTGCCGCTCATATTGACGGGCGAGCCGTGCGTCAGGTGGCCGCCGGAGTTCAGGTCGAGGCCCATGAAGGTATCGCCCGGCTGCAGCAGCGCCAGGAAGACCGCCTGGTTCATCTGGCTGCCGGAATTCGGCTGCACATTGGCGAAGTTGCAGCCGAACAGCTTTTTGGCGCGCTCGATAGCGAGTTCCTCGGCGACGTCGACGAACTGGCAGCCGCCATAATAGCGCTTGCCCGGATAACCCTCGGCGTATTTGTTGGTCATGATCGAGCCCTGCGCCTCGAGCACGGCGCGCGAAACGATGTTTTCCGAGGCGATCAGCTCGATCTCGTGACGCTGGCGGCCAAGCTCGTTGCGGATCGAGCCGAAGATCTCCGGATCGGCATCTTCCAGCGTGGTTTCGAAGAAGGATTCGAACTTGTTCGACGCTGCCGCTGCAGTTGCCATGGCCTGAAATCCTTCGGTTCGGGGCATCTATCTATGCATATCGCTGCCCCGAAACCGCTGCACGGTTCCGGGCGACATGCATTGCCGCGCCATTAACACAGTTGTTTTCGCCTCGCCACGTTTGCAGCGCGAAATTTGCTGGCCGGATTGCGCCAGAGCGGCCCTGAACCGCTATTTTCGCTCCTGCCGCCCCTGCAGCAAGGCTTCGGTGAGCGTGATCTCGGTAAACAGCGCCCGCGCCGTATGGTCGTTGATCGCGCCGCTGCTTAACATGTCGCGCACGGCGATGCGCTCGGCCTCGATGCCGGCAAGCCGCATTTCGAGCTCCAGCCGCCCGGCTTCGCGGGCCTCTGCCCGGGCGTCGTCGGCCTCGTCCGAAGTGGCGATCCGGCGCCGGTAGCCGGCGACGATGTTTTCGGCGGCGGCAAGCCTGGCGCCGGGCACCTCGCCCTGGTCGTCGTCGCTGGCGCCCGCCATGCTTTCGACGCGGGCGATGGCCGCCTTGGCGGCGCCGATGCGGGCGAGACGCTCCTCGATGGCGCTGCCATCCTCGCCCGGCTCGACCAGCCCGCGCGCTATCTTCGGCAGCGCCACGCTGGCGATGGCGAGCGAACAGATGATGACGCCGGCGGCGAGGAAGATCACCAGGTCGCGCGCGGGAAAAGGCGAGCCGTCCGGCATGGCGAGCGGGAGCGACAGGATGCCGGCCAGCGTGATCGCGCCGCGCACGCCCGCCACCGAGCCGGCAAGCCGCACACGCATCCCGAACGGCTCGGCCTTGCGCTTTCCCCATTTTGCCTTGAGGCCTGCCGCGATGTCGCCGACCCAGATCCAGAGGAAGCGCAGCGCGATCAGGCACAGCGTCAGCGCAATCACCGTCGCGACCGGCTGGATGATCGGGTAATGGCCAGTCAGTTCGGGCGGCACGCGGCGAATGATTTCGGGAAGCTGCATGCCGAGCACGATGAACAGCGCGCCATTGTAGACGAAGGACAAGGTTGTCCACAGCGAGATCGTCTGCATGCGCGCCGAGACGCCGAGGAAGCGGAAGACGCCGGAGCCGCCGGTCAAAAGCCCGGCGGTGACCGCCGCCAGAATGCCTGAGGCATGCAGATGTTCGGCGACGAGATAGGCAATGAAGGGCAGCAGGACCATGACCAGAACCTGCGCCTCGGCCGGAACGCCGCCGATGCGATTCAGAAGCTGCAGGAGCCTGGCGGCGATGAACAACGCGGCGATGCCGGCCAGGATGCCGATGGCGACGGCATAAAAGAAGCTCAGCGATGCATCGGCGAAGGAAAAGCTGCCGGTCACGGCGGCGGCGACGGCGAAGCGGAACATGACCAGGCCCGAGGCGTCGTTGAGCAGCGCCTCGCCTTCCAGAATATGCATCAGCCGCGCCGGCACCAGGCTTCTGTCGACGATCGAGGACACCGCCACGGCGTCGGTCGGGGACAGCACGGCAGCGAGCGCGAAGGCGACGACCAGCGGGATGCTCGGCACCAACCAGTGCAAGGCATAACCGAAGCCGACAATGGTAAAGAAGACCAGCCCGATGGCCAGATCGAGGATCGGTCCGCGCAGCGCGATCAGCTCGCGTTTGGGCGCTCCATAGGCATCGCCGAACAAAAGCGGCGGGATGAACACCAGCAGGAAGAGTTCGGGGTCGATCTCGACATGGATGCCTTTCACCGGCCAGGCGAGCGCGGCGCCGATGGCAATCTGCAGCACCGGCAGCGGCACCCGAACCAACCGCACCAGTGCGCCGGAAAGAGCGACGAAGACCAGCACGGCGAGGATGAAGATTGCGACCTGCATGGCGCGATTCCGGCTGTTTTGAGGACCATGCGCAATTGCCGTTAGTCCGTCCAGATGGGCCTGCGGCGCAACGTCCGGCAGTGTTCATGGCCTGCATGGCTGGCGGCCACCAGTCTTCTTCTGTTGGGATGTCGAACGGAAAAGGCCACCTTGCGGTGGCCTTTCCTGAAGGAGATCAGCCGCTTAGAGCGAAGAGGTGATCTGCAGTTCGCTGGCGCCATCGAGCGCGTAGACGTCGTCGCGGAACTGCACGACGCCCGGACCCGTCGACCAGGCCGACACATAGAGGAAGTGGACCGGAACCGGGTTGACGACCTGCACCGGCGTGTTCTCGCCGGTCTTGATGGTCGCCTCGAAATGCTGGCGGTCCCAGCCGGGTGTGTCGCGCAGGACCCATGTGACGAGGTCGCGCACGTTCTGGACACGCACGCAGCCCGAGGAATCGAAGCGCATCATCTTGCCGAACAGGCTTTGCTGCGGCGTATCGTGCATGTAGACGCCGTCGGGGCTGGGGAAGTTGATCTTCACCGAGGCCATGGCGTTGCCGGAACCCGGATCCTGGCGGAAGCGGTATTTTGCGGCATCATCCGTCGACCAGTCGACAGTCATCGGATCGACTTCGCTGCCATCAGGCGCAAACAGCCGGATGTGGCTGTCCTTGAGATAGTCGGGGTTCTTCCGCATCAGCGGAATGATGTCCTTGCGCACGATCGAGACCGGCGCGTTCCAGTAAGGATTGACGATGATCTCGTTGATCTTGGAATTGACCACCGGGGTCTGGCGGTCGATCTTGCCGACGATTGCGGTGTGGCGCAGCACGACGCGATCGTTCTCGACCGCCTCGATCTGTGCCGCCGGGATATCGACCAGCACATAACGGCTGCCCAGCGTGCCGGCCTTTTCGCGCAGGCGCTCCAGGTTGGTCTGCAGCTGACCGAGGCGGATCTGCGCCGAAACGTTCATCGCCGCATAAGTGTATTTGCCCATGGCGCCGTCGGCCGGCAGGCCATGGCGCGCCTGGAAGCGCTTGACCGCGGCGTCGACGTAGGAATCGAACGACGTCGAAATGCCGGCGCTCTGCGCCAGGTCGCCCGAAATCATCAGCCGCTTGCGCAGCGGCACCACGTCCGGATCGTCGACGCCAAGCTGCAGCTTCTTGGTCGCCGGCACCTCGCCCCAGCCGCCCTGGGCGACGATGTTCTGATACTGCGCCACCGCCTGTTCGGTGAAGGCGACCGTCTGCAGGCTGAAGATCGGCAGCGTCGAGGCGACCTTGCCGCCTTCCGAGGCGCGGGCGTCGAACTGGTCGTCCCAATTGCCGCGGGCCGAAGATTTCAGGATATCGTCGATGACATCCTGCGCGCTGGCGGCATTGGCAACCATGGCGACGGCGAGCGCGGAGGCTCCAGAAAGGAAAAAGCGGCGGCTGGTTCTCATGGACGTTCCAGACATTCTTGTCGTGTTTGGCTTGTAGCGTTTGGCTGTTGCAGCGTTCGGCTACGTGCTCGATGTTGGGCGATATCGCCCGCACTTTAAAGTTGGCACTGTTAACAATTAGCCAACCATGACCTGCGTCACCTGGCCGTCAAAAGCGGACGGCGATGCGACCTTACAGGCGCGCGAACAGCTTTCGCCGCCGCATACCCACACCCCTCGCTTCCACCGCGAATATGGCGGCAACGTGGCTTTGCGCCGAATTGGAAGCGCAGGCGGCTCGAAAAAGAAAAGGCCGGTGCTTTTCGGCACCGGCCTGTTGGCTGAGACTTGCCTCCGGCCGCGCTTCTTCCGGCGCAGCTGCTATTCAATGGCCCGCTGATTACATCCTGTAGGCAATCGTGTCGTTCCAGAAGCGGTCGAGGCGCTGCAGCGCGCGGTTCATCTGCTTGAACTCTTCGCTGTTGATGCCGCCGACCTGTTCGATCGAGCCGACATGGCGCTCATAGAGACCGGCGACGACTTCCGCCACTTCATTGCCCTTCGGCGTCAGCGAAACGCGGACCGAACGGCGGTCGATGCGCGAGCGCTGGTGGTTGATGAAGCCGAGATCGACCAGCTTCTTCAGATTGTAGGAGACGTTCGAGCCGAGATAGTAGCCACGCGAGCGCAGCTCGCCGGCGGTCAGTTCGGAATTGCCGATATTGAACAGAAGCAGCGCCTGGATGGCATTGATGTCGGAACGGCCGTTGCGGTCGAACTCGTCCTTGATCACGTCAAGCAGACGGCGATGCAGACGCTCCACCAGCTGCAGCGATTCCATGTAAAGCGAACGGATAGCCTCGCGGCGATCGTCGGATACGTTGGCGGTCTTCGCCGCCGGACGCGAATTGATCATTGTCTTTGCCTCTCGTTTGTCGCCCTGGTGATTTTTTGTTTTTCACCTTGATTGCGACACTATCGAATACTCATAAAATTCGACTTAAACGCTAGGGCTAACAAGAGCTTACCGGTAATAGGTTTCGCAAGACGCTTAACGAACGGTCACCCGAGCAAGGATAATTAACCTAAAGATTTAGCCAATGGCTGCGGGGCGGCGTTTCAGGCGCGCGCGGGGCGCTTGCGCATCCAGATGACGATGCGGAAGGCGATGTAGAGCAGCGCGACCGCGGCATGCGAGAAGACGATCAGCGGCCGGTGGCCGTACAGATCGGGGAAGCCGGCATACATGATGGTCTCGGTGACAGCACAGATGAACCAGATCACCGGGCCCCACGACGCCAGCATCCACAGGCCGGCGGCGGCGAAGGGGAAGAACACGGCCAGCATCACCGCCACGACCTGCCAGTGCACCGGCATCAGGTCGAAGCGCCACAGCGGGCCGGGATAAAAGCCGATCAGCCGGATCCAGTACAGGATGCCGAACAACAGGCAGTAGCCCGCTATGACGCGCTGGAACCAGGCGAAGATGATCTCGACGCCCGAGGGCTGCAGCACGATACGCCGCGACGTGACCTCGCTCACAGTTCGAGCTCCCGTTCGAGCGGCGCGAAATAGGCGTCCACCGAAGCAGCGTCAACCTCGGCCAGGCTTGCCGGCCGCCATTGCGGCGTCGAACCCTTGTCGACGAGGACGGCGCGGATGCCTTCATAGAAGTCGTGCCCGGCCAGCATGCGGTTGAGGATGCGGAACTCCATCTTCATGCAGGCTTCCATCGACAGCGTCAGCCCGGCGCTGATCTGGCGCCACGCGACATTGAGGCTGGTCGGCGAGCGGGTGCGGATGGTGGCCAGCGTCTTGGCGGCAAACTCGTCGGCGCCTGCCGCCCGCTCCAGGCTCTCGAGGATTTCGGCGAGCGAGGGTTGGGAAAAATGCCGGGCAATGGCTTCCAGCACCGGCTGGCCGGTCTCCCGCCTGGCCGGCACGAAAAAGCCGCGCAGCACCGATTCCGGATCGCCATTGGCGCAGAGCCGATCGAGAAAGGCAGCCTGGTCGGCGGCCTTGATGGTGTGGGTGGCCAGGCCAGACCACAGCGCATCGCCATAGCGAATGCGGTTGCCGGTCAGCGCCAGATACATGCCGAAGCTGCCGCCAAGGTCGGGCAGAAGATGGCTGCCGCCGACATCGGGGAAGAAACCGATGCCGACTTCGGGCATGGCGAACTGGGCGTTCTCGGTCAGCACACGCTGCGAACCGTGGAAAGAGATGCCGACGCCGCCGCCCATAACGATCCCGTCGATCAGCGCGACATAGGGCTTTTTGTAACTGTTGATGCGGGCGTTGAGCCGGTATTCGTCGGCGAAGAACTCGACCGGCGGCTTTCCGGCGCGGGCCTCGTAGACGTGCATGATGTCGCCGCCGGCGCAAAACGCCCTGCCCTCGGCCTTGACGATGACGACATCGACGCCGGTATCGCGCTCAAAAGCGTCGAGCGCCTTGTCCAGCGCCTTGATCATGCGATGTGTCAGCGCATTGAGCGCCTGCGGCCGCGTCAGCGTGACGACGCCCGCCTTGCCCAACCGTTCGAAGCGGATCTCGTCGCCGCCGCCAAAATCCATCGTCAGAGAATCCCTCCCCGCGCCTGCGGGACTGAAGTGCTAAAGGTGGCGCATGGGTGCGTCAACCGGCGGGCGCGGTTTGGATTTTCGCAAGGGAACGCAACCGTGCTTTGCCCCCCGCAGAAAAGCGCGCAGAATTGCCGGGCGAAACAGCCTTTCTTCTGATGCAGGGACAAACGCATGACGCTTGAAACCGCAGCGCCGAGCCATGGCTGGGAGATGCGAAAAAGTTCGACCCGGATGATGTTCTCAGCCGCCCGCTGATGGCAAATCTGGCGACCGTGACGCCTGACGGCGCGCCGCGCAACGCGCCGATGTGGTTCATCTGGGAGGACGCTGCAATCTGGCTGCTCGGCTCGACCGGGGCAAGTGCTGTCAAACACCTCGAACGTGACCCGCGCTGCGCCGTGGAGATCGTCCATTTCGACAATGAGGCCGGCATCCTGCTGCATCTCGGCCTGCGCGGCTCCGCCACCATCGAGCCGATGGCGCCGAACCGCTTCAAACGGCTGCTGCACAAATATCTCGGCCCGGAGGCGACCTGGAACCGCTGGTTCATCGACAATGTCGCCGACATCGGCCATCCGGACGGGCGCCTGATCCGGCTCGCCCCGGAGAGCACCTTCACCAACAATGTGTCGTTCTTCAAAACCGGCCCAGAACTGGCGTGGCCGCCAAAGCCGTAAGCACCGCGTCATCGGCTGGCACAATCGTGTCGCATTGGTCAGCGGCAAGGCCTCGTGGTAAAAGCCGCCTCGACCCGGAGTTTTTGCGATGAACAAATTCACCCCCGCGACGAGCAACAAATTCGCGCCGGCAAAGCTCGGCGCACGCAGCGTCGACGAGATCACCGGCAGCCGCCGCTTGCGGCGCATGCGCAAGGCCGACTGGTCGCGCCGCCTGGTGCAGGAAAACCGGCTTACGGTGAACGATCTGATCTGGCCGATCTTCGTGATCGACGGCAAGAACACGCGCGAGCCGATCGCCGCCATGCCCGGCGTCTTCCGCCTGTCGCTGGACCTCGCCGTCAAGGAGGCCGAGCGGGCCGCTAAGCTCGGCATTCCGGCGATCGCCACCTTCCCCAATGTTGAACTCAGCCTGCGCGACCAGACGGGATCGCACATCCTCGACCCGGAAAACATCATCAACCGCGCCACCCGCGCCATCAAGGACGCAGTGCCCGAGATCGGCATCATCACCGATGCCGCGCTCGATCCGTTCACCTCGCACGGCCATGACGGCATCTTGCGCGACGGCATCATCGTCAATGACGAGACAGTGGAACAGGTGACCGCCGCGGCCGTCATCCAGGCAGCGGCCGGCGCCGACATCATCGCGCCGTCCGACATGATGGACGGCCGCATCGGCGCCATCCGCGACGCACTCGACGCCAACGGTTTTTCGGATGTGGCGATCATGTCCTATGCGACGAAATTCGCCTCCGCCTTCTACGGCCCCTACCGCGAGGCGGTCGGCACCGCCGGCCTGCTCAAGGGCGACAAGAAGACCTACTATCTCGACCACGCCAATTCCGACGAAGCGGTGCGCGAGGCCGAGCAGGATATCGCCGAGGGCGCCGACATGCTGATGGTCAAGCCCGGCCTGCCCTATCTCGACATCATCCGCCGGCTGAAGGACGAGTTCCAGATGCCGACCTTCGCCTACCAGGTGTCAGGCGAATATTCGATGATCAAGGCGGCGGCCGCCAATGGCTGGATCGACGGCGAAAAGGCAATGCTGGAGAGCCTGCTCGCCTTCAAGCGCGCCGGCTGCGACGGCATCCTGACTTACTTCGCTCCGGAAGTGGCGCAAATGCTGAAGGGATAAATTCACTCCAGCACATAACTCTCTTTGACATTTCTTGTTTCGAAGTCCAGCCGACCACGCCCGCAAACCGACATGTCTTGGAACAAGTCGGGCTTCTTGATGCCTGCTTCGACACAGGCTTCTCTCAATTTGGCGGTGCAAATGACGATGCCCATGTTCTTCTGTTTGAAGATATGCGCATCGCCAACAATCTCCTCCTTGAAATAGAAGCACGCGCCTCCGGCGCGGTCGTAGTGGACGCCTCCATTCTCGCCGATCAAAAGCCTAAACTTCGACGATTCGAGATCAACGGCATCAATCTTGCGAACGATGTCGCAAAGGTAGTGCTTTGGTTCGATCGGCTTTCCGCTCAAATAGAATACGTCGCAGTCGTTAAACACGACCCCATCGGGGTCGACTGACTGCAGAACTTCCTTCAGGCGCTCGGATACAAGCCAGTAACAATGAAAATCTTCTAAGTCTTTTGGTGGCCTGCAATAGGCTGTCGCTTCAGGCCGTAGCCTGGGCGTCTCCGGGTACTCAGGAAAGCCGTATCCCCCAAACTCCGTCGGCCCGAGCAGTATGCGGGGTGGCGGCACCAAAGCTTGGGCGTTTTCCAGCTGAAGACAATGGGACCCGCCGCGATATGTCGGTCCGATCTGGAAGAATTTTCCATGTTTCTTGAATTTCGCCTCTTTGCGGAAAACCCGCTCTGGGACTTGAGCTGGCCTATTCTGCGGGCGGTTCCGGTTGGCAAACAGTTTTGCAATGAGTGAAATAATGGTCACGTGCGCGCCTGCTCAGTTTACCGACTTTCGAGTTCAAGACTAAATCGCGTGAGAGTACCCGTCCACCTGCTTCGCGCCCGAAGTGGCGCAAATGCTGAAGGGTTAGCCGGAACCCTGATACACCGGGTTCCGGCTTTTCCTCACGCCTTCGGCAAATAAGGGATCGTTCCAGCGAGATCGGTATCGTCGATCAGTTGGAAGCGGCTGTCGCTGCCCTTCCGGCGCTCCGCCACAAACGGAGCGTATTGCGGATCGTTGGTGAAGGCTTCGGCTGCCTTTGCCGACGGAAACGCCATGATGGCGATCAGGCTGGTGTCGAGCGGCTTGCCCTCCAGCGTCTTCACATTGCCGCTGCGGGCGAGATACTTGCCGCCATGCTTGTGGACGAGGTCATGCACCGAAGCGGCATAGGCCGGCACCCATTTGTCGTCCTTCACCTTGATGTCTGCGATCACGTAAGCGGTCATTGTCCAACTCCTCATGGATCGGCACCGGACTGCCCGGTGACGTGACCGCTGCCTCGCATGGCGGCGCCGGACCGCTCCAGTCACAGAACTGTACCGGGGTGCCAGTACAGCTTCTGTACTGGCTGAACTCAGGTTTTCTGAATAAGGTCCGGCAACATCTTTTGGAGCTCACCACATGACACAAGCCGGTTACAAGCAATTCTGCCCGCTCTCCATGGCCGCCGAGCTGCTCTGCACACGCTGGACCATGGTGCTGCTGCGCGAACTGGTGGCGGGATCGACCCGCTTCAACGATTTGCGCCGCGGCGTGCCGAAAATGTCGCCAACCCTTCTGTCGCAACGGCTTAGGGATCTCGAAGCGGGAGGCATCGTCGAGCGGACCGAGATCGCGACCGAGAAGGGCGTGTTCGAATACCGGCTGACCGAGGCGGGCCGGGATTTGCGCCCGGTTGTCGAGGCGATGGGGTTTTGGGGCCAGAAATGGGTCGAGGCCAGGCTGTCGCTCAAAAACCTCGATCCGTCGCTGCTGATGTGGGACATGCGGCGCAATCTGAACCCCAGTCCGCTGCCGGACGGGCGCACTGTGATACAATTCCTGTACCATGACCTGCCGGCGTCAAAACGATCGTGGTGGCTGATCGTCGAAAAGCAGGGCGAGGTCGATCTTTGCTGGTACGATCCGGGCTTCGACGTCGATCTCTACGTCTCGACCGATCTGTGCACCATGACCTCGATCTGGATGGGGCTGACGACAGTTCACAAGGAACGCGACAAGATCAGCCTGACCGGCGATCTCGACGTCGCCGGCAAGATGCAGATCTGGCTTGGGCTCAGCCCGTTTGCGGTGATGCCGAAGCGCGTGGCGGCTTGAGGTCCCTGCGCATTCCACAGATCGGCTTGCCTCTAAAAATACTAGTTGCAAAATGCAATCAGTTTGAATACTGATTGCAAATCACAACTGGTCACCGAAAGGGAGGCTCCATGTCCAAACTTCGCGTCAATGCCTTCACGTTGTCGCTCGACGGTTTCGGCGCCGGTCCTGACCAGGACCTGCAAAATCCGCTCGGCGTTGGTGGCGAATATCTGCACAAATGGATGACCGGCACCCGCACCTTCCATGAGATGGTCGGCAAGGATGGCGGCACCACCGATGTGGACGACCGGTTCACTGTCCGCAGCTTCGACAATGTCGGGGCCTGGATCCTCGGCCGCAACATGTTCGGCCCAATCCGCGGCGAATGGCCAGACGAGAGCTGGAAAGGCTGGTGGGGCGACAACCCGCCCTATCACGTGCCGACCTTCGTGCTGACCCACTACAAGCGCGACCCCATTGTGATGGAAGGCGGCACCGTTTTCCACTTCGTTGCCGGCGGCATCCACGCCGCGCTCGAACAAGCAAAGGCCGCGGCCGGCGGCAAGGATGTCCGCGTCGGCGGCGGCGTTTCCACCATCCGGCAATATCTGCAAGAGAAGCTCATCGACGAGTTGCATCTGGCGGTGTCGCCGGTGTTGCTCGGGAGGGGCGAGAGCCTGTTTGCCGGGCTGGATATGCTGAAGCTGGGTTACCAGTGCACCGAGCAGGTGGCGACAGCGCTCGCCACGCATGTGACGATCAAGCGGGTGTAGTGGCGAAGTGATAGGCGCAGGCTTCTTTCTCCCCGTTCTACGGGGAGAAATGCCCGGCAGGCAATGAGGGGCAGCGCTGCTTTTGGAGGTTAGCAGCGTCCGACGGCTGTGAATTCGTCGATGCCGGCGCTGCCCCTCATCCGCCCTTCGGGCACCTTCTCCCCGTGAAACGGGGAGAAGGAAAAGTGCTCAATACTTCTCCGGCACGTAAAGCTCGCGCGGCAGGACCTGGCGCTCGTACTCCGGGTTGAACACCCGCTCGGGCAGCGTGATTTCTTCGTGCGGCACGTCCTCATAGGGCAGTTGTTTGAGGAGATGGTCGATGCAGTTCAGCCGCGCCCGCTTCTTGTCGTTGCCTTCGACGATGTACCACGGTGCCTCTGGGATGTTGGTGCGGGCAAACGTCTCTTCCTTGGCCTTGGTGTACTGCTCCCAGCGCACGCGCGACTGCAGGTCCATCGGCGACAGCTTCCACTGCTTCATCGGGTCGTGGATGCGCATCATGAAGCGCATCTGCTGTTCCTCGTCGGTGATCGAGAACCAGTATTTGACCAGCGTGACGCCGGAGCGGACCAACATGCGCTCGAACTCCGGCACGTCGCGGAAGAACTCTTCGACCTGATCGGGTTCGGCAAAGCCCATCACCCGCTCGACGCCGGAGCGGTTGTACCAGGAGCGGTCGAACAGCACGATCTCGCCGCCGGCCGGCAGATGCGGCACGTAGCGCTGGAAATACCACTGCGATTTTTCGCGCTCGGTCGGCGCCGGCAGCGCCACGACGCGGCAGATGCGCGGGTTGAGGCGCTGGGTGATGCGCTTGATGACGCCGCCCTTGCCGGCGGAATCGCGTCCTTCGAAAACCACCACCAGCTTCTTCTTGTGGTAGGCGACCCAGGACTGCAGCTTGATCAGTTCCGACTGCAAGCCGATCAGGTCGCGGAAATACTGCATGCGGTCGATCGACGGCGGATGCGCGTTCTTGTAGATCTTGGAGATCTCCAGCGACAGCGCCGGCTCCGACATTTCAAGCTCATAGTCCTCGTCGAGCATGTCGGCGAGTTCGGCTTCCAGCCAATCCCTGGCCGGAGAATTCTGCTTCAACTCGGTCATTTCCACTGCTCCGCTTGCCGGCTGGCATGAAACCCTGAGCCGACTCGATATAGGCCGCCAATGACGGTTTTATTGCAAGCCGCCGGCCAGCCGGTCATCACTGCAAACCAGCGAGCATTGCCGATCCATCGCCCTGGGATGGCGACAAGCCGCTCAAATTGTCCTACAAATAGCGGACCCCTTCGGGCTTCCCCGCCCTTTCCTGCTAAAACCGCCTCCCCCCCAAAACTACGAGGATCTGACATGGAATACCGCACGCTTGGCCGTTCCGGCTTGAAAGTTTCGGCGCTGACCTTGGGAACCATGACCTTCGGCGGCAGCGGGCCGTTCGCCGCCGTCGGCAATTCCGATCTCGCGGAGGCCTCGCGCATCATCGACACTTGCATCGATGCCGGCATCAATCTCATCGACACCGCCAATGTCTATTCCAACGGTCTGTCGGAAGAGATCATCGGCGAGGCGCTCGGCGGCAAGCGCAAGAACGACGTGCTGATCGCCTCCAAGGCGCGCATGCGGATCGGCAAGGGCCCCAATGACGAAGGCCTGTCGCGCCATCATCTGATCCGCGAATGCGAGAAGAGCCTGAAGCGCCTCAGGACCGATGTCATCGACATCTATTTCCTGCACGAATGGGACGGCGCGACGCCGCTCGAGGAAACCATCTCCGCGCTCGACACGCTGGTTGCCCAGGGCAAAATCCGCTATGTCGGCTGCTCCAACTATTCCGGCTGGCAGGTCATGAAGGCGCTCGGCATCAGCGACAGCCAGCACCAGCCGCGTTTCGTCACCCAGCAGATCCACTACACGCTGGAAGCACGCGAGGCCGAGTATGAGCTCTTGCCGATCTCGGTCGACCAGGGCCTTGGCGTGCTGGTGTGGAGCCCGCTCGCCGGCGGCCTGCTGTCGGGCAAATACCGCCGCGACAGTCCGACGGCGCGCCAGATCGGCGGCTGGTCGGAACCGCCGATCCGCGACGAGGGCCGGCTGTGGCGGATCGTCGACGTGCTGGTCGACATCGGCGCCACTCGCGGCGTCTCGGCGGCCCAGGTGGCGCTGGCCTGGCTGCTTGGCCGGCCGGCCGTCAGTTCGCTGGTGATTGGCGCACGCAACGAGGCCCAGTTGAAAGACAATCTCGCCGCGGCAAGCCTGACGCTGTCCTTTGATGAACGCCAGCGTCTCGATGCCGTCAGCCGGCCGCCGGTGCTCTATCCCTACTGGCACCAGCAGTTTACGGCGAAGGACCGCTTCGGCCCGGCCGATCTGGTTATGGACCGCAGCGTCATCTGACTTAAGGGCGCCGGAAGCCGCTAGCCCGCGATAAACCGCCAGACCTGCGGATCGGGCTCGATCTGGCCGCTGAGCACGAAATATTTGTAGAGCACGAGCAGGCAGATCGCCTGCTCGGCCCGCTCGTCGGCGAATTTGCGGCAATAGGCGTTGGCCGCCGCAACGATGCGCTGGGCCTCGGCCGGATGCTGCTCGAGATGATGCACCCGCTCGGCCAGATCGCTGAAGTCGGGCGCCAGCGGCACATAATGGACATCGGGCTCGAGCTGCCCCTCGGCGAACCAGGTCTCGTAAGTCGGCGGCGGCATCAGGCAGAGCGAGTTCGAGCTCATGATCCATTTCAGATTGGTCGCGACATCATTGCCTTCGAGCGAGATGATGTAGCGGTAGCGGCGCTGCTGATCGATGCTGAGATAGGGCTTGCGGTATTCCGCAGGTGCTGTCGCCCTCGGCGTGCCGACATCGCAGAACGGCAGATTGCGGGCTGCATCCAGCAACAAGGTGCGGATCGGATTGTTGAGTTCGCCGCGCCAAACGACGAGCGGATGCTTGTCGGCGAAGGCGACATCGTCGGCCGGCATGTAGAAATGACGGAACTTGTTCAGCTTGAACAGGACGCCGTTGCCGTTGTCGCCCGCTATCGGCCGGTCCTTGACGATCGACGGCATCTTCGGCACTTCGATGACGTCGCCGAATTCCAGGTCGATGCGCAGATCTGGGTCGAAATAACGGGTGAACTCCTTCAGATCGTAATAGTACATGCTGCGGTCCGACGGCAGCCGGCTGACCGGCACGGCCTCGGGGCTGGGGCTAAAAGGCTCCCGCAGCGTGTTGTAGTAATTGAGCCGCTGGCGGACCGATGCGTCGGAAAGCCTGGCCTGATCGAGCAGCCGGCCGAGCCGGCGCCGGAAAAGAACCGGCGGCGCGATGTCGCGCATGGCGTTGCGCGCATAGTAGATCAGCTTCTGTGCGTTTCTTTGAAGCGTGGCCATCGGTCGTTTTGATTCGAAATCGGTCGGCGGCGGCTCCAGCAACTGTCCCGCAGCCTTTTCTAAACCATTGTGTTCGCCATCACGCAAGTCCACAACCGCTGGCATCTGCCCTCGCGGCGCTGTTGTGTTTGCCGGCCAATGCTTCTAGGCAGGATCAGGCACAGCGAAAGGAAACGATATGGCTCGACCACCGAATTACGGTCAGGAACGCAAAGAGCGCGACCGGCAGAAGGCCGCCAAGAAGGCGGAGAAGCTCGCCGCCAAGGTCGCGGCCAAGGAGCGCGCCGAGCCTGAGAACGAGGCAAGTTCCAAAACCGACACCGAGACAGAAAAATAGGCAAGACAGGATCACCGGCCCGCGAAACGGGCCGGATCCTGGCAAAATGCCGGTCTGATCAGGCCGATGTGATCAGGCCGGGGCCTTGTCGCTGACGAAGACGTTGACCTCGCGCGCGGCGGCGATGAAGGCGCGTCTTGCAATCATCGCCGGCTTGTCGCCGGCCAGCGCGTCATGGCAGGCCTGCAGCGCTTCGCGGTGCTTGGGGCTGCGCTTGCCGGGCCAGCTGTTGAGCAGGTAATCGGAAGCCTCGCGCACCGTACGTAAGAGCTGAGTGCTTCCCTCCGTGCCCGACTTAACGGTCACGGGTGTTTCAAATCGGTTGTTTTCCATGGCCGCCTCTTACGCCATCGGCGTCCGCGAAGCGAGGCCGAAAGCGGATCGCGACGGCGTTCTTTCGTTTTCGTGACCGGTATCAAGCGGCGACGACGGCAAAACCCCTGGCGCGCAGGCCGCGCCGGTCATTGTGCAACGACGTCACCAGGCGGGCGCGGCTGCCGGCGATATGGGCGGAAAGTCGCGCCGCCGCCGCATCGGCATCGCCGGCCCGCACCGCTGCCAGAATGGCGTGATGCTCGCTCCAGGCGCGGCCGAGCGCTGCCTCGTCGCGCACCTCCAGCCAGCGCGCCCGCGACAGGCGCGTCATGGCATCGCGCACGGCCCGGAACAGGAACTCGTTGCCGGAGAGCCGCGCCAGTTCGATATGGAAATCCATGCCGACGCGGTGCCATTCCTCGCGCGGCGTGGCAGTGTCGCAGGAGTCCAGCATCGCCTTGATGACATCGGCTGCGCTCCTGTCGGCCAGCGCCGAAGTCAGCCTGACCGCCGCGACCTCGACGGCTTCGCGGTACACCGCGATCTGTTCCAGTTCGGCAAGGTTGATCGGCGACACGGTCCAACCGCGCCCGTCGCGGCAGATCAGCCCTTCCGTCTCCAGCCGCAGCAGGGCTGCCCTGACCGGCGTGCGCGAGGCGCCGAAGCGGCTCTCGATCCAGCGCTCCGTCAGCCGCTCGCCAGGACCGACCTCGAGGCCAAGGATCATCTCGCGAAGCGCTTTTTCGACGATCTGCATCTGCGACATAGTTGCTTCCATTGCTGGCGATCGGCCTTGCCCATTGGTCTTGCCGATCACATTGAGGGCGCCTGATTGACAGCAGCCGGGCTTTGCGTCCATGAGGGTGCCAAATTGGTATCCCAAAATGGTATCCGCAGCAAGCGGACAGGACAGGACATGCCGCAGGACAGTGCAGCGCGGGCCGCCGAAGCGCCTTCCACCTACAACATTCATTGGCGGCGCAACCTGTTCGTGTGCTTTGCCGGATCGTTCAGCACGCTTGTGGCGATGACGTTGCTGCTGCCGTTCCTGCCGCTCTATGTCGAACAGCTGGGCGCCGTGGGCCACGCGGCGATCGTGCAATGGTCCGGCATCGCTTTCGGCGCCACCTTCCTTGCCGCCGCCCTTGTCGCGCCACTGTGGGGACGGCTGGGTGACCGTTATGGCCGCAAGGTGATGCTGGTGCGTGCCAGTTTCGGCATGGCGATCTGCATGTCGCTGACCGGCATGGTGCAGACCGTCTGGCAATTGGTGCTTTTGCGCCTGTTGATCGGCTTTGCCGGCGGTTATTCCTCAGGCTCGACGATCCTTGTCGCCATGCAGACGCCGAAGGAGCGCTCCGGCTGGGCGCTTGGCGTGCTGTCGGCCGGCATCACCGCAGGCTCCCTGGTCGGCCCGTTGCTTGGCGGCGCGCTGCCGCCATTGATCGGTATTCGCGCCACCTTCCTCATCGCGGGCGGCGTCATTTTCCTGGCGGCGCTGGCGACGACGTTCCTGATAAAGGAGATGCCTCGCCCGCCAGTACAGGCAAAACGCGAGGAGAAACCAAAGGGAAGTTGGGCGCAGATCCCCGACAAACGCCCTGTCGTGGCCATGCTGGCGACCGGCATGCTGTTCACCTTCGCCAACATGTCGATCGAGCCGATCATCACCGTTTACGTCCAGCAACTGGTCGCGGACGCAAGCCGGGTGACCCTGGTCTCAGGTGTCGTCATGTCGGCGGCCGCACTCGGCGCCATCCTGTCGGCGTCACGGCTGGGTAAGCTCGCCGACCGCATCGGCCACTGGAACGTCATCGTCGCATCGCTGGCCGTCTCGGCGCTGCTGTTGATACCGCAGGCCTTCGTCACCGAGAGCTGGCAGTTGGTCGGGCTGCGGTTCCTTATGGGTCTGGTGCTGGGCGGGCTGTTGCCCTGCATCACCAGCGTCATCCGCCACAATGTTCCCGATGGGGTCGGCGGCAATGTGCTGGGCCTGGCAATCTCGGCGCAATATGTCGGCCAGGTCGCGGGTCCGCTGCTGGGAGGCTTCGTCGGCGGCCATTTCGGCATGCGCGCGGTGTTTCTCGGCACGTCGGTGCTGATGGCGGGCGGTGCCGCGTATAATTGGCTGGCCCAGGCGCGCCGCACGCGCGACATGCTGGCGATATCGGAAAAATCCTGACAGAGAGGTTGCGCCGCCTATCGTCAATCACGGAGCCCGAGACATGAGCATCGCCGAGTCAGCACCAGCAAACAGCGCGCGCATCCTCGTTTTCGCCGGCGGCATTGCCGGCGCGGCGGGCGTGGCGCTGTCGGCGGCATCAGCGCATCTCGGCGGCGCCTTCGTCGGCACTGCGGCATCCTTCCTGCTCATGCATGCGCCGGTGTTTTTGGCCGTCGGCCTCGCCGGCGCAAGCCGGATCTTGCGGATCGGCAGCCTGGTGCTGCTCGTCGGGCTTGTTCTGTTCTGCGGCGATCTGCTGGCACGGGATTTCGTGGGATCGCGGCTGTTCCCAATGTCGGCGCCGATCGGCGGCACCTTGCTCATCGCGGGCTGGCTGGTGATCGCGGCCTCGGCGCTCGTGCGGCAACGGTCCTGACGAGCCAAGAACCCTGCCCCATCAGATATCACACGAGGCTTAATCCTGCCGGTTTTGCGGCAGCAGGTCGCGGTTGCGCTTGGCAGACTTGGTCGGCCGCCGCCTTTCCGGCTGCTCCGTGGCAGGCGAGATACCCCAGTAGTTGCGATAAATGTCTTCGAACAGATGCTTCACGGGATGCATGTTCGTCTCCTCTTTAAGCACTTGAATCGATCCAATCAGCTGGCACGAAAATGCCGGGGCCGATCAGCTGCGCTTGCGTTTCACAAGGTATTGCAGGTCACGCCTCCACGGCCCGACCTTGTCGCGGCGCTTGCGGGTGCCGGCGTCGGAGACTATGCCCCAATCATTGCCATAGATGTCTTCGAACAGATAATTCACGGGATGCATGGCACCCTCCTCTTGAATCGATCCAAGTTGTACTTGGTGAATCCCTTGGATCGATTCAAATATAGACTCTCTCCGCCGTCCGATCAAGGGAAAATTTGAACCGATCCAACGAAAGTGCTAAACAGGCTCCGGTTCAGGAGACGAAAATGACGGCATTGACCTCCGGCAAGACGAGACCAGTGCGGCTTGCCGACATCGCCAAGGCGGCCGGGGTCTCGCACGGTACCGCGTCCAACGTGTTCGCTCGCCCGGAAATCGTGCGCGAAGAGGTCCGCGAGCGGGTCAAGGCGGCGGCGGAAGCGATGGGCTATGCCGGCCCGGATCCCAAGGGCCGGCTGCTGCGCGCCGGCAAGGTCAACGCCATCGGCGTGGCAACGGCAGAACCATTGTCCTATTTCTTCGACGATCCCTTTGCCCGCGTCATGATGGCCAGCATTTCGCAGGCCTGCGACGCCACCGGCGCCGGAATTTCGCTGGTCTCGGCCGCCAACAGCGAGCAGCTCGCCTGGAACATCCAGAGCGCCCTGGTCGACGGCTTCATCGTGTTCTGCATCGAGGGTGGGTCGCGGCTGGTCGAACTGGCGCGCGAACGCAAACTGCCTTTCGTGGCGCTTGATCTCGATTCGGAAAATGAGGCGGTCGCTGCGATCGGCGTCGACAACGTCGCCGGCGCGGGTCTGGCGGCGCGCCATCTGGCCGAGTTCGGCCATCGCAGCCTTGCCGTACTCGCCCTGGAATCTGCCGACGCTGGCTTTGGTCCCGTCACGCAGGAGCAAGTCGAGACGACATCCCTCTACTCGGGCACACGCGACCGTCTGCGTGGCTATTTCGGCGAGCTCTCCCGCTTCGGCATCGACGTCTCGCAAGTGCCAATCTACGAAACCCTCAATGACGAGGCGAGCGTGCGGGCCGGCCTCGATCATATTTTCGCGCTGCCGCAGACGCCGACGGCAATCCTGGCCATGTCGGACAAGATCGCGCTGCATGCGCTCGACTGGCTGCGCGAGCGTAACATTGCCGTGCCGGGCGATGTGTCAATCGTCGGCTTCGACGGCGTGCCGGAAGGCGCCGACTCCGAGCCGCCACTAACCACTGTCGCCCAGCCGATCGCCGAGATGGGCCGGCTGGCCGTCAAGGCGATCCTCGAAAATGACGGCTCGCAGCACCGGCAATTGCTGCCGGTCGATCTTGTGGTGCGGGGGTCGTCCGGCCCCTCGCCTGCTAGCTAGGCGGCTGATGTGGGATCACCGGCTTAGCCTTGGCATCGCGGGCATGCCGAAGGTCTGGTGAACGGCTGGCGCTTCTTTGCGAACCGGCTTTTTGCCCAAGCCGATGCCGGACAGCCACTCAAGATAGAAGGCGAGCGCGAATTGCATGGCGATGCCGGCCGAAATCAGCAAGACGTCATAGGCAAAGCCGCCCGGATTGATCAGCTTCATCACCTGCGCCGCCATGGCGATCAGCGTGCCGGCGAGGAACACCGGCAAGGAGCGCTTGCCGAGCAGGGCAAGCGGATGGTCCGGGCTGAGACGGAACAGGTTCGAGAAAGCCGGCAGGGCGACGATCAGATAGCTCACCGCCAATATGTGCAGGAGCCGCGGCAGCGACAGGAACGTCTTGTCGAAGCCGCCGATCACCACGGGCAGGTTAAACCACGTTATCTCGCCCCAGAGCGGGCTGTGCACCCAGACCGCCGCTGCCGCGACATAGGTCGCCGCGGCGCCCACCAGCCAACGATTGACGGGAATTGTGCCGCCGCGCCTGACATGCAGCATGCCGGCAAGGCCGATGTTGAACAGGAATTGCCAGGACAGCGGGTTGAGGAACCAGAAGCCGGGCTCGGGATAGTTCGGCGGCGCGATCTGCCAGAGGCCGGCGACGAGCCACAGCGCGCCGGAAAAGACCAGCGCCGGCAGCGGCCGGTAGCTGACGAAGAGCAGGAAGAGCGGCGCCATCAACAGCAGCGCCGCATAGACCGGCAGGATGTTGTTGTAGCCAAGCTGGTGGCCGAGCGTGACAATGCCGATCATGACCTCCGGCGTGTTCTTCATCAGCGGCTCGATGTTGATCAGCTTGAGCAGTTCCGGCCGCCGGCCGAACACCGCCGCGGCGCAGAATAACGCCATCACAACCATGGTGGTGACGATGTGGGCGCTGTAAAGCACGCCGGCCCGGCGCCACATCTTCAACGTCGCCAGTAGCCGGCCGCCCGGCTGGAACTTGTTGCCATAGGCGAGTGCGACCGACATGCCGGAAATCAGCACGAAGGCTTCCGCCGCGTCCGAGAATCCGAAATTCTTGTAGGTCAGCGTTTCGAAGACGGTGCCCGGCACGTGGTCGATATAGATGGTCAGGAGTGCGAGCGCACGGAACACGTCAATGCGCGTGTCGCGATCGGGGATACGCGGAGCGCGATCGGCGATACGCGGAGCGCGATCGGCGATACGCGGGGCGCGATCGGGCGGGACTGGCAGGGTCATCGACAAAAGGCCTCAAAGGAGAGCAAGGATGCTCGCGTTGTTCATGCCGGGATGCGACCATCGGCGCACACCGCTTCGATTCCTCCCGCAGGGAGCATATCGGCGCAGAAACGGTCTGAAATGAGCCTGTTGCAATCACATTTGGCGGAGCGTGAAAATATTCCGTTTTGAAGCTGGCAAAGGACCAATGTCTCCGTGAAAACAACGAGATATGAGCGTGCATCGATATAGCGACGAGAACGCCTTTCTGCACCAGGATCTGGCCTTTCCCTACCGCCTCCTCAAGCCGGAGAATGCCGGCGGCGAGAGCCTGTTTTTACTGCACGGATCGGGTGTCGACGAAACGACGATGGTCCCGATTGCGAGGCAGATCGCCCCTAACGCCACGCTGGTCGCGGTGCGTGGCCGCATCCGCCAAGAAGACGGCTTCCGCTGGTTCGAGCGGATCACGCCGACCAGTTTCGAACAGGCGAGCATCCGTGCCGAAACATCGTACTTTGCCGCCTTCGCAAGCGAGGCCGCAAAGCGCCACGGGCTCGACCTCGCCCGGGCGACTTTCCTCGGCTATTCCAACGGCGCCAATCTGGTTTCCAGCCTGATGCTGCTCAACTCCGGCCTCGTCCGAAAAGCGGCGTTGCTGAGAGCAATGCCCGTGCTTGACGATGCGCCGGCAACCAATCTGACCGGAACGCGCGTCCTGATTGTCGCCGGTGCCGCCGACGAGACCTACGGGCCGTTTGCGCCGCCACTGGTGACGCTGCTCAACAAACATGGCGCCGAGGTCGATGCGCGCATCGTGCCTTCAGGTCACGAAATCGGCGACCCGGATGCCGCCATCGTCCGGCAATGGCTTGCGGGACCAGCATTGGTCGCACGCCAGGCAGGCTAGGAGACCTTGGTAGACCGCATCGGCGCCCGGCGGAACGGCTGAGCAGATGCTCGTCGCCTAGCCCTGTCCCATCCGGTTCCAGGCATCGAGCCCGGCGATCTTGTAGGCTTCGGCCAGCGTCGGATAGTTGAAGGTGTTGTTGACGAAGAAATCAACCGTGCCGCCGAGGTTGATCACCGCCTGGCCGATATGGATCAGTTCGGTGGCGCCTTCGCCGACGATGTGGGCGCCGAGCAGGCGGCGCGTTTCGACCGAGAACAGCAGCTTCAGAAAGCCGGAGTTGACGCCCATGATGTGGCCGCGCGAGGTTTCGCGGAACCGCGCCAGACCGACTTCATAAGCAGCGCCGCTCTCACGCACCTGCTCCTCCGACTGACCAACGGTGGAGATTTCCGGCACGGCGTAGATGCCATAGGGGAAGGTTTCCGGCGGCGGTGGCAGTTGCACGCCGAAGGCGTGGCAGGCGGCCACCCTGCCTTGCTCCATCGATGTCGAGGCAAGGCTGGGGAAACCGATGACGTCGCCGGTGGCATAGATGTTGGGCGCACTGGTCTGGAAGGTCTGCGGATCGACCTTGATGCGGCCCCGGGAATCGGCCTCGATGCCGACCACGTCGAGGCCGAGGCTGCCGAGATTGCCGCTGCGGCCGGCGGCGTAAAGCACGATCTCGGAGCGGATGGTGCGGCCATCGGCGAGCGTCACTTCGGCATAGTCGGGTTTTGAGACGATTTCCTTGACCGTACTGCCGAGGCGAATGGTCATGCCGCGGTCGCGCATCTGGTGGATGAAGTCGTCGACGATCTCGCGGTCGACGAAATCGAGGATGGTGTTGCGCGGCTCCACCAGCGTCACCGGCACGTCGAGCGCCGAAAAGATCGTCGCATATTCAACGCCGATGACGCCGGCGCCGATCACCGTCAGCGTGCGCGGCAGATGGTCGAGTTCCAGCATCTCATCGCTGTCGAAGACGCGGATCTTGTCGAAAGGCACGTCGCGCGGCCGGTGCGGCCTGGTGCCGACCGCGATCAGCGCATTGGTGAAACCAACCTCCGAGTAGTCGCCATTGTCTGCCGTCAGGCTGACCTTGTTTGGGCCGACGAATTTCGCCATGGCGCGGACGCTTTTGACGGCGTTGCGCATAAACTGGTGCTGCAGCACCTCGACCTCGTGGTCGAGCGTCTTGTGCAGCCGCTCGACCAGGTCGGCGATGGAGATGTCCTGCTTGACCCGGTAGCCGCGGCCGTAAAAGCCCCGCTCGCGCCAGCCGGACAGGTTCAGCACCGTCTCGCGCAGCGTCTTCGACGGGATGGTGCCGGTGTGCACCGAGACGCCGCCGAGGCGCCGGCCCCTGTCGACCACCAGCACCGATTTGCCGAGCTTTGCCGATTGCACCGCGGCGCGGCGCCCGGAAGGGCCGCTGCCGATGACCAGCATGTCGTAATCCATGTAACCCCGTCCCCTCGGCGTCTTGTTGCGCCGCAGCAAGCTAACGCCATCCGTCCACCAAATTCAATCGGCTCAACCGCGTCACACTGCCGACCCGGACCGATGGACGAACCGATCTTGATTCCGCCCGCGGTCTTCACCATTTCAGTGGCGGCGCACCCTAGCGTGGCGCCTGTTACGAGGACATGACATGAACGCGCGCGTACTTGACGGCGAAATCATCACCAGCAGGCTCGACGACGTCAGGGCCTATGACGGTGTGCGCACGCGGCGCATCCTGGCCTTCATCATCGACTATTGCATCGTGGCGCTGCTCACCATTCCGTTCGCGATCCTGGTGGCCGTGCTTGGCCTTTTGACATTCGGTCTTGGCTGGGCGCTGTATTCCATCCTCGTGCCGGCGGTCGCCATTCTCTACATCTGGAACACGCTGGGCGGTCGCTACCAGGCCACATCAGGCATGAAGATGATGGGCATTCGGCTCGATCGTCTCGACGGCAGCCGTATCGACGGCCTCACCGCCGTTGTCCATTCGGTGCTGTTCTGGGCGAGCACGGTCATCCTGACGCCGCTCGTCCTCCTGGTGACGCTGTTTTCCGATCGCAAGCGCACACTGCACGACCTGCTGCTTGGCACCGTCGTCAGCCGCAGCGACCGTTGAACCGGCGTTCAACCGACGCCAACAGGCATTTGTGCGCAAATGTGAAGGGGTCCGTTCAACCCCGCCTTCACAATCCTGTTGAATTTTTCGCCAGCCAAGCCAAAGGTAGAGCGATTCGCAGGAGTGTTCCCAAGGTTCGATGACGCACCATCCGACCCAGTCGCCGCAGTTCTTCCTGACCGCGCCATCGCCGTGTCCGTATCTTGAGGGCCAGTTCGAACGCAAGGTGTTCACGCATCTGGTCGGCGACAAGGCGCCGGAGATGAACGACCTGTTGACGCAAGGCGGTTTCCGGCGCTCGCAGAACATCGCTTACCGTCCCGCCTGCGAGACCTGCCGCGCCTGCGTCTCGGTGCGCATCCTGACGCAGGAGTTCACCGCCAGCCGCAACATGAAGCGGGTGATCCAGCGCAATTCCGATCTCATCGGCGCCATGCACGACGCGCAGCCGTCGACCGAGCAGTATTCGCTGTTTCGCGGCTATCTCGACGCCCGCCACCGCCGCGGCGGCATGTCCGACATGACGGTGCTCGATTACGCCATGATGGTCGAGGATACCCATGTTGACACCAAGGTGATCGAATACCGGCGCCGCGGCCCCGACACATTTATCACCGGCAAGGGCCAGGGCGAGCTGATCGCCGTGGCGCTGACCGACAAGATGGCCGATGGCCTGTCGATGGTCTATTCCTACTTCAATCCCGAGTTCGAGGACCGCTCGCTCGGCACCTTCATGATCCTCGACCATATCGCCCGCGCCCGGGCCATGGGCTTGCCCCATGTCTATCTCGGCTACTGGGTCAACGGCTCGCGCAAGATGAACTATAAAATGCGCTTCATGCCGCAGGAGCATCTCGGCCCGAAGGGCTGGGAACGCTACGACCACGAAGCGGTCACGCGCTGATTTTTCTTCTTACCAGATCCTGATCTAAACATTTTCAGCCGAGACGATGCTGGTCTTCCGCCCGTTGGCGGGGCGATTGCGCCGACCGGCATCTGCTCAAATCATTGCGAAAGCCGTTGCATGTCCTCTCACAATGCCCAAACCAAAGGACTTCTGCTCACCGCGCTTGGCGGGCTGGCGCTGACCATCGACATTCCCCTGATCCGGCTCGCCCATGGCGAAGCCTGGACGATCCTTTTGCTGCGCACCGGCTGCACCTTCGTGGCGGGGCTGATCGTATGGGCCATCTGGCGCTCGTTCAGCAAGAATGCTCCGCAGCTGATACCCGGCTGGTCGGGGCTCGTCGTCGCCACCCTCTACGGGCTCGGCGCAATCGCCTTCATCACTGCCGTCTACAACACCTCGACCGCCAATCTGGTTTTCATCCTGGCCTTCTCCACCATGTTCTCGGCGCTGCTGTCGTGGCTGTTCCTGAAGGAGCGACCGCAGCCGCTGACGCTTGCGGCAATGGCGCTGATGATCGTCGGCATCGCGATCATCGTCGGCGATTCCGTCGGCACGGGAAATCTGTTCGGCGATGTGATGGCGCTGTGTTCGGCCTTGGCGATTGCCTGCGCAATCACCGTTTCACGCGCCAGCGGCAGGGATATGGGATTCACCGCGCTGACCGGCGTCCTGCTGCCGTTCGGGCTGGCGGCGCTCATGGTCTCCAGGACCGGTTTCCAGGTGGAAGCGCCATGGTGGATCGTTTTCAACGGCGCCGTCATCATGCCGTTCGCCTTCTTCTGCCTAGCCAACGGGCCGAAATACATTTCAGGCCCGGAAGTGGCGATGTTCTATCTCCTGGAAACGGTTTTGGCGCCGGTCTGGATATGGATGATCTTTGCCGAGACGCCGTCGCGCAACAGCTTGATCGGCGGCGTGATCCTGATCGTCACGCTGGTTGCCCATTCCCTGTGGCAGTTGCATGAAGGGCGCAAGCGCCGGGCAGCGCTCGCCGTCGCTTACCCAGCCTGACTTTTCTTCGCCGGGCCGGCGACAATCTCGATCTGCGGCGGCCCGCCTTCGAGCTCGGCCGCCGCGTCGGGAACGGTGTCTTCGGCCAGTTCCACCTCGCGCAGCCATTCGCGCCAGATCGCGACGAGCAGCGCCATCAGCACCGGGCCGATGAACAGGCCGAGAAAGCCCATTGTCTTTACGCCGCCGATCAGGCCGAAAAAAGTCGGCAGGAAGGGCAGCTTGATCGGCCCGCCGACCAGCTTCGGGCGCAAGGTCTTGTCGACGATGAACAGTTCCACTGCGCCCCAGATGAACAGCGCCAGACCCGCCATCGGCGAGCCGCTGGCGGCGAGGTAGATCGACACAAGCGTAAACGACAGCGGCGCGCCACCGGGGATCAGCGCCATCACGCCGGTCAATGCGCCCAGCGTCACCGGCGACGGCACCCCGGCCAGCCAGTAGGCGATGCCGAGCACCAGCCCCTCGCCGATGGCGATCACGGTCATGCCGGTAACGGTCGAGGAAATGGTCGCCGGCACGACGCGCGAAATCCGCTCCCAGCGCGTCGGCAGGATGCGTTCGCCGAGCCGGTCGATCTGGCTGGCAAAGTGTTCGCCGTCGCGGTAGGCGAAGAACAGCGCGATCATCATGAACAGCAGCGTCAGCAACAGGCCGAAGGCGCTGCCGCCGGCAGCCAGCACGCCGCGATAGATGCTGCCGATATTGGCGCCGCTGACCAGCTGGATCAGCTCGCCGATGCCGCCGGGATGGCCGAAATTGTCGATCCACTGTTCGTTCAGCCACTCGCCGACGACAGGCAGCGAGGTGATCCAGTGCGGTGTGACCGCGCCGTGCCTGTTGGTCTCGATCGCCCAGCCGACCCATTCGCGGACCTCGTTGATGGCGTAGGTGCCGGCGAGCGCTATCGGCACCACCAGGAAGGCGAGGATGAACAGGATGGCGAGCGTCGCGGCGACCGTGCGGTTGCCTCCGACACCGGCAAGCAGCCGGCGGTAGAGCGGCCAGCTGGCAAAAGCAATGACGAGGGCTGCCAGCACGGGAAACAGGAACCCGTGGAAGAAATAGACGCCGGCGGCAACGATCAGCACCAACAGCCAGCGCGCCGCCGACAGCGGCGGAATAACGGCTGATCGCAACGGAGTCGACAGGCCGAACAGGCGCTGCTGACGCTCAGGCTTCTGGATCTTCGCTTCCTTCAAACGGTCAATTCTCCCCAGCCTACACGGCGTTTATGCACTGTTATAGTGCCGCAATCGTGACGATAGTCCAAATGGTTGGTGAAGCTGCCAATCTCCCCCTTGTGGGGGAGATGTCCGGCAGGACAGAGGGGGGCGCGAAGGATCGCCAGCCTGGCACCCGACATTGAAGACCCAAGAGTTGCGACCGAGTGGCGAGCCATGACCATTTGATGCGCTGGCGGGACAGCGCCCCCCTCTGGCCTGCCGGCCATCTCCCCCACTTGGGGGGAGATCAGCAGATTCAACCAAATTTCCCGGTCCGCGGGAATCCCTTCGGCACCATCCGTCCGGCCGACGCTCTCGCGCCGATCCATTCCGCCAGCTCCTCGCGCGACCTGACGAAGGTGCGGTCTGCGGAATCCTGCCACGACAGGCCGCTCGCCAGCGTGAAAGGTTTCAGGTCGAGCAGACCGCCATCCTTGTATTTCTGCAGGCGAACGCCCTTGCCGCGGCCCATCTCCGGAATTTCGGAGAGCGCAAACACCAGCATCTTGCGGTTCTCGCCGACAATGGCGAGATGATCGCCTGACACCGGGACGCAGGCCTTGGCCTCGTCGGGCGCCTTGACGTTCATCACCTGCTTGCCCTTTCGGGTGTTGGCGACGACCTCCTCCTCCGGCACGACGAAACCATTGGCATCGTAGGAGACGAGCAGCAGCTTGCGCTTCGGGTCGTGGACGAAGGCGGTGACGATGTCCTGGTCGTTGTCCATGTCGACGATGATGCGGATCGGTTCGCCATGGCCGCGGCCGCCCGGCAGCCGGTCGGCGCCGATGGTGTAGAATTTTCCGCCGGTGGTGAAGACCAGGATCTTGTCGGTGGTCTGGGCATGGAAGGCGAGCTTGAGGCTGTCGCCTTCCTTGAAGGTGAGCGTGGAATGGTCGGCCAGATGGCCTTTCATCGCCCGCAGCCAGCCCTTTTCCGAGACCACCACGGTGACCGGCTCGCGCTCGATCATGGCGTGCGCAATGTCGGTCAGATCATGCTCCGGCGCGTCGGCGAACTGGGTGCGGCGCTTGCCGAGTTCGGTCTCGGGGCCGAACTTGTCGCGAACCTGCGTGACTTCCCATTTGATCGTCGACCATTGCTTGGCGTCGGATGCGAGCAATGCCTCGATCTGCTTCTTCTCGGTGGTGAGACCGTCGAACTCCTTGCGGATCTCGAACTCTTCCAGCTTGCGCAGGGCCCGCAGCCGCATGTTGAGGATGGCTTCGGCCTGGGTGTCGGTGAGCGACCAACGGGCCATCATCACCTGCTTGGGCTCATCCTCCTCGCGGATGATCCTGATGACCTCGTCGATGTTGAGATAGGCGATCAGGTAGCCGGCAAGGATTTCCAGCCGCTTCTCGATCTCGCCAAGCCGATGCTTCGAGCGGCGGATCAGCACATCGCGCCGATGGTCGAGCCACTCCTTCAGCACGCCCTTCAGCGACAGGACGTTAGGCACCTTGCCCCGCGACAAAACGTTCATGTTGAGGGGAAACCGGCTTTCGAGCTCGGTCAGCTTGAACAGCGATTCCATCAGAATGCCGGGATCGACCGAACGGCTCTTCGGTACGAGCACAATGCGGACGTCCTCGGCGCTTTCATCCCTGACATCCTCAAGCAGCGGCAATTTGCGCGCGATCAAAAGCTCGGCGATCTTCTCGATCAGCCTGGCCTTCTGGATGCCGTAGGGGATTTCAGTGACGACGATGCTCCAGGTGCCCCTGCCCTGATCCTCCTGGCCCCATTTGGCGCGCACGCGAAAACCGCCGCGGCCGGTCTCATAGGCCTCCAGGATGGATGCGCGGCTGTCGACGATGATGCCGCCGGTCGGGAAATCCGGCCCCTGGACGAACTCCATCAGCTTTGTCACCGGCGCGTCCGGCTGCTCGATCAACTGCAGCGCTGCGTCGCAAAGCTCGGCGGCATTGTGCGGCGGGATGGAGGTAGCCATGCCGACCGCAATGCCGGAGGAACCGTTGGCGAGCAGATTCGGGAAGGCGCCGGGAAGCACTACGGGCTCCTCGTCCTCCTCGTTGTAGGTTGGCCGGAAATCGACGGCGTCCTCGGTGATGCCGGCAAGCAAATCGCTCGCCACCTCGGTCATGCGCGCCTCGGTATAGCGCATGGCGGCGGCGTTATCGCCGTCGATATTGCCGAAATTGCCCTGCCCGTCGACGAGGGGATAGCGCATGGAGAAATCCTGCGCCAGGCGCACCAGCGCGTCGTAGATCGACTGGTCGCCATGCGGATGGAACTTGCCCATCACGTCGCCGACGATGCGGGCGCATTTGGCAAAGCCCTGGTCGGGGTTGAGCCTGAGCAGCCGCATCGCATGCATGATGCGGCGATGCACAGGCTTCAGCCCGTCGCGCACGTCAGGCAGCGCCCGGTGCATGATGGTCGACAGCGCATAGGCGAGATAGCGCTCTTCCAGCGCCTTCTTCAGATCGACCGGTTCGATGTGGTCACCACCGCCATTTTCAGGCGGCAAAATCCTTTTTCCCATGCGGCTGGACTAGCCGAGCGGGTGATTCGCGGCAAGGCGGGGCTGCGGAAATCCGCACTTTGCAGCCTTTGGGCTTACGAGGGCGGCTCAAGGTCCGACAATGGATGTGACGGACTTCATGTTCCCCCTTGCCGTCCCTGTGCAACAGCAGCGGTAGCAGTGCTGTTGCCAACCAACATCAATCTGTTACACGCCTTCTCTAAGGCAGGAGACGGTACGCAGGGGAGCCCGACCTTCATGACATATTCACCGCATCGGGCGAAGGCTCCCGCTCCGATTTGCCTTTCGCCGTGATTTTCGACAACTCTGCGGGAAAGCGCCTTTTTCCCGTCCAGTTCGTCACGGAATGGTGATGGCGTAGAATTGAGAAAACACTTTTTCAGGACTCTCTCAGGGAACTCGCGATGACAATCCAACGTTCGACACTCAAGAAACTTGCTTTTTCGACCTTTTTGCTGACGCTGCCGCTGAATGCCGCCTTTGCGCAAGACACGGCGGTTGCCGACCGACTGAAGGCCGCACTTGCCGTCCAGGGCGTCGATATCACCTGGACCGGCGTTACCGGCGACAATTCCAGCATGGTGCTGCAGGGCGTGTCGGTCAAACCGGCGGCCGAAAAGGAGGCGCTGCCGATCGGCGACGTCAAGCTCGAGGGCGTGACCGAAGCCAATGGCGGCTTCGATGTCGCGACCATCACGACTTCGGCCTTCGAGCACAGCAAGGACGGCGTCACGCTCAACCTCACCCCCTTCGTCATCCACGACGCCAACATCCCGGCTGAGGGCGCTACAGGCCCGCTCGGCTCGATGATGATCTACAAGTCGGCCGAACTCGAAAGCCTGACGGTCAAGGTTGCCGACAAGACCGCCTTCTCGGTGGATGGGCTTGCTGTCCAGATCACGCCGCCGGCCGACGGCAAGGCGATGGAGTTTTCCGCCACCACGGAAAAGTTCAACGCCGACCTGACCCTGGTCGACGATGCGAAATCCAAGGAAGCCATCGAGGCCCTCGGCTACCAGAACATCTCGGGCAATATCGAAATCGGCGGCACCTGGCAGCCGAGCGACGGCAAGATGGACCTGTCGAAATACGACATCTCGGTCGAGAATGCCGGCACGCTCGGCATGACCTTCGGCCTCGGCGGCTACACGGTCGACTTCGTCAAGTCGCTGCAGGAGATGCAGAAGAAGATGGCGGCGCAGCCCGAAGGGGCTGACAATTCGGCGCAAGGCATGGCCCTGCTCGGCCTGTTGCAGCAGCTCTCCTTCAACAGCGCATCGATCCGCTTCGATGACGATTCGCTCACCGGCAAAGTGCTTGAGTATGTCGGCAAGCAGCAGGGCATGTCGGGCAAGGACATCGCCAACCAGGCCAAGGCGATCGTGCCGTTCGGCATGGCGCAGCTCAACAATCCCGAACTGACCGCCGAAGTGACGGCCGCGGTGAGCAAGTACCTCGACGATCCGAAGAGCCTCGAGATTTCGGCCGAGCCGCCGGCAGCGGTGCCGTTCGCGCTGATCATGGCCGGCGCCATGTCCAACCCGGCCGACCTGACCAAGACGCTGGGCGTCCACGTCAAGGCCAACGAAGACTGATCGAAGTTCGCTCCCTTCTCCCCGTCACTATACGGGGAGAAGGTGCCGGCAGGCGGATGAGGGGCGGCGCCAACGCCTGCAAATTGTAGTTCGATGCTGAACCGGTTGTCAGAAGGCGCCAACTGCTAAGGCCGTTCGCCAATCGCCTGCATGCGTGCTGCCCCTCATTGTCCTGTCGGACATTTCTCCCCGTATAGAGACGGGGAGAAAGGGCGGCTTCAACGCTGCCGTCAGTCCTTCTTCACTGCCGCGACACGCAGCGACAGATCACGCAACTGCTGCGGCGAGGCTTCCGAAGGCGCGTTCATCAACAAATCGTAGGCCTGCTGGTTCATCGGGAACATGGTGATCTCTCGCAGGTTCTTGGCGCCGACCAGCAGCATGACGACACGGTCGACGCCGGCCGCCATGCCGCCATGCGGCGGGGCGCCATACTGGAAGGCGCGGTAGAGGCCACCAAAGCGTTCTTCCACCGTGGCGCGGTCGAGGCCAACCGTCTCGAACGCCTTGACCATGGTTTCCGGCAAATGGTTGCGGATACCGCCAGAGGCGATCTCGAAGCCGTTGCAGACCATGTCGTACTGGAAGGCCTTGATGCCGAGCAGGTCGTCGCCGTTGAGCGCGTCGATACCGCCTTGCGGCATCGAGAACGGGTTGTGAGCGAAGTCGATCTTCTTCTCCTCCTCGCTCCATTCGAAGAACGGGAAGTCGACGATCCAGCACAATTCGAAGCGCTCGCGGTCGACAAGGTTCAGTTCTTCGCCGGCACGCGTACGCGCGGCACCGGCGAAGGTAACGAACTTCTTCGGATCGCCGGCGACGAAGAAGGCGGCGTCGCCATCGGCAAGGCCGAGCTGCTGGCGGATCGCCTCGGTGCGCTCCTCGCCGATGTTCTTGGCCAGCGGACCGGCGCCTTCAAGCTTGTCGCCTTCCTTGCGCCAGAAGATGTAACCCAGTCCCGGCTGGCCCTCGCCCTGCGCCCACGAGTTCATGCGGTCGCAGAAGGCGCGGCTGCCGCCGGTCTTGGCCGGAATGCCCCACACTTCGGCCTTCGGATCGTTGGCCAGAATGTTGGCGAAGACCTTGAAGCCGGAATCGCGAAAATGGTCGGAGACGGCCTGCATCTCGATCGGGTTGCGCAGGTCCGGCTTGTCGGAGCCATATTTGCGCATGGCGACATCGTAAGGAATGCGCTGGAATGTCTGCGTCACCGGCTTGCCGTTGGCGAAGGTCTCGAAGACGCCGCGCATCACCGGTTCCATGGTCGACAGCACGTCGTCCTGCTCGACGAAGCTCATTTCGAGGTCGAGCTGGTAGAATTCGCCGGGCAGACGGTCGGCGCGCGGGTCCTCGTCGCGGAAGCAGGGCGCGATCTGGAAATAGCGGTCGAAGCCCGAAACCATGATCAGTTGCTTGTACTGCTGCGGCGCCTGCGGCAGCGCGTAAAAGGTGCCGGGATGGATGCGCGACGGCACCAGGAAGTCGCGCGCGCCTTCCGGCGACGAGGCCGTCAGGATCGGCGTCGAGAATTCGGTGAAGCCGACATCGGTCATACGCTTGCGCATCTCGGCGATGATTTTCGTGCGCGCCACGATGTTCCTGTGCAGCGTCTCGCGGCGCAGGTCGAGAAAACGGTACTTCAGGCGGATGTCTTCGGGATAGTCGGGCTCGCCGAACACCGGCAGCGGCAATTCCTTGGCTGCCGACAGCACCTCGATCTCGCGGGCAAAGATCTCGATCTCGCCGGTCGGCAGGTTGGCGTTGGTGGTGTCCGGCAGGCGCGCCTTGACCTCGCCGTCGACGCGGATCACCCATTCGCCACGCAGCGTCTCGGCCACCTTGAAGGCGGGCGAATCCGGATCGGCGACGATCTGGGTCAGGCCGTAATGGTCGCGCAGATCGATGAACAGCAGGCCGCCATGGTCGCGCACGCGATGCACCCAGCCCGACAGGCGAACCGAAGAGCCGACATCGCTCTTTCTCAACTGGGCACAGGTGTGGCTGCGGTAACGATGCATTGTCATGTCAAAATTCCGGGGTGCTGGGTTGTGGGTCGAGCATCAAAGCCCGGTCCAAAATTTGCGCGAAAAGCGCATGGGAGGCCCGATTTGTCAAGGCAAGCCGGGTTTGGGTCGCCGCCCTATGCGATCGTCAGCATAAAGTCTTTGCCAGGCTTGGCGCATTGCCGCCAGGCATGTTTCTCGCGACAGTGCCGTCCTCAAGCAATCTGGAGATGCTTCATGCCGAAACGCACAGTCCCGTCGGGCGTCGGGCCACATAATGGCCGCGAGTTGGCACTGATGCTTCAGGGCGACAAGCCGATGGCCCTGTTCGGGGCGGAGCCGGGTATGGACGCCGAAGATATTGGCGACACGGGCTTTGCACCGTTTGTCGACGAAGGCCGCATCCTGAAGTTCACCCACTTTGATCCAGAGACGTCCGTGGAAGATCGCCGCTACTGCCTGCCGACAGAGGAATGGCGCTGCAAACTGAGCTTGTTGATCTCCAGAATGTGCCGCAGCGGAGAGGCCTTTGACATCTTCACATCGAATGATCTGGCGAGGCTTGAAGGAGCCCTTCTCGGTTATTCAAAGGAAGATGTCGAAGTGTTCGTCGCCCATGCTGCGTCCCGGACTGCCCGCGCGCCGAGCTCCGTTTAAGCCAAATGGATTTCGGCGCCCTGGCGTTCGAAATCCGCGAGGATCGCGGCCGGCGCGGTCTTTTCGACCACGAGGTGGCGGATCGCCTCTGGCCTGGCGACCCGGTAGGGTGCGGCTGTGGCTAGCTTGTCGTTGGTTACAGCGATGACGATGCCTGCGCTGTTCTTGGCCATCGCCCGCTTTACCTCGGCCTCAGCCGAATCGAAGGCCGTGACGCCGCGCGACGCATCGAGACCGCAGGATCCGAGAACAAACAGGTCCGCGCCAAGTTGCGCGACAGCGGCAAGCGTGTCGGCGCCGACGCAGGCGCCGAGGTGGCGGTCGAACCGTCCCCCAAGCACAATCAGCTCGACCAAAGCGTGGTTTGACAGGACGGAGGCAATTTCGAGCGAGTTGGTGGCGACGGTCAGATCGAGGTCGCGCGGGATGGCCCTGGCGATCGCGGCATTGGTCGAGCCGCTGTCGATGAACAGGGTCTGTCCGCGCGAAAGCAGTGCCACGGTCGCGCGGGCCAGCCGCGTCTTTTCTTCGACCGCATGGCCGGCGCGCAGGCCGACCGGCGTGGCCGCGAAGGGTGCGGCCGCGACCGCGCCGCCATAGACGCGGCGGCACTGCCCGGCCTTGGCCAACTCCCTGAGGTCGCGGCGAACCGTGTCTTCCGAAACGCCGAAGCGGCCTGCCAGCTCGCCGGCCAGCACCCTTCCCTCGACGGCCAGGCGATCGCGAATGATTTGATGCCGCTCATCGGTCAGCATTGCATGATCCTGTTTTCTTTGTGCACGTTCTTGCACAATTTGCATGTTTGTGCAAGATAAGGGGATATCAACGACAATCTCCGGCTCTCTTCCCCGAAAGCATCGTCATGACCTTTGGCCTCCGCCTCGCTCCGCAACACCGGGTCTACGCCGGCTTTGCGATCTATTCGTTCGCCATGGGCCAAATCTTCCCGCGGCTGCCCGACATCAAACATGCCATGGGCATAGGAGACGGCACGCTCGGGCTCAGCCTGATCGGGACGCCGATTGGCACCTTGACCGCGCTGACGCTGGCGGCGCCGATCCTGGAGGGCGTCGGCTTCCGCCGCGCGCTGCTCGGACTGGTGCCGCTTTTGTCGGTCGTCTTTGCCATTGCCGTGCATGCGCCTGGGCCGCTTGCGCTATTCCTGATGCTGTTTCCGGTCGGCCTGATGATCGGCAGCGTCGAGATCATTCTCAATGTCGAGGCCGACAGAACCGAATTCCTGCTCAAGCGCCGGATCATGAACCGGGCGCATTCGTTCTGGAGCATTGGCTTTTTCGGCGCCGGCCTGTTCGGCGCCGCGCTTGCGCATCTCGGCATATCGCCGCAACTGCACCTGGCGATTGTCGTACCGATGGTGGCGACAGGAATCGCGCTGTTTCTCGGCGGTTACGAACCGGCGCCGAGCCGCTTCGCCGGCAATGACGAGACGGCGCCAAGGCTGGCGCGGCCGACGCTGCCTATCCTCGTCCTCGTCGCGGTGACGCTGTCGGCGATGCTGATGGAAGGCGCCAGCATCGACTGGTCGGCAATCTACATGCGCACCGTGTTCGATGCGGGCCCTTTCGTCGCCGGCTTCACAGTGGCGCTGTTTGCATTCTCGCAAGCGAGCACGCGCTTCTTTGCCGACTCCTTTGTCGACCGCCACTCGCCGAGCGTCGTGGCGCGGGTGCTGCTGGCGACGATGGCGGTGGGCGTGCTGCTCGTCTTCTTCTCGCCTGCCCCGCTCGTATCGATGCTGGGCTTTGCGCTACTTGGCATCGGCAGCAGCGTGCTCTTTCCGTTGGCGATCTCGGCGGCGGCCCAACGCACGGACCGCTCCGCGGCAATCAATGTCGCGGCGCTGTCGCAGATCTCCTTCGTCGCCTTCCTGCTCGGCCCGCCATTGCTCGGCTTCGTCTCCGACCATTGGGGCATCCGTTCGGCCTTCGGCATCGGCATTCCGTTCATCATCCTCAGCCTGCTGACCGCCGGCTCGCTTGGCCGAAGGGCGTCCCGCCCGGCCGCACAAGCGGATGAAGCTTTGACGAGGGCTCACGAAGCCTGAACGGCCCTACCTGAAAGCCACACACCTGTTAGCGGCGGGATAAGCCACTGGCATTGGCCACATCGATGGTTCAGAACTGTGGAACCACCTAAGCAACGGTTTCGTATGTCCTCCATCCGCCCGCTGATCCCGCTCCTCATCGCCGCCGGCATCCTGCTTGGCGGCAACGGGCTGCAGGGCACGCTGATCGCGTTGCGCGGCGCGCAGGAAGGGTTTTCGGCTTCCGACATCGGCCTGATGGGCACGTTCTATTTCGCCGGCTTCCTGCTTGGTTGCCTCGCAGTCACCCGCATCCTCAAGGCAGTCGGCCATGTCCGGACGTTTTCAGCGCTCGCCGCCATCGCCGCGGCCAGTACGCTGCTCCTGGTGCTGATCATCGATCCGGTGATGTGGTGCGCGGTGCGCTTTGCCGGCGGTTTCTGCTTTGCCGGTCTGTTCACCGTCATGGAAGCCTGGCTGAACTCCGGCGTCGAAAACAAGGATCGTGCGCGCGTGCTCGCCATCTACCGCATGGTCGATATCGGCTCGGTAACCGGCGCGCAGTTCCTGATCCCGATCTTCGGCCCCGGCGGCTTTGCCATCTTCGCCATCATGTCGATGATGATCACGCTGTCGCTGGTTCCGGTGTCGCTCGGCGACCGCTCCAACCCGACGGCGCCGGAAGACGTCAAGCTCGATCTCGCCCGCGTTTGGCGGATTTCGCCGCTCGGCTGCTTCGGCTGCATCTGCGTCGGCGTCACCAACAGCGCGTTCCGCACGCTGTCGCCGGTCTATGCCGAGCAGATCGGCATGTCGGTGGCCGATGTCGTCACCTTCGTCAGCGTCGGCATCTTCGGCGGCGCCCTCATCCAGTATCCGCTGGGCTACCTCTCCGACCGCTGGGATCGGCGCGCGGTGCTTTTGGCCACGACATGCGGCGCCATGTTCGCGGCGCTGGCGCTGGTCTTCGTCGCCGGCGCCGATCCGACCCTCAATTTGATCATCGTCTTCATCTTCGGCAGCTTCGCCATGCCGCTCTATTCGCTATCGGCGGCGCATTCCAACGACCGCGCCGACAAGGGCGAGTTCGTGCTGATCAACGCCGCCTTGATGCTGTTCTATTCCTTCGGCGCCATTGGTGGCCCCTTCGCGGCGTCCGCAGTGATGCAACATTTCGGACCGGGCGCCCTGTTTGTCTTCAGTGCAGCGGTCTACGCCATCCTCATCGCCGTCATTCTCTACCGCATGCAGGTGCGCGGCAGCGTGCCGGCGGGCAAGCGCAGCCGCTTCACAGCGCTGCTGCGCACATCGACTGTGTTCGCGCGGCTGGCGCGCAGGAATGGCGATTCCGACGGATCGGCGGATACTTGACCGACGGGCGGCTTGACGAAAGCGCCCACGGCTGAAATTGAAAGAGAACCTTACCCGTTACTAAAAAGCGATTTGATGCACGTCATCACCACCCAAAATGAGCTCGAGTCCGTTCTCGCCGCTTTCGAAAAGTCGGATTTCGTCACCGTCGACACCGAATTCATCCGCGAAACGACGTTCTGGCCGATCCTGTGCCTGATCCAGATGGCGGCGCCCGGCGTCACCGCGCTGATCGATCCGTTGGCGCCCGACATCAACCTCGCCCCGTTCTTCCGGCTGATGGCCAATGAAGCGGTGGTCAAGGTTTTTCACGCCGCGCGCCAGGACATTGAAATCATCGTCCATCTCGGCGATCTGGTGCCGCATCCGGTGTTCGACACCCAGGTCGCGGCCATGGTCTGCGGCTTCGGCGACAGCGTCTCCTACGATCAGCTGGTGCAGCGCATCACCGGCGCACGGCTCGACAAGTCATCGCGTTTCACCGACTGGCGCCACCGGCCGCTGTCCGACAAGCAGCTCGATTATGCCTTGGCCGACGTCACCCATCTGATCGACGTCTACAAGCATCTCAGCGCCGAACTGGAGCGGGAAAACCGCGCCCATTGGCTGAACGAGGAAATGGAGGTGCTGACTTCGCGCGAAACCTACGATCCGCACCCCGAAGACGCCTGGAAGCGGCTGAAGATGCGGCTGCGCAAGCCCCAGGAGCTGGCGATCGTGCAGACGGTGGCGGCATGGCGCGAACGCGAGGCGCGCGAGCGTGACGTGCCGCGCGGCCGGGTGCTCAAGGACGACGCCATATACGAGGTCGCCCAGCAGGCGCCGCGCGATGCGGCAGCCCTTGGCAAGCTGCGCACCACGCCGAAAGGCTGGGAACGGTCATCGACGGCAACGGCGCTGCTCGGCGCGGTCAACACGGCGCTCGCTTTGCCCCGCGAAGAAATGCCGAAGCTGCCCAAGAGCTTTCAGCCGCCCGAGGGCTCCAATGCCGCCTCCGAGCTGTTGAAAGTGCTGTTGCGGATCGTCGCCGAGAAGGAAGGCGTCGCCTCGAAAGTGCTGGCGTCCAGCGACGACATCGACCGCATCGCCGCCGAAGGCGAAGCCGCAGACGTGCCGGCGCTGCAGGGATGGCGGCGTACGGTGTTCGGCGAAGCCGCGCTGAAGCTGGTGCGCGGCGAAATCGGCATCAAGTTCGACAAGCGCAAGATCGCGGTGTTCGATTTGTAGACCCCCACCCCGCTCCGCTCCGCGGAGCGACCCTCCCCACAAGGGGGAGGGTAAACAACTGCCCTACACCGCTCCGAGCAGGTGTAGCGCGAACCAGATCCATGCCAGCAAGAGAATGATCGCGCCGACGTAGAAGGCGCAGCTGCGAAACCGCAGATTGTTGCTGGTGAGGTGGACCCAGGCGTGGCCATAGCGGGAAATCACGAAAACCCACATCAAGGCCAGGGTCAGATAATTGACGCCATTGGTCGCGTGCAGCGCCAGACACAGCACATAGAACAGCACCGGCAGTTCGAACTGGTTGATGAGATTGTTGGCAACCGTGACGCTCGACCCGGGCTCGGTCGTGCGCACCTTGTATTGACCGACCTTGGCCTCGCCCGATTTGACCGCGCCGTAGCGGCGCCGGCCCATCACGACATAGACGATATAGACGAGCAACACCTGCGCCAGCATCGGCCAGAAAATCGCGGTCTGGCTCATGGCGTTGCGCCTGCTCTGTCGTTCATGCCTGTGGGCGCCGCTGGGCGGCAAGGATCAAAAACGCGATGACGATGACGGGGATCGCCAGCAGCGCGAACTTGGTGACGATCAGCGACGAGGCGAAAGACAGAGAATCCGGGTTGGCCGACAGCGCATCGGACAGAAGCCGCGCCACCGCAATGTTCTGGGCGTAGTCGGCGCACGTGTAGGGCAGCACGATGACCAGCGCGAACAGTGCCTGAAGCTGCACCGGCATGGCACGAAAACTCTTCAGCCGCCGCCCGGTTGCCAGGATCAGGCTGACCATGGTCAGCGACAGCAGCGCCGGGAAGAGAAGGTCGAAAGTCAAATAGTGCCAGACCAGGATGATCTCGCTGCCGCGTCGGCCGAGTGCCGTCAGCCAGGCCATGCCCTCGTCGGGCGTGAACCCGCCAAGGCGCACGTCGAGCGACGGCAGGCCACCGCTCAGCCGGCGGAAATAGAAGAATTCCAGCAGCGTCATGATGATGAAAACCGCCGCGGCGGCAAAGCACAGCGCGCCGGCATGGCGCGCCAGCCGCAGCACGATCGTCGCCTGGTGGCGCCAGAGCATGTACCGCTCTGGCTGCCGGTCAGGCTCCGCCAGGATAGTTCGGGCTTTCGCGGGTAATCGTGACGTCATGGGCGTGGCTTTCACGAAGTCCGGCGTTGGATATGCGCACAAAGGTGGCGCGTTCGCGAAAATCGGCAAGGTCGCGGCCACCGACATAACCCATAGCGGCTTTTAGCCCGCCCGCAAGCTGGTGCAGCACGCCAGACACAGGTCCCTTGTAGGGCACCTGCCCTTCAATGCCTTCCGGAACCAGTTTCAGCGTGTCGCGCACTTCGGCCTGGAAGTAGCGATCGGCCGAGCCGCGCGCCATGGCGCCGACCGACCCCATGCCGCGATAGGCCTTGAAGGAGCGGCCCTGGTGCAGATAGACCTCGCCCGGGCTTTCGTCGGTGCCGGCGAGCAGCGAGCCGATCATGGCCGCACTGGCGCCGGCGGCAAGCGCCTTGGCCAGATCGCCCGAATATTTGATGCCGCCGTCGGCGATGACCGACACGCCGGATCTATGCGCCCTCTCGACCGCCGACATGATGGCCGAAAGCTGCGGCACGCCGACGCCGGCGACGATGCGGGTGGTGCAGATCGAGCCCGGGCCGATGCCGACCTTGACGGCATCGGCGCCGGCGTCGATCAGCGCCTGCGTGCCTTCGGCGGTGGCGACGTTGCCGGCCAGGATGCGCACGGAATTGGAAAGCTTCTTGGCCCGCGTCACCGCATCGAGCACGCGCTGCGAATGGCCATGCGCGGTGTCGATGACCAGGAGGTCGACACCGGCGTCGATCAACCGCTCGGCGCGCTCGAAGCCGTCATCGCCGACGCTGGTGGCGGCCGCCGCCCGCAGGCGCCCCTGCGCATCCTTGGTGGCGTGCGGGTTGAGCTGCGACTTCTCGATGTCCTTGACGGTGATCAGGCCGACGCAATTGCCGGATTTGTCCACGACGACGAGCTTTTCGATGCGGTGCTGGTGCAGCAGCCGCTTGGCCTCGTCCTGGTCGACATTCTCCTTGACCGTGATCAGGTTCTCACGGGTCATCAATTCGTAGACTTTCTGCCCCGGATCGGAGGCGAAGCGCACGTCGCGGTTGGTCAGGATGCCGACCAGGCGGCCGATCTTCTGGCCGCCGGTGCCGCCATTCTCGACAACCGGAATGCCCGAGATGGAATAGGTGCGCATCAGCGCCAGCGCGTCGGCGAGCGTGGCGTCGGGGCCGATGGTGACCGGATTGATGACCATGCCCGATTCGAACTTCTTGACCTGACGCACCTGCTCGGCCTGTTCGGCCGGCGAGAAATTGCGGTGGATGACGCCGATGCCGCCGGCCTGCGCCATGGCGATGGCGAGCCGCGCCTCGGTGACGGTGTCCATGGCGGCCGACAGGATCGGCACGTTGAGGTCGATGTCGGTGGCGATGCGGGTGCGGATGTCGGTCTCACCGGGCATGACCTCGGAATGACCGGGCTGCAACAGCACGTCGTCAAAGGTCAGCGCCAGCGCGCCGGTGGACGTTTCGATGATTTTTGCCATGGCCAGTCCTCGGATACGAAAAGCGCTGGGAGAATACAAAAAAGCGCTGGACCGAAATGGACAGCGCCGACTCGTTTCTTCCCTTTCAGGATTGGCGCTGGCTGGTAACACGTCGCGGCGCCGATGAAAAGCCGGTCATCTCCTATTCGGCGGACCTGCCCAGGAGAGCGTCGATTTTCGCCAGTTTCATCCTTTGTGCAGAAACGCAGCAACGCCTCTTATCCGCGCGCGGTCGCACAAAAGTGACAGCAAATTAATGCGACATCGCGCCTGAGGCGTGATAACCGCCGGTTCGTATCGCTTGCCCCGCCTTTTCATTGCCTGGATTGGTCGGCACGCAATTTTTGGCCAGTTCGGACGCGTTCGTTGAACCGCATCATTCCGCTCATTCTGGCGGTCGCCTTGTTCATGGAAAACATGGATTCGACCGTCATTGCGACATCGCTGCCGGCGATCGCCGTCGACATCCACACCAGCCCGATCGCGCTCAAGCTGGCGCTGACCGCCTATCTGGTGTCGCTGGCCATCTTCATTCCGATCAGCGGCTGGATGGCCGACCGGTTTGGCGCCAAGACCATTTTTCGCGCCGCGATCGGCGTGTTCATCGTCGGCTCGGTCTGCTGCGCCATCTCCAATTCACTGCCGGCCTTCGTCGTCTCGCGCTTCCTGCAAGGCATAGGCGGCGCCATGATGACGCCGGTCGGCCGGCTGGTCCTGGTGCGCGCGACGCCGAAGAGCGAGCTGGTTGCTGCCATGTCGTGGCTGACGGTGCCGGCGCTGGTCGGCCCGCTTGTGGGACCACCGATCGGCGGCTTCATCACCACCTATTTCACCTGGCACTGGATCTTTCTGATCAACGTGCCGATCGGCCTGATCGGCATCTGGCTGGCGACGCGCTTTCTGCCGCAAACCGACTCGATGGAGACGCCGCCGCTCGATTTCGTCGGTTTCGTACTGAGCGGGCTGGCGGCCTCCGGCGTCGTCTTCGGCCTGTCGGTGGTCTCCCTGCCCTATCTGCCGCCGGCGACCGGCCTCATCACCGTGGCGGTCGGGCTGATTTCCGGCGTGCTCTATCTGCTGCATGCGCGGCGCGCCAAGAATCCCCTGCTGGCGCTGGAACTGTTCCGCAACCAGGTGTTCCGCTCCTCGGTGCTCGGCGGCTCGCTGTTTCGCATCGGCATCGGCGCGGTGCCGTTCCTGTTGCCCCTGATGTTCCAGATCGGCTTCGGGCTGACGCCGTTCCAGTCGGGCATGATCACCTTCGTCTCGGCCATCGGCGCCATTGGCATGAAGTTCGTCACCGCGCTGATCTTCCGGCTTGCCGGCTTCCGCCGGGTGCTGATCTGGGGCTCGCTGATCGCCGCGGCATCGATCGCCATATACGGCCTGTTCACGCCGGAGACGCCTTACGCGCTGATGCTGGCCATATTGCTGGTCGGCGGCTTCATCCGCTCGATGTTCTTCACCGGCGTCAACGCGCTCTCCTATGCCGAGGTGACGGCTGAAGACACCAGCAAGGCAACGCCGATCACGGCGGTGTTCCAGCAACTGTCGATCGCGCTCGGCGTGGCGCTGGCCGGCGGCATCCTGGAAGTCTCGACCTCGCTCCATGGCGGACCGCTGGCGCTCGGCGATTTCCACATCGCCTTCTTCATCGTGGCGGCGGTGTCGGCGGCAGCGTCCGTGTCATTCATGCGGCTGGCGCCGGATGCCGGCAATGCCGTGTCGGGACATGGCCGGCTGACGACGCCGAAGACGCTGGAGCCGGTGAGCACGGCTGGGAAGTAAGGGGCGAGCGCCCCTCATCGCTTCGTTCATCCTAGGGCGAAGCGACGCGAAGCGGAGCGAAGACCCAGGGATCCTGTGTTTTGTTCCCATGCTATGTTTGGGGTGGGAAGGAGACCGACAGGATCCTGGTCGTCCTTTTTGAGGACAGGCCGTGGCATGGCTCGGTCCCTTCCCACCGGTGAACCATCAACCTGAACAGTTGCACGGGGCTGTTCCAAGCAGACCCCGCACCACAGGAAGAGGCGTGGACATGATAATGCAGAACTATGTCGGCTGCGACATCTCAAAGCAGTGGTTGGACTTTTTTGATGAGGCAAGCGGTCAATACCATCGCATCGACAATCAGGCCGATGCGATCGCTGCCTATGTGGCAGGCCTGCATCCCAGTCGAGACTTCGTCGTCATGGAGGCGACAGGGGTTCATGACCGCCTGCTGCGTCATGCGCTGGCCAAGGCCGGCGTGCCGTTCTCGCGGCACAATCCGGCGCACACCCACCACTATGCGAAGTCGACGAGACGGCGCGCCAAGACCGACCGTCTCGATGCCAGGATGCTGAGCGACTATGGCCGCCGCTATCACCCGGAAGCCGAGCCGTGATCTTGATCGAAGGATGCAGCGGCACAGAATTCTGCCGCGTTTTCAACGCGTTAACGTCACGGCATGGATCCTAGGGTCTGCGCTGCGTCGCTTCGCTCCTTGCTTCGCCCTAGGATGACGATGCCACTGGTGGCTCTCTGCCCTTAAAATCCTTCGCCAGCAAATACAGTTCCACCGACTCATCGCGCGACGCCGGCGGCTTGACGTGGTGCACCGAGCGGAAGTTCTTCTTGAGCATCGACAGCAGCTCGTTTTCGGCGCCGCCTTGAAACGTCTTGGCCAAAAAGTGCCCGCCCGGCTTCAGCACCGACAGCGCGAAATCGGCGGCCACCTCGCACAGATGCATGGTGCGGATGTGGTCGGTTCGCTTATGACCCGTCGTCGGCGCGGCCATGTCCGACAACACGACATCGGGGTCGCCGCCCAACGCCTCGGCGAGCTTTTGCGGCGCTTCCGGGTCGAGGAAATCCATCAGCAGCACCGGCGCACCCGGCACCGCATCCATTTCGAGATAGTCGATGCCGATGACATGTGGATTATCAGCCGTCGATTTCGTCCTCGCGGCCGCCACCTGGCACCAGCCGCCGGGGGCCGCACCGAGATCGATGACCTTCATGCCAGGTTTCAGCAGATGATGCTTGTCATCGATCTCGATCAGCTTGTAGGCCGCGCGCGAGCGATAGCCGTCGGCCTTGGAGCGCTGGACATAGGGATCATTGATGTGGCGCTGCAGCCAGCGGCGCGACGATTCCTTCAGGCCGCTCTTCTTCTTGATCCGCGTCTTGAGGACACGAATGCTGGCGGAGCCCGGCTTTTCCGGCTTCTTGGTCACTGTCGGCCTCGCCCACTGTTGCGCCAGACGCCGTCATCGGCCATCAGCTCGCTCAAAATGCCTTCGCGTAAGCCCCGGTCGGCGACGCGCAGCCGCTCCGACGGCCACACCGCACGGATGGCTTCCAGGATAGCACAGCCGGCCAGCACCAGGTCGGCACGATCGGCGCCGATGCACGGGTTGGCGCAGCGCTGCTGGAAATCCCAGCCGACCAGTTTTTCGACCATGCGGTCGACGCTGTCGCGGTCCATCCACAGCCCGTCGACGCGGCGCCGGTCGTAGCGTTCGAGGTCGAGATGGACGCCGGCCAGCGTCGTCACCGTGCCGGATGTGCCCAGCAGATGGAATTTCGGGCTGGCCAGCACATGGCTCAGCCGATCGCGGCCGTCGAACGACTTCAGCCGCACCGCGACATCCTCGACCATGGCGGCAAAGATTTCGCGCGTCACCGTGCGGCCGCCAAAGCGTTCGGCCAACGAGACAACGCCGACCGGCAGCGAGGTCCACGACACGATGTGGTTGGCAAGCCGCGGCGAACGCTGGCCGGTGAGGTCGATCAGCGCGATTTCGGACGAGCCGCCGCCAATGTCGAACAGCACCACGCCTTGCGTGTCGCGCTCGACCAGCGAGCCGCAGCCGGAGACAGCAAGCCGCGCTTCGGTCTGGCGGTCGATGATCTCGAGTTTCAAGCCGGCCTCGTGCTCGACGCGCTGCAGGAATTCGACGCCATTATCGGCGGTGCGGCAGGCTTCGGTGGCGATCAGCCGGGCTTTCCTGATCTTGCGGTTGCGCAATTTGTCGCCGCAGATTTTCAGCGCCTCGACGGCGCGGTCCATCGCCGCCTGGCTCAGGTGCCCATTGGCGGTCAGCCCCTCGCCCAGCCTGACGATGCGCGAGAAGGCGTCGATGACGCGGAACTGGCCATGGCGCTGCGGCACCGCGACCAAAAGCCGGCAATTGTTGGTGCCGAGATCGAGCGCGGCAAACACCGGCAGTTCCTGCATCGGCGGACGATGCATTGGCTGTTCCGGTCGGGATTGTGGCGCCGAGGGCAAAGGCACCGGCGCTGGAGCGGCCGGGCCGACGGAGGCCGGCGCACCAACCGCTGCGGCCGTTGCGAGAGGGCTGTCGTCGCGCGCAAAAACCTTGCGCCCACGCCGGCGCTTGCGCCGCTTTCTCGCCTTGCCTCGCTGATGCTGGGCTTCGCCGGCCTGTCCGTTACCGGACTGAGGCCCCGCCTGGCGGGGCCGCCCGGCGGATGGGCTTGGCCCGCCTGACGGCGGCGAAGCCCTGGACACGCCCACTTCCGGCGCGCCAGCGCCGGTGTCGTGGTCTTCCACTTCAGTTCCTTCCGGCGCCGCGCGAACCGGAAAACCGGACGCAGCAGGCGCTTAAAAATTTTAAGTTGCCGCCAGAGTAGCAGCGCCGGACCGGATCACCAAGAGCAAGGGGCCAAATTTTGCCGGCTGCGTCCTGCCACGTCCCCGCTGCTTTGCAGCGTCCCGGCGTTCGCTAGCCTTTTCATCTTGCCACTGGCACGACGAATTCGCCGTTGGCGAACCGGCTGCTCACCCTTGCCGGTTGAATAGCCGGCTTCAATGAGGCATTTCTGAAATGAGGGGGAATTGGTGAATCGCGGACGTTTTAACGCCCGCCTGGGCGATGGGCAGCAACACATGACGACAACTCCATGAATTGGGGGGGCACGAATTGGAAGCGCTATCTGTGGCCGGTCATCGGTGTCGCGGCGGTCATCGGGTCGCTGTTGTTGCTGTGGCATGAGTTGCGCGGCATCTCGATCGACGATGTCTGGGACGGCATATCAGCCATCCCGACGCGCGGCTGGGTGCTGGCGGCGCTGAGCTCGGTGGTCGCCTACGCCTCGCTTGCCGGCTACGACCACATAGCGCTCTTGCATATCGGCAAAAAGGTCTCGTGGCTGTTCGTCACCTTCTGCTCCTTCACCACCTATGCGCTGTCGCACAACATTGGCGGCTCGGTGTTTTCGGGCGCCGTGATCCGCTATCGCGCCTATGGCACCAGGGGGCTGACCGGCCAGGACGTCGGCATTCTGGTGGCGATCTGCTGGATCACCTTCGTGCTCTCCAGCATTCTGGTCGGCGGCCTGGTGCTGGTGTTCGAGCCTGCGATCATCGACCGCTTTTCCGGCGCCCCGCACCACGGCCTGGCGATCGCCGCCGGCATCGCTTTGCTGATCCTGATCAGCGCCTACATCTTCGGCAGCTGGCTGCATCTGAAGCCGCTGAAAATCGCCGGCTTCCAGCTGCACTATCCGGCGCTGCCGATCGTGGCGCGGCAATTGCTGATCGGCCCGATCGAGCTTCTGGCAGCAGCGGCGATCATCTTCTTTGCTCTGCCGGCGGCCGGAAATCCCGGCTATTTTGTCATTCTCGGCGTGTTCCTGGTGTCGTTCTCGGTTGCGCAGATCTCGCACGCGCCGGGCGGGCTCGGCGTGTTCGAGGTCGTGTTCCTCGCGGGCCTGTCTGATATGGACCCGGTCGGCGTGTTGGCGGCACTTCTGGTGTTCCGGCTGTTTTACCTGATCATCCCGCTGCTGATCGCGCTCGGCGTGGTGCTGTTCTTCGAACATTCGCAATACAGCCGGACGGAGAGCTGAGGATCATTGGGTGCGGCGCGCCACCCGGGCGTAATTGCCCCTATGAAACGCTGTGATTGAAACGCAGCTTAGGCTTGACTATTTTCCGGCGGCGGCTACAAGGCACGCGCGGCTGCTTCGGCGGCCCACCAGCGCGACAGCGCCTGCTGGGGAATAGGTTAACGGTAGACCCACGGACTCTGACTCCGTTAGTCCTGGTTCGAATCCAGGTTCCCCAGCCAGCATTTTTTCAAACGAATTCAAAGCTTTAGTCCGCAAGAATTTCCCGTTTCGGCGATTTCGTGCCGCGACACGTTGCGACACGTCCCCCTTGATTTCCAACGGTTCCAAAACGGTCCCGGCAACTCGACGCGACATGGACGCGACATGAAAGGGTATCATCATGGTATGGTCTGACCTCCTCTTATTCTCTCCTGTGATCCTTGGCCTTGGCGGCATGGCACTGACAAAGCTCCCCGATCTCCTGGACGTGATCCAAGGAACGCCGGGCCAGAGCGATTTCGAAAGATTCATGATGGATGCCGGCCGGCGCGGCCTCGGCTACTCGGATACCATGCGGGAACTCGATATCAGGACTATCTTCGCGCGGCTTCGCCGTGAGGCCAGCGGCTCCGTCGCCGCTGATGTCGGGAACTGGAAGCCGATCCTGGATGCCAGGGTCGAGCAATGCCTCCAGGATAATCCAGAACACGCTCCCGACCTCATTGGGATGATGGCCGGGCTATCCTATGGCGATATCCTCTACCCGTCTGAGGCCGCCATGGTCGATGATCTCTACAGCGGCTTCCGGCGGCACCGTGGATGCTTCACCATAGATCAACAAGCGGCCTTGCGGGTGACAAGATGAGCCCGAAAAATAAATCCGTTTGCTGAACTAGTTTCGCAGCCGGAAATGCTCTTAATGGGAAGCCTCGATGAAAACGGAGGCTTCCCCAATGTCCTTTTATATCTATGAAAACTGGACCCGAGATCGCGGCCGAATCCATCGCGCCGAATGTTCCGCATGCAATTATGGCGCCGGCATTCATGGAGAAGATTCCGGCCGGAATGGAGAATGGCACGGTCCTTACAACGATCGCGAGCAGGCGTTCCACGTCGCCGCAGGTCTAGACCGAGCGGAGATGTCTGCCTGCGCCCGCTGTGCCCCTTAGCGCGCTCAAAAATGGACCGTCGCCACCCCTGCTGCTTGGCCTCAGCATCGCTTGCGGCTGCGCGGCGACGTCTAGAGAGCTGCCTACTACGAGAATCGGCTACCCATAGATCAACGAATACCGCGCCTAAACATTGGACAACGTTCAAGGTTGCTTGCCCGAGAAGAGAGTCCGTCCTATTCCTTTTGGTAAAGGGCTGGGAGGGTAGATATGGAACCGAAATTCGAGAGTTGTGCAGTTTTAGATCTGTTACTCAATCGCGACAATCCTCGGCATGTCAGCAAAGATACCCAGGGGGATGTTATCGCGTACCTTTTGGCGGACGAAGAGGTTTACAATCTAGCCCGGCATATGAGCCTAAACGGCATCAATCCACTTGAGGTGGTGGCGGTTTTTCCAGACGATGACGGGAACCTGATCGTTGCTGAAGGCAATCGTCGCATCTGTGCTGCTCAACTGCTCACGGACCCGGATAAGGCTCCGGATAAAGAAAGAAAGCGCTTCAAGACGCTCGCTTCGAAGGCCATCGATGTCTCTCAAGTGAATGTGGCTCTGTTCAAGACCTACAAGGCTGCTCAACCATGGCTGCAGGTTCTTCATGACGGGGAGCAGGACGGTGTCGGTCGGAAGCGTTGGAAGCCCGATCAGAAAGCGCGGGCGACGACTAACAAAAGCACTGACGCGCTTGCCGTTGCCCTCCTGGATTATGCAGAGGAAAAAGGCATCATCGACAAGGGAGCGCGCCAGAAAGTTCGCGTGTCCACCGCCACACGATATCTAGCGAATCCCTCGGTCCGAAAAGCGATGGGCATAGCTTCGACGGCAACGAGCGACAAGATTCTTATCACAACTGACCTGTTCAGGTTTGATAAAGCTCTGGAGAATTTTGTCGGAGGCATCAGATCGAACGAACTCCATTCCCGTTCGGTGTCGAAGGATTGGACAGAGTACGCCGGGGAGTTGGAAACCCGGCTGGGAAAGCCAACCGATAGCGTTCCTCCGATCGAGGTCGGCGCCCCGGCGGCGGTCGGATCTTCTCAATCAAAATCCGCAGCAGCAGTGCGCGTCCCCAGGGCGAGATTGGTGTCGCCACAGACACGTTTTATAAACAAATCAGCGCCATTGATTGCAGCACTCAATGAACTTGAGTCCTACAAACTTTCCAGCCTGTACAAATCGCTGACAACCTTGGCCCTAGATGAACACCCCGCGTTGCTGACAACCGGTGCCTGGATGTTTATGGAAACACTGACGGCGCTGCACGGTCGAAACGACAGCGTGGAATTCGTCGGATACCTTCAGCCCAAATACGGTCTGTGGGGGCTGGGCAAGGATCGTATAAGGGATTTCAGGGCGAGCATGGACTATATCCAACTTCATGGAAACGCTCAAAAGCATAGTGCTATTTTCGCGGCCGTAGATGCTCAGAACCTAAGCGTTCATTTTCAAGTAATTGACGATGTTCTGATCCGGTTGACTCAGGATTGCGTCGCCGCGAAGCGGGCAGCAAAGAAGTGAGCCGCTCCGCGTCTCCACTGCGGTACCCCGGCGGAAAAGCCTGCCTATTTGACCTTGCAACAGCGTTTCTTTCGGTAAATGGACTGAACCAACGCAGCTATGCCGAACCTTACTCCGGCGGTTGCGGCCTTGCCCTCAGCCTACTTTTTTCGGGCCACGTCTCGCAGGTTCATCTGAATGATCTGGACCGTTCGGTATGGGCCTTCTGGAAATCCGTTTTGGACCACACTGAAGAGCTGACGCAGCGTATAATGGAAACGCCTGTCACCGTTGATGAATGGGGAAGGCAGCGACTGCATCAGAGCAACAAGTCCAGTGCCGACGCGGTTGACCTGGGCTTCTCAACCTTTTTCCTCAATCGCACCAACCGCTCCGGGATCATTCACAGCGGAGGCATCATTGGCGGCAAGGATCAGGCCGGAGCCTGGAAACTCGATTGCCGGTTCAATAAGCCTGATCTGGTTGCCCGGATCCAGCGTATCCAACGATACCGAAACCGGATTCATATCTACAATGAAGACGCCGAACATTTCATGGAACGGCTTGGCCAATCGATCCCGTCGACAAGCGTGCTTTATATAGACCCACCCTACTTCGAGAAAGGCTCCCAGCTTTACAAGAATTCGTACCGCGCGAAGGATCACCAGCGTATCGCATCGCGTCTGACAAGCTTATCTAGCCCTTGGTTCCTAACTTACGACAACGTTCCAGAAATTCGTGATCTATATCGGGGATTCGAGAGCGTTGAGCTAGATATTGGATACTCGGTTCAGACAAAGCGTCGGGGATCGGAACTCATGGTGGTATCCCCAGGAGTTTCGCTGCCAGTTTCCGAGCTTGCGTATGCGCATTGAGGACGACGATGGAAGGGCCCTGGCCAGGGGTGGCCGAAGGTCAATCCTTCTCTGCCTTTATTTTGTATCGGCGTCTGACCGTTGACCAAATTCGATAATGTGCACCGGGCAGGATTCCCATGATCGCAAGGGCGTTCGAGATACCCGCAGGGGACACGGCGATCTCAATCTGTGCTGTATCGTTGCCACGCGCAAAATCGAAAAGGCTGCTGCCCCTCGCATAGATTTCTGCTCCATCGATGATCTCTTCTTCGATGTTTTCACGAGCAATTATGTGATGTTCTCGATTGGCATCCGAGTTTCCCAACTGCCGGGCGATGAAAACCTGCAACGCCCGAATGATCTCAGCATAAGCCTCTTTCTCGATGTCGTCGCCGTAAGTGATCGCTTCTTTTAGATCGGCGATCACCCCTGCAGGTAACTCTGGAAATGCGGGAAACGGAATGCTTCTCGGCAAGGTGTTATCCACCAACTTATCGAGAAGTAACAGGTATATCGAAACTGACTGCGTGGCGTAGCGATTGATTAGGCTCAGCGTAAGTACGAGCACCGCCCTTGCCGCCGTCCTCTTCGCAAGACGTTCCCGTGTCGCCAGCGCCTCGGTTTGATTGATCTGACGGTACAAGTAGAAAATGCCAACTGCGGCAGCCGCCACCGACAGCCCGGCGCCTATCAAACTTTGGTAGTTATAAACAAAATTGTTCGGTACCTCCTGATGCGAGGCAGGCAGGACCGAGTTCAGTGCTTGCAAGGCTTCCTTCACAGTGAACGACATTGGTTCTCCTCTGCGCTGAATGGATCGGAAGGCTCCGAGCGTCGCTTAGACGAATGGCGTTGGGCATGCTCAGGATCAGCGCGGCGTCGCCGGGGGCCTGTGGCCCGAATCTACAAATTAACAATGCCGGATTTTGAGCGCTGACAGCAATTAACAGAGATCGGGAAATCGCGCCCCATCCTTGGTGCATGCAGCCCTTGCAGATTGGCAGAAAGACGCCGCCGGATCGTATCCCGCCTGTTTGCATAGTCGGATCGTCCGCTCCAAGACGATATGATCAAACTCGTCTTGCTTGGCCTGCTTTTCCGACACCGACCTTTGGTAAACGCCTGAGACCGATGCCCAGACAAATCCGCCGATGAAAATTGCGGCCGCTAGGCCAAGCAGTGCGAAAACAAGATTCTTCATACTACTCCCCTGACCTTGATCGGGGAGTTCAGAACATCTCACGCAGGAGATGCGCCGCAGCCTTTAGGCTTTCGCCCTGGACATGCGCCGCGGCCTCCCCGACCAAGTCGGAGAGAGCAGGTTACGGCTGCTCTTGCGCCGCTGCGTGAAAGGGTTCTGACGCCCCTGAGCTGTCGCCCAAGCGGTTCTATAAAGATCAGAACCGTCGATGCCAATGCGCCCTTGAGAAGAATTGCGCTTCGTCGTCGCCAAAGGGCTGTTCGAGCTAGCGACCACTTGCCGACCACTTCGACCATTTCACTCTTAGGTGCGTCTACCTCCACCATGAAAAGGGACTATCCTGGCCATCATCGAGGAGTCGCTCCATGAATCCTCGTTCTCACAGCGCAAATACCCACCGGGTCCGAGGTAATATGAAAGGACTTTCCCGCCCTTGAGGGCCGAGACCACATTGGCAAATCCACATGGCGGAACGGAGTAGATATGGTATGAATACAGTGTCAAATAGGGTTGGGGGCGGTAGTCAACGTGATCTATGTAAACATCAATGCTCGTACCATACGAGCAAATACGCGCGTTTGGCGGTGTTTTCCAGGTAGCGGATACAAATTTCTAGAACGGTTCCAAAAATCTAGCGTTGGCTTCTTAGATGTCCCGTCCTTGTCGCTGCCCGACGATGCAGCATCGTCGGAGCTATTCCCACGTATGCTAGCGGCTGGGGTAACCAGTGAAAGAATAGGTGACCTTAAACACGATGCAGTGGCGGAGACAAACTGGAAGGCATTCAAGAGCGCGCGTAACTCTAAAGCACGAGGAAGGCTACTGCGCTCTATATCAAATTTTTACTACGAAGCCTCGACTAACGATTACGTTATAACGCCAGAGCCGCTGTCAAACAGCCATGTTATTGTAGGCCGCATAAAGTCCAACCACATATTGTATCGCACATTCCCAGAGATATTTTACCAGATTCCTGTGCCTGTGAGATCAATCGAGTGGTTAGGTCGTATACGGGAAAATAAGATATCTACGGCTCTATCGGACTCTCTGCGAAGTCAACATCCTTTTACCTTGCTGGGGCAATCATTGTTCATAGAGGTATTTTCCTTGGCGCACGGATCTTTTGTCTTTAAGGATCGGCGCGTTGCGACCATATATAACCGACTTGACGACTTTCTCGATATGGATGCCGCGCTAATTGGCAATGTTTCGAGGCTTGCAGCGAGCGCCTGCGCCGCGATAGCGGGAGATGTCGAAGGTTTAGGCAAGGAAGTTCTCGCAGCCCTCGTCTCAAGCCCGGATATTGAGTTCACTTGTGCGCAAGAATCGGACATCCATTCCAGTGGATTTACTAGGTTTATCAGCGGCGCGATGACGCCACTGGTAGTAGCGTGTACAATTGCGGCACTGGTCGCTTTGTCAAAGGAAGGAGATTACACTAATATTGACCGAAGAAAATCTCAGGTAGAGATTGTGAATTTACTTCCGGGAGCAGATCCGGATTGCACGAGATTTGTGAGAGAAGCTACAAAGAGGATTTTAGATACAATAGATGTTGACACTGCGATCCAAATGTGCGAAGCTGCTAAAGAGGCAGACAAGCGGGCGGGCCTTGAGCCGACTGCTGTGCCAATTCCAACACCTCGCCCGTTGCGGTAGGTAGATGAATAAGAGCTTTCACTCAATAATTGTGCATCCACTGACCAATACGGTGGTAAGCGTTCTGGTGTCAGCAATCGTGAGTTATGTGACAGTTCAGTATACGAATGATGCAGGGCAGGATAGGAATCTTAAGCTTACCCAGATTTCTGAGTTCGATAAGTCGTCTGGCGACATAATTTCCCTAAGTGGCAATTTCATACAATCGGTTAACGGTAAAAGTGACGTTAATAGCTCTAAAACGATGTTGCGAAGCGGCTTGGCGAAGCAGATTGCCGATACAGAAAGCTTAAAGGCGGTATTCGGAAGAAGCATTGGGGAAGAATCCGAAGACTATTTGGATGCAATTGCAATGTTTGATCGCGCAATCGATAGATATTCCGGCCCAACTGACATAGGGCCGTGGATCAACGGTTTCGACAAGGTGCTGGCGACAAAGGGCGTTTTGAGCAAGCAGCTCTATAGCCAAGTAGGCTTAAAAACCGAGTCATAGCGTTTTGTTAATGCCCCCATCATGGCCAGCTCGCGCGACCTTGACCGAACGCGCGGGCCACCCAATTAGCCCGCTGGCTAATGCCGGCGGGCTTTTTGTTTGTCTGTAACACGCGCGCCGTTCCGCAGCCAACGAACATTCATAAATGGTCGGATGAGCTTGCTGGCAGCCGAAATGCGTAGCGGTTGCGGATGTGGCTGTTAAAATAGCGGCCTTTGGCAAAGGCAGATCTGAACGCGACAAACTGCTCAGGCGGCACGTCCAGGAACTCGTAGTGCCTCCCGCTAGCCACAAACCAGACGGAGAGAACCTTGGTGTGCGGGTCATAGGCGAACTTGCGTATCGAAGTCGACGGCATGGTAGCCATCCTCGCTGGTGCGCAGAGTGACGTCGCGCTCTGTCGCGTCCCGCGCCGCCCTGATCGGCGTTGTCGCGTGGACGATGTGGGTAGCCGTCACGGTATCGCCATCCATTTCCTCAACGTGGTATTTCGGCACTTGTGTTCCTAAGCGTCTAGTTCGATAGGCTGATCGTGATCCGGATCGGCATGATAAGCGACTTGGCGAAAGTCGCGCATGTCGATCTGTTGGCCGCAAACAGGGCAAGGCATGAAATGATCGAGCTCGCTCGCGGGCGCGCCGTCATGTCGGTGCCCGATTATTGGTCTGCCGAGATCCGAAAGCCTGGTCATTATTTCCGCAGAGCCTTCGCTTCCCGCTCTAGTGTCTCGCGTTGGTTGCCGTGCTTCGCGATCAACTCCCTGACCTGCTGGGGTGTGATGCCGGCCTTGGTGGCGAAATACTCGACCTCATAATCCTCATCGGCTGAAACACGGTCCCGATCACGAAAATCCCGTTTGCTCTTGTCGTCGGCCATATCGGTTCCTCCTGCGAATATCGAGCAACGTTCAGTTAGCGTGTTTGTTGCACCAAAAGCCGGTTTCCGGTTTCGGAACCATTTCAGCACAAGCTAATTGAATCGCGGGGTGCGGGTGAGTTCATGCGTCTAAAGTTCGTCGAGCCTTTGCTGCCGACCCTGGTCGAGAAGCCTCCCGAAGGCGACGAATGGATTCACGAAGTCAAGTTCGACGGCTATCGCAGTCAAATCATCATCGATCATGACGTGCGCATCTTCACGCGCAACGGCCACAATTGGACGGCAAAATACAGGGATCTGGCCGGTGCCGCAAAACGCCTTGGCGTCGAGAATGCCATCATTGACGGCGAAATAGTCGTACTCAACGAAGCCGGCCTTTCGGACTATCAGGCGCTGCGCAAAGCCATCACCAGCCGCCAGCATGATCTCTACTTCGTCGCCTTCGATCTGCTGCACCTCAATGGTCACGATCTGCGGGACATGGATCTCGAAGACCGACGCGAAATCCTGGAAGGCCTCATCTTGCCTGATGACCGCATCCAGTTCAGCCAAGCGCTGCCCGGAGACGCTAAAGCCATATTCCACCTGATCGATGAAGCCGGCCTTGAGGGCATGGTATCGAAGCGACGTGACAGCAAATACCGCAGCGGCCGGTCGACAGCCTGGCTGAAGATCAAGAGCTACATGGTGGAAGAATACGACTTGCTCGGAGTCGAGCGGGAACCCGGTAAGCCGGCCTTTGCGCTGATGGCCGATCGGAAGACCGGGGAGTATGTCGGCTCAGCGTTCATCAACTCCAGCCGGGCAATCCGCGAACGGCTATGGAAGCGCGTCCAGGAGCACGCCGGGCCGGCACCGAAGGGGATGAAGCGGCCGGCGACACAGTGGGTTAAGCCCGGCATCATCGGACGAGTGAAGCACTTGCGCGGCGAGGAGGAGCTGCGCCATGCTTCGCTCCAGGACTTTCGAGAGGAAGATCATGCCAATTCGACGAAAGGCAGCCGAAGCGGGAATTCTGCAGGGCCGGCGTCACCAATGAAGCCGAGCTCGTCTCGCTCTCGAAGCAGCCGCTCGGTCGATAGGTCCCCAAGGAGCACTGCCGCAAAAACTATGGGGAAAGGACCGAACTCATGAACGAAGAAATCGCCGCAGAAACAAGCAGCGGCAACGTGTTTGCGGACCTCGGCTTTGACAATCCCGAAGAGGAATTGCTCAAGGCCAAGCTGGCCCGCGAGATTCGCGCCATTATCAAGCGCCGGCGCCTGACCCAGGCGAAGTCGGCTGAACTGCTCGGGATGAAGCAGCCCGACGTCTCCGCGATCGCCACCGGGCGAACGGGTACGTTTTCAATGGACAGGCTGGTTCGCTGTCTCGAATCGCTCATCGAGCTTGAAAAGGGCGACGCGGCGGACAAATAGACATCAACTCCGACGCCCTTTCTTGGTTGAACCGCGGCGAAGTCCGGAGCTTCTCTGTTGATCTTTCTCCCGTCGAAGGGTTGCCCGTAGAAGCCCCGCCGAGATCAACTCCGAGTTGGTGCCGGGCAGGCCTGCCAGCGAGTAAGCTGTCCGCATAGTGCCAAATCGGTCCAGGAAAGCCTGATACCTAGGTAGCTCATGGTCAGCATTTATATGCGCGACCGTGACATATCCGTATGCCTTTTGCAGGCGACGAAGGCACTCCAGAAGCTCTTCGTCTGAGTAGTGTCGATCTGCCTTGGGACCTGCGGAACACTGCTTATAACCGACAACTGCATAAGCGGCTTTTAGGCTTCCAAAGTGCGCGGCATACGCTTGGGCAGCAGGCGTATATGGGCAAGCGTTGATAATCGAGACGGTAAGCTTCTTCTTTTCCTTGAACAGGCGCTGGAGGCATTTGACCATATGGGGTCTCTCATAACCGTAGCCCCGCTTAAAACGGAGTTCTCGTTGAGCTTTGTCAAACAGCCTTAAGTCCACAATCGCGTCCATCACCCGTGCTCTAGTCCATTGCTCAGGCGGATTCCGTTTCGGTCTGGTCTTCAGCAAATAGGATCTGCGATTGTATACGTAGTAACCTATCATCAATTCATTGCTCAGCACGGCTTTGACCCGCCGGTGGTTCCAGACCCGACCATTCGTGGAAGGGAGCCCCTCTTGGTTCAGACTGTTTGCGATGCGGCTCATGCTCTTCTTTTGATTCACGAACATGTCGAATATTCGCTGCACAACACTAATTTCGTTTGGTGGTCCGGGGACAAGCAATATTCGGTCGGAACTCAGCGCTTTTCGCTCGCCGGACTTAAGTAGAAACAGCGGCTCCCGGTCTTTGTTCACCAAGAGGCGTCTCACGCCATACTGTAGAACGCCTCCTTGACTGAAACCAAGCAGGGCTTGCTGCCGGTGTGCCCTTGCGACCTTGAAAGAAAGTTCACGGCTGAACTCGCTAGCCATCGCGCGTTTCATATTTTTTAGGATGGTCGAGACAATGCTACCGTCATTCTCAAAGGGCTCGGCGCAGTACAGCACCGCGACACCTGAGTTACGACACAGGAATTCGTAGTGGGCGGATTGATCCGTGTCCTGAAAGCGACCCCATCGGCTGACGTCTAAAACGAGAACGGCAGAATAGGTGTGTTGGCCCGTCACAACGTCAGCCAACAACTGTTTCAGGCCATCTCTTCCCTTCAAGGTTAAGCCGCTTTTGCCGGCATCCGCGTAGGTGTCAACGATAGCGAACCCTCGTCTTTCGGCATACTCGGCGATGGCTGCCGTCTGGTTCTCTAAAGAATACCGCTGATGTTCCGTCGACATGCGAATGTACTGCGCAGCCGGAACACGGAGATCGCTTGAAAGCTCAGTCACTACAGTGCCTCTGCGCGAACTGTCTCTAATGCGGCAGGAACGACGCTTATGACGACAAGCGCATACTACACCACCAATAAGCTTGAGCAAACATTCTGAGCCGCCAACTCCCGGCGTGCTCGCTGTTAGACCGAGCGGCCTTTGCGACGTTTAATTATTCCATGTCGGGGACGTCGCCAGTCGTGAAGAGCACGCTTGGCGGGCCATAGTCGCCAAGCGCGGGATCGGCATCGCGGCTCCAGGCGATAACGCCGACATGATTGGAAGCCAGTCCCTTGGCGGTGCGGATCGCCCGATCCTCGCTTGGCTGGTCGGTCGGGCCGTACGCAGTGAAGAGATCGCCGTCTTCTCCGCGGTCGAAGGCCACGACAACGATCAGCTTGGGTTTCTTCTGTTCGGGCAAGACGTTGTCGGACATTGAACTATGCACTTCCGTCGGTGGCGCTGTCATCATCGAGCGCGTACGGCACCGGGAGGTAGGCATTGGCAATCAGCCAATCTCCGACGATGGTTTTTACAAGGTCGGACTTCGACATTTTCATCTCGGCTGCAATGTCGGACAGAGAATCCTCAACCCTCGCATCGAGTTCCACACGGTCCGTGTTTCGGATCACCAGGGCGGCCCGTCGGAGCATGACCTGAAGATCGGCGCGAGATAGGTCCGCAATGTGGTCCGATGCAGACTGCAACTCCCCTGCGAAGGATGAGCGGGTCATTGGTGCCGTCCTGCTCCAGCGAGATATCGCTCGCCTTCGCCGCGGTGCTCCATGCAGAACCAGTGCGACTCCAGACGCGGCTTCGCAAAGCCGAACCCGCCATCCCGGCCGCAGCCGGCATGTTCGCACGCATGGTTGTCGACGCGCCGTCGATCGCGCGGGGCCCCTGTCATGCCTTCGGCAAGCCGTGAAGGTTCATCGCTCATGTTGAAAAGATTCCACAAATCGGCTTGACGATCAAGAAGAATGTTCTCTATTCGTTCTCATGGCGCACGATCCGATCGACACGCTGGGAAAGGCGACCCGGCACAACATGCTTGTGAAGGCCGAGTGCAGCTGCGGCAACGTCCGCTACTGCCGATCGGCCGATCTCATGATGGTCTACGGCGGCGGCGTCGATCCCTTGAAGCTCAAGTTCGACTGCAACCGGTGTAAGCCGCAGATCAAAATCACCTTGCTGGAGGTGCATCCCGAACACCTGCCAAAGCGCCTAGTGATCCACAAGCCGATGAAGATCGATGGCAAGGTCGTCTGGCACACAGAGAGATTTCGAGGATAGGCCATGGCAAGATCGAAAGGTTCGCAATATTGAGCGCTTTGTGGCGGCAGCGGAAGCGCTGCACTGGAGTATCATCAAGCCGTTTATATCCCCGCACTGCGACCACTGCCGTCAGACGCGCGTCCTGCATGACGTGCTGTAGCAGGGGGTGCGGGACGTCACCTGGGAGGAAGTAACGTTCATCCTGTGGAACGGGACAGGGCCAGCAAAGCCGCCCCATCTGGACTCCAAGACCTAGGCGTCGCATTCTCCCATCGGGGAGTGAGGGGCGTGGGCAAACGTCGCTACTACGCGGACAATGAATACAACCGCCGAAGGTATGGCAGGCGCCATCGTTCGCGCGACGCGCCGTTATGGCTAAAGATCGGGGCCTTCGGTGCGGTTATGGCTGGCCTGCTGGCCTTTGAACTCGGTCCCCCTGCTGTTGGCTGCGGCATCAAGGGCAATATTAGCTACAACACTGGCGAGCGCATCTATCACGTTCCCGGGCAGGAACATTATTCCGAGACCCGCATCAGTCTTTCGAAGGGCGAGCGGTGGTTCTGTTCGGAAGATGCAGCGCGCGCGGCTGGGTGGCGGAAGGCTATGCGCTAGTGTCGGCTTTAGCCGTTTTCGCAGCCTATCCCGTCGCCGTCTCGGTCGAGATCATAGATATCCGTGCCTATGACGGTGACCGGCCCGCGCACATATGCGGGGCCGTTGCCCTTTCCAGAGGAACAATCGACGTCGCTGGCTATTGGAACGCAGGCCCCAGTGTAGTTTTGGTCGCACGCGTCTTCGGCATGAGCGCAGCCGATGAAAGATGCCACACCAAAAGCGACCGCGCATACACGATGGGAAACCGCCGGCAGGATCCTTGTCCAGATCAGCGCTGCCACCTCAGTCGTCGATCTCTTCGCCCTCATCGTCTTCGTCCGAACCGCGAGATGGATCTTCGACGAAGGTCTGGCAGCCCTCATTAAATGATTGGCTGTTTGAACTGCAGTCGCTTTCGTTGGAAATCTGGTTTTGCTCTGCCCAGTCGTAGCCCGCCTTATGGCCGGAACAATCTTCGGTGCAGTCATTTCCTCCGAAAGTCTCCTGCGCAAAACACGGCGTGGCCAATGACGCCGCAAGCATCAATGTCCCCAGGTGGATCACCGTTCGAATTCTCATCTGCGCCCCCATGAAGACCAGCACCAGCGCCTGCTATCTAGGCGCCGCGTATATGCCTACGCGCACGCCATCCAAATCACGCAGTTTGGCCCTGATATCAATGGCAGTGGTACTCACCAGTTTTATGGTTGGTATGGCACCCATTGGAATCGGTGCCTCCGCCGTGCGCGAAGGTATCGATCGAAAAAGCCAACATAGTCAAAGCCGCCACGGCGGCAAGAATCGTAGTTTTCATATTGCCCTCCCAAAATAATTTGAACAGAAGAGCACTATCGCGGAGCCAGCACAACTGGTAGCTCGCAAATACCAATTGAGTGCGCCCGTCTTTGATATCAATATTGCGATCGTGCCAGCAAGGGCTTGCCAAAGACAAACGGTCGGAAACAGGCTTAGATCCCCAATTTTGAGGCCATCTTTTGCGCGGCTGCCGTCGCCCTGTCGATGTCGCGGGCTATTGCAAGCAGATGACGTTGGCTCGACTCGAAATCACTATCCCGGCAGGCCACCATCGCCCGCTTGAATAGCCCACGCAGGGCAGTGACGCGGCTACGGGCGCTGACCAGATCGCAGATCGGTATGACATCTGTTTCCATAACTGGATTCCCGGCGGCTTTTCGGATCGAATTCAGCCTCTTAAACTCGAGCTTTTCGGTGCGCGTCATCCATCTTGGTGCCGGAAATTCATGGGTTTTGGGATTGGCCTTGGTCATTAATCTTTCCAAGTCGCGGAATCGCACCTTTCGCAATAAAAAAAGTGCCTGAATGAAGCAATCTGCGGTTGTGAACACATCAATGATACAACCCGACTATCCCCCGCCGCGCACGTCATGTGGTAATGGAGGCGCCGCCACGCTGGCGTCACAGCGCGGCGGCCAGTGAGCCTGGGAGGAAGGGGAAACGCCCAGGCTAACGACAGGTTTCAATGGACTGGGTAACGCTTCTTGATCCCTTCAATCGAACGCTGGAACCAGGTCTCCATCTGCCGTCGATAGGTGGCGAGACGTACGCTGATTTCGCGTTCGTTGATGTCCTGCTTCTTGAGGGTGGCTTCGTAGTCGACAAGAACTTTATCGCGAACCTTGCCAAGCGCCTCAGTGGCTAATGCAACTACCTGCGACGGGATCATAGCTTCACCTTGGCGGTGCGCCTCTTGGCGCCACCTGGCTTCAGGCTGTCTTGGGAACCCGCTGCGATTTCAAGCAGCGTAAGCCGATTTGACAGCGTCTTGGTCTCCCTGGCGACGAGGGCTGAGACCACATCTGCGATGTCGGCGAGAAGCCCGTCTTCGCTGAGGACAGTGGTCACATTGCTATCGGCCTTGGCAAAGACCTTTGCCAAGGCAATGATGGTGTCGAGCTGATCGCTATTGCTGGAACTGAGCTTTGTAAGTGCGCGCATTCAATGAGACCTCCACAAGGTTGAGTCGCACTATACCTCAACCAGTTTCCGCAACTTGGAACGCGTGACCTTAGTCAGGTCTACCAGAGCACGACCCAAGGCTTGCTCTATTTTCGAGCGGTCGTGTGAATCCCATTCTGCCAGGTATCCGGCCTCTACCAGAGTGTCCGTGAGCTCTGTGAGATCGACCTCGACATCCAGGACCGATAGCCCCTGCGATTTCCGATAGCGGTGTCTTGCCTTACGTGCAGTTGCCGTCATTGCAGTAGTCCCCCGTGTTTGTGTCGGCCGCTCCTTTCCTGTGACCGAACATACGTGGGACGAGCGCTCAGAAATTTCCAGGTTTGGTGTCACGTGTCACCCTGAGGGCATCATCTTAGCGGTGGCTCCTGATGGCGCGGACCACCAAGTTCAGTGGTCTGATGACTATAGTGGCTGGGCCTGAGATTGAGGGCTTCAAGCTCTTGATTTGCCCTCGCTGGCGGGCGGCGGATATAGCCGACGCTAATCTTGGACAAAAGCGCATCGTTCCAATCCTCGCCAGCCATGTCAGGAATGCGAACGGTGACCGCCAGTCCTTGCGCTCTCAATTTTACAGCCAGTGCTTCAGCCGCGCCTTGGCCGATGCCGGTGCGATCATTGTCGCCGAATATGTATATTTCTTCCGCCTCCGATGGTGGTGTCCAACGCTTTAGTCCGGCAGCCGTGAGAGCAGCCCAAACAGGGACATCGAAGAGAACCGATGCGGCCAACGCATTTTCGATACCCTCGGCGACGCCCATTTTCCGCGCGGCTTGGCGGAGGCGGACTGCCGAACCGGCCGGAATCCCGCCGGCAGTGAGTTTGCGAGGGTTCGCCACAGGCGCCTTTCTCCCGTCGAGAATGTACGTTCTTAAGATCGCGACACCGCTTCCATCGGCATCGGTGACTGCTGCGACAACAGCTGGGAACTGAGTGACTTCCCCGTTTTCAAAATAGTTCACGCGAGGATGGAAGCGGAGATGCGCGCCGAATTCAGGGGCGAGGATAATTCCGCGATTTTTAAAATATTCAAATGCGAGATCACCGTCGTTGATGATGCGGGCGTCACGCCAAAGCAGGAAACAGCGGCGAATATTTTCGTCATTATCGATTTTTGGTTTTTCACAAACGGCAGCGTTGGTGGGTGCGAAATCATATCCCCCCAAACCCAAGATAGACTCGACAGCTTTCGCGGCGGTGGGAAAATCCCAGCCGTGAAAGTTTCTCAATAGGTGAAAACCGTACCCAGGACCGCATTGGCTGCAGAAGTAGCTTCCGGTCCCGGCTTTGTTGTCGAAACGGTAGCGATCCTTTCCGCCACACAGCGGACATGGCCCGTGTCGTCCATTCAGATAGTGCTCTGATATCCCAAGGGCTGTGAGGATCTCAACCCACTTGCCTTGAGCAAGTTCTACAACTTTGCTCATCACACACCTTTACTTTTGGCATAGGCATTCTGTGCCCGGGCTTCGTCACGCGTGCCTGACCGTGAGAACAGAGTTTCCTCTTGGGTGGTAGAGTCTGGGTGGCTGTAATTGCTTGTGCCGGGCTTCTTTCTCGGCCCCTCGCCTTGCCTCATACCGGGCTTGTGGCCTTCGGCATGGTTCTGCTGATGGCTCGGCTTGGTACCCGGCTGAGGGCTCGGCTTGGTATCCGGCTGAAAGCCCGGGTCCTGGCGTGGCTGCTGGCCCCGCTGATGGCGTTGCTCATGTTGCGCGTTACCCTGGCTCTTGTTCTTAGCCTTCACTAGGGCGCCCTTCTTGCCTGCTTCAGAGCGCAATCTGTAGAGCTCCTCCGATCTGACGCGCTCTTGTTCCAGGCGCGGATGACGCCATCCATCTTCAAACAACTTGCACATGCTTGGCTGGATTTCCTGCCAACGCTCAGTTGATAGGCGGGCAATGCGCGAAAGCCTCGCATCCTCTTGGGGAAGCGCGCCGCTTTCCCAGAGGCGCATGAGCAGCAGGATATAGGCGCCAAATTCCTCGGCACTCAGATCACCCGTCTCCGAAAGGGTATCACCGATAGCGATCGGCATCCAATAAAGCTTGGCCATCACTTGCTTTCCTCGCCCGTCACGACTGCAAGCAGCTGGCGGCGGCTGGCAACCCAACGTTCCCCGATCTTTCGTGCCGGCAATCTGCCTCCCTCCAGGAGGTGATAAGCCTGTTTCGCAGTCAGGCCGACAACCTCCCCAATGGGGCCGGCGCCCCAAACGATGTCATGGTGTTCAGTCTCGGCTTTCACGTCTGACTCCCTAGGAATGTATGGGAGCGTAAAATAGCCATTTGCAAAGGAATTGGAACGGTTGTATCGATCATACAACGTTTGTTGAATTTTATCCGTTATTGAGAGCCCGCATGATCCCGTTGCACCTTGATTGGAAAAAGCCTGCCGATGGTGTTGAGCTAGAGCACGTCCCGTTCGGTCAGGGTGACGCCGATCCTCAGCTAGCTATCAAGAGTCGATCTGGCAGGTTTGAGCCGAAAACCTACCGTCTCGAAAGCTTGGAGAACCCCATAGTCTTGCATCTGGTAAACGCCCGCAACGACGACGACTTCAAACGCTTTGTCTCCAGATTTGGCACCCCACGCACTGATTTTGGTGACATTGCGTATTTGCGCGCCATGGAAGTCCTTCGCGATGATCTGACGCAAGACCTGGAGTTTTGTACCGACCCATCCCTCAACCGGATCGTCGACTCAGAATACCTACTCCAACGCGTCACCCTAACGCCGTCGTTCGCCTACAGCGAATCCACTGACCGATATCGGCTTGTGCTGTCTGTGACCAATCTCGAAGGGCTTATGCGAATGGAGATTGCAATGGCTCTCGAGGTTGGCGCCACGCTTATCCGTTGCAAGCATTGTTCGAAGGCGTTCCTCGCCGGCCCAATGACGCGTCGCCGGACGGATGCGGTCTATTGTTCCGACCGATGCAGGGTCGAAGGTTTCAAGCATGCAAAAACAATCAATCAGAAGGGGAGCGGAGTCTGATGTCTATAGCTAAGCGAACGTGGACAACGCCGAAGGGCGAAACGAAAGAGGTCTGGGTGGTCAGGTACACTGACCAAGCTGGCATCCGCAGACTGAAGACCTTTCCAATGGGAAAGAAAAAAGAAGCTGGGGCATTCGCATCCTCGGCCGCAGTTGAAATCCGCGCTGGCGTCCATGTTCCTGACGCCCAGACCGTTACCGTTACCGAGGCTGGCAAGAACTGGTTGAAGGCTTGCGATGAGGCCGGGTTGGAAAGAAGCACCGTCGAGCAGTACGAGCAGCATTATCGAATTCACATCGTTCCGATGATCGGTGCAGAGAAGTTGACGCGGATCACCGTTCCTTTCGTCCGCAATTTCCAGGATCGGCTTCGGGAGGCTGGCAGGTCAGCCGCTATGATCAAACGTATAGTAGTCAGCCTTGGCGGGTTGATCGCCGATGCCCAGGGCCGTGGCCACATTATTGGCAACGCCGTTTATGACGCCTCGAAGCGTCGCCTGAATGGCAAGGCTAGAAAGGTTGAGCGCCGCCAGAAGGCAAAGCTCCGTGTCGGCAAGGACATTCCGACCAATCCGGAAATCAGGGCAATCCTCGAACACGTCGCTGGGCGCTACAAGCCGTTGCTCGTCACCGCTGTCTTCACCGGGCTTCGCGCTTCCGAGCTTCGAGGCCTCAGATGGGATCATGTCGATCTTGCCAAGGCGTTGCTTCACGTCCATCAGCGAGCCGACAAATTCCATTCCATCGGGGCGACCAAGACAGAGGCGGGCCAGCGCACAATTCCCCTGCCCCCGATGGCAGTGAGCGTGTTGAGGGAATGGAAACTGGCGTGCCCTAAGGGAGACCTGCATCTTGTGTTCCCTAACGGGGAAGGCAACATCGAATGGCACGCCAATATTATAAAGCGAGGTCTTTGGCCCGTCCAGATTGCGGCTGGGGTTGTAGTCGATTCTGGAAAACGGGATAGCGAGGGCGCCGCGATCATGGTCGCGAAATATCCCGGCATGCATGCCCTTCGGCATTGGCATGCAAGTTGGCTGATAAATCGCCGCGTCGATGGCGGCCTCGAATTGCCCATGAAGTCGGTACAGGAAAGGTTGGGCCATGGATCGATCAGCATGACCGCCGACACCTATTCGCATTTGTTTCCGAGCACCGATGACGCCCAGGCGCTAGCAGCGGCTCAGAACCAACTTATGATCGCGGTGGGCGCGACATGACCGCGACATGGACCGAAAAACAACAATGGAAACAAGCCGGGCGGAAACACTCTGACTCCGTTAGTCCTGGTTCGAATCCAGGTTCCCCAGCCAAGGCACGTCATGCCCACTGACAGCCAGTACATCCTCGAACGCATCCGCCAGGGATGCGTGGAGTTGTCCGACGACGAGTTCGCCATCGACAGGCTGGCAAAATATGTCGGCAACGGGAGAATCCGCTGGCATGTCGAGTTCCGTGGGCATCGCATCGAGCTGACAACCGGCCAGATCAAGAAGCAGCCTACCTTTCGCAGGAAAATCCTCGAACAGGCCGGCGTTCTGCCGCCGCAGCGTGCCGGGGCGGACTATAGGCGATGGGCTCTCGATCTGAGGCGGAACGCCATCGAGCTTCCCTGGCGGGACAGGCCGGTCGATGCCGGTTTTGCCATCGACAGGCTGACCAGCCACGGCGATGGGCGCTGGACGGTGGAATACCAGGGCAAGGCGACAAAATTCACGACGACCAAACTGCGCAGGCAGCTCAGCTTCCGTAAACGCATGCTGGCCAAGGCCAAGGTGCTGCCGCCCGAACTGGCCCCAGCCGCTTATCGAAAGTGGATGGACTGGCTTATTCAAAACGCCACTGAGGCGGCACCACAGGCCGGCGAAATCTTGATGACGGAGAAAAGCTGGCTGGACGACCTGCCGGAGCTGGCCGGCTGGCAAGATGAGGCGCCGCCGGAAGGGACCGACTAGGGCAGCGACAGCATCTCCCATAAGGATTTATCCGCATTTTAACTAATGTAGATCATCCTTTCGGATTGTGTTCTCCCGGCTTTTGGACAGAGCAGAATGGTCGATTTCGTGGACAAGGATGACGTTCCAGCACCCGGCCCGCCCAAACGCTGGCGCGCAATAGCTTTGGCGGCACTCCAGATCGTCCCGCCGGTCATTTCATCATGGCCGGCTATTTCACCTATGTGACCTCGCACAACAAGCCGCCTGCAGACATGGCGGCGCTGGCCGTGTCGATCATGAAATCGGGCGATGCTTCTCCAGAACTGCGCGATTGGGCAGCTGGCGTTCTCCGGCAGGAGTTTGGTTGCGCCCAAGCCAGCGGCCGGCGCCGCTCATCCAAGAGATTGCCTGAGGAGGCGCCGGCCAGGCGGGCATTGGGGTACCCGCCGACGCTACATTAGCATTGGTGCATAGATGCGATATGGCGCGAACGCGGAAGGTCGGCAGCCGCGGCACTACAGCAATTTTTCCCAAGACCCGGGCCCGCAACGCTGCAAGGGTTGTGGCGCCCAGCGTTTCCGCGAGGCTTGCCCTGGAGACAATCATGACGACGTTTCTCACCGCTCTCGCATCCGAAGGTCCGCCAGCCGACCGGGCGAAAGACATGGACCTCTATGGATGGTTGATTGGCAGCTGGGACATGGAGACGGTTCACCACCGCAACGACGGCACAATCCAGAAATCGGATGGCGAGTGTCACTTTGGCTGGGTGCTCGAAGGCCGCGCCATTCAGGACATCTGGATCAGGCCCAGGCGCCCTGCCCCGTCCACCATGTATGGCACGACCTTGCGCGTCTTCGATCCCGGGATCGGTGGCTGGCACATTATCTGGAGCGATCCGCTCAACCAGGATTACTCGCGCCAGATCGGGCGGGCCGAAGGCAAGGACATCGTCCAGATGGGCGCCGACTCGCGCGGCCTGCAGGCGCGGTGGCGGTTCACCGAGATCACCGCCGCCAGCTTTCACTGGATCGGTGAGGAGAGACGAGCGGAGAGCGACCCCTGGCGCGTGACATATGAACATTTCGCGCGCCGGACGGGTTCCTGAAGCACGCTTGCGCATTCAGCCCCTCGTGCCTACGGGCGAGGTACGACCATAGATTAGCGATAGCTCAATTAACACCAAACCAGTATCTCAAAACCCGCCGGTACAAGCGCGCCCAAGAACCTTCATATGTACCGAGCGCGAACTGAGGCTAGACAAGTGAAGATTCCAATAGCATTGTTGGCACTGGGACGGGGCTCGACCGGCAAACGCAAACGATGCTTGTCGGTGGTTGGCAACTGCTAAACCGTACAGCCGTAATTGCCACGGCTGCGAGACCAAGGAGTCCCAAGGATGCCGAACTCAAGCCAAACCAGCGATCAATGGTGGGTCAACGACCAGACGCCGGACAACCCGTACGGCAAAAGCGAAGATTACGGGGCCTTCCTCACCTACCTTGGAGCGCTGGACCGGTCGATAACGCCGGCGATCGCGGCGGGAACGCTGAGGATAAATGTCTCCGAGCTCAATGACCATCCCGAATACAAGGCCGCCGCGATCGGCGCCTTGCAGATGTGGGCCAGTGTCACCCCGTTGAAGTTCGAAATCGTCGACAATGCACCTTACAACAGTGCAACGGACTGGATGCAGGTTGTCAGCCCCGAACTGGGCGAAGAGGACGACGGCAGCGCCTATTCCAACGACCGCTATGTCAGCATCGGCCAGCGTTTCCACGACACCGAGGTCAACAAGACAGATATTGGCGGCTATGTCTTCGATTCCTTCATCCATGAATTCGGTCATGAGTTCGGGCTGAACCACCCCGGGCTCTACAATTACAGCGGCCCCGGCGGCGTACAGATCAATTATCTGAACAATGCGACCTGGACCTACGACCGTCAGCAATACAGCGTCATGTCCTATTTCGACGGGATCGATGTCGGTGAAACCAGCCGCTGGTCGGCGTCAACGCCGATGATGGCCGACATCGAGGCTGTCATCCGCCGCTTTTTCTCCACCGTCGACGAGAACGGCGTGCGCACCTATCAGCATATCGATCTCAACATGGGCGACAACGTCTACGGCTTCGGCAGTGCCGTGGACGGCTACCGGCTGACCTCCTCGGGCATGCAGCACGATATCGGTTTTGTCATCCATGACACCGGCGGAACCGACACGATCGACTTCTCCGGCTCGACGGCCGGCACGATCCTCGATTTGCGCGCCGGACAGTTCTCCAGCGTCAACGGCCACAGCAACAATGTGTCGATCTTTGCCGGGCACAACGCCGATGGCACCGACTATTACATCGAGAACGGCATCGGCAGCAGCTATGACGACGTCCTGATTGGCAATGACGGAGCCAACGTGCTGGATGGCCGCGGCGGCGGCGACCGCATGGCCGGCAATGGCGGCGACGACACCTACTTCGTCGATTCCCTCGACGACATCGTGCGCGAGGAAGCGAATGGCGGGAATGACACGGTCGTTCTGCTGAACCGGAACTTGAATATCCGGAAAATCGCCAACGTCGAACACATCATCTACGCCGACGAGTCGACACTCCAGCCTGGAGACGGCGGCACCGAAACCGCACCGACCATCGGCGACAACACGATGACCAGCGTCATCTTCGGCGACAATGGCAACAATACGCTCGACGGCGGCGCCGGCGACGACACGATCTTCGGCCAGGGCGGCGATGACCTCATCATCGGCGGCCGCGACTCGCTCGCCAGCCGCGACATCAACAACACCATCGATGTCGCCGACCTTCCAGACCAGACCGAGAGCGACGACGGCAATGACACGCTCTATGGCGGCCGCGGCAACGATACGATCCTCGGCGGCCAAGGCAACGACATCCTCGACGGCGGCGACGGCGACGATACGCTGAGCGGCCAGGATGGCGTCGATATATTCCGGGGCGGCGCCGGCGTCGACACGGTAGACTTCAGCAAGGAGAGCCCCTTCCAACTGCTCGTCAACCTCGAGACGAACGTGGCCAGCGGCGGAACCGCCACGGGCGACACCTTCTACAGCATCGAGAACCTGATCGGCTCCGATGACCGCATCGACCGTTTCATCGGTACGTCGGCGGCAAATCATTTCTGGGGCCGGGGCGGCGGCGACTATTTCAACGGCGGCGGCGGCAACGACATACTGGATGGCGGCAATGACGGCGACATCCTGTACGGTGAAGCCGGCAACGACACGATCATCGGCGGCGCCGGCCAGGACTATCTGGATGGCGGCGCCGGCATTGATACGGTCGTCTACGAAGGCAGCTCCGCCGGTGTGACGATCGACCTCGCCAATGGCACGGCCAATGGCGGCGACGGCGATGGCCCGGTGCAGATCGTCGGGCGCGGCACCGTTATCCGGCACGACATCCTGGTCGGCTTCGAAAACGCTGTCGGGTCGTTCTTCGACGACCATCTCATCGGCAACGCCCAGGCCAACAAACTTTCCGGCGGCGCCGGCAACGACACGCTGACCGGCGGTGGCGGCGCCGATATATTGAATGGCGGCGCCGGCAGCGACACGGCGGACTACGCCGACGCGGCCAGCGGGCAAAACCTCAAACTGGGTGGCGGCAAATCCGGCGGCGACACCTATATCTCGATCGAAAATCTGGCTGGCTCGGGCTTCAACGATCACCTGACCGGCGATGGCGCGGCCAATGTGCTGACCGGCCAGGGCGGCGCCGACAAGATCGACGGCGGCGGCGGCGATGACACCCTGCTCGGCGATTTCGCCTATCAGGGCGATGCTCCGCCACGCCCGGGCATGGGCACCGGCTACGCCACGCTCGGACCGGACGCGACCAACAATTCGGTCTCGACCGCCTTCGACATCTCGAACAACTTCTCGCTGACGGCTGACCCCGACATCTTCGATTCGACGACCACCCTTCACACCACCGTCAATGCCACCGGAAACGGCTTGGGCGGATATTACAGCATCAACCTGGCGGCCGGCACGATCATCACCATCGACATCGATGGCATTGCCGACCCCAATGTCCATGACAGCATCGTCAGGGTTCTGGACAGCGATGGCAATATCGTCGCCCAGAACGACGATGGCGGCAACGACCCCGGCTCCAACAACGGCCGCGATTCGAGCACCAGCTTCATCGTTCAGGAAACCGGAACCTACTATATTGTGGAGGGCGAATGGTCGGACTCCGCTCCTGGCGATGGCTGGGTCGAATCCGTGCCGGAGGGCTCGACTTACAAGCTGAACGTATCGGTCGAATTCCCGCCGGTACCAGCTCAGCCGGGCGTTGCGGGCGCCGATACGCTCAATGGCGGCGGCGGCAGCGACCTTTTGGATGGCGGGCTGGCTGCCGATACGCTGACCGGCGGCGCCGGCGACGACTATTTCCGCTTTTCGACAGAACTCGGGAACGGCAATATCGACTGGATCAAGGACTTCAAGGTCGCCGACGATACGATCCTGCTGGACAACCTCATCTTTGCCAGCGTTGGCGGCGACGGCGCCCTCGCCCTGGGCTCATTCTACAAGAGCGCAGCCGGCGCTGCTCATGATGCCGACGACCGCATCATCTACGACACCGACAGTGGAATATTGTCTTACGACGCCGATGGTTCCGGACAGGGAGCGGCCGTTCAGTTTGCACACCTGAACACAAATCTGGATCTTTCGGCTGCAGACTTCATTGTCATCTAACGCGTTGCCGGGAGGGGTGCCGTCAGGCTGCCCTCCCGCATACCCCAGCGCAGTGAAAAGGGAGAGGACGCGATGACTGACCGCCGCACAGTGTTAATGGCCGCCGGAGTTGCGGCAGTCGCCGCGGCCACCGGGGCAGCGGCAGCGCAATCGCCAGATATTCGCGCGCCAGATATTCGCGCAACAGATATTCGCGGCGCCGTCACCTTTGTGGGCGGCAAGGCTATCCCGGAAGGTCATCTCGAGATCTATCTTGAGGATCCCGCCATTCAGGACAGTGGGCGACGCCGCGCCGCCAAAACCAGCCTCAAGAGCGAGGGCGGCTCAAAGACGATAGAATTTTCCTTGCCCCTGCCCGCAAGCTCGACCGCTTCACCAACGCTGCAGGTCGTTGCGCGCCTGGAGCGTGCGGACGGCTGGCTGGTGGCGCGGGGCAGCGCGCAGTTCCAGGCCGGCTTGCCCGTCCATGTCACACTCAAGGCAGTTATCTATTGAAGGACGAGATGCCATATCCTGATTGCGAGCCTGCATGCAGCTGACGCCATCGACGCCGCTTACGCTGGTCGGAATCCTGGCGTCGTTTCGACGTGCGTTTTCGGGCATCGTCCTGATGAGCGGGGTCGTCAACGTGCTGACCCTGACCGGCTCGTTCTTCATGTTGCAAGTCTATGACCGCGTCGTTCCGGGTCGCAGCGTGCCGACGCTGGTCGGCCTGGCGGTGCTTGCGGGAACATTGTTCGTGTTTCAGGGAGTGCTGGAGCTGATCCGCTCCCGCCTCATGGTGCGGCTGGGACAGGAGCTGGACGCAAAGCTGAGCCCGTCGGTCTATTCGGCGCTGATGCGCCTGCCGCTGCGCGCCAAGCCTTCCGGCGACGGGCTGCAACCCCTACGGGATCTCGATCAGGTCCGATCCTTTATCGGCAGTGCCGGACCGACCGCTTTGTTCGACCTGCCATGGATGCCGCTCTATATCGGCATCTGTTTCATTTTTCATTTCTGGATCGGCGTTACCGCGCTTGCCGGCGCCGTTGTCCTGTTTGCACTGACGCTTCTGGCCGAATTCCGGACCCGCGGCCCGACAAGGATCGCCGGACAGCACGCAGCCGTCCGCAGCACGTTGGCCGAGGCGACAAGGCGCAATGCCGAAGCCATGCAGGCCATGGGTTTTGGCGGGCGTATCGCCGAGCGGTGGTCTGCCGTCAATGCCGAGTACCTGAACGCCCATGCGGCGGCCAGCGATGTCGCGGGAACGCTTGGCACGATTTCCAAGATCCTGCGATTGATGCTGCAATCGGCAATGCTGGCGATCGGCGCTTATCTGGTCATCAAGCAAGAGGCGACCGGCGGCATCATGATCGCAAGCTCGATCATGATGGGCAGGGCGCTGGCTCCGATCGAACTGGCGATAGCGCATTGGAAGGGTTTCATTTCGGCGCGGCAAAGCTGGGCACGCCTGAAGCAGCTTCTGTCCGCGCTGCCGGAAGGCGCAACCGGCGTGACCCTGCCCGCGCCTGTCAGCGCGCTGGCGGTCGAGAATGTCAGTGTCGCGCCGCCGGGCGAACGCACGCCGGTGGTGTGGGATGCAAGTTTTTCACTGGCCAGGGGAGCAGGCCTGGGGGTCATCGGCCCGAGTGCTTCCGGCAAATCATCGCTGGTGCGTACGCTTGCAGGTGTCTGGCTTCCGGCGCGCGGCGCCGTGCGGCTGGACGGCGCGACGCTTGACCAGTGGCCGGCCGACGAGCTGGGTAAACATATCGGCTATCTGCCGCAGGATGTGCAGTTGTTCGACGGCACGATTGCGCAGAACATCGCCCGCTTCGACCCGGATGCGTCATCCGACATGGTGCTTGCGGCAGCCAAGGCCGCCGGCGTGCATGATCTCGTCGTGCATCTGGCCGACGGTTACGACACGAAGGTTGGCGAAGCCGGCGCCTCGCTGTCGGCGGGGCAACGCCAGCGTGTCGCGCTGGCGCGCTCTCTTTATGGCGATCCGTTCATGGTCATCCTGGACGAGCCGAATTCCAATCTCGACTCGGAGGGTGAAGTGGCCTTGTCCGCAGCGATCCAGGGCATCAGGGACCGCGGCGGCATCGTTATCGTCGTCGCGCACCGGTCCAGTGTGCTGGCCAATGTCGATACGGTGCTGGTGATGGCCAATGGCCATGTGCAGGCCTTCGGTCCGAAGGACGAGGTGCTGAACAAGGTCTTCCGATCGGCAGCGCCGCTCAAGGTCGTTGCCGCCACGGAGCGAGGCGTTCCGGCATGAGCGAGGACAGAAGCGCTTTGCATCACCGGCAGGTCCGCCGCTATCTCGTGGCTGGCGTTGCTACCTGTCTGCTGCTTGTCGGAGGTGTTGGCGGCCTGGCGGCGGTGACCAAGATGTCGGGTGCGGTGATCGCAGCTGGCCGGCTGGTGGTCGATTCCAATGTAAAGAAGGTTCAGCATCCGACGGGCGGCGTGGTCGGCGAGATCAGGGTGCGTGAAGGCGACCGGGTCAAGGCGGGCGATATTCTGGTGCGGCTGGACGAGACGACAACGCGCGCCAATCTGGCGATCGTCTCAAAAGGTCTGGATGAGTTTTATGCACGGTTGGCGCGCCTGGAGGCGGAGCGTGACGGCAAGGACACGATCAGCTTTCCGGACGTTTTGACATCGCGGCGCGACGAAGCCGGTGTCGCCGCATCGATGGCCGGAGAACAATCGCTGTTCGATTTCCGGCACCAGGCGCGGTCTGGCCAGCGATCGCAATTGCGCGAACGGATCGCGCAGTTGAAGCAGGAGAGTGCCGGCCTGACCGAGCAGCTGCAGGCGAAACGCCGCGAGATCGAGCTGATAGGGATCGAGCTGGAAGGTGTGCGGTCGCTCTGGCATCGCAAGCTGATAGGAATCGACCGCATGACGTCGCTGGAACGGGACGCGGTGCGGCTCGAAGGCGAGCATGGCCAGTTGACCGCGGGAATTGCCCAGGTGAAAGGCAAGGCGTCCGAGATCGAACTGCAGATCATCCAGATCGACCAGGATCTTCGCAGCGAGGTCGCGACCGATTTACGCGATACCCAGGGAAAGATCTCCGAGTTCGTCGAACGCAAGGTAGCGGCCGAGGACCAGTTGAAGCGCATCGATCTGCGCAGCCCGCAGGATGGCGTGGTGCTGCAGTTGGCGGTGCATACGATCGGCGGGGTCATCACCCCCGGCGAACAGGTGATGCAGATCGTACCGGTGACGGACGACCTGACCGTTGAAGCGCATATCGCACCGCAGGATATCGACCAGGTGACGATGGGCCAGAATGCGATTTTGCGCCTGTCGGCGTTCAATCGGCAAACCACGCCGGAGCTGACCGGGACGCTGTCGCGGATCTCGGCGGATCTCACCATCGAAGAGCGTACCGGAGCAGCCTTCTATGTGGCGCGGGTGGCGCTTCCGAAAACCGAGGTCGCCAAGCTGCGGGGGCTGGCGCTGGCGCCGGGCATGCCGGCCGAGGTGTTCTTCCCGACGGGCGACCGGACGATGCTTTCCTATCTGGTGAAGCCGCTGTCGGATCAGATCCAGAAAGCCTTCCGCGAAGAATGAAGCCGCACCTTTAAGAGCTGAAGCCTCGAGACCGGCTGGTTGCCGGTCCCCAAGGGTTAGGCCTACTCCGCCGCCTCATAGCCGGCGATGCCCTTGATCTCGAGGAAATCCTCCAGCCCGTATTCGGCGTATTCGCGGCCGTTGCCGGATTGCTTGTAGCCGCCGAATGGCAGGCCGGCGTCCCATTGCGGATAGTTGATGTAGACATTGCCGGTGCGCATGCGGGCGGCGACTTCGCGGGCCTTCTCGATATCCTTGGCCTGGATGTAGGACGCCAGCCCATAGACAGTGTCGTTGGCGGTGCCGATCGCCTCTTCCACTGTGTCGTAAGGCATGATCGCCAGCACCGGCCCGAAGATTTCCTCGCGCGCGATGCGCATGTCTGATGTGACGTCGGCGAACACGGTGGGGCGGACATAGTAGCCGCGGTTGAGCTCGGCCGGACGCCCCGGTCCACCCGCGACCAGCGTGGCGCCTTCATCTATGCCGGCCTGGATCAGGTCCTGGATCTTGTCGAACTGGATCTGGCTGACCACCGGGCCGAGCTTGGTGCCGGCCGCATCGGCCGGGCCGACGGTCAATTTTTCGGCCGCCGTCTTGGCGTAGCCGGTCGCCTCGTCATGGCGGTCGCGCGGCACGAACATGCGGGTCGGCGCGTTGCAGGACTGGCCCGAGTTGCTGAAGCAGCCGGCGACGCCCTTGCTGACGGCCTTTTCGAGATCGACATCGGGAAACAGGATGTTGGCCGACTTGCCGCCGAGTTCCTGATGCACGCGCTTGACCGTGTCGGCGGCCGCCTTGGCGACCAGGATGCCGGCGCGGGTCGACCCGGTGAACGACATCATGTCGACATCGGGATGGCTGGACAGCGCCTGGCCGACGCCCGGGCCGTCGCCGTTGACGAGGTTGAAGACGCCCTTGGGAACGCCTGCCTCGTCGATGATTTCGGCAAAGATGATGGCGTCGAGCGGGGCGATTTCCGAGGGCTTCAGAACCATGGTGCAGCCGGCGGCAAGGGCGGGACCGACCTTGCAGGTGATCTGGTTCAGCGGCCAGTTCCACGGCGTGATCAGGCCGACGACCCCGATCGGCTCCTTGACGATCAGCGACGAGCCCTTGACGTGGCGGAATTCGAACGACTTCAGCACCTCGGCCATCTTCCGCAGATGTGCCAGGCCAATGCCGACCTGGCTGTCGAGTGCCATCTGGCGCGGCGCGCCCATCTCGCGCGATACGGCCAGCGCCAGATCGGCGCTGCGCTTCTTGTAGACCTCGATTATGCGGTTGAGGATATCGAGGCGCTCCTCGACCGAAGTGAAGCCGAATGTCTCGAAGGCGCGCTTGGCGGCCGCAACCGCCTTGTCGACATCGGCCTTTGAGCCGAGCGAAATCTGCGCGAAAGCATCTTCGTTTGACGGGTCGATGACGTCGAGTGTGCTGGGCACGACAGGATCGACCCACACGCTGTCGATATAGAACTGCAGATTGTGTGACACGGGCTTCTCCTCGGGGGATTCTGAATTGATGGGGGCGATCGCCAGATCGTCGTATCGGTTCAGGGATAACGATGGGGCAAGAGCGATGTCAAACGCAAGGGCGGGCGATTGAGCCTACGGCTACAGAAGCGTGTGCCCCGCCGCGACCAGAAGCCCCCTTGCCGCGGCTTCATCCTTGGCTTTGACGAGCAGATGGTCACCATCGAAGGTGGATACCAGAAAAATGCCGAGTTCGCTTTCCGACAATGGCTTTATCACCGACAGGACGATGCCGGTTTCGTCGAAGGCAAAGGGACCTTGGAGTTTCAGGGCGACCCAGTCCCTGTCATGCTTCACCCCGTCCGGCACCCGATCCTGCAGGCAGACGACCGAAAGCTCGTCCTCTGTCCTGGTGATGCTGACGAAGCCCGGCCCGTCCGCCCAGCCGGGAATGCTGTCTTTTGCTTCGAGGCGCGAAACCGCATACCGCCCCGTGAGCGGCTTCAACCGGACCCTGACTGCCATCCGATCCTCCCTGTTATCGGCCATCACCCAGTTTCTTGCTCATATAGACCGTCATGCCGTTCATGAACGGCTCCTCCCGGTCGATCGTATAGCCATGCCGTTTGTACAACAACACATTGGCCATGAAGGCGCCGTTGGTCAGCAGGCGCAGCTCGAAGCAGCTGGCCTCCAGCGCCTTCTGCTCCGCCCGTTCCAGCAACAGCCGGCCGATGCCCCTGCCCTGCGCCTGTGGCGCGACGCAGACATTCTCGATCCAGAGATGATCGTCGGCCAGGATGGTCTCGATCATGCCGACGATGCGGCCATTTTCGATGGCGAGATCGAACGGATGTTCGGCGACCGCCTTGTCATAGTCGGCGCGCATCGGCAGCGGCTCGCGGCCGATCAGAGGCACCCATTTGGCATAGGCGGCACGCACAATGTCCCTGATGGCGGCAGCGTCCGCCGGTTGGGCCGGCCGAAACAGGATGGAAGAATTGGACATGGCAAAGGCTCCAGACATGAAAACCCCGCCGGCAGACGTCGAGGGCGGGGCTGGAACGAACGAACCGGAATTTTATTGGGCCGGTCCTTTTCGTCGCGCAAACAGCTTGCCGCGCTGCGTGGTGCAGGAACGGCGTCGCTTGGCGATGGCGAACGAGAAAACGAACATGACGCCACGCTGGAGCAGGCAGCGCGGCGCTGTCAAGATTTTGGCGTTGGCCCAGCCTCCGAGTTGACCCGCGCGGCTAGAGCGGGCGGCGCCGGCAAGGCCATAAGTGTACTGCCAGGCAACGCCAGTCTTCACCTTGCGCGGTGGTTGCTCGCCTAAACTGCTGCGCCGTCGAGTAGGGCTCTCGTACGCGTACAAAAAAACAGCAACAGCTAATATTGTTGGACATTCAACCTACCATTGGTTCAAATTTCTATTTGATCTAATCTTGGCATCATAATATAAGCGGAGAAGCACTGGACGGGCTGACGGGGGGGGGCGCCATGCATCGAGGGCCGGCAAAGCGTACAATCTCACGTTTGTTAGGCGCGATGACGGTCGTCTACGCGCTCGCGGGCACGACGTCAGCGCTCGGGCAGTCTTGTAGTCCCACACAGACAGCTCATGCTTTTAGCTTTACTGGCGGCGACCAGTCCATCTCGGTTCCTGGCAACACCCATTCCGCCACAGTATACCTCAAGGGAGCGCAAGGCGGGGTTGGCAAGAGCGGCGCCGGCACCATCGGGGGCAGCCCATTGAGCCCAGGCGGCGCCGGCGGGCTCGGCGGCCAGGTGAGCGGTTCCTTGACTGTCGCGCCGGGTGACATCCTTTCTGTCGGCGTTGGCGGCCGTGGCTCGCTCGCGGTCAATCCCGGTGGCGCGAGCGGTACTCCCGACGGCGGCAATGGTGGCGGGGCGACCGACCTGCGGCTGGGCGGAACCCGCCTGGCAATTGCTGGCGGCGGTGGCGGCGGTGGCAACGGGGGCTGGCACACTACAAATTCGATAGCTGGTGGCGTCGGTGGCAAGAGCGGGGGATCCGGCTCGGCAGGAACCGATGTTTCGGGCGGCCTTGGCCCCTTTGGCGGTGAAGGTGGCACTGTAGGTGCCGGTGGCGCGATCGGGGCTGGGTGCGATAGTTTTCCTGGCACGGCCGGTCAGACAAATGGCCAAGGCGGAACTGCACGAAATTTCTCAGGGTCTTTCCTGGGCGCCGGATATGCTGGTGGCGGCGGTGGCGGGGCTACTGTCGGCGGCGGTGGTGGCGGCGCAGGCGTCGGCACGACCTCGTGCCAGCAGAACTGGAACGGCGCCGGCGGCGGCGGCGGCGGCGGATCATCGGATGCCGGCTCGCTGCAATCGGCTGCGGTGGCGGAAGGCGTCAATTCAGGCGATGGGTCCGCATTGATCTGTTTTGATGAGCCGCTCTATGTGATCAGCGGCACGGCGAGCGGTCAGACCGGGACGGTGAGTTTGAAATTGACATCAAGCTCGCCGGCAGGGACGCAAACCAGGGACGTGAATGTCGGCGATACCACCTTTGCCTTTGCGGATGGCCTGCTGACCGGCTCCAACTGGAGCGTTGAGGTTACTGCCAAGCCGGCCGACCAGACATGCACGGTCACGACGGCCTCGGGCACGGTGGCGGGAGCCGACGTGACCAATCTTGTCCTGTCCTGCACCACGGTCACGGTGGAGCTGTCGCCGGCAACATTGCCGAATGCGCATATTGGCACGCCGTACAGCCAGACCATCACGGCAAGCAGCCCCAATGGCGGCGCCGCACCCTACACCTTCACCGTGATTTCCGGCTCAGTGCCTCCCGGCCTCGCGCTCTCGCCTGGAGGTACGCTGGCTGGCACACCCACTGTCGCGGCCAATTACGATTTTACGGTGCGGGCCACGGACAGCAACGGCGTTACGGGCCAACGTGACTACACTGTGGCCGTCGAGATCCACTTGCCGTCGGCACAGGACCACACGCTGGACGTGATGGCCGGAACGACCGGGTCCCTCGACCTGACGCAAGGGGCGACGAATGGGCCGTTTACCAGCGCCACGATTGCCTCGCCGCCGCCGGGCGAAGCGGGCACGGCTTCCATTGTGCCCGATGGCGGCGCTTATATCCTGCAGTTTGCCGCGGCAGCCACCTTTGCCGGCACAACCAGCCTGACCTACACGCTCTCGAATGCCGACGGAACGTCACCTCCGGTAACCGTGACCATCAACGTCACGGCACGGCCCGACCCCTCCCGCGATCCGGAAGTGATCGGCCTGATTCGGGCACAGGTGGAGGCGGCAAAGCACTTCGCCGACATTCAGATCCAGGGATTTGGACAGAGGCTGGAACAGCTCCACAATGAGGGCGACCAGCGCCACAATTCGATAGGCCTCAGCGTTGCCGTCCAGCAATCGTCGGACAATCCCGACGCATACGCTCAGCAGCAGAATGCGGCGAACGATCCGGCGCTCGCCGCAATCGCCACGGCATCGTCGCAGTCCACTTACGGAGCGCCCAATCCGGAGCGCATTCAGCCCAACGCCAACGCAAAGCAGGACAGGACTTCGACCGGCGCGTCGCCGATCAAGACCGGACAGTCTTCAACTGGCACGGACGTGGACACCCAGACGTCGTCACTGCCGGCCGAGAACCCATTTGGCGAACTGGCCTTCTGGAGCGGCGGCTACGTCAATTTCGGCACCGATGACGATGGAGCCATCAAGCTCGACCATACGCTGGTCGGCGTGAGCGTCGGTGCCGACTACCGCTTTTCCCCGACCTTCACCGCCGGTCTCGGGTTTGGCTATGGCCATGACGTCACCGACGTCGGGAGCAACGGCACCGAAAGCCGCGCCCATGCCATCTCGGTCGCCGCCTATAGCAGCTACCGCCCGGCGCCAGGTTTTTTTGTCGATGGCCTTGCCGGCTATGGCGCCCTCAATTTCGACAGTGAGCGCTATGTGACCGATACCGGCGATTTCGCGTCTGGAACGCGCGACGGAAGCCAGGTCTTCGGGTCGCTGACGGCGGGCTACGAATTTCGCCGGCCGGACTCTCTGATATCACCCTATGGACGTCTGTCGGGGTCCCACTCCACGCTTGGCGGCTTCACCGAGACGGGTGGCGACATCTATAATCTGACCTTCGGCAAGCAGACCGTCGACACGCTGTCGGGCACCCTTGGCCTGCGCATCGAGAACAACATTCCTACCAGCTGGGGTCTGCTCACACCGCGCGCGCGCTTTGAGTATACGCACGACTTTGCCGGCTCCAGCCGCGTCAGCCTCGGCTATGCCGATATCGGCACCACGCCCTACGCGCTGGACGCAGATGCCTTTTCCAACGACTATTTGTCAATCGGGCTCGGCGTCGATGCGCAAATCGGCGGTATTGCCTTCGGGCTGAACTACAGCACCGCGGTCGGCAGCAACGGCGACAGCCAGGACCATACGATCGCCGCGCGAATTGGGATGAAATACTAGGGCATGATCCAAAAAGTGGGGTTAGATCGTGATGGGAATTCATCATGATCTAGGGCGGCTCCAGGTTTCGCCCGGCCGCTCTCTCATTCTGACCTCGGCCGCCCTAAACGTTCACAAAAATCGATCATTCCAACAAGAACAATTCGTTGGAAAGATCGATTCTGGAATGACATTCTCCTGAGGTACTTGCCTGGAGAATTGCATTGTCTGCCGCCGCCCAGCTAGCGAACGATATTCCGATCAGCATGATTTCCGCCGACCTGGCCGTGGGCCGGAAGCGGCTCGATTCCGTGTGGAATGGCGTCATCCCCGGTATCGTGCTGGTGGCGATGATCACGGGGGTGGCCTTCTCGGCTCATAATGTCTCCGGCTTCGCGCTGTTCAGCCCGATGATCCTCGCCGTCGTCGCCGGCCTGATCTATTCCAACGTGCTCGGCACCCCCGCCCACGCCAAGGCCGGCATCGCCTTCTCGCAGAAGCGCCTGCTGCGCTTTGCCATCGTGCTGCTCGGCTTTCAGCTGACGCTCGGCCAGGTCGTCTCCATCGGCGCCGGCGGCGTCGGCATCGTGGCGCTGACCCTTGGAGCGACCTTCGTCTTCACCATCACGCTTGGCCGGCTGATCGGCGTCGACGCCAAGCTGGCGCAGCTGATTGCCGCCGGCACCTCGATCTGCGGCGCTTCGGCGATCGTTGCCACCAACATCGTCACCGATGCGCGTGACGAGGACGTCACTTATGCCGTCGCCTCGATCACGCTGTTCGGCACCGTCGCCATGCTCGGCTTTCCGCTGCTGGCGCCGGTGCTCGGCCTCGACCAGCACGCATTCGGCCTGTGGGCCGGCGCCTCGATCCACGAGGTGGCACAGGTCATCGGCGCCGGCTTCCAGAACGGCGCCCAGTCCGGCGAGATCGCCACCGTCGCCAAGCTGACCCGCGTCGCCATGCTGGCGCCGATGGTCATCGCGCTCGGCCTGATGGCGCGCCGCAAGAGCAATGGCGATCGCCCAAGCGACCAATCCGGTGCGCGGCCGCCGATGCCGTGGTTCGTCGCCGCTTTCATCGCCGTCGTGGCGCTGAACAGCCTGGTTGCCGTGCCGGCCGAAGTGAAGTCGGCCATGGCGTTCGCCACCACCATCATGCTGACCATGGGGCTCGCCGCCATGGGTCTGCAGGCCAACATTTCGCAGCTGCGCTCGCGCGGCCTTCGCCCGCTGGCGCTCGCCTCCTGCGCCTTCCTGTTCATCGGCTGCTTCAGCCTGATGCTGGTGAAGTTCGCTTAATCCTCGAACGAACTCGCCGCGACATAGATCGCGGCAAGCGCCTCGATGCCGGCCTGGTCGTCCTTGTCGAAGCGGCCGGGCGTCGGGCTGTCGAGGTCGATCAGGCCGAAGACGCCGTCATTGTCCCTCAGCAGCACGACGAGTTCCGAGCGCGAGTCGGCGTCGCAAGCGATGTGGCCGGCAAATTCATGCACATCCTTGACCAGCATCGACATTTCGAGATCGATGGCGGTGCCGCACACGCCCTTGCCGACGGCGATGCGCACGCAGGCCGGCTTGCCCTGGAACGGTCCAAGCACCAGCTCCTCGTCCGACGCCAGGAAATAGAAGCCGGCCCAGTTGAGATCGGGCACCATCTGGAAGATCAGCGCCGATGTGTTGGCGGCGTTAGCGACGGAGTCGCTCTCGCCTTCCAGCAGCGCCTTCAAGTGGGTGGCCAGTTCGCGGTAGAAGGCCGGCTTGTCGGTGCTGTCGATGGTTTGGGCCGCAAACATGGCGTCGTCTCCATTGCCGGCGGGCCAAAAAGCCCGTTACATTTCCTGTCTGCCACCAATGACGCTCCCAGGAAATACACAATTGTGAATACCGACCGTGCCAGCCAAACACACGACCGGGCGCAACCCGCAGCGAGCGAAGGTCCCCTCACCTTCGCCGTTCTGGTCTTTCCCGGCTTTCCGATGATGGCGTTCAGTTCGGTGATCGAGCCATTGCGCGCCGCCAACGTGCTGGCCAAGCGCGATTGTTACCGCTGGGTGATCGTCGGCGCCGACCAGGGCACGGTCGAGGCGTCCAATGGGGTTGTCATACAACCGGGATTCTCAGCCTCGAGCGCACCGAAGGTCGACCGCATCGTCGTCTGCTCCGGCGGCAACGCGGACTTGCTTGTCGCGGACGATGCGGTTGCCTGGATCCGCAGGAGCCTGCGCGCCGGCGCCCATATCGGCGCGGTGGCCGACGCCGCCTTCTTCCTCGCCAGGGCCGGCTTGCTCGACGGCCATGCCTGCACCTTGCACTGGACCAGCCAGGCCGCCTTCACCGAGGCGTTCCCGGATATCGAGCTTCGGCGCGATCTCTACGTCATCGACCGCAAGCGCTTCACCTCGGCCGGCGGCGTCGGCAGCCTGGACATGATGCTGGAGATCATCACCAACGATTATGGCGGCGAGCTCGCGGCGGGCGTTGCCGAATGGTTCGTGCACAGCCCCTTGCGTTCGAGCGTCGACCGCAAGCTGATGCCGCTGCGCCTGCGCACCGGCGTCCAGAACGAACTGGTGCTGTCGGCCATCGCCCTCATGGAGGATGCGGTCGAGGCGCGGCTTGGGATGACGGAACTGGCGGCAAGGCTCGGCGTCTCCTCCGACAAGCTGGAGCGCAATTTCCGCACTGAGCTCAGCATTTCGCCCAATGGATATTACCGGCGGCTCCGGCTGCGGCGCGCCGCCGACCTGTTGGCCCATTCGACGCTGATGGTGCGAGACGTGGCGCTGGCCTGCGGCTTCGCGTCCATGTCAAGTTTTGCCCGAGCGTTTCGCGAGGAGCATGGGCACGCGCCGAAGGCGATGCGGCGGCATTAGAGGGCGCTGCGCGCTAACGCGGTGAGATGCTGGCGGGACAGCGCCCCCCTCTGTCCTGCCGGACATCTCCCCACACGGGGGGAGATCAGATGTCGCCTCGGCTTTCGCCAATCACCATCGTTGCAGGGCGAGCGGGACGCGAAAGCTGCTAATCTCCCTCCTTGTGGGGGAGATGTCCGGCAGGACAGAGGGGGGCGCGAAGGATCGCAACATTGCCCTTTGTATCCATGCCCTCTTGCGGCATTTCGCACGACATCTGCGGATTCTCGCACAGACATTCTGCAGTTCGTAGCTATGTTCAGGCCTTCAGGAGGCGCACCATGAGCATCGTCGTTTTCGACCCGGACAGCACCGAGGATGTGGATTTCAAGGACCGCATGCGCCACCCGGTCGCGGCCGACTCCGCCGGCGGCATGTGGCTGTCGGATACCGAGCCGTCCTTCATCGATGCCGACGCCTTGCGCAAAGGGCGGCTGGCGAAACTGCGCGGCTGGATGCGCGAGGCGGGCTATGGCGGCGTCGTTTTGTTCGACCCCTACAACCAGCGCTACGCCACCGGCTCGCGCAACATGTTCGGCTATTTCCTGCGCAACTCGACGCGGTATTTCTTCATCCCCACCGACGGGCCGATCGTGCTGTTCGAGTACCCGCAGAGCTACCATGTCTCGATGGTGCTCGACACGATCGACGAGGCGCGCCCGTCCAAGCTGGTATGGTCTTCGGTGTCGGGCCGCGACGACGAAACCGCCGGCCCCTTCGCCGACGAGATCGCCGAGCTTTTGAAGAAACATGGCGGCGGCTCGATGAAGCTCGGGCTCGACCGCTGCAGCCATTTGCAGGCGCTGGCGCTGGAAAAGCGCGGCTGCGACGTCAGGGATTGTCAGGGCGAGATCCTGGCGGTGCGCGCGGTGAAAACACCCGAGGAAGTCAAATGCCTGCAGGTATCGATGGCTGGCGCGGAAGCCGCTGTTTATGCCGTGCGCGAGGCGATCAAGCCCGGCGTCTCCGAAAACGAGCTGTTCGCCATCATGTATGGCGAGGTGATCCGCCAGGGCGGCGAGTTTATCGAGACGCGGTTGCTCACCTCGGGACAGCGCACCAATCCGTGGTTCAACGAGGCCAGCGGCCGCAAGATCCGGCCGGGCGAGCTTCTGGCGCTCGATACCGACACGATCGGCTGCTATGGCTATTATTCCGATTTTTCGCGCACCTTCCGCTGCGGGCCTGGCAAGCCGACCGACTATCAGAAATCGCTCTACCGCATGGCGCACGACCAGGTTCAGCACAACATTTCGATTGTCAAACCTGGCATGGCGTTTCGCGAGATCGCCGAAAGAGCGTGGAAAATCCCGGACCGTTTCGTCGACCAGCGCTATACCTCGGTGATGCATGGCGTCGGCATGCATGGCGAGACGCCGTTCATCGCGCATGCCATGGACTATGAGACCTATGGCCGCGACGGTGTTGTCGTGCCCGGCATGGTGGTGAGCGTGGAAAGCTATATCGGCGAGAAAGGTGGCCGCGAGGGCGTCAAGCTGGAGGACGAAATCCTGATCACCGACACCGGCACCGAGCTTCTGTCACGCTTTCCCTACGAGGATGAGTTTCTGGAGAAACAGGTTTGATGGTCGTTTCGCATCCCTTGGCAACCAGCGCGAACGCCAATCCCGTCGTCATCCTAGGGCGAAGCAAGGAGCGCAGCGACGCGGCGCAGACCCTAGGATCCATGCCGGGACTCATCCGCGCCGCAACGGTGCAAGTTCTGCTCCGCCGCACCCCACGGCCAACCTCACGGAATGGATCCTCGGGTCTTCGCGACGGAGCTTCGCTCCTGCTTCGCCCGTGGATGACGAAGGTGGGGAGGCACCCGCTAATCGCCACCGTTTGCGTCGACACGACCCGAGCGGCGTTGGCGACGACAGGCATAGGCCCATCCGCATGAAAAGCCCCATCTCGATCAAACGCGGCGCGGTCGCCGCGGCGTTCATCGACCTCCAGGAAGAGCATCGGCAGGACAAGCGCTATCTGGTCGAAGGTTATGGCGAGGTGCTGGCCAACGTCCAGCGCCTGCAGGCGGCGGCGCGGCGCAACTTCGTGCCGCTTTGCCACTGGGCCTATATCGTCGATGCCGCCAAGGCGCATCCCTTCCATCCGCTCGACGCCGACGGCAAGTCCGCCTTTTCCGACAAGAGCGATCCTCTGACGGAAATCTGCCCGGAAGTGGCGCCCGCGGCCGGCGAGACGATGCTGCTCAAGACGCAGGCCAGCGCCTTCGGCGCCGGGCCTGCCGCAACCGAACTCAAGGCGCGCGGCATCGAATGGCTGATCGTCGCCGGCGTCTGGACCGAGGCCTGCATCGACGCCACCGTGAAGGACGCGGTGGCATCCGGCTTTCGCGTGCTTCTGGTCAAGGATGCCTGCGGCAGCGGCAGTGCCGCCATGCACCAGACCGCCATCCTCAACCTTGCCAACCGGCTCTATGGCGGCGCCGTCACCAACACGATAGACGCGTGCCGGCTGATGGCGGGCGACACCATCGATGCATGGCAGGTCGAAGGCTCGGTACCGCTGCGCTTCACCTTTGAAAACGCCGAACGGCTCTACGGCGAGCTCTGAGAGATGGGCACGGTCCACAAGCTCAAGACCGCCAGGCGGGGGAAATACGCCACCCTGCTCGATCCGGCGCTGTGGGAGTATATCGACCTGGTCAATGACTGGTTCCCGCCAGAAATCGCCGAACTTCCGATCGCCGAGCAAAGGTCGGTCTATGATGCGATGTGCCGCGCCTTCCATCAGGGTTATCCCAAAGGGGTTTCGGCCAGCGGCGGCATCATCGCCGCCGATGCAGGGCACGCCATCCCGATCCGCTACTATCGGATGGCGGGCAAGCCCGTGCGCGCCGTCATCGTCTACTATCATGGCGGCGGCTTTGTGCTTGGCGGGCTCGACAGCCATGACGACATCTGCGCCGAGATCTGCGCCGGCACCGGTTTCGACGTTGTCTCGGCCGACTACCGGTTGGCGCCGGAACATCCCCACCCGGCCGCCTTCGACGACGCGCTGACCGTGTTCGAATGGGCGGCGGTGACAACGGACCTGCCGATCGTGCTCGTCGGCGAAAGCGCCGGCGGCAACCTTGCCGCCGCGGTCGCGCACGCGTCTCGCCGCCACCTGCGCCGGGCGGCCGGCCAGGTGCTGATCTACCCCGGCCTCGGCGGCGACGAGAGTGCCGGCTCCTATGTCGAACATGCCGAGGCACCGTTGCTGACGCTGCGCGACATCGCGTTCTACCGCACCATTCGCGCTGCCCCGGCACAGTCGCCCGACGACCCGACTTTTTCTCCGCTGAAAGACAACGACTTCTCCGGCCTGCCGCCGACTGTCATCATCACTGCCCAGTGCGATCCGCTGTCGTCGGACGGCGAGACCTATCGCGACCGCGTCGTTGCCGCCGGCGGCCGCGCCTGGTGGTATGAGGAGCCGCGGCTGGTGCACAGTTTTCTGCGCGCCCGCAAAAGTGTTCCGCGCGCCGGCGAGGCGTTCGTGTGCACGCTTGCAGCCATCGCCGCCGTCGCCGTGCTCGGCAAGAACGACTGGCCATATTGAGGCGGCGAAGCGCTGATCTCCCCCTCATGGGGGTTGAGGAGTGGTCCGCGTAGCGGATGGAAAGCCAATTGCTTGGCTTTCCGAACGACGAAAGCCGGCAGGCCAGAGGGGGGCGCGAAGGATCGCGGCCCTTCAGTATCCTAAATCAACGCAACGATTATCTGTGAAGATACTCCAGTCGGCAGACGGGATGGCGGGACAGCGCCCCCCTCTGTCCTGCCGGACATCTCCCCCACAAGGGGGGAGATTGGCCGTCTACCTCTGCGGAGTGGCGCACAAGAATTGCGGAAATGAGAACATTTCCCGGGATCGGCCCGCTTTATCATCACCTGCTCAGGCAACGGCGCCCGATGATCGCATCCGCCCCCCAGCGGAGGCGGACCGTCGGGGCGCCCGACAAAAGAGGGAACAACGATGAAATTCATGCTGACCGACCGCAATTTGCACCCGCAGGCGAAGCCCGTTGCCGATGATTTCAGGAAAGGCGGCGTCAACCGGCGCGAATATCTCGCCATCATGGCCGGCTTCGGCGTCAGCGCCGCCGGCGCGCTGGCGCTGGGCGGCCTTTCCCCTTCGCCTGCCCGGGCCGAAGAGCCGAAACGCGGCGGCACCTTGCGCGTCGCCATGAACGTCAAGGGCTTCAAGGATCCACGTACTTTCGACGGCGTCGAAATGTCCAATGTAGCGCGCCATTGCAACGAATATTTGGTGCGCTGGAACCGCGACTTCACCTTCGAGCCGTGGCTGCTCGAAAGCTGGGAAACCAGCGACGACGCCAAGACGCTGACGCTTCATGTGCGCAAGGGCATCGCCTGGTCGAATGGCGACGCCTTCAACGCCGATGACGTCATCCACAATCTCAGCCGCTGGTGCGATGCTTCCGTCGCCGGCAATTCGGTCGCCGCACGCATGGGCGCGCTGGTCAATGCCGACACCAAGAAGCCGGTCGATGGCGGCATCCAGAAGGTCGACGACTTCACCGTAAAGCTCAATCTGCCGAAACCCGACATTTCGCTGATCGCCGGCATGGCCGACTATCCCGCGCTGATCATGCACCGCTCCTATGAGGGCGGCGACGACCCGATGAAGGCGCTGGCGATCACCACCGGCCCCTGCGAACTGGTCAGCTGGAATGCCGAGACCAGTGCGGAGGTGAAGCGCAAGGACAAGCCCTGGTGGAAGGGCGACTTCTACCTCGACGGCATCAAATGGGTCGATTACGGCTCCGACCCCAACGCCATGCTGTCGGCGTTCGAATCCGGCGAAATCGACACCGACCACGAGACCGCGTCCGACGCCGTGTCGCAGACCGAGCAAATGGGCTTGTTGAATTCCGAGATCGCCACCGGCTCGACTATCGTTGCCCGCTTCAATGTCGGCAACGCGCCCTATGACGACGTCAAGGTGCGCCGCGCCGCCCAGCTTGCGGTCGACAATTCGGCCGTGCTGGCGCTCGGCCTCGGCGGCCGCGGGAAGCCTGCCGACAATCACCATGTCGGCCCGATGCACCCGGAATTTGCCGATATCGGCCCGGCCAAGCGCGACACGGAACAGGCCAAGAAATTACTCGCCGAGGCCGGCAAGACGGACCACGAATTCGAGCTGATCTCGGTCGACGTCGAATGGCAAAAGAGCACCGGCGATGCGATCGCCGCGCAGATGCGTGAGGCCGGCCTGAAGATCAAGCGAACCGTGCTGCCCGCCGCGACCTTCTGGAACGACTGGAGCAAATACCCCTTCTCCACAACCGAATGGCTGGGCCGCCCGCTCGGCGTCCAGGTGTTGGCGCTCGCCTACAAATCGGGCGCCGCCTGGAACGAAAGCGCCTATGCCGACAAGGAATTCGACACGCTTCTCGACAAGGCGCTGGCAACGCCGGACGCCGCCCAGCGCAAGGAGATCATGGCCAGGGTCGAGCAGAATCTGCGCGATGCCGGCATCATCATCCAGCCCTACTGGCGCTCGGTCTACCGCACCTATCGCAAAGGCGTGCAGGGCTGCGAACAGCACCAGTCGCTGGAGCAGCATTTTGAGAAGGTGTGGCTGGAGGGGTGATCCTTTCCAGAACGAAAACGGCTGGGGGTTCGGAGGACCACGCCAGCCGAATGCCATTTGCCATGCGCAAGAATTTTGGCACAGATTGCGCCTGACCGACTCTCGGCTCAGAGCGAATCAGGCATGGATCATTTCGACCTCGGCACCTATCGCCACCCCATTCCACCACCTCGGCCGAGACGCAGCGCTGGTTCGATATCGGGCTGAACTGGTGCTACGGCTTCAACCATGAGGAAGGCATAAAGTGCTTCGAGAAGGCGCTGGAGACAGATCCTGATTGCGCCTTCGTGCATTGGGGCATCGCCTATGCCGCCGGGCCTTTTTATAACCTCACCTGGAAGGAGCACGGACGAGCGTGCAGGCGAAACACGCTTGTTGTCACTGAGATCCCGCCGTCCGACCAGCCGAGTCAGCTTTCGCCTCCTACGAGAAAATCTCCGCCAGTTCGTCGACGCTGGTGCCTTCCTTGACCTGGCGCAGTTCGACATAGGTGACGGCAATGGTCACCGACAGCATCGTCGAAAAGATCGTCGACACCAGAGTGCTGCCGAGCGCTCCGACCAGGACACCGACGCCGGTAATGCCGCCGGTGGTGGCGACCGCCAGTCCGAAAAACAAAGTGAACACCGCCTGGATGAGCATCGCCGCCACGCCAATGATCAGCAGCAGCCAGAATATCGACCAGCGGCTGCCCTTGGTCAGGGCACGGCTACGCGATATCGAGCCGAATACGCCAAGCCGCTCCTGAACCGCAATGGGCACGGAAACCGACACGGAAATCAGCCACATAAAAGCTGGGATCAACGCCAGGGCAAGCCCGATCAGCCAGCCGATAGGGGGGATGACCCAGGCGATGAAAACCATCACAAAAACAGCCACCACCACAGTGACAATGACCAGAATGCCTATGCCCAGCGTGGGCAAGAAGCTGCGCAATGCTATCTGGATGCAGTCGCCGATGACCGGCCGCTTGCCGTTCAAATCCTCGATCGCCGCCCTGACAAGCGCCGCTTGCACCAACAAGGCCAGCACGAAAATGATCAAGGAAGCGATTATCGACAAGGCCGAGTAGTCTCCCATGGCCGACGTTTCGAAAGCGGCGGCGTTCCCGGCGCTGTCGACGTTCACAGATGTAGCCGCCCGGGACAGGTTCCAGAGGTTGTACAGCAGTGCGGGCAGTGTCGAGAAAAGTCCGACAACCACAGCAAGGAAACCCAGATTGCGGCCAATAACCGCGAAGCTGTTGCTGAAGACCCTGCCGATGCGGAATTTTTCCGGTCGGTCCTGCGCCAGTGACGTCACGATGCCTCCTGCCCTGGCACCCGCCTTGACCTGACCGGGTCAAGGCGGTGCAAACCCGTCGGCTTACGAGAAAATCTCGGCCAGTTCGTCGATGCTGGTGCCTTCCCTGACCTGGCGCAGCTCGACATAGCTGACGGCGGCGGCGACCGACAGCAACATCGACATCACGCTCTGCACCAGTGCCGCCACGACAGTAGCGACAATGTCGTGAAACAGGTAGACAAACACGCCCACCGCGCCCTGGATGACCATGCCGATGATGATCAGGACAAGGAACAAGCCGAAGAGCGACCAGCGGCTGCCCTTGGTCAGGGCGCGGCTGCGCGACATCGAGCCGAACACGCCGAGCCGCTCCTGGATCTGAACCGGTATCGCAACCGACCAGCCCAGCCACAAGATGATGCCGGGCACCAGCAACGCAAGCGCGGCTAGGCCTGCGCCCAGGCCGACGAGCAGGCCGATCGCCAATGTCGGCAGAAAATATCGGATGGCTATCTGCAGGCAATCGCCCAAGGTCGGCCGCTTGCCGTTCAAATCCTCGATTGTGGCTCGCACGAGCGCCGACTGCAGCACCAATACGAAAAGGGAGGCAATGAAACTGGCCGGGAGCGTCACCCAAATGTTGCTAAACACCAGGGCGGGGTCGGCCGCAGCGCCGGGATTGGCCGTTAGGAGCGCCTGCATGCGCGATTCGGTCCATAGCCGAAGAATAACTGCCGGCACCCCCGCAAACAGCACCGAAAGCCCCACGAAAAGTACGACGTTGCGGCCGATGACGGAGAAGCTGTTGTTGAAGACCCTGCCGATCTGAAATTTCTCAGGCCGTGCAAATGTTGCCGAAGTCATGATGCGCCCCCTGTTCCACCGCCGAATATTGTCCGGCAGCCGCAGTAGTAAATTTGCCAAGATTAACGACTGGCGTCTAGCCCACTTGCAAAAGTTACGCTGCATTGCCAGTGTCGGCTCGGGGACCGCAGGTTCATGGGGGCGAGAAGGTGACTGCTGCACAGCCGGACGCTGCGCAAGCCGAATGGCTGGCCAAACTGCACAAGCAGTTGCTGTCGGACGATTCGATCCAGTTCGACCTGCCGGCCTTCAGGCCGCCGGAGACGCCGGAGTGGCTGAAGCCGCTGGGCGAGTTCCTCAAGTGGCTCGGCCCCTATATGATCTACCTGTTCTGGGGAGCGGTGATCACAGGTGCCGCCATCATCCTCATGCTGATTTTCCTTGAGGTGAAAGGCGTCGCCTGGCGCCTGCCCTGGTGGCGCAAAAAGAGCGTGACCGAGGCGGAAGCGACATGGCACCCCGACGTTGGCGCCGCGCAGGTCCTGCTGTCGGAAGCCGATGCGCTCGCCGCCCGGGGCGAGTATGACGAGGCGGTGCATCTCCTGCTGCGCCGCAGCGTTGCCGACATTGCCGGCCGCCTGCCCGACTTCCTGCGCCCGTCGCTGACCGCGCGCGATATCGCGGGAGCGGCGTCGCTGCCAACGCGGGCGCGTGGCGCCTTTACCCAGATCGCGCGCATCGTCGAGGCCGCTCTGTTCGCGCGCCGGCCGGTCGGGCCCGAGGGCTGGCAGGAGGCGCGCAGCGCCTATGAGCGATTCGTCTTCAGGGATGCCTGGACGTGAGCGACGCGACAGCCGACATCGCCCAGCAGGAACCGTTCAGCCGAAGGACGCTGTTCTGGGGCATTTTCGCCAGCCTGCTCGCGGCAGCGGGCTTCTTCCTTTTGTCCACCTATGCGCCCGACTTTCGCCAGCCGAGCGTCGGTGGCGCAACGCCGCTCTCGAAGAGCGGCATCGGCTATGCCGGCTTGGCGGAATGGCTGGAGCTGACCGGCGAAGCGCCCGACATGGCGCGGTCCGACAGCGATCTCCAGATCGACACGAACCTCCTGATCGTCACGATTTCGCCCGACAGCGACCCGGATGCGCTTGCCAACATCGTCAAGCTTCGCAAGGGCCTGGATACGCTGTTCGTGCTGCCCAAATGGGCGACCTTGCCGCTGTTCGAGCACGAGGGGTGGGAGATGAAGATCCAGCGGCTGCCTGACGTCGTGGTCAACGACTGGCTCGCCCGGATCGCCAAGGCCAAGCTCGGCGAAGGTGAGACCACGGTCAAGCAACTCGACGTCTCAGGGCAAATGGTCAGCGTTCCCGACCAGCTGCAATGGGTGGCCGACGAACACCCGCTGATTGCCGCCGGCAACGGTAAGGCCGTGCTGACCGAGGTCGAAGACGAGCGGTTCTACATTCTGACGGACCCCGATCTCATCAATAACGCCGGCTTGAAAGATCCCGACAAGGCGGCGGCGGCGCTCAAGCTGATCGAGCTCCTGCAGCCCGAAGAGGGTGCCGTCATGTTCGACCTGACGCTGCATGGCGTCGGGCGAAAATACGATCTCGCCAAGCTTCTGGTCGAGCCGCCCTTCCTGGCGCTGACGCTGACCATCCTGGCGGCGGCGGCACTTGCCTTCCTGCATGGCCTTGGCCGGTTCGGGCCGCCACGGGCCGATCAGCGCGCCATCGCCTTCGGCAAACGCGCGCTGGTCGACACCACGGCGATGCTGTTGCGCCGCGCGGGCCGGCTGGAGGAACTGGGCGACCGCTATGGAACCCTGGCGCGGGTGCGCGCCGGCGCGCTGCTCGGCGCGCCGCACGGTTTGCAGGGCGAAGCGCTCGACCGCTGGCTCGATTCCCGCGATAAGGACGAAGCCGGCGGGTTCACGACCCGCCTGCAAGCTGCGAACGCGGCAAAGACCCTGACACAAATGCATGATGCAGCCGAAAAGCTGCACGACTGGACGGCAAGGAGGCTCGGTGAACGTCGATGATGTGAAGGCCCTGGCGACACAGATCAGGGAAGAGGTGGCCAAGGCCATCACCGGGCAACACGATACGGTCGATCTGATGCTGACGGCATTGTTCGCCGGCGGGCATATATTGCTCGAAGGACCGCCGGGTACGGCCAAGACGATGACGGCGCGCTGCTTTGCCCAGGCGCTGGGCGTCGCCTATGGCCGCATCCAGTTCACACCCGACCTGATGCCCGGCGATATCGTCGGTTCCAACATCTACAATTTCCAGACCGGGCAATTCACGCTGACGCGCGGCCCGATCTTCTGCGACCTTTTGCTCGCCGACGAGATCAACCGCACGCCGCCCAAGACCCAGGCTGCCCTTTTGGAGGCGATGCAGGAGCATGCCGTCACCTTCGACGGCACCACGCATGCGCTCGGCCCGAACTTCATGGTGGTGGCGACGCAGAACCCTATCGAACATCAGGGCGTCTATCCTCTGCCCGAAGCCCAGCTCGACCGTTTCCTGTTCAAGCACCGGGTGAGCTACCCCGGCGCGCAAGAGGAAAAGGCGATCATCATCCACCATGGCGGCGGCACCGCCTCGCACGATATCAAGCAATACGGCATCACCGCCCAGGCCAACCGCAAGACGCTGGAAAAGGCGTTGGCGACCGTCGGCGGGGTCACGCTTGTCGACGACGTCGTGGACTATATCGCAAGGCTGGTGCGGGCCACGCGCGCCAGCCCCGATCTGGAAGTCGGCGCCAGCCCGCGTGCGGGCGCCATGCTGGCGAGAGCCGCACGCGCCCGGGCAGCGCTCGACGGGCGCGCCTATGTCATCCCCGACGACGTCAAGGCGCTTGCCGTGCCGGCGCTGCGCCATCGCGTTATCCTGTCGCCGGCGGCGCAGATCGACGGCCGCCTGGTCGAACAGATCGTGACCGACCTTGTAGACCAGACGGAAGCGCCACGTTGATTTATCCGAGCGGCCGGGCAGTCTGGGCAGGTGCGGCCGGTGCAATACCGGCCTTCCTGATCGCGCTCGCGCTGCCGTCGCTGTGGTATCTCGGCCTTTTGTGGATCTGCGCGCTGCTTGCTTTCCTGGCCGTGGACGCGGCCGCCGGGCGCGGACGGGCTTCTCTGAACGCCAGCATCCACGCCCCGCCGCAGGTCAGCGTCGGCGGCCAGCTCACCGTCAATGTCACCGCCAGGCTCGGCGGACGGCCGCGCGCCGTGCAGGCGCGTCTTGGCCATGACGAGCGGCTGCAACCGCTGGGCGGCACCGGCGGCGCATCGACCGCCGAGGCCGGCAGCGCATCGCTCGATCTCAGATTTCAGGCGCTGCGGCGCGGCATTGCCAGGTTCGATCGCCTGTGGGTGCGCTGGCGCGGGCCGTTCGGGCTGGTCTGGAACCAGGTGGTTCTGCCGATGGACGGCAAGGTGGCGGTGCTGCCCAACGTCAGCAGCGCCCGCGACGAGGCGATCACGCTTCTGCAGCGCCAGGCGCTGCCCGACGGACATGCGCAGCGCCGCGCCGGCCAGGGCCGCGAATTCGAGGCGCTCAAGGACTACCAGCCCGGCATGGGCCGGCGCATGATCGACTGGAAGCGCAGCGCCCGCCACGGCAGGCTTCTGGCGCGCGAATTCCGTATCGAGGAGAACAACAACATCGTGCTAGCCATCGATAGCGGCCGGCTGATGTGCGAGCCCGTCGACGGCGTGCCGAAGGTCGACCGCGCGGTCACCGCCGCCTTGCTGTCGGCGTTCATTGCGCTGAAGGGCGGCGACATGGTCTCCCTGTTCGGCTTCGATGCGCGGCCGCGCGTCTCCAGCGGCGCCGTGCGCGGCTCCGCCAGCTTCGCCATGATCCAGAAGCGGGCGGCGGAGATCGACTATTCCACCGAAGAGACCAATTTCACCCTGGCGCTGACGACCCTTGCAGCAAAGCTCGACCGGCGTTCGCTGGTGATCATCTTCACCGACTTCGTCGATCCGATCAGCGCCGAACTGATGCTGCGCACCGTCGGTCGGCTCACCGAACGGCATCTGGTGCTGTTCATGATGATGAAGGATGTCGAACTGGAGACACTGGCCGACATGCCGCCGGACGCACCGGAGGATGTGGCGCGCTCGGTCGTTGCCGGCGGGCTGCTGCGCGAAAGGCAGGTCGTCATCGGCAGGCTCAGGCTGCTCGGCGCGCATGTCATCGAAGCCGACCATCAGAGGCTCGGACCGGCGCTGGTCGAGCGCTATCTCGAGCTAAAGCGGGAGGATCTGTTGTGAACGCGCTGGTCGGCAAGGATGCGGTGCGCCAGTCGCTGGCGAGCTTCCGTTCGGAGCGCGAGGCCGACTGGAAGGCGTTCGAGGCGCTGCTTGCCCGGGTCGAGAAACGTGCGCCGCGCACGCTGTCGGAAGACGAGCTTTTGTCGCTGCCGCTGCTCTACCGCTCGGCGCTGTCCTCGCTTTCGGTGGCGCGGGCGACGTCGCTCGACAATGCGCTGGTCAGCTATCTCGAAGCGCTGTGCCTGCGCGGCTACTTCTACCTCTATGGCGCGCGTCGCGGCTTGCGGCAGCGCATCGGCGATTTCTTTCTGCATGACTGGCCGCATGCCATTCGCGATTTGTGGCGCGAGACCTTGCTGTCGGTCGTCCTGACCTTTGTCGGCGCCGGCGCCGGCTACTGGCTGGTGGCCAAAGACAAGGGCTGGTTCGACGCCATCATTCCGCCGAGCCTGGCCGGCGGGCGCAACCCGGATGCCTCAGTCGAAGTCCTGCGACAGGTGCTTTATGACGGCGCCGACAGCAATTTCCTGTCGGGCTTCGCCGCCTATCTGTTCACGCACAATGTCCAGGTGGCGATCCTTGCCTTCGCGCTCGGCTTTGCTTTCGCGGTGCCGAGCGTGCTCCTGATCCTGATGAATGGCTGCCTGCTTGGCGCGATGTTCCAGATCTACATCGCCAAGAGGCTCGGGCTGGAGCTGGGCGGCTGGCTGTCCATCCACGGCACCACCGAGATGTTCGCGATCGCCTTGGCGGGCGCCGCCGGCATGCGCATCGGCACGCGCATCGCCTTCCCCGGCGAACTGACGCGGATGACGGCGGCAGCCGATGCCGGGCGCGTGGCCGCAACCACCATGGTCGGGGTGACGATCATGCTTTTGTTTGCCGGCCTGCTCGAAGGCATCGGCAGGCAGGTGATCACCAGCGACGTGACACGCTACGCCATTGGCGGCGGCATGCTGACGCTGTGGCTCTGTTATTTCTATGTGTTCAGGGTGGTGCGGCATGGCGACCGCTAGGCGTGCTGCCGTCTCGACGATACGGCCGCTGATCACGCCGGAAGGGGTCGATCTCCGGATCAAGCTCGCCGATGCCGGCACTCGCGCCGCCGCCTTCTTGCTCGACTTTGTCATCATCATCGTCACGGCGATCGTGATCTCGATCGTTGCACTGTTCGGGCTGGCCGGCCTCAAAGGCGAAGGCGCGCAGCCGCTGTTCATCGTCTGGATCATCCTGATCTTCTTCCTGCGCAACGCCTATTTCATCGTCTTCGAGGCCGGCCGCCGCGCCGCCACGCCCGGCAAACGGATGCTCGGCATCCGGGTGGCTTCGCGCAGCGGCGCCGGCCTGTCGGTGGATCAGGTCATCGCCCGCAACCTGATGCGCGAGATCGAGATCTTCCTGCCGCTGTCGATCATCCTAGGCCGCAGCCAGATGGGGCTCGCCGACACGCTGTCGACGATCTTCGGGCTGGTGTGGACGCTGCTGTTTGCGCTCTTCCCGCTGTTCAACCGCGACCGCATGCGCATCGGCGACCTGCTGGCCGGAACCTGGGTGGTGGAGGCGCCCAAGCTGGCGCTGGTCGAAGACCTGTCGCAACGCCAGGATACCACCACCCGCGCCTTCCGCTTCACCCAGGCGCAGCTCGATGCCTATGGCATCGCCGAACTGCACAAGCTGGAAGAGGTGCTGCGCCGCGACGACTATTTCGCGCTGAAAGCCGTGGCCGAAACGATCGGGCGCAAGATCGGCATGACAATCGAGCCGGTCGATTCCAGGGCCTTCCTCACCGCCTATTATGGCGAGCTGCGGGCACAGCTTGAGCGCAAGCTTTTGCTGGGGACGCGCAAGGCGGATAAGTACCAGCGGTAGAAAGAGAGGCCCACTGCTGCGATGGGTGAGTCCAACCGTCGGCGCCGCCCCTCATTGCCCTGCCGGGCATTTCGCCCCGTAGTGACGGGGAGAAAGAGGCTGTTGCCGAGGATTTTGCCAGCTCGGCAGAATGGACGCCGAGGTTTGCGGTCAGCCCCTTCTCCCCGTCACTATACGGGGAGAAGATGCCGGCAGGCAGATGAGGGGCAGCACCAGCCGATGGATATGGAGTGCCTCTCGCCTACCCCACCCACTTCTCGTAGTCGGACACCAGCAGGTGCAACGGGGCGACGTCCTCGTCGATGTTGGAGAAGCGGCCGATCGGCTCGCGGAAGACGTTGTCGGTAAGGTCGTCATTGACGGTCGAGACCTCGCCGATCAGCACATCCTTGCCCTCGGCCCAGAAGGCGTGCCAGACGCCGGGCATCAGCGTCACGCTCTGGCCCGGGTCGAGCTTCAGCAGCCCGCCTGCCGGCAGCCTGTGGATGGTGCCGTCGACCGGCACCGACACTTCGGCCTTCGGATCGATGCCGCCGTCGCGATCGTGCATGAACAGTTCGAGCACCAGCTTCCCGCCGCCGCGGTTGATGATGTCCTCGGCCTTGATGTTGTGGCGGTGCATCGGCGACAGCTGATCCTTGCGCGAGATCATGATCTTCTCGGCATAGAGCATGCCCATGCCCTTCTTCATGTCGGCGTAGACGCCGTTGCGAACGGTGAACAGGAACAGGCCGAGTTCGTCGAATTTTTCCTGGCCGTAATCGGTGATGTCCCAACCGAGCCGCGAGGTGAAAATGGCGGCGGAGTCGGCCTTGCGCGCCTTCATCTCTTCCGGGCTCCAGTAGGCGAAGGGCGGCATGATGTAGCCGAACGAGCGGATGAAGGCGTCTGCATCGCGGATGATGTCGTTGACGGTGGAGCGTTTCATGATCGTGATCCCTTCGCGTCGCGTTCCCTGGAGTTATCTGAAGCGCATAGCCGAACAGCGCTGCGGTGTCGACGCAAACTGCATGCTGGCCCCATGACATCCATGCGGATCGGGGCCATAAGTCCAGCCAGATTTCCCAGGGTGACATTCATGCAAGGCATAGACGACCTCGACACGCCGGCGATCCTCATCGACGCGGCCCGCGCCGAAGCCAACATCGCACGAGCGCAGGCGCATGCCGACCGCCACGGGCTGAAACTCAGGCCGCACATCAAGACGCACAAACTGCCTTATTGGGCGAAGAAGCAGATGGCGGCCGGCGCGGTCGGCATCACCTGCCAGAAGATCGGCGAGGCCGAAGTGATGGCCGATGCCGGGCTGACCGATATTTTCCTGCCCTACAACATCCTTGGCCGCGCCAAGCTGGAGCGCCTCAAGGCGCTGCATGGCCGCGTGACACTGTCAGTGACGGCCGACAGCCTCGAAACGCTGGAGGGGCTCGCCGCCACCTTCACCGATACCGGGCACCCCCTGCCCGTCCTGGTCGAATGCGACACCGGCATGGGCCGTTGCGGCGTGCAGAGCGCCGCCGAGGCGCTGGCACTGGCGAAGTTGATCGACCAAGCCAAGGGGCTCACCTTCGGCGGGCTGATGACCTACCCCGCGGCCGGCCGCGCCGCCGAGGCTGAATCCTGGCTGGCCGGCGCCAAGCAAACGCTCGCGGCCTCGGGTCTCGCCTGTGATCGCATTTCAAGCGGCGGCACGCCTGATATGTGGCGCTCCGGCGAGGACAGCGTCGTTACCGAATACCGCCCCGGCACCTACATCTATCTCGACCGCTACCAGGTCGCCAAAGGCGTCGGCACGCTCGACGATTGTGCGCTGACGGTGCTCGCCACCGTGGTCAGCCATCCGACGCCGGCCCGCGCCATCCTCGACAGCGGCAGCAAGGCGCTGTCCAGCGACACGCTGGGGCTCCCCGATTTTGGCGAGCTGCTCGGCATGCCCGGCGCCCGCGTCACCAGCTTGAGCGAGGAACATGGCACGGTCACGCTTGGAAATGGTGCGAAGCTTCGCATTGGCGAGCGCGTGCGCGTGGTGCCTGATCATTGCTGCGTCGTGACCAACCTGTTCGACCAGGTGCATCTGATCGACGGTGACAAGGTGCTGGAAACGCTGAAGGTGGAAGCGCGTGGGCGGATGGAGTGAGGCTTTTCGTTTTGGAGGCTCGCCCTATTTCGACATTGACGAATTGTAATTTATAACTTACTAGCCACCATGGCAATCCTGAAGCAGACAGCCACCTTTCGGAGGTGGCACCAAAAGCTGAAAGACGGAAGAGCCAAGGCGGCAATTGCCGTTCGGCTGCAATGTTTGATTGTAGGAAATCCCGGCGACGTGGCCCCAGTGGGTGAAGGCATCAGTGAATTGCGCATTCACTATGGGCCCGGCTATCGCGTTTATTTCATAAGCGCGGTGAAACGGTCATCCTGCTCCTGTGCGGCGGGGATAAAAGTTCACAAGAAACCGACATACGGACAGCAAAGCGCCTGGCCGTAGAATGGAGTGACGACAATGGTTGAAAAAATCTATGATTTCGATCCCGCCGAAATGCTCGATTCCGATACGGCAATCGAGGCGTTTCTGGCAGAGGCAATGGAAACCGGAGACGCCAAATTCGTCGCGTCCGCCCTCGGTGTCGTTGCCCGCGCCAAGGGGATGAGCAACATTGCCAGAAAGACCGGCTTGGCTCGCGAGCATCTTTATACCTCGCTCAGCGAAAACGGTAATCCTACGCTGGAAACCACACTGGCGGTCATGAAAGCATTCGGCTTTCATTTGGCCCCAAAGCACGATGCAACTCAGGTCTAATCTACGCCAGCGCGCGTCGAGCGCGAGGTTGTTCGGGCCAACTGAAATCAGGACGGATAAACCGGACCCAGCGCCGCCTTCAGCGGATCCAGCGCGTCGCCATACAGCTTCCAGCGCTCGACCGAGGATGAATAGATCGGCTGGCGCACCTGCCAGCGGCTCGGCGTCCGCACGGTGCGCTCGGTCTCGTTGAAACGCAGGCAGGCATCGTCCCACTCGATGCCGAGGAATCCGATCAATCCACGGGCGCGATTTTCGAAATCGGCGACCGTTTCTTCGTAGGGCATGTCGTGGATATTCAGCGGGATGACCTTGGTCCAATGGCGCATCAGGCGGTCATACTGCCGGTAATACTGCCCAAGCTTGGTAAGATCGGCATTATAGCCGTGCGCCTCGGAAAAATTATGCATGAAACAGGACGCGCAATTGTCCATCGGGTCACGCCGGCAATGGATGATGCGGGCGTTCGGCAAGATCAGGCTGATGAAGGCCAGCAGCTCGAAATTATGCGGCATCTTGTCGACGACAAGCCGCGCCTTGCTGTTGCGTCTGCTGAGATCGTCGAGATACTTCGATCCAAGCTCCTTGGCCTTGGCCGCAGTGAGCGCCGCCATGCCCTTGGTGAAAATGGCTGGGTCGAGCTTGTCGAACCCAAGTTCGCCGGCAAGTGAACGAATGGTCGACAACTCGCCGGCGCCATAGATATCGCGATGGCTGGCGCATATCTGCTCGGTCAGCGTCGTTCCCGACCGGGGCATGCCGACGATGAAGACCGGGCGCCTGGATGGATTTCCCAAACTGGCTCGCGTCTTGAAGAAGCCAGCGTCGAAAGTGTCGATGAAGCTGTCGTAAAGCTGGGTGTGCCGGTCGATGTCGAAATCATTGCCGGAAATCGCCTTGGCCCTCGCGAAATGGCGGATGGCCGGGCCATACTCGCGCTGATCGTTGAGCATCTTGCCGGCGGCGTGGTGCAGCACTACCCGCTCGCGATCGGTGGCTGTCGGCAATTCCAGGCGTTTCAGCACCAAAGGCAACGTCGGATCGTCCTTGACCGCCCGGCGCGCAAGCGCCATTCCAGCCAGCGCCTCGACATGGCCCGGGTCGATGGCAAGGGCCTTGCTGAAGCATTCGACCGCCTCGGCCGGCCGGCCAATGTCGGTGAGCAAATCGCCCATACCGGCAAGTGCCATCACCGACTGGCCGTCGATAGCCAGCGCCTGGCGATAGAACCCTTCGGCAATGTCGCCCTCGAGCTGGCTACGATAGGAGCGGCCGAGATTGCACAGCGCTTCGATGAGCCCTCCGTCGAGCTCGATCGCCTTTCTCAGATGTCTGCGCGCCTTGTCGACGTTGCCGGTGACATTGTAGGCATTGCCGAGATTGTTGCGGAAGATGGCGTTGTCCGGTTCGAGCTTGACCGCCCTTTCCATATAGGCAATGGCGGCGTCATGATGCTCGGCCTCGATGGCGAGCGTGCCCATCAGGTTCAGCGCCATGGCATTTTTGGGCTGCGTGCGAAGCACCGTCTGGTAGCAGAACTCGGCCTCGCGAAAACGCTTGCGCCGTTGCAGGTCGATGCCGCGCTGCAATGTCTTTTCCGCCGGCTCACCGGCGGTCGGCAGCGAGGCTGAGATCATTGCCGGCAGACCCAGGGGTTGCCGGCGTGGCAAGAGCGGCATCCGTCAGATCCCGGTCGCGACCTGCGACGAACCAATCAGAACTTCAGGGTAACGCCAAGCTGGAGATTGTGGGAGTACAATTTGGCGTTCTCGTATGTGCCGCCGCCATCATTGTCGTCTAGATCCACGCTTGTCACGGCCTTGAAGCGGTAACCGAAATCGAGGTCGACATTCTGCGTTACCGCGTAGGTAACACCGGCGCCCACCTGGCCGGCGAAACCCCAGCCGCCAGGCCCGTATCCATAGGCGTGGCCATCAAAATGAGTATCGGCGGTAACATAGGCCGCGCCGAGACCGCCGCCGACATAGAGTTTGGCATCACCAAAATGCGCAACATCGGCCCAGACGTTGGCGAGAAGATAGGTGGCCGACAGATTGCCGGAAGCTGGGCCGGAACCTTGGTCGGCAGGAGGGAAGCTGAAGCTGTACTCGCTTGCCTTGTAGCGCGCGTAGGACAGTTCGCCTTCCACGCGGAACGTGTCGTTGATCCGCCGACCGACAGCGCCGCCGATCACGAACCCACTGTCAAGATCCACGGAATACCGACCACTATCGTAGTCCGTCTTCACATTGTTGGCAAAGCTGGCGCCGCCGAAGAGCGTGACGTACCAGAGATCCTCCGCCCTCGGCACGTCGACAAGCGCGTCTGCGGCGTAGGCCGAACTCCAGCCAAGCGCCAATGCAAATGTCGAAACGCCAGCCAGCAGGCACAGTTTCATCGTCGAATCCCCTCGCAACAACTAGTGACTAATATCACTCTTGCTTGGCGGCCGAGCTGTCAAGAACGCAAACGAGATCAAGGAGCAAAGCGAGGTCGGGAACGATCTTTTGAGAATTCTTGTTGCCGCACCGCAACATAGCAGCACATGCTAATGTTTCTGGCGGCAGGCGCATGGCTGTCCCTTCCGTTTGAGATCGCGCTAGTCGGCCTGCCTTGCCGCCACCCTGCGCATGGAGATCACCCGCCGGCGGCGGATCTCGGTGCGCATCACCGTCAGGTGCAGCGCGAAGAACAGCACGGTGAAGCCGAGCGCCATCACCAGCAGCGGCCATAGCAGGCTGGGATCGATCGTCGGTCCGCCGAGCCGGAACACCGAGGCCGGCTGGTGCAGCGTGTTCCACCAGTCGACCGAGAATTTGATGATCGGGATATTGATGAAGCCGACGAGCGTGATGATGGCGGCGGCCCAGGCGGCACGGCTGGCGTCGTCGAGCGCACGCGTCAGCGCGATGATGCCGAGATACATAAGAAAGAGGATGAAGACCGAGGTCAGACGCGCGTCCCAGACCCACCAGGTGCCCCACATCGGCTTGCCCCAGATGGAGCCGGTGACCAGCGCAAGCGCGGTGAAGGTGGCGCCGATCGGGGCTGCCGATTTCAGGGCGACATCGGCCAAGGGATGGCGCCAGACCAGCGTACCGAGCGCGGCGACCGCCATCACCGTGTAGCACATCATGGCGAGCCAGGCGAAAGGCACGTGGATATACATGATGCGCACCGTGATGCCTTGCTGGAAATCCTCAGGCGCGGCAAAGCTCATATAGAGACCGATGGCGAGCAGGATCGCGGCGATCGACGCCAGCCACGGCACCAGCCTGTCGGCCAGCCCGACAAAGCGCGTCGGGTTGGCGAGGTCGGTCCAGCCGGCGAGGCGTGAGGAGGTGTCGCTCATAAGGTCTAGATAGACCGGCGGCGCGTTCGGGGCAATCGAGGGAGTGTCGCAGTCTTATTTACCCTCCCCCTCGTGGGGAGGGTCGCTGCGAAGCAGCGGGGTGGGGGTGGTGGGGCACTACCCCCACCCGGACCCTACGGGTCCGACCTCCCCACAAGGGGGAGGTAAAAAAGCTACGCCGCTTCGATATTCACCGTGCGGCTGAGACGGCGGACTTCCTCGTCGTTGAGCAGACCGCCGGCGCGCAGCAGGCTGGCGAAACGGCCATTGCGCAGCGACAGTTCGGCGAAGCCGCCCATCTCGACCACCTTGCCCTTGTCCATGAACACGACCAGGTCGGCGTCGCGGACGGTGGTCAGGCGGTGGGCGATGATGAAGGTGGTGCGGTTGCGCCTCAGTTCGTCGATGGCTTCCTTGACGCGGTCCTCGGTCTCGACATCGAGCGCGCTGGTCGCCTCGTCGAGCACCAGAATCGGTGCGTCCTTGAGCACGGCGCGGGCAATGGCGATGCGCTGACGCTCGCCGCCCGAAAGCTGGCCGCCGCGCTCGCCAACGACGGTGTCATAGCCGGCGCTCTTGGCAAGGATAAAATCCTGCGCGGCAGCCGCATTGGCGGCGGCGTGAACCTCGTCATAAGTCGCCTCGGCACGACCGACGCGGATGTTGTCCTCGATCGAGCGGTTGAGCAGGCCGGCATCCTGGAAGACGGTGGCGATCGAATGACGCAGCGACTTGCGGGTCACCGTGCGGGTGTCGATGCCGTCGATCAGGATACGGCCATGAGACGGCGAGAAGACGCGCTGCAAGAGGTTGATCAGCGTCGTCTTGCCGGCGCCGGTCGGGCCGACGATGGCAACCGTCTGCCCGGCCTGGACCTCGAAGGAGACGTCGTCGACGCCCTGCCTCGAATTGGCAAACTCGAAGCCGACATTCTCGAAGCGGACGTGGCCGGTGACGTTGGTGAGGTCGCGCAAGCCGTCCGGCTCGGCGGAGTCGGCGGCCGAATCCTCGAGGTGATAGAAGTCCTCGAGCTTGGCGCGGGCTTCCGAAATCTGGTTGGCGAAAGCCGACATCTGGTCGAGGCGGGCAATCAGCAGCGTGGCAAAGCCGGTGAAGGCGATGACGTCGCCGATCTTGAGCTGGCCATGGGTGACCAGATAGGCGCCGATCAAAAGCACAACCATCATCGAAATGGTCGACGACAGGCGGTGCAACGCATTGGCCATCGCCCACCAGTCGAGCACCGGGTTCTGCGCGTCGAGCAGGTTCTTGACATAGCGGCGCAGCGTATCGGCCTCGTGACCGAGACGGTTGTAGCTCTGCAGCACGGCGACATTGCTGACCGAGTCGGTCACATGCGCGAAGACCTGATGGTAGTGGCGCTCGACCGCGGCCTGGCCCGCCTTGGTGCGCTTCATCACAAGCCGGCCGATGCCGACATAGAGAACGCCCAGCGCCATTAGCACCAGCGACATGCGAAGATCCATGCTTATCGCGGTCGGAATCAGCAGAGCCAGCGCAACCGCCGTCGACAGATGCTGGCGCATGAATTCAAGCCACAGGCTGAACAGCGTCTCGACGGCGCGCAGCAGCGTGTGCAGCGCGTTGGAGGTGCCGCGCTGGTGGTGCCAGGCGAGCGGCATGGTGATCACGCGCTCGAACGACTGGCACAGCACCTCGCTGCGCCGCTTGTGGGCAAAACGGTCGGCGCCGCGCGCCACCAGCACGAAGGCGACGATGTTAAAGGCGCCGAGACCGGCCCACAGCGCCAGCGTCGAAAACACCGAACCCTTATCGGAGATGGCGTCGATTACCCGGCCGAACATGATCGGCTCGAGGATGGCGATAATGGCGAGCGCGACATTCGCACCGCAGATAAACGCAACGCGCTTCCTGTCGGCTGCGAGATAACCCAGCGCTCTCCAGTAGATTTGCAGAAGTGACACTTCAGCTACTCCGCCCAAAACATTATTGTGCACCGCACCATTTCTTGACACGTACCGGTTAACGGGTCGCAAAACAATGCCCGTCTACCTCTTCCGTTCCCATTCTGCGAACAAAAGATGACGACGTTGCGAAATCTGCCGTGATCACCTAACGGTTTGAGATAAAAGGTGAAATGTCAGTCTTGCGGCAAAATCATGGCAGCAGCTGGCGCTGCCACATTTTTAGTCACTGCACGCTTGGACCGCCGTTATCGGGAAGGCACGCCGTTCTGCGTCAGGAGCATGCCGAAGTAGAAAACGCGCGCCTCGAAAGGCGCGCGTCAATAACCTGAAGCCTTTGATTTTACGAGGGTATCTTGACGACCACCTCGGTCTTGTCGCCGGCTTTCGGCTGAAAACCGGAAGATTTTGTCTTGGTTCCATTGACTTCGAGCGAGATTGATTTGGCCTTTTTGTCGCGGATGACGCGAACCTTGATCTCCGACCCCAGCATCTTCAGCGTGGCAGAATAGCCGTCCCAATGGCTGGGCAGTTTCGGCCGGAACGTGATCTGCTTGCCCCGCCGCTCAATGCCCAGAATGCCTTCGACCGCAGCACGGTAGAGCCATCCCGCTGAGCCCGTATACCAGGTCCAGCCGCCGCGACCGCCCTTGTCCTCACCGGAATAGATGTCGGCGGCGACGACGTACGGCTCGACGCGATAATGCTCGGCCGATGCATCGTCGAGCGCATGGTTGACCGGGTTCAGCATCGAGAAGCAGCGATAGGCATCGTCGGTGCGGCCCATTTCGGCGAGCGCGATCACGAACCAGGTCGCCGCATGGGTGTACTGGCCGCCGTTCTCGCGCACGCCCGGCGGATAACTCTTGATGTAACCAGGGTCCTTTCTCGTGTTCTGGAAGGCCGGGGTAAACAGTTTGACGATCTTGAGCTTGTCGTCGACCAGCAGGTTCGTCGCCTGCTGCATCGCCGTGGTCGAGCGCGCGGGGTCGCCCTCGCCGGAGAGCACGCTCCACGACTGCGCGATGGAGTCGATCTTGCACTCGTCCGAATTGTGCGAGCCAAGCGGCGTGCCGTCATCGTAGCTGCCGCGGCGATACCACTGGCCGTCCCAGGCGGTGCTTTCCAGCGCCCGCTTCAGCACATCGGCGTGTTTTGTCCAGGCCTGCGCCCGCTTGGTGTCGCCCTGCCCCTTGGCCACGGTGGTAAAGTCGCCCAGCGTCTTCAAAAGGAACCAGCCGAGCCAGACACTCTCCCCCTTGCCGGCTTCGCCGACGCGGTTCATGCCGTCGTTCCAGTCGCCGCCGAGGATCAGCGGCAGCCCGGCCGGGCTGCTGCGCTTGACCGCAAGGTCGAGCGCGCGCGCGCAATGGTCGTAAAGCGAAGCGCTCGTCTTGGAGATTTCCGGCGTGAAGAAGGCGTCGTGCTCGCCCTCGCCCAACACCTGCCCGTCGATGAAAGGCAGCTGCTCCTTCAGGATCCCTGTATCGCCGGTCACCTCGATGTAGCGATTGGTGGCATGCGCCAGCCAGACCACATCGTCGGAGATCATAGTGCGCACGCCGGCGTCGGTGCGCGGCAACCACCAATGCTGGACGTCGCCTTCGGGGAACTGCCGGCGCGCCGCATTGAGGATCTGGTTGCGCGCCAGTTTCGGATCATGCGCAAGCAGGGCCAGCGTGTCCTGTAGCTGGTCGCGGAAGCCGAAGGCGCCGCTTGCCTGATAAAAGGCCGAGCGGGCGCGGATGCGGCAGGCCAGGCTCTGATAGGGCAGCCAGTGATTGACCATGGCGTCGAGCGCCTTGTCGGGCGTCTCGACCTGGATGGTGTCGAGGAAGCCGCGCCAGACGCGTTCATTATCGGCCAGCCGCTGGTCGAAATCCTTGCCCGAATGGGTCTGCACCAACGCGCTCGCTTCGGCTGATGTAGCGGCGTCGCCAAGCAGCCAGACCAGCGTGACGTCGCCGCCGGCAGGGATGTCGATGTCGCTGGCGACAGCTGCGCACGGATCGTCGCCGGCCTCGACGCGGCCCGACAGGCCGGCGCCGCTGACGACAGTATGCGGGAAGGCGCTGGTGCCCTGCCTGCCGATGAACTCGCCACGATCGGCTGTCACCGAATGCACCGGACCGGTGGCGGCCAGGAAGGCCACCCGGTCGCCGAAATCGAGACCGTAGGGGTTTTGCGCCAGAAGCGCGCCGGTCGCTGGATCCCTGGACGGGATGATGGTCGCAGCCGTGCTCGAGCGATGGCTGCCGAGAACCCATTCGGCATAGGCATAGATGCGCAGCCGCGCCGGCGCCGAGCCCGAGTTCTGGATGCGCAGCCGCGTGATCTTCACTGGATCGACGGGATCGACGACGTGCGTCAGATCCATTGACAGCGGGCCGCGTTTGGATCGGAAGGTCGAGAAGCCCTGGCCGTGCCATGTCTCATAGGTCATCGAGGGATCGCGGACCACGGCAGCCAGCGGCGAGAATGCCTTGCCGCTGGCCTGATCGTAGATGTAGATGCCCTCGCCCGGCCGGTTGGTGACCGGATCGTTCGACCATGGCGTCAGTTGGTAATCGCGGCTGTTGCGGCTCCAGGTGAAGGCAGCGCCTTCGGCCGAGACATGGAATCCGAACGAGGCGTTCGAGACGACGTTGATCCAGGGCTGCGGAGTCGTGCGCCGGCCGGTGAGACGCGTGACATAGTGACGGCCATCGCCTTCGAAACCGCCGAAGCCGTTCCACTGGCTGAGGCCGCTGCCGTCGGCGCTGCTGTCGGACGCGGCATGGTATGCAGGCGCCGCCGGCACCGGCAGAGACGGCTCGCGCAGTGACGCGGGGGCCGCCGGCTGCAGGCCATCGCGTGCTTGCAAGGCTGCCGCCTCGGCGCGTTCGATCTGGTCGAAGATGGTGCCGTTGCGCGTGTGCAGAACCACGCGGGCAACCGCCAGCAGCGTCTTGTACGTCGCCTCGTCCATCAGGTCGCGGCGCACGGCGAAGATGTGCTGGCGCGGCCCGAGTTCCTTGCCGCGCAGGCGGCTGTTTTCGCACAGCGTTTCGACCGCGCGCTGCAGGTCCTGGACATAGGACGATGCCTGCTCGTTGACGACCACGAAGTCGATCATCATGCCGCGGGCGCGCATATACTCCTGGAAGCGCAGCGCCTGGGCGACAATTTCGAGGTCGGCCACGTCGCCGATGCGGACCAGGAAGATCGGGAAATCGCCCGAAATGCTGGTCGGCCACAGGCTGGACTGCTTGCCCAGCCCCGAAGCGATGGATTCGCCGGGCAGGCGCAGGAACGGATCGGGATAGATCAGGAAGCGCGCCAGCTTCTGCACGTTGGCGGCGTCGGTCAGGCTGAGACCAAGATGGCGGGTCTGCACCTGCGAACGCGTCCAGGCAAGCATCGCCTGGCGAGCAAAACTTTCGGGATGGTCGAGCCTGGCGATGGCCTCGTCCAGTTCGGCGCGGTTGGCGCCGACGGCGGTCCAGAAGGTCAGCGATATCTTCTTGTTGGCCGGCACCCGCACCTGGCGGCGCAGGGCCGCTACCGGATCGAGGGTGAAGCCGTGGTGACCGCCAAGCTTGGCGCCGGGATCGAAGGCCGCCGCTTCCGCGATGGTACGGCCACGGCCGATGAAGGCACGGCGGTCGGTTTCGGCCTCGGCATCGCGCGCCGACCCGGACGGATCGGTGACGAAATGCACCATGGTGACGTCAGGCTCGTTCTTCTCGCGCTTGCGCCTGGTGGCAAAGATGGCGCCGTTATTGGCAGCGATCTCGGTCTCGATAAACATTTTCGAGAACGCAGGATGGGCATTGTCGGAGGCTTCGTTGCCCAGCACCAGCTCGGCAAAGGAGGTCACCTCGATATGCCGGTCAGTGGCGCCGTCGTTGTAGAGCGTGACGCGCCGTCCCTCGCCATTGCCTTCCGAGATGACGATGCATTCGACCTCCGAACGCAGCGAGCCCACTGTTTTGACGAAGCTCGCCTTGTCGTCGGAAAACAGCGTCTGCACTCTCTCGCCGGTCGCCTGCTTCGGCTCCGCGGTGGCCGACCACCAGTCGCCGCTGCCGGCGTCGCGCAGGAAGATGTAGGAGCCGAGCCGGTCTTCGGTCGGGTCGGGCTGCCAACGGGTGACGGCGAGTTCGCCCCAGCGGCTGTAACCGGAACCGGTGGCCGAGACCATGACGGAGTAGCGGCCATTGGACATGACGCTGGTGGCGCGCAACGCCCTCAGCGGGTCGAGGACGATGCGCGAATCCGGGCTCTCGACCTCGGTCTCGTCCTTCGAGCGCTCGTCGGCTTCGGTCCTGACCGTGGCGGTCGGGATGTCGCGCGGCGCCCTCTCCTGCAGCAGGAGTTCGGCAGACTCGATCACCGGATCGCTGTGGAAGCGGTCGCGCAGCCGGCCCTCGAAGATGGCGTCGGCAACGGCGGCGATCGACATGCCGGAGTGATGCGCCATGTAGTTCAGGACAACAGCGTGGTCGGTGCCTTCCGGCACGCGCTGCGGCGTGAAGTCGACGGCGTCGTAAAAGCCATGCCGGCCGAGAGCGCCGATGGAGCGCAGCCTAGCCAGATTCTGGACGGATTCGCGCGGTGTGAACTGCGCCGCGAGGATCGTGGCGTAAGGGGCGATCACCGTGTTCTGGCCAAGGCCGCGCTTGAGGCCAAGTCCGGGCACGCCGAAATTGGTATACTGGTAGGTCAGTTCGCGGTCGCGGGCATTGTAGGCCGCTTCCGAAATGCCCCAGGGCACGTTCTTCGAACGCGCGTACTGGATCTGACGCTTGATGATCAGCTTGCTGGTCTGGTTGAGGATCGAGCCCTGCGGTTCCTTCATCACCAGTGGCGGCATCAGATACTCGAACATCGAGCCCGACCAGGACATCAGCGCACCCTGGAAGCCGATCTCGACGATCGGCCTTCCAAGCCGGAACCAATGCTCCGTCGGCAGGTCACCCTTGGCGATGGCGAACAGGCTGGTCAGCCGCGCCTCGGAGGCGAGCAGATCGTAGCAGCTCTCATCGAGCTGGTGCTCCTCGACCCGGTAGCCGATCGAGAGCAGTTTGCGCTCCTGACGCATCAGGAAAGAGAAATCCATCTCGAAGGCATAGCGGCGGCAGCGTTCGCGCAGCGCCAGCAGCTTGGCGCGCAAGGCTTCGACGGCGTTTTCGTCGCTGTGCGAGTCATGCACATGCGCCTCGCAGGTCGCTTCCAGCCGTGCCGCCCAGTCGGCGATAATGTCGCTGCGCTGCGATCCGGCCTCGGTGTGGATGGCGGTGGCGAGCTTGCGGATCTCGCCGGCAAGCACGGCCAGGTTAATGGTGCGGATCGAGGCCATCTCCGGCTGCGCCTTGATGGTCATGACGGCGCGCCGCATGCCATCGAGGCGATCGGCCAGACGCTGGCGCAACGGCCGCAGTTGCCGGCGGTCGTCAGGCAATTCCTCGAGGCTCTCGTCGAGGATACTCACCGTGTCGAGGACGCCTTCGAAATCGCCCTGCAGGTGAACGGACGGGGCTTCCGCCCACTCGGCACAGGCCGCCGCCACCGCGACCAGATGTCCGGCCAGATTGCCGCTGTCGACGGCCGAGATGTAGAGCGGATAGAGCGGCTTGAGCGTCGTGGTGTCGTACCAGTTGAAGAGGTGGCCGCGGTTGCGCGGCATGCTCTCGATGGTCGTCATCGTGGCGTCGATGCGAGTGATGGCGTCGGAGAGCGCAATCCAGCCGAAATCGCGTGCCGACACCACCGACAGCAGGTAGACGCCGATATTGGTCGGCGACGTCCGCGGCGCCACAACCGGCGCCGGGCTTTCCTGGAAATTGTCGGGCGGCAGATTGTGGTGCTCGGCCGTGACGAAGGTTTCGAAATAATGCCAGGTGCGGCGCGCCACGGTGCGCAGCGCGTGGATGTCGGCTTGCGATATGCGCAGGCGGTCCTCGGTCTCGGCCGAGCGGCTGATCCAGCAGGCAACCGCCGGCGAACCGATCCAGAACAGAGCGAAGAAGAAGGCGACGAAGGCACCGGTGGAATCGGCCAGCACGGGGATAGCGAGACCGACGACGCCGATGATCACGGCGCCATACATCATGCTGTAATAGGAGCCGATATCGTTGTCGCCGCCCTTGTGCGCCTGCGACGCGGTGCGCCATTCCAGCAGGTTCTGGCGGCTGACGAACAGGCGGTAGAGCGTGCGCACGATGGCGTCGCCCATCATCCAGGCATTGTGCGCCATCAACAGCACTTTCAGCGCCACAAGGGCCGTGCCGAAGACGGTGTCGTGCGCCAGTGCGGAGAAATGGCCGCGCGGCGTCTGGTCGCCGCTCTTGGGCAGGATGGCGTTGACGACATCGAAGGTCGGCGCCATGAACAGCGACAGGATCAGCAGCGCCTGCCACTGCGCGGCCTGCGTGAAGGGCAGCAGCGTCCAGCCGGCGATCGCCGCCATCACCCAGAAGATCGGGGTCAGCGAGCGGCGCAGATTGTCGACCATCTTCCAGCGCGACAGCGCCGGCACGCCGGAACGCGGCGAGAAGATGAAGCGCAGCAGCTGCCAGTCGCCGCGCGCCCAGCGGTGGTGGCGCGAGGCGTCGACCGAGTAGCGGGTAGGATAGTCCTCGACCAGTTCGACGTCGGTGACAAGTGCTGCGCGCGCCAGCGCACCTTCGAGCAGATCGTGGCTGAGGACGGTGTTTTCCTCGATGCGGCCCTGCAGCGCCGCCTCGAAAGCGTCGACGTGATAAAGGCCCTTGCCGGTGAAGGAGCCGTCGCTGAAGACGTCCTGGTAGAGATCCGAGACGGCAAAGACGTAAGGATCGAGACCGCTGTTGGACGAGAAGACGCGCTGGAAGAAAGAAGCGTCGTCGCCGCTGGTGAGCGAGGCTGTGATGCGCGGCTGCAGAATGGTGTAGCCGGCGGTAACGACGCGCTTTGTCGCGTCAAAATGCGGGCGGTTGAGCGGATGGGCGAGCTTGCCGACCAGTGACGACACGGCGTCGCGCGTGGTGCGCGTGTCGGCGTCGAGCGTCATGACATAGACGACCTTTTCCGGCAGCGGCACGTCGAGCGGCAGGAAGGTGGTGTCGCTGTCGCCGCGCAAGAGAAGGTTCAGCTCATGCAGCTTGCCGCGCTTGCGCTCCCAGCCCATCCAGGCGCCCTGCGCCTGGTTGTAGAGCCGGCGGCGATGCAGGATATAGAAACGCGGCGCGCCTTCCGAGGGATAACGGGCATTGAGCCTGGCGATCTCGTCGCGCGCATATTGCAGGATCTCGATGTCGGCGGCGTCGATCTCGGTCTTGGAATCCGGCCAGTCGGACAGCAGCGCGAAATGGATTTCTTCGGCCGTGTTGGCGAGGTGATGCACCTCGATGTTGCGGATGTTTTCCTCGACATCATCGCGCGAGCCGATCAGCGACGGCACCACGACCAAGGTGCGTGATGCCGCCGGAATGCCGTGCTTGTAATCATAGCCGACGAGCCGCGTCGGCTTCAGGAACAGTGAAACAACGGTGTTGAAGAAGGCGAGCGCGCCTTCGCTGGCAGGCACCGCAAACAGCGCCAGCATCAGCGTGATGGATTCCACCGACAGGCCGAGATGGGCAAGCGCATTGCCGGAGACAACCAGCAGTAGCACCGTCAGCAGGAAGACCGGCACAACGATGCCGAGCCAGCCCGTGGCGGTGAAGGCGCGCTTGAAGGTCACATGGAAGGGCGGCCGATAGCCGATCGCCTTTTCCAGATCCGGCCGGCGCGGGCCGACCAGGAAGAAGCCGACATCGGTATGCATGGCCGGATCGGCTGATGCATCCGGCACGCCGGAGGCATCGGTGACCCCGGGAACATGGCTGGCCAGCTCGATGGCCTTTTCGGCGACACGGAATTCGGACAGGTCGGAACGGCGCGCCAGTTGCTCGATCGACGTGCGGTACTGGTCGCGCGAAAAGAAATCGAGCGCGGCGAAATCGGTGCGCTCGCGCAACAGCGTGTCGATGCGGCTGACGCCCTCGAACCACACCGTCCAGTCGACGTCGTTGATGAGGCGCAGGCCGCGGATGATGTTGCCGGTGGTGACATTGCCGCTGGACAGCGTGCGATGCTCGGAAATGATGAATTCCTCGGCGTCGGAGCCGGTTTTCTCGAGCTCGACCTCCAGCCATTCCAGCGCCCTGCCGGCATTCTGCGAGCCGTCGCGCAGGCGGTAGAGCAACTGGGTGGCGAAGGTGGTGTCCTGCGCATGCGCGCCGTAGCCCGACAGGATCTTCCGGCGGTCTGCATTGTCGTCGGTCGCCAGCACGCGGTCGGCGACCTCGTTGGCGATATGGCGCATCTGCCTGGTGCGGTCGACGCGCACGGCGATGCGGCGCAGATTCTCGATCAAAACGAAGCGCAGCAGCGACGGCAGCGCCCAGAGCTCGCCGATCTTGAGCGGCTCGACCGACTGAAAACCCTCGACGATGGATTTGAACATGGTCGCCGAAACCGAACTGTCGGAATGGGCGACATAGCTCCAGGCCAGGGCCAGCGCGCGCGGCACCGCGGCGCGATCGGCCACTTCCAGGGTCGGCAACTGCCGGTAGAAACGGCGCGGCAGGTCGCGCTTGACCTGAAAAATGGTCTCCTCGACGAGATAATTGTTGTCGAGCAGCCATTGCGCGGCAGGCGTGATGGTTTCGCCCTTGGCCTGGGCGGCATTGGTCGAGCGGTAGACTTCGAGGATTTTCTTGGCGCTGTCGCGGATGCGGGCCTGGAAATCGAACGGCGTCAGGCCGAACAGGTCCTTGATGTCGCCCTTGGCAAGGCTTTCGCCCAGCGCGCGCAGCCGCTCTTCGGGCAGGAAATTGGAGCGTATCGGCTCTTCGGTGATGACCGGGAAGCCGGCGCTGGACTTTTCGATATGGGCAGGATTTGTCTGGATATTCATTGAAAATTCCGCATGGGGGACGCGATGCGGCGCCACCGCCACGGCAATGTCCCTAAAACCGATTCAAATGCAATTGGTTGCATGATTACACTGGCCGAAAGTTTTGCTTCGCACCACGCCAGAGGCGTTATCCCTTCGATATTTTAAGTGGGGCTTTCGACAACTTAAGGACGAGCACCCCTGCCCTCCCGTCCGCCTTGGAACGACGGAAGGATTCGGGCTTTTTCGTGATCCAGACAACAGCTTACGCCAGATTTCTCCGGCGTGCGATCATGTTTGGCAACAGGCGTTAATCGTTGTGCTGGCGGTGCGGCTAGCCCAGGCTGGCTATCCGGACGACGAACACGATCGTCGGCCGCACCGGTTCAAGCCGCAGTTTCGCGGCCTGCGGTCCGAGCAACAGCGTGTCGCGAGGTCCGAGGCGCGACGATGTCGCGCCGGTCACGCCGACCTCACCGTCGAACGGCAGGATCAGGGTCATAGCGCTGGTCGGCCGGATATCGGTCGGAACCGAGATCACCAGGCGCTCGACCGTGTGCATGGCCCGCCCGCGGCGGGTCATGACGTTGAGGTCGGTGATCGGACCGGAGATCAGCGCCGCCGAGGTCGGCACATCGGCCGGGAAGGACAGCGGGGCGGAAGCCGCCGTCACTTCGGCCGGCCGCCGGCCAGCAATGTCGAGGACGATGCCCTCGCCTTCCAGCACGGCCAGCGTGCGGTCGACGCCGGCAAAGCCCGAGAACGGCCCGCTATCCTCGACTCGCGCCATCGAAACGCGCCAGTCGAAATCGTCCAGGCCGGCGCCGTCCGGCGAGACGGCGATCTCGGTGGTCGTGCCGCCGCCATTCTTCCACGGCATGACCCGGTAGTCGGCGGCCCGTAGGATGCGCATCATTTAAGCCAATCAGCCTAAAATACCGGGCAGATTGAGCTGGTGCTCCTTCGCGCACTCGATGGCGATGTCGTAGCCGGCATCGGCGTGGCGCATGACGCCTGTCGCCGGATCGTTCCACAACACGCGCTGCAGGCGCCTTGCGGCGTCCGGCGTGCCGTCGGCGACGATGACCATGCCGGCATGCTGCGAGAAGCCCATGCCGACGCCACCGCCATGATGCAGCGACACCCAGGTTGCGCCCGACGCGGTGTTGAGCAACGCATTGAGCAGCGGCCAGTCGGAGACGGCGTCGGAGCCGTCCTTCATCGCTTCCGTCTCGCGGTTGGGCGAAGCCACCGAGCCGGAATCGAGGTGGTCGCGGCCGATGACGACGGGCGCCTTGAGTTCGCCCCTGGCCACCATCTCGTTGAAGGCGAGCCCCAGCCTGTGGCGGTCGCCGAGGCCGACCCAGCAGATGCGCGCCGGCAGGCCCTGAAAGGCGATGCGCTCACGTGCCATGTCCAGCCAGTTGTGCAGATGGGTGTTGCCGGGGGTGAGTTCGCGCACCTTGGCGTCCGTCTTGTAGATATCCTCGGGATCGCCCGAAAGAGCAGCCCAGCGGAACGGGCCGATGCCACGGCAGAACAGCGGCCTTATATAGGCCGGCACGAAACCCGGGAAAGCAAAGGCGTTCTCGAAGCCTTCGTCCTTGGCGACCTGGCGGATGTTGTTGCCATAGTCGAGCGTCGGCACGCCGGCATTCCAGAACGCGACCATCGCCTCGACATGCTCGCGCATTGAGGCGCGGGCGGCCTTCTCGACAGCCTTGGGATCGGAGACGCGCTTCTCGCGCCACTCAGCCATCGTCCAGCCCTTGGGCAGATAGCCGTTAATCGGGTCATGCGCCGAGGTCTGGTCGGTGACCATGTCGGGGCGGATGCCCCGCTTGAACATTTCCGGCACGATGTCGGCCGCATTGCCGAGCAGGCCGACCGACTTCGCCTCGCCGGCCTTGGTCCAGCGCTCGATCATTTCCATCGCTTCGTCGAGCGTCTCGGCCTTCTCGTCGACATAGCGGGTGCGCAGCCGGAAATCGATCGAGTCCGGATTGCATTCGATGGCGAGGCAGCAGGCGCCGGCCATGACGGCGGCAAGCGGCTGGGCGCCGCCCATGCCGCCGAGGCCGCCGGTCAGGATCCATTTGCCCGTAAGGTTGCCATTGTAGTGCTGGCGGCCGGCCTCGACGAAGGTCTCGTAGGTGCCCTGCACGATGCCTTGCGTGCCGATATAGATCCAGGAGCCGGCCGTCATCTGGCCGTACATCATCAGGCCTTTTTTATCGAGTTCGTTGAATTTGTCCCAGGTCGCCCAATGCGGCACGATGTTGGAGTTGGCGATCAGCACGCGCGGCGCATCGGTGTGCGTCCGGAAGACGCCGACCGGCTTGCCGGACTGGACCAGCAGCGTCTCGTCTTCATTGAGGGTCTTCAACGAGGCGACGATGCTGTCGAAATCGTTCCAGGTGCGCGCGGCCCGGCCGATGCCGCCATAGACGACGAGCTCATTGGGGTTTTCGGCGACATCGGGATCGAGGTTGTTCATCAGCATGCGCAGCGGCGCTTCGGTCGTCCAGTATTTGGCGTTGAGCTTGTCGCCGCGGGGCGCGCGCACTTCGCGGATGTTGTGGCGAGGATTGTTCATCATTGTCCCTTTGGAGTAAGGCGGCGTCTCAGCGCCCGGCCCAGTCAATGGCGGATTGGAGGATTTTCGTCAGTGTGGCGCGCATCGGCGCGGCGAACTCGGCATCATAAGGCACCGGCCAATTGTCCGGTTCGCCCTTGCCCTCGGGCTCGCGCAAATAGCCGCGATCGGCAAGTTCCATCTGCAGCGCATGGTAGCCGGCTTGCGGATTGCCGAAATAGCGGGTGATCCAGCCGCCCTTGAAACGACCGTTGATGACATTGCTTTCACCGCTTTCGGCCATGATCTGGCCGACCAGCGCCTGAAGCATTGGGTCCGCGGTCTGGCCGTCATTGGTGCCGAGATTGAACACCGGCAGCGTGCCATAGAACAGCCGCGGCAGCACCGAACGGATCGAGTGGCAATCGTAAATGACGACCTTCTCATGCAGGCCGCGCAGCCTGACGGCCTGGGCCGCCAGCATTTCATGGTAGGGCACGAAATACGCTATGCGGCGCTGGTCTATCTCCGACGGCGTCGGTTCCGCGCCGGGCAGATACAGCGGATCGCCGTCGAAGGTCTCGGTCGGGCATAGCGTCGTTGTCGTCTGCCCGGGATAGAGCGAGGCGCCGGAGGGATCGCGGTTGACGTCGATGACGGTGCGCGAGATCGACGTGTGCACGACAGTCGCGCCAAGGCCGGCGGCAAAATCGTAGAGATTGTCGATCCACCAGTCGCAATCGCGGCGGCCGAGCCAGGGCGAGACCAGCCGATTGTCGATGCCGGCGAGATCGATACCCGTGTGCGGGATCGACACCAACAGGGGTGCCGTGCCTTCGGTCACTGTCAGCCAGTCGGTCATGTCAGACTCCCGAGATCGAAGGCAATGTCACCGCGCTCGCAGCCTTGATGGCAGCGCCGCTGCGCACCATGGCGATGGCTTTTTCCATGTCAGGGTGGAAATGCCGGTCATTGTCGAGATGCGGCACCTCGGCGCGGACCAGCTTGCGAACAGCTTCCAGAGCTGCACTCGACGCCAGCGGCGCATGGAAATCGCAGCCCTGCGCGGCGGCCAAGAGTTCGATGCCGATGACGGCCGTGGCGTTTTCGATCATGCCGATCAGCCGGCGAGCGCCGTGTGCGGCCATCGATACATGGTCTTCCTGGTTGGCCGAGGTCGGGATGGAATCGACACTTGCCGGATAGGCCTTCTGCTTGTTCTCAGAGACGAGCGCCGCCGCCGTCACCTGCGGGATCATGAAGCCGGAGTTCAGGCCGGGCTTCGGCGTCAGGAAGGCCGGCATGCCGGACAGCGCGGGGTCTACCAGCATGGCGATGCGGCGCTCCGACAGCGAGCCGATCTCGCAGACGGCAAGCGCGATCATGTCGGCAGCGAAAGCCACGGGCTCGGCGTGGAAATTGCCGCCTGAAAGCGCAGTATCGTCCTCGGCGAAGATCAGCGGATTGTCGGTGACGCCATTGGCCTCGGTGCCGAGCGTATCGGCAGCCTGGCGCAGCACGCTGAGTGCAGCACCCATCACCTGCGGCTGGCAGCGCAGGCAGTACGGATCCTGCACGCGCTCGTCGCCGACGCGGTGAGATTCACGAATGGCGCTGCCGGCCATCAGGTTGCGCAGCGCTTCCGCCGTCTCGATCTGGCCGGGATGTTTTCTGAGGAGATGGATGCGCGGATCGAAGGGCGCGTCCGAACCCTTGGCGGCGTCGGTCGACAGCGCGCCGGCGACCAGCGCCGACTGGTAAAGCACTTCGGCCTCGAAGAGAGCGGCCAACGCATAGGCGGTGGAGAACTGCGTGCCGTTGAGCAGCGCCAGGCCTTCCTTGGCGCCAAGCGTCACCGGCTCCAGGCCGTGCGAGACGAAAGCGACCTTGGCCGGGAAGCGGCCATGCGGGGTAAAGCATTCGCCAACGCCGATCATCACTGCCGTCATGTGCGACAGCGGCGCGAGATCGCCGGAGGCGCCAACCGAGCCTTGCGCCGGCACGACGGGGATGACGTCGTTGGCCAGCATCGCTTCCAGCAACTCGATCGTTTGCGGCCGCACGCCCGACGCGCCCTGCGCCAGGCTGGCGAGCTTCAGCGCCATCATCAACCGAACCACAGCGACCGGCATCGGCTCGCCGACGCCGGCGGCATGCGACAAAACGATGTTGCGCTGCAAGGCCTCTAGATCCTCGGCCGGAATGCGGACGCTGGCCAGTTTGCCGAAGCCGGTATTGATACCATAGACCGGCTCGCCCTTGGCGACGATGCGGGCGACTGCCTCGGCGCTGGCCTTGATCTTCGGACGGCAGGAGGCGTCGAGCTTCGGCACGGCGCCGCGATAGATAGCGCGCCAGTCGGCCAGCGTCGCATTGCCGGGCTTCAGGTTAAGTTCGGTCATTGTCCTCTCCAGATGCGGGCATGGAGCGGGTTGAAGCCCATGCGGTAGACGAGTTCGGCCGGACGCTCGACGTCCCAGATCGCCAGGTCGGCGGATTTTCCTGCCTCCAGCGTGCCGGTCTCGCCGAACAATCCCAGCGCGCGGGCAGCCTCGCGAGTGGTGCCGGCCAGGCATTCCTCGACGGTCAGGCCGAAAAGCGTCGCGGCCATGTTCATGGTCAGCAACAGCGAGGTCAGCGGCGACGTCCCGGGATTGTTGTCGGTGGCGACCGCCATCTTGACGCCGTGCTGGCGAAACAGGCCGATCGGCGGCTTCCTGGTTTCGCGGATGAAATAGTAGGCGCCGGGTAGGATCGTCGCCACGGTGCCGGCCTTGGCCATGGCTGCGGCACCTGCTTCATCGGTGTATTCGAGATGGTCTGCCGACAGCGCACCATAGCGGGCGGCGAGTTCGGCGCCATGCAAATTGGACAGCTGGTCGGCATGGAGCTTTACCGGCAGGCCAAGCGCCTTGGCCTTGTCGAACACGCGGGCGATTTGCTCCGGCGAGAAGGCAATGCCTTCGCAGAACCCATCAACGGCATCCGCCAGGCCCTCGACGGCGATGGCGGGCAGAATATTGTCGACGATATTGTCGATGTATTCGTCCTTGTCGCGATAGGGCTCCGACGGCACGGAAAGATCGCCCAGATTCTGCGGTAGTGTGTGTGCGCCGAGAAAAGTGGTGACCACGGACACATCCCGCATTGTGCCCAGCCGCCGCGCCGCACGTAGCGACCATCTCTCATGCATATGGCTAAGGCCGTAGCCCGACTTGATTTCGACGGTCGTCACGCCCTCGGCAATCAAAGCGTCGAGGCGCGGCAGGCTCTGTCTGACCAATTCATCCTCGTGCGCTGCACGCGTGGCTTTGACCGTCGAGACGATGCCACCGCCGGCTCTGGCGACCTCTTCATAGGTGGCGCCGGCCAGCCGCATCTCGAACTCGTTGGCACGGTTGCCGGCATGGATGAGATGGGTGTGGCAGTCGATCAGGCCGGGCGTAATCCAGCGGCCTTCGCAATCGGTAGTCTCGCTGCCCTGAGCCAACGCTGACGGCATCTCGGCTTCCGGACCGGCATAGACGATGACGCCGTCACGGGCGATGATCGCGCCCTTTTCGACGATGCCCAGTCCGGCAACGCCGTCGGCCATGGTTGCCAGGCGCGCATTGCGCCAAAGCTGAAGGCCCCCTGCCCGGCTTTTGTCCGCCATCATCTTTTTCCGTTGCTTGAATGGCGATTATGTATATACATATCGAAACGCGCTGCAAGTGCATTGTTGATGGAATGCGGAGAAAAACGTGACGGCGATCTTTGCGGAACAGGCGCTGCTGGCCGATGGCTGGCATGACAAGGTGCGGATCGTCGTCACGGATGGTCGCATCGCGACGGTCGAGCCGGGCTCTTCGCAGCAGGCCGACGACGAACGCCACGCCATTCTGGTACCCGGCATGCCGAACCTGCACAGCCATGCCTTCCAGCGCGGCATGGCCGGGCTTGCCGAACTGCGCGGTCCCTCCGCCGACAGCTTCTGGAGCTGGCGCGAGGTGATGTACCGCTTCGCGCTGTCGATGACGCCGGACCAGGTCGAGGCGGTCGCCGCGCAGCTCTATGTCGAGATGCTGGAAGCCGGTTTTTCGCGCGTCGGCGAATTCCACTATCTCCACCATGACCGCGATGGAAATGCCTATGCCAACCTTGCCGAAATGGCCGAGCGCATTGCCGCTGCATCCGCCGAGATCGGTATCGGCCTGACGCTGCTGCCGGTGTTTTATGCGCATTCGTCCTTTGGCGGCGCTGCGCCCAATGAAGGCCAGCGGCGATTCATCAACGATGTGAATTGCTTCTCCCTGCTGGTTGAGAAATGCCGCGAATCGGTTCGTGCGTTGAATCAGGCTGTCGTCGGCGTCGCCCCGCACAGCCTGCGCGCCGCGACGCCGGAGGAACTCAGCGCTGTTGCCGCCATTGCGCCGGACGGACCGATCCACATCCACGTCGCCGAGCAGGTGAAGGAGGTCGAGGATTGCCTGGCGTGGTCGGGTGCGCGACCGGTCGAATGGCTGCTCGCCAATGCCGGGATCGACAAGCGTTGGTGCCTGATCCACGCCACCCACATGACCGAGGATGAGACAACCGGCATGGCCAGAAGCGGCGCCATTGCCGGGCTTTGCCCGATCACCGAGGCCAATCTCGGCGACGGCACCTTTTCAGCACCTCTGTTCATCGAACATGGCGGCCGCTTCGGCGTCGGCTCGGATTCCAACGTGCTGATCGGCCTGCCGGATGAATTGCGCCAGCTCGAATATTCGCAGCGCCTCGCACACCGCGCCCGCAATGTGCTGGCGGTGGCCGGCGGCTCGACCGGGCGGGCTCTGTTCGACGCCGCCCTCGATGGCGGCAGCACCGCACTCGGCGCCGGCCCGTCGCGGATCGCCGCCGGCGCCGCGGCTGATTTCGTCTCCCTCGACGAAAACCATCCTTCGCTGGCCGGAAAAAGTGGCGATGCGATCCTCGACGCCTGGATCTTTGCCAATGGCGGCAAGGTCGATTGCGTCTGGGTGCATGGGAAAAAGCAGGTCAGCGGCGGCCGGCATTCCAGGCGCGAGCCGATTGCAGAGCGCTTTCGCCAGGTGATGACGGCGCTTGCGGCATGAGCATGATTGAGACAGCGGCGTCGGAAGGCGGCGGCTCGCTGCACCAGCGCATCCTGTCCGACATCAGCGAGAAAATAATGTCCGGCGCCTGGGCGCCGGGCCACCGCATCCCGTTCGAGCACGAGCTGACGGCGCAGTATCATTGCTCGCGCATGACGGTGAACAAGGCGCTGTCGCAGCTGGCCAAGGCCGGGCTGATAGAGCGCCGCCGCCGTTCGGGCAGCTTTGTCCGCCAGCCGCAGTCGCAGGCCGCGGTGCTGGAAATCCACGACATCAGGATCGAGGTTGAGTCGCTTGGCCTGGCTTATCGTTACGAGCGCTTGGCGCGGCAGAAAAGGCGCAGCAGCGCCGAGGATCGCGCCTTGCTGGAACTGGACTCAGCCGGACAGGTGCTGGCGCTTGAATGCCGGCATTTCGCCGGCAAGCGGTCGTTCGCGCACGAACAGCGGCTGATCAATCTCGCCGCCGTCGCGGAAGCCGCCGAGGAGGAGTTTCTCGACATCGCCCCCGGCCCTTGGCTGATCGGCCGCGTGCCATGGAGTGAGGCCGAGCACCGCATCCGCGCGGTGGCGGCCGACAGGCATATTGCCGAAGCCCTCGACGTCGCAACCGGCGCACCGTGCCTGGTGGTCGAACGCCGGACCTGGAGCGCGGAGCACCCGGTGACGCAGGTGAGGTTCACTTATGCCGCGGAGAGCCACACGCTGGTGGCGCGGTTCAGGCCTTCGCAGGGGTAGCTCCTTTACCCTCCCCTTTGTGGGGAGGGTCGCTGCGAAGCAGCGGGGTGGGGGTCGGCGCCAGCCCCCGCCCGGACCTTCGGTCCGACCTCCCCACAAGGGGGAGGTAGAAGGCTGCACTTTAAATCGCCGCCGTAACAATAATCTCGACCACATATTCCGGCCCTGCAAGCTTGGCCTCACCCGTGGCGCGGGCGGGCGTGTTGCCTTGCGGGACCCACTTGTCCCATTCCTTGTTCATCTCGGCGAAGGTGCCCATATCGGCCAGCCAGATGATCGCCTGCAGGATCTTGGTCTTGTCGGTGCCGGCCTTGGCCAGCAGTTCGTCGATAGATGCGAGGATCGACCTCGTCTGTTCGCCAACGCTGGCGCCGGGCGTTCCGACCTGGCCGGCGAGATAGACGGTGTTGCCGTGGATGACGATCTGGCTCATGCGCGGGCCAACATCGATGCGACGAATGCTCATGGGATGGTTCCTTCGTTTGTCGGTGCGCCTGTTTAGAGTCGCTGCCGGCTTCGGGCAAGGCCAACAGCGCGAAACCTCTTGAGCCTGGGTTGGATCTTAGACCGCAAATGTCTATCTGCGCCGAGGTATTTCTTTCCGGCGCGGATTGCCGACCTCGTGTGAGAGTGGCAAGACTTCGCGCCAAACCAGGTTGAGAGGATGAGAGCCATGGAATATCGAGAAATCAGCGAGGACTATTCGGTCTCGGGCCAGATCCAGCCCGAAGATGCCGCCGCCATCAAGGAAGCCGGTTTCAAGAGCGTGATCTGCAACCGGCCGGATGACGAGCAGCCCGACCAGCCTTCGGCCGACAGCGTCAAGGCGGCGGTCGAAGCCGCGGGGCTGGCCTTCCGCTACATCCCGGTAATCAGCGGCCAGATCACAGCCGAGAATGTCGAAGATCAGGCCAAAGCGCTCGACGCGCTCGAAGGCCCGGTGTTTGCCTATTGCCGCTCCGGCGCGCGCTGCACCAATCTCTACGGGCTGATTCAGCAGTCCAAGGGGTGAGCATCTGAGGCGCTGGCGATCCCTCACACCCCCCTCTGTCCTGCCGGACATCATCTCCCCCGCAAGGGGGGAGATCGGATGTCGCCTTCGCTTTTCGCCAATCGCCGACGTTGCAGGATGAGCGCTATCGACAAAGCTGCTGATCTCCCTCCTTGCGGGAGAGATGGCCGGCAGGCCAGAGGGGGGTGCTGTCCCGCCGACGTATCAACTGAAACTCTCTCAAACTAGATCGGCAGCGCCCCGGTCTCCTTCAGCGTCTCCAGCACGATCGCGGTCTTTACATGCTGCACGGAGTCGTGCGGCAACAGCACGCCGTTGACGAATTCCGACAGCGATTTCAGATCGGGGGTCACCACTTTCAAGATGTAGTCCATCTCACCGGTCAGCGCGTGCGCCTCCTGCACTTCCGGCAGCCGCGCCAGCAATTCGCCGAAGCGCCGCGCATTGTCGCGGTTGTGGGTGGCCAATGTCACCGAGATGACATTGACCAGCGAGAAGCCGAGCTTGTCGCGGTCGAGCACCGCCCGGTAGCCCTTGATATAGCCGTCCTCTTCCAACCGCTGGCGGCGGCGCGAGCATTGGGAGGCGGAGAGGTTCACCCGCTCCGACAGGTCGTTGTTGGTCAGCCGCGCATCGCCCTGCAGAAGTGCCATTATCTTGCGGTCGAACTGATCGATGCGCGTCTCATTCATGATCTTTGGTCCGTTTGTGCACAATTCACGCACGATCTGATCATTTCAAGCGTTTGAATGCAAGCACCGTGCAGCCGCTCCGCGTTATGATTGCACATGGTCCGCTGCGGCCACCGCCAGTTTTGGAGCAATGCCATGGGTCCCTTCCCGCACGACGCCCCGCCCGCAAAGATCAGCAAGGAAAACCCCGCCGGCACCGACGGTTTCGAGTTCGTCGAGTTCGCGCATGCGGAGCCGCAGAAGCTAGCAGAACTGTTCACCCGCATGGGCTATGTCGCGATGGCCAAGCACCGCACGAAGGACATCACCGTCTGGCGCCAGGGCGATATCAACTATGTCGTCAATGCCGAACCGGGCTCGCATGCGATGAAGTTCGTCGACAAACACGGCCCTTGCGCCGCCTCAATGGCCTGGCGTGTTGTCGATGCCAAGCACGCATTCGAGCATGCGGTATCGAAAGGCGCCACGCCCTACGACGGCAACGACAAGGCGCTCGACGTGCCGGCCATTGTCGGCATTGGCGGCTCGCTGCTCTATTTCATCGAAGCCTATGGCAAGAAGGGCTCGGCCTATGATGCCGAGTTCGAGTGGCTGGGCGAACGCGACCCGCGGCCGCAAGGCGTCGGCTTCTATTTCCTCGACCACCTCACCCACAATGTCTATCGCGGCCAGATGGACAAATGGTGGGACTTTTATCGCGAGCTGTTCGGCTTCAAGCAGATCCATTTCTTCGACATCGACGGCAAGATCACCGGCCTGGTCAGCCGCGCCATCACCTCGCCCTGCGGCAAGATCCGCATTCCGCTAAATGAATCCAAGGACGACACCAGCCAGATCGCCGAATACCTGAAGAAGTACAATGGCGAAGGCATCCAGCATATCGCCGTCGGCACCGACGACATCTACGCCGCCACCGACAAGCTTGCCGACAACGGGCTGAAGTTCATGCCCGGTCCGCCGGAGACCTACTACGACATGTCGTACAACAGGGTGAACGGGCATGACGAGCCGATCGAGCGGATGAAGAAGCACGGCATCCTGATCGACGGCGAAGGCGTGGTCGACGGCGGCATGACCAAGATCCTGCTGCAGATATTCTCCAAAACCGTGATCGGCCCGATCTTCTTCGAATTCATCCAGAGGAAGGGCGACGAAGGTTTTGGCGAAGGCAATTTCCGCGCGCTGTTCGAGTCGATCGAGCAGGACCAGATCAAGCGCGGCGTAATCAAGGTCGATGGCAAGGCGGCGTGAACCCCCGTTTGCGGCTCGATCGGCCTTGATCTAAGTTTCGATCAAAAGGGTCAAGCCGTGAACGTCTCCATAACCGAAGCAAAGGCCAACTATCGGAACTCGTCGGCCGCGCGGAAGCCGGCGAGGAGATAGTCATCACTCGTCACGGCAAGATCGCGGCGCGGCTCGTGCCACCAGTTCGAGAAGACTTGTTGTCGCGCATAGGTGCCCTGAAGGGGAAGATTTGGATTTCAGACGATTTCGACAAACTCGGCCCTGAATGGAACGAGTACACCAGATAAAGGTCAGAGGCCCAACCGCTCGACCTCTTCTTTCCTCACCTTCAAATCATAATCGAGCAAAAACTCGTCCAGCTGCGGCGGCGCGACCGAGCTGCCCGAGAGCATCGCGTGCACCTGGCCGCGATGATGGATGTCGTGCAGGAAGACATGGGCGAGAATGTCGCCGATCTTTTCGCGGATCATGCCGTCCTCGCGCCGGTCGGTGATGACCTGACGGTCGACATCCGCTTCCGACAGCTTCTCGCAAAAGGCGATCAGGCGCCAGTCGGCCGCGACCTGAGCGGCAAACAGCGCCTGCGGGTCATCGAACGGCACGTAATCGTCATGGGCGGCCGCGCCGACGCCGCCCTCCTCAAGGAAATCGAGATAGAGATGATCGACCGCGAGGATGTGGTTGAGCGTTGCCTTGATCGACGGGAAGAAGCTGGTGCGTTCGGCTTCGAATTCGCCGGGCTTTAGCTGCAGCACGGCCCGATAGAGCCGGTCGTTCGACCAGAGATTGTTGCCGGCCATGCGGCTGAAATGCTCGAGCAGGGTCACGCGTTCATTCGTCTGATCAGGCCAATGCCAGCCGCCATCACCGCGAAGCCGGCGACAACGATCAGCAGCAGCCGGTTCATGCGCCGCCGCATCGCCTGCGTCTCCTCGTCCCGCGCCACATTGGTGTTGGTGATGGTGTGGAACATCATCGCCTTGCGCGGGTAGCCACTGCGGTTGGTCAGATCGGGCGAGCGCGCCTCGATTCGGTAGCTCAGCCGGATCGCCTGGATGAAGACCACCAGAATGGCCAGCGCCCAGACGCCGGCCAGCAGGTAGAACGCCTCTCCCGTCACTATTGCCCCCTCTTATGCCTGGGACTTCTCGACCTTCTGCTCGATGGCGCCGAAGATCGAGTTTCCGCTTTTATTCTTCATCTCGATACGCACCGTATCGCCAAAGCGCAGGAACGGCGTCTTGGGCTCGCCAGACTCAATGGTCTCGATCATGCGCAGTTCAGCGATGCAGGAATAGCCGGCGCCGCCGGCCGCCACCGGTTTGCCCGGCCCGCCATCCAGCTTGTTGGAGACGGTGCCGGAGCCGATGATGGTGCCGGCAACCAGCGGCCGTGTCTTTGCGGCATGGGCAATCAGCGCCGGGAAGTCGAAGGTCATGTCGACGCCGGCATTGGCACGGCCGAACGGCTTGCCGTTGACGTCGGCGAGCAGAGGCAGGTTGACCTTGCCGCCATCCCAGGCGTCGCCGAGTTCGTCCGGCGTCACCGCCACCGGCGAAAAAGCCGAGGACGGCTTCGACTGGAAGAAGCCAAACCCCTTGGCGAGTTCGGGTCCGGTGAGCGCGCGCAGCGTCACATCATTGACCAGCATGACCAGCCGGATCGCAGCGCGCGCCTGGTCGAGGCTGGCGCCCATCGGCACATCGTCGACGACGACGGCGACCTCCGCCTCCATGTCGATGCCGAAGGCTTCGTCCGCCGCGCGGATCGGCTCGCGCGGCGCGATAAAGGAATCCGAGCCACCCTGATAGATCAGCGGATCGGTCCAGAAGCTTGCCGGCATCTCGGCGCCGCGGGCTTTGCGCACCAGCTCGACATGGTTCACGTAGGCCGAACCATCGGCCCATTGATAGGCGCGTGGCAGCGGCGAATGGGCATCATGCTCATGGAAGCGTGCCGACGGCACCGCATTGTTCTCCAGCGATTCGGCGATGGTCGCCAGATGCGGCGAAATCCGTTGCCAGTCGTCGAGCGCGGCCTGCAGCGTGCGCGCCAGGAACGAGGCGTCGGTGAAGCGCGTCAGGTCGCGCGAGACGACGACGAGTTTTCCGTCGCGCGTCCCGTCCTTCAATGTGGCAAGCTTCATGCATCCTCCCAATGGTTATTCGTAATATTTGCCGGCGTAGATAATTCTCGCAGCGGCCTTCCAAGGATTTTCATCAGCCAGGAATGCCGGATCGCCACCCTGATTGTCTTCAGTCCAAGCGACAGCCCGCTCGAGAAAGGCGCTGATCGAGCCGTTTTCCCATCCATTCCAACCTGAAGAATAGGGTCCCGCCGGTTTCAACGCTTCTTTGCGGTCCGCATCCTCGCTATCTCGCCTCAGACCGTCGATGAACCCGATGAAAGACTGCAAATCCTGAACATCGTCGAGAAGCAATCGAAGGCTTTCCGAGGACCGCGCCTCGGATGCCCGCAGATCCTCCCAGTGTTGTTCATCCGTCACGTCTTTGCCTCCAGCCCCACAACAAAGCCGTCGCGGGCAATCGTCAAGTCACCTACCCACGATTTCCTGACAGCAACCTCCCAGTCGGCCCCGCCGATCTCGGGATCATCGGCCGGAATAAGGTGGTTGAGCACCAGCCTCTTCACCCCGGCATCGGTGGCGATGCGGCCGGCTTCCTCGGCAAATGAGTGGCTGGCGAGCAGATGCTCCTTCAGCCGCGCCCCGTTGCCGGTCCTGGCGACCAGCCTCTCGATGCCCTCGTCCAGCATGGCTTCATGGACGAGGATGTCGGCATTTTTGGCGAAGCCGGCGAGCGGCGGGAAGAAGGCGGTGTCGGATGAGAAGACGACGCTTTTACCGCCTTGCTCGAACCGCAGCGCGAAACAGTCGGTTACCGGTGGATGGTCGACGCGCAGTGCCGAGACCTTCAGGCCGCGTTGTGCGAAAACCTGGCCTTCGCCGAATTCAACGATCGAAACCAGTTCGCGGATGTCCGGCCTGCCTTCGTCGACGATTCGGATCTCGATGTCGAACTCCATCGCCTGGCAGAAGCGCCGCCAGTAATGCCCGGTGCCGGGCGGTCCGAACAACGTCACCGGATTGGCCAGACCGGCGGTCCAGGCGGTGTGGAGCAGCGCCCCCAGTTCCAGCACATGATCGGAATGCAGATGGGTGACGAAGATCAGGTCGAGCGCCTTCAGGCTGACGCCGGCATCGACCAGGCCACGCGTGACACCCAGCCCGCAATCGACGACGATGGTCCGCCCGCCAAGCTCCAGCAGCGACGAACTCGGCCACGGCCCGCCCGACCGCAATGCCGGGCCGCCTTTCGAGCCGAGAAGCACCAGCCGGTCGCTCATCGAGCTGATCTCAAGACCAGTCGCCCTCCGGCGTGCCGTTGAAGCGCTTCTTCAGGTCGGTCCAGCAGTCAATGTAATTGTCCTGCCTTGTTTCAAGCTCGGCGCCGTAGCGGGTCAGCATTTGCGGGAATCGGGTCTCGAACATGAAGGCCATCGTGTTGTCGAGCTTGACCGGTTTCAGCTCGGAGCGCGAGGCCTTTTCGAAGCCAGGTGCGTCGGGGCCGTGGGCCAGCATCAGATTGTGCAGGCTGATGCCGCCGGGCACGAAGCCTTCTTCCTTGGCGTCGTACTGGCCATGGATCAGGCCCATGAACTCGCTCATGATGTTGCGGTGGTACCAGGGCGGCCGGAACGTGTCTTCCGCCACCAGCCAGCGCGGCGGGAAGATGACGAAGTCGATATTGGCGGTGCCCTCCTCGCCGCTCGGCGCCGTCAGCACGGTGAAGATCGACGGATCGGGATGGTCGAACAGGATGGCGCCGACCGGCGAAAACGTCGCCAGATCATATTTGTAGGGCGCATAGTTGCCGTGCCAGGCAACGACGTCGAGCGGCGAATGGCCGATCTCGGTGACGTTGAAATTGCCGCACCATTTCACCGTCAGCCGGCACGGCGTCTCCTTCTCCTCGAACCAGGCGCTGGGCGTCTTGAAGTCGCGTGGGTTGGCCAGGCAGTTGGCGCCAATCGGGCCGCGGTCGGGCAGCGTCAGCTTGGCGCCGTAATTCTCGCAGACATAGCCGCGCACTTCCTTGTCGGCGAGCTCGACCTTGAACACCAGACCGCGCGGCAGCACGGCGATCTCGCCGGGCCGAAGCTCGATGACGCCCATCTCGGTGACAAAGCGCAAGGCACCGACCTGGGGGACAATCAGCAACTCGCCGTCGGCGTTGAAGAAATGGTCGTCGACCATCGAGCGGTTGGCGACATAGACATGCGCCGCCATGCCGCTTTGGCCCAGCACATCGCCAGCGGTGGTGATGGTGCGCATGCCCTGAATGAAATCGGTCGGCTCCTTCGGCATCGGCACCGGGTTCCAGCGGTATTGGCCAAGCGCCAGCTCGTGGTCACCGACATTGGGGGCGGTCTTCCATAAGGGATAGTTCACCGCCTTGAAGCGGCCGGTGTGTTTTACGCTCGGCCGGATCCGATAAAGCCAGGAGCGCTCATTGGTGCCGCGCGGGGCCGTGAAGGGCGAGCCGGAAAGCTGCTCGGCATAGAGCCCGTAGGCCGGCCGTTGCGGCGAGTTGCGCCCTTGCGGCAGCGAGCCGGGCAAGGTTTCGGTCTCAAAATCATTGCCGAAGCCCGGCATGTAGGAATAGGCCATCCGATCCTCCCTGATCCCGGCACCCTTGAAGAGCGGCTGCCAGCGATGTTGACCAAACTGGTTTCATTTGTAACCATTGAAAATGTAACTATCAACGGCGAACGCATCCACGGTGCGCAGATGGAACCTGAAGTTCTCGAACTCGAAAGCTTCCTGCCCTACCGGCTCTACCGGCTGGCCGACGCTGTCAGCCGCGAATTTTCAAAAATCTACCGCGACCGCCACGGCCTGACGCGGCCGGAATGGCGCACACTCTCTGGGCTCGGACAGCGCGGCACGATGACCGCGACGGCGCTCGGCGAGCAGTCGGCCATGCACAAGACCAAGGTTTCGCGGGCGGTGGCGGAGCTTGAGCGGCGGCGCTGGCTGACGCGCACGCCGGACGAGAATGATCGGCGTGTGGAGCATTTGGCGCTGACCAAGGCGGGACTGGCCGCCTATCGCGAGATGGTGCCGCTGGCGAAAGCCTTTGAACGGCAGTTGCTGGCGAGGCTTGGTACGGAAGAGCGGGCGGCGATTGTGAATGGGGTGGCGGCGCTGGAGGCAAAACTCACCTTGGGTTGAGATCTTCCCATAAGTTCGACCGTCGCTGAAATCAGATCGCGAATGCGGCAGGCAACGCCCCTAGACCGTAATAGGCGCGTTCGGCTTCAATGAAGCCTCTGACACCGCTTCGAAATGCCGCCGGATCATCAATGTAGGCTAGAAGCGCCTGCGCTTGCGAAGCCGCGTGTCTTTGAGCGCTTTCAAACAGTCGCCTTGCCGTTTCAAAATCACCGGCCAAACCAGCCGCCACCCCGGCGTGGAAGGCCGCCCACTCGCCGTAGGCGCCCGGCTGCAATTCACTCACGAGGATTTTCGCTGTGGTTTGGACGGAAGGGAACATCGATCGGTGAACCTGATCGATTTCGACGACCTTCTTGGCCATTTGATCAACCGCGAGAAGAAACTGAGGCGGGCTCTCGAACGGAACGAACTGTCCAATGCGCTCAACGTGATCGAAGGTAATCGTTTCCGGAAGCGAACCCCAGAGCCAGTGGACTGCTACGTTAAGGTAAGTGCCCTTGGACCAGGAACTGGGCTGGAACTCGACTACACTTAGCCAGAAGCCGCGATCGGCGATCCAGATTCGGGACTGCCCTTTGCGTCGAAATCCGGCCGGCTTCAGTACGAACTTTGCCTGCGAGGCAATGATACGACCGTGCTCATTGTCCGCCATCTTGCACCCACACGTGCCTCACCAATCCATCACCACCTTGCCCGAACTGCCGCTCCGCATCGCGTCAAACCCCGTCTGGAAATCGTCGATCCCAATGCGGTGCGTAATCAGACCCGACACATCCAGCGGCCCCTGCACCAGGGCGATCATCTTGTACCAGGTCTCGAACATTTCGCGGCCGTAGATGCCCTTCAAGTGCAGCATCTTGAAGATGACCTTGTTCCAGTCGATTTCGAAGCCGGTCGGCGCGATGCCCAGAATGGCGATCTTGCCGCCATTGTTCATGGTGTCGATCATGTCGCGAAAGGCGGGCGCGGCGCCCGACATTTCGAGGCCGACGTCAAAACCCTCGGTCATGCCCAGCGCCGGCATAACGTCGCGCAGTTTTTCCTTCGAGGCATCGACGACATGCTGGACGCCGAGCTTTTTGGCCAGCGCCAGCCGCACCGGGTTGATGTCGGTGATGACGACTTTTCGCGCCCCCACACATTGGGCAACGAGCGCGCCCATGATGCCGATCGGCCCGGCGCCGGTGACCAGAACGTCTTCACCGACCAGGTCGAAGGACAGAGCGGTGTGGACGGCATTGCCCAGGGGATCGAAGATCGCGGCGATCTCGTCGGGCACATCGTCGGGGATCGGCACGACATTGTGCTGCGGGATCGCCAGATATTCGCCGAAGGCGCCGGGGCGGTTGACGCCGACGCCGAGCGTGTTACGGCAGAGATGCCCCCTGCCGGCGCGGCAATTGCGGCAATGGCCGCAGACGATGTGACCTTCGCCGGAGACACGCTGGCCGACCTTGTATTCGGTGACCGCAGCGCCGAAATCGGCCACCGTGCCGACGAATTCATGGCCGGTCACCATCGGCACCGGCACGGTCTTCTGCGCCCACTGGTCCCAATTGTAGATGTGGACGTCGGTGCCGCAGATCGCCGTCTTCTTGACCTTGATCAGCACGTCGTTAGGGCCGATCTCCGGCACCGGCACCTCTTCCATCCAGATGCCCGGTTCGGCCTTGGCCTTCACCAGCGCCTTCATCATGTTCGACATGCTACAACTCCTTACCCTCCCCCTTTGCGGGGAGGGTGGCCCGAAGGGCCGGATGGGGGTCAAAAAACTGGCGGAGGTCGTGACCCTGCAGACCCCCACCCCGCCTCCCGACATGGGGGAGGGTAAAACTCTCAGCCAATCACGCCCAATTCCTTGCCGACCGCCGCGAATGCCGCCACGGCGCGATCGATGTCGGCGCTGGAGTGCGCCGCCGACATCTGGGTGCGGATGCGCGCCTGGCCTTTCGGCACCACCGGGAACGAAAAGCCGATGACATAAATGCCGCGCTTCAGCATGCGCGCCGCCATTTCCTGCGCTAGGCTGGCATCGCCCAGCATCACCGGGATGATCGGGTGATCGGCGCCGGCCAACGTGAAGCCGAGCTTGCCCATCTCGGACCGGAAGCGCGCCGCATTGGCATATAGGCGCTGGCGCAGGGCGTCGCCATTTCGGATCAGCTCGAACACCTTGATCGAGGCGCCGGCGATCGCCGGCATCAGCGTGTTGGAGAAGAGATAGGGCCGCGAGCGCTGGCGCAGCCAGTCGACGACCTGGCTTTTGCCGGAGGTGTAGCCGCCGGAGGCGCCGCCGAGCGCCTTGCCGAGCGTGCCGGTGATGATATCCACCCTGCCCTCGACACCGCAATGCTCGGCCGAGCCGCGGCCGTTCTTGCCGACGAAGCCGACGGCATGGCTGTCGTCGACCATGACCATGGCGTCGTATTTTTCCGCGAGGTCGCAGACGCCTTTAAGATTGGCGATGATGCCATCCATGGAGAACACACCGTCGGTGGCGATCAGGCGGAAGCGGCAGTCTTTCGCCTCCTTCAGCCGGGCTTCGAGATCGGCCATGTCGTTGTTGGCGTAGCGGAAACGCTTGGCCTTCGACAGCCGCACACCGTCGATGATCGAGGCATGGTTCAGCGCATCGGAAATGATCGCATCATCCTCGCCGAGCAGTGTCTCGAACAGGCCGCCATTGGCGTCGAAGCAGGAGCCGTAGAGGATGGTGTCGTCCATGCCGAGGAATGATGAAATCGTTGATTCAAGCTGCTTGTGCTCTTCCTGCGTGCCGCAGATGAAGCGCACCGAGGCCATGCCGTAGCCGTAGCGGTCGAGCGCGCCTTTGGCTGCATCGCGCAATTCTGAGCTGTCGGCGAGGCCGAGATAGTTGTTGGCGCAGAAATTCAGCACCTTGTCGCCGCCGACTTCGATCTCAGCCGACTGGGTCGAGGTGATCACCCGCTCGGATTTGTAGAGCCCGGCGGATTTCAGCCCTTGCAGTTCGTTGTCGATATGGGAGAGGAATGCCGCGCTCATGGATCAGGTCCTGTTGAGATTGGCGCGACTGTCGCGCTACGCGCACTAAAAATCCATCGCAAAAGCGACCGTTTCGGTGGCACGGCGGGCTCAACCCTGGCGCGACCCGATCGCATGGCCCGCATGCTGGAGTAGCAGGCACGCGAATACGGCTATGCCGCGAAAGAACATGATAACCATCTCGGCAGCTTTCGTTTACTGCCGAAGCAACAGTTCCGCCGGCTTCCAGACCTGTTAACCCTTTCAAGCCAATGGTCTTCTCGCCACGAATCAGTGGCAGAAATCCGTCGACCGAGGGGTCACCTAGAATATGTCGCAGCAGCCGGCGCAAACCGTCTCGGGCAAACTCATCCTGCTGATCAAGAGCGGCTACTGGCTGGCGCTGCTGATCATCGCCGCCATGGTGATGGCCTCCTTCATCCTGCTGCAGCAGATGATGGCGGCGCAACAGCACAACCATACTCTGCTCGACATCGTCAGCACCCAGAAGGCGCTGTCGCAGCGTATTGTCTTTTTGACCAGCGCAACCGGCTCCGCCGCGCGTGACAAGCAGCCGGCCCTGGTTGCCGCGCTGAAACAGGCGACCGCCGAGTTCGAGACGAACTACGACCTGCTGCTCAAACAGACGGGAGCCGACCCACTGTCACCGGCATTGTCCGATCCAAAGTCGATCGAGAGCGTGCTTTACGGCAAGCCGTTCCACCTCGACTATTTCTCGGTCGGGCTGGTCGCCAATGGCGAAAGGCTGATCTCGTCCTTCGAATCCCAGCTCTCCGGCAATGCCGCCTACAAGGGCGGCGGCGAGCGCGTCAATCTCGATGCTTCCGTCGCCAATGCGACGCTGTCGGGTTATGCCGCGCTCGGCCAACGCATCGCCGCATTCGCAGACGAGCGGTCGGAAAAGCTCCTCGATCTCCATCGCACCTTGTTCTACGCCACCATCGGCGTCATCGTCCTGGTGGCGCTTTTCATCTTCCGGCCGATGTCGAAGGCGATCCTGCGCAAGACGCACGAGCTTGTCGATGCCCGCAACTCGATGGCCTTCATCGCCGTACATGACGGGCTGACCGGCCTGCACAACCGCACCTTCCTGACCGACCACTTCGAAACGCTGATCAAGGGCGCGCATCGCCGGCGCGAGAGGCTGGCGGTCATCCAGCTCGACCTCGACCGGTTCAAGCAGATCAACGACACACTCGGCCACGCCGCCGGCGACTATGTGCTGGTCGTCACCGCGCAGCGCATGCGCGATTCCTGCCGTGCGTCGGATCTCTGCGCGCGCCTTGGCGGCGACGAATTCGTGATGATCCTCAATGGCGCCGGCGGCCCCGAGGACATCAACATGCTGGCCCGGCGCATCCTGGAGGAGATCAACGAGCCGATTACCTTCCAGGGCACGACCATCCTTCCAGGGGCCAGCGCCGGCATTGCCGTCTATCCCATCGACGCCGACAATGCCGAGGATCTGCTCGTCCACGCCGACCTCGCGCTCTATTCCGCCAAAAAGCTCGGCGGCGGCAGCTTCTCGTTCTTCTCCGAGGAACTCAGGCGCGAGCTAGACTACCGCAAGCAGCTCGAGCACGACATCAAGGTCGCGATTTCGGAGAACGCCTTCCAAGTCTATTTCCAGCCGCAGGTGTCGCTGAGCAACGGCGCCATCAGCGGCATCGAGGCGCTGGTGCGCTGGAAGCATGCCGAGCGCGGCATGATTGCGCCGGGCGAGTTCATTCCGGTCGCCGAAAAATGCGGCTTCATGCCCGAGATCGGCCGCATCGTCTTTACCAAGGCGATCGAGCAAGCAGCCGAATGGGATCGCGCCGGCATCGCTTTCGGCCGGCTTGCCGTCAACGTGTCCGGCACCGAGCTGCGCGAACCCGACTTCGACCGCTTCCTGTTCGCGACGCTGGAAAAGGCCGGCCTTGCTCCGCAGAAACTGTCGCTGGAAATCGTCGAATCCGTCATTCTCGACGACGAGAAGACGGGCATCGCGGCGAAGCTGCGCCACATCCGCGCTGCCGGCGTCCATCTTGAGCTCGACGATTTCGGCACCGGCTATGCCTCGCTCAGCCACGTCAATCCCAACGAGATCGACCGGCTGAAGATCGACCGCCGCTTCGTCCAGAACATCAACGAGAATGGCGACAACACCAAGATCGTGCGCGCCATCACCGAGCTGGCGCGCGGTCTCGGCATTTCGATCGTCGCCGAGGGCGCGGAAACCGAAGCCGAGCTCGATTCGCTGATGGCAATCGGCTGCGATCAGGTGCAGGGCTATTCCATCGCCTTCCCGATGCCGCAGGACAAAGCGCGCGAATGGCTGCTGGCGCGCAGCCCGAAGAAAGCCAAGCTGAAGGTGCTTCAGGGCAATTTAGCCTAGACTATTGCCCACCGGTGCCGGTCATTTGGCCGGCGCGACATTCGCCCGCAATGCCGCCAGCACCTCGGCGAACTCCGCCAGCCTGTCGTCCGGCAATCCCGCGCGCAGCCGCTTGTCGAAGATGAGAGCCGCCGCCCGCAGCTTCAGGAACATCGTTTCGCCCGCCTGCGTCAGTTCGACCAGATGAACCCGGCGGTTGTCCGGATCGCGGCGGCGCGTCAGCAAGCCTTGCGCCTCCATGGCGTTGAGATGGTGGGTGAGCGTGGCGCCCTGGATGCCGATCATGCCGGCAAGTTCGCGTTGGTTGGCAAGCTCGCTCGACTTGACCGAAAGCAAGGTCAGCCACACCGGCAGCGTGCCGCCGGCCTCGACCAAAGCGGCGTCAAAGGCCTGCGCCACCAGCTTGGAGGTGCGCGCGAGATTCATGCCGATTGGCGGACGGTCAAAGGGAGTCATGCGCCGACAGTAGAACAAGGCGCCGAGCGATGGAACGCGGCATTATACATTGACATCGAACCATTTGATACCTAACTATCATGCGTGTCGATCTACCCAGTTCGTATCATCCTGCATTCGACAGGGATCCGAGGACGGGCGGCGGGCAAGGAGGAAGCGGTCATGCAATATGTCTACATCGTCGTTATCGGCCTTCACGTCATGGCCGGTGTGTTCTGGGCCGGCACCACCATCACGCTTGCCCGCGACCCCGAGATCAGGGCGGAGCGCTTTATCGGACCGCAAATGGGCTCGGCCGGCATGGTGTTCGTGACCGGCGCCCTGCTCTGGTATTTCTTCCACGGCGCCTATTTCGGCTCGATGGAAATGGTGCTGGCGCTAGGCATCCTGGCCGCCTTCGCCGCTGCCGGCGTTCTCAGCGTCGTCGTCCGCAAGACCAGCCGGCAGCTTGCCGGCGCGGACGCCGCAACGGAAGCGGCGCTGCGCAGCAAAATGGCCCGCGGCGAGCGCATCGCCGCCTGGCTGCTGGTACTCACCGTGCTTTGCATGGCGACGGCCAGGATGATTTGAGCCCTGCCGCGCGTTGCCTCCCGGTTGAAGCATTCCGCGTCGTACGCCGCCTGGCTCCCGGGCGGTGGCGTACGCGGCGCGCAGTTCGGACGGATGTGCAAGGTGGCTCTCCGCACAGAGGTTTGGCTGCGCGCCACCCATCACTTTGATCGATCGAGTTGCGCCCGCCGGAAGGGTGAGATCGAGTTTTGGAACAAGCCGTAGGCCGCTTGTAAAGCTCACACCCGCAAGCCGAACCTGATGCCATCATAGATGGCCGCGTGGATGTTGCGCGAGGCGACCGCATCGCCGATGCGCAACAGCACGAAGCCGCCTTCGGGGTTGCGTGAAGGAAAAATATCGCCGCCGCCGACCAGCCGCTCGTAATCGACCGCGCCACCATTCTTCGACAGCGGTTTCAGCTGGAGATAGAGATCGTCGAGCGGCGCCGTGCCGTGCTCGACCACCACCTGGTCGACCCGCCTTTCGCCACGCCAGCCATCGGCAAAGTCGGAGGCGAGTTCGGCGACCAGTTGGTTGCCCTCGCGCCGTACCGAGCGCAGCCTGGTGTTGATGGTGATGGTGACGCCCTTCTCCTGGAAGGCGCGCATATAGGGCACGTGGTTCATGCCGCCCATTTCGGGGGCGAAGAAGCGCTCCGGCGAAACCAGCTCCAGTTTTGACCCTGCATTGGCGATCAGCTCCGCCGCGCCCATGCCCTGGTGGCCACCATTGTCGTCGAAGAGCAGCACGTTCTCCGCCGGCTTGACGCTGCCGGCCATGATGTCCCAGCTCGACGTGACGAGATTGTCGCCTGATGTCAGCGGCGGGTTCTGCGGCAGGCCGCCGGTGGCGATCACCACCACATCGGGCGACAGCGCCAGCACATCGTCCTGCTCGGCCCATGTATCGTAGCGGATCCCGACGCCGAGCCGGTCGAGTTCGGCCAGCCGCCAGTCGATGATGCCGATCAGTTCCTTGCGGCGCGGGTTCTGCGTCGCGAGCCGAACCTGGCCGCCGGCCTGACCGGAGGCTTCAAGCACCGTGACATGATGGCCACGTTCGGCCATGACGCGAGCTGCCTCGAGCCCGCCAGCGCCAGCGCCAACGACGACGACGTTCCGCCTGGGCCCTTCGGTCTTCAGGATGATATGCGGAATCTCGGCCTCGCGGCCGGTCGCGGCATTGTGGACGCACAGCGCCTCGCCGCCTTCATAGATACGATCGAGGCAATAGGTGGCGCCGACGCAAGGCCGGATCTCGTGCTCGCGGCCTTCCATGACCTTCTTGATGATGTGCGGGTCGGCGATATGGGCGCGGGTCATGCCGACCATGTCGAGCTTGCCGGTCGCGATGGCGTGGCGCGCCGTGGCCACATCGGAAATCCGCGCCGCATGGAAGGTCGGAAATTTCGTTGCCGCCCTCACCTCGCCGGCGAAATCGAGATGCGGGGAAGAGCGCATGCCGGTCACCGGGATAACCTTGGTGAGCGCCGCGTCGCTTTCGATCGAGCCGCGGATGATGTTCAGGAAATCGACCTTGCCGGAATTCGCGAGCCGTCTGGCGATCTCGACGCCCTCCTCCTTCGACAGGCCTTTGTCAAAATCCTCATCGGCGACCATACGGATGCCGACGACGAATTTTTCGCCGACCGCCGCCCGCACGGCATCCAGCACCATGTCGGTGAAGCGCAGCCGGTTGTCGAGCGAACCGCCGAACTCGTCGTCGCGATGGTTTGTGGCGGGCGACCAGAAGCCGTCCATCAGATGGCCGTAGGATTCGAACTCGATGCCGTCGAGGCCGGCGGCCTGGCAGCGCTGCGCAGCCGACGCATAGTCGGCGACGATGCGCTCGATGTCCCAGTCCTCGATGGTTTTGGGGAACGCGCGGTGCGCCGGCTCACGCACCGGCGAAGCCGACAGCACCGGCAGCCAGTCGGCCTTGTTCCAGCCGGTGCGGCGACCAAGATGGGTGATCTGGATCATCACCTTGCAGTCATGCTCGTGGCAGGCGTCCGCCAGTTCGGCCAGCCACGGCACGATGCGGTCGTCATAGACATGCAGATTGCCAAAGGCGGCCGGGCTGTCGCGCGAGACGATCGCCGAGCCCGCCGTCATGGTCAGCGCCATGCCGCCCTTGGCCTTTTCGGCGTGGTAGAGCCGGTAGCGCTGTTTCGGCATGCCGTCCTCGGAATAGGCCGGCTCGTGGCTGGTCGACATCACCCTGTTCTTCAGCGTCAGGTGTTTGAGCTGGTAAGGCTGGAGAAGCGGGTCGTTGCTGGTCATCATCTTCCTGCCATTCCAGTTTGTGTCGGAGCAGCGCGCGCTGCTCCAGTTCTTGTCTTAAGCATCGAATTTATCCGAAAATCGCTGCACACTTTTTGATCCGATGCTAATGAGCGCGGAAAATCCCCAGGAAAACCACGATGATCGATACCAAAACCCTCACCCAGCTCGGCGCCCACGTCGAGACGCCACAGAGCCCGGAGACTGCGGTCCTGGAGACCGTGCCGTTCCAGCGCGGCGACGGACCGCCGGCGATCGTGCGCTTCACCTGCCCGGAATTCACCTCGCTCTGCCCGGTAACCGGACAGCCGGATTTCGCTCATATCGTCATCGACTACGCACCCGATGCCACCCTTGTGGAATCGAAGTCGCTCAAACTGTTTTTGACTTCGTTTCGCAACCATGGCGCTTTCCATGAAGACTGCACGGTGATGATCGGCCGCCGCATTGTGGCGGCAACGAAGCCGCTGTGGTTGCGCATAGGCGGCTATTGGTATCCGCGCGGCGGCATTCCGATCGATGTCTTCTGGCAGACCGGCGCTCCGCCCGAAGGCGCCTGGTTGCCCGACACCGGCGTTGCCCCCTATCGCGGCCGTGGCTGAACTGACGTCAGCCATAGGCGGCTCGGCAGAGCTTTGTCGCCAGAAAGGGAAGGACGGCATCGCGATAGCGCGGCTGGTCATACCGCAGCAGGTCCACATGGCCCGCTCCTTCGAACCAGACCAGTTGTGAGCCGGCAGCAGCGCTGTGCAGCGCCTGCACCTGGCTGCGATCGATGAAGGGATCGGTGCTTCCCGCAAGCAGCATCAGCGGTTCACCGATCTGGCCGAGGCGATCGATCGGCCTGACATTGCCGGCGCTCAACCCCAGACGAAGCGGCATCTGCGCCAAAAGCACATCGGCCTGAAAACCGCGCCAGAAGTTGAAAGGCATGCGCCATGCCGTGGTCTCGCGCAAACTCGCGTAAAGCTGCTCCAGAACATAGGCGTCGGCGGGCGCTTGCTGTGCCGCAAAGACGAAAGCAGCGGCGCCTAGCGAAGAGCCGACAGCGCCAAGCTTCTGGCCAGGAAAACGTTGCCTGGCATAGGCAATGATGCGGGCGGCGTCCTGCGCTTCCGTGTAGCCGAAACCTTGAATGGCACCGCCGCTCTCGCCGTGCCCGGACAGGTCGAACAGGACGACGGAATAGCCGGCGTCGAACAAAAGTTTCGCTCTTTGAACCAGGGCCAGCCTGTTGGCGCCGCGCCCATGCAGCAGCACGACCGCGCCGCAGCTGCCCTTTCGATCAGCCGCCCAGCCGACCAGATCAGGAGCGCCGGGCTGGTCGAGCACGACGCGCTCGACGGGCAAATCGCCGGGAGCCGCCAAAGCTTGCCAAGGCGCGCGGGCGATCAGCATCGTGCCGATGTGCCAGTCGAGGCCGCAGCCGGCAGCGCCCAACCCGACCAACGCGATCGCGAGCAAAACGCGAAGCTTCATTGCCGACCACCCGGAAACAATCGGCGGCTTATTCGCACTGATACTGGCTGAGCGCCCATTCACCGGTCACCGAAAGCAGATCGGATATCTTCCAGTCGCCGTCGACCTTCTTCAGCTTCCACTCCAGCCGGTGCTGGTTGCCTTCGACGACGAAGGCGACCACCACCTTGGCCTGATCACCATTGACGGCCTCGATGCTCTTCAGGCTCTTGTCGATCGCAAGCTTGTCGTAATCGGCATTGTCGAGCGCCATGTTGGGGTCGAGGCATTCGCCCTGCCCGGATTTGCGCAACGCGTCGCTCTTGTCGAGTACGGTCTTGGCCGGGTCGACGAAGTTCTTGCGCTGGGTCGGATCGAGCTCCAGTCCGAGATGTTCGTAGAACGGCTTGACCACAGCCGTCGGCGAGCCCGCCAGGACGGGCGCGGCCGGCTCGGCCGGCGGCCACCCAACCGGCGGTGTCGCCGGTTCCACCGCTGTCCCGGGTGGATTTGCGGGCGGTGCTGCGCCGCCCGGCACTGTCTCGGCCGGGGCATTTGCAGGTGGCGGACCGAGCAGCCCTTGAGCGGCAGCCGTGTTCAATCCTGCCAGCAGGCATACAGTCAACAAAGTCGGAAGACGGCTATGGGCCATCACGCATCACTCCAGGCCCGATCAGTCACATACCGGCCGAAACGTTCAGCCATGTCATCGGCGCCTGGCGGCAAAGATGCAGACTTTGAGGAAGCTAACAAGCCCTCGATTGCTTGCTTCGCCCGGGTGGTTCCCGCGCGAAGCGCTGCAATCCGCAAACCTATTTCTGCGCAATGGTTGGCGGGTTCGGACCGTCAGCCGTGTTGCCGTTGAGCTGATTGGTGCCATAGGACGATATGACACCGCCATTAACGATGGCCGTGCCCGTCGTATTACCGGAGATCGTCGATCTGCCGACCCGGATGGTCGCGTTGGCGCCGTCGGCACGCAGGCCGCCTGCCGCTCCGTTGTTGGCCACGGCAACGCCGTCAACCATGATGTTGATCGCAGGCCCGCCGACCGGATTCAGGATGCTGATGCCGGCATTCGTGTTGCCCGACACGCTGCTATCCACGATCGTCGTGTTGGAGCCGCCCGTGTTGCTGGTGCCGTCAGCCTTCACGCCGGCCAGGTTGTTGTTCTCGATCGTCGAGTTCTCGATGATGACCTTGGCAACGCCGGCTGCGGTCGGCTGGATATGAACGCCGTCCGCGCCGTTGCCGGTGATGAAGCTGTTGGTGATATAGAGTTCGGACGCGCCCGACGGTGCGAACAGGATGCCGTTGCCGTTCGGCGCCGCAGAGCTGTTGCCACGAATGACGCAATCCTCGATGTGCAAGGCGGCGCCGACGAGAAAGCGGACGCCATTGATTCCAGGCGATGCCGTCGCTGTGTCAATATCGAGACCGCGCAGAACGACGACGTCGGTCGCCAACGCGTTGATGGTCACTTGCGTCCCCGCATTCGATATGCCTGCCTCGACGTCCTCGCAAGCGATCGTTATCGACTTGGTGATCGTCACCGCGCCAAAGCCGCCCGGGTCGACGCAATTGATTTCGCCGCCGGCAGCCGTTTTCGAAATCGCGCCGGCGAAAGTCTTGCAAGGTGCGGTGCGGCTGCACGGATTGACGTCGTCGCCAACGCCGGAAACCCACGTCCGGGGCGCCTGCGCGGACGCCGGCGTGGCAAGACAAGCCATCACCATAGCGATTAAAATAGAAGATACCATGTATACAATTTTATTCATCTTCTCACCCCCTCAATGGAAAACAACTACTATTGCAGATATGTAATAGAAATCTAACACACCACAGCCAAAAGAGCAACTAGACCACAATTCAATCTGAAATCGGCTCTGTTTCTCGGCCGGCAAAAGCGATCCCCGCGAAGATTGCGATGGTCTCACTGACAGCCCGGTGGAGCGGACCGACAAATCGGGCGCCCTTGGCAAGACATCGATTTCGGTCGTCTTGTAATCTGGCTGTCAGCCACGCCCTACTTCGCGTGGTCCTGCCTCGAGATCATGTCATCAGGACTGGCAGTCGACAACGACAGAGAGGACTGGTGGCAGTACTCCGGGACCCGCCCGGTCATTCAAACTGGTTGCGCGTCCAGCCATAAAATGCACTTGGCGCGGTGTTGCCGCGCCAAGCGTTGCTATCAACAGTTAACCCCTGCAGCTATTTCAGCGCGATGGTTGGCGGATTGGGGCCGTCAGCAGTGTTGCCGTTGAGCTGGTTGGTGCCGTAAGACGAGATCAACCCGCCGTTGACGATGACCGTGCCGGTGCCATTGCCGGAGATCGTCGAGCGGCCGACGCGGATGGTTGCGTTGGCGCCATCGACACGCAGCCCGCCGACCACGCCGTTATTGGCGACGGCAACGCCGTCAACCATCATGCTGATCACCGGCCCACCAGCCGGATTGAATATGCTGATGCCGGCGTTGGTGTTGCCCGACACGCTGCTGTTCACGATCGTCGTGTTGGAGCCGCCCGTGTTGCTTGTGCCGTCAGCCTTCACACCGGCCAGGTTGTTGTTGTCAATGGTCGAGTTCTCAATGATGACCTTGGCAACGCCGCCGGCGGTCGGCTGGATATGAATGCCGTCATTGTTGCCGGTGATGAACGAGTTGCTGACATAAAGTTCGGCTGTGCCCGACGGTGCGAACAAAATGCCGTTGCCGTTCGGCGCCGCAGCCGTGTTGTCGCGAATGACGCAATCCTCGACATGCAAGGCGGCGCCGGCAAGAAACCGGATTCCATTGAGACCTGGCCCAGCCGTCGCGCTGTCGATATCGAGACCGCGCAGAACGATGATGTCGGTCGCCAACGCGTTGACGATGATGCCATTCACCGACGCATTCAACACGCCCGCCTCAACGTCCTCGCAGGCGATCGTCATGGATTTGGTGATGGTCACCCCGCCGAAGCCGCCTGGATCGATGCAATTGATTTCGCCGCCGGCGGCGGTTTTCGAGATCGCACCGGCGAAGGTCTTGCAAGGTGCGGTACGGCTGCACGGATTGGCGTCGTCGCCAACACCGGAAACCCATGTCCGGGTCGCCTGTGCGGACGCCGGCGTGGCAAGACAAGCCACTACAATTGCAACTAGAATTGATGACAATAGATATGTGATCGATTTCATATGCCCCACCCTCCAAATTTTGAGCAAGTTAATACTTGCAGCCGAGCAAGGAAACGTACCCCGCCACCCCTAAAAAAGCAACTACTGATGTGACCGGCCGTGCGGATGCAACTGTTTCTGGATCCGGCTTTTCTGCAACCGCAAAATAATGCTGAATCGCCGTAAAATATAGCGACCATCACAAAAGATGTTACGATATTTTGCTTAGCAATTTTATGGCTGTCGCGCTGAGAGACCGCCGTTACAGCATGAAAACAATCACTGACCCAGGGTGCTGACCGTTGCACGATTCGGCAAGCCGCGACAATTGCGGCTGTAATGGGCCGAATACACCCTCGCCTGGACCCGGCGGCGGCGATTACGTCTGAATGCTGCCAATATGCTGGCGAGCCGCGACGCCGGAACAGCGCGTCGGGATCACTCCGGCGCTTTGTCGGGCATGCATTCCAGCGCGCTCAGCGTCCAGCTGCTGGTCTTGGAGGTAATGTCGGCGACCTTCCATTTGCCGTCGATTTTCTTCAGCGACCACAGCATTTCGCGTTTGGAATCATCGCCTTCCGCAAAAAGGCTGAAGGTGGCGGTGACTTCGGCCGTATCGCCATTGACGGTCTCGGCCAGCTTCAATGTCTTGGCAATCGACTTCTGGTCGAAATCCTGGGCGTCGAGGCCGGGATCGAAGTCTAGGCAGGCGACTTCGTCGGGCTTGTTCTTCGTTGCCTGGTCGTTGAGATCGAACAGCTTGGTCACCGGCTCGGTGAAGCGGTCGCGGTACTTTGCATCTCCCTCGAATTTCACCTCGGGCACATAAAAGAACTTCACGGCGTTGGAAGCCGGCCCGGCCAGCACCGTCGCTGGCAAGGCAATCGAAAAGACAGCGGCAAGCACTATCGGTTTCATGCAGGATCTCCGGAAGTTTGGCGGCAAGGCGGCAATACCAGACATCCTGCATATCGGCTTTTTTGCGGCTCATGAAGCCCCGGCTGCACCGTCTCAGCCATCCAGCCAGACGTTCTGCAGGTCCATCTCGAAGGTCTGGTGGACGCCGTAGTTTTTCACCTTCTTGTTCATGTGGCTGTAGAGCTTCTGCCAGAAGGGTTGAATGATGACGCCGGAATCCTGCAGGATCTGCTCGACATCCTTCATCACCTCACGCCGTTTCTCCACGTCGATCAGCGACAGCGCCTGCTTCAGCTTGGCGTCGAAGTCCGGGTTGGAATAGGCCGATTCATTCCAGGCCTCGCCGGTGCGATAGCCCAGCGCCAGCACCTGGACGCCGAGCGGGCGCATGTACCAGATGGTCATCGAGTACGGATACTTCGTCCAGTCGTTCCAGAAGGTCGAGCCCGGCAGCACCGTGCGCTTCACCTTGATGCCGGCGTCGCGCAACTGGCCGGCAATCGCGTCGCCGGTGTTCTTTTGCCAGTCGTCCTCGACGGTGATCAGCTCGTGCTCGAAATCGGCCTGGCCGGCATCCGCCATCAGCTTCTTGGCGCCGACCGCGTCGCGCGTCTTCTTGGGCAGCGCGAAATATTCAGGATGGATAGGGCTGACATGGTGGTTTTCACCGACCGTCCCTCGCCCGGCATAGCCGAGTTCCAGCACCGCATTGTTGTCGACCGCCATCTGCAGCGCGTTGCGCACCCGCTGGTCGTCATAGGGCTTGTGGGTAACGTTCGTGCGGGCAACCAGCGTGGTTGCCGTCGCAACCTCGGACTTCTCCAGCCCCATCTTATCCAGGATGTCGATGAAGTCGGCCGGCGTCTCGAAATTGAGGTCTATCTCGCCGGATTCGAAGGCGTTGATCGAAGCGTTGAAGTCGGTGCCGTAGTCGATGAACTCGACGCTGTCGAGCGGCGCTTCACCACCCCACCACTTGCCGTTTTCACGACGCTTGACCACCGCCTTCTGGCCGACATCGTAGGAGACCAGTTCGAACGGGCCCGTGCCGATCGGCTTCTTGACCGGGTCGGCGCCTTCGGCGTCGAAATTGCGGTGGACGACGAGCGCGGGATAATCGGTGAGGTTCGGGATCAGCGAAATGTCGGGCGCGCTGAGCGTCAGCTTGACCGTATTGTCGTCGACCTTGGCGATCGCGCCTTCCCTGGCCTTGCCCGACTTTTCGTCGATCAACCCGCCGACGCGAGCGGCCATGGAGTTGCCGGCGACCTTCTTCTCGCACCAGCGGGTAACATTGAAGACCACGTCATCGGCGTTGAAAGCATCGCCATTGTTCCAGGTGATGCCCTTGCGCACATGCAACGTGTATTCCGTGGCGTCGTCATTGATGTCCCAGCTTTCGAGCAGCACTGGCTCGAAGGTGAATTCCCTGGTGTAGCGGACCAGCGGCTCCAGCCAGCAGCGCGAGATGTTGGCGAGTTCCACCCAGTCATAGGTGCGCGGATCTTTTTGGGCCTTGACCGACATCGATATGTGCAGCGTGCCGCCCTTCTTCGGCTCCTCGGCAAAAGCCTGTCCCGGCGCGGCAAGGCCGATCATGCCGTAGGCCAGCGCCGTCGATGCGCCGAACGCACTTGCCAATGCAAGAAACTCGCGCCGGTCCATACGGCCAGCACGCGTCTCTTGCGCCATCGCCTCGATGGCCGTTGGCACGCGATCGCCATTGCTTTTGAAAAGTGTCATGTCTTTCTCCCTTGCGGTTCCCATCGGGTCTTCGCCCGTTATCAACTCATTCGTCGTTCTCTTAGCTAACGCTGTCGGGCAGCCTCTCCTCGCGCTGCGCGATAAAGTCCCTGAGGCCCTCGGCAATGCCCTCATCGAGCTTCGGCTCTTCATAGTCGGCCAGCATGTTGCGGGCTTTCTCGCGGCCGCGCGTGTCGTGGTCCTTCGCCCCTCCAGCCTTCCATTGTTCGTAGGAGTTGAAATCCATGATGGTGGGCATGAAGAATGCCGACTCGTAATGATCGAGCGTGTGCTTTGTGCCGAGGAAATGGCCCTGCGGCCCGACCTCGCGGATCGCCGCCATGGCCTCCTTGAAGTCGTCGAACGGCAGGCCGCCGGCATATTTGTACCAGCCGACAAGCTGCTCGCAGTCGGTGGCGAATTTCGAATAGCCGCAGGTAAGCCCGGCCTCGAGCCAGCCGGCGGAATGCCAGATGTAATTGGCGCCGGCGAGGATGGCGGCATGCATCAGCATGTTGGATTCGTAGCCGGCCTGGGCGTCGTTCAGCTTTGAGCCGACATGGAAGCCGGAGGTGCGCCACGGCAGTTTATACTTCCGCGCCAGCGCGCCCATCAGATACATCATCTGCGCCGCTTCAGGGGTGCCGCCCATCGGCGCGCCGGTCTTCATGTCGACCGTCACCATGAACTGACCGTAGATCTGCGGCGAACCCGGGCGCAGCAGCTGGGTGAAGGCGACGCCGGCCAGTGCTTCGGCATTGACCTGCGCCACCGCGCCGACGGCCGAGGCCGAGGTCGATGCGCCGCACAGCGCAAAGGGCGCCAGGATCAGCGGCTGGTTGCTGCGTGCATAGACCTTCATCGCGTCCAGCATGGTGGCGTCCCAGACCAGCGGCGAATTGCAGTTGGTGATCGACACCAGCACCGGGTTGTCGCGGACGAACTCCTCGCCGAAGACGATGCCCGCCATCGCCATCGTGTCTTCGGCGCGTTCCTTCGAGGTGACGATGCCCATGAACGGCTTGTCGGAATGCTTCAGCGCCGAATGGATGATGTGGAGGTGGCGCTTCGGCACCGCAATTTCCATCGGCTCGCAGATGACCGAGCTCGACGAGTGCAGCGCCGGCGCCATGTAAGCGAGCTTGTGGAAATTGTTGAGGTCTTCAAGCGAGCCGTAGCGCCTGTTGTTGTCGAGGTCGCGCACATAGGGCGCGCCATACATTGGAACGAAGATGGAGTTCTTGCCGCCGACGCGAACGGTGCGCTCGGGATTGCGCGCGTTGAGGGTGAACTCGGAAGGAACCTTCGCGACCAGTTCCATCAGCAGGCCGCGGTCGATGCGGACACGTGTTTCCGAAACGTCGGCGCCAGCCGCCTTCCACATGGCGATCGCCTCGTCGTCGCGGAACTCGCAACCGACCTCTTCGAGGATGGCGAGCGACTCCTGGTGGATCAGTTCCACCGCTTCGTCCGGGACCATCTGATAGGTCGGGATCTCGCGGACCAACGTCGGGAACGAGGCGACGGGTGCGCTCCTCAGCGCCTTGCGTCCGAGGCGACCGCCGCCGCGGCGGTGGGTTTGCTCGGTCAGTTCAGCGGCCGGTGCGTTCATGGAGCCTCCCTTGCGTCCGTTCCAGTCAAGTTAGCGAGACGAAGTGTGGATGTGACGCTGGAAAATCCTGATCTCTTGTATAAGCTCAGCTTATGCGAAGCCTGCGCCATCTCCTGCCCTCGGCCGGCAGCCTGATCGTCTTTGAGGCGGCCGGCCGGCTGTCGAGCTTCACCGCTGCCGGGCGTGAGCTCGGCATGACGCAGGCCGCCGTCTCCTATGCGGTGCGCGGACTGGAGGAACAGCTCGGCGCCCAGTTGTTCCAGCGCCGTCACCGCCAGGTCATCCTGACAGAAGCGGGCGAACGCTTCCATGCCGATGTCTCGCTGGGGCTATCGCACATCCGCAAATCGGCCGAGGATCTGCGCCTGCAGGCGACTGGCGGCCATGTCACGCTGGCCGCATCGACCGCCTTCGGCTCGTTCTGGATGATGCCGCGCCTGCAGCAGTTCCGCGACGAACTGCCGGGCATCGACCTGCGCATCCAGACCGCCGACCGCGACCTCGACATCATTGCCGAGGGCATCCCGCTCGCTGTGCGCGGCGGCGAACCGAGCGACTGGGCCGATTATCATTCGCTGCCGCTGGCCGACGAGGAGATTTTCCCGGTCGTTGGCGCCAGCTATCTCGCGAAATTCGGCATGCCAAAAACCGTCGCGGAGCTGGCGACGCACCGTCTGATCCATCTCGAGGAGCCCTACCGCGAGGCGGCAAGCTGGGACGAATGGTTCCGGTCGGCCGGCGGCAGCCTCGACAACACCGCGCGCGGCCTGCGCATCAACGATTATGGCCTGGTGATCCAGGGCGTCATGGAAGGACAAGGCATCGCGCTCGGCTGGCGGCATCTGGCCGAACGGCTGCTGGCGACGGGGTTGCTGGTGCCGGTGACCGATCATGTGCTGAAGACGGGCAAGGCGTTTTATGTGGTTTGGCCGAAGAACAGGGAGTTGAGCGAGAATGCGCGCAAGGTAAGGGATTGGCTGGCGGCGCAGGCTTGAGGTTGGTGTGCGCAACTCCTCGATGTCGGCGGGACAGCACCCCCCTCTGCCCTGCCGGGCATCTCCCCCTCAAGGGGGGAGATTGGATGTCACAACGGCTTTCGCCAATTTTCTACGTTCAAAAAGAAGAGCCAGCGCCAAAGCTGCTAATCTCCCCCCTTGAGGGGGAGATGGCCGGCAGGCCAGAGGGGGTGCTGTCCCGCTGGCATCTCCATTGAAGCCTTCCGCACACCCTTCGAATCCGCCTATAGTGCCGCCATGCCCATTCGCCAGCTTTCCGAAACGATGATCAACCAGATCGCCGCCGGCGAAGTCATCGAGCGTCCGGCGAGCGTGGTGAAGGAACTGGTCGAGAATGCGCTCGATGCCGGCGCGTCGCGCGTCGAGGTGGTTACTGCCGGCGGCGGACTCAATCTGATCCGCGTTACCGATGACGGTTCGGGCATTCCCGAACCGGAACTTGCGCTGGCGATCGCCCGCCATTGCACGTCCAAGCTTGCCGACAACATTCACGACATCCGCTCGCTCGGTTTTCGCGGCGAGGCTCTGCCCTCGATCGGCTCGGTGTCGCGGCTGTCGATCCGCTCGCGCACGGCCGCCGCCGACGCAGCCGCCGAGATCGGCATCGAGGGCGGGCGGGTTTCGGCGGTCAAACCGGCGGCTGCAAACCGCGGCACCACGGTCGAGGTGCGCGATCTGTTCTTCGCCACGCCGGCAAGGCTGAAATTCATGAAGGGCGAGCGGGCGGAAAGCTCGGCCACCAGCGACGTGATCAAGCGCATCGCCATCGCCTTCCCCGCCGTGCGCTTCACGCTCGCCGGCTCGGACCGTTCGACGCTGGAATTGCCGGCGACTGACGACAGCACGGGGGGCAGCCTGCGCCGCGTCGCGCAGGTGATGGGCGCCGAGTTCCCCGACAATTCCATTGCCATCGATGCCAGCCGGGACGGCGTGCACCTGGCCGGCCATGTCTCGATCCCGTCCTTCACCCGCGCCAATGCGCTGCAGCAATATGCCTATGTCAACGGCCGTCCGGTGCGCGACAAGCTGATCGCCGGCGCCATCCGCGGCGCCTTCGCCGATGTGCTGCCACGCGACCGGCATGCGGTGACCGTGCTGTTCCTGACGCTCGATCCGGCGACCGTGGACGTCAACGTCCACCCGGCCAAGGCCGATGTGCGCTTCCGCGACCCCGGCCTGGTGCGCGGGCTGATCGTCGGCGCCATCCGCGAGGCGCTGGCCAATGCCGGCATCCGCGCCGCCACTAGCGGGGCCGCCGGCATGATGGCGGCGTTCCGACCGGGGGCCGCTTCCTACGCCCATGCCGGCCCGGCCAACGGCCATCGCAACTACGACGCCGCCCACCGCGCGTCGGGCTTTGCCGGTTTCGACCGCTCGCCGCAGCGGCCGCTGGATATGGGCTTTGACGGCTTTCGCGAGAACGATCAGACGGCCTTCGATGCCGGTCCGCTGGCCAGCGCCGATGCGCGTGCCGGCACAGCCGAGCCGGCCGAGACGCTGCTTGGCACCGCACTGGGTGCTGCCCGCGCGCAGGTGCATGACAACTATATCGTTGCGCAAACCCGGGATTCGCTTGTCATCGTCGACCAGCATGCCGCGCATGAGCGGCTGGTCTATGAAGCCTTGAAGAATGCGCTGCATTCGCGCGCGGTGCCCTCGCAGATGCTGCTTTTGCCTGAGATCGTCGACCTGCCGGAGGAGGATGCCGAGCGGCTGGCCATGCATTCCGAGACGCTGGCCCGTTTCGGCCTCGGCATAGAGCGCTTCGGCCCCGGCGCGGTGGCGGTGCGCGAGACGCCGTCAATGCTGGGCGAAACCAATGTCCAGCAATTGGTGCGCGATCTTGCCGACGAGATCGCCGACAACGACACGGTCGAGACGCTGAAAGAGCGCCTGGACAAAATCGCGGCAACAATGGCCTGCCACGGCTCGGTGCGTTCAGGCCGCCTGCTCAAACCCGAAGAGATGAACGCGCTGCTGCGCCAGATGGAGGCGACGCCGGGATCCGGCACCTGCAACCACGGGCGCCCGACTTATATCGAGCTCAAGCTCGCCGATATCGAGCGGTTGTTCGGGCGGCGGTAAAAGACTGCAGGGCGCAGACCCCCACCCGGACCTGCGGTCCGACCTCCCCACAAGGGGGAGGTAAGGAGCTGAACCGCAGACGCCGCGCCCACCCTCCCCCTTGTGGGGAGGGTCGCTGCGAAGCAGCGGGGTGGGGGTCCGAAAAGAGCCGCTCAGCGGCACTTTTCGAGCCAGGAACGGTCCCTTCGCAAGCCCAAGCCTCACTTCCTCAGGCGGTACTTCCTGGTCTTGCGGTCAAAGACATAGTCCTCCTCATAGCCGGCGCGGCCATCGTAGAAACTCACGGATATGATGTCCTTGCCTCGCTCAACACTCTTCTGCACATTGAAGTAGATGGGTGTCATCAGCATGCCCGCATTGCAGAGGTCGCCGCCGAATTTGATGGTCTGTACGACCTTCTGCCGCTTCTTGTTGATGACCTGCATTTTCGTCATGCAGATCCCGTTGTCGGTTTTCGTGTAGACCCCGGCAAACCTGTCGGTGGCCGTCTGCGCCCAGAACGGGATTTCGACGCTTCCGTCGATCTTCCCCTCCCCGGTGTCGTCCAGGCCCGCAACCTTCTTGAGATTTACCGGAAATTTGTCCGCGCCTTTGCTCCAACTGCCCGTCAAGACACCGTCGGCGAGCTCGAGGGAAAACGGGCAGCCGGTGGTGTCGGCTGGCGTCTTGGACCCCATGACGATGACGCGCTGAAACTCCTCGTCATCGGCAATCTCGCACAGTGCGATGCTGGTGCCGCTGATTTTGCCGTAGAGCGGGATCGGGCTTTGCTTGTCGTCGTAGAAGTAGCTGCCCTCGACCGTGAGGCTGCTGCCGAACGTGTAGGTCTGCAAGGAGAGATGGGCGGGGTTGGGACCAATGGAACCTTCGTAGTTTTCCACGTGATACCAACCCGCCGTGGCTTTGCCGCTGAGCAGCAGCAAGCAAAATACGGCCGATACGAACTGCCTGACCATCCCGACCCCCCCCCGTGTATTCAACTCACCATAGCCACCGGGTGGGGTCGTGTCTGCACCGCAGCGGCAGTCGCTTGCGCCGAGAATTCCTGTACGGCTCTCACGTTGATTCGGGAAAGGCGCCCAACCCGCTGATCTAGCGCTTCAAATTCACCACGATCACGCCGCCGAGGGCCAACGCACCGCCGAGGATGCCGAGCAGCGTCGGCACTTCGCCCAGCCAGAAGAAGCCGATCAAGGCCGACATGGGCGAGACCAGGTAGAGGAAGTTCGAGGCACGTGCGGCCGGCAGACGCGACAGCGCGGTTGCCCAGGCGGCATAGGCGATCAGGCTGGGCACGATGCCCAGAAAGATCACGGCGCCGATCCCGGCCGTGTTGGCGACCGCTGCCTGCGCAAAGCCGCTTGGAAGAAAGGGTGCCAGGCAAAGAGCGCCAAGGATCATGTTCGAGGCCGAGATGGTCAGCGGGTGATGACGGGCAAAGAGCGGCTTCTGGACAATCGTGTTGACGGCCGAGCACAGCGCGGAGCCGAGAACCAAAAGCGCGCCGGTGTCGAAATGCAGGCCATTCCCGTCGGCCACCGCAATGATGCCGATGCCGGCGAAAGAAATCGCCGTGCCAAACCAGGCCCAGCTTGAGAAGCGCTCGCCCAGCAAGGCCATTGCCATGATGGCGGTAAAGATCGGGCTGACATTGATGATGAAGCCGGCGGCACCAGCCGACACCGTCAGTTCGCCGTAGTTGAGCATGACGGTGTAAAGTGCGACGAAGATGGCGCCGCCAAAGACGAGGCGCCACACTTCATCGAGCCTCGGCAGCGCCGGGCGCTTGACGGCAAGAAATATCGCCGCCGGCACCGCGGCAATGGCAAAGCGCAGCGCACCAAGTTCCAGCGGCCCGAAAGCGGCAAGACCGGCACGGATCGCGGGAAAGGCAGACGCCCAGCCGACCACCGTCAGCGCCACGGCGATGGCTGCTGTGGTGTCCATCCGCTGTGTCTGATTCGATGTGCCGGTTACTGCGCTCATCCCACTGTCCTCGCGTTTTTCAGTCATGAACCGCAGAAAGCGCCTTTTCGGCGCCGTTGACAAACGATCAAATCGAGGATCACCTGTGACTATGGATCACAGCTCAGACACAATGGTGCCGCTCGAGACACTGCGCGCCTTCGATGCGGCGGCACGAACGGGGAGCTTTTCGGCCGCGGCCGAGAAGCTCAACATCACCCATGGCGCCGTCAGCCGGCAGATCGCCAAGCTGGAGGACTGGCTGGGCCTGAAAGTGTTCGACCGTGGTGCGCGCGGCGTCTCGCTGACCATCGAGGGCAACCGCCTGCACCTGCGCACGGCGGAAGCCTTTGCGCTGATCTCCAGCCATTCCGACCGCTGGGTCGAGCCGCGCGGCACCGCCGTCGTGCGGCTGACGTCGATACCCTCCGTCAGCGGGCTGTGGCTGATGCCGCGCATGGCGGCGCTGGAGAACAATCCCACCAAGCTGCGCATCGTGCTCGACGTCGACATCCGCCAGGCCGACCTTGCCGATGAAGGCATCGACCTGTCGGTCCGCTGCGGCCGCGGCGGCATTCCGGGCCGGATCTCGGTGAAGCTCTTCGAGGAGCACGTCTTTCCGGTCGCCGCGCCTGGCCTTGCCCGCGAGATCGGTCGTGGCGACCCGGCCCGGCTGCTTAGATTTCCGCTGATCAACGATTCCGACGCTTCGGGTTGGCGTGCCTGGTTTGCCGCGCAAGGCATGGACTACCGCCCGCGCCCGCAGGATCGCCGCTTCGAGGACTATAATCTGGTGCTGGACGCTGCCGCCTATGGGCTCGGCATCGCGCTGGCGCGGCCGCCGCTGACCGGGCATCAGCTGGAGTCGGGCCGCATCGTTGCCGTCGATGAGCGCACAGCGCTGAACCCGGTGTCGTACTGGCTCGACCGGCCGCTGGGGCGGCCGCGCACGGCTGCCGCCGAACTTTCTCGCCGCATCGCCGTCGAGGCGGGGCTGGCGATGGACAAGATGGAAGCGTTCCTCGAAGCCGAGCGGTAGCGGCGATCGTTGGGTGCTCAGCGAAGCACCAGCAAGGCTAGCCCGACAATGGCGACGGCCAGAAACCCGGCTGCCAGCGCCATCAGGCCGACACGCATCTGCTGCCGGCCTTCGGGCTGGACCGGGTCATTCGATCCAGGCATCGCCTGCCCCCGCTTCGCCGCCGCGTCGGTGGCGGAGGCGCGGCGCAGCGGCGAAACCCCGGGTGCGAGAAGCGCAAACCAGGGCGGTCCCGCGGGCTTTACGGCAGCGCCATCATCGGCCCTGGCCGGCGGCACCGGCAGACCGCGCTGTGCATCGTCGTTGGCTGGCGGCGCCTTGCCGGCGGCAGCCCCTGCTGGCGCGGGCTCGCCGGGTGTCTCGCCGCCCGGTTCGGCAATTGCCAGATAGGCCTGCAGGATCTCGGCGGATCCTGCCTGCTGCCCGTTTGCGGCGGCCGCGGACAACAGCGCCTGCAGCGCCGGCGCCGCTGCCGGCGGCAAAGGCGCGCCGGATGGCGCCGACGGCTGAACCAGCGCCTTGATCAGCGCTGCTTTCGCCGGATCGGCCTTCGCCGACGGCACCGCTGCCAATATCATGGCCTCGCGTAGCAGCGCGGTCAGGCGGGCGGATGAAATGTCCATGCCGGTCCCAAAAGAATGGTTTGGAGCCGACAATAGCGCCTCAGCATTGCGTCAAGCTTGACCTTGCCGGCAATTTATGGCGATGAAATCAGCATGAACTCTGGCACCACCCCATGATGAACCGCTTCGAAGGCCCTGGCGGCAAGGAAGCCCGGATTCGCTATCTCGACGGCGACTTCCAGGTCACCAACCCCGGCGCGTTCGTGCGCTGCGCGGTGACCGGCGAGAGCATTCCGCTGGACGAACTCAAATATTGGAGCGTCGCCAGGCAGGAGCCCTATGTCAGCGCCGCCGCCTCGCTGCGCCGCGAGATCGAGATGCATCCGGACCTGCGCAGCCGGGGTTAAAGCGCGCACAGAGCCGTTGGTCGCGTTCCTTCACACCCCCCTCTGTCCTGCCGGGCATCTCCCCCGCAACGGGGGAGATTGGATGATCATCTTTGCTTTCGCCAAATCACCAGCGTTGCAGAATGAGCGCATTGGCAAAGCTGCTGATCTCCCTCCTTGCGGGGGAGATGGCCGGCAGGCCAGAGGGGGGTGCTGTCCGCCAGCATCTCCGCGTGACGCTGCACGCCCTACCCTCGCAGCTTGCGCTGTCTCCAGGCATCCAGCGTCTCGTCGATGATGCGCTCCGGCACAGTGTCGAGTTCGAACGTGGCGTCGATCTCCAGCACGGCGAGTTCAGCGAGGAAATCGGCCGGGGCAGCGCCATGGCGCAGCCGGGCTGCGTCCTTGGCGGTGGTTACGAGGCCCAGTCCCTCACGGCGCGCGGTTGCCGCCAGTTCGGCGAGTTCGTCGGGGGCATAAAAATGATGGTCCGGAAACGACCGGCTCAGCGCCACTTCCGCGCCCGTGCCGCGCAGCGTCTCGAAGAATTTTTCGGGATGGCCGATGCCGGCAAAGGCGAGGAACCGCCGGCCGGCGAACCGCTCCTTGCCGCCCGGTTCAGCATGCGCCTCGAAGATCGGCCGGCCGGCGCGCGCCGCCTGGCGCACGACCTGGTCGGCGGCGGTGCCCTCGCCCATCTTCAACAGCCCATCGGTGAACACCAGTTGGTCGACGACGTTGGCGCGCAGCGGCCCACCCGGAATGACGCGGCCATTGCCGATGCCGTAGCGGGCGTCGACGACGACCAGCGCATAATCAATATGGATGCGCGCGCTCTGAAAACCGTCATCCATGATCAGGAAATCGCAGCCATGGGCTTCCATGAGCAGCTTGGCGCCGGCGGCGCGGTTCGGGCTTACCGCAACCGGCGCATGCTCGGCCAGAAGCAGCGGCTCGTCGCCGACATGCTTGGCGGCGTCGTGACTGGCATCGACAACATGCGGCTGCGCAAACGAGCCGCCGTGGCCGCGCGACAGGAATCCGGGATTGAGCTGCATGCGCCTGACCTGCTTGGCCAGCGCGATGGCGACCGGCGTCTTGCCGCTGCCGCCGACGGTGAAGTTGCCGACGCAAAGCACTGGCGCGTCGATCTTTTCACGTACCGCCCGATGCATGCGGCGGCCGGCGACGATGCCATAGACGGCTGATAGCGGCGACAGCGCAAAGACCCGCCAGTCCGGCGCTTCCCACCAGAAAGGTGGTGCTTCCGACGCCACCTATCGCCCGTCGGCGCCCTTCAGGCGCGACTTGACGATCAATGGCTGGATATAAGGCTCGAGCGACTTCAGCGTGTGCGCCAGCGCACCGCGCATCTGGTCGACTGTGGCGGCACCGGCCGCCATCATCTCGTGGCGCGCAACTTCATTGCTCAGCAGGAAATTGACGGCGCCTGCCAGCATGTCGCGGTCGCGCACCAGCTTGGCGCCGCCGCTGTCGAGCAGGCGCTGATAGGCCTCGCGAAAATTCTGGACGTTGCGGCCGGCCAGCACAGCGGTGTCGAGCATGGCCGGCTCCAGCGGATTCTGGCCGCCTTCCGAGGTCAGCGAGCGGCCGACAAAGGCGATTTCCGTCAGCCGGAGATAAAGCCCCATCTCGCCGATCGTATCGCCGAGCAGGATATCGCTGTCGGCGGTGATCCGGTCGCCCTTGCTGCGCCGCGCCAGCTTCAGGCCCATGCCGGAAATCTGTGCGGCCAGCGCTTCGGCGCGGTCGGGATGGCGCGGGACGATGATCGTCAGCAGGCCATGGTGGCGCTTGTAGAGCGTGGCGTGGACTTCCGCCGCGACCACCTCCTCGCCGTCATGGGTCGAAATTGCCGCCCAGGTCGGGCGGCCGGCGATCTGGCGCTTCAGCGTCGCCAGCGCCCGTTCGTCGACGGGCGGCGGCAAGGTGTCGACCTTGAGGTTGCCGGACACGGTGACCGGCCGGGCGCCAAGCGCGCGAAACCGTTCGCCGTCGACATCCGACTGGGCAACGACATGTGCAAGGTTCTCGAACAGCGCCTCGGCGATGTTGGCGCGCTTCTTCCAGGATTTGAACGAACGGTCGGAGAGCCGGCCGTTGACCAGCACCTGCGGCACGTGGCGGGCGCCGAGCTCGAGGATCGTCATCGGCCATATCTCGGATTCGGCGATGATAGCCAGGTCCGGCCGCCAGTGATCGAGAAAGCGGCTGACGGCCGGCTTGAGGTCGAGCGGAACATATTGGTGGATGATGCGGTCGCCCAGCCGTTCGTCGGCAACCTGCGCCGAGGTCACTGTTCCCGTCGTCAGCACGATGTTGACACCGTAGTCGAGGATGCTTTGCACCAGCGGCACGACCGCAAGGGTCTCGCCGACGCTTGCCGCATGGATCCAGATCACCGGCCCTTCGGGGCGCGGCCGCCCGGCAACGCCGTAGCGCTCACGGCTGCGGCTGCGGTCTTCCTTGCCCTGCGATGTGCGCCAGGCGACATAGGGACCCATCAGCGGATAGGCGGCTGCACCGGCAAGGCGGTAGGCCGCCAGGAAGGCGCGCGCCCAGCCGACGCTCATGGCCTGCCGTCCACGAGCCGATAGGCCTCGGCGGTTGCGGCATTGAGCGCGGCCGTGACTTCCTGGCGCTTGCGCTCCATTTCGGCCTCGTCGGCATTGGCCGGCACGAAAACCGGCGTTCCGATGACGATCGAGGAGCGGCCGAACGGCAGGTTGATGGTGGTTTTGTCCCAGCTCCTTTCCAGCACCTTGCGGCGGCTGGTGGCGATGGCGGCAGGCATGATCGGCCGGCCGGAAAGGCGTGCCAGCAGAACGATACCAAGCCCCGCGTCGCGCGGCGTGCCGTGGGGAATGTCGGCGATCATGGCGACGTTCTTGCCGGCCACGAGTGACTTTTTCAGGGCGATGAGCGCCTTGGCGCCGCCCTTGTCGAGATGCTTCGTGCTTTCACGCCCGCCGGAGCCGCGCACCGCCTCGATGCCGAATTTTTCGATCATCAGCGCGTTGAGTTCGGCATCGGCGCTGCGCGAGACCATGGCGACCAGCGGCCGTCCCTTGGGATAATAGGCTGGGGTCAGCAGATGCTGGCCATGCCAGAGCGCGATGATGCCGGGTTCGAATTCGGCGTAGTCGCCGCCTGAAAATTTAGCCGAGCCTTCGACCACGCGGTTGGTCAGGCGCACCAGGCGGACGAACTGGGCGAGCAGGCTGACGATCATGCTCTTGACGATTCGCGACTGCGCCAACGGCTCGCGGATCTTGCGCCAGAATGTCTTCGAACTGCCGCCGCGTCTTCTTCGGACCGCGGCGCCGGTGGGCTGCCCTTTCACCGCTTCATGCTCCATCGCTGTCAACCGGCGGCCTTGCTTTCAGGGTCGAGCAGCCGGTGCAGATGGACGACGAAATAGCGCATATGGGCATTGTCCACGCTGGCTTGCGCCTTTGCCTTCCACGCGGTGTGCGCGGTTTGATAGTCCGGATAAACGCCAACGATGTCGAGCGCGTCGAGATCGCGGAACTCGGTGCCTCCCAGCTTCTTCAGCTCGCCGCCGAACACCAGGTGCAAAAGCTGTTTCTTTCCGTCTTCCGCGGCCATTTCGGTCCTTCACATATTGTGAGTTTGCGACAGGTCTAGCCCAAAGCTGCCGACTTTGGAACCTTCGATCACGCTTCCGTATCGGCAATGACGCCGGCAAGCACGGTCAGCAACTGGCCGCTGCCGGCGACCAGCGCGCCGTGACGGATGATCTCCCCGGCATAAAGCGGCGCGCGGCCATGGCCGTCGAGCACGGCGCCGCCAGCCTCGCGCAAGATGAGATCGGCGGCGGCGATATCCCAGTCATGCGCGTTGGGCTTGACGAAGGTTGCGTCGAGCGTGCCGTTGGCGACCATCGCCAGCCGGTAGGCGAGAGAGGGAATGTGCGCCGCCCGCCGCACCCGGCCCTGCCATTGCGCCGGCATCAGGTCGATCAACTGCTTCAGCCCGCCGATCTCGACCGTCTTGCCCAGGCCGCGCACGGCAATCGGCTTGCCGTTGCGGAAAGCTCCATGGCCAGGCAGCGCCCAATAGGTTTCGCCCTTGGCCGGACATTCGAGCACACCGGTGAGCGTGCGGCCATTCTCGACCACCGCGACGCTGACGCACCACGAGCGCAGACCTTCGAGGAAGCCGCGGGTGCCGTCTATGGGGTCGACGACAAAGGTGCGCCGCGCCAGAAGCCGCGCCGGATCGTCAGTCGTTTCCTCCGACAGCCAGCCATAGTCCGGCCGGGCCGCCAGCAGGGTATCGCGCAGATAGGCGTCCGCCGCGTGGTCGGCTTCGCTGACCGGCGAGGTGCCGCCCTTCATCCACACTTGCGGGTTTTTGCCGAAATAGCGCATGGCGATCGCGCCCGCCTCGCGGGCGGCGTCGCGCAGCAGATCGAGGTCTTCCGAGGCCCCGGCCGATATGACCGGGTCACGCTCCGGCAAGGGTCATTCCTTCGATCAGCAGCGTCGGTGCGGCAGTGCCGAAATCGCGGTCAAGATCGCTCGCCGGAACCATGTTGAGGAACATCGTCTTCAAATTCGAGGCGATGGTCACCTCGGCCACCGGATAGGCAAGCTCACCATTGTCGATCCAGAAGCCGGATGCGCCACGGCTGTATTCGCCGGTCACCATGTCGACGCCCTGGCCGAACACTTCAGTGACATAAAAGCCGGATTTTAGCGACCTGATCAGGTCTTCCGGCGTCCTGTCGCCCGGCTCGATGGCGAGATTGGTCGAAGACGGCGATACCGACGAGCCGCTGCGCGCGCCGCGTCCGTTGGTGGTCAGCCCCAATTCCCGCGCGGCGGACGTCGACAGGAACCAGTGCTTCAGCACGCCGTTCTCGACCATCAACAGCTTTTCGCCCTCGACGCCTTCGCCGTCGAACGGGCGCGAGGCCTGACCGCGACGCCGCAGCGGTTCGTCGGTGACGGTGATGGCAGCCGACGCAACCTGCTTGCCCATCATCTCGCGCAAAAAACTGGTCTTGCGCGCCACCGAAGCGCCGTTGATGGCGCCGGCGAGATGGCCGGCAATGCCGCGCGCAACGCGCGGATCGAACACCACGTTGACCGGACCGGTCGCCGCCTTGCGGGCGCCGAGGCGGCGCACGGCGCGCTCGCCGGCCTTGCGGCCGATCAGCTCCGGCGCGTCGAGATCGGAAAAATGCTGGTTCGAGGAGTATTCGTAGTCGCGCTCCATGCCGGTGCCCTCACCCGCAATCACGCTGGCCGAACGCGAAAAGCGCGACGCGACATAGTGGCCGACGAAGCCGTCCGACGTGGCAAGCACCAGCCCGCCGAGGCCTGCGCTGGCGCCGCTGCCGGCCGAATTGGTGACACCCTTGACTGCAAGGGCCGCTTCCTCGGCGGCAAGGGCCGCTTCCTTCAACTGATCGGCCGAAACCTCGGTGGCGTCGAACAGATCGAGGTCGCGCACCTTGCCAACCAGCAAAGCCGGATCGGCGAGACCCTGATAGGGGTCCTCGGGCGAGACTTTGGCCATGGCCACGGCGCGCTCAGCCAGCGCCTTGGGGTCCGATGCCGCCGTCGCCGAGACGCTCGCCACCCGGTTGCCGACGAAGACGCGCAGCGAGACATCGTCGCCCTCGGACGCTTCGGTGTTCTCGACCTTTCCCAGCCGCACCGACACGCCGATCGAACGGCCGCGCACGGCAACCGCGTCGGCGGCGTCGGCGCCGGCCCGCTTGGCAGCCTCGACCAGTGCCGCGACGCGGTCGGTCAATTTCGCTGCCTCTGATGTATCGGTCATGCGCGTGGTCCTGGCTGAAGCCGCGCCGGGCGGTAGCGGCTGTTGCACCATCTATTGTCCCAATGCGGCTTGTGCAATGGCGCACGGACAATTGTCCCGCTGCGGCATAGCGCCCGAGCGGAGCGCGAAAGCTATCCGCGGCGGCGGCCGCCAGAGACGCGCGGCTTGACCGGTTTGTGAGTTTAACCGAGGCCGATTTCCGTCAAGGAGTGGCGGCCGGCGTCCAGATCACGTCATCGATCCTCGTCGCGCCCGTTGCCAGCATCACCAGCCGGTCGAAGCCGAGCGCCGAGCCGCTGGCTTGCGGCATGATGGCGAGGGCGGCGAGAAAATCCTCATCCAGCGGATAGCGCTCGCCATAGACGCGCTCCTTCTCGTCCATCTCGGCGGCAAAGCGCCGGCGCTGCTCGGCCGGATCGGTCAGTTCGCCAAAAGCATTGGCGAGCTCGACGCCGCAGCAATAGAGCTCGAAGCGCTCGGCCACGCGCTGGTCCTCCGCGCTCGGCCGGGCGAGCGCCGCTTCCGAGATCGGATAGCCGTACAAGATGGTGGCCCGCCCCTGCCCCAGCACCGGTTCGACCTTCTCGACCATTACCCGGCTGAACAAATCGGCCCAGTTGTCATCGCCGGCCGTGCGCAGGCCGGCCTTGATCAGAGCATCATGGAGTGCGGCGCGGTCTGTGCCGCCATCGGCAGAAACGGTGGCAAGAAGATCGATGCCGGCGTAACGCGCAAAAGCTTCCGCCACGCTCACGCGTTCCGGCTCGGCGAACGGATCGGCCTCGCGGCCGCGAAAGCGGAAGGTTTTGGCGCCGGCCCGCTCGGCTGCCAGCTTCAGCAGTTCGGCGCAATCGGCCATCAGGCTGTCATAGGTTTCGCCGACCCGATACCATTCCAGCATGGTGAATTCGGGATGGTGCAAGGGGCCGCGCTCGCGGTTGCGCCAGACGGCGCCCAGGCTGAAGATGCGCCGCTCACCGGCGGCCAGCAGCTTCTTGCAGGCGAACTCCGGCGAGGTGTGGAGATAAAGCGGCCGGCGCGCGCCGTCGGCGCCGATCGCCTCGGTGGCGAAGGCTGAGAGATGCGCCTCGTTGCCGGGCGAAATCTGCAATGCCGCCGTCTCGACCTCGATGAAGTCCCGCTCGCCAAACCAGCCGCGCATTGCGGCAGCTATGGCGTTGCGGGCCATCAGCCGCGGCCGGCGGTCGGCGTGAACATCCGGCGTCCACCAGGGCGAAGCGCCAGTCATGGGTTTGCCGGGCAACGGAATTGCTGACAGGGCTGGCGGTTCGGGCCAAGATGCGCTACGGCGACGGCTCTCGCAGCCGATTTGCGCCGAACGATCGTTTCAGGCCAACGAAGTCTAGGATTGAAAACCGTGGTGAAGGTCATCGCCAGTTCGCTCCGTAAAGGCAATGTCGTCGACAAGGACGGCAAGCTTTACGTGATCCTCTTTGCCGAAAACATCCACCCTGGCAAGGGTACGCCGGTCACCCAGCTCGACATGCGCCGCATCTCCGACGGGGTGAAGGTTTCGGAGCGCTACCGCACCACCGAGCAGGTCGAGCGCGCCTATGTCGAGGAGCGCGAGCACACCTTCCTCTACGCCGACGCCGAGGGGTATCACTTCATGAACCCGGAAAGCTACGACCAGGTCGCGGTGCCGGAAAGCGTGGTCGGCGACATGGCGCCCTACCTGCTCGAAGGCATGGCGGTGCAGATTTCGCAGTTCAACGGCATCGCCATAGCCCTGGTGCTGCCGCAGCGCGCTACTTTCGAAGTGGTCGAGACGGAGCCGACGACCAAAGGCCAGACGGCGTCCTCGTCATACAAGCCGGCCGTGCTTTCCAACGGCGTGCGCACGCTGGTGCCGCCGCACATCGCGCCGGGTACCCGCGTGGTGGTGATGACGGCTGACGGGGCCTATGTGGAGCGGGCGAAGGACTGAGGCGCGAGCGCCTCCGTCCTGGTTAATCCCTTGCCCGGTACTAATCCCCCACATTGCCTTCTGCGGCCGCTGGCTCGATAGTCCTGCCGATGTGGCAGACCTTTGTGACCTACTGGCCTCTGATCCTTGTGATCATTCCGATGCTGATGGCCGCCATCGGCATCGTCCACGCAATCATGACCAAGGAAGACGTGCGCGCCGCCACCGGCTGGGTCGGCGTGATGATCTTGTCGCCGTTCCTTGGCGCGATCATCTATGCCATTGCCGGCATCAACCGCATCCGCCGCGCCACGATCAGCGCCATGCGGCCCGTCGCCGGTGAAGCCGAGACAGCCAAACACGACCACGACATTGCGCTCGAAACACTCATCTCAGCCGAATTCGGCCAGCGCTTTGCCGGCCTGAAGACGCTAGGCGACAGGGTGGCGCGGCGCGCACTGACGTCGGCAAACGCGATCACGATCCTCAGGACCGGCGACGAAGCTTACGCAGCAATGTGCCGGGCGATAGACAGCGCACAGCGCAGCATTCTGCTCGAGACCTACATCTTCGACAATGACGAGATCGGACGACGTTTTGTGGAATCGCTGGCCGGCGCGGTCCGGCGCGGTGTGACGGTTCGCGTGCTGATCGATGCGGTCGGCGTGCGCTATTCCGTGCCCAGCATCCTTGGGACACTCCGGGAAGCCGGCGTCACCGTCGATCTGTTCAACGGCAACATCGTCATGGGCCTGAGACTTCCCTATGCGAATTTGAGGACGCACAGGAAAATCCTGATCGTCGACGGTGTGGTGGCGTTCACGGGAGGCATGAACATCCGCAAGGGATTTTCGGCCGAATTCGCCGGCAGCGCCAGTTCGGCGGATACGCATTTCCAGGTCACGGGGCCCGTCGTGGCCGACCTTTTCGCGGTTGCCGCCGAAGACTGGCGTTTTGCCGGCAACGAGGCCCTCAAGGACGAGGTCTGGCACGTGGAAAAGCCCTCGCCGCCTCCCGGTCAACCGATCCTGGTGCGGGCGGTGGCCTCGGGGCCTGACGCCAGCATCGAAACCAACCATAAATTGCTGATGGGGGCATTTTCCGTCGCCCGCAAATCGATCCGCATCATGTCGCCCTATTTCCTGCCGGACCGGGAATTTGTCAGCGCGCTGGTCACGGCGGCCCGGCGCGGCGTCGAGATCGACATCGTCGTGCCCGCGGTCAACAATCTCTTCCTGGTCGGCCGCGCCATGACGGCGCAGTACGACCAGGTGCTGAAGCACTATTGCCGCGTCTGGCGGCATGAGGGGTCGTTCGACCATTCGAAGCTGTTGTCGGTCGATGGCGTCTGGGCCTATGTCGGCTCTTCCAACCTCGACGCCCGGTCGCTGCGGCTGAATTTCGAAATCGACCTGGAGGTGCTGGATACCGGCTTTGCCGCCGAGATCGAAGGGCGCATCGGAGCGGCAATCGCTTCCGCCAAACCCGTCACACTCGCAACCTTGAAAGCGCGGCCATTTCTCATCCGGGTTTTTGACCGGTTGTTATGGCTGGGATCGCCCTATCTCTAATGCATACCGCCTCGAAGTGGTCCCGGTTGTGAGAGAACGATATGCATAGAACAAAGAATCAGGACATCGAATAGCAGGCCTATGGACATAAACGGACGCAGCCTTCCTGAAACAGTGCTCCTGTCGATCCGCGGCAGGAAAGCGCGCAAGGCGAACGCGACGCCGCGCAAGCACATTGAAGGCGCCCAGATGGTGGTCGCCTCCTACAACGTCCACAAATGCATCGGCACCGACCGCAGGTTCGACCCCGAACGCACCGCCCGCGTCATCCGCGAGATCGGCCCCGACGTCATCGCGCTGCAGGAGGCCGACAACCGCTTCGGCGATCGCGCCGGGCTGCTCGACCTTGCCCGGATCGAACACGAAACCGGGCTTGTGCCGGTGCCGGTTTCCGGAAGCGGCAAGGGCCATGGCTGGCGCGGCAACGTGCTTTTGTTCAAGCGCGGCACCGTGCGCGACGTCCATCAGATCAAGCTTCCGGGACTGGAGCCCCGCGGCGCGCTGGTTGCCGAGATCGACCTCGACGAAACGCGCACTCTGCGCGTCATCGCCGCGCATCTCGGCCTGTTGCGCCGCTCGCGCTCGGAGCAGGCCCGCGTCGTGCTCGACATCATGAGCAACCAGGATGAAAGGCCGACCTTGCTGCTCGGCGACCTCAACGAATGGCGGCTGGGCAACCGCTCGGCGCTCAAGACGCTGCACGCCACCTTTGGTTTCACGCCGGCGGCGGTGCCGACTTTTCCCTCAGGCCTGCCGGTGCTGGCGCTCGACCGGATCATGGCCAACCGGCACGGCATGGTCTCGTCGGTGGAAGCCCATGACACGCCGCTGTCGCGGGTTGCGTCGGATCATTTGCCGCTGACGGCGTTCGTCAGCCTGTAACTCATCCGTCCCGCAGCCAGACCAGCATCTCACCAGGTTCGCGGTTGTCCCAGGCAAAGTACGGGACAGCGGTGATTTTCGTTTCGCTCACCGCCGGCGGATCGGTGCGATAGAGCCCGGGTTCCCAGTTTTCCTGCGCTTCCTTGCTGGCAAGTGCCGAAAGCGTGACGATGCCGCCGAGCAGGTTCGGCTCGGCATGCGCCTCGATTTTTGCCGTTCGCGGCAGAGCGATCCGATGCAACTGGCCGGCATTGTCGGTCTCCTCGACGCAATAGATCAGCGGACCGCGCGCAAGTGCGACGCGGCCGATGTCCTGACGCACCTCCGGATTGGCGAACAGACGGGCGATCGACATTTCGAGATCGAGTTCGACCCGGTCGCCCTGGCGCCACTCGCGCCGGATCGCGGCATAGCCGTCGCTGGTGATGCCGTCCAGATCGACGGCGGCGCCGTTGATCTTGAGCGCCGCCTTGCCGCACCAGGACGGGACGCGCAGGTGCAAGGTGAATTCCACCGGAGCGTCGGCTTCGATCCGGATCGAGACCGCGCCATCCCAGGGATAATTGCTGGTCTGAATCAGACTGACCGCCCGGTTCGATATGTCGAAGCGCGCGGTGCTGTCGCCGTAGAGATGAACGGCCAGCGCGTCGTCCGACAGGCTGTAGAAATAGCTGCCGATGGAGGCGACCATGCGGCCGATATTGGGCGGGCAACAGGGGCAGCGATGCCATTTCCAGCGATTGTGCCTGCCCCGGCTCTCCAACGGGTTCTCGTAGAAGAACAGCGAGCCGTCGAGCGACAGGCCGGAGATCGAGCCGTTGTAGAGTGCCCGCTCCATCATGTCGGCGTAGCGGGCGTTGGGACCCATGCCGAGCATGCGGCTGGCCCAGAACACGAGGCCGACCGAGGCGCAGGTCTCGGCATAGGCGGTTTCGTTGGGCAGATCGTAGTCGCTGGTAAAGCCCTCATTGTGCGCCGATGGCCCGAGGCCGCCGGTGATATAGAGGTTTTTGGTGGTGAGATCGTTCCAGAGCCGGTCGAGCGCTACCCTGAGCGTATCGTCGCCATATTCGGTGGCGATGTCGGCCATGCCGGAATAGAGGTACATCGCCCTGACCGCATGGCCGACGACCTTGTCCTGCTCGCGCACCGGCTTGTGCGACTGGTTGTACTCATAAGTCTTGAAATGATAGGCCTTCGGGTCGGCGCCGCGCGCACGCGCCTCCTCGTCGAAATAATGCGGCTGCTGCCCGCGCTGGTCGATGAAATACCTGGCCAGGTCCATGTATTTCTGCTCGCCGGTCGCCCGCGCCAGCTTGACCAGCGCCAGCTCGATCTCCTCATGGCCGCAATAGCCCTTCTTCTTGCCCGGCTCCGGACCGAAGGTGTCGGCGATATGGTCGACGTAGCGGCACATGATATCCAGCAGCTTGCGCTTGCCGGTGGCCTGGTAGTAGGCGACCGCGCCTTCGATCAGATGGCCGGCGCAATAGAGCTCGTGGCAATCGCGCAGATTGGTCCAGCGCTTGCCGGGCTGGATACGCTGGTACCAGCTGGAGAGATAACCGTCTTCCTGCTGCAGTCTGCCGTAGAGGTCGATGACGGCATCGATCTTCTTCTCGAGCGCCGCGTTCTTGCGCCGGTAGAGCGAATAGGCCGCGGTCTCGATGGTCTTGCCCCAATCGGAGTCCCAGAACATCTGCGTCGTCACCGTCGAGCCGGTGAAGCCGGGGCTGGCAGCCTCGTCGGGCGACGGCGAATGGAACGGAATGACGACGCCCGGCGAGGGCCGGTCCGGGTCGATCTGCTCCAGCATGCGCGCCTCGACGCAGCGCTCGTAGAGGATGTCGGCGGTGCGCGACGCCACGGCATCGACACGGTCGCCCCAGAAGCCGCGGACATCGACCTGCGGCACCGGCAGCGGGCGGAAGGCGAGTTTGCCGGGCTTGGCGGATGGTTGAACGGTCATCGTGTCACTCCGTTGGATATTGGTCATTTCACCGCGCCGGCCATCAGGCCGCGGATGTAGAAGCGCTGCAGCAACAGGAAGAGCACCAGGCACGGCACCATCATCACGGTGACGCCCGCCTGCACGGCGCCCCAGTCGATGGCGCCGAAGCGGCCCGACTGAAGTGCGGTCATCATGATAGGCAGCGTGAATTTGGACTGGTCGGTCATCAGCACCAGGGCGGCCAGGAATTCGTTCCAGGCGCCGAGGAAGGCAAACAGCGCGATGGTGACGATGCCCGGCCAGACCAGCGGCAGCATCACCTTCAGCAGCATGGTGACGTTGTTGGCGCCGTCCATGCGCGCGGCCTCCTCGATCTCGCGCGGCACCGCGTCGAAGGCGTTGCGCATCATGAAGATCGAGAACGGCAATTGCAGCGTGGTGTAGACCAGGACCAGCCCGGTCAGCGTGTTGTGCAGGCCGACCTTGGTCAGCACCAGGAAGATCGGCGTCAGGATCGACTGGAACGGGATCATGATCGTCGACAGGATGACAATGAAGAGCACATCCTTCATGGGAAAGCGGAAGCGCGAAAAGCCATAGCCGGCCAGCACGCTGACGATGACCGACAGGATCACCGTCATCGACGCGACATAGAGGCTGTTTTGCGCCGGCAGCCAGAGGCCGTCGCCAAAGGTGTCGAGCGTGCGGTAGTTCTCGACCGAAAAGCCTGTCGTCGGCCATGGCGGCAGCGGCGGCTGGCGCGCCTCCTGCGCCGGCTTGAAGGTCGACAGCACGGCCCAGACGATCGGCGCGATGAACAGCACTGAGGCGATCATGCCGGTCGAATGCTCGGCGATCCTGAGCCAGAGGCGGCTGCTGCGGCTTCTTGCCTGCGCCATCAGTCGATGCCCTCCGGCTTGCGCAGCAGCCACAGCTGGACCAGGCTGAGCGCCACCAATATGGCCAGCAGGATCATCGACAAAGCGGCGCCATAGCCGAGCTTGAACGAGACGAAGGACTGGTTGAAGATCCAGTAGACGGCGGTCAGCGTCTGGTTGCGCGGGCCGCCGCGCAGGATGATGTAGAACTGGTCGAAGGCGAGGATCGAGCCGGCGATCGACAGGATCAGCGCCAGCGCCAGCGTGCGGCGCATCAGCGGCAGGGTGATGGCGCGAAAGCGCGCGAACGGCCCTGCCCCGTCGATCATCGCGGCTTCCTGCAGGTCGGTCGGGATCGACTGCAGGCCGGTCATCAGGATGATCATGGTGAAGCCCGCCACCTTCCAGACGACCATGGCGATGATCGACCAGAAGGCCGGCTGGAACGTCGCCAGGAGGTTGAACTTTTTCGCCGTCAGGCCGAAATCGTAGGCGGCAGGGCTGAACAGGCCGGAATCGACATTGAGCAGCCACGACCACAGCAGGCTGGCCGAGGCAAAACCGACGACCGCCGGCATGAAGAAGGATGTCCGGTAAAAACCGGTCAGCCGCCTGGGCTTTTCGATGAACAGCGCCAGCGGAAAGGCGACGGCGAAGATCACGATGGTGACGATCACGGTGTAGTAGGCGGTGAAGCTCAGCGCGTTCCAAAAACGGTTATCGCGCAGGATCGCCCGGTAATTGTCGAAGCCGATATAAAAATGCTCGCCCATCAGCGGCCAGTTGTGCAGCGACATCCACGCGGTCATGCCGAGCGGGATGATGAAGAAGACGACGACCAGTGCCACTGCCGGCGCGACATAGAGCAGGCCGATCCACTGCCGGCGGCCGGCGCCGACGAGTTTTCTGGCGCGTGGCGGGGTGGTGGTGATGGCGGTCATTTACCCTCCCCCTTGTGGGGAGGGTCGCTGCGCAGCAGCGGGGTGGGGGTGCGGCGCCGGCCCCCCACCCGAACCTGCGGTCCGACCTCCCCACAAGGGAGAGGTAGGGCGTCGGTGCGATGATTGAGAATGCCAGGGGTCATGCTGCTCTTCCGTTGGATCTCGTAGGGCGGTGGGACACACCTCCCCCACCCCGCTGCTGCGCAGCGACCCTCCCCACAAGTGGGAGGGTAAGGAGCGCCGGCCGCCCGTCCAGGGAGACGGATCGGGCGGCCGGATCAGGACCTGCGACGGCAGGGGCGTCATGCGCCCTCGCCGCCGGCCAGTCCTTATTTCTGCGCCTGGTCGATGATCGACTGCATGGTCTCTTGTGCATTGGCGATGGCGCCATCGACGTCGTCGCCGAAGACGACCTCGTTGATCATCTGCGTCCACGGACCGTTGGCCGAGTTGATCAAATCGTTGAACACCACGGAATAGGGCGTGCGGCCCTTGGCCATGGCTTCGGCGGCGATCTGGTAGCGCGGATCGAGATCTTTCAGCGCCTCCTTGGCGATGTCGCCGCGCACCGGCAGGCTGCCGTATTTGGCCAGGATGGTCTGGCCTTCGAGCGAATAGGCGAAGTCGAGAAACTCCTTCACCACGGCGAGCTTCTTGGTGCCCTTGGTGACGACGAAATTGTCGCCACCGGCAAACGAAGACCAGCCGCTGTCCTTGCCCGGCAGGAAAGTGACGCCATAGTCGATGTCCGGATACTGCGTGTTGAGCGCGCCGATGGCGAAGGCGCCGGACGGCGAAATGCCGATATTGCCGGTGGCGAAGGCGGCAAAGAAGTTGGCGCCGGTGTCCGTCTGCGCGCCGGCCGGCACCAGATCCTTCTTGACCATCGAGCGGTAGAGGTCGATGGCGCCGCGCAGCTGCGGGCTGTCCAGCGTCGCCTTCGAGCCGTCTTCAGAGAGGATATCGCCGCCCGAGGCCCACACCAGCGGCGTGAAGGTGAAGATGTTGCAGCCGCCGCAATTGCCGGAGAAATAAAAGCCCTTGATGTCGCCGCCAAGCGCGTTGACCTTTTCGGCATCGGCCTCGATCTCGGCCCAGTTGGCCGGCCCCTTGTCGGGATCGAGCCCCGCCTGCTTGAACAATTTCTTGTTCCAGATCAGCACCGAGGCGTCGGCCGAGAACGGCAGCCCGTAAATGTGGTCCTTGTAGGTGCCGGTCTTGACATGCGCCGGCGACAGGCTGGCGAAATAGGGCAGCGATTTCGCCCAGTCGGTGATGTCTTCGAGCTGGCCGGCGGCGGCAAAGGACGGCGTATAGATCAGGTCGAGCGACAGCGCGTCGGGCGCCGTGCCGCCGGCGGCGGCGGCGCCATATTTCGGGATGATCTCGGCATTGGGAATGATGTCCAGCTTGACCTGGTTCTCATGGCCCTTGTTGAAAGCATCGACGATGCGCGGCATGAAGTTCGAGCCGTCGGCGCGAACCCAAATGTTGGCGGTGTCGGCGGCCATTGCAGGCAAGGCAATGATGCTCGCGGCGAGCGCGAACCCGGTAATCATGGTCTTCATGGTTTTCCTCCTCATGGTTCTGTTCTCCTCCCTGTTGCGGCGCAGATCGCGCCGCGCGTTCTCCTAGCCGCCCAATGGACGGCCGCATGACTGACGCACCACCAGCCGGCACGGCAGTTTTCGAATGCCCGGCGCGGCGGGTTGGCCGCCGACGAGCGAAAGCAGTGTGAGGCCGGCCTCGCGGCCGAGCGCCGCCAGGTTCATGTCGACCGAGGTCAGCGGCGGGCGGGTCGCCTCGGCCACGATCTCCCAATTGTCGAAGCCGATGACGCCGACATCGCCGGGCACGCCCAAGCCGCGCTCGCGCAGCGCATCGATGACGCCGCGCGCGATCTGGTCGTTGCCGCAGAACACGGCGTCGGGTTTCTCCCCCTTCTTGTTGAAGAGCATTGGGCCGTCGAACAGCTTTCCGACGGCTTCATGCCCCCAGGCTTCCGACCACGAGCCGAGCAAGGGCTCGGTCACCTGCAGGGCGTGCGCGGCCAGCACATCGCGAAAAGCCTGTGCCCGCTCATTCACCACGGCAAAACTGGCGGGACCGCTGACATGGGCGATGCGCCGCCGCCCGAGGCGGCAAAAATGCTCGACCGCCAGCCGCGCCCCGCCGGCATCGTCGGAGACGAAGGCGATGGCATCGGGATCGGGCTGGCTGAAGGCGTAGATGACGGGCACGCCGAGATTGGCGAGGTCGACCGGCAAATGGCGGTCGATGCGCTTGCCGCTGGCGATGATGCCGTCGATGCGCTTGTCCAGCATCGCCTCGACATGCAGCTGCGCCAGCCGCGGATCGTCCTCGACATTGCACAGGAACACCGACACGCCGGCATCGACCAGCGCATCCGAAATGCCCGACATGACCGGCAGGGAAAAGCGGCCATAGGTATCGTTGGTCAACAGGCCGACCGTGAAGGAGCGCCGCCGAAGCAGGCTCTGCGCCAGGCTGTTGGGGCGAAAGCCGAGCCGCTGCGCCGTCTCGCGAATGCGCTGCCGCGTCTCGGCGGTCATCCGCCCCTGCCCGTTCAACGCCTTCGACGCCGTGGCCACACTAACGCCAGCCATCGCCGCCACTTCACGCAGGGTGACGGGTTGTTTGGCGGGTGCTGGCGTGTCGGAGGGCATTGTTGGCGGCGAGTTCCTTCAGTTGGGAAAAGGTTTTCTCTTACTGGGCTGCGACGTGTCCATGTGGGTGGACGGCGGATGCTGAGAGAGTTGGGAAAAGGTTTTCTCAGTGGGAGATTAGGATGAGAATTTAAGGATGGCAAGTGGGGCGATTATCGAATACTTCGCCGGCCGCCTTTCGTCAGCGGCCGACGTCCAGCCCGGAGCAAGCAATACGCACGGCGGTTCGGTCAAAAATAAACTCGGAATCGCCACTATTTTGTTGGCAGGGGCACGATAACCGGCAACAATTCCGCACATTGGAGGGCACGTGCCGGAATTTTCAATCAAGATTGCTGCGACTACACGCAGAGGATTCGACTATCAGGACCTCATCGGTATTGAGCTCCTAATTGAATACTATCGGGACCCAGGCAAATACCAATGGGTTCAGCTGGAGGCCGAAGACGACGATTTTGGAGCTCTAGATGATGTAGTAGCCGCCATGCCTGACGGCACTTTTGAGGTCACGCAGGTCAAATTCACACCCCGGCCCGACCTCTACACACTGAACTGGGATTGGCTACTCGAGAAGAAGACAAGAGGAACGTCTCGAATTCACAAGTGGGCTTCATCCCTAGAGGCCCTCACGTTGGATAGGAAATTGCGATCGGCGTGCCTACGGACCAACCGACGCCCCGATTCAGAATTTGCCAAGTCGTTAAACGGCTCGGTCGTCGATTTTACCAAAGTCGAGCCGGCAGTCCGCTTTGCTCTTGAGAGGGACTTAGGTGGAAGTGCGCCTGCGGCAGAATTCTTTTCGTCTTTCGAATTCAAACATTCAGAGCCGATGATCGATCGCCTTGAGGCCAACCTTAGGGCACAACTCGTCCCTTCAGCTACCGACAGTGAGGGATGGCTTCTACTGCTCCACCAAGCGAGGCGGTGGGCATCCGTACGTCAACAGCCCGAGCCGGACGGACGAATTACCCACAAGCACCTTGCGCAGATCATCAATAAGAAGAGGCCACAGCCGCTCTCCCAAGAGTTTCGCGTACCAGACGGATATGAGCCTCCCAGCCAAAGCTTCCATAGCGATCTCATGAATCGACTAACTGCCGATAGGGGAATACTGGCGCTATGGGGCTCGCCTGGGCGCGGGAAGAGCACATACCTAAGCTATGCCGTCAACCAGCTCCGAGACAGGGGCACCCCAACGGTGCGGCATCACTACTTTCTTTCGTTAGCCGACTCCAGCGACCGCAACTCCTATACCGATATTGCGTCGTCACTGATGGATCAGATTATGGTTAGATACCCCGAGCCTGTGAAAGGCCTCGAGGACAAGCCGACCGAACTTCGCAATTGGATAACCGCGTGCGCGGCACATTTCGCTGCGCTGGGGAAACCCTTTGTCGTCATCATCGACGGGCTAGATCATGTCGCGAGGGAGTACGCTGATCTGAGCCAGATGAATCAGCTTTTCAAGGCTCTCCTTCCATGTCCCGACAACACCACAGTTCTCGTCGGCACGCAGCGGGTGGCCGAGAGGTATCTTCCGCTCCGACTGATTCAAAATACGTCAGAAGAGGACTGGATCGAGGTTCCACGAATGGACCGAGACGCTGTCCAGAGATGGGTCGCGCTTCAGCATCAAGCAGGACGGCTGCTGCTGAGTGAACTCCACGCACGAACGTCGGACAAACACGAACTCGGCGCGATCGGAGACGCATTCTACATGATCTCCCTCGGCCACCCGCTTCACCTGATCTATTCATTCGAGGCGATGGTCCGGCGCGGGCTCGTCTTTTCTGCTGACGAGATAGCTAGGCTGCCGAGTTGTCCCGACGGTGACATCCGTAAGTATTATGCCGGGCTTTGGAGGGACCTATCTCCGTCGGCGAAGCAAATCATTCACGTCATCGCGGGTTCGGGTTTTCGATGGACCGAGCCAGGGCTCAGACGATGCTTCGGACCTATCGAGGAGATCGACCATCTACTGGAATTTCAGCGCTCTGGTATCGCCCCGTTTCACGGTAGCCTCCTGGCTTTCGCCAAAGAGCGCCGTGATCACCAGGCCACCTTTGATGCTCTGCTACCGCAGATTGTGAATTGGCTGGAGAACGAAGCGCCGCGTCTCCAGAGTTGGGGGTGGTTGTGGATCATGAAGGCCAAGAACGGCGACGGAACTGAGCTGCTTTCCCGCACAACGCGACATTGGGTCATAGAATCTCTGGTCGAAGGATGGCCGCCGGAACAAATCATAGAAATCCTGGCTGGAGCCGAGGAGTTGGCGTTCGCAAGAACCGACTACGTTCGCACTGTCGAGTTGCGAGCTCTCAAGACACGCGTCGACAATGGACCGGAATACCAATTGGCTAGTTTTGGCGACTTCGCGGAGGTAGCAATACGATCTGCTTCCAACCTCGAAAGCGTGACCTTCTCCGCCGATCAACTCGGCTCGCTGAGTTCGAACGAGATCGTCACCCTCGTGAAAACTGTTCCAGATCGCTCGTCTGACATCATCGAGCAAGCATTCGAGGAGCTCCGGCGTCGCGTCAACCTTTGGATCGAGCTTCGTCACCACCCTGACCAGGACTTCGAACGCCTTGTCCACCACTTCCTAGAGATCGCCGCGATCTTCCCTAAAACCAACGTTCAGCGCGTGCTCGCCTTTCTGAAGGGATTTCGCAGCCTTGACGCCCGCAATGCTTCGTTCCGAACGTTCGTCGCTAGTTTACGTCGGGAGCGGCGATCCGACCTCCTCATAGAGGCCGCCAAGCGGCTCAAAGGCAGGACCAATGTTTCCTGGCGATTTGTCATTGAAGATGCGTTGGTGGTCGTCGCGTGCGTCACGGGACTCGACCTTTCGGTCTGCTATCGTCCCCGGTTACAGGTCAGCGCCCTCCTCTCGTGCTGGCGTCACTTCCACAAGGCGACCGGCAAGCAAAATTCATCGGCTCTACCCGACGCGAGCGGCCCAATTCGACAGGACTACGATTACGGACGGCACAACGATGTTGAGAACTACTTCGTTACCGTGTTCTTCGCCACGCTGTCCAACAATCTTAGTGGGCAACAACCTCCGACTTATCAACCACCCGGAGGATGGGCCGGAGAAGCGTTCCAGTTTCTGACGGGGCTCGCCAAAGACATTACATCGGGCCGAGCACAACTTTCTTTCGCAGCGCCTTATTACGCTGCTCGCGCGATCAAGCCCGTTGAAAATCGGCGACTGACTGACCCCGATGGCGTGCAATACATCTCATTTGTTCATGCTCTGCGCGAGATCGCGCTAAGGCTTCACGCCATCAAGAGCCCTGCCGGACGCACCCTTAAGATCCAGCCAGCCGATCTCGCCACCGCTAAATCGTCCGAACATTGGAACGAGGCGTTGTGGATGGCAGAACAGATTGCCGGCAATTTGCCACTGCTCGAACAGTCGCTTGCTAAGGTGTCCCTGAAGAAGGCGGTTGACGAGGAAGCGTCGATCATCAGCGTGTTTAACGAACGAGCTGATCGCTGGATTGAGCTATCAAGGTATGCCGTTCTCTACAATCTTCCAGCGAAACAGCTCCTCACAAGAGCGGCTAACTGCATTATCGGGTATGGATGGCGCAAGGACGCTTGGATCTATGACGTCCTCGATGCGGTTGAGGACGTCCACATCGCCGGCGGAACGGATGTGATGCCGCTTCTTCGACAGATAGTCCCTCTTGTTGAGCAGATCACTGAGTTTACAGATGGCAAAGGCACAAACCACGCGAGAACCGCTCTCCTAAAGACTATTGCCCTCATACACCCCAAGTCCCTTGTCCAGTTCTATGCACACCACATTTTGCAGGACGACTACCACCTTGCAGAGGTGGCGCTCCTTGAGCACATAAAGATCGCCGATTTTTCAACACCTGACGGGCGCGCGCTCGCCAGAACCCTTGTTGAGTTCAGCGATGTCGCAGCGCTGCGCTCACGGTCGGATCCTGTGGGAAAGAATGTCGCCGCAGCTCAAGTCCGCCTTCTTGGTGGGATGCCAAAAGACCATCGCTACCGCCCCTCCGATTCCCCGATGCCCCCGGGAAAGCTGACCACACCCGCCCCTTCCAAATACAAGGTTTCAGAGTTCGGACGGCTCGTTTCCGACTATTCGGACTTCCAAATTGGCTACGACACGCAAAGAGCTGCCCCAACAATTTGGTTGAAGCACTGGGTGTCAAAGGGGCGTGCAAAGCAGGCACTCGAGGCCATGCGCAAGTATTTTGACCGCGAGGAACATTCAAGTTTAGCGGAGGAAGTTCTTAATGACGCGTTCGAGGTGAGCCTCGCCGCAGAGGGTCGGGATGCAGCCTATGGCTGGCTCGTCCGAGCTCACATCGCTCGGCGCGGTTGGCAGACAAGCTGGACCTCCGAGGTCGAGGTGAAGCGGCGCCTGAAAGCAGCCGCCGAAGAATTTCCTGAGAAATGGAAAGACTATATCAAAGACACTTCGGACCCCGCGCTGTACTGGAAGCGGCTGGGCTACTCCTTTTCAATCGGTTTTAGATACCTCGTCCATTTTCTGCTGTTGGTAGGGCAGGAGGAACTGGCATCCGATATAGCGGCCAAGTTTGTCTCGATACTGGTTTCAGAAGTGTCAGACCAGCCAATACCAGCGTGCCCATGGTTCAGTTAGCCTCTACTTCATTCGAATTTATTTTGGAGCGGCTGAGTTGGCCTGTGCGCTTGGCGAGGCTAAACGCCGCTCGCGAGTATGCCCGGCTACTGAGCGATCCAATCTGCGGGCAAGCCGCACTCCACAGGTATCTCTCGTGGCTCGGATGCCGCAAAACGGAGAATGAAGTTTGCTCCGGGCTGGCCGTGTTGTTCGGCATGGAACCGACTGCCTTGCCCAAGCTTGATTCTGTCGCTGGATGCGTGCAGGCCCCATCAGTAATGGCGGAGTTCATGCTTAAGGAGATGTACGGCCCGGTGGCCGTCACTGGTACTTGGATCACAAATCACTCTGGGGAAGCTCCGCCATCATTTGAACCGACTGCCTATTTCGCCAATCAGCGCTCGGCCCAAGTACCTCCGTCTTTTGCGGAAGAGATGGGCCGTCTTGAGCGCGTCTCCGGCTATCCATTCATGAAACAGTGGGCATTCGAATGGCAACGAGTCAAAAGTACAGCCGATGCACCTCTGTCTGGCTTTCCGTACCACTTCATCGAACCGTCCCTAGAACGCTCGGGGATTTCGGCCCAAATAGACCAACGACAAGGAGATATCTTCCGATCGGCATATCTTCGAACCCTTCACTGCGCGGTAGAAAATTGGGAGATGCCCAAAGACGTGGCATGCGAAAGTTCGGTCCGATGCCTCCCTTTGAATCGAGGCCTCATCGAGATTGAGCCCATTGATCGACCCACGTGGTTGGGTGATCGCCCGGATGCGTGCTCCGCCAGCGGGGCACCGCTAGAGTCCCTTGTTCGCGAAATCTTGAGAGCAGGCTCTACTCCAGAAGGTTTCCTCCCAGTCTATCTTGATATTCCGCTTTCATTAGACGTCGCAGAATTCGCGACCCTTACGATTGCCTGCGTCCTTATGAGTGAAGACTACGTGCCTTTGAACGATGGCGATCCCTTTAGTTTAGGCGCTGCCTATTGGGCTCTTCCGTCCGGTGCTCTTTTCTCGGGCCCGGCTCGCCCACTGGAGGTTGCGGACCGCTTTCGTCCATGCTTGAGCGGCAAGTGTCTGCCGCTCTGTGTCAGCATCCTCCCATGGCCTTTCGGCTATTGGCATAGCGATCTTTTTCAACTGGGGCTTAACCTGCCGGCCTCTTACTCCTTCGACGCTCCCATTTCCTACAAATGCACAGACCGAGCGATCTTGACCGAAAAGGGGACGGTACCGGTTGGGCGATGGCGCACCTGGAATGATCACTGGACACCCCTCTATGCAAGAGGTGGCAACACGCGATGCGGGTGCCTCAGTGAAATGAGAGCAGTTGACATTGTTACCGCTGCTGATCGGCTTTCACTTGCGGTCGGGTGGACCGTCGACCTAAGAATCTGGAACCGCGAGAAGAGCTACGGCGAGCTCAATCTTAGTCAGCGCAGTATTCATTTCCTTGACGCGGGGGGCCTTGTCCGCTGACCATCCGCACGAAGCCTCCGCTGCGGCAGACCTTCAGCCAGCGCGCCAAATGAAAGGCGCTCACCGGCAGATACATCGGCACCATGCGGCCAGTGGCCCATCGCCCTGCCCGCCCATGCAAAGCATGGCTGCATCGCCACCGAAAGCACAGGTCAGCAGCGCCATCAACGCGAAGGTAAGCGCCGCCGCGAGCGATAGAAAATCGGCTGCGCCGAGAGCACCGGCGCCGTCTGCATGACGCTCTCTCTCCCTTGATACCGCGGAAGGGCGCATCCCCCCGCAAGGGCCAAAGAGCGGCCGCGCACGCTGCCCCCAGACACACTCCAGAAACAAAATTCAACAGTTCGGAAAAACCGGCGAAAAGATCGGGTGGCATAAGCTTCCCCGTCGGGATTCCGGGCACTTCCTTTTTGGAAGCCCTCCACCAACAAAATCGCAGCGGCGGCGCAGTGCCTCCTCCAGCGGCGGCACGAACAGCCGGGCGATGCCCGGCGAGGACGAGAAAGTATGGACATGGACTACGATATCGCCGAACTGGACAGCGACGCGGCAACACCGATCGGCGGCCTGCCAGGCATCGATGCGCTGGCACGGATCGCTCGCGGCCCGACAAGGAACGGCCAGGTCCTGACGGGCGCCGACTTTGCCCGGCAGCCGGGTGAGCGGCTCGATACGGTGTTCGAGCAGCTCGCCGTAACGTTTGCCGCACTGCCGGCGGTGATCTCCGAAGGGCGCGTGTGGACCTATCAGGAGCTGAACAGCCGCGCCAACCAGTTCGCCCGCATGCTGATCAAGCACGGCGTGCGGCCGGGCCACCGGGTCGGGCTCATTCTCGACCGATCGGCGGAAACCTATGTCGCGTTGCTGGCGGTGATGAAGGCGGGGGCTGCCTTCGTGCCGCTGGCCACCGCGTTTCCGCAGGAGCGGATGGCGCTGATCATCGAAGACGCCGCCGTCAGCATGATCGTCACCATCGCCGCCTATGCGTCGCGCGCCGGTCAACTGCCCGTTCCGCATGTGCTGATCGACAGCGCCGCCGCCGAGATTTCCGCGCAGTCGCCCGCGCCGCTGAAGCCGCAGGCGGCCGACGACATTTGCTACATCCTCTATACCTCGGGCACCACTGGCAAGCCCAAGGGCGTGGTCATCACGCACCAGAGCTTCGTCAATTTCATACACGTCGCGGCCGCCTCCTACGGCTACCGGCCGGGCGACCGGGCGTATCAGGGCATGACCATTGCCTTCGACTTTTCCTCCGAAGAGATCTGGGTGCCGTTCGTCGCCGGCGCGACGGTGGTGCCGGCACCTGGCCAGATGCCGCTGGTGGGCGAGGAACTGGCGGATTTCCTGCGCCTCCATGACATCACCTGCATGGCCTGCAGCCCGACATTGTTGTCATCGATGACATCGGACGTTCCCAGCCTGCGCACGCTTTTGGTGGGCGGCGAGGCCTGCCCGCACAATCTGGTGGTGCGCTGGTCGAAGCCGGGCCGGCAGATCCTCAACACCTACGGGCCGACCGAGGCGACCGTCACCGCAACGATGGGGGCGCTGACGCCGGACCGTCCCGTCACAATCGGCGCGCCGTTGCCGACTTACTCGATCGTCATTCTCGACGCTTCGCTGCCGCAACTTGCCGAGCCCGGTGAACTGGGCGAGATCGGCATTGCCGGCATCGGGCTCGCCGTCGGTTATCTGAACCGGCCGGACCTGACCGACCAGAAATTCATCGCCGATTTCGTCGGCCTGCCGAACAACCCGTCGCAGCGCATCTACCGCACCGGCGATCTTGGCCGGATCAACGATAGCGGCGAGATCGAGTATGCCGGGCGCATCGACACGCAGGTGAAGATTCGCGGATATCGCATCGAACTCGGCGAGATCGAGGCGGTGCTGCTCGACCAGCCCGAGATCGCCCAGGCCGCCGTGACCACCTGGGAGATCGAGCCCGGCCGCGTCGAACTCGTTGCCTATTACGCGCTTAAAACCGGCGTAGCGGCGGTTTCCCGTGCGGATCTCGCCCAGACGATGAAGCGGCGGCTGCCCGACTACATGGTGCCCGCCTATCTGGAGGAACTGCCTGCCATCCCGATGACCGTCTCCAACAAGGTAGACCTGCGCCAGCTGCCGAAGCCGACGAGCATCCGGCTTTCGGCCGATCGCACGATGGTGCCGCCCGCCAATGAGGACGAGCGTTTCCTGGCGGAAGCGCTGGCCACGGTGCTGAAATTCGGCGCGGTGTCGGTCGAGGATCACTTCTTCGACGATCTCGGCGCCAACTCCTTGCTGATGGCGCATTTCTGCGCGCGCGTGCGCACCAGGAAGGAATGGGCGACGACGTCGATGCGCGACATCTATCTCTATCCCACAGTGGCGCGCCTGGCGCTGCATCTGGGGGTAGCGGAGGAGATGACGACGGCAACCAACGAGCCGGTCCTCACCCGCCGGGCCTCGAATTTCGCCTACTGGACCTGCGGCGCGGCGCAGCTTTCGTTCTACGGCCTCTACAGCTACGTGGCCCTCTGGGCGATCAATGACGGCCTCAACTGGATGTATGACGCGCTCGACGATCCGCTGCAGCTCTATATCCGGTGCGTGGCGCTCTCGGCCGCCGTGTTCTTCGGCATGTCGGGCTTTGCAGTCCTGGCGAAATGGGTGCTCATCGGCCGCTGGAAGGCCGAGGCGTTTCCGATCTGGGGCGTGCGCTACTTCCGCTTCTGGGTGGTCAAGACGTTGATCCGCACCGCACCCGTCGTGCTGTTCCGCGGCAGCCCGCTCTACAGCCTCTATCTGCAGCTGCTCGGCACCAAACTCGGGAAAAACGCCGTCATCGAATCGAAGTCCGTGCCCGTCTGCACGGATCTTATTTCCATCGGCGCCAACACCATCCTGCGCAAGGAATCGATGATCCTCGGCTTCAGGGCCCAGTCCGGTTATATCCACACCGGGCCGCTGACCATCGGCCGCGATGCCTTCGTCGGCGTCGGCTCCACGCTCGACATCGACACCAGGATCGGCAACGGCGCCCAGCTCGGCCATTCGTCCTCGCTGCATCGCGGGCAAAGCATTCCCGACGGCGAGCACTGGCATGGATCGCCGGCGGTGCCGACCACGGCGGACTATTGCAAGGTGCGCAATGTCAATCCTTACCAGGTCCGGCGCTTCCTCTATGAAGCGCTGCAGCTGGTCGGCCTGTTTGGCCTCGTCACCCCGCTGCCGCTCCTGTTCCACAGCTACTGGGAATATGTCGGCGACGACTATCAGGAGACGATCGGCCTTGTCGCAATCGGCACCACGGTCACGCTTTTCGGCTATATCGCGGCGGCTTTCCTGGCAGCGACGCTGGTGCCGCGCCTGACGAGCCTGATCTTGAAGCCGGGCCGCACCTACACGCTTTACGGTTTCCGCTACTGGCTGCAGACCGTCGCCGAATTCGCCAGCAATTCCCGCGTGCTCGGGCTCCTGGCCGGCGACAGCTCGGCGATCGTGCACTACATGCGCGCCATCGGCTGGAACCTCAACAGAGTGGTGCAGACCGGTTCCAATTTCGGCTCCAACCAGCAGCACGAAAACCCGCTTCTGTGCGAGATCGGCACCGAGACCATGGTGTCGGACGGGCTGTTCATGATCAACATGCACAAGTCCGCCTCGGCCTTCAGGCTCGAGCCGACGCGCATCGGCGAGCGCAACTATCTCGGCAACAACATCTATTATCCGCCGGACGGGCGCACGGGCGACAACGTCCTGCTCGGCACCAAGGTGATGATCCCCATCGACGGGCCGTTGCGCGAGAATGTCGGCCTTCTCGGTTCGCCCGCCTTTGAAATCCCGCGCATGGTGAACCGCGACAAGGAGCTTATCGCGGGCGTCGACGAGGCAGACCGGCGCCGGCGCATCCCGTTCAAGAACCGCCACAACCTGGTGACCATTCTTCTGTTCCTGGCAACGCAATGGGTCATGCTGTTCGTCACGCTGGCGATCTGGGACCGGGCGCTGAACTACTATACGGAATGGGCGGAGGTCGCCCTGTTCGCCGCCGTGCTTTTGACCTCGGCGATCACCATTCCGTTCTACATTCTGGTCGAGCGGGCAAGCCTTGGCTTTGGCCGGCTGAAGCCGCAGATGACGACGATCTACGACGTCGCCTTCTGGCGCCACGAACGCCACTGGAAGCTGGCGGATTCGCCGATCGTGCGCCTGTTTGCCGGCACGCCGTTCCGGCCGATGATCCTGCGCCTGCTCGGCGTCAAGGTCGGCAGGCGGGTCTATGATGGCGGCAGCAACCTGACCGAGCGTTCGCTGGTCGAGATCGGCGACGACGTCACGCTAAACGAAGGCTGCGTCATCCAGGCCCATTCGCTGGAAGAAGGTGCGTTCAAGTCCGATTTCATCCGTATCGGCAAGGGCTGCACGCTCGGACCGTCCGCCTTTGTCCACTACGGCGTGGTGATGGGTGAAGGGTCGATGGTCGATGCGGACTCCTTCGTGATGAAGGGCGAAGAGCTGGAGCCCAACTCGATCTGGCGGGGCAACCCGGCCAAGCTGCATCGCTTCGTCACGCCGGTGCCGGAGGATAGCGTCAAGGCAACGGCTTGATGAGCGCAGACATCCGCCTCGTTTCGGTGACCGGGGCCAACCGGGCCCTGGTCGCGGCTCTGGAACTGGCTGCGGATCAGATGGATTTCGTCGCCAGCAATGCGGAGTCGCTGGACGAAGCCGAAAGCGACGGGGACGCTCGGCCGCGCGTCGTCATGGCAGGGGATCGCGTCGTCGGTTTCCTGATGTACGAGGCGCCGCAGGACGACGACGAGGCGCGGATCTACCGCTTCATGATCGATCGCGTCCATCAGGGCCAAGGCTACGGCAAGGCCGCTTTGCGCGAAGTGCTGGATGAAATCATGCGGCTCGGCCACATCAGCCACGTTTCGATCTGCTACGAACCTGGGAATGAAGCGGCACGCCGCCTCTATCGCGCTGCCGGTTTCGTCGAAGAAGGGCCCGACGAGGACGGGGAAATGATCGCCGACCTCGCTCTGCGGGGCGAACAGCCATGACGCGCCGGCTCGATGCCGGTGCCAGCCTGTCGGCGCAGTTGCTGGCGGCGATGGCCGCCATGGCACCGGCCGGCGTTCGGATCGGATGCCGCACGATCCGCGAAGGCGATGAGAACCATTTGCTGCCGCAGGAAGCACGCTCCATCCCGTCACGCCTGCCGCTGATGCGGCGGGCGAGTGGCGCGGCGCGGTGGATCGCGCACGAGCTGCTGGCGGATATGGGCTTGAACGACGTCGCTATCCTCCGCGGCTCCTCCGGCGCACCGGTATGGCCTCATGGAGTAACGGGGTCGCTGGCTCACGACGACGAGATGGCCGTGGCGGCCGTCGCGCCGCTCTCCCACGTCGCCTCGCTCGGCATCGATATCGAGCCCGCTTTGCCCCTGCCCGACGACATCTTCGCGCTGGTTGCAGCCCCCGCTGACCGGATCGACGCAACCGACTTGTATCTTGCCGGTCGCATCCTTTTTGCCGCCAAGGAAGCTGTCTACAAGGCCGCCTACCCGCTTGATGGCGAAGTGCTGGGCTATGAGGACATCACCGTCGATCTCGACGCAAGCGACGCTGTGACGAAGACGGGCCGCAGAGCGAGACTGGTTTACTGCGTTGCTCCGTGTGTGGTCGTTCTGGCGTTTGTCGATGGTGTCCGAAGCGCCCCCCTTTAAGCGCGATGGGCCAGCGCCCGACAGCTGCTCAACAAAGCGCATTTTTTTCGCAGAGCGGTCGCAAAAGGCTCACACGGTTCGTCCTTTGACAGAAGAAGGAGAGCGCCATGAGAAACCTTATTGTCACCGAATTCATCAGCATCGATGGCATCGCCGAGGTCGAGAAGCTGCCCAGCGTGACCTGGAACGATGAGATGCAAAGGTTCAAGGAGGACGAGCTTGCCGACAGCGGGGCCATGCTTCTGGGGCGCACGACCTACGAGATTTTTGCCGGCTCTTGGCCCAAGGAAACCGGAGACTTCGCCGACCGGTTCAATGCGCTGCCGAAATATGTCGCGTCGACAAGCCCGAAGGCACTCGACTGGAAACCGGCCGAGTTGCTGAAGGGTGTGTTGCCGGAAGCGGTTCGGGCGCTGAAGCAAGGCAGCGGCGGCAACATCTATGTGCATGGCAGCCTGAGCGTCGCGCGGGAATTGCTGCGCCATGGTCTGGTCGATCGCGTCAGGCTGCTGAGCTACCCTGGCTCCGTCGGGGAGGGCAAGAAGCTGTTCCCGCCCGATATGCCGGTGGCGTTGGAGCCGATCTCGACCGTACAGTTCAGCAATGGCGTGGTGGCGCTGGAATATGCGGCTGGGAGGGTGTGAGACGCTGGTGGGGTAATCTCCCCTTTAGGGGAGATGTCGCCGAAGGCGACAGAGGCGGTCGGTCCGTCCTGACGCAACCTCCTATCGACAGTAGGAGGTCTAGCTTCACGCGAAACGACCCCCTCTGGCCTGCCGGCCATCTCCCCCTCGAGGGGGGAGATCGGCAGCTCACCCTACTTTCTTCCCCCGCTTGCCCTTGGCACGCGCCTCGACCACTCTTTCCACCTCGCGCTTCAGTTCGTCCTTGACCTCCTGCGTCTCGGCCATCAGCGTGTCGATCTTCATGAAATCGAGCACGCGGTATTTCGACACTGGCGGGCGGATCAATATGTCTGGTGGGCGCTGGTTCAGCTTGTGGGCGATGATCGACTGCATCATCAATTGCGTCGCGCCGTACATCAGGTCGACCGTGGTCGGGTGCTTGCGCTCGGCCTCGCTCGGCGCGCCGACGACGTCGATGGCGATGATGATGTCGGCGTCGTTTTCGATGAGGTCGAACGGCACCGGATTGTAGATGCCGCCGTCGATCAGCACGCGGTCGTCGCGCGTCACCGGGCGGAACACGGCGGGAATGGCAGCCGAGGCGGCGAGCGCCGAATGCAGGTCGCCCTCGTCGAAGACGGCCAGCTTGTGACCGAAATAGTCCGTCGCCGTCACCTTCAGCGGGATTTTCAGCTCGGCGAAGGTTTCCGGGATGGCTTCCGGCAGGAACGCCTTCAAGATGCGCTCTATGTTGAACTGGCTGACTCGGATGCCGCCCTGCATCGCCTCGGCGATGGTGCCGGGACGCGAGCGCCACATGCGCGCCGCCACCTCGGCGCGGCGGCCGAGGATCGAGCGGGCGTAGTCCTCGATGTCCTTGCCGCTCATGCCCGAGGCCATGCCGGCGCCCATGATGGCGCCGATCGAGGAGCCGGCGATGGCCACGGGCTTGATGCCGAGCTCGTCCAGCGCCTCGACGATGTGGATATGGGCGAGGCCGCGCGCGCCGCCGCCGCCAAAGGCGATACCGAAAGTCGGACCTGTCATTTGGCCTCCAGCTTCGGCCCGATGCTCATGATCGCGGGCGCCGGCGTCAGCAGCTTCTTCGCCGCTGCCTTGACCTGATCGAGCGTCACGCCGTTGATGAGCGCCGCGCGGCGCTGCACGTAGTCGATGCCGAGATTGTCGAGCTGCAATTCCACCAGGGTCCCGGCAATGGCGCTGGAAGAATCCAGATTGCTGATAGCATAGGAGCCGACCATGTATTTCTTGGTCGCGTCCAGCTCGGCCTCGGTCGGCCCCTCCTGCGCCATCTTCTTGACCACCTCCTTGACGATGCCGAGCGTCTCGGCGGCGCGGTCGGAACGCGTCGCCGTGGTGATGATCAGCGCATTGGAATGCTGGTGGTCGACCAGGTTGGAATCGACGGAGTAGGCCAAGCCGCGCTTTTCCCGCACCTCGTCATAGAGGCGCGAGGTGAAGGTGCCGCCGCCGAGAATCTGGTTCATCAGCACCGCAGGGAAGAAATCCGGCGCATCGCGCTTCACACCGGGATAGGCAAACTGCAGCGAGGTCTGCGGCAGGTCGTAGTCGACCTCGAGCTGCTGGCCGAGCTTCAGCTCGGTATCGGCAACCGGTTGCAGCACCTGCTTTTCCGGCAGATCGCCGAAGACCTCGTCGAGCTTCCGTTTCAGCGTCGCGGCATCTATGTCGCCGACCACCGCAACATGCAGGCCGCTGCGGGCGAAATTGGCCTTGTGGAAGGCAGCCAGATCCGCCGCCGTGATGGTGGCGATGCTGTCCTTGGTGCCCTGGTCGGGCCTGGAATACGGATGTTCGCCATAGATGGCGCGCAGCCATTTGGTTTGCGCGACGGTGTTGGGGTCACGCTCATTGGCGATGATGCCGGACAGGATCTGGGCGCGGATACGGTCGATCGGCGCCTGGTCGAAGCGCGGGCTGGTGACCGCCAGCCTGAGCAGGTCGAAGGCCGCATCCTTCTGCTCGGCCAGCATCCGCATCGCGCCATAGGTGCCGTCGCGCGCCGCTTCGAAGCCCATTTCGGCGCCGGCATCGTCAAGCTTGATCTGGAAGGCCTCGCTGTCGAGGTCGCCGGCGCCCTCGTCGAATAGGCCGGTCATCAGATTGACCAGCCCTTCCCGCCCCGCCGGATCCTGCGTCGAGCCGCCATCGAAGACGAAGCGGATGGCGACGATCGGAATGGAGTGGTCCTCGACCAGCCAGGCGTTGACGCCTTTCGATGAGGTCACCGGCTGAATGTCCATCGCGTGCGCGGCAAGCGCCGGCAGGATGAGGAAGAAGATGCCGAGGAACAGTGTGGCGAAGACGTGGAGAACCGCGATGCGCCTATGAGTAATCCCATCAGGCCATTGATCGCCAAGGTCAGCTCCGCCCCTCATCGCGCTGCCGGGCACTTCTCCCCGTATAGTGACGGGGAGAAGGGGTCTCGCCGCGACGCTGGCGCTCTTCTTACGACGCTGATGGTTGGCGAAATCGACGATGACAGCGCCCCTCTCCCCGTCACTATAGGGGGAGAGGATGCCGGCAGGCAGGTGAGGGGCAGCGCTAACGCTCAATCTCGTCATCATCAATTCCCCGCCTGTTGCTGCGGCAAGAGATAGCCGGTCGTCGTACGATCGAGCAGCAGATAGCGTGCGGCGACCGCCTTGATCTCATCGGCGGTGACCTTGCGAATGCGGTCCGGCCATTCCTCGATATCCCTGACGTTGCCGCCGGTGGCGAGCTCGGCGCCGTAGAGATTGGCCATCTCGTCCTGCTTGTCGCGGGCGAAGATCATGGCCCTGATATAGCGGGCCTTGGCCTTCTCCAGCTCGTCCGCGGTGACGCCGTCCTTGACGATGCGGGCGATCTCGGCCTCGACGGCCGCCTCGACGTCGCTCAGCTTGGCGTCGCCGCGCGGCGCGCCATAGACGGTGAAATTGGTGGCGTCGAGCATCGTACCCTGGAAGAAGGCGCCGGTCGCCGATGCGATGCCTTGCTTGACCACGAGTTGCTGGTAGAGCCTGCTGCGGCTGCCGCCGCCAAGGATCTCTCCCAGCAGGTCGAGCGCCTCGGCCTCGCCGGGTTTTGCCGTGTGGTAGGACGGAACCACCCATTGCGTCGAAAAGCTCGGCACCGAAACGCGCCCATCGGTGAGCGTCACCGTGCGCTTGGTGTTCTGCTCCGGCTCGACCGGGCGGATGCGCGGGGGCAGGTCGGGACCGCGCGCGACCTTGCCATAGGTTTTTTCGGCCAGCGCCTTCACGACCTCCGGCTCGACATCGCCGGCCACGATCAGCACCGCATTATTGGGGCGGTAGTATTTGTCATAGAAGGCAACCGCATCGGTGCGGTTCAACTGCTCCATCTCCTGCATCCAGCCGATCACCGGAATGCGGTAGGGCTGGTTCTGCCAGAGCGTCGCGTCGACCTCTTCGTCGAGCACCGCCTGCGGATTGCTGTCGATGCGCGCGCGGCGCTCTTCCAGGATCACGTCGCGCTCGGTCTTGATGACCTCGTCGGTCAAGATGAGGTTGCGCATGCGATCGGCCTCGAAGCTCATCATCTCACCAAGTGCCGAGGGCGCCACCGTCTCGTGGAAGGCAGTGTAGTCATATGAGGTGAAGGCGTTGTTGGAGCCGCCGATGGCCGATATGGCGCGGTCGAACTCGCCCGCGGCGTGGTTGGTCGTGGCCTTGAACATCAGGTGTTCGAAGAAGTGCGCTATGCCGGACTTGCCTGGCGGCTCGTCGGCGCTGCCGATCTTGTACCACACCATATGGGTGACGATGGGGGCGCGATGATCGGGAATGACCACCACCTCCATGCCATTGTCGAGCAGGAAGTTGGCCACCTTGCCATCATCCGCGGCCAGGGCCGGGCCGGCCATGGTCAGCGCGGTGGCGAGCAAGGCTCTCCGCAGCCATTCAGTATGAAATGTCATTGATGGCTCCGGTTGTTATCGCGCGACGATAGGCAAGGTTAGCCGCGGAGGCAAAGTGAATTGTGCGTCATTTTGAAGGCGCCGATCGCCCCACCCTTACGCAAGCTCGATGAACCGGACCACCGTCTCGCCGTAGTTTCGTTCATCAACCACCGAGAATTCCGGCCCAATCTCGAAGGGCGCCGAGGCGGCTTCCTCGACCACGCAGAGCGCGCCGGGCAGCAACCAGCCGCCATCCCTGGCCGAGCGCAGGGCGCGCTCGCCAAGGCCCTTGCCATAGGGCGGATCGGCGAAGACCAGGCCGAATGCCGCAAGCGTACCGGCCTCACCCAGGGCGGTCGCGTCGCGGCGGAAGATCTTGGTGCGGCCGGTAAGGCCAAAAGCTTCGACATTGGTGCGGATCAGGCCGCGCCCTTCGGCCGATTCTTCGATAAAGACGCCATAGGAAGCGCCGCGCGACAGCGCTTCGAGGCCGAGAGCGCCGGTGCCGGCGAAAAGGTCGAGCACACGCGCGCCGTCGAGCTTGTCGGCAAAGCGGTGCGCCAACACGTTGAAGACGGCCTCGCGGGCGCGGTCGGTCGTCGGGCGGATGGCATGGTCGCGCGGCGTCGCCAGCGGACGCCCGCGAAATTGGCCGCCGACGATTCTCATTTATGCCCGGGTCTCATTTAAGGCCGGATCTCATTTAAGTCCCGGCATCATCTGGTCCTCAGGCCCTTGGGACCGTTGCGTGGCCGCTCGCCGCCCCGACCGCCATCCGGACGCTCGCCACCCGGCTTGCCGAACGGCTTGGCTCCGCCCGGCTTGCCATAGGACGGCTTGAACGACGCCTTGCGCGCCTTGGCCTCAGCCGCCTTGGCGGCATCGGCTTCCGCCCTGCCCTTGCCGATCGGACGCGCGCCCGGCGCCATCCAGACATTAGCCTTGCGCTGGCCCGGCGGATCGATCGGCCGCTGCTCGCGCTCGGGCTTCTTGCCGCCGCGCGGTTTGTCACCAAAGGCGCCGCGCGGCTTGTCGCCGAAGCCTCCACGGGGCTTGTCGCCAAAATCGCCGCGCGGCTTTTCGCGAAACTCGCTGCGCGGCTTGTCCGAAAACTCGCTGCGCTCAGGTCTCGGGCCGCGTTCGCCAAAGCTCTTTTCCGGCCTCGCGCCCCTTTCGGGACTGGTCGACAGCTTGCCGAGCGCTTCGTCGCGGCTGCCTTCGCGGCGCTTGCGGTTCTTGATCAGACCGCCCTCGCCGATCGGCCGATGGTCACCCTCGCGGGTGACTTTCGGCCGTTCCGGCTCCACGTCACGCTCTCGCCGCACCGGCTGGTTGGAAAACGGCTTGATGATCTCGGCGTCGAAATTGGCGCCGGATTCCTCGACCAGTCGCTCGCCGAGCTGGTCGCGCAAGACGCGGCCCTTGATCTCCAGCACATGGCCTTCGGCGAGATCGTCGAGCTGGAACGGTCCGTAGGAGATACGGATCAGCCGCGTCACGTCGAGGCCGAGCGATCCAAGGATGTTCTTCACTTCGCGGTTCTTGCCTTCGCGCAGGCCGATCGTCAGCCACGCGTTGGTGCCTTGTTCACGATCGAGCGTCGCCTCGATGGCGCCGTAGAAGACGCCGTCGACGGCAATGCCTTCACGCAGGCCTGCGAGCATGCTTTCCTCGACCTTGCCATGAACGCGCACGCGGTAACGGCGCAGCCAGCCAGTGGCAGGCAGTTCGAGCACGCGCGACAGACCGCCATCATTGGTGAGCAGCAGCAGGCCTTCGGTGTTGATGTCGAGGCGGCCGATGGTCATCAGCCGCGGCAATTCGGCCGGCAGCACGTCGAACACGGTCTTGCGGCCCTCGGGGTCGCGGTTGGTGGTAACGACGCCGGCCGGCTTGTGAAACAGGAACAGGCGGGTGCGCTCGATCGGCGGGATCTCCATGCCGTCGAGATGGATGATGTCGCCCGGCATGACGTTGAAGGCCGGCGAGGTCAAAGCCCGGTTGTTGACCTTGACACGGCCCGCCGCGATCAGGTCTTCGGCGTCGCGGCGCGACGCCAGGCCGGCGCGGGCCAACCGCTTGGCGATACGCTCGCCGGCTTCTTCCGCATCTGCCGGACGCGGGCGCGGCTTGAAGGCGCCGCCAGATGCTTGCGGCCGGTCACCACCGAAATCGCGCTTGGGGCGATCGCTGAAGTCACGCTTGGGACGATCTCCGGCGTCGCGCTGCGGGCGATCGCCAAAATCGCGCTTTGGCCGGTCAAAACGCTTTTCGCCCTCGGCGGAAGCAGGCCGATCGCCACGCGGTGCGTAGGGCTTGCGCGGCCCTTCACGCTTTTCGAAAGGCTTGCCTTCGGGACGCGGCCCCTTGCTGAATGGCCGATCGCCGCCCTTGAAATCGCGCTTTGGCCGCTCGCCATCGGCCGCAACCGGCCGATCGCCGCGCGGTGCATAAGGCTTGCGCGGCCCCTCGCGCTTTTCATACGGCTTGCGTTCACCCTCGGCCGCCATAGGGCGATCCCCACGCGGCGCATAGGGTTTGCGCGGCCCTTCGCGCTTTTCATACGGCTTGCGCTCGCCTTCGGCTGCCATCGGCCGGTCACCGCGTGGTGCATATGGCTTGCGCGGTCCCTCGCGCTTTTCGAAGGGCTTGCCTTCGGAACGCGGACCTTTGCTGAATGGCCGGTCGCCACTTTTGAAATCGCGCTTGGGCCGCTCGCCCTCAGCCGCTGCGGGCCGGGCGCCTCGCGGTGAATAGGGTTTCTTGGCCCCGAAGGAGGGTTTGCCGCTTTTGCCGGCGGCGCCATCGCGGCGCGGCCCCGCGGCTCCAGGGCCGCTTTTGCCCGGGCCTTTGTGGCGCGGAGATTTCTTGTCGTTGTCGTCCATGTGGCCTTTGCCTTGTTGCGCTGCTACAGCGTGGCGCATCCTTTCGGACGCGCAAAGGACGCTATAGCACTTTGATTTGGCGCATGATCATTTCCGAAAATCTGTTCCGATATTCGGGTTGACGCGCTCCATAACAGGATCACCGCCAAGTGGCGAGGAGATAATCGGAATGGAAACCGCGTGAAGCGGCCGGATTTCATGGCGCTGGCGCTGAAAGAGGCGCAAGCCGCCGCCTTGCGTGGAGAAGTTCCAGTTGGCGCCGTCATCGCCAGCGGCGACACGGTGGTGGCATCCGCCGGTAACCGCACCCGCGAACTTGCCGATCCGACGGCGCATGCCGAAATGCTGGCCATCCGCGCGGCCTGCCAAACGCTCTCCAGGGAGCGGCTGACCGGCCACGACCTCTATGTGACGCTGGAACCCTGCGCCATGTGCGCAGGCGCCATTTCCTTCGCCAGGCTGCGCCGGCTCTATTTCGGCGCGGCCGACGAGAAGGGCGGCGCGGTGGTCAACGGCGTGCGCTTCTTCGCCTCGCCGACCTGCCACCATACGCCCGACATCTATCCGGGCATGGCCGAGGCCGACGCGGCGGTGCTGCTCAGGGAATTCTTTCGGGAAAGACGCGAAACGTAGAGCCTTCAGCTACCGAAGGCGACGGTTCCTACCAGGAGGGCAGCCAGTCGAAGAGCCCGCCGCTCTTGCCCTTGGCGGCCGCTTCCTTCTTGAGGCGGCGTTCCTTCTTGTATTCATCCTCGCCGAGTTCGCCCTGCGGCGCCGTGTCGGAGGCAGCTCGATAGGCCAGAGGCGGCTCGCTCAGATATCTGCGAGTGTTGGGGTCGCCCTGCTTTTGCTCTGCGGTGCGGCGCTGGATCTCGGCGGCGCGGCCCTTGTCTGAATCCTTCGGCGACCAGGCCGGCGGGTGGCTGGAGCCCGAATCCGCCAGCGCCTTCTTCACGGAAGCCGGATCGGTCTGCACGTCATCGACGATCCCCGACTGATAGGACGGGTCGTCCTGGTGGGCAGTGGCGTCGGCACGCAGGCGGGCGCGGCGCTGCTCGGGCGATTCGGGCCAATCGGTGCTCGCCGTCTCGATGCTTTCCTGCGGCGGCGGCAGCACTTCCTTCTGCCCCGGCGCCGGCTTTACCAGCTCCGGACGCGGCCTGTAGTCGATCTGTTCCTTGTGCTTGGGCGTGATCGCGAAGGCGCCGGAAAGGTCTCCGGCAAGCTGCTCGCCAGCCGTCTTGTCGGTGCCGTAGGTAGGCGAGCCCATGCAACCGGACAGAGCGAGGCCGGACGCGACAAGCGGCGCCAGCAGCGCAACGCGCACGGAAGTTCTGTCGATCATGCCAAAAAGTCCCACTCTAGACAGCCTCTCGATCGTCACCGGCCAAAGGCCCGGTCCCCATCGTCCACGCTCTTGCGACGGAATTCCGGCGACAATTTGTCTTCCGGAGTTTCGCGTGTTTATCTCAACCACTCGTTAAGGGCAACGCGCGGGCGGTTTTCGCCCACGCGGCGTGGCATTTGTGCACCGGCTTATGAGCAGTCACAAACGTCCCAGAGCCTTGAGTTCATGCAGGACGGCGGCATCGCGGGCAGACACGTCGGGGAATTCCACGTCCTGCCCGACATCGGCGGTATAGCGCCACGAACGCGCGCATTTGACCAAGCCGCGGTCCTCGGCTTTTTCGACCACCACCGCGACACCCTTGACGTCGTCGAGCGCAAAGGCGCCTTCCGGCGCCTTGCCATGGGCGATGACGAGATCGCTGGTGATCGCCATTTCGGCCATGTCGACATCGGCGATCGCGGCTTCAAGCGCGGCATCGTCGAGGGTCACGACCGGCACGGCTTCCAGCGAGGCACCGATGACCTTCTGAGCGCGTGCGATCTCGAGCGCGCCGGTGACGACACGGCGAACCTGCCGCACCTTGCGCCATTTTTCCGCCAGCGCCTCGTTCTTCCAGTCGGCCGGAATCTCGGGGAACTGGTCGAGATGCAGCGAGACAGCATCCGGATGACGGTCGAGCCAGGCTTCTTCCGTAGTGAAGGGCAGCATCGGGGCCAGCCATTTCACCAGGCAGTCGAAGAGGTGGCGCACCACTTGCACCGAGCCCTTGCGCTTCACGCTGGCGGGCCCCTCGCAATAGAGCGCGTCCTTCCTGATGTCGAAATAGAAGGCCGACAGCTCGACCACCATAAAGTCCAGCAAAGTGCGGGTGATGCGTTTGAACTCGAACGCGTCGTAGCCCGAGCGCACGACCTCATCGAGCTCGGCCAGCCGATGCAGCATCAGCCGCTCCAGCTCCGGCATCTTTTCGAGCGGCACTTCCTCGCCATCGTCATGGGCGAGCGTGCCCAGCATCCAGCGGATGGTGTTCCTGAGCTTGCGATAGGCATCGATGTTGGTCTGCAGCACGTTCTTGCCGAGACGCTGGTCTTCCCAATAGTCGGTCGTCACCACCCATAGCCGCAGAATGTCGGCGCCGGACTGCTTGATGACGTCCTGCGGCACGACGGTGTTGCCGAGCGATTTCGACATCTTGCGCCCCTCCTCATCCATGGTGAAGCCATGGGTGACGACGGTGTCGTAAGGTGCCCTGCCCCTGGTGCCGCAGCTTTCGAGCAGCGAGGAGTGGAACCAGCCGCGATGCTGGTCGGAGCCTTCGAGATAGACGTCGGCCGGCCATTTCAGGTCCGGACGGTCTTCCAGCGTGAAGACATGCGTCGAGCCCGAATCGAACCAGACGTCGAGGATGTCCATCACCTGCTTCCATTTAGAGGCATCGTGATTGCCGAGGAAACGCTCCTTGGCGCCGGCAGCGAACCAGGCGTCGGCGCCTTCCTTCTCGAATGCGTCCATGATGCGCTGGTTGACGGATTCGTCCTTCAGCACATTGCCGTCCTCGTCGGCAAAGACGGCGATCGGCACGCCCCAGGCGCGCTGGCGCGACAAGACCCAATCCGGGCGCTCCTCGATCATGGCGCGGATGCGGTTCTGGCCGGCCGCCGGCACGAAGCGTGTGTCGTCGATCGCCTTCAGCGCACGGCTGCGCAGCGTCGTGCCGTCGCCGAGGTCCTTGTCCATATAGACGAACCATTGCGGCGTGTTGCGGAAGATGATCGGCTTCTTCGACCGCCACGAGTGCGGATAGCTGTGCTTCAGCCGGCCGCGCGCGAACAGCGCGTTGCGCTTGATCAGTTCGTCGATGACCGCCTGGTTGGCATTGCCCTTCTTGCCGTTGTCGTCGATGACGCGCGCCGCCCCGCCTTCGCGATCCGGGCCAAAACCCGGCGCGTCCCTGGTGAAGAAGCCGGCATCATCTACAGTGAAGGGGATGGCAGGGTCGATGCCACGTGCGCGCAAATCCGATGCCGCATCCATCCAGGCATCAAAGTCCTCGCGGCCATGGCCGGGCGCGGTGTGGACGAAGCCGGTGCCGGCGTCGTCGGTGACATGCTCGCCGGCCAGCATCGGCACGGCGAATTCGTAGCCGCCGCCGAGACCTTTGAAGGGATGTGAAAGTGTAAGGCTTCCAAGCTCTTCGACCGAAACGCTGCGAAGCCGATTCAAGGTGACCTTGGCCTTGGCCGAGGAGTCTTCGGCAAGCGCATCTGCAAAGATCAGCTTTTCACCGGGCTGTGGACCGAACGAATTTTCGGCTGCGGTAACTTCATAAAGGCCGTAGCCGATCCGTGACGAATAATTGACGGCACGGTTGCCGGGGATCGTCCACGGGGTTGTCGTCCAGATGACGACGTGGGCGTTGTCCAAAAGTGCAACGCTTTCCGGAACGCGCATGGACGGTGCAGCGTCTGATACAAAGTGCTCAACGCTCCAAAATCCTGACACAACTGGAAACTTCACCCAGATCGTGTCGCTCTCATAATCATGGTATTCGATCTCGGCCTCGGCCAGTGCGGTGCGCTCGACGACGCTCCACATTACCGGCTTGGAGCCGCGATAGAGCTGGCCCGACATGGCGAACTTCAACAACTCCCCGGCGATGCGCGACTCCGAGTGGAAAGCCATCGTCGTATAGGGGTTCTTGAAGTCGCCGACGACGCCGAGCCGCTGGAACTCGCCACCCTGCACCGTGATCCAGTTCGCGGCGAAGTCGCGGCATTCCTTGCGAAACTCGTTGACCGGCACCTCGTCCTTGTTCTTGCCCTTGGCGCGGTACTGTTCCTCGATCTTCCATTCGATCGGCAGGCCGTGGCAGTCCCAGCCGGGCACGTAATTGGAGTCATAGCCGCGCATCTGGAACGAGCGGGTGATGACGTCCTTAAGGATCTTGTTCAGCGCGTGGCCGATATGGATGTTGCCGTTGGCGTAGGGCGGGCCGTCATGCAGCACGTATTTTTCGCGGCCGGCGGCCGCCTCGCGCAGCTTGGCGTAAAGGTCCATATCCTGCCAGCGCTTGACCAGCAGCGGCTCTTTTTCAGGCAAGCCGGCGCGCATCGGGAAATCCGTCTGCGGCAGGTAAAGCGTCTTGGAATAGTCGATCGTTTCAACAGTGTCGGTCATTGGTCTGCCATGTGCATTGCCCGGCGGGCGTAAAAGCTCGGGCGTGAACTATCATGATTTGGAAAAAGCGCGAGGGCGCGCGCAAAACTCCCGGCGGCTCCGGCGGCGCTCAGGCCGCCCGGAACACCGGGCCTGTAATTCGTATCGTCAGCGCGCGAAGGCGCGAAAAGCTCGTCATTGCCGGGCTTTTAGCCGAGAAAGCCGCAGGAATAAAGCGTCTCTTGTTCGATTCACTTACATCGCGAAGTCGAAGCGATAGGTGGTCGAGACGCCGACCGTGAACTGGTTACGGTCGCCGCGCTCCTTGACCAGGCTGGAATCGGCGGCCGGGCCCGTCAGGCGCGCATATTCGCCGAACAGGCTGGCGGTCATCGGATCGGTCACCTTCCAGGTGATGGCGCCACCAAGGCCGGTCGATTTCAGGCCGCCGCCAGGATGGTATTCGCTCAGGCCCGAGGCCGCAGCCTCCTTGGCGTTGACACCATAATAAGAGTCGAAATAGCCCGACGAGGCAAAGGACACGCGTGGTCCGCCCGAAATTCTGACAGTCGGCGTCACGTCGTAGAAAGCATCGGCGGCGATGTCGGCGACAAAGCCATCATGGGCACGAATGCCATGGCGCAGTTCGGCGCGGGCGCGCAGCCAGTCCGTCGGATAGATTTCGAAGAAGCCGCCGACCTCACCGCCCCAGCGCACCGGGTCGAGGCCCTTGAGCTCATCCTTGCTGTCGCGGGAAAACAGGAATTTTCCGGTCAGGCCGGCGCGGACGCCGCCATCGTCGACCAGCGCCAGCGAGATGTTGTCGTTGCGCGAGCTAAAGCGTGCGGCCGGGCCGGCCTTGCCCAGCGAGATGATCGGCGATGCGCTGAGCAGATAGCTGTTGGAGCCCTCGAATTTCGGCGCGACCATGCCGGTGGCGCCAAGCGTCAGGTACCAGTCGCCGGACATCCAGCCGAAGGCACCCTCGCCCGCATTGGCGGTGGACACAGTGAGCAGCGCCGAGGCGAGAAACAGCGGAATCGTCCAGACAATACGCATCATCACCCCATACGCGAAACAAAACGGAGAGAACACCCGGCAGCCAAAGCCATGGCGCCGGTTCGGTAAAATTTGACTTAAAATCTACAGCAGTGGCGGCAACTGCGACCCTGTTTTTTGCGCTGTGGCCCATTTGAACAGGGCGCCGCCGGGCCTGTGGCGAGTTGACAGAAATAGCGAGGTTGCCTAAATTCGCGTTAGTGCAGACTAACATGAACAGATGGACAGCGCTTGGCGACCCGACCAGGCGGACGATCTTCGAACTGCTGGTCGAACAACCCTGTTCGGTCGGGGAATTGGCTCGTGCGCTTCCTGTCACCCGGCCGGCGGTCTCGCAGCACCTGAAGGTGCTCAAGGACGCCGGCCTCGTGGCCAACACACGGCTAGGCAAGCAACGCATCTACCGGGTCGAACCGGAAGGCTTGGCCAGCCTGCGCGCCGAACTCGACCGGTTCTGGAGCAAGACCTTGGCGGCCTACAAAGTGGTCGTCGAACAGCCCTTGAAGGAGCAGGAATGAGCACGCATCAACCGCCCGTGAGGCACTCCATCCTTGTCGAGGCTACGATCGCACATGCCTTCAAGGTCTTCACCGAGGACTTCGGCAGTTTCAAACCCAAAGAGCATAACCTGCTTGCGGTGCCGATCGCGGAGACGATCTTCGAACCCCGCGTTGGCGGTCACGTCTACGACCGCGGTGTGGATGGCAGCGAGTGCCGCTGGGCACGGGTGCTGGCCTACGAGCCGCCGAACCGACTGCTTCTGAGTTGGGATATCAGCCCTCAATGGCAGATCGAGACCAATCCGGACAGGACCAGCGAGTGGGAAGTCCGGTTTACGGCGGAGACGAATAGCCGGACCTGCGTCGAGATCGAGCATCGCAATCTCGAACGTCATGGCGAAGGCTGGGAAGGCGTGCGCTTTGGGATTGACGGTGATCAAGGCTGGCCGCTGTATCTCAGGCGATTCCAAGATCTTTTTGCCAGCAAGGTGACCTGAAGGAGCACAATTATGGAACCCTATTGGCTAAGCATCCTCGGTGTACTGATCCTCTGTCTTTTGTCAGTCGCGCTGGCGGTTTACTCGGGTTCGTCCAAGGGATTTGCCGGAGCGCTTTCCGGTCCGGTGATCCCGGCCGACGACGCCAATCTCCTCTACAGGATCGACCGCGTGCATATGAACTCGGTCGAGGCGCTGGCGCCTTTTGTCGTCCCGGCGGTGCTGGCCATGATGGTTGGCGTTGGGTCGGCCACGTTGGCGACCATTGTCTGGGTTCATGTGGCGATACGCCTGCTTCACCTGGGGGTTTACCTACGCGGCGGCAATGCCGCCAAGGGTGGCAGTGTCAGAACGATCGTCTACGTCTCTGGAGCGATCGTCACGCTTGTCCTCGTCCTTGTGACTGGGTGGGCTGCCATAAATTGACACGTACGCGCGAGCCTCAAGCCACCGACGCTTTGTTTGTTTGCTAGCCGTCGCCATCGGCTGGACGTCCGCTATAGCCGGGGCTAACCTCCCGGCAAGGTGCCAGGCGATTTCGAGGAGATGCAGCAATGACCCTGCACGGTGATACCCTGAAAGATGCGATCGGCCGGACACGGGACAAATGGGGGTGGTTCGTCGCGCTCGGCGTGCTGCTGCTCATCTTCGGCGGCATTGCCTTCGGCAATCTGTTCATCGCCACCGTCGCCTCGGTCTATGTCGTGGGCTGGCTGATGCTGATGGCCGGCATCATCGAGATCGTGCATGCCTTCGGCGTGAAGACCTGGAGTCGCTTCTTCTATTGGCTGCTCAGCGGTCTACTTTATGCCGTTGCCGGTTTCTTTGCCCTCGACAATCCGCTGCTGGCCTCGACGGTGCTGACCTTGCTGCTGGCGGTGGCGCTGGTCGCTTCAGGCGCGCTCAGGGCCTGGGTCGGCTATAGCCACCGACCGGAAAAGGGCTGGGGCTGGGTCGTCGCGGCGGGCCTGATCAGCGTGCTGGCGGGGCTGACCATCGCCATGGGCTGGCCGGTCAACAGCCTGTGGGTGCTCGGCCTGTTCCTGGCCATCGACCTGATCTTCCAGGGCTGGAGCTTCATCGCTCTCGGACTGGCGTTGAAGAAGTAGGGGCTTGAAGAGGTAAGCGGCCGGAAGGCTCAAAAAGCGATGGCGCCGTCCAGATCCGAAAGCGGCCTGACGCCGGCCAGCAGCGCGCGCGCCTCCGCCTCGTCGCGCTTCATTTGTGCCACCAGCCCATCGAGCCCATCGAACTTCACCTCGGGGCGCAAAAAGCCGAAGAACGATACGTCGCAGATCTCGCCGTAAAGATCGCCGGCAAAGTCGAAGACGAAGGTTTCGAGCAGCGGCGCGCCATTGTCGTCGACAGTCGGGCGACGCCCGAAGCTGGCGACACCATCGTAGAGCGTGCCGTCGGCGCGGCGAAAGCGGACGGCATAAATCCCTTCCTTCAGAGTTGTTTCCGGCGAAAGCCTCATGTTGGCTGTCGGGAAGCCGAGCGTGCGGCCGAGCTGCTGGCCGCCGATCACTTCGCTTTCGACGGTGAAGCGGTAGCCGAGCAGGCCTGCGGCCTCGGCGACCTCTCCCTCGCAGAGCAGCTCGCGGATACGGCTCGACGACACCACCTCGGCGCCCTCGTCGCGAAAGGCGTCGACCAGGGTGACGCCGAAACCATGGCGCTCGCCTGCCGCCATCAGAAACGCAGGACCGCCCTGCCGGTCCTTGCCGAAGTGAAAATCGAAGCCGGTGACGGCATGGGTGATGCCGAGGTTCGTCTCCAGCACATCGGTCACGAAAGCCTCGGCCGACAGGCCGGCAAAGGCGCGCGTGAACGGCTGTTCGACGAGTGCGGCAAAGCCCAGATGCGACAGCAGCCGCGCCTTCATCGGCGGCGGCGTCAATACGAACAGCGGCATATCGGGCCTGAACACCTTGCGCGGATGCGGCTCGAAGCTCAGCACTAGCGCCGGCACGCCTCGCCGCCCGGCTTCGGCAAGCGCGCGATCGAGCACCGCCTGGTGGCCGCGATGGACGCCGTCGAAATTGCCGATCGCCACCACGCCGCCGCGCAAATGCGGCGGCAGCGGCGCGGTTGCTGAAATGTGTTCGAAAGCTGCGCTCATGCAGCAACCCTACCGCAGTCTCGGAATGACGGCGACCGGCCGGTAGCCGTGCTTTTGCAGAAAGGCTGCAAGCCTGGCGGGGTCCGGCTGCATGGGATCGCCATAGTCGCGCGCGTGAATGCCGCCCGAGACGTAAAGCACGTCGATGCCGTTGTCGGCGGCGCCCTTGACGTCGGTCATCATGCCGTCGCCGATGGCCAGCACCTCGGTGCGCGCGACGTCTCGGCCTAGAAGCACGGCAACCTCCCGCAGCGCTACGTCATAGACCGGCGCATAAGGTTTTCCGGCGATCAGCGTGCGGCCGCCAAGCTGGGCATAGTCGCGCGCCAAGGCGCCGGCGCACCAGATCATGCGCTCGCCGCGTTCGACCACGATGTCGGGATTGGCGCAGATGAAAGGCAGGTTCCTGGCGCGCAGCCGGCGCAGCAGATCGGCGTAATCCTCAGGCGTTTCCACCTCGTCGTCGAACAGCCCGGTGCAGACCGCGCCGGAGGCCTCGAACTCCTCGACGAGCTCGACGTCCAGACCGTCATAGAGGGTGAAATCGCGGTCGGCGCCGATATGGAAGATTTTTCGTGGGCCTTCGGCGATAAGGTCGCGGGTCACATCGCCTGAGGTGACGACGCGATCGTAGGCGGCGGCGGGAACGCCGATCGCATTCATCTGCGCCACCACATCGGCATTGCGGCGCGGCGAGTTGGTGATCAGGACGACCGGGACCTTCGCCGCACGCGCGGCGGCAAGCGCTTCGGCAGCCGCCGGAAAATGCCATTCGCCATTGTGGATCACGCCCCAGACATCGCACAGGATGGCCGAGTAGGCGCCCGACAAATCCGCGAGCGAGCCGATGATGTCAGGCGAATCCGCCATGCCGTTTTCCTGCTGTGACGATCATTGCGAGAGCTGCAGCCGACGGTCCGCCGCAACCGGCCCCGCATTAACCGAAGCGTTTCATCCTGTCACCAGCTTTTCGGCACTTGCCAGGCTGTTGCGCAACGGGCTGATCGAAGGTTGCACAGGCAGGAACCACCCTTCTCCGAGCTTCGGTCGATCGAAACAATGTCGCACCGCTGATCACCAGGGCCGAGTGGTTAACGAGCCTTGAAAAGATGGGCCTATGTTGAACGCATTTCAGCAACCTGAAATTTAACGATTTGTGGGCATCTTCGGACCGATATTGGGTCCTGGCAGGGGTGCTGAAGGCATGATCCGCAGATTTCTGAACGACAGACGCGGCAACTATGCCTTGATGACAGTGATCACCATGGTGCCCTTGATGGGCGCGCTGGCGATTGCCATCGACTACACCGACCTCCTGCGCCAAAAACAGAACATGCTGAACGCGCTGGATGCCGCCGGAATTGCCACGGCACAGCAGATCGTCACCGGGGCGACCGACACGGCATCCAAGGCCTATGCGAAGGATTTCTTCGAGGCCAATCTCAGAGCCGTCAGTCCGGCCGATACGGCGCTGACGGTGACGCTGCCCAACAACAACGCAGGTGGTGGCACGCTGAAGCTGTGCGCCGAATTGACGTACCACCCCTATTTCCTGCCGGCAGCGGCCATGATGATCGGAAGAACCGCCGCCGACGTCACAACGTCGGCATGCTCGGAGATCCGCCTCAAAAACACGCTGGAAGTGTCTCTCGTGCTCGACAATTCCGGCTCCATGAGCATCAACGGCTCCGGCACCGGCCAGCCACGAATAGATTTGCTCAAGAAGGCCGCTACCGAGCTTGTCAACACGATGGCGCTCCAAGCCGCACAAATGAGGCAGGTCACCAGGCCGGTGCAGTTCTCGCTGGTCCCGTTTTCTGCGTCGGTCAATGTCGGCGCTCCGATCCCCCCGGCTCCATTGCCGACGTGGCTGGACACGACCGGCATTTCCCCGATCCATCATCAGAACTTCGATTGGTCGACGATGACAGCGGCGGCAAATGCCACCAAATGGATCGAAAAAGTAGGCAGCGTTTACTACCAGCGCGGCACGGGCTGGGGCACTGACAAAGACAAGGAGATGACGCGTTTCACTCTCTATCAGGACATGACGGCAACGACCTGTACGACGAAAAACCCGAACGGCACTTGCAAGACCTCCGTCGTCGCCAAATACGAAGCCTGGAAGGGCTGCGTGGAGGCGAGGCCGTATCCCTATAATGACGACGACACATCGCCGACCACGGGCACGCCCGCCACCATGTTCGTGCCGATGTTCGCGCCGGACGAAGCTGGCAATTTCTGGACCGACACAACTCGCACCAGCACATCGACGTGGGGTTACGCGAACAATTGGTGGATCGATTATTCCGACACGCTGACTGTCCCCAAACGCCAAGCGGATATGCGAAAGTATTTTCTGACAAAGCCCTGGGACGCAGCAGCCGCTGCGGCCGATGATGGACCCAATTCGGCATGCACGACCGCCGCGATCACGCCGTTGCAGGACATAACCACCACCGATGGCAAGAAAATCCTGACGGATGCCATCAATGCCATGGCCCCGACGGGCAACACCAACGTGCCGGAAGGGCTGGCCTGGGGCTGGCGGACGGTGTCGAGCAACGAGCCTTTTACGCAAGGCCGGCCGAACACCGAAAGAGGCAACGACAAAGTGGTCATCGTCCTGACCGACGGCGCAAACACCTATAGCATCGGCCCTAGCAACGACATGACCAGCAACTACGCCAAGAATGGATCGACCTACGCCGCCTACGGCTACACCGGCCCTAATTTTCCGAAGCCAGTCGAGCCTGCGACCCGCCTGTTCGTCAACACGACCGTCGCCAAGACAACTTATACGGCGGCCAACTACACAACCGCGCTTGACCAGCAGATGCAAACGCTTTGCACCAATGCGAAGAATTCGAACATTCTCTTGATGACGGTCTCGCTTGACCTGGTTACCACCAAGCCGGCGGAAAAGACTGCCATAGACGCGCTCAAGAAATGCTCCTCGGATTCGCGCTTCCGCAAGGATCCGACCGACCCGAGCAAGCCGGCGAAGCTGTACTGGAACGCGACCGGCGCCACCTTGTCGCAAAGTTTCAAGGAAATCGCCGACGAACTGTCGAACCTGCGCATCGTCAGCTGATCGGCGCGATCTTTCGAACAAGGCGCTCCGCCTCGCGAGGCGTTTTGTTGCGGCGTTGCTCACGTGTCCGTGCATTTGGTTAGCGCCTGGTGAAGCGCTATCCGCGCAATCGAGCAGTTTCCCCAACCCGTCCTTCAACGTTTTGTGAAAGTGTGGCGGCATTGAAGAATCCGCAGGCGGGGCCGCTTACATCACATGCGTGAACTCTGGCGCACATTCCGGCGTGACTTCTGGCGTGACCGCCGCGGCAATTACGCTCTGATGACCGTTGTGGCGATGGTGCCACTGATGGGCGGCGTGGCAATGGCTGTCGACTACACCGGCGTGGTCAGCGAGAAGCAGAGGGTGGTCAACGCGCTCGACGCCGCCAACTTCGCCACAGCGCGCCGGCTGGTGGAAGGCGCCACCGACGACCAGTTGCGGGCCTATGCGCTCGACTTCTTCAAGGCAAACCTCAACCACGTCGATCCCGCCGACACGACGCTCAGCGTTACGCTGCCCAGCAGCACGACCGGCGGCGGCATCGTCAAGCTGTGCGCCAGCCTGGTCTACAAGCCCTATTTCCTGCCGGCAGCGGCGATGCTGATCGGCAGGACGTCGGAAAACGTCACCTACTCCGTGTGTTCGCAAGTCCGGCTGAAGAACACGCTGGAAGTGGCCATGGTGCTCGACAATTCGGGGTCGATGTCGAACACGGGCACGGGTGCCGGACAAAAGCGCATCGACCTTCTCAAGCAAGCCGCCAAGCAGCTCGTCGACACGCTTGCCTTGCAGGCCGCGATGATCAAGCAGATCGACAAGCCGGTCCAGTTCAGCCTTGTGCCGTTCGCCGCCTCGGTCAATGTCGGCGCCAGCAACGACAACGCGTCGTGGATCGACGCCTACGGGCTGTCGCCCATCCACAATGAGAATTTCGCCTGGTCCACGCTTAATGCAGCCGACAAATATGCCCAGAAGATCGGCGGCATCTGGTACAAGAAAGGCACTGGCTGGGGTGAGCAGGAGGGGCAGATGCTGACCCGCTTCTCGCTCTACCGCGACATGAAGGTGGTCACCAGCCACGAGCGCATCGTCGGCAGCAAACGCGTGGTGTGCGACAAATATCGTGCCAATCATACATGCTCGGACAGCCACAACGAATACGACTACAACGACACATACGGACCGTTCGCCAGCTGGCAGGGCTGCGTCGAGGTCCGTCCCTACCCCTATAATGTCACCGACGCGCCGGCCTCCGGCGGACCGAACAACACCGGCACCGGCACCGGCGATCCCGCGACCATGTTCGTGCCGATGTTCGCGCCGGATGAGCCGGGCAATCATTGGTACATAACGCAGGACCCCGACGAGGTGGCTCCCAAGACCTATGGCGCAGCCAACAGCTGGTGGAACGACGATCCGGCGAGCACCACCGGCAAGACGCGCCAGTCCAACATGGCCAAGTATTTTCAGCCACGGCCGATGAACGCGCCGGTGCTGGGGACGGGTGCCGGTCCGAACTACAGCTGCACCACCACGCCGATCACACCCCTGACCGACGTCGCCAACGCCGCGGGGCTGACCAAGATCAAGGCTGCGATCGACCTTATGGCGCCTAACGGCAACACCAATGTGCCGGAAGGCATGGCCTGGGGCTGGCGCACCGTCTCCAGCACGGAGCCTTTCACAGGAGGACGTCCTGAGACGGAGCGCGGCAATGACAAGGTGGTCATCGTGCTCACCGACGGCGAGAACACCTATTCGACGGTGAGTTCCGACCCCGCCGGCAACAAGTCGACCTATGCCGGCTATGGCTATACCGGCGTCGGCTACAACGGCACTGCGGTCACCCGCCTGTTCGGCGGCACGTCGAGCGCCATCGGCCAGCTCAACTATTCGTCGAGCAACTACACCGCCGCGCTCAACGAGCAGATGGCGACGCTGTGCAACAACGCCAAGGCGGCCAACATCATGGTGATGACGGTGGCGCTCGATATGTCGACGACCGACGCCGGCGACAAGAGCGCGATGGAGGCACTGAAGACGTGCTCGTCGGACTCGCGCTTCCGCAAGGATCCGGCCGACCCGAGCAAGCCTGCAAAACTGTTCTGGAACGCGACCGGCGCCACGCTGTCCGACAATTTCAAGGAAATCGCCAACGAGCTCTCGAACCTGCGCGTGGTGAGCTGAGGGTTGAAGCTGCTGATCTTCCCCGCCTTGCGGGGGAAATTGGCGGCTTCGCTTTCGTCTTTTTTCGACGCTGGCGCAAAGTCTCCGGCCATCATGCTCTTGCGGTGAGTCAAAACGCGTGGTGGGTATCGTCACCGCTTCCCGGAGATTGCCAGTGCCCGAAACCGCCAACCATCTCGCCTTCGCGCTGGTCTGCCTGGGCATGGTGCTGACGCCCGGGCCGAACATGATCTACCTGATCTCGCGCTCGCTGTCGCAAGGCCCGAAGGCCGGGCTGATCTCGCTCGGCGGCGTGGCGGCCGGCTTTCTGTTCTATGTCGTATCGGCTGCGCTGGGCATCACCGCGCTGCTGCTTGCCGTGCCGTTTGCCTATGACGCACTGCGCATTGCCGGCGCGCTCTATCTGCTATGGCTCGCCTGGCAAGCGGTGCGGCCCGGCGGGCGCTCACCATTCCAGGTGCGCGAACTGCCGAAGGACAGGCCGCGCAAGCTGTTCGCGATGGGCCTGATGACCAATCTCCTCAATCCCAAGGTGGCGGTGCTTTATCTGTCGCTGCTGCCGCAGTTCATCTCGCTGGGCAACGGCCATGTGCTGTCGCAGCTTCTGGTGCTCGGCGCCACGCAGATCTCGATCAGCCTGACCGCCAATGCCATCATCGCGGTAACGGCCGGTTCGATCGCCACCTTCCTTGCCGGACGGCCGCTATGGATGGTCATCCAGCGCTGGATGATGGGCACGGTGCTCGCCGCGCTGGCGCTTAAAATGGCGACCGACGCGCAACGCTGATCGGACGCAGCGCGCCGAGACTACATCGGCCGCCGACCTTCCCATTCAATCGATCGGCCGAACCTGCACGGAGGCCAGCGATTGAGATTTTCGCGGCCCTGCCCGGCAAAAGCCATGATCGCCGCTAAGTCAGGCAGGCATGACAATGATCTGCACCACCAATCATCCGCTCGCGCAAACCCGCTCTGGCGCAGCAAGTCCAAAACCAAACAGGCGCCTGCTGCTGATCGGCCTTGCAGCCATGGCCGGCCTCGCTGCTTGCAGCACGGTCTCGGTGCCGACCGGCGAAGGCGCCGGTGTCTCGTCCTCCGCCACCGCGACGCTGGCCGGCATCCGAGCTTCGGCCGGACTGCCGGCGCTGGTGCCGGACGCCCAGCTCGAGCAGGCCGCTCGGCAGCAGGCCGGCTATATGGCCTCACGCGAACGCATGAGCCACACGACGGGCTGGGGAAAGGATTTCGCGTCGCGGATGAAGGACAATGGCGTGCGGGGCGCCGCCGCCGAGAACATCGCCGAGGGCCGCTTCGACCAGCAGAAACTGTTCGACATATGGATGCATTCGGCTGGCCACCGCCGCAACATGCTCGATCCGGATTTTAGCCGCTTCGGCCTCGCCTATGTACGCGACGGACGCGACAGCGCCATCCGCTACTGGAGCCTGGTGCTCGGAAAATAGCAGCCAGCGGTTACGGCGCGAGCCAGCCGTCAGCCTTTCGCGATCAGCTCGCCGATATCCCCAGCCGACAGGGGTTTGCTGAAATAATTGCCCTGCACCTCGTCACAATTGTTCTTGCGCAGGAAGGCGACCTGGTCTTCCGTTTCGACACCTTCGGCCAGCACCCGAAGGTTCAACTTCTGCCCTAGGGAAATCACGGCGCCAGTGACCGCCTGATCGTTCTCGTCGGTCGCGAGATCGTTGATGAAGGACTTGTCGATCTTCAGCCGCGCCACCGGAAACGTCTTGAGGGCGCTGAGACTGGAATAGCCTGTTCCGAAATCGTCGATCGATATCTGCACGCCGAGCTTTTGCAGTCCGTTCATCGTTGCGACCGCCAGCTCGAATCCTGCATGATCAGGCTTTCCGTCACTTCGAGCTCGAGATACCTCGCCTCCAGGCCGCTTTCCTTCAATGCGTTGACGACGCGGTCGATCAGGTTCTTCTCCCGGAACTGCCGCGCCGACACGTTGACGCAGACGGTTACGGGCGACAGACCGGCGCGCTGCCAGGCTTTGTTCTGCCGGCAGGCTTCGTGCAGGATCCAGTCGCCGAGCGGCACGATCAGCCCGGTCTCCTCGGCGGTCGGGATGAACATCGCCGGCGAAACCAGGCCTCGCGTCGGGTGGTTCCAGCGCACCAGCGCTTCGACGGCGAAAACCTGCCCCGATCGCAGATCCACCTGTGGCTGATAGTGCAGAGCGAATTCCGACCGGGCGAGCGCGTTTCGCAATTCCTCCTGAAGCAGGAATTTTTCATGTGCCGTTGAGTTGAACCCCGGGGCATAGAACTGGAAATTGTCGCGGCCGAATTCCTTGGCGCGATACATGGCGGCGTCGGCATTGGCCAACAGCGTATCCGGGCTGGTCCCGTCCTTCGGGTAATTTGCGATGCCGATGCTGGCCGTCGTTCTCAGCCGATGCTCTCCGACAAGAACCGGTTCCGCGATCGCATCCCTGATCGTCTGCAGGGTTTCCGAGACCACATCGACATTGGTGGTTTGGTCGAACAGGACGATGACAAATTCGTCGCCGCCAAGCCGCACGACGGTGTCGGTGGCCTTCACGCATCCAACCAAACGGCTGGCGACGGTCTTGAGGAGTTCGTCGCCGGCATTGTGGCCAAACGTATCGTTCACCAGTTTGAAATTGTCGAGATCGATGAACACCACCGTCATCCAGCGATTGTATCGCTGCGCGTAGAGGACCGCCTGGGAAAGCCGATCCTCCAGCAAAGCGCGATTGGGCAGGCCGGTCAGCGCATCATGGTTGGCCATGAAGTGGATCTGGTCTTCCGCCAATTTGCGCTCGATTGCGATGCCGGCAATGTGTGTGGTGAATTCGATCAGGCGGGTCTCGGCATGGGTGGGTTCGCGCACGGTCATCGAATACATGGCAAAGGCGCCCAACACGACGCCCCGATGCGACAGGATCGGGGTTGACCAGCACGAACGATAGCCATGGGGTGCCGCCAGTTCGCGGTAATCGTCCCAAAGCGGATCCTGCAGAATATCGGTAACAATGACCGGTTCCCGCCGGTAGATGGCGGTTCCGCAGGATCCCACCTTGGGACCGATGGCGGCCCCATCGATGGCGCTCGTATAGGCTTTCGCCAGGCCCGGCGCCGCACCGTGACGCAAATGAATGCCGTCCTTGTCGAGCAGCAGGACGGAACCGAATATCCCCTTCAACTGAGACTCGACGAAGCGCATGAGGCGGTCGAGCACGTCCTCCAGCGGCGCGCTCGTGGCAATCATTTCGAGGATCTGCGCCTGCCCGCTGCGAAGGACATCCGCCTGCTTGCGGGCGGTGATGTCGTGGGCGATGCCAACCAGGCCGAAGATTTCATTTTGACGATTGCGCAGCGGCACCTTCGTCGACGAAAGCCATTTGCCGGCGCCCGACGCATCGACGACAAACTCTTCCGCGTCGATCATTGGTTGTCCGCTCTTGAGCAGGCGCTGCTCGACCAGGCGAAATTTCCGCGCAAATTCCGGGGGGTGGAGATCAAAATCGGTCAAACCGATCATGTCGCTGGTCTTGTTGCGGCCGCTATCGGTCGCAAGGGCGCTGTTGACCACGACGAAACGGCTTTGCGTATCCTTGACCCAGAGATAATCGGGCACCCAGTCGATCAGCGCCTGCAGCGAAATGCGCTCGTCGACGATCTGCCGATTGGCGAGGAGTTCAGTGATGTCCTCATGCGTGGCGATCCAACTGCCATCGGGCATGGGCTGGTTACGGATCTGGATTGTGCGACCATCGACAAGTTTGGCGGTCCAGAGCCGCGAAGCCTTGGCCGAATTGATCGAGCGAGCCGTTGCGAGATAGGTGTCGGCGGCCGTCGCCGCCGTGCCGGCGGCAACGCGGCGTTCGACTATTTCGCTCAGTGTCACGCCAGGCCGCAATTCCTCGGGCGCAATGCGGTAGATTTCCGCATAGCGCCGGTTGCTCAGGATCAGCCGTTCATCGGCATCGAAAAAGCAGATGCCTTGCGAAATATTCTCGATCGCAGTCTCGAAGCGCAGGGTCTGCCCTTCGAGACCCGCAATGGTCGTGCGAAGTTCTCCCTCGAGCGTATCGTAGGAAACGTCAGCCAGTCTTGCCAATGCGGCTACGCCCACCGGCCGGCGCGCCCCGACGGATCTTCTGGATGACTTCGTGACCAAACAGACCTCCTCCGGTTTGGCACCTGAAACAAGAAAGGGCCTCTGTCGTGCCAGACGAAAGTCGACTGACAATGTTACAGATGTGCTAATTCAAGATGAACTGTAACGGAATTGGAGGCGTCAGCAACCAGATACCAAAGGTGCAAATGTCATTTCAAATCAACTTCCAACGGCTCATTATCGATATTCTTTTGCACACGCGGGTTTTGACGATCATCCGAGCAACAATCATCAGGGGCAACCAGCTTGCTGCCAGCGCTACCGGCGCCCGCCTCAATCCATATGCGCGGCAGGAGCGGCCGCGCCGGCCGGAGCGGTCTTCGGCTTGCGCAGCAGGAAGACAAACGGAATGGCAACCAGCGTCATCACCATCAGCAGTTTGAAGTCGTTGACGTAGGAGATCATCATCGCCTGGATGTTGACCATGCGGTCCACCTGCGAAAGTGCCGTCGGATCGCCGCCTGCTGCCGCCGGCGAGGCCGCCCACAAATTGGGGTTGAACGGGTTGATGAAAGCCGACAGTTCGGTGTGATTGACCTGCGTGTTGCGCACCATGAGAACCGTCACCACCGACACGCCGATCGACGAACCGAGATTTCGAACCAGGCTGAACAGGGCCGTGGCGTCGGTGCGGAAGCGCACGTCGAGCGTGGCGAAGGCCACCGTCGACAGCGGCACGAACACCATGCCCATGCCGAGGCCCTGGATGACGCCGGAGCTGAGGATCAGCCAATTGTCCATCTGCGGCGTGAAGGAGGACATGGTGTAGAGCGACTGCGCGGTGAGCAGAAAGCCGATGACGACGAGGATGCGGGCGTCGATCCTGCTCATGAGCCGTCCAACGACAAGCATCGAAATCATCGTGCCGACACCGCGCGGCCCCAGGACGACGCCGATGGTGACGGTCGGATAGCCGAAGATGGTCGACAGCATCGGCGGCAGCAGCGACATCGAGGCCAGGATCAGCACGCCCATGACGAAGATGAAAGCCAGACCGGTGACGAAATTGCGGTCGAGGAAGATCTTGGGGTCGATGAAAGGACGTTCCGCCGTCAGTGTATGGATGATGAAAACCCAGAAGCCGGTGATCGAAAGAGCAAGCTCGATCCAGATTTCGACCGAGGAAAACCAGTCGACCTCGCCGCCGCGGTCGAGCAGCAGCTGCAGCGCGCCGACGCCGAGCGAAATCATGGCGAAACCGAAGAAATCGAAGCTGCGGATCCGCCGGGCAACGACCGGCAAATAGGCTGCCATGCCGAGGAAGGCGATGATGCCGACCGGCAAATTGATGAAGAACACCCAGCGCCAGTTGAAATTCTCGGTCAGCCAACCGCCCAGCGTCGGACCCAGGATCGGCCCCAGCATGATGCCGGCGCCCCAGATGGCCATCGCCTGGCCGTGGCGTTCCCTGGGGTTGATGTCGAGCAGGAAGGTCTGCGACAGCGGCACGATGGCTGCGCCGAACACGCCCTGCATCAGCCGGAAGAACACTATGCTCTCCAGGCTCCAGGCAATGCCGCACAGCATCGAGAACACGGTGAAGCCGACAACCGCCGCCAGGAACAGTTCCTTGCGGCCGAAGCGGTCGGCCAGCCAGCCGGTCACCGGCGTCATGATCGCGGCGGCAACGATGTAGGAGGTCAACACCCAGTTTATGTTGTCGGGCGACGCGCCGAGGTCGCCGGTCATGGTCGGCAGCGCGACATTGGCAATCGTGGTGTCGAGCGCCTGCATGACCGTCGCCAGCATCAGCGCCACGGTGATCAGGCCGCGATGCGGCACTTCCTTGAAAGGTTCTGGTGTGGTCATGATGCGGAACTTCCGACAGGTTACAAAAACGTGTACATTAGGTTTCCGGGCGGCGAGGCCTTCTCTGGTGAAGAGACCCTCATCGCGGTGGGACGCGATCTATCGATGTGGGGGTTACATCGATCGAAGGTCTCGACACATCAGGCGCTTGCCGCCCGGAAATCCAAGGTCCGAAGGATGGGCGCCGAGATGGTCCAGGTTCTGGGCAGGCCGCGATGCGGCCCGGTCCAATCCACCCCTCGTTCAACCTGCCGTCGGACCGATCCTGTCATCTCAACTTCACCTCGCCTGCGGCGGGCGTTCTGCCGGGCCGTGATCCTGCTTTTCGAGATCACGGTCCATTCACAGTCTATTGTGCTTCGCCTGCGGTGGCGTGGCCGAAGATAGCGGGGAACCCGCGAGCAACGCCGGTATCCACCGTAACCGAGGCGCTCATGCCGGTGCGCAGCGCCATTTTGGCGTCGGCATCGGTCAGTTCCAGGCGCACCGGAATGCGCTGCGTGACCTTGACCCAGTTGCCGGTGGCGTTTTGAGCTGGCAGCAGCGAAAACTCCGCGCCGGTGCCGGCGCCGATCGCCTTGACGGTGGCCTCGAAAGTTCTGCCCGGATAGGTGTCGACGACGATCTCGGCCTTCTGGCCAGGCTCCATGTGGGTAAGCTGGGTTTCCTTGAAATTGGCATCGATCCAGGTGTCGCCGGTCTCGACCAACGCAAACAGCGGCGTGCCGGAACCGACATACTGGCCGATCTTGAACGAGGAGGCCTGGCTGATGACGCCGTCGGCCGGCGCCTTGACCGTGGTCTGCGCCAGATCGTAGGCGGCCTTGTCGCGCGCGGCGAGTGCGGCCATCACCGTCGGATGCTTGTCGGTCTCGATATCGGGATTGCCGGCGAGAGCCGCCTTGGCGCTGATGATGCCTTGCTCGGCAACGGCCAGTTGCTGCCTGGCCTTGTCGAGATCGTTCTTGGCCTCGTCCAGCGACGATTTGGCGTTGATGCCCTTCTGGGCAAGGTCGGCGGCGCGGTCATACTGCGACTGCGCGTAGTCGACCTGGCTGGCATCGGACTTTTCCTGCGCCAGCGCCTGGCTGTAGGCGGCGCGCAGCTGTTCGATACCGACGCGTGCGACTGCGACCGCCGCGTCGGCCTGCGCCAATGCAATCCGGTAGGGCTCGGGGTCGACGGCAAACAGCACATCGCCCTGCTTGACCTGCTGATTGTCCGAGATGCCGACCTGAACGATGCGGCCGGCGGTGTCCGAGGCGATCGACACCTTGGCCTGCTGCAAATTGGCGTTCTCGGTTTCCTGATAGCGGCCGCCGGTCACCCAGACATAACCGCCACCAATGGCCAGCGCGGCCGGCAGGACGACCATCAGCAGCAAGCGGCCGAGGCGGCGCTTCTTGACCGGAGCCGGAGTGGGCTGCACCGGGGGAGCCACCGCGACAGGTGCTGCGGCCGGCTGTGCAGGCGCTTCGGCGGCCGGCTTTGCCGGCGTCTCGATCTTGGTTACATTCTCGTCTAGCTTGGCTGCCGCGTTCATGCTGCTGCCCCTTCCGTACTCTTCAAGGACGACGTCTCGCCGTCCGCCAGGTTTTGCACGATGGTGTCCAGCGCCCGGATAAGGACGCGGCGGTCGTCCGGCGAAACGCCGACCAGCGATTCCTCATAAACTTCGCCAGCAAGGCTTTTGACCTCGGCATAGGCCGCGTTCGCCTTGGCTGTCGGGAAGATCATACGCACGCGCCGGTCAGTTGCGTCGGAGCGCCGCTCGATCCAGCCGCCCTCCTCCATCCGGTCGACGAGGCGTGAAACGCTGATCGGCTCGATTTCGAGAAGTTCGGCGAGGCGAGCCTGGGCGACGCCCGCCTCCTTGGCAACGCGAACCAGAAGCCGCCATTGTGCCGAGGAAAGGCCAAGTCCGCTGGCGCGCGCCTCGAAGCGCTTGCGCATAAGGCGCTGCACGTCGTGGATCAAAAAGCCCAATCTATCTATGCCGTCGGAAATCATGAGCGGTATATATTTTAAGCGTGCTTACCATTCAAGGCGCCGCATTGCACCAGAGCCGAAAAAGAGGGATGGCAGCCATGCAGATGCGGTCATGGCACAGGCAATGACGGTTGCGGATGACCTCCCGACCGAGACGTGAATTGCCGTCGAGAACGCCGTGAGAAGAAATGTCGTCTTGCGCGTCCTCGCCACCGGCACACCTAGGCTTTCGGCGGCATTTCGCCGGCGGCGAAGGCATCGAGCCGGCGGTGGTTCCACAGCGCATAGGCAAGGGTGGTGCCCGCACCTAGCGCGCCCAGATATTGTCCCAGCGAGCCAGGCCGAGGCCGCCCAGCAACGGCTTTCCACGATGGTGACCTGCCACAGTCGACCAGCGCCTTCGATTTTACGACAGGCGCAATTTCGATCAAACTGGCCTCGCAAAAAGCCGACAAAATGTGCCGCCAAATGCGAGGAGACCTATGAACCCGACCGAGAAAGCGCTGTGGTTTGTCGAGAGCCATCTGCCGGAAGCGATCTCGCTTGAAGATGTCGCGCAAAGCAGCGGCGTCTCGCGCTTTCATGTGACGCGCGCCTTTAGCGCCGCCACCGGCCGTTCGGTGATGGGCTATATGCGCGCGCGCCGGCTGACCGAAGCGGCGCGCAAGCTGGCCTCCGGCGCGCCCGACATCCTCGCGGTCGCGCTCGATGCCGGTTACGCCTCGCACGAAGCCTTCACCCGTGCCTTCCGCGACCAGTTCGGCACGACGCCGGAACTGGTGCGCGCGCAGGGCAGCCTCAGCAATCTCGACCTCGTGGAGCCGATCCTGATGGACCAGTCCTTCCTCGCCTCACTGCCGCCGCCGCGCTTCGAGACCGGCCGCCCCTTCCTCATTGCCGGGCTCGGTGAACGCTACAGCTGCGAGACCAGCGCTGCCATTCCGATGCAGTGGCAGCGTTTCGGTCCATATATCGGCAACATTCCGGGCGAGACCGGCGACGTCGCCTATGGCGTCTGCGTCAATGGCGACGATGCCGGCAATTTCGACTATATCGCCGGGGTCGAAGTTTCGGATTTCTCGGACCTGCCGAAGGAGCTTTCGCGGGTGCGGGTGCCGGCGCAGAAATACGCCGTGTTCACCCATGCCGAGCACATCTCCACCATCCGCCGCACCGTCAACACGATCTGGAACAAATGGCTGCCGGCCTCGGGGCACGATATAGCCGACGGCCCCGAATTCGAGCGCTACGGCCCGGAGTTCGATCCGCGCAGCGGCAATGGCGGACTGGAGATATGGGTCCCGGTGGCCTGAACGCCGCTACAGCTCCAGGTTCCAGTTCTGGCCGACCAGATCCTTGCCGAAGGCGTGATGGCGCTCTTCGTCCACCAGCCTGAAGCCGGCACTCTCGTAGATGTGGCGGGCGGCGGTCAGGATGTCGTTGGTCCATAGGGTCAGCGTCGTGTAGCCCTTGGCACGAGCAAAGCCGATGCACTCCTGAACCAGCCGCTTGCCGATGCCGAGGCCGCGCGCCGATGGTTCGACATAGAGCAGGCGCAGCTTCGCCACCGCGTCGGATTTGCGCACGACGAAGACCGAGCCGACCACCTCCCCTTGCCGTTCGGCAATCCAGCTGCGTTCCCATTCTGGATCGAAGGATTTTACGAAGGCGCCGAGGATTTCGGCGACCAGCGCCTCGTAGGTTTCGTCCCAGCCATAGTCCTGTGCGTAGATCTGTCCTTGGCGGCGCACCACCCAGCCGATGTCGCCGACCTGCAAGGGGCGCAGCATATACGGCACTTTGGACTCCGGGCTGTCGCCCAGGAGTTGCTGCACCGTCTGCATGGCCTTGACCAGCCGGTCCTGTTCGGCAGCAGGAAGCCGCTCCAGCAAGGCCGCGACCTGGTCGTGCGAAGCCCGGTTCAGCGGCGCGAAGGCCTGCCGCCCCACCGGCGTCAGCGTGATCGACGACTGCCGCGCATCCGACGCCAGCGGCGCGCGCGCTATCAACTGCAGGTGCTCGAACTTCTTCAGGAGCCGGCTGACATAACCGGCGTCGAGGCCGAGATCGCGGATGAGATCGCTGGCGGTCAGGCCATCGCGATGCGCCAGTTCGTAGAGCACCCGCGCCTCGGTCAGCGAGAAGGCGCTTTTCAGCAGGCCTTCGTCGAGCAGACCTATCTGGCGGGTGTAGAAGCGGTTGAAAGCCCGCACCGCGTCGATGCGTTCCTTGCCGGGTTGATGATGGATCGTCATGGGAAGCCTCCTGCCCATCAACGATCGGTCATTTATTTGACTTAGTCAAGTATCGAGGAGATGCTCCCCCGGTCGTGTCTCAGGCGATGGCGCGGCGGCGCCGTGCGATCAGGACGAACAGGCCGAGCAGCACGACGCTAGCCGCAGCACTGGCGGCGGCAAATTCCGGCACCGGCCGAAAATCCTTGCCGTCGATCAGCAGCGATGCCGCGACCGGGCCGATCGCCAGACCGAAAAGCTGGGCCGCCGGCACCAGAAGCACGGCCGTGCGCGTCTCGTCAGCGGTGATCGCCAGCCGGATCTGATAGGGCACGATGAACAGAAGGATGAAGCCCATGATCAAGGCCGCGACCCAGAAAACCGTCAGGCCGGGGCTGCCGGCGAGCACCACGGAACTGGCGACGGCGACCACGCCGATCGCCACGATGACGAAGCGGTAGTCGATACGCGCCTCGAAGACGGTAGCCGTCATTGCGCCCAGCACCTGCAATGCGAGGCTGGCCGAGACGATCAGGCCGACGCTGCGGCCATCGATGCCGTATTGTGCGCCAAGCGGCTCGAGAAACGCCCAGACCGAGCCGAAGAACATGAAGTAGCAGAAGACGCACAGCAAAGCGGCAAGCGAAGGAACGGTCAGCACATTGCTGAACTGTTCCTCCTTGGGCAGGTCGGCATAGCTATCGGGGACGATGAAGGCGACCGCCACCGAAGCGATGCAGACGACGGCAAGGACGATGAAGCCGCCTGCCGATCCGGCGGCCGGGATGACGTAAAGCGCCAGCAGCAGGGCAAGGGCGCATTGCGCCAGGGTCTGAAGGGTGACGAAGAAGCCGCCGATGCGCTCGGCCCGGCGCGAACGGGCGATCAGTTCCGTGGCGACCGCCACCAGCCCACCCTCGGCGAGGCCCGCCACCGCGCGGGCGGCAATCAGCGAGGTCGAGGTCAGCGCATAGGCGGTCGCGCAGTTAGCCAGCGCCAGCAAGAGCAAAAGGCAGGCACTTTTCGAGCGCATATTGTGGGCGGACAGCATCATGGCGATGACCGCCGATCCGATGCCGATGGCAATCATCTCGGCCGTGGCGACCAGCGCGAGTTCGTCGCCGCTGACATGCCCCTCGGTATAGAGCGCGCCGAGCAGCACCGGCTGCAGCCCGAGAATGAGCAGGCCGACCGAGCCGATCCACAATGCCGAGGCGAGTTGCGCCCCAGTGGGGTTGCCGACCAGCCAGTCGCCGTTCCCGGCATCGGCGTTACCAGCAGAAGTCACGGTCGCCTCCCAACGTCCTTGCCTGGCGGCAAAAAAACTGACAGTCTGTCAGCATTTAGAAACTGATACTCGATCATATTCGTTTGTCAATCAGTAGCGGGACTTGGCACCAACAAGGCTGGGGATGGTCTTGGCGATCGAATGGTCTGGGCGATCGAGAGGATGGCGGCATGAACGAAGCAGTGCAGATGACGACCGAACCGAGGCGCAGGCCCAAACAGGAGCGCAGCCGCGAGCGCATCGACGCCATCCTGTCGACGACCATGCGGCTGATCGGCGAGAAAGGCATCGACGCCGTCACCATGAAGGAAGTCGGCGCACAGGCCGGCGGGCCGATCGCCACCGTCTATCATTACTTCCCCAACAAGTCGGCGATCCTGGCGATGCTCTACGAGCGATTCTCCGAAGTGAGCCGCGCCCGGCTTGCCGCGATCGTTGCCGACGTCGGCGGGCTGAGCGACGTTATCGCTGCGGCCGACCGGCTGCTCGACGACTACTATGAGCGCGTCGCCGGCGACCCCGCCATTCAGGACCTGCAAAACGCCATCCAGGCTGACAAGGCGCTGAAGAATCTCGACATCGCCGAAACCCGGCACCAGGCGACGATGTTCTGCGACCATGTCGGCCCCTTTCTCGCGCCAGAGCGACGCAATGAGTTCGGCCGTATGGTTTTCCTGATCTTCCAGCTGGCCGGCGGCGTCGTGCGCATGGCGCTGACCCAGGACCAGGAGGAAAGCCGCCACACCATCGAGGACTACCGGTCGATCATCCATACGCAGCTGGGGTTGTTTCTCTAGCGCCCGATTCGACCCCGTCCGGTCTGGTGGATGAGGTTTTCGAAGCCGTCGGCCAGGTTTGCGGCGCCGGCGGCGACGATCTTCGACAGGTTTCTGGCGCGACCCGGGGTCTTGTTGGCATCGAGCAGCACGGCCCTGCCCTCATGCACGACAAAGTCGAATTTGCCATAGTCGAAGCCCAGCTTCCGACGCAAGGCGCGCAATTCGTCGGGAACCGCAACCGGCTCCCGGCGGATGGTGTCGTCGCCCTTGACCAGGCGCTGCGGCGAGACATAGCGGGTGCAGCGCTCCCGATCGCCGCAGAATATCCAGAACCGCGCCGCAAACCCGTCGGGCTCGATTTCGGGAATGAATTTTTCCACGATCAGGTCGGCACGCCTGAAAATCTCCGGCGCCACATCGGCCAGCGAGGCATGCACCTGATAACGGTCGAAGGTCTGCGCGCCCGGGAAAGGCACTGCCTTGCCGGCGCGAACGGATTTTCGGTTGAGCTGCTCCTCGGGCGTCCCCCAATGATTGAGGTTGCTCTTGACGATGACCTGGCCGCTCCAGTTGGCACCCTCCTCGAGGATAGCACCGCTGATGCGGCGCTTGGAAATGTCGGTTGCACCAAGATTGAGACAAATCGGAAATCCGCGCGCGTAGTCGACATAGTCCGATGGCGTCACTGTCGCGTCGACATGCAGGACGGCAATATCGGCGCTATGACTTGCCGAGGGTCCACGCATGATCTGCACGGAGTGACCGCGCCGTTTCAGCTCCGCCAGGACGTCGAACAGCATGTAGGGGCTGTCCTGGCGCAGCAGGAGGCCCCGCCGGCTCTGGAAGCGGTCAAATTCATGCGTTATGACGGCAATGCGGGCCATGGCCTTTCCTGCATGAGGTAACTCGCAAGGCAACCAACAGCCTGGAAGGAAATATGTCCAGCCTTTCCCCAAACCGTTCCGCATGACTGAGCATTGGGACGCAATTCGCCGTCATTGGCGGCTTCTCGGGTCGCCGCTGTGTCCGCCCCCGGAAGCTGTCGCCGCCTATGAGCGCGAACTTAGCCTGCAATCAGTCGATGTGGTGCTGCTCGGGGTCACGCCGGAGCTTGCCGGCCTCGGAAGGACCATGCTCGCGATCGACGAGTCCACTGCCATGATATCGGGCATCTGGCCGGGCGATACCGCCTCACGCAAGGCGGTGATCGGCAACTGGCTGGAGTTGCCGCTGGGCGACGAAAGCGCCGGGGCGGTGATCGGCGACGGCTGTCTGTCGGCGCTGGACTCCTCGGTTACACGGCAGGCGCTGCTTGCCGAGATCGCGCGTGTGCTGAAGTCCGATGGGCGGGCTGCATTGCGCGCCTATGCAAGCCCTCAGGTGCCGGACGATCTGCAGGAGGTCCGGGCGCTGACGCTGTCCGGTGGTGTCGCGACCTTCCACGAACTCAAATGGCGCATTGCCATGGCTTGTGCCGGCGGCGATCCCGACCGCGCCATTCCGGTGCGGGCGATCCTCGACGCCTTCGATGCGCTGTTTGCCGACCGGGAGGCCCTTGCCGCGACGACCGGATGGGAGATGCCGGTCATCGGCACCATCGATGTCTATGCGAATTCGCAGACTGTCTACAGTTTCGCCCCGGCGGCGACGCTGGTCGAAGAGGCGAGCCGGTTTTTTGACAGTGTCCGCCTCGCGCCGACAGGGACCTATGGGCTGGCTGAACGCTGTCCGCTTCTGGTGCTTGAATCGCTGCGGCGCCGGTAGATTTCTTCGGCACGCTGTTGCCGCATGACACTCGGTGGGCGAAGCCTGTCGAAGTCTAGGGCGGCATGACCATCTGGCCTTGGTTCGCCGCAATTTGCGGAGTCGGCCAGCTTCAGAGCTTTACTTTGGCATGCGGAAACTAGACTTTCCTCCAGTAGTTCAGCTCTGCGGGAGGGATGCATTGGGGATTCGCTTTCAATGGTTTGCACGCCTGATGGCAATTGCCGCGGCACTCGGGGCCACATTGCCACCGGCCCAATGCGAAGATGCACACTCGTTGATCGTGCCTTTGATCAAATTGGAGTATCCCGGAGAGCCAAGGAACATTCGCATGCTTTATGTGAAAATCCTTTCGCTCGGCGATCACACAGTAAACCAGCCTTTGCTGCTCGATACCGGATCGAGCGGAATGACGATCGAGTGCCAATCGGTGCTGTCGGCCGAACTCTGTTCGGACACAGGAATAAAGATCACGAAGGATCAGCAGATCGACGGCATCATGGTGACCACGCAACAGGCGGTGATGACGTATGGAACTTACGATGAGTACGGCAACGTTGCCTATGCTCGCGTGGCTTTCGGGTCGCCGAAATCCCCGGTCGCCACCATCACTGCAATCCCGTTCCTCATCCGCTACAAAGTAGTCAGGCGAAGTACCGGCGAAATCGTTGGTGGCCCGCTTTGGGCCAAAGGCACTTTCGGTATCTCTCCCGTTGGCGGAGGCGGACCAGACCGGATCATCAAATCTCCGCTTGCCTATGTGAACTTTGGGCCCGGCCTCCACAAAGGCTATTACCTCTCGCCGATCGGCGCCAAATGGAAGGTCTGCACAAACGAGGACGGCAACTGCCCGCAAGTGGAAGCGCTCCATATTGGCGTGCCGAAAGACGTAAAAAGGGACTTCAGGGTGCAAAGCTGGAAAGTGGCCAGCTTGCGATACAATTTTCCCACGATCGACGCCTGTATCTCATGGGGATTTGAACCGACGTGCCGGCCAACGCTTTACGATACGGGCAACTCAACGATCATGGTCCCCACCGACGCCTCGGCGCCGTATTCGTCGCTGAACCGAGGCACGAAAGTCCTGGTAAAAGCCGACGGACAGGACGATTGGAATTTCAAGACCACCTACAATCCCGAGGTGGAGATCGTTCCCGGGCTCGAGCATAACATCGTCGGCATCCGCTACTTCGAGAAGAATAGCCTGTTGCTGGATTTTGAAACGCGCGAGATCGGCCTGCGCCTCGGACATTGAGTTCCCATCGACAGGACGGCATTCGGGCCTGCGTTCAGGCAGCGAGCCGGGTTTTCCGGAATCGTGAGGCAACTTTGGAAAAATTTCGCGCTATTGCCCCTTCCCGCGCGCCTTGACTCTCGAAAGCCACGCGCTTATTTCAGCGCGACGTTAGCACTCTCCCCAGGTGAGTGCTAACGCACATCCGGCACCGCCGGATCGAGGAACAGCTCTCACCGTTCTCATTCGAGGAAGAAAAAATGGCAAAGTCGAAGTTCCGCCCGCTTCATGACCGCGTGGTCGTACGCCGGGTCGAATCCGAATCCAAGACCGCCGGCGGGATCATCATCCCGGATACGGCAAAGGAAAAGCCGCAGGAAGGCGAGATCATCGCCGTCGGCTCCGGCGCTCGCGACGAAGCCGGCAAGCTGGTCCCGCTGGACGTCAAAGCCGGCGACCGCATCCTGTTCGGCAAGTGGTCGGGCACCGAAGTCAAGCTCAATGGCGAAGACCTTCTGATCATGAAGGAATCCGACATTATGGGCATCATCGGCTGATTATCGGCCTCACCGTCAACTAATTTCGGGCTTGATCGCAAGCCCCCTGCCAGGAGCTAAAAAATGGCTGCTAAAGACGTAAAATTCTCCCGCGACGCCCGCGAGCGCATGCTGCGCGGCGTCAACATCCTCGCCGACGCGGTGAAGGTCACGCTCGGCCCCAAGGGCCGCAACGTCGTCATCGACAAGTCGTTCGGCGCACCGCGCATAACCAAGGACGGCGTCACCGTCGCCAAGGAAATCGAGCTTGAAGACAAGTTCGAAAACATGGGCGCGCAGATGGTCCGCGAAGTTGCTTCGAAGACCAACGACATTGCCGGCGACGGCACCACGACCGCGACCGTTCTGGCGCAGTCGATCGTCCAGGAAGGCCACAAGGCCGTTGCCGCCGGCATGAACCCGATGGATCTGAAGCGCGGCATCGATCTGGCCGTCACCGAAGTCGTCGCGGCTCTCGGCAAAGCTGCCAAGAAGATCAAGACCTCCGAGGAAGTTGCCCAGGTCGGCACGATCTCGGCCAATGGCGACGAGTCGGTCGGCGCCATGATCGCCGAAGCGATGCAGAAGGTCGGCAATGAAGGCGTCATCACGGTTGAAGAAGCCAAGACCGCCGAGACCGAGCTGGAAGTCGTCGAAGGCATGCAGTTCGACCGCGGCTATCTCTCGCCCTACTTCGTCACCAACGCCGACAAGATGGTTGCCGAGCTCGAGGACGTCTACATCCTCCTGCACGAGAAGAAGCTGTCCAACCTCCAGGCCATGCTGCCGGTTCTCGAAGCCGTCGTGCAGACCTCCAAGCCGCTTCTTATCATCTCGGAAGACGTCGAAGGCGAGGCTCTGGCCACGCTGGTCGTCAACAAGCTGCGCGGCGGCCTGAAGATCGCCGCCGTCAAGGCGCCGGGCTTCGGTGATCGCCGCAAGGCCATGTTGGAAGACATCGCCATCCTCACCGGTGGCCAGGTCATCTCGGAAGACCTCGGCATCAAGCTCGAGAATGTCGGCCTCAACATGCTCGGCCGCGCCAAGAAGGTGTCGATCTCCAAGGAGAACACCACCATCGTCGACGGCGCCGGCAAGAAGGCCGAGATCCAGGGCCGCGTTGCCCAGATCAAGCAGCAGATCGAAGAGACCACGTCGGACTACGACAAGGAGAAGCTGCAGGAACGTCTGGCGAAGCTCGCCGGCGGCGTTGCGGTGATCCGTGTCGGCGGCGCGACGGAAGTCGAAGTCAAGGAAAAGAAGGACCGCGTCGATGACGCCCTCAACGCGACCCGTGCGGCCGTGGAAGAAGGCATCGTTGCAGGCGGCGGCGTCGCTCTCCTGCGCGCTTCGGCCAACATCAAGGTCACCGGCGTCAATGCCGACCAGGCTGCCGGCATCAACATCGTTCGTCGTGCACTGCAGGCTCCGGCCCGTCAGATCGCTTCGAACGCAGGTGCTGAAGCTTCGATCGTCGCCGGCAAGATCCTCGACAACAAGGGCGCGACCTACGGCTACAACGCCCAGACCGGAGAGTATGGCGACATGATCGCCATGGGCATCGTCGACCCGGTCAAGGTCGTTCGCACCGCTCTCCAGGACGCGGCTTCGGTCGCCGGCCTGCTCGTCACCACCGAAGCCATGATCGCGGAGGCTCCCAAGAAGGAGTCGGCTGGCGGCGGCATGCCTGGCGGCATGGGCGGCGGCGGCATGGGCGGCATGGGCGGCATGGATTTCTAATCCAAGCTATCTGGCTTATGCATACGGAAAGGGCGCCGAGAGGCGCCCTTTTTTGTTTTGGAAAGCGGATGGTTAGGCGGCGCTGTCCGCCTGCCGCGCAACCTTGCCTGCAAGCACCGCCTGCTCGACAAGTGCCGCCACCTCGTCGGCCACCACCAGCACCGGTGCACGGTCGCGGGTGGCCCGCGCAATCACCATAAGCCCTTCCAGCGACGATTCGATCAGCAGCGCCAAAGCGTGCGCGCGGCGTTCGGGCACCCCTGCCCTGACGAAGGCCTGTCGCAGCAAGCCGATCCATTGCTCGAAAGCCGATCGGCAGAGTTCCGCCAGTTCCGGCACATCGGTGGGTGAATCCAGCACCACCGGCGCGATGGGGCAACCCAGCGAAAAATCATTGTCCTCCAGCATGCGCCCGACCGACTGGTAGATGTGATGGACGGCCACTGCAGGATCGCTTTCGGCTGCCAGTGCTTCGCCCAGCCTTTTCGTGACGTCGGCAACGCTGTTGCGCGTCACCTCGATGACCAGTTGGTCCTTGCCGCCCGGGAAATGAAAATAGAGCGAGCCGCGCGGCGCCCCGCTGGCGCCCAGAATGTCGTTGAGCGAGGTGCCGTGATAGCCGCGCTGCCTGAGCAACAGGCCTGTGGTCTCGAGTATGCGGGTGCGGGTGTCGTTGGCCATGTCAACCTCTGTCAGCAGTGACGCATTATAGGCCTCGCCAAGAATATGACAATCGGTCTATATAATATGTGGATCAGTCTATATACTATTAAGGAGAGTGACATGCGCAGCTACCGGCTCGAAGGGTTTGGTGGAACCGAATCCCTGGCGATGCGCGACGAGGCGCGGACGGAACCGAAACCGCATGAGATCGTGGTGCGAGTCCGCGCCGCCTCGCTCAATCGGCGCGACACGATGATCCTTGGCGGCACCTATCCGTTGCCGGCGCGGCAAGGCATCGTGCCGCTGAGCGACGGCGCCGGTGACGTCGTCGCAATCGGCGATGCCGTCACCCGTTTTGCCGTCGGCGACCGCGTCACCGGCAGCTACTTCGCCCGCTGGATCGATGGCCGCATCAATGCCGGTCTGATCGACCAGCTCGGCTGTACGCTGGACGGCATGCTGACTGAGTTTGCCGTGCTCGACGAACAATGGGCGGCGCGACTGCCCGATCATCTGAGCTGGCACGAAGCGGCGACGCTAACCTGCGCCGGCGTGACGGCCTGGAACGCGGTGACCGGGACCCGGATTCCGAAGCCTGGTCAATGGGTTCTCACCATCGGTTCGGGTGGCGTTTCGCTGTTTGCTCTGCAGTTCGCCAAGTTGCTCGGCTGCCGGGTTGTCGCCATCACATCGCGCGCGGAGAAGGCCGACAGGCTGCGGGCGCTGGGCGCCGACCTCGTTGTCTCCAGCACCGACATACCGGAATGGGGCGGCTGGGCGCGCGAGCAGACAGGCGGCATCGACCTCGTCGTCGAAACCGGCGGCCCGGCCACCTTCGCGCAGTCGCTGATTGCCAGCACGCTTTATGGACACATCGTGCTGCTGACGCTGCAGGACGCCAGTGGCAGATCGATCGAGATGCCGGCAGCGCTTTATCAGCGCAGCCTCGCCACCATCAGCCGCCTGTTCGTCCGCAGCCGCAGCAATCTCGAGGCCATGCTGCGCGCCGTGTCGCAGCATCGCCTCAAGCCCGTTATCGACAGGGTCTTCCCCTTTGCCGAAGCCCCCGAAGCGTACCGCCACTTCCGGCAGGGCGACGTGTTCGGGAAGGTTGTCATCGACTGCGCCTGACCCAATTGCCCGCTTTTCAACCCCGAACCAGGAGAACGACCATGACCATCCGTGAAGCTTCCGCAGAATGGCAAGGCACGCTGAAGGAAGGCGGCGGCCGTCTGCGGCTTGGCAGCGGCGTCTTCGAAGGCGCCTATTCCTTTCCGTCGCGGTTCGAGAACGGTCCGGGCACCAATCCCGAAGAGCTGATCGGGGCAGCACATGCCGGCTGCTTCTCGATGGCGCTGACCTTCATCCTCGGCCAGGAAGGCCACGTCGCCCGCACCATCCGCACCGTCGCCAAGGTGCATCTCGGCGCGACCGCCGCCGGGCCGACGATCACCCGCATCGAGCTCGAAACGGAGGCGGAGGTCACGGATCTCGCCGAAGACGAGTTCGAACGCCTGGCGCAGTCGGCCAAGGCGACTTGCCTCGTCTCGCGCGCCTTGGCCGGCGTGCCTCAGATCACCCTAAAGGCCGTGCTGGTCAAAGCCGTCAAAGATCGATGAAACCGGGAGAATATGATGAAACAGGAGCTTATCATGGACGCAGTCGGGAATGATTTGTCCCGGCAGACGGCCGAGATCATGCGTCGCTTCAACGATGTGTTCCAGTTGCACGATCCGTCCGCGCTTGCCGAGTTGGTGGCGCAGGATTGCGTTATCGAAAACACCGTGCCGGCGCCGGACGGCGCCCGCCATGCCGGCAAAGAGGCATGCATTGACCTATGGTCGGCGATCGCCACCCAGCCCGGCACGCGCTTCGACCTCGAGGAAACCTTCGTCGCCGGTGAACGGGCGACGATCCGCTGGCGCTACTTCATGGCCGACGGCAACTCCATCCGCGGCGTCAACCTGATGCGTGTCGCGGACGAGCTGATCGTCGAGGCGATGGGTTACGTCAAAGGATAGAAGCGTTGCCCGGCACTCCCGTTCCCAGCCCGGAATCTCGCTCAAGTCGAGTTTCCGGGCCGGTTTTCTGGTCACTGGATGACGCGGTGCAGCTTCACCGTGGTGCTGGGACTATTCTGGATGGTCTGGAAGATCACGCAATAGCGATCCGTGAGTTCGAGCAGTTGGTCGAGCTGACTTTGGGGAGCGTCGGTGTCAATGTCGAACCGCAAGCGGATTTCCTTGAAGCCGACTGGAACACCCGCAGTCACGCCGAGCGTGCCGCGAAGATCGACGTCACCTTCCGCGGAAACTTCGGCGGACCTGATCGGAATTTCGAGCACGGCCGCCGCCGCGCGCATCGAGACACCGGCGCATGCGATCAGCGCCTCCAGCAGCATGTCGCCGGAGCACAGTTCCTGGCCGCTGCCCCCGGCCATCGGATGGATGCCGGCAAGCGCCAGCCCGCGTCCGGTCTCGACCTTGCAGGTCACGGTGGACGCGTCGGCGACGCCTTTGGCCTTCAAGGTGAGGAACGCGGCCTTCGCATCCCTGCGATAGAGATCCTTGATCGGCTCCTGCGTGGCGCGAAATGTTGCGATTTCCATGAACAATCTCCTGTCTTGAATTGTCGTTGTCAAAAATGGCGAGCAGTGGCCGGGCCCTTATTCCGGCACCGCGATGCCGGAGCCGCCGAGCTCAGCCGGAAAGTCCCTGAGCTTGGGCAGCCCGTCTTTCATCGGCAGCACGGTCTCAGCGTAGTTGACGTGAACCCCAGGCGTGAATTTCACGCCTGGTATCGTTGCCGCATAGACATCGACCAGGCCGAGCGGCGGATGAACGGTCATCAGATGACCACCGCATTTCGTGCAGAACTGGCGATCGCTCATTTCGGTCTTCTCGAACCCGGACAGGAACTCCGCGCCCCCGGTGACCTTGACGTTCTGAGGCTTCCACAGCGTGAAGGCGTTCACGGGAGACGCCGACCACGATCGACACGAACCGCAATGGCAATAGCCCATTGCCTCGGCGGCTCCGTGCACTTCGATTTCCACAGCGCCGCAAAAACACCCGCCCTTATGTACCGTCATGACTTTTGTCCCTGGTTGGTTTCGACAGCACTCAGCGCCCACTCTCGGCAGCGCTTGAGCACCGGTGCAGGTTTAGGAGTTCTGGCCGCGAACTGAATGATACGGCGTCCGCCTCGCTTGACAGCGCGTCCGGAACTCGAAAGGGATGGCTCACCGGCTAGCCGGGTGCGGGACGAAACGGAATGGCCGGGGATGCTCTGTCTGACCTGTTGAGGACGGTACGCCTTACCGGCGCGACGTTTTTTGACATTGAGGGCCACGAGCCGTGGGCCGTCTGCTCGCCGGCGCCATCGTCCATCCTGCCGAAGATCCTGCCCGGTGCGGACCATCTGATCTCCTACCATGTGGTAACGGCCGGTCGCTGCTTCGCGCGCATCGTCGGCCAGGAAGCGATCGCGCTGGAGGCCGGCGAAGTCGTCGTCTTCACCAGGAGCGACCCGCATATTATGTCCAGCAATCCGGCGTTGCGCGCCGATCCGCCGACAGCCGACGTTCTCGACATCGCAACAGCCGGCCGGATGCCGTTTTACATCAACTGCGCCGGCGACGGCGCGACCTCGGCCAGGCTGGTTTGCGGCTATCTCGCCTGTGATGCACAGCCTTTCAATCCACTGCTCGAGGCTTTGCCGCCGGTGATCAAGGCCGGAGATGCCAAAGGCGATGGCGGCTGGCTCAGCCAGTTCATCAACCTGGCTGTCACGGAGGTGGCGCAAAAGCGCGCAGGCAGTGAAACGGTGCTCACCAAACTGAGCGAACTGATGTTTGTCGACGTGTTGCGCCGTTACTTGGAATCGCTGCCGCCACAAACCACGGGATGGCTGGCTGGCCTGCGCGATCCGCACCTGGCGAGGGCACTGGCGCTGATCCACGACCGGCCGGCGCATAACTGGACGGTAGAGGCGCTGGCGAAGGACTCCGCGCTGTCGCGCAGCGTGCTCGCCGAACGCTTCACCAGGCTGGTCGGCATGCCGCCAATGCATTATCTCGCCAAATGGCGCATGCAGATCGCCTCGGAGCTGCTCAGCGCCGGCTCCAGCAACATGGCCAGCATCGCCGCTGAAATCGGCTACGAATCCGAGGCAGCGTTCAGCCGCGCCTTCAAGAAGATGATCGGCCTTCCTCCCTCGGCCTGGCGTCTAGGCATCCGGACCGGATCCGGAACCGACGAAGAGTAGGCCGATGCCTGCTAGATCCTGTTCTATCGATCAGCCAGCGCCAGCTTGGCGCCGAGCATGACAAAGGCGCCGGCGAAGGTGCGGCGCATCCAGGTCAGCACCATCGGCCGCGACACGACATGGCTGCGGATCGAGGCGGCAAAGATGCCGTAAGCGACGAAGACGACGAAGGTCAGCAGCATGAAGACGCTCGATAGCTCCAGCATCTTGGCAAATGCGTTCGGTTCGGTGGTGCTGACGAATTGCGGCAGGAAGGCAAAGAAGAAGATCGACAGCTTCGGGTTCAGGATGTTGATCAGGATACCGGAGGTGATGACCTTGGCTGCCGAGCGGGGTGCCGCGTTTTCATCGACGCTCAGGCCGCCCTTCTCCTTCAGCGTGTTCCAGGCCATGTAGAGGAGATAGGCGACGCCGAGATATTTCAGCGTCTCGAAGGCGACAGCACTTGTGTGCAGCAGCGCCGCCAGGCCGGTGATGGCGGCGGCCATATGCGGGATGATGCCAAGCGTGCAGCCGAATGCAGCAGTGATCGAGGCGCGCGCGCCTCGCGAAAGCCCGGCGCTCAGCGTGTAGAGAACGCCGGTGCCGGGCGAAGCCACAACGATCAGCGACGTCAACAGAAATTCGATGCTCATGGTTCCTCCGACGCCCTGCCCGTGGTCGAAGCTATCGGGGGATGTGGGATGAGGCAAGGTGGGCGTCGGCTAGATCGTTGGCATCTCGTGCGCCTTGCGCGCCATCAGGCAATCGTCGCCGCCAGGCATGCAGGCGTGGCAGACGTCGGGGCGGATCTCGTAGATGCCGCAGGCCGTGTGCTTGCCGATCTCGCCCGTAAGCGCCGAACAGCGCACGCCCTCGCAGCGCATCCCGGACAGGTCGGCGGACACGAACTTTTCCGGAATCCGGTCAAGTTGCGCATCGTCCTCGGTCGAAAAGCGCGGCCATTCGGCCGAGTAGGAGCAGCAGGCGCCGCAGCTCTGGCAATCGAAAACCGGCTGGTCGTCCTGTTTTGACGACCGGATATCCCTGGCGGCCAACGCGACCAGCCCAGGTGCTGCGAGATTGCGATCGGCTTGGTGCGGCAAGGCGCTATTTCTTCTTGCCTGCCTTGCCCTTGGGCGTGGCGGCTGGCGCCTCGAACAGATCGGTTGCCGACGGTTCGGCGGCCTTCGGCGCGGCAGCGGGCTTGGCCTGCTTTGCAGTGGCAGCAGCCGACGCTGCCGGCTGGTCCTTGGTGGAAAACTTTATGGCCATGTCAGTCCTCGTCGGAAAAGCGGGATGATGGTGCGCGCGGATTGCGCAAGCGGCCGATCAGCGCCGAGACCGCTGTGATGTTCATTTCCTCGGGCGACCAGTTCCTCGCCTCGGCAATGTGGTGCGCCGCCAGTTCGCGATGCGTGCTGCCGCTATAGGCGGCATCCTGGTAGGTCACGCGCTCCTGGGTCTTTTTGTCCTCGCGGACATATTCGACCAGATAGTTCGGGGCTTCGGCACGGCCGCGCACGCCGACGCGCACCTGGGCATCGCCATGCGCGCGCTTGCAGCGCTCGAGCTTTTCCAGCACACGGCGGACATATTCGACCGGCTTGTCCAGGCCCGGGACCATGGACGCTATGGTCGCATCGGCATCGATCGGCGTCGGCGGTACGCGCTTGGTGGCCATCAGCGTTTGCCTGCCCGCTTCGGCAGCGCCGCAAGGGCTGCGGCCGCTGCCATGTCGTCGGCTTCCTTTTCCTTGCGCAGTTCGCGCAAGCGCGCGGTCTTGGCTTCGCGCGCCTCGCTGACGGCATCACGCTCGGACAGGATGCGGTTGAGTGACATCGACTGGGTTTGCGTCTTGCTGAACAGCGAGCCGGCCTGTTCGGCGGTCTTGGATTGAGTGGTCAAAACTTTCTCCTGTCGGGAGCCTGGTGCCGATAGAGCGAGAGCGGTCTTCGATTACGACCAAAGCAATACGGCAGCGGGGCAGTATGGGCGGTTCAGATTGGTGGATCGTCCCTTAGCACGTTCCGGCCGGCGTGCGGCGCACTTTTAGCGGCATGACGCACAAAATGAAAAAGGCCAGGCACCGCCTGACCTTCCATGAAAGCGCCGCGCATCCAGTTGGATGCGCAAGGCGCTCCTTTCAGCCTTTCATCGGTGCCAGTACATCCGTGGTCACCGGAAGGCCGAATTCCTTATCAGGCCGCCTTCAACTGGTCGGCGGACATCTTGCCCGACTTGTTGTCGCGGGTCATCTCGTAGCCGAGCTTCTGACCCTCGACGATGTCACGCATGCCGGCGCGCTCTACGGCCGAGATGTGGACGAAAACGTCGGCGGAGCCGTCGTCAGGCTGAATAAAACCAAAACCTTTGGTGGCGTTGAACCATTTCACTGTGCCGGTGGCCATGAAGAACCCTTTCCCTGGCAAATATTCGTTCACCATCGTGCGACTGCACAACAGCGTTTTGTCTCGATTTTTGATGGGGAAGTTCGTCAAAGGCGCGCATCATGCGCGGATAACAAAAGTCGGTCAAACAAATATCGACATATTTCTTATAGACTTCTCTTAGCGCCGAGTCAATTTCTGGTTTGGCCACAGCCCAAATTCAACCTGAGGACGCCTGAGGCATAAGCCTCAACTGACGAGGTGGCGGAGCGCAAGGCGTTCCCAAAAAATATTCCACGCCCCGGAACCAATCGCAAGCCGGCGCATTTCCGTGGTGTCAGCAATTCAGAGAGCAATCTCAGTAATGCTGGCAAAAGGACGCCTCCCGCACATTAAACGGTGCGAGAGGCGTTCTTGTATGTGCCGTTTTCTGACACAATTCCCAAGGGAAAACCGTTTCACACTTTTCCTTAAACTTACGCTCGCCTACAGGATCGCGCTGATCAGCGGCAGGATCTCGTAGCGGAAACCGCGGCCGGAGCTCGACACCGGATCGCCGTCGGTGACCGCTCTTGCCTCGGCTTCGCTGCCGACACGCAGGATCAGCAGACCCCAAGGGCCGGCCGGGTCGGCGACCGGCCCGGCGAGGATCATGGTGCCCTCGGCAAGCTTGCCGCGCAGATAGTCGGCATGCCGGCCCATCAACTCCCTCTCCTCCTCCGTCAGGGTGAAGGCGAAGTCCGGCCGAGGCGGGATCAGCCGGCAGTGGAAGATTGTTGGCGCGGTAGTCTCACGCGGTCCATCATTGCTGGCCATCGGTCACTCACCGTGATGTCATTAGTGGTCCTATTCGTCCGGGCCGGGTTCCGGCCAAGTCTCCTTCGCTGCTTCCGCATACCAGTGCCGCATCGCCGGCGTTGCCAACACGGCGTCGACGTAGGAGCGCGTGTCGGGCGCGAGCTTGCCGCCATAGGTGTCGAAGCGGGTGACGACAGGTGCATACATGGCATCGGCCGCGGTGAAATGACCGAACAGGAAGGGGCCGCCTTTGCCGTATTGTTCCCGGCACTGGCGCCAGATCGTTTCGATGCGCGCGCGCTGCATTTCGCCTTCGGCGTCGAGCGGCTTGTGGCCCTTCGGCCGGCGCAAATTCATCGGCCAGCCATAGCGCACCTCGCGAAAGCCGGAATGCATCTCGGTCGCTACCGAGCGGGCCAGCGCTCGGGCGCCGATATCCTGAGGCCAAAGCTTTTTCTCCGGAAACAAGTCGGCGAGATATTCAAGGATGGCAAGGGTTTCCCAGACAATCCTGCCATTGTGATTCAACACTGGCACAAGGCCGGTGGGCGAGACTTTCGCCAGAGCGGCAAAGGTTTCGGGCGTGCGCAGGCGCACGAAACCTTCCTCGAAAGGGATATCCAGATGCTTCATCGCCACCCATGGCCTCAGCGACCAGGACGAAAAGCACTTGTTGGCGATGATGAGCGTAAATTCAGCCAAGGCGGTCTCCCCAAAATTTCGTCACACTAGTCACACGATACGACGCGGCAAAGCGTTTCGGCGACCATATAAGCGACCAGATGCGACGATCATCGCCGCCCAGGGAACCTAAGCCAAGCCGGCCCGTTTGCCTCCTGCGAATGAATCCCCGGAAAGCCCAGGAGATGTAAAGATGGTGAACAAGGATCAGGTTGCCGGCGTGGCCAAGCAGGTCAAGGGCTCGGTCAAGGAGGCCGGCGGCAAGGCGACCGGCAACAGGCAGACCCAGGCCGAAGGCACGGCCGACAAGACCGCCGGCAAGGTGCAGAAGGTCTATGGCGACGTGAAGGACAAGATCAAAAAGGCGCTCTGATTCGATCTTGGAGGCAATGAGGAAGGCGGCTCAAGGGCGCCTTTTTCTTGTCAGAGGCTGAGGCTTTTGCTGAAGGCGCTGGTGAACTTGACCTCGCCGTGGTCGCCGGCCGCCTCGCCCAGCACCACGTCCATGCTGTCCCCGGTTACCCTCACCAGCGCGAAGCCACCCAAATAGGCAGCCTTCGGCTTGAACAGGTCGAGGCCATCGCTTTTGTAGATCATCGGCACTTCGTGCTGATGGCCATGGAAGATGGCGATGACATTGTAGCCCTTCAGCGCCGCCAGCATCGCCTGGCGGTCGGCCTCGCTCCACCAATGCGGCGCGCCTGCGCCGTCATCGTCATAGGTGCGCTTGGCCGGGTCCCAGCGCTCGACCGAGAAAGTGTCCCAGCCATAGTGCTGGAACAGGATGACGGGACGGCCATCCGCCGCGTAGGTCGCCAGATCCTGCTTCAGCCACGGCAGGCTGCTCACCGCGCCGTGGCCGGTGTCGCCGGCAAACCGGTGGGTCTGGACGAGATGCAGGCCGCCCCAGTCCCAGGAATAGCAGTCGGTGTCGACATCGTATTCGGTGGCCGGCAGCGGGGGCTTGAAGAACACGCCGGGGCGGTGGTTGACCTCGACATAGTCGCGCAGTTCACGCCGATACCAGTCGACATGGGGCGGCGAGCCGTTCTGGTCGAGATCGTGGTTGCCGAGGCCGACATAGACCGGCATGTGCACGCGGTCCGGGCCGACGCCTTGTTGATAGCGCTGGCTGAACTGCAACAGTTGCGTGCCTTCGCTGGGCTCGGTGATCTGGCCGCCGCCATCGTCGGTGATGTCGCCGCCGACAACGAGGCCGAGCGGCGCATCGATGCGGCTGCCGGCCGAACGCAGGCGGGTTGCAACGCCATCGATCTCGACTGGCCATTGCCGGCCCGCCAAGCCATTGAGGACAGCGACATTGCGCAACAGCGCGGCATCGGTCTTGCCTTCCTCCAGGCAGTTGGGGCTGAGGCCGCTCGACATGCGGCAGGCATGGACATCGGCGATGAACAGAAAGGTGGCGTCGATGGGCTGGATGCGCTTGCCGGTCTGGCCAAGCGCGGCGCGCGGCAGCATGCCAGCCATGGCAAGGCCGGCTGCCTGTGCGAGGAAATTGCGACGGGAGAGGACGAGCTTGCGATTCATGACCTGAAATTCAGCACAGCCGGCGCCCCACCGTCCAGTTGCCAGGAATGGCAGGTCGACACGGCACTGAGGCTCTGGCATTTCTTGGGTCATGCTGGCGCGCAGCAAATACAAGCAGAGGGGAGGATTTCATGAGAGCCGTTTCGATAGGCGTGGTGCTGGCTGGGTTGCTGCCGGGGGCTGCGGTGCATGCCGCCGATTGTGTCGACGCAAAATCGGCCAAGGCCGGCTTCGTTCTGGAAATGCCTGGCGTCCGCAGCGAGTTTCGGCCGGTGGCCGGCGGCATGGTGTCCGTCTCCAACAACTACGAATCGCAATCACCGCAGACACAGTTCCTGTTTGCAGGCCTGGTCGAAGTGTTTCGCGACAGCGATACCGGACGGGTGGCGACGATCCCGTTTTCCGATCTGCGAAAACTGTTTCCGCTGAAGACGGGAGCCAAGAGCACGATCGAATTCGTCGAGTTGTCGCCGAACAAGCAGCCGAAGAGCACCAAGACACTGAGCCTGGTCGTCAAGGGCAAGGAGACGTTCAGCGTCGGCGGCTGCAAATACAACGTGCTGGCGGTCACGGAGATCTTCAAGAACGGCGCCGGCGAAACGCTGGACACATTCACCGCGCTTTATGCTCCCGATCTGCAAGCGTCTCTCGCCCGGCGTTACGACGAAGGGACCAGCGCGGAATCGGTGAACGGTTACGAGACGATCAAGCCGCTTTCCAACTAGAACAGCGCAGTTCCGGCCTCAAGGTTTTCCCGGCCGCAGCAGGATCCTGCGACGCCGCTTCGCTCTGCTCGGGAATGGCGGCGTTGAGCTGCCCTGAAGTTCGGCCAGGCAATCGCGCAGCACGCTGGCATCCTGTGCCGCCTTGGCCATCGACATGGCGCCGGAATAGGCGGCGATGGCGAGTGCCGCAAAGCGCTCGGGGTCGGTGCCCTGCTCCCTCCCCGACTGCTGGTCGGCTCGCACCTTGTCGGCAACCGCCTGACGCCATCCGGCAAAGATATCGTCCAGAGCGGCGCGGAAATCCGGGTCAGCGAGCGACAGTTCATGCGCCAGATTGTTGAGCGGACAGCCGCGCACGAAGCCTTGCTGCTCAAGGTCGGTCGCCACCGCCTCGAACACCGCGCGCACGCCTTCGCGCGCCGAGCCTGCCGCCCGTACAGGGTTGATCCAGGTTTCATCGAGGGCCGCTGCCACGCGCTCCTCGATCACCGCCAGAGCGAGCGCCTTCTTCGTCGGGAAATGATGATGCAGCGCGCCGCCGCTGACGCCTGCGGTCGTCATCAGCTCGCCAAGAGCGGATGCATGATAGCCACGCGCCTGGAACGACGCTTCGGCGATATCGAGCACCTTGTTGCGCAGCCCTTCGGGATCGTTGGTGCGTTTTCGCGGCGGCCCTTTCGGAGCCCGAGCAATCTCTGCTGACATTTGCCAACGATAGCAGATTGACAAAACAGGACAACCGGTCTGTTTTATAAACCGGATGATCATCCTGTTTTTTGGAGACGACACAATGACCGTACCCCTGAATGCGCCTGCGGCGGCAAAACTGCTCGCTTCGCCTGTCGTCGAGTTGCGGCAGTACACGCTGAAGCCGGGCCGGCGCGAGACGCTGATCGACATCTTCGACAGTCGGTTCATCGAAGGCCAGGAACACGCCGGCATGACCATCATCGGACAGTTCCGCGACCTCGACCGCCCCGACATGTTCGTCTGGCTGCGCGGCTTCGGTGGCATGGAAGCGCGGAAGCAGGCGCTCACCGCCTTCTATGACGGGCCGGTGTGGACGGCGCACCGCGACGCCGCCAATGCGACGATGATCGATTCCGACGATGTACTGCTCTTGAAGCCGGCATGGCCAGGCGCCGGCTTCGATCTGTCAGGCGCGCAGCGAGGCGCCATGCCGCCGGATGGAAAGCTGAGAGCAGACAATCGCTTGACCGGTGTTGTTGTCATCCAGATTCATCATCTGCGGTCTGGCGCCGAAGCCGATTTCGCCGACAATTTCGACACATATGCCCTTCCGGTCCTTATCGGCGCCGGCGGACGGTTGCTTGGCGCCTTCATCACCGAGCACGCCGAAAACAGCTTTCCCCGCCTGCCGGTGCGCTTGAGCGAAAACGTCTTTATCGCGGTGACGGGTTTCAACAGTCCCGAGGCGCATGCCAATTACGAAGCCGCAGTTGCCGCTTCGCTCCAATGGCAAGCGGCCGATGTGACCTGGCGGACCGAAACCTTGCGCCTGACGCCGACGTCGCAGTCGCTGCTGCGGTAACCGGATCGGCACGCGGCCAACCGAAGTTCATACTGAGCGATAGGCCGGCGGCTTGACCGCCCTCGCCGATCGGCATTGCCTTCGTGACGCGGGCAACAGCGAGAGCATTCGATGCGACTTGGCCTTCAATGAGACTTTCTGGCAAGCGAGCACTGGTGACCGGCGGCTCGGACGGCATCGGCCTGGCGATATCGGAAGCTTTCTTGCGCGAGGGCGCCGACGTGCTGATCGTCGGTCGCGACACCAGCAAGCTCAAGACCGCCCGCGAGACACTTGCGGCGGCGGGCAACGTCGGCACCCAGTCGGCCGATCTCTCGACCTCTTCCGGCATCGATGCCGTGGTCGATCGCGCGAAAGCAACCGGCCCACTCGACATCCTCGTCAACAATGCCGGCGTCGCTTATCTGGTGCCTTTCGAGACCGTCACCGAGCACCAATTCCAGCAATCCTTCGCGCTCAATGTGACGGCGGCGTTCTTCCTTACCCAGCGGCTGCTGCCGCATCTCGGCGCCAACGCCTCCGTCATCAACATCTCGTCCTACTTCGCCGACAAAATGATCCCGAAGCGGCCGTCGAGCCTGTATTCCTTGTCCAAGGGCGCGCTGAATTCGCTGACCAAGTCGCTGGCCTTCGAGCTTGGTCCGGGCGGCATCAGGGTCAATGCAATTGCGCCCGGCACGGTCGACACCGCCATGCGGCGCAAGTCGATCGACAACCTGCCGGCGGCAGCGCAGGCCGAGCTGAAAACCTATGTCGAGCGCAGCTACCCGCTCGGCCGCATCGGCCAGACCAGCGATCTTGCCGGCATCGCCGTCTATCTCGCCAGCGACGAGGCGGCGTGGACCAGCGGCGGCATTTTCGCGATCGATGGCGGGTATACGGCGGGGTGACCGTTTGGATGGCCCTCTGCCTCGAACAAGCGGAGCACTTGACCAAACTTCCGATACCGCGTCTGTCTGCAGATTGAGCAATGCTTCAGACATTCGTGGTGCCATGCCGTCTATCGATCCACTGATCCTCTTCTACACAACGTTCTTCAGCAAACCCGTCGATATCGCGTCGATACAGTGCGAAATGCCCGGGCGGTGGACACTGGACAAACGACGGATTTCCGAGGCCGCGGCAGTCGTCTTCCATATTCCGAACTTTCGCGAAGTTGGCGATGCCTACAAATACCCTGGTCAATATTGGGTCGCCTGGTCGATGGAATGCGGCCAAAACTACAAGCGACTTGCCGACCCCAAAATCATGCGGCACTTCGATATCATCATGACGCATGAATCCCGGTCCGATGTCTGGGTACCCTACCTTCCGCGTGCGGTGTGGTGGAAAGATGCGCTGGCCAGACCAATCGTGCCGAAAACGGAAGAAGCGCCGGTCGCACTCTTCCAGTCGGCCGGCCTGAATTATAGCGGCCGTGTCGATTTGGCGAACGAACTGGCGCGCCACATCAAGATCGATTCTTATGGCCGATATCGCCACAACCGATCGGTCTCTGGCCCCGATCTGGGCTCGAAGACCAAGATCGAAACCATTGCGCGGCACAAATTCTGCCTGGCCATGGAGAACTCGATCGAGGCCGACTATGTCACCGAGAAAATCTATGACGCGTTCATGGCGGGCACGGTGCCGATCTACCTTGGCGCTCCCAATGTGGACGAGTTCGTTCCGGAGCACTCCTTTATTGACGCCAGTGCCTTCGCCAGCGCCAGCGATCTTGCAGCCTATCTCCAGCACCTGATCGCAACGCCGCAAGACTACGAGGCTTATTTCGACTGGCGCTCAAAGCCATTGCCCGACAACCTCGTCAAACGGGTGCAATCATTGGAAACACCCGCGTTCTGCAGACTGATGAGCGTCGTGCGCCAGCGTCTGGAGGCGCGGACAAGCAAGCCTTCCGGACGGCGAACACTTCCGTTCGGCTACAGATCCTATCTCAGGACAAAGCTGCGCCGTTGGAGGAAAAAGGTTCCGAGCTGACGGTCCGCGATCAGGCGCGCTTTCAGCAAAATACGGAGAACAAAGAGCGTCTCTTGCGACGTCGAGACGGCTTCGACCTTGCCGCCATGCATCTTGGAAATCTCCGAGGCTATGTGGAGGCGCTCCCAGGGTGGACTTGAAATTCTCGGTTTCGCGATCCGAAGCTCGATCCGGATGCGATGCCGGATTTTGGTCGGGAAACTGAACAGAAGGACAAGTGCATAAGCTACCTCATCGCTGCTGTTGCCAGTGAGACGCCGGCACGGATGGTAGTTTGTGTGGCAGCGTCGCTCGTAGGTAGAGTAGGTAGACATGAATTGCGCATTGCTGATCCTGGGGGAAGTTTGCGTAGAGCAATCCGCCAGCTCGACATGATCTTATCGAGCTAAATCCGCAAGTTTCCGTCCACTTCATGGGATCAAGCCGCACTGAGGAGCAATTTCCTTCACACGAAAGTGGAGGGTGCAGGATCCCGAAGGCCGGCGCTACTGCTTCAACCGATTTACTGCCTGCCGGCCGCAATCTCTGCTTGAAGGCCATTGTGCAACGCGATACGCCGTTGCCGAATTCGATCGTCGGAGAGACAAGTGACCGCTGCCAGGACCAGAACCGAAACCGACACGTTCGGCCCCATCGAGGTTGCCGCCGACCGTTACTGGGGCGCGCAGGCGCAGCGTTCCCTCGGCAATTTCAGGATAGGCTGGGAAAAGCAGCCGGCCTCGATCGTGCGTGCGCTCGGCATCGTCAAGCGAGCGGCGGCGGAAGCCAATATGGAGTTGAAGCGGCTCGATCCGGCAGTCGGCAAGGCGATCATCGAGGCGGCGCAAGAGGTGATCGACGGCAAGCTGAACGATCATTTCCCGCTGGTCGTCTGGCAGACCGGCTCGGGCACGCAGTCCAACATGAACGCCAACGAGGTGATCTCCAACCGGGCGATCGAACTTCTGGGCGGCGTCATGGGCTCGAAGAAGCCGGTGCACCCTAACGACCACGTCAATATGAGCCAGTCGTCGAACGACACCTACCCGACAGCCATGCACATCGCGTGCGCCGAGCGCATCGTGCACGATCTGCTGCCGGCGCTGAAGCATCTGCACGCTGCGCTCGAGGTCAAGACGAAGGCCTTCGCCCACATCATCAAGATCGGCCGCACCCATACGCAGGACGCGACACCCCTCACGCTGGGCCAGGAATTTTCCGGCTACGCCGCGCAGGTGGCCTCTTCGATCAAGCGCATCGAGATGACGCTGCCCGGCCTGCAGGAACTGGCGCAGGGCGGCACCGCCGTCGGCACCGGCCTCAACGCGCCGGTCGGCTTTGCGGAAAAGGTGGCGGCGCGCATCGCCGACATTACCGGCATTGCCTTCGTCACCGCGCCGAACAAGTTCGAGGCGCTCGCCGCGCACGATTCCATGGTGTTCTCGCATGGCGCCATCAACGCGGCGGCCGCCGCCCTCTTCAAGATCGCCAACGACATCCGCTTCCTCGGCTCCGGCCCGCGCTCGGGCCTCGGCGAACTGTCGCTGCCGGAAAACGAGCCGGGTTCCTCGATCATGCCGGGCAAGGTCAACCCGACCCAATGCGAGGCTCTGACGCAGGTCTGCGTGCAGGTGTTCGGCAACAACGCCTCGCTGACCTTCGCCGGCAGCCAGGGCCATTTCGAGCTCAACGTCTACAACCCGCTGATGGCCTACAACTTCCTGCAGTCGGTGCAGCTGTTGGCCGACGCTTCGATCTCCTTCACCGACAATTGCGTCGTCGGCATCGAGGCGCGCGAAGACAACATCAAGGCCGCGCTCGACCGCTCGCTGATGCTGGTGACGGCGCTGGCGCCGACGATCGGGTACGACAATGCCGCCAAGATCGCCAAGACCGCGCACAAGAAGGGCACCACCTTGCGCGAGGAAGCACTGGCCACCGGGCTGGTCAGCGAGGCAGACTACGACCGGCTGGTGCGGCCGGAGGACATGACGCATCCGGGTTAAGCGATTCCAGGGGAAGTGCCTTCCTCGAAGCGCGCAGCCCTTCCTCTTTGGAATTGCGTCAACTAGAAATCCGAATTGTGTGGCGGGACAATTTGCTCCCGCCGCTGCTGGCCGCGACAAGAATTTTGCGTCGGTCGAACGATCCCGAAATGTACGTCCTGTGAACAATGTGTCGCCGGACTGGCGGCTTTGGTGAACAGTCGGCTTGGTCTATCTGACGGGACATCAACCCTTTTCGGAGAGCCACCATGTCCATCAACACTTCCGCTGCCGGCGCCGGCATCGCGTCCAACAGCTCCACCACCATCCTGCTCGGCCGCATCCTGCTCGCCGCCATCTTCCTGCTTTCCGGCTTCGGCAAGCTCACCGCCATTTCCGGCACCGCCGGCTATTTCGGCGCCATGGGCCTGCCGGTGCCGACCATAACGGCCATTGTCGTCGGCCTGATCGAATTGCTCGGCGGCCTTGCCGTGCTCGTTGGCTTTCAGACCCGCATCGCCGCCTGGGTGCTCGCGGTCTTCACCATCGCCTCGGCCTTTGTCGCCCATACCGGCTGGGCCGACCAGAACCAGATGATCCATTTCCTGAAGAACGTCGCCATCACCGGCGGTTTCCTGCTGCTGGCTTCCTCGGGCCCTGGCGCCTACTCGATCGACGCCAAGCGCGGCTGAGCTTTCCCTCCCAAGCCTGAAAAAAGCGGCGTGGAATTTCCACGCCGCTTTTTCGTTGTCTGCCCAAGCGCGCGCCCGCCCCATCCCTGCTAGGATCGGTCTCGAAACAGCCTGCGGACAGACAACGGAGATGACCATGCCCCGCGATGCATTGCTTCTGATTTCCCGGCTGCTGCTCGCCGCCCTGCTCGTTCCCTCCGGCTACCACGCGCTCGCCGACATTGCCGGGACGACCGGCTATTTCGCCGGCCTCGGCATGCCATTGCCGACGCTTGCCGCCTGGGGCACCGGGCTGTTCGAGTTGATTGCCGGTCTCTTGATACTGGTCGGCTTTCAGACGCCGGTCGTTGCGATACTTCTTGCCGCTTTCTGCATCGTTGCAGGCTCCATCGGCCACTACGGCCAGGGCGGCGATGACCCGATGCTCACCTTCCTGCACCAGCAGATGCTGATGAAGGATATTGCCATCGCCGGTGGATTCCTGGCGCTAGCCATGGCCGGCGCCGGGGCCTGGTCGATCGACGGGCGCCGCGCCGCGGTCTGATATCGTCAAATATCGTCCCGGTTGAACCATCGACGCCCGTGCCAGGTCGACCCCCACTCCGTCTCGGCTTCGTCGAGCCACCTCTCCCCCGATCGACGGGGTAGAGGAAGGGCGCGAGCCTATTGCCGCCAACGCTTTCCAACGAGGCTCCCTTCCCTTTCCCTCCGGAGGGGGAGGTGGCGCTGCGAAGCAGCGACGGATTGAGGAAGCCGGTGCTCGAACGCGAGGCCGACGACGACATGGTTTTGCTGTCAGGCCGCGCCTACTTCACCGACACGCTCTGCCCACCCTCGACCGCCAGCACCAGCCGGCGGTTGGTGATCCGCGCCAGTTGCGCCAGCCGTCCGGCCGGGCGTTCGCCGTAAAGATCGGAAAGTGAGGCCGGCAGCACCAGCGCCAACGTGCCATTGCCGCGGTTTTCCCATTTCAGCCGCGGCATGACGCCGGGCATGGCCGCCGTCAGCAGATAGACGACGCGCAGCACCGCCGCCAGGATGCGGGCGCGCTCGAGATAGCGCGGCGTCGCCAGGCCGCGGATTTCCGGCGCCGCATCGTTGAACACGCCTTCGTGGCGGAACAGGCCGACCAGCGCCAGGAAGGCACGGCCGGGGTGATCGACGCCAATGAAGGAGGCGTGGGCAATGATGTTGAGCGACTGCTTGCCGCGATATTCCGGGTGTGCGCGCCAGCCTATATCGGCCAGCAGACAGGCGGCGTGGCGATAGCGCGCCTCATCCTCCGTCTCGTCGATGCCGAAGGCGGCAAAGGTCTTGTCCGTCCATTCGACAAGCTCATGCGCATGGGTTACCGAGCGCGACCGCAGCCGCGCCAATTCCTCCGAAGCGGAGACCAGCGGATCGGCCTTCTGCTCGGCAGGGTCGAGCAGCGAATAGAGAAACCCTTCGCGCACGCCCAATGCCGAGACGATGATCTTCGACGGCTGCATCGCCGCCATGATCTCCTGCAGCACGACCGCGCCATAGGGCAGCAGCGAACGGCGGTTCTTCGACACACCTTCGATGCCCTTGACCTTCTCGATCTCGCCTTTCGCCACCTGCTTCAGGAAATTGGCGGCGCTTTCGACACCGATCTCATAGTGGTGCATGACGCCAAGCGGGTAGTTGGTCATTTCCATGTGCAGCCGGGCAAGGTTTCGCCAGGTGCCGCCAACGGCGTAAAAGGGCCGTCCCAGCCCGCCCTTCAACAATTTGGCGCGCGCCAGTTCGTCGCGGGTGATCTTTGCCGCCTGGGCGAGCGAATTCCTGGCCATGTCCTGCAGCCGCAGGCCACCCAGCGGCAGCGTGATGCCGTCGCCGATCGCCTCGCCATTGATGTCGATAAGCTCCAGGCTGCCGCCGCCAAGATCACCGGCAATGCCATTGGCGGGGTGGAAGCCCGAAATGACGCCAAGCGCCGAATAATGCGCCTCCTGCCGGCCAGTGAGCACGCGGATCTCGGTCTTGAGCACATCCTGGGCGCGGTGGATGAAATCGGGGCCGTTGATCGCTTCGCGGGCCGCGGCTGTTGCCAGCACAAACATGTGCTCCGCACCCGCCTGGTCGGAGAGCGCGCGGAAACGGCGAAACTCCTCCATCGAGCGCGTCACCGCCTCGGGATCGAGCTTGCCGGTCGAAACGATGCCGCGGCCGAGGCCGGCCAGCATCTTTTCGTTGAACAGCAAGGTCGGCGAGCGCGCCAACCCTTCATAGACGACAAGGCGGATCGAGTTCGAGCCGATGTCGATGATGGACAGCGGCCGGCGATCCTGCAGCCGGCCTTGGGACGTTGAAATCATCAGCCGGTGTTCTTCTTGCGACGCTTGAACTGCGCGATGCGCTTGGGCGCATGCGACTTCAGCGCGTCACCCCGTCCCGACAGGCTCGGATTGGTCATGAAATATTCCTGCGCGTTGAACGGTTCCTCACCCTCCTCCAGCACGACGCGCCGGGAGGTTCCGTCAGCCAATACGTCGAAACTTTGCTGGTTGTCCATGATGTTGCCCAGCATGATCTGGCCAAGGATCTGTTCATGCACCGTCGGGTTGGTGATCGGCACCATGGTCTCGACGCGGCGGTCGAGATTGCGTGGCATCAAGTCGGCCGAGGCGATGTAGACGATCGCCTCGTCCGACGGCAGGCCATGGCCGTTGCCGAAGCAATAGATGCGGCTGTGTTCGAGGAAGCGGCCGACGATCGACTTGACCCTGATGTTTTCCGACAGGCCGGGCACCTGCGGCCGCAGGCAGCAGATGCCGCGCACGACGAGATCGATCTCGACGCCGGCACGGCTGGCGTCATAGAGCGCGTCGATGATGTTGGGATCGACGAGCGCGTTCATCTTCATCCAGATGCGCGCCGGACGGCCAGCCAGCGCGTAGGCGACCTCGTCGGCAATGTGCTTGAGGATACGGCTGCGCAGCGTAAACGGCGAGATGGCGATCCGCATCTCATCGGTCGGCTCGGCATAGCCGGTGATGAAGTTGAACAGCTGGGCGACATCGCGCGCGATCGTCGGATCGGTGGTGAAGAAGGACAGGTCAGTGTAGATGCGCGCGGTCACCGGATGGTAGTTGCCGGTGCCGAGATGCACATAGTTGCGCAGCTTGCCGTCCTCGCGCCGCACTACTAGCGACATTTTCGCATGGGTTTTGAGTTCGAGGAAGCCGAACACGACCTGAACGCCGGCGCGTTCGAGGTCGCGCGCCCAGCGGATGTTGGCTTCCTCGTCGAAGCGCGCCTTGAGCTCGACCAGGGCGGTTACCGACTTGCCGGCCTCGGCCGCGTCGACCAAGGCGCGCACGATCGGGCTGTCGTTGGAGGTGCGGTAGAGCGTCTGCTTGATCGCCACCACCTCCGGGTCGGCCATCGCCTGGCGCAGGAATTGGACCACCACGTCAAAGGATTCATAGGGGTGGTGGACGACGATGTCCTTCTCGCGAATGGCCGCGAAACAGTCGCCGCCATGCTCGCGGATGCGCTCGGGAAAGCGTGGATTGTAGGGGGTGAACTTCAGGTCGTCGCGCGGCACGGCGACGATCTCGGAAATCTGGCTGAGCGCCAGCGGGCCGGTCAGAACGCTGATGCGGCTCGAAGAGACGCCAAGCTCGCCGGCGACGAACTCGCGCAATTCGCCGGGCATCGACTTGTCGAATTCGATGCGGATGACCGAACCGCGGCGGCGCCGCTTCAGCGCCGTCTCGAACAGGCGCACGAGATCTTCCGACTCTTCCTCGACCTCGATATCGCTGTCCCGGATGATGCGGAAGGTGCCGGAACCCTTGACCTCATAGCCGGGGAACAGCTTGCCGATATAGAGGCCGACAGCCTCCTCCAACGGAATGAAGCGAACGTGCTGCTTGCGGTCGGGCAGACGGATGAAGCGCTTCAGCGCCACCGGCAGGCGCAGAAGCGCGCTCATCTCCTCGCCATTCTTGCGATGGCGCAATTGCAGCGCCATCGAGAAGCCGAGATTGGGAATGAACGGAAACGGATGCGCCGGGTCGATCGACAGTGGAGTCAGCACCGGGAAAACCTGGTCCTGGAAATGGTCTTCCAGCCAGACTTTTTCATCCTTGGTTAGTGCATCGCGGGTGATGCTCTCAATGCCTTCCTTGTTGAGCAGCAACATCAGCGCCGAAAGGCTGTTCTGCTGGTCCTCCTGCAGCCGCTCGACCTCGCGCAGCAATTGTTCCAGCTGCTGCTCCGGCGTGCGGCCGTCGGGGCTCTTTAGCGCAATGCCTTCGCGCACCTGGCCCGCAAGGCCGGCGACGCGGACCATGAAGAATTCATCGAGATTGGCGGCCGAAATCGACAGGAAACGGACGCGTTCGAGCAGCGGATGGTGCTCGTTCTGTGATTCCTCGAGCACACGCCGGTTGAACTGCAGCCAGGAGAACTCACGGTTGACGAACCGATCGGGGTTGCCGCCCTCGGGGCTCGCCACCTCGACATTGATGAATTCGCTCTGCACCGGCTTCAGTTCGTTCATGGTTCCTGCTCTTCCCCGCCAACCGTCCCTTGGAGCGCCGTTGGACGTGCCATGCCTCTAACACGCTTTTGTGACGCATGACCCTTCGGCGAAAACCGTTCCGATTTCAGGGACATGCACTTAACCGGCTCAACGTATCCTCTGACAGGCTTTTGCGACAGTTTCATTTCATCGATCTTGCAAACAGGCCTGTTATGTTCCAGATGCTTTTCGACGAGATCAAGGAGACGACGATGGCAGGCGGTTCCATTCCCCATTTCCAGAACGATGCGGGCCATCCGGCAATCGACATCGGCGTCAAGGAATTCATGTGCACCGGCGCCAACCCGCCCTTCGACCACCCACATGTGTTCCTCGACATGGGCGACGACAATGAAAAGGTCTGCCCGTATTGCTCGACGCTCTACCGCTATTCGGCGAAGCTGAGGGCGACGGAAACGCTGCCGGCTGGTTGCCTTTATATCGACCAGGCCGCCTGATCCTTCCGCGACAAGCCCGATGGAAGACATCAGGTCCCGGCAGGTCATAATCGCCGGGGCCGGCATCGCCGGGCTGACCGCTGCCCTTGCCTTCGCTGGACGGGGTTATCCGGTAAAGCTTATCGAACAGGCACAGCACCTCGAAGCGGCCGGCGCCGGCATCCAGCTTTCGCCCAACGCAACACGCATTCTTGGAAAACTCGGCGTGCTCGACCGACTGCTGCCCGCAGCGTTGCGGCCGGAAGCGGTCGTGCTCAAGGACGCCGGGACGCTGCGCGAACTGGCGCGGGTACCGCTCGGGCACGCCGCCGAAGCGCGCTGGCAGTCGCCCTATCTTGTCGCCCATCGCGCAGATCTGCAGGCAGCGCTGCTGGGGCAAATGGCCGAACGGCCAGAGATTGAGCTCATCACCGGCGCCCGCGTGACCGGCATCGTCAAAGACGCGCAATATGTCGCCGTGACCGCCGAAGTGGACGGCCGCGAGATCGAGGCACGCGGCAAACTGCTGGTCGGCGCCGACGGCGTCTGGTCGGCGGTCCGGGCGCAACTCGCAGGCGAGGACTTCGTCAAAAGCCGTTTTTCGGGCGAACTCGCCTGGCGGGCTACAATCGCAGCCGACGGTGCGGCCGGAGAAGCCTTTGCCGCGATCGGCGCCGCCGACTGCGTCACCACGTTCCTGCATCCTGGCTTCCACATGGTCGCCTACCCCGTCAGCAAAGGCCAGGCCTTCAATCTCGCCGCCTTCACCAAGGGTGAGCGCATGGCCGAAGGTTGGTCGGGCCATGCCGATCCCGCGATCCTCACGGCTGCCCTGCGCGGCACCGCGCCGGGCCTGACGAAGCTTGTGGCACTGGCCGGCCCATGGACGGCCTTTCCGATCCACACCGTCGAACAGAAGCGGTGGACGAGCCCGCAGGGCATCGCGCTGATCGGCGACGCCGCGCACGCGATGACGCCGTTTGCCGCGCAGGGCGCGGCAATGGCGATCGAGGATGCCATCACGCTTGCCGACGCTATCGCCGATTTCCCTGGCGATCTGCCCAGAAGTTTTCAAATCTGGGAAAATCTTCGGCGGCCGCGTGTCGCCAAGGCCGCGCGTCGTGGGGCCGTAAACCGCCTCGCCTGGCATGCTGCCGGCCCGGTGGCGATCGCCCGCAATCTGTTCCTGGCCATGCGCTCGCCCGACAAGCTCGCCGCCGACCTCGACTGGCTCTATGGATGGCGAGCGGACACTCGGCAGTCTAGATCGTCGACGTAGCGATCCTTCCCACTCCCCTCTGTCCTGCCGGACATCTCCCACGCAAGGGGGGAGATTGGATGTCGCCGTCGCCTTCGCCAAAATCGCCGGCGTTGCAGCAGGAGCGCGGGCAAAACGGCTGATCTCCCTCTTGCGGGGGAGATGGCCGGCAGGTCAGAGGGGAGTGCTGTCCCGCTGACTTCAAAAGATCCAACACTGTCGCGGTGCGATGAAGGACTGCTAGTTATAAAACCGCATCGACAAGCCCAGCGAGGCCGACAGCGGGTTCCACCAGCCGGTGCGCAGGCCGGCGGTGCGCAGGCCGGCGGCTGTCCAGGTGTTGCAGCCGACAAGCGCGTTGAAATGGCCGTTCGCCTCGAAGAAGCGGTCGAAGCTGGAATAGGCGGCGTTCTCGATGACGACCGGACCATGCGGCCCTTGCTGGAAACTCGCGTCGATATAGTTGAGCAGCGCTGCAAAACGTTCCTCATCGATGTCGAAACCGGTGACAGCAGGGTGCGGCTCGGCGATGGTCCCGGCGATATCGACATGCATGACCGAGGCGTCCAGTGTCAGCGCCTTGAGGACGGGCACTGCTTTCAGCTGCGACCAGCTCGGCGTCTCCAGATAGAAGGCCCGGCCGCCCCAGCCAAAGACGATGTAGCGCACTTCCGGGGCGTCGACAGGGATGCCGGCAGCGACCAGGAAATGGAAGCGCCGGCGCACCTCGTCATCGACTGGAATGGCGATGTCGGTGTGGATCGGATTCTCCAGCACCAGAATATGGCGCGTGCCCTCACCCGCCGCTGACGCCGGCCACAGCGGACGCGGCACCAGCGTGCCGAGCGCGGCAGCGAGCGCGACCACGATAATCAGCATGGCCACGAAACGCAGGGCTTTTCTCATGCGGCGGCGGCTTTGTGTTTCAATGGAGAAGATCAACCCCCCAGATAGCAAAAGAGCCCGGCCGCATTACGGCCGGGCTCTTTTGGTTCGCATGAAAATGCTCAGTGCAGGATCTGCGACAGAAACAGCTTCGTGCGCTCGTGGCGCGGATGGTCGAAGAACTCGGCCGGCGTGTTCTGTTCGACGATCTGGCCCTGATCCATGAAGATCACCCGGTTGGCGACTTTGCGGGCAAAGCCCATTTCGTGAGTGACGCACAGCATGGTCATGCCTTCCTCGGCCAGGCCCACCATCGTCTCCAGCACTTCCTTGATCATTTCGGGATCGAGCGCCGAGGTCGGCTCATCGAACAGCATGATGCGCGGGTTCATGCACAGCGAACGCGCTATCGCCACGCGCTGCTGCTGGCCGCCCGACAGCTGGCCCGGATATTTGTTGGCCTGTTCGGGGATCTTGACGCGCTTGAGGAAGTGCATGGCGATTTCCTCGGCCTGCTTCTTCGGCGTCTTGCGCACCCAGATCGGCGCCAGCGTGCAGTTCTCCAGGATGGTCAGATGCGGAAACAGGTTGAAGTGCTGGAACACCATGCCGACCTCGCGGCGCACCTCGTCGATCTTCTTGAGATCGTTGGTGAGTTCCTTGCCGTCGACGATGATCTTGCCCTTCTGGTGCTCTTCCAGCCGGTTGATGCAGCGGATCATGGTCGACTTGCCCGAGCCCGAAGGACCGCAGATGACGATGCGCTCGCCGCGCATCACCTTGAGGTTGATGTCCTTCAGCACATGGAACTCGCCATACCATTTGTGCATGCCGATGATGTCGATTGCGACATCGGTGGTCGAAATGTGCATCTTCTTGGCATCGACCTTGATCTCTTCGGCGCTGACGGCGTTTTCTATGACCATGGCAGGTTCCCCTTTTTGTTCTGTCTTTTAGCTATGATGCATGTCGTTGTCCCAAAACCGCTAAACACTTTTGGGCGACATGCATCAACGTTTGTGGCCGGTGTCGAGCCGGCGTTCCGTGTACATCGAATACCGCGACATGCCGAAGCAGAACAGCCAGAAGACGAAGGCTGCAAAGATGAGACCGGATCTCGCGGTCTGTGGGGTCGCCCAATTGGCGTCCGAGAAGTTCTGCTTGACGACGCCAAGCAGGTCAAACATCGAGATGATGATGACGAGGCTTGTGTCCTTGAACATACCGATGAAGGTATTGACGATGCCGGGGATGACCAGCTTCAGTGCCTGCGGCAGCACGATCAGCACCATCTTCTGCCAGTAGCCCAGGCCAAGCGAATCCGCACCCTCATACTGGCCCTTGGGGATCGCCTGCAGGCCGCCGCGCACCACTTCGGCCATATAGGCGGCGGCAAACAGCGAGACGCCGATCAGCGCCCTGAGATATTTGTCGAACGAAACCCCGGCGGGCAGAAACAGCGGCAGCATGACGCTGGCAAAGAACAAAACGGTGATCAGCGGGATGCCGCGAACGAACTCGATAAAGACCACGCACAGTGTCTTGACGATCGGCATCTTGGAGCGCCGGCCAAGCGCCAGCACGATGCCCATCGGCAGCGACACGGCAATGCCGACAAAGGACAGGCTCAGCGTCACCAGCAGCCCGCCCCATAGCTGGGTCTCCACATGCGGCAGGCCGAAGATGCCGCCGACCAGGAGCACGAACGCGATGATCGGCAATGCCAGGAATAGAAGAATGGCGTTCAACCCCTTGCGCGGCACGCGTGGCATCAGCAACGGCACCAGCAGCGCCACGAACAGGACGGCGACCAGGATCGGCCGCCAGCGCTCTTCCAGGGGATAGCGGCCAAGCATCAACTGGCCGAACTTCGCGTTGACGAAGGCCCAGCAGGCGCCTGACCAGCCGTCCGGCTGGATGCCGCCTTGCGCCACCGTGGCGCATACAGTCCGGTCCGGCCCCGTCCACTGGGCGTTGATGAAGGCCCAGTTGACGACGGGCGGCACGATCATCACCACCAGCGCAATAGCCACTACAGTCAGGATGACGTCGCCCACCGAACCGATCAGGTTCTTGCGAACCCAGGCCAAAGGCCCCCGCACGCCGGCCGGGGCTTGTTGAGCGAGTGCCATTTCGGTCCGCACCCAGGAGGTATCATGTTCCTGCATGGTCTTACCTCTCCACCAGCGCCATCCTGGCGTTGACCACATTCATCACCGCCGACGTCACCAGGCTGATGATGAGATAGACGACCATCATGATCAGCACACCCTCGACCGCTTGACCGGTCTGATTCAGCACTGTGCCGGCGATCGCCGTCAGGTCGGGGTAACCGATGGCAATGGCCAGCGACGAGTTCTTTGTCAGGTTGAGATACTGGCTGGTCAGCGGCGGGATGACGATCCGCATGGCTTGGGGAACGACGACAAGCCGCAGGATAGATCCCGGCCGCAGCCCCAGGGCGCCAGCCGCTTCGGTCTGACCCTTGCTGACGCCGAGAATGCCGGCGCGCACGATCTCGGCGATGAAGGAGGCCGTGTAACAGGACAGCGCCAAATAGAGAGACAGGAACTCCGGCCCGATCTGAAAGCCTCCGGTCAGGTTGAAGGTCGATTGCTTTGGAAAGTCGAAGCTCAAGGGAAAGCCGCTCAGCGAATAGGCCAGGAGCGGAAGGCCGACGATCAGCGCCGCCGAAGTCCAGAATACGGGAAACTGCTGGCCGGTTGCCATTTGCCGCTGGCGTGCCGTGCGCGCGACAAAAAAAGCCATGGCGATGCCGACAAGCAAGGCGACAAACATCAGCCAGGAGCCGTCGCCCCAGATAGCGCGCGGAAAATAGAAACCGCGTTGGTTGAGGAAAGAGCCGAACGGCAAATTGAAACTGTCGCGAGGCGCCGGCAGTACCGCGAGCACGCCTGAATACCAGAAGAAGATCACCAGCAGCGGCGGGATGTTGCGGAACACCTCGACATAGACCGTGCAAATCTTGCGAACCAGCCAGTTGCGCGATAACCGGCCGACGCCGACAATGAAGCCAATGATGGTCGCGGTGATAATGCCGGCAACGGCGACGATAATGGTGTTGATAAGCCCGACGACAATGGCCTGGCCATAGGTCGAATCAGAATCATAAGCGATGGGCCTGACTGGAATGTCAAAGCCTGCTCGGTTGTTCAGGAAGCCAAAACCGGAAGTAATATGCAGGCGCTGCAGGTTGACGATGACGTTGTGGACGATCCACCAGACGCCCGCCACCAGCAAGATGACAACCACCGCCTGGAAGAAAAACCCGCGGACTTTCGGATCGTTGATGAAGGAACCGCGGCTCGGCTCCTCGCGAAGAACTTCCTGCGATGCCATTGCTCATCCCCTGGAAAGAGAAACCGGAAGGCAGATGATCTGCCTTCCGGATCACATTTCGATCAGCGGATCGGCGGTGCGTATTGCAGGCCGCCCTTGGTCCACAGCGCATTGATGCCGCGCGCGATCTTCAGCGGGCTGCCGGTGCCGACATTGCGCTCGAACATCTCACCGTAATTGCCGACTGCCTTGACGATGTTGACGACCCAGTCATTGCTCACGCCAAGGTCGGTTCCGATCTTGGTTTCGGCTTCCTGACCGAGCACGCGCTTGATCTCCGGATTATCGGAGGTCTTCATCTCTTCGACATTGGCCTGGGTGATGCCCAGTTCCTCTGCCTGCAACAGGGCGAAGTAGGTCCACTTGACGATGTGGTACCACTGGTCGTCCCCCTGGCGTACGGCGGGGCCGAGCGGCTCTTTGGAGATGATCTCGGGCAGCACGACATGGTCGGCCGGCGCACTCAGCGTCAGGCGGATGCCATAGAGGCCGGATTGGTCGGTGGTGTAGACGTCGCAGCGGCCGGCGTCATAGGCAGCGTTGACCTCTTCCAGCTTTTCGAAGACGACCGGGTTGTACTCCATCTTGTTCGCCTTGAAGTAATCGGCGAGGTTGAGCTCGGTCGTGGTGCCGCTCTGCACGCAGACTGCCGCACCTGAAAGCTGCAGCGCCGAATTGACGCCAGGCAGTTTCTTGGCGTTGATCATGAAACCCTGGCCGTCATAATAGGTGACGCCGATGAAGTTCAGGCCAAGCGCGGTATCGCGATTGATGGTCCATGTGGTGTTGCGCGACAGGAGATCGATCTCGCCCGACTGCAACGCGGTGAAGCGCTCCTTGGCGCTGAGCGGCGTGAACTTGACCTTGGAGGCATCGCCGAAGACTGCACCAGCGACAGCGCGGCAGAAATCCGCGTCGATGCCTTTCCAATCGCCTTTGTCGTCAGGCGCCGAGAAGCCGGCCAGGCCCGTCGAGACACCGCACTGGATGAAGCCCTTCGCCTTGACGGTATCGAGCGTTGTCGCCGACGCGGCCGAAGCCATCCATCCAAGCGCAGCGGCACCGAGAATGCCAATTGCAATATGTTTCATAACCCACAGACCCTTTTCTGTTTTCAGGTAAACCCTGATCCTCAGGCAAATCCTGATCTTTTCCCGCGTGAACCCGGCTCCCATCCGGCTCATTCCGGAACCTCGCGTCGTAACCGACGCCCGGCCCCTCCCATTCACGAACTGCATCGAAGGCGATTATCTCTGTGAGGTCAAGGGAAATGACCGTTTCACGACAGCTTTGAAAACCAATTGCCGCAAATGCCTGAATTGCAGACAACAGCATCAGGAAAGCAGCAAGCCCCGCAAATAAAACCGGCAAAGTCCGTCGACGCTAATCCACATCCACTCATGAAATCCGCGGCTCTGGATCGCCACGCTTTCCAGACTATTCATGGGGGAATTGGCCTATGCAAAGGGCACCGCCTGGCGGGCGCCCGCTGTTGCACGGCCAATGCCGCCGCTCTATGGCTAGCGCTTTCACCACAAGGCGAAGAGAAATGGCGACTGACGGCAACGAAATGGGTATCAACACGCGGCTTGCCCATTCGGGCAACAATCCGCACGACTATTTCGGCTTCGTCAATCCGCCGATCGTGCATGCCTCGACCGTGCTCTATCCCAATGCGTCGGTGATGGCGGCGCGCAGCCAGAAATACACCTATGGCACACGCGGCACGCCGACCACCGATGCGTTGGCGCATGCGATCGACGCGCTGGAAGGCTCCGCCGGCACAATAATCGTGCCGTCGGGCCTGGCGGCGGTGACCGTCCCGTTGCTGGCGTTTCTCTCGGCAGGCGATCACATCCTGATTGTCGATTCCGTCTACCATCCGACCCGCAATTTCGCCGACACGATGCTGAAGCGGCTGGGTGTCGAGGTCGAGTATTACGATCCGCATGCCGGCGCCGGCATCGCCAGCTTGATCAAGCCGAACACCAAAGTCGTGTTTACGGAATCACCGGCCTCCAACACCTTCGAGGTGCAGGACGTTCCGGCGATCGCCAAGGCGGCGCATGAAACGGGCGCCATCGTCATGATGGACAACACCTGGGCAACGCCGCTCTATTTCCGTCCGCTCGACCACGGCGTCGATATCTCGATCCATGCGGCGACGAAATATCCGGCCGGGCATTCGGACGTGCTGCTGGGCACAGTGTCTGCCAATGCCAACTGCTGGAAGCAGCTTTGCGAGACGTTCTACACGATGGGCTGCTGCGCCGGCCCCGACGACGTCTACCAAGTCCTGCGCGGCCTGCGCACGATGGGCGTTCGGCTGGATCACCATCAAAAGAGCGCGCTTTCGATTGCCACCTGGCTTGAAGGCCAGCCCGGCGTGGCCCGCGTGCTGCACCCGGCGCTTCCCAGCCACCCCGACCACGCGGTGTGGAAGCGTGATTTTTCCGGCTCGAGCGGCATCTTTTCCATCGTGCTCAAAGGCGGCGGCCAGAGACAGCAGCATGCCTTCCTCGATGCGTTGAAAATCTTCGGTCTCGGCTATTCCTGGGGCGGCTATGAGAGCCTTGCCGTGCCGGTCTTCCTCGGCGACCGTACCGTCGCCAAGGGCCCCTATGACGGCCCGCTGATCCGGCTGCAGATCGGGCTCGAGGATGTCGAGGACCTCAAGGCCGATATCCTGCGCGGGCTGGAAGCGGCCGCTGCGGCATGACACCAGCAAACTTGCGAAGCTGATTCCGCTGGTCGCCCAACCCGTTGAAAGGGTTGGCGAGCGACTTTCGCAGGCGATCGACGTCGCAAAGCCGCTCATGGGTCGACCAAGCGCAATGTTATTTCCCCAATGCGCGCTTTTTCGGATCGGTTTGACTTTCAAAATCGTCGGTCCAACGCCATTGCAGGCGCTGCGCGCACAATTCCAGCCTGACTGAGCTTGCCATGGCCTTTCGTCTCTTTGTCCCCATTCTCGCCGGCGCGACGCTGCGCGAGCGCCTCATCGCCTGCATCGGGGCGATGATCGGCATTGCGCTGACCGGCGCGATCGGCGCGCTGGTGCTTGGCAATGGCCCGCATGTGCCGCTGCTGGTGGCGCCGATGGGGGCGTCGGCGGTGCTGCTGTTTGCGGTGCCTGCAAGCCCGCTGGCGCAGCCATGGTCGATCATCGGCGGCAATACAATATCGGCGCTGGTCGGCGTGATCGTGGCCCATTTCGTCCATCAGCCCGTTCTCGCCACGGGCATTGCCGTGGCGATGGCGATCGCCGCCATGTCGTTCTCGCGCTGCCTGCATCCGCCGGGCGGAGCCGCCGCACTGACCGCCGTGCTCGGCGGGCCGGCCGTGATCGGTGCGGGCTTCCTGTTTCCGTTCGTGCCGGTGGCGCTGAACTCCATGATGCTGGTCGCGCTCGGCTATGCTTTCCACAGGCTGTCGCGACGCAGCTACCCGCATGTGCCGGCCCCTGCCCCGAAAAGCACGCACGGAACCATCGATCCGCCGGCTCAGGAGCGCATCGGCTTCCGGGCCGAGGACATCGATGCCGCGCTGGCTGCGCTCGACGAGACCTTCGACATCGACCGCAACGATCTCGAACAGCTGCTGCGACAGGTCGAACTGCAAGCGCGATGCGCGCACACCGAACCATGTTGTGCGAGGACATCATGTCCCGCGACGTGATTTCGGTCGATGAACACGCGTCCGCCGATCGGGCGCGTCATCTGCTGCTCGACCACAATATCCGCACGCTGCCGGTTGTCGACAAGGACGCCAGGCTGGTCGGCACCGTTGGATTAAGGGAATTGGCGCGAGCCGACGAAGCCGTCGGAAGCGTTACGTCGACAGCGTCGACCGCCGCCGCCGGTACGCCCGCCATGGCCCTGCTACCGGTGCTCACCGACGGCCGCACCCATGCAGTCATCATCGTGGACGGGGACAGCCGCATCCTTGGCCTGATCACGCAGACCGATCTGCTTGCGGCAACGGCACGAGCGCAGGCTGCTGACAAGCCGCTGGCGGAAGCAGTATTCTAGGCGCCGTCGGAGCCGGGCGAAAATGGCCGGGAACCTTTTGCCGGCGATGTCATCCAATGTCTTGATCGAGGTTTCGAACGGGGATTGGATCGAGGAACTGGCCATGCCTGCTATGTCTCTACCAATGCCCACTGCTGCCTCAAGCGAGATGCTTCTCGTGCGCCGCGCGCTGGCACGCGAAGGCAACGCCTTCCGCATCATCATGAAGACCCATAATCAGCGGCTCTATCGCATCGCTCGCGGGGTGGTGCGCAACGATGCTGAAGCCGAGGACATCGTCCAGGAGGCCTATGTCAGAGCCTTTGCCCATCTCGATGCCTTTCGCGGGGAGTCCTCATTGGCCACCTGGCTGTCGCGCATCGTCATCAACGAGGCGCTCGGTCGTCTGCGCAAAAGGCGGCGGACGGTGGCGAAAAACCCGCAAGCCGAAATCATCCAGTTCCCCCTCAATCCCAGCGACGATCCGGAGCGGACGATGGCGCAGCGGCAGATCCTCGAGTTGGTGGAACGGGCGACCGACAGCCTACCCGATGTTTATCGGACGGTGTTCGTGGCGCGGGTTATCGAGGGGCTCAGTATCGAGGAGACCGCCGAGCTGCTTGGCGTGCGGCCGGAAACCGTCAAGACAAGGCTACACCGCGCCCGCGCCCTGGTACGCAAGGCACTCGACGACCAGATCGGGCCGGTGCTGCTCGACGCCTTCCCGTTTGCCGGCCGGCGCTGCGACAGGCTGACCAGCGCCGTCATGCAGCGGCTCGGCCTGGAGAGCTGATCATCGGCTGATTTGGCCGATTTCCCCGGGAACGTTTGCCGCCGCTGCGCATCCAATGACCGTCAACTGAAAAACATGGCCCGGCGCGATCCCGCGTCCGGGCGAAGGAGATGCCATGCTTACCCGACACACCGCCGCCCTCGCTGCCTTGCTGCTGCTTGGCGCTGCCCCGCTCGCACAAGCCGCCGACAAGCCGACGGACCCGCAGATCGCCCACATCGCCTACACGGCAGGCGTCATCGATGTGGAAGCCGCCAAGCAGGCGATCAAAAAATCGAAGACCAAGGAGGTCGTGGATTTCGCCAACGACATGGTGCGCGACCACGAAGCGGTCAACGCGCAGGCACAGGAACTGGTAAAGAAGCTGAAGGTGACGCCGGAAGACAACGCAACCAGCCAGGCGCTGACCAAGGCTGCGGCCGAGGAGCGGGCGAAGCTCGCCAAACTCGACGGCGCAGCCTTTGACAAAGCCTATGTCGACAACGAGATCGCCTACCACAAACAGGTCGACGGCGCGCTTGAAACCCTTTTGATCCCATCGGCCAGTAATACCGAGTTGAAGAGCCTGCTGGAGACCGGCCTGAAGATTTTCCAGGGCCATGAACAGCACGCCGAGCATGTTGCAGGTATGCTGAAGTAAGGACCAGGCCATGTCGAAACGGCAGCTGTGGATTGCACTGGCGCTGGTCTTCGGGACCTCACCCGTGCAGGCCGAAACCATCCAGGTCACCATCGACAAACTTGTCTTTTCGCCGGCCACCGTCGACGCGAAGGTCGGCGACACGATCAAGTGGGTGAACAAGGACGTGTTCGCACATACGGCTACCGTCAAGGGTGGCTGGGAAGTGATGATCCCGCCGAAGACAACAGCGAGCCTGAGCCTGCGGAAGGCGGAAGCGGTCGAATATTTCTGCCGCTTCCACCCCAACATGAAAGGTCATGTGGCCGTGACGGCGCCTTGATCCCGGTCCGCAAGCCCGTCCTGCTGCGTTGAGGCTCGCCTGGCTTCATCCGGCCGGGTGATGTGTGTCGACGAGCCGTCACAGCCCGACTGGCGCCGTGCGATCCAGGCATCCAGCCCTTCGCGCAGATCAGCGGTCGGAGCCATGCGGGCGAACTGCTCGGCCTCGACAGCCAAGCCTTCCGCGATGCTCTGGTTCAGGCCCCGCGCCACTGCTGTGAGGATTGAGGCAATTGCTGCAGGAGAATGCCTGGTCATGCGCCGGGCAAGATCAATTGCGGTGGACATCAGCTCCTCATGCGGCACCACCTGGTTGACGAGGCCGAGTTCGACGGCGCGCGGCGGCGGGAACCAATCGCCGGTCAACAGCAGCTCGAGCGCCCGCTTGCGCCCTGCCAGTCTCGGAAGCCGCTGCGTGCCGCCGAAAGTAGGCGGCATTGCAAGGTTGATCTCAGGCTTGGCGAACAAGGCGCGGTCGCTGGCGATAGCGAGCGGCACGGCTTCGGTGATCTCGCAGCCGCCGCCGAAGGCGATGCCGTTGACGGCGGCGATGACGGGCTTGCGGAATGCCTCCAGCCTTGCCGTCAGCCGCTGTCCGCGCATAACGAAGTCGCGCAGGGCAACGTCGACGCCGATGGCCACGCTGCCTGAGAATTCATGGATGTCGCCGCCGGCGGAGAAGGCGCGCTCTCCTGCTCCAGTGAGGATGACGGCGCGGATGGCATCGTCGGTCTCGGCGGCATCGAGGAGCGCAAGCAGGCGATCAATCAGCGCATAGTTCAAGGCGTTGAGCTTTTCCGGCCGATTAAGTGTGAAGATGGCGATCCCGTTGCGGGCCTCGGTGACCACAAGCTCGGTCATGTCTTTTCCTTCCCTGTGTTTGTCGACGGAGAGGATCAGGCTTTCGGTTGTATGTATATTCACTAGTCGGTATACTTGCGTATGAGCGAAGCACCAAGCCCTACCCGCAAACGCATTGTCGATGCCGCAACGAAGCTGTTCTATGCCGAGGGGATCGGCCGCGTCAGCGTCGATGCAGTGGCGGAAAAAGCCGGGCTGACCAAGCGCACGCTCTACTATCATTTCAAGAGCAAGGACGATTTGATCGCGGCCTATCTCGACGGTCGCGACCAGCCGAACCTCAAGCAGATGGCCGGCTGGTTCGAGATGACCGAAGGCGATGTCGAGCGCAAGGTCGAGGCGATTTTCACCAATCTGGCGCGCGTGGCGAAGCACCCGAAATGGAGAGGCTGCGGCTTTCTGCGCACGGCAGCCGAACTCGCTTCCATGCCCGGACACCCGGCCGTTAAAGCGGGGGCGCGGCATAAGCAGAATTTCGAGACCTGGCTGGCCGGCGAACTCACAGGCCACGGCGTCGACGAGCCGCAGACCCTGGCGCGCGAAATCGTGCTTTTGATGGACGGCGCGTTCTCGATCATGCTGATCCACCGCAACCCCGACTATGTCGAGGCCGCCGGACAGGCCGCTGCAACGCTGGTTCGGGCAAGGTCAGGATCGGCGACTATCCGCTAGAGCGTTCACCGTTTAGTGGAGACGGCGAAACACGCTATCTCTTTGTTTTGACGCAATTCCGGACGGAGAACCGCTTCACATTTTTCGTGGAGTTGCTCTAGAATCCAGCCGCCAGCCATGCCGTGCCGACGGCAAGGGTGAGCAGCGTCAGTGGCAGGCCGACCTTGAAGAAGGCTGAGAAGGACAGCTGCGTGCCGGCCGCCCGCGCCTGTTCGGCGACGATCAGGTTGGCGACCGAGCCAAGCAAGGTGAAGTTGCCGGCCAGCGTCGAGCTCATCGCCACCACCAGCCAGGCACGCCCGGGATTTTCAAGGCCGGGTATGAATGGCCGCAGCGCCAGCACGGCCGGAACATTGCTCATGATGTTGGAGAGCACCGCGGTGAGGCCCGATAGGCGCCAGACGTCGTCCAGCCCGAGGTTCTTGGCCGAGGCGATGATGTCGGGCGTCAGCAGCGTCTTTTCGGCGCCGGCGACAACGATGAACAGGCCGGCGAACATGAACAGCAGCGGCCCGTCGATCTCGCGGTAAATGCGTGCCGGCTTGATGGCGCGGGTGAGCAGCAGGATGGCGCCGCCGATGAGCGCTGCCTTGGCAACCGGAACGCCGGCGAAGAAGGCGATGGCCAGGCCAATGCAGACAACCACCGCCTTCAGCACCTGTCCCGGCAGCATGCGGCCGCGATAGACTTCCGGGTTGAGATCGGCGGTGCGGGCGAATTCGGCGCGGTAGACGATGCGCACGATGACGACGACCGCGACGAGGCCGAAGAGGGCAACCGGCGCCAGGGCGGCCGAAAAGGCCGGGTAGGAAATTCCCGACAGCGCGCCGATGACCATGTTCTGCGGGTTGCCGGTGATGGTGGCGACGCTGCCGCAGTTGGACGCTGTGGCGGTGGCGATCAGATAGGGAATGGGATTGCGGTTGATGACACGGGTGACGTGGACGACGATCGGCGCCATGACCAGGCAGATGGCGTCGTTGACCAGGAACGCCGACAGCACGCCGGTCAACAGCGTCACCATCACCAGCAGCACGAAAGGCGCGTGTGCATGCTCGATAGCATAGGCGCCAAGCGCCCGGAAGGCGCCGGACACCTTCAGATGCGCCACCACGATCATCATGCCGAGCAGCAGCGTAATGGTGTCGAAATTGATGGCGCGATAGGCATCTTCCATACTGAGTGCGCCGATGGCGATCATCGCCGCACCCCCCAGCAAGGCGATCCCTGCCCGGTCGAGACGGAGGCCTGGAATACGCCCGATTGCGACGCCGGCATAAGTCAGGACAAGGATCAAAAGTGCCGCTGCGCCCATCAATGTCATTGGCAGACATCCTTGTCCAAACGAACCGACGCAGGAACGGACTGTTCCCGCTCAGGCATTTGCCGGGCAGCTTTAACGCCGCTCCAGCAAAGCGAAAGCCTATAACGATCCGAATGCGAAAATCGGTGGGCAAAATCGGGTCGACCGATGCCGGGAGCAACCGGAGCTTGATCTTGAGACGGCCGAAATTGGGAATGAGACACGCGCGGCGGACTGCCGGTGGCCTGAGATTGCCATCCGCGAAACTTCCCCCTCGGGAGGCTCGCGGCTTATGTAATTAAATTCTAATTTAGGCTTTCCGGGTATGGATAGCTTAGCCATATTTCGGCCTTGGGGTTTCAGATGGTCCAGGTTCTTGAGAGGGAATGCCGTGTCTCGGAAAACGAGGCTCTGCTGGCCCGCCCGATGGAATGTCCACAATGCCACGGAACCCGCAAGGTGTTTGTCTGTGCCCGGTGGGCGAGCTCGAACGGCCATTGCTGCCCTGGAGGAACACACCGGCTCAGGTGCCCCGGTCACAGCGTCACGTGCATGGAGTGCGAAGAGAACCTTGAGCGTATCTGAAAGCGATCGCGACCATTTCCTGTTCGGAAAACGCAAAAAGCCCGCTCCGGCGAACCGGAGCGGGCTTTGCAACCATACGCCAAGAGTACCCTGCTGAGACCAGTACCCTGCCGAGAGCCGACCCGCTTTGCGTTTCCGCCACCGCAATAAATTGGTAGCGGCACTTCCAGAAAAAGCGATTGTTGGCTAACCGCCGTCGAATTACTCGCCCGACTGGCCGTCGCCAGTCACACTGCTGCCCAGAATTCCAAAGTCCTGAGACTTAGTTCCTTGTCCCGCAGTCAGGAATCCATCCGCATCCAGGCCGCGCCGCAGCAGTTCCCGCACTGCCGCGGACCGGCTTGGCATGCGCTTTTCGAAGCGCCAGTTTTCCAAGGCAGCCAATTCCTCGGCTGTCAGCATGATCTGCAGTCGCTCGGGTCGTTCCAGGTCGGCCATTCGCGCCTCCAACCGTCAAGACCAAAAAATATGGTGAGTTAGTATGTGCCTCAATTGCAGTATAGCTAGGGGTCCCCGTGCAGCGCGTCAAGAGAGGCTGATGGGTGACTCACATACAAGACCAACGATGAGGGATATACGCCGATAGCACAACCAGTGCAGTCTTCTAACTATTTGATTTAGTTGAGAATATTTTATATTCTTCTTGCCATCTGAAGGTCGTTAGCGCATCTTGATCACGACGGGACAACCGGCTCCTGAAAGGAAGGTTTCCATGCGCTACGGATATTCGGCTCGGCTACGGGAGGATCTCAATTCACGGGTCCTGGGCGCGCTGCGCTCGCGCGGAATGGTCAATATTGCGGTGGTTGCCGAGGACATACGATTGCGTAACCTGGACGAGAACGTCGCCCTTGAAGACGTCGAGCGGCTTGTGATGCAGACGGCCCAACTCTACGGCGCGGTGATGGAGTTGGACGGACTGACCTCCGTCGAGGCGGGGAGATTGACTTCGCTTGCCGACGATAAGCACGAACTGCCTGGCATCGGCAATTCCGACACCACAGGCGGCCAAACCGCTCCCCTGCTGGGATTGTCCTAGGCGCGACCCTCTCTTCAATCGACAAAATCCGCGAGAGAGATTTGGACCGAACTCAGCGGCGCTTTGAGCGCGCCCAGACGACGCCTTGTTCCCCAAATTCCAGTTGTCCGGTGCCGCTAAGCGCTTGTGGCGCAACCCGCTGGAGGACGACGGAGCCAAAACCGCGGCGCGTCGTCCCACTCAGGTTCGGCGGCCTCGTTGTAGAACGTGATGCGGCCCCGTGTGTCGATGGTGTAGGCTGCAACGGGCAACGCTCCCAACAAACTGGCGGGCCCGACACCTGGGATTCCAATCCCCGCATGTTGGATGACGTATTTCCCTACCCCAAATTCCCCACCTGCTCGATTTGCCCGTTCCGCGGTAGCTGAGATGCACGTGCGAGGTTTCGGTTCCCGTCGTCCCCTTGGGACGGCAATTGTTCTCCTCAGAAAAGGCGATCACCCGCCGGGCGGCGCCGGATCTCAGGGCTCGCGCAAATGTCGACAACGAAGCGCAACTCAGGCCGTCTTTGTCGGAAGGTCGTCAACCCGAGGCGGTTCTCCCGTTAGCCCCGCCTGACGCCAGCAACAAGTTGCCTGGGACTGTGTCGCCGATGGCAAACGACAACATTGCGGCAAACAGCCCTGATCGGCATCCAGCTTCAAAGGCCGCGGAACGTTGTTTCGCGGCCTTTACGCTGCGCCGATGGCTTCGCATCGACAGGAACCAATCAAGGGCCAGAGCGTTTGCCGCTGCGTACTCTTCTCAGACGTAGCCAGACGGAGTGAGGGACATGGCTTCATCGGTACTTATCGGCATTCTAATCACTTTCCTGGTGATCATCCTGGTGCTCTATCTCATCCAGCGTCTGCCGCTCGATGGCCGCACGAGGCAGATCGCGCAGATCGTTGTCATCATTATCGGCATCATTTCGCTGTTGAAATACCTGGCCGTATTTTAGGATAAGGATCGCCATGACATCCCAAACAACCGCATGGATCATTGGAACGGCGTTGTTTGCAGCAACAAGCACGGCCTACGCCCGACCCGACACGCGTTCGATGAGCTGCGAGGAGACGCAGCACCTGATCCAGAGCCATCACTCGGCGGTGTTGACGACCGGCCGGAATACTTACGATCGCTATGTCCGCCAATACGGCAACGAGTGCGACTGGCCGGAGGTGCCGGTCGCTGCCTCCGTTCCGACACGTGATGGCCAGTGCCGTGTCTATTGGTGCCGGGAACCGGTGTTCGATTTCCCGAACTGACATATCCAGCAGCCTTGCGGCGGTCGTTGCCATGGCGCTCCCGGGTTCAGACGATGCATTGCGCGAGGCGACATGGAACCCTTGCGCCGCGCGTGAATTGATTGTGCGCATGGCGCTGCAAGATGTAGCGGTGTGATGCCCAACCAGATGGAGGAGCGGTCATGCCCAATGATACAAGGCGGAGCGGCAGCTGCCTGTGCGGCGGCATCCAGTTTTCGGTGACGGGAGATCCCTTTCGGATTGGCCTTTGCCATTGCAAGGGGTAGTGTGCTGAGAGTTCTGCAAATTCGCTGAGAGGGGCGGTCATGGCAGGCTGGTGATTGTTCACGTCACCTGATTCCCGCGAAGGAACGCCACCATGACCAAGACTGAAGTTAAGACCGCCAGCGCTGCCGTCAAAGACATTCTGCTTTCGAACCCGGATGGATTGCACGAAGTGATCCGTGCGGTGATGCAGGAGGTGCTTGAGGCCGAGATGGACGAGGCGCTGGGTGCCTCGAAGAGCGAGCGCACGCCCGAACGGCTTGGCTATCGCTCGGGCTATTACGGCCGCACCCTTGTGACGCGGGTCGGCAAGCTCGAGCTGCGGGTTCCGCAGGACCGGGCCGGGCGCTTCTCCACCGAGCTGTTCGAGCGCTACCAGCGTTCCGAGCGGGCCTTGGTGGCGACACTGGCGGAGATGTATGTGCAGGGCGTGTCGACCCGCAAGGTGAAGGCGATCACGGAAGAACTGTGCGGCCATGCCTTCTCGGCCTCGTCGATCTCGGCCATCAACAAGCGGCTGGACGAGAGCCTCGCTGCCTTTGCCAGGCGCCCCCTTCAAGAGCCGTTTCCTTACCTCATCCTCGATGCGCGCTACGAGAAGGTGCGTGAAGCCGGTGTTGTCATGAGCCAGGCGGTGCTGATAGCGGTCGGTATCGACTGGGACGGAAGGCGCCAGATCCTGGCCGTGGAGATGGCCAATCGCGAGAGCCGCTCGGCCTGGAGGGACTTCCTCGTCGGCCTCAAGGCGCGCGGCCTCAAGGGCGTCGAGTTGGTTGTGTCCGACGATCACGCCGGCCTGGTGGCAGCGATCGGCGAGGTGATCCCCGAAGCCGCCTGGCAACGCTGCTACGTGCACTTCCTCAGGAACGCGCTCGATCATCTGCCGAGGAAGCACGGCGACGACTGCCTGCAGGAATTGCGCTGGCTCTACGACCGGCGCGATCTCGCAGAGGCCAGGGCTGATCTTGCCGCATGGCTTGCCAAATGGTCGGCACGCTATCCGCGCCTGACAGGCTGGGCCGAGGATGCCATCGAACAAACCCTGACCTTCTTCAGGCTGCCCAGACAGCACCACAAGCATCTCAAATCCACCAACATGCTGGAGCGGCTCAACGAGGAAATCCGCCGGCGCACCTATGTCGTGCGCATCTTCCCCAACACCGAAAGCTGCCTGCGCCTGGTCAGGGCCTTGGCCGTCGAGACCAATGAAAACTGGATGGAGGCCAACCGATACATCAACATGGACGACCTGCGCGAGCACAAGAAGCTCGCTCTGCGCCAAGCCGCATGGCCAGCATCATGGCTGCCCCATTTTGCAGAACTTGACGCACACAACCTTGCAAGGACTGCCGCAAGGCTAGCGGGTCGGCTTTTTCGGCGTTTGCAGTGTGGCCGCTCGAGGCGTTCGAAACGACGGGTATCGTCAACAGCTACGGCGACAGAAGTTTTTGTCCCACCTGCGGCGGCCGGGTCCCTTTGGTTCGTGAGAATGAGGTGGAAGTGACGATTGGCAGCCTCGATGAGGTGCCCACCGAAGGGCTGGAGCCCAGCTATGAACTCTGGGTCAATCGCCGTGAGCACTGGTTGCAACCCTTGCCTGCCGCCCGGCAATTCGAGCACGACCGGGTCGATGACGAGCCGACAAACCGGACAGCCGAACTGATTTCTGACGGTGTCGAGACGCCGTCTAGCTTGCCGCAACGCAAGTCGGCCTAGCGCGAGCGGCGCAGACAGCCGGCAGGCAGGAAATTCATTCTCGAAACCGCCCGATGCCGACAGGGCCGGGTCCGACAACATTTCACCCGGTAGAAGCCAAACGCAAAAAGCCCGCCTTGGCGTCAAGCCAAGGCGGGCGGTAGATCATCCGGCCTGCGCTGCCGTGGAACGATGGGTTGGCCAAAGCCCTGGGCTGAGACCCGGTGCCGTTTGTAACCGGCGATTGACTACGGAGCGGCCCGGTCAGCTGGAATTCGTCTTGTGGTTGCAACGATGCTACGTTTTGTTTGGAAACGAGAGCTTAAGGCCACGCAATATCGTTACGTCAACTATGCTGTCCAAGTATCTCGTGGTGTGAACTGAAGGAATCTTCCTGTCTTGTACAAAAGAACGCTTTGTTTATTTTCTTTCCGTCACATAGTGTAGCGAATCTTGAAGCCGGAAGGGGCGGCTTTCATGCAGCCAGCGCCTTCGCAGGATCGCGGTCCGCACGTGCAATATCCACTTCACGGCAATCTTCATGCAAGCATAGTCAGCGCAAAGTTCATGCGCAGACATTGGGGGGCACCAATGGACCAGCCGAGCAAAATGGAGAACCTGCAGTTCGCGCAAGGGATGCTGCGGGAGCTTCGGCAGAAAGCCGAAGCCGACGGCCAGAAGCTTCTGACCTACCTCATCGACATGGCCTACCTTGAAGCCAGCGACCGCATCCGTGCACATTGGGTCGGCAATCACGAGCCCGAAAACCGCAGGGCCAAGGGGTAGTGTCAAGGGGTAACCCGAAACGGGGCTATGGTTGCCCCCACGGAGCGTTTGATCAGACGCTTGGGGCCGGCGAGGCCACCGGTCAGTTGGCAATACCGGCTGAGAGGTCAGCCAGAACCTCCCTCACCCGAGTTTCGCTGACGCCGCGCGTGTCCTTGACCCAGTTGGGCGTCGAAAGCGGCGGTTCGATAAAGCGAACATGGTTGTTTACAGGCCCATGCACATAGGGGCGATTCAGCCCGTAGATGAGCGCGCATGGGACGTTCAGGGCAGCGGCGGCGTGGGAAATCCCGCCATCAACCCCGAGGAACATGGTCGACGCAGCGATTTGGCACATCGCGTCAGCAATCGACGGGGTCGAGGTGAAGTCGATTGCCTCAGGAATGGCGGCGCGGATTTTTGCGGCACCGGCGTGCTCGCGCGGTCCGCCTACAATCCAGATTGCCCAGCCGCGATCATGATGGTCTCTGGCGATCGAAATGAAGCGCTCGACGGGCCATGAGCGGAAATTCTCAATGTCGGCAGTATAGAGCGCCAGTGCCGGTCGGTCGGCATCGATCTTCTTGTGCTGGCGCCATTCGTCCAGTTCGGCCCGATCGACCACAAGCCGGGGCGCCGGCCACTCTGCGCCCGCAGCCGGCTTTTCGCCAAGCGAGGCAATCGAGCAGACCTCCTCGAACAGCCGCGTCTTGCGGGGTCCGAAGGCCCATAGATGGGCCAACCAGCCGGCGGGGAAGCGATTGAGGAGGCCGAATTGCAACTCCTGCGGATAGCCGATGCGCTCCTCTATTCCGGCCATGAACGCCATCAGCGCCGCCTTGGTGCTGCTGGTCATCAGATAGGCCGTACGGTAATTTTCCTTGCGCAACTCGCCAACCAGGCGGCTGCGCTCGCCAAAACCGGGGCGCTGATGACGCTTGGCAAGCGCCCAGCCCTTCCTGACATGCGGCATCAGGCGCGCCAGCGGCGCTGCAACGGGCGAGGTGACGACATCTATGGGGCGATCAGGAAATCGCGCGGCAATGATCTGGATGGCGGAATGGCAACGGACGAAGTCGCCGACCGCGGGGAAGCCGACGAAGAGGATTGGATCGCCGGTCGTCAAGGAAGCGCTTCGCCGTCAAGGATGCGGGCATAGAGATCCAGATAGCCGCGCGCCGCTTTTTGGATGGGAAATCTCGTCGCGGCCGATTCGCGGCATTGCTGAGGCGTAAGGTCGGCGACGGCCTCGAAAGCGGCCGCAAATTCTTCATCGGTCTCAAAGAAGCGCCCGCTGTCGGCATCGACCGTCTCGGGCAATGCGCCTCGCGTCGTCGTCAGCACCGGAGTGCCGCACAACATGGCTTCGACCGGTGCGTTGCCGAACGGCTCCTCCCAGGCGATGGGGTTGAGGAAGGCTCGCGCTTCGCCGAGAAGGCGAAGCTTCGGCTCGCCGTCAACGATTCCGTGGAAACGGTATCGCCTGCCAAGGCTCTTGAAAAACAACCCTTCGCGGCGGGTCTGACTTCGGCCCAGCAGTTTCCAACGCGAGCCACCGGCGATATCGAGACCGAAATCGAATTTTTTGGCGAGATCGACGGCGCGGTTGAGGCCTTTGCTTGATCGTGCAATGCCGGCGAGAAATAGCAGGCGGTCGCCCTTTGCAGCCGACAAACGATAGGCGTCCACCGGAAAGCCATTGTAGACGAATGTCTCGCGCCCATGCTGGCGGGCATGATTGGCGCTGATAAAGCTCCAGTTCGCAACTGGCATGGGCTGGTCCGGCATAAAGCCGCGCTGCGTATTCAGCGTTGGAAATGGCACCTCGACGGGCCAACTATGGGTGTGGACGATTTGCGTGTCGCGCGGAATGGCTGCCCGGCATTCGGCATCGGTCGAAGCGTGCCGGACTTCGAAGAGCGGGTGGCTGGAGCCAGGGCCAGCGATCACCACGACTTCGTGTCCGAGACGAGCCATCTCCGTGGCCAGCCATTCGACCTGACGCTGAATCCCACCGTAACCTCGGCAGGGTATTACGCCCTTCAAAACGAGCGTCACCCGCATTGACCTTGCCTCACAATGCTCTCAAAGACGGCCCAGTTGCGTCACGGGCTGGGCATTGTCAAGGTCGCGCCAGAAACGCAAAAAGCCGCGGCGGCCTCGATCGGGTTACGGAATCGTTAATCAGCGCTTGCTACTATACCGGATGACCAAGAATCTCGGCAATCCACCCAGGACCATCTCCAGGCAACAGCCAAAGACCTCCGCTCTTGGTGGGCTGACGCCCGCCCTGTTTCCCCTTGTGGTCGTCGCGCTCGGATACATGATCGGTCGGCAATTCTTCGGCTTCTAGGGCGACTCGTCTAGGCGCGCAGGGTAAAGGCTCGCGCCACGCGGGGGACGCCGTCAATGTCCACCCAACCTCCAAAATCAACCGGCGGCACCGTACGCCGCTACCCACTGCCCCGCACGTAAGCAAATTTTGTGCAATAACGGGAACGTGATATTCACTGATCACCGGACAAGGGGGCGCTGATGAGGTGTCTGGTGATCAATCTTGATCGTTCTCGCGATCGGCTGGCGCATGTCGCGTCCGAGTTCGGCCGGATCGGAGTACCATTTGAGCGTGTCTCCGCCATCGATTGCCCCGATTGCTGCTCTGTCGCCAAAAGCCCGCTAAGCGCTGCTGAGGTTTGCTGTTTCCTGAGCCACCGCTCGTGTTGGGAGATCGTTGCGAACGGCGCGGATCAATATGGCGCGGTTTTCGAGGACGACGTCGTTTTCGGCGCGGGCGCCGGCTCGCTGCTTGCGTCCGATCGATGGGTGCCGCGCGATGCCGATGTGATCAAGCTGGAAACGCATTTTGCCAAAGTGAGGGTCGGACGCAAGGAAGTCGCTCTCGATGATGGGTTTTCGCTTGCCAGACTTTATGGCCTGCACGCGGGCGCCGCAGGCTATGTCATGTCCAGATCGGCAGCGCAAAGATTGCTGCGCAGGACCATGCATCTGAGAGGAGAGGTCGACTTCGTTCTTTTTCACCCAGGATTCATGACCTGCTCGCTCAACCGAATCTATCAGATCATGCCGGCGCTTTGCGCACAGCACCATTTTGTTTCGGGACGAGAGCGCTTTCCAAGCCTCGTGCGACGGCCCGGGAGGCGGCCAAAACCGTTTCTCGATCGAATTGTCGGAGAAGCGGTGCGAACCTTCGCCTATCTTCGAAACCAGAGCCTGACCGGAACAAAGAAGATCGAGGCCGTCGCGTTCTCAGGCTCTGAGGTCGACGGCAAACCCGTCCACGGCGCGTTCATCTATGGGCAGCCCGAGCACGGCCACCTCAACAAGGCGGCCGGCATACCGATCGCGCGGAAGAATAGTTCGACCGCCAGATAAGCAGACGATAGCGGCTGCGTTACGAAACAGCCTTTTCGCGGACCGGAAGCTTCCAGCCCGGCCTGACAAAGTGGCAGGTATAGCCGTTGGGGTATTTCTCGAGATAGTCCTGATGCTCTGGCTCCGCCTCCCAGAAATCGCCCACCGGCGCAAGCTCGGTGACGACCTTGCCCGGCCACAGTCCAGAGGCATCGACATCGGCGATGGTGTCTTCGGCGACGCGCTTCTGCTCGTCGCTGGTGTAGAAGATCGCCGAGCGATAGCTCATTCCGACATCGTTGCCCTGGCGGTTCCTGGTGGTCGGATCGTGGATCTGGAAAAAGGATTCGAGCAATGTGCGAAAGCTGATCCTGGCCGGATCGAAAACGATCTCGATGGCTTCGGCATGGCTGCCGTGGTTGCGATACGTGGCGTTGGGCACATCGCCACCGCTATAGCCGACGCGGGTAGAGATCACGCCGGAATAGCGCCGGATCAAATCCTGCATGCCCCAGAAACAGCCGCCGGCAAGGACTGCACGTTCGGTGGACGTCGCCATATCATACCTCCATTGGATTGCTCCTTAGGTAGGCATTGTCGCTGGCTTCTTCCAGCATCTCAAGTGCATCACTCGTTGCCGGCCGAGCCGAACCGCCGCACGATGACCTCGAAGACGATGTCGGAAATCCACATGGCCGAGACGCCGATCAAAAAGGCGGCGGCGAGCGTCGTGGTGTCGTCGGCCGGATCGGGGATAGGCATGCCGGTTGCCCTGAACCAGGCGACGGCAGGCAGCGTCAGATACGCAGCCGCCAGCGCCCCGCAGATCGGCGAGGCAATCATCTCGCGCAGCTTGTAGCGATGGCGCGACAGTGCTCGCAGCACGCCGCCGGCTAGCCCGGCGGCGACGACCGGTCCCTTGATGCCGAGCATGTCGAAGAGGTCGTGCATCGGCTAAGGCCTCCATCCGCAGAGCTTTTGTCCCTTGCGGTTGTGCGCCAAGAGCGCTCTCGCCTCGGCGTCCGACAGGACGTCGACGGCTTCGGCCGACAGGCGCAGCGGGCTCGAAATCGCGCAGAAGCCGCCCGAAGCAGTCGTGCACCCGGCAAGCGCCACAAGCAGCGCAAGCATCAGTCCCTTGCCCATGATTTCAGCTCCTTTGAACAGCGTCCGCCGGCAATGCGCCGACGTCGTTCTGCACCTGCTCAGCGACCGCACGCGCCGCGGCCTCAGCGGCCGCCAGTTTGCCGCGCTCGGCCCTGGCGCCGGCCAGCCGCTGGTGAGCGCCCCAGCAAAGGGCGGCGATGACCGATGCCAGGAAGCCCAGCAGCGCTTTGTTGCCAAGCAGGACGGCGAGGAGCGCGCTCACAGCAGCCACCCGGCGACAAGCCCGGCGGCAAAGCCGATAGCATAGGGTTTCGCGGCTTCGAGATAGGCGATGAGCAGTTGTTGAAACCCTTCCATGTCAGTGCTCCCAGCCGGATTTGCGGGCCAGCCAGTGCCAGGTCTCGGTGACCGAGGCGATGGCGAGACCGGCGGCGATCTCCAGACCAGCTTGAATGTCGGGGTCGGAAGAAAATGCCGCCGCGTCGTCGGCGCCGAGCAGGCCACGCGCGACCAGAACACCGGCGCCGTAACGCAAGCCGATGCGGATGAAGACGGCGATCATGTCGAACTCCTTGCGAAATTGATTTCAGGATTTGAAGCAGCGCACGCCAGAATCGCAGGCGTTCGACGGGGCTGATCGGCCCGCCGGTAGACACCGGCATCGCACTGCCGGGCTTCGGCGAGAGCGCTGGTGGCTGGGCCGGGGGCCCGGCGAAGGTGGGGCCAACATCAACAGCGCCTGGGAACGGACCGACCGGATGCGATCGCTCCAACCCTTGCCGAAAACCGGCCAGGTGGGCAGCCGCCGCAGGAATGCCAGGCGGGCATCGCAAAGATCGTCGATGACTGCGCCCGGTGGCCTGGCGCCGACAGCTTTGAGCGTGGGCGGGCCGATCCTGCCGTCCTGTGCGGTGCCAACTGCCGCCTGCAGATATTTAGCCGCCCTGCCCGGCCCACTGTTCACGGCGAAGTCGAAGACGGCATAGTCGACACCGCCGGGAAGCTCGGCGCCCGCAGCGGCATCCCAATAGAAGCGGCGATAGACCGTCGCCACCTGAGCATCCGTGATATGGCGAAGGTCGTCCTTCGTCGCATCCGCCTTCACGTAGCGGCGGAAATTGGCCAGCGTCACGCCCTTCATGGTTGCGCCGCCGCGATCGGCCGGATTGTCGGACCAGCCGCCTTCCGATTTGAGGACGAGCGCAAGCGCCCGCGCGAAGTTGCGGTCCATGGGTAACCTCAGGAGATTGTGGAATTTAGCTCGGAGACTTTAGCCAGTCACAGATCACGCACAGGAGACGAGTGTCCTGTTGATCCTGACTGTGCCGACGGCATGTCGGTTGGCCAGCTATAACGCTTCCTCACGGGAGAGGAATTTTGGATGGAGCGGCTAAAGCGGGCTCACGGAAGCACTTCGCCGTCAAGGATGCGTTTATAGAGTTCCAGATAGGCCGTTGCGGCTTTCTGGATCGGAAATCTTTCGGCTGCCGATTCACGGCATGTTCGCGCGGAAATGCTGTTGATCTCATTGAGACCGTGAGCAAACTCGTCATCGGTTTCGAAGAAACGCCCGCTGTCTGCATCGACCGTTTCGGCAAGCGCACCGCACGGAGTGGTCAGCACAGGCGTTCCGCACAGCATTGCTTCGACCGCCGCCATGCCGAACGGCTCTGCCCAGGAGATCGGGTTAAGGAAGGCGTACGCCTCGCCGAGCAATCGGAGCTTTTCCTCGCCATCGACAGTGCCGTGGAAGCGGTAGCGCGGCGATAAGCTCTTGAAGAACAGAGACTCTTTCCGGGTTTGGCTGCGCCCGAGCAACTTCCACCTCGAGCCACCCGCAATATCGAGAGCGAAGTTAAATTTCTTCGCCAGATCGACGGCCCGGTTGAGGCCCTTCCCGGCCCTCGCGATACCGCCCAAAAACAACAGCCGCTCACCTTTCCGATCTGCCAGCCGGTAGGCATCCACAGGGAAGCCGTTGTAAACAAACGTTTCTCGATCATGATGATGCGCGTGACTGGCGCTGACGAAGCTGTAATTTTGCCCCTTCCTCGGGGCGTTTGGAACATAGCCGTGCAGAGTGTAAAGCGCACGATATGGGCTTTCTACATCGTACCAGCCGTTGAAATGCACGATGTCAGTATTGATAGGGATCGCCCCCAGACATTCCACTACTGACGCGGCCTGCCGGACCTCGCAACGCGGATGGGTGGAGCCCACTCCGGCAATGAGTGTGATTTCATGTCCGAGAGATGCGAGTGCGCTGGCGAGCCAATCGATTTGCCGCTGGGTGCCGCCATAGCCTCGACAGGGAATTTTGCCTTGCACTGCAATAGTAATATGCATGTTCCAACGTTTAGACCGTTGCTCACATTTCGCAAGCTAGGCCCACGCTCTCACAACGAGTTTCCAGCTAGCGTTCGTTATGTCGTTAAAACCTGTTCCAGCCTTGTTAAGGACTTTAAGTGCGCCAGCAGCATTACCAATCCGCACATTCAAATTGGTCGCATCTGGCACGATGCTAATAGCTTGAGCGGTCGCATCAGTTGTATTGAGAGATGGGTTAATGGGTATCTCGTCACCAACCGAATACCCCGAATTAACCGTAGTACATTGAATGAAGGCCGCATAGAGCTTCGGCTTCACCCCCAGCCCATGAGCCAACGTCAGCGACCCGCCGGATGTGATGGTCTGTTGCGGGCTTTCATAAAACTTCTGAAGCAACGCCGTGGACGACTGGACATAGCGTGCATCCTGTTCGGCCTGCGACCATTGCAGCTTGATCCATCCTCCCCAGGCACCGCCAGCCTGCCTGCGCCGCCATAGCTTTTGGTCTGCCGCCGTAGTGTCGTTGACGAAATCATGCACCGTCTGCGTCCGGTAGCCAGTGCTTCCGTGCGCTTCCACAAACCCCAGGAACCAATTTACGCCGTCTGGCGCATTAGCCGCCGCCGAGGCCATATACCAGCCATTGTCCAGGGCGTTGTTCCAATCGGTGATCGTCTGCGCGACGACACCAAGGTTGGGTCGGCTATCAAGTTTCAGATCAAATCCAGCCTTGACGAACCCCGTTGTAGCCAATTGCGTGGTATTCGTTCCAGGCGCTGCGGTCGGCCCCGTTGGCGTCCCGGTAAATGTCGGGCTGGCCTTCGGCGCCAGGCTGGACACCGCGATCCCACTATCCTTCCCCACCTTGCCCGTCGTGCCGCGAAAGTGACAATATTGTCGGTTGCCGAAGACGCAGGCCCCAAAAAATCTCCTACTCCCGTCCCGTCGGCGCCTCTGTCGCCGGCCCGGTCGAACATCAGCCAGATGCCGTTGGCCGTCGTCGGCAAAGTGCCGGCGCCACTGACATAGGCGAGCGTCAGTTTGCGGTAGCGCGTCGCGGCCATCAAATCGTCGCGCAGTTTCACCACCTTGCCGTCCTTTCGGTGAAAAAGCCTGAATTCCTCGAACCAGGGCAGCAGCGTCGAAAACACCTTGAAGCGGCCGGATTGCATGCGGTCGAGCATTTCCATCAGCCCCGCCTCGACCGAGACCGAGCCGTCGGCGAAGCGGGCGTGGCCCGACAGCATGTTCAGCCCGTGCGCGGCGTATTGTCTGGCAAGCGCGGTGCCCGCGCCTTCCAGCGTCTCGCGGCGGCCGTCGCGCGGCCAGGCCCAGGGCAGCCACTCGCCCCACGGCTTCAGGGCCAGTACCTGCATGGCCGGCGTCTGCTGCGAGGCCCGCGCCGCCTTGGAGATATAGACGACATCGGCCTCCGTATCCCAGGCCAGCTCGACCGCGGCCGACGGATGGTCCCAGCCGAAATCGAGGGCGCCGATCCGCGGCCAGTAGCGCGGCAGCCGGAACGGCTCGCAGGCAATCAGCTCCTCGGCAATCGGAAAGATGCGGCCGGAGCCCAGCACCGGAATGCCCTTGGCCCTCGCTTCGCGCTCATGTTCGGGATAGGCGGCGATGATCGCGGCACGCTCGTCCGGCGAATAGTGTTCGACGTCGTCTATGGTCATGAAGGTGACGTGACGGGTCATGCAAGCATGCTCCAATAGAGTGTGGCCATTGATACCAGCGCTCATCAATGCGAAGCTGACCCAAGACTTGGGGGAACACATGATTCGGATTGCAATCGTTGTCGGCATTGCCGCCAGTGCATCGGCATGCACCAGCCAGGCGAATGTTCCTTACGATACTAGTAAAAAAATCTGCAGAACCCGTACCGATCCAGGAACAGGGTTCAAACGCGAGGTCTGCGTCCCCGACACTCCCAATCAATCCTGTATGCTCTATATATATCAGTATACCGGTCGAGAGAAAATATTGTGCGGCCCATTAACGCGCAAATCGTCAACCGCCGAAGGTCGTGCCAGGCAACTTGCCGGCACCAAATACCCCTGATTCGACTTAACTGGGTTTGATGCGGATCACCTTTGGCGCCTGCGCATCCATGAACATGTAGCACCTGCCAAGCAGCGCCTTTTTGCCGAGCTCATCGAACACATTCTGCCCCAGCGGCGTGATCAGCACCTCGCCCGTAGCCAGCCCATCCTGGTGGCGGGCCTCGATCTCTTGCCAATGCGCATTCGCAACGTCGGAAAGCACGACATTGAAGGCTGGATGATTGTAGCTGACCAGCACGTTGCCATCATCCATGTCAGACGGCTTCATGTCCGGGTGATAGTTGTAAATCATGGCAAGCGTCTGGATGGCGGCCATGGCTGCCGCCTCATCGGACAGGCCGGCTTCCGTCAGCACGCAGGTGCCGTTTCAAGGATGGCAAAGTCACGGCCTCTGTCGAAGTAATAGCCGAACCGTTCCTCGATGCGATCGATGGGTTGTGAAAACGAGGGTCGCCATTTGGGCACCTGGGGCTTTGATACCTCAGCACCACCCGCCGGCGACACGACAAGCGAAGACAAACCGCCTGTCAATACCTGCCGCCTGTTCATGGACTTGGTTCCTCGACAACCTGGCCACCAGTCTAGTCGCGGTTCGCAATTCCGCAACGCGCCGAAACGGGAAAGCTTCGCTCTCATCTTTTCCTTTATCGCTTTATGCGGTAGGTCTTGCCCTGCATCGGCGACATCGATGCGTCTGGGCTGGTGCATTCTGCGCGGCCTGTACTCTACGCGGGTGGGACAGCCACTCTTTGCCATGACAGATCTATTCGAGGCGATGCGCCTGTCCGCCGAGGACAGCGAGGTTGCTCATCTTTTTTTCAGCGAAGGCGGTAAGATCCTGCTGCCACTCGGCAAATCGACAAATGCCATGACAGGTCAGGAGATGCTGGAGCGGCTGCTGTCGTCCCCGCATGATGACGATGGCGCGCTTGCCAACGACCTTCTCGGCGAGCTCGGCAAGACGGTGCCGTTGGAAAGCCTTCGTCTCCTGCTGACATCTGCCAATGCTGAGACGCGAGCGGCGGGTGCGTTTATTGCCACCTTTCAAAACCAGAACATAAGTTCGATGGTGGGTGAGCTGGCCGCGCTGCTTGGGGACAGCAACCCGCGCACGCGCTTCGATGCCGTGGAGTCTATCTTGCGATGCAGTACGCGGAACGATGGTCAGCATCTCGCGCAGGCGTTGTTTGCCCTTGATGATTATCACGATGGTGTACGCATGGGAGCCGTCAAATTTGTGCGCTTTGCAAAAGACTGGCAGTTAAAGCTTGCGCGTCAGCACGCCGCGTTGCTCAGGCCGCAAACGCCGTTTTCGGCGATCGCCGATATCTCCGGGCAATGGCGAGGTGATGCATCAGGCATGATCCGTGCTATGCTCGACCATTCAGAGCCGGTAGTGCGCCGTTACGGCTTGGGGCTGGCCAGCCGGGCGAGGTTGGTCGTTGTTGACGCGTTCGTCGAATGGGCGCAGGCGTCCGCCGATCCTGAAATCAGCAAACTGGCAACCGATTGCATCGAGCACAACCAGATATCGCACCACGCCGTATGGCAATCATCGTTGCCGGCAATCGCCTGAGGCACCGCTGATCTCGGGGTCAAGATAGCGACGTGACAGGACGTAGAGCCTGCCGAACTGATTCAAAGTAATGTCGTATGATGTTGTCCGCGCACGATATTTGCGCCGGGCGTGGCGGTTCTTACCTTCTCCCTTTGTGGGGTGAGAAGCGGTCCGCGTGGCGGACGAAAAGCCAATTGCTTGGCTTTTCGAGCTTCGAACGCCCTGAGCCTGCGAAGGGCCGGGTGGTGGCCGATCCAACCTGCCGGGTCCCCGCTGCTCCGCAGCGTCCCGGCGTTCGCCGGCCTTTCGTCGTGCCACTGGCACGACGAATTCGCTTCGCGAACCAGCTGCTCACCCCACAAGGGGGGAAGGGAGAACCTCCTGCGCCGTCAAGAACCGCAGCACCACGTCGCTCATGCCAAGCAGCGGCGTAAACGTCACCATGGTGATGCCGCCCGTCGCGTTGGTGCGGGTCAGGCCTTCGGAATAGATATCGAGCGGCGGCTCCTCGTCGAACCAGACGCCGTGCAGGGTTTCGCCCTGCCACTTTTCGCGGCCCTTCTCATAGCTCTTGAACGACAGCACCGATTCATCGGCCTGCACGTCGCCGCCGCCGCCCCAGCGCACCACGATGCTGTCGAGCGCGCCCGGCGCGCCGCGGCCCATCGTGGTCTGGCGGATGGCATCGGCGGGGATCATGCCGGTGCCCCATGCCGCCTGCTGCTGCGGCGGGCCGACCAGCACGCGCTGCGGGTTGTCTCGCGTGCCCTCGCCGGTCACGCCGGCAGCCCATAGCCTGACGGCGGCGTCGAAGGTCTTGCCCTGCCACCACGCGGGATAGCGGCCGGTGAGATGCATGGCCCATTCGGCGCCGCCGGCCCTGGTCTTGCCCAACTGGTTGCCGGCCATGAACAGACGTTCCCGGTTCTGCGCGCCGGCGGCGTGAAACTGCGCCTGCCTGGGATAAGGCCGGTAGGCGGCAAGCTGGTTAGTCCTGCGCCTGCGGTCCAGCTCCTGCAGCAGCGCCAGATAGTGGCGGCGCGTCTTCAGGCTGGTCGCCAAACGGCCCGAGGACGGCTTCGAGGCCACGGATGCGGCGGCGGATCTCGTCATCGCTCAGGGCTTCCAGATTGTCAGATGAAACATGCAAATCCTTGGCCAGATCCTTGGGTAGCACCGATTGCACGATCTTCAGATACTGGTCGGGCTTGTCGGCCCGGACCGCGGCAATGACGCCGGCGCCATGGGCGCTGAAATCGGCGCGAACCGCGTCGAGGAAATCATCGCCAAGCGTCTTCTTCGTCCGCTTCGGCTTGGCAGCGGCGGCAGTCGCCTTGCGGCCAGGGCGCGCACGCGGCGCCGTCCGGTCAGCCATGATCCGAGATCCCGGCGGGCTCGGCGGTAGGTGCCTGTTTCGCTGGCCGCTTGATCTTGCCGGACTTGATCTTGCCGGACTTGATCTTGCCGGACTTGCGCCGTGCCGATTTTGGCCCTGACCGTGTTGGGGCGGCCTTGCGGGCTGCATCAGCGGCCGGCGCGTGGCGCTTTCCGGCAGACGCGGCTTTCAGGCTTGCCCTGGCGATCGCCCTTGCGTCGTGCGCGCCGCGCGGAAAGCCGAAGCCGCCGATGGCATCGACAGGACCACCGCGAACCATGCCGATCAGCACGCCCGGCACGACCGGCTCGATACGGCCGATGCGCGCCTGCGGGGCAGCGCCCTCGAACACGCCAATGGCGCTGACGACCTCGCGGCCGTCATCGTCGGTGATGATGGTGGCATAGCGGTTGGACAAGGGAGGCCTCGCGGATAAGGCAGAATGAACCGAGGATAGCGTTCCTTCACGCCCCCCTCTGTCCTGCCGGACATCTCCCCCTCAAGGGGGGAGATTGGCAGCTCCAGGGTCGCGACCAATTTGCAGCGCTGACGATTGGCGAAAGCAAGGCGGCAGTCCGATCTCCCCCCCGTGTGGGGGTTGAGGAGTGGTCCGCGCAGCGGACGGAAAGCCAATTGCTTGGCTTTCCGAACGACGAACGTCCGGCAGGCCAGAGGGGGGCTGTCCCGCCGACATCCGATATCCGCACGTTGTGGGCATCAGGAAAACAAAACCCGCCTCGTGGGCGGGTCGGTGGCGCAAATCAGCACCATGGACAAATCATAGCAAAGCTGCCCTCACCCGTCAATGCAGATAAGAAATAATTCCTACTCCGGTCAAAGCCTCGTCCTTGGCGGCGGCGCGCATTGCGCGAGGGCCGCATCGATGGGATGCTGGGTCTCGTCGGAGAGCGAAATGAGCGATGTGACCAGTCACTATGGCAGCGGCGGCATTGTCGAGCGCATCCTGTCGGCTGTGCCGGACGCAAAGGCCGGCAGCCTCGCAGCCAAACAACTCTATCCGTTCGATCAGCTTCATGGCCGCGAGCTGATCGCCACGCAGGACCATGCTGCGCGTCTTGCGCCCTCCGCCGGCGATCGGGTTCTGGACATCGGCAGCGGCATTGGCGGCCCGGCCCGGTTCCTTGCCGAGACCTATGGGTGCAGCGTCGACGGCGTCGACCTGACGCAGGCGTTCGTCGAGGCATCCCGCCGATTGACCGAGCTCTGCGGCCTCGGCGACAAAGTGCGTTTCCATGAGGCCGATGCGACAAGGCTGCCTTTTGCGGACGACACATTCGACGCGGCGATCTGCTTCTATGTCGGCATGAATATCGCCGACAAGGCGGCGGTCATCGGGCAAGCGTGGCGCGTACTGAAGCCGAAGGCCAGGCTTGTCTGGACCGAGGCGGTGCTGGCGGACGGCGAGCCTCACTATCCCTTGCCTTGGGCGGTGTCGGCTGTGGCCAGCCATCTCGTCGACCGCGAAACCCTGAAGGCTCTGTTTGCTTCAGCCGGATTCCAGGTCGACGACGTCATCGACGAAACCGGCGATCACGTCGAGCTGGCGTTGAAACGGGCAAATTCCAGCATGGTTCCGTCGCCCGCCCAGCAGCAGGCCAATGAGATCGTGCTCGGCGCCGAGTTCGTGCATCGGCGAAAAAACTACATAAGCAGCCTGAGCGAGGGAAAACTCGCGTCACTGGCCATCATCGCTTCCAAGCCGGCCTGAAACAAAAAACCCGCCTCGGCGGCGGGTTGGTGGCGCAAATCAGCAACATCGACAAATCATAGCATAGCTGCCCTCACCGGTCAAGATATGTCAGGAAAGAATTCCTACATCGACATCGATCGGAGACTCGGCGATGCTAGCGCTACCACATCCGGCGTCAAGTCATATGCATATGTTCTAAAGTGCCATGCCGTCGGCGGATGTTGTCTGATAATTTGTCCTTTGGCATCAAGGGGGCAAAAGAAGCCATGTCTGAGGACAAAATCCGAAATATAAATCTGACCGCCGACATCGTCGCGGCATTCGTGCGCAACAATTCAGTGCCTCCGGATAGCCTGCCGGCGTTGATCGAGAGCGTCAATGCAGCGCTCGCGGCCGTGGACAATCCCGTTGCTCCGCCGCAACCTGCGCCTGAGCCCGCGGTCAACCGCAAGCGCTCGGTAACGCCGAATTTCATTTACTGCCTCGAGGATGGCAAGAAGTTCAGGTCGCTGCGGCGTCATCTCGGCTCCGCCCATGGCATGACGCCGGAAGCCTATCGCGCCAAATGGGACCTGCCCGGCGACTATCCGATGACGGCGCCCAGCTACGCCGCCAAGCGCTCGGAGCTGGCAAAGGAGTTCGGGCTCGGCATCAGGACACCCGAGGCCCCGGCCGCCAAGGCGCCGGCCAAGAGCAAGACCAAGGCGTAAAGGCACGCCCCCTCCGTGCCGTACGCCTGCTGGAGGACGATCGTGGTGGCCGGAGAGCCCAATGACGTTCGCGTGGAACGTGTGGACCGCCGCCAATGGGCGGTGCTGGTTGCCGAGAATGGCACGGTGACCCAGCATCTGTTCATGGCCCAGGAAGCGGCCGAGGAGTTTGCCGACGGCGAGCGGACAAGGCTCGGCCTTCCCGCCAGGCCGCCGGCGGCGGATCCGCTGGCCTGAACAGTCCTTCAACGGGCTGCAGGATACAAGACGCAGCCTTCGACAGGCCGTCTAGCGACTGGTCATTAGCTGGCTCTTATGGAATCATTCCACTCCAACTCGGGGGAGAGCGGGATGGACAAACCAGCCATGGCATCCGTGTTCAGGATGCGGCAAGCGCCAGCCACTGTTTCGGGCGTTCGCAGCGTCGGCCAAGGCCAGGCCGATCCGGTCATCGGCAGAAGGCCGCTCGGCGAGGCGATCCGCTTCGTCATCGACGCCCATCCCCATTACGACATCAGCTGCGTTTCGATCGCCTATGGCGACGGCTCGGCCCCGCGCCTCGGCAGCCGGGAGGTCAAGGCGCTGTGGGCCGAATATGGCCGCCGCTGGATGGAAGAGTAGCGCAGGCCATCGGCCGACGCCTATCGCTTGCATCCCCGTCCGGATCGTAACAGCGGCTCATGCGTTGAGCGTGAGCCAAATGGGAGCAACAGCAATGAACGTCGCCAATCTGCAACTCGAAGGCCTGCTGATGGCCGTCGCTTCGATCAATCAGGTGCTGGTGCGCAAGGGCCTGCTCACGGTCGAGGATATCGACATCGCGCTGCGCAAGGCCGAGGCCATCGAAACCGGCGAGGAGCGGTCCGACGGCATGTCGGAGTCCAACCGCGACGCCGTCAACTTTCCGATCAGACTGCTGGAACTGGCCAATCAATGCCAGCCGGAGGCGGACATGCCGTCCTTCTCGAAACTGGCCCGCATGGTCGGCCAGATGAAGGAACCCTACAACGACCAGATGTGAGGCGGTCTGCCGACGCGGGGCCTCACCCTCGGCCAAGTTTCGAGGCAAGCACGCTGCCCGGTCCATGCACGGCGGCAAACAGCAGGCCGGCGGCGAACGGGAAATGGGACATGAAGGCGCCGAACTCGGCCTGGTTGCCGGCCCAGTGCGACGGACCGTGGAAGGCAAAGCCGAGGAAGACCACGTAGACGGCGGCGATCAGGGCGGCCGGCGTGAAGAACGCTCCGGTCAGCAAGGCGATCACCAGCAGCGTTTCGAGGATCGCGGCGCACCAGGCCAGAAACAGCGGGAAGGGAAAGCCGGCGGCGGCGATGTAGCCGGCGGTCATGCCCATATCCATGAACTTGAAGGCTGCCCCCATCGCGAACATGGCGGCCAAGGTCAGGCGGGCGATGAGAATAGCCGTGGTCTGCCACGGCGATTGAACGGCTTCCATGAGATGTCCTCCAGGTTTGTAACGGGTTTCGTCCCAAGGACGGGCGCCACGCCGCCGATCCTACACCAGCCCGCGAAATTCTTTCCCGGCAAAGCCGGAGCTCGCGAAAGGAGGCGCTTGCAATCCTCTTGCGGCGCGTGGCCGCTCAGAGCTTCGCCATCAGTTCCCGCCCCAACCGTTTCGGCGGCTCGGCCCGCAGCACCACATTGGTCGTCACCGCGCCGTAGCGGCCGATGGCGTCGACGATGCTTTCGAGGTCGGGCGGCGACGGCACGACCACCTTGACCAGAAAACAATCCTCGCCGGTCACCCGCAGCACCTCGACCACTTCCGGCATGGCCGCGAATTTCTTCAGGCAGGTCTGGATGTGCTCATGCGTGGTGCGCAGGCGGATCATGGCCATGGTGCCGAGACCGAGGGCGGTGGGATCGATCGCGGCCCGGTAGCCGGCGATGATGCCGCGCTCCTCCAGCCGCTTCACCCGCTCCGACGTCGCGGGCTGGGACAGGCCGACGCGGCGGCCGAGTTCGGAAATGCCGATGCGGCCATCCTCCTGCATGATCTCGATGATTGCCATATCGGTGGGGTCGAGCCGTGGCCGGTAATCGCCGTTTGCCATGAACACCTTCAATCCATCGGAATTCTTCGTCGCTTTCCGATGATCTCTCATTCCGCGAACAAGGAGAAGCCCTAGGATTGGGACATCATCTGCGGCGAAGAAACAGGATTTTCCATGACCGACCTCATCATTCTGCCGGGCAGCGGCGGATCGGGCGAGGCCCACTGGCAGACACGCTGGCAACAGGCCGACCCGGCGATGCGCCGCTTCAGCCCGGCAAGCTGGGAGCTGCCGGATTTCGACGACTGGGTGGCGGCGCTGGACGTCGCGGTGTCACAGGCAAAGACCCCGCCGGTGCTCGTCGCCCACAGTCTCAGCTGCCTGCTGGTCGCGCATTGGCAGGCGGTGTCGAGCCGTCGGATCGGCGGGGCGTTTCTGGTTGCGGTTCCCGACCCGGCCTCGCCGGTCTATCCCGCTTACGGAATTCCCTTCGCCGATACGCCGCGCGGGCCGCTTCGCTTCCCCTCGCTGATCGTGGCCAGCACCGACGATCCCTATGATCCGAACGGCTATGCCGGTGAGAAAGCCACACAATGGGGCAGCGAACTGCACATCGCCGGGCCGCTTGGTCACATCAACAGCAATAGCGGGCTGGGCGACTGGCCGGCGGGAATGGAGCTGCTGACGGCCTTCGTGAGAGACAGACAGGCCGACCACGCAATCGCACCGTAGGCGCCCGAAGCGTGCGCGCGGGCTTGCCCCGACTTGTCCCGCCAGCTATCTCTCGGGAGGGGCGTTTGTGAGGGAGCCTGCGAATGGTGTCCGTCCGATATCTGGTCCGCGATGTCGATCTGTCCATCGCGTTTTATACGAGCCATCTGGGCTTCGCGCTGAAGCAGCAATTCGGTCCGGCGATGGCCATCCTGACGCGCGGCGACCTCTCGCTCTGGCTCGCCGGTCCCTTGGCGTCGGCAGCCAGGCCGATGCCGGACGGCCGGACACCCGAGCCGGGCGGATGGAACCGCTTCGTGCTCGAGGTCGAGCAATTGCCGGCAATCGTGACTGAGATGGGCGAGGCCGGCGTGGGGTTCCGCAACCAGATCGTCGAAGGTCCGGGCGGGCGACAGATTCTTTGTGAAGACCCGTCCGGCAACGTGATCGAGCTGTTCGAGCCAAGCTAGACTTCGGCCGTCGCCTCGGATTCGGCGCCGGGCTTTGCCTGGCCTTCCCACTGCCGCTCCGCCTCTGCTTTGCGCTTCGGACAATCCTCGTAGTCATGCTCTCGCGAACCGCAATAGGAGCAGCATTTTGCCGGCGTGTCGGTTCGAAGCATTGTGGCCATGCACAAGAATGCACGAAAATTCATCCGGTTGCAGCAGCGTCTGCGACGTCGCTGCTGGGATGCGTGACCGCCAGCCTGGCGCCGCCCTCAATAGCCGCCGCCGAGGATCGGCAGAATCTCGGCGGCAGACATTGCGCGCGGCGCGTATTCGTCCGGCCTATATCAAAGTTAAATGCGGATGGTGGGGGTGAGGTGGTAGGTGATCGCCATGGGGGGACTCTCAACGCGCTCGAGGTGTCCCATGGACGTTCGAAATCTGATTGCCAAACTGTCTGCCGCGGTACTGCACCGCCGCGCCGCGTCTTCGCCGATACTGTACAGGCCGATCCGCAACTCGCTCGCCGACATCCCGTTGAAGCCGGTGCCGCGGCCGCCTTATCGTCCGCATCGGCCGATCTGGCCGGCAAGCAACATGTAGCTCGCCGGGCTGCAACCAGTTTGTGATTTCCTCGTTTATGGCGATCCCGTTTTCAAGGAGGCAAGTGATGAGATCGATCCGGGCGAGATGCGAATGGTTTGGATGGTGAGCGCATGAGCCGTTTTCTGCCCCTGACGATCAGATTCGTGGACGGAAGCGCGATGACGGTGTCGTCGATCACCGACGCCAGGAGGGCGCTAGGCGGAACATGGAAGAACAAGCAGACGGCGGCCTACAAGGCGGCCGACAGGCTGGTGGACGACGCGTTGAACGGCATTTGCCGCCCGGACATCGCCTTTGCCGCTTTCCAGAATGCCGCCGCCCAACAGGGCTTGCTGAAGCCGGCCAAGCCAAGTGCCGCCCTTGCCCTGCTCGACGAATTGGCGTCGCTGGATGGGCATCGTTGAAAGACCGGCTGACGGATTGCCGGCGATGTCATGGCGAACGGCGGATGGCCTATCTCGGCTCGCGGTTCATGCTGAGATAAGTCGGGTCGAACTCGGCGATTTCCACCAGTTGCTGCCAGTCCAGAATGGTCACCATGTAATTCGCCCAGCCGATCACACCGATCTTGCGCAGCGCGCCGATGACCCGGTTCATGTGGACGACCGAAAGCCCAAGCACATCGGCCAGTTCCGCCTGCGACAGGGGAAGCCGGAAACTCATGCCGTTGGTCTGCTTGACGACCTGGAGCCGCACGAACAGCTCGCACACAAGATGCGCCAGATGCGAAGTCTTGGACCGCCGGCCCATGGCCACGATCCATTCCCGATGGATGGCGCCATCGACGAGCGTGTCCAGCCAAAGCAAGCGGCTGAGATGAGGTGCCTGTTCGGTGATCGTCCTTAGCCGACTGTGGTCGGCGGCGATCACCCGGCATGGCGACAAAGCTATAATGCCATGGTCCATTGTCTTGAGCAGGAAGGCGTGCAAATCGACAAAATCGCCTGGCACCTGCAACGAGGTGAACTGGCGCCCGCCATCCTCCAGCACTTTGTAGCGCGCCGCCAGACCCTCGATGATGAGCGTGCTGTAGCCTGGCCTCGATCCCTCGGAAACGATGTCCTGACCGGTGGCAAAATCCATCTCGATGGTCATGGCGGCGGCCAGCAGCCCCTTTTCCTGCTCGGACAAAGCGTCATGCTGGCCAAGGTTGAGATAAAGCGGTTCTAGCATCGAGGATCCAGTTCGAGATTTCGTGGACATTCGTGGCCTAGCCAAACGCCGGAGATCGGGTGCGGTTGCAATCGGCCGGCACGGCGACGGCTCCTGGCAGGAAATCTGCTCAGGACACAGTCGCATGGAACCATGGGTGCGGGTTGGGATTTAATCCATGTCGCTCAAAAATGGCCCCGATTTTGAGACAACGACATGCATAAAAACACAGACCTGAAGCGCGTCGCCTGCGTCCTTCAACCGCGATGCGCCTTAGCGTTCTCACGCAGGGATCCTTGCACACATGGAACGGTTCTACTTCGACTTGTACAACGCCGAGACCCAGATTGATGAAGAGGGGCAGCTTTTTCCCAGCCGGGAGCGTGCGGGAGCCGAAGCGCTGCGCATATTGCACGATGTGGCGCGCGACGAGATACCGGAGGGCGACCACCGGCGGATCACCGTCAAGATGCTGAACGAGAACAGGGAGCAGATATTCGAAGCGTCGCTGACCATGGCGTCGCTGTGGAGTTGAACTCGTCGACCCTGTCGAGGACTGTATGGAACCTCTTGCCCTCCCCTCTGTTTCCTAAGGAGGGGCCAGCGGCAGAAGCTGCACGGCTGATTGACTGGAGGCATCTATGTCCTTGCAAAAGCTTCATCCCGAGCAGGTCGACGACACACGCAGGCTTGCCTATTCGACCTTTGCCCCGGCGCTGATCGGTTCGCTCACCAAGCGTCTGGCGCGGTGTCAGGGCGTCAAGGAACTGGGCGCCCTGGAAAAGTCGCTCATCCGCCTGATCGAAGACTCTGATGTCGATGGGCCGCAAGCCGAGGCGATGAAAGAGTTCGCCATCGAGCTGGTGGTGTCGACGATATCGGAAGCCCGCGCTCACCCCGACACCAAGAGCGATGTCGAAGCCGTTGGCGAGCGCCGCGCCGAAGGCCGCTCCGAGAACCCGCAGACGCTCGAGGAGCAGTTGCAATCAGGCCTCGAAGACAGTTTTCCGGCCAGCGATCCGCCCGCCGTCCTCTCGACCGCCATTTCCGGCGGCTCGAAGGACCTTGTCGGCACCGACGAGGTGTTGCGCCGCAAGAAGGAGGCGGCGCAGCGAAAGCAGGAGAAGGCCGACGCCGGTTAGCCGGACAAGTCGCGCCAGCTCGGGCGATGAGAAGCCGTCAGCCGAAGCGCTTTTCCGGCGACTGTCCGCTGGCCGGTGACTGTTCGCCGGCCCGCGCGACGATCGCCTCTAGCGGCTCCGGCCGGTGAAGCAGAAAACCCTGGCCATAGGCCACGCCCATGCCGCGCAAAATGTCGAGCGCTTCCTGCTGTTCGATCTTTTCGGCCACCACCGCGCAGCCGAGACTTTTGGCGATGCCCGCTATGGCCGAGACGATCTCGCGGTCGAAACGGCTTTCCGCGATATTCTCGATGAACGAGCCGTCGATCTTGATCTGATCGACCGGAAAGCGCCGCAAATATTCGAACGAGCTCATGCCGGCGCCGAAATCGTCGAGGCTGACGCGGCATTGCCGCTCGCGCGCCTTGCGCACGAACTGCTCGGCGGCGTCGAAATTGGTGACGGCCGCGGTCTCGGTGATCTCGAAGCCGATGCCGGAATGCGGCGCCCCGGTCTCGGCGATGACGGCGTCGACGAAATCCCACAGCAGCGGATCGCTCAGCGTCTGCGCCGACAGATTGAAGCCGAGCATGATGGCGCCTGACCGCATCGCCTTGCCATGCTGCGAAAGCGCTGTCCTGATGATCCAGCGGTCCAGCCGCGAGGCAATGCCGAAGCGCTCGGCGACCGGAATGAATTCGTTGGGCGGGATCAGCTTGCCATTGCGCCCGGCAAGCCGCGCCAGCACCTCGACATGGCGGCTCTCCTGCCAGGGCTGGCCGAGCAGATGGATTTCCTGGCCGAACAGTTTCAGCCGCCCGTCATCCATGGCGTCGACAGTGTCGGCGGCGACACGCGCAGCGTTGAGGCCGCCGGAGCCCGACGCCGCATCGGCCGAAAACACCGCGAAGCGATTGCGCCCGGCCGCCTTGGCCGCATAGCAGGCGTCGTCGGCGCAGGCCAACGCATCGGCAACCGTGGTGGTGGTGTCCTCGACGAAGGCGATGCCGATGCTGGCCGCGAGTTTTCGCGAGGTCACCGGCAGTCCGAGGTCGGCGTCACGGACCGCCGCAAGGATGGCGCCGGCCAGCGCCTCGGCCTTGGCCGGTTGGCAATTGGGCACCAGCAGCGCGAACTCGTCGCCACCGAGGCGCGCGGCACGCGCCGATGCCGGCAGGCAGCCCAGAATACCGGCGGCCACACCCTTCAGCGCCAGGTCGCCGGCGGCGTGGCCGGCGAAGTCGTTGAGCGCCTTGAAGTAGTCGAGATCGACGTAAAACACCGCCAGCGGCAAAGCCCGCTCGGTGGCGATGTGCACGGCCAGCAGCCGGTCGAAGGCGGCACGGTTCAAGAGGCCCGTCAGCGCATCGTGGTGAGCGGCGTAGGCGAGTTCCCGCTCGCGTTTCTTGTCCTCGGTGATATCGCGCACGGTGCCGAGAATCTGGCCCGCTGTCTCAGGCGCCGCGATGAAGCGCACCAGCGATTCGACATGGCGGATTTCGCCGTCGCGCCTGACGATGCGGTATTGCGCGGCGACGACGCCGTCGGTCGAAAGCGGCGCCAGATGGGCGCGCTCTGCGGCATCCTTGTCGTCGGGGTGCAGATAGGAATGCCAGAGGTCGGCGGCCACCTCGTCGGTGTCGGCGACCAGGCCGAATATCTCCCTGGTGCGGGCGTCCCAATAGCTCTTGTTGGCGTCGATATCGTGATGCCAGATGCCGGTGCCGCTGGCCGCCAGCGCCAGGCGAAAGCGCACATTGACCCGCTCCAGTTCGGCTTCCGCCTCTTTCTGCCGGCTGACGTCAGTCTGCACGCCCATCAGCCTGACAGGCCTGCCCGTCTCGTCACGCTCGACAATGCCGCCGCGGTCCAGCACCCAGATCCAGTGACCGTCCTTGTGCTTGAGGCGCAGCTCGGTCTCGATCGAGGCGGTCAGGCCGGAAATGTGCCGCTCTCCGCTGGCCAGCGCCCGCTGGCGGTCGTCGGGATGCGTCAGCTTCAGCCAGAGGTCGTCGCTGTTGGCAAGCTCGCCATCCTCATAACCCAGCATGTGCGACCAGGTTGGCGAATAGAAACAGTCGCCGCTCAAAATATCCCAGTCCCATACGCCGAGATGAGCGCGTTCGAGCGCAAGCGCCCAGAATTCGCCGTTGCGTATTTTCTCTTCAGCCATGCCCTGGTTTCGCTCACTCCGTCGCCGCCACTATGCACGCAAGCAGAGAAGAAAGCGTTACCGGGTGCGCCGCGCCCACAGTGCGGACAAGGCCTGCAATCGTGCCGGACCATGCCGTAAGGCGTCATCATGCGATTGGGGCTCGTCATGCAATTGGCGCCCTGATTGGAACCGCCCTGCCCGGGCCTGGCTCGACGATCCTTATCGCGCGGCGGCGCGCATTGTCCTCAAGCAGGCCGCGCAGTTCCTCACGGCCGCGCGCGATGCGCGACATCAGCGTGCCGGCCGGCACGCCGAGCATCTCGGCGGCCTCGGCATAGGAGAAGCCCTCGATGGCGACCAAGGTCAGCGCGGCACGGCGGTCCGGGCTGATCGCCTGCAGCGCGTCGATGATCTCGCGCGCGGCGACGTTCTCCAGTTGGTCGGCGGGAGAGGCTTGCGCCTCGCCGGCCTCCAGCGGCAGTATCGACGCCTCGCCTCGCCGGTTCACCTTGCGCATCTGGTCGATGAACAGATGATGCATGATCGTGAACAGCCATTTTCGCGGGCTCTCTCCCGTCTGCCAGTTGTCCAGCCGCAGCAGCGCCCGCACCAGGCAGTCCTGGACGAGATCGTCGGCGGAATCGCGGTCGCGCAGCAGCGAGCGCGCATAGCGGCGCAGGCGCGGGATTTCGTCGAGAATGGCTCTCTGCTTTTCGTCCATGACATTTTGTCTTTGTTTCGGCATGCCGTTGCCGCAAAACCGCTGCGCCCCCGGGTGAGGACAGCTTTGGCTGATCTGAAAAATTCCTCTGTTCATGCCTGTCGTCGGCTCCAAAAACGCTGGGCACTTTTGGGCGACAGGCATGACGCGCTAGCGCGGCGTGGCGTCGATGGCGACCCGGTCGGGATAGAAGGCGCCGTGGGCGCGAATCTCGGCCATCTCGTCGAAGGGCTGCTCATAGGCCCACATCGCGTCGTTACCGGTTTCGCCCGCCGGCAGCACGTTCCAGTAGCTGGAGTCGCCCTTGTAGGGGCACAGCGTCGACCGCTCCGTCTTCCTGAGCTTGCGGAAGTCGATGTCCTCGAACGGGATGTAGAAGGAGAAGGGATGGGGCGGCTCGGTCACCATTTTGGCTTTTGCCGAGGAAGCGATGATGGTGCCGTTTGCAAACACGACGACACGCCCGTTGAAGGGCTCGACGGTGATCACCTTGCCCGGATTGCGCCTGAAGCCGGGTGACGGGTTCGCATGCTGATCCATGACTGCTCTCCTTGTCCGCTGGTGGCTCGATGCCGGTCGACGGCGTCAGCTCTCACTGGCCACTGATGGGCCGGCGACAGCGGTCACACGCGACAGCTTCTGGCGCTTTTCGAGCTGTGGCTTTTCATAGGTCTTCTTCATCGTTCTTCCTTTTCTGACGTCTGGCAGCCGGTCCGCGCGGCTGCCGGCCGTGGATCATGGCTCCAAGGGACAACAGGCGCATCTCCCGTCTGGCCGATGCGCCGCCGAAGGAAATCCGGGCCAGCGTGGCAAGAACGATTCGCATGTGTTTCGCCGCGATCCGACGGCGGTGGATTTATCTCAGCCGGGACGGCCATGCTTGGGCCGGGCGGAACACGGTTTTGGCGAATGCGGCCCTGTCAGCACGACCGCAAGGCTTGGACAGGCGCGAACAGCTACCGGCGCGGCTATGGCGATGGCCGCTTGGCGCCGGTGCACGCCGCGAAATATCGATAATAAAGGACGACAGGTGAGACTCTACAAAATCAAGATGATTTGCCAGATATTTTCGCCTTTTCGGCACGAGAAGCAAAATAAATTTTCGACAGACGAACTTTCATTTCGGAAAAATGTCCATTTCATCTCTGTTAACCAAATATTAACCAAAATTATCCGATACATACCGAAGTTATTCGCTGTCGTAATCCGAATCTAAGTTGTAATAATCATTGCACAGTTCGCTTCTGACATTACTGTATCGTTGATGTCTTGCGAAGCATGCAACGGAGGAGCTGTAGGAGTGAAATCCGGGTCAAGACTGTGTTGCGAGGAACGGTCTGCCCGACGGAGGAAACACGCATGAGATTGCTGAAATATGCGCTGCTGGCGGGAGCGTCGCTGCTTCCCATCCTGCCCGCGATCGCCGCGACCGCGACGGGCAGCATGAATGTCCGCATCACGATTACCGACGAATGCAAGGTGCAGACGGCGAGCGATCTCGATTTCGGCTCGCACGGTGTCATTGATGCGAATGTCGACCAGACCAGCACCATCAACGTGCAATGCACGACCGGCAAGTCCTACAATGTTGGTCTGAGCGCCGGAGCGGGCGCGGGCGCAACTGTTGCTGTTCGCAAGATGACCGGGCCGGCGTCGGCGACGATCGACTACACCATCTACAGGGAAAGCACCCGGACGCAGCTTTGGGGCACCACGATCCCCACCGACACGGTCGGCGGAACCGGCAACGGCGCCATTCAGCCGCTGACGGTCTACGGGCGTGTTCCACCGCAGACGACACCGGCGGCGGGCCTCTACACCGACACCGTTGCGATCACCATAACGTACTGACAATCGATACCAACACGAGGACGATCATGCGATCCATGCTTTCATGCATCGGAGCCACGGCTGTTCTGTTGCTGTGCGCCGGTCTCTCACAAGCCGCTTCGCTCAGGGTGGCGCCGACAGGTCTCGAGCTGATCTCGCCCGACGCCTCGGCGGTTCTCAACCTCAGCAACGATGACCCCAAGCGGCCGATCAATGTGCAGATACGCGTCTTCGCCTGGAGCCAGGCTGGCGGGATCGAGCAGCTGACGCCGACTACGGACGTCGTCGCCAGCCCGCCATCGACCAAACTCGGACCCAATGCCCAATACGTGGTTCGCGTCGTGCGCGTCAGCAAGGCGCCGGTGCGGGCCGAGGAAAGCTACCGCGTCATCGTCGACGAGTTACCCGACCCGTCGCGCAAGAAGGCCGGTACGGTCGCGCTCGCGCTGCGCTATTCGGTCCCGGTGTTTTTCCGCGACGCCGATGCCGCCGCGCCGGCAGTCGCCTGGAGTGTTTCGCGCAAGGGCGGCAGTCTTGTGCTGACAGCCAGCAATACCGGTGAAAGTCGTCTCCGCTTGTCCAATCTATCCCTGACCCAGAACGGCAAAAAGCTCGGCAACCGAAACGGGCTCGTCGGTTATGTGCTGGGCGGCGCGACCATGCAGTGGCCGATCGGCAGCGGCAAATCACTGTCCGCGGGCTCCGTGCTTTTGAAGGCACAGAGCGATCTTGGACCCTTCGATGCCAACGTTGCCGTCAAGGGCAAGTAGCGTCGCTGTCATCGTCGCGGTTGCGACTTTCACACCTTGCTTGGCGGTGCGTTCGCAGGAATTTCCGGCCGTGACGAACCTCGAACAGCCGGCTTCCGTTTTGCCAGCGGGCCGCAGCCTCTATCTCGAGGTGTTCATCAACGACGTTTCGACCAAGCTGGTCGGCAATTTTATCGAGATGCCGGATGGTGGGCTGGCGGCGGCGCCCCAAGAGCTGAAGGAGGTCGGCCTGAAACCGCCGGAGGACATAGCCGACGCCGGCGGCCTGGTCAGGCTCGACCAGTTGGCCGACGTTTCGTTTCGGATCGATGAGGTAGCCCAGCGCCTCTACGTCACCGCCGCCAATGACAGCCGCGAGGCGCGCATGGTGGATCTCGGCTTGCGCTTGCAGGACCGGCCGGCGCCGCAATCGGGCTTGGGCGCGGTTCTCAACTATTCGCTGTTTGCCAGCTCCAACACATTGTTCGACAAGGACGTCGAGCTGTTCCAAGGCGTTTCCGGCGGCTTCGATGCGCGCGTGTTCAGCCCCTATGGAACGCTCAGCCAATCCTTCATCGCCGGCTATTCCGACGGCAGGCTGGGCGGCTTCACGCGGCTCAACACGACATGGAGCTATTCCGACCCCGACCGGCTGATGACCTACCGCGCCGGCGACTTCATCTCCGGTGGATTGTCGTGGACGCGTCCGGTCTATCTCGGCGGCATCCAGGCGCAACGCAACTTCCACCTGCGATCGGACCTGGTGACGCTGCCGCTGCCCTCCTTCGGCGGCACGGCGGCGGTGCCGTCGACGCTCGAGGTCTATACGCAGAACGTGCGCACCTATTCCGGCGACATCCAGCCCGGGCCGTTCCAGGTCACCAATCTGCCGGTGTTCACGGGCGCCGGACAGGCGCAGGTGGTGCTGCGCGACAGCCTCGGCCGCGAGACCACGGCCACCTTGCCGTTCTATGCCTCCAGCATGCTGCTGCGCCAGGGACTGCTCGACTTTTCCGTCGAGGCAGGGATGGCGCGGCGCAATTTCGGCATCTCCTCCGACGATTATGACGGCCGCGTCATAGGGGTCGCCAGCGCGCGTTACGGCGTGACCGACCGGCTGACATTGGAAGCCCATGCCGAGGGCGGCGCCGATCTGATCAATGGCGGCATAGGTGCTGCCTTCCCGCTCGGGGCATATGGCGCGGCTTCGCTGGCGGTCGCCGGCAGCCATCATGACCGGCGCACCGGCTCGCTGGTCGATGCCAGTGTCGAATTCGGCTATGACGGCTGGGCGATCAACGCCCACATGCAGCGGGCCTTTGGCGGCTATGAAGACATCGCCTCGATGACGGCGGAGCCGGTTCTCGACCCCGACGACTTCACCCGTTTCAGCGCCGGCGTGCCGCGCGCGGTCGACCAGGTGACGCTCAGCGTGCCGATGCCGATCGATTTCTCCAGCTTCAACCTGTCCTATACGCATTTGAAGAGCGCCGAGGGCGAAAACAGCCAGATCGTCGGCCTGTCCTACAGCCAGGCGATCTTCAAGCGCAGCACGCTCTATGCCACCGCCTTCGCCGATCTCGACGACGACAGCAGCTATGGCGTGTTCGCCGGGATTTCGATCCCGTTCAACGACGACATCTCGGCGTCGACAGGCGTCGAGCAAGGCCCTGACGGCCTCAATGTCACTGCCGACCTCGCCAAATCGGAGCGGGCCGAGGACGGCAGCATCGGCTGGCGGCTGCGCACCTCGGAGGGCGAGGTCCCCAATCGTTCGGCAGCTGTCAGCTACCGCGCGCCGTTTGCGCGTTTCGAGGCCGGCGCCCAGCAATTCGACAAGGACTTTCGCGTGACCGGCCAGATGGACGGCGCCATTGCGGTCGCAGGCGGCGGGGTGTTCGCCACCAACCGCATCGACGATGCCTTTGCCGTCGTCGATGTCGGCACGCCTGATGTCGAGGTCTTGCATCAGAACCGGCCTGTAGGCAGGACCGACAGCAAAGGCCGCATCCTGGTCACCGGGCTCAACTCCTATGAGCTGAACACGGTCTCCATCGACCCGAAGAATCTACCAGTCGACGCGGATGTCCCTGCTACCAAGGAGACCGTCGTCCCAGCCGACCGCAACGGCGTCGTGCTGAAGTTCGGCGTGTCCGAGGCGGCGCAGGCCGCGCTGGTGACGCTGGTCGACTCGAGCGGAACGCCGCTCGAAGCCGGACTGTCGGGACGCGTCGATGGCGGCACTGAAGACTTTGTCGTCGGCTATGACGGGCAGGCCTACATCAAGGGCCTCGGCAAGCAGAATTCAGTGCAGGTCGAGCGCGCTGACGGCGGTTCATGCCGGGCAGAGTTTCCCTTCGAGGCGGCGCGCGGCCGACAAGTGGTGATCGGGAACGTGGTGTGCCAATGATAGCTGGAGGAAAAATGCTGCGCGCCGTAATCATCGCCCTGCTGCTGGTGCTGCTCCCGTCGCTCGCCCGGGCGCAGAGCTGCAGTTACACCGTCACCAGTTTGAATTTCGGCCTCATCGACACGCTGTCGGGCACCGCGGCGACATCGACAGCCACCTTCACCGCGACTTGCAGCGGCAGTTTGCCATTGCTGCTGCCCGTCCTGGTCTGTCCGCATATTGCCGCCGGCACCGGCGGTGCAACCTCGGCGGCGGCCCGGCAGATGGCGAGCGGCGTCAACAGCCTCAACTATCAACTCTATTCGGACCCCGCAATGAGCGTTGTCTGGGGCACCTATAACTGGGCCTATGCCTCGCGCCCGCCACCGCTGCTGCTGAGCCCCAATCTCTTCGGCAACTCAATCGACACCCTGACGCTCTATGGCCGGGTTCCCGGCGGCCAGGCGACCGTTCCGCCGGGCACTTATCTGTCGACATTTTCGGGCGGGCAACTCGAGTTCCGCTCCCGGACAACCCTGTTGAGCAGCAGCTGCAACACCGGCGCGGGCAACTTGGGCACCAGTCCGACCTTCACCATCAACGCCACGGTCGCGGCAAACTGCCTGGTCGCCACCCAGAACATCGATTTCGGCTCCAAGGGCGTGCTCGACGCCAATGCCGATGCCACCGGCCAGGTTACGGTCACCTGCACCCCGTCGACCGCGTACACGGTTTCCCTCAATGGCGGCACGACAGGGGGCACACCGACCAATCGCAAGATGTCGAAGGGCGCCGAGAGGATCACCTACGGCCTCTACAAGGATCTGGCGCGCTCGCAGCCTTGGGGTGACGCCGGAACGCCGGGAAGCACGGTGGCCGGCACCGGAACCGGTACGGCCCAGGCGCTCACCGTCTATGGCCGCGTGCCGCCGCAGACGACGCCCTCGGCCGGCGTCTACACCGACACGGTGGTGGTGACCATCACCTATTGATCGCGGCCCGCCTCGCCGTTGGCCGGCGCCAGCCAGCGCGCGTAAATCTCGCCGACGATGCCGCGGCGAAAGACCAGCACGCAGATCATGAAGATCAGGCCGGTGGCGATGGTCACCGGGAAGCCTGAGGTGGCGAGCGTGTTTTCCAGGCCGACGACGAGGCCGGCGCCGACGACAGGACCGACCATGGTGCCGATGCCGCCGAGCAGCGTCATCAGGATCACCTCGCCCGACATCTGCCAGGTGACGTCGGTCAGCGTCGCGAACTGGAAGACGATCGCCTTGGTCGCGCCGGCAAGCCCGGCAAGGGCTGCCGACATGACGAAGGCGGCGAGCTTGTAGCGGCCGACCGAATAGCCCAGCGAGATGGCGCGGTTCTCGTTCTCGCGGATCGAACGCAGGATCATGCCGAACGGCGAGTTGACGATGCGCCAGACGGCGAAGACGCCGATGAGGAAGACGGCAAGCACGACGAAATACATGTTGAACGTGACGTTGAGATCGACGATGCCGAACAGATGCCCGCGCGGCACGCCCTGTATGCCGTCCTCGCCTTCGGTGAACGGCGCCTGGACGCAGAAGAAATAAAACATCTGCGCCAGCGCCAGCGTGATCATCGAGAAATAGATGCCTTGCCGGCGGATGGCGAGGAAGCCCATGACCAGGCCGAGCACGGCCGCTCCGGCGGTGCCGAGCAGGATGCCGGCCTCGGGCGGCCAGCCCCATGCCTTGACGGCGTAGGCGCAGAAATAGGCGGCGGCGCCGTAGAAGGTGGCGTGGCCGAACGACAACAGCCCGGTGTAGCCGAGCAGCAGGTTGAAGGCGCAGGCAAACAGCGCGAAGCACAGCATCTTCATCAGGAAGATCGGATAGACGAAGAAGGGCGCGGCTATCAGCGCCAGTATGGCCAATGCCAGCAATACCCGCTCCAGCCGCACGGAGGCGGCGGTGCGATGTTGGTGAAGGGTTGCCTCGCTCATCTCAGGCGTCCCTTCCGAACAGGCCGGCGGGGCGCAGGAGCAGCACGACCGCCATGATGACGAAGACGACGAGGTTCGACGCCTCGGGATAGAACACCTTGGTCAGGCCCTCGGCGAGGCCAAGCATATAGCCGGTGACGATGGCCCCGAGGATCGAACCCATGCCGCCGACCACGACGACGGCAAAGACGACGATGATGATATCGGAGCCCATCAGCGGACTGACCTGGTAGACGGGCGCGGCGAGAATACCGGCAAGGCCGGCGAGCGCCGCGCCGAGCCCATAGGTGAGCGTCAGAAGCAGCGGCACGTTGACGCCGAAGGCCTGCACCAGCTCGGGATTTTCGGTCGCGGCGCGCAGATAGGAGCCGAGCCTGGTCTTTTCGATCAGGAGCCAGGTGCCGATGCAGATAATGAGCGAGGCCACCACCACCCAGCCGCGATAGTTGGGCAGGAACATGAAGCCGAGATTGGTGCCGCCGGCAAGCTGCGCCGGAACGGCATAAGGGTTGCCCGACACGCCGTAGTAGAAACGGAACACGCCTTCGATGACCAGCGCCAGTCCGAAGGTGAACAGCAGCCCGTAGAGCGGATCCAGGCGGTAGAGCCGCGACAGCGCCACGCGCTCGACCGCCATGCCGAAGACGCCGACGATGAGCGGAACCAGGAGCAGCGCCGGCCAGTAGCCGATGCCGAGATGGACGAGCAGCAGGTAACCGATGAAGGCGCCGAGCATATAGAGTGCGCCATGGGCGAAATTGATGATCCGCAGCAGGCCGAAGATGACGGCCAGGCCGAGGCTCAGCATGGCGTAGAAGGAGCCGTTGATCAGCCCGACCAGCATCTGGCCGAGCAAGGCCTGGACGGGGATGCCGAAGATCATGGTCATGGCGTCACCGAGGGTGTTGCAAGCGGGATGCGTCTGTGCGGCACGTACCCCCACCCGGACCTTCGGTCCGACCTCCCCACAAGGGGGAGGTAGGGCGGTGGCCCTCCACCCTCCCCCTTGTGGGGAGGGTCGCTGCGCAGCAGCGGGGTGGGGGTACTGCCGTGGGCTGTCGTCATCATACCCCCAATACCTCGTGCAGCTGTTGCGTGTGAGCGGCAAGCTCGCTTACGGCAAAACCCTCCACCACCTTGCCGTGCTCCATCAGGTAGAAGCGGTCGGCCATGCGGGCGGCGAAGCGGAAATTCTGCTCGACGAGCAGGATGGTCATGCCGCGCTTTTTCAAGGTCGCCAGCAGTTCGCCGATGCGCTGGACGATGACCGGCGCCAGGCCCTCGGTCGGCTCGTCGAGCAGCAGCATCTGCACGCCCGTCCGCAGGATGCGGGCGATGGCCAGCATCTGCTGTTCGCCGCCGGAGAGTTTGGTGCCGGGGCTGTTGCGGCGCTCCTTGAGGTTGGGAAAGAGATCGAAGATTTCCTCGACGCTCATGCCGCCCTTGGCCACCACCGGCGGCAGGATCAGGTTTTCGTCGACGGTGAGCGTGGCGAAGATGCCGCGTTCCTCCGGCACGAAGCCGATGCCGCGATGGGCAACACGATGCAGCGGCAGGCGCATCAGGCCGCTGCCGTCGAAGGCGACGCTGCCGCTGCGCTTGCGGACCAGCCCCATAATGGCGCGCAGCGTTGTGGTCTTGCCGACACCGTTGCGGCCGAGCAGCGTCACGGTCTCACCGCGAAAAACGTCGAGGTTGACGCCATGCAGCGCATGGCCCTCGCCATACCAGGCGTGGAGATCGCGCACGGCAAGCATCGGCTCACTCATGCTCGGTTCCCCTGCTCGGTCCCCATGTAGGCGACCCTGACGCGCTCATCGTTGCTCACCGTTGCGTAGTCGCCGGCGGCGAGCACCTGGCCGCGCTGCATGACGGTGATCCAGTCGCAAAGGTCGGCGACGACGGTGAGATTGTGCTCGACCATCAGCACGGCGCGGTCCGTTGCCAGCGAGCGGATGATGCCGGAAATGAGGCCGACATCCTCGTGCCCCATGCCGGCCATCGGCTCGTCGAGCAGCAGCACTTTCGGGTCGAGCGCCAGCGTGGTGGCGATCTCGAGCACGCGCTTTCGGCCATAGGAGAGATCGCCGGCCGGACGATGCGCGACATCGTCGAGACCGACGACGGCAAGCAGTTCGCGCGCCCGTGGAGTCAGTTGGTCAAGCGCGGCCAGCGAGCGCCAGAACTGGAAGCCGAGCCCGCTCGGCCGCTGCAAGGCGACGCGGACATTGTCGAGCACGCTCAGATGCGGAAAGATCGCCGATATCTGGAACGAGCGGACGAGACCCATGCGCGCCACCCTGGCCGGCGCGGTGCGGGTGATGTCGTTGCCCAACAGTTCGATCCTGCCGCTGCTCGGCTGCAGGAACTTGGTCAAGAGGTTGAAGATTGTCGTCTTGCCGGCGCCGTTCGGCCCGATCAGCGCATGGATCTGGCCGTGATGGACGTCGAGGTCGACATTGTTGACGGCGACGAAACCGGCAAAGTCGCGCCGCAGGCCGCGGGCGGAGAGCACCACCCGCGGCTTGATTTCGGCACCGTCCGGCTGGACGGCCACGGCTTGCGCCAGTGTCACTTGGTGACGAGCGGGCAGCCGCTGTCTTCAGCCTTGATGAAGGCCTTGTCGCCCGGAATGGTCGCAAGGTAGGTGTAGTAATCCCAGTCCTTCTTCGACTCCTCGGGCTTCTTGACCTGGTAGAGATACATGTCGTGCACCATCGAGCCGTCGGCCTGTACCTTGCCGTTGGCGTTGATGATGTGGTCGACGGGCATTTCATGGAGTTGCTTGGCGACCGCCTCGGTCTCGTCGGTGCCGGCCTTGTCGATGGCCTTGAGATATTGCAGCACCGCCGAATAGGTGCCGGCCTGGATCATGTTGGGCATGCGGTTGGTGCGCTTGAAGAAGCGCCCGGCGAAGTCGCGGCTCTTGTCGTCGCGGTCCCAGTAAAACCCTTCGGTGAGCACCACGCCCTGCGCCGCCTGCAGTCCGAGGCCGTGCACCTCGGCAAGCGTGAACAGAAGTGCTGCCAGCCGCTGGCCGCCGGCGACGATGCCGAACTCGGCCGCCTGCTTGATGGTATTGGAGGTGTCGAGGCCGGCATTGGCAAGGCCGATAACCTTGGCGCCGGAGGACTGCGCCTGCAGCAGGAAGGAGGAATAATCCGTCGATCCCAAGGGGTAACGCACCTCGCCCAGCACTTTGCCGCCGCTTGCCTCAACAACCTTTGTGGTCTGCTCCTTCAGCGAATAGCCGAAGGCATAGTCGACGGTGATGAAATACCAGCTGTCGCCGCCCTGCTGCACCAGCGCGCCGCCGGTGCCGACCGCCTGCGAGTGGGTATCGTAAGCCCAGTGGAAACCGTAGGGCGAGCATTGCTTGCCGGTCAGGTCGGCCGATGCCGCTCCGGTAACGATGTCGATCTTCTTCTTTTCCTTGGACAACCCCTGGACGGCGAGCGCCACCGAGGATGTCGTCAGTTCCATGATCGCGTCGACCTGCTCGGTGTCGTACCACTGGCGCGCAATGTTGGAGGCAATGTCGGGCTTGTTCTGGTGATCGGCGTTGACGATCTCGATTGGCGCGCCCTGCACCTTGCCGCCAAAATCCTCGACCGCCATCCTGGCGGCCTCGACCGACCATTTGCCGCCGAAATCGGCATAGACGCCCGACTGGTCGTTGAGGATGCCGATCTTGACCTTGCCGTCGGAAATTTCGCCGGCCGCCGCCGGCATCGCAGTCGACGCAAGCAGCGCGGCTGAGACGAGATAGGATGCTTTCACAGGTGGTTCCTCCCTTGTGGCCGACGCTGGAAAACGCGGCGGCCTTGCAATGGTTCAACAGCTCCGTCCGGTTCTCGCTGAAATCCGGGCCAGCGCCCGCCACTTCTCCTCTTGGCAACCCCTCCGCCCTGGGTGCGCCGGGAACCGTATCATCACATTTCGCGAGGCGAGAATGCTATTTTCGTAGCATGGCGTGCTAGCGCGGCCGCTACCAGTCGGGCTCAATTGGAGAGTCTTCGGAAAAGCCGCTCGGGCCAGGCAGCGAGAGCGTTGCGGCCGCAGCGTCCAGCAGTGCCCCCGGAAGCCGTTTGAGATGCTCGCTGTCCAGCGGAAGCGCAAGATAGCCCGTGGCAATGCGTGCAGCCGCTTCCGCCTGTTCACGATCTCTCATTGCCTTGACCGCAGACCGATCAGGCAGCGTGGCCAGCCAAGCCTTGTGCAGAGCGAACATTCGAGGGTCGACCGTCGGCATGCTTACGGGATAGCCACGCTCATCGATCGCCACAGCCTCCACCTTCGGGGCGTTGATGAGCCATTGCAGCCCCTCCATGGGTGCGCTGTCGAGGTCATCGACAAGCTGTGTAATCGAGGTAGTGGCGTTGTTCTTGAGGACATGTCTTGCCTGCGGACGGATCACGTCGACCAGATAGCCATCACGGTTCGCTGCCCTGAAGGCCCGGGGCTGGAGCGGCTTGAAGGACCTGTCCACTTTACGCAACACGCCTATCAGGCCGGACTGGCTTACCCTCTCGCCGGTCACGAAGCTGATGCGGCGTCGGGAATCGAAGAGCAGGTCAATGTCGCCGGTTGCCGTGAGACCGCTGGTGATCTGGACGCCCGCCAGAGCCTCGTAAGCGAACAGCGCATTCGTGCCGACGACCAGCAACTGCTTGCCCAGCAGGTCTGTTTCGGCGCACCGCCGCAATATCCGTGCGGCGATGGCCGGTACCCTGCCCAACCCCATTGCCACATTGACTTTCGCCAGGCCGTTCAGGCGATCGGCCAGACCTGCCAGCAGATCCTTGTTCTGCACCCTGCCCTCGGAAAACGCAGCGAACGCCTTCTCCGTCTGGCTGCTTTTCGGCCCGAGTGAATTCTCGACCTGCCGGACCTTCCGCAGCAGGTATTCAGCACCGCTGCGCTCAACCCAGCGCATGCTGCCTGCAAAGCGCCTTTGGCGCTGGTCATCAGCATGCTGCCAGGCCTCGTAGACCTGTTGCGTATCTATGAGTTGGCGCCGCTGTTCGCCGGTCAACTCTCTCAGCATCGTTTTCCACTCTCAAGCCAGGATCAAGTTAACATAGTGGAAAACTCTTAATTAACAATATGTTGTTACTTTTTTCCACTATCGCAGCTATCACCCGCATGACGAGTGGAAAATACCGTAAAAACAATATGTTATGTCCGGGCAAGCGAGGCCAGAACCTCACAAGCGGGTTTTTAGCTGCGCGCATCATGGCAGCCGCTTGCCGTCGCCTCACCGCTTCTGCGGATAGATCGTCTCGCCGCGCTTCAGCATCGCGACGAAAGCCTCGATCTTCTTCTTGCGCCCCGCCTCCGTCTTCATGTTGTGAGTGCGGAAGGCGAGCGCGAAGCGGTTTTGGGCGGAAAGCTTCGCCAGCATCTCTTTCGCCTTTGGCTCGGCATCGATGGCGGCCTGCAGATCGGCGGGGATTTCCATGGCTGAGCCATAGGCACGGTCCCAGCGGCCGTCGGCCTTGGCCGCCTCGACCTGTTTCAGCCCGTGTTCGGTCATGCTGCCCTCCTCGACCAGGCGGGCAACATTGTCGATGTTGATCTTGCTCCAGATGCTCTTCTTGCCGCGAGGCGTGTAGCGCTGCAGAAAGCTCTTGTCGTCGAGCCCTTTGCGTACCGCGTCGATCCAGCCGAAGCACAGCGCCACGTCGATGGCCTGCTTCGGCGTGATCGAGGCGAGGCCCGAGCCGACCTTGTGGACCTTGATCCAGACCTCGCTCTCGCCGGCGTGGTTCTCCCGCAGCCAGGCGTAGAAGCTTTCAGAATCGGGAAATTCGCGAACCTTGTCCGGATCGACTTTGATCGGCGCCATCATCACCTCGTTTATGCGGGCTGTATCGGTTATCGATGCCGGTTTCCGTCGGCAGCGTCGATAATCCTAACTTATTCCGAGCCCGCTTGCGCCCCAGCCGACGGCCGTGGCAGTTTCCCGGCTGGTCGAGCCGGGCAAGGCAGACTGCAATTCGGGGGAAATGCCATGCGATCGATGTTACTCGGCCTCATCCTTCTGCTGCCGGCCTCGGCGCTCGCCGAACCCATCGAAACCCAGAAGATCATCACCGCGCTGACCGGCGACTTCAATGGCGACGGCGCCGCCGATCTGGCGATGATCGTCGAGACTGAGCCCGAAGACGATACCATGGACATGCATTTCTTCCTGAGGGACAAAAAGTACAATTTTCTGAAACCCGCCGGCGTCGTGCATGAGCAGGTCTACGGCGAATGGAACGACTACGACCAGCCGCATTATGAGGGCTCCGGCATCGAACCGGAGTTGACCTTGCTGCCCAACGGCTCGATCAAGATCTATCTGCCGGGGCTGATCGGCCCCGGCGAGCGGACCGACATGACGCTGACCATCGCCTGGCGCAACGAAGCCTTCGTCGTCGCCGGCGTTGCCTATGACCATTACAAATACCAGTCCGTTGTCGTCTACAGCAGCTGCGACTACGACGTGCTGACCGGCAAGGGCAAAAGTATGCAGACGCAGGACGATGACAGCAAGGTGAACAGTATCGTGTCTGTCGAAGGCCAGGTCGTGCCCTTCGCGGAGTGGGACACGGGGACGCCTTTTAGGGTATGCGGGGATTGAGGGGGCAGCCAATCTCCCCCCTCGTGGGGGAGATGGCCGGCAGGGGGGCCGCTGTCCCGCCAACGCACCGGCCAGTGTCAGCCACGTTTATCCCGCGATTCTTGTCAGAAAATAGATCGAGAGGTCGCGATCCTTCGCGCCCCCCCTCTGCCCTGCCGGGCATCTCCCCCACTTGGGGGGAGATTGGCTTCACTGCAGATGCGGTTTCTTCAAAAAGCTGTTTCGGTCGGCGGATTTCACTCGCAGCCAAGTCTCACGACCGTCACGCACGACCCTGAGAGGAATCTCCGAACCCGCCGCATTCTGCCATAGCTTGCGGTAGAAATCGGCGAGACCGTCGACCTCGCCATCGCGCACGTCGGAGATGATGTCGCCCTGGCGCAGGCCGGCCTTGGCGGCGGGGCCGCCTTCGGCGACGCTCATCACCACGACCGCACCGTTGCTCTCGGCCGAGAAGGCGCCGAGCCATGGGCGCGGCGGCTTCGCCACCTGGCCGCGCGTCAGGAGATCGTCGAGGATCGGGGTCAGAAGGTTGATCGGCACGACCATGTTGATGTCGGCGACCTCGCCGTTGCGGCTCATCTGCAAAAGCAGCGAACCGATGCCGAGCAGGCTGCCATCCTGGCCGATGAGCGCCGCGCCGCCCCAGGACGGATGCGCCGGGGCAATGAAGATCGCCTCGTCGAGCAGATATTCCCAATAGCCGGCGAATTCCTGCTTGGTGACGATGTGTGCCTTGACCGAGCGGCCGGTGCCGTCGGCAAACACCACGGGGTCGCCGATCTTGGCCTTCGAGGCGTCACCCAGCGCCACCGCCGGCAGGCCGAGCGGCGCCAGCGCCTGCACCAGGCCGAAGCCTGTCTCCTGGTCATAGGCCAGCGCATGCGCCGGCACGACGCGGCCGTCCTGGTCGGTCAGCCAGACTTCCTCGGCCTCGGTGATGAGATAGCCTATGGTGAGCACCAGCCCGTCGCCGCGGATGACGACGCCGCTGCCTTCCCGGCGCGTGCCCAGGGCATTGGCCGTGAAGGCATCGTCGGGAACCATGGCGCGCACGCCAACGACGGAGCGCAAGAGCGGGGAAACGGGATCGATGGGCATGCTTTCATCCTGGCAGATTATGCGTGGGCAGTATCCTCTATAGGTATGCCGCGCTGCACAGGGCGCAAGGGCTTAGGCAACAAGGCAATCATTTCAGAGGCTGGCGCTGCTCCTCATCCGCCTGCCGGCACCTTCTCCCCGTATAGCGACGGGGAGAAGGGAGATGGCCGCAACATCGGCGCTCTTGGCAACGCTGGCAATTGGCGAAATCAGTAGGCGACAGCGTCCTTCTCCCCGTCACTATACGGGGAGAAGTGCCCGGCAGGGCCATGAGGGGCGGCGCCGACATCGATAATAGTTCAACACAAGTTGAACCTTTCTGAATTGCACCTATGTGTTCCAGTATCTACGTTCCGCCGACTTTTCCGCCATCAGTCTCGCGCCGTCGTTTTCGCCCCGCCAAACCCAAGGAATTCCCCGCATGACCGAATACATCCCGCCGAAAGTCTGGAGCTGGAAGAAAGCCAATGGCGGCACGTTCGCCAGCATCAACCGGCCTATTGCCGGTCCGACGCATGACAAGGTGCTGCCGGTCGGCAAGCATCCGCTGCAGCTCTATTCGCTGGCGACGCCGAATGGGGTCAAAGTGACTGTCATGCTGGAGGAGCTTCTGGCGCTCGGCCACAAGGGCGCCGAATACGACGCCTGGCTGATCCGCATCAACGATGGCGACCAGTTCGGCTCGGGCTTTGTCGAGGTCAATCCCAACTCCAAGATCCCGGCGCTGCTCGACCGCAGCGGCAAGACGCCTGTCCGCGTCTTCGAGTCCGGCTCGATCCTGCTTTATCTCGCGGAAAAGTTCGGCGAATTCCTGCCGACCGAACAGCCGGCGCGCGCGGAAACCTTGTCCTGGCTGTTCTGGCAGATGGGCTCGGCGCCCTATCTCGGCGGCGGCTTCGGCCATTTCTACGCTTATGCGCCGGAAAAGTTCGAATACGCCATCGACCGCTTCGCCATGGAGACCAAGCGCCAGCTCGACGTGCTCGACCGACGGCTGGCGGAGACTGAGTATCTCGGCGGCGCCTTCTATTCGATCGCCGACATGGCGGTATGGCCCTGGTATGGCGGCCTTGCGCTCGGCCGCATGTACAATGATTCCGCCGAGTTCCTGTCGGTGCAGGACTACGAGCACGTACAACGCTGGGCCAAGGCGATCGACGCCCGCCCGACCGTGCAACGCGGCCGCATGGTCAACCGCGCCTTCGGCGACCCCGCCATGCAACTGCACGAGCGCCACGACGCCAGCGATTTCGATACGAAGACGCAGGATAAATTGGTTGTGGCGGAGTGACTTTTTTACCCTCCCCCTTGTGGGGAGGGTCGATCCGCAAAGCGGATCGGGGTGGGGGTCGGCGCCAAGCACCCCCACCCGACCTTCGGTCGACCTCCCCCCAAGGGGGAGGTAGGGCGCCTAGCCCTTCATCAATTTCGCCAGCCTCGGCACGCCCTCACCCACGGCGCGTTCATCTGCGAGCGTAAAGCTCATCCGCATCGTGTTGCGGCCCGAACCGTCGGCGTAGAATGCGTTGCCCGGCACGAACGCCACGCGGGCTTCCTTGACCGAGCGGGCGAGCAGCGCGGTGGCATCCGAACCCTCAGGCAATGTCAGCCAGACGAACATGCCGCCTTCCGGTCGGCTCCAGCTGACGCCATCCGGCATTTCGGCCTCAAGTGCTGCAAGCAAGCCGTCGCGGCGCTGGCGATAGGCGCCGATCAGCTTTTCCACCTGGCTGTCGTACACGGCCTCGGAGACGCGGTGCATGACCAGCTGGTTGATCGACGGGCTGTGCAGGTCCGACGCCTGCTTCATCAGCACCAGTCGCTCGACGACGCGGCGCGGCGCGCAGACCCAGCCGACGCGCATGCCCGGCGACAGAATCTTTGAGAACGAGCCGCAATAGAGCGTGCGGGCATTGTCGATGCCGCCTGAGCGTTCGCAGTCGAGCGCCAGCATCGGCGGCTGGCCCTCGCCGTCATAGCGCAGCGCGCGATAGGCGGCGTCCTCGATGACGGCAATGTCGAGCTCGCCGACAAGGTCGAGCACCGCCTCGCGCTGCTGGCGGTTCAGCGTCTCGCCGGTCGGGTTGGCGAAATCCGGAACGAGATAAGCGAACTTCACCTTGCCGCCCTCTTTTGCAAAAGTAGAGGGGGCAGCAGCCGCCGCCTGGTAGGCGGCCGGCGTCATGTTGCCGCCATTCGGCGTCAGCCGGTCGTAGCGCGGCTCATAGGCGTTGAAGGCCTGGAGCGCGCCGAGATAGGTCGGCCACGTCACGAGCGCTGTGTCGCCGGGCGACAGGAACAGCTTGCCCAGATAATCCAGCGCCTGCTGCGAGCCGGAGGTGATGAAGATGTTGTGCTCGTCGCAGGCGATGCCAAGCTTGCCCATCTGGCCGGCCAGCCATTTTCTGAGCGGCAGATAGCCTTCGGAGACCTGATACTGAAGTGCTGCGCTCGCCTCCGCGCCGCCCAGCACCGAGGCATAGGCATCGGCGATGGCTTGCGCCGGAAACAAGGCCGGATCGGGGATGCCGCCGGCAAAGGAGATGATATCGGGCTGGTCGAGCAGTTTGAGCAGCTCGCGGATTTCCGACGCCTTCATGCGCGAGGCGCGCGACGCCAACAGGTCCATCAAACTCACGAGCCCACCTCCCGGGATACGGCATCTGGTCCAGCATGACGGTTCCGGCCCATGCGATTTAGGTCAATCTGACTGACCTATTATCAGGCTCCCTCACCCGCTGGAATAGCCAGACCCTCATTCCGCGTGGCCCAGACGAAAAAGCAAACACATTTCTGCCCTGGACAGGGAAAATTGTTGCGCGCCGAGGGGCGCGGATGCAACCTCATTCCGAGCGGACCGGCATAAAAAGAAAAGCGGTCTCAACAAGGGGGGTTAAAATGACGCTTGAGCTCATCGGGGCCGGATTCGGCCGCACCGGCACATGGTCGACCTTTGCCGCGCTGAACAGGCTGGGCCTTCCCAGCTACCACATGCAGGAAGTCATCCTCAACAAGGCCAGCAAGGGCCATCTCGACTTCTGGCGCAAGGTGGCCAACAGCCCGCCCGGCAGCCAGCACGACTGGACCAGAGTCTTTGCCAATTACAAGGCGACGGTCGACAATCCGGGATGCTGCGTGTGGCGCGAATTGATGGCCGCCTATCCCGACGCCAAGGTGCTGCTCACCCTGCATCCGCGCGGCGCCGAGGCCTGGTACGACAGCACCATCGACACCATCCACTTCACCGAGACATTGTGGCAGTTCAAGGTGCTGGAATGGCTGACGCCGTTCGGCCGCAAATTCGGCGACATGTCGCACAGACTGATCTGGGGCCGCACGCTTGCCGGCGTGATGGACGACCGCGCCAAGGCGGTGGCGCGCTACAACGCCTACACCGAGGAGGTGATAGCGGCCGTGCCGCCGGAGAAGCTTCTGGTGTTCAAGGTCAGCGATGGCTGGGCGCCGCTCTGCGGCTTCCTCGGCGTGGCGCTGCCCAACGAGCCCTTCCCCAACCTCAACGACCGCGAAAGCGTGAAGAAGATCATCCGCGACATCATCAAGGGCAGCTACATCATGCTGGGGCTGTCGGTGGCGGCGGTGCTTGCGGCGATCGCGGCGCTGTGGTGGTGGCTGGGGTAGCCGCCGGACCGTCAGGATATTGCTACTTGCGCGTGATCCAGCCGAGCAGATCCGGCTCGACGTCTTCGTGGTCGGTCAGGTCGCGAACCAGGGAAGCGGCGAGCGCGCGCCAGCGCTTTTCCGGGACATTGTCTTCCATCACCGATTTGATGAAGGCGGCGCGCAGGATGGCGCAATCGAAGGCGGATACATCGAAAAGCAGTTCTGCCATTTCGGTTTTCCCCGTTCACATCGGGCGCGCGAGCCTGTCGAAGCCTCAGGCGCCAGCGCCCCATATACATGGTCGACGACAGCAGATTCATACTCTTGCCGAACCAAGGTTCAACACAATTCGATTGTACGGTTTTTACCAAGCCATTGCGGTTCGTTGCCCGCTTTTGCGCCGATGATAGATTTGCCGGGCGGCCTCTCCCCAGATGGCCGCAAATGGCCGGCGCGGCTCTGGCAACATGCTTTCACCGGCATTCGCGTCGGCCATTTCCAGCCCGTGCCAGGCTCAGCCCAGCAGGCGTTCGTATTCGGCCTCGGCCTGGCCGTAGAAACCGTCGGCGACGGCGATCAGGCCATCCCGGTCGCGAATGACGATCTCGCCGCGCCGCGACCGGATCAGGCCGCGCCCTTCCAGGATCTGCAGGCCGATGGTGACGCCCGGACGCCTGACGCCGAGCATGACGGACAGGAACTCATGCGTGATCTGGATCTGATGGCCGACCACCCTGTCGTCACACATCAGGAGCCATCGGGCCAGCCGATCCTCGAGCTTGGCGCGGGCATTGCTCAGCGCCGTGGATTTGGTCTGGCCGTGCAGGTAGTGGGCATAGCGCAGCAGGAAGGCGCGAAGCGTCGGGCTTTTCTGCAACGCTGCCTTGAACGGCTCGGAATCGATGCACACCGCCTCGCCCGGCATCTGCATGTAGCAATCATGGGGCGCCCAGTCGGCGCCCATCACCAAAGCGGAGCCCGACATGCCTTCGTGGCCGATGATGCCGACCTCGGTGTCGAGCCCCGGCCGGTTCCTCGCCACCACCGAGGCCAGGCCGCTTTCCAGGAAGCAGACCGAGGCGACCGGCTCGCCCGCCATTTCGAGCGGGGCTTTGAGATCGAGCACACGATGGTGCAAATGCGGCGCAAGCAGTGCGAAGTCGGCCGGGTTCATGCGGCGCAAGAGGCCGCTTTTCTCCTTGCTGACCGACTGGTCCATCGCTCTCTCCCGTCAAGGGCAAGAGCACATGTCATCTCCCAGCCGTCGGCGCCCTGCCCAAATGCAAACGGTCATTGGACGATAGCTGACTCGGATTCAGCCATTGTACTTCGTACAAAACCGACAAATCAGGGGCGACGCCCCATCAATCAATCCAGCAGCTTTTTCCTGGATCAGCGCTTCGGGCGGTCAGCCGCAACCATGCGCGCTTCGCGCACGATGGACGAGCGATCGTTGCCGATCAGCGATGCGATCTCTTGTATCTGCTGCTCGGAGGCCCCGGTTTCCCGCGCCAAGGCCGCGAGCGTCTCGGCGCTCAGACCGGACTGTCTCGGTTGCTCCGCCATGGCTCCAATGCCTCCTGTCGGGGCAGGAGTGCGATGGTCGCTCCCAAGCGTCAGCGCCCATTGATGTGGCCGACGATGCTGCACTGTACGCTTCCGAACAATCGATGGCGAGCGATATATTAGCGACGCTGGATGCGGCCCTAGAACGGCAGCCTTATCTCATCGATCGACCTCGACTCCGTCCAGCCAATGTCCTTCTGGATCTCCGTCGGCAGCGCATTCAGTGCGCGCACGGTCTTCCTGTGCTTGCTGGCGCGCGCCAGGGCAGCGCGAATTCTGCTGAGACTTTCAAACATCGGTTACCTCCATGCAGCAGCAGAGCGCTGCCTCAGGCCCGCTCTTGCGCCGCCTCTGTAACCGATCGATTGCGCGGCAACGGTGAAGCGCTTCACAAACCGATGCCGCCCAGAAACATTTGTATACAAATTAGTTGCGTTCCCGCGGTGGCGTGATCCGACCTATGGCAGGGCGATCGCATATGGCGCTCCCTCGGGTTCGGCGACCCACCTTCCCTTCGTCGGCGCAAGGCGATCACATATGAGTTCTTACGAAGAGGACCCCCACCCTAACCCTCCCCACAAGGGGGAGGGAACGCTGCCGCAAGCCACCCTTTCTGGCGTCGAACCTAGGCGACTTGCGGCGATCAGCGCCTACCAAGTCTCCCTCCCCCTTGTGGGGAGGGATTAAGGGTGGGGGTATTCGTAGAGCGGAAACCTGTCATATGCGATTGCCCCGCTCCGCGGAGGGAGAGGAAATGCCAATCACCGAGGTGGCGGCCTTGATGGGCTGGGTTTCCTCTCCCCATGGACATGGGGGAAGTGGCCGCGGCGGACGGAGTGGGGCTGGCGCCGCCATATGCGATTGCCCTGCCCTCCTCCGCGCCATCGCCGGCATCCTCGTCCGCCCGCTCGGCTATGGACGAATCCCATCATGCGCAATAAGGATGGGGTCTGCGGCGGCGCTTTCGCGCCGAGGCAGGCGACGTTCGATCAATGACGCTGCGCCGGGCGCCTTTGACGCCGCCCCGCAAACGTGTCGATACCGGGGGATCTGGTCATGACCGACAACAAGCCGACCGTAGACGTTACCAAGGACTGGCAGGCAACGCAGGGCCAGAAGTCCGGGGCCACGCGGCTGCGCCTGTTCGCCGTGCTGTCGTGGGTCATCGCCATTGGCGGCGAGATCGCCGGGATCGTACTGCTCTACAAGCACAAGTTCGATCAGGGCAACCTGCCGCTGCTGATCGGCATTCTGGTCGGGATCGCGATTTTCGCCATCGCCGGCAGCCTGCTCTGGAAGGCGGCCAACCGGAAGGACCCGGCCCGCGAATCCGACACGTTCCGGTTCTTTGTCCAGAACCAGCTCGGCGCGATCATCACCCTGATTGCCTTCCTGCCGCTGGTTGTCTTGATCCTCAACGACAAGAACATGGACCCGAAGAGCAAGAAGGTGGCCGGCGGTATCGGCGCCGTGCTGGCCGTGCTGGCGACGCTGATCGGGGTCAGCTACCAGCCGCCATCGGTCGAGCAGTACACGCAGGACATGAACACCTGCGCGGAACAGATCAAGGCGGGGCAGCCGACCACGGCCTGTTCGCCCGAGGTCGCCGCCCAGGCGCAGGCGATCGCCACCGACTCCACCACGGTGGCCGCGGCGACGAAGGACGCGGCACACCCCAATGGCCAGGATGTCGTCTACTGGATCGCGCCGGAAAACGGCGCCGCCAAGTCCGACACCGAGCACGTCTTCCACCTCTGCGCAGCCGTCAGCCCGCTGAAGGACAAGACCGTCAACAGCGGCTCGGTAACGGAAGCCTACGCCCAGAACGCCATCCGCATCACGAAGCAGATCGAGATGGAACAGAAGCAGTGCGGGTTCGCGGCTGCGGCGGCAGCGCCCGTGGCACCGGCGCCGGCGCCCGCTCCGGCGCAATAAATCCGACGGCGTTTAGGCGCGCCCGGCCGGGTTCGGCGCCAATCCGGTCCAACTCGTGGTTGTCGTAGCATTGTCGTACGGCGCCCCAACTGCGAAGACCTACTTGGCGGAGCTGAACGCAAGGTAAGTGGCTATCGGCTGGCTAGACTCTGGCAGGAGCGCGATCATGTGGCTCCGATTCTGCACCGCCTCAATATCCGGCCGACTGCACGAGAGTGGTAAGAGTTCACGAGCGATGCTGGCCAGAACACAGGAAAGCTCAGCCTCACTCTTGTCAGGCCGCCCACATTCTCACTTATTCCTCGCTGTCAGGTCGATCCCAATGACGGTCACATCCTCAACGTTAGGGAACGATGCCGATATTTCCACCCACCGCTGTGCCAGGGCTTTCACCAGACCATCAAAATCCACACGGTTTCCTGTGCCCGGAATATCCCAGCCCTGTCGGTGACCCCGATATATGAGTACAAACAAGCCCCGGTTAGAAAGGTTATCGCGTAGATAGTCTCCGCAAAGCTGGTTCTCCAGCCGCTCCAGCAATTCTGGCCCGGTCCACTTATCGGCGAGTTTTAGCTCGCCCGGTACAGGTCCATCGAATCCTATGCCATGAAAGCGGATATCCATCCTCTTGTCGTCAGCAAGTTGTTCCTCTTGAGTCACCGTGTATCTGCTCAGCGCCTTGCTTCTTAGATCGTTGCCCAGAAATTTCCGCATGTCGGTTTCCAGGGAGACTGGGCGCAAAATACTCGCAACACTGCTGTCGCCGTTTTCAAGATCGTCCTTAAGATCGAGCAAGCGGAGGATGGCGAGCTCAGCCAATTCGCGGTGATTGCGGGGAGTCCTTTCCAGTTTGTCGCCAAAATCCCGAACCTGCTGCGCCGTCCACGGGAGCATGTCTCCATCCTGCTCAGCCTTGACCTTGGCAAGATGCGCCATCCACGGCCGCGATGACTCCTCAGGATGAGCTTGCGAGAGTTCAAGGAGGGCAAGATAGGCCTCTTTGCCAGGTATCTTATTCAACGCCTCGAAGATGCCATTGCGGGAATCTTGCGCATCGTCCCGAAGGCCCGGTGAGTAGACATCCTTTCCTGCCCGCTCGATGTCTTCCTTCCGCCTGATATGCTCATGTAAGAGTAAGTATAGCGTCTTGAGATATGCTGGTGTTTTGAACGCCTGTCGCACACCAGTGCCATCCGTTCGCCGACCGCCCCAAAGATGCGACGCATAAAGCATCGCGAAGTCAGTTCTTTTCTTCTTAAGTTTCATTTTGGCAAAATGTGCAGTCAGCGCAGCGATGGCGTGGGCAGGCGCGACCCCGGTCCACACGGCAAACCAACGCGCCAGATGCTTTGGATTGCGCAAACTACTGCATTTGCGCTTTGCCAAAGCAGCGAGATATTCACCGTCAAGATTTGAGCCCTGAAGTATCTTCAAAAGCCGATCAAGATTTGACAGGTTTTTTGGTTCCGACTTCGAGAGCATCATGCTGAGTTTGGGCGCCAGAGCATCCCATGCCCAGCTTCCACTCCAACCAAGATCACTGAGAATGTAGTTTGTGTCTGTGACTTCTTCGTCCCTCGATAAGTCGAAACGAATCTCCTGCAAGAGGAAGTTGGAGACGGTCTCAGGGTGCGCTTGAAAAAGGTGCGGGAACCAGACAGGAAACCCGTTCAGCTCGAAAGACGCATATCGGCAGGCATTCTCGACTTCGGTATTAGACAGATGCGTCGCCCACCCTTCCATCTCGGTCGCCTCGATCTCAAGCCCAGTAAGCCCGATAATCACGGCGTGCGGCGTCGAATTGTCGGGCGCACCTTCGGAGCGGATCTTCGGCACATAGTGGCGCCAAAAGTTCACTGTGCCGTCGCGGAAAAACTGGGCGACCTCCTGCCCGTAGTTGAGGATAAGGTCTTTCCAATTGTAGTTTGTCCACCTGCCTGATCGCGCCTCGTTTTTTCTCGTTTGATCGAGGAGGTAAAGCAGTGCGTTTGTTAGCTGGCCGGGTTTTGTATCAACCGCCGTCTGCTCCTCTGCCAGCTTTCCTACGAGATGCGACTTCCAGTCTGCGTGATAGGTATCATTCTTCAATTTTTGCTTCGCATCTCGCTTCTTCCAGTGGCCATTTGTCCGTTTCCAGCGGCGCGTCTCCGCCTTTTGCGCCGGCGGCTTGAGATAGGTTCTGAGTTTTGCTGTGAGTACAGCGTCCGCGGCTGCGGCACCCTTAAGTGCAGCACGCCACGCAGCGGGGCGGCCCGCCTTAACATAGATGGAGAATGCCAGGGACAGGACCAGCAGCCTGTCGTCGACCAGGGCGCGCTTATTGATCTGTTCAACCACGTAGCCAAAGTCGGCATCGCCAAAAGATGTGAAAGTTCCGAAAATCGAAACACGCCAGTGGTCAGTAAGTGTCTCACCGGCCTGTAGCCGTTCACGGTGGCCAAGGACTTCGCGCCAGAATAGCGCGCGATTGAGTTCGGGCCAGCCGGATACGAGTTGTGCGAAGTCCTCCTTTATCTCGCGAATATCGTCGAAACCGTATCCTCGCGCCGTCGCGATCTTGTGGAGAAGGTCCAACGTGTCGTCGGCCAACGCAGCGGAATCCCTATTTTCGATCAGCCGCTCTGCGCCCTTGGCGGCTGGCACCATCAACCATTTATGTACTTCGGATATTTCGCAATGGCGGCGCTCCACGAATGGGGCGCGGCCCAAAAGCTCGTTCAGTGCGGAGATCAGTCGGCTCAGTTGGGGGATGGATGCATCGGTCACAAATTCAGTGACGCGTTCCGTAAGATGATCGACCGAGTAACGCTCTTTTGTCTCAACTTTGCCGAGCGCGGCGATAAGCCAACTGGTCGCCTCGGCAGTTGGCTCTACTCCCTCAAGCAACTCGGCGAACCATTCTCGGTTGAGCACCGCGCCCTCGGCGAGAAAACTATCCCTCACCTGGCGTCTATCATCATCAGACCCTGACGCTCTCAGAGCACGAAACGCGTTGGTTCTCACATAGTGATCCCCTCCAGGGGTCAGGGCGATCTGAAGCACCTCGGGCAATGCTTCTTTCAATTGCCCTAGCCAGACCATGCGAAGCAAGAATGCGGTCAGATCAGCATTGTCTGCGTACTTACCTAAAAGGTCGCGAACCTCTTGCGTGAGATCAACGTTGGCAAAGCGCTCAACGGCAGAATAGTCCCGTATTGATCGGCCAATATCGCCGGCGGCCATCTGCTCGCATACTTCCTGCAAGATGTAGCGGCGGAGTTCCAGCGGCAAATGGCTTGGGTCGCCACCTTCAAAGATGATCTCAGGGGCGACCTTGCGAACGCGTGCTCGGATTCTCTCATCGAGAAGAGTTAACCAAGGCAGAATCGGTCGGAGCGCTGGCACGACGATATCAAGGCCGTACTGGCTTCTAAAAAACAGGCCCTCAATATTTCTCCTGGATGTCTCGCGTCCAAGTAGGCCTGCGAACCATTCAGCCGTCAGGTACTCTCGCACCGAGCGATGATGAAAGCGTACCGTTCCGTAGATTGCTTCATCAAATATTGGGCGAGACAGCAGGATCGTGTGCTCCTTCTCGTCCCAGCCAGGCAGCACTGACTGGATTGGAATACCAGCCGCGCTGGGGACCGCGTCGGGGACGCGGATGACCTGATTTTGCAAAAGGGTCGCCGCGACGGCGAGCAGGCGCGCTCCTTCAAGCGCACGATTCAGCGTCATCGGACGTTGTTCTGCACGGTTTGGGTCGCGCTCGACCAATCGACGATCAATGCTGCTGCGGATCACCTCAAGTCGGCTGCCGATGCGCTGGTTCTCGATCCAAAACCCTGTCAGTTCCTCCAGGTCCTGCGGACGCGCCGTAAACGACCACGCATCGGCACGCGCTACGGCGTCCAGGAACGCTTTGCTGTCTGCGATGCCGCGGGCTTGCGCGAAGGCTTCGATCTGCCCCGAACTCAGATCGGCAAGGGCGAAAGCCTTGAAGACCGGCGGTGGCTTCTTCTGTGTTTTGGTGCTGGCTGCTGTCGCCGCGTCGCTTGCACCGAGAAAGCTTTCCTCTTCACTTTGAACGGAGACTTCACTGGTCGTCGGAGGAGTATATGAGAGGTGCGTTGAACAGATTGCCAGATCGGTTTTGGGTCGCCATGCCGCAATTCTACCGGTGATTAAAACGTGTGTCCGCGCCTTTGCTGCGTCGAGCACTCGGCCCAGCTTGCGGATGGCCAGATCAAAATCGTTCGGGCTGCGAAGCCGTGCTTCATCAACCGAGTCCAAAAACAACCAGCCTTCGGTATTCGACCCGCGCCAGGTCTCAAACTCGGCATAAGTGCCTACTTCGAACGCATCTTCAAAGTTTGTGACGACATGCTCGAGACGAAGGAAGAATCCCGGCTTTCCGCTCGTTCGAATTTTCTTGGCAGCACTGCGGATTTCAGCGGTTTTGCCCGAGCCGGCTTCGGACAAAAGCACGACGCGGTATTCTCTAAGCAAGTCCGTCCATGTCAGCTCTCGAGCCACATGAAATACGCTGGAGACGTCCAAATCGTCGCTCTCGGCAACGTAGTCCGAGAACGCATTGAACGTGCGTCCGAGCTCGATAAAATCGTAGCCGGCCTCAGCGTCTGCGTCCGGCATTGGGGCTGTTTCCATGGCTGCAACGCTAGCACATGGCAAGTGTAGAACAAGTGGGGAACACACCTTAGCCAATAGCTTGGCAGATGGTTTAGGAAAAATTGCTCTAGTTGCCCTTGCTGGGTTCGCTCAAGGCAGGCAAGAAGCGATCCACGTTGCGTGCTCTGACCCAATGAAGAGCTCCTATACGTTCGCTTCTGGGATGCGAATGAGCGGCTATCCGTATTGGACAAGTCGTGAAGCGGCCATTCAACGTCACCGGAGAATGCAACCATGTGCCTTGCGCTAAACAAACAAGGCCCCTCCCGGGGCCTTGCGCATCAACCTCAGTGCCGGACTCCGCCCCCTCACTTCCCCATCAGCTGCTTGGCATTCTCGGCCGTGATCGCGGTGGTCTCCACCGTCACCGTCTTGTCCACCTCGGTCGCGCAATCGAGCAGGATCTTTTTCGACATCTCGATCGCTTCCTTGGCGCCCGTCGGGTAGGTGAAGGTTGCGACCCAGTCGCCCTTGGCCACCGCCTCGATGCCGCCGGCCGGGCCTGGCAGGCCGTCGGTGCCGATGATCTTGACGTCCTTGCCCGCCCCCTTGGCGGCGAGCAGCGCGCCGGCGGCCATCATGTCGTTGGAGGCGTAGAGCACCTTGATGTCGGGGTGCGCCTGCAGCATGGCGGCGAAGGCGACCTGCGCCTTGTCCGGCACCCAGTCGGCGGCCTGCTCGGCGACGATCTGGACCTTCGGGTTGCCTTTCACGCCTTCCTTGAAGCCGTTGAGGCGCTCCACCGCCGGCGTCGAGCTCGGCAGGCCTTGCAGCACCGCCGCCTCGCCCCCGTCGGGCAGCAGCGTCTTGGCGGTGTACTTTCCGGCTTCCTCGGCGATCTTGAAATTGTCGCCGCCGATGAAGGCGGTGTAGTCCTTGCCCGGGTCGCCGACCGTCTTGCGGTCAAGCTCGATGACCGGGATGCCGGCATCCATGGCGCGCTTCACCGCCGGCGTCAGCGGTGCGGCCTCGAAGGGCGAGATCAAAAGGATATCGACCTTCTGGGTGATGAAATTGTCGACCTGCGAGGTCTGCGTGTTGACGTTGCCGGCGCCGTCGGCGATCTGCAGCGTGAAGCCAGGCACTTCCTTGGCCGCCGCCTCCAGCTCGTCATTGACGTGCTGGCGGTAGGGCTCGGCATTGTTGGCCTGCGAAAAACCGATGACGAACTGGCCGTCCTTGGCGCAGGCTTTCACCAGCGGCTCGGCGGCGTAAGCGGAGCCTGCAATGCACAGGCCGGCGCCTGCCAGCAGCACGGCCTTGAGGGTCGATCCTCTTAGTGTCGTTTTCATAACTCACTCTCCTCCTCGTCCGGCCGGGGGGCCAGACCTTGGTTTGACGTTCACGTGTTGCCGTCTCCTCCTTGTTTGTTTGTGCATGTCGTCATCGCAAAACCTTTTGCGCGACATGCACTAACGACCCAACCCCTCGCGGCGGCGAACGAGGGATTGAAGCACTGCCGCCAGGACGATGATCGCGGCGGTCGCGAGCAGCTGCATGGCGGGCGTGATGTTGTTGAGCTGCAGGATGTTGGCGAGCGCGCCCAGCATGATGGTGCCGGCGACGGTGCCGACCATGGAGCCGGCGCCGCCGAACAGGCTGGTGCCGCCGATGACCACGGCGGCGATGGCCGTCAGCTCATAGCCCATGCCGTCATTGGCGCTGCCGAAATTGAACTGGCCGGCATGGACGATGCCGGCAAGGGCGGCGGCAAAGCCGGTGATGGCGTAGACCGAGATCTTCACCATCGACACCGGCACGCCGGATATGCGCGCGGCGCGCTCATTGCCGCCGACGGCAAAGACATAGCGGCCGAAGCGCGTGGTGTTGAGCACGATGGTGGCGATCGCGGCAAAGACGACGAACACAAGCGTCGCCACGGGCACGGTGTTGTTGAACAGCCGCTCGCCCAGCACGGCGAACACCGGCGGCGCCAGGCCCGGCCCTTCGCCATAGGAAATGTTGATGTACTGATTGCCGGAGACGACCAGCGCCAGCCCGCGCGCGGCCTGCAGGCCGGCCAGCGTGACGATGAACGGTTCCAGCCGAAAGCGGGTGGAGATGGTGCCCTGGATGGCGCCGAAGAAGATGCCCAAAGCGAGCACGGCGAGGATGGTGGGGATCAGGCCGAAGCCGCCGGAGATCATCATCGAGGCGGTGACGACGCTGGACAGGCCAAGCACCGCGCCGACCGACAGGTCGATGCCGGCCGTGATGATGACGAAGGTCATGCCGATGGCGATGATGCCGGTCTCCGACACGGCGCGCACGATGTTGGCGATGTTGTCGGGGTTGAGGAACAGGATTTCGCCGTGGCGGCGCGGCGAGAAGATGATGCCGCCGATCGCCACCAGCACCAGGCCGATCAGGCTCTGGAAGCGCACGATGAGCGCCAGCGGGTCGCGATGCTTTTGAGGCGCCGCCATCACCGGGCTCGCTGCCACTGGGTTGTTGTCCTGAGACATCAGGCCTCCCTGCCGTTAGCCGCGGCCAGCACCGTGTGCTCGTCGACGCCGCCCAAAAATTCCGCCACATTGCGCCCCTGGCGCAGCACCACGATGCGGTCGCACAGACCGATCAGTTCCGGCATCTCGCTGGACGCCACCAGAATGCCGAGCCCTTGCGCGGCGAGTGCCCTGAGCCGCTGGTAGATCTCGCCCTTGGCACCGACATCGACGCCGCGCGTCGGCTCGTCGAGCAGCAACAGGCGGGGGTTGCCGAGGATTTCTTTTGCCAGCACCACCTTCTGCTGGTTGCCGCCGGACAGTGCGCCGACGGCGATATCAGGGTTCTTCGGGCGGATGTCGAACTGACCGAAGGATTCCTTCACCGCCTCGGCCTGGCGGCGCGGCGAGACCAGCCAGTTCGGCGAGATTCTGGATATGACCGACATCACCAGATTGAGGCCGACCGCCATGCGCAGCATCAGGCCCGAGCCCCGGCGATCGTCGGTGACGAAGGCGATGCCGGCGTGGCGGGCAGCACTGATCGAATCCAGTTTCACCGGCTTGCCCGATATGGCGACCTCGCCCTCCCAGCGGCCGGACAGGCCGGTGCCGTATAGCGCGGAGAGCAGTTCGGTGCGCCCTGCCCCCATAATGCCGGCCAGGCCGACGATCTCGCCTTCATGGACATCGAGCGAAACACCTTGCGGCGCCTGCCAGCCGGCGCTATCGCGGGCGAGCCTGAAGCTGGCGTTCCTCAGGCTGAGCAGCGGCTTGCCCGCCGCTTTGGCGCGCTGCGGATAGAGCTCGTCCAGCGGACGTCCGACCAGCAGCCTGACCAGCTCGGCCTGCGGCGCGTGCGGCTCGGTGATGCCGGCGACACGGCCGTCGCGCATTACCGTCACCCGGTCGGCAATGCCGGGCACTTCCTCCAGCCGGTGCGAGATGTAGACGATGCCGACGCCGGTGGCGGCGAGCTTGCGCATGATATCGAACAGCCGCTCGACTTCGCCGACGGTGAGTGCGGCCGTCGGCTCGTCCATGATCAGCACGCGGGAGGCGTAGGACAGCGCCTTGACGATCGCCACCACCTGGCGCTGGCCGATCGACAGATCCGCCACCATGGCGGCCGGATCGATGGCGATCTCGATGGCTTCCAGCCGCTTCTTGGCCTCGCGGCGCATTGCCGGCACGTCGAGGAAGCCGCCCGGACGCATCAGTTCGCGGCCGAGGAACAGATTGGCGGCGACATCCAGCGACGGCACCAGGTCGAGCTCCTGGAAGATGGTGGCGATGCCGGCCGCTTGCGCCTCACGCGGGTTGTTGAAACGCACGGGTTTGCCGTCGATCTCGATCGTGCCTTCGTCCGGCGTGTAGACGCCCGACAACAGGTTCATCAGGGTCGACTTGCCGGCGCCGTTCTCGCCGAGCAGCGCGTGGATCTCGCCCGCCTTGAGGTCGAAGTCGACGCCGCGCAGCGCCTGCACGCCGCCGAAGCGTTTGACGGCGCCGGTCATCACCAGCAGCGGCGCGGTCATGTTAGCCTCGTGTGGGTCGGCCTCCCGCAGGAGGCGCGCGCCCGCAGCGTCGCCTGCAGCCGCACCGAACGCGGCGCGGAACCGGTCGCCGCGATGCGGGCGCTGAGCAGGGCCGCGGCCTGCCTGCCGATCTCGGTGCAGGGCTGCGCCACCAGCGTCAGGCGCGGCTCGAAACAATCGGCCCATTCGAAATCGTCGAAGCCGGCCAGCGACAGATCGCCCGGAATGGTGAGGCCTTTTTCGCGGATGGCGCGGACGGCTCCGATCGTCGTCATGTTGTTGCCGGTGACCAATGCGGTTGGTGGCGACGGCAGCGACAGGATGGCGTGGGTGGATGCGGTCGCCGCCGCCGTGTCGACATTCTCGGCCGAGAGATAGCGCGTCACGCACTCAAGTCCATTGGCGGCGAGCGAAGCCTGGAACGCCTCGATGCGCTCGCGCGTCGTCGTCAGGCCGGGCTGTCCGGCGATATAGCCGATGCGCTTGTGGCCGAAGGAGGCGACATGGTCGATCAGCGCGCGCATCGACGTTTCGTTCTCGACGCCGATCTGGTCGAAGCGCTCGTCGGCGAAACGGTCGATCAGAACGCATGGCATCTTCTTGTCGGCGAGGTAATCGATGGCGCGCTGCGGCGAGCCCGACGGGGCCAGGATGACGCCGTCGACGCGGCGCTGATGGAAAGCGCGCACCACCTGCAGTTCGCGGTCGGGATCCTCCTGGGTATCCGACAGAAACACCATCAGCCCAAGCCGTGCGCATTCGGCCTCGACCGCGCAGATGATGTCGGTGAAATAAGGGTTGGAGATTGCCGAGATCGCCAGGCCGACGCTGTTGGTGGTTGAGGCCTTCAGCGAGCGCGCCAGCTCGTTGGGCTGGTAGCCCATGGCGGCAATGGCGTCGTTGATCAGCCTCGCCTTTTCCAGCGAAACGAAGCGCGTGTTGTTGACGACATGCGAGACGGTCGACACCGACACGCCGGCGCGCCGCGCCACTTCAGCCATTGTCGGCAAGACATATCAGCGCCTGCAAGCGCTCCTCCCTTATGCGTTTCCCGTCCGCTCTGATGGCGGATTTCAAGGGAGCTTAGGGTGATCGAAACGTTTGCGCAATCGATTCGATGGAAATTTTTAGCGGGGCTTATCTCCCCCCTCGAGGGGGAGATGTCGCCGAAGGCGACAGAGGGGGTCGCCTCTGGCCTGCCGGCCATCTCCCCCTCAAGGGGGGAGATTCGCGGTTTCACCGAACTCCGCCACCAGCCCCTCATATTCCTCAAAGGCCGGCAGCGCCTCGTAACTGTGCACCGCAGGCGTCGTTGCCCAGGGGAGTTTCTCGCTGGTCCATGTCTCGATGAACGGCGTGAACCAGCCGGGCTCGTCGAGCATGGTGGGGCGCAGATTGACGAACCAGTCGAGCTCTTCGGGCTGGGTGAACATCCAGCTCATGCAATGCGGGCAGAAGTAATGACGCGAGGCGCCGTGCAGCCCGCCGATCACCGGCTCGCCTTGCATGATTTCGAAGCCGTCCGAGGGAATGGCGGCGCTCAGTGAATAGGCGCTGGCCGACATGCGCTGGCAGCCGGTGCAATGGCAAGCCATGGTCAAAAGCGGTTTTGCGGAAATCTTGAGCCGCACACGTCCGCAGCGGCACCCGCCTTCGGCCGGCAATTTCAGGGTTGGCACGGCAGTCTCCCACTCTTCGAAGCGCGGTGCTTCAGTCGCCGGTCAGCGCCTTCGTCGTCACCAGCGTGACGCCGGCATCGGTGAAGTCCGCATTGTACCGGGCGATGATCTCGGTCGCGGTTTCGCCTTCAGTGTCCAGCGTCGAGTGCGCATCGGAAACGACAGTGACGCCGAAGCCTTCGGCCAGGGCGCCCTTGACGGTGCCGGCGATGCAGAAATCGGTCTGCGCTCCGGCGAGCACGACTTCGCCGGCCCCCTGCCCGGCCACCCAGGCGCCAAGCTCGGCATTCGAGAAGGCGTTACGGACGGTCTTGGAGAATGTCGGCTCGTCCTTGGCCTGGCCGAGTTCCGGCCATACCGGCCAACCCGGCTCGCCCGGCGCCAGCGGATCGCCGGCCGGCCCGTCATGCCGCACGAACGCTATCCGGCGCCCCTCGCGCCGCGCCCAGCCGATCAGCGAGCGGGTACGCTCGGCTATGCCCGGCGCATCATGGATCGGCGGCTCGACGCGCCCGTCGAACATGTTGGTCTGGAGATCGATGACGATGAGGGGAGCGAGGTTTGACATGGCGCGAAGATAACGCGGGCGATGGGAGGGTCAAGACGGCGAAGCTGCTGATCTCCCCCTTGGGGAGATTACCTGTACCCTCACCCGATTCCACCCGCGACCACGTAAGCACCAGCCGTGCGTCCATCCTCCAGCCGCATGACGGCCGTAACGATCGACCCGTAAGCGCCTCGCCACACACTGTGCATTCTTTCATGCTCGCCGGCCGGCACCAGGATGCGACCGTGAAAGCTTGTGCCGCTGCGCCGCAGAGCGACCGGTTCGCCATTGACGTGAACCTTGACGCCAGCGGTCTCCGCATCGAGTTCAACCGTCACGGCGATCTCGGCCTGGTCTCCTTGCCCCATCGTCTCCGCAACAAGCCTGAGTGCCGGCGGCGGCGCATCGCTGGACTTCGATCCACCATGTTGCGCAAACACATCGCCCGGCAATTCCGGCGTGCGCGGCGGGGCCGTGCGGCGTTGGGTGGCGCGCTCGTAATCGCCGGCGAGCCGCAGCAACTCCGCATCATCATAGGCCTTGCCCGCAAAGGTCAGCCCGACCGGCATGCCGATATCGGCCATCGTTCCCATAGGCACGGTGACGGTCGGGATGCCAAGATGACGCCACACCAGATTGCCATTGGCAACCCAGGTGCCGTTGCGCCAGGCGATTGCTGCAGAGGTCTCGTTGACGTCGGCATCGGCCGGGCCGACATCGGCGACCGCCGGCAGCACGACAGCGTCGAGCCTGTGCTCGTCCAGCCAGTCCTCGAAGTCGATGCGCCGCGTCGCCTCCAATCCCTTCAGACCTTCCGCCAGCCTTGGAATATCCAGCAATGGCGTCACGCCCTGTTTGGCGCGTGTGACATAGTCCGCCAGATCGAAACCGTCGTCGCCATAGCGGTCCGGCAGCGCGCCCGGCGGCCGCGGGAAGATTTTTGGCCCGTCGACCGTGGCCAGGTCGGGGATGGCCGGGTCGGCATTGGCGCGCAGGAAATCGTCCCAGCCCCAGATGCAGAGATCCCAGATTTCGCGCTCGGCGAATGCTTCCGGCACCAGCCCGCGTTCGACCATGGTTTTTGTGCCCGGACGGTCGCGCTCATAGTTCGAGACGACGGGGAAATCGACCTCGACCACCTCCGCGCCGAGCTTTTCCAAGTCACGCGCTGCCTGCCGCCAGAGGTCGAGCACCGAGGCGCGGGTCTCGATGGGTTTGAGCGCGCCGCCGTCGCGGCCGATATACATTTTCGGCACGCCGAGGCGTTTGCCTTTCAACGAGCCCTCCAAGGCGAGTGTAGTGTAGCTTGGCGGCCTGAGATCAGCGCTTTTCGCGATCGACACCCAGGGCTGCGCGCGCCAGAAATCGCCGCGCGTCTCGGTATCGTCGGCGACGATCACGTCGAGCAGCTCCAGCATGTCGGCAATGCCGCGCGTGTGCGGCACCACCACATCCATGGTCGGCACCAGCGGCCAGTTGCCCCTGACCGAAATGACGCCGCGCGACGGCGTGTAGGCGACAAGTGCATTGTTGGACGCCGGCGCGCGGCCGGAAGACCATGTCTCCTCGCCCAGCCCGAAAGCGGCAAAGCTCGCAGCGGTCGCGGTGCCGGAACCGTTGGACGAGCCGGAAGCGAAGGCGGCGGTCAGATAGTCCGCATTGTAGGGGCTCTCGGCGCGGCCATGGACGCCTCGCTGCATGCCGCCATTCGCCATTGGCGGCATGTTGGTCAGCCCGATCAGCACAGCACCACCGGCCCTCAGCCTGGCAATGGTGAAAGCGTCCTCATTGGCGACGAGATGCTCGAAGGCGGGCGAGCCGGCGGCCACCGTCAGGCCCTTGACCTTATAGCTGTCCTTGGCGGTGTAGGGGATGCCGTCGAGCGGCCCGAGGGAAGCGCCTTTGCGGCGGCGCAGGTCGGAGGCCGCCGCCTCCTCGAACATTGCCGGGTTAAGCACCGGCACGGCATTGAGCGCGATGCCATGGCGGTCGTAATGCGCGATGCGCCTGAGATACGCACCGACCAGCTCGACGCTGGTGACGGTGCCGGCCTCCAGCGCGCGGCGCAGGTCGGCGATCGAGGCTTCGACGGGCTGGAGGTTGGGCATGGGGTTCTCGAGATGCAGCGGCAAATGAGTCTTCGCATCGTGCGATGCGAGTGTCACGCCGCAAACGAAAGGCGTGACGGCGACGCAACGACCTCACCGACGTCATCGGCGTTGCCTGACCCTGAGCTCACAGCGTCTTGCTGTCGAACTGGCCTTTTTCCTTCATCATTTCGAGGAAGGTCCTGGCCTCGGCATTTCCGTGGCTTGCCGATGTGGAAAACCACTTGGCAGATTCCGGATAGTTCGGCTTGCCGCCGATCCCGGTGTAATAAAGCTTGCCAAGGTTGAGTTCTGCTTCGACATTTCCCGCCTTGGCTGCCTCCAGCAACCAGAATTCGGCGGATTTTTCATCCTTGGCTATCCCTCTGCCGCGGGCATAGGCAACAGCCAGGTACAGTTCAGACGAAACGTCCCCCTGCTTTGCGGCCTTGAGCCACCACGAAACGGCATCAGCGTCGCTCTGAGTCAGTCCGGCGCCCGTCCAATATGCAAGGCCGAGGTTCGCCTGCGCATAGGCGTCTCCCTGGCTCGCCGCCTTCAGCCACCAGGACGATGCTTCGGCATCACTTTTGGCAATGCCCTTGCCCGTAGCATAGGCAAAGGCCAGCGCAGACTGCGCCCGGACATTGTCCTGTTCCGCCGCCTTGACCAACCAGGCGAACGACAGGGCGTCGTCCTTGCCGATGCCTTTTCCCAATTCATACGCATTTGCTAATGAGTATTGCGCTTCCGGCACACCGGCGATCGCGGCTTTCATCCACCATTCGAAGGCCAGGCGGTCATCCTGACCGACGCCGTGACCAAGCGAATACAGCGTGCCCAACAAAGACTGGGCATTCGGCTCACCCATGTCGACCGCCTTTCGCACCCACATCACGGCGAGCTGATCGTCCTTCTCGACGCCTTCACCGAGATAATAGGATCGACCGATGCAGTAGGCAGCTTCGGTACTGCCGCCATCGGCTGCCTTGCGCCACCAGGAGAGAGCTTGCTCATAGCTTTGCGGAACACCTTGGCCCTGCGCGTACAGGGTGCCAATGGCATAGTAACCATTCGCGTTGCTCTTGTCGGCCGACTGTGTGGCAAATTTTAACGCCAGTTGGTCGTTTCTTTCGACACCTCGGCCATGGGAATAGGCCTGGGCGAGCAAGGATGCCGCATCTGAATTTCCTTGCTCGGCTGCTTTGCCCCACCAGTAGGTCGCCTGCCTGTCATTTTGGGCAATACCCTGGCCACGCCAGTACAATAATCCCAGATTGTACTGTGCGTCAGCATTTCCCATGTCGGCCAGCACGGAGATCTGATGGAATTGCTCGCGATAATCCTTTGCCAGGACAGCCGCTTGAATCTTCTTAATGGCTGACCACTGCACATAGTAATTTCGGCCAGGACCGAGCAGCACAAAAGCCGCCAGCAACACCAGAACGACGGTAAGGACCCCTCGGCGACGCGACTTGGGCGGGCTGTAGACAGGTGTATCCACTTTGGGCGCCCAGTCGTTGTTGCTCACCGGCCCCAATCCATTTGCAGCCACCAGTAATCCATAGCGCAAGCCAGGCTGTTCTGGAATATCCAAGCATTTGATGTCGCTACTGCGGTGCGCCGGCGAACAGGATTTCGCCATCGCCGCCAGCCGCCGGCCAATTCCTGATGGTGCGATCGTCGCCGCCCGTGACCAGTGTGCCGTCGGTGGCGAAGGCAACGGCGTAGATCGGGCCGGTGCGGCTGTCGAACATGGCGATCTGGTCTCCAGTGCCGAGATCCCACAGCCGCGCCGTGCCGTCGAGCGAGCCGGAGGCCAGGCGCTTGCCGTCGGCCGACAGCGCCAGCGTATAGACGGTGCCTTCGTGGCCCTCGAAGCGGCGCAATTCCCTAAACGTGTCGAGGTCCCAGAGCTTGATCGTGTAGTCGCCGCTGCCGGTGACGACATGATGGCCGTCGGCGGTGAAGACAGCGCCGTAAGTGCCCTGCTCGTGGCCGTGCCAGCTTCGCAATTGCTTGCCGCTTTCGACGTCCCAGAATTTCAGCGTGCCGTCGATGGAGCCGCTGAGCGCGCGCGTGCCGTCGGGCGAGATTGCGACCGTGCTGATCGGCCAGTCATGTCCGGTCATCACATGCAGCACCGATTTGTTGACGAGATCCCAGACGATGACGTTGCCGGTGTCGTGGCCACTGACGGCGCGCTTGCCGTCCGGGCTGATCGCCAGCTTGCGCACGCCGCCATTCGCGCCCGACGAGAAGACATGCAGCACCGCGCCGTCGGCAAGCTTTCGCAGCACGATCTCGCCATCGTCGCCGGCGGTCAGCGCGGTTGCGCCGTCGGGCATGAACAGCGCCGTGCGCGCCATGTCCTTGTGTTCACCAAGGTTGCGGATCAGCCGCTTGCCGGCGATGTCCCAGAGCTTGATCATATGGTCGGTGCTGGCGCTCATGATGTCGCGGCCATCGGCCGAGACGGCGAGCCAGACGACGGCGTCGCGATGGCCGTCGGGCTCGGTCGGCAGCGCCGGCGGAGGCGGCGGCAACGGCGCGACGGTTTGCGGTGGCGGTGTCGCCGGAGCGAGTGCGACTTGTGGCGGCCGAGGGGGAGCAGCCGGAGGCGTAGGCTGCGCCGGTTCCGGCGGTTTGGCAGCCTGCTCAGGCGGGGTTGGCTCGGGAGGCGTGGCGAGCGGCGGCGAACTCGGTGGAACCGCCGGCGTCGCCAGGTCCGGTGGGACGCCGGCGATATCCTGGCCCTTCGGCTCGGCTTTGGGCTCTCTCGGGGCGACGACCTCAGCGCCCGGGCCGGCGTCACGCGCCCAAGGGAAGTGGTCGGCCAGCAGCGCCAACACGGCGAGCACCGGCAACATGAGGAAGGCGCGCCGCCAGCCCGGGCGACCCTTGGATTCCATCTCGGCGTCGCGGCCAAAAAGCGGCGTTCCAGCAGGCTGGCTTCGCCGACCCGGCAGCAGTCCGGCCCAGAACAACAGGGCGCCAAGCAGGCAAAGCCCGCCGACGGTCAGGAACACCACCGGTCGCAGCGTGGCTGGGCCGTGCAGCATGTGGTCGATCCCGCTCCAGCTGAAATCTCTGTCGCCGAGCAGCAGATACGCCCGCACCAGACAAGCCAAAGCGGCCGCCAGCAGCGGAAGCGCAAACAGCCTTTCGGCCAACCTGTCCATCGGACTCCCCCTCCGGTGCCGCACCTTGCTCATCATGCGGCCGCCGCAGCGAAACAAATAGTGCAAAACTGCGCCCACGAAAGTGGGCGCGATCACGCAGCCAAATTCACTTCAATTCGACCCATACCGGCGCGTGGTCGCTGGCGCCGTCCTCACCTCTGACATCGCGGTCGATGCCGGCAGCGGTGAGGCGGCGCGCCAGTTTCTTCGACAGCAAGATGTGGTCGAGCCGCAGCCCGGCATCGCGCGGCCAGCGGTTGCGGCGATAATCCCAGAATGTGTAGAGCGTTTCCTTCGGATGCTTCTTGCGCAGCGCATCGGTCCAGCCCTGCTCGAGCAGACGCTGGAACGACGCCCGGCTTTCCGGCTGTACCAGCGCGTTGTCGTCATAGGAGCGGGTGGCGTAGATGTCGCGCGGCTCGGGCACGATGTTGTAGTCGCCGACCAGCGCCACCGGCAGGCCGGTGTCGAACAGTTCTGCGGCATGCGCCTCCAGCCTTTCATGCCAGGCCAGCTTGTACTGGAATTTCGGCCCCGGCTGCGGGTTGCCGTTGGGCGCGTAGACACAGGCGATGACGATGCCCGACACCGCCGCCTCGATGTAGCGGCTCTGCTTGTCGCCGGTATCGCCGGGCAGGACGTCACGGGTCAGCACCGGCTCGGATCCTCGCGCCAGTATGGCGACGCCGTTCCAGGTCGGTTCGCCCTTCCACACCGCGCCATAGCCGGCGTCGGCCAGCGCCGTGCGCGGAAACTGCGTGTCGCGCGCCTTCAGCTCCTGCAGGCAGACGACATCTGGCTTGGCTGCCGCCAGCCATGCCAGCAGGTTTTGCAGCCGGCTGTTGACGTTGTTGATATTGAAGGTGGCGATTTTCATTTGGCGATCAGGAAACGATCCGCCCTGTCCACGCCTTCACCGTCCCGGCCAGCGTCTTCAAATGATCGGCGGTCGAAAAACCCGACACGCTCTTGCGCGGCTTGAGGTCGTGGTCGCCATCCTCCAGCCAGATCACCTCGATGGCTTTGGAAAGGCCGTAGGTCGCGACCTCTTCTTTCGTGCCGAACTCGTCGCGGGTGCCCTGGAAGATCAGCGTCGGCGTCTTGAGGTCGGCGAGATGTTTTGTCCTGAGCTGCTCTGGCTTGGCCGGCGGATGAAAGGGATAGCCGAGGCAGACGAGGCCCGAAATCTCGCCCTTGGCGAACATCTCGTCGGCAACCATCGAGGCGACGCGCCCGCCCATCGACTTGCCGCCGATGATGAGCGGCCCGGTGACGCCCATGGCTCTCAGATCGGCGATGGCCTTTATGTATTCCGGGTTGACCGTCTCGGCGCGCGGCGGCGGCTTGCGCTGGCCATAGCGGCGGGCCGCCATATAGTGGAATTCAAAGCGCGCGACCTGGAAGCCGGCGGTGGCGAGCGCCTTGGCGGTGGCGGTCATCGAAGGCGAATCCATCGATGCGCCGGCGCCGTGGGCCAGCACGATGGTGACCGGGGCTGTGTCAAAGCCGTCGAAGAGGAAGCTAGTGGGCATCAGGCTGCGGGACCCCGATATAGTGGTAGGTGGTTTTGGAACCGTGAACTTCCTTACGCCACTGCTCCGGATGCAGGGTAACATGGGTGAAAATGGCTGCAAAAAACCCCACGAGCACGATGAAGAATGGCCGGCCGAAGCAAACGCGCTGCTTGTTCGACATACGGTCCTCGGGGCGCTGGGGAAATGGCCAAGTTCTGCGGTTGTAATATGTGGCCCAATTGATTTTGCTGTCTTCGAAAAAATTCCAGCCATTGCTCCAGTAGAAGAGCAGCTCGCGGGCCTCCCGCACCGCCAAAACGATGAAGCACGCGGTTAATCCCATACTCGAAATCTGAACAAGATTATCCACGGCAGCCTCACCCCGCCGTCCGCGCCAGCTGCAGATCGACGAACTGTATCCCCTTTTGCGCAGTGCGCGCCCATTCGCTGTCAGCATCGTGTTCGAGATAGCGCACCCAGTGGCGGCGGGCTTCGGTCAGATTGCCGGCGTCGAACTCCAGCCGGGCAAGGTTGAACACCGGATCGGCGTAGCTCTTGTCGAGCGCGATTGCCTTGACCAGATGCCGGCGCGCCGAGGCGATCTTGCCTTCGTCGCTCATCAGCCCGGCGAGGTTGAACCAGGCCTCGACGAACGCCGGATCGAGCTTGATCGCTCTTGCATAGTCATGCGCCGCGTCGGCCACGCGACCGGCGCCACGCAAGCAATTGGCGCGGTTGAACGCGGCGATGGCGTCGCTCGGATCGATGCTGAGGCAGCGTTGGTAGAGCGCCGCGGCATCGTCGTGCCGGCCCTCCTCTTCCGCGCTTTCAGCCTCGGCGAACAATTCTTCCAGCGTGTCGTCGCCGGCTGCGCTTGCGCTGCCGAGATCGAACAGCAGCTGGCCGTCGAGTTCGCTCTGGCCATCCTCGAGATAGATCTGATCGGGCCGGCCATGCTGCGAGCCGACATTGAGCGATTTGGCGGTGAGCGAAGCGACCGGACCGGAGCGATGCACGGAGCGCGCGATCGCGCCCCAGGATGCACCGCCGGCAACCAGCCCGGCATATTTGCGGGCAAGGATCAGATCGCGGAACGAGTAGGGTTCACAATCGTGCTCGAAGGCGTCGAACAGGCTGAGCAGGTCGAGGTCGGCACCGGACAGTCTGGACTGGTCGACGAGAGACTGCCTGGACAGCGAAGACGCCTCCGGCGCCTTCATCAGACCAAGCAGGCGCAGGAAGCCATTTTCGCTAAGGAGCGTTCGGCCGGCGGCACGCTCGGCGGCAACACGGCGTTCAATCTCGGCATCGCCGCCCTTCGCCGTGCCGGCCTTGGCGATCAGCGTTCGGCCGAACACAACATGGCTGGTGCGCCTGGTGACGCCGCGCCGCAACTGGCCGTGCTGACGCTCCACCTCACGGGCCGCGAGCCGCAGCGGAAATGCCGCCAGCGCGCCGATGGCGCCGAAGACGGCGCCCGGGATTATACCGGTCGGCGCCGTCACCCCTTGCTCTTGCCGACGGCCTTGAGCAGATTGGCCTTTAACGGGTTTTCCTTGGCCGCACCCGCCTTAGCCTTGGCGGCAGGTTTTTCAGCGTCGTCGGCCTTGCTCTTCGACTTGGCCGGCGGCTTGGCTGATTGCGACAGGCTCGCCTTCAACGCGTCCATGAGGTTGATGACATTGCCACGCTCGGGCGCCGCCGCAATGATCGGCTTATGGCCCTTCAGTTTCTCGCGGATCATCGTCATCAGCGCGATCTCGTAGCGGTCCTCATAGTTCTTCGGATCGAAGGTGGTTTCCTTCTGCTTGATCAGCGCTTCGGCCAATTGCAGCATTTCGGGATCCGGCTTGCCAGCCGGGATGTTGCCGAAATATTCAGCCGTGCCGCGCACTTCGTTCGGGTTCCTCAACGTACACACGAACATGCCGTTCTCGCGCGCGCCGATCGTCACCACGCGCTCGCGGCTGGACAGGACAAGGCGGGCAATGGCCAGCTTGCCGGATTTGCGCATTGCCTCGCGCAGCACGGCGAAGGTTTCCTCCGCCATGGCGCCATCCGGCGCCATGTAGTACGGCGCATCCTGATAAATGACGTCGACCTCGTCTTCGTCGACGAAGGCCTCGATGTTCATCGTGTGATTGGATTCGATGCGCACTGCTTCGAGGTCGGCCTCATCGATGATGATGTACTGCTTGTCCTCGTATTCGTAACCCTTGACCAGGTCCGCGCGCTCGACGAGGCCGAGTTCAGGGTCGACCGGCTTCATGTTGATGCGGTTGTGGGTCTTCTTGTGCAATTGGTTGAACGATATGCGCTCGCTGGTCGTCGTTGCCGGATAGAGCCGGACCGGACAGCTGACGAGGCTGAGCTTGAGGTAACCTTTCCAACTTGCCCTGGGCGCCATGATACTCTCCTACGCGGCCATGCACTGACATTTCAGACTGAGCATGATCTTAACCGAAAACCGGTTCCCACTTTTCGGGATCATGCTTACTGCAGCGCTTCGTCCAAAGGACGAATGGTGCTGCGGAAATCCTACACCGACCGGGCACGATACAGGCAAATCCCTAGCGAAATCTTCCAGTCGCCCTGAAGGTCCAAGGCCGAGAATAATTCAAATTGTCCGAAGCGTCGATGGACTTGGGTTCCTCGCCCCCATGAAATGGGGAGAAAAACCTTATTTGAAGGCCGGCAAATCCCTCGCGAAATCCTCCATGTCCGCCCAGGGGTCGCCCGAGGTCGCCAACAACCCCGGCAGCGAGGAATAGTTCAGATCCTGCGGCGCATCGATCGTCTCAAGGTCGCTCCAGTTCACCGGCGTCGACGCCGGCAGGTTGGTGCGGGCGCGCAGCGAATAAGGCGCCGCGGAGGTGTGGCCGCGCGCGTTGCGGTGGTAGTCGATGAAGATGCGGCGCTTCCGGTTTTCCTTGCCCATTGTGGTGGTGAAAGTGTCGGGCGCCGTGGCCGCCAGATGCGTGGAGATGGCGCTGGTCGCCTGGTGCAGCTTCTTCCAGTTCTGCTTTTGCGTCACCGGCACGGTTATGTGGATGCCGCCGCCGCCGGATGTCTTGGCGAACGGCACCAGGCCGAGCCGTTCCAATTCGCCCTTGATGTGGACGGCGGCCTCGACCACCTCGCGCCAGGCGATGCCCTCACCCGGATCGAGATCGAAAACGATCTGGTCGGGCTTGTCGAGGCTCAAGCGATGCGTGCCCCAGGTGTGGAACTCGACGACGCCGAACTGCGCGAGTGCCAGATAGCCTTTTGCTCCCTCGACCGACAGATAGGATTTGGTTTCACCTTCGAAGTTGGTGGCGTCAAAAGTGACCACCGACGGCGGCATGCCGGTGAAGGCGTGGCGCTGGAAGAAACAGTCCTTCGGCAGGCCCGTCGGGCAGCGCACCAGCGACACCGGGCGGCCCATAATGTGCGGCAGCATGAAATCGCCGACCAGCGCGTAATAGACGGCGATGTCGAGTTTGGTCGGTCCGGTCTTGCCGAACAGCCGCCGCTCCGGATTGGTCACCCAGATGGTTGCGAGATCGGCTTCGGCGATCAGCCGCTTGCGCTTCGGCGACACCGGCGTCGACAGGCCGACATCCCTGAGGCCGCGAAACACACCGTGGCGCAGCGAATTGTCGGCCGTGCGGTTGGCGTAGTGGATGCGGGCCGACAGCATCGGCCGCACCCATTTCATCTCGCGCATGATCTCGCGCGGCACACCCTCGGGTGCTGTCGCGCCGTCGCGCAGCGGCTGCAGCCGGGCCAGCAAGTCGCCCGCCGTCGCGGCATCGAAGCCGGTGCCAACCTTGCCGCGATAGTGCAGTTCACCATCCGCGAATTCAGCCATGCCGATTGCCGCCAGTCCTTCGGCCGCGTCGGAAACGGTGTAGCCGGCGATGATGAAATCGCCGGTCTCAAGCGCTTTGACCTTGGTCCAGCTCTTCGTGCGGCCGCTCTGGTAGATGGCGTTGGCGCGCTTGGAGACGACGCCTTCCAGCCCAAGGATCGAGGCCTGATCGTAAAGCCCCTGTCCGTCGCCTTCGACATGGTCGCTCAGTTGGATGGCGGAGTTAGCGCCCTGCCCGGCTAGCAGTTCGGCGAGCAGGGCCTTGCGCTTTGCGAGCGGCGCCTTGCGGAGGTCCCAGCCGTCGAGATGCAGCAGGTCGAAGGCATAGAAATGGAGCTTGCTGCCCGCACCCGCCGACAGCGCATCCTGCAGCAGCGCGAAACGCGAGATGCCCTTCTCGTCCAGCACCATGATCTCGCCGTCGATGATCGCCTGGCTGAGGGGCAGCCGGGCGAATGCCTGCGGCAGGTCGCCGTAACGCCTCGTCCAGTCGATGCCGCCGCGGGTGATCAGCCTGACCTCGCCATCGGCGATATGCGCCATGGTACGGTAGCCGTCGAATTTTATTTCGTGCAACCAGAGTTCACCTGTGTCTTCCACTGGCCCACCCGGTGGCTTCGGCACCTGCGTGGCGAGCTGCGGCTCGATGCGCGACGGCGGATCGCCCCTGACAGCGCCGGGCAGCGCGCCGGGTTTCAGCGCGCCGGGTTTGGGCGGCAGGCGGGCCGGCTTCTTCGGCGGCGCCACCAGCTCCTCGATCCGCTTGCCGGACTTCACGCTTTCCGGCCGCGCTTCCAGGATGTCGAGGCCGGCATCGGCGGCGAGATCGCGCTCCTTGAACAGCAGCCAGTTTTTCTTCTCGCTGTCTTCGCCGGGCTTGGGCTTCAGACGGGTCAGCATCCAGCCGCCATTCAACTTGGCGCCGGCCAGCCGGAACTTGAAGGCGCCGGTGCGCAGGCTCTTGTCGACATCGTCCATCGGTGCCCAGGTGCCGGTGTCCCAGACGATCATCGGCCCGCCGCCATATTCGCCTTCGGGAATGACGCCCTCGAAGTCGATATATTCGAGCGGATGGTCCTCGGTCTCGACTGCGAGCCGCTTGTCGGCCGGGTTGAGCGAGGGCCCGCGCGGCACCGCCCAGCTTTTCAGCACGCCGCCGACCTGCAGGCGCAAATCGTAATGGTCGGCGGTGGCGTGATGCTTGTGGACGACGAAGCGGTTGCCGTCGCCTGAAATGACCCCGCCCGCCGGTTCCGGCGTCTTCGTAAATTCGCGCTTGGCGCGATAGGCCTTGAGTGTTGGCGGGGTTGGCATGGGTCAGGCGGGAGCGGCGGCGGCGGACGAACCTTCCCTGCGCAGCGTTCCTGCACAGTGCTGTCCCGCCAACATTTCAAATTTCCCAGCGCGGTGCGAAGGAACGGCGTTCACACTCAATCGTCGGTGGCCGGCGTCAGGTCTAGCTCGGCCGGGGACAGCCCTTGCTGGAGCTGGCTCAGCCGGAACTCGTCGACCCAGTAGGCCTCGCCGTCGACCAGCACGCGGGCCGAGTAGACGCCGCCGGAAAAGCTTTGCGCGGTGACGTAGACCTTGTGGCGGTCGAGCGCCTTGCGCACCGCGGCGCGCTTGGAATTCTGGCTGGTGACGGAACTGGCCATGGCTCACTCATACACACGACCGCAAGACATGGCGGCGGCATAAGGATGCTGGAGATCGGCTGCTCTGTCAATTTTGACCGCCTGCTTCTGGCAGCGCTACGATCCGGCGGCAGCAAAAAACCGCTGCGCCTCGGCAGTGGGCTTTGCAATGACGACGACAATATTCGGTTAGTGGTCCGAAGGAATTATGAGCGCGGTGACGCGCGAGAGCTGCTGACGCCGGTTCCGCGTCGGCTTCTCGTAGATCTTCTTCATTGGTATCCCCATGGCCCCCAATGGCCGCCAGCAAAGGCGCTTGCGGCTGGGTTTTGTCAAGGGAAGCGCTGTTCTTCCGCCGAACAGCTATGGAAACTGGAGGAGCGGCCGCTATAGTTTTCCTCAGCCCCAAGGAGAACGGCAATGACCCTCAGCACCCGCAAACTCGGCAGCCAGGGGCTGCAGGTCTCGGTGATCGGCCTCGGCTGCATGGGCATGAGCCAGTCCTACGGCCCTGCCGACGAGGCGGAATCGATCGCCACCCTGCACCGAGCCATCGAACTCGGCTGTACCTTCCTCGACACGGCGGAAGTCTACGGCGCCTATGCCAATGAAGAACTGCTCGGGCGGGCGCTGAAGGGCCGGCGCGATGAGGTAACCCTTGCCACCAAATTCGGCTTCCGCATCGAAAACGGCAGACAGGTCGGCACGGAGCGTGACAGCCGGCCCGACCATATCCGCGAGGCGCTGGAGGGCTCGCTGAAGCGGCTCGGCACCGACCATATCGACCTTTACTACCAGCATCGCGTCGATCCGGCGGTGCCGATGGAAGACGTCGCCGGCACGGTCGGCCGGCTGGTTGCCGATGGCAAGGTGCGCTTCTTCGGCCTGTCGGAAGCGGGCGCGGCGAATATCGGCCGTGCGCATGCCGTGCACCCTGTCTCGGCGCTGCAGAGCGAGTATTCGCTTTGGGAGCGCAATCTGGAGCCGGAGATCATCCCGCTGCTCAAAAAGCTCGGCATCGGCCTGGTGCCGTTCGCGCCGCTCGGCCGCGGTTTCCTCGCCGGCGACGTCAAGCGCGCCGAGGATTATCCGGAAGGCGATTTCCGCCGCGGCGACCCCCGCTACCAGGGCGCCAACTACGACGCTAATGTCGCGGCTGCGGCTGCGGTGCAGGAGGTGGCCGCGGCCAAAGGGGCAAAGCCCGCACAGATCGCGCTGGCCTGGGTGCTCGGCAAGGGCGACGGTTTCGGCATTGACATCGTGCCGATCCCGGGGACAAAGCGGCGCAAGTATCTCGAAGAAAATGTTGCTGCGGCCGCGATCCAGCTCGACCCGGCCGAGACTGCTGCGCTCGACGCAGCCCTTGCGCCCGGCAAGGTCTCAGGGCCGCGCTACAATGAGCGGGTGATGACGACGATCGATCGGTAGAGGCGTCTAAGCTGCCAATCTCCCCCCTCGTGGGGGAGATGCCTGGCAAGGCAGAGGGGGGCGCGAAGGATCGCCCGCATCAAGTATTCTGCGTAGAGGTTAGCTCAAAGATGTAAGTGAAATTGGCCAATGTCGGCAGGACAGCGCCCCCCTCTGTCCTGCCGGACATCTCCCCCACAAGGGGGGAGATTAGCAGTTTCAGCCCCTCGCCTCACCTTGCGTAATCGATTTTCCTTGGCTAGCATCCTCCGGTCGGCGCCGTGCGGAGGAGAACGTTGCGGCGGACCGGCTGGAGCGCCTCGCGTCCCCTCGGGGCGTTCACAGGACACTCCATTTTTGAATTGACGCAAGGACCGTCCCGAGCCGCTCCCGGTTTCGGGCTCCTGCGTTCATGTGGAGGATATCTGATGAACAGACGCGAATTCCTGTTGTCGACCGTGGCGACCGGCGCCATGGCGCTGGCCGCGCCCATGGCCTTTGCCGCCGACAAATTGACCATATTGGGCTCGGTGCCCAATCTCGGCTTTCCGTTCTTTGTGCACATGCTGAACGAGATCAAGGCGGAGGCGCAGGCGCAAGGCGTCAATCTGACCGAGAGCGACGGCCAGAACTCGGCGCCGAAGCAGACCGCCGACATCGAGGCCGCACTTGTGCAGAAGGTCAACGCCATCGTGATTTCGCCGCTTGACGTCAACGCGCTGGCGCCGGCGATCGAGGAAGCGGTCAAGGCCGGCGTTCCGGTGGTGACGATCGACCGCCGCGTCGACGGCGTCGAGGGCATTCTCGCCCATGTCGGCGCTGACAATGTCAAGGGTGGCGAAGCCGAGGCGCAGGCCATGGTGGCGGCGTTCCCGAACGGCGCCAAGCTGTTCCATTTGCAGGGCCAGCCGGGTGCCGGGCCCGCGATCGACCGCAACAAAGGCGTCCACAATGTGCTCGATCCGCTCAAGGACAAGTACCAGATCATCTTCGAGCAGACCGCCAACTTCGCCCGCGCCGAAGCGCTGTCGGTGACCGAGGCCGGGCTTGCCGCCAACGGCAAGCCGGACGCCATCATCTGCGCCAATGACGACATGGCGCTCGGCGCGCTCGAAGCCTGTGCCGCGCGCAACTTCACCGACGTCAAGATCTACGGCTTCGACGCGCTGCCGGAAGCGCTGGTCGCCGTGCGCGACGGCAAGCTCGCCGGCACGGTCGAGCAGTTCCCCGGCGAACAGTCGCGCAAGGCGGTGCAGATAGCGGTCGCCTTCGCCAGGGACAAGACCCAGCCGAAGGAGAAGCTGGTGCTGTTGACGCCGATCGTCATCGGCAAGGACAATCTCGACAAGGCGGAGAGGTTGAACGAGACGAAGTGAGAGTAGGGCCCATGACGGGTGGAGGTCGCGCTCTGTCGCGCCCCCCTCTGTCCTGCCGGACACCGCCCCCACTTGGGGGGAGATTGGCCGTCACGTCTGCTTTCGCCAATCGCCAACGTTATAGAAATAGTGCTGCCGGCAAAACTGCTGATCTCCCCCCGTGTGGGGGAGATGTCCGGCAGGACAGAGGGGGGCGCTGTCCCGCTGCCTATCGCAATCCGGGAGCAATGCTTGTCCGCCGTTGAACCCACCGCATCATCGCCACCGCTCCTTTCCGTCGAAGGCGTGACCAAGCATTTTTCCGGCGTCACCGCGCTCATCGACGTTTCGCTCGAGGTGCGGCCCAGTGAGATCCTTGGCCTGCTCGGCGAGAACGGCGCCGGCAAGTCGACGCTGTTGAAAATCCTGTCCGGCGTGATGCCGCCGTCAAGCGGCCGCATCGTCTTCGACGGCGCCGACTACGCGCCGTCCAGTCCGCAGGATGCGAAGCGGCATGGCATCGTCACCATCTATCAGGAACTGAGCCTGATCCCGACGCTGACGGTTGCGGAAAACATTTTCATCGGCCGCGCGCCGCTCGGGCCGCTCGGGCTGGTCAGCTGGCGCAGGATGGAGGACGCCTCGCGCGCGATCATCGCCCGCGTCGGTCTCGACATCGATCCGGCGACGCCGGTGTCCTCGCTGTCGGTAGCCGAACAGCAGCTGGTCGAAATCGCCCGCGCTCTGTCGCTGGAAAGCCGCCTGATCATCATGGACGAGCCGACCTCGGCGCTGACCGAGACCGAGGTGCAGAAACTGATGTCGATCATGGACAGGCTGCGCAAGGACGGTGTCGCCATCATGTTCGTCACCCACCGGCTGGAGGAAGCGTCCGCCATTTGCGACCGCATGACCGTGCTGCGGGATGGCAGGCTGGCCGGTCATCTCGACCGTGACGGCCAGCCGATCCAGATCCCGAAGATCATCGAGAAGATGGTCGGCCGCGCCGCCTCCGAGCTCTACGCGCGGCCGACGCAGCGCGATGTCGCCGGCGAGGTCAGGCTCTCGGTGCGCGGGCTGCGGACGGTACGCGACCCGTTGGCGCCGCATGCCATCGTACTCGAAGGCGTCAACCTCGATCTGAAGGCCGGCGAAATCCTCGGCGTTGCCGGCCTCGTCGGTTCCGGCCGCACCGAGCTTGCCCGCGCCATTTTCGGCGCCGACCGCATCGCCGCCGGCACGATTGCGCTCGACGGTAAGCCGATCGCCCCGGCCTCCCCCGCAGACGCCATCAAACTCGGCATCGGGCTGGTGCCGGAAGACCGCAAGCACCAGGCGATCTTTGCAGCACTGGGCATTCTCAACAATTTCTCGATCGCCTCGCTCGGCCGCTACAGCAATGGGGCCGGCTTCATGGCCGAACGGCGCGAGCGCGAGGCGCTGGCCGGCTATCGCAAGGCACTGTCGATCCGCATGGCCTCGCCCGAGCAGGCGATCGAGGGCCTGTCCGGCGGCAATCAGCAAAAGGTGATCCTGGCCCGCTGGCTGGCGCGCGACCCGAAAGTACTGATCGTCGACGAGCCGACGCGCGGCGTCGATGTCGGCGCCAAGGCCGAAGTGCACCAGATCCTGGTCCAGTTGGCTGCGCGCGGCATCGCCATCATGATGATCTCGTCGGAACTGCCGGAGGTGCTGGCAGTGTCGGATCGCATCGTTACGATGCGGCGCGGCCGTATCACTGGCGAAATGCCGGGCATCGAAGCGACCGAGGAAAAACTGATGGAACTGATGGCGCTCGACCGCAAGCAGGACGCAACGCAATGACCAGCACCACCGAACAGACCCAGCGCAGCGGCATCAACATCGCGCGGCTTCTGATGAGTTTTGGGCCGCTGATGTTCCTGGCGGTGTTGATCGTCATCTTCACCGTGCTGAAGCCGAGCTTCATCGATCCAATCAACCTGTTCAACATTTTGAGGCAGATCTCGATCACCGGGCTGATCGCGCTCGGCATGACCTTCGTCATCCTCACTGCCGGCATCGACCTGTCGGTCGGCTCACTGCTCGCCTTCTGCGGCATGGTGGCCGCGGTGGTGGCCAAGGGCGGCACCGCCAACACGCTGTCGCTGTCGACCACGGGCACGCAAGGCTATGGCTGGTTCGCCGCCTTGCTTGCCGCCGTCACTGTCGGGGCGCTGGCCGGCGGCGTCCAGGGCTTTGCCATCACCCGGCTGAAAGTGCCGCCCTTCGTCGTCACGCTGGGTGGGCTCACCGTGTTTCGCGGCCTGACGCTGACCATCTCCAATGGCGGACCGATCTCCGGTTTCGACGCCTCGATGCGCTGGTTCGGCACCGGGCTCATCGGACCGGTGCCGGTGCCGGCGATCATCTTCGCGGCGGCGGCCATCCTGTGCCACATCGTGCTGCGCTATACGCGCTATGGCCGCGCCGTCTATGCCGTCGGCGGCAATGCCGAGGCCGCACGCCTGTCGGGCCTGCGCGTCGACCGCATTCTGATCTCGGTCTATGTCATCGTCGGCTTCTTCGCCGGGCTGGCGGCCTTCGTTTTGTCAGCACGGCTCAACTCCTCCGAAGCCGTAGCCGGGATCGGTTACGAACTTACGGTGATTTCCGCCGTCGTCATCGGCGGCACCTCGCTATTCGGTGGCATCGGCTCGGTCGGCGGCACGGTGGTGGGCGCTGCACTGATCGGCGTGCTGCAGAACGGGCTGCAGTTCAACAATGTCTCGTCCTACACGCAAAGCATCGTCATTGGCCTGATCCTGATCCTGGCCGTGGCCTTCGATCGTTGGCTGAAGTCGCGGGTGAGGCGGTAAGGATTTCGGCACACCGAGATAATGTCGTCCATGACATTCACTTGACATTATATAAGGTGAAAGCTATCTTTAATGACATGGATTGTGGAATTCGATGATGACTTCAGAACGGAATTCTCCAAGCTGAAGGACGACGTAAAGGTCGAAATCCGTGCTTTGGCAAATGTTCTGAAGCAGCTGGGTCCGTCTTATGGCAGGCCGAGGGTCGATACGCTGAACGACTCAAGGCACGCGAACATGAAGGAATTGCGGTTCGATGCTGCTGATGGCGTGTGGAGAGTGGCGTTCGCGTTCGATCCTGAGAGAAAGGCCATTTTCCTTGTTGCGGGAGATAAATCGGGCGTCAACGAGAAGCGCTTCTACAAGAAGCTGATCGAGATCGCCGATAAGAGGTTCGACGTCCATTTAAAGCGCGTGAAAGAGGGGCAGAAAACTGCCAAGGAAGGGCACAAGAAGGAGAAGAAGTGATGGCCATTTCCGCCGATGACGTATTTGCCGAAACGATGTCTCCCGAACTGATCAAGGCGTCCGACCTCCGTACCAGGGAGCTGCTTGAGGAGTTTGAAACCCTTCAGCAGCTTCGCAAGGCTCGGGCACTCACACAGGAGCATGTCGGCCGCAAGTTGGGCAAGAAACAGGTCTCCGTTGCCCAGCTCGAAAAGCGGTCGGATTTTCTTCTGTCGACCTTGCGCGGCTACGTTAAGGCTCTCGGGGGCGAACTCGACCTTGTCGTCAGATTCAAGGACCATGCTCCGGTGGTGTTGGCAGGATTGGGTGATGTACGTCTCGCAGAAACGTCGCGCAGCCCAGATCGCACCAAGACGACGAAGAAGCAGATCGCGCGTCGTGCAGCTTGATTGCCGGCGCGAGCTTGGCATGATGGCACAGCCATGACCGAGATCAGAACCATGACCGCAAAGGACGTGCCGTCGGTGTCGCGGCTGCTGGGAGACTCCTGGCGGCGCACCTATTCGCCGATCCTGGGACCCGAGACCACGGCACGCCTCTCGGACGACAAGCATGCGCCCGAGCGGCTGGCAGCCGAACTTCTGGACGACAACAAGATGTCGTTCGTGGCCGAACGGCCGGACGGTTCGATCGCCGGCTACGCGATGGCGGCGATGGACGATCGTGGCGATGTCCTGCTCGACCGGCTGCACATCGACAAGTCAGAGTTCGGCAGCGGGCTCGCCACCGACCTGCTGCACGCGGTGCTTGTCGCGCATGCCGGCATCCCCAGCATTGCGCTGGAAGTGATCGAGGGCAACGACCGGGCGATCGCCTTCTATCGCAAGCACGGTTTCGAGGTGGTCGAACACCGCCCGGCCGCGCACGGCGTCGCCGGCCATGCCTCGCTGATCATGCGCCGGCTGCTGTCGAGGGCGTGAAGTGAATGGGAAACCGCAGTAGTCAGGGCCCTACTGCCCTAACCCCTGCGCCGCCACCGCCTGTGGACCGTCCTCGTCGTCCGGCATATCGAGGAGTTCGATCAGCCGCGCCACCTTCGTTCCCGGCAAGGGGCGGCCCTCGTTGACCAGCGCCTCGTCGGCACCGAGCCAGGCGAACGCCTCGCGCAGTTCTTGAAGGGTGGCGCCGGTCAGCGCGATGTCGGCTATGACCGCCTCGTCTACCGGCCCCAACACCGAAATGATGTCGTCGCGTGTCATGGTCACCTCCATGCTAAGTGCCGGCCGGTCGTCGAGTTGACGCCGGGATCCGGCCATCCAGTCAACGGATTGCAAGCGAAAGCCGCCGACAAAGCAGAATCTGGGTCTTCTTTTCGACTAAGCAAGGTGAACGCGCCTTTTGCCTTCAAGCAGCCGAATGCCGATCGATGCTGTAGAGATGCACGGGATAGCCGGGACCGATGGCGTCGCGTACCCGGCCCGTCCAGGCACGAACCGCCGGATAAGCCGCCAGCGCAAAGCCGCAATCTTCGGCACGGTGGCCGTAGGCATAGACAGCAATGTCGGCGATGGTGAGCATGTCGCCGACAAGGAACGGCGTGTCGTTCAGGCTCCGCTCCAGCGCTGCCAGCGTGCGGGCGCCGGCTTCGCGCTTGGCCGGAAGCGTCGCCTGGTTGCGCTCCAGCCTTCCGGCCAGCGTCCAGAAGCGCAGGGAGCCGATGACCGGCTCGACATGGTACTGTTCGAAGAACAGCCATTGCATAACTTTCGCGCTGACATAGCGATCCGCCGGCAGCAAGGGCGTGCCTTCGGCGAGATAAATGAGGATCGCATTCGATTCGGCGATCGCACGGCCATCCTCGAGTTCGAGCACAGGAACGGCGCCGGCCGGGTTGAGCTTCAGGAAGGCGTCGGTGTGGCTCTCGCCCTCGAAAATCGACACCAGGCGGCTTTCATAGGGAATGTTGAGCAGGCCGAGCACGACCCTCGCCTTCCAACCGTTTTGCGACGGCAAATAATCATGAAGCGTGAGCATGGCTGTCCTTTCGCTGCGGTCGACGCCTGATTTGCACGGTGCCACGATCCCAGCCACCCGAATCCTGCAATGTGTACGCGCGGAAACAGATAAACTATACGCATGTAGAGTTTTATTGACTTCGCTGTATGTGCGATTTACCCGATAAACATTTGCGTCGGATAACTGCGCGGGCAAGCAATCAGTTTGCGTGTGAGAGGAATCGCAAGCATGAGCCTTTCGCGCCGAAGCGAGATCGCCGCCGAGGCCGTGGGGCCAACGATTGTCGCCGGCGAAATCCTGGTCGAGATCATGGCGACGGAACTGGGTTTCGGCTTCCTCGAGCCGCAATCGCTTGTCGGGCCATTCCCCAGCGGTGCGCCGGCGATCTTCATCGATCAGGTCGCCCGGCTGGGAGGCGGCGCCGGCATTATCGGCTGCGTCGGCCGCGACGATTTCGGCACGCTCAACCTGGACAGGCTGGAGCTCGACGGCGTCGACGTCTCAGCCGTCGATATCAGCGACCGCTTCCCGACGGGATGCGCCTTCGTGCGCTACCGGCCCGATGGTATCAGGGACTTCGTCTACAACATCGCCGAATCCGCCGCCGGGCAGATCCACCTGACCACTGCTGCGCGCCTGCTGGCGGACAGGGCCGGCCATCTGCATATCATGGGATCGACGCTGTCGGTGGCAGGGCTGAAGGAGATCGTCAGCTACGCAGTGCAGGCGGTTCGTGCCCGCGGCGGCTCGACCTCATTCGACCCGAATGTGCGCAAGGAGCTGATCGACGGCTCCGACGGCGCACTGTTTTCCGCCCTCATCGACGATGCCGACCTGCTGCTGCCGTCCGGCGACGAATTGCTCGCTACGGCGGGCGTCGATGACGAGCATCAGGCGGTGGCGGCGCTGTTTGCCAGGGGCGTCGGCGAGATCGTGCTGAAGCGCGGTGCTGACGGCTCTTCCTGGTTCGGCGCCGACGGCGCCAGGATCGACTGCGCCGGTTTCCAAGTCGAGGAAGTCGACCCGACGGGCGCCGGCGACTGCTTTGGCGCCACCTACCTGACTTGCCGCCGCCAGGGGATGGAGCCCGGCAAGGCGCTGCTTTATGCCAATGCCGCCGGCGCCCGCAACATCACCCGGCGCGGCCCGATGGAAGGCACCGCCGGCTTCGATGCGCTTGACCAATTCATCAAGGGAACAGCGAGACGGACATGAGCGCCAACCCGCTTGCAGGCCTCGCCAGCGCGCGCAAAAACGGCTCGCCCTACGGCATCACCTCGATCTGCTCCGCGCATCCGCTGGTGATCCAGACGGCGATCAGGCGCGCCGTTGCCGACAGGGAGAAAAACCTGCTGATTGAGGCAACCTGCAATCAGGTCAACCAGTTCGGCGGCTATACCGGAATGACCCCGGCGCTGTTCGTCGCCTTCGTGCTGGAGATCGCCTGTCGCGAGGGGCTGGAAGCCTCGCGCATCATCTTCGGCGGCGACCATCTGGGACCGAACCCGTGGCGCGCAGAGCCGGCGGCGCAGGCGATGGACAAGGCCGAGGCCATGGTCGGCGCCTATATCGCGGCCGGCTTCACCAAGATCCATCTCGACGCATCGATGGGCTGCGCCGGCGAGCCGGCGGCGCTTGACGACGAGACCATCGCCACCCGGGCGGCGCGACTGGCAAAGGCGGCCGAAACGGGCGCGCACGCCGCAGGCAGCACCTTGCCGGTCTACATCATCGGCACCGAAGTCCCCGCCCCCGGCGGCGTCGACCATGCGATCAGCGAGTTGAAGCCGACCGAGGCGGCGGCGGCGCGGCGCACGATCGAGGTTCACCGGGAGATCTTTGCCCGCGAAGGCCTGACCGAGGCGTTCAGCCGCGTCATGGCCGTGGTGGTGCAGCCGGGCGTGGAATTCGGCAGCCAGAATGTCGTCGCCTACGCGCCCGAAAAATCCAAGGGCCTGACCGGCTTGCTCGATGAGCAGCCGTCGCTCGTCTACGAGGCGCATTCGACCGACTACCAGACCCGTGCGGCTTTGACCGCGCTGATCGCAAACGGCTTTCCTATCCTCAAGGTCGGCCCCGGCCTGACCTTCGCCTTGCGCGAGGCGCTTTACGGGCTCGACCTGATCGCCTCCGAAATGGCCAGGGACTATGGCGACCGGTCGCTCGCCCGGACCATGGAAAGCGCGATGCTGGCAGCCCCCGGCCATTGGCACAGCCACTATCATGGCAATGAAGCAGAGCTCTATGTGCAGCGGCATTACAGCTACAGCGACCGCATCCGCTATTATTGGAGCAACCCCACCGCTGTCGCGGCCGTCGAGCGCCTGCGCAAGGCGCTGGACGACGTTGCCATTCCCGAAACGCTGATGCGGCAATTCCTGCCGGCGCTGCCGGCCGAACTCGGGCCGGCGGGCAATCCCGAGGCTATCCTTCTCGAAGCTGTCGATCAGGTGCTGGCCGACTATGACGCGGCCTGCCGTGGGACCTGAGTGCATTGCGCCGGGTTGATCTTTGCCTCAGCCCAGTGTCTCTGACGTTTCCATGAAACCAGCCATGTTCTTTCTCCTGTTCGCGGCCTCCCTGCTGGCGTCGCCGGCACGCGCCGACTGGAAGCCGGTCGAAAAGGTCGAGACCTACGCCATCGCAGGGCGGACCGGCCCGGAACTCTATGCCGCGATCGGCGAAGCCGGCCCCTTGCTCGGCAAGGGTCGGGTCATTGCGCACACCAATTTCAAGCTGACCTGGACCAGGGACTACAGGCCGCAAGGCGACGCCTGCGTGCTCAAATCGGCGCGCCCGAAACTGATCATCACCTACACCTTGCCGAAGCCGGCCGAACCGTTGCCGGCTTCCGTCCAGAAGAACTGGACGGTGTTCATCGCCGGGCTCGCCGCCCACGAGAGAGTGCATGGCGCAGCCATCGCCGAGATGGTGCGCAAGATCGAGGCGGTGAGCGTCGGCCTGACCGTTACTGATGACCCCGCCTGCAGCAAGATCAGAACCGAGCTGACGAGGCAACTCGCCCAGATCTCGCTGGCTCAGCGGCAGGCGAGCCGCGACTTCGACCGGGTCGAATTCGGCCCCGGCGGAAACCTGCAGAAGCTGGTGCTGGCTTTTGTGAATGGGGGGTAGTTTGCCGGCGAACCGGTCATTGCGCCGGTGTTCCGAACGACAAGAGCACCGGCCGCATGGCCGCTTTACAGGCAGGCTTGGTAGCGCTACCGTCTGATCGTCACGCGACCTGTTGGGGGAATGGGAGACGGTCGCGAGGCGGGAGAGGAGCGGTTTCCTTCGGGGCGTCGCAAGAAGCATTCGGGAGGAGATCGATGGCGTCTGTCGCGATCGGCGATGTTTACAAATCGTTCGGTACCGTCGAGGTCCTGCATGGCGTCAGTGTGGATATCGACGACGGCGAATTCGTCACGCTGGTCGGCCCGTCGGGTTGCGGAAAATCGACCCTTCTCAGGATGATCGCCGGCCTGGAAAAGATTTCTCGGGGCGAGATCGCGATCGGGGATCGGGTCGTCAACAACGTTGCGCCGAAAGAGCGCGACGTTGCCATGGTGTTCCAGAACTACGCGCTCTACCCGCACATGACGGTCGCCGAGAACATGGCGTTCTCGCTCATGCTCAAAGGTGTTTCGAAGGCCGATTGCGCTACCAGCATTCAGCGCGCCGCCGAAATCCTCGGGCTGGTGCCATTGCTGACGCGATATCCGCGCCAACTTTCCGGCGGCCAGCGCCAGCGCGTCGCCATGGGCCGGGCGATCGTGCGCGATCCACAGGTTTTCCTGTTCGACGAACCGCTCTCCAATCTCGACGCCAAGCTCAGGGTGCAGATGCGCGCCGAGATCAAGGAACTGCACCAGCGGCTCAAGACGACGACAGTCTATGTCACCCACGACCAGATCGAGGCCATGACCATGGCCGACAAGATCGTCGTCATGCATGACGGCATCGTCGAACAGATCGGCCCGCCGCTGGAGCTCTACGACAGGCCCAACAATCTCTTCGTTGCCAGTTTCATCGGCTCGCCCGCCATGAACCTGATCAAGGGCGAGATCGTCACCGACGGGTCTCCGTCCTTTCGCGGCGCCGGGGGAATTTCCGTGCCGCTGGCCGGCGCGCCGGCCGTTGGCAACGGTCATCCGGTGGTGCTGGGAATACGGCCCGAGCATTTGCGGCTATCGTCAGACCAAGGCATTCCAGTCACCGTCGCGGTGGTCGAGCCGACCGGGTCGGAAGTGCAGATCATCGGCCGCACCGCCGGCGGCGACGAGATCGTCGCCAATTTCCGCGAACGCCATGCCTTAACACCGGGCGAATCCATACGGCTCTCTGCCGCGCCTGGCCTGATTCATCTCTTTGACGGCAAGACCGGAACACGATTTGAAACGCGTAACGGATGGTAAGGACCGCATAGCAAGGAAGATAAACCGGAGGAGACGACCATGAAATTCACGAGACGCGATGTAATCCGCACGACCGCAGGTGCCGCGGCGGGAGCTCTGGGAAGCCGGTTCGTCGGCTCGCCGGCTTTTGCCCAGGAGGGCTTGAAATACAAGCCCGAGGAAGGCGCAAAGCTGCGGCTGCTGCGCTGGTCGCCCTTCGTCAAGGGCGATGAGGATCAATGGCTGGCCAACACCAAGCGCTTCACCGAGGCGACAGGTGTCGAGGTTCGTGTCGACAAGGAAAGCTGGGAGGACATTCGCCCCAAGGCAGCGGTCGCCGCCAATGTCGGTTCCGGGCCGGACCTCATGTTCGTCTGGTTCGACGACCCGCATCAATATCCCGACAAGCTGCACGACGTGACCGAGCTCGGCGACTATCTGGGCTCGAAATATGGCGGCTGGCACGACGGACCAAAGCAATATGCGACGCGGGACGGCAAGTTCGTCGGCCTGCCGCTGGCCACGATCGGCAATGCCATCGTCTATCGCGAAAGCTGGGTGAAGGAGGCCGGCTTCTCCGAATTTCCGAAGGACACGGCAGGCTTCCTCGAGCTTTGCAAGGCGTTGCAGGCGAAGGGACATCCGGCCGGCTTCACGCACGGCCACGGCGTCGGCGACGGCAACAATTACGCGCACTGGCTGCTGTGGAGCCATGGCGGCCAGATGGTCGACGAGAGCGGCAAGGTGGCGATCAACAGCCCCGAGACGCTAAAGGCGATCGGATACGCGCAGGAACTCTACAAGACCTTCATTCCCGGGACCGAAAGCTGGCTCGACGTCAATAACAACCGCGCCTTCCTGGCCGGCGAACTCGGCGTCATCGCCAACGGCATTTCCGCCTACAATACGGCCAAGATCAACAAGGACAACGATCCGAAGCTGGCTGAGATCGCCAAGGACATCCGCACCACCAACCTGCCGATCGGTCCCGTCGGGAAATCGGTCGAACTGTTCCAGGTGACCACCGCCGTCATCTTCAACTACACGCCCTACCCCAATGCGGCCAAGGCCTATCTGCAGTTCATGTTCGAGGATCCGCAGATGACCGACTGGATCACCTCCTCGGCGGGCTATTGCTGCCAGACGCTGAAGGCCTTCGACAACAATCCAGTGTGGACGGCCGACCCGAACAATGCCGCCTATGCCAAGGCCTCGGCGACGCTGCGCCCCAACGGCTATGCCGGGCCGCTCGGCTATGCCTCGGCGGCGACCATGGCCGACTATGTCCTGGTCGACATGTTTGCCAAGGCGGTGACCGGCCAGGCGACGCCGCAGGAGGCGATGGAGGAGGCGGAGAAGCGCGCCAACCACTACTACCGCGTTTGATCACGGCACCGCCGGGCAGCGTCTAGTGCGCTGCCCGGCCCGTCGCACAATCCCATGGCGGCCGTTGACGCCGTGACCTGATTCCCCGATGAGGAGCCCTCCATGGCCGTGCCGTCCGTTGCCGCCCAGCCGCGTCCGTCGATGCTTTCGCGGATCTCCGAAAGCCGCAACGCGCTGGGCTTCGGCTTCATGCTGCCGGCGGCGGCGCTGCTGCTGGTCTTCCTGACCTATCCGCTCGGGCTGGGCGTCTGGCTCGGTTTCACCGATGCCCGGATCGGCCGCCCCGGCATCTTCATCGGCGTCGAGAATTATCAGTACCTTTGGAATGACACCGTCTTCTGGCTCTCCGTCTTCAACACGCTGCTCTACACGGTCAGCGCCTCGATCCTGAAGTTCGTGCTCGGCCTCTGGCTGGCGCTCATCCTCAATGAAAACCTGCCGTTCAAATCGTTCTTCCGCGCGATAGTCCTGCTGCCGTGGGTGGTGCCCACCGTACTGTCAGCCATTGCCTTCTGGTGGATCTACGATTCGCAGTTCTCGATCCTGTCCTGGGCGCTGCAGCAAATGGGCCTGATCGACCACCGCATCAATTTCCTCGGCGATCCGGAGAATGCGCGCGCTTCGGTTATCGCCGCCAACGTCTGGCGCGGCATTCCTTTCGTCGCCATCACGCTGCTCGCCGGCCTGCAGACCATTCCGCAGTCGCTCTACGAGGCGGCCACGCTCGACGGCGCCAGTCGCTGGCAGTTGTTTCGTTATGTGACTCTGCCGCTGCTGACGCCGATCATCGCCATCACCATGACCTTCTCGGTGCTGTTCACTTTCACCGATTTCCAGCTGATCTACGTGCTGACCCGGGGCGGACCGGTGAATGCCACGCATCTGATGGCGACATTGTCTTTCCAGCGCGGCATTTCCGGCGGCCAGCTTGGCGAGGGCGCGGCCATCGCGGTGGCCATGATCCCGTTCCTGCTGGCGGCGATCCTGTTCAGCTATTTCGGCCTGCAACGCCGCAAATGGCAACAAGGCGGCGGAGACTGACATGGTCAAGACGGCCGCGACAAGGAAGGCGAAACGTGGGGATATCGACGAAGGCGGCATGGGCTACCTGCAGAGCCTGCCGCGCCGCGTGGTGACGGTCTATCTGCCGCTGCTGGTGTTCGTCTTCGTGCTGTTGTTTCCGTTTTACTGGATGACGATCACGGCGGTTAAGCCCAATCTCGAGATGACCGACTATGCGCAGTTCAATCCGTTCTGGGTGGTGCATCCGACATTGGAGCATATCCGCTATCTCCTGTTCGAGACCTCCTATCCGGGCTGGCTGCTCAACACGATCATCATCTCGACCGCCGCTACTTTCCTGTCGCTGCTGGCGTCGGTGTTCGCCGCCTATGCGATCGAGCGGCTGCGGTTTTCCGGGGCGCGGCAGGTCGGCCTCGGCATCTTCCTCGCCTATCTGGTGCCGCCCTCGATCCTGTTCATTCCGCTGTCGGTAATGGTGTTCAACCTCGGGCTCTACGACACGCCCTTCGCGCTCATCCTTACCTATCCAACCTTCCTGGTGCCGTTCTGCACGTGGCTGTTGATGGGTTACTTCCGCTCCATCCCGTTCGAACTGGAAGAATGCGCGCTGATAGACGGAGCGAGCCGGTGGCAGATCCTCACCAAAATCGTGCTGCCGCTCTCGGTGCCGGGCCTGATCTCCGCCGGCATATTCGCCTTCACCCTGTCATGGAACGAGTTCATCTACGCGCTGACATTCATCCAGTCCTCGGAAAACAAGACCGTGCCGGTGGGTGTGCTGACCGAGTTGGTGCGCTCCGACGTCTACGAATGGGGGGCGCTGATGGCGGGAGCGCTGATCGGCTCGCTTCCGGTGGTGGTGCTCTATTCGTTCTTCGTCGAGCACTATGTCTCGTCGATGACCGGCGCGGTGAAGGAGTGACGCGCCGGCTCACGCAAGGCGACCGGCGCGGTCAGATCGCGCCGATGATGCCGCCGTCGACGCGGATGTTCTGGCCGGTAATGTAGCCCGCACCTTCGGAAGCGAGGAAGGCGATGGTCGCGGCAATTTCCTCCGAGGTGCCGTAGCGCTGCATCGGCACGCTGTCGCGGCGCTCCTCGGTGGCCGGCAGGCTGTCGATCCAGCCGGGCAGCACATTGTTCATGCGCACATTGTCGGCGGCGTAGGTGTTGGCGAAGATCTTGGTGTAGGCGGCAAGACCGGCGCGGAACACGGCGGATGTCGGGAACATCGGGCTCGGCTCGACCACCCAGGCGGTCGAGATGTTGATGATGGCGCCGGCCTTCTGCTTGACCATCTGCGGCGCCACGATGCGCACCGGCCGGATGACGTTCATCAGATAGACGTCGAGACCGGTGTGCCACTGCTCGTCCGAGATCTCGAGGATCGGCGCGCGTGGCCCGTGGCCGCCGCTGTTGACCAGCACGTCGATGCGGCCGTAGCGCTCGAGCGTCAGGTCGGCGAGCCGCTGCAGATCGTCATTCGACTGGTTGGAGCCGGTGACGCCGAGGCCGCCAAGCTCCTTGGCCAGAGCCTCGCCCTTACCGGAGGACGACAGGATCGCGACCTTGAACCCGTCCGCCGCCAGCCGCTTGGCCGCCGCCGCGCCCATACCGCTGCCACCGGCGACGACGACTGCTACTTTTTCTACACTCATCTCGATTTTCCTTCGCACGGGTTGGCGGGACTCTGAAGCCCATGTTTCCGACCTTCGAGCAATGCTATAAACGGTGTTGCCATCTGGTTCGAACCAGAAAGCCTGAAATCAAGCTGTAGAAAAACTCCTGCATGCCTGAAGCCTTCCTGAGCCTGCCACCATTGAATGCGCTGCGTGCCTTCGAAGCCGCCGCGCGTCATCTCAACTTCCGCATCGCCGCCGAAGAGCTGAACGTGACGCAAGGGGCGGTGGCGCAGCATATACGCGGGCTGGAGGCCGATCTCGGCACAAAACTCTTCGACCGGCTGCCGCGCGGCCTGGCGCTGACCGATGAGGGCCGCGCCTATATGCCCAACATCCGCCGCGCCTTCGAGCTGATCTCGGAGGCCACCTTGCTGCTGCGGCCCGAACCGGCGCGGCTGACGATCAGCGTCACGCCGAGCTTTGCCACCAAATGGCTGATCCCCAAACTGCCGGAGTTCGTCGCGCACAACCCGCTGGTCGATTTGCGAATCCTGGCCAGCGAAAGCCTGTCGAGTTTTCAGGCCGATGGCGTCGACATTGCGGTCAGGCAAGGCCGCCTGCCCTCCGGCGCCGGCCTGATGGTGGATCTTTTGTTTCCACAGCAGATCATCGCCATCTGCAGCCCTGCCCTGCTGCCGACCGGCGCGAACGAGATCGCGGCGGCCGATATCCAGCATCACGTCCTGCTGCACGACTCGCACAATCTGTGGCCGGAATTCATGGAGATAGTACTCGGCCTGAGGATGGCCACCGAGGCCAAACGCATGCGCTTCAACCAGACAGGCCTCGCGATCGACGCCGCCATTGCCGGCCAGGGCATCGCGCTGGCCAGCCGGTTTCTCGTATCCGCCGACATTGCCGCCGGCCGGCTGGTGCAGCCGATCAACGCGGAGATGCGGGGGACGCACGATTTCTATGTCGTGATGCCGCGCAAGCAACGGCACCCAGAACCGACGCAAGCCGTGCGGCAATGGCTGCTGGATGAGGGCGATGCGGCGCGGCTGTGATGGATAGCCGATCTCCCCGCAAGGCGGGAGATCCGCAGCTTGGCCGACGCCGCCCCTTCAGCCTCGCCGAGCAATGTCGGCCGCCACTGCCTTCGCCTCGCGTCCAATTTCCCTGAGCAGACCGGTGACCGGATTGTAGAAGCCGACGAGGTAGAGGCCGAGTTGCGAGGCGCGGGCGTTGACGCCACTGCGCTCCGGCTGCAATTCCATGGGCAGAAACTTTTCGTAGCCCGGGCGATAGCCGGTGGCGAGGATGACGGCGTCGAAATTTTCCTGACTGCCGTCGGTGAACGCAGCGCTACGCTCGGTGAAGCCCGCTATGTCGGGCGCGATCTTGATGGCGCCTTTGGTGATGGCGTCGACCGTGCCGACGTCGATGACCGGGATGCGGCCGACTTCGTCGATCTGTTGCAGGATGCCCTGCTTCGGCCTGACGATGCCGTATTTCTCGAGCTTGCCCAGCGCGAAATCGAGGATGATCGGAAACATCCAGTCGTTCAGCGCCTGCGGCATTGGCCGGCTGGCGATGCCGACCATCTGGATCGGCACGCCAAACAGCTGGCGCGGCACGATGTGGACGCCCTTGCGCACCGAAATGGTCGGACGCGCGCCACTTTCCGCCAAGTCGAGCGCGATCTCGGCGCCGGTGTTGCCCATGCCGACGATCAGCACCGAGCGGCCGGCAAAAGGCGCCGCTTGCGTATAGTCGGCGCTGTGCAGCACCTCGCCGTTGAAAGCCTCGATGGCAGGGAGCCGGGGGATGATCGGCTCGGCATTGTTACCGCTGGCGATAACGACATGGCGCGCCTTGAGGTTGTCCGATCCTGTCTCGACCAGAAAACCGCCGTCCCCGAGGCGAATGGCTTTCACCGTCACACCGAAGCGCGGGCGCAGATCGAATTTTTCCGCGTAGTCGTCGAGATAGCGGACCACCATTTCGCGCGGCACGTAGCGCGGATAATTTTTGGGAAAGGGCAGGAACGGCAGCGACGAGAACGACTTGACCGTATGCAGATGCAGCCGCCGATAGTGCCGCCGCCAGGCGGGCGCGATCTCCTGCGATTTTTCGAGCAGGATGAAATCCACTCCTGCCCGCTTCAGGCAGGCACCGACCGCAAGGCCGGCGGGCCCGGCGCCGACAATAACGACAGTGGTGTCCAAGCGATTCTCCTCCCGCTAGCTCCTTAGGCTACGTGTAGAAGCGCAGGCGGGACAAGGCGCGCCTCACCTTCTCCCCTTGTTGGAGAAGGTGGATCGGCGCGCTAGCGCCGAGACGCCTTCGCATCGCGGCGCGCACGCTGCGCATCCTGTCCGGTCTCGGCTCACCCCCGGTGACGAATGTCTATCCCGGCAATCGCCCATGCTGTCGGACGGGCTGCCTGTCGCCGGCCGCACCGCGGTCGAAGAGCTCTACGTGCATGGCGGCATGGGGCCCAATCGGCATGCATGCCGCCCCCCCACCGCGCGCTGGCTGGAAGAGGCCGTGGTTCGGGCGATGGCAATCCGAAGCAGACATGGCTCCGGCCACAGCGATTTGCGGGATGGGAAGGGTGAGGCTGCGCGACGTCGTGTCGATCTAGCCCGCCATCGGCCCGAAGGGAGGGCTGGCCTTGCTCGCTAGCCGATATGCTCGGCGCGCAGCTTCTTCTTTATCTGCTCCATGCCCGCCTCGCCGCCCGCGGCCAGTTCGTCGGCGATCCTTGCCAGCTCGTCATCGGCGTTGCGGTACTTGCTGCCCCAGGCGCCGAGCGTCGCCAGCACCGGCAACAGGTCGATGCCCGCCTCGGTCAGCTTATAGATCGCCTTGAGCTTGTGCGTGGGGTCGTCGCTTCTTGTGACGATGCCCTCATCCTGCAAGGTCTGCAGCCGCTCGGCCAGGGTGCGCGACGAGATGCCTTCGCCTGATAGCAGGAACTCCCGGAAGTGCCTTTTTTCCGCGAAAATCATGTCGCGGATGATCAGCAGCGTCCAGCGGTCACCGAGCAATTCGAGCGACAGGCTGATGGGACAGCCGGATCTTTCCCTGGTCGACATTTAAATGCTTCCATTTTTAAATCACTTTACAATTGACATCATTTTTCACTCATGTCAATGGTTCCGAAAGTAAAGCAATAACCAACGCCGCCTGACCTGGCGCTGTTGACACCAGAGCTCAATCAGGAGAACGACGATGAGAAAACTGATCCTGCAGATGCAGATATCGGTCGACGGTTTTGTCGGCGCGGCCGGCGATGAGCACTGGCAGCTCTGGGAATGGGGCGCCAACTGCCCGTGGGACGACGACTTGAAGCAGGATTTCAACGCGGTGTTCGCCGGCATCGACACCATTCTGCTCAGCCGCAAGATGGCCGAAGAAGGCTATCTAACCCATTGGGGCAATGCGGCAAAAAACTATCCGCGCGATCCCTTCTACGCCTTTGCGCAGCGCATCGTCGAGGCGCGCAAGGTGGTGCTGAGCGACAAGCTCGCGGCATCGCGGTGGGAGCGCACGACGCTTGCCAGCGGCGACCTGCCGCGCGAGGTCAAGGCGCTGAAAGCTGAAGGTGAAGGCGACATGGCGGTGTTCGGCGGCGCCGGCTTTGCCTCGGCGCTGATTGCAGCGGGACTGGTCGATGAGTTCCAGCTGTTCATCAATCCGGCCGCGCTGGGCGACGGCGAGCGGATTTTCGACCGTGGCGGCTTCCGGAAATTGCGCCTGCTCGGCTCTAAAGCCTATGCCTGCGGAATGGTGGTGAACCGCTACGCGCCGCCAATGTGAAGCAGTTCAGCGATTGAATCCGTGGACCGCTTCAACTCTTTGTTTTTACGAGAACTCCGGACGGATCACCGCAACCCACTCCTCGTGAACCTGCGCTAGAAATTGATCTCGACCGAAGCGGCACTTCGCTTTGCCGGCCCGTGAAACACCGCCTCGATGTTGTTGCCGTCGGGGTCGAGCAGGAAGGCGGCGTAATAGCCGGGGTGGTAGGGCCGCTCACCCGGCGCGCCATTGTCGGCCCCGCCGGCATCGAGGCCGGCCCTGTAGAAGGCATCGACCATGGCGTTATCGCTGGCCTGGAAGGCCAGATGATGGCGCCCGGTCAGTTGTCCCCTCGCCGCCCGGCTGTCGAGGCTTGAGATGAACAGCTCGTCGGCCCAGAAATAGTCCTCGGCCTCGCCGCCGATCGGAATGCCGAGCATCTTGAAGACGGCTTCATAGAAGCGCCGGCTCGCCGCGAGGTCCCTGACCACCAGCTGGACGTGGTCGATGAGGCGGCCGCGATGCAGTTCCATGAGCGATATCTCCCGTCGCGAGACCACAAAGCTAGTGCCGCGGAGCGGCTCGTCAATTCGGCAGTCTATCTTGTCGGCGCGCTTGGCAGCCTTACACCCCTGCTTTTGTCATATCCGGATGGACTTCCACGCAGACCGGATAAAAAATGCAACCGGATTGTCGGATTCGAAATCCCGCCAACGTCCTTCGGACGCAAGCGGCGCAACGGAGCTGGAGCGAGTGGCGCTGCATCGGAACCGATCTCGGGAGAAGAGCATGAACAGTTCCTACCGTTGGGTGATCGTCGCGTGCGGCGCGCTGATGACCTGTGTGGCGCTCGGCGCGATGTTTTCGCTGGCGATCTTTCTCGAGCCGATGGCGCTCGAAACCAACTGGTCGCGAACCGGCATTTCCAGCGCCATGACGCTGAATTTCTTGGTGATGGGGGCCGGCGGTTTTGCCTGGGGCGCCATCTATGACCGTGTCGGCGCCCGCCCGGTGGTTTTTGCCGGCGCGGTGCTGCTCGGCCTGTCGCTGGTGGTGGCGAGCCGAGCCCAATCGCTGCTGGTCTTCCAGCTGAGCTATGGCGTCATCGTCGGGATGGCGGCCAGCGCCTTCTTCGCGCCGATGATCGCGCTGACCACCGCCTGGTTCGAGACCCATCGCAGCCTGGCCGTGTCGCTGGTCTCGGCCGGCATGGGCGTGGCGCCGATGACCATTTCGCCCTTCGCGCGCTGGCTGATCACGGCCTATGACTGGCGTACCGCCATGTTCGACATCGGGATCATGGCTTGGGTGCTGTTGCTGCCGGCCGTCTTCCTGGTGCGCCAGCCGTCGGCGGCGGTCGCGGCAGCGGATGGCAGCGCGCCCGCACCTGCCGCGGCCCCCGGCATGTCAGTCGGCCAGGCGTTGCGCTCGCCGCAATTCCTGGTGCTGGGCATGACCTTCTTCGCCTGTTGCGCGGCGCATTCGGGGCCGATCTTCCACATGGTGAGCTATGCCATGTCGTGCGGCGTGGCGCCGATGGCAGCCGTGTCGATCTACAGCGTCGAGGGCCTTGCCGGCCTTGGCGGGCGCGTGCTCTACGGCGTGCTCGGCGACAGGCTGGGCGCCAAGCCGGTGCTGATCGTGGGCCTCGCCATCCAGGCGGTGGTGATCGCCGCCTATCTCGCCGTCGGCAATCTCGAGCAGTTCTATCTCCTGGCGATCATCTTCGGCGCCACCTATGGCGGCGTCATGCCGCTCTATGCGGTTCTGGCGCGCGACTATTTCGGGCCGCGCATCATCGGCACGATACTTGGCGCCGCGACCCTGTTGTCCAGCCTCGGCATGTCGTTCGGCCCGCTCGCCGGCGGCATGATCTTCGACGCCTATGCCAGCTATTCCTGGCTGTTCATCGGCTCGGCGCTGATCGGCCTCGGTGCTGCCGGCATCGCCATCGCCTTCCCGCCGCAGCCCGGCCGAGAGAGGCTGCAGGCGGCATGAGCGAAATTTCCCCTCGAGGGGAAATACTCATCACCCTGTCCCCGTTCCCGAGCGCAGCTCTTCCCTGCCCTCGTCGTCGCGGCTGAGCCTGGCGTCCGAGTTCAGCACCACCGGGCATTGGCAGCGCTGCAGCACGCCGGTGGTCGTCTCGCCGAAGAAGAGTTCCTCGCCAGGGCGCCGCGCCACGCCCATGACGATCAGCGCCGCCCCCCTGCCGGCCTGGCGGGCAATGGCATCGGCGGCGGCAGCCCGGCTGCGGATGGCCGTCTCGATCTCGACGCCATAGCGGTCGGCTAGTGCGACGGTATCCTTCAGCACCGCCTCCCTGCGGCGATGCGAGACAGTGTCGCGCGGTTCGTCGCGGCCGACGCGCGCGACATAAAGTATCTTGACCCGCGCACCCGTGACCGCTGCAATCGCCAGTGCCATTTCGGCACCCCGGCGGGCGATCGCGGTGCCGTTGACCGGAACCAGAATCTTCCCGCCTTCAGGTCCTAGCCTTGGCATCTGGCGGCCGGCGCCGGTCGCCTTCAGCACCAGGCATAGCGGGCCCTCGAAGGCGCCGGCGATCTCGTTGATGCGGCGGGCAAACCCACCTTTCGACGTGACCGCGCGGCCGAGCCCGATCAGCAGCAGCCCATAGCCTTTGCGCGCCTCCTTGGCAACCGTTTCGGCCGAAAGCTCGGCCTCGTGGCGCCGCGTGACAGGCGCCGCGCGGGCCAGCTCCTCGTCCGAACTCCTGGCGGCCTCGCGGCTGTCCTCGGCACCCTTTTCGATCGGCTCGAGCTTCGCATCCGTGCCGGGCTCGGCCTCCTCCCCCTCGCCTCGGGCATGCAGCACCGTCGTCGGCCTGCCGGCGCCCACGACTCCGGCGAGGTAAGCAGCAAAGCGGCCGACAACGCCCTCATCGGTCACCACCAGCAGTCGTTCCAGATTGGCGATGAAGCCGCGTTGGTCGATCTCCTCGCGCTCCAGACGCTTCTTCTCGTTCTCGCCCATCGGCAAGCGGCCGAGTGCCCAACGCAAGGTCGGCGGCATGGCGAGCGTGGTGATGACGGCCATGGTCACGATCATGGTGAAAAGATTGTGCGACAGAACGCCGATCGACAGGCCAATCGAGGCGACGATGACTTCGGTCGAGCCGCGCGCGTTCATGCCGCAACCGACGGCGATGCCTTCCTTGCGGCTCATGCCGGCAAGCTCGGCGCCGATGAAGGCGCCGGCGAATTTGCCGAAGCTGGCGATCAGCACCAAAGCGGCCGTGAGTAGCGCAAGCTCGTGGTCGACAAGCACGGTGAGATCCGCCGAAAGACCGGCGACGCCGAAGAAAACCGGCATGAACAGCGCCATGATGACGCCGCGCAATTGCCCTTCGATATGACGCGACAGGATCGGCGATTCCCCAACCAGTATGCCGGCGACGAAGGCGCCGAGCACGGTGTGGACGCCGATCAGATCGGTGATCAGCGCCATTGCGCCCATGATGGCGAGAATGACGGTGACGACGGCGTATTCGCTGCGGAACGTATCGTTGGTCCAGCGGATGGCGTCGAAGACGATGCGGCGGCCAATCGTGAAGGAAAACCCCATGAAGGCGGCGACGCCGACAATGGTGAAGGCAAGGCTGCCGAGCTCGATGCGCCCCTTGGTGGCGATGCCGATGGTGATGGCGATGATCACCCAGCCGATCGTGTCCTCGATGATGGCCGACGAGACGATGATCTGACCGAGATCGCGGCGCATGAAGTTCATCTCCCGCACCACCATGGCGACGATCTTGACCGAGGAGATCGACAGCGCCGTGCCGAGGAAGAGACCGGCGACAATGCGCTCGGTTCCGTCGGCCAGCAGCGAGGCCGGCATGAACTGTGCGGCGGTGAAGCCGAGCGCGAAAGGCACGGCGACGCCCGCGGCGGAGATGGAAAAGCACGCACGGCCGACCCTGCGCACCAGCCGCAGATCCGTCTCCATCCCGGTGAGCAACAGAAGCATCAACACGCCGAGCTGGGCGATGGCGCTGATCATGCTCTTTTGGGTGGCGTCGCCTGAAAAGATCACGCGTTCTGCTTCCGGCAATAGCCAGCCGAGCAGCGATGGCCCGAGCAGGATGCCGCCGATGAGCTGACCCATCACCGCCGGCTGGCCGAGACGCTCCAGCAATTCGCCGATGCCGCGGCCGACGAGAAGCAGAAGGAGGATTTCGAGAACGAAAATGCCCTCGCTGGACATGCCGGTCTTTTCGGCTGCCAACGATGCGGCCGGCATGAATGCGAAAGCTGCCGCGGCAAGCGCGACCGGCCGGCGCCGGTTGACCACGAAGGACATGCACCCCCTCATCGTGCCCGGTATAACGTTTGCGGGCGAGATCGGTTGCACGCCACGCTCCCTTGGCGCGCCGCAGGTTCCTTCATTACCTGAATCGCATAACGGGCCTATCTGACTGCGGATAAACCGCCGAGACCCGGGCCGGCGACGGAACATTTTCAACCGATTGCGCGTTGCGCGGATGGGGATGACCGGCGTCGTTTCGGCCGGCCATGGCGTTGGGAGGCGCGTGGCAAGGGATGTCCCAGGTCAAGACCATGAAAACCGACGAAGCGGCTGCAGCGCCGCGGGCCTCTGATGCGTTCGCGCTGAAGCTCACCTCATCGGAATTCGTGGCCACCATGTCGCATTTCCACCGCGCCGAAATCGCCCGCATGGCCGGCTGGCGCGACCGGCTGGACCGTACCAGCAACTGGGCGATTACTGTCGTCGCCGCCATGCTCTCAGTCTCACTGTCGACGCCCAGCGCCCATCACGGGGTGCTGCTCTTTGCCATGCTGCTGACCACGCTGCTGCTATGGATCGAGGCGCGGCGCTATCGTTTCTTCGACGTCTACCGGGCCAGGGTGCGCCAGTTCGAGCGCTATTATTTCGCGCAGATCTTCTCGCCGCAGCCCGACTACGCCTCCAACTGGCTGGCCATCGTCGGCGAAGGCCTGCGTTCGCCGCGCTTCCTGATCTCGCAACGCGCGGCGCTGGTGCACCGGCTGCGCCGCAACTACATTTTCATGTACACGATCCTGATGCTGGCGTGGGTGCTGAAGATCACGACGCCCAGTCTGCAGCGCGAAGGGTCGCCGATAGGCTTGGGCGCGTCATTTCTCGACGCCGCGCGCGTGGCGCAGCTCGGCCCGGTTCCAGGCATCTATGTCGCGTGCATGGTCGGGCTGTTCTATGTCGGCCTGCTCGCAGCCGCTTTCCTCATCTCAAGCGACGAGGGCGAGCTTTCGCATGGCACCGTGCATGTCTGAGAGCGGCCTCGAAAAGCGCAATCTGCCGCGGTGATCTTCAGCAGACATTGTCGACCATCAGAGCGGTCGCTTCCGACCGGCTTGCGGCTTCCTCAACTGGAAGCCGTGCGCGATGGCGCTTGTAGGCGGTGAGCGCGATGACCAGCACGCAGCATACGGCGTTCAGCCAGTTGATCGCCGCCAGAGCGGGATCGTTCAGATTGATGTGGGCGTAGAGTCCCGTCGTGGCGTTGGCGCCTGTCCACAACAGCCAGGTCGCGTAGGAAATCGCCGACGCCCCGTGCCTGTCCCGGGCCACCCGCACGATCTGCGGCAGGTAGGACACCACGCGCAAGCCATTGAAAATAGTGAAGAGATAAAAAGACAGATCAGCAAGTGTCATCCGAAACCCCTGTCATGGCCGGACGTCCCATAGCGTTCCTTGCAGTGGCGGCATGTGAGCCCGTTCACATGCCGGCTTCGATTTTCCTGTTGCGGCCCGGCATCCGGATTCTTTCGCCATGGGGGCGTTCGCCGTGAGCCAGCCCGACGAGGTCGACATGAACCAGATCTTGTTTCGGCCGACGGCGCGGGAGTACTAAACAGATCTCGTGCTTGGGCAAAGTTCGGGTTGACCGCTGCCAAGAGCGCGGCGACTATCCCTGCAACGTGCAGGAGGACATGAGAATGGACGAACCCGATCGCTGGCGGCACATGGCGAGCGCGCCCAAGGACGGCAGCCGCATCCTGGTCACGGTCAGGCCATCGGAACAGGGGCCGGCCGAGGTCGACCTCGCTTACTGGTCGCGCGACCAGTTCGGCACGGAGGGCTGGCGCTCTTCCGATTCGTCGCCAGGACGGGTGATCGAATACCCCGAACCGGAGTTGAAATGCTGGATGCCGCTGCCGACGGCCAATCTGAGCCGGGCTTCAATGCCAAGTCCGTGGCAAGGCGAAGACGTCCCGCTGCTCGACGGCTCCGGGATATGATCTCGGCGGGACGTTTCGCACCATAAGGCGAACGCCGCCGGCCGCGGCCTTATACGCTGCCGGCCGATCTGGGCCGGCGCACCGATCGCACCATGCCGCCGGGGCCGCTGCCGCAGAAGAAGCGGTCGCCGCCGTCGGATTCGAGCCCGGAAACGCCCACCCCTGCCGGCATGTCGAGCCGTTCCAGCACCTTTCCGCTTTGCGGATCGACGCGCCGGACATCGCTCTGGTCGCCTTCCCAGGTGCCGTGCCAGAGCTCGCCATCGACCCAGGTCACTCCGGTGACGAAGCGGTTTGAGTCGATGGTCCGCAGGATTTTCCCGGTCTCGGGATCGATCTGGTGGATCTTGCGCTCCCGGTTCTGCCCCACCCAGAGCGTGCCCTCGGCCCAGGTCATGCCGGAATCGCGGCCGTCGCCGGGCGCCGGGATGGTGGAGAGCACCTTGCCGGTATCCGGGTCGATCTTCTGGATGCGGTCCCCGGCGAGCTGAAACAGATGCCGGCCGTCATAGGCGGTGCCGGCATGGGCGGCGACATCGATCGAGCGCAGCGTCTCACCGCTTGCCGGATCGAAGGCGGTCAGCCGCTCGCCCGTCGCAAACCAGACATTCTGTCCGTCGAAGCTCACGCCGTGCACGGTGTCGACATCAGGAAAGGGCCCGTATTCGCGCAGGATTTCCGCTGCTGAATGTTTCATGTCCTGGTCCTCGATCATGGTCACCTTTCCTAGCCGTTCGGCAGCGGCGACGGGAGTAACAAGGTGGTCGTGAAACCAGCGACCGGTGGCGTCATCCAGCGCCGCGCCCGGCCGTGGCCGAAGGACTGCACTTTGCCGGTCTCGGCCAACTGCTCGAGCGCCCGCTGTACGCTGCGCTGTCCGGCGCCCAGCGCCAGCGCCAACGCCGAGCTGGCCCAGGATTCACCATCGGCCAGGAAGGCCAGCACCGCGGCGTGCCGCTCCTCGATCGGCCGCGCCAACACCGCCACGGAGCCTGCTTCGCGCGGCTTTAGCGCAAAGCCCTGGCTGGTCGCGCCGATGCCCGCCAGCGGCCGCAATTCGGCGCGCAGCCGGCCGATCTCGACCCGCAGCCTGGCGCGATGCGATTCATCGGCATGCCGGCCGCCAAAGGCGCGGGCAATCAGCGTCGCCCTCGGCACATCCGCCGGCCAGGCTTCGGCAAGCGCGCGCGCCAGCGCAAACAGCACCGGCCGCGTTGCCAGCGAGATCGTTGCTTCCTGCTTGTGCACGATATAGCGGAACGTATCGACGACCAGCGCGCGCGACGCCTGCAGCGCCTCGACCTCTTCGAGCAACAGCGGATGCTCCTCGCCGCCCGCGATCAGCCGCGCCGCCGGCGTCTCCAGCGCCAGGAAGGCGCTGTCGACCTCCGCCATGAGACCCGGAATGCCGGCCCGGCGGGCGGCATGGCGCGCCCACTCAAGGGCTGCGCGCGCGGCCTTCGTCTTCAGGCGCCGCATGGCGATGCCGGCAACCGCGAGTTCATGCGCGGCGCGTGAGGCCGGCGGAAGCGGCGACGGATCGAGCCCAGCCAGCACGTCTTCAGCTTCGTCGAGGCGGCCGATCAGCAGCAGGCGGCGCACTTTGAGATGCCCGGCATGCGCCGCGTTCAGCCGGTCGCCATGCTTTTCCAATGTCGACCGCGCCGCGTCGAGCGCCTTGGACGGCCAGCCGAGATCACGCGAAACAAGCGCGATCTCGGCTTCGGCGACAACGCACCTGGCGCGCGCCACCGCCTCCTTTGGACCGAAGGCACGGCCGGCCCTACGCAACAGTACTTTGGCGCGATGGAAATCGCCGAGCTGCGCCATGGCAATGCCGCGCAACGCCAGCGCCGGGGCATCCTCGCGCAAGGCGACGCGGTCGAGTGCCGCCAGCGGGTTGCCCGCCGCCAGCGCCAGCCCTGCCGCGGTGATCAGCGAGTCCATGCAAATCCCGTCACATTTGTAACTCCCACCGCTCCCCTTACCGGCCCTAACTTAAGTCACCACCGCCAAGCAGCAAGCCGCGGACGGCGACCTAGCCATCTGGACTGGTTGAAGACGCCCAGGCCTGCGTTGACGGCAATATTCGCATTCGCTAGCCTGAGCATCTCAGACAGTCTCGTTAAGCTTCTCAATAAGGAAAAACCGACCATGCCTGCTTCCGAGGACCTCGAGCCCACCGTGCGGCCTCGCCACCCCTGCTGCGGTGGCCCGCCTGCAAATGCCGTCACATTTGTAACTCCGCCCTCGCCGCCTCGCGGCCCTAGCCTGCCTCACGATCAACAGGCAACGACAAGCCACAACGGCTCAACAACTGGCAAAGGAAACAAGCAATGACCCAGCACGTGGCAATGAAGACCCCACCGGTCGTTTCAAGGCAGGAATGGGAAGCCGAGCGCGAAAAGATGCTGGTGAAGGAAAAGGCAACGATGCGCGCCAGGGACGCGCTGTCGGCCGAGCGCCGGCGCATGCCATGGATGGAAGTAGACAAGGCCTATGTGTTTGAGGGTCCCAACGGCAAAGCGAGCCTGCTCGATTTGTTCGAGGGCCGGCGGCAGTTGATCGTCTACCGCGCCTTCTACGAACCCGGCGTCCACGGCTGGCCCGAACATGCCTGCCGCGGCTGTTCGCTCGGCGCCGACCAGGTCGGCCATCTCGCCCATCTGAACGCCCGCAACACCACGCTTGCCTATGCCTCGCGCGCGCCGCAGGCCGACATTGCCAGCTTGAAGCAGCGGATGGGTTGGGAGATGCCCTGGTACACAATCACCGACAGTTTCGACAAGGATTTCGGCGTCGACGAATGGCACGGCCACAACGTGTTCATCCAGGACGGCAAGAAAGTGTATCGCACCTACTTCATCAACAACCGCGGCGACGAGCAGATGGGCACGGTCTGGAGCTACCTCGACGCAACGCCGCTCGGCCGCCAGGAAATCTGGGAGGATTCGCCCGAAGGCTATCCGCAGACCGAGCTCTACAGCTGGTGGAACTGGCACGACAATTACGACGCCGCACCCGACAAGACGTGGGAGGAAGTGTCGGCGGCCGGCGAAGCCGCGTTCCGCAACAAGGACGGCAAGTAAGGACCTGGAGCGGCGCCCATCCAGCTTGGTTTCCTGTCCCTCACGGGACAGGAAACTCGGCCATTGATCATCAAGGGATTACGACCATGAGCGATATCGGCACAGGCACCGGCAGTGAGGTCCCTCAACGCTCCGATGCAGTTTCTCTCCGCACCGCCGACTGGCTGTGCCTCGCCGCGGCCCCTGTTTTCGCCGTGATGGCGCTGCTTACCTGCATTCACGCTGGCGACGGCGTCATGTCGTGCCTGGGGGCCGATGCCTCCCCGTTCACCGGCATGCCGCTGATGTATCTCTTGATGAGCGCCGTCCATCTGGCGCCTTGGCTGCGCGTGATTTCCGGCCGGCCGGTCCGGCGATAGGCTGGACCGCCGCCGCCATGCTAACGCTCTTTACGTCGGAGAGAGACTATGAAGCTGGTCAGGCTGAGAGCGCCGGGCGGGTTGGACAAGCTCGACCTGGTCGAGGAGGATCAGCCCCGGCCTGGGCGGGGAGAAATGCTGGTCAGGATTCGCGCCTGCGCGCTGAACATGCGCGACGATTTCGCCGTACAAGGCAAGGTGCCGCTCGCCGAAGGCCGCGTGCCGCTGTCGGATGGCGCCGGCGAGGTGATCGCGATCGGTGACGGCGTCGACACGTTCAAGCCGGGCGACAGCGTCGTCAGTGTTTTCTACCCCTGGTGGCTGGCCGGCGACATGAGATCCGATACAAGCCGCGACATTCCCGGAGACAGTTTCGACGGCTTCGCCAGCGAGTATGTGTGCATGCCGGCGCAGGCCTTCACCAAGGCGCCGGCGGGCTATACGCATCTCGAGGCGGCAACGCTGACCTGCACGGGCGTCACCGCCTGGCGCGGCCTGGTGACATGCGGCAAGGTAAAGCCCGGCGACACGGTGCTGATCCTTGGCACCGGCAGCGTGTCATTGTTTGCGCTGCAATTTGCCAAGGCCGCCGGCGCAAGGGTCATCGCCACGTCGTCCGATGAAGAGAAGCTGGAGAAGCTCAGACGACTCGGGGCCGACAGCGTCATCAACTACAAGGCGGTGCCGGAGTGGGGCGGCAGGGCCAAGGAACTGACGGACGGACGCGGCGTCGATCATGTGATCGAGGTCGGCGGACCGGCGACGCTGGCGCAGTCGATAACGGCCTGCCGGACGGGCGGGCATATCGCACTCATCGGCGTCCTGACCGGCTTTGCAGCAGAAGTTTCGATCCCGGCGCTGTTTTCGAACCAGATCCGCATCAGCGGAATTTCCATCGGCAGCAAAGCCGACCAGCAGGACATGATCCGTGCCATAGAGGTCAACCGCCTGAAGCCAGTCATCGACAGCAGCTTTCCACTGCAGGATATCGCCGCCGCCTTCAGGCATTACGAAGCGCAAAGGCATTTCGGCAAGATCTGCCTCGAGCTTTAGACCCTGCGATCGGCATTCCTACCCAGCGGCCGGCGCCAGCGTCCCGCTTGCCATCAGGCCCCAGAGTTGATCGGCCGTCAGCTGTCTGGCCGAGCCGTCGTAGGCCACTCGGCCGAGGCTGAGCACCACGATCCTGTCGGCCAGCGCCCGCACTGTGGACAGGTCGTGCGTGACCAGGATGACGCCGGTGCCGCTGAGGGCGATCGAACGGATCAGCTTGACGACCTGCGCGGTCTGCTTGACGCCGAGCGCGGCGGTAGGCTCGTCGAGGCAGATCAGCTTGACGTGATCGGCAAGCGCGCGGGCAATGGCGATGGACTGCCGCTGGCCGCCCGACAGCGAGCGCACCAGAACGTTTTCGTCGCGAAGCGTGACGCCCAGCGCGGCAAGCCGGGCACGACACTGCTCGGCGGCCTTTCGGTCGTCGCGAACCGGGAAGACACCGAGCCAACGCCGCGTTTCCTCACGCCCGAGGATCATGTTGTGGGCGACGCTGAGGTTTGGGCAGAGCGCCAAATCCTGGTAGACCGTCTCCAGGCCGGCGCCGCGTGCATCCTGCGGGCTCCTGAAGGAAATCGGCTGGCTCTCAAGGGTCATCGCGCCGGCATCGGGCTGGATGGCGCCCGAAATAATCTTTACCAGCGTCGACTTGCCGGCGCCATTGTCGCCGAGCAGACAGACGATCTCGCCTTTGCCGACCGTGAAGCTCGCCTCTTCCACGGCCGTCAGCGCGCCGTAGGATTTGCGGGCGCCGGCAATCGAGAATGCCGGACCTTGCGGGGCTTCTGCATTGCCCGCCGTCACGGCAGGGCCGGCCGAGGCGACGGCACCATTGTCCGCCACCGTGAAGTTGGTCGCGGCCGCCCGAGCGCGCCGGCCGCGAAAACCGATCGCAGCCTGGTCGGCCACCAACGCCAGCAACAGCATGCTTCCCACCGAAATGGATTGCCACCATGATTGCAGGCCGACGAAGATCAGTCCTGCATTGAGGATGCCGATGGTGGCAACGCCGATGGCGATGCCGAGCGGCCGTCCGGAGCCGCCGGAAAACGCAACGCCGCCGAGGATCGCGGCGGTGAGCACGTCGAGCTCGAAGCGAACGCCGATGGTCGGCGTGATGCTGCCGAGACGACCGGCGATCAGAACCGAGACCAGGCCGATCAGCAAGCCATTGGCGGCGTAGAGGCCAACCACCGTGCGCCCCACCGGAATGCCGCAGAGTTCGGCCGCGCGTGGGTCCCCGCCTATGGCATAGAGCCTCAAGCCGGTGACCGTGGTGGTCAGGACAAAGGCTCCGGTCACAAAGACAGATGCGGCGATGATTACGGTGTACTGGATGCCGAAGATCTTGCCCCGCCCCAATTCGAGCAGAGCCTCGGGAAAACCATAGACCGCGGTGCTGGAGACGACGAAGGCAAGGCCGCCATAGAGCGCCAGCATCGCCAGCGTGACGATCAGCGGCGAGATGCTCAGCCTGCGCACCAGCAGGCCGTTGAGCAGACCGAGCAAAAGGCCGAGACCCAGGCCGACGCAGATCGCCAGCAGCGCACTCTGCGTCGCCACCGCAACCTTGGCGGTGATGATGCCGATCAAGGCGACCATGCTGCCGATGGAGAGGTCGACATAGCCGGCGATCAGCAGCGCGGAGGTGCCGAGCACGGCGATCAAGATCGAGGTCGAGTTGACGCCGATGACGACGAAATTGTCGAGGCTGAAGAACGATTTGTTCAACAGCGAGAAGGCGACGATCAAGCCCAGCGCGACCAGCGCCAGCCCGATGCGGCCAGACGCTTCGCCCGGTGCCTTGACGCCCGGCAGCAAGGATGAAAACCGGCCCGTTTGCAGCGGTGTCGTCCCCGTTCGAAGGCTGTCTGTGCTCATGCTTGCCTCTGACTGAAGCGGGCGGTTTCAGGTCAGGCTGACCCGCCCGTATCGCGCGGGAAAAACAGGCGCTACTTTGCCTCGGATGACCAGGGGAAATTCACATACTGGTCGCGCGTATCGTAGCAGATGTTGCCGTACATCCTGAGATAGATGTCGCGGCGCTTCGGGTCCTTGTAGACCGCGGCCGGATCGGCCACGTCGGCCTCGTATTGGGCCATGTAGTCGCTGGTCAGCGCCACGGGGAGGATATCCATCGCCTGCGGGATGCTCTTGCCCTCCAGCCAGTCGGCGGCGTGCTGGCCCATGGCATAAGCGAAGACCGGCGACGCCAGGCTGATGCTTGCCTTGTAGGGACTGCCGCCTTTCTTGATCGCGGCGACCGCCTCCGGCTCGCCGTCGATGCCGCCAAGGAACTGGTCCGGCCGCGCCTTGCCCGCCGCTTCCAGCGCAGCCAGCGCGCCGAGCACGACGGTGTCGGCGCCGAGCACGACATCGACGTCGGGATGGGCCTGGAGAATAGTGCTCATCGTGGCAAAGCCGCCTTCCTTGTTGACGGGATTGGGCGAGATGTCGGCGACGATGGTGACGCCTGGCATAGCCTTGAAGATGTCGCGCATGGCGGCAAAGCGCGGCGCCAGGAATTCCATGCTGTCATGCGACAGGATGACGACATTGGCCTTGCCGCCGAGCTTGTCCTTTATGTAGGCCGCGGCCGCTTCGGCCAGCACCTTGCCGGTCTCGTATTGCGGCGCGTTGAGCAGCGACGTCGCCGGCGGCGGCACGATGGTGCCGACATAGGCGCCCGACCAGATAAGCTCCTGCAGGCTGCGGCTCATCGAGGCCGGGTCCACGGGGGCTGCGACCAGACCGCCGATCTTGGAGGCGAGAAACAATTGCACCTGCTCGACCCCCTTGGCGGCGTCATTGTTGGCAAGCGCGCGGCGATATTCCAGGCTGCGATCCTTGGCGGCGGCGGCCAGGCCGCGGTCGACGCCCTGCATGAATTCACGCTCGTTGTCCTGCGCGAAGGCCAGCACCTTGCTCAGGCCGGGCGGTGGGCTGCAGGCCGGCGCCTTCGGGTCGAACGGCGCAAATACCGCCGGCTTGGTGAGCCCGGCCGGGCCGTCCTGCGCGCTTGCCAGGACGGTACCGCCCGCGAGCACAGCGGCAACGCCGAGCAGCGTCGCCAGCATCATGTTCCTGTCAGATCGCATTTTACTTCCTCCCTGTCGTTGATTGTTGCCGCGCTTCGTAAGCCTCGCGGTCGCTACTCTTCCCAGTCTCCCCAGATACCCACCTTCCCACTTGCAAGTCAAAAGTTTTTCCAGTGGAATTAATTAATCAGAGATAGTCGGGTGACTCGCCCACGCGATCACGCCTTGGCGATCAGCGACTGGACGGCTTTGGCCAATTCCGTGCCGAGCACGCGATGCGCGTCGCTGTCGAGGTGAATGCCGTCTACCGCGCTCGATTCGACGACGTCGCCGGCGTTGAAGAAGGCGGCGCCGGCGCGCCGGGCCGCATCGCGGAACAGGCCGGCAAAGTGCATCGACTTTGAAGCGCCGCCCAGGAACATCTGGCCGAACCAGTCGACCTCCAGCATCGGCGGCGGCGCAACAATCAGGACCGCGGGCGCCACGCCTGCGGGGCCAGCTTCGCTGCGCAGCACAATTCTGGCCAAGATCTCAATAGAATCAGCGACATCATTCGGCGTTACCGAGAACCTATGCTTGAGATCGTTGGTGCCGAGCATAAGGACAACGAGGTCGAGCGGCATATGCGTTTCCAGGCACACTGGGAGCGATTTGAGCCCGTTCTTGTGGAGACCTTCGATCGGATCGTCGTGCACGGTGGTGCGCCCGCCCTGCCCTTCTTCGATCACATCCCATCCGCTGCCGAGCTGGCGGCGCATGATGCCCGGCCAGCGCCGGTCGGGCGTGAAGCGGTGCCGTCCGACCCGGGCCAGGGTGGGAATGGCGCCATAGGTATTGGAATCGCCAAAGCACATGATGGTCCGGGTCTGCGTCACGGCATTGCTCCTCCAGGCCTGCATACTTTGAACGACAGCAGGCCGGCCGGCGTCAACTACATTTTTCCATCGGGTGGATTTAAGTGTTGCCTTGCCATGCCCGCATTGCTACGTCAGCGCTTTGATCGGCTCGCCTTGCGGCCAAACTCCTTGCGCAGGGGAAAGCGTGACCGGAACCAGCTTCTTCAGTCTCGAAAAGATCGCCGAGGGCCGCAGCGGCGGAACCACGCAGGCCGAGAGCCGCATCTACAACGAACGCCTGATCGTCTCGCTCATCCGCCGGCACGGGCAGCTGGCCAAGACCGATTTGACGCGGCTGACCGGGCTGGCCGCGCAAACCATCACCACCATCGTCAACCGCGCCGCCGACAACAAGCTGCTGCTGCGCCTGGAGCCTTTGCGCGGACGGCTGGGGCAACCCTCGGTTCCCTATGCGTTGAACCCGAAAGCCGCGTACGCCTTCGGCCTCAAGGTCGACCATCGCAGCGCCGATGTCGCCCTGGTCAATTTCGTCGGCGACGTGATGGCGTTCGAACGCACACTGTTCGACTACCCGACGCCCGTCGAGGTGATGAAATTCGCCAAGGGCGCCATCGCGCGCATGTGCCGCAAGCACAGATCGATAGAGCAAGACCGCATCGCGGGTCTTGGCATCGCCTCGCCATTCCATCAGTGGAACCTGAGCGAAGAGGGCGCGGTGCCGGCGAGCAGGCTGGATGCCTGGAGGGAAATCGACATTCGCGCCGAACTGGACCGGGCGTTCGACTGGCCGGTGTTCCTCTACAACGACGCCACGGTGTCGGCCGCGGCCGAACTGATGTTTGGCGCCGGCGGATCGCGCGCCGACTTTCTCTATGCCTATGTCGGGCACTTCATCGGCGGCGGCCTGGTGCTCGATCATCACTTGTTCCCCGGCCGCAACAAGCTGGCCGGGGCGCTGGGCGACATGCCGGTGCCCGCGCCGGGGCGCAAGGGCGACCGGATGACCCCGTTGCTGCGCGTCGCTTCGCTGCATTCGCTGGCCGGCAAGCTCAACGACCAGGACAATGGGGACGAGGGCGCCGGCCGCATCTGGTCGTCGCCCGACGATTGGGGCGACCTTGGAGAGCCGCTCACCGCGTGGATCGATGAGGTTTCGGACGGGCTTGCCTATGCCGCCCGCAGTGCCGTTGCCTTGCTCGACATCGACAATGTGGTGATCGATGGCGCCATACCGAATGGCGTGCGCAAGGAGATCGCCAAGGCCATGCGCAGAAAGCTGGCACGGATCCTTGTCGATCGCCCCGAGCCGTTCTCCGTCATCGAGGGGACGTTTGGCCATCTCGGCCCCGTTATCGGCGGCGCCAGCATTCCGCTGCTGGTGAAATATTCGAACGACAAGGAATTGCTCTTCAAGGAATAGGCGCGCAGCCGCCGGCACCAGGCATTTCCCCAAAACAGCGAACTGTGAGACTTGTCACATACCTGCTCGTGAAGCGCGTGCTACTTGCACTCTGCGGTTGGTCAACGCCGAAAGAAATCGCCTGCCATGGTCTGGCGGTGACGGGCCTTTCACTTTATGCTGTGGCAGGTTGCATACTCTCAACGGACCTTGATGCCGCAAGCGGTGTTCTCGGCGTCAGGCCGCGACCAGGAGTTTTGTCATGCTCCGACTTTGCGGATTCATCGCGGCCTTCATCCTTGCCGGCCTCACAAGCTTCGAGGCCTTCGCCGATCGAAGGGTCGCGCTCGTCATCGGCAATTCCGATTATCGCGACACCCCGGCGCTGAAGAACCCGGCCAAGGATGCCCAGGACGTATCGGCCACGTTCCGGCTGGCGGGGTTCGAGGTTTTCGTCGCCGAGAATCTCACCAAGCAGCAGTTCGAACGCCAGTTCCGGGACTATCTGGCCGCCGCCGACGGCGCCGATCTCGCCGTCGTCTACTATTCCGGGCACGGCTTTCAGATCGGCGGCGAGAATTTCCTAATACCGGTCGACGCCTCGTTGAAGAAGGCGGCCGATATCGAGGTCCAGGCCATTAAGCTCAATGACGTGCTGGAGCAGCTGCGCTCGAAGTCGAAGATCCAGGTGATCATCCTCGATGCCTGCCGCAACAACCCCTTCCCGCGCAACAATTACTGGCTGCGCGACCAGCTTGTCACCGCCGGCAATACCGGGCTGGCGCAGGTGCGAAGCTCGCTCAACACGCTGATTGCCTTCGCCACCGAACCAGGCGCGGTCGCCTATGACGGCAGCGGCGACCTCAGCCCGTTTTCATCGGCCTTTTCGCGGCGCGCGCTGGCGCCGAACCAGGAGATCCGCACGGTCATGTCGGCGGTGCGCCGCGATGTCGTGCAGGCCACCAACGGCATGCAGGTGCCCTGGGAAAATTCCTCGCTGATCGATGACGTGGTGCTGGTGCGCCGCAACAACCGGCCTTCGCTGCCGCCAGTGCTGGAGAAGGTAGTGCTCTCGGGGGTCGGTCCTGTCGCTCTCGGCCTGCCGGAGCCGGTCGATGTCGATGGCGGCGCTATCAGCGTCAGCATCGAACGTCCGCCGGCAATGGGCCGTCTGGTGCTGGACGGCAAAGACGTCGCGGTGGGCGAACCGATCGCCGGCAAGGACCTGCCGCGCCTGCAAATGGATGTCCCCAAAGGGGCCGCCACGCAGGACGAGGTGGATATGCTGGCCTATGCCACGCATGACAATTGGGGCGGCGGGAGCCAGGGCATATTGGTGTTCCGCGTCAAGAGCGGCGAAGGTGCGGCGGGTCAGCAGATCATGGCTTCGCTCGAGGCCGAGCAGAAGCAGCAGGTGCTGGAGCGCGGCATCCACATCACCGGCGCTGCCGAAGCAATCGAGAACCGCAAGCTTGATATTCCCGTCGGCGTCGGCCCGGTCGCGCTCAATCTGGATTTCCCCACCGACGATCCGGCGGTCAGCCTGAAGGTCTCGGGGTATCCGGCAACGGGAACGCTGTCATTGCCTGATCGAACCTTGTCGCCGCAATCCAGCCTTCTGGCCGGTGAAGTCGACCATCTCCGTTACGAGCCGCAGATCGGCGCCGGCGCGCCGGTCGAGGTCGGCTTCGAAATCCGGGCCGACAGCAGCTCGGCTAAGCCCGCGACAATGAAGCTGTCGCCGACGGTCGATGCCTGCGATACCGCCGCCGGCGAGCCTCTCGACCTGCAAGGGGTGGTGCCCGGCCTGCTGCCGAACGAGATCGGCGCCGGTGCGGTGGCAGCCTGCGAGGCGGCCGTGAAAACCTATCCAGACGTCGCCCGCTTCCACTACGAGCTCGGCCGCGCCCTGCTTGCGGCAGGCCAGGTTAGAGAGGCCAGGACAGCCATCGAGGACGCCGCCAAGAAAGGCCATGTGCGCGCCGTCTTCGAACTCGGCTATCTCAACGCAACCGGAACCGGAACGACCATAGACCGCACCCAGGCCAACGCTCTCTACAAGGCTGCCGCAGACAAGGGCGATCCTTACGGCATGACCTCGTGGGGACGCGCGCTGTTCAATGGCTATGGCGTCAACCGCGATACGGCCAAGGGCCTCGACCTGCTGCTCAAGGCGGCGGCCATGGGGCACACCTATGCCATGAACGATCTTGCCGCCATCTTCACCGAGGGCCGCAACGGCGTGCCTGCCGATCCGGCCCGCGCCGTCGCCTTCCTGCAAGCGGGGGTGCAGCGCCAGGACATGTATTCGATGAACCTGCTCGGCCGCAATTACCTGGCCGGCCAGGGCATCGACAAGGATCCGAAGACGGCGCAGGCGTTGTTCCAGCAGGCCACCGATCTTGGCCAGCCCTACGCTCCGGGCAGCCTCGCCCGCATGTACAGGGACGGCGCCGGTGTGCGCCAGGACCCGGCGGAAGCGCAAAGGCTGTTCGAACTGGCGACCACGCGCGGCGATCCGTCGAGCGCCTATGATCGCGCGGCGCTTGAAATGGCGAAAGGCGACAAGGCCGATCAGGCTGTCGCGGTGCGCTTCCTGGCATTCGCCGTCGCGCTCGATCTGCGCAAGGAGCTGCCGGACGCCAAAAAGGGCCTGGCGCAGTTCGGCACCAAGCCGAAAACGGCAGCTTTGGACGCCCTGCGTCGAGAGCTCAAGTCGAAGATTCCCGCGTCCGGTTCGCTGGACACGCAACTGGTCAATGCGGCCCGGGGGGTCTGGGAAGAAGCCAATCCGCGTCGGGATTTGTTCTGAACAATAAGGAGGCCATGGTGGGCAAGGCATTCAAGCAGACATTCATCGGGCAGGCATTCATCGGGATAATTCTATCCGGCGTTCTGGCCGGGCTCATGGGCTGCACCTCGGTGTCGCCGATGTTTGAGCCGGCACCGCCGGTGAAACATCGCAAGGTGGTTCGCGTAGCACCTCAGCCAAAGGTGGTCAGATACAAGAAGGCGACCACCGGCAAAGTGGTGAAGCCGGCCGAGGAGATCCCGCAAAAGCCGCCCGTGATTCCTTCTCTCGGCGGCAGCGGAGGCGGCGGTGGGGCTGGCGGCGGCGGCGGCGGTTGGGGATGAGATCGTCGACCAAGGGCGCTGCACTCAGCGGCCCCAAAGGGTCTTGCTAAGATCCGCATGAGCCTTGGACAACGTCAAGCCGAAATCGTCCATCCCTGTCGCGGCATCGGTTGGCCAGCGGACAATTCGGCGCAGCGCTGCACGGAAAAGGCAGCGGACGAACGCTGCCAGTGCAGAGGCCACGACCGCCGCCGGATCGAGTCTGCGAGCCGCCAATGCCCGATGGGCCTGTTGTGTTTCGAGATAGCGGGCCAGCGCAATATCGTGACGCGATGGTGCGCCAAGCTCCTGCCGGTCGCGCCCGGGGTCGTCATGCCAGATGGGCCACTCGGTCGGGCCAGGGTGATGCACGGTATCCTCCTGCGAAAAGAGATCCAGTGCGAACAATCTCCTCAAGCGCCGTGAGCAACGCGTGGGAACCTGCGTGATGGAATCGTGAAAAGCGCCTCGGCGGCGGAATAAGTGTTGAAATGGAGTGAGCTTGAGCGGATCGTCGTCGCGCTGTGACCGTGGCGGATCCGATGACCGGACCTTATCTTCACCTGCTGGGTGGTTTCGACTTTGCCGGCGTCGGGGCCACGGTTCCAGCCATCAGCCGCAAGGCGCGTGCGATGGTCGCCTATCTCGCGCTGCAGTCGGGGCATTCGCAGTCGCGCGAGAAGCTGGCGACCCTGCTCTGGGGCATCAACAGCGAGGCGCAGGCGCGAATGAGCCTGCGGCAAGCGGTATCGTCTGTCAGGAAGGCCATGCAGACGTGCGGCGGCGGCCGCTTCCTCACCGATGGCAACAGCGTCGCTCTGCATCTCGACGGCCTTGATTTCGACGTCGCGCGGTTCGAGGCGCTGGTCGCCAGCCCGGCACCCGAAGACCTCGAACTGGCGCTCAATGTCTACCGCGGCGACCTGCTCGACGGCTTCGGCCTGAAGGAGGAGCCATTCGAGGACTGGCTGAGGATCGAACGCGAGCGGCTGCGGGCACTGGCCGTCGCGGCGCTCGACAGGCTCGTCGCGCATTATGCAGCGACGAACGATCCTGCCGCATGCGTGCGCGCGGCGGCGCGCCTGCTGGCCATGGACCCGTTGAGGGAGGATGTCCACCGTGCCCTGATGCGCGCCTATGCGGCGCAAGGCAGGACCAATCTCGCGCTGAAGCAATATGAGCACTGCCGCACCGCGCTTCTACGCGATCTCAAGCTGCAGCCGGAGCCGGAGACGCGGCAATTGTTCGAGACGCTGCGCACACGCCGCACAATGGCGCCGGCACGGCCACCCACGACTGATGCGGATGACGCTACCGGCTTCAGCCACGAACTCGCAGCCCCCCCGACCCACTATGTCAAATCGGCCGGGATCAACATCGCGTATCAGGTGACCGGCGACGGTCCGGTCGACCTGATCCATGTGCCGGGATGGGTCTCCAACCTCGACCACGCCTGGGGCTCGCCGCGGCTTTCGCATGTGCACCGGCGGCTCGGCACTTTCTCGCGCCTAATCCGCATGGACAAGCGCGGCACCGGGCTCTCGGACCGCAATGTCGGTCTGCCGACCCTGGAAGAGCGGATGGAAGATGTGCGGGCAGTGCTGGATGCGGTTGGCTCAAAGCGCACGGTGCTTTTCGGCAGCTCCGAGGGCGGCCCGATGTGCATGCTGTTCGCGGCGACCTATCCCGAGCGCACAGCGGCACTCGTGCTCAATGGGGCCTACGCCCGCGGCAGGTGGTCACAAGACTATCCGTGGGCGAAGACAAGCGAGCAGGTGGAAGAGGATCTGGCGATCGTCGAGAAAGAATGGGGAGCGGCGGCGGATATGAGCAACGCGGCGCCCAGTCTGATGAGCGACACGTTCGAGACAGAATGGTTCGCCGCCTATCTCAGGAATTCTGCCTCGCCCGCCGACGCGATCGCCCTGTGGCGCTGGGGAGCCGAAATCGATGTTCGCGACATTCTGCCTGCTGTCCATGTTCCGACACTGATCATGCAGACGACTGGCGACGGCTGGGTGAAGCGGGAAGAAGGACGTTACCTGGCGACGCACATCGAGGGCGCCCGATACATTGAGTTCGCCGGCCGCGACCACGTCATCTGGGGCGAGAATTCCGATCGGATCGTCGACGAGATCCAGGCTTTCGTCACCGGCGCCTTGCCGGCGGCCCCAGGCGAACGGCTGCTTGTGTCGGTGCTGTCCCTCGATATGACGGGCTCGCCTTTCGGCATCGACCCGGCCGAGCGGCACGCCGAAGCGCTCCGTGGCGAACTCCTCGCGGCCGAAGGCAGAGAGATCAGGCGATCGGACGGCAAGGTGCTCGCGGTGTTCCAGCGGCCAACGCGGTCGATCCAGTGCGCGATCGCCATCCGCGATCGCTTGCGGCAATCCGGTGTCGAGGTCCGCTCGGCGGTGCATATCGGCGAGTGCGAGCAGCGGGGCCATCAATTTTCAGGCGCGGCGATCGAACTGTCATCGCGTCTGCTTGACCATGCGCGGCCGGGCGAAATCATCGCATCAAGGACGGTGCGCGATCTCGTGGTCGGCTCCGGCCTGCGGTTCGAGAAGCGTGGCGAAATGGCGGCAAGCGGGCTGCCCGGCGCGTTTCCGTTCTATGCGGTCGATGGTTCGGCTTGAGCCGCTAGGTCACCTCTTCCCTGCCCCGAACCGCAGCCCGTCCATCAGCAGCTTGACCAGCCGGCGCGAGCGGTCGCGCCAGTCCTTGGTGTCGGGGGCCGAGTAGATGCCGCCGAGTGCATGCAGCACATCGGAGGCGTCGACGTCGCTGCGGATCGAGCCTTCGGCCACTGCCGCCTCGACCAGTTGCCGCAAGGCCAGCGACACCCGGCCCGACATGTCGGAGAACACGGCGGAATTCGTGTTGAACAGGATGCGCAGGCTGGCCGCCAGGCCGCGCTTGGTGGCGATGTAGTCGACGAAGCGCTGCATCCATTGCTCCAGCGCCACATCGGCCGAATGGTGGCTGGCGAGGTCATCGGCAGCCGCGCAGAGCGCCTCGACTTCACGCCGATAGACCACTTCGACCAGATGCTCGCGGGTTGGAAAATGCCGGTAGAGCGTGCCGATACCGACGCCCGCCTGGCGCGCGATCTCCTCCAGCGAGGCATCGACGCCGTGCTCGGCAAAGGCCGCTGCCGCGACCTCGACCAGCCGGTCGCGGTTGCGCTGCGCATCGGCGCGCAGCGGCCTTGGCGCTGCGGCTTCGCGCTTCTCGTCGGCAATTGCTTGCGACTGCTCGGTCAATTTTTTCTCCACTGTCGATATATGGGGGATTGAACCCAAAGGGGTAAGCCCCCAGCTAGATAAACGGAGGCGCCTCCGTTTTAGTGGAGCAGTCTTATCATATAATCAGGGGAGCCGGTATGTCACGTGTTGAGATTGTGAAGACTGAAGCATCCCCTGCCCGCTGGAGAGTCGGGGCGGCAGAGCTGTCAATCTCCCCCCTCGTGGGGGAGATGTCCGGCAGGACAGAGGGGGGCCCTGTCCCGCCAGCCTATCGAGGCCTGACTGGCGCCTCCTCGGCCAAGATTCGTTTCGACGCATGTAAATCGGGAACGTCGCATTCCTTCGCGCCCCCCTCTGCCCTGCCGGGCATCTCCCCCACAAGGGGGGAGATTAGGCGCACCGTCGCCTCTTCCCTTGTCCTCTCCCACTCGGACGCCATCTCAATCCCCTAGCGTCAAGCAACTGGAGCCAGACGCCTCATGACCGACCAAACCAAATCCACCACTATCCCAATCCGTCTCACCATCAACGGACACAGTCACGAACTGCAGGTCGAGCCGCGCGTCACGCTGCTCGATGCATTGCGTGATCGCCTCGACCTGACCGGCACCAAGAAGGGTTGCGACCAGGGCCAGTGCGGCGCCTGCACGGTGCATGTCGACGGCCAGCGCGTGCTGTCCTGCCTGACGCTTGCAGCACAGGTCGAAGGCCGCGAGATCACCACCATCGAAGGATTGGCCGGCGATGACGGCACGCTCAACGCGGTTCAGGCTGCTTTCCTCGACCAGGATGCTTTCCAGTGCGGCTACTGCACGCCGGGACAGATCATGTCGGCGGTCGCCTGCATCCGCGAGGGCCATGCCGGCTCGGATGACGAGATCCGCGAATACATGGCGGGCAATCTGTGCCGCTGCGGCGCCTATCCGCACATCGTTGCCGCCGTGCGCCAGGCGGCACTGGAGGTCGCGTCATGAGGGATTTTTCCTACGTTCGCGCCCATAGCATCGACGCCGCACGCCAAGCTGCCGCCCTGCCCGGCGCCATGCTGCTTGCCGGCGGCACGACGCTGGTCGATCTCGCCAAATGCGGCGTTGCCGAACCCGACAGCCTTGTCGACATCACCCATCTCAAAGGGCTCGACGCCATCAAGGTCGACGCTGACAGTGCCATCATCGGCGCGCTGGCCAAGATGAGCCACGTCGCCGACCATGCCGAGATCAAGAGCCGCTTTCCCGCGGTCTCCGAAGCGCTGTGGCAGGCGGCTTCCGCGCAACTGCGCAACATGGCGACCATCGGCGGCAATCTGATGCAGCGCACGCGCTGCCCCTATTTCCGCGATCCCGCGAATTTTTCCGCCTGCAACAAGCGCTCGGCCGGCAGCGGCTGCTCGGCGATCGGCGGCGTCACCCGCGGCCATGCCGTGCTCGGCACCAGCGACGCCTGCATCGCCATGTATCCCGGCGATCTCGCCACCGCGCTGGTCGCCTTCGACGCCGTGGTTCATCTTGGCGAACGCCAGGTTGCCGTCGACGACTTCTTTCTCCTGCCCGGCGCCACGCCCGACAGGGAACATGCCATCCAACCGGGCGAGATGATCACGGCCATCAGCATCCCGGCTTCAGCCGCCGCCCGGCGGTCGACCTATCTCAAGGTTCGCGACCGGCAGTCCTATGAGTTCGCGGCTGCAAGCGCCGCGGTCGGCATCGACTTCGAAGCCGATGGCCGCACCATTCGCGACCTGCGCGTCGCGCTGGGCGGCGTCGCGACGAAGCCGTGGCGGGCGCACGCCGTGGAAGCGGCGTTGAAGGGCAAGGTGCCCAGCGAAGACAGGGTGCGGGCCGCCAGCTTGCTCGCCGTGGAAGGCGCCGTCGACCACGGCGCCAACCACTACAAGATCGAACTGGCGCCGCGCGTCGTCGCCCGCGCGATCCTCAAGACGGGAGCCATGGCATGACCATTCACGACCCAAGAACTCGGCACGGCGACGCTTCGGACGGCACTGCCGATCAGGTTGGCGGGCGGCTGTCGCGCGTCGACGGCCCGGCCAAGATTACCGGTGCGGCAAAATATGCCGTCGAGCAGCAGCTCGACGGGCTAACCTACGGCGTCCTGGTCGAAAGCACGATCGCATCAGGCAAGGTGCGCTCGATCGACACGTCAGCCGCCGAGGCGGCACCTGGTGTGCTCAAGGTGCTGACGCCGGACACCATCATGCCGCTGAAGACTGCATCGGACTGGTTCGGCACACCGCCGCCGGACAAGCCCTACTGCCCGCTGGCGCGCGATATCACCTTTTCGGGCCAGCATGTCGCCGCGGTCATCGCGGAGACCTTCGAGCAGGCCGTTGCGGCCGCAGCCCTGGTCAAGGTCAGCTATGACGAGACGCCGGCCATCGTCGACCTCAGCGACGCCAAGGCGGGCGACGGCATTCCGATCGCCGCCATGACCAAGGAATGGGGCGATGCGCAGGCCGCTTTCGCCGCTGCCCCGGTGCGCGTCTGCGGCGCCTATAACACGCCGCGCGAATACCAGGCGCCGATGGAGCCGCATGGCCTCATCGCCCGCTGGGAGGGCGACAAGCTCACCGTGTGGGAACCGAGCCAGTGGCTCGACGGCATGGCCCGCACCTATGCCGAATGGTTCGGCGTGCCGTTCGAGAATGTGCGCCTGGTCTCGCCCTATATTGGCGGCGGCTTCGGCTCCAAGGCGCTGGCGCTCGGCCATGGCGCGGTGGCTGCTGCCGCAGCCAAGATGCTGGGACGTCCGGTGCGGGTCGTGATGACGCGGCCGCAGACTTTTACCGGCTATGGCGGCCGCGCCGCGACCCGCCAGACGGTGACGATCGGCGCCGACCGTGACGGAAAGATCCAGTCGATCGTGCATCGCGGCGTCAATGAAACGTCGATCGACGGCATGTGGGTCGAGCCTTTGGGCGTGGTCACCTCGATCATGTATGCGACGCCCAACTTCTCCTCGAAGCAGAATGTCGTGCGGGTGAATTCGGTGGTGCCTGGCGCCATGCGCGCGCCGGGCGAAAACCCTAGCGCCTTCGGCATCGAAAGCGCCATTGACGAGCTCGCCTATGAGGTCGGCATCGATCCGCTGGAGATCCGGCTGAGGAATTACGCCGAGCAGGATCCGCACGCAAAAAAGGCTTGGTCGACGCGGCAGTTGCGCGAGGCTTTCGCGGCTGGCGCCGAACGCTTCGGCTGGGCCCAGCGCACGCCCAAACCGCGTTCGATGCGCAACGGCAACCAGCTGATCGGCTGGGGCGTCGCCGCCGGCACCTATCCCGTGCGGCGCGCTTACGGCGAGGCCATCGTGCGTATCCTTGCCAACGGCTCGGTCGAGGTCGAAAGCTCCTCGATCGACATGGGCCAGGGCACCTACACGATCCTGGCGCAGACGGCGGCCGAAACGGTCGGCGTGGCGGCCGACCATGTCGTGGTGAAGCTCGGTGATTCCCGGTATCCCCGCGCCGGCGTAGCCGGCGGGTCGCGGCTGGCCGGCGTGATGACGGGCGCGGTCTACAAGGCGGCGACATCGGCGCTCGACCAGCTTGTCGGGCTGGCGATCAGCGATCCGCGCTCGCCCTTCCACGCGCTGCAGGCCAACACGCTGGTCGTCGCCAATGGCCGCATCAGGTCGCCGCGCGGCGATGGTCCCGATGTCTCGATCGCCGACCTGCTGGCCAGCGTCGGCCGCGACCGCATCGAGGCCACAGGCGACACCATGCCGGCGAACTCGACGGCCGAGGATCGCTACAAGAACTACACCACCATCGCGGCGGCGCTGCCGCACACCGAGGGCGACTATTCGCGCCACTCCTGGTGCGCGCATTTCATCGAGGTGCGCGTCGACGAGGATTTCGGCACGGTGCGCGTGTCGCGCGTGGTATCGGCACTGGATTCCGGCCGGCTCTACAACCCCAAGCTGGCCGAAAGCCAGTGGAAGGGCGGCATCATCATGGGCATCGGCCAGGCGCTGCTTGAAGAAGGCATTGTCGACCGCAGGCATGGCCGCATCGTCAACAACAATCTCGGCGACTATCTGGTGCCGACCAATGCCGACATCCCCGATATCGAGGTCATCTCGGTCGGCATTCCCGACCTGCACTCCTCTGTGCTCGGCGGCAAGGGTGTCGGCGAACTGGCCATCGTCGGCGTAGCGCCGGCGATCGCCAACGCGGTGTTCCACGCAACTGGAAAAAGGATACGCGACCTCCCGATCACGCTGGAGAAGTTGATCTAGGAAGCGGCGTGCGTAATCTCCCCCCTCGAGGGGGAGATGTCGCCGAAGGCGACAGAGGGGGTCCCCTCTCGTAGATCGCCAACCTCCTTCCGCCGCAGTAGGTCGAGCCCGGTCGGACCACCCCCTCGGCCCTGCCGGGCATCTCCCCCTCAAGGGGGGAGATTGGCAGCTCGCGCGCCTCGGCTACCAGTCGAGCTTGAACGCAAGTTTGCCGAAATGCTGCCCGCCTGCCGACATGTGCGCGTAGGCTTCGGCCGCCTGCTCCTGGCTGAACACCTTGTCGACGACGGGGTCGATGCGGGCGGCGGCGATGGCGCGGACGGCGGCGCGAAGGTCAGATACCGACCCGGTGTTGTTGCCGACCACCTTCAGCGCCTTGATGATGATCGGCAGCAGGTCGACCGTGGCCTCGGCGCCGGTGACGAAACCGATGGTGAACAGCGTGCCGCCAGGCGCGGTGGCGTTGACGGCGCGGGCGAAGGTGGCGGTGCCGGCGGTCTCGACGACGAGGTCGGCGCCGAGGCCGCCGGTCAGTTCCAGCACCTTGCCGTCCCAGTCGGGCGTTGCGCGGTAGTTGATGAGATGATCGGCGCCGAGTGCCTTCGCCCGCTCCAGCTTCTCGTCCGACGAAGAAGTGATGATGACGGTGGCGCCGGCGGCTTTCGCCAGCTGAAGGGTGAAGATGGAGACGCCGCCGGTGCCGAGCAGCACGACGACCGAGCCCGGCCCGACATCGGCGGCGCGGACGGCGTTCCAGGCGGTGGTCGCGGCGATCGGCAGGGTCGACGCCGCCTCGAAAGAGAGACGGGCCGGTACCGGCACGAGCGAGTTGGCCGGCAGCGCGACATATTCGGCGAGCGACCCCGGCAGCGAAATTCCGCGCATCTGCGTCATCTCGTTAGGCCGGGGCGGACCGCCGATCCAGCGCGGCTTGGCATGGGCAACGACGCGATCGCCGACGGCGAAATCCGTAACGCCCTCCCCCAGCGCGACGATCTCGCCGGCGCCGTCGGCGACGGGAATGAGCGGAAAGCCGGGCACGCGATAATTGCCGCTGGCCACCGCCACATCGACGAAATTCAGGCTCGCGGCGCGCTGGCGGATCAGCACTTCGCCGCGCTGCGGTTCAGGCGTGGCAATGGTGGTGGCGCGAAAGGCGTCCAGCTTGGCGGCGGTCAGTTCGATGGCTTTCATGGCTCACGCATTCCTGTTTAAGGGGTCAATCGTCAGGATTGAGTGAAGCTATCTGCTGCGCTACAAGCAGATAATCTGGAATTTTTACATTTGAATCCTGTGCTTTATGCAGCAATCACACGACCCCGCCAGCCTTGCCGAAATGGCCGCCTTTGCGGCCATCACGGAAGCGCGCTCCTTCACCAAGGCAGCGTTGCGCGTCGGGCGCGACTCGACGGTTCTGTCACGCCGCCTGCAATCGCTGGAGGAGCGGCTCGGCGTGCGGCTGCTGCACCGGACCACCCGAAGCGTGTCGTTGACGGAGGCCGGAGCGGAGTTCCTGGTGCGTGTCCGCGCCATCCTGGCCTCGGTAGACGAAGCTGAGGCTGCTGCTTCCGCGCATGCCAGCGGGGCTCCGCGGGGCTTGCTGCGGCTGGCGATGCCGGGAACCTTTGGCCGTATGTGGATCGGGCCGCTGCTGCCGCAATTTCTAGCGACGTTCCCGGATGTCCGCATCGAGGCCGAGTTCTCCAACCGGTTCGTCGATCTCGTTGCAGAGAACTTCGATGTCGCCGTCCGTCTCGGCGCGCTGGAGGACTCGCGCCTGGTGGCGCGCAAGATCGCGACACGGCGGCGGTTGCTGTGCGCTGCTCCCTCCTACCTCGCCCGCCGGGGCACGCCGGAAGCGCCGGAAGCGCTCACAGAACACGCCTGCCTCGGCTTCTCCGGCTTCCAGACCTTTCCAACCTGGGAGATGACCGACAGTTCGGGACGCCGCGTCAACGTCGACGTCTCGGGGCCGATGGTGTGCGACGATGCCGAGGTGCTGGTCGAAGCCGCGGTGCAAGGCCTCGGCCTGATGATGAGCACCGACTGGCTTGTCGGACGCGAACTCGCCGACGGACGGCTGGTGCCGGTGCTGGCGGACTGGACGCTGGCCGACGAAGGCGCGGTCTATGTCGTCATGCCCTCGGCCAAGGGACAAGCCGCCAAGACACGCGCCTTCGCCGAGTGGATCGGCAAGCGCTTCGCGCCGGAGCCGCCCTGGACGTCGAGGCCGGTCTCAAAGGCTTGATCAATGGGGCGCGCCGGGGGCTAAGACGGCATATGCCGCTGTCACCAGGCCTTTTGTCCTGTATGATCTCGTTGAATGTAGCTTGGGAGGGGATCATGCAAAGTGCATTGGCGAAGTTCATGATGGCAGGTTCCGTTCTGGCCGCGCTGCAAGCCGCGCAGCCGGCTTTTGCCGCATCCTGCAACTGGAGCGCCAAGATGGAAGAAGACGAAGGCGGCAGCGTGCTGACGGCTTCGGTGTGCGGCGGACCGAAGGCCGATGCGCATCTGATGCTCGTCTGTTTCGACAAGCCGGTGCTGAGCTACGATCTGGGTGCGGCCGGCCAGCAGCTGGAACCCGGCATCAGCGCTTCCTTCACCTTCAAGGGCGGTGACAAGAGCGTGACCAAAAAGCTCGACCTCGAGGCCATGTATAATTACTTCACGGCTGAGCTGAGCAAAGACGATCCACTGCTCGGCCTGTTGCGCGGCAAGGGCGACGTCACGGTTACGGCCGACAAATATGGCGAGAACAGCTTTCCGCTGACGGGCTCGAGCGCTGCGATCGGTAAGGTGCTGGCGCAGTGCGGCAAAAGTTCGGCCGGCGAAGCGGACTGAAGCTCCCTACTTTCGACCACGCAGCTTGGTCCCGCGCCTCCATCAGGGCAAAGCCAAGCAGGTTCTCGCCGCGCCCGGTTTGCCGTTTCGCTCATCGACGGGGGCACGGGTTTGGAGGCGGCAATATGCGGCCTGAGTTTTCAACGCGAGCTGCGCTTTCCCTCCGGTGTCGCCACCAGCGAGGCGGCGGCGGCATTGGCCGTGGCGATCGCCGCTTCCATCGGATGGCCACGGGCGAGGCCTGCCGCGAAGGCGCCGACGAATTCGTCGCCGGCGCCATGGGTGCTGACGACCTTGACCGGGACGGCCGCCAGTGCGAAGGCCGCGCCGGTCCGGTCGCAATAGGCGACACCTTCGCCGCCGGCGGTGACGATCGCCGAGGGGTAGGCATCGATCAGCCGCCGCGCGGCTTCGGTTGCGCCGGCGAGCGTATCGACGACCGGAACGCCGGCCAAAAATTCCGCTTCGATGGCGTTGACGATGACGATGTCTATCAGCGCGGTCAATTCGGCCGACAGTGTTCGCGCCGGTGCGGCGTTGAGCACGACGCGGCCTCCGGATGCCCTCACCGCGCGCGCGGCAGCGATGTTGGCGGCATCGGGCACTTCGTTCTGCAGCAACAGCACTGCCGTCTGTACCACCACCTCGCCCGCAGCCGCGATGTCATCACTGCCCAGGGTGAGATTGCTGCCGGAGACGATCACCGCACCATAGTCGCCATCGCTGTCGAAGATCGCCACGCTGATGCCGGAGCCTGCGCCTGCCGCCACGCGCACGAAGCGGCGATCAACGCCGGCGCGATCGAGATTGGCCAGCAGCGCCGTGCCGAAATCGTCGTCGCCGACGGCGCCGATCATCGCCGCACGCACGCCGGCGCGTGCCGCCGAGACCGCCTGGTTGCCGCCCTTGCCGCCGCATTTCGGCTGCCAGGCATGGCCGGTCACCGTCTCGCCCTTGCGCGGACGGTCGGGCGCGTCGACCATGATGTCGTAGTGCAGGCTGCCGAAGACGGTGACCAGCGGAACCGTCATGTGCCCCGGTCTTTTCGTTTCGAGGTGACCGCCGACATGGTGCGGCCGAGATTGCGCTCCGCCGCCTGGTAGTCGCGCTGCGCCACCGCCACGAACAAAGCGTCGAGGATGTTGAGTTGCGCGATGCGCGCCGCTGCGTTTTCGCCCATCAGCGGCGAGCCTTGCGCGGTCGAGCACAGCACGATGTCGGCAATCCGGGCCAGCGGCGAGTTGTCGTAGTTGGTGATGGCCAGCGTGCGGGCGCCGCTCTTGCGGGCAAGATGGATGGCGTCGATGACGGCCGACGTGTTGCCGGAATGCGAAAAGCCGACGGCGATGTCGTCGGCGCCGAGCAGCGAGGCCGACATCAGCATCATGTGCGAGTCGTCATAGACAGACGCGCGGATGCCGATGCGCAGGAATTTGTGCGAGACGTCGCGGGCGATCTGGGCGGAGCCGCCGACACCATAGAAATCGCGGTTCCTGGCGCGGTAGAGCAGATCGGCGGCACGGTCGAAATCGTCCATGTCGAGGATCGCGAGCGTCTCCTCCAGCGCCTGGATCGAGGTGCGGAACACTTTCTGCACGATCTCGGCCAAGCTGTCGTCGACCGACAGTTCCTGGTGCATCTCGGCGGTCGGGAGGCGGCTGTATTCATAGACGGCGGTGCGGAAGTCGCGGTAGCCGGAGAAGCCGAGTTTCTTGGCGATCTTGACCACCATCGCCTCCGACACGCCGGCCTCCTCGGCGATCTGCTTGAGCGGAATGGTCTCGTCGAAACCGCGCCGGCCGAAGACGGTTTCCACCACCTTGGCCTCAAGCGGGGTGAGATGCGGCATCATCATGCGGATGCGCGGCCCCACGGCTTTCAGATCGAGATTGCTCAACGTCATCCACGTCCCCTCGTCACGACCCGAGCATGGCTTCCTGGACGATAGCCTGCGACGTCACGGCGTCCTGGCTGTCCATGGCGGCGGACAGGCGGTTATCCTTCTCCAGCCGGTCGACAACGCGCAGCAGGCGCTTGACGGTGGCGATGTTGACTTCGCATTCGCGCACCGGATCGAGCCCGGTCATGTCGGGGAAGGTGTCGAAGTAGATGGCGCCGGCGTAGCCGTCGCGGCGGATCTGGCGCAGCAGTTCGATGGTCTGCAGCGTGTGCACCGCGCCGACCATCAGGCCGTCGTCGCGCTTGGCATAGCCATCGTTGAGATGGACGCCGAGCAGCTTGCTGTGGCGAGCGATCAGCGCCGCGGCGAAGGCCGGCTGTTCGTCGGCATAGAGCACATGGGCGAAATCGAGCGTGACGCCGAGATTGGGTAGGCCGACCTCGCGGATCGCCAGCAAGGTGGTCGCCGCATCCGGCATCAGCGAGTAGGAGCGCGGTTCGTTAGGCTTGTACTCCAGGCTGATCTGGCAGCCGGGATCATGCGCGGCAACTTCACGAATCCCCTCGATTTCGTGCTGCCAGAGCGTCGCATAGTCAGTTTGAAATGCATAGTCGAAGCCATCCTGGCCCAGCCACAGCGTCATCAGACTGGCGCCGGCCGCGCGCACCGCATCGATACCGGCCTTGGTCAAGTCGATGGCTTCGCGGCGCACCGCTGGGTCCGGATTGGTGAAGGCGCCGAGCTTGAAGGCCGGATTGGAGTAGTAACGCATGGCAAAGCCATTGATGGAAAGCCCGAGATCGCCGAGCCTTCGGGGGATTTCAGCCGGCTTTTCACTGAGATGGTCGGGGAAATTAAGATCAAGATCGGTCAGCCCGTCGACCTTGGCCGCGCGGGCTGCCATCTGCAGCATGGACGGCTTGCCGGTGAGATCAGGCCATTCGGCTTGCGGCCGCGAGGCGAAGGAATTCAGGCGGGTGGCGAAGCGACTGTTTGTCATGATCGACCTTTCAGTGATTTACTTCACACAAATACGAATATTTGTAAAGTTCTCATTTGCGAGACGGTTTGTAGCGCGCAACATCCTGCTTGGCCGAGATCTTCGGCTCCGCCTCAGCATCCATTTCGGGAGTTTCGAGTCCCGCAACGGTGCGGATACTGGTGCGAGCCCTTGCGCCCTGCCTGCCGATTGACCAATCTGGCCGACACTGTCATGAGCCGCGGTTGGGGGATCGCACATGCCAACGCTTTATCAACTGAAACCGGCCTTTCAGGCCAGGCTGCGGCCGTTGGCCGACCGGCTGGCCGATGCCGGCGTCACCGCCAACCAGATCACGCTTCTCGCCGCAGCACTGTCCATCGCCACAGGCCTGGTGGTCACTGCCTTTGCCCTCCGTCCCCTGGTGTTCCTGTTGATGCCGGTGGTGCTGTTTGTGCGCATGGCGCTCAACGCCGTTGACGGGATGCTGGCCAGGGAACATGGACAAGCATCAAAACTCGGCATGTATCTCAACGAACTCTGCGACGTCGTCTCGGACCTAGCGCTGATCCTGGCCTTTGCCACCTTGTTCCCGGCCTGGGGTGTCGTCGCCTTCGCTATTACCGCCATGCTGGTCGAGTTCGCCGGCGTGCTTGGCGTTGCCGCAGGCAGCGGGCGCAACTATGCCGGGCCGTTCGGCAAGAGCGACCGGGCCCTGGCGCTCGGCGTCATCGCCTTCCTCATCGCCTGCGGCCTGTGGTTCCAAGCGATTGTGCCCTTTGTGTTTCCGGTCATGGCTACACTGTCAGTCGTAACCGCCATCAACCGGATACGCGGCGGCCTTAGAGCGGGCGGCGCATGATGCCAAAGCGTCAGGCGCCCGACCGCCAGAGGGAAACCATGATCCACCAGACCATTGCAGCCGGAGCACCGGCAAGCCTCGAGCGCATCGCGCTGGAGCGCACGTTCAAGAGCCATGACGGCACCGAGATCTTCTACCGCTACTGGCCGGCCGCCGGGTCGACGCCAAAGGGTGCGATCCTTCTGTTCCATCGCGGCCACGAGCATGGCGGCCGCATGGCGCATCTGGTCGACGAACTCGCCATGCCCGACCATGCCTTCTACGCCTGGGACGTGCGCGGCAATGGCCGCTCGGCCGGCGAGCGCGGCTATGCGCCATCCTTTGCCGCCCTGGTTCGTGACATCGACTGCCTGGTGCGTGAGATCGGCCGGGATGGTTTTGGCCAGCGCGACATCGCGCTGATCGCGCAGTCGTTCGGCGCCGTGCTGGCTGCTGCCTGGGTGCATGACTATGCGCCCGACATCCGCGCGCTGGTGGTGGCTTCACCGGCCTTTTCGGTCAAGCTCTACGTGCCCTTCGCCAAAGAGGGCATTGCGCTGTGGCAGAAGCTCAAGGGCCGCTTCTTCGTCAATTCCTACGTCAAGGCGAAGTTCCTGACGCATGATGCCGAGCGCATCGCTTCCTTCGACGCCGATCCGCTGATCACGCGACCGATCGCCTCCAACATCCTGGTCGAGCTTTACGACCACGCTGCCCGCATCGTCTCGGACGCGCGCGCCATCACCGTGCCGACGCAGCTCTTGATCTCCGGCAGCGATTGGGTGGTGCGGCATGGACCGCAGCACGAGTTCTTCGTCAATCTCGGCAGCAGCGCCAAGGAGCGGCATGTGCTGCCCGGCTTCTTCCACGACACGCTGGGCGAGCGCGATCGCAAGCAGGCGCTGGACCTGATCCGGCCATTCCTCGAAAAGCAATTTGCCACGCCGGAGAAAACCATCGACTTGCTTCAGGCCGACCGCGCCGGCTACACCCGCGACGAGGCCGAGAGGCTGGCCTCGCCGCTGGCGCTGCTGTCGCCAAAGGGTATCTACTGGGCGATAAGCCGCGCCTCGATCGGCATCGGCGCCTGGCTGTCTTCGGGCATGAAGATTGGCATCGCCACCGGCTTCGATTCCGGCTCGACGCTCGACTATGTCTACGAGAACGACGCGCGCGGCATCGGCTTCATCGGCCGCATGATCGACCGCACCTTCCTCGACGCCATCGGCTGGCGCGGCATCCGCCAGCGCAAGCTGCATCTGGAAGAGCTGATCGGCAACGCCGCCGCCAGCCTGAAGGCAGCCGGCCGTCCCGTCCACATGCTCGACATCGCCGCCGGTCACGGCCGCTATGTGCTCGATGCCGTCGCCAAATGCACTGAACCACCAGCAAGCGTGCGGCTGCAGGATTATTCCGAGCTCAATGTCGGGTTGGGTTCGAAGCTGATCGCCGAGCGGCGTCTGCCGACCAGCGTCAGCTTCCACCAGGCCGACGCCTTCGATGCCGACATGCTGGCCGGGCAAAAGCCGGCGCCGGACCTCGCCATCGTCTCCGGGCTTTACGAATTGTTCGCCGACAACACGATGATTTCCCGCTCGCTCGGCGGGCTGGCCAGCGCCATGCAACCCGGCAGCCTGCTCGTCTACACCAACCAGCCATGGCATCCGCAGCTGGAGATGATCGCGCGCAGCCTGACCTCGCATCGCGGCGGACAGGCCTGGGTGATGCGGCGGCGCACGCAAGGCGAGATGGACCAGTTGGTGACGGCTGCCGGTTTCGCAAAGATCGACCAGCGCATCGACCAATGGGGCATCTTCACCGTCTCGGTCGCACGGCGCGTCTGAGACCATGGCCCTGCCTGTCGCTGACCCTGCCCCGGCGCGGGAACCCTATTTGGGCATCGTGCTGAGGGCAGCCCTTTGGCTGGCGCTGCTGGCGCCATTCTTCTATTCGACCTATGGCTTTGCCAACTGGCTGGCGTCGCGGCGCGACCATGTCGGCAGCATCGTGTTTGCCTGGGAATACGCCATCCCGTTCGTCGCCTGGACGATCGTGCCCTATTGGTCGATCAATCTGTTCTACGGCCTATCGCTGCTGCTCAACACGACCAGGCGCGGCGTCGACCGGCTCGCCGGCCGCTATCTCTCGGCGCAGATCATTGCCGTCGCCTGCTTCATCGCGTTCCCGCTGACGGCGACCTTCGTGCGGCCGGAAACCACCGGCCTGCCGGGTTTCCTGTTTGCGGTGCTCGGTGGTTTCGACAAGCCGTTCAACCAAGCGCCATCCCTGCACATCGCACTCCTGGTGATCATCTGGGACCATTGGCGTCACGTTCTGGCACGTCACCGTCTCGGCGGCATTCTCCGCCCGGTCTGGCACGTCTGGTGTTTTCTCATCGGCGCCTCGGTGCTGACGACCTGGCAGCATCATTTCATCGACATTCCGACCGGCGCCCTGCTCGGCCTGTTTGCGCTGTGGCTGTTTCCGTCCAAGGGCGAGCTGCCATTCTGGGGTTTTCGGTTGACCGCCGACCCAAGGGCGCGGCGGCTGGCGGGTTATTACGGGCTGGGGGCGGCCCTTGCCCTGGCCGGCGCTGCCGAGGGCGCGTTGGTCTCCGCCGATTTTCTCATCCTGTTGTGGCCGGCATTGGCGCTGGCCATCGTCGCCTTCGGCTATGCTGGGGCCGGCGCCAAAGTGTTCCAGAAGGCAGCCGATGGTAGCGTCTCACTGGCCAACCGTATCCTGCTCCTGCCCTACCGGCTTGGCGCCCGGATCAATGTGTGGGTATGGACCCGCCAACTGGCGCCGCAAGCGGAGATCACCGACGGTGTTTTCCTCGGCCGGTTTCCGAGTGCCGACGAGGCCAACCGCTTCGGCACAGTGATCGACCTTGCCGGCGAGATGGAACGGCCGCGCGGCGTGACCTGCCGCTGGATCAGCTACGCGATGCTCGACCTCGTGGCGCCGCCTCACGACAGGCTGGAGCGAGCGGTGGCGGCAATCGAGCTGGCGCGCCGGCGCGGCACCGTCCTGGTCTGCTGCGCGCTCGGCTTCCAGCGCAGTGCAGCCGTCGTCGCCGACTGGCTGGTGGTGACGGGGCGCTCGTACACAGCTGCACAGGCGCGCAAGAAACTCGCCGCGTCGGGCAGGCCCGTGCACCTTCAGATCGGGCTGGATGAACCGGGGCTGGAAGAACCGACATGAGTTGGCCGGCATGAGTGGCGACAATTTTCCCGAGAAGGCCGAAATATTCGCCGCCGGGCTGATGGTGCAGGCGGTGTGGCCGATCCTGCTGGTGGTCGCGGCTGTGATGGCAGCGCCGGTCATCGGCCTGGTGGCCGGACCGCAGACGACAGCGCTGTCGGCGGCGGCCTGGCTGGTCGCGGCGGCGAGCGCCGTGGCCACGCTGGCTCTTTCGGCCTTGCTTTTGTTCGATGCGCTGCTGTTCCGGCTGATGGCAAGCCACGCCAGCGAGGCCGCCGGGGGTGCCGCGGTCGACGATGTGCTGTCGCGCATGCGCCTGAAATCCACCACTGCCGGCGGCCGCTCGCTCGACCATCGCATGGCAGGCACGCGCCGCCTGCTGACAAGGCAGCGCATGGCGCTCGCCATGTTTGCTGCGGCATCCCTTTTCGCAGCATTTGTTTGAGCCATGACAAAACTTCACCTGCGCGCCAACACCTTCACCTTGCTGCAGACGGTGACGTCGGTCGGCCTGTCGGCGGCGGCCTGGGTGGTAACCGGCGTCAGACCAATCTGGAACGGCAGCCAGCCGTCGGAGCGGCAGCGCATCTACTTCGCCAACCATGCCAGCCATGGTGATTTCATCCTACTGTCGGCCTGTCTGAGTGAGAAGGTGCGCGCCCGGACCCATGCGATCGCGGCGGCCGAATATTGGGGCAAGTCGCGGCTGCGCCGCTTCATCGCGCAGGACATGCTGTCGTCCGTGCTCATCCACCGGCAGTGGACCGACGAAACGCAACACCCGATCTCGATCATGCTGTCGGTGCTCGACGACGGCCACTCGCTGATCCTGTTTCCCGAAGGCACTCGCAACACGACGGAGGCGGATCTGCTGCCGTTCCGCTCCGGCCTCTACAATCTGTCGATGGCGCGGCCCGATGTCGAACTCATCCCGTGCTGGATCGAGAACATGTCGCGCGTGCTGCCCAAGGGCCAGTTCCTGCCGGTGCCGCTTCTGTGCCGCGTCGTCTTTGGTCCGCCGGTGGCGATCGCGCCCGGCGAAGAACGCCGCACCTTCCTCGAGCGCGCGCGCCAGACGCTGCTGTCGCTCAACCCGCGTCCGGATCGAGACGACTGATGCCACTCACGCTTCCACCGATGCATGAAACCGTCATCCTGCTGGCCGGCCTTGTCTGCGTGCTGACCACGGCGAGCGTCATTGCCGGCATCCTGTCGTGGCGGGCGCCGAAGCCGTTGCCCTCGACGCTCGTCAACTTGAACCAGCGCGTCAACGCCTGGTGGGTGATGGTGCTGGCGATCACCGTCGCCTTCTTCTTCGGCCGCACCGGCATGACCATCCTGTTTGCGCTGATCTCGTTTGCCGCGCTGCGCGAGTTCGTGACGCTGACGCACAGCCGGCGCAGCGACCACTGGGTGCTGCTCGGCATGTTCGGCATCATCATTCCCTTCCAGTACTGGCTGGTGTGGACCGCCTGGTACGGGCTGTTCACTATCTTCATCCCCGTCTACTGCTTCCTCTTGATGCCGGCGATCACCGCGCTCAACGGCGACACCGAGCGCTTCCTCGAGCGCGTGTCCGCGCAGCAATGGGCGGTCATGATCTCGGTCTACTGCGTCAGCCATGTGCCGGCGCTGCTGACGCTCAACGTGCCCGGTTTCGAGGGCCGCAACCTCCTGCTCATCGCCTTCCTGATCATCACCGTGCAAGGCAGCGACGTGCTGCAATACATTTTCGGCAAGCTGTTCGGCCGGCATTTTTTGTCGCCGTCCGTTTCGCCATCAAAGACTTGGGAAGGGCTGATCGGCGGGCTGGTGTCATCGAGCCTGCTCGGCGCGCTGCTGTCGTTCCTGACGCCGTTCTCGCCGCTCGCGGCGGCAGGCGTCGCCTTCATCGCCTGCCTGATGGGGTTCCTCGGCGGGCTGGTGGCGTCGGCGATCAAGCGCGACCAGGGCGTCAAGGACTGGGGTCACCTGATCGAGGGTCACGGCGGCATGATGGACCGCGCCGACAGCCTGGTCTTCGCCGCACCGGTGTTCTTCCACATCGTCCGCTATTTCTGGACGTGAGCTAAGCCGTTCAATCGCGGATGGCGCGGCCTGCCTGCTGCAGCAATTCGAAGGCGGCGAAGCGCTTGTCGTGCCAGGGCACGAGGTCGCCACCGGCCGGGCGATAGATGTCGCCGATGCGCGACATGCCGGTCATCGCCGCGATCACATCGGGAAATTTTTGCGCCGCCACCGCAGCCAATATGGCTGAGCCGAGCAGCACCGGTTCGGGCGAGGTCGAACCGGCGACGGTCAGGCCTGTGGTGTCGGCCAAAAGCTGACGTACCAGCTCGCTTTGCGCCGCACCGCCGCTGACGACGATAGTGTCGATGGCAATGCCTTTTTTGGCCATCGCCGCCAGGATCTGGCGAACGCCGTAGCCGATGCCCAGCAGGCCGGCGACATAGAGCGCGACCAGACTGTCGAGGGACGTGTCCATGCCAAGCCCGGCGATCAGGGCCTTGGACTCGGGATCGGCGAAGGGCGAGCGGTTGCCGAGGAATTCCGGCACGACATGCAGTCCATCGGCTAGGTGCGCTACTGCGGACAGGTCGGCGGACTGTTTCGCCGCCTGCTGACCAAGCCAAGCGGTCAGGCCGAGACCTTCCGCCTTGGCTTTTGCGGATGCCTCAGCCGTGGCCGGATGGAAAGCGACGAGGTGGTCGATTGCAGCACCCGCCGCCGATTGCCCGCCTTCATTGAGCCAAAGCCCCGGCACCATCGAGGAAAAATACGGACCCCAGACGCCGGGCACGAAGGCCGGCTCGCTGGTGCTGGCCATGGTGCAGGCCGAAGTGCCGAACACATAGGCCATGCGCGACTGCAAGGTGCCGACCGAGCCCTGCCCACCAACCGTGCCGACGCCGCCGGCATGGGCATCGATCAGACCGGCCGCAACCGGCGTTCCCGGCAGCAGGCCGAGATTAGTCGCGGCGGCCCCAGTCAGGCCTTGGGCAAGCGCGGTGCCGCCCTCGACGATCTCGGTGCCGATGCGGGCAAAGCCTTCATCGGCGAGTGCGCCGAGGCCGATGGCACGGAAATAGGCATCGTCCCAGCGCCGCTCATGACCGAGATAGGTCCATTTGCAGGTCAGCGTGCAGATCGAGCGCGCCAGGCTGCCGGTTGAGCGCCAGGTCAGATAGTCAGTCAGGTCGAAGAAATGCTCGGCCGCATCGAAGGTGGCGGGCAGGTTCTCGCGCAGCCACAGCAGCTTCGGCGTTTCCATTTCCGGCGAGATGGTGCCGCCGACATAGTCGAGCACGGCGTGCTTGCCGGCATTGATGCGCTGCGCCTGGTCGAGCGCGCGGTGGTCCATCCAGACGATGATGTTGCGCTGGCTGTCGCCGGAGCCGCCGACCGCCAGCGGCGCACCGTCCTGGCCGACCACGACCAGCGAACAGGTGGCGTCGAAGCCAATGCCGGCAATGTCGCGCCCGGCGAGCCCCGACTTGGTCACGGCTTCACGCACGCTGGCGCACACCGCGCGCCAGATATCCTCGCTCGACTGCTCGGCGATCTCACCGGGTTCGATAAACAGTGCGATGTCACGCTTCGCCGAGGCGAGCATGGTGCCCTTGCTGTCGAACACCCCTGCCCTGGCGCTGCCAGTGCCGACATCAATGCCGAGGAAGTGGGACATGGGGAACCTCAGAAGTTAGGCAGTAGGCAGTAGGCAGTAGGCAGTAGGCAGTAGGCAGTAGGCAGTAGGCAGGCGAGATGGTCAGCAGTGAACCGTCAGTTGCAAGAGCCTCTCCCCATTCCCTGCTGCCTAATGCCTATTGCCTCACAAATCATTGCTCTGCGGCAGGATCACCAGGTCCCGGATGGTGACGTTGCGTGGCCTAGTCAGCATGAACAGCACGGCTTCGGCGACCTCGACCGGTTGTATCAGACCGCCCTTGGCCAGTTCATCCTCAAGCTTGTCCTTCGGCCAGTCGCTGATCAGCGCTGTCACCACCGGCCCCGGCTGCACCGCGCCGACGCGCAGGCCATGCGGGGCGACCTGGCGGCGCACCGTATGGACGAAGGCCTGCACGGCGTGTTTCGACGCTGTGTAGATCGGCTCCCATACCACGGGCACCAGTCCGGCGATCGAAGACGTGACGATGATGTCGCCGGTCTTGCGCTCGACCATGTGCGGCAGCACGGCGTGTATGGAGCGGAACACCGCATTGATGTTGAGGTTCAGCATGCGGTCCCACACATCGGGGTCGCCTTCGAGCACCGGGCCGCCGACATAGGCGCCGGCATTGGCGTGGAAGATATCGAGCGGGCCGGCCTTGTCCAGGATTTGCGGCATCATCGTCGCGACGCTGGCCGGCTTCATCAGATCGATCACCAGCGGGATCGCGTCGGGACCGAGTTCGGTGCAGACGCTTTTCAGCGCGTCTTCGGCGCGGTCGACGAGCACAACGCGAACGCCGGCGGCAATCAGCGCTCTCGCGCATTCCAGGCCTATGCCCGACGCGGCGCCGGTGATCGCCGCGACCTTTCCACTCAAATCCTGAGCCATTCTATCCTCGTATCGATTGCGGTTGCGTTCAGGCGCGGCCGTGGGAAACCCGCGAGCGGCGTGCCAGGGAGTCGACGATGACCGCAATTGCCAGAACGGCGCCGGTGATCATGTAGCGAAGCGACGATGACAGATCGAGCAAGGTCAGCCCGCTGGCGATCGACTGGATGACGATGATGCCGAGCAGCGCGGAATAGGCGCTGCCACGGCCGCCAAACAGGCTGGTGCCGCCTATGACCGCCGCCGCAATGGCGTTGAGGTTGACGTCGCCGGTGCCGGCCTGCTGGCTGGCCGAGGCCAGTCGCGCCGCCGACAGCACGCCGCCGAGCGCGGCAAACATCGAGCACATGACGAAGGCGCTGAGGTAGATCGAGCGCACCTTGATGCCGGCGCGGCGCGCCGCTTCGCGGTTGCCGCCGACGGCGGTCATCGAGCGGCCCCATTGGGTGCGGGTCAGCGCATAGTTCATCGCCACCACCAGGCCGACGAACAGGCCGAACATCCACGGTATGCCGCGCGCCTGGTTGAGATAACCGACGATCAGTTCGAGCAGGATGGTCAGGGCGGCGACGCGCACGATGAGGCCGCCGACAGACGGCGCCGACAAATTGACGGCCCGGCGGCGGCTGACGGTGCGCAGGCCGCTGATCAGCATGACGATGCCGGGCAATGCCGCCAGTGCATAGGACAGCCAGTCCGGCATGACCAGCAACTGGCCGAAATTCACCAGGTTCGAGCCATAGGGCAGATTGATCGAGCCGGTGGAGCCCAGAATATACAGTTGCAGGCCGAGCACGGCGAGCAGGCCGGCGAGCGTCGAGACGAAGCTTGGCATGCCGAGCCGGTTGAACAGCAAGGCATAGAGCGCGCCGATGAAGCCGCCGACGGCGATCGCGGCGAGGATGGCGAGCGCCACCGGCCAGCCCTGGTTGACCCACAGCGTGCCCACCATGGCCGAAGCAAAGCCGCTGATCGAGCCGACCGACAGGTCGATCTCGCCGACCATCAGCACACAGACGATGCCGAGCGCGATGACGCCGACGGTCGAGCAGTCGAACAGGAGATTAACGAGGTTGCTCGACGAGACGAAGACCGGATTGAGGGCGGTGAACACGCTCCAGATGATGACCAGGCCGACGATGACCGGCAACGAGCCGAGGTCGCCGGAGCGGACGCGGTCGAAGAAGGCGCTGATGGCGCCACCAACGCCGGCCTGGTGCTTGACGCGCACGTCGCTGCGGTCGAGCGCCGTCGACGAGGAGGTGTCCTGCTTGGGCTCCGCGCTCATGGCCGCTGCTCCTGATTGTTCGCTTGTTCGGCGGCCTTGCGCCGTTCGGCGCGGCGCGACACTGCATTGTTGGCGGCGCCGGTGATGGCGCTGACCAGTTCCTGGTTCGAGGCGTCGGGTTCGAAGACGCCGTTGTTGCGGCCGAGCCTGAGCACCACGATGCGATCGGCGACGGCGCGCACGTCCTCCATATTGTGACTGATCATCAGCACGCCGAGCCCACGCTCGCGCACCCGGTCGATGAGGTTCAGCACTTCCGCCGTCTGGGCGACGCCAAGCGCGGCGGTCGGCTCGTCGAGGAGGATGACCTTGGGGTCGAGCAGCAGCGAGCGGGCGATCGCCACCGTCTGGCGCTGGCCGCCGGACAGCGAGGCGACCGCCTCGCGGACGCTTGGAATACGCGCCGACAATTCGTTGAGCAGCGTCCAGGCGCGAATTTCCATCGCCACCTCGTCCAGCCGCAGCGGGTTGATCTCCTTGCCGAGAAAGATGTTGGCGACGACGTCGAGGTTTTCGCACAGTGCGAGATCCTGGAAGACGGTGGCGATGCCGAGCGTCAGCGCGGCGCTCGGGTCGGGCATCGTCACTTGCCTGCCGCGGAAATTGATGGTGCCCGAGCTCGGCTGGTGGACGCCGGCCAGAATCTTGACCAGCGTCGACTTGCCGGCGCCATTGTCGCCGACCAGCGCCACCACCTCGCCGGCATGGACGTCGAGATCGATATCGGTGAGCGCCGAAACGGCGCCGAAATTCTTCGAGATGCCGCGCAGGCTGAGCACCAGCTCGCCTGCCGAAACCGGTCCGTCAGAGATGTCAGACATGGTGGCAAACCTTTCCGGATGGGCGGTCAAGAGTGACTGCGAACTTCCGGCCGCCGCAAGGGCGGCCGGAAAGCAGGATCAGGATTCTAGGTCATCCTTTTATGCATGTCTTATCCCAAAACCGCTGCGCACTTTTGGGCGACCTGCATTGTCACTTTGTAATGCCGAGCTTCTTGCAGCCTTCGGCATAGCGGTCGACGCAGAGCTCTTCGGCGGTGTTGATCTTCTTGTCGATGATCTCGGCCTTGAGGTTTTCCTGCGTCACCACCGCCGGCGTGAACAGCTGCGATGGGGTGTCGTAGAGGGTCATTTCGGCCTTCGGCGTCTCGCCCGACAGAAGCTGGACGGCGACGTTGGCGGCAGCCGCCGCAACGATCTCGCTCGGCTTGGAGATGGTGTTGTACTGATCGCCGGCGATGATCAGCTGCAGGGCGGCGATGGTCGCGTCATTGCCGGTCACCGGCGGCACCGGATCGACACCGGCGGCCTTGAAGGCGGCGATGGCGCCACCACCGGTGCCGTCATTGGCCGCAACGACGCCGACGATCTGCGTGGAGAAGCGGGTGATCTGGCCGCTTGCCCATTGCTGCGCCTTCGGCGGCGCCCATTCCGGCGTGTCGTATTCGGCAAGGATCTTGTAGCCGCTGTTGTCGAGGCTGGAATGGATGCCCTTCTTGATCAGCCCGGCGGCCGCGTCGGTCGGCGAGCCGTTGATCTGCAGCAGGCCGCCGCTGGCGGGGTCGACCTTTAGCGCCTTGAGGTGTTCGACGAGCGAGTCGGCAATGGCCTTGCCGATGCCTTCATTGTTGAACGAGACGTAGAAGTCGGCAGGTGCGGTCGGGATCGGGCGATCATAGGCGATGACCTTGACGCCCTGGCTCTGCGCCAGCTTGACCAGCGAGGCGGCGGCGGTCGAGTCGACAGGGTCGAGCACGATCGCCTTGGCGCCTTGCGAGATCACCGAGTTGAACTGCTGCTGCTGGCGCGAGGCGTCGGCATCGGCGTTCTGGTAGATCACCTTGCAGCCGGGGCAGAGTTTTTTCATCTCGGCGACGAAGCCGGGATAGTCGTGCTGCTCGTAGCGCGTCGAGGCCTGGTCGGGCATCAAGAAGGCGACCGTGGCGTCGGTAACCGGGGCAGCAAAGGCAGCGGTGCCGCCAAGAAGAGAAAGAGTGAGCGCGATGGCTCCCGTCGATTTCCAGGCAAATCTGGTCATTTCGATAGCTCCGTTTCAAGGAATGGTTTCATGAAGCCCTGGACACCATATGGCACCGGGCCTTGACTGCAGTCGGGCTGTTGCGAGGAACAACGGAGCACTTGATCCGTGCTGCGCATCCTCTAGATATCTCTGGATTTCGGGACAAGCGATCTCCAGCACGGAGCGCCTCCAACGCACCCCGCGTTCTTACCTCAGTAAATGTCTAGGCTCCTCCCGGTCCTCCCTGTTAGGCGGCAATCTCCGCGCTGACGTTTTCCGCCAGCAGGGCCCTGAAGCGCGAAGGCGACATGCCTTTCTGGGTCAGGAACTGGCGGTTGAAATTCGAGATGTTGTTGTAGCCGGCGGCATAGCAGATCTCGGTGATCGGCATGTCGGCCTCGCTCATCAGCAGTTGGCAGGCGAGGTTGATGCGCAACCGGTTGACATACTGCACCAGCGCCATGCCGGTATGGCGGCGGAAGCTGCGCGAAAACGCGCTCGGGCTGCGGCCGGCGATCGCCGCCAGATCGCTTTCGCTGAACGGCTCGGTCAGGTTGGCGTTGATATAGGCAAGCGCCTTGTTGACGCCGGCCGACATGAAGCCTGAGGGATCTGGCAGATAGCTGGCGCTGGTCAGCGTCCGTACATCGGCGGCGCGGCTCAGAATATCGATCAGCTCCATGAACAGCGCGATGCGGCGAACGCCTTGCGCCTCGACCAGTTCGGCCAGCACAGGTGCGGCGAGCTTGGCGGTAGCGGTGGAGAACAGCGCGCCGCGGCGGCTGAGCTCGAGTATGTTTTCACAACCGGCAAGTTCCGGCAGCGCGGCGGTGGCGTCGGCAATGAACTCTTGCGAGAACTGCACGACGCGGCCGCGCAGCGGCACGCTGGCGCCTGCCGGCACGTCGCTGACCCAGTTGTGCGGCAGGTTCGGGCCAGTCAGCACGAGATTGCCGGGCTCGAACTCGCCGATGAAGTCACCGACGAAATAATGGCCCGTGGTGGCGACGACGTGATGGATTTCGTATTCGGGGTGGAAGTGCCAGCGCACCGTGTGGAAGGGGTAGCCGTGGGCCCAGGCCTTGAACGACTCGCCGCGTCTGATCTGGACGACTTCCAAGTCCGGATTCATGTCAGTTCCTCCCGGCGCCGGTCCGGTCATGCGACCAGTTGCAGTGCCATCTCCCGCAGGCCGCGTTTGCCGCTCTCTGCAGTGATCGAAGCTTAGGCGGCAATTCATGCAGCCGCCACCACGGTGTGTCCACCTCACTGATACTTTTTTGACGTTTTTGTGGTCAAGGCGATACGTTTGCGAGTACGCGGGAGAGATCAGGCCCCGCTTGCGAGACGGTGACGACGCAAACGATGTCGCCGGCGGCGAGAGCTGGTCGCTCGATTTCGGCTCCGTCACAGTGATAATATGCAAAGGGAGCGGATCGGCATGACAAGGACGTTCACCTACTCCGGCAGCCCTGCGCATATTGTCTTCGGCAATGGCGCGTCGTCCGAGGTGGGCACCTGGATCGAAAAACTCGGCTGCAATCGCGCGCTGGTGCTGTCGACGCCGCATCGGGCTGCCGACGGCGAGGCGCTTGCTAAGTCCCTCGGCGCGTTGGCGGCCGGCACCTTTTCGGGCGCCGCCATGCACACGCCGGTCGAGGTAACCCAAACGGCAATGGCCAAGGCGACCGAGGTCAACGCTGACTGCGTTGTCGCGCTTGGCGGCGGCTCTACCACCGGTCTCGGCAAGGCGATCGCCTGGCGCACCGACCTGCCGCAGATCGTCATCCCGACCACCTATGCCGGCTCGGAGGTGACGCCGATCCTCGGTCAAACCGAGAACGGCGAAAAAACCACAATGCGTGACGCAAGGATCCTGCCGGAAGTGGTGATCTACGATCCAGAGCTGACCGTCGGCCTGCCGATAGCGATGAGCGTCGCGTCAGGACTCAACGCCATGGCGCACTCGGCCGAAGCGCTTTACGCGCAGGATCGCAATCCGATTTCCACCCTGATGGCGAAAGAAGGATTGCGCGCCATGAAGACTGCGCTGCCGGTGTTGACCAAGGAGCCTGGAAACATCGATGCACGCGGCGATGCGCTTTACGGCGCCTGGCTGTGCGGTACGGTGCTCGGCGCCGTCGGCATGGCGCTGCATCACAAGATCTGTCACACGCTCGGCGGCTCTTTCGACATGCCGCATGCCGAGACGCATGCGGTGATGTTGCCGCACACGATCGGCTTCAACGCCGCCGCGGTGCCCGACTTGTTGAAGCCGGTCGCCGACTTGTTTGGCGGCAGCGCCGGTAGCGGTCTCCAGGATTTCGCCAAGGCGGTCGGCGCGCCCCTTACATTGAAAGAACTCGGCCTCAAGCAGGCCGATCTCGACCGCGCCGCTGAGATTGCGACCAGGAACCCATACTGGAATCCGCGGCCTTTCGACCGCGCCGCAATCCGCGCCCTGTTGCAGGACGCGTGGGAGGGAAGGCGCCCGCAAAACTGACGGCAACAAGCAAGGAACTTACCCGCCGCGAATTCATCAGGATACCGCCACGAGTGGCTCCGCCTGATCGGCGCAGGCCGCTCACGCATTTGTGCGCGTGAAAAACTGCGCGGCTCGAAAAGCCCATTGACATCAGCCGTATTTTCGACGCAAACGTTATATTGTTACTGTTATACAGTTACACAGCCCGCCTCTCCGGCGACATACCTTTCAGACTGCAAGGAGACCACGGATGCGTCGCATTCCCTTTCTCGCCGCGCTGCTCGTCGCGGTGCCGCTTTTGACCGGCACGGCTGCCCGCGCCGAAGACAAGCTGACCATCGTGGCGGCCGAGAATTTCTATGGCGACCTTGCCCGCCAGATCGGCGGCAGCAACGTCACCGTCACCAGCATCCTGGCCAATCCCGATGACGATCCGCATCTGTTCGAGACCAGCCCGTCGACGGCGCGCACCATCGCCGACGCCAAGATCGTCATCTATAACGGCGCCGACTACGATCCGTGGATGGACAAGCTGCTGTCGGCCTCGACAGCCAAGGATCGCACGACCATCGTCGCCGCCGACCTGATCGGCAAGAAGTCGGGCGACAACCCGCATCTGTGGTACGACCCGGCGACGCTGCCGGCCATCGCCAAGGCGCTGAGCGCCGACCTTGCCAAGCGCGATCCGGCCAATGCCGTGTATTATGAGACGAACCTGAAGGCATTCCAGACCTCGCTCGAGGCCATTGACAAGGAAATCACCGACGTCAAGAACACCTATGCCGGCACCGAGGTGACGGCTACCGAGCCGGTCTTCGGCTACATGGCGGAAGCGCTCGGTCTCAAGATGCTGAACTACGATTTCCAGGTGGCCTTGATGAACGATGCGGAGCCGAGCGCCACGCAGGTGGCGGCGTTCGAAAACAGCCTGAAGGACGGCTCGGCCAAGATCCTGTTCTACAATTCGCAGGTGACCGACGAGGCAACGACAAGGCTGCTCGACATCGCCAAGCAGAACAAGGTCACGGTCATCGGCGTCACCGAGACGGAACCGGCGGGCCAGACGATCCAGACCTGGTTCGGCGGCCAGATCGACGCGGTCCAGAAGGCGCTCGCCGCCCGCACACAATGAATGTGACTGCGAATGAATGTGACTAAATGAACGCAATCGAATTCGACAAGGTCACGCTGACCTATGGGGGACGCCGGGTTTTATCCGACGTCTCCTTTTCTCTACCGCAAGGCGCCTTTGTCGGCCTGCTCGGCGCCAATGGCGCCGGCAAGACGACGATGCTGCGCGCCATTCTCGGCCTGATCAAACCGGCCGGCGGCGCCATTTCGGTGCTTGGCAAATCGCCGACGCGCGGCAACGCCGACATCGGCTATATGCCGCAGGCGCGGCGCGCGCTTGGCGATGTCGGCGTCAGCGGCCTCGACTTCGTGCTGAGTGCCGCCGGCGGGCATCGCTGGGGCTGGCCCGTCGCATCGGCTGCCGAGAAGGAGGCGGCGTGGAAGGCTCTTGAAGAGGTGGGCGCCGGCGACCTTGCGCGGCGGCCGCTGGGCGAGCTTTCCGGAGGCGAGCGCCAGCGCATCCTGATCGCGCAATCCTTGATCGGCAATCCGCAACTGCTTTTGCTCGACGAGCCGCTGATCAGCCTCGATGCAGGCCATCAGCGCGCGATCATCGACCTGGTGCATCAGATCGGCGAGCGGCTCGGCATTGCCGTGCTGTTCTGCTCGCACGAGATCAACCCGCTGCTGCGCGCCGTCGACCGCGTGCTCTATCTCGGCAACCGCAAGGCGGCGATCGGTTCCGTCGACGAGGTCATCAGCGGTCCGGTGCTGTCGAAACTCTATGGCACGCATATCAATGTGGTGCGGGTTGCCGGCCGCATCTTCGTCATGGCCGACGATGTCGAACTGGAGAGCGGGGCGCATGTCCACGATCTTTGACTATGAATTCATGCGCAACGCCTTCTATGCCTGCACCATCGTCGGCATCGTTTCGGGCGCGGTCGGCTATTTCCTCGTGCTCCGGGGCCAGACCTTCGCCGGTCATGCGCTCTCCCATGTCGGCTTTCCCGGCGCCACCGGCGCCGGCCTGATCGGGCTGTCGCCGTTTCTCGGCCTCACCGTGTTTACCGTCGCCGCCGGCATCGGCATCGGCCTGCTCGGCGAACGCGCGCATCGCGACGTCGCCATCGGCATCGTTTTGACGCTGTCGCTCGGCTTGGGCTTGCTGTTTCTGCATTTCTACACCGCCTTCGCCTCGCAGGCGACCAACGTGCTGTTCGGCAATGTGCTGGGCATCAGCCTGCGCACCGTTATCGTGCTTGCGGTGCTGGCGGTGGCGATCCTTGTCGCGCTTTTGCTGATCGCGCGGCCGCTGCTGTTCGCCAGCCTGCAGCCGGAACTCGCCGAAGCGCGCGGCGTGCCGCTCACTCTTGTCTCGACCCTGTTCATGGTGCTGGTCGCCGTCGCCACGTCCGAGGCGGTGCAGATCGTCGGCGTGCTGCTCGTCTTCGCGCTGATGGTGGCGCCTGCAGCCACCGCGCTCAGGCTTACTAGCGGCGTCGGAGCCGGCGTGCTGACGTCCATCGCGCTTGCCGTGATCATCGCCTGGATCAGCCTGACGCTCGCCTTCCTGACCGACTGGCCGACGAGCTTCTGGATCACGGCGCTGGGCGCGGCGGCCTATGTCGTCAGCGGCATGGTCCGGCGCCCGTCGGTCCGAGAGACTCAGAGCGCCGACGCCGGCCCCTGAGGCTTGCCCTCCGGCGGGTCGATCGGGCCGGCTGGAGTGCAAAACTGACGTGAGGGAAATACACCCAAAAAAAGTCAGGTTTACAAATCGGCTCCTGAAACGTTTCAGCCGCGAAAGACAAATTCATCCAATCGCCTAGATCGCGACCTCTGTCGCGCCAAAGGGCCGCTCCGGAGCGGCCGGAACACCCGGAAAACCGCCATTTCAAGCGCATTTTGTAGCGGCGAATGGCGTCCGCGCGGCCGGTTGGAAGCTGGCCGGGAGGTGCAAAGGCGACCCCCCGCGGCCATCGCGGGCGGCGTTGACAGACCGCGGTGCTGCATGCGTATAGCAAGCCATGGGTCACGCCATGGCCGTGGCGGTTGAGACGGGGCTGGGGGGTTTCGTAACAACAGCATTGACGGCCCGGCGCCGGACGGGCGGCATGCACTCTCGAAGTGCGCCGCTCGCTCTTGGCTGACGCGCCGGCGACCCGGCAGCAGTCCTGGCCTGCGTTATCTCGACCAGGCTCCGCAGAACGCCATCGTCTCAGCTTTTCGATCCGCATCGGTTCGAAGCGAACGAGGTGACGCCCTCTTAACCGATATTCGCTTCGCTACGTCCCCCTCCCCCTGCTGGGCGAGGGGGACGCTGGCGATGAACCGCGCCGGCCGACGTGTATCGGCACCGATCAGGCACTCCTGACGACGCGATCAAGCAAGCCTGACGACGAGCCGATCAGGCGACCCTGGCGACGTCGATCAAGCAAGCTTGACTACGTCGATCAAGCAAGCTTGACGACGAAGTGCTTGGTTACCGGCTCGAGGATCTGCCAGGTGCCCTTGAAATCGGCTTCGACCACGAACGCATCGCCCGGACCGACCTCGACAGGCGTGCCGCCATCGGGCGTGATGATGATGCGGCCGGCGATCATGTGCACGAACTCATAGTCGGTGTAGGTGGCGTGATAAGTGCCGGGCGAGGCCCGCCAGGTGCCCGACAGCACCTTGCCGTCGGCGGTGGTGTGCTGCACGGCGGTCTGCATGGTCGGCCGGCCCGCGACAACGATCCAGCCCGGTAAGTCGCCGCCCTCGGCATGCTCGACAGCGCCGAATTTGAAAATGGTGGTGTTGGTCATGGGAGGCTCCGTTTGAATTGCATGGCTGCCGGTTGGATAGCCGATGCGTGTGACGGGGGCAACGCAAGGGCCGACCCCGGATGTCGGAGATTTGGCGAAGGAGGCGGGGACCTAATCTCCCCCATCGAGGGGGAGATGTCGCCGAAGGCGACAGAGGGGGTCGCCGCGCGTGGAGCGCCTGCCTTCACTTGCAGGATTGGGCCGAGTCCGGTCGAACCGACCCCCTCTGGCCTGCCGGCCATCTCCCCCTCAAGGGGGGAGATCAGCGGCGTCGCCTCCTCCAATGTTGCACTGCGTTAGATTTGTTGCATTGCGATATCGACCCATAGGGCGGAGTCTTGGTCCGACTGTGAACGGTTGCAGCGCCGTGTCCCGTTGGGCGCAAAGCTGCCGCACGTATGATCCCGGCGCGATCGTTACTCGCCGAGGCGGGGTCATGCACCAGCACGAGGTGGCAAATCGTGTCAGCATCGTTCCGGCCCGATATCGAAGGACTGCGTGCCTTGGCGGTGGCAGGCGTGATCGCCTTTCATTTCGGCTTCACCGGCCTGCCCGGCGGCTTCACCGGCGTCGACATCTTCTTCGTCATCTCGGGCTATCTGATCACAAAACACCTGCTTGCCGAAATCACCGAGACCGGGCGGCTCAACCTGTGGCGCTTCTATGCCAGGCGCGCTCGGCGGCTGTTGCCGGCGTCGCTGTTCGTCATCCTCGCCACACTGGTGGCCGGCGCCTTCATCCTGTCGCCGGAGGAACAATCGCTCTATTCCAAAGGCGCCATGTTCGCCTCGGCCTACATGATCAATCTGTGGCTGATCCGCTGGTCGTTTGATTATTTCGCCGCCGATGCGGCCAGCAACCCGTTTGTCCATTTCTGGTCGCTGTCGGTGGAGGAGCAGTTCTATGTCGCCTGGCCGGCGCTGCTTGTGCTGGCGGCATGGCTGCGCCCCGGCAAGCGCGGCGCGATCCTGGTGATCGGCATTGCCGGCCTCGTCTCGTTCGCCGTCTGCGCGTGGCTCACCACGGTCTCGCAGCCCTGGGCCTTCTATTTCTCGCCGCTACGCGCCTGGGAGTTCGCCGCCGGCGGGCTGGCCAGCATGGTGCCGCAGCAAGTCTGGCAAAACCGCCCGCGGCTCGCCACGCCGCTGGCGTGGCTCGGCCTAGCGCTGATTGCCGGCGCCTATCTTTCCTTCAGCGACGAAACGCCCTTCCCGGGTTTCCTCGCCCTGGTGCCGGTGGCCGGCACCGTGCTGTTGCTGCTGGCAGGAGCGGCGCACGCGCAGCAGGAGAGCGCTAAGAAAAGCCCGATCGAGGCACTGGCGCTGGCGCCGCTGCAATGGGTCGGCAAACTCTCCTACTCGCTCTATCTCTGGCACTGGCCGGTGATCGTGTATGCCACGATGCTGACGCCGGAACTTTCGCCGCTGCAGCGGCTCGGCTGCTTGGCGCTGACGCTGGCGCTGTCGGGGTTCACCTATCATGTCATCGAAAACCCGATCCGCCGCAATGGCTGGCTGATGGCCAGTGCGGCGCGGGCGCTGGTGCCGGCCGTCCTCCTGACCGGCACCGGCGTCGCAGCCGCCTACGCCAATGCCAGGCTTGCCGTCCACGATCTGGACCCTGAGCAGCGCAGCATTGCCGCCAGCGCCGCGCAGCCGTCCACGGCGCGCGCGGCCGGCTGTATTCTCTCCTTTGAGACGGTGACGCCGAAGGCCTGCGTGTTCGGCAACAAGGACGCCGGGCGCTCGATTGCGCTGTTCGGCGATTCGCATGCCGACCACTGGTCGACGCCGCTGATCGACGCGGCGGCCAAGAACAATTATCGCCTCGTCACCTATCTCAAATCGTCCTGCCGTGCCTCGCGGGTGACGACCTGGAACTGGCGGCTGAAGCGCGACTACACCGAATGCGACCAGTGGCGGGAGCAATCGGTCAAGGACATTATCGCGTTGCACCCGCACATGGTGGTGATCTCGGAATTCTCGATCGGCAATGTGATGAAGGAATCGCCCGAGGAACTGAAGCACGCCGATTGGAACGAGGAGTGGAAGGCCGGCCTGCGCTGGACGCTGGCGGCATTCAGCCGGGCCGGGATCAAGGTCGCGGTAATCCGGGACGTTCCCTACAATGGAAGCTATGCCGACAAATGCGTGGCGCGGGCGCTGTGGCGCGGGCAGGTGCCTGAAGTCTGCGACACGCCGAGGGACGCGGCGGCGAACGACGACATCGCCGCGGCCGAGCGCGACGTCGTGCGCAGCGTGCCCGGCGCCACCTATGTCGACCTGACCAGCCAGTTCTGCGACGCCCAAACCTGCCACGTGTTCATCAACGGCCAACTCGCCTTCCGCGACCGACACCACCTGGCGACGCCATTTGCTGAATCACTGGAGCCGGTCTTGGAGAAGGCGGTGTTTTAGGGGGCGGCGAGGTAGGGGGACCTGACGGCTGACCGCTCAGTTGATGCGAGCTATGCCACAAACACATCCTCTCGATGGTGAGCGAGGTAAGCCTGCTGCGGCGGGGTGAAGGTGCTAGTGCGCCAGACGGCGGGGGCTTCGGCAAAGCCGAAACTCTGCATCACCAATTGCTCGAAACCGAGCCGCCGCAAATCAGTCTTGTCGACGCGCTGGGATATGAGGACCTGCCCGCTATCTTCAAAACTGATGAAGCCACGGTCAAAGAGGTGGTCGGCATCAGGCGTGAGGAGCAGCCCGTTCATGCCGTCCAAGCGCTCCTGCGCGGAAGCGCATAGGCGCCAAGGCTTGATGTGGCTTGCAATCAGCAACGAGGGATTGGTGACCCCTGTGAGTCGGCACGAGCGCTCCATGGCTTCGACATTGGAACGAAATTTACCTTGGCCGCGACGAGCTTGAATGACGCTCGTCTTTACAGTGTCCTCGAGTTGGAGGTCGTCTCGGATACGGCGCTCAACGACGTCCTCTAAAATTTCATTGACGACTTCGAAAGTGAGACTGTTTGCGCCACCACGCCTCAGAGCTTCGCGGTCGAAAGCTGTACCCGCGACAATGGTGTGAAACACCTCTTGCGATACGCTCGCGAGATAGGCGTTTTGACGGCCTGATCCGGAGTTTGGGTCGATGGGCGAATATCGGGGAGGCAGAAGCGGACCCAATTCGCCAATTATGTCCGACGGGCGCACCGTCGGCAGGAGCGGCGCCCAATACACCGGGAGAAGCCAACCTTCCTCGTTCCAATTGGCTCCAGTGTTCTTGAACTCCGGTGGTTTCGGTGCTGTGAATGCAAACTCCGCTACCCGACCAATATAGCGCACGGCTTGACCGAAAAAAGACAACACGAGGTCACCAGGTGTCGCCCGACGCATATTTTTGTAGAACTCGCTGCGTGCCCCATTCTTCTGAGTTTTGGGCGACCAGAGATATTGCCCGTCGATCTCTTGGCAGGCGGTCTGACTGTGATTTACCCACCAGAATTGCGACATCGTTTTTGATTTTAATAGTTGCCGTCGGCTGGGTAAGCTCTATTCGAGACCTGTCTCGCCTACAAGCATGGAGCCGACCTTATTGCCAGGTGCGACAGGCGGCGTAACTGCATCTTTCGGCGAGACGCCAAGAAGAGCGTAGGGCGACGATAGTCGCCGCCCCCACCCCGCTTGCAAATCCCCACCCAAATGCCATCTACATCACAGGCGCACCGCCGGTGCGCGGCATCCACGGAGCATTCACTTGACGCAGCGAAGCGGCAGTGCGGACTTGCCGCTGCATGGCGGGCGGGTTCCGAAATGGCTGGGCGATCGTATGACGCGACTGGGCGCGGTGTTGTGCGAGGCGATCATCCATCACTATGGCCGCGACGAGCTGTTGCGGCGGCTGGCGCATCCGTTCTGGTTCCAGTCTTTCGGCGCCGTCATGGGCATGGACTGGCACTCCTCGGGCATCACCACCTCGGTCGTCGGCGCGCTGAAGCGCGGGCTGAACCCGATGTCGCGGGAGCTCGGCATCCATGTCTGCGGCGGGCGCGGCGCGCATTCGCGCAAGACGCCGCAGGAGCTGACCGCGATCGGCGAGCGCGTCGGCATCGATGGTGCGGCGCTTGCCACCGCCAGCCGCCTGGTCGCCAAGGTGGACAGTGCGGCCGTGCAGGACGGTTTCGACCTCTATCTGCACGGCTTCATCGTCACCGACGACAGCCGCTGGGTGGTGGTGCAGCAAGGCATGAACGGCGACAGCCGCCAGGCGCGGCGCTATCACTGGCTGTCGGAAGGGCTGACAAGCTTCGTCGACCAGCCGCATGCGGCGATCGAGGGCGAGCGGCAGGGCGAGATCGTCAACCTCACCGACCATCGCGCCGAGCCGTCGCGGACCGGACAGCTCGATTTGTTGAAGACCATGAGCCCGGAGCGGATCCTTGACGAGCTTGCCCTGCTGGAGCCGCCGCCGAAAGCGGAGCCTGCGAAGCCCCCGGCGCAGCCGATGCTGCCCAATCTGGTGATGCCGGCACATCATGACGTGCGCGAGAGCGACATCGTCATGCACCGGCTGCACGGCAACATTTCCGCGGCAATAGAAAGCGGGCCGGCCGATTTTCCCGAACTGCTGCTGGTGCCCGGCGTCGGCGCGCGCACAGTGAGGGCGCTGGCCATGGTGGCGGAAGTGGTGCATGGCGCGCCTTGCCGCTTCTCCGATCCGGCGCGCTTTTCGCTTGCCCATGGCGGCAAGGACCGGCACCCCTTCCCGGTGCCGCTGAAAGTCTATGACGAGACGATCGCGGTGCTGAAATCGGCCGTCGGCAAGGCCAAGCTCGGCCGCGAGGAAGAGCTCGGCGCGCTGCAGCGGCTGGATGGCGAAGCGCGGCGGCTGGAGCGCTACGTCACCGGGCCAAGCCTTAAGGAGATCGTCGCCGGCGAGTTCGACCAGTCGCATCTGCTTGGAGGGCGCAGTGTGTTCGGGTGGGAGGGGGCGGCGGAAAGCGACGACGGTTCAGACAGGGGCCGCCAGTAGCTGCCTGTCCATCATGCAGAGATAGTGCGCGGCCCATAGAAACACGTGCTCGGCTTGTTTTGATAATGCTTGCAAAGACCCATTTCTCAAGTGATGCTCTGCCAGGCGAGGCTCGGCATGAAGACATTCGCATGGACGTTGGTTTTCGTGCTGCTGGCGATTGGCGGCGCGATCGCCCAAACGACGCCTGAGCCTGCCATACTGGCATATACACCGCCGATGCACTTCGTCGTTGTACGCAACAGCACGCCAGGATGCGAGCCGACATGCCCGGAATGGATTTCGGCGGAAGGTCACATCGTGGCCGGCACGCCAGCTTTGCTGAAGGCTTTGCTGAAAAAACTCGGCCCCCGCAAATTGCCTTTGGCGTTGAATTCCCCGGGCGGCGAGACCGATGCGGCGATGGCGCTTGGCCATATGATCCGCGCCAGCGGGCTCGACACGATGGTTGGCAAGACGGAGTTCTCCGAATGCGCGCCAGACACAAAAGCCTGCGGGCCGGGCGACCTCCGCTTCGGCGTCGCCAACCCCGTCGGCGCAGTCTGTTCGTCAGCTTGTACGATGGTTCTTGCGGGCGGCGTACGGCGCCTGGCAGACAGCCGCGCCTTTGTCGGCATTCACCGGATCATGCTGCCGACCGCCAAGAAAATCCACGGCAAGAAGACCATCGTCCTCGTTCCGATACCCAAATGGTATGAACGCAAGGTCGACAGCTATTTCACCGAGATGAAAGCAGGTTCGTGGATCGTATCGGCCATGCAAAAAATACCCGACGACAGCATACGATACCTCGTGACATACGAACTTTTGGACCTGAATCTGATAACCGAAACCGGTCACGGCGACACGCGCACCTCCATCGATATCTGCAAGACCACGCCGCCGGCGGGCAACTGCCGAACGGTCAGGCAATAGGAATAGCGGGCCACGTAGGTCGTCGAAGCGCCTGTTTCTCAACAGCAACCCTTCACTTTACGCGGCACCCTTCAACAGGTCTTCCGGCCGGCCCTCGACGAGCGCAGCAATATAGCTTTCCAGGCTGGTCGTGCCGCGCTCCGGGTTTTCCGGCTCCGCCGGCTTGTCCAGCGTGGCCCCGGTCATGCGGGTGTAGGACTCGGCCGCCGCTTTGGAGAAGCCGAGTTTTTCGTAGGTTTCTGTCCAGCGCTCGCGCGGCACCGTGACCACGCGCACGTTTTTGCGCAACGCCGCACTGAAGGCTGCGGCGACATCGGCGGCTGAGTAGCGCCGAGGGCCCTCGATATAGTGCGTGCCGGTCTTGTCCGCCGGCTCCAGCAGACGTCTCGCCGCGGCCTCGCCGAGATCCTGCGGCGCCACCATCGGCAGCTCGAAATCCGCCGGGAAGAAGGAGGTGATGACGCCGTCGCGCCGCGCCGTCTCCAGGGCCTGATCCCAGTTGCTCATGTAATAGGCGGCGCGGTTGATGCTTGCCGGAATGGCCTGGGCCTTCAGCTTCTGCTCGAGGCCGTAAAGGACGGTGAGATCGCCGACACCCTCGCCGGCCTGCGCGCCGTAGGTCGATTCCGCTACCACTTTTTCGAGGCCGGACCCCTCCAGTGCCGTCGCAATCGCGGCAACCGTCTTGCGCTCCTCGGCGTCGGTGTCGGTCGATGGATCGGCCGGCGGGTTGAGCAGAAACGCCCGCTTGCCGCGCCGCAAGATTTCACGCAGTGCCTCGACATCGAGCACATCGGCAACCGCGGCCTCCGCGCCCTGTTCAACCAACCATGCGGCCTTCGCCTCGTCGCGCGTCACCACCGTGACATCCTCGCCCTGCCGCAACAGCGCCATTGCCGCCGCCGAGCCGACATGGCCGGTACCTCCAAGAATGACATGCATGGTCTCGTCCTTCCCTTGCTGATTTCATGCCGGATTAATGGCTGGGGCGGCGAAGGGTTCAAAAATCGGGGGACGATGCTGACAGGAGGTGACGCTGACTTTCCTCGCAATGCACGGCGCAGGGGTCGTTCGCATCTTGCAAAATTATGGAACGAGGTCGTGCCCAGCGAGTTATATTAGCGCAACCTTGAATAGGAGGCAGCTATGAGAAAGCTCCTGCTTGCTTCGGCTATCGCTATCACTGCGGCGGCGGCGATGATCGCCCCGGCGAATGCCGGCGGGCGCGTCGTGATCGGCATCGGCAACGGCTACTATGACGATGACTACAATGACAGCTATGGCGACTATTACGATCGCTACGCTCCTCGCCCCTACTACCAGTATGATGCCTACGACAACGGCTTCAGGTACCACAGGTATCACAGGCACCATCGCCATTGCCGTATAGAGTTGGTCAAGCATTGGCGCCATCATCACAGGATCGTCGAGGAAATTCGCGTTTGCGAACGGTGATCCGATAGGGTGAAACCGGTTCGACCGGCATCTGCCGGCCGGCCGCTTCACTACGCGGCTGCCGGCCTTATCGCGGCTTCCGCATCAGCATCATCCCGTAATCCACGGCCAAAAGGTCGAGCCCGACCTTCAACAGCTTCACCACCACATCTCGTCCCTCGCCGGTGCGTTCGGCGAGCGCCTTCACCGACTGGCCTTCGAGGCAGATTTTGCGAACCACCTCCGCCACTTCCCAGTGGGCCATGGCGGCGATGGCATGGGTGTGGGCGCGGCCGGCGTTGAGCACGCGGTCGGGGATGCCGCCATTGATGCGGCCGCCGTCAATGCGCTCTTCCCACGGCATCGGCCGCAGCCCGTCACGCGAGGCGCGCTCGAAATCGTCGCGAAACCGCTGGCCGGCCTCACGCTGCTGGCGGGTCAGCGAGGTGATGCCGACCAGCGGATCGACATTGCGCACCCGCACGATGCCGCCGGTCGCGGTGTAGCCGTCATTGGAGACCTCGTAGACGCGCCACGCCTCTTCGGTGCCGACGCTCAACCGCTTGCGGCCGAAGCGATCGTCCTTCAGCGCGAAATCATGGCCGATCTCGCGGCGGATGCGCACCTGCTCGGCTTCGCCCGCAGGCAATTTCGGCGGTTTGGCTTTCTGCGCGGTTTTTTTGCTCATCGGGGGATCCTTGTGGGATTGGGTTGTTGAGCCGGAAGGTTGGCGTTCCTTCGCGCCCCCCTCTGCCCTGCCGGGCATCTCCCCCACTTGGGGGGAGATTGGCAGTTTCGGCGGCTGCGCCTCTGCAACGTTGGCAATTGGCGAAATCGGCGGCGATATCCGATCGCCCCCCTCGTGGGGGTTGAGGAGTGGTCCGCGAAGCGGACGGAAAGCCAATTGCTTGGCTTTCCGAGCGACGAACGTCCGGCAGGACAGAGGGGGGCGCTGTCCCGCCGGCTTTCGATCATTGGTGGGGTCGTCCGAAGGCGAGGAACGGAGCCCAGCCGCTCACACCACCTCCGCCACAGGCCGGTGGAAGCGCGCCTGGTGGTATTCGCAGTAGCTTTTCAGCGCCCTTGTGCGCAGGCCGCAGCACAGCATCTCGAGCCCCGGCCGACTGCCGGGAGCATCGTTGTCGGGGTCTTCCTCCAGCGTCAGGTCGAGCGGCGCGCGGCAGCGGTCGAACAGGCAGTCGATGAAGCGCATGGCGGCGACATGCGGCTGACGCCCGAGCGAGGCAGGGAGCGGCGCCGGCACATTGAAGCGGTAGATTTCGCCGTCCACCACCAGCCGTCCTTCGCCCGGGATCGAGGGCGCCGGACGGGCTGGCAACAGAGGCCTGGCCGATGGCTGACGGCTCGGTTTGGCGGCCGGTTTGACCGGCGCGGCCTGCTTCGAAACTCCTACTTCCCTTACGAGCTTGCTTGGCTGCGCCGGCGGATTCCTCTTGGCGGTATTCTCGTTTGCCGCAGTCTTCCCCGTCGCATTCTTCCTCGGTCGGCCGCCGGACCTGCCGCCTCTGGGGTTGGCGAAGCCGATGGTCTTCAACGCGCTGTTGCGGTGGACGATGCCGATGATGGCATTGCGCGAGACCGGACTGCCGCGCAGCGCCGTGAAGCGGACGGCGATCCCTGTGGCCGACAGGCCATCCCTCAGCCAGACGGCGATCTCCTGCAATTCGGTGTCGGTATAGGCAGTCATGTCGGTATCCATTGATTGCGCGCGCAAAGGCCGAGCGCCGGCCCCGAGGGCCCACGGGAAAAAATCAGAGCGGATGGTCGGTGCGGTCAGCCGATACTGGCGGCCGGCAGCGAGCCGGCGAGATGCCGCAAGGCGGCTTCGGCGGCCGCTTTGGTGAGGGCGGAAACCGCCCTGCCCGTCAGCCGGTCGAACAGGATGACGGTGCCATCTTCCGTGCGGATGCAGGAAATACCCTGCCCGCCGGAGACAGCCCTTGGCGCACCGGCGGCGCCATGGGCTGAAGAGGTGGCCGGAGCCGGGAGAGGAGCGGCTCCGGCCGTTCCGGTCGATCGGGGGGACGACGGTTCGACCGGATCCGGGGCAGAAGCCCCGGTTTGCGTCCGGACCGGGGAGGAGGACAGCCCGGACGATGGGAGAAAGCTGAGGATGTCTGCGGAAACGCTTGCGGTTTGTTCGATCATGCGCTAAGCGTACGATATGTACGAAACGTACGCAAGCGAAATCGTACGTATTGGACGATAAATTTCAGGCAATTTGTACGATGCAGGAACCGAGGCACAGATTGCAGCAGGCACGGGCGGAGGCGGGTTATGCCTCGCCGAGCGACGCCGCGCGGGCATTGCGCGACATCAACAAGAACACGCTGATCAGTCACGAGAACGGCAACCGGCCGCTGTCGCGCAAGGCGGCGGAGAAATACGGCCGCCTGTTCGGCGTCGATCCCGGCTGGCTCTTGTTCAACGGCGACGGCGGCAGCCTTTCGGGTGGCCATTTCGGCTTTGACGAGTCGGGCCGGCAGATCCCGATGCCGTCGCTGGCCACCGTCGACGTGCCCATTGTCTCATGGATCAGCGCCGGCGAACTCGGTAGCCAGGACATGGTGGTCAATCTCAGCGACTATCCGACCATCCCCACCACCGATCTGGAGCAGGGCCAATGGATTGCGCTACGCGTCGACGGCCCGTCGATGAACAAGATCTCGCCACCGGATTCGATCATCTTCGTCAACCTCAGGGACAAGCGGCTGGTGACCAATGGCTGCTACGTCATTTCGGACGAATCCGGCCAGGCCACCTACAAGCGCTACCGCCCCAACGAGAACCCGCCCTTCCAGCCGGCCTCCTACATGGACATCCCGCCGCCGGCGCTCGAAGGCGCCATCACCATCATCGGCCGGGTGAAGCGCTCGATGATCGATATGTGAGGGAGAAGGCGGTGAGGCGCAATCTCCCCCCTCGAGGGGGAGATGGCCGGCAGGCCAGAGGGGGTCGCCGCGCGTAAGGCGCTGACGTCCTCTGTCCGCGATAGGAAGTCGCGTCAGGACGTACCGACCCCCTCTGTCGCCTTCGGCGACATCTCCCCCTCCAGGGCATAGGCGCTAAGATAGGTATTGCCCTGCGGAATCGGGTGTGATTCTACACTGCGATGACACACGAATCGCTTGTTGATGACGGCTGGGCCGAGACGATTGAGCTTCTCGGCGGCGAAGATTTGCTCACGCAGAGCGCCCGCGAGACGAAGGCGTTCCTGCGCCCGCGCGGCGTCAGGTCGGCGAGCGACCTGTTGCGCCTGACACTGGCTTACTGCCTTGGCAAGGTTGGCATGCGGGGCGTCGTGGCCTGGGCGGCGGCGAGCGGGATTGCCGACATTTCGGACGTGGCGTTGCTTGGCCGGCTGCGCAATGCAGGACCATGGCTGCAGCAGTTGATTGGGCACCTTTTGAAGCGCGAGGATGCAGGTTTGGCCAAAGGCCGGCTGATCCGCATCCTCGATGCGACAGCGGTTGCCAAGGCCGGTGCGTATGAGAAGAAGAACAATGGTCTTTGGCGCATGCACTGCGCCTTCGAGCTTGAGCGCGAGCAGTTCGACTTCATCGAGATCACCGACCAGAGCGAGGCCGAGTTGATCGACCGCGTGCCGGTGGTGGCGGGCGAGATCCGCATCGGTGACCGCGCCTATCTGCAGGCCGAGCGGATCGCAAAGGTGATGGCGCAAGGCGGCGATGTTGTTGTGCGCGCGTCGTGGAAAAACGCGCGATGGCTCGACGCCAACGGCAGGGCGTTCGATCTCATCGGCTACCTGGAGAACTGCCGGGAGGAAGTCTGCGAAACGCCTGCCCGGCTGGCACTCAAGAAGGGCGAGCCTGTGAATATGCGCCTGATCGCCTTGCGCAAATCCGAGGCCGCGGCACAAGAAGCGCGGCGCAAAATCAACAAGGAAGCCAGGGCCAAGGGCAACAAGGTTCAACCGCAGACGCTGATTGCGGCCGGCTTCGTCCTGCTTGTGACCTCGCTTGACCGGGAGGAGTTTCCCGCCGATACGGTCCTCAAGCTCTACCGCATGCGCTGGCGCATCGAACTCGCCTTCAAGCGCCTGAAGAGCCTGATCGGGCTGCGCTCTCCTCCCGCCAAGGACCCAAGGATCGCAAAGCCTTGGATCCTTGCACACTTCCTCATCGCGCTTGTGACCGAACCCCTCTCGCAGGAGTTGGGTGTCTCTCCCCCTTGAGCGACGGGCGCCCGCTGCTGTGGCGCGCAACCCGCCAGATCGTCGCCTCTCTGATCGCGACCATCTTTACTCAACCTTCCTTGGCGGCCCTGCGCCAAAATCTCCATGCCTTGCGATATCGCTGGCGCGAACCACCACGAAAGCGCAAATTTCAGTCCATGCCAAAGCTATCTTAGCGCCTATGCCCTCCAGGGGGAGATTACGCGCCCAAAAACTCGTTCGTGAAATACGCTCCAAAATCCGGCTTCTCCTTCAGAACCTTGCCATCGCCATCGAGCAATATGCCGGCCCTGAAGAGGTAGGTTCCGATCGCCTCGATCTTGGCCTTGTCGACGGTGCCGATGACGCCGGCATGGCTTCTGAGGAAGTGCCCGTCGACGAGCATCTTCAGCGAAGCGTGGATCAGCGCCGGGTCGGTCAGCGCGTCCTTGTTGGACGCGATCAGCAGGTCGCCAGCCTCCTGCGGGTGATCGCAGGCAAACTGGTAGCCGCGCCGCGTTGCTTCGACGAAGGCCGATGCGGCCTTCGGGTTTGCCTGGAGATATGCATTGCTGGAGGCGATCAAGGTGGTGTGCTCGTCGGGCACGCCGTAGTCGGCGTAGCGGAAGCCGCGCTGCCTGACGCCTTTCAGCTCCGCATCGACGCCTTCCCAGGTCGAGACCTCCAGCGTGAAGTCGACCGAGCCGTTGGCCAGCGCCTCATAGGCCGAGGTGCCTAATGTCACCGTCTCGAAAACGCCCTTGCCGCCATCGTGGCGGATGATGGTCGAGATCAGCGTGTTTTCCCAGGCGCTGCCGAAGCCGCCATAGGTCAGACCGTCGAGATTCCTGGGACTCTTGATCTCGCCGCGATCCGCGTTGAAGACCAACCGGCCGGTCTCCTGCTGGACCACGGCGTAGACCGCCTTAAGATCGGCGCCGGCAGCCCGCTGGGTAAACAGGCCGACGCCGGCAATGCCGAAATCGGCGATGCGGTTGGCGACCAGCGTGCCGGCGCCAGTATCGCCATAGGGCAGGATCTCAACATCGAGCCCGGCCTCGCCGTAAAACCCTTTGTCGCGGGCAACGAACAGGCCGACATGGTTGGTGTTGACCGTCCAGTCGAGCGCGACGGTGATTTTTTGCGCAGCCGCATGAGCGCGCGAGGCCAGCGGCAATCCGGCGGCCAGCGTCAGCAGCAAAGCCTGCCGGCGTGTGAATTCGGTCATGAAAAACTCCTTTGAGCGGTCTGCGGAAACAAGCCCCGGTCAGTCCCGGGATTGAGCAGCGTGTCGAGGATGTCGGCTTCGAGCGCGGCGGCCTGGCGCGCGGCATCGCTGCCGGTGGTGCGCGGGCGCGGCAGCGGCACGGCAATCTCGCCGATGATACGGGCCGGCCGCGCCGACATCAGATAGATTCGATCGGAGAGGTAGACGGCTTCGCGCACGTCATGGGTGATCAGCAGCGCGGTCCAGCGGTGGCGCTGCCACATGCCTTCCAGCCAGCGCTGCATACCCGCGCGGGTCAGTGCATCCAGCGCGCCAAAGGGCTCGTCGAGCAGCAGCATGTCGCGCTGCTGCACCACGGTGCGTAAAAGCGCCGCGCGCTGGCGCATGCCGCCGGAAAGTTCCGCCGGCCAGGCGCGCTCAAAGCCGGCAAGGCCGAACTCGGCAAACAGCGGCGCGACGTGCTCGCGTGCAGCCTTGCGGCCAAGACCCTGAACTTCCAGCCCCAGCGTCACGTTGTCGATGACGCGCCGCCACGGCATCAGCGCGTCGCGCTGCGGCATGAAGGCGAAGGGGCTGCCCTGCAATGGTGCGCCGTCGAAGCGCATGTCGCCCTCGCCTTTCAGCGCGCCGGTCAGCAACTGGAACAGCGTCGACTTGCCGGCGCCGGAAGGGCCGATAATGGAGACGAACTCGCCGGCCGCGACATGAAGCCAAATGCCGGCGAGCACCTCAAGCGCGCCGAAGCTTTTGCTGATGTCGCGGAGTTCAAGCCGTGTCATTGGCTGCTGTCTCCCGAAGATTTGACGTCGCGGCTCTCGCTCCCCGCATTTTCCCAAGGCATGGCGAGACGCTGGACGAGCACCGCAATGGCGAACAAGACAAGCGTGAGCGCGGCGCTGACGGCGACTGCGGCGAGCACCAGATCGGGCCGAAAGTTGTTCTTGGCATTGAGCATGTAGATGCCCAGCCCCTTCGCCGCCCCCGCATATTCGGCGAAGATCGCGCCGACCACGGCGTAGGTGATGGAGATGCGCAGCCCAGCGAAGAAATAGGGCAGCGCCGAAGGCAGGCGCGCCAGCCAGAAGATACGCCAGCGCCCTGCCCCCATGGCGGCGAGCATCTGCGAAATCTCCTTGCTGGTCGCAGCAAAACCTTCGACCAGCGCCACCATCATCGGGAAGAAGGTGACGAGCGCCACAAGCAGGATTTTTGGCATCAGCCCGAAGCCGAACCACAGCACGATGAGCGGCGCGATCGCGACCAGCGGCAAGGTCTGGCTGACGATCAGCAGCGGGAACAGCGCGCGGCGCAGCGGGGCCAAGAAATCGACCAGCGCCGAAAGCATGAAGGCAGCGACCAACGAGCAGGCGAAGCCGGCTGATGTGGCGCGGATGGTGGGCAGCGTGTTCTCGGCCAGGGCGGCGCGATGCTCCCAGGCCTGCTGCAGCACGCGCGACGGCGCCGGCAGAATGATGGGGGCAGCGCCGCCATAGCGGGCGTAGAGTTCCCAGGCCGCGAGGAGCAGGGCGAAGGCGCAGGCGGCGGGGATGGTCTTGGCGATGGCTGCGGCTAATCTCCCCCCTCGAGGGGGAGATGTCGCCGAAGGCGACAGAGGGGGTCGTCTCGCATAGAGCGCCCACGCCTTGCCTATGCGAAAAGGAAGTCGGCGCTCCACGCGGTGGGACCCCCTCTGGCCTGCCGGCCATCTCCCGCTCAAGGGGGGAGATTCGTGGGCATCGCGGTCTTCGCCAATCGCCAATGGCTCCCCTCCTCTTTGTGCTGAGGGGTCAGAGGCATCTCCTCCACGCAATGGGTCAGATAAACCAGCCACGGCAACATCCTCGAGGAACGACGCTTGAGCCGCGGCTCAGACCCCGCTCGGGCTGTTCGCCGAAATCGTGATGTCGAGGGTGACGTGGCCGGCGCCGGGGCCGAAGCGGCAGAAGGCCTCGTTGAGCGTGGCAAACACCGCACCGGCATCGCCGCGCAGTTTGGTGCAGAAGTTCTTTGAGCGTTCAAAGACGCCGGACTGCTTCAGGAAATCGATGCAGCCATAGATCTCGTCCATATGGTCGCCTGTGCCCATCACATAGAGCGAGAACTGCGCCGCCACCGGCTGGCCGGTCGACGGCGTGGCCTGGACAGCGCGGATCGCGGCGATCTTGCGCTCGTGCAGCGGAATGGCGGGGCCGCCGGTCTCGTCGGAGCGGCAGATCGGATCGTCGGGCTCGCCCGGACAGCCGCGCGAGACCGCTGCCGAAAGCACGCAGTGCTTGCCGCTTCTGGCCGCCGCGACGAACAGGTCGCGCATGGCGGGAAACAACACCTCGGGCGGCCCGACCATAAGCGTCGAGATGTCGTCGGTTTCGATCCGCAGCCGGTCGCGCCACGGATCGAGCGCGCCGAGCGCGCCAAGGATCACGCCGACGAAATCGTCGGTCATGGGATAAAGGGAAATCTGTGCGCCTGAAAACATCGCCCGCCTCGCTCCGCTGGTATTATCCAGATCAGCTTTAGGGTCCGAAGGCTTGCCGCCCTCATCTCAGCCCCGACCATACGGAGCACCCCTGTGGATGAGCGGGTTAAAGCATTGTTCGCGACATTGGGGAAGCCGTTTGTTGAAGGCACTGCGGCAAAGTGTTTTGGGCCAGACGGGCCGGGCGCCCGGGCGTTCAGAGCGACTCGTCAGTTCGTTGCGTTATAAGGTTTCCACGAACTTCTTATAACTGCGTTGAAATTCAAGCTGATAAACGGTTTCTGGATTTCCTTATCCGCGACCCCATCCGGACTGCGCTCCTGCATCGCTCGGGCTTGCCTGTGCTGGTCCCCTCGCCCCAGCGCTACGCCATCCACAAGCTGATCGTCGCCTCGCGACTCGGCCGAGCGCTGGGGCCAAGCGGGAGAAGGATCTCCATCAAGCGCGCCTGCTGACCCAAGCGCTCGAAGCCACGCGTCGCCAGGACGACCTTGCCTTCGCCTTCATGGAAGCGTGGGACAAGGGCGAAAACTGGCGCGAGACGATCCGGCGCGGCCTGAACCTGTTCGACGCCGACACGAGGGAAACAGTCAACACCATCGTGGGAAAAGCCCTCCGCGAGATTGGTGCGACTCCTGAAGGATTCACGATGCGTGATTAGCTGAAGCGACCGCTGCTATATTCATTGCCATCGTCCCAATTGTACGAAATTGGCTTGACGCTGATTCGTACATAAAGTACGATATCTCTTTTTGCAGAGAGGAATGTCCTTGAGCACAGCGAACCATGTTGCCTTCGCCGATCTCTCTCGTCCTTTGCCGTCACCCCCGTCGTTGCCGCCGCCTTTGTTGCCCTTGTCATTCGATCAGTGCCAACGTCTCGCCGGGGCCTGGCGAATGGCCAGCCAGGACATCGCCGACGACATCCGCTTCATCCGCCAATATCTGAAAGTCGTTGCCGAGAAGGACGAGAGGCTGTCGACCGGCACCCTTGTTCACAGCCGCGCCTATGTCGAGGCCTGCGCCGGCTGGCTGCCACAGACTGTAACGCGCTATCTGCGCCACCTGCGCCAGATCACCGAATGCGAACTGGCTATGACAGCTGCCGGGATTCGCTTTGCGCTGTCGAGTTATGCCTGGGAGGCATGAGGGGCGGCTGTCGCCAAACACAAGGAATTGCGCTGCCCGTCGCAGGCGCAATTCGTCAGGTTGAGAGGCTCGGGCGCGCCTGAACGGCGGGCGCCAAGGATGGCCCGGCCAGCGAATTCCGGCCTTGCTTTATTTCGACTGGCCTTATTTCTGGCCTTATTTCGATTTGGCTTTGCCGGACTTTGCGGCGGCAGGCTTCGCGGCCTTTGGCTTGGCGGCTGCCTTGGCGGGCTTGGCGTCAGCTTTCTTCGCCGCCTTTTTGGGCTTGGCGACCGCGCCATCGACTTCAGCCGTGGCCTGCTCCCAGTGTTCCTGATGCGCGCCTTCAGGCCGGCCGGCCTTTTCCCAGATCTCGTGCGCGCGCTGGCGAATGCGGTCCTGTTTGTCGTCCGTCACTTAAGCCTCCGTGGTTGGGTCCGGTCGGTTGGTCCAGATTCCACGAAAACATTAGCCGAAAATTCGGCCGGCGTCTTGAGTGACGAGACATCTCAGCGCGGGTCGGAAATCACCGCAACGCCGAGCAGCGCCGCCTTCTTGACGATCAGCCCCGCGAGGTCGGCATCCGAACGATCGGTGCCGGTGCGCTCCCGCAGGAGCGCGATCGCTTCCTTCATCGATAACAGCGCCGTGTTGCGCTCGGCCAGCAACTTGTCGCAACACGCCGCAACATTGGCGGAGTTCGGGGTCTCGACATGCGGCAACATGGCAATTCTCCTTTCATCATGTTCATCATTCGGCCCTGCCGCCCTTTTAGGAAGAACGACAGGGCCGTATCACCGATGAATGGTTAGGTTGTCGAGCGTTACTCGACCACCTCGACAATCCTGCGCGTGCTGGGGTCGACCAACACGGTATGGTTGTCGACGACGGCGTATCTGTACTGAACGTCGGGAACCTCCTGCAGCTCGACAGTATCAGGCAAGGCAGTGCCGACATTCAATTCGACGCCGAGCAGATTGACCGAGGCAAGCGGATGTTTCTTTACGTACTGGTGCACGACCGTGCGCTGTTCCGGGGTGATGATCACCTGCTGCTGTGCCGGCTGCGTGACGATGACCTCGTCGGCGGCGGCAATGCCGATACCAGCGATCATGGCGAGCCCGGCGACGGCGGGAATAAGGATGGTTTTCATCTTCGTCTCCTGTCGTTGTTGGCGAGCTCCGCCGTGTTCCCGCATGAGGCGAAAACAGCGCAGATCGAGGTGGCGGGCTCCTGGAGGCAAACGCAGCCGGTACGGTCTTGTTCCGCAAGCGGAGACTAAATTGATCGGCTTCCCGGTCATGCCAGCAGAACCCGCACCCGCAAGATTCGCATTGAAGCACAATCCCTCAGGAGACCTTCGACATGGATGATGCACGGCTCCAATTCCGGGCGATTGCGGCCGGCGCCGGCATTGATCCGGTGACCGCGTCGCCCGGCCAAGACGGGAACCGACCGCCTTCGTGCCACGCCGTGAAGTTTCAAGCAAAGGTCATTGCTTCGGCGGCTGCGCAGGCACCTCGCCAGGCTTGATCACCGGCGTCTTGCCCTGGTCCGGCGGCGGCTGCGTCATACCCTGGTCACCACTGGGCGGCGGCTGCAGCACGCCGCCGCAGGGACCGAGCGTGCTGGTCGATTCGCCGCCGCCATTGGCGACCGGCGGCTTCTGACCATCGTCCTGAGGCTGCGCCTGGCAAGGCGCGGCAGGGCCGTGCTGGTCGCCATTGTCCTGCGCAGCCGCCGGGTCGGCCAGCGCCAGGAGCAGCACGCATGGGATGAGGGGGAAAGTCTTCATGGTCCAGCTCCTCTGGATTCATCTCCTTGGCAAAGCAGACTAGTCCTTGGCAAAGCAGACTGGCGGCAATTGGTTCCACGGAGATGGAGTGGTTGCCGGAACCTGACAGCCGGAAGTGAGTTCCACCTTCTCGACGCAAAGCCGCCCGGAGGAGGCAATCATGGAAGAACGAAACAGAAAACCCAATGACGAGGTCGAGGCGCCACCGAGCAAAAACGATGCCCGCGACAGGATCGCCAATGACGAGGTGGAAGCGCCGACGCCGCGCCGGCAGGATTGGGATGCGCTGCGTGGCGCAACGGTCCTGCCCGACGGAGCAGATGAGGAAAGCCTGCCGGACACCACCGGTGTCGAGAAGGAAGGCGAATTGCCCGAGGAGGATGACGACAATCCCTACCAGGACAGTGACGATGCCTTGCCCGACGACGCCGAGGAAGCCGCCATTGGTCACGATCTGGCGAGGCGCGGCGGCCCGTTCGACGACGTGTAAGGCAGCGACCGCGGACTTTCGAGAGGTTTCCCGGGACGTCCACGCCGTCACCAGTTGGACCAAGGATGAGCTGAAGGCGATGCCGGAGCATCGCGATATTTCGAAGGATCCGGCTGGCCGGATCCTTCGTTTAAGGCGCCTTGGCGGTTTGGCTTAGCCCTTGTGGTCAAGGGCTGGACGGCGACAATCTCGGCACCTTCGACAGCCGAGAAGCAGCCGAGAAGCACGAACGCGAAGCCCAATATTTCAAGCGCCGTCGAGGCCGCTCGCCTGAAATCTTCAAAGTGCGCAAGAAATCCCCGCCGCGGGCGGTGCAGACACGCTCCAGCATCGCAACGCTGCGAACCGGGCCATCGCCCGCCGGCACTTGAGTGCCGACGGGCTCTGACCTTCAGTTCGACCCGGGATCGCCGAGCGCCTCGGTGACGAAGGACGCCGCGATCAGGTCGTCGGCGTCGAGGCGTAGGGAGCCTTCGACACCCCCCATGATGGCCGCGACCTTCTGGAAGGTCTGCATCTCGTGTTCAGTAACGCTGGCGTCTCGCATCCTGGCTTTCAGATCGGCGATGCGTCGGCCCAGTGAGGCCGACGTTCCGATTTCTCTGTTCGACATGGTGGCCTGCTCCTCCCCCAACCCATGCTGTGGACGTACTCAAGTCTGCCTATATATAAGGCAGCGCGAATACAGTCGCCGCAACGCGCGATATCTGGGAAGGTTCCGGCGCCAAATAGTCACGAAATAATACGTGGTGGGACTCGGGTATGTTGAGCGCCGACGCGGCGATAGACACCGCAGCCAGCGGCTGCGGCCATCGGCCTGGCAACCCGTGTCGCGGGTCGCGAATGCGGGTCGGACTTTGATCGCCGCGCGCGAACAGTCAGCGAGAGGCCGGAACCACGCCGGACACCGAGCGCGCCGTTTCGGGCGAAAACACCACGAAAGCAAAAACCAGAACGGCAGCGGCGATAATGAGCGAGCCGCCGGCGACGATCGGTTCAAGCGCCGGGTTTCCCTGCAGCATCACATACAGCGCCGGCAGCATGATCACCAAGCCGAGAGTGTAGAGCCCGTAGTGGATCATGGCGACGCGACGCGCCGCCTTTTGCGGATTGAGCGCGTAGTAGCCGCCGAAGATGGCGCTCGTCACCCAACCGAGCAGATTGATATGCGCGTGCGCCGGAAAAGCGGCGTGGTCGCCCGAGATCGCCATCTGCAGGCCGGCCGCAATCCCCAACATCAGGAACAAGATGGCAGTTTTGAAAAAGAGTTCCGAAACCCTCGGCATGTCATTTCTCCCCCTATGCGGTCTGCGACCGCTTGCGTCCTGGAGAATACACCCACGCGCAGAAATTTTCCACGCCCCGCTTATGGGGCCATGCCTGCACAGCTTTTTGCACGCTGTTCGACTTTTCTGGCTGCCACAACCCGGCGCCGCCCGCTACGGCGTCAGCAAGATGTCGGCGCCCGCTCGCTCATCGAACACCACCGCGCAGCCGCGCCCCAGCGCCACTGCCGACAGCGCGTTGGCCACCGTCTCGTCCGGCGATACGAAATCACCGGTCAGCACTCGCAACTCCTCTACCGCCCTGGCCATTGACACGCAGTGCCCGGCAACGCGATCGCTCGTGCAGGCGTCAACGACGCTGACGAGGTCGATCATCTCGAACTGGCCCATACCGGCCTCCACAAAAACAGCGTCCCGTCGCGGATATGAACGCTGAGGCGAGAGACAATGTTCCGCAGGTCCGATGCCCAGGCGGAGCACTCGACAGCCCGATCTGGAACGGACCGGCCGGCGACAACCGCTTCGCTTGACAATAGGCCCTGTTTGTTCTCTATTTGTTCGGCAAAAACGCCTCTCACAACAGACGCGGCTAATGCTGCAACGCCGCAAAGGGAACGGTCGGGATGGAGCCCACCATCCTGCATGCGGATCTCGACGCCTTCTACGCCTCGGTCGAGCAGTTGCTCGACCCGGCGCTCAGGGGCAAGCCGATCGCCGTCGGCGGCGGCGTCGTGCTTGCCGCCTCCTACGAAGCCAGGGTTTTCGGCGTGCGCGGCGGCATGCCCGGACGACGCGCGCGCGAGCTTTGCCCCGGACTGATTTTCGTCGGCGGCCATTTCGCCGACTATCAGCGGCTGGGCGACGCCGCCATCACGGTGCTCGACGATTTCACGCCGCTGGTCGAGCGGATTTCCATCGATGAAGCCTTTGCCGACGTCGCCGGCTGCACGCATCTGTTCGGGCCGCCGGCCGAGATCGCCGCCACGGTGCGTCGGCGCGTCCGGGCAGAGCTCGGCCTGCCGATCTCGATCGGCGTGGCGCGCACCAAGCATCTGGCCAAGATCGCCTCGCAGGTGGCCAAGCCCGACGGGCTGGTGGTGGTCGATCCGGACACCGAACTTGCCTTCCTGCATGATCTGCCGGTCGGGCTGATGTGGGGCGTCGGCCCGGCGACCAGAGCGCGGCTGGCCGAGATCGGCATCGAGATCATCGGCCAGTTGGCAAAGACGCATGGTGGGGCGCTGCGAAGATTGCTCGGGCCCGCCGCCGGCGAAAAGCTGTCGTCGCTGGCATGGAACCGCGACCCGCGAAAGCTCGAAACCCACAGGCGGTCGCATTCCGCCGGCGCGCAGTCGGCGCTTGGCAGACGGCCGGCCGAGGCGCGTATCTTCGGACCCGTCCTGCTGCATCTGGCAGACCGGGTCGCCAGCCGGCTCAGGGCGAAATCACGGCCCGGGCGCACGGTGACGGTGCGCGTGCGTTTCGCCGATCTGCACGCTGTCACACGCTCGCTGATGCTCGAGCAGCCGATTTCGGCAACCGCGATGCTGGCCGAAATCGCCGGGGAGCTGGTGCGCGGCGTGCTGGCCGCCAACCCTCGGGAGAAGACCATCTCGCTGCTGGCGATCTCGGTGTCGCAGCTGGAAGAAAGTGTCGAGCTACAGTTGGAGCTGCCGCTCGGGCTTGCCGACGAAAAGCAACGGCCCGGCAGCAGGCAAGGCCTGGCGCGCTTTGGCGCCGACCGCGCCATCGACAAGATCCGCCAGCGCTTTGGCAGAGAGGCTGTCGGCTATGGCGCCGTGGCGCTGGAAGCCCGGCGCTCGGTTCCCGACGCCTTCCGCGAACTGGCGGAGAAGGAACTGTGAGTGCGGCGCGACGGCAAGGCCAATGTTTAGGCTGGACCCCTCCGCGCTGCATTGCCGCTCTGTTTGAGCAGGCCGACCAACCAGGCCAGACCCGCCGCAGTTTCGGACATTTTTCGCACCGCAACCCGGCCACGCCATGCACGCCCAAGAACAACGCTTTGTCGATGAAGGTGGACTTGCAGTTAGCGCATCGGCGCCAAGAAAAACCGGGATGGGACAGCGAGGCCGCGAAGGTTGACAGTGCCGATCCGTCTGGCATTATCGCGTAAGCTTGGAGGATTCACTATGAAGAAAACCTATTCGAAGCCTGTTCTGGTCAAAAAAGGCAAGCTTTCGCAGGTTACGGCGCTCGCCAATGGAGCGGGTTCCGGCCCGATCGAGTGAGGTCGTTGAGTCGGACTGTCGCCTGATCTGGCGGCCTCGCCTGACACTGGAGATGCGGCATGAAGAAGACCTATTCGAAGCCGGTGCTGGTCAAGAAGGGCAAGCTCTCGCAGGTTACAGCCGACAATGGTAACGGCTCCGGGCCGGTCGCAGTCTAGCAGCCGATTATCCGACGCCTCGTGCCGTCTGGCCGGGAACAGGGCTTTGGGTGCCCGACGTGGAGAGTGGATAATGAAGAAAACCTATCTGAAGCCGGTGCTGGTCAAAAAAGGCAAGCTCTCGCAGGTCACCGCGAACGGTGCTTCCAATCCGCGCTAAACCCTTTCACCCCGATTAATCGCGACACGCTTTAGCGCGCAACCACCAGATCGTCGAGCACGAGCTGCCAATAGTGGCTCGTGGAGAGGCGCACGCGCGTCACCGCCGCCAACATCGGCGCATAGTGGACGGGCGCCAGTGCCGACAGGACGATCGTGTCGCTGGCGATCAGCCGGTCGCCAAGCCAGCTCTCGACCAGTGCGGTTTCGCCTTCGGACTTCAACCATGCCGCCGTCAGCATCACGGAATGGAACCCGAACGGTTTGTCGCTCGAGAATTCGGCCGGGTGTCCGCTGCTCGTATAGCAGACATGGTCTCCCGAGATATTGCCGTTGACGTAGCCTTCGCTGCCTTCGGTATGATCGCGCGCCAGTGCGTTCAGGTTGAACCAGGTCAACCCGGCATAACCGGACGGCACCTTGCGCAGGCCGCGCGTCGTGACATCGTCGAAACCGATGGCCTGCAAGGACGCGGCGCTGTCGACAGCCGCGTTCTCGGGCGACAGCAGGCCGAGCTCGGTCGGGTAGGCCGACAAGACCAGTCGTCGTTCCCTGCCATCGCCGGTGACTTCGATCGCGTCGGCGTCATCGGGCAGATCGAGACGGAAGCCAGCGCCAGCACTTAGCGGATGCACCGCCACCTCTTGCCCTTTCGCCATCACCGAGATGCTCGCCGAGACACCGTCCGCTACGCGGCCGCTGAGCCGGCGTATCGCAAACAGGCCGACCGGCTGCAGCATTGCTTCCGAGGCCAGCCCGGTGGGCGAGCCCGGCAGCGGCCGGAGGTGCTGCGACTGGACCTCGTTGGCGCTGCTGGAGCGCCAGCCGGGCGGAACCGACACGGTGAAGCGGTAGCTGCCCGGCACATGGATGGGCGCGGCCCGACGTTTCGCCGACGCCAGGAAATTGGCAAAGCCGCCGCGGTTGCTCCGCGCCGCGGCGACGAAGCGGCCGTCGCCATCATGCAGTCTGACCATGATGCCGGCCATCGGGCGGTCGCCGAGCCCGTAGCGGCCGTCGCGATCGGCATCGAAATAGACAAAGGACGAATGATTGAGCTTGCCGTGGTTGCCCGACCAGTCCCGGCGCACGGCGTAGTCGTTGGCCGGATCTTCACGAAGCCGGGCTCTGAGACGAGACCGCGCCAGCCGCCAGGCGAGAGCCGCAACGACAGCGGCGAACCCGACAAGGAGTATTGCCTTGATCACGGACGGCTCAAGCAATGCTGTCGGCCCTGCTCATCTGGATCTCGTGCACATACATCGTTCCATATATCGATGCTGCAGGCGCTTGAGCAACCGGACACGGGACCGGCGGACCACGGCATCGGCGTCACATACCCATTTCAGGCACTTATTCCGGCGATGGCACCGGCGGCTTGGTGGTCAGCGCGGCTCCGAAGGCGGCGACGACCACGGCGGCGATGCCCGCGCATTGCAACGGGCTCAGGATCTCGTGCAGGAACAGGAAGCCGGCCAGCGCGCCCAGCGCCGGCTCCAGACAAGTCAGCGTGCCGTAGAGCCTGGCCGGCATCCGGGTCAGCGCCACCATCTCCAGCCAGAACGGCAAGGCGCTGGAGAACAGCCCGACCAGCAGCGCGCTGACCAGGATCGCGGGTGCGATCAGGCCGGTACCCGCCTCGGCGAGGCCGAACGGCAGGGCGAGAGCAGCGGCAATGACCAGCCCGTAAGCCGTGGTCTGGCTGCCAAGCTCGGCGCCCGCCTTTTGCGCAAAGACGATGTAGAGCGCCCAGCAGCCGCCGGCGGCCAGCGCCAGCATCACGCCGATCGGGTCGAGTGCACTGCCGGAGTGGATGAAGGGCGACAACAGCAATATGCCGGCAACGGCCAGCACCACCCAGACGAAGTCGGTGGCGCGCCGCGACGACAGCGTCGCCACGAGCAGCGGGCCGGAGAATTCGAGCGCCACCGCGACGCCGAGCGGGATTCTGGCGAGCGCTGCATAAAACAGCAGGTTCAGCGCCGCGAGGTTGACGCCATAGGCGATGAGCCAGGGCAGCACGGCGCGCGACGGCCGCACCCGCCACGGCCTCAGCACCGCCGCCAGCATCAGCGCGCCCAAGGCCAGCCGCAGCGCCGTGGTGCCGTTGGCGCCGATCAGCGGAAACAGGCTCTTGGCGAAGGTGGCGCCGATCTGGATCGACACCATGGCGCCAAGCAACGCGCCGATCGGCAAGGCCTTCGCTTCAGCTGCGGCAATCGACGTCGACGTCAATTCCAGTCCCTCCCCACGCGACCAGCAGGCCGTAGCGCAGGCTGGAGATAGGGATAAAGGGCCTGGCTGTCGTGTGGCACGAGCGGGCTGTTGATAGGGCAAGGGTGGGAGGCGAACGCCGACGCATTTCCTCTCCCCCGTCGATCGGGGGAGAGGAAAAGAAGCTAGCTCGCCAGCCCATACACCAGGCTCACACGTCCATCCGAAAGCGCCTCGGCCTTGCGCAGTTCCAGTCCGTGCCGGGCGTGCACCATGCCGAACAGCGCCTTGCCGTCGCCGGCGAGCAGCGGATAGACGATCAGCCGCATTTCATCGACCAGGCCGGCTTCGATCAGGTTGGCGGTGATGCGGGCGCCGCCCATGAGGTAGATGTTCTTGCCGGGCTCGCGCTTCAGCGCCGCGACGTCGTCGAGGCGGCGCAGGAAGCGCGTCGAGGCCCAGGCTGACGTCGTCATGGTGTTCGACAGCACATAGTGCGGGGTTTTCGCGGCAAAGCGCGCCCATTCGAGTTCGGCCGGGTCGACCAGTCTGCCGGTCATCGGCAATGGCTGGTCCGGCTCGTTCTGTTGGATCGCGCTCCAGTAGCGCTCATAACCGGCATACATGACGCCGCCGAGCAGGCAGGCGTCGATCTCAGGCATCAGGCCGTATTCCTCCGACCAGTTGTCGACCCAGTCGGCGAAGCCTTCGGGGCCTTCGATCTTGCCGTCGATGGAGATCTTCATTCCGGTGATCAATTTACGCATGACTTCCTCCTTCGGGCTTGCGGGATGCAAGCACGTTGCCTGGTTTCACTTCCGATGACGCGCCGCGGTGTCTGGCGAAGGCGCGTGTTTCGCCGGCCCTTGCGCCGGCATCCGGCGCAAGGGATCGATGGTGCCCGGTTGGACCGGGCGATGCGTCAGGTCAGGTCAGGCCGGCAGGCGCCGGTCGTAGTCCGCCACGAGACGGCTAAAGCTGTCCCAGAACGGTTCGGGTTTCTCGGCCGCCACGCGGGCAACCAGGAGGTCGAGATGCACGTGCCAGCCTGCGGCATGCATCATCAGGCTCGAGCGGTCCGGCAGGCGGCGGTGGACCAGGGTGAGCAGAACGTCGTCGCCGCGCTGCGCCAATTCGAACGTGACATTGCCGCTGCCGTTCCAGGTGATGGTGAGCTTGCGCGGCGGATCGCACTCGACGATCTGGTTGTGCATCCGCTGCTCGCCGCCACTGAAGCTGGCCGGCCTGTCGCCGGGCGGGTCGGTCAGTTCGTCATTGCGCCAGACCAGCTCGAAGGAAGAGCCTTCCTCCATCTCCATGTCGCCGGCCGCCAGCCATTGGCGGCGCAGATCGCTCTGCGTCAGATATTCCCAGACGCGCTCCCTGGTTCCGGGCAAAAGCCGTTCGATCCTCAATGTGGCCGGCTGGATCAGCTGGGCGTAGCCGTCGAAGCTGTTCATCTGATTCATCGGTCGTCTCCCTCGGATGATGTTGGCCTGGATGTGTCTGGCTTGGGTGATTCCGGCTTGGATGGTTCTGGATTTGCCGGTGCCGGCGTTGACGGCGTTGTCGACGTTTTGCGCCCCGCCTCCTCGCGCAAAAGCTGTTCGAGGACATCGAACCGGCTGTTCCAGAAACGCGCGTATTGGCCGAGCCACTGATAGGCGGTGGCCAGCGGGCGGGCCTCGAGGCGGCAGACATGGGTGCGCCCGCGCACTTCGCGCCGGATCAGCCCGGCATGCTCCAGCGCCTTGATGTGCTTGGAGGCGGCGGCCAGCGACATGGCAAAGGGTTGAGCCAGCTCGCTCACCGTACGCTCGCCGCCGGCGAGGTGGTTAAGCATGTTCCGGCGCGTGGCGTCGCCGAGGGCGTGAAAAACCTGGTCCATCTGGGGCGTCTCTAATTCAACCATGTAGTTGAATATAGAGGCGAGATTTTAGATAGTCAACTAGTTGGTTGAATGTTTTGGGGAGAGGCGCTGGCCCCCTACCTCCCCCTTGTGGGGAGGTCGGACCGCAGGTCCGGGTGGGGGTGCTTGGCGCAGGCGAGCGCGAGGAGCGCAATCTCCCCCCTCGTGGGGGAGATCAGCAGCTTCAATCTCACCCCGCCATGGCCAGCGGCACTGCGCTCTTGTTGGGGATCTGGATGTCGATCTCCAGCGTCGACATGGTCTCGCCGCGGTCCATCGAGACTTGCAGATAATCCTGGTCGATCTGCACATGCTTGGCGATCACCGCCATGATCTCTTCGCGCAGGATGGAGACGAGATCGGGCTGGCTGCGGTTGCGGCGCTCATAGGCGAGAAGCACTTGCAGCCGTTCGCGCGCCACCGGCGCGCTGGTGCGCCGCTTGAAGATGTCGAGCAGGTTCATGCCGCCCTCCTTCCCAAAAGACGATCCAGGAAGCCCTTGCGCTCGAAGGGCACGATGACCGGCAGCTGTTCGCCCTCGAGCCGCTTGGCCGCGTCGATGTAAGCCTTGGCAGCGGCGTTCAGCGGCTCCGACAGCGTCACCGGCGAACCGAGGTTGGAGGCGCGCAGCACATCCTGGCTCTCGGGGATAATGCCGAGCAGCGGCACCGACAGGATCTCCAGCACATCGTCGATGGACAGCATTTCACCGCGCGCGGCGCGTCCCGCATCGTAGCGCGTGACCAGCACGTGCTTGGCGATCTGCTCGCCCTCCTCGGCGCGCAAGGTGCGGGAATCGAGCAGGCCGATGATGCGGTCGGAATCGCGCACCGACGACACTTCAGGATTGGTGACGATGACCGCCTCGTCGGCAAAGCGCATGGCGAGCTGCGCGCCGCGCTCGATGCCGGCCGGGCTGTCGCAGAAGACATAATCGAAGACCGAGCGCAGCTTGCCGATGACCTCGGCCACGCCCTCCTCGGTCAGCGCATCTTTGTCGCGCGTCTGCGAGGCCGGCAGCAGGAACAGCGTCTCGACCCGCTTGTCGCGGATCAGCGCCTGCGACAGCTTTGCCGAGCCCTGGATGACGTTGACGAGATCGAACACCACGCGCCGTTCGGCGCCCATGATCAAATCGAGGTTGCGCAGGCCGACATCGAAATCGACCAGCGCCACCTTCTTGCCGGTCTTGGCGACCGCCGCCCCCAGAGCCGCGGTAGAGGTCGTCTTGCCGACGCCCCCCTTGCCCGAGGTGACCACCACTACCTTGCCCATCAATAAAGCCTCCGTTGTTGTTCGTTATGTCGTTGTCGGGCGAGACGCATTAGCTGAAAGGGGCGATGCGCAGCATGCCGTTTTCGAGAAATGCCTGCACAGGCTTGCCCCGGACTGACGGGTCCATCTCCTCGGCGGTGCAATACCAGCCATCGACCGAGAGAAGTTCGGCTTCGTTCCTGCGGCAGAAGACACGCGCCGCCGTGTTCCCTTGAGCGCCTGCCGAAGCGCGGCCGCGCAGCGTGCCATAGACGTGGATGGAACCGGTGGCGACGATCTCGGAGCCGGACGCGACGGAGCCCAGCACGATGACATCGCCATGCGGATGGAAGATCAGCTGCCCTGAACGGATCGGCGAGCGGATCATCAGCGTGCCAGCGTCGGGTGCGGCAATTTTGGCGTCTTTCGGCTGTGCCTTGGCATCGCTCGCCGGTTTCAAATCGCCCGCCTTCAAATCGCCGGCCTCTGCCTTGATGTCACCGGCCGCCTTCATGTCGCTTACCGCAGTGTCCTCCTCCGCCCTGCCCGCCTTGCGGCTCGGCTGCAGCAGCCCGTCGGTGGTCGCCTCCTTGGCGCCGACCAGCACCGGCGGCAGATGCGTGCCAAGCTCGGCGCCACCATCGAGTTCCATGGCATAGATGCGGATTCCGCGCTGGCCGAGCAGATCGACCAGCGCTTCGATGGCCACGACATCGGGCTTCAGCACGTTCAGGTCGAGCACCACCGGGCGCCCGGCAAAATAGCCCGGCGAATTGCCGACCCAGCGATCGAGGCTCTCCAGCCAAACGTCCAAAGGCGCCTCCGGCGTCAGCGTGAATGCGACGAAGGAGCGGGCGCGAAAGCGAATGGATTTGGCCTCGAGGGGAGCGGCAAAGGTCACAGCGGGCGATTCCTTACTGAGAGGTAAACGCTAGCCGTGGTATGGTTAATGAAAGGTTAATGAACTGAATAACCGCATGGCAGATCGGACGCCAATTGGCGACACAGACCGCGACATTCACGAAACTAAGCGCGATTGCTAAGGAACAACGCTGGCGTTGCAAGGGCTATCTAAAGTATCACCACTGGGTGAAATCTGGGGCTTGGCGAGATGAAGTTCTTTCGTGTGGCGTTGGCGGCAATCACCGCCGCGGCAATCTACCTGCCGTCCGCGGCAAGCGGCGGCGAGATCGCTTGCGCAACCACCTACGCCGGCCGGCGAATCACCCTCGTTGTCCCCAACGCTGCCGGCGGCGGCTATGATACCTATGCCCGTGCATTTGCGCCGGCCCTTGCCAGCACGACCGAGCTCGATGTCAGGGTCGTGAATATGCCCGCGGCAGGCGGATTTGCGGCGCTAAAGCGTGTAACCAATGCGCCATCCGACGAACTGGTCCTTATGATTGAAAGCGTCTCCGACATAATTTCGCAAGGTGACATTCCGGCTGGCGTCGACAACTGGATGAATCGGCTAAATCCGATAGGACTGATTCACATCGATCCCGAAGCGTGGATCGTTCGGAACGATGTCGATTTGCAAAGCGCCAAACATCTGGTCGCGTCGGTTTCATCGCTTGAAGCCGGCATCCTGCCGATAGTGCTCACCGCGCACCTCCTCGATATCAAGGTCGACGTGGTCTCGGGCTATGAAGGCAGCGGCGCACTCATGTCCGCGCTCCTGCGTGGCGAAGGCGATATGACATCCAATTCATTGACGACAGGCTTGCGCTCGACCGCCGCAGGCGAAGCCAAAGTCGGTCTGGTTCTCACGGAGGGACCTGACCCGAACGCGCCAGGCGTGGCTTTCCTGGCGGGTGAAGGAGGGTTGGTGTGGCAGCGCAGCCAAGGCCTTTCCAAGGAGAAGCAGGAAGAACGATTGCGGTTGGCCATCGCCGTCGCGAAAGCTTCGGCGACAGCGCGGGGATTTTTTGCCCCTGCCGACATGGAGCAGAAATCGCTAGGTTGTCTTCGTGACGCCGTCTCCGCCGCGGTCAAGAGCGATGGGTTCAAGGTGGCGCTTGAAGCTCAGAAACGTCCAATCGAGCCGCGCGACGCCGACGAGACCGTCATCGTGATCAACGATATGCTCAGTGCCTTCCATGAGGCGGAAGCGTATCTGAAAAAACACCCGGAACTCGAGCGGGATGCGCGAGCAACGCGCTGATGACCGGATATTGGGCTGCCCTCGGCACTGGACTGGGCAATGTATTCTCCTGGCCGAACATACTGATCCCGGTGCTTGGCACCTTGGTTGCCATGGCTACGTCCTTTCTTCCAGGGATTGGCGGCGCCAGCCTTGCAACCCTTCTGCTGGTCGCAACCGTGCATTGGGATCCGGTATCGGTGTTGTTGCTGTTTGGCGCCCTGACCGGCGGCGCGACCTTCATGGGATCTATAACGGCTATCCTCTTCAACATACCTGGCAACGCGCCAAGCGCGGCAACCCTGCTCGACGGCCATCCGATGTCCAGGGCCGGCCTGCCTCGCACCGCGATAGCCGCCGCGGCAACGGCCTCGGCCGTCGGATCGGTTTTTGGCGTCCTCGTCCTCATAGCGCTCATGCCGATCATTCGGCCGTTCATCCTGCAATTCGGACCGTTTGAATACGTGCTGCTCGGCGTGTGGGGCCTGTCGACGATCATTGCGGTTCCAAGCGCGTCCCGTCTGAAAGCGCTGGCGATGGCGCTGCTGGGGCTTTTGGTCGGTCTTGTCGGAACTGATCCGACCTATGGCCAACCACGCTGGACGTTTGGGAGCATCGCTCTCTTCGACGGCGTCGACATGGTCGCGCTGCTGCTTGGCTTTTTCACCGTTTCTGAAATCATCTCGTGGCGAAAAAGATTGCAGCTTGAAAAAGCGGCTGGCCTGGAAAACGCGAACGACTCGATCTGGACCGGTATGCTTGCTGTCTTTCGTCATTGGGGACTAACAATGCGATCGTCGGCCATCGGCGTGTTGGTCGGCATCATTCCAGGTGTTGGAGGAACGGTCGCCAGCTTCGTTGCCTACGGGCAGGCGATCCAGACAACCCCCAAGGACCAGCGCTCAAGGTTCGGATCTGGTGACATCAGGGGCATCATTGCGCCGGAAGCGGCCGTCGATTCGAAGGACGGAGGCTCGCTTCTGCCGACCGTTGCCTTCGGCCTTCCCGGCAGCGAGGGCGGCTTGATCCTGCTGACAGTCCTGACGGTACACGGCATCGTTCCGGGCATACCGATGCTGACGACCGGCTTGCCCCTGACGTTCACGTTGATTACCGCGCTGCTGCTGTCGAACCTGCTGACGTCCGCAGTGGGATTGGTGTTGACACCATATTTTGCGCGCCTGACTGCTCTCAGGATCGACCGCATCGCGCTCCCGATCATTGTCGTCAGCTTCGTGACGATCGTGCAGCTAAACGGGCTGCTGATCGATCTGTACGTAGCCGTCGCTTTCGGGCTGGCCGGCTACATGCTGAAGCGCCTCGCCTGGCCGCAAATTCCTTTTGTCATATCATTCGTCCTGGGCGGCTTCATCGAGCGAAACCTGGCGCTCAGTGTGGAGTTGGCCCGTGTCGGCAGGCTGAACCCTCTACAACGGCCGGCGTCGTTGACGATCATGGTCATAATCGCGCTTTCCCTCGCATGGATCGTGCGCGGTGGTGTTTTGCCGCCGCGACGTGTCAAGCCAAAGCGTGCCGATGCCGCAGTCGCATGGCTGTTGACCGGTGGATGCGCTGTGATGGCAGCGATATCGCTCCAAGGGCAGCCAGGCTATTCGATCTTCGCGCAGGCCGTGGCCTGGTGTTGTCTGTTTGCGATGCTCGCGGTCGCCCTTGTGCAAACGATCTCGCTTGTTGGCCACGAGAAACAGGGAGGCGAACGGACCCATACGATCCCGGAAAGCCATCGTGTGCCGTTGATGATGATGCTCCTGTTGCCGGTCGCTGTCTGGCTGGCGGGCCTCCCGCCGGCGCTGTCCCTGTTTACCCTGGTATGGATTTCAGCCGGTCAGAAGCTGACCTTGAAGTCGGCGACACTGGCATCTTGCACCTCGGTTGCGGTCGCAGTGGCGACCTGGTTTTATCTCGATCGGATAGCCGCTATCGACCTTCCCGCTTCTGCGATGTCGCACTTATTCTAGTGGTCGGGCTACATCCTGACGGCGACGATTTCGTATCTTGGAATTGTCTGGACGCTGTCGGCAGCGGCAAGCGGGGAAACGCTTTTCCCGGTATGATGCTGCTCCGAGCCGACAATCGTCAGGTTGGATTGCTTCAGCATATCCGCAAGGTCTGAATATGTAGTGCGATCTTCATGCAGCGGTTCACCCCAGAGCGCTTCGACGGCCGTCTTCAGCTCCGCCACGGCAGCGGCAGGAAAATGCGCCGCGACGGCGGCCTTCTCGATGGTCGAAAGCCTTCGGCCGATTTCAGCGCTGCCGCGAGGCCCCCTCGGCTGGTCTTTTTCCGATAGCAACCTCTGGGAGAGAAGCAGGCGTCCGCCAGGCTTGAGACTACGCGCCCAACTGTCGACCACCTGCTGGCGTGTGCTGCGGTCGAAGAAATTAAGAACGCTATGCGCGACAACTGCCTGCACCGGCGCACAGTCGCAACCGCGAATGTCGGCGCGGTGGGTCTCGAGCGCAAAACCGGCGGAGCGGGCAAACAGCCTGTTCTGTTCGACCGTCGTTTCACAGCGATCGATCAGCACAAATTCGGGCTCGATGCCGACCGGCCTCGTTTGGCCCAGAACCATTGCCGCCAGGCCGGTGTCGGCCGCGCCCGACAGGAGAATGCGACAGCGTCCCTCCTGGGCCACGGCAGCCAATTCACGCCCAAAGAACCCCCCGCCGGCCGGCTTGGCACCTTTCGATTCCAGCAGGCGGATCATGCTCCACGTGCGATGGTAGGGCATACACCCATGGCTCGGGTCACACAGCACCTCAGCCCAATCAAACGAAAAACGGGCAAGTTGCGTGAGTGGTTCGTCGGTGTAAATCGAGAGCCGTTGTCCTGCCGGTGGGCTTTCTCGCGGGCCGTTCATTGCGATTGCATCTTCCTTCGCCGGGCCATTCTTGTTCTCCAAAGCCATCTCACCGGCCATATCCAGCGGCCCGACTGAATGAATTGGTAAGATCCGGCTGAAGGCAGGAAGTCGATTCTCCCGGTGCCGGAACTGTCGATTGCCTCGAATGCAACTTTCAACGCCGCGATAATGTGGCCACGTCGTTCCTCACGGGCGGCTGCGCCACCTTTGAACTTCGGAAAAGTCGGATTGGGGTTGACCTCGAATATCACCAATGCGCCGTCTCGCAACGTGTAGTCCACGCGGCCGAACTGGATATGGCCCGTATTGCAGGCGCGAAGCAGGTCCTCAGCGTGCGGATTGTCCTTTACGAAGGCGAGTTCCTCGCGCACGAAATCCGGGTCGGTGCTGCTTGCCGATGACTTAACGTTCCAGTCGACGGACCTAAGTATGTGCTGGGACACAATCGCGTCCCCAATGCGGAATGCGCCATACTTTCGATAGTAGCCGTTCGAATCGCGATCGGCTTCGAAGGAGACGGCGATGCGCCGCTTCATCGGCTTGGCGTTGCCCTGGAGCACGGCGATCGCCTCTTCAAGTTGGCGTGGGTTTTCCAGAAGCTTGGTTTCCGGCCCCCAAAAGCCATCTTCCATCCGGATAAAAACAGGGTAACGGGTTGGTCGCTCATCCTGCTCCAGACGCGATACTTCGACCGGGTTGCTTCCTCTAATACGAAGCCGGCGGAGCAGGGCGAACCGCTCCAGGACAGTCGCGGGATGGTTTAGAATTCGAGCATCAGGGTCGGCGCGCTTTGCGGCTTCGGCAATATCCGCCGCCGCCATCATTTCCATGCCATTCAGATACTCAAAATCAGTAAAAACCAAGGTACCCGCGGGAAAGTTTAGCCGGCGGAAGACTGACTGATAGGTTTCCATGCGCAAAAGCGGCAACAAGTGCCCTGCCGACGAAATCAGCCGCCGCATCGGCGTCTGATTCAACTCGTGCACCAACACTGTGATCATCGTTGCTCGCCACCCCGTCTCGACGTCGTATAGAGAAAGTGGCGAGAGTGTCTACAGGCACGCTGGTGCCGCGAAGTGGTTGGCACTTCGTATCGCGGCATCTGGGCTGCTTCGCCGGCGTCGGCACCGTCCGCTTACGGATGTTGCTATGGCCAGCACGGATCAATTTGGGCGCAAAGCTGTCGGAAATGACGGCCTCTGTCGCGACTGCCAAGTGATAAGTGTCAACAAGACACTCTGAAAGATCGTCCTAGCCCTCCGATCAGGACGTTGCCCGCCTCTTTCCCTCAATCCCCCTCGCCGCCTGCTCAACCGCCGCCCTGTCCGTGTCCAGTCTGTCGATCAGCTCCTGCGCCTCGTCGCCCGATATGCCGGTGCGCACGGCGAGTTCCTCGACGGTCAGGACGTCGGTGCTGGCGATCTCGCGCGGCAGGGCGTCGTCGGCGGTCAGCGGCAGCGCCGCCTCGCGGTCGATTTCGGCCTCGGCCCGGTGCCAGTGGTGTTCGGGGTCACCAGTGCCTTCGCGCTCCCAGATCTGGTAGGCGCGCTGCTGTATCTTGTGATGCCGGTCGTCTTCCATGGTGGTTCCTCCCCTGGGCTTTGAGGACGATCCGAACGACCCCAGAAATCCCGCGGTCGCAATCGTTCGCGGCGCCCTTCGCGCTGGCTACTCGCATTGCCGTCTCGGCCCGCCGGAATATGGCTGGTAGCTGTTGTCTTCCGGACGGTAGGAGCGATAGCGGCTGAAGCAGGAGGCGACATGGTCCGGTTCGCCGCCGGCGGCCGCGTAGGCGCCCGCGCCCTCGACATAGCTTGCCTCTCGCGGCGCGGCGCGGTCGGCGGCGAGATAGGGCGATACGCAGGTGCGCTGCTGTCCGCTATAGGACATGTAGCTGTTGTCCTCGGGATCGTAAGAGCGGTAGCGGCTGGCGCACCAGGCGAGATGCGGCGGCGGCAGTTCGGTCCGCGGGATGGCGCCGGTGACGGTGGGATCGGGCTGCTGCCTGGCCGGGTCCTGGGCTGGCTCCCTGGCGGCGATGTCGGCAGGCGCGGACTGCTCGGGCGGCACACGTTCGAAGTCCTGCGCCGTCTTGTCCACCGGCCGCGCTTTCCGGGTCCACAGTTCCGCCACGCTGACGGTCGGCCTTGCCTCCCGCGCTGGCTTGGCGGCAAGCAGCCAGGCTGCGAAAACCAGCCCGCTGCCGAACACCGCAAGGGTCAGCACGAAGCCGCCGACCAGTCCCAAAATCGCTTTCACTCGACACTCCTTGTGTCCCTGCCAATAAAATGCGGGACATCACGGCTTGTTCCAGAAAAGCAGGCGCGAGGGACCTAAGTCTGACCGACCGACAACCGGCAGCTCGCCGAGAACCGGGTGCGGCGCGATTTTTGTCGACGGTGAAAAATCAAGGGAGCGGTCGAGCAGCCATTGGGCCACGTCGCAGCCGCTATTCCGCCGCCTCGGCATAGTGCTGAGGGACATAGTTGAGGATCGGGCCGAGCCAGCGCTCGACATCGGCCAGCGGCATGGCTTTGCGGCGGGCATAGTCCTCGACCTGGTCGCGCTCGACTTTGGCGACGCCGAAATAATAGCTTTCGGGATGGGCGAGATAGATGCCGGAGACCGAGGAGCCCGGCCACATCGCATAGCTCTCGGTCAGGCTGACGCCGGCATTGCGCTCGCCGTCGAGCAGCCGGAACAAGGTCGCCTTCTCGGTATGATCGGGCTGCGCGGGATAGCCGGGCGCGGGGCGGATGCCGCGATAAGGCTCGCCGATCAGTTCGTCGGGCGCCAGCTTCTCGTCTGATGCATAGCCCCAGAATTCCTTGCGCACCTTCTCGTGCATGCGCTCGGCAAAAGCTTCGGCGAAACGATCGGCCAGCGCCTTGACCATGATCGAGGAATAATCGTCATTGGCGCGCTCGAAGCGCTCGGCGATCGCCACCTCCTCGATCCCCGCGGTGACGATGAAGCCGCCGATATAGTCCGGCTTGCCGCTGTCGGCCGGTGCGACGAAATCCGACAGCGCGACATTGGCCTTGCTGTCGCGCTTGATCAGCTGCTGGCGCAGCGTGAAGAAAGTGGCAAGCTCCTGCGAGCGCGCCTCATCCGTGAACAGCCTGATGTCGTCGCCGACGGCATTGGACGGCCAGAAGCCGATGACGCCGCGCGGCGCGAACCATTTTTCCGCGATGATTTTTGTCAGCATCGCCTGCGCATCCTCGAAAAGCTGGCGTGCCGCCGGTCCCTGCTTCTCGTCGTCGAGGATCTTGGGGTAACGCCCTTTCAACTCCCAGGTCTGGAAGAACGGCGTCCAGTCGATGTAGCGCGCGAGCTCCGTCAGGTCCCAGTTGCCGAAAACCTTGACGCCGGTGAAGGACGGCTTCGGCGGCTCATAGGTCGACCAGTCGACCTTGTGCGCATTGGCCCTGGCCTTGGCCAGCGGCAGCCGCTGCTTGTCGGCCTCGGAGCGGGCATGCGCGTCGGCGACCTTTTTGTACTCGGCCCGCACTGTGTCGACGTAGCCGCCCTTGGTCTCGTTCGACAGCAAGGATGACACGACGCCGACGGCGCGGCTGGCGTCATTGACATAGACCGTCTGTCCCTTGGAGTAGCGGGGATGGATCTTCACCGCCGTGTGCACGCGGCTGGTTGTCGCGCCGCCGATCAAAAGCGGAATGTCGAAGCCTTCGCGCTCCATCTCGGCGGCCATGTGCACCATCTCGTCCAGCGACGGGGTGATCAGGCCGGACAGGCCGATGATGTCGACATTTTGCTCGCGAGCCGTCTGCAGGATCTTCGCCGCCGGCACCATGACGCCGAGATCGATGATCTCGTAATTGTTGCAGGCCAGAACGACGCCGACGATGTTCTTGCCGATGTCGTGGACATCGCCCTTCACCGTCGCCATCAGGATTTTGCCGGCTGTCTGGCGCTCGCCATTGTCGATGCCATTGGCGGCGTTGGCCAGTTTTTCGGCCTCCATGTGCGGCAGCAATCCGGCCACCGCCTGCTTCATCACGCGCGCCGACTTCACCACTTGCGGCAGAAACATCTTTCCAGCGCCGAACAGATCGCCGACGACATTCATGCCGGCCATCAGCGGGCCTTCGATGACATGCAGAGGCCGCTCGGCCGCAAGCCGCGCCTCTTCGGTGTCGGCGTCGATGAATTCGGTGATGCCGTTGACCAGCGCATGGGAAATCCGCTGCTCGACTGTCCAGTCGCGCCAGGCGAGATCGCGCTCCCTGGCGTCCTTGCCGGCCGTGCCCTTGAAACGCTCGGCGATCTCCAGCATGCGTTCGGTGGCGGTGCCGCCGGCCCTGGGCGCGCGGTTGAGCACGACGTCCTGGCACGCTTCGCGCAGCTCCGGCTCGATCGTGTCGTAGACGGCGAGCTGGCCGGCATTGACGATGCCCATATCCATGCCGCGCTGGATGGCGTGGTAGAGGAACACGGCGTGCATCGCCTCGCGCACGGGCTCGTTGCCGCGAAACGAGAAGGACAGGTTCGAGACGCCGCCCGAGATGTGGACATGCGGCAGCGTGGCGGTGATCTCGCCGGTGGCCTCGATGAAGTCGACGCCGTAATTGTCGTGCTCCTCGATGCCGGTGGCGACCGCGAAGACGTTGGGGTCGAAGACGATGTCTTCGGGCGGGAAGCCGGCCTGTTCGGTGAGCAGCTTGTAGGCGCGGGTGCAGATCTCGACCTTGCGCGCCCTGGTGTCGGCCTGACCGGCCTCGTCGAAGGCCATGACGACCACGGCCGCGCCATAGGCGCGCACCAGCTTCGCGTGGTGCAGGAACGCTTCCTCGCCTTCCTTCATCGAGATGGAATTGACCAGCGGCTTGCCCTGCACGCATTTAAGCCCGGCCTCGATGATCTCCCATTTCGAGGAGTCGACCATCACCGGGACACGGGCGATATCAGGCTCGGCGGCGATGAGGTTGAGATACTCGACCATCGCCTTCTTCGAATCGATCAGGCCTTCGTCCATGTTGATGTCGATGATCTGGGCGCCATTGGTGACCTGGTCGCGCGCCACGTCGAGCGCGGGGACATAATCGCCCGCCGTGATCAGTTTACGGAACCTGGCCGAGCCGGTGACATTGGTGCGCTCGCCGACATTAACGAAGGGAATCTCGTCGGTCAGCGTGAATGGCTCCAGCCCGGACAGCCGCATCGTGCGCTCGATCTCGGGAATGGCGCGCGGCGGGTATTTTTTCACCGCTTCGGCGATGGCGCGGATGTGCTCCGGCGTCGAGCCGCAGCAGCCGCCGACGACATTGACCAGCCCTTCCCGCGCGAAATCCTCGATCTGCGCGGCCATGAAGTCCGGGCTCTCGTCATAGCGTCCGAATTCATTGGGCAGGCCGGCATTCGGATACGCGCAGACGAAGGTGTCGGCGACGCCCGATATTTCAGCCAGATGCGCGCGCATGGCGTTGGCGCCGAGCGCGCAGTTGAGGCCGATGGTGAAGGGGCTCGCATGGCGCACCGAATGCCAGAAGGCGGTCGGCGTCTGGCCCGACAGCGTGCGGCCGGAGAGATCGGTGATGGTGCCGGAAATCATCACCGGCAGGCGCACGCCCTTTTCGATGAATATCTCGTTGCAGGCGAAGATCGCCGCCTTGGCGTTCAGCGTGTCGAAGATGGTTTCAATGAGAATGATGTCGGCGCCGCCGTCGATCAGGCCGCGCAGCTGCTCGCCATAGGCCAGGCGCAGATCGTCGAAGGTGACGGCGCGGTAGCCTGGATTGTTGACGTCGGGGGACATCGAGGCGGTGCGGTTGGTCGGCCCGAGCGCGCCGGCGACGAAGCGCCGCTTGCCGTCTTCCTGCTGTGCCCTCGCCGCTGCCCGACGCACCAGTCGCGCGCCGTCCCGGTTCAGCGCGTAGACGGCATCCTCCATGCCGTAATCGGCCTGGGCGATCGAGGTCGAGGAGAAGGTGTTGGTCTCGAGGATATCAGCGCCAGCGATGGCGTATTGATAATGGATCTCCTCGATCGCCTTCGGCTGCGTCAGGATCAAGAGGTCATTGTTGCCTTGCTGGTGGCAGGCGCAGCCGGCGAAAGCCTCGCCGCGAAAATGCTCCTCGTCGAAACCGAGGCCCTGGATCTGCGTGCCCATGGCGCCGTCGAGGATGAGGATGCGCTCGCGTGCCGCCGCGGTGAGCACCGCAAGCACTTCCGAACCGTCGGGCTTGGCCGCGACGGGGCCGAACAAAACGTCCAGCGATGCAGAATTCTGCGACATTTTTTATCCTTGAGGCGACAACCATCACATAAGGATATCTTTATGTCAACATACGGAATGCAGGCGAACGCGTCGTGGCGAGAGTTTGGTGCGATGGTCATCCCGATCGACAATGTGACGGCGGCGGTCATCGTGCCGCTGCGCCCTGCCTACACCACGACGTCCCGATACAGCCTCACCTCGCCATCCTGGCCGCGGATGCGCCAGTCCTGCTCTTCCCGCCCCTCGACATGGCATGGCCCGAGCGGCACCTTGCCGCCGCCTTCCGGCAGGTCCAGCACATAGACCGGATTGCAGATGCCCGACAGGCGGGCGCGCAGCGCGCCGGCCAGCGCCTGTCCCTGCGCAATCGTGGTGCGCCTGTGCGCCATGCCGCGCGCGAGGTCGCCATGGTGCAGGTAATAGGGTTTGACGCCGAGCCGGTACATCAGTTCGCGGCAGAGTTCCTCCAGCACCTCGACCGTGTCGTTGACGCCCTTGAGCAGGACACTCTGGTTGAGCAGCACGAAGCCTGCCTGGCGCATGACGCGGCAGGCCAATTCGGTGGCCGGCGTGATCTCCCGCGCATGGTTGAAATGGGTGACGATTGTGACCATCAGCCGGCCCTGCAAGGCGCCAACCAGCCCCGGCGTGATGCGCGCGGGCAGTACGACAGGCACGCGCGTGTGGATACGCAGCAGCCTGACATGCGCGATCGTCTCGATGCGGGCGCGGATTTCGGCCAGCGCCTTGTCCGGCAGCGAAAGCGGATCGCCGCCGGTCAGGATCACTTCGCGGATTTCGGTATGGCCTTCGATATAGGCAAAAGCCTCTTCGAGCGCTTCTCGCGTATAGCCGCGGCCGATCGAGGTCAGGGATTCCTTGCGGAAGCAGAAACGGCAATAGACCGCGCATTGGTAGGTCGCAAACAACAGCACCCGGTCGGCGTGGCGGTGCGTCAGTCGCGGCACCGGACTGAAGGCATGGTCGGCGATCGGATCGTCGAGCTCGCCTTCCGTTTCCGTCAGCTCATCCGGCGATGGAATGATTTGCGCGCGGATCGGGTCGGCGGGATCGTTCCAGTCGATCAGGTCGAGATAGGTTTTGGGGGCACGCACCTTGTGGCGTACGACCGCCTCCTGCGCCGCCGCGCGCTCGGCGGGTGACAGCGGCAGGGAGGCGAGATCGCGGACGCGGCGCACGCCCGCGCGGATGTCGTTTTGCCAGGCGGTGTCGGCATCGCGTTCTTCGTCGGCTGTGGCCGCGTCATCGAAAGTTGAGTCTGGGGTCATTGGGGCCTCGGGGCAATTCTGGCGGTGCTATCGGCCGGATGGACGGTTCGGTCAACTCCAGTGGCTGCGCGCGGATTGTCGCTGCGCTGCGATCCTTCGCATCCCCCGACTATCGCCGTAATCGACCAGCGCAGCAATTTCAGGCAATCTGACCGATAAGGCGCTCCAAGGGGAGATGGGCGCCGCTTAGGGAGGACCGCGATGAGCAAAATGCCGCGCTATGAGGATGCCGTTCAGCGCTTTCGCATCGAAGATGAGATCGCGCGGTTGTATGGCAACCCTGGGACCGGCATCAATGCCTATGTCGAATGCTGCGGCCGCTACACCGGAGAAGACCGGCTGGCGCTGCGCGCGATCTCGGCCGGTGGTGAGCTTCGCGAATTCAGCTTCGACGATCTCGCCGACATGTCGGGGCGCGCCGCCAATGTGCTCAAGGCCGCCGGCGTCCGTGCCGGCGATGTCGTCGCCGGCATGCTGCCGCGCGTCCCCGAACTGGTGGCGCTGATCCTCGGGACATGGCGCATCGGCGCGGTCTACCAGCCGCTGTTCACCGCCTTCGGTCCGAAAGCCATCGAGCACCGCCTCGGCTATAGCGGCGCCAGGATCGTGGTGACCAACCCGACCAATCGCGGCAAGCTCGACGAGGTCGAAACATCAGCGCAAATCGCCAACATCCTTGGCAATGGCGATGTGCTGCCTGCAGGCGACATCGATTTCCGCGCCGCGCTTGGCACCGCCTCGCCCGACTGCCAGCCGGTGATGCGCAAGGGCGACGACTTGTTCATGATGATGTCGACGTCGGGAACGACCGGCCTGCCCAAGGGCGTCCCGGTGCCGCTCCGCGCCCTGCTCGCCTTCGGCGCCTATATGCGCGACGCGATCGGCTTGCTGCCCGACGACATCTTCTGGAATATCGCCGATCCCGGCTGGGCCTACGGCCTCTATTACGCCATCACCGGCCCGTTGCAGCTCGGCATCGCCACGACCTTCCATGAAGGCGCCTTCAACGCCAAGAGCACTTACGACATCATCGAGCGGCTCGGCGTCACCAGCCTTGCCGGCTCGCCGACCGCCTATCGCCTGCTGATGGCGGAAGGCGCGGAAGCTGCGGCCCGTGTCAAAGGCAGACTGCGCGTGGTGAGCAGCGCCGGCGAGCCGCTCAACCCGGAAGTCATCCGCTGGTTCGACGCAAATCTCGCCGCGCCCATTCACGACCATTACGGCCAGACCGAGAACGGCATGATGGTCAACAACCATCATGGGCTCTCGCACGTCGTGCGCGTGGGCTCGGCCGGCTTCGCAATGCCCGGATATCGCATGGTGGTATTGGACGAGGCCGGCAACGAGCTCGGCCCCAACCAGCCCGGCATCCTCGCCGTCGACATCGCGAAGTCGCCGCTGCGCTGGTTCGACGGCTATCACCAAGCCGAGACGCCAGCGATCACGGGCGGCTACTACCGCACCGGCGACACGGTGGAGTACGAGCCGGACGGTTCGGTCTCCTTCATCGGCCGCGCCGACGATGTCATCACTTCGGCCGGCTATCGCATCGGCCCGTTCGACGTCGAAAGCGCGCTGATCGAGCATCCGGCGGTCAACGAGGCGGCTGTCGTCGGCGTGCCCGATCCGCAGCGCACCGAGATCGTCAAGGCCTTCGTCGTCCTGGCGCCGGCTTACAAGGGCAATTCGGAGCTCGCCGAAGAGCTGGCCCAGCACGTCAAGAAACGGCTGTCGGCGCACGCCTACCCGCGCGAGGTCGAGTTCATCACGGAACTGCCGAAGACCCCAAGCGGCAAGATCCAGCGCTTCCTGCTGAGGAAGGCGGAGGTGGAGAAGCGCAAGGCGTGATTAGGCGCCAATCTCCCCCCTCGAGGGGGAGATGTCGCCGAAGGCGACAGAGGGGGTCGTTGCGCGTGAAGCGCTAACGTCGTCTCGCGCTGCAAAAGGAGTCAGCGCTTCACGCGCGGCGACCCCCTCTGGCCTGCCGGCCATCTCCTCCCTCAAGGGGGCAGCTCCAACGCCGTCTTTTTTCAGCCCGATGTTGTCATGTATCCTTGGAATCGAACGTAGAGCAGGGTTTATATCATGCGGTGGGTCTGGACGTTTCTGTTTGCGCTGGTGAGCAGCGTGGCTTTCGCGGCCTCGCCGGAGGACGACTATATCGAACGTAGAGCAGGGTTTATATCATGCGGTGGGTCTGGACGTTTCTGTTTGCGCTGGTGAGCAGCGTGGCTTTCGCGGCCTCGCCGGAGGACGACTATGTCGCCGCGCGTGACAAGGCGATGGCTGATATCGCGGCGCTGAACAGCGCGAACGCGGCAATCGAGACCATCGACGCTGAGAACGAGAAGGCGCTGGCCGACCTCCAGCAGCGTCTTGCCGGCATTATCGGGCCGCTGGCGGTCAAGGACTTTCCGCCAACCGGCACAATCAATATCGAAAGCCTCAGCGACTCCGATATCGGCTATGGCATGCTCGATGGGCTGCGATACACCAAGGGCGACGACGGGCCCAGCCTGGTGGCAACGACGCGAGGGCTGCTGGAGCGCTGGCTCCAGTCCAGAACCGCCGAGACCGACGAAAGTTTCAAACTGCCCGCCGGCATCGATGAGGCGCTTAAGCTGGATGCCTTCTATACCCAGGCGATCAACAGCGACGCCGCCTTCGAGGGAACGCTCGACTTTCCATTGAAGAAACCCGAAGGCGCCGACATCGCCTTCGCACGGCTCGGCGGCTGGACGCAGGACGTCGGGCCGATCTATGAGCAGGAAGTCATCGTTACGCTCGTCAAAGGCAACAGCGTGAGAATTGTCGCAGCGCCGGCAGCCCCTGCCGTTCCGAAGATCGCCGCTTGCGACGCCGTGTGGGCTGCTGCGGACGCCGCCGCGCAGAAATTCCAGGAGGCCTACCAGGCATCGGACCTGAAGGACGAAAAAGCGTTCGATTCCTCCAACGCCGCCTGGGACAAGGGCGACAGCGACTACCGGGCCTGCATGGCGGAGCGCCTGCCGGCTGACCCGGCTTTCCCGGCGCTGCTCGCCCAGGCGCAGGCGCTGGCCGATCAAATGGCTGGGAAGTAAGCCTCCCGCAAGGGCCCGCGCGGCAAGATAAGGCGGCTTGTTGCAATCTGAGGCGAATATGACTTCGCCGCTGGGTTGCAGAACTCTGCAACCTGGCGTCCTACTTTCGGACACTCATTCAGATTTCGGCTGGACCCTGGCAGCCAAAAGCTTACCGTTTGTTCTCGGATTCGTCTCGAAGCTCAAACTTAAGCTTTAGCTACTATGGTCGACCGAAGGACTACTGTCCTGGAAAGGTCTTCGGATCGAGTTGGCAGGTGCAATGCTCAATTCCGGCCGGTTGAAACGGGCCGTTTTTTCTTCCGCCAACTTGCCGGCGGCGATTGCCTTTGTCGTGCTTCTCGTCTGCGCCCTGGTTGCCGACCAGAGGAACAGAGAGGTCTCCGATCAGCTGGCGCGCGCCGACGTCCTCGCCAAGGTCAACATCATACGCGCCAAGCTCGAAGGCAACATAGGCGGCAATCTCCAGCTGGTTCAGGGTCTCGTTTCGACAATCGTTACCGAGCCCTATATGGGCCAGCAAAGATTTGGGGCACTCGCCCGTAATTTGTTCGAGCAAAAATCGCAGTTGCGCGATATTGCCGGCGCCCCCGACCTCGTCATCGCGCTGATATATCCGCTGGAAGGCAATGAAAAAGCCATCGGGCTGGACTACCGCAAGAGCGATACGCAACGCACGGCCGCGCTTCGCGCCCGTGACCAGCGCGCGCTGGTGCTCGCCGGGCCGGTCAAACTGGCGCAAGGCGGACGTGGCTTCATCGGCCGTATCCCGGTCTTCGTGCCGACGGCGGGTGGCGGCGACCGTTTCTGGGGTATCGTCTCGGCCGTGATCGATGTCGATCGGCTCTACGCTGCCAGCGGACTGACCGACCCTGATCTGGATATCGATGTGGCGCTTATCGGCAAGGATGCGCTCGGCGGCGGCGGGGAACTGTTCTTCGGCGGCGATAATGTCGTGTCCGGCAATCCGGTGATGGCAGAGGTGCAATTGCCTTCAGGCTCCTGGCAAATTTCAGCCATACCGAAGGGCGGTTGGCCGACCGCTCCGAAAAATGAGTGGCTGTTGCGTCTGCTCATGGCGCTTGCCGGCGCGCTGGTGGTGCTGCCGATCCTCGTGGCAGGACGTCTTTTCGGTGAGCGGCAGAAAAATGACGCCGAGTTGAGGCGCCTGTCCCGGCGGCTGGAGCTGGCGTTGGAAGCCTCTGCTATAGGCGTGTGGGAGCACGATACCGTCAGCAACGAACTCGTATGGGACGACCGCATCAACGAAATCTATGGCAAACCCGCCGGCGGCAAGACCCGTAGCTATGACGACTGGGCCTTGGCGATCCATCCCGAAGACTTCGAACGGGCTAAAGCAGATTTCGATTCGGCTGTTGCAACACAAGGCCCCTACTCTTCGCAGTATCGGCTCCTGCGGCCGGACGGCACCATTCGCCATGTGCGCACCCGCGCCAGTTTCTTCCGGGACATCGACGGCACGCCAAAAATGATCGGCGCCGAATGGGATGTGACAGGCGACGTGCTGCTCAACGAGAATCTCATGCGTGAACGTCGCCTTTCAGAATCGAAAAATGCCGAACTGAACCTGGCCAAAGCCCGCATCGAGCATGTCGCGATGCATGATTCGCTGACCGGTCTGCCCAACCGTCGGTATCTGGACGAGATGCTTGCCGAAAACCGCGAAGCCGACGGCCGTGCGGCGTTGCTGCATCTCGACCTTGACCGGTTCAAGCAGATCAACGACACGCTCGGCCATGCAGCGGGCGATGCTTTGCTGGTGCATGCTTCGAAAGTCATCAAGGCCAGCGTCGGCAGTGCCGATTTCGTTGCGCGCATCGGCGGCGACGAGTTTGTCGTGCTGAGCCATGGACGCGACGACAAGGAACTCGCCGCGCTGGCCGACCACATTATCGATGCGATGCGCCAGCCGGTCGACTATCTGGGTCACCAGTGCCGGTTCGGCGTCAGCATCGGCATTGCGGCCAATAGCGGCGTCGATGCAAGGCAGTTGCTTGTCAATGCCGATCTGGCGCTGTACCGGGCGAAAGGCCGCGGCCGCAACCGCTACGAGTTTTTCAACGAAGAGCTGCAGAGCGAGATCGTGCGGACCAAGCAGACCGCCGACGAGATTCTGGGCGGGCTCGAGCGGAACGAATTCGTCGTCTACTATCAGCCGCAGTTCGACGCCAAGACGCTGGAGATCGTCGGCGTCGAGGCGCTCTCGCGTTGGGATCACCCGCAACGCGGCATGCTGACCCCCGACGCCTACATCAAGTTGGCTGAAGAACTCAATGTCGTGGCGCTTATCGACCGCACCGTCCTGGAGCAGGCGCTCGATAATTTCGAGCGTTGGTCGCGCAGCCACCTCAACATCCCGCGCGTCTCGGTCAACGTTTCCGCACGGCGCCTGGAAGACAGGGACCTGATCAAGGGTTTGCGCAAGCTTCCGATCAAGGAAGGGACCGTGTCGTTCGAACTGGTGGAGTCGATTTTCCTCGACGAAAACGACGAGCTGGTCAGCTGGAACATCGAACACATCAAGGGGCTCGGCATCGACGTCGAGATCGACGATTTCGGCACCGGGCATGCCTCGATCGTCTCGCTGTTGAAGTTGCGGCCCCGTCGCCTCAAGATCGACCGCCAGCTGGTCACCCCCATCACCAGCTCAACCGCACAGCGGCAGCTTGTGTCGTCCATCATCGACATCGGCAAGTCGCTCGGGATCGAAGTGATCGCCGAGGGCGTCGAGACGATGGAGCACGCGCGCATCCTGAAAGAGCTTGGCTGCGACATCCTGCAAGGCTTCCTGTTCGGCTACCCGATGGATGCCAAAGCCTTCAAGGCCTTCGCGCAGTCGCGCAAATGGCTGGCGGCGAGCTGACAAATCCTGGCTTTGCCGGACGCAAATGCGGACGCAGGACCTGCGTCAGGTCCGCAGCCCCGGCGCCTCGTGCCCGGTCCTCTCCACATATTCGGTATAGCCGCCGCCATAGGTGTGGATGCCTTCTGGCGTCAGTTCCAGCACGCGGTTGGAGAGTGCGGCCAGGAAATGGCGGTCGTGCGAGACGAACAGCATGGTGCCTTCGTATTGCGACAGCGCCGTGATCAGCATCTCCTTTGTGGCGATGTCCAAATGGTTGGTCGGCTCGTCCAGCACCAGCAGGTTGGGCGGGTCGAACAGCATCAGCGCCATTACCAGGCGCGCCTTTTCGCCGCCCGACAGCACCCGGCATTTCTTCTCGATCTCGTCGCCGGAAAAGCCGAAGCAGCCGGCGAGTGCCCTGAGCGGCGCCTGGCCGGCTTGCGGAAACGCGTCCTCCAGCGTCTGGAACACGGTGCGTTCGCCCTCCAACACCTCCATGGCGTGCTGGGCGAAATAGCCCATTTTCACACTCGGCCCCCGAGCAACTGTGCCGGCATCCGGGTCAGACGCGCCGGCCACCAGCTTCAGCAGTGTCGACTTGCCGGCGCCGTTGACGCCCATGATGCACCAGCGCTCGCGGCGGCGGACCTGGAAGTCCAGCCCCTCATAGATCGAGCGGCTGCCATAGCCCTTGTGGACGTTCTTCAGCGTCACGACATCCTCGCCGCAGCGCGGCGCCGGCTGAAAATCGAAATTCACGATCTGACGGCGCTTGGGCGGCTCGACACGATCGATCTTGTCGAGCTTCTTCACCCGGCTCTGCACCTGGGCGGCGTGTGACGCCCGCGCCTTGAAGCGCTCGATGAAAGCGATCTCCTTGGCCAGCATGGCCTGCTGGCGCTCGAACTGCGCCTGCTGCTGCTTGTCGGCGATCGCCCGCTGCTGCTGGTAGAATTCGTAATTGCCGGAATAGGCGGTGAGCGAACCGGCGTCGATCTCGACCACCTTGTTGACGATGCGGTTCATGAACTCGCGGTCATGCGAGGTCATCAGCAGCGCGCCCTCATAACCTTTCAGGAACTGCTCCAGCCAGATCAGGCTTTCGAGATCGAGATGGTTGGACGGTTCGTCGAGCAGCATGACATCGGGCCGCATCAACAGGATGCGGGCCAGCGCCACGCGCATCTTCCAGCCGCCGGACAGTTTGCCGACATCGCCGTCCATCATTTCCTGGCTGAAGCCCAGGCCGTCCAGCACTTCGCGGGCGCGGCCATCGAGCGCATAGCCGTCGAGTTCCTCGAAACGGTGCTGCGCCTCGCCATATTTCTCGATGATCTCATCCATCCGGTCGGCCTGCTCGGGATCGGCCATGGCCGCCTCGAGTTCGGCCATTTCGGCCGCCACGTCGCTGACCGGCCCGGCGCCGTTCATCACTTCGGCCACAGCACTGTGGCCGGCCATGTCGCCGACATCCTGGCTGAAATAGCCGATGGTGACGCCGCGATCGACCTGCACCTGGCCCTCGTCGGGCTGCTCCTGGCCGGTAATCATGCGAAACAAAGTCGTCTTGCCGGCGCCGTTCGGACCGACAAGGCCGATCTTCTCGCCCTTCTGTAGCGAGGCCGAGGCCTCGATGAAGACAAGCTGGCGGCCGTTCTGTTTGATGATGCTTTCAAGACGGATCATGCGACTGGAAGAACCTTGGAGGATTTTCCCCGGCCCTTACGCGATCGGCCGCGCCAGAGGAAGCGCCCATTTGACGCCGCGCGCAAAAGCCGCTGCGGTCCGCACCTCCAGAATGCAAAACAGCCCGCCGCGCGATTTGCGCAACGGGCTGTTTTTGAACCAGCTTCTGTACTCAGTTCGGTGCGGGCACTTCCGCTTCTATTGACGGCACCTGCTGGGCGGCGAGCGAGGCGAGCTTGCCCCGTCTGACGAGTGTCGGCTTCTCATAGGATCGTTTCATAAATTCCCCTCTCTTACACAAGCGGAGACTGTTCCGCCGAACTCGCCATGTCAATAAGCAGCCGGTAGTGAAGTGCTTTGGCAGTGTCCGACGAATTGTCACTTCGCGTCGTGGAAAATGATTCCCACCGTATGCCGCCGTCCCGAGCGCAGGCGGCTGACGCCGTGCCTGAGGTTGACCCGGTAATGGCCTTTCGTGCCTTGCACCGGGCGGTTGTGGACAGCAAAGATCACCGCATCGCCCCGGGTCAGCGGCACCACTTCGGCACGGCTTTGCATGCGCGGGCGCTGCTCGGTCAGCACGAATTCGCCGCCGGCGAAATCCTCGCCCGGCTGCGACAACAGGATTGCGACCTGCAGCGGAAAAGCGAGGTCGCCATAGAGGTCCTGATGGAGGCAGTTAAAGTCGCCGGGGCCATACTGGAGGAGAAGCGGCGTCGGCCGCGTTTGGCCGCTTTCGTGGCAAAGCTGGAGGAAGGCGGCATGGTCATCGGGATAGCGCCGTGCCACGCCCATGCGTTCGTTCCAGTCGTTGGCGACGCCGGCCAGCCTCGGATAGAGCGCGGTGCGCAGGCCACCGACCAGATCCGGCAGCGGATAGCGGAAATAGCGGTACTCGCCCTTGCCGAAGCCATGGCGGGCCATCACCACATGGCTGCGGAAATGGTCCTCATGCGGATAGAGACCGGCGATCTCGGTGCACTCCTCGGGTGAAAGCAGCGCCGGCATGACGGTGCTGCCGTGGCTGTTCAGTTCGCCGATCAGAGCACTCCAGTCCTGCGCTGCGATGCGCGCTTCGGCCGAATGGGCTGCGCGTTTGGTGCTTATCGAATGGATGGTCATGGATGCCTCCTTTGCTTGCGGTCAAAGTGGGGCGAACGAGGCGCCTGGGCCACCCGATTCCTGCGATGAACATTGTCATCTGCTGCCGGCAGCGATTAACTGTGTACATGCATCTTTCGATCGAACCGCTAAATGGCGTCAAAGGGCTTCCTCTCGGATCGTCTAAGGCGACTGTCAGATCCTTCTTTTCAGGAGAGCTCAAGGTCTTCCGGCGGAGCCCAACCAGCGTTCCGGCCGACCATTGGCCGGACCTTGGAGTATTCGCCTATTACAAGGCCGATGGCGCACTCGAAGCGCTAGAATTCACCTCGCCTGCGATCTTGGAACTGGGTGGCGCGTCGCTGTTTCCGATTTCCATGGAGGTTGCGCTGAGGTTCTTGAGACAAACCGACCCCCATGTGAAGGTCGAGATCGATAGCGCGATTTCGAATGCTCTCGGCATCAGCATCTGGACAGCCATAGGAAAAGAAGCGGACTCCCAGGTGGAAACACTTTTGCTGTTTGGAGCCGGCTACTACGGCTGATCCTTCCGGGCGATATCCACTGCAGATCGACTGCGTATCGATCGCATCAGACCGGATCGGCACCCTTGCGGCGATACGCCTCCAACTCAGGGTCCAGATCGACCCTCACCGCGTTTGTGAACAGGCAGGTCGCCACCATGATGCCGGCGAAGGCGACGAGGTTGACCAGCAGCGTGTCGTCATAGCGAGCCTTCAGCGCTGCCCAGATGTCGTTCGGAATGACATTGGCATCGGCGGCGACTGCCTTGCCAAATTCGATCAGCAACGCCTCGTCGGAGGTTGGCTGGATTGCCTCGGGATCAAGGCCACCATCGATCAGCGCGCGGCGGAAGAAGGTAAGCGGTATCTCGGCGCGGCATCTCTCGGAGATCGCCAGCGACAACAGCCAGACAGCGCGGTCGTCGAGTGCGGGCTTGAGCAGATCGCGCAGGGTGAACCATTCGGCATAGATGCGGTGGGCCGCCGGTGAATGCAGCAGGATGCGCTTCATGTTGGTCATGCGTCCGCGCAGGCCAAGCTCCCTGTCGTGCTCGGCGCGGATGTCATGCGATGCCGAGGCGTAGTCGATCGGCGGGATCATGGCCATGGGACGGTCCTTGGTTGGTGGCAGCGAGGCATTCTGCGAAGCCCTCACCCAAGCGTCGTATGCAATTGCGGCGCGGCGCGCAGCGTGTTGGACACCGTGCAGATCGCTTCGGCGTCCTCGACGATCCGCTGCTTGGTCGCAGCGTCGAGATCGCCTGAGATGTCGAGCCTGATGTTGAGCCTTTCGACGCGCGACGGCTCGTCCTTGGCCTTCTCGCCGCTGACCTCGGCGCGCACCTCGCCAAGCGCGGCGGCAACCCCGAGGCGGGAGGCGGCGATGCGCGCGCTCAGCACCATGCAGGCGGCGAGCGAGGCGTAGAGCAGGTCGAGCGGATTGAAGCCCGGCGCGCTGACGCCGGTGACGACATCGACTGCACCGCCGGTCGGAGTGGTGATGGAAGGCAAGCCGCCGGGCTGCAGCGTCGCCGTCGCGCCGGTGACGCGGGTCCTGACCTTCAACTCAGCCATCGCAAAAACCTTTCAGCTGGCAGCCCGGCAAAGATCAGGGGCACTGTGGCGCGCACACGAGTGCGATTTGCACACGCGTTGCGGTGCCGAACAACATGCATGTGATTAGACACTACCGGCAAACAGGTGCCTACTGCATTGTCCACGGGGATCCGGATAACCGAGGAGAGGCCCATGATTGCGCTCAATGTAAACGGCGAGGATCGCAGTGTCGACGTGCCGGGCGATATGCCATTGCTGTGGGTGCTACGCGATGTCATCGGCCTGACCGGCACAAAGTTCGGTTGCGGCATCGCCCAGTGCGGCGCCTGCACGGTGCAGCTTGACGGGCAACCGGTGCGATCCTGCGTGTTGCCGGTCGCGTCGGTTGGGTCGCGCCATGTCACCACCGTCGAGGCGATCGGTGCGACGCCGTCGGGCAAAAAAGTGCAACAGGCATGGCTCGACCTTGAAGTGATCCAGTGCGGCTATTGCCAGTCCGGCCAGATCATGTCGGCCTCGGCGCTGCTGGAGCGCAACCCCGACCCGAGCGACAGCGATATCGATGCCGCCATGTCCGGCAATATCTGCAGGTGCGGCACCTACACGCGAATAAGAGCGGCCATAAAACAGGCCGCGAAGGCCTGAGGGAGATAGCCAGCCATGAGCAAGCCGTCCTCCTCCCCCACCCAAAAATTCACCTCGCGCCGTGCCTTCCTGCAGGGCAGCGGCCTTCTGCTCGGCTTCACCATGCTGGGCGCCGGCACCAGGCCCGGTTTTGCCGCCGCCGAGCCCGTCGAGGGCGACGTCACCGCCGCCTTTTCACCCGATGCCTTTATCCGCATCGACAGCGACGGCAAGATCACTTTCATCCTGCCCAACATCGAGATGGGACAAGGCACCCACACCGGCGAAGCGACGCTGATTGCCGAGGAACTGGAAGTCGGCCTCGACCAGGTGAAGGTCGTCGACGCACCGCCCAACGACAAGCTGTACGCCACCGCTGCGCTTGGCGGCCAGGCAACGGGCGGCTCGACCTCGATGCGGGCTACCTGGGAATCGCTGCGCAAGGCAGGCGCCGTCGCCCGCACGATGCTGGTTGCGGCAGCAGCCGCGCAATGGGCGGTTCCGATTTCGGAATGCAGCGCCAAGCTTGGCGTGGTCACGCATCAGCCGACAGGCCGGCAGCTGGCCTATGGCGCGCTCGCCGACGCAGCCGGCAAGCAACCGGTGCCGAGCGACGTCAAGCTCAAGGCCCCCACGGATTTCCAGCTGATCGGCAAGTCGCTGCGCCGGGTCGACACGGCGGGCAAGGTAAATGGCGCAGTGGTCTACGGCATCGATGTGCGCGTGCCCGGCATGAAGGTGGCGACGGTCGCCGCCTGTCCGGTGATCGGCGGCAAGCTCGGCGATGTGGACGAGACGGCGGCACGCGCCGTTCCAGGCGTGCGCGATATCGTCAGGCTGGACAATGCGGTCGCCGTGATCGGCGATCATTTCTGGGCTGCCAAGAAAGGCCTCGAGGCCCTCACCATCACCTGGGACGAAGGCGCCAACGCCAGGCTTTCAAGCGACGATATGATGAACACCTTGAAGGCTGCGTCCAAAAACAAGACACCGATCATGGCGCGCCAGGAAGGCGACGTCGCCGGCGCGCTGAAGGCTGCCGTCAACACGGTCGAGGCAAGCTATGAGCTGCCGTTCCTGGCCCATGCGCCGATGGAGCCGGTCAACTGCGTCGTGCATGTGCGCGCCGATGAATGCGAGATCTGGCTCGGCACCCAGGTGCCCACCCAGGCGCAAGGCTGGGCGGCACAGGTCACGGGCTTTCCGCTCGACAAGATCATCGTGCACAATCACCTGATCGGCGGCGGCTTCGGCCGCCGGCTTGTCGCTGAATATGTCGGCCAGGCGGTGGCGATCGCCAAACAGGTGAGCTACCCGGTCAAAGTTATCTGGACGCGTGAAGAAGACATCCAGCACGATCTCTACCGGCCGACCTACTACGACCGGATATCAGCCGGTCTCGGCGCCGACGGCTTGCCAACCGTGTGGATCGACCATGTCGCCGGCGGTTCGGTGTTGGGTAATTACATCCCCGGCGGCTGGCCTCAGGACAAGCTTGACGACGATGCCGTCGAGGGCGCCGCCAAACCGCCCTATGATCTGCCGGTCATCCAGGTCGACTGGGTGCGCGAGGATCCGCCGGTGCCGATCACCTGGTGGCGCGGTGTCGGGCCGACGCACAATGTCTTCGTGGTCGAAAGTTTCATGGACGAACTCGCCTATGCGGTGGGCAGGGATCCGGTGGAGTATCGCCGGGCGCTGACCAAGAACCAGCCGCGGGCCGCAGGCGTGCTCGAGCTTGCGGCCGAAAAGTCGGGATGGGGCTCGCCGCTTCCGGCCGGCAGCGGCCGCGGCATTTCCCTGCACGATGCCTTCGGCAGCTTCATGGCCGCGGTGCTGGAGATCTCGGTTTCAGCGGCCGGCGAGATTACGCTGCAGCGCGCGGTGGTGGCCGTCGATTGCGGCATCGCCATCAACCCAAACACGGTCGAAGCCCAGATCGAAGGCGGGTTGATCTTCGGCCTGTCGGCGGCGCTCTACAGCGGCATCACTTTCAGCAATGGCCGCGTCGACCAGAGTAATTTTCACGACTACCGCATCCTGCGCAACAATGAGGCGCCGAAGATCGAGGTCTATCACGTCAAGAGCCTGGAATCGCCCGGCGGCATCGGCGAGACAGCAACGGTTTCGGCCGGGCCTGCCCTTGCCAACGCGATCTTTGCCGCGACGGGAAAACGCCTGCGCAGCCTGCCCATCGACCGCAACCAGCTGAAGAGCGACGGCGCCGACAAGACCAGCGTGTCGATGGTGCCGCCGCCCGCAGCACCCTTGCTGGCGGTGCTGGCGAACAGCAGGGAGCGCCCGGAGACCGGCATCGTAACCGAAGCCGAAGCGCTGTGAGGGCCAGGCCATGAGAAGTTTGGTCCGCATCCTCCTCGCTGTCGTGGTCGTCATCGCCGCCGGCGCTGCGATCTTCCTGTTCAAACCGGCGTCGCTGCCGGACGTCTCCGTGGCGGCAGCGAAACTGCCGACCGGTCAGGCGCTGATCGATCGCGGCGAATATCTGACGCGCGCGGCCGATTGCGTCGCCTGCCACACAACCGGAGGCGGCACGCGCTATGCCGGGGGCCTTGCCTTCAAACTGCCGTTCGGCACCGTCTATTCCCCAAACATCACCGCCGACAAGGAAACCGGCATCGGCGACTGGAGCGACGCGGAGTTCGTGCGTGCCTTGCATCAGGGCATCGACAAGCAAGGCCGCAATCTCTATCCGGCCTTTTCCTATGCGGCCTACGCCAGGATGACCACGGAAGATGCGCTGGCGATCAAGGCCTATCTGTTCAGCCTGCCGCCGGTGCACGCCGAGGCGCCGAAGAACGATCTGAGTTTTCCGTTCAACCAGCGTTATGTCCTGCGGTTCTGGAACCTGTTGTTCGTTCCCGACGGTCCGTTGCAGCAAGACGAAAAGCAGAGCGCGGAATGGAACCGCGGCGCCTATCTCACCGAAGCGATGGCGCATTGCGGCGAATGCCACACGCCCCGCAACCTGTTCTATGGGCTCGACAACAGCAAGAAATTCGCCGGCGCCGAACTGCAGGGCTGGAAGGCCTACAACATCAGTTCGGACAAGACGACCGGCATCGGAAGCTGGAGCGAGGAGCAGCTGTCCAACTATCTCTCCAAGGGTCATGCGGAAGGGCGTGGTGCGGCCACCGGCAACATGGGCGAAGCCGTCGACTACAGCCTGCGCCATTTGACGCCGGAAGACATCAAGGCGATCGTCACTTACGTAAAAACCGTTCCGCCGCAAGTCAGCAGCGACAAGGCGATCGTCGAAGTCGAGCCGCCGGCAACACTGACGACGTCCATCGCCTACGCTCCGTCTGCCGATTCAGTGGCGCAAGGCGGGCTCGGCCTGAAGCTGTTCCAGGGCGCCTGTGCCAGCTGTCACGGATGGAACGGCGAAGGGCTGCAGACACCTTATGCGGCGCTGCGCGGCAGCCGCACGGTCAATGACCCCGATGGCACAAACCTCATCCAGGTCATCCTGAAGGGCGCGCATATGACGACGCCGCTCGGCAAGCAGGCGATGCCGGCTTTCGCCAATGCCTATTCGAATGTCGAGATCGCGGCGCTCGGCAACTATGTGCTGGCGCATTTCGGCGGCAAGCAATCCGCCATCACGCCGGCCGACGTCGCCAAGGCGCGGGCGCAGTGAGGACGGCGGTGAAGCCCGATCTCACCGCCCGCGCAAGATGTGTTTCTGAATCTTGCCGGAGGCGGTGCGGGGCAACGCGTCGGTGAGCAGGAATTCCTTCGGCACCTTGTAGCGGGCGATGCGAGCCGCACAGTGCGCCGCGAGCGCCGTCGGATCGAGGACGCAGCCAGCCTTTAGCACGACGAAGGCGCGGCCGACCTCGCCCCAGCGCCCGTCGGCGATGCCGATGACGGCGACGTCCGAAATGTCGGGATGATCGAGCAGCGTCATCTCGACCTCGGTTGGATAGACGTTCTCCCCGCCCGAAATGAACATGTCCTTGCGGCGGTCGACGAGGGTGACGAAACCATCTTCGTCGCGGCGCGCAATGTCGCCGGTGCGGAACCAGCCATCCGATGTAAAGGCCTGCGCCGTCTCATCGGGCCGGTTCCAGTAGCCCGGCGTGACATTGGGGCCTGACAGCCATATCTCACCCGGCTCGCCGGCTGCGGCGTCGTGGCCATCTTCGTCCACGATGCGCAGCGACAAAGACGGCGCCGGCAGGCCGGCGGAGCCGGCCTTGCGGGCGATCTGGTGTGCCTCGACCGGCATGCCGAGCACGGTGCCGGCTTCGGTCATGCCGAAGCCGTCGACCATGCGCACGCCCTGCTCCAGCCACCAAAGGATGTCGGCGGCGGGATTGGGCGCGCCACCGGTAAAGATGGCCGTCAGCGTGGTCCAGTTCGCCGGCGCGAACGCGGTGCCGTCGCGCAGCATCCGTGCCATTTGCGGGACGCAGAAATAGTGGGTGACGCCGAGGTCCGGGTCTGCCAGACGGCGGTTGGTGAGACCGGCCTCGAAGCCGGGCGAGATCAGCACGGTGCCGCCCTGCAGCAAGGGCGGACGCAGGCTGGTGATAAGGCCGATGACATGGAACATCGGCGCGTCGCAGAGGAAGATGCTGGAATTGCCGACGCGGCCGAGCACGCCGAAATTGACCGCGGTGGCGAACGCATTGGCCTCGGTCAGGATGACACCCTTGGGCCGGCCCGATGTGCCGGAGGTGTAGAGGATGATCGACGGTACATCGCCCGCCGGCAAAGCGCGTCGTAGCGCGGGCGCTTGCGCTTCGGCCGCCGCGGCAAAGGCCCTGACCTCCACAGGTACACAGCCTTTTGGCAGCGCCGTAATCAGCGCCGCGTCGTGCAGCAGCAGCACCGGCTCGCAATCGGCCAGGACCGTCTGCTGCTCGACGGCGGAAAGGCGCCAGTTGACCGGCACGAAGATGGCGCCGAGCCGCATGGCGGCCTGCTGCGCGATGAGTAGATCGGCGCTGTTGCGGGCGAGCGTCGCGATGCGTTGTCCCGGCTCGATGCCGTAGTCTTCCAGCACAGCCATGGCGCGCTGGATGGCCTCGTCGAGCGTACGGTAAGTCCAGCGCCGCCCGGATGCGAGATCGACGCAGGCGACGCGCTGCGGCTGCGCGCCCGCGTGCAGCGCCACGGGGTCTGAAGTCGTCCAGGCCGGCATCTCGCTTCTCCTCCCCGATTGGATATTGGCTGATCACCTCGCCTTGTCATAGGCGCCGAGCCCGGGCTTGTAGCTCTTTTCGTCGATGAACTGGCGGATGCCTTCCTTGCGGCCGTCATTGTCGTAGGAATTGGCCGCTTCCTGCGCGCGCACCAGATAGTCCTCGGCATTGTCATAGGTCATCTCGCCGACGCGGCGGATGGCGTCCTTTGTCGCCTTCAGCGCCACCGGGTTTTTCTTCAGCAGGATGTTCGCCACCTCGGTAACTCGTGGCTTCAGCTCCGCCAGCGGCAGGCTTTCATTGACCAGCTTCCAGGCCGCCGCCTTCCTGCCGTCGATCAACTCACCGGTCAGCGCGTGATACATGGCGTCGCGCATCGACAGGAGATCGACCACCACCTTGGTGGCGCCGCCGCCGGGCAAGATACCCCAGTTGATCTCCGACAGAGCGAATTGCGCCTCGTCGGCGGCGAAAGCGAGGTCGCAGGCAAACAGCGGGCCGTAGCCGCCGCCAAAGCACCAGCCATTGACCATGGCGATGGTCGGCTTGCGATACCAGCGCAGCCGCCGCCACCAGCCATAGGCCTCGCCTTGCGCCTTGCGGACGGCGCCCAGCCCCTTGGCCTCGGTTTCGCGAAAATACTCCTTGAGGTCCATGCCCGCCGACCACGCACTGCCCTCGCCCGACAGCACCAGCACGCCGACATCATCGCGGTATTCCAGCTGGTCGAGCACCTCCATCATGCGCCGGTTGAGCGCCGGGTTCATGCAATTTCGTTTTTCAGGCCGGTTGAAGCGCACCCAGGCGATGCCGTCCTCGATGTCGAAGGCAACGGTCTCTTCGGTCATGGCAACTCTCCTCCGGCTTGCGTTCCTGTGTGGCGGGGAGAAGAGTTGTGCTCTTCCCCTGCATCAATCGCTATGTGACATAGCTTTTAGAATTGCTATGTTGCATAGTCTTTTTTGCTTGACAAGAACCTTGGTCGCAGCGATCGGTTGCAGCATGGACGAGACATCGGACCGCAGCGGCAAGGTGGCTAGGGTGGCGCCTGAAGACAGGCTCGACGCACAGATCGGCTACAATCTGCGGCGCGCTTCGACACTGGCGCTCAATGATTTCACCGCCGAGATGGCCGATGCCTCACTGCGCCTGGTCACCTACGGGATGCTGGCGCTAATCGACGAACGGCCCGGCATCAGCGCCGCCGAGCTTTGCCGCCGGCTGGGCATGAAAAGCGCCAACATGGCGCCGCTGCTGGCCGAACTCGAGGAGCGCGGGCTGGTCGAGCGCGACGACCATGCGCAGGACAGGCGCGTGCAGGTGCTCGCTCTGACCAAGGCAGCCAAAGCCGCCATGCCGCCATGGCGGCTCAAAGTGCGCAACCACGAGGACCGGTTCCTGCAACGGCTGACGAAAAAAGATCGGGCAACACTGCTGCGGCTGTTACGGCTGATCTGGAGCGAGGACAGCGATTGAAAGGGAGGCCGGGGTGCTTCGGTGCTGATCGTAGCGATGATGGGCGCGGCGACGCCGAACACCACCTGAGGTTTCCGCGAGACACCCCCCTCTGCCCTACCGGGCATCTCCCCCTCAAGGGGGGAGATTGGACCTCACCTCTGCCTTCGCCGGTCTCCAACGTTGCAACGCCGTAGACGCAGCTGATCTCTCCCCTTGAGGGGGAGATGGCCGGCAGGCCAGAGGGGGGTGCGAAGGAACTCGGCATTGCCCAGGTTTGGCGCAACACACTGTCAGCAGTCTTTACCGCGCCCGTTTCCTCTCCACCCTGCCCTTTGCTAGGCTCGCCCATCGGCAACAGGATCGCGAGAGCCATGATCGTCCAGACCTGCATCAACGGCGCGCGCGCCGCCGATTTTCACCCCACGCTGCCGCTCGATGCCGAGGCGATGGCGCGCGATGGGGCGGCTTCTATTGCCGCGGGCGCGGCCGAGTTGCATGTCCATGCGCGCGGAGCGGACCGCCGCGAAAGCGTTTCGCCGGCGGCGATGGACCCGACGATCGCAGCGCTGCGCCGCGCCTGCCCCGGCACGCTGATCGGCGTTTCTACCGGCGCCTGGATCGAGAATGACGATACAAGCACGCTGGTCGCCATCGCCGGCTGGCGCGAATTGCCGGACTATGCCTCGGTCAATCTCAGCGAGGCGGCGGCACCGATCGTCATGGAGAGCCTGCGCCAGCGCGGCATCGGCATCGAGGCGGGTCTGGCCTCGGTCGCCGACGCCGAGCGCCTCGTCGGCCTCGACCATGGCGGGCGCGTGCTGCGCGTGCTGATCGAGATTTCCGAGCAGACGCTAGACGAGGCTTTTGCGGTCGCCGACGGCATCGAACAGGTCCTGGAGCGCGCCGGCATTCGCCGTGCCATCCTGCTGCATGGCGAGAACGCGACGGTGTGGCCGTTCGTGCGCCGTGCGGCGGATCGCAACTGGTCGACGCGCGTCGGGCTGGAGGATGGGAAGCATCTGCCGGATGGCACGGTTGCGGCCGGCAATGCCGCGCTGACGGCGGCAGCGGTGGCGATCTTCCAGGCCGGGCGATAGCGCATACAAGCAGCGCGCCAAGGCATCGCCGAGACGATGGCGATCGCAAGGCCCAGGCCGCGAAAGTCGGTGAAAGCTATTCAAATTTTATGTATTAATTAAACCGGCAGTTAATCGTCGCATCAACGATCTCATCTGTGTTAATATTCTCCGGTATCGGGGACATTTTTTAATGAACGTCATTCCGGATAATGATCAGGCTGCGCCGCGTCGGATTCAACAATATACATCGATACAGACCCTGCGGGGGCTAGCAGCCCTTATGGTTGTTATCTATCATCTTCCGGCCGCACTAGGCGTGCTCGATTTGCCTATTCCCATTCTAAACAGCGGCGTCGACCTGTTTTTCGTCATCAGCGGTTTCGTCATGGTTCTCTCGACGGAGAACAGACATCGCGACCACCGTGCTTTTTTGATGCAGCGGTTCACGCGCGTCGTTCCGTTCTATTGGGTCATGACCTTCCTCATGGTCGCCGCACTTTGGCTGTTTGCCGGTCGTGGAGTGTCCTTTGAGCAGATTACCAACAGCCTGCTTTTCGTGCCCTATCTCGATACGGCCACAGGCTATGTCCAGCCAGTGCTTGGCGTGGGTTGGACGCTCAATCTGGAAATCCTGTTTTACATTCTGTTCGCGGCGACTATGGGTTTTGGTGCGCTGACGCAAATGGCCACGATTGGCGTTGTCTTTGCAATCGCCGTAGCCGCACGCATTATCTTCAAACCCGCCGCCGACACTGTGCTGTTTTTCTATACCACGCCAATCCTGTTTGAGTTCCTTGCCGGCATGGCTGTCGGCCATCTGGTCGGCAGACTGGTGCGTTTGCCCGCTTTCCTGGGTGCCTCGGCTGTCGGGTTCGCTATTGTGTCCACACTGGTGATGGTACTTGGCTTCAACTTGCCGCGAACCCTTGCTCAAGGTATCCCGGCGCTGATCCTTGTCGCGGGTTGCATCAGCCTGGAGAGCTACTTCCGACTTTTTGCTCCTCGCGTGCTGGCAAGGCTGGGAGATGCTTCCTACTCTCTCTATTTGACCCATCCTATCGTGCTGCTCGCGATCGCTCCTGTCGTTGCAACCGCCAATGTGTCACCATGGCTTGCAGGCATAGCTATTGTCACCGCCTGCATCGCCGTGTCCCTGGCGAGTTATAGTTTTATTGAAAGGCCGCTTTTGGCCATGTCGCGAATGAGCCTCTCCGCTTATCAGGTGAAGGCGTGAGTTGCGGCTACGCCGCAACTCGGTCGGCCTGCTATGCGGGTGCGTTGCTCACTACGACCTCGCGTCGCGTTCAAGCGACCACGGCGGCGGCAAGATCGTCTCCGAACTCCGTCGCCTAGTGCTGTCGCGCACATCCTCGACTGCCTGTCGCCCCAAAATGCACAGCGGTTTTGGGACGACGACATGCATGAACAGAGACTTAAGCGCGTCGCAGGGGTCCCGTTCAAACGCGACGTGCTCAAGTGCAAAAAAAGCTGCCCCGTTTGGACCCGAAGCAGCTTAGTGTTTTATGCGCCAGGGCAATTTGGCAGTAGCTATTTTGCGATCAAATAGGCATCGTCCGTATAGATCTTGCCAACTCCACCATAGTGACCCACGCCAAACACAAATGACTGAGGTGTACCTGATCCGTCTGAATCCCGCCCGACCGGCCACGTTGCGTTTGACGATGATTGCCAAAACACCCCGTCCAGATACCAATCGATGCCCACCCCTTCATAGAGATCCGCGCGCAGCTGAAACCAACGGCCCTTCGGTGCGGGAACATCATTAGCCGGATTGTAGGTTCCGGGTGCCGCATTTTCCACATGCAGCAGCAGCAAATCCTCAGTCTGACTGTCGCGCAAGTTGACCCACCACGTTGGTTCCTGCGAGAAAGGCGATTGCTCGGTCACCTTGAACTGGAAGATATTCGTCCAGCCATTGGCCGCCTGGTAATTGGACGGAATGAAAAACCACGAGACATAGGTCCCATCGATCCCTGATGGCGACACGGCCTGGAGCGGACGTCCGAAAGCGTCGTTCTTGGCCAGGCCGCCTGGAAAGAGCCACTCTTTGTAGACTTTGGAATGGGGCTTTCCAGCATTGATGGCAGCCACCGTCGTTTCGAACTTTCCGAAGCTGTTGCCGCCGTGCGAGGATACATTCCCCGCGCCGGTCGAGACCAAGCCGCTGACAATTGCGTTCAGGTTGGGATCAGCTTCCGCGGGATCCTCCGCCTGAACGAAAGACCAGTCGGTATAGCACGAGGCTCCGGTGCAAGGCCCCTCCTCCCAGTCCGCACGCCAGTAGGGCGCATTCTGGGCATATGCGGCGCCAATTGGCACCATGGTAGCAGCAATGGTGCAGATTGCAGTTAGCACCAACAGATGAAAAATCTTCTTCATATCGATTCACCGTTCCTTTCCATGAAATTCGAAGCACACCTCTTGCGCCGTTTGCTTTTTCGCCTTCGAACACAGCGCCCCGAACGGCGCTGTCCCGCCAGCCTCAAAGGCGGCGATGAACCTTCAAAGGTATGCTGAAAACAAAAAACCCGCCTCGGAAGGCGGGCTGGCGGCGCGAATCAGCACCTACCCCAAATTAGTAGCATAGCTGCTGGAACAAAACAAGAACAAATGTGGCAACCTCGACGAAACTAGCGATTTCCCTCTTGTGAGGAGATGTCCAGCAGGACAGAGGCCCCTGATCCTGTCTTGCCCGAACGCACACGGAAGGGACACAGAGGGATGACATAGCTCTTGCTGCTGTAAAAAATTCCCCATAAGGTATTTTTCATATCCGAAAGAAAATCCGATCGTTTCTTTCCCTTTATGAAAGGCTTGCCTTTGCGTGAGCATCTCGATCAAACCGATCGACGGCTGGTAAAGCTGTTGTCGCAGGATGCCCAGCCCGGCATCAACCGGCTCGCCGAGACGATGGCGATCTCGGTGCCGACGGTGCGCTCAAGGTTGCGCAATCTGCTCGACCGCAACCTCTTGAAGATCGTCGGGCTGCTCAATCTGACCGAACGCCCCGAGTTGATCTCTGCCATTGTCGGCATCAACGCTCAGGGACGTGGCCGCGCCCGGGAACTGGCGCAGCGCATTGCCGAACTGCCTTTCGTCAACTCGGCCTCGGTGGTTACCGGGCGCTTCGACATCATCGTCGACGTGACCGTCGCCGGCGATGTCGCCGACCTCTACCGCATCACCAGCGAGCTGATTCCGGGCGCCGGCATTCCCGGGGAAGTCGTGCGCAGCGAAACCTTCGTCGTCATGGCTTCATGCAACAAATGGGTCAGCCTTCCCGAAGGCTGCTGGTCGGAAGAAACACCGTCACGCAAGGAGCCGGCATGAGAATAGCTGTTCTCGGCGGCCTCGGCCTGCAGGGACGGGCGGCCATCGCCGATCTCGTCGCCAGCGCCGGTGTCGAGGAAGTCGTCTGCGTCGATACGTCGGCTGACGGCCCTGCACGGCTTGCCGGGCTGACCGACCTTTCCCGCGTGCGTTTCGTCGTGCCCGAAGGCCCCATCGGCCCGGCACTTGCCACCGTGCTGGCGGATGTCGACGCCGCCATCGATCTGTTGCCACAGCCATTGATGCGCGAGGCGGTGCAGGCCGCGATCGCAACGCGCACGCCGCTGGTCACCACCAATTACGGCAAGGCGATTGCCGATCTGGCGGCGGAGGCTGAACAGGCCGGCGTTTCGATCATGACCGAATGCGGGCTCGATCCCGGCATCGACCTCGTGCTCTACGCGCGCGCCGCAAAGCAGTTCTCTAGGATCTCCTCGATCGATTCCTATTGCGGCGGCATCCCCGAACCGAAGGCGATGGCGAAGCCGCTCTGCTACAAGGTGAGCTGGAATTTCGACATGGTTCTGGTCAGCCAGAACCGCGACAGCGTGATGATCGAGCATGGCAAGCGCGTCGAAGTGCCGGCCGGGCGGCAGCACGACAATGCCTTCATCCACGAGATCGAGGTCGCGGGCCTCGGCCGGCTGGAAGCTTTCCCCAATGGCGACGCGCTGCACTATGTCGAGATGCTGGCGGCCGCCAAGGGATTGCAACGCTCGGGCCGCTATACACTGCGCTGGCCGGGATGGTCGGCGTTCTGGGCGCCGCTGAAGGAACTCGGCTTCCTCTCCGAAGACAAGGTGCCCGGCACCGGCGCCAGCCCCCGCGAATTTCTCGGCCGGCTGCTCGGCCCGCAATTGCAGTATGGCGCTGACGAGAAGGACCTTTGCGTGATGCGCAATGTCTTTTCCGGTCTCGAGGGCGGTCGCGCCAAAACGGTTACGTCGGACCTGATCATCGAACGCGACCTGGCATCAGGCCTGTTCGGCATGAGCCTTGGCGTCGGCTATCCCGCCAGCATCGTGGCGCAGATGCTGGCGCGGCGCGAGATCGCCACACCAGGGCTTTTGAACCCGCTGCTGCATGTGCCGGACGGGCCGTTCTTCGACGAGCTGGCCAGGCGTGGCATCAAGGTTGCCGAGACGGTGGCCTGGGACTGAGGATTTTCGAACGGTGGCTGCCGCCGGCAAACGGTGCCGCCGCTCAAAAAACACCCAAAAGGGTGGAATAACAAAGTGGAACAACAACGATAACAGGAGGAATGCCAAATGAAGATTGCCAAGCTTTTCATCGCCGGACTTGCGCTTGCGGGCCTGACCGCTGCTGCCAGTGCCGGAACGCTCGACGAGATCACCAAGCGCGGCGAACTGCGCGTCGCGGTACAGACGCAAGGACCTCCCTTCTCGCTGGTCGGCGCGGCCGGCGAGCGCACCGGCAGTTCGGTCGAACTCGCCGAACTGATGGCCAAGGAAATGGGTGTCAAGATCACCTTCCTCGACTATGATTGGGACGGGCTGATCCCGGCGCTGCTTTCGGGCAAGGCCGACCTGCTCGTCGCCGACATGACGCCGACGCTGGCGCGCGGCATGAAGGTCGCCTTCACCACACCTTACATGTATACGGGCAGCACCGTCTTCACCAAGGCCGACAGCAAGTTCAAGACAACCGAGGACTGCAAGGCCAAGGGCACCAAGATCGCCGTGCTGTTGGGCGCCACCGGCGAAAAGGAAGCCAAGAACGCCTTCCCGGATGCCGACATCAAGAGCTACAAGGGCGGCGGCCCGCTGCTGCTCGACGCGGTCAACAACGGCCAAGCCGATTGCGGCGTCAACGACGTCTCGGCGGTCAAGGGTCAGTCGACAGCCTATCCCGTCGGCACCTTCACCATCATGCCGGACCTGTTGTCGAAGGAGCCGCTTGCCTTCGCCACCCGCTACGACGAGCCGGACCTGTTGATCTGGATGAACCTGTTCCTCAACCAGGTCAGCATCGACGGCCGCCTGCAGAAGAACCTCGACTACTGGGTCAATTCCGACGCCTGGAAGAAGGATCACTAAGCAGAGGTAAGCAGGGAGTAGTGAGTAGGAAGTAGTGAATGGTGAATGGTGAATGGCCATTCCGGACGCCCTTCACTGCTCACCACTCACTACTCACTACTGCCCATTCACCATTCACAATTCACCGCCATGCTCGAAAATTTCAGCTTCCGCACCATCGTCGAATATCTGCCGCTGTTCGGGCAGGGTCTGATCACGACCGTGTGGCTGTCGGCGCTGTCTTTTGCGGGCGCGCTGGCCGTCGGCATCGTGCTCGCCGCCATGAACCTGCAGCGCGGCCAGCTGTTTCGCGTGCTGGCCAAGGGCTATATCGATGCCGTGCGCGCCACGCCGTTGCTGGCGCAGCTCTACTTCCTCTATTTCGGCCTGCCGCGTCTCGGCTTCGTCCTGCCCGAGCTCGTCGTCGGCATCATCGCTTTGTCGCTGAACAGCGGCGCCTATGTCGCGGAAATCATCCGCGCCGGCATCCTGTCGATCCCGCGCGGCCAGGTCGAGGCCGGGGTTGCCTCGGGAATGACCTATGTCCAGCGCATGCGCCTGGTCATCCTGCCACAAGCCTTCAAGGTGACGATCCCGCCGCTGCTCGGCCAGGCGATCGTGCTGGTCAAGGATTCCGCGCTTTTGTCGCTGATCTCGGTTTCCGAACTGACGCGCGCCGGCCAGTTGCTGGCGTCCGACCGCTTCATGCCGGCGGAAGGCTTTCTCACCATCGCCGCTTTCTATCTGCTGCTCTATTACTGCCTCAAAGGGCTGGCGGGGCTGTCCAGTCGGTGGCTCGGTCTGCAGCCGGCAAGGAGCAGCACATGATCTGGCAACAGCTGCAAAGCCTGGCCGGCAGCTACCCCCTCGCCTTGCGCGGCCTTGGCATGACCGTGATGCTGTCGGCGATCAGCCTGGTGCTGGGCACGCTGCTTGGCTTCGGCCTCGGCATATTGCGCACCGGCGGCAACCGGCTGATCTCGAGCGTGATCGGCGCCTGGGTCGACCTGATCCGCGGCACGCCGTTTCTGGTGCAGATCTTTCTGATCTTCTTCATCCTGCCGGAATTCGGCATCGAGCTCGATGCCTTCACGGCCGGCATCATCGCGCTCACCAACCTCGCCGCGTGCTTCATCTGCGAGATCGTCGCCGCCGGCATCCGCTCGGTGCCGACCGGCCAGGTTGAGGCAGCTCTGGCGTCTGGCCTGTCGCGCTGGCAACGCATGCGCCAGGTGGTGCTGCCGCAGGCGATGCGCATCGTGCTGCCGCCGCTGGTCGGGCAATATGTACTGTTGATCAAGGATTCCTCCGTCGTCTCGGCGATCGGGCTGACCGACCTCACCCGCGTCGGCTGGCTTGTGGTGCAGCGTGTGCCCAACGGCCTGCTGGTCTTCTTCCTGGTCGGCGTCGGCTATTTCGTCGTCTGCTATCCGCTGATCATGCTCGCCCGCCGGCTGGAGCGCCGCATGGGCGCGGCGCATGGCGAGGTGCAGCTGTGACATCGAACCCAAAGGGCTGACCGCCATGACCAATCCAAGCCCGACCAAGACAAACCTGACCAAAACGGGCATGATCGACTTTCGCGGCGTCAACAAATGGTTCGGCTCGCTCAATGTGCTGAAGGACATCACGCTCAGCGTCGAGCCGCGCGAAGTGGTCGTCGTCTGCGGCCCAAGTGGTTCGGGCAAGTCGACGCTGATCCGCTGCATCAACGGCCTGGAAGCGATCAAGGATGGCGACCTCGTCGTCGACGGCCAGCGCCTCGGCGACCCCGCCACCAACATGACGCAGCTGCGCACCGAGATCGGCTTCGTCTTCCAGTCGTTCAACCTCTACCCGCACAAGACGGCGCTGGAAAACGTCACGCTGGCGCCGATCCATGTGCGCAAGATCCCCCGCGCCGAGGCCGAGCAGGCCGGGCGCGACTTGCTGGCCAAGGTCGGCCTCGCCGACAAGGTCAACGCCTACCCGTCACAGCTGTCCGGCGGCCAGCAGCAGCGTGTGGCCATCGCGCGCTGCCTCGGCATGCGCCCCAAGATCATGCTGTTTGACGAACCGACCTCGGCGCTCGATCCCGAGATGATTTCCGAAGTGCTCGACGTCATGGTCGCGGTGGCCGAGGAAGGCATGACCATGATGGTGGTAACGCACGAAATGGGCTTTGCCCGCAAGGTGGCGCAGCGCGTGGTGTTCATGGACGCCGGCGCCATCGTCGAAAGCGGCACGCCGGAAGCGTTTTTCTCCGACCCGAAGACCGACCGCAGCCGGGCTTTTCTAAGCAAGATTCTAAGGCATTAGAGCTTAGCCAAAGCCGGTCGTCCGAAAGGCCGCGGGGCAGGAACTGTCGACGCACAGCGCCAAACAACGAGCCGCCGGTAGAGTGGATCGGCTACGTTTAGGTCTCCGGCTACGCCTCTGGGACCTTCCACGTGCCGTCCAGAACCTTCGCGCGTGGTCGATAGAGCCGTACCATCCAGTTCCAGCCGGGCCACCATCGGCTGTACGGTCAAGCCACCGGCGCCGCGCCGCGCCGCTCGAGCGCTGTCCTGCGGATGATTTCCGCAATTTCCGGGCTGCTGCTGCACAGCATCTGGAAATCCGCCGCGTGCAGCGACAGCAGTGAGACAGAAGTTGCGGCAGTGACGGTCGCCATACGCGGTTCGCCGCTGATCAGCGCCATCTCGCCGAAGAAGGCGCCAGGGCCAAGCTCCACCGGGTTCGGCGTCGCGACGCTGACGCGGCCCTCCACGACGAAGAACATCCGATCGCCGGTCTCGCCGCTGCGGCAGATCACGGCGCCCGCCGGCACCGTGCGGGGTCTTAACGCGCGCACGATCTCGACCAGCGTGGCCGGGCCAAGCTTCTGAAACAACGGAACGCCGGCAATCAATTGCCAATTGCGGACGAAATCCTCGCGACGGACTTCTTGATAAAAGCCGGAGGCAAGAATGCCGGCCCAGAGCCCGAAGATGCCGATGCCACACATCATGACAGCCCCGGCAAGGACGCGGCCGGCGAAGCTTTGCGGAATGTCGTCGCCATAGCCGGTAGTGGACAGCGTGACCACCGCCCACCACATTGTCTCGGGGATGCTGCCGAACTTTTCCGGTTGGACGTCGCGCTCGATGACATAGGCCGCGAGTGCGACACCGAACAGAACCAGGCCGAAGACCGTGGTGACGCCGACCAGGTTGCGCGCTTCGTTGGCCAGAACCCTGCCAAGCAGCGGGAAGAACGTCGAGTCGCGCAGCGGCTTCAGCAGCCAGACAGCACAGTAGAGGCTGCGGTCGGGCGTGCCGTCGAGCAGGAATGCGGCGAGTGGAACCAAAACCGCGAGCACATCGATCGCGATTGCCGGTGTCCTGTCCCTGAGGTCTCCCGCCCAGCGCTTGAGCAGGGTCTCGGCCATCTGCAGAAGATAGGCGGCCCAAATGACAGCGAGCACGGCAGCCAGAGCCAGTCTGCTTCGTCCGGACATGTTCGGCATCGTGAGCGCAGCCACCGCCAGAAGCCCAGGCGCAGCCAGCACCGCATTTAGCGGTGCGTAGATTCTCAAAAAAGGCAGTACCGACATTCTATCCCACCAGCGGCCACTGTGCTCCAGAATAGAGGCCTTCCGGGCAAGCGCAAAGGGTGCTTTGCGATCGCAAGATCAGGTCACGCCAATGGCTTTCGGGCGCCGCTATCGGCGCTCCACGGTCGCACCGCAGGCGACGGATCAGCTCGGGAGCCGCCACATTCGCACGCGACCCGCACCGCGCAATTCCGTTTCCTCGAGTGGGTCGCAGGCAAATTTCGGTCCAAGCAGTTGGTAAGTTGCATCGGAAATACGGATTTCATCGGGCTCCGCGGACGTTTGAATACGTGAGGCGAGATTAACGGTCTCACCCCACAGGTCATAGGCGAACCGCCTCTTGCCTATGACGCCGGCGACGATCGGTCCTGAGTGAATTCCAATTCTCAGCCTTATCGGTTCTCCTGCGAAGCGTTCCCGCTTGACCGCTTTGCGCAGCTCAATCGCATAGCGCGTGAGGGCCTTTGCATGATCGGATCGCGCCGTGGGCAGGCCGGCGACCACCATCACACAATCGCCAATTGTTTTGATCTTTTCGCAGCCGTATCGCTCAGAGAGCCGATCCGCCGCCTTGAAGAAGTAGTTTAAAATAGCGAGCGTCGTCACCGCTCCGACGCTGCGCGCTCGTTCCGTAAAACCGACGATGTCGGCAAAAAGCACACTCACCTCTGCGTGGTTGTCGGCAATTTTCTTTTGCGCTTTCAATCGCTCCGCGATCGAGGCCGGGAGAATGTTGAGGAGCAGGTTTTCGGCGCGCTGATATTCACGCGCCAATCCCTCCTGGCTCTTCCTCAACGCCTCGTTCGTCGATTGCAATTTTTCGTTGAGTTGACGCTCCCTCTCTTGCAGGAGCGTCATTTCATAGGCCTTCTGTTGAAGCCGCTGCCTGTTGTCTCGTTCGGCAGTGGCGTCCAGAAAAAGCAGCCACACGAACGCATTGTCAGCAAAAAAATGGAGGTCGGCGACACGCCCGCCGGGCAGTTCAACCATGTCCATGCGAAACGGAAGCTCCGGGCAAGGCAGCAAACCCTCCATGAATTCAAGCTGCTCGGCAACAGGCTTGCCGATGCGAAGTGATGACAGCCCGTAATGTTCAACATTACCGCCCTTGGCAGCTATGCAAAGCTCAGGGTCGATTTTCAGATAAGCGACAGCGTGCCCGTCGAAGAAGAAATTGAAAAACCAATTTCTGACTTCTTTTGGCAATTCATGCATGGTCTATTTGGTGACCATCAAGGCAAGTTGACGAAAGGCGTCATCTACCTGCTCGCCCGAGAGCGCACTTGTTAGATAGATTTGCCATCCACGTTGCCTCAACTCGTTGATCTCACGATCCGATATCGCCCACCGATCGGCCAGATCGGACTTGTTGAACAGCAATACGAACGGCATGGCGCCGAATTCGGCCTCGACCCGTTCGCGCAGCGTGAGTGCCACGGCAAGAGTAGCAGCGCGGGTTCCATCGACGACTAGCACGAGCCCGGTTGCACCTCGAACATAGCTGACGCGGAATGAGCCGATATCGTCCTCGCCGGCCAAATCCCACAAAATCAGATCCACGGTTTTGTCCGGGAGCGCGACGCTTTTCTTGTCGATTTTCACTCCGACGGTGGTCAAGTAGGTTTCTGAGAAGATGCTCTGCACAAACCTGCGGACCAGACTCGTCTTTCCGACGGCGAAGCCGCCCAGCATGCAGATCTTTTTTTGCAACATGCTGGGCTCCGCTAGTCCAGGTTTACCGTAATCGAAACCCGGCGATTGGTGGAGCTACCGGTTAGACTGTTTTCAGGTACAGCCGGCTCAAAAGTGCCCGCGCCCCGAACCAGCAGCAGTTCGGGAGCAACGCCGCGCTTGTTGAGAAGCGCACGAACTGTCTCGGCGCGGGCGGCGCTGATCGACGCGTTGGCCGTCTCACGGCCCGTGGTGTCCGAATGCCCGGTCAACATGAACCGCGCCGTTACGCCGGAATTGCGGGCACTCTGGGCGAATTCCTTTATTTGATCCGCCAACCTGTCGAGAACCGGCGTCTGCTCCGGTCCCGGCACAACCTTGCCGGAAGAGAAGAAAATATCGGTCGTCTGGATCGCCTGCCTCAAATGATTAAGTTCTGCGAGGTTCAGCTCACGCAGCTGCGAGACATCCAGAACCACTCCGTCCGCCGAAAGTTGTTCAGCGGCGGCCCGCGCGCGGTTGATCCAGCCGGCAGGAGCCTCACCCACGGCCACAATGCGACCCTGGATGATCGAGAGCTGAACGGTTTTCGGCGGGGACAGCGCCGCCGTCAGCCGCTTCACCACAAACTTCGGATCAAGGCTCTGATAGAATTGCCACTGTGCATGAACGCGGGCAGGATCAACGTCCGTTCCGGACAGCAGGGCTTGCGGGTCGGCGGCAAGCGGGTCTCTCAAGCCGGAAATATAGAAATGTCCGCCCCTCGCCGTTTGTTGGGCGACGATGATTCCCGGTTGGGCCTCAAGTCGCGACACGTAATACTGCCAGTGCTCCGCCGCGCGTGCTTCGGGGCTCACGTCACGAACCTTGGAGATGTCGAATTCGGGTCCGCCTGCCGAAAGCTGCCGGGCCGCCGCGCGCGCGCGATCGATCCAGGTGTCGGGAGCCTCACCCTCGGCAACGATGCGATCATCGACGATCGAAAGTCGTACTGTTTCCGGCGGATACAGTGACGCCGTCAGCCGCTTCAGCACGAACTCCGGCTCAAGGCTCTGATAGAACTGCCACTGCGCATGAACCCGGGCGGGATCGACCTCTGTTCCCGACAACAGCGACTGCGGATCGGCGCCAAGCGGGTCTCGCAGGCCGGCAATATAGAATTGGCCGTCGCTTATCTTTTGGTCTGCAACGATGATGCCCGGCTGGGTCTCCAGTCGCGACACATAGGCGTGCCAGCGCTCCGCCTCGCGCACTTGGGGACTTACGTCACGAACCCCCGAGATATCGAAGACCGGCCCGCCTGCCGAAAGCTGCTGGGCCGCCGCGCGCGCCCGGCTGATCCAGGTGTCGGGAGCCTCACCCTCGGCGACGATGCGGCCATCGACAATCGAAAGTCGCACTGAATCCGGCGGAGCCAGCGACGCCGTCAGCCGCTTCAGCACGAACTCCGGCTCAAGGCTCTGATAAAATTGCCATTGCGAATGAACCCCGGCCGGATCGACTCCCGTGCCTGACAACAGCGACTGCGGGTCGACGGCAAGCGGGTCCCTCAGGCCGGCAATATAGAACTGGCCATCGCGTACCTGCTGTTCGGCAACGATGATGCCCGGCTGGGCCTCCACTCGCGACACGTAAGCCTGCCAGCGCGACACGTAAGCCTGCCAGCGCTGCGCTGATTGCCAGGAAAGAAAGTACCAACCGCCTGCCAGACTCAAAAGCAGCAGGGCAACGGCCGCCACCAGCCACGGAAATCCGTCGTTTGATTCCTCCTGCTTCAGCTCGACGCAGGTCTGCAACTGCGCCTCTACGCTGGCCAGCTGCGAACCGTCGCCGTCAAACTGCTCTAAGGCCTGTGAGCTTTCCTCATGGATGCGAAGCAACACATCGCGAACGATTTCATGCAATTCCTCCGGCGGATTTCCCCGGATCACCGAAACCAGGGTCGCAAACGGTCCAACTTCCGACCAGAGACGAAGCTCGCCGAAACGGATTGTGTCCAGGCCGCTCTGCTCTTTCTCGTTAAATGAGTCTTTTACAAAATCCTGAATCGCACTGAGCATCGAAGAAATGAGCTGAGGATCTTCGCTCGTCGCATTGTCGGCAGTTACATGCGCTATCAAAAGGCCTGAATTCCGATGAATGAGAAAGGCATGTTCCACACGGTAGACAAGGGAATGCTTCAGAACAACTGCGGAGAAGCTTGCCCCTGTTCTCCAGGCTTCAAGTCTCCACTTGAGCCCGTGCCAGGTGAATATGTGCCTTAGAGTTTCATTCAGCGACTGAAAGGTCTGGTCGATCTTTTCGCCGATCGACTTGCGAATTGCCGGCAGAAACACCGGGTACAATATGTCCGTCAGCGTGCGCGGGCTCTTCTGGATCGACCGTTGCACAGCCCGTTCGACAGCTGGCGCAAGCGCCTCGCCGAGTTGCGCGTAAGGCGCTCGTCCGGCAGCACTGGGAAGAACGTCGCCCACGGCCGCCGCAAGCTGCTCGGGTTCGTCGAGCAGATGCGTGACGCGTGAAAGCTCGGAGATTTCGCGGCTGACCAGCAACTGCCGCAGCGTTTCCATGCGCGGATCGGCGGTTGGAACCGCCTCGAACTGCGCACGGTAGTCCGGATCAACGTTCCGGGCAATTTCGATCAAAAGACGAGCCAGAGCCTCGCGATCAATCTCTGTATCGTTCGAGGCTGTTCTTTGCGGAAGGTTGAATGGGTCGACGGTGGACGTCAAGGTCCCATCAACTCACTTTCCAGCTACGGTCCGAGTTGCTCTTGCTCCCGACGGGATCCTGATTGAGACACTTTGCAACCTCGACAAACAGGCCAGCCAAAAGATTTCGGTCGGTCTTGACGTTGCTGAGGTCGGCAAACATCTTCTCGATCAGCATCTGAACGCCTTCATTCTTCTGCTTGATTTCCTCACGCAGCAAATGATCGTTTCGATTTATCCGGTCCGAAACGTCGCGCTCGAGCGCGCTCAACTGATCCGACAACGTGCGCACCTGCTTTTCAAGAGCCTGGTTTTGCTCGCGAAGATTCCGGTCGATCTCTTTGTCGGCATCGGCTCGTGAATCTTTTTCGCTCCGTAATTGCCCTGCAAGCGAATCGATCTGCTTCTTTGCATTCGACTCGTACATTTCGAGATTGCGCTTGGCCTCGGACTCGACATCCTTGAAGCGCTGCAACACCCGTTCTTCAAGCTTGGAAAAACGGCGGTCATAGTCCTGCATCTGGTTGCCGAACAGCAGGTCACGGATCTTGTCGACACCGACGGCGTCGCCGGCGGTTCCGTTTTCGCGAGCCTGAACTCCCATGAAGTTCAGCCCGTTTCCTTCTGTGTTACCTATCAGATTTACGTCCGCCTTCTTTTCTGAAGAAGCGGAATTCGAAGATTCCTTAGCCATCCATATACCCCCATTGAACACATGCCGTCAGGTAAGCATGTCAGCAATCGGGCCGCAAGCCGGATTCGTCTTGACTTATGCCTATTCATGGGGCAGCCGAGCGCGATGGCTAACGGCCCGGCAATGGCAATCAGGGGCGATGCCCTCTTGAAGGCGCGGAGCGTGCGGACGGTTCCGGGTATCCAAAAAGCGGCCTTCAGTCGAACGTCGCCAGCGGCTCGGCATTGATCTCGACCCACTCACAGCGCCGGCTTTCGTGGTAAAAAGACTGAAATGGCGGCGGGAACGACGGGTCGGCGAAGGCGCCGACGGGAATGGCGATCACGCCGGGTTGCGTGTCGATGCGATAGTGGACGGCGGCGCCGCACTCCGGACAGAAATTGTAGATGACGCGGCCGCCCTCGTCGCCGGTGCGCGTGAACTGCTTCGCCCGCCCCTCGATCGATACATCAGCTTGCGCAAACCGGACATTGTAGCTGAAGGCGCTGCCGGTGCGGCGCTTGCAGTCGAGGCAGTGGCAGACCGAGATGCGCACCGGCTCGCCCGAACAGACGGCTGAAAGCTGGCCGCAGAGACATTGCGCGCGGCGCGAGACCATAGTTTCTTCCTCCCCTTCACATCACTGCGTATCGGCGCTGGCCCTCAGTTCCGTCCGCTTCTGTTCCGAAACCATGGCCAGATCCAGCACCTTCTGCAGTTCGGCGGCATGGTGGAATGAAGGCTCGGCCTGCACGCCGCTGCGAACCGCATCGACGAAGCGCTGGTAATTGGTCGGCACCGTGCCGGCGTCGAGCACCTGCCATTTGCCGTTCTCGATATCCTCGCCGACACACGCCTTCAGTTCCGAACCCTCGAGATTGTGCACGACTTCGATGCCGCCCTTGTCGCCATAGATGCGCAGGCGCAATTCGTTGATGTGGCCGGTCGCCCAGCGGCTGCCGTGAACGACGCCAAAGGCGCTGTTGGAGAAATCCAGCGTCATGGCGAAGCTGTCATTGGCGTCGAGGTCGTATTCGCCGATGCGGTTGCCTGGCGCCTTGTCGAAGGTGCGCAGCCGGCAAAACACGTGGTCGATGTCGAGTGCGGCGCCATAGCTGGCGAAATCGAGGATGTGGATGCCGACATCGCCGAGCACGCCGTTGGAGCCGTGGTCACGCGACAGCCGCCACAGCCATTTCGGGTCGGTGCGCCAGTCGCCCCAGAATTTCGACACCAGCCAGCTCTGCAGATAGGAGGACTCGACGTGGCGGACGGTGCCGATCTCGCCGGCCAGCACCATCTGCCGCGCCTTCTGCAAGGCAGCGACATTGCGATAGGTGAGATTGACCATGTTGACGATGCCGGCGGCCTCAGCCGCTTTGGCCATCTCGCTTGCCTTGCCGAAGTCTTCGGCCAGCGGCTTTTCGCACAGCACCGGCTTGCCGGCCGCGATCAGCGCCATGGTGGTCGGGTGGTGAATGCGGTCGGGCGTGACGTTGGCGACCGCATCGAACTCGCCCCACGCCAGCGCGTCTTCCAGCGATGTGAATCGCTTCGGTATCTTGAACCCGTCGGCAAATTCGCCAACGCGCTGTTCATCGACGTCGACAGCACCGACGATCTCGACGCCGTCGATACCGCCGAAGCGGCGGGCATGCTCCTGCGCCATCCAGCCGGTACCCAGTATCAAAAGCCGCATTCTCTGCACTCCGAGCGAATTGGTTCGATTCAATCATATGGCGCAGATACGGTCTAGGAAACCCATGCGGAAAGCCGCTACGCCTTTTTTCCTGGATTTTGCTTTAGCGGAAGCCGGCCTCGCCCGAAGCGTGCAGCTTGCCGCCGCGCTCGACGATCGGCTCCAGCGCCTTCTCGACCGGTACGTTCGGCGCCTCAAGGATCGCCGACTTGGTGCCCTGCGGATTGTGCGCCCACTTCACCGCATTGCGCAGCACCTTGTGCACATTGGCGTCGTGATAGGTCGGATAGGTCTCGTGGCCCGGGCGGAAGTAGAAGACATTGCCGGCGCCGCGGCGATAGGTCAGCCCAGAACGGAACACCTCGCCGCCCTGGAACCAGGAGATGAAGACGGTCTCCAGCGGTTCGGGCACGGCGAACTGCTCGCCATACATTTCTTCATTCTCGAGCTCGAAATATTCGCCGACGCCTTCGGCGATCGGATGGCTGGGACTGGTCACCCAAAGCCGCTCGCGCTCGCCCGCCTCGCGCCATTTCAGCGTGCAGGGCGTGCCCATCAGCCGCTTGAAGATTTTCGAGAAATGGCCGGAATGGAGAACGATCAGCCCCATCCCCTCCCAAACGCGGCGGGCGACGCGCTCGACGATCTCGTCGGCCACCGCGCCATGATCCTTGTGGCCCCACCAGACCAGCACGTCGGTCTCGGCCAGACGGTCGGCCGGCAGGCCGTGCTCCGGCTGCTCGAGCGTGGCGGTCGAGGCGGAGATCGCCTTGTCGGCATTCAGCGCCTTGGCGATGGTCGTGTGCATGCCCTCGGGATAGAGGGCTGCGACCACCTCATTGGTCCGCTCATGGATGTTCTCGCCCCAAACGACAGCGCGTATTGTCATGGATGTCCTCGTGGTGAAGCCGACCCGCAGGGGTCACTCATAGTCTGCCTGGGGGTGAAAAGGGAATAGGCAGTGGGGAATAGGCAATAGGGGCAGAAAAACAAGGAACAGACGATGGACGCTCCTGGGCCCTACTGCCTACTGCCTACTGCCTACTGCCTACTGCCTTACGCTCCCCGGCCTTCCTGAGCGACCCGCGTCAGCGGCTTGGTCAGGCGCGGCACGACGACGAGGCGCTTGATCTTGCCCTTCTTGTAGGCGGCAAGGAAGCGGGCGTAGTCCTTGAAGACGACGCAGCCATTGGATTCCGCACGGCCGCCGCGCAGCATGTAGGTGTGGGCGAGCAGGCCGTCGCGGCCGTATTTATTGCCGCCGCTGACGGGAGTGAGACGGAGCGCCTCGACGCCATGGAAGCGGGATTCGCGCAGTCGCAGATCATAGGTGTTGGGCGGCGTCGGGCCGACATTCTTCTTGTGCACGAAGCGCGGCTGGTCGACCATCGAACCCAGCCCCGAATGGGCCTCCAGCCGCGAGCCGTCCGGCATATAGACGGTCTTGGCCGAGATATCGTACACGGCGACGCCGCCGCCCATTCCGGGCGTGGCGAACAGATCCTTGAAGGCGCGACCGACACCGCCCGCCGGGACGTCCGGCTTGGCATAGGCCAGCATCTCGCCGGCCTGTGTCTTCGACCGTTTGCCAGGCTTGATCCGGCTTGATTGGATGCTCTGGCTGTCTGGCACGCCAGGCAGTGCGGCGACCTCCGAAGTACTGCGTGGCGAGCGCGGCGACGAATTGCCCGGCGACTGGGGTGCGGGGCTCTCGGGCGTCCTGTCGGTCTGTGGCTTGGCTGCCCTGGGCTTGCTGGCTTGCCGAGCCTCGGCAGGCTGAGCGGTTTCGGCGCGTGGACGCCAACCGGGCAACGCAATGTTGTCGGGCAGATCGTCCTGCGGCGGCAGCGAAGCGACCTGAACCTCGGCCTGCTCAGGATCCTGCCCTCCGGCGATTGCTTCAACGGCCGGCGGCGGGGCCAGCATGTCAGCGTCTTCCGGCAAGCTGTTGGCCAGCGCCAGCGCCAGGCGCGATGAGCGTTCGATCTCAGCCACTTCCGGCCCAAAGCGTTCCGAGGCCGGGCCATGCTGATCGGGCAGCCGGACTTCGGCGAAACGGGCAGCGACCGGAAGGCTGGCAAGCATGAAGGGCGCATTCGAGGCCTTGGCGAAGGCGGCAGCCAGCTTTTGCGGCGACAGCTCTGCCTTGGCCACCACGCCGTCGAAGCGCATGCCGCGCGAAGTGGCGAGAGCGACGCTGGTGTTTGGCGCAATGTTTGAGGCGACACTGCTCGGGGCCACAGCGTGCGTGGCCGGCTTCAGCCGCGCCATCTTGCCGTCATGCGCGAAGTTCGCGGCGGCATGCGCGCAGCCGGCGTCGCATTGGCTGAGCAGCGAGGCCTGTGATTTTTGCGCCGAAAGCCGCGGCGCCCACGAATTGGCGAGGCTGCGGCGCGAATCGGCAAGTGCTGCGTTCGGCAGAAGCAGACTGTGCGGAAGGCTGTTGGAGGCTGCGGTGAGCGAGGTACCGAGCGAATAGAGGCCGGCCATAGTTGCCACCGACCACAGCGCCAAGGCCGCGCCGACAACCGGCACCACCACCCAGCGCTGGCCGGATCTCTTCGAAGTCAAACCCCGTTCAGGAGTATCGCCCCGGTCTTTCAAACGCAAAAACGCCATACAACCACTCTCAATCGGCATGCAGGCTTGCGACCCTCGCATCCGTGACATCCACAGTTCGCTGGTGCCCCCTGCACCTTTCGCGTCTGTTGCCGATTGAATCAAAAGATGGACAAAGTTGGTTAACCAATCCCTCCATCAGCCACCGATTATGCGGCGCCTGATACGAAAAAAAGAGCACTCCATGGTCTGCGCCACGGTAGAATGCTCTCCCTCACCCCCGCCTTGCTGCCCGTTTTTGCGATCCAAGTCAAGGAAACGCTGCGTCAGCCTGCTGCAAGCCTGTGCTGATTGCCCGCTGATCGGCCTTCTCAATCAGTTGACCTTCCGGCGGCTGGAAGGTCTATCTGCTCAGAGACGGAGACCTCCGGCGACGGGAATTTACCGATGAGAACCGGCATCACGACCGAAGAATCCGACTGCAGGTCGAACCCCTGCTGCGGCTGGCTGAGCACGGATGGATGGGGCAAGGACATGGCGCCGTGAGATGGACTGTGAAAGCGGCGCTGCTGTGGCTGGTCTGTGCCCTTACGATGGGCGCCTCCGTCGGCAGCGGGCCGATCGTCGCGGCCCGCCAGGCGTCGATGAAGGAGATGGCGGCGGCTGCGAAAACCATTGCCGGCATGTTCGACCGCAGGCAACCCTATGACGCCGCAGCCTTCAAGGCGGCAGCGGACACGCTGCGCGCTCGCACCGGCCCTGCCCTGATTGCCGAATTTCCGAGCGGCTCGCTTGGACCGCCTTCGCAGGCCAGGCTGGAGATCGATCAGTCACGGGCGGAATTCGAGGCCCTGGCAAATCATATCGGAACGCTGGCCGACGCTCTGGCCGCCAAGGCCGAAAGCGCGCCGGCCGTCATCACCGATGACATGCGCATGGGCACCGGCCTGGCGATGGGCGGCGGCAGCCTGCTCGGCAAGCGCTCGATTCCAGAGGAAGCCGATCCGACCAAACTGCCGGCGGAGCATATCCTGCATCTCATCCTGCAGGATTGCTCGACCTGTCATTCGAAATTCCGGCAAAAGGTACAGTGAAGCGACATTATCCGGCGGAGCATTTCCTTGCTGGCCTGCGCCACAGCCACTTTGCATACAAGTAAATTCGTTTGTGCTAATATATCGAGGATCGTGCATATCCATGCATGACGAGCATCGGGAGGATGCAATGAAAACCATGAATCGCAGGTCTGCAATTGCCCTCGGTCTGACGACCGCCGCGGTAGCGCCTTTGTTCACCTTGGCGGCATCGGCAAAAATCAAGAAATACGGCCCGAAAGAGGGCAAGGAGATTGCGCCCGGTGTCAGGGTGGTGGAGGTCGGCACCGGCAATGCAGACATTCCCGCCTACAAGAGCATCGCAATTATCGACGTTGTGTTTCAGCCCGGAGCACATGCTCCTCAAACCGTGATGGACAACGACATGGTGTGCACCATTACCTCAGGTGCATTCACGATCAAGAAAGCGGACAAGGAATTCAAGCTAAAGACGGGTGATATGTACACCTGCTCCAAGGGCAAGACCGATGAAGCGACGAATACAAGCAAGGAGGTCGGCGTGCATCGCATCGCCGTATTGATACCCGCATAGCAGATGGAATTCCGGCCGGACCACGCCGTCGAGAGTCCGGCCGGCCAGACGAGGCGATCTCGTTCCGTCGTCAGCGCGGCCATCTCACGCCAGCCACTCCCTGATCGCCGGGTGGGCGGGAACGGCGCGCATGTGGTCTTCGCGCTATGGCTTTGTTTGGGCATGATCTTTTGGGGAAGCTGGCTTGGTTTCAAAATCAACGGCTAGGTCGAATGGCTGATCAATCAGCGCATCCACGTAGCCAATACGGAGATCGAAAACCGCACGAGTTTTGCCGGCCACCAGGCGGTGCTCGAGGCGATCGAGCGCCGCGACCCGGAAGCGGCCGGCCAAGCGATGCGGGCGCATCTGGAAAACGCCCGGCGCAAGTTCAATTCAGGTTCGGGCAGATTGGACTAGCCGGCAGACGCGGCAGCGCTCTGGCGCAAGCAAAAAGCCCGCCGTTCAAAGCCGGCGGGCTCCCTTCAATCATACAGCGCGATCCGGTCGCCGATAACCAGGACGACCGAATTTCGGCCTCAGCGGCTGGTTGCGCTCAGGGGGCGGGCTTCGACGGGTTTGAAGCGACCAGCGATCCGAGTTTGCCGGCTTTGGCCAGACTCGGCTTTTCGTAAGTTTTCTTCACAGAATCCCTCCTCTAACGGCATCAATTTCCTCTGCCGGGCCTGTTTTGTCAAATCTGGCAGCAGTTCGTCACAGGTCCCGGCGGCAATTCGTGCCCTTACGCCGGCTCGCGCTTGAGCGCCTGCGCCATGCAGTGAATGCCGCCGCCGGTCTTGGAAATCTCGCTCATGTCGACGGCAGCAACCTCGAAGCCGCGCGCCTTGAGTTGGCCGATCAGCGACTGGCTCGACGTCGGCGCGATCACCCTGTCCTTGCCGAGCGACATGAAGTTGCAGCCGAGCGCCATCGTGTCCTGGAAGGGCACGTCGATGATCTCGTGGCCCTTGCCCTTCAGCCAGTCGACAATGCCGGGCTCGGTGCAGGCGAGGCACACCGCGGTGAGCTTCTCGGCGATCGGCACCACCATCAGGTCGATATGGACGTAATATTCGTCGATGAAGGCGAGGCGCGTTTCCCAGCCTTCCTTTTCGAACCAGTCCTGCACCTGGCGGGCGCCCTCTTCCTGCGTCCGGGCGCCGCCGCAGCCGATCAGCACCACGCCCTCCTCGATGACGTTGAAGTCGCCGCCTTCGAAGGTGCCAGCCGTGACCATGTCGTAGATGGGGATGCCGAGCTTTTCATAGGTGCGGATGGCGGCATAGTTCTCGCCGCGCCGCCACCAATTGGCCATGGCGGTGATGAAGGCGCCGTAGGGCGTCATGACGCTGGAGTCTCTGGAATAGACCTGCATCGGCAGTTCCGGCGTCGGCTCGTGCCAGTGGATGTTGACGCCGAAATGCTCATAGGCGGCGACGAGGTCCTTGTGCTGCGCCTGGGCGATCTGAACGTTGCAGGGCGCTTCGCGCAAATGCTTGCGCGACAGCGAGCTGGTCGAGAGGTGGCGCAGGAAGTTTGGCGAGCCGAGCAACACGTCTGTCAGCACGTCGGTCTCGTTGGCAAAGCCCCATGATGTCAGCGGCTTGGTGCCGCCGGCGGGATTGCGGCGCTGCAGCGAGAACGGTTCGGCGATGATGCGATCATGGACGGTCATAAGGTTCTCCTCGATTTGACTATGCAGCTTGATTGGGTTGGCTGCTCGGAATCCACCAATCGCGCCCCCGCGCGGTGGTGACATATTCCGGCCAGCGGAAATTGATCGGCGGGTCATAGTCGCAAAGCGGCGCGATCCAGTTGGAGCCACCAATGCCGCCGCCGGTGCGGGTGACGAATTCGTCCATCGCCGCATCGCGCGCGGCCTTGTCCTCGAGCAGGCGGAGGGCTGCAAGCGCAACCGTCTTGGCGGCGCAAATGACCATCGGGTCGATGGTGGCCGAGATACCGCCCAGCGCGTTCATCGCCCAGGATGGATAGGCATGGCCATTCGCCGAGCGCAGCGCCGGGCGGGCGACATAGAAGCGTGCGGTCGGCGTGTGCCACGACATGTCGGTGTAGTCGTCGGAGGTCGAGTTGATCTGCGACGGAGGCAAATCGCGGCGCAGGATTGCCTCGGCCTCTTGCGGCGCAACCAGCCGCTCCATCTCGTCCATGAAAGGGTTGTCGGTCGCGGTGCCGCCGGCATTGACCTGGACCTCGCGACCGATCGCTTTCGCCGCGTCGTCCCAGTTCGGAGCGCCAACGGTGGACAGCGCCTCATAGGCAATCCCTGCCATGGCGTGATTGGCGAGGCCCGGCCGCGACTTCGACACCCAATGGCGCTCATAGCGACAACCGCTGATCGCCGCGGCCGCGGCCGCATTACGGTCGAGCACCGCGGTGACCTGCTCTGCCATGGCAATGGTCGGCACGCGGATCATGTACTGGATCTCGGCCAGCCCCGCCGGCAGATTGTCGGCGGTCGCCTGCCCGGCGGTGAGGATCGCCTCGCTGATCGACCAGCCGCCCTGGTGAGGCAGCATGGAATCGCGCAGCGCCTTGGAGGTCATGTACATCGTCATCAGCGCGTCATTGGCGCCGGGCGCCCGCACCGCCGAATGCGCCTGCGGGATCGGCGCGCCATCGCTTGCGCGAACCCAGTTTTCGGGTTCGTCGCAGACAAAACGGTAGATCATCGCATAGGCCGCGCCGCAATGCGTGTCCCAACGCGCCGTGTTGCAGAGCGGCAGCATATAGAAGGGATGGAACGAGATCATGCCGGCAAGGCCGTCATAATAGCCTTTGGCTGCATGGATCGGCTTCGAGCCCCTGACCTTCTCGGCCGGCTCGCCGGTGAAGCGCAGCGTCCCCTCGATGCCGTGGCGTTGCATTGCCGCCTTGGTGGCGAGAAGTCCGCCGAGGCCGGCAATGCCAAGCCCGGAATGCGGATCGGTGTGGCCGCCGGCCTCGCTGCCGAGGCCCGGCCGCGATCGCTTCACCGTTGCCGCGTCCTGGCAGTTGCCGGGCACGGCGTCGTATTCGCCGTACATGCCGATGGTCGGCCCCGGGCCGTTCGTCCAGTGGGCGCAAAAGGCGGTCGGCATGCCGGCCGACCCTTCCTCGACCGAAAAGCCCTCATGCTTCAGCCGCGCGACATACCAGGCCGCCGACTGGTATTCGCGCCAGGCTGTTTCGCCGAAATCGAAAATGGTGCGCGTCCACGCCGACAGCGACGGCTGGATGCTATCGAGACAGGCAAGCGCGGTGGCTTGCGCCGAGGTCGTCACCGGTTTCTCCATGCGGCCCAAGAAAGCAGTGAAGCGGCATTGCAAAAAGTGATATGTTTTTCCGGTTCATGCAAATTCGGTTCACCTGAGGCCTCTTGCGAATACCTTCCACACAGGCGCTGCGCGCCCTCGACAGTTTTGCCCGTCACGGCAGTGTCTGGCGCGCAGCCGATGAACTGCATTTGACCCGCAGCGCCGTCAGCCATCAGTTGCGGCTGCTCGAACGCGACCTCGGCTTCGACCTGCTGGAGCGCATCGGCAAGGGCGTGGCGCTGACACCGCGCGGCCAGCGCTATGCCGCCGATGTGAGAAAGGCGCTGACGGTGCTCGGCGATGCGGTGACGCGCCAGGCCGGCACGGGCGTCGGCGGTTCGTTCGCCGTTTCCTGCACGCCGGGCTTCGCCTCTCTGTTCCTGTGCACGCACATCGGCGAGTTCCGGCAGATGTATCCGGACGTGGCGCTGTCGATCCTGACGCCGCGGCGGCTGGACGATGTCAGCAATCCGGACGCCGATGCCTTCATTGCCTTCGGCGTCGGCAACTGGCCGAACCGCTCGGTGGAGTTGCTGTGCGAAATCTCGTTCACGCCACTTTGCAGCCCGACACTGCTCAACAAGGTCGGCGGCTTTTCAAAACCGGCCGACGTGCTGCGCGCCAATCTCCTGCATCTCGGCGACACCGAGGACTGGGCGCGCTGGCTGGCGCTGTCCAAGGTGGAAAACCCCGACACCGAAGGCGGCATCTTCTTCTCGGACATGAACCTCGTTTTTTCCGCGGCGATCGCCGGCCAGGGCATCGCCATGGGCGACGAGCTGACCAGCCGCCGGGCGCTGAGCGAAGGCCGTCTGGTGCGCCCCTTCGACATCGCGATCCCCTCGCCGCGCTCGTATTTCCTGGTGTCGGAACATGCCAAGGCCAGCCACCCGGTGCTGGAAGCATTCAATGGGTGGTTGAGTTCGAAGCTGTCGGAGAACCGGATCAGCCCGTACTAGCCTCCCATCCGTGAATCAAATTTGCCGATCAGGCGAAAACTATTCGGTTGCGGTGAGCCGGCGCACTGCCCTACGCTCAAGCCACGATCAAGGAAGAGGCAGGATGCAGCAACCCGGCCGGGCCGCAGAGATCAAGGCAATCGGGATCGGCAAGAGCTTCGGCTCGTTCCAGGCGCTGGACGACCTGACGCTCAATATCGGCCGCGGCGAGTTTTTGACGCTGCTCGGTCCCTCCGGCTCGGGCAAGACCACATTCCTGATGATCCTCGCCGGCTTCGTGCAACCGACCGCCGGCAAGCTTTTCAGCGACGGCATCGACATCACCGAGCGGCCGGCCGAACAGCGTGCCGCCGGCATGGTCTTCCAGGGCTATGCGCTGTTCCCGCACATGTCGGTCGAGGCCAACATCGCCTTCCCGCTCAAGGTACGCAAGAAATCGGCTGGCGAGATCAAGCGCCGCGTTGCCGAGATGATCGAGCGCGTCGGCCTCAAGGGCCATGAGACGAAACTGCCGGCGCAGCTTTCCGGCGGCCAGCAGCAGCGCGTGGCGTTGGCCCGCGCTTTGGTGTTCGAACCCGGCGTGCTGCTCCTCGACGAGCCGTTCTCAGCGCTCGACAAGAGCCTGCGCGGCCAGATGCAGGCCGAGATGAAGCGGCTGCATCAGGAGACCGGCACCACCTTCGTCTTCGTTACCCACGACCAGAGCGAGGCGCTGGCGCTGTCGTCGCGCGTCGCCATCTTCAACCATGGCAAATTGCTGCAGGTCGGTGCACCGGACGAGGTGTATGACCGGCCGGCCAATCGTTTCGTCGCTGAGTTCCTGGGCGAGATCAACATGCTGCCGCTCAAGGGCGTGAAGCGCGCCGACAATGGCGCGACCGCGCTCTGCGAAGACCGCGCGATCACGCTGCGCGGCAATGCCGAGGCGGTGAACGGCAACGCCATATTGGCGATCCGGCCCGAACATATGTCGATCGCGCGCGAAGCCGCCACCGGCGAGAATGGCATCGCCGCCACCGCCATCGGCTCGACCTATCTGGGTGCGGCGACCAAGCTCGACCTGACGACGCGCCAGGGCGCCAAGGTGACGGTGTCGGTGCCGAACGAGGTCGCGGCCGCGGCGCTGAGCAAAGGCAATTCCGTCTGGCTGACCTGGCCGGCGGAAAAAGGTTTCCTCCTTCCGGACGGAGGATGACGACCAAAGCGGGCTTCCAGCAATGAATCTGGGATTCGCGCCAACTACCGGAATTATCAACAACAAAAAGGGGAACTGACATGACAAACGAAACCAAAAAACAAGCCATGGACGGCTTGTCCGCTAGGGCAGCGCGCGGCGAGATTTCGCGCCGGCAATTCACGCAGCTCGCCGCACTTGTGCTGGCCGGCACGCCGATGCTCTTGCGCTCGACCGGAGCCTTCGCCGCGGCCAAGGAGCTGGTGCTGGTGAACTGGGGCGGCGATGCCCTCACCGCTTATGACGCCGCCTATGGCCAGGCCTTCACTAAGGAGACCGGCATCGCCGTCAAGATGGACGGTTCGGGCCCGACCGAAGGCGCGATTGCCGCACAGTTCAAGAGCGGCGCGCCGACCTGGGATCTCGTCGATGTCGACCCGTTCTCGGCCATCACGCTCGGCGCCCAGGGTGCGCTCGAGCCGATCGACTACGCCGTCGTCGACAAGAAGAAGATGCGAGAAGGCTTCGGCTGGGAATACGCGGCCTCGACCTATTTCTTCTCCTACGTCATCGCCTATGACTCGGAGAAATACGGCAAGGACGCGCCGACCGGCATGGCCGACTTCTTCGACGTGAAGAAGTTTCCGGGCAAGCGCTCGCTCTACAAATGGGGCGTGTCGAGCTGGGAAGCAGCGCTGCTTGCAGACGGCATCGCGCCGGCCTCGCTCTACCCGCTCGACCTGAAGCGAGCGCATGACAAGATCGCCGCTTTGAAGGAAAACGTCGTGGCTTACTGGGGCGGCGGCGCCGAGAGCCAGAGCGTGCTGCTCAACGGCGAAGCCTCGATGGCGATCGTGTGGTCGACCCGCGCCTCGCTGATCGAGCAGGACTCGGGCGGCAAGATCAAGTTCATCTGGGATCAGGGCCTGATTTCGCCCGGCGCGCTGGCCGTGCTCAAGGGCAACCCCGGCGGCAAGGACGCAGCGATGAAGTTCATCGCCAGCGCCCAGGATCCGCAAAAGCAACTGGTGATGTTCGACAAGCTCGGACAGGGTCCGGCCAATCCGGCCGCCGATGCGCTGATCCCCGCCGACAAGAAGCGCATCAACCCGGTCGATCCCGAAAACATGAAGAAGCAGATCGCGCTCGACATGGACTGGTACGCCAAGAATTACGGGGCAGCACTCGACGAATACACCAAGATCATCTCGGCCTGACCAGGCCGGGCACGAGCTTCGATGAGAGGCACCCTCTCCGACAGGATGGGCGCGGCGGTGCTGATGGCGCCGCTGCTTCTGTTCCTTGTGCTGGCCTACGCCTGGCCGTTCCTCGGCGTCGTCAAGTGGAGCGTCACCTTGCCGACACCGGGGCTCGGCCAGTATGGCGCGCTCGCCACCGATGCCCTGGTGCAGTCTGTGTTCATCCGCACGCTGCGCATCGCGCTGATCGTCACCGTGGTTTCCGTGGCGGCGGCATACGCCATCACCATGGTGTGGGTGCGCGGCAGCCCGGCACAGCGCATAATCGCTGAATTCTGCATTCTCGTCCCCTTCTGGATCTCGGTGCTGACCCGCGCCTTCGGCTGGGTGGCGCTTTTGTCCAACCGCGGCCTGATCAACACCTGGCTACAATCGATCGGCTTCATCTCCGAGCCGCTGGCGCTGGTGCGCAACGAGTTCGGCGTCATCGTCGGCATGACGCATTTCCTCATTCCCTTCGCGGTGTTCCCGCTGGCCTCCGCCATGCGCAGCCTCGACGAGCGCGTGCTGCTCGCGGCGCGCGGGCTCGGCTCCAGCCGTATGCGCACCTTCTGGACCGTGTTCGTGCCGATGACGCGCTCCGGCATCATCGGTTCGGCGATGATCGTGTTCGTCTTCTCGCTCGGCTTCTTCGTCACGCCGGCGATCCTCGGCGGCGGCCGCAGCGTGATGATCGCCGAGCTGATCTATCTGCGCATCTTCCAGAGTCCCGATTGGGGACTGGGCGCGGCGATCAGCGTCGTGCTGGTGCTGTTCGTCGGCGCGCTCATGGCGCTGCTGTTCCGCTATGTCAGACCGAAGCAACTGATCTGATGCCGACCTATCGCCCCGGTCCCGTCTCGCTGATCCTCGCCGTGCTGGTGGCACTGTTCCTGCTGCTGCCGCTGCTGGCGGTCATCCCGGTGTCGCTGACGCCAAGCCGCATGCTGGCTATGCCGACGGGCGAACTGTCGCTGCGCCACTACCGCGCGCTGATCGAGGATCCGCGCTGGCTCGACGCCATCCTGCTGTCGATCCGCATCGGCATCGTCAGCAGCGTCATCTCCACCGTGCTGGCGCTGTGCTTCAGCCTTGGCGTCTGGATGTTCCAGCCGCGCTTCACGGCCACCCTTGTCGGCTTCGTGCTGTTGCCGATGGTGGTGCCGCCGGTGGTCTCGGCGATCACGCTCTACTTCCTGCTGACGTCGATCTCGGGCATGAGCTCGTTCTTTGGCTATGACACATGGCTCGGCGTCGCCATGGCGCATTCGGTGATGACGGTGCCTTTCGCCACGGTGCTGATCCTGGTCTCGCTCAGCCAGTTCGACCGCCGCATCGACCTTGCCGCGCGCGGCCTTGGCGCCGGCGTGTGGGAACGCGCGACGCGCATCATCATGCCCAACATCAAGTTCGGCATCGTCACCGCTGCACTTCTCTCCTTCGTGCTGTCTTGGGAAGAGATCGGCGTGACCCTGTTCATCACCTCGGTCAACGCCATCACGCTGCCGCGGCTGATGTGGATGGGCCTGCGCGACAACATCGACCCGGCGATCGCAGCCCTTTCGGTGATCCTGATCATCATCACCGTGCTGGTCCTGGCGGTGAGGACTGTGGTGGTGAAGATGCGCGGCGGGCACTGAGCCAAGGTGGCCAACAACAATCGGCGATAGCCAAGCCGCTGTGTGAAGGGCGTTACGGACGGTGAGCGCCGGGTGCATTACGCGGCGTCATGGGAAACCTGCCGCTGGTGACATTTGCCTTCGTGTCGGTGCTCGGAATGGCGGTTCCGGGACCGGACGTCGTGCTCGCCATCACCAACGGCTCCCGCTACGGTTTTCGACGCGCGTTTCTCGGCATGGCCGGCGTCGTACTGTCTGATTTCGTTCTTATCAGCATCGTCGCGCTGGGCTTCGGCGCTCTTCTGCTGGCTTCGGAATTCTATCTCTCGGCTCTCAGGATGTTCGGCGCGGGCTATCTGCTTTTCGTCGCCATCGGTACCCTGCGCACCGCGTCCCGACCTTCGTTCAACCCTAACGTTCCCGAAACACGCCATTCAGCCAAGGCACTCATTGGGCGCTGCTTCCTGGTGGCGGTCACAAATCCGGCGGCCTGGCTGCTTTTCCCCGCGATCCTGCCGCATTTTGTCCGCGTGGATGAGCCGATCGCGATCCAGTATGGCATCCTGGCCATTATCGCCGCGCTTGCCGATGTGTTTGTGCTGACGTTTTACGCAGCCCTTGGCGCGCGGGCTGCAAGGCTTCTGGCTGGGCCAAACGCCGTGTGGATCGACCGGTTGTACGGTATCGCCCTGCTTGGTCTTTCGAGCACTTTGATCCTGCAATCCCTCGGGCATCTGAGATAGTCGACACAGGACTACACAGGGCCGGATTTAGCAATCGGCCCGTAGTCAGCTTGCGAAGAATCTCGACAGCCTTGCAGCCGTGTCTTCGGGGTGCTCTTCCGGGAAGAAATGCCCACCCTTGACCGAGCCGCCTCCGACGTTATCAGCCCATTGCCGCCAGATCGCCAACGGGCCGCCCTCCTCCGCATACCAGTTCTCCAACCCGCCCTCGCCGCTCCAGAGCGCAAGCAGCGGGCATCTGATGCGACAGCCATCAGCCTGGTCCTGCGCGTCGTGCTCGCGGTCGATGCCTGCGGCGGCGCGATATTCCTCGCAGATGGCGTGGGCATGGGCGGGATCACGCAGCGCCTCGATATAGGCGGCCCTGACCTCAGCGGGAAAAGCATCTGGAGCCGAGCCCCAGCCGGCGATCGCATTGTCGACAACTGCGTCGGGTGCTGCGGACAACAGGCGCTCAGGCAGCGGTTCCGGCTGGGCGAGCAGGCTCCACGGCCAGAAGGCCAGCGCCAACCTGGCATCGGCCCGATCCCAGGCGGAGGCCGTGGGGACGATGTCGAGAACGGCGACTTTCGACACGGTTTCGGGATGGTCGAGCGCCAGCCGGTAGGCGACGCGACCGCCACGGTCGTGGCCGGCAACCATGAAACGGTCGAAACCGAGAACGTCCATAACCTGCACCATGTCGCGCGCCATCGCTCGTTTGGAATAGGCGGCATGATTGGCTCCGGAAGCCGGACAGCCGCTTTGTCCGTAGCCTCTCAGATCGGCGGCGACCACGCTGAAATGCGGCGCCAGGGCCACGGCGATGTCCCGCCACATCACATGCGTTTCGGGAAAGCCATGCAGGAGCAGCAACGGCGGCCCTGAGCCACCGGCCCTGACAAAGATCGATGTCTCCTCCATTTGAACGGTCCTGGCGTCAAAGCCCGCAAACATCAGCTGCCGCCAACCAGTCCGTGGCTGGAACGGATTCGCAGCACCTGGACACCCTTCGGCAATTCGATCAGGAACTCCTTGTCGCGGTCGAGATGGTGGATGCTTTGCGGATCGCCGCCGGTAAAGGCGGCCATCGCCTCGACGCTCTCCCAATAGGAGATGGTGATGAATTCCGAATGCGTCGGCGTGTCCTCGCGAAAAGTCTGCACGCCAAGCGCTTTCTCGATCAGCGGCTTGATACCAGCCTCGTAATTGTAGCGCTCATAGGCGTCGGCCCTGCCGGGCGAGGTCCTGCCGCGCCAGATGCGCGCAATGGTCGGGGTTTTCGGTGCCATCTCCTATAACACCCGAAGGCGCGCCGCGTTCCGACTATCCTGACTGGCCGCACAACTGGCTGATAGTCGACGTATGGCAAAGGTTCCGTACAGTAACTTGCACTGGACACGCGGCTATCCTGTCAAGTCCAAACGTGCTCTCTTGTGCTCAACTTGGGAGGGCACAATGAAACTACGTCTAGCTTTCGCTGTATTCACCGCAGGAATTTTCTTCGCATTGTCGGCTGCCTCGGCCGGACAAGGGGAACAGCAAAACATCAACTTCCTGGCTCGGATGTCCGATGCAAGGTTAAATTCGGCCGCCAGAATGGCCGGTGACCTCGTTGGCGTAAGGCAAAGATGTCCGGCGTTGAGGCCAACGGAAGACGGAAAAGCAATTTTCGCCGTCCCGGTCCTTTTGTATGATGGGCGGGACAAACACCTGACCCCAGACCCCCGAAAGTTCAACATGGCCATCCATACCTATGAGAGGGCTTTCGCAATGGCGGCCCAGAGATCGGCAAGTTGCCAAAGCGAGAGGGCCAAATACCCGAAACTTTACCGGTAGATGGCTAACAAGGACGACCTTCAGTCTCCGGCGCCGCGACGCCTCACCTAAGGTATTGAAATTATTGGCAGGATTCGAAGCTGTGACCATCGGCTTAGAAGGCCGGTGCTCTATCCGGCGGAGCTACGGGACCGCTGCCGTCAGCGAACGCGCTCTACCTTCAGGCAGCATGCAGGGTCGGGATGGCGCTAACGTCAACTTCGCGCTCCGCATGCCAGGCATCATACGCGGCCTGCATCCTGAGCCAGATCGCGGCACCATCGCCGAACATCTTGCCAAGGCGGGCGGCCACGGCAGGCGATACCGGCTTCTTCTCACGGATGATATCGTAGAGCTGCTGGGCGCGAGATTCCGAGCAGATTGGCGATTTCCACCTTGGTCTTGCCGGCGGCGGGAACGATGTCGTCGAGCAACGCGCCAGGATGGGAAGGGCAGCGCTCGGTCGTTCTGTTTCGTTCGTACACCTTCAGAGTGCTACCCATATGCCAGGTACAAACCGTAACCTATGTGTCCGGAATGGACCCGGCAAAATTGGCGATCCCGACAGGATTCGAACCTGTGACCATCGGCTTAGAAGGCCGGTGCTCTATCCAGCTGAGCTACGGGACCGCTGGCCGGCATTTGATATCTTGGCCGGCTGGTGTCTATGTGCCAGGCGCTGACCGCCGGTCAATGCGTCCAGGGTATCCTGCGGTCATAGCGGAAATTTTCCGCATAGGAAATCTGCCGGCGCTTGGTCTCTTTCGGCTCCTCGACACGGAAGGCCAGGCCCTGCTTTTCGGCATAGGCCACCGCCTCTTCCCTGGTGTCGAAGGTCAGCCTGATCTGGCTCAGCATGTCGCCCGATGTGGTGTAGCCCATCAGCGGGTCGATCTTCTTGCGTTGGGCGGGATCGAATTCCAGCACCCAATGGCCGGTCTTGGCCTTGCCGGACTGCATCGCGGTTTTGGCTGGGCTGAAAATTCGCGCGGACATGGGCACCTCGTAGCTGCGTTGGCGGTAGCGCCGCCTTATTTCAGTCAATACTGTGCAACACTGCCGACGGCAAGGCCGAAGCGGCCTGCAACCAGGCCGCTTCGGCAGCGGCATCGGCCCGATACACTGGCGTAGCATCAAAAGTCATGGTCATGATGGTGACACAAAGAGGCATGGACGCAGGGATTTTGCACGCCGAGGCCGACAGCCAAGCGATTTTCGACGGCGCGATCGTGATCGGCGCCGGGGCAGCCGGCTTGACCGCAGCCCATGCGCTGCTCAAGACCGGCGTGCCTGTGATGGTGTTGGAAAAGGAAGCCCGGCTGGCCGAGCCATGGCACGGGCGGCACGAGCGACTGCATCTCAACACGCATCGCGACCTTTCGGCGCTGCCGGGCGTTTCCTTTCCTGCCGGCACCCCTGCCTTTCCGCACCGAAACACCATCATCGGCCATTTGAACGAATTCCACGCCATGCACCGGCTGCCGGTCGAGTTCGGCATTGCGGTCGAGGAGATAGGCTTCGAGGGCGACCACTGGCTTGTGCGGACCAGTGCCGGGCCGCGGCTGGCGCGCCATGTCGTCATCGCCACCGGGCGCGACCGGCAGCCCTTCATCCCGGCCTGGAAAGGCATGAAGGCCTTTGCCGGACGCATCATCCATTCGGCCGCATTCGGCGACGCCAAGGCCTATGCGGGCAAGAAAGTGCTGGTCGTCGGCGCCGGCAATTCCGGCTTCGACGTGCTCAATCACCTGGCGGCAGCCGGCACGGGACAGATCTGGCTGTCGGCGCGCAACGGTCCGGCACTGCTGCCCAAGCGCCTCGGCCAGATCGCCGTCCACCGGTTTTCGCCGATCCTGGCGCGGCTGCCGTTCAAGCTCGCCGATGCGGTGATGGCGGCGACGCAGCGATGGGCCTTCGGCGACCTCACGGCCTACGGCCTGCCGCCGACGCCTTCGGGCGGCGCAAGCCGGCTGGCGTCGGATTATACCGCCATCGCCACCGATGACGGCGCCGTCGATGCCATCAAGGACCGCAGGATCATCGTGCTGCCAACCGTGCGGGAATTTACCGGCGACACGGTCGTTTTCGACGATGGCGCGACGATCCAGCCCGATATCGTCATCGCCGCGACCGGCTACCGCACCGGGCTCGAGGCCATGCTGGGCAAGCTCGGCGTGCTCGACCAAAAGGGCGTGCCGCTGTTCAACGGCGCCGACAGCGACCCGAAACTGCCGGGCCTGTGGTTCACCGGCATGCGGCCAAGCATCCGCGGCTGCTTCGCCAATGCTCGCATCCAGGCCAAGGCGATCGCAGCCAGGATTGCGCGGGAGCGCAGACCGCCAAGCCCCGTTTGATGTTTTAGGGGTTGCGCGACAGGGTCCGGAACCGTATACGCCGCAGGGCTCGGAGTGTAGCGCAGCCTGGTAGCGCATCTGGTTTGGGACCAGAGGGTCGGGAGTTCGAATCTCTCCACTCCGACCATTTTTTCCCACAAAGCCAGTCCTTGCCCAAGGTCACTCCCAAGGTCGCCAATGGCTGCCTCGCCGGTAGCGCATGGCGGCACGCATTGCCCAAGCAGCAGCCGCTCGCCGATCGGACCCTACATTGGAACACCAGTTCGCTCCGAGAGTTGTGTATGTTCAACCCAAGGAGCAAACAATGAAAACCCTTCTCATCGCCTCGATGATCGCGTTCGCCGGAACGGCGGCTTTGATCGCACCGGCGCAAGCCGCCAGTCTGACTATCCAGTCCGATGACGACGATCAATATTCGTCCGACGATGGCGATATACAGATTCTTCGCCATCACCAGCGCCACAAAGACTATAGCGACGACTATGGCGACGACTACAGCGACAACCAGGATGGCCAATGGCGGCGCCACCATCGCCATCACCGCTGCCATATCGAACTGGTCAGGCACTGGCGCCATCACCACAGGGTCGTCGAAGAGGTCAGGGTCTGCGGCTGATCCGATCGCTTTAGACCTGCTACGGCCGAGTTTGGCGACCGGAGCACCAATCTGACCTAAAGCGCGTCTCATTTGAACGGACTCACGCGACGCGCTTGAGGTCTTGTTTGATGCATGTTTGATGCATGCGGTTCTCTCAAAACCGGGGCCACTTGAGCGACATGCATCAGGCGCCCGTGTCATCGAACAGCATCCCTTCGGCGGGTTTGGCTAAAAATCGACGCAGGGATAATCCCCTCGCTTCCACTTCTATCGCCGGTCTAAAAGCGCGTCGCGCTGAAACGTATCCAGGCGACGCGCTTTGATTTTTGTTTTGATGCATGTCGTTCTCTCAAAACCGGGACCACTTTTGAGCGACATGCATTAGACTCCGGGCAAGGGGAGATTCTGGATGCTTGGTCTCGAGGCATGGCTTTCGCTGATTGGCCCTGCCTACTTCGCTTACATCGGCATCACGGTTCCGTTCGTCGTCGTCTGGGCCATTATCTGTGCGGCCCTGTGGATCTGGAACAACCGGCCGAGCAAGAGGCAAGGCCCTCCCCGCTCGTGGCCCGCCAGCGTGCTGTTCTTTGTCGTCGTTGCCGCGTGCTACGTGGCAGCGCATACGGTGGTCTATCTGCTGGTCCGGTATCTGGCGGCGTTGTGGGCATAAACGTAGCTCTATAGAGCGCTCTCGATATCGGTCTTCGAAAAATCGTCGCCAACATAGAGTAAGCGGCAGGCTCGATCCTTTGCCACTTCATAGGCAAAGCAATCGCCGAAATTGAGCCCGGCCGGATGAATACCCTTGCCCCATCGCCCATACGCCTCGGCTATGCGTCGGCCAGAGGCTGGTGTCACCGCCGTGACCTCGAAGCCGAGCCCGTCGATCAGGCCGGCCATTTCCTCACCGACATTGCGCCTATCCGCCACGATCAGCGCCTCGGCCACTGTGCCAGCCGAGATCAAAATATCGTCTTCGGCTTCCAGCGCCGCAATGCAGGCACTGGATTGAGATTCGGCAAGAACGATCGCCATCAGGGCCGAGGTATCGACCACGATCATTCGGGCAGGCCATCAGCGCCATAGAGGAAATCCTGGCTCCGCGCGGCATCCGACCCGGCCTTTGCCTTGGCAGCGCCGGATGCTCGCATTGCCTCCAGCAATGCCCGGCGGCCTTTCCTGTCAGGGGCAGCCTTCACGGGAACAAGGCGCACGGCTGCATGACCATGGCGGGTCAGGATAATTTCATCCCCAGCCTCGGCACGACGCACCAGTTCGGTGAGCTGCCCCTTGGCGTCTGTAACGGATACCTGCATTGACCGCTCCTTTATGGACCATGCTCTGGTCCATATCCAAAAAGTAGACCATCTAATGGTCCATTTCAATGCAGGACGATGAGATCTTGCGGCTTGGTGAAGTCTGAATGACAGCTGGCGCGCAATCGTAGGCCTTGCGGCGATTCTATCTGAAGGTAAGCTCGCCGGGCGAGAACCCCAATCATCACTCCCGGCGAGCCTACAACCCGATCAGGAACGCGATCAGGACCGGGGTCAGCCGGCAAACGCAGTGTTGCAAGATGGATGCCAGAGGTTTCTTCTCGAAATGGGACAGGAGCGGAGTCTTCTCCTTCCACTGCCTAAACCTCGAACTCGCCCTGCCCTTCATCCATGGCGCTGACGATCTCGGCGGCGAGCGCCCTGGTGATCGGCGTCTTGCGCTCGAGCGCCGTGCGGTCGAGGCGTTCGACCACGCGCATGGCGGTGGCCAGCGAGCGCTCGATGCGGCGCACCAGATATTGCACGACATGCGGCTCGACCTCGACCTGGCGGTCGGCGAAGAGTTTGGCGATGACACCGGCCAGAAGCAAATCGTCCGGCTCATGGATCTCGACGGTTGCCGCCGCCTTCAGCCGCGAGGCAAGATCGGGCAACGTCACCCTCCAGGCGGCGGGGAAGCGCCGCGCCGTCAACAGCAAGGTGGCCCCGGCGCCGCGCACTTCATTGATGAGATGGAACAGGCCCGCCTCGTCGATGGCTGTCTTGTCGACATCGTCGATCAGCGCGGGCCTGCCGCCAAGCCCGGTGATGGCATTGCCGATGCGCTGGGCATCGACCGCCACAGCGTTGGCCCGCGCCTGCCAGATCGAGCCCAGATGTGTCTTGCCGGAACCGGCCGGGCCAGCGAGCACGATCACCGGCGACGGCCAGTCCGGCCAGCGATCGACAAGGGCTGCCGCCTCGCGGTTGGTGGCCGACACCACCAGTTCGTCGCGCGAGTAGCCGGTGCCGTGGCCAAGGTCGAGCGGCAGTTGGCGCGGCGGTTCGGTCTTATGATCCGTCACGTTCAGCCGCGCGGCGACCGGTGCCCGCCACCGCGAGCGGCGGGCAGCGGCGGGACGGGCTCGGTGGAGTGTCCCTTGTAGAGCGGCGATTCGAGATAGCGGGCAATGGCAAACCGCACCAGCACGGCAACCGCCGCCGAAGCAGGAACGGCGATCAAAAGGCCGACGAAGCCGAACAGGGCGCCGAAAGCGAACAGCGCAAACATCAGCCAGACCGGGTGCAGGCCGACGCTTTTTCCGACCAATCTGGGCTGCAGGATGTTGCCTTCGATGAACTGGCCGATGAAGAACACCACGGCGACAGCAACGATCATGGTCCAGTCCGGCCAGAACTGGACGAAGGCGACGCCGACGGCCAGGACCAGTCCGGTCAGCGAGCCGACATAAGGGATGAACGAGATCAGCCCGGCGAAGAGGCCGATGAGGATGGCGAAATTCAGCCCGGTCAGCGTCAGGCCGGTGGCATACATGCCGCCGAGCACCAGGCACAGCGTGCCCTGGCCGCGCACGAAGCCGGCGGTCGCGGTGTTGATGTCCCTGGAGATCGCCCTGACCGTCCCGACATAATCGCGCGGCACCCAGCTGTCGACGACCGCCACCATGCGATCCCAGTCGAGCAGCATGTAGAAAGCGACAACCGGAGTGACCACGAACAGGCTGACCACCGACACCAGAGCAACGCCGGAACTCCAGATCGAGGTGAAGACGGTGCTCAGCAAGCCGAAACCGGAAGTGAGCAGCGAATTCAGCCCGTCGCGCAGGCCATTGGCATTGACGCCGAATTTCTGCTCCAGCCATTTCGGATCGAAGCTGGTGATCAGCGACTGCAGCCGGGTCAGATATTCCGGCAGCTTGCTGGCGAAATCGGCCATCTGCGTGGCCAGTACCGGAACCAGGATGACGAAGGCCAGCACCAAAAGAACGATGAAGGCAATCAGGATGACCACCGTCGCCATCAGCCGGGAGAGGCCGAGGCGTTGCAGCCGGTCGGCGACCGGGTCGAGAAAATAGGCCAGCACCATGCCGGCAACGAACGGCAACAGGATGCTGGAAAAAATGTAGAGGAACAGCGCCAGGAAGATTGCCGTGCCCAGCCAGAAGAAAATCTGGCGGCGAAACGCCAGGGACGCAGCCGCGTCTGCTAACGCGGCAGTCGCGGCATTCTTGTCAACTACCCGGGGTGGAGCCTTCGCCATAGCCGCTCATATGCCTCAGCCAAGCCACGAGATAGGCCGCGGCCGAAGCCACGGTCAAGACCCCGGACAGCAATATGAGCGCAGGCCTGAGCGGGTCGAGGTGGAGGCCAAGGGCAAGTTCGCCCAGCACCACGGCGCCAGCACGATCTGGGCGGCGGTGTTGGCCTTCGACACATAGAGCGGCTTCATCTCGACCGGATGCGCCATGACCGTGGACAAAAGCACGGCGCAGATGATCAGCGCATCGCGTGACACCATGGTCACCACCAGCCACAGCGGCAATTGCCCGATGGAGCCCATGACCACGAACATCGAGACCAGAAGCACCTTGTCGGCCATCGGATCGAGATAGGCGCCGAGTTCGAATGCTGGTTGAAGCGGCGGGCGATGAAGCCGTCGGGCCATCGGAATTCCGGCAACGAGAAATCCGGCAAAGGCCCAGTCCCAGCGCATGTTCAGCATTGCCAGCACCAGCACGAAGCGCAGGATGGTGATGAGGTTGGGAATGGTCAAAGGCATGTCCCGCCATGCTTGTTCTGCAGATCGATGATGGAGATGGATTGTGGCTGCAGGACCAGCGGTGAAGGGGCGACTGTCCACGTATTTATCTTGGGCAAAAGCCCGGTATCCTGTCGTCATCCTTGCCCCCCGAAACCATTCATGCGAAGAGCCGCCGAGGGAAACAGGGATGCGCCGACGATGAGCAAGGGCGACCGGGCCAAGCGCAAGAACGGGCTCACCTATGCCGAGGCGGGCGTCGACATCGATGCCGGCAACCTCATGGTCGAGAAGATCAAGCCGCTGGTGCGCGCGACGCGCCGGCCGGGCGCCGATGGCGAGATCGGCGGTTTTGGCGGCCTGTTCGACCTCAAGGCGGCGGGTTTCACGGATCCGGTGCTGGTTGCCGCCAATGACGGCGTCGGCACCAAGCTGAAGATCGCCATCGATGCCGGCAAGCACGACACGATCGGCATCGACCTCGTCGCCATGTGCGTCAACGACATCGTCGTGCAGGGCGCCGAGCCCCTGTTCTTCCTCGACTATCTCGCCACCGGCAAGCTCGACCCCGACCAGGGGACGGCAATCGTCGGCGGCATAGCAATCGGCTGCCGACAGGCCGGCTGCGCGCTGATCGGCGGCGAGACCGCCGAAATGCCCGGCATGTATAACGACAAGGATTACGACCTTGCCGGTTTCGCCGTCGGTGCTGCCGAACGCGGCCAGTTGCTGCCGACCGACGATATCGTCGAAGGCGACGTGCTGCTTGGCCTGGCTTCCTCGGGCCTGCATTCCAATGGCTTTTCGCTGGTGCGCCGCATCGTTGGCGTCAGCGGGCTTGCCTGGAGCGATCCGGCGCCGTTCAACGATGAGGCGACGCTGGCCGAAGCGCTGCTCGAGCCGACCCGCATCTATGTGAAGTCGATCTTGAAGGCGATCCGCAACACGCATGGCATCAAGGCGCTGGCCCATATCACCGGCGGCGGCTTTCCCGAAAACATTCCGCGCGTCCTGCCGAAGGACTTTTCCGCAGAACTCGATCTCAATGCCATCGATGTGCCGCCCGTGTTTTCCTGGCTGGCGAAGACTGGCGGCGTGGCGCCCGAGGAGATGATGCGCACCTTCAACTGCGGCATCGGCATGATCCTCGTCGTCGCCTCCGGCCAGGCGGCACAGGTCGCAGCCGTGCTGCAGGAGGCCGGCGAGACTGTGACGCCGATCGGCCGCATCGTTCCGCGGCGCGACGCCGGCGTCATCTATCGGGGCTCGATCGGCCTATGAGCAGGAAACGCACGGTTGTTCTGGTCTCGGGACGCGGCTCGAACATGACGGCGCTGATCGCGGCGGCGAGCGACCCGGCCTATCCGGCCGAGATCGTTGGCGTCATTTCCGACCGGGCCAACGCCGCCGGCCTCGGCATCGCGGCCGCGCGCGGTATCCCGACCAAGGTCATCGTGCGCGCCGACCATGCCAGCAAGGAAGCCCATGATGCGGCGATCGACGCCGCGCTGATTGCGTTCAACGCCGAGATCGTGGCGCTGGCCGGCTATCTGCGCATTCTCTCCCGCGGCCTGGTCGAGAAGTGGCAAGGGCGCATGCTCAACATCCACCCTGCCCTGCTGCCGGCCTTCAAAGGGCTCGATACGCATGCGCGCGCCCTGCGCGCCGGCATTCGCATTCATGGCTGCACGGTGCATTTCGTCACATCAGAGATGGATGACGGCCCGATCATCGCGCAGGCAGCGGTGCCGGTGATGGTCGGCGACAACGAAGACACGCTGGCCGCCAGAGTGCTGAAGGCCGAGCACCGGCTTTATGCGCTGGCGCTCGGGCTGGTCGCTGACGGCAAGGCGCACATGGAAGGCGGTCGCACCGTGCTGGCACATTTCGCCGACGATGCCGAAAACGGAACTTCCGTGGTGATGGCGCCCGACCCGCTGCGCGAAGAACGCGATCTCGAACATCTGGCGCGGATCACGCCGTAGGCGCTTCAGGACCTGAAAGCCCTTGGATATTTTTGACAGCGCGATCCGGAGAAAAGGCGATCTCGCCGGCGTCTTTGAACATGACGACACTGAAGGGCCAGCAAACGCCACGGCTTATTTTTACCTATACGAAGCGCATGACGAGGTAGTTGGGCGGATCATCGGCGCAATTCATATTCGATCGGGTGCCTGGGCGATCACCGAAGCGGATATTGCCGTCCAATGGGACAATGATGAGAGGCGCGTCGGCCTTTTCGTCTTCGGCACTTTGTCGGCAGCCTTTGATGCCGCTACTGGCGCTAAATACGGTGGCGGATACGGCATGGACTTCCAGCGCGAAATTCCCTGGTCCTGAGATCTAACAGATGAAACAGCTGCTTCTTCTTCGCCACGCCAAGTCGAGCTGGGACGACCCGGCGCTTGCTGATTTCGACCGGCCGCTCGGGCCGCGCGGGCTGAAGACGGCGCCGCTGATGGGGCGCGAACTGGCCCGGCGCAGTTGGCTGCCTGACCTGGCGCTGGTGTCGCCGGCGCTGCGCACGCGCGAGACATGGCGGCTGGTCTCGGCGGAACTTTCGGCGAGCGTAACAGTGGAGTTCGCCGAGGCGCTTTTCGAAGGCACGGCTGGCGACATTCTGGCCGAGGTGCAGCAGGCAGTCGCATCGGCTGGCTGTCTCCTGGTGCTCGGCCATAATCCCGGCCTGGAGGACTTTGCCCGCCGGCTCGCCGGTCCGCGATCGAGTGTGGCTGCTCTCAGGAAACTTGAAGAGAAATTCCCGACCGGCGCCCTTGCCCGCTCTGTCATCGACGGCGACTGGGCGAATCTCGGCTTCGGCGCGGCCCGGTTGACGCATTGCATCAAGCCGAAGGATCTAAGCTAGACCAAGCTGCCTAACGGGCTAGCCGCAGGTGACAGCCGCAAACCGTGTTTTGAAAAGACCACGGTCAAACAAGGAGATAGGACCAATTGCTGGCGGATTGATTCAAGATCTTTGCGGCCCGATCAATTGCATAAAAACAAGAGCGGTGGGCCGGGCCCACCGCTCTTTGTGGTCGTCGATTTCCCAGAAAATCAACGACCCCAGATGCCCTGGCCGGATTCCGGCTGGTTCGAGTCGCCCTTGATCGTGAAATCGCCGAGGCTGGCCGGCTTGCGGATTGAGGCGGTATAACTGTGATCGATGTTGCCGGCGGGCGCTGTCACAGCAGGCTGGTTGACGCCGTCGGAGCCGTAGTGGTCGCTGCCTGCGAAAGCGGTGCCGGTGGCAAGGAGGATGGCAGCAGCGGTAAGTGCGATCTTGGTCATTTCAGGTAATCCAGATTTTTCAGTTCTGTCCGTCAAGTGGCGTGCCTTGGGAGGAATTCGCGTCGCTCGGACCACCCCGAAATGGGTGTGCGTTGCTGCCATTGCCAATCACAAAAATGTGCGAACCGAACCGTTCGGTTCGGTGTTGGAAGGCGCGAAATGGCGTAGTTGTTGCTATATTCTATTCTCTAGGCGGCTCCGACCTCCAACGCCCCTCGTTGCGTTACCCTTGCATCTCAAAAGGTCGTGAAGCCCAGTACGTCGCGCATGTCGTATTCGCGGGGCGGCCGGACGGCGACCCAGCGTGCTGCCGCAATGGCGCCGCGCGCGAACATCGAGCGGTGGCCCGCCGAATGGGAAAGCGTGAGCGTCTCGCCCTCGGCCAGCAAGCTCACGCTGTGCTCGCCGACGATGCTGCCGCCGCGCAGCACGGCAAAGCCGATCTCGCCGGCAGGGCGTGGACCTGTAAGGCCGTCGCGGATGCGTTTCGCCACATCGTCCAGCCTGACGCCATGTCCGCGAGCGGCCGCCTCGCCCAGCATCAGCGCCGTGCCCGACGGTGCGTCGACCTTCATGCGGTGATGCGCTTCCAGGATTTCGATGTCGGTGTCGGGACCAAGTGCTCGCGCCGCCTGTTCGACCAGCCCGGCCAGCATGTTGAGCCCCAGCGAGTAGCTGCCTGAGCGAACGATGGCGACGGACTTCGAAGCAGCAGCGATGGCGGCGAGATCGGCCGGCTCGAAGCCGGTCGAGCCGATGACCAGCGCCGGGCCGCCGCGGGCCGCGCAAGTCTTCGCCAATTCGATGGAGGCCGCAGGCGTGGTGAAATCGATGACGACGTCCGCAAGCGCCAGTGCTTCGTCGCGCTCGACCAGCCCCTCGCCGGCGCTGCCCGGCCTGTGAAAGCGGGCGACGAGCGCCAGCCTGGGATCGGTCTCGACGGCCAGCGCCATCTCCCTGCCCATGCGGCCGAGCGCACCGGCTATGGCTATTTTCAATGGATGCTGCATGGCGGCTTTCACTGGAAATGCGAGTCGCAACAATGATCTACCATGCCGCCCTGCCAGATTGATTCAGCCGGCGCCATGCGTCTTGAGCATCATGCCGGCGATCTCCTTGACCAGCTTGGCGGCAACCAGCGCGGTGAGATTGGAGACGTCCTGGCTTGCATTGTATTCGACGACATCGGCGCCGACGATGGGCTGGTCGATCCGCTGGATCAGGTTGATCACTTGCCGGGTTGTAAGACCACCGGGCTCGCGGTGCGACACGCCGGGCGCACAAGCCGGGTCGAGGCCGTCGAGATCGACCGAGAGATAGACCGGCGTCTTGAGATCGAGCTGCAGATCCTCGCTGAAATGCCGCGCCTCGATCATTTCGACGCCGAAGCGCTTGAGCTGGTCACGAAGCTCATCATCGAGGGTGTGCGAGCCGATCTGGATCAGCCGGTCGGCCAGCCCCTCCTCCAGGATGCGCGCGAAGGACGAGGTGTGGGACCGCCTGTTGCCCTGATAGGCATCGTAGATGTCGGGATGGGCGTCGATCTGGACGATCGTTAGCCTGGCATGGCGGCGGCGCACGGCACGCAGCACCGGCCAGGCGATGGCATGATCGCCACCGAGGCTGATCAACGGGTGGCCGGCATCCAGCGCGCGGCCGACCTCGGCCTCGATCCGCTCCCATGGACCGCCGGCGCCTGAAAAGTCGATGTCGCCGTGGTCGACGAAACTGTCCGCCACATCGAAGCCGGTTTCGCTCCACGAGTTGTGCGCGTCGCTTTTGAGTTCGCGCCGGATCAGGGCCGGTGCTGCGGCCGCGCCCTTGAGATAGGACGAGTTCTCGTCATGCGGTATTCCCAGAAGCGAAACCCTGGCCATCGGCGTGCGATCTCCGGCAACAGGCCATCTCCCTAAACCCGGCAGCTGGCTGGCGATAGCAGTGCCGCTTGGGCCAGTTGCGAAGGCGATCAGGCGTCACTTCACGATCGCGCCGCCCAGCCTTTGCCTGACGATCGCGGCGTGGAAATTCGTGCCGTGCAACAGCCCGTCATCGTTGAAGTCGTAGCTGGAATTGTGCAGCGGCGGCGAGGTCTCGCCATTGCCGAGAAAGACGAAGCAGCCCGGTACGTGATCGAGGAAGCGGGCGAAATCCTCCGAGGCGGTCATCGGCTCCGCCGCGATGCTGGCGGCGCCATAGGCCAGCACGCGCCTTGCGGCGACAAAGGCCGCGTCCACCAGGTCGGCATCGTTCTGCAGCGGCACGAATTCCCTGCTATAGGTCACGTCGGCGGTGACATTGTAGGCACCGGCGGTGCCTGCCGCGATGACCCGCATCTGGCGCTCGATCTCGGCGCTGACCTCGGGACGAAAACTGCGGGCGTCACCAAGGATGCGGGCGAGGCCGGGCAATGCGTTGCGGGTGCCGTCGGTGATCAGCTCGGTCACCGAAACCACCGAAATGTCGGCGGGACTCAGCCGGCGCGAGACGATGGTCTGCAGATTGGTGACCAGCGCGCAGGCGGCGACCAAGGTCTCGTTCCCGGAATGTGGCCGCGCCGCATGGCCGCCGGTGCCCTTGAGCACGATCTCGAAATTGTCCTCCGCCGACATGAACGGGCCGGCACGGGTCTCGAAATGCCCGACGGGCAGGCCAGGCATGTTGTGCAGGCCAAAAATCTCGTCGAAGGGAAAGCGCTGCAGCAGCCCGTCGTCCAGCATCGCCAGCGCTCCCCTGCCCCATTCCTCGGCGGGCTGGAAGATGAAGCGCACGGTGCCGTCGAAACCGCCCTCGGCGGCCAGCAGCTTTGCCGCGCCGAGCAGCATGGTGGTGTGGCCGTCATGGCCGCAGGCATGCATGATGCCGGGGTTCTGCGAGCGATGGGCGGTCGCGGACTGCTCGGTGATGCGCAGCGCATCCATTTCGGCCCTGAGCGCAATCGCCCGGTTGCCGCTGCCGCGCTTCAATGTGCCAACGACGCCGGTGCCGCCGACCCCCTCTGCAACATCGTCCAGCCCGAATTCGCGCAGCTTCGCGGCGACAAAGGCAGCGGTGCGCTTTTCCTCAAAGCCGAACTCGGGGTGCGCGTGCAAATCGCGCCGCCAGCCGGTCATTTCCTGCTTCAGCACATCACGATCGAGCTCAGCCATTTTCTCCCCGACCTATTTTGCAAGCTCACTGGCGACATCAAGCAGGATGTTGGCGCCGGCGACAAGCTCGGCATCTTCAGTGTGTTCGCGCGGATTGTGGCTGATGCCACCGGCGCTCGGCACGAAGATCATTGCCGCCGGCGCGAGGCGGGCCATCATCTGCGCGTCATGGCCGGCGCCCGATGTCATGCGCCTGACGCCGCGACCGCGGTTCTTCGCGGCCGCCTCGATCCGCTCGACGATGCCGATGTCGAACAGCACCGGTTCGAAGCGGGCGAGCCGCTCGACCGAGATCGATACGTTCTCCGAAACCTCAAGCTCCTCGAGATAGGCAGCAAGGGCCGCCTCATGCGCCTGCAGGCGCTGTTCGTCGGGATCGCGCAGGTCGATGGTGAAGACGGCGCGCGCGGGAATGACGTTGATGGCGTTGGGTTCGAAGCGCATCGTGCCGACCGTGGCCACGGTTGGCCCATTTGAAGCCCTGGCCCGATCGTGCAGGAAGGTGATGATGCGGGCGGCGGCGTGGCCGGCGTCGCTGCGCATCGACATCGGCGTGGTGCCGGCATGGTTGGCGGCGCCGTCGATGGTGATGCGCTGCCAGGAAATGCCTTGCAAATTCTCGACCGCGCCGATCGGCACGCCTTCACGCTCCAGCACCGGCCCTTGCTCGATATGAAGTTCGAGATAGGCATGCGGCTTGAGGAAGCCGGGTTCGCGGTCGCCGGCATAGCCGATGCGGGCGAGCTCCTGGCCGAGCACGCTGCCATCCGTGCCGATGGCGGCCAGCACGGCCTTGGCGCTGACGCCACCGGCATGGCATAGCGAGCCCATCATGTCAGGCGTGTAGCGCACGCCTTCCTCATTGGTGAAAGCGGCGACCGCGACCGGGCGCGACGGCGAAAAGCCCGAAGCCTGCAGCGTCTCGATCACCTCCAGCCCGGCCAGCACGCCGTAGCAGCCATCATAGATGCCGGCATCGATAACGGTGTCGATATGCGAACCGATGAGCAGCGGCGCCTGCCCGGCATTGTCGGGGCTTTGCCAGATGCCGAAGATATTACCGACCCGGTCGATGGCGACTTCCAGCCCGGCCTGCCTGAGCCAGCCGACAAAGAGGTCACGGCCCTGTCTGTCTGTGTCGGAGGCGGCGAGCCGGATCAGCCTCTCCTCACTGTCGCGGCCGACGGCGCCGAGTTCCCGGATGCGGCCAAGCAGACGCTGTGCATCGATCCCGATCATGGCTATGCCTCGGCCTTCAGCTTGCCGGCCAGCACATCGGCGGGGCTCTGCCCGACCAGCTCGGTATAGCGATGCGGGTCTGTGGCGCCTTCGGTGTTGATCAGCAGCACGCGGGATTTGTCGTCGAGCCCGAGCGCGGCCTTGTGGTCGGCCACCGCCCGGATCAGCCCGGCCAGACCGACGCCGCCGCTTTCGCCGGCGACGATCACTGGATCATTGCCAGCCGGCCGTGCCAGCCGCCGCATCACCGCGACCGCCTCCTCCTCATCCACCGTCATGAAGGCATCGGCAACCCGCGCCAGAACGCGCCAGGCAACTTGCGAGGCCTCGTAGCATTCGAGCATCGCCATCACCGTCGGCTGATCGTGTGCGACCTTGACCACGTGGCCCACCCGGGCGGCTGCGACAACGCAGGCGGCGCGGGCCGGCTCGACGACGATGAAAATCGGCCTGGCGTCACCGAGCACGATGGCGAGATGGCCGGCCAGGGCGGCGGCAATGCCGCCGACACCGGCCTGCACGAAGACATGGGTCGGCGGCTGCGGCAACTGGCCCAACGCTTCACGCACGATCGTCGAATAGCCCTGCATGACCAGACCGGGGATGCGCTCGTAGCCCGGCCAGGAGGTGTCGGACACCACGGTCCAACCTTGCTCAGCTGAAACCTCGGCGGCCTGCCTGACCGAGTCGTCATAATTGCCGTCGACGCGGATCATCTCGGCGCCATAGCGGGCTATTGCTGCAATGCGCGCCTCGCTGACGCCGGCGTGAACGAAGATTGCCGCTTTCGCGCCAACCAACTGTGCACCTTCCGCGACCGAGCGGCCATGATTGCCGTCGGTGGCGCAGGCAACCGTCATGCCGGCAGCGACCGCCCGGACGTCGAACCGGTTGAGATCGGCCACGTCAACGGGCCGACCAAGCGATCGGCTCGCCTCCTCCAGCACCAGTCGAAAAACGGCATAGGCGCCGCCGAGCGCCTTGAAACTGCCGAGACCGAGGCGAAAGCCTTCATCCTTGATGTGGACGGCGCCGAGGCCGAGTTCGCCGGCCAGCGTCGGCAATGCATGCAACGGAGTTGCGAGGTGATTGTCGCGATGGGCAAGAAAGCGCTCGACCTTATCGGCACCGGCATTCCCCAGCGTTTCGGCATCGACCGGATCGAGCGGCCGGCGGTGCAAGGCATTGCTGTTGAGCAGGAACACGGGTGGCCTCCTTTGGGTGTGACGAAATCATATTGCAGCCGAGGCGCAAATAGCGCTGTTATTGGCGCTTCGAAATGCAAGTTTGTTTCGCCAGGATAGCGCTTTGCCTCGATCGCCTTCGCTCGACAGTTTCGACCTCGCCATCCTTGCCATCCTGCAGCGGGACAACACGACGCCGCAGCGGCTGATCGGCGAAGCCGTCAACCTGTCGGCGCCGGCGGTGCAGCGGCGCATCAAGCGCATGGAACAGTCCGGCGTCATTGCCGGCAACGTCGCTGTCATCAACCCCGTTGTGGTCGGCCAGCCCATCAACATTTTCGTCGAGGTCGAACTGGAGAGCGAACGCTCGGACCTGATCGACGCGGCCAAGCGGCAATTCTCGGCAGAGCCCGAAGTGCAGCAATGCTACTACGTCACCGGCGAGGCCGACTTCATCCTAGTCATCACCGCGGCCGACATGGGGGCCTATGAGGCCCTGACGCGCAGACTGTTCTTCGACAGCAAGAATGTCCGAAAATTCCGCACCTTCGTTGCCATGGACCGTGTCAAGGTGGGGCTGACGGTGCCTCTGCCGGGATAGCCAGTCTCTTTTACGCAATTCCGGACGGAAAACCGCTCACACTTTTCCTGGAATTGCTTTAGCCCGCCGGCCGCAGCCAGACCTTGTTGTCGTGAAAGGCAGCGCCGCCATAAGGTGCCGGCGCATCGGCGCCGGTGAGCACATTGATGCCTTCGCCACGCTCATGGGCGCTGTTTGGCCAGATGCCCTCGCCGATCACCACGCCGCGCTTGAGGCCTTCGAACAGCTTTGCGTGCAGCACCACCTCGCCACGCCGGTTGCCGACCTCGATACGGTCGCCGTCGCCCAATCCAAGCGCGGCGGCATCGTCCGGGTGCACCAGGAGTTCCGGCCGGCCTTCCTTGGCTCTCGACACAGGTGTCTCGGCGAATGTCGAATTGAGAAAGTTGCGCGCCGGCGATGTGGCGAGCCGGAACGGATGCTCCGCATCCGCGACCTCGATCAGGTCGACATGGTCGGGGAATTCCGGGAGCTCCGCCACCGGCCCGAACAGGCCCATGATTTTCGGCGGCCGGTTGGGCGCCGCCTGCCCGCTCCAATTGGCGCGGAAGTGAAATTTCTTGTCGGCATGGCCGAAACCATCGATGAAATGCGCCGCCTCGAAATCCGGCTGCAGGTCGACCCATTTGTCTTCCTTGAGGCTGGCGAAGGAGCCCAGCCCGCGCTTGCCGAGGATGATGTCGATATGCTGCTGCTCGGTCAGGCCAAAGCCCGGCCGGTCTGCGACGCCGAGACGCTGCGCCAATTGCTCGATGACGAAATGGTTGGTGCGCGGCCCTTCCGGCGGTTCGATCAGCTTGGGGCCGAGCGTGATGTGCTGGTTGCCACCGCCCTTGTAGACGTCGTCATGCTCGAGAAACATCGTTGCCGGCAAAACGACATCGGCGAGCTTTGCCGTGTCGGTCATGAACTGCTCGTGCACGCAGGTGAACAGGTCGTCACGCAGGAAACCCTGCTTCACCAGCCGCTGCTCGGGCGCGACATTCACCGGGTTGGTGTTCTGGATCAGCATCGCCGTCACCGGCGGGCCACCGTAAAGCGCGTCCGCTGCACCGGTCAGCACCGGGCCGATACGCGACTGGTCGAGATGGCGAATATTGGGATCGCGCATCGCGGCGCCTTCCAGCACATCCTGGTTGAGCTTGAAGATGCCGGAATTGGAATGGAAGGCACCGCCACCCTCATATTGCCAGGCGCCGGTGACGGCGGCGATGCAGGATGCCGCGTGCATGTTGACCGAGCCATTGCGCTGGCGGGCAAAGCCATAGCCGAGGCGGAAATAGGTTTTCCTCGTCGTGCCGACGAGGCGTGCGAAAGCCTCGATCTCGGTGACGGCAAGACCGGTGATGGCGGAAGCCCATTCCGGCGTGCGCGTCTCCAGATGCGCTTCCAGCCCCTTCGGATCGTCGGTGTATCTTTCGAGATAGGCGCGGTCGGCCATGCCTTCCCTGAACAGCACATGCATGACCGCGCAGGCCAGCGCGCCATCGGTGCCGGGCTTCAGCACAAGGCCTATATCGGCCTGCTTCATCGTCGCGTTCTCGTAGACATCGATGACGACGATCCTGGCGCCACGCTCCTTCCGCGCCTTGATGGCGTGGGTCATGACATTGACCTGCGTGACCACGGCATTGGTGCCCCAGATCACCACGCAGTCGGACTTCGCCATCTCGCGCGGATCGGGACCACGCAAGGCGCCCGCTCCCATCATCCAGCCGGTCCAGGCCAGATTGGTGCAGATCGAGCCGAAGAAGCCGGAGTATTTTTTCGCATGGCGCAGCCGGTCGATGCCGTCGCGCTGCACCAGCCCCATCGTGCCGGCATAGAAATAAGGCCAGACGGTCTCGGAGCCGTATTTTTCCTCGGCCGCGATGAATTTCTCGGCGACGAGGTCGAGTGCCGCTTCCCAGCTGGATTCTTTCCAGATGCCGGCGCCCTTGGCGTCGGCGCGAACAAGCGGCTTCAGCAGCCGGTCGGGATGGTGGACACGGTCGGCATAGCGCGCGACCTTGGCGCAGACCACACCAGCCGTATACGTATTGGACTTGGCGCCATGGACACGGCCGATGCGGTTGCCATCGAGCAGTTCGACCTCGAGCGCGCAGGTCGAAGGGCAATCATGCGGACAGGCGGAGTGGCCGATTCTGACCTTGGCGTGCTGGTTCATGCGGCGTTTTTAGCGGGTTTCGCGGGCGGCGTGTAGGGCCAGATCTTACCCTCCCCTTGATGGGGAGGGTCGGCGCGCAGCGACGGGGTGGGGTGCGGCGCGGACCCCCACCCCGCTCCGCTTCGCGGATCGACCCTCCCCACAAGGGGGAGGGTAAATCACTCCGCCGTGCCTTCCTCGTACTCGGCCGACATGGTCAGCCACTTTTCCTCGTGGCCAGCCAACTGCTGTGCCAGCTGCGAGCGCTCCTTGGCGAGCCGGGTCGCGGTCGACGGATCCTTTTCGTACACCGCCGGATTGGCGAGTTCATCCTCGATCAGGTCGATGCGTTTGCGGATGCGGTCCATCAGCGCTTCGGTGGCGCGGATTTCCTTGGCCAGCGGCTCGAAGGCGGCGCGGCGCGCCGCGGCATCGCGGCGGCGATCGGCCTTTGATGCCTTCTCGGCCTCGCGCTTGCCGCGTCGATCGCCGGACACGCCGGTGACGAGCGTCTTGTAGTCCTCTAGGTCGCCGTCATACGGGTTGACCGCACCATCCTTGACCAGCCACAGGCGGTCGGCGGTCGCTTCCAGCAGATGCCGGTCATGCGAGATCAGGATGACGGCGCCGGGAAACTCGTTCAGCGCATGGATCAAGGACTCGCGGCTGTCGATGTCCAAATGGTTGGTCGGTTCGTCGAGGATGAACAGGTTTGGACCCTCGAAGGCCGACAGGCCCATGAGCAGGCGCGCCTTCTCGCCGCCGGACAGGTCCTTGGCGGCGGTGTTCATCTTTTCGGTGGTCAGACCGAACTGGGCGACGCGGCCGCGCACCTTGGATTCCGGCGCTTCCGGCATCAGCCGGCGGACATGCTCATAGGCGTTTTCATCCGGGCGTAGGTCGTCGAGTTGGTGCTGGGCGAAGATCGCCACTTTCAGGCCCGGCGCCACCGTCATGGTGCCGCTCTCCTGCTTCAACCGGCCCGACAGAAGCTTGGCGAAGGTCGACTTGCCGTTGCCGTTGGCGCCGAGCAGGGCGATGCGGTCGTCGGCATCGATGCGCAACGTCATCTTCTTGAGGATCGGCTGGCCCTCGGTGTAGCCGACATTGACGTTGTTCAAGGCAATGATCGGCGACGCCACCGTTTTCACCGGTTCGGGGAAAGAGAACGGCCGCACCGTGTCGTTCACGATCGCGGCAATCGGCTTCATCTTCTCCAGCGCCTTGATGCGCGACTGCGCCTGTCTCGCCTTCGAAGCCTTGGCGCGGAAGCGTTCGACGAAGGACTCCATGTGTTTGCGCGCGGCTTCCTGCTTGACGCGGCCCTTCTCCTGCAATTCCTTCTGCTCGGTGTACTGGCGCTCGAACTGGTCGTAGCCGCCGCGCCAGAAGGTCAGCTTCTTCTGGTCGAGATGAACGATGGAATTGACGGCGCGGTTGAGCAGGTCGCGATCGTGCGAGATCAGAAGCACGGTGTGCGGATATTTCGACACGTAGTTTTCCAACCAAAGCGTGCCTTCGAGATCGAGATAGTTGGTCGGCTCGTCGAGCAGCAGAAGGTCGGGCTCGGCAAACAGCACCGCGGCGAGCGCCACACGCATGCGCCAGCCGCCGGAGAAGGACGAGGCCGGGCGGCGCTGCGCGGCGTCGTCGAAGCCAAGGCCGGCGAGGATGGTGGCCGCGCGGGATTCCGCCGAATGCGCATCGATATCCGCCAGCCGCATATGGATGTCGGCAATGCGGTGCGCGTCGGTGGCGGTCTTTTCCTCCTCGAGCAATGCGGTGCGCTCGAGATCGGCCTTGAGCACGATCTCGATCAGCGGCTCCTCGGTGCCGGGCGCTTCCTGCGCCACCTGGCCGATGCGGGTGTTCTTGGGCAGGCTTATCGAGCCGGTCTCGGAGGGAAAGTCGCCGGTGATGGCCTTGAACAGCGTCGTCTTGCCGGTGCCGTTGCGGCCGACGAGGCCGGCCTTTGTGCCGGCCGGCAAGGTCAGCGAGGCATGATCGAGAAGCAAGCGTCCGGCCATGCGGAGCGAAAGATCGTTGATGATAAGCATGCCGGGGCTTTTGCACGGGAGGGCGGCGCTTCGCAAGGGCCTGGGCGCCGGGGGGGCATAAGGCATGAAAACGGCGCGCCTTAAGCGCGCCGTCCATTGCAAACAGCAGACCGACTTTTCAGAGGCTGCCTGGTTCAGGCTTTGGGTTTGCGCTTCGTCACCTTGGCCGCGGCGGCCGGAACGGCCGGCTTGCGGCCGAGGCCCGAGGACTTGGCCAGTGCCGAACGGGTCGCGGAGTAGTTCGGCGCCACCATCGGATAGTCCGACGGCAAGCCCCATTTGCCACGATATTCCTCCGGGCTGAGACCATGGTCGGTCATCAGGTGGCGTTTCAGCGACTTGAATTTCTTGCCATCTTCCAGACAGACGATGTGGTCGGGAAACACCGACCGCTTCGGATTGACAGCGGGGTTCAGCGCGGGGCTTTCCACGGCGGCAATGCTGCCCAGCTTGCGCACCGATGCGCTGACGCTGGCGATCAGATCCGGCAGGCCGGACGCAGGGAGAGGATTGTTGCCGACATAGGCCGAGACGATGTCAGCAGTCAGTTCAATAGCGGTCTTGCTGTCGATGGTGTGCAATTCTGTTTCTCCCGCCGGTCATGAAGTTGCCGGCTTTTTTTAAGACTTCTCTTGATGTATCGACCTAGCTGCACCCCCCAACGGGTCGCTAAGTCTCAATAAACGATCAAGAATCGGAACAGGAGGATGTTTCCACAACAGGTTGCAACGTTGCAAATTAGAAAATCTAATACTTGGAAACGGCCGACTTCGCGCCAGCAGATTTCAACTGCACGGACCCGGCAGGTTTGGAGTCGGCCAGTATCTCCAGAATGCGCTTCCAGCGGGCGCACCGGCCGAAATCTTTTTGCTCTATCGCCTTTTCGGCCTTCATGGCGGCATAGAGCGGCGCCTCGGCGCCGAACTCCTTGATCAGCCAGAATGCTTCCTGTCTGGCGAGGCGTTCATCGTCGTCAAGCATGTTCAGCCTCCGAGCGTTCTATGCCCACCGCAATACAGCTGCCGATGACGAGGACCGCACCGGCTATCGCGGTCAGCGTCAGCCTTTCGCCCGACAGTGTCAGCAGCAGCGTCGACGCGATCGGCGTCAGATAGGCGATGACCGCAACCTTGCCACCGCCTTCAAGCTTCAAGGCGCGCGACCAGAAATAATATCCCAGCCCCATCGGACCGGCGCCGAGATAGAGGCCAAGCAGGAGGTGCTCGCTGGATGGCCAGGCTGCGCCGTCGTGAATACACCACAGCAAGGTCAGGCCGACGCCGACCAATGCCGAAGGCAAAAGCAAACGCTCCGACGGTGTGGCCAGGCGGGCGACCGCAATCGAATAGAAGGCCATGCACAGCGCCGAGCCGAAGGCAGCGAGATAGCCGACGATGCTGCCCTGGAGAAAAGGCTGGCCGCGGCCACCCGAGATCACCAGCGCCACGCCGACAAAGCCGAGCACGGCAGTCAAACCCAGAAGCACGGGGCGTTGCCGCTTGCCCAGCACGATGACCGCCGCCGCGACCATCAGCGGCCAGGTGTAGGCGACGAGATTGGCCTCGATCACCGGCATGGACGCAAAGGCGATGTATTGCAGCACCATGGTGCCGACCAGGCCAATAAAGCCGACCGCGACCGGCGCCAGGGTGCCGTCAGCACCCTTGGAAAAGGCTGCGTCTTGCAGGCCCCTCTTCCGGCTCGCCAGATGGATGACGGCGAACACCAGAGCCGCTCCACAAAATTGCAGCAACTGCACCAGCGACACCGGATGGCTGGCCAGCAGCGATTTGCCGACCAGCGCGTTGGTCGACCACAGGGCGACCGCGCCGGCGGCGAAGACCAGGGCCGATGGCGAGCCCGATCCATCCCGGAATCGCCGAGACGGTGCCTTGTCATTATCGCCGACCATGATGTTACCGACGGCCAAACCGGCGTCCACTTCTATGCTCTGGCTACCAGGATTCCCTTGACCCGCCCGGGACCGGCGCATCGGCCGCCGCCGTAACCGGACGTTCTTCCTCGAAGCGGCGATAGGCCGGCAGCTGGTTCGTCCAGACGTCTTCGGCGAGCTCGTTGACCCATTCGCGATCTTGATCATTGTCGGCTGCGAGATAGAACATGCGATTGTCGTCGACATAAGGCTTGGCCACCGAGCGCTGGTTGAGGACCAGCGTGACGCGCGAGCCGAGCTGGATCGGCGCGGTGCGGTGCAGGACGCCGAGAAACTGGCCGAGCGTGGCGTAGTTCATCTTGTGGTCGATGCGCATGACCTGGTTGCGCGGAATCTCGCGGCCGGATTCAAGGATGGCGCGGCCGGTCTCGGAATCGTCGCAGTAGATTTCGAGATGGCCGCCGACCAGCGGATTGCTGATCGACAGCGGAATGAGTTCGGTGACCGGGACACCGTCGCAATGCCAATCGACGGCGCCGTCCTTGGGATTCATGAAAGTGACGGTCGAGCCGACGATCGACAGCGGATAGGGCTCGAGCTTGGTGCCCATCATGTCGGACAGACGTTCCAGGCGCAGCTTGTCATGCAGCAACTCCTTGATCTCCGGGATAAAACGGTCGGCGCCGGTGATGAAGGTAAGGTCGAGGTGCTTGTGGACGGCGTGGCTGGCCTTGAGCTTCAACGCCGCCTCTTCGATCGCCGCCAGCAGCGCCGGGTCGTAGCCATGCAGATACTGCGCAACGCCGAAACCCGACACTTTCCAGGCCGTCTCATGGCCGATAATGGCTTCTCGGCTCATCGCGTAGCGCAGTTCAGGTATGGTATGGGCGTTCATTCTACTTCTCCAGGATGGGGGCATCACTTGGTAAACTGTCGATTAATTTCCCCACCCCTGTAAAATTAGGAATGCTGGTGCTAGTGTAAGCCCAGCTTAAGGTCGAAACGCGTGCGTCTGCTCAGTCAGGTCAACCTCAATTCGCTGAAGATTGTCGAAAGTGCCGCCCGGCACCGTAACTTCACGCGCGCGGGCGAAGAGCAGTTTATTACTGCTTCCGCCGTCAGCCAGCGCGTCAAAAGCCTCGAGGAACAGCTGCGCTTCAAGATCTTCCAGCGCGGCGGCAATGCGGTGTCGCTGACACCCGAAGGCGAGACCTATGTGTCGCGCGTTCGCGAGGCGCTGGAGCGCATCGTGGCGGCCAGCATGGAGGCGACCGGACAGTCGCAGGCGCATGTGCTGAAGATTTCGGTGCTGCCGACGTTCGCGGCGCGCTGGCTGTTTGCCCGCCTGCCGCTGTTCCAGCGGCAATATCCCGAAATCGAAATGCGGGTCTCGACCTCCTACGCCACCAATGAGTTCGCCACCTCCGAGTTCGACCTCGAGATCCGCTATGGCGACGGCAGCTTTCCCGACCTCAAGGCGGACCTGCTGTTCAAGGAGGATTTGACGCCGGTGTGCAGCAGGAAGCTGTTCCACGAGGTTCTCGGCGATAGGCCGCCGTCACAGGTGACGCCCGACGACCTCAGGCATTTCACGCTGCTGCATTCCGACACCTGCACGCAGAACTGGCAGTCGTGGCTGGGTTTTGCCGGCGCGAGTTCCGTGCTCGGTGAGACCAAGAGCATCTATTTCGATTCCTGCATGATGTCCTATGAGGCGGCCAATGCCGGCATGGGCTTTGCAGTCGCCAACCGCGCCTATATGGCGAGCGAGATCCGCGCAGAGCGGCTGGTCGCGCCGTTTGCCGTGCATCACCCCAACACCGCCGGCTGGTATTTCGTCTGCCCGGTCACCGCGCCCTACACGCGCAAGGTGGAATTGTTCAAGCAGTGGATCATGGCCGAGGCGGCGCTGACGCAGTGCCAGCTGGACGCCGGGATTGCCGGCGGCCCGGTGCTGCGCAAGGCCATTGCCTGAGGTCGGATTCTTTCCGCGGCCTTGCGGGATTTGTCGTCTTTTCTGCTGGTTTTGCGCAGACGGCATGAGCAGAACCGGCACGAAAACTGCCACCTCATGACGCAGGCGAGAGACTCAGCTATCTTCGGTTGTTGCGGCGGACCTGATATCCGCCTGGCCGGCGCTATCAGCTCACCTCCCAAGCGGCGCCGGCCTTCTTCTCCTGAAAGCCATTTCTCGTCTCCCGCCGGAAAACGATCATTGCGCCGGCTGATCGCCGCTGGCCGCCGGCTTTGGCGCCGAATCCGTCTGCGGAGTTTGATCGAGCACCGGGGCTTTGGTTGGCTGGATGTCGCCGTCGCAGGCGGCGAGCGCCAAGCTGGCGGCCAATAGAATCAGAAGCCTCTTCATGGCGACCTCCTAGGTCTGCCCTCTCCTTCGTAAGGCAACGAGGTGGTTCAGCTTTGGTTGCACGCTCGCAAACGGACCGCGTCGGCTGGAACCAAACGGCGGCTCTGAGGTTGGTTGCCCAAAGGAGATCGCGCCATGATCCGTCTGCTCATTACCGGCCTTTTCGCTTACGCGACCTATCGCATCGCCAAGGAGATCATCAAGGACGTGCCCGACAATTTCGATCCGTTGCCGGTGCCTGGCGACGAACGCGCCACCTTGCGGCGCCCGTCGGCGGCGACGGGTGTCGCGCCACGGCGATAAGGGCGACTTCGGCCCGTTGCGAACAAAGCGGAAACGATGCTTGATAGGCGATGACCATCGCCATCATTGATTCGTCCTTGCAGCCCGCCTATCTGGCGAAGCTCAACGCCGAGCAGCGGCTCGCCGTCGAACATGGCGACGGCCAGATCGCCGGGCCGCTGCTGGTGATCGCCGGCGCCGGCTCCGGCAAGACCAACACGCTCGCCCACCGGGTCGCGCATCTGATCGTCAAGGGAGCTGATCCCAGACGCATTCTGCTTATGACATTCTCGCGCCGCGCCGCCACCGAAATGGCCAGGCGGGTCGAACGCATCGCCGGCGAGGTGCTGGGCCGAGACGCGGCCGTCATCGCCGACGCGCTGGCCTGGGCCGGTACGTTTCACGGCATCGGCGCCAGGCTGCTGCGCGACTATGCGCTGACGATCGGCCTTGACCCGGCCTTTACCATTCACGACCGCGAGGATTCCGCCGACCTGATGAATCTTGCCCGGCATGAACTTGGATTCTCGAAGACCGAAAGCCGTTTTCCGACCAAGGGCACCTGCCTGGCGATCTATTCGCGCGCCGTCAACGCGCAGGCGCCGCTTGGCGAGGTGCTGGGTTCGGCCTTTCCGTGGTGTGCCGGCTGGGCCGAACAACTGAAGGCGCTGTTCGCCGGATATGTCGAGGCCAAGCAGGCGCAGAACGTGCTCGATTACGACGACCTCCTGCTCTACTGGGCGCAGATGGCCGCCGAGCCGGAGATCGCGGCGCATCTGGGCTCGCGTTTCGACCATGTGCTGGTCGACGAATACCAGGACACCAACCGGCTGCAGGCCTCGATCCTTTCGGCGCTGAAGCCGGACGGCGCCGGACTGACGGTGGTGGGCGACGACGCGCAGTCGATCTATTCGTTTCGCGCCGCGGAAGTGCGCAACATCCTCGATTTCCCGCAACAATTCGCGCGAGCCGCCGATGTCATCATGCTGGAGCGCAATTACCGCTCGACCGAGACTATTTTGGCGGCAGCCAATGCGGTCATCTCGGAGGCGTCGGAGCGATTCACCAAGAACCTCTGGTCGGAGCGCAAATCCTCGCAAAGGCCGAAACTGGTCAGCGTGCGCGACGAGGCGGAGCAGGCGAACTATGTCTGCCAGGCCATCCTGGCCGAGCGCGAGGCCGGCACGGTGCTGAAATCGCAGGCGGTGTTGTTTCGCGCCTCGCACCACAGCGGCCCGCTGGAGATCGAATTGACGCGCCGCAACATCCCCTTCGTCAAGTTCGGCGGGCTCAAATTCCTCGACGCCGCCCATGTCAAGGACGTGCTTTCGGTGCTGCGTTTTGCCGAGAACCCGCGCGACCGCGTCGCCGGCTTCCGCGTGCTGCAACTGCTGCCCGGCATCGGCCCTTCGGCGGCGAGCACCATCGTCGAGACCATGGCGACATCGCTCGATGACGCGATGGGGCTGGCCCGCTACCGGCCGCCGCAACGCGCGGCTGAGGACTGGCCGGCCTTCGTTGCACTCTATTCCGGCCTGCGCGCCCGGTCGGGGAAATGGCCGGCCGATCTCGAACAGGTCAGGCTGTGGTACGAGCCGCATCTCGAGCGCATGCACGATGATGCGACGACGCGGCGGGCCGACCTCATGCAGCTCGAGCAGATCGGTTCAGGCTATGCTTCGCGCGAGCGCTTCCTGACCGAGCTGACGCTGGATCCACCGGATGCGACCAGCGACCAGGCCGGGCCGCCGCACCGCGACGAGGACTATCTGATCCTATCGACCATCCATTCGGCCAAGGGCCAGGAATGGAAGAACGTCTTCGTGCTCAACACCGTCGATGGCTGCATCCCGGCCGATCTCGGCGTCGGCACCAAGGAAGACATCGAGGAGGAGCGCCGGCTGCTTTACGTCGCGATGACGCGGGCCAAGGACGGCCTGCATCTGGTGACGCCGCAGCGCTTCTTCACTCACGGCCAGGCAGCGCGCGGCGACCGCCACGTCTATGCCTCGCGAACCCGTTTCATCCCGGCCTCGATCCTCGGCGCCTTCGAGCAGACGTCGTGGGCGAGCGTCCACGCCAAGGACGATCCGCGCCACAGACCTGAAGTCCGCGTCGACCTCGGCGCCCGCATGCGCGGCATGTGGAAATAGCCGCAACCGCGAAAGCCGGCAGGGAGCGACCTCAAGAGCAAATCGTCCTGTCATGGCATCTCTCAGGGAACCTCGGGCCGCCGGCCGCGTTTTCTGGCGTCCAACCCGCGATCGGAGAGCGGCGACCGCCGCCTTCCGCCCATCCAGAGAGGCCAGAATGCACGACGCGATGTTCTTCACCCCGGTTGCCGTTAGCGTTGGCGCCGGCCACAAACGCATGCTCGCCTCGCTGTTCGAGATGCATGATTTCCTGACCGAATTTCCGCCGTCACGCCGGCGCCTGAGCTATGGCGCGGCCGTGAGGGCTTGCGAGGCGGCACGCGCCGGCGAAATCTCGACTGAGGCCGCACGCGATGCCCTGATCACCTTTGCAGTCACGGCAGGCATCCTCTGGCCCGCGGTCCAGCCGGCCGTCTCGGTCAAGCCGGTCGCACATGGTTATGGCGGCTACGCCGTCTGAGACGGCCGGGACCGGGCCTGCCCAGCAAAAAGATCACTCGGACTTGCCGGCAGACGTCGGCGAGGCCTCTGCCAGCCTTGCCGACGGGGCGGTCTGTTCGGTGTTGCCGACAAAGAGTTGATCGCCGACAAAGGGATAGGCAAGCTGCTGATGATAGAGCGAGGGAACCGGGTCATCGGTGTCGTATTCTGCGGCATCCTGTCGGGCATGAACAATGTGCCTCCCAGCATGTCGAGCAAAGGCAGCTGCCCGGCGAAATTCTTGTCCCAGGCTTCGCGCTCATTGGCATGATGCCAGTGATGAAATTGCGGTGACGCCAGCAGCCATTTCAACGGTCCGACCCTGATACGCGTGTCGAATGGATGAACAGCGACTGCCACTGACAGACCAATGTGAAGATCAGTATGGCGGGGGTCGAAAATCGAGCGCGAAGACCGGCAGGAACGACGCCGATTTGGTTAGGATCTGGTCGACAGGATGGACGCGGTGCGCTGCCAGCCAATCCATCTCCTCGACGCTGTGGTGGATCGAATGGAAGCGCCGCAGGAACGGGACGGCGTGAAAGGCGCGATGCGACAGGTAGAAGCCGGTATCGGCCAGCACCAGAACCTCCATCGCCTGCAGCCAGACCGGTTGCAACCGCACCGCCTGCGTAAGTCCGGCCGGAACAAGCTGGTGCAGCAGCAGCATGGCTGTGCCGATGACGATGATCAGGGCAATCTTGATGATGATGCCGTTGAACAAGAGGTAGACGACGTCGTTCGGCCAATGCCCGCGCGCCGACGAGTGCTCCGCATGCAGCGGCAACAGCCGCTCCAGCGGAATGAAGATAAGCGCGATGACCAGCACCGCCTTGAGGTCCATGAGATTGGACACCCTGCCCTCGTTGTGGCCGAAGATCAGCTCGCCGGAGATTAGCGCCAATTGCTGACGGTGGCTGGCCACGGATTGCTGCCATTTGCCGGCACGGGCTGCATGTCTGGCCAAATCAGGTCCCAGGTTTGGCGAACCAGTCCATCCGACAGCGCAGACGCAGGCAGCGGCACTGCGGCGACTGGAGAGCTTGCCGCCATCGGCCCGGATCGCGCCGGCCTTTTGAACAGGTTTCGAGAAGGGCATGCGTGGCGCCTCGTCCCCACTCCGCATGCCCACCTATGAAAAACGATATTTTCCGCCAAACAAATTGAATTTCGCGGTTGTTCGTGTTCATCCGCCCAGGATGTACATTGCCAGACATAAACGACAAAATATAACTTTTCACAACAGAGCCTAATTTATGTGCAAATTTCTGCGATTTGAAAGCTGAGATCGGTATTCTGTTAAAAGTATAAGATGAAACATGACGACAAGCTTCGAATTCATGTTGTGAAATTGAGCTCTCATGGCTACCCTGCCATCACAGCATGAGGAACGGCACGATATTTTTCTAGATCCTCATGTCATAGACCGGTATGGAAAAACAATATCGGCGCGCAGATGGGTGGACACTTGGCGAATACACGAGATGTATTATCGCGCACGACAAGTAACCGGTGGAATAGCGCCAATATCGGCGCCCTGTTCGCTGCGGTAACGCAACTCGGCATCCAGCAGTTTTTTGACTTCCGCAAAGAACCTGTCGCCGACAAAGACAACTCACTACCTGCCGAAATTCCGGTCGCCGGAATCCCTATAACCGGGCAGCCAGATTTAGGAGAAAATACGCCTCAGCATCCCAAGCTTATGTGCGGACTCGACGTTCCGTCGAGCCGCTCGTTTCACGTCGGCAAGGGGCTTGCTTTGTACCTGCAGGGCTGGGCTTTCTGTCCCGGCAACGCGATCAGACGGCTCTATGTCCTGGACGGAACCAGGCAGCACGAAATCAAGAACCATTCCTGGGCTCGGCCCGATGTCGTGCACTACTTCCATCCCGCACAGGATCCGACCGGCGGCAGCCTGTTTTCCGAATTCATCACGATATTGCCGATCGAGGAGATTGCCGAGCCGGAGAGCCGCGAACTGCGACTGCTCGCCGAGCTTAAATCGGGAGAGATGATCGAGCAGTCGCTTGCTGTCTTCGAGTTCCAGCCTGGAGCCAACCGTCGTCCGGTGAAGGTGAAGTGGCCTGCCAAAGGGGCCAAGGTTGCCATCTGCATGGCGGCTTACAATCCGCCGCTTGAGCTTCTGAAACGGCAAATCGGATCGATTCGGGAGCAAAACCATAGGAACTGGATCTGCATCATCACCGACGACAGTTCCAGCGCAGCCTCCCGCAACGACATTCTGGACCTGATCGAAAACGACAGCCGGTTCGTCTATGTCAAAAACAAGGAGCGCAAAGGCTTCTACAACAATTTCGAGGAATGCCTTTCGCTGGTGCCCGTCAACGCCGAGTTCGTCGCACTGGCGGATCAGGACGACTATTGGCACTCCGACAAACTGACGAAGCTCATCCATGCTTTGCCGGAAAGCAAGAAACTTGCATTCAGCGATTGTCGCATCGTGACCGGCCGCGAGGTTATCTCCGACACATATTGGACCGACCGCAAAAACGAATATACGGATTTTCTTTCGCTGTTCCTTGCCAATAGCGTGACCGGCGCCGCGAGCCTTTTTCGCAGCGACATCCTAGACCGTATCCTGCCGTTTCCGCAGCGACTGATGGACGCCTACCACGACCAATGGATCGCGCTTGCCGCCGAGGTTGCCGGCGGGATTTCCTATATCGAGGAGCCTCTGTACGATTACCATCAGCACGGTGCCAACGTTATCGGGCAGGTTATCAAGCGCTACCGCGGGGTCTCCTATTCAATAGGAGCCATCCTGAAAGGCGCAAAAAACAAGCGCGCCCTGCTCGACGCAGGCAGGACCTTGCTGCAGCAAGCACGCGCGGATTTTTCGGGGGCGCTGGAAAAGGCAGTATTCGCCGAAACACTTCGGCTGCGAAACCCTGGAATGTCGAGCACCCTCAAGAAGACGGCCAACCGAATCCCACGTTTGACGACCGGTATCTTCGAACCGATACGTCTGAAAATTTCAAGAATATTGCGGCGTCATTCGACATTGAACGTCGAGGGCCTGCTGATGAACGCCGCCTTGGGGGCCAGAGCAAGAAATCTCGCCTATCGATTAAGGAAAACCAAATACTTGCGATATGTCCGCAAGATCAAGACAGGGTCCGAAGCTCTACCGATGGCCGTCGCCGCCGGCGGGATACTGAGCATCGAAGATATGGAGAACAACTGGATTTTTCGCAATATCCAGCCGTTGACGTTGCACGTATCGCGCCACGAGCCAAAGCGCGTCAACATCCTTCTGGCCACGATCGACTTCAAATACATTTTCGGCGGCTATATCGGCATGTTCAGCTTGGCGCTTCGCTTGCGCCGGGAAGGTTTTCTCGTCCGGATCGTGACTATGGAACGTACGGAGTTGGACATGACGCTCGCCCGCGAGCGCATCAAGGGCTATCCAGGCATCGAGCGATTGTTCGACGACATCGAAATCGAGCATCGGCATGACCGCAAAGAGGAATTGTTCGTCAGCCCCGACGATCGCTTCATCGCGACCAATGGCTGGGGGGCTCATGTCGCGCACCGCGCCAGCCGAGAATTGGGACAGGACCGTTTCATGTTCATGGTCCAGGAATATGAACCCTATTTCCTGCCTATGAACACAATCGCCGCGCTTTTCCAGCAGTCTTACCGCTTTCCGCAATTCCAGCTTTTTTCGACGCCCTTGCTGCGCGATTTTTTCAAGCTGAACAGGATCGGCGTCTTCTCGAAGCCCGGCGCGGACAAGAACCACGCCGTATTCCGCAATGCCATTCAGAAATTCAAACCATCGATAAACGACATGCGTGATCGCGAGCGGCGCATTCTTTTCTACGCCCGCCCGGAGGCCCACGCCGCGCGCAATATGTTTGAGCTCGGAATGATGGCGCTTGCAGAGCTAGCTCGTTCTCCTGATTTTGACGCCGACAAGTGGAAATTCTACGGCATGGGCTCGATCGGCGGCGCCAGCAAGATCAGGCTGACGCGCGACGTGGTTCTGGAGATGATGCCCAAGACCGACCTGCAGACGTATACTCAACGTCTGCCGCACCACGATGTCGGCCTCTCGTTGATGCTGACGCCGCATCCCAGCCTGGTGCCGCTCGAGATGGCCTCGGCCGGTATGTGGACCGTGACCAACACGTTCGAAAACAAGACGGCGGAGAGCCTGCGGGATATCTCGACCAATCTGATCCCGGTGGAACCGACACTGGAGGGCGTGGTCGCCGGGCTCAAGGACGCCATCTCGCGCGTCGATCAATACGACAAGCGGCTGCAGGGCTCGCGCTTCAATTGGCCGACAGACTGGGACGACGCGTTCTCGCCAGCAGCGATGAAGAAGATCGTCGACTTCCTGTCTGATCGGCCGACCCTGTCCGTTCCGATCCGCTCGCCTCCGAATGGACTGGACTCAGTTCGCGCTGCGGCGGCCGGTCATCACCGCCCCGCTGCCTTATATCACCGGAGGAAGCCGGTCAGGGAACCCTAACGACCCACTCATCCTGCAAGCCCCACCATCCGGCTGGCTTGAACGATACGATGCGTGCATTCGTGGCATCGTAGATCGCCTTGATGACATACGGTGGCAACACGACGGTGGAGCCATAGATAGACGGATCTAGATCCTTCTGATCAGACCCGTCAAGATAGCCATATTGTTGGCCATTGCTGATGACTTCGGCAAGTTGTGGAACAACGCTTGCAGCATGCGCGCCGTGTGTGGAGAACATCAGGTACCCGCCCGGTTTGAGAGCGGCGCACACCGCAGACAGCCAGCGCTGAAACAAGCCGTCCGGAAGATGCGACCATAGCGAAATGGCGAAGATGAAATCGAACTTTTCGCCAGGTTTCCAGTGTTCGGGAATGCTGGCCGAAGGAATAGCCGCAACACTCAGCACCTCAGTGCAAAAGGACACCGCTTCGGGATGAATGTCGCAGGCAACTAAATTCAGGTCCTTCAAATGTCGCGTCACGCGACCATAGCCGCTTGCAAATTCCAGCGCCCTGGCATCCCTGGGCAAGCCCAATGATGTCATAAGCTCTCGAACCTGTTGCGCATTGGCGGCGCCATTCTCAAAGTAGTGCTTCAGTGCTTCGAATAACTTTATTTCCTCGCCTGTCGACAATCGAGCGACCAGATGGCCGAAAATGTGATCATATTCATGAAGTTCCGGAGTGACCGAGTATCTGTCCGCCCATACTTTGGCGAGGGCGCGCAGAAAATCGTTGGTTTCAAACGCCTTTGACGACCGGACCGGCGGGCTGTTGTGACTCGGTTCCTTCATTGGCAACATCGTTGACTCCTTCCTTTTGCCTTTAATTCACCGAGTGCGGCGGAGGCCTCAAGCAGTTCTTGGACAATTACTGATCCTGATATCTCCACCGGGCCTCACAGAATATATTAGGCTCGCTCCCCAGCATACTGCTGATCTGAATGCCCGCGGTCCTTCTTCCCATTATCCCCCTGGCTTTCAACATTGATGTTTCTCTCTTTCTGCGTCGTAGCCATCACTTCACCGTCAAGGGTTCCGGCATTGTCGCGAAAATGACCTGCCCAGGAACAGGATCATGGAGTCGCTTCGCTCGAATGCCAGCCAAACTCTAAATCCCTCATGATCGTTTGCTGCCCGGAATCACCTGGGTCGATACGAATGGAGCTTCCGGCAAGATAGTTGGGCAGAACCAGCGCAATCGCGTGGTCGCCAGCACCGAGGGGTAGTTGAATCGACCGGCCGGCCACAAAAGCTCCATCCTCGCCTCCGTGTGGTGAAAAAAAGATCTCGAACACATCTGGGCTGTTCAGCGTAAGCTGCAGGCGAACGCAGGGGGTTGTTCGGCTGATATCCGAGACGGGCACGGTGGCTATCATTTGTGGATCAGGGGCGGTCGCAAGAAAACCACTCGCGCCAACAACCATAGCTTGAAGCTTCGGCTCACCGGTGGCAGGGGCAAAATCTCTGCATTCCCTAGCAGCCAACTCGTCGCGCGCGACCAGAGCCTGACCCAGCGTGCTGGACCACGAAAGAGGGCCGATCAACACCGAATCGACGACCGCTCGCTCGACGCGGCTGACGATCAGCCGCTGGCTGGCGAGCACCGCGTTCGTGATCCCCTGTGGATCGGAAAGGTCCATAAAGTATTCGACGGCGTGTCGGAATGGCTGCGTCAAGCCTATGACTTTATTGTAGAACGAATCATGCAAGATTACGGTGGAGACCGCTTGGTCGACCTGCTTGAACGAAGAAAGCGCCTCTATTTCCGCCGGGGTGTCTATCTCACTTTCGGGTTCGCCGTTACCTACCAGCAGCATACGCGTCTCGAGATCTGTCGGATTCTGAGCCATTTTCCCGGCTAGTACTGGCGGCCGCACCCCGTTGCCATCGGGGAAGATCGCTACGAGCAATTGGCGAAAGGCGATGGCCGCACCAAAGTAGCTCCAGTGGGTGTCTGTCTTGCGATACAGATCGGTGCCGTTTGAACGTCCTTTTGCCTCCTGCAGTGCGCTTAAGTGATCAACAATCCGAGGTGCTTTGGCTCTGATCGTCGATCGCAGAAGGTCGGCACTCTGCTGTTTGCAGGCCCAGTATTTTTCAAAGTGAGGGTCGAGAAATTCTGGATATACTGTCGACTTATCAGGCGCTATCGTAAAATACATCTCAATGCCGGAAGCACCGGCGACGTCAATCATGGCATCCATACGTGAGACAGCCAATTCCACGTTATACCGTTCCTGACATTTCCCCTCGAACCAGTCGCCTTTCCAGTATATCCAGCCGTCTCTTCCAGTAGCGATGTTGTTGTGGTCGTATTGGCGAACGACTTTGAGTAATACGGTATTTCGAATGGAAATGGCGGACCGCTTTAACCAGGAACGCTCCAGAAGGGCGGAAGCCAGTTGATCGAAAGCGCCGCTTGAACTTGCCCGCAGAGATTCCGGCGCAGGAAAAGCGGTAAAGTCCTTCTGACCATAAGGTTCAACGGCGCCGCGAACAGCCAGCACCAACAGCGGCGACGCGATGATGACCACGAAGGCCGCGGTGACTATTGCGCTGCATATTTTTCTGGCTGTTTTCATCAGAATTGGAAATACAGGAACGGAGTGTAGCCACCGCTCAGCGCCAACACCTGACATACCATCAGGGCAACAACCGTGTAGCAGGCGCCGGCGACATACAGCTTATCGCCTCTGGTCTCGCTTGTCAGCAACTGGCCGAACGAAAGCCGGCCGGGCAAAACGTAAATTGCCGCACCGGCCACAAGGGCGATCAGGCTGGTCGTGGCTATCGGCGCAGCCGCATCGAGGCTGAATGCACCAGCGGCGACGGGCGAAGCCATCGCCTTCCACAAAGACATTGCCTGTTCAAGCGACGTCGCGCGGAACAGCGGCCAGCTCAGCATCACGACCGGCAGGAAATAGGCATATCGCAGCCACCCCTTCTCCAGCACTTTCGGCCAGGTGCCGGTGGCCACGCGCTCGACCAGGATGAAAAGCCCGTGGAACATACCCCAGCAGAAAAACGTCCAGGAGGCGCCATGCCAGAGGCCGGTTACCGCGAAGACGATCAACAGGTTTCGATAGGTCGCGATCCTGCCATGCCGGCTTCCCCCCAGCGGGATGTAGAGATAGTCGCGAAACCAGCTTGAAAGCGAGATGTGCCAGCGTCGCCAGAATTCGGTGATCGAACGGCTGGCGTAGGGTCTCTCAAAATTTTCCGCAAAGCGGATGCCGAACATGCGGGCAAGCCCGATGGCCATGTCGGAATAGCCGGAGAAGTCGAAATACAACTGGATGCCGTAGGTCGCGGCCGCCAGCCATGCCGTGGCAAAACCTATGGTGTCGTGGGGTGCGGCGAAAATGGCATCGGGGATCGGCGCAATACCATCGGCTATGATCACCTTTTTCATGAGGCCGTGAGCGAAGCGGGTGGCCCCAGTGGAGAAGTTCTCGAGAGATATTCTCGGCGCTCGAAAATCATCCACGACGTCCCGGAACCGCACAATCGGGCCGGCAATCAGGTGCGGAAAAAATGTGAAGTACGTACTGAAGAGCACGACATTGCGCTCTGCAGGAATTTCACGACGGTAGACGTCGATCAGGTAAGACAATGCCTGAAAGGTAAAAAAGGATATGCCGATGGGGAGGATTATGCCGGCGAATGTCGCCGACAGATTGCTGCCTGAAGTGAGGTCAACGTTCACCGCTATGAAATTGAGATATTTGAAGAACACGAGAATGCCGACCAGCAGCACGATTGCCGCCCCGACAACTGCATTTCTCAATCTCGCGCTTTTGCAAAGGTCGACAGCCAGCGCGCCGAAATAGGCGATGACTACATCCGCGATGAGTATGATTACATAGGACCCTGACGACCAATAGTAGAATGCCAAGCTCAGAACGAGCAGGCTTGGCCGAAAGGCAGAGGGCTTGGCAAAAAGAGCTATGGCAAGTGCGATAGGCAGGAAGAAGAAAAGAAAATTACTTGCCGAAAATACCATCCTGCCTCCAACCACGCCCACGCTCGGTGACCACCTCAGCTCTAAGAGCCAAGTTTGCCACCCAAGACCTCACCATCTATATCGAATATAGCGCGCAAGGATCGGCCAAAATACAAAAACATGTCCCAACGGCGAAAATATCGACAAAATGTATGAGCATTCGGCAATTCTCTCTGAATCATCCCTACTCAGATAGTAGACGCCTCGCCTGATCTGTAAATGCTTATCTCTAGAGCGTTTCATCGTTTAGGGAAACGGCGAAACACTCTATTTCTTGTTCTGACGCAATTCCGAAGGAAAGCGCTAAGCGCTTTCCTGGGAACACACACTTTTCTTGGAATTGCGTAAGGCGCTACGCCGAGCTGTCGGCGCACCGGTCCCAGCCCTCAATGCAACGTCGGATCACCGGCGAGCAGGCCGCGCGGCCCGGTCGTTTCGAAACTGACCTGGTCGCGGCCGTTGGACTTGGCCTTGTAGAGGTGCCGGTCGGCCGTCAGGAACATGTCGGCATAGGTGGTGGGTCCGCTGAAGGCGACGCCGCCTATGCTTACCGAGAGCGGACAGGGCCGCCCATCCGGGGCAAACTCGACCTCGCGGATGCGCCGCCGGATCCCCTCGGCAACCAGCCAGGACTGCGACGGGTCGGCGCCGGGCAGGAAGATGGCGAACTCCTCGCCGCCGATGCGTCCGACGATGTCGGCGCCGCGCAGCTGGGCCTTGATCGTCTGCGCAATCAGCTTGAGCGCCTGATCGCCGCAATCGTGGCCCAATCGATCGTTGATGGTCTTGAAATGATCGGCGTCGACGATCAGCAGGGCGCCGGCATCGACGACGGCCTGGCTGCGCGCCTGTTCGAGATAGGCCTCGACCAGCATCGAAAACGCGCCGCGGTTGAACACCGCGGTCAGGCTGTCGGTCGCCGCGACGATGCTCAGATTCTTCTGGGCGATCGCCAGCTGGCGCATCTTGTACATCAGGAAAGAGAAGAACGATCCACCCAGCACGAGCGGCAGCAACAGGTCGGTGAGCTGCGCCCAGCGCAACGCTTCGGGCGACAGCGACGGAAAATTGTAGGAATCGACAAGGAAGGCCGCCGCGATACAGATCGCCGTGCCGACAACCGTGACTGCTATGACCCTGCCCAAGCTCGTGGGCGAAAGATCGACCCGCATGCCATTTCTCCCACTGTGTTCGCCATTTTGCAGCGGGAACACAAATGAAACCCTAAAATCTTACCTGCAATTCGAATGTGGTTAACCAGAACAATTCCAGGAAAGTGTGAGCAGCTTTCCCGGGAGAAGCGCGTGGGCGCTTTCCCTGAGAATTACCAAGACAAAGGGATAGCGCGTTTCACCGTTTCCGTTAAACGATAAAAAACTCCGGCAATCGAAAGGCGCGATCGGTTGCCTTGTGAGTGGCGACAAAAAGCCCGCCACTTGCGCGGCGGGCTTTCCGACTGGCCGGAGGCTTCTCGTCAGCGCATGTCCCTCGGGAAGTCTGGGCCATGCGGTAGGAGAGTGCCGTAAAGCCTCACGGCTGGCTCGACACTCCCGGCGAAACCTGTCTCAGCGACGCGAGATCATAAGGCATAGCTGCCGCAGATCGCTGTCGTAGGTGCCCTCGCTGGCGAGCACATCGACGCAGCGCTTCTTCATACGTGTCAGCTGGCTGTTCGACATGCTAGCGACGATACCGGGTGTCCCAGGGGTGCCTGGTGTTCCAGGAGTTCCTGGAGTGCCGGGGGTACCGGGCGTGCCCGGCGTTCCGCCAATGCCGACGCCGACACCGACGTTGATGCCGCTGCCGACGTTGACGCCGACACCGGCATTGATACCTCCGCTGCCGCCGACCGTGGCCCCAACACCGGCATTGATGCCACCGGCTCCGCCGACCGTCGCGCCAGCGCCAGCCTTAATGCCGCTGCTACCGCCGACTGAGGCGCCGAGGCCTGCTGTAACGCCGCTATTGCCGCCGACCGTTGCGCCAGCACCCGCCTTGATACCGCCGCTGCCGCCAACCGAGGCGCCGGCACCGGCCTTGACCCCGCCGCTGCCGCCGATCGAAGCGCCAACACCGGCATTGATGCCGCCAGCACCGCCGATAGATGCGCCGACACCGACGCCAATTCCGCCGCCTGCATTCGCGGGAGCGGCAAAAATGACGATAATTGCACCCGCCGCCAGTGTTCTAGCGATTTTTTGAGTGATATTAACCATGACACTCTCCTTGTTGCCGTTCTGCTTTGTGCATTGCAACATGCCAGCAAACCAAAGCAGACATATGCTTATGCACTCACAGCTACGCACGAGTCTTCCTTATAGTTTCTTTATTTTTTCCAAGAATAAGGATTGTAGTTCTCAAGGCGTGCACTGGTCTGCTAAAAAAAAATATGTTTTTGCTTCAATATTTAAACTTTGTTTAATTCTCTCGACAGAAATTCCACCGGAGTTGGAGCGGGTTGTGGCTGCGGCGGCCTGGAGCCGAAGGCCCACAAAAGGCGGGCCACTGACAGCCCAGCCATCTGGCCCAGTCACCGGGCAGCGTTGTGCCGACAGGGTCCTCAAACCCGGCTTGGATCCAGAGCTGGTGCCGGGCATCGACGGCCGCGCAAATGCACCGGTTAACGCTCCCGTGCGTTTAAACGGGAAGCGCGGTCAGGAGATCAGGCGTAGGCGCGGCCTTCGTCGGTGCGTTGGAAAAACGCCAGGTCGAGCTGCACCGAAGGCCGGCCGAGAATGGTCAGGATGGTATGCGCCTGGCCGCGGTGATGGGTCTGGTGGTTGAAGACGTGTCCCAGCGCCGGCGCCAGCCGCTGCGAGACGGTGCGCATGTCGGAAACGGTCATGTAGGAGAAGCGGCCGGACAAAGCTTTTTCGGTCAAACCGCCGACCCAGTCGACGATCCGCCTGTCCTCGGCCTCACGCGCCAGCTTTAGACCAGGCAATGCGCGGTGCAGGATGGCGTCGAGCTTTGCCGGCGCGTCGCCCTCGCCGGTGAAGCGTTTCATCCAGATGCGGTCGGTGGCCAGCAGATGGTTGAGCGTGCCCATCATCGAGCCGAAAAATGCGCCGACATCGCGGTTGAACTCTTCTTCGTCAAGTGCGGCGACGGCATCGTAGATGCGGCCATTGGCCCATTGATTGTAGGCCGCGAACATCATGAAATGCTGTTTCATCTTTTTCCCGCCGACGAGTTCCGCTTCAGCCGCAGGCGCCTAATTAGACCGCGAGGACGCAGCCGCCAATGACCATTCTGTTCTATGAACTCGTCGGACACGACGCGACCCGTCCGCTCAACCGGCATTGCTGGAAGGAGGCGGCGGCAGCAGCTTAGGGAATAGGCAGTAGGCAATAGGGTCTGAGCGCTGTACTGCCTACTGCCTGCTGCCTACTGCCTACTGCCTATTCCCCACACAAGTCTCCTGATCGCCATGCCACCACCCCCCGATTTCACCGATGATTTTCGCGCCGGGCTGGTCACGCTGCTGCGCTGGCGCCGGGATGTGCGGCGCTTCGAGCGGACGGCTTTGCCCGAGGATACGCTGGAGCGGCTGCTGGAGCTTGCCAGCGTCGCGCCGTCCGTCGGTCTCAGCCAGCCGTGGCGCTTCGTGGTGGTCGAGAGCGCCGAGCGGCGGGGCGCGGTGAGAGACTGTTTCGAGCGCTGCAATGCCGAGGCGCTGGCATGCTTTTCGGGCGAGCGCGCCGCTCTCTATGCCCGGCTGAAGCTCGCCGGTCTCAATGAAGCGCCCTGCCAGTTCGCGGTTTTCGCCGACCGCACGACGCAACAGGGCCACGGGCTCGGCCGCATGACCATGCCGGCGACCATCGACTATTCGGCCGTCATGGCGGTGCACACACTGTGGCTGGCGGCGCGGGCGGAAGGCATCGGCATGGGCTGGGTGTCGATCCTCGACGCCGCCGAGATGGCCGCAATCCTGGACACCCCGCCTGAGTGGACGCTGATCGGCTATTTCTGCCTCGGCTATCCCAGCGAGGAGCATGAGATGCCGACGCTGGAGCGCGAGGGCTGGGAGCGCCGGCGGCCGCCCGTTGTTATCAGGCGGTAGTGATACTGACAGTCACTTCGCGCCCTCTTTGCCGACCAGCTTGACGCAGATCGGGTCGCCCTTCGGCATCAGCGTGCATTGCCATTCGGGGCCGAAGCCGAAGTTCGTATCTGTGCGGAGTCCCGGAAAGAGCAGCATAACAAGGCCCACGGCAGCAAAAATGCCGATAATCAATAGGCTCCCTTTTATGTCGCCCGGCCTGAGGTGGTGGTAGGGCCAGCGCGTCCCGTCAAACATGGTCCGATGTCTTTCCATTCCGCTGGTTTCCCTTCGAAACCGTGCGTGCCTGCGCAATCGCCATTTTCCCGCAAAGCCTTGCCTTTGACCACAGCGTTGCGAACGGCCATGCGGGCGGTCGCGGTCGAATAACGCTGCCGGGGCGCCTCCCCTTGGCAATGGGCCGGGCGGCTTGTATAGAGCCCGCCACTCCACATTCCGATCTCAAGACTTTCCATCTCAAGACAAGGACGACCCCATGGCGCTCGAACGCACCTTTTCCATGATCAAGCCGGACGCGACCCGGCGCAATCTTACCGGCGCCATCACCAGGATGCTGGAAGAGGCCGGCCTGCGCGTCGTCGCCTCACGTCGCGTGTGGATGAGCCGCCGCGAGGCCGAAGGCTTTTACGCCGTCCACAAGGATCGTCCGTTCTTCGGCGAACTGGTGGAATTCATGTCGTCGGCGCCGACGATCGTGCAAGTTCTGGAAGGCGAAAACGCCATTGCCAGGAACCGCGAAGTGATGGGCGCGACCAACCCGGCCAACGCCGCCGAAGGAACCATCCGCAAGGTCCACGCGCTGTCGATCGGCGAGAATTCCGTGCACGGCTCCGACGCGCCGGAAACCGCCGCGCAGGAGATCAAGTACTGGTTCTCCGACACCGAGATCGTCGGCTGAGCCGACGCGAACCAATGTATGCAAGAGGCCGGCACTTCGCCGGCCTTTTTCTTTGGTCAGGTCCCGGCTTCGGCTTCATGCCGCTTTCAACGGATGAGCGGCGTGTCCCAGAGGTCGCCGAGCAGCGTTTTCAGCTCCGTGAAACGCTTCTCGCCCAGTTCCTCGGCCCATTCCCGCTCGACGTCGAGCAGGATGTCGGCCATCTTCTGGTATGCGGCGCGCCCGCGGTCGGTGAAGTGGACGACGGTCCCGCCGCTCTCATCGGGTGCCGCCGAGCGAGTGATATAACCCATCGCTTCCAGCGTCTTCAGCAGTTGATTCATGGCCTGCTTGCTCATCGCGGCGCGCTCGGCGAGCGCGCTCGGCCGAAGGCCATCCGGGCCGGGATATTGGATCACCGCCATATGCGGCGGGCTGAGGTCCTCGAAACCCGACGCCCTGAGATCCCTGATCAGCTTGCGGTGAATGGCCATGGCCGGAACGCGCAGCAGTGCACCGATCAGCGGTGGCTTCTTTGGTGGTTCTTCCCTGGATAATGGCATTGACACTCGGGTAAATCGAGTTTACTCATTTCGGTAAATCGGATTTACCACATGGGAGGGTGAAATGCTAGACAGAGCTAGCCAGATCAGCGTCAATCCGGCCGACGAGACAATCAGCCATGGCGGCCTTGCCGTGCGCTTCCTGCTTACCGGCGACCAGTCGAACGGCAGCATCGCCGCCTTCGAACTGACGGTCGCCGGCTCGCAGCGCCTGCCCGCCCCGGCGCACAGCCACGATCACTATGAAGAGACGATGTACGGGATCGAAGGCGTGCTGATGCTGACCGTCGACGGACACCGGCACGATATCGGGCCGGGCCAGGCGCTGTGCATTCCGCGCGGCGCGGTCCATCGCTTCGACAACGACACCGCCGCGACCGCCAAGGTGCTGTGCGTGGTGACACCGGCGGCGATCGGCCCGGAATATTTTCGCGAGGCCTTCGCCATCTTCAGCACTGGCGGCCCGCCAGACCGCACCAGGCTGATGGACCTGATGCGCCGGTTCGGCCTGACGCCGGCGCCCCCGCCGCCGCAGTCTTGATTCTTAGCTCGCTGCGTTGAATCGCAAAATGTCACGGCCGTCCTTGTCGGCGATGATCAGCTTGCCGCCATCGACACGGTATGACGCCGCCTTGGCGAGCGCCTCGAACAGCGCCTTTTCCTCGGCCATCACCTCCGGCGCGCAGGCCTTGTAGGTCGAGCCGATGTCGTTGACCGCGATCGTCGATCCTTCGACCTCGGCGGTGGCGAAATAGGCGTTGCACGGGCCGCTGCCTCCCGCCTTGCCGGCTTCGCTGACCCGGAACGTCGCCTGCGGCTCCGAAATCACGCCGATACCGTCGATATATTCGACTAGCCAGCTCTGGCCGAACAGCGAGGCCGAGGTCGGCTTGTCGCTCGGCGCCACCATTTTCAGCACAATGGCCTGCGGCGCCTCGCTGAGCGGATCGACCTGATAGCGCGAGTCCGTGACGAACAGCAGCTTGTCGTCGGCGGTGATGCGCGCCTGCAGCGCATAGGTCATGTTGGGCCGGATCACCGTTGGATCGAAGCTGATCTCGAACTTGATCGGCACCTGGCCGGCCGGCGCTACCTTGCGCTCGCCGACAATGGCGGCCGGCGCATCGGCCAGCGATACATCGGCAAGTTGAACCGACAGCACGGCGTTGGGCGGCAGCGCGATGCGCTCGCGATACATCACCTCGCCCTTCAGGGTTTTCTCGGCGGCGACGGAAGGCTCGGGAACGGCCAGAACGCCGATAACCAGCGGCACAAAACCGAAGACGAAGAATTCGGCGATCCTGTCCAGCATGCCCTTGCTCCCTTTTTGCCGATGCGATTTGGCCAAGGGAATGCGGTCAATACATGGCTGCGCCGAGATTTATTCGGGCCGCGCCTTCCAGCGCGCCGCAGCCTGGTCGTCGGCGTCCTTGGCCTCGACCCAGCCGCCATCGGTGCCGTCCACGCGGTGCTCCTTCTTCCAGAAGGGTGCACGCGATTTCAGGAAATCCATCAGGAAATTGGCCGCTTCGAACGCCGCCTGCCGGTGCGAGGACGCCGCCACCACCAGCACGATGTTTTCGCCCGGTGCGATCTTGCCGTGGCGATGGATGACGGTCAGCCCTTGCAGCGGCCAGCGCTGAAGTGCCTCGCCGGCGATGCGGGTGATTTCGGCCTCGGCCATGCCGGGATAGTGCTCGAGTTCCAGCGCCGACAGCTGGCCCTGCTCGTCGCGGCAAAGTCCTGAGAAGGACACCACGGCGCCGATGTCGGCGCGCCCCTCGGTCAGTTTCGCGATCTCGGCGGCAACGTCGAAATCGTCGCGCTGGATGCGCACCGTCGGCGCGCCGGACATGGTGTCAGCCCCCGGTCATCGGCGGAAACAGCGCGATCTCGCGCGCGCCGGCTATCTTTTCGCGATGCTCGACATGTTCCTGATTGATGGCGACGCGGATTACATCAGGATATTGCAGCGCGTGCCCATATTCCTCGCCCCGCGATTTTAGCCAGCGCAGGAGGTCGGCGACCGTCTCGATGCCCGCGGGCAATTCGACGTCTTCCTCAGGCTTGCCGATCCGTTCGCGCACCCAGGCAAAATAAATGAGCCGGGTGATCATCTCACTCGTCCATGATGTGCTTGAGGCCGGCGCGGAAATAGTCGTAGCCGGTGTAGAGCGTGACGAGGGCTGCGATCCACAGCAGCACCAGTCCGGTCTGCGTGGTCAGCGGGAAGATCTTGTCGCCGGCAGGCCCGGCCAGCAGGAAGGCGATGGCGACCATCTGGATGGCGGTCTTCCATTTGGCGAGCTGCGTCACCGGCACCGAGACTTTCAATGCCGCCAGATATTCGCGCAGCCCCGAGACCAGGATTTCGCGGCACAGGATGATGATTGCCGCCCACAGCGACCAGCCTGCGATGCCGGCATGGCGGTCGGTGTCGGCGGCGAGCAGCAGCAGGCACGTGGCGACCAGCAGTTTATCGGCGATCGGATCCAGCATCTTGCCGATGTTCGACGTCTGCTGCCAGGCGCGCGCCAGATAGCCGTCGAGATAGTCGGTGATCGAAGCCAGCAGGAAGATGATCAACGCCGACCAGCGGGCGAAGTCGCTCGATTTCAGATGCCCCTCGAGAAAAAAGCACAGCACCACCAGCGGCACCGCGACGATGCGGGCATAGGTAAGCATGTTGGGCAGGTTGAACGCGCGCTTGGCCATATCTCAGGGACTCTTTCTGCCTGCGTACTCAAATCAGAACCGGATGTAGGGGGTCAACAGGCGAGATTCGATTGGCCAGACGAAAATAGCGCGCGATTGCCGGGATTCGAGTGGCCTGCGAGAAAAGAACGGCTGCTGCCATTTCATCGGGACAGCGGCGTCACCGGCGCTCAGCTCTCATGGAAATGATTGTAGACGAGCTTGGCGACCTGCTCTGAAATACCGTCGACCTTGACCAGATCCTCGACTGCCGCGCGGCTGACCGCCTTGGCAGTGCCGAAGGCCAGCAGCAGCGCGCGCTTGCGACCGGGACCGATGCCGGCGATCTCGTCGAGCGGGCTCTTGACCAATTCCTTCTTGCGCCGCGCGCGGTGCGAACCGATAGCGAAGCGATGGACCTCGTCGCGCAGCCGCTGGACGAAATAGAGCACGGGATCCCGCACAGGGAGCGAAAACGAGTCCCTGCCTCTGACGAAAAAACGCTCGCGGCCGGCATCGCGGTCCTGGCCCTTGGCGATGCCGATGGCCGCCACGCGATCCTCGATGCCGAGGTCGGCGAGGATCTTGCGCACCGCGCTCATCTGGCCCTGGCCGCCATCGATCAGGATGACGTCCGGCCAGGCCGGGAAGCTGCCGGAGATGTCTTCCTCGATGTCGTCGCCTGCTCCACCGGCTGCCGCGTCGTCGGGAACGACATCGCCATGTTCCTTCAGCAGCCGCGAAAAGCGCCGTTCCATCACCTCGCGCATCATGCCGAAATCGTCACCGGGCGTGATCTCGGTCGAGCGGATGTTGAATTTGCGGTACTGGTTCTTCACAAACCCTTCCGGCCCGGCGACGACCATGGCGCCAACGGCGTTGGTGCCCATAATATGCGAATTGTCATAGACCTCGATGCGCACCGGCGGCTTCGGCAGGCCGAAGGTCTCGGCAAAGCCGGCGAGCAGCCGGCCTTGCGTGGAGGTTTCGGCCAGCCGGCGGCCGAGCGCCTCGCGGGCATTCTGCAGCGCGTTGTCGGTCAAATCCTTCTTCTCGCCGCGCTGCGGCACCGAGATCGACACTTTACGGCCGGCGCGGGTGGACAGCGCTTCGGCCAGCAGTTCCTGATCCTGGACGCCTCGCGACAGCAGAATGTTCCGTGGCGTCGGCTTGTCGTCATAGAACTGCGCCAGGAACGAGCCCAGCACTTCCGCCCCCTCCAGTGCCGGATCGGCCTTGGGGAAATAGGCGCGGTTGCCCCAGTTCTGGCCGGTGCGGAAGAAAAACACCTGGATACAGACCTGGCCGCCCTCCTGATGGATGGCAAAGACATCGGCCTCGTCGACGGTGGCCGGGTTGATGCCCTGATGGCTCTGCACATGCGACAGCGCTGCCAGCCGATCACGATAAATGGCGGCGCGCTCGAAATCGAGCTCCTGCGAGGCCTGCTGCATGGCGGCAGAGATTTCGGTCTTCACCTTCTGGCTGCGGCCCGACAGAAAATCCTTCGCCTCGCTGACCAGCTCGGCATAGTCGCCATGCGAGATTTCGCCGGTGCAGGGACCGGCACAGCGCTTGATCTGGTAGAGCAGGCACGGCCGGGTGCGGTTTTCGTAGAAGGAGTTGGTGCAGCTCCTGAGCAGGAAGGCGCGCTGCAGCGAATTGATGGTGCGCCCGACCGCGCCGGCCGACGCAAAAGGTCCGAAATAGTCCCCCTTGCGCGAGCGCGCACCGCGATGCTTGTAGATGCCGGGCGAGACGTGATCGCCAGTCAACAGGATGTAAGGGAACGACTTGTCGTCCCGCATCAGCACATTGAAACGCGGCCGCAAGCGCTTGATGAGATTGGCCTCGAGCAGCAGCGCTTCGATTTCGGTGCGGGTGACGACGAACTCCATCGTCGATGTCTCGCGCACCATGCGGCCGATGCGGGCGGTGTGGAACCGGCCTTGCGCGTAGTTGGTCACCCGCTTCTTCAGGCTGCGCGCCTTGCCGACATAAAGCACGTCGCCGGCAGCGTTCATCATGCGGTAGACGCCGGGCGCATTGGGCAGCCGCTTGACCAGTGTCTGGATGACCTCCGCGCCGACCATGCCGTCGGCGTCGCCGGCATGCGGCTGCCAGTCTATCGCTGTGAAGGCGACATCGGGCCCGGTGGCCTCGGGCTCGACGATCTCCTCGACCGCTTCATCCTCAAGCTCGATGTCGGGCGGCATATCGTCGGCGGCGCCGGCGCGCGTCTTGTGTTTCTGGTCTGCGGGACTCATTCCACCATGCCTGTCACATCCGGCGTCTGCCATGCAAGATGCTGGCCGCCGTCGAGCGCGATCATCTGGCCGGTCACCGAGCGCGCCTCCCAGAGATAGCGGATGGTGGCGCCGAATTCGGCCAATTGCGGGCCGCGCTTCAGAATCAGGCCATCGACCTGCTTTTGGAAATCATCATCGTCCTGGCGGGCATTCTTCAGCGCCGGACCGGGACCGATGGCGTTGACGCGGATGCGCGGACCGAGCGCCTGTGCCAGCATTTCGGTCTGCGTCCACAAGGCCGACTTCGACAGCGCATAGGAGAAATAGCGCGGCGTCGGCCGCCAGACGCGCTGGTCGATGATGTTGACGATCAGCCCCTCCTGCCCTTGCGGCAAGGCGCGGGCGAAGTTTTGCGCCAACAGCGCCGGCGTCTTCACATGGATGGCGAAGTGAAGGTCCCATGCCGCCCAGTCGAAGTCCTCGACGCTATCGTCGACGAACAGCGACGCATTGTTGACAAGAAGCGTGACCGGGCCGAGCGCTGCCGCGGCGCGGCCGACGAGATCGCCAACCGCATCCATGTCGGTCAGATCGGCGGCTACCACGCCGGCGCGGCCGCCTCCGTCCCTGATGCTCGCAGCCAGCGCGTCGGCCTCGGCGGTCGAGCGGTTGGCGTGGATGGCGACGGCAAAACCGTGCGCGGCCAGATCCTCGACGATCGCCTTGCCGATCCGCTTCGCCCCGCCCGTCACCAGCGCCGTTCCGGCGGCTTCGATCATCTGTCAATCCTCAATCTGCGCCTCAATTCGGCTAGCGGCACATTGTGACGCGTCCAGGGGTTAAATGCCGTTTCCACCTGGGGCAGGAATGTGGCGAAACGGCTTTTTCGCCGCCGGCACCGCCCCGGATTCGGGTCGGCAGGACCGCAATATAGGACGCTGAACCCGTTGCACCAAGCCGAGTGCGGTGCAGCATCGCCTGCGTACTGACATTTCGCTGTTGCGAAGATGCAACGTCAAGCTTCGGCCTCATTCGTGCCGGGGAATGACCCATTTTCAGGTTCGCTGCCGCCGCATTTTGACACGACATTCGGAACCGTTGAGTGCCAGATCCGTTTCACCCCCCGGACGGGTTGATGGCGCTCAGGACAAACAAGCCTACGTGTCTTGTGGCTTAAGGAGTAAACAACAATGCAAACCAATCTCAAATTCGCGCCGCTCGCGGTTGCGCTCGGGCTCTTCGCCCTCAGCGGTACCGCTTTTGCTGCCGATGTCGTCTCGGAAGAGCCCCCGGCGCCGGCCCCGATCGCCGAGCTCCCCGTCGCTTCCTGGGCCGGCCCGTATGCCGGTCTCAGCGCCGGCTACGGCTTCAGCGGTCATGCCAAAGTCCAGGACGGCGGCCCCGACATCAAGACCAAGGGCTTTGTCGGCGGCGTTTTCGGCGGCTACCAGTGGCAGCAGGAAAACTTCGTGTACGGTGCTGAAGCCGATCTCGGCTACAATGGCGTCAAGGGTGACAGCGGCGGCGTCAATTCCAAGGGCGGCTTCGAAGGCTCGCTGCGCGCCCGTCTGGGTTACGCCGTGACCCCGGAAATCCTGCTCTACGGCACCGGCGGCGGCGCCCTGAAGAACCAGAAGGTCTCGGTCCCCGGCGACAGCGACAGCAACACCATGCTCGGCTGGACGGCCGGCGTCGGCACCGACATCAAGATCACCGACAATGTGTTCGGCCGTGTCGAGTACCGATACACCGACTTCGGTTCCAAGAGCTTCGACAGTGTCGGCACCAAGGTCAAAGAGAGCGACAACCGCGTCACCTTCGGCGTCGGTATGAAGTTCTAACTGTCGTTCAAGCCACGACACAAGAAAGCCGGGCCTCGCGCCCGGCTTTTTTTGTTTCGCCCGTCAGGCCGGCACAGCCACCTTCAGCCCCGGAAACTTCTCATCGAAACGCGCTGCCCAGCGGGTCAGGCGGCCGCGGCCCTTTTCCCATTTGCCGGCGAAGCGCAGAGAGAGGTAGCCGAGGCAGGCACGCAACGCCAGCTGGCCAAGCGTGATCTTCTTCGGCAGCTTCGGCGGATTGGCGTTGAGGAAATCGAGTGCGGCGGTGATCTTGGTCCACTGGCGATCGAGCCAGGGTTGATAGACCATCTCCTCCGGACGCGTGCGCCGCTCATAGACCATCGACAGCGCGCAGTCGCATATGCCGTCGGCCAGCGCCTCCAGCACTTCGGCCTCGAGGCGCTTGTCGGCATTGCGCGGCAACAACAGGCTCTTCGAAGCGCGGTTGAGATGCTGGGTGATCGCGCGGCTGTCATGGATCGAGCGGCCGTCGTCGAGCACCAGCACCGGAATCTTGCCGAGAGGATTGGCTGACATCAGTTCAGCAGGCTTGTCCTCGGTCTTGACCGGCACCAGCTCGACGGCAATGCCGGCATGGAGTGCTGCCATGCGCACCTTGGAACTGTAGGGGGATGAGGACGCGTAGAGCAGCTTCGGCATGATCGGTTTCCTGTTTTCGGACGGCCAGTGCATGTCGCTCAAAAATGCGGTTCCGGTCTTGAGAACGACGCGCGTAAAACAAAGGTCTAGAGCGCGTCGCCTGAACCCCATCGGATGCGACCGCCTTAGTGTTGGCCGATCTTCCCTGAGGGGCAACTGCCAGAAGGGCAAAACCAGGCGGCCAATCCGCCGACAATGAAGTCGCCAATGCATGTCGCATAGAATTGGCGTCGATTGCGAGAGAACGACGTGGATCAAAACGAGACCTAAATCACAACAAAAAAGCTCCCGGAAATCTGCCAGTCGGCAAAGTTCCCGGGAGCTTTGAGATGGTCCGCTGTTACTTCTTCTTGGCGGCTGGCTTCTTGGCCGGTGCAGCCTTCTTCACAGCTGCCGTCGACTTGGCGGCGGCGGCCTTCATCGGAGCCTTGGCGGCGGGTTTTGCCGCTGCCTTGGCTGCCGGCTTCTTGGCGGCGGGCTTGGCTGCTGCCTTCGCAGCAGGCTTCGCCACAGCCTTGGCGGCCGGCTTCTTGGCGGCGGGTTTCGCTGCTGCCTTGGCGGCGGGTTTTGCTACTGCCTTAGCTGCCGGCTTTGCCGCTGCCTTGGCGGCCGGCTTTGCCGCTGCCTTCGGTGCTGCCTTCTTTACTGCTGCAGGTTTCGCGGCAGCTTTCGGTGCCGCTTTCTTTGCCGGCGCTTTCGCCGCCGGCGCCTTCGTCGTGATCTTTGCCATGCGATGCCCCTTGCGTTTGTGCCGATGGCCGTGAGTGACCCGGCGAGCTAATGCATATCTGACTCGTGCGTATCTAGCCAGCGAAGCATTACATAGAATTTCGCAGATTAAGTTTCGGTTACGCTGAGAGCATGATCGCAATGATCGGCACAGAAATCGGCAAAGAATCTTCCCGCTTCGCAGCGAACTATTGCGAGAGAAATCTCTGATATCGCGACTCACACGATCTTCTCGTCAAGCTCACATTCTCTTGCAACGCCGTCGATCTCACGCGGTCATCGGCGGCCTATCAGATGGCAACAATCATCGCACAGCAGAGGCTGATCTTGCTTCATCCCAACGGTTGCAGGAACAGCACTAAACTAGACGCGAGCTTTTTACTCGTATATCGAAAGTGGTTGGATGAAAGCCAGGAAAGACAGCACTTGAAGGACAGCCTGTTGTGTGTCGGACGTCTCCCAGACGAGAAGGGGGATCACCAGCTTCGGCGCAAGAGATGCCTAACGGAAATGGGAAACGAAGATCGGGGAATCCTCCTCCCAGGAAGCCGCGATCCCTTGGAAGCCAAGGGGTGCAGGCCCCTAAGCGCCAACCCGCTCGCGCACCTGCAGCCGGCGCGAAGGCTCGGCGTGGTGGAGGTGGACGGCAAACGTATCCCACGGCGGCGCAATTCCGATCTGCATCAGGATCCGCCCGATCTCGCCGCGGTGATAGCCGCCATGCGTGACGACATGTGTCAGCATTTCCTGGCGTGACATCATCGCCCTGTCGCCGTCGGTGAAGGTGAAAGGCACAGACTCTGACATGAGCTTTGGCGAGACGGCTTCGATATAGTCGAGATACCAACGATCCATCGCAGCGACATCAGCGCTCAATTCATCGAGTGCCGGTGTGTCCTCGGTGTTGTCGGACGCATAGCCATGACGCGTGCCGGAAAGATGCGCGGCGAATATCTTCGATACGACAAGGTTGTGGTTGATGAGACGGGTCGCCGTGTGGCGCTGATCGATATGCTCCTGCTGGTCGAGGCCCGCAAGCTTCTCCAGCAATTCACCATTCGCCCAGGCTTGATAAACGAAGAGGTTGCGGAGCAAATCCAGCGCGTCCATGGTCTATATCCTTTGCAAAAAATGTGAGTATGTTATCTATATTCTTGGCTGCTGGAGCAGACATGTCTACTCGCATTGCAAAGCCGCGCTCACGCATGCGCAAGCAGCCGCGCCAGGCGCGTTCGAGAGCGACGGTCGAGGCGCTCATCGAAGCCGGTGCTCATGTTCTGAGCGCGCTCGGCTGGGCCGGCTTCACCACCAACAAGGTGGCCGATGCGGCCGGCGTCAGCATCGGCTCGCTCTATCAATATTTTCCCGACAAGCTGTCGCTGGTCGAAGCAATTCGCCGGCGACATTTCGATCAGGTGCTGTCGGTGATCGCCGAATCAGCAGAAGGCGACAAGCCGCTCAAGCGATTCGCGCAGGAGCTGGTGCGCGGCATGATCGATGCGCACAGCATCCATCCGACGCTGCATCAGGTGCTGCTCGACGAGGCGCCGGGCGATCGCGGCTCACGCGCCGCCCATGCCTCGTTCCAGTCGCGCTATCTGGATCACTACACGGCGGCGGTGGCGCAATATCGCAGGCGCAGAAAGGACAATGAGACCGTGGCCCGGGTGCTGTCCTCAGCGGTCGAGGGCGTCATCCACAATGCCGCGCGGCGAGACATGCTCGACGCGCCGGAACTGCAGAAGCAGTTGGTCGAGCTGATCTGCGCTTACGTATCTGGTGGGAAGGCGATGTGAGGCAGCGGCAGCAGTTCGGAGATTGGCGAAACCGGAGCGACATCAGATCTCCCCCTTGCAGGAGATGGCAGGTGCAACGGCGGTTCTTATCCGACCTTAGCGCAGGACGCGGCAGCGGCCGTTGTAGACCATCCAGCGGTCGAAGCCCGAGACGCAGAATTCGACATTGTCGCCGATCGAGGCAAAACCCTGGCCTTCCTCGATCAAGTACCAGATGGTGCGGGCGCGGCCGTCGGAAAGGCTGACGGTGGCGCCGCAATAGCGGCGGCCGATCGGCCATTCTTCGCTGGCCGGGAGATAGCGATGCTGGTGGATGCGTTGGAAATCGGTGATCGAAACATCCGGCAGATGCGGCACGTGATGCACCTGGTAGGAGAAGCGGCTGGAGATTTTGCTTAGCACCCAGGCCTCGCCGCAAACGCCGCTGTCCTCGTCGGAATAGACGGAAAGATCGGCGGCCTGCGCTGGCTGGCCAAAGGGTGCGGCCAGCGGCGTGCAAAGCGAAATCAGGGCAGCAACAGCGGATTTGGCAAAGCGAGTCATGGCAGCCTCTCAAAGGTCGACTGCGCCCACTTTGCGGATTCGGCGGCGCGCGGTCAAGCGGTCGCCCTGACGATGGTTTCCCGCTCCGCAACCGGTTTTGCCGGTGCGAAGCTGCGAAACCACGTCCTGACCTTCGAAAAAGCTCGCCTTGCCCATTAGGAAAAGCGGCCTGCCCATGGCCGGCGGGCCGCCGAAACCCGGTTCAGCCTTGCTTGGCGTCGCCCTGCGGTATGGCGGCCGGGTCCATCCACATCGCTTCCCAGACGTGGCCGTCAGGATCGGCCAGGCTGCGATTGTACATGAAGCCATAATCCTGTTGGGCGTTGATGTCGGCGGCGCCGCCATTTTTCGCCGCCGCCTCGTTCATCGCATCGACCGCCGCGCGGCTGTCGCAGGACACGGCAAGCATGACCTCGCTCGAGGTGGCCGGCGGGATGGGGCGATCGGTGAACTGACGCCATTTGGCGTGGGTGAGCAGCATGACGTTGATCGTTTCGCTCAGCACCATGCAGGCTGCGGTGTCGTCGGTGAAGTGCGGGTTGTTGTCGAAGCCGAGGGCTTTGTAGAATGCCATCGACGCAGCGAGATCGGCGACGGGCAGGTTGACGAAGATCATGGGGGGCATAGGGTCTCCTTGACAGTACACACTTGAAACCGGACCGGCGTTTCGCCGGACCATCCTCCGATGCCTTCTCTCAACGCACCGGTTTTGCTTTGCCGCGCACCCTCTCGGTCTGCGCCTCCTGCATCGCTTCGACCTCTTGATAAGCCGAGCAAAAACTGCATCTCGGCCGCCGAATATTCTCCAGCAATGCGGCGCCCGCCTCGAGGATCGGATGGTAGCAGCGCCGGACGAGTTCCTCGGTCTTCTTGCCCGCCGCGACCATGACCTTGCGCCTGTCATCGGGATCCGGCTGGCGGCTGACGAAGCCGCGCTTTTCCAGCCGGTCAATCAACGTCGTGACCGCCGCCGGCGTGAGATTTGTCTCCCTCGCTACGAGGTTTGCCGGCCCCGCCGGCCGTGATTGATCGCACCGAGACACAGCGGCGCTCGGCAGCGCTCAGCACATAGATTTCGGCGACGGTCCCATCGAACGTTTCGACGGCATCCTGCCAGCGCGACATCGCGAAGCCTATCGCGTTGACCAGTTCCTCTTCTGTCGATCTTGGCATTCGATTCGAAATCTAATAATTAGATATCTATCTCTCGGATTCTGGGATTAGCGTCAACGCCGAGCCGATTAGATGTGCATCTCCATGGTTTCGGTTCGTTGAACACAGCTGAGCATTCGCGGATGGCGCCACCGTCAAAACCTCTAGCGACTTTGTGTCTTTGCCGCGGGCGTCGCCCGCTGCGAAGCGTCGCTACTCCCCGGCCAGCCATTCCAGCGACCAGTGCGCCGGCTTTTCGACCGCCAGCAATCTGTGCAGGACCGGCAGCACGATGCGCAGTTCGCGCTCCAGCGTGAAGGGCGGGTTGACCACCACCATGCCGCTGCCGTCGAGGCTTGGTTCACGCGATGCCGGCCGGATCTCGAACTCGATGTCGAGCAATTTTGGGACGCCGGATTGCTTGAGCGCCTTGCGGAAGGCGATGATCGCTTTGCGATCCTTGATCGGATACCACAGCGCGTAGATGCCACCCGGCCAGCGCCTGTGCGCTTTCTGCATGCCGTCGACGAGGCGGTCGAATTCGCCGGCTTCCTCGAACGGCGGATCGATCAGCACCAGGCCGCGCTTTTCCTTTGGCGGCAGATGCGCGCCAAGCGCCAGCCAGCCGTCGAGTTCGATCACCCTTGTCTGGAAATCGCCGGCAAACAGCGTCTTCAGCCTGGCGGCATCTGCGCCGTGCAGTTCGATCGCCGACAACCGGTCCTGCTTTCGCATGAGGTGCCTGGCGATCAATGGCGAGCCCGGATATTTCTTCACCCCGCCATCGGGATTGAGCGAACGCACCGCTTCAAGATAGGGGGCAAGCAGCGCAGCCGCCGATTTTTCGATCGGGGCGTCGATGAGGCGGCCGATGCCGCCTTGCCATTCGCCGGTCTTTTGCGCTTCCGCCGACGAAAAATCGTAGCGGCCAATGCCGGCATGAGTGTCGAGGACACGGAACGCTTTGTCCTTCTGCTTCAGATAGTCGAGCAGAAGGCTGAGCACGACATGCTTGACGACGTCGGCGAAATTGCCGGCGTGATAGGCGTGACGGTAGTTCATGCCGCGCTCATGTCGAGGAGCCTCTGCCCCAACGCGGCGGTGGCGGCTTCGAGTTCGGGTTCTCCGGCCGGCGACCGCCGAAAGCCAGAGTAAGCAGGAAGCCGATCAGGCCGACGGCCATCAGCCCATAGCCAACCGGCCGTGCGCGTCGATCGATCTCACCGGCGCCGGAGCGCAGTATCAGATCCACTGCGCGTATCGGGATATCGTCGGCGTCGCCCGGGCCGGCGGTGAAGAGATAGGCGCCGGGACTGACGGTTTCGATCACGCCGGCCTCGTCGCGAAAGATCTTGTCGGGCAGTTGCGGGCTGACCTGGCGCGGATTGTCGGCGTGGTTGAATTGCAGCGTCGAGGCAAGCACCGTGCGCCCGGCTGTGGCGGCAGTCAGCGTCAGCACGGTGCGCTGCTGCGAGACAATGCGCTCGGCCTTTGCCCTCAGGTCGACCAGCACTCTGACCGGCGCGTCGCCAGCTTTCAGCGTCACCGTCACAGGCCTAAACCGTCCCTGGTCGTAGACGCGCCAGGCGCCGATCTCGTGGCCGGAGAAATTGCTCATGGCCCAGGGATAGACGAAGCCAATGGCGGCGCCGGCAAGCAGTATCAGGACAAACAGAAAGCGCATTGAGGAGATCCGGGTGTTCGACAGATTGCCAATAACGCCCTGAAGGCCAAAAAGCGATGGCTGACGCAGCGGAGCCACCTTTGTGGAGTCCGTTGGCGGCACGCAAGCCATGTGGCACTTATGGCGAATGAAGCCTTCCGCAGAAGCATCGACTCGTCTTTTCCAACCGATGCCGGTGGCTCATGCCCAATAGCACCGTGCTGATCACCGGTGCCCGCGCGCCGGTGGCGCTGCACCTGGCGCGGCTGCTGCATGGCGCCGGTCGCCGGGTGATCCTGGCCGACAGCCCGGCCCGGCCGATCGCCGCAGCGAGCACGGCCTGCGCCGCCTACCATCGCCTGCCGCCGCCGCGCTTTGCCGCCGACGCCTATGCCAAGGCGGTGGAAGCGCTTGTCCGCGCGGAAGGCATCGAACTCGTTATCCCGACCTGCGAGGAAGTCTTTTATCTCGGTCGTCTCTGGCAGCACCGCGCCATGCCGGCCCGCCTCTTCGCACCCGAGATGGCGATGCTCGCCCGCGTTCACGACAAGCATGCCTTCATCCGGCTGGCGCAGAGCCTTGGGCTCGACGTGCCGGAAACGATACTGCTGCAAAGCGAGGCCGATCTCGACGGCGTTCGTGGCCAATCGCGCGAATTGGTGTTCAAACCGGTGTGGTCGCGTTTTGCCCGTGACGTACTGCTGCGGCCATCGCCGGACGAACTCGACGCCGTCCGCCCCTCGCCCGCCGCTCCTTGGGTGGCGCAGCGCTACATCACCGGTGAAGAGATCAGCGCCTATGCGGTGGCGATCGAGGGTGAACTCAAAGCGCTGGCGCTCTACCGTTCGCTTTATTGCGCCGGCAAGGGCGCCGGCATCTGTTTCGAGCCAGTCGGGGATGCGGCTGCCCGGCGCTTCGTCGAAACCTTCGTCGCCGGCGCCGGCTGGACCGGCCAGATCTCCTTCGACCTGATGCGCGAGAATAACGGCACGGTGCTGCCACTGGAGTGCAATCCGCGCGCCGTGAGCGGCCTGCACTTCTTTCGCGATCCGCGGCGCTTCGCCGACGCGGTCCTGGAGGATGGCGCCGAGGTGAAGCCCGACGTGACGGCGCCGCAGACGGTGAGGCTGGCGATGTGGATCTACGGGATGCCGGCGGCACTGCGCTCCGGTGGTCTCGGCCGCTTCCGTCAGGCGATGCACGATGCCGATGAGCTGCTCGACTGGCCGGGCGACCCCGCGCCGAAGCGGGCGCAGTGGCGCACGCTGGCCGAGATCGCCGGCACAGCACTGCGCCAGCGCATCAGCCTTCAGGCTGCGTCGACGCGCGATATCGAGTGGAATGGGCCGGAGCAGGACTAGTCGAGTTGAAGCGGAACTTCCCGTTTTCAGCTGAGTGCGTAAGTCCTGCTAAGGTTGCCTAAACGGGATTAACTGGCTTTGCGGACAATTGCAGGCCAAGCGCCTTGGTTACGCCCAGCAATGTACTGAGGCGCGGATCGCCCTTTTCGCTCAGCGCCTTGTAGAGTGCCTCTCGGGTCACGCCGGCGTCCTTCGCTATGCTTGTCATGCCGCGGGCGCGCGCGACAATGCCGAGGGCGTGCGCAATATAAGTCGCGTCCCCGGTCTCGAACGCATCAGCGAGCAGTTCGGCTTGAGACTCAGCATCATCAAGATATTCGGCGGCGTCGAATGGTGTGGTTCTGAGGGTCATATCAAACTTCCTTTGCCATTTTCCTGGCTTTTCCGATGTCCCTGTCCTGCGAGCCTTTGTCACCGCCGCAGAGCAGGATAATGACCGTGTTGCCGCGCCGGACGAAGTACACGCGGTATCCCGGACCGTAATCTACGCGCAATTCTCCTATGCCATCGAAGAACTTGGCGTCTCCCAACAGCCCAGCCTGAACGCGGACAATCCGTTGGGTGATCTTCTTTACGGCGCGAATGTCCGTGAGCCCTCTGAGCCATTTTCGGAATTCGTCAGTGGATCGAACTTCGATCATCCGTGAACTATAATTTACAGCAGAACTGGAATCAAGTGCCGTGAACTTTAGATTACAACTCGATTTGGTGCACCCGCGGCTCTGCCGCCGCCGGTGGCATCTTGCCGTCGATGATCGCCGCTATGTCGCGGCGCAGGAAATCCAGCGGGCCGATCGCCGGCTGAACCTGCGGCGATATACGGGCGTTGTCGCTGGCCGATTTCAGCACACGGCGATCCTGCTGCAGGGCAAAGGCAAAGAGCGGCCGGAAAGCAAGCGCCTTGAGTTCGCCGAACAGGCCCTGTCGCGGGCCGATCAGCCAGCCGACGCCTTCGACGGTCCGTTCGTCCGTCTGACGCAAATGGAAAGTGGTCGCCAGCGCCAAGCCGCCCTTGCCCCAATATTCGAGTTCGACGATGCCGGGATGGCGGTAGCGGCCGATGGTCTTGGCGCGCTCGCCTTCCAGCAGCCGGCTGACCAGCCCCTGTTGGCGGTCCTCGCCGGTGTAGCAGCTTTCGACCCAGCCCTTGCCGCCGGTCACCTCGACGCGCACGAGATGGCGCTTTGCGGTCAGGCCGCGCAGGACACCCTTGTGGGTGAAGTGGGTGTGAGTGGCGTCGAGAATGTTCTCGGCGGCGTCGAGCACCGTCGATCGCGCCGAGCTTCGCACCCGCTTCACGACGACATCCTTGCCTTGCATGCAATGGAGATAGGGCTCGCCCCCAGGCGTGCCTGCCGAGACGAAGACGACGCCGTCGCGCTCGATCGCGCTGTAGCGGCGGATACGGTAATGCGGGACGTCGCCGACATGGCCGGGAATGGCGGTGCAGCGCCCTTCCCCATTGTAGCGCCAGCCATGATAGGGACATTCGATCTCGCCACCGACGACCTTGCCGGTCGAGAGTTCGACCAGGCGGTGAGCGCAGCGGTCGAAGAGGGCGGCAATGCCTTTCGCCGAGCGGAACAGCACCAGTGGCGCGCCGTCGAACAGGATGCGCTTCGGCTTGGCTTTGATGTCGGCAGACCGCATCACCGCCTGCCAATAGTCTTTGTCTTTCTGCTGCCGGGTGTCGCTCAAAGTTCAAATCTCCTGAGCAGGGGAATGCCGATCTTCGCGAGCACAAATTCCATGATCCGCACCGCCATGCGTTGGCGGCGCGGCAGATGGGCAGCATAGACGGCGTTGTATTCCACCGTCGCCACGGCGCCGCGCAAGCGTTTGAAGGCGGCGGCACCGGCGCTCATGTTGAAGAACAGGCTGTGCGCCATCGCATGATCCTGCGCCAGCGCCATCATCATGCGGTAAAGGCCTTCGCTCACCGGGAGGCCGGTGTCGTAGCCGACGATGGGCTGCGTCAGTGTCCTGCCGTTCTGAGACAAAGCGGCGACGGCGACCAGTTCACCGCCGGGACGACGCAGGCCTGCCAGTTGCAGGATGCCGCGACGGTGCGTCTCGCCGATATAGCGGGCCGTGTAGTGCGGGTTGAGCGGCGTGTATTTGTCGAGATAGAGCATCCGGTAGAGCGCTTCGGCGCGCGCATAGTCGGCCTCGGTGAAGTCGCCATTGCCGACCTGCTCGAAAGGCGTCGTGGGCAGCCGCTTGCGGTCGCGCTTCATGTCGTTGGTCATCGCCGAACCGTCGCCTGCGAAGATGTAGATCTGCCGCGCCGCCAGCATTCGAAAACCCTCCGCCTTCAGCGCTGCGATTGTCGAGGGATCGGCGATCTCGTTCAGGGAGCGGATGAAAACAGCGCGATCTGGAAAACGCGCGGTGAGATCGTCGCGCATCGCCGCGACCGCGTTGCGATCGAGCAGCGGCACCGGATTGGTCGAATAGAGCCAGTTGTTGACCTGAACCTGATGGTCAAGGCCGCTCATCCTGACCAGCGGCGCGCACAGGCCGATCAGCATCCGCATCGTTTTTTGCAGCAAGGGCGAGGAGACGAAATTGCGGGTCTCGTCGATGGCATAGTCGATATAGGCGCTGGACGGGCAGCAGATATAGCAGTTCGGCGCTTCGCTTCTGTCGTTCAGCGTCAGCGGAAAGGAGCGGCCGGCGATCTCGAAGGTTTCGACAGCCACTGTCAGATTGCGCACGAGGTCGCGCACCGGCACCTCGTTGAAAAGCTGAACGAAGGCTTCGACCTCACGCGGGCTGTTTTCTACCCGGTTCGTCTGATCGAGTGGCAACATAGCGAGCCGGTTCATGATGCCGCTCCCAGGTGGCATTCGACCCGACGCAGTTTGCGGCCGGTCTCCAACGGCAGGCTCTTGCGCAGGAGGCTGACTCTCACCGTCGCCTGGCGCGCGGCCAGTAGCGTTCGCACGGCTGCATGCGCGGCAGTGGCGGCTTCGTCGGCGAGCTCGGGCGCAAGGCTAAGTTCGATGACGTCGGCAGCGGTCTGGACCAGGCGGAAATCGTCGATGCGCCGGTCGGCCTTGAGCACCGCATTGCGTAGTATGTCGGGCGTGACGAGGAGCTGCCCGTGCGGCGAGGCGAGCCGGAAAGCGTCGTCCATGCGGCCGACGATCTCGTCCAGCGTGCGCAGCGGCGAGCCGCAGCGGCATGGCTTTTCGGACAGCCGCAGCAGATCGTTCATCCGGTAGCGCGCCATGATCTGGGTCCGGCGGCGAAAGGCGGTGATCAGCGGCATGGCCAGGCCGTCGCCGGCCGGTTCGAACTCGAAGAACACCGAATCCTCGGCCAGATGCAGCCCGCCCTGGCGGCAGGTGACGGCGAACAGCCCTTCGGTCGCCATGTAGATCTGGTCGAGCTGACGACCAAAGAATGCCTGGATGACCGGCCGGTCAACCGGGTCGAGCGTTTCGGCGGCGCTGAAGACACGCTGCGGCTTGAGCCTAAAGCCCTCGACCGCGAAGTGCCGCAGCATCTTCGGCGGCGCGATGATCACCGTCGGCGCGAAACCTTCGAGAGCGCCGCGCCAGCTCTCCGGACCGCGCGTCAGATCGAAGAAGCGCAGGTCGATACGCCGCGATTTGCGCGCGCTATCGTAGAGCCCGGTGTTTTGCGGCAGGATCACCGCAACCCGCTGCCGGCGCCAGAGCAGATCGGGCACTGCTTTGGCCAGGATGGTGCCCAGCCAGCGGTATTTTTCCGCTTCGGAAATGATGAACAGGCCACGATTGCCCGACGTGCCGGTGCTGGCGCCGACTGTCAGTTCACCAATGCGGCCATCGCCTGCCTGCGCCTTCCAGGCCTCGGCGGCCGAGACGCCGCGGATGTTGAAGCGCTCGAAATTGCCCATCAGCGTCGCCTTGTCGGTCACCGGCAGATCGCCGAGATGACGCGGCGTCTTGCCGTAGAACGGCGCGCGCGGCAGGTCGCGGTCGAGAAAGCGGCGCAAGGCATGACCTTGCCAGCGTTCGAAATTCTCACGGCTCTTGCGCGAGAGCCATTGCGTCAACACAAACGAACGGGCCGCTTCCGTCGGCCCGTTCATGCGCTCTCTCCGGCCAGATCGTAGGCCGTCACCGCCGGATCATGACAAAGAACAACCTCGCCGCCGGTCGCCAGAAACCGGCGCAACATTACGCTGGTCGGCTCGATCGCGGCGGCATCCTCGGCCAGCAGGGTTGCCGGCAGACCGGGAGTTCGGTTTTCGACAAGGGCCGCGAACAACCATTGCGCGTCGACGGCGTAGAGCAGCGGCCGCTCGAGATTTGGGAACGAAAGGCCGAACTGGCCATCGGCATGGCCGGGCAGACCGACTGCGATGACGCTGCCGTCGCCGAACAGATCGGCGCCGCCTGGCACGCCGCCGCGAGGTTCGATCCGCCGCTTCGACGACAGCCCGTCGAGCCGGCTCTCGAAATCGGCCGGGAACAGTTCCTTGAAGACGCCATGGCGCAGATTCTGCCGGGAAGTCTTGGCCTTCGCCCGCGCCCAGGCGGTGTCATTGGCGATAAGCCGAGCGTTGGGAAACAGCGACAGGCCCGACATGTGGTCGGCATGGAAATGCGTGACGATGACGGTGCGCACATCCTGCAAAGACAGGCCGAAGCGCGCCAGTACCGCGAGCGGCTGCTCGGCTTCGTTGAGCTGGGGCCGGAGGATCGCACTGTAAAGACGCAGCGCCGTGCTGCGCCCACTGCCTTGTGTCACATGCGGCGTGTAGCCGGTGTCGATCAGGACGGGGCCGGCCCGCGGATGCATGATCAGGCCGTAGCGGACACGTAGCCTGACCTTCGCCCAGCTGCCGCCGCGCAGGATCAGGCGCTCGGCTGCGCCGACAGAGGCGCTGTTGGCGAAGACGATCTTCACGCTGCCCCCCTGCTTTCCATCGCCTTGCCGAATGTGCGATCGAGCCCTTCCTCGAACGACACTTTCGGCGCCCAGCCGAGGATGCGGCCTGCCTTGGAAAGATCGAGGCTCTGCGCATAGGCGAACAGGCCAAGACCGTAGCGCGTCACCGGCGGTTCCGGGCGGCCGGGCAATATATTCGCTACCGTCTCCGCTATCCCGGCCGCCAGCATGGCGGGCCAGAGCGGCATTCTGCGCCAGCGCGGCTGCACGCCGGCGCGGGCGCAGGCCGCCTCGGCAACGCGGCGGACCGGCACCACTTCGCCGCCGGAGATGTTGAATATCTGTCCCTCGGCAGCGCTGCCGGCGGACAGCGCGGCAAGCACCGCATCGACGACATCCTCTATATAAGTGAGATCCATGCGCGCCTTGCCGTCGCGAAACAGCGGCAGCGGGCGCTGCCGTGCCACCTGCAGCAGACGCGGCAGCAGCGTGCGGTCGCCGGGACCGTAGAGGCCGCGCGGCCGCAGCACCACCGGGCTGATCTCAGGCGCCGCCAGCACGATCTCCTCGGCCTGCCGCTTGGTGCGGGCATAGTGGTTGACCGGAGGGGGCAAGGCCGCATTCTCGGAAACTCCGAGCTGGTCGCGATAGGCGAAACAGACCGTCGGGCTGGAGATATGGACGAAGCGGCGCACGCCTTGCCCGCGCGCGAAATCGCTGAGGTTGCGGGTAGCTGTGACATTTGCCGTCTGGAAATCCGCCAACCTGCCGAAGGGCGCGGAAAGTGCCGCGCAGTGGATGATCGCATCGACGCCGTCGAGAGCGCGCGCGGCAGCTGCATCGAATGGTTGAGACAAATCGAGCCGAACGACCCGATGACCAGCGGCTTCGAGCGCCGCGCAGCGTTTGGCGTCCCTGCCAAGACCCAGCGCCGGTGTGCCCAGTGCAGCCAGCCGCGCCATGACATGCGCGCCGAGGAAGCCGCTAGCGCCGGTGACGAGGACGCGTCCCACGGTCATGCTTCCAGCGCCATGCCGCCGAACGACACGCCGGCCGAGGTGCCGAGGAACAGCACTTTGGCGCCGGGCACAATGCGTTGTTCGCGGCGCGCGACGTCGAGCGCAAAGGGGATGGAAGCGGCGATCTGATTGCCGTAGCGCGCCGCGATGTCGACGAGCTTTTCCCTGGCGAAGCCCGTCTGGCGCGCCATGTGGGCGAGCGCGAAAGGGCTTGCCTGATGCGGCACGACGAGGTCGACATCGTCGTGCCGCCAGCCGGCGCGATCGAGCAACTCCGCTACAAAGCCGTTGAAATGGCGTGACGTGACGCGAAACAGTTCCTTACCCTCCATGTGGAACAGGCTGTGGCGGGCAAATTCCTCAGGCTCACGATGAAAGTCGAACCGGGTGCCGCCGGAGCCGATGCTGCAGGCCGCATAGGCGGAAGGGTAGGTGCGCATCAGGTTGGCCGCGACTCGACCCTCGGCAGGGGCTGCCTGTTGCAGCACGGCGGCCGCCGCGCCATCGCCGAAGAGGGCCGCAATTTCCGGCTGGTCCTGCCACGGCAGCGCGCGCGAGGCGATTTCAGACGAGAACACCAGCGCCGTCCGGCATTGCCCGGCCTCGATCAGGCGCGACGCGGTCTCGAAGGCTGTGAGGAAGCCCAGGCAGGTGCTGTTGACGTCGAAAGCGGCCGCCGACCCATCGGCAAGGCCGAGGCGCTGCATGACCAGCGGCGCCGTCGACGGCAACGGCTGGTAAGGCACGCCGCAACCGCCGATGACCAGATCGACACTGCCTGCCTCAAGTTCGGCATCGGCAAGCGCCAGACGGGCTGCGGCACAAGCAAGGTCGACCTGCGATTCGGCGTCGCAGACATAGCGTTCGATGACGCCGGTCGCGGCCTCGAAATGTCCATCGCCAAACCCCAGCCGCGCATCGAGGGCGCGCGACGTCACGCATCGAGCCGGCACGGCCCGCCCGGTTCCGATGATCCTGATCCGCATTCTCAGCCCGCCCAATGAGCCTGCATCCAGTCAATCCATAAAACGGATCCAATGTGATGGCCATCATCAAGACGAATGCGTGGGAACTATGGAGCCTTCAGTGGATTGCGGCTAGAATCTCTCGCACGTATAAAGACCCGTACGGGGGCGATTATGGCCAGATCTTTTTTCCGCTTTATTTCTTCAATTTTTGGCGCGTCCGACGCCAGACAGGAAGGAAAAGCCGAGGCCAACAGAGCCAATACAGGGGGCTTGATCAGAGCCGAATGGCCCCATGACTATCAGTTCCTCTTTATCGAACCACCTGCGAACGAAGTCGCGGAAGCGTTGGACGGCTGGAAGTGGATCGGACTGGATGGCCTTGAACCAGCTGCGGTGTCAGCTTTCGGCGACATATTTTTCCGTGCCGGCGACGGGTCGGTTCGTCATCTCGATATGCTCGACGGGAAATTGACCAGAATTGCGGGTCATTGGGCGGAATTTCAGGCCGACTTGCAGAATGAAGCGCGCCGCGACGAGTTGCTGCTGGCGGGCCTTGTCGTTGCCGCCCGAAAGAACGGACTGATTCCGGCAGCCGGCCAATGCTATGATTTCAAGAAGCCGCCGGTGCTTGGCGGCGAAATGAGTCTGCGAGAGATGGAAACGACGTTTTTCGTTGTGAAGGTGCATATCGCCGGCCAAATCCATCGGCAGGTGAAAGATCTCCCGCAGGGCGCGAAGATAAACAAGGTTACGATCAGCGACCGATAACGCGACTTACGCCTTGCGCTCCCAGCGACGGTCGGGCGTCTGCTGCCAGTAGGTGACAGCGTGGCCCGCTTCTTTCAACACCTTCCAATGCGTCCGCGCCCCTTCGACCTGGGCCGCGTCATGGCCGTCGAACAGGAACACGGCGCGTTCGTAGCCGGCGAGATCGGCGGGTGCGGCGCCATCGACGAGGAAGCGTATCTGCGCCTGGTTGGGGTTGGCGTCGCTCGTGGTGAGCAGGATTGGCTGTTCGGCCGGATGGGCTTCACGGTCGGTCGCGTGCGCGAGGAACGAATCGTCCCTGAATGTCCACAGATGCAGGTCGAGCGCATCGCGCCGCTCCTCGGTCCCTGTCTGCACCACGGCGCGCCAGCCGCGATCGACGCTGCGCTCGAGCAGGCCGGGAAGCGCATCCTCCAGCGTCGATTCGGTCAGGTGGTAGAACAGGACATCGGCCATTCCCTGCCTTATCCCTCGTAATTGTCGCGCACCAGCCGGTCGAGCAGCCTGACGCCGAAACCCGAGCCCCAGGACTGGTTGATCTCGCTCGGCGGAGAGCCCATCGCGGTGCCGGCGATGTCGAGATGCGCCCACGGCGTTTCCTTGACGAAGCGCTGCAGGAACTGCGCGGCGATGATGGCGCCGCCATAGCGGCCGCCGATGTTCTTCATGTCGGCGTTCTTGGAATCGATCAGCTTGTCGTATTCGGGCCCAAGCGGCATGCGCCACAGCCGCTCCTGACTCGCCTGGCCGGCCGCCGTCAACCTGTCCGAAAGTTCGTCATTGTTGGAGAACAGGCCGGCATAATGCTGGCCGAGCGCGACCATGATGGCGCCGGTCAGCGTCGCCAGATTGACCATGAATTTCGGCTGGAAGCGGTCGTTGCAATACCACAGCGCGTCGGCCAGAACGAGGCGTCCTTCGGCATCGGTGTTGAGCACCTCGATGGTCTGACCCGACATCGAGGTGACGATGTCGCCGGGGCGCTGGGCATGGCCGTCGACGGCATTTTCCACCAGCCCGACGATGCCGACGACATTGGCCTTGGCCTTGCGCGCGGCTAGCGCCTGAATGAGCCCGATGACGGCCGCGGCGCCGCCCATGTCGCCCTTCATGTCCTCCATGCCGGAAGCCGGTTTCATCGAATTGCCGCCGGTGTCGAAGGTGACGCCCTTGCCGACGAAGGCGACCGGTGCGTCCTTGGCCTTGCCGCCCTTCCATTGCATGACAGCCATCCGGGCGCCGCGTGGCGAGCCTTGCGCGACACCGAGGAGCGAGCCCATGCCGAGCTTCTTCATTTCCTTCTCGGTGAGGATTTCGACCTCGACGCCGAGCGCTTCCAGTTCCTTGGCGCGGGCGGCGAATTCGATCGGGCCGAGCGTATTGGCCGGTTCGTTGACAAGGTCGCGCGCCAGAAGCACGCCGTCGATGACCGCAACCTCGTCGGCGAAGGCCTTTTTCGCCGCGGCAGGATCGGCGGTGTGGATGGTCACCTTGACCGGTTTGTTCGGCTCGGCATCGTCCTTGTCTTTCCTGGTCTTGTATTTGTCGAAGGAGTAGCTGCGAAGAATGATGCCGGCGGCAAGGTTCGCCGCTTGCCTGCCGCCAATCTTTGCGCCCGGCACATCGAGGATGACGGCCACCTCCGCTGCCTTGCGCAGGGACGCGGCGATGGTGCCGCCAAGCTTCAGCCAGGCAAAGTCATCGAGGCCGGCGACCTTGCCGGCGCCGACCGCCACCAGTCGGTCGAGCGATGTTCCCTGCGGCGCCAGCACTTCGACGACACCGGCGAATTTTCCGGAAAACTCCGCCACCGGAAACGCCCGCGCCAGCGTTGCTGAGGGGTCGCAGGCCTTTGCCGGTTCGCCAAGACCACCATCGTCGGCCGCCAGCACGAAGATGCTGCCCTTTTTGGGTGCGGCAAATTTGGCGAAGGCGATCAATGGTCTCAAAGTCATCAGGTCCTGCTTTCGGGAAACGGCTCAGATTTTCAGGAAAAATGCATTCTCAGGGAAGATGCGCGACATTTGGTCGTTTTCCTTGATTTGGCAAGACTTTGCCGGAATCGGGGCTCATATGCGCAACGGAATCGATAACGATTCGTCGCGGCACGGCCCCGCTTTCCTGCCGCAACCTGTTGTTAACCATCGATGTTCTCCCTTTCTTATCCATTGCCGCCGACACTCCGGCCTGCGGGACGGGCGATGTGGGACGGAGAATCGGATCGAACCGCCTGAAAGAAATGGCCAAACGCACCCAGTTGTACAGCCGCAGCCGGACGACTACCTTGTCCGCGGGCATGATGCCGTTCGGCAAATCGAGAAAAGCCTTACATGAAGGTCGTTGAACGCTACATCATGCGTCGCGCACTGGCGGTGTTTCTCGCTGCGCTGATCTGGACGCTGGCCATTGTCTGGACGACGCAGGTGCTTGCCCGCATCGACCTGGTCACCGATAGTGGCCAATCGGCGCTGACTTTTTTCGAGGTCGCGGGCCTCATCATCCCCACCATCATCCCGATCGTGGTCCCGTTCGCCCTGGTGGTGGCGGTGGCCCAGACGCTCAGCGTCATGAACTCCGATTCGGAATTGGCCGTCATCAACGCCGCCGGCGCCTCGCGCTGGACGATTGTGCGGCCGGTCCTGCTGATCGCGCTGGCGGCCAGCGTCTTTTCCTTCGCGGTCGACAATGGCGTCGAACCCTATGCCAGGCAGAAGAACCGCCAGCTGATCGCATCCTCGCGCGCCGATCTCTTGTCGCTGATCATCCAGGAAGGCACGTTCCGCAAGATCGACGACGGGCTGTTCCTGCAGATAGGCGAGCGGCTGCCGGACAACCGGCTCGGCGGCATCTTCGTGGCCGATTCGCGCGAGGAAGGCGCCAATCTGATCTATTATGCCAAGAGCGGCAGCGTCGTCGAAAAGGGTGATGAGAAGGTGCTGATGATGAATGACGGCGTCATTCATCGCAAGACGCTGACCGGCGATCTGTCGGTCATCCGCTTCACGTCCTACGCCTTCGACCTTTCCGCCTTCATGTCGGCGGCGAACGATATCATGCTCCTGCCCAAGGACCGAACGACGCAATACCTGCTCAACCCGGATCCGAACGACAAGATCTTCCAGCGCAGGCCCGGCGCCTACAAGGCCGAGCTCGACCAGCGCTTTTCCGAATGGTCCTATTCGCTGGTGTTCGCGCTGATCGCGCTGGCGGTCGCAGGCGATGCGCGCTCACACCGCGAGGCGCGCATCCACCCGCTGATCACAGCCATCGCCATTGCGCTGTTCGTGCGCTGGCTGGGCTTCTTTGCCGCCGGCAAGGCGGACAAGATCCCGCAATACGCCTATATGGTCTATGGCGTGCCGGTCATCGCCTCGGCGGTCGCCATCTGGTTCATCGTCACCTCGCGAAGCATGGAACTGCCCGGCAGCTGGGCCGACTGGATGACGAATTTCGCCGGCCGCGTCAGCGATGGCTGGACCGCGCTCAAGCTGCGCCTAAATCGGCGCTACACATCCGGCCAGGGAGCCTGACGATGGGCTGGACCCTGGGCCGCTACTTCTTCTTTCGCTACGTGTCGATCACGATCTGGTTCTTCATCGGCCTTCTGGCGCTGGTGTTCCTGATCGACTTCACCGAGCTGTCCGGCCGCATCACCGGCCTGCCGGGCTTCACCTACGGCACGGCGGTCGCGATCTCGGCGCTGAGGATGCCGATGATCATGCTGCAGACGGTGCCGTTCGTCGGCCTGTTCTCGGCGATGGCGACGCTGGTGTCGCTCAACCGCAAATACGAGCTGGTGATTGCGCGATCGGCCGGAGTGTCGGCCTGGCAGTTTCTGTTGCCCTGCTGCATCGGTGCGCTGATATTCGGCATATTGTCGGTCGGCGTGCTCAATCCGATCGCCGCGCATGGCTTCTCATGGTCGGAGCAGATGGAAAACCAGCTGCGATCCGGCAATTCGAACGTGGTGGCGGCCGATGCCACGCCGTGGATCCGCCAGAAAACCAACTCGGGCGACACCATCATCGGCGCCCGCGCCATCCTGAACCAGGGCCTGGAAATGGCCGACACCGTGTTCTTCGTCCTCGATCCGCAGGGCAATATCGTCGAGCGCAAGGACGCGGCGCGGGCCTTTCTGCGCGACGGCTACTGGGAATTGCAGGACGTCAAGGTGTTCAAGGACGGCAACATCCGTTCCGAAACGACCGACCAGTTGCCGACCAACCTCAAGCCGGAATTCGTGCAGGAACGGCTGGCGCGCCCCGAAACCATCCCGTTTTACGACCTTCCCGGCAAGATTGAGGTTGCCCGCTCCTTCGGCCTCAAGGCAAATGCCTTCGCCATGCAGTTCGATTCGCTGGTGGCGTTACCGTTCCTGCTTGTGGCCATGACGCTGATTGCGGCAACAGTTTCAATGCGATTTGCGAGGATGGGGCAGTCGGCAACGATGATTCTGGGTGGCGTCCTCGCCGGCTTTCTGCTTTATGTCGTTTCGGTATTGGTCAAGGCATTCGGCGTGGCGGGATTCGTGCCCACATCCGTGGCTGCATGGGTTCCGGTTGTCGTGGCTATGTTCTTTGGGGTGACATTCCTGCTATACAAGGAAGACGGCTAGTGAGGGAGGCGGCTTTGCGCAGCCATAGGCAGGCCGGTTTGGCGCGCCTCTATTCGGCGAGCGCCTTGGCATGCCTGCTCGCCTGTGGCGTGCTGACGGCCCCTGCGCTGGCGCAGGACGTCACCGACGTGGCAACGAAGGTTCCCTCCGGCTCCCAGATGCTGCTGGCGGCCGACACGCTCGTCTATAACAACGACAACCAGACGGTCACCGCCATCGGCGGCGTCCAGATCGACTATGGCGGCAACAAGCTCGTCGCCCAGCGCGTCGTCTATGATCGAAACACCAAGCGGCTGGTTGCCAGCGGCAATGTCGAGATCGTCAACAGCGACGGCACCAAGATCAACTCGCAGCATATCGATATTACCGACGATTTCGCTGACGGTTTCGTCAATGCGCTGCGCGTCGAAACGCCCGAAAAAGCCTATTTCGCCGCCGAAAGCGCCGAGCGCATGGGCGGGGTGCTGACAACGTTCCACAACGGCGTCTATACGGCCTGCGAGCCTTGCGAAGACAAGCCGGACAAGGCGCCGACCTGGCGGATCAAAGCCAGGAAGATCATCTGGAACGGCGAAAAGAAAACGGTTCGCTTCGAGAACGCGAATTTCGAATTCTTCGGTTTCCCGCTGGCTTATCTGCCGGCGTTCGAGATCGCCGACCCGACGGTCAAGCGCAAAAGCGGCTTCCTGATCCCCAGCATCGGCTACAACAATCGTCTCGGCGTCGGCGTCAAAGTCCCCTACTACTTCGCTTTGTCGCCGACCTACGACCTCACCGTTACCGGCAGCGGCTACACCAAGCAGGGTTTCCTCGGCGAGGCCGAGTGGCGCCAGCGCTTCAACAATGGCCAATACACGCTGAAGCTTGCCGGAATCAACCAGCAGGACCCTGGCGCTTTCCGTGATTTCGCGGCTTTCCCCGGCGGCTACAATGTCAATTCGGGGCCAGCAGGCGATCCGAACAAATTCCGCGGGATGATGGGCACCAAAGGCCAGTTCGCCATCAATCCGCGCTGGGACTTCGGCTGGGATATCCTGCTTCAGACCGACAAAAATTTTTCGCGTACCTACACGATCGAAGGCTACAACGACGCCGTGCATCAATCGTCGGTCTACCTGACCGGCCTAAACGACCGCAATTATTTCGATGTGCGCGCCATGCGCTTCCAGGTTCAGGAAAACACACCGGACGGCAACGTCGCATCGCGCAGCGACAAGCAGCCCTGGGTGTTGCCGTCGCTCGACTATGCCTACATCCCCGACATGTCGGTGGCCGGCGGCCAGCTGTCGTTCAACGTCAATGCACGAGTCATTCGCCGCGACGATCTCGATCAGGCCTATTTTACCCCCTATGTGCCGGGCTCAGGCGTCCAGCGCGTGCGCGGCATCGAGGGCGAATCCGGTCGCCTCACCGCCGAAGCCGAATGGAAGCGTACCTTCACCACGGACGGCGGATTGCAGTTGACGCCCCTTCTGGCTCTGCAGGGCGACGTCGACTATCTCAACGCTTCTTCGGCTTCGCTGACTGCGGTAAACCAGATGGCAACGAATGTCGGTGCCGCCGACGACATGCGGTCTTCCTTCGCCCGTTACATGGCGACCGCCGGCCTTGAGATGCGCTGGCCGGTGCTGTTTTCGATGGCCGGCTCCAGCCATATCGTCGAGCCGATGGCGCAGGTCTTCATGCGCCCGAACGAGCAGTATGTCGGCGGGCTCGCCGTTCCCAACGAGGACGCACAGAGCTTCGTCTTCGATGCCACGACGCTGTTCGAGCGCGACAAGTTCTCCGGCTACGACCGCGTCGAAGGCGGCAGCCGCGCCAATGTCGGATTCCGCTATTCCGGCGCCTATGACAATGGCTGGGGCACCAATGCCATCTTCGGCCAATCCTACCAGCTGGGCGGCCGCAACTCGTTCGATTCACCGGATCTGGTCAATGCGGGCGCCGATTCCGGCTTGGAGACTTCGACCTCCGACTATGTCGGCCTTGTCGGCTTCAGCAGCCCGAGCGGCTTCTCCGGTTCGCTCAGCGGCCGCTTCGACGAGCAGACCTTCGAAGTTCGCCGTGCCGAGGTGAAGGCCGCCTATTCCGGGCTGCCGGTTTCGCTGAGCGCCAAATACGCCTTCATCCAGGCGCAGCCGCTCTATGGTTTCACCACCGATCGCCACGAAGTCACGCTCGGCGCCTCGACGCACCTGGCCGAAAACTGGCGCGTCTTCGGCACCGGCACCTACGACCTGCAACAAAGCGTGCTGGTCAAGGACGGCGTCGGCTTTGCCTACAATGATTCCTGCTTCACCTACCTGATGACGTACTCGGAATCACGCGACATCAACACCAAGGAGGTGTCGCAGAATGTCGGCTTCAACCTGTCGTTCCGCACGCTCGGCGATTTCGGCTCGTCCCAAAGCTCGATCGACTCCATCCAGTAGAGCCGGCTGACGACATCGTTTTGCCGCATAAAGCGGGCACGGATTTCGCCAATATCGGGCTGGAATCGGCCAAAACCGGGCTAGAATTGGGATGCTTTCGATGAGGAAATACCTGTTTTCGGCAGGATTCGCGCTCCTGTTCGCGGCGACCTCGGTCTCTGTCACCATGATGGTACCGCCGGCCTTCGCCAGTGAAATCAAGTATGTCGTCAACAACATGCCGATCACCACCGGCGACATCGCGCACCGGGCTGCCTTCCTGAAACTGCAGCGCAAGAAGGGTGACGCGGGTCAGGAAATGATCGACCAGACGCTGCGTATGGCGGAGGCCAGGCGTCTCGGCATCCGCATCTCCGACGCCCAGGTAGAGGCTGCCTATCAGCGCTTTGCCTCGAGCAACAAGATGCAGTTCAAGCAGCTCGACGGTGTCATGGCGCAGTCCGGCGTGACCAAGGAGCATTTCAAGGAATTCATCCGCTCCCAGATGGCGTGGAATCAGGCGCTGAGCGCACGCTATAGCGGCGGCGGCGGGCAGGTGAGCGAACAGGATCTGGTCAAGCGCATGCTCGAAAAAGGCGGCGCCAAGCCAAGTGCCACCGAGTACATGCTGCAGCAGGTGATCTTCGTGGTACCGAAGGCCGAGCGCAGTGCCACACTCGCCAAACGCAAGCGCGAGGCCGAAGCCATGCGCGCCCGCTTCAATGGCTGCAACACCACGCGTGAATTCGCCAAGGGCCTGATCGACGTCACCGTTCGCGACCTCCCCCGATTGCTGGCGCCGCAACTGCCGCCGGACTGGGCTGAGCAGATCAAGGCCACCAAGCTGGGCGGCGCCACGGCCGTGCGCGAGACCGATCGCGGCATTGAATTCATCGGCATCTGCTCGTCGCGCGAGGTTTCCGACGACAAGGCGGCCCAGATGGTGTTCCAGAGCGAACGCAGCGGCGACAAGAACGCCGACGAGCTCTCGGCCAAATATGTCGAAGAGCTGAAGGCGAAAGCCAAGATCGTTACGCGCTGAACCGGCCCAGCCGTGCGTGAGACAGAGCTTCCGCTGGCGCTGAGCGTCGGCGATCCATCCGGCGTCGGTCCGGAAATCGCCATTGCCGCGTGGCAGAGCGCCCGCGGTTCCGGTGCCGCGCCCTTCTATCTTCTCGCCGATCCGGCGCTGATTGCCGCGCGGGCGCGCCGGCTCGGCGCGGCGGTGGCAATCGCCGAGACGGTGCCGGCCCAAGCAGCTGGTGTCTTTCGACACGCCTTGCCCGTGGTGCCGCTGGCGGCCCACTTCACCGACGATCCCGGCCGGCCCGACCCGGCCAATGCCGCCGGCATCATCGAGGCCATCGATCGCGCCGTCGCCGACTGCCTTGCCGGTCACGCGGCCGCGGTCGTCACCTGTCCGATCGCGAAGAAGCCGCTTTACGATGCCGGCTTCGGCTTTCCCGGTCACACCGAATATCTGGCGCATCTGGCCTCGCTCCACACCGGCGGCACGGTGACGCCGGTGATGCTGCTCGCCGGCCCCGAATTGCGCACCGTTCCGGTCACCATCCACATCGCGCTGGCCGAGGTGCCGAAGACGCTGACGACGGAGCTGATCGTTGCCATCGCGCGCATCACCGCCGGCGATCTTGCACGCCGTTTCGGCATCGCCAGGCCGAGGCTCGCGCTTGCCGGCCTCAATCCGCATGCCGGCGAAAGCGGCGCCATGGGGACAGAGGACGAGCGCATCATTCGTCCTGCGGTCGACATGTTGCGGGCGCAAGGCATCGATGCCTTCGGACCGCTGCCGGCCGATACGATGTTTCATGCGCGCGCCCGCGCCGGCTACGACGTGGCGGTCTGCATGTATCATGACCAGGCCTTGATCCCGGCCAAGGCGCTGGCCTTCGACGAGGCCGTCAACGTCACGCTTGGCCTGCCGTTCATCCGCACCTCGCCCGATCACGGCACAGCCTTCGACATCGCCGGCAAGGGCATCGCACGTCCCGACAGCCTGATCGCGGCGCTGAAGCTGGCCCGCCGGCTGGCCGATACCGGCGCAAAGCCCGCAGTTGCATGAGCCAAAAATCATGAGCCCAAATCATGAGCCCAAAATTCATGAGCCCAAAATCCATGAGCATTGACGGGCTGCCGCCGCTGCGCGAGGTGATCGAGCGCCATGGACTGCAGGCAAAGAAGGCGCTTGGCCAGAATTTCCTGCTCGACCTCAATTTGACCGGCAAGATCGCGCGCGTCGCCGGGGACCTTAGCGACAGTACGGTAATCGAGGTCGGCCCCGGCCCCGGCGGGCTGACCAGGGCGCTGCTCGCTGCCGGTGCCCGCCGGGTCGTGGCCATCGAGCGCGACGAACGCTGCCTTGCGGCCTTGGCCGAGGTCTCCAACCACTATCCGGGCCGGCTCGAGGTGATCAGCGGCGATGCTCTGAAGACGGATTTTGCCGCTCTTGCCAAGACCGCGTCACAAGGCGGCCCGGTGAGGATTGCCGCCAACCTGCCCTACAATATCGGCACCGAGCTGTTGATCCGTTGGCTGACCGTGGCGGGCTGGCCACCCTTCTATCAATCGATGACGCTGATGTTCCAGCGCGAGGTGGCCGAGCGCATTGTCGCCGGTGCCGGCAGCGATGCTTATGGCCGGCTCGGCGTGCTGGCGGGCTGGCGGACCGAGGCGAGGATCGCCTTCGACGTGCCGCCGCAAGCGTTCACGCCGCCACCCAAGGTAACGTCGTCGGTGGTGCATCTGGTGCCGCGCGCCAACCCTTTGTCAACCGACGTGAAAAAACTCGGCCGCGTCACCGAAGCCGCTTTCGGCCAGCGCCGGAAGATGCTGCGGCAGAGCGTGAAGAGCCTGGGTGGCGAGGCACTGCTGACGCGCGCCGGCATCGATCCGACCCGGCGTGCGGAGACGCTCAGCGTCGAGGAATTCGTGCGGCTGACGAACGCGGTTTGACCGGCGGCGCTAGCGCGGCCGAGGACCCAAATCGCATCCTGTGTGACAGCGACGACAAGCAGCATATAGCGGCATGCAGTTGCCGGTGAGTCGCCGAGCGTGATATTGTCGTCATATGAAAAAGAGTACCTCAAGCCTCCGGCCGACCCAAAATGGCCAGTTTGTCCTGACCAGCGGCAGGGGCGAAAAAATCAGCGCGGTTGAAGGCTTGAAGCTATCGCAACGTATGGGCTTCATTCTGAAGGAAAGCCGTGAGCGCGGCCTGAGCGGGGATGAGCGCAGGGCGCTTATCAAGGACCAAGTAACCCGCAAGAAGTAGGATCGGCAGGTGGTCTATGCCGCTGAACATGATCCGCTGTGCTACCCAGGCACGACCGTTCTCCGCAACAGGCTGAATATCAAAGACCAAGCCCAACTCGATGAATTCGAGTTGGCACTTTTCCTGACCAGGGCCGACGAACATATCGCCGCAGGCCGTCTGGATTTCGAGCACTACAAGGCTGTCCATCATCACCTGTTCCAGGACGTTTATGAATGGGCGGGAGAGGTTCGCACCATCCGCATCGGCAAGGGGGGCAACTGGTTCTGCTATCCTGAGTATATCAACCAGGAAATGCATAGAATTTTCGGCGAACTCGCCGACGGTGATTATCTCTGCGAACTCGACCTCGACGCCTTCGCCGTTCGGGCCGCGCATGTTTTGGCCGAAATCAATGCCGTCCACCCGTTTCGCGAAGGCAACGGCCGCACGCAGCTTACCTTTCTGGCAATGCTGATGGAGAATGCGGGATTCCCATTCAATGCCGATATGCTCGGTCGCGAAAACGTCCTGAATGCGATGATTGAGAGCTTTGCTGGCGAGGAAACCCCATTGGCAGAACTCATAAAAGATATCGCCAGCCAGTAACAGATGCCCACAGCGTCATATTGCCAGATCCTTTGCCAAAGACGCCTTCATGGGGACAGCCGGCCATCGGGAACGACAGCTGCCTATTCCGTCTTCTCGTCCAGCAACCCCGAGACGAAATCGAACAGCCCGGGCCGGCGGTCGCGCCGCAGCCTTTCCGCCGTCACGATTCCACGCACTTCGGCGAAGGCGCGGTCGAGATCGTCGTTGACGATGACAAAGTCATATTCCTTCCAGTGCTCGATCTCGTTGCGGGCGTTCTTCAGCCTGGTCTCGATCACGTGCTCCTGGTCCTCGGCGCGGCGCTTGAGGCGCGACTTCAATTCCTTCATCGACGGCGGCAGGATGAAGATCGAGACGATGTCGGCGCGCATCTTCTCCTTGAGCTGCTGGGCGCCTTGCCAGTCGATGTCGAAGAGCATGTCACGGCCCTGCGCCAGCGCCAGTTCAGCCGGCTCGCGCGGCGTCGCGTAGCAATTGCCGTGCACCTCGGCCCATTCGAGCAACGCGTCGGAATCGCGCAGCCGCTCGAACTCGCGCGTGGTGCGGAAGTGATAGTGGACGCCCTCGATCTCCGAGCCGCGGCGTGGCCTGGTGGTGACCGAGACGGATAATTCCAGGCTGCCGTCGCTTTCCAGCAGGTTGCGCGCGATCGTCGACTTGCCGGCGCCCGACGGCGACGACAGGACCAGCATCAGCCCGCGGCGGCGAATGCGGGATCCGAGATCCCTGGCAACCATCGGCTCCTTGCCACCCATTCGGGTTTACTCCAGATTCTGGACCTGTTCGCGAAACTGGTCGACCACCGCCTTCAGTTCCAGCCCGATGGCGGTGACAGTGGCGGCGTTCGACTTGGAACACAGCGTATTCGATTCGCGGTTGAATTCCTGCGCCAGAAAATCGAGCTTGCGGCCGATGGCGCCGCCATTTGCCAGCAGCGCTCTGCCCGACGCCACATGCGTCTTCAGCCGATCGATCTCTTCACGGATATCGGCCTTGGTGGCCAGGAACGCCGCTTCCATGTGCAGCCGGCCGGCATCGAGATTGGCAGACGCATCCATCAGCAGCCGCACCTGTTCGGCGATCCGCTCGCGGATCGCCGCCGGTTCGCGCGACGGGTCGGCCTCGGCTTGAAGCGTCAACGCCTCGATGGCGTCGATATGGCCGGAAAGCAGCGAACGCAGCGCTTCGCCCTCGCTCTGGCGTGCCTGCTCGAGGCCTGTAAGCGCCGTTTCCAGTGCGGACAGGATTGACGCGTCGAGTGCTGCCCGCACCTCCTCGGTTTCGCTGGTTTCAGGGATATCGAGCACGCCGCGCAGGGAAAGCAGACCGTCGGCAGTTGCCGGACCAACACCGAACTGGTCCTGCAGCCGCTTGGCCAAGCCCGCCAGATCCCTGAGGAAGGCTTCGTTGACCACTGGCTGCGCCTGCTGGCCGGCGGCGCGGCCGACGGTCAGCGTCGCCTGGAAATTGCCACGCGAAAAGCGCTTCTGCAGCGTCTGCCGCACAGTCGGTTCGAGCCGCTCGAAACCTTGCGGCAGCCGCAACCTGACCTCGACGCTCTTGCCGTTGACCGACTTGACCTCCCAGGCGATCGAGGCGCCGTCATGTTCGGCAACAGTGCGTGCAAATCCGGTCATGCTCTGCAAATTCATGATGCGGCTCGTGTCTCCCTGATGGTCCGATTCTAATAATTGCGCATGCGTTCGATATCACGGGCGGCGCGAATGTCAGAATCGCAATACCGGCAAGATGTTGATTTCCGCTGTCGTTTTCGATCTCGCAGGGCTGAAATCGAGAAGCAGAGGCACCCGAGCAAGACCGAAAACGCTTCGAACCGCGCTGTTCGTTCAAGCAGCAGCGCGTCCGCCTCTGTCCGCGTTGCTTAAGGTCGATCCGTCTGAAAGCGCCGACCTGCTACTGGGCGGCACCCGTATCGCCGCCGGCATCACCGCTGTCACCGGCGGCATCGCCACTTGCGTCACCGTTGTCGTCGCCATCCGCCGGCGCATCGGTCTGGCCCGGAGTCTTGGCGCCCTTGGCGGCGTCTTCAGCCTGCTTCTTCTGCAGTGCCCGGTAGCGGGCAACGTTCTCATTGTGCTCGGCAAGCGTGGTGGCAAAGACGTGGCCGCCGGTGCCGTCGGCGACGAAATAGAGATCATCGGTCTTCGACGGGTTGGCGACGGCTTCGAGCGCGGCGCGGCCGGGATTGGCGATCGGCGTCGGCGGCAGGCCGTTGATCAGATAGGTGTTGTAAGGCGTCTGTTTCTGGATGTCAGATTGATAAATCGGCCGGTCGGCGGGTTTGCCCTTGCCGCCGAACAGGCCGTAAATGATGGTCGGATCGGATTGCAGCCGCATGCCCTTGGCCAGACGGTTGAGGAAGACGGCGGCAACGCGCGAGCGCTCGTCGCCCCGGCCGGTTTCCTTTTCGACGATCGAGGCCAAGGTGACGAAGTCGTCGACATTGGCCAGAGGCAGGTCGGGCGCGCGCCGCTGCCAGACCTCGTCGACCAACTTCTTCTGGTCGGCGAGCAGCTTGTCGACCATCTGTTGGCGCGTGGCGCCGCGGGTAAAGCGCAGCGTGTCGGTGGCGAGGCTGCCCTCAGCCGGCTTGGCGGCCGGCATGTCGCCGGTCAGCGCATCCTGCTCGGCGATGCGCTGCAGCGCCTGCTCGACCGTCAGGCCCTCGGGAATGGTCAGCGAATACATCACCGACTTGCCGCTCTTCAGAAGCTCCATGATGTCGCGCATGGAGGCGCGCGGCTTTATCTCGTATTCGCCTGCCTTCAGCGCTGAATCATTGCCATAGACCCGCACGGCGATGCGGAAGATGCGGGCATCGCTGATCAGCCCACGCCGTTCGAGCTGGTCGGCAATATCCTGGACGCCGGTGCTCGGCTTGACCAGGAAGGTGTCGCCGGCCACCGACGGGCCCGGTTCGTTGAATGCCTGCTTGCCGAAATAGAGCGAAACGCCGGCGGCGAGGATCATCAACATCACCGCGGAGATGACGAAGTTCATGAACACGACGACTTGGCTGCGCGAGGCGCGCGAGCGCTTTGGTGGTGGTGTGCCGGCTTCCGGGCGCAAAGCTTCGGCCGCGGTCTTCGGCACGATCGGGCCGGTCTGCTGGTTTTGTCCGAATTGTCCGCTGCCGCCCGGATTGGTGTTCATTAGCGCCCTACCATCTGATCTCTTAGAGCGACCATGCGCCCGATTGGACGCACAGCGTGCCCTAACATTTCAAGCCTACGCATCGTGCTTTTAAAAAAAGCGCCTTCGGTTTCAGGCCGATGCGACGAATCCCCAGCGGCAGAGTATGCTTGAATATGGCAAAATTGACGACAGACCGCTGGCGCGCCGGTCGATACCGCAATCAGCCTGTATAACGCTGGAATACCAGCGAAGCGTTGGTGCCGCCGAAGCCGAAGGAGTTGGACAGCGCCACGTCGACCTGGCGATGCCGTGGCGTGTTCGGAACAAGATCGATCGCGGTTTCGCGTTCCGGGTTGTCAAGATTGATGGTGGCTGGCGCGATGTTGTCTCTGATAGCGAGGATCGAAAAGATCGCCTCGGCGGCGCCCGCGGCACCCAGGAGATGGCCGATCGACGACTTGGTCGATGACATCGAGATTTTCGAGGCGGCGTTGCCGACCAGCCGCTCGACGGCGCCGAGTTCGATCGTGTCGGCCATGGTCGAGGTGCCGTGCGCGTTGATGTAGTCGACGTCGGCGGGCGTCAGCTTTGCCCGGTTCAGCGCCGCCGTCATGCAGCGGAAGGCGCCGTCGCCGTCTTCGGCGGGTGCAGTGATGTGATAGGCATCGCCGGTCAGGCCGTAGCCGGTGACCTCGGCATAGATCTTGGCGCCGCGCGCCTTGGCGTGTTCGAGTTCTTCCAGCACGACGACCCCGGCGCCCTCGCCCATGACGAAGCCGTCACGGTCGCGGTCATAGGGACGCGAGGCCTTCTCAGGCGTGTCGTTGCGGTCGGTGGACAGTGCCCGGCAAGCAGCGAAGCCGGCAAGCGATAGTCTGGTCACCGGCGATTCCGCGCCGCCGGCCAGCATCACGTCGGCATCGCCGAAGATGATCAGCCGGGCGGCATCGCCAATGGCGTGCGCGCCGGTCGAGCAGGCGGTGACGACGGCGTGATTGGGGCCTTTCAGCCCATGCCGGATCGATACCTGGCCAGATACCAGGTTGATAATGTTGCCGGGAATGAAGAATGGACTGATACGGCGCGGTCCGCGCTCTTTCAGGATGATAGCGTTCTCGGCGATGCCCTCGAGGCCGCCAATGCCGGAGCCGATCATGACGCCGGTGGCGCAGCGCTCGGCTTCGGTGCTGGGCTCCCAGCCGGAATCCTTCAGCGCTTCGTCGGCGGCCGCAATCCCGTAAAGGATGAAGTCGCCGATCTTGCGCAGTTCCTTGGGCTCGAGCACGGCTTCGGGATTGAGCGTGCCGTTGGTGCCGTCACCGCGCGGAATGACGTGGGCTATCTTGCAGGCAAGATCTTCCACTTCGAACTCGGTGACGCGCTTGGCGGCGCTGCGGCCGGTCAGAAGTTCCTTCCAGCTGTGCTCGAAGCCCATGCCGAACGGCGAAACCAGGCCAAGGCCCGTGACGACGACACGCCTCATCGCAGGTCCTCCCCGGTGATGACTGCGGATAGTGTCAGGCCGAAGCCTTGTCGATGTACTTCACGGCATCGCCGACGGTCAGGATGGTCTCGGCCGCATCGTCCGGGATCTCGACGCCGAACTCTTCTTCGAAGGCCATGACGAGTTCGACCGTGTCGAGGCTGTCCGCGCCCAGATCATCGATGAAGCTCGCCTGCTCCGTCACCTTGTCGGCATCGACGCCAAGATGTTCGATGACGATCTTCTTGACGCGCTCTGCGGTGTCACTCATTTGGGGCATCCTCGTCTTTTGTTTGTCTGTCTTCGTTAGCGGGCAGAATGCCGCTAATCAAGCTGAAAGATGGTCCTGCCGGAAACGCAACGATGCCGGACCGGTTTTTGCCCGAACCGCCGGGTTGCGGGCCGCATTACACGAAAAATGGCTGAGGTCCAAGGCGAAATGGTCTCTTTTCACAAGCCGGCCATGTCTTCTTATCACCCGGCAGTATCCCGTCAGATCATGGCCATGCCGCCGTTGACATGGATGGTCTGGCCGGTGACGTAGGCTGCCTCGTTGGAGGCGAGATAGGCGACGGCCGACCCCACTTCAACACTCGTGCCCATGCGGCGCGTCGGGATCGCGGCCATTATCGCGTCTTTCTGCTTGTCGTTGAGCTTGTCGGTCATGGCCGATTCGATAAAGCCCGGGGCGACGCAGTTGACGGTGATGTTGCGGGTGGCGATCTCCTGCGCCAGCGACTTGGAAAAGCCGATCATGCCGGCCTTGGAGGCGCAATAATTGGTCTGGCCAGGATTGCCGGTGACGCCGACCACCGAGGTGATGTTGATGATGCGGCCATGGCGGCGGCGCATCATCGGATGGGTCAGCTCGCGGGTCAGCCGGAACACGGCGGTGAGGTTCACCTCCAGCACGCTGTCCCAATCCGCGTCCGCCATGCGCACGAACAGGCCGTCCTTGGTGATGCCGGCATTGTTGACCAGTATGTCGACGCCTTCGAGTTCGGCTTCGGCCTTCTGACCAAGCGCCTTGACCTCGTCACGGTCGGCAAGATTGGCCGGGAACAGCTTTACCCGGTCGCCGAGTTCGCCGGCCAGGGTCTCCAGTTTCTCGATGCGGGTGCCGTGCAGGCCGACAATGGCGCCTTGCGCATGCAGCACCCGGGCAATCGCCTCGCCAATGCCGCCGGATGCGCCGGTGACGAGCGCCTTGCGGCCGGTCAGTTCGAACATTTTCGTCTCCTGATCTTAAGAGAACACCCTTCCCACGGGAGGGGTTGAATCGCCAGTGGATTATGCAAGCGCGGCCAGCGCCGCCTCGACATCGGCCGGCGTTCCGACGGCTGACGTGGCGATGTCGCGGTTGATCCGCCGCGCCAGGCCGGAAAGCACCTTGCCGGCGCCGATCTCAAAGAGCGTGGCGACGCCATTGGCGCCGAACCACTCCACCGTTTCGCGCCAGCGCACGCGGCCGGTGATCTGCTCAACCAGGCGGCGCGCGATCTCGTCGGGGTCGCTGGTCGGGACTACAGTGACGTTGGAGACGACGGGCACCACCGGTGCATTCTTGGTCACGCCGGCCAGCGCCTCGCGCATGACATCGGCCGCCGGCGCCATCAGCGCCGAATGGAAGGGGGCCGAGACCTGCAGCATCAGCGCCCGCTTCGCGCCCTTTTCGGTGCACAGTTTCGCGGCGAGTTCCACCGCCGCCCTGGCGCCGGAGATCACCAGCTGGCCGCCGCCATTGTCGTTGGCGATCTGGCAGACTTTGCCGGATCCCGTTGCGGCCTCGGTGCAAGCGGCTTCGACGTCGGGCTGTTCCAGTCCGATGATCGCCGCCATGGCGCCCTCGCCGGCCGGCACCGCCGCCTGCATGGCGTTGCCGCGGATGCGCAGCAGCCGGGCGGCATCGGCGACCGAAACGAAACCGGCCGCGGCAAGGGCGGAATATTCGCCGAGCGAATGACCGGCAACGTAGGCAACCTTGTCCTTCAGCGAAAAGCCGCGCGCTTCCAGCGAGCGGATCGCCGCCAGCGAGACCGCCATCAGCGCCGGCTGGGCATTGGCAGTCAGGGTCAGCGCCTCTTCCGGGCCTTCCCAGATCAGTTTCGACAGCTTTTCGCCCAGCGCATCATCGACTTCCTCGAACACCCTGCGTGCCTCGGGGAAGGCGTCGGCGAGGTCCTTCCCCATGCCGACAGCCTGGCTGCCCTGTCCCGGAAAGGTGAATGCGACGGCCATTTGGGCGCTCTCCAGCGGCTGATTTTTCCTGCCTGTGACGCAAGGCGGACCGCCAAGTCAAGCCCGGAGGCGGCATTTCGGCTCTCGCTTGAACCGGAGCTGACCTCGAGTCCCTGTTCCCAAAGGCTTTTTGCCGATCACACTCCGCAAATCAATTAGCCACCCTGATTTCGATGGTACTGGAATGCTGTACAGTTAGAAATTCTGATGGTGTGGTGGGAGACAATCGGAAATGCGCAAGTTCGTCTTTTTCACCTTGGCATTCCTGCCTTCGCTAGCGTTCGCAGACGATAAGCCACCGGGAACAGTTTACGCTCTCAATGAGGACGAAAAGACAGCCATTGTCGCTGATTGTGATGTTCCCGTTGACAGTGAGATGACATGCCATTTCAGGCAAATGACGGTTTCCAAACCCGACGAAGCAAAATCCGAAGAACGCATTTCCAAAGCCGTTGGCGACTTGAGCAAAGCTTCCGACAGGGAGTTCAAGGATTGCCCGAAATTCGCTGCGCTGGTCGAGGCGATGGAATCTGGCAAGCCGCCACCGGAAGGCGATCCGGAAGCGTTCAAAGAAAAATGGGGTAAGGAACCGCCGCAATCAAAAACAGACACGCTAGCAATTATGAAAGCGTTCGTGACCCTATGTGCCAAACGTGATCCTGCTAGCGCCGAAGCGGTCGCAAGAGCTTCCGAAAACGTCGAGGGTTCGACCTGCTCGATCACAAACTGGACGTTCGACAAGACCTTTAGGTTGAACTTCTCAACCGAGAAGTGGCAATCGACGGTTCAAAACTCTGACCCTTGCGGAACCATCGACTATGCCGAGCTATCGAAGGCAACGGATACAAAGGGTGATTACAATTTTTGGAATTATACCGCCAAGACGCTGGTGACAAACCAGACCGGGAAAACCATGCTAGGCGCTAGCTGCACCACGGTAGACCAGCGGGAACACAAATTCATATGGCAGACCGGCAAATTTTACGCCAACTGCCGATATCTCCAACTCTCGCCGTAGGCCCCATATGAACGTTCATATCAAGGTGGCCTCTATCATCGGCGCTGCCATTTTGGTTGCGATGGCCATGTACATCTATTTCAGCCCTTTCCATACGTGTCTTCGCTCGCTCGAAAACAAGGACGGTAAAGCTGCTCTGTATTGCGCAAATGCGGCGGCTGGCGGGCGGTAAAAAAGAACCCGGCTGTGACAAGGTGGTTCTGAAATGTGTGGGTTGGCTAGCTATTTTGGCTGGAACGCAAGGAGTCGAATTAGGTCCGCTTCCTGCTTGGCCACTATCTGGCGGTTGACTCCCGTTCGGCATTTCCTGCCACGTGGTGTTCGAGTTGTCGTCAGAGAGAAATTTTCTCCCATCGACCATTCTAGAGTCTGCCTCTTGGCTTCACGATCAGACCTTTGTCAAACCCATTCCCGTCAATTCGGCAGCGGTGAACGGCCTCTTCTGGCCTTCCGGCTGGCTGCGATGCTTCCTTTAAATACCTTCGGAAGTGCGTCAGCGCAAAGCAGATGCACTCCCGCACCAAGGCATGCAAAACGGCGATCTGGTTAGACCAAACCGGCATCTAAGAAGCGAATTGCAGACAGTACCGCAAAGCTTGCGGATTTGCTGTCGCCACCCTTTCCAAATTCTCGATTTGAGTTATTGTTAGAATCTCTTGGGGGAACAAAATGAAATCCGGTGTTGTAGCTTTCGTACTATGGTGTGGTGGTTTTTTTCTCGTTTGCGGACTCCATCGTTTCTACACAGGGCGCACCGGTTCTGGTATCTTGTGGCTTCTGACGTTTGGGCTGCTTGGCATTGGACAGATTGTCGATCTTTTCATGCTTGGCTCAATGGTCCGACAGGCAAACATGATGAGGGGTTTGGCGGGTGCATCGGCTTACGTTCACAACAACAATGTTGTGGCACCCGTCATTAATATAACCGTCGATCCTCGGTATGCCGGCCCCCCTTCGTCGAACCAGATCACGCCTTCTTAAAACCGGCTGACAGCAGGAAGCGGCCAAACCGGCTCGGGTTAGGGCCGACATTGGTTTTCAATGCGGTGTTCGTGCTGGTGAGGGAAGATCGACGGCACCTTATCTGTGTGCCCATGGTCGCAGTGGAGCGGTATGGGAGGGGAACTAGTTAGCTTTGGACCTAGAACTCGGAGTGACATTTTGGCTGCGATTACGAATTTCTCTATCAGCGGCTTGTTCGAAACGAGAGACGTTGAATTAGTATTAGAGGACAACGCTCTAATCCTTGTAGGGCCAAACGGGATTGGCAAGAGTACAGTTGCTAACATTTTTTATCTGTTTCTAAGCAGGCAGTGGGTTAGACTCCTTGAGTATCGGTTCTCCCGGCTTAGTGTAACTGTTGGCGATGTCGAAATTATTGCCAAAAGAGAGGATATTAGTGGAATTGTCGAATTTCAGCAGGCATTCACATCATTGCCGTCTTCGTCTCGGTATAAAATATACTTCGAGCGATTGTCGAGACACAACCTTTTAGAGCCGTTCTTCGACCAGCGGCAATGGTCCCAGTCGGTTCGAAACACCCTTGCCGCTGCCCTAGACATGCCAGTTGAGGAACTAACTCAATTTCGGCGCTCTCTGGTCCGGCGATTCTCTACCGAAAACGACCTATTCTCAGCGGGTCGTCTGCAGATAGAGCGACAGCTTTCTGAGTTGGTTGGATCACGCCTTCTATATCTCCCGACCTATCGCCGCATCGAGAAGGACATCAAAGACATATTCCCTGACTTTGAAAAACGCATGCGGCAATTTGAAGGGCTATCTGGCTGGTCGGAGATGGCGAAATCCCGCTCCGGCACCTACTACGTTGAATTAGTCAGTTTCGGCATGGAGGATGTGAGGCGGAACATCGAGAACGCCACTCGCTCGCTCCGAGATTACTCGCTGGCGCAATACAACAACCTATCGGGCAGCTATTTAAGAGACGTCATCCGAGGCAGAGCGGACCGGTTTAACAAACGGTCAATTGACAAACTGACGGACGAAAATATCGTGTCCATATTGGATAGAGTTAGCGAAGATGCTCTCTCAAAAGCCGACAAAGTTCACCTTCTTGTGAAGATACAGGCGATACAAGAGAAAGATAAGTCTGAGCTTACAAGCAATGAGAATTATCTTGCGCATTATTTTAGCAGGCTAGTTTCAGCCACACGTGATATCGAAGGTAGAGAACGAAATATATCTTCGTTTATTGATGTGTGCAATCAATATCTGCAGCCCGGAAAAAAGTTCGTCTATGACGAGATCTCATTTCGATTGTCTATATTGGACGAACAAGGAAATAATATAGACCTCAGCATGCTTTCATCTGGAGAAAAGCAGATAGTATCCGTTTTTTCGAATCTCTATCTAGATGACCATGCCGACCAGATAATGGTGATTGACGAGCCCGAACTCTCATTGTCTGTTCGGTGGCAAAAGAAGTTTCTATCCGACATCGTGCTAAGTGAACGCTGTAAATTCGTTCTTGCTGTTACCCATAGCCCATTCATTTATGACAACGAGCTTAGGCCATATGCTGTCGACCTGCGTCGCCTAACCCAAATCCGTAGCGAAAAATAAGGTTGGCTTCTATGGAGGGAGATTACGCAGAACAGTTAATCCGTGAGGCACGCTCCAGCATCGCTGTCTTTCATGAGTTCCGTATAACCTATAGCCCGGGCGACTCTGCATTTCACGCCTTCTTGGAAGGAAAACATGATAAGCATTACTATCTTGATGCGATTGGATCGACTATCACTGGTTCCGACATAGAGGTTTATGTCTGCCGAGGAAAGAAGGAACTTGTTGAAGTAATAAGGGCAATCGAAGATTCTGGGATTGATACGGATAGATGCCTGTTTTTTGCTGACAAAGACAATGACGATTTGTTAGGACTTCCCCCGCTGCCGCAAATAGTATACGTAACAGAGACATATTCTATCGAAAATACAATAGTCAGTGAAGAGGCGGTCAGAATTTTAGTGGGGCTATATTCTGAGCTTCGGCGACGAGACGCCGAATTTAAAAGACTCCTCTCCGTTCTGAACCTGAGCTCCATAGCCTTCGCATCGAGGATTCGGCCTTTTATGGCATGGTGTATCGCTGCGAGATCATTGGGAGAGAAGCCTAACTACAACAATGTACGCCTGCACCTCATCTTCGAAATCCGAGGCGACGGCAAAGTAAGCAAAAGGCCGGGAGCTATTAGCGTCTTCGCAAGGGAGTGCGGCTTGACAGACTCCGGAGTATCAAAGGCGCTCGTCCGGACTTGGATGCGTCGCCTCCCTATCGAAGGCCAAAAAACGTGGCTACGGGGCAAGTTTGAGTTGTGGTTTTTCAAAGAGCTACTTATCGGCGCATTCGACAGTATGCCACTCGCTGCCCGAGCGGGCGAACTACCCGCCATATTGCGAAATCGTCCACTTTTGGAGATCCTTGCGCCCCGCATCCGTAAGCCGGCGTTACTGAGAAGCTATCTCGAACAGCGCTTGGCGCATGTTGCCGCCGTGTAGCACGCAAACGGTTTGGATGGAGGTTGCCCCGTTCCCAGTAACCCCTGCTCTTTTGGGAATGACCGTAACCCCCACTGCTCGTCCCACACAAGTCGGTTTGACATTTTAGGAATATTATCCTATGACGTCTTAGGCGCTATTGGGAAAGGATCGGGCATGATTGTGGGATATGCGAGGACCAGCACCGTTGAGCAGATCGCAGGTTATGAGGCCCAGTTACGAGACTTGAAGTCGCAAGGATGCGACAAGGTGTTCAGCGAGCAAGTTTCGTCGGTCAACTCCAATCGCCCGGAGTTGGAGCGGGTAATCGACTTTGTACGAGAGAACGATGTTCTCGTTGTCACCCGCTTGGATCGTCTCGCCCGCTCGGTTGCGGACCTGAGCCAGATTGTCGCCCGGCTCGAAGCCAAACAGGTCGGCCTGAAGATTCTGGATATGGCTATCGATACGACATCGCCCACAGGTCGCCTTCTGATGAATCTCGTGGGATCGATTGCCCAGTTTGAACGTGAGATTATGCTGGCACGCCAAAGAGAGGGCATTGCAAAGGCAAAGGCTGAACACAAGTTTCGTGGCCGTGCCCCCACCGCCCGGCGCAAAACATCTGATGTCATCTCGATGCATCAAACTGGCAAGAAGCCCACCGAGATTGCCGTGGCACTCGGCGTGGGTCGCTCGTCCGTATATCGGATTTTGGCGGAAGCCGGTTAGATGAACAGCAAATCCACCAAATCGAGGCGGCGCAAGATTCCTATGTTCAACCTTAAGGAATTGGAGGAAGCCGGAAAAATCCCGCCCTACAGCCATCTGAGGGACCCACTGGAACGATTGGCCTTAGATGAAGAAAGGAAGGAAGCGACGAAGAATACGGACTGATTGCCGCTTATAACCGGCTATACTGTCGGGGTTAGGCACGTTCATTTGTCGTTTTGCTGCTTCAAAGGAATCGTTTAACTTTCCTCCCGGGCTGGTGTTTTGGATAGGGGCAATTCCCTCCGCCTTGTCCGCAGAGGAAACCATGAAGAAACTGTTGCTTGCACTTGCGTTTTCAGTGGCGACATCGGGAGCGTTCGCTTCCGGGCTTGGTGTTTCGTTTGAATGGGGTCCGACGAAAAAATGCTTTGACCCGAAGTCGCCACCAATAGCATTGTCGGGCGTGCCTCAAGGTACGACAAAACTCCAAATCACGATGACGGACAGCAGTTCTGCCTACAACCACGGCGGCGGAACCGTTGCTTACAAAGGGCAAACGGCCTTGCAGTACGGAGCGTTCCGATACAAGGGGCCATGCCCGGATAGCGGAACCCATTTCTACAACATTTCCGTGAAGGCTTTGGACGCATCAGGAAAAGTGTTGGCCACTGGTTCTGCTTCCCAGCCATTCTCTGCAAAATAGCTAGCAATAGGGGCCGCTCCTGGCCAGGAGCGGCCCCTTCCTGCCACTATTCCGACCTCTGGAACCCCCTCGTCCATTCACCTATTTCATTGCCTCGTTTGCCAAATAGCTGGCAAGCGGAAAAGCCTTGAAAAAGGCAGGCAACGCAACAGACCCGGCACCGGAATGAACATGGCCACAATCGAAGCCGACAACTGCGGGAATTGCCAGTATTTGGCGTGGCTGGTGGCGCTGGGACTCGGCGCTCGATGTGCGCATCCCGACAATCGCAACGCAATCCTGTCGCCGCTGGGAAAGAAAGACACGCTGGGTTTGCCCATAGTGCCAACACGGGCGTTTGTGTGCGGCCATTTTCAAAGAGCTTAAGTCTTTGACTGGCGATGCCATTCCGATGCGCCGCAACATTTTAACGTGAGTAGCATCGCCCATCATCGTGTCAGGCGACGCTGTAATTACGTGCTCCTTGATATTTTGGACGTTATTACCCACAGTCTTCCATAGACTGTTATTATTTCGCAATAATGCAAAATAACGCAATAATATTTCGCTAATGCAATGCGAGCAGACGTATAAATAAGGCTGATATTTGTAATACGAAAACACTCCGATTTTACGCCAAGCGTATTCTAGAGCGTATTGCAAATGCAAATTTCGCCAAGCGATTTACCATGAATCTTTTTGAACGGCAAAAGCCACCAACAGAATAATTGTATTCATAATTATAGAAAGAAATAAATGGACGAAGATACATATGACATCAATTCCATACTTGGAATCGAGAAAAAACCACAATCTATAAAGGCCATAATCGACGAATACCGAGAACAATACCGGGTTATATATATGAAGTTTAGGACATCAACCAGAGATGATCGGCATCAAATAGCGAACTTCGAACTGTCACAGGTGCTGTTTGAAATGAACCTATCATTGCTTTTTATCCTGCAATCCGCCGATTTGGACCCGAAACAGTATGTTTAATGTACGCCTCGACCCTGCCACCCATGCAGGCCTTGGCATACTGGCAAAGCGATCTTCATCCGGCAACACCAGCGCTTTTAGTTCGCAGAATTCTGAATGATTATCTGGCCAAAAATCCTACCAATGTCGCCAAGGAACTCATCCTCGACCATATCCGAAAACATGAGATGACCCACTTCGTCACAATCTCGTTCGTCGCATCCAACAGTCCCGACGCTGCATACAGGCAGTTGGCCGGCAGGGTCACGACGACAGCGCAACCACTTGGTCGTTTCATCCTTTTCAAAAATGATCGCCCAATAGGAGACCTATTGGTGAGAGCCTATTTCTCGGCCATGCGCAGAAAGTTTGGCGTACACGGCACTCTGCCTGCGCTAGGCGTCAGTGAGACGATGAAGAAGAATGGGGTGGATACCACCTACCTTCATTATCACTGCCTCCTTGCCCTTCCCTGTGCCCAAGAGGACCTATTCCGACAGGCTTCGAACGACTTCTGGGCAAGCATCGGAATCCGCCACTTCGGGACGCCAATCGGCTGTCAAATTGAACAAGCCGTATCGAAGGAAGCCATCGCCTGCTATGCGCTGAAAAACGTCGGCGCTGATTACCCCATCGAGTCGATCATAATGGTTGGTTTCAACCCGCCGGCAGCTCATGCTGGCGCACTGGCGGCTGGGAGCAAGTGACTTCCCGAACAATCAGAGTCGGTAAAGCCCCCGGTTGGCGGCGTGAAGCCTTCTACAAACCGACCCTATGCGCCAAACGTGATCGTGCTAGCGCCGAAGCGGTCGCCAGAGCTTAATGCCAACCTTGCCGCCCTGAGTGGCAGGTTTCATCTTCTCCTGCTCTTGGAGCGGTAGCACAACCATAGCCATCTTCACCAAGATAACACGGGCAATGGCAAACGTGTTCGTTTCCAAACCAGCCGAACCAACCATAAAGAACATCACTTGATGGTCCCTTGAGACCATCGTTTAGCAACGCCTGCAACTGAGGGTATCATCAAACTTTTTAACTTTTCCATCGTTTCATTTGCGTCATCCACTCGCCCATTCTCTGCTAACCATTTGGCTCCATCAAATACCGCCTTCATCATGTACTTGGCCATTTCAAAGGCTGTCTCGCTATCTTCTGGTATCACATTGGGCTTATCGGAATTGACACCGTTGGTGATCGCAAACGGCTTGCGGGGATTGGTGTAATCCACGTGAACCAAACGGCTATCACCGCCCTTGAACTGCACCATGAAGTTGGAACCGAACTTGGAACTGGGATCACGTTTTAGCGTCACCCATTCCACAATGGTCCTGATGTGTTCAGCCACCTTTGCCCGCACCTTGATATCTCTTGGCAACTCGGCAGGCAGTAATTCGTTTGATGCCCTACGCTCCACCTGTATCTGGTTCCGTTCAGCTTCCAACACCTTCACCTGCACGGCTATGGCATCCATCTTTTGACGGTTTGCCAACACCCGGCCTTGATAGATCGGTTCCAATTTCTCATTTTTATCAATGGCCGTCAGATAGGTTTCTTCCAACTTCACAAGGCTAAGGCGTTCACCGTCTAGGCTTTGAAGCTGCCTTGTGATTTCAGCCAGCTTGGACTCCGAACCACCGTGCATGATGGCGTTCAAATCAATCTCTTTGACGAAATTCAGGAAGGCATCTTCAAACACCTGATAGTTCCACGGCTTGGCGTTGCACGTCTTGACGGGCACTCCCTTGCAACGGAATTGGAGCCGCTTGTTGGTGTTGTTCCTGATGTTCATGGGTTCACCGCAATCGTGACAGATGGCGATGCCCTTAAACAGATTGGTGTATGCCTTCCCGTTCCTGCCCTTTGCCACTGTGAGCCGGGTTGCCCGTGCTGCTTCTGCCCGGTAAAAATCATCCTTCGAAACGATTACTGGAAAGATGCCAGTCAGAACTTCACCGGTTTTGCGATGATATTCCCCGAACACCGCCTTGTAGCGAAGCAAATAGGCAACGCTGGTGACGGTCCAGAAGTTGGAACGGTTCTTGATCGTCTTCCTCTTCGCCAAACCTAGTGGTGGAACACCGGCTCGATTCAGAGTCTGGGCGATCACATTCAGACCCATTCCGGAAATGCACATATCGAAAATGCGGCGAACGATTTCAGCCTTCGCTTCGTCAATCTGCAAATCCCCATTGGCATCGTAATAGAGCCATGCAGGAAGGTTGCCGGGAATTGGTTTGCCGGTATCACGTGCCGTCTTGGTCCTGCCAATCCAACTGTCTTTCACACGCCTTGAAAGCTTCTGCGAAAAGCGATGGCTTGCCCGCATTTCGTCAATGGCGTCTTCCAAATCCCGTTCGATGATGTCTTCCCAACGGAACACCCTTTCGGACTCTTCACCGAGCGTGACCAGCACGATTCCAGCTTTGAGAATTTCAAGGAACACTGACAACACTTCCACCGTTCGCATACGGCTTAGGCGGTCAAGGGCTTCCACTAATAGGTACGAACCTTTGACAATTTTGCCTTCCTTGGCAGCGGTGACGAACGCACCCATGGCACCTTCGGCAAGGTTCTTGCCATGGTAAGCTGACACACCGGCATCAACCATAATTTTATCATCAGCCAGCTTGACACCATTTCGCTGGCACCACTGTTCAGCCAAGTGTTTTTGGCGACGTAGTGAATCGCCAGCACCTTGGATGACTGATGACCATCGGATGTAGGAATACGCTATCTTTTCCGAATATACGCCTTCTGTAGAAAAATGCAGTGTTTTCATAGGGTTCCGCCTGTCCACCAGCCATGTATGAAGCCTGTTTTGTTGATACAAGCTTCTAGGGTGGTAAAACTTGTCGCCGATCACACCTGATGAAAACCGCTCACGAATCGTTTGCTGGCTCTTCTTATTTTCGCCACAGGCGCTAGCTTTTGCATGACAGTTCTATGACAGAACGGTGGCGCGAGTGGAAATGCGCGTTGCTTGGGCCGGGGGAAGAGACGTGGCTAGGATCAGGAAGGGCGCGGCCGTACCAGCGCCACAGTTCTTGGAAGACGATCCGTCCACCGGCTACCTGCCGGGGCGCAGATGGCCGGTCATCCGCTACGGTCTGGTCACGCTGCTTGCCTCCGCCATCCTGGTGTTCGCCATCGAATGGATCGTGCGCGGCGACTTCTTCGGCACAGTCGACTTCTTCCTGCAGCCATTCAAGCCGGGCTGGACCACCATCATTGTCTTTGCATTGGTGCTGATGGGACTGGACGCCGTGCTTGGCCGCAGTCACCAGAGCCTGATGATCGTGGCGCCGCTGACGCTGGCGCTGGCCTTTGTCGGGCATCAGAAGTCGCATTATCTCGGCGATCCGCTCTACCCAACCGATTTTCTTTATTCGCGCCAGATCATGGCACTGATGCCGCTCCTGGTGCGCGAGCGGCCCTGGACGGCGCTCGCCATGGCGGTCGGCATCGTCGCCGGCCTGTCGCTGCTGATCTATGGCTGGCGGTTGTGGCGCCGCAAGGTTCCGATCCTCAGCCGCAAAGGGCGGCTGGCGCGGCTGACGCTGGCAGTGCCGCTGCTCGCCTTCTTCGTCTCGATCATGGACTACGCCACCTTCTCGTGGACCCGCGACCGGCTGCAGATCATCCCGATCATGTGGGACCAGAAGGAGAACTACGCCTCCAACGGGTTTGCGCTGGCCTTCGCGCTCAACGTGCCGATGGCGCATGTCTCGGCGCCGGCGGGCTATTCCGACAAGGCGATCGACGCGATCGACAGGCCTGATGTGGCGGCCTCGGTACCGGATGAGAAACCCGACATCATCGTGGTGATGAGCGAATCTTTCTGGGATCCGACCAAGCTGCCCGGCGTCACAATCACGCCTGACCCGATCCCCAATGTGCGGGCGCTGCGTTCCGGCTATATGTTCTCGCCGGAATTCGGCGGCATGACCGCCAACATCGAATTCGAGGCGCTGACCGGCTTTTCCAATGCCTTCCTGCCGGCGGGCTCGATCCCCTATCAGCAATATGTGCGCACGCCGACGCCGTCGCTGGCGACCTTCCTGAAAAGCGAGGGATACCGGGCGCGCGCCATCCATCCGGGCACCAACTGGTTCTGGAACAGGGGCGCCGTCTATGCCGATTTCGGCTTCAACGATTTCCGCTCGGAAGAGACGCTGCCGCCACTGGAAAAGCGCGGGCCGCTGGCTTCCGATGCCTCGATGACCGACGAGATCATCGCAGAGGCCGACGCCAGCGAGCGGCCGGTGTTCTTCTTCGCCGTCAGCCTGCAGAACCACGGTCCCTACGAGCCGTACCGCTATTACAATCCGACCCACAAGGTCGCGGCGCCGATCAGCACATGGGCGCGGGAATCGCTGCTCAGCTACGCCGAAGGCTCCGCCGATGCCGACCGTGGCCTCGAACGATTGATCGAATGGGCGAAGAAGCGCGAGCGGCCGACGGTCATCGCCTTCTTCGGCGACCATCTGCCGCCGCTCGGCCCCGTCTATGTCGAAACCGGTTACCTGAAAGACAATGTCGCGCCGCGCAAGGAACCGACGCCGGAGGCGGCACTGGAGCATCATCAGACGCCGCTGGTCATCTGGTCTAACCGCACCGGTCCGGCGCAGGATATGGGCGCGGTGAGCCCGGCCTTCCTGCCCTACCATATCCTTACCACGGCCGGGATCACGCACCCCTACTATACCGGCTTCTTAGGCGCGCTGCGCGAACGCTATCGCGTCGTGGATCGCAATCTGCTTTTGACACCGTCAGGTGAGGCCACGGCGGACTGGGCGCGGCAGAAGGACATCGATCCGGCGATCAACGATTTCCGCCTGCTGCAATACGATATGATGTTCGGCAAGCGTAAGGCGGCTCCGGACTTCTTCCCCGAAACGATCAACGGTCGTACCCCGCATACGAGTTGATGCCTGGTCTTTCCAACCCTGCGACGCCAGGACGCTGTCCGGAGCATGCGTTACCCTTGCCTTCCAGCCAAATTGCTATATAGACGCCCGCAATCTGCCGGTCCTTGCTGGGGGCTGAACGGAGGGCCGGAGGTTTTATCCAAAACCTTCGTGTGAAGCCAGAAGCGCTTCCGCCTCCCGTGTCTCCGCTCTCGACCGTCTCGAAATGCTCCTTTCTTCCTCGCCCCCTCGGGACCAGCGGGTCAGAGAAGTTGCAGAGGCTTTTGCCGCGAGGATCCGGGAGAGAAACGAAGAAAGGCACTGAACCACTATGGCTCTATACGAACATGTGTTCCTTGCCCGGCAGGACCTCTCGCAGCAGCAGGTCGATGCGCTTGTCGAACAGTACAAGGGCGTCATCTCCGCAAATGGCGGGTCCGTCGGCCGGGTCGAGAACTGGGGACTGAAGTCCCTCACCTACCGGGTCAACAAGAACCGGAAGGCTTACTACACGCTTATGGACCTCAACTGCCCGCCGGCAGCGCTCAACGAGATGGAGCGCCAGATGGGCCTGTCCGAGGACGTGCTGCGTTTCCTGACCGTCAAGGTCGAGGCGCATGAGGAAGGCCCGTCGGCCATGATGCAGAAGCGCGAAGAGCGCTCGGAACGCGGCGGCTTTGGCGACCGCGACCGTGGTGATCGTGGTCCGCGCTCGTTCGGCGACCGTGATCGCGGCGACCGTGGCGATCGTCCGCCGCGCTCATTTGGCGACGCCGGTGGTGATCGTGGTCCGCGCCGTCCGCGCGAAGGCGTTGAAGGAGGTGCAGAATAATGGTCGACATCAATCAGATCCCGACCCGGCGCCCGTTCCATCGCCGCCGCAAGACCTGCCCGTTCTCCGGCGCCAACGCGCCCAAGATCGACTACAAGGACGTGCGTCTTCTGCAGCGCTACATTTCCGAGCGCGGCAAGATCGTGCCGTCGCGCATCACCGCCGTCAGCCAGAAGAAGCAGCGCGAACTCGCCAAGGCGATCAAGCGCGCCCGCTTCCTCGGCCTGCTGCCCTACGTGGTTCGCTAAGACTTTCGGGCGGGCGGTTCGCCGCCCGCTTCCTTCTCCCACGGCGACGGGCGCCGCAGGGGTAATTTGATGATGCATGTCGTTGTCCCAAAACCGGGACCACTCTTGGCGACATGCATTGAAATCCCGAGTTGAGGTGAAAAGCCTCTAACTGCCGCGACAGGCAGGACAGCGACACCGGCGCCAAGGCGCTCAGAGCTTCCTGACCTGTTCCATTCAATTCGGCGCCGATCCCGCGGTCGGTGCCCAGACGAAGGAACAAGACCATGCAAGTGATTCTTCTCGAACGCGTTTCCCGCCTCGGCCAGATGGGCGATACCGTCAAGGTCAAGGACGGCTTTGCCCGCAACTTCCTCTTGCCGCAGGGCAAGGCGCTGCGCGCCAACGAAGCCAATAAGAAGAAGTTCGAAGGACAGCGCGCGCAGCTCGAAGCCCGCAACCTCGAGCGCAAGTCGGAAGCTAGCCAGGTTGCCGAAAAGCTCGACGGCAAGAGCTTCATCGCCGTGCGTTCCGCAGGCGAGACCGGCCAGCTCTACGGTTCGGTGTCGACCCGCGACATCGCCGACCTGCTGACCGCCGAAGGGTTCTCGGTCAACCGCAACCAGATCCAGCTCAACCAGCCGATCAAGACTATCGGCGTCACCAATGTGGCGATTGCGCTGCATCCGGAAGTCGAGGTCACCATCAGCCTCAACATCGCCCGCACGGCCGACGAAGCCGAGCGCCAGGCCAAGGGCGAGACGCTGACCACCGCCGAAGCCATCTATGGCGATGACATCAACGACAACGCACGGCCGGAGAACTTCTTCGACCCGAACACCGAGTTCGAAGGCGGCGAAGAAGACAACGCCTGATCCCGCACGGGGCCTGATCGGGAAGCGAGGGGAGCAGCGCTCCAATCACTTCCTCGTCATCCAGCCTTTCTGGACCAATGCCCGGGCCTCTCGCCCGGGCATTTTTGTGCCAAATGGAACTTTTCGAACCCCTATATATTGTTGCAGAATTGGTCCGCCAGTCTGACCGTGAGGGGACATTTGGTGATGAATATTCTGTTGAAGCGCGTTCTCGACCGCCTGGTGCGTACGGGCAATCTGAAAGTCACCGGGCCGAAGGGCTCGACAGTGGTTTTCGGCGACGGCAGCGGCGAGCCGGTTCATATGCACATCAAGACCGCGCATGCCGAGCGCGCCATTACCTTCGATCCGATGCTGGCCGTGCCGGAAGCCTATATGGACGGCGAACTCGACATCATCGAGGGCGGCGTACTGGGTATGATGCGCATCGCCTTCCAGAACATGGGCAGCGGCGGTATCGACGCCACCTGGTCGAAGGCCATCGAGGGTCTGCGCCACGCCTTTCGCCGCCTGCAGCAGATCAACACCGCATCACGGGCGCGCCGCAACGTGCAGCGCCACTATGATTTGTCGGGTGACCTCTACCGGCTCTTCCTCGACGACGACATGCAGTATTCCTGCGCCTACTTCGAACAGCCGGACATGACGCTCGACGAGGCGCAGATGGCCAAGAAACGCCATATCGCCGCCAAGCTCAGGCTGAAGGCCGGCCAGACCGTGCTCGATATCGGCTCCGGCTGGGGTGGACTCGGCCTCTATCTCGCCAAGGCTTTCGATGTCGACGTGCAAGGCGTGACGCTGTCGACCGAGCAGCACGGCGTCGCCACCGACCGGGCGCATGCGCAAGGCTTGCAGGACCGCGTGCATTTCGACCTCAAGGACTACCGCGAACTCAATGAACGCTTCGACCGCATCGTCTCGGTCGGCATGTTCGAGCATGTCGGCGTCAACCACTTCCGCACTTTCTTCGACAAGTCGGCGACGTTGTTGAAGCCCGACGGCGTCATGCTCTTGCACACGATCGGCCGCTCCGGCGTGCCGTGGGCGACCAGCGCATTCATCCGCAAGTACATTTTTCCGGGCGGCTACATTCCCTCGCTGTCGGAGGTGATGCCGGCGATCGAGAAGTCGGGGCTTGTGGTCACCGACATCGAGATTCTGCGGCTGCACTACGCCGATACGCTGAAGCATTGGGGCCAGCGCTTTGCCGCCAACCGCGACAAGGCCAAGGCCATCTATGACGAGCGCTTCTGCAGGATGTGGGAGTTCTATCTGGCGGCTTCGGAAGCCGCCTTCCGCTGGCAGGATCTGGTGATCTTCCAGATCCAGATCGCCAAGAAGAACGACTCGCTGCCGATGACGCGCGACTACATGGCCAAGTGTGAAAAGGCGCTGGAAATGCGCGAAATGGGGCATCGCCAGGAGACGGCGGGCGCCGAGCCTGCTGTCGCCAGGTCTGTGCCTGCCAGGTCCGTTGCTGTCAGGTCCGTTGCGGCCAAGCCAGCGCGCCGTCGCAAGGTGGCGGATCGCGAATAACGCCTCGATTGCGATTGCCGCTTGCCATTGACGGCTCTGACACTGAAAAAGGTCTCGTTCTCGCGAGACCTTTTTTAATGACCTGCCTGCCCACCATCGCCACCACCCTTGTCGAGATCGCCGGCGCCCCGGTGCTCGCGCCACGCGGAGCCTGAGCGTGGAACTCCCCGCCTCGCTGCGACAAGGCGTCGAGCGCCTGCTCGAAACGATACCGCTGGCGGTGCTGCGCCAGGCGGCGAAGACGCTGTCTGACCGCTACCGCGCCGAATTGCGCGACGGCCGCCTGCACATGGCCGAAGAGATGGCGGTAAAAGCCTATCTGGCGACGCGGCTGCCGGCGACCTACGCGGCGGTACGGGCCGGTCTCGACGAACTCGCCTATGCGCAGCCCGATTTCCAGCCAACGAGCTTGCTCGATGTCGGCGCCGGTCCTGGCACGGTGCTTTGGGCCACTACAGACCTGTGGCCCGACCTCGAAGAGGCGGTTCTGGTTGAAGCAAGCGCCGCGGTGCGCAAGGTTGGCCAGTCGCTCGCCCTTGATACCATCGCCACCAGAATGGACTGGCGCGCCGGCGACGTGACCATCGACCTTGCCGATCTTAAGCCTGCCGACCTCGTCACCTGCGCCTATGTGCTGGACGAGATCGCGCCGGCATCGCTGCCGAAGCTTGTCGGCCGGCTCTGGCATTTGACCGGCGACACACTGCTGATCGTCGAGCCCGGCACACCGGCCGGCTGGCAGCGCATCCTGGCAGTGCGCAGGCAATTGCTGGAGGCCGGGGCGCATGTGCTGGCGCCTTGTCCGCATGAGGCGCCCTGCCCACTTGAGCCGCCCGACTGGTGCCATTTTTCGCGCCGCGTCGCCCGCTCGCGCCTGCATCGCCTGGCCAAAGACGCCGACGTGCCGTGGGAGGACGAGAAATTCATCTACGTCGTGGCGTCGCGGCAACCCGCGCCTGTACGTCAGCCGCGCGTGATTGCGCCGCCGAAATCGGGCTCCGGCAAGGTGCTGCTCAAACTGTGCCAGCCGGATGGCGGCGTCGGCGAGACACTTTTCACCAAGCGCGAAGGCGAGCTGTTCAAGGCAGCGCGGCGGCTGGACTGGGGTGATACATTGGACGGAAGAAGCTGATAATCACCGAGATTGTTCTTGCTTTGTTCCAACGACTCGGATAAAAGTCAGCGCCTTTCTGAGTCAACCGGAATCGGGGCGCGGAAACACTCTTCTGTGGACGGTTTGCCGCCCCTGTGAACAAACGGGGCATCGAGGTTGATTGGTCGTGCGGTGATGCAGAAAGGTCAGCACCGATTTATCTCGTTCTGATATCGAGAAGCCGGGATCAAAATCGGGGACATCATGGCAGAGGCAGCGCGAAAATTCGGCGTGGCGGAGCAGCAATCGCTTTATCGTGAAGCGCCGAACAACATCGAGGCCGAACAGGCGCTGCTCGGCGCCATCCTCGTCAACAACGATGCCTTCTACCGCGTCTCCGACTTCCTCAAGGCCGGCCATTTCTACGAGCCGCTGCACCGGAAAATCTTCGAGGTCGCGGCCGAGCTCATCCGCATGGGCAAGGTGGCGACGCCGATCACGCTGAAAACCTTCCTGCCGGCCGACGAGAAGGTCGGCGACATGACGGTGGCGCAATATGTGGTTCGTCTGGCGGTCGAAGCCGTCACCGTCGTCAATGCCACCGACTATGGCCGCGCCATCTACGATCTGGCCACGCGCCGGGCGCTGATCACCGTCGGCGAGGACATGGTCAACATCGCCTATGACGCGCCGGTCGACATGGCGCCGTCCGAACAGATCGAGGATGCCGAGCGGCGGCTGTTCGAACTGGCCGAAACCGGCCGTTACGACGGCGGCTTCGAGAGCTTCACCGACGCGGTCAAGACCGCCGTCGACATGGCCAACGCCGCCTATATGCGCGACGGCCATTTGTCGGGCCTCGCCACCGGCATGCGCGATCTCGACCGCCGCATGGGTGGCCTGCAGGCGTCGGATCTGATCATCATTGCCGGCCGTCCGGGCATGGGTAAGACATCGCTAGCCACCAACATCGCCTTCAACATCGCCGAGATGTATGAGCCGGCGCAACAGGCCGACGGCTCGTTCAAGGCAGCCAATGGCGGCGTCGTCGGCTTCTTCTCACTGGAAATGTCGTCCGAGCAGCTCGCCACCCGCATCATTTCCGAACAGACGGAAATTTCGTCGTCAAAAATCCGCCGCGGCGAGATTTCAGAGATGGATTTCGAAAAGCTGGTCGCCTGCTCGCAGACCATGCAGAAGATCCCGCTGTTCATCGACCAGACCGGCGGTATCTCGATCGCGCAGCTGTCGGCGCGGGCGCGGCGGCTGAAGCGTCAGCGCGGCCTCGACCTCATCGTCATCGACTATATCCAGCTGATGCAGGGGTCGAGCGCGAAATCGTCGCAGAACCGGGTGCAGGAAATCACCGAGATCACCACCGGCCTCAAGGCGCTGGCCAAGGAACTCTCCGTTCCGATCATCGCGCTGTCGCAGCTGTCGCGTCAGGTCGAAAGCCGCGAAGACAAGCGCCCGCAGCTGTCCGATCTTCGCGAATCCGGTTCGATCGAGCAGGACGCCGACGTGGTGATGTTCGTCTATCGCGAGGAATATTATCTGAAGAACCGCGAGCCGAAGCCCGGCACCGACGAGTACATCAAGTGGGAACACGAGATGAACGAGATGCGCGGCAAGGCCGAAGTCATCGTCGCCAAGCAGCGCCACGGCCCGACAGGTTCGGTGAGCCTCGCCTTCCATGGCGAGTTCACACGGTTTTCCGACCTCGCCGAAGAGCATCATATTGCGGAGAGGTTCGAGTAGTCTGTTGAGAAAGGCCTCATTCCTTCGCATCCCCCTCTGTCCTGCCGGACATCTCCCCCTCAAGGGGGGAGATTGGATGTCATGTCGGCTTTCGCCAATTTTCAACGTGGCAGGGTGGGCACCGAGACCAAAGCTGCTGATCTCCCCCCTTGAGGGGGAGATGGCCGGCAGGCCAGAGGGGGGTGCTGCCCCACCAGCCTTTCTAGCTTCAGCACTGCGCGTAGGTGACTGCTGATGGCTAAATCGCGCGTCCAGTTCATCTGCCAGAATTGCGGGTCGGTGCATCAGCGCTGGGCCGGCAAATGCGATGCCTGCGGCGAGTGGAACATACTCGTCGAGGAAGGCACGGCCGGCGGCATCGGCTCGGGACCGGCCAACACGCGCAATGCGCGCAAGGGCCGCGCCGTGGTGCTGACCAGCCTGTCCGGTGACATCGAGGATGCGCCGCGGATCATCTCCGGCATTGGCGAACTCGACCGCGCCACCGGCGGCGGTTTCGTGCGCGGCTCGGCGCTGCTGGTCGGCGGCGATCCCGGCATCGGCAAGTCGACGCTGCTTACCCAGGCCGCAGCAGCATTGGCGTCAAAAGGCCACCGCATCGTCTATGTCTCGGGCGAAGAGGCTGTCGCGCAGATCCGGCTGCGGGCGCAGCGGCTTGGCGTCGCCGACACGCCGGTCGAACTTGCCGCCGAGACCAATGTCGAGGATATCCTGGCAACAATAGCCGACGGCAGAAGGCCGGACCTCGTCATCCTCGATTCCATCCAGACGCTGTGGACCGACATGGCCGACTCGGCGCCCGGCACCGTCACCCAGGTGCGCGCCTCGGCGCAAGCGATGATCCGCTACGCCAAATCCACCGGTGCTGCCATCGTGCTGGTCGGCCATGTCACCAAGGAAGGCCAGATCGCCGGTCCGCGCGTCGTCGAGCACATGGTCGACGCCGTTCTCTATTTCGAAGGCGAAGGCGGCCATCACTACCGCATCCTGCGCACGGTGAAGAACCGTTTTGGGCCGACCGACGAGATCGGCGTCTTCGAGATGTCGGACAAGGGCTTGCGCGAGGTCGCCAATCCGTCGGAGCTGTTCCTCGGCGAACGCCACGCAAAATCGCCGGGTGCCGCGGTATTTGCCGGCATGGAAGGCACACGTCCGGTGCTGGTCGAGATCCAGGCGCTGGTGGCGCCGTCCACATTGGGCACGCCGCGCCGTGCCGTCGTCGGCTGGGACGGCGCACGGCTGTCGATGATCCTTGCCGTGCTCGAAGCCCATTGCGGCGTGCGCTTCGGCACCCACGATGTCTACCTCAACGTCGCCGGCGGCTACCGGATTTCCGAGCCGGCGGCCGATCTGGCGGTTGCCGCTGCACTGGTTTCGTCGCTCACCGGTCTTGCCCTTCCCGCCGATTGCGTCTATTTCGGCGAAATCAGCCTGTCGGGCGCAGTGAGGCCGGTTGCGCATGCGCAGCAGCGCCTTAAAGAGGCCGAAAAGCTGGGTTTTGGAAGTGCGGTTCTGCCCTTGGGCAGCGAGGAGGTTGTCGGGGGGATCGGGGCCGGCGCTTTCCAGCCGACCGAACTTGCCGATCTCGTCGCACGCATAGCCGGCTCACGGCGCAGCCGTGTCGACGTGGAAGATTGACGCGGCTCGCCCGAGCCGTGAAAAGACAATCTGAGTGGGGCGAAAGACATGCCGATTACGCTGCTGGACGGAATTCTCGTCGGCTTCACCCTGGTCTCGGCGATGCTCGCCATGGTTCGCGGCCTGTCACGCGAAATCCTGTCCGTCGTGTCCTGGGCGGCTGCCGCCGCGGCGGCATTCTTCTTCTACAAGCCGGTGCTGCCTTACGTTCAGCCCTATGTCGAAAGCGACAAGATCGCCATGGCGGCATCCGCCGGCATCGTCTTCCTCATCGCGCTGATCGTCGTTTCCGTCATCACCATGAAGCTAGCCGACTGGATCATCGATTCCAGGATCGGCGCGCTCGACCGTACGCTGGGCTTCCTCTATGGCGCCGCGCGCGGCGTCCTCGTCGTCGCCGTGGCACTGCTGTTCTTCAACTGGCTGGCCGGCGCCAAGGCCCCTGCCTGGATCGCCAACGCCAAGTCGAAGCCGCTGCTCGAGACCATCGGCGCCAAGCTGGAAAGCCTGCTGCCCGAAGATCCGGAAAACGCCATCCTGAAGAAGCTCAATCCGAATCAGCCGGCAGCCGAGACGCCTCCGGCGGCCGATGCACCGGCGGCGGATGCTCCGGCAACCGGTGACGATACGCCGGCGCCCGACGACGAGACCGACGCTCCGGCCGATAACGCACCCGCTGCTCCGGCTCCGGCCCCAGCCGCGCCGGCAAACTGATACGGACGGATGGTGCCTGACAGGCGCCATCCCGGCAGTTCCGGCCTGACTATGGTGTGAACGGCGCACGACGTGCGTTGCTTTCGCGGTGCTATCGCACTATATGGCCATTTTAGCGGAGCTTGAGCCCCATGGCAGTTTCGAAGGCAGACGCGGACGACGTCCTTTCCGCCGAAGCAGACGATCATTTCCACGATGAATGCGGGGTGTTCGGCATTTTCGGCCGGCAGGACGCTGCGGCCATCGTCACACTAGGCCTGCATGCGCTGCAGCATCGCGGCCAGGAAGCGGCCGGCATCGTCTCCTATGACGGCACGCAGTTCCATGTCGAACGCCATGTCGGCCTGATCGGCGACACCTTCACCAAGCAGCACGTCATCGACAGCCTGCAAGGCAACCGTGCCATCGGCCACACGCGCTATGCCACGACGGGCGGCGCCGGCATGCGCAACATCCAGCCCTTCTTCGCCGAACTCGCCGATGGCGGCTTTGCCGTCGCCCATAACGGCAATCTCACCAACGCCATGACCGTGCAGCGCGCGCTGCAGAAACAGGGCGCGATCTTCTCGTCGACCTCCGACACCGAGACGCTGCTGCATCTCGTTGCCACCAGCAAGGAACGCGATTTGAATTCGCGCTTCATCGACGCCGTGCGTCAGGTTGAAGGCGCTTTCTCGCTGGTTGCGATGACCTCCAAGAAGATGATCGGCTGCCGCGATCCGCTCGGCATCCGCCCGCTGGTGCTCGGCGACCTCGACGGCGCCTGGATCCTGGCCTCCGAAACCTGCGCGCTCGACATTATCGGCGCCCGCTTCGTGCGCGACCTGAAGCCCGGCGAAATGGTCGTGGTGACCTCGAAGGGCATCGAGAGCCTGTTCCCCTTCGAGCCGCAGAAGACCCGCTTCTGCATCTTCGAATATGTCTATTTCGCCCGCCCGGACTCCTCGGTCGAAGGCCGCAATGTCTACGAAGTGCGCAAGCGTATCGGCGCCGAATTGGCGCAGGAAAGCCCGGTCGATGCCGATATCGTCGTGCCGGTGCCGGATTCCGGCACGCCGGCGGCAATCGGCTTTTCCCAGGCGGCAGGCATCCCCTTCGAACTCGGTATCATCCGCAACCACTATGTCGGCCGAACCTTCATCCAGCCCGGCGATTCGATCCGCCATATGGGCGTCAAGCTCAAGCACAACGCCAACCGCCGGATGATCGAGGGCAAGCGCGTGGTGTTGGTCGACGATTCGATCGTGCGCGGCACCACCAGCCAGAAGATCGTGCAGATGGTGCGCGACGCCGGCGCCAAGGAAGTGCACATGCGAATCGCCTCGCCGCCGACCAGCGCGTCGTGCTTCTACGGCGTCGACACGCCGGAGAAGTCGAAGCTTTTGGCATCGCGCATGTCGATCGAGGAAATGGCCGAGTTCATCCGTGTCGATTCGCTCGGCTTCCTCACCATTGACGGGCTCTACCGCGCCGTCGGCGAAGCCAGCCGCGACAATGAGCAGCCGCAATTCTGCGACGCCTGTTTCACCGGCCAGTACCCGACCCGCCTGCTCGACTTCGAAGGCCACGACAATGTGCGCACGCTGTCGCTGCTGGCGAACAACGGGGCGTAAAGCCCAACTGCTATCCTTGAAAGCGCTCGCATGACCCTCGACCTCTCCGGCCGCGTCGCGGTCGTTACCGGCGCCTCGCGCGGCATCGGCTACTTCATCGCCAAGGAACTTGCCGCCGCCGGCGCGCATGTCATTGCGGTAGCCCGGACCGTCGGCGGGCTGGAAGAACTCGACGACCAGATCAAGGCCGAGCGCGCGAAAACCGGCAAGGGCGAAGCGACGTTGGTGCCTCTCGACCTCTCAGACATGGCCGGCATCGACCGGCTGGGCGGCGCCATTCACGAGCGCTGGGGCAAGCTCGACATTCTGGTGGCCAATGCCGGTGTGCTCGGCGTCATCTCGCCGATCGGCCATGTCGAGGCCAAAACCTTCGAGAAGGTTATGACCATCAATGTCACCTCGACCTGGCGGCTGATCCGCTCGGTCGACCCGCTGCTCAGGCTGTCCGACGCCGGCCGCGCCATTCTCATGTCGTCCGGGGCCGCGCATTCGGCGCGCGCCTTCTGGGCGCCCTATGCGGCGTCGAAGGCGGCTGTGGAAGCCATGACGCGTTCCTGGGCGCATGAGACGCAGAGCCTGGTGCTCCGCATCAATGCCGTCGACCCCGGCGCCACCCGCACCGCCATGCGTGCACAGGCCGCGCCCGGCGAGGATCCGGAAACGCTGCCGCACCCCTCAGAGGTTGCAAAACGCATCGTGCCGCTGGCGAGCCCCGAGCTGAAAGAGACGGGGCTGATCTTCCAGGTCAAGAACAACCGCTTCGTCGCCTACCGGCAGCCGGAATAAACCGGGTTGTAGCGGGATTAAACAGGCCTCCAGTTACGTTTCTTCGAATGTAGGACATTCGAAACCGGAGGACCGACATGCGTAGACTTCTTCTCGTTGCCGCCGCCGCGATTGCCGCCACAGCCGGCGTGGCGCTGGCGCAAGACGCCAAGATAAGTTTCTTCGTCACCAGCGTCGGTTCCGGCAAAGGCGCCGATCTCGGCGGTCTCAAGGGTGCCGACGCGCATTGCGCCTCGCTGGCGGAAGCGGCTGGGGTTACCGGCAAGGAATGGCACGCCTATCTCTCGAGCGCCAATGTCGATGCGCGCGACCGTATCGGCAAGGGTCCCTGGGTCAACGCCAAGGGCGAGAAGATTGCCGATGACGTCGCCTCGCTGCACAGCGACGCCAACGCCATCACCAAGCAGACGGCGCTCAACGAAAAGGGCGAGGTGGTCAACGGCCGCGGCGACAAGCCGAACCGGCACGACATATTGACCGGCTCGAAGCCCGACGGCACCAAGATCGCCGACCAGACCTGCGGCGACTGGACCTTGAGCGGGGCGGAGGGCGCGGCGATGATGGGCCACCACGACCGCACCGGCCTTGACGAGTCGGCGGCGGCGAAATCCTGGAACTCCTCGCATGCCTCGCGCGGCGGCTGCAGCCAGGAGGCGCTGAAAGGCACCGGCGGCGACGGCCTGTTCTACTGCTTTGCCGCGAACTAAGCGGGCTCGGGAGCGGTTCTGTTCACGGGTCTGTGATGGTCCGGCGAGCCGCTCCCCCATCACCCTGCTTTCGCCATCAGCCGGGAGTTGCTAGGGTCAACCGACTCCGACACCCAGCAAAGCGAGGAATTCCCATGGCTGCTCCCAGCGTAGCATTGGTCTGGTACCTGGTGATCGCCGGCCCGCAAGGCGGCATGGTGGTGCTGCCCAGCACCTTCGACACACGCGAACAGTGCACCAACGCCATCACCGAATATCAGAAGCAGCCGACGCCGGCCGGCTGGGCGGTGAACTGCGTGCCGAGCGCCTCGCCTTTCACCGATGAGGGTGATGCGGAAGAGCCGGCGGCGCAGTAGCGCAATCTCCCCCCTCGAGGGGAGATGGCCGGCAGGCCAGAGGGGGTCGCCTCGCGTAGAGTGCCAACCTCCTTCCGCACAAAGGGCGTCGCGTCCAGTCGGCCCGACCCCCTCTGTCGCCTTCGGCGACATCTCCCCCTCAAGGGGGGAGATCAGGCGCGCGCACTCACCGTCAGCTCCGGCTTGCTGTTGATGGTCTGGAACACCACGCAATAGCGTTCGGTCAGCTTGATGAGCGAATCGATGCGCGCCTGCGGCTCATCCGTGTCGAGGTTGAAATTCAGCCGGATGGCGCGAAAGCCCACGGGGGCGTCCTTGGCCACGCCCAGCGTGCCGCGAAAGTCGAGATCGCCTTCGGCCTCGACGGTGGCTGCGCCAAGCCTGAATTCCAGCGCCGTCGCCACTGCCTTCAGCGTCACGCCGGCGCACGCCACCAGCGCCTCCAAAAGCATATCGCCCGAACACAATTCGAGCCCGGAACCGCCGGTCGCCGGATGCAGGCCGGCGACCGCCAGCGCCCTGCCCGTCTCGACCTTGCAGGCAATCGACTGGTCGTCGATGGAGCCTTTGGCGCGAAGCGTGATCAGCGCTCGAGAGGAATCGTCGCGATAAGCCTCCTTGATCGGTGCCTGCATGGCCTTGAGTGCGGTGGCGTCCATGTTGCATTCCTTTTCGAGTCCGTCGCGCTTTGATAGCACTGATATGCCGGCGAGACAGCGCCCCCCTCTGCCTACCGGCCACCTCCCCACAGGGGGGAGATCTGCAGCTCCGCCGATGGCGCTTTCTACGCCGGCGATTAGCGAAGGCGGTCGCGACATCCAATCTCCATCCCTGTGGGGGATGTCCGGCAGGACAGAGGGGGCGTGAAGGAACGCTAGCTCGCGAAGAGTTACTTTGACTTCGACCGCCCGAGCCATACCTAAGCAGAGTCATTCCCGCGGAGGCATCATGCCGTTCAAGCTGAAACTGATCTCGCTTACCCTGTTGGTGCTTGCAGCCTTCGCGCAGCCCGGCCTCGCCGAAACGCCCGAGCGCCCCGCCCCGGCAGGCGGCGTGCTGTCGCTGCTGCCGGCACCGCAGACGACCAGCCATTCAATCACCATTGCCGGGCGCAAGCTGGACTATCAGGCAAAGGCCGGCACGCTGTCGCTGCTATCCGGCAAGGGCGAGGTCACCGCGGAAATCTTCTATGTCGCCTACACGCTGCCGCCACTGGCGGGCGCGGAGAAGGCTCGCCCCATCACCTTCGTCTTCAATGGCGGCCCGGGCGCGGCATCCGCCTATCTGCATCTCGGCGCACTCGGCCCGCGTGTCGTCGCGACCGGCGCCGATGGCCAATTCCTGCCGCCGCCGCAAAAGCTGATCGACAATCCCGACAGTTGGCTCGACATGACCGACCTCGTCTTCGTCGATCCGGTCGGCACCGGCTACAGCCGCGAGGCCCCCGGCCAGGACACGAAAGATTTTTGGGGCGTCAGCCAGGACGCCAGTTCGATCGGCGCTTTCATCCGGCTCTATCTCGCCCAGAACGGCCGCACCGGATCGCCGCTCTTCCTCGCCGGCGAAAGCTATGGCGGGTTCCGCGCGGCACTTCTCGTCAGGACCCTGCAGGAAGATGTCGGCCTGAGCCCCAACGGCATCGTGCTGATCTCGCCTGCACTGGAGTTCACGCTGGTGCTGCCCGACGAATTCCAGCCACTGCATTGGGCGCTGGAACTGCCCTCGCTGGCGGCGGTGCGCCTGCGCAGCGAAGGCCTCAGCGGCGAAGCACTGCGCGAAAAGCTCGCGGAGGTCGAAAAGTATGCGCTGGGCGACTACCTCACGGCTCTGACCGGCGGGCTGGAACAGGGCGGGCGGCTGGCCAGCCAGCGCGTGGCCGAGATCACCGGCCTGCCGCTCGACCTCGTGCAGCGCAATTTCGCCCGCATCCCGACCGGCCTGTTCGCGCGCGAATTCCAGCGCGCCAGTGGCAAAGTGCTCAGCCCGTATGACGGCACCATCGCCACCAGCGACATCGCCCCGGAGAGCGCCCGCAGCGCCGGCCCGGATCCGGTGCTCGACCGCAGCGTGCCGGCGCTGACCTCGGCCTTTGTCGGTTATGCGCGCGACGAGCTGAATTTTCGCACCGATGTCAGCTACAGGTTGCTCAATGGCGATGTGACCCGCGCCTGGGACTATGGCGGCTCGCGGCAAGGCTATGCCGGGGTGATGGACGATCTGCAGCGGGCGCGCTCGCTCAACCCGGGGCTCGGCGTGGTGATCGTCAACGGCGACACCGATCTGGTCACTCCCTATCTGGCCTCACGCTATCTGGTGAGCCAAATCCCGACGCTCGGCGGGGCAAAACCTATCCGTCTCGACGTCATCGAGGGCGGCCACATGATGTATCTCAGGCCGGGCGGCCGACGCGCCCTGAAGGAGGGCGCTTCACAGCTCTACCAGGCAACACAGTGAACGGCGTGCCCACGCTGTCGGCCAGGCTGCGCCAACGCAAGCTTGCCACTGGCGTAGCGCCCCGCGGGCTTTCGCCCGTATAGCCTGCAATGGGAGCCTGATTGGCGCAGGCTTCTTCTTCGTCCTCTTGACAGCGCCGGACACGCCGCATGGCCGATATTGCCATTCTGGAAACCCGCGAAAGGGTGCTTGCCGGCATCCTGTTCACCGGCTGCGCCTATTTCCTGTTTTCGACGCAGGACGCCGCGATCAAGCTTCTGGTCGTCGGCATCAGCGTCTGGCAGATCATGTTCTTCCGCTCGATCGCTGTGCTTATCGGCTGTGCTGCAATCGGCGGACCGCCCATCTTTGCCGACACAATGCGCTCGCCCATCGTGCGGCCGATGCTGGTGCGCAGCGCCTTCACGCTCGGCGCCTGGCTCTGCTACTACAACGCGGCCCGCTCCCTGCAGCTGGCCGAACTCACCACCATCTATTACGCCGCCCCGATCATCGTCACCGTGCTGTCGGTGGTGATGCTTGGCGAAAAGGTGCCGCTGTTGCGCTGGCTGGCGGTGTTCATCGGCTTCGTCGGCGTCTTCATCGCCTGTGATCCCACTCGTCTCGGCTTGTCCGTGCCGATGCTCTTGGTACTGGCTGCGGCAGTGCTGTGGGGCATTGCCGTGGTGCTGTTGCGCAAGACGGCGCTGGCCGAGCGCACGCTGATCCAGCTTGTGCTCAACAATTTCTACTTCCTGGTGTTTTCCGCGGTGCCGGCGCTGTTGGTCTGGCAGATGCCGGACTGGCGCCAGTTGCTGCTTTTGATCAGCGTCGGCGCGCTCGGCGGCGTGGCGCAATTTATGCTGTACGAAGGCATGAAGCGGGCGCCGGTGTCGATCGTGGCGCCGTTCGAATACACCTCATTGGTCTGGGCCTTCGGGCTCGGCTTTGCGATCTGGGGCGACGTGCCGCGTCGCGAGGTGTTTCTGGGGGCGGCGTTGATCGTCGGCGCCGGCCTGCTGATCATCGGCAACGAGCATTTCCGCAAGCGGCTATGAGTACCCCCGTGCTGACAGCATGGTGGCAGGAGAAGACGGATAGGCTGCTGAGATGACGGAAGCGCTCGACGGCCCAGGCACCACAGATACCGCTGCCGAGCGTACGCTCGGCATCATGCTGGTGGCGGCTTCGGCGGCTTTCTTCGCCCTCACCGGCGTGCTGACCAAATCGATCCACGCCGACCCGCTGACCATCACTTGCTGGCGCGGCTTTGTCGGCGCGATCCTGATCACCTTCTATGTGCTGTGGCGCCGGCGCCGCTCCGGCGGGCGGGAAAGCTTGCGGCTTGGCTGGCGCGGCTGGCTGCTGGCCCTCGAGGGCGCCGCGGCCAGCATCGCCTTCATCTCGGCGTTCAAATTCACCTATGTCGCCAATGTCGCGGTCATCTACGCCACCGCGCCTTTCATCACCGCGCTGCTCGCCTTCGTGCTGGTGCGCGAGCCGTTCCGGGCGCAGACGCTTGCCGCCGCCGCCGTTTCGCTGTGCGGCGTAGTGATCATGGTCGGCTCCGGCTTCGGCAGCGGTCATCTGTTTGGCGATGGGCTCGCGCTGCTGATGACCGCCGGCAGTGCGCTCTACATGATCATGGTGCGCGCCTTCCGCGACACGCCGGTGGTGTGGGCGGGCGCAGTCTCGGCGCTTCTGCTGTTCGTGCTCGGCTGGTTCGTCACCGACCCCCTGGCGATTTCTGCTCGCGACGCCGTGCTGCTCGTCGCCTTCGGAGGATCGTTCGCAGCGGCGTCGATCCTGTGGACAGAAGGCTCGCGGCTGATCCCGGCGCCTGAGTCCGGCCTTCTCGGTGCCGCCGAAGTGCCGTTTGCGATCCTGTTCGCCTTCCTGTTCCTCGGCGAGATCGCGCCGGCCGCCAGCCTGATCGGCGGCGCCATAGTACTCTGCGCGGTTTTCGCCCATGCGGGGCGCGACTGGCTGGCTGCGAGAAAAAGTGCGGCAACCCAATAATTATTTTCCAAGTCATGGAACCATCATGCGGATCAGGCAGTTTTATGTGCGACGGGTCACCCCCCAAGTCCCCCCAAACCCCTCGACCCGTCCTCCTCAAAGCCGACCGTAAAGGTCGGCTTTTTCTTTGGACATCAGCCGGCAAAGCCGGGCAAGGCGAGGTTGTCGCTGAGCAGGATGGCAAGATCGCGTGCCGGCCGCTCAGCGCCCTGGCCGAGTTTTATCGCGAATTGCGCTGTCGGCACCGGCGGCAGGGCGAATTCGCGCGGTGCTTCGGCAATGCCTGAATGGGCAAAGCGGGCGGTGCGCAAGGTCAGCGCGATGCCGGCATTGACCGCCGTACGCAAGCCGGCAAGGCTGGCGCTGCCGGCGGCGATGCGGTAGCGGCGGCCGGCAGCATCGAGGGCCGCGAGTGCTGCTTCGCGAAAGCCGCAATAGGGGTCGAGCAGCGCCAGCGGCAATTCCTCTTCCCGCACGGCAAGCCCTTTTTGCGAGCACAGCCACAGCATCGGCTCACTGAACAGCCCGACTTCGTCATTGGCCGGCGTCTTGCGCATGACAACGGCCAGATCGAGCTGCCCGGCCTGCAGCGCCTCGCCAAGCTCGGCCGAACGGCCAACGCGGAGTTCGACCCTGACGCGCGGATGGCTGGTCGCGAAGGCGCGCAGCAGCTCCGGCAGGCCGCTATCGGCGAAATCCTGTGTCGTGCCGATGGCGACGCGACCAGCGGCACGCGCGCCCTTGAGCGCCAGCCAGGCCTCGCTGTGCACGGCAAGAATGCGGCGGGCATGACCGACAAGATCCTCGCCGGCCGGCGTCAGCCCGCGCCCGCGCCCCTGCGCCACCAGCAGCGGTTCGCCGACGATCTCCTCCAGACGCTGCATCTGCGCGGTCACCGCCGAGGGCGAGCGGCCGACAGCAGACGCAGCCTGAGCCAGCGAGCCGCCATCGACAAAGGCAAGGAAGGTTTTGAGCAGATCGGGATCGAGAGCTTGCATGCTTCGATAATACAGAACCTTTTGTTCGAAACAATTCGATTTTTTTGATTCAAAGATGATGGCATTGTCTCTCCAACGGCAAACAGACGCCGCTCAAACGAAGGAGAGAAAAATGCCCATCATCAACATCAGCGTCACCGGCAAGCCCGACGCCAAGCTGTCCGCCACAATCGCCAAGGAAATCACCGAGCTGACGGCAACCCATCTGCGCAAGGACCCGACGATTACCGCCGTCGCCGTCACCTATGTCGACCCGCAGCATTGGTTCGCCGGCGGCAAATCGCTGGCGGAGCATGGCGCCAACACCTTCTGGCTCGACATCAAGGTGGTCGACGGCACCAACACCAAGCTGGAACTGGAGGCTTATCTGAAGGCGATCTTTGAGGCCTTTGGTAAGTTGCTGGGTGGTGTGCACGAGGAAAGCTATGCCTTCGTGCATGAAGTCCCGGCCGCTGCTTACGGTTATGGCGGCAAGTCGCAGGAGTTCCGGTTCATCAGTGGGCGGCTGAAGGCCACGGCCTGATTGCTACCCAGCGGGAGGATGAAGCCTTGTATCAAGCACGAAATCCTCCCGGAGATGCAAGCTATAAAGGCCTGCCGCCCGGTTGGGATCGAACACCAGGTTCCAGCTGTGCTGGGATACCGCGCTGGGGATCAGAAAGAACGGATGCTTTGCCAGCAGACCATCGCCGAACTGCTGCTGTCCCGCGCCCGGGATGCCGGGACGCAGCCAGTTCGCGTTCGGAATATCGTCGGTTTGGACCACATAAATCTCTGATGGATCGACGATGTCGAATGCCGTCAGCACGTGAGGGACAGTATCCAGCGTGCGAAACCCCTTGTGGACCGCCACCTCCAAGATGGCGGTCGATGGGTCGATGGACGCATATACGGCTCTGATCCCTTTGCTGTTCCACCTTCCCCCAAGCTTGAAGGCTCCTTCGCCACTGTCCCAGCTCGCCTTGAAGCGTCTGTGATCAAGCCTCCAGCCCAACAACTGCCCTGTTCCGAGGGAGCCCGGCAAAGGCGTCACGCGTAGACACCATAGTCGAGCCGCTCAAGAAACTCCTGCACAAGCGCAGTGCCCGCCGCCGTGGCCAGCAGATCGATCGGCCGGCGATTGTCCAAACCCATGACAGACTCGATCATCCATTTTTCCGCGTCTTCCTGAGTCCCGAGCACGGACGTGGCCTTTGTCAGGAGCTTGGCGAAGTTCCAGGTTCTGGAACCTTGCTCCCGACTGAGGGTCTTGGAGTGATCCGATTTGTGCCGCTGAAATGTCCGCTCGCTCATGCCGAATGCGGTCTCAAACGCATCGGCGGGATCAATGACCATCAGATGCCTGACGAGGCTTTCGAGCGCCTGGCCCGGAATTCCATGCAGGATCATTTCATGTGCCTCAAGAGGACTGGCTACCGAGAATCCAAGAACCTTCCGTCCACCAAACAGGTCGACCATTCGTTCGAACTCCGGCTCCATATGTGGTGCCTCGGCAAAACCCAGCGGGGAAATGGCCATATTACCTCTCCGTCACGTGTCGCTTTATTTACGACACGTGTCGCAACATTTCAAGGCCTGCGTTTGGGTCATTGCCTGGCGAGGTCAGGTGGAACACCGCTCCCTCGCACCCGCGCATTGACCTTGCTCCCCATTGCGCTACCCTCTGCTCTCGAAGCGGACGAAGAGCCGCATACCGGACCGTTGGGAGAGACGCGGCATGATCCTGACACTGGCGCTGCTTGCAGGCCTCGTGCTGGCCTGGCTGCTGATTGGCGCTATCGAGACGTTTCGTCTCGACCTGCGCTTTACCCAGGCGCTGCTCTATGTGCCGTTCAAGCTCGCCTACCGGATCGATGACCGGCGCATCCGCATTGCCCGCAACGCGCCGACGCCGGTGATCTATGTGGTCTCGCACCAGTCACGCTTCGAGCCGGCGCTGATGCTGTCGCTGCTGCCCGACGACACGCTGCACATTCTCGACGAGGCCTCGGCGCGCTCGCCCTGGATGGAGCCTTGGCGCGAGCTTGGCCGCACCATCGCCTTCAACGCCGAGCATCTCTTCGTCAGCCGGCGGCTGGTCAGGGTGCTGAAGGGTAAAGGCCGGCTTGCCGTCTATCTGCCCGATGACGTCGAGCCCGATGTGAAGACGTTTCGCCTGTTCCGCGCCGTCACCCGCATCGCCATGCAGGCCGACGCCCGCATCGTGCCGATCTTCGTCACCGGCTCGCGCGACCTGCCGGTTTCCTTGACGCCAAAGAACCGGGCGCCGCGCCACTGGTTCCCAAAACTCTCGATCAGCGTACTGGAGCCAATGACGATTGCCGAACTGGTGGCGCGCAACCCCGACCAGGCTTCCAACACCAATGCGTTGTTCGACCGCATCGCCGAGGCGCGGCTTTATGGCAGCAACCTCTATCGCGGCCTGTTCCTGGCCATGCGCGATGCCGCGGATCGCACCGGCGCCTCGCATCCGATCATCGAGGATGTGATCAGCGGCTCGCTCAGCTATCGAAAAATGTTCATCGGCGCGCGCGTGCTCGGCCGCCGTTTCGAGGCGGTGGCGGCGCCCGGCGAAGCGGTCGGGGTTTTGCTGCCCAACGCCAATGGCGTGGTGCTGTCCTTCGTCGGCCTGCTCTCGGTCGGCCGGGTAGCGGCGATGATCAACTACACGGCAGGGCCGGCCAGCGTAACCGCCGCGATGCGCGCGGCAGTCATCCGAACGGTGGTTTCCTCGCGCGCGTTCGTCGAGAAGGCGGCGCTTGCCGACATCATCGCCTCCATCGAGGCCGGCGGCGCCAAAATGCTGTGGCTGGAGGATGTGCGCGCAAGCGTCACCACGCTGGAAAAGCTCGCAGCAGCGGTGCTGTGGCGGTTCCCGCTGCAGCGGCAGGATGCGGCCAAGCCCGCCGCAATCCTGTTCACCTCAGGCTCGGAAGGCACGCCCAAGGCCGTGGTGCTGTCGCACCGCAATCTCCAGGCCAACGCCATGCAGGCCGAGGCGCGCATTACCATTTCGCCGTCCGACATCCTGCTCAACGTGCTGCCGGTTTTTCACTCTTTCGGCCTGACCGGCGGTACCATCCTGCCGCTGGTGACCGGGGTGAAACTGTTCCTCTACCCGTCACCGCTGCACTACAAGATCATCCCGGAGATCGCCCGCAAGGTGAAGCCGACCATCATGTTCGGCACCGACACTTTCCTTGCCAACTATGCCCGCACCGCCAAGGATGGCGATTTCTCCAGCCTGCGCTTCGTCGTCGCCGGCGCGGAAGCGGTGAAGCCGGAGACGCGGCGCGTTTATCGCGAGCGCTTCGATGCCTCGATCATCGAGGGGTTCGGGCTGACGGAGGCCGCTCCCGTCGTCGCCGTCAACACCGCCATCCATGGTCGCGACGGCACGGTCGGACGGCTGTTGCCGGCGATGCGCATGAAGCTCGAACCGGTCGAGGGTATCGAGGGTGCCGGCCGCCTGTGGCTCGACGGGCCGAATTTGATGATGGGCTACATGACCGCTGACCGGCCCGGCGAATTGCAGCCGCTGGACGGCTGGCACGACACCGGCGACATCGTCTCGGTCGACCGCGAAGGCTTCATCACCATTCGCGGCCGGGCAAAACGCTTCGCCAAGATCGCTGGCGAGATGGTGTCGTTGGGCGCCGTCGAGATGCTGGTGCAGTCGCTGTGGCCGGAAGAGCGCCACGCCGCGGTGGCGGTGCCGGACAAGAGGCGCGGCGAGCGCATCGTGCTGGTCACCACCGCCGACGACGCCGATCCGGAAGAACTGCGCGCCTTCGGCAAGAAGGCAGGTGCGGCCGAACTGATGGTGCCCAACGACATCGTCAAGGTCGGGGAGATCCCGGTGCTGGGTTCCGGCAAGACGGATTATGTCTCGACGCGGAACCTGGCGATCGAGAAGCTGGGGCTGGGCCTGGCGGCTTAGCGTATCTCCCTCCTTGAGGGGGAGATGGCCGGCAGGCCAGAGGGGGTCGCCTCGCGTGAAGCGCCGACGTCCTCTTCGCTCAAACGAGGTCGCGTCCGGGGCGTACCGACCCCCTCTGTCGCCTTCGGCGACATCTCCCCCTCAAGGGGGGAGATAGCAACTACCCAATATCCGACGGCGGCACTTTTTCGCCCTCGCGCTTGGCGCGCTTCGAATACGCCCGCACGCTGAAAGGCAGGAAGATGAGATAGCCTGCGACAGAGGCGGTCAGCGTGTACCAGGGATAGGTCATCAACAGCAGGACGTAGAGAACGACCGCCAGGATGATCGGCAGCACCTTGTCGCCCGGCACTTTCAGGCTTTTGCCGGAATAGACCGGCAGCCGGCTGACCAGCAGGAAAGCGACCAGCACAGTGAAGCCGGTGGCGACGAATGCCGTCAGGCGGTCCGGCTCGAGACCGAGCCGGAGGAAGGACAGATAGAGCGGCAGCATAACCAGCACGGCGCCGGCCGGCGCCGGCACGCCGACGAAGTATTCGCTCTGCCAGATCGGCCGGTCATGGTCTTCGTCGAGCACGTTGAAGCGCGCCAGCCGCAGGCCACAGGCGATGGTGAACAGAAGAGCTGCGATCCAGCCGAAGGAGCCGGCGCGGTCGAGCAGGAAGGCGTAGAGCACCAGTGCCGGCGCGACGCCGAAATTGACGATGTCGGCCAGCGAATCCATCTGCGCGCCGAATTTGGATGTCGCCTTCAACATGCGCGCCAGGCGCCCGTCTATGCCGTCCAGGAAGGCGGCGAGCAGCACCATCACCACGGCCGGCTCGAAACGGCCCTCGAAGCCGAAGCGGATGCCGGACAGGCCGGCGCAGATGGCAAGCACGGTGACCAGATTAGGCAGCACCATGCGCATCGGAATTTCGCGGATGCGCGGGCCGCCGCTGCCATGGGCCTCGAACTTTTTGAACGGCGCGCCCACCGCTTACGAAATCCTGACGAGCGGGGTTGCGGCGACGCCGCCGAATTCGGCGAGCACGGTTTCGCCGCCGACCGCCGTCTGGCCGACGGCGACGCGCGGCACCGCGGTCGACGGCAGGAAGACATCGACGCGCGAGCCGAAGCGGATCAGGCCAAAGCGTTCGCCGACGGCAATGGAGCCGCCGGTCTCGGCCCAGCAGACGATGCGGCGCGCCACCAGGCCGGCAATCTGCACGGCGACAACGATGCCGTTGGGACTGTCTATGACCAGCCCGTTGCGCTCGTTCTCCGAGCTTGCCTTGTCGAGTTCGGCATTCAGGAACTTGCCCGGCCGGTGCTCGATTTTGGTGATGCGGCCGCGCACGGGAGCACGGTTCACATGGCAGGAGAAGACATTCATGAACACCGAGATGCGGGTCATTTCGGTGTTGCCGAGGCCGAGCTCGCGCGGTGGCACGGCCGGGCCGACCGCCGAGATGACGCCGTCGGCGGGACTGACCACCAGCCTGTCATCGACCGGGGTGACACGCTCGGGGTCACGGAAGAAATAGACGCACCAGGCGGTCAGGATCAGGCCGATCCAGAACAGCACCGAGGAGAAATAGCCGAGGAACAGCGTGCCCGCACCAAAGGCGGCAATGAACGGATAGCCCTCGCGATGGATCGGAACGAAGGCATTCTTGATCGAATCGACAAGGCTCATCGGATGGGGCTCATGGGATGGGGGCGGTCCCTGTTTCAGGTCCGGCCTCAATACCGGAAAGGCTCCGCTGCCGCAACGCAACATTGGGCAAGGCCGCATCGTCCGCAGCCGGCAGGAACGGTGACGTGCTTGCCTGTCGGCTGCTTTGCCGCCAGAGTTCGGGCCAACGCCGGCTGAACGCGCGGCGAAAAGGCCGACTGCCATGGCGCCAATTCAGGCAAAACGTATCTTGTTGCCATACGATCGTCAGCCGTGGGTGCCGTTTTGACCGTACTTGTGGCAGCGAGCGACCACGCAGTTGCGCAAGGCAAGCCATCCTTCGACTGCGCCAAGGCCGCCAGCTTGGCGGAAAAGGCCATTTGCGCCGATCCGGTCCTGGCGCAAGCCGATGCCGACGTCGCGAAGAATTATACCGCGCTGCTGAAGAGGCTCGATGCTCATGCCGGGAAGGCGCTGCGGGACGACCAAAGCGATTTCATCGCCTATCGCGATCAGATCGCCGGTTTCAACGAAAGTTCGCCCAAGAACCAACAGACTTTCGATCTCGGCGAATTCCTGCGCGACCGCGCAACCTTCCTGTCCGGCATACGCAAGCCCCCCGATGCAGGTTTGATCGGCACATGGAGCAGCGTGCGCGGCAGCGTCGACATCAAGGCTGTTGGCGGAGGCAAGGTCGAGATCTCGGAAGATGTCGTTTCCAATCCAGTCTCAGGAAGTGGGTCATGCGAGATCGACGGCACGGTCGCAAACCGCAATACGCTTCGACTTGAGGACACCGACGACAACGACAAACCGACTGGATTCGTCTTCACCTTTCGCCGCGACGGCGATGCGCTTGTCGTCGAGCAGAGCGGCGCCGGCAAGGATGGCAAATCGGAGCCCCTGTCATGCGGTGCCAACGGCCATGCCGATGGCACGTTCTTCCTGACGGAGAAAAAGTAGGCTTGCTGTCGCTAACCCGCCGCAGCGGAGAGATCAAAGTGGGCATTGAGCTCGGCCATAGCGGCCTCAGCGAGGCTTTCATCATCCTTGCCGCGCAAGAGCACACCGCCGTTCCGCAACGATTGGAAAAGGAAGACTTGGCCTGATGCAGCACCACCCAATTCACGATTGCTCCTTCCTCCTTCTGCACCACCGAATTCGCAGAAACGATGGCATCCGTCGGGTCGAAGCCTGCCTTGCGGAGCAGGAGGTCGACGGCGGCGGGAGCATGGTAACGTTCCGCCAGCTCAATGACCGCTGTGATCTCGGGCTCTTCAGCAATGCCAAGCTTGGCGCCAACTTTCGGGGCGTTAGCCGCTAGCGGGCTCTCGCCTGGCGGTATGACAAGCAACTCTTCTGGAGCGATGTACTCGTAGACCGTGACGTGTGTCTCCGTCGCACTGCATAGTCGGGTCTTCTTCGCGCTGGTCTGAAGTTGAAAAACCAGCTGTTTCTCTCCTTCTATGTTCAGCATCCTTGCCATGCCGAACGCGATTTTGATCTCGGGCGGCGCGATCTTGGCGCAGGCAAGGCCGGCCCCGACATCGCGCCAGCTCAAGATCATCTGGCCTGCCAAGCTGCCAACGGACTTATGAAGAAGCCTGCCTTCGCGCTTCGGATTGGCCATCACCAGCCGGTGTATGACGTCGTCGTAATCGTCACTATCGACAACTTGCAGATCAGGCCATGACGCGATCCAGCGCGCCAAAAGGTTTTCCATGGGCGCGGCCTCATCCGCAACGTAGAACGCATGATCAAGTGTATCGAGAAAATCATCCCGCCCGCCCTCGAAGCCCGTCTGCTGGGCGGCTTCGTTGGGATGGTCTGCAATCCAGCTGGACATCTTTTCCAAAGTCGCAAGCTGGCCCTTTGCGCCACAAGCAGTGAGTCCAGCTCGTGCGTTGGCAATCATGGCGCCGATTTCCTGCCCGGCATTGTGGATGAATTGACTATGGCCGCCGTTCTTTACCTCCGAAGAGTACGAGTCGGCATGAAGGACCTGCATCGCCTTGGTGTCGATTTCGGGATAACGATAGAGTCCTTTGGAAACCATCGCTGTGACGAATTGCATGACAGCGAAGACGAGAAAAAACGGCTTTTCATCAGGATCCTCGACGTTCGAACGCAGTACGACGACTGGCAACGGCAGGCCGAATTCCAACTGCTTTCCAGAATCTGATGCCGACTTCTCGGGCGTTTTCTTGGATTTGCGGGAAAAGAAACCGAACATCGAAAATACTCTCTTGGTCGCAAAACTTGCGCGAACGGGTTATTTCCGACGCGACAATATCAGCTGCCCTCAAGGATTAAAGGCACTCTGATCCAGAGGCATTCGCACGATGGTTTGCCGAATTGTCGACGGTCATGTCGGGGCGCCACAGATTCATACGTCCTTGGCAGGAAAGCGCTTCGCGACAATGCCGAATTGCGGCGAGTCGACAAACCAGGGTCAGAGATGCCATCCTCGAAATCAGTCGCCCTGAACGCCAAGGTCATTACAGAAGGCCTCGCTTTCGGAGAGTCTCCCCGCTGGCACGACGGACGCCTGTGGCTCTGCAACTGGGGAACCGGAGAGATCGTCGCGGTGGATGAGGACGGCGGGAACCAGGTGATGCTCACCGTGCCGGCCATCCTGCCCTATTCGATCGACTGGTTGCCGGATGGCCGATTGCTGATCGTCTCGGGTCGGGATGGCTTGTTGCTGCGGCAGGAGGCGGATGGAACGCTGGCCACCCATGCCGATCTTCGGTCGCTGTCAAACAGCCCGTGGAACGAGATCGTCGTCGACGGGCGCGGCAACATCTATGTCAATGGCGGCGGGTCGGCGCCTGCACCGAGCGAGCATTTCGGGCCCGGCACCATCGTGCTGATCACGCCGGACGGCTCGGTTCGACAAGTGGCCGAGAACATCGCTTTCGCCAACGGCATGGCGGTGACGCCGGACAACAGGACACTGATCGTGGCGGAGTCGCATGCCAACCGGCTGACCGCCTTCGATATCGCGGAGGATGGCGGGCTTTCCAACCGCCGGGTCTGGGCCGATCTCGATGGCTTTCCCGACGGCATCTGCCTCGATGCCGAAGGGGCTGCCTGGTACGCGGATGTTCCCAACAAGCGCTGCGTGCGGGTGCGCGAAGGTGGCGAGGTGTTGCAGACAGTCGATGCCGATCGCGGCTGCTTTGCCTGCATGCTGGGCGGGCCGGATGGCACGACACTGTTCATCGTTGCCGCCCAATGGCGCGGCTTCGAACATATGATCAGCGATGCCCGCACCGGCCAGGCAATGAGCGTCGAAGCGCCCGCACCTGGCACGGACTGGCCCTCCTACATCTCAGGCAGACGCTGATAGTTGGCGATATCGGCCTTCACACCCAGCCGGGCAATGGTCTCCTGCGGGTTGAAGCCCGCCCGCTCATGGGCTGCCTTGACGATCGGCACGACATAGTCGACGGCCGCCTGGTTTTCCCATTCGACAATGGTGACCAGGTTGAACTCGCCCGGGCCCGAAAATTGCTCGAGCACGAAATCCTGGACGAAGCCTTGCTGCAGACGCAGCAATTCATGAGTCGCCCTGACCTTGCGAAGGATTTCTTCACGGGCCTCGGCAGGAACGACGAATTTGTCGACCCTGAACACGGCTGCCTCGGCAAGTTTATCCATTTGAATCTGTCTCCGTTCTTGAACGACTTGGGTTCGGTGGCTCAGGAACGGGTTTGCGATCTCAACTTAGGTTGAGGTCAAGGGGAAACTTTCGGTGGTGATGATGGCGACGACGCTGCATATCTCCCCCCTTGAGGGGGAGATGGCCGGCAGGCCAGAGGGGGTCGGTTCGACTGGATGCGCCCCCTTGCGACCGATGAAGGTTAGCGCTCCACGCGCGGTGACCCCCTCTGTCGCCTTCGGCGACATCTCCCCCTCAAGGGGGGAGATTGGCGCTCCGCCGCCTAGTTCACCTCCGAAGTCCTTCTGCGCACAACCACACCCAACTCATCGCTCTCCCTGGCAATCCGAAGCCTCTCTTCGGCTTCCGTCGCCTCGCGCTGGCGATCCCACATCGAGGCGTAGAGGCCATGTTGGCGCATCAGCTCGGCATGGGTGCCGCGTTCGGCGATCTCGCCGTCCTTGAGTACGATGATCTCGTCGGCGGTGATCACCGTCGACAGGCGGTGGGCAATGACGATGGTGGTGCGGCCCTTGCTGACCAGGTCGAGGGCGGCTTGGATCTCCTGTTCGGTGTGGCTGTCCAGCGCCGAGGTCGCCTCGTCGAGCATCAGGATCGGCGGCGCCTTCAAAATCGTGCGGGCAATCGCCACGCGCTGCTTTTCGCCGCCCGATAGCTTTAGCCCGCGCTCACCGACCATCGAGCGATAACCTTCCGGCAGCCGTTCGATAAACGGGCCGATCTGGGCAAGCTCGGCGGCTTTCTGCATATCCTCTTCGCTGGCACCGATGCGACCGTAACGGATGTTGTAGGCGATGGTGTCGTTGAACAGCACGGTGTCCTGCGGCACCATGCCGATCGCGCCGCGCAGGCTCGCCTGCGTCACATCACGGACATCTTGGCCGTCGATCAGCACCTGACCACCCTGGACGTCGTAGAAGCGGAATAGCAGCCGCGAAATCGTCGACTTGCCGGCGCCGGACGGTCCGACAATGGCCACCGTCTTGCCGGCCGGTACCTCGAACGAGACACCTTTCAGGATCTTGCGGTTGGGATCGTAGGCGAAGTGCACGTCGCGGAACTCGACCTTGCCGGCTGTAACGGCGAGTGGCTTGGCATCGGGCTTGTCGGTGATCTCCTGCGGCACATCGAGCAGGTCGAACATTTGCTCGATGTCGGTCAGCCCCTGGCGGATTTCGCGGTAGATGAAGCCGATGAAATTGAGCGGCACCGAAAGCTGCATCAGCATGGCGTTGATGAAGACGAAATCGCCGACCGTCTGCGTGCCGGCCTGCACCTCCAGCGCCGACATGCACATGACGATGACGGTGCCGAGACCGAAGATGATGCCCTGGCCGAAATTCAGCCAACCGAGCGAGGTCCATATCCTGGTCGCCGCCATTTCATAGCGCGCCATCGAACGGTCGAAGCGCTCGGCCTCCATACCCTCGTTGTTGAAGTATTTGACGGTCTCGTAGTTGAGCAGGGAGTCGATCGCCTTGGTATTGGCGTCGGTGTCGCTGTCGTTCATGTCGCGGCGGATCGAGATGCGCCAGTCGCTGGCGCGCACCGTGAACCAGACGTAGAGCCACACCGTGGCCGCCACCACGACCACATATTTCCAGCCATAAGTGTAGGCGAAGATGCCGGTGGTCAGCGCGAATTCGAGGATGGTCGGCGCCGTGTTCAGCATGATGAAGCGCACGATCGTCTCGATGCCCTTGGTGCCGCGCTCTATGATGCGCGACAGGCCGCCGGTGCGGCGCTCGAGGTGAAAGCGCAGCGACAGCTGGTGCATGTGAACGAAGGTGCGGAACGCAAGCTGACGCACCGCATACTGGCCGACGCGGGCAAACAGCGCGTCGCGCAGCTGGTTGAAGCCGAGTTGCACCAGCCGCACGACATTGTAGGCGACGACCAGCATCACCGGCGCCAGCAGGAAGGATGGCAGCGGCGGCGGCGATTTGGCGTCACCGGCCAGAGAATCGGTCGCCCATTTGAAGAAGTACGGCCCGGCAACCAGTGTCAGCTTGGCAACGACCAGAAGCAGCGTCGCCCAGGTGACGCGTGCCCTGAGATCGGGGCGGTCGGCCGGCCACATATAGGGCCACAGATTGCGCAAGGTGCCGAAGGTCGAGCTATCGGAAACGGTTTTTTCTGCCACTTGTCTTGCCTTTGGGGTGAGAGGTCAGCGGCCGGAGCAGCAGGAATTGACGAGTGCGGTCAGCGATGCGGAAACGTCGGCGAGCGCGGCGCGGTCGACTTCGTAGCGCGAGCGCTGACGGTCGGATTGGAAGCGGACCAGCCCGGCTTCGACCAGGATCTTCAGATGCTGGGACACGGTGGACTGCGCCAGATCGAGATGATCGACCACCTCGCGGCAGCAGCAGGAATTGCTGGCCGAGAGATGTCTAAGGATCTCGATGCGCGCCGGATGCGAGAGTGCCGCGAAGCGGGCGGCAACGGCGCGGCTTTCAGGCGGTGCCAAGTTTGCGTGGTCTGGTTCAGCGAGCGAGTCTGCCATCGTTCATCGGCGATAGACGATGAACGGGTGCGTGGCAAGCTAACCCGATGGGTAGAGCGACCTAATCTCCCCCTCGAGGGGGAGATGTCGCCGAAGGCGACAGAGGGGGTCGGTACGTCCTGACGCAACGTCGTTTGCAGCAAAGAGAAGGTCGGCGTTCTATGCGCGGCGACCCCCTCTGGCCTGCCGGCCATCTCCCCCTCAAGGGGGAGATCAAGCGCTCGGCCGCTACTGCGTCTTCACCGGCGCCGTTGTCACCTGCTCGCCCATCGCCTTGAGGTCGGCGGCTTCGCCTTCCTTGGACTTTTCCGGAACCTTGAACACCTGCCCGGGCCAGATGCGGTCGGGATCGCTGATCTGGTCCTGGTTGGCGAGATAGATGGTCGAGAAGCGCACGCCGTGACCGTAGACGCGCCGCGAGATCCGCCACAGCGTGTCGTGTCTGCGGATGATCACCGCGCCGTCGGCATGTTCAAGCTTTGGCGCCACCGTCTCTGGCACATCGGGCGTTGCCGCCGCGACGACGGCTGGAACCTCAGCGGCGGGCGCTGCCGGTGCCGCAGGTGCCCCGGCAACCGCCGGGGCAGCCGGAGCCGGCGCTTCAGCCGCCGGTGCGGCTGGTGCGGATGCGGCAGCAGCTGGTGCGGGCTTCGCAGGGGCAGCCGCGATAGTGGCTGGCGCCGCAGGCTTCGGAGCGGCCGGTGCTTCGGCAGCAGCCGGTGCGGCCGGCTCAGCAGGCTTTGCTTCGGCGGGCTTGGTCTCGGTGGGCTTGGCCTCCGCGGGCGCCACGGCGGCGATCGCTTCGCCGGGTTCGCGCTCGAACGGCACGGCGGCGCGGGCCACGACCTTCACGCCGTCGGCGTCGAGACCGTCGACATGGATGGTGTAGCTGCCGACCGGGATGTCGCGCGTCGCCTCGACCAGGAAATGACCGTCGGGCGAGGTCACCGCATCACCAAGCAGGATATCGTTGGCATAGGCGCGCACCTTGCGGCCGGCGTCAGCCAGACCGGCGACGAAGATCTTGTTGCCGTCGATCTCGACCGCCTCGACGACGATCTTGGGTGCAGCCACGCCTGCCGCCGGCGGCGCTGCAGGTACTGCTGGCGCTGCAGGGGCAGTTGCGGCTTCCACAGCCGGAGCAGCAGGTGCTGTTTCAGCGGCCACGGCAGGCGCAGCCGTAGCAGGCGCCTCAGCGGCTGGGGCAGCGGCCTGATCGCCGGCGGCCGGTGCCGCGGGCTTGGTCTCAGGCGCCGGGACGCTAAGCAGCTCGGCCGGCTTGCCGGGTTCCTCGACCATCGCCAGCACCTGGCCGGCGGCGTCCTTGGGAACCGAAACGACGGCGGTCTGCACGGAAGGGGTAACCACATCGCCGGCCGTCGCGCGCAACGCAATCGTATAGTCGCCGGGCTTCAGCGGATCGTCGAGAACGATGACGAAGGCGCCGTCCGGACCGGCGACAGTCGAGCCAAGCACCGAGGAGCCGTTGAGGATCTCGATCTTCGAATTGGGCGCAGCATTGCCGGCAACGACGATCGAGCCGTTGCTTTCGACGCGCACGACGTCGAAGCTCGGCGCAACCGGGCCGGCCGCGGCCGGCGCTGGGGTTGTTGGGGCAGCAGCGGGCGCGGCAGGTGCCGCCGGAGCCGCAGCTTCGGTCGCGGGAGCCGTTGCGTCGGCAGGCGCGGGTGCTGCGGGAGCCTTGGCATCGGTGGGCGCGGCGGGCGCCGGCGGCAGCCTTCCCTCGGTCCCCGGATCGGCCGGCTTTTCAGCCGGCGGCGTCAGCGATGCAATCGCCGCAGGCGGCGTGGGATTCAGATACGGGTCGAGTGCGCCCGATACATAGGCGGTTCCGACGACCGCGACGGTCCCACCGGCCGCGAACAGAAACGCCTTCAATGGATTACCAGCCATATTTCCCCTACCCCTTAGCCACCTGAAGCCGGTCTAGCGTGTTTTGCCGGCACCGACAAGAAAAAGCCCGGGCTTGTCAGCCCTTGGGGCTTGACCCCGCATTCAGACCCAATCACCAATCACGAATGAACACGATTCGATCCGTCTGCGTCTATTGCGGCTCGTCTCCGGGCCGCGATGAAATCTATGCCAAGGCCGGGCACCTGCTTGGCCGCTCGCTCGCCAAAGCCGGCCTGCGGCTGGTCTATGGCGGCGGCACCAAAGGCATTATGGGCGCAGTCGCCGAAGGCGCACTCAAGGCCGGCGGCAAGGTAACGGGCATCATTCCGCGCTTCCTCATCAACAAGGAGGCGACCGAAACCGCGCTTGACCGGCTCGACGAGTTGCTGATCACCGACAACATGCACGAGCGCAAGCACAAGATGTTCGAGAAATCCGACGCCTTTGTGGCGCTGCCCGGCGGCATCGGCACGGTCGAGGAAATCGTCGAGATCATGACCTGGGGCCAGCTCGGCCATCACCGCAAGCCGATCGTCTTCGCCAACGTTCAAGGATTCTGGGATCCGATGCTGGCGCTGCTCGACCATATGGCCAGCGAAGGCTTCATCCACACCGCGCAACGGGTCAAGCCGCTGGTGGTCGAAGACCCCGAGGCCATCGTCGCCGCCATCATGGTGGCGGGGTCGTCGGTCGATGCGCCGACGGAAGGCGTGCAGTCTGTAATTGACAAGATGTGAGGACGAAGCCGGCCTTGGCGCAGGCGGCCAGGAATTGAGCCCGGTTGGTGTCGTCGGCCTGGCGCACCAACTGCGCCGCGTCGTGCTGGCGCTCAAGGCTGCCGGCTACGAAACACTGGGCAACACCTGGATCGGCGACAGCAACAAGGCCAGCCTGGCCCAGAAGCAGAAGTCCAATGCGAAGCCACTGATCGACTGCATCTGCTTGGCAAGGATCTGTAGCGTTGGGGCAGCTGACTTCGATCTGTCCAGCTTTTCTTGAGTTCCGTCTTGTGCGCAATGTAAGCACGTTGGCGACGATTTCCATTTGCAACCCGCTTCGCAGTTGGTTATCGGAGAACATTGGGCGGGAACGGAAATTTGGAGAGCGAGACAAAGGGGAGATGAATCCGCGCGAGCGATTGACGGCCGCGAAGGGCGAGATCGCGTCGGAACCAAGGACGGCGATCCTGGTCCTCGGAATGCACCGCAGCGGCACCTCGGCGCTCGGCGCCCTCGTCGCCGCGCATGGAGCCACGCCGCCGAAACATCTGCTGCCCGGGAGCCTCCACAATCCCAAGGGACATTGGGAAAGTACCCCACTCACCATCGCCGACGACCACCTGCTCACGGCGGCGGCCTCCTCCTGGCAAGATTGGCTGCCGCTAGATCGGCAGTGGCTGCAGTCGCCGGCAGCCGAGCGATTTCGGCCCATGATGACGGCGATCATTGCCAGCGAGTTCGGCGATGCCCCCCTGTTTTTCGTCAAGGATCCGCGGATCTGCCGGTTCCTTCCCTTCATAGCCTCGATCCTGGCCGATCTCAGGATTGACCCGATCGCATTTCTGCCTGTTCGCAACCCGCTCGAAGTCGCCTGTTCGCTGCAGGAACGGGATCAAATGGCACTGCCGACAGCGTTCATGCTGTGGCTCAGGCACGTGCTCGAAGCGGAGCATCATTCGCGACACATGCCGCGCTGTATCCTGCGCCACGAAGACCTGTTGAGCGACTGGCGACATCAGATGGACCGCGCGGCCAGGGAGACCGGAATCGTCTGGCCTGTCACGTCCGATCACGCCGACGCCGCAATCGCCGAGTTCCTGGACAAGGATCTGCATCATCAGCGGGCCTCGGTCGCTGATCTGCAAAACCATCCGGATGCCACGCCGTTAGTCCGCAGTGCCTATGCCATTTTGCGCAGTATGGCGTCTGAAGGCGACAGCCAGGACTTGCGCGACCAGCTCGACAGGGTGCGGGCGACGTTCGATGAGAGCTGCGATGTGGTTGGCAAGGCCGTTGCCGCAGGGAACCTGGCCGCTAAACGGCTACACGGCGAACTGGGAAAGGGCATCGTCGAGCGTGACGCCCTCGCTGACGCCCAACAGGCCCTCATCCGAGACCGAGACAGCTTCATGGCGGAGCGTGACGCGCTCGCTCACGCCCAGCAGGACCTCATCCAAGCCCGAGACAGCTTCATGGCGGAGCGTGATGCGCTTGCTCACGCCCAGCAGGACCTCATCCAAGCCCGAGACAGCTTCATGGCGGAGCGTGACGCGCTCGCCCTGGGCCAAGACGGCCTCGTAGCCGAGCGTAGCGCGCTGGCCAGGATCCGAGACGACCTGGTGGCGGAGCGCGATGCGGCGCTTGCGTCACGCAGATGGCGATTGACCGGACCGTTGCGATGGGTGAGCTCCATTCGTCGGCGATAGCAGCAAACACTCTAAACGCTGCTCGACAAACTGTGATCGCCTGTCAAGAAACCGTCACACGGAACCCGCCTCCCTCGTGTTACGAAGGACGGGTCGGCATCCGCGCGTCGGCATAGTCGAAATCTGAACCTGGTCGAAATTTCTTGGCGAGGCGAGCCGTGAACATTGCTCTCAACGCGGAAGGCCTGTCGCCTTACCTGCCCGACGAGCACGGGCTGTTCTTCATCTACCATTTCACCGCCGAGGGCCTGCGCACCAAGGACGCGGCCGAGGTTGCATGGACATGGCGCAGCTACCAGCTGTCCGACCTGCGCGCCCGTCATGAGATCGCCGCCGAGCAGGCTCTGCCCGGGCCGGTGCGCGAAGCTTTCCTCGGCGCCAGCCAGGGTTGCCACATCGATCTCGAGGATGCCTGGCTTTATGGCGACCTGCCGGATCTGCGCCACGACTATTCGGCGGAAGCGCGCGGGCTCGGCCATTTCCGTTTTGCGCTCAACGACAAGACGCTGATCGGCGCGCGCAAGCAGCCACTGGAATCGGTCGATCTCATCCGCAAGGCGGTGGAGAGCGGCTCGCGCAAATTCCGCTCCCCCGCCGACCTGGTCGAAGCGGTCATGGGCCAGTCGCTCGACGGCATGGCGGCCGAGCTCCACGGTCTTGGCGATACGCTGGACGGCATCGAGGACCGTATCGTGCGCGATGCCTGGCACGGCGAGCGGCAGCCGCTGGTCGAGGCGCGCCGTCAACTGGTGGTCATCCACCGGCAGATGGCGACGCTCACAAACCTTTTTCGCCATCTCGACCATTCGCATCGCAATGAGCTGCCCGATCGGATCAATGACATGGCGACAAGGCTCTCGCACCGGGCACACACGCTCTATCACGACGGCGAGCAGTTGCAGGCACGCGCAAGGTTGCTGCAGGACGAGTTGATGGCCAAGCTGACAATGCAGTCCAACCAGCTGCTCTATGTGCTGTCGGTGATGACGGCGGTGCTGTTGCCGATGACCATCATATCAGGCCTGTTCGGCATGAATGTCGGTGGCCTGCCCATGGTCAATACGCCGATGGGCTTCTGGGTGGTCTCGGCGGTTTCGATCGTGATCGCCGCGGCGACCTACATGTTCGTAAGGCGGCTCGGGCGGACGTAACGCCCCGACCCCTTTGTTTTCACGCAATTCCCAAGGGAACGCGACGCGCTTTTCCTGGAATGCCCATCACGCCGTAGCGCGAAGATCCTCGACGATGGTGCCGGCGGCAGCGACCTCCGCCTCATGGTCCGGCTCCCGCCAGGTCTCGGCGAGACCCGCCGCATACCATTCATGCATGGCCGGCAGGCCAAGCAATTGCGGGGGATAGGCTGCAGCTGCCCCTTCGAAAGACAGCCCATAGGATAGCACACGGAACGCCACCGGAGCAAAGAAGGCGTCGACGGCGGTAAAATGGCCGCCGGCAAGGAACGGCCCGCCGAACAGGGCAAGGCCATCGTTCCAGAGATCGCCCAAACGGAACAGATCCTGCTTCAGCGCGTCCGACATCGGCAACGGTTTCACCCGCAAGCCGCAATTCATCGGGCATGCGCCGCGCAAGGCCGTGAAACCAGAATGCATTTCGGCGGCGGCCGAGCGCGCCCAGGCTCGCGCCTTGGCCTCGGCAGGCCACACACCATGGTGGCGCTCGGCGAGATACTCGGCAATAGCCAGCGAATCCCAGACAGCCCAGCCGTCATCCACCAGGCAAGGCACGCGCCCGCTGGGCGAGAACGCCCGGTAGAGATCGAAACTGGGCCCGGTCGGAAACGGCGTCAATTGCTCCTCGAACGGAATGTCGAGGGTGCGCATCAGCACCCATGGCCGCAGCGACCATGACGAATAGTTCTTGTTGGCGATATGCAGCACGTACATCGAAAGGCTCCCTACTTCGGGGCCAACGCCACCGGGCGGATTTCACGGCCACGAAACATCGACCAGGAATACATCGCCAATGCCGCCCAGATCAGCGCGAAGGCAATTGCTTGCGTGGTGCCGAACGGCTCGTCGAAAATCAGCACGGCTATCAGGAACACCATGGTCGGTGCGATGTACTGCATGATGCCGATGGTGGAGAGGCGCAGAAGCTTGGCGCCGAAGGCGAACAGAAGCAGCGGCACCGAGGTGACTGGGCCGCAGCCGATGAGCAAAGCCATATCGGTGCCGTTGCTGGAGATGAAATGGTCCTGGCCGTTGACGACCAGGAAGACGATGTAGGCAAGCGCCGGCACCGACAGCAAAAGCACTTCGAGCAGAAAGCCCTGGCTCGGGCCGATCGGCAGCGTCTTGCGGAAGAACCCATAGGCAGCGAAGGAAAACGCCAGCGCCAACGACACCCAAGGCAATTTGCCGGCATCGACGGTCAGAACGGCAACTGCGACCGCCGCCAGCAACACGGCCGCGATCTGCAGCCGGTCGAGCTTCTCGCCGAGCAACAACGCGCCGACGACGATGCTAACTAATGGGTTGATGTAGTATCCGAGCGCGGTCTCGACGGTGCGGTCGACCGAGATCGCCCAGACATAGATGGCCCAGTTGACGGAGATCAGGGTCGCCGTCAGCGCCGCCATGGCGATGCTGCGCGGCGAGCGGATCGCCGCCTTGAAATCGGCTGTGCGGCCGGCCCAGACCAGCACTGCAGCAGCAATCGGCACCGACCAGACGATGCGGTGGGCGATCACCTCGATCAGCGGCAGATGCGCAACCGCCTTCATGTAGAAGGGCAACAGGCCCCATAGCAGATAAGCGCCGAGCGCGAGGAGAAAGCCGCTGCGGGCTTTGGAGTCGGCGTCGGGCTGGATCGTGTCGCTGGCCATGGCAAACGCTATGGCCCAGTGGGCCATCCAAAACCATCGCAAAATTATGATGGATCAATGGACTTCCGCTGATGGCTCAAGGGGCGGCGCCAGTTCCTCGCCCCACTTCGGGGGGCGAGGAAACCCACGTCTTGCAACCCTACTCCGCCGCCACCAATCCCGCCATGTCGCGGTTCTTCATCAGCTTGTAGACGATCGAATCCATCAGCGCCTGGAAGGAGGCGTCGATTATGTTTTCCGACACGCCGACCGTCCACCAGCGTGCGCCGGTGCCGTCATGCGATTCGATCAGGACGCGAGTGATCGCCTCGGTGCCGCCATTGAGGATACGCACCTTGAAATCGGCGAGCTCCATGTCGGCGATCTCGCTCTGGAATTTGCCGAGGTCCTTGCGCAACGCGATGTCGAGCGCGTTGACCGGGCCGTGGCCTTCGGCCACCGACATCTTCTCCTCGCCCTCGACCATCACCTTGACGATGGCTTCGGAGACCGTCTTCAACTGGCCGTTGGCATCGAAGCGGCGCTCGACCATGCAGCGGAACGAAGTGACGTTGAAGAACTCCGGCAGGCCGTGCAGCATTTTGCGCGCCAACAGCTCGAAGGAGGCATCGGCGCCCTCATAGGCGTAGCCCTCGGCCTCGCGCTCCTTGACCACCGAGATCAGCGCATCGAGACGATGGTCGTCTCTGGGCACATCGATGCCGCGCCGCTTCAGCTCGGCGAGGAAATTGGCCTTGCCGCCCTGGTCCGAAACCATAACGCGGCGGCGGTTGCCTACCGCCTCGGGCGGCACATGTTCATAGGTCGCCGGCTCCTTGGCCAGTGCGGAGGCATGGATGCCGGCCTTGGTGGCGAAGGCCGAGGCGCCGACATAGGGCGCCTGCGCTTCCGGAGCACGGTTCAGCAATTCGTCGAAGGCGCGGGAAAGCCGGGATATCCCGGTCAGCGCCTCGGCCGAGATGCCGGTTTCAAACCGATCGGCGAAGGCCGGCTTCAGCGCCAGCGTCGGTACGATCGAGACCAGATTGGCGTTGCCGCAGCGCTCGCCGATGCCGTTCAGCGTGCCTTGGATCTGGCGCACGCCGGCCTCGACGGCGGCGAGCGAATTGGCCACCGCCTGGCCGGTGTCGTCATGGGCATGGATGCCGAGATGGCCGCCCGGAATACCTGAAACAATGACCTTGTCGACGATGGCGCGCACTTCCGAGGGCTGCGTGCCGCCATTGGTGTCGCACAACACCACCCAGCGCGCGCCGGCTTCATAGGCAGTCCTGGCGCAGGCCAGTGCGTAGTCCGGATTGGCCTTGAAGCCGTCGAAGAAATGCTCGCAATCGACCATCGCTTCCTTGCCCGCGGCGATTGCTGCTTCGACCGAAGCCTTGATGGAGTCGAGGTTTTCCTCATTGGTGCAGCCGAGCGCGACGCGGACATGATAGTCCCAGCTCTTGGCGACGAAGCAGATGGCGTCGGACTTGGACTGCACGAGCGCTGCCAGGCCCGGGTCGTTGGATGCCGACACGCCTGCCCGCTTGGTCATGCCGAAGGCGACGAACTTTGCCTTCGCCGTGCGCTTCTGCTGGAAGAAGGCGGTGTCGGTCGGATTGGCGCCGGGATAGCCGCCTTCGACATAGTCCATGCCGAACTCATCGAGCAGCTTGGCAATCGCGATCTTGTCCTCGACGGAAAAGTCGATGCCCGGCGTCTGCTGGCCATCGCGGAGGGTTGTGTCGAAGAGATAGAGGCGTTGTTTGGTCATTGTTCTGTTGGCGCGCGAGCACCCCCCTCTGGCCTGCCGGCCATCTCCCCCTCAAGGGGGAAGATCGGCAGCTTTAGCGTCGGATCGTTTCCTGCAGCGATGAAGATTTGCGAAAGCGCCGATGACAGCCAATCTCCCCCCTTGAGGGGGAGATGTCCGGCAGGACAGAGGGGGGTGCCACGCGCTGTCATTTCCTCGCAAACCCATCCGTCGCGCGTATCAGCCGATCCAGAATCCCCGGCTCCGAATAGGAATGGCCGGCGCCTTCGATGAGGTGGAAATCCGCCTTCGGCCAGGCCTTGTGCAGGGCCCAGGCATAGCGCGCCGGGCACGGCATGTCGTAGCGGCCGTGGACGATTGTGCCGGGAATATCCGCGAGCTTATAGGCATCGCGCAGAAGCTGCCCCTCCTCCAGCCAGCCGGCGTGGACGAAATAGTGGTTCTCGATGCGGGCAAAGGCGATGGCGAAGTCGTCCTCGCCGAACTTGTCGCTGGTCTCCGGCTCCGGTAGCAGCGTGATCGTCTCACCTTCCCACAGGCTCCAGGCAAGGGCGGCTTCCAGCTGCGCCTTGCCATCGGCGCCGACCAACCGCCTGCGGTAAGCGGCCATCATGTCGCCGCGCTCGGCTTCAGGAATTGGCGCCAGGAAACGCTCCCATTTGTCGGGGAACATCTCGGAGACGCCGAACTGATAGTACCATTCGAGTTCGGCGCGGGTCAGCGTGTAGATGCCGCGCACGACAAGCTCGCTGACGCGATTAGGATGCGTCTCGGCATAGGCCAGCGCCAGCGTCGAGCCCCACGAGCCGCCGAACACCAGCCATTTTTCGAAGCCGCACATCTCACGCAGCCGCTCGATGTCGGCAACCAGGTGCCAGGTGGTGTTGGCCTCGAGCGAGGCGTTGGGTGTCGATTTCCCGCAGCCGCGCTGGTCGAACAGGATGACGTCGTAAAGCTTCGGGTCGAACAATTGCCGATGTTTTGGCGAGAAGCCGCCGCCGGGACCGCCATGCAGGAAAACGGCCGGCTTGGCGCCCCTGGTTCCGGAGCGCTCCCAGTAGATATGATGGCCGTCGCCGACATCGAGCATGCCGGACTCGTACGCCTCGATCTCTGGATAAAGAGTACGAAGTTCACTGTTCATTTCATTGCTCATATCTTCAGGCCGTGCGCGGGCCAGTCCGTGGTTTCGTGGTCGGGATGCTGGAAGGAGATGATCTGCTCCTGGCGGGAGTAGAAATCCGGATCCTGATGCATGGGCTGGTCAAAGATCGTTTCCACCCAAGGCAATCGGACCGCGTAGTTGACCTGGATCTGCGGCGCCAGATCGGAGCGGTCGTCGAAGGCGCCGATGGCGATCTCCAGTGCGCCAGGTTGGCGATAGGTCAGCGGTGTACCGCAGCGGGCACAGAAGCCGCGATCGATGTTGACCGACGACTGGAAATAGGTGGGCTCTTCGCGCATCCATTCGACGCCATCCTTGGGCACTGTCACCAGCGCGCCGAAAAACGAACCGAACTGTTTCTGGCACATGCGGCAATGGCAGATGGACGCCCGGCCGAGCTTGCCCTTGATGCGGAAACGCACGGCACCGCACTGGCAGCCGCCGGTTCGAACTTCATCGGTCATGATTTTCCCTCTGGCGGCCGGTGTTCGGTGTCCCATTGTTCGGTGTCATGGTCGGGATGCTGGTAGGAGACGAGCTCGGCGAGATAAGGCGCCGACGACATGTCGGCCATAGTGTCCTCGCCCGGCAATTGCGGGATGGTATCGACATAGGGAAGTTTTGCCTCCGTGCCCCACTGGATCAGCGGCACGATATCAGCCGGATTGTCGAAGGCGCCGATGGCGAGGCCGATGCCGTCGGGCGCGGTAAAGGTCAGCGGCGTGCCGCAATTGGCGCAAAAGCCGCGATCGACATGGCTGGACGAGGCGAAATATTTCGGTTCGCCGCGCGTCCAGTCGAGTTTGGCGCCACGCACCGAGACCAGGGGCGCGTAAAATGAGCCGAACGCCTTCTGGCACATGCGGCAATGGCAGATCGAGGCGTCACCCAGCGCACCCTCGACGCGAAAGCGCACCGCGCCGCACTGGCAGCCACCGGTGTAGATCGGCCGGTTGTCGAGGCTCATGGCGTCTCACTCCGTTTCATAGTCATTCGGGCGCATGGCAGACGGCCTCGACATTGTTGCCGTCGGGATCCAAGACGAAGGCGCCGTAATAGTCCGGGTGATAATGCGGGCGCAGCCCCGGCCCGCCATTGTCCTTGCCGCCGGCGGCGAGCGCCGCGGCATGGAAGGCGTCGACCTCGGCGCGGCTGCGCGCGGTGAAGGCGACGTGCTGATGGGTCCTCGGCTTGTCATCGCTGGCCTGCAGCCAGAACACCGGCCGGTCGCGGCCATAGCCACCGACCTTGGCGCCGCCGGTATATTCCAGTGGCACCATGTAGATCAGCGAGGCGCCAAGCGGCGCTATCGCCTGGTCATAAAAGGCTTTCGACGCGTCGAAGTCGGCGACATTGATGCCGAGATGGTCGATCATGAAACAAGCTCCTCCCTTGCTGGCGCCGGCACGTCGGCGCCGGCCAAGCCGGCCCCGATGACGATGTGCTGGCAGGCATTGTCGATATCGCGGATGACGTCGTCCTTCCAGAAGCGCAGGATGGTCCAGCCCAGCGCTTCCAGCTTGGCGGTTCGCGCGGCGTCAGATGCTGATGCTTCGGCCTGAGCGTGCTGAGAACCGTCCAACTCGACGATCAGCTTTTTGATAGGGCAGGCGAAATCGACGATGTAACCGGCGATCGGCATCTGGCGCCGGAAGGCCAGTCCCATGAGCCGGTGGGCGCGTATCTCATTCCAGATTTTTAGTTCTGCCTCTGTCATGGCTTTGCGCATCTTGCGCGCGTTGCCGCGATTGATGGGAGATACGCGATAATGGTTCATCGCGAGGCACCCCCCTCTGTCCTACCGGACATCTCCCCCTCAGGGGGGGAGATCAGCAGTTTCAATGACGGCTCCAACCCTTGAACGTCGGCGATTGGCGAAAGCCGACGCGCCGTCCAATCTCCCCCCTTGAGGGGGAGATGTCCGGCAGGACAGAGGTGGGTGCCTAGCGCCACCCTCACCGCTTCACCTCCCACGTCGTCACGCGTTCGTTGGTGACAGGATCCTTGCCGTCCTTCAGCTGCACGCCTTGCTCCAGAAGCTCGTCGCGGATGCGGTCAGCTTCGGCCCAGTTTTTGGCGGCGATGAACTCCAGGCGCTGCGCGATCGACTTGGCAACGCTGTCCTCATCCACGGCGGCCGCGCCGATATCGAAGCCGAGGAACAACAGCGATGCCTTCAGCGATGCGGCCGCTTCGTTGCCCTCCGCGGCCTCACCGGCAAGCTGCGTGAGCTGCTGGAAGGCGGCATAGGTGGCGAGGTCGTCCGACAGCGCCGCCACAATCTCCGCCGGGACTTGCCCTGCCGACGGCGCCAGGTCAGCCGCGCGTTTCCATTTGCGCAGCGTGTTCTCGGCTTCCTCCAGCTTGCGCACGGAGAAATCGATCGGCTCGCGGTAATGCGTCATCAGCATCGCCAGACGCAGCACCTCGCCCGGCCATTTGCGGCCGCCGAAAGTTTCGGTCTCCAGCAGTTCGGCGATCGCGTAGAAATTGCCGACGCTCTTCGACATTTTCTGGCCCTCGACCTGCAGGAAGCCGTTGTGCATCCAGACATTGGCCATGACGTCGGTGCCGTGGGCGCAACGCGACTGGGCGATCTCGTTCTCATGGTGCGGGAAGATCAAATCGAGGCCGCCGCCATGAATGTCGAAGACATCGCCGAGATAGGCGGCCGACATGGCCGAGCATTCGATGTGCCAGCCCGGACGGCCCCTGCCCCACGGGCTGTCCCAGCCGGGCTCTTCCGGTGACGACAATTTCCACAGCACGAAATCGCCCGGGTTCTTCTTGTGAGCGTCGACGGCAATTCGCGCACCGGCCTGCTGTTCGTCGAGATTGCGCTTCGACAGCTCGCCATAATCCGGCATCGAGGCGGTGTCGAACAGCACTTCGCCGGCGGCGACATAGGCGTGGCCGCGTTCGATCAAACGTTCGATGAGGGTGATCATGTCAACCTTGCCGTCGGCGCGGCGCGCAACGAACTCGGTGGCGCGCGGCTCGACCGTAGGCGGCAAGCAACCGAGTGCGGCGACATCCTTGTGGTACTGGTCGGCGGTCTTTTCGGTGACGCGGCGGATCGCCTCGTTGAGCGTCAGGTTTCCCGACGCGATCTCGGCGCCGAAATCGCGCAGCGCGCGGGCGTTAATCTTGTCGTCGACATCTGTGATGTTGCGCACATACGTGACACCAGCCTCGCCGTAGAGGTGACGCAGCAAACGGAACAGCACGTCGAAGACGATCGCCGGACGCGCATTGCCGATATGGGCAAAGTCGTAGACGGTCGGACCGCAGACATACATGCGCACATTCGACGGGTCGATCGGGACGAACACGTCCTTCGTCCGCGTTAGCGTGTTGTAGAGGCTGAGACCCTTCGATGCGTCAGACATGCGTGCCCTTCCGGTCCGTTAAGTTCTGGATGGAGCCTACCTGTGCCAAGGCACAAATCGGGCTCCAGCCTGCTGGCCGGGGCGTTTGTCCACTCTGGGGAAAGATGAGGCGAAAACGTCCGGACCAGCGCGAAGCTAGCCAATAATGCAAATGCCACAAATGGCGAAAAACGTTTTCATCGGCGGCTTTATCGCCTTGGCCGGTGTTGCCGTCAAGTCGCAACTTCCGGCAAAAGCGTCGCTGGATCATAGGTCAGGAGCCGCTGAAACATTTTATTAAACATGTCGGCACAGTCATGAAACATTCGCCGGCTAGTCCACCATAGGTCACGATTCGGTCAGATTCGGCCGGCAAACGCAGACACGGAAATGTTACCAGGGAAGAGATCGATGTCACGAACCAAGCAGGAATCGAGCCGCGCCAAGCAACCGGCGCTCGCCAACCACTACCGTGCGATCGGCCCGGCCGCGATCGTCGCCGCCCTTCTCCATACCGCGAAGAATAAAAAGCCGGCGCCGAAAATCACTTCGCCCCGCGCTGCCTGAACAGGCATCGTGCCGCCGCCGACAAGGCGTGCGCCGGAACGGAAGGCTGAGGCCCCATAGCGCGCCTGAAACAACAGCTCTTCCTATTGAGCAGGTTCTTCCCGAAGGCCGGACTGGCTTCTTGGGAACGCGCTCTAAAACAGCGTCATCTGACTGCCGTCCGCGCCGGGCTTCTGGCGCCTGACCTTGCCGGGCTCGACGATGCCCATGTCCTGTATCTCCGGCCCGGTGTTGGCGACCTTGTTGACGAGGTCGGAGACCGGAATTGCCTCGAAGAAATCGGGCAGCGCGGGTTTGAGCAGGTCGGCCACATCGCGCGGTTCGAGCGTGCGGCAGTCCAGCCAGCGGTCAAAATCTTCAGGCGCGATCACCACCGGCATCCGGTCATGGATATGGGCGATGCCGGCATTGGCGTTGACGGTAAGAATGGCGCCGGTGTCCATTTCCGAACCGCCCGGCTCGGAATAGGTTTCAATCAGCCCGGCAAAGGCGATCAACCCGCCACGCCTCGGCCGTATCCAGTAGGGCTGGCCCTTCTTGCCGCTGCCGGATTGCTGCCACTCATAGAAGCCGGAGGCCGGCACCAAGGCACGGCGATGGCGCATGGCGGCTTTGAACGAGGCTTTTTCAATAGCGCCTTCCGAACGCGCGTTGATGAGCAGCGGAAATTCCCTGGTGTCCTTGACCCAGGTGGGGATCAGCCCCCAGCGCACCAGCATCGCCTGGCGATCCGGGAAATTCGAGCCCGGCATGCGCGGCGGTCCCGACAGCGCCATTAGCACCGGCTGCGTCGGCGCGATGTTGTAGCGGGCCGGAAAATCCTCCAGCTCCGCCAGGCCGAGCAAGGCGGCGGTCTGGTCCGGCTTGGCCGTCAGGGCAAAGCGTCCGCACATTGGCAAGCTCGATGAAATGATCCGATCGCGAAAGTGGCGATGGAACCGGCGTTGCGCAACCGCTAAAGCTCAATGCCGCCGGCCGGTCCACAAGGGTCTGGCCTCACATAGGCGAAAACGAGATCGATGAACGAGCAGCGCAAGACACTTCCCGCAGTCTCGGTCGCCGTCGTGCGCGGCAGGACGGTGCTGCTGGTCAAACGGGCGCGGCCGCCGTCGCAGGGGCTTTATGCCTTTCCCGGCGGCAAGGTCGAGCCCGGCGAGACGCTGCAAGAAGCAGCGTCGCGCGAATTGCTGGAGGAAACCGGGCTGCGGGCGCAGGGCTATCGTCCGCTTCGCGACATCCACATCGACGGCAGCGGCGAGAACCACCCGGTCGACTATCTGCTGACCGTGTTCGGCGCCGTTTATGCCGGCGGCGAAGCGACGGCCAGCGACGATGCCGAGACCGCCGCCTTCTATAGTCTTGATGAAATGGCGACGCTGCCGCTCGCGGGTGACGTCATGGAGGTGGCTGAAGAGCTTTTGGCCTGAAGCAGGCCGATATCTGCCGCTCCGAGAATCGCCTTGCAAGCGACAAAATGTTTCGTCAGATAGACTTATGACCCGCACCTCGCTGTTCCTTGCCGCATGCATCGCCGCCGCCACGGCTTTTGCCGTGCAGCCGGCGCTGGCCGCCGAGTCGCCGTTCGAGCCCGGGCTGATGCGACTGGCCGAGGTGCTGGGGTCGCTGCATTTCCTGCGCAATCTGTGCGGCGAAAAGGGCGACCAGTGGCGCACCGAGATGGAAAAGCTGATCGATTCGGAAAATCCCGATCCGGAGCGGCGTGCCCGCTTCATCGCCAGCTTCAACCGCGGTTACCGTTCCTTCGGCGGCACCTATACCCAATGCACGCCGTCAGCGACCGAAGCCATCAGCCGCTACATGAAGGAAGGCGAGACGCTGTCGCGCGACATCGCCTCGCGTTACGGCAACTGACGAGCGCCAGACGGCGTTTAGCCAACGCCTTTTCGAGCACCCGCCTTGTATCCACGGCACGTTGATGCAATCTTGGTGTTGCACTTGCGCAACAGCATTAACGAAACGTTAGCGCGCGAATGCGGAATTAACTCAAACTGAAGGTTTTCATCCCCCTCACCGGTCTAATCGGCTAAGTTTGAATCGGACCGAACGCAGGCGACGAAGTTTGTAAAGACGATCAAAAAAATGTCGTATTTACAGATACTTACTTAGCCTGCGTGAGATAGGGGCAGCCCAAGCCGGATCCGACCCGTCGGACCGCCGCTTGAAAAGGTGGACATCGCAAATGGAACATGGCGTCAACGACATCGACGCGCTGGTCAGGGAAGAAAAGCGCCTGACCGCGGTGGAAAGCCATAGCGAGGCCTGGGCGGAAGGTCTGTCGGCCGGCATAGAACCTGAAATCATCGCCGAGGCAGCGCTTGAAACCGCGTTCGGCGAGATGCTGCGAGCCAATGGCGAAACCTCGGCCCTTGCCCTGCTCGATCGCATGCGTGAAAAGGTGATCGCCGGCGCCTTTGAGCCGGAGCGGTTTCGGCACTAGGCGTCGCGCGTCTCAGAGGGTGCACTGCCAGCTTACCGGTTCTTTGACGACGGCGAGTCGTTTGGGCATCATGCCTGAAGAGCCTAGGCCCGAGGAGAGGCAAGCGGTGAATTTTTCGATGTCAGGCCGGCCTCGCGGCGTGGTCCTCAGCATCTGGCTTGCCGCTTCCTGCGCCGCGGTTCCGCTGGCGCTTGTCCTGACCAGCAACCCTGCCTATGCGCTGAGCGAGATCAAGCGCGAGGAGCTTCCAGCTCCTGCCGGGCCACCAGCCAATGGTGAGACGGCGCCGTCTGAAAATTCAGTGCCAATGCCCGATCTGCCCGGCACGGCGCCACCGGCCGCCAGCCAGCCGAAATCGCCCACGGAGCCCGAACAAAGCCAACCGGAAGCCCCCGCCAACGATGGCGGCGTGGCCAACCCAAGTGCCGATCCCGAAGGGCCGGTGCCTGAAGTCGTCTACGACCTTTCCAAATTGCCGGAGCCCGTCAGGCGCATGCGCGATCTGATGGTCGAGGCCTGCGTCAGCGGCGACATCGAGAAGCTGCGGCCGCTGATCGGCAAGGGCGACACCATGACCCAATTGTCGCTGGGCGAAATCGAGGGCGACCCGATCGCGTTCCTGAAAGGGCTATCGGGCGACAAGGAAGGTCAGGAAATCCTCGCTATCCTGGAAGAGGTGCTCAATGCCGGCTATGTCCATGTAGACGTCGGCACACCGCAGGAACTCTATGTCTGGCCGTATTTCTTCGCCCTGCCGCTGGACAAGCTCAACGCCAGACAGCGGGTCGAACTGTTCAAGATCGTCACCGCCGGCGACTATGACGACATGAAGCAGTTCGGCGCCTACATCTTCTACCGCGTCGGCATCACGCCGGCCGGGCAGTGGACATTCTTCGTCGCCGGGGATTGAACGGCGATTCCCCTGGGATGGCTACTGGCTAGGGCTAGAAAGCTCGAGGCCTGTGTCAGGCCATATGCGGATACCTTCATTTCGAAGGGCCGAAATCGCTTCGACCGCCGCGTTGGGATCCATTTGCAGCACCTCGGCGGCATGCCGCAATTCTTCCTTGTCCCGCAGCCTGTTTACCACCCAAGCCACCTTGCGCTCGATATCCACGCCATAGGCCGCCTTCGCCTTGCCAACAGCGTCGCTCGGGATTTCCTTATAGATGCCAACCAGCACTCCAAGATCGATGGCATCGCGATATGCAATTGCACGGTCCTGACATCGATCCGCGTTCGCCAGCAACTTCTCGGCAAACATATCCGCCGGGACCAGGGCGGATACATTCAGATCGTCGTCGAAATGGCCTCGCAGTTTTATGCGGCCTTCGCGGATGACTTCAAACTTGATCGTTTGGCCTTTCAACCGCACGATCGTCCGCAAGCCATATTGATCGATCTGGAAGTCCCGAACAGCCTCGACCGGCTCAGGAAAGAATGCTCTGACGCCACGTTCGGCTGCGGAGGTCCGCAATTCGCGATAGCCATCACTGTCGGCACACAGGAAGTCCACATCCAGTGAGCGGCGATATTCCCCGAATTTCATAACGATCGCAGTGCCACCGCCGAACCAGCACTGGTTTGCGGTCAGGAAATGGCGATCCATCAACCCGAGCGCTTCGGCAATGATCTGGTGCTCGGGCCTCTTGAATTCCATCATGACGCTCGCGGTGTGTCCTGTTGATATTCCGGCTGCGAGGAACGATCAGGTGAGGGAAATCAGCCGGCGGTCAAGAGCACGCCGTGACCGAATTTGTCTGCCAAACTTTGGATAAGCATCTTCTCACGCACAGTAAGACGCTTTTGATCGACAAACCGCCAATTACGCTCATACAGCGCAAATGCCTCTTCGGCCGGAATCGGGCGTGCCGCATCGCGGTTCCAGGCGAGCGCCTGGAGCTCCGGAAACTCCGCAGGGACGATCATGGGCGCGATATCTGCGTTCATAATGCCCTTAACGTAGTGGATAGCGCTTAAAAAATCCAACGCAGCAAGAAACCGCTAAGCCGGCAGCGCCTCGGAAAACTCTACCGGCCTGCCCTGCCCGGGCGTGACGATCTCGCCTTCCCACATCACGCGACGGCCGCGCACGATGGTGCCGATCGGCCAGCCGGTGACTTCCTTGCCGTCATAGGGCGTCCAGCCGGCCCTGGAGCCGGCTTGCGCATTGGTGATGGTCTCGCGCCGCTGGAGGTCGACAATGGTGAAATCGGCATCGTAGCCGGCGGCGATGCGGCCTTTCCTGGCCATGCCGAAGATGCGCTGCGGGCCGTGGCTGGAGAGGTCGACGAAGCGCTGCAGGGTCAGCAGGCCTGAATTGACATGGTCGAGCATGATCGGCACCAGCGTCTGCACCCCGGTCATGCCAGACGGCGAGGCCGGATAGGGCTTTGCCTTCTCGGCCGGCGTGTGCGGGGCGTGATCGGAGCCGAGCACGTCAATGATGCCTTGCGCAATGCCGTGCCAGACGCCGTCGCGATGGCGGGCCGCGCGAACCGGGGGATTCATCTGGATCAGCGTGCCCAGCCGCGCATAGTCGTCGGCGGCGAGTGTCAAATGGTGCGGCGTCGCCTCGCAGGTGGCGACATCCTTGTGCTGTTGGAGGAAGATGATTTCCTCGGCAGTGGAGATATGCAGCACATGGATGCGGGCGCGGGTGTTTCGCGCGATGCGCACCAGCCGCTCGGTACAGCGAAGCGCCGCGATCTCGTCGCGCCAGACGGGATGCGATGACGGGTCGCCCTCGACGCGCAGGCCCAGGCGCTCGCGCAGCCGGAACTCGTCCTCCGAGTGAAAGGCGGCACGGCGGCGGGTGTTGCGCAGGATCGATGCGACACCCTCGTCGTCCTCGACCAGCAGGTCGCCGGTGGACGAGCCCATGAACACCTTTATCCCGGCAGCACCCGGCAGCCGCTCGAGCTCACCGACATCATCGGCATTCTCGCGCGTGCCGCCAACCCAGAAGGCGAAGTCGCAATGCATCCGGCTGGTGGCGCGGCGCACCTTGTCGGCAAGCGCCGCCTCGCTGGTGGTCAGCGGATTGGTGTTGGGCATTTCGAAGACGGCGGTGACCCCGCCCAGCACAGCCGCGCGCGAGCCCGTCTCCAGATCTTCCTTGTGCTCCAGCCCCGGCTCGCGAAAATGCACCTGACTGTCGACGACGCCTGGCAGGACGTGCAGCCCGCGACAGTCGATCGCTTCGCCGGCCGAAGCTTGGCGAAGATCGCCCATTGCGACGATGCGACCACCCTTGACGCCGACATCGCCCGCGCCCTCGCCATCATGGTTGACCACCGTGCCGCCAGTCAGGATGAGGTCGTAGGTGGTGGCCATGGGCGTTCGGTCTCTTGCGGGGGGAGTATCGTCGGCTTACGTAAAGGCCGACCGTTTTGCAAGATCAGGTTCTTTGCCGCCCATGCCTTTTGCCCTGCTCAAAGACCGCGCTCTCATTTCTGTGTCAGGCCCGGAGGCCGAGCATTTTTTGCAGAACATCCTCACCACCGACCTCGACACGCTGGGCGCCGGTGCGGCAAAACCCGGTGCGCTGCTTTCGCCGCAAGGCAAGATCCTGTTTGATTTCCTGATCTCGCGTAGCGGCGAGGACGGATTCCGGCTGGATTGCCGTGCCGACGTCGCAGACGACTTCCTGCGCCGGCTGATGCTTTACAAGCTGCGCGCCAAGGCCGAGATCGCGAAGCAGGATCAAGTGCTTGTGACGGTTGCGTGGGGCGATGATTCAAGCGCCTCACCTTCTGATTCAACGACACTTGCCGATGCCCGCTTCCGCGATGTGGTTGTGAGCCGTTCCTATGGCGGCGCATCCGTAGGTGGCGATCCGGCTGCATGGCAGACGCTCCGCATCGCCAACGGCATTGCCGAAAGCGGTCCCGATTATCAGCTCGGCGATGCCTTCCCTCACGACGTGCTGCTCGACGAGACCGGCGGCGTCGGCTTCAAGAAAGGCTGCTATGTCGGCCAGGAAGTGGTCTCGCGCATGCAGCATCGCGGCACCGCCAGGCGGCGCGTGCTGATCGTTTCGGCCGACCATGCCTTGCCCGCGCCGGGCTCGGAGCTGACGGTTGCGGGGCGGCCGGTCGGCACGCTCGGTTCCAGCGCGGGCACGGCCGGACTCGCCATTGCCCGCATCGACCGGGTCAAGGCGGCGCTCGACGCTGGCCAGCCGGTACTGGCCGGTGATGTCACCGTCTCGCTCGCCATCCCGTCCTGGGCGAAGTTCAGCTTTCCCAGGGAAGCCATCGGCGCGGAGGACGCCTGATGGCTGCCGATCGCGTCGGAGCGCCACCGCGCGCGTGGCAGCGCATGCTGTCGGGGCGGCGGCTCGACCTGCTCGATCCCTCGCCGCTCGACATCGAAATCTCAGACATCGCCCACGGGCTTGCCCGCGTTGCCCGCTGGAACGGGCAGACCCGCGGCGATCACGCCTTTTCGGTCGCCCAGCATTCCCTGCTGGTCGAGGCGCTGTTCAGCGAGTTGCAGCCGGACGCCTCGGCCAACGCTCAGTTGGCAGCACTGCTGCATGACGCGCCGGAATATGTCATCGGCGACATGATCTCGCCGTTCAAATCGGTAATGGGCGGCTCCTACAAGGAGTGTGAGCTGCGTCTCCAGCGCGCCATCCATCAGCGCTTTTCGCTGCCGCCCGAACTCGGCGTCGGCTTGCGCAAGGAGATCAAGCGCGCCGACCAGATCGCCGCCTATTACGAGGCGACGCTGCTTGCCGGTTTCTCGACCGCGGAAGCAACCGAGTTCTTCGGCCGGCCGCGCGGGTTCAATGCCGACCGCTTCGACTTTAAGCCGCACTCGGTGACCTCGGCGCAAGCTGCCTTCCTCAAACGCTACGCAACGCTTGAAAAGCAACGCCAGGCAACGGTTGCCGTGCATTCGGCGCAGTGAACATACGCTAAATTAACCAGCGGTAACCACAGTACCGGGTTTCGATCACGGTCAGCAGGCACGCCTCATGTCCGTTGCGCACGTCAAGGGTGGTTCGCCCGTCCGCAGACGGGGAGCCGGAGGCGTCGCCGCGCCACGGCAGATCGCCGACGAACTGCGCCACCAGAACGAGCGCTTTTCCGCGGCCGTCGAGAATATGTCGCATGGGCTGTGCATGTTCGACGCCGACGAGCGGATGATCATCTGCAACGGCAACTATATCAGCATCTTCTCCCTCGACGCGAAGATCGTGCGGCCCGGCATCGCGTTCCTGGACATTCTAAAGCACAGCGTCGACATCGGTGTCGCCTCACAGAGCGCCGAAGACCTGTATGCCATCCGCAAGCCCTATATCGAGCGCGCGCAAGCCTCGACCTACGAGGAAATACTGTCGGACGGACGCATCGTTTCCATCACGCACCGGCCGCTGGCCTCAGGCGGCTGGGTGTCGATCTATGAGGACATTACGGAGCAAAGGCGGGCCGAGCAGGAACTGAAGGAGCAGCACCGCCGCTTCGATGCGGCGCTCGCCAACATGTCGCAAGGCCTGTTGATGTACGACGCCGAAGGCACGCTGATCGTGCGCAACCAGCGCTTCCTCGACCTCTACAAGGTCACGCCTGACGACTTCCCGCTCGGCATGAGCCAGCGCGCCCTGCTCGAACAGATGGTGCGACTGCGCATCTATCCGTCGATGGAAATCGACGGCGAGATCGCCAACACCAGAGCCAGCCTGCAGGCCGGTGAGGAGCGTTCGACAGACCGCAGCCTTGCCGATGGCCGAACGCTGCTGGTTGCGCGCCGGCCGCTTACCGGTGGCGGCTGGGTGGCGACCTTCGAAGACATCACCGAGCGCCGGCGCGCCGAAGAGCGCATGAGCCACCTTGCCCATTACGACACGCTGACCGACCTGCCCAACCGCTCGATGTTTCGCGAACGGCTCGACCAGGCGATGACCGGCGATACACCGTTGGCGATCTTCTCGCTCGACCTCGATCGCTTCAAGGCCGTTAACGACACCTGGGGACACCCGGCCGGTGACTGGCTGCTGAAATGCGTGGCGGAGCGGTTGCGGCACAGCCTGCGCAGCGACACCGATGTGGTCGCCCGCCTCGGTGGCGACGAGTTCGCCATCCTGCAGTTCAATCCCAAAGGCGCCACCGATGCGGAACAACTGGCAAAACGCATCGTCGCTGTCGTCAGCCAGCCGTTTCGCGACAAGGGCCGCGACATGCATGTCGGCATCAGCCTTGGCATCGCGCTGTATCCCGGTGACGGCAAGGACGCCGACACGCTTTTGAAGAACGCCGACATGGCGCTTTACAGCGGCAAGAGCGAAGGCCGCAACGTCTACCGCTTTTTCGAGCCCGGCATGGATGCCTTGGTGCGGGCGCGCCTGGCGCTCGAAACCGATCTCGAGACGGCACTGAAACGGCGGGAGTTCGTGCTGGAGTTCCAGCCGATCACCAACATCGCGTCGGGCAAGATCGTCGGCGCCGAAGCGTTGATGCGGTGGAATTCACCGACGCGCGGCCTGGTGGCGCCCGACGATTTCATCGCAGCCGCCGAAGACAGCGGGCTGATCGTTCCGCTGGGCGAATGGGCGCTGAAACAGGCCTGCAGCGTGGCCGCCGGCTGGCCGCCTGGAATGCGCATCGCCGTCAATGTCTCGGCAGTGCAGATCAGAAGCGCCGACTTTGCCCGCAGCGTGATTTCGGCGCTGGCCGTTTCCGGTGTGCCGGCCAGCCGGCTCGAACTGGAAATCACCGAGACCGTGCTGATGGATGAGAGCGAGACGGTGCTGAAGACGCTGAGGCAGCTGCGCGAACTCGGTATCCGCATCGCGCTCGACGATTTCGGCACCGGCTATTCGTCGCTCGGCTATCTCAGGCGTTTTCCCGTCGACAAGATCAAGATCGACCGCTCCTTCATCCACGATATCGACAACAAGGACACGGCGGCGATCGTGCGCACGATCATCGGGCTTGGTGCCGAACTTGGCATCACCGTCACCGCCGAAGGCGTCGAGACCGAAGCGCAGCTCGACATATTGCGCAAGGCTGGCTGCGTCGAGGCGCAGGGCTTTCTGATCGGCATGCCGTCAAAGGCCGCCGACATGGCTCGACTTCTCAAGACGAGGGCAGCGTCCCGGCGCGCCTGAACATCCCCGGCGTCATTCCATGCGCGGCGCGGAAGGTGCGCGAGAGATGGCTTTGGTCGGAGAAGCCGGCCGCAAAGGCGGCACCGGCGAGATCTGAACCTTGCCGGATCAGCAGATCGGCACGGCGCAGCCTGCGGTCACGGATGAAGGCAGCAGGGGTGAGACCCAGCACTTTCCTGAAATCGCGGATAACTTGAAAGCGCGTCACGCCTGCGGCTTCAGCGAGCCGCTGCAAATCGAGGTCCGAGTTCAGATGGTCTTCGATGACCTGTTCATAGACCCGGAGCCGGCTTTTCGATCCGAAGCTTTCGACCGCCTCGCGCCGCCGGCCGCCCCAATCGCCATGGCGCAGGATGAGCTTGCGCAAGGCGATCAGCATGGATGTTTCGGCGCTGGTGGCATCATTCGATGTCGAAGCCAAGTGCGCGACGCCTACTGCCTGGACGAGATCGGCATCATCGACGATCGCTTGCGAAAACAACGGCGGGCGATCCTGCCCGAGCTCGTCCGCGATCGCACCCATGAGCGAGGCCGACGGATAGAAGGTGCGGTAAGCCCAACCCTGGTCGGCACCCGCCTCGCCGTCATGCCATATCTCCGGATCGACGAGCAGAACCGTGCCCGACGGCGCGAGGACAGTCTCGTTGCCGATGCGGACCCGCTCGCACCCTTGCGTGATCAGGGCGACGACATAGGTCGGGTGCGTGTGCAGCTGGTAGCGATGCCGCGTGAAGCGCGCCTTGAGCATGCCAAGATCGCGAAAGCGCGGATGACGCCAGAACTGCGTCGTCTCCTGAGGCTGTTGAATTCCAGACACGGTCAATCCTGTTCAAGACGCTGCCGGCGCAAAACCTTTACGTGCTGGCATCGACAAGGCCGAATTTAGGATAGCCGGCAAGGAGAGCGCAATGCTGCACAACGACCCCATCGCCGCCCTCACCCCGCAGGTGGTGGAATGGCGGCATCACATCCACGCCAACCCCGAACTCGGTTTCCAAGAGTATGAGACCGTGCGCTTCGTCGCCGACAAGCTGCGCACCTTCGGGCTCGACGAGGTTCATGAAGGCATAGGCGGCACCGGCGTGGTTGGCGTCCTCAGAGGACGGCCAGGCGTGCGCGCCATCGGGCTTCGGGCCGAACTCGATGCCTTGCCCGTGCTGGATAAGACAGGATTGCCATATGCGTCGAAGAAAGACGGCGTGATGCATGCCTGCGGCCACGACGGGCACATCGCGATGCTGCTCGGCGCCGCCAAGCTGCTCGCCGACAACAGAGCCTTCGACGGCACCGTCTGTTTCATCTTCCAGCCGGCGGAAGAAAATGAAGGCGGCGCCATGCGGATGATCGAGGACGGACTGTTCGAGCGCTTCCCCGTGGAAGCCGTCTACGCCGTCCACAACTGGCCGGGGCTGCCGCTCGGAAAGATCGCGGCCCGTGCCGGGTCGATGATGGCGGCCGTCGACACTTTCGAACTGAACTTTGAGGGGACCGGCGCGCATGCTGCCATGCCGCAGCTAGGCGACGATCCCGTGCTCGCGGCCGGCGCCTTCGTTCAAGCCGTGCAGCGCATCGTCAGCCGTTCGGTCGACCCGCAAATGGCGCTGGTCGTTTCGATCACCCAGATCCATGGCGGCAATGTCGGCAACATCGTGCCGGGCAAGGTCTGGCTGCAGGGAACCTGCCGCTTCTTCGAGCCCACTTTGTCGGACCATTGCGAAAGGCTGATCGGCGACATCGCGCAAGGCATTGCCTCGGCGCATGCCCTCACCGCCAAGCTCGCCTACAAGAAAGGCTACCCGCCGCTGGTCAACACGTCGGCTGCCACTGACCGGGCCGTCCAGGCGGCAACCGCGGTTGTCGGCCGCGAGCAGGTCGAGACCGCATTCAACCCGAGCCTCGGCTGCGAGGATTTTGCCTACATGGTCCGCGAAGCCGGCGGCTGCTATGCCTGGGTCGGCGCAGGAGCGGTCAGACCGGGCGAAGGGCTGCACGGCGATCGCTATGTCTTCAACGACGCCATCGTCCCCACCGTGCTCCGCTATTTCGTCACGCTCGTTGAGCAGACGCTACGCTGACGGCCGAGCGCCTCAGCGCAAGGTCTCGACGTATTTCTCGTGGAAGCTGACATAGCCGGGTTCGACGACTTTGAGATGGCGCTCGATCAGCTGGTGGAAGGCCGGCAGCTGATGGAAGGGCACGCCGGGATAGGCGTGGTGCTCGGCGTGATACGGCATGTTCCAGGCGACTTTGCGCACCAGCCAGTTGGTCAGCGTGGTGCGGGTGTTTTCCAGCATGTTGGCGACAAGCGGGCAGCGGCCATGCTCGGCCAGCAGATAGAGCCTGAGGAAGGGCTGGCCGAGCAGCGCCGGCACGATCCAGACATAGAGCAGTACACTTGCCTCGAACCACAGGGCTAGCGCGGCGACCACGACATAGAAAGCGATCATGGCGCGGGCTTCAGTGCGCACCTTGGGCAGGCCTTTCGGCGGCACGTAGCTGTCGTGGCAGCCGCCAATCGCGTTGGTGTAGAGTGTCTGCAAATGCCCCCACCACACCGGCAGGCCCGAGACGTGGACGATGTATTGCCGCATCGTCTCCGGTTTCGGGAAGGCGAGTTCCGGATCGTTCTCGGGATCCTGGGTGAAACGGTGATGGGCGAAGTGGAAATAGCGAAACCAGTCGGCGGGCAGCGCGATCGCCAGGCTGCAGACCCTTGCGGCGGCATCGTTGAGCCACTGCGTCTCGAACGCCGTCCTGTGCACCGTCTCATGCAGCAGCGTGAACAGGAAGACGATAAGAATGCCTTGCGGCAACATCAACAGCGGCCAGTACGACACCTTGGCCGCAATCAGCCCGCCGATAGCCACAATCGCGCCGAGATGGAAGGCGAGTTGGACCAGACCCGGCCCGTCCGACTTGCCGGTCAGGCGGCTGCGCTGCTCATTGGTCAGGAACGCGATGACGTCGCGATGGTCTCTGGGTTCAAACTGGGCCGATACGGTCATGGCGCCAAGCTACTCGAATAAGAAAGCTTTCAAAAGACGAGGATTTCTGCGACACAGATAAGCTGACCTTACCTATCGGATCACCCAATGACCGCGCTTCCTTCCCTGAGAGGACTTCAAGCCTTCGAGGCGGCGGCGCGCTCGGGGAGTTTCGCCGCAGCGGCGGATGAGCTCTCGATCTCGGCGGCTGCGGTCAGCCAGCTCATTCGCACCGTCGAGGAGCAGATGGGTCGAAAACTGTTCCATCGCGTCAACCGCCGCGTGGTGCTGACGGAAGCCGGTGTCGAGATGCTGCCCCGGCTGACCCTGGCTTTTCGGGAGATCGGCAGCATCGCGCGTGGCAGCGATGCCTTCCGCCCGCGGCTTGTCGTATCGGTGCCGCCGTCCATGGCGATGGGCTGGCTTTCCGAACGCCTCGCCGGCTTTGTCGCCAGCCGCGGCGCCGTCGACATATCCCTGCGCGGCGATGACGATCCGGTGCCGTTCGACCGCGAACTGATCGACATCCGGCTGTCCTTCGGCCCGCACTATCGTGAACACCCGAGCGAGGAGATCGTCAGGGACGCCGTCTACCCCGTCTGCGCGCCAGAACTCACCGCCAAAACCGACAGCCTCGCCGGACTGCCACTGATTCACACCGACTGGGGACCGACCGGCGCGTCGTTTCCGTCTTGGCGCACCTGGTTCGAGGCGGCGGGCATAGAACCCGGCCGCGCAGTGCAGCGCGGCCTGTCGGCGAACTCGTCGCGGGCAGCGCTCGACCTTGCCATTTCAGGGCTGGGCGTGGCGCTGGCGCAAGGCATTTATTGCGCCGGGGCGCTGGAAGAGGGCCGTTTGGTCCGGGCTAATGCCCTATCGATCGCGCTGCGTCAGCCATATTGCCTGACGATCCCGGAACGCAGTGCAAGGCGCGACCTGGTGGCGGCGTTTCGCAATTGGCTGATTGAGGAATGCCGGCGGTCGGTGGGTTCGCCGGTGCTCGGCTGATGGACCGAACTGCTCAGAGATGGCCGGCCAGTGCGGCGACCATGTCCTTGTTCGTCGCCACGGGAATGATCTCGAACTCCACCAGGTCAGACCATTCGATGACCCAGCGCTGCAGCAGCGTGACGTCATCGGCTTCGACCAAAAGGAAGCAGCGGCTCATATCAGCCGCGATCCAGGAGTGATGCACGACAAGCGCGTCCGGCTTCAATCTGCCGCGCTCGCCGAAACGGCGGTAGATCTCCTTGCGGTCGCAGCCGGTGAAATCCTCGATGACGATGAACTGCATTTTTCCCCCTCGGTTGAATTGCCGCCCGGGACGGCAAACTAACGCCCGGGACGGTCCAGCCGCTCCAGGAACCATTGCGTCAGCCGCACCCAGACTTCGTCCTTTTCGCCGGAATCCTCCCAGCCATGGTCGAGGTTCGGGTTGTCGTTGACCTCGATGACGAAGACGCCATCCTTGGTTTCCTTGAGATCGACGCCGTAAAGCCCGTCGCCGATGCAGCGCGCCGCCTTCACCGCGGTGTCGACGACATGCGGCGGCGTCTCTTTCAGCGTGAAGGTCTTGATGCCGCCCTGGTCGGGCTTGCCGCTGGCCTTGTGGTTGACGATCTGCCAGTGTTTTTTCGCCATCAGATAATGCACGGCAAACAGCGGCTGCCCGCCGAGCACGCCGACGCGCCAGTCATATTCGGTCGGGATGAATTTCTGCGCGATCAGGAGATCGGAATCCTCCAGCCACTCGGTGGCGAGCGTCTTCAGTTCTTCGAAGTTGCCGCATTTCTTGACGCCGCGCGAGAACGATGAATCCGGGATCTTCAGCACCAGCGGAAAGCCGAGCGTCTGCGCCGCCAGTTCGAGATCCGAGGTGCCGGCTATCATCACCGTCGGCGGCACCGGCACCTTGTTGTAGGCCATCAGTTCGTTGAGATAGACCTTGTTGGTGCAGCGGATCATCGACAGCGGGTCGTCGATCACCGGCATGCCTTCCTGCTGGGCGCGGCGCGCGAAGCGGTAGGTGTGGTTTGAGATCGAGGTGGTCTCGCGGATGAACAGCGCGTCGTAATTGGCGAGCTTGGCCAGGTCCTTCCTGGTGATCGGCTCGATTTCGACGCCCATCTTTTCGGCGATCTTGGCCCAGTAACGCAGCGAGGAAATCTCCGACGGCGGCAGTTCCTCATGCGGATCGACCAGCGTGGCGAAGGTGTACCGTGCCGGGGTGCGGCCCTTGGTGTCGCGCCACTCGCGGTTGGTGTACGTCTCGAGCGCCTGCACGAATAAGGCTTCTTCCTCCTCGGCCATCCTGGCCAGCGGCAGGAATCCGATCTTGCGGATCGAAGCCCATTCGGCGCTGTCCTTGATGTGAACCTCAAGCGCCGGAGCGCGGAACCAGTCGAACAACAGCTTGGCGAAGCGGTCCCAGACCTTCGACGGTCCGATGCCGAAGAAGATGCAGATTTTTTGCGGGAAAACGCCTCCGAGATCCTTGCGGCATTTGTTGAGCGCCAGCTCCAGTTCCGGCAGCGCGTGCTCGTAGAGCTTGCGCTCGGACAGGTCGATCATCGTCTCGACCGTCGGGATGACCTTGTGGCCGCGCGAACCGGCGAGCAGAGAGGCATAATAGCCGCGGCTCTGGTAGGCGTAATTGTTCGACAGGTTGATGACCTTCGGCTGCTGGCCGCGAAACAGCGCCGGATGCGCAAGATAGTCACGGTTGGTGATGATCTTGTGCGGCGTCGCCGCCGGGTCGAGATCGTTCTGACGGCCGGTGAGGATGACCCAGGTCATTGTTATCAGCGTTTCCCAAGAGTGATGGCAGCACGCAGTCCGTCGCGGCCAAATTGCGCCATGTTCATGAAGATGCCGTGCGGCACGGGAATGTTGGCGGCATCGAGGATGGTCTCCTGTCTTTCGTCCTCGACCCAGGGATCGTGGATCAGGATGTGGTCGCCATCGTCGCCGATAGCCAGCACCCAATGCGGCACCTTCTTGCCGAACATCAGGAAGCCGCTGATCAGCACAAGCACCAGTTTTCCCTGAGCCAGGGCGCCGCGGATATCGTCGATGGTGAATGGACGGTAATTCACCGGGATGCCGTAAAGTTCCGCGCGGCGGCGAAAGTCCACCTGGGCAAGTTCCATCACCCGGCGCTTGTCGTCGCTGCGCACCGATTGCAAGAACAGCGCGCCATAGAAGGACACGAAGATTTCCGCCGCAAGCCCGCTTTCGTAGCCGGAAACCGCAAGGCCGAAGGGCTCGCAGCCGCCCGGGCCGGACATCATGAACACGGTCGTTGCCTCGCGCCATAGGCGGATTTCCATGACCGGATCGGGCACGAAGCCGGAATCGAAATTGGCCATCGCCATCATCAGGCAGCATGGACCGCAGGTGAACTCGCAGGTCTGCTGGTAGAACGGGACTTTGGTGGCGACCGGAATATCGCCGCGCAAGGTCTTTTCGTAGCGCAGCGCGGTGGCGCCATCCTCGTAATAGTGAGGCTCGCGACCGATCTTGCGGTAGCCGCTCTGCTCATAGATGCCGATGGCGCGAAGATTGTCCTCGCGCACTTCGAGGCGCAACATCATGCGGTCGTGCTCGAAGGCAGCTTCTTCGGCCGCTGCAAGCAGCATGCGGCCAATGCCGCGGCCGCTGAAAAACGGGCTGGTGGCAAGCGAATAGAGCCGGGCGACGCCGCTGCCCTTGCGAAACAGCACGATGGCGTAGCCGGCGACACGGCCATCGCTTTCGGCGACCAGCATCTCGGCTGTCTCGCGTTCGATCAACAGGCGGAAGGAGCGCCGGGAAATGCGGTCACTGGAAAAGACCGCCTTCTCGATGGCGGCGAGGTCATCGACGTCGGACGCGCGGGCCTTGCGAATCTCGGCAGGCATGCGGGTTTGGAAAACCTCGATTGGGTGGAGGAAAAGGCCGCGGTCAAAAACGTCGCAAACATCAGCCGAAACGCCGATATCAGCCAAGCGCTATCGCACCTTGAATAGGGCCGAATTGTGACAGTTCCACCGCGAGTGGCGGGCGGTGACCGCGGCACCGCCAGGTGCGGCGCCGCCTCGGCGCATGACGCCAAAACCGAATGTGCTCAACTGGCGATACCAGCCAGAAGCTGACCGTAGGCCCGCTTGGCGACCGCAGCCAGTTGCTCGCGCGGCAGCGAGCCGACGACGGCGCAGGCATAGCCCTTGTCCAGCCAGTAGACCGCCTCGGGGCCGTCGGCCTCGGCCATGTAGGTGCCCTTGGACTTGGCTGAGGAATCAGCGGTAACGAACAAGGAGATGCGCTGACCCTTGGCGTCCTCGTAAAGCAGCATCGCTGCCTTGCCCTGGCCGGCGGGCAGCAGCCGGCCGCCAACCAGCTGGAAGCCTTCCGCCACCAGATCCGGCGCCACCAGTTTCAGGCCGACGCGGTTGGACAGCCAGGTCTGCAGGTGATCCTTGTCGCTTGCCGGCACTTCCACCGCATGGCGCTGTTCGGCGGCATAGATGACATGGGCGGCGATCGCCTCTTCGGCCAGTTGGTCATCGGCGCCATCTTCCCTGCCGATGCCGTCGATGCCGGCAAAATAGCCGCCAAGACCGCCGATGACGAGCACTGCGGCCGCCGCGGGCGCAAGCCACCAGCGCGACTGCCGCGCCGCCGCTTTGGTCGCGCCTTCACCGCTAACGATCTGCTTGAACAGCACCGGCACGGGCTCGTCGAGCACACCGGCAAAGGCGGCGCGCAACGCGGTGCGGTCGGCGGTGTAGCGGGCGCTTTTGGCCTTCATTTCGGGATTGGCGTCGATCCAGGCGTCGTAGGCGGCGCGCTCGTCGCCCGGCAACTCGCCGTCGAGAGCCATGTGGATATCGCGTTCGGAAAAATCGCGGCGGGTCATTTCTCGACGATCCTTATCGAGCGGCGGCGCGCCGTGTCATCGAGCAAGCTGCGCAGCTCCTCGCGTCCGCGCGCTATGCGCGACATCAGCGTGCCGGCGGGCACGCCGAGAATGTTGGCGGCTTCGGCATAGGAGAATCCTTCGATGGCGACCATGACGAGAGCGGCGCGACGGTCGGGGCTGATCGCCTGCAATGCGTCGATGATCTCGCGCGAGGCGGCGTTCTCCGCCTGCTCGGCGGGGACTGCCTGCGCCTCGTTTGCGTCAAGCGGCAGGATCGCCGCCTCACCGCGCCGGTTCACCTTGCGCATCTGATCGATGAACAAATGATGCATGATCGTAAACAGCCACCTCCGGGGGCTTTCTCCTGTCTGCCAGCTTTCAAGCCGCAAGAGCGCTCGTTCGAGGCAATCCTGGACGAGATCGTCGGCGGATTCGCGGTCGCGCAGAAGCGAGCGTGCGTAGCGGCGCAAGCGCGGTATTTCGCCAAGGATTGCTGCCTTCTTTTCGTCCATGACCGCTGGTTCTGAGGTCGCCCTTGTTTAACCCGATTGAACGCGCCTTCCCGGCGCGGCGCAAGCGGCCAGCGCGAAGCGGTCTGCCGCCCCGGTCACCCAAGCAGTGAGATAACGAGTTGATCGGCTAAATTATTCCCCGCAATCAACAAAAGGGCCGAATTATCCTAAATCGGTCAGTGCGAAATCATGGCCTTTGTACAGCAGTGGAAGATCGCGGCTTTTCGCGCAGGCGTAAGCAAAACAGTCCCCGAGATTCAGATCCGCCTTGTGGCCAACGGCTTTGCCGTAACCGGCACTCGCGTCAATGGCCCGAGAGCTGATGTTGTCGTCAATGGTCAGACTCTCTCCCATGATCTCCACAATGAACTCATCGATCAGATCGCGGGCATGGAGAAGGGCTTCAGCGCTGGGTCTGCGCGGGCCGGCGCCGGCCCTTGCCAATGCCTGTGTTGCTTCGAAGTGAACCAACGGAGAAACCCAGACCTGCCCGGAAAAACCGGATAGCTGCTTCAGCAATTCCTCCCACCCAGGTTCCTGGTTGAGAATGGCGACGATCACCGACGCGTCGACAAACATCAGTCTTCCCACATCTCGTCGGTGAACTTCTTCATATCGAAATCGGGATTGGGCAGGCCAAGCTTCCTGGCCCTGTCCTGAAGACTGGCGATCCGATCGCGCAGCGGCACCTTCGCCCGATTGCGCTCAAGTTCGTGCACGAGCGCGACCCGCACCGCCTCCGTTTTGCTCGGAGCGTTCGTCTCGCGTTGCAATCTGCTGGCCAGCGCATCCACTTCGTCGTCGCGGATATAGAGCGGCATCGAATATCCTCCGTTGGATATTCATATATTCCATCTCGTATATCACTTCAAGTTGCAGCGTTGGCCTCCCTCGCCGCCCGCGTCAGCAGCCGCTGGTAGAATAGGCCGATGCCGATCAGCACGGCGCCAAGACCGATGAAGGACAGCGCCCTGAGCACGCCTTCCAGTTCCGACATGTCGAACAGGAAGACTTTTACCACGGCGATCGCGATCAGCGCCGCCGACGCAATGCGCAGCACCTGCGACTTCAGCCAGACGCCGGCGGTGAGCAGCACGACGCCAATGACCAGCCAGAGCGCCGAATAGGTGTAGGTCTCGAGCTGGCCGAGGCCGCTCCACAGGCCGATGAACTCGCCCTTGAACACGCGCCTGACCGACAGTGTGGCGTAGGCGAAGACAAGCAATGCCGCCACCACCGCCAGCATCTGCGCATACCATGGCGGCCGCTTGTCCCTGGCATAGAGCGCCAGCCCGCCGACAGCGATGGCCGGCAGGAGATAAGCCAGGAACAAGAGGTTGAACACCGGGATCTGGCCGGTCGATTCGTCGGTGAACAGCGGATTGAGCACCAGGAAATGCTGGAGGACGATGAAGGCGACCGAGAGCACGCCGGCAGCCATCGAGCCGTAGCGCAGCACAGAGCTTGGCGAGCGCATGTCGATGGCCACCAGTATCGCGCCGGCGCCGATGGCGATCAGCGTATAGATCGCCTGTTCGGCGAGCGTCACCGGGCCGGTGTCGATGACGCCGCCATGCATGGCGTGGCGCACCAGCATGGCGACGGTGAGCAGCGCAAACAGGGCTGCACCCGCCTCCATCGCAAGGCGCGGCCGGCCATTGCCAGTTGTTGGTAGCGCGGGGGTGGTACGCGCGAGTTGCCAGGCGGCAAAGCCGAAGGCCAGCGCCGGTACGCCGTATCCCGGCAGCAGCCAGTTGAACACCGGCGTCGTCGTCAGGAACTCGGCGCCGACGATGGTCGGATCGAAGGCGACGCGGCCCAGCACGGCAACGACCGCGCCGACCGAAATCCAGCCAAGCACCGGATAGCTGCGCCACCGCGTCGCCAGCGCCGGCACGATGGCGGCAACGCCGGCAAGAATGGTCGTCCAGCCGGATCCGAAGGCCATGTGCAGCATCAGCAGGCCGGCCAGAGCCGAGCCGCAAAGCGCGAAGGAGACGGCGATGTCGCCCTTGAGCGGCGGCTGTTCGGCGCGCGCGATCCATTCGCCACCGGCAGCGAAGACAACAACCAGAAGGGCAGCTATCGCTGCGTAGACAAGGTCGCGGTCGAGATTGCCGTAGGCAAGCCACAGCGTCAGCAGAATAAGCAGCGGCGCAGCGACGCCCCATGCCGCCCAGCATGCCGCGCGGACCCGTGCTGAGGCGGCGAAGCGGCGTGCGGCCCAGAAGCCGGCGCCGATGAAGACCAGGCCGAGGCCAATGCCGATGCGCAGCGTCAACGGATTTCCGGCCGCCACCGGCATGCCGTCAAAGCCGATATTCCCCTGGGTTATGTCGGAGCCGATGGTGGTGGGCGGAATGATGCCGAGATGGATCATCACGCTCACCACGCCGGCGGCATGCAGCAGCGGCAGCGCGCGCGGCCGGTAGAGTGCGGTGGCGACAAGGGCGACGAGGACGAAGGCGCCCGGCAAGGCGCCACCGGCGGCGACCAGCGTCGTGTCGACGGACAGGCCTAGCGCTGAAAACGCAACGAAAACGCCAGGCACGATCGAGGGCCAGTCGAAGCCCGCCTTTGCAGGTTCCGCTTCGCCGCCACGACTGCCCAGCCAAACAAAGGCAAGCACCGCCAGCGTCACCGCGTCGATGAACAGGACGACGGCAAGGTCGGCGAACCGGATGACGGCAAGGTCGGCGACGAGCGTACTCATCATGTAGGCGATGGTCCAGGCGCCGGTGCCGAAGAAGGCGGCCGCAATCAGGAATTTCCAGTCGCGAATGCGGGCGATCACGGCTGTGGCGGCAAGCACGATCGCCAGGTAGACGAACAGCGCCCATGGGTTGGGCGCCTGCGAGGACACAAGCGCCGGCGTCGCCATCGAGCCGACAAGGCCGATGCCGGCCAGGGCCTGACCGTGGACGAGAGCGGCGACAATGGTCGCTACGCCGATGGCGCCGAGCACGGCGAAAGCGAAGGCCGGGCCGACGAAACCGTAAATGGCGTGCGCGGCATAGACCGTACCGAACAGAATGAAGGCGCCGGCAGCCGTCAGGATCGCCGGAATATAGGCGCCTGCAGCCCCTTGCACCGGCACCTTGAAGCCGGTGCGGCGGATGAACTCGCCGCCGCCGATCAGCACCAGGCCGAGCAGCGCAGCCAGGGACAGCCGCACTTCGGGGCCGAAAATGCCGGCCTCGATGGTGTAGCGGATCAGGAACAGGCCGCCCAGGGCCAGCGCGACGCCGCCGACCCAGACCGCCCATCGTGTGCCGAGCGCGGTTTCGACCTCGGACTGGCGGGCTGCCTTCGCCGTGGCGGCAGGCGCGGATCCGGTGAATGCCGCCCTGGCCGCGGCTGACAGTTCTGGCACGGCCTCGCTGGTGGCCGCATCGGCTTCGGCGGCCGGTGCCTGGGCATGTGCCGCGTCTGCTGTTGTTGGCGAAGCTATGTCGGCAACTGGTGCGCTAGCGTGAGCGGCATCCGCCGGTGCGCTTGCAGCCTGCTCGGCCGGTTTGGCAACGGGCGGTGTCGCATGCACTCCGGACAGAACCAGGCTGCGCAGCGCTCCGAGCTCGCGCTCGATCAGACTGACGCGGCCCTGCTGGCGCAAGACGAGGACAAAAAGCACGATAACGACGACGGCGCCAATCAGGCTTTCAAACATGGCGGTTCCCCCAAACCAGGCCAGTTTTCACTGACAATTGCGGCGGCCACCCGGCCAACCCAGACGGCTATTCAAGTCACGCCACCGCAATGGTGGCCGAAAAGAAGTTATCGAGCATGTTTCGTCGGCAAATTCCAGCGGCCTACGGTCTTTATCCTCACCCATCATCTGAGATAGCCAGGAATGGCATGCCGCCGCCACTTGCCCAGGAGCCATGCTATCCTCGGATGAACTACGAGGAAATCGAATGCCGAAACGAAGTGCAGGGCTGCTGATCCACCGGACAAGGGCCGGCATTCTCGAATTTCTGCTCGTCCATCCCGGCGGCCCGTTCTGGGCAAGGAAGGATGAAGGCGCTTGGTCGATCCCCAAGGGCCTCGTCGAGGACAATGAAGATGAGTTGGCCGCCGCCCGGCGCGAGGCTGGGGAAGAACTCGGAGTCAGCATCGATGGCGATTTCGAACCTGTCGGCAGCTATCGGCAAGCCGGCGGCAAGATCGTCATCGCCTGGAGCGTCGAAGCCGATTTCGATGCCGATGCCGTTAAAAGCAACATGTTCACGATCGAATGGCCGCCAAGGTCAGGCGCGACGAGGGAATTTCCCGAAATCGACAGGGCCGGCTGGTTTCCCTTGGCCGAGGCCAACCGCAAGATCCTCGGCGGCCAGCGCGCCATCCTCGATGATTTCATGGAGCGTCGCAAAGCCGGCTGAGGCCCTTGCCCTTCGAGTACCCCCACCCTAACCCTCCCCACAAGGGGAGGGAATGCTGCCGCATGCAGCTTTTGCGGTGAACCTGGACGGTTTGCGGAGGTCAGCACCCACCGAGTCTCCCTCCCCCTTGTGGCGCAGCGTCTGCCGTCGTGGCGGCATTGCCGGCCGAATGATGCTTGCGCAAGGCGGCGAGGAAGCCGGCACGGGCATCGGGCTGTTCGATGCCGCGCGGCTCGTAGACATGGCGGGTGAAAAAGAAACCGGTCAAATGGAAGGCGTCCTCGAGTGCCGCGTGGTCCGCCCGCAAGCCGGAGCCGCGCTGCAGGAAGGCCGGCAGCGCCAGCATCTTGTCGCGCCACGGCGCACCGGCGGCTCGCGACACCGCACGGCCGGATTTCGGCGAGACATAGGCCAGATCCTGCCTGGCGCCGGTCGCCGCGCACTGGCTGAGATCGAGGCCGAAGCCGAGTTCGTCGAGGATGAGCAGTTCGAAGCGCGCCACCAGTTCCCCGGCGGCATCCGAATCGTCCAGATGGGCGATCATCACGGCAAGCGTCTCATACAGGCCGCCATGGGCGTCGCGCTCCGGCAGGAGCCTGAGATGCGCGGCCATGGTCTGCAGGCCGTACACGGCGACAGCGCTGTCCATCAACCGGGCGGCGTTCATCTCGATCGCCTCGGCCTGGAAGGTGCCGAGATGCTCGTCTAGGCGTGCCCGCCACAAAAGGTCGACGCGGTTGCCGGGCTGCAGCACCGGCTGCTGCTTGCGCGATCGGCCGCCGCGCACCAGGCCGAGATGGCGGCCATGCGCACGCGTCATTACCTCGAGAATGGCGCTGGTTTCGCCATGCTTGCGGGTGCCGAGTATGATTCCCTCGTCGCGCCATTCCATGGCAGGAGCTTGTCACCGGTTGCGTGGCGAAATCAAGATTTTGGCGCGCCGCGTGCGATCTGTGCTGACATTGGATCCCCACACATCGTCGAAAGGCTCTGATCACACGAATTCCCGGTGATCGGCCAGGACGTCGTCGATGACGCGGCGCGATCGCTCGGCTTCGGCTTGGTTGGCGTCGTGTCCGGCAACGGTGATCAGCGCCTTCCACAGCGTCCAGCCGCGGCCGCGCGCCCAGGTCGCTTCATCGACGTGGATGGCAGCCCGGAATGCCTCCCGGCTCTCGCCCTGGAAGAATGTCCAGGCGATCGCCAGGTCGCAGGATGGATCGCCGATGCCGGAGGTGCCGAAGTCGATGACGGCGCTCAGGCGGCCGTTTTGGACCAGAAGGTTGCCCCAGGCGACGTCGCCGTGAAACCAGACGGGCGACCCTTGCCAGGTGGCGGCAAGGGCCGCATCCCAGACAGCGGTGGCCGCCTGGGTGTCGATCTGCCCCTCCAGCGCCTGGAGTGCTTCCCTTGTCTGGTTGTCATACACGCTCAGCGATCCGCCGCGGAAGAAATTGTGCTGGCCCGCGGGCGGCCCGCCCGCCGGATCGATCCGCCGGAGCGCAATGAGGAACTTGGCCAGATCGACCGCGAACTGTCGGCGATCGGCGATTTCGGCGGTCTTGGCTGTTTCGCCGTCGATCCAGCGGTAGACGGACCATTGCCAGGGGTAGTCCTCCCCAGGCTCGCCCATCGCCAGTGGAACCGGGATCGGCAGCGGCAGAAGCGGCGCCAGCCTGGGCAGCCAGCGGTGCTCTTTTTCGACCTGCAAGGCATATGGTGCGGCACTCGGCAGCCGCACAGTCATATCATTGCCGAGGTGGAAGGTTCGGTTGTCCCAGCCGCCAAACGCCACCGGCCTCACCGGCAGATGCCGCCATTGCGGAAATTGCGCGGCGATCAACCGGCGCACGAGATCGGTATCGATGGTCGGTTTTGGATCAGGCATGTCATCGTCTCAAACTGCCGGGCGGCATTTCTAGACGATGAAGCTCAATGGGGAAACTCAAGCCCCATCTCGCGGTAGCGCTCGGGGTCGTCGCCCCAGTTTTCACGCACTTTGACGAACAAGAACAGGTGCACTTTCTGCTCGAGAATGCCGGCTATTTCCATGCGCGCCGACTGGCCGATGGCGCGGATGGTCTCGCCCTTGTGGCCGAGCACGATCTTCTTCTGGCTGTCGCGCTCGACATAGATGGTCTGGTCGATGCGCACCGAGCCGTCCGGTTTCTCTTCCCATTTCTCGGTCTCGATATGCGAGGAATAGGGCAACTCCTGATGCAGCCGCAGATACAGCTTCTCGCGGGTGATCTCGGCGGCCAGTTGGCGCATCGGCAGGTCCGAGATCTGGTCTTCCGGATAGTACCAGGGGCCGACCGGCAGCGCTTGCGCGAGATAGTCGAGCAAATCCTTGCAGCCGGAGCCGGTCAGCGCCGAGACCATGAAGGTGCGCTTGAACGGCACCTTTTCGTTTGCTGCCGCAGCCAGGGCCAGCAGCGCCTCGTGCTTGACCCGGTCGACCTTGTTGAGGATCAGCACCATCGGCTGGCGGACGTCCTTCAGCCGCTCGAGGATGGCGTCGGCGTCACCCCTGATGCCGCGCTCGGCATCGATCAGCAGCAGCACGATATCGGCGTCCTTGGCGCCACCCCAGGCGGTGGTCACCATCGCGGTGTCGAGCCGGCGCTTCGGCTTGAAGATGCCGGGCGTATCGACAAAGACGATCTGCGCGTTGTCATGCGTGGCGATGCCGCGCACGATGGCGCGGGTGGTCTGCACCTTGTGGGTGACGATCGACACCTTGGCGCCGACCAGTTGGTTGACCAGCGTCGACTTGCCGGCATTGGGCGCCCCAATCAGGGCAACGAAGCCGGAATGCGTGGCCTCCGCTGCCGGAGGGAGATCTTCGCTGCCGGTCACGCCGCACTCCCTTGGTTGGCCCAGATGCCCTCGCGCATAAGAAACGCCGATGCCGCCGCTTCTTCGGCTGCGCGGCGAGAGCCGCCCGTGCCGCTTGCCGGCGCAAAACCGCCGACCTTCACGGACACCGTGAAAACCGGCTGATGTTCAGGTCCCTCGCGTTTCTCGATCGCGTATTCGGGCCTGACATCGCTGGTCTTGGCGATCCATTCCTGCAGGTCGGATTTCGGATTGGGCGGCTTGGCCACCACCTTTTGCGAGCGCGGCTCCCAGTAACGCAGGACGAATTGCCTTGCGGCATCGAGGCCGCCGTCGATATAGACCGCCGCGATCAGCGCCTCGACCGCATCCGCCAGATAGTTTCCGCCCGAGCCGCGCGAGCGCGCCTTCAAGGCAGCGTCGGCCCGAACCAGATCTTCGAGCTGCATTTCAATGCCGATCTCGGAGCATGTCCGCGCATCGACCAGGGCATTGAAGCGCGGGGCGATTTCACCTTCCGGCGCTTCAGGAAACTTTTCGAAAAGCAGGTCGGCAACGATCAGGCCGAGCACGCGGTCGCCAAGGAATTCGAGGCGCTGGTTGTTGCTGCTTGCCTTGACCGCACTGGAATGGGTCAGCGCGGTCTCGAGCAAACGGACATCCCGGAAGGAATGGCCGGTTTTGGCTGTCACCAAATCGGCCAGAGTTTCACCCGTCGGGCGCTTCAAAGCCATCAATTCACGAAATGGAACAGGCGCGACAGGCGCACCAGCGACGGCCATTTCCAGATCTCGAGCGGGCTCGCCTTCCCGGCGATCGAGAAGAAGACGATGTTAGCGCGGCCGACAAGGTTCTCCGCCGGCACGTAGCCGACGCTGAGGCGGCTGTCGGAGGAATTGTCGCGGTTGTCGCCCATCATGAAATAGTTGCCGGGGGGCACGACGAACTCGCGGGTGTTGTCGGTGATCGAATTCGGTGTCAGGTCGAGCGTGTCGTAGCTGACGCCGTTGGGCAGGGTCTCGCGATAGACGTCGACCGGCTCAGGCACTTCCGTGATATCAGGATTTTGGATCTGGCCGGTTTTCACACGAGGCACGCCCTGGCCGTTGATGAACAATTGGCCGTCCTTCATCTGGATCTTGTCCCCCGGCAGGCCGACGACGCGCTTGATGTAGTCGAGCGACGGATCCGGCGGGAACTTGAAGACCACCACGTCGCCGCGCTTCGGATCGGAACCCCAGATGCGGCCGGAAAAGATGTCGGGGCCGAATGGCAGCGAATAACGCGAGAAGCCGTAGGACCATTTGGTGACGAACAGATAGTCGCCTTCGAGCAAGGTCGGCCGCATAGAGCCGGACGGGATCGAGAAGGGCTGGAACAGCAACGTGCGGATGACCATGGCCAGCAGCAAAGCCTGGATGATGACGCTGACGATTTCGCCAAGCCCGCCGGATTTCTTCTCGGATTTTTCAGCCACGCTCATGTCGTCCTCGATTGTGCGTTGGATGGTATAGAGTCTCGGCGCGCGCTGGGCAACGTCAAGTCGGCGTTAGATAGCGGTCGTCTGATGCAATCAATGTGGCGCTTGTTCGGCGGGCAACGCCTCGATGATCACAAAGGCTTGAGCAAGCGGGAAATCATCGGTGATTGTGAGGTGGATCGCCGCTCTGTGCCCCTGTGGCAGGATTTTGGCCAGCCGTGCCGCCGCTCCCCCGGTCAGCGCCATCGTCGGCGCGCCGCTGGGCAGGTTGGCGACCCCCATGTCGCGCCAGAACACGCCCTGCGCCAGGCCGGTGCCAAGCGCCTTGGCGCAGGCCTCCTTGGCGGCGAAGCGCTTGGCATAGGAGGCTGCGCGGCCCTTGCGGCCTTCCGAGCGGACCTGTTCGAGCTCGGTGTAGATGCGCTGGATGAAGCGCTGACCATGCCGTTCCAGCGACTTTTCGATGCGTCTGATGTCGATCAGGTCGCTGCCGATGCCGATGATCATTCCGCCGGAACTTCCCGTCCGCGGTGCTCGGCCTTATGCGCCCGCTCTGCCATGCGCTTCCTGCGCTGCTCGCGAAAGGCTGTCATCCCCCAGCGGGTGATACCGTAGAAGATCAGCCCGAAGATCAGGCCGAGCGGCACAGCGCCGATCAGCATCGGCTCGAGCACCGGATGCCACAGTTTTGCAAACGACAGCGTGTGCATCATCTCACCAAGATGCGCAGGCGGTCCGTTCTTGGGCAGGCGTTCATGCAGGATCAGCTTGCCGACTTCCCAGGACGCTCCCCACAGCAGCGGGAAAGTCAGCGGATTGCCGAAGAATACCGCGCCGAGGGCGGCGGCCACCAGATTGCCGGCGACCACCCAGCAGAGCACGGCGGCGACGGCGAAATGGAAGCCGAGCGGAAAGAAGGAGGCGAAAACACCGGCCGCGACGCCGGCCGCGACCGCATGCGGTGTCGCCTTCAGCCGCAGGATGCGCTTGGAGAAATATTGCAACGAGCGCGAAAACGAGCGGCGCGGCCACAGATAGGTACGCACCCGCTCCAGAATGCCATCAGGCTTTCGGCGTCGAAAAAGCACTCTGTTCCAGTTCCCGGTTCGTCACGCCCAAATTGCAACCATCCCTGGCCGGGCGCGGTCGCTCCATCTTGCGCTTCGAGGGCGCAGAAAGGCAACAACGACTTTGATATAGCGACTGCCTTGCGGCGGAACAATGAAACGCCGCCGCGATGGTCTGCCGCAGGCGGGTAACGATGGTCTGCCGCAGGCGGGTAACAAGAGCGCCATTGGGGCGAAACTGAGGACAATATCGATGAAAGCTCCCTGACGACGGCAATGTCCGCGCGAAGACGACGCCGAGGCGGATAGACTCTTCCCGATATTCGCTGACTTCGACCAAATTGCTGTCCGGATCGCGGAAATAGACCGACATCATCTTACCGCGGGCGCCGGTGCGCTCGACCGGGCCGACTTCGATGGCAACGCCGTTGGCTTCCAGACTGGCGCAAATCTCGGCAAGCGGCCTTGCGGCGATCAGGCAGAAATCGCCGGACCCAGGCATCGGCGTCTTGGCTTTCGGTTCGAAAGTGTGCGTTGCCTGATGCAGATTGATCTTCTGCGATCCGAACAGCAACCCCGTCGGCCGGTTCGGCTCGTCGAGGCGCTTGAGGCCAAGCACCCGCTGGTAGAAGGCGCAGCTGTCCTCCACCGAGCGGACCGTCAGCACGAAATGATCGATGCCGGCGATCATGGTGATGTCCCCTAAATGTTGCGGCTACCCGGCTTGATCGCCGGGATGGCGGCAAGTTCCGGCGGCAGGCGGTCGGCGGGATAGGCCGGCACCTCATATTCGGCAAGCGCGATCAGCGGCACGCCGACATTGGTCTTGCCGGCCGAGCGGTCGATGATGCAGGCCGCCGCCACGACCTCGGCGCCAATCGCGCGCAGGCAGTCGATGGTTTCGCGGATCGAAAGACCAGTGGTGACGATGTCCTCGACGATGACGACGCGCGATCCCGGCGCGATCTCAAAGCGGCGCAGCCTGAACTCGCCGCCTTCGCGCTCCACCCAGATTGCTGGCACACCGAGATGGCGCGACGTCTCATAGGCCGGGATCAGGCCGCCGATCGCCGGGCCGACGACGTAGTCGACCTTGCCCGGCACCGCCTTGCGGATCTTTTCGGCCAGCGCCTTGCAAAGCCGCTCGGTCTTGTCGGCATGCATGAAGACGCGCGCCTTCTGCAGGAAGACCGGGCTGCGCAGACCCGACGTCAGGATGAAATGTCCCTCCAGAACAGCGCCTGCCTCGCGGAAAATGCCCAGAACTTCGTCGGTATTCATAACTCGCCCCATGTCCATGGTGAATGGTGAATGGTGAATGGTAGTGAGAACGCCTTCTTTCACTATTCACTATTCACTATTCACTATTCACCCATTCACACGCCGCGCATCGCTGACGCTCGAATTATCCTTGAGCTGCGACAGCAGCCGGTTGAGGTGCTTCAGATCCCAGACTTCGAGATCGATCAGCATTTCGGTGAAGTCGGGCGCGGTGCGCACCATCGACAGCGTATGAATGTTGGCGTCGTTGGAGGCAACGACCTGGGCGATGTCGGCGAGCGAGCCCGGCGCGTTGATGGCGGTGACCGAGACGCGCGCCGGAAAGCGCTCCTTGGTCTGCTCGTCAATGTCCCAGCGCACGTCGATCCAGCGCTCCGGCTGGTCGTCGAAGGCCTGCAGCGCCGGCGACTGGATGGGATAGATGGTGATGCCGGTGCCCGGCTGGACAATGCCGACGATGCGGTCGCCAGGCACGGCCCCTTCCGGCGCGAAACGCACCGGCAGGTCGCCGCGCACGCCGCGGATCGGCACCGCGCCATCGCGCGGCTGGTCCTTGTCCTTGCGCGCGGCTCGTGTGCCGGGCATCTGGAACAGCATGCCGGCGGCGTTGCGGATCTTCGACCAGCCCTCCTCGCGCTGCTTGGGGGCGCTGACGGTGACGCGCTCGTCCTTGTAGTCTGGGAAGACGGCCTTCATGACGTCGGTCGAGGCAAGTTCGCCGCGCCCGACCGAGGCCAGCACATCCTCGATGTCCTTGCGCGCCAGCCGGTGCAGCACCGGCTTCAGGCTTTCCTTGGTGAAGGTCTTGCCGGCGCGTTCGAAGGCGCGCTCGAGAATGCGGGCACCAAGACCTGAATATTGCTTGCGAATGGCGTTCTTGGTGGCGCGGCGGATGGCTGAGCGCGCCTTGCCGGTGACCACCACCGACTCCCAGGCCGCCGGCGGCACTTGCGCCTTGGAGCGGATGATCTCGACCTCGTCGCCGTTCTTCAGTTCCGTCATTAGCGGCATGATGCGGCCGTTGACCTTGGCACCGACGCAGGTGTCGCCGACATCGGTGTGCACGGCATAGGCGAAGTCGATGGGCGTGGCGCCGCGCGGCAGCGCAATCAGCATGCCTTTCGGCGTGAAGCAGAATACCTGGTCCTGGAACAGCTCCAGCTTGGTATTTTCGAGGAAGTCTTCCGGGTTGTCGCCTTCTGCCAGTTGCTCGATGGTGCGCCGCAGCCAGGCATAGGCGTTGGTCTCCTTCGAGATCGCATGGGCGGCGCCGTTCGTCTTGCCGCCGGTGTCCTTGTAGATCGAATGGGCGGCGACGCCATATTCGGCGATCTTGTTCATCTCGCGGGTGCGGATCTGCAGTTCGACGCGCTGGCGCGACGGGCCGACAATGGTGGTGTGGATCGAACGGTAGTCGTTCTGCTTGGGCGTAGAAATGTAATCCTTGAAGCGGCCAGGCACCATCGACCATGTGGTGTGGATGGCGCCGAGCGCGCGGTAACAGTCTTCGACGCTGTCGACGACGACGCGGAAGCCGAAAATGTCCGAGAGCTGCTCGAAGGACAGCGCCTTGGCCTCCATCTTGCGGAACACCGACCACGGCTTCTTCTGCCGGCTCTTCACCCCGGCATTGATGGCATGCTTCTCGAACAGCGCCGACAGCGCCTTTTCGATGTCGGTCAGCACACCCTTGTTGCGCTCGAATATCTCGGCAAGCCGCGCGGTGACGGCGCGGTAGGCTTCCGGATTGATGAAGCGGAAGGCGATCTCTTCCAGTTCCTCGCGCATGCCTTGCATGCCCATGCGCCCGGCCAGCGGCGCGTAGATGTCCATCGTCTCCTCGGCGATGCGCAGGCGCTTGGCCTCGGGCATGTGGTCGAGGGTGCGCATGTTGTGCAAACGGTCGGCGAGCTTGACCAGCAGAACGCGGACATCCTCCGAGATGGCCAGCAACAGCTTGCGCAGGTTTTCCGCCTGCTCGGCCTTCTTGGAGACGAGATCGAGCTTCTTCAGCTTGGTCAGGCCTTCGACCAGCTTGCCCATTTCGGGGCCGAACAGATCGTCGATCTCGGCCCGCGTCGCGGTGGTGTCCTCGATCGTGTCATGCAGCAAGGCGACGGCGATCGTCGCCTCGTCCATGTGCATTTCGGTGAGGATGGCGGCGACTTCGAGCGGATGCGAGAAATAGGGATCGCCGGAAGCGCGCTTCTGGTGGCCATGCTTCTGCATGGCGTAGACATAGGCCTTGTTGAGCAGCGCCTCGTTGACGTCAGGCTTGTAGCGCGCGACGCGCTCGACAAGCTCATACTGACGCATCATGGGCGGGTTCTCACGGTGCTGAAATGATTGATGCGCCGCACTGATGTACGGCGCATCTCATAGATAGCCACGAAACTCACGGGACGGAAGTGCCGGAACCATATTCCCGGCAGGTCCAGGGCAGCGATTAGTAGTCGTCGCTCTTTTCCGGGGGAACCAGGCCCTCGATGCCGGCCAAAAGGTCTTCCTCGGTCATGCGATCGAAGGTGACGTTTTCTTCGGCGTCGTCGGCATCGGTAGCTGCAACTGCGTTGCCGGTCTGGTCGGCGATCGCCTCGCCGTCGGCCTCGGGCTCGTCGACCTCGACATGCTTCTGCAGCGAGTGGATCAGATCTTCCTTGAGGTCGTCGGGCGACAGCGTCTCGTCGGCGATCTCGCGCAGCGCTACGACCGGGTTCTTGTCGTTGTCGCGGGGCACGGTGATCGGCGCGCCCTGGCTGATCTGGCGGGCACGGTGGCCGGCGAGCAGCACGAGCTCGAAGCGGTTGTCGACCTTGTCGATGCAGTCTTCAACGGTTACGCGGGCCATTGATTGCCCCTTTCATGCCTGGATTTGATGGAAAACAGGCGCGGTCCATAACCCGAACGCCGCCAAAATACAAGCATTATGGCTCTGTGGCCCCATGGGCTGGCGAATGCCAGCTTCTGGCGCCGCTGAATGCCTTGCCGGCGAAGCCCGCCTACCGGGCGACGACACGGCTCCGATCACAATTGCTTGCAGTGCGCCCCGGCACCCTTGGATTGCCGTAAAACTGGCGCTATCTCGGTTGACGAAAGGTCAGCCGGTTTATTTACGAGCCGAGCGATATAAACGACCCATTTCGATTAGTCCGCCACCTATTTCGAAAAAGGAATATTGCCATGTTCGACCCCCGTGAAAAAATCGCTCTTTTCATAGACGGCGCCAATCTCTACGCCACCTCGCGCGCACTCGGCTTCGACATAGACTACCGCAAACTGCTGTCCAGCTTCCAGAAGCGCGGCTATTTGCTGCGGGCCTATTACTACACCGCTCTGGTCGAGGATCAGGAATACTCTTCGATCCGTCCCCTGATCGACTGGCTCGACTATAATGGCTTCAAGGTGGTGACCAAGCCGGCCAAGGAGTTCACCGACTCGACCGGCCGCCGCAAGATCAAGGGCAATATGGACATCGAACTGACCGTCGATGCGCTCGAACTTGCCGATGTTGTCGACCACTATGTCATCTTCTCCGGCGACGGCGACTTCCGCACACTGGTCGAAGCGCTGCAGCGGCGCGGCCGCAAGGTCTCGATCGTCTCCACCATGGCCTCGCAACCACCGATGATCTCGGACGATCTGCGCCGCCAGGCCGACCATTTCATCGATTTGACCTCGCTGAAGAACGAGGTCGGCCGCGATCCCTCCGAACGGCCGGTGCGCAGGCCCGAGCCGGCCGAAGTCGAAGAGGAAGACTATTGACGGCGGCGGCCTTGGACGCCGCTCCCGAACCCGACCGCGACTGCCCGCTCTGCCCGCGCCTGCATGATTTCATCGCAGACTGGCGGCAGCGCGAACCGTCCTGGTTCAATGCGCCGGTGCCGAGCTTCCTGCCGCCGGAGGGCGACGAGGCCGTCGAACTGCTGATCGTCGGGCTGGCGCCCGGCCTGCGCGGCGCCAACCGCACCGGGCGACCGTTCACCGGCGACTATGCCGGCGACCTGCTCTACTCAACGATGATCGCTCACGGTCTTGCCCGCGGCGAGTTCAAGGCGCGGCCGGATGACGGGCTCGAACTGATCGGCACCGCGATCACCAATGCGGTGCGCTGCGTGCCGCCGGAGAACAAGCCGGTCGGCGCCGAGATATCCACTTGCCGCAGCTTTCTGGTGCCGACGATCGCGCGCTTTCCAAAATTGCGCGCCGTGCTGGCGCTGGGCTCGATCGCCCACCAGTCGACCGTCAGGGCGCTCGGTCAGCGCGTCGCTGCCTATCCGTTCAAGCACGGCGGTCGGTTGCCGGCCGGCGGCGTCACGCTGTTTTCCAGCTATCATTGCTCGCGCTACAACACCAACACCGGTGTCTTGACGGAGACGATGTTCGTCAAGGTTTTCAGCGACATCGCTGAGTTCCTGCGCAATTAACGCCTTCAGAACCCCGCCAGCACGATCTTGCCCCTGGCCTTGCCCGGGCGCAGAACATGACGAAGCTTGCCGAGAGGCAGGCATGACGAGACAGGCGCTCTCCAAAGCCTTGAGCGGCGACGGGAACCCGGAATTTGCGACAATCATGAAAATCCCGGAAGCGCTCGGTCTGAACCTGACCTTCGTTAGCGCGCAGACTGGCCGGAACGCTGGGTAGGGCCGATCAGCGCCGCGATGTTTGGTTCCAATCTCGCGCCGGTCGAGCACGCCAGGTCAAGGCGCGGCAAACAACTCAGCCAGCTTCTCCTGCCCGCCCTTCAGCACATTCAGATCGACATCGCCGACGATGCCGTCGACGCGGCCCATATTGTGGTACTGCCAGTAGATCCAGTCGTTGCGACCTGGCTCCAGGAGCAACGAGCGACGCCAGAGCGGGGGAACGTCGATTTTCCCGGCATAGGCGTCCTCGGCCTCGTCGGTCAGGTAGATGATCGCCGGCTTGCCGAACGCAGCTTCAACCGGTCCGAGGAAGGCCTGGAGTTCCGCGCTCAGCTGCTCCGGCGACGGGCGTTGCGGGCAGTTGCCGCCGAATTCGATGTCGACGACCGGTGGCAGCAGCGGCTGGTCGTGCGGCACCACCGCGATGAAATTTTTCGCCTGGTCGGCGCCCGGCCGGCAGAAGGTGAAGAAGTGATAGGCGCCGACCGCAAGCCCGGCCGCGCGCGCCTCGCGCAGGTTTTTGGCGAAGGCATCGTCGACATGGTCGCCGCCCTCGGTCGCCTTGATGACAGCGAAGGCGACATCGTCGGCGGCAACGCGGCGCCAGTCGATTTCACCCTGATGATGGGAAACGTCGATACCCCTGACCGGATAGCTGTCACGATCGGGCGAGAAGGTCCGGAAATAGAAGAAGCCGCCTGCTGCGACGAGGCCGGCAAAGACCAGACTGGCCGCACCCCAGAGGATGATCCGGTTCTTCAAACCTTTCCCCATCGTGTTTTGCTGTTGCAGCTGTTCGAAACTTGAAAGCCGATGTCTGGCTTTTCTGGGGCTGCCTGAGATTCTAGCCGCGTTCCTTCATGAGCCGGCCCTTTTCGCGCGACCAGTCGCGCTGCTTTTCGCTCTCGCGCTTGTCGTGCAGTTTCTTGCCGCGGCCGACGGCGAGCAGCAGCTTGGCACGGCCCTGGTCGTTGAAGTAGATTTTCAGCGGCACCAGCGTCATGCCTTCGCGGTCGATGCTCTGCGCCAGTTTTGCCATCTCGCGCTTGTTGAGCAGCAGCTTGCGACGCCGCCTGGGCTCGTGGTTGAAGCGGTTGGCCTGCAGGTATTCCGGCAGATAGGAATTGATCAGCCAGATCTCGCCACCCTCGACCGAGGCGTAGCTGTCCTGGATGTTGGCCTGGCCCTGGCGCAGCGACTTGACCTCGGTGCCGGTCAGCACCAGGCCGGCCTCGACGGTGTCGAGCACCTCATAGGAAAACCGCGCCTTGCGGTTTTCCGCAACGGTTTTGTTGTTTGGATCGGCTTTTCTGACCTGGTTCATGATGCGGAGAGGTGGCGCCTCATCCTCAATTTATCAAGCCGGCGTGCTTCATCGCCGCATCGATCTTCTCGGCGGTCGACGCCTCGATGGTCACCAGCGGCGAGCGCACCACGTTCTCGACCTTGCCAATCTTCGACAGCGCGTATTTGACGCCGCACAGGCCGGGCTCAAGGAAGATGGCCTTGTGCAGCGGCAGCAGACGGTCCTGCAATTCCAGCGCCTTGGCGCTGTCACCGGACAGTGTGGCTTCCTGGAATTCGGCGCACAGCCGCGGCGCGACATTCGACGTCACCGAGATGCAGCCGACACCGCCATGAGCGTTGAAGCCGAGGGCAGAGGCATCCTCACCTGAAAGCTGGATGAACTCCTTGCCGCAGGTGGCGCGCTGTTCGGACACGCGCTCGACCTTGCCGGTGGCATCCTTGACGCCGACGATGTTCTTGAAGTCGTGCGCCAGCCTGCCCATCGTCTCCGGCATCATGTCGATCACCGAGCGCGGCGGGATGTTGTAGATGATGATCGGCAGCTTGGTCGCCCTGGCGACGGCGGCGAAATGCTCGTACAGGCCGCGCTGCGTCGGCCTGTTGTAATAGGGTGTCACGACCAGAGCGGCGTCGGCGCCCGCCTGCTCGGCATATTGCACCAGACCGACCGCTTCCGCGGTGTTGTTGGAGCCGGCGCCGGCGACGACCGGAGCGCGGCCCTTGGCCACCTCGATGCAGACCTTGACGACATGGCGATGCTCGTCATGGGACAGCGTCGGCGACTCGCCGGTGGTGCCGACCGGGACGAGGCCCGTCGTGCCCTCGCCAAGTTGCCATTCGACGAAGGCGCGAAAGGCTTTCTCGTCGAAACGCCCGCTCTTTTCGAACGGTGTCACGAGCGCAGTAAGCGAGCCTCTCAGCATGTCGTCCAACTCCTTGGAACTTGTTTGTTTATGCATGTCGTCGTCCCAAAACCGGTTCCCACTTTTGGGCGACTGCATCGGGCGCCTTCTAGCCGAAAGCGAAGCCGCGCACCATAGTCTCGACACTGTTGCGCGGCAAGCATGCCGATGGTGCCAGCAAGCGCAATTCGAACGGCCTCGATAACCCTTTGTTTACGGGCTCTTCACGACCTAAGTCTAGGCTCTCGGGCACCTGGGCTTGCCATCTAAAGTGCCGCAACAGGGAAAGATCAGGATCATGCCGGCCGGTCGGCCACTCCGCTTCAAATTGCTTGGCGCCGTTGCCCTGCTGATAGTGGGGACGGCGGCAAACGAGAGCGTCGACGAGCAGACGACCTCATCGATCCCGATGCCTGACATGCAAGACAGAGCGCAGACCGATGCGCCCTCCGCCAGTATCGTCGTGCTGAAAAGCGGTCTCGACGCATTGGCGACCGGCGATATCGCCGCGGCACGAGCGGTGCGCGAAACATTGCCGGCCAATTCGCTGGACCGCCATATCCTGGCCTGGGCGATCGCGCTCTATGGCGGCGGCCGTGTGCCGAGCAGCGAGATTGCCGATACCGCAAAGATGTTGCCGAATTGGCCGGGCACCATCGCTCTGCGCAAGAACAGCGAGCGCGCGCTTTATCGCGAAAACCCCTCGCCGCAGACCGTGGTGAAAGCCTTTGACGGCAGCCAGCCGCTGACCTTTCAAGGCGTGGTCATCCTTGCCCGTTCTTATGTAGCTCTTGGCAACACCAAGGCTGCGCTTTCCGTGCTGTCGCCATTCTGGCGCACCGAGAAGCTGGAAGCCAGGGACGAGGCGGCCGTCAGCAAGGAGTTTGGCGCCATCATTCCGGCTGCCGACCATCGTTTCCGCATGGAACGGATGTTTTATGCCGACCGGGAGAATTCGGCACTGCGGGTCGCAGCACTTGCCGGCGCGCAATCGCTGGCCGATGCCTGGGCCGCCGCCTCGCGTGGCGACAAGAACGCGGCCAAGCTGTTGAAAGCGGTGCCTGCCGCGCAGCAATCGGCCGGCTATTTCTTCGCGCAAGCCGAATATCTGCGCAAGCAGCGGAAGTTTGCGGACGCCGCCGCGGTGATGATGAAAGCGCCAACGAGCCGCGACGCGCTGGTCGATCCCGATGCCTGGTGGGTCGAGCGCCGCGTGCTGTCGCGCGCACTGGTCGACCAGGGCGACTGGAAGACCGCCTACAAGATCGTTGCCGCGCATGCCGCCGAAAGCCCCGCCAGCGCCGCCGAGGCCGAATTCCACGCCGGCTGGTATGCGTTGCGCGGCCTCAACGATCCTGCGACGGCCTCGACCCATTTTGCCCGCATCGCCGATCTCGCGCAGGGACCGATGTCGCTGTCACGCGCCTATTACTGGCTTGGCCGCGCGGCGGAAGTCGGCGGTCCCGGCAATGCGAAGGATTATTTCACCAAGGCGGCAGCCTATGGCACCACTTTCTACGGGCAGTTGGCGGCGGAACGGGTTGGCTTGCGCACGCTGAACATCGTCTATCCCGAGCCAAGCACTGCCGACCGCCAAAGCTTTGACGGCCGCGAAGCCGTCAGCGCCATCAAGCGGCTGCAGGAGGCGGGCTACGACCGCTATGCCGAGACGCTTTACCGCGACCTCGCCGGGCAGTTGACCAGCCCCGGCGAGCTGGCGCTGCTTGCGGTGCTGGCGGAAAAGCAGGGCAATCATTTCATGGCGCTGAAGATCGGCAAGATCGCCGGCGCGCGCGGCATCGATGTCGGCGCGCTGTCGCATCCGCTGGGCGTCATTCCCGACACCGCCGACATATCCGGCTCGGGCAAGGCGCTGGCCTATGCGATCGCCCGCCAGGAAAGCGAATTCAATGTCGGCGCCGTCTCCAGCGCCGGCGCGCGCGGCCTGCTGCAGCTGATGCCGGGCACCGCCAAGCAATTGGCGAAGAAGGCAGGACTGAGCTTTTCCCAGGATCGGCTGACCAGCGATGCCGGTTACAATGCGACGCTGGGGGCTGCCTTCCTTGGCGAGCAGCTCGACCGCTTCGGCGGCTCCTATGTGCTGACCTTCGCCGGCTACAATGCCGGCCCTAACCGCGCCAGCCAATGGGTAGCCAAGTACGGCGACCCGCGCGGCAAGGGCATCGACGCCGTCGTCGACTGGATCGAGCGAATTCCCTACACCGAAACAAGAAGTTACGTGCAGCGCGTGATGGAGAATTACGAGGTCTACAAGATGCGCATTTCGGGGAAGTACGATATCGTTGGGGATTTGGTGAACGGAAGAGGCTGAGGCCGCAGAGCTGTCGCCACGGGCAGACGTTGGCGATCCTTGGCGCCCCCCTCTGGCCTGCCGGCCATCTCCCCCACGAGGGGGGAGATCAGCTGTCATTGCCGATTTCGCCAATCTCCAACGTCGAAGGAAGGGCGTAGCACCTGAACCGCCAATCTCCCCCCTCGTGGGGGAGATGTCCGGCAGGACAGAGGGGGGCGCTGTCCCTCCGACATTTCCAAGAGTGTCAGCTTGCCGACAACCCCCGATTTGACCGCTCCCACCCTCGCCTGTAGCAGACGGAGACAATCCGGCAAGGGAGTCCTTTTAATATGTCGAGCACCGACGGCTTCTCCGACTTTTTCTACACCGCGCCGGACGGGCTCAAGCTTCACGCCCGCGTCTATGGCGAGACCAATTCGGCAGACTGGCAGGTCGTTTGCCTGGCCGGCCTGACCCGCAACGCGCGCGATTTCCATGAGCTGGCGCTTTATCTGTCGCAGCGGACCGACAATCCGCGCAAGGTCATCGCCTTCGACTATCGCGGCCGCGGCCAGTCCGCTTACGACCCTGATATCGGCCACTACACTATCGGCATCGAGGCCGGCGATGTCCTCGCCGGACTGGCCGCTCTGAACGTCGAGGAAGCGGCCTTCGTCGGCACCTCGCGCGGCGGGCTGATCATCCACGTGCTCGGCGCGCTGCGGCCAGCCGCGCTGAAAGCCGTTGTGCTGAACGACATCGGACCGGTGATCGAGGCCGCGGGGCTCGCCCATATCCAAACCTATCTCGACCCGGCACCGAAACCGAAGAGCCGCGCTGAGGCGATCGATGCGCAACGCGTCGCGCACGGCGCGGATTTTCCCGCGCTGACGGCAGCGGATTGGGAGCGGATGGTGTCGGCCCTTTACCGGGAGACGGGCGAAGGTCTCCTGCTGCCGGATTTCGACCCGCGGCTGGTCCAGACGGTGGCGGGCCTCGACCTCAGCAAGCCGTTGCCGGATCTGTGGCCACAGTTCGAGGCGCTGGCGGCCATACCTTTGCTTGCCATTCGCGGCGCCAACTCGAAACTCCTTTCGGCCGACACACTCGACGAGATGCAAAAGCGTCATTCCGGCATGGAAGCGATCACCGTCGAGGGCCAGGGCCATGCGCCCTTCCTGGAGACAGGCAATCTGCCGGGCGCTATCGCGGCTTTCCTGGATGGAGTACCAAATTCTGCCCAGAAAAAGTAAACCCCAAGATCAAATATGATCCTGGGGTTGCCGCGCCAGTATATGAAAGCCTTGGTTAACTATTTGGCTTTCGAGCTTTTCCGGGGCGTCTTGGGTGCCTTCGCCGCTGCCGCTTTGCCCTTTTGGGCAGGCGCTGGCACTGAGGCCGTGGTCAGCGGCGACGCGAAGGCGGAGTTTTTTCCATCGCCGGACAGCCCTTCGCCGCGGGGCGTTTCCAGCACGACAACGCAGCCGTCGAGATCGTTGGTGGCCAGATGCGCATAGCGCATGGTCATCGAAAGTGTCTGATGACCGAGCCACATCTGAACGCGCCGGATGTCGATGCCGCCCTGGACCAGACGTGAGGCACAGGTGTGACGCAAGATATGCGGAACCACCTGGTCATCGGCGCCGAGGCCGACCTCGGCCTTGGCATCGTTCCAGATGGCGCGAAACTGCGCCTGGCTGAGTTTGGTGAACGGACCCTTGGGCCGGCGGCCCTCTGACGGCGGCAGCTTGATCACCTCTTTGACCCGCTCGGTCATCGGGATGGTGCGGCTGCGGCCGGATTTGGTGATCCAGAACGAGACGCGATGTTCCTGGATGTCGTTCCAGATCAGTCCGAGCGCCTCGCCGAGGCGGCAGCCGCTGTCGACAAGAAAGACCGAGAGACGGTAGGCATCTTCGCTGCGGGTCCTGATGGCGGCAAACAGCCTTGCTTCTTCGTCCCTTTCGAGGAAACGAATCCGACCCGCCCGCTCCTTCTGGCGGCGGAACTCGGGCAGGCTGTGGATATCCCCCATCTTGTAAGCCTTGCGCAGCAGTTTGCTGAGGGCAGCCATCTTTCGATTGATGGTTGCGTTGCTGTTGCCGCGCTGGCGCAAGGTGCCGATAAGGTTGTCAAGGGTGCTCTGGTCGAAGGCGCTGAACCGTTCTCCGAGGAGAATCTCGTCTATTTCGCCGATGAAGGAGCTGACATTGTACTTATGCCGCCCATCATCCCAGAGTATGTCTCGGTATGCTGAAAAAAGCTCTCCGACCCGGTGCGACTTTACTTCTCTGATCTTGTTGTAGCTGTATTTTATCTTCGCATTTTGAGAAGAGAACATTGAGAAATGTTCGGAGGGGTCACCCTCTTGTATCGCGTCGATGGTCATAAATTGCCACACCCCCGAGTGGATAGAGTCAGACCTACCCGCTTGGAAGCGTCCTTTCAAGAGATTTAATCACGCAGTTGTGAATTCATCCGCCCATCAGCGGATCCCACGAACTCACCCTACGGACTGTTCAGCTGCCGATTCCCCCTGTTCCTTCTGCTTGTCTTGACCCAGTCACGAAAACAAAACAGCCCGGGCGTTGAAGCGCCCGGGCTGGTATTCACTTATATAAAGCCAGCCCTTAGAACGAGCGCTGGAAGCGGAGCATGCCGCCGATGGCGTTGTCGTCGCCATCAGTAATACCGGTCCAGTTGGACACCGAGTCGTCGCCGAGGTGCGCGTAGTCGACTTCGGCCGTGATCGTCAGGCCGGGGACGACGTCGTAAGCAATATTCGCAGCGATGCCGATGTTCTTGCCTTCGTCATACGAAGCCTGGAGGTTGAACGAGGTCTTCTCGTTGATGGTGTATGTACCACCGCCCCAGACTGCCCAGTTGCCCGACCACGGCTTGTAGAAGCCCCGGCCGCCGGCGTCGAACACGTTGCCAGCATCGTCCGTCAGGTTGTCGTCAGTGCCGTAGCCGCCCATGATGAAGAGCGAGAGGTTCTGCATCGGGGTGATGTCCAAACGAACCTTGCCGGCGACTTCTTCGTAGTTGCTGTCATAGGAGATGACGCCGGTGATGGCGCCCCAGCCCTGCGTGTACTTCACGCCGCCGACGACATGCGGAATGTAGCTGTCGATCGTGTCGAAACCCGAGCCTTCTTCAAGCGAGATCACGGCGGAGAAGCCGTTGCCTGCGTCGAAGTAGTACTGGATCACGTTGGTATCGAAACCGCCGTAGGGAACCAGCGTATCCTGGATGACGTTGCCGGCGTAGCCGATGAACGTATTGTAGGCCGATTCGTCCTTACCGACGCGGAGACCACCGAGCTGGATCCAGGCGAAGTTCAGCGAAGCACCGGTGTTGTCGGCAGGATTGAGGTCGCCATGGAGTGGGCCGACACCATCCGGATCATGGCCCGCATCGCGGTTGTTGTTCTGGAAGTTGAAGCGGGTCTCGGTGTAGGTCTTCAAGGTGCCGAGCTCGGTTTCCTGGCCGGTCCAGGTCCTCAGCGAGAGGCGGGCCTTCTTGTAGTAGGTGTCGTTGCTGTCGCCGTCCTGGTGATCGGCGCTTGTCGCACCGTCGAACGAACCGACGTCGCCCACGCCGATGTCGTAGCGGACATAGCCGCCGATGCGCAGGCAGGTTTCGGTGCCGGGGATGTAGAAGTAGCCCGAGCCGTAAACGTCGCAAATCTTGACGTATTCAGCCGGTTCCGGCTCGGCGACGACGACGGCGTCGGCGGCGCGCGCACCGGAAACTGCGATCAGGGCCGCAGCGGAGCCGAGAAGAAGGCTCTTAATGTTCATTTTCTGACCTCCAGTCAAAAGTTAAAAAACGGGTCTGGGTATTCTTTGCTGAAGGACAGCGTTCCCTGCCCCATCCCCACTACCGAAAAAGATGCGCACCGCGCCGCTCCTTCGAAATCGACATTACCCATGAGGCGGCGGCGTTCAACCACGATCGTACCGGCAAAAGGGCTGTGCGGGTGCTATCCCCCGGCGTTGTTGCACAAATGACACGATTTGGCCTCAGTCAGAAAGCTCTCATTAACTATCGAAGGGCCCGGAAGCCTTTGCTGCAGCGCCGGAATGCGGCCGAATCCGGCGATGAACGGCCGAGATTGCGGCCATGTCGCCGAGTCGCCAGCCAGGGAACTGCCGTAGAATCGCCGCATGCAAAAGGCGGCGCTGCGGCCGAATGCGGATTTTTCAACGATTATCGCGCCGGCTTGTTGATTGTGCCGGCGCTTTTCTCTATCCAGCGGCGCAACGGAGAGGTGGCCGAGTGGTCGAAGGCGCTCCCCTGCTAAGGGAGTAGAGGTCAAAAGCTTCTCGTGGGTTCGAATCCCATCCTCTCCGCCATCCTGCTTCGCTCTTCGAGCTTCGCAGGACAAGCCCAACCCTCAGCGCGAAGCAGGATGGCGGAGAGGATGCCCTCCGAAGCCTTGGCGTAGGAGGGCCGGACCGTGTGGTGTGCTACGTGCCGCACAGCGTAAGCCCAGAGAATCCCTTGCAAAATTCGATTGGTCCTGCTTCGCTCTTCGAGCTTCGCAGGACAAGCGCACCTCAGCGCGAAGCAGGATGGCGGAGAGGATGCCCTCCGAAGCCCCGGCAAAGGAGAGCAGTTCATGTTGTATGTGTATCTTCTGGAGAGTACGGCTGCGGAAGGCGAACGCTATATCGGCATAACGACGGACCTGAAACGACGGCTTGTCGAGCACAATGCGGGGAAATCCAGCCATACATCCAAGTTTCTGCCGTGGCGGATCGTCACCTATATGGCCTTTTCGAACCAGGCCAAGGCAGCTTCATTCGAGCGCTATCTCAAATCCGGTTCAGGGCATGCTTTCGCCAACAAGCGCCTGTGGTGATGGCCGCATCACCTGCCGCAAAGGTCCATTTTTTCAATAAACTTCAACAATAACAACTGATTACAGCGAAAACGCTTGTCGCCGGCTTCACTGTCTTGTTCGATTCTGACTGGAGGTCAGAAAATGAACATTAAGAGCCTTCTCCTCGGCTCCGCTGCGGCCTTGATCGCAGTTTCCGGTGCGCGCGCCGCCGACGCCGTCGTCGTCGCCGAGCCGGAACCGGCTGAATACGTCAAGATTTGCGACGTTTACGGCTCGGGCTACTTCTACATTCCCGGCACCGAAACCTGCCTGCGCATCGGCGGCTATGTCCGTTACGACATCGGTGCCGGCGACGTCGGCTCGTTCGACGGTGCGAGGTCCTTCGACCATAAGGATGGCGACGAGCAGGACACCTTCTACAAGAATGCCCGTTTCACGCTGAAGACCTGGACCGGCCAGGAAACCGAACTCGGCACCTTGAAGACCTACACCGAGACCCGCTTCAACTTCGGCAACCGCAACGGCTACCCCTCGGCAGACGATCCGACTACCGAAGCAGACGAGTTCAACTCCAACCCTGCCGGCAACAAGAACGTTTCGCTGAACTTCGCCTGGATCCAGCTCGGTGGCCTGCGCGTCGGTAAGGACGAATCGGCCTTCGACACGTTCATCGGCTACGCCGGCAACGTCCTCCAGGATACGCTCGTTCCCTACGGCGATTTCGATACCAACGTCGTCCAGTACTACTTCGATGCGGGCAATGGCTTCTCGGCCGTCGTCTCTCTCGAAGAAGGCTCCGGCACCGTTGGCACCATCGACAGCTACGTTCCGCATGTCGTCGGCGGTCTGAAGTATACGCAGGGCTGGGGCGCCATCACCGGCGTCGTCGCGTACGACAGCAACTATGAAGAAGTCGCCGGCAAGGTGCGTTTGGACATCACCCCGATGCAGAACCTATCGCTGTTCATCATGGGCGGCTACGGCACCGACGACAACCTGAATGACGACACGACCTTGATTCACAACGGCAACGCGATCAACGCCGGTGGCCGCGGTTTCTACAAGCAGTGGGGCGGCAACTGGGCATTCTGGGGTGGCGGCACCTACACCATAAACGAGAAGACCTCGTTTAATGCCCAGGTCTCGTATGACGAGTGGAAGAACCTCGGCGTCGCCGCGAACATCGCCTACGACGTTGTTCCCGGCTTCACGGTCACGGCCGAAGTCGACTACCTCAACGCAGGCAAGTTCGACGACGCCAACTTCTCCAACTTTACCGATGCCGACAAGAAGAGCAGCATCGGCGGTCTCCTCCGCTTCCAGCGCTCGTTCTAAGACGCTCAGCCTGGCTGAAAAGCAAACCCGGCGGGCAACCGCCGGGTTTTTTTGAAGCATCCGTCGCCATGTCATTGGCTGCAGTGGCCTTCAAAAGGCTGCCGCCTACCGGCAGTCAGGTCGTAGAGCGTGGCCACCCGCGCCGATTTCATCCCGGGCGTCATGGCCACTATTTCCAGCCGCGCCAGAACTTGCGCCGTCCTATCGGGCACGCTAGCAAGAAGGCTCATCTTCTCGTGAGCTTTTGCCATGCGCCAGCGCCCTGCCCTCACGCCGCTTGTCGGCGCGCTTCCCTCCACGGTGCCGTTTGTCGGACCGGAAGCGCAGGAGCGCGAGCGCGGACGTGCTTTTCGCGCCCGCATCGGCGCCAATGAGAGCAGTTTCGGGCCTTCGCCGCGCGTTATCGCCCGTATGGAGCGCGTCGCGCGTGACCAGTGGATGTATTGCGATCCCGACAATTACGATCTGAAGCAGGCTGCGGCCCGCCATCTCGGCGTCGGCGCCGAAAACGTCGTGGTCGGCGAAGGCATAGACGGGCTGCTTAGCCTGGTGGCGCGCATGTATGTCGCGCCTGGCGACGCGGTGGTCACCTCGCTCGGCGCCTATCCGACGTTCAATTTCCACATTGCCGGCGTCGGCGGCCGGCTGGTCACGGTGCCTTACGAGAACGACAAGGAAAGTCTGGATGGACTGCTCAAGGCAATTATCAAGGAGAAGGCGCCGCTGGTCTATCTCTCCAATCCGGACAATCCGATGGGCAGCTGGTGGGAAGCAGGAGATATCACCCGCTTCGTCGAAGCGTTGCCGGAAACCACCATGCTGGTGCTCGACGAGGCCTATGGCGAATTGGGGCCGGCCTCCGCGCTGCCGCCGATCGATGTCGCGCGGCCCAACGTCATCCGCATGCGCACCTTCTCCAAGGCATACGGGCTGGCCGGCATTCGCTGCGGCTATGCGGTGGCCGAGGCTGAGGTGATCCGCGATTTCGAGAAAATCCGCAACCATTACGGCGTCAGCCGCATGGCGCAGATCGCCGGCGTCGAGGCGCTGGCCGACCAGGACTGGCTGCACAGCCTGGTGGCGCGAGTCGCTGCCGGACGCGCACGTATAGCCGGGATTGCCGAGACGAACGGGCTGAAGCCGCTGCCATCGGCGACCAATTTCGTCACCATCGATTGCGGCAAGGACGGCGCCTTCGCGCTGAAAGTGCTGCAAAATCTTTTGTCGCGCGACGTGTTCATTCGCAAACCGATGGCGCCAGGGCTCGACCGTTGCATAAGGGTCAGCCTCGGCCTCGATCATGAGCTCGACATCTTTGCCGAGGAACTGCCCGGCGCGCTCGCCGCTGCGCGGGGAAATTAGCCCGGCCGATTGCCGTCGCGACACGGCCTGCCAATGCCGCCAAAGGCCAAGACAGAATCAGCCGGGTCCCCGGCTTCCGTCGATCCAACAACAATCCAACCGTTCAAGGCTGTTGCTTTCGTCCGATCCCGCGCCAGTTCTTGAGCATGGGAGATAACGACCGGCAAAAGGCGGTGCAGGCGCGCGTGCATGGTAAGGTGCAAGGCGTCGGCTATCGGATGTGGGCGCGACGCGAAGCGATAGGGCTTGGCCTCGTAGGTTGGGTACGCAATGAACGAGACGGCACGGTGACGGCCTCGATTGCCGGTGCCGATGCTGCGGTTTCCACAATGATCGAACGGCTCCGGCAAGGGCCACGGGGTGCTTCGGTTTCGAAGGTCGAGATCGAAGAATTCGAACTCCTCGACGCGCCCATCGACTTTCGGATCATTGTCTAGACGGAACCACTTTATTGCCGCTTGAATTAATTGAACGTTCGTTTTATTACTAAATACCGGGAGACGATCATGGCACGCACAACGGGATCCGACGGCGAAAAAACTGAAGCGGCCGTCCGCGAGGCAGCGGTCAGCCTGATCGCCCGCTTCGGCTATGAGGCGACGTCGATGCGGCAGCTTGCCGCCGAGGTCGGCGTCCAGGCGGCCGCGCTCTACCGCTATTTTCCGACCAAGGAAGACCTGCTGTTCACGCTGATGCGCGAACATATGGAAGGGCTGATCGAAGCGTGGGACGCCGCACGCCCCGACGCTGCCGATCCGGCAACGCGGCTTGCCGCCTATGTCGAAAACCACATCGCTTTCCACATCGAGCGCCGCCACTCCACCCATGTCTCGAACATGGAATTGCGCAGCCTGTCACATGACCGGCTGACGCAGATCCTTCGCATGCGCACCGCCTATGAGAAGGAGTTGCGCGCCATCCTGCGCGACGGCGCGGAGGCCGGCGCCTTCAGTGTCGATGACACCGGGCTCACTGCCATGGCCCTGATCCAGATGATGACCGGCGTCATCGTCTGGTTCCGGCCGGGCGAGCGGCTGTCGATGGCTGAAGTCACGGCGACATATCTTTCAATGACAATGCGCCTGGTTGGCGCGAAGATCGAAATCGGGGAGGAACGGCATGTACACGAACACACTCAGCTTCGGGCATGACGAGGACATCGAGGCGCTGCGCGATCTGGTGCGCCGCTTTGCCCAGGAGAAAATAGCGCCGATCGCCGCCGAGATCGACCGCAGCAACCAGTTCCCCGCGCATCTGTGGAAAGAACTCGGCGCGCTCGGCCTGCTTGGAATCACCGCCGATCCCGATTTCGGCGGTAGCGGCATGGGCTACCTCGCCCATGTCATTGCGGTGGAAGAGATTTCGCGCGCCTCGGGCTCGGTCGGCCTTTCCTACGGCGCCCATTCGAACCTCTGCGTCAACCAGATCAACCGCTGGGCGACACCTGCGCAGAAGGAGAAATTCCTGCCGGCATTGTGCTCGGGCGAAAGGGCAGGTGCGCTGGCCATGTCGGAATCGGGCGCCGGCTCCGACGTCGTCTCGCTCAAGCTGCGCGCCGAAAAGCGCAACGACCGCTATGTGCTCAACGGCTCGAAAATGTGGATCACCAACGGCCCCGACGCTGAAACGCTGGTGGTCTACGCCAAGACCGATCCGGAGCGGAAATCGCACGGCATCACCGCCTTCATCGTCGAAAAGACCATGGCCGGCTTCTCGGCATCGCCAAAGCTCGACAAGCTCGGCATGCGCGGCTCCAACACCGGCGAACTGGTGTTCGACAATGTCGAGGTGCCCTATGACAATGTGCTGCATGAGGAGGGCCGCGGCGTCGAGGTCCTGATGTCGGGCCTCGACTACGAGCGCACCGTGCTCGCCGGCGGCCCGCTCGGGCTCATGGCGGCCTGTCTCGACGTGGCGATCCCCTATGTGCATGAGCGCAAGCAGTTCGGCCAGCCGATCGGCGAGTTCCAGCTCGTGCAGGGCAAGCTCGCCGACATGTATTCGACGATGAATGCCGCGCGCGCTTACGTTTATGCCGTCGCTGCTGCCTGCGATCGCGGCCAGACGACACGCAAGGATGCCGCCGGCTGCGTGCTGTTTGCCGCCGAGAAGGCGACGCTGATGGCGCTCGACGCCATCCAGCTGCTTGGCGGCAACGGCTATACCAACGAGTATCCGACCGGCCGGCTGTTGCGCGACGCCAAGCTCTACGAAATCGGCGCCGGCACCAGCGAGATTCGACGCTGGCTGATCGGGCGCGAGATCATGGCGGAAGGGGTGTGAGCGATTTCAATGCCTGGTTTGCCAAAATACCTTGGAGTATTAGCACGGACTATCGTCGCATTGATCCCATTGTCGGGATTTGCGAATGCCGCCTCTTCAGATATGCCGCAATTTCGAGACGTTGCAGCACTGCGGGTTGAAGTCATTTCCCGCCTGAAGGCTGACAGCCGAGTCAAGCAAGCAATTCCCAACCCCGCCGATCCGGCGCGTCTTGACGTAACCAGGGTCGGTTCTACCGGCAAGGATATTCATCTTCAGGTGGACGTTACGAACCTGCTAGGCCGCATTCGCGACCTGCCGGCGGGAGAGGCGGAAACCGAAATCGAACGTTTTCTAACCACGCTCGTGCTCAGCGATAGCGAAAGCGGCTTCCAGGCCGATCTACTGATTGCCAACATTCGACCGCGCGAACATCTCGACGCTTTCAAAGGCGATGGCACAGAGCCCGACAAAGGACCGGCGTTTGAAACCTTGGCGGGTGACGTCGTGATCCTTTACCAGATCGACAATGAGGACTCGCTCGCCAGCGTCCGGCTTGACGATGTTGGAGACCGCTCACTCGCACAGCTTCGCCAGCTTGCTCTGGAAAACATCAACAAGCAGATTACGAAGGTCAAGCAGGAGCGTATCCTCGACGGGATATCGATCTTCACCGTCGAAGGGGATGAGGCCATCTCACCCGCTCTCCTCCTGACCGAAAAATTCTGGGCCACGCTTGGACCGCAATTCCCCAACGGCGTTTTCATAGCCATTCCAAAACGCGATGCCATCGTCGTTGTAGACAAGCGGCTTCCCAATGCGGTTCAGTTTGCTCGCTCATTTATCGACAAGGTTTTCAAGACCGAACCTGATCTTCTCTCCGAGTACATTTTCGAGCGCCGTGACGGCAAGCTGCAAGTCGTGGCAGAGCAATAGGAACCGATGTGGCCGTACTCCAAACCCAGATCTCGCCCTCCTCCGAAACCTACCTCGCCAATGCCGAGCGCATGCGGGCGCTGGTTGCCGACATTGCGGACAAGGCGGCAAGCGTCGAGCGCGGTGGCTCGGAGGAGGCGCGCGAGCGTCATGTTTCGCGCGGCAAGCTGTTGCCGCGCGAGCGGCTGGCGCAGTTGCTCGACACCGGCTCGCCTTTCCTCGAGATCGGCCAGTTCGCGGCATGGTCCATGTATGGCGAGGAGATTTCCTCGGCCGGCCTCATCGCCGGCGTCGGCCGTGTCGAAGGCACCGAGGTGATGGTCGTGGTCAACGACGCCACGGTGAAGGGCGGCACCTATTATCCGCTGACGGTGAAGAAGCATTTGCGGGCGCAGGAGATCGCGCTGCAAAACAATCTGCCTTGCGTCTATCTGGTCGACAGCGGCGGCGCCAACCTGCCCAACCAGGACGAGGTGTTTCCCGACCGCGAGCATTTCGGCCGCATCTTCTACAACCAGGCCAACATGTCGGCGGCCGGCATTCCGCAGATCGCCTGCGTCATGGGCTCATGTACTGCGGGCGGCGCCTATGTGCCGGCAATGTCGGACGAGACGATCATGGTGCGCAACCAGGCGACCATTTTTCTCGGCGGCCCGCCGCTGGTGAAGGCGGCTACGGGCGAAGATGTCAGCGCCGAGGAGCTTGGCGGCGCCGACGTGCACACCAGGCTGTCCGGTGTCGCCGACCACTATGCGCTGGACGACGAACATGCGCTGGCCATCTGCCGGCGCATCGTCAAAAACCTCAACCGGCGCAAGACTGTAAGCTTGACCTTACAGAAACCCATGCCGCCGCTTCATGACGCGCAGGAACTCTACGGCATCGTGCCGACGGATCTGCGCCAGCCCTATGATGTGCGCGAGGTGATCGCGCGCGTCGTCGACGGCTCCGAGTTCGACGAGTTCAAGCAGAATTACGGCACCACGCTGGTCACCGGCTTTGCCCATCTTCAGGGCATGCCGGTCGGCATCATCGCCAACAATGGCGTGCTGTTTTCCGAAAGTGCTGTGAAGGGCGCGCATTTCATCGAACTGTGCTGCCAGCGCAAGATCCCGCTGATCTTCCTGCAGAACATCACCGGCTTCATGGTCGGGCGAAAGTACGAGGCCGGCGGCATCGCCAAGGACGGCGCCAAGCTGGTGATGGCGGTTGCCACCGCCAAGGTGCCGAAGGTGACGATGATCATCGGCGGGTCGTTCGGCGCCGGCAATTACGGCATGTGCGGCCGCGCCTACTCGCCGCGCTTCCTGTGGATGTGGCCGAACGCGCGCATTTCGGTGATGGGCGGCGAACAGGCGGCGACCGTGCTGGCGGTGGTCAAGCGCGAGGGCATCGAGCGCAAGGGCGGTGAGTGGAGCGCGGACGAGGAAGCGAAATTCAAGAAGCCGATCCTGATGAAATACGAGCATGAGGGCCACCCGCTCTACTCCTCGGCGCGGCTGTGGGACGACGGCATCATCGATCCGGGGAAAACGCGCGAAGTGCTCGCGCTCAGCCTTTCGGCCGCGCTCAACGCCGACATCGAAGAAACGAAGTTCGGCGTGTTCAGGATGTAGATGAGCAAGTTCGGCGAACGGATACATGTCCACACCGGCGACATCACCAGGCTTGCGGTCGATGCCATCGTCAACGCCGCCAATTCCTCGTTGCTGGGCGGCGGCGGCGTCGACGGCGCCATTCACCGCGCCGCAGGCCCGGAGCTCGAATTCGAATGCCGGATGCTGAACGGCTGCAAGGTCGGCGAAGCAAAGCTTACCAAGGGCTATCACCTGCCGGCACGTTACATCATCCACACGGTCGGACCTGTCTGGCAAGGCGGCGGAAAAGGCGAAGCCGGGCTGCTCGCCTCCTGCTATATCAGGTCGCTCGAAATCGCCGCCGCCAGGGATTGCCGGACCGTGGCATTTCCGGCGATCTCCACCGGCATCTACCGTTATCCGAAAAATGAGGCGACGCAGATTGCCGTTGGCATCGCAGGTACCTTCGTCGGACAGAACTCAACGCCCGAAACAGTTATTTTCTGCTGCTTCGACGAGCCAACAGCTCAACTATACCGACAAGCCGTTGCTGCCATTGAAGGATGCTAGTCTGCATGGATAAGATGGTTCATCCACCTACGCAAAAGAAATTTTCGGTGAGCAGGCTGGCGGCACTGGAGAATAGACGCTATTGTTCATCCCGCATTGGGCAACGGGGATGGGGTAAAGATGAGGCCGAAATATTCGGGAAAAACGACTGCGTCGGTACTTGCAGTCTTGCTTATATTTGCGGTACCCGGCGTTGGCGCCGCGGCATCGCTGGCGGGAAGCAAAGGCGACATCCATTTCTATCCGTATTTGCCGAAAAGCCCGAAAGACCAGTGCACCATGGCTTACAACGCCTATGTGGCCGCCGGCGGCCATTCGGCCTATGCGACCACGCCCTATGCCCGGATCCGTTCGTTGTACATCATCTGCGGCTCGGGCTTGAATGCACCGTCACAGAAGGCTGCCGAAGAACGGGCGATGAAATCCTGCGAGTCCGCCCGCAGCCATTACAAGGTCATTACAGGGGCGGGCTGCGAAGTTGCGGCATCGAAGTAGGCCGACAAGCATCGGCTTGGGCATTTTTCAAATGGGCGGCGCAAGATGAAATCGACACGCATCAAACGAATTACTGTATCGATGCTTGCCGGCCTGCTCGTATTTACGGCACCCGGTATCGGGGCGGCTGGATCGCTGGCGGGCAGCAAGGGAGACACCCGATTCTGGCCTCCGTTGTCACTGAATCCAAAGGAGCCCTGCACGAAGTCGTACAACGCCTATGTCGCGGCGAGTGGCCACTCGGCCTACGCGACCACATTCTACTCGCGCGTCGACGATCTTTACATCATCTGCGGTGCGCGGCTGAACGCGCCATCTCAGAAGGCCGCGGAAGAGTTGGCGTTGCGAAGCTGTCAGGTTGGCCTGAAAAAGTGGAAGGTTCAGATCGCGAGCGGCGGCTGCAAAATCGCGGCTTCGAAATAGGCTCATTCCTGCCAGACCGGCGCCGCCCGAGACAAACCCGGGAGGCTCCATGTTCGCCAAGATCCTGATCGCCAATCGCGGCGAGATCGCCTGCCGTGTGATCCGCACCGCACGCAGGCTCGGTGTGCGCACCGTCGCCGTCTATTCCGACGCCGATGCCAAGGCCCTGCATGTCGAAATGGCCGACGAGGCAGTGCATATCGGTTCCTCGCCGGTCGGCGAAAGCTATCTGCGCGGCGACAGGATTGTTGCGGCGGCGCTGGCGACCGGCGCCGAAGCAATCCACCCCGGCTACGGCTTCCTCTCGGAAAACCCCGATTTCGTCGACCAGATGGTGGCGGCGGGGCTCACATTCATCGGCCCGTCGGCCGCCTCGATCCGCGCCATGGGGCTGAAGGATGCGGCCAAGCGGCTGATGGAAAAGGCCGGCGTGCCGGTGGTGCCGGGCTATCATGGCGAGGCGCAGGAGATCGTGCTGCTGGCGTCCAAGGCGCGTGAGATCGGCTATCCCGTGCTGATCAAGGCGCGCGCAGGCGGCGGCGGCAAGGGCATGCGCCGCGTCGAACATCCCGAAGATTTTTCGGAAGCGCTGTCAGGCGCACGGCGCGAGGCCAAGGCCGCGTTCGGCGACGACCGCGTGCTGGTCGAAAAATATGTCGACAAGCCGCGCCACATCGAGGTCCAGGTGTTCGGCGACAATTTTGGCAATGCCGTGCATCTCTATGAGCGCGACTGCTCGGCGCAGCGCCGCCACCAGAAGGTGATCGAGGAAGCGCCGGCGCCCGGCATGACGCCGGCGCTGCGCAAGGCGATGACGGAAGCGGCGGTCAAGGCCGCCAAGGCGATCAGCTATTCGGGCGCCGGCACCATCGAATTCATCGTGGATGCCTCGCAAGGGCTGAAGGCCGACCGTTTCTGGTTCATGGAAATGAACACCCGCCTGCAGGTCGAGCATCCCGTCACCGAAATGGTCACCGGCACCGACCTCGTCGAATGGCAGTTGCGCGTAGCCGCCGGCGAAAAGCTGCCGAAGACGCAGAGCGAAATCACGCTTTCCGGCCACGCCTTCGAGGCGCGCATCTATGCCGAGGACGCGGCGAAAGGGTTTCTGCCGGCGACCGGCACACTGCACCACCTGAGATTTCCCGACAAAGCTCCCGAAGGCGCCACGATGCGCATTGAAACCGGCGTGCGGGCCGGCGATGCGATCTCGCCCTTCTACGATCCGATGATCGCCAAGCTGGTCGTCCACGCCAAGGACAGGCAGGCGGCACTCGATGCGCTCGGGACTGCGTTGTCGCAGACCGAGATTGCCGGCTCGACCGTCAACACCGCGTTTCTCGCGGCACTTGCCGCGGACGCCGATTTTTCGGCCGGTGATGTCGATACCGGCCTGATCGGCAGGCATCAGGAAGCGCTGACCGCGGTCGCCCCGCCGAGCTGCGGGATCGTTGCCGCGGCGGCCCTTGCCGCGGCGGGCGCCAGTGCCTTGCCGCCGTCGAACGATCCGTGGTCGTCGCTTGCCGGCTATGCGCATTTCCACAGCGTTGCGCGCCGCACGCGCCTGCGCCATGGCGAGGACGATATACTGGCGCGTGTTTCAGTGCGGCCGGACGGGCGCTTCGAGGTGGCGCTGGACGCGCCCTATGACAGCGTCCATTCGCATGATCTTCGCGCCGCCCCTCGCCTTGCCCGCTGGCCAGGCCACGTCACCGTGTTCGAAGGCGCGGTCGGCTACAGTTTCCTCGTCCCGGATCCGCTGGCGCGCACCGACGAGGCGGCCGCCGCTTCCGGCAGCCTGCGCGCGCCGATGCCAGGCGTGGTCAAGCTGGTGCGCGCGGCAAAGGGCGAAAGGGTGATCAAGGGCCAGCCGCTGTTGATCCTGGAAGCGATGAAGATGGAGCACACGATCGCGGCCAGCCATGACGGCGTGATCGCGGAAATCGCCACCGAGGGCGCGCAGGTCACCGACGGAACGGTGCTGGTGCGCTTCGTTGACGAGGCTGCATAGCCGAGGCTTGAACGAAAAATGGCCGGGACAAGCCCGGCCATTGCCATGAGTACGCGGACGATTACTGCGCGATTGGCGCGTATTTGCCGTCATGCCACTGGTTGATGTCGTAGCTGGCGTTCTTCAGATCGCCCTTCTCATCAAAGGTCACGTCGCCGACCACGGTGCTGAAAGGCGTGCCGTTCTTCAGCGCTTCGGCTACCTTGACCGGATCGTCCGTTCCGGCGCGCTTGACGCCCTCTGCAAACGCCTGAACGACGGCGTAGGAGAACAGCGTAAAGCCTTCCGGCACGAAGCCGCCCGCCTTGATCTTGGCGATGGCCTCCTTGGCTTCCGGCTTGGCCTGCGGGTCCGACGGGAAGACGAACAGGGTGCCTTCACCGGCGGGGCCGGCGACCTGCCAGAATTCCGGCGAGGCGATCGAGTCCGGCATGATCAGCTGGAACTTGACGCTCTGCTCGGCCGACTGACGCAGGATAAGCCCGGCTTCCGGGTGATAGCCGCCGAAATAGACAACGTCGGCCTTGAGGTCCTTCAGCTTGGTGACGAGAGCCGAATAATCCTTCTCGCCGGCATTGATGCCTTCATAGTCGATCTCCTTGAGGCCACCGGCATTCATCGTCGCCTTCACGGCATCGGCAACGCCCTGACCGTAGGCGCTCTTGTCATGCAGGATAACGACATTCTTGCCGGCATATTTCTTGGCGATCCACGGGCCAATGAAGGCGCCCTGCGCGTCGTCACGCGTATAGAGACGCATGATCGTCGGCCAGCCGGCCTTGGCGGCGGCATCGGTCAGCTCGGGATTTGAAGAGGCCGGGCTCATCATCAGCGCGCCGGCCTCGGCGTAGACGGCGGAAGCCGGGATGCTCGAACCTGAACAGGCATGGCCGTCAATAAACTTGACGCTGTTGGCAACGATCCGGTTGGCCACCGAAACCGCCTGCTTGGGATCGCACTGGTCGTCCTCGATGTCGAGCTTGATCATCGAGCCGTTGACACCGCCGGCGGCGTTGATCGCGTCGGCGGCTGCCGTTGCGCCCTGCTTGAACTGGTCGCCGATCGTGGCGAGCTGTCCGGTCATCGGGCCGACCACCGAAATGGTGATGTCATCGGCAAAGGCAACCGGCGCGCTCATCATCAGGCCAAATACGGCCGCGCTCAAAATACCCATTTTTTTCATGGTGATAGAACTCCTCCCACACTCGCGCAGCCGCTCTGGCCGCGCTTCTTTCCGAAGGCGGGACAATTTCATCCTTCATTGGGCCTGTCTAGGCGCATCGGCGCCGCTCGATTGGGCCTCATCAACGCAAAAAGCCACGCCAGCCTGTTCCGGCCGGTCGTGGCTTTTTGCTCGTAGCAGTCCCCATGCGCCCCCGCGCCACGAAAACCTGCCCGCCGTCCCCATTGTGCACGACTGGACCGTGCCGGCCTGCCGCGTTCTTGTTCTTTCATGGTCGGCCGTCTTGTCGCGGCCTTGTCGTTTCACCGGTTCCGACCGTCTTTGCGGTCTTGATCCCGGGGCTTCCCTGTTTTCGATAATCTGCCTGCGATAATCTGCTCGCGATCTCAGTGCATCGTCATCCATTCGCGGGCTTCGCGCAGCGCCTTGGCGATCTCGACCTTGGACATTGCGGCCGACAGTTCCGAGCGCAGTTCCGCGGCGCGGACCGAGCCCTTGATGGCGGCGATGTTGAACCATTTGTGGGCGGCAACGACATCGGTCTCGCAATCGCGGCCGGTCGCATACATCATGCCCAGTTCGAAAAGAATGTCGGCCTGGGCAGTTGCCCCCATGGCGCCGAAGCCGGCTTCAAGCATTTCAAAACGTGCCATTTTATTCCCCTGTCTGGCTCCCGAGAGCGGGCCTCTTCTGTCCCCCGGTGTTCCCTGGGGAGCCGCTCTTTCGATGTTTCCGAGAATGAGGCCGAGCCTTGAATCCGTCGTTAAATGGCGTGCTTAATTTGGAGAAAACAAAGCTAAAACAAGAGGTAAACGCGGAAATTCGTTAAGGATACAAAGTCAGCAATCCCGCCGTTTCTCGACCGATTTGACGAAAATTTGCAAGGCGCCGATCAACACTCTGCTAACCACGCGAACCAAAGCCAACGCCTCGATCGTTTCATTTCCACGGGCTGCACTCTCCCGACCCCGCATGAAAATTGCGAAACCTTCCGTCGCGGCACGCTTTTGTTTTGCCGGGAGCTGGATTAGCTTACGTTTGCGTAAGGGGCAGAGAGGCGGCTGCCCCATCTAAACCAGGGAGGACAGATATGTTTCGCAAAGTGAGCTTGGCCCTGGCGGCCGCCGTGATGATGGCTGGTGCGGCTTGGGCCGATCCGATCGAAGGCAATTGGAAGACACAAGCCGGCGACACAGCAGTTATCGGCGGCAGCGGTTCATTCTCCATCACCCTGAAGACCGGCAAATATGCCGGGAAGACCATCGGTTCGCTCAAGGCGGCCGGGGCCAACAAATATGCCGGCAACATCACCGATCCGGCAAACGACAAGACCTATTCGGGCAAGGCAACACTGTCGGGCACCTCGCTCAAAATGAGCGGCTGCGTGCTCGGCGGGCTGATCTGCAAGAGCCAGACCTGGCACAAGCTCTGATCTTGCTGCTTTGAGTTGACCAACGGGGCCTTCACAGACCCCGTTTTCTTTTGCAGGACGGTCCGCGCCATAGCGACGACCGTGCCGTTTGCGGCGGCGCAAACCCGAACCGACGCTCTCTCTAAGACCTCGTCAATCACTTTGAACCGCAGATGAACGTCGGCATCAGCGCCGGTTCAGTCGCATCAGGGCATTTTGATGGCGTGTTCAAGGAGACACTACGCAAATGCTCGCTCGCCGCTTCACCATCGTCTGCCTGTTGATGAGCCTGTTCGGGATGCTCTTCGCCATCCTCGTGGCCGAATCCGGCCGCTCTGCCCGTTCCTGGGATGCAGCCAGTTCCTGCCAATTCGATTGCATGAACCATTTTCGCCCCTGAGACGACAAAGACATAGATCCAAACAGAAAAGCAAAAGCCATGAACCGCATCGCCATCAACGCCCTCCAGACCCTTCGGCTCCTGCCGCGGGCGGCGCTCGTTCTGGTCGTGCTGTCGGCGCCGGTCCTGGCCATGCCGATGATGCGGGCCAATGCCGACACGACGATCGACGCGCCGGCGACGAAGAAGCATGGCGTCGGCTTTGTCTTGCTGGTCAGTCTGCAGCGCGGCTAGTGCCGGTATTAAGGTGGTGCCGGCCTGCAAGTGGCGGCCTTGGTGCTCACATGCTTCGAGTACGCTCCGCTCCGGTTCTCGAAGCCAACCAGTTTGGTCGCTTCGCGCCCGTCCTCGACTCCGGCTCAGCCTTACCTGAATCTCAGCACACCTTGGGCGTGGACGAATAAATCGACCACTTGGCGGCCACCCTCCCCTCCCAAGTGCGGCCTCAAGTCTCTATATTGAGCCATGGAAAAGCGAATCTACCCACAAGCTATCGAATCGGTCGTCATGCCGGAGCCTTTCGGCAAGCAGAGCTTTGACGACGCCAAAAAGGCCGTGGCCGCCTTGCAGGTGCTCTACGACCGCAACACCAAGTTTCTGCGCGACTCCTTTGCCACGCTTGCCGCCGGCGGCGACGAAAGCAAGCGCTACCGCGCCTTCTACCCGGAGATCGGCGTCACCACCAATTCGTTCACCCAGATCGACTCGCGCCAGGCCTACGGCCACATGCCGACCCCCGGGCATTTCTCGACCACCATCACCCAGCCGGTGCTGTTCGAACGCTATCTCGTAGAGCAGCTTCGCCTGATCATGCGCAATCACGGCGTGCCGGTAACGGTTTCGGAATCGACCACGCCGATCCCGCTGCATTTCGCGTTCCTTGAAGGAACCCATGTCGATGGCGCCGCCGCCGACCGCATCAAACGGCCGATCCGCGACCTGTTCGACGTGCCGGATCTTGACGGCACCGACGACCAGATCGCCAACGGCACCTTCGAGGTCGCGTTCGGCGAACCAAGGCCGCTGGCGCCGTTCACGGCGCAGCGCATCGACTATTCGCTGCACCGCATGACGCACTACACGGCGACCAGCCCGCAGCATTTCCAGAACTTCGTGCTGTTCACCAACTACCAGTTCTACATCGACGAGTTCGTCGCCCGCGCGCGGGCCCAGATGGCTGAAGGCGGCCACGGCTATACCGAATTCGTCGAACCGGGCAATGTCATCACCAAGGCAGGGCAAAACGCACCCAGCGAAGGCGTGGCGGCGCCGCGCCTGCCTCAGATGCCAGCCTATCATCTGAAGAAGCCGAACCATGGCGGCATCACCATGGTCAACATCGGCGTCGGCCCGTCCAACGCCAAGACGATCACCGACCATGTCGCGGTGCTGCGGCCACATGCATGGCTGATGCTCGGCCATTGCGCCGGCCTGCGCAACACTCAGGCGCTGGGCGACTATGTGCTGGCGCATGCCTATGTCCGGGAAGACCATGTGCTGGACGATGACCTGCCGGTGTGGGTGCCGATACCGCCGCTGGCCGAGATCCAGGTGGCGCTGCAGGAGGCGGTCGCCGAAGTCACCGGACTTTCCGGCTACGATCTCAAGCGCATCATGCGCACCGGCACCGTCGCCACCATCGACAACCGCAACTGGGAACTGCGCGACCAGCGCGGACCGGTGCAGCGGCTGTCGCAGTCGCGCGCCATCGCGCTCGATATGGAATCGGCCACGATCGCCGCCAATGGCTTCCGCTTCCGCGTGCCCTACGGCACGCTGCTTTGCGTCTCCGACAAGCCGCTGCATGGCGAGTTGAAGCTGCCCGGCATGGCGACCGAATTCTACAAGCGGCAAGTGGCGCAGCATCTGACCATCGGCATCAAGGCGATGGAGAAGCTGGCGGAAATGCCGATGGAACGGTTGCATTCGCGCAAGCTGAGAAGCTTTTCGGAGACGGCCTTTCAGTAGACCGGCTTGCCGTAAATGTTTGCCGCGAGGCGTTTCGTCATCTTGATTGGGCCGCATTTCAGCCGATAAAGGCCTGATACCTCGGCAATGTATTACCCGGTCTATGGGCAAAACCCGGTCTGATGGCACGCGTGCGAAAGATGATGGCTTCAATGGCGTTCCTGGCAATGCTCGGCCTCTCGGCCGCGCTTGTAGCCGGGTTCTTTGGCGCACTGCATCCGGCCTTCGATTCCTTCGCCCATTTCCGCATCCATTTTGCCGTGCTGATGGGGCTGATTGCGCTGCCGCTGCTCGCCACCTCGTTTCGCCTGCAGGCGGGCGTGGGCCTGCTGCTGGCCGTGGCCGCCTTCGCCAGCACGTTGAGCACCTTGCCGCGCCTGTGGCCGGTGCAGGCCGCCAATGACGCCGCGCCCGGCAACGAACCGGTCTACCGGCTGCTGCAGATGAACCTGCGTTTCAACAATCCGACACCCAAGAAGGTTCTTTCGCTGATCGCCAGGACCAACCCGGACGTGATCACGCTCGACGAAGTATCGGCCATGTGGGCGACCGAACTCGGCTATATCGAGAACGCCTATCCCTATCGCATCCTGTGCGCCCATCCCGACGGCGTGTGGGGCGTGGCGCTTTTGTCCCGGCGACCCTTTGCGGCCGGCACCGAGCCGCATTGCGAACCGCGCGGCGCGATGGCGGCCGCCACCGTCGATTTCGGCGGCACTCCGGTCGATGTCGCGGCGATCCATTTGAGCTGGCCGTGGCCGAAGGAACAATACTGGCAGATCGGCGAGTTGACCGAGACGCTCACCTCGCTCGGCGAGACGGCGATCATGGCCGGCGACTGCAATGCCGTGCCGTGGAGCGCCGCGGTACGGCGCGTTGCCTCGCTCGGCGGACTGACCGTGATGCCGTCGGCCGGACCGACCTGGATCCACCGGACCCTGCCCGATTTCCTGCGGCGCTATGTGGGCCTGCCGATCGACCAGGTGTTTTCGAAGGGCGGGGTGACCATCCTGTCGTCGACGCAGATGGAAGAGACCGGCTCCGACCATCTGCCGGTGATGGTGGAATTTTCATTGATGCGCGACGAGACCAAGCCGGTCGACGAGGATTCTACCGCGACTGTGTCGCTGATCCAGCCCAGCATGGGCGGCTAGATCGTACGCCACGGGGCTTACGGTTTCACAAGCCTACCAAGGCCTCGATGATGCGCTCGACATGGCCGCCTTCACTGTGCTCGCGCGCGTCGAACGCGATCTGTTTTGCCTCATAGAGCTTGGAAGTGGCTTGCAAGCGCCGCGTGGCTTCGACGCGCGTTTTGTTGCATTGCGGATCGTTGGCAAATTTCAGGCCGCGAACCGACCGCTCGGCAGCCTGCATCATCTGCCCGGCGATACGGCCATGGGTTCCTTCATGAGCGAGAACGCCTGTGAAAAACCGGTTCCAGCGTTTGCGCAGCGCCGGCGTGACGGCCGAGGCGACGCGCGGGTAGGTGTAGGCGATGTTGAGCGTTCCATTGGCCTGGCGCAGGCGGCAGACGCCGTTGACCTGACCCACGTCCAGGCTCCAGTCGGCGGTGTAGCTTGTCTGCGCGATGGCGTGGGTCATGAAACCGTGCTTGGGGCCCCTGCGGTTCATGGCGATAACCAGACCGGCACCTGTCGTGCCGGTGATGTCATAGGTTCGCGTCTTGACGACGGTTTTCACCCCCGCCGACGCCATCCCGACGACGCCGCAGGCCGCGCTTACGACGGCGACGCAAAACAAGACCACCACGCGCATGCCATTTTCCCCATGGACGCGGCAATGAGACCACAAGCAGACGACGGTTTCAACAATCTTTGGCGCCGAGCGCCTTACATGCCTTGGTAAACCCGGCCATCGCCGCCATTTTTGCTGGTTGAGACGGCCCCGGTCGGTGAGGCTCACATGCCCTGATAGACCGGGCCTTCGCCGCCTTGTGGCGGCACCCAGTTGATGTTCTGGTTGGGATCCTTGATGTCGCAGGTCTTGCAGTGCACGCAGTTCTGCGCGTTGATGACGAAACGCACATCCTTGTCAGACGGATCGGCGGCGGCGTTGCCGTCCTTGTCGACCCATTCGTAAACACCGGCCGGGCAATAGCGGGTCGAAGGCCCGGCAAAGACATCATGCTCGGAACGCTTCTGCAACTCCATGTCGCCGACGATGAGATGCACCGGCTCGTTTTCCTCGTGATTGGTGTTGGACAGGAACACCGAGGACAGGCGGTCGAAGGTCAGCACGCCGTCCGCTTTGGGATAGGCGATCTTCTTGTGCTTGGCCGCGGGCTCAAGCGTGGCATAATCGGCCTTGCCATGTTTCAGCGTGCCGAAGGGCGAGAAGCCGAACAGCGTGTTCAGCCACATGTCGAGACCACCGAGGCCGACGCCGATAATGGTGCCGAAGCGCGACCAGAGCGGCTTGACGTTGCGGACCTTCTTCAAATCCTTGCCGATATCGGTCGCGCGCCAGGCGTCCTCATAAGACGACAGTTCGTCATTGGCGCGGCCGGAGCCGATCGCTTGCGCGACATGCTCGGCCGCCAGCATGCCGGACAGCACCGCATTGTGCGAACCCTTGATGCGCGGCACGTTGACGAAGCCCGCCGCACACCCCATCAGCACGCCGCCGGGGAAGGAGAGTTTCGGCACCGACTGCCAGCCGCCTTCGGTAATGGCGCGCGCGCCGTAGCCGATGCGCTTGGCGCCCTCGAAGGTGCGCGATATCGCCGGATGCGTCTTGAAGCGTTGGAATTCCTCGAAGGGCGACAGCCAGGGGTTCTTGTAGTTGAGATGCAGGACGAAGCCGACCGCGACCTGGTTATCCTCGAGGTGGTAGAGGAAGGAGCCGCCGCCTGTCTTCAGGTCGAGCGGCCAGCCGAAGGAGTGCTGCACCAGGCCCGGCCGGTGGTTCTCGGGCTTGACCTGCCACAGCTCCTTGAGGCCGATGCCGTATTTGCCGGGCTCACGGCCGTCGGACAGTTTGTATTTTGCGATCAGCTGCTTGGACAGCGAACCGCGCGCGCCCTCGCCGATCAGCACGTATTTGCCCATCAGCGCCATGCCCGGCGCAAAGCCCGGGCCATGTGTGCCGTCTTTTTCGACGCCCATGTCGCCGGTGATGACGCCCGTGACGGCGCCGGCATCGTTGTAGACGAGGCTGACGGCAGCAAAGCCCGGATAGATTTCGACGCCTAGCGCTTCAGCCTTGGTTGCCAGCCAGCGGCAGACATTGCCGAGCGAGACGATGTAGTTGCCGTGATTGCTCATCAGCGGCGGCATCAGGATATTGGGCAGACGGAACGAGCCGGCGGGGCCGAGCACCAGGAAATCGTCGGCCGTAACCGGCGTCTTGAAGGGGTGGCCATCTTCCTCGCGCCAGCCCGGCAACAGGCGGTCGACGCCTATGGGATCGACGACGGCGCCTGACAGAATGTGGGCACCAACCTCGCCGCCCTTTTCCAACACCACGACGGAAAGCTCGGGATTGACCTGCTTGAGACGGATCGCTGCGGCAAGGCCCGCCGGGCCGGCCCCGACGATGACCACGTCGAATTCCATGCTCTCGCGTTCGATCTCGCTCATCAACCCCTCCGCTCTGGCCAACCGTTTCCGGCATTTTGCTGGCTCCTGCGCTGCATAGCGCATCAATCCGCGACAGGAAACCGGCGCTGACGTGACAATGCCGATTTCGACAAAAAGTCGCGGATGACAACTCTGCCGCAAGCGTTTTGCGCGCGGCCGCGCTCAGCGTCCCATATTTTAATTGTTCGACGGCTCTCTTATCGGCCATACTTATTTCCATGCGCACGCCGTCCGGCTATTCATTGACGCGCTTCCCCCTTCCGCCCGGCCGGACCTGCCGAGCGATCCTTCTCGCCCTTTCAATGCTTACGCCGGTTCGCGCTCAGGCCGAGCCGGTGAAGGTGTGGGCGACCGGCGCCTATTCCTTTTCCGACGAGCTTGGCGGTTTCCACATCACCGGCGCCTCGGGCACCGGCACCAAGGAAGATCCGTTGGTCATCTCCGAGGAGCTGAATTCGTCAACGCCGGTGACGCTCACCATCCGCACCACCAAACCGATCCAGCCGTTCAGCACCAACGGCGAATTCGCCAACGGCATCCTGTACATGCGTATCGAGGTTCTCAACAACAGCGGCCAGGCCTGGGTCGAATTCCAGTTCGAGCTGCAGGAGATACTCAACCAGCCGAGCGTGTTCGGCGACGGCCTGTCCTTCGACCAGCGCAACAAGACGCCCGACAACATCCTGTCGAGCGCGTACGCCGATTTCGACCGCGATTTCGAACCCTATGACCGGCTCTTGTTCAAGAGTGGACAGATCGACCCGCTGAAGAGGGGACGCTTCGAGTTTCTGATCACCGACTACACGCCGCGCTGGACGTTCTATCTGGTGCAGGATCCGCGGATACCGACGGGGTAAGCGGCAGACGCCGTGAAAATCGCCACGAAATGCCCTTCGTGATTGGCGAAAGCCGACGAGCGCGTAATGTCCCTCCTCGAGGGGGGAGATTACTAACCGCCCAACCTTGCAAATCGTCTCTCGGCGGACGAATGTGCCCGGCATGACTGCCGCCTCCCCCAACAACCGATCCGACCTGGCCGAGTTGCTCGCCTTCTACGCCTCTGCCGGCGTCGACGAAGCGTTGGAGGACGCGCCGGTGAACCGGTTTGCCGGGGCAGCACCGAAGCGCCCCGAGCGCACAACGGCGCCTGCCGCGCCGCCTCGCGAAAACAAGTTTCCGGAACAAGCCGCCGCCAGCCCCGGGCTGGACGCAAGCCGGGTGCCGGACGCGCCGGCGCGTTCCGTTCCGGCCATGGCGACGGTGCCCGACGAGGCACAGGCGGCCCTGGCCCGGCAAATGGCGGCAAGTGCCTCGACGCTCGACGAACTGCGCCAGCACATGGCGTCGTTCGATGGCTGCAACCTCAAATTCACCGCCAAGAACCTGGTCTTTGCCGACGGCAATCCGGAAGGTTCGGTGATGTTGGTCGGCGAGGCGCCCGGCCGCGACGAGGATATTGAGGGCCTGCCCTTCGTCGGCCGCTCGGGCCGGCTGCTCGACCGCATGCTGGCGGCGATCGGGCTTGACCGGACTTCGGTCTATATCGCCAACGTCATTCCCTGGCGGCCACCCGGCAACCGCACGCCGACGCCGCACGAGACCGAAATCTGCCGTCCCTTCATCGAGCGGCACATAGAGCTGGTCAATCCCAAGGTGCTGGTCAATCTCGGTGGCCCTTCGGCCAAGACCTTGCTCAACACGAGCGAAGGCATCTTGCGCCTGCGCGGCAACTGGCGCGTCCACACCACGGCTTCCGGCATTGCCATTCCGGCCATGCCGACGCTGCACCCGGCCTATCTCTTGCGAACCCCTGCGCACAAGAAACTGGCGTGGCGAGATTTTCTCGAGGTGAAAGCGAAGTTGCGAGAGGTGGGCTAGCTAGCTGATCTCCCCCTTGAGGGCCCTTGGAGGGGGAGATGTCGCCGAAGGCGACTTCCGTAAGAAGGTCGCATCCCGTCGAACCCCTTCTGGCCTGCCGGCCATCTCCCCCTCAGAGGGGGAGAAGATTTCGCCTCGGCCTCCGCTATAACCTCCGACGTAATTGAAATCCCTCTCCCGCCGCCTTAATCCCGCCCGATGACAACAGCCCAAACCTCCGCCGGCAGCCTGATCCGCGAATGGCGCACGCGCCGGCGCATGAGCCAGCTTGATCTCGCAATGGAGGCTGAGATTTCCCAGCGTCATCTCTCCTTCGTCGAAAGCGGCCGCGCCGCGCCCTCGCGCGAGATGGTGCTGCATCTGGCCGAGCAGCTTGAGATTCCGCTGCGGCAGCGTAATCAGCTGTTGCTGGCTGCCGGCTTTGCCCCGAGCTTCAGCGAGCGGCCACTCACAGATACGACTCTGGCGCCGGCGCTTGCCGCGGTCGAGAGCGTGCTCAAAGGGCATGAGCCGTTCCCCGCCCTCGCCGTCGACCGGCACTGGAACCTGATATCCGCCAATGCCGCCATCGGCCCGTTTCTGGCCGATGTTGCCGAGCCGTCGCTGCTCCAGCCGCCGGTCAATGTGCTGCGCCTCAGCCTGCACCCGAACGGCATCGCACCGCGCATCGTCAATCTCGCGGAATGGCGGGCGCATCTGCTGGAGCGGCTGAAACACCAGAACGATGCCGCCGGCGATCCCGTCCTGGTCGAGCTGGAGCGCGAATTGCGAACCTATCCGTCCGGGCTCAAGGGTGCGCGGCCGGTGCCGGTCGAGCCCAACGGCATCGTCCATCCGCTGCGGCTGGCGCATGGCGACCAGGTGCTGTCCTTCATCAGCACCATCACCGTCTTCGGCACGCCGCTTGACGTGACGCTGTCGGAACTGGCGATCGAGTCTTTCTTCCCGGCCGACGAGCAGACGCGAGCGGTGCTGGTGCGGCTGGCGAAGGAACGTGCGGAAGCTAGCTGAGCAACCCCGCGGACCTCCTCACCCCTGTGGTGGCGCTGCCTTGCGCGTTCGGGTGCGTTCCAGGCCGAGTTGGCGCTCGCGCCAGATGATGAAGATGCCGGCGGCAACGACGATCACACCGCCGACGAGCGTGTTGATGGTGGCAATATCGCCAAAGGCGAAATAGCCGACGACGACGCCGAGGATCATCGAGGTGTATTCGAACGGCGCCACCACCGAAGCTTCGGCATGGCGGTACGCCGCCGTCATCAAAATCTGCGCCAGCCCGCCACAGAACCCTGCTGCGACCAGCAGACCGGCCTGCAGCGGCGTCAGCGCCTGCCAGCCGAAGGGCAGCGTAAGCAGCGCCATGACACTCGCCGTCGCCGAGAACCACAACACGATGGTCGCTGTTCGTTCAGTCTGGACAAGATTGCGCACGAGCAGGATGGCATTGGCGGAGATTGCTGCAGAAACAAGAGCAGCGATGACGCCCAGCACCTCCTGGTCGCCGAGCGCGACGCCCGACGTGAGCAGCGTCAGCTCCGGCCAGGAGATGATCAGCACGCCGACCAGACCGACCGCAACCGCGCTCCAGCGATAGACGCGAATGGCTTCGCCGAGGAATAGCGAGGAGAACACCACCACCAGCAAAGGCTGGGCATAGTTCAGCGTGATCGCCTCAGGCAGCGGCAGCCGGGTCAGCGCAAAGAAGCCGAGCCCCATGGCGCAAACGCCGACGACACCGCGCGCAATGTGGTTCAGCGGGCGTTTGGTGGCGAACGCCGTACCGAGTTTTCTCTTGAAGGCCAGGAAGGCGATGATCGGGAAGATGGCGAAGAAGGAGCGGAAGAAGACGATCTGGCCGGCCGGCAAAGTGCCGGCGGCCTTGATGCAGGTTTGCATGCCGACAAAGACCGCCACCGACATGACCTTGAGCATGATCCCGGTGAGAACATTAGAGCGCCGCGCGTCGTCTTCGACGCGCAAAGGACGCTCTGACACTTTAAATCTGCGCATCGTGCTTTCCAAAAATCGACATCGATTATTGGGCCGATGCGCGCCGGGATGATCGGACAGTTTCCCGCCCGCTTCGTCTCCAGGCCCGGCTTTCACTGTTTTGTTGCTTCCCGGATCTCCGCTGAGATGCGCGTCGAACGACGCGGTACACAGGCGCCCATTCCGAACTTCGATGTGACGACGGTCATCAAGGCCTCACGATAATGGCGGAAGGGGAACGCCCCGAATAGGCATTGGCGCAGTTTTGTCGAGTGACCGTTTCGTGTAAAGAGCGCGCAACTTTAGATTTAATGGGCCATGACACGTCAGCGGCTCCGATAGCGACAGGGAAACCCAAGGGAATGCGAACCGATACCGGCCAGGTCTTCAAGCTCGAAGACTACCGCCCCAACGACTTTTCCATCCCGCAAACCGGCCTCACCTTCCGCCTTTCGCCAGACGCAACGCGTGTCACCGCAGTGCTGACGATCGAACGCCGCGATGGCGCCGCCGCCTGGACGTCGCTGGTGCTGGACGGCGACGGCCTGGTGCTCAAGCGCATTGCCATCGACGGTCGCGAGCTTGCCCCGGCCGAGTATCTCGCCACGCCGGACCAGCTGACCATTTTGAGGCCGCCGCCCCGTTTCCAGCTGCTGCTCGAGACCGAGATCGCGCCGGCCAGCAATGAGGCGCTGATGGGCCTCTACCGCTCCAGCAATGTCTATTGCACGCAATGCGAGGCCGAGGGCTTTCGCCGCATCAGCTATTTCCTCGACCGCCCCGACATCCTGTCGGTCTATACCGTGCGTATCGAGGCGAGGCTGGACGAAGCGCCGCTGTTGCTTTCCAACGGCAATCCGGTCGAAAGCGGCGCGCTTGCCGACGGCTGGCACTTTGCAGTCTGGGACGACCCCTTCCCCAAGCCGTCCTATCTGTTTGCGCTCGTGGCCGGCAATCTCGGCAAGGTTGCGGACAGTTTCGTCACCATGTCCGGGCGCGAGGTCGAACTCGGCATCTATGTCGAGCCAGGCAAGGAGGGGCTTGCCGGCTACGCCATGGATGCGCTGAAGCGCTCGATGCAATGGGACGAGCAGGCCTTCGGCCGCGAATACGACCTCGACGTCTTCAACATCGTCGCCGTTTCCGACTTCAACATGGGGGCCATGGAGAACAAGGGCCTCAATATCTTCAACGACAAATATGTGCTGGCCGACCGGGAAACCGCCACCGATGCCGATTTCGCCAATATCGAGGCGATCATCGCGCATGAGTATTTCCACAACTGGACCGGCAACAGGATCACCTGCCGCGATTGGTTCCAGCTCTGCCTGAAAGAAGGGCTGACGGTTTTTCGCGACCACGAATTCTCCGCCGACCAGCGCTCGCGCGCGGTCAAGCGCATCGCCGAAGTGCGCACGCTCAGGGCACACCAGTTCCCCGAGGACCAGGGACCGCTGGCGCATCCGGTGCGGCCGCGCCGCTACCGCGAGATCAACAATTTCTACACGGCGACCGTCTACGAAAAAGGCTCGGAAGTCGTGCGCATGATCCGCACCATTCTCGGACCTGACACGTTCCGCGCCGGAATGGATCTCTATTTCGAGCGCCATGACGGCGAAGCAGCGACGATCGAGGATTTCCTCAAAGTGTTCGAGGACGCCTCCGGGCGCGATCTGTCGCAATTCGCGCTCTGGTACCACCAGGCGGGCACGCCGAACCTGACCGTCAGTTCGACGCACAATCCGGCCACGCGCGAGTTCACGCTCGAGATCGAGCAGTCGGTGCCGCCGACGCCGTCGGAAAGCCGCAAGCGGCTGATGCACATCCCGCTCGCCTTCGGGCTGGTCGGCGCCGGCGGCGAACCGGTTGCCTATGGCGGCGTCGAGGGCGCCGCCGTCGAGGACGGTGTCATCCATATTCGCAAGCGCCGTCACATGGTGCGCTTCTCAGGCGTTGCCGAGCGGCCGGCGGTGTCGCTCAATCGCGGCTTTTCGGCGCCGATCACGCTTTCGGTCGAGCAGAAGGCCGACGACCAGTTCTTCCTCGCCGGCCATGACAGCGATGCCTTTGCGCGCTGGCAGGCGTTCAACACGCTTTTGACCGATGCGCTGATAGCGGCCTTCCGCCAGATCCTCGGCGGCGCAAAGCCGGCCTTCACCGCCAGGCTGACCGGACTTGCCGGCAAGATCGCCGGCGACGAGACGCTGGAACCCGCTTACCGGGCACTGGCGCTTTCGCTTCCGGGCGAGGCCGACATTGCTCGCGACATCGGCAGGAATATCGACCCCGACGCCATCTTCGCCGCCCGCGAGGCGCTGGCGCTGGCAATCGCGCGCGCCAATCAGCAAACGTTCACCGACCTATACGGCCGCCTCGCCGACGACGGGCCGTTCAGCCCCGACGCGGCAAGTGCGGGACGCCGCGCGCTGCGCAACATCCTGCTCGACTACCTCTCGCTGCTGCCGAAAGGGGCTGCGCTCGCCGCCCGGCATTTCGAGGTCGCGACGAACATGACCGACCGCGCCGCAGCGCTGACCGTCCTTGCGCACCGCCATGACGGTTCGCCGGAGGCGATCAAGGCGCTGGCCGATTTCGAGGCCCGTTATGGCGCCGATCCGCTGGTCATGGACAAATGGTTCCAGATCCAGGCCAGCGTGCCGGGACCCCGGACAGTCGACACGGTACGCGAGCTGACTGGTCACGCAGCTTTCTCGATGGCCAATCCGAACCGGGTGCGCTCGCTGGTCGGCACATTCGCCAGCGCCAACCAGACCGGCTTCCACCGCGCCGATGGCGAAGGCTACCGGTTTTTTACCCAGACCGTACTCGAGGTTGAAAAACGCAATCCGCAAGTGGCGGCCAGGCTGGCGACAGCGCTGCGCTCGTGGCGCTCGCTGGAGCCGGGCAGGCAAGCCAAGGCCAGGGAAGCGCTGCTGGCCATCGCCGGTGCCGAGAACCTGTCGGCGGATTTGCGGGACATTGTGGAGCGAACGCTGGCCTGATCCCTCCCCCTTGAGGGGACGGTGGACAGCCGCCGAAGGCGGATGGACGGGTGGGGTCGTTGCGGCAGTGCGCGACCTCGACCAACTTCGACCGTGATTGAGAGAGTCGAGCGCTTCGCCGAGGACCCCACCCGGCCCTTCGGGCCACCCTCCCCTCAAGGGGAGGGATTTCAGCGTTATTTCAATCAATTTTTAATGTTTTTCGGCCGCGCCTCTGGACAAGGCGAATCACCTTTGATTCTTTACAGACGATTCGGATGTGCGGTGTTGCCGAATCGTCAAGCGTACGGAAATTCGGGGAGTGCCATTTATGGCCAAGGCGGACGCGTGGGGCGCGCCCGAAGGGACGGCTTTTGAGCGGCGCAAGGCGCGAGGCGACGGCCTCGCCGGCAATACGCGGCTCATCGCTGAACCAGCCTACCGGCGGCTCCTGGCTGCCGAACCCCTTCTGCGCCGTTCGATACCGGCTCTCATCATCATCTTCCTGATCGTCATCGCCGCACTGCGCGTGCTGTCGCTGATGAACGAGCGCGACGAGGCCGAGCGCGACGGCAAGGCGGTGCTAGGTCTCGCCGCCGGCCAGATGGCGAACGCAATCTCGGCCGACCCGACCGCGGCATCCAGCGGTGCAATTGATCTTCTGGAAAGCACGAGCCGCCAGGGCGCCATGGGCAGAAGCCATGTGCTTGTGATCACCGACAGCGCCTTCAAGATCATTGCCGTGTCGCCGCTGTCGACCGGCTGGCAAGGGCGATCGCTGGACAGCCTGGTGCTGGACGGCCAGCCGCTGTTCATGTTCGGCGACCGCGCCGGGGTCATGGATGTCAGCATCGGCGGCCAGGACTGGTACGCGGCGGTGAGCCTGACCCGGGACCGCAAGTACGCCGCCGCCGTGCTGGTGCCGCAGGAAGCGGCGTTCGACAACTGGCGCAAGACCGTCTCGCTCAACGTCACGCTGTTTGTGCTGACAGCCGGCGTGCTGATCATCATCCTCTACGCCTATTTCGGCCAGGCATCGCGCGCCCAGACAGCCGACCGCATCTATCTCGAAGCCCATCAGCGCATCGACATGGCGCTGGTTCGCGGTCGCTGCGGCCTGTGGGACTGGGACATGGTGCGCGGCAAGATGTACTGGTCGCGCTCGATGTACGACATGCTGGGCTACGAGCCCTGCAACTCGATGCTGTCGTTCGGCGAGGTCGACGACATCATCCACCCCGAGGACGGCGACCTGTTCGAGCTGGCCAACAAAATCGTCGAGCGCGAGATCGACCATATCGACCAGGTGTTCCGGATGCGTCACGCCGACGGCCAGTGGGTGTGGATGCGCGCCAGGGCCCAGGTGATCGACCCGGAAGCGCCTGAGATCCAGCTGATCGGCATTGCCGTCGACGTCACCGAGCAGCGGCATCTGGCGCTGCGCTCGGAGGCGGCCGACCTGCGCCTGCGGACCGCGATCGAAAACATCAACGAATCCTTCGTGCTGTGGGATGCCGCCCAGCGCCTGATCATGTGCAATTCCAAATACCAGAAGGACAACGGCCTGTCGGACCGCGACGTCATGCCGGGCGCTGCGCGCGCCGTGCTTGAAGAGCGCATGCTGGCCTTCGCCTCTGAACGGCGGCTGGCCAACACCAACGGGCCGCAAGGGGGCGCAACCTTCGAGCGGCAGCTCTCCGACGGCCGCTGGCTGCAGGTCAACGAACTGAGGACCCGGGACGGCGGCACGGTCTCCGTCGGCTCCGACATCACCCAGATCAAGCTGCACCAGGAAAAGCTGGTCGACAGCGAGCGCCGGCTGATGGCGACCATCCACGACCTCAGCCTCGCCCGCCGGGCCGAGGAAGAGCGCGCCAAGGAACTGGTCGAGCTCAACCGCGAATATATGAAGGAAACCGAGCGCGCCGAGGCCGCCAATCGGGCCAAATCCGAATTCCTAGCCAACATGTCGCACGAGCTGCGCACGCCGCTCAACGCCATCATCGGGTTCTCCGAACTGATGGAACAAGGCCTGTTCGGGCCGCTCGGTTCGCCGCGCTACGAGGAATATGCCAACGACATCAACGGCAGCGGCAAATATCTGCTCGGCGTCATCAACGACATACTCGATATGTCGAAGATCGAAGCCGGCCAATTCTCGGTGGACCGCGAGGAAATCGATCTCTGCCCGCTGATCCGCGAGACGGTGCGGGTGATCTCGCTGCAGGCGGCGGAGAAATCGATCACGGTCGAAACCCGCATCGCCGATACGATGACGCTGTTCGCCGACCGCCGGGCGATCAAGCAGATCGCCATCAATCTGCTGTCGAATGCGGTGAAGTTCACCGGTCAGGGCGGCCATATCTCGGTGCGCGCCCGCAACACGTCAGGCGCGCTGGTGCTGACCATCGAGGACAATGGCTGCGGCATTCCGAAGGAGGCACTGAGCAAGCTTGGCCGCCCCTTCGAACAGGTGCAGAACCAGTTTTCGAAGAACCACGCCGGCTCCGGCCTCGGCCTTGCCATCTCGCGCTCGCTGGCCGAGCTGCAGGGCGGCGCGCTGAAAATCCGCTCGACCGAAGGCGTCGGCACGATCGTGTCGGTGCGCATTCCGGTGAAGAAGCCGGCGCTGGCGGTGAAGGCGGCGGCCTGACGGCCCGCCAATGCGAGCGGTGCTCTCCGCCGCGTTCAAGGACTGAGTAGCCCCGGTCATGTAAGGGCTCCGGCGGCTTTCGCCGCCGGAGACATATCGCCATTTCACTCCATGCTGTCGTCGCCGCCGTCCCATTGGTGGTGGCGGCCCATGCGGCCTTTCTTTGGCAGTTCGTTGCGCTCGATCTTGCCGTCATTGTTGCGGTCGAGCATGGCGAACACCTTCTTCTCGCGCCCGGTGATGTCGTCCGTGGTCAGCGTGCCGTCGCCCTTGCTGTCGTAGCGGGCAACTATGCGCTTGGCCATTTCCTCGAACCGCGCCTTCTCCAGCGCGTCAGCGAGCTGGGCGACTGTCAGCTTGCCGCCATTATCGGCGACCAGCTTCTTCAGCCGCGCGTTCATGGCGTCGGAAAACTGGTCGAAGCTGATGGTGCCGTTGGAATCCTTCATCGCCTTGTCGAGGCGCATCATCGCGCCCTCGCGCATTCTGGCGCTGGCATTGTTCTCGGCATAGGCGGTGGTGCCAACGGCGCCGGCAAGCGCGACAAAGGCAAGGGCAAGTCCGGTTGTCTTTCTCATGGGTATCTCCTGTTGCATCGTCACCCCCGATGCGATCCGAAACAGCCGCCAACGCTTCACGCCCTCACGACCGTTTCGTACGAAGCAAAAGGTTGAAATCCTTTCTGACCTTTTGCGACGTTTCCTTGAGATGTGCTTCCAGCACACCGAAATCCGGCAGGTCAGTCACCGCCAGAAGCAGATCCGACAATCCCGGCGGAAGGTCATCGCGTTCGAATGCACCGGTGAGGCAAAGCCGCGTCATCTGGGTCAGCGCCAGATAGAGTTGGTAGGCTTCGCAAAGCTGCTGCCTGACGTCAGCCTCGGCGAAATCCGGCGACAGATGCGCCAGGATTTCGCCGGTCGCGGTCACCCTGCGGCCGGCTTCGACCTGCCCGGTTATAACCGCCACCTGCGCGATGAATTCGAGGTCGATGAGGCCGCCGGAGATGAGCTTGATGTCCCAGAGATCGCGCGGCGATTTTTCCTTCTCGATCAGCGCGCGCATCTCGGATGCCTCCGCCCTCACCTTGGCGGCGTCGCGCGGCAAGGCCAGAAGTGCCGCCACCTCGGCCTCGACCTCGGCGCAAAGGGCAGCGTCACCGCCGATGGCGCGAGCCCTTGCCAAAGCCATGTGCTCCCAGGTCCAGGCCTCCTGGCGCTGGTATTTCTTGAAGGCGTCGATATGGGTCGCCACCGGCCCCTTGTTGCCGGATGGCCGCAAGCGCAGGTCGAGTTCGTAGAGAACGCCCTCGGCGGTCGGCGCCGAGACAGCCGCGATCAGCCGCTGCGTCATCCTGGTGTAGTAGTGCGACGGTGCGAGCGGCTTGTCGCCGTCGGACTCGTCGGCATCCGGGTCGTGATCGTAAAGCAGGATAAGGTCGACGTCCGAACCCGCCGTCAATTCGCGGCTGCCGAGCTTACCCATGCCGAGCAGCGAAACCGTGCCGCCGGCGATACCGCCGTGGCGCAGCGCGAATTCGGTGGTCACCGCCTGCAATGCGGCGTCGATGGTGAGGTCGGCGAGATCGGAAAAGGCGCGGCCGGCGCGCGCCGGGTCGATCGAGCCGGCGAGCAGCCTGACACCGATCAGGAATTTCTGCTCGGAGGCAAAGATGCGCAGCCGGTCAAGCACATCCTCGTAGGGCCTGTCGCCATCGATGAAAGCGGCCAACCGCGCTGAGAGATAGGCGCGGTTGGGCAGTTCGGTGAGCAGCGCCGGGTCGAGCAGACCGTCGAAGACATGCGGGCGCCTTGTGATGATTGCCGCCAGCCGAGGCGCGGCGCCCATGATCGTCGCCATAAGCTTCAGCAGAGCGGGATTCGACTGCAGCAGCGAAAACAGCTGGATGCCGGCGGGCAGGCCGGCGAGGAGTTCATCGAAGCGAACCAGCGCCTCGTCGGCCCGGCGCGTCTGGCCGAAGGCTTTGAGCAGCGCCGGCGTCAGTTCGGTCAGCCGCTCGCGCGCTTCCGCCGACTGGGTGGCGCGATAGCGGCCGAAATGCCAGCCCCGAATGACGCGGCAGATGTCGCTTGGCCGCTGGAAGCCAAGGCCATGCAAGGTCTGCAGCGTGTCGGGATCGTCGACATCGCCGGTGAAGACCAGATTGCCGACGCCGGCCGACAATTCAGGCGCAGTCTCGAACAGCGCGGCGTAATGGCGCTCGACCTCATGCAAAGCCGCGCGAAAGGTTTCGGCAAATCTGGCGGCATCGGCAAAGCCCAGCATATGGGCGATGCGTTCCAGCCCTTCATCATCGTCGGGCAGAATATGCGTCTGCTCGTCGGCGACCATCTGGATGGCGTGTTCCACGCCGCGCAGAAACCAATATTGCTGCGTGAGCGCGTCGCGTGCATCGGCGGTGATCCAGTTGCGCGCCGCCAGCGCACCCAGCATCGGCACCGTCTCGCGGCCGCGCAGCTCCGGAAAACGGCCGCCGGCGATCAGTTGCTGGGTCTGGACGAAGAACTCGATTTCGCGAATGCCGCCGCGGCCGAGCTTGACGTTGTGTCCTTTGACCGCGATCTCGCCATGACCCTTGTGGGCATGGATCTGGCGCTTGATCGAATGAACGTCGGCGATCGCCGCATAGTCCATGTATTTGCGCCAGACATAGGGCTGCAATTCCCGCAGGAACGCATCCCCGGCATCGAGATCGCCGGCCACGGGACGCGCCTTGATCATGGCGGCGCGCTCCCAGTTCTGGCCGCGCGCCTCATAGTAGCGAAGTGCTGCCTCGACCGGGATCGCCAGCGGCGTCGAGCCTGGATCGGGACGAAGCCTCAAATCGGTGCGGAAGACATAGCCGTGCCCGGTGCGGTCCTGCAGGATGCGGACCAGCCTGCGGGTCAGGCGCGCAAACAGCTCTGTGGCGTCGAGCGGATCGACGATTGCCGGCGCATCCGGATCGAAGAAGACGACGAGGTCGATGTCGGAGGAGAAATTCAGTTCATGCGCGCCAAGCTTGCCCATGCCGAGCACGATCCAGCCGGATTGCCGTGACGGATTTTCGGGATCGGGCAATTTGAGCTTGCCTTGGCTGTGCGCCTCGCGCAGCAGGAAGTCGACCGCCGCACAGGTGCAGGCATCGGCGAGATTGCTGAGGCGCCTTACCGTCAGCGCGGCATCGGCCTCGCCGGAGAGGTCTGCAAGTGCGATCAGAAAGTGAGCTTCACCCTTCCACTGCCTGAGTTCCATCATCAGGCTGGATTCGGAAACGGTCTCGGAAAAGGCGGCCTTGCCGATCGCTTCGGCGATGGTGAGCAGCCGAGCCTCGACACTGCCATCGAACAGCGCGTCGAGGATTTGCGGCCGGCGGCGCGCGACATCGCGGAGGAAAGGCGAGAGATCGAAGACGGCAGCGAGAAACTCCTGGGCCGCGCCCTTGCCCCCTAGGAATTTCGCCAGCCGCGGCAGGTTCTCGTCCTTGGCATCGCCAGCGATCTCCGACAGTTCACGCCGGGCGCGGGTCTCATCCAGCGGCGCGAGCTGCGCCGCCAGTTGCAGGCGCCATTCGGTCTCGATCCGTTTCGCAGCCATCCTCACCGCCATCAATGGTCCTCCCGCGCCGGGAAGCTCATGATAACGGACAATCCGGGATTGGCAGGCAGAAGTTCAAGCCGGCCATTGTGAAAAGTCATGATCGCCTTGGCGAGGCTGAGGCCAAGACCGGATCCCGGCTGCGAGCGGCTCTTTTCCAGCCGCACGAAGCGCTCGGTCGCCCTGGCGCGGTCGGCGTCATCAGGGATGCCATGGCCGTTGTCGGCAACAGAAAGGCGGATTTCGTGACCGACGCGCTGCAGGGCTACGCGCACAGCAGGCTTTTCCGTCGCATCGGTCGAGTATTTGATGGCGTTGTCGACGATGTTCGACAGCGCCTGGCCGATCAGCTCGCGGTTGCCATTGACGGAAAAATTCCCGTCCGCGGCAGTTTCGAGCACCACGCCAGCCTCCTCCGCCACCGGCTCATAAAGCTCGACAACGTCATGCACCGCGGCGGCGAGATCGACCTTGCTGGTGCTCTCCGAGGAATAGCCGGCCTCCAGCCTGGAGATCATCAGGATGGCGTTGAAGGTTTTTATCAGCTGGTCGGATTCGGCCATGGTGCCTTCCAGCGCCTGCCGGTAGTCGGTGGTCTTGTGCTTGCCCGAAAGTGTCGCCTCAGCGCGGTTGCGCAGTCTGGTCAGCGGCGTCTTCAAATCATGGGCGATGTTGTCGGAGACCTGCTTCAGCCCTTCGTTGAGCGTCGCTATCCTGGCCAGCATGGTGTTGAGGTTTTCCGACAGGCGGTCGAACTCATCGCCAGCGCCGGTCACCGGCAGCCGTCCCGTGAGATCGCCGCCCATGATGCGGCGGCTTGCCTCCGAGACGCTGTCGATGCGCTTCAGCGCGGCGCGGCCGACAAGGAACCAGATCAGCAGCCCGCCCAGGCCCATCATGCCCAGCGCCAGCATCAGGGCGCGGCGGACGACGGCGCGGAAGCGCTCGGGCTCGCCGAGATCGCGGCCGACCAGCATGATCATCTGGTTGGGCAGCCGCAGCACCAGCGCGATGGCGTTGTGGCCCTTCTCGCCCTCGGACTGAATTTCGGTCTCGCCGGGCTGCGCGCCGTTCGGGTCAGAAGCCTGGTTGCGCTGCCGTTCGAGCTCACCTTCGCCGAAACGGCGATAGGAGAAGGGTTCGGTCGTCCAGCCATCGGTCTCGAGCACCCCCGGCGCCAGGCTCTGCACGTTTCCGGTGAGGATCTGGCCGTTGACGTCGGCAATGAGATAGAGGTTGGCGCCGGGCTGGCGCGAGCGCTGCTCGACGACGCGCACCAGCCGCGGCAGGCCGCCGCTCTGATAGGCACGGGCGAGGCCGAGCACCTCGTCATTGATGGTCTGCTGGGTCTGGCCGGTCAGCATGCGGGCCGACAACGACGTCATGTAGAAGACCAGCAACACGGCACATAGCGCGAAAAGCAGGAAATAAAGCGCTGAAAGCCGCGCCGCCGTCGTCCTCATGATGGCCGGCAGGGAAAGGGCCATCGAGTTCTAGCTCATGATGAGATTTGGCTGAAATCTCATCATGACCTACCCCTTTGTTGGAGCATGATCTTCTCCAAAAACCGGTACCTACTTTTTGGGATCATGCTCTAGCCGCTCTTCAGCATATAGCCGGCGCCGCGAACCGTATGCAGGATCGGCTTGTCGAAACCCTTCTCGATCTTGCCACGCAGGCGCGAGACGTGAACGTCGATGACGTTGGTCTGCGGATCGAAATGATAGTCCCAGACATTTTCGAGCAGCATGGTGCGCGTCACCACCTGGCCGGCATGGCGCATCAGATATTCGAGCAGGCGGAATTCGCGCGGCTGCAGCGTGATCTCGCGCGCCGCGCGCTTGACCGAATGGGACAGCCGGTCAAGCTCGAGATCGCCGACCCGGTAGACGGTTTCGGCCTCCCTGGCGCTGGCGCGGCGGTTCAGCACCTCGACGCGGGCGAGCAATTCGGAAAAGGCATAGGGCTTGGTCAGATAGTCGTCCCCGCCGGCGCGCAGACCGGTGACGCGGTCATCGACTTCGCCCAGCGCCGACAGGATCAGCACCGGCGTGGTGTTGCCGCGCGAGCGCAGGCCGGCAATGACGGAGAGCCCGTCGCGGCGTGGCATCATGCGGTCGACGACCATCACGTCATAGTCGCCGGCATCGGCCAGCGCAAAGCCGGTTTCGCCGTCGCCGGCGACATGGGCGGTGTGCCCAGCCTCGGCAAAGGCCTTCTGCATATAGTCGGCCGCCTCGCGATCGTCTTCTATGACGAGAATCTTCATAGAGCCGTTATACGCGATTTCGCCGGAAGATTGAGGGGCCGCCATGAGCGCAAAAGCTTTCGTTCAAGCATGTCGTTTTGCCAAACCGCAGTGCACTTTTGGGCGACATGCTTCGCTGTTAGAGCGGCAGCGGGCGATGGGGGCCCGCTGCCGCCGGGAGCAGAACACGATGACTGACTAACGCGTTCGGCCCCTTGCTTCCCGTGCGGCGGCTCGGGGGTGTTGAAACCGCCGCACTGGAAACTGTGTGATGTCAGCCTTTGGCGACTGGCAGCGCGACGAAGCGGTTTGAATCGTCGCGGGTGATCTGCATCAGCACCGCCTTGCGGCCGGACTTGACCGCATCGGCCATCGCCTTGGCGACGTCGTCGGTGCCGTTCACCTCCGTCGAGTTGACCGAGGTGATGACATCGCCGGGCTGGATGCCGCGGTCGGCGGCATCGCTGTCGGGATCGACATCGGTCACCACCAGGCCCTTGCCGTTTTCCGACTTGGTGACGGTGAGGCCGAGATCGGCCAGCGCGGCGGGCTTTGCCGGTGCCGCGGGCTGCTGCGGGTCGGCCGAGGCCTGCTTGTCAGTGGATGGCAACGTGCCGAGATCGACCTTGATGGTCTGGCTCTTGCCGTCGCGCCACACCGTGACGTCGACCGACTTGCCGGGTGGGTAGGCGCCGATCAGACGAGCCAGTTCCTTCGGCGATGCGACGTCCTTGCCTTCGACCTGGGTGATCACGTCACCGGCGGTGATGCCGGCCTTCTTGCCGGGGCCACCGTCCTGGGCGCCCGAAACCAGAGCCCCGTTCTGCGACTTCAGGCCCAGCGATTCGGCGATGTCCGATGTAACCGGCTGGATTTCGACGCCGAGCCAGCCACGCTGCACCGAGCCGCTCTTCATCAGATCCTGCACCACCTGCTTGGCGGTCGAGGCCGGAATGTCGAAGGCGATGCCGACGCTTCCGCCCGACGGCGAGAAGATCGCGGTGTTGATGCCGACGACCTGGCCGTTAAGGTTGAAGGTCGGGCCGCCCGAATTGCCGCGGTTGACCGAAGCGTCTATCTGGATGAAGTCATCATAGGGACCGGCGCCGATATCACGGCCACGGGCCGAGACGATGCCGGCGGTGACGGTGCCGCCGAGGCCGAACGGATTGCCGACGGCCACCACCCAGTCGCCGACGCGAACCTTGGAATCGTCGGCGAAATCGACATAGGTGAACTTGCCGACGCCATCGACCTTGAGCACCGCCAGATCGGTGCGCGGATCGGTGCCGATCAGCTTGGCGTCAAGCTCCTTGCCGTCATTCATCACCACTGTGAAGGCGGAGCCTTCCTCGACGACATGGTTGTTGGTGACGAGATAGCCGTCATCGGAGATGAAGAAGCCAGAACCCTGCGCCACCGGACGCGGCTGGTCGTTGTTATGGTCGCGGTGGCTGAAGCGACGATTGCCGCCGTCATGGCCGTTCTGATCACCAAAGCCGCGGAATTGCTTGAAGAACTGGCGCAGCTGCGGATTGTCGGGCAGGTTGTTCATGCCGTCCGGATCGTCGGACTGGTCGGAGCCGTCATCGGCGGCAGGCTCGATCTTGGCCTTGACCTTGACGCTGACCACGGCCGGCGAAACGCGCTCGACGACATCGGCAAAGCCCGGCACCTGGGGCGCTTCGACCCGCACGGCGTCGGCCAGAACGGGAGCTGTACCAGTGGCAACGGCGCCGAAACCGATGCCGCCGGCAATGGCCAGCGAAGCGGCGGCGGCCAACAGGCGTTTGCGGGTGCGGGAATATGGGTTGGGGGCGATAGTCATGGGTCTCGTATCCTCTTTTCACTGGATGCGGCTCAGGCAGAGCATCCTCGGACAAGAGAAATAGAGAGGCGCACATTACGGCGCCATTTCCGGTGCATGAAAGTTTTGTAATGTTGGGCGGTCGCACAAATCGCTTGGTTGCGCTCGCCTGCTGCCCTATGGTGTACACAACTCAGCACAAGGCTTTCACAATGACAGCAAGCACCACCATGACCATTCGAGTCTCGTCCGAGACCAAGCTGAAGCTGGAGCAGATCGCTACCGATACCAGGCGTAGTAAATCGTTCCTCGCCGCCGAGGCGGTCTCAGCCTATGTCGATCGCGAGCTGGATATCATCGAAGGCATAAAACGTGGCATGGCCGACGCAGAGGCTGGCCGTGTCGTGCCCCACGACGACGCCATGGCGGAGCTCGACGCGGTGATCGAAGCAGCGAAAGCCAGGCGCGCAGGCAAGGCGTGAAGCGGTTCGTCACCTGGTCGCGAGAAGCGCTGGACGATCTCACGCAGCAAGTTGCCTTTATCGCTCAGGACAACCCTGCCGCCGCCCGACGCCTCGCGGACCGTATCCGTGAAATGGGCCGGGGCCTTGGTGATATGGCGACGGGCCGACCTGGCCGGGTAACAGGCACTTATGAGAAGCCCATCGGCCGCCTGCCCTACATCATTGCCTATGAATTGCGCCTGATCGCCGGCCGTCAGAGCATTGTTATCCTGCGCGCCATCCACACGTCGGGGGACTGGCCTTTGGAGGAATGGCCGAGCTAGTCGCTCAGCATCTTGTCCAGCGCCGCCTGTTCCTCGGCGCTCAGCGCCTTGGTTGCCAACGAGCGGCGGGAGCGTGTGGTCAGCACAATGAAAATGCCGCCGACTAGAAGCAGAAGCACCGGCGTGCCCCAAAGCAAGGCGTTGCGCGGGCTGAAGCGCGGCTTCAACAGCACGAACTCGCCGTAGCGCGACACGATATAGTCCATCACCTGCTGGTCGGTATCGCCGGCAACCAGGCGCTGGCGCACCAGGATGCGCAGGTCGCGGGCGAGGTCTGCATCGGATTCGTCGATGGACTGGTTCTGGCAGACCATGCAGCGCAGGCCTTCCGACAGGAGCCGCGCCCTCGCCTCGAGCGCCGGATCGGTGAGAACCTCGTCCGGTTTCACCGCTTGCGCGGCGCCGGCAAACAGCAGCGCCAGAAGCAGGGTGAGCGAGGCCAACGAGAACCTGGTGCTCACGGCGCGCCTGCCGACGGCATGGAGGCTGCCTGCTTGCGGCGGCGCGAGGGTGCGCCAACCCGCAGGCGACGGTCGAGCAGCGACATTGCGGCTCCCGCCATCATCACCAGAGCTCCGCCCCAGATCAGCGTCACCAGCGGCTTCCACCACAGGCGCACCACGACGGATCCATCGGTGCCTTCATCGCCCAGCGACAAATAGAGCTGGTTGAAGCCGATCGTCTCGATGCCGGATTCGGTCGTCGTCGTCTGCCGCACCGGAAAGAAGCGCTTGGCCGAGGTGATCTCGGCTGAAACGCCGCCATCGGCGCCGATCAGGGAAAAGCGGCCGCGCTGCTCGCTGTAGTTCGGACCCTGCGCCGGGAAGAGGCCGTCGAAACGCAGCGTGTGGCCGGAGAGTTCGACGCTCTCGCCGGCATGCATCGACAGTATCCTTTCGGTGCCGAAGCACAGCGTGCCGACAATGCCGAGCGTCGTCAGCCCGAGGCCGAGATGGGCAAGTGCAGTGCCGAACACCGAACGCGGCAGGCCGGCGAAACGGCGCAGCATGATGGCGTGCGACACATTGCCAAAGCCGGACTTGACGGCGAGGTCGGTGAGCGCGCCGCAGACCAGCCAGCAGGCGAGGCCGACACCAAGGGCGGCGAACACCGACGCGCCGTCGATGAACAGCCCGGTGACCAGCATCGCCAGGAGAGCGGCGCCGAAAGCCGCCATCAAGCGCTGGGCGACGGCATAGAGGTCACCGCGCTTCCAGGCGAGCAATGGTCCGAAAGGAACCACGACCAGCAGCGGCACCATCAGCGGGCCGAATGTCAGGTTGAAGAAGGGGGCGCCGACTGAGATCTTGCCGGCCGAAAGCGCTTCGACCGCCAGCGGATAGAGCGTGCCGACCAGCACGGTGGCCGTGGCCGTGGTCAGGAACAGATTGTTGAGGACGAGTGCGCCTTCGCGCGAGATCGGGTGGAATAGGCCGCCGGCCGTCAGCCGCGAGGCGCGCAGCGCAAACAGGGCCAGCGAGCCGCCGATGAACAGCGTCAAAATGCACAGGATGAAGATGCCGCGGGTCGGATCGGTGGCGAAAGCATGCACCGAGGTCAGCACGCCGGAGCGCACCAGGAAGGTGCCGAGCAGCGACAGCGAGAAGGTGAGGATGGCAAGCAGCAGCGTCCAGATCTTGAGCGCCGAACGCTTCTCCATGACGATCGCCGAATGCAGAAGAGCCGTGCCGGCCAGCCACGGCATAAAGGAGGCGTTTTCGACCGGATCCCAGAACCAGAAGCCGCCCCAGCCGAGCTCGTAGTAGGCCCAGTAGGAGCCCATCGCGATGCCGCCGGTGAGGAACATCCAGGCGACCAGCGTCCACGGCCGCACCCAGCGCGCCCAGGAGGCATCGATGCGGCCTTCGATGAGGGCGGCGACCGAGAAGGAAAAGCAGATAGAGAACCCGACATAGCCGAGATAGAGCAGCGGCGGATGGATGGCGAGGCCAAGATCCTGCAGGACCGGGTTGAGATCGCGGCCCTCGATCGGCGCCGGATTGAGCCGGGTGAACGGATTGGATGTCGCCAGGATGAACAGGAAGAAGGTGGCGCCGATCGCCCCCTGCACGGCCAGCACATTGGCGCGCAGCGTCGCCGGAAGGTTGGAGCCGAAGACAGCGACCAGCGCACCGAAGAAGGTCAGGATCAGCACCCAGAGCAGCATCGAGCCTTCGTGATTGCCCCAGGTTCCGGTGATCTTGTAGATCAGCGGCTGCAGCGAATGCGAGTTTTCCCACACGCTCGCCACCGAGAAATCGGAACTTGCATAGGCGCCGGCGAGTGCTGCGAACGATAGCGCCGTGAGCGCGAAGCCTGTGACCGTGACGGGACCGCCGACAGCCATCAGCCTCTGGTTGCCGGTACGGGCGCCGATCAGCGGCACCAGCGTCTGCACCAGCGACAGCACAAAGGCGAGGACGAGCGCGAAGTGTCCGGTCTCAACCATTACTGGCTCTTGCTCTCTTGCCACACGCCCTTGGCCTTCAGCCCGTCAGCGACTTCCTTGGGCATGTAGCGCTCGTCATGCTTGGCCAGCACGCTGTCGGCGACGAAAACGCCGTCGGCGCCAAAGCTGCCTTCGGTGATGACGCCCTGCTCCTCGCGGAACAGATCGGGCAGGATGCCGGTATAGCTGACCTTGACCGATTTGTGCGTGTCGGTGACCGAGAACGCAACCGTCGCGCCCTGCCCGCGCACGACCGTGCCCTTTTCGACGAGGCCGCCGAGCCTGATGCGCTGTCCCGGCTGCAAGCTGGCGGTGGTCAGATCGGCGGGCATATAGAAATAGGAGGCCTTCTGGCCCAACGCATAGAAGGTCAGCCCGGTGGCGGCGCCGAGGAAGGCAAGACCTCCGACAATCACCGACAATCGCTTCTGCTTGCGCGTCATGTCCTACTCCGTCGCCGTCAGGCCGAGCGAGGCGGCAAAGGCGGTGAATTTCTTCGCTTCCTCACTGTCGGCGCCAAACACGGCAATACCGCGATGCAGCGCGTCCCGCGCCTGGTCGGCCTTGCCCAGCACAACATAGGAACGAATGAGCCGCATCCATCCTTCCGTGTCGCGCGGATTTTGCCGCAATTTTTCGTCGAGGCCGGCGACCATGGTTTCGATCATGGCCTGCCTGTCCCGCGGCGCCATCGACGAGGCGGCATCGACGGCTGCGGCGTCGGGGCCTTTGGCGGGCTCTCCTGACGCGACGCTGCGGTTGGCGGCCTCGGCCAGTGCCTGTTGGACAGCTCCGCGCCATGGCGAATCCTGCGGCAGGGAATCGAGCATTTTCTGCCAAGCCGTGGTTGCCTCGGGTATGCGGCCTTCCTGGGCCAGCGCCATCGCCAAATAGAACGAGGCTTTCGCGTTTGCCGGGTCGAGTTTTAGCGCCTGTTCGAAAGCGGATTGCGCATCGGCCGAAACGATGCCGCCGGCCGCATTGGCAATCGCTTCGCCGAGACCGGCCTCGCGGGCAGCCGTGTCGCCATCGAGGCGGATGGCATTGCGATAGGCGGTCACGGCATCGGGAAAGCGCTGCAGGCGCAGATAGATCGGGGCGAGCACGTCCCAGCCGCGTCCATCGCCAGGGTTGGCGGCAAGATGGGCCTCGGCGCGCGCCACCAACTCATCGACCGAACTATCGGCCGGATTCTTGGCCAGCCGTTCGGCAAGCGGCTGCGACGGCAGATCGGGCGAGCCGAGCTGGCTGTACATGCCCCAGCTGAGCAGCGGGACCATCAGCACCGCTGATGTCGCCACCAGCCTGGCCGCCTTTGACGGCTGCTGAAGCGTCGCGGCATCGGCCTGGCCGGCATTTCCCAGCCGAAGGATGCGGCGGGCGATTTCGGCGCGCGCCTCCTCGGCTTCCGCCGGCTGGATCAGGCCGCGCGCGGCGTCACGCTCGAGCTCGGCCAATTGATCGCGATAGACTTCGAGGTCATGGTCGCTGCTGGTCGGAGCGTCCGTGCCGCCGCCGGTCAGCGGCAGCAGCACCGCCAGGCTTGCGCCCAGCGTGAGGAGTGCGGCTATGACCCAGAACAGCATGGTTCTTCCAATAGAGCGAGAGCCCTGCTCTCACAACATGAGGTCGCTGCGACGCTTTGACGGGATTCCGACCCCGGCCCAATGTTCAGGTCAGCGGCGTCCAGCTGCCGTCGGCGTTGCGGCATGCGGTGCCCCGCGCGGTCTGGCCGCCCGTGCCGGTAAACACTGTATGGGTGTACTGGCGGCAATCCTGCGAGCCGACGCGGTAGGGCTGGGCCGCGACGACTTCGCCGGAATGGGCCGAACTGTCGCCCTTCCAGGTCACCTTCTGGCCGCTCGCGGTATATTCGAGCGCCTTGTACTCCGCCTCGAGCGCCTTGCGCTTCTCGGTGCTGGTCAGGCCGCTGCCGATCGACCCGCCGACGAGCCCGCCAGCCATGGCCGAGATGATCGTCGTCGCGACCTTGGCACCCGAGGGAGGTGACGCGGGCGGATTGGTGATGGAGATATCCGGGCCACTGCCCTTGCCCAGCGTTCCGCAGCCGGAAAGAGCGAGCAGTGCGGAAACGAGCGCAACGCGAATCTTCATGCCAACAACCGGTTTTCTTGAACGGGATGCGCTGGGGGCCGCGTCATCGGGGGCGTCAGGACGTCATACTATTGACATTTGTCGGAAATTTGGCCGTTTTTAACGGCTTTTGTGCAATCGAGGGGCCGCCATAACACAGGCATTCGGCCGTGTCGATTGGCCCTGGGCAGTACATCATTGCAAGCTCCGCAAGCGCACAACCGCCTTCAGCCCGCCCATCGTGGAGCGTTCCAGCGCCAGCGCCCCGCCATACTCGTTGACGAGGTCGGCAACGATGGCAAGTCCGAGCCCGGTTCCCGGCTTTGTCTCGTCGAGGCGCCGGCCGCGTTTCAAGACATCGCGGGCCTTGTCCTCGGGGATGCCGGGACCGTCATCCTCGATCGATAGCTCGAACAGGCCGGCTGCGGCCGGCGTGACGGATACGGCAACAGTGCTCTTCGCCCATTTCATCGCATTGTCGAGAAGGTTGCCGAGCAGTTCCTCCAAATCCTCGCGCTCGCCAGCAAAGACGATGTCGGCCGCCAGCAGCGTAAGCGACAGGCTGACATCAGGCTTGAGTTTTTGCAGCACGCGCACCATGCGCTGCACCAGCGGCGTCACCGGCGTGCGGTAGACGACGCTGTCGCGCTGCGCCGCGACCCGTGCCCGCTGCAGGTAGTGGTCGACCTGTTTCTGCATCGACGCCGCCTGGTCGGCGATGAGCTGGCCCTTGCCGCCGCCTAGAGCCCGGCCCTCATTGATCAGCACGGCGAGCGGCGTCTTCAGCGAATGGGCAAGGTTGCCGACCTGCGTACGCGAGCGCTCGACGATGCGCTTGTTGTTTTCGATCAGCGCATTGGTTTCGTTGGCGAGCGGCTCGATCTCGGCGGGAAACCGGCCATCGAGCCGCTGCGCCGTGCCTTCGCGCACCTGGGCAAGCGCGTTGCGAACCCGGCGCAAGGGCTGGAGGCCGAGCAGGATAGCGATCGCATTGATGGCGATCATGCCGACGCCGAACAGGCTGAGATAGGTCAACAGGCGGCCCTGGAAGGTGGCGATCTCGTGCTCGAGCTCGGTCTTGTTGCCCATCACGCGGAAGCGCGCGGCGCGGTTCTTGGCATCGAGGACGAATTCGCTTTCGAACACTTGCAGTTCCTCGTCACCGATGCCGTCGGTGGAATAGCTGCGCTGGAAACTGGAATTGAAAGGCACCTCGGCAACGGTCGGCGACGGGATCGTCGTGGTCATCGAGGACGAATGAAGGTTGCCGTGCACGCCTTCGGAAGCCGGCTCCACCGACCAGTACCAGCCCGAATTCGGCTCCGAGAAGCGCAGGTCGCCAAGGTCGGGAGCGCCGGTGAGCTGGCCGGTTTCGGAAACGCCGACGGAGCCGATCAAATTGAACAGATGCGCCGACAGCAGGCTGTCGAAGCCGCGCTCGCTGGCCTGGCGGTAGAGCGTGGTGATCAGAGTGAAGATGACGATCAGGGTGAGGATCGCCCAGATCGTGGAAAAGCCGATGACGCGGAAGGCCAGCGAGCGAGGCCAGAGCCGCGCCGAAAAAGGCTTCCTTGCTGGTATGGGGAGCGGTTCCGCCTTACGCCTCCGGCTCACGCATGCGATAGCCCATGCCGCGCACGGTTTCGATCATGGCGATGCCCATCTTCTTGCGCAGCCGGCCGACAAAGACCTCGATGGTGTTGGAATCGCGGTCGAAATCCTGGTCGTAGAGATGCTCGACCAGCTCGGTGCGCGACACCACCTCGCCCATATGGTGCATCAGATACGCCAGCAGGCGGAACTCATGCGAGGTCAGCTTCAGCGGCACGCCGTTGACATCGGCCTTGGAGGCCTTGGTGTCGAGGCGCAGCGGCCCGCAAGTGAGCTCGGACGAGGCATGGCCGGCGGCGCGGCGGATCAGCGCCCTCACCCTGGCCAGTACCTCCTCGATGTGGAACGGCTTGGTGACATAGTCGTCGGCGCCGGCATCGATGCCCGACACCTTGTCGCTCCAGCGGTCGCGCGCTGTCAGGATCAGCACCGGCATCTTGCGGCCGTTGCGGCGCCAGCGCTCGACGACGCTGATGCCGTCCATCTGCGGCAGGCCTATGTCGAGCACGACGGCATCGTAGGGCTCGGTGTCGCCGAGGAAATGCCCCTCCTCGCCGTCATAGGAGCGGTCGACGACATAGCCGGCATCGACCAGCGCGTCGGCCAGTTGCCGGTTGAGATCCTTGTCATCTTCGACGACGAGTACGCGCATGATCGGTCAGGCCTGTTGATGGGTCAGCTATAGGCCGATTCCGGTGGTCTGGGAAACGACCCTGCAAGGGGGAAGATTGGATCAGTTCGCCGGGACGACGATCTCGGAGCGGCGCGGACGCTGGCCGTCCTTGCCCGGCACAAGCACGACGATGACGCAGACCTCCTGGCCGCCACGCGTCGTCTGCGAAGCCTTGGCCAGCGTGCCGCCATTCTGCTCGGCAACCTGCTGGCCGATCGCGTAGCAATCCGCCGCGGCTGCCGGCGTCGCTTGCGACGCCAACAGGCCGGCCGCTGTGAGCGCCAGTATCGCGGTTCTGACATGAGAGCGAAGCGTTTTCATGGTCGGCGTTGTAACGCAACTGTGCTGAACGTGAAATGAACGGTAAACGGGTGAAAATCCATCCCCGCAATACCCCCTGCGCGCGCAACGAATGAATGCGATCCTACCGCCCAGTCCCTCAGACCGGGCAATGGATTCATAGCCGGAAAACCGGCTGCGCGGCTATGGTGTTTGCGCGCAGGTTCTCAATTCGCAGCCAGATTGGGAACAGGTCAAGGCGAGACCATTCTGAAGGGCCGCCCTAAATAGCGCGGGAAACGCCAAATCATCGGAGTGCGCCATGACGGATAAAGACCTTGCCGACCTTTACCGGGGCTATATCGCTTGCCTGAATGCCCAGGACTGGGCGAAACTTGGAGACTTTGTCGGCGACGAGGTGCAGCACAATGGCGAAATGCTCGGCCTGTCGGGTTATCGCCGTATGCTCGAAGGCGATTTCGAGGCGATTCCCGACCTCCGCTTCAACATCGAACTGCTGGTCTGCCAGCCGCCGCGCGTGGCGGCGCGCCTGCATTTCGACTGTCATCCCAAGGGCGTGCTGTTCGGCCTGCCGGTGAACGGCAAGCGCGTGTCGTTCGCTGAGAATGTTTTCTACGAATTCGGAGAGGGTCGCATCCGCGAGGTGTGGTCAGTCATCGACAAGGCCGAGATCCAGGCGCAAATCTAGGTTGCTTCAATCACTTTGCTCGGTGAGGGCGCGTATCCGCAGCACCCCGTGGTAGAGCGCCAGGTCCTCGTCGTAGCGGGCCTCGGCGAACTCCAAGGACAGGCGGGTCTGGTCGCGCGAGCCGGTGGCGAAAGCGGCGCCGTCAAGGCGCGCCCGGATGCTGTCCATGATCAGACGCGTCTCGGCCTCGCCTTGCGCCTTCGACCAGACATGCAGCGTGATGAGCTGGTCGTCATCATTGTCGGCGCCGGTGTCCAGATCGAATGCGCTGGTCCTGCCATAGGTCACATAAGGGAAGGCGGCACTATCGGCCGCCTGCTCGCGCAACCCGGCGCCGCCGAGCAGCGCCGTCAGCGAGGCATCGCTCTTCAATCTCATGAACAAGGCTTGCAGCAAATCGCCGGGCGCCGTCATCGTCGTCTCCGTTCGCCTGTCACGCTTTGAACAACCTCAGTTTCGCGCGCAACCTAACCGCGTTGCACGGATTTCGCCAGATGACGATCCGCCTGATGAAGGCGGCGAATCGGGCGGCATGGCCCTTTCACGGACCGGGTTCTATTTGGCATGCGGGGAGTTTCAAGAAGGGTGTTATGAGGAGCCCTGTTTTCTCCGGCAATTCGAGGTCATTTCATGCGAACGCCACCGCTGCTGCCGGCTTTTGGAAAGCTCTGCGTCAAGCCCCCGGTCGCGATTGCGGCAGCACCCGCCCTGTCGAAGAGGACCGTGGCCCTGCGCATGCGCGAGATACTTTCAATGCATGGCGGCCTGGCCTTGAAGCTGTCGGTGGTGGCCTGGACAATCCTGATCCTGGCGGCGGCATTTTTCATGTCAAGGGCCTGATGCCGATATGGCAAACCGCTACGCGTTGCGCATGGACGAGCCCGAGAGCTGGACTATCTTCGACATCTTCACCGGCCAGCCTGTCGAGCTTAAGCAACAGGTAATGGTGGCCATGAATTTGCGCGATGCGGAAGCGATGGCCGACCGCCTGAACAGCCGGGACGTCAAGCGGCGGGCAAAAGCCGACCGCAAGTCCTGACGCACGCTGATCTCAGCCGCTCTGATGCAAGACGAACGCGCGCTAGCCGAAATCTGCGGCTGTGAGCACATAAATGCTCTTGCGGGTGCGGGCGTAGGCCTTGCTGGCAATGTCATGGATGGAGCTGGACGCGGTATCGAAGGCCGCCAGATAGGTGGCTTCCGCGGTCGCCGTCCCTGATGGCGCCTTCGAGAGGGCATCGGCGGCGACAGAGAAGGAAATCTGGAACATGCCGTCATGGCCGACAAAGCGGATGCGCTTGCCGGCCTCGTCATAGAAGCGGCTTGGATTGGGGAATGTCAGGCTCATGACGTGCCCCCCTTCGGCGCGGCGGCGGCTTTCTTGACGGTAGCCCGCTTCTTCTTCGGTGTCGGGTTCAAGGCTTCCGCGACGCGGTCGGCCTCTTCCTTGGCCAGGCGCAATTCCCTGAGCCTTGCCGTCTTGATCTCCCTGGCCCTCGCTTCGGACATGTAGTCGGAGGTTGCCTTGTTGCGCTCGGCCGTCTTCTTCTGCTTGTCCATGAAGCGGGCTTCAGCTTTTTCCATGATGCTCTGATTGCCTTCGGCCATCGCCTAAATCTCCTCGTGCCTGAAATGGTGAAATCGAACTTACGATATAAATAGTCGCTTTGGCCTCGAAATTCAATTTTTCGAAAATATCTAGGCGCCTCGCGACGGTTCGAACCCGGCAGACATCATAATACTTTTTAATATTTAATTTTGGCCACGAATAATTTTTGGCACTCCTATCTATCGAGTGCCAACGCGCCTATAAGAACGGCGCGGTCGCCTATGCCGGCCCCAGAAAGAAGTTCTCATGAAGTTTCGGCCACTCCACGACCGCGTCGTCATCCGGCGCGCCGAAGGCGATGTCAAATCCAAGGGCGGCATCATCATTCCCGACAATGCCAAGGAAAAGCCGCAGGAAGGCGAAGTCATCGCCGTTGGGCCGGGCGCACGCGACGAAAACGGCACGCTTGTTCCGCTCGACGTCAAGGCCGGCGACTTCATCCTGTTCGGCAAATGGTCGGGCACCGAGGTCAAGATCGACGGCGAGGACCTGCTGATCATGAAGGAAGCCGACATTATGGGCGTGATCGACAAGAGCGAGACGGCCAATATCGGAAAGAGCGGGACGGTCGTCACCGAGAAGAGCGTCAAAGCCAAGAAGGCCGCTTGACCGGTCTGGCTTTGCCAGGCTCCGGCGAGCCGCTTGCTTCACCACACCAACGGGATTGAAAAAAATGTCTGCCAAGGAAATCAAATTCGCCACTGACGCGCGCGACCGCATGTTGCGCGGCGTCGAGATCCTCACCAATGCGGTGAAGGTCACGCTCGGCCCTAAGGGTCGCAACGTCATCATCGACAAGGCCTATGGCGCGCCGCGCATCACCAAGGACGGTGTGACGGTGGCCAAGGAAATCGAGCTTGCCGACAAGTTCGAGAACATGGGCGCGCAGATGGTGCGCGAAGTGGCTTCGAAGACCAACGACCTCGCCGGTGACGGCACCACCACCGCCACGGTGCTGGCCGCATCGATCCTGCGCGAAGGCGCCAAGCTGGTTGCCGCGGGCATGAACCCCATGGACCTCAAGCGTGGCATCGACCAGGCTGTCGCCGCCGTGGTCAAGGACATCAAGGCGAAGGCCAAGAAGGTCAAGTCGTCGGCCGAGATCGCGCAGGTCGGCACCATCGCCGCCAATGGCGATGCCAGCGTCGGCGCCATGATCGCCAAGGCGATGGACAAGGTCGGCAATGACGGCGTCATCACCGTCGAGGAGGCCAAGACCGCCGACACCGAACTCGACGTCGTCGAAGGCATGCAGTTCGACCGCGGCTATCTCTCACCCTATTTCGTCACCAATGCCGACAAGATGCGCGTCGAACTGGAAGAGCCTTACGTGCTCATCCACGAGAAGAAGCTCGGCAATCTACAGGCGATGCTGCCGATCCTCGAAGCAGTGGTGCAGAGCGGCAGGCCGTTGCTGATCATCTCGGAAGACGTCGAAGGCGAAGCACTGGCGACGCTGGTCGTCAACAAGCTGCGCGGCGGCCTCAAGGTCGCGGCCGTCAAGGCGCCGGGCTTCGGCGATCGCCGCAAGGCGATGCTGGAAGACATCGCCGTGCTGACATCGGGCCAGATGATTTCCGAGGATCTCGGCATCAAGCTCGAAAACGTCACCATCGAGATGCTTGGCCGCGCCAAGCGCGTACTGATCGAGAAGGACACCACCACGATCATCGACGGCGCCGGCACCAAGGCGACCATCCAGGCGCGCATCGCGCAGATCAAGGGCCAGATCGAGGAGACCACGTCCGACTACGATAAGGAGAAGCTGCAGGAGCGGCTGGCCAAGCTCGCCGGCGGCGTCGCCGTGATCCGCGTCGGCGGCGTCACCGAGTCTGAAGTGAAGGAAAAGAAGGACCGCATCGACGACGCGCTGAATGCGACGCGCGCGGCGGTGGAAGAAGGCATCGTGCCCGGTGGTGGCGTGGCGCTTCTGCGCGCCAGATCGGCGCTGGCCGGGCTGACTGGCGCCAATGACGATGTGACGGCAGGCATTTCGATCGTGCTCAGGGCACTCGAAGCGCCGATCCGCCAGATCGCCGAGAATTCCGGTGTCGAAGGCTCGATCGTCGTCGGCAGGCTGTCCGACAGCAAGGACCACAATCAGGGCTTTGATGCCCAGAACGAGGTCTATGTCGACATGATCAAGGCGGGCATCGTCGATCCGGCGAAAGTGGTGCGCACCGCACTGCAGGATGCCGGCTCGATTGCAGCGCTTCTGATCACCGCCGAAGCGATGATCACCGACGTTCCGGCCAAGGATGCGGCGCCTGCGGGCGGCGGTGGCGGCATGGGCGGCTACTGACCATCGCCCGAAAATTGCCCGCCTGGGAATCTGGGCGGGCATAAATCAGAACAGGCTGCCGGGGACATTTCCCCGGCGAGCCAGGAATTTCCGTCAGTCAGTCAAGACCAGTCAGCAACGACAGGGAGATCGACAGATGATCACATTTGCCCCGAAGCCAAACGCTGTATCCGCGACCAAGCCGGCGGAGGAGAGCCGCTTCGATCGCATCCGCCGGATTGCCGCCGACAAGCACAGGCAGGCCGATGCCGGGCCGATTCGCCGCGAGCCGTCGAAGACCGGCGACAAGCGGCCGATGTGACGGCTGCCAACCTCACGACACCGGCAACGCTCCGCCCTCTTCGGTGCGGCGGGCAATGAACTCGTCGAGCACATCGGATGTGGCAACGGCCGACGCCGGCGGCTGGAAGTCGGCCAGCGTCCGCTTCCAGATGCCGGTGGCGCGCTCGGTGGCCGACTTCGAACCGGACTGCGTCCAGATGCCAAAATTCGACCAGTCGGCGACCAGCGGCTCGTAGAAGGCGGTGCGGTAGCGCGTCATGGTGTGGCCGGCGGAGAAGAAATGCCCGCCCGGCTGGACTTCAGCGATCGCCTCGAAGCCGATCGAATCCTCGTCGCCGGGGGTCGTAGCGCAGAGTTCGGCAACCGTCTGCAATACCTCGATATCGGTGATCAGCTTCTCGTAGGAGACGCTGAGGCCACCCTCCAGCCAGCCGGCGGCATGGATGCAGACGGTGGCACCGGCAAGCACCGAGCCCCACAGCGCGAACTGCGTCTCGTGCGCCGCCTGCACATCGGAAATGTTGGCCGCACTGCCGCCGCCGGACCGCCAAGGCAGGCCGGTGAAGCGCGCCAGCTGGCCGGCGCCCAGCGTCGCCTTGACGTGCTCGGGCGTGCCGAAGGCCGGTGCGCCGGACTTCATGTCCACATTGGAGGAGAAGGATCCGTAAACCACCGGTGCGCCCGGCCGCACCATCTGCGCCAGCGCGAGACCAGCCAGCGCCTCGGCATGCTGCAGCGTCAATGCGCCGGCGACGGTGATCGGCGCCATGGCGCCGGCCAGTCAGAAGGGCGTGATGACAGAGACCTGGCTGGCCTTGGCGAAGTCGATGATGCCTTGCGCCATCGGGATATCGAGCTGGCGCGGCGAATTGGTGTTGATCACGGTGTAGCAATGGACGCCGGCCAGGAACTCGTCCTGCGAGAGCCCGCGCGCCAGCCTGATCATCTCGAACCCATCCTCGACCTGCGGCATGCCGCGCGCGAAGACGAAGGGGAACTTGTCCGACAGGGTCAGTTGCGCACGGTTGACGGCATAGTGGCGCAAATGGTTGTCGACATCCTGCGCCTCGATCCAGGGGCCGAGCATATGCAGCACGTCGAAATTCTGAACAAGCTTGGTCAGTTCTTCGAAAGCGGCGAGCGTGCCCGGACGCCGTCCGCGTTCGAGATCGGTGACGTTGGGCGCCCCGGCCCCGGCGAGGAACGTCATCGAGCCGAGTTCGAGCGTGAGGTCGCGGCTGCGATTGCCGGCCAGCGCCCGGATGGATTTTGGCGCCGAGGCCAGTGCGGCGGTGACGATATCGCGGCCGATGCGCACCATCTGGCTGTCCTCGTCGACCATCGCGCCGGAGCGGGCGAAGATGGTGCGCGCCTCCGGCAGCAGCACCTTGATGCCGAGCTCTTCCAGCACGCGCAACGCCGTGTCGTGGATGGCCGCGACCCGGTCGTCCGAAAACACCGGCTGCGGCAGGAACGGGTTCTTGAGCGAGCGATAGTTCGGGTGGCGGCTTGACCCGCTGCCGGCCTCACCGGTGTGCCCGCGCCGGCGCTCGCGCCTGGTCTCCCTTATAATGTCATCGACCATGGCCAAAACTCCTCATTGCCGCATCGCCTGCCCTGGGGGTCGTATGGCGAGGCCGGAATAATTCGCGCCGGCCGCTCGACGCCGACAATGTGCACCCAAAGCGCGGTCCCCTCCCCGGCGAATTCGTCGCCCAGCAACGTCAGCGCGACGCTTTTGCCTATTGTGTAGCCATAGCCGGCTGGGGCGACGAAGCCGACGCGCCGGCCCTTGTGCCAGACTGGCTCGAAGCCACTGGCGTCGGCATCGACGGCGTCGACCTCCAGCGTCACGATCCGGGCGGCGCTCAACAAACCGTGCGGTGTGGCCTGGCTGCCCTTGTGAGCCGGGCTGAAATGGAAGAATAGTCTTCGCCGGGTATGCCCGCCCTGAAATTGCCCGCTTGCGGTTCTCAGGTGGGTTGGGTGAGTTTCGGGAATGGCCAGTCCTTTAGAACGACGTCCAAGACGAAGAGGTCCGATCGCCGCCGCACTGCTGGCGGTGGACGCGTGGATCGATTCCTCGCTCTACGAAATCGGCTTCAAGGCCGGCCAGTTCTGGGAATCGGCAACCATTTTTTCGCGGCGCTTCCGAGTCACCGGCTGGCGACGCGGCATCATCGAGGTGCTGAGCGAAGGTTTTACGATGGGCGCCGGCGGCGTCGTCGTGCTGCTCGCACTCGCGATGCCGGCCTTCCAGATCACCACCGGCGACTGGCGCAGTCAGGGCGATTTCGCCGTCACCTTCCTCGACCGCTACGGCAACGAGATTGGCCAGCGCGGCATCATCCAGCGCGATTCCGTGCCTGTCGACGAGATGCCGGACCATGTCATCAAAGCGGTGCTGGCGACCGAGGACCGGCGCTTCTTCGAGCACTACGGCATCGACGTGCTCGGCCTGTCGCGCGCCATCTTCGAGAATGTGCGGGCCAATTCCGTCGTCCAGGGCGGCTCCAGCATCACCCAGCAGCTGGCCAAGAACCTGTTCCTGTCGAATGAGCGGACCTTCCAACGCAAGATCAAGGAAGCCTTCCTGTCGCTGTGGCTGGAGGCCAATCTGTCGAAGAAGGAGATCCTGCAGCTTTATCTCGACCGCGCCTATATGGGCGGCGGCACGTTCGGCATCGAGGCGGCGGCGGATTTCTATTTCGGCAAGAGCGTCAAGGATCTGAACCTCGCCGAGGCGGCGATGCTGGCCGGCCTGTTCAAGGCGCCGACCAAATACGCCCCGCACATCAACCTGCCCGCTGCCCGCGCTCGCGCCAATGTGGTGCTGTCGAACCTCGTCGATTCCGGTTTCATGACCGAAGGCCAGGTGCTGCAGGCAAGGCTGCATCCGGCCGAGATCGTCGACCGCGGCGAGCAGAAGAGCCCGGACTATTACCTCGACTGGGCCTTCGATGAGGTCAAGAAAATCGCCAAGCCCGGCCAGCATTCGCTGGTCGCCCACACCACTTTCGACGCCAACATCCAGAAAGCGGCGGAAGAATCCGTCGAATTCCATCTCCGCCAGTTCGGCAAGGAGTACAACGTCACCGAGGGCGCCGTTGTGGTGATCGAGACCAATGGCGCGGTGCGCGCCATTGTCGGCGGCCGCGACTATGGCGCAAGCCAGTTCAACCGCGCCACCAAGGCGCTGCGCCAGACCGGCTCCTCGTTCAAACCTTACGTCTACGCCACCGCCATGGAGCACGGGTTCACCCCGGACTCCGTCGTCTCAGGCGGGCCGATCAGCTGGGGCGGCTGGTCACCGCACAATTACAATGGCGGCTCGGCCGGCAATGTGACGCTGATCACGGCGATCGCCAAATCGATCAACACCGTGCCGGTACGGCTGGCCAAGGACTATCTCGGCATCGGCCCGATCAAGGCGATGGCCGAATCATTCGGCGTGGAATCGCCGCTGGAGTCGCACAAGACCATGGTGCTCGGCACATCGGGCATGACGGTCATGGACCAGGCGACGGGCTACAGCGTGTTCGCGCAGAACGGCTTCGCCGGCTCGCGGCACGGCATCACCCAGCTCGTCACCCGCACCGGCGATGTCGTCTACGACTTTGCCAAGGATGCGCCGGCGCCGCATCGGGTTCTGTCGGAACAGGCTTTAAAATACATGAACACCATGCTGGCTGCGGTGCCGGCGATCGGCACCGCGCGGCGCGCGCAGCTGCCCAACATCGTCGTCGCTGGCAAGACGGGGACGACGCAATCCTACCGCGACGCCTGGTTCGTCGGCTTCACCGGCAATTACACGGCTGCCGTCTGGCTCGGCAATGACGACTTCACCCCGACCCGCAACATGACCGGCGGCACGCTGCCGGCGATGGTGTGGCAGCGGCTGATGGTCTACGCGCACCAGAATATCGACCTGAAGCCGATCCCCGGCCTAGACAAGCCCTTCGTCGACGAAGAGATCGCGGCCAAAGCCGAGGAAGCGGAGAAGAAAAACGCCGATCAGGCAGCCGCCGATGCCGCGGCCGAGCGCCCGGCGGTGTTGTCCAGCCGCACGACACAGACGCTGCGCGAGATGACCAAGGTGTTCCAGACAGCGCCCGTGCTCGGCTCGCCGCAGACACCGGAGACCCTGTCGGCGCTTTGATTCCACAGCGCTGCTTGCTCTGTGGCCTGCCCCGCTATATCCCCGAACGATAATTCTCTCGTCCCGGTTCTTCATGCTCAAGACCGCCTTTTTCACGCTGCTTTCGCTTGCCATAGCCATCGGCCTCGGCGGCGGCAGCGTCTGGTATGCGCTGCAGGCGCAGAGCGGCGTCGGCGCGATCAGCATCGGCCAATGGACCGCCTTCCCCGAGATCGGCACGCAAGATGCCGACCCCTATTCGAAGGCGCGCGTGGCGCGCGAGGGCGTGCTGGCGCTCGGCAAGGCGGAAGGCTTGTCCTTCATCGCCGAACGCGATGCGGCCGGCGATGAGCTTCAGCGGCAATGCGACTACAGGATCGAAGGCAGTTTCCCGACCGCCCGGTTCTGGACGCTCTATGCCGCGGATCAATCGCTCGGCGTGGTCGACACCGGCAAGCCGAGGCTGGCGGCGCTGCAATCCTACCAGGTGCTGCGTCAGCCCGACAATTCGGTGATCATCGCCGTCGGCAACCGTCCGGCCCCCGGCAACTGGCTTCTGACCGAAGGTTTTGGCCGGATGTATTTCGTGCTCACCTTCTACGACACGCCGATTGCCTCAAGCACCGGCCTTTCCGACGTGTCGCTGCCCCGGATCGTCAAGGCTGGCTGCAATGCGTAGGTTGCTGCACGCCATCCTGCTCGGCCTGCTCGGCGCCGGCATCGTCCACATCGTGGTGCTTTTGCTGGTGCCGGAATTTACCGAGCGCGATGCCTGGTCACGGCTGGCGATGGCGTCCGACCTCTACAAGATGACCAGGCTGGATGCCGAGGCGGGCGGCGCGCCGGTGGTGAAGTCGGTGGATCCGCTGTTTTACGCCGCCGCCTGCCGCTTCGACCTTGCCGAAGGCGTGGTGCGGATCAAGGCGCCGGGCAGCGTGCCGTTCTGGTCGGTGTCGGTCTATGACCGCAACGGCCACAATTTCTATTCATTCAACGACCGCACGGCGACCGGCAGCAAGCTGGACACCGTGGTGCTGACGCCGGCACAGATGATCGACGTGCGCAGGGAGCTTCCCGAAGACCTGCAAGGGGCGATCTTCGTCGAGGCGCCGATCGAGGAAGGCATCTTCGTCATCCGCGCCTTCGTGCCTGACGACAGCTGGAAGCCGGTTGTGTCGCAGTTCCTGGACCAGAGCTCCTGCGAACTGCAGGACTACTGACCTCACCCCGACGACCAGCAAATTCAGTGGTGCGGAACAGGCGTCCGTGGTGTGCCCGGCTGGTCCGCCGGTCGCGCCTGGCCCGCCAATGGCGGATGCTCGTAGCGGACGCCGGGAAAAATGATCACCGCCGCCGGCGTACCGGTGTCCTGAACTGCTCGATTGACTGGTGCCGATCGCGGCACGAAAGACAGTACCATGCCCATGGTTCGCGTATTCCTCTCGGTTGCCCCGGAGCACAACGCAACGCCTCCAAATGTGATTAAGGCCGGCAGAGGGTTAACGGAGCGCTAACGGATCGCGGCTAATTTGATGTTTGTTCCAGGCCTTGCGCGAAACCGACACAGTTGCGGTTGAGCATGGTCCGGGTTGTGTCGAGTGTCGGGCGTATCTTCCGTGTCAGCTTCGGATTTCAGGCAAATCGCCATACGGACGGAATCGGGAAAAGCCGAAAGGCTGTTTCGCGCCGCCGTGTCGGCGTTCTGCTCGCTGACCCGCCCGTCGCGCCGCGAGATCGCCCAGCTCGAGGATCTGACGCTGCCGCTGTTCGACAGCGTGCCGGTCGAATCGCGCCGCTATGTCGCCGCCGCCCTGTCCGAATGCGAATATGCGCCGGCCGCCCTGGTGCGGCGGCTTTGCGAGGAGCCGGTCGATGTCTGCGCCCCCTTGCTGGTCCGTTCGCGGGCGCTGGGCGACATCGACCTGATCGCGTTGATCGGCCGCCACGGCCTGCCGCATGCGCGCGCCATTGCCCGCCGCAAGGATTTGAACCCGACCATCGCGCAGTTGATCAAGGCGCTGGAAAAGCCGACCTTGGTGCGCGTGCGGCAGCCCGAGCCGATCGCCGACGTGGCGGGCAACGGTGCCGAAGCCACTGCCGCCGCTCCCAGCGCACCAAAACTGCCCGGCAGCGCCGCCGAAACCGCCAGGCGCCGCCTGCGCTCGATGATGCTCGCCGAGGGCGAGGCGACATCGGTCAATCCCTTCGTCGGCTCAGCAACTTACAGCAAGCTGCGCGAGACGGCGCTGACCGGCAACGCCGCCTTCTTTCAGACCGCGCTTGCCGACGCGCTCGACATCGACTTCTCCACGGCGCGGTCGCTGACCGAGCATTCGAGCTATGTCTCGTTGCTCGCCGCGCTGCGGGCGCTCGACCTCAGCGAGGACAGGGCATTCCTGATCGTGGTCGCGGTTTACCCCCGGGAGTTTCCGCACCCGCAGGCGATCCGCATCTTCCTCGACCGCTACCGGCTGCTGCACCACGAGGCGGCGCTCGACAAGGTGCGCGGCTGGAAGGCCGAAACATTGTCGCTAGCGGTGCGCGGCAACACCCCTGTCGCCGCGAATGGCGACCAAGCGCCGGACGACAAAGCCAGCTTAGGGGCCAGCCTCAAGGCGTCTTGACGGAGAGAAGCTCCTCGACGGAAACCGTTGCGGCCTCGATCTCGACCACCCAGATGTCGGGATCGAATTTTTTCTCCCGCTCAAGCCTGGCGTCAAGCGCGGCGGCATCGTCGCCGGCGCCGAGCAGCGTGAAAAAGCGATCATCCGGTTTGTCCGAATCGTAGCTCGTCTGCGGCGCCGGGCCGAACAGGGAGACGTCGCCCAGCCTGCCGCGGGAGAGCACGAAGACAGCGCCGGCCTCGGTTGCGCCGCGCTTGACGACGGCCGCAAAGCCGCCGGCGCCGAAAACACGGCGCAGCAGGGCCGACACCCAAAACTCGGTGGTTACGCGCATGACGAGGCTCCGGAGGACATGCGCGGCGTCTTAGCCGGATTTTCGTCTTATCCGCGAGCGGTCGTCTTGACCACTCAATTGGTCAGGCCGATCTCGCGCATCTTGACGTAGACGACCTCGTCGGGCTCGCCCGTTTCCGGCAGGCCGAATAGCGACTGGAATTCCTTGATCGCCGCCTTGGTGCGGGCGCCGACGACGCCGTCGAGCTGCATGTCGTCATTGCCGAATGCCTTCAGGCCGGCCTGGATCTTGACGATGCGGGCATCGGGCGCCTGGGCGGATACCGGCGCGGAAACCGGGATGGGCGCAGGCGCGGCATCGGGCGCGGCGACGGGAGCAGCGGCCATATCCACGGGCCTCGGCACAGGATGCGGGATGCCAGCCGTGGTCTGCTTGGCGCCGAGCTGGTCGAGCAGCACAGCATCGATCTCACCGGAGGCCGGCAGGCCAACTTTCTGCTGGTATGCCTGGATCGCCTTTTGGGTATTCGGCCCGGAAATGCCGTCGACCGTTCCCGTGTAGAAATCGAGATCCTTCAGGATGCCCTGGACCTGCTCGACGGTCGGATCGCTTTTGACCGGAGCCGGGCCGGGCCGCAGGATGTTGATGGTGGTTTCGGGTTCGTCCGCGCCGGGGTGCGGAAAACCCTCGATGCTGCGGGTGGCGAAGAAGGCGCCGGCATGCGGAAACGGCTGGTACCACAGCGCGTTGGCGGAAACGTAGAACAGCGTCACCAGGAAGGCGGTCGAGCCGCCGACCAGGACCGGATTGCGCGAGATCGCGCCGCCCAGCGCAATCGCGCCGGCCTCGAACGCGCCGCTGCGGCGCTTGACCGCCTTAGGCTGTTTTGCGGAGCGAGCCATTCCTGTCCCCTTTCGCGTCGCCTTTCGTCCTGGTCGCGGGCATCGGCAGCACCCCGTTCCTGTCGGTCGCGCTCCTCTTCGGCCCGTTCACCGGCAGGCTGATCGTGACCGTCGTCCCCTCGCCCGGCATGCTTTCGATCGACATCGTGCCGTCGTGCAGCGCCACCAGGCCCTTGACCAGCGACAGGCCGAGCCCGGTGCCCTCGAAGCGGCGCGTATAGTCGTTCTGGATCTGCATGAACGGCTTGCCGAGATTGACAAAATCTTCCTCGGCGATGCCGATGCCGGTGTCCCTGACCCAGAAATGCAGCCGCGAGCCGATCCGCTTGGCGCCGACGACGACATTGCCGCCATCGGGCGTGAACTTGACCGCATTGGAGACGAGGTTGATCAGGATCTGCTGCACGGCACGACGGTCGGCATTGATCTCCCCGGCGTCCGGCGCAATCTGCGCCTGGAGATCGATGTTCTTGGCATTCGCCTGCAGCTGCATCATCGACTGGCACATCTCGACCGCTTCGATGAATCGGAACGGTTCGGGCTCGGTCGCGTAGGCGCCGGCCTCGATCCTCGAGACATCAAGGATGGAGGTGACGACGGCAAGCAGATGCTGGCCCGACTCCTTCACCAGGCTGACATACTCCTTCTGGCGCGGGTCCTTGAAGCCGCCGAACATCTCATGCAGCAGCATGTCGGAAAAACCGATGATGGCGTTGAGCGGCGTCCGAAGCTCATGGCTGACGACCGCCAGGAAGCGGCCCTTTGCCACCTCGGCCGACGCTGCGGCCTCATTGGCGGCAGCAAGCTCGTCGCGCAATTCGGCAGTCTCGTCGTTCTCGCGCAGCAGCAGAGTGAAGGTCTCCTGCTGCTCTTCGGCGCGCATCAGTTCGAGCTGAAATGGCCGGTAATTGTCGGCCGTCGAGGCGCTGCCGTCCTGCGGCAGCCTTACCCGAAGATCGAGCCGGCGCGCCAGGGCGCCATCGCGCATGTCGGCAAGCGCGCTGAGATAAGCGACGCGATCGGACAGGTGGATGCGGTCGAACAGCCCGGCGCCGAAAAGCAGTTCCGGCGGCAGCTTCAGGATGGTGCGCGCCTTGGCCGAGGCATCCAGGACCTCGCCATGCCGGGCGACATGCAGGACAACGGCGTCGATCATGTCTTCAAGGCGGTCGTTTGGAAGCAGCGCGGGCTGCGCGCGTGCGGCATCGCCTAGGGCTGCGAGCCGGGGAACCAGCGTCAGGCCCCAGGCGAGCGGCAGCAGCCAGTGCCACGCCGCGACTTGCGCCCCGCCGAGCGGGACGACAGAGGCGACAAAGGGCTGCAGCAGCATTGCGGCCAAGGCCGAGAGGCCGCCCCAAAGTGCCGCGCGCTTTGAACCGCCGATCCACCAGGCCTCGAATGGCAGTGCCAGGGCCAGCAGCGCAACCGGCGACGCCAGGCCGCCTGCTGCCGCGACGGCGCCGGCAAGCGCAAGACCGCCGGCGGCAAGGGCAACCTGGGCTGCCAGCGCCATCTTGCCTGACGCCGCCACCAGCAAGGCGGCGAACCAGCAAAGACCGAAGGCGGCGAAAATGGCTGCGACGGTGACGGCGGCGCCCATGCCCGAGGTGACCAGTGTCACCGCCGCACCGGCGGCGAAGAACGGAGCGGCAAGCATGATGCCGATGAACCGGCGCTGGCGCAGGCGATCGCCCTGGCCGATGATGGCCGGATGGACCATGCGTTCGCAACCGGCCGCCAGCGCGCCAGGCAGTTCAATATATCTGGCAGTTGTCAAACTCAACGCACTCGCACCCGGTCGTGACTGCCCCTGCTTTGCAGGTCGCTTTTGCTTGTTTGAAACTCGCATCCAGCGTTTAAGGAATGAATAAGGCTGACCGGAACAACGAGCGCGCTGCGGCAAAAATTGGAGCGCCGGCACCGGAATGCACCGCCATTTGTGGCCATAGTAAACGGAGCGTTATGTGCAAAGGGCGTGCCCGTGGCTGCGAAACCCTGAGCCGGCATGCCTGCTCTTCTGAAGATATCCATGCGCAACAATCGCTTAGATGGTTACTGCAAGGTTAAGAAAATTGCCGGCATTTGAGGCTAATGCACTGCAAAACGCCTCGCTTCGAATTTGCCTAAAATTTGAGGAAAATTTTCGCTGAGCAGGAAAGCCGTCCTTTGCGCCTCATGTGCCATTGTCGCTGATATAAAGAGGTCATTGCGCATGGACGCATGATCCGGTCATTGGACGAGAGGGCAGATCGATGGGCTTTTTGATAAGAATGGCGTTCTGGTTTTCGCTGGTGTTGCTGGCGCTGCCGCTGACCGTCGGCCCCGACGAGGATGGCCGCGAGAGCGTCGGGCCGTTCCAGGCGCTTTTTGCGGCGCGCGAAGCGGTCGGCGACATCGCGGGCATTTGCGAGCGCAAGCCGGACGTCTGCGAAACCGGCAAGTCGGCGATGCATACGATCAGCGCCCGGGCCAAGGAAACCGCCAAGATCGCCGCCGCCATGCTGGACGACAAGAGCGCCGAGACCTCGCCCGATACATCGCTGGCCACCGGCAGCGTCGCCAAGGACATCGTGCTGCCGGCGACAGTCAACATACCTGCCAAGCTGGTGGCGAAGAACTAAACACCGTTTCAGCTGTATCTACAGCGACACCGCAGGCCGGTCGGACCTCTCGATGCCTGCGGTGCTTTTCTTCTTTTTCCGTGACGCCGCAGCCGCGGATGACTATATCGCGAGCAATGGCCACGACGATCCAGACGATCCGCGACGACTTCTCCCTGCTCGACGAGTGGGAAGACCGCTATCGCTATGTGATCGAGCTCGGCGAAGCGCTGCCGCCATTTCCCGACGCCGAACGCAACGCCGCCAACAAGGTGCCGGGCTGCGTCAGCCAGGTCTGGCTGACCACGAGCCGAGCGCCGGGCGCCGATCCGGTCATCACCTTCACAGGCGATTCAGACGCTCATATCGTGCGCGGTCTGGTCGCCATCATGCTGGCGCTGTTTTCGGGACGGACTGCCAGCCAGATCCTTGAAACGGACGCAGAGGCGACGCTGAGGTCGCTTGGCCTCGACGAACATCTGTCGCCGCAGCGGGCCAATGGCCTGCGCTCGATGGTCAAGCGCGTCAAGCGGGACGCCGAGATGGCTCTCAAGCAGACTGCTTGATTGCTCTATCTTCTCTTCTTTCGACGCAATTCCAAGGGAAAGCGCTCGGCAGTTTTCCTGGAATTGTTCTAGAAACAAAAACGGCGCCGTAAGGGGCGCCGTTGATCTTGTCCATTGGAGCCGGTGTTACCGCCCCTTGCGCTTGCGGCCGAGGCCCATCTTCTTGGCCAGCTGCGAACGGGCAGCGGCATAGTTAGGGGCAACCATCGGATAGCTGGCGTCGAGATTCCACTTCTCGCGGTATTCATCGGGCGTCAGACCGTAATGGGTCATCAGGTGGCGCTTCAGCGACTTGAACTTCTTGCCATCTTCAAGGCAGACGATGTAATCGTCATGAACAGAGCGCTTCGGGTTTACCGCAGGCTTCTGCTTGTCGGCCGGAGGCTGTTCGCTTGCTCCGCCCACGCGCCCGAGAGCGGCATGGACATCAGCGATAAGGTTCGGCAATTCGCCGACCGGCACGGGATTGTTGCTGACATAGGCTGCCACCACATCGGCGGTCAGCTCGATCAGCGCATCGCTATTTCTGGAAGGTGTTTCGACGATATCCATGGTTTAGGCCCCAACGAAGGATGTTTCTGTTTGCGCCCTTTTTGGAAGATCGGGCATGGCGCGAATTTCACGCGGGAAGAGCTTCATGGATTCGCGTCCGGGCATCTTAATGAGCCCACAGACAAAGTAAGTCAATTCGCATCTTGCGCTATATTCAACGATATTCATCGAATAGTCGCTCTTCAGCTTCAATCTTTCGTGCACTCTGTAGCTTCGCGATATTTTCTGGTCGGACCAGGACTAGCATGACGTAAGGTCACGCCATCGCTAAATCAGCAGGGACTCATAAAGTGGGCAGCGATGCTTGATCTATGCTTCAAGGTTTGGGCAGCTGATTGTCGGATTCGTACCAAACCGCAAGTTGCAAAGCGTTGGCGAAACACGCCGAAGAAGATCTTCGGTCTGACCGGATTCAATACGGCGTGAGGTATTTTCCATAGACCCAGCCACTAACAAAACCACCATTTTGCGCCGGGTCGTGCCAAACTTGACACCATTGATAGCGAATTGCCTGTTTCTGTTTCCAGTGCGGCTGGCCGGCGATCTCCAGAAGATTCAAGCCGCCGGTGCACTTGCCGGTCATCTGCAGGATCGTCCCGTTAGGATAGGCGGCCTGCTTCCGCGAGGTGCCGGACGGATATTTGCGAACGTTGAGCGTGTCGCCGAACGGCACGCCAGCCACTTGCCAAGCGGCGAACGCGGTTGCATGAGACTGGCCGGTGAAAGCCAGAACGGTCGAAGCGACGACGGCGAGAGCCGCAGCGGTGTTGATATGGAAATTCATCATCCTCTCCTTTTGGCTCATCTCCCGAGCCCGCCGCAACCAATACATCCCGGCCCTTGAACCCGCGCTGATCGGCGTGTTCATTTGCCATTCAAGTAATTTCTTCAGTGAGACGCAATGACCAAGACCTCAGCTTTTCCGACCGCCAGCCCGCCGAGCCCCGAGAAACACCCCGTCTTCGACACGCATCACGGCATTACCCGCACAGATGACTATGCCTGGCTGAGGGCCGAGAACTGGCAGGCGATGTTCAGGGACCCTTCCCTGCTTGAGGGCCGCATCCGCGCCCATCTCGAAGCCGAAAACGCCTATCAAGCAGTGCTTATGGCCGATACGCTAGAGCTTCGGAAGCAGCTGTTCGGCGAGATGAAGGGGCGCATCAAGGAAGATGATTCGACGGTGCCGATGAAGGATGGCCCCTATGCTTACGGCTCATCCTTCAAGCTTGGCGGCGAACAGCCCCGCTATTTCCGCATGCCGCGCGATGGCGGCGATGAGCAGATCCTGCTCGATGGCGACGCGGAAGCCGAGGGCAAGCCCTATTTCCGCCTCGGCGGCGTCGACCATTCGGCCGATCACCGCAAGCTGTTGTGGGCGTTCGACGACAAGGGCTCTGAATTCTTCACACTTCGCGTGCGCGATCTCACCAGCGGCAAGGAACTGAGCGACCAGATCGAGGCCACCAGTGGTGGCGGCGTCTGGAATGCCGCCGATGACGGCTTCTTCTACACAAGGCTCGACGACAATCATCGCCCGTCCAAGGTGCTGTTCCACGCGCTCGGCGGCAGCCCCCTTAATGACCGGCTGATTTATGAGGAAACCGATCCCGGCTTCTTCATGGATGTCGGCGGCACGCGCTCCAACGAATGGATCATGATCGGGATCAACGATCACGAAACCTCGGAATATCACCTGATGCGCGCCGATGAGCCTTTCGCCGAGCCAAAGCTGGTGGCAAAGCGCGAGACTGGCCTGCAATATGATCTGGAAGAAGGCGGCGACATCTTCTTTATCCTCACCAATGCCGACGGCGCCAAGGACTTCAAGATCATGACGGCGCCGGCTAATGACCCGGTTCGCGCCAATTGGGAAGAGCTGGTGGCGCACGAGCCAGGCCGGCTGATCCTGTCGGTGGTCGGCTTCAGGGATCATATGGTCAGGCTCGAGCGCAAGGAAGGGCTGCCGCGCATCGTCGTTCGCGATCGCCGCAGCGGCGAGGAGCATCTGATCTCGTTCGACGAAGAGGCGTTCTCGCTCGGCCTGTCGGGGTCCTATGAATACGACACCGAGATCATGCGCTTCACCTATTCGTCGATGACGACCCCGGCGCAGGTCTTCGACTACAATATGCGCAGCCGCGAGCGTGTGCTGCTGAAGACCCAGGAAGTGCCGTCCGGTCACAATCCGGATCATTATGTCACGCGCCGGCTGATGGCGCCGGCCGCCGATGGCGAACTGGTGCCGGTCTCGCTGCTGCACCACCGCGACACGCCGCTCGATGGCTCCGCACCGTGCCTGCTTTACGGCTACGGCTCTTACGGCATTGCCATTCCGGCGGCGTTCAACACCAACTGGTTCTCGCTGGTCGACCGTGGCTTTGTCTTTGCCATCGCCCATGTCCGCGGCGGCAAGGACAAGGGCTATGGCTGGTATGACGACGGCAAGCGGGCGCACAAGATGAACACGTTCACCGATTTCATCGCCGTCGCGCAGCATCTCGTCGCCGAGCGTTACACCCAACACGACCGCATCGTCGCGCAAGGCGGCTCGGCCGGCGGCATGTTGATGGGTGCGATCGCCAACATGGCGCCGCAAAATTTCGGCGCCATCGTTGCCGAGGTTCCCTTCGTCGACGTGCTGACCACCATGCTCGACGCAAGTTTGCCGCTGACGCCGCCGGAGTGGCCGGAATGGGGCAACCCGATCGCGTCGGCGGAAGATTACCAAACGATCGCCGCCTACTCACCCTATGACAATGTCGCCGATCACGACTATCCGCCGATCCTGGCGCTGGCCGGCCTCACCGATCCGCGCGTCACCTATTGGGAGCCGGCCAAATGGGTGGCGCGGCTGCGCGAGCGCAAGAGCGGCGACAATCCGGTGCTGTTCAAGATCAACATGGATTCCGGCCATGCCGGCGCCTCCGGCCGCTTTTCAAGGCTGGAGGAGATCGCCTATACCTACTCCTTCGCGCTCAAGGTTACGGCCAAGCCCGAACCCGAGGTTACGGGCAAGGCTGAGAATGCAACGGAGGCGTCGCAATGATCGATCTATCCACCTTGACGGCTTACATAGCGGTTGTGCTTGGCTTTGTGTTTATTCCAGGCCCAGCCACGCTTTTGACGGTCGCGCGAGCGACGAGTTCCGGAACCAGGGTTGGCGTCGCGACGGGCGCGGGCGTCGCGGCTGGCGATGTGTTCCATACCATCATGGCGATGGTCGGCATTTCGGCGATCATCGCCACTTCGGCAACGCTGTTCAGCGTCGTAAAATACATCGGCGCGGCGTATCTCGTTTACCTCGGCATTCGCGCAATCATCGAGAAAATACCGGCCGATCCTACTGCCGGTGCACTCGCGATCTCCGCCAGCAAGGCGTTTCGTCAAGCTGTCCTGACCGAAGTGCTTAATCCAAAGACGGCGCTTTTCTTCCTTGCCTTCCTGCCCCAGTTCGTGCGGCCTGAAAACGGATCGGTGATGCTCCAGCTGATGACGCTGGGCATAATCTTTGTTCTGCTCGGCCTTTTCAGCACAGTCGTCTTTGCCGTGAGTGCGGGCCGGCTCGGCACGTTCCTGCGCCGCAATCCGTCGGTGGTGAAATTGCAAGGCAAGGTGGTTGGCGGCATCTACTGCGCGTTAGGCGTCCGTCTGGCCTTGCAGCAGCGCTGATGTCGATGCGAAAGGCGCGCCCGTCGAGGCGCGCCGGTCGTCACTTTTTGAATTCCAGGCTGCTCATTTTCACTCGCATTTGCAATGGCTGCGCGCTACCCAATGCGCGCCACCTTCCAGACCATGACATACGCAAAGGGGCCACTATGTTGCTCGTCGACACCTATCTCGAGAAATCACCGATCCAGGGCATCGGGGTTTTCGCCAGGAACCACATTGCCAAGGGCACGCTGGTCTGGAAGCTCGACCCCAGATTCGACCGGATCATCGACGTCGAGACCTATGAAGGCGAGAGCGGCCCGGTGAAGAACTATCTCGACCGTTATTCCTATCCAGACCGCCGGGATCCGAACTACATCGTCTTCGAAGCCGACGACGCACGCTACATGAACCATGACGACGAACCGAATTGCGATGTCTCCTCGCCCGAGGAAACCTATGCCTTGCGCGACATCGCACCCGGCGAGGAACTGACCTGCAATTACAGTCATTTCTTCGAGACGGGCTTCGACTTCCTCGGTGATCGCCACCTGTAGATCGCCACCTGTAGCCGGGATCACTTGGCCGGCTTGCTGCGCACCGGGTAGCCGTTGGGATGCGGCGGCACCGCCTTGAGATAGGCGGCTATTGCCGCGCGATCTTCCGGCGGCAGTTCGGCCATGTTGTGCTGCACGTCGACCATGGCGCCGCCGACCGAATCGAAATCAGGGGTAAAACCGGTTTCCAGATAGTTGGCGATGTCGGCTTCCGACCAGTCACCGAGCCCGCCTTCGCCCGATGTGATGTTCGGCACGATGCCGCTGCCTTCGGCGGCCGCCGCGCCAGCCAGCCACTGGCTCTTCCTGGTGCCGCCGGTGATGTCGCGCGGCGTGTGGCATTCGCCGCAATGGCCAGGCCCCTCGACCAGATAGCGGCCGGCGAGTACCGGATCAGGCGTGCCATCGGCAAAGGCAATCACCGGCTCTTTGCTGAGATAGAGCCGCTTCCACAGGCCGAGGCCGCGGCGGATGTTGAAGGGGAAACTCAGGGAATTGTCCGGCGCCTTGCCGGCGACCGCCGGCAGCGTCTTCAGGAACGCATAGAGATCGGCAATATCAGCCGGCTTCATGCGGGCGTAGGATGTGTAGGGGAAGGCCGGATAGAAATGCTCGCCCGACGGCGACACGCCCTTCAGCATGGCGTTGGCAAGGTCCTCGACCGTCCAGGCGCCGATGCCGTCCTTGGGATCCTGCGAGATGTTGGGCGGCACAAAGGTGCCGAACGGCGTCTTGAGCTCGAGGCCGCCGACCAGTTGCAAACGGGCGTCACCCTGCGAGCCTGGCTTGGCGTGACAGGAGGTGCAGCCGCCGGCATTGAAAATGCGCTTGCCCCTGGCGGCGTCGCCGGGGCCGAGCTGCGCCAGGGTGTCAGTGTCGAGCTTGACCGACGCCGACAACAGCCAGCCGGCGCCGGCACCGACGACGCCCAGGACAAGGGCGGCGCCGACAAATTTTTTCCACAAGGGCATTGCCCGGGATCAGCTCTTCTTCACCCGATAGGTCTTGTGGCAGGTGCCGCAATCACTGCCGAGCGTATCGATCTGCGCCTTCAGCGCATCGACATCGGCGGGTGCGGCGGCGACTGCGGCCTTGACGTCGGCGAGGTACTTGTCTTCGGTCGATTTGAAGCCCGCCATGTCTTTCCAGATTTTGGGCGAGGCGGTGGTATCACCGCTGTCGCTGCCGGCCGGGAACAGCGTGTCGACATCGAACTTCTCGGCATTGACTTGCAGCGCCTGCAGCGCCGTCAGCACGGCGGCGGCATCGAAGTCTGCCTCGCCCTTGGCGATTTTTGACAGGCCGCCGACGATCTTGCCTCGTTCCTTCATCAGTCCCTGTCGGTCGAGGATCGGGTCGGCAAAAGCCGCCGAGGCGGCGAGGCTGAGCATAGAGATGGCGATAACAAGCTTTCTCATTCAATTGGCTCCAGGATGATGAGGGGTCGCGACCTAACGTTAACGGAGGGCGGGCCGGGATTATTCCCTGTCCGCCGGCCAGATTCTGCCGAATTTTGTGTGCCTGCTGCTTCAGCTGAGAAAGAAAAGCCCCGGAGTACCGGGGCTTCTCTGGGTCGATCAGGCTTTCGCCTCTTCGTACATTTCAAGGACATGGTCCCAGTTGATGAGGCTGTCGACGAAGGCCTCGAGATATTTCGGCCGCGCGTTGCGGTAGTCGATGTAATAGGAATGTTCCCAGACATCGACGCCGAGGATCGGCGATGCGCCATGGACGAGCGGGTTCTCGCCGTTCGGCGTCTTGGAGATCGCCAGCTTGCCGTCCTTGACCGAGACCCAGGCCCAGCCCGAACCGAACTGCGTGGTGCCGGCGGCGATGAAGTCGGCCTTGAACTTGTCGTAGCCGCCGAGGTCGGCGTCGAAAGCCTTCTGCAGGGCGCCCGGAAGCTTGTTGCCGCCGCCGCCCTTCTTCATCCACTTCCAGAAATGGATGTGGTTGTAGTGCTGGGCTGCGTTGTTGAAGAGGCCGGCATTCTTGCCGAACGACTGTTTGACCACCTCTTCGACCGACAGATCGCCAAGGCCCGCTTCGGCGGCCAGCTTGTTGCCGTTGTCGACATAAGCCTTGTGGTGCTTGTCGTGGTGATACTCCAGCGTCTCCTTCGACATGTAAGGCTGCAAGGCCTCGTAGTCGTAGGGCAAGGCGGGCAATTCAAAAGCCATCGGTCATACTCCTCATGGAAAAATCCGGTGCGGATACCGGATTAAGATAGGGCTGCATTGATCTGGAACAACTCCGGAATGAAGCGCCAATTGCCTTTTAGCGGCTCAACCGGCGGAAGTCGAATGCGCCCATTCCCAATAAAGGTCGCGCGCTTTCTTGGCCACCGGCCCGGGCTGCAGATCGCGGTCCTCGATGCGGGTGATCGGCACGACCTTGGAATGATTTCCGGTCGAAAATATCTCGTCGGCTTCAAGAAAGTCGCGCACCGACAGCATCTTCTCCGTGGTGTTGAAGCCGTAATCGCCAAGCAGCGTCATGGTGCGCGAGCGGGTGATGCCGGACAGGAAGGTGCCGTTGGGCGCCGGCGTCAACACGTGGCTGTCCTTGACCAGGAAGATGTTCGAGGTTCCGGTCTCGGCGACATTGCCCAGCATGTCCAGCACCAGCGCATTGTCGAAGCCGCGTCCCTTGGCTTCGAGAATGGCGCGGCCATTGTTGGGATAGAGGCAGCCGGCCTTGGCATTGGTCGGCATGGTCTCGATGGTCGGCCGCCGGAACGGCGACACGGTGATCGAAAAGCCGGTCGGCGAGATCATCGGCGATTCGTAAAGGCAGAGGCAGAAACGGGTCGAGGCCGGATCGGCCGGCACGCCCATATAGCCGCCATGCTCGGCCCAGTACATCGGCCTGATGTAGACCGCTGTCTTGCCCTCGAACTTCTTCAGCCCGTCCCAGGTCAGGCCGACGATCTGGTCGACGTTCATCGATGGCGCGAGGCCGAGCGCGATCGCCGAGGCGTTCACTCTGGCGGCATGCAGTTCGAGATCGGGGGCGACGCCTTCGAACCAGCGGGCGCCGTCGAAGACGCTGGTGCCGAGCCACATGGCGTGGCTGCGCGGACCCAGAATGGCGACGTTGCCTTCGTACCAGTCGCCGTCGACGAAGGTCCATGTCGCCGATAGCGCCGCAGTCGCCAGTGTCATTGTTCGGTTCCGCTTCAAAGCTGCCTGTGCCAAGCATTGGAAGATGCTTTGACCGGCGCCGTCAACCGGCATGGAGCGGTTTTTGTTGAGGCCAGAGCGCCCAACAAAGCGATCAAGACTACAATCGATGCTTGCACCTTGCGCCGCCTGCCCTCAAAACTGTCGCCATGCATTACGCGGCTTACGTTTTCGACGCCTATGGCACGTTGTTCGACGTGCACGCAGCCGTGCGCCGTCATGACGGCGAGATCGGCCCCGACGGCCCGCTGCTTTCGGAAATCTGGCGCGCCAAGCAGCTGGAATATTCCTGGGTGCGCACGCTGATGGGCGGCTATGCCGATTTCTGGCAGCTCACCGAACAGGCGCTCGATTTCGCCCTGCTCAAGGTTCCCTCCGCCGACAAGGGACTGAAGGCCAAGCTGCTCGAAGCCTATTGGCGGCTCGACTGCTATCCGGAAGTGCCGGCCGTGCTCAAGGCGCTGAAAGCATCCGGCGCCAAGCTCGCAATCCTGTCCAACGGCTCGCCCGAGATGCTGGAAGCGGCGGTCAAGTCGGCCGCCCTCGACCAGGTGCTGGACGATATCTTTTCGGTCGACGCCGTCAGGCGCTTCAAGACCGACCCGTCGACCTACGACATGGTGGCGACGGGCTGGCGGCTCTATCCGGGCGCCGTCTCGTTCCAGTCGTCCAACCGCTGGGACATCGCCGGCGCCACCAAATTCGGCTTTCGCACCGTGTGGATCAACCGCGCCAACCAGCCCGAGGAATACCGGGATTTCCCGCCGGCGCTGATCCTGCCGTCGCTTGACGGCCTGCTGACCGGCGGCTGATCACTCTGTTGCCTTCGAGCAACAGTGGCAGAGCGGTCACAGCTTCGCCTTTGTTTGTCCACCCTCAGGCCAGAATCGGAACCGCCTATCGCGTCAGGCATTGGGAGAGGCCGACCACTGCGCGCTTGAAGGCATTCACGCTTTCTTGCGATTCGAGACTTAAAAAAGGCAACCATGTTGAAGACCGAAATCGACCCCTATCGCCTGAGCCGTCGCGGCTTTCTGAATGCCGCAGCCCTTGGTGCCGCCTCGATTGCGGTCTCCGCCTGCACCACCACCGGACCGGCACCGGCGCCGGTCGAACCGCCACCGCCGACCTATGACGAGCCGCCGCTCGGCGACTATGCGACGATGTACGGCCCGATTTCCGACAGCGGGTTCGAGCTCCCAGCGATCCCGATCAAGAAGATGGACCCGCAGTTCCTACGCCAGATTGTTCCCGATCCGACCGGCCAGCGGCCAGGCACCATCATCGTCGATACGACCAACCATTTCCTCTATCTGGTGCGCGAAGGCGGCCAAGCGATCCGTTACGGCGTCGGCCTCGGTCGCGCCGGCTTCGAATGGTCGGGAGACGCCGTCGTCCAGTGGAAGCAGAAATGGCCGAAATGGACGCCGCCCGATGAGATGGTCGCCCGCCAGCCTGAACTGGAAGAATACAGCGCCAAGAACGGCGGCATGCCCGGCGGCCTCAAGAACCCGCTCGGCGCCCGCGCGCTCTACCTGTTCCACGACAACGTCGACACGCTCTACCGCCTGCATGGCTCGCCGGAATGGAACTCGATCGGCAAATCCGTCTCGTCAGGCTGCGTGCGCCTGATAAATCAGGACATCATCGACCTCTACGACCGCGTGCCGTCGAAGAGCCCGGTCATCGTGACGTCCGACATCGGCCAGCCGATGGCGGCGAGCGCAAACCGCAGAGCCATCCCGATCGATGGCGGGGTGCCGGATGGCTCGGTCCTGCTCGGCCCGGTGACCTGATCGACTTCATCTATGCCATGAAGCGGCAGGTTCCGCTCCATGCGGCAAAGCTCGTCAGGATCCCGATAGCTTCACGCGAATGCCTGGGGTTCGCATCCAAGATATGCAATGCCGGCAACAGGAGGCCAAAAAAGACGTCCAGACAAACCACGGAGCCGCTGCAATCGGGGCGGCCATGCCCTGTCAATCTCGACGCTGCTGTGTTTCGTTACCGATTGATGTATATTAGACGGGAGTATGATTGCAGAGACATACATTTCATTAGATCATTGATGGCGGGGGAACGCCGATGGTGGGATTTGATTTCGATAGTCCGCCTGCCGACGGCGCCGAGGCCAACCTGTCGGCCGAATGCGAGCGCCAATTGCTGCCGCTCGTCCGCGGAATTGTCGAGGCGGCGGTTGCCGCCGGGTGGAGCCAGGAAGACGTTCTTCTGGCCATGGTCGAGCTGTCCTGGGATCTGTACGAGAAACGCCGAGGCGATCTTTAGCAGGCCTGCGTGAGCTGGATAATTCGGTAGCGCCGGCCAAGCCAGGCCATGTTTTTCTCGCGCGAACTTTTTTCTTCACTTACAATGTTTTTCTATCCGCGGGATGCGCTACGCTGCCTTTGGGCAGGACTATGGGGGATACAAATTACCGTCCGGATTTCCGGGTTGGCTGTTTGCACGGCACGGAATTTCGATGGGCTGGCAAAGCGGCTGAGGCAAGGCTGAATGAAAAATGCGGGCGAGGTTCAGGAACGCAGCGCAGGCGCCGATCGGGTCGATCGGCACGCCCTCGGCACAATCCCCGAAAATGCCAATCCCAGAAGAGCAACCATGCGGGGGAGCGGGATATGCTCTGTCCGCAGCCCTGGATCGCTCCCGGAGGGTCGCCATCGCCGAAGTCGCTTACCTCGCGGGATTTTCGGATCAAGGCCATTTGGCCACCGCCATGAAGAAGCACAAGGGAAAGAAGCCATGATTCGGGCGATAACTGCTGCTGGATCGTCCGTGGCAATGACAGATAGTCGACCAGCTCTGTCAATGGCCGCGCGATCTATATTCGGAATACAACTCTGGATTGTGACGGCACACTATGCACAATAACTAGGCAAAAATGGTAAGATAAGGTCGGAAAATAGTCAGGTAGCCTTGGCTAAAATTCAAACCTGTAAATTTATAGTCAAAATCCTGGTAAAATTTTCATATGAGCTCAAATTCTTCTTTGCAATATATAGCAGCATCTGTAGGATTCGAAGGAACGCCCAGGAGCAAACGTGAATTCTGGGCGCCTCGATACAGCACAGGATTGGATTGATCGGCGCAGCAGTGGCAGAGACGAAGATGCAACATAGAGGCAACGTCCAGGAAAGCGCCGGGACAGAGCGGCGGCGCGCGGATCGTCGCATCTTGGACGGAATACCGGAAAGCGCGGGGCGCTACCTGGTCACGTTTCGAGGCGGCGCGGCTCATGTCGTTCATGGGCCGGGATCACACACATTCAAAGCGGCGGAACATTTCGCTTCGGTTCTGCTTACACCCTCACCAGGGATTGCGGCATCGCTGGGCAGCGACAAAGTCCACGAATACGACGGCGACGTCGGCATGATCATGATCGTCCCAGCCGACCTCGGCGGCAAGGTGACCCGGTCATCCACCACGGAAAGCGTAATCGTGGCGCTCACCCCCGAGAGTCTCTTCGAGCTGGCAACGCGTGAATTCGACACCGGCCATGCCGAGCTTCAGCCGCCGCCGTACGGGACCGTCGACTTCCAAGCGCTGCAACTCGCGCAGTTGCTGAAGGCGGAACTGACGGATCGGGAAACTCCAAACGAGTTCTATATCGATTCGTTGGTCACCATGTTCGGCGTCCATTTGCTTCGGAACTACGCAGGAGCGCGAAAGTTGCCACAAGCCCCAAAGGGCGGTCTGTCGAACCGCAGCGCCCGGCGGGTGCGCGAATTCCTGGAGGTAAATTTTTCCAGCAAAATCGCGGTGGCCGAGCTGGCCGCACTCTGTGGCCTTTCGCCGAGCCATTTCATCCTGGCATTCACCAAGACCTTTGGCGAGCCGCCGCACAAATACCTGCTGCGGCTGCGTCTCGATTTCGCCGAAAAACTTCTCATCGAGAGCGACCTGTCCATTGCGGAAGTCGCTCATCTCAGTGGATTCTCGGACCAGAGCCACCTGACGGTCACCATGTCCAGATACCGGAACAGAACCCCCAGGCAGGTGAAGCTGCAACGTTAACGACTGTTGCGGCGCGCATGATTGTCCGCGGCGATACCTCGATTGATCTTCAGTATAGTCGAAGGTTGTGTGGCAGAGCAGTCACAGTTGTCGCGCAGGGACCAAATACCGGATTTTCCTACAAAGATTCCGGATTATTCCAAAATACCTGCACCGCGAATGTGCTCATGGTCGCGATTGAAGTCATTTGGGGCGGGGGAGCAACCAGATGATACAGCATGTCGGATTGTCCCATGGACATTCAATTCGCGGAAATCGAGGTCTTCGCGCCTAAGGCCGAAGCGGCCTGGGCTGCACTGCAACGCCAATACGCCAGCCGGATCAGCGCTGCGGAACTCGACCATCTCCTGGCCTGTTTCGTGCTTGGACTGACCTCTCCGGCTTGTGGTGAAGGCGATCCGGGATTTCATTTCGATCTCTGCCGCGCGCTGGTGGCGGTAAACCTGCCGCCGGAACGGACGGAGGCTGCACTGCATACGGTTCCAGAACCGACGCAGCCATGGGTCGCGAGCGCCTATCAGCTGATTGAAAAACAAGGCGCGAAGGTCGGTCTCTCGTTGCGGGAGAAGACGCGCAATTTCGAAGATTTTTTGGCCACCGAGGCGAATGGTGCGGCACATCAGAGCGCCTCGGCAATTGCGAGGAAAAACTAGCATGACCAAATGCGTCGAGGGGCGGAGAAGGATCGAACTTTCTTCAAGCTTTGTCGGAAACTGGATCGCGGGCGCGGCCGACAGCCGCTCGGTGCGGCGCCGCCTGATGGCGGTGCTGCGCATGGCTCACCGGGTTCTTGGATTCGGTCGCAAGAATATGGGTCTGGGAACATTGGGAAGCGGCACCAGCGTGCGTTCGGCTCTGGCCTGTGGCGTGAGCCCGGCCAGCATGCTCGGCGGCCTGGCCGCGATCGCCGCGCTCGGCCTCGCCACACCGGCCCAGGCACAATATCAGGCTGGCGGCGGTTCGGCGACCGGCGGCAACGCCGTCGCTATCGGTAACGGCGCCGCGACGAATGGCAATAACAGCGTGGCGTTGGGCAGTTCCAACAGTGCAACGGGCGACGGCACGATCGCCATCGGCTATGCGATGGGTGTCAATGGCCTCAATTCCATAGGCATAGGTGTCTTCGCAGGCGCAACCGGCGTCAATGCCCTCGCCGTGGGCGGGAACGCCAAGGCCAACGGGGACGCAGCAAGCGCTATTGGCGTCAATTCGGTTGCAACCACAAGCGCGGCCGCTTTTGGCAATAATGCGCGTGCCGACGGAGTCAACTCGACCGCGATCGGCCCTGTTACCCGGGCGACCGGATTGCGCGCCACCGCGCTCGGGTTCGGGGCAACGGCATCCGGCGTGGATTCGATTGCCCAAGGTAACAGCGCCGTAGCAAGCAACCAGAATGCCGTCGCCATCGGATTCCAGTCGACTGCTACGGCGATAAACTCCGTCTATCTCGGCTCACGTACCGCGGCCGGAACGGGAGCGCTGGCCCAAGGCGCGGTCGGCATAGGCACAGATGTGACAGCATCCCAGGTCGATGCCATTGCGATGGGACGTTCGTCCGTTTCGTCGGCGCAATACGCGGTTGCCATTGGCCTGAATGCGAAGGCTACAGGAGCGGGTGGCGCGATGGCGTTGGGCCAAGGCACGATCTCGAGCGGTGTCAATTCCGTTGCACTCGGCGTTCAGGCTAATGCCACTGGAGCCGGCTCCAACGCCTTGGGCACGTTGTCCGTCGCTTCGGGAGGGAATGCCACTGCTCTAGGCACCAGTTCCACGGCCAGCAACAACTATGCGACCGCCGTAGGCTGGGGAACTGTCGCCAGCGGCGCCGATTCCGCTGCCGTAGGACGTGAGGCCATCGCGTCGGCGCTTGACGCAACGGCGATGGGGTACATATCCAAGGCCTCGGGCCAATACAGCACCGCCGTCGGCGCCAACGCAAACGCCACCGCCACGTCCAGCACGGCGATCGGCCAGAACGCGTTTGCAACCGGCGTTCAAGCATCCGCTTTCGGCGTAGGAGCGAATGCCGGCGCCCAGAATGCGGTTGCGCTGGGCGCCCTCTCCACCGCCAGCGCCACGAGCGCCATCGCCGTGGGCAACAACGCCAAGGCGGATTCGGCCGAAGCGGTCGCCTTGGGCACCAATGCGGTGGCAACCGGCGGCAAGGCCGTCTCCATCGGTTCGGGCAACACGGCTTACGGCAACGGCGCGGTCTCCATCGGCGATCCGAGCTATGCAAGCGGCACCGGCGCCTTCACCGGCGGCGCCAACAACATCGCCAACAGCGACGGCACGGCAACCGCCACAGCCGCAAACCAGGCCGCAGGCGCGGTTGCCATCGGCAACAACAACAAGGCCGTCGGGCAAGGCTCCGTGGCGCTGGGCAATGGCTCGACGGCGGGTGCAGCCGGCCTTGCCGGCAATGTCGCGCTGGGCAACGGCGCGACGGCGACGGCAAGCTCCGGCGACGTAGCGCTCGGTTCGGGCTCGGTGACCGCGACGGCGGTCGGCACCAGCGGCGCGACGATCGGCGGCACGGCCTACAGCTTCGCCGGCACGACGCCGACGAGCACTGTCAGCGTCGGCGCGCTCGGCGCGGAGCGGACCATCACCAATGTCGCGGCGGGCCGGCTCAGCAATTCGTCGACCGACGCCATCAATGGCTCGCAGCTCTTCGCCACCAACCAGCAGGTGACGCAGAACACGACGGCCATCGCTGCCAACACCGCCGACATCACCAATCTCGGCAACACGATCAACAGCATCAGCACCGGTGGCGGCATCAAGTATTTCCACGCCAATTCGACGGCGGCGGACTCGTCCGCAACGGGCACGGACTCCGTTGCTATCGGACCAGTCGCGACCGCGACGGGGACAAACGCCATCGCGGCCGGCACCAATTCGAGCGCCTCCGACGCCAACGCCTCGGCCTTCGGCAGCGGCGCCGTCGCATCGGCGCTTGACGCAACGGCGATGGGATACATCTCCAAGGCCTCGGGCCAATACAGCACCGCCGTCGGTGCCAACGCCAATGCCACAGCCACGTCCAGCACCGCGATCGGCCAGAACGCGTTTGCAACCGCCTTTCAAGCGACCGCTCTCGGCGTAGGAGCGAATGCCGGCGCCCAGAATGCAATCGCGCTGGGCGCCCTCGCCAACGCCAGCAACGCCGGCGACGTGGCGCTCGGCTCGGGCTCGGTAACCGCCGCGGCGGTCGGCACCGCCGGCACGACGATCGGCGGCGTCGCCTACAACTTCGCCGGCACGACGCCGGCAAGCACCGTCAGCGTCGGCGCGGTCGGCGCGGAACGCACCATCACCAATGTCGCGGCGGGCCGGCTCAGCAATTCGTCGACCGACGCGATCAACGGCTCGCAGCTCTTCGCCACCAACCAGCAGGTGACGCAGAATACGACCGACATCGCCGCCAACACCGCCGACATCACCAATCTCGGCAACACAATCAACAGCATCAGCACCGGCGGCGGCATCAAGTATTTCCATGCCAATTCGACGCTGGCGGATTCCCAGGCCCTGGGGACGGATTCCGTTGCGGTCGGCCCGAATGCCGTGGCCAACAATGCCGGCGACGTTGCGATCGGCGCGAATGCGGTGTCGACCGTGACCACGGCGGTCGGCGGCACCACGATCGGCGGCGTTGCCTACACCTTCGCCGGCGCGACGCCCGCGGGTGCATTCTCGGTCGGCTCGGTGGGCGCCGAACGCCAGATCCAGAACGTCGCGGCCGGGCAGTTGAGCAACTCCTCGACCGATGCGGTCAACGGCTCGCAGCTGTTTGCGACCAACCAGCAGGTGACGCAGAACACCACCGATATCGCTGCCAATACTGCTGACATCACCAATCTCGGCAATTCGATCAGCAATATTACCGGCGACACCTCGCTGGCCTACACCGACGCCAATGGCGACGGCATACGCTATGTGCGCACCAACGACAGGACGCTTGCCGTCGCGGACTCCTTCGCGCAAGGGATCGGCTCTTCCGCCCTGGGCTACCAGGCGACCGCGAGCGCCGACAATACGCTGGCGCTCGGCCGCGACACCCAGGCCAGCGTCATCGGCGGCGTGGCGCTCGGCGCCGGCTCGGTTTCGGATCGGGCGGTCGCACCCGTATCGGGATCGATCCTCTCCGGCACCGGCCTCATTCCCTACAACACCGCGGACATGAGCCTGCTCGGCGCCGTCTCGGTCGGCACCTCCACCTCCTACCGCCAGATCATCAACGTGGCCGACGGCACGCAGGACCAGGACGCGGTCACGCTTCGCCAGTTGAAGGGCGCGCTGAGCTCGTTCGCGGTGACGGGGAGCCTGTACTTCCACGCCAATTCGACGGCAGCGGATTCGCTCGCGGTCGGCGTCGATTCGGTTGCGGTCGGTCCGCGCACCACCGTCAACGGCGACAATGGCATCGGCATCGGCAACGGCGCCATCGTGCAGCAGACGGCGCCGGGAGGCATTGCGATCGGCCAGAACTCGACCGTCAACCAGGCCGACAGCATCGCCCTCGGCACCAACGCGACCACCAACGGAGCGCAGGCGGTGGCGCTCGGCGCCGGCGCAAAGGCCAACGAGCCGGGCAGCGTCGCGCTCGGCGCGGGCTCGACGACGGCGGCGGCGGTCGCCACCACCGGCACAACGATCAACGGCGTTGCCTATACCTTCGCCGGAACAGCTCCGACGAGCACGGTCAGCGTCGGCACCGTCGGCAACGAGCGCACCGTCACCAATGTCGCGGCGGGCCGGATCAGCGGCACCTCCACCGACGCCATCAACGGCAGCCAGCTCTTCGCCACCAACCAGGCGGTCGAAGCCATGCAGGGTAGCGTCGGCGACCTGAATCAGTTCGCCGTCCAGTACGACAAGGATGGGAACGGCAACAAGTCCAACTCGATTACCCTTGCCGGCGGCGACCCGAACACGCCGGTGGTCATCCACAATGTCGGGCCGGGCGTTGCCAACACCGATGCGGTCAATGTTCAGCAGTTCAACAGCGGGTTAGCACTCAACCTGGACAATTCGAAGAACTACACCAACCAGGTGGCGGCCACCACGCTGCAGCAAGCCAATGCGTATGCGGACTCCAAACTCAGCCAGCTCAACATGGACATGGGAGAGGTCAGGGGCGAGGCGCGCCAGGCTGCGGCAATCGGCTTGGCGGCCGGCTCGCTGCGCTACGACGATCGTCCCGGCAAGCTGAGCGTGGCCGCCGGCGGAGGCTATTGGCGCGGTGAAGGCGCCCTGGCCTTCGGCGCCGGCTACACCAGCGAGGAAGGACGTGTTCGAGCGAACCTGTCCGGTACGACGGCAGGCGGACACTGGGGTGTCGGCGCGGGCGTCAGCCTTACGCTGAACTAGAGCCCGGCCATGATCAGGCAGGCAGTCCTTGCTGTCGCGATATCCATGACGTCAATGCTCCTGTCCGGCCCGTTAGCGGCCGGGCAGGAAGCAATCCCTTCCGGCTACAGGGTAAAACCTTCCGACGTAGCGATCCCTGCGGATGCGAAGCTTGGCGAATATCAACGGACCACCCGTCCGTTCGAGAACTGGACGCTGATCTGCGACGAGAACCTGAAGGCGCGCCAAAAGGTCTGCAATGTCACCCAGATCATCGAGGACCAGGCAGGACAGGTTGCGTTCAGCTGGTCGCTTGCCGCCACCAAGGAAGGCAACCCCTACATGATCTTGCGCGCCCCGCCGATCGCCAAGAGCGACGCTCCTGTCTCGCTGACGTTCGAGGGGCGCAAGGAGCCGATAAAAATTCAACTCGACGGATGCAATCAGGCCGTCTGCGTCGGCATGCTGCCGGTTGGTCCGATCATGCGCGAACAGATTTCGAAGGCCGCGGCATCCGTCATCTCCTTCCCGACCACGGATGGCAGGACGATCAACGTAACCGCGACCCTCAAGGGCTTGGCCGCGGCCGTTGCGGCGATCAATTGACGAGGCAATCGCGATGAACCAGCAATCGATCCATGACCGGATAATGTCCCGCAACCAGGGAAAGGATGCTGTCCGGGTCGGCATCGAAGACCGGAGCAGACCGCAACGAAACCGCGCGAGGACCGCTGTCTTCTCGTTGCTCGCCATTGCCGTCGTCGCCACGTCCGGCTTCGCGGCCATGCGCTACGACCTGCTCCACAATTTATTGCCGCAGCCGGCGGTCGCGGAGACCAACCAGCCCAATCCGGCCCTGGCCGAGACACCATTTCTGCAACACGCCAAAGAGGCAGGCTTGCAGTCTTGTTCCAACATTTTCCCAGCCCTTGGGCAGATGCTGACAACCGGCACGACGTACAGCGTCCAGTCGATCTGGAACAACGAGGCCCCCGACAAACACCTCGTGGAAGCCCTGGTCGGCATGAACTACGCCACACAGGGCTACAGCGGCCCGGCGGCAGGCCTGGTGTTCGCGGCACCCACCGCATCCGTTTGCGAAGGTACGATGGTCAGGGTGGCGCCATTCGCGGCCAATTGCGCCGATGTTCCGGCCCTGCTTCCGAAAGACAGCAAGCTCGCCAACAATCTTGGACAAATCAGCGTCTATGAACTGGCCAATGGAGGGGGCAACGCGATGCTGCTGCCAACCGGCAACAGCTGCGTCGTCATTTCCGTGGCCTCGGCAGCAGGAAAACAAGGAGGCGTACAATGAGGGTTAATTCCGCTATTGCGGCGATCGGCATGCTGTTGCTTTGCGCCGGGCGGCTGGGCGCGGCGGACCTAGCCCCGGCGGCGGACGTGCCCGAGCCGCCGGCCCAGGAGGAGAGAGGCATCTGGGCTGCGATCGCCTATTCGAGCCCCGACGAGAAGCACGGCTTCTTTTGGGGCGCCGACAAGCGGCAGGAGGCGATGGACATCGCGCTGAAGCATTGCCAGAACGCCGGCGGCGGCAGCTGCGCCGTGGTCAGCGTATTCCGCAATCATCGCCATTGGGATGACGACGACAATACCGGCTTTCCCTACAAGCATTGCGGCGCCCTCGCCGTAGGCGAGAAGCCGGAAGGGCGGCTGACCAGTTGGGGCGCCGAGACGGCGCAAACACGCCGGGATGCCGAAGACCTGACACTGCAGGCGTGCGAGCGGAACGGACAAAAATGCAAGATCCGCGAGTGGGTGTGCACATGACGCATCAGAGCGAAGCAGCGGAACGCCAATCGAGGCGCATGTTTGCACTCAGTGTAGCGCCGTGCTCAAGCGGGGTCAGCCCTTTGCCGTGATGCGCATCGACGGTATGCGACACCGGCTCGAAGCAGAAGAAATCGGCATCCTGCGACGGCGAATAGAGGATGAAGACGTCGAGCAATGGCGAGGCGGTGAGCGAGATGGCGATCCTGTCCTCGGGCCGGGTGATCCTGGCGCGGCGGTCCCAGCCGTCGAAGGCGTTGTTGACCCAGCTTCGCGGCAACAGGGAGGCGTTCGAGAAATTCCACGCGGGGTAATCGGCCACCGGCGCCACGCCGACCGGCAGATGATGCTTGTCCTCCAGCCAGACCCGCGCCGCCTTCGCCTCGAGCGTCGTTCCGGCGCTGCGCGGGAACCACGGATGAAAGCCGAGCCCGTAAGGCAGGCGAATGCCGGTGCGATTCTCCACCGTGAGCGTGGCATCCAAGGCCCCGTCATGCAGCGCATAGGCGACCCGCGCCGTATATCGGTAGGGGCCGATTTCACCGGCGTCGAGGACCAGTTCTGCCTCGGTGGCGCTGTGGCTGGCAATCCGCCACTCCCTCTGGAAGCCGTCGCCATGGATTGGAAAGGCCTCCCCCGGCACGTTCGGCTCGATCGCATGGAAGCGGCCGTCGAAGGCGAAACCGCCGCCTGAGATGCGGTTCGACCAGGGAACCAGAAGCTGGCAGCCGGAGGCGCCGGTGCCATCGTCGGGGCGGAGCAGCGGCACCGTTGCGCCGCAGACCAGTGCGTCGAAGCGGGCGATCGCTGCGCCCTTTTGCGGCGCCAGGACCAGACGGGCGCGGTCGTCGCGCAGTTCCAGGAGGCCGGCCATCCCTACCAACCGCCGTCAATAGCGATGTTCTGGCCGCTGATCATGTCCGAGGTGGGCTGGCCGACACTTTTACCGCCCCCTGGACAGGCTGCCCAGAATCCCGCGCACGATCGCGCGGCCGACCGACGAGCCGACCGAGCGCACCACCGCTTTGATCGCGGCTTCGGCCACCGTCTGGCGGTTGGACGGCCGTGGTGCAGGGGCGCGGCGACCGCCTGATTGCTGCGGCGGCGGATCGTCATTGCCGAAGCCCGGAATGGTCCAGCGCGAGCGCCCGCTGTCGGCCTGCTGCGCCTGCTCGTCCTGCGCATCCCTGGCTTTCTTCTGCAGCATCTCGAAGGCCGATTCGCGGTCGATGGTCTGGTCGTACTGGCCGGCGACCGGGCTCTGGTCGATCAGCTTGCGGCGCTCGTCCGCTGTGATCGGGCCAAGCCTAGACGATGGCGGCCGGATCAATGTCCGCTGCACCATGGACGGCACGCCCTTGACCTCCAGCGTCGAGACCAGCGCCTCGCCGGTGCCGAGCTGGGTGATGGCGGTGGCGCAGTCGAAATCGGGATTGGGCCGGAAGGTGTCGGCGGCGGTCTTGACCGCCTGCTGCTCACGCGGCGTATAGGCGCGCAGCGCGTGCTGCACACGGTTGCCGAGCTGGGCGAGAACCTTTTCAGGGATGTCCAAAGGGTTCTGCGTGACGAAATAGACACCGACGCCTTTCGAACGGATCAAGCGAACCACCTGCTCGACGCGGTCGATCAGCACCTTCGGCGCATCGTCGAAAAGCAGATGCGCCTCGTCGAAGAAGAACACCAGCTTCGGCCTTTCGGGATCGCCGACCTCGGGCAATTCCTCGAACAGCTCCGACATCAGCCAGAGCAGGAAGGTGGCGTAGAGCCTGGGGTTCATCATCAATCTGTCGGCAGCGAGCACGCTGATGGCGCCGCGGCCGTCGCGGGTGGTGCGCATGATGTCGGCGATGCGCAAAGCCGGTTCGCCGAAGAAATGCGCCGCGCCCTGCTGTTCCAGCACCAGAAGCGTGCGCTGGATTGCGCCGACCGACGGCTTGGTGACATTGCCGTAGCGCGAGCTGATCTCGTCGGCGCGCGCTGCGATGTTGGCCAGCAGTGCTTGCAGATCCTTCATGTCGAGCAGCAGCAGGCCATCCTCATCGGCGATGCGGAAGGCGATGTTCATGATGCCTTCCTGCGCTTCGGAGAGGTTCATCAGCCGCGACAGAAGCAGCGGCCCCATTTCCGAGACGGTGGCGCGGATCGGATGGCCCTGCTCGCCGAACAGGTCCCAGAAGATGACCGGGAATTCCTGGAAGTCGTAAGGGTCGAGCTTGACCTGCTCGGCCCGCTTGACCAGGAAATCCTGCGCCTTGCCCATCATGGCAATGCCGGACAGGTCGCCCTTGATATCGGCGCAGAACACAGGCACGCCGGCATTGGAAAACCCCTCGGCCAGGATCTGCAGGCTGACTGTCTTGCCGGTGCCGGTGGCGCCGGTGATCAGGCCATGGCGGTTCCCATATTGCAGCAAGAGCTGTTCGGCGCGCTGATAGCTGTCGTCGGGCTTGCGGCTGGCGCCGAGGAAAATGCTGGTGTCGTCAGCCATATGACCATGTCTCCGCAAACTGATGTGTTAAAAGCCTGTGGCCGTGCCGCAGGGTATAGTCAGGCCATTGCGCAGCGACAATGCTATTCTCCAATTGGGCTATCCATCCAGTTGGCTATTCATCCAGATTGGGCCAATCGTCTAAATTGAACCAATCCTCCAAATCGGTTTTTGGAACTTGCGGATTTTGCCGCTGTTTGGCAATCGTTCCATGGTTCGTCCACGCAGGCTGCCCTATGTCAGGGAAGCGAATCCCAACCGCGCAAGCGCATTGCATTGCGATATCTGGCAGGGAACCGTAGACTGGACGGCTGACGCTGGTGCGGCCGCATAAAAACGAGGAACATGGATGGGCGCCGGAGCCTTGACCAGGAGCATCGAACCCGCTGACGTCGAGCGCCAGCGTTGGCTGGCCTTGGCCGAAAAGGCGCTCGCCGGCGCCTCCTTCGAGGAAAAACTGGTCTCGCATACCGACGATCAGATTCGCATCGAACCGCTCTACGATCGCGCCGCCGGCGCCGAGCCGCTTGTGCGCGCCAACCCCAAATTGCCCTGGATCGTCAGCCAGCGCATTGACGATCCCGATATCGGCCGCGCCAAGGCGCAGGCCCTGGACGATGTGGCACAAGGCGCGACGGGATTGTCGCTTGTCTTCGAGGGTGCTCCGAATGCGTTCGGCTATGGCCTGCCAAGGACGGCGCAGGCGCTGGAAACGGTGCTGGATGGCGTACCGCTCAACCGCACGCAGATCCGCATCGACGCCCATCCCTGGAGCCGTGCCGTCGCCGACTGGCTGGTGGCGTTCCTGAGCAAGCGCCGCTCCGACCCGGCAAAGCTGAACCTCTCCTTCGGCATCGACCCGGCGGCAATCTTTGCCGGAACCGGCCGGCTGCGCATGTCGATCGAGGCGTTGCAGGCATCGATGCCGCAATCGCTGGCGCATTTCTTCTCGCTGGGCGTGCCGGGTGTGCTGCTGGAGGCCGACGGGCGGGTGTTCCACAATGCCGGCGCCACGGAAGCGCAGGAACTCGGCACCATGCTCGCTTCCGCCGTGTCATACCTCAGGATGTTCGAGGATGCGCGCCAGCCGCTTGTCTATGCCGCTCCCCATATCGGCTTTGCGCTGAGCGTCGACCAGGACCAGTTCCTGTCGATGGCCAAGGTCCGGGCCTTGCGCAGGCTGTGGGCGCGCATCCAGGAAACCTGTTCCATCCCGGCATCGACAGCCAACATCCATGCCGAGACGTCGTTCCGCATGATGACGGCGGCGGATCCCGAAACCAACATCCTGCGCACCACCATCGCCAGCTTTGCAGCGGCAGCAGGCGGCGCGGACTCGATCTCCATCCTGCCACACACCGTCGCCCTCGGGCTGCCGGCCGGCTTTGCCCGCCGCATCGCCCGCAATGCGCAGTTGATCATGGCCAATGAAAGCCATATCGACCATGTCGCCGACCCAGCATTTGGGTCGGGCGCAGTCGAGGCGCTGACCCTGGGCCTGTGCGAAGCGGCGTGGGAAGAGTTCCAGCGGATCGAAGCGGAAGGCGGCGTTCTGGCAAGCCTGCAGCAAGGGCATATCCAGAAGCGCGTCAAGGCAGCATCCGAGCGCCGCGCCGAGGCCTACCGGTCGGGTGAACGGGCAATCATCGGCACCACGCTTTACCCGCTGAAAAACGATGCCCCGGTCGAGACGCTGGCGGCTGAGCGGCGGCCGCCTTTCACAGAGGGCGTGGCGGTGTGCGAGGCGCTGTTTCCGGTCCGCATCGACCAGGCAATCGGAGCCGCACAGTGATCCCGGATTTCAGCCACATTGGCTGGTCGGCGCCACGGCGCGCGCCGGTCGAGGTCAAGGGCCAGCGGCTGACGCCGGAAGGTATTGCCGTCAAGCATCTCTACAGCCAGGGCGATCTCAAGGGGCTGCCGCATCTCGACACCTATCCGGGAATGCCGCCCTTCGTGCGCGGTCCCTACCCGACCATGTATGTCCAGCAGCCGTGGACGATCCGGCAATATGCCGGCTTCTCGACGGCCGAGGAATCCAACGCCTTCTACCGGCGCAATCTCGCCGCCGGCCAAAAGGGCCTTTCGGTCGCTTTCGATCTGCCCACCCATCGCGGCTATGACAGCGACCATCCGCGCGTTGCCGGCGATGTCGGCATGGCGGGCGTGGCCATCGATTCCATCCTCGACATGCGGCAATTGTTCGACGGCATTCCGCTGGGCGAGATGACGGTGTCGATGACCATGAACGGCGCGGTGCTGCCGATCATGGCGCTCTATATCGTCGCGGCCGAAGAACAGGGCGTTGCTCAGAAGGATCTCGCCGGCACCATTCAGAACGACATTCTGAAGGAGTTCATGGTCCGCAACACCTACATCTATCCGCCGAAGCCCTCGATGCGGATCGTGTCTGACATCTTCTCCTATACCTCCCAGCACATGCCGAAGTTCAATTCGATCTCGATCTCCGGCTATCACATGCAGGAGGCCGGCGCGACCGCGGACCTGGAGCTCGCCTACACCATCGCCGACGGCATCGAATATGCCCGCGCCGGCGTCGCCGCCGGGCTCGACATCGACCGTTTCGCCCCGCGGCTTTCCTTCTTCTGGGCGATCGGCATGAACTTCTTCATGGAGATCGCCAAGCTCCGCGCGGCGCGCCTGTTGTGGGCGACCCTGATGCAGAAGAATTTTGCACCGAACGACGAACGCTCGCTGTCGCTGCGCACCCATTGCCAGACCTCCGGCTGGTCGCTGACGGCGCAGGACCCCTACAACAACATCACCCGCACCATGATCGAGGCGATGGCGGCGACGCAGGGACATACCCAGTCGCTGCACACCAACTCCTTCGACGAGGCGATGGCGCTGCCGACCGACCACTCGGCGCGCATCGCCCGCAACACGCAGTTGATCCTGCAGAAGGAATCCGGCACCACCTGCATCATCGATCCGTGGGGCGGCTCGGCCTATACCGAACGGCTGACGCACGATCTGGCGGCGCGTGCGCTCGCCCATATCGAAGAGGTCGAGGCGCTTGGCGGCATGGCGGCAGCAACCGAACAGGGCATTCCAAAACTTCGCATCGAGGAAGCGGCGGCGCGCACGCAGGCGCGTATCGATTCCGGCGAGCAGATACTGGTTGGCGTAAACGCGCATCGCCCCGAGAACGAAATCGACGTCGACGTGCTGAAGATCGACAATGCCGAGGTCAAGGCCCGGCAATTGTCGAAGCTGCAGAACCTGAAAGGCACGCGCAATGTCGGCGCGGTCGAGAGCGCGCTCGATGCGCTGACCCGCGCTGCGCAGGGTAACGAAAACCTGCTGGAATTTGCCATCCGCGCCGCGCGCGCCAATGCCACGGTCGGCGAGATCTCGCTGGCGCTCGAAAAGGTCTTTGGCCGTCACGTCGCCTCGGTGCAAACGATCTCCGGCGTTTATCGCAATGCGCTTGGCGACAATCTGACGGTCGACCGATTGCTGGAGAAGCTCGAAGCTTTCGAGAAGAAGTCCGGCGGCAAGCCGCGCATCCTGGTCGCAAAGATGGGACAGGACGGCCACGACCGTGGCCAGAAGGTGATCGCCACGGCCTTCGCCGATCTCGGCTTCGACGTGACGGTCGGCGCGATGTTCCAGACACCCGACGAGATCGCCAGGCTGGCGGTGGCGCAGGACGTCCATGTCATCGGCGCCTCATCGCTGGCGGCGGGGCACCTGACGCTGATCCCCGAACTACGCGACGCGCTGAAGAAGCTCGGCCGCAGCGACATGCTGATCGTCGCCGGCGGCGTCATCCCGCCGCAGGACTATGACGCGGTGCTGGAAGCTGGCGCCGCGGAGATCTTCCCGCCAGGCACGGTTATTCCGGAGGCTGCGGATCGGTTGCTGGACCGGCTGCTGGCGAGCTGATTGAAACAGTTGCACTGCTTATCAAAGTTGCGTTGCAATATCGGGCGCAACCTATGGTATAGCTATGAACACCATCATTCACGGACTTGAGGACGGATCGGGCGTTGTAATCCTGCCGCGGGAAACGCTCGACAGCTTGAGCCTGCAAGTGGGCGATGAACTCCAGATCATCGAAACCGACGACGGCATCATCCTAAGGCCGGTGCCGTGTGACGACGTCGAACGGCAAATACGTGCTGCTCGCGATGTCATGGCCAAGTATGAGCCCGCGTTGCGAAAGCTGGCTGTGCAAATAGGGTGAGCTGGCGTCAGGCGTCCGACAGCTTGAGGATTTCCCATTCTTTGCCGTTGACGCTTGCGACGTCGCCGACCTTCTTGCCGAACAGCGCCACGGCCATTGGCGAGACGTGTGAGATGCTGCCCTTTGAGGGGTCGGCCTCGTCCTCGCCGACTATCTTCCAGTGCACTCTCTTGCCGTCATCGCCTTCCAGCGTGACACCCATGCCGAAGCGCACCTGGTCGCTGCCCGGTTCCGGCACGGAAAGCTCGGCGCTTTCGCGGCGCGCTGTCCAGTAGCGCAGGTCGCGCGAGACAACGGCAATGCGCTCGCGATCGGCTTTTCGCTCGGCTTTCGCCAAAATGTCGCGCAGATCGGCCAGATTGTCCTCGATCATCGCCAGGCCGCGCTCCGTCACCAGATTGCGGTGTTGGCTGATCGGCCGCTCGCCGATGCCGGCAATGGCGTTTTCGCTGTCTTCCTCGCGGGTAAAAGCTCTGCTCATCGGATAAACTTAGGCCCGCTTCCGTGACTGCACAAGCCACTTGCCGGACCCGGTCATTGGCCGGACTATGGCCGAGCGGAGACCGATGCGGCTGGCCCAATTCCTGCGATCAGCCGGATGATCGCAAGGGATGTGCCGATGTTGAACAGACGAACGCTTCTGAAGGGGACGGCCGGCTTTGCCGTGCTCGGCCTTTCGGTGGGCAACGCCTTGGCGAAAACGGCGGTGCGCGGCTCGATCAACGCCGCCGAGCTTGGCGTGGAGCCGGACGCACCGGACGACCAGAGCAAGGCCTTCGCCAGGATGCTAGCCGAGGCCAGCGACCGCAACGCGCCGGTGTTCCTGCCGCCGGGCACCTATGTCGTGTCCAACCTGACCCTGCCCGCCCGCGTCAGGCTTTCGGGCGTGCCGGGCGCCTCGCGCATCCTCTATGGCGGCAATGGCCATTTGCTGACGGCCGAACAGGCCGAGCATATAGAGTTCACCGCATTGGTCTTCGACGGCGCCAACGGCGGGCTGGCCGACGATGCGCAAGGCCTGCTCGACCTGCGCCGCGTCGCCCATCTCGTCATCGACAATTGCACGATCACCGGCAGCTGCAAGCATGGGCTGGCGCTGGAGCATGCGTCGGGCCGCGTCGAGCGCTCCGAGATTTCGGGGGCTGCGGACGCCGGCATCTACTCCGTCGAGGCCGCTGGCCTGGCGATATCCGATAATGCCGTATCCGACTGTGGCAATGGCGGCATTCTTGTCCATCGCTGGCAGCAGGCCGAGGACGGCACGATCGTCAGCGGCAACCGCGTGCAGCGGATCGGCGCGCGCAACGGCGGCACCGGGCAGAACGGCAATGGCATCAACGCATTCCGTGCCGGCAATGTCTCGGTCACCGGCAACATCGTCTCGGACTGCGCCTTCTCGGCGATCCGCGCCAACAGTTCCAGCAATCTGCAGATGACCGGCAACACCTGCTCGCGGTCGGGCGAAACGGCGCTCTATTCCGAATTCTCCTTCGAAGGCGCCATCATCGGCAACAACATCGTCGATGGTGCCGCTAACGGCATCTCGATCGTCAATTTCGACGAGGGCGGCCGTATGGGTGTCTGCACAAACAACATCGTGCGTAACCTCTCGACCACCGGCCCCTACCCCGCCGACGCGCCGGGCTTCGGCGTCGGTATCAGCGTCGAGGCCGACACCACCGTCTCGGGCAATGTCATCGAGAACGCGCCGCTCTACGGCATGCAGATCGGCTGGGGCGCTTATATGCGCAATGTTGTGGCTACGGGAAACATCATCCGTCAGGCCGGAACCGGCATCGCCGTCACTGTGGTAGAAGGCGCTGGAAACGCCATCATTTCCGACAACGTCATCGACGGCGCCAAGAACGGCGCCATCATCGGCCAGCGCTGGGCCGAACCGGCGACCGGCGACCTCGCGCGGTCAAGCGTAAGCGGCTATGCGCATCTGACGGTCGAGCGAAACAGGGTCAGCTGAGCGCCGTCGTCGGCCGCAGCGAGCCGACCTTGGCGCCGATGCGGCTTTCGATCGGCGGATTGGCCCGCTCCAGAAGGTTCGCCGCCAGTGCGCCGTCGGCGCTGAGAAGTTTTGCCAGCACAGCAGCAATCATCACCTCGGCGGCGCGGCCGGCGCCGTCATCACATTTCAGCGCGATGCCGAGGCCAAGCTCCGGAACGGCAGCGCAATAGACGCCCTCGGCGCCCGTCTTGACGAAGATGCGGCCGGGCGCGGCCTGCATCAGCGCCACATCGGCCTTGCCGGTGCCGGCGACCAGGAAAGGCTCGGCCATGCAGGCAGACAGCAGGCGTTTGGCCGCCTTGGCACGCTCAGGGCCAAAGCTCCTGCCCGTAGCCATGCGGGCAAAGCCAAGGGCAAAACTTTTCAGCGGCACGGCATAGGTGGGGATCGAGCAGCCATCGGTTGCCCGGTGATCCGCATCGTGGGCAGCGCCGGTCACCGCCTGCATGGCGTCGCGCACCATCTCCTGCAAACCATGGCCTGCCTTGACGTAGCCTTGGTGGGCAATCCCTGAGTGCACGCAGGTGCAGAGAAATCCGGAATGCTTGCCCGAGCAATTGTTGTGCAGTGCGTTCGGCGAGACGCCTGTGCGGGCCAGTGCGATCGTCGCGTCGTGGCTCGACGGCCAATGCGCGCCGCATTCCAGCGCCGACTTGTCGAGGTCGGCCTTGGCCAGCATCGCCTGCGCCAGTTCGACATGCGCGGGTTCGCCTGAATGTGAAGCGCAGGCCAGCGCCAGTTCGCGGTCGCCGAAGCCATAGGCATCGGCGGCACCCGTTTCGACCAGCGGCAGCGCCTGGATCGCCTTGACCGCCGAGCGCGGAAACACCGGCCGCGCCGTATCGCCGATCTCCAGGACAGGCTTGCCGTCACCGTCAAAGATTGCGACAGCGCCGCGATGGGCGCTCTCGACGATCGCGCCGCGCAAGACTTCGACCAGAACCGGATTTGTCATCACCACCCCGAAAAATATGGGCCGCTTCTACCTGATCCGGTCGAGGATGGAAACGTAGTTGGCGACGGCAGCGCCACCCATGTTGAAGATGCCGCCGAGCTTTGCGCCCGGCACCTGGATGCCGCCGGCCTCGCCCGTCAACTGCATGGCAGATAAGACGTGCATCGACACGCCGGTGGCGCCGATCGGATGGCCCTTGGCCTTCAGGCCGCCCGAAGGATTGACCGGCAGCCTGCCGTCCTTGGCCGTCGTGCCGTCCAGCGCCAGCCTGGCGCCTTCGCCGGGCTTGGCCAGGCCCATCGCCTCATATTCGATCAATTCGGCGATGGTGAAGCAGTCATGTGTTTCGACGAAGGAGAGATCGTCGAGCGTCACGCCGGCCTTTTTCAGCGCCTGGTTCCAGGCCTGTTCGCAGCCTTCGAAGGACAGGATGTCGCGCTTCGACATCGGCAGGAAATCCTGGACATGCTCGTTGGCGCGGAAGGCGACGGCGCGGCGCATCTTCAGCGCCGTCGAGGTGTCGGTCAGCACAAGGGCGGCTGCACCATCGGAGACCAGCGAGCAGTCGGTGCGCTTCAGCGGACCGGCGACGAAGGGGTTCTTCTCGCTTTCCTGGCGGCAGAATTCGTAGCCGAAATCCTTGCGCATCTGCGCGTACGGATTGTCGACGCCGTTCTTGTGGTTCTTGGCGGCAATCATCGCCAGCGCGTCCGACTGGTCGCCATAACGCTGGAAATAGGCCTGCGCGATCTTGCCGAAGACGCCGGCAAAGCCGGCCGGCGTGTCGCCCTCCTCCGGCAGATAGGAAGCTTTCAGCAGGTTCTTCCCGATCCCAGGCCCGGGCGTCGTCGTCATCTGCTCGGCGCCGACCACCAGCACGATGCGGGCAGCGTTTGCGTCGATGGCGCGGATGCCTTGCCGGACCGCGGCCGAACCGGTGGCGCAAGCATTCTCGACCCGCGTCGCCGGCTTGAAGCGCAGTCGGTCGTCGGCCTGCAACACGAGGCTGGCGGTAAAATCCTGTGGGGAAAAGCCGGCATTGAAGTGGCCGAGCACGATCTCGTCGACCTCATCCGGGCCGATGCCGGCATGGTCGAGCGCGTCGACCGCGACCTTGGTGATCAGGCCTTCCAGCGTCTCGCCTTCCAGCTTGCCGAAGCGCGAATGCGCCCAGCCAACGATGCTTGCGGTCATGGCGGTCTCCATCCTTGGCGCCAGCCTAACATGTGGGCAAATGGCGCACTTCGCCTTTATTGTTCAAATATAAACAATCCCGCCCGCATCGAAAAGGGCCGCAAGCCGACAATCGCTTGGTGCAGGTTCCAATCGGATCGTTTTTTGTTGATTGACGCGTCAATAAAAAATAATCTCCGCCGCAAAAGCCGGGAACATCATGCCTAAAGTCGGAATGGAACCGTTGCGCCGCAAGGCGCTCATCGACGCGACGATCTCGGCGATCGGCGAGCGCGGCTCGCTTGACGTGACCATGTCGGAGATAGCGGGGCGCGCCGGTGTGTCGTCAGCATTGGCTCACCACTATTTCGGCGCCAAGGATGAGCTGCTGCTGGCGACGATGAGGCATATTCTGGCCGAGCTGACGATCGACATGCGGCGCGCGCTGCAATCCGCCGGCTCGCCGCGCGAACGTGTTTCGGCCGTGGTGGCCGTCAACTTCTCCGACATCCAGTTCCAGCCGGAAACCATCGCGGCCTGGCTCGCCTTCTATGTCGAGGCGCAGAAATCATCGGCCTTGCGCCGGCTGCTCAGGGTCTATGCGCGGCGGCTGCATTCCAACCTAATGAGCGGGCTGACCGGCATCTTGGCCAGGCACGAAGCCGACCGCGCGGCGGAAGCGACCGCGGCGATGATCGACGGGCTCTACATCAGGCGGGCGCTGAAGGACGGCGTGCCGGACGCGGCGACCGCGATTGCGCTGGTCGAGGACTATCTGGAAACCAAACTCGGCGGGCGACAGACACAGTGACAGCCTCAGTGACACAAAGGCGACCCAACATCCTGATCGTCATGGTCGATCAGCTCAACGGCACGCTGTTTCCGAACGGACCGGCGGACTTCCTGCACGCGCCGCATCTCAAGGAGCTGGCCGCGCGCGCGGCACGTTTCCGGAACAATTATACGCCCTCGCCGCTTTGCGCGCCGGGGCGCGCCGCCTTCATGAGCGGCCAATTGCCGTCGCGCACCCAAGTCTACGACAACGCCGCTGAGTTCGCCTCCTCAATTCCGACCTATGCTCACCATCTGCGCGCCGCCGGCTATTACACCTGCCTGTCGGGCAAGATGCATTTCGTCGGCCCCGACCAGTTGCATGGTTTCGAAGAGCGGTTGACCACCGATATCTATCCCGCCGATTTCGGCTGGACGCCGGATTACCGCAAGCCCGGCGAGCGCATCGACTGGTGGTATCACAATCTGGGTTCGGTGACAGGCGCCGGCGTCGCCGAGATCACCAACCAGATGGAGTATGACGACGAGGTCGCCTTCCACGCGGTGCAAAAACTCTACGATCTTGCCCGCACCTCCGAGGACGAGGCCAGCCGGCCCTGGTGCCTGACGGTTTCCTTCACCCACCCGCACGACCCCTATGTCGCACGGCGGCAATATTGGGATCTCTATGAAGACTGTCCGGCGCTTGAGCCGGAGGTGGGATTCATCCCCTATGCCAATCAGGACCCGCATTCGCAGCGGCTCTACCGGGCCAGCGACTACGACAGTTTCAACATCACACCCGAGCAGATCCGCCGCTCGCGGCGCGGCTACTACGCCAACATCTCCTATCTCGACGACAAGGTCGGCGAGATGGTGTCGGTGCTGGAACGCACGCGCATGCTGGACGACACGGTCGTCCTGTTCTGCTCCGACCATGGCGACATGCTTGGCGAGCGCGGCCTGTGGTTCAAAATGAACTTCTTCGAAGGTTCGGCGCGGGTGCCGCTGATGATCGCCGGCAAGGGTATTCCTGCCGGGCTGGTCGAGGCGCCGGTCTCCAACCTCGACGTGACGCCGACACTGTGCGATCTCGCCGGCATCGACATCTCTGCCATCGCGCCGTGGACCGATGGCCAGTCGCTGCTGCCGTTGCTTGATGGCGGACAGCGCACCGCGCCGGTGCTGATGGAATATGCCGCCGAGGGCTCCAACGCGCCGTTGGTGGCGATCCGCGACGGCCGCTACAAATTCATCCATTGCGAGATCGACCCGCCGCTTCTGTTCGATCTCGAAGCCGATCCGCAAGAACGCACCAATCTTGCCACCGATCCGGCGCATGCCGATCTGGTGGCGGCCTTCACGGGAGCCGTGCGAGCGCGCTGGGACATGACGGCATTCGATGCCGCGGTGCGCGTCAGCCAGGCGCGGCGCTGGGTGGTTTATCCCGCGCTGCGCAACGGCACGCATTACCCCTGGGAATTCCAGCCACTGCAGAAGGCGTCGGAACGCTACATGCGCAACCACATGAACCTCGACAATCTCGAGGAACAGAAACGCTTTCCGCGAGGCGAATGATGACAATTGTCCCCTCCCTCGAGCACCTCAGACAGGCCTATGCCGTGACGTCGAAGGCGACGCAGATCACGCCTTTGCTGGAATCGACAGCCTTGGCCAACGAGACGGGTGCGGCCCGCGTCTTTATCAAGCCGGAATCGCTGCAATGGGCGGGATCGTTCAAGGTGCGCGGGGCCTATTGGCGGTTGAAGCGGCTGTCGCCGGATGAGGCCAGAAAAGGCGTCGTCGCCTACTCCTCCGGCAATTTCGCGCAAGGGTTGGCGGCTGCCGGCCAGGCGCTCGGCATTCCCGTCACCATCGTCATGCCGATCGACGCGCCGGCCGCCAAGCGCGATGCGACCGCAGGCTATGGCGCGCGCGTCGTGCTGACCGATCATGGCGAGCGCGCCCGTGAAGAGGTCGCAGCCGCCAAGGCCCGCGAGATTGCCGAGACCGAAGGGCTGGCGTTGCTGCATCCATTCGACGATCCGGAGATCGTTGCCGGCCAGGCCGGCGCCGGGCTCGAAGCGCTCGAACAACTCGAGGCAAAGGACGCCAGTGCCGACCTTCTGTTCTGCTCGGTCGGCGGCGGCGGACTGATCGGCGGCATGTCGCTCGCCTTCCACTATCTGTCGCCGGCAACCGAGATCATTGGCGTCGAGCCGGAAGGCTTCAACGGCATGGGTGCATCGCTAGCGCATGGCGCCATCGAGACCATGCCGATCGCGCCGAAGTCGATCTGCGACGGGCTGATGTCGCGGCGGCCGGGCGACGCGCCGTTTGCGGCGGTCAAGACCGCCGGCGTGCGCGGCATCACCGTCGATGATGGCTCCGTGCGGCGGGCAATGAAGATCGCCTTCGAACGGATGAAGCTGGTGCTCGAGCCATCGGGCGCCGCCTCTCTGGCGGCGCTTCTCGGCGGCAAGGTGGATGTGACGGGTAAAACGGTCCTGGTCATGGCTACCGGCGGCAATGTCTCGCTCGCCGATTTTATTTCGCATATGAACGATGGGCGCATGTGAACCATGCTTGAAGCAGACTTCGTCATCATCGGCTCCGGCTCGGCCGGCTCGGCCATGGCCTACCGACTGTCGGAAGACGGCAAGCATTCGGTGATCGTCATCGAGTTCGGCGGTACCGATATCGGGCCGCTGATCCAGATGCCGTCGGCGCTGTCGATCCCGCTCAACATGAGCCTTTACGACTGGGGCTTTGCCAGCGAACCGGAGCCGCATCTCGGCGGCCGCGTGCTGGCGACGCCACGCGGCAAGGTGATCGGCGGCTCGTCCTCGATCAACGGCATGGTCTATGTCAGGGGCCACGCACGCGACTTCGACCACTGGGCCGAACAGGGGGCGGCCGGCTGGGGCTTCGCCGACGTGCTGCCCTATTTCAAGCGCATGGAGGACAGTGACGGCGGCGAGGACGGCTGGCGCGGCCACGGCGGCCCGCTGCACGTCCAGCGTGGCCCGCGCAAGAATCCGCTCTACGGCGCCTTTGTCGAGGCCGGCCGCCAAGCCGGGTTCGAACTGACCGACGACTACAATGGCTGGAAGCAGGAAGGCTTCGGACCGATGGAGCAAACCATTCGCGGCGGCCGCCGCTGGTCGGCTGCGTCGGCCTATCTGAAGCCGGCGCTCAAGCGGCAAAATGTCAGCGTGATCAGAGGCTTCGCCCGCCGGGTGATCATCGAGAATCAGCGTGCCGTCGGAGTCGAGATCGAAGCTCACAAACAGATTCAGGTCGTTAAGGCACGACGTGAGGTGATCGTCGCCGCATCGTCGATCAATTCGCCCAAGATCCTGATGCTATCCGGTATCGGCCCGGCCGCGCATCTCACGGGGAACGGCATCCAGGTCGTGGCCGACCGGCCCGGTGTCGGCCGCAATCTGCAGGATCATATGGAGCTCTACATCCAGCAGGAATCGACCCAGCCGATCACGCTGAATTCGGTTCTCAACCCATTCTCCAAGACGCTGATCGGGGCGCAGTGGCTGTTCTTCAAGACCGGCCTCGGCGCCACCAACCATTTCGAGGCCGCGGCCTTCGTGCGCTCGCAGGCCGGTGTCGACTACCCCGATATCCAGTACCACTTCATCCCGGCGGCGGTGCGCTATGACGGCAAGGCGGCGGCGAAGGCGCATGGCTTCCAGGCGCATGTCGGGCCGATGCGGTCGAAGTCGCGCGGTTCGGTGACGCTGCGCTCGCCCGACCCGAAAGCGACGCCGGTCATCCGCTTCAACTACATGTCGCATCCAGACGACTGGACCGAGTTCCGCCACTGCATCCGGCTGACCCGCGAGATCTTCGGCCAGAAGGCTTTTGACGGCTTCCGCGGCAAGGAAATCTCGCCGGGTTCGCATGTCCAGTCGGACGAGGATCTCGACGCCTTCATCCGGGATCATGCCGAGAGCGCCTATCACCCGTGCGGCACCTGCAAGATGGGTCGGGCCGATGACATCACGAGCGTCGTCGATCCGGAGTGCCGCGTCATCGGCATCGACGGGTTGCGGGTCGCCGACTCCTCGATCTTTCCGCGCGTCACCAATGGCAATCTCAACGCGCCCTCGATCATGACCGGCGAAAAGGCCTCCGACCACATTCTCGGCCGCACGCCGCTGGCGCCATCCAACCAGGAACCCTGGATCAATCCGCGCTGGCAGGTGGCGGATCGATAGGGCATTGTCCGGCGGACTGCTCCGCAATAGCGAATACATCTGGAGAACAGCATGCGCGCCCAGCCAACGGCATCGCACTATGTCAACGGCCGCTACATCGAGGACGAAGGCGGCGCGCCGCTGCCGGTGATCTATCCGGCGACCGGTGAGGTCATCGCCACTTTGCATTCGGCGACTCCGAACGTGCTGGAGCTCGCCATCGAAGCCGCGCGGGCCGCACAACCGGCCTGGGCGCGGATGAAGCCGGTCGAGCGTGGCCGCATCCTGCGCCGCGCCGCCGACATTTTGCGCGCGCGCAACGCCGATCTGGCGCGGATCGAGACGCTCGACACGGGCAAAGCGATCCAGGAGACGCTGGTGGCGGATGCACTATCGGCCGCCGACTGCCTCGAATATTTCGGCGGCGCGGTTGCCGCCTTCAACGGCGAGGCGATCGATCTTGGTGGACCTTTTGCCTATACGCGCCGCGAGGCGCTCGGTGTGTGCGTCGGCATCGGCGCCTGGAACTATCCGATCCAGATCGCCGGCTGGAAATCCGCCCCGGCGCTCGCCATGGGCAACGCCATGGTATTCAAGCCTTCGGAGAACACGCCGCTGTCGGCGCTGGCGCTGGCCGAGATCTACTCAGAGGCGGGCCTGCCCGACGGGCTGTTCAACGTCGTGCAAGGCTATGGCGAAGTCGGCGCCGGCCTCGTCGGCCATGATGTCGTTGCCAAGGTTTCGGTGACCGGCTCGGTGCCGACCGGCCGCAAGGTGCTGTCGCTCGCCGGTTCGAAGATGAAGCATGCGACGATGGAACTCGGCGGCAAGTCGCCGCTGATCGTGTTCGACGATGCCGATCTCGAAAACGCCATCGGCGGCGCCATGCTCGGCAATTTCTATTCGAGCGGGCAGATCTGCTCCAACGGCACGCGTGTTTTCGTACAAAGCGGCATCCATGACCGCTTCGTCGACCGGCTGGTCGAGCGGACGAAAAAGATCCGCATCGGCGATCCGCTCGATCCTGAGACGCAGATGGGGCCGCTGGTCAACAAGGCGCAGCAGGAGAAGGTCGTTTCCTACATCGCGGCCGGCAGGCAGGATGGAGCAACGCTCGCCTGCGGTGGCAACGTGCCGTCGCTGCAAGGGTTCGATGGCGGCTTCTTTGTAGAACCAACCGTGTTCACCGGTGTCACCGATAAGATGCGCATTGCGCGCGAGGAGATTTTCGGGCCGGTGATGAGCGTGCTGAAGTTCGACGGCGAGGACGAGGTGATCGACCGCGCCAACGACACCGAATTCGGCCTCGCCGCCGGCGTCTTCACCCGCGACCTGCAGCGCGCTCATAGGGTGATCGCCGAACTGCAGGCCGGCACCTGCTGGATAAACGCCTACAATCTGACGCCGGTGGAAATTCCGTTTGGCGGGGTGAAGCAATCCGGCATCGGGCGCGAGAACTCGCTGGCGGCTTTAGCGCTCTATTCGCAGCTGAAGGCGGTGTATGTCGAGACCGGGGATGTAGCGAGCCCGTATTGAGGGGTTGGCGCGAGGCACCCCCCTGGCCCGGTAGGGCAGAGGGGGGTGCCTCGCACCGGCCTCTCAACAACCTCACCCCTTCTGCGCCGTGCCGTCCAGATACTGCGTCAGCGCGCAGACCAGATGATAGAAGATGCTGGCCGGCACGTCCGATGCCAAGGAGCGGCCGCGTTCGTCGATGCGGTCAATCCACAGGCCGAGCGGGGCCGGATCGATGTGCCAGCGGAACAGGCGGCCGACGCGCGCCTCGATTTCCGGCTTGAGGTCGGGACCACCCGAGCCATCCAGCGCAATCGCCGCCTTGATCGCTTCGGCCTGTGGCCAGCTCCGCGACACAAGGTCGAGCGGCAGGCCCTGTCTGGAGACCGCGCCGTAGGCAAGGCCGGTGGCGCGGTTGAGGCCGTTGGCGATGGCCGAGGCGTAGAGCTTGCGGGCAAAATTGCTCAACTCGCCCTGGCCGCTGCGGGCGACAAAATCGGTGAGCAGCGAGGCCCATTCGAAATGATGGCCGGGCTCGGTCCATGTGCCCTTCTCGCCGGCGGCCGGCTTCCACCCGGCGTCGAAATATTCGCCCAGCGTCCAGCTCTCGGCATCGAAGAAATGACTGCGGAAAAGGTCGATGATGCGCGCGGCGCGGCGCAGATAGGTGCGGTCGCCGGTCGCCTCATACCAGGCGAGGAAGGCCTCGAGCAGATGCATATGCGGGTTGGAGCGCCGCTCGCCCTCGCCATCGGATGTCTCGAGAAAGCCGGTCATGCGGCTGTCCTCGAGATGCGCGTCGAGGAACACGAAGGTCTCCTGGCCCAGCCGCAGCGCATCCGGATCGCCGCACATATGCGCATGCGCCAGCGCCAGCAGCACGCAGGAATGGTCGTAGGCATCCTCGGTTGGGTCGGCGACGGAGCCGTCGACATTGAGCGTGCGCACCCAGCCGCCCCGGTCCGTGCGGCCCTTCCCGGCCATGAAGGCGATGCCATGGGAGATCAGGCGATCGGCTGGACCGTCCCAGCCGCGGGCCTTGGCAACGGCGAAGGCGTAGACTTGCCTCGCCGTCGTGCGCATGCGCTTGGGCTTCAGCAGCGCCTCGCCGTCGAAGCCGAGCGCCTCGTGGAAGCCGCCATGACGCTCATCGACGCCTGAAGTCGACCACAGCGGCAAGGTCTCCTCGAACAGCCAGTGATGCACGCGCCGACGCCAGGCGCCGCTCTCGATGACGCGGTCGTGTGCCGGCGTAAACCTGGTTTCCAGCCGTCCCGATTTCTCCAGCTGCTCGACGATCTTCTTGACGTGGTGGCTGTGGCTGACCGGCGCGACGAAGGTGGCATCCGCCGTCGAGACGATCGCGACGTCCTTCATGCCGATCGCCGACAAAAGCCGGCCGTCGCTTCTGATGTAGGAGTTCTCGCAATCGATGGCGACGACATCGCCGACGACGACATTGCCATTGGCATCAGCAGGGCCGACATCGAGCAGCGACTGCCAGGAGCCGAGGTCGTTCCAGCGGAAGCCGGCCGGCACCATGGCGATGTCCTTGGCCCGTTCCATGATCGCGTAGTCGATCGAGTTCGAAGGGATGGCGGCGTAGAGGTCGAGCGGCATATAGAGGCCGGACAGATCCGAAGTCGCTGCCTTGTAGGCCGCTTCGGTGGCCTGCCAGATGTCGGGCTGGAAGGCCGCAAATGCGTCGCGCATGGCGCCGGCGCGAAACAGGAAAATGCCGGTGTTCCAGTAGAAGGTGCCCGCACTGAGATAGCTCTGCGCAGTAGCGAGGTCGGGCTTTTCGACGAAGCGCGACACGTCGAAGACGCCGCCGCTTTCGGCTGCGACTTCGATATACCCATAGCCGGTCTCGGGCTGCGTCGGCTTGATGCCGAACACCACCAGACGGCCGGAAAGGGCTGCCTGGCTGCCAGCCTGGACGCTCTGCCAGAACTGCCTGGGGGTGGCGATTTCGTGGTCGGACGGAACCACCAGAACCAGGCTGTCGCCGAACTCCGACAATGTGCGCAACGCGGCCAGCGCCACGGCGGCAGCCGTGTTGCGCCCGGTCGGCTCGAACAGCGGGCCACCGCCGGCGAGGTCGAGGCCGGCAAGGTCGGCATGCACGCGCTCGGCATGGCGCTCGGCGGCGATCAGGAAGATCGGCGTTTCGCCCTCCGGCCGCGCCGTCAGCCGGCGCAGTGTCTTGGCCAGCATCGAGCCGTCGCCGGAAAGATCGTGGAACTGTTTCGGGTTGTCCTCGCGCGACAGCGGCCACAGCCGCGAACCGACACCGCCGCTCATGACAAAACTGACGATGCGCTCGGTCATGAAAGGTCCAATCAGAACGTCTGGTTGTAAGCGCCGACTTCGGGGCTGCGGCGCAGCACGGCGTCGACCGCCTCGAACATCTGCCGGCGGCGGTCGGACGATACCGGGCTTTCGACAACCACGACAAGCTCCGGCTTGTTCGACGACGCCCGTACCAGGCCCCAGGTGCCATCTTCGGCCACGATGCGCACGCCGTTGACGGTGATCAGCTCGGCGATCTTCTGGCCGGCAAAAGCCTTGCCGGCGCGCTGCATCGCCTGGAAGTCCGCCACCACCCGATCGACCACGCCGTATTTCACGTCATCGGCGCAATGCGGCGACATGGTCGGCGTGCCGAAGGTCAGCGGCAGCGCGCGATAGAGATCGGCCATCGAACTTGTGGGGTTGCGGACGAGCATCTCACAAATGGCTATTGCCGTGATGAGACCGTCATCATAGCCGCGGCCGATCGGCGGATTGAAGAAGAAATGGCCCGACTTCTCGAAGCCGGCGACGGCGCCAAGCTCGGCGACGCGGCGCTTGATGTAGGAATGGCCGGTCTTCCAGTAATCGGTGACCGCGCCATTGGCGCGCAGGACTCTGTCGGTGTTGAACAGGCCGGTCGACTTGACGTCGACGACGAAGGTCGAGCCGGGATATTGGGTTGATATGTCCCGCGCGAGCATGACGCCGACCTTGTCGGCGAAGATCTCGTTGCCCTCATTGTCGACCACGCCGCAACGGTCGCCGTCGCCGTCGAAGCCCAGCCCGACATCGGCGCCGGTTTCCAGCACCTTGTCCCTGATGGCATGCAGCATCTGCATGTCCTCAGGGTTGGGGTTATAGCGCGGAAAAGTGTGGTCGAGCTCGACATCGAGGGGGATCACCTCGCAGCCGATGCGCTCCAGCGCCTGCGGCGCAAAGGCGCCGGCGGTGCCGTTGCCGCAGGCGGCCACAACCCTCAACTTGCGCGCGATGCGCTTGTCCCTGGTCAGGTCGTCGAGATAGGTCTCGCGGAACCCGGAGACGAAATCGTAGGAGCCGCCGCCGGCAAGGTCGAAATCGCCTGAAAGCACGATCCGTTTCAGCGCGCTCATTTCCTCCGGCCCGAAGGTCAGCGGCCGCGCCGCGCCCATCTTGACCCCGGTCCAGCCATTCTCGTTGTGTGACGCCGTGACCATGGCGACGGACGCCGCGTCGAGTGCGAACTGGGCGAAATAGGCCATTGGCGAGAGCGCCAGGCCGATATCCCTAACCCTGGCGCCGGCGGCCATCAGGCCGGACACCAGCGCCAGCTTGATGCCAAGCGAATAGGAACGGAAATCATGGCCGGTGACGATGTCGGGCCCAGCGCCAAGGCGGCGAATCAAGGTGCCAAGCCCCATGCCGAGCGCCTGCACGCCGATCAGGTTCAGCTCCGGCGGCTGCGCGGAGCCGGCGTGGCCGAACCACCAGCGCGCGTCGTATTCGCGAAAGCCGGACGCCTTGATCAGCGCTTCGGTTTCGAGTTCGAAGCTGTTGGGCCGGGCGTCGCCTACGATTTTCAGGGGCAAGGCAGCAAAGCTCCAGATGGCGAAAACACGATCTATCGAGGCTGCGACTTAGCACACAAGGCTTTAAGCCGGGTTTATCCCGGGAGGGAAAGCCAAGCTTTGCGGCAATGCCCAACGAAAGCCAACGAAATGCGACAGAAGCGCTGCCATTGCCGCTTGCAGGAACGGTATGCGGCGGCTATAAGCCCGCGGTCTGGTCACGGAGTGTAGCGCAGCCTGGTAGCGCACCTCGTTCGGGACGAGGGGGTCGCAGGTTCAAATCCTGCCACTCCGACCAGAAAAAACAGATACTTAGGTATTTGTTTCTCCCGACCCACAAGATAGCTTGATGCAAACCGGCCGCGTCGGCGTCGCTGTCAGCATGGTGTTTTGACGCGACAACCTTCCGCGCTACCTCGATAATAGGAATGCCGCCGAGACAGCGGCCGGAACGAGGTTTGCGGAAGATGAATTTGTTGATTTCAAGCGCAGGCCGGCTGTCAGCGATGCTTGTTCTTTTCCTGATGGCAGGCTGCTCATCGCTGGGCAGCGCGGTCAACCCGGCGAAATACGACCGCATGACATGCGCCGAGCTCAATAATGCGGTGGGCGATACCGCGCGCGAAATCTCGCAGACCGCCATCACCCGCGGCAAGGTCACCAACACCAGCGTGCCGAACTGGCTGCTCGGCGGGGCACGCGTCAAGAGCGCCGTCGCCAACCGCGAGACGGCCAGGATCGAACGGCTGAAAGAGCGCGAGGCAGCCATTGTCGCCACGAGGACCAGCCGATGCCCCAGGTCAGCGGGCTGAGCGATTCGGCCCTGCCCTGTTGATTAACCTCACGCTACTATCTCAAGCACTCAACCGGAACCGGGTCACATCGATCGCCGCAGCCATCAGCGTCTGCGTGTAGGCCGCCTTCGGGTTGCTGAAGATCTCTTCCGTCGGCCCTTCCTCGACGATCTTGCCCTGCCTCATGACGATGATGTAGTCGGCCATGGCGCGCACCACGGAGAGATCGTGGCTGATGAAGAGGTAGGACAGTTCGTGGTCGGCCTGCAGCTTGCGCAGCAATTCGACGATCTGCCTCTGCACCGAGCGGTCGAGCGCCGAAGTCGGCTCGTCCAGCACCACCAGTTTGGGCTTCAGGATCACGGCACGCGCGATGGCGATGCGCTGGCGCTGGCCGCCGGAGAATTCGTGCGGGTAGCGGTTGCGTGCGTTGGGATCGAGTCCGACCTCGAGCAAGGCCTCGACGGCGCGCTGATCGCGTTGCTTGCCTGACAGGTTCGGCTCATGCACCAGAAGCCCTTCGGTGATGATCTGGCCGACGGTCATGCGCGGCGACAGCGAGCCGAACGGATCCTGGAAGACGAGTTGCATCTCACGTCGCAGCGGCCGCATCGCCTGGCGGTCGGCGGTGGAGATGTCGCGGTCGCCGAAGCGGATGACACCGTCGCTGGGCAACAGGCGCAGAAGTGCGCGGCCGAGCGTCGATTTTCCCGAACCGGACTCGCCGACGATACCGATGGTCTGGTTGCGCTTCAGCCGGATCGAAATGTGATCGACGGCGCGTAGCAGCAGCGGTTCGCCGGCAAGGAAGCCGCCGCCGATCTTGAAGGTCACTTCGACATTGCGGCCCTCCAGCAGCACCGGAGCGCTGGGCGGCGGCGCCGCCTTGGTGCCGGTCGGTTCGGCCGCCAGCAGCATTTTGGTATAGGCATGCTGCGGGTTGGCGAAAAGTGCTTCCGCCTCGCCTTCCTCGACCACCTCGCCATAGCGCATGACATAGACGCGGTCGGCAAAGCGCCGGACGATGCCGAGATCGTGGGTGATGAAGACGATGGCCATGCCGAGCTTGCGCTGCAATTCGGCGAGCAGCACCAGGATCTGCGCCTGGATGGTGACGTCGAGCGCCGTCGTCGGCTCGTCGGCGATCAGGATGTCGGGGTCGTTGGCCAATGCCATGGCGATCATGACGCGCTGGCGCTGGCCACCCGACATTTCGTGCGGATAGGATTTCATCCGCCGCTCGGGATCGGGGATATGCACCAGCCTGAGCAACTTGAGCGCCTCGTTCCGTGCCTCGGCTGCGTTCAGCCCGCGGTGCTTGCGGATCGGTTCGATAAGCTGGTTGCCGATCGAATAGAGCGGATCGAGCGAGGTCATCGGCTCCTGGAAGATCATGCTGATCTTGGCGCCGCGCACCTTGTTGAGGTCGGGCTTGCTCATGGTCAAAAGGTTGCGGCCGCGATAATCGACGTGACCCGTCGCCTCGCCGTTGGACGCCAGCAGGCTCATCGCCGCCATCATGGTCTGGCTCTTGCCGGATCCGGATTCGCCGACCACGGCAACGGTTTCACCTGCCTTGACGTGGATGTTGATGCCCTTGACCGCTTCGACCGCGCCGTCGAGCGTGCGGAAGCGGACGCGAAGGTCCTTGACGCTGAGGATCGTTTCGGGCGTTTCCATCGCAACGGTCCCCATCTTATCGGTCCCCATCTTTATCGGTCCCATCTTCATCGGTCTCTCGGATCGAGCGCGTCGCGCAGGCCGTCGCCGACGAAGTTCAGTGCAAACAGCGTCGACACGAGGAAGAAGGCGGGGAACAAAAGCAGCCAGTTGGCGGTGCCGATGTTCTTGGCGCCGACCGAGATGAGCACGCCCCAGCTGGTCATCGGTTCCTGCACGCCAAGGCCAAGGAAGGACAGGAAACTTTCCAGGATGATGACCTGCGGCACCAGCAGTGTCATGTAGATCACCACTGGTCCGAGCAGATTGGGGATGACGTGGCGCAGCAGGATGCCGCGCTGGCCGACGCCCATGGCTTCGGCCGCCTGGACATACTCCTGCCGCCGGATCGACAGCGCCTGGCCGCGCACGATGCGCGCCATGTCGAGCCACAGCACCGCCCCCACCGCCAGGAACATCAGCACGAAATTGCGGCCGAAGAACACCACCAGCATGATGACAAAGAAAATGAAGGGCAAGGAATAGAGCACGTCGACGATGCGCATCATCACCTCGTCGATCTTGCCGCCGGAAAAGCCGGCCGCCGCCCCGTAGAGGACGCCGATGACCACCGCGACAATGCCGGCAAGCAGGCCGATGGCCAGCGAGATGCGCCCTGCCATCAGCGTTCGCGAGAGAAGATCGCGACCGGTGTTGTCGGTGCCGAACAGGAAGTACTGCTGTTTGACCGACGCAGTCATAGTCAATTCGAGCCCGTCGGCCGATTTGCTCTCTATCTTGGTATCGTCGAAGGCATCGGAGCGGTCGAGATAGCGGATGTTGCGGTCGTCGATCGGTTTGGTCGAGGTGACGGTGACGGTGACGCGACTGCCCTCCAGTTTCCACTCCTTGATGTCGACGCGCATGCGCTTGATGGCATCCTTGAGCGCCGTCTCGATCATGTCCGGCTTCGGATAGGCTGAAAAGCTTGGTGGCGTGCGCACATAGTCGGCATAGATGGTGGTGTACTGATGCGGCACGAACCAGGGGCCGAAGATGCTGATGACGCCAATGAAGGCCAGGTAATAGAGGCTGAACATGGCGGCGCGGTTGGCTTTGAGGCGCGCCCATGCGTCGCCCCAGAGCGAGCGGCCGACGACGGCCGGCGGAGCGGCGGCGGCTGTGATGTCGGTCATAGCGCACCCTCAGTCATAGCGTACCCTCGGGTCGACGACCGCGTACATGACGTCGACGATCAGGTTGAAGACGATGGTGAAGAGCGCGATCACCACCACGGTCCCCATCACCAGCGTGTAGTCGCGGTTGAGCGCGGCATCGACGAAATAGCGGCCGACACCGGGAATGGAGAAGATGGTCTCGACGATGACCGAACCGGTGAGCAGCGCTGCGGCTGCCGGGCCGGTGAAGGAAACGATCGGCAGGATGGCGCCGCGCAGCGCGTGCTTGACCACCACCGACCAGTCGGAGAGGCCGAGCGCACGCGCCGTTCGGATATGATGCGAACGCAAGCTCTCGATCATCGACCCGCGCATCAGGCGGGCAACGATGGCGATCTGCGGCAAGGCCAGCGTCAGCACCGGGCCGATCTTGTTGATCAATGCGCCATCACCCCAGCCGCCGATCGGCAACAGCTTCCAGGTCAATCCGAACACCAGCTGAATCACAGGAGCGATGACGAAGGTGGGGATAGTGCTGCCGGCGGTCGCCAGCGCAATCACCGTATAGTCGCCAAGCTTGTTCTGGTTGAGCGCGGCGATGGTGCCGAGCACCGAACCAAGCAGCAGCGCCAGGATCAGCGCCGAGGTGCCGAGCTGGACCGATATCGGCAGCCCCTTGGCAAACAGTTCGGTGACGGTGAAGTCAGGCAAATTGTAGCTCGGCCCGAAATTGCCGCGCAGAAGATTGCCGAGATAGTGGGCATATTGCAGCCAGAGCGGATCGTCGAGGCCGAACTGTGCTTCCAGATTGGCCCTGATCTCGGGACTGAGGCCCCGCTCCTGATTGAAGGGGCCGCCCGGTGCGACGCGTATCAGGAAGAACGCCATGGTCACGATGACGAACAGCGTCGGAATGGCGGTCAGAAGCCGCCGTAAGATGTATCGCAGCATCGGCGCCCCGCTTCGGCCAGAGCGACATACGTCCATGCGGACGCATTGCCACGCTCCGGCGCCAAATCTTCGCACCGGGCTTGCCGAAAATCGACCACGACTTTCGGACCGGTGCGATGACCGACCAGTCCGCCGCGCCCAAATGGGGCGCGGCGGTCCAGTCAAGGATGATTATCAGTCCTTGGAGACGAAGCGGGACGGATGGATGTCCATCACATTGTCATCGAAGCCATGCAGCTTCGAGGAAACGATATCGTGGAAGCTGTAGTAGAGAAGCGGAATGTTGCCGACGTCATCGACAAGGATGCGCTCGGCCTCAGTGAGGTCCTTCATGCGCTCTTCCGGCTTGCCGCCGGCAGCCGCGGCCTTGTCCATGGCCGCCTCATATGCCGGGCTGACGTAGTTCGAATAGTTGTTGCCGCTGGCCTTGCGGGTGATGCCGAGGAAGGTCTCGGGATCCTTGTAGTCGGCGATCCAGGCGGCACGCGCCACGTCGTAGTTGCCCTTCTGCTCGAGGAAGGAATAGTGGGTCTTGGTATCGGTGTTGAGCAGCGTGATCTCGACGCCAAGCGGCTTCAACTGTTCCTGGATGGCAACCGCGGTGTTCTTGTGGTTTTCCGAGGTGTTGTAGCGGATCTCCATCTTCAGCGGATGCTCGGGCGTATAGCCGAGTTTCTCAAGGATCTTCTTGGCGGCGTCCTCGCGGTCGATCTGCGGCATGTCGGCGTATTTGGCCATTGCCGGCGTGTAGCCGGCGATGCCCGGAGGCACCATCGAATAGCCAGGCAGCATGGAATTCTGCCAGACCTTTTCGGCCAGGAAGTCGCGGTCGATCGCCATCGAGATGGCGTTGCGCAGCTCGACATTGTCCCACGGTGCCTTGTCGGTCTTGATCGCGTAATAGTAGGTGCCGAGATACGGTCCGACACGGACCTGATCGCCGAACTTGGTCTTGAGGTCAGCGAGCTGTTCGGTCGGCAAGTCGCCGTAGCTGTCGAGTTCGCCGGCCTCGAAGCGCTTCATCGCCGATGAGCGGTCTTCGGTCGGGATGTAGTTGACGACGTCCATCTTGACGGTCGCGGCATCCCAGAATTTCGGGTTCTTGACCAGCTTCATGTGGTCGTTGGGAATCCACTCGGCCAGCGTATAGGCGCCGTTCGAAACGAGATTGCCCGCCTTGATCCAGTCGGCGCCGAGCTTGTCGATCGAGGCCTTGTTGACCGGATAGGTAGCCTGGTGGGTCAGCATCTCGAGGAAGTATGGCGTCGGCGCCTTCAGCGTCACTTCCAGGGTGTTGGCGTCGATCGCCTTGACGCCCATGTCCTCGGGCTTGCCTTTCTTGGTGTTGACTTCCTCGGCGTTCTTCACGGGATAGAGCATGGAAGCGTATTCGGCGGCGGTCGCCGGATCCTCCAGCCTACGGAAGGAATAGACGAAGTCGTCCGCCGTCACCGGGCTGCCATCCGACCACAAGCCGTCGTTGCGCAGCTTGAAGGTGTAGACGGTGCCGTCATCAGATACCGTCCAGCTTTCGGCGGCGCCCGGGATGAGGTTCGTCTTCTGATCGTGCATGACCAGTCCCTGGAACAGGTCGCGTATGATATCGGCTTCGTAGACGGTCGAGGTCTTGTGCGGATCGACCGTCTCCGCTTCGGCGGCGCTGCCTCTGTTATAGACGGTCTCGGCAAGGGCCGGCGTCAGGAACGTGCCTGCGGCAAAGGTCATGGTCGCGGCGACAAGCGTCGCCTTCAGCATATTTTTCAGCATGAAGTCTCTCCCTGTGGCGCTGCCCATCGGCTGCGCCTTACGAGTGTTGACGCCCCGGAACCGATTTCTGGCCCCTTCGAGCGCGCCGCCGGTTCCCGTTCCGGCAGCTGGTGGCAGGAGACTAGACAGACGGAAATATTATTTCAACCGAGTCTTGCTTGACGCTAAGTGAGCATCCTCACCTTAAACCAGCCATAGCTAATCTATATTACAAGATCCAATTGGGTGCAGCTTGTGGTTGTCCTGTAATTTTGGGTTTTGCCCTCAGCAGTTGTCATTAGCGCAACCATCTGGAAAAATTCCAGGAATGCCGTTCGTGGCCAAGCTCGACGAAAGTACCGAAGAAGCCCGAAAATGAAAAATGTGGCGCCGGTGACGTTGCGCGGATCACTCGGCACGGTTGCATGCGGACACGATCTTTTTTGAAGCCGGACGGCGTCCCTGAAAGATCAGCCTACCTTGCCGACAAACCAGCCCAGGGCCGGCAGCAACAGCCCCTCCTCCTGCAGGACGGCACCGCCACCCAGAGCGATCGCCTCGACAAGCTGGAGATCCGGCGGCAGCCGCCAGTCGGCCGGCTTGTCGGCGAAATTGAAGACGCAGAGCAATATCTCGTCCTCGCCCTGCCGGATGAAGGCAAGGACATCGCCGTCGGTATCGAGAAAGCGGATCGGGCCCTTGACCAGCGCCAGATGCGCCTTGCGCAAGGCGAGCATCGTCCGGTAGCCGGCGAGCACGGACTTGTCGTCGGCGTTCTGGATATCGACCGCCCGAGCGCGGTGGCTTTCCGGCACCGGCAGCCAGGGTTTTCCCGAAGAAAAACCGGCATTGTCGGCGCCCGCCTCCCACACCATCGGTGTGCGGCAGCCGTCCCTGCCCTTGACCCCCGGCCAGAAACGGATGCCGACGGGATCGCGCAGATCCTCGAAGGTCAGTTCCGCCTCCTCCAGCCCAAGCTCTTCGCCTTGGTAGAGACAGATCGAGCCCCGCAGGCAGGAGAGCAAAGCGATAGCGAATGTCGCCACCGCATCTGGATCGCCGCCCGGCCGCGTCCAGCGGCTGACATGGCGCACGACATCGTGGTTGGAGAACGCCCAGCAGACCCAGCCGTCGGCGACAGCTGCCTCGAAGGCCTCGACGCAGCCGCGCACATGGGCGGCTGAGAATTGCTGACCGAGCAGGTCGAAGGTGTAGCACATGTTGAGCTTGTCGCCGCCGGATGTGTAGGCGGCCAGCGTCTGCAGCGAACGGCCTTCGTCGCCGACCTCGCCGACACTGGCGCGGCCGTCATATTCGTCGAGTAAAGCGCGGAAGCGCCTGAGGAAACCGAGGTTTTCCGGTTGCGTCTTGTCGAACAGATGCTCCTGGAAGAGATAGGTGTTGGTTTCGCCATTGGTGCCGGCGACGCTCGACGCCAGCGGCGGATTGCTGCGCAGCCAGCGGTCGTGGACATAGTAGTTGACCGTATCCAGGCGGAAGCCGTCGACGCCGCGCTCGAGCCAGAACCGCACCGTCTGCAACAACGCGTCTTGAACCTCAGGATTGTGGAAGTTGAGGTCCGGCTGCGAGGCGAGGAAATTGTGCATGTAGTATTGCCGGCGGGTCGCGTCCCACTCCCAGGCCGGGCCGCCGAAGACCGACAGCCAGTTGTTGGGCGCGCTGCCGTCCGGCCTGGTGTCGGCCCAGACATACCAGTCAGCCTTGGGATTATCCTTGCTGGCACGGCTCTCTACAAACCATTCGTGCTTGTCGGAGGAATGCGACAACACCTGATCGATGATCACCTTCAGGCCGAGCCTGTGCGCCTCGGCAACCAGCGCGTCAAAGTCGTCGAGCGTGCCGAACATCGGATCGACCGCCTGATAGTCGGAGACGTCGTAGCCCATATCGGCCATTGGCGATTGGAAGAAGGGCGACAGCCAGACGGCGTCGACGCCGAGCGAGGCGACGTGCGCCAGCCGTGAGGTGATGCCTGAGAGGTCGCCGCTGCCGTCGCCGGTGGTGTCCTGGAAGGAGCGAGGATAGATCTGGTAGATGACGCAGCCGCGCCACCAGTCGGCGCTCTGTTCGGGTCCCGGCTGGGCATTGTCGTCGGCCATCACGGACCCTTCCTGGCGCGGGCCTTTGCGGTCCGGCGCTCGATCATGAAACTGACACTGCGGCCGGGCAGCGGCCACGCGAGGTCGACCGCTTGCGCTTCAACAGCCGGCTGCCATTCAAACCCTTGCCGCGCGGGCAGCGTGAAGACGCATTGACGGCGATCGCCATTGACGATCACAGCCAGGCGGCCTTCCCCGCCATCGCCGAGCAGCATGACGAGGCGATGGCGGGAGCCATCGTTCCAGTCGGCTTCGCTGAGCGGCGCGCCGGTCTCGGTCAGCCAGGCGACGTCGGGCGTTTCAGAACCGGCCGGCGGCTCTCCGGTCAGGAAGCGCGTATCGGAAAGCGCCGGCACCGCGCCGCGCAGAGCTGCGAGCGCGGACACATGGGCTTCCAGCCCGACGTCGCGCCCGGCCCAGTCGAGCCAGGTGATGGCGTTGTCCTGCGCATAGGCGTTGTTGTTGCCCCCTTGCGTGCGGCCGAATTCATCGCCCGCCGTCAGCATGATGGTGCCGCGCGAGGCAAACAGAGTGGCGAGCAGCGCGAAGCGATCATGGGAACGGGCCTCGGCAATCGCCTTGTCCGAGGTTTCGCCCTCGACGCCGTTGTTCCAGGACAGGTTCTCATTGTGGCCGTCGCGGTTCTTCTCGCCATTGGCTTGGTTGTGCTTGGCTTCATAAGCGACGATATCGGCCAGCGTCATGCCATCGTGCGCGGCGATGAAGTTGACCGTGCGGCTGGCGGATTGGCCCTCCCTGCCGAACACATCGGAGGAGCCGGCGAGCCTTGTCGCCAGCGCACCGACCGTGCCGGCATCGCCGCGCCAGAAGCGCCTGACGTCGTCGCGGTAGCGGTCGTTCCATTCGAGGTAAGGCGGCCGGAAATTGCCGAGCTGATAGCCATTCGGGCCGATGTCCCAGGGCTCGGCGATCAGCACCCTGTCGGCAAGGATGGGATCGGTTGCGATGGTTTCGAGCAACGGGGCTGCCGGATCGAATGCGCCATCGACGCGACCGAGGACCGGCGCCAGGTCGAAGCGGAAACCGTCGACGCCGGCATGGCGGACGAAATGGCGCAGCGTGTCGAGCACCATGCCGCGAACGACCGGATGGTCGCAGGCGACCGTGTTGCCGGTGCCGGTGTCGTTGGCCAACCTGCCGTCCGGCTCGCTGCGGTAGTAGGCTTGATTGTCGAGGCCGCGCAGCGACAGCGTCGGCCCGAGCCGGTCACTTTCGCCGGTATGATTGAAGACGAGATCGAGGATGGTGCCAATGCCAGCCCTGCGCAGCACCCCCACAGTATCGCGCAACTCGGCGATGCCGCCGGGCGCCAGGCGCGGGTCGAGCGCCATGAAGGTGACTGGGTTGTAGCCCCAGGCATTGCTGAGGCCCAGCGGCGGCAAATGGCGCTCATCGACCCATGCCGTCACGGGCATTAGCTCAACGGCGGAGACGCCGATCTTCTTGAGATGTTCGACGATAGCCGGATGGGCAAGGGCTGCAATGGTGCCGCGCTGCGCTTCCGGTACGTCCGGATGCAGCCTGGTGAAGGAGCGGACGTTGAGTTCGTAGATCAGGCCGCCTGGCTGGAACAAAGGCGGCTTGGCCGGCAGCGGCTTCGGTTGAGCCCGCGCGATGGTCTTCGGCATCAGTGGCGCGGTGTCGGCGCCTTCGTTGCGCCGGGCGGCAAGCCGCCAATGATGCTGGTAGGGCCGGTCGATCTCGACGGCGTAGGGATCGGTGAGCAGCTTGTCGGGATCGAACCACAGCCCGCGCTCCGGCGCATATTCGCCGTCGGCGCGAAAGCCGTAGCGCGTACCCGCGGCAAGGCCGGCGACGAACAGCGCATGGACGCCTTCGCTTTCCGGCTGGAGTTCGAGCCGGTCGATTTCGCGGGCGCCGGTGTCGTCGAAGATCGACACCCAGAGCCGCCGCGCCGAGGACGACCAGGCGGCAAAACGGATGCCTTCGGGAGTGACCTTTGCGCCGAGTTGGGTCATCGGCGCATCCTCCACCCTCCCCCTTGTGGGGAGGGTCGCGAACCAAGTGAGCGGGGTGGGGGTCGGCGCGGGGAAAGCGCTTTACGAGCACCCCCAACCCGATCCGCTGCGCGGATCGACCCTCCCCACAAGGGGGAGGGTAAAGACGTAACCACCCTCAAGTAATCACGCTCGGCTTGTTGCGCCCGGTGTGGCTCTTGATCCCGGCGATATCATCGGCAGCCGCGATCAGGTCAGCGAGCGCCTTTTGCGTGTCGAGATCATGCCGCGCTCTGTCCGGCTCGTAGCGCTCGATGTAGACGCGCAGCGTAGCACCCGACGTGCCGGTGCCGGACAAACGAAACACGACACGCGAGCCGCCTTCGAACAGGATGCGGATGCCCTGGTTCTTGCTCACCGAACCGTCGACGGGATCGTGATAGGCGAAGTCGTCAGCATTGGCGATCTTCAGTCCGCGCACGCTGGTGCCGGGCAGCGAAGCGAGCTTGGCGCGCAACTCGTCGACCAAGGCGTTGGCGCGCTCGGTTTCGACCTCCTCATAGTCATGACGTGAATAGTAATTGCGGCCGTAGGTCGCCCAATGTTCGGTGACGACGTCCTTGCAGCTTTCGCCGCGCACGGCCAGGATGTTCAGCCACAACAGCACCGCCCACAGCCCGTCCTTTTCACGGACATGGTTCGAGCCCGTGCCGGCGCTTTCCTCGCCGCAGATCGTTGCCATGCCGGCATCGAGCAGATTGCCGAAGAACTTCCAACCGGTCGGCGTTTCGTAGATGCCGATGCCGAGCTTTTCGGCGACGCGGTCGGCCGCGCCGCTGGTCGGCATCGAGCGGGCGATGCCTTTGAGGCCGTCCTTGTAGCCGGGCGCCAACTGCGCATTGGCGGCAAGCATGGCCACCGAATCCGACGGGGTGACGAAAATGCCCTTGCCGATGATGAGATTGCGGTCACCGTCGCCGTCGGAAGCCGCCCCGAAATCGGGCGCATCCGGTCCCATCATCTCGTCATAGAGATGCTTGGCGTGGACCAGGTTCGGATCCGGGTGATGGCCGCCAAAATCCGGCAGCGGCTTGTAGTTGCGGCAGGTGCCATTCTCCGCGCCGAGCCGGCGCTCGAGAATTTCCTTGGCATACGGGCCGGTGACCGCATGCATGGCGTCGAAGCGCATGCGGAAGCCGTATTTGAAATTGGCGCGGATGGCGTCGAAGTCGAACAGGCTCTCCATCAATTCGGCATAGTCGGTGACCGGGTCGATAATCTCGACCGCCATGCCGCCGGCGGTCACCGTGCCGATCTTGTCGATGTCGATCTGGTCGATGTCGGCGGTCTTGAAGCTCGAAATCGTCTTGGTCTTTTCGAAGATCGCGTCGGTCAGCTTTTCCGGCGCCGGGCCGCCATTGCCGGCATTGTACTTGATGCCGAAATCCTCGTGCGGGCCGCCCGGATTGTGACTGGCCGACAGGATGATGCCGCCGAAGGTCTTGTATTTGCGGATGACATGCGACGCCGCCGGCGTCGACAATATGCCGCCCTGCCCGACCATCACCTTGCCGAAGCCGTTGGCCGCCGCCATGGCGATGGCCTTCTGGATGACCTCGCGGTTGTAGAAGCGGCCGTCGCCGCCGATCACCAGCGTCTTGCCCTCAAAGCCCTCCAGCGCGTCGAAGATCGACTGGATGAAGTTCTCGGCATAGTGCTCCTGCTGAAAGACAGGCACCTTCTTGCGCAGGCCGGACGTGCCGGGTTTCTGGTCGAGATAGGGTTTGGTGGCGACGGTCCGGATCATGCTTCAGGCAACCCTTTTCGAAAGCAGCAGGCGGTAGAGTTCAACGTATTTGTCGGCGCTCTTGTCCCAGGAGACATCGGCCTTCATGCCCTGGCGCTGGATCTGTTCCCAGACGGCCGGGCTCGAATGCGCATCGACCAGCCGGCGGATGGCGTGCAGCATGGCGCCGCCACTATTGGGCGCGAACTGGAAGCCGGTGGCGACACCGGCCGAGATCGCTGCTTCATTGGCGTCGATGATGGTGTCGGCAAGGCCGCCGGTGCGGGCGACGACCGGCACGCAGCCATAGCGTAGGCCGTAAAGCTGGGTCAGCCCGCAAGGCTCGAAGCGCGACGGGATGACGATGGCGTCGCAGCCGCCCTGCATGGTGTGGGAAAGCCCCTCGTCATAGCCGACGACGACGCCGACACGGCCGCGATGGCGGGCGGTGGCAGCCAGCAGCGCGCCTTCCAGGCCGGCGTCGCCTGAGCCGAGGATCGCCAGCCGCGCGCCGGTGGCGACGACGCCGTCGACCACAGCCGCCAGTATGTCCATGCCCTTCTGCCAGGTCAGCCGGCTGACGACGCAGACGATCGGACTGTCGTCGCGCTCGAGGCTGAAGCGGTCCTCGACAACCGCCCGGTTGGGAAGCCGAGCCTTAAGCGTCGCGGCGGAGTAGGCCGACACCAGATGCTTGTCGGTCTCCGGGTTCCAGATGTCGGTGTCGATGCCGTTGACGATGCCGTAGAGGTCGGAAGAGCGCATGTTGATCAGGCCGTCGAGGCCCATGCCGAATTCCGGCGAGCGGATTTCCTGGGCATAGGTGGGGCTCACCGTGGTGATCGCCCAGGCCGCCTGCAGGCCGGCCTTGAGGAAGCCGACGCCGCCATAGTATTCGACGCCGTCGAGCGCCATCGCCGCGGCCGGCAAGCCGAGCTCGCCAAAAATGCCGGCGCCGAACTGACCCTGGAAGGCAAGGTTGTGAACCGTGATCAGCGACGGCACGCCGACCGCCTTGCCGTAGCGCATATAGGCCAGCGTCATCGCCGACTGCCAGTCATGGGCGTGGACGAGATCCGGCTGGTAGCCGGAAATGGCGCCGCCGGCGATATCGCCACCGACCTGGCTCAGCGCGGCAAAACGCCGCCAATTGTCGGGCCAATCGGCGCCGGCCGCATTGCCGTAAGGGCCGCCGGGACGGTCGTAGAGATGCGGCGCGTCGAGCACGAACAGGTCAAGCCCGGCGATCTTGACGGCATGGACCGAAGCCTTGCCGCCCTGCAGCAGCGGGTATTGGTAGACAGCCTTCTTTTTCTTGAAGGCGTCCATCACCTGGGGAAAGCCGGGGATGAGCGTGCGCATGGTCACGCCCTTGGCGGCCAGCGCGATCGGCAATGCGCCGGTCACGTCGGCAAGTCCGCCGGTCTTGATCAGCGGGAATATCTCGGGCGTGACCGAAAGAACCTGCATGCGTTTATGGTACCCCGTCTTACAGCTTCAGCTTGTCGATCATGTCCTGCGTGACCAGGCAGATGCCCTTTTCCGAAACCCGGAAACGCTTGGCGTCGAGAACAGGGTCTTCGCCAACCACCAGCCCTTCCGGTATCCTTACACCGTGGTCGATGACGACGCGCTTCAACTTTGCGTTCCGGCCGACATGAACGTCGGGCAGCATGACGACCTCTTCCAGCGTCGAATAGGAGTTGATGCGCGCGCCGGTGAAGATCAGGCTGCGCTTCAGCGAAGCACCCGAGACGATGCAATCGCCTGAGACCAGCGAGGAGACGGCCGAACCGCGCCGGCCATCCTCGTCATGCACGAACTTTGCCGGCGGCTTCAATTCGGCATAGGTCCAGATCGGCCAGTCACGGTCGTAGAGGTCGAGTTCGGGAGTGATGTCGGTCAGGTCGATATTGGCTTCCCAGTAGGCGTCGACCGTGCCGACATCGCGCCAATAGGCCTCGTTCTCGGCCGTCGAGCGCACGCAGGATTTGGCGAAGCGATGCGCGATCGCCTTACCGTGCTGGACGATGTAGGGGATGATGTCCTTGCCGAAGTCGCGGCTGGAGCCTGGCTCGGCCGCATCGCGGCGCAGCTGTTCCATCAGGAACTTGGTCTTGAAGACATAGATGCCCATGGAGGCCAGCGCGAATTCCGGCTTGTCGGGAATGCCGGGCGGGTCGGCGGGCTTTTCGACGAAGGCGATGATGTTGTCCTTGCCGTCGACATGCATGACACCGAAGCCGGTCGCTTCCATGCGCGGCACTTCGAGGCAACCGACGGTGACGTCGGCATTGGCATCGACGTGCTGGCGCAGCATCAACTCGTAGTCCATCTTGTAGATATGGTCGCCGGCCAGGATGACCATGTATTCGGGCCCATAGGCCTCGATGATGTCGATGTTCTGGTAGACGGCGTCGGCGGTGCCTTCATACCACTGCGTTTCCGAGACACGCTGGCTGGCCGGCAGGATGTCGAAGCTTTCGTTTCGCTCCGGCCGCAGGAAGTTCCAGCCGCGCTGCAGGTGGCGGATCAGCGAATGCGCCTTGTACTGGGTGGCGACACCGAGGCGGCGGATGCCGGAATTCAGCGCATTGGACAGCGCGAAATCGATGATGCGCGTCTTGCCGCCGAAATAGACAGCCGGCTTGGCCCTGCGGTCGGTCAATTCCTTGAGCCGGCTGCCGCGGCCGCCGGCCAGCACATAGGCCATGGCATCGCGCGCCAGCGGCTGGGTTCTCTTCAAGTCTGCCATCTTTACCCTCCCAAATTACCAGTCTGGAGCATCGCCCGGTCCGCAACGAGTCGACGGACCTAGTCCGCAACGAGTTCAAGCATGATCGTCGACAGCGGCGGCAAAAGCATCGTTGCCGAAATGCCTCCTCCTTCCGCCCTGGCTTCGACCACACCGCCATTGCCCTTGCCCGAACCACCGTAGTCCGAAGCGTCGGTGTTGATGATTTCGCGCCATTTGCCGACCTTGGGCAATGGCACGCGATAATTGTCGCGCGGCACTGGCGTGAAGTTGGAAATGACGGCGATCGGGTTGCCGCCGGGCGCGCTGCGCAGCCAGGCGAAGACCGAGTTTTCCTTGTCGTCGACGATCAGCCAGGAGAAGCCGTCCGGCTCGCAGTCGCGTGCATGCAGCGCCGGGCGCGAGCGATAGAGATAGTTGAGGTCGCGCACCGTCTGCCAGACGCCGCGATGCGGGTGGAAGTCGAGCAGGTTCCAGTCGAGCGCGCGCGCCTCGCTCCACTCGCGGCGCTGGGCGAATTCCTGGCCCATGAACAACAGTTTCTTGCCGGGATACCCCCACATGAAGGCGTAAAAGGCGCGCAATGTCGCGAACTTCTGCCAGTCGTCGCCGGCCATCTTGCCGAGCAGCGTGCCCTTGCCGTGCACGACCTCGTCATGGGACAGCGGCAGCACGAAATTCTCGGAGAAGGCGTAGGTCAGGCCGAAGGTCAGGTCGTTGTGGTGATGTTTGCGGAAGATCGGCTCCTTGGCGAAATACTCCAGCGTGTCGTGCATGAAGCCCATGTTCCATTTGAAGCCGAAGCCCAGCCCGCCTTCATGCACCGGGGCCGAGACCTTCGGCCATGAGGTCGATTCCTCGGCGATGGTCATCACGCCGGGATGGTGGCCGTAGACCTCCCTGTTCATCTTCTGCAGGAAGGACACCGCTTCGAGGTTTTCGCGGCCGCCCTTCTCGTTGGGGATCCATTCGCCGGCCTTGCGCGAATAATCGAGGTAGAGCATCGAGGCCACCGCGTCGACGCGCAAACCGTCGACATGGTATTTCTCGGCCCAGAACAGCGCATTGTTGACCAGGAACGACACCACCTCGCGGCGGCCGAAATTGTAGATCGCGGTGTTCCAGTCGGGATGAAAACCCTTGCGCGGATCGGCATGCTCATAGAGCGCTGTGCCGTCGAAATTGGCCAGGCCATGCGCGTCGACCGGGAAATGCGCCGGCACCCAGTCGAGGATGACGCCGACGCCGGCGCGGTGCGCACCGTCGACGAAACGGGCGAAGCCGTCGGGGTCGCCGAAGCGCGCCGAGGGGGCATAAAGTCCGGTTGTCTGATAACCCCATGACGGGTCATAGGGATGTTCGGAGATCGGCAGGAACTCGATGTGGGTGAAGCCGGTCTCGACAGCATAGGGGATCAGCTGGTTGGCGAGTTCGTCCCATGACAGGAAGCTGCCATCATCGTGCTGCTGCCACGAACCGGCATGGACCTCGTAGATCGATATGGCTTCGCGCCGGGGATCGGCCTTTCGCCAGTAATTGCGATGCGCCTCGTCGCCCCATTCATCCGCCGGCGGCACCGCCGTCACTGAGGCTGTGGCCGGGCGCAATTCCGACTTGAAGGCGAACGGATCGGCCTTGAGCGGCAGGCGCACGCCGTCCGGGGCAATGATCTCGTATTTATAGGGGTGGCCGGCGCCGATATCGGGAATGAACAGTTCCCAGATGCCGGTGTCGCGGCGGTCCCGCATCGTATGGCGGCGGCCGTCCCATTCGTTGAAGTCGCCGACCACGGAGACGCGCCTTGCATTGGGCGCCCAGACCGCGAAATGGACGCCCGACGCGCCTTCATGGTCGAGGAGATGGGCGCCGAGCTTGTCGAACAGCCTGAGGTGCGACCCTTGCGCGATATAGTAGTCGTCCATCGGGCCGAGCACCGGGCCGAAGGAATAGGGATCGGTCAGCCACCAGTCGCCGCCGGCATTTTTGGCGTGATACCGCAGCGGCTGGCGCTTCTTGATCGACAGTCTGCCTTCGAAGAAACCGGCGTCGTCGCGCCGCGTGAGTTCGCCGGCGTTCTTGCCGGCCAGCGTGTATGCGGTGACGAACTCGGCATTGGGGACGAAGCAGCGGGCAACCAGGCTCTTGCCGGCATCATGCACGCCCAGGATTGCAAAAGGATCGCCATGCGTGCCTGCAACAATTGCGGCGACATCGCCGGCTGACGCCAGCCCGTCCGACCCGCTCGTCGTCGCGGTCGCGCGCGGTTTCTTCATCAGGCGGTGTCCCTCCCTGGGAACCAGTTCTTGTGCACAAGACCCATTGTCGTGGCCTCATGCAATCATATCAGGCGGGCACGTTCCAGATTTCTTTCGCATATTGGCGGATCGTGCGATCGGAAGAGAACCAGCCGACGCGGGCAACGTTGCGGATAGCGCGCGCGTACCAATCGGGGCTGTTGCGCCAGACGGCGTCGACATCGCGCTGGGCGGCGGCATAGGCGTCGAAATCCGCCGCCACCATGAACCAATCGCTGTTGTAGAGACCGTCGACCAGTTCGCGGTAGCGATCCGGCTGGTCGGGCGAGAACACGCCCGACGATACTGCGGCAACAGCCTGCGCCAATTCAGGGGAGCCCTCGATCACGGCGCGCGGGTTGTAGCCATTGCTGCGCCGCTCGGCGACTTCCGCCGTGCTCAGGCCGAAGATGAAGATGTTGTCGTCGCCGACGCATTCCTTGATCTCGACATTGGCGCCGTCGAGCGTGCCTATGGTTAAGGCGCCGTTCAGCGCGAACTTCATGTTGCCGGTGCCCGACGCCTCCATGCCGGCAGTCGAAATCTGCTCGGACAGGTCGGCGGCCGGCATCATCACCTCGGCCAGGCTGACATTGTAGTTCGGCACGAACACCACTTTCAGCAGGCCGCGCACCGACGGGTCGCTGTTGATGACCTTGGCAACGTCGTTGGCCAGTTTGATGATCAGCTTGGCATTGTGGTAGCTGGGCGCCGCTTTGCCGCCGAAGAATTTGACGCGCGGCATCCAGTCCTGTTCGGGATGCGAGCGGATCTGGTCGTAGAGCGCGATCGCTTCCAGGATGTTGAGCAGCTGGCGCTTGTATTCGTGGATGCGCTTGACCTGGATGTCGAACAGCGCCGACGGGTCGAGCTTGATGCCGAGCCGGTCGGCGACCAGATTGGCGAGCTTGATCTTGTTGGAGCGCTTGACGGCGGCGAACTTGTCGCGGAAGGCGGCGTCACCGGCAAAGGCTTCGAGCCCCTTGATGGCGTCGATGTCGTCGAGGAAACGGTCCCCGATCGCCGCGCGGGCGAGCGCGGTGAGGCCTGGATTGCACTGGATCAGCCAGCGGCGTGGCGTGATTCCGTTGGTCTTGTTGTTGATGCGATCGGGATAGAGCTTGTGGAGATCGGCAAACACCGTCTCCTTCATCAGCTCGGTGTGCAACGCCGACACGCCATTGATCGAGTGCGAGCCGACAAAGGCCAGGTTACCCATGCGCACGCGGCGGTCGCCATTTTCCTGGATCAGCGAGATGCGGCTGATCTGCTCATTGGAAAACTGGTTGGTGGCGCGGGCCTCAAGCAAAACCTGCGCATTGATGGCGTAGACGATCTGCATATGGCGCGGCAAAAGCCGTTCGAACAGCGGCACCGGCCAGCTTTCCAGCGCCTCCGGTAGCAGCGTGTGGTTGGTGTAGCCGAAGGTGCGCTTGGTAATATCCCAGGCCTGGTCGAAATCCATGCCATGGACGTCCATCAGCAGGCGCATCAGCTCCGGCACGGCGATCGCCGGATGGGTGTCGTTGAGATGGATCGCCGCCTTGTCGGGCAGCGAGGCGAGATCGCCATACTGGCTGAGATGGCGCTGGACGATGTCCTGCAGCGACGCGGTGGAGAAGAAATATTCCTGCCGCAGCCGCAGTTCCTGGCCGGCCTTGTGGGAATCTGCGGGGTAAAGCACACGCGACAAGGCATCGGCCTTGTTGCTTTCGGCCAGCGCGCCGATGTGGTCGCCGGCGTTAAACTTGTCGAGCAGGATCGGATCGATCGGCATGCCGGACCAAAGCCGCAGCGTGTTGACGCGGTTGGCGCGCCAGCCGACCACCGGGGTGTCGTAGGCGACGGCCTGGACATGCTCGGTCGGCTTCCAGACGTGACGTTCGAGCCGGCCAACCTTGGAGGTGATCGATTCCACCGAGCCGCCGAAGCCGACCTCGAAGGCGCGTTCGCGGCGCTCGAACTCCCATGGGTTGCCGTGGTCGAGCCAGGTTTCGGGCAGTTCGACCTGCCAGCCATCATGGATCTCCTGGCGGAACATGCCGTTGGCGTAGCGAATGCCGTAGCCATGCGCGGGAATGTCGACGGTCGCCATGCTTTCCATGAAGCAGGCGGCGAGCCGGCCAAGACCGCCATTGCCGAGCGCTGCATCCGGTTCGAGCCCGGCGATGAGGTCGAGGTCGACGCCCAGCGACTTGAGCGCTTCTCGCATATTGTCCATCAGGCCGAGATTGGAGAAGGCATCGCGCATCAGCCGGCCGATGAGGAATTCGAGCGACAGGTAATAGACGCGCTTTTCCTGCTGGGCGTAGGCCTCCTGCGTCGCCTGCATCCAGTGATCGACGATGCGGTCGCGCACGACCTTGATCGAGGCTGTCAGCCAATCATATTGCGTGGCAACGGAGGTGCCTTTGCCGACCCGGTATTTGAGAGCCAGCAAGACTTCGTCGGCCAGCGTCTTGGGATCGGGTATTTCGAGATCGGGGGCTTTGGCTGTCATTGTTCGCGTCATACTGCCTCTCGTGATCGTGCTGCGATCATACCGGCTTTCGCTCTCAGTCCCAGCCTATCCTAGTGCATCGCAACATACGTTCAATCGATTTAGACCAGCATGCCGCCAGTTCCCCTGCGGCAATTTATCCGTCGAGCGGATCAGGCAGCGAGTGCAGCCTCCGGCGGAACCTTCGCTCCCGTCATGAAGGCGACGGCGTCGGACATGGTATATTGCTTGGGATCGATGACGCAGAGGCGGCGACCCAGCCGATGGATATGGATGCGGTCGGCAACCTCGAAGACATGCGGCATGTTGTGCGAGATCAGCACGATCGGCAGGCCTCGCTTCTTGACGTCGAGGATCAGTTCCAGCACGCGGCGGCTCTCCTTGACGCCGAGTGCCGCGGTCGGCTCATCCATGATCACCACACGGCTGCCGAAAGCGGCGGCGCGCGCCACCGCCACGCCCTGACGCTGGCCACCCGACAGCGTTTCCACCGCCTGGCTGATGTTCTGGATGGTCATCAGCCCAAGCTCGGTCAGCTTGTCGCGGGCGCGCTTTTCCATTGCGGGCCGGTCGAGCATACGAAGCCAGTCGCCGAGGAAGCCGGGTTTGCGGATCTCGCGGCCGAGGAACATGTTGTCGGCGATCGACAGAGCCGGCGACAAAGCCAGGTTTTGGTAGACCGTCTCGATGCCCGCCTCGCGCGCCTCCATGGGCGATTTGAAAGCGACAGCTTTGCCTTCAAGACGGATCTCGCCTTCGTCGGGCACGGCGGCGCCGGAAATCGCCTTGATCAGCGATGATTTGCCGGCGCCATTGTCTCCGATGACGGCCAGGATTTCGCCTGGGTAGAGGTCGAAGTCGGCATTATCGAGGGCGGTGACGCGGCCATAGCGCTTGATCAGGCCGCGCGCGGTGAGGATGGGTTCCACGGTCATGCCGAAACCTTTCTGATCCATTGGTCGATCGCCACGGCGCCGATGATCAGCACACCGGTGAGCAGCACCTTCCATTGTGGATCGGCGCCCAGCATGTTGAGGCCCATCGAGACGACACCGACGATCATCGCGCCGAAAAGCGTGCCCAGAATTGAGCCGCGCCCGCCGAACAGTGAAATGCCGCCGATCACCGTCGCAGTTATCGCCTGCAGGTTGTAGTCGGTGACGGCGGCTGACGGTGAGATCGAGCCGTTGCGGCCGATGGAAACCCAGGCAGCGAAAGCTGCGATCAACCCGGCAAGGGTGTAGACCGTCATCAACACCTTCTTGGTCTGGATGCCAGACAGCTTCGCCGCCTCCTGATCATCACCAACGGCGTAGACGTGGCGGCCCCAGGCGGTGTGATTGAGCACGTACCAGAGGATCAAAACGAGCACGACCGTGGCGATGACGCCCAGTGTCAGCACCGCCGTGCCGATCTTGAAACTCAGGGCAAAGAGATGCAGCAGCGGCGCCTGGGCGTCGACGTCGGTATCGCGGATCGTCTCGTTGGCCGAATATATGAAGTTGGTCGCCATGACGATGTTCCAGGTGCCGAGCGTGACGATGAACGGCGGCAGCTTCATGTAGGCGACCAGCAAACCGTTAAGCAGGCCGCAGGCTGCGCCGGCGGCAAGCCCGATGGGCACTGCGAGCACGGCCGGCATGCCGTAGCTGACCGCGCAATTGCCCATGATCACGGCCGAAATCACCATGATCACGCCGATCGACAGGTCGATGCCGGCGGTCAGGATGACCAGTGTCTGCGCGGCACCGAGGATGCCGACGATGGCGATCTGCTGCAGGATCAGCGTCAGCGTATAGGATGAGAAGAAACGCCCGCCAATGGCGATGCCGAAAATTACGATCGACAGGACCAGCACAATCAGCGGCACCGCCGCCGGCGTGGAGTGCAGGAAATGCTGGATCCGCTTGACCGCCGATTTGTGCTCGTCAAAGGCGGCAACGCTTGTGTCGCTGCTCGAGAGAACCTTCTCGAATTCCTGTGCTTGAGCCATGTTTCCTCCCCTGGGCTTCAGCTCCATGCCGATACCCGCTCGCGCCTGTCCGGTCTGCTGCCGGGATTATTCGCGTGACGCATCGTCCACCCGAAGCGGCCGGGGATCAAGCCCCCGGCCGTCAGCTTGTCGCTGGCTGTCAGACAGCCATCAGCCCCAGCACTTGGCGAGGCCTTCCTTGGTGTCGATCGACTTCACGCCATTGGCCGGCTTGTCGGTGACGAGGTTGACGCCGGTGTCGAAGAAGTTCTTGCCTTCGGTCGGCTTAGGCTTGGCGCCGTCCTTGGCGAAGGCGGCGATCGCCTCGATGCCGAGTGCCGCCATCTGCAGCGGGTATTGCTGCGAGGTGGCGCCAATGACGCCTTCGGTCACCGACTTCACACCGGGGCAGCCGCCATCGACCGAGACGATCAGCACCTGGCTTTCGAGCCCGACCGCCTTGAGCGCCTGGTAGGCGCCGACAGCGGCGGGCTCGTTGATGGTGTGGATGACGGTGATGGAGTTGTCCTTCTGCAGAAGGTTTTCCATCGCCTTGCGGCCGCCTTCTTCATTGCCGTTGGTGACGTCGTGGCCGACGATGCGGGCATCGTCCTCATCGCCGATCTTGTTGGGATCCTTCACGTCGATGCCGAAGCCCATCATGAAGCCCTGGTCGCGCAGCACATCCACGGTCGGCTGTGAGGGGGTCAGGTCGAGGAAGCCGATCTTGGCGTCCTTGGCCTTGTCGCCGAGGGTCGCGGCTGCCCAGGCGCCGATCAGCTTGCCGGCTTCCAGATTGTCCGTCGCGAAGGTCGCGTCGGCGGCATCGATCGGGTCCAGCGGGGTATCGAGCGCGATCACCAGCAGGCCGGCGTCACGCGCCTTCTTCACCGTCGGCACAATGCCCTTGGTGTCGGACGCGGTGATCAGGATGCCCTTGGCGCCGTCGGCGATGCAGCTTTCGATCGCCGCCACCTGGCTCTCGCTATCGCCGTCGATCTTGCCGGCATAGGTCTTGAGGTCGACGCCAAGTTCCTTGGCCTTGGCGGTCGCGCCCTCCTTCATCTTGACGAAGAAGGGGTTGGTGTCGGTCTTGGTGATCAGGCAGGCGCCGACGCCGGCGGCCGATGCTGTCGAAGCAAACGCCATCAGGCCGAGGCCCGCCGCGGCGAACACGGTGGACTTCAATAAAGCTTTGGTCACGATCTTCCTCCCATGGAACCATGCGGATGCCGCCAACCGGCATCTCGAGCGCATCCACTGAAGTTCTCCCAGTGTGGACGCGCCCTCAAATGACACCAGCGGGAGCCGCCTGTCAATAATTAAATCACTCTTATTTATTATTGACAGCTTTGCGCGGTTCACTCATTCTGCCGCAAAAGCAGTAAGAATAAACCAAGGGAAGGAACAAGGGTGGAGACCGGCATTGCGAGGCACGGTTCGCCCGAGGCGGCCGCCAGCCGTCTCCACCGTGGCACCAACCAGAGCGGCATGCGCGACCACAATGAGCGGCTGGTGCTGTCGCTGGTTCGCCAGCATGGCAGCCTGGCCAAATCAGACATTGCGCGCATGACCGGGCTTTCAGCGCAGACCGTCTCGGTCATCATGCGCGAACTGGAGGAAGACAGCCTGCTGCTGCGCCAGGCGCCGTTGCGCGGCAAGATCGGCCAGCCCTCCATCCCGATGGCGCTGAACCCCGAAGGCGCCTTCTTCATCGGCCTCAAGATCGGCCGCCGCAGCGCCGAACTGGTGCTGATCGATTTCCTCGGAACTGTGCGTTCCATGCTGCAGCACTCCTACCGCTATCCGGCGCCGCGCGAGACGGTTGAGTTCGTCACCGAAGGCATGAAGACGATGCGCGCCGAACTGACACCGGCGCAGGACAAGCGCATTGCCGGGCTCGGCATCGCCATGCCGTTCGAACTGTGGAACTGGGCCGACACCGCCGGCGCGCCGCGCGACATCATGGACGAATGGCGCCATCGCGACATCCGTGCCGACATCCAGGCGCAGTGCGAATTCCCGGTCTATCTGCAGAATGACGCCACCTCCGCCTGCGGCGCCGAACTGGTGTTCGGCCAGACCGGCGGGGCGCGCGACTTCGTCTATTTCTATATCGGCGCCTTTGCCGGCGGCGGCATCGTGCTCAACGGCCGGCTGTTCGGCGGGCCAACCGGAAATGCCGGGGCGCTGGGTTCGATGCCGGTGCCGGGGCCGGACGGCAAGCCGACGCAGCTCATCGACGTCGCCTCGATCGCCATGCTGGAAAAGGCGCTTAACGCACGCGGCGTCGAGGCTTCGCATCTGTGGACGTCGCCTGAGGATTGGGGCGAGATCGGTCACGAGCTCGACGACTGGATCGCCAATGCCGCTCAGGCGCTGGCCTATGCCATCGTATCGGCGTCCTCGGTGATCGATTTCGAGGCCGCGGTGATCGACGGCTGGATGCCGCTGGCTGTCCGGCGCCGGCTCGTCGATGCGATCAGGCAGGCGATCGGTACGATCGATGGCGAAGGGCTGAAGCTTCCGGTGGTGCGCGAAGGCACCGTCGGCATCCATGCCCGCGCGCTGGGCGGCGCCAGCCTGCCGCTGTCCGAACGCTTCCTCATCGGTTCGACCACCATTTCCCGGAGCACCTGAATGCTGATCGGTATTCCGTCGCTGCTCGGTCCGGAGCTTCTGGCGACATTGCGCGCCATGGGCCATGGCGACGAGATCGCGCTTGTCGACGGCAACTATCCGGCGGAAGAACAGGCAAACCGGCTGATCCGCGCCGACGGTCTTCACCTCATACCGGTGCTTGAAGCCATTTTGAGCGTTCTGCCGGTGGACGACTTCGTGCCGGAAGCGCTGTTTCGTGCCTCGGTAAAAGGCGATCCCTCGGTCGCCGATCCGGTCCACCATGAAATCGAAACGATCTGCACCAGGCGCGCGCCGGGCCGCAAGGTGGTTGCGCTGGCGGGCGCCGACTTCTATGCACGCGTCCGGTCGGCATATGCGATCGTCGCCACCAGCGAACCCCGGCTCTATGCCAACATCATCATCCGCAAGGGCGTGATCTATCCGCCGGAGAACAAGAAATCATGATCCTCTGCTGCGGCGAAGCCCTGATCGACATGCTGCCGCGCACCACGACACAAGGCGAGCCGGCCTTTGCGCCCTATGTCGGCGGCGCGGTGTTCAACACGGCGATCGCGCTTGGCCGCCTCGGCGCGCCCGCCGGCTTCTTTTCCGGCCTGTCGTCGGATCTGTTCGGCGGCCAGTTCCGCGAGGCGCTCGGCGCAAGCAAGGTCAGCTCCACCTATGCGCACACCTCCCCTCGCCCGAGCACGCTCGCCTTCGTGCGGCTCACCAACGGCCAGGCGACCTACACTTTCTACGACGAAAACACCGCCGGGCGCATGCTGACGACAGAGGATCTGCCGAAACTGGGCGCCGAGATCGAAGCCATGCTGTTTGGCGCCATCAGCCTGATTTCGGATCCGGCGGGTGCTGCCTACGAAGAATTCATGAAACGCGAGCACCAACGCCGCGTCATGATGCTCGACCCCAACATCCGGCCGAACTTCATCCCCGACAAAGCCAAGCACCTCCGGCGCATCCGCTCGATGATGGCGATGGCCGACATCGTGAAGCTATCGGATGAGGATCTGCACTGGTTCGGCGAGGCCGGCTCGCATGAGGACGTCATCCGCAATTGGCTCGATCGGGGCCCCAAGCTGATCGTCGTCACCCATGGCAGCGAAGGCGCAGTCGGCTACAGCAGGGATCACAAGGTCACGGTGATGCCGCATAAGGTGGAGGTGGTCGACACGGTCGGCGCCGGCGACACTTTCAATGCCGGCATTCTGGCCTCGCTGCACGAGCAAGGCCTGCTCACCAAGGCCGGGATCGGCGGCCTTTCGGAGGACGCCATCCGTCAGGCGCTGGCCCTCGGCGCCAAAGCGGCGGCGGTGACCGTGTCGCGGGCCGGCGCCAACCCGCCCTGGCGGCACGAAATCGCCTGATCACGCTTAGTCCGCCGCCAGCCGCTGCAAGCAGCCGATCACTTTATGTTTCCGCGAGCCGGAAAGACGCACTGAATTAGCCGGATTAATAGGCGGCGAAGCCCGGATTTCCGGCATCTTGCGGCAATGCAGGGAAAGCCTGAAGTAACAGGCTGCGACACCTAGACAACCCGTCCCGCGGCCGGTCCGGCTTTCTAGACCGGCCCAACTCTGGTACCAGCGGCCCGGTTAAGTTGTTGTTTCTGTGCGTGTCATTGTCCCCGGGGCAGCCCGCACCACACCGTTTTTGAGGCCGACATGCAGTTCATCGATCTTGGCGCGCAGCGCGAACGTATCCGCGACCGGCTGAAGGCCGCGATCGACAATGTCGTCGAGGAAGGCCGCTATATCCTCGGACCGCAAGTCACCGAATTCGAAAACAAGCTCGCAGCCTATATCGGCACCAAGCATGTCGTGGCCTGCGCCAACGGCACCGACGCGCTGCTGTTGCCGCTGTTTGCCGCCGGTATCGGCCCCGGCGACGCGGTGTTCGTGCCGAGCTTCACCTTTGCCGCGACGGCGGAAGTGGTGGCGCTTGCCAAGGCCGAACCGGTTTTCGTCGATGTCGACGCCGAGACCTACAACATCGACATCGCCAGCCTCGAGGCGGCGATCGCCATGATCAAGAAGGAAGGCCGGCTGAAGCCGAAGGCGATTGTTCCCGTCGACCTGTTCGGGCTTGCCGCCGACTACGAGGCGATCATGGCGATTGCCAAGCGCGAAGGGCTGCTGGTGATCGAGGATGCGGCGCAGTCGATCGGCGGTTCGGCCGACGGCACAATGTGCGGCGCCTTCGGCCATGTCGGCTCGACCAGCTTCTATCCGGCCAAGCCGCTGGGCTGCTACGGCGATGGCGGCGCGATGTTCACCAATGACGACGCGCTGGCCGACCAGCTGCGCTCGTTTGCGTTCCACGGTAAGGGCGAGACGCAGTATGACAATGTCCGCGTCGGCATCAATTCACGCCTCGACACGATCCAGGCGGCGATCCTGATCGAGAAACTCGCCATCCTCGAAGACGAGATGGTCGCCCGCCAGGTGGTGGCCAAGCGCTACGCCGAAGGTCTCGGCGACATCGTCAAGACGTCACGCAATCTGGGCGGTGGCCGCTCGGCCTGGGCGCAATACGCCGTCGAGACGCCGAAGCGCGACGGGTTGAGGGCGCATCTCGGCGAAAAGGGCATCCCTTCGGTGATCTATTATGTGAAGCCGCTGCACGAGCAGGTCGCCTATCGCGACTATCCGCGCACGCCGACCGGGCTTGCGGTTTCGGAGGAACTGCCGAAGCGCATCCTGTGCCTGCCGATGCATCCCTATCTCAGCGAAGCCGACCAGGACCGCATCATCGAGACGATCCGCAACTACATTGGCTCGAACTCGGCGCATGTAGCGGCGGCGTAAGTTACGCCGCGTCCGCCGCCTTCCCGCTCGCAATAAAATGCGGGTTGGCGAAATCCTCGTCGTCGCTCTGTTTGCGCTTGCCATAGGTGAGCGGCTCGCCGTCCAGCGTGCGCGTCATGCCGCCGGCGGCGCGCAGTACGGCGTCGCCGGCCGCCGTGTCCCATTCCATGGTGCGGCCGAAGCGCGGATAGATGTCGGCTTCGGCTGCGGCGAGCAGGCAGAATTTCAGCGATGAGCCGACCGAGACGATCTCGGCGGCGCCGAGATCCTTGATGAAGGCTTCGGTCTCCGGGGTGTTGTGCGAGCGGCTGGCAACGACCGCCAGCGGCGTGACCGCCCTCCTAACCGAAATCCGCCGGCGGCCGACGATACGGAAGTCGCCATCGACCTCGATTGCTTCGGCCCAGCCCGGCCGTCCAGAGAAGAACCGCCCGCTGCACGGTGCGAAGACGACGCCGATCTCCGGCACGCCGTGCCGGACAAGCGCGATGTTGACGGTGAAATCGGTCCGGCGGTTGACGAATTCCTTCGTTCCATCGAGCGGATCGATCAGGAAGAAGGCGCCATCCAGATCGGGCGGCACAATGCCTTCGGCGACCTCTTCCTCGGCCACGCAGGGAATATCGGGATAGGCCGCACGCAGGCCGGCGAGGATGATCGTCTCGCTCTCGCGGTCGGCTTCCGTGACCGGCGAGGAGTCCGACTTGCTGTCGACCGCGCAGCCGGCCTTGAAGACCCGCATCACCTCGCGTCCGGCTTCGAGCGCCAGGCGCTCGAACACGTCGAGCATCACTTCGTCGTCAGATGCCGCCGCCGCTGTCATATTGGTCTTCGGCAATGTCGCGCTCATTCAGCCAGTGTTCCAGAGCCTCTACCATCTCCTCGGCCGTCTTGCCGAGTGTCTTGAGATGGATTTCGGGATTTTCGGGAGCTTCATACGGGGAATCGACGCCGGTGAAGTTCTTGATCTCGCCATTCAGCGCCCGTGCGTAAAGGCCTTTCGGGTCGCGTCGGGCGCATTCCTCGAACGGCGTATCGACGAACACTTCAACGAACTCGCCGTCGGCCATCAACTCCCTGGCCATGCGCCGCTCGGCGCTGAAGGGGGAAATGAAGGAGACGATGACGATCAGCCCGGCATCGGCCATCAGCTTTGCCACTTCGGCGACACGGCGGATGTTTTCGACCCGATCGGCGTCGGTGAAGCCGAGATCGCGGTTGAGGCCGTGGCGGACATTGTCGCCGTCGAGAATGTAGGTGTGACGCCCCGAAGCGAACAGCTTCTTCTCAAGCAGATTGGCGATGGTCGACTTGCCCGAGCCGGAAAGACCGGTGAACCAGAATACGGCGGGGCGCTGGCTCTTGAGGTCGGAGCGGCCGCGCTTGCCGACATCGAGCGACTGCCAATGGATGTTTTCGGCGCGGCGCAAGGAATGCAGGATCATGCCGGCGCCGACCGTGGCATTGGTGATGCGGTCGATCAGGATGAAGGCGCCGGTATCGCGGTTGTCGGCGAAGGTATCGAAGGCGATCGGCGCCCGGGTCGAGATATTGCAGATGCCGACTTCGTTCATCTCGAGCGACTTCGCCGCCTCGCGAGCGAAGTCGTTGACGTTGACGCGGTATTTCAGGTCGGTGACGGTGGCGCTGGTCTGGTCGGTCTCGGTGCGCAGTATATAGGAGCGTCCCGGCAGCAGCGCTGCCTCGTCGAACCAGACGATGTTGGCGGCGAACTGGTCGGCGACCTGCGGCCGTGCCGCCGGCGACACCAGCATGTTGCCTCTGGAGACCTCGACCTCGTCATCGAGCACAAGGGTGATGGCCTGGCCGGCCACCGCCTGGGCAAGATCGCCGCCTTGCGCGACGATGCGCTTGACCCGCGAGGCCTTGCCGGATTTGGCGACCACCACCTCGTCGCCCTGCGCGACGGAGCCGGACGCGATGGTGCCGGCAAAGCCGCGGAAGTCGAGATTGGGCCGGTTGACATACTGCACCGGAAACCGGAACGGCAGTTCGACCGCGGCCTCGTCGACCGATATGGTTTCGAGATGCTCGATCAGCGACGGGCCGGAATACCACGCCGTCTTGCCGGAGCGGCTGGTGACATTGTCGCCATAGCGGGCCGACATCGGGATCGGCACGATCGTCAGGAAGCCGAGCTCGTGCGAGAACTGCCGGTAATCCTCGACGATACGGTCGAACACCGCCTGGTCGAAATCGACGAGGTCGATCTTGTTGACGGCAAGCACGATATGGCGGATGCCGAGCAGCGAAGCGATGATCGAGTGGCGCCGGGTCTGGCGCAGCACACCCTGGCGCGCATCGATCAGCACGATGGCGAGATCGGCAGTCGATGCGCCGGTCGCCATGTTGCGGGTGTACTGTTCATGGCCGGGGGTGTCGGCGACGATGAACTTGCGCTTGGGCGTGGCGAAGAAGCGGTAGGCGACGTCGATGGTGATGCCTTGCTCGCGCTCGGCCTCGAGGCCGTCGACCAGAAGCGCGAAGTCGATGTCGTCGCCAGTGGTGCCGTGCTTGCGGGAATCGCGCTCGAGTGCGGCGAGCTGGTCCTCGAAGATCTGCTTTGTGTCGGACAGAAGACGGCCGATCAGCGTCGACTTGCCGTCGTCGACCGAGCCGCAGGTGAGGAAGCGCAGCAGCGACTTCTTCTCCTGCGCCGCCATGTATTCGCGCACGCCGTCGGTGGGAGCGAGGCTCTTGGCCAGGATATGGCGCATGCTCAGAAATATCCCTCGCGCTTCTTCTTTTCCATCGAGCCGGCTTCATCGCGGTCGATGAGGCGGCCCTGGCGCTCGGAGGTGCGCGCCGTCAGCATCTCGCCGACGATGGCTTCGAGCGTGTCGGCGTCGGATTCGATGGCGCCGGTCAGCGGATAACAGCCGAGCGTGCGGAAACGCACCAGACGGTTCTCCATCGTCTCACCGGGGCGCAATTGCATGCGATCGTCATCCTTCATGATCAGCATGCCGTCGCGTTCGACCACCGGCCGCTCCTTGGCGAAATAGAGCGGCACGATCGGGATGTTTTCCTGCAGAATGTACTGCCAGATATCGAGCTCGGTCCAGTTCGACAGCGGAAACACGCGGATCGATTCGCCCGGCGCGATGCGGGTGTTGAAGATCTTCCACATCTCCGGCCGCTGGTTCTTCGGGTCCCAGACATGCTGGGCGTTGCGGAAGGAAAAGATGCGCTCCTTGGCGCGCGACTTCTCCTCGTCGCGCCGAGCCCCGCCGAAGGCAGCGTCAAAGCCGTATTTGTCGAGCGCCTGGCGCAACGCCACCGTCTTCATGACATGGGTGTGGGTGTTCGAGCCATGGTCAAAGGGGTTGATACCGTCGCGCACGCCGTCTTCATTGACGTGGACCAGCAGGTCGAAGCCGAGCTTCTGCGCCATCTGGTCGCGAAAGGCGATCATCTCGCGGAACTTCCAGGTGGTGTCGACATGCAGGAAGGGGAAAGGCGGCTTGGCCGGATAGAAGGCCTTCATCGCCAGATGCATCAGCACGGAGGAATCCTTGCCGACGGAATAGAGCATCACCGGCTTGGAGAAGGAGGCGGCAACCTCACGGAAGATGTGGATGGACTCGGCCTCGAGCCGCTGCAGGTGCGTAAGCGCGATGTTCATGGACTGTGAGCGTTCTCTCGTGCAATCCAGACCTTGCATCAGATGGATCGGGCGTCCTTTTCAGCCGCCCGGTTCAAGCTTCACTGCTGGACACTATCGGTTCGTGCCGGCGTTCTAGCAGATCGCCACCTGATATAACAACGCTGGAAAGGCCGGCGGCCACACCGATCGGCAACGAATTTTCCATGAAAAGCCTAGAATCCGAAAATTCCTGCCCGACGGAGCGAAAGCATTCAAAGGCCGGGAAAAATCTTGCCTGGACCGAAAGAAACGCCGGCCCGACCTCGTCGCTCTTTCGAAAACCGCACCCAGCCGCTATACCGGCTCCTGAACCTGCGCCGGGCGGCATGCCGCAAATGCCGCCGCCAAACATTGTCCGTCGCCACGCGACCCAGCGCATTGTGAACCAGAGCATTGACCCCGATCTCCGCCATCAAGCAGCACGTTTCGCCGTCACGGATCAACGTCACCTTCTCCATTTTGTGCTTCTTTTTCCCGCCGGTACTGGGATCGGCGGTCAGCTTTTTGTTCAATGGCGGCGGCCTGTGGTCGGTGCTTCTGCTTGCGCTGAAAAGACGGCGTTTCAACATCGACCGGCCGATGACCGCGATGACGGTGGCCATCTATGCCTATTGCGCAGCCAGCGTGCTCGCCTCCATCGTCAACAATTCAATCGCCAGGGATGCGCCGCATCTGGCAGGGCTGATCACCTTCCTGTTTTTCCCTGTCTCATACGCGACCTGGAGCATTACCGAGAAAGCCACGCTGACGCGCATCGTCGTGCTGGCGAGCGCCGCCGCCTGTTTTGGCGCCCTGCTGCTGGCGGTCGTGCAATATCACGGGCTGGGCATACGGGCCGAAGGCGGCGCCGGCAATCCGATCGTGTTCGCGACCGTCGCCTGCCTCAGCATGATGATGTGCCTGGCAGGCGCCTTATCGGGTGTCGAAAAGAACAGGGCGTTGCTGGCCTGCGCGACACTGGCCGGCGCGGTCGCCATTGTCTATTCGGGGTCGCGGATCATCTGGCTGGCGATGCTGGTGGCCGGCATCGCGGTCCTGCTGATCAACCGTCGCAAGCTCAACAACAGAAACGCCATTCGGCTTTTGCTGATTGCGGGCGCGATCGGCATCGTCATCGCGGTCATTGGTCTCCCCATTATTTCCGAGCGCGCGGCCTTTCTGTTCAGCGACTGGGATGCGCTCGCCACGAAGGGCGACCACACGACCGCGCTCGGCTTGCGCGCAGCACTTTGGCAGATTGGGCTGAGCGCCTTCCACGACATGCCGATTTTCGGTCACGGCATTGCTGCAAGCCGTGAGCTGATAAAGGATGGATTCCACAATCAGTTCCACATGCCGTCCACGGGCTTCAGCCATTTTCACAATGGCTTCCTGACCGCATTGGTGGAGGCCGGGCTGCTTGGAGCCATAACGCTCGCGGCTGTGTTCTTCGTTGCCGCGAGAAACGCGGCCATCGTGCTGCGCACCAGCACGGACGCGATCGAGCGGTTCGGCGCCACGATGATTGTCGTCACTGCGATCACCTATCTCATCGGCGGCCTGACCGGCATCCTGGTCGGCCACGACATCCTCGATGCCACACTGATGGTGTTCCTGGTGTCCGGGACCTATCTTGCATCGGGCCGGCAACAAATGCTGCCGGAACAACCGGCCCCGGCGCCCCAGGCAAGCCGGCCGTGAAAGTGCTGGTCACAGGCGCGACAGGTTTCATCGGCAGGCAGGTGGTCAACCAGCTGCGCGAAGCCGGGTTCGGGGTGCGCATGGCATCGCGCCACCCGGAACGGCTCGATCCCGTGAGCGATGCGGTTTTGTTGCCGGACTTCGACGCGCCGGCCCAGGCATTCCAGGCGCTGATGCGAGATGTCACCCATGTCGTCCACTGTGCGGCGCTCAACAATGACCGCAAGGCGAGCGAAGCCGACTTCATGGCCGCCAACGCGACACTGACCGCCCAGCTGGCGCGCGCGGCCGCCTGGCGGACAAGCGGGCGCTTCATCTATCTGTCGTCGATCCGGGCAGTAGCCGGTCCCGGTTTCAGCGGAACGATCAGCGAGGCGACGCTCCCTGCCCCGCAATGCGCCTACGGGCGCTCGAAACGCGAAGGCGAGATCAAGACACTGGAAGCCTATGCGTCCAGGCCCTCCGATGCCACGGCGCTGCGCCTGCCGCCGGTCTATGGCGAAGGCATGAAGGGAAACCTGCGTGGAATGATGCGGGCTGCCGCCATTGCCTTACCATTGCCCTTAGGCGCTTTCACCGCAGTTCGTTCGCTGATATCGCGCGACGCGGTGGCTGGCGCCGTGGCGCATCTTTTGACTCGTCCCACGCCACCGCGCCCGACCTATGTCCTGGGCGATGCTTCCCCCGTTGCGATGTTCGCAATCTTGACTGCATTCAGGCACGGATACGACGTTCCGACCCGGCTCGTTCCTGTGCCGGCCTGGCCATTCAGGCTGTTCGCCACACTGCTTGGCAGAAAAGCAGCGTACGACGCTTCCATGGCGACACAGATTTGCGACCCGTCACTGCTGATCTCGGAAGGCTGGATGCCGGAAACCGACACGCTCGGCCGGATTGAGGAACTTGCACGACAGGCCCGTCAGGTCCGGTAGATTGTGCCAAGCAGGATTTTGACGTCGAGTCCGATCGAGGCCCCCCTGAGATATTCGGCATCCGTTTCGGCGCAGAGTTTCGGATCCGACATGTCGATGCCTTTCATCTGTGCCAGCCCGGTGATGCCCGGAAGTGCGGCAAGCACACCCAATTGCCTGCGGCGTTCGATCAATTCGGTTTGCGTGGGCAGGCATGGACGCGGCCCAACCAGGCTCATCTCGCCCTTGAGCACGTTCCAGAGCTGCGGCAGCTCGTCGATCTTGAATTTCCGCAGCACCTTGCCGACGGCAGTGACGGAAATTGCCGGCGCCTGATGCGAGGGCAGAGACGGCGTTCCCACAACCATCGTGCGCAGCTTGTGGCAGGCAAACGGCACCCCGTGCTGGCCGACACGGGTTTGAGAGAAGAGTGCCGGTCCAGGCGACGTCGTCCTGATTGCCAGCATGGCAAGCAGGACGAAAGGCGAGGCCAGTGGCAGCAGCAGCGCCGCCACCGCCAGGTCGAAAGCTCGCTTGGGTTCCCTCATGGCCGTGTCTGCATGCTCTAGATCCGCCGCCAGATGAAGGCCAGATAGAGCCCAAGCGTCCCAGCCAGCGTCTGCCGGTAGACGCCGCTTTTCCTGAGAAGGCGCAGGCGTCGCAGGATACCGCCCTTTCGTGCCCTGATGAACAGGCCGAGACAGGCGGCGGCATCCCTCGAGAGGATGTCGCGATTGACCGCCAGGCCGCTCAGATTGTGATCGGTCCAGACGGCGAACTCGCCCCTGAACAGGCGCCCCAGCCGCGACAGCCTCGCCTTCCACGACACGTTGGCGCCGACCAGGTTTGCCTCATGCTGGCGGTAGCGCACCAGCGGTCGCGGGTCATAGCGGACAATGCCGCCGGCAGCCGTGACGATCAGATAGGTCCACCAGTCATGGCTGACGAACTCGGTCCTTGCCGATGCCTTTGCCAGCAACTTTCGCGCGGCGCGGTTGATCATCATCGTGTTGCCGCCGGCAATGCTTTGCACAAGCGCATTGCGAAATGCGGGTGGATGCTGGAACAGCGGCGAATACCCTTGCGCTGCTCCGGTTTCGGACATGGTCGCGGTCCTGGAGCAAAACAGCAGCGGCGTTCCGGCATCATGCTCTTGCATCCAGGCAATGGCGCTCTCCAGCCTGTCCGGCTCCCAGATGTCGTCCTGGTCGCAGAAGGCGTAGTAGTCGGCCTCGATGCGCGGATCGATGATCATCGCGCGGAAATTGGCGGCAAAGCCTTGGCGAGGACCATTCGACAGGGTCAACCGGCCCTTGGACCAGCGGCTCTGCCAGGCGCCGATAATGGCCGAAGTGCCGTCTGTCGAACCGTCGTCGGAAACCCAGAGGTCGACAACAGGATGCGATTGCGCAGCCAGCGACGCGAGCTGCTCGTCAAGGAAAGCCGCGCCATCTTTCGTGCCCAGCAGCACGGCCACGCGCTGATCTTGTCTGCTCACTGGTTCAAAATCATCTGCAAACGCCTGGGAACGGCCATCGGATCGGTTTCAATAGCCAATCCCGGTCGATCAGGACAGGCTCTTTGTTTTGACGCAATCCCGGACGGAAAACCGCTCCACACTTTTCCTGGAATTGCTCTAACCAGCTTGCCCGACTGTTTTCGCAACGGTTTCCCGGCGTGCGTCACTTGGAGGCTCTTCCGCCTGATAGAGGCCGGCCATGACGGCGAGCGCCGAGGCCTTGTCCTGATCGCGCATGGCCGCCTGCAGCAATGTCAGCGCCGCCTGGACCTTGGGCCATCCCACGACATCGGTCCTGAGGCCGAAGATCTTGGGGATATCCAGCGCGACGATCTCCTCATTGCCGCCATGCAGCACCTCGTGAAGCTTCTCGCCCGGCCTGATCCCGGTGAAACGGATCGGAATGTCGGTGTAGGGGCTTTTGCCGGCCATGCGGATCATGGTTTCAGCGACTTCGAGGATCGGCACCGGCTTGCCCATGTCGAGCATGTAGATGGCGTAGTCGTCCTTGCCCTGGCGCCGCTCGGCGTCGGCCGCCGACATGATGACGAGGTCGACGGCTTCGGCCACCGTCATGAAGTAGCGGGTCATGCGACGATCGGTGATGGTGACCGGACCGCCGGCCTCGATCTGCGCCTGGAAGATGGTGGCGACCGAGCCATTGGAGCCGAAGACATTGCCGAACCGCACGGCGATGAACTTGGTGCCGGAGCGACGGCCGCTAGGCCCGGTGGCATGCGTTTCGTGCAGCGAAGAGACGATCTGCTCGGCGGCGCGTTTCGTCATGCCGAGCACCGAGGTCGGATCGACCGCCTTGTCGCTGGAAATCAGCAGGAACTGCGGCACCCCGCATTTGGCGGCAACCTCGGCGCAGACGAGGGTGCCTAAAATGTTGGTCTGGATCGCCGATTCCCAATTTTCCTCGAGCAGCGGCACATGTTTGAGCGCGGCGGCATGGAAGATGATGTCGGGCTTGAAATCGCTGACGACGCGGGTGATCTGGCGCCGGTCTGTGACATCGACGATGCGGCTCTTGAGCCGGACATGGTCCTTTTCGTCAACCTGCTGGTCGAGCTGGAAAATACCGAACTCCGAGATATCGGCGACCAGAACCGCCTCGGCGCCAAGTTCCAGCGACCGCTTGACCAGGATGCGACCGATTGAGCCGGCGCCGCCGGTGACCAGGACGCGCTTGCCACCGATAAAGCCGCCGATCCGCTCCATATCGGAAGCAACTGTGGAGCGGCGCAGGATGGTTTCCATCTCGACAGCGTCGAGTACCAGCTTTCCGCCTTGGCCGAGCTCCGAAACGCCGGAGAACTGGACGACGGCGATACCGCTGTGACGGGCGACACGGACCAGTTCCGAATATTCCTCGATCTCGCGTTCGGTGCCATTGCCGAAAATCAGCATGTCGAGGCTTTTGGTGCCTCTTGCATATTCTTCGAGGACCTCGACCAGGCGGGGCCGCACGGCCACCACCGGAACGCCCTGTATCTGCGTGCCCAACGGCGCGCCGTTCTCGATGGCCATGATGCCGGCGATGGAATATTCGGCCGGCTCGGCCGTGCGTGTGAAGCGGATGATGACGTCTGCTTCGCCAAGCCTGCCGACGAACAGCGCTTGTTTGATCGCCGCATTGTTTGCGTTGCGGCTCAGGATTCGCCAGCTCGCCCCGTCGCGCAGGAACCGGTAATAGAGCCGAGGCGCCGATATGATGGTGAAGGAGACGAGGAAAAAGACGATGAACTGGCGCTCGTTGAGGCCGGTCACCGGCTGAAACGATCGAACCGCCAGCGAGACGACATAGAGCGTGACGGTCAGGATGGCGCAGCTCTTCAGGATGTTGAAGAAGTCCGGCGTGGAGGCGAAACGCCACACGGTGTTGTAGAGGCCGCAATAGCGAAACAAGAGATGGCTGAGAAGAACAATGCTCACCCAGCACGCCAGGCCCGGCCAGGAGAGCGCATCGAATGAAAGTCTCGACTGCGAAAGCCCGAGACTCAGCGCCACCGCGACCAGGACCATGACCAGGTCCTGGATCATTATAATGGCGCGCCGCATCTTCGGCCGAAGTCCGGACACGACCTCTACATAGGATGTCATTGGGTAGTACTGAACTCCAGGCGCAAAGACATGGACACTAACGTGGTGCAAGAGCGACGGAAACCCGTCACCGATCACCTGTTTAGAGTGCCAATCCCCAGCCCCGCCGCTTTGTATCGCATAGCGTGGAGTTGTAGTGATCGCCAGATATTTTTTTGGAAATTCCCTTGGCTGGCCTTCAATCCAGGCGATCGGGCGGGAGGCGCGCACTGAGATCCATGCACATTTGCTCAAAGCGGGCGTCGCCGGCCAGATTGTTCCACTCGTAAGGGTCGGCGCTCAAATCATAGAGTTCTTCCGACAAGTCGGAGTAGCGCGTGTAGCGCCAGCGGCTTGACCGCACAGAATGATTGCCGCGCAACCATGTCATGATCGCACAATGGTCTTCCATTTTGCCGCCCCGCGCCAAAGGCATGAGTGAACGGCCGTCTATGTCCGCTGGTGGCTCGAACCCGCAAAGATCAAGAAGCGTAGGAAACAAGTCGACCAGACTGACCGGCTGGTCGACGCGAGCCGATGTCGCCATACCTCGTGGCGGCACCAGAATGAAGGGCACTCGCGTTGCTTCCTCCCACAGCACGAATTTCCGCCAGTGCAGCTTTTCGCCCAGGTGGAACCCGTTGTCTCCCCAAAGGACCACGATCGTATTGTCGGCGGCGGGCGAAGCATCCAGGGCGTCAAGCACACGTCCAATCTGACTGTCGCAGTAGGAAATGGCCCCGAGATAGCCTTGGACGGCGTTGCGCCATTGCCCGTGTTTCAGGACGGTTTCGTGGTCAGGCGGCGACAGAGCCCAAGCCTTTGCGATGGCGGGAACGTCGTCAAGGTCGTCATTCTTGACAAAGGGCAGGCTGACCTTGTCGAGAGGATAAAGATCAAGGAATCGTTGCGGTACGTACCAGGGCAAATGCGGCTTGTAGAAACCCGTCGCGCAAAAGAACGGCTGCTCGTGCGGTTTTTGCAGGAAGGCGCAAACCGCGTCCGCGGTCTTGAAATCGGGCATCTCCGGCTCGCGAGCGGATTCGATGGCGCCCCAATCGAAGTGATGATTCATCGACGCTACGTTCGGGAAATCATCAAAATCAAACATGCGGTTGAGCGGCCGATGCAACGGCATCGGCTCGGCGGCGGTCGTATGGAATTCGTCCCACAAGGCTGGGCGGTTCTCGATGTCGCTCCATCTTGCCGACGGCGTCCTGTTGCGCCCTGCATCGGCGTAGTCGAAACTGCCATGGAACACTTTCCCCGCACCCATGCAGAAATACCCGGCCTCGCGCAGGCGCTCGAGCAGTGTGACCCTGCGCAGCGGCGCCTCCCAGAATGGCTCGTTCTGATAGACACCCGTTGTCGTCGGCAGGCATCCGGTAAACACGGACATCCGGCTGGCATTGCAATAGGGCGCCGTGCAGTAGGCGCGCAGAAACGTCGTTCCACGCGATGCGAGTCGGTCGATTGCAGGCGTCTTGACGTCCGGATGGCGGCCCAACGGCGCAATCCAGGAATTGAGGTCGTCAGCCACGATGAAGAGGATGTTGGGTCGCTCCATCAGCCTTCTACCGCCAAGCCCGAATCAATAGTCGGCCAGTCGGAAACCGACAGCCCCGAAAGTCGGGAGAATTCGACGGTGTCATCGTAAAAAATCTCGCGCAAATAGGTTACGTCCTCAGGTCGAAGCTCGTTCTCACATCGTCTCCCAAGCTGATCTGTTCGCGGAGCAAGGGGGAGAAACGGTTGGATGGAAAGGAACCCGGCAACGGCATCCAGCGTAGGTTGGTGATCCCTCAACAAATCCAGTGAACGCAGGAGCAGAACGTTCTCCCTTGGGAACAAGGCAAATAGCCGGCGTAGTTGGCGTGCGTAAAAGCCCCGTTCGACATAGCTATACACACGCCATGCCGGATCGGTCTGATCCAACCCCTTTAGTCGCCAGCGGCCTTGCCGGATCGCCAGGTGAAAAGGCAGATACTCCGACCGGTTACCGGTCTCCATACGCCATTGCGACCACGCTCGCTCGATCGGATCGCGAAAGATGAAGACAAGCTTCATTGCGGGATTGTATCGCTTTATACGTTCCAGCGATGGCGGCCAGAAGAGATAGATCGGGGTCACGTCAAATCCGATGCCTCTCCCAGCATCGTCGGAAAAAAAGCTTCCCAACTTGCGATAGTCCGGCTCCGTCCAGTTCTGCGTCTCGTCGTCAAAGAAATGCATCTCCTTGACGGACGGCGTCGCCAGCTGTGGGTGTTGCCTGAGATAGCCGAACAGGCTGGTCGTGCCGGACTTCTGCACCCCACCAACGATGAAACCCAACACAGGCTGGTCCAATGCATGCGTCCCCATGCCAAGGTTACGTCCTTGTCACCACTGTCTCTCGCCCCCCGACGAAAGTGCCCGGCAAGCCATCAAGCCTAGACAGCGGCGTTTGCCAAGTCCAGTTGCTGATAATCCCGCCCGGAAGCGAACTGCTTGATGAAACCGCGCTGTCTTTCGCTGGGGGGCTCAAGTCCAATAAAATCTGCGATCTCGCACAACAGTGACTCCGGGTTCAACAGCGAACGCTCATAGCTGACAAGGAGCGTCGGCCACTGCAATCGCTGCAGCAATTCCCAATATCTGCTGTACCTGATCAGCGCCAGGTCATAGGCTTGCTCGATCGAGGACTGCATCTGCTTGACTTCGGACTGGGCGACCGCAGCCATGTCGCGGTTGACGAACACGATGAACGGGTTCCTCACGACCTCCGCTATCGCCCCGAGGTAAAGATCGGCAGACGGATCTTTCCAACCCCATAGATCATTGGCATCATTTCTCGCCTCGATGATCTCTTCCAGCTTCTTCAAGCCATTATCTGCCGAACCATCGATCAGGCGGCCATCGATGTCCCGACCCTGGGCCGCATAAACGAGCTCCATATCCTCATGGATGATGGAATCGGGTGACGATCCCATGGGCACGCCCAGGATTATGGCCGCACCGGCGACGAGGCTTGTGCCGCCCCGGCCACATCCGACCACTATCAGGGTTCGTGGCCCCCGCGGCAAAGCGAGTCTGACCGCCTTGTGTGATGTAGCCATCGCCACCGTCTTACGCTCCTTGTTGCAGTCGCCCCGACCGCGGCGCCGGCAATCGAAAAAATTCACGACGGTTATTGTTTGCCGGTTGCTGCTTTTTCCGCGCGAACCTGCAGGCGACGCTTGAAGAAATTCAGATGTTTGGCAGTGAGCGACTGGTCCCAATCCCGCGGATACTTCATTGCCTTGGCAAATCTGTACCTCTGCTCCAGGTCCCCGCTCCTCGACTTTGCCAGCTCCAAAGCTGAAACGATTTCATTCAATTCCGAAGCAGCCGGGATGATATTTCCGCTGAGGCCCTTCAAATAATCATCAGTTTTTGTCTTGAAGGTATTTGTCACAACGACACAGCCGGATCCGGCCAGATCCATCGGGATCATGCTCGGATGCGGAGAAGCCATCAGCGTGAGACAGATATCAAAACCCGAGACCTCCTCGATGTATTTGCTGAGGTCCATCCTTGGCAACGAAACCGATCGAACCCCGGGCTGCAACTCGACAACACCTTCTCCCAAGCCCATGCCCACGCAATCCCATTCCTCGGGGTCGAAAATGCCCCGCCTGAAGGCCGTCGTAAGAGCTAACGCTGTAAGTTCGAACATATTCCGATCCACCACCGGCCGAGAATAGAAGACGATCGTCTTCTTTTTCTTTGCAAGATTGCGTTGGATGAACATGTCCTTGGGCAGTAGATTGGACGAGCAGGCGTTGTTGAAAAACGTATGCGACATGCCGCGAGACCTTATGCCGCCGACATCATTCGAAATGAAGAACTGCATAAGGCTTTCGCTTGAAAATATCGCGTCGTAGTCCATCGCGTATGTACGATCTGCAACGGCATATAGACTATTTGCCGGATAAAATACAGCCTCATAGTCCTGTATCAGGTATATAAACTTCTTGCTCTCTGTGCGCGCTGTAATCTTCTCTGCAAAATAGGCTGAATACCAAACGGTCGCCACAGCATAGTCGAAGCGCGATATAGCAAGCGGTTTCCGCCTCTCGCCGATATACTCGACTTCGAGTTCGTCGAAGACACCCTCCATACCGGGGTATTTCAAAACCTTTTCTCTGAAGTCGGCGATATTGAAATAGAAATTATCAAATAGGACGAGGCGAACATTGATACCCGTCTTGCGCAAGAACAGCGCCATCTGGAAGACGCCGAAGAACCCGGCCGAGATCGATTTGAAGTCGAAAGCAGGAACCAGGACATTGATCGTCTGCGGCCGGCGCTCATCTATCTCGACGTCCGGCATGTCGTAGATTCGATTCAGCCGCAGGTTCAAGAACTCGTGATCATAGACATGGTTTGGCGGAGCGACCGCCGGGACGAGCGGCAGCTGCGACAGGTAGGACAGTTGCAGGTCGGAGAGGAAGCCAAGGCGGTGCGCCGCCGACATGCACCAATAGGCAAGCCTGCCCCTATAGCTTTGCAGGGGAACGTCGGGGTCGAAGACCTTATGGTAGGATTGTTTCAAATCCTGGTGCCCGAAGATTCGGGCGCCGGCGCCGGCGAGCGTTGCAGTCAGCTGACGACGCATTAGCCAAAGGTCTCCTCTCTCACGACGCGACCTTTCTCGAGAAACACCGCGGAACTGCACATCGACCGGATCAGGGCATCGGAATGCGATGCCAGCACGACGATGGCGGCATTGTTGAGCCAATGCTCCATTCTCTCTCTGGCCTTCTTTTGAAATGACGCGTCGCCCGTGCCCAGCCCTTCGTCAAGAAGCACGATATCGGTCGGATATGCGGTGACAACCGAAAACGACAGCCGTGTCTGCATGCCGGACGAGTAGGTGCGTACCGGCAAATTTATGAAATCGCCCAGTTCCGAGAACTCGATAATCGATTCGGTCTGGCGCTCGATTTCACGGGGGGCGATACCGGTCATGAGGCTCTGGAGCCGGATGAACTCTCGGCCCGTGAGTTCGGGAGATAAACCCATGGAGGGCGTTATCAGGACGGCCGAGTCCCCGTTGATCACAGCTGTCCCGCTGGTGGGTTTGAGAATGCCTGCCAAGACACGCAACAGTGTCGTCTTGCCAGCACCGTTGTGCCCGCTCAGCCCCAGCCGGGTGCCGGGTTTAAGATCAAGCGACACGCCATCGAGAGCCGCGACTTCGAAACGGCCGGAGTCACCGGCCAGCAAACGCCCGCCCGTGGTGAAACGGAGCGCGGCTTGCTTGAGAGAACGATTTGCCGGAGCGGACCAGACCGGAATTCGGACGGTGACGTCGCTCAGATGAATGGATGGCGGTGACATGGGGCTTCCAATACAATTGTGTGACGGCGTCAGAATTCAAAGCCAGTACGGAATTCGGTGCTCCGTCCTTCGATAGAGAAGATAGGCGGCGATGCTCCCCACGCCGGCAATAATGGCGGACACGAGCACGCTCATGTAGTCGGTGCCGTCGCTCATCAGTGGAGTTCGCGCTGCATCGATGATGTAGGCGACAGGATTGTAGACCAGGAACGGAGAGCTGGTAGGGAGAACCTTTGCCGTCCAGATAATCGGTGAAAGCATGAACAGAAGCTGCATAACGGCAGCGGTGATCAGCGGAACGTCTCTGTATCGCACAGAAACAATCGCTACGATGGTCGATATCCAGGCGGCATGGGCAGCCAACAGCGCGGTTCCGACGATGAACATTGGTATGTTCAAGCCGGAGTTCGGATAGGCAATAATTAGAGTTATGAATATAATTAGCACATTGTGCATCAATATTATTATGTTCTTAGAGACACAACGAAATATGCATGAGGCCGGCGAGATCTTCGTATTTAGAAGAAGATCGTGAGATCCAATTAAAGTTTCCGAACCTTCAATTATTGCTCCAGATAGAAATTGCCACAAGACTACACTCGTAGCCAAGTGATGTATGAACTCCCTGATAGGCTGCTTAAACAAGACAGCATATAGAATCCCAACTGAAAGGGCAAATATTGCCGTGTTCAGCGTAATCCAGAAAGGCCCGAAAGTCGAATTCCGGTAACGAAGCCGTATGTCAAACTGCGCGAGCCGAAGCCAAACCATTGATACACCCGACATTATGATACTTCCTTCAGTGTAACTTGCTCAGGCTTGGTAATTTCCGCGACAGGCATGAAGGCGCCACGATATGGCGACTCGGCCGACATAAAGATAGCGACAAGCTGTTTCATCGCTTAACAGACACAATCGCTACGTCTTTCCATGCTGCCGGCTGGGCTTGCAAGATGCGGCGCACCACAAGCCCTGTCGATTGCTGCCACCCCTGTGCCTCCGATCCGAATGCGGCTGTGAATTTTTGCGTCGAAAGACGCGAATTAGCCGGGCGACGCGCTTTGGTCGGGTAGTCGCGCGCCGTAATATCCCGTACCGCAGCATACGGCCCGCCATGTGACAGGCTTGCCTCCAGAATGTGGCGTGCAAAGCCGCTCCAGTTGACGTCTCCGGCTCCGGCGAGATGGTAGATCCCATAGCCGTCGAAGCTGTCGTCGCCGCGCAACACCGCCGCCGCATGCAGGATCGCGTCGGCAATATCAAGTGCGGATGTCGGATTTCCCCATTGGTCGGCGACCACGGCGATCTCGTCGCGGTCGCCGGCCAGCCGCAGCATGGTTTTCACGAAATTCTTGCCGAACGGGCTGTAGACCCAGGCGGTGCGCAGGATCAGATGGCGCGGATTGACGGCGGCCACGGCCAGCTCGCCGGCAAGCTTGGAGGCGCCGTAGACGCCGAGCGGTGCGGTGGCGTCGGTCTCGACATAGGCGCCGTCCTTGGTGCCATCGAAGACGTAGTCGGTCGACAGATGGATTACGGGCACGCCGAGCTTCGCGGCCGCCTCGGCGACCTTGCCGGCGCCGACGGCGTTCACAGCGAAGGCAAGATCGGGCTCGTCCTCGGCCTGGTCGACGGCGGTGTAGGCGGCAGCCGACACCACGATATCCGGCCGCGCTGCCGCGAGTGCGTCGAACACCGTATCGGGCCGCGCCAGATCGAGCACTGGGCGGCCGAGGGTGACGACCTCGATGCCATCGCGCCTCTGCCCGGCCTCCAGCAGGCTGGCAGCGACCTGACCGTCGCGTCCGGTGACAACCAGCCTCACGCCGCGCCCTTCCTGCCTTCAACCTGGCCGCGCGACCGGACTTGCCCCAGCCGCTCGCCGGCGTAGCGCTGCTCGCGGATCGGTCCCCACCACCATTTGTTGTCGAGGAACCAGTCGACGGTCCTTGCAAGGCCGCTGTCGAAACTCTCCGCCGGCGCCCAACCGAGATCCCGGCCGATCTTGGAGGCATCGATTGCATAGCGGCGGTCGTGGCCGGGCCGATCGGTGACGAAGCTGATCAAATCGCGGTAGCTCCTGCCGCCGCTGCGCGGACGCCTGATGTCGAGCAGGCCGCAGATCGTCTCGACGACGCCAAGGTTGGTACGCTCGGAATTGCCGCCGACATTGTAACTTTCGCCGGGCTGGCCCTTTGTGGCGACCAGTTCCAGAGCACGGGCGTGATCCTCTACGAACAGCCAGTCGCGCACATTGGCGCCAGCGCCGTAGACCGGCAGCGGCTTTTCGTCGAGCGCGTTGAGGATGACCAGCGGGATCAGCTTTTCGGGGAAGTGATAAGGCCCGTAATTGTTCGAACAGTTGGAGAGCACGACCGGCAGGCCGTACGTCTCGTGCCAGGCCCGCACCAGATGGTCGGATGCGGCCTTGGAGGCGGAATAGGGCGAGGATGGCGCGTAAGGCGTCTCCTCCACGAACATGCCGCCATCGAAGGGCAGATCGCCGAACACCTCGTCGGTCGAGACATGGTGGAAGCGGAAGCGCGCCTTCCTGTCCTCGTCAAGGCCGCGCCAATATTCGAGCGCCGAATTCAGCACCCGGTAGGTGCCGACGATGTTGGTCTCGATGAAGGCGCCGGGTCCGTCGATCGAGCGGTCGACATGGCTTTCGGCGGCGAGGTTCATGACGACGTCGATCTCGTCGCGGTGGAGGATGTCGAGAACCGCCCGCTCGTCACAGATGTCGGCCTGCGCAAATTTGTAGTTGTGTGCATTCTCGATGGTGCGCAGCGAGGCCAGATTGCCGGCATAGGTGAGCTTGTCGAGATTGGTCACATGGTAGGCCGGATTGGCGCACAAATGCCGGCACACGGCCGAGCCGATGAAGCCGGCACCGCCTGTCACCAGAAAATTCATGGCGCTCTCCTCACATCGTCGCGCGTCATGCGAACACCTCGGCCTCAGCAAGCGCCGACGCCTTGAGGTCCTTGGCCGAGAGCTCGAAGGCGCCGGCCGGCGACGGCCAATCGATGCCGATATCAGGATCGTCGAAACGGATCGATCGATCATGCGCCGGCGAATAGGTGTCGGTGACCTTATACAGAACCTCGGTGTCCGGCACGAGCGTGACGAAACCGTGCGCGAACCCCTTCGGCACGAGGATCTGGTTGCCTTTCTCGGCCGATATCTCGAGCGCGACCCATTTTCCGAAGGTTTTCGAGCTGCGGCGGATGTCGACCGCCACGTCGAGAATGCGGCCTCTGATTACACGCAGCAGCTTGTCCTGCGCGCGTGGAGGCAGTTGATAGTGAAGCCCCCGCACGACACCTGCGGCAGCCGAATAGGAATGATTGTCCTGGACGAAACGCAGATCGATGCCGGCCTCGGCAAAGGCCTCGGCATTCCAGGTTTCGATGAAATAACCGCGCGCATCGCCGTGCCGCTTCGGCACGATTTCCAGCACGCCGTCCAAACCGAGCTGCCTGACTTCCAGCACCCTATGTCTCCGTCAGCTCGGTGACACGCCGGCGCAGATAGGCGGCGTATTCGTTCTTGCCCAGGCGCGTGGCGCGCTCAAGCACCTTGTCGGCGGTCAGCCAGCCCTGCTCGAAAGCGATTTCTTCAGGACAGGCGACCTTGATCCCCTGGCGGTGCTCGATCGTGCGCACGAAGGAAGAGGCTTCATGCAGGCTGTCATGCGTGCCGGTGTCGAGCCAGGCATAGCCGCGGCCGAGCTGATGCACATGCAATTTCCCGCGCTCGAGATAGACGTTGTTGACCGCCGTGATCTCGAGTTCGCCGCGCGCCGAGGGCTTGATCGTCGACGCGATGTCGACGACCTCATTGTCGTAGAAATAGAGGCCGGTGACCGCCCAGTTGGACTTCGGCTCCCGCGGCTTCTCCTCGATCGTCAAAGCCGTGCCGCTGAGCTTGTCGAACGACACCACGCCGTAGCGCTGCGGGTCCTCGACATGGTAGGCGAACACCGACGCGCCGCTTTGGCGCTGCGCAGCAGTGCGGCAGAGCTGCGACAGGCCCTCGCCGAAATAGATGTTGTCGCCGAGAATCATCGACACATTATCCTTGCCGATGAAGTCGCGGCCGATGATGAAGGCCTCGGCAAGCCCGTTGGGCTGCGCCTGCTCGGCATAGGAGAATTCGACCCCGAATTCCGAACCGTCGCCCAGCAACTCCCGAAACACCGGCAAGTCGCGAGGTGTCGAAATGATCAAAATCTGGCGGATACCGGCGAGCATCAAGACGCTCAGCGGATAAAAAATCATCGGCTTGTCGTATATCGGCAGAATCTGCTTAGAGATCGCTAATGTAAGGGGATACAGACGCGTCCCGCTGCCTCCTGCAAGGATTATTCCCTTCAACAAGCTCTCCTTGAATTACCGGCCCCCGCCTCGAAATCAAGTTGCCCGTGCTTAGGTTTCGCGCAATGGCTTGTCAATTCAATCTCGGCCGTGGATCGGCGCCAGAATTGCTCTGCATCTGCCGCCTCGCGGCAATTTGACCGACCAGGCACAAGCTGACGATGCAAATGGGCGTGGCGATTTGGCAACCGGCTTGCACCATCGGCTGGCGGACGCGTGACAACAAAAAGCCGGCGGGCCTTGGACCCGCCGGCTCATTCATTTGTCCGGTTTCAGGGCTGCTTGGGCAGCAGCGACCATACCGCCGGCACCAGGCTGGCGGCGAGCGCAACCTTGATCAGGTCGCCGAGGACGAACGGCAAAACGCCGAACTGCCACGCCTTTTCCGCGCCGATGAGGGTGGCCAGCCAGGCAAAGCCCATGGCCATCATGACGATTTCGGCGACCAGCATGGCGTTGAACAACTTGATCGGGTGGCGGTCCCAGCCGCGGTCGGCGGCCCAGCCGACAATGGCCGCCATGACGACGAAGCCGGCGAGATAACCGCCGGTGCCGCCGATCATGTAGGCGATGCCGATGCCCTTTTCAGGCGTGCTCTGGAAGACCGGGAAGCCCATGGCGCCTTCGGCCATGTAGAGAAGCAGGGTAGCGACGCCAAGCCGCAGGCCAAATGCGGTGGCGATCAGCAGGACGGCCAGCGTCTGCATCGAGATGTCGACCGGCCCGAGCACGACTTTCGTCTTGGCCGACAGGGTCAAAAGCAGCGTTCCGGCGATCGCCAGCAAAAGCTGGGTTGCCAGGCGCTGCGCGCCCTCCTGGGGCAAAGCGAGAGAAACAAGCGGGCGCATCGTCGTTGCAAGTGCCATGGTCTTCCCCAATCCGGATTGCCGCAGATCGCGGCCTTGCGTTTTTCTATATTGGCTTCCGTGTTATGCGGCAATCAGTTTTGCCGTCTTCCTGAACAGAGATTCAACGACACCGCCATGGCGCTCAAATTCGACACCAGCTTCGATCCGGCCTATGGCGAGGGCGTCACCGTTGCGCCGGACGTCTTGCGCGTCACCGCCAAAAACCCCAGCCCGTTCACCTTTCACGGCACCAACAGCTACATCGTCGGGCGCGATACGCTGGCGGTGATCGATCCCGGCCCCGATGACGAGGTGCATTTCCAGACGCTGCTCAAGGTGATCGCAAACCGGCCGGTCAGCCATATCTTCGTCAGCCACACGCATCGCGACCATTCTCCGCTGGCCGCCCGGCTGAAAGCGCACACCGGCGCTATTGTACTGGCCGAAGGCCCGCACCGCCCGGCAAGGCCGCTGCGGATCGGCGAGATCAACCCGCTCGACGCCAGCGCCGACACGGTTTTCGTCCCGGAGATCGCGTTGCCCGACAATGCGCTGGTCGAGGGCGATGACTGGACGATCCGGACGGTGCTGACGCCGGGCCACACCGCCAATCACGCGGCATTTGCGCTCGAAGGCACCGGCATCCTGTTTTCGGCCGACCATGTGATGGCGTGGGCGACGTCGATCGTGGCGCCGCCAGACGGCGCGATGGCCGACTACATGGCCTCGCTGGATAAATTGGTCGCGCGCGGCGACCGCCTGCTGCTGCCCGGCCATGGCGGCCCGGTGAATGCGCCGCGCAGCTTCATGCGCGGGCTGAAGACTCACCGCAAGATGCGCGAACGGGCGATCCTCGAACGGATCCGGGGCGGCGACCGGACAATCCCGGACATGGTCAAGGCGATCTACAGGGACACCGACCCGCGCCTGCATGGCGCCGCCGGCCTGTCGGTGCTTGCCCATCTCGAGGACCTGGTGGCGCGCGGCCTGGTTGCTACCCAGGGTGACCCGGCCATCGACGGCGTTTTTGTGCCGGTGGGGTAGAACTACTCAGCCGGCGCGGCACCCACCTGCCCTGCAACCTCCTGGTCGAGTTCGGCGAGGAACCCGACGATGCGCGCCGCATTGTCGCCGAGGTCGTAGCGGCCGTAGCGGGAGGCCGAGCGCATGTCGACGACGATCGTGTCGCCGTCATTGCTGACCCGGATGGCGACGTCGGCGGGCAGGCCGACCACGAAGCTCCGGGCAACGGCTGATATCGTCACCTCGTCCTGACCGTCCGTCACCGGATATGGCGCAGTAAGTTGCCAATCGCGGCGGTCGAGCACGGTTTCAACGGCGTCGACGACGGTTTCGAAAGGCAGATTGTAGCTATGCCCGGTGACCAGCGGATAGGCGTCGGCCTGCAGGCGCGCTTCGCCCGGCGTTGGCAGCGCGAGCACGTTCATGTCCTTGGTGCGGTCGCTGGTGTCGAGCACTGGCGGATTGTCGAGGTCCGTCGTGATGTCCCTCAGGGGCGGCGTGGTCGCCGCCAAATAGGTGGCAAAGCCGTAGGGCGTCAGCACCAGCAGCGCCAGCAGGGCGCCGACCGAGAGGTCGCGGCCGCCACGGTCACCGAAATGCCACAGCCGGGACAAAGCGAGGCCGGCAAACAGCAAAGCGAACGCGGCAAGCAAGGCGACGATCGCCAGCACCCACAGGAAGGCCGGCGTTTCGACCAGTTCGAAATGATGGCCGGCCAGCACGGTCAGCAGCAGGACCAGGGCAAAAGCGCCCGTGCGCCGCGACCAGCCGGCCGCCTTCGATGTCTGCCGCTCGTCAATTTCCATTGTCTTCAGCACCGCCCCAACCCGCACAGACGCTTAGAGCAAAGGATGCTCAAATTGAACATCCCCTGCCCTAACGTTTTTGCCGCCGGTAGCTTGAAGGTCAAGGAAACGCACGGTCCCGGTCAATCCGTCGGCAGGCGGTAGTCGCTGAACTGCTTGCGCAAGGTGATCTTCTGGATCTTGCCGGTGGCGGTGTGCGGGATTTCACTGACGAAAGCGACGTCGTCGGGCATCCACCATTTCGTCACCTTGCCGTCCATGAACGCCAGTATATCGGCCTTGCTCGGCTCCTTGCCGGGCTTGGCGACCACGACCAGCAAGGGCCGCTCGCCCCATTTCGAATGATGGACGCCGATCGCCGCGGCCTCGGCGACATCGGGATGGCCGACGGCGAGGTTCTCCAGGTCGATGGTCGATATCCACTCGCCGCCCGACTTGATGACGTCCTTGGCGCGATCGGTGATCTGCATGTAGCCGCCGGAATCGATATGGGCGACATCGCCAGTGTCGAACCAGCCGTCCTTGTCGAACTGCTCGGCTCCGACGCCGCCATAATAGGCGCTGGCGACGGCTGGACCGCGCACCTTCAGCCGGCCGAAGGTCTTGCCGTCCCAGGGCAGTTCCTTGTCGTCGTCATCCGTCACCTTCATCTCGACGCCGAAGGGCGGGTAGCCCTGCTTGCCCTGGATATCGAGCCGGGCCTCGCCCTCGAGCGCTTGATATTGCGGCTTCATGGTGCACAGCGTGCCGAGCGGCGACATTTCGGTCATGCCCCAGGCATGGATGACTTCGACACCGTAATTGTCCTGGAATTTCCTGGTGATGGCGCGCGGACAGGACGAGCCGCCGATGACGACTTTGCTGAGATAGGGAAGCTTCTTGCCGGTCTCTTCCAGATGCTGCAGCAGCATCATCCAGACGGTCGGCACGGCGGCGCTGAAGGTCACCTTCTCGGTGTCGAGCAGTTCGTAGATCGAGGCGCCGTCCATCTTGCAACCGGGCATGACCAGCTTGGCGCCGATCATCGGCGCGCTCTGGCCAAGGCCCCAGGCATTGGCATGAAACATTGGCACGACGGGGAGGATCGTGTCCCGCGCGGAGAGGCCCATGGCGTCGGGCATGGCGGCGATCATGGCATGCAGCACATTCGAGCGGTGGCTGTAGAGCACGCCTTTGGGATCGCCCGTCGTGCCGGAGGTGTAGCACATGCCGGCTGCGGTGTTTTCGCCGAAAACCTTCCAGGCGAAGTCGCCATCGGCCTCGTTCAGCCAGTCCTCATAGGCAACCACATTCGGCAGCGTCGTTTCAGGCAGATGCGCCTTGTCGGTCAGGACGATCACCTTTTTCAGCGATTTGACCGCGCCGGCGATCTTTTCCAGCAGCGGCATGAAGGTCAGGTCGACGAAGATCCCTCTATCCTGCGCATTGTTCATGATCCAGACGATCTGCTCGGGAAACAAACGCGGGTTAAGCGTATGGTAGATGGCGCCGATGCCCATTATGCCGTACCAGGCCTCTATGTGGCGCGCCGTGTTCCAGGCCAGGGTCGCGATGCGGTCGCCGAGCACAAAGCCATCGCGCTCCAACCGTTGAGCGACCCTGAGGGCGCGGCGATGAATTTCAGCATAGGTGGTGCGAACGACAGGACCTTCGATCGAGCGCGAGACGATCTCGCGCGTCCCGTGCTGCCGCTCGGCATTGTCGATCAGCTTGTGGCAGAGCAGCGGCCATTCCTGCATCAGTCCGAGCATCTGGTTCCTCCCATTGGTCCCTCGTTTTCCCGTCTTTTGTTCCATTGTGGGACGAACGGAAGGATTGTCCAGTCGTCACGTCTCAAACCGTTAACGGCTGAAGCAAGCAGTGATGGAAAGGCGGAGAAAACCGCCACAATCCGGCCATCGTCGACGTTAAGGTTCGCTAACGGGGTAGGGGTGCGGATTGGCGACTGAAAGAGGTTCGCATGGACACGCAGCTCGAGGACAAGCAGATCGACGGCAGGCAGATCGATGACAGGCAGATCGACGACAGGCAGATCGACGGCAGGCAGCTGGATGACAGCGGGGCCCAAGACGTGCAGTTGGACGATATTCAACTCGACGACAAAGAGCTTGAAGACACGCTTGCCGCAAGTCTGGCCGATCTCGTGCCGGAGGCCAAAAAGGTCTCCGAAGACGAATTTGTCGAGGTGGTCGGCGGCGCCCTGGAGGCGGTCGGCGGCACGCTGCTGTTCAAAATGTGCGTCCAGAACGAAGGCGAAGGCCAGCATGTCGCCGCCGCATCGATCGGCGACGGCGGCAATCGCCAGTTCCTGCTGCTCACCTTGCCGACCGGCGGCGGCCCACTGAAGGTCGAGACGACGTCAAGAAGCACCAACCCGGTAGCCGGTATTGCCGCGGCCTATGCCGGCCTCATGGACGTGTTCAGGACCGCAGCCTGAGCATTCCACGCGGGATCGTTTTTAGTGATCGGAAGGCCAGCTCTGGCCTACTGGCAAAGGCTTGCGCAACGGGTTCTCCAGACACATTTTAGAGACATGGGAAGCAATCCCGCACGCTCTCAATCGGACTGTGCTCCCAATCGAAGAAGGAGAACCCCGCATGGACCAGATCGCCAACCCCGCCCCCGGCTTTCAGAGCAATCCCGGCAAGGTCATCACCGTCGAACCCTATCGCGGTACCGTGGTCGTGCGTGCCGGCGATACGGTGATCGCCTCATCGACGCGGGCGAAGCTTCTGTCCGAACCGCCCTACCCCCAGGCATTCTACATCCCCTTCGAAGACATCGACTTCACCCAGCTCGGCAAAACCACCCTGTCGACCCACTGCCCCTACAAGGGCGACGCCAGCTACTGGAGCGTGCTGCCGGCCGGTGAGACCGGCAAGGACGCGATGTGGGGCTATGAGCAGCCCTTCGACGAAATGGCTGAGATTCGCGACCACGGCGCGTTTTATCCCAACAGGGTCAGTATCGAAGCAGCACCGGCCTGAGCAAGCGACTCAAGCCGCCGTTGCTCGCTTCGTCATCCCAGGGTCTTCGCGACGGAGCTTCGCTCCTGTTTCATCCTGGGATGAAGAAGTTTAGAGGCCTCGGCTAATCTCAAACGTCGGCGACGTTAGTCCAAAGGCGATGAAACTGCCTGCCGCCGCCTAAGCCTAATCAGTCGTCCCGTCGTTGCCGACGCCGTCGGCGTCATCCAGCCGCACGAACGTCAGCCCCTTGGCCTTCAGCGCGAGCAGACCTTGCACGACGCCCTCGCCGGCGGCGTGGGTCGGCTGGTTGATGTGGGCGATGATGACATCGCCATCCTTGGCGGCGGCGATGCGCCGGGCGGTTTCCTTTGCGCCGAGCAACGAGCCGCCATCGCCGTTGATCGAAAAGCCGGCGACCTTGAAGCCAAGCTTGCGGATCATGGCGATAGCCGACGGGCTGTATTCGGCGGTCGCGCCGCGAAACCATTTCGGCGCCGGCTCGCCGGTGCCAGCGAGAGCGGCAGCGCCCGATTCGACTTCGGCCTGCACCGCTTCCGGGCTGCCGGCGCTGCGGATGCCATAGATCTTGCGCGGCGTGTCGACGGCCGGGATGTGATGGCCGCCATGGTTTTCCAGTTCGAACAGGTCCGGATGCGCGCGCATGATCTCGACGGCGGCGGCGTTGCGCTTCAGCCAGATACCGGTGACGAAGATCGTCGCCGGAATCCGGTTCTCCACCAGCGCCGACAGGATCCTCGTATCGGTCTGGCCGCCGCAGGCGTCGAGCGTAAGCGCGACGCGGCCGACACTGCTACCGTCCTCAGCCTTCAGATGCAGCGCCGGCTCGACAAGCGGCGCGGCCTGGGCCGAGGACACGGCCACGATAGATAGCGCCAAGGCGCAAAACAGCTTTTGCAAGGGATGCCTGTCTTGTCTGAGAATCGGCGCTGTCATAGCCGCATCCCAGGACTCGCAACAAGGCGGAAATCGGGATAGTGGCCGTGAGAAAGCTGATATCCCGACAATGTGACCGCCGCGCACCGTCAGACGGCGTGTTCCAGTTCCACATGCGTGCGTGACAGGACTTCGCGCACGGCCGCGACGACCGGTTCGACCTCGAGGCGCCAGACGCAGCAGGCCTTGCTGGGATCGAGCGGATTGCACAGGCTGCCCGCCACGCAATTGCACGGCATGGATGGCTGCAAGGCGAGGCTGGGCACGCCGACCGGTCCCCAGACGGCCGGGCTGGTCAGGCCGAAAAGGCCGACAACCGGCGTTCCGGCCGCTGCTGCCATGTGCATGGGGCCGCTCTCATTGCCGACAAACAGCCGCGCCTGCTGCAACACCGCCAGCAGCGTTTCCAGCGACAGCGCGCCGACGAGGTTGACGATCGACGCGGCACTGGCGAGGATCTGCTCGGCCGGCTTGCGCTCGTCAGGGCCGCCGACGAGTACGAAATCCAGTCCGGTTTCGCGCGAAATCGTGTCGATCACGGCGGCAAAGCGTTCATGCTGCCAGCGCCGGCCGTGAAAACTTGCGCCGGCATGCACCGCGATAAAGCCGTTTGGCCGCAAATGGTGTTTGTCCAGCAATGCCTGGGCCCTCGCCGTCTCCATCGGCAATGGCCGAATCGACGGCACCCGCACGCGCAGGCCGACGCCGAGCGGCTCGAGCGGCGAAAGGTAGCGGTAGAGATAGTGACGTTCGCCAAAACCGAACGGCTCGGCAAAGACATTGGCGGGCTGGCGCTCATGCCAGCGCAGCGGCCTTTCCGGAGGATTGTAGCCGATGCGGGTGCTGGCGTTGAGGAACCTGACGATGAGCCGCGATGTCTTTGAATCGGTGAGGTCGATGGTCAGGTCGAAACGGAATTGGCGCAGCTTGCTGATCATAGAATAGAGCTCGCGCCCACGCTCCAGCGGGGTGCCGCGCATGGCGGCGCGGCGGAAGCTGACGACCTCGGCGGCGATGCCGTGCGCGGTGACGAAACTGGCGAGGCGCGCCTCGCAGAGAAAGACGATCCTGACACCGGGATATTCGAGCTGCAGGTTCTTGGCGAGCGTGGAGGACAGAACAATATCGCCGATGAACTTGGTCTGGATAATCAGGATCGAGCGGAAGGGTCTGGGCGAAATCTGTAACATCTTTTTCTCGGCACCGGGCGGGTTGGGGGGCCGTGAAATTGGGAAGAAACGATGTCTGGATTGCGTGTTGGGGCGCGCACATCAGCGTGAATTTGCTTACAAAATCGTAAGCTTAGCGCCAAACGGCCACCCACGGGTGGCCGTTTCATCGATACCGAAAGGACTGTGTCGAAATCAGGATGCCGCGGCGCTCTTTTTGGGGCGCGGCACTGCTGTTTTGGCAATCTGCACCGCGGCTTGGGCTGCGGCCAATCTTGCGATCGGCACGCGGTAGGGAGAGCACGAGACATAGTCGAGGCCGACCTCTTCGCAGAAGCGGATCGAGGCCGGATCGCCGCCATGTTCACCGCATATGCCGAGCTTGATGTCGGGCCGTGTCGCCCTGCCCTTTTGCGCAGCCATGCGCACCAGTTCGCCGACGCCCTCGATGTCGAGCGAGACGAACGGGTCCTGCTCGATGATGCCTTTCTGCCGATAGGTCTCGAGGAAGGAGGCCGCATCGTCGCGCGAGATGCCGAAAGTGGTCTGGGTGAGGTCGTTGGTGCCGAAGGAGAAGAACTCGGCCGTAGCAGCGATGACGTGGGCGCGGATCGCCGCGCGCGGAAGCTCGATCATCGTGCCGGTGAGATAGTCGATCTTGACGCCGGTCTCGTCCATGACAGCCTTGGCGACCGCATCGATGCGCGCCTTGACGTAGTCGAGCTCCTTCACCAGGCCGACCAGCGGCACCATGATCTCGGGAACGACCAGCGCGCCGGCTTTCTTGCCGGCCTCGACGGCTGCCTCGAAAATGGCGCGCGCCTGCATCTCGGCAATCTCGGGATAGGAGACGGCGAGGCGGCAGCCGCGATGGCCGAGCATCGGGTTGAACTCGTGCAGGGCTTCGGTGCGCTGCCTGAGCTTGTCGAGCGAGACGTTCATGGCGGCGGCGACCTCCGCCACCTCCGCTTCCGTCTTGGGCAGGAATTCGTGCAGCGGCGGATCGAGCAGCCGGATCGTCACCGGCAGGCCGGCCATGATCTCGAACAGTTCGAGGAAATCCGAGCGCTGCATCGGCAACAGCTTGGCAAGCGCGGTGCGGCGGTCCTTCTCGGTATCGGCCAGGATCATCTCGCGCATGGCGACGATACGCTCGCCGTCGAAGAACATGTGCTCGGTGCGGCAGAGGCCGATGCCTTCGGCGCCGAAGGAGCGCGCCATGCGCGCATCGAGCGGCGTCTCGGCATTGGTGCGCACCTTCATGCGGCGCACCGCATCGGCCCATTCCATGATGGCGGCGAAATCGCCCGACAGTTCCGGCTGCAGCATCGACACGGCGCCCTTCAGCACCTGGCCGTTGCTACCATCGATGGTGATGATGTCGCCCTTGCGGAAGGTCTGGCCCATCGACATCAGCGTGCCGGCCTTGTAGTCGACACGCAGCGAGCCGGCGCCCGAAACGCAAGGCTTGCCCATGCCGCGCGCGACCACGGCGGCGTGGCTGGTCATGCCGCCGCGCGTGGTCAGGATGCCTTCTGAAGCATGCATGCCGTGAATGTCTTCGGGGCTGGTTTCGATGCGCACCAGGATTGCCTTGCGACCTTGCGTCTTCAGATCCTCGGCATCGGCGGACGAGAAGACGATCTCGCCGGTCGCGGCGCCCGGAGAAGCCGGCAGGCCGACGCCGATGACATCGCGCGCGGCCTTGGGGTCGATGGTAGGATGCAACAGCTGATCGAGCGAGGCGGGATCGATGCGGGCGACCGCCTCCTCCGTCGTGATCAGCTTGTCGCGCGCCATTTCGACGGCAATCTTCAGCGCCGCCTTGGCGGTGCGCTTGCCGGAACGCGTCTGCAGCATCCACAATTTGCCGCGCTCGATGGTGAATTCGAGATCCTGCATGTCGCGGTAGTGCTGTTCCAAGCGGTCGGAGATGTCGACGAAGGACCGGAACGCGTCCGGCATCAGTTTCTGCAGCGACGGCTTGTCGGAGCCGGCGGCGATGCGCGCCGCCTCGGTGATGTTTTGCGGCGTGCGGATGCCGGCTACGACATCCTCGCCCTGCGCGTTCACCAGGAATTCGCCATAGAGCATCTTTTCGCCGGTCGAGGGGTTGCGCGTGAAGGCGACGCCGGTGGCCGACGTCTCGCCCATGTTGCCGAATACCATGGCCTGGACATTGACCGCCGTGCCCCAGCTTTCCGGGATGTCGTGCAGGCGCCGGTAGGTGATGGCGCGGTTGTTCATCCAGCTGGAAAATACCGCGCCGATCGCCCCCCACAGCTGCTCGTGCGGGTCCTGCGGAAACGGCTTGTCGAGTTCCTCCTCGACCTTGGCCTTGTAAAGGGCGATGACGCTCTGCCATTCCTGCGCTGTCAGTTCGGTGTCGAGCTCGTGGCCGAGGCTCGCCTTCTGGTCCTCCAGGATTTCCTCGAACACTTCGTGGTCGAGACCCATGACGACATCGGAATACATCTGAATGAAGCGGCGGTAGCTGTCATAGGCAAAGCGGGCATCGCCGGAATCGGCTGCCAACGCCTCGACCGTCTCGTCATTGAGGCCGAGATTGAGCACGGTGTCCATCATGCCCGGCATCGAGGCCCTGGCCCCGGAGCGGACCGAGACCAGAAGCAGCTTCGACGGATCGCCGAAACGGCGCCCCGTCAGCTGCCCGATATGGTCCAGCGCCTTGACGACATCGGCCTGCAACGCGGCCGGATAGCTGTTGCCGTTGGCGTAATAGGCGTTGCAGACTTCGGTGGTGAGGGTGAAGCCCGGCGGCACGGGCAGGCCAAGACTGCACATCTCGGCCAGATTGGCGCCTTTGCCGCCGAGAAGGTTGCGGTCGCCCGCACGTCCCTCCGCGGCGCCATCGCCGAAGGTGTAGACCCATTTGGTCATGCTCGCCCTCCAAGTCCTCGGAAGATAGAACACCGGGGCCAAGACCCGGTTCCCCCGCGTTCCGACCCGAGCGTTATTATGCTGCAGTGCGAAAGGCAAGGTGTGGCAGCGAAGCCCGGCGACTACAATCGATTAAGCAAAAGCTGCGTCGAAAAGACTTGCCGGATCGCTGCCCAGGATATAGAACATATAGGGAACAAGTTGGGAGCAGCGTGATGAAACTCAACGGAAAACTCGACTATCTCGAACTGCCCGCGACCGGCGCGACGCTGGACAGCGTCAAGGCTTTCTACAGCGCCGCCTTCTCGTGGTCGTTCACCGATTACGGGCCGACCTATTCGGCCTTCGGCGAAGGGCTCGATGGCGGCTTCCAGGCCGATGCAGCGGAGGCGCCGGCGAAACCATTGCCGGTGCTCTATTCGCAGGATCTGGAAGCAACGCTCGACGTTGTCGAAAGCGCCGGCGGCACGATCGTCAAGCCGATATTCTCGTTCCCGGGCGGCAGGCGGTTCCATTTCACCGATCCCGCCGGCAACGAGTTGGCGGTCTGGGGCGAATAGCGCGTCCCCGCGCCAAGCGGTGGATCAGTTTTGCACAGTGGCCAACTCGGCATTGAGCTTTCGTGCCGCTCGTCCTATAAGGCCGCGCGCAACGGGCAAAGCTCGCTTGCTGGGGCGTCGCCAAGTGGTAAGGCATCGGTTTTTGGTACCGACATTCCCAGGTTCGAATCCTGGCGCCCCAGCCAAATCACATGCCTTTGGAATCAATGATTTACCGACCTTATCGATGGCTGCCGTCAGGAGCTATCTGACTCCCACGCGACCCCGACTCCGTTGACAGAGCCGGGGCCGTGCGGAGAGGATCAGTAATCGTTGTCGTCCTGGATGACGACGGGATGATGCCGATGATGTCGATAATAGCGATGATGGCTGCGCTCGATCGAGCCGGTCACGATGACCGTATCCCGGCGATGATGTCTGCGGCCGTGGTCGTAGAAGGCAACCGTGCCGTGTCTGCGGTGATGAAGGCGTTGACCCTGGTCATTGATGACCTTTACGCTCCTGTGATGATGTCGATGGTGGGTCGTGATGACCACGTCAGCTTCGGCTGCCGGAGCTATCGTCGGCATGGCAATGAACAGCGCCAAGGCGCTCACGATCATTGTTTTCATTGTAATATCTCCACCTGCTAATTATCCCTTCGCGGGGATAACCGCGTCCCATCCCTTTGGTTCCGAGTAGCGTCGTCGGTCCACGGGCGCGATCAGTGACGGCTGCTCCCGTGCAACACGGCGTATCGAAAGAAGAAGTTGCGACAGCAGCTCCTGTTGGCAACTTCTGGTAAAGGCGCTCTTTCAAGCCGACCACCAGGGTTACGCCACTCGACAAAGGAGCGCTGCACAGGACCCTTCCATGTCGTCGCGTTCGATCTCCTGATCTGTGACGGGAAACACCCGTCTTGCGAGGAAGACCGTCGGCACAGTTTGTGAGATTTACGAGACCAATCAGGCCATTTCAGATCCCATAGGTCGGGCCGTCTCAGATCCCGTAAGAAAGTGCAAGGTAAACCACCGGCGCCAAGATCAGCAGAACCGCGATTCCGATAACCACTGCGATTGCCAAGCGCTCTGTTCGCCTGACAAGCTCAGCGACCTTGTCGTCGTCAGCCGATGGTATGAGGTCAAGAACGGAAGAAACTTCCGCAGGACTGTCGTTGTCGTTTGCGGGTCGGGTTGCGCCGTCACGCACTGATCTCTGGACAAAGGTCACTGTCAGCCTCTCTATTGAACGAACACCGCTTGGCTGTGTCACGACGATCGGGTGCCCGCTAACCTCTCAGGAATGGCGGGCACCCGATTGACCACCGATGAAGGGACTCATGCTCGGCAGCCCGGTTCCAATGCATCGGGAGGGCATAGGTTGCCCGCCTTCAGGCCTATGGCTCCGACGTCAGGACTTAAGTCATACCCTGTTCGGACCTTGGTCTGGCAATCGACGAAGCGATGGCCGCCATTTTGTTTCGACGCAGAAAATGCGGGAACATTAATAGGCTCTTACGAGTTCACTCCCAGCAACTAGTTCGGGAGAGATACGGTGAACAACATAATCTGGCTCATCGGAGCAGTCGTTATCGTGATTGCGATACTGAGCTTCCTGGGCTTCCGATAAACGTGGCAGCTGAATTGCGGTCGGAGCCTATTGCCATCTGCGCCTTGTAGGCATCGCTTTCGCGTTGGCCGGGCGCTTTGCATGTGGGCTTTGGCGTTCGCTCTCAGGTGGCGCTTAAATTCCTTCTCTTCGAACCTTACAGAATGCGCGTCGCAAGCAGGTCGCAAGGGCGACGGTCCTGTTGCAACAGTCGGATCGACGCCATCGCCGACGAAATCAACAAAGCATGCTGCGTCAGCTCGCCTCGCGCATCGCCTCGGCGGCCTGCAGATCGACCGAGACCAGTTGGCTGACGCCCTGCTCGGCCATGGTCACGCCGAACAGGCGGTTCATGCGCGCCATCGTGATCGGGTTGTGGGTGATGATGACGAAGCGCGTCTCGGTGGTCGCGGCCATTTCGTCCATCAAATTGCAGAAGCGCTCGACATTGTGATCGTCGAGCGGCGCGTCGACTTCGTCGAGCACGCAGATCGGCGCCGGATTGGTCAGGAACACGGCAAAGATCAGCGACATCGCCGTCAGTGCCTGCTCGCCGCCCGACAGCAGCGTCATGGTCTGCGGCTTCTTGCCGGGCGGACGTGCCAGGATTTCGAGCCCGGCTTCGAGCGGGTCGTCGGATTCGATCAGCTGCAGTTCGGCCGTGCCGCCACCGAACAGATGCGAGAACAGCCGCTGGAAATGGCCGTTGACCACCTCGAAAGCGGCAAGCAGCCGTTCGCGGCCTTCGCGGTTCAGGCTCTGGATCGCTTGCCTGAGCTTGCGGATCGCCTCGATGATGTCCTCGCGCTCGGAGACGATGGTCTCCAGCCGGTCCGACAATTCCTTCTGCTCTTCCTCGGCGCGCAGATTGACGGCGCCGAGCCGCTCGCGCTCAACCTTCAGCCGGTCGAGCTGGCGCTCGATCTCGGCCATTTCCGGCATCGGGCTGTCGGCTTCCAGGCCAGTATGGCGAATGACCAGATGCGGCGGCGTGTTCAGCGTTTCCTGGATGCGCGCCTCGACCTCGAGCCGGCGCTCATCGGCGGCGGTCAATCGCTCTTCGGCGCGGACGCGGGTTTCGCGGGAATCGGCCAGCGACTGGATGGCCGCGGTGGCGGCCTTGTCCAGCTCGGCCTGCTTGTTCTCGGCCTCCTGCAAACGGTCGGCGGCCGCCTTGCGCAAGGTCTCGGCCTCGGTCAGCTGCGACAGCAGCGCGCGCCGCCTGGCGTCGATCTCGTCGGGGGCGTCGGCCAGCGTTTCGCGCTCGGCCTCGGCCTCGGCCCTGCGCTCGCCCAGCGAGGCAATCTGCGTCGAGGCGTTTTCGGCCCGCTGCAACCAGTTGCTGCGCTCGGCGCCGATGGCGTCGAGCCGGCGCGTGCGCGCCTCGGCTTCGCGGCGCAGGCCTTCATGGACGGCGCGCGCGTCGGCCAAGGTTGCGCGGTCCCTGCCGACATTGGCGGCGGATTGTTCAAGCTGCAATTGCAGGTCGCCGAGATCGGGGGCGTCCTGCAGCAGCATTTCGGCCTCGGCGAAGGCGGCGGCCGTTTCTTCATGGCTGTCGACGATTCGTGCGCGCGCCTCGTCCAGGGCGGCGCGGCGGCTTGCCAGCTCGCCACCGGCCTTTTCGGCCTCGGCCAGCGCGCTGCGGGCGGCGTCCAGGCCGTGCTGGGCATCGCGCCCGGCCTGGCGGGCATTGCGTTCGGCCTCACTCGCCTGGCGGAGTGCATGTTCGGCCTGGGCAAGGGCAGCCTCTGCCTCGCGCATGATCTGCGTCGCCTGCACCGCCTCGGCATCGAGCTCGGCCAGCCGGTTCTTCTGCGCCAGCCTTTGCGCGGCCGCGGTCGGTGCATCGGCGCTGGCGGTCAGCCCGTCCCAGCGCCACAGCGCGCCGTCACGGCTGACCAGCCGCTGGCCGGGGGCAAGCAGCGTCTGCAGGCGTTTGCCGTCGGCGGCATCGACGATGCCGATCTGCGCCAACCGGCGGGCAAGCTGCGAAGGCGCGCGCACCACGCTGGCGAGGCTCTTGAGGCCTTCCGGCAAGGCCGCATCGCCTGGTTGAACCTGGCTTTCGCCCCAGTGCACCGGCGCGCTGCGGTCGAGCGGCACGTCGAGATCCTCGCCAAGCGCAGCACCAAGGGCCGTCTCATAGCCGCGTTCGACGCTGAGTTGCTCCAGCACCGACGGGAAAAGATCGCCGCTGGCGGCATTGAGGATCTTGGCCAGCGTGCGGGCTTCGGTCTCGATGCCGGCGAGTTCGGCCCTGGCATCCTGCAGCGGCGGACGGGCGGCACTCTCGGTGGCGCGCGCCTCGGCGACCGCCTGTTCGGCAGCAATGGCGCCGGCCTCGGCCTCCTCCAACCGGGCGAGCGCGTCCTCGACCAGAGCGCGCTTCTCGGCGGGATCGGGCAAGCCCGCAACCTTCGACATAATCTCGGACAATTCGCGGTCGACATCGGCCAGATGGCGGGCAAAGCGATCGCGGCGTTCGGCGTTTTCGCGCAGCGTGCGTTCGATCTGATTGCGCGCGGCGGCGGCCTCGGCGCGTTCGGCGGTTAGCGCAGCGAGCTTGGCTTCGCTCTGCGACAGCGTTGCGCCGGCCTGCTCGAAAGCGGCCCGCGTCGTGGCCTCGCGTTCGGCGGCGCCGGCATTTTCGGAATTGAGCGTGGCTTCTTCCTCGCGCAGGCGCTCAAGAATATCCGCATTGTCGCGCACCATGCGCTCTTCGCGCGCGATGTCGCCGTCGAGCTGCTGCAGCCGGCGCTCGAGTTCGGCCTGGCGGGCGCGGATGCGGCCTGCCTCCTCCTCGATCTGCGCCTTGGCGATCGACAGGCGCTGGAAGGCGGCGGCAGCCGCGGCCTCGGCGTCACGCAGGTCCGGCAGCCGGTGGGCGCCGATGCCTTGCTCCCGGGCGGCAGCCATCTGGGCGGCGGCGCGGTCGCCGACCAGAGCTGTGGCAACCGCCAGCGCCGACCGCGCATCGCCCTCCTGGGTCTTGGCCAGCGTCCAGCGCAGATGCAAGAGCGTGGCTTCCGCCTTGCGGATATCGGCCGACAGGTTCTTGAAGCGCGATGCCTGGCGCGCCTGGCGCTTAAGGCTTTCGATCTGGCTCTCCAGTTCGCCGACGACATCGTCCAGCCGTTCCAGATTCTGTTCGGCCGCCTTCAGCCGAAGCTCGGCCTCGTGACGGCGCGTGTGCAGGCCGGAAATGCCGGCGGCTTCTTCGAGCAGCGCGCGGCGCGCCTGCGGCTTGGCCTGGATCAGTTCGCCGATGCGGCCCTGTCCGACCATGGATGGCGAGCGCGCGCCGGTCGACTGGTCGGCGAACAGAAGCTGCACGTCCTTGGCGCGGGCTTCCTTGCCGTTGATGCGGTAGAGCGAGCCGGCTTCGCGCTCGATTCGGCGCGACACTTGCAATTCATCGGCGTCGTTGAAGGCGGCGGGCGCGGTCCGGTCGCTATTGTCGAGGAACAGCGTGACTTCGGCGGTGTTGCGGGCCGGGCGCGTTCCCGAGCCGGAAAAGATCACGTCGTCCATGCCGGACGCGCGCATGTTCTTGTATGAGCTTTCGCCCATCACCCAGCGCATCGCCTCGACAAGGTTCGACTTGCCGCAGCCATTCGGCCCGACAATGCCGGTCAGGCCGCGTTCGATGACGAACTCGCCGGGTTCGACGAAGGACTTGAAGCCGAGGAGGCGAAGGCGCGAAAACTTCATTCGCGCCTGCCTGGAAGGCACAAAGGTGCGCTGACGCCGAAGCGCAGTCGCTCCGGCGCCGCCTGGACGTCAGAGCAGAGGGTCGATGATGGCCGATATTTCCTCAATCGACATCGCACCTTTGTAGGTTTTCCCGTTGATGAAGAAGGTCGGCGTCGAGTCGACCTTGAATTCATCGGCGCCGCGCTTCTGGACCGATCTCACATCGTCCAGAAGTTTCTGGTCCGTCAAGCAGGCCTCGAAGGACTCCTGTGTAAAACCGGCGAGCTTGGAGATCTGCAGCAGCGCATCCTTGGTATTGTTGACGCCGACCCAGTTGGCCTGCTGCTTGAACAGCACGTCGACCATCGGGAAATAATTGTCCTTCGAACACCGCGCCAGCATGAAACCGGCCTCGGCGCTCGGATCGAACGGGAATTCGCGCAGGATGTAACGCGCCTTGCCGGTGTCGATGTACTTGGTCTTCAACTCAGGGAAGGTGGTCGCGGCGAAATGCGCACAATGCGGGCAGGTCATCGAGGCATATTCGACGATGGTGACCTTGGCGTCATCCTTGCCGAGCTGCTTGTCGGGCAAAGCGCCGGGCTTCAGCAGCTCGGCCATATCGACATTGCCGGAAGACTCCGGGACCTTGACGGCGGCCGGAGTGGCAGGCGTCGAAGCAGGCGCGGGAGCCGCAGGCTTCACATCCGCTGCTTTGGCATCCTCGCCTGAATCGCTGCATGCGGCGAGCATAGCCACTGCCGGAATGACGGCCAGCGAAGACAGGAGGTTTCTGCGGGACAAGCTACGGTTCATGCGAATCACCTGACTGTGGTTTGATTTTGCAACGCAAAGGCTAGAAAAGGCGAGAGTTGGCGGGAATTAAGGCATCGCCGTCCCCATTCCAATCGCCAAACTCTACATGCAGGATCACGAATGCGCGAGATAGATGACGCGTTCATGACCGACTGATTACCGGTTGATTACCTTGGCCGCTTCCTTTGGGCAAGAATTGTGGCGCCAAGACGCTCCAGCGAGGCGCGCAAGCCTTCATCCTCGATCTTGCCGACGGTATCCGACAATTTGGCCTTTTCGACAGAAGTCAGTGCTCTCGGCGTCGGTTTCGGCCGGGCTTTGTCCCTCAGCACCGGCTTTTGCACGATCCGGATCCTGCCGATCGCGTTGAAGCCGAGAAAGGCATTGACGCGGTTGATGATCTCGCCGGTCTCGTGCTGTAGGTGCAGCGCGGCCATGCCCTCGCAGGCGATGACCAGCACCGCCGGCTCGAACGGATCGTCCTCATGCATGCGGCGCGGCCACTGGATTTTTTCGGGGCGCGAATGGCCGGCGAGCCTGGGGCCGGCGATCTCTTCCCATGACTGCACCAGCCCGATCGAAATGCCGGCCCGCTTGCGCAGCACGGGGTCGAGGATCGCGGTCGCGAGATCGCTCACCGGAACGGGATTGCCGTAAGGCGTTCTCCCTGCCATGTACGTTCTCCAGCCACGCTCCTCACCAGCCTAGAGCCAGCCCGCGATCAATGGCACTGCACGAACAGACCCGCAAGGCCGCATCCGGACCAACTCTATCAGGAGAGATCGCCGCGCGTCTGCTTGCCTGGTACGACGCGCACCATCGCGAACTGCCGTGGCGGATCACGCCGCGCGCGGCGGCCGGCGGTGCACGGCCGGACCCCTATCGCATCTGGCTGTCGGAAGTGATGCTGCAGCAGACCACGGTCGAAGCGGTAAAATCCTATTTTCGCGCCTTTGTCGAGAAATGGCCTGATGTGAAGGCGCTGGCGGCTGCGCCGGCCGAGGATGTGATGAAGGCCTGGGCCGGGCTCGGCTATTATTCACGGGCGCGCAACCTCAAGGCCTGCGCCGATCTGGTTGCGAGCCAGGGCGGCCGTTTTCCCGACAAGGAAACGGGATTGAGGGAATTGCCGGGGATCGGCGCCTATACGGCGGCGGCGATCGCGGCGATCGCCTTCAACCGTCCGGCGGCGGTCGTCGACGGCAATGTCGAACGTGTCATCTCGCGGCTCTATTCGATCGCAACGCCGCTCAGCGAGGCAAAGCCTGAAATCCGCGCGCTCGTCGAAAGACTGGTTCCGCAGACAAGGCCGGGCGACTTCGCCCAGGCAATGATGGACCTCGGCGCCACGATCTGCACGCCAAGACGGCCGCGCTGCATGCTGTGCCCGGTGCGCGAGGATTGCAGCGCCATCCTGTCCGGCGACCCCGAGCGCTTTCCGGTCCGCCTGCCCAAGGTCGACAAACCACTCAGGCGGGGTGCCGCCTTCGTCGCCGAGCGCGGCGACGGCGCCATCCTGTTGCGCAAGCGGCCTGGCAAGGGCCTGCTCGGCGGCATGACCGAGGTGCCGACCACAGGTTGGACAGCACGGATCGACGGTGCAACCACTTCGGAGGCAGCGCCCTTCCCTGCCGACTGGCGGCGCGCTGGAGAGATCGCGCATGTCTTCACCCATTTCGCGCTCGAGCTCGAAGTTTTTCACGCTCAAGTGAAAAGTGATGCGCCGGAAGGGCATTTCTGGTCGCTGGCCCATGACATTTCCGGAGAAGCGCTGCCGACGGTCATGAAAAAGGTCATCGAAGCAGCGATACCGGGCGCAACCAAAAAGCACCGCCCCATTGACTAGCATTCGCTTTGAAAGGCCCGAAATGACTGAAATCCGCCATATCGTGTTCGACATCGGCCGCGTCTTGCTCCACTACGATCCAAACATTCCGTTCAGCCGCCTCATTCCCGATGCCGAAGAGCGCAAGTGGTTCTTCGACAATGTCTGCACGCATGACTGGAACATCGAGCAGGACCGTGGCCGGACGTGGGAAGAGGCGGAAGCGCTGCTGATCGCGGATTACCCGGATCATGCTGAAAATATTCGCAATTTCCGTCGCTATTGGAATGACATGGTGCCGCATGCCTATGACGACAGCGTCGCCATCATGCTCGGTCTGATCGAGAGCGGCCGCGACGTGACCATGCTGACGAATTTCGCCGCCGACACGCTTGCCGAGGCGAGGCTGCGCTTCGATTTCCTCAGCCGCTCGCGCGGCGTGACCGTGTCGGCCGATATCCGTGAGATCAAGCCCGACCGCGCCATCTACGACCATCACGTCGCCGCGTTCGGTCTCGAACCGTCAGCCACGCTGTTCATCGACGACAGCCCCAGGAATGTCGATGGAGCCAGGGCGGCTGGCTGGAATGCTGTGCTGTTCACAGATGCAAAAACGCTCAAGGCGGACCTTGAGCGGTATGGCATCGCGACCTGAGCTACGCAGAGGGGTCGAAGGTAGCGCTTTATGGCGCCCCCCTCTGCCCTGCCGGGCATCTCCCCCCAAGGGGGAGATCAGCAGCCGCTGCGGCCGTTCTCACCTTGCAAGATCAAAAATTGGCGAAAGCGTTGATGACAGCAATCTCCCCCCTTGAGGGGGAGATGCCCGGCAGGGCAGAGGGGGGCCGTCATAGAGCGCCGAATTTAAACCTTGAATCTCAGGCCCCTGCGCGCTCCATACCGAGCCTGGCGATGCGGCGCAGTTCGTCGATCGGGGTCAGGCCGCCCGAGCGCTCATAGTGCCAGAAGGTCCAGCCATTGCAGGCGTCCAGGCCCTGCACTTCGGCCCCGATCTTGTGGATCGAGCCGGCGCTGTCACCGATGGCCACCGTGCCGTCGGCGCGTACCTTGGCCGACCAGCGCTTCTTGGCATCGTAAAGCGTGGCGCCGGGCTGCATAAGCCCGGTATCGATGAGGCTGACAAAGGCGACGCGCGGCTCGGCGCGCTTGCCGGTGAGCACGGTGAGATCGGCGCTTTCCAGCGGCCGCACGGCGTCGATGCGCTCATTGGCGGCGTCGATATAGGCCTGCTCGCGCTCGATGCCGACGAAATGGCGGCCAAGCCGCTTGGCCACGGCGCCGGTGGTGCCGGAGCCGAAGAACGGGTCGAGCACGATGTCGCCCGGCTTGGTCGAGGCCATCATGATGCGGGCGAGCAGCGCTTCCGGCTTCTGCGTCGGATGCAGCTTGTCGCCATTGTCGTTCTTCAGCCGCTCGCCGCCAGTGCAGATCGGGAACAGCCAGTCGGAGCGCATCTGGATGTCGTCGTTCGATGCCTTCATGGCTTCGTAGTTGAAGGTATAGGCCTTGCCCTTCTGGTCGCGCGAGGCCCAGATCATGGTCTCATGCGCGTTCTGGAAGCGGCGACCGCGGAAATTAGGCATTGGGTTGGTCTTGCGCCAGACGACATCGTTGAGAATCCAGAAGCCGAGATCCTGCATCTTGGCGCCGACGCGGAAGATGTTGTGGTAGGAGCCGATGACCCAGATGGTGCCATTCGGCTTCAGCACGCGGCGTGCCGCCAGGAGCCAGGCGCGGGTGAAGGCGTCATAGGCCTCGAAACTCTCGAACTGGTCCCAGTCATCGTCGACGGCGTCAACCTTGGACTGGTCGGGCCGGTGCAAATCGCCGTCGAGCTGCAGATTGTAAGGCGGATCGGCGAAGATGACGTCGATGGATTTTTCCGGCAGCCGGTCGAGCGCGGCGACACAATCGCCCTTGAGGATCGTGTCCAGCCACTCGGATTGCTGGGGGGCGTGGGAGAGGTCGGCGAGAAGACGCACGGCAGACATTTTTACACCCAAGGCACGCGTTACTGTTTACTCCCCGTTATGGTTACCGATCAGCGTAAATATTCGGTGAAGGACGCAACAGGCCAGGCAGCCCTGACGTCGTCAATTTGCGCAGCCCGGCCCGTTGGTGTATGTCGCGCCGCTTGAGCCTTGCCGGGCCTCCATCACCCTCCCTCGTTCGGATTGCCATGCCCCAGCCAGATCTTGTCATCTTCGATTGCGACGGCGTGCTCGTCGATTCCGAAATCATCGCAGCCCGCGTCGAGGCCGAATTGCTGACCTTGGCCGGATATGAAATCTCGGCCGAGGAATACGCCGAAACCTATGCCGGACTGACCTTCAAGGACATCATGATGCGGGTCGAGCAAAAATCCGCCATCCCGTTCCAGGCCTCGATGATCGACCGGGCCGAAGAGCTGGTCGACCGCAAACTGCGCAGCGACGTGCGCGCCATCGACGGCGTGCGCGAGGCGGTCGCCGCGGTCACCGCGCCGCGCTGCGTCTGCTCGAACTCACGCTTGGAGCGGATCGAGTTCATGCTCGAGAAAGTGGGCCTGCTGCCGTTCTTCGCCGGCCGGATTTTTTCAGCGCTGGAAATACCAAGCAAGAAAACCAAGCCCGCGCCGGATGTGTTCCTGATCGCGGCGCAGCAACTCAACGCCAATCCGGCAAACACCTTCGTCATCGAGGATTCGGTGCACGGCGTCACCGGCGCCAGGGCCGCTGGCATGCGCGTGATCGGCTTCACCGGCGCCGCGCACAGCTATCCCGGCCATGCCGATGTGCTGACCGAAGCCGGCGCCGAAACCGTCATCCGCCGCTGGGCCGAACTGAAAAGTGTGATTGCCGCTCTGTCGGAGTGGTCGGACGCCTGAACCGGATCAGTCCTTGGCTTTGGCCGACCTGGCCGGTTTCTTCTTCGCCCTGTTGTAGGCAATCGCGGCGCGGACGAGCGCTTTCAGCGCATCCGCATCGATCTCGTCGCCCTCCGACACATCGATGGCGCGCCACACCTTGCCGTTGAGCCCGTTGTTGAACAGCCTGTCGGGATCCGGCAGGCTGGCGCCGTGAGAAAAGGTCAGCTTCACCTTGTCCTTGTGAGCGTTGCCGACGGCGATCATGCCGTCGCGTGACCATACCGGGCTGCCCATCCACTTCCACTCCTCGATGATTTCCGGGTCGGCGTCGAGGATGGTCTTGCGCAGGCTGGCCAACGTCTTGCCCCGCCAATCGTCCAGCTCCCGGATTTGGGCATCTATCCGCTCGGAGGCAGAGGCGCCTCCCTCGTCCTTGCTCGACATGCTGATCTTCATGGTCTGCCTCCGTTCACATCTTCTCGCCGGGCAATCGGCTGGCCTGCTTCACCCAGGAGGCGAAGCGGGCTTCGTCGATCTCTTCGCCTTCATGGATGTCGAGATAGCGCACTTCCTTTTGCCTGGAACCGCCGGGAGGCACAGGATCGAGCGACGTGCCGCGAAAGAAGGCGACTTTGACGTATCTGGTGAAGCAATGCAGGCTGAGGAACCAACCGTCGCCCTCGATGCCATAGAACGGTGAGTTCCACTTCACCGCCTTGCAGACGCCGGGGACGGCGCTGACGATAAGTGCGTCGATCCGGCGCCCGACATCGCTTTTCCAGCCCGGCATGGCAGCAATATACGCCTGCACCGGAGCGTCCCCATAGGCCTTCGGGATCTGCGGGTTGCCGCCCGAAAGCAGGACCGGCTTTTCCGGCTTGTCTGGGGCCGGTTTTGCGACCTTCGATTTTCCCGGCGCCTTGGCCATGTCCTACCCTTGCGCGCCCTGCTCGCCACGCGATCTCGCGACGTAAGGCAGCACGAACATATAGAGGCCGCTGAACAGCAGCAGGAATAGCGGCAGCAGCGGCGAATAGACCACCCAGGCCGGAGGTTGCCCGAACGCCATGGTGATGAAATTGGCTGCCACGGTCAGCGTGAAGATGATCGACAGCCAACGATGGGTTTGACGTATCCATTTGCTCAAGTTCATTGCAACTTCCTCTTGAAACCAGCGCCTACCAACGCGCCAGTTGGGTGATCTGGATGAGATTGCCGCAGCTGTCGTTGAGCTGGGCGATGGTCGAGCCGGTCACTTCTGTCGGCGCCATGGCGAACGCACCGCCGCGTCCCTTGATGCGCTCGTAATCACCCTTGACGTCGTCGGTGAACAGCATGAGCGCGGGCTGCCCCTGCTTGAAGATGGCCTGCTGGTAGGCCTTGGCGGCCGGGTTGTCGTTGAGCGCCAGCTGTAGCTCGGCTCCCTCGGGCTCATCGGGTGAGATGACGGTCAGCCAACGAAAAGGCCCATTGCTGAAGTCGGCCTTCACAGCAAAGCCCAGCACGTCGGTGTAGAAGCGCAGTGCGTTATCCTGGTTGTCCACATAGACGCTGGTCAGCTTGATCTTCATCGATTTCCTCCTTTTTGCATTCGGTGCCCCGCGATCAGGGCATGGTACCGACAGGCTTCAATCCGGCTTCGCCAGAAGCTGCTCCAGCTTGGTGAGGAATTGCTGCCACCCGGCCATGGCTCCGCCATAGGCCTGCTTCTGGCTCGGATGGAAGCCCGACTGCTCGACGCGCAGATGGGTTCCCGAGCTCGTGGGTGTGAGCGTGAACGTCACCACGCTCTTCAGATTGTAGGCGGCATCCTCATGCGCAAAATCCCAGCTGTAGGACAGCGTCCTGTTTTGCTCGATGGCCAGCACCTCGCAGTCGAGCACGCCGCCCCAGTCGCCGCGAAGATTGAAGCTGTGGCCGACGACAGGCTTGAAATCGTTCTTCATGAGCCAATCCTCCATCAGATGCGGCTGCGTCAACGCGCGCCAGATCTTCTCCGCCGGCCAGGATATTTCACGTTCGACGACGACGGTGCGCAGCTCGGGATTGCTCACTGGTCCATCCTTTTCAGCAGGTTCTCGAGATCATCGAAGCGGCTCTCCCAGAATCCTGTCATTTGAACTGTCCAGTCGGTCAGCGGACCAAGTGCCTCGGGCTGCGCGCTGTAGTGGGTCTGGCGTCCGGCGTGGCGGTCACGCACCAGGCCGGCCAGCTTCAGGACGCCGAGATGCTTCGACACCGCCGGTTGCGAGACCCCGGACTGCGCCGTCAGCGCCCCCACGGTCTGCTCACCTTGGCGGCACAAGCGCTCGAAGATGGCCCGCCGGGTCGGGTCGGCAAGCGTTCTGAACAAAGTATCGTGGGCGTCCGGCATCGGGATCAATAACCTGCGAGCTATTGATTGACGTATAACCGCCGGGATATGGATGAGTCAAGTGCGCTGGCGGAATGGATCGAGATTAAAGCGCAGACGCGACCTGCCGCAGGCGCACGCCTGCAGGATTACGATCGGATCGTTTGGATCTTTCAAAGAGTTGACCGGCACCGTCGCAGCAGCGACGGCGCCCAGGCGCTTAGTTCGTCGCCGGAGCGCGCTTCTTTTTCTTGCCGGACTTCTTGTCCACCGCCGCCGGCGCGGTGTCGTCATAGCCGGCATAGACAGTGTAATCCCGGGCGGAGGGTTCGGGCACGACGACGTTGGGATCGGTGAACACGAACTGGGTGGCGGTCGAGGGATCGCTGACCTGGATCTGATAGGGGTGGATCTGCGAATAAAGTACGTCGGGGCCGTGCATGACGGCAATGCGGATCGGCATGGTGATGGTGCCGGGGGCGAACAGCGGTCCCGGCACGATCTTGCCGGCAACCCCAACCTTCATCGTCAACTGGCCGTTGGCACGGCTGCAATCGCGGCTCACATCGCTGATCGAGGCCTGGTAGATGATCTTGGCCGGATCCTTGTTCGGGTCGACGATGGAGCCGTCAGGCGCCGTCTGCGCGGCGGCAGCGGCCTCGGCATCCTGTGTTGCATCAGCCTTTTTCTTTTTCGGCTGCGGCGCGCCCTTGGCGTAGGTATTGAAGTATGCGGTGCCGTCACGCACCGTCACTTTCGGGCAGTAGGCCTGCAACTGGCTGGCGAGAACCTTCGGATCCTGAGGCGGTATTGGCGCATTCGGGTCGGTCTTCTTGCCGAAACCGAGATTGAGGATGCCATTGTCGCTCGATTGGCAACCGGCGGCGGCAAGCATAAAGCCGGTTAGCGCCAGACCCGCGACAAAGCGACGGTTGAACTTATGAAACGCCATGAAACTGCACTTCCCTCTCGCAAAGTTGGTGACGTATAGCAACGCCACGGCAAAAATGCGACTGAGGCGGCTCGGAAAATTAACCAATTGCCGTGGATGAAACCGGCGGCAGCAATGGACCTTTGACGATGCGCTATGTGAGTACCCGCGGGGATGCGCCCGTGCTTGGATTTGCCGATGCGGTGCTGGCGGGGCTGGCCCGCGACGGCGGGCTTTATGTGCCGCAGACATGGCCGCAGTTTTCGGCAGCCGAGATCCGCGCCATGCGCGGCCTGCCCTATGCGGACCTCGCCATCCGCGTGCTGACGCCCTTCCTCGGCGGCGAGATCGCCGCACCCGTCTTCGAGCGCCTGGTGCGAGAAGCCTATGCCACCTTCCGCCACCGGGCCGTCTGCCCGCTGGTGCAGACCGGCGCCAACACGTTCATCCTCGAGCTCTTCCACGGTCCGACGCTGGCCTTCAAGGACGTTGCCATGCAGCTGCTTGCCCGGCTGATGGACCATGTACTGACTGAGCGTGGCCAGCGCGCCACCATCGTCGGCGCGACCTCGGGTGACACTGGCGGCGCCGCCATCGATGCCTTCGCCGGCCGCGACCGGACTGACATTTTCGTGATGTTCCCGCATGGCCGCGTCTCGCCGGTGCAGCAGCGGCAGATGACGACATCGACTGCCGCCAACGTCCAGGCGCTGGCGATCGAAGGCAATTTCGACGATTGCCAGGGCCTGCTGAAGGATATGTTCAACGATCATCGTTTTCGTGATCGCGTGTCGCTGTCGGGCGTCAATTCGATCAACTGGGCCCGCATCATGGCCCAGATCGTCTATTATTTTTCCTCGGCGCTTTCGCTCGGCGCGCCGGACAGGCCGGTCTCCTTTACCGTGCCGACCGGCAATTTCGGCGATATTTTCGCCGGTTACGCCGCCAAGAAGATGGGCCTGCCGATCGAGCGGCTGATCGTCGCCACCAACAACAACGACATATTGGCGCGCACTTTCGCGACCGGTGAATACCGCACCAAGGGTGTGTTTGCGACGACGTCGCCATCGATGGACATCCAGGTATCGTCGAACTTCGAGCGACTGCTGTTCGAGGCCTGCGACCGTAACGCGGAGACGGTGCGGCGTTACATGGCCGGCCTCAAGCAATCCGGCGCCTTCACCATCGAAACCGCAGAAATCGACCGGATGCGGTCCGAATTCGACGCCGGACGCGCTGATATGGACGAGGTTGCCGCCACCATCCGTTCAACGCTCGAATCCAGCAATTATCTGCTCGATCCGCACACGGCCGCGGCCGTGCATGTCGCCGCCGGCAAGGCTGACGGTGCAGTGCCGATGGTGGTGCTGGGCACGGCGCACCCGGCCAAGTTCCCGGCCGCGGTCGAAGCCGCCTGCGGCGTGTCGCCGGCCCTGCCCGCATGGCTGGGGTCCTTGATGTCAGCCGACGAAAAGTACACGGTACTTCCATCCGACCTGAAAATGGTGGAAGATTACGTGAGCCGCCACTCAAGGGCAGCGCGTTAGGGAGTACTTGCCATATGGGTGTTGAGGTAAGCCGTCTGTCGAACGGCCTGACAGTCGCCACCGAAACCCTTCCAAGCCTCGAATCCGTTGCCCTTGGCGCCTGGGTCAAGTCCGGCGCCCGCAATGAGCGTGACGACGAGCACGGAATGGCCCATCTGCTCGAGCATATGGCCTTCAAGGGTACGAAAAGGCGGACGGCCTTCGAGATCGCCTCGGAAATCGAGGATGTCGGCGGCGAGATCAATGCCGCCACATCAGTCGAGACGACGTCCTATTACGCCAGGGTGCTGTCCGACGATGTGCCGCTGGCGGTGGATATCCTTGCCGATATCCTGCAGGAGTCCGAATTCGACCCAGAGGAACTGGAGCGCGAGCAGCATGTGATCCTGCAGGAGATCGGCGCCGCGCACGACACACCCGACGACATCGTCTTCGACCGTTTCACCGAGACCGCCTTCCGCCACCAGACGATCGGCCGCTCGATCCTCGGCACGCCGGAAACCGTCAAATCCTTCACCTCCAAACAGCTGCATGATTTCATCGAGCGCCAATATGGCGCCGAGAAGATGGTGATCGTCGCGGCCGGCGACATCAAGCATGACAATTTCGTGCGCGAGGTCGAAAAGCAGCTCGGCGGTTTCCGCAGCAAGTCCGACAGCACGATGCCGCAATATGCGCAGTATGTCGGCGGCGATTTCCGCGAGGATCGCGACCTGATGGACGCGCAGATCGTGCTCGGCTTCGAAGGCCGAGCCTATCATGTGCGCGATTTCTACGCTTCGCAGGTGCTGTCGATGATCCTCGGCGGCGGCATGTCGTCCCGGCTGTTCCAGGAGGTCCGCGAAAAGCGTGGCCTGTGCTATTCGGTCTATGCCTTCCACTGGGGTTTTTCCGATACCGGCATCTTCGGCGTTCATGCCGCGACCGGGCAGAGCGACATTGCCGAACTGGTGCCGGTCATTATCGACGAGCTGCAGAAGGCCGGCGAGAATATCCTTCAGGAAGAGCTCGACCGCGCCCGCGCGCAATATCGCGCCGGCCTGATCATGTCGGCTGAAAGCCCGGCCAGCCGCGCCTCGCAGATCGCCAGGCAGCTGCTTCTGTTCGGTCGGCCGATCGCCAAGGAGGAATTGATGGAACGGCTGTCGGCGCTGACCGTCGAGCGGCTGACCGACCTTTCGTCCCGGCTGTTTTCGACCAAGCCGACGCTGACCGCGGTTGGACCGGTGGGTACGCTCGCGCCCTATGAGGCGATTCTCGATTCGCTTGCGGGCACGCACACCACGGCCCGCAAGCTCGCCGTCTAAGCCTTCAAGCGCCGGTGTTCGCGCTCCCTTTCTTTCGCCGTGACCTGCCGGCACTGAAAGGCGACCGGGTCATGCTGCGCGTGCCCTACACCAACGACTATCGCGAATGGTCGGCGGTGCGCGGCGAAAGCCGTGCCTTCCTCGAACCGTGGGAGCCGCGCTGGACGCCCGATGAACTCGACCGCACCGCCTGGCGGCTGCGCATCGGCCGCTACCGCGAAGACTATGCGCAGGGAACCGCCATCGCCTTCTTCATCTTCGAGAAGGCGAGCGGCAAGCTTGCAGGCGGCATTACGCTCGGCAATATCCGCCACGGCGTCTCGCAAAGCGGCCATGTCGGCTACTGGATCGGGGAGCGGTTCGGCGGCCGCGGCCTGATGACCGACGCGGTCAAGGTGGTCTGCCGCTTCGCCTTCGATACGCTGAGGTTGCACCGGATCGAAGCTGCCTGTATTCCCGACAATGTCCGGTCGATCCGCGTGCTTGAAAAAGCCGGATTCCGGCGCGAAGGACTTCTGCGATCCTACCTCAGGATCAACGGCATCTGGCAGGACCACTACCTCTACGCCCGGATCGCGGACGATCCGCCGGGCGCTGGAACGAAGGACTGATTTTTGACGAATTTCCTGCGAAACGGGTCGCTGTTGGCCTTTGTTCTGGCGGTTGTCGTCACGCTTTGCGCGGCGCTCCCGGCCTTCGCCGTCGAACCGATCAAGATTGCCCGCGACGATGTCGCGCTCGACCTGTCGCGCGCCGTCCAGATCTACGTCAATCAGGGCGAAAACTTCCAGGTGTCGACCGCGCCCGGTCCCGACGGCATCGTCCGGCGCATCGAGGTCGAGGCCAATGACGCGCGCTCGAGCGGTGACTGGGCGGTGTTTGCGCTCGCCAACACCACCGACCAGCAGCTCGACCGGCTGATCGTGGCGCCGCATTTCCGGCTGGTGAATTCCGGCATCTTCTGGCCCGATCTCGGCGCCACCCGCATCGCCGCTATCACCCCCAGCGAGGGATTCGCGCTCGACCGCCAGTCAAGCTCCGACGCCGACGTGTTCCGGGTGACGCTGAACCCGGGAACGGTGATCACCTTCATCGCCGAACTCGCCTCGCCGAAGCTGCCGCAGGTCTATCTATGGGAGCCGGAAGCCTACAAGGACTCGGTCAATTCCTATACGCTGTTCCGCGGCATCGTCATCGGCATCGCCGGGCTGCTGGCGCTCTTCCTGACCATCCTTTTCGTCGTCAAGGGAACCTCGATGTTTCCGGCGACAGCCGCACTTGCGTGGGCGGTACTTGCCTATATCTGCGTCGATTTCGGCTTTCTAAACAAGATCATAGAGATATCGCCCGGGAACGAGCAGATGTGGCGGGCGGGAACGGAGGTGGCGCTTGCGGCGACCTTCGTGGTGTTCCTGTTCGCCTATCTCAACCTCAACCGGTGGCACGGCCATTTCAGCTATGGCGCGCTGGTCTGGATCCTCGGCCTGGTGCTGATTGCGGGTGTGGCCATCATCGATCCGGCCGTCGCCGCCGGTATTGCCCGGCTGTCCTTCGCCGCCACCGCGCTGACCGGGCTTGGCCTCATCATCCTGCTCGGTCTTCGTGGTTATGACCGTGCGATCATGCTGGTGCCCAGTTGGGTGATGGTGCTGCTATGGCTGTGCGGGTCGTGGATGGCGATCACCGGCATGCTCGACAACGACATCGCCCAGCCGGCATTGGGCGGCGGGCTGATCCTGATCATCCTTTTGATCGGCTTCACCGTCATGCAGCATGCCTTTGCCGGCGGCGCGCTGCATCAGGGCCTGTTCTCCGACCTCGAACGGCAGGCGCTGGCCGTAGCCGGCTCCGGCGACACGGTGTGGGACTGGGACGTGCTGCGCGACCGCGTCGTCACCAAGCCCGACGTCAGCATCCAGCTTGGCCTCGCTCCCAACAGCCTGGGGGGTGCGGCCCGCAACTGGCTGCCGGTGCTGCATGCCGACGACCGCGACACGTTCCGCACCACGCTCGACGTGGTGCTCGAACATCGGCGCGGCCGGGTCTCGCAGAATTTCCGCCTGCGCGGCGCCGACGGGCACTACCACTGGTTCTTGCTTCGGGCGCGGCCGGTGATCGGCTCGGATGGCGAAGTGATTCGCTGCGTCGGCACCATGGTCGACGTTACCGAGCAGAAAAAGTCCGAGGAAAGGCTGCTGCACGATGCCGTTCACGACAATCTGACCGGCCTGCCCAACCGCGAACTTCTGATGAACCGGCTGGAAGCCATCATCTCGATCGCGCGCACCGAAGAGAAGGTGCGCCCCACCGTCTTCGTCATCGACATCGACCGTTTCAAGCAGGTCAATGACGGGCTTGGCATCTCGGCCGGCGACACCATCCTGCTCACCATTGCGCGCCGCTTGCACCGGCTGTTGAAACCTAAGGATTCGCTGTCGCGCTTTGCCGGTGACCAGTTCGCCCTGATGCTGCTCTCCGAACAGGAACCCTCCCGCATCGCGGCGGTGGCAGACGCCATCAAGCACGCCATCAACAACCCGATCACCTTCGCCAAGCGCGAGATCGTGCTGACTGCCTCGATCGGCCTGATCACCTGGACCTCGGCGCAGACTTCGGCAGAAGACATGGTCAAGGACGCCGAGCTTGCCATGCACCAGGCCAAGCGCTTCGGCGGCGACAGGATCGAGCCGTTCCGGCCGGCCTTCCGCACCGTCGGCACCGACCGGCTGCAATTCGAATCCGATCTGCGCCGCGCCATCGAGCGGCGTGAGTTCACCCTTGCCTACCAGCCGATCGTACGGCTGGAGGACGGCAGCATTGCCGGCTTCGAGGCGCTGCTGCGTTGGGACCATCCGCGCCGCGGCATGATCCCGCCGGGCGATTTCATCCCGGTCGCCGAAAGCTGTGGCCTGATCGTGCAGCTTGGGCTGTTTGCCATGCAGCAGGCGGCCGAAGACCTCGCCGGTTGGCAAAAGCAGATCGGCGACACGCCGCTGTCGGTGTCGGTCAATCTGTCCAGTCGCCAGCTGATCCGCCGCGACCTGGTCAGCGATGTCCGCTCGGTCATCGCCCGCGCCAATCTGAAGCCGCGCTGCTTCCGGCTCGAACTTACCGAATCGCTGGTCATGGACAATCCAGAGCAGACCTCGCATGTGCTGACCAAGCTCAAGCAGCTCGGCATCGGCCTGTCGCTGGACGATTTCGGCACCGGCTATTCCTCGCTCGCCTATCTGACCCGCTTCCCCTTCGACACCATCAAGATCGACAAGAGCTTCGTCGACGACGCGACGCCGAAGCGGGCGGTGCTGCTCAAATCCATGGTCAACATGGCGCATGAACTCGGCCTGTCGGTGGTGGCCGAGGGCATCTCCGACGAAAGCGATGCGCTGGAACTGCGCCAGATGGGCTGCGAGTATGTGCAAAGCTTCATGTTCGGCGCGCCGATGCCAGGCGACCAGGTGCTGAAGGCGTTGAAAGAGCAGTACCCGATGACGCAGGCGTGATGGGTGAGGCATGCGTCGTGCAGGCGCGTGGTTACATTGGAATGAACCCCGAAAATTAGCTGAAGCGACCGCGCCTTCGTCATCCTAGGGCGAAGCAAGGAGCGCAGCGACGCGGCGCAGACCCTAGGATGACGAAAGTGGCGGGCGGCTTCGGCTAGTCGCGAAGGTTCGGCGGAACGTCGGCGAATGCGAGGCCTCAGGCGTGCCCCGCGGCCAGGCTCAGATGCGCCAGATCAATCCCGATCGATGCCAGGATGCGGTCGTACTTCCGCTCGATGTCGGCGTCGAACAGCAGCTCCGGCGTGGCCGGACAGGTCAGCCAGCCATTCTCGGCGATCTCGGTTTCCAGCTGGCCGGCGCCCCAGCCGGAATAGCCGAGCGCCATCAATGCGCGCCGCGGGCCGCGGCCGGACGAGATGGCGCGCAATATGTCGACCGTCGCGGTCAGGCAGATATCGTCGGAGACGGTGAGCGAGGATTCCACCCGGTAGTCGCCCGAGTGCAGGACGAAGCCGCGGCTACGGTCGACGGGGCCGCCATTGCGCACGACGAAGTCGCGAGCCTGCGCCGGCAGCCTGATCGCCTCCTGCTCGTTCATGATGCCGAGCTGCACCAGAAGATCGGGAAACAGCATCTGTTGCGTCTGGTTGATGATCAGGCCCATGGCGCCTTCATCGCTGTGCGCGCAGATGTAGATGACCGAGCGCGTGAAGCGATCGTCCTTCATGCCGGGCATGGCAATCAGGAACTGGTCGTCAAGAAAGCCGCGTCCACCGGCTGTCTTTTTGTGGCGCAACAAGTCCATGGACTGGAGCGTAACGCGTTTCCGGGACGCCGAAAAGATGCGCCGCGTGCGATTCGGCCAAAGCCCAACGGTTGGAACAACGGAATCTTGACTGCGAACTTCACTCGGCCGATTGCTTGAAGCCAACTGTTCCTTGCCCGAAGGTCACGCAAATATGATACGCAGAGCGCCATGAAAACATTGCGCGGCCATGAACTGACGATCAAATCAACGCCATGCAAAGCTTGAAAATCCTGCTGCTCGGTATTGCTATCGGATGCGGAGCAGTCCTGCCCGCCGCCGCCTCCTCGTCGGAATGGTACAACAGCGAAGGCGGCAAGGTGCGGCTGGTGACAACAGGCAAGGCCGACGAGGCCGGTCGCATACAGGGCGTGCTCGACATCGCGCTCAAGCCCGGCTGGAAAACTTATTGGCGCGATCCGGGCGACGCCGGCGTGCCGCCGCAGATCGACGTTTCGGCCAGCACCAACATCACCGATGCGGCGTTTTCCTTCCCGCCGCCGCAGCGCCATGACGACGGCTACGGCAAATGGGCCGGCTACAACCATCCGGTCTCGCTGCCGGTGACATTCACTTTGTCGTCGCCTGGGGATGCGGCCGTCATCGATGCCGACATCTTTCTTGGCATCTGCGAGACGATCTGTATTCCGGTGCAGACGCGGCTGAGCGTCTATCCCGCCGCCGATCCCGACAATGCCGAGGATGCGGCGCTGGTGAAGGCTGCACTCGCCACCTTGCCCGCGCCTGCCAAGCCCGATTTCGGGATCAAGGTGCTGCCGGGCGACCATGAGACGCTGATGGTCGAGGCGACTTTTCCCGGAGATCCGGAGGCGGCGGATTTATTCGTCGCCGGGGGACGCGATTATATGTTCGGGGCGCCTGCACGCAGCGAAAAGGACGGCCGGCTGGTATTTACCATTCCGATCCTCGACCGGCCGTCGACGACACCGACCGATGGCGGGTTGTATTACACCCTGACAAGTGCCGAAGGCGCGGTCGAGGGCGTTCTGCCGTTCCCCTGATACCGAACCCGATCCGGGCTTTCCCTTGATCCAGGCCTTGTCGGCGGTTGCGGGAGATGCCCGATTTCGCTATCGCAAGAAACCTTCCCTGCTTTTCACACGAGGACCATCATGACGATTGCCGTTGGCGACAAACTGCCCGATGCGACCTTCAAGGAAATGACCGCCGACGGCGCCAAGGTGATCACCTCGGCCGAGATTTTCGCGGGCAAGAAGGTCGTGCTGTTCGGCGTTCCAGGCGCCTTCACGCCGACCTGCAGCAACAATCATCTGCCGGGCTATCTCGAGAACCACGATGCCATCCTGGCCCGCGGCGTCGACACCATCGCCGTCGTGTCCGTCAACGATGTCCATGTCATGGGCGCCTGGGCCAATTTCACCGGCGGTCAAGGCAAGATCCTCTATCTCGCCGACGGCAATGGCGACTTCGCCAGGTCGATCGGCCTCGACTCCGACTATTCCAGCGGCGGCATGGGATTGCGCTCGAAGCGCTTCTCGATGATCGTCGACAACGGCAAGGTCACCGCGCTCAACGTCGAGACCAAGCCAGGAGTCGACACGTCGGGTGCCGCTCACATTCTGAGCCAGCTCTAAACCGTGCGGCCGCCTCGGCTCATGAACGCCATGGCCTGACGACCACGCGCTTCCAGCCGGATTGCCTGCTTTGGGGGACATCGACGATGTTTGACATCATCTGGCGCAGCATTGCGATTGGCATCGGCGCCACGGTGCTGATGGATCTTTGGGCGCTGTTCCTGCATCTGGCGCTCAGTCAGCCGCGGCCGAACTGGGGGCCGCCCGGCCGCTGGGTCTGGCACCTTAGGGAAGGCAAGGTTTTCCACGACGATATCGCCCAAGCCGCACCCTATGCGCATGAGCAGGCGCTGGGCTGGGCTTTCCACTATGTCACCGGCATCGTCTACGGCTTCATCCTGGTGGCGCTGGTGGGCACGGCATGGTTGGACGCGCCGACCTTCCTGCCGGCCTTCATCCTCGGCATGGTCACCATCGGCGCCGGCTGGTTCCTGCTGGCGCCCGGCATGGGCGGCGGCTGGGCTGCCTCAAAGCGCCCCAACGCGATGCAGATCCGCGCCTTCAACGTGATCTCGCACACGGTGTTCGCGCTCGGCCTCTACGGCACGGCCCTGCTGATCCGCTGAGGACGGGTTCTATCTGTTGGTCGCGCGCGGCTTCATCGCGGCTACGGTATCGATGATCTCCTGACATCCGCTTTAGCGCGGCGCCAGACTGTCTATCGGCCGCCATCCGTGGACGACGCGGCGCGTGCCGACATCATAGGCGAAGTAATTACCACCGCCGGCCGGCTGGTCCGCCGCGCGGCTGATTGCGCGGCCGCTGAGCGAGAGCAGCAGCAATGTTCCGACGCCGCCATGGCCGACGAAGGCAATGTCGCCGCCGTCGGCAGCACCCAGCACCGTTTCGACCTCGCTGACAATGCGTTGCTGGGCGTCGATGGCCCGTTCCCAGCCGCGAATGCTTTTGTGCGGATTGGCGAAGAACTGGTCGGCGACCGCCTCGAACTCGGGCGGCGGCAGGAAGCCGGTTGCCGACCGATCGTTCTCATGCATGCGCTCCCTCACCTCGACCGCGAGGCCGAGGTGTTTGCCAAGAATCTCGGCGGTTTCGATCGCCTTGCGCTCGGCCGACGAGACGACACGGCGGATCGATCCGACCCATGGCTGATCGAGCATGGCTGATGCTCGCGCTCGTCCGATCTCGGACAGCCCCCAGTGCGGCACGGGAACGTTGGGATCGATCTGAACCTGGGGATGGGTGATGTAGTATACGATCGGCATGAGTGAGATCTCCTGCCGATAGCTTGAGCTCAATAGCTTTGGGTCGAGCGCCGTGCCCGTGGCGCCGCAGGCTGCTTCTCGGATGCCGCCGGCTTCAGCGCCGCCGCAGGCTTCGGCGCCACAGGTTTTAACGGACTCTTCTTGAACGGCGCCATGCCTTCCCTTGCGAGTTCGTCGGCGCGTTCGTTCTCGGTATGGCCGGCATGGCCCTTGACCCAGTTCCAGGTCACCTTGTGGCGCCGATTGGCCTCATCCAGCGCCTGCCACAGTTCACCGTTCTTGACCGGCTTCTTGTCGGCGGTCTTCCAGCCGTTTTTCTTCCAGCCGTGGATCCATTTGGAGATACCGTCCATGACATATTTGCTGTCGGTGTGAAGCTCGACGGAGCACGGCTCCTTCAGCGCATTCAGCGCCGAGATGGCGGCCAGCAGCTCCATACGGTTATTGGTCGTCTCGGCCTCGCCGCCCGACAATTCCCTGGTCTTGCCGTTGAAGCGCAGGATGGCGCCCCAGCCGCCGGGACCGGGATTGCCCGAGCAGGCACCGTCGGTGAAGATTTCGACCTGCTTGGTCATGTCAGTCCGTATTCCGAAGGCGACTTGATCGCGCGGTGGAAGCGCATGCGGCGGATATATTCGGTCGGATCGCGCTTCATGACCAGCCCGCCGTCGGGAACGGTCAGCCAGTCATAGAGCCGGGTCAGCATGAAGCGCAGCGCCGAGCCGCGCGAAAGCATCGGCAGCGCTGCTTTCTCGCCCTCGCTCAAAGGTCGCACGCTCTGATAGCCGGCCAGCAGCGCCGTGCCTTTGGTCAGGTTGAAGGAGAAATCCTTCTCGAAACACCAGGCGTTGAGACAGGTGGCGACGTCATAGGCGTAGAGGTCGTGGCAGGCGAAATAGAAGTCGATGAGGCCGGACAGTTTCTCGCCGAGGAAGAAGACATTGTCGGGAAACAGATCGGCATGGATGATGCCTGCCGGCAGGCCCTGCGGCCAATGGCGTTCGAAATCCGCGAAATCCGCGTCGACCTCGGCCGCCAGTCCCGGCTCGACCTCGTCGGCTCGGTCGCGCGAGGCATTCCAGAGTTTGCGCCAGCCCTCGATGGCGAGCGCGTTGTCACGCGTCATCGCAAAATCCTGGCCGGCGAGATGCAGGGCGGCGAGCGCCTTGCCGACCTCCGCGCAATGCGCCGCTGTCGGCCGCCGCAGCGACAGGCCTTCGAGGAAGGTGATGATGACCGCGGGACGGCCGGCCAGCGTGCCGATGACGGTGCCGTCATGCGCGGTCACCGGCAGCGGACAGGAAATGCCTTTGCGGGCGAGATGGCCCATCAGGCCAAGGAAGAACGGCAGGTCGGCCTTGTCGACGCGCTTCTCGTAGAGCGTCAGTATGTAAGAGCCGCTTGAGGTGTGCAGCAGGAAATTCGAATTCTCCGTGCCTTCGGCGATACCCTTGTAGGACAAGAGTTCGCCGACTGGATATGCCCTCAGGAACGCGCCGAGTTCGCCCTCATTGACGTCGGTGTAGACCGCCATGGGCTGTTCACGCGGCTCCGTTGACGAAGGCCATGTCGGCCCGCGTCAGTTCGACATCGCGCAGAACCCGCATGACTGGAAAATCCTCCGTTTCGGTGGCCGTGATCGCCAGGTCGATGTTCACCTCGAAGCGCTGGCGGAAGGCGTCGATGATCTCGTCGACGATGATCTCCGGCGCCGACGCGCCGGCAGACAGGCCGAGCGTCGATATATTTGTGATGTCATTCCACGGAATTTCGGCGGCGCGCTGTACGAGAAGCGACATGGTGGCGCCGGCGCGCTCCGCCACTTCGACAAGACGGCGCGAATTGGAGGAATTGGGCGCACCGACGATCAGATAGAGATCGGCGCCGGCGGCGGTTTCCTTGACCGCTTCCTGGCGGTTGGTGGTGGCGTAGCAGATCGATTCGGCGGCCGGTGCATGCAGTTGCGGGAAGCGCTCCTGCAGCACCCGCAATATGCCGGCAGTGTCTTCGACCGACAACGTTGTCTGGCTTACGAAGCCGAGCGCTTCCGGGTCGGCGGGGGCAAAGGTCCCAGCGTCGGCTTCGGTCTCGATCAGCGTGACGGCGCCTTCAGCCAGTTGGCCCATGGTGCCGATCACTTCGGGATGGCTGGCATGGCCGATCAGAAGCACATGGCGGCCGAGCCGCTGATGGCGCATCGCCTGCTTGTGCACCTTGGACACCAGCGGGCAGGTGGCGTCAAGATAGAAGAGCTCGCGTGCCTTGGCGTCGGCCGGCACCGATTTCGGCACGCCGTGGGCCGAGAAGACAACCGGCGACTTGCGGTGCTCGGCCGGGATTTCCGAGAGTTCCTCGATGAAAACCGCGCCAAGGCTTTGCAGGCCCTCGACGACATAGCGGTTGTGCACGATCTCGTGGCGGACATAGACCGGCGCGCCGTATTTCTTCAACGCCAGCACGACGATCTGGATCGCGCGGTCGACACCGGCGCAAAAGCCGCGCGGCTGGCAGAGCCGGATCGTCAGCGGTGGTTTTGTGGCGGTCTGCAGCATGATTCCAGATCGGTTGATCGTATCGTGACGCGAAATGAGGTGTGCACCCCTGCCCTGTCAAGGGCAGTTGAGATCAGGTTGAATGGTCAACCTGATCTAACTCTTTGTTGGAGCATGATCTTGTCCGAAACCGGTTCCCACTTTTCGGGATGATGCTCTGGATCATTCAGTCTTTGCCGGGCGGCGCAGCCTGATGATCAGAACCGCGGCAAGAGCCGCCGCCAGGCCATACCAGGTGAAGGCATATTGCAGATGAGAGTTCGGCAGGTCGATGATGGTGACGCCGCCGACCGGCAGCCCGCCCGGGTTCGGCGTCTTGTCGGCGTCGATGAAGATCGGCACCAGCACGGCGCCGGCCGGCAGGCCGGCACTCGCCGCCATGACATCACGATCCTTCCAGTAGAAGATGTTCTTGGCCACGTCATTGTCGGGCAGCATCATCGACGGCTTGCCCGGCAGCGGGTTGCGCGCCAGGCCGGTGACCGTGACCTTGCCGGTCACCTGCCCTTGCGGCCGCTTGGCGGCATCCTTGAGATCATAGGGAACGAAGCCGCGGTTGATCAGGATATAGCGGCCATCGTCGAGGGCCAGCGGGGTGTAGACGTTGAAGCCGGCGTCGCCGTCCCAGGTGGCGTAGAAATGCCGCTCGCCGGAGTGCAGGAACGTCCCGCTGACGGTGACCGGCGTGTAGTCGACATCACCGGTTGCGGCGAATTCCTTCTCGACGTCTGCCAGCGGCTGCGGCGCTGAATGGGTGCGCTGGTCGATGGTCTGCAGAAGGGCTTCCTTCCAGTACAGGCGCTGCACCTGCCATGTGCCAAGCCCGAGCAGGATGACGAACACCACCAGGCCGAGGCCGAGCAGCAATGCCGTCTTCGGCCGCGAGCGGCCGGCGGGCTTGGTCAGCGCCTCGCTCATTGCCCCTGGTCCAGGCGGCCTTCGGCCGCCTTGTTGGCGTATTGAAGCGTCAGCAGCACCCCCTTGATCAACCTCAGCGCCGTCAGGCACAGTCCCACGGCCAGCGGTATCCAGATGATGAAATGCAGCCAGAGCGGCGGGCTCAGCGTCACCTCCACCCACAGCGCCAGCCCCACGACGATGAAGCCGATGATCAGGATGACGAACACCGCCGGGCCGTCGCCGGCATCGGCGTAGGAATAGTCGAGGCCGCAATTGTTGCAGCGCTTGCCGACGGTGAGGAAGCCGGAAAACAGCCGTCCTTCGCCGCAGCGCGGGCAGCATCCGTGCAGGCCGGCCGAGATCGGCTCAATGGGTGGCCAGATCGCCCTATCTTCACTCATGGATAGTCATGCTTTACGGCTCGATTTCGATCAGCGTTCCATCCGGCACCATAGTCCAGATTTCGTCCATGTCGCAGTCGGTAACCCCAATGCAGCCATCGGTCCAGTCGACCAATTGAAGCAGCCAGCCCGACCAGCCGAATCCGTTGGCCATTGATGGGGCGCCGAAAAGAAGAAAGGCGACCGCGTTGCCGCGACCGCCCTTCTGATTTGTCGGTTCGGTGAAAGCCGTCAGTGGCCTTCGATCACCGCGCCGACCGATCCCCAGACGTAGATCGATGCGAACAGGAACAGCCAGACCACGTCGACGAAGTGCCAGTACCAGGCAGCCGCCTCGAAGCCGAAATGCTGCTTGGGCGTGAAGTCGCCTTTCCAGGCGCGGATCAGGCAGACCAGCAGGAAGATGGTGCCGATGATGACGTGGAAGCCATGGAAGCCGGTCGCCATGAAGAAGGTGGCGCCGTAGATGGAATCCTTGAAGCCGAACGGAGCGTGCATGTACTCGTAGGCCTGCACCATGGTGAACAGCATGCCGAGGCCGACGGTCAGCACCAGGCCGTTGATCAGGCCCTTGCGGTCGCCATGGATGAGCGAATGGTGCGCCCATGTCACCGTGGTGCCCGACAGAAGCAGGATGATGGTGTTGTAGAGCGGCAGATGGAAGGGATCGAGGACTTCGAGACCCTTCGGCGGCCAGACGCCGCCAGTGAAAGCGGTGCGGGCGTAATTCTGCACTTCGCTCGGAAACAGGCTGGCATCGAAATAGGCCCAGAACCAGGCAACGAAGAACATCACTTCCGAAGCGATGAACATGATCATGCCGTAGCGCAGATGCAGCGACACGACGCGCGTGTGGTGGCCCTCATGCGCTTCCTTGATGGTGTCCGACCACCAGGCAAACATCGTGTAGAGGACGATGACGAGGCCGATGAAGAACAGCCATGGATTGGCGATGTTGTGGCCGAAAATCGGGAAATCGCCGTTCTTGAGATACTGCATCAGGGCGACGCCGCCGACTGCAGTCACCAGCGCGCCGATCGACCCCAGGAAGGGCCACGGGCTCGGGTTGACGAGATGGTAGTCGTGTTGTGGTTTTGCGTGCGCGTCTGCCATATCAACCCCCGAGATTTGCTTCGGTATCTGAAACTTTGCTGCTGCTGTCCGGCGTCGATGACGCCACCGGCTTGTTCTTTTGGACCGGGAACATGGTGTAGGACAGGGTGATCGTCTTCAAGTCCTTCAGTTCCGGCACGTTGACGATATCGGGATCCACATAGAACACGACCGGCATGTCCAGCGTCTCGCCGGGCTTCAGCGTCGTGTCGGTGAAGCAGAAACACTCGACCTTGTTGAAGTAGGGGCCCGCCAGTTCCGGCTGCACGTTGAAGGTGGCGCGGCCGGTAACGGCGCGGTCGAACTTGTTGGTGGCGCTGTAATGCGCCTGCGTGGTCTCGCCGATCTTGATGGTGACCGAGCGGGCGACCGGCTGGAACTGCCAGGGAATGCCGTTGGTGTTGGCGTCGAAGCGCACGGTGATGTCGCGGTCGAGGATGCGGCCGGCATATTGCTTTTCGGCGCGCTGCGTCGTGCCGCCATAGCCGGTGGCCTGGCAGAACATCTTGTAGAGCGGCACCGCGGCGTAGGCCATGCCGATCATGCCGCCGAAGAAGGCGACGCAGACGGCGGCGACGACGCGGTTGGTGTTCTTCTTCCTGGGATCGGTCACGGTCTGGCGGGTCATCATCGGCCTCATCCGGTATGGCCGAATTTCACGATGGTCGCGACGTAGAAGATGACGACCAGAATCGCCAGCGCGACGCCGATCGCCGCCGAACGGTTGCGCCGCGCCTTCTTCTGGCTTTCGGTCAGCGTGACCAGTTCAAGCTTCTTGTCGATCATGGTCATGCTCCACCGATGGCCAAAGCGCGACCGACGACACAGTCGGCAAGATAGATGGCGAAGATGGCGAAGAGGTAGAGCAGCGAATAGGCGAACAGAGCCTTGGCCGGCTTCATGACGCGGTCGCTATCGGTCATGCACAGCACTTTCCAGGCATACCAGACGAAGCCGGCGCCGAGAGCCACTGATGCGACGCCATAGAAGGCGGTGGTGAAACCGAGCACCCAGGGCAGCACACCGATCGGCGCCAGGATCAGGGCGTAGGCAAAGATCTGGCGGCGGGTCGAGGCCTGGCCGGCAACGTTCGGCATCATCGGGATGCCGGCCTTGGCGTAGTCGTCGGACTTGAACAGTGCCAGCGCCCAGAAGTGCGGCGGCGTCCACAGGAAGATGATCAGGAACAGGACGAGGCTTTCCAGGCTCACCGTTCCGGTCACCGCGGCCCAGCCGATGACCGGCGGGATGGCGCCGGCGGCACCGCCGATGACGATGTTCTGCGGCGTCGAGCGCTTCAGCCACATCGTGTAGACGACGGCGTAGAAGAAGATGGTGAAGGCAAGCAGCGCCGCCGACAGCCAGTTGACCAGTACGCCCAGCGTCATCACCGATAGCACCGAAAGCACAAGGCCGAAGCTCAGGGCTTCGCCGGGCAGGATGCGGCCGGAGGGTACCGGGCGGCCGGCGGTCCGGCTCATTACTGCGTCGATGTCGGCGTCGTACCACATGTTGAGCGCACCAGAGGCGCCGGCGCCGATGGCAATGGCCAGGATGGCGATCACCGCCAGCAGCGGGTTGATGGTCACGGGTGCAGCGACCATGCCGACAAAGGCCGTGAACACCACCAGCGACATGACGCGCGGCTTCAGCAGGGCGAAGAAATCGCCCGACGTGGCTTCCGACATGCGAAAGCCCGCTTCGTCAATCATTGGGTCGTCGACAAGGGCCATGCGTACATAAGTCCAATCATTCCGTTGGCCGAAAACCGCCGGCGGGCCGGCGGTTTCGTATTCGGGCTGCCTTCACCTGATCTTGGGCAGCTGTTCCCACTGGTGGAAAGGCGGCGGCGAAGGCAGCTGCCATTCGAGCGTCGTTGCACCCTCGCCCCACGGATTGGCGCCGGCGACGCGCTTCTTCTGGAAGGCCTCGAACACGCCATAGAGGAAGATCACCACGCCGACGGCCGATATATAGGAGCCGTAGGACGACACCATGTTCCAGCCGGCGAACGCGTCGGGATAATCGATGGTGCGGCGCGGCATGCCGGCGAGGCCGAGGAAATGCTGCGGGAAGAAGATCAAATTGACGCCGACGAAGGTGACCCAGAAGTGGGTGTTGGCGATCACCGGCGAGTACATGTAGCCGGTCATCTTGGGGAACCAGTAGTACCAGCCGGCGAAGATGGCGAAGACCGCACCCAGCGACAGCACATAGTGGAAGTGGGCAATGACGAAATAGGTGTCATGCAGCGAGCGGTCGAGGCCGGCATTGGCGAGCTGGACGCCGGTGACACCGCCGACCGTGAACAGGAAGATGAAGCCCAGCGCCCACAGCATCGGCGTCTTGAACGAGATCGAGCCGCCCCACATCGTCGCGATCCAGGAGAAGATCTTCACGCCTGTCGGCACGGCGATGACCATGGTGGCAAAGACGAAGTAGCGCTGCGTGTCGAGCGACAGGCCGGTCGTGTACATGTGGTGCGCCCAGACGATGAAGCCGACGGCGCCGATCGCGACCATGGCGTAGGCCATGCCGAGATAGCCGAACACCGGCTTCTTCGAGAAGGTCGAGACGATGTGGCTGATGATGCCGAAGCCCGGCAGGATCAGGATGTACACTTCGGGGTGACCAAAGAACCAGAACAGATGCTGGAACAGGATCGGATCGCCGCCGCCGTCCGGGGCGAAGAAGGTGGTGCCGAAATTGCGGTCGGTAAGCAGCATGGTGATGCCACCGGCCAGAACCGGAAGCGACAATAGCAGCAGGAAGGCGGTGATCAGAACCGACCAGGCAAATAGCGGCATCTTGTGCAGCGTCATGCCCGGCGCGCGCATGTTGAAAATGGTGGTGATGAAGTTGATGGCGCCGAGGATCGAGGACGCGCCGGCAATGTGGATCGACAGGATCGCCAGATCCATGGCCGGCCCGGGCTGGCCGGAGGTCGACAGCGGCGGATAGAGCGTCCAGCCGCCGCCAACGCCATAGGCGCCGGGCGCGCTCGGCATGAAAGCCGAAGCGATGAGCAGCAGGAAGGCCGGCGGCAGCAGCCAGAACGAAATGTTGTTCATGCGCGGGAAGGCCATGTCGGGGGCGCCGATCATGATCGGCACCATCCAGTTGGCGAAGCCGCCGATCAGCGCCGGCATGACCATGAAGAAGATCATGATCAGCGCGTGCGCGGTGCCAAAGGCGTTGTACATGCTCTTGCCGCCGTCGATGGCGGCATCGCCGTTCATGCCGTAGACCATCTGCGCCAGACCGGTGAAGATCTGGATGCCCGGCTCCTGCAGCTCCATGCGGATGACGACCGAAAGCGCGCCGCCGACGATGCCCGCGAAGATCGCAAAGATCAGGTAGAGCGTGCCGATGTCCTTGTGGTTGGTGGAGTACACCCACCGGACCCAGCCGTGATAGGGCTTGTGGTCGTGGTCGTCGTGAGCTGCAGCTTCTGACATGGTCGGCTCCGTTCCCTAATTCTTGCTAACCCGCGGCATCAATTGCCGGCGGCCGCTACCTTGTTGGTACCGTCGACCTCGGCCATCAGCGCCTTGTTGGCGCCGGGGAGGTCGGTCTTGGCTGCTGCCAGCCAGGTCTTGTACTGCGCATCGGATACGACGCGGACGGCGATCGGCATGAAGGCATGGTCCTTGCCGCAGAGCTGCGAGCACTGGCCGTAATAGATGCCTTCCTTTTCCGCCTTGAACCACGTCTCGTTGGTGCGGCCGGGAACCGCGTCCATCTTGATGCCGAAGGCCGGAACGGCAAAAGAATGGATCACGTCGGCTGCGGTAACCAGGACGCGCGTCATGGTGTTGACCGGCACGACCAGCTCGTTGTCGACCGCCAGCAGGCGCGGATAGACCTTGCGGTCTTCCTTGCCGATCGCGGCTCGGTCGGCGTCCTGCAGGATGGCCGAGTTGAAGGAGAGCGTGTTCTCGGTCTGGTACTCATAGTCCCAGTTCCACTGATTGCCCGTTACCTTGACGGTCAGCTTGGCCTCTTCCGGCGGCGTGTACTGCGCCGTCAGCAACTGGAACGAGGGAATGGCGATGAACAGCAGGACGACGACCGGCCCGACTGTCCAGATGATCTCGATCAGCGTGTTGTGGCTGGTCTTGGACGGGACCGGGTTTTTGCTGGCGCGGAACCTGAAGATGCACCAGGCGAGAAGCGCCAGAACCAAAGCAGTGATCGGGACGACGAACCACATCGTGTAGTTCCCGAACCACTCGATCTGCCGCATCATGTCTGTCGCCGGCGGCTGAAAAGTCATCTCCCACGGCTGCGGCTGGGCCGCATGGGCGGAGGCACCGGCGAAAAATGCGGCGGCGGCGCCTGCCGTTGCCATCAATTTGGCGCTTGCTGGGAATTTTCTCATCGCCCTCTTCATCTCCCGGTTCCTCGCGATCGCGACGCAAGAATATCGAACAATGCCGGGATGGGAATCCCGGACAGTCCCAAGGGTGGTTCAAACCATACTCTATTTCCCTCCGCAAGAAAGGAGCGGGCGAAACCGTGCGGCATTTTTGCGCGCAAGTGCTGCCGCGCTGTTTCGACGGCCTCGTGGCCCGCGCGGGTCGTCGACAGACAGGCTATGCGGGCTTGTGTCCGGAATGCGCCCGACGGTCGCAATTCGGGCGAATTTGCTAGGGAAAAGCGCATTATTGCGCCTGCCGGGGCTGACCGGCGGTCGCCCTATCCTTTACTTGGCCTTGGCGCGGCTTAAAGTGCCGTGATTCGCAATGGAGCCGTCATGACCTCTTGGCTTTCGAGAAACGCCTGGCATTCGAAGAGCGCCTGGCATTCGAAAAGCGCTTGGCTTTCGAGAAGCGGGGCGAAGGTCGTTTTTCTCGCCGCCCTGATCGGTATCGGCTCGTCCGCAACCGGCGTCGCCAATGCAGCGCAGCCCAGCGGCACGGTCAAGTCAACGCATGGCGCGTGGTCGATCATCTGCGACACGCCGGCCGGCGCCACCTCGGAACAATGTGTGATGATGCAGAACGTCGTTGCCGAGGATCGCCCGGAAATGGGACTGTCCGTCGTCGTCCTGCGCACCGCCGACAACAAGGCCGAGATCCTGCGCGTGCTGGCCCCGCTCGGCGTTCTGCTGCCCAATGGCCTGGGCCTCAATGTCGACGGCAAGGATATTGGCCGCGCCTATTTCGTGCGCTGCTTCCAAGACGGCTGCTATGCCGAGGTCATTCTCGAAAAGCCGCTGCTCGATACGCTGAAGACCGGGACGTCGGCCACCTTCATCGTCTTCCAGACGCCGGAAGAAGGCATCGGCATCCCCGTCGACCTCAAGGGCTTCGCCGACGGTTTTGCCGCCCTGCCCTGAGCTTGATGCTTGCGAAACCGTCTTTCCTCACAATTCCCACGGGTTTGATCTTTGGCTGTGGGGGTCATCATGCGTGCTTGTTCTTTGCTTTTGTCGACCGGTCTAATCCTGACCGGCGCCGTTTCCGTCGCCTTTGCCGAGGATTCCGAAATCATCACGGCGCCCGATCCGGCCGTCATTTTCGAGCTTGCGAAAGGCTATGGCTCGGCCAAGATGGACAAGGACGACGGGGCGATCCGATGGTCTCGGGCCGGCTTCAGGGCATGAAATATGTCATCTACTTCTATGGCTGCGAAAACCATGAGAAGTGCAAGTCGATCCAGTTCTCCTCGGGCTATACCGACCCCTTCACGGCCGACCAGGCCAATGAATGGAACAAGAAATATCGCTGGGTGAAGGCCTTTTCGGGTGACGGGTCGAACTTCAAGATGGATGTCATGTTCAGGGGCGGGGCTACCCGCTCCTACCTGCTGCGGATCGTCATTGCGGATTGTGCAGGCGCGTCTTCGCGCCTACATCGTGGCAACACCATTCCTCCTGTGAGCGGACCTGCCATGAACAGCCTGACCGGCCAATTCGACATTTCAGATGATCGCATCAAGCGGATCGTCGCCGACACACTGAACGGCGCCGATGACGGCGAACTCTTCCTCGAATACAGCGAGAGCGAAGCGCTGATGTTCGACAATGGCAGGCTGAAGACCGCCAATTTCAACGCCGACCAGGGTTTTGGCCTGCGCGCCGTGGCCGGCGAGGCCAGCGGCTACGCCCATTCCAGCGATCTTTCGGAGGCGTCGCTGCTGCGCGCCGCCGACGCGGTCTCGACCGTCAAGGGCGGCTATTCCGGCACGCTTGCCGCGGCTCCCGCGCGCACCAACCGCCATCTCTATGGCGAGGAGAACCCGATCCCCTCGCCTTCCTTCGAGGTCAAGGCCAAGCTGTTGCAGGAAATCGACGCATGGCTGCGCGCCGAGGACCCGCGCGTGCGCCAGGTGACGGCCTCGCTCGCGGCGTCCTGGCAGCATGTCGAGATCGTGCGCGCCGACGGCCAGATCGTGCGCGACATCCGCCCGCTGGTCCGCATCAACGTTTCCGTCGTCGTCGGCGACGGCGACCGCCAGGAAAGCGGCTCCTATGGCATGGGCGGGCGCAAGGCGTTCGGCGAGTTCCTGGTCGAGGACGCCTGGAAGCATGCTGCCAGGGAGGCCCTCAGGCAGGCGCTGGTCAATCTCGAAGCCATTCCCGCGCCGGCCGGAACGTTCGACATCGTTTTGTCCAGCGGCTGGCCGGGCGTGATGCTGCACGAAGCCGTCGGCCACGGGCTGGAGGGCGACTTCAACCGCAAGAAGACCTCCGCCTTTGCCGGCCTGCTCGGCCAGCAGGTCGCCGCCAAGGGCGTTACCGTGGTCGATGACGGCACCATGCCCGAGCGGCGGGGTTCGCTGACCGTCGACGATGAAGGCACGCCTTCGGCCCGCAATGTGCTGATCGAGGACGGCAAGCTTGTCGGCTACATGCAGGACCGCCAGAACGCCCGGCTGATGGGCATGAAAGCCACCGGAAACGGCCGGCGCGAAGGCTATGCGCACCAGCCGATGCCGCGCATGACCAACACTTATATGACCGCAGGCGACATGGAGCCGGACGAGATCATCGCCTCGGTCAAGAACGGCATCTATGCCGTATCCTTCGGCGGCGGCCAGGTCGACATCACCTCGGGCAAGTTCGTGTTCGGCTGCACCGAGGCCTACATGATCGAAAATGGCAAGGTGACGCAGCCGATCAAGGGCGCCATGCTGATCGGCAACGGACCGGACGCCATGCACCGCGTTTCGATGATCGGCAACGACATGAAACTCGACACCGGCATCGGCATGTGCGGCAAGGCCGGACAAGGCGTGCCGGTCGGCGTCGGCCAGCCGCATCTCAGGATGAACCAGATGACCGTCGGCGGCACCAGGGTTTGAGCGAGGAGACGTCGGCGGGCTTGAATAGTTCCCCTCACAGGGATATCTTACCTTTGTCTTACACAAGGGTAATACCGCAATGGGTGCAATAGAAAAGCTTATAACGACCGTCTCGACCAAGGGACAAGTCATCCTGCCCAGCGCTATCCGCAAACGGAGGGACTGGGGCGCGGGCACGCGCCTGCAGGTCGAAGACACACCGGACGGTGTACTTTTGAGACCGGCGCCTGCCTTTGCCCCGACACGACCAGAAGATGTCTTTGGTGTCCTGCCGCACAGTGGCAGACCGAAGACCTTGGAGGAGATGGACGCAGCCGTCCTTGCTGAAGCACGGCGGCGCCATGCTCGCGATTGATACCAACGTTGTCGTCAGGTATCTGACGAACGACGATCCCGAGCAGTCCCCGCGAGCCCGGCGGCTGATCGACGGTCAGCCCGTTTTCGTCGCCGTCACGGTGATCCTGGAGGCTGAGTGGGTGCTGCGCAGCGGCTATGGTTATGATCAGGCCTCGATCGTCAATGCACTGCGGGTGTTCGGCGGGCTTCCCACTATCGAGATAGAGGATGCTGCGATGGTCTCTTCCGCGGTCGATCTAGCCGAGACGGGAATGGATTTCGCCGATGCGCTCCATCTGGGCAAGTCCTCGCACTGCTCAGCATTTGTTTCCTTCGACCGTAAGTTCATCAAGGCCGCACAAGCGGCCGGGTACGAAAGCGTTCGCGAAGGCTAGTTTGCCAGCCGGCTACGTCTTGCGGGGCGGCAAACTCAAGCACGGCCTTGTGAAAATCGGCGGATTAACGTCGCCGTTTCGGCTTCTCCAGCAGCGCCACGGCCTCGACATGCGGCGACCACAGGAACTGGTCGATGGGCGTGACGCTCTTCAAGATGTAGCCGCCGTCAATCAGGATGCGCAGGTCGCGTGCCAGCGTCACCGGATTGCAGGAGACGGCGGCGACGAACGGCACATCCGAGCGGGCGATCTGCTTCGACTGGTCCTCGGCGCCGGCGCGCGGCGGGTCGAAGACGACGCCATCGAAAGCATTCAGCTCCTTGAACGTCAGCGGCCGCCGGAACAGGTCGCGGCGTTCGCCGGTTACCCGCTTCAGGCCGGTGGCGAAGCGCGATCCGCGGTCGAGCGCCGAAAGGGCTGCCGCGTCGCCTTCGACCGCGTGGACTTCGAATTTGGCCGCCAGCCGAAGCGCAAAGCTGCCGCAGCCGGCGAAAAGATCCGCGACTTTCCTGGCCCGCTTCAGATGTCCGCCAACGAGATCGGCCATCGTCTGTTCGGCGGCTTGCGTTGCCTGCAGGAAGGCGCCAGGCGGTATGGCGACAGCGACGGTGCCGAACATGACCACCGGCTTTTTCGGCTCGATGACGATCTCGTCGTCGATCGAAAGCCGGGCAAAGCCATTGGCCATGATGAAGTTGGAGGCGACCCGGCGCTGGTTCTCGCCCAGCTTGCCCGACTCATAGACAGCGACGTCGAGCCCCGAGCCCGTCACAGTGACCGCCATCCGGAACGATTTGGTGGTGGCGCAAACCAGGTCGGCGACCGACCTCAAGCGATCGAGCGCGGCAACGATCTCCGGCAGCGAGATCGGACATTCCTCGATGGGGATGATTTCCGGCGACAGATGGCGATGGAAGCCAAGCAGCATGCCTGTGTCGGCGCGCCTGGCGGCAAGCACGACGCGGCGGCGTGTGTGTGGCGCACACGGCACCAGGGCGCCGATGTCGCCGGCAATGCCTTTCAAGGCATGCACGACCTTGTCGCGTTTCCATTGCTGGTAAGCGTCGGCTTGCAGATGCTGGACGGCGCAGCCGCCACATTCGGTGAAATGCCGGCAGGCCGGATCGATACGCAGCGGCGACGTCTCCAATACCGCCATCAGCATGGCGCGATCCCTCTCGCGCGCGGCGGTGACGGTCTCGCCGGGCAGGGTGAAGGGAATGAACAGCTCGCCGGTTTCCGTCTCGGCGACGCCGTCGCCCTGCGAACCCAGTCTCTTGATGGTGAAGCCCGTGCTCATCGGTCCTTGGTCCCGGCATCCTTGGTCCCGGCATCCTTGATCCCGGCAAGCAGGAATTCGCGGTTGCCGTCCCCGCCTTCGATCGGCGACATGTGCAAGCCCAATGTACGCCAGCCAGGGACGCCTTCGAGCCATTCCTGCAGCAAGCCGGCCACACGGGCGGCGTCATAAGGGTCTTTCAAAAGACCGCCCTTGCCGATCGCCTCGCGGCCGGCCTCGAATTGCGGCTTGACCAGAAACACCGCACGAGCGCCGTCCCGTGCCAATGCCAACGCCGGTGGCATCGCCAGTTTCAACGAGATGAAGCTTACATCGGAGACGATGAAATCGGGGATACGGCCGCCGAGATCGGCAGCCGCGAGCTCGCGAGCGTTGAGGCCCTCGATCACGGTGACGCGCGGGTCGGACGAGACACCGGGATGCATCTGGCCGTGGCCGACATCGATGGCAGTGACATGGGCCGCGCCGCGTTCGAGCAGCACCTGGGTGAAGCCGCCTGTCGAGGCGCCGATATCGAGGGCTTCACTGCCCGCGGGATCGAGACTGAAATGGTCGAGCCCGGCGATCAGCTTCAGCGCCGCGCGTGAGACATAACCCTGCGCCGGGTCGTCGATGACGATGAGACAGTGCGGCAGAACCGTCTGGCCGGGCTTGCGGGCGACCACGCCGTCGACCGTCACGGTGCCGCGCTCGACCGCGTCGCGGGCGCGCGAGCGGCTCGCAAACAGGCCGCGCTGGACGAGCAATTCGTCGAGCCGCTGGCGTGTGCTGGCTGGCAGAGGGGAGTTCATCGGCCTTCATGGCGAAAGCCGGCCGCGAAGGCAAGGACATTGGCATAGGAGGACGTCGAGACCCGGGCCGCAAGCCAGTCCGCCCGGTTGAATAGCGCAGCCAGTCCGGCAAGATGTAGAGGCTCAGGCAATGCGGAGGAAGACGAATGCTGACGGGAACCTGCCATTGCGGCGCCGCCCACTGGACCCTGGAAGGCGATCCCGGCCCGATCACGGCCTGCAATTGCACGCTTTGCCGCCGCTATGGCACACTCTGGGCCTATGACTTTGTCGACGAGCGTATCCGGCTTGTGGGGCCTGTGCAGTCCTACACCCGCGCTGGCAAGGAGACGCCGTCGCTGGAAATACTGTTTTGCCCGACATGTGCCTGTGTGCTTGCCTGGCGCGGTTTGCGCCGCAGCGACAGCGGCCGCACGCGGATCGCCGTCAATGTCAGGCTGGCACCGCCGGAGGCGGTCGCCGACCTGCCGATCGACCATTTCGACGGGCTGGACACTTATGACGACCTGCCGCGCGATGGGCGCTGCGTGCGCGATATGTGGTTTTAGAAGATCGTCCGTGAGACCTGCCGTTCAACGGCCGGCATCAGGCCGTCGCTTCCGTCATCTGAAGCCTGCTTGCGCGGGCGCTCGACAGCAACGACTGGTGCGTCCGGCACGACGACAAGCTGCGGCACCTGCTTGTAGGAAAAAGCGCCCCTGATATCGCCCATCTTGCGGGCGACGATGCCTGCCACCGCCTGTTCGAGCTTGCGGTCATAGCGCGTCTCGGCCATGGCCGGCGCGGCGATGACGGCCAAAAGGGCCGCGCCGCACAGAAGCGTTCGCATTGTTTTTAACTCCCTGCCTGGAGGCAGTTCTAGCAGGGCGGCGTTGAAAAACGGCCAAAAGAGACGGTAAGCGAAACGCCAAAGAGAAGCGTTAACAAAGTGTCAGGCTTGCACAGGCAACTGCTTCAGCTGCGTGAGGTTTGATTCAGGCGCGCTGCGCGCGCGCGGAATGGCCGAGCGCGACGAACACGGTGCGCACGATGCCGGCCGCGTCGAGCCCGGCATCGGCATACATTTTTTCCGGCTTGGCGTGGTCGGTGAACTCGTCCGGCAGCACCAGCGGCCGAACTTTCAGACCGCTTTCCAGCAAGCCTTCATGGGCGAGGAACTGCAGCACGTGGCTGGCGAAACCGCCGACAGCCCCCTCTTCCACCGTCACCAGCACTTCGTGCGAGCGGGCGAGACGGCGGATCAAATCCTCGTCCAGCGGCTTGGCGAAACGGGCGTCCGCAACCGTCGTCGAAAGCCCTGCCGCGCCGAGTTCCTCGGCCGCCAGCAGACAGTCCTGCAGTCTTGTGCCAAAGGACAGAAGCGCCACCTTGGTGCCTTCCCTGACGATGCGGCCCTTGCCAATTTCGAGCACCGAGCCGCGCTCCGGCATGTCGACGCCGACGCCATTGCCGCGCGGATAGCGGAAGGCGATCGGGCCTTCGTCATAATAGGCGGCGGTGCGCACCATGTGGCGAAGCTCCGCCTCGTCGGCGGCCGCCATCACCACGAAGCCCGGCAGCGTCGCCAGGAAGGTGGTGTCGAAGGCGCCGCAATGAGTGGCGCCGTCGGCGCCGACGAAACCGGCGCGGTCGATCGGGAAACGCACCGGCAGTTTCTGGATCGCCACATCATGGACGACCTGATCGTAGGCGCGCTGCAGGAAGGTCGAATAGATGGCGGCGAAGGGCTTGTAGCCCTCGCTGGCGAGGCCGGCGGCGAAGGTCACGGCATGTTGCTCGGCAATGCCGACATCGAAGGTCCGGGTCGGAAACGCTTCGCCGAACAAATCGAGGCCGGTGCCGTTCGGCATGGCGGCGGTGACGGCGACGATACGTTCGTCCAGGCGGGCTTCCTGGACCAGGCTTTCGGCAAACACCTTGGTGTAGGCCGGCGCATTGGCCGGGGCCTTGGTCTGCGCGCCGGTGATGACGTCGAACTTGTTCACGCCATGATATTTGTCGGCCGCAGCCTCGGCCGGCGCGTAGCCCTTGCCCTTCTGGGTCACGACATGGATCAGCACCGGACCGTCGGCATGGTCGCGGACGTTCTTCAGCACCGGGATCAGATGCTCGAGATTGTGGCCGTCGATCGGGCCGATATGGTAGAAGCCAAGCTCCTCGAACAGCGTGCCGCCGGTGACGTAGCCGCGCGCATGCTCGACCGCCCGCTTGATGGCGCGATCGGCACGCTTGCCGAGATAGGAGGTCAGTTTCTTGCCGAAGTCGCGCAGGCCAAGATAGGTCTTGCCAGAGGCAAGCCGCGCCAGATAGGCGCTCATGGCGCCGGTCGGCGGCGCGATCGACATGTCGTTGTCGTTGAGAATGACGATCAGGCGAGCATCGAGCGCGCCGGCATTGTTCATGGCTTCATAGGCCATGCCGGCAGACATGGCGCCGTCGCCAATGACGGCAATGACATTGTTGTGGCCGCCGGAGAGGTCGCGCGCCATGGCCATGCCGAGGCCAGCGGAAATGGAGGTCGAGGAGTGCGCGGCGCCGAACGGGTCGTATTCGCTCTCGGCGCGACGGGTGAAGCCGGACAGGCCGCCCTCCTGGCGCAGCGTGCGGATGCGGTCGCGGCGGCCGGTCAGGATCTTGTGCGGATAGGCCTGGTGGCCGACATCCCAGATCACGCGGTCTTCCGGCGTGTTGAAGACATAGTGCAGCGCCACCGTCAGTTCGACGACACCGAGGCCGGCGCCGAGATGCCCGCCCGTATGCGAGACGGCATCGATCAGCTCGGCGCGCAGCTCCGAGGCCAGCTGCGGCAGCTCGCTTTCGTCAAGCTTCTTCAGGTCGGCTGGAATGCGGACCTTGTCGAGAAGCGGCGTATGCAGCGTTGCGTTCACTGTTAAAGGGCCTGCTCAGCTATGATGCGCGTCGATCATGGCGAAATATGCCTGCGTCGCCGGAATGTAAATGCGTGTCAGTGACGCGGGTGATGCTGACGTTAATTGTCCGGTAACGGAATGAACTCTTCCTCGTCTCCGGGAACGATATCGAAGCGGCCCGTCTTCCATTCCTGCTTGGCCTGTTCGATGCGTTCCTTCGACGACGAGACGAAGTTCCACCAGATGTGGCGCGGGGAGCCGAGCGAAGCGCCGCCGAAGAGCATGAAATGGGCGCCGCGCTCGGACGACACGACGATCTCGTCGCCAGGCCGGAACACCAGCAGCCGTTCGGCCGGAAAACGGTCGCCCGAGATTGAGACATCGCCGTCCAGCGTGTAGATGGCGCGTTCCTCGGCGTCGGCGGGAATTTTGACGCTGGCGCCGGGCGCCAGCCTCAGATCGGCGTAGAGCGTCTCGGTGTCGGCTCTTACCGGCGAGCGCAGTCCCTGGAAATCGCCGATCACCACGCGGCCGGAAACACCTTCGGCGTCGATCTCGGGCAGAAGGAGCGCGGCCGTGTTCTCGAACACCGGCGCCACTTCCTCCTTGCCGTCGGGCAAAGCCAGCCATGTCTGCAGGCCGGAGACCGACATCGGCGCGCCGCGCAGTTCTTCGGGCGTGCGCTCGGAATGGACAATGCCGCGGCCGGCGGTCATCAAATTCACGTCGCCGGGCTGGATGACCATCTCGGTGCCGAGCGAATCGCGGTGCCTGATATTGCCGTCGAACAGATAGGTGACGGTGGAAAGCCCGATATGCGGGTGCGGGCGCACATCCATCGCCTGGCCGGCGCGCAAGATCGCCGGCCCCATGCGGTCGAAGAAGATGAAGGGACCGACCAGCCGCCGCTTTGCCGTCGGCAGAGCGCGACGAACCTGGAAGCCGCCAATGTCCTTGGCGTTTGGAATGACCATGAGCTCGATCTGGTCGCTGGCGAAGGCATCGCCAGGCTCAGGGTCCTTGCCGGGGAAGAAACTCATCTGGATGTCCTCAGGCGAAGCGGAGCGCCGATTTGGCTTTTGCCTTGGCCGCCACCTCTTCGCGATTGCGCGGATGATGCGTGGTTTCCAGCGAATGCAGCAATTTATGCGCCGATTCGGCGATCGCCTCGACGGCACGGTCGAAGGCCGCCTGGTTGCGCTGCGAGGGCCGCGTCGTTCCGCTCAGTTTGCGCACGAATTGAAGGGCGGCGTCGCGGATCTCGTCATGGGTCGCCGGCGGCTCGAAATTGAACAGGGTCTTGATGTTTCTGCACATGCTTGAACTCCTATCTGCTTTATGCCCGCCCCATTCCACTACTCCGCGTCGAGCGGCTCCGTTCCCACCGGTTTGCCATCACGCGACAGCCTGATCTTCTCGACCTTGTCTTCGGCCGCCTTCAGCAGCCGGTCGCAATGGGCCTTCAGCGCCTCGCCGCGCTCATAGATCTTGATCGACTGGTCGAGCGGCACGTCGCCGCGTTCGAGATCATCGACGATCTTCTCCAGCGCGTCGAGTGCCTGCTCGAAGCTCATCGCCTTGACGTCTTCATTTGCTTCGCCAGCCATACTTTACCCCTTCATCAGCCGCCCGACATGGGCGGCCACCGAAAATGCCAGTCCCTGCAGATCGTAGCCGCCCTCGAGCAGGCTGACGAGCCGGTTGCCGCTGTGGCGCCCGGCGCGTTCCAGCAACTGGCCTGTCGCCCAGTCGAAATCGTCCTCGCTGAGGTTGATCTCGGCCAGCGGGTCGCGATGGTGAGCGTCGAAGCCTGCGGAAATTATGATCAGATCGGGCGCGAAATTGTCGAGCGCCGGCAGGACGCGCGACAGCAAGGCATCGCGAAACATGTCCGAGCCGGTCTGCGGCGCCAGAGGGGCGTTGACGATGTTGCCGGCGCCGGTTTCGGTCTTGGCGCCAGTGCCGGGATAGAGCGGCATCTGGTGCGTCGAACAATAGAGCACCGACGGATCATCCCAGAAAATGTCCTGCGTGCCGTTGCCGTGATGCACGTCCCAGTCGACGATGGCGACACGCTCGGCGCCGTGTTTCTTCTGCGCATAGCGGGCCGCGATTGCGGCGGTGTTGAACAGGCAAAAGCCCATCGCCGTGGTCTTTTCGGCATGATGGCCTGGCGGACGTGAGGCGACGAAGGCATTGGCAACGCTGCCCTCGAAAACATCGTCGACGGCAGCGTTGGCCGCACCGATGGCAGTGACCACCGCCTGCCAGCTTTTCGGGCTGGCGCTGGTGTCGGCGTCGATCGAGGCAATGCCGCTTTCAGGGATCGCGGCGCGGACGCGGGCGACGAAATCCTCGGGGTGGGCGTAGAGGATTGTGGCCTCGTCGCCTTGCGGCGCCGTTACCCGATCGAGCGCCGCAAAGGCCTCGTCATCGAGCACGCGCTCGATGGCGCGCAAGCGGTCGGGTCGCTCCGGATGACCGGGCGGCGTCAGATGTTCGAGGAAGATCGGATGGGTGTAGAGCCTTGTGACCATGACCCGATATAGGCGCGCCCGGCCGCTTTGACCATGGTTTGACGCCGCGCCGCCCCGACGTTCAACAGGGTTTAGGTGCTCGGCTGCGTCCAGCGCGAGCCGCCGAATGAGGCCAGCGCCTTGTCCCTGAGCTCCCGGAACTTGGACGACGCCTCGGCCAGCCGCTGGTCCCATTCGGCGTTCGGCACCTGGCCTTCAATCGTCCTAAAATAGACCTGCATCAGGCAGGCGATGGCGAAGGGTTCGATGAATGCCGCCTTGAAGGCCCAGGCCAGCAGGATCGCCAGCACGAAGGCCCAGCCGCCGAGCTGCCCCGGGATGAACCACATGATGGCGGCGGCCGGCGCCAGCATCAGCAGGAAGATGACGAAGGACACGCCCCACATGATCACCGCCAGCCAGACGGCGTTCTTGACCATGGTCTTGCCGTTCTGGGCATAGAGCACGACGCCTTGCCGGGCGGTTTCGAAGGGCGACGACGAGTTGATACGGATGTTGTAGCCGAGGATGATCTCGTCAACATAGGTCAGCGACAGGCGGATGACCGTATTGATGAAAGCGACCAGGCCGCCGAGGCCCGGAATGGGCAGGAAGGCGGCGATGCCGCCGATCAGGCCGGTGATGGCGCGGATGGCGCCCTTGACCAGCTGGTCGACCACGAAAAGGATGTTGGCCTCGGCGAAACGTTCCTTCACCACACCCTTGGCGTAGGCGATCTGGTCCTGGCCATTGGGAATCTCGCGGCCATCGATCAGATGGACCATGACGGCGATATGGCCGGCCTTGACGACATAGAGGATGTATTCGCGGATCCAGTACAGCGCGATCGAAACGACGCCGATGCCGACGATGCCGCCCCAGAGCGCAAAGGACAGCGGCCCGTCGGGATCGGTGGAGATGTGGCCGACGCCATAGCCGACGGAGGCGCCGCTGCCGGTCGCCACGATATAGGCGAGCGTGATGCCGAAATAGACGATCATGCGAAAGACGATGAATGGCCATGTCCTGATCATGATGGACACCGACCTGCCGATTTCGAAATCCCACATGCGCCCGAATCTCCCCTCAGAGATGGACGGCGAGGATGAACCTGGGCCGAAAATTGTCAATCTCGGCAAACGCCGGGGATCGGCTCGTGAGATTTCAGGCCGGATGCGAACCCTGCTTTTTGAGCAAGCCTTCGAGCAGTTGCTGGAAGGCCGCCACCACGGTCTTCGACGTGGCTTCGGGATCGTTCGAATTGGCGATGCGCTGCGCCGCCTGGCTGCTGGCGCCGTTGATCAGCCGTGCGGCGGTTTCGGGGTCGACGCCGGGGACGACCACCCCCTCCTGTTGCAAAGCGGTCAGATGATCAGTCATCGAGCCGACGCAGGCATTGGCGTTCGGCCATTGCGCCGGATCGCCGAGCACAGCCGGACCGTCGCGAAACATGATGCGCTGGATTTCCGGCTCGAGCGCCATCTTGATATAGGCCGTGCATTCGTCGACGAAACGCTGCCAACGGTTCGGCGCTTTCGACGCGATCTCATTGATGCGAACCGCCATCTCGCCGTCGATTTCGGCGATGACGGCCTGCAGCAGGCCCTTCTTGTCACCGAAATGATGGTAAAGCGCTCCGCGCGTCAGCCCGGCTGATGCGGTGAAATCATCCATGGACGCCTCGGCATAGCCGATCGTCCCGAAGGCACTGCGGGCCGCCGTGATCAGCTTGGCGCGCGTTTCGGCAATCATCTCCTTGCGGGGTCTGTGCATGGTTCTGGCCTTATTCACATACGCTACGTATGCCAATTGACATACGCGGCGTATGGACTACCTATATTCATACGCATCGTATGTAATTGTCGAATTGGCCTTTGTCGAGGAACCAGCCATGCAAAACCCATACTCGGAAATCTTTCGTGCCCCTGGAGCCAAGGGGTTTGCCGCCGCGGGCTTCCTCGCGCGGCTGCCGATCGCCATGGCGCCGATCGGCATCGTGGCCATGCTCTCGCAGACGCGTGGCGAATACTGGCTGGCGGGAGCTGTCTCGGCGACGTTCGCGCTGAGCAACGCTTTCGTGGCGCCGCAGATATCACGGCTGGTCGATCGCCTCGGCCAGACGCGGATCGTGATTCCGACCACCATCCTCACCGTGCTCGCCTTCGCGGTGCTGATTGCCGCAGCCAATCAGGACTGGCCGGTGTGGACGCTGTTTGTGTCGGCACTGGCGGCCGCCGCCATGCCCAGCATGCCGGCGATGGTGCGCGCGCGCTGGACCGAGATTTTTCGCGGCCGGCCGCAGATGAACACCGCATTCGCCTTCGAATCGGCGGCGGACGAACTCGTCTACATTGCAGGCGCATCGCTGTCGGTGGGCTTGAGTGCCGCTCTGTTCCCGGAAGCCGGTGTCCTGGTCAGCACGCTATTCCTCGCCCTTGGCTCGGCAGCCTTCATCCTGCAGCGTTCGACCGAACCACAAGTGCGGCCGGTGAATCATGTCTCGAGCGGCTCGGCAATCCGGCTCAGGCCGGTGCAGATCATCACCTTCGCCCTGATCTTCGTCGGCGCCACCTTCGCGACGACGGAAGTGAGCACGGTGGCGATCACCAAGGAACTCGGCCAGCCGGGCGCCGCCAGCCTCGTCATCGGCGTCTATGCGCTGGGATCGTTCGTGCTCGGCCTCGTCGTCGGTGCGCTCAACCTGAAAGCGCCGCTGCAGCGCCAGTTGGCCCTCGCGGTCGCCCTCGTTGCGCTCGGCACATTGCTGCCGCTCACCGCCGACACGGTGCCGCTGCTGGCGCTGACCGTTTTCATCAGCGGCGTGGCGATCTCGCCAACCTTCATCACCGCCTTCGGCCTGATCGAACGCCACGTGCCGGAAGCGATGCTGACCGAAGGCATCACCTGGGTGATGACAGGCATCGGCATCGGCATGGCGCTCGGTTCGTTTGCCGCCGGTGCGGTGGTGGATGAATTCGGCGCCCGCAACGGGTTCTGGGTCTCGGTGGCGGCCGGCGTCATCGCATTGGTCACGGTGTTGCTGGGCCAGCGCAGCCTGGCCACCCACACATGCGAGCTGGACGGATGCGACGCGGCCGCCGTTCCCGCGGAATAAACGCACAAGCGTCCGGTCGGGAACGCGGATCGGACGCAGCTTCTCCAAAGGAGCGCGGCTCCCTACGACTGTTCAAGCCTCTTGCGGATCTCGTTTCCATCGAGAACGACAACAGGACTTCCCAGTGTCTCAACCATATCCGGGTTCAGATGGGGTATGGTTTCAGCGCGCCCGACCATCGGCGGACATTCTCCGGCGCAATACACGACCGAGCTGGTGACACGCAGGATTTTCCACAGCGCTTCGTAGAGGCGCGGATCGTCGGGCGGCCGCGCGACGGTGAAGCCTGAACATCGCGAGGCATCGCCGGGGTCGAAATTGAGATAGAGGTCGGCCGACGACGCATCGTCATAGGCGACGACCCAGCAGGTGAATTCAGGTTCACGCCTGGTGACGAACGGCGCGAAGGCATCCTCGACGATCGATGTGGGGAAGTAGCTCTCTTCGCCATCTTCAAAGCAATTGAGATAGGCCTCGAAGCTCATCCGACCGCCCCCTGTCCCCTAGAAAATCTCGGTCTTGGCGATATGAATGCCAAAGCCCTCAAGCCCGACATAGTGGCGTTCGCGCGAGGCGATCAAATTGATCGAGGAGATGCCGAGATCCTTGAGAATCTGCGCGCCGAGGCCGATTTCTCGCCACTCGTTCTCACGGCGGCGGGCCTCTTCGTGGTCCTCACGGTCGGCACTCATCGGCCGGTTGCGCTCCTGATGGGCGACGCCGACCGAACCCTCTCGGAGGTAAACGATGACGCCGCGCTTGCGTTCGCCCATCGCCTTCATAATGGCGTCGAGCCGGTGGCTGGTGCCGAACACGTCGGTCACCACATCCTCCGAATGCAGCCGCACCGGCACGTCCTCGCCGTCACGGATGTCGCCGAAAACGACCGCGACATGGTGCATGGAATCCCAGGGCAGCGTGTAGGTGAAGACCTGTGCCTTGCCGCCGAGTGTGTCGATTTCGGAGCAGGCGACGCGTTCGACCAGCGTTTCCTTGCGCTGCCGGTAGGCGATGAGGTCGGCGACCGAAACCTGCTTGAGGCCATGTTCCTCGGCAAAGCTCGCCACCTGCGGGCCGCGCTTGACGGTGCCGTCGTCATTGACCAACTCCGAGATCACGCCAACCGGCGGCAGGCCGGCAAGCTTGCAGAGATCGACCGCGGCTTCGGTATGGCCCGAACGCATCAGCACGCCGCCTTCCCTAGCGATCAGCGGGAAGATGTGGCCGGGGCGAACGAAATCCGAACCGCCGACATTGCCGTTGGCCAGGTTGCGCACGGTCAGCGTGCGGTCCTCGGCCGAAATGCCGGTGGTGGTGCCATGCTTGAAATCGACGCTGACGGTAAAGGCCGTGGTGTGGGCGGAATCATTGTCGGCGACCATCGGCTGCAGATTGAGCCGCTTGGCCTCCTCGCGCGGCATCGGCGTGCAAACGATGCCGGAGGTGTGACGGATGATGAAGGCCATTTTCTCCGGGCTGCAATGCACGGCGGCAACGATCAGGTCGCCCTCGTTCTCACGCCCGTCATCGTCCATGACGACGACGATCTCGCCGCGCTCGAAGGCGCGGATGGCTTCGACGATTTTCTTCTGATCGTATGGCATTGGCTCGCTTCGCTCGCAGGGAATAGGGGTTGGGCAGTAGGAGTTAGGGAAGGAAGGACGGGCTGGCCTACTGCCTAATCCCTACTGCCTAATCCCCGGCCTGTCTGTCCCCGGTGCCGCAGATAATGGTCGGCGATGGCGCAGGCAACCATGGCTTCGCCGATCGGCACGGCACGGATGCCGACGCAGGGATCGTGGCGGCCCTTGGTCATGACGTTGACGTCGTTGCCGTCCTTGTCGATGGATTTGCGCGGCGTCAGGATCGACGAGGTCGGCTTGACGGCGAACCGGGCGACGATCGCCTGGCCGGTCGAGATGCCGCCCAGAATGCCGCCGGCATTGTTGGACAGGAAGACCGGCTTGCCGTCATTGCCGATGCGCATCTCGTCGGCATTCTGTTCGCCGGTAATGCGGGCGGCTTCAAAACCGTTGCCGATCTCGACGCCCTTGACGGCGTTGATCGACATCAGGCCGGACGCGATGTCCTGGTCGAGCTTGGCATAGATCGGCGCGCCAAGGCCGGCTGGCACGCCGTCGGCGATGATTTCAATAACCGCGCCCACGGAGGAGCCGGATTTGCGGATGCCGTCGAGATAGCTGGTGAAGACCGGAACGGAGGCCGGATCGGGGGTGAAGAACGGGTTTTCGGCGTCACCGATGAAATTCCAGTTCCAGTTGGCGCGGTCGATCGATTTCTCGCCCATAGACACCAGCGCGCCGCGCACCACCATGCCGGGCACCACCTTACGGGCGAGCGCGCCGGCGGCCACGCGCGCGGCCGTCTCGCGGGCCGAGGAGCGGCCGCCGCCGCGATGGTCGCGCAGGCCGTATTTGACGTCATAGGTGTAGTCGGCGTGGCCGGGCCGGTACTGGCGAGCGATCTCGCCATAGTCCTTGGAGCGCTGGTCGACATTCTCGATCAGCATCGAGACGGGCGTGCCGGTGGTGATCATCGTCTCGCCGTCCTCGTCGAGGATGAAGCCGGATAGCACGTTCAACTCGTCCGGCTCGCGGCGCTGGGTCACAAAACGCGACTGGCCGGGACGGCGCTTGTCGAGTTCGGCCTGTATCTCTTGCCGTGTGAAGCGGATGCCGGGCGGGCAGCCATCGACCACGCAGCCGAGCGACGGGCCATGGCTTTCGCCCCAGGTGGTGACGCGGAAGAGATGGCCGAACGTGTTGTGAGACATGAATTTTAGCCCTGCCCGGCAGCGGACCGGATCAAAGGTGCGTTCTATTGGCGTTTTCCACAGCGGTCAAACTGTGATCCGGCGGTTTTAGTTTTGACACATTCGGTTGGTTTCTGCTCTCTTCCATCCGCCCGTTGAAAGCTCGCCGCCATCCGTGCAGGCGCAATGACAAAGAGGACGACGATGCGTACCCTGATTGGCGCTGCTGCCGCCATGTTGCTGATTTCCACCGCCGCCTATGCCGGCCAGACCGAAGGCCTGATCAAGAAGGTCGACAAGGACGCGCTGACGCTGACGCTGGAGGACGGTAAGTCCTTCAAGCTCAACGCCGAGACCGATCTCGATTCGCTGAAACCGGGCATGGATATCGTCATTGCCTATGACGTGACGAATGGCGAGAACGTCGTCACCGACATGGAACTGCCCGACACCGAGTAACACCGACATCGCACAGGCCCTTGCCGCTCGGCGGAGCCCTGCCCGGATAAACAGGACGGTCGTCCTGTTTTTATCTGCTCGAACCTAAAGCCAATCCAGACGCCCGTCCTGCAGCCTGAGCACCCGGTCCTGCCGCACTTCCAGGTTTGCCGCTTCGTGTTCGGAAACACCCTTGACCATCCGAAACAGGGTCCGCACGACGCCACCATGCGTGACGCAGACCGTCTGGCGGTCGAGCGCGTCGAACCACGGCTTCACCCGTTCGAGCAGCATCTGGTAGCTTTCGGCGCCCTCGCCCGGCGGCTGGAAATTCCATTTGTTGCGCCGTCGCGCCTTCGCCGAGCCCGGCATTCGCGTATCGAGTTCGGCATAGGTAAAGCCCTGCCAGTCGCCAAAGTGCACCTCGACCAGACGCGGGTCGGTGCGGTAGGCATCGGGATCGAGTTGCATCGCCAAGCGTAGCCGCTGCATCGTCTCGCGCGTCCGCTTCATCGGGCTGGCGACAAAGTCGAAATCCTCAGGGTTCTGGATCAGTTCGGCCAGCCGCCGTCCATTGCGGGTCGCCTGCTCGCGGCCGAGCGCGTTGAGATCGGTGTCGGCCTGGCCCTGCAGCCGCGACTCGGCATTCCACTGCGTCTGGCCATGGCGCACGATGTAGACGAGCGGAACCATCGGGTCTTCCGGAAATCAGGACAGGCAGGCGGAAACCGCGGCAGAACTATTCCTTGACGGTCGAAATATCCGGCGCGTCGACCGCCTTCATGCCGACGACGTGATAGCCGGAATCGACATGGTGCACCTCGCCGGTGACGCCACGCGACAGGTCCGACAGGAAATACACGGCGGAATCGCCGACTTCTTCCTGGGTGACGGTCTGCTTCAGCGGCGAATTGTATTCGTTCCACTTGAGGATGTAGCGGAAGTCGCCGATGCCCGAAGCAGCCAAGGTCTTGATCGGCCCGGCCGAGATGGCGTTGACGCGGATCTTCTTGCCGCCGAGGTCGACGGCGAGATAGCGCACGCTGGCTTCCAGCGCGGCCTTGGCGACACCCATGACGTTGTAATGCGGCATGACCTTTTCAGCGCCATAATAGGTCAGCGTCAGCAGCGAGCCGCCATCGGTCATCAGCGCTTCGGCGCGCTTGGCGATGGTGGTGAAGGAATAGACCGAAATGTCCATGGTGCGCAGGAAATTGTCGCGCGTCGTCTCGACATAGCGTCCGGTCAACTCGTCCTTGTCGGAAAAGGCGATGGCATGGACGAGGAAGTCGAGCTTGCCGTCCCAATGCCTGGCGACATTGAGAAACACCTCGTCGAGGCTCGCCGGATCAGTGACATCGCAGTGGCCGGCGACAAAGGCGCCCAGTTCCGCAGCCAGCGGCTCGACGCGCTTCTTGAACGCCTCGCCCTGATAGGTCAGCGCGATCTCGGCGCCATGGTCGACGCAGGCCTTGGCGATGCCGTAGGCAATCGATCTGTTGTTGGCGACGCCCAGTATAAGGCCGCGCTTGCCGGCCATAAGGCCCTGTCCACCCGCCATGTCAGCGCTCTCCGAAAGGTTTTCTGCTTTGGAGTGCCTATCGCACAGGCAGAAAGGCGCATCAAGCACAGACGGGGCGCGCGTTCAATTCAGACACTCGGCGTGACAACGAATGGGGGATAATAACGTTGTTGTGAGATTTGAACGCCTCACTGCGGCCAGCGCGCCTTGACGGCCCGGGCCGGCCGACCAGCCGAATCGGCTGGCCGGCACCGCATCGGCCCTATCCCGCCATTTTGCGCCAGGGAATGAGCATTCCCACCTGCTTGCGGTAGAGGCGGTACTGATCGCCAAACATCGCGACGAGATCGCGTTCCTCGAGGAAGATGCCGAGCAGGATGTAGCCGGTGCTGCCCGCCGCGAACAGAAGATGGCCCCATGTCATCGACGGCGTCGCCCAGAAGGCGAGGAGAAAGCCGACATAGAGCGGGTGCCGGACCCATTTGTAGAACAGCGGCGTCCTGAACACGGGCGGCGCCGGTTCGCTCTTGCGCAAAGCGGCGAGAACCTGGCGCAGGCCGAACAGTTCGAAATGGTTGATCAGAAAGGTGCTGGTCAACAATACCGCCCAGCCAAGCCAGAACACGCCATGGATGACGGCGACCCAGACCGGGTTCTCGACCGTCCAGACGAGACCGGGAATCGGCCGCCATTGCCAGTAGAGCAGCAGCAGGATGAGGCTGGCCAAAAGCACATAGGTGCTGCGTTCGGCCGCGTGCGGGACAATCCGTGTCCACCAGCGCTTGAAAACCGGCCGCGCCATGATGCTGTGCTGGGCGGCGAAAAGGCCGAGCAGCAGTGCATTGCCGATGACGGCTTCGACCGGACTTCCAGCGACTCCGGAATCGATCGATTTCGGCACAACCATGTTGCCGACGAAACCGACCGCATAGAGAAACGAACCGAGAAAAATCAGGTATGCGGCAACGCCGTAGATAAGGGTGATTACGCCCGCCATGAGTGCCCTCCATGCAAGCATCAGGATTCGGTCGGTCGACCGAATTCAGCGTCAAAAACCATAAATTTTCTAGCGAGTCAACTTGATCGGTCGCTCGACCGAGATAGAGTGGAGGGACGTCCAGCCCCGGACAGGAGAAGCTATGATCCGCCCAGATTGCACCGCTAACAGCGGCAGCCACGCCGCATGACGGACGCTGCCGAAGCCGTTACCCCGCCGCAGAACAAGCAAAAGCGCGACACGCGCGCCGAACTGATTTCGGCCGCCGAGTTATGCCTCCATCGAGGCGGTTATGCCGATCTGTCGACGCGCCGCGTTGCCGAGATCGCCGGCGTTCCGCTCAGCCAGATCCATTACCATTTCGGCTCCAAGGAACGGCTGTTCCTGGCCCTGCTCGACCATCTGAACGAGGGCCTGCTGAAGCGCCAGGCGGAGACTTTTGCGGCACCTATGCCGCTGTGGCAACGCTGGGAGCGCGCTTGCGATTTCCTCGACGATGATCTGGCGTCCGGCTATGTCCGGATCCTGCACGAGATGATCGCGGCAAGCCTGTCGAGCCCCGAGATCGCCAAGGCGGTGCGCCGCGACCTGCGCGGCTGGTTCGAACTGCTGGACGGACTGGCGCAAGAGGCGGAGCGGCGGTTCGGCGGCCTCGGGCCATTCTCCGCCGCCGAAGTAACCAGCCTGGTCAGCGCCGCATTCCTCGGCAGCGAGACGATGATCCTGCTTGAGATCGAGAGCCCGCATGTCCCGGTGCGGCAGGCGTTGCGCCGCTTCGGCGAAACCATCCGGCGGATGGAGGAAGCAGCGCCCGGCAGCTAGCCAGACAAGTCCAGCCGCGTCAGCCTTTGCGGCTGCGCATCAGCGCTTCGAGTTCGCTGTCGCCGCCTTCCGGCAGCATGATGCGGACATGGGCGTAGAGATCGCCATGGCCACCCGCCTTTTCCGGCAAGCCCCTGCCCTTCAGGCGCAGCACCTTATCGGAGCTCGACCAGGCCGGAATGTTGACCGCCAGCCTGCCGGTCGGCGTGTCGACCGGCACCTTGGCGCCCAGCACCGCATCGGCAAGCGCTACCTCCAGATCGGCATGCAGGTCACGGCCCTCGATGCGGTAGCGCGGGTGCCTGCGGATACGGATCTTGACCAGCGCATCGCCCGGCTGTCCCGGCCCCTGCTCGCCCTGGCCCTTCAGCCGGATGGTCTGTCCGTCCTCGACATAGACCGGCAGCTTGACCGCAATCTTGCGGCCGTCGGGGAACATCGCCGTCACCTTTTCGGCGGTCGCTATCTCCTCGATGGTGACGTCGAGCGTCACGTTGAGATCGGCGGCGGTCGCCTGCTGGCGGCGGTCGCCTGTTCCGGCGCCACGCGCGCCGGAAAAGGCGTCGCCGAAGATCTGGCTGAAAATGTCGCTGTTGCCGTCGAACGGATCGCCGCCCGGACGCCCCGATCGGAATTCGAAGCGCGAGCCGCCGGCGCCCTGCTGGCGGCGGAAGCCACCGAACGGATCGCCGCCGCCGGCTGCACCCTCGAAGCCCTGGAATTTCGGCTTGCCGTCGGCGTCGATCTCGCCGCGGTCGAAGGCCGCACGGTTCTTCTCGTCGCCGACGACCTCATAGGCCTGATTGGCGGCGGCAAAACGGTCCTTGGCCTTGGGATCATTCGGATTCTGGTCCGGATGATACTTCTTGGCGAGCTTGCGGTAGGCCGATTTTATGTCCTTGGCCGATGCGTTCTTGGCAACGCCCAGCACCTCATAGGGGTCGCGCATGCGTCCTGCCCTGGAAAATGAGTTAAATCCACGTTGGCCTTTATATGCGCTCCCATAGGAAGAAATTCCAGTGGCGCACAGGCTTATCGAGGGTTGAAATTGCAGCGCCCGCAAACCTCGAAAAATCAGAGCGGTTTGAAGTCCTGCATGTGCCAGCCGCCGGCCGCGGCGATGCACAATTGCCCCTTGAACAAAGCGACGCCGTCGAAGCTTTCGCGCGAGGCGGTAAAGCTGCGGCAGGCCTGGCCGTTGTCCTGCACTTCGGCGAGTTCGGTGATGGAGCCCCGCGAGCCGGTGTCGGCATTCGCCCACGGCACGGCCTGGCCGCGAAGCTCCTCGATGTCGGCCGAAGACACCGCATTGCCGATCGTGGTCTGGTCGGAAGCGCTGTCGGCGTCCGTCGATGTCACCCTCGCCGGCGCGCTTGAGGTGACGATGGAACGATCGACCTCGGCCTTTTCCAGGCTGAAGCCGCCGGCGCCGCAGGCGGCAAGCGGCAGTGCGATAATCACGATCACGGCTTTCGAACTGGCCGAAGCGATAACGCTCCATTGCCCGCTGTCAAAAGCTTGCGCGATACGCGACAATCGGCAACCTCCTGAAGCTCGAGACAATTTGAGAAAAACTATGAGTGACACTGAGTTAACAAGTAGTGACTTTACCGAAGCCGCCGAGCCGTTCCGGCTCTTTGCTGAGTGGCTGGAGGACGCCAAGAAAAGCGAAATCAACGACGCCAACGGCGTAGCACTTGCAACCGTCGATGCCGACGGCATGCCGGATGTGCGGATGGTGCTGCTCAAGGGTTTCGATGAAAGCGGCTTTGTCTTCTACACGAATTTCGAGAGCGCCAAGGGCCGCGAGATTCTTGGCAGCATGAAGGCGGCGATGTGCTTCCACTGGAAATCGCTGCGCCGCCAGGTGCGCATACGCGGTCCGGTGGAGATCGTCAGCGACGCTGAAGCCGACGCCTATTACGCGACGCGGCCGCGCGGCAGCCGGATCGGCGCATGGGCTTCGAAACAGTCGCGGCCGCTGGAAAGCCGCTTTGCCCTGGAGAAGGCGGTGGCCGAATACACGGCGCGCTACCCTATCGGCGAAATCCCGCGGCCAAAGCACTGGTCGGGCTTCCGCATCGTGCCGCAGGCGATCGAGTTCTGGCACGACCGGCCATTCCGGCTGCACGATCGGCTGGTCTTTTCGCGCAACGCCGAAGGCGGCTGGGACAAGACACGGCTTTATCCCTGAGGATAAGTTCAGGCCTTCTTGCGCGTCATGAAGGCCGTCAACGCGGCGCGCGCTTCGTCGGACTTCAGCCGCTCGGAGAAATGCTCGCTCTCCACCTTGATGCGGGCGACAAGCTCGTCGCGCGGGGCGCGCATCAGGTCACGCGCAATCTTCAGCGCCTGCGGCGGCTTGGCGGCGATCGCGCCGGCCGCGGCGAGTACCGCGGCTTCTAGCCCGCCCTCCTCGACCACCTCATAGATCAGGCCGGCGGCCTTGGCGCGTTCGGCGGAAAAACCTTCGCCGAGCCCAAGCAGCGCGAAGGCGCCCTGCCTGCCGAGGATGAGCGGCGCCAGCAGGCTGGAGCCCGCCTCCGGCACCAGGCCGAGGTCGACGAATGGTGTGCGGAACACCGTGCGCGGCGTGGCGAAAGTCAGGTCGCAATGCAAATTGAGCGTGGTGCCGATGCCGACGGCAATGCCGTCGACGCCGGAGACCATCGGCTTCTCCGTTTTGGCCAGCGCCATCAGGAAGTCCCAGACCTCGTTGCCGCCTTCACCGCCGGTGGCGATGACCAGGAAATCGGCGAGATCGTTGCCGGAAGAGAAGGCGCCTGAAACACCGAGGAAGACATGGACGCGGACCGCCGGATCGGCATCGCCATCGGCCAGCGCCTTGGACATTGTCGCGTACATGGCGCGCGTCAGTGCGTTCTTCTTGTCGGGACGGTTCATGCGGATGATCTGGATGGCGCCCTGGCGCTCGACGAGAATATGGTCTGTCACGGTCATTCTTCCCTGGTGAGCGCTCTGGTATTCAGGCCGTTATCAGCGCCTTGCCGGCGGTAGCGAGGCTCTCGGCGCCATCGATGACGCGTTCCTTCAAGGCGCTGACTTCGCCGAGCAGGTTTTCGGCGAAAAAGCGGCAAAGGGCGATGCGGCTCTGCTGGGCAAGTCCGCCACGCGCCAGATAAGCGCCGCCGGCAGCAAGCGAGATCAGCCTGAGATAGGGGGTTGCACCGGCTTGCGCTTCGTCCAGACGGCCGTCGGCCAGCAGCTTCTGCAGGAAGCGCGTCGCCTCGGTGAGATCGTCGAACGCCTGGTCAAGCGCTTCGGCGGTGCGGCCGAAGCCCTGCAGGTTCGAGGTCCGCACCTCGTCGGCGATGGCCTTCAGTTCGGCGATATAGCCATGCACATGCTCGCCGCCGCCAAGCGGCAATTTGCGGGCTACAAGGTCGATCGCCTGGATGCCGTTGGTGCCTTCATAGATCGGCGCAATGCGGGCGTCGCGATAGAGCGCGGCCGCGCCCGTCTCCTCGATGAAGCCCATGCCGCCGTGGACCTGGACGCCGAGCGATGCGACATCGACGCCGATATCGGTGGAAAAGGCCTTGGCCAGCGGCGTCAGCAGATTGGCGCGATCGCGCCAATGCGCGGCCTCCTCGCCTGTCGACACACGCGCGAAGTCGATGGCATAGGCGCAGGAATACGAGATGGCGCGGGCGATCTGGGTCAAAGCCTTCATGGTCAAGAGATTGCGCTGCACGTCGGGGTGATGGACGATCGGCGCCATCCCGGCGCCTGAAAAGTCCGATGCCTTGCCCTGGCGGCGCTCATTGGCATAGGCGATCGCCTTCTGCGTCGCGGCTTCGGCCACTGCCACGCCCTGCATGCCGACGCAAAGCCTCGCGTTGTTCATCATGGTGAACATGCAGGCGAGCCCCTTGTTCTCCTCGCCTATCAGCCAACCGATGGCGCCGGGCGCAGCACCCTGGAACCCGTCGCCATAGATCATGGTGCAAGTCGGCGAGGCATGGATGCCGAGCTTGTGCTCGAGGCCGGAACAGAAGACGTCGTTGCGGGCGCCGAGCGAGCCGTCATCATTGACCAGGAATTTCGGCACCAAAAACAGCGAGATGCCGCGCGTGCCGGCCGGTGCGTCGGGCAGCCGCGCCAGCACCAGATGGATGATGTTGTCGGTGAAATCATGCTCGCCATAGGTGATGAAGATTTTCTGGCCGAAGATGCGGTAGGTGCCGTCGCCGGCAGGCTCGGCGCGACTGCGCAAGGCGGCGAGATCGGAACCGGCCTGCGACTCGGTCAGGTTCATCGTCCCCATCCACTCGCCGGAGACGAGCTTTGCCAGATACTTTGCCTTCAGCGCTTCGGAGGCATGCTTGTCCAGCGCCTCGACGGCGCCCATGGTCAGCGTCGGGCCGATGCCGAAGGCCATGGCGGCGGAGTTCCACATTTCGAGCGCGGCAACGCCGAGCATGGTCGGCAGGCCCTGGCCACCGAATTCTTCCGGTCCGGACAGCGCGTTCCAGCCACCGCCGATCCAGCTGCGGTAAAGCGCCCTCCAGCCGGGCGGCATGGTCACGGCTGCATCCTTCAGCACCGCGCCGTGCTCGTCGCCGATCTTGTAGAGCGGCGCCACTTCCTCGCTGGCGAAGCGGCCGGCCTCGGCCAGGATGGCGTCGACAAGGTCTTCGCCGAGGTCGCCGAACGCGCCGCTGTCGAGCGCCGGTTTGAGCCCGGCGACATGCTTGAGCGTGAACGAAATGTCGTCGACCGGGGCCTTGTACATGCCGCTTCTCCTCCGCTGCTCCGACTGCTCGATCCTAGGACCCGGGCCGATGCAAAACCATCCGCCTCTGGGCGGCCTCCGACCTTCTTTTTACGTAAACGTCAAACTTTGTCACGCGGATTTTCATCGAACTTCGTCGTCCACAGGTGGAGCGGGAGCGTAGCGGATGCCGAGTACCATGTCGCGACCTCGCGCCAGGGGCGCAACGGTGCAGAATTCCGCGCCGTGGCAACGCTTCGAAGTCGCGGAATGCATACTATGGTCCGCGCCGCGTCGCTTCGCTCCTTGCTTCGCCATAGAATGACGAAATCGCGAGAGCGACAGGACTCCTGCCCGAAAGCACTTCCTTAACCATACCGGTCCACCATCGGTGTTTGGTCAGCGGGGATCCCCTGTTTGAAAACGCCGGCGCATCTTCTTCGCCGCTCAGCGATCGCTCTCGCGGCGATGATGGCGCTGACGTCAGCGGCTACAGCCTCGGACTTTTCCGAGCCTTGGCGGGATGGCGACCGCGCGCTGGTGGTCGACGCCTATGAATACAATTCCATCGACTGGGCGCAGCTTGCCACCGACAAGCGCATTGTCGGCTTCATCAACAAGGCCTCCGACGGGCTGCCGCCGCCCTATTTCTGCTACGGCGACGAGCCTACGGTCAAACTCTGCAAGACATTGTGGAAACGCTTTGCGGTGACGCGCGAGCTGTTTCAGACGCGCAAGGTGGTGGCCAAGGCGCTCGGCCTGAAATGGGGCGCCTATCATCTTGCCCGCCCCGGCAATCCGCTCGAGCAGGCCAACAGTTTCATCGATTTCGCCGAGCCAGCCCCTGACGATCTGCTCGCCCTCGATCTCGAAGGCAACGACCCCTCGCAATGGATGTCGCTCGAGGATGCCGAGGAATTCGTGCGCCAGGTGCACCGGCGGCTCGGCCGTTTCCCGATCCTCTACACCAACGGCAAGACCGCCCAGTACATCGCCGACAACCGCTACCAATACCGTCTGCTGTCGCGGCTGCCGCTCTGGTATGCGCGCTACAAGCCCGACATCGACGTGCATTTTCCGATGGGCAACTGGCAGGGCTATGCGCTGTGGCAGTTCTCGGCGCAGGCCAATTGCGGGCGCCTGCGCTGCCCCTACCGCGTCGCCGGCACGCCCAACGACATCGACGTCAACGTCGCGCCGATGGACGCGGCGGCACTGCGCCAGCAATGGCCCTTCGGCGGCCTGATCGACGTGCCGCCCGACTACCTCGCCTCGATACCGGTGCCGGTGTCGCGCGCGGCCGGGCTCGCCGGCAAAGTCACCATCACATACGCCGATGTGGCGACGCCACCGACGGTCGAGGAAATGGTGGCGGTGCTCGGCGCGCGCTGGCAGACATTCCGCGCCGCCTTCCGCATGCCGGTGGTCAAGACGGTGCCGCGCCGCGCGCGCTTCGGTATTGCCGAGTATGTCGCCTGGAAGCGGACCACGTATCGTTCGGAGGCTCTGCTCGAGGCCGCCTTCTCGCAGGCCGCCGACCCGGTCAGCACCGCTTCGACGGAACTGGTTCGCGAGCGCTGAGGCTTATGTGGCGGCGCTGGCCTTTTCCCGCGCCACCGCCTGCCAGCCTATGTCGCGGCGGCAGAAGCCTTGCGGCCAGTCGATACGGTCGAGCGCGGCGTAAGCGCGGCTTTGCGCTTCGCCCACCGTCTTGCCTGATGCCGTGACGTTGAGCACGCGGCCGCCATTGGCGACCAGCGCGCCGCCATTGATGGCAGTGCCGGCATGGAAAATCTCAACGCCTTCGCCAGCGGCTTCGTCGAGAGCCCGAATGACCGAGCCTTTTTCCGGCGTCCCGGGATAGCCCTGTGCCGCCATCACCACGGTCAGCGCGGCATCGTCGCGCCAGCGGATCGAACTGTGCGCCAACTGGCCGTCGACGGCGGCGTTGAGCAGCACCAGCAGATCGTCCTTCAGCCGCATCATCAGCACCTGACACTCGGGATCGCCGAAGCGGGTGTTGTATTCGATCAGCTTCGGCCCCTTGTCGGTGATCATCAGCCCGGCAAACAGAATGCCGGCGAACGGCGCGCCAAGCTCGGCCATGCCGCGCATGGTCGGCTCGACGATCTCGCGCATGGTGCGCTCGACCATTTCGGGGCTCATCACCGGCGCCGGCGAATAGGCGCCCATGCCGCCGGTGTTGGGGCCGGTATCGCCATCGCCGACGCGCTTGTGGTCCTGCGCGGTGCCAAAGGGAAGTGCGGTCGTGCCGTCGCACAGGCAGAAGAAACTCGCCTCCTCGCCGGTCATGAATTCCTCGACTACTACCTCAGCGCCGGCGTCACCGAATGCGCCGTCGAAACAAGCATCGAGGGCGGCGCGCGCCTCGTCCAGCGTCATGGCGATGGTGACGCCCTTGCCGGCGGCAAGCCCGTCGGCCTTGATGACGATCGGCGCGCCGACCTTTTCGACATAGGCTTTCGCCGAGGCAAGATCGGTGAAGCGGCCATAGGCGGCGGTCGGGATGCCGTATTTGGCGCAAAGGTCCTTGGTAAAACCTTTCGAGCCTTCGAGCCGCGCTGCCCGCTTCGACGGGCCGAAGACGCGGATGCCCTGCTCACGCAGATCGTCGGCAATGCCGGCGACCAGCGGCCCTTCCGGCCCGACGACGACGAGATCGATCGCGTTGTCCTGGCAGAAGCTGGCAACAGCGGCATGGTCGGCGATGTCGAGCTTGACCAGTTCGGCCTCGTGGGCGATGCCCGGATTGCCGGGCGCGGCATAGAGCCTGGTCAAAAGCGGCGAGGCCGCGATCTTCCAGGCCAGGGCATGTTCGCGGCCGCCGGAGCCGATCAACAAAACGCGCATGCCGATGTCCCTTGTCATTTCACGACAGGGACTGCGCTATTGCCCCGGGCGGCGCGGGTCAAGAGTTTTACCTTGCGCCATACCGGTTGCGCACGGGAACGTCGCGCCGAGAGCACGGCGTCCCCGGCCGGTATCAGCTCTGGAAGACCACTGGAAACCAGTCCTCGCGCAGTTTCTGGCCGGGCTTCATGTCATGGCCGGCATAGGGCGGCGAGGTACGGCCGGGGCGCTCGACATAGCGCGCATCGTCGCCGACCCAGCGCAGCGACAGCGCCCGGCGCCGCGCCGCGGTCGGATTGCCGCGCGCACCATGCGCGGTGCGGAAGTCGAACAGGATGGCGTCCCCCGGTTCCATCTCCCATTCGAGCACCTTCAGCGACGGGTCCTTGTCTGGATCCGGCACGGGGAGGTAGTCGCCCTCGCCGGCATAGAAATTGCTGTCATCTAGCCAGCGCACCGGCAGGATCATCTTGTCCCATTTGTGCGAGCCGGCGATCAGCCGCAGCGTCGCTTCCTTGACCGGATCGATCGGAATCCAGAAGCTGACGGTCTGGGTGCCATCGACGAAGTAATACGGGATGTCCTGGTGCCAAGGCGTCGGCTTTTGCGTGCCCGGTTCCTTGACCAGCACATGGTCGTGGAAGAACTGGGCGCTGCGCGACTGCATCGCCGCTGCCGCGAGTTCCGCGGCCGGGGAATTGCGCACCACGTCGACGAATTCGGGAATGCGCTCCCAATTGCAGTAATCGTCGAAGAAGCTGCCCTTGCCGTTGGCGATGTCCGACGCCGTGGCGCTGCGGTTTTGCATGTTGCGCTCGATGCCGGCGCCGATGGTGCCGACCCAGTCCTTGAAAGCGCCGCGTATGCAGACCGCGCCGTCGCGCTGGTAGTCGGCAATCGCTGCGGCATCGATATGTCTGGCGGCCATCTCATGTCTTCCCTGTTTCGATGACCGACTATCGCAGCCGCCGCACATCGCGTAAAATAATAACTTCTCATCTCTCTTATAGTTTTAGACTATGAATCTGACCCTCACCCAGCTGCGTTACCTCGTCGCCGTCGCACGGCATGGCAGCGTCACCGCGGCCGCGCGGATGCTGAACGTCTCGCAGCCCTCGATCTCGGTGGCGATCGACAATGTCGAAGCGACGCTCGGCCAGAAACTGTTCGTGCGCCAGCGCGGCAGCGGCATCGCGCTGACCTCGTTCGGCCGCAGCGCGGTGGCGAAGGCAAAGCAGGTGCTGGCCGAAGCGGACGAACTGGTTGGGCTCGGGACGCGCGACGCCGATGTCGGGGGCGAACTTGTGCTCGGCTGTTTCGAGGATCTGGCGCCTTATTTCGCGCCGGCGCTGATCCGCGCTTTTTCGCAACGCTGCCCGGCGGTCACCGTGGTGGTCCGCGACGAGACCTTCGAGACGCTGGGCCGGCGGCTCGGCGATGCGGCAATCGATCTCGGCCTGACCTACGATCTCGGCCTGCCCTCGCACTTCGCCCGCATCCTGCTGCATGAGCTGCGGCCACACGCGCTTCTGCCGCAAGGCCACGCGCTGGCCAGCCAGGCCAGCGTCAGCCTGGCGGAGCTGGCGACCCATCCCTTGATCACCACCGACCAGCCGCATAGCTGGCAGCATATGCTGGACCTGTTCCTCAGCCGCGGCCTGTCGCCGGTCTCGCAATCGACGGCGAGTTCGTTCGAACTGCAGCGCAGCATGGTCGCCAACGGCTTCGGCGTCGCGGTGAGCTACACCAGGCCTTATGGCGACAGGAGTTATGACGGGCTGCCGCTGGTCTGCAAGCCGCTGTCCGATCCGCTGCCGATGCAGCGCATCATCCTCACCCATGACACAAGGCAAAGGCTGTCGAAGGCGGCGCTGGCCTTCACGGAGGTGGCGAAGGAATGGTTTGCCAGCCACGATATTTTCACCGCCTGAGCGACAATGCGGCCGCTTGACGGCGCCTGCTGCTGCTGCCACTCCAGCACGATGGAAACCATCCAGTCGAAAGCCGCCCAGGGCCGCGTCGCCGATGCGCCGAGCGGCCATTGGGTCTACAAGATATTGCCGCGCTGGCTGTGGCCTTATGCGCAGCTTGCCCGCTGGGACCGGCCGATCGGCTGGCAATTGCTGCTGTGGCCCTGCTGGTGGTCGGCAGCGCTAGCGGCCAGCGCCTATCCCCGCCCCACCGATCCGTTGCTGACATTGCTGCCGTCGCCGTGGTTCCTGTTCCTGTTCTTTGTCGGCGCCGTCGCCATGCGCGGCGCCGGCTGCACCTATAACGACATTGTCGACCAGGACATCGACAACAAGGTCGAGCGCACCCGTTCGCGGCCGCTGCCGGCCGGCAAGGTGACGCGCCGCCAGGCCTGGATATTCCTGGTCATCCAGGCCTTGCTGGGCCTCGTCGTGCTGTTGCAGTTCAACGACTTCGCCATTCCGCTCGGCATCGCCTCGCTGGTGATCGTGGCCGTCTATCCCTTCATGAAGCGCTTCACCAACTGGCCGCAATTGGTGCTCGGGCTCGCCTTCTCCTGGGGTGCACTGATGGGCTGGGCGGTCGAGTTCGGCGATCTCGATGGCCCGGCCATCATGCTCTATATCGGCTCGATCCTGTGGGTGATCGGCTACGACACCATCTACGCGCATCAGGACAAGGAAGACGACGCAATCGTCGGCGTGCGCTCGACGGCGCGGCTGTTCGGCGACAACACCAAGACCTGGCTGGTCGGGCTTTATGGCGGCACGCTGGTCTGCTTCGCCATCGCCTTCGCCTCGGCGCAGGCGCCGGTGGTGGCGCTGGCCGGGCTGATCGCCGCCGGCGCCCATATGGCGCGGCAGATAGCGGTTCTGGATATCGACGATCCCGATCAATGCCTGCGGCTGTTCAAATCGAACAACCAGGTCGGCTGGCTGATCTTCCTCGGCCTGATCGGCGGTGCGCTGTGGGTGGCGCTGAAGCCGCTGGTGTAGGCTCCCTCTTCCTTCTCCCCTTGTGGGAGAAGGTGGATCGACGCGCAGCGCCGAGACGGATGAGGGGTGCTCCAGCGGAGTGAGGCGTTGGCGTTCCCTGGAACACCCCTCATCCGTCTTGCCGCTTCGCGGCAATCCACCTTCCCCCACAAGGGGGGAAGGAGAAGAGCGCTCTATTCTCTCGAAATAATCTCCTGGCCGTCGATCACCAGCCTCAGCCCGAGATTGCCGGCCCTGCGGCGGGCGAGGAAGCGCGGGCGGCGCGTGGTCGAGACCCGGCCCTTGCGGCGATCCTTGGCCGGCAGCGCCTTGATGGCGGCGCCGAGCGATTCCTCAAGCGTGCGGGCAATGCCGTCGGATTCGATCAGCAGCATCTGCAGCCGGTAGGCGTCGGCCCAGGCGCGCCAGTCGGCGGCGACGTCGTCGAGATCGTCGGCCACCAGCAGCGGCACCGACAGCATCGGGTCGTTGTGCAGGAGTTCGAGGGTTACCGTGACATTGCCTTGCGCATCCTCCATCGCGCGGGCGGCGACGCCGCGAAACGCGTTGGCGGGCAGCGCGATGATCGCCGGCACGCCGCTCATCTCGAGCGTGCGGCGGATGACGGCGCCGCGCTGGTCGATGGTGAAGGTAACGTCGCCATAGTCGTCGCGCGTGGCATAGCTCACCACTTGCGGCAGGCGGAATGGGTCGAGGCGCATGTTGCGCCCGGCCCAGACGGGCTTCAATACACTGTTCATCTGCTGCCTTCCTGTGTTTCTCCTGAGAGCCGCTTTCACGGATCCCACCGGGCCAGTTTTCCCGGCCTCGTTGTGTGAAACATTAGCGCGAGCTTCTGCCGCGCGGCTTAAGAAAGTCAGTTAAATTTTGCTGATCTCAGGCGATGGTTATCGGAATGAAACCAGCCACAAAATGTTGAAAGGATCAGATAACCTTACCGGGATTCATGATGCCGGCCGGATCGAAGACGGCCTTCACCCGGCGCATCAGTTCGATCGCCATTGGCGGCGCGGTGGCGATCAGTTCGTCGCGCTTCAACTGGCCGATGCCATGCTCGGCCGAGATCGAACCGTGGAAGGAGCGCACGACATCGTGCACGGCATGGTTCATGGCGTGGTAGAGGCCGAGAAACGCTTCGTCGTCACCGCCCTCCGGCCGGGAGATGTTGTAGTGCAGATTGCCGTCGCCCATATGACCGAAGCAGACCACGCGCGCCTGCGGACTGACCGAAGCCACTGCACCGGCCGCCTTTTCGATAAACGCCGGGATGGATGCCACCGGCACCGAAATATCATGCTTGATCGAAGCACCTTCGGGCTTTTGCGAATCCGGCAGCACCTCGCGGAAGTTCCAGAACGCGTCGCCCTGCGCCAGGCTGGCCGCGATCACCGCGTCGCCGACGATGCCTTGCTGGAGGCCTGCCGACAGCACTTCTTCGATCAGCCCCCTGGCGTCCTCGGCTGAACGGCCCGACGACACCTGCATCAACACATACCATGGCCAATCCTGCGCCAGCGGCCGCGTGACGCCCTGCGCATGGCGCAGCGTGAAATCATACGGACGCCGGCCGATCAGCTCGAAGGCGGTGAGTGCCGCCCCTGCCCGGTCCATCGCCAGGCTGAACAGCGAAAGCGCTGCTTCCGGCGACGACAGGCCGGCAAAGGCCACTTCGCGCCCCTTGGGCTTGGGAAACAGTTTCAGCACCGCTGCGGTGATGATGCCGAGCGTGCCTTCGGCGCCGACGAACAGGTTCTTCAGATCGTAGCCGGTGTTGTCCTTCTTCAATTTGCGCAGATCGTCGAAGACCTCGCCGGTCGGCAGCACCACTTCGACGCCGAGGCAGAGTTCGCGCGCATTGCCATAGGCAAGCACGCCGGTGCCGCCGGCATTGGACGAGAGATTGCCGCCGATCTGGCAGGACCCTTGCGCGGCGAGCGACAGCGGAAACAGCCGGTCGGCGGCATCGGCCGCTTCCTGCAGCGTCTGCAGGATAACGCCGGCCTCGACTGTTACCGTGTTGGAGAAGACGTCGATCTCGCGAATGCGGTTCAGCCGCGACAAAGAAAGCACGATCTCGCGGCCGGATGCGTCAGGCACCTGGGCGCCGACCAGCCCGGTGTTGCCGCTTTGCGGCACGACCGGCGTTCCCGTCTCGCTCGCCAGGCGCATGATCCGGCTGATCTCGTCGACGGTGCCGGGGCGCAGCACCAAGGCGGTCCTGCCGTGCCATAGGCCGCGCCGCTCGGTCAGATACGGCGCAATATCGGCCTGGTCGCGCAGCGCATATTTGTCGCCGACGATTGCCGCGAAGCGGGCGATGAGAGCGGGATCGAGGTCGAAGGGTGCGTCGTTCATGGGCGCAAACTATGGCGCTCAATCGAGCTTGTCACGGGGGGCAGCGGCACGAAACAGCCGATCGTTGATCGCCTCGCCGAGCCCATCGAACGGGATCGGCTCGACGGCGATCGTCGCCGCACCGCTGCGGTCGAGTTCCTGCAAATACGCGAACAGATTGCTTGCGGCTTCGCGCAAATCGCCTGACGCGGACAGGTTGCGCAAGGCGGCCGCCGCTTGCCAGCCTTCGGCGCGGTCGCCACCAAAGGCCAGCAAGGCCTCGCCTTCAGCCACACTCTGTGCATCGAGCCGCACCGATGCGCGCGGCGCATAATGCGACGCCAGCATGCCGGGCGCCTCGATGCCGGCTGTCGCGCCGCGCTGCAGCTTAATGCCGGTGACGGCCTCGATATCGGCGGCAGCGATGCCGCCTGGCCTCAGCAGCCGCACGCTGTTGCCTTCGACCTTGACGATGGTCGATTCCAGCCCGACCGGGGTGGCGCCGCCATCGACCACCAGCTGGATTTTGGCGCCGAGATCGGCCGCGACGGCTTGCGCCGTCGTGGCGCTGATCTTGCCCGAAGAGTTCGCGCTGGGCGCGGCCAACGGCCGGCCGAGTCTGGCGATCAGCTCGCCGCCGAACCCCCTCGGCATGCGCAGCGCGATCGTATCGAGCCCGGCGGTGACCAGCGGATGGATGCCGTTGCCGGGTCGGAGCGGCAGCACCAGCGTCAGCGGCCCCGGCCAGAACGCCTCGGCCAGCCGCTTCGAAAGCGGGTCGAAGATCGCAATGCGCTCGGCCATCGCCAGATCGGCGACATGGGCGATCAGCGGGTTGAAGCGCGGCCGGCCCTTGGCTTCGAAAATGCGGGCGACGCCGACGCCATTGGTCGCGTCGCTGGCCAGTCCATAGACGGTCTCCGTCGGGATGGCGACGACGTCGCCGCCCTCAAGCAGCGCCAACGCCTGCTCCATCGCTTCGCCGACGGATAGTATCTCAGCCACTCGCTTCACCTCACAGGCACCGGACCTAAAGCGCGTCGCGCTGAACCGGATTCATGCGACGCGCTTTAGGTCTTTGTTTTGATGCATGTCGTTCTCTCAAAACCGGGGCCACTTTTGAGCGACATGCATTAGAGCGGTTCAGCGGTTCGCTGAAACGCTCTAAGTATTTGTTTTTGCGCAATTCCGGACGGAAAACCGCTACTCACTTTTCCTGGAATTGCTCTAATACGGCAGTGGTTTTCGGGCAAGCCGGCGTTGGCGAATTATCAATGCCTAAAATGCTACGTTTCCCTGCAAGCCGGCATCAATCCACTGGGGTTAAGGCTATTTGCGGTTAGGGCTGGCGGCTTGTCGGGCAAGGGGACGGTTTCGATGTCGATGCGTGTGCTTGGAGCGCTTGGTTTCACCCTGGCGGCGATGACCGGTGGGGCGCACGCCTCGTCGATCGTCTTTCTCGGCGTCTCGACCTCGACGCCATCGGTCATCAAGGTTGGCGGATCCGAACCGGTCAGGATCGCCTCGTCGCCATCGATCGTCGCACTCGGCGATGCCCAGCCCGATGTGACTTATGAAAAGGTCGCGGCGATCCCCGAAAAGCCTAGGCAGGATCCGATGATCATTCGCGGCGGCATCGTCGGCGGCGCCTTCGCCGCGCCGGCTCCGGCCAGGGCGAGCGCCGCGGCGCCGGCGACTGAGCCGACGGCAGAGACCGCACCAGCCGGAACTGCAACGGCATCGAACGGCAAGCCCGAGTCGCAACCGGCAGCGCCGCAGCCGGCAGCAACACCGCAGCAGCCGATCGAGGGCGTCGGCAAAGCCGAGTAGGCCATTCAGCCAAAACAGTCGGCCAAGACAGTCGGCCGATCCATGCCGCTTGACGCCAATCGACAGCCCGGCGCACGATCGGCTTGGCGGCGGCGGCCCCAATTTCGCCAATCGGGTTTGGCATGAGCGCGCCGGGTTCTAGAAGAGCGAGGGGTTATCATGAACATGACGAAATCTTTGACTATTGCCGGCCTGTTGCTGGCGTCACCTATAGGTGTCGGCGGCGCGCAGGCCGGTGACGAGCTAGGGTCCTACGTCGCGCGCATTTCCGATCGCGACCACCATGCCAGCGACGGCTATGAGCTGAGCAGCGCAGCACAGATGGTGCGGCAGGACCGCGCCAACTGGCACAAGTTCCACCGGCGCGATGCCGACGACCAGGGCGATGACTGGTTCCGCAGCAACGATGATCGCGCGTATCTGGAACGCATGCTGAAGCGCGGTGGCGCGATGAGCTCCTCGACACGGAACGCCATCGTCAATGGCGAGCCGCTGATCCAGGTCGACGTCTATTCAGACAGCGTGCGTGTCAGCATTTTGGAGGACTGACGGAGTCAGCCTCGGGAGGACTGAAAACAAGACGGGCGGCGTGTGAACGCCGCCCGTGTTCGGGCTTGTCCGTCCCTTAGCTAGCCAGCTATTCTGGAGAAATCAGCCACCTGGTCGGTGGCCGTGCGGATGCGGGCGAGCAATGCCAGACGGTTGGCGCGCACGGCCTGGTCCTCATCATTCACGAGAACACGTTCAAAGAATGAATCAACCGGTTCGCGCAGCACGCTAAGCGCCAGCATGGCGGCGGAAAAGTCTTCGTTTTGAATCGCTTCGCCGGCTTCTCTCTCCGCCTGATTCACCGCTGCAAACAGCGATTTCTCGGCCTCCTCGCGAAACAGCGCCGGCTCAACAGTCTCGGCGACGAGCGTTTTCTTCTTCTCCTCGGCAGCCAGAATGTTGGCCGCCCGCTTGGCGCCGGCGAGCAGGTTCTTGCCGTCCTCGGTGTCGAGGAAGGACCCCAGAGCTTCGACGCGACGCACGATCTGCAGGAGGTCGTCCGAGTGCGATTGGCCGATCTCCCCCCTTGTGGGGGAGATGCCCGGCAGGGCAGAGGGGGGCGCGCCAGAATGAGAGGTCGGCGGGACAGCGCCCCCCTTTGTCGGCTTCGCCGCCCCCAAAAGGGGGGAGATTGGCGCGCTTCCACCACCTGCCAGCACGGCGTCAATGAGATCATGCCGAGCGCCCTGGTCGCGGAGATAGACTTTCAGGCGGTCGTGGAAGAAGGCGAGGAGGTCGGGCCCAAATGCCCGTCCAGCCTTAGACGCGAGATAACTCGCCGTTTGATAGGCACTATCGAAGAGCGATGTCAGCGGCCGTGAGATCCCATTCTCGATCAGGATTCTCACCACGCCCAGTGCGGCCCTTCTCAGCGCGTAAGGGTCCTTCGACCCCGTCGGCTTTTCATCAATGACCCAGAAGCCGACCAGCGTATCGATTTTGTCGGCCAGCGCGACGGCAATCGACACCGGATTGGTCGGCACGCTATCCGACGGACCTTGCGGTTTGTAGTGCTCCTCGATCGCCGCAGCCACGGACGGATGCTCACCCTGCAGCAGCGCGTATTTGCGGCCCATTGCGCCTTGCAGTTCCGGAAACTCGCCCACTGCTTCTGTCGTGAGATCAGCCTTGGCCAGCACGGCGGCGCGAGCGGCGAGCGCGGTAATCTCCCCCCTTGAGGGGGAGATGTCGCCGAAGGCGACAGAGGGGGTCGTCTCGCGTGGAGTGCCAACTCCCTCTTTCTTCGAGAGACCGGACGGCGTCGCGGCAGCCGAAGCGACCCCCTCTGGCCTGCCGGCCATCTCCCCCTCAAGGGGGGAGATCGACTGCGCCACTGTTGGCGCCAGCTCCTGCGCCAGCCGCTTGATCCGCTCCACCCGATCGCCTTGCGTACCGAGCTTGGCGTGAAAGGTGACATTGAGATGGTCGAGGCGGGCCATGCGCTGGTCGAGCGGCTTTTTCAGATCGAGCCCGAATTTCTTCGCCGACGCCTCGAGCTGCTCCAGATCCGGCAGATCGCCCTGGTCGGTCTTCCAGAAATACAGCGCGTCCGACAGGCGGGCACGCACCACCTTGCCGTTGCCGTGCGCGACCTCCTTGCCGCCGTCCTTGGCCTCGATGTTGGCGGTGAGGATGAAGCGGTTGGAGAGGTTTTCGCCGTCGCCCTGCGGCCGGGTGACAAAGCATTTCTGATTGGCGCGGATGGTCAGCCGGACCACTTCTGGCGGTATGGCAAGAAAGGCCTGCTCGAATTCGCCCATCAGCACCACCGGCCATTCGACCAGGCCCGACACTTCTTCCAACAACCCTTCGTCCTCGACCAGATCGAGCCCGTTGGCGAAGGCGAGGTTGCGGGCGTCGGCAAGGATGATCTCCTTGCGCCGGTCGCCATCGAGCACGACCTTCGCTGCTTCGAGCTTGGTCACGTAATCGTCGAAGCGACGCACGGTGATTTCACCCGGCGCCATGAAACGATGGCCGTAGGTGATATTGCCCGAGCGGATGCCATCGATCTCGAAATCGACCACCACCGGCTCCTCGGTCTCCGGGCCGAAGGTGCACAGGATCGTCTGCAGCGGCCGCACCCAGCGCAGCGAACCGGGCTTGGCCGAAGCCGGCCCCCAGCGCATCGATGTCGGCCACGGGAAGCTGCGAATGATGGCCGGCACCAGCTCGGCGATGATTTCTTCCGCCGCCCTGCCCGGCTTCGAAATATGGGCGACGTAGAAATCGCCCTTCTTCGGATCGGAATGGACATGCGCCTCGGCAGCCGAGGCAAGACCTGCCTTGCGCAGAAAGCCCTGCACCGCCTGTTCCGGCGCCGTCGTCGACGGTCCCTTGATCTCCTCGTGGATATCCTTCGAGCGCGCGGTCAGGCCCCTGACATCGAGCGCCAGGCGCCGCGGCGTCCAGTATTCGCGCGCGGCGTCATAGGTCAGACCCGCCTCGACCAGACCGTCGGTCAGCATCTTCCTGAGATCGCCCGCCGCCTTGCGCTGCATGCGGGCGGGGATTTCCTCGGAGCGGAGTTCCAGCAACAAATCCGGCATCAGAGTTTCTCCACCCGCATGCCTTCTCCCTGATTGCGCGTCCTCGCGCCTCCGGCGCTGCGGTTGCGCGGCCGGGCGGGGATTTCCTCGGAGCGAAGTCCTAGCAAAAGATCAGGCATCAGAGTTTCTCCACCCGCATGCCTTCTTCCTGATTGCGGGTCCTCGCGCCTCCGGCGCTGCGGTTGCGCGGCTGGGCGGGAATCTCTTCCGAGCGGAGTTCTAGAAGCAGATCAGGCATAGTTAGGCTCCCACCCTCCCCTCGATGGGGAGGGTCGGCGCGCAGCGCCGGGGTGGGGTGGCGACCTCTCAGCCGCCGATACCTTCGGCACCATCGCGCAAACGCAGGTGTGATTTTCGTTCTTCCACCGCCGCATAGATCGTATCGAGCACGGAATCCAGTTCGTTTTTGATTTCATGGTTCCAGAAGCGAATGACGCGGTAGCCTTGGCTCTCGAACCATTTCGTTCGACGCTCGTCATGGCGCAGCTGGTCATCGAAGCTGTGATGGGCACCGTCCACCTCAATGATCAGCTTCAGCCGGTGGGAGATGAAATCAGGGAAGTAAACGCCTACCGACGCCTGCCTGCGAAAATGAGTGCCTTCTACTGGAATGCGCCACAGATGCCGCCACAGGATGCGTTCCTCGTCGGTCATCGCCGCGCGAAGCCTTTGCGCAGACTGCAGCTTGAATCGATCGAGTTTTGGCATGGAACGTCGCGCTGTCACCCCCACCCGCCGCTTCGCGGCGACCTCCCCCATCTAGGGGGAGGTAAGAGGGCATAGCAACTCGGCTGACCGCTGTTTCCAGGAATTTTGACCGCCCCTGTCGGGCCGCAACCAGCCCGCCCGTCCTTGGATCAAAGATTTCCATGAACCAAACGCAGCGCTGAAGCGACCAACGCTCAGGCAGGGACCTATTGGCTGAACGACCATGAAAACGGCATCGAGACTTCTCCAGATCATCGCGCTCAGCGCCTGTTTCGCCGCGCAGGTGCATGGCGCCTTCTCGATGCCGGGTGTGCGGCAGGCTATGCGGACCATGGCGGGATCGTCTGGCCAGTTCTCGGCGCCAATCAACATTTCCCCCGAAATGATGAAGTGAGCCTGAACCTCAGGCGGCGAGCCCGCCGGCCTGGGTCTGCAAAAATGCCTCGCCGCAGGCTTTCGCCAGATTGCGCACCCGCAGGATGTAGCTCTGCCGCTCGGTCACCGAAATCACGCCGCGCGCGTCGAGCAGGTTGAAGACGTGGCTGGCCTTGATGCACTGGTCATAGGCCGGGAAGACCATGCGGTGCATCGGCAGATTGTCGTTCGAAGCCGGGGCGCCGGCCGCGAGCAGCGCCTTGCATTCGGCTTCGGCGTCCTCGAAATGCCTGAGCAGCATGGCGGTGTTGGCATATTCGAAATTGTGCCTGGAATATTCCTGCTCGGCCTGCAGGAAGACATCGCCATAGGTGACTTTTTCGGCGCCTTCTCGGCCATTGAAGTTGAGGTCGTAGACATTGTCGACGCCCTGCACATACATGGCCAGCCGCTCCAGGCCGTAGGTCAGTTCTCCCGCCACCGGCGCGCATTCGATGCCGCAGACCTGCTGGAAATAGGTGAACTGCGACACTTCCATGCCGTCGCACCAGCACTCCCAGCCGAGCCCCCAGGCGCCAAGCGTCGGGCTTGCCCAGTCGTCCTCGACGAAGCGAATGTCGTGCAGCAACGGATCGACGCCGATCGCCTTGAGCGAGCCGAGATAGAGCTCCTGCAGGTTCGGCGGGTTGGGCTTCAGGATCACCTGGTACTGGTAATAATGCTGCAGCCGGTTGGGGTTTTCGCCGTAGCGGCCGTCCTTGGGCCGGCGCGAGGGCTGGACATAGGCAGCGTTCCAGCCCTTGGGCCCGAGCGCGCGCAGCGTGGTGGCCGGATGGAAGGTGCCGGCGCCGACTTCCATGTCGTAAGGCTGCAGGATGACGCAGCCATAGGCGGCCCAGTAATTGTGCAGGGTCAGGATCAGCCCCTGGAACGAGCGGCTGGGATGTATATGGGCTGGACTGTCTGACGTCACGGCGGCCTCGGAAAGCGCTGAAATGATGCCATTCCCTAGTTGCCGGGCCGGCTAGCGTCAAGGCAGCGCCTATCGCCGCCTTGATGAGAGGTTGAACGCTTTGCTTCGGACTGGCCCATTGCCGGACGGTGCCGGTGGCCGTTTGCTCGCCCAGCTTCAACGACAGAGGTTCAGCCATGCAAGGCCAGCTCACCGTACGCCCCGTCACCCGAGAGGATTACGAGCAATGGCTGCCGCTGTGGGACGGCTACAATGCGTTTTACGGCCGCTCGGGCGAGACCGCCCTGCCCGGTGACATCACTGCAATGACATGGTCGCGCTTCTTCGATGCCTATGAGCCGATGCATGCGCTGGTCGCCGAGAGCGAAGGCAAGCTTCTCGGCCTTGTCCACTATCTCTACCACCGCACCACCACGGCGATTTCACCGAACTGCTATCTGCAGGACCTCTTCACCAATGAGGCGTCGCGCGGCAAAGGCGTCGGCCGGGCACTGATCGAAGGCGTCTATACCAGGGCGCAAGCCGCAGGCTCCGGCCGCGTCTACTGGCTGACACACGAAACCAACCACACGGCGATGAAGCTCTACGACAAGATCGGCGATCTCTCGGGGTTCGTCGTCTACCGAAAGCTGTTCTAGAATGAGCGCCAACGCTGGAGATTGGCTGAAAGCCTTCCCGACTTCGTCATTCCAGGCGAAGCAGCCGCGAAGCGGCGTCGCGCAGACCCTGGCATCCATTCCGTGACCTTGATCGAAGAACGCAGCGGAGCAGAATTCTGCACCCTCGCAACCCCTTAAGGTCACGGCATGGATTCTATGGTCTGCGCCGCGTCGCTTCGCTCCTTGCTCCGCCACAGAATGATGATCGCGATAGGGCGCGTCTCTATCTCTTTGTTCTGTCGCAATTCCGAACGGAAAACCGCGCACACTTTTCCTGGAATTGCTCTAAGACGCCAAGCCGAAACAAAAACGGGGCTCAGCGAGCCCCGTTTCATCAGAAGTATGGCCCGATCACCCTTTCGGCGCTGGCGGGGTGGCCGGCTTGACTTTCGGGGTTTCCTGCGCCGTGTTGGATTCGATCGGCGGCAGGCCCTTCATCAGCTTCTGCTGCAAAATGGCAAGCACATCGGGATCCGGCTTCAGGTCGCGCGCCTGGTTCCACTGGAAAGTGGCTTCGAGCTTGCGGCCGACGCGCCAATAGGCATCGCCGAGATGGTCGTTGAGCACCGGATCTTCCGGCTTGAGCGACACGGCGCGCTCCATTTCGCGCACGGCGTCGTCGAACCGGCCCATGCGGAAATAGGCCCAGCCCAGCGAATCGACGATGTAGCCGTCGCTCGGCCTGAGGTCGACGGCCTTCTGGATCATCGCCAGGCCTTCCTTGAGGTTCATGTTCATGTCGACCCAGGAATAGCCGAGATAGTTCAGCACCTGCGGCTGGTCGGGGAACAGTTCCAGCGCCTTGAGGAAGTTCGGTTCGGCCTTGGGCCATTCCTTCAGCCGCTCATAGGCGATGCCGCGCTGATAGTAGATGTTCCAGTTGGCATTGGTCGGCGTCTTCAGCACCGCGACCGCCTTGTCGTAGAGAGTGGCGGCGGAGCGGAAATCCTCCTTCGAGGCATAGACCCCGCCCAGCGCCAGATAGGCGCGCATGTCATCGGGGTGAGCTTCGACGAATGCTTTGAGGTGGGCGATAGCCTCGTCGTGACGGTTGAGATCGGCAAGGTTGAGGCCGAGCTGCAGGTCGGAAAGCTCCTTCAGCGGCGAGGAGGCTGGAATGCGGCTATAGAGCGCAATGGCGCCTTCGCCGTCCTTCAGCTGCTCCGCAACGGCGGCAAGCTGCACCAAAGCGGCGTCGCTGTCGGGCTTGAGCGCGAGCGCATATTGCAGATAGAGGCGCACGAACGGCTCGCCGCCGCCGCGATTGAGCGCGATGGCGAGGTCGAGCAGGATTTCAGCGGCGCCTTCGGAGGGACTGGCGACGAAGGGCTCGATCTTGTCGCCCTTGCTGATCCTGTCGCGAAGCGCCTGGATGTCGAGCTTGCCGGGCGCGAACGCCTCGGCCTTGTCGAGCACGTAGAGCGCCTTGTTCTTGTTTCCCTTGCGCGCCAGGAAAGACGCGTAGGCCTGGGCGTTGCGCATCCATGTCTCGGGCGCGGCACCGCCGGCCGTGACGTCGGTCAGGGTCGCGTCATAAAGCGCGTCGGCCTTGTCCGACAGGCCTGCGGCATCGGCGATCAGCGCGCGGTGGAAGGACTTGAACAGGCCGAACCAGTCAGGCCCCTGCAGTTTGTCGATCGAGGCCATCGCCCCGGTGGGGTCGCCGGCGCCCTCTTGTGCCCAGCCGGACATGACGCCGGAAATCAGCCGGTCGAGATCGGATTCGAGCGACAGCTTGAGCCAGTACTGCGCCTTGGTGAAATCCTTCTTGTGGAAGGAATCGACCGCCAGAGCCAGACGCGAGAAGCGCTCGACGTCGGGAACTGCCTTGAGCTTGTCGGCATAGACCAGCGATTCCTCGAAGCGGCCTTGCGCGATCAGCGACAGCATCAGGCTTTGCTGCAGCGAGGTGTCGCCGGGATTGAAGGCGAGCGCCTGCTTGTAATAAGCGATGGCATTGTCGAGGTCGTTGTCGCCTTCGGCGATGCGGGCGGCGAGATAGGCGCCCGAGAAGGAGGTGATCTTGACCGGGCCGGTCGATTCCTTGGCGTAGGCAGGCAGCGGAGAAATCGCCATTCCTGCCACAATTGCCAGCCCCGCGAGCCAGCGCGCACGTCCTTGCCGCATCGTATCCCTTTCAGCCAAGCGCCATCCCGCGTCGGCGCGGAGAAGCCATAGACTCGATGTTTCCTGACAAAGCATGGCCTTTTTGGGGTCAGGCTTCAATCCGGGCCGAATTCACAATCGGGTCACCCGATTAACAAACCATGGCGACGCAGACACTGTCGGTTCCGACAATAGCAGATCGGGGTTGGGAGCTACAGCCTGACATCGCGATATCCGCCTGCCGCTATCGTGCTGCACAGGCCGGCCCACTCGCAACCCTGGCAGGCCTCACGCGTCACGCCGGCTGAAAAGGCCGCGCGCAAGGCGGCAAGCGTTGCCGCGTCGAGGCTGAGACGGACGCCCGCCTCGATGGGCCGGGCCAGCAGCTTGCCGACATCGCGTGCTGCCAGCTCGTCCCGGCCTGCGGCGCTTTCGCGCAAGCAGTGGGGCTCGGCCTCGCCGAGCAGCGGCCGACAGATGTCGTCGGGGCCGGAGACGATCAGAATATCCTCGCCCCGGCCCAGACGTTTCGCGATCACGTCATAGTGGGCGACGAAGGCTGCGCTGTAGCCCTTGCCGACATAGGTCAGCAGGCAAAGCAGATGGTGGGAGCGCAGCCTGACGGTCATCGGTCTTAGGACGCGGTTGCGGAGCCTGTTCCATCCCGAAGATATCGGGATGGGGCTCCATCTTTTTGTTTGAGCATGATCTCTTCCGAAAGCCGGACTCCACTTTTCGGGATCATGCTCCTGCCGGGTCCGCCTTACCGGAAAACAGCTTGAGCGTCGCGGCGCCGAGCGCCGATTTCAGCAGGCCGCCGACGAGGAAGGGCAAGAAGCCGAAGGTGATGGCCTGTTCGAGGCCGATCATGACGGCGAGCCAGGCCGTGCCGAGAACCAGGCAGGCGAGGTTGCCGAGGACCATGCCGGCGAAGGCGAGCAGCACGCGGTTGCCGTTCCAGCCGCGTTCGGCCAGCCAGCCGACCAGCGCGCCGACGACCGGGAAGGCGAAGAGATAACCGCCCGTTGCCCCGACGAAATACGACGCGCCCGCTGCCCCTCCGGACAGGACAGGAAAGCCCACGGCGCCCTCGGCGAGCCAGGCGATGATGGTCATGGCGCCAAGCCGCCAGCCATAAAGTGCGCCGACCAGCGTCACGGCGAAGGTCTGCATGGTGACCGGCACCGGCACCATCGGCACCTCGATCTGGGACAACAGCGCCAGAAACAGCGTACCGAGGGCGACGGCCGCGGCCTGCCAGCTATGCGAGCGGGTTTGCAGGCGCAACGGGCTGAAGGACGGCTTGGACGGCGAAAAGGCGATGTCGGTCATGGCGGCTTCCCTGTTGGTTTGTAATTATAGATAATTTTGTTGTTCGATCTATTATCGAATCCATACTTGCGAGGAGATGGCAACCCCTCGGGTGAAAAAGGATGGATCTTGAGTGCCTAGATGAACGGAATTGGAAAGGGCCGGCGGGACAGCACCCCCCTCTGGCCTGCCGGCCATCTCCCCCGCAAGGAGGGAGATCGGATGTCGCCTATGCTTTCGCAAATCGCCGACGTTGCAGGACTAACGCAGCCGGCAAAGCTGCTGATCTCCCCCCTTGCGGGGGAGATGTCCGGCAGGACAGAGGGGGGTGTGAAGGATCGCTACCCAACAATGGCAAACGCTTCGCGCATCTTGCCTGACGCGGTCTTGACCGGTTTCTGCCCGATCCACTGAACGTGCCGGCCAAGCGTGGCCGCGGCCGATTCGGTGTTGCCTTGCCGCAGCGCGCTCAGGATCGCGCGATGATCCTGGTCGGTGCGGATTTCCCATTCCGAGCGCCAGGCGGCGAACAGGAAGCGGGCGCTTGCGGCGTGCAAATCGTCGATGGTGGCGATGAGCCGCGGCATGCCGCAGGGCGCCAGGATCAGCCGGTGGAAGGTGCGGTTGGCCTCCTCCCAAGAGCGGACATCGCGGGATTTGTCGCCGGCCTTTGTGGCTTCTTCGGCAAGGTTGAGAATGGAAGCCGTCAGATGCGGCGCGGCATGGCGCAGCGCCAGCACTTCGAGGGCTGCCCGCATTTCGGCGACTTCCCTTACCTCGCCGAGATCGAAAGCGGCGACGCGCACGCCCCGCCTGGGCTCACTGACCGCCAGCCCTTGCGCCTCCAGGCGCCGGAAGGCTTCGCGCACCGGGACATGGCTGGTCTGGAATTCCTCGGCGATGTGATCCTGCCGCAGCCGGGCGCCGGGTTCGATCGCGCCCGATATGATGCGATCCGCCAGCACCTTGCTGATGCGCACGGCGATGGTGTCGTCTGCGGTCTTTGCCATGTTTTATAGATAATTTGCACTGCTGCCGATTGTCGAGCGGTGATTGCCCGATTTTGCGTGCAAACTTGCTTTGGCGCCAGGCGCGGGTCAGTTCACCCGGCTGATGCAGAAGTCGATGACGTCGATGAGCGCCGATTTCTGCGGCGTCGCCTCCAGCGGTGCCAGCGCATCGCGGGCGATCTCGCCGAAATGGCGGGCCCGTCCGATGGTGTCGGCAATGGCGCCATGGCGGGTCATCAGGCCGATCGCCTTTTCCAGGCCGGCATCGTCGGTGACATTGTCCTCGATGGCGCGCTTCCAGAAGGTGCGCTCGGCCTTGGTGCCGCGCCGGTAGGCGAGGATGACCGGCAGTGTAACCTTGCCTTCGCGGAAATCGTCGCCGACATTCTTGCCCAGCTCCTGGCTGGAGCCGCCATAATCCAGCGCATCGTCGATGAGCTGGAAGGCAAGGCCGAGATTCATGCCGTAGGAGCGCAAGGCGGCGCGATCGTTGCGCGTCGCCGATGCGATGACCGGGCCGACCTCGGCGGCAGCCGAGAACAGCGCCGCGGTCTTGGCCTTGATGACGGCGAAATGCTCGTCCTCGGTGGTATCCAGGTTCTTGGCTGCCGCCAGCTGCATCACCTCGCCCTCGGCGATGATCGAGGCGGCGCTGGACAGGATGTCGAGCGCTTCCAGCGAACCGACATCGACCATCATGCGAAAAGCCTGGCCGAGCAGGAAATCGCCGACCAGCACGCTCGCCTGGTTGCCCCAGATCATGCGGGCAGTCTTTTTGCCGCGCCGCATGCCGCTCTCGTCGACGACGTCGTCATGGAGCAGCGTGGCGGTGTGCATGAACTCGACCGCGGTGGCGAGCTTGACGTGGCCCTCGCCAGAATAGCCGAACATCTGGGCCGCCGCGAGCGTCAGCATGGGACGCAGCCTTTTGCCGCCCGACGAGATCAGATGATTGGCGACCTCCGGGATCATCTCGACGTCGGAGCCGGCCTTGGACAGGATCAGTTTGTTGACGCGCCCCATATCGGCTGCTGTCAGGTCGATGAGATCCTTGATGGACGCGGGTTCCCGCTTCCCGTTTTCGATGTTGAGAACGACACCCACCAACAAACACTCCCGTCTTTGATCACGCGTGCGACGGCACCCTGGTCCCACCTGGGACTCTAGGGCGGCACATACGGGCACGGCAAGAGGCGAATTGGCGCGGCTGCGGTGACGGCGTGTCAACCTTAGCGACCGCATGCCGTTGCCCGGAAACCGCTCCACACTTTTCGGCGCCATGCTCCGGCGTTTACATCAACGCTGCAACCTGCGAACTTCGTCCGATGATAGAACTCGTGCGCACCAACGATGCCGTGATCATCTCCTTCGTCGAATCGCTGATGCGCGATGCCGGGATCGCCTGCTTCGTCGCCGACCAGAACATGAGCATTCTCGAAGGGTCGATCGGTCTTTTGCAGAAGCGCGTGATGGTCGATGCCGTCCAGGCCGATCAGGCGCGGCGCATCTTGAAAGACGCCGGCATCGAGAACGAAATCCGCCAGACATAATGGCTGAAGCGAGCGCGCTTACCAGCGATACGCCGGCCCATACGGTCGATGCCTTCCATCGCGGCCGCTTCTGGCTGGTCCAGCCCAGGACAGGGCATCGCGCCGGGATGGATGCCATGATGCTGGCGGCAGCAGTTCCATCCGGCTTTGCTGGACGCCTCGCCGATTTCGGCGCCGGCGCCGGTGCGGCGGGTCTTGCCGTGCTGTCGCGCTGCCCAGAGGCGCAGGTCGTGCTCGTCGAACGGTCGACCGAGATGGCAGGCTTCGCCACAACCACGCTCGCCCATCCCGGCAATGCGCATCTCGGCAATCGCGCCTCGGTGCTGACCGCCGACGTCACGCTGTCGGGCCGGGCGCGGACGCAAGCCGGCCTTGCCGACAATTCCTTCGATTTCGTCATCATGAACCCGCCCTTCAACGCGGCGCAAGACCGCGCCACGCCCGATCCGCTGCGGCGGCAGGCGCATGTCATGGACGACGGGCTGTTCGAAAGCTGGATCCGGAGTGCGGCTGCCGTCGCCAAGCCGCGCGGGGGCCTGGCCGTCATTGCGCGGCCGGAACAGCTTGGCGACCTCCTCCATGCGCTGTCGGGCCGCTTCGGCGACGCCGAGATGCTGGCCGTGCATCCGCGCCCGGAAGCAGCCGCAATCCGCATTGTCGTCAGGGCAGCGCTCGGCGCGCGCGGCAAGCTGTCGATCCGCCAGCCTTTGATGCTGCATGGGCAAACGGGCGACGGCCCGTCGGAACGAACCGAGATGATCAACAACGGACTGGCGTCGCTGTTTGGCGATTGATTTAGGCCCGTCAGTGTCGTTGCCGCAAAACCGGCACACAGTTGGCTGAGATGGATTGCAGCATTGCCGTTGACCGGCAAATCCCTACATGCGTTGAAGCCATTTGGAGACAGCCACCTCGTGAAACGCCTTTTCAACCGCCTGCTGCCGAAATCCTGGCGATCCAGCGTCGTCACCATTCCCGTCATCAGGCTGCATGGCACCATCATGGCCGGCGGCGGCCCGTTCCGGCCGAGCCTGTCCTTGGCGTCCACCGCCGCCCTCATCGAAAAGGCGTTCCTGTTCGATGCGCCCGCCGTCGCCATTTCGATCAATTCGCCTGGCGGCTCGCCGGTGCAGTCGCGGCTGATCTTCAAGCGCATCCGTGACCTCGCGGTCGAGAAGAACAAGAAGGTGCTGGTCTTCGTCGAGGATGTGGCGGCCTCGGGCGGCTACATGATCGCGGTCGCCGGCGACGAGATCTTTGCCGATCCGTCCTCCATCGTCGGTTCGATTGGTGTCGTCTCGGCCTCGTTCGGCTTTCCCGAGTTGATGAAGAAGATCGGTGTCGAGCGCCGTGTCCACACCGCCGGCCAGAACAAGGCGGTGCTCGACCCGTTCAAGCCGGAGAAGAGGGAAGACGTCGAGCGCCTGAAGGCGCTGCAGCTGGAAGTGCACGAGACCTTCATCGACCTGGTCAGGGAACGCCGTGGCACCAAGCTGAAGGACGATCCGGACCTGTTCACCGGCCTGTTCTGGACCGGCAAGAAAGGGCTGGAGCTTGGCCTCGTCGATGCGTTGAGCGACATGCGCACGGTACTGAAAACCCGCTTCGGCGCGAAAACCCAGCTCAGGCTGGTCACCGCGCCGCGTGGCCTGTTTGGCCGCATCGGCCTGTTCGGCTCGAACTTTTCAGCGCCCGATATTGCCGCCGCCGCCGCAAGCGGCGTGATCGATGCGGCGGAAGAGCGCGCATTGTGGGCTCGCTTCGGGCTTTGAAAAAGCAGGGAAAGCGTCTAGCATGAGGGCTTGACAGTCTGCCTTGCCGCCTTGCGAGGGAGGAGCTTTGAAATGCCACAGATCATTTTCTTCGCAGTTGTCGGCGCAGCCGCTTATTTCGGCTACCGCACCTTCGTCCGCGAGGCCGAACGTGTGACCGCCAAGGTGCGGCGCACCGAAAAGCAGGCAGCCAACGGCACCAACGGCACGCTGGTCCAGGATCCCAAGACCGGCGAATACCGCCTGGCCAAGGACTGAGCATCATCCCGTCAGCAGCCGACAGTTTGGATGCCGCAGCCCGGACGTGGCTTGCGCCCGCCAAGATAAATCTGGCGCTGCACGTCAGCGGCAGGCGCGCCGACGGGTATCATCTGCTCGAGAGCCTGGTCGTTTTCACCCGCTTCGGCGACAGGGTCGAGATCGAGCCTGCCGACGCCGACCGGTTCTCCGTATCGGGCCGTTACGCGACTTCCGTGCCGATCGACGACAGCAATCTGGTGGTGAAGGCGCGCGAGGCGCTGCGCAGGCAGGCCGGCCAGCAGAGCACGCCGCCGGTTGCCATCCGGCTGGAAAAGAACCTGCCGGTCGCATCCGGGGTCGGCGGCGGCTCGAGCGACGCGGCGGCGGTATTGCAGGGTCTTGTCCGGACCTGGGGGCTCGACATCGGCGAGGCCGAACTGAGCCGGATCGGTCTCACGCTCGGCGCCGACGTGCCGATGTGTCTTGCGGCAAAACCGCTGGTTGCGCGTGGCGTCGGCGACGAGCTGTCGCTGGTGCCGGATTTTCCGGCGCTCGCTTTGGTGCTGGTCAATCCCGGCGTCGCCGTCTCGACGCCCGATGTGTTCAATGCACTTGAAAAACGCGACAATGAAGGACTGCCGCCGCTGCCGCGCGGTTTCGATTTCCACGGCGTCCGCAATTGGCTGGAGATCACCCGCAACGATCTTGAGGAACCGGCGCAAGCAATACAGCCGCCCATCGGCAGAGCGCTTTCCCTGCTGAACAGGGCCGGATCTGGATTCTCGCGCATGTCGGGCTCCGGCGCGACATGCTTCGGGCTGTTCGAGACCGGCAATGTCGCCAAGCGCGCCGCCGCCGAGATCCGCAGCCGCGAACCGGAGTGGTTTGTCGCCGCGACACGAAGCATCGCTTCAGAGGGGGCCGATGACCAAAATTGACGAAAGCCGCCTGTTCATCCCGGTGCGCATCGCGGTGCTGACGGTGTCCGATACGCGCAGCCTTGCCGACGACAAATCAGGGCGGACGCTGGCCGATCGCATCGTCGAGGCCGGCCATGTCCTGGCCGCGCGCGACATCGTCACCGACGACCGGGAGAAAATCCGCGACAAGGTGCTGGGCTGGTCGCGCGACGAAGACATCGATGTCGTCATCACCACCGGCGGCACCGGTTTTACCGGCCGCGACGTGACGCCGGAGGCGTTGGAGCCGATCTTCGAGAAGCGCATGGATGGCTTTTCCGAAGTGTTCCACCGCATTTCCTACGACAAGATCGGCACCTCGACAGTGCAGAGTCGGGCGACGGGCGGCGTCGTCAACGCCACCTTCGTCTTCGTGCTGCCGGGCTCGCCCGGCGCCTGCAGGGACGCCTGGGACGGCATCCTGAAACCGCAGCTCGACTACCGCCACATGCCCTGCAACTTCGTCGAGATCATGCCGCGCCTGGACGAGCATTTGCGGCGCGGCAAGGCCGCCTCGTAAACCAAGGCAAAGCCGGCCAAGTGCTGCCTTTGTCAGGCAGAATGGCGGCTGCGCCTTCGAGAGGTCATTTCCTCCGGGTCGTCGGGCGGATAGTCTGTCGCCAAGTCAAGACGGAAGAGATCCAATGAGCGCGCACCGCGGCGGCTGCCATTGCGGCAACATCCACCTGACGTTCGAAACGGGAATCGAGCCGGCCGAGGTGGAGATCCGCGCCTGCCAGTGCGCGTTCTGTGTCCGGCATGGTTCGCGCGCCGCTGCCGATCCGCAGGGCCGATTGATCGTCTCGGTCGAGGACGAGGCGCGGCTGCACCGATACCGGTTCGGATTGCGCACCGCCGATTATCTCATCTGCCGGGACTGCGGCGTCTATGTCGCTGCTGTGACCACCGACGGCGAACCGAGAGCGATCGTCATCGTCAATGCGCTGGATGACCGGCCGCGGTTCAACCGCGAGCCGGTCCCAATGGACTATGATGCCGAGAACAAAGAGGGTCGCATTGCCCGGCGGCAAGCGCGCTGGATGCCGGTCGAGATCCGCTCCGGCGTCAGCGGATGACCGGCTCGCCGTGGAAGCGGCGGCGCGAGGGCGGCGAGACGCCGAAGCCGACCTCCATCATCAGCCGTGGCGTGGTGGACGGCACGGTGCCCATGTGGAAGCCGAACGGGTCCTCGACGAAGCCGAGGCCGGCCTCGCCGGTCAGCGTGACCGGGCTGTCGTCGCCATAGACCTTGAGCACGTCTTGCGCCGGATGGCCGACCAGCAGCGTCAGCTGGTGCTTGAGGCTGCGCCTGTTGTGGCTGGCTTTGACATAGACATGCGGGCCGGTGCCGGCATCGCAGGGCTTGAGATAGAAGAAGAATTTCAGCATCCGCCAGTCGTCGAGATCGAAATGATATTTGCCGAGCGAGGCAAGGTTCTTGTCGGCGTCGGAAGCCTCGCCGGTCGGAAAGCTCCACCAGACACGCGTGGTGATCAGCTTTGCCTGCCCGCCCAGATAGTGCTGGGCGATGTCGAGCAGCAGCGGGTCGTTCTGGATGGCGAGTGCCGCCTTGCAGCCGAGGATGCGCTCGAAATAGTGTCCGCTGAGCAAAGAGCGGCCGAACCGCTTCTCGGCTTCTGCGTGTTCTCCGGGCATGAATTCGAGCCGGCGGTCGAAATTGCCGAAGCACGGCGTGCTCTGAGCAAAGCTGGCGATCTCTTCGTGGATTGCCTGCGGAAGGACCAGTCCGGAGAACAGGCCATCGGCGCGCAGCGCCGCGACGATCGACTTGAGGTCGACGCCCCTGAACATCGTCGCTCCGGCACTCTGCGCGGGGCGCGCGGCTTTGGCGCCAAGCCAGTGCAGTTTGCGCGCCGGCATGGTGCGGGCAAGCACGAACATCGGCAGCCATGCGGGATTTTCGCGCAGGTCGGACAGATAGGTCGGGATACGCACCGCAATGCGGCGGAGCAGGCTGCCGTTGCGGGCAATGGCTTCCAGACTGGGGGCGCCGGATTTGTCAGGGGACGAAAGGTTCATCGGGGTCCTCAGATATGAACGGCAGCAACGACGACGCGGCGCTTGCTTACCGCTCCGGCACTACCCAAACCCCGATATCCCGCATCAACGGAATGCTAATCCCGCGTCAGCTTTTGTGCAATGCACAATAGCTTTTTGCGGCGAAAAAGAGGGATGGTGCTGCGACCGTGCCAATGCGGATGAGACGCCGACGCTGCCCCTCATCCGCCCTTCGGGCACCTTCTCCCCGTGAACTGGGAAAAGGAAGAAACATCACTTCTTCGGCGCCAGCCAGATTTCGGCGTCGAGCCGCCTGGTGGCGAGACCGCGCGCAAGGGCTTCGGCGCTGTGCGCGTTCTTCGACAGGGCAGCGGCCTGGCGCTTGCTGATGACCAGCCCTTCGGCCAGCGCCCGGTTGCCCGAAAACACCCGTGACAGGAACGGCGTGCGGCTGCCGCGCGCACGGCAAAAGCGCGCCGGCATGGTTTGCCGCGCCGTGTGAGCGACAACGTCGTCGATCCAGCCCTCCGCCAGCCTTGCGCCGGGTTCCAGAAACAGCAGCCAGTCACCCTTCGCCTGCCTGATTCCCGCGGCAATGCCGCCGGCCACGAAGTGGCAGCCGGCATGATCGGCAACCCGATGCGTCTGGTCGGTCGAGCCGGTGTCGCAGACGATGACATCGCGCACCACGCCCTCGACCGCGCCGCCGATCAACGAGGCGAGCGTGCGGGCAAGGCCTTCTTCGTCATCCCGGGTTTCGATGAGAACGCTGAGCATTTTTAGCCGAATAGCGGAAAGCCCGGCGCAGCGCCAGTTTTGCATGGCCCAACGAAAAAGTTCTTGCTTTGTTCTCATCAGCGAAATAGGATTATTTTCATGAACAGAGCGATTCGACAGCCAGCCGACAGTCCTTGGGAAAGGGCCAAAATGGAACATATCGTGCGTGCGGACATTGCTGCTTTCGGAGCAGGGCGAGCCGAGATGGCCAATGCGATGATCGAACAGAGCGGCATGCGCGTCCGTCCGGATCGCAACCGCGGCCGTTCCGCGGGCATCAACCCGTCCGGCCGGTTCGAGCCGGTCAGCCGGCATGTGTTCGACGACGGCTGGAATTCGCTGGAGGAATTGCCGCCGTTCAAGACCGAAGTGCAGGTCGAGAAGCCGCGCACCATCATCACCCGCAACGAATCGCCCGACATTTCCTTCGACCGCTCGATCAACCCCTATCGCGGCTGCGAGCATGGCTGCGTCTATTGTTTCGCCCGGCCGACGCATTCCTTCATGGGCCTGTCGCCGGGGCTGGATTTCGAAGCGAAGCTGTTTGCCAAGCCGGATGCGGCGCGGCTGCTCGACAAGGAACTGTCGAAGGATGGCTATCAGCCGCGCACCATCGCGATCGGCACCAACACCGATCCCTACCAGCCGATCGAGAAACAATACCGGATCATGCGCGAGATCCTCGAAGTGCTGGAGGCGCGCGGCCATCCGGTCGGCATCGTCACCAAATCCCATCTGGTGACGCGCGACATCGACATCTTGTCGCGCATGGCCGAACGGGGCTTGGCCAAGGTGGCGCTGTCGGTGACGACGATGGACCGCATGCTGGCGCGCACCATGGAGCCACGCGCGTCGACGCCGACCAAGCGGCTTGAGGCAATCCGGCAGCTTTCCGATGCCGGCATCCCGGCCTCTGTCATGGTGGCGCCGATCATTCCCGGCCTGACCGACCAGGAGATGGAGCGCATCCTCGATTCGGCACGCGCCGCAGGCGCCCGCGAGGCCGGCTATGTCATCCTGCGCCTGCCGCTCGAGGTGGCGCCGATCTTCAAGGACTGGCTGCTGCGCCATTATCCCGACCGCTACCGGCACGTGATGTCGCTGATCCGTTCGATGCGCGACGGCAAGGACTATGATTCGGAATGGGGCAAGCGGATGAAAGGCGCCGGCCCCTATGCCTGGCAGATCGGCCGGCGCTTCGAGATCACGGCCAAGCGGCTCGGCCTCAACGCCGAGCGGCGCACGCTCCGAACCGACCAGTTTGTCGCCGCCGCCAAGGCGACCGAGCAGCTGATGCTGCTCTGAGAGTAGCGCCTGCCCTGCCCTCGTGGTTGGCAGGCGACCCAAGAATCCCGTCCGGCCTGTCCCCCGGCCTGCAGACGGTGCCCTCCCGGTCTTGCCCCACTCGACCCTGGAGGGACTTGCGGAGAATCGGAGCCGATGCGAACCTCGCCGCAACATGGCTCGCGCGCGTTCCGATTCTCCGCTTCTTTTAGAAATCGTCGAAAAGCCCGACTTCTCCTTCGAGACGAAGGCGATGGCTGAAGGCCTGTGGCCGGTGGCAGGCATGGACGAGGCCGGCCGCGGTCCGCTGGCCGGGCCGGTGGTGGCGGCGGCGGTGATCCTCGATCCCGCCAACATTCCCGACGGGCTAGACGATTCCAAACGGCTCAACCATTTGCAGCGCGAGGCGCTGTTCCTGAAAATCCTGGGGTCAGCGCTCGGCGTGTCGATGGCCTCGGTCAGCGCCGAAGGCATTGACGGCAGCAATATCCTCAAGGCCAGCCTGGAAGCCATGCGCCGCGCCCTTGCCGGCCTGCCGATCCAGGCGAAGCTGGCGCTGGCCGATGGCCGCGATGTGCCGCCGGGCCTCCTCTGCGAAGGCCGCGCGCTGATCAAGGGCGACCAGCGCTCGCAATCGATCGCCGCCGCCTCGATCGTCGCCAAGGTGATGCGCGACCGCATGATGTGCGGCTGCGGCAGCCACCACGAACGCTACGGGTTCGAAGTCCACATGGGCTACGCCACCGTGCGGCACCGCACCGCGATCGAAGCGCATGGTCCGGTGGCAAGGCTGCACCGGGCGTCATTCGCGCCGTTCAGGCTGGGTGGAGTTGAGGTGGTTGAGGAAGAAGGGTTTGTCGGGTTGGACAGCTAATCTCCCCCCTTGAGGGGGAGATGGCCGGCAGGCCAGAGGGGGGTCGCCGCGCGTGAAGCGCCAGCCCTTCTTCGCAGCAGAATGCGTCGCGCCCGGTCGCACCGACCCCCTCTGTCGCCTTTGGCGACATCTCCCCCTCAAGGGGGGAGATTGTCCGCGCTCAACAAAAAAGCCGCCAGGTTGCCCGGGCGGCTTGATGTCAGCGAGTTACCCCGCTCAGTTCAGCCTGGCCTTCACGTCCTGCAGCGCGGACTTGAACAGGTCGGCGCCGGCCTTGGCGTCGATCTTGCCGGCAAGCAGCGTGCGGGCCGCCTCGACGGCGATGTCGACGGCGCTGGCGCGCACTTCGGCGACGGCTTCGCGCTCGGCCTGGCCGATCTTCTGCTCGGCAAGCGCGGTGCGGCGGGTGACATAGTCTTCGGTCTTCTTGTGCGCCTCGGCGGCAAGCATGTCGGCCTCGCGCTTGGCGGCAGCGACGATGGCTGCGGCCTCCTGCTCTGCTTCCTTGCGCTTCTTCTGGTATTGGCCGAGCAGTTGCTGGGCCTCTTCGCGCAACCGGCGGGCTTCCGCAAGCTCGTCGCTGATCTTGGTCGCACGGGCGTCGAGCGACTTGGCGATCAGGCCTGGCACCTTGATGTAAACGGCAACGCCGAGGAAAATGACGAGGGCAACTGTTGCCCAGAGCGTTGCGAGAGATGTGGCGTCCATGATGTGCTCCTCACCGGGCCACGGATTTGACCGCAGCCGAGATCTCGGCCTTGCTCGTCTTGCCGCCGACAAGCGCATCGACGATGGCTGAAGCGGTGTCCTCGGCAATCGTGCCGACTTCCTTCATGGCGTTGGCCTTGATGGAAGCAATGCTGGCCTCGGCCTCGCCGAGCTTCTTGTCGAGGGCGGCCTCGACCTTCTTGCGGGCAGCCTCGGCTTCAGCCTTGGCAGCGTCGTTGGCCTGCTGGCCTATCGCGTTGGCCTTGGCCTTGGCTTCCGCAAGTTCCTGCTCGTAAGCGGCAACGGCGGCGTCGGCCTCGCCCTTCAGCCTGGCGGCCTGGTCGAGGTCCTGCGTGATGCGATCGCTGCGGACGTCGATGATGCCGCCAAGGCGCGGCATCACCACCTTCTTCAGGAACAGATAGAACAGCCCGAACGTGATCGCCAGCCACAGAAGCTGGGACGGAAACGTCGCCGGATCGAATGGCGGGAACGTGCCGTGCGCCTCGGCAGGCACGCCGGCGCCGGAATGCGTGCCGCCTTCCGTACCGGTATGGGCGCCTTCAGCGGCGGGTGCGGACTCTTGCGCAAACGCAGATGTCACGAACATGGACTATCCCCTGATATCAGGCATGGCCGCAGGAATGCGGCCAGCCAATTCTTCCCAATGCTCGTCCGACCGATATTGGCCGAACAGGGGCTCAGCCGAACAGGGCGAGAAGCGCGATGAGAAGCGAGAAAATGCCCAGAGCTTCGGTCACGGCGAAGCCGAAAATCAGGCGGCCGAACTGGCCATCGGCGGCCGACGGATTGCGCAGGGCGCCCGCCAGGTAGCTGCCGAAGATGTTGCCGAGGCCAATGCCCGCGCCGCCCATGCCCAGGCAAGCGATACCGGCGCCGATGTACTTTGCTGCTTCTGCGTCCATTTTAAACTCCTTTGGATCTGTAATTCGTTGCAATTCCATCCGGCGAAAGATGCCGGAAATTCTAGGTCAGTGCCCGGGATGCAGGGCGTCGTTCAGATACATGCAGGTCAGCACCGCAAAGACGTAGGCCTGCAGGAAAGCGACCAGCAATTCCAGCGCGGTCAGCGCGACTGCCATGGCCAGCGGCAACACCGAACCGGCAACGCCGACGGCGCCGAGCGCGCTCAGGCTGACGACGAAGCCCGAAAACACCTTCAGTGTGATGTGGCCGGCCAGCATGTTGGCGAACAGACGAACCGAGAGGCTGACCGGGCGCGACACGAAGGAGATCACTTCGATCAGCACCACCAGTGGCAGCAGGAACACCGGAACGCCATGCGGCACGAAGAGCTTGAGGAAACCCAGACCGTGCTTCGTGAAGCCGTAGACAACGACGGTTCCGATCACCAGGGCTGCGAGGCCGAAGGTGACGATGATGTGGCTGGTGACGGTGAAGAAGTACGGGAAAAGGCCAAGCAGGTTGGCGACCAGTACGAACATGAACAACGAGAACACGAAGGGGAAGAACTTCATGCCCTGCGTTCCGGCGGCGTCGCGCAGCATGTTGGAGACGAACTCGTAGCCCATTTCCGAAACCGACTGCAGGCGCCCGGGAACAAGGCTGCGGCTGGAGGTCGAGAGGTACAGAAACGCCGATGCGACGAGCACGGTCGCGACCATGAACAGGGACGAATTGGTGAAGGACAGGTCATAGCCTCCGATATTGATCGGAATCAGCTTGACGATATGGAACTGGTGGATCGGATCGACCTTGTCAGCAGCCATTTACATCCCCGTCAAAACCGCGAGCGGCCTTAAGTGTCCTTGTGCGCCATTGGCGGCGCGCCATTTCATTCTTTCGGATCGTGCGACTTCTCGCTTTTTCCGAATTCCGCCACAACACCTGACGAACGCAGGACATTGAGCACGCCGGCGCCAAAGCCCAGCAACAAGCCGACGACCAGACCCCATGGCGAGGTTCCCGCCACGCGATCCAGAAACCAGCCAAGGCCCACACCCACCACTATCCCGGCGATGAACTCGCTGGACAGCTTGAGCGCCTGGCCATATCCGGCCGTCGCTTTCGCGCCGTCATTCCCCTCGAGCTGATCCGGCCGTCTTGTCGCAAGCGATGCTCCAAGCTCACGCCGGCGGCGTTCGAGATCTTCGTCGCGGATGTCGGCCTCGTGCTTGCTGCCGCGGCCGGTTTCTCCGGTTCCGTCTGGCCCGTTCTTGTCGGCCATCGTAACCCCCCTGCCCGGTCAGACCGTCACCGTCCGTCCGCTTCTAAAGTCGCCGGCAACATAGTTAGAGGGTTTGCGCCCGTCAAGCCACGGGCGGGACTTCAAAGCCATGTATTTTTTCTATTGGAATCAACCACTTGGCGAGGTGCGACATCGTGCCCGGCACTATCGGGTCGGCACATGCCCCGAATCCGTCCGGCGACCGCTGTCCGATTTCGGCTTCCAGGGCCTTTGCGGTTCGTTTGCGACAGGCAAGCCGAAGGGCTCAGCTCCAGCCGCCGCCATACGTGCGGTAGAAGATATGCAGGCCGATCTTGGTCATCTTCTGCATCGTGCGCGCCCAGCCCGGATGGACATAGTTGGCGTAGTAATGGGTCGATGAGCCGACTTCGGGAATGAAGATCTTGCCGGCGGTGACCGCCATCGCGACGTCCTGCGCGGTCTTGTAGTGGGCGGGGCTCTCGATGCGCTTCTTGCGGCCGTCGCAGGCGAAGGAGAACTGGCAGCGGTTCAGCCAGTTGTCGTTCTGGTAGACGACGCCGCAAATCGAGTTCGGATAGGCCGGATTGCGGACTCGGTTCAGAATGACCTGCGCGACGGCGGCCTGGCCGCGCACGGATTCGCCGCGCGCCTCGAAATAGATGCTGTTGGCAAGGCAGGCCTGCTCCTTCGTGGAGAAGACGCTGGCCGGCAGCGGGTTCTGGATCCACGAATGATCGCCCTTGGCCATCGGCGGAATGAAGCGCCCGCTGCTCGGCTCCTCGTCCTGCAGCAGCGCTTCGAAGGGCGAGGCCTTGGCGTAATCTGGTTCGGCCTGGGCATAGGCGGTGGCCAGCACGTCCGGTCTGTCATTGTTGACGAGGGCGGCAAGCATGGCCGGCACGCCGGGATCGGGCTTCTTGTCCACATTGGTGTGGAAGGCCTGGGCGATCTGGATTTCCTTGCCCTTGATGCCGGGCTTGGCGAAGGCGAGCTTCAGGCCGCTGTCCATGCTCGGCCGCAGCAGCGAGGACGTGCGCTGAAAGATCGAGCCGGCATTGAAGTTCTTCGGCGGCGCCACCGGCGAGACCTGGATGATGCGGCCCTTCTTGTCGGCGCGCATGATGCGGTCCTCGTCGGGCGTGATGCCGGCGACATTGCCCTTGCCGCGAAACGAGACCTTGCCGACGCCGGGCAGGCGCACGCCCGAGCCCGAGAGCGAACCGGTGGTGACGGAATCGATGAAAGGCATTTCGGCGGCATGAACCGAGCCGGCGACGGAGCGCTCGACATAAGAGTTCCAGCGGGTGCCCGAAGCTTCGAGGCCGGAAATCAAGCTGCCCATGTCCTGGTAGGCGACGACGGTCGGAAAGCCGATCCAGATGCCGAGCCCGATGACCAATGGCGATACGAAGGAACGTTTTTTCTCACCGGCGGCGGCGGCCAGCCGCTTCAGGACACGTCGATGCACGGGGAACTCTCCAGAAACGCCACTGAGCCACTGGAGAGCCAAAGTGAAGCATTAACCTTGATGCGGGGTTAACGCGGTTGATCGTGTTTTTCCGAAGCGGCCCGAAATGGGACGCCGTTTGCCGACCGGCAACCCGTCAGTTCGGCCGCAGGAAAATTGGCCATGCAATCAAGGCGCAGAGCGCGCCCACCAGCCAGACGCCAGGCCACGACCAGATGAGCAGCAATGCCGGAATGGCGGTCGGCACCACGAAGAAGGCGATGAAGACGAAGCTGTTGGCAAGACCGAGCGCGGTTCCGGCGCGGCTGGCGCCGGCAAGCGTGGCGAGTTCGGTGTAGGCGACGCCATGCCAGGCGGAGACCGAAATGCCGGCAACGACCAGCAGCACGTCGATCGCCGGGATCAACGCGGCATGGGCGTCTGGCGTGGCTCCTGCCGCCAGGACCAGCAGGCCGACGGCCGCGAAGCCAAGCGCGCTCGTCATGCTGCAGAGGCGCAGGAACCAGCGGCGGTTGCCATGGCGGTCGGTGAAGCGGCCGCTCCAGACGCGCATCACCATCGCGCCGGTCTGCACCGCGGCAAGGCTGGCGCTGATCGTGAGCGTGGCCATGCCGGCGAAATCGTGCAGGAAGACGGAGGCGAAGGTGAGCACCGCCACTTGCGGAAAGCAGAGCAGGCCGATGGCGGTGGCGATGCGCCAGACCTCGACATTGCGCAGCGGCGCCGGACCGCCCGACTTTGCCATGGCCATGCTGCCGGCATTGTCCAGTTCCGGCGGCTGGTGCAGCCATCGCCAGGCAAACAGCGCAGAGACGGCGTTCATGGCGGCCAGCAGCCCGAAGACCGCCGCGAAACCGTGCACCGATGCCAGCGACGGCAGGACCAGCGCGCCGAGCCCGCCGCCGAGCGGCACCGCGGTCTGCCTGATGCTCATGGCAAAGCCACGTTCGCCTTCGTGGAACCAGGCCATGATGGCGCGGCCGCTGGAACCGTTGACGCTGCCGCCGAGCAGGCCGGTGACCAGAAGGCATGCGGCCAGCATTGCGACGCCAGGCACATAGGTCACTGAGGGCACGATGAACAACGCCATCAGGGCGAGCCACGCCGCTGTCGCACCAAGGCCGGTCAATAGCACGCCGCGATCGCCCCAGCGGTCGGTGAGCAGACCCCAGGGCAGTTCGCTCAAGGCAACGCCCAGTCCGAGAAGACCGAGGACCAGGCCGAGATTGCCATTGCTCAAGTGATAGCCCGACCGCAGAAACACCGCCGCCGCCGGTATGCCGGCGAAGGTGGCGGAGAAACTGGCATTGGCGGCAACGCCGATGCCAAGCACCTTCCAGCGATGATTGGCGCGAAATCGTTCAGCCTTCGACGTGACGGCGGCGGCTCGGCCAACCCGGCCTGGCTCACAATTTGCGTCGGCAATCGACATGGCGGGACTCCTGTTGATGCCCTTTCGGGACCTTGACGCCTCGTCTTTACCGCCATAACTTCATCCCGAATATCGGGAAGTTTTTGACAATTGTTCCCGAAAAACAGGATCGTTGTGATGCGCCGCGTAACCTTCGACCTCGATGTCCTCCGAAGCTTCGTCACCGGCATGGAACTCGGCAGCTTCGCCAAAGCCGCCGACCGGCTTGGACGCTCGACCTCGGCGGTGAGCGCGCAACTGAAGAAGCTGGAGGACCAGGCGGCGACGCCGATCTTCCGCAAGTCGGGCCGCGGACTGGCGTTGACCGAAGCCGGCGAAACCATGCTCGGCTATGCCAGGCGGCTGCTCGAGTTGAACGACGAGGCGGCCTCGGCCATCCACGACGTGGAACTGGAAGGCTGGGTCAGGCTCGGCCTGCAGGAGGATTTCGGCGAGGCGGTGCTGCCGGAGGTGCTCGGACGCTTCGCCCGCGCGCACCCCAAGGTCAAGATCGAGGCGCGGATCGGGCGCAGCTATGAACTCGCCGAGCGGATCACATCAGGCAATCTCGACATTGCGCTGGCCTGGGACAGCGGCCAGGCGCTGCCTTACAGCCGGCATGTCGGCGACGCGCAATTGCGCTGGATCGGGCCGGCAAAGCTGATCGAGACCAGGCTGCGCGAGGGCGAGGCACTGCCGCTGGTGGCACTGGAAGCGCCATGCCTGCTGCGCACGGTGACGACGGAAACGCTCGACCGCGCCGGCCTGCCATGGCGGATGGCCTTCTCCAGCCCCAGCCTTGGCGGCATCTGGGCGGCGGTCGCCGCCGGCCTCGGCCTGACCATCCGCACGGATATCGGCCTGCCGGCCAATGTCAGGGCGATGGCGCCGCAAACGCTGGGCTTACCCGCGCTGCCGACCATGGCGCTGGTGCTGCACCAGAAAGACGCCGAACTGGACCCGGTGGCGGCGCGGCTGGCGGATATATTGTGGCAGGCGGCGGTGGCGGCGCTGCCGCAGGACGAGCGGTTGAGAGAGGTCGCTTAGACGGAAGCGGCTGTCCAGCGTAGCGTTCCGTCACACCCCCCTCTGTCCTGCCGGACATCTCCCCCGCAAGGGGGGAGATTGGATCTCGCGAATGCTTTCGCCAATTTTCAACGTTGCAAGAGAGGCTCCAAAGACGAAACGACTGATCTCCCCCCTTGCGGGGGAGATGCCCGGCAGGGCAGAGGGGGGTGCTGTCCCGCCAATCTTGCGGAGAATTCCGCAACCGTCATCGCTCACTTGCGCTTGTTCGCTCTCCCCGCGAACGGGTTGTCCGAAGTCCGCAGCGCTATCCGGATCGGCACGCCGGGCATGTCGAAGGCTTCGCGCAGGCTGTTGGAGAGGTAGCGCACGTAGGATTGCGGCATCGCGTCGGGCCGCGAGCACTGGACGACGAAACCCGGCGGCCGGGTCTTGGCCTGGGTGACATATTTGACCTTGAGCCGGCGGCCGGCGACGGCGGGTGGCGGGTGATGCGCCAGAATGCTTTCCAGCCAACGGTTGAGCTTGCCGGTGGAAACGCGGCTGTTCCACACCTTGTGCGTCTTGATGACGGCATCCATCAGCTTGTCGAGGCTGCGGCCGGTCTCGGCCGAAACCGTCACCGCCTGGATGCCGCGCACCTGCGGCAAAAGCCGTGTGGTCTTTTCGCGCAGTTCCGTCAGCAGTTCCTGCGGATTGTCGATCAGGTCCCATTTGTTGAAGGCGATGACCGGCGCCCTGCCTTCGCGGATGATCAGGTCGGCGATCTGCAGATCCTGCTTCTCGAACGGGATGGTGGCGTCGAGCACGATGATGACGATCTCGGCAAAGCGGATGGCGCGCAAGCCGTCCTGCACCGACATCACTTCCAGCTTCTCGTGGATCCTGGCCTTGCGGCGCATGCCGGCAGTGTCGAACAGTTTTAGCCGGCGGCCATGCCAGTCCCAGTCGACGGAGATGGAATCGCGGGTGATGCCGGCTTCCGGGCCGGTCAGCAGCCGCTCCTCGCCGATCAACGCGTTGATCAGCGTCGACTTGCCGGCATTGGGCCGGCCGACGACGGCGATGCGCATCGGCTTGGTGTCGTCATAGGCGGGTTCGGCGTCGGGATCGGTGATGTCCTCGCCGATCAGCACCTCGCTGGCGGCGACGTCCTCGGCCTCGTCTTCTTCCTCGCCGAAGGCGCGGTCTTTGCCCAGCGCCTCGATCACCGCGTCGCGCAGATCGGGCATGCCCTGGCCGTGCTCGGCCGAGACCGGGATCGGCTCGCCCAAGCCCAGTTCCCAGGCTTCCAGCATGCCGCCCTGGGCGCCCTTGGCCTCGGCCTTGTTGGCGACCAGCACGACCGGCTTGCCGGACTTGCGCACGATCTCGGCAAAGGTGCGGTCGTCGGGCAAAAGCCCGGACTTGGCGTCGATGGTGAAGAAGATCAGGTCGGCTTCGCGGATCGCGATCTCGGTCTGCGCGCGCATGCGGCCGGGCAGCGTCGAGGCGGCCGCGTCCTCGAAGCCGGCGGTGTCGATGACGTCGAAATGCAGATCGTAGAGTTTGGCCGCGTGGACGCGACGGTCGCGGGTGACGCCCGGCGTGTCGTCGACAAGCGCCAGCTTCCGTCCCACCAGCCGGTTGAAAAGCGTCGATTTGCCGACGTTGGGACGGCCGATAATGGCGACTTTGAAGCTCATCCGGCCACCCATATCATCGCCCGAACCGCAGCGCACCCTTGGGTCAGGCCCGAGGGCAGGCTTTGGGCGATGCGTATCATGACGCGTCCGAGCCGCGGATCAATTCCGACATCAGCGTCGCCCGCTGGCGCGCATTGCGCGGGGCGCCGTCATCGGCGGCGATCTGGTCGAACAGTTTCAGCGCGTCCTGGGTCTTGCCGTCTTTCCAGGCGGCAAGGCCGAGCGCTTCGCGCGCTGTGTGGCGCAGCGTGTTGTTGTCGGCGGTCAGCGCCTCGACGCGGCTGGAGACGTCGGCGAAGGAGCCGTGGTCGACGAGCAGCAGAGCTGCCCGCAGGCGCGCCATGTCGCGAATGCCCTGGGGAATGGCGGTGTCGGCGGCGACGCCATCGAAATCCGCGACGGCGGCGGTAAAGTCGCCCTTGTCGGCCTTTACGGTTGCCGCGCGCATGCGGGCGAGCAGCGGATAGGCGCCGTAGCCGTCCTTTTCCAGCTGTTCGAGCGCGGTCAGCGCTTCGTCGCTCTTGCCGTCATTGGCAAGCTTCAGCGCCTGCGAGAACGCATCGCCGGAGCGATTGGCGCGGGTCTCGTCCCAATAGCGGTAGCCGACGAAGGCAGCGGTGCCAAGCACCACCAGGATGGCGAGGACAAGGATCGCCGGACCAAAGCGGTCCCATAGCGCCTGCGCCTGCTCGCGACGGATCTCGTCGTTGACTTCGCGGATAAAACTGTCGTCGGACATCAATCAAAACCATTGCTGCCCTAACAGGGGCGCTTCTTGAGCCCGCGTTTTAGCGAAATTTCGCGGGCATGGAAGGGGCTCGGCAGGAAAATCGGCTAATCGCCGGGCGCATAGCTGCCGACGTTGATCGCACCCACGCCACATTTTGCCGATAGCCGGCTTGGACTGCCTCCAGATCAAGCCCAGATTGCCGATGCCACGTTTGTCCCGCGTTGTTGCGTTTTCCTCAGCCGTGCTTGCCATGGCTGGTGCGGCTTTCGCCGACCCGCCGGCGCCGCCTGCCCCGGCAAAGCCGAAGCAAATCGTCATCATCTCGTTCGATAGCGCCCGGGAGATCTCGCAATGGCAGCGCAGCCGGGCGCTGGCCAAGCGCACCGGCGCGCATTTCACCTACTTTTTGTCCTGCGTCTTCCTGCTGTCGCCGCAGACGCGGGCCGACTACACAGCTCCGGCCAAGTCTGCGGGCAAATCCAACATCGGCTTTGCCGCTTCGAAGCAGGACGTCGCCGATCGGCTCGATCAGATCGGGCTCGCCGCTTCGGAAGGCCATGACATCGCCAGCCATGGCTGCGGCCATTTCGACGGCAAGGACTGGAGCAAGGCCGACTGGCTGAAGGAATTCGCCTCGTTCGAGCGCATTCTGGAGAACGCCTATGCAATCAACGGCATTGCGCCCGAGCCGGCAGGCTGGCGCGCTATCGCCCATGCCGTTGTCGGCTTTCGCGCACCCTACCTCTCGACCGGCAAAGGGCTCTACGAGGCCCTGGATGAAGCCGGCTACCACTATGACGCCAGCGGCGTTTCGAATGGCCCGGTCGAGCCGCCGACCGGCGGCGGCCTGACCCGCTTTTCGCTGCCGCAGATCCCGGAAGGCCCGAACTCAAGGCCGGTGATCGCCATGGACTACAATCTTTATGTCCGGCATTCCGGCGGTTTCGAGCGGCCGAGCCAGGCAGCCGAGTTCAGCGATCGGACCTACCAGGCCTTCCGTGCCGCCTTCGACAAGCAATATCAGGGCAAGCGCATCCCGCTGGTGTTGAGCTTCCACTTCACCTTGATGAACAACGGCGCCTACTGGAACGCGCTGGAGCGCTTTGCCGACGAGACGTGCGTGAAAGCCGACGTCGAATGCATCAGTTTTCGCGATTTTGTGCAGCGGCAACGTGGTAGCGAGAGGCAGGCGGCGGTGGGCGGCTGAGCCGCCAACCGTCTGTGCAAATAGGATCAAGCCGGGTCGGGTTCCTTTGCCTGTTCCTGACGCTCCATGAAGTGGCGGTCAATGTCGGGCAGCGGCTCGCCGCGAATCGTCGCCTCGAAGGCGCGAAGGCGCTTGTGAACTGACAGAAGCTCGACAATCGTCGACCAAGAATTGACGAGATACTGGAATGAGTTGGTTACCTGACTGAAGGCTGAACTGACCTGGTTGATGAGACCCAGCGTCAGCGTTCCAGCGATCATGGAAGGCACCATCAGGAAGTAGGAGAAGACGTTGTTGGTCTGAAGATAAAGATAGCGGACCACGTTGAAATACACATAGTGGAAATACAGGCGAAAGTAGTTTTGCCGCACACTCGCAAACAGCTCCGCGACGGTCCGCGGCTGCGCCCGGGCCGGATCGTCCTCACCGTAGACGAGTTCCTTGCGATATGCTGCCTCGACGCGCTGGTTACGAAACTGCAAGCCAGGAAGCTTGATGCCTGCGGTCGCAATGATGACTGTACCGAAGACTGCCCAGAAGATCGCAGCCAAAACCAGCGGCTGAGGAACATGACCGATCAATGGCAACTCTGTGACATGCTTAGAATAACTGAGCAGGATCGGCATGAAAGCGATAAGCGTCATGATGGAATCGACGAAGCTAGTGCCAAGGTCTTCCATTATCTTGGAAAACCGCATCGTGTCTTCCTGCACACGCTGTGCAGCGCCCTCAATATGGCGCAGCTTCGGCCAATAGGACATGTAGTAATTGTTCATCGCAGTGCGCCAGCGAAACACCCAGTGGCTGACGAAGAAGTTTGTCAAAACGAACACGGTAACCGCGACAAGAGCGATACCGAGGAAAGTGATTATTTGAGCGTAAAGATCAGCCTCGGTTGCCTTGACCGTTTTGCTAACGATGCCCTGAATGAGGTCCCAGAATGGTCCATACCATGCGTTGATCGCCACGCTTACCTGCACCTGAAAGTAGGTCGTGAACAGGAGCAGCGAACTGCCGAGGATAGACCATTGGTCCCACGGGTGCGGAGAATACCAGTGCCAGAAGCCATAGAATATCAAAACGCCAAGCGCATAGTAGATGTAGAACCAGAGGAACGGAGGCGACCAGAACACCGAGACGCCTATGATGGGCGGCGCGTCGGCAAGAGCCGGAGGCAAGCCGAGAAACGCGCCAAGCTGGTCAGCACCGAGGAACCAGGCTGCCACGAGAACCGCAGTCCAGACGACGGCCGAGATGAAAAACAGCTTCGGCTGCGGGAAGAAGGATACGAACACTGTGGTGAAATCCTCGGTCGGTGCGCAAATCAGCGGGGTTCGGCGGGCATAAAGTCACACATTAGGTGGAAAGCAAATGCCCGTACCCGATGCCCGGCATCGAGCAAGACCACAATCATGGCGATTTTGGCGCGGCCGACCAGGTGATCCCAGCAGATACCACCAATACGCCAGCAGCGACGATCGAGGCGAGGAAGAAGTTGCCCGAGGCTTGCGCCAGCAGGCCGGCGACGACAGGGCCGACGATCTGGCCGATGCCGAAGGCGGCGGTCATCATGGCGAAGATCCGGCGCGGCGCCTGCGGCACGAGCTGCCTGGCGGTCTGCAGGCCGAGTGCTGTAACGGCGATGAAGGTGCCGCCGAGCAGGACGCCCGCGAGCAACGGGCCGGCGGCGCCGCCCATGGCGACGCTGGCGGTGACGCCGACCAATTCGACCAGGCAGCCCAAGGCATAGGCGGCATAAAGCCCGATCCGTGCCGCTACCTTCTGCCACAGCCACACCGAGGGGAAGCCGGCAAGGCCGGTGACCATCCAGACGGTCGCCTCGAAGACGCGGCCGTCGCCGCCCTGGCGCACGATGGCAACGAGGAACGTCGCCGTCACCACGTAGCCGAAGCCGAACAGGCCGTAGGCAACGATAACTTTTATCAGCGACCGGTCCTTGGGCAGCGCCGGTTCGCGCCCGGCCAGGCCGGTAGCGGGCGCGGTGCCGCCGGCAAGCCAGGCGACAAGCGCAAGGCCGCCGGCGGAAATCGCCGCCGACCACAGCCAGCCCGACGCCCAGCCGGCATGTTCGGTGACCAGAACCGCCATCAGCGCCGAGGATGCCGCGATGCCGAGACCGACGCCGCCGAAATGCAGCGCCTGCAGGTCGCTTCTGTTGGCGGCTGCCAAATGACCAAAGACGATCGAGGCCATGAACACCATGACGAAGGCACTGGCCAGGCCGGCAAGGAAGCGGATGACGACAAAGGCGGTCATCGTCTCGCTCAGCCCCATCAGGCCGGCGAGCGCAGCACTTGCGGCAAGGCCGCCAAACATCAGCAGCCGCTCGCGCCCATGCGCCCAGCCGCCGGCCGCCGCAAGCGCGCCGGCGAGGTAGCCGAGATAGTTGGCCGAAGCGATCCAGCCGGCATCGGCCGGCGACAGATGCAGTTCCTCCATCATGCCGGGCAGGATCGGGGTGTAGACGAAGCGGCCAATGCCCATGGCAACGGCCATGGCGATCATGCCGGCTACGGCTAGACGCAAGGGTGATGGCGCAGCGTTCATCGCAGCGCACAATAGATTTGGCGGCCGCCGAAACAATCCGCTTTGTGTTGGGCCAGTGGCTCGCGACTAATGTCTAAGAATCTCAACCACAGCCGATTGCGCCGGTCTCGTAGGCGGTGCGGCGCGCCGTCAGGCGAAACGGCATGTCGCCGAGTTCGCGCTCCGACATGGTGTCGAGCACGGGATGCGACAGCGGATCGGTCACCCAATTGAGGACATCCCCGTCATGGCGCCGCCGCGTGTAGCCGGCGGCAAAGACTTTGAGCAATGATACGATCGTCACCATCCTCGCCTCCTCGGTCTGACTGTCCCGCTAGAATCTGCCCTGTCTCGCCGTCTTTCAATTGAGATTTCGGCCGCGCCGGTTTAGAAAAACTGGAATGGCTATGCTGAACCGCGTCCATCTCAACGGCCTGCGCGCCGTCGAAACCGTCGCCCGCCTCGGCTCGCTGGCGGCCGCTGCCGGCGAGCTCAACGTCTCCGTCAGCGCCGTCAGCCAGCAGATCAACCGCACCGAAAAGCAGCTTGGACAGGCGCTGTTCGAACGAACGGCGAGCGGGCTGGTGCTGACCGAGTTCGGCACGGTTTTTTCCGCCCGGCTTGGCGCCGGTTTTCGCGAGCTGGCGCAAGCGGTGGCGCTGGCGGACGAGGCAAGCCAGTGCACGCTGGTGGTTTCGGTGGCGCCGGCCTTCGCTTCGAAATGGCTGCTGCCGCGATTGTCGCGGCATTTCGACCGCCATCCCAACGTGCTGCTGCGCATCGACGCCTCGGTGCGGCTGGCCGATCTCGAGCGCTCCGACATCGACATAGCCATCCGGCTTGGCGACGGCAAATGGCCGGGCGGCCGGGCGGAACTTTTGTTGGCGCAGGAAGTCTTTCCGGTCTGCGCGCCGGTGATCGCCAAGAAACTGAAGTCGATCGAAGACCTGGCGCAGACCTGCGCCATCACCGACGAACGGGCGATGATCAACTGGGAGAGCTGGTTCAAGGCTGCCGGGGCCGAGCCGGTCAGCTTCCGCAAGGGCGCGCGCTTCACCGACCCGATGCTGTGCCTGGAATCGGCGATCGCCGGCCATGGCGTCATGCTCGGCTGGCAATTGCTGGCCGCCGATGCGCTGGCCGACGGCCGCCTCGTCGCGCCTTTCGGCGTGCGGGCGCAGAGCGGCCTCGGCTACTGGCTGGTGACCTCGGCGACCAAGACCGAAAGCCGCAAGGTGCGCGATTTCAAGATCTGGATCCGCGAGGAAATCGCGGCGACCGTGGCGCAGTTTAGCGCGCTGGAAAGCGCTGCCTAGGGCTGTCCGTCGCGACGGTGCTGGAAAGGACAGCCGCGCCGGCCTATGTTGGAACTCTCACTCCCGGACCAAGGCAGGCAGGATCATGACCACACATTCGCGCGGCGTTTCCGCAACGATCGACCCGGTGAAGCTCGACAGGCTGGCGGAAGTCGCCATCAAGGTCGGGCTGCAATTGCAGCCGGGGCAGGATCTGGTGCTGACCTCGTCGATCGCCGCACTGCCGCTGACCAGGCGCATCGTTGAGCACGCTTATAAAGCGGGCGCCGGCCTGGTGACGCCGATCTTCAACGATGACGAGATCATGCTGGCGCGCTTCCGCTACGGCGCGGATGCCGGCTTCGACCGCGCCGCCGGCTGGATGTATGAAGGCATGGCGAAGGCCTTTTCCAACAATGCGGCGCGGCTTGCCGTGCGCGGCGAGGACCCGTCGCTGTTGTCGGCGCAGGACCCGGCGAAAGTGGCGCGCGCCAACAAGGCGAACTCGATGGCCTACCAGCCGGCGCTGGAAAAGATCACCGGCTTCGACATCAACTGGAACATCGTCGCCTACCCGGATCTCGCCTGGGCAAAACAGGTCTTCCCCGGCGATGCCGACGATGTCGCGGTGGTGAAGCTCGCCGATGCGATCTTTTCGGCATCACGGGTCGATGTGGAAGACCCGATCGCAAACTGGACGGCGCACAATGCAGCGCTGCGCGGCCGCACAAAGTGGCTGAACGAGCACAATTTCCATGATCTGCATTTCAGCGGCCCGGGCACCGACCTGACCGTCGGGCTGGCCGATGGCCATGAATGGATGGGCGGCGCCTCGACTGCCAAGAACGGCGTCACCTGCAATCCGAACATCCCGACCGAGGAGGTCTTCACCACGCCGCATGCACGGCGCGTCTCCGGCCATGTATCCTCGACCAAGCCGCTGTCCTACCAAGGCACGCTGATCGACGATATCTCGGTGCGTTTCGAAGAGGGCAGGATCGTCGAAGCCAAGGCTTCGAAGGGCGAGGACGTGCTGAAGAGAGTGCTCGACACCGACGAGGGTTCGCGCCGGCTCGGCGAGGTGGCGCTGGTGCCGCATTCCTCGCCGATCTCGGCCAGCGGCCTGCTGTTCTTCAACACGCTGTTCGACGAGAACGCCGCCTGCCACATCGCGCTCGGGCAGTGCTATTCAAAATGCTTCGTCGACGGCGCCTCGCTCAGCCAGGACGAAATCGCCCAGCGCGGCGGCAACAAGAGTTTTATCCACATCGACTGGATGATCGGCTCGGACAAGATCGACATAGACGGCGTGCATAAGGATGGCCGCCGCGTGCCGGTGATGCGCAAGGGCGAGTGGGCGTAAAGGGGGCGGATGGCCTTCGACCTGACGGTCAAGCGAATTTACGAAGCACCCGCGCCCGATGACGGGCAGCGGGTGCTGGTCGATCGCATCTGGCCGCGCGGCGTCAGCAAGGAGGATGCCGCGCTGACGCTGTGGCTGAAGGAGATCGCGCCGAGCGATGAATTGCGGAGGTGGTTCGGACATGAGCCGGCGCGATGGGCGGAGTTTCAGGTGCGGTATTCGGTCGAACTGGATGGGAATAGAGAAGCGGTGGCGAAACTGCGTGGCTTGCTCGGCAAGGCCAAGGTGACGCTGCTTTATGGCGCGCATGACGAGGCGCATAACAATGCGGTGGCGTTGGCGGGATATTTGCGCGGGACGGGTTGAGAGACAGCGAACCGCTGCATACGCCGCAAGCGAAAGCCTTCACAATTAGCGATCGCCCTCCACGCGTTCGTCATCCTCGGGTCTGCGCTGCGTCGCTTCGCTCCTTGCTACGCCATAGGCTGACGAGGCAAGGCTACGCTACTTCACCACCCCTTCATAAGCCTCCGGCTTGAACCCCACCAAAATCTCATCCCCGACCTCGAGCACCGGGCGCTTGATCATCGTCGGGTTGGCCAGCATCAGCTTCCTGGCCTTCTTCTCGTCGAGCCCTTGCTTGTCCTTGTCCGGCAGTTCGCGAAATGTGGTGCTGCCCTTGTTGAGCAGCTTTTCCCAGCCAACCTTGCCGACCCACCCGTCCAGTCTGCCCGCCTCTATCCCCTCGGCCCGGTAGTCGTGAAAGCGGTAGGGCACAGCATGGCCCTCCAGCCAGGTGCGCGCCTTGCGGATCGTGTCGCAGGTGGTGATGCCGTACATGGTGATCGTCAAAACGCGCTTCCCTTGACTGACAGTCGAATCCTCAGACAGCCTAAAACCGCCCTCCCCGCTTTGCCAGCTTCCCAATCGCTAGCGGCGCTTTTTTAGAGGTTGCCAATACTAAGGAAATTTCCTAAGTATCTGCCTGCACCGCGTCGACAGACCTCAGGATCGCCCATGCCAAGCCTCCTCGCCCCAACTACAAGTCTCCCGCCGATCGACGGCATCTTCCGCGCGCTGGCTGACCCGACGCGGCGGCGCGTGGTCGAGCGGTTGAACCGCAGTCCGGCCTCGGTCAGCGAGTTGGCGCAGCCTTTCGAGATGGCGCTGCCTTCCTTCATCGAGCATCTGAAAGTGCTGGAAGGCTGCGGTCTGGTGCGATCGGAAAAAATCGGCCGCACCAGGACCTATCAGCTGGCGCCCGAACCGCTGCAGCTCGCCGAAAACTGGCTGGCCGAACAGCGCACGCTGTGGGAGCGCCGACTCGATCAATTCGACGCCTATGTGATGAGCCTCAAGGAGCAAGAAAAGTGAGCTATCCCTTCAAGCCCGACCCCAGACTGGACCTTGTGCTGGAGCGCAAGCTCGACGCGCCGCGCGAACTCTTGTGGAGCGCGATGACGGTGCCGGAGCATGTCAAGCAATGGTTCACGCCCAAGCCCTGGCTGATCACCGATTGCGAGATCGACCTTCGTCCGGGCGGACTGTTCCGGACGCGCATGCAATCGCCCGACGGCAAGGAGGTCAACGACCGCCATTGCTGCTATCTCGAGATCGTGCCGAACGAGCGGCTGGTGTGGACCGATGCGCTGCTGCCGGGCTATCGGCCCTCCGGCGAGCCCTTCATCACCGCAGTCATTTCGCTTCAGTCGGATGACAAGGGCACGCGCTACACGGCAACGGCCATCCATCGCGACGAGGCTACCCGCAACAATCATGAAGAGATGGGGTTCTTCGACGGCTGGGGCACGGTGGCCGATCAGTTGGCGCAGTATGTGAAGACCATTTGAGCTTTTCCCACTGCGGCCAGGACTTTGTCCCGGCCGCCTAGTTTTTGGGTCGTGCAGCGAAGCGCGCCGGAACCCGACGGCACCCAGGCTCAGTAGTAGAAGCGCTCTTCTGTGATCTTGCCGTTCTTGACCGTGTACAGGCCAACCTCGTCCATGGTGACCCGTTCGCCGGTGGCCTTGGGCGTTATGTCGAACTTGAAGCGCACCGCGAACTGGTCGCCGTTGACATAGGGGCCTTCGACAGAGCCGCCATGGACTTCGTGGTTCGCTTGCCACCATTCGCCCTTTTGCCTGAGAGCTTCCTTGCCACGGGCAATGGCCATCGGCCCCTCCATGGCTTCGAGGCTGACGATATCATCGGCATTGTACTTTTCACCAGCACCCAGGTGATCCCCCTGCTGGAGCATTTCAGTGAAATCCTTGGCAACATCCGCGATGGTCATGTGTGTTCCTCCTGTTCAGACTGGTTTGAAGTAGGGAAGCGCTTGCCGGCCCGCCACCTTTACCCGCACGACAGCTGACAAGGTGTGTCAGGACGATGATATAGCGCGGCTGTGTGACGACGATTGCGGCGGCGTCGGACAGCGACTTCGGTTGCAGACAAAAGCCAATTCCGCAATGCTGGGTGCATGTGCAACCTCTACAACATCACGACGACGCAAGAGGCGGTCCGCCAATGGACCCGCACACTGCGCGATATCAGCGGCAACCTCGAGCCTTCGCTTGATGTCTATCCCAATCAACCTGGCCTGGTCGTTCGCAACACGGCGGACGGGGAGCGTGAGCTGGCGAAACTGCTTTGGGGTTTGCCAACGCCACCTGAGCGCATGAAAGGCAAGGCCGACTACGGCACCACCAACGTCCGCAATCCGCAATATTCGCACTGGCAGCAGTATGTCGGGGTCGAGCACAGATGTGTCGTGCCGGTGACCAGCTTTGCCGAGCCCAGCCCTGCCGCGAACGATAAAGACCCGGAAACAGGAATCCAGCGAAATTACTGGTTTGCCCGAGACGAGAGCCGGCCGCTGTTCTTCTTCGCTGGTTTCTGGACGCCTTGGCGGGGCGTGCGAAAGGTCAAAGATGGCCCCGGCGATTTCGAGCTATACGCCTTCATGACCACCAAGCCTAATGCTCTCATTGCGCCGATACATGAGAAGGCTATGCCCGTGATCCTCACCACGCCGGAGGAAACCGAGGCTTGGCTGACGGCGCCATGGTCGGAAGCACGGCGTTTGCAGCGGACGGCGCCCAACGACGCGTTGGTGATCGTTGAGAAGCCAGCCACACAGATCAAGTTCCCACCACAGGCCCCGGCCCAAGGGTCTCTGTTTTAGCCCGAAATCGGCTCTCCTCAATTGTCGTCTCGCCAGATTACCCGGCGAACCATGCGGATTTCGACAAGACGTCTGACGCAAATTTTAAGGCGTTCAGCAGCGCTTGGCAGAATGATGCCTGCATCGAGCTCACGACCTTTGCAGCGCTCGCACCGCATGTGCCGCTCCACATCCCAAAAGGGGATATCACCAACCAGCTTTGCGAGATCGCCAGGCAGATAGTGTCGAGTGATGTTGCAGTTCCGACATCGAACACGAATTAGCTGCCCGACTTCATGCGCCAAGCAGAGGGTTTGCACATTTCGGCGCGGTCGGGTGCTTAGTTCGGGCATCCCGCAAAGTAGGAATATGTTCCTTTGCGAGTCAATTCACACTTAATTCCACCTTGGCGATCTTCACAGCAGGTTAAATCCAACCGTCGATGAAGGGATTGGGTTGGATCAGCTTGGCAGCATAGGGCAGTTGGCACCACGGCGCAGGCTGATATGCGCCACGTCGCCGACGCTGAATTGAAAGCCCTCGGCCTGGCGCGGCGCATCGATCACCACCGGCAATCCCTGCCCCAGCTCAGCATGCAGCCGCAGCGTGCGGCCGTGGAAGACGATGGAGTTGACGCGCGCCGGCGCGGTGCCGGCGGCGGCATCGGTGGTGGCCAGCAAGTCCTCGGGGCGAACGCCGATGGTGCGCTCAGTGCCTTCGCCGGGTGTGTCGCCGGTTTCAGATGTTGCTTCCAGCGAAAGCCCGCCAGCGGCGAAGCGCAGGCGGTCGCCGTCGCGGCCGATGAAGCGCGATTGCAAGAGGTTCATGGTGCCGATAAAGCTTGCGACGAATTTCGTCGCCGGCCGGTCGTAAAGCGTAGCCGGCGGCGCGATCTGCTCGATGCGGCCCTTGTTCATGACGACGATGCGGTCGGAGATCGACAGCGCTTCGGTCTGGTCGTGGGTGACCATGACGAAGGTGGTGCCGAGCCGCGACTGCAGCCGCTTCAGTTCGACCTGCATCTGTTCGCGCAGATGCGCATCGAGCGCCGACAGCGGTTCATCGAGCAACAGAACGCGCGGCTCGCAGACTATGGCTCGGGCGAGCGCGACGCGCTGGCGCTGGCCACCCGACAGTTCGGAAACGCGGGCGCCGAGCTTGTCGGCGAGGCCGACCATGTCGAGGGCTTCGCGGACGCGCTTTCCCTGCTCGGCGCCGGACAGTTTGCGCAGCGACAGGCCGAAGCCGACATTCTCGGCGACGTTCATATGCGGGAACAGCGCATAATCCTGGAACACGGTGTTGACGGGACGGTCGAACGGCCTGAGCGCGGTGATGTCGCGACCATCGAGCAGCACCTTGCCGCTCGACGGGCTCTCGAAACCGGCAATGACGCGCAGGCTGGTGGTCTTGCCGCAGCCGGAGGGCCCGAGCAGGGTGATGAACTCACCGCTGATAATATCGAGGTCGACTGCGTCGAGCCCAACAATGCCGCCGGGGAAAACCTTCGAGACCTTGTCCAGCCGCACCAGTGCGTCAGGCGCCATCGCGCACCTCCGAGGGTTTGGTGGTGTTGACCCAGAGGATCTGGCAAGGTTCGGTGCCGGGATTGCGGAAGGCATGAAGGAGCGTGCTCTTGAAGGCAAAGGAGTCGCCGCTCTTCAGCACGTATTTTGTCGAGTCCACCACCAGTTCGACCTCGCCCGAGAGGACATAGCCGAATTCGTGGCCGATATGCGCATAGGCTTCCGCCGTGCCGCCATCGGCTTCCACCGTCACCAAGAGGCCGGTCAGCGCCGCGCCCGGCGGTGACAGCAGCGCCTTGGCGATGCCTTCCGACTTGACCGGGAGCTGCCGCCTTTTGTCGGCGCGCACGCAATAGAGATCGTTGGCGGCTTCGTTGCCGTCGGTGATCAGCGCCGAAGGCTCGATGTCGAGAGCGGCGGCCAGCGGCCAGATCACCTTGACGCGCAGCGAAGACAGGCCGCGCTCGATCTGGCTCAGCGCCCCAATCGACACGCCGGCTTTTGCCGCAAGCTCGGCCAACGACAAATTGCGCTCCAGCCGCAGCGCCCGCACGCGCCGGCCGACGCGGATGTCGGCGTCGGCCTTGGGCTTCTCGGTTGCGTCGTCAAGCATGTCCATGCGTGGGTCCTCGTCTCTTTATTGGCGCGGCGCGGGGTTGATAGGCTCCCCCTTGTCCCCTTGTGGGAGAAGGTGTCGCCGAAGGCGACGGATGAGGGGTGTTCCAGCGGAGTGAGACGTTGGCGTTCCTTGGAACACCCCTCATCCGTCTCGGCGCTGTGCGCCGATCCACCTTCTCCCACAAGGGGAGAAGGGGACACCCCAGCCTCAGCTCACCCCCCAGCCTTCACCTTCTCGAACATCTTCGCCACATCGTCATTCTGCTTCATCGGTCCGGTGAAGATGGTGGTCTTCAGCATCACCTCCGGGTCCGCCGGCAATTGCAGCTTGTCCAGTTCGTCCTTCGCCACGCCGGCGAAGGCGGTGCTCAGCGAGCTGCCATAGCCGTAGGCCTGGATCAGGTACTTACCCGAGTCGGCGTCGAGCCGGCTGTTGATGAAGTCATAGGCGAGGTCGACGTTTTTGGCGTCCTTGAGCATGACGAAGCCGCAGGCCCAGGTCAGCATGCCCTCCTTCGGCTTCATGAACTCGACCGGCACGCCCTGCTTCTTCAGCGAGGTTGCCGACGCGTTCCAGGTCATGGCGGCGACCAGCTGGCCGCTGGCCAGCGCCTGTTCGACCGAGGTCATGTCGGTGGTGTAGTTGGAGAGCAGCGGACGCTGCTCGCGCAATTTTTCCGCCACCTTGTCCATCTGCTCCGGCGTCATATCGAAGGGGTTTACGCCGGCCAGAAGTGCTGCAACGATCGGGGTGTCATGCACGGCATCGATGGTCGCCATGCGGCCGGCATATTGCTTGTCCCACAGAAGGTTCCAGCTCGCTTCCGGGTTCTTCACCAGATCGGTGCGGTAGAGGATCGAGGTGTTGCCCCAATCCCACGGCACCATCCAGACCTTGCCGTCGCCGGCCTGGATGTCGGGCAGGTTCTTGAACACCGGGAAGATCGAATCCCAGTTCTTGATGCGCTTGGTATCGATCGGCTGCAGCAGGCCTTCCTTGTTCCAGCGCGCCACCTTGTCGTAGCAGGGATGGGCGATATCGGGGCGGAAGCCGGCCTTGACCTTGGTGAAGGCATCGTCGTCGTCGCCGAAGATCGAGGCCTCGACGCCATCGGGGTGGGCCGTCAGGAAGCTCTTGTTGAAGTCTGGCAGTTCATAGCCGGACCAGGTGAAATATTGCAGCTTGTCGGCGGCGAAGGCGACAGTCGACGACAGGACGATTGCAAGCGCGGCAAGCCCGGTGCGGGCTGTCTTTGCAGTGATCGATTTCGGGCCAGTGATCGATTTCAGCCCAGTAATTGATTTCGGGTCGAATGCCATTTCGGTTCTCCTCTTTTGTTATGGTTCAGGCTGGACTGGTGGGCGCCGTCCGACGGGCTGTGCTCAGCCCGCGATGGCGCAGGATTTCGGCGATGCCGGCGATGATGACGGACACAGCAAGGATAGCTGTCCCCAGCGCCATCACGGTCGGCAGCGAGCGAGGAAAACGCAGTTGGCTCCAGATGTAGAGCGGCAGCGTCGGCTCGGTGCCGGCGAGGAAGAAGACGACGATGAACTCGTCGAAGGAAATCAGAAAGGCCAGCATGAAGGCCGAGACGATGGCCGGCAGCGAGAGCGGCAACATCACCCGCCGGAAGGTCGTCCAGTCGGAAGCGCCGAGATCGAGTGCGGCCTCGCGAATGGTTTTCGGAATTGCGGCAAACCGGCTGCGCATGATCACCACGGTGGTCGGCAGCGCCACCAGTATGTGGCCGAGAACGATGGCGATGCGCGACGGGCCGAGGCCGATGAGATTGACGAGGATCAGCAACGATATGCCGACGATGACGCCGGGGATCAGGATCGGCAGCCTGGAGATGGCGCTGATGGTGGCGGCGAGCGGCGAGCGGCCATAGAGATCCATGTAGGACACCGTGATGCCGCAGAGCGTGGCGCCGGCGGCGGCCACGACGCCAATGACGAGACTGTTCAAAAGCGCGCCGGACAGCGCCGGATTGCCATAGAGCGTCGCATACCATTCGAGCGTGAAGCCCTGCAGCGGAAACGCGGCCTGGATGGAGTTGTTGAAGGAAAACAGCGGGATCAACAGCACCGGCAGATAGAGGAAGACGAGATAGGCAAGCACATAGACGCCGAGCCAGCCGCGGCCATCATCTCTCCGCGCCGCGCTCATGTGCGGCTGCCGAATTTGCGGTCGGCGCCGCGTGCGACCAGCACCACGCAGAGGATGACCAGCATCACGCAGACTGAAAGTGCCGCCCCGAACGGCCAGTCATTGGCCTTGCCGAACTGCGACTGGATCAATGTGCCGATCATGGTGCTGGCGGGACCGCCGACCATGGCCGGGGTGACATAGTCGCCGACGGTCGGCACAAAGACGACGAGGGCGGCCGCCAGAACGCCCGGCATCGAATTGGGCAAGACGACGCGGCGAAACGCCGTGAACGGTCTGGCGCCGAGATCGGAGGCGGCTTGGAGCAGTGATTTCGGGATGGTGTCCAGCGCCACATAGATCGGCAGGATGGCGAAGGGCGCATAGGCATGCGCCAGCGTGACGACCACCGCCGCCGGCGTGTTGAGGAAGGCCAGCGTCGGCTCCGACCAGATGCCGCTGTCGATCAGCGCCGAGTTCAAGACGCCGTTGTAGGCGAGCACGATCTTCCAGGCGAAGACGCGCAGGAGATAGCTGGTCCAGAACGGCAGGGTCACCAGAAACAAAAGCAGGCTGCGGCGGCGGCCGGCATAGAAGGCGAGATAGTAGGCGACGGGATAGGCGGTGACGACGGTCGCCAGCGTCACCAGGCCGGCGATCACCAGCGAGCGCAGCGTCACCGTCCAGTAGAGCGGATCGGAGACCACGGTGATGAAGTTGCCTGCCGTGAAGCCGGCGCCGAGCAGCGAACCGTCATTGCCGCGAAGTGAGAGGAAGAGCACAAGGCCAAGGGCAAACAGGATCAGGAACAAGGTGACCAGCCCGCCCGGCAGCAACATGGCGAAGCGGAAGCCTCGGGACGACCCTGCCGGCGCTTCTGTTGCAACGATGCTCGACATCGGACTGCTCAACGGAAATATGAAATCGGCTTAGCTTTTTTCATAATTGTGAAACTGTCAAGCTGAATCCACGAGGCCTAGGCGACCGGCGCCCAATCAGCGCTCGAAGGCGTCGAGCATCCGGTACCAGGCGATGGTCGCGGCGACGCCGACCTGGCGGAAGGCGTGGAACGGAATCGGCCGGATCGGCGACAGCGGGAACGGCAATTGCGTTGCGTCGCCGTTTGCCAGGTAGCCCGCCATGCGCTTTCCCAGCGCGCTCATCAGGCCGACGCCCCTGCCCTGGCAGCCGACCACGGCGAGCAAGCCCTTCTCGGGCTCGTGAATGTGCGGCAGGTGATCCGGCGTCATCGCCACGCGTCCGAACCAGCGCTTCTCGATCGGAACATCGGAGAGCGCCGGATAGAGCCGGACCAGCGCGCGCTGCAGATGCGCCCAGTCGGCCTCACTCCTCGGCCGCGCCATGCGGCCGCGGCCGCCAAGCACCAGATGGCCGTCGGCTGTTTTGCGGTAGTAGACGAGAATGCGCCTGGAGTCGGACACCGCCTGCCCTTCCGGCAGGATCGTCGCCGCAAGGTTGGATGACAGCGGCGCGGTCGCGACCTGGAAGGAATGCAGCGGCACGATCGTTTCGGCGAGGCCCGGAAGCAGTCCATCGGTATAGGCGTTCGTCGCCAGGACAACCGCTTTCGCCCGCACCTCGGCGCCGCTTTCGGTTGAGACACGCCAAAGGCCGGCCTCCTTGCGGAGTTTCACCACCTTCTGCCGCTCGGCAATGCTGGCGCCGGCGGCGGCGGCGATGCGCGCCAGTTCCACTGTATAGGCGAGCGGATCGATGATGCCGGCGCGGCGGTCGAGCCAGCCGCCGAGATAGCCTTGCGCGCCGGTCATAGCGGCGATCTCGCTTTCATTCAGAAGCCGGACATCGGCGCCACGCGCCCGCCATTGACGATCCCTGTTCGCCGCCGCTTTCAATGCGGTTTCGGTATGCGCGGCCTGGATCCAGCCATTGCGTGTGAACGGCACCGCCAGTTTTTCACCGCGAATCAGGTCGAACACCGCGTCCGCCGTGGAGGCGGCGAAATCGACCAATGCCTGGCCGCGCTCGGGACCGAAATGCTCGAGCAGCCATTCGGGATCATATTTCAGGCCGGGAATGACCTGGCCGCCATTGAGGCCCGAGGCGCCCTGGCCGATCTCGCCAGCCTCCAGCACCTGTACACCGAGACCGAGCCGGACCGCGTGCAAGGCGGTCGACAGGCCCATGAAGCCGCCGCCGACGATGACAACGTCGACCGGCGCAGTGACGAGCAACTGGAAGGCGGATGCGGTCTGCGGCTTCTGCCAGATCGGAACGGAAAACGGTGTGGGCAAGGCTTCACCTGGAGTATGCGGAAAATGAAAATTCTAGTGCTAGTTTCATTTTTTTGAAAGAGCGGGCCTCATGTCAGAACCGACAATTGCCTGCGCCACGGGATAGACCTTTGGCGTGAATCCGGTGAAAGTGCCGCGGCCCAGCTGCCATCTCGATCATCAAAGGACCGTAAGCCATGACGAACCCAACGCAGCTTCCCGCCGACGGGCTCTTCATCGGCCGAGCCAGGGCAAGCGATGCCTCGCATCCTCTGGTGGTCACCGTGCGCGACGGGATCGTTTTCGACGTCACCTCGACCACCGCACCCACAGTACGCGACATCTGCGAGATGGCCGATCCGGCCGGACACGTGCGCTCTGCCAAGGGCGAACCGATCGGCTCGCTCGACGCGATCGCCGCCAACAGCTTTCAGGCCACCCGCGATCCGGCAAAACCCTATCTGCTCTCGCCTGTCGACCTGCAGGCGGTGAAGGCGTCGGGCGTGACCTTCGTGGTCAGCCTGCTCGAACGCGTCATCGAGGAGCAGGCGCGCGGCTCGGCGGAAAAGGCCGACGCCATCCGCGCCGACATTGCCGGGCTGATCGGCCACGATCTGTCGAAGCTGAAGCCCGGCTCACCCGAAGCGATGGAGATCAAGGCCAAGCTCATCCAGCGCGGCGCCTGGTCGCAATATCTGGAAGTCGGCATCGGCCCCGACGCCGAGATCTTTACCAAATGCCAGCCGATGGCGTCCGTCGGCTTCGGCGCCGATGTCGGGCTGCATCCGGTGTCGACCTGGAACAACCCCGAGCCGGAGATCGCCATGATCGCCGCCAGCACCGGCAGGATCGTCGGCGCCACCATCGGCAACGACGTCAATCTGCGCGACGTCGAGGGACGCTCGGCGCTGCTGCTCGGCAAGGCCAAGGACAACAATGCCTCGGCCTCGCTTGGGCCCTTCATCCGGTTGTTCGACGCAACATTTTCGATCGACGACGTGAAGCGCGCCACGGTGCGGCTGCAGGTCGAGGGCGAGGACGGGTTTTCGCTGGAGGGCGCGAGCTCGATGGCCGAGATCAGCCGTTCGCCCGAAGAGCTGGTCGCGGCCGCCATGGGGCCGCACCACCAGTATCCCGACGGCTTGGCGCTTTATCTCGGCACCATGTTCGTGCCGTCGAAGGATCGCGGCGAGAAGGGCAAGGGATTCACCCACAAGATCGGCGACATCGTCACCATCTCGTCGGAGAAATTCGGCGCGCTGGTGAACCGCGTGCTTCTGTCGCCCGATTGCCCGCACTGGACCTACGGCGCCAGCCATCTCATGCGGGACCTCGCCAAGGCCGACCTGATCTGATTTCGGAGCAGCCAGGACGAACGGATAGCCGATAAAAGTTCCTATCCGGTCCCTGTAAGCCGTTTGTTAGCGGAATCCGGGTGACTGTATCGGAAATTCGCTCCAGGATCGGGGCGCGGTCTGTGGGGGCCGAATCGCATGCTCGGTTTGCCGATGATATCGGTGCGCAATCTCGCCATGCGTTATGGCGGCGTTGTCGCGCTCAGGGATATGAACCTGTCTGTCGGACAGGGGACGATCCATGCTGTCGTCGGTGAAAGCGGCGCCGGCAAGTCGACGCTGGTGAAGCTGCTTGCCGGCGTGCTCCGGCCCAACAGCGGCACCATCCGCGTCGGCGACCAGATGGTCACCGTCGACAGCCCGATCGCTGCACGCAAGCACAGCTTCGGCGTCGTCCACCAGGGGCTCAGCCTGTTTGCCGACCGCTCGGTGCTGGCCAATCTGTTCGTCAATCGCGAGCCGTTGCGCAATGGCTTCGTCTCCAGGCGCGAGATGGAGGCACGCAGCCGCACCGTGCTTCGGCAACTCAAGCTCGACGTCGATGTCCACGCTCCTGTGGGACAACTCGGCATGGGCGAACGGCAATATGTCGAACTCGGCCGCGCAATTCTGGAAGGCCCGAGGCTGCTGATCCTCGATGAACCGAATTCTGCGCTCGACCGGCGCCAGACCGAGCACCTGTTCACCGTACTAAGAGACCTCAAGGCCAAGGGCACGAGCGTGCTCTATGTCTCGCATCGGCTGGAGGATGTGTTTGCGATCGCAGACCAGGTCACCGTGATGCGCAACGGCCGTGACGTGCTGACAAGTGAGCGCTCGGCGTTGAGCGAAGCCGATGTGATCGACGCCATGATCGGCCAGCAGCGCGGCAGCCTGTTCCCGCCTGCACTGCCGGCCAATGCCAGCACGATAAGGCCGCGGATCACGGTGGAGGGTCTGAGCGGCGGCCGGATTTCCGGCGTCAGCTTCACCGCCCGCTCCGGCGAGATCCTCGGCTTGGCCGGGCTTGAGGGGTCAGGCGTTGAACACCTGTTCGAGATGCTGTTTGGCCTGCGCAAGGCGCAAAGCGGCAGGGTGCGGCTCCCCGACGGCTACGGCTTGCCTGGAAATCCGACCGAAGCGGCGCGGCGCGGCATCGGCCTGGTGCCGGCCAACCGCCTGTGCAACGGCCTGATGCCCGACCGGTCGCTGGCCTTCAACATAGGCAACATCGCTACCGGCGCCTGCAACTGGGGGTCGCGCCGCTACTCGCCCAAGGCCGCGATCGCCGCCGCCGCAAGGCAGATCGATGCGCTGCGCATCAAGGGCCAGCCGGACGCGCCGGTGAATTCGCTGCTGGCCGGCGATCAGCAGAAGATCGTAATCGCCAAATGGCTGGAGACGGCGCCGCAAGTGCTGCTCCTAGACAATCCGGCTGGCGGTATCGAGGCGGCTGCCAAGCGCAAGATCTATGCGCTGATCCGGCAGATGGCGGCCAATGGCTGTATCGTTTTGCTGCGTTCGGTCGAGCCGTCCGAACTGACCAACCTCAGCAACCGCGTCCTTGTCTTCCACCGCGGCCGGGTCGCCGGCGAGCTGTCCGGCGCCGAGATGAAGCGAAGGACAGTGCTGCAACTGACCACCACCGGCGAGATGCCGGAGGCGGAGCGGCCGAAAAAGAAACTCGTGGGAGCCATGGCATGACACGATTGGATCCCACGCTACAGCTTGCCGGTTCGGCTGCCCACCCGAAGCGCAGCCTTCGCCTGGCCGTCGAACTCAGGCCGCTCATCGGGCTCGTTGTCCTGGTGGCGATTACAGGCTTTGCCCGGCCGGATTTCCTCGATGAGGCCAATGTGCTGTCGTTGCTGGAAACCGCTGCGTATCCCGGCATGCTGGCGATCGGCATGGTGTTCGTGCTCGCACTCCGCGAGATCGACCTTTCCGTCGGCTGGATATTCCATCTCGCGGCCCTTCTCACCGCATTCCTTCTGGCCGCCGGCATCGACCCGTGGCTTGCCGCCCTTGCCGGCGTGCTGCTCGGCGCCGGGCTCGGCCTCGTCAACGGCCTGCTGGTGGTGGCGCTGCGACTGCCGGCCATCGTCGTTACGCTGGGCACCTTTGCAATGTTCCGGGGCGTGGCGGCGGTGGCCGTCAAGATGCAAGCGACAGCTCCGGCCAGCCCAGGCGGCGACTTCTTTGAGATCGTTCACGGCAAGCTGTTCGGCCTTGTGCCGACGGCTGTCTTTGTCTTCGTTGCAATGGCGGTGGTGATGCACCTCGTGCTTCACCGCAGCCGCTTCGGCTACCGGATCCAGGCCGTCGGCAGCAATCCGCAGGCGGCGCTCTATGCCGGCATCCCGACAGGTGCTGTGCGGCTGCAGACGCTGGTGCTGATGGGCATCGTCTCGGGACTGGCGGGCGCGCTGTGGCTTGGCTCTCCCGTTACCGACGTCGACCAAGGCGGCGGTTTCGTGCTGATGGCGATTGCCGCGGCGATCATCGGCGGCACCTCGCTTTCCGGCGGGCGCGGCACCGTCTTCGGTGCGGTGATCGGCATGCTGATCGTCCAGGTCATCTTGAGCGGCGTGACCCTGTTCGGCATCGACGCCGCATGGAGCCCCTTCGTAATCGGCGCGGTGATGGTGCTGGCGCTCGCGCTCGACCGGCTGGCCAAGGTGCTGCGCAACCGCCAGGCCGAGCGCTTTCAGGAAAATCCGCGCGCCTGAGTTTAAGCCCCGCCTGCTTGCCGGGGAATATCTCTATCTCTTGGTTTGACGCAATTCCGGGCGGAAAACCGTTTCACACTTTTCCTGGAATTGCTCTCTAACTGATGCGATCTGATGGGATCGCTGATGGCGCGTTGCATCGCGCCACCATCCATTGAGCGGATGGAGGCTTGCCATCGGCCGCAAAAGAAGATGCTCTGCGCATCCGGGTCGGCGCTGGCAGGAGGAGAGGATCAAGGGCATGGCCCGGATCATCGCCGGACGTGGAGGTCGTTTTTCAACATGGGAGGAAAGCAAATGCTGACGAGGCTACGATTACTCGTGCTTGGCTTGATTGTGGCGCTGGCCGTTCCGGCGGCGGCACAGGCCAAGACGTTCTACTGGATTTCGCATGGCGGCCCGGCCGACCCGGTCTGGACCTACTTCCTGGCCGGCGCCAAGCAATGGGCGAAGGACACCGGCAACACCGTCAACACCTCGTTCCACAATGGCGACGTTGCCTCGCAGCAGGAGGCCGTGCGCGCCGCGATCTCGGCAAAGGCCGACGGCATCGTCACCACCAGCCCCGATCCGGGCAGCCTGATCGAAATCGCCAAGGAAGCCAACACGGCCAAGATCCCGATCATCAACTTCAACACGCCCGATCCCAAGGCAAGCTTCGACGCCTATGTCGGCGGCGACAACGTCACCTTCGGCAAGCACTGGGCGCAATATCTGGTCGACAAGGGCCTGGTGAAGAAGGGCGACTTCGTCTGGATGCCGGTCGAAATCCCCGGCGCCACCTACGGCGTCCAGGAAGAGGAAGGCATCAAGAGCGTCTTCGAACCGCTGGGGATCACCTATGAGATCACCGAAGCGACCCTCGACCAGGCCGAAGCCATCAACCGCATGGTCGACTATCTCACCGCCAACAAGGCCAAGGTCAAGGCAATCATCGGCCTCGGCGATCTGGTCACCGGCTCGATCAAGCGGGTGTTCGACCAGGCCGGCATCAAGCCGGGCGAAATCCCGGTCGTCGGCTGGGGCAACTCGCTCGACACCACCCAGGAAGTGCTGACCGGCTACGTCAATGCCGGCCAGTGGCAGGACCCGCAGGCGACCAGCTATGTCGCTCTGTCGCTGGCCAACATGGCGGCGTCAGGCATTCCCCCGGGCTTCAACGTCATCACCGGCGCGCTCTATGAAAAGGACACCGCGCAGGTCTATGACGACATCCTGTCCGGTAAATAACCCAGACCTTCACCAGTCGCGGCCGCAGCCGCGGTCGCGACTGTCTTTTTCCTTTTTCGCCGAACCCTTCGCACGACGTGCGAGGTTCAGCCTTCCCCTTCCTGTCGCAGGTTATCAGTGGAAAACCGTTCGCTCATCCAACGCCTGATCGCGAGGCCGGAATTCGGGCCCTTCGTTCTGCTCATCGTCGAAATCGCGGTGTTCTGGAGCATCAACCACGATTTCCTGTCGCCGCAGAACATCTCCAACACGCTGGCCTTCACCGTCGAACTCGGGCTGATCGCGCTGGCGATGACGCTGTTGATGACGTCGGGTGAATTCGATCTGTCGGTCGGCTCGCTGTTCGGCTTTTCGCCGGTGCTGATGTGGACGCTGTTCAACAGCGGCCTGACCTCGCTGGAGGTCGGCTTCCTCGCCGCGCTGCTGATCGCGGCCTTCATCGGCCTGGTCAATGGCTGGTTCGTCACGCAGCTGAAAATCCCATCCTTCCTGGTGACGCTCGGCATGCTGCTGGTGGTGCGCGGCACCGCGCTGTTCGTCACTGACGGCTTTCCGCAGCGGACGTGGAGCGCCGAGGGCAGCTGGCTGGCCGAAGCGCTGGTCGGTGATTTCTTCATCGGCCCGTTCCGCATCTACATGTCGCTCTTCTGGTTCATCGCGGCGGCCATCGCGCTGGGCTACGTGCTGACGCAAAGCCGGACCGGCAACTGGATCCAGGCAGCCGGCGGCAATCCAGGCGCCGCAAGGGCGCGCGGCGTCAACGTCAGCGGCGTCAAGATCGGCCTGTTCGTGCTGTCGTCGGTGATGGCTTCGCTTGCCGGCGTCATCTCGTCGCTGCGCACGTCGGCCGCCAACCCCAACAGCGGCACCGGCTACGAGCTCGAAGTCATCGCCATGGTGGTGATCGGCGGCACGGCGCTGACCGGTGGGCGCGGCACCATCATCGGCACCGTGCTCGGCATCCTCATCCTGCGCGTCATGCGCAACGGCATCGTGCTGATCGGCGTGCCCGGGCTGGCCTACAACATCTTCATCGGCGCCATCATCCTCGGCATGATGGCGCTGCACTCATGGCTGGAACGCCGGCATCAGGCAGGGACCTAGAACCATGGCTGAACCGCTCATCCGCATGTCCAACATCAAAAAGTCCTACGGGCGCGTGCAGGCGCTCGAAGACGCCAATTTTCATGTCAACGAAAGGGAGATCGTCGGCCTGCTCGGCGACAATGGCGCCGGCAAATCGACGCTGATCAAGGTGTTGTCGGGGGCGGTGCCGCTGACCAGCGGCGACATTTTCATCCGCGGCAAGAAGGTCAATCTGCGCAGCACCAGCGACGCCATCGCGCACGGCATCGAGACGATCTACCAGGATTCGGCACTGGTGACTCAGCTGTCGATCGCGCGCAACCTGTTCCTCGGCCGCGAGCCGATCAAACCGCCGCGCTTTTTGAACCGCATGGACCAGGAGGCGATGAACAATGTCGCGCGCGACCTGCTGAAACAGGTCGGCATCTCCAAGAACATCCCGCCGACGACGCCGATCGGCTCCCTGTCCGGCGGCGAGCGGCAGGCCGTCGCCATCGCGCGCGCCATGCACTTCGACAGCGACCTGATCATCCTCGACGAGCCGACCAACAATCTCGGCGTCGCCGAGACGCAAGGCGTGCTGAGCTTCGTGCGCAACGCGCGCGATTCCGGGCATTCCTGCATCTTCATCGCCCACAACATCCACCATGTCTTCCAGGTGGTTGACCGCATCGTCGTCATGCGCCGGGGCAAGGTGGTGGCCGACGACATCGACCCGAAGAAGACCAGCGTGGCCGAGGTCGAACGCATCATCACCGGGATGTCGGACAAGGAGATCCGCGACGCCATCATCGAAGGCGGGCCATCGCACGGCTGAACCGTCTTCGCGCCGTCTGGCACGGAAACGCATCCGCTCTAACTCGTTGTAGAGCATGACCTTTTGACAAAACGGTTCCCGTTTGTCCGAGAAAACCGGTTCCCACTTTTCGGGATCATGCTCTATGACTACAGCCATGAAAGCCACCGTTGCCGACATAGCCAGGAGCTGCGGCCTGTCGACCGCGACCGTCGACCGGGTTCTGAACAACCGGGCCGGCGCGAGCGCCGCCAACCGCCAACGGGTGATGGAGGCGGCCAAGCAGCTCGGCTATTTGCCGGTGGTCGATCAGGTGACGCTGCCGTCGCGGCCGGCGCATCTTGAATTCTTCCTGCCGATCGGCGCCAACGGTTTCATGATCGACCTCGCCGGGCACATCGAGGACTATGCGGGGCGCCTGCCGCTGGTCGCCTCGTGCCGGATCCACAATCTCGGCGGCATCTCGCCGGCAGCGCTGCAGGCGGCGGTTGAAAATCTGTCGCTGAAGGCCAATGGCGTCGGCGTCATTGCCGTCGATCATCCGCGAACGCGCAACATATTGCACGATGTGGTCGAGGCAGGCATCCGCCTTGTCACGCTGGTCTCCGACGTTCCAGCCGCTCCCCGTTCGGCCTATGTCGGCATCGACAACCGGGTTGCCGGACGCACGGCGGCGCTGTTGATGGGGCGCTTCCTCAATGGCCGCCAGGGTCATCTGGCGATGGTCGTCGGCTCGCGTTCCTATCGCGGGCACGAGGAGCGCGAGATGGGCTTTCGGTCGGTGCTGACAGAGGAATTCCCCAATCTCACGGTCTCGAGTGCGGTCGAGATCAATGACGAACCGGAGGGCAGCTACACCGCAACGATGCAGGCGCTGCACAACGAGCCGGAACTGCTCGGCATCTATTGCGTCGGCGCCGGGCGCTCAGGTGTGGCGAGAGCGCTGCTCGAGGCCAAGCCAAAGAAGAAGCCGGTCTTCATCTGCCACGACCTGACCAAGGAAACGCGCGGCTATCTCGTCGACGACCTCGCCGATGTCGTCATCGACCAGAATGCGCGGCTGATCGCCGAGCAATCTGTGATCCGCCTGCTTGGCTCGATCGCATCCGCCGCGCCATACCTGACGAAGAAGTTCATCGAGCCACGGCTGATCTTCAAGGAAAACGTGCCGGTGCAGTGAAGTCGCGCCGTGGCGGTTTCTCGCGATTTGTACGACAAGTCGGGGTAGATGCCGCAAATCTGCACAGCAGCCATGCAACTTTCATTGTTGCCGAATCATTGGGCAACCCTTACTCATCTGGGTGTCGGCCATCTACTCCTCCCAGATGCGATGCCGACGCTGAGCGCGGTGCACCTCCTCCCGCATCTCGTTCGAAATCGAGCCCGCTGCCACCTCCTCCCGGCAGCGGGCTTTTTTCATTCTCAAATGAATCTAAATTAGAGTTGACGTGCAAGTTCGGAGAATAGCCAAAAGCCCGCCGGATGATGGGGACTCCTCAACTCCGAAAGCTGAAATTCAGCGCGCCCTGAAAGAGCTGATCAGGCCTTCAGCCATGCGCACGAACTGCGTGCTGGGGCCCTGGCAGCCCATGGTCTGCACGCTGACGCGCGCCCCTTCGAACAGCAGCGACAGCGTATCGGCCAGAAGCTCGGCCTGACCGATGCCCGCATCCCGGCACAGCGCAACGAGGCGATCGCGCTGAGCGCTCTTGAGCTCCTTGATCACGCTCCTGGCGGGATGGTCCGGCTCGGTCAATTCGGCGGCGGCATTGGCCATGTCGCAGCCGCGACCGTCAGCCGCCAGGCAAGCAGCGGCCATGCGAATCCAGGCATGCAACTGGGCGAGCTTGTCGCCGGGATGCTCAGCCTCGAATTGGTCCCACATCGCGGCGCCTTTAGCCGCCGACGCGCGCAGGCATTGGACGATCAGTTCGTCCTTCGACTCAAAATGACGGTAGAGCGTCATCTTGTTGGTGCCGGCGGCTTCCGTGATGGCGTCGACACCGACGCCCTTGATGCCATGCTTGTGAAACATGTCCTGCGCCGTCTCCAGGATTCGGTCCCGGGGGCGCACGCGATCGGTAATGCCGTCTGCCATCGCAGTCTCCTTGTCTCCCTAAAAATTCGGTTCACCTCTTGACTAGGGTGTTACCGGTCTGTAACTATCCGAATGTTACTTACTGGTAACACCTATGTGGCCTTCCGTCAATAACAAGGCCGTGAACTGGTCCTGCCAGATCACAAAGGGTGAAAATTGCAGGTCATGCGGCTCCGGCCGGTGAAGAGATGAAAACCGGTTCGCGATCGTCCGATGCGAATCGCTGGAATGGAGACGCTCCAATGTCGCAGCGCAAGGATTTGACCATCGATGAAGCCATCCGGGATCCGATGATCCGGCTGGTGATGAAAGCGGACCGTGTCAATCCGCGCGCCTTCGAAGCGATGCTGAGGACCGTTGCCGATGAGCAGGGCCTCAGCGGTGCGGCGCCGTCTTCGTATTTTTTGCAAGACCCGGGTTCGGTGCGCGGCCGGCGGCTGTCCCGGTCTGTCCGTTCTTTTAAAGAGGCCGGTTCTTCTAAAGAGGTTTGCGTGTCGTGGTAAACTTTTTCATCCATCGTCCGATCTTCGCCTCGGCCATCGCCATCATCATGGTGCTCGCCGGGACGATTTGTTATTTCCTTTTGCCGGTTTCGCAGTTTCCCGACATCACGCCGCCGCAGGTCGTGGTCAGCGCCCATTATCCGGGCGCCAGCGCGCAAGTGGTCGCCGATACGGTGACGACGCCGCTGGAGCAGCAGATCAACGGCGTCGAAGGCATGACCTACATGTCGTCGTCGAGCTCCAATGACGGCTCCTCGACCATCACCATCACCTTCGATGTCGGCTATTCCCTGAGCACCGCGGCCGTCGACGTCCAGAACCGCGTCTCGCAAGCCGCCTCGTCGCTGCCGGCGATCGTCAACCAGGGTGGCGTGACGATCAAGAAGCAGAACCCGAATTTCGTCCTCATCGTCAATCTGACCTCGCCCGACAGTTCGGTCGATCCGGTGGCGCTGAGCAACCTCGCCTATCTGCAGGTCGTCGATCCGCTGAAGCGGCTGCCCGGCGTCGGCGACGTGCAGATCTTCGGCGAACGCCGCTATTCGATGCGCGTCTGGCTCGATCCGGACAAGCTCGCCAATCTCGGCATCACCGCTGTCGACGTCCAGAACGCCATCTCGGAACAGAACGTCCAGGTGGCGGCCGGCAAGATCGGCCAGTCGCCGGCGCCCGCCGGCACCGCCTTCGAGATGCAGGTCAACGCCGTCGGCCGCCTGAGCGACCCCAAGGAGTTCGGCGACATCGTCGTGCGCGCCAACACCGGCACCGGCTCGCTGGTGCGGCTGCGCGACGTCGCCCGCATCGAGCTCGGCGCGCTGCAATATTCGTCGTCGGCCTTCTTTGGCAAGGACCCGACGGTGGTGCTGGCCGTCTACCAGATGCCGGGTTCCAACGCCCTCGATCTGCAGCAGCACGTCAAGGACAAGATGCAGGAACTGTCGGCACGGTTCCCCAAGGGCGTCTCCTACGCCATGCACTACGACACCACGCGCTTCGTGTCGGCATCGATGCATGACGTGCTGATCACGCTCGGCGAAGCGCTGGTGCTGGTCGTGGCCGTGGTGTTCATCTTCCTGCAGAGTTGGCGCACGACGATCATCCCGACCATCGCCATTCCGGTGTCGCTGGTGGCGACGATGGTCGTCATGGAAATGATGGGCTTCTCGCTCAACATGCTCTCCCTGCTCGGCATGGTGCTGGCCATCGGCCTCGTCGTCGACGACGCCATCGTGGTGGTCGAAAATGTCGAGCGACAATTGGAGGCGGGCCTCAAACCGCTGGCGGCGACCAAGGCCGCGATGGCCGAGGTCACCGGACCGATCATCGCCACCACCGCGGTGCTGATGGCCGTCTTCGTGCCCGTCGCCTTCATTCCTGGCGTCTCCGGCAAGCTCTACAATCAGTTCGCGCTGACGGTGGCGATTTCGGTCGGCATATCCGCCTTCAACTCGCTGACGCTCAGCCCGGCGCTGAGTGCCGCCTTCCTGCGCCATCGCGGGGAGACGCAGTTCGCCCCGTTCCGCTGGTTCAACACGGGTTTCGAGAGACTGTCGCATGCCTATGCCCATGGCGTACGCATCCTCATCCGGCTGCGCTGGATCATGCTCGGTCTGTTCGCGGCCGGCCTGGTCGCCACCTACTTCGTCTGGCAGAAGCTGCCCTCGACCTTCCTTCCGGTCGAGGACCAGGGTTACTTCTTCGTCGTCATCCAGCTGCCTGACGGCGCCTCGCTGGAACGCACCGACGCGGTGGCCCAGAAGGCGCGCGACATCCTCCAAGCTACGCCCGGCGTCGAGATTGTCGGCTCGATCAGCGGCCTGAACTTCCTGACCAGTGCCGCGCAGTCGAACTCGGCTGTCGAGTTCGCCATCCTGAAGCCGTGGGAAGAGCGCGGCCCCGACCAGAGCGCGTCGAAGCTCGTCGCCGACGTGCGCGGCAAGCTGATGCAGATTCCGGAAGCCTTCGCGCTGTCCTTCGATCCGCCTTCGATCCCGGGTATCGGCACCACGGGCGGCTTCGAATTCGTCGTCGAGGATCTCACCGGGCGCGGCAGTTCAGCCCTCAACGACGCGACGCAAGCCGTGATCGCCGAGGCGCGCAAGCAGCCGGAAATCAATCCGCAGCAGCTGTTCTCGCCGTTCTCGACCTCGACGCCGCAGTTCAACTACGACCTCGACCGCAGCAAGGCCAAACTGCTCGGCCTCAACCTGCCCGACGTCTTCAACACGCTGCAGATCTATCTCGGCTCGCTCTACGTCAACGACTTCAACCTGTTCGGCCGCACCTTCCGGGTGACCATCCAGGCCGACAAGGATGCACGTGCCGACGCAGGCGACCTTTCGCGGCTCTATGTGCGCAACGCCTCCGGCGGCATGGTGCCGCTGAGCACACTGGGCAAACTGGTGCCGTTCGTCGGCCCGGAAACCGTGCCGCACTACAACAACAACGCCTCGGCCACGATCAATGGCGGCGCAGCCCCCGGCTTCTCGTCGGGCCAGGCGGTTGCCGCGATGGAACGGGCCGCCGCCACCGCTTTGCCCAGGGATTTCGGTTTCGAATGGACCGGCATCACCTTCCAGGAGCTCAAGGCAGGATCGATAGCGTCGGTCGTCTTCGGCCTCGCCATCGTCTTCGTCTTCCTGATCCTGGCGATGCAGTATGAGAGCTGGGCGATGCCGTTCATGGTGCTGCTGGCGGTGCCACTGGCCCTGTTCGGCGCCTTCGCAGCCCTGTTCCTGCGCGGCATGCAGATCGACGTCTACTCGCAGATCGGCTTCGTCATGCTGATCGGCCTCGCCGCCAAGAACGCGATCCTGATCGTCGAGTTTGCAAGGCGGCGGCGCGAGGAGGGACTGAGCATTGTCGACGCGGCAATGGAAGCCGCGCGGCTGAGGCTGCGGCCGATCCTGATGACGGCCTTCGCCTTCATCCTCGGCGTGCTGCCGCTGATGTTTGCGACGGGTGCGGGTGCGGCAAGCCGGCAGTCGATCGGCACCACCGTGTTTGGCGGCATGGTCGCGGCGACCATCCTGTCGCTGGTGTTCGTGCCAGTCTTCTACGCGGTCATCGAACAGCTGCGCGAAGGCCGCGTGCGCAGCGAACCGAACGCTGCTCATGACCAGGACAATAATGAACCGACTGCCGAACCAGCGCCGATGCGCCTGGCCGAAGCAGCCGAATAGAATTGGAGACCAAAATGCGTAAATGGAAAATAGCTTTGGGAACGGCCGTCGCCCTGGGAGCGATCTCGGTGGCAAGCGTCCACTTCCTCGACATGGGCAATCTCAGCCTCAATGCCGGCACGGCGGCAGCGACGGCAGCACCTGCGGCATTCGTCATGCCGGTGCCGGTGACGAGCGTGGTCAAGAAGACGATCCCGATCTACCTTGACTACGCCGCCCGCATCGAGGCGATCCGCAGCGTCACCTTGCAGGCCCGCGTGCCCGGCTATCTGCAGGAGCAGACGGCTAAGGACGGCGCGGATGTGCGCCAGGGTGATCTGCTCTACAAGATCTCGCCTGACGACTTCAAGGCGGCTCTCGACCAGGCCAAGGCCGAAGTGCAGCGCGACCAGGCGAGCCTCGACTATGCGCGCTCCAATCTCGGCCGCGGCTCCGAACTCGCCAAGAGCGGCTATCTGGCCAAGGATGGGTTCGACCAGCGTACGAGCACCTTGCGCCAGGCCGAAGCGTCGCTTGCCGTCAACCAGGCGGCGGTGCGCACGGCCGAGCTCAATTTGAGCTACGCCGAAATCCACGCTCCGTTTGCCGGCCGCGTCGGCCGCAACCAGGCTTCGGTCGGCACGCTGGTCAGCGTCGCCGGCACGGTGCTGAACACGCTGGTGCAGCTCGACCCGATCTACGTCACCTTCAATCCGAGCGAGACGGACCTGGCCGAAATCGAACAGGCCCGCGCCGCCGGCCCGATCGAGGTCGAGGTGCTGCTGCCCGGCGAGACCGAAGCCAGCCAGAAGGGCGAACTCACCTTCATCGACAACACGGTCGACCACTCGACCGGCACGATTACGGCGCGCGCCACCATCGGCAATGCGAAGTTCTCGCTGCTGCCGGGCCAGTATGTCCGCGTGCGGCTGCACATCAAGCAGCTGCCCGACGCGCTGATGGTGCCGCAGGTGGCGCTGGGTTCGAGCCAGCTCGGCAAATATGTCTATGTCGTCGGCAAGGGCAACACGGTCGACCAGCGCATCGTCTCGCTTGGCGCGACCAGCGGCGACCTTGTGGCGGTCCTCAGCGGCGTTGCCGAAGGCGACCAGGTGATAACGGGCAATCTGCAGAAGATCGGACCAGGAATGCCGATCTCGCCGTTGCCCCAGGAGAAACCGGCCAGCTGATAACCCCCATCAGCCCCGGTCCTGCGGCGCCTTCGGCTTCCACGCCGAGGGCGCCGTTTTTTTATGGAGCGCCGCACGCCGTTTTTGGAGTAACCGCAAGGCACAAGAATCCGGAATAGACATATTGTAGGATTGTCGACAATCTGCTTGTCTGTTTCCGGCTCTCACTGGAGTGACGGAATGGCCAAGCTGGACTTCAATCCGATCGCGGATACGACACGCCGAGCCGAGATCGTTGCGCTGTTGCGGCGGGCGATCCTGATCGGCCAGCTGGAACCCGGCCAAAAGCTGAGCGAGCTGAGGATCGCTGAGCAGATGCGGGTCAGCCGCGCGCCTTTGCGCGAAGCTATGCGCGAGCTGGTGCAGGAAGGCATCCTGACCAGCATTCCCTATGCCGGCACCTTCGTCATCGATGTCACCGCCAAGGACATTGACGACGCCTACTCGCTGAACAAGGTGCTCGATGAATTCGCCATGGAGCGGACATGGAAGCTGCGCGACCAGCGCTTCTTCGATGAACTCGACCGCCGCCACGAAGCGGTGAAGCAGGCAACGCGCGCGCGCGACACCACCCGCCAGATCGAAGCCGCGCTGCAATTGCACGGGCTGATCTATGAATGGGCCGACAATTCGGTGCTGCTGGAAACCTGGCAGCGGCTGACCAGCCGGCTGCAGATGTATTTTGCCCTGCACCAGCGGGCCCGCAACGAGCCGGTGCCGGCCGAAGATCTCCACGAGACCTATGTGCGGTTCTTGAAGGGCGCCGACATGCGCGCTGCCCAGCGCCATGCGCGCGAGCATATCGACCTCGATTTCGAAGAGCTGCTTGCCTATGCGCGTGGCCTCGAGCAGCGGAACATCGAAGGGCTGACCCTCCTCAACACCTAGAGACAACGGACAGACAAGTGCAGATCAAATCCATCAAGGCCTATCGCGTCGTGCAGCCCTTCGTGGACGGGCCTTACCGCATGTCCAAGGGGCGTGTGGCCGACTGTTTCGACGCGGTGATCGTCGCCATCACCTCCGACAGCGGCGTGACCGGCTGGGGCGAGATGGCGCCGCTCGGCAATTTCTATTCGGCCGCGTTTCCGGCGGGAACGCGCGCGGGCGTGGTCGAGATCGCGCCGCACCTGATCGGCCAGGACCCGCGTGCTCTCGCCGGCATCGGCCGGCTGATGGATACGGTGTTCAAGGGCCATCCCTACATCAAGTCGGCGCTCGACATGGCCTGCTGGGATCTGGCCGCCCGCGCCGCCGACGTGCCGCTTGTGACCATGCTTGGCGGCCGCGAGAGCGACATGGCGGAGACCTACCGCGTCGTCACCCACGGCACGCTCGACCAGATGGCGGCACTGGCCAAAAGGATCATCGCGGAAGGCTGCCGCCGGCTGCAGGTCAAGGTCGGCGGCAATGTGCATGAAGACATCGAGCGGGTGAGCGCAGTCGCTTCGGCCGTGCCGAAACGCACGGTGATTTTCTGCGACGCCAATGCCGGCTGGACACCCTACCAGGCGCGGCAGTTCGCCGACGCCACGCGCGGCATCGACTACACGTTCGAGCAGCCCTGCACGTCGATTGAGGAGAACATGTCGGTGCGCCGCATGCTCGACAAGCCGATGGTGCTGGACGAGAGCGTCATCTCGCTCGAGGCGATGCTGGAAATCCACCGCCTGGGCGCCGCCGACGGGCTGACGCTGAAGATCTCGCGGCTTGGCGGCGTAACCAGGACAAGGCAAATCCGCGACGTCGCCGTCGATCTCGGTTTCATGATCACCGTCGAGGATACGGGCGGCGCCGAGATCGACACGGCGGCGATGGCACATCTGTCGCTGTCGACGCCGGAAGAACGCCGGCTGCACGCCATCGCCTTCCATGAGTGGGTGACGGTGCGCACGGCCTCCAACGCGCCACCGGTCACCGGCAGCCACATGGGCATTCCCGACGGGCCCGGCCTCGGCGTCGATGTCGTGCCCGACCTGCTCGGCAAGCCTTTCCTAGAGATCGGCTGAGATCAAGCCCAGCATGAAGCTGTCACCCGACGAATCCTCCGTGGGAGGTTTGGCCCTGCAGCCATTCTCCGATTTGCGGGTTGAAATATTTTTCAAATGGAAATAGGAATGTTCAAAATGATGATTTGACGCTGCGGCGCGTCATGACTGGAGGAAGCGATATGGCCCATCCGCAATTTGCAGCGGAACTTCTGCAGCGCGCTGAAGCCCAAGGGCCTATCACCATCGGACTCGCCGGCGCCGGGCAGATGGGCACCGACATCGTCGTCCAGGTGGCGCTGATGCCGGGCATGCGGATCGGTGCCATTTCCGAGGTGCGGCCGCAAGCGGCGATCGATGCCGCACTGCTCGCCGGCCATGACCGCTCCGGCATCGTCCAGGCTGCGAACGCCTCTGCCATCGACCGCGCCATCGAGGCCGGCAAGATCGCTGTCACCGAAGATCTGCATGCGCTGGCCGCGGCCGGCCGCATTGATGTCATCATCGACGCGACAGGCAATCCCAACATCGGCACGCTGTTTGCGCTCGAAGTGATGAAGAACGGCAAGCACATCGTTATGCTCAATGTCGAGGCGGACATTACGATCGGCCGCTTCCTCAAGGAGGAAGCGCGCAAGGCCGGCGTGGTCTACACCGGTGCGGCCGGCGACGAACCCGCCTGCACGCTGGAGATCATCGGCTTCGCCAAGAGCCTCGGCTTCAACATCATCGCCGCCGGCAAGGGCAAAAACAACCCGCTCAAGATCGACGCCATGCCCGCCGACTACGAGAAGGAAGCGGCCGAGCGCAACATGAATGCGCGCATGCTGGTCGAGTTCGTCGACGGTTCCAAGACGGCGATCGAGATGGTGGCTATCGCCAACGCCACCGGGCTGGTGCCCGACGTGCCGGGCATGCACGGCCCGACGGCGACGCTGGAGGAACTGGCCAGCGTGCTTTGCCCGCGCGAGGATGGCGGCGTGCTGCATCGCAAGGGCGTGGTCGACTATTCCATCGGCAAGGGCGTGGCGCCCGGCGTGTTCTGCATCATCGAAACGAGGCATCCGCGCGTGCTGGAGCGCATGGTCGACCTCAAGGTCGGCAAGGGCCCCTATTTCACGATCTACCGTCCCTATCACCTGACAAGCCTTGAAGTGCCACTGTCGGCGGCGCGCGCCGTGGTCTACAAACGCGCCGACATGGAGCCGCTCGACCACCCGGTGGCCGAAGCGGTGGCGGTGGCCAAGAGCGATCTCGGCGCGGGCCAATCGCTCGGCATGATCGGCGAGAACGACTATCGCGGCTTCGCCATGACCTGGGAGGACGCCCGCGCCAAGGGCGCGCTGCCGCTCGGGATTGCCGAACGCGCCAAGGTGGTCAAGCCGGTCAAGACCGGCGACTTCCTCACCTATGAAAATTGTGTACCCGACGATTCGATGGTGATAACGCAGATCCGCCGCCGTCTCGACCAGTCGGACGGACAGTTTGTGACCAACGCCGCCTGAACCTTCGGGATCTCCCTGTGATGGACGATGTCGTTATCGGGATCGATGCCTCGACGACGGCGGTGAAGGCAATCGCCTTCACCCGCGACGGCGCGGAGCTGTTCCAGGCGCGCGAGGCCTATCCGCTGGCCAATCCGAAGCCCGGCCATTTCGAGCAGGATGCCGAACATTGGTGGGCAGCCCTCATCAGTGCGCTGAAGCAGGTCGCCGACAAGGTCGGCGCCGCGCGCGTGGCGGCAATTGCCATAGCCCATCAGCGCGAGACCTTCACCCTGATCGATCAGGCCGGCACGCCGCTCATCCCGGCGATCCTGTGGCTTGACGAGCGCGCCCGGCCTCAAGTCGCCAAGCTGTCGGCCGAGCTTGGCCGCGAGACGATCCGCGACTGGAGCGGCAAGCCGCCGGATCCGACGCCGGCGCTCTATGCCATCGCCTGGCTGGCGGAACACCAGCCGCAGGTGCTGGCCAACGCCGCCGCCCTGGTCGATGTTCATGGCTTCTTCGTTCACCGGCTGACCGCACGGCTGGTAACCAGCACGGCAAGTGCCGACCCGCTCGGCTTGCTCGATGTCGCGACAGGCGAATGGCACGCTGAGCTTGTGGCGGCTGCAGGGCTGCAGCCACGGCAGTTGCCGGCGCTGATCGGCCCAGGCGAAATCTGCGGCGGCCTTGCCGAAAGCATTGCCCAGCTGACTGGCCTCAAAGCGGGCACGCCAATTGTCGCCGGCGCCGGCGATGGCCAGGCCATGGGTCTCGGCATGGGCGTCTATGGTGCCCGCAAGAGCTATCTCTCGCTCGGCTCCGGCGTCGTCAGCGGCTGCTATTCCGGCACGGTCACCACATCGGACGCGTTTCGCACGCTGGTCTCGCCCACCGGTTCGGGCTTCATGCTGGAAACCGTGCTGCGCTCGGGCATGCAACTGGTCGACTGGATCGTGCGCACCACCGGCGCGTCTTCCGCGGCAGAACTGGAGAAGGGTGCGGTCGATGTTGCGGCCGGCAGCGACGGTCTTTTGGTCATGCCCTATTGGGCCGGCGTCATGAGCCCCTATTGGGATGGCGCGGCGCGCGGCGCCGTTGTTGGCCTGTCGCTCGACCATGAGCCCAGGCATCTCTTCCGCGCCACGCTGGAAGGCATCGCTTTGGAGCAGGCCATCGCCAGCGAGGCGATGGAGGCCGAAAGCGGCGGCAAGCCGGGAGAGATGATTGCCGCCGGCGGCGGCACCAATTCGGCGCTGCTGATGAAGATCATGGCCAGCGTGCTGGAGCGGCCGCTGTTCGTGTCGCCGGTCAACGAGGCGGCGGCCCTTGGCGCGGCGATGCTGGCGGCTTCGGCGATCGGCTGGTTCGCCTCGGCGGAAGACGCCGCCAAGGCAATGGCGGCGGCGCCGGCCAGGCGTGTCGATCCTGACATGACGCTGGTGCCGGCTTATCGGGCGCGCAAGGCGATCTACCGCGACCTCTATCACGCGACACGCGACATCCACGCGCGGCTCGGTGCGATCTGAGTTCAAGCGCAGCTTGCCTGCGTGAGGCTCCCATGCCCAACCTGCCCAGCTTGCCGATTTTGCGTCCTGCCCGGCCAATGCTAGACTCATCGGGCTAATGAAAGCAGTATTTCACCTTGCCGCCCTGCCCTGGATTGTCGCGCTTGCGGCAGCTCCAATGACGGCGCGTGCGCAGGACGAGCCGCCCTTCGAGGTCACGCTCGACATGGACAATGACGGCAGGATGGATCGGGCCGCGATCGCGGCGGATTCCGACAGCGGGCTGGCGGATCTCTCGATCTATCTGGCTGCCGGCGAAGGAAAGCTCGATCCTTCGCGCAAGCCTGACTTCGTCAAGAAGGCGCTGACGCAGGACCGTATTCTCGGGCTCGAAAGCAAGGGCAAGGGATCGCTTGTCGTCACCTCGTGCTTCGGCTGCGGCGCCAACAAATCATGGGATACAACGCTGACCATCGTCTGGCGCGGCGGTAAATTCCTTGTCGCCGGCTACAGTCGCGACTGGGACTGGAATGTGCAGAAAGCCGACGGCTCGGTCGAGACGACGCTGGGCGGCTGCGACATCAATTTTCTCACCGGCAGAGGCGTTGCCTCAAAGGACCTGGACGACGGCAAACCGGTCGCGGGAAAATTCGTGCCGATCGCACTGGCCGACTGGTCGGACGACAGTCGTCCGGAGCCCTGCGAATTCTGACCGACGCCGGACAGCGCTCAACGATTGAGCAGGCCTTTGGCCGCATCCTCATCGGTGATCAGCACCGAAATCCTGGTGTTGGCCAGCGCCGCGCGCATCACAGCGACCTTCTCCTGACCACCTGAAACCAGTATGATGCTCGGAATATCGGACAAATCCTGCAGCGGATAGGCGCAGACGCGGCGGTTGACCTCATGGTCGACCGGGTGGCCCTCGGCGTCGATGAAATGGCACAAGAGGTCTCCGACCGCGCCGGCGGCCTGCAGTTCCTCAAGTTCGCTCGGCTTGATGAAGCCGTAATTGGCGATCGGGCTGTCCTTGGAAAACGAGCCGACGCTGAGCACGGCGATGTTGGCGCGGCGCGCGCGGAAGACGACATCCTGGACGCTGCGCTGGCTCATGAAGGCATCGCGCTGTTCCGGCTTGTCGGCATAGACCGGCACCGGCAGCAGGAAACATTCAGCGCCGATCTTTTCGGCGAACTCCCAGGCGCTTTCGGTCGGGTTGAGCGGCTGCGCATGGGTGAGGCCGCCGAGCATCGAGACGACCGTCGTCCTGGCGATCGGCCGCCTCGGCAATTCGTTGATGGCGAATTTCAGCGTGCGGCCCCAGCCCAGCGCAATGACGTCGCCGGCATTCACATTGTCGGCGAGATAGGCGGCAGCCGCGTGGCCGATCATCAGCGGCGCGTTGCTGCGATCAGCGGCTGATGGCACCACGACCGCCTGGCTGAGCCCGAAACGCTGCTTCAGGCTCTCCTCGAGCTGCACGCATTCGACGACACTGTCGCGAATGCGGAACTGCACGATGCCCTCCTCTCGCGCAGCGGAGAGAATGCGGTGCACCTTGATGCGGCCGACGCCGAGGATCTCGGAAATGCGCTCTTGCGTCAGACCTTCGACATAGTAATGCCAGGCGGCCCGGGCCTTGAGCTCGGCATCGGGGAAGCGCGAGGCCTTCTCGTTTTCGACGGTCGCCATCCTTTGCCCTCCCGCGGCAAATTTCGGAAATCTTTCCGCAAGCGCCGCCCCCTGGCCTTCCCTAGGACAAACCGCCCGGTGGCGCAAACCACCGCCGAATGGCGCAACGGCTCTTGACAATTTTCTAATGAACAGTTTAGCTGAACAAAATTGCATATCAAAGATAAATTGTTCACAGGGAGGTGCCTGGTGAACAAGAGCGGACGGCAGGCCATCGCCGTTTCGCTGACGGAGGAGACGAAGTGGCCGTGAGCAATGATGCAAGCGAGTCGAAGGCTGGCGAGTTGAAAGCCGCGCCCGGCACTCAAGGTGCGACGGCCGCGAAGCTTTCGGCGCTGTTTGCCGGAACCATGGGGCCGCTGATCGGGCTGCTGCTGCTTTGCCTGGCGCTGACGTTGACCACCGACACGTTCCTCACCGTGCGCAACATCCTCAACGTACTCGACCAGATCACCGTGCTCGGCATCATGGCAATCGGCATGACGCTGGTGATCCTGATCGGCGGCATCGATCTCTCGGTCGGCTCGGTGCTGGCGCTGGCCGCCATGGTGATGGGCTTTGTCTCCCACCCCGACTATCTCAATCTCGGCCTTGCGGCCGGCGTCGTTGCAGCACTGGTCGTCGCCGGCCTTTGCGGACTGGTGTCCGGCCTGCTGGTGACCGTCACCCGGCTGCCGCCGTTCATCGCGACGCTGGCGATGATGTCGGTGGCGCGCGGTCTTGCCAATATGATCACAGACGGTTCGCAGATCGTCGGCTTTCCCGACTGGTTCACCAGCCTGTCGATCATCCGCCATTTCGGCTTCCTGTCGGTCACAGTCGGGGTGATGATGGTGCTGGCGATCGTCTTCGCCATCTTCCTCAACTACCGCGCCACCGGCCGCAGCCTTTACGCCATCGGCGGCAGCGCCGAGGTGGCGCGGCTCTCCGGCATTCCGGTGAAGTCACTGACCAACTGGGTCTACGCCATCTGCGGCGTACTTGCGGGTCTTGCCGGCATCGTGCTCGCCGCGCGGCTGGATTCGGTGCAGCCGAGTTCCGGCCTCGGCTATGAGCTCGACACCATCGCGGCGGTGGTGATCGGCGGCGCCAGCCTGTCGGGCGGCATCGGCTCGATCGGCGGCACCGCGGTCGGCGTACTCATCATCGGCGTGCTGCGCAACGGGCTCAATCTGCTCGGCGTCTCGCCCTTCATCCAGCAGGTGGTGATCGGCGTGGTGATCGCGCTGGCGGTCGCCAGCGATACCTGGCGGCGCAGGGCGCGATAGAGAACGGGCACAATTGAGAATTCGCCCGGAACGTCCGGGCGATAGACGGATCGGTCGATCCGAAACTGGGATGTTCCAAGGGGCGCGATGCGCTGGCGGGACAGTTTGACTATCAACGGAGGAAACACATGCTCACCAAACGTTCACTGCTGCTCGCCGCTGCCGCAATCATTCCTATGCTCGGGCTGACCGACATGGCCTCGGCCAAGGAGGCCAAGAAACTCGGCCTCGCCGTGGCCAATTTGCAGGCCGACTTCTTCAACCAGATCAAGCAGTCGGTCGAAGCCTACGGCAAGGAGAAGGGCATCGAGATCGTCACCGTCGACGCCAAGGGCGATTCAGCGACCCAGGTCAGCCAGGTGCAGGATCTGATCACGCAGAACATCGACGCGCTGATCTACATTCCGGCCGGCGCCACAGCCGCCACCGTGCCGACCAAGACCGCCAAGGCTGCCGGCATCCCGGTCGTCAATGTCGACCGCAACGCCGACGGCGCGCCCGGCGACACCTTCATCGCCACCAACAGTGTCGCCTCGGCGCAGGCGGTGTGCGACTACATCGCCAAGCAGGCCGGCGGCAAAGGCGAACTGATCATCATCCACGGCCAGAAGGGCACCACGCCGGAAGTGGATCGCTCGAAGGGCTGCGGCGAAGCGCTCAAGGCCTATCCCGATATCAAGGTGGTCGGCGAATTGTGGAGCGAAGGCTGGCACCAGGACGAAGGCTTCAAGCTGACGCAGGACCTGCTGCAGTCGCATCCCGATGTCTCCATCGTCATCGGCCAGGCCGATGCGCTGGCGCTGGGCGCGGCACAGGCGGTCAAGGTCGCCAATCCCGGCCACAAGGTCTGGGTCGCCGGCTTCGATGGCGACGTGGCCGCGCTCAAGGCGCTGAAGGACGGCGTGTTCGACGTCACCGCGACGCAGCAGACGCAAGGCATGGGCCGTCTCGCCGTCGATGCGGCGATCAAGCTGGTGGCCGGCGAAAGCGTTCCGGCCGAGCAGCTGCAGGATGCGACGCTGACCACCAAGGACAATGTCGAGCAGTTCATCGCCAAGCATCCGTAACGACCGGCACCGCTTAAGAGAGCACCACGATGTCTCCTGATCCTCGCCACAGCGAAAGCCCGCACAACGGGCTCTTCGTCAACGGCCTTTGCAAGAGCTACGGACCGGTCCAGGTCCTGGCCGATGCAAGCTTTGAGGTGCGGCCGGGCGAGGTTGTGGCGCTGCTCGGCGAAAACGGCGCCGGCAAGTCGACGGTGTCCAATATCATCGCCGGCTCGACCCGGCCCGACGCGGGCACCATCATCTGGCGGGGGAAGCCCTATTCCCCCGCCTCGCCCGCCGCCGCCATCGATGCCGGTGTGGGCATGATCCATCAGGAACTGAAGCTGCTGCCGGATCTGTCGGTGGCGGAAAACGTCTATGTCGGGCGCCTGCCGATGCGCGGCGGCCGCATCGACCGCGCCGAGATGAACGCCAAGGCCTCGGCGCAGTTGAAGCGGCTTGGCCTCGACGTCTCGCCCGAGCGCAAGGTGGGCACGCTGCGCATCGCCGCCCAGCAACAGGTCGAGATCGCCAAGGCGTTGACGCTCAATGCCGAATTGCTGATCTTCGACGAACCCACCGCAGCGCTCGGCGGCGAGGAAACGGAGCTTTTGTTCCAGCAGATCCGCAAGCTCAAGGCGGAGGGCATGTCCTTCATCTACATCAGCCATCGTCTCGACGAGATCGCGCAGATTGCCGACCGCGTGGTTGTGATGCGCGACGGACGCATCGTCGCCCGCCACGAGCGCGCCGATATTCCCGTGCGCACAGTGGTGGAGCAGATGGTCGGCCGCTCGGTCGAACGGATGTTCCCGCATCTGTCGCCGCCGCGCGAGGAGACGCTGCTCGAGGTCGACAACCTGTCCTCGCCGGAGAAGAGCTTCAACAACGTTTCCTTCTCGGTCAAAGCAGGCGAGATCCTCGGCATTGCCGGGTTGATCGGCGCCGGCCGCACCGAACTGGTGCGGGCGATCGCCGGCGCCGATCCGATCTCGTCGGGCTCGGTGCGCGTTGCCGGCAAACCGGTGCATCTCAGCGGGCCGGCGGCAGCCATCAAGGCCGGCGTCGTGCTGGTGCCGGAAGACCGCAAGGCGCAAGGCGTCGTGCTCGACCAGACCATCGGCGAGAATTTGGCGTTCGGCAATTTCGACCATGTCGCGCCGAAGGGCTGGGTGTTTCCGAAAGCGGTGCAGAAATTCGCCGAAGCCGGCATCGCAAGGCTCGGGGTCAAGGGCAAACCTGGCCAGGCGGTCAGCAAGCTTTCCGGCGGCAACCAGCAGAAGGTGATCATCGCCAAATGGGTGTCACGCCCGCCGAAGGTGTTCATCCTCGATGAGCCGACGCGCGGTATCGATGTCGGTGCGCGCGCAGCGATCTACGACGTCATCGCCGACCTCGCCCGTTCCGGCATGGCGGTGGTGGTGGTGAGCTCCGACCTCGAGGAGGTGCTGGGTCTGTCGCACCGGGTGCTGGTGCTGAGCCGCGGCCGCCAGCGCGGCATTCTCGACCGCAGCGAGGCGAGCAATGTCGCGGTGATGGAACTCGCCACGAGCTGAGGACAGGAGTCGGAACAAAGCGCAGCAGGTGGTATCCTCCCAAGGACCGGACCGCGCGGGGCGCCAGCAAAGACTGGCGCCCCTTCATTTCAGGAGGGGGAACAACATGAAACTATTCGATCTCAGCGGCGACGTAGCGCTGGTAACAGGCGCCGGCAGCGGCATTGGCCAGGCCATTGCCATCGGGCTCGCCGAAGCCGGCGCCGACATAGCCTGTTTCGGCCATGCCTCGAAAGGCGGGCTGGATGAGACCGCGCACAGGATCGCCGCGCTTGGCCGCAAGGCGGTGGTGCTGACCGGGACGGTGACGTCGGAGGCCGACCTGGCGACCGCAGTCGAGCGCACGGAAAAGGAGCTCGGCGCGCTGACCATCGCCGTCAACAATGCCGGCATTGCAGGAGCCGAGGCCGCCGAGACGCTGTCGCTGGAGAAGTGGCAGAAAATCTACGACGTCAATGTCAGCGGCGTGTTCCTGTCCTGCCAGGCCGAAGCGCGCGCCATGCTGACGCGGCGCAAGGGCTCGATCATCAACATCGCCTCCATGTCGGGTTCGATCGTCAATCGCGGCCTGACCCAGGCGCATTACAATTCGTCGAAGGCGGCGGTCATCCACATGTCGAAAAGCCTCGCCATGGAATGGGCCGATCGCGGCCTGCGCGTCAATGTGGTGAGCCCAGGCTACACGCTGACGCCGATGAACAAGCGGCCGGAGGTCGCCGAACAGATCAAGATCTTCGAACGCGACACGCCCATGGGGCGCATGGCGACGCCGGAAGAGATGGTCGGCCCGACCGTGTTCCTGGCCAGCCGCGCCGCGAGTTACGTCACCGGCATCGACCTGATCGTCGATGGCGGCTTTGTCTGCTGGTAGGAGAAGAAAAGTGCAGAAGCGTTTTGAAGGCAAGACTGCTGTGATCACCGGAGCCAGCGGCGGCATCGGCGCGGCGATGGCGAAGCGCTTTGCCGAAGAAGGTGCGGCGGTCGTGGTCAGCGCGATCGATGCCCGCGTCGAAGAGGTCGCCGCCGGCCTCAAAGCGGCTGGCGCCCAGGTCGCGTCGATGCGCATGGACGTGACCAACAAGGACGAGGTCACCGCGCTGTACGACCTCGCCGAGAAGGAATTCGGCCGCGTCGACATTTCGGTGCAGAATGCCGGCGTCATCACCATCGCCCGGATCGAGGCAATGACCGAAGCCGAGTGGGACAAGGTGTTGGCAGTGAACACCAAGGGCGTCTTCCTGTGCTGCCAGGAAGCGATCGCGCGCATCCGCAAGCATGGCGACGGCGGCCGGCTGATCAACACGGCATCGGGCCAGGCGCGGCAGGGTTTCATCTACACGCCGCACTATGCGGCGTCGAAGTTCGGCGTCGTCGGCATCACCCAGAGCCTGGCCAAGGAAGTAGCCAAGGAAAAGATCACCGTCAACGCGATTTGCCCCGGCATTATCGACACTGACATGTGGGCTTACAACGACGCCGCCTGGGGCAAGCTGATGGGTGACTACAAGCCCGGCGAGCTGATGGCCGAATGGGTGAAGAACATCCCGATGGGACGCGCCGGCAGCGGCGAGGACGTGTCCGGCCTGGTCAGCTTTCTCGCCAGCGACGACGCCACCTACATCACCGGCCAAACCATCAATGTCGATGGCGGCCTGATCATGTCGTGAACGTTAGCTCTGGCGGTTGGCAATCGACCAGTCTGAAATTCCGCAGTGCACAGGGCATCAGCCGTTGCGCCGCATGAACGTTGGTATATATAATTTCATCTCATGAAACGGCCTTGGCGGGGATGGGGCTCGCCGGCCGAGACCATGGGACCTTGATGGCTCGCACGTCTGAGAGCGCCGCTGGAGCGGCGATCGATCTGTTGACGATTGCTCACGCAGCAATCCATCCGATGCCATGACGCGGGCCCGCCCGGCATCACATAAACGCCAAGTCGAGCAACCATTTCGCCTGCGCAAGTTGCGGCTGCGGCACTGGCTTGGTGCGAACGAGCTTGCGTAACGACCCGCCTTTCCAACACAATCAAGAAAAGACGCAAGAAGGGAACGATCAAGAAATTTCCACATGGTTTGACAGGAGAACAAGCATGTCATTTCGCAGTGTGATTTCGAACCTATCAATGGGAGCCTTTGCGCTTGCCACCGCAAGTTCGCTTACATCGCCGGTCCAGGCAGCAGCACCCGAATCCAACGACCCGATCAAGATCGCGCTGTTCGACTGGACCAGCGTCAATCTCAACGCCAAGATCCTTGGCGGTATCCTCGAAAAGCTCGGCTATACCGTCGAATATCCGACAGCCGACTACCTCTCCAGCCTGACCACCGGTCTCACCAATGGCGACCTCGATGTCGGCCTGGAGTTCTGGGACACGACGGCCGGCGAGGCGATGAAGGCCTCCGACGCCACCGGCCAGACCGAGCGGCTGGGCAAGCTCGGGCCGAAGGCCAAGGAAGAGTGGTGGTTTCCCGAATATATGAAGGAGAAATGCCCGGGCCTGCCCAATTGGGAGGCGCTGAAGGACCCGAAATGCGCCGAGGCGTTCTCGACGGCGGAGACGGCGCCGAAGGGCCGCTATCTCGGCGGCCCGGTAACCTGGGAAGGCTTTGACGACGAGCGCGTCGAGGCGCTGAAGCTGCCCTTCACCGTCATCCATGCCGGCACCGACGCGGCGATGTTCGCCGAGTTGGACTCGGCCTATCAGCGCAAGGCGCCGATCATGCTGTGGATCTATTCGCCGCATTGGGCGCCGGCCAAGTACAAGGGCGAGTGGGTCGAATTCCCGGAGTATACGCCCGAGTGCTACACCGACCCGAAATGGGGCACCAACCCGGATGCCAAATATGATTGCGGCAAACCGCATGGCGAAATCTGGAAATACTCCTGGTCCGGCATGAAGGACAAATGGCCGGTCGCCTACAAGGTGGCCAAGGCGTACACGATCGATACCGATGAGCTCAACAAGATGAGCGGCGAGATCGACCTCGGCGGCAAGACGCCCGAAGATGTCGCCGCCGCCTGGATCGCCGCCCACGAAGCCGACTGGAAAGCCTGGGCGCAGTGATCGCCTGACTGGAAGCCAGACCCGGCCCTAGCGGCCGGGTCTTATCTCCATTTTCCAGAAGGACCATTGGATGACGGAAGCGACTGAACCGCAGGCAACTGGCACGCCCAAGGATGTGCGGCCGATAAAGCTTGCCTGCCGCAATGTCTGGAAATTGTTCGGGTCGAACGCGGCCAGCTTCATCCGCGAGCGTGACGGCAAGGCCAGCATGGCCGACATCGCCGCGGCCGGACTGGTCGGCGCGGTGCGCGCCGTCGATCTCGAAATCCGCCAGGGCGAGATTTTCATCATTATGGGGCTGTCCGGCTCCGGCAAGTCGACGCTGGTGCGCTGCATGTCGCGGCTGGTCGAGCCGACCCACGGCAAGGTCGAATTCGAAGGCAACGATCTGCTCAAGATTTCCGATTCGGCGCTGATCGAACTGCGGCGCCATCGCATGGGCATGGTGTTCCAGAATTTCGCGCTGCTGCCGCATCTGAACGTGCTGGAGAACATTGCCTTCCCGCTGAGTATCCAGGGCCAGGACCGGCCGACGCGCGAAGCGAGAGCGCGGGAGGTGATCGATCTCGTGGGCTTACGCGGCCGCGAGCATTTCTATCCGCGCGAACTCTCCGGCGGCCAGCAGCAGCGCGTCGGCATCGCCCGCAGCCTCGCGACCAAGCCGGAGATCTGGTTCCTCGACGAGCCGTTCTCGGCGCTTGACCCATTGATCCGCCGCGAGATGCAGGACGAGCTGATGCGGCTGCAGACCATGCTGCACAAGACCATCGTTTTCATCACCCATGATTTCGACGAGGCGATCAGGCTGGCCGACCGCATCGCCATCATGAAGGACGGCGAGGTCATCCAGATCGGCACACCGGAGCAACTGGTGGTCAATCCGGCGACCGACTATGTCGCCGAATTCACCCGGGATGTCGACCGCGCCAAGGTGATTTCGGCGCGCAGCCTGATGCGTGCCCTGGATGGCTCCGAGCATGGCGGCACGGTTTCGCCCGACGCCAGGATCGCCAGCTTCTCGGCCAGCATCGTCGCTTCGGGAAAACCGTTCGCGGTGGTCAACGGCAGCGGCAAGTCGATCGGCGAGGTGACGCCGCAAGCCGTGATCGGACTGCTGGCCGGCATCGACAAGCAAAGAGCCGGCGCATGACGGTGACTGCAAGCGCCAGCCAAACGAGGCCACCGGTTCAGCGCTGGCTGCTGATCTGGGCGCTGGCGCTGGCCGCCGTGCTGGTGGTGTTTCTGCTGCAGGACAGACTGCCCTGGGCCGTCAACTATCCGGCCGAGGCGGTTATCCCGGTCGCCGACTGGGTCAGTGCGCTGATGCGCTGGATCAAGTCGAACTTGTCCTGGCTGACCCGCTCGATCACCGCGGTGCTCGGCGTTCCCCTCGATTTCGCGCTCGACCTGCTGGCCAAGAATTTCAAGATTGGTCATGGTGCCGATGCCTATGTCCTGCCGCGCCTGTCCTGGATCGGCGTCTGCGCCGCCGCCTTCATCGCCGGGCATGCCGTGGGCGGTAGAAAACTCGGCATGCTCGTCGGCGGCTGCTTCCTCTACACCGCGCTGTTCGGCCAATGGACCAGCGCCATGCTGACACTGGCACTGATTTCCATCGCGGTGCCGTTCTGCATCGTCACCGGCCTGTTCGCCGGCATCTGGGCGTGGCGCAAGCCATGGGCCGAGCGGCTGATCATCTCACCTGCCCTCGATTTGATGCAGACCATCCCGACCTTCGCCTATCTCATCCCGATGCTGCTCCTGTTCGGCAACAGCCCGGTCTCGGCGATGATCGCCACCGCCATCTTCGCCACGCCGCCGATGGTGCGGGCGACGATGCTCGGCCTGTCGCGGGTGCCGTCAGAGATCGACGATTTCTCAGAGATGGCCGGCTGCACGGCGCGGCAGAAATTGTGGCGCGTGCTGCTGCCGTCGGCGCGGCCGACACTGATGATCGGCGTCAACCAGGTGATCATGCTGGCGCTGAACATGGTGATCATCGCCTCGATGATCGGCGCCGGCGGCCTCGGCTATGATGTGCTGCTGGCGTTGCGTGCGCTGAAGGTCGGCGAAGCGATGGAAGCCGGGCTCGCCATTGTGGCACTCGCAATCGGGCTCGACCGGTTGAGCCAAGCCATCGCCCACAAACAGGCGAAGGGCCATGTTCAACAGCAGGCGAACCAGAGCTTTTGGCGGCGCTATCCCAATCTGTCGCTGGCCATCGCCATCCTGGTCGTGACGACGCTGCTCGGCCCGTTCGTACCGGCGTTCGCAGCGGTGCCCAAGGAGATCACCTTCACCACCGCGCCACTGTGGAAGGCGGCGGTGAGCTGGGTGACGATCAACTTCTTCGACGTGATCGAAGCGTTTCGCGTGGCGCTCATCCTCAATGTACTGAACCCGCTGCGCGCCTTCTGCGAAGGCTTTCCGTGGCTCGGCGCGGTGGCCCTGCTCGGCCTCGCCGGCTACCAGTTCGGTGGCCTGCGTCTCGCCGCCCTCGTCGCCGCGCTGACCGCCTTCTGCGCCGTCACCGGCCTGTGGGAAAAGACCATGGCGACGGTTTATCTCTGCGGCATCTCGGCCTTCATCGCTTGCCTGATCGGCATCCCGATTGGCCTGATGGCCGCGCGCAGCGACCGCTTCGAAAAGATCGTCACGCCCATCATCGACACGCTGCAGGTGCTGCCGTCCTTCTGCTTCATCATTCCCGTGGTGATGCTGTTCCGGGTCGGCGACGTCACCGCCATGATCGCCACGGTCGCCTTCGCCGTGGTGCCGGCGATCCGCTACACCAATCACGGCATCCGGCAAGTGCCGCCGGCATTGATCGAGGCGGCGAAGGTTTCCGGCTGCACGCCGCGCCAGACCTTCTTTCGGGTACAATTGCCACTGGCGCTTCCCGAAATCATGCTGGGCGTCAACCAGACGATCCTGATGGCGCTGGCGATGATCATAATCTGCGCCATGGTCGGCACACGCGACCTCGGCCAGGAAGTCTTCATCGCGCTGTCCAAGGCCGATTCCGGACGCGGCATTGTCGCGGGTCTCGCCATCGCTTTCATCGGCATCGTCGCAGACCGGCTGTTCAATGCCTGGACGGCGAAGGCGCGGGCAAGACTAGGATAATTGTTGAATGTCCAATCCCGGCGAACCGCCTTTTGCCGTACTCGTCTTCGACATGGCCAAGACCGGCGAGCCGGACGGGGAGCACGTAGTTTCGGGGTTTGAGACGCTGGAGGCGGCGACGTCCTACGCCATTGCGCGGGTTCGCGCCTCGGTGGAGGACTTGCGCAAGCCCGGCATCGCCACTGCTGAGCTTCGCCAGCTCTGGCACCTCTATGGCGAAGACTGTTCGGTGCTGAACGCCGGAGTGCGCGGCAGCGATCTACTCGACGATTTCATTGCGACGCCGTCGATGCCGGCCGAATGCAACTGGCAAGTTCTCGCGCCAAGGCTGCGCCGCTTCCGCGCCTCGCTGCTGATCTCCAACGGCAACAACGAATCCGTCTGGGCGGGCGGCTTCTTTCGCTCGACCTACAGGCTGACGCGAGACGGCCTCCTCGAGCGCTTTGGCGACGACGCCATTGCCGCCTTCAAGGCCAAGGGGATCGAGCCGGCGGAGCCGACGAAGCTCATGGTCGCCAATTACTTCGAGCTGCCCGACCCGCCCTACCCGCCGCCAGGCGTGACGCTGCGATCCTGGAAGGTCGAGGTCGGTTTCGTCTGCCATGACGTGAAGTTCGGCGGCGACGCCGCCGGAATCTTCGCCTGGCCGCAAGAGCCCACCGACTGGGCGCTCAGAACCATGCAGCTCCTGCTGATGGCCGACATGATGGCCATGCGCGGCGATGGCCCCGACTGGGCCAACGACTGCGAGATACTAACCGCCAAAGTGACCGAGACGGAGGCGCCTCCCGACTATCCGCTGGATTGAAGTGATTATCATCACCTGCCCCGTGGCCGGCACACGCGATCTCGGCCAGGAAGTGTTCATCGCACGGTCCAGGGTCGCGGCATTGTCGCGGGCTGGCAACAACCTGCCATCGACATCATCGCGGTCGGTCTCCGACCCCTGAGCCGCGAAAGCTCAAGCACGGCTCGGATAGACGGTTTCGCCTCTTCTGGAGTTCGCCTCTTCTGGAAATGGCAGGCCGCGCTCCAGCTCTTGACTTTGGCGCATTTTCGCGCGGAAAGCTGCTTCATCCTCGACCAGCCTGAGCTTGCTGCCGAATGTCCGATCAGCGCGAACCGCCTTTTACTGTCGTCGTCTTCGACATGGCCAAGACCGGCGAGCATGTGGTTTCGGGGTTTGAGACGTTGGATGCGGCTACGTCCTACGCGATTGCTCGGGTTCGCGCCTCGGTGGAAGAGCTGCGCAAGCCTGGCATCGCAGCAGCCGAGCTCCGGCGGCACTGGCATATCCATGGTGAGGATTGCACGGTGCTGAACGCCAATGTGCGCGGCAGCGATCTGCTTGACGATTTCATCTCGACGCCGGGGACACCGGCCGAATGCGACTGGCCGGCGCTGGCGCCACGACTGCGCCGTTTCTACGCCGCTGTGAACGTCTTCAACAACGACGGCAAATCTATCCGGGTCAGCGGCTTTTTCCGCGCGACCTACCGGTTATGGCACGCTGGCCTGCTCGCAAGATTTGGCGACGACGCCATCGCCTCCTTCAAAGCCAAAGGCATCACGCCGGCAGTGCCGACGAGAGTCTCGGTCGACCATCACTTCGAGCAGCCCGATCCGCCGCGCCCGCCGCCCAGCGATATCAGGCCGTTGCTATCCTGGAAGGTCGAGATCGATTTCGGCTGCACCGATGTGAGGTTCGGCGCCAAAACCGACGGCGTCTTCGCCTGGCCCGAGGAGCCGACCGGCCGGGCACTCAACGACATGACACATCTGCTGATGGCTGACAGACTGTCCATGTACGGCACCGGCCCGGAGGGTGCCTATTATAGCGAATTGGTGTGGGTCAAGGTGACGGAGACCGATGCGGCTCCCGACTACCCTCTGAATTGAAACTGGGCCGGTGCCGGCGCATTGTTTTGCATCACGCCGACCTATTCCGCCGCCACGCCCTTCACCTGGAGATAGCTTTCCATCGAGTCGTCCAGCGCCTGCAGCCAGGGCGTATGGTGCAATGGCGCCATGGTGCCGGTCATCAGCGAGCGGTAGGCGTGGTCGCGAAAGCTCATAATGTCTTCCGCCTTGTGGTGCTCCCACTCCATGAAGGTCTGGTTGACCGCCTCGACGTCGAAGCCGGGATAGTCGGTCTGGTCCATCAGTTCCTTGGTGTAGTCGCCCTGGAACCAGATCATCTGCTCGGCGTCTTCCAGCGTCTCTTCGCGTGCCCGCCACTTGGCGCCGTGCTCGGCCATCGCCTGTCCCGACGGCAGCTTGATGCGGCCCATGATGACGTCACGGGCGAACCAGGCCTGGGCGTCGAACATGTTGAAAGTGTAGAACTGGTCCTGCATGCCGATATAGGACAGTTTCGGGTTCTTCTCCCACACGACGCCCTCATAGAGCCCGTCCGGCCACATGCGGTTGGCGGTCTTCAGCTTCAGCTCTTCCGTGAGGAACGGGAAGGAATGCAGATAGCCGGTGCACAGGATGATGGCGTCGACATCTTTTGTGGTGCCGTCCTTGAAGTGCGCCGTCTTGCCGACGACCTTCTGCAGCAGCGGCACTTCCTTCCAGTTCTCCGGCCATTTGAACCCCATCGGCTTGGAGCGGTAGCTGGAGGTGATCGATCTGGCGCCGTATTTGTAGCATTGCGAGCCGATGTCCTCGGCAGAATAGGAGCGGCCGATGATCAGTATGTCCTTGCCCTTGAACTCCATGGCGTCGCGAAAATCATGGCTGTGCAGGATACGGCCGTTGAAGGTCGAAAAGCCTTCGAAATAGGGAACGTTGGGAACCGAGAAATGCCCGGAAGCGACGACGACATTGTCGAACTCTTCGGAGTAGGTGACGTCGTTGGTGCGGTCATGCGCGGTGACAGTGAATTTCCTGCTCTCGTCCGAGAAGGTGACCATGCGCACCGGGCTGTTGAAGCGCACCCATTTGCGCAGGCCTGATTTCTCGACGCGACCCTTGATGTAATCCCACAAAACGGCGCGCGGCGGGTAGGATCCGATCGGGCGGCCGAAATGCTCCTCGAACGTATAGTCGGCGAATTCCAGGCATTCCTTCGGTCCGTTCGACCAGAGGTAGCGGTACATCGAGCCGTGGACGGGGTCGCCATGCTCGTCGAGGCCGGTGCGCCAGGTGTAGTTCCACAGGCCGCCCCAGTCCGACTGCTTTTCGAAGCAGACGATTTCGGGGATCTCGGCGCCCTTGTCGGCAGCCGACTTGAAGGCCCTGAGCTGGGCCAGACCGGATGGCCCCGCTCCAATGACGGCAACGCGCGTTTTCATGGCAGGCCTCCCGGTGTCATTCGATTTTTGGAATTGCTCTTACGAAACAAATTTCACTCACAGGACAGTAATTGCCTCTTGGATGCTGTCAACAGGCCTTGTGGAGAAACCGCGTTTCGCCCCAGCGGATTTCCGGAAAAACGGATGACGGCGTAAATCCTGTTCGGACACCATTCGACTTAAGGGGCTTGCTGCGCGGTTGCGTTTCTGTATCGGCACCGAATATGTTCACCTGGAGTGAAATAATCATGGGGATTCGGAGGCGAGATGGCGAAGACAAGTTCCGATTCCAAGACTGCTTCGACAAGGGCAAAGCCACCGGCAAAGGCCTCCGTGGACGGAAAAACCATCCGCGCGCCGCTGACGCAGAATCCGCACGCCATTCGCGACACGCGCGAAAAAGTGCTGGAGGTGGCGATCGGGCGCGAGGTGCGCGCCTTCCGCAAGAAGCTCGGCATCACCGTCGCCGATCTCGCCGTCGCCACCGATATTTCGCTGGGCATGCTGTCGAAGATCGAGAACGGCATCACCTCGCCGTCGCTGACCACACTGCAGGCGCTGTCGAGGGCGCTCGGCGTTCCCGTCACCGCCTTCTTCCGCCGATTCGAGGAAGAGCGCAGCGCCGTCTTCGTCAAGGCCGGCGAAGGGCTAGATGTCGAACGCCGCGGCACCCGCGCCGGCCATCAATACAATCTGCTCGGCCATATCGGCTCCAACACCAGCGGCGTCGTCGTCGAGCCCTATCTGATTACGCTGACCGAGGATTCGGATGTGTTCCCGACCTTCCAGCATGAGGGCATGGAATTCCTCTATATGCTGGAGGGCGAGGTGGTGTACCGGCACGGCAGCAACCTCTATCCGATGAAGCCGGGCGACAGCCTGTTCTTCGACGCCGACGCGCCGCACGGGCCGGAGCAACTGACGAAACTTCCGATGCGGTATCTGTCGATTATTTGCTATCCGCAGAATAGCGCTGGGTAATCGGACCGCCGCAGCCCCCTCACCCGGATTGCCAAGGCCGAATTGCAATAGCAATTCGGGGCAATCCGACCTCTCCCCGAGGGGAGAGGAGGCGGGCACCAGCGTTGGCGATCTCTTCTCCCCTCGGGGAGAAGGTGGCCGCGTAGCGGCCGGATGAGGGGGTCTCTTAGTCCGGCCCAAACCCCAGGCTGGTCGCACTCCCATCGTCCAGCTTCGACAGCCATTCCACCAATGTCGGCCGATACCGCGTCAGGCCCTTGTAGGTGGCCAGCTCTTCCGGCAAATCCCGGATCACCCGGTGCAGTCGCCTTGCCCATTTCGGCTGTGTCACCAGTTCGTCCATCTTGATCAGATAGCAGCGGATCGGGAAGACGATGCCGTTCGAGCGCGGCAGGCGCCAGAAGCTTTGCAGTTCGACGCGCAGATGCACCTTGTCGCCGACATTTTCGGGCGTCACCGTCGCGCGGTCCGGGCCCCATTTGTGGTAATTCTCCGGACTGGTGTCGAGGCGCGGGTTGATGGTCATCGTCCAGTTGAGACGCCGCGCCGGCTTGCCCTGCTGGATGTTGGTGAGGAACTTCAGCGCCCTGACGAAAATCCCCTTCTCATGCGCCAGCGGCACCGGCGCGTGCCATTCGAAGAAATTCATGCCGATGTCGAAATCGAGCGACCAGTCGGCCTGAGTGGTGACCATGCCGGCGTCCATCCAAAGATTGCCGTCGCGCTGATCGAGAATGCAGAAATCACCCTGGCTCTGGCGGGTGATGTACTCCATCGGCCCGTAAGGCAGTGTCGAGGTGTCGCCGAAGGTGAAGGTGTCGTCGATGCCGAGCGGCCGGTTGATCCAGCGCCAGCGGTCGCCGTCGCGGGTCAGGGTGAAATGCTCGGGATAGCCAAGTGCCTGTTGCTCCATCAAAAGTTCGAGCAGGTCCCAGCCGGCCAGCGTCATATGCGGCAGCGACTGGCAGCGCAGCGGATCGTCGGCCAGCACCAGTGCACGGTCCTGCATCTCGGCGACATAGTGCTCGTCGACGTCGATCAGGTTTTCCAGAACGCTGCCCTTGGGGCCAACCACATGCGGCTCGATGTTGACCGCATACATGTAGGCGTCTTCGTGGAACGGGAACGGAAACCGCCTGATGTGTTCCGGGGTGTTCCTGAAGGTGAAATCGTCGCGAAACGTTTCCTTGCGAAAGGTGATGCCCAAGCTGGCCTCCTATCTTTCCAGGACCAGCGACTTGCCTTCGAAGCGCGACACGCACGGCATGATCTTGCAGCCGGAACGATGGTCTTCCTCGCTGAGCCAGTGGTCGTTGTGGATGAACTTGCCGTCATACGAGACGACGTTGGTCTCGCACTGGCCGCAGACACCGCCGCGGCAGAGATAGGGCGGATCGACGCCGGCGGCCTCGATCGCTTCGAGCAGACTCTGCTGCTCGCCGACGCGGATGGTCTTGCCGCTAACGGCAAGTGTGACGTCGAACGGCAGGCCGGGCTGGGGTGCCGCGAAATGCTCGTAGTGCACGGTCTCCGCCGGCCAGCCGAGAGCCGCAGCGCGCTCGCGCACCCAGTTGATCATGCCGGCCGGGCCGCAGACATAGAGATGGGTGCCGAGCGGCTGCGAGGACAAGAGACGGTCGAGTTCGATGCGCTCGTCGCGGTCGTCGTGATAGAGCCGGACGCGACGGCCATAGCGCTCCTGCAGCACATCGGCATAGGTGCCGAGCGAGGCGGTGCGGCAGGTGTAGTGCAGCTCGAAATTGCCGCCGGACCCGGCGAGCTGCGCGGTCTGCGCCATGAACGGCGTGATCCCGATGCCGCCGGCAAGCATCAGATGCTTCTTTGCCCTGAGGTCGAGCGAGAACAGATTGACGGGGTAGCTGACGACCATCTCCAGGCCAGGCTTGACGCTCCGGTGCATGAACAACGAGCCGCCGCGGCCGACATCGTCGCGGCGCACCGAGATGGTGTATTCGCGGGTGTCGAGCGGCGATCCCATCAGCGAATAGGGATTGAGCCTTGTGCGGTCGCCATCGCGCATCTCGACCACGACATGGGCGCCGCCGGAAAAGGTCGGCAAAAGCTCACCGTCACGGCGGCGGAAATGGAAGCGCGTCACCAGTTCGTTGACCGGGACGACGTCGCTGACGACGACATCGAGCTTGGTGGTGCCGGTGCTCATGGGAAGACCTCCTCTATGGGAGGGATCTCCGAGCGATCCTCGGCATTTATGCAGACGCCCTGGAATGCTGCCAGCCGTCGCGAATAATGATCGCGCACCAGAAGCAGCAGGCCGCAATGCGCGCAGGTGGCCGGCTGCGTCGTCACATTTTCGGTGATGCCTTTGCAATGCACGCACTGCATGCGCCGCGCCAATGAGCCGCGATGCTCGGTCTGCATGGAGGTATGATCGATGCCGGCTTCGAGCGCCACCTGCATGGCCTGGCCGATCAGCCCTTCGGTGCCGGCGAGATAGAGGCGCAGGCCCATATGCGCGTTGGCAAGCGTCTGCTTCAGCCGGGGCAGCAGGCTGGCGAAGGTTGGCGCGACATGAAATTGCGCGGACTTCAGTGCCTCAAGAGCGGCAACGTGCTTGCCGTCGGCCCCGGGAATGAAGACGATTTCGGCGCCGTCGAAGAAGCCGGGGGGCGCCGTCCTTGCCATATCGACGATCGCCAGCGCGCCTTCCGCATCCGCCACGAAAAGATGATGCTTGCCGGGCTGCGGGGACAGGGTTCCGTAAATGGGCCGGCTGATGATCGTTTTGGCTGCCATTCTCTACTTCGTACCTCGAAACCCCTCGCTGTCGATTGTGCCTCAGCCTTTCGCCGTGCGCTTGGTCTTTTTGGGATCGTCGAAGGGCAGAGGCTGCGCCGTCGCCCTGATCGAACCGCTCTTGTTGCGGATCTCGAGCTTGGTGTCCTTGACCGCGCAGTCGACGTCGAGGCGGGCGATGCCCATCGATTTCTCGACCAGCGGCGAATACATGGCGCAGGTGACCACGCCCACCTTTTTGCCGTCGCGATAGACCGGCGCGCCCTCATCCGCGGGTTGCTTGCCGTCGAGCAGCACGCCGTAGATCTTGAAGCGCTCCTTGCCCTTGAGGCGGTAATGCTCTTCGGCGCCGCGAAAGCCGGTCTTGCCGGGGCTGACGGTGAAGTCGAGGCCGAGCTCCCACAGCGTGTCGCCGGGGCCTTCGTTCTCGAACGGATATTTCTGCGAGTTGTCATAGGGATAAAACAGCAAATAACTTTCGACGCGCAGCATATCGAGCGTGGTGAAGCGGCACGGAATGATGCCGGCGCTCTTGCCCTCGTCGAGGATCCTGTCCCAGATCGTGCCGGCGTCCTGGCCGCGGCAGAATATCTCGTAGCCGCGCTCGCCGGTATAGCCGGTGCGCGAGATCATGACGGGAAAGCCGAACAGCTGCGTCTGCATATGATGGAAATAGTTGAGGTCGCGAATGCCCGGCACATGCTTTGAGAGATAGTCGACCGCGGTCGGTCCCTGCAGCGACAGGTCGTGCAGATTGTCGTCGAAGCGCAGCGATACGTCGCGGCCGACGGAAGCGCGCTGCAATTCCTCATGGCCGGTGCCGGAGCCGTGCACCACCATCCAGGCGTTCGGCCCGGTGCGGTAGAGGATGCAGTCGTCGGTGAATTTTCCGGCCTCGTTCAGCATGCAGGCATAGGCCGACTTGCCGGGATAGATCTTCTCCACGTCGCGCGTCGTTGCCAGGTCGATGAGGTGTGAGGCGTGCGGCCCGGTGATGTGAACCTTCTTCAGGCCCGACACATCCATCAGCCCGGCCCTGGTGCGGATGGCGGTGTATTCCTCGTCGGCGTCCTTGTCGTAGGTCCAGGCGGTGCCCATGCCGCTCCAGTCTTCGAGCTTCGAGCCTAACGCGCGATGGCGATCCGCCAGGGTCGAAAATCTCCAGGATGCCGTCATCCGCAAATCCTCCGTTCGAAAATTCTATTGTGTTCCCGGCTCCCTGCGCGAGGCGGGAGCATTTGGTCGAATATTGATCGCAAACGTCCTGATGCCGCAATACCCGGAAGCAAATAATTTCATTGTCAGGCAAAATTCGCGGCTGGGGACAAACGGTTAACCCAACGTAAAATCGGCTTGACAATTGCTGGATTCGGCCCGAATTTATGAAAAAAATTTCACTCTGTTGAAAGAGGGCAGCGGGCGGCCAATTCGGGGTCGGGCGCTGGAAAAGGGGAAACCGATGTCAGACCTGCAGCAGCGCATCGAAGCGCTGTACCGTTCCGACCTGCGCGGATCCGCGCTCCTGATCATCTGCCTTTGGGCGACGATCCTCTTCGTGCTTGTCATGACATGGCCCTACATCCCGGACACCGGGATCAAGATCGTCGTCGCTATCGCTGCCGCCGCCGTGCTGATCTTCAATACGGCCGCCATCCTGGCGATGGTCAATCACTACAAGGAAGACAAGGACTTCATCTACGGTCTCGACATCAAGAACGCCGACGCGGCCCGCAACCGCAAGTCCTGAAAACAGAACGTCCTGAGGGTAGAAGTCATGTCGCGCTACACGCCGCCGGAACAAGGCAAGGCCGGGCAGATTTTCGATATCGTGGTCGTCGTGGTCGCCATTTTCGTGGCGCTGTGGCTGCCATTGAAACTCGGCCTGGCGGGTGCGGCGAAATCCATCGACGCGCTCGATGCCAAAACCTGGGAAGCGTTGGGACAGAACCCGACCATGGCCTCGATCTGGGAAAAGCTCGGCTATACGCCGGAGACCGCGCACGACATCATCCAGAACCGCTTCCACTACATCATCGACTGGCCGACGCTGATCATCATGGCGGCGGTGCTGATCGGCTATTTCGTCTTCCTGTTCCGCGCCTCCGACCGCGAATATCGCGACGTCATCAACGAAAAGTTCGACGACAAGTAACGCCAGAGATTTTGGGGAAGCACGCTCATGTGGGTCGCACTCTCTTACGCATCGTGGGGCATCTCGGTCGTGCTTGCGCTGTGGATGCTCTACGACTGGTTCAAGATCGACACGACCTATTCCGAGGAGGTGCTGACTTCCTCGCGCGAAGGCGAGCTTGAAGCCGCTTCCGAAAAACACCGGATCTGAGTGGGGATTGAACAATGACGATCACGCTTGAACCGGCAATACACGGCGACAGGGTTTCACTGCTACGCGTGCTCGGCCCGGCCCATGTCTGGGCGCTTGGCGTCGGCATCGTGCTGGTCGGCGAATTCACCGGCTGGAATTTCTCGGCGGACAAGGGCGGCGCACTGGCGGCGCTGATCGTCTGCTGGGTGGTCGGGCTCTTGTACACTTCGGTCGCCATGATCGACTCCGAGGTGACATCGACGGTTGCCGCCGCCGGCGGCCAATACGCGCAGGCTAAGCACATTGTCGGGCCCCTGATGGCCTTCAACGTCGCGCTGTTCCTGGTCTTTGCCTACACCATGCTGGAGGTTTCGGACGCCATCCTGCTCGGCGACACCATCGTCGCCAAGGCCGGCGTCGAAGGGCTCACCCACAACTCCTTCATTGCCGCCACCATCGTCGTGCTGGCATGGCTGAACTATCGCGGCGTGCTGATGACGCTCAACGTCAACTTCGTCATCACGGCGATAGCCTATGTCTCGATCGTTATCCTGTTCTTCTCGGTCAGCCCCTGGACGCAGGGTGCTGTGCTGAAGCTCAACGAGCTGGTCACCCCCGGCAATGCGCTGCCCTATGGCTGGATCGGCGTCATCGCGGCCTTCCAGTTCGGCATCTGGTACTATCTCGGCATCGAAGGCACCACGCAGGCCGCCGAGGAAGTGCGCTCGCCGGCGCGTTCGCTGCCTTACGGCACCATGGCCGGCATGATCACGCTTTTGATCGCCGCCGCCATGACCTGGTATGTCTGCGCCTCGCTGATGCCCTGGGAGTACCTCGGTATCACCTATTATCCCTTGTGGGACGCCGGCAAGCTGACCGGCAGCCCGCTGCTGGAAAACCTGTTGTTCGTCGCCACGCTGCTCGCGGCACTGGCGTCGGCCAATGGCTGTATCAACGATGCGGCCCGCGCGTGGTTCTCGCTTGGACGCGACCGCTATCTGCCGACATGGTTCTCGGCCGTGCACCCGAAATACCGCACGCCCTATCGCTCGATCCTGTTCCTGCTGCCGATCGCGCTCGCCTTCGCCTTCATTGCCGACCTCAACCAGGCGATCACCTTCTCGATCCTGTCGGGCGTGCTGCAATACACCTTCATGAGCATCAACATCATGATGTTCCGCAAAAAGTGGCCGCTGGGCACGATCCGCCGCGGCTATACGCACCCGTTCCACCCGATCCCGGCCATCGTGTTGTTTTGCCTCTGCGTGGTGACCTTCTTTGCGATCTTCCTCGGCTACGGCACGCAGCTGATCGCCATGGTCGCCTTCTACTTCCTGATCTCGCTGTGGTTCCACTTCTACCGTTACCGCTATGTGCGTCGCGGCGACCAGTTCACCATGCCGTGGCCGAAGCCGCAGGGCTATTGACAGGAGAGGGCCTGCCGGTTTGGGCGGGCATGGCGTGACGAGGTGTCTGACGTGACGACAGCATTGCTGGCCGGGGCGGTCGCCGTGGCTCTCGTCCTGCACCTCGCCTGGCATGCGCGCGCCAGCCGCAAAAAGGCCAAGGCTGATCTTGCAGCCGAGGCAGCCAGTATCCGGACCGTCATCACACATGCCGTTGATGTCTCCGATGGCACAGCCGGCGTTGTCACCTGGGCGGGTTCGTGGAACGGACAGCGCGTGCAGCTGCGCACCATCGTCGACACGCTGGCGACGCGAAAGCTGCCGGCGCGATGGTTGAGTGTCACGATCACAGAGCCGGTTGCGGTGCCGGCGACCTTCGACATGATGATGCGGCCGGGCTCGCCGACGACCTTCTCCAATTTCGATCATCTTCAGCATACGCTGCCGAAGGCTCCGGGATTTCCGGCTGAAGCCGTGCTGCGAACCGACCTCAGGGCGGCGCGCTTTCCGCAGAACCTGATCGCCAGCCATCTCGACATCTTTGCCGAAGGCCGCGCCAAGGAACTCTTGATCACCCCGAACGGCGTGCGCATCGTCTGGCTGCTGGCCGAGGCCGAACGGGCGCGCTACGGCGTGTTCCGGCAGGCTGCATTCGGCGGCACAAGGCTGGATCCGGCGCTGGTCGAGAGGTTGCTCACCTCAGCCTCGGGGCTGCGCGACGCCATCAACAGACAGGAAAGGCAGGTGGCATGAACGCCCCCCTACCCCCACCGGCAAACCCCTATCTCGTGCTCGGCGCCGCAATCGTCTTGCCGGCCAGCGGCCACGTCATTCTGGGCGTGCCTGTGCGCGGCCTGCAATTCTTGTTCTTCATGGTGATCCTCGCCTGGGTGACAGCCAAGATCGCGCCGGCCGACGCCAGCTTCGTTGGCCGCCACGCCGGCGGCTTCCTGATCTATGCGCTGTCGATCCTCGACGCCTACAAAATCGCCCGCATCCGCACCGCTACATGGGTTCACAGCGCCCGCGACGGCAGCGATAGGGCACCAAGCGGCATCGAACCGCATACGTAACTACAGGAATATTTTTTTCATATGATTGAATTCGCACGACGCATTCGATACATCATCGTCTAGTGGTAACGCCGGGAGGCTGACATGTGTGGAATCGTCGGACTTTTTCTGAAAGACAAGTCGCTTGAGCCGCAGCTCGGCTCGATGCTGTCGCAGATGCTGATATCGCTCAGCGATCGCGGCCCCGACAGCGCCGGCATTGCCATCTATGGCGCGCCTTCCAGGAATGAAGCCAAGATCACCATCCAGTCCGCGAAGCCCGAGCGCGATTTCCGCGGCCTCGACGCCGAACTCGCGAAGGCCATCGGCGCGCCGGTGAGCATAGCGGTGAAGTCGACGCATGCGGTGCTCCGGACCGCGCCCGACAAGGTCGATGCCGCGCGCGAAGCGCTGCAGTCAATCCGCCCCGACGTGCGCATCATGGGCGCCGGCGAAGCGGTGGAAATCTACAAGGAAGTCGGTCTGCCGGAAGCGGTCGTCGACCGTTTCGACGTCCGCTCGATGACCGGCACGCATGGCATCGGCCATACCCGCATGGCGACGGAATCGGCCGTCACCACTATGGGCGCGCATCCGTTCTCGACCGGCGCCGACCAGTGCCTGGTGCACAATGGCTCACTGTCCAATCACAACAATGTGCGGCGTGAGCTGGTGCGGGAGGGCATGAAATTCGAGACCGAGAACGACACCGAGGTCGCCGCCGCCTATCTCTCGTCGCAGATGGCGCATGGCAAGAACCTCGGCGAGGCGCTGGAAGGCACGCTGTCCGACCTCGACGGCTTCTTCACCTTCGTCGTCGGCACCAAGAACGGTTTCGGCGTGGTGCGCGATCCGATCGCCTGCAAGCCCGCCGTCATGGCCGAGACCGATCAGTATGTCGCCTTCGGCTCGGAATATCGCGCGCTGACCAAACTGCCCGGCATAGACAATGCGAGGGTCTGGGAACCGGAACCCGCAACCGTCTATTTCTGGGAGCATTGAGCCTATGCCGGCAACCAAACTTTCAAAGGCGGCGCAAGACCAGGCGTCCCGGGTCTTCGATCTCGACGTGTCGTCGCTGCGCGAGCTCAACCACGCGCTTCACAATCTGACGCCCGGCTCCAACGAAACGGCGTGGGAGGTGCTGCACCCGAAGGGCAGCCATTCGGTTGCCGTCGGCGTCGACCAGCCTGTCAGCATCGATGTGCGCGGCAGCGTCGGCTACTACTGCGCCGGGATGAATGACGGCGCTGCGATTACCGTGCACGGCTCGGCCGGCCCCGGTGTCGGCGAAAACATGATGTCGGGTTCGATCCTCATCAAGGGCGACGCCAGCCAGTATGCCGGCGCCACCGGCAAGGGCGGGCTGCTCGTCATCGAAGGCAATGCCTCGTCGCGCTGCGGAATCTCGATGAAAGGCATCGACATCGTCGTGCACGGCAATATCGGCCACATGTCGGCCTTCATGGCACAGTCCGGCAATCTGGTGGTGCTGGGCGATGCCGGCGACGCACTTGGCGATTCCATCTATGAGGCGCGGCTGTTCGTGCGCGGCAAGGTCGAGAGCCTGGGTGCCGACTGTATCGCCAAGGAGTTGCGGCCCGAGCATATCGCACTGCTGCAGGGCCTGCTCGACCGCGCCGGCGTCACCGGCGTCAAACCGTCGGAATTCAAGCGCTACGGCTCGGCGCGCACGCTCTACAATTTCAATATCGACAACGCCGACGCGTATTGAGGCAGCATGACCTACAAGAACCCGCCGACGACGCCGCGCAAATCCGCGACCTTCGACGACTACACGCTTTCCGAAATCCGCCGCGCCGCGGCGACCGGCATCTATGACATCAGGGGCGCCGGGGCCAAGCGCAAGCTGCCGCATTTCGACGATCTGCTGTTCCTCGGCGCCTCGATCTCGCGCTATCCGCTGGAAGGCTATCGCGAGCGGTGCGACACGTCGGTGGTGCTGGGCTCGCGCTATGCCAAGAAGCCGATCGAGCTGAAAATCCCGATCACCGTTGCCGGCATGAGCTTCGGGTCGCTGTCCGGCCCGGCCAAGGAAGCGCTCGGCCGTGGCGCCACACTCTCAGGCACGTCGACCACCACCGGCGACGGCGGCATGACCGAGGAAGAGCGCGGCCATTCCAAGCAACTGGTCTACCAGTACCTGCCGTCGCGCTACGGCATGAACCCCAGGGATTTGCGCCGCGCCGACGCCATCGAAGTGGTCGTTGGCCAGGGCGCCAAGCCGGGCGGTGGCGGCATGCTGCTTGGCCAGAAAATCTCCGACCGCGTTGCCGAAATGCGCACGCTGCCGAAAGGCATCGACCAGCGTTCGGCCTCGCGCCATCCCGACTGGACCGGGCCGGACGATCTCGAGATCAAGATCCTCGAACTACGCGAGATCACCGACTGGGAAAAGCCGATCTACGTCAAGGTCGGTGGCGCCCGCCCCTATTATGACACTGCACTTGCGGTGAAGGCCGGCGCCGATGTCGTCGTCGTCGACGGCATGCAGGGCGGCACGGCGGCGACGCAGGAAGTGTTCATCGAAAATGTCGGCCAGCCGACGCTTGCCTGTATCAGGCCGGCGGTGCAGGCGCTGCAGGATCTCGGCATGCACCGCAAGGTGCAGCTGATCGTGTCCGGCGGCATCCGCAATGGCGCCGACGTCGCCAAGGCGCTGGCGCTCGGCGTGGACGCGGTGTCGATCGGCACGGCAGCGCTGGTCGCACTCGGCGACAATGATCCGCGCTTGGAAGCGGAGTACAATGCGCTCGGCACCACCGCCGGGGCCTATGACGACTGGCACGAGGGCCGCGACCCCGCGGGCATCACCACGCAGGACCCCGAACTGATGAAGCGGGTTGATCCGGTCGCCGCGGGACGGCGTCTCGCGAACTACCTCAAGGTGATGACGCTGGAGGCGCAGACCATTGCGCGTGCCTGCGGCAAGAACAGCCTGCACAATCTCGAGCCCGAGGATCTCGTAGCCCTCACCATCGAAGCCGCCGCCATGGCCGGCGTGCCGCTGGCCGGCACCAACTGGATACCGGGGAAAAACGGCTTCTAAAAAACACATCAAAATAAGCGAGGAACTATAATGGGGAACGATCTCGCCGCATTCGCCAAAGAGAACGGCGTCAAATATTTCATGATTTCCTACACCGACCTGTTCGGCGGCCAGCGCGCCAAGCTGGTGCCGGCGCAGGCGATCGCCGACATGCAGAAGGACGGCGCCGGCTTCGCCGGTTTCGCCACTTGGCTCGACCTGACGCCGGCGCATCCTGATATGCTGGCGGTGCCGGATCCGGATTCGGTGATCCAGCTGCCGTGGAAGCCCGATGTCGCCTGGGTCGCCGCCAACTGCATCATGGACGACAAGGAAGTCGAGCAGGCGCCGCGCAACACGCTGCGCCGGCTGATCGCGGAAGCCGCCACTGACGGCATGCATGTCAAGACTGGCGTCGAGGCAGAGTTCTTCCTGATCTCGCCGGACGGCAGCGTCATCTCCGACAAATACGACACGGCTTCAAAACCCTGCTACGACCAGCAAGCGGTGATGCGCCGCTACGATGTCATCGCCGAGATTTGCGACCACATGTTGGCGCTGGGCTGGAGCCCCTACCAGAACGACCATGAGGACGCCAACGGCCAGTTCGAGATGAACTGGGCCTTCGACGATGTGCTCGCCACCGCCGACAAGCACTCCTTCTTCAAGTTCATGGTCAAGTCGGTGGCCGAGAAAAACGGCCTGCGCGCGACCTTCATGCCAAAGCCTTTCCAGGGCCTGACCGGCAATGGCTGCCACGCCCATATTTCGGTCTGGGACAAGGCCGGCAAGGTCAACGTCTTTGCCGATAACGCGATGGAACTCGGCCTGTCGGCCAAGGGCAAGAATTTCCTCGGCGGCATCATGAAACATGCCTCGGCGCTGGCCGCCATCACCAACCCGACGGTGAACTCCTACAAACGCATCAACGCGCCGCGCACCATTTCGGGCGCCACCTGGGCGCCGAACACGGTGACCTGGACCGGAAACAACCGCACCCACATGGTGCGCGTGCCCGGCCCCGGCCGCTTCGAGCTGCGGTTGCCGGACGGCGCCGCAAACCCTTATCTGCTGCAGGCCGTCATCATTGCCGCCGGTCTCGACGGCATCCGCTCCAAGGCCGATCCCGGCAAGCGCTACGACATCGACATGTACCAGAACGGCCACACGGTGAAAGGCGCGCCGAAGCTGCCGCTCAATCTGCTCGACGCGCTTCGCGAATACGACAAGGACAAATCGCTCAAGGCGGCGCTGGGTGAGGAATTCTCGTCGGCTTACCTAAAGCTGAAGCACCAGGAATGGAATTCCTATGCTTCGCACTTCACGCAATGGGAGCGCGACCACACGCTGGACATATAATCGTCCTAGCGGTGCGAGCGACCTCGGAATGACCTGATGAAATATTCGATCTTCTCGCTCGCCCGTGCTGCCCTTTCCGGCCACAAGAACTGGCAGCGCACCTGGCGCGATGCGGCGCCCAAGGACCACTACGATGTGGTGATCATCGGCGGCGGCGGCCATGGGCTCGCCACCGCCTGGTTCCTCGCCAGCGAGTTCGGCATCAGAAACGTCGCCGTGCTGGAAAAGGGCTGGATCGGCTCCGGCAATGCCGGCCGCAACACCACCATCATCCGTTCCAATTACGGCCTGCCCGGCAATACCGGCTTCTACGAGCTTTCGATGAAGCTTTGGGAGCGGATGGAGCAGGACCTCAACTATAACGCCATGGTCAGCCAGCGCGGCGTCCTCAACCTCTATCATTCCGATGCGCAGCGCGACGCTTATGCGCGGCGCGGCAACACCATGCGCATCAATGGCATAGATGCCGAACTGCTCGACCAGGCGGCGCTGAAGAAGATGCTGCCGTTCCTGAATTTCGACCATGCGCGCTTTCCCGTGCAGGGCGGCCTCCTGCAGCGCCGCGGCGGTACGGCGCGCCACGACGCGGTGGTCTGGGGCTATGCCCATGCGGCGAGCGAACTCGGCGTCGACATCATCCAGAACTGCGAGGTCACCGGCTTTGTCCGGGATGGCAACGGCAAGGTGGCCGGTGTCGAGACCTCGCGCGGCAAGATTGGCGCCGGCAAGGTCGGCATGGCGGTTGCGGGTTCCTCCTCGCGCGTCGCCGCAATGGCTGGCCTGCGCCTCCCGATCGAAAGCCATGTGCTGCAAGCCTTCGTCTCGGAGGCGATCAAGCCGCTCATTCCCGGCGTCATGACCTTCGGCGCCGGCCATTTCTATGTCAGCCAGTCGGACAAGGGCGGGCTGGTCTTCGGCGGCGACATCGACGGCTACAATTCCTATGCCCAGCGCGGCAATCTGCCTGTCATGGAGGATGTCTGCGAGGGCGGCATGGCGCTGATCCCGATGATCGGTCGCGTGCGGCTGTTGCGCCAATGGGGCGGCATCATGGACATGTCGATGGACGGCTCGCCGATCATCGACAAGACGCCGATCGACGGACTCTATCTCAATGCCGGCTGGTGCTATGGCGGCTTCAAGGCGACGCCGGGGTCGGGCTTGGTCTTTGCCCATCTGCTGGCGCGTGACGAAACGCACAAGGAGGCGGCTCGTTTCCGCCTCGACCGCTTCCGGACTGGCGCCATGATCGACGAAAAGGGCCAGGGCGCCCAACCGAACCTGCACTGAGGCTGGCGAGATGCGTATTGTCTGTCCCTTCTGCGGCGAACGCGAACTCGGCGAGTTCAGCTATCTCGGCGACGCCAAGCCGGCGCGGCCGGCGGCGGGTGCCGGCGAGGATGCTGTCTACGACTACGTCTATCTGCGCGACAATGTCGCCGGCGTGATGGCTGAGAACTGGTATCACGGCGGTGGCTGCCGGGCCTGGCTGAAGGTCACCCGCAACACGCTGACGCACGAGATCTCGGCGGTGGAGCCGGCGGCGGGCGCCGGGGCGAGGCAGGTGGCGAAATGAGCTATCCTGTCGAAATCGTAGCCGTCGCGAAAAGCGCCAGCCCCCTACCTCCCCCTTGTGGGGAGGTCGGACCGCAGGTCCGGGTGGGGGTCGGTGCCGCACCCCCACCCCGCTGCTGCGCAGCGACCCTCCCCACAAGGGGGAGGGTGAAGAGCGCGACGGTCCCGCCTGGCATTGGATCGATGAGAGGCCGGCCATCGTGAGTTCCAGCCAATCCCATCGTCTCACATCCGGCGGTCTCATCGACCGCTCGGCGCCGCTCAACTTCCGCTTCGATGGCAAGAGCCTCTCCGGCTTCCAGGGCGACACGCTGGCGTCGGCGCTGGTCGCCAATGGCGTCAAGCTGGTCGGCCGCTCGTTCAAATACCATCGTCCGCGCGGCATTCTGACTGCGGGCTCGGAAGAACCCAACGCGCTGGTCGAACTGCGCACCGGCGCACGGCGCGAGGCCAACACCAAGGCCACGACGGCCGAACTGTATGAAGGCCTCGAAGCGGCAAGCCAGAACCGCTGGCCCTCGCTGCGCCACGATGTGATGTCGGTGAACCAGCTGTTCGCACCGATCTTCGTCGCCGGCTTCTACTACAAGACCTTCATGTGGCCGGCAAAATTCTGGGAAATGGTCTACGAGCCGGCGATCCGACGCGCCGCGGGTCTGGGTCGCGCGGCGGTCACCCCCGATCCGGATCACTACGACAAGGCCTGGGCGCATTGCGATGTGGTGATCGCCGGCTCCGGTCCGGCCGGTCTCGCCGCCGCACTCGCTGCAGGCCGCAGCGGTGCGCGCGTCATCCTGTGCGAAGAAGATTTTGCGCCCGGCGGCCGTCTGTTGTCGGATGGCGGCACGATCGACGGTCTGCCGGCCGCGGAGTGGCTGTCGCGCACACTGGCCGAGCTCAGCTCGATGCCGGATGTCCGCATCATGACCCGCACGACCCTGTTCGGCGTCTATGACGGCGGTACCTATGGCGCGATCGAGCGGGTCAACGATCATCTGCCGGTGCCGCCCGAGCATCAGGTGCGCCAGCGCCTGTGGCGCATCGTGGCCAAGCGCTGCGTCGTCGCCGCCGGCGCGATTGAGCGTCCCATCGTCTTTGCCGGCAATGACACGCCCGGCGTGATGATGGCGTCCGCCATCCGCACCTACGTCACACGTTATGCGGCGACGCCGGCAAAGCGGATCGCGCTGTTCACCAACAATGAGGATGGCTGGCGCACGGTCGAGACGGCACTCGGCGCCGGGCTGCAGATCGCGGCGGTGATCGACGCGCGGCCTGACGTCTCGCCTGCCCATCGTTCTCTCGCTTCCAGGAACGGCTTCACCGTGCTGCATGGTTCGGTCAGCGGCGTCGACGGCGGCAAGGACGGCGTAAGAAAAATAGCGGTGTCGCTGACCGGCGGCGCGCGCGCCGAGGTCGAGGCCGACGGGCTTGCCGTTTCCGGCGGCTGGAATCCGGCGGTCGGGCTCACCTCTTACCATCGCGGCCGGCCGAAATGGCGAGACGACATCGCCGCCTTCGTGCCGGACGGCGCGCCGCCCGGTATGGTCGCCGCAGGTGCGGCTAACGGCGACTTCGGGCTAGGCGCCTGCCTGCGCGCAGGTTTCGAGGCCGGCGCCGCAGCGGCGCGGGACGCGGGACGCAATGGCAATCCGGGCTCTGCAGCTGTTGCCGGCGACGAGTCCTTCTCACTGACCCCGCTCTGGCACGTCGCTGGCAAAGGCAAGGCCTTTGTAGACCAGCAGCATGACGTCACCGCGTCCGACATCGAGCTGGCGCAGCGCGAGGGTTTTGAATCGGTCGAGCATCTGAAGCGCTACACCACGCTCGGCATGGCGACCGACCAGGGCAAGACGTCCAATGTCGCCGGCCTCGCCATCATGGCGGCGGTGTCGGGCAAATCCATTCCCGAGACCGGCACGACCATCTATCGCCCGCCCTACGTGCCGGTCGCCATCGGCGCTTTTGCCGGCCACCATCGCGACGAAAATTTCCATGCGACGCGGCTGACGCCGTCGCATCACTGGGCGGCCGAACAAGGCGCGATCTTTGTCGACACCGGCCTGTGGAAGCGCGCGCAATGGTATCCGCGCGCGGGCGAGAAGGACTGGCTGGAATCGGTCACCCGCGAGGTCAAGGCGGTGCGCTCGGGCGTCGGCTTCTGCGATGTCTCGACGCTGGGCAAGATCGACGTGCATGGCCCGGATGCCGGCGCCTTCCTCGACCGCGTCTACATCAACACGTTCTCCAGCCTCGCCGTCGGCAAGGCGCGCTACGGGCTTATGCTGCGCGAGGATGGCCTGGTCTACGATGACGGAACCACGTCGCGGCTGGCCGAGGACCATTATTTCCTCACCACGACCACGGCGAAGGCCGGGCTGGTGATGCAGCATCTCGAATTCTGCCGGCAGGTGCTATTCCCCGAACTCGACGTGCAACTGACCTCGGTCTCCGACCAGTGGGCGCAGTTCTCGATTGCCGGGCCAAGGACGCGAGACCTGTTGAAGGAAATCGTCGCCCCTGCCGAGGACCTTTCGAACGAAGGTTTTCCCTTCATGGGCGTGCGCGAAGTCGCTTTGCGCGGCGGCATCAAGGCGCGGCTGTTCCGCATCTCCTTCTCCGGCGAGATGGCGTTCGAGATTTCGGTGCCGGCGCGTTACGGTGAAGCGATGGCACGCAATTTGATGCTGGCGGGAAAACCGTTCGGCGTGACGCCGTATGGCACAGAAGCCCTCGGCGTCATGCGCGTTGAAAAGGGCCATGTCGCCGGACCGGAACTGAGCGGCACGACGACCGCCGCCGATCTCGGCCTCGGCAAGATGATGTCGACCAAGAAGGATTTCATCGGTCGCGTCATGGCCGGCCGCGAGGCGCTGGTGGCGCCGGACCGGCAGGTCGTGGTCGGCATCAAGCCGGTCGACAAGGCGCGCCGCCTGCGCTCCGGCGCGCACATCATCCCGAAGGGCCAGACGCCCGGGCCTGATAACGACCAGGGCTACGTTACCTCGGTCTGCTTCTCGCCGACGCTCGACCAGTGGATCGGTCTCGGCCTTGTCGAGCGCGGCCGCGAACGCATCGGCGAGATCGTCCACGCGCATGATCCGCTGCGCGGTGAAGACTATGATGTCGAACTCTGCAATCCCGTCTTCTACGATCTCGATGGAGGGCGCCAGCGTGGCTGATTTTTCCTGGGATGTTCGTAGCCCGCTCGAGCGCGCGCTCGCTCCTGGCGCTTACGGCCCGCAAGGCGATGCCGGTGTGTCGCTGACCGAGATCCGCAATTTCGACCTCGTCCAGGTGATGGCACGGCGCGGCAAGGCGGGTGATTTGGCCAAGGCCGCGAACGCTCGTTTCGGCGTCGCGGCTCCGGAAACGCCGAAGGCGGTTGGCACCGCGGATGCGACGCTGATCTGGTCGGGACCGGATCAGTTTTTTGTCCTGTCGAAGGGTGGCAGGACTGAGGTGCTCGCTCAGACCTTTGCATCTTCCGCTTCGCTATCCGACCAATCGCATGCACGCGTGCTGATCAGCATCTGCGGCCTCAAGGCGCGCGCCATACTGGCGAAACTGTCGTCGATTGATTTGCATCCCGATGCGTTTCCGGTTGGCGCTGCTGCCGCGACCTCGATGGATCACACCAGCGTCACGCTCTGGCGTGGTGGTGACAAGGCGGATGGGCAGGCGGTGTTCAACCTCCTGGTGTTTGCGACGTTTGCCGAAAGTCTGTGGCACACGATGTTGGATTCGGCTGCGGAGTATGGTGTGGCTATCGGGCATTCCGAGGAGCTTTAGCTCGATAGTTTCAGATGTTGGCGCCGCCCCTCATTGCCCTGCCGGGCATTTCTCCCCGTATAGTGACGTGGAGAAAGAAGCTGGTCGCAGCCTCGGCGCTCGTCCTGCAACGCTGGCGATTGGCGAAACCGGCGACGACAGCATCCTTCGCCCCGTTTACGAGGAGAAGATGGCGGCAGCCAGATGAGGGGCGGCGCTGGCGTTCGGAAGATGGGTTTGATTGGAAGGGTCTAACCTGCAGCGACCGCGTCGAGAACGCCACCTCCACCTTGCCAAACCCAACCGCGCTGCTATTCTTGCTGCTAAAATAATTTTACACACAGGCAAACATGTTTCTCTAACCGCAAGGCTGAGATGAGCCAGTCGCCCTATCCTTCAGTGACAGCTGGGCCGCCGCGGCCGAGCCTCATCCTGAGGCCCGGCCAGATCGCGCTGCCGCCGGGCATGGAGCGCCATACTATCCTGGGGAATGGCGCGGTGCTGATCGAGGTCGAGGCCGGCGATACGTTCACCGTGCGCAATGTCGAGGGCGGGCAGGCTTGCGAGTTGCTGGCCTGGGACAGGACCGGCGCCACCGATCCTTCCATCCTCGGCGAAAAGTCCAACAGCAATGCCGCCGGGATCAAGGCGCTTCTGGCCGAGGGCGATGACAGCCTGGCTTCCGTCCGTCGTGGCCTTGAGCGCCGCCAGGTGCAGCTCGACGAGCCCAAGGCGGTGCGTGTGTTCGGTGGCGCAACGCCTGCCGGCACCGAGCAGGCATTCACGGTCACGCGCGACGGCGCGATGCTGATTGCCGCACCCGGCGGGCCGATGCTCGTCGACGGCCATGATACGGCAACGCCGCTCACCGTCATGGTGCGCCGCGCCACCGTGCGCCTGAAGACAAAGTCGCAGCTGGCCGATCCGCTTGCCGATCTGGTGCTCGATCTGCGCGTCCATTCGGCGACAGCCGAATCCTATTTCGTCAAGGCCGGCGACTACCTGCAGATCATCGATGTCGACGGCCGCCAGTGCACCGATTTCCAGTGCTTCTCGGCGCGCAAGCTGGACAAGGGGCTGGACCATCCGCTCGACGTAACGACGACGCGCACTCTGATGGGATCGAGCTATCCGATGCCCGGCCTGCATTCGAAATATTACGACCAGGACATGGAGCCGCTGGTTGAGGTGGCGCAGGACACATGCGGCCGGCACGACGCCTTCGCGTTGGCGTGCGCTGCCAAATATTATGACGACATCGGCTATCCCGGCCACACCAACTGCTCGGAAAACTTTAATCGCGCGCTGACCGACAAGGGTGTGACGCCCCGCGCCGGCTGGATGGCGATCAACTTCTTCTTCAACACGGCGATCGACGCGCATGGCATCATGGTGTCCGACGAGCCGTGGTCGCGTGCCGGCGACTATGTGCTGCTGCGGGCCCTGACCGACATCGTCTGTGTGTCCTCCGCCTGCCCTGACGATACGACGCCGGCCAATGGCTGGGACCTGACCGATATCCATGTGCGGACCTATTCCGGCCAGCACAAATTCTCGCGAGCGATCGCCAGACGCATGACGCCCGATTCGGAACCGAAAATGACCCGCGAGACAGCCTTTCATTCATCCTTCGCCAAGCACACCCGCAACTTCGTGGAGTACCGGGGCTATTGGCTGGCCAATTCCTTCGCCAAGGAAGGCGCCATCGCCGAATACTGGGCCTGCCGGCAGGATGCCGTGATCATGGACCTGTCGCCGCTGCGCAAGTTCGAGGTCACCGGCCCGGATTCCGAGGCGCTGCTGCAATACACGCTGACCCGCGACGTCAAGAAGCTCGGCGTCGGCCAGGTCGTCTATTCCGCCATGTGCTACGAGCATGGCGGCATGATCGACGACGGCACGCTGCTGCGGCTCGGCAAGGACAATTTCCGTTGGGTCGGCGGCGACGACCTGTCCGGCGAATGGCTGCGCGACACCGCGAAAAAGCTTGGCCTCAACGTGCTGGTGCGTTCCTCCACCGATCAGATGCACAATGTCGCTGTCCAAGGGCCGAAGAGCCGTGACATTTTGCGAGAGGTGGTCTGGACCTCGCCGCTGCAACCGTCGATCGACGAACTCGAATGGTTCCGCTTCGCTGTCGCGCGCATCGGCGGCGGCAATGGCATTCCGGTCGTGGTGTCGCGCACCGGTTATACCGGCGAGCTCGGCTACGAATTCTGGTGCCACCCACGCGACGCCGAAAAAGTGTTCGATGCCATCTGGGAGGCCGGCCAGCTGCACGGGCTGAAGCCGATGGGCCTGCAGGCACTCGACATGGTGCGCATCGAAGCCGGGCTGATCTTCGCCGGTTACGAATTCTCCGACCAGACCGACCCGTTCGAGGCGGGCATTGGCTTCACCGTACCGTTGAAGGCCAAGACCGACGATTTCATCGGCCGCGAGGCGCTGATAAGGCGCAAGGAACATCCGCAGCACAAGCTCGTTGGCCTCGACATCGACAGCAATGTCGCCGTCGGCCATGGTGATTGCGTCCATATCGGCCGCGCCCAGATCGGTGTCGTCACCTCGGGCATGCGCTCGCCGGTGCTGAACAAAAACATCGCTCTGGCGAGGCTTGACGTCACCCACGCGGCAATCGGCACAGAGGTGGAGATCGGCAAGCTCGACGGTCATGCCAAGCGGCTGCCGGCGCGCGTCGTGGCCTTCGCCCACTACGATCCGCAAAAGACCAGGCCGCGATCCTGAGGGTTGCACCCCCGGCCCTTCGCAGGCTCAGGGCGTTCGAAGCTCGAAAGCAATTGGCTTTCCGTCCGCTACCGCGGACCGCTTCTCACCCCACAAGGGGAGAAGGACAAAGCGAGCGTTTCGCAACCGTGATGTGCACGACGCCACAAATCACTTGACGTGAAAGCGCGCCGGATCAATCTTCACTGTTAAGAAAAAAATACGACTGAGTGGAAACACTGGAGTCGTGCGGTCATGTACCGGGGAACAAGCTTCGCGAAGCCGAGGCATCACCGGCCGGGAACACAAAATGGGGAATTCAGACAGATGAGCACGATTACCACTGCCCTGGAGCAGCCCGCTGAAGGCAAGCTGCTCCGCAACATCGACTGGCGCGGCGCCTTCTGGGTGGCGAGCGGCGTTCCTGCCCTTGTCCTGTTTTCGATCGGCGGCATTGCCGGAACGACGGGAACGCTGGCCTTCGGGATCTGGATCGCTTCCATGATCATGGGCTTCCTGCAATCCTTCACCTATGCCGAGATCGCCGGCCTGTTCCCGAACAAGTCGGGCGGCGCCTCGATCTACGGCGCCACCGCCTGGCTGCGTTATTCCAAGTTCATCGCGCCGCTGTCGGTGTGGTGCAACTGGTTCGCCTGGTCGCCGGTGCTGTCGCTGGGCTGCTCGATCGCCGCCGCCTATATTCTCAACGCGCTGGCGCCGGTGCCGCTGTTCACCGAGGCGTCGCCGGACGTCGTCGCCTATATCGCGGCGCATGCCGGAACGGTGCCTGCCGACGCCATCGCCGCGGTGACCGCGGCGGCCACGCCGGCGATCCGCAACTGGACGCTGTTCAGCCACACGCTAGGTCCTGTCTCCTTCACCCTCAATGCCACTTTCTTCATCGGCGCGGTGCTGATGCTGATCATCTTCTCGATCCAGCATCGCGGCATTCTCGGCACCGCCAATGTGCAGAAGTATATCGGCCTCCTGGTCATCATCCCGATGCTGATCGTCGGTGTCGTGCCGATCGTCACCGGCCAGATCAACTGGGCGAACTTTTCGCCGCTGGTGCCGCTGGCGGCGGCTTACGCGCCGGAGCCCGGCTCGTGGAACATTGCCGGCTGGACGCTGGTGCTGGGCGGCATGTTCATCGCCGCATGGTCGACCTATGGTTTTGAGACCGCCGTCTGCTACACATCGGAGTTCAAGAACCCGGGCACCGACACGTTCAAGGCGATTTTCTATTCCGGCCTGCTCTGCATGCTTCTGTTCATCCTGGTGCCCTTCACCTTCCAGGGCGTGCTGGGCCTCAACGGCATGCTGGCGACGCCGATCGTCGACGGCTCGGGTGTCGCCGATGCACTGGCCGGCATGGTCGGGGGTGGCGCATTGATCCACAGCCTCTTGGTGATGCTGATGATCCTGGCGCTGGTGCTGTGCATCATGACGGCAATGGCCGGCTCGTCGCGCACGCTCTACCAGGGCTCGGTCGATGGCTGGCTGCCGCGCTATCTCAGCCACGTCAACGAGCATGGCGCGCCGACGCGCGCCATGTGGACCGATCTCGTCTTCAACCTGATCGTGCTGGCCATCGCCTCGGCCGACGCGACGAGCTTCTTCTTCATCCTCGCCGTGTCGAACTGCGGCTACATCATCTTCAACTTCCTCAACCTCAATGCCGGCTGGATCCACCGCATCGACAACGGCCACATCAACCGGCCTTGGAAGGCGCCGAGCTGGCTGCTCGGCCTCGGCGCCATCTTCGCCTATGTAAACGCCATCTTCATGGGCGCCGGCGCCAAGGTGTGGAACCCGATGGCGCTCTGGGCCGGCCTGATCACAGCCGCCTTGATCATCCCGGTGTTCTGCTACCGGCACTACGTCCAAGACAAGGGCAAGTTCCCCGACCACATGCTGGCCGACCTCGGCATGGCGGGCGCAGACCTCTCGGTCAAAAAGGCAGGCATGCTGCCCTACCTGACGCTGGTCGCCGGCGTGGTGGTGATGCTGCTCGCCAACTGGTACTTCGTCATCTGAAAGTGATGGCTTGAAAAGAATGGGCGCGCTTCGGCGCGCCTGTTTCTTTTTATGGCAGGACGTCAGCCGGCCTTGCGAATGGCCCCTTCGGAGCCTTCGAAGAACCGGTTCGGCGGCCGCTTCAGGCCGAGATTCTCGCGCAAGGTGGTGCCCTCATACTCGCGCCGGAAGAGCTTTCGCCGCTGCAGCTCGGGCACCACCTTCTCGGCGAAGTCGTCGAGCCCGGCTGGCAGATAGGGGAACATGACGTTGAAGCCGTCTGACCCTTCGGCAAACAGCCATTCCTCCATCGAATCGGCGATGGTTTTCGGCGTGCCGACGAAAGCAAGGCCGGAATAGCCGCCGAGCCGCTGCGCCAGCTGGCGGACGGTCAAATTCTCCCGGCGCGCCAGCTCGATGACGCGCTCACGGCCGCTCTTGGAGGCATTGGTCTCGGGGATTTCGGGCAAGGGCGCGTCGGGATCGAAGCCGGATGCGTCGTGCCCCAGCGCGATCGACAGCGAGGCAATGCCGCTCTCGTAATAGACCAGGCTGTCGAGCTTGGCGCGTTTGGCCTGTGCTTCCTCGACGCTGTCGCCGACGATGACGAAGGCGCCGGGCAGGATCTTGATGTCGTCGCGCGAACGGCCGAGCTTCTCGGCCCGGCTTTTGACATCGGCAAAGAAGCGCTGCCCGGACGCCAGATCGGAATGGGCGGCGAAGATCACCTCCGCCGTTTCGGCTGCCAGCTGCCGCCCGGCCTCAGATGCGCCGGCCTGGACGATGACCGGCCAGCCCTGCACCGGCCGCGCAATGTTGAGCGGGCCGCGCACCGAGAGATGCTCGCCCTTATGGTCGAGCACATGCAGCTTCGCGGGATCGAAATAGAGCCCGCTCTCGGCGTCGCGGATGAAGGCGTCGTCGGCAAAGCTGTCCCAGAGGCCGGTCACCACATCGTAGAATTCCCGCGCATTGTGATAGCGCTCGTCGTGCTCGACATGCTCGTCGAGGCCGAAGTTCAGCGCGGCGTCGGGATTGGATGTGGTGACGATGTTCCAGCCGGCGCGGCCGCCGCTGATATGGTCGAGCGAGGCGAAGCGACGGGCAATGTGATAGGGCGCGTCGAAGGTCGTCGATGCGGTGGCGACAAGGCCGATATGATCAGTGACGGCGGCGAGCGCCGACAGCAGCGTGAACGGCTCGAACGAGGTCACCGTGTGGCTGCGCCGTAGCGCCTCGATCGGCATGTTGAGAACGGCCAGATGGTCGGCCATGAAGAAGGCGTCGAACTTCGCCGCCTCAAGCGTCTGCGCAAAGCGCTTCAGATGGGCGAAGTTGAAGTTGGCATCGGGATATGAGCCGGGATAGCGCCAGGCCCCGGTGTGAAGACTGACCGGACGCATGAAGGCGCCGAGCCGCAATTGCTTATTGTCTACCATGGGATGATCACCTGATGCGAACGAGGGTTGCCGCTCCGATATGTAAGCAGGATCGGACGGCTTTGCCGTCCTGGGAAGGAATTCTGTTTTGCAAAACCGGCGCCGCGAAGCATTTTCATACAGGTGGCCGTTCAACCTATTTTGATGAACCCGCCTGGTGTTGAGATACTTGCCTGGGTGCTCGGTGCCACCGGCAAGGAGAAAGCCAGAACGCCGCACGTCAAGCGTACGGCGTTCCAGCATTTTCCAAGGAAGATCCTGTGCCCCAGCAGCGCCTACTCGGCGGCCAGCGCCAGTGGCGGCCTGTCATTGTCCTGCACGGCCTCATCAGCCGGCTTCCTGCCTTTCTTCGGCTCGCGGCCGAAGAACAGCGCGTAGCCTGCCGGCAGCACCAGGATGGTGAGTACGGTGGCGACGAGGATGCCGCCCATCATGGCGTAGGCGAGCGGTCCCCAGAACACCGCACGCGAGATCGGGATCAGCGCCAGCACCGCCGTCATCGCCGTCAGCACGATCGGCCGGAAACGGCGCACGGCCGAGCCGATGATGGCCTCCGATCGGTCCATCCCCCTGGCGATGTCCTGATCGATCTGGTCGACCAGGATGATCGAGTTGCGCATGATGATTCCGAGCAGCGCGATGACACCGAGGATGGCGACGAAGCCGAACGGCGCGCCGCTGATCAACAGAGCCGCCGCCGCACCGATGATGCCGAGCGGACCGGTGGCCAGCACGAGCATCGCCTTGCCGAAATGCTGCAGCTGGATCATCAGGAGCACGACGATGACGGCCAGCATGATCGGCGCCTTGGCGGCAATCGAGGCCTGGCTTTCGGCGGAATCTTCCGCACCGCCCTGGATCTCGATCTTGTAGCCGGGCGCCAGGCCGGCGCGCATGCCCTGCATGTCATTGTAGAGCTTGGTGACGACGTCGTTCGACTGCACGCCATCCGGCAGCGTGGCGCGCACCGAGATGGTCGGCAGGCGGTCGCGCCGCCATTCGACGCCCTGCTCGAGCACCGGCACCACCTTGGCCACCTGCGACAGCGGCACGAAGCCGCCGAAATCGGTCGGGATATAGATCGAGTCGACCGAGGACAGCAGGCTGCGGCTGGCGTCCGGTTCGCGGGCGACGATGGAAACCGTCTCCTCGCCATCACGGAAGTCATCGAGCGGCGCGCCGGACATCGCTGCCTGCAGCATCTGGCGGATGCGCTGCGAGGTGACGCCAAGCGCACGGGCGCGGTCCTGGTCGATGACCAGCTTCATCGCCGGTACCGGCTCCAGCCAGTCGTCATGGACGGCGCCGAGCAGCGGATTTTCGGCGAATTTCGCCTTCACCTGGTCGGCGATGCGGCGCACCTCCTGGCGGTCCGGACCCATGATGCGCATCTGCACCGGCCAGCCGGTCGGCGGGCCGAGGAACAGACGGTCGACCTTGGAACGGATCGAGGGGAAATCCTGCGCCAGGATTGAGCGCAGCTTGAGGATCAGCCGCTCGCGTGCCGGCTCGTCATTGGCCATCACCAGAAGCTGCGCATAGTTCGGATTGCGCAATTGCTGGTCGAGCGGCAGGAAGAAGCGCGGCGCGCCTTCGCCGATATAGGTGGCGATGAAGCGCTTGTCCTTGTCGTCCATCATCCGGGCTTCCAGCGCCTTGGCCTGCGTCTCGACTTCCTTGATCGAGGTTCCCTCAGGCAACCAGAGATCGACGAGGATTTCCGGCCGCGAGGATTGCGGGAAGAAGTTTTGTGGGATGAACTGGAACGCCCACAGGCTGGTGGCGAAGGTGACCAGCGTCATCACCAGAACGATGATGCGGTGGCGCACCGCCCAGCCGACCGTGGCGCGCAGCCGCCGGTAGAAGCCGGTGTCGAAGGCGTCATGATGGTTGCCGGCATGCTTGCGCTGCTTGAGGATCATGTAGCCCAGCCACGGCGTGAAATAGACGGCGACGAACCACGACACGACGAGCGCGATGCCGACGACATAGAACAGCGTGCGCACATATTCGCCTGCGGTCGAGGCGGCGAAGCCGACCGGGATGAACCCGGCGATGGTGATCAGCGTGCCGCTCAGCATCGGGAAGGCGGTCGAGGAATAGGCGAAGCTCGCCGCCTCGATCTTGACCAGCCCCTCCTCCAGCTTGCGCTCCATCATCTCGACGACGATCATGGCGTCGTCGACCAACAGCCCGAGCGCGATGATCAGGGCGCCGAGCGAAATGCGCTGCAGATCGATACCGAGCTCGTACATGATGGCGAAGGTGGCGGCCAGCACCAGCGGAATGGCAATGGCGATGACCAGGCCGGAACGCCAGCCGATCGACAGCAGCGAGACAGCAAGCACGATCAGCAGCGCCTCACCGAGCGCCTCCATGAACTCGTTGACGGCGTCCTTGACAACCTCGGGCTGGTTGGAGATCTGGTCAACCGCAACGCCGTAGGGCAGCGCTTCCTCGAAGCGCTTGTAGGTCGCCTCGACATCCGTGCCGACGTCCCTGACGTTGAAACCCTTGGCCATGACGACGCCGACCTGGACGCTTTCGTGGCCGTTGAAGCGGTACTTGCGCTGATAGGGATCTTCGAGACCGGAACTCACGGTGGCAATATCGCCAAGACGTGTCACCTGACCACCGGCGCGCAGGCGCAATTCCCTGATGTCGGCAGCCCTGGTGACATCGCCCTCGACCGAGATGCGCACCGAGCGCAGGCCGGTGTCGACGGAGCCCGCCGGATCGACATTGTTCTGGCCCTTGATGGCGTTCTGCAGGTCGGTCAGCGTCAGGCCGCGTTCGGCCAGGGCCTTGGACGAGACGTCGATATAAAGCTTCTCCGGCTGGTCGCCGATGATGACGGCCTTCTCGACGCCCGGCGTCGTCAGCAGCATGTCGCGAGCCTGGGTGGCGAATTTCTTCAGCTCCGGATAGCTGTAGCCGTCGCCGCCGATCGAGTGCAGGGTGATGAAGGTGTCGCCGAACTCATCGTTGAAATAGGGCCCGAGCAGGCCTTGCGGCAGGTCGCCGGAGATGTCGCCGACCTTCTTGCGCACCTGGTAGAAGGCGTCCTTCACCTCCTCTGCATTGGTGTCGCCCTTGATCTGGACGGTGATGATGGCGCTGCCGGCGCGGGTGTAGGAACGGACGAAGTCGAGGTGCGGCGTTTCCTGCAGCTTGCGCTCGATCTTGTTGACGACCTGGTCTTCCATCTCCTGGATCGAGGAGCCCGGCCAGATCGCCTGGACGACCATGACGCGGAAGGTGAAATCGGGGTCTTCCTTCTGGCCCATGCGCATCAGGCCGAGCGCGCCGGCAATGATGATCAGACCGAACAGGAAGCGCGCGATCGAGGGATGGCCGATGGCCCAGCGCGAAAGATTGAAAGGCTGCTTTTCATTGCTGTCGGTGGTGGTCATCGGCGTCAGTCCAATTCGTTGATCGTGAGCGCACACCCTCGGCATGCGGCTTCAGGTATTCCGATGCTGGCTTCCGGGCGGCGAGGCTTTCCGAGCGGAGAGACACTCATCGCGGTGGGACGCGCGGATCGATGCGGGGGAACTCGATCTTGGCGTCTCGACCATCGGGCGCTCGCCGCCCGGAAACCCTGAATTCGCTTGCCCAGCCCTTTCGCCGGAGCGACGATCAAGCCGGCTTCATGCCTGCGGTCAGCGCAGGGCCTTTGCGGCATCGCCTTCCGCAGAGGCGGCCTGGACCGCATCGCCGGTCAGCTTGACCTTGAGATTCTCGGTCATGAACTGGGTGCCGGCGGCAACGACGACATCCCCCGGCTTGAGCCCGTCGGCGACGCTGACGCCGTCGGCGGTGAACTCCGCAACCTTGACCAGGCGCTCGTGCACCGTCTCGCCGGCGCGGTCGACGGTCCAGACAATCTTGCGACCATCCTTTTCCGCAAGCGCGCTGAGCGGGATCGACACCATCTCCTGCTTCTTGGCCACCGAGGCCTCGATGTTGGCGGTCATGCCGAGCAGCACGCGCGGGTCGTCGGGCAGCGAGACGCGGACGGCAAAGGTGCGCGACTGCTGGTCGGCGCTGCCGGCGACTTCACGCACTTTGCCGGAGAGCGCCAGCGCGTCATCGGACCAGAAGCTGGCCTTGACGTCCTTTCCCGGCTTGAAGGCGGCGATGTCCATTTCGGGAACCGCGATCAGCACTTCCTTTTCGCCGTCGACGGCAACGGTCATCACAGGCGTTCCGGCGCCGACCACCTGGCCGACATCGGCCGAGACCGCCGTGACGATGCCGTTCTCGCTCGCCTTGAGATCGGTGTAGACGACCTGGTTCTGCGCCTGGGCAAGGGTAGAGCGGGCGGCATCGCGCGTCGCTACCGCCTGGTTGTAGCTCAGCGTCGCCTGTTCGAGCTGCGACTTGGAGGTGAAGTTCTTGGCAAAAAGCTGTTCGGCGCGCTTGCGGGACAGATCGACCGTCTCGACCTGCCGCTCGGCGGCGTCGAGGCTGGCCTTGGCGCTCTTGACCGACAGCTCATAGTCCGTGGGATCGATACGGGCTAGCACATCGCCTGTCGTCACATGCTGGCCGATGTCGACCAGACGCTCAGTGACCTTGCCCGAGATGCGAAAGCCGAGGTTCATTTCGGTACGGGCTCGCACCGAGCCGGAATAGGTGAGTTCGCGACTCTTTTCGGCCTGGCCGATCTCGACCACCTTGACCGGACGGATGATGTCCTGGACCTCGGTCTTCTCCTGGCTGCAGGCGGCGAGCCCGAGCGTGGCGACGATCAGGCCGGCGACCGGCAGCTTGCGGATGATGGAACTGGACAAAGACACTTTCGTACTCCCGACTGGAGATGAACGGTCGACGCCGGCGCCCGGCGGGCGGCGGCTATTACTTCAGAGCCTTGATCGCGTAATCGATGAGATCGTCGGGCATCGCCCGATTGGTCTTGGCAAGGCACTGCGCCACCATTTGCGGGTGGCACAGAATGACGGTGGCGGCGCCGAAGCAGCGCGATGCGATGACCGGATCCTGGTCGGCAAACTCGCCGGCCTCGATGCCTTCGCGGATGACCTCGGCAAACAGGTCGTGAATGCTGTCGATATGCTTGTCGATGACGCCCCAGTCGCGCTCGAGCGCGACGATGACCATTTCGTGGACCTTCTGGTCGTCGAGCATGACTTCCAGCGTCATCTTGTACTGCGCATGCACGTAGCGGCGCAGCCGCTCCTCGGCGCTGATCGGCAACCGGGAAATCTCGTAGGCCATGTTGTAGCTGGCGAGGAGCATGCGGCCGCAGACGGCCTGGTGGATTTCGACCTTGGAGGCGAAGAAACGGTAGATGTTGGCCGGCGACATGCCGAGTTCGCGGGCGATGTCGGCGACATTGGTCTTGCCGTAACCATAGTGCCGGAACAGGCGTTCGGCACAGTCGAGAATGCGGGTGACATTCTCCTGGCGGGTGGAGTCGGCCATTATGCTGGCGGCTTCGGACATGGCTCTCTGTCGATTTATGAGTGACGAATTTAAACTTTCGTCAGTCGTAAATCGAAAAGAGGGAAGTGTCAATGCGAATTCGACGTACGCGTATAATTTGGTGACAGAGGGTGTGCGCGAACTCGACCTTGCGTGCCGTTGCGCTCTGGAACTAAGATCCCTTCGCCATTTCCCGCAGCTGAAACTTCTGGATCTTCCCCGTCGATGTCTTCGGGATCTCGGCAAAAATCACCGCCTTCGGCACCTTGAAGCGGGCGAGCAGCGCGCGGCAGTGTTCGATGATCTCGGCCTCGCTTGCCACCTTGCCGGGCTTCAGCTCGACATAGGCGACCGGCACCTCGCCCCATTTGTCGTCTGCCTTGGCGACGACGCCGCAGGACGCCACGGACGGGTGTTTGTAGAGGGCCTCCTCGACCTCGATCGATGAAATGTTCTCGCCGCCGGAGATGATGATGTCCTTGGAGCGGTCCTTGAGCTGGATGTAGCCGTCGGGATGCATGACGCCGAGGTCGCCGGAGTGGAACCAGCCGCCGGCAAAGGCCTCTTCGGTCGCCTTCCTGTTCTTCAGATAGCCCTTCATGACGATGTTGCCGCGAAACATGACCTCACCGATCGTCTCGCCGTCGGCCGGCGTCTTCTGCATCGTCTCCGGGTCCATCACGGTCAGGCCTTCGAGTGCGGCATAGCGCACGCCCTGCCTTGCCTTCTTCTGCGCCTTCGATCCCTTGTCTAGATCGTCCCAGGCGCCGTGCCATTCGTTGACGACCGCCGGGCCATAGGTCTCGGTCAGCCCGTAGAGATGGGTGACGGCAAAGCCGGCATCGGCCATGCCCGACAGCACCGCTTCCGGCGGAGGTGCTGCCGCCGTATTGAAGGTCACCGTCTGGGGGAACGTCCGCTTGTCCTCGTCCCTGGCGTTGATCAGCACCGACATGACGACCGGCGCACCGCACAGATGCGTCACGCCGTGGTCGGCGATGGCATCATAGATCGGCTTCGGCCGCACCCAGCGCAGGCAGACATGGGTGCCGGCCTGGACGGCCATCGTCCATGGGAAGCACCAACCATTGCAGTGGAACATCGGCAGCGTCCACAGATAGACGGCGTGCTTGGCCATGCCGGCATGGATGGTGTTGGTGTAAGCCATCAGGGCAGCGCCGCGATGGTGGTAGACGACGCCCTTCGGATTGCCTGTCGTGCCGGAGGTGTAGTTGAGCGAGATGGCGTCCCATTCGTCGTCGGGCATCGACCAGGCGTAGCCCTGGTCACCGCCGGCGACGAACGCCTCATAGTCGATCGCGCCGATGCGCTCGCCCTTGGGATAGGGTGCATCGGCGGCATAGTCGGGATCGTCATAGTCGATGACCAGCGGCTTCACCTTGGCCAGTGCCAGTGCCTGTTTGACGACAGCGGAAAATTCGCGGTCGACGATGAGCACCTTGGTCTCGGCATGGTCGAGCTGGAACGCGATGACGGCGGCATCGAGCCTTGTGTTGAGCGAATGCAGCACCGCTTTGGCCATCGGCACGCCGAAATGCGCCTCCAGCATGGGGGGCGTGTTGGACAGCATGACGGTCACCGTATCACCCTTGCCGATGCCGCGCTTCGACAGCGCCGAGGCCAGCTTCAGCGAGCGCCGCCAGAAGGTGCGATAGGTGATGCGCTGGCTGCCATGGATGATGGCGACATGATCGGGATAGGTGCTTGCCGCCCGCTCCAGATAAGTGAGCGGCGTCAGCGGCTGATGGTTGGCGGCGTTCTTGCCGAGATCCTGCTCGTAGGGACTGCCCATCCCGTGCTCCCCGAATTTTCATTGTTGAGAACTTCTAACCACAGGTTCCCGCCACGTCACCATCGGCGATTCCCGACCGGGCACATTTGGCGCAATGATCGTCCAGATTCGATGGGCAAAGAGGTATCGTGTACCCACGCCAGTTTGACTTTTGTCGAGAGCCGTGAATAATGTCAGCCGAGGAGACGGCATGGCGATCCGACCGGCAGAACAGCTTATCCACAAGGCCGCATGGCTCTATTATGCCCATGGTCTGCGCCAGGACCAGGTCGCCAGCCAGCTTAACATTTCCCGCGCCTCGGTCGCCATGTATTTGCGCAAGGCGCGCGAGACCGGCATCGTCAACATCTCGACCTCGACGCAGCTGTTCACCGACGACGTGCTTGCGCGCCAGCTCGAGGACGCGCTCAAGCTTGATGCGGTGTGGATCGCGCCGGAGAATGCCTATGTCGTCGACCCTTCGACGGACGTTGCGGTGCTGGCGGCGGGCGTCTTTCTCGAACTGGTCAAGAAGGGCGACCGGATCGGCGTCGCCTGGGGCCGCACCGTCTACACCATCGCCGACGTCATGTCCTATGCCGACCTGCAGGACGTCACCGTTGTGCAGCTCTGCGGCAATCTCGGCGCGCCCTACTCCTACCGTCCCGACCAGTGCACGATGGAGATCGCCCGGCGGCTCAACGCCAAGGGCCTCAATTTCTACGCGCCGCTGGTGCTGACGACGGAATTGCTGGCGCATGGGCTGCGCGCCGAACCGGTGATCCGCGAACAACTGGCCGATATTGCCAACTGCGATCTGGCGCTCTATTCGGTCGGCACCGTCGATGGCGACAGCCATGTCGTCAAATGCGGCGCGCTCAGCCCCGGCGAGATGGGGCTGTTGCGCGAAGCGGGCGCCGCCGGAGTCGTTGCCGGCCAGATCATCGATGCCACCGGCAAGGCGCTCGACTGCAGCTACAACCGCCGCGTCATCTCGGCCTCGCTGTCGTCACTGCGCCAGATCGAAAAGCGGCTGATGGTGGTCCAGGAAGACAGCAAGTTCGAACCGCTGCTCGCAGCACTCGCCGGCGGACTCTGCACGCATCTGGTCGTCGGCGCCGGCATGGCGCGGCGGCTGCTCGAATATGCCGGAGCCAGCGCGGGGGCAAAAAAGGCTTCCTGACAAACGAAATCCCAGCAGCCGGCGCATTGTCATCAAGGCGTCGCGGCACTCCTGTTCACAGCAACATCAAAGACAGCAAAGCGGACATAGCGACATGAAGAACCTTTGGAATGACGACGACGCGGAAAGACTGGTGGGCGATTATGCGAAAAAGGGCGTGGCCCGCGACCTCGCGTTGCGCGTCTACACCACCCGGCTGCTCGGCGGCGAGCCGCGGCTGGTGCTGCATGGCGGCGGCAACACTTCCTGCAAGACCAAGGCCATAGACCTCGTCGGCGACGAATGGGACGTGCTGTGCGTCAAGGGCAGCGGCTGGGACATGGGTGTGATCGAGCCGCAAGGCCTGCCGGCGGTCAAGCTCGGCGCGCTGCTGAAGGCGCGTGCGCTGGCCAGCCTCGCCGACGAGGACATGGTGGCGCTGCAGCGGGCGAACCTCATCGACCCCGCCTCCCCCAATCCATCGGTCGAGACGCTGCTGCACGCCTTCCTGCCGCATAAATTCGTCGACCACACGCATTCGACCGCGATCCTCGCCATCGTCGACCAGCCGGACAGCAAGCCGCTGATCAAGACCGTGTTCGGCGACAAGATGGGGTACGTGCCCTACATCAAGCCGGGCTTCGACCTCGCCAAGGTGGCCGCCGATGTCTACGACGCCGACCCCAGCGTCGAAGGCCTGATCCTCGACAAGCATGGCATCTTCACCTTCGGCGACGATGCGAAGCAGGCCTATGACCGCATGATCCATTATGTGAACGTGGCCGAAGACTATGTGGCGAAGAACGGCAAGCCGAAGACAGCGAAAGCCGCACTGCCGGCCAAGCTCGCAACGCCGGCAGCGATCGCGCCGATGCTGCGTGGCGCGGTCGCGGTGGCGCGTGGCGAAGGCCGCTTCGACCGCATGATCAGCGATTTCCGCACTTCGGACGCCATCGTCGATTTCATCAACTCGGCCGGCATTGCAGACTATGCCGGACGCGGCGTGTCGACGCCCGATCTGTCGATCCGCATCAAGACCGGACCGATGGCGGTTCCGGCGCCAGACGCCGACAAGGCCGGCGACTACAAGGCCGTCATCAAGAGCCATGTCGACGCCTTCGCCAACGACTACCGCGCCTATTTCGAAACCAATGACGCGCTGGACGACGTCCAGCGCACCATGCTCGACCCGATGCCGCGGCTGACGCTGGTGCCGGGCCTCGGCATGTTCGGCCATGGCCGCACGCTGAAGGATGCGAAGATCGCATCTGATGTCGGCGAGATGTGGATCGAGGCGGTGCGCGGCGCCGAGGCCGTCGGCAGCTTCCATCCTCTATCGAAGGCCGACCTCTTCCCGCTGGAGTACTGGTCGCTTGAGCAGGCCAAGCTCGCCTCCAACAAGCCGAAGCCGCTGACCGGCCAGGTGGTGCTGATCACTGGCGGCGCCGGCGCGATCGGTGCTGCGACGGCAAAACTGTTCGCCGCCAATGGCGCGCATGCCGTCGTCGTCGATCTCGATGCGGCCAGGGCGGCCGAGGCGGCAAAGGCAGCCGGCAACAATTCGATCGGCGTCGGCGCCGACATCACCAACCCGGCCGAGCTGCGCGCCGCCTTCGACAAAGCTGTCGCTGTCTATGGCGGCGTCGACATTCTGGTCTCCAACGCCGGTGCCGCCTGGGAAGGCCGCATCGGCGAGCTCGACGATGCCCTGCTGCGCAAGAGTTTCGAGCTCAACTTCTTCGCCCACCAGTCGGCGGCGCAGAACGCGGTGCGCATCATGCTGGAACAGGGCACCGGCGGTGTGTTGTTGTTCAACACCTCCAAGCAGGCGGTCAACCCGGGTCCGAAATTCGGCGCCTATGGTGTGCCGAAGGCGGCGACGCTATTCCTGTCCCGGCAATATGCGCTCGACTACGGCGCGCACGGCATCCGCTCCAATGCGGTCAACGCCGACCGCATCCGCTCCGGCCTGTTGACCGACGCCATGATCGCCAGCCGTTCCGGCGCGCGCGGCGTGTCGGAGAAGGAATACATGTCGGGCAATCTGCTCGGACAGGAGGTGACGGCAGAAGACGTGGCGCAGGCCTTCCTGCACCAAGCATTGGCCGAACGCACCACCGCCGATGTGACGACGGTCGACGGTGGCAACATCGCCGCAGCGCTGCGCTAGACATAGACCTGGAGCGGTTCATCGTTCACCAAAACGACGAACCGCTCTCCCACCTGAAGGACTCCAGGCGGAGAACTGCTTTTGCAGGTCGTGCTGAAAAACTGCTCGAACTGGTCAAAATCCACTCCAATCCTTGGCCTATTGCTCGACCACTTTAGGGCGCGCCTTGTGTTTCGCATGCGAGCTCCGACCCTGATCCTTGGTGGAGTTGTCGATGGCTGCGAAGAGACTTCGTGTCGGCTTGCTGTTCGGCGGGCGCTCCGCCGAGCATGAGGTGTCGCTGCTTTCGGCAACCAATGTCATAGCCGCGCTGGACCCGGCGAAATACGACGCCGTTCCCATCTTCGTCACCCGCGAAGGCCAATGGCTGCTGAGCAATTTCAAGGACGGCGCGCTGGCGACACCGTCTGATGGGACGCAGCTTTGCCTGGCGCCGGGCGGGCATGGGCGGATGCTGGCGATCCCCGCCAAGGGTGCGCCGCACGACCTGCCTGCCATCGAATATGGTGTTCCGGTACTGCACGCCTGCATGGCGAGGACGGCGCGGTGGCTGGTGCGAGTCGGGCGGTCATGATGCAGGGGCAGATTCCTAACAGATATTGTTAGACCTTGTTGGATGCATTATAATGTGGGTATGAAAAACGAACCTATGCGCACCCTCACCATATCCCTCACCGCGCAGCAGATAGCTCGCCTGCAAAGCGCTATCGAAGGTGGCGGTTATGCTTCCAACAGCGAGATTGTCCGCGACGCCCTGCGCTTATGGGAGCAGCGCGAGGAATTGCGCACGCTCGAACTCCAGCACTTGAAGCGGGCCTATGCCGACGGGATGGGCAGCGGCAAGCCAGTGGCTGTCGACCCCACCGAGTTCATCGGCAGCCTGAAGGCAGAACGCCGCGCCCGTGGCTAGCTATAGGCTCACACCGCGCGCTTCGCAGGATTTGCGAGACATCTGGCACACCATCGCCGCCGACAATGAAAAGGCAGCAGACAGACTGTTGATGCGCATTTTCGAAAGACTGGAGCTGGCGGCGCAGCACCCCAAGATGGGCAGCGCACGGCCCGAGTTAAGCGCAACGGCCCGCGTGCTCGTCGAAGGCCGTTATATCATCATCTACGAGCCGCAGCCCGATGGTGTCTGTGGCGATTGTCCACGGGATGCGCGATCCAGACCATTGGTTGTAGGCCGGCAGGCTTACGATCAATATGAAAAGAGCGGCCCATGCCGCCCTTCGCATCTATCAGACGACCGATCCTACTTCGCGTTCGGGTTCGGCATCCAGGCCGGCATGGCGACATCGGCATGGGCGAATTGCGGCAGCTTGGCCGACAGGTCCTCCATGTTCTTGATGTCCTTGTCGATCAGGTCCTTCTGGGTGATCAGCGTCGGCGGCACGATGACGTTGTGGCCGGGATCTTCACCGGCGAGCAGCTGCGCCAGCGCGCGCACCGAGACCTGGCCGACGACGGCAGGGTTGGTGGCGGCGGTGGCGGCCCAGGCGCTGTCGGTCTCGCGCATGGCCGCGATGTCCGAGGTAGAGATGTCGGCGGAGTAGATCTTGATCTTCTTGTTCAGCCCCGCCTCGTCGACGGCGATCTTCACACCCTTGGCGAACTCGTCATAGGGCGCGAACATCACATTGATGTCGGGATGCGCCTGCAGCACCGAGCGCGCCTGGTTGGCGACCGAGTTGGCGATCGGGTTGTCGAGCGTGCCGAACATCGCGACTTCCTTGATGCCGGCATGTTTCTTCTTCACGTCGACCCAGGTCTCGTTGCGGCGGTCGAGCGGCGCGATGCCAGCGACATAGACATAGCCGGCGTTCCAGCTCTCGCCATTGTCCTTGACCGCCTGCTCGAGCGCCAGGCGCGCAAGGTCCTTGTCGGACTGTTCGATCTGCGGGATCTTGGGGTTTTCGACATTGACGTCGAAGGCGACGACCTTGATGCCGGCATCGACCGCGCGCTGGGCGGCGTCCTTCATCGATTCCGTCAGCCCGTGCTGGATGATGATGCCCTGCACGCCGAGTGCGATGGCCTGGTCGACCATGTCGGATTGAAGGGCGGCGTCCTGGCGGCTGTCGAGCACGCGCAGATCGATGCCGAGCGCCTTGGACTGGGACTCGACGCCCGAGAGATAGGCCTGGAAGAAATCGCCGGTCGAGAGATAGCGCACCAGCGCGATCTTGACGCCGGGCTTGTCGAACGGCGCCGGCTTGTCGGCGGCAAAGGCCGGGACCTGCATCAGCATTGTTGCGCCGGCCAATCCGAGCGCGACCTTCCCCAAAAGTCGTCTTGTGATGTTCACGTTCTTTCCTCCGTTTGTTGAACCCAAAACTGTCCCGGCAGCCATTCTATCTCCTGCCCCGGCCGGAAAGGGCGAAGGTAAAGACAAGGGCGACGACGAGAACCACGCCCTTGACGAAATCCTGCGTGTAGTAAGGCGCGTTCATCATCGTCAGGCCTTGCAGCAGGATGCCGACGAACAGCGCGCCGATGGCGGTGCCGAAGGCGTTCGGCTTGGCGGCGCCGAGCACCGCGTAGCCGATCAGCGCCGCGGCAACCGCATCGAGCAGCAGATTATTACCCGACGCGATGTCACCGCGTCCAAGCCGTGCGGCCAGCAAAATCCCGCCGATCGAGGCAAAAACTCCTGAAATGACGTAGGCCCAGATTTTGTATGCCTTGACAGGCGCGCCGGCGAGTTCGGCGGCCCGTTCATTGCTGCCCACCGCATACATCATGCGGCCGAAGCGTGTGTATTCGAGGAAGAACCAGATCAGCACGGCGAGCACGATCAGCACGACCACGGAGACCGGAATGAGGTTCGGGATGAAGAAGTCGAAGCGGTGGCGGCCGAGCGCCAGGAAGGCGTCGGAGAATTTGCCGTTGGCGACCGAGCCGTCCGGCATTGTCATACCGGTGGCGATGGAGCGTCCTTCAGTCGGGATGCGCTGGAGGCCGACGAGCAGGAACATCATGCCGAGCGTCGCCAGCAGATCGGGCACGCGCATATAGACGATCAGCCAGCCATTGATGAGGCCGACAAGGGCGCCGATGAGCAGGCAGATGAGGACAGCGACGACAACGTTCTGCTCCAGCACCACCATGACATAGGCAGCCGCCATCATGGCCGATGTGGCAACCGAGCCGATCGAGAGATCGAAGCCGCCGACAACCAGTGTGGCGGTGACGCCCAGCGCCAGCACGCCGGTGATGGCGACCGACTGGAAAATGAAGACGGCACTTTGCGGCGAGACGAACCCGTCGGCGGCGATGGCGAAATACGCGATCAGCCCGAACAGAAGCACGATGAACCCGTAGCGGATAGCGTAATCGCGCAGCGTCATTCAGCGCCCGCCGTCAATACCCAACTCAAACCCGTGCACTCCATTCCAACCCTCAGTTCTTCAATCATCGTGGCTCAGGCCGCACTGTGCAACGGCCCGCCCGCGACTTCGGCCAGCAGACGGTCGAGATCGACATCGGCGTTGCGGTGTTCGCCGACGATGGTCTGCTCGGACATCACCAATATGCGATCGGCCGTCTCCAGTGCCTCGTCGAGTTCGGTGACGAACAGCAGCGTGGCGCGGCCATTGGCGCTGGCCCTCAGCTTGGCGGCGATGTCGCGCCTGGCGGAGATATCGACGCCCTGGAACGGTTCGTCGAGAATGAACAATCGGGCGTCCTGCGCCATCCAGCGGGCCACCATCACCTTCTGCTGGTTGCCGCCCGACAGAGTGGTCATGTCGTCCTTCTCCGAGCGGCAGACGATGCCGAGATCCTCGATCTGCCGGCGGGCAATAGTGCGTTCAAGGCCGCGTTTGAGAACTGAAAAGCGCGACATGCGCTTGTGGAAGGGCAGGCTGATGTTTTCCTGGATGTTGAAGCCGCCGACGATGCCGTTTTCGCCACGGTCCTTGGCGACCAGAAACACGCCGGCGGCGATGGCTTCGCCCGTCGACCCAGGCGCATAGGGCTTGCCATATAAAGTCATCGTACCGGACAGCGGCTTGCGCAGGCCGAACAGCGTCTCGGCGAGCGCTGTCTTGCCGACGCCGACGAGGCCGGTAATGGCAACGACCTCGCCGTCGCCGAGAGTCAGCGAGAATGGCCGGGCACCAGGGGCGATGCGGAAGGCATCGACGGTCAGGATCGGCTCGGCAGAACTCCTGGCTTCGATGCGGTCAAGATGGATCTTGCGGCCGAGCATGGCGTTAACGGCGCCCTCATAGTCGAGAGGCTTGCTATCGAAGACGCCTGAGATGACGCCATCGCGCATCGAGACGATGCGGTCGGCCAGCCGCCTGATATCCGACATGCGATGCGAGATGTAGAGGATGGCGACGCCCTGCTCGCGCAAGCGGTCGAGCAGCGCAAACAACCGGTCGGCCTCGGCGCTGGACAGCGACGAGGTCGGCTCGTCGAGGATCAGCACTTTCGGCTGGTGCGCCATGGCGCGCGCGATGGCCACCATCTGGCGATCGGCCAGCGACAGGTCGCTGATGCGGGCCTTGAGGTCGATGGCGAGCCCCATGCGGTCGGCCACCGCTTTGGCTTCGCGGCGCACCCGGCCGGGGTTGAACAGCAGCGGCGCGCCCTTGCCGGTCAACCGGTCGAGCGTCAGATTGGTGGCGACATCGAGATCGGCGACGACGCCGTCATTGATGTTTTGGTGCACGGTAACGACACCGGCGCGGATCGCCTCTGCCGGCGTGTTCGGCGCAAAGTTGCCGCCAGCGAGGTGCATGATGCCGCCTTCATGGTCGTAGACGCCGCTGATGATCTTGACGAGGGTGGACTTGCCGGCGCCGTTGGCGCCCATCAGCACGGTGATCTCACCGGCATGCAGTTCGAGCGAGACGCCGCCAAGCACCTCGATATGGCCGAAGGATTTCCTCAGCCCGTCCACGCGGAACACGGCATCATTGCCCATTCGTTCCTCCCTGAAGATGACGCTATGGGCTACGTCATCAATTGTCAACTCGATTGACAATTGCCAGTCAGCTTCCTAGCTTGGCCTCACCGCCATCGCTCCACTATGATTGGAGCGAGCAAGCGGGAGGGTGAGGAATGACTGCGAAATTGCCGTTTGAAGCACTGTCGGTGGAGACGCTTGCAACGCGCCTCGGTACGAACGAAGCGCTGTGCGCCAAAATCGGCAAGGGCCCTTGGAAGGTGCGCGAGGTCGGCGACGGCAATCTGAACCTCGTCTTCATTGTCGAAGGCGGCTCGGGTGCGGCCGTGGTCAAGCAGGCCCTGCCCTATGTTCGCCTCGTCGGCGACAGCTGGCCGTTGCCGCTCAAACGCTCCTTCTTCGAGTATCACGCGCTGACGCGGCAAGAGGCGCGCGCGCCGGGCTCGGTGCCGGCGATCCTCCATTTTGACGAAGCCCAGGCGCTGATCATCATGGAATATCTGGCGCCGCCGCACATCATCCTGCGCCGTGCCCTGATCGACGGCCGCGAGTTGCCAAATATCGCCCGCGACATCGGCCTGTTCATGGCCCGCACTTTGTTCCGCGGCTCTGATCTCTCCATGCCCACCAAGGACCGCAAGGCCGACCTGGCGCTGTTTGCCGACAATGTCGAGCTCTGCGGCATCACCGAAGACCTGGTGTTTTCCGACCCATATTTCGATGCCAAGCTGAACCGGCACACCTCGCCGCAGCTCGACGGCCTGGTTGCCGAACTGCGCGCCGACCGCGACCTCAAGGTCGAAGCGCAGCGGCTGAAGCATATCTTCGCCGCCAACGCCGAGACGCTGCTGCATGGCGACCTGCATTCGGGCTCGATCATGGTCACCGACACCGAGACGCGGATGATCGATCCGGAGTTCGCCTTCTACGGTCCGATGGCCTTCGATGTAGGCATGCTGCTCGCCAATTTCTGGATGTCCTACTTCTCGCAGCGCGGCCATGAACAGAAGGGCAAGCGTGACGCCATGCGTGCCTATCTGCTCGGGGTGACCAACGACACCTGGACGGTGTTCCGCGCCGAGTTCTCGCATCTATGGCGCACCGAGCGCACCGGCATGCTTTACCAGAAGAGCCTGTTCGAGGATCAGGGCGACATTCTCGCCTCGGAGCAGGCGCTCGACCATGTGCTGCACCAGATCTGGACCGACCTCTTGGGCTTTGCCGGCATCGAGGTGCACCGGCGCATCCTCGGCCTCGCCCACAATGCCGATTTCGAGACCATCGAGGACGAGGATCTGCGAGCCTCCTGCGAGGCCAAGGCGCTGAAATTCGGCCGTCACATCGCCGTCAACCGGCGCCAGATTCACGGCATGGACGAGGTCAATAATCTGGCCGCTTTGATCGAACGGGAGAGCAGGATTTGAACGTCGGCGAGCGCCACTACCGCACCATCTGGCTGAGCGACGACCAGCGTTCGGTCGAGATCATCGACCAGCGCTGGCTGCCGCACGAGTTCCGGGTCGAGACGATCGGGAGCGTTGCCGGCATCGCCACCGCGATCCGTGACATGTGGGTTCGTGGCGCGCCGCTGATCGGCGTCACCGCGGCCTACGGCGTCGCCATCCAGATGGCGGACGATCCGTCTGACGAAGCGCTCGACGCGGTCTGGGAGACGCTGCACAAGACGCGGCCGACTGCGATCAATCTACGCTGGGCACTGGACGAGATGCGGCGGTTCCTCAGGCCGATCGTATTGGGACAGCGCGCGGAGGCGGCCTATAAGCGCGCCGCGGAAATCGCCGACGAGGATGTCGATCTCAATCGCGCCATCGGCGAGAACGGGCTTGCCATCATCAAGGAGATCGCGGCACGCAAGAAGCCGGGCGAGCCGGTCAACATCCTCACCCATTGCAACGCCGGTTGGCTAGCGACGGTCGATTACGGCACCGCCACGTCGCCGATCTATCTCGCCGTCGAGGCCGGCATTCCGGTCCATGTCTATGTCGACGAGACGCGCCCGCGCAACCAGGGCGCCCAGCTGACCGCCTGGGAGATGGCCGGCCACGGCGTGCCGCACACGCTGATCGTCGACAATGCCGGCGGCCATCTGATGCAGCGTGGCGCGGTCGACATGGTGATCGTGGGCACCGACCGCACCACGGCCAATGGCGACGTCTGCAACAAGATCGGCACCTATCTCAAGGCGCTCGCCGCCTCCGATAATGAGGTGCCCTTCTACGTCGCTCTGCCCTCGCCGACCATCGACTGGACAGTGGGTGATGGCCTCACCGAAATCCCGATCGAGGAACGCTCCGGTGACGAGGTGTCGCTGGTCTGGGGCAAGACGGCGGACGGCAAGATCGCGCAGGTTCGGGTTTCGCCCGAAGCGACGCCGGCGGCCAATCCGGCGTTCGATGTGACGCCGGCACGGCTGGTGACGGGGCTGATCACCGAGCGCGGTGTGGCCAAGGCTTCGCGCGAAGGGTTGAAGGCGATGTTCCCCGAACGCGGATAATCTCCCCCCTTGAGGGGGAGATGTCGCCAAAGGCGACAGAGGGGTCGGCGCGTCCTGACGCGACCTCCCAGCACCGACAGATGATGCTAGCGCTCCAGTCGAACCGACCCCCTCTGGCCTGCCGGCCATCTCCCCCTCAATGGGGGAGATTAGCGCCTCACCGGCTGGCTACCGGATTTCAGCCCTGCAACAAGAATTGCGGCCTCGATGGCCGCTGACGGTTGCGGTTCTGGCGAAATCCGGCCAGAAGCATCTAGGCCGGCAATCGGCCGGCCCGCGACGTTGCGCTTGAAACCAGATACGGGAGACTATTGGGTGGCTCGCATAACACTGAGACAATTGCTCGATCACGCCGCCGAGTACGGCTACGGCGTACCCGCTTTCAACATGAACAATATGGAACAGGGCCTCGCCATCATGGAGGCGGCCGAGGAGACCAAGTCGCCGGTCATCCTGCAGGCCAGCCGCGGCGCCCGCGCCTACGCCAATGATGTGGTGCTGGCCAAGCTGATCGACGCGCTGGTCGAAATCCACCCCGACATCCCGGTCTGCATGCATCTCGACCATGGCAACAACGAAGCCACCTGCGTCACCGCCATCCAGTACGGCTTCACCTCGGTGATGATGGACGGCTCGCTGAAAGAGGACGGCAAGACGCCGGCCGACTATGCCTACAATTCCGGCATCACCCGGCGCGTCGTCGACATGGCGCATTGGGGCGGCGTGTCGGTGGAAGGCGAGATCGGTGTGCTCGGTTCGCTTGAGAGCGGCGGCGGCGAGCAGGAAGACGGCCACGGCGTCGAAGGCGCCATCAGCCACGACCAGCTCTTGACCGATCCGGAACAGGCGGTCGAGTTCGTCAAGGACACCCATGTCGATGCGCTGGCTGTCGCCATGGGCACCAGCCACGGCGCCTACAAATTCTCACGCAAGCCGGACGGCGCGGTGCTGGCGATGAACGTCATCGAGGAAATCCACCGCCGCCTGCCCAACATGCATCTGGTGATGCACGGCTCGTCCTCGGTGCCCGAGGACCTGCAGGAAATCATCAATAGATATGGCGGCCAGATGAAGCCGACCTGGGGCGTGCCGGTGGAAGAGATCCAGCGCGGCATCAAGCACGGCGTGCGCAAGATCAACATCGACACCGACAACCGCATGGCGCTGACCGGCGCCATCCGCAAGGTGCTGACCGAAAACCCGAGCGAGTTCGATCCGCGCAAATACCTGACGCCGGCCATGGCCGCGATGCGCAAACTGTGCAAGGAGCGCTTCGAGCAGTTCGGCACCGCCGGCAATGCCCAGAAGATCAAGCCGCTGCCGGTAGCTGAGATGGCCAAGCGCTACAAGTCGGGCAGCCTTGATCCGAAGTTTGGGTGAAGTCCCCTGGCGCCTCTTCCTTCTCCCCTTGTGGGGAAGAAAGAAGAGCTATTGACATAAAAAAGGCCGGGCGCGAAAGCAGCCCGGCCAAAAGAAGGTCAAGAACCTTCAGAGGGGAACACCGTTCGGTGGAATGGGAGGAAACCGCCGAACGATAATTCCTATATGCGCGCATTCGCTGCGGTTGGCGACGAACGGCTTTCTAAAACAATGCGGGATGCGGAAATTTCGTTCTTGTCTTCCAAGATTTCAGCCGGCTGAGCGCCGGTTTCCAGGAGATCGGCGTAGTGCCGGCGCGCCACGTCGGGATGCGAGCGCAGGCGGCTCTTCAGCACATTGGTACCGACATTGCGAAACAGCGGATTGTCGGGATCGCTGGCCGGACCCCGCGCCTCGGCCGCCAGTTCCTCGGGCAGGTTGAGCAGCGGGATCGTGGCGTCGAGCCGGGCGCTGAAGAAGAAGGGCACCGAAATCCGCTCGACACCGGCCGGTGGCGTTACCACGCGGTGGACCGTTGCTCTCAGATACCCGTTGGAGGCCAGCTCGAGCAGTTCGCCGATGTTGACCACCAGCGTGTCGGGCAGCGGATCGACGTCGACCCAGGCACCGTCATATTCGACCTGCAGCCCCTTGCTCTCGTCCTGCAACAGAAGCGTCAGGAAACCGCCATCCTTGTGCGCGCCGACGCCCTGGTTGTCGCCGGTGGCGTCGCGGCCGGGGTAGCGCACGATCTTCATGCGATGGTTGGGCTCGGCCCGGTAGACGGGATCGAAGGCGTCCTCGGCCTGATCGAGCGACAAAGCGAAGGCCCGGAGCAGCCGGATCGCCACCGCCGTCGCCTTGGCCTGCCATGCGAGTAGCGCCGGCTTCAGCTCGGGCAGCGTGGCCGGCCACTGGTTGGGCCCTTGCAGCCGCGTCCAGGCGGGCACGCCGGGGCCTTGTTCGATGGCCGGGCGTTCGACGCCGATGTCGAGCTGTTCGCGCCAGTCGGCCTTGCCTTTGGTCAGCTCGCCGCCGGCGCGCGTGTAGCCGCGGAACTGCGAGGACTTGACCATTTCAATTGCCAGTTTGTCGGCTTCCGGCAGGGCAAAGAAGCGGCGCGACGCGTCGAGCACTTCTGCGGTATCCGCAGCCGATATGCCGTGGCCGGTCAAATAGAAGAAGCCGACATCGCGCGCGGCCGTGCGCAGGTCGAAGAGAAACGTTCGCCGTTCCGAAGCGCCCTGCTCGAGGCGGCCGAGATCAAGCACGGGTACGATCCTGGGCATGTCAAGCTCCTTGTTTCGCTGTCACGGTGGCACGCAGGCCGGTCCGATCAAAGCAACGCGCAACCCAATCTCGGCGCCGATAGAGAAAGCCGGCGCTGCGTTTGGCAGCCTGCCGGCAAATAACGTTCGTGGCCGCTCATCCGCGCCGGTCCAGCCTGGCGACCAGCCGGTCGCCGACCCACTGGATGCCGCAAACGAGAATGATCAGCACAATGACCACGGCGACCATGACGCTGGTCTCAAAACGCTGGTAGCCATAGCGGATGGCGAGATCGCCGAGCCCGCCGGCACCGATGGCGCCGGCCATGGCCGAAGCGCCGATCAGCGTTACCAGCGTCACCGTGAAACCAGCAACGATGCCGGGCAAAGCTTCGGGCACCAGCACCTCGCGGATGATCGTCCAGCGATTGCCGCCCATGGCGCGTGCCGCCTCGATCAGGCCGCGATCGACCTCGCGCAGCGACACTTCGGCGATGCGGGCATAGTAGGGCGTCGCCGCAATCGACAACGGCACGATCGCCGCCCAGGTGCCGATCGAGGTGCCGACGATCAGCCGCGTCACCGGGATCAGCGCCACCAGAAGGATGATGAAAGGCACCGAGCGGAAGCCGTTGATGACGGCGCCGAGCGCGCGGTTCACCCACAGGCTTTCGGCAATGCCGCCGCGCTCGGTGGCAATCAATGCCAGGCCGAGCGGCAGCCCGAAGACGAGCGAGATGAGGCCCGATGCCGCCGTCATCAGGACCGTCTCCCAGATCGAGCGCAGCAGAAGTTCAAACAGAACCGGCGACATGGCCAAGCACCTCCACCCGTGCGTCGCGGGCCTTCAGGAATGCGATTACTTTGGACAGATGTTTCGGATCGTTGCCCGCGACCGCAAGGAACAGCGTGCCGACCGGCTGCTGCTGGACATGGTCGATGCCACCATGGACGAGGCGGAAAGGCCCCGGCACGGCCACCGCAAGATCGGACAGCAGCGGACCGCGCGCGGCCTCACCTGCGACGTCGACCCTGAGGATGAGCTCGGCGCCGCCTCCGGAAGCAAGCCGGCCGGCAATCTCGGCCGGCAGTTGCGGGCGGATGCCGCCGAGCAGGCTCCTGGTGATTTCGGAACGCGGCTCGGCAAAGACCGACCACACCGGGCCTTGTTCGACGATGCGCCCGGCATCGATCACCGCGACGCGGTCGGCGATCGAGCGGATCACCTCCATCTCGTGGGTGATAAGCAGGATGGTGAGGCCGAGCTGCCGGTTGATGTCTTTCAGCAAGGCCAGGATGGAGCGCGTCGTCTCCGGATCGAGCGCTGAGGTCGCCTCGTCGGACAGCAGCAGCGCCGGCCGCGCGGCCAGCGCCCTGGCGATGCCGACGCGCTGCTTCTGGCCGCCCGACAGCGAGGACGGATAGGCCTTCGCCTTCTCCGACAGGCCGACGAGGTCGAGCAATTCGGCGGCGCGCGCCAGCCGTTCGGCCTTTGGGCGGCCCTCGATCTTCAGCGGCAGCGCGACATTGTCCTCCACGGTCTTGGCCGACAGCAGATTGAAGTGCTGAAAGATCATGCCGATGCGACGCCGCAGCGGCTGCAATTCACGCTCGCCGAGCCGGCCGATCTCGCGGCCCTCGATGAAGACGTCGCCGGAGTCCGGCCGCTCCAGCCCGTTGAGGCAGCGGATCAGCGTCGACTTGCCGGCGCCGCTGCGGCCGATGATGCCGAGGATCTCGCCCTTCTTCACCGTCAGCGAGACGCCGTCGAGCGCAGGCGTCGCGCCAAAGCGGCGCTTGAGGTCGACCAGGCGTACGACATCTTCTTGCCCGGCCGATATATTGACCGGACCGGATGCCTCGGCCGTGACGTGCTGGTTCATCTCACTGTCCGTTTCAACGCTCGACAAATGCGACAGCGGCCCGCTCAACAGCGGGCCGCCTGCTCCTGACAACCAGGCGCCAATCAATAGGCGCTGATCCCGGTGCCCTTGTAGACCTTGTCGAACTCGGCCTTGACCGCCTCGTTCTGGTAGGACGCGACCAGCGTCTTCACCCACGCCTCGTTCTCGTTGCCGGATTTCACGGCGATGAAGTTGCGGTAGGGGTTGTCGGCCACTGGCTCCTGGGCGATGCGGTTGTCCGGGCCGAGACCGCTCTTCAGCGCCCAGTCGGTGTTGACGACAGCCGCGTCGAGATCCTCGACCGAGCGCCCGACAATGCCGGCATCCAGTTCCTTGATGACGACCTTCTTCGGGTTCTCGGCAATGTCGGCGGTGGTCGCCAGGATGCCGGTGCCGTCCTTCAGCTTGATCACGCCTTCGTTCTGCAGAACGCGCAACGCGCGGCCCTCATTCGAGGGGTCGTTGGGCAAGCCGATGACGGCGCCTTCGGGCAGGTCGGCAACCTTGGTGTATTTCTTGGAGTAGAGGCCGATCGGCCAGACGCCGGTGTAGCCGACGCGCACGATGTGGTACCCTTGGGTCTTGATCTGGTTGTCGAGATAGGGCTGGTGCTGGAAGGCGTTGGCGTCGATCTCGCCGCGCTCGAGCGCCTCGTTGGGCTGGGTGTAGTCGTTGAACACCACGGTCTCGACGGTCAGGCCTTTTTCGGCGGCCTGGGCGACGACGACGCGCCAGACATCCTCATCCTCGCCGCTGATGATGCCGACCTTGATAGACTTCTTGTCCTCGGCGAAGGACGGCGTCGGCTGAGCCAGACCGGCAAGCGTGACGGCCGAGGCAAAAAGTGCCGCAAGGGCAGCTCGCCGGCTGATGGCTGAAAAAAGAAGAGAGCTGGAAGCGTTTCCGCGTTCGGACATTGTCGATCCCTCGTAATCCTGAAGTCATTGCGGCGAGGTGGAATACCAAGCCTTGACGACATCATCGGCAATGCTGCTTGCCGGATCAAAGAACCGCATTTCTTCTCAAACACGAAGCCGGGAATATTCTCTCAAAGATTTCGCAATTGCGAGAACGGTCACGCCGGACCGGTCAGAATGTCTCGACAAAGGGCCGCAGCTCGACCTCGAAGCTCCAGGCGCTGCGATGCTGGCGATGGGTCGCGAGATAGGTCTGCGCGATCGCATCGGGCGACAGCTGGCTGTCCGGTCGCTCGGGCTTCGTCCCGACCGGCTCGATCTGGCCGTCGATAATGAAATGGGCGACATGGATGTTCTTCGGGAAGAGTTCGCGCGCCATCGACTGAGCCAGACCGCGCAGGCCGAATTTCGGCATGGCAAAGCCGGCGGAGTTGGGAAAGCCCTTGATGCTGGCGGAGGCGCCGGTGAAAAGAATCGAACCGGAGCCGCGCGCAAGCAGCCGCCGCGCCGCTTGCTGGCCGACCAGGAAGCCGCCATAGGCGCCGACAAGCAAGGCTTGTTTGACCGCATCGGGATCGACCTCGGCGATCGGGCCGCGCGTGCGGCCGCTGGCATTGAAGACGGCAAGGGCCAGCGGGCCTTGCTTGTCGGCGGCGTCAAACAGGCCGGCGACGGAGGCCGGATCGGCGACGTCGGTTTCGACGGCCAGCGCGCCGGTTTCCCCGACCAGCGCCGCGAGTTTGGCCGTGTTGCGGGCGGCCAGCACCACACGATAGCCTTCCGTGGTGAGAAGGCGCGCCAAAGAGGCGCTCAGGCCCGCACCCGCGCCGGCGATCACTGCGACTTCGGATGCCATGTCGTTTCTCCTTGGCGATGACGTGTTCGTCTCATAGCTGGCGTCTTGAGCGGCGAGACGCAAGAACGGCGTTGCTCGATTTTCGCTGTTCGGTGAAAAACCCTGCCGGCAGGTTCGGAGCAATCGACCGCGGCCAGGGTCTTGCCTGGCGAGACAATCCGTCCGACAGGTGATTGCGTTGGAATCGCAAACGGTGTCGCAAGGGAGTCGACCGTGGAACCAATCTGGGCCGTCGGCCTGATGACCGGCACCGTGCTTGACGGCAATATCGACGTAGCGCTGATCAAGACCGATGGCGAGCGGATCGCCGATTTCGGCACCTATACGCTGGCCCCCTACCCCGCAGCGATCCGTGCCTTGCTGGAGGAGACGCTGCGTCAGGCCCGGGTGTGGAATTTCGACGGGCCGGAGCCGGCGATCTTTGCCGAAGCCGAGGAGGCGCTGACGCGGGCGCAGTCGGCGGCGGTGAAGGACCTTGTCGAAAGCTACGGCCTGACCATGGGCGATATCGGCGTGGTCGGTTTTCACGGCCAAACCGTGCTGCATCGTGCCCCGCAACCCGGGCGGCGCGGCGATACGCGCCAGTTGGGCGATGGCGCGCTGATGCATTCCATTTTGGGCGCCAAGGTCGCCTATGATTTCCGCTCGGACGATGTGCGCGCTGGCGGCCAGGGCGCACCACTGGCGGCTGCCTACCACGCGGCGCTTTTGAGGGAAGCCGACGCCAGCGGGGACACCGCTGTGCTCAATCTCGGCGGTGTCGGCAACGTCACTTGGTGGGACGGCAAGGACAACATCGTCGCCTTCGACACTGGCCCGGCCAACGCGCCGCTCAACGATTTCATCAAGGCAAACGGCCTCGGCGAGATGGACCGCGACGGCGCACTGGGCGCGGCCGGCACCGTCGATGAAGTGCGGCTGGCCAAATTGCTCCAGCATCCGTATCTGACCAAGCCCTATCCGAAATCGCTCGACCGTTTCGACTTCGGCGCCGCCATGGCCGACGGCCTCGGCGCAGAGGATGGGGCGGCGACGCTGACGGCCTTCACCGTCTCGGCCGTCGGCAAGGCGCTCGATTTGTTGCCGCGCCGGCCGAAGCGGCTGGCGGTCAGTGGCGGCGGCCGCCGCAACCCGACGATGATGGCGATGCTGGCGAGGCGCGCCAACGTCGAGGTTGTGCAGGCCGAGACACTGGGCTGGAAAGGCGATGCGGTGGAGGCCGAATGCTTTGCCTTCCTTGCCGTGCGCGTGCTGCGCGGCCTGCCGATCAGCTTTCCCAGCACCACCGGCGTGCCGCGGCCGATGCAAGGCGGGCGGCTGGCAGGTTAGAGCTTCTTCTGCAGGAAGATGCGGCTGCGGCCGACGGGAAAGTCAGGCAGTTCGCCGAAGCGCCGGTAGCCTTGCCGCTCATAGACTTTGGCCGCTGTCGGATTGAACGTATCAATCCAGGCGTTTTGGCAGCCGCGCTTGACCGCTTCCTCCTCGGCAGCGCCCAGCATGTCGCCGGCCATATGCCGGCCGCGCAGGCGTTCGTCGACCCACAGCCACTGCACATAGAGCCAGCCCCAGGCGGTGTATCCCGAAATGCCGGCGACGACAGCGCCGTGCTCATCACGAACGAAGACGGCGATCGGCTTGCGGCCGGAGGGGCCGACATCGCCGTCATTGAACGCCGTCAGCCGCTCGGCCAGGAAGGCGAGGTCGTCTGACGAGGGGTCGGCAGTGGTTTCAAGCGTCGTCTTCATCCGGGCGGGGCTCGCATGGCAAGCCAAGCTCTAGCGAAGGACGGGATGAGAACGCAAGCTTTACGGCTTGATGGGCAGCGGCGATCGCCATGACCCCGCTGCTGCCGCAACCAGCATCAGCACGGCGGCGACGATGGCGCAGATGGCAAAGCCGAACGATGAATAAAGCGGCCCGAAGCTGGTGGTGCCGATGAAGACGGCGAGGTAGGTGACCGAGCTGTTCAGGCCCATGATGGTGCCACGGCGCGACGGATCGAGCGCGGTAAGGCGCATCACCAGCACGTTCAGGCCGAAATGATTGGCAAGGCCCCAGATGGCGATCATAGCCAGGATCAGCACGAAATTGCTGCTTGCGAGCGCGATCGCGACATAGACGACGGCGACCAGCAGATAGGCGAAAGGCATGACGCGCCGCGCGCCGATGCGGTCGATGACGCCGTCGAGGAAGGCCGCGGCGCCGAAGCCGGCGCCATAGGCGAGCGCGGCCAGCGCATTGGCGCTGACGGGCTCGCCCAGATCCTGGTGCAGATGATCGCCGAGATAGCCGTAGACGCCGTAAAAAGCGGTCATGAAGGCGGTGCAGGCGATGAGCAGCGGCACGATCCCCGGAATGGCCAGCGCAACGAACGGCGACGGTGCCGGGCCGCTCTTCCTGACGTCGCTGAGCGAGGTCATCGACAAGGCAGCAAGCGCAATGGCGGAAAGCACCGCGACGGCGGCGAAGACGGCGCGCCAGTGCACGAGATCGGCAAGCACGGCCGACAGCGACACGCCGGCCACCATGGAGACCGTCCAGCCGGTCAGCACGACGCCGATCGTGCCGCTTTCGCGGCCGGGCGGCGCAATTGCCGCTGCACTGGCATAGATGGCCGGCATGGCGACGCCGGCGGCGATGCCGGCGACGGCCTGGGCCGCGACCAGCATGATCACCGTCGGCGCCAGCGCGCTGGCGAGAAGCCCGACGGCCAGAAGAAGCAGCGCGCCCTGCAGCATGCGGCGGGCGCCGACGCCGTCGATATAGCGGGCGAGGAACAACGCGCTGGCCGAAGTGCCGAGGCCGAAGGCGGCCGACGCGGCCATCACCGCCGGCACGCTGGTGCCGAAGGATGCGGCGACTGCCGGAGCAATTGGACCCAGGACCAGCGAGTTCGAGCCGATGACGGCGATGCAGCCGGTCAGGAGATAGGCCAGCGCCGGGATCGGCTGATGGAGCGTTGCAGCTTGATGCGCGTTCGTCATCGGGTCATAATGGCCGAACTGAATTCCGCGACAACAAGGAATTTCGATATGGACGAAGAAACAGATGGGGTTCTGCAGAACAAGGTAGCTGCCCGAGAGCTCGACGCAATCGACCGAAAAATATTAGGCGTGCTGGTCGAGGATGCGACGATCAGCTACGCCGAACTTGGCGAACGCGTCTGCCTTTCGCCGCCTGCGGCGCATGAGCGGGTCAAGCGCCTGCGGCGCAGCGGCGCCATCCGCGGCACCGCTGTGATCATCGACCCGAAGGCGGTGAAGAAGCCGCTGCTCACCTTCGTGCATATCGATACCAAGGGCTGGGGCAAGACACCGGAGCTGATGGCCGTCTCCCAATATCCTGAGGTCGAGGAAATCCATTCGGTGGCCGGCGACACCTGCATGCTTCTCAAGGTCCGCACCGAGGACACCAGGGCGCTCGAAGGCCTGCTGGCGCGTCTCTACGAAACGCCCGGCGTCACCTCGACGCGAAGCTATGTCGTGCTGTCGACCTATCTCGAGCGCCCTGTGCAGCCCGAGATCACGGCGCAATGGCCGACGCCCCGGCATATGGCCACGCCGCTGTACTGATCTGCGCTATCTTCGTCTTGCCGGGGCCACAACAATCCTTCACAAACGGCACCCTATATTGATGCCAGGCATTGATTTGGGGTGACGAGAGGCGCGGCTTGGAATTCGAACTGAAAACCATCGAGGCGCTGGCCCCCGATCAGGCGTCGCTAAGCGCCGCCTCGAAGCTCACCAAGCGCTCGAACTGGCCGCGGCTGGAGAAGAACGAGCAGCAGGCGCTGATCTGGGGCGAATGCCAGGGCTCGGGATCCAACCCCTATCGCACCGTCGTCGACACCGGCGACCACGGCTACAAATGCACCTGCCCGTCGCGAAAATTTCCCTGCAAGCACACGCTGGCGCTGATGTGGATCGCCGCCACGGCGCCGGCCAGCTTCACATCAGCCGAAACAACGCCGGAATGGGTCAATGACTGGCTTGGCCGGCGCAGGAAGACTGCGCCCCCGCCGGTCGACGCAAAGCCTGGCAGGGGCGCGTCTGGCAAGAGCATTGGCGAGGCCTCGCAGGCGGAGGAAAGCACCGTCGATGACGCCGCCGCGACGGAGCGCCGCGAGACGGCGCAGCGCAAGCGGGCGGAAGATACGCGCACCGCGGTGGCAGGCGCGCTGGACGAACTCGACCAGTGGATTGCCGACCAGCTGCGGCTCGGCCTTTCCGCCTTTGCCGACGCCAGCAGCGAGCGCTGCCGCCGCATTGCGGCGCGGCTCGTCGACATGAAGGCGACGGCGCTTGCCGGACGCATCGACGAAATCCCGGCCCGGCTAATGGCGCTGCGCAGCGAGGAACGGCCGGACGCGGCGATCCGCGAACTCGGCAAGCTGGTGCTGCTGGCCAAAGCCTGGCGCTCGGCGCCCGACGATCCCGAGCTGAAGCGACTGGTGTCGGCGTCCGAAACCCGCGACCAGGTTCTGTCCAGTCCCGACGCGAAGCAGGTCGACAGCCATTGGGAGGTCGTCGGCGAGAAGATCGAGACCCGCCGCGACGGTCTCGTCAGCCATTCGACCTGGCTGCTCGATCTGAAAAGCCCGACGCCGCAGTTTGGGCTGCTGCTCGATTTCTTTCCGGCTTCGGCCGGCCGCCGCTCGGCGGCGTTCACGCCCGGTGACCGGTTCCACGCCCGCCTGGTATTCTACCCGTCGCGCCAGCCACTGCGGGCCTTGGTGGCGGAGCGCAAGGGCGACGTCGTGTCGGGCGCCTGGCCGGATTTCGGCCTCGACGCTGTCAAGGACCCGCTCGCGGCGCATGCGGCGCACCAGGACGCAGCGCCCTGGTCGACCGATAGCCCGCTGATGCTGCCTGCCGGCGCTATCCTGCTCGATGAGCGCGGCACCGCCTGGTGGCAAGCGGCGCACGACCCGCAAGGGATCGCCCTGCCTGTTAGCGGGACCGTCGATCAGACCGTGCTTGGCCTCGACCTCGCGGCCACGGCAGCGCTTTGGAACGGCGCGCGGCTCGATCTGCTGGCCGCGCAAAGCGGCTTCGGGAGGCTCGATCTGTCATGAACGAGCTCGAACTAACCGGCCTGGCGACGATGCGCGACTGCTGGATCACCGGCGGAACCGCGTTCGATCTGGCGCCAACCGCATGGAAGGAGATCGCGGGTGGCGCAAGCCCAGACGAACGGGAGCGACGTCTGCTGGCGATCGCGGCGCAGGCGCTCGATGTCGGCCTGCGGCCGTCGGCGCCGAAGACGCTGAAGCGGCGCCCGCCGCTGCCGAGGCTTGGCCTGCCGCTGCTGCCGGAGCGGTTGCGGCCGCTGTTGCGGGCGGCCCTGAAGAACGCCGCCGATGCGCAGCGCAAGTCGCGTGTCGCGACGCTCGTCGCCAGCCGCGGCTACGTGCTGCATCCGATGGACTGGATGCCGTCGGCATCAGACCAGAACAGCCCTGACATCTATGCGCCGTGGATCGACTGGCAGGCCAGCGTCGAGGGGCTGAAGATTGCCCCGCAGGAGCAGCTGACGGCGCAGAACTGGGATGACTTTTACCCCGCCGCGCGCCGTATCGCGTTGGCCGAGATGCGCCGTCGCGATCCGGCCACGGCCCGCAGCCTGATGGAAGCCAAGGCGACGGGCGAGCCGGCTGAAGTCCGGCTGGCGCTCATCGAACTCATGCATTTCAACCTGACGCCCACGGACGCGCCATTCCTGAAAAGCCTGGCAACCGACCGCTCCGGCAAGGTGCAGGAGCTGGCGGGCCGGCTGCTGGCAAGGTTGGGCGAGCATGGCCGGCCGGGCAACGACGAAGCCGACGACCCCGTTGCCGAACTCGCCGCCTTCATCACAGAAGGCAAATCCGGCTTCATCCGCCGCCGCACCACATACACGCCGGCAAAACTCAAATCGGCTGCGCAAGAAAGTCGTCGCGTCGACCTGTTCGCAAGCTGTTACCTGGTCGATCTTGCGGCGCATTTCGGCAAAACAGAGTCCGATTTCATCGGGGCATGGCAATTCGGTGCCGATGACAGAGCGGATCTGTCTCTCGTTCGGATGGTCGCCGTGTCCGGCAGCGATGCCACGGTGGCGCTGTTGGCGGATACGCTTGTCGCCGAAGGTGGCAAGTCGGCATTGTTTGTCTTCCACCTCATGTTGCGTTTGGACAGCGGCAGGAAGCGGAACCTGATCAGGCGGATCCTGAAGGACGCTCAAAATCTTGAAGCGCTCAACTTGGTCGAAGGCGCCGAAGCGAGTTGGCTTGAATGGGACGATTTGACAAATGGCAAGGCGCTGTCGGCACTGCGCACCATGGTTGCGGGAAACGACGAGCCCGCGAAGCGAAGCGCGGACCACGCCCTGGAAACGATAGGCTTTCTTGCCACAGCGGAGACCGCTGAACGGTTGATCGGCGACATTGTTGCGGCCGGCATGCTGCCGGCGGCAGCCTCGCTCGTTTTCCTGCGCCTCAACGCGGCAATGACGGGAACCAAAACATGACAATCCGGAGAACAGCACCATGAACGCAGCCATCCGCCTCCCCGTCGAGCAGGCCTATGCCGCTGAACTGCAGGCGCTGGCGCGCAATGACGACAAGCAAAAACCTGCGGGATGGAGCCTGTCGCCAAAGGCCGTTCTGACCTACCTGCTCGGCGGCAAGGCAAGCGACGGCACCGTGATATCGCCAAAATATGTCGGCCGCCGCCGGCTGATGGAAACGGCGGTGGCGACACTCGCCACGGACCGCGCGCTGCTGCTGCTCGGCGTTCCCGGCACCGCAAAATCCTGGGTGTCGGAACATCTCGCCGCCGCCATCATGGGCAATTCCACGCTGATCGTGCAGTGCACGGCCGGTACCGACGAGAACCAGGTCCGCTACGGCTGGAACTATGCGCAGCTTTTGGCCAAAGGGCCGAGCCAGGAGGCGCTGGTGCCGACGCCGCTCTACCGCGCCATGGAGAGCGGCAAGCTATGCCGCCTGGAAGAGTTGACGCGCATGGGCTCCGATGTACAGGATACGCTGATCACCGTGCTGTCGGAAAAGATGATGCCGATCCCGGAACTCAACACGTCGCTCTATGCCCAGCGCGGCTTCAACATCATCGCCACCGCAAACAACCGCGACAAGGGCGTCAACGAGCTGTCCTCGGCGCTGAAACGCCGCTTCAATGTGGTGGTGCTGCCGCTGCCCGAGGACATGGCGGAAGAGGTGGCGATCGTCTCCAAGCGGGTCGACGAGATGGCCGGCGGGCTCGACCTGCCGGTGCCGAAAAATGTCGGCGAGGAGATCGCTCGCGTGTTGACCATTTTCCGCGAGCTGCGCTCGGGCGCAACCGCCGACGGCAAGGTGACGCTGAAGACGCCTTCGGGTTCGCTCTCGACCGCCGAGGCGATCGCCACCATGGTCGGCGGCCTCAGCCAGGCGGCGTGGTTCGACAGCGGCAAGCTCGGCGCCGAAGGCCTCGCCGCCAGCCTTGTCGGCGCCATCGTCAAGGACCCGGTGCAGGACAAGGTGGTGCTGGAGGAATATCTCGAAACGGTGCTCAAGAAGCGGCCGGACTATGCCGGCTATTACGCGGCGCTGAACGCAGCGATCTGAGGTCATGAGCGACGTCGCCTATTTCGGCATCCGCCATCACGGGCCGGGCTCCGCCGACAGCCTGGTGCAGGCGCTGCGGGACTTGCAGCCGGTCGCGGTGCTGATCGAAGGGCCGAGCGACGCGTCCGCCCTGCTGCCATTGCTGGCGCGCCCGCAGATGCAGCCGCCGGTGGCGCTGCTCTGCTACCCCGAGGACGATCCGGCCGCGACAAGTTTCTGGCCGTTCGCCGAGTTCTCGCCGGAATACCAGGCGGCGGTGTGGGCGGTGGCGAACAAGGCGGCATTGCGGTTCATCGACCTGCCGTCATCGGCACGGTTCGCGGCACCGGCAACCGACGACCCCGACAAAACGGCTGACGCCGACAAGCCCGAACCCAAGGACGAAACCGGTGAGGATGGCGAGCCCGCATCGCATCGCGACCCGATCGGCACGCTGGCTGCGGCCGCCGGCTATGAAGATGGCGAAAGCTGGTGGGCCGACATTATCGAGCAGAATCCGCAGCCGGGTCCAATCTTCGCTGCCATCACCGATGCGATGACGACGCTGCGCGACGGCGAAGGTGCGATCGCGCCGTTCGAGGCCAAGCGTGAAGCGCATATGCGATTGGAAATCGCCGCCGCGCGCAAGGAATTCGCCGGACCGATCGCCGTCGTCTGCGGCGCATGGCATGTGCCGGCCCTGCAGGCCGCGCACACGCAGAAGAACGACCAGGCGCTGATCAAGGGAATTGCCCGGCGCAAAAGCATCATGACATGGGCGCCATGGACCGGGCCGCGTCTTGCGCTGGGCTATGGTTATGGCGCTGGCGTCGTCGCGCCCGGCTGGTGCAAGCATCTGTGGCGCACACGAGGGCGGCGCGACGCCGCGACGCTGTGGCTGGCGACGATCGCGGCGGTGCTGCGGGCGAAGGGCCATCTGGTGTCGACCGCGTCGCTGATCGAGGCCGAGCGGCTTGCGCGCACACTGGCTGCCATTCGCGAGCGGCCGAAGCCCGGCTTCGAGGAATTGCGCGATGCCGCGATCGCGGCGCTGTTCAACGGCGAAGCGGTGCTGTGGGCGCTGGTCGAGGCCGAGTTGCTTTTGGGCGCGGATGTCGGCGAGATTCCGCCCGACACGCCGCTGGCGCCGCTGATCGAGGACCTGCAGCGCAACCAGAAGGCGGCGCGGCTGAAGCCGGAGGCGCTGGAACGCGAGCTGTCGGTCGATCTGCGCAGCGAAAGCGGACTGTTTCGTTCGATATTGCTGCACCGGCTGGACGTGCTTGGCGTGCAATGGGGCAGGCTGGCCGACGCCGGCCGCAGCCGCGGCACCTTTCGCGAAAAATGGACCCTGGCCTGGGAGCCGGAATATGCCGTGCGCCTGGTCGAGAACCTGATCTACGGCCCGACTATCGAAAAGGCCGCCAATGGCCGCCTGATCCAGATGCTCGGTGCGGCCGCGAGCCTCGACACGCTTGCCGCCCTTGTCCAGAGCGCCATTACGGCGGATCTGTCGGAGGCCGCGAGCGCCGGCCTTGTAGCGTTGGAGGCGCGCGCAGCGCACAGCAGCGAATGCCTGGAGATGCTGGCCTCGGTGCCGCCGCTTGCCGACATCATCCGTTACGGCGAGGCGCGCAAGACCGAAACCAACCGGCTGTCCGGTTTGTTGGAACGGTTGATCGTCGAGGGCGCGATCGCGCTGCCCTATGCGGTGCGCGACCTGGACGAGCAGGCCGCCACCACGCTGGTCGGTGCTGTGCGCAAGGCCGACACGGCGATCCGGCTGGTCGAGCCCGGCGAAGACGTGCTCGATGCATGGCGCAACGGCCTGACCGGCGTGCTGGAAGGTCCGCGCTCGACGGCGCTGCTCGCCGGCTGCGCCGCGCATCTGCTCTATGAAGCCGGCCAACTGTCGGCAGAGGACGCCGCCGGGCTGCTCGGACGCAGGCTGTCGCCGGGGACGCCGGTCGCCCAGGCAGCGGGGTTCTTCGAAGGTTTCTTCAGCACTGCCGGCCAGCGGCTGATCTATGACGAGGGCCTGCGCGGCGCCGTCGATGGGTGGCTGAAATCGCTCGACGAGGACGCTTTCATCGCGCATCTGCCATTGCTGCGCCGCGTCTTCTCCAATCTGGACTCGATGGAGCGGCAGCGGTTGATCGAGGCCGTGCTCGGCCGCACCGCAAGGTTGCCGGCCGGCCTGACGCCGGCGCCGGATGGCGGCGAGGGCTGGCGCCGTCACCTGGAGCGGCTTGGGCCATTGCTGGCGGGCGGAGTGTGACAATGGATGCCGAAGCCGAAGTGCCCGAACCCGGCCCAGCATCATCCGATAGCGGGCGCGAGCGCCGCTGGCGGCTGGCGATCGGCGCCGATGACGAGGCTTCCTCCGCCCTTTCCAGTGATGACAAAAAACTGTCTTCGGCGCTCGATGCGCTTTACGGCGACGGCGCCAATGCGGATGCCGACCCGCGCAAGCGGCGCGGCGGGCTCGGCCGCTCGGCGCCACGCGTGGCGCAATGGATGGGCGATATCCGCTCCTTCTTTCCCGCCCAGGTGGTCCAGATCGTCCAGAAGGATGCCTTTGAGCGGCTGAACCTGAAGCAGATGCTGATGGAGCCGGAATTCCTCAAGGCGATCGAGGCCGACGTCAACCTCGTCGCCGACCTGATCTCGCTGCGTTCGGTGATGCCGGCCAAGACCAAGGACATCGCCCGCACCATCATCGCCGACATCGTTGCCAAGCTGATGCAGCGGCTGGAGCAGAAGACCGCCGAGGCGATCCGTGGCGCGCTCGACAAGTCGCGACGCACCAACCGGCCGCGCCAACGCGACATCGACTGGCCGCGCACCATCTCGGCCAATCTTCGCCACTACCAGCCTGAGCACAAAACCGTCGTGCCGGAAAAACTGGTCGGCTTCATGCGCAAGCAACGCCGGCTGGTCGATCTCGACGAAGTGGTGCTGTGCGTCGACCAGTCCGGCTCGATGGCGAGCTCGGTGATCTACGCCTCGATTTTCGCCGCGGTGATGGCGTCGCTGCCGGTCGTGCGCACCAAGCTGGTCTGTTTCGACACGGCCATCGTCGACCTGACCGAAGAGCTCAGCGACCCGGTCGAGGTGCTGTTTGGCGTGCAGCTCGGCGGCGGCACCGACATCAACCAGGCGGTCGCCTATTGCGCCGACCGCATCGAGCGGCCGACCAAATCCCACTTCGTGCTGATCACCGACCTCTATGAGGGCGGCAACGGCCAGGACTTGCTGCGGCGGCTTGCGGCGCTGGTCCGGTCCGGCGTCAATGTCATCGTGCTGCTGGCGCTGACCGATCAGGGCCGGCCGGGCTATGATCCGGCGATGTCGGCTTCGGTCGCGGCACTTGGCATACCGGTCTTCGCCTGCACGCCGGACCTGTTTCCCGACATGATGGCGGCGGCGTTGCGGCGCGAGGATATCGGCGCCTGGGCAGCCGGCGCCGACATCAAGCTGATCCGCGCCGAGACGGAGCCGAGCAGTCAGGCCTGACTATTCGAACGAATAGGCAAACCCGTCAGTGGAAGCGCTGACGGTCACCTTGGTCATCTTCTCGCCGTCGAGCGACCGGTTCAGCACGCCGCGGCTGAGTTCCGGCAACAGCGTGTTGGTGAGGATGGCGTCGATCATGCGGCCACCGGACTCGATTTCGGTGCAGCGCGCCTTGACCAGCGCCATGACGCCGTCGCCGATCACCAGTTCGGCGTCGTGGCTGGCGCGCAGCCGCCGCGCGATCTTGCCGAACTGATGGCGGGTGATGGCCTCGATCATCGAATCCGAAAGCGGATAGTAAGGGATGGTCACGACGCGGCCGAGGAAGGCCGCTGGAAACACCTTCAGCAGTGGAGCGCGCAGGGCAGCATCGAGGCCGTCGAGCCCTGCCCTCACCGTGCCGTTGCCGGTCCGCTCCATGATGACTTCGGACCCGACATTGGACGTCAGCAGGATCAGCGTGTTCTTGAAGTCGATGCGCCTTCCCTCGCTGTCATCCATCATGCCCTTGTCGAAGACCTGGAAAAAGATCTCGTGGACGTCGGGATGCGCCTTCTCGACCTCGTCGAGCAGGATCACCGAATAGGGTTTTCGGCGCACGGCCTCGGTGAGAATGCCACCCTTGCCGTAGCCGACATAGCCGGGCGGTGCGCCCTTGAGCGTCGAGACGGTGTGCGCCTCCTGGAATTCGGACATGTTGATCGAGATCAGGTTCTGCTCGCCGCCATAGAGCGTCTCGGCCAGCGCCAGGGCCGTCTCGGTCTTGCCCACACCGGAGGGGCCGCAGAGCAGGAACACGCCGACCGGCTTTTCCGGCGCTCCGAGCCCGGCGCGGCTGGTCTGCACGCGCTTGGCGATCATCTCCATGGCGTGATCCTGGCCGACGACTCGTTCGGACAAAGTGTCGGCGAGCTTGAGCGCCTTTTCGGTCTGGCTGGACAGCATCCGTCCCGTCGGGATGCCGGTCCAGTCCTGGACCACGGCAGCGACCGCATTGCGGTCGACCGATGGCAGGATCAGCGGCGTCTCGCCTTGCGCGGTGGCAAGCTCGGCCATGAGTTCACGCAGCCGCGCCAGATCGGCGACAGGATCTGACGGCGCAGCCTCGGCAGCCGGCGCTTCGGTCTCGGACGCTTCGGCCTTGGGCGTCTCGGCCTTGGGCACCTTGGTCTTTTCTTCGTCCGGCGCTGCCGGTTCGGCATCGGCCTCAGCTGTCGCCACCGCATCGAGCGGGACGCCGTCGCCGCGCAGCCGCGCGCGCAGTTCGAGGATCTCGGCAACCAGCGCCTTTTCGCGCTCCCAGCGCTCCTCGGCGGCGGCGAGCATGGTCCCCGTCTCAGTGAGCCCGGCCTCGACCCGCGCCTGCCGGTCAGTTACTTCGATGCCGATCGCTGCCTCGCGGCCGATGATGCCGCTTTCGACCTCGAGCGCCTGGCGGCGCCGCAAAATGTCCTCGACCTCGGCCGGCGTCGCATGCTGCGAGATCGCCACCCTGGCGCAAGCGGTGTCGAGCAGGCTGACCGCCTTGTCGGGCAATTGCCGCGCCGGGATGTAACGATGCGACAGGCCGACCGCCGCCTCGATCGCCTCGTCCAGGATCTGCACTTCGTGATGCTGTTCGAGCACGCCGGCTACACCGCGCAGCATGAGCACAGCGACCGCTTCCGACGGCTCATCGATCTTGACCACCTGGAAACGGCGGGTCAGCGCCGGGTCCTTTTCGATGTGCTGCTTGTACTCGGCCCAGGTGGTTGCGGCGATGGTGCGCAATTCGCCGCGCGCCAGCGCCGGCTTCAAGAGATTGGCGGCATCGCCGGTTCCGGCGGCACCACCGGCGCCGATCAGCGTGTGCGCCTCGTCGATGAACAGGATGACCGGCGTCTCGGATGACTGAACTTCGTCGATCACCGCCTTCAGGCGCTTCTCGAACTCGCCCTTGACGCTGGCGCCGGCCTGCATCAGGCCAACGTCGAGCATACGCACGCTGATGCCCTGCAGGGGCGGCGGCACGTCGCCCTGGGCGATGCGCAGGGCAAACCCCTCGACCACCGCGGTCTTGCCGACACCGGCCTCGCCGGTCAGGATCGGGTTGTTCTGCCGGCGCCGCATCAGGATATCGATGATCTGCCGGATCTCCGGGTCTCGGCCGACGACCGGGTCGATCTTGCCGTCATGGGCGCGCTGGGTGAGGTCTGTGGCGTATTTGGCCAGCGCGGAGTCCCCGCCCGGAGCTCGCCGCGGCGCCTCCGCGGTGGGAGCCACTGCTGCCGTGGCGCCGGCTTCGAGCGAACCGTCCACCACCTCGGCAAAGCGGGCGATGACCCCGTCGGCGTCGATCTTGTCGAATTCGCCGCTGATCTTCGCCACCAGGCCTTCCAGCACCGGCGTCTTCAGGCAGGCGAGCACGACATGGGCGCTGCGGACCTCCTCCATGCCGAATTCCAGCGTCGCCAGGTTCCAGGCCTCCTGGATGGCGTGAAAGATGTGGTCGGAAAATTCCTCGATCGAGGTGGCGCCGTAGGGCAGCTTGTCGACGGCGCGGGTCATTTCGCTGGTAAGCCGGCTGGCATCGACGCCGGCATCGGCAATGATCATCTGCACATCCGAACGCTCGGACAGCACCAGTTGTTCTATGAAATGGACGAGTTCGACGTAAGGATTGCCGCGCAGCTTGGCGCTGTCGGCGGCGGCCTTGAAGGCGCGCAGGCAGACCGGATTGAGCTTGCCAACCAGTTCCTTGCGTTTGAACCCCTGCGACGACCGGCGCTGTTCCATCGAACGTGCTCCTGCAATCTGCCCGTCGACAGCCTGCCACATAAGCAGCCGCTTGACAAAGCGCTTGATGCAGCCGGCCTTTTCCCTTTGTGGAGAGTCCCGCGCCGCCAAATGCAGACAACCACGATTTTTTCTAATCCTATGCGATGCGCTTCACATACGAGGTTAGCCAAGCACGCCATGAATTGCGCCATCCGAGACGCAGTTGCACCGACATTCATTAGCGCTCGTTAACTTTTGAGCGGATGGCGAATTGTGGGAATATGCAACCGTGTGCTAACGTTGGGTCACGTACGGTTTTAGAGCCGGTCGCCGGGGGTATCTGTGATCGATCTCGCACTCTGGCTTGCTCCGCTGGACGGTGAAAATCCGTCAGGCGAAGACTTGCGCAACGATCCGGCTTTTCATGAGCTGGAGCGGCTCACGGAGCCGCAGGTCAAGGTCGTCCATGACGGGCGCAACAAGCCAGCCGCGCAATCGACCATTCCGGTCGACTGGCCTGCCGTGCTCGGCAAGGCCGAGGAGTTGCGTTCGCATGGCCGCGACCTGCGCCTGCTCGTCATTGTCGCCCGGGCGCTGGCCAATGAAGAGGGATTGGCCGGACTGGCACAGGGCCTGACCCTGATTGCAAGGACCTTCGAGACGCATTGGGAGACGATGCACCCGGCGCTGCGGGCCAGCCCCCAACCACGCGAGGCCGCCTTGCGCCGCCTCAACGCGCTGGCCGACCTGCAGAACGGCCAGGAAGGCCTGCTGGCGAACCTCAGGCAGATGGTCTTCTTCGCGCCGCGTCCCATCGGGCCGATCAGCGGACGCGATCTCGAACAGGGTGCGCTCGACGATCGCGTCATGCTTCAGGAAGCGGCGTCGGGATTGAATGCCACGGAGAAGGCAGCACTGGTCAGCGCGCACGGACAGCTCCTGAACCGGGTGGGCAGCGGTTGTGCCGCCCATCAGGACCAGGCCGGTGAACAGATGACGGCGCTCATCGCCGGGGCGCACGCAGCGATCGAGGCGCTCGACGCGGTCGATGCGGCGCTGAATGCCCGCCTTGACAGCAACGGGGCCGCCGTCCCGGACCTGAAACGATTTTTGCAGCGCGTGCTGACGACGCTGGAACGCAATACGGCGGTCGAGACCACGGAAGAGGCAGCGACGAAGGGGGCTGCCAGCCCGGCTGCTCCCCCGGCAAGCCCGGCCGCGCCGGTCAGAAACGGTCATGGAGCCGAGACGATGGCAAGCTACGCGGAGACCGGTGCGGGGCTCCCGGACAGGATTTCCTCGCGCGACGATGTGGTGAAGTGCCTCGACCTTGTGGTCGCGTTCTACGACCGCACCGAGCCGTCGAGTCCGATCCCGCATCTCGCCCGCCGGGTGCGCAGGATGGTGCACATGGATTTCGTTGAACTGATGGAAGACCTCGCCCCGTCGGGGCTCAAGGAATTCCGGCTGCTCGCCGGCGTTCCCGACGCCAAGAAGACTGCCCAGAAGGATGAAAGGTAGCAACACATGCCAGCCGAAAGCAAAGCGAAGGTCATCGAGCGAAATCGCGCCCCGCGCGTGCAGATCGCCTACGATGTCGAAACCTACGGCAGCCCGACGACGATCGAACTGCCGTTCGTCATGGGCGTGATGGCCGACCTGTCGGGCGCATCGCAGACCAGGGAAGCGTCCAAGACGGTGCTCGACCGTTCCTTTGTCGAGACCGATGCCAACCGCTTCCCCAAATTCATGGAAGCGCTGGGACCCAGGGTCAAGGCGCGGGTGAAGAACACGCTGCCGCAGGCCGAGGGACAGGAGCGCGACGAAGAACTGGCGCTCGACCTGACCTTCACCAAGATGGGCGATTTCGCCCCCGACAAGATCGCCGAACAGGTCCCGCAACTGGCCGAAATCCTCAAGATGCGGCGCCAGCTCGAGGAGCTGCTCGGCTTCATGGACGGCCGCGTCGATGCCGAAAAGCGCATCGCCCAATTGCTGAACAATCAGCCGCTGCTTGGCCAGATCGCCGCCCAGGCGCTGTCCGACGACAAGGGTGAGGAATAGATCATGGCCGAACAGCAAAAGACCGCAGCATCCGTCGCCGAGGCCGAGGCCGTCGATCTCGGCGAATTCAGCCAGCTCTTGGAGAAGGACTTCAAGGTCAAGAAGGACGACAGCGAGAAGCTGCAGCAGCTGGTTCGCAACCTGGCTCTGGCGGCGCAGTCGCGCTCCGAGACGACGACGATTTCGTCCAACTCGATCAAGTCGATCAAGTCGTTGATCGCCGGCATCGACAAGATGCTGACGACCCAGGTCAACGAAATCCTGCACGCGCCGGAAGTGCGGCAGATGGAAGGCACCTGGCGCGGCCTCTGGTACCTCATCAACAACACCGAGACGGATCAGAAGCTGAAGATCCGGGTGATGAACATTTCCAAGGAGCAGCTGGCCGATACGCTCGAAGACTATGAAGGCCAGATGTGGGACCAGAGCCCGATCTTCAAGAAGGTCTACACCGACGAGTATTCGATGCTCGGCGGCGAACCGATCGGCTGCGTCATCGGCGCCTACGAGTTCTCCAACCACCCGCGCGACGTCGGCCTGTTGCGCAACATCTCCGGCATCTGCGCCTCGGCGCACACGCCATTCATCGCCGCCGCCTCGCCACGGCTGTTCCGCATGGACAGCTGGCAGGAACTGCCCAACCCGCAGGACCTGCAGCAGATCGTCTCCAACCCGGCCTACGCCTCGTGGCAATCGCTGCGCGAGAGCGAGGATGCGCGCTATATCGGGCTGACCATGCCGCGCGTGCTGGCGCGGCTGCCCTACGGCTCGGAGACAGTCCCGGTCAAGGGCTTCTCCTTCGAGGAGGAAGTGCAGGGCGATCACAACAAATATGTCTGGATGAACGCTGCCTTCCCGATGGGCGTCAACATCAACCGCAGCCACAAGCTCTATGGCTGGGGCACCCAGATCCGCGGCGTCGAAAATGGCGGCACTGTGCTTAACCTGCCGGTGCACTCCTTCCCGACCGATGACGGCTCGATCGCGATGAAATGCCCGACGGAAGTCGCCATCGACGACCGGCGCGAGGCGGAACTGGCCAAGCTCGGGCTGATGCCGATCCTGCACCGCAAGAACACCGATCTCGCGGCCTTCATCGGCGCCCATTCGCTGCAGGACGATGAGACGCGGGCGGGCCGCCTGGTCGACCCCGACGCCCAGTCCAACGAGCGGCTCTCCGCCAACCTGCCCTATCTGTTCCCGGTCTCGCGCTTTGCGCACTACCTCAAGGCGATTGCGCGCGACAAGGTCGGATCGTTCAAGGAACGCACCGACATGCAGATCTGGTTGACCGAATGGATCAACCGGTACGTGCTGGCCAACCCGGCCTTCGCCGACGACAAGGCGCGCGCCAAGCGTCCGCTTGCCGCCGCCGAGGTGCAGGTCGACAGCGTGGAGGGCCGGCCGGGCTACTACAACGCCCGCTTCTATCTGCGCCCGCACTACCAGCTGGAGGGCATCAATGCCTCGCTCAGGCTGGTGTCGGAATTGCCGTCCGTGAAGACCTGATTGCAGCAACCAAACCTTTGTTTGAAAGCGTGGAGAACGAAAATGCCCACAATGAAGATCGACGGTTTTCTGAAAGTTCCGGATATCAAGGGGCCCAGCACGCGCGACGGCCATGACGACGAGATCGAAATCCATGGCGTCGATTACAAGATGGTTGCGCCCTACGACCCCAATTCCCTCTCGCGCCGAGGCCGCGTGTCGATGGGCATGATCAAGTTCACCAAGCACTACGACAAGGCCTCACCCTATCTGGCCAAGGCCCTGTTCGAAAACAAGGCGCTGGACGAGGTCAAATTCTCCGCTCGGCGGACCATCGACGGCGAGAGCAAGGACTATCTGGTCGTTACCCTGACCGACGCCTCGATCATGGAATACGACATGTCGCAGGCCGATGATGAAGCCGACCTGATCCAGGAGGAAGTCTCCTTCGCCTACAAGAAGATCAAGTTCGTCTATGACGACAATGACGAAGCCGAAATGGATGTCTATGTCGGCAAGTGAGGGGCGAGCAAAGCGCCCTGCCGCCGACAAGGTACAGGCGGGCGGTTCACGGGCCAAGCGCGAGGCGGTACAGCCTTCGCTGTGGGACCGCCTCGTCAACGACCTGCCGGGCCTGAGCTCGGAGATAGACGGGCTCAGGCAGGCTCTGCAGGAGGAGCTTGGCGCAGAGCGCCTGGACGAGCTGCTGGCAGACGGACCGAGGCGCATCGACGCCGATGACGCATTGAACCCCGATCAGAAGCGCCGGCTGCACCGGCTGGCGTTTCAGAACCGGCACCGTGGCGAGCTTGAAAGCCGAGGCATCGTGGTGTCGCCCGATGTGCTGCGCGAGGCCGTGCGGCGCGACATCGAGGCGCTGTTCAACACCGAGCGTTTCGAATCCGCGCCGCTGCTATCCGATCTCGAGGCCGAGCAGATGACCGACAGTCCGACATCGCTGGCCGACTTTCCGGAGGTGCGCCGCAGCGTTGTCAATTATGGCGTGCCGTCCTTCTCCGGCCGGTCGTCGCGCGACTTCGATCGCGATGTTCTGGCACGCGAGATCCGCGCCGTGCTCGCCGCATTCGAGCCGCGGCTGAAGGAGAGCGCGACGAAAGTCACGGTCAACCTCGGCGACAAGACCGGCCTGAAGATCGAGATCGACGCCGTGCTGATCATGACGCCGACGCCCGAGCGCATGCGCCTGCGCACGACGATCAATCTCGACAACGGACTGGCGCGCACCGAGTTCAGGGAAGCCTGAGAGATGGACCGGGTCTTCGTAGAATATTACGAGGAGGAACTGTCCCACATACGCGGGCTGGCGGCGGAGTTCGCCGACATGCATCCGGCGGTTGCCCGCAATTTGTCGCTGGATACGGTGCCGTGTCCCGACCCCTATGTCGAGCGGCTGCTCGACGGCGTCGCCTTCCTCGCCGCGCGCACGCGCCTGAAGGTGGATGCCGAGCGCTCGCGGTTTTCGCGCAGCATCCTCGACGTGCTTTATCCCGATCTCGTCACGCCGGTGCCGGCAACCGCCATGGTGGTGCTGAAGCCCGGCCAGCAGGTGCAGACAATGCTTGCCGGCCACGTCGTCAAGCGCGGCACGCGGCTGGTCTCCAGCCTGCAGGCCGGCCTGTCGACACGCTGCACCTTCACCACCGCGCAGGACATGACGCTGTTTCCGATCGCGATCAGTTCGGTCGGCTATTTCCAGGACCGCAGCGCGCTTGCCGCCGCCGGCATCGGCCCGATCGCCGGCAAGGCCGGCGAAGCGGCACTTCGCATCACGCTGGCGCGGACCGGCAAAGGCAAGCTCGACGAACTGGCGCTCGACCGGCTCGACTTCTATTTCGCCAACCGCACCAAGGCGCCGCTAATCTTCGACGCCATCTTCGGAGTCTGCTCTGGTGTCGGCGCTCGACCGGAAGGCAAGACCAATCCATTGTCGCCGCTACCGCCGCCGGAGATGGTCGGCATTGCCGATGCCGAGGCGCTGATGCCGCGCACGCGGCCGACCTTCGAAGGCTACCGCCTGCTGCGCGAATATTTCATGATGCCCGAGCGCTTCCATTATGGGCGCGTCACCGGCTTGCTGCCGGTCGTGCGCAAATGCCAGGCCGGGCTCGAAATCATCTTCCTGTTCCGGCGTCCGGTGCCCGAACTCGCCGATCTGACGCCGGCGGATTTCGATCTCTTCGCCACCCCGATCATCAATCTCTTCGAGCGCGAGTGCAACATCGTCGAGCTCGACCAGCGCAAGACACGCCAGGTGCTGCATGCCGACCGCACGCGGGCGCGCGACTTTGAAATCTACCGCGTCATCCGCGTCGAAGACGCCGATGCCGAGGGACCCGACGCGGAGATACCGGAACTCTTCAGCCTTGGGCAAAATCGCGGCAGCGGCTGGGTCTATTCGACGGAGCGGCGGCCGCGCCGGCCGACCGAGGACGAGCGGCGCCAGGGCGTGACGCGGACCTCCTATGCCGGCGACGACGTCTTCCTGGCGGTGTCGCGCCCAGTCAACAGTCAGGCCAACCGGCCGCTCAAGCGCGTCGATATCATGGCGCTTTGCACCAATCGCGACCTGGCCATCCTCGACGACACGCCGACCCTGACGCTGGAAGCCGGCGACCCTGTGGAGACGGTCCGGCTGCTCGGCGCATTGCGTTCGCCGCAGCCGGCGATCCCGGCAGCGCTGCCGACCGGCGCCGACGGCGAGTCGCGCGCCGACGACCTGGCCTGGCGGCTGGTGTCACAGCTGGCGCTCAACTTCCTCAGCCTGGCCAAGGAAGGCCGCGGCGTCGATCCGCTGCACGCGCTGCTCGATCTCTATGCCGAGCGCGGCGACCCCGGGCTCGCCCGCAATGTGCGCTCGATCGTGCGCATCGACTCGCGCGCGGTGATCGAAAGGCTGGCGATCGAAGGGCCGATGTGCTTCGGCCGCGGCACGGAAGTGACGCTGCATGTCGACCAGTCGGTGCTGGCGGGACAGAGCACTCTGCTGCTGTCGGGCCTGCTGTCGCGGCTGTTTGCCCGCCATGCCGGCATTAACGGGTTCGTGCGCACGCGCACGCGGTTGCTCCAGAAACAGGAGGATGTGCCATGGCCGATGACGCCCGGCAATCGCTACCTGATCTAGAGCGAGCCGCAACCCTGTCCGAGAGTTTCGACTTTTTCGAACTGCTGCGCCGGCTCGAACGGCAAGGCGGCCTGTTCGGCCATTCCGGCCGGCCGGACCGCGAGCCGGCAAGGCTCGGCCAGAATGTGCGGCTGTCCTTCGCAGTGCAGGACGTGGTGGATTTCCGCGAGCCGACGGACAAGTCGCCGGCACGCGTCACGGTCAACAATCTCGGCCTGCTCGGACCCGAAGGGCCGATGCCACTGCATCTGACGCGCTGGGTGCTCGATCGCCTGTCGCAACGCTGGTATGCCGGCGCCGAGGCGCGGCAGACGAGCGACACGACCTTCGTCGATTTTGTCAATATCCTGCAGCACAGGATGATCGCGCTCTACTATCGGGCCTGGGCGGATGCGCATCCGGCTGTGCAGGTCGAACGCGGTGTCGGCGGCCGCGTCCGTTCCATGCTGGAAGCGATGGCCGGCATCGGGCTGCCGGGCACGCAGGATGCCGAACTCGATACAGTAAAACTTCGCCAGGCCGCCTCGCTCGCTGCCCAAGTCGACGGCCCCGAGCGACTGACGCTGTTCCTGGCCGAAGCCTTCAAAGTGCCGGTGGTGCTGAAGGAGTTCGTCGCGGCCTGGATGACCATCCCCAAGGCGCTGCAGACGCGGCTTGCCGGCAGCTATGCCACGCTCGGCCGCAGCGCCACCATCGGCCCGCGCAGCTTCAGCCGGCAGAGCCGCATCGAGCTGCGCATCGGCGCGCTCAGCTATATCGATTACAAGGCCTTCCTGCCGGGCGGTGAGCGGCTGAAGCTGTTGAAGCAGGCGGTGCGCGACCTGATCGGCGAGACCATCGATGTCGATCTCAGGATCGTGCTTGCGGCAAAGGCAGTGCCGCCGGCGAAGCTCGGCACCGTCCAGCTTGCCCGCACCACCTGGCTGGCGCGACCGGTCGAAAAGGGGGACGCCGACGACATGCGGTTGCGGACCATCGTCGGCTGGCGGGAAGAGGTGGCGGCATGAGCCTGCTTCTGATTCTCGAACAGGGACCACGCGCGCAAGTCACGCGGCAGGCGCGGCTGGACGAGGGCGAGCTGGTAATCGGCCGCAGCGCCGACGCCGACTGGCAGATCAACGATCCCGACATGTTCGTCTCGCGCGCCCACTGCAAGATCACCAGCAAGCAGGGCGGCTATTTCGTCACCGATACCTCCAGCAGCGGGTTGTTCATCGACGATGCCGCCAGCCCGCTCGGCGCGGGAAATACCGCGCGCCTGCAAAGCGGCATGCGACTGCGACTGGGCGACTATGTGGTGTGGGTCGATTTGCAGACGGCGAAGACCGAGGCGCCGGCCTCCAGGCCTTCAGCGCCTGCCAGTAAGCCGGCGGCGTCGCGGGCGCCGGTCAGCCTCGGCGGCGACGATTTCTTTTCGTCCACCACGGAAGAAGAGCCGGGACGGCCACGCCCTGCCAACCTGCCCGATCCATTCGAAAAGCCGGTGCCCGGCGCATTCGCGCGTGCGCGGTCCGATGAACGCAGCTCGCAGGCGTTCGACGATCCGTTCAGCCTCGACCCTGTGGCAACGCCGGTGGCCGAGCCCACTGACAGAAACGGCGCCAAGCCATCGTTCGACGATCCCTTCGGCCTCGACTCCGCGCCGCGGTCGAGAGAGCCGAGCAGATCCAATCCTGAGAAGCTGCCGGCCTACGATGACGGGTTTGGTTTCGGCCCTGCCGGGTCCACCAGCCTCGACGCCGGCGTGACGGATGGCGGTGCAACCGATGCGCCCTCGCCTGCCCCCTCTGCAGCGCCCTGGGATCTGCCAGTCCGCGCGGTCGAGCCATCGCCACCGCAGCCACCGCCTCCCCCGTCTCCACCGCCACCACGCGCTCCTGTCCGCCAATCCGCGGCGCGGCCGTCAGCCGGACCGTCGGACGCGGAATTGCGCGCCGCTTTCCTGCGCGGCATGGGCATGGACGAGGCCGATTTTCCCGGCGGCGATCCGGTGGCCGACATGGAAAAATTCGGCCGCGAGTACCGGCTGATGATGGAAGGGCTGATGCAGCTTTTGCGCAAGCGCGCCGAAGAGAAGGGCAACGCTCGCGTCGCTCAAACGGTGGTTGGCGCATCCGAAGTCAACCCGCTCAAATTCCTGCCCTCGGTCGACGATGCGCTGGTAACCATCCTGGCCGAGCGCAGCCCCGGTTTCCTCGGCGCCGAGGCGGCGATCAAGGACGCGGTGCGCGATCTGGCGCAGCACCACGTTCGTGCCTGGCGCGGCGTGCAAGGCGCGCTCAAGCGCATGATCGACCGCTTCGATCCGGCGGCGATCGAGCAGGAACTGAAGTCGGGCTCGGCGATCGGCAATCTGCTGACCGGCGGGCGCGGCGCCAAGCTCTGGGAATTGTACCAGAAACGCCACCGTGAAATCGCTCACAGCGCCGAGACGCGTTTTCTGGGCGAGATCGGCGCTGATTTTCGTGACGCATATGAGGAGGACTGAGACATGATCGAAAGACGCGAATTCATTCTGGCCATCGGGGCTACGGGACTGCTGACGGCTTGCCAGAGCGGCCCGCCTAAACCGTCCGTCATAACGGTCAATTTGGCCGGTGGGGCCGGCATGAACCCGGGACCGGGCGGCGGCGACAGGCCGGTAACGGTAATGGTCTTACGGCTGAAGAGCACCGGCGCCTTCAATTCGGCCGATTATTTTGCCCTGCAGGGCGGTGCCGGCGCGGCACTTGGCGGCGATCTCATCGGCTCCGACACGATTTCCGTCGGACCCGGCAAGACCGCATCGAAGACCATCACGGTCGAACCGGAAGTGGCCGCACTCGGCTTCGTCGCGCTGATCAGGGAACCCACCGGACGCAACTGGCGCACGACCAAGTCGGTGTCGCCGGGATCGAAGTTCACCGTCAATGTGAAGCTCGGCAGCGGCGGCATTTCCGCCTAGCGGCGGCGGGTCCGCAAAGCCGCGCCAAGGTGATGAGCAGGAAGCAGAGAGTGCCGGCATGAGCGATGCAAACAGGGTGCTGTGGTCGGAGGGGCTTTTCCTTCGCACCCAGCATTTCCAGCAACAGGACCGCTTCTTCGAAGCGACGGTGCGCGGCGCCTTGCAGGCCGGGCATCTGCATACGTTCGGCTTTCGAACGTTGACGCTCGATCAGGCACAGCTCGATGCCGGCCAGATCTCGGTGCTTTCGGCGCGCGGCATCTTTCCCGACGGGACGCCGTTCGCGATCCCTGAGACGATGGATGCGCCGCGGCCGCTGGCGGTGACGCCGGAGATGGGCGCGGGGCCAGTGCTGATCGCACTGCCGCTCGAACCGCCCGGCGGCGTCGGCTTCGACCCGGCTCACGCCGAGCCGTCAGGCGCACGCTATCGCGGCCGGATCGTCTCGGTGCGCGACGCCGTGCATGGCGGCTCCGACCCCGAGGAAATCGAGATTGCGCGGCCGCAGGCGCTGTTGCTGGCGCCGGGCACGGCCGTCGGCGGTTACACCGCGCTGCCGGTGGCCGAGCTCAAGGGCGTGCGCGCCGATGGCGGCGTGGCGCTCGACGACACCTTCCTGCCGCCGACCTTGGTCATCGGCGCGGCCTCCTGGTACAGCCGCCTGCTGCAGGAAGTGGTCACCGGCCTCGACCAGATCGCCGAGGCGCATGGCAAGATGGTGCTGGGCGGCCCCGGGCGCAGCGTCGAAGACCTTCTGATCCTGAACCTGGTCAACGCCGCGCGGCCGCGGCTGGCGCACATGCTGGCGCAGGACGTTTTCCATCCGGCTGAGGTCTACATGGAACTTGCCGGCCTTGCCGGCTCGATGGCGACCTACGGTTCGAGCGCAAGGCGGCTCGGCGAACTGCCTGTCTACGACCACATGGCGCCCGGACCCGCCTATTCGGCGCTGGCCGATGCGCTGCGTTCGCTGATCCTCAGCCTGCGCTACATCGAGCCGAAATCGCGCGCCCTGCCGGTCATGCGCCATGCCACCAATGTGTGGAAGATCCGCATCGACAACCCGAAACTTCTGGTGGCGAGCCGCATCGTGGTGCGGATCGGCTCCGAACTGTCGGAGGATGCCTTGCGCAAGATTTTCGTCAACCAGGCGACCGTCGGCTCGGCCAGCGAATTCGAAGGGCTGTGGAAATCACGCCTGCCCGGCATTCCGCTGAAGCCTCTGCATTCGCAACCGCGCGAAATTCCCTATGACGGCGACCGGCTGTGCCTCGAACTGGACCAGAAAAGCGAGCACTGGGCCTCGCTGCTCGAAGCGCCCGGTTTCGTGATCGGCGTTTCGGGCGTGCTGCCCAGCGAACCGCAGGTCGACTGCTACTCGGTCAACAGGTGAGATGATGAGCAGGGACGATCCATTCGGACTGTCCGAGGATCGGGAGCGGACGCGCATTCGGCTGAGCGGAGCGCCAACGCCGCGCGCCATGCCGCTGCCGGCGTCAGGGGTGACTGCGAAACGCTCCGCGCGCGCGCATCCGAACGTGCTCGTCAACGCGTTCTCGCCGCTGCTGGAATTTGCACCCGAACTCGAAAACGCGCAGCCGCCGGAGAACCCGGAAGCCCTGCGCACCAGGCTGCTCGACGAACTTGTGCGCTGCCGCGACACCACCATGGCGCAGGGCTCCTCGCTCGAGCGCGCCGACCAGGCCGCGTGGCTGGTGGCTGCGTTACTCGATGATCTGGCGCTGAATACGCCGTGGGGCGGGGCCAGCGCCTGGCCGCGCCAGCCGCTGGTGGTGATGCTGCGCGGCGACGTCGACGCCGGCGCGCAATTCTTCGCCCGTCTTGAAGAGCTGGAGCGCCACCCCAACCGCGACCGCGAAATGCTGGAGCTGCAATATCACTGCATGGCGCTCGGCTTCCGCGGCAAATATCGCGTGCCGGGCCGCTCGGGCGACCGTTCGCTCAATGCCGTGCGTGTGGCGGCCGCGCGTTTCCTGCGCGACAGCGACGGCGAAGGCGCACCGCTGTCGCCCAACTGGAAAGGCGTGATCGCCTCCGACGAACCGCAGCGCTTCATCGTGCCGATCTGGGTGATGGTTGCGGCAGCGGCGGTGATCGCGACAGCCATCCATATCGGCCTGTCGATGAGCCTGAGCAGCCAGGCGGTCGAGCTTTCGGCGCTGGTGCGCGCACTGCCGCCGCCGACGCGTACGGATGTCACCCGCGCTTCGCCGAAGGTCGACGCGCCGCCGCCGGTGGCCGTGGATTTCGCGCTGCTGCCGGAATTCCAGGCGGCGGCGCCGGACGAGCTCAAGAGAGCGCTGAGCGGCACGGAGAGCGTGTCGCTGGCGCGGCTGGTCATCCAGGCCTCCAATCCCGAACTCTTCCAGTCGTCGCGCGCGCAGCTGACAGACGGCTTCGATCCGCTCATCGCCTCGGTCGCCAGGGTGATCCTCGAGAACCAGGAGCTGATCGGCGATATCACCGTGGTCGGCCACACCGACGGCGTTCCCTTGCAAAAGACCAACCCACTGTCCACCAACCAGCGGCTGTCGGAAGCCCGCGCCGCGGAAATTGCCGATATCCTGATTCAGAACGGCGTGCCGAAGGAGCGCGTGCGCTCCGAAGGCCGGGCCGCCACCGATCCGGTGGCCGACGACGGCACACGCGAAGGGCGGGCCTTGAACCGCCGCGTCGAAGTGCTGGTCGAAAAGAGGCTGTGACATGTTCATCCTGCGCTTCCTCTGGGCGGTCCTGACTTCGCGCTTCCTGTGGACGCTGATCGGCCTGGCGCTGCTGTCGCTGATCATCTGGGTATTCGGCCCGATCGTACGGGTCGGCGACTATGTGCCGATGGCGTCGGAGACGGTGCGCATCGTCATCATCGCTCTTCTGGTGATCTTCTGGCTGATCTGGCTGATTGTCGCGCAGCGCCGCGCGATCCGCGCCAACCGCATGTTCGTCGCCGAGATTTCCGCCCCGGTCGAGGAAAAGCGGCTCAGCCCGGGCGAGGAAAACGTCGCCGCGGTCGGCGCCAAGTTCCAGGACGTCATGGTCGAGTTGAAGCGCCGCAAGCTCGGCGGCCGCAAGTTCCTGCGCGAGATGCCGTGGTATGTGATCGTCGGCCCCCCGGCGACCGGCAAGACGACGGCCTTGCGCCAATCCGGCCTCAACTTTCCGATCGACCTGACCGACGATCTGCAGGGCATCGGCGGTACCCGTAACTGCGACTGGTTCTTCTCCGAAAACGCAGTGATGATCGACACCGCTGGCCGCTATGTCCAGCAGGAAAGCCAGCCCGATGTCGACGCCGTGGAATGGCTGGGCTTCCTCGATCTGTTGAAGAAGCATCGTGGCCGTCGTGCGCTCAACGGCGTCATCGTTGCGCTTGGGATCGACGCGCTGTCCGAGGGCGACGAAGCCGTCAAGGCGCATGGCCGCAAGATCCGCAGGCGCCTGGCCGAGCTCGAAGAGCGGCTGGAAATCCGCTTGCCGGTCTATCTCATGCTGACCAAGGCCGATCTGATCAGAGGCTTCGAGGCTTTCTTCGGCGGCCTGTCGACGGCGGCGCGGGAACAGGTATGGGGGACGACCTTCCCGCTCGATGCGCGCGTCGATGCCAAGGCGATCGCGGGTGAAATCACGACGCTGTCGAGGGAGCTGGAAAAGCGGCTGGTGCCGCGGCTGGAGGATGAGGACAAGCTGGCCGAACGAGCCGAGATCTTCCGCTTCCCGGCACAACTGCAAAGCCTGTCCGAGCCGATCCAGGTGCTGGTCGAGGCGATGTTCGGCGAGAGCCGCTACGAGGAGGCAGCCTGGCTGCGCGGCCTCTATCTGACCTCGGCGACCCAGGAAGGCGCGCCGATCGACCGGCTGGCCGCAGCGCTGGCCTCCTCCTTCGGCCTGCCGGCACGACGCACGATGCCGGCGCAGCGCTTCGAGAAGCGCAGCTTCTTCCTCAAAAACCTTTTGACCGAGGTGATCTTCAAGGAGGCCGGGCTTGGCACCTTTGATCCGCTGGCGCAGCGCCGCCGCAGCTGGATCTGGCGCGGTGCCGCCGCTGCCTGCGCGGCTGCGGCCATACTCGCCGGCGGCCTGTTCACCTGGTCCTACTACGACAACCGCAACGCCATCGCCGCGCAAGCCGGCCAGTTCGAAGCGCTGCAGGCGCCGCTGACGTCGACCGCCGCGACGCCCGCCTCGGTGCTGCAGCCGGCGATGGACGTTGCCCTCAACGCCATGGACGAGGTCGCCAATGCCAGGACGGCGCCGCCCGCCAAGGCACAGGACCTGCTCGGACCATCGGCTTCGGCCGAGATGATGCGGGCGCAGACCGACACCTATGACCACGCTCTGCGCAACGTGCTGGAGCCGCGGATGGTGGCGCTGCTCGAAGCGACCATGTGGCGGCAGATCCGCGATCCGGACTTCATGCTGGGCGCACTCAAGACCTACCGCATGATGACCGGCCTGTCTCAGATGGACTCCGACTTCGTCGAGAATTGGTGGGTGAACGACCTGCCCGAATTCGCGCCGGCCGCGCTCTTCCCGACCGCCGATGCGGAAGAACACCAGTTGGCCGCGATCCGGCGCATGGCGGTCGACGACAGCTACATCGCGCCCGACCAGGCGCTGGTCGCCGAAGCGCTGAAAACGGTCTGCACGATCTCGCTGCCGGCGCGGGCCTACAAGCAATTGCTGGCCGATCCGGCGGTGGCCGGATTGAAGGAATGGATCCCCGCCAATTTCGCCGGGCCGAACGGCGCCAAGGTGTTTTCGCGACGCTCCGACAAGACCCTGCGTGTCGGCATATCAGGCGCCTTCACCTATGACGGTTTCCACGACGCGATCCTCGACCGGGTCGAGGATGTCGCCGCCCAGGCGGCACTCGACCGCGCCGTGTTTGCCGGCGGCTGCTCGGAAAATTCCGAGACCTCGGTGTCGGCGCTGTCGGAAGATATCCTGAAGCTCTACTATGACGATTACATCGCGCAGTGGGATAGTTTCCTGCGCGACATGCGGCTGGCGCCGCTGAGCGACCTCAACATTGCCAGCGAGAATCTGAAGGACCTTTCCAGCGCCGATTCCGCGCTGAAGCGGCTGTTGACGGCGGTGGTCCAGGAGGTCGACCTCACCCGCTCGGACGACGCGCCGGCGACTGACGACAAGGCGGCGGCGAAGGGCGGCTCGAAACTGCTGGGCAAACTCGGCAAGCTGGGCAAGATCGTCAAGACCGGCGCCAAGCTGTTGCCGCGCGCAGGATCGGCGAGCGAAGTCGACCTGACCGGCACGCTGGTGGCCGAACACTTCAAGCCGCTCAAGAGCACGATTGCCGAGGTCGACGGCCAGCCGCCGGCGCTCGATGCCGCGGTCGTCGCGCTGACGGCGCTGTCCAACGTGCTGCAGACGGTGACCGCCAATCCCGACCCGCAGGACGCGATCAAGAAACAGGGCGGGCTTGCCGAACTGACCGGCGCCGTCGCCCGCCAGGCACAGATCCTGCCCGACCCCGTGAACACCTGGCTGAGCGGCATTGCCGGCGACACCAGCGGGTTGACGCAGAAGGCCGTCGCTTCCGAGCTCAACGCCATCTGGCGCGCCGACATCCTGCCCTTCTGCCAGGCCGCACTCAACGACCGCTATCCGTTCAGCCCCGACAGTGCCGTCGACGTCAACGTGCGCGACTTCGCCCGCCTGTTCGGACCGGCAGGGATGATCGACGGCTTCATCAACGACCATCTGATCGGCTATGTCGACACCTCGGCGCAGCCTTGGAAATGGCGTGCCGATTTCGGCCTCGACCCATCCGCACTTGCCGCCTTCGAGCAGGCGCGGCGCATCCGCGACGATCTCTTTCCCGGCGGTCAGGGCCCGGTGATGGCCTTCACGCTCGAGCCGACCGACCTGTCGCCCAACGTGACCCGCGTCACGCTCAACCTCGACGGCCAGAACCTGGTCTATTTCAACAATGCGACGCGACCGCAACCGATGACCTGGCCCGGCAAGGACGGCACCGGCGTCATCTCGCTCGCCTTCCAGCCGATCGACGGCTCGCCCGAAATCATGCTCAACGAGACCGGCAGCTGGGCATGGCTGAGGATGCTGCGCGGCGGCCGCTTTACCGGCACCTCGCTGTCCGACGTCTACAGCCTGCGGCTGGGGACGAAAGGCATGTACGCCGACTTCAAGCTGAAGGCGGCCAGTGTCGAGAACCCCTACAACCTCCAGATGTTCAAGAAATTCTCATGTCCGCCGCAGATATGACCCTGCCCGGCTACTACGGCAAAATGCCCGCCACCGGCGATTTCGTGACACGTCGGCTGACGGGCGACTTCGTGCGCGTGTGGGACCGCTGGCTGGCGCAGCATCTGGTGCCGCTGTTTGGCCAGGATATCTGGCCGCCCGCCATGGCGCTGCGGTTTGTGGCAGGCCCGAATGCCTTCGGCGCGTCGGCCGGCATCATCCTGCAGAGCGCCGACAAGGTCGGCCGGCAGTTCCCGCTGAGCGTCGTTGCGCAGCTGCCTGAAGCATCTGCCATGCTGACCCATGCCGAAGCCTGGTTTGCGGGAATCGAAGAAGCGGCGATCAGCGCCCAGCAGGGCGCGCTGACGCCCGATGAACTGGATATTGCACTGGCGGCCCTGCCAATGCCGCCGATCGAGCCGGGCGAAGAGCTGATCGCCGACATGGTGATGTGGACCAAGCACTCCGACATTTTCGACATCGATCCGCAGTCACCGCAAGCGACGCTGGAGCAGATGCTCGCCGCCAGTTGGGAGACCAGCTGATGGGGGAGCAACTCTGATGTTCGTCAGCCAGAACACCACTCCGTTTCTCGCCGAGACTTTTCCATATCAGGACAAGCATTGCGTGAAGCATTGCGTGGCCGTGATCAGGGCGACGTACGACGTCGATGAACAAGGCAACTGCACTCCCAGCAAGGAACAGTCACCTTTCGTCTACGCCGATACCCACTACGGCGATCCGGAAGTCACCTCCATCCGCGTCGAGACCGACTTTGCCCCTGTCAAACCGAAATGCGAGGTTCTGCTCGATGCCATGGCGGTCGCGCCGAAGGGGCGGCAGGTGGAAGCGATCGAAGTGCGCCTGGTTGGGCCGGGACTGGACAAGCGCGCGGTGGTCACTGGCCAAAGGCGCTGGTTCAGAGGTGGCTTAGGTATCCAGCCCTCGCGCCCGACCCCCTTTGTTTCAATGCCGTTGGCGTGGCATCTCGCATTTGGCGGCACTGACCGATCCGATCCTGATCCTGCTAAGCATCGTGGCGACGCCGTCAACCCGATCGGCAGCGGCTACCTTGTCGGCCAGGGTAATATTGACGGCACGCCGCTGCCTTGTGTCGAGCACCCGCAATCGCGCATGGCGATCTGGAACGACAGGCCCAGGCCGATCGGCTTTGGTCCTGTACCACGCTTCGCCAAGGAGCGGGCGAGATATGCCGGCACCTATGACAAGCATTGGATGGACAACGTGCTGCCCTTCCTGCCGCAGGATTTCGACGACCGCTACTTCCAGGCGGCGCCCCAGGACCAATGGCTCGACAGATTGGACGAGGGCATGGTCTTCGGCTGCATCGGCATGAACGAAAGAGGTCGGTTCGGGGTAAAACTGCCGAGACTGTCCGTGCCGGTGCGCTTCGTGTTCGACGACCATTTGGAACGAAAAACGATGGTGCCTGATACGCTCATCATCGTTCCGCACGAGAGCAGAATCGTGCTGGTGGGCCGGGTAAGCACGAAGCTGCCGCGCAAGTTCGTGAGACTTGAGGAGGTTCAAGTCGGCAACGACCTCATCCCCCGCGACGGCGAGAAGCCGCACTATGCGGGGCTGAAAGTCGCAGTTGCCGCCCTGAAGGAAATAAGGCGGCTAAAATGACGGTCATTTCCTGCCTCAGCCTCGTGTCGCCGGTCGGCTATTCGGCGGGGAGTACGGCGGCCGCGATGCGGGCAAATATAGCGGCGTTCGCCGAACTCTCCTATCGCGACGCCGACGGCGAGCCAATACGTGGCGCGTCAGTGGATGCCCTGCCGGCGACGATGCGCGGCCGCGATCGCGTTGCCGCCCTGACGCGTCTGGCCGCCGATCAGGTGGACCCAAAACAGGCGGACCGGCTGCCCTGGGGCGAGATGCCGATCATCTTGTGTACGCGTGAACCGCAGTTTCCGGGCGCGCGCCTCAACGGCATTGTGGGCGGGCTGGCGCTGCCCAATGGGGCATCTCTTGTCGGACCGCATTCCGTGCATGTGACGGAAGGGGCAGTGTCCACCTTCGTCGGCATCTGGCACGCGCGCAAACTGCTCGCCGAACGCAAAGTTCCCGCCTGTATCATCGTGGCCGTGGATACGCTCATCGATTCGCGCACCCTCGGCTGGCTCGACAAGGCGGGCCGTCTAAAAACGAGCATCGTCACGGATGGCCTCATTCCTGGCGAGGCGGCGAGCATCTCCGTCGTCAGCGCTCGTCCGCTGCTCGAATCACATGTGACGGTGCATGGCCTCGGCTTGGCGCGCGAGACCGCGACAGTGCTCAACGAGGAGCCGTTTCGCGCAGATGGCCTGGCCTCTGCGCTGCGGACGGCCCTGGCGGAAGCCAGGGTGGAGATTCACGATGTTGCCTTCCGCCTGTCCGACGTCGCCGGCGAATCCTATGCTTTCGAGGAGTTGGTGGTGGCGCAAATGCGGGTGATGCGCACAGTCAGGCCGCAACAACTGGTCTGGCTGGCGGCGGGCTGCATCGGCGACTGCGGAGCGGCTGCCGGTTCCATCCAGTTCGCATGGGCCGAGCAAGCCTTCCGGCGCGGCTATGCACCGGGGCCTTCCGCGGTGCTCTACGGCAGTTCGACGTTTGGTAACCGCGCAGCGGCGATCGTTACAGCATAGGGTCGAGAGAGATGACCAAGAACGTCTTCGCGGAAAAATGGGAGATTGCCGGAAATAACGGCATGAACAAGTCGATCGCGCGGTTTCCGGATGTCTGCCTGTCGCCGCCATCCCCACCGGCCGGGCCTATCCCAATTCCCTACCCGGACACGTCGTTCTCCAACAATCTGAAGGAAGGCTCCGAGACCGTGCTGATCGGCGGCAAGCCCGCCGCGCTGGCGCAGAAATCCTACTACAAGGAGCCGATGCTCGGAAACGAGGCCGCAACCCGCACGTTCGGATCTTCGGTCGTGACCCACCAGATCACCGGCAAAACCTACTTTCAGGCCTGGTGCATGTCGGTGAAGTTCGAAGGCAAGAACGTCTGCCGGCATTTTGACATCACGACAAGCAACCATACGTCCTACGTTGGCGCGACGCCGCCGGCGCCGGCGCTCGAGTCGCTGAATGCAAAGGCTGCCAAGGCGGCCGTGAAGGCCGGGAACTGCCCGTGCTGCGGTGGCCCGCTGCACGAATGGCAGAAGGATGCTTCCGGCAAGCCATATCCCGTGGTTAAGGAAAAGACGTTCTGGACGAACAAGATCAAGAAAATGAGGACTGGGGACGCCGCGCAGATTGCCAAAAAGGCTGATTTCGAGGTCAAGCTAAAAAAGATGCTCAAGCTGAAGGCGAAGCATCGGCGCTTGCGAAAGGCTGGCAAGCCGGCGTGCCCAAACGTCCACAACAATGACAATCAGGGCTGCGCCATGTATTTCGACATTCCGAAGGGCGCGAGAACCTCTGGGGGTGTCAATACACCGGCGCAGGAAGCCAAGATGGCCTTCGACTCTGGAGTGAAGGCCGGCTGTATTCTGGCCTGGGAAACTGCAAAGGGTTCACCCATCAGAAGAGGGACAAACGCTGACCCCGCCAAGAAGCCCTACCATTCCTTGAACCACACAACGCCTCACATGGCCGGTGGGTGCAATAACCCGTCAAATGTAGTCCCCCAAGACATTATGGATTCGGGCGATTGCCAGGAGATCGAAGATTTGCAAAGCGACCTCGAGAAGGTCAATGACTCAATCCCGTAAGGTCCTGCTATGGCAAAGTACACATCGATTCCCGATACGAAACTCAAACAGCTCTCACTGGGATTCTTTGTTCCTGGTGTAGACTTGGCCTCTTATGATCCGACGCGTCTTCTTCAAAGCGACGAGGTATGGGAACAGATCGCTGGCCTTTTTTTGGCCTGCGAATTGGGCAACTTTTCCGCGCTGCACCACATTCCCTCAATCATGAAGGACAGCGATGCCTATCTCGTCTGGCAGGCGGGTACCAATCTGGCTGGCCTGGCTGGCAACCTCGGTGTTGTGAAGGACGTCTTCAAGCCGTTCGAAAAAGACGGCTCTGGCGCGGAATATTTCATGACAATTGCGTTGGGCCAGACGCTGAACCCTGACGCGATCGAGATGTTGCTGACGTTACACAATGATGCATCGGACGAAGAGACCCGCTATCAGATCGAAAGGGAGTTGTCGTATCTGCTCGAGGACACCAACGGACCGATAATCAGCGGTGCCGACGAGTCCATCGAATCCGAGGATGAAGATACTGTTCACATCATCAATCGGCAGGACTACTTTCCCAAGGTGACGGCGGCGTTGTCGCTGGTGCGAGAGCAACTCCCGGTCCCCAATACCCCCATCCTCGGCGGCAAGGTTTTCGACGTGGTCAAGTTCGCAAGGCGGCTGCTTGAACGGGTGGGCAGCGCAGCACCGGAGATAGGCCGCATCTACCGTCACCGTCTCATCTTCGAGGCCGCCACCGGCGTGAATTGTGCCGCCTTCTTTGACGACCCGGTCAAACTCAATTCGCTTCAGGCGACGGCAATTCTGGAGGCATTCCTCGATAGCGACGACGTCAGAAGATTTGTCCCGGGGCAGAGGTATTTCTTCGGCCATCCCATTGGCGCCTGATCCGACTGGAGATGACAGCTGTAACGTCGCTTCAGTCGCGTAGGACGCCGGCCGCTTTGCCCCATTCAGCTACCTTATCGGCGAGCGGCACGCGTACGATGCTGTCGCTGAAGTAGTCGATGAAGTCCGGGCCAACCTCTCCCATGTCGGCGGAAGACAGCTCACCCCAAGGAGCTTCTGGGAACAATTCCACAAATGACGCGCCCGCTGCGATCGATACCGGCGGCTCGCGCATCCTCTCAACAAGCCAGGCAAGCCGGCCGCGATCGCCCAACATGCCGATGCTGCGAACCGCGATTGAGGCGGTCTGGGGCGACTGCATTAATCCGCCGAGCCATGCCCGAACTTCCGTTTCAGGCCCGCCCTTGATCGCGGCGCGGAGCGCTATCAGCCTGTCCTTCCCCGGCGTTTCAACCGCTGCTCTCAATGCGTTTTGCGCCAACCCGGCATGACCCAGTTCAACCAGCGACCAAGCCGACCAGAATCGCGCATCTTCGTCGGAATCGTTGAGCGCAGCGTTCGCCTCGCCGGCAAGATCGGTTCGTTTGAGAACGCCCACCAGCCGTAAGCCCGCCACACGAACGCGGGGATCGGGATCGCGAGCTAGCCGCGGCAGCAGGTTCTTTGGATCGACCGAATGCACCAGACATGCCGAAACGCCGAGAAAGCGTTTGAAGGCGTCGGCATCGGTGATCCAGTCCCTCACATGCGGTCCGATTCGGTCGGCCGCATGCCACCGCAGCGCGCCGATGAACCCGTCCGGGCTCGGTGTCAGTTCGCGGGCATGCCCCACCGCTTCTGAAAGCCTGACTGGATCGTTGAACTCGATCGCGGTCCAGGCAAAGGCAAACAGTTCCCCACTGTCAGGATAGTCTTGCAGTTGCTGAAGCAGGCTCGGCCACGCGGCCTGGTCCGCGATGCGCAGTCCGTCCATGTTGGCTTCGATACGGTCGTCGATATCCTTAGCCGCCACCAACGCGGGCGGCTCTTGCGCAAGAAGGCTCTCGCGCTGCACCCAAAGAAAGGCAACCAGTTCCGCGTGCTGCCTGACCACAAGGCTGGCGATGCGCGGGCGATGGAAGCTTTCGACGGGCGACATCAGTTCAGATTGATCGAGCCGCCACGGATATAATTCGGCCCGCTGGAGTGGCTGACCAAGTATGTACCGCGGATGACGATCTGCCCATCACTATCCATCACGATGGATGCCTTGCCGCAACGCAGTTCGAGCCGGTCATTGGCGCGGATGCGTACACGCTTGCCGTCGCGGATAACCTCTACGCCGGGCCTGCGCGCCGGCTCGACGATGCGACCGACGATCAGCGGCTTGCGCGGATCGCCCTCCTGGAAAAGCAACGCCACTTCCTTGCCGACCATATCGGAAGACAATTCGCTGAGGCTGCGCGCAGGCTGCGCCGTTTCCTCGGGATTGCCGGCAAAGACCACGAGGGGCACGCCTTCTTCGCCGAACCCCATGAAAACTCCGATCACAACGCCATCGATTGCACTCTTGACTCTGGCCATCGCGTCCCTCAATTCTCGTTGATCTTCGAGCCTTTGATAATGACATCGCTCGACGCCTTGACGTTAATTTTCCCTGAACCCGTCACCGTGATGTCCTTGCCGTCGATGATGATGGTACCGTCCTTCTTCATCACGATCTTGGAGCTGCCGCACTTGAGGGTAATGTCGTCGGCTGCTTCCACTGACAGGCTCTTACCGACCTTGATGCCGGTATTCTCCTTTACGTCGGTAAGGCTGCCCTTCGCTACCTTCAGGATGTAACCGCCGCCAACGTCGGTGCTGTCGTTCGACTTGATGTTGGCAGCGCGGGAGGCGCCTACGTCCGTCGTCTGGGATGCGGCGATCGCAACCGACTGTCCGGCACCGATACTGATGTTCTGTCCCGCGCCTATGGTCCATGTATCACTGGTGCCTATGCTGTGCGTCTGGCTGATGCCCACGCTGACAGACCTCGTCGCGCCGATCGTGTTGCTCTGGAGTCCGCCGACGGTGCGCTGTTCCGCTGCTCCGACAGTATCGACGCGCGCCGCCCCGACCGTGACCGTCTGCACAATTCCGACGGTCTGCGAATGGTTGGCGTCGATGTTCTCCGTCGAATTCGACATGACGTGAATCGTCTCATTCGCCCCCACCGTCAGCGCGCGGTTGACCCCCACCGTCTCGGTGTCGTTCGACCCGATATTGGTGGTCTGGTCGACACCGACCTTGACCGTCTTGTTGTTGCCGACGTCCTCGTCGAGGTTGTGGCCGACGGAGTGCTTGGCGTCGTGGTCGATGCGGTCGGACTGGTCGTGCTGGACCAGCTTCTGGCGATCATTCTTGATCAGAAGGTGGTGGTCCTTCTGCGCCTGGAAGTTGACCAGTTCGGAGCCGGCCTTGTCCTCGAACATCAGCTCGTTGTAGCCGCCACCGCCCTTGGACGAGTTCGACTTCCAGCCCGACTGCGTGGCGTTGCCGGGCAGTCCGTAGGGCGGCATCTGCGAGGCGTTGTAGACGCGGCCGGTGATGATCGGCAGGTCCGGATTGCCTTCGATGAAATCGACGATCACTTCCTGGCCGATGCGCGGGATCTGGATGAAGCCCCAGCCGCTGCCGGCCCAGGTCTGCGACACCCGCACGAAGCAGGAGCTCTTCTGGTCCTTCTTGCCGAGGCGGTCCCAGTGGAACTGCACCTTCACCCTGGCATATTTGTCGGTGAAGATCTCCTCGCCGGACGGACCGACCACGGTCGCCGTCTGCGGCCCGCGCATGATCGGCCTTGGCGTGATGCGCGGCGGCCGATAAGCAACTGAGGTCGGCGCCACACCGAGCACCACCTTGAAATTCTCGCCATCGGTGTCGACGCCGGCGCGATAGCCCGGATCGAACAGCCGGTACTCGGCGCTGATCACCAGATACTCCTTGTTCTGGTCGTCGCGCGGAAAGCCGTCGAGCTTGAAGGTGCAGCCGGAGAACAGGCCGCGCACGGTGCCGACAGCGGCAATGCGCATATGCGGCGCCTGGATTTCTTCGCGCCTGATCGCCGCCAGGCTGTCGCCGCGCCCGACTTCCAGATGCGCGCCGGGGTGGCGATAGTTCTCGCCCGCGGCCTGCTTGTGGCCGAAGGCCTGCGCCGACTTCGCCATCAAATCGGCGGCGGGTTTTTCGAAGTCATAATCGGTGTGGGCATAGGCGCCGGGGCGCACCGCGCTGCCTGGAATCCAGTCGGTGATGTACTCGACGTCGCGGCGCGAGCCCTGCCCTTCGAACTGATAGAGCACCGTCTCATAGCCCGGCGCTGGCTTCAGCTTGCTCGTGGCGTCGGCCAGGATCAGCGTGTGCTCGCCCTCGGCATGCTCGAAGAAGTACATTATGCCTTCGTGCTCGAGCAGCCGCTGCACGAAATCGAGGTCGCTCTCGTCATATTGCACGCAATATTCGCGCGGCGGATAGGAGCCTTGCAAGCGCTTCTCGAACTTGGCGATGCCGCCATATTTGGAGAAGATCTCCTCCACGATCTCGACGGCAGTCTTGTCCTGGAAAATGCGGCAGTCGGTGGTATTGCCGAGGAACCACAGCCACGGCCTGACGACCGCCTCGTAGTGAGCCAGCCGATCTTCGATGCGGGTAAGGCGAAACTCGGCGATGAGGCCGCTGAACCAGCGCTTGGGGTCGGCCTCGCCTTCGATCGAAACGGCGCCGCCCAGCATCTTCAGCGGGTCGATATCGGCATTGGTCGAAACAAATCCAACGGTGTAGGCAAGGCAGCGGCTGATCTCGTCGCGGCCGACGAGATGCGTAAAGGTCAACAGCTCGGCGCCGACCGGCGTCTGCACAAGCGCGGCGCGTTGTTCACTCGGCATGGGTCGTGCCCCTCCTGAGCGCTAGTGTGGCAGGTTCGAAGCCCTTCTTGTGTTAACGACCTCACGTTCAGGGATATTTCGCAACTTGCCACCCAAGCCATGTTGAGCCTACCACATGTTCTATGGCAGACCAAAGAGGACAAGCGGCAGGCCGTTGCTGTTTGCGCCGCTTTCGCCAGTGTGAAACGCCGCTCTCCCGCTGTGCCCGCAAGCTGCTAGACTGTGGCACATCGGATCAATGGAAACGGCAGCGGTCGACGGTCCATAGCGCATGTTCGTCAGTCTGCAGATCAGCAATGTCGATGTCCTGCCTGCCGGGCTGCCGCCCGGCTACGCATCGCGCGACCGCGGCTTCGAGATCGGGCGGGAGAACTGCGCCTGGACCTTGCCCGATCCGGACAAGTTCATCTCCGGCCGACATTGCGAAATCCGCTACGAAGGCGGCGCCTTTTTTCTCCACGACGTCTCGCGCAACGGCACATTCGTCAACGGGTCGAGCCAGCGCCTGACCGGCCCGCATCGGTTGGCGCAAGGGGACCGGCTCCGGATCGGCCGCTATATCGTCTCGGTATCGATCGATGACGGGAACCCAGCCTTCGGTGGCCATGGCTCGACGCAACGGCAGATGCCCGTTGCCGGATCCTTTCCAGACCATGCCGCTTCGCCACGGCCACTGACCGCGCCGCCCGCTTCGGTCTCCAGCCGGCCACAGCAAGCCGACGAGATCCTGCGCGCGATTGCCGCCGGCGCCGGCATTCCGCCAGAGGTGCTTTTGCTGCGCCAGCCGCAGGAGGTGGCCGGCGAGATCGGCGCGGTGCTGCGCATCGTCGTCGACGAACTCGTGCTGCTGTTGAAGGCGCGCGCCGCCGCGAAAGTCCTGGCCAAGACCAGCGACCGGACCATGATCAATTCCGCCGACAACAATCCGCTGAAGTTCGTGCCCGGGACCGACGAAATCCTCGACATCATGTTCGCGCGGCGCAGAGCCGGCTATCTTGATGCCAGGCACAGTATCGAAGACGCTTTCCACGACCTCAAGACGCATGAATTCGCCACCTTCGCCGCCATGCAGGCAGCGCTGTCGCGGTTGCTTGACGATCTGTCGCCCGAGGCGATTGCGAAAAAACTGCCGCCATCCTCCTTTGCCTCGAAGAAAACGCGCGCCTGGGACGCGCTGGTCGCGACCTGGCGGGCCAAGGAGGAAGCGCACGAGAATGGCATGCTGGACATATTCCTCACCTATTTCAGTGAAGCCTATGCCAAGGCCGCCAAACAGAAGACCGGCAAGGGCTAAGCCCGCGCACCGCTGAAGACACCGTGAAGGCGACCCGAGCACGGGCCGGCCACCAAAATTGCGCCGGGTTTCCATCGCAACCTTCTGAGACTACGATCACATACGACGATTGAGCACGCGGGTACGGTTGGTCGACCTCGGGGGTCTGCGGCACATGTCATGTCACGGCGAGATAGCGTCCTGCGGTCCGCGTTTGCGCGGACATGGCGCTGTGCGTCGCGGCGCGCGGGCGTAGAGGCAGAGATCGGCGATGAGCTCGAAGGATGATCCTTTCGATCCGACCGGCAAAACCGTCATCCGCCCCAGCCGCCCCAATCCCGGCCGCAAGCAAAAGACGGTTCTCGCCCGCGATGCGCCGGCCCCCGGCAGTACGGTGATCGCCCCTGCCAGCGTCCCGGAACCCACGGTTTTCGATCCCAACGCCGGCCGCCAGCCGCCGTCCGACGTCACGGGGACGGTGATCTATCAGGGAACGCCCTTCGCCAACGCGCCGGCCGATCCGCCCGTTCACGGCTCAGCCGGGACGGCGGGGAAAACGCCATGGGATGCGCTGCTCGGCGCCAGCGATGCCGTCGATTATGGCGCGGCCAACCCGATCGTCGCTGCCGCGGCGCCCTTGCTGATACTGCTTGGGCATCTGCGGCTGATGGCTGTCGAAAGACCGGCCGAGCCGCTGGCGCAGCATGTCGCCGGCCTGATCGAGGATTTCGACCGCAAGATCGCCAGGACCGATACCTCGGAAGAGGATGCGCGCATCGCCAGCTATGTGCTTTGCGAAACCGCCGACGATATAGTCGCCAATCTGCCCGGTTCCAGCCGGGATGCGTGGGCGCAGCACGCCATGCTGCAGCGCTTCTTCCAGGTCAAACCCACCGGCGCCGGTTTTTTCCAGGCGCTGAACACGGTGCTGGCGACGCCGGAACCTCATCGCAATCTCATCGAGTTGATGCATGTCTGCCTGTCGCTTGGCTTCGAAGGCCAGTATCGCGGCCAGCCGCGCGAGAGCCTCGAACGGGTCCGCCGCGACGTCTACGAGACATCAGCCTATTTCCGCGTCCTCGGTGACGACGACATCTCGCCGCGCTGGCAAGGCTTGTCGGTCACATCGGCGCAAGGCTCCAGGCGGGTTCCGCTCTGGGCCATAGCCGCTGCAACCGCGGCAGTTTTGACCGCAGCCTTTTTCACGCTGCGCGTGCTCATCACCAATGATGGCGAGGCTGTTGCCGGCGAGTTGCTGGCGATCAATCCGGCGACGCCGGTCACCATCGAGCGCACCGGTTTCGTGCCGCTGACCGAGGAGGTGAAAGTCGTCGCACCGCCAACGACGATTGCGCAGGTCGATCGCATCCGCACTGCCTTGGCCAAGGAGATCGAAGGCGGCGGCGTCAGCGTCGGCACCAAGGGTGATTTCATCATCGTGGAAATCAGCAACGCCCTGCTGTTCCAGTCGGGACGAGCCGAGGTCAAGCCGGAGTTCGAGCCGGTGGCCGCCAGCATCGCGGCGGCTCTCGACGCGGAGCGCGGGCCGATCCGGATCGTCGGCCACACCGACAACGTCAAACCGAAGAAGACCAGCGCCTTCAAATCGAATTTCGACCTCTCCGTCGCACGTGCCCAGTCAGTGGAAAAGATGATCGCAGCGCATTTCAGCGATCCGTCGCGGACAAAGGTCGAGGGCAAGGGCGAGGACGAGCCCATCGCCGACAATGCAACGCCGGACGGCCGCGCCAAAAACCGCCGTGTCGATGTAATGATCCCGCGGGAGGAGATGCTGTGACCGGCTGGCTGCTGCGCATCTTCAGCGCGCTCGCGCTCGCCGGCATTGCCGCCGCGGTCTGGTACGCCGGCCCGTTAATCCGCTTTGCCGGCGCCCGGCCGTTGGATCCCATCTGGCTGCGGGCAGCGATCATCGGCATCGTCGTCGGAACGGTGGCGATCATCTATGCAATCCGGTTCTGGCGCAGGCGCAAGGCGCAGAAGGCGCTGGAGGCCGCCATGGCCAGCGCCGAGGATGACGGCAGCGATGCAAAGGTGCTGGAAGCTCGCATGAACGAAGCAGTCGCGACGCTCAGGCAGTCGAGCGGCAAGCGCAACTTCCTCTACGACGTCCCCTGGTACATCGTCATCGGCCCGCCGGGCGCCGGCAAGACCACCGCGCTGGTCAATTCCGGCCTGAACTTTCCGCTTGCCGGGTCGGGCCAGGCGCAGCCGGTGGCAGGCGTCGGCGGCACGCGCAATTGCGACTGGTGGTTCACCGACGAGGCGGTGCTGATCGACACGGCCGGGCGCTACACGACGCAGGATTCCCATGCACGGACCGACAGCAAAAGCTGGCTGGCGTTCCTGTCGCTGCTCAAGCGGCACCGGACGCGCCAGCCGATCAATGGCGTCATCCTGGCGATCAGCCTTTCCGATCTGATGGCGGACAGCGAGCAGGCGGCCCGCGTCGCCGAGATCCGCAGCCGCCTGCAGGAAATCCACGAGGTCCTGAAGGTCCGCTTTCCCGTCTATGTGCTGTTCACCAAGGCCGACCTGGTCTCCGGATTCATGGAATATTTCGGCGGTTTCGACGAAGCACGCCGGCGCAAGGTGTGGGGCGCGACCTTCCAGACCGCCGAGCGCGGCCTGAACATGGTCGCGGAAGCGCCAGCCGAATTCGACGCGCTGGTGAAGCGCCTGACCGAAGAGATGAGCGAGCGGCTGCAGGCGGAGACCGATCCGGTCGCGCGCATCGCCATTTTCGGCTTCGCCGCGCAGCTCGGCGCGCTGAAAGGCCGGATCGTGCATTTCCTCGAGGGCGTTTTCGAGCCGACGCGCAAGCAGCTGAACGCCCCCCTGCGCGGCCTGTATTTTTCTTCCGGCACGCAGGAAGGCACGCCGATCGACCAGTTGCTGGGCAGCATAGGCCGCAGTTTCGGCAGGAATGCCCAGGCGCATCTTTCCGGCACCGGCAAAAGCTTCTTCCTGCACGATCTGTTGAGCCGCGTCATTTTCGCCGAGTCCGGCTGGGTGTCCTATGACAGGGCGGCCGACAGGCGCGTTGCAATCGCCCGCTACGCCGGCCTGACAGCGATCGCGGCGATAGCGATCGCCGCGCTTGGCGTTCTCGGCCTGAGCTTTACGACCAACAAATCGCTGGTCGCCGCGACCGGCCAGGCGGCAGGCCAATACCGCGCGACAGCCGCGCCGCTGCTGGCCAGCACGACGGTGTCGGATGCCGACCTCGAAACCGTCATCGGTGCGCTAGATGCGCTGCGCGGCCTACCAGCCGGCTATGACACCAAGGATCAGCCGACGCCGGCCACGGCGACGTTCGGCCTCAGCCAGCGTGAGCGTATCCTTTCGGCTTCCGAGACTGCCTACCGGCAAGGGTTGGAGCGCATGTTCCGCTCGCGCCTGCTGTTCCAGCTCGAACGCACGATCGAGGCCAGGATGGCCGATCCGATGGCGCTGTACGAGCCGTTGAAGATTTACCTGATGCTGGGCGGCAAGGCGCCGAAAGTGGATGACGAGCTGGTCGTCACCTGGCTGAAGCGGGACTGGGAACAGAACCGCTATCCCGGCGCCCACAATCGCGACGGCCGGGCGCAACTGGAGAAGCATTTGCGCGCCATGCTGGCGCTCGACGATGACCAGGATCCCTCGTTCGAACTCAACCGCGCGCTGGTCGAATCCGCCCAGCGCTCGCTCGGCCGCATGAGCCTTGCCGATCGCGCCACCGCGCTCATCCAGTCGGCCACCTATGCGGCGGCGCTGGACGATTTTTCGGTGTCATCGCAAGCCGGCGCGGAGGCGCCGATGCTGTTCGAGCGCAATGACGGAAACGATCTCGCCGGCCTTCGCGTCCCCGGTCTCTACACCCATGCCGGCTTCGACTTCTATCTGGCGCAACTTGCCAGGAGCGCGCAGGCGCTGGTCGACGATCAATGGGTGATCGGCTCGAGCGGCGAGCAAGGCGGTTTCGACCAGGAATTGCTCAAGCTCGGCCCGGAGCTGCTCGATCGCTATGGCAAGGGCTTTGCGGCGGCGTGGAACGAGGTGCTCGACAGGTTGAAGTTCAAGGCAATGGCCGCCGACAAACCGCAATATCTGGCGCTGTCCGCAGCGGGATCACCGAGTTCGCCGCTGATGCAGCTGTTCGAGGCGATCGCGCGCGAAACAGCTTTGACGCAAGAGCGCAATCCGGCTGCGCCGTCTCAAGACAGCGACCAGGAAACCGCCGCGCGCGCCAAGGGCCTCGCCCGCATCGGCATCGAGATTGCGGCGCGCAAATCGCAGAGCAGGGCCGGGACCGCCTTTGTCAGCACCCAGAACCAGGATCCCGGCGCCAACATCGAAGCCCAGTTCCGGTCTTTCCAGGCTTTGGTGGCCGGGGCGCCGGGGCAGCGGCCGCTCGACGCCCTGACCCAGAATTTCCGCGAAATCTATCAGAGCGTGCGGCTGGCCGCCGATGTCCCCGCCCAGACGGACCAGGCCAACGCCAATCTGCAGCTGCAGATATCGACTCTACGCGCCAACGCCTCGCGGCTGCCGAAGGCGCTGGCCAGGATGGTGAGCGCGGCGGCGGACGATTTCGAGGGCACCGTCGCCGAAACATCGACCACGCATCTCAACGAGATGCTGGAGGAGACCGTCGGCCGTCCGTGCGAAGAGATGATTGCCGGGCGCTTTCCATTCGCCCCCGCCGGTACCGACGATGTCGCCATGGCGGATTTTGCCAGATTGTTTTCTCCAGGCGGGGTTCTCGACCGGTTCTTCGCGCAGAACCTGGCGTCGCTGGTCGACATGAGCGGCCAGGACTGGGACTGGAAGCAGGACACCAGGTTCGGCCGCAATCTGGCGAAATCGACGCTGAAGAACTTTCAGCTCGCGGCACAAATCCGCGCGGCTTTCTTTCCGCTCGGCGGGCCGGTGCCGTCGATCAACATCACCTTCACGCCGCTGTCGCTGCATGGCGATGCCGACATGGCGCTGCTCAATATCGACGGCCAGGTGCTGCAGGCCACCCAGGCCGGCAACACGCCGGGACTGATTCCGTGGCCGGGCAAGACCGGTTCGGCCAGTCTCAGCCTGACGCCGGAGCTGCCCGGCCGCGAGTCCGCAATCAAGTTCGACGGTCCCTGGGCTTTGAAACGATTGCTGGACAAGGGGCAGGTCACCGCCAATGGCGATAGTCTCGAAGCGCATTTCGTCATCGGCGGACGGGATGTCGCCTACACGATCAAGACCGGGGAGGACGGCAACCCATTCACGCTGCCGGCGCTTTCCGCGTTCAGCTGTCCGAAGGCTTTCTGATGGGGAATTGCATGGCAGGACCAGCGATTGCAGGACGCAGAGACAGCGGCGGCACCACACGGTCCGTCATCAGCGGCTTAGATTTCGATACTCTAATGAATGGGGCTGTGGCAGACTGGCCAGGCACGTCGGCCAAGGCGTTGCGGAGCGTAGGCAAGTGAACGATGCCGCCTTTGAGAGCTACGGCGTGAGCCACAAGGGCTGCGTGCGCGACCACAATGAGGACAGCTTCCTGGTCGAGCCGCGGATCGGCCTCTGGGTGGTGGCCGACGGCATGGGCGGGCACGAGGCCGGAGAAGTCGCTTCGGCAAGCATTGTCGAGCATCTGGCGACGATCGGCATCGCCAGTTCGGCGCCGGATCTGCGCGCCCGCTTTGAGGATCGGCTGAACCGGGCGCATGCCGAGATTCGCCGGATTTCGCGCTCACGCGGCGTGACCATCGGCTCCACCGTTGCCGCACTGCTGGCCATGGACGGCAGGTTCGCCTGCCTGTGGTCGGGCGACAGCCGCGTCTATCTCGTGCGCAACGCCGCGATCTCGCAGATTTCGCGCGACCACACCGAGGTGCAGGAACTGCTCGACAGCGGCGCGATCAGCGCAGCCGAAGCGGAGAACTGGCCGCGCCGCAACGTCATCACCCGCGCCATCGGCGTCAACGACGAAATCGCCATCGACTTCCAGCAGGGAGAGACCCTTGCCGGCGACATCTTCATCCTCAGCACGGACGGGCTGACGGCGCATGTCAGCGACGCGGAAATTGCGGCAGCAGTGCTCTCGGCAGCGCCGCAGGCTGCCTGCGAAAAGCTGCTTTCCATGGTGCTTGAGCGCGGCGGCACCGACAACGTCACCATCGTTCTGGTCAAGATCAGAGACAAAGGCAATGGCCTGTCCCGAGCAGGAGGCCACGACCGATGAGCTCCGACGACAAGACCCGGCTATTGCCCAACATGGCGGATACCAGCGTCGGCACGCAGCTCAGCGGCATCTACGAGCTCGACGAACGCATCGCGTCGGGCGGCATGGGCGAAGTCTATCGCGGCCACAACATCCAGACCGGCGATCATGTCGCGATCAAGATCGTGCTGCCGGAATTCGCCCGCGATCAGACGATCCTGTCGCTGTTTCGCAAGGAAGCCTCGATCCTCAACCATCTGTCGCATGACGCGGTCGTGCGCTACCACGTCTTCACCATAGATCCCGGCATCGGGCGGCCCTATCTGGCGATGGAATTCGTCGACGGCCAGTCGCTCTACGACATCATGCGCGGCGGGGCGATGGCGACTCCGGATGTGCGCAAACTGTGCCACCGGCTGGCCTCGGGCCTGAGCGCCGTGCACCAGGCCGGCGCCATCCACCGCGATCTTTCGCCCGACAACATCATCCTGCCGGGAGGCCGGGTCGAGCGGGCAAAAATCATCGATTTCGGCATTGCGCGATCGGCCGCGGTCGGTGGCGAGACGCTGATCGGCGGCAAGTTCGCCGGAAAATACAACTATGTTTCTCCCGAGCAGCTCGGGCTCTATGGCGGCGAGGTCAGCGAACAGTCCGACATCTACAGCCTGGGGCTGGTGCTGGCGGCGGCGCTGCGCGGCAAGCCGATCGACATGGGCGGCTCGCAATACGAGATCGTCGAAAAACGGCGGACCGTGCCTGATCTCTCCGGCATCGATGCCGATTTCAGGGACATTGTCGAAGCGATGCTGCAGCCTGACCCGGATGATCGACCGGCCAGCATGGCCGAAATCGCCCGGTTGACGCGCGACGACAGCGACGCGACCTTGCCGCCGGCCTCGCTTGCGCCCCGGCCCGGCCTGCCGCGAACCGGGCAAACCGCCGGGCCTGTTTCGAAGATCGGGGACTCGCCGGCCCAAGGCTTCGGTTCGGCCCCGCCAAGCGGCACGGCGGAGCCGTCTTTCGTGCCGCACGTGCGCCCAGCGCACCTGTCGCAGCCGAAACCGGCTGCTGAAACTCCCAGACGAGCAAGCACACCGCCGAAGCGTGCTACTACAGGCAGAAATCTGACGATCGCGGTGCTGTCGGCGGTGGCCGTGGTATCGCTTGGAGGGCTCTATGCATCGGGTATCGTGGGATTCGGAGACCGGCCTCGCGTCACCGACACCGGCAAGCCGCTCCAACCCGAACTGACAAAGCCGATCGTCGCTGACAAGCCCGTTCCGGACACTGCGCCGGTCGAGAAGACGGTGCCAAAGACGCAACCAGCGGAGACTGCGGCTGAAGATCAGGCCAAAGCGCCGGTCGAGCCGCAGCCGACGCCACCAGTCGCGTCGAGCGCTACGGCCCCGCAGCCGGCCGAACCGACCGACAAGACCGTCGCGCTGCAACCGCCATCCGGCCCGTCGAAGCCCGATGCCGCGAAGAACCCGGAGCCTGTCAGCACGCCGGTAGAGCCCAAGGCGACAGCCCCAGAGCCAGCCACGCAAACACCTGAACCGACGGCCGAGGCCCCCAAACCCACAGCACCGACGCCGCAACCCACCGCTCAAGCGCCCGAGCCCAAGGCGCAGGCGCCTGAACCGACCGCGCAGGAGCCCAAGCCGGACATGCAGGCGCCTGAACCGACCGCGGAGCCTAAGCCGAGCCAGCCCGATATTGCCAGCGGTGAGCAGGCCGACAAGCCGGCAGAGCCCGACATTGCCATGAACGTGCCCAAGCCGGAGGTGCCGCCACCGGCCGATGCGGCCGCGGAGCGGGTCACCTGGGTACGCGCCTTCAATGGTGGTGATTGTTTTTTTGCGACGGTGACGTCGGTCGCCGACAAGGGTGTCGCGATCGAGGGCTTCGGCACGTCGGTGCCACCCTTCGAACAGTTGCTTGGGGAATTCCAGGCGAAGTTCCATGTCGAGCCGGATATCAGCGTCCGCCTTATCCAGCCCCCGCAATGCGGGATCACCGGCTTCCTGCGTTTCATGGGCGCGAGCACGGCCGACAGGCCGCAGCTTGTCCTCGACCAGACATCGGTGCCGGACGGCTCGCCGATCGACGGCACGCTGATGACGCATGGCGGGCTGGTGTCGAGCGTGTTCCTGATCGACCACAGGGGCATCGCGTTCAACCTCGACGATCATGTTGTCGTACAAGCCGACAAGGCGACCTTCTCGATCCCGATCGGGCTCGGCGCCGCCGACAAGGCGGCAGGCAAGGCGTTGCCGCAGATCATCATGGTGATCACCGGGCCGCAGGACATAAAGGCGGCGGACTTCACAACGCCGACGCCGGCCTCGGTGCTGTTGCCCAGGATCCTCGACGAGATCGGCGCCAGGAGTTCGGCATTTTCGGCGACCGCCAAATACTTCCGCCTCGGCGGCTAGCACCGACGCCGATGCAACGCCGTCGCCGAGATCCCGTCCTGCTTGCCCGGAACGTGCGCGTGAAGCTCGCCGCGAGCGCGGTCGCGACGCTGTTGCTGGCGCTTCTTTCCACCGGGCATGCGCGCGCCGAATTCACCGTCTGCAACCAGACGCTCGACGTCGTCAATCTTGCCGTCGGTCAGAAGGTCGACGATGCCGACCGGACCGATGGCTGGTGGACCATCGGCGCCAATCAATGCGTCAACGTCATTCGCGAGGAGCTGACCAACCGCTACATCTACATCTACGCGACGGATGTCTTCGGCCACGCCATCCTGGCAGGCTCCACCGACATGTGCATCGAGCGGCGGCGGTTCTCGATCCGCGGCATCGATGAATGCTGGCAGCGCGGCCATATCGCGGCGAAGTTTCTCGAAGTCGACACCCAGGAACAGGTGCGCTGGACCTTCTTCCTGACCGGAAGCGCGCCGTGACGCACAGCATCGACACCAGCTTCAAGGCAAAGAAGCAGGCGCGCGCCGCGCTGCGCAGGCGCAGGATCTGGCTCGGGCTGGCGGCTGGCCTGGCGACAATCGTCCTCGCCGCGATTGCCACCGGCTTTTATCTTACCGCCGACTACTGGTCGTTCGGCGACGAAGACGAGGAACTGCACGCCGTCGAAGGCTCGGACGACGTGCCGGCCGACGCATCGGTCTACGTGCCGGCCATCATCGACCTTGCCGGCGACCCGATGTGGATCACACTGGCGCCGGAGGCGGGCGCTGCCAAGAGCCGCGGGATGCCGCGCCCGGCGGAGCTCGACCAGGCCGGCATCTCCCCTCAGATCATGGTTCTCTCCGACGTGATGCTGAGCGCCAGCGAAAAATTCATGACGACGATCCCCTCGACGCAAGAGGATTTCGCCTTCTTCCAGGCGCAGCGGAAGACCGCGGTCGCGCCACCCGCCGAACCCAACGATCCGCAGAATGACCTGCAGAACGATCTTCAACCATCGCCCGGCGCGGACGGGGCTCCGGCGGCCTCCGGCCCAGCTCCTGACCCGCAGGCTGCTCCGGGTGCATCGGCGGCGGCCGATGACCCCGAGGCCGGCTGGGGCGAGACCATCGATGAGGGCGAAGCAGCACTCCCCGCCTTTCAGAAGACAGCGGTCGAAAACAACACCAGCGTTGCCAACGTCAGCTCGGAATATCAGCGCTTCGAGGCGACCGAGGACATTTTCGTGAAAATCCTCAACGACCGCAGCCTGGACAGCGTGGCGCTCGATGCGCATTTTTCCGCCGACGACGCAAAGCTTGCCGGCGAGGCGCTGAAGGCGCTGTTCGACAAGGACGGCCTGCAGCCTGGTTATGTCGTGGCGATGCGCGGCTTTAGGCCGACGCGCGAGACCACGACGATGTCGCTGATGCAGGTCTCGATCTACGCCAGGAACGTCTTTGTCGGCACGCTGACACGCAACGCGGCCGGTGCCTTCGTGTCGGGCGTCGACCCGTGGGTGCGCGAGGACCTGTTCAATTATTCGGGCGCCGAGACCGAAGGCACGCAGAAACGGCAATACCGCCTGCTCGACGCGATCTATTCGACGGCGGCCCGCAACAATGTGCCGAGCGGCATCATTGGCGAAGCCATCATGTATCTGTCGCGGGGACAGGATCTGGATGCTTTCGCCAGCGAGGACCAGCGTCTTGTGCTGATCTATTCGCAGACGCCGCGCGGCAAGAACGAGACCGACGGACGGGTGCTCTATGTCGGTATCCAAGGCACGCAAAAGAGCTTGGATTGTTTCGTTTTCCAGCAGAGCGACGGCCAGTTTTCCTGCGTCTCGGGCGATGACCAGGTGCGCTCGCTGACGGTGGCCAACGGCATGGTGACGCCGGTCAACGGTGTCATGACGTCGACCTTCGGGCCGCGCAAGCATCCGATCCTGGGCGTTGTTCGCATCCACAAGGGCGTCGACTGGGCAGCACCCGTGGGGACGCCGATCGCCGCAGCCTTCGACGGCGAGATCATCTTCCAGGGCGACGGCGGCGGCTACGGCAATGTGGTCAAAATCGCCCATGGCGGCGGCCGCGAGACGCGCTACGCGCATATGTCGAAATTCGCCATTGCCAGCGGTGTCGGCACCAAGGTGAAGGCCGGCGACATCATCGGCTATATCGGCACCACCGGCCTGTCGACCGGGCCACATTTGCATTTCGAACTCTATCAGAGCGGTCAGGCGATCGATCCGCTCGGAACAGTGACCGCTGCAATCGCCGTCACTTCCAGCGATCCCGCCGTCGAAACGCTGACCGACCGTATCGTCCACGTCGAATCGGGCGGTAGCGCGCGGGCCAAGAACCCGCTGTCTTCGGCAACAGGCGCCGGCCAGTTCATATCCAAGACCTGGATCCGGATGATGAACACCTATCGTCCCGAACTGGCGCGCTCGCTGTCGACCGCAGACCTGCTCGCTTTGCGCTACGACGCCACCATCTCGCGTGAGATGGTGCGCAATCTGGCGCGCGAGGGCGAAGCCTATCTCAAGGCGCGCGGCCATCAGATTACCGCCGGCCGGCTCTATCTCTGCCATTTCCTCGGCATGGAAGGCGCACATCAGGTGCTGGCGTCGCCGGGATCGGCGCAGTTGAGCGCCGTGCTCGGCTCGTCCGTTATCCAGGCCAACCCGTTTCTTGCCGGCAAGACCGCCAGCTACGTCGTCGACTGGGCGGAACGGAAGATGGGCCGCAAATTGCCGACGCCCGCCACCACCGATGCGGGCCAGCAGACGACGACGGAAGTCCGCCAGACATCGCCGGAGTTCGAAAAATACAAGCAGGCGATAACGGCACTGGTCGGCTCGATCCAAAATACTCTTGAGCCGGGCTAGAGCTGGCAGTTCGCCCCGGCTTTCGCCAAGCCGATTTGTTCTGAGGCCGGCGAATGGTATGTTTGCGGATATTTGGGAAGGTTTTTGGGTCCTTGTGAACCAAAACTGTGGCTGGGATCACATACGCCCAACAGCCATTTTGGCAGAAGCGATACAGTCGCTGGTGAAATTTAGCATGCGCAGCCATCAATAACGCGCCCCATTGGGGCGGAGGGCCGATCCCATGAAAGCGTTTGCCGTCCTTTTGAGCGGATTTTTTCTGTTAATGCTGACCGCGCTTGGCACCGTCCAGGCGGCGGCGCCGGATGCCGGGGGCGTCAAACGCGTCGCGCTGGTCATCGGCAACAGCAAATACGTCCATGCCGTCGAATTGCCCAATCCGGCCAATGACGCGCATCTCATCGCATCGACGCTGCGCAATGCCGGCTTCGAGGTGATCGAGGGCGTCGACCAGGACAATGCCGGCATGCACAGCCTGATCAGCAAATTCACCGAGCAGTCCTACGATGCCGACCTCGCCGTCATTTTCTATGCCGGCCACGGCATGCAGGTCGACGGCAAGAACTTTTTGATCCCGGTCGACGCCGAACTGACGTCACCTGCCTATCTCAAGACCCGCACCGTCCAGATCGACGACTTCATGGCCGCATTGCCACCCGACCCGGCGGTCGGCGTCATCATCCTCGATGCCTGCCGCGACAATCCGCTGGCACGCACACTGGCGGCCGCGATGCCGAAGACCCGCTCCACCGCACTGGGCACCGGCCTGGCGCCGATCGACCCTAAATCAGAGGGCGTCGGCACCGGCGGCATCCTGATTGCCTATGCCACCGACCCGGGCGCCATCGCCTTTGACGGCAACGGCGTCGACAGCCCCTACTCGACCGCGCTCGCCCGGCACCTGACCGAACCCGGCGTCGAGATCCAGAGTGCGCTGACGCGGGTGCGCGGCGAAGTGGCCGAGACCACGCAAGGCCGCCAGCGGCCATGGCACAACGCATCGCTGGGCCGCGAGGTTTTCCTTGGCAAACCGGCCGCCGAAGCCGTGCCGGTGGCAAAACCGGCCGCCGACGACGCGAACGCCGCGACAGCGCCCGCCCCCACTCTCGTCACCAGCGAACCGCCTTCGTGGGAAGTCGAGCAGCGGCTTTGGGACGAGGCCTCGAAGCGCAACACCGCGCCATTCTACGAAGCCTATCTCGAACAGTTCCCGAATGGCCGCTTCGCCACGGTGGCGCGGCTCAACATCGATGCGCTGAACGATCCGAAAGCCCAGGAACGGGACGTCGCCGCGCTTGCTGCCGAAGAAGCGAACTCGGGTTCTGCCGTGCGCACCTCGGTAGGCATTTCGGACGACATGAAGAAGGTGCTGGGCACCGAGGCGACGGAGAACGCGATCGGTCTCGATCGCCAGGGCCGCATCGACCTGCAATTGCGCGTCGAGGCGCTGGGCAACGAGCTTGGCCGCGTTGACGGCAATATCGGCGCCAAGACCCGGCAAGCGATCGGCGACTGGCAAGAGGGGAACGGGCTGCCTCCGACCACCTTCCTGACGCGCGAGCAGCTGGCGTTTCTGATCATCCAGACGGATCCGATGATGGAGGCCGTGCGTGCCAAGCATGAGGCCGACCAGGCCGGCGTGGACAAGCCGAGAAAACAGGTGGTGCAGAAGGCCCGCACGCTGAAGCCCGCGGTGGAAAAGCCACGCAAGAAGCAGTACGCCCAGAAGCCGCGCCGGCAACAGCAGTTCGTGCAGAAAAGGCGCAACCGCGAGGTCGTGCGCGAGGATGAGCCGCCGCCGCGGGACAATAATGATTTCCTGACCAAGGCGCTGATCTTCGGCACCGGCGTAGCGGTCGGCGGCGTGCTCAAGAACTGATCGATCATGTCAAACAATAAAAACGCCGCGTGTCCGTTGGACGCGCGGCGTTGTGTTTGACGACGGCCGGAAGACGCAGCCGGCGAAGCTACTGCGCCTTGATCCGCATCTCGACCCGCCGGTTGACGGGATCGTAGGGATCGGGATTGCGTGGATTGGCCTCGCCGAGACCGACCGCCTTGATGCGGGTGGATTCGATGCCGTTGGATTCGAGGAAGGCGGTGACCGATTGCGCCCTGCGCTGCGACAGGCCTTCATTGTAGGTCGCCGAGCCGGATGCGTCGGTATAGCCTTCGACGACGAAGGACAGCTTGCTCAGCCGATCGTCCTTCAGCGCCTTGGCGAATTCGTCGAGTTCGCTGCGCGCCTTGGCGTCGAGCTCGGACGAATCCAGGCTGAAATTGATCAGCATATCGAGGCCGGTCTTCTCCGGGGGCTTTTCTTTCTGGCTGGTCTTGCTCTTGCACTCGTCCTCGGTGCCGACACAAATCCCGCGTGCCGCGCCGTGATCGATCGCGCCGGCAAAGAACTTCACAATGTCTTCCGATCTCTGAAGTGGGTCGGCATAGACGTGAGTCGAGAAAAGCACGGTCGCCAATGCCAAGACTGAAATGTGCCGCTGCATAACGGTTACTCCCGTTTCGAGCATCCGATTTTCACTCAGGCCCGATCCATGGATCCGGGCCAACTCTTCCTGTTCGACAGTGATCTGTCGAGATCACGGTCGGCTGTGGAATATACCAAACCGTGAGGCGTTTGTCTGTGAACAACGTCATGGACATGTGGTGGTCGACAGACTTGACCCGCGCCTCGCAGGCGGGTTGAGTGAGGGCTGGGGGAGGATAACAGCAGCGATGGTCAACGGGCTTCGATTCCAGACCGCACGCGATCTCTTCGCCGCGAACACGGCTGTCGCCCGGGACATGACGGCCGTTCCGACCGACCAGCCCTCGCTCGAGTTCTGCCGCCGGCTGATGGCCGGGCGCATCCCCGAGGAAGCGATTACCTTTTGCGCCTATCTCCTGCCTGACCGGGCCGCAATCTGGTGGGGCCATGAGTGCCTTGGGCATCTGACCGAGCTGCTCGAAGAGCAGGATCTCGCAACGCTGGCCCTGATCCAGGACTGGGTCGGCGACCCCAACAATGCGAGCCGCCGGGAGGCTGTCGCCGGGGCGGCGATGACGCAGCAGCACACGCCTGCCGGCTGGATCGCGCTAGCGGCGCAACGGCACATCAATGGCCTGACGCCGCAGACCAACGGGTCGAGGCTGCGGCCGCTGCCGGCTGCGCATGCCGTCAATGCCGGCATACTGGCCGGACTGGCGCGGGTTGCGGTGGCGGACCGTTTCTCCGTGCTCACCGCCTTTGTCGAGATGGGCATCCATCTGGCCGAAACCGAGGCGCTGCGCCGAGCCTGATTGCTCTGGATCGTGATGAGATTTCATTGAAATCTGATCCAACCCATTGTTGGCGGTCTCATTTGCAGCCGTTTTGCGCCCATTTGCCGAGTGCCACCTTGAAGCGCGTGCCCAGCGGGTGTTGCAGGCGCAACACCGAGACATCATTGGTGACGTAGGTCTTGGCCTGGTCGCACAGCCGCTCCTCGGTCCATTGATGACAGTTGCTGCACTGGTTGTCCCAGACGGACTTTTCCAGGCCCTCGACCGGACTGAAGTGCGGCTTGCCCTGGATGAGTTGGGCGATGCTCTTGCCGTCGATCGCCGGGTCGCCGAAATTGACCGGAACGTCGAAAAGGACTGGCGCGTCCGAGCCCAGCTTCGGAATTTCCTCACGCAGCTGTTCCAGCGCCTGCTCGCCGGCGTCCGAGCCCGGCGGATTGGCGGCGGCACCGGTGCGCGCCTGCGTATCGCCTTCGGGCGCAGCCGCGCCGGAATCGCCGACGATCAGCGGCGCCTTGAGATCGACCTTGTGAAGCACGACATCGGTGGTCAGCGAAACGTTGATCCAGGGCCGCTGGCGTCCCGCTGTGGCCTTGAACACATCCGACGTAACCCGGTTCATCGCTTCGGTGATCGAGACGTTGACCTCGCCGATATGGGCAAGCAGCGCCGCCGAAAATGGCGAGTGCTCGCCCGGTCCGTCATAGGCGAGCTGGTTGGGACTGGCAGCGAAGGCGACCAGCGTGCCGGCGCCGCCATTCTCGATCGGTATTTCGGCAAGGCCGCTGCTTGCCGTGCTGTCGCCGCCGGTCTCCTTGGCAAGCACATCGGCGAGCGGGTTGTCGCGGCAGGCGTCGAGGAACACCAGCCTGATGCTGGTCTCGCGCGCCATCTGCCGCAGGATGAAATCCACCTGCACGGCTTCGAAGTCGAGCGAGGTCTCGTCCTCCAGCGCCGCATCGACAGGCAGCAGGTAATTCCTGCCCGAGACCTGCAGGCCATGACCGGCATAGAAGAACAGCGCGACATCGGCGCCACGCACCTGCCGCGCGAAATGCGCGATCTTTTCCTGCGTCTGCGCCTTGGTGAGATCGAGGCCGGAGACGATTTCGAAGCCCAGGCCCTTCAGGCGATCGGACATTGCCTGCGCATCGTTCACCGGATTGGGCAGCACGGGCGCGTTCCGGTAGTGGGAATTGCCGAGCACCAGGGCGATGCGGCGTTCGGCACTGGCCGCGGTCATGGTAATGGTCATGGTCAACGCAAGCGCCAGCACGGCGAGGCCGATGCCGCGCATGAAGTTGCCGCAACTTGCAATCATGTCCAAACGCACCGGGTTCCTTTTCGGTTGACGGGCCTTCTCAGTTAAGGACCGGCTCAGTTGGAGAGCGGCGTGGCGGAGAACTCGATCCGCCGGTTCAGCGCCTTGTTCTTCGGCGTATCGTTCGGCGCCACCGGCTTTTCCTCGCCATAGCCGGAAGCCGTGATCTGCGCCGATGGAATGCCCGCAGCGATGATCGCGTCGGCGACCGCCTTGGCGCGCCGTTCCGACAGGTTCTTGTTGGCCGTCGGCGAGCCGTCGGAATCGGTATGGCCCGAAACCTCGACCTTCAGTTTCGGACATTTGCCGACGACGCCGACCACCTCGGCCAGCAGTGGGCGGCTCTTTTCATCGAGCCGAGCGCTGGCTGGGCGAAAATAGACGGCGCCGGTGCGCGACAGCACCTCGAACCTGTTCAGGCATTCATCGTCGCTGAAGGACGTCTTGCCTGCATCTGTGGCGACCGGCCCGGCATCGGCTGGGGCTGCGGCCGCGACGGCAGGCGTGGCCGCAGGCTTGGCGCCATCAGCGGTGAAGACGAAGTCGAACGACACCGAAGCCGTCGGGACGATGCTGCTGACATTGGCCGCCTGCTGGAGTTTTTCGATGTTGGGCAACAGGCCGAAATCCTCGACATGCACGGCGACCGGCGCCTCCGAGGCGATCGACACCATGCTGTCGGTGATCATGGTGACCACGACATTGGCCTCAAGGTCCTTGTCGACGCCGTGCAGGCTCAGGCGAAACGGGATATGCGCGCTCATGCGCCGTTTGGTGGCGAGATCGGCAAAAGCGGCGGGATCGACTTTCGCCGTCACTTCCGCCGTCGGGAATTTGAAGGTTTCGAAGAACAGGAAGCGCATGCGGACATTGCGAAGGTCGATACCGGTGTCGACCGAGTTGAGGTCGAACGTGACCTTGGCGGCGCCATCCGATGTCAGCGTGCCCGAGAGGTTCCTGATCTTGTTGGTTTCGACAATGGTGTTCTTCTTCACCGATTGATAGGTGAGCGTCGAATTCGCCGGATCGAGCGTCCAGTTCGGCTTCGCATTCGCCACTTCCGGTGCGAGCAGCAACAGCCCGAACACCACGACCACCAGAGCCGGCGGACGCCAGCGCTGCGACGGCTTTCCATGCCTTACTAATCCGACGACCCCGAACATGCATGCCCCCCGTGACAACACATTTCAGTTGCGATGACGGCGGTCGAACGTCGTCACCTCAGCCACCATAGTCCGTTAGCCGCGGCTTAGCGAGTAGCGGAGGCGTGATATCGCCGTTGCTTACTTGGACAGGCCCCGGTTACCGGCTGGCCCACAGCACCCCACGCTCGAGAATGGTGCGCATTTGCGGCACGGAAAACTCATCCGCGGTGTGGCCGAGCGCGCTGAAGAAGACGCGGCCCTTGCCATAGCGGCGCTTCCAGACCACGGGCATGACGACGCCGTCGATGAAGTCGAGATGCTCACCGCTGAACGTCGTCGTCGCCAGCACCTCGTTGCTCGGGTCGACATGCATGTAATACTGCTCGGAATGGTAGGCGAAACCCTCGATACCCCTGACGATCGGATCGTCGCTGATGATGTCGACACGGTAGTCGATGATGTCGCCGGGGTGCGCGACCCATTGGCCGCCGGTCATGAACTGATAGGCCGGTTCGTTGCGAAAACTGTCGCCCATGGTGCCATGGAAGCCGGCAAGGCCGGTCCCGCCGCTGACGGCGGCGGTGAGGTTTTGCAGCTCCGGTTTATCGATCGTCGACATGGTGATCACCGGCACGATCAGATCGATGGCCGGGAGCTGCGGATCGGCGAGCGCCGATGTGCCCTCTTCTATCCGCACTTCGAAGCCATGCCCCGTCAATATCTCGCTGACGACAGCGGCGCTGCGAGCCGGCGTGTGGCCTTCCCATCCGCCCCAGAAAATCAGTGCCGTCTTGCTCATGCTCGTCTCTCCTTTGGTCGGCAATATTGATAGGCAAGCGGAACGCTTTTGTCTTCCTTCCATGATGGGCATTCTGGGACGGGCATTTCTGGTCGGAAATCACGAACCGGCGATGAATTCCGTGGATGAGGACCGATTGGCCGCGCTGGCGTCTTGTTTCAATACCGGGCTGCACTCAAATCAGCTGTCTTCGCGTTGCGCAGACATCGGTCCGATGCGCCCGCAACCAGCCGGAGCCTTCCGGGGAGACCGCTTTATGAGTTTCGACCAGACGACTGTCGCCGCCTATCTGGAAGTCATCACCATCAACCTTGTGCTGTCTGGCGACAATGTCGTGGTGATCGGCATGGCGGCCGCAGGCCTCGCCAAGGCGTTGCGGCAGAAGGCGATCATCGCCGGCATTGCCGCGGCGGCGGTGATCCGCATCGTCTTTGCCGTGATCGCGGTGCAGCTGCTGGAAATTCCTGGGATCATGCTGGTCGGCGGCATGCTTTTGTTCTGGGTGTGCTGGAACATGTTCCAGGAGTTGCGCTCGGCCGGCGACGGCGAGGACGTCGACAATGAAGCCGCAGCACTTGCGACGGCGCGGCCGGCCAAGGCGCTGCGCACCGCGATCCTGCAGATCGTCGTCGCCGATGTCTCGATGTCGCTGGACAATGTGCTGGCCGTGGCGGGCGCCGCCGCCCACGACATGAATGCGCTGGTGTTCGGTCTCATCCTGTCGGTGGTTCTGATGGCGGTCGCCTCGACGCTGGTGGCGGCGCTGCTTGCCAGGTATCGCTGGATCGGCTGGCTCGGTCTGGCAATCATCGTCTATGTCGCGGGAAATATGACTCTGGACGGCGTCGAGCAGATGAGAACGGTCGGCTTCCACGCGCTGCTCTCGCCAGTTGCAAGCTAGATCCTCCTGGCGATCAAATGATATCGAAAATCCGCCCTGGGTTGAGAATGTTGTGCGGATCGAACGCCACCTTCAGCCGGCGCATGGCTGATAGTTCGGCGTCGCTGCGCACGAGGTTCAGCCATTTCTTCTTGTCGAGGCCGATGCCGTGCTCGGCCGAGACGGCGCCACCGCATGCCGCTACCCCGTGATAGATGATCTCATAGGCGGCCGCCGGTTCCGTGGTGTCGACCTGATAGTGCAGATTGCCGTCGCCGAGATGGCCGAAGACGTAGATCTCGGCGCTGCTGTCGACGGCGTGGATCGCGGCTTCGGCGTTGCGCAGGAAACCCGCCATGGTCGCCAACGGGATGCTGATGTCGACGCCGATCATGCCCTCGATCGCAAACAGGAATCGGTTGGCCTCTTCGCGCACATCCCATAGCGCACGGAATTCGCGCGGCGACTGCGAGACGACCACGTCGTCGACGATGCCGTCCTCGACCGCCTGCATCAGCACCGAAGCGAAACGCTCGCCGTCCAGCTCGGCCTGGTTGCCCTGGATCTCGGCCAAAACATAAACCGGCGCGCCGGCAGGCAGCGGCGCCGGCGCCGCCATGCCGGCAATCATGGCGCCGTAGAGCGGCGAGAAGTTTACCTCATAGGCCGAATGCAAGGGCCCGAGCCGCTGCTTGAGCAACCCCAGCAACGCAATCGCCGCCTCCAGCGAGCCAAGGGCGCAAAAGGCGGCAACCTCGGTGGCGGGCTTGGGATGCAGCCGCAGGCAGGCGCGAGTAACCACGCCCAGCGTGCCTTCGCTGCCAATGAAAAGCTGGTTGAGATCGTATCCCGAATTGTCCTTGGCCAGGCCACGCAACGAAGTCAGGATCGAGCCGTCGGCAAGCACGGCCTCCAGCCCCAGCACCTGGGCGCGGTACATGCCGTAGCGCAGCACGCGAATGCCGCCAGCATTGGTGGCGATGTTGCCGCCGACCGTCGCCGTGCCGCGCGCGCCGATATCGACGCCGAACATCAGGCCGGACGCATCGGCCGCTTCCTGCACCATTTGCAGCGGCGCGCCGGCTTCCGCGATGATGGTTGCCGCGGCGCGGTCGGGCGCTTCGACCGCGGTCATGCGCTCCAGCGACAGCACCGCTTCGCCCGGCTGCACGCGCGCGCCGCCGGCCAGCCCGGTGCGGCCGCCATGGACGACCAGCTTCTGGCCGATACCACTGCATAGGCGCAGGATTTCGGCGACGTCGGCGGCGTTGCGCGGACGCAAGACCAGTTCGGGCTGGCCGCCGCCCTTGCCGGAGAGGTCGTCGCCATAGCGCGGATCGATAGCATCGCCGATCACAATCGCGGCGGCATCGAGCCGACGATATAGCTGGGAAAGAAGCCGATCGATCTGTTGTGTCATGGTGCCTGGACTTTTCAGCGCTCTTTGTGACCGAGACTTTGATGCGCGACAATTTTCGCGTCAATTGAACAAATTTACGCACGGTATAATCTGTCATTGCGCGTTGAACCCACTGACGTTTCCTGTAAATTTCGTCTGCCGTTGCGTGGCGGACGCGCCGGCTGCAGGACCGTGGGCAGCGTCAAGGGATGACCGAGGTTCTGGCGCGTGCCAGACGAGGATTGAATGCCAATGACGCACAAGACGATGGAGGATTTCGCCCGCTCCTGCGGCGTCTCCAGGCCGACGCTGTCGAAATATTTCGACGATCCGACCAGCGTCAAGCCGGCAACGCGCAAGCGCATCGAAGAGGCGTTGCGGTCGTCCGACTACCAGCCCAATCTGTTTGCCCGCAACCTCAACCGCAAGCGCACCCGCGCCATCGGCATTGTCGTACCGACGGTCACCGATCCCTTCTATTCCGAAATGGTCAGCCGCATCGAGCTCAGGCTGCGCGACGAGGGCTACTGGCCGATCGTCATCTCCTCGCATGGCTCAACCGAGCTCGAAATGGAGGCGACACGTACCATCCTGTCGCTGAAAGTTTCGGGCGCGCTGATCGCGCCGCTCGGCTTGCGTTCGGACCGGCGCACGCTGGAGAAGCTGACCCAGACAATGCCGGTCGTCTATTTCGACACCTATCTTGAAGGCGGCACGCCCTTTGTCGGCAACAACAATGCCCAGAGCGTCTCGACCATCGTCGACTATCTCTGCCGCTCCGGCGACGCCCCGATCTATTTCGACATCCCGCATGTCAATCACAATTCGCCGGAGCGCCTGAACAGTTACGTCGCCGCGATGCGTCAGCTTGGCCAGGAGCCGGTGGTTATCGGCAACACCCGAGACTACACATGGGATTTCGAGCGCATCGGCTACGAGCAGATGGAACAGATGCTCGGGGCCAGCGGCCTGCCGGGCAAGACCGGGGGTCTGCCCGGCAAGACCGGGGGTCTGCCCGGCAAGACCGGAGGTCTGCCCGGCAAGACCATACTGTGTGCGAATGACCGCCTGGCTTTCGGCGTGATGGCGGCAGCCTTCGCGAAAGGGCTGAAGATCGGCCGCAAGGCCGATTGCGACCTGCGTATCGCCGCCCATGACGACCATCCGCTGAGCCGCTACACCTGCCCCGCACTGACCACCATCGCGCAGGATTTTGCCGCCATGGCGGGGCGCAGCGTCGAGACACTGCTCGCTTTGCTCAACGAGGATACGGCAAACGTCGCGCCGAAGGTCAGCCTCGACGCCGCCCTGGTGATGCGTCAGTCCGCTTGAGCCTTTCCAAAGGCAGGATCGAAGCTTCGCCACGCGGCAATGGCGGCGGCAACCGCCTGTCTCGCTGCCGGGCCGTGACGGCCCATCGAGACGAAGCCGTGGATCTGACCGGGCCAGTGTTCCGGCACGACCGGCACGCCGGCCTGCTGCAGACGCCTGGCATAGGCCTCGCCTTCGTCGGCGAGGATGTCGTGACCGGCGATGGCGATGAAGGTGGGCGGCGCACCGGCGAGGCTTTCCGCCTTCAGCGGTGAGGTACGCCAGTCGCCGATGTCGGCGGCATTGCGGATATAATGGTCGCGGAACCAGGCCATGGTCGAGGCGGTCAGGCCAAAGCCTGCGGCGAAGCGGCGATAGCTGTCGGCCGTCTGCCCGGCATCGGTGTTGGGATAAAACAGAAGCTGCGCTGCCGGCGGATTTTTGTCCCCCCGCGTGAGCAGGCCGAGCACCGTGGCGAGATTGCCGCCGGCGCTGTCGCCGGCAACCGCGATGCGGGCAGCGTCGATGCCGAGTTCGTCCGCGGCGCTTTGCATGAAGGCAAGTGCCGCTCGGCAATCCTCTATTGCCGCCGGGAATTTGTGTTCCGGCGCCAGCCGGTAGTCGACGGAAACGACGACAGCGCCTGCCTCGTTGGCGAACCAGCGGCAGATCTCGTCATGCGAGTCGAGATTGCCGATCACCCAGCCGCCGCCATGGAGATAGAGCAGCGCCGGAGCGCCTGCCGAAGGCGCGCCCTGCCCGCGATAGATCCTGAGCCTAAGTGGTCCGCCGGGTTCGGCGACGATGCGCTCGCTGAGTGCTGCGACCGGCTCACGCTCGCCTTGCAGGTTTGGGAAGCCCTCATTGTAGGCAAGGCGCGCCTGTTCTGGCGTTCCCGTTTCGAACGGCGGCGCGCCGGCCTGGCTGCCGAGCTCGAGCACATGCCGGGCCTCCGGATCGAGTGTCGGCAGGGACGGCGGCGATGTCACGGACGAACCTCCCGTCAGGCAAGCAGGGTTGCCGCTTCCTCTTCGCCAAGCAGCGGCGGCTGGTCGACCGTGCCGCTGACGGCAACCGAGCCACGGCTTTCGCCCGAAGCCAGGATCGCCTCCATGATCTCAAGCACATGCAGCGCCAGCTCACCGGAGGCGCGCGGCTTTCTGCCCGTGGCCAGCGCGCCCGCCAGATCGGCGACGCCGAGCATGCGGTAATTGGCACGGTCGGGCGCGGAATAGGGCCAGTTGCGGGCGCCGTAGAGTTCGCTGTCGCTGGCGAAATCGACCCAGTCGGCGCCACGCTCCGACAGCGAAACGGTGCCGCCGAACGTGTCGGGGTCGGGCAGCCTGAGCGAGCCTTCGGTGCCGTGCAGTTCAATGGGATGGTTGGAGTGTTTGAAAACATCCCATGAGGCGCCGAAGGTGACGGTGGCGCCCGAGCGGAATTCGAGCAGCGATATTATGTTGGTCGGCGTGCCGACCTTGAATGTCGTGTTCTTGAACGGCCCGTCGGCCGTGATCAGCCTCTCCTCCTGGCCGCGCGTCGCCATCGCCATGACGCGCTCGACCGGCCCGAGCAGATTGACCAGCACGGTCAGGTAGTAGGGACCCATGTCGAACACCGGACCGCCGCCGGGCTGATAATAGAATTGCGGATTGGGATGCCAGTGCTCCATGCCCCGTCCCATCATGAAAGCGGTGCCGGTCACCGGCTTGCCGATCGCGCCGTCATCCATCAGCCGGCGCGCGCGGCGGCCGGCTGCACCCAGGAATGTGTCCGGCGCCGAGCCGATCAGCAGGCCGCGCTTCGCGGCCTCGGCGACAAGGCGGCGGCCGTCGGCGGCAGAGGTTGCCAGCGGCTTTTCGGTGAAGACATGCTTGCCCGCCGAGAGCGCTGACAACGAAATATCGAAATGCGCCGCGGGGATTGTCAGGTTCAGCACGAGGTCGATATCGGGGTCGGCCAGCAACGCGTCAACGCCCAGGGCGCGGATGCCGTATTCCCTGGCGCGCAGTTCGGCCATGTCAGCGGAAATGTCGGCGCAGGCGCGTAGCTCGACACCACCGAAGAGCGCTGCATTGCGCAGATAGGTCATCGAGATGTTGCCGCAGCCGATGACACCGATGCCGAGCTTTGTCTCTGACTTTCCGTGCATTTCCAGCTTTCCTCCGAAGCCAAGGGCATGCTGCGCGAACCGTTGCAGTTCCCACGACCCCCCGCAATCCGCTATACAGGATTTTGAATATTGACGCGCGTAAAATTTTTATAGAACTTATGAGAATTCTGGCGCGCATTGGGAGGCCGCCAGCGTGAGGAGGAGAACATGACCGGCATGAAAAACGGCCGACGGCCGCTGCGAAGCCTGTGGGTCATGCGCGCTTTCCGTCGCGCATCAGAGACCGGGATGGGTTCAGGCATAGATCACCTTGGCCCCGATCCTATCAAGATCGCTGCGTATTGGACCGGGAAGGCCATCGTCGGTGATCACCACGTCGACGGCCGACAGCGAAAATGCCTTGGACGTCCCGCTGACGCCCCATTTGCTCGAATCGGCGAGCAGGACAACGCGCCGGGCCATGCGAACGAGGTTTCGCTTCGTTCGCGCCATGTCTTCGTTCACGTCGACCACATCCAGTGACGAGTCTATCGCATGCGCCCCAACAAAGACCTGATGCGCTACCAGGCCGCCGAGAGCCGTATCGGCATCGGTGATCAGCGTGCTCACCGTGTCGGGATAGACCCGGCCGCCGATCATATGAACGTCGAGCCCGGGACGATGCATAAGATGCTGCACGATGTTCATGGCCGTGGCCGCGACCACGACATTGCTGAGCGGCGGTAACTGCATGGCAAGCTGCATCAAGGTCGAGCCGCCGTCGAAGATGACTGACTGGTTGTCCTCGAACAGGTCGAGCGCCGCCCGGGCGATGCGCTTCTTTGCGTCGAGGTTCGTTTGCATCCGGCGGGCGAACGCGGCCGTCGTCGAATCGGTGGTCCGGGTCACCGCTCCTCCACGGGTCTTGGTCAGCAGTCCCTTGCGGTCCAGTATTTCGAGGTCGGAGCGCACCGTGACCTCCGACACGCCAAACCCGTCCGACAGGTCCTTGATGCGAACCTGTCCGCTGCGTTGCACCTCGCCCAGGATCGATTGGCGTCTCTGCTCCGACAACATTGCCCTGCCCTTGCCTTCCCGCGCCAGGCAATCGCCCTGGCCTTGGCTCACCTTACCGAGAAATATGCAGATTCGAAAGCTTTCGAAAGATTGTTTTTCCTTTTTATTTCGGAAACACTGGATCGAGCTTTTTTAAATCAACCGATCAGGGAATTTTGGACTCATGAGCCTAGGAACCAAGGTGCGCCTCGCGCGCCTCTTCTCGCATCCATCGGGGAACCTTTTTGGCGGCGCGGTCGACCACTTCGTCGGCTATGGCGACGTGCGCAAAGGCGGCCTTGCCGACCTGCCGGGTGCGCTCGCACGCGTCATGGCGGGCAAACCCGATTACGTCAGCATCCAGCCTGGCAGCGCGCGCCATCTGTGGCCGCAATATGCGGGCAAAGCTTCCCTGGTGATTCAGGCGGGCTGCTTCACTGCGGACGATCGCATTAGCGAGCTGATCGCAACGCCCGAGGACGCGGTGCGCGCGGGGGCCGATGCGTTGGCCGTGGCCATTCCGGTTCGCGGCGCGACGGAGGGCAAATACATACGCTGGCTGACCGATTCGGTAAATGCAGCAGCCCGCTACGGCATGCCTGTGGTGGCGCATATCTACCCTCGCGATTTCACCGACGGAGCAAAGATCGTCTTCACCCCCGACGAGATCGCCTATGCGGCTCGCATCGGTTACGAGTCCGGCGTCGACGTGATCAAAATCGGCTACACCGGCGATTTCGAGTCGTTCCGGGAGACCGTCCGGACCTGCCCGGTGCCGGTTGTCATCGCGGGCGGTCCAAAGACCGATACGCTGCTCGGCGCGCTTCAGCAGACGGCGGATGCCATCCGTGCCGGCGCGCGCGGCGCCGTGGTCGGCCGCAATCTCTGGGGGCACGGCGATCCGGAGAAGGCAGCGCTTGCCTTTCGCGGCGTCATCCATGACGGCCTTTCGGCGCAAGACGCCCTGGCGAAGGCGGGTGCCTGAACGATGCCCACCATCCCCTCGATCCTCGGCTTCGGCGCTATTGCGATCGACGACATCGTCTACGTCGATCAGCCATTGTCGGCGGGCAAGGGTAAGGTTCTGCAAAGTACCCGCGCCTTCGGGGGAAATGTCGCGACGGCGCTGGCCGCCGTCGCGCGGCTCGGCGGAACCGCCGGGTTCGTCGGATGGCTGGCCAGTGCCTCGGACAACGCGGTGCAGCTCGATCTCGTGGCGAGCGGTATTGAAACCGCATTCGCGCCGCGCCATCCCGACGCGCGCCCGGTGCACTCGCGGATCACCGTCGGCTCGGACGGGGAAAGGTTCATCGCGTATGACGACGATGCGATGCTGGGCACCGCTCCGGACTTTCCGGACGATATCCTCAGCCGCGCAACCGTCCTGATCGTAGATAGCTATGCGACCGGGTCGCTGGATGTCGTGGCTCGGGCTCGCGATCTCGGCCTTGCGATCCTCGGCGATATCGAATGGAGCAGCGGCCCCGCCACGGAGCGGCTGATCGCGCTCTGCGACCATCTCATTCTTCCACTTAGCTTTGCGCAGACTGCCACGGGGCGCCGATCGCCTGCCGAGATGCTCGATGCCTTGTGGTTGCCATCGCGATCCGCCGTGGTTCTGACCGATGGAGGCAGGGGTGTGTACTATCGCGGCCGTGAAGAGACAGGTCTCTGGCACCTGCCCCCGCACCGGGTTGCGGTCGTCGACTCCACAGGCGCGGGTGACTGCTTTCATGGCGCCTATGCCCATGCGTTGACGCGCGGAGCCGACACCGCGGGCCGGATCGCATTCGCGGCCGCGGCGGCGGCCGTTTCGATAACGGGGCGTGGCGGGCGCGAGGCGCTTCCGACCGAGGACCAGGTCACGCAACTCCTGGCATCGGCGAACGCGCCGTCAGCAGTCGACCTGAAAAATGCGCATGTGGATGCTGGAGCATGACCTGAAACTATCCGACGAAACATTTCGCAGGCGAACACAAGCCCAGGAGAATCATAAAAATCAGGGCTTATACTTGTGGAGGGAGGAATATGGCAGAAGTCATTCTTGAGAAGATCTGCAAAACCTACGGGAACAGTTTTCGCGCAATCGACCAGTTGAACCTGTCGGTCAAGGACGGCGAGTTCTTGATCCTCGTCGGGCCTTCCGGCTGCGGCAAATCCACGGCGTTGCGAATGATCGCGGGGTTGGAAGACATCACCAGCGGCAGCCTTCGGATCGGCGGGGTCGACGTCGTCGACATGCCGCCCAAGGACCGCGACATCGCGATGGTGTTCCAGAGCTACGCGCTCTACCCGCATATGACGGTATCCGAAAACATCGCCTTTTCGATGCGGCTGGCAGGCAAGCCGAAGGCCGAGCGCAAGAAGCGCGTGGACGAGATCGCCAAAACTCTTCAGCTGACGTCTTTGCTGGACAGCAAACCCGCGAACCTGTCAGGCGGGCAGCGTCAACGGGTTGCCATGGGCCGCGCCATGGTGCGCGAGCCGGCCGCCTTTCTCATGGACGAGCCGCTTTCCAATCTGGATGCGAAACTGCGTGTGCAAATGCGCGCCGAAATCACCAGCCTGCAAAAGCAGCTCGGCGTCACGACCATTTACGTGACCCACGATCAGATCGAAGCGATGACGATGGGCGACAGAGTCGCGGTGTTGAAAGGCGGTGTGCTGCAGCAGGTCGACACACCCAAGAGGCTCTATGAATCGCCGGTTAACGCCTTCGTTGCCGGCTTCATCGGCTCTCCTTCGATGAACCTTTTCGAGGCGACCCTGAAGGGCGGCGAGCTCGCTTTTCGCGACTTCGCCGTCCGGCTGCAGGATGCAGCCTTCGTGCGCAGGCCGGCCTTGAGGTCGTATGCGGGGCGCAAGGTCGTGTTCGGGATCAGACCGGAGGATCTTTATGACAGCAGCCTTGAATCCGGTCGCAAGTATCAGACGATACCGGCCAGGGTGACCTCGATCGAGGAACTCGGCTCCGAACAGATCGTCCACATGAACATCGACGCGGTCCGGGTGGACTCCGGCGATCCGGATGCGGTGGATGATTTCGGCCTGGCGTCGAACGCGGTGGCGAGGTTCGAGCCGATCAGCGCCGTCCGCTCCGGCTCGGAAATCCGGTTGGCCGTGGATGATGCCAAGTTCCATTTCTTCGATCCCGAAACGCATCTGGCGATCTGAAGATCTGCGGAAGACCGCGGGCGGGAGCGAGGTGCCTGCGGAAGATACAAGAAGGCTTCTGAATGAACAGACGATCGTCCGCATTGTGCGGCCGATCTTGAAGAAGGAGGAGAAAATGATGTTTCGGATACGACCCGAGATGCTGAAAATAGCCGCGGCCGCATGGTTGCTTGGTGCAACCGGCGCCATGGCGGACACGACGCTGGAATTCACCCAATGGTGGGAGCCCGAATTGCCGGCGGGATCGCTCAGGGCAATCATGAACGACTTCGAGGCTGCAAACCCCGGCATCAAGGTGACGCTGGTCAGCGGTCCCTATGCGACCACGCGAGACCAGATCTCGGTCGGCGCCGCAACCGGAACGCTCAGCGACGTCGTCGGTCTCGACGGCGCCTGGGTGAACAATCTGAACGCGCAGGGTGCGCTAGCCGACATGAACCCGATGATGGATGCGAGCGGGTTCGACAAGACCCAGGTCGCGGATATCATCAAGGTGGACGGCAAGGCGGTGATGTTTCCCGTGGCTTCGTTCGTCTATCCGGTCTTCGTCAATCTGGACCTCGCCGCCCAGGCAGGCGTCACCAAGCTGCCGTCGACCCGCGCGGAGTTTCTCGAAGCCGCCAAGAAGATGACCCATGCCGACAAGAACCAGTATGGCTGGGTGCTGCCGCTGTCGCTGCAAACGCCGTCCGGTGTCCAGAACGACCTGATGTCGTGGGTCTGGGCCTCGGGTCAATCGATGATGGTTGAAGGCAAGCCGGCTCTCGAGGGCAAGCCGGTCGTCGATATGCTCACCTTCGTCAAATCGCTGAACGACGCCGGCGTCATCTCGCCCGGCATTGCCACCAAGACCGAGCAGGAAAAGGTCGAGGAATTCGTCAACGATCGGGTCGGAATGATGATCGACTCGCTCGCGCATGTGAATCTCATCCGCAAACGCAATCCCAAGCTGAACTTCGACCTCATCCCGGTCCCAGTCGTGGCGGACTACAACGGCAAGCGCGGCCTTCCCTATGCCTCCTGGGGCATCGGCATCTCTGCCGCCTCGAAACATCAGGATGAAGCCTGGAAGCTCGTCCAATATCTGATGAGTGAAAAGGTGAATGCCAAGCTCGTGTCGCTTGCAAACGCCTTCCCGGGGAACGTCAACGCCAAGCCCGATTTCGTGACCTCGGACAAGGCTTTCGCCAAGGCTTTCGAAATCTTCAAGACCGGCTATCTCGCCAACGAGTTCACGGGCCTGCCGGTGGCTGAAGACCTGATGACCCAGTTCGACGTGGAGGCTCAGAAGATGCTTGCCGGCGAGCAGTCTCCGGAACAAGCCGCTACCAACGCTCAAAAGGGCTGGATGGCGAAATTCTGAGCGGCCCATTGCCCGTTTGCTATCTTCCACCGGGTGGCCCGGCCTCGGCCAGGCCACCCGTCAACAACGGATCGCAATTTGAGATGGACCTGTTTTTGAAGCGCACCTTCCTCCTGAAGGCACATCCCAGGGGTCGCACATGACCGGGCAGAAGCGCTCCCACCATCGACTGAAACGAGCGGTCGCACCCTATCTCTATCTGTCACCATCGCTCCTCATAATCGGCCTTCTGATGCTGCTGCCGATGGTGACGGTGATTGGCTATTCGTTCCAGAACAGCGCGGTGCTGCGTCGCGACCCGTCCTTTGCCGGACTGAAACACTACCAGGCGATCTTTGCCGATCCGGTGTTCTGGGCCTCGCTGTGGCACACGCTCTACTTCACCTGCATGAGTGTCGTCTTCCATATGACCATCGGCATGCTCTTCGCACTCATGCTGAACAGCGACCGCATCAATCCGACGCTGCGCAACATTCTGCGCGTGCTGTACATACTGCCCTGGCTGTTCACCGCGGTAATTATCGCGGTGATCTGGCGCCTTCTGCTTGAGCCGAATGGTGTCGTGAACAGTGTTCTCATGCAGATGGGCATCATCGGTTCCAAGGTCGAGTGGTTTTCCTCGCCCGCGACCGCGCTGCACGCCGTCACCTTCGCCAATATCTGGGCGGGCTACCCGCTTTTCATGGTCAGCCTGCTCGCAGGCTTGCAGGGCATTCCCAAGGATTTCTACGAGGCCGCCGATATCGACGGCGCGAAGGCCTACCAGAAGTTGATCTTCATCACCATTCCGCAGCTGATGCCGATCATCATCAGCATCTCGCTGCTCGACTTCATCTGGACCATGCAGGTCTTTCCATTGATCTGGATAACGACGGGTGGCGGTCCGATCTACTCGACCGAGGTCCTCAGCACCTACACATACAAGCTGGCGTTTTCGAGCTACAACCTGTCGCAGGCCTCGGCGAGCGCCGTGGTCATCCTGCTGATCTCTCTCGGCCTGACGCTGTTCTACATCCGCTATCAAAAGGCTCGGTAGTCACATGAGGAAAATGCACACGCCCAAAGACAGGCTGATCACCGCCGCGCTCCATGTCGCGCTTGCCGCAGGGCTCTTTTTCGCGGCCTTCCCGATCTACTGGATGCTGAGCAGCTCGTTCAAGTCGAATACCGAAATCTTCGCCCTGCCACCAACCGTCCTGCCGAAGGCCTTCACGCTGGAAGCGTATGCGGCCATCCTTGGTGATCCGGTAAAGCTGCGCTTCTTCTTCAACAGCTACTTCGTGGCCGGAGCGGTGACCGTGCTGACGGTGCTGATCGCCTTGCTGGCGGCCTATGGGTTCAGCCGTTTCAATTTTCGCGGCAAGGGCAGCCTCAACACGCTCATCATCAGCACGCAGACGATCCCGCCGATCACGCTTTTGATCCCGTTCTTCGGGCTTGTCGTCTCGTATGGCATCTTCGACACCTATGTCGCGCTGATCCTGACCTATCTGGTGTTTACGCTGCCCTATGCGATCCTGCTGATGACGGGATATCTGAACACCTTGCCCCGCGACCTCGATGAAGCGGTGGCTGTCGACGGCGGCACCAGTTGGACCGCACTGTGGCGGGTGATCGTCCCGATTTCACTGCCTGGTATCGTGGCGACGTCGGTCTACACCTTCCTGTTGTGCTGGAACGAATTTCTCTTTGCGCTGACGCTAACGAAGTCGACGTCCATGCGCACCGTCCCGATCGGCATCCAGCTGTTGATGGGACAACACGCCTTCGAATGGAACCAGATGATGGCGATGAGCGTGCTCGGCTCGCTGCCACTGCTGGTCATCTACCTGGTTGCCCAGAGGTTCTTCCTCGCCGGCATGACCGCGGGCTCGGTCAAGTAGGGTATCCCTCGAACGGAGGTGGAATCAAGGAATGAAAGGATGACCGTGAAAGACCTGAAAGTCGGCTGCCAGACCTTTACCTGGGAAATGCTCGGGGACCGCTTCGCCGGCGGCCCGGACGATCTGCTCAAGGCGATCGCCGATGGCGGCTATGCCGGCATCGAGATCACCGACACGATGATCGGCCGCTATGCCGAAAAGCCGGCGGAGTTCGCGGCCGCGCTGAAATCATCCGGACTGACGCTCGTCTCCTTCGCCTTCGGCTCGAAGAGCGGTTTCACGCTCAGGGATGAGATCGGCGCCGACCTCGAGACCGCCAAACGCTGGATCGACTTCGCCGCCGCCTTTCCCGGCGCGCTGGTGTCGATGGGCTCGGCCACGATCGTTTCCGACGGGCCGCGCGACGGCAAGTTTGCCATCGCCGCCGAGGTCTACAACAAAGCCGGCGAGCTCGGGCGCGAGGCCGGCGTCCAGGTCGCGGTGCATCCAAGCTCGCATCACAATACGCTGCTGTTCGACCGCGCCGACTACGACCGCATCTTCGGGCTGCTCGACGCCTCGATGGTGGGCTGGGTGCCCGACACCGGCCACATCTTGCGCGGTGGCCAGGACATGGCGGATACGCTCACCACTTATCGCGACCGCATCCGCTATGTGCATCTGAAGGATGTCGACGCGAATGGAACCTGGGCGATGCTCGGCAAGGGCGTCTGTGACACGGCGAAGGTGATCGAGATCGCTGGTGCTGCACCCAATTTCAACGGCTGGCTGGTGCTGGAGGAAGAGTCCGAAACGGCCGCCGCCGACCCTGCCGGCGCCGTCAAAATCAACCGCCAGACAATGCGCGGCTACGGAGCCTGAGACGATGACGACGAACAAGCCCCTGTCCGGCCCCGCCGCAATTGCCGCTCTGCCGCGCAACCGGCTTATCGGCGAGTTTTCGCTGTGGTCGGCCGACCTCGCCAATATGGAGCACGATTTGAAGCGCATCGAGACCCATGCCGATGTCCATCATATCGACGTCGCCGATGCCCGCTTCACCCCTGGCTTCCTGTTCTTCCCGGACCTGGTGGCGCACATCGCCAAGCTCACCGCAAAGCCTATCCATGTCCATTTGATGGTCGAAGCCGAGATCGTCGAGGAACAGACGCGCCAGTTCATCGAGGCCGGCGCCGACCTGATCAGCGTGCACGCCGAAAACGGCGAGACCGGTCTGCGCGCCGTGAAACTGGCGCGTGAACTCGGGGCCGAGGCCGGCGTGGTGCTGCGGCTGGAAACACCGGTCGCGGCCGTCACGCCCTTCCTGCCGGAGGTGGCGTTCGTGACGCTGCTCGGCACTTCCATCGGCGTCAAGGGCCAGAGCCTGTCGGAGCAGGCGTATCCGCGCCTGATCGAGGCGCGCGCGCTGATGCGCAAAGCCGGCCGCGAGGCCGACATCGTGCTCGCCGCCGATGGCGGCATCCGCCACGAGACCGTGCCCTTACTGCGCGCCGCAGGTGCGGAGACCGTGGTGCTGGGCTCGCTGGCCTTCGGCGATCCCGACCTTGCCCGGCGCATGGCCTGGCTGCACGGGCTGGAGGTCGCCCCCTGATGAACAAGATCGCGCTCGCCTTCGATCTCGGCGGCACGGCGCTGCGCGGTGCGCTGGTCGAAAGCGATGGCCGCATCGTCGCTCATGCTTCAGCGCCGACGCTTGCCGGTGCGGGATCGGAGGCGGTGATCGGCCAGATCGTCGCTCTGGCAGGCACGCTGCTTGGGGAACACCCGCAGGCAAAGGTCGCCGGCATCGGCGTCGGAGCACCGGGACCGCTCGACCCCAAGGCGGGGATCGTGATCGCGCCGCCGACGCTGGCCGGCTGGCACGACGTGCCGCTGATCGACATTCTGGGGCAGCATTTCGGGCTGCCGGTGCGGCTGGAAAACGACGCCAATGCGGCGGCGCTCGGCGAATGGCGTTTTGGCGCCGGACGCGGCAGCGGATCGCTGGTGTTCGTGACCGTATCGACCGGCATTGGCGGCGGCGTCGTCGCCGATGGCCACATCTATCACGGCAGGCGCGGACTGGCGGCTGAGATCGGCCACATGACCATCACCGGCGAAGGCGACCGCTGCTTCTGCGGCGCCATCGGCTGCTTCGAGGCTGTCGCATCGGGAACCGCGCTTGGCCGCCGCGCGACGCGATTGACCGCGCCCGGCGACGGCTCGCTCTTACGACGGCTGTCAAATGACGGCGACGTCTCGGCCAGGCATGTCGTAGAGGCTGCCAAGGCCGGCGACGCCAACGCTCTCGACCTGATCGAGGCGGAAGCACAATGGCTGGGCATCGGCTTCACCAATCTCTTGCATATCTATTCGCCCGATCTGATTGTCATGGGTGGCGGCCTTTCCAACGGGTTCGACCTTCTGGCACCGTCGATCAGAGCGGTCATCCAGCAGCGGGCGATGCCGGCCTATCGCGACGTGCCGATCGTGCAGGCTGAACTCGGCGACCGCGCCGGGCTGATCGGCGCCGCCAGCCTGATCCTCTGGGAAGGCGAACCGGGTGCGCCGCTGGCGATGGCGCAGGACGACAAGGACAGAGGCGCGACCGCCGATGCCACGGAGGCACGCCATGGCTGAACTCGAGCTGCGCGGCGCGCGCGAAGATGGTGAATGGTCCAGTTTGAATGCAGCGCCAAGGTCCCCGAAGAGGACCCCTACCCTTCGCGATTCCAGCTGGCGTATTTTCGGATCGTTTGCCGCTTGTCTTCCGACAAGCCAACAAGGAGATTCTCCTCGAGATAGCCTTGCCGGATGAGATTGGCGAAGACCTGTATTAGCTGTGAATAGCGATAGTCGAACATCTGGTCGATCTTCCGTCGCTGCTGCCGCAGAAAGTCTTCGACATCCCATATTTTGGAAGGCGTTGCCGCAACGTGGGCCCTGCTCTTGAGTTCAGCCAACGTCTTGTCGAGCGCCACCTTCAGCGCTGCGTCATAGGCAGTGCGGGCGACTTTCTTTTCGGACGGAGACCATTTCTCACCAGCGGTCATCGACTGTCTCTATCGTGTTCGCGGCGGCCGTCATCCGGTAACCCTGGGACGCAGGACCCCGCCTTTGGGACCAATCTACTTTCCGCAATGGTGATCGTTGACCTTGTTCAGCGCATTCGCGTCCGGCCCGACCCGGTCGTAAGAGCACGGGCCGGCCGCCGTGGTGATCAGCATTTTGTCATAGTAGCGCGGGCCGCCGAACAGGGCGTAGATGAGGTCGCGATGGGCGGGGACGTAGCGTTCGGGTTCTGGCTGACGATGGCGATGCTTGTCCTTGGCGACACCCACTGTGGACAGGCTGCAGCCGACAGCGAGAGCGAGCATGCAGGTCGCAAAGATCTTGGTGGTCATCGGCAGTACCCCTTCTGACGGTTCGGAATCGCAGCATATCCAAAAGCGCCTGCCGAACAAAGGTTCCCTCGCCGGCATTGCCGGCCGGTGCCGAAATCAGCCCGCACTGCGCGCCCGCCGCCTTTCCGCCGCAACCAGCAAGTCGACGAAGGCGCGCACCTTGGCCGGCCTGAAGCGCGCCGGCGGGAAGACGGCGTGGATGCCCCCGGACGGCAAGGTCCAATCCGCGAACACCCGCACCAGCCGTCCCCGCGCAATGTCGTCGGCGACACTGTAGTCCGGAAAGATGCCGAGGCCGATGCCGGCCAGCACGCAGGACAGAACGCCCGGTGTCTTGTCGCAACTGACGACAGGGTTGAGTTCGGCCAGCACCGTTTCCGTGCCCCTCGAGAACAGCCATTGGCCCACCCCGCGCAACTGGGCGTTGCCGACCCAGGGCAGCGACTTCGCCCGCCTGGGGCTGGCTTCCCCAGGCAGCCTGGCGGCCAGTTCCGGGCTGGCGACGACGAATTGCTGCAGGCTGCCCAGCCGCCGCGCCAGATTGCTGGAATCGGCAAGCCAGCCGACGCGGATGCCAAGATCGATCTGCTCGTCGACCAGGTTGCTGACCGCATCGTCGAAGATCGTCTCGACCCGCATTTTCGGGTATTTTCTGAGATAGGCGGCGATGGTCGGCGCCACGACCTTCTCGCCATAGTCGAGCGGCGCCGTCAGCCGCAGCGTCCCCGTCGGTTGCGCCGCGCGCTGCGAAATGTCGCCATAGGCTGCCTCCGCCTCGCGCAGGATGATCGCGGTCCGGTCATAGAACAGACGACCCTCTTCGGTCGCCGTCACGCGCCGCGTCGTGCGCCGCAGCAGCGTTGCACCGAGCTCTTCTTCGAGCTTGCCGACCTGATGGCTGACCACAGCCTTGGCAACATCGAGACGTTCGGCAGCGGCCGTGAACGAGCCGGTCTCCACCACGGTGGCGAAGTAGACGAGCCGGTTGAGATTGAGGAGTTCGGTCACAGGCAGCTCATTGTATGATTTGATCAGACAGATTGTATGATTGATCGCTATTTTTCGCAACCGGTCCAGCTGTCATCTATCGGGCAACAGAATGAGGCCGCCATGACCAATGCAACCCTAACCTATCTTTTCGACCCGCTCTGCGGTTGGTGCTATGGCGCCACGCCGATGCTGGATCGACTGGCCGCCGGCGGGACCGCGCTCCAACTGTTGCCGGTGGGGCTTTTCTCCGGTGCCGGCGCGCGGCCGCTGGATGCTGGTTTTGCCGCCCACGCCTGGGACAATGACCAGCGCATCGCGCGGCTGAGCGGACAGCGCTTCAGCCAGGCCTATCTCGACAATGTGCTCAATGTCAGCGGCACCTTGCTCGATTCTTCCGCTGCCACCATGGGCATCAACGCCGCCGGGCTGGACGACTGGCGCCAGGAACTTGCGGCACTGAAGGCGATCCAGCATGCCCGCTATGTCGACGGCCGCGATATTGTGACGGTTGACGGCGTCGCCGCGGTACTGACCGACGCCGGCATGAGCGACGCGGCAAAGCTTTTGAAAGCGCCGACGCAGCCGTTTCTGGCGAAGCATGACGACCTGGTCAGCCGCGGGCGGATGTTGTTCCAGCGGCTGCATGTCAATGGCGTTCCCGCGCTCGCGGTGATCGGCCAAACGGCGCCGCGCCTGATCGGCGCCAACGCGCTGTTCGGCAGCTACGACAATCTCGTCGCTCACATCGAGGCGGCGTAGGCCCAGAAATTCTCCCCAGACGAAATTCTCCCCAGACGAAAGGAAAATCCCCATGAAAATCGCACTTATCGGCGCGTCCGGCCAGGTCGGCTCGCGCCTGCTTAAGGAACTCTCCGATCGCGGTCACAGCGTCACCGCCATTGCCCGGCATCCAGACAAGATCGCGGCACTTCCGGGCGTGACTGCCAAGAAGGGCGACGTCTTCGACAAGGATGGCCTTGCCGCCCTGATCAAGGGGCATGACGCGGTGATCTCCTCGGTTCATTTCCTCGACAGCGATCCCGATACGCTTATCGCAGCCGTGCGTGCTTCCGGCGTCAAACGCTACCTCGTCGTCGGCGGCGCCGGCAGCCTTGAGGTTGCGCCCGGCAAGCGCCTGGTCGACACGCCGACCTTCCCTGATATCTACAAGGCCGAGGCGCAGAAGGGCGCCGACTTCCTCGACACGCTGCGGACGGTCGACGATCTCGACTGGACCTTGCTGTCGCCTTCGGCGCTGTTCGTCGCCGGCGAGCGCACCGGCAAATACCGCATCGGCAAGGACACGCTGCTGACGTCAGACAAAGGCAGCAGCATTTCCTTCGAGGACTATGCCATCGTCATGGCCGACGAGATCGAAAAGCCGGCGCATATCAAGCAGCGCTTTACCGTCGGCTACTGAGCGCACTTCATTGACAGGCGGGCCACTCGACGGAGTGGCCGGCGCCGGTTCCTATCGACGATAGTGCCATCGGAGCCTCCGATGGCACTATCGCTTTCTTCCGTTTCCACTCCTGCCGCCGGTCTGCGAACTCTCGCCCGGAGCGGTTCAGGACAGGAACGGAAACATGGCAGACATCGCAAAATCGAAAATCATTATCGTTGGCGGCAGCTCCGGAATGGGGCTGGCGTTGGCAAGGCGGTGCCTGGTCTCAGGCGCCGAAGTCATCATCGTCGGCCGCAGTGAAGCCAGGCTCAAGCGTGCCGGCGAGGCGCTGCAGAACCCTTCCGCTTTGAGCGCCGTCGCGGCCGATATCGCCAGGGAGGATCAGGTCGCTGACCTGTTCAAGCGAATTGGCCGGCTCGACCATATCGTCAGCACCGCCGCCGACATCGAAGGCGCCTATGAGCTATTGCCTTCAGTCGACCTGAAGGCGGCGCAGCGGGTCGTCGAAAGCAAATTCTACGGGCCGCTGCTGCTCGCCAAGCATGGCGCGCCGCAGCTTTCGGCCAACGGCTCCATCACCTTCACCTCAGGCATTGCCGCCTACCGGCCGGCGGCGCGCGGCTCGGTCGTTGCCGCCGTCAACGCTGCGCTGGAAGGGTTGGTGCGGGCGCTGGCGGTCGAGCTGGCGCCGGTCCGTGTCAACGCCGTCTCGCCGGGCTGGGTCGACACGCCGATCTGGAGTTTTGTGGCCGGCGACAAGAAGCACGAGACGCTCGATGCAATGGCCAGGCGCCTGCCGGTCGGCCGCGTCGGACAGCCGGACGACATTGCCGATGCCATCGCCTTTCTGATGGGCAACGGTTTTACGACAGGGACGGTTCTGCATGTCGAGGGCGGTCACCGGCTGATCTGAGCGCAGCGAAATTCCTGGCCGCGGCCGCCAGCAGCAGTTTCAGCGCCGGCGGCTGGACGCGCCGGCGGCGCCAGATCATGACCAGCGACGCCGTGCGGGCCGGACCCGGCCATGGCAATTCGACGATCTCGCCGCGATCGAGCGCGTCGGCAACGGCCAGCCGCGGCACCAGGCTCACGCCGACACCAGTCGCCACCAGGCCCCCAATGGCGCCGATGCTGCCGACTTCGGCGGCAAGTTCTGGCGCTGCAATCTCGGCAAAGGCAGTGTCGAACAGATGCCGGTAGACGCATCCGGTTTCCGTCACCACGAAACTCATCGCGGCGAGCGCGGTTAGGTCGTTCTGTCGCGATGCGGCCGCATGCTCAGCTGATGCGACAAGGACCAGCGGCTCGGCCGATATCGTGCGCCGGGCCAGACGTTCGTCCAGACCGCCCTTGTCGAAACAGAAGGCGACGTCGACCTCGCTCTCTTCGAGCTGCCGCAGCAGGGCATCGCTGCCGGCGATTTTCAGCCGCAGACCGATCTCCGGGTGGTCGCCTCGAAAGGCCGCCAGCCATTGCGGAAGTCTGACGGTCGCAATCGTCTCCAGCGCGCCGACCGTAACCGTTCCGGCGGTCATTCCCGTCGTTGACTCGACGGCAATACGCGCCTCCTCCGCCAGTTGCAGAATCTCTTCCGCATAGGGTTTCAGCGCGTCGCCGGCCGTTGTCAGGTCGAGGCCGTGGCGCGAGCGGATGAAGAGGACGACACCAAGTTCGCTTTCCAGCGACTGGATCTGGTCGCTGACGCTCGACTGCGCCAGATGAACCTCCCGCGCTGCGCGGGTGATGTTGCGGTGCCGCGCCACGGCGAGGAAGGTCTTGAGCAATCGTGGGTGCATGCCGTTTCCGGATCTGTCTCTGTTCGACATTTCGGGCTTGGCTGGTCCATTTGCAACCCTGTTCCATTTGCAACCCCGGTCCATTTGCAACCCCGGTCCATTTGCAACCCATTGACGCCGGCGTCATCTGGTTGCGGCAGACCGAAGGGCCAGAATTTCGCGGCAATGACCCGCAAGTTTTCCCACGGCCGGCGCGGTGGCCCAAGAGATCGCCTCTGGCAGATCGCATCGTACGTATGCTCTATGCCAAGCTGATTTCCAGCACCGATGGAAGGACCGACATGCCCCGCCCGCAAGGAACCATCGCCCCGATCCTGACGCCGTTCGAGAACGATGGCCGCATTGCCCGTGACCTTTGGATCTCACACGCCAAATGGGCGCTGGGCCAGGGCGCGCATTTCCTGTCGCCGTTCGGCACCACGGGCGAGGCACTGTCGCTCTCGCTCAATGAGCGCATGCAGGCGCTGGAATGGCTGATCGAGGCCGGCATTTCGCCGGCGCGCATGATGCCCGGCACCGGCGTCACCGCACTCCCCGAAACCGTCGAACTGTCGAAGCACGCGGTCGGCCTCGGCTGCGCCGCCGTGATGGTGCTGCCATCGTTCTTCTACACGGCCGCCGGGGACGATGGCCAGGCGCGCTACTACAGCGAGCTGATCGAAAGGGTGGCCAACCCGGCGCTGAAGATGATCCTCTACCACATCCCGCAGAACTCCGGCGTGCCGGTAAGCCCTGCCCTGACCGCCCGGTTGAGCGCGGCGTTTCCAGAGACGGTCGTCGCCTACAAGGATAGCGCCGGCGACTGGAACAACACGGCGGCGGTGATTGCCGCCGCACCCGACGTCGCGGTGTTCCCCAGCTCGGAGGCGCAACTGACCAAGGGGCTCGCCAGTGGTGGTGCGGGCTGTATCTCCGCGACCGTCAATCTCAACGCTGCGGCCATCCGCGACCTCTACGACGCGACGATCGCTGGCCAAGACGTCACGGAAGCGGACGCCGCGATCAGGGCGTTCCGCAAGGTGATCCAGGATGCAGGCCTGATCCCGGCAATGAAGGCCGTGCTGGCGGTGCGCTCCGGCGACAAACGCTGGCTGAACCTGCGCGCCCCGCACCAGAATGCAACGCTGGAAAGCGGCAAGGCGCTGCTCACGGCGCTCGGTCCCGCAGCCGATAATATTGGCCGCAACTGAGGCTCAGCACAGCGTCGAACCGCCACCGAGCGCCACGACAGCCAACGTCCGTCCCGATTTCGTGAAGTAACGTGCCGAGTGAAGCCCGGATTGTCTCCTCACAATGGAGCCGCTTTGTTCTACACAAACCGAGGCAGGATTCGCGCAACGGCATGACAACCGGATCGCTTATCCCAGGCCAGCTTTGAAAGCCCGGCAGATCGATCCCATGGAGATGCCTTCATTGGCAGAATAAACCCCCGCCTTGCCGTCTAGCGGCGATGCGTTCTCGACATATTTGTGATGGATGCCCACGACTTTCCAATTGCGATTGAACACCGGGCTGCCTGAGCTGCCATTGTCGGTCGGCGATCGATAGTGCATGCGCTGCGGCTTTGCTTCCGCCAGAGGCTCGAACGCCACAAGCCGGCCGTCGAGGAACGAAAAAGAAATTTCCTGCCCCATCGGATGTCCAATAACGACCGCGGTTGGATCGGGCGGCATCACCAACGGCAAATCCACCACTTCCAAAGGATCGATGTCGGATACGTCTTTGTTGAGCTTCAACACGCTGCAATCGTGAGTTCCTACGGAAAGACACTTCACAATCTTCGCCACCGTGTAAACCTTGTTGCCGGGCTGAAGCTGGAACGTGACCTGAACATCTCCCGGCAATGCGGCCCCGCTCTGCGATGGATCGCTGACCACGTGAGCGTTGGTTATCACGACCTGCCCGATTGCGGGGTCGAGCCCAATGTCGGCCGCGGAGACGAGGAAGCCCGTGCCAAGGGGGGCAAAGCCGGAACGAATCATCGCGATCGATTCAGCCGACTTCATCGCAAATCGTAGCGCCACGAGTGAGACCGGGGGCGTTGTGCCGATCAGGGCCTGAAGCTGGTCGGCATTGCCTTTCGTCAAATGGAAGCCTCCCCCCATCTCCACGAGAGCGTCCAGAACGAGGCCTCCGATTATGGCGCCTTCCTCGATCTCGCCAATGCGCCATATTTGCGAAAGCTGCCGATGCGCGCTGGCAAGGGTAAAATTGTCGGTGCGCTCGGACCCGATCGCCTTTTGATACCAATCACGCGCCCCTGCATAGTCCTGAAGCGCTACGCACATCTCGCCTGCCGCTGTGGGGATCCACGGGTCATCGTTGCCGTCGCCGCGATAGTCAGCTGCCATGCGTTTCAGAATATCTTTGGCAAGCTCGGTCTTCGAGCCGAAATCATGGCGCAGCTCGTGGCTTTCAGCGAGGTGTGCCACGGCAACGATCTGCGTCCCGTGCCATGCCAGCATTCCGACATCGTCGGGATTGGTTTCCAATCCTTTCGAGTAGCACTCGTAGGAGCTCTTTAATGCTCTCTTTGCTACATCGAGGCGCTTTTGTCCTATCGCCTCATAGGCAATGTCCTTCCATGCCCTCCCGCGTATGCCATGAATCTCCGACGCTTCCTTGGCGAACTCCTCGGCCGAGGCCTCCAAAGCAAGATTTCCCAGAATGCCGATTGCGGCCACCTGATTGCCGCGGTCGACCAGGGCTTGCGCATAGATGGTCCAGATACGCGGCGTGCAGTAACCGGCCTTGATGAAGGTCTCACCCAGCATCTGTATCTGGTCGTACCTGCGGTTGCGCCGAAGTTCTTTCATCAGCGCCGCGCCAAGCGCCCCCGCGCTGTCCGAAGGCTCCGGCAGGGCCATCCCCAGCCGCTCGCAGAGTTCTCGCAGTTCCCTCAGATCATACCTGCGATTGGCCGAAATTGCCTGTTCGATGAGTTCCTTGTAGTCGTCCATTGTCTTGTTCCCCGTCCCTACGGCTCTCTTGCCTGTGTCATTCGGTCCGCCGCCGGCCCGTCAGCCGCAATGAAATCATAGGGGCTGCGAGATATCCCTCGATCTGAAGCAGCGCAGTACGTCTCCTGCCGGCACTGCGCTTGCTCGCAGCTGGTTCGCGGCAACACGGCTTCCGGAGAAATCGTCCCGGGTTAAGTGAGGGGTATGTCATGGACCATATCCTTGCCTCCATTCTGGTGGGTAGTCGCTACATACGGGAGATCCACTTGCGCCAGGGCCCGAAGCATAGGTGTACCAAAGTCGGCTACCTATAGTGATGAAAGTCGACTTCCAATTTCCTTTCTATCGCAGTACTTTCAAGCGGCTGCATAATGGAAAGCTGGAATCCGATGGAAGGCTCAACACCCACAATATCCGACCATGGCCAGAGACGTTTTTGACGAATTTCCATCAGTGTCCATTGCCGGCGCGAATGAAACTGAAGCTTCTCTGTCTGGCGTTACATCATCTATGGCTACGGCTCCAAACAGCAAGCCATGCTCTATAGGTAAAATTGATATATCTAGATCACTTGCCGGAGACTGAAAAACTATACTTCCGATTTTTACATCGTTACCTTCATCTACGCTTGGAAAGTATACATCAACTAATTCAACCCCCTTAACAACGTGAGCGCACGTTACAATAACAATCCCCGAACCATAGCCCTCAATGACATCGGAGCCTTTCATTATAAAACCCGTTCCAACCTCCCGAACACCTCCGTTGGCGCGCCGGATTACTACCGACCGAGATCGGTCGGAGGCAATTTTATACCAATTCTCATTGGCCTGCCAAAAATCCTTCAGCTTGGGCGGCAGCGAGGCGATCGACACCTTGTCATCGATAATGACGCCGAACATCGGCTTGTCGAGCTTGTGGGCGAGCATCAACTCCTTCTCGCACCATTCAGATCCAACCATGCCGCGCTGACCAGGAACAGCACCGCCTGGCAGCGATTGGCCGCCTCGTGCAGTGCGCGCTCCCAGAGCTGGCCGGCGACAATGCCGCGCTCCGGGTCCAGATCGAGGAAATAGTCGTCCCAGCCATTGGAAATCAGCCAGTCGCGTATGGCACGCGCCTCGGCATTGTTGCGGCTCGAATGGCTGATGAAAATGCGTGACACGTTATCGCCCCCCAGCGACAATAAATACTGACACACATCGTCATGCGGGGAAAGTATACGAAGAAGAAATAGCGAAGAGATCGGGGAAAATTGAAGGACTGCTATCAACCACCTGAGAGTCGCGAGTAGAGCATGGAGCAGCCAAACGTGCGATCAGCCTGGTGAAGGCATGACTACCCCACAGGCAAATCCAGCTGGGCCGATGCCGAGTATTCACTTTCATTTCAGGCACAGTGCGATACCGCCATTGGCCCTTGAACGGTCAAAATCGAGGCGTACCATCGCGGTATCTGAAACTGAGTCTGTTTTCATTCGTCTGGGCTAATGTCCGGATCGGATTGGGTATTTTCCTTGGCAATGGATGCAACCCGCGGCGCAGCGATGCGCGGCAAATCGTTTGCCCATGTGGCGGAGGCGTCCTGGGGCAAGGGCCTCAGCACGCTGCTGCGCATCGTGCGCATGACGCTGCGCCATCCTTGGCAAGTTGCTATCACCATCGCCTCGACTTTCATCGCCGCGACGCTGCAGCTGTTCATCCCGCGCCTGCTGGGCCACGCCATCGACCAGGCGCAAGGGGTGATGGAAGCCGGTGGCGGCGCGGCGGCGGAGCAGGCGCTGTGGACGACGGCGATCACCTTGCTCGTCGTCAGCATCCTGCGCGGCCTCTTCACGATGGCGCAGAATTATTACGGCGAGGCCGTTGGCCACCGCACCGGCTATGAGCTGCGCCTGGCCTTCTACGAGAAGATCCAGCGGCTGAGCTTCTCCTTCCATGACCGGGTGCATACCGGCGACCTGATCACGCTTGGCCTGCTCGACCTCGACGGCGTGCGCATGTTCTTTTCCACCGGCATATTGCGCGTGGTGCTGCTCGGCGTGCTGATCGGCGTCGGCTCCTATCTCCTGATCAGCACCGATCTCGAGCTCGGGCTGCTCAGTCTGAGTTTCGTGCCGTTCGTCGCCTGGCGCTCCTCGGTCACGCAGCTCAGGTTGCGCAGCACCTGGCTGACGCTGCAGGAGCGGCTGTCGGTGCTGAGCCGGGTGATGGACGAGAACCTCGGCGGCATCCGCGTCGTGCGCGCCTTTGCGGCGCAGCGGCATGAGCTGGAAAAATTCGACCGCGCCAAGAAGTCGGCGCTGGAGCTTGCCGACCAGCGCGTCGACATCCGCGTCTCCAACACCAGCGCCATGAATTTTTCCTTCTTGGCGGCCATGGGCCTGGTGCTGTGGTTCGGTGGCCAGAAGGTGATCGCAGGCCAGATCAGCGTCGGCACGCTGGCGCAGTTCCTCACCTTCATGACCATCCTGCAAATGCCGGTGCGCCAGCTCGGGCTGATGGTCAATTCCTTTGCCCGCGCCTCGACCTGCGGCACAAGGCTGTTCGAACTGCTTGACGCCGAACTCGACATTCAGGATGCGCCCGATGCCAAGGATCTCGTGGTCACCGAAGGCGTGCTGCGCTTCGACAATGTCGGCTTCCGCTACGCGGGCGCCGGCGGCCGGCCGGCACTGTCGGGCATTTCCTTCGAGGCCCGGTCCGGCGAGACCGTCGGCATTGTCGGCCCGCCTGGCAGCGGCAAGTCGACCATCGCGCATCTGATCCCGCGCTTCTACGACGTCACGTCGGGCGCGATCACCATCGACGGACAGGATATCCGCGAGGTGACGCTGCAATCGCTGCGCAAGGCGGTCGGCGTCGTGCAGCAGGACGCCTTCCTGTTCACCACCTCGATCGAAAACAACATCGCCTATGGAAATCCCTGGGCGCGCGAGACCCGCATCGGGCAGGCGGCTGAATACGCCCAGCTGCACAATTACATCATCGGGCTTCCGGCCGGCTACACCACGGTCGTGGGCGAGCGCGGCTCATCGCTTTCCGGCGGCCAGCGGCAGCGCCTGACCATCGCCCGCACGCTGATGCTGCGGCCTTCGGTTCTGGTCTTCGACGATTCCACCGCGGCTGTCGACGCCGGCACCGAGCAGCGAATCCGCACCGCGATGAAGCGTTTCGCCAAGGACCGCGTGACGCTGATCATCTCGCACCGGCTGAGCTCGCTGATGCATGCCGACCAGATCCTGTTCGTCGAGAATGGCCGCATCGCCGAGCGCGGCACGCACCAGGAATTGCTGGCGCTCGGCGGACGCTACCGCGCGCTTTACGACCTGCAGCTGCGGCCGGACGACGATTTGCCGGTGGCGGTGGGAGCCGCATAATGTCGACACCGGGTCACGACGAAAAAGAAGACACCAGCCGGCGGCCCACCAGGGCCGTCGTCGGTTCGCACCGCGACGAGGAAGAGGTCTTCGGCAAGGTCTACGATCCGCGCATCGTGCGCCGCATCTGGAGCTTCGTGAGACCGTATCAGGGCCGGATCTTCATCTCGGTGGCCGCCGTTTTGGTGTTCACTCTGACGCAATTGGCGATCCCGCTGGTCATCCGTTACGCCATCGACCACGGCATGGCGGCGGGCAAGGCCGACAGCTCCGTCATGAACTGGGCGATCGGTGCCTTCGCCCTGATCATCCTGATCAACTATGCCGCCAGCTATGTCCAGGAAAGCGTCGTCGGCAAGGTGGCCGAGAATGTGCTGTCGGATTTGCGCCGCGCCATGTTCAGCCATCTGCAGCGCGTCTCGCTGGGCTTCATGGACAAGACCGAGGTGGGCCGGCTGATGTCGCGCCTGCAGGGCGACGTCAATTCCATGCAGGAATTCCTCGAGACCTCGGTGATGTCGGTGGGCGACATCGTGCTGCTGTTCGGCATCGTCAGCGTTCTGTTGTGGCTCGATTTCCGGCTCGGTCTGCTGACGCTGTCGACCATGCCGGCGTTGTTCATCGTGCGCCTGTTCTGGCTGCCGCGCGCCAAGATCGCCTTCATGGCCGCGCATGAGACCAACTCGATCGCCAATGGCGCGCTGGCCGAAGGCATCCATGGCGTTCGCACGGTGCAGAGCCTGGAGCGCCAGCACGTCAATTTCGACCTTTATGACGAGAAGGTGCTGGCCAATCTCAGGGCTCACCTGACCTCGGCCAAATATGCGCAGGTGATGGTGCCGATCGTCGACACGCTGACCGGCATTGCGATGGCAACCGTGATCGTCGTCGGCGGCTCGATGGTGCTGTCGCACAGCCTCGACATCGGCGTCATGGTGGCGTTCCTGTTCTATATCCAGCGCTTCTTCGACCCGATCCGCTCGCTCACCATGCAGTACTCGGTCATGCAGCGCGCCATGGCGTCGGGCCAACGCATCTCCGAAGTGCTCGACGTACCGGTCGACGTCAGCGACAGACAGGGCGCGGTGACGCTGACGCGCGACATGGACGGTTCGGTCGAGTTCAGGAACGTCACCTTCGGCTACCGGCAGAACCAGCCGGTGCTGAAAAACATCTCCTTCCGCGTCAATCCGGGCGAGACGGTTGCGCTTGTCGGCCCCACCGGTTCGGGCAAGTCGAGCTGCATGGCGCTGGTGCACCGCTTCTACGACGTCTGGTCGGGCGAGGTGCGGGTCGGCGGCCACGATGTGCGCGACGTGACGCAGGATTCGCTCGGCGACCAGGTCGCGATGGTGCTGCAGGAGCCGTTCCTGTTTTCCGGCACGGTGCTGGAGAACATCCGCTACCACAAGACATCGGCTACCAGCGAAGAGGTTGTGCGCGCCGCGCAAGCCGTTGGCGCGCACGACTTCATCGAGCATTTGCCTGACGGCTACGACACCGAGCTCGAACAGCGCGGCGGCAATCTGTCCCTCGGCCAGCGCCAGCTGATCAGCTTTGCACGCGCACTGGTGGCGGATGCGAAAATCCTGGTGCTGGACGAGGCGACGGCGAGCATCGATTCCTACACCGAGATGCTGATCCAGAAGGCACTGGTCACGCTGCTGGAAGGCCGCACCGGGCTGGTCATCGCGCACCGGCTGGCGACCATACGCGGCGCCGACCGCATCATCGTCTTACAGAACGGCGAGATCGTCGAGAGCGGAAATCACGAGCAGCTGATGGCGGCCAAGGGCCTCTATGCCAGGCTCTACAACATGAACTACGCATCGTTCGACGATATTGCCGAGGAAGACATAGGCGCGCCGGCCGGCAAGGCGACGTGAGCTGCTGCCGGTTCAGCTCGACTGGGAATGGTGCGGGGCCAAAACTCGTCGTCGACCAATTCGGCTTCAGATGACGACACGTTTCAGCCCGCCTTCCAGCGTAAGCCCGGCGTCACGCCTGCCGCGCGTTCAGGTGGAGGAGCGGCCGGCCGCCTAAAGGGCAATCCCGCGTAAATTCTGAATTCTACGCGCCGCCTGGCGCGCGATGCACGCGCAGCTTGCGCCTGAACCTCAGCAAACGCCGTCATGATGGCTTTCGTTCCTTAGCCGTCGGATGAAAATCGCCGGGGAACAGGAAGGCTTGCTGGGAGTTTAGTTCTTCGAGCCGCGCCGTGAACGGCGCGGCAGCGAAGGAGACGGCATATGGGCCTGGGTACCATTCTTATTATCATCCTGATCATCGCGTTGCTCGGCGGCTTCAGCGGCCTCGGCGGCGGCCCGTTCTACGGCACTGGTTACTATGGCGGCGGTGGCCTCGGGCTGGTGCTGATCATCGTGATCATTCTGGTTGTTCTCGGGCGAATATAGCGTCGCCATTGGCGGCCGCCGAGTTCTACGGCGGCCGCGTTTTCGCCTGACATTGAGGTTTGAAGACATGGCAGCTGAAGACATTGCTGGTCCGGAAACACTGGGCCGGCGTCGGCGCGAGCGAGAGCGAACGCGACGAGCTGGGATATCCTAATGGTGGCACTATCCGAAGGCGGCGGGCGTAAGCTGCAGACCCCGACACCCGCCTGGCGGCCGTGGCGTTCATCGAGGCGGATCGGACGCTTCGAGGAACCCAGGACGGCGACGAGGCGGGTTCGGCCTTTCTCGCTCTTGTCGACAAGGGCAGCATCGGCCCGAAGGCCGCAATGGCAGGCACGCCTTACGCCTGAACGCGGTCAACCCGCCGTAGTTCCGCCAGCAGAAACACCACCAGCACGCAGCACAGAATGCCAAGCGACGATGGCAGTCCCTGATGTCCGGTCAGTTGCATCGCCAGCCCGGCCACCGGGGAGCCGACGATGCCGCCTACGCCCCATACGAACGCAAAGGCGGCATTGCCGGCGATCAAGGCTTGACCGGTGAAACGCTCGCCGAGCTGGATCAGTGACAGCGTGTAGATCCCGAACGAGACACCGCCCCAAACGAAGAAGAGCGGCCAGATAAGCCATGTAGCGAAGAGCAATGGCAACAGCAGGCAACCGGCCAGGCAAGCCAGGACACAGAACAGCATCATCGGCTTCGAGCCAAACCGTTCGGCGGCGCGCCCAAGCACGACCTGCAGCACGGCATTGCCGGCGATAAAACAGGTGATGAGCGAAGCGATGCGCTGCTCAGTGCTGCCGAGCGCGGCACCATAGACCGCGAACAGCGAAAGCAAGACTTGCTCGAAGGCGGCAGCCGTGAAGACTGCGAACAAGAGCAGCGGCGCCAGCGCGAAGAAGCCGCCGACCGACACCGCTTCGCCCTCACGCGGCATGTCGGGCAGGCGTGGCGCGACGGCAAGCACGATCAGGCCGCAGACAAGGAAGGCCGCGCTGCCGATGATGAAGGGTGGCCATCCTTGCGTGCCGACCAAGCCTAGCGACAGCGGGCCGAGGCCAAAGCCGGCGGAAACGATGGAGGAGTATAGGCCCATGATGCGGCCTCGGCGTGCCGCGGGCGTGATCGAGACCAGCCAGGTTTCACTGATCACGTAAAGCGGATTGGCAAAGAAGCCGAGCAGGAAGCGCAACGGCATCCAGGCCCATACATCCTGCTTCCAGGCAATCGCGATCAGGACGGTTGCTGTCAGGATCGAACACACAACCGCAAAGCGGGCCGCGCCCACCCGCCGGACCAGCGCCGGCGTGAAGAGCGACGATATAATGAAACCCAGAGGCGTCATCGCGGCCGAGAGGCCGATAAGGCCCGGTGTCGTCCCTTGCCGTTCCAGGATGAAGCTGAGCAGCGGATACGTCAGCCCCTGTGCTATGGCGAACACCGTAACTGTCGCGATGATGCCGGCCATCGCGGCCCATGCGATGTGGTTCTCCGGGGGTGACGTCGCGTCTTCGGCGCTCATGCCGACTTCGAAGCAGGATCGGCACGTTCCGGCAAGTGCAAATGCCGGCAAAACGCCGCGGTACGCCCAAACAGGCGGGCGGGTCTTATCCGCGACATCAGCTCACACTTGCCAGAAGCGTTTGACGATTTCGGCCTCGACCTGGCGTCTGGTCAGACCGATATCGTCGATCAGGTGCGGATTGGCCTCCGCCATCTGCTTGAGGTCCCAGCGAAAGCGTATCCGCTCGCGCCAGGCCGCGATCATGACCCGCGGGCCCGTCGGACGCCGGCCCGATGACACCGCCTTTTCCGGCAAGGCTGCACGAGCAGAAGCAAGGGTATCGTTCATGGCAACCTCCATTCGGTTTGAGGAGCGACAGCCCTCGGCTTGCAAGAGGTTGAACTCTGCCGCATGCGGACGGCGCTGTAATTAAGCCCGGCCAAATAGTTCTCAAAAGTTCCAAACCGGCTAGAGCACCTCGCCGTTTCATGGAAACGGCGAGGTGCTCAACTCTTTGTTTTCACGCCATACGTCCGTGAAGCGCTCCGCCGCGCTTTCCCGTGGGAAAACCGCCTTCACACCTTCCCTGGAATTGCTCTATAGATGCGCGTTATGCAGGGATCGCGCTTTGCCTTTGGTCCGTTCGTGCTTGATCCGGGTGCGGGAACGCTCCTTCGGGACCAAGTTCCCGTCGCCGCCGGCCACCGCGGACTGCAGCTGCTGGCGGCGCTCGTCGCCCGGCCCGGCGAGATTGTGGCCAAGGCCGAGTTGATGGATGCGGCATGGCCAGGCACCGCCGTTGAGGAAGGCAACCTCACCGTCCAGATTGCGCAATTGCGCAAGCTGCTGGGTCCGGCCACGAACGGCGGAGAATGGATATCGACCGTTCCGCGCGTCGGCTATCGCTTCGCCGGCGCCATCGAACAACTCGGCGACGAGAAGCGACAGGCTTTGCCGCTGCCCGCCAAACCGTCGATAGCCGTGCTGCCCTTTGCCAATTTCAGCAACGACCCCGAGCAGGAAGCCTTCGCCGACGGGTTGACCGAAGACCTGATCACCGACCTGTCGAGGATCGGCGGCCTGTTCGTCATCGCGCGCAACTCGACCTTTGCCTACAAGGGCAAGGCGGTGGATGTGCGCGAGGTCGCCAGAGAACTTGGCGTGCGCTATCTCTTGGAGGGCAGCGCCAGACGCGCCGCCGGGCGCGTGCGCATCAACGCCCAGCTGGTCGACGCGCTGAGCGGCGAGCATTTGTGGGCAGACCGCTTCGATCGCGGCCTGGAAGATATCTTTGCCGTTCAGGACGAGGTGACGGCCAAGATCGTCGAGGCGCTGCTTGGCCGGCTGCGCGCGCCGCTGCCGCGCAACCGGCCCCGAAATCTCGAGGCCTACGATCTGTGCGTGCGAGCCCGCAACCTGATCGACGTCTCGCCGGAGACGGCGCGCGAAGCGCATCTGTTGCTGACGCGCGCGCTTGCGCTCGATCCGGACTATGCCGAAGCCTATCGCTGGCTTGCCATGAACCACTGGATGGGATGGGTGCATTGGGGAGAGCCCATTGAGCCTGCCCGCGGCCTTGCCCTGGAACTGGCGCGCAAGGCTGTGGCGATCGATCCCAACGATGCCGGCTGCCACTGGGTGCTTGCCAACCTGCTTGCCTATGAGCGCAGATTCGACGAGGCGGATGTGGGATTTGCCAAGGCGTTCGAACTCGACCCGAACGAGGCCGATGCCTGGGCGACATTGTCCGACATCGCGGTCCTGGCCGGGCGCGTCGAGGACGGCCTCGACTATATCAGCAAGGCGTTCCGGCTGAACCCGTTTCCGGCAAGCTGGTACTACCTGACGCTCGGCCAGGCGCAATATGCGGCGCGCGACTATGAAGCTGCCGTCGAAACGACGCGCCGGGACGAGACGTATCGGACAAGCTCGCGCCGTTTCCTTGCGGCAAGCCTTGCGCAACTCGGCCGGATCGACGAGGCGCGCGCCGAGGTCGACCTGTTCCTTGTCGCGAACCCACATTTCACCACCCGCCACTGGGTCGAGACGGAACCGTTCCGCGACACTGCCACGCTCGACCATTTCGTCGATGGCTTCCGAAAGGCGGGCCTTCCGGAGTGAGAGTGAGGGACCGGCGTGCTCGATCGATGCCGGGCACCGTCGGTTGCGGCTCAATCTGCCAATGTTTGCAAGTCGCGAGGCCGCTGACCGATCTTGCTTTCGCATGCAGTCATCCAACAGTGATTGCAGCGAAAGCAGCGCGCGAAACCTCTGTCAAGGTGAAGCCGGCTGGAACGGCCACGATCGATCCGGCCACGGGTGAGCGCTGGGTGGCGACTGGCGACTGCCTGTTGCGCTCTCGTCTGCAATGCCGGATCGCGGCCGCCGTGGGCAATCATCGGCTTGCCTCATTGAGCTTTCAGCGACGCGCTCCGACCTCGCGATGATTTTTCTAGATGCCGTTTGTCGAAGCATGATCTTTTCCGAAAACCGGTTCCCGCTTATCGGGATCAAGCTCTAGCGGCTGTCTGTTTCTTGTTGCTGGCGCGATCGGAAGTCACCCGCACAACCTGGTTATCTGAGGGCCCTGTAGCTTTCCTTGTTTGAGGTCGGCGGCGGGAGTAATAGTCGCCACGGAATTGCGAGGAGGAAAAGATGACGCTGAACTTCGACCCGAAGGCGAAGGCCACGGCGTTGTACCATGGCGAATTCCGACCGATGTTCATTGGCGGCAAGTGGGTCGCGGCGCAGTCCGGCCAGGAGATGCAGGCACTCAATCCGGCAACAGGCGAGGTGCTCGCGACAGTGCCGCGGGGCGGGGCTGCCGATATCGACGTGGCGGTGGCCGCCGCGCGCGCGGCCTTCGCAGGCCCATGGTCCAAATTCTCACCCTACGAGCGGCAGTGCGTGCTGCTCAGGATCGCCGATCTGTTCGAGACGCATTGGGAAGAGCTCAGCGTTTCCGACACGCTCGATATGGGACTGCCGATCACGCGCACGCTCGCCAACCGGCGCCGCGTCATCGGCATGCTGCGCTTCTATGCCGGCATGGCGACGGCGCTGCACGGCGAGACGATCGACAATTCGATTCCCGGCGAGATCGTCACCTTCACCCGGCGCGAGCCGGTGGGCGTCGTTGGTGCGATCATTCCCTGGAACGCGCCGACCGCCGCCTCGATCTGGAAGATCGCGCCGGCGCTGGCGACAGGCTGCACCATCGTGCTGAAACCGTCCGAGGATGCGTCGCTGACGCCGCTGCTGATCGCGCAACTGATGCAGGAAGCCGGCGTGCCTGACGGCGTCGTCAACGTCGTCACCGGCACCGGGGCGGAAGCCGGTGCGCGGCTCGCCGAACATCCAGACGTCAACAAGATCGTTTTCACCGGTTCGACGCTGACCGGCCAGGCCATCGCGCGGGCAGCCGTGGCCAACCTCAAACGCGTTTCACTGGAGCTCGGCGGCAAGTCGCCGATAATCGTCTGCCGCGACGCCGACATCGACAAGGCTGTTCCGATCGCGGCGATGGCGGTGTTCGTGCATTCGGGCCAGATCTGCATTGCCGGCTCGCGGCTGTTCGTGGCGCGCGAAATCCATGACGAGTTCGTCCGCCGGCTCGCCGATTTCGCGGGCAGACTGCGGATCGGCCATGGCATCGAGGCAGAGACGGAAATCGGACCGCTCATCAATGCCAGGCAGGCAGGCAAGGTGGAGGGCTATATCAGGGCCGGCAGCGACGAAGGCGCCGAACTGGTCGCCGGTGGCTCGCGGCTGACCGGCGAGCTCTACGATGGCGGCAACTTCATTGCGCCGACGGTCTTCGGCGCCGTGTCGGACCAGATGACCATCGCGCGCGAGGAGATTTTCGGCCCGGTCATTTCGGCGATGCCCTTCGACACGCTCGACGAAGCGGTGGCGCGTGCCAATGCGACGCCCTATGGCCTGGCCGCCGGCATCTTCACCACGCATCTGGGCACCGCGCACAAGCTTGCGCGCCGGGTCAAGGCCGGCTCGGTCTGGGTCAACATGTACCATGCCATCGATCCGGCGGTGCCGTTCGGCGGCATGAAGATGTCGGGTTATGGCCGCGAGGGCGGCATCGAGCATCTGCACGAGTATCTGGAGACCAAGTCGGTCTGGATCCAGACCGACTGATATTCGCGCGGCGTACTCTGCGAAATCACGATGAAACCACAACGGCCAGGACGGCGGCGCAGTCACCGGCTTTGACCAGGCCGGGGAAATGCCGCGCCGCCAGAATGCCGGACATTTTTGCCCGGATTTCCTGCGGAGCGATGCCGGTGCGGCCGGTGGAATGGATGCGCGCCAGCACCGAGCCTTCTTTCACAGGCTCGCCGAGATCGACCATGGTTTCGATCATGCCGTCCTCCTCGGCGAAGGAGAAACAATCGCCTGACGGCATGTCGAGCCACTGAGTTCTGCCCTTCTCGACCGCACCATCAACAATGCCGGCATGGCGCAGCACATTGCTGATGCCGCGCCGCGCGATCCGCACGGTCTGTGCGCGCGAGGTGCCGCCGCCGCCAAGCTCGGTGCTGACGAAGACCTTGCCCATTTCCTCCGCCGCCGTGTCGTACATGCCGACGGAGTCGATCTCGATCATGCGCATCGAGAACGGAGCCGCGAATGCGGCGACCGCGTCGAAGGCTTTCTGCTCCAGTGCCTTGTCGGGCACCGTGTGCGCGGCACAGAAGGGCACGAAATCCAGCGTCCTGCCGCCGGAGTGGAAATCGAAGACGAGGTCGGCGCGCGGCAGCAGTTCGCGTTGAAAGTAGTCGGCGATCTTCTCGGTCACCGTGCCGTCGGGACGGCCGGGAAAGCTGCGGTTCATATTGCCCTTGTCGATCGGCGACGTCCGCGTGCCGGCGCGGAAGGCCGGATAGTTCATCGCCGGCACGATGATCACCGTGCCGCTGACCTGTTTGGGATCGAGCGTGCGGGCGAGATCGTAGAGCGCCAGCGGCCCCTCATACTCGTCGCCATGATTGCCGCCGGTGAGCAGCGCGGCCTGTCCCTTGCCGTTGCGGATGACGCAGATCGGGATCATCACCGAACCCCAGGCCGAGTCGTCGCGGCTGTAGGGCAGGCGCAGGAAACCATGTTGCACGCCGTCCTTGTCGAAATCGACGGTCGGCGCGATCGGAGATGGGCGGAGGCTAGGCATCGGGCTCAATTCTTCACCACCAGTTTGCGCGGTACATTGGCGAGGCACTCTACACCGGTTTCGGTGATCAGGATGGATTCGGTGATTTCCAGTCCCATCGTCTCCAGCCACAGGCCGGTCATGAAATGGAAGGTCATGCCGGGCTTGAGTTCGGTGCGGTCGCCGGGGCGCAGGCTCATGGTGCGCTCGCCCCAATCCGGCGGATAGGACAGGCCGATCGAGTAGCCTGTGCGGTTGTCCTTGACGATGCCGTATTTCTTCAACACGGCGAAAAAGGCGTTGGCGATGTCCTCACAGGCATTGCCGGGCTTTGCCGCCGCAAGCCCCGCCTCCATGCCTTCCAGCGTCGCCTTCTCGGCATCTAGGAATTCCTGCGTCGGCTTGCCGAGAAAGACGGTGCGCGACAGCGGGCAATGGTAGCGGCTGTAGCAGCCGGCGATCTCGAAGAAGGTGCCCTCGCCCGACTTCATCGGCTGGTCGTCCCAGGTGAGATGCGGCGCCGAGGCGTCGGCGCCCGACGGCAGCAGCGGCACGATCGCCGGATAGTCGCCGCCGATGCCGTCGACGCCGCGCGTGCCGGCATCGTAGATCTCGGCGACCAGATCGCATTTGCGCATGCCGACCTGGATCTTGTCGACGATGCGCTGGTGCATGGCTTCGACGATGCGGGCCGCCTTGCGCATATAGTCGATTTCAGTCGGGCTCTTCACCGCGCGCTGCCAGTTGACCAGCGCTGTCGCGTCGACGAAGCGGGCGTTGGGCAGGTGCTTCTGCAACGCGGCGAAGGCGGCAGCCGAGAACCAGTAATTGTCCATCTCGACGCCGATGGTCAGCTTGCCCCAGCCGCGATCACTAAGCACGCTGGCCAAAAAATCCATCGGGTGGCGCTCGGTCGACTGCACGTAGTGGTCGGCATAGCCGACGATGTTGTCATGCGCGAGATAGGCGGTGCGCTTGGCGCCATTGGCATCCTGGCCGCGGCCGTACCAGACCGGCTCGCCCGATGGGGGCACAATCACTGCTTGGTGCACATAGAACGACCAGCCATCGTAGCCGGTCAGCCAGGCCATGTTGGAGGGGTCGCTGACAACCAGGAGATCGACGCCCTTCACCTCCATGGCTTTCCGCGTCTTGGCGAGGCGATCCGCAAATTCGGCGCGCGAGAATTTCAGGTTCGGTTGCATTGTTCTTGGTCCTCGTTTGTTGGGCCTTGCGGCCAGCATCAGCTTTCAAAAATGGTTCCGGCATTGGCCGCCCGCGCCCGGTCGCGAGCGAGCGTGGCGATCGCCGTATCCTGCACGCCGGTGCCGGTGAGGTCGGCAATGGTGATATCGCTGGGTGAGCGCCTTCCGTGCCGTTCGCCGGCGATGATCTGGCCGAGTTCGGTGACCGCGGCATCGGCTCCCATCACGCCCGATGCGATGGCGTGATGCAGTTCTCCCAGACGCCGTGTCTGCTTGGCGCTGTCGGCGACATAGAGATCGGCCATGCGCAGGATCGCCGGCGCGATCTCGTTCTTGTGTTCGGCATCCGAGCCCATGGCGGTGATGTGCTGCCCGGCAACGACAAAGCCGGCCTTGATCAGCGGCTCGGTCGACGGCGTGGTGGTGACGATGATGTCGGCGCCGATGGTTGCTTTGGCTGCATCCGGCTCGGCGCGCACGAGAATGCCGAGCTTTTCGCGCAGCGCGCCTGCGGCCGTCTGCGCCTTGACCGCATCGCGCGCCCAGATACGTGCCTCGGCGATCGGCCGCACCAACATGAGTGCTTCGAGTTGCAGCCCGGCTTGCACGCCGGCGCCGAAGATTGCGGCGACGGACGAATCCGGCCGCGACAGATGCTTCGCCGCGACGGCGCCGGCAGCAGCGGTGCGGACATCTGTGAGATAGCCATTGTCCAGCAGCAGCGCCTCGACCACACCGGTTCTTGCCGAGAGCAACACCATCATGCCGCCCCCGCTGGGCAGACCGAGCTTCGGATTATCGAAGAAGCCGGAGCTTATCTTGACGGCGAAACCGTCTATTCCAGGCACATAGGCGGACTTCACATCCACCTCGCCGCGCTGCTCGTGAATGTCCAACCGCAGAATCGGCGGCATCGCCACCGGCAATGTGGCGAGCGCGCGGAAAGCGTTTTCGACGCAGGCGACCGCGTCGAGATCGAGCGTCACGATTGTGCGCAGTTCCTTCTCGGTGAGGATCGTCATCCGGCTCATGTGTCGCGCTCCGTACTAGCGCGCACCACGAAGGATAGTGTTCCGTCACACCCCCCTCTGGCCTGCCGGCCATCTCCCCCGCAAGGGGGGAGATTGGACTGCACTCCTGCCTTCTCCAATCTCCAGCGCAGCAAGAATAGCGACCGCATCGAAGCTGCCGATCTCCCCCCTTGCGGGGGAGATGTCCGGCAGGACAGAGGGGGGTGGGCGGGAATTCGGCGTGGGAGAGTTTTCATGCCGCGCGCTCCGCGATTGCGTCACCGCAGACGATCTTGCGATGCGTGTTCATGTCGATATTGCGGCCCGAGAGAAGAACGACCACCGGCCCGGTCGCCCTGACCTTGCCGGCGAGTAGCGCAGCGATGCCGACCGCTCCGGCGCCTTCGACGATCTCGCGCTCCTGTTCATAGGCATGGCGGATGCCGGCGGCGATCTCGTCCTCGCTGAGCAGGATGACGTCGTCGAGCAGATCGCGGCACATGGCGAAGGTCAGCCGGTTGCCGAGACCGATGCCGCCGCCGAGCGAATCCGCCAGCGTCGGCAGTTCTTCCACCTCGACCGGGCGACCGGCATCCAGGCTCGCCTTCATCGCAGCACCACGCGCCATCGAAACGCCGATGATTTTTGTCCCGGGGCTGACGCCCTTGACGGCGGCGGCGATGCCCGAGGCGAGTCCACCACCGGAGAGTTGCACCAGGACGAGAGCGGCATCCGGGACCTGCTCGATCATCTCCAGTCCGAGCGTGCCTTGCCCGGCGATGATGGCCGGGTGGTCGAAGGGCGGCAGCATCACCAGTCCCTCCTGCGCCACCAGCCGTTCGACCTCCTGCTGCGCCTCGTCCTGACTGTTGCCGATGATGCGGACATCCGCGCCAAGCCGACGGATTTCGTCGAGCTTGTTGCCCGGCACCAGTCGCGACATGCAGATCACCGCACGCATGCCTTCGAGCTTCGCAGCATGGGCCAGCGCACGGCCATGATTGCCGGTCGACGCCGCGACCACGCCGCGCGCCTTCTCCTCGGCGCTCAGCGAAGCAACGGCATTCGAGGCGCCGCGCAGCTTGAAGCTGCCGGTGGTCTGGCGGTGTTCAAGCTTGAGGTGGACGGGGATGCCCAGTCGTTCGGAAAGGCTGTGAGATAACCCTGTCGGCGTGCGTTCGATTTTGCCGGCAATTCGCTCCCGGGCGGCACGAATATCGTTAAGGGTGACTGTCGTCATGATCGTCAATCGCGCGGCAAAGGCAGCGTCATCAGACGGCCAAATTCGGGATGCGACGTCCCGTCGCCACACAACCGCAAACAATTCCAGGCGCTGGCCTGATTGCTGGTGACGACCGGGCGGTCGATCGCCTGTTCCATGCCGGGAACCGCGAGCGCTCCGCGCAATGCGGTGCAGGACACGAACAGTGCATCGGCCTCAGCGTGTGTCGCCTCTCGTGCGAGATCGACAATCGCTGCCGGCGCAATGCGCGCCATCTCGCGATCGTCCTCGAAGCCGAGACAGGTGAAGCTGACGATCTCGAAGCCGCGCTCGGCGAAGTAAGCTGCCATCGGCCTGGAGGTTTCGACGGTGTAGGGGGTGAGGATGCTGATCTTTTTCGCGCCCAGCGCCTGCAGCCCGCGCACGCCGGCCATCGGCGGCGTGACGACGGGAACACCCGGCTTGGCAGACTGGATCGCGGCCTCGATTTCAGCGTCGCCAATCACCACCGAGGCCGAGGTGCAGGAGTAGCAGATCGCGTCGAGCGGCTCATCGGGCAGGATGAGGGCAGCACCCGCCGCCAGCTCGGGCTGCATCTTGCGGAGATTCTCGGGCGTGGTTGGATTCTTGTAGGGAATGCGCGCGACATAGACGCCGACCCGCTCGCTCGCCACCATGCGGCGAAAGTCCGGCTCGCTGGTGTGGTCGGTGGCAAGGATGATCAGGCCGACGCGCTTTTCCAGCGGACGCGCGTCGAGCGCCGGCCTTGTCGGCATCAGCCTGATCTCGGGCAGCGGTTTCATCTTGAGAATTACCTTTCGATCTTGCCGTAGCGATGTTCCAGCCAGCGCAGCAGCACGACCGAGAAGAGGCTGATGACGAGGAAGAAAGCGCCGACCAGCGTGATCGGCTCAATGTAGCGATAGTAGGTGTTGGCGACGCTCTTTGCCTGGTTCATCAGCTCCAGCACGGTGATTGCCGATAGCAGCGGTGTCTCCTTGAACATGGCGATGAAATAATTGGCCAAAGCCGGGATCATCGGTGGGATCGCTTGCGGAATGATGATGTTGGTCCAGGTCTGCGTGGCGCTCAGATTGCAGGCCTTGGCCGCCTCCCACTGGCCGCGCGGCACGTTGTCGATGCCGGCGCGATAGACTTCCGCCGTGTAGGTGCCGTAGTGCAGGCCGAGCCCGATGACGCCGGCGACCAGCGGCGGCAACAGGATGCCGAAATCCGGCAGGACATAGAAGATGAAATAAAGTTGCACCAGAAGTGGCGTGCCGCGGATGAATTCGGCCGCCCAGCCGACGGTGCGCGACAGGACCTTGTTGGGCGAGCGTCGCGCCAGCGCGATGCCCAGACCCACGATAGCGGCCAGCACGGAGCCGAGCAGCGTTGCCAGGATGGTGATCTTCACGCCCTGGATCAGCGTCGGCAGGATCTCCCAGACGAAGTTCCAATCCCAATCCATCAGGAGGCCCAATTTATCAGAAGGGCATTGGCCATCAGACGCGCACCCCGTCGAGGCCGCGCGCCATGCGGCGTTCCAGAGAACGCACGCCCCAGGAGATGATCAGCGCCAGGGCGAAATAGATGATCAGGATGGTGGTGAACGGCGCCAGCGTGTTGCCGGTCTGCGAGCGCACGACCTGCGCCTGAAAGGTGAGATCGGCGAGCGAGATCAGCGACACCACGGAGGTCGCCTTGAGCAGTTCGATGGCATTGTTGCCGAAGGTCGGCAGCATGACCAGTAGCGCCTGCGGCAGGATGACATGGCGCATACCTTGCCAGCGGCCGAGGTTGAGCGCGATGCAGGCTTCATATTGTTCGCGGCCGACCGACTGGATGGCGCCGCGTACCACCTCGGCCGCATAGGCGCCGACATTGAGGCCCAGCGCCAGCACACCCGCCTGCAGCGGGGTCAGTTCGAGGCCGATCAACGGCAACACGAAATAGGCAAAGAACAGCTGCACGAAGATCGAGGTGCCGCGGAAGAATTCTATATAGGCGGTGGCCAGCCAGCGCAGCGCAAAGAAGCGCGACACGCGGCCCATGCCGGCGAGGAAGGCCATGATCAGGGCGAGCACCGACCCCATCAGCGTCAGCTCGATGGTGACAAGCGCTCCCTGCAATATCAGGCCGAGGTAGCCGGACCACTGGGTCATTCGGGTTCCAACGTTGGCGGTTAGCTTCCTTCTCCCCGTTCACGGAGAGAAGATGCCAGTCCACCCTCCGAAGCTGCAGCGCAGCTGCTGCGGAGGACGGGCAGGCAGATGAGGGGCAGCGCTAAATTCTCAGAACCTGGCGCCGCCCCTCATCCGGCCCTTCGGGCCACCTCCTCCCCGTGAACAGGGAGAAGGCAAAAACGGCGCTATTTCGCCGCGCAGAGCTTGTCCCGCGTGGTCGACATCGCGGCTGCGGCCGAGAAGCCGTAGGGCTCGATGATCTTGGCGAACTCGCCGGATTTCTTCAGCTTGGCGAGCTCGACATCGAAGGCATCGCGCAGGGCCTCATCGCCTTTCTTGAAGGCGGCGCCGTCGCAATAGACCGGCGCGCCGACCACCGGGGCGATGACTTCGAGGTTCGGATCGTTGGCTTTCTTGACGAGGTCGTTGATCGACAGGACGGGAAGCGAATAGGCATCGATGCGACCGTCCTGCAGCATCTTCAGGCCGCTCTGGCCGTCCGGCACGACGATGACGCGCTCGCGCGGCACGCCGGCGTTGAGCGCCAGCTTCTCCTCGGTGCCGCCGCCCGGCGCGCCGATGGTGGCCGACGTGTCCTTGGCGACGTCCTCGTAGCTCTTGAAGCCCTTCGGATTGCCCTTCTTCACCAGCATCGCCTCGGCGTCGCACAGCACCGGCTCGGAATAGACGACCGCCGCGCAACGCTCCGGCTTCATGAACAGGCCGGCGGTGACGACGTCGAAGCGGCCGGCCTGCAGGCCGGGAATCATCGCGCCATATTCGGAGATCGAAGCGACGATGTCGGCAACACCGAGGCGCTTGAAGACCTCGCGCGCCACGTCGGGCGCCGCACCCGAAACCTTGCCGTCGGCAGCGACCGCAGTATAGGGCGGCTCGTTGGCGATGGCGACGCGGGCAAAGCCCTGTGCCTTCAATTGCTCGAGCTTGCCGTCATCGGCCGAACCGGTGCTCGACGCGGCGAGCACCGCCGTCAGTGCGAGACCGGCGACGCCGGCCAGAATGCCAAGTTTCTTCATTGTTCCCAACTCCTTGTTGTCTTCTTGGTTTTGTCTGGGGCGGTCTTCCGCCCCGCAAAGCGGTCAGACACGATGTCCGGCCGCGATGATCTTCTTCAGGAAGCCTTGCGTGCGCTCCTGCTTTGGATGGCGGAAAATCTCGTCTGGTTTGCCCTCTTCGACGATCTTGCCGCGGTCGAAGAACAGCACGCGGTCGGCGAAGTCGTGGGCAAAGCCCATCTCGTGGGTGACCAGCAGCATGGTCATGTCGGTCTCTGCGGCGAGCTTGCGCATGACATTCATCACCTCCTCGACCAGCTCCGGATCGAGGGCCGACGTCACCTCGTCGAACAGCATGATCTTCGGCGACAATGCCAGCGCACGGGCAATCGCCACGCGCTGCTTCTGGCCGCCGGACAGCTGCGCCGGCATCGACTTCGCCTTGTCGGCCATGCCGACCATGTCGAGCAGTTCCATGGCCCGCTTTTCAGCGGCGGCGCGAGGCGTGCCCTTGGTCAGCATCGGCGCCAGCGTGACGTTATCCATGACACATTTGTGCGGAAACAGATTGAACAGCTGGAAGACCATGCCGATCTTCTGCCGCATCTTGGTCAGGTGCCGCTCGTCGGCGGGCAGCAGCTGGCCGTTGCGCTCCATGTGGTAGAGCTGCTCGCCATCGATCTGGATATGGCCGCCGTCGATCTTCTCCAGCGTCATCAGGATGCGCAGGATCGTCGTCTTGCCCGAGCCGGACGGGCCGATCAGCGCCAGCTTCTCGCCGGGCATGACCTGCATCGACAGGCCGTCCAGCACCTTGAACGAGCCGAAGCTCTTCGAAATGGCGTCGACCTTGATGATGGGTGTGGACAAATGAATTTCCCCTGCTGGAGAAGCCTGTGCCCTTAACGATGGGGAACGCGCCAAATCATGTCAATTGGGAAAATAAAATCATGACAATATTTCCGGCGCTGCATGATTTCAGGGCAATTTCCGCTCAGATAGCGAGCAGCAGATGCTCCGGATCGCCAAGCAGCAGCTTGGTGACAACGCCTAAGCCGGCGCGCAGTTCCCCCTCGGTGGTCGAGCCTAGCGAGATGCGCACCGCCGGGTGCCAAGGCGTATCCGAAATGCGAAAAGAGGTGCCGGGCGCTATTGCCACGCCTTGCAAACGGGCTTGGGCGACAAAACTCTCCTCGGCGCGGTCGGGTGGCAGCTGCAGCCAGACATGCAGCCCGTCGCGCCTGGCGCGGTAGTCGACCCCGGCCAGCACCTCGGCGGCGATATCCTGGCGGCGGCGTAAGGCCGTGCGCTGCCAGCGGACGAGTTCCATCGCGGTGCCGTCGGTCACCCATTTGGTGGCGATCTCGGCCACCAGCGGCGTCGCCATCCAGTTCGACACTAGATGCCGGTTGGCCACCGCCGCGACGTAGCGATCCGGCGCTGCGAGATAGCCGATGCGCAGGCCAGGTACGGTGATCTTGGTGAAGGACGTGACGTAGAGCGTGCGCTCCGGTGCAAAGGCCGCGACAGGCGGCGGCCGGTCCTCCACCAAGGGACCCAGCACATCGTTCTCGATGATGGCGATGTCGTGCTTGCGCGCGACCGCGGCGATCTCTTCGCGCCGTCTGGCGTCCATCAGCGTCGCCGTCGGGTTGATCACCGAGGGCTGCACGAATACCGCGCGAATGTCGGTGAGCCGGCAGGCCTCGTCCAGCGCCTCGGGGATCAAGCCATTGCCGTCGATCGGCAGCCCTTCGAGGTTGAAGCCGAGATAGCGCGCCAGCGGCACCAGCGTGTGGTGGCCGATAGCCTCGGTGGCGACAGTCGATCCCGGCGGCGCAACGCTCATCAGCGCCACGGTCATCCCGGCGGTCGCGCCATTGGTCAGGCTGATATTCTGTGCGGAGGTGTCGAGCCCACACAGTTTCAGCCATTCGACAGCCACCGCGCGGTGACGCGGGAACACCATGTTGGGCCGGAACGACAACGCAGAACTGGATGGCAGGTTTTCGGCCAGCCAGCCCAGCGCCTGCTTCAGTCGCTCCAAATGCATCGGCTCGCAGACCGGCTTCAGGATTGACAGATCGATGACCTCGCCGAGGCGCTCCGGCAGATAGGGCGGCTCCGGGTCGCGGCGCTGCGTCTGGACAAAGCTGCCACGGCCGATCTCGCCCGAAATCAGGCCGCGCCGGATCAGTTCTTCGTAGGCGCGGCTGACCGTCTGCACCGACAGTTTCAGATCGTCTGCCAGCCTTCGATGCGTTGGAAGCCGCGCGCCGTTGGCCAGCCGCCCGTCATGAATGGCGCGCGCGAACTGGTCGGCCAGCGATTGATAGGCTGGCCGGCGGAGGAGCGTGGGGTCGGGTTGCCATAATGTCATGACTTATTAGAGATCGAAATCAGTGCAATTGACAATCGAAATAATGCGCCGTCATGGTGATGCCGACAAAAAAGCGGACGCCGATGACATCAGCGAAACTCGACGCGGTCGACCTCAGGATACTCGACGCCATCCAGCGCGACGGGCGCATCACCAAGCTGGCGCTGGCCGAACAGGTCGGGCTGTCGCCGACGCCGTGCTGGATGCGGCTGCGCAAGCTGGAGAAGGCAGGCATCGTCTCGGGCTACCACGCCAGGATCGCCATGCGCGTGGTGGCGCCGGTCGCCACCGTGTTGATGGAGGTGACGCTGGCCAGCCATCGCCAGGCCGATTTCGACCGCTTCGAACGCGTCATCCGCGACATCCCCGAAATCGTCGCCTGCTGGTCGGTGGGCGGCGGCGTCGACTATGTGGTCAAGGTGATGACGCGCGACATCGACGCCTATCAGCGGCTGGTCGACGACCTGCTGGAGCGCGAGATCGGCATCGACCGCTACTTCACCTACATCGTCACCAAGACGGTGAAGGACGAAATCGTGCTGCCGATAGCCGATCTGCTGCCGGCGTCGGCATAAGCCCGGAGAGAATGTCTGTCGGGACGGCACAATAGAGAGAGTCTCTCTCCTTCAGGGCGTCGAAACAGTCTCTCTGTCTGCATGTGACGGATAGTCTTCCCGCATCGTCCGAACCGGGAGGCCTCGACCATGTCCGCGCATTTTGCCCGCTCGCATCGCCATGAGGCGCTCGACCGCCTCTCCGACCGCCGGCTGCTGCGCGAGCTTGCCTATGTCGATGGGCATTGGACCGCGAGCGAAGCGGCCGAAAGCTTTGAAGTCACCGATCCGGCCACAGGCGCGACGGTCGCGTTTGTCGCCGCGCTCGATGCGCAGCAAACGACAAGGGCAATCGGTGCCGCCGCGCGTGCCTTCCCGGCTTGGCGGTCACTGCTGCCGCAGGAGCGGTCCAGAATTCTGCGAAAATGGTTCGAGCTGATTATCGCTGCGAAAGACGACCTCGCTCTGCTGATGACTTTGGAACAGGGCAAGCCGCTGCAGGAATCGCTCGGCGAAATCGACTACGCCGCCTCCTTCGTCGAGTGGTATGCCGAAGAGGCAAAGCGCCTCAACGCCGAGAGCGTCACCAGCCATCTGCCCAACGCGGAAATGATGGTGCGACGCGAGCCGCTCGGTGTCGTCGGCGTCGTCACGCCCTGGAATTTTCCGGCGGCGATGCTGACCCGCAAGGCGGCGGCCGCCCTTGCCCCCGGCTGCACCATCGTCACGCATCCTTCATCCGAGACGCCGCTGTCGGCGCTGGCGCTGGCGGAACTTGGCGAGCGCGCCGGCATCCCCGCCGGTGTCTTCAACGTCATCACCGGAAAGGCTGCAACCATCGTCGGCCGCATGTGCGAAGACCCACGCGTCCGCGCCATGAGCTTTACCGGCTCGACGGAGATCGGCCGGTTGATCGCGGCACAAAGCACGCCGACGATGAAGCGGCTGGTGATGGAGCTTGGGGGCCACGCGCCGCTGATCGTCTTTGCCGATACCGATCTGGACAAGGCGGTGAGCATCGCCATCGATGCCAAATTCGCCACCTCCGGCCAGGACTGCCTCGCCGCCAACCGCATCTACGTCCAGCGCCCCATCTACGATCGCTTCTGCGCCGCTTTTGCCAGGCGTATCGAGGCGCTGCGCACCGGCAACGGCCTTACCGACAAGATCGACATCGGGCCGCTGATGCATGAGCGTGCCGTCGCAAAGGTCGAAGAGCAGGTCGCCGATGCCATCGCTCGTGGCGCGCGCTGTCTCACCGGCGGCAAGCGACATCAGGCCGGGCCGCTGTTCTACCAGCCGACGTTGCTGGTCGATGTCACTGATGAGGCGCTGATCATGCGCGAGGAGACTTTCGGGCCGGTCGCCGCCGTCACGCCGTTCGACAGTGAGGACGAAGTGACCGCCCGCGCCAACGCCACCGAATACGGCCTCGTCGCCTATGTCGTTACCGAGAACGGCGCCCGCCAGCAGCGCCTGGGCCGCGCGCTCGACTACGGCATGGTCGCCATCAACCGCGTCAAGATCACCGGCGCGCCGATCCCCTTCGGAGGCGTCAAGCAGTCCGGCATCGGGCGCGAAGGCTCGCGCCACGGGCTCGAAGCTTTCACCGATCTCAAATATCTCTGTTTAGATGTGGCTTAGGCCTCACCCGGATTTCTCAAGGAGTCAAAAATGCTCGACCAATCCAACGAACTCAACGCTTGGGATCGCGACCATTTCTTCCATCCCTCGACCCATATGGGCACACACGCACGCGGAGAATCGCCCACGCGTATCATGGCCGGCGGTGAAGGCGTCACCGTCTGGGACAACAATGGCAAGAAGAGTATCGATGCCTTTGCCGGGCTCTATTGCGTCAATGTCGGCTATGGCCGCCAGAAGATCGCTGACGCCATCGCCACCCAGGCGAAGAACCTCGCCTACTATCACGCCTATGTCGGCCACGGCACCGAGGCTTCGATCACACTGGCCAAGATGATCATCGACCGCGCGCCGAAGGGCATGTCGAGGGTCTATTTCGGCCTCTCGGGTTCGGATGCCAACGAGACCAACATCAAGCTGATCTGGTACTACAACAACGTGCTTGGGCGGCCGGAGAAGAAGAAGATCATCTCGCGCTGGCGCGGCTATCACGGTTCGGGCGTGATGACGGGATCACTGACCGGGCTCGACCTGTTCCACAACGCCTTCGACCTGCCGCGCGCGCCGGTCCTGCACACCGAAGCGCCCTACTATTTCCGCCGCGCCGACCGCTCGATGAGCGAGGAGCAGTTCTCGCAGCATTGCGCCGACAGACTGGAAGAGATGATCCTGGCCGAAGGTCCCGAAACCGTCGCCGCCTTCATCGGCGAGCCGATCCTCGGTACTGGCGGCATCGTGCCGCCGCCGGCCGGCTACTGGGAGCAGATCCAGGCGGTGCTGAAGAAGTATGACGTGCTGCTGGTCGCCGACGAGGTGGTGACGGGCTTCGGCCGTCTGGGCACCATGTTCGGCTCCGACCATTACGGCATCAAGCCAGACCTCATCACCATCGCCAAGGGGCTGACCTCGGCCTACGCGCCGCTGTCGGGCGTCATCGTTGCCGACAAGATGTGGCAGGTGCTGGTGCAGGGCTCCGACAAGCTCGGTTCGCTTGGCCATGGCTGGACCTATGCCGCGCATCCGATCTGCGTCGCCGCAGGTGTCGCCAATCTCGAACTGATCGACGAACTGGACCTGGTGACGAACGCCGGTGAGACCGGCGCTTATTTCCGCGCCGAACTGACCAAGGCTGTCGGCGGGCACAGACACGTCGGCGACGTGCGCGGCGATGGCATGCTGGCGGCGGTCGAATTTGTCGCCGACAAGGACGACCGGGTGTTCTTCGACGCCTCGCTCAAGATCGGGCCGCAAGTGGCGACAGCACTTGCCGCCAGCGGCGTCATCGGCCGCGCCATGCCGCAGGGCGACATACTAGGCTTCGCGCCGCCGCTCTGCCTGACGCGTGAGGAAGCCGACATCGTCGTTTCGAAAACCGCCGATGCCGTCAACAGCGTGTTTTCCAATCTCTGAGATCGACCCATGAATGCCATGACCAAGACCCTCCCCGCCACCATGGCCGCCGTGCTGCTCACCGGGCATGGCGGACCGGAAAAGCTCGTCTATCGCAGCGATGTGAAAGTGCCTGTGCCTGCCGCCGGCGAGGTGCTGGTTAAGGTCAGCGCTTGCGGTATGAACAACACCGATGTCTGGGTACGCCAGGGCGCCTATGGCACGGAGGAGGACGCTGCCGCCGTGTCGACGTGGCGGCGGCAAGGCAACACGCTTACCTTCCCGCGCATCCAGGGCACCGACACGGTCGGCACCATCGCTGCCGTCGGCGAAGGCGTTTCCCCGGGCCGTATCGGCGAACGGGTAATGGTCGATTTTTCGATCTACAACCGCGACGACGATTCCCTCGCCGACATTGACTATATGGGCCACGGTCGCGACGGCGGGTACGCCGAGTACCAGACGGTGCCGGGCGAGAATGCGCATTTCGTCGATACTGACATGAGCGACGTCGAACTCGCCACCTTCTGCTGCGCCTACCTCACCGGCGAACAGATGCTGGAGCGCGCCGGGCTGAAAGCCGGCGAACGCGTGCTGGTCACCGGCGCCTCGGGCGGCGTCGGTTCCGGCATCGTGCAGCTGGCGCGGGCGCGCGGCGCCATTCCCTATGCGGTCGTCGGCAAGGGCAAGGAGCAGGCGGTGCGCGACATCGGCGCCGAAGCGGTCATTACCCGTGGGGTTGCCGATCTTCCCGCCGCCGTGAATGAAGCCACTGGCGACCAGCCGATCGATGTGGTCGCCGATCTCGTCGGCGGCGCGATCTTCAACGACCTGCTGCGCATCCTGCGACCTGAAGGCCGCTACACCACCGCCGGCGCCATCGCCGGCCCGGTCGTGCAGCTCGATCTCAGGACCATGTATCTCAAGCAGCTGCAACTGCACGGATCGAGCCAGGGCACGCGCGCCGACTTCCGCCGCATCATTGGATACATCGAAGCGAAGAAAATCCGGCCGCTGGTCGGCGGCGTCTACAGGCTCTCCGATTTTCACAAGGCGCAGGCAGGCTTTATTGCCAAGGACTTCGTCGGCAAGCTGGTGATCGTGCCGGACGCCATGTGGAACCCGAATATCCGCACATAACGCCCCTACGTCAGAGCTCGTCGTAAACGGCATCATCAACACCTTGCGGCGTGGAGTCGTCGAAACCCAGCATGCGGTTGGTGACGTAGCCGAATCCGACACCGGCGCCGGGATCGGCAAAACCGAGGGCGCCGCCCCAGCCGCCATCGCAGCGACGCGCGGCTGGCATAGGCGGCGTCGTCGAGTTGAAAGCCGGCGGCGAATTGCCGGCGCTTGAGACATAGCGCGCATGAGGCGAACCGGAATCATCGCAACGAATGCAATCCACAGGCCGGCAACCAGACCCTGCATCTTGACAGACGAGGCGAAAGCCAAAAGAGTGAAACCGGTTTCACTGGGGACCGCCGGTGCATTTCGATCTGTCCACTCTGCTCCCGCATCTGGGTTTTCTGGCGCGCGGCGCCGAACTCACGGCCGCGGCTTGCGCGCTGTCGCTGGTAGGAAGCGTCTTCATGGGCGCGTTGGTGGCGATCGCACGCACCTCCGCCTCGGCACTGCTTCGACGGATCGCCTTCGTCTATGTCGATCTCTTCCGCAATGTGCCGTTCATCGTCCAGCTGTTCTTCTTCTATTACGGCCTGCCCGAGCTCGGCATTTACATCGATGCCTTCACCACCGGCGTCGTGGCGCTTTCGATTGCCGGCGGCGCCTATGCCTCCGACATCATTCGCGCCGGCATCCTCGCCATCGACCAGGGCATCATCGAGGCCGCTGAAGTGAGCGGCCTGTCCAGGCGCAAGATCTTTACCCGCATCGTGCTGCCGATTGCGCTGCGCACCTCCGTGCGACCGCTCGGATCCGTGCTCATCAACATGATCCTTACGTCCTCGATCCTCTCGACCATCACGCTCAACGAGCTCACCGGCTCAGCCCAGATCGTCGTCTCGCAGACCTATCGGCCCTTCGAGGTCTATGTGGTGCTGCTCTGTGCCTATGCGGCCCTGACCTATCTGGTCTCGCTGGGCGTCACCCTGCTCCACCGCCATCTCAATCGGGACATGATGGAGGCGGTCGACTGATGCGGTTCAGCGACTTCACCTCCTACGACCTGATCCTGCTGGCGCAAGGTCTCGGCACCAACATCGCGCTGTTTCTCGTCACCTCTCTGATCGGACTGCTGATTGGCCTGAGCTGGGCACTGGTGCGGTTCTACCGTGTGCCGGTTCTGGCCCAGGTCGTCACCTTCCTGTCGGAGCTGTTGAAGAACTCGCCGGTGTTGGTGCAGCTGTTCCTGGTGTTCTTCGGCCTGCCGGCCCTGTTGCATATAAGGGTGACGCCGGTCACCGCAGCGACCATCACTCTGTCGGCGAACACCGCGGCCTTCGTCTATGTCATCGCGGTCTCGGCGATCGAGTCGATCGAACGCGAGCAGGTCGAGGCCGCGCGTGTCTTCGGCCTGACCCGGTGGCAGGTCCTGCGCCATATCGTTTCGCCCCAGGCTGCCGCCTTCGCGGTCGGCCCGCTCGTCGCGCTGCTGGTCAACCAGCTTCAGGTGACGTCGCTGATTTCTGTCATCGGCGTCGTCGACCTGACCAAGATCGGCCACATCCTCAACATGCGCACCTTGAAGCCGTTCGTGGTCTGGACCGTCGTCGGGCTGCTCTACTATGGCGCGGCAAAGCTGGTCGCCCTGCTTGGCGAGCGTCTTGAAAACCGCCTGCGGGCGCACAGCGCCTGGCGGGGGCTTTAACATGCTCAAGATCGAAAACGTGCACAAAGCGTTCGGCGAGGTCACTGTGCTGGACGGCGTCGACCTGACGATCGCGCCCGGCGAAGTGGTCTCGATCCTCGGGTCGTCGGGGTCCGGCAAGTCGACACTGATCCGTTGCATCAACGGCCTCGAAAAGCTGAAGTCGGGCCGCATCACGGTCGACGATTTCGATGTCAGCAAGCCGAAGGAGCTGGCCGAGGCGCGCAAGCGCTCAGGCACCGTCTTCCAGCTGTTCAACCTCTATCCGCATATGAGCGCGCTTCAGAACATTACGCTCGCCCCGATCGAGGTGCTGAAGATGCCGCGCCCTGAGGCCGAGGCGCTGGCGCGCAAGCTGCTCGAGTCCGTCGGCCTCGCCGATCGGGCCAACGCCTACCCGGCGCAGTTGTCGGGCGGGCAGCGCCAGCGTGTCGGCATCTGCCGGGCGCTCGCCATGCAGCCGCGCTATCTGCTGCTCGATGAAGTCACCAGCGCGCTCGACCCGGAAATGACTTCCGAGGTGCTGGCCATCCTGGCAAAGCTCGCCGCGCAAGGCACGACGATGCTGTTCGTCACCCACGAGATCGAATTCGCGCGCGAGATTTCCAACCGCATCGTCTTCCTCGACAAGGGCAGGCTGGTGGTCGATCTGCCGACGGATCGTTTCTTCGCCGCGGACGGCGGCCGGGCGCAGCCGCGGGTTGCGCAGTTTCTCTCCAGGATGCGCAAGGACTAGGAATGCTGCTGTTAGCCAACAACGAAGCATGGCCGGGATTCGAGACCTCGGTGCAAATGCTGCGCGATGGCGCCGTCAGCCTGGACGCGATGGTTGCCGGCATCGGCATGGTGGAGAAAGAGGTCAAGGTTCGAAGCGTCGGCTATGGCGGCTGGCCGAACATGCTGGGCGAGATGGAGTTCGACGCCGGCGTCATGGATGGCAATACACGAGAGGTCGGTTCAGTCGGCGCTGTGCCAAGGACCTTGGCGGTCGCTGCCCTGGCGCACCAGGTGATGAAGCGCCTGCCGCATGTGATGCTGACCGGCGAAGGGGCGCGGCGCTTTGCCAGCGAAATCGGTTTTGCCGAAGACGAAGTCTTGTTCGAGGACTCTAAGCGCGTCTGGTGGGAGCGGCTGCAACAGGAACTCACACCGCAACAGCTGGCGAAATTCCCCGATATCGATCTGGCGCCGCTCAGCCGTACTATAACCGATCCCGAGCGCGTCCGCGACACCACCGTCTTCCTGTCGGCGGATGCGCGGCGCGGCATCCATGCCGCGACTTCGACCTCGGGCTGGGCCTGGAAATATCCGGGCCGGCTCGGCGATTCTCCCATTCCCGGCGCAGGCTTTTACGCCGACAGCCGCTATGGTGCGGCGGCGTGCACCCATACCGGCGAGATGACGATGCGCTGCACGACCGCGCGGACCGTCGTGCTGGCCATGAAGCTTGGCCGATCCTTGTCGGATGCGGTCGCGCTGGCGGTCGAGGAACTCGGTGAACTCGACACCGGCTTCCTGGCCGGCGTGGTCATCCACGCCGTCGACGCCGAGCAGAACCATGAGGTGGTAAATTTCAGATGCGAGGGCGAGGTCCGCTACTGGCTCTGGAAGGATTGCATGTCCGCACCCGAATTGCGGGCAGCAAAGCGTGTCACTTGAAAATAAGGAGAGGAACCATGAAGACCCTACTGCGTGCCTTCGCCGCGCTGGCCATCGTGGCCGGTTCGGCATTTCCAGCCCTTGCCGGCATGATTGACGACATCCGCTCACGCGGCACCATTCGCATCGGCGTATCGCTCGGCGGCGAGCCGATCGGCTTTCGCGATGCACAAAACAACCCTGTCGGCTACGATGTCGATGTCGCGACGCTGCTGGCGCAAAAGCTCGGTGTGCCGGTCGAGTTCGTCGACGTCTCGGGCGATGCGCGTATTTCCATGCTGGTGTCGGGACAGATCGATGTCGCGGTCGCAAACACCTCTGCAACGCTCGAGCGGGCCAAGACCGTCAACTTCACCATCCCCTACAACCGGGCCGGGCTGCGCGTCATCGTCCAGAAAGATGCCGGGATAACCGACCTCAAGGGGCTCGCCGGCAAGAAGGTTGTCGTCGGCCGCGGCACCACGGGCGAAACCTTCCTCAAGGCGGCCGTGCCGGACGCAGAGCTCGTCTATGTCGACCAGTTCGCGCCCGACGGGGTTCTGCAGCTGCAACAGAAGCGCGTCGATGCGGCGATCGAGGATTCCTCGTTGCTCGATTACCTCGCGACCAAGACACCGAGCCTGGTGACGCTGCCAGGCCTCTATTCCAACGATCCGATCGGCATCGCGGTCGCCAAGGGCGATCCCGAATTCGTCCGGTGGCTCGACATGTTCGTGTCCGACTTCATCCAGTCGGGCACCTATGAGACGACCTACAAGAAGTGGTGGGGGCCGGACTCCAACCCGCCGGCGCTCAACCCGCTGTGGTGACACCCACTACCGGTAACCGATCGGCGCACAGTCGAGGCGCCGTCGCAACGATCGCCGACGTCGCGCGGCTGGCAGGCGTGTCGCGCGCCGCGGCCAGCCGTGCGCTGTCGAGCGGACCGCGACCGGTCTCGGCGGACAAACGCGAGCGTGTCGTGCAGGCCGCCGCCCAGCTCGGCTACAAACCCAATCTCCTGGCGCAAAGCCTGACCACCAAGACCGTCAATCTGGTTGCCGTCGTGGTCAACCACATTCACGACCTTTCAGATCTCGACCTGTTCGACCGGCTGCTCGACGCAATCCAGTCGATCGGCAAGCAGGTCATCCTCATCCGCATCGGCTCGGCGGACGGGGTCGAGGATTTTCTGCGCAACGGCGTTGCCTATCATGTCGATGCCGCCGTGGTGTTCTCCGACTTTGCCGATGCAGCGACGGTGCGGCGCATGTTTCGCTCGGACCTGGTCATCATGCTGAACGGACTGCATGACGATCTGTCACCCACCGTCATTCCCGATGAAGGCGTCGGCATCGCCGAGGCCGTGGCGGATGCGGCGGCCAAGCGCGCGCGCACGGCCAGCCTGCTGACCGGCCGTTCGTCCTCGCGGGTCGAACAGCTGCGCATCGGCCACTACCTCGAAGCGTTCCGGCATCATGGAATTGAACTGCTGCAGACGGTCCAGGGAGACTATTCCTACGAGTCGGGCTATGCGGCAGCCGCCGGCCTGACGGGACGCGGCTGTCCAGATGCGGTCTTTTGTACGTCCGACGCGATGGCCATGGGTGTTCTGGATGTCTGCCGGGCGGATTTCCCCGACAACCGGCCCAGCCGCTTCCGCCTCTATGGCTTCGACAATGTGTCCCTGACCAATTTCGACGCCTACCCGATATCGTCAATCGGCTACGACAAATCAGACTATGTGGGTCATATCGTTGGCGCCCTCTCCAATCCGCAGGTCTTCATGCCCGGCCAGCCGCCTGTCGTTATATTGACCCGGCTGATTTCGCGCTTGACCGCGTAACTAGCGCCGATGTTGGACTGCTTGTCCGGCGTCAATCTCCCAGAGATCGAACGGAGATCGCGCCGGACAATGTACCAGCGCCTACTGCAATTTCGCCTGCAGCGCGTTGACGTCGTCGGTTGTCATTTCACCGTCGGTCGTCACCTTGCCGTCGACGATCTTCCACAGCCGGAACGGACCGGTGATGTCGCCATATTTGTCGAAGCTGACCGGACCGATGACGCCTTCATAGCGGATCGGCTTGCCATCCTTGATCAGGCCGAGCGCCTTGGCGAATTCGTCCTTGCCTGCAAAGATCGGTGTGCCGGCAGGATCGACCGCCTTGTACATGGCATCCTTGATCTTGGCTGGATCCTCGGAGCCGGCAATGGCAATGGCGAGGCCGACAATGGCGCCGGCATCATAGGAACGGTCGGCTGCCGGGTTCGACGGCTCGATACCCGAAAACTCCTTGTAGTTTTTCAGGAAATAGTCGGTGGATGCCGTCGGGCTGGTGCCGGAAGAGGTACCATAGGCATCCTTCAGATAATCGGCGCCGACGGATTCGATGAAGTCCGGGCTGTTCATGCCGTCATTGAGCAGGAATTTCTGCACGCCGCCCTGCGATATCCAGGTGCGGGCGACCGTTGCGCCGTCGACCGGCGTGCTGACGAGGTAGAGTCCGTCCGGCTCGCCTCCCATCGCCGCCGTCACTTCCGAAGCATAGCTCGACTGCTTTTCATTATAGGGCGTGTCGGAGACGATGGTGCCGCCGAGCGCTTTGTAGGCACGCGAGAATTCGGCCACCATGTTGACGCCGAAGTCGTTGTTGACATGGATGATCGACAGTTTCTTGAAGCCCTTGTCGATGGCGTATTTGGCGGCGGCCACGCCTTGCAGCGCATCCGACGTGATGGTGCGGAAGAAGATGCCGTTGGTCTTGCCGTCGCGGCCAAGGGCGGTCAGCGTCGGCGAGGACGAAGCCGGCGACACCTGCACGATCTTGGCCGGCCCGGTGACCGAGGTCAAAATCGGGATCGACACCGAGGAGATGATGCCGCCGATGATCACCGGCACCTTCTTGACCTGTACCAGCTGGGTCGCGGCATCGACCGCGATATTGCCCTGGCTCTGGCTGTCGCGCGTGTCGGTTGCGAGATCGCAGCCGCGTACGCCACCGGCTTCATTGATGTCGCGGAAGGCCATTTCGACGGACTTCGCGCCGGCCTGGCCGTATTCGCCGGCCGGACCGGTGAGCTCCATGACCAGGCCGACGGTGATCTTGCAGTCCGCTGCGTGTGCGGCGCCGGCCATCGTCACGAGAGCCAGTGCTGTGGTGATTTGAAGTATCGTCTTCTTCATTGCCGTTCCCCTTTTCTTGTTTGAACTTTTGCCTGTTCAGCCTTCCGGCGCCTGCAGCCAGGTCTCATGCAGATGCCGCCATTCGACGCCGTTTGGTGCCGATGAACTGGTGGTGAAGACCGCACTGGACTGCCGGCGACTGTGTTTGCCGGCGCGCAGTTGCGCCTCGATGTAGAAGATGACGATCGTGTCCGCGTCCTGCCAACCCGGCCTGATGTCCTCGATCGAATTGGCAAAACCGTCGTCGCAAGTGGCGCGGCTTGTCCGGACATGATCTACGACCGCGTCGCGATCGAGGATCTGGCCATTCGGCGCCACCATGGTGAGGCCTTCGCCCATGACAGCCTCGAAGCGGCCGAACTCCACAGCGTCGGCTCGCGCGGCGACAAACCAGTCGACGAAGAAGCGATGCAGGTCGATGATTTCAGCGCTGGCACGCGAAAAAAGGGAAGGCTCTCCGCTCATTTCTTCCCCGCATTGAGGTTGTAATGCATGATCGAGCCGTGGCGGCCATGACGGTCGCGCTCCAGCGCGTAGACATCGCCCGCGAGGCCGGTGCCTTGTGCGATGGCGGCAGCAATCCGCGCGCGATCGTCGGCGTCGAGCGCGACGTCCATGATTTTCGTATTGGCCAGCGCATGTGCCTGGTTGCGCGCACCCACAATGACGGCCGCGACCTGCGGCTGCTCGAGCACCCATGCCGAGGCGATGGTGGCAATGTCGACGCCGTGGCGATCGCCGACCGCTTTCAGCGCCTTGAGCAGGGACTGGAACAGCTCCCAGCCGCCGAAGTCGTCGATGATCAGCTTGTATTTGACCAGCGAGCGGTTTTCGAGCGGCGTGGAGGGCTCGGCCACGCCAAGCCATTTGTCGCTGAGGAAGCCGCCCGCCACCGAGCCGTAGCAGAGGAAGCGGACACCGTTCTTAGCGGCAAGGCCCGCAAGGCTGTTTGCCGGCCGCTGGTCGAGCACTGAATATTGCAGTTGCTGGCTGACCAGCGGGATGCCCGCGGAGAGGATTTCGGCTAGCCTCGGCGTATCGAAATTGGTGGTGCCGAGATTGCGCACCTTGCCTTCCAGCCGAAGCTCGTCGAGCCAACCCATCGCCTCGACGTAACGAGGCTGGTCATAATCCCACCAGTGAAACTGCACGAGGTCGATCCGCTCGGTCTTGAGCCTGCGAAGCGACTGATCGACGATGCCCCTGATGTAGTCGCGGCTGATGCCTGCCAGTCGTTCGAGGTCCGGCACCAGCTTGGTGTGCACCTTCATCCTGGCCGCGACATCGAGACCGCGCTCGCCGGCCAGCCGCAGGCGCGCGGCGCCGATCAGTTCCTCGACGCCGGTGTAGATGTCGGCGCAGTCATAGGTCCAGATGCCGGCATCGAAAGTGGCGATGAGGTCGGTCACCGCCTGGCTGCGGTCGACGGCGCCATGCCCGCCGGCCAGCTGCCAGCCACCGCGGATGACTCGCGAGATCCCATAGCCGGGGCTGAGTTCGATGGTCCTGGCGGTCATCCCTTGTCGGTCTCCTTCGGCAGCGGCACGGCCGTGGTTTCGGCATGGCTGAACCGCCGCTTGGCAAGCCTGACGATGCGGAGCCGGCTGGCGCAATTGGGATCGGGACAGGCGATCTCGGCATCCGAGGTCATCCAGTCATTTGCATGCGTCGGGCGCTGCTTTGCCGCCAGGAGCGGCAACACGGCCGAGATCGAATAGATCGAAAAACCCTGCCCTGCCGGCAGCGAGAGCATTTCGCCCTTGAGTTCGAAATAGTCGCCGGCCCTGGCGCCGCAATAGACCGGCTTGCCCTCGGGGATGACCGCTTCGACGCGCAGATCGAAGAGTTCGAAACTGTCGTCGGCCATTCAGGCCTCCACCAGGCTGAAGGTGATGTCACAGGCGCCGTTGCGGCGGATGACGCCGCAGGCGGCGGCAAACTGATCGCGCTCTCCGGCAAGCACTTGCGCGACCACGCTGCCGGCCAGCCAGCCGATCGGGAACAGCAGCCGCGCCCCCTGCCCGTAGTACAGGCCGATATCGAAGATGGCATTGGGATTGCCGCCCCACACGCGTGGCGGCACATAGGACAGCACGATATCGCCGGGCTGCGGCGTCAGCGTTGCATTCTCCGGTGGCAAAGACTGGGCATAGGCCTGGCCGTGGAGATCGGCTGACGGAACCGGGCACGAGATTTCCGGTCCTGTCCACATCGCATGGATGCCTGGGATGATGCGTGGCTGCGCCAGATACGCCAGCAGGAAGGCGGCATTCTCCGGCGCCTTTTCGGGCAATAGCAGCGCCGTCACGGAAAGCTTCGAGCGTGGTTCTGTGATGCCGATGGCGGGCTTGGGCATGTCAGTCCTTCGCCGATTGAAGTTTGTCGCGCAGGAAGGCGAAGGGGCGGCTGATGTCGGCTACCAGCGCCTCGCGCGCCGCTTGCGCATCCTGTTTGGCAAGTGCCGCGACAATTCGACGATGATAGTGGGCGGTATCAACCTCGCCTGCCTCGGAGAAGGCATAGATGGCGACGCGGATGCAGGGACCCGATTGAAGCCAGAGGCTTTCGATCATCGGGATCAGCACAGCCGAGCCGCAGCAGCGGTAGATCTCAAAATGGAAGCTCTGGTTGAGCGTCGCTTCGCGATCGATATCCTTCTTGTGCTTCAGGGCCCGCATCTCGTCCCACTCGCCCAGCATGGCTTCGATCGATGCGATCTGGCGCGGGCTCATACGCGTGGCGGCAAGCGCGATCGCTTCGCCTTCGATGAGTGAGCGGGCGCGCAGGAGGTCGTCGATGCGCTCCAGCGTGATCGGCGGCACGCGCACCGAGCGGTTGGGCAGCGCCTCCAGCGCCTTTTCCGTGATCAGCCGTCCAAGCGCTTCGCGTACCGGCATGGTCGAGGTGACCAGCGCATCGGCGAGACCGCGGATAGTCAGCACCTGGTTCGGCTCGAAAAGGCCACCGATCAGAGCACGGCGCAACTCGGAATAGACGCGATCCTGCACCGTCTCGCGGCCGACCGGCGTAAGCTGGGCTGCGATCGTCCCGTTGTTCTTGTCGATGGCAGCCTTCTGCATTACCGGCATTTGCCCCGTTTTCGGCTTGCGAATGAAATTAAAGCCGAATAGCGTGATCAACGCAAGTGTGATCACAAATCAAAAATCAGGAGGCGACAACGATCGTCTTCGGCCAGAGGGTTTGATGAGCGATGCAGCGGAGCGCCAACGGCAGGAGACCCGTGCGCCAGTTCTGACGGCACGAAACGTCGTCAGGCGTTTTGGCGGCCTTGTCGCCGTCGACAATGTCTCGTTTGATGTCAAAGCGGGCGAAATCCTCGGCCTGATCGGACCCAATGGCGCCGGCAAGACGACGATGTTCGATCTGTTGGCGGGCAGCATATTGCCAACCAGCGGCGATATCCTGCTCAATGGCACGCGCGTCTCCGGCGAAGCCGCTCATCTGCGTATCGGCCGTGGTCTTGGCCGCACCTTCCAGATCCCGCGCCCCCTGCCCAATCTGACGCTGATCGAAAACATCATGCTGGCGGCGCAGGGCCAAGCCGGCGAAAAATTGCTCGCCAACTTCGTCACGCCGTGGCGAGTGGCGGCACAGGAAAGAGCAGCCAGGGCAAAGGCACTCGAGCTGCTCGAGCTCGTCTCGCTCGCTCGGCTGGCGCACGAACCGGCACGCGTGCTTTCCGGCGGTCAACGCAAGCTGCTCGAACTCGCCCGCGTCATGATGGCCGATCCGGCGATCATCCTGCTCGACGAGCCGGCGGCCGGCGTCAACGCAACGCTGCTCGAGATCATCATCGACCGCATCCGCGACATCAACGCGCGCGGCATCACCTTTCTGCTGATCGAGCACAATATCGACATGGTGACGCGGCTCTGCCACCGCGTGCTGGTCATGGCGAGCGGCCAGTTGCTCAGCGAAGGCACTGCGGAAGAGGTCGCCCGCGACCCGCGCGTCATCGAGGCCTATCTCGGAGGCCCAGCATGAGTGAGACGGTCCTCGACGTGCGCAACCTCGAAGCCGGCTACGAGCCCGGCGTGCCGATCGTGCGCGGCGCCTCGATCACCGTCGGCAAGGGCGAGATCGTCGTCGTGCTCGGTCCCAACGGCGCCGGCAAGTCGAGCTTCATCAAGGCGATCGCCGGCCTTGTCCCGATCACCGGCGGCGCGGTGTTCCTGGACGGCAAGGACATAACTGCTGCTCCCGCCCACACCATGGTTAGGCTCGGCCTGGCCTTCGTACCGCAGACGGAGAACATCTTCCCGCTGATGTCGGTCGAGGACAATCTGAAAGTCGCCTGCGGCATCCTCGAGCGACGCGAAATCCCTGCCCGCATCGAGGAAATGTACACGGCCTTCCCCGACCTCGTCCGCCAGCGCCGCACCGCCGCCGGCAATCTGTCGGGCGGACAGCGGCAGATGCTTGCCGTCGCGCGCGCCCTGATCGTCCATCCCAAGGTGCTGGTACTCGACGAACCGTCGGCCGGCCTTTCGCCGAAATTCGTATCGACGGTGTTCGAGATGCTGGCCGGCATCCGCAGGTCCGGCGTCACCATCCTGCTGGTCGAACAGAACGCCAAGGCAGCGCTTGCCATCGGCGACCGCGCCTATGTGCTGGTCGAAGGCAGGGACCGGCACGAGGGTGTGGCATCCGAATTGTGGAACGATCCTGTCGTCGCCGAACTCTATCTCGGCCAACGCCCGTCCCCCGTCGGCAAGGGAGGCGCGGCATGAGCCTGCAATTTGTCGTCGATGGGCTGCTGACCGGCTCGATGATCGGCCTTGGCGCCATCGGCGTGACGCTGACCTACTCGATCCTGCGCTTCTCGAACTTCGCCCATGGCGACTTCATGGCCTGGGGCACCTATGCGACGCTCGCCGTCGTCAGCGCCATCGGCGCGATGTTCGGCAAGGTGGCGCCCATTGGTCCGCTGTCCTTCGGCTGGCCGCTGCTGGTTGCGCTGGTTGTCGGCATGGCTTTCACCGCCCTGCTGGCGCTGTTGCTCGACAAGGTGCTGTTTTCGCGGCTGCGCTCGCAGGGGCAAGCCATCATCGTGGTGATGGCGAGCTTCGGCGCCTCGATGGCGCTGCGCAGCCTGCTCGAATTCACCTTCAGCTCACGCCCGACCTATTTCAGCCGGGCGATCCAGATCGCCATGCCGGTCGGCTTCGGCATCCGCATCACGCCCGATCAGATCGCGCTGCTGCTGCTGACCGCAGTGCTGGTGCTCGGCGTGCATCTGTTGATGACACGCACGCAGACCGGCCGCTCCATGCAGGCGCTGAGCCAAAATGCGGCCCTGGCCCGCATCGTCGGCATCGATGTTGCCTCCGTGGTGCGCGTCACCTGGATCATCGGCGGGGCGCTGGCCTGCGTGGCCGGCGTGATGATCGGCATTCTGGTGCAGATCCGCCCGTTCATGGGCTTCGACATGCTGCTGCCGATGTTTGCAGCAGCCATCCTCGGCGGCATCGGCAGCATTCCGGGCGCTGTGCTCGGCGGCTTGATCATCGGTCTTGCCGAAGCCGGTGCGGTGCAGCTGATCGGCGCCGAATGGCGCGCCGCAATCTCCTTCATCATCCTGATGGCGGTGCTGTTCGTTCGGCCGATCGGCCTGTTTGGTGTGAGGGAACGCTGATGGACCTGCTCGGCTACGGCGCCTTCTTCCTGACCACCGCACTGATCTTTTCGCTGGTCACACTGGGGCTCAATCTGCAGTGGGGGCTGACTGGCCTTTTCAATGTCGGCCTTGCCGGATTCGTCGCCATCGGCGCCTATACATCGGCGCTGCTGACGACCCCGGACGATGCCGCGCGCTTCGGCGGCTTCGGTCTGCCGATCCTGCTCGGCTGGGCGGGCGCCATGGTCGTCGGCGGTATCGCCGCAGCACTTACCGGCATGGCCACGCTGCGTCTGCGATCCGACTACCTGGCGATCACCACCTTCGGCGTCGCCGTCGTCGTGCAGCTGGTCGCGCTCAACGCGCAGAAACTCACCGGCGGCCCGTTCGGCATCGGTTTCATCCCGCGCCCGTTCGGCGGCCTTGCCGAAACGCCGCTGCTGTTCAACCTGTCGAACCTCGCCGTCGTTTCGGCTGTGACGCTGATCGCCTATCTCGCTCTGGAGCACCTGTCGCGCAGCCCCTGGGGCCGCGTGCTCAAGGCGCTGCGCGAGGACGAGCGAGCGGCGATTTCGCTGGGCAAGAGCGCGCGCTTCTACCGCGTCCAGGCCTTCGCCGTCGGCGGCGCTATCATGGCGCTGGCCGGCGCTTTGCAGGCGCATTTCACCGGCTTCATCGCGCCCGATAACTATCTGCCGATCCTGACCTTCCAGGTCTGGGTGATGCTGATCGTCGGCGGCTCGGGCAGCAATGCCGGCGCCGTTGCCGGCAGCATCCTGGTCTGGGCGATATGGGCGGGGTCGGGCACGCTGACCAGCGTGCTGTTTGCGCCCGAGCAGCAAGCACGCGCGGCCTCACTGCAGATCGTCGCCATCGGCGTCATGCTCTGCGTCATCCTGCTGATGCGGCCTAACGGATTGTTCGGCGACCGGCCGCGCCGACCGAAGCCCGGCACACAGACAAAGGCGGCGGCCAACGAGAACGAGGCCGGATCATGAATGCCATGATCCGGCAGCAAGCGTATGGCGTTTCGCTCTGGCATGCCGTCAGCCGCAACCGCCGCGACCGGGGCGCGCTGCAAGGCGGACTCGACGTCGATCTCGCGATTGTGGGCGGCGGCTTTTCCGGCCTGTCGACGGCATTGCATGCCTCTGAGAAAGGGCTTTCGGTCGCGGTCCTCGAAGCCGAATTCATCGCTTGGGGTGCGACCGGCCGGAATGCCGGCTTCGTCGTTCCGAACTTCGCCAAGCGGGATCCAGACGACATCATCGCCGAACTCGGACCCGAGCGCGGCGGGAGGCTGATCGATTTCGCCGCGGGAAGCGCTGACCTCGTCTTCGGCCTGATCAAGCGGCATGGCATCGAATGCGACGCTGTGCAGAACGGTTGGATCCAGCCGGCGCATTCGTCCGCCGCGCTGGAAAAGACGCGATCGCGCGCCGAGCAATGGGCGGCGCGGGGCAGGCCGACCGTAACGCTCGATGCCAAGGCGGTCACGACGCTCACCGGTATCGGCGGCTACGCCGGCGGTTGGATGGACAACTCGGGCGGCGTCCTCAATCCGGTCGAGTATGCGCGCGGCCTGGCCGACGCCGCGGAAAAGGTTGGCGCACGCATCTTCGAGCAGACGCGTGTCACTTCCATCGACCGCACGCCGGATGGCTGGGCCTTGAAGACTGCGTCCGGCACTGTGCGAGCGGGCAAGGTCTTGGTCGCCACCAACGCCTATGGTGGAGAGCTGAACCCGACACTGGCACGGACGTATATCCCGCTGAAAGTCTTCCAGATCGCCACTGCGCCGCTGTCGCGCGCCATACGCGCGCGCCTGATGCCCGGCGGCCAGGGCGTTGGCGACACCAGGCGCAACCTGTTCACGTGCCGCTGCGATGGCCAGAACCGGCTGATCAGCGGCGGCATGCATGTCGTCGGAGCCGGCGCCGAGACGCGGGTGCCGCAAACAATCTGGCGACGGCTCGCCAGGCATCTCGATTTGCCTGACCTGCCGCCGCTTGCCTACAGCTGGACAGGCGTGGCGGCGGTGGGGCCGGATTTCCTGCCGCGTCTCATCGACCTCGGCCCAGGCCTGATCGCAGGCTTCGCCTGCAACGGCCGCGGCATCGCCATGACCACGGCAATGGGCAAGGTGCTGGCCAACTGGGCGAGCGGAACGGACGCCCGCGATCTGCCGCTCCCCTTCGCGCCGCCAGCGCCGATCCCGCTGCACAAGCTCGTGCGCTATGCACCGAATATGCTGCTCCCCTGGAGCATCCTGCGCGACCGGCTGGATTAGACAGCCACCACCTTCCGCAATCGATGACCATGGTGGCCCAAGAGGATATCGTCAGATCCAGCCGCACCTACTCCGCAGCCTGAACCCGATTGGCCTGGATGACCGCCCGGATCTCGGACCGGCAGGAGCCGCAATTTGTGCCGGCCTTCAGGGCGCCGCCTACGGCTTCGACTGTCGTGCACCCGGCCGCCACTGCCGCCACGATCTGGTTGACCCCGACGCTGAAACAGGAGCAGACGGTCGCGCCCGCATCGGGCCGATCAGCGCCGGCGCGACCGGCGACGATCCTGAAGCGTTCGCGCTGGCTGGTGTGAACCTCCTGGAGTTGCTGTGCCGCCCAACCCCGCGAAACCGCCACCGGTCCCGACGCGATAAACAAAGCCCCGGCGAGGTGCTGGTCGTCAAAGGCAGCAATGCGATGCTGGCCGGTATCGCGGTCGTGATAGGCGAGCATGTCGGCTACGGGAACATCGAAAAGCGAACCAGCAAAACCAGCCCAGTCGATGTCATCGCCGGCAAAGGCAAGCTCCACCCGCCAGCCGCCCTTGCATTTGGCCACGGCCCAGTAATCTGCTGCGAGCGCCACCGGCTTGCGGCGCACCACAGCGAAGCCGAAGGCTCTCGCGGCGAATTTCTCGATACGGGCGCCGACATGTTTCAGCGCAGGTTGGCCGGAAACCGGATCGGTCAGAGGCGCGGTCAGCGTGTCGAGGCGGCCCTTTGCCGAAAACTGATCGGTCCAGTGCATCGGCGCAAACACGCTCCCCCGGCGCTGGCGTGCCGTCACCAGCGCGCGCACCAGCACATCCCCGCGCAGGCTGGAGACGCGCACGATGTCGGCGTCGCCAATGCCGTGATGCGTGGCATCCGCCGGGTGGATCTCGACGAAGGGCTCGGCCATGTGCTGGGAGAGACGTGGGCTTTTCCCAGTGCGGGTCATCGTGTGCCAATGGTCGCGAACACGGCCGGTGTTGAGGATCAGCGGATAGTCCGGGCTGGTGCGTGTCTCGACGATGGGACGAATGGCGATGAAGCGCGCCTTGCGGTCGGGATTGTAGAAATTGCCGTTGGCGAAGAAGCGGGTGCTGGAAGGGTCAAGTCCCGCTTGAACACCCCCCTCTGTCCTGCCGGACATCTCCCCCGCAAGGGGGGAGATTGGCAGCTTTGACGCCGGCATATCTTCTGCATCGTTGGTAATTGGCGAAGGCCGAGGCGACGGCTGATCTCCCCCCTTGCGGGGGAGATGGCCGGCAGGCCAGAGGGGGGTGGCTGGGCTCGGCGCCGGCCATTGGAAAGGCTCAAGCGCTGCATAGGCCTCCTTATCAACACCAGCATAACCACCAATATCGAAATCCCGTGCGCCGTCATTCTCGAACCCCGACAGCGCGGCGTGTTCGGCGAAGATTTCCGCTGGCGACGAATAGGAAAACGCCTCGTCAAACCCCATCCGCTTGCCCACCTCGGCGACGATCAACCAATCCGGCCGCGCCTCACCAGGCACCGCAAGAAAGCTGCGCTGGCGCGAGATGCGGCGCTCTGAATTGGTCACGGTGCCGTCCTTCTCGCCCCATGCGGCGGCGGGCAGCCGCACATGGCCGTGGCGCACGGTGTCCGTGCTCGCCAGCACATCCGAAACCGCGACAAACGGGCAGGCCTTGATCGCTGCCTCGACGGCATCGGCATCCGGCATCGAATCGACCGGGTTGGTGGCCATGATCCACAGCGCCTTGATGCGCCCGTCGGCCACCGCCTGAAACATCTCGACCGCCTTCAGACCGGGCTTTTGGGCGACGGCCGGCGCATTCCAGAAACGCTGCACGCGGTCGCGGTGCTCGGGGTTTTCGATCTCCATATGGGCGGCCAGCATATTGGCCATGCCGCCGACCTCGCGGCCGCCCATGGCGTTGGGCTGGCCGGTCACTGAAAACGGCCCTGCCCCAGGTTTGCCGATGCGGCCGGTGGCGAGATGGCAGTTGATGATGGCGTTGACCTTGTCAGTGCCCGAAGACGACTGGTTCACTCCCTGGCTGTAGACCGTGACGGTTTTCGCAGTCGCGGCGAACAGGTTGTAGAAGCGGGTGAGCTCGTCCTCGCTCAGGCCGGTGGCGGCGGCGATGCCGGCAAGGTCGAGCGCCGATGCGGCGAAGAGAGCTTGGCCGAAGCCGGTCGTGTGTGCGGTCACATAGCCACGGTCGAGTGCGTTGTGCCGGCCGAGCCAGGCGAGCAGGCCGGTGAACAAAGCAACGTCGCCATCCGGCGCGATCGCCAGGTGAATGTCGGCGATATCAGCGGTCATGGTGCGGCGCGGGTCGACCAGCACGACCTTCATCTCCGGTCGTTTTTCCCGGGCCGCCGCGATGCGCTGGAAGAGCACGGGATGGCACCAGGCGAGATTGGAGCCGACCAGCACGATCAGGTCGGCGAGCTCGAGATCCTCGTAGGTGCCGGGCACGGTGTCGGAGCCGAAGGCGCGGCGGTGGCCGGCAACCGAGGAGGCCATGCATAGCCGCGAATTGGTGTCGATGTTGGCCGAGCCGATGAAGCCCTTCATCAGCTTGTTGGCGACATAGTAGTCTTCGGTCAGCAACTGGCCGGAGACATAGAAGGCGACGGAGTCAGGACCGTGCTCGGCGATGGTTTGCGAAAAGGTCGAAGCGACGCGGTCGAGCGCCTCGTCCCAGCCGGCACGGCGACCGTGGACTTCGGGGTAGAGCAGCCTGCCGTCGAGGTCGATGGTTTCGGCCAGGGCCGAGCCCTTGGAGCAGAGCCGGCCGAAGTTCGCTGGATGGTCGGGGTCGCCGCGGACGCTGACTTCACCGTTCGCGGCGACTTTCGCCAGCACGCCGCAACCCACCCCGCAATAGGGGCAGGTGGTCCTCACCTCGCGCGCTTCGCCCAGTTCCATGCTTCAGGCCGCGCGGCTGGCCAGCGCTTTCAGCGCAATGAACAGGAGCTCGCCCTCGATCCGCACAGGAATGGTGCGCACGGCGCCCTCGTCGGCGCCGAGCGCCTTGCCCGTCTCCAGCGAGATGACCCAATTGTGCAAGGGACAGGTGACGGCGGTGCCGTGGACGATGCCTTGGCTCAGCGGCCCACCTCTGTGCGGGCAATGATCGTCGATGGCGTAGACCTGATCGTCCTGCGTGCGGAAGACGGCGATCTTACCCTCGGGTGTGTCGACGCAGCGCGCGCCACGCCGCGGGATGTCGGAGAGTGAGCCGATCGATATCCAGTCCATTTTGATCACTCCGCCGCCTGCGCAAACCCGACAGAAGCCATTGGCCGGAACTCGTGCTTGTCCTTGCCGGAGACGCGTTCCGACCACGGGTCGACCTGGGCGAATTTCTGGCTGAAGACGAAGCGCTCGTAATAGGCCTTGCGCTTTGCACCGTCGTCCATGATCTGGCGCTTGATCTCGGGGATGCCGATGCGCTTGGCCCATTTGTAGATGCGCTCGAGATAGCGGCCCTGCTCGCGATACATCTGCGTCAGCGCCACGATATGCTCCAGCGCCTCGTCCTCGGTCTTGACCAGGCCAAGCACTTCGGTGCCCTTGATGTCGAGGCCGGCGGCGCCGGCGAAATGGATCTCGTAGCCACTGTCGACACAGATCACGCCGACATCCTTGCAGGTCGCCTCGGCGCAGTTGCGCGGACAGCCCGACACCGCCATTTTGACCTTGGCCGGGGTCCACGAGCCCCACATGAATTTCTCGATGCGAATGCCGAGGCCGGTCGAATCCTGCGTGCCGAAGCGGCACCAGTCGGAGCCGACACAGGTCTTCACCGTGCGCAGGCCCTTGGCGTAAGCATGGCCTGAGACGAAGCCGGCCTGGCCGAGATCGGCCCACACCGCCGGCAGATCCTCCTTGCGGATGCCCAGCATGTCGATGCGCTGGCCGCCGGTGACCTTGACCATCGGTATCTCGAACTTATCGACGACGTCGGCGATGGCGCGCAGTTCGGCGGCGTTGGTGACGCCGCCCCACATGCGCGGCACCACCGAATAGGTGCCGTCCTTCTGGATGTTGGCGTGGACGCGTTCGTTGATGAAGCGCGACTGATAGTCGTCGGCGTAATCGTTCGGCCAGTCGCAGACGAGGTAGTAGTTGAGCGCCGGCCGACATTTTGCGCAGCCGCAGGAGGTCGTCCATTCCAGCTCCTGCATGACGGCGGGAATGGTCTTCAGGCTCTTGGCGATGATCAGCCGGCGCACCTCGTCATGGCCGAGCGTGGTGCAGCCGCACATGGGTTGCACGGCGGCCGGGTTGTATTTCTCGCCGATGGTCAGCACCATCAGCTTCTCGACCAGCCCGGTGCACGAACCGCAGGAAGCCGATGCCTTGGTGTGGGCGCGCACGTCGTCGAGCGAAGCCAGGCCCTTGGCCGTGATCGCGCCGGTGATCTTTCCCTTGCAAACGCCGTTGCAGCCGCAGATTTCCGCATCATCCGGCAAGGCTGCAACGGCCGCCATAGGGTCCAGCGGGGCACCCCCCTGGTAGGACTGGCCGAAGATGAGCGTGTCGCGCATCTCCGATATGTCGGTCTGCTTCTTCTTGAGATCGTTGAACCAGGCCCCATCCGCCGTCTCGCCATAAAGCACGGTGCCGATGATGCGGTCGTCCTTGAGCACAAGGCGCTTGTAGACGCCGGCGGCGGCATCGCGCAGCACGATCTCCTGGCGGTCCTCGCCTTCGGCGAAGTCGCCAAGCGAGAACAGGTCGATGCCGGTGACCTTGAGCTTGGTCGGCGTGTCCATGTGGACGAAGGCCGCTGCCTCGTTGCCGGCCAACTGGTTCGCGGCAACGCGCGCCATCTCGTAGAGCGGCGCGACCAGCCCGTAGACCTGGCCGTTGACCTCGGCGCATTCGCCGAGCGCGTAGACGTCGGGGTCGTTGCTGCGCATGCCGGCATCGACGACAATACCACGATTGACGGCTATGCCGGCCTCCTTGGCCAGCGCCGCATTCGGCCGGATGCCGACCGCCATCACCACCAGCGTTGCCGGGATGATGGTGCCGTCGGCAAGCTCCACCTGCCCGACCTTGCCGTTGCCGGTGATCGCCTGGGTGTTGGCCTTGGTGATGACCTTGATGCCGCGCTGTTCCACCGCGCGCTGCAGGAGATAGCCGGCGGCTGGATCGAGCTGACGCTCCATCAATGTCGGCATGACATGCAGCACGGTGACGTCCATGCCTTGGGCGTTCAAACCTGCTGCCGCCTCCAGCCCGAGCAGGCCGCCGCCGATGACCACGGCCTTGGCGCGCGACTGGGCGGCAAGCATCATGGCCTGAACATCGTCGAGGTCGCGATAGGTCAGCACGCCCGGCAGATCGTGACCGGGCACCGGAATGATGAAAGGCACTGATCCGGTGGCGATGACGAGCTTGTCGTAAGGCTCGGTGACGCCGTGGTCGGAGGTGACGGTCTTGGCCGCCCGGTCGATGGCGACGATCTTGTGACCCTTGTAGAGGGTGATGTTGTTGGCGATGTACCAGCCGTCGCCGTGGATGATGATTTCCTCATAGGCCTTTTCGCCGGAGAGAACCGGCGACAGCATGATGCGGTCGTAATTCACCCGCGGCTCGGCGTTGAAGATGGTCACGGTGTAGCGGCCCGGCGCCTGTTCGAGCAGATGCTCCAGCATGCGCCCAGGGGCCATGCCGTTGCCGATGATGACGAGCTTTTCGGTCATGGCGTTACTCCGCGGCTTCGACGAAGCGATGACGTTCATAGAGGAACTTCAGCACCGCTTCGCGGCAGCGCAAAAAGGTGCGGTCGGAAGAGAGTTCGACGCGGCGACGCGGCCGTGCCAGCGGCACCGCAAGCACCTCGCCGATGGTAGCCGCCGGACCGTTGGTCATCATGACGATGCGATCGGACAACAATACCGCCTCGTCGACATCGTGGGTGATCATGATCGTCGTCGAGCCGAGCCTGGAATGGATGTCCATGACCGCGTCCTGAAGATGGGCGCGCGTCAGCGCGTCGAGTGCACCGAACGGCTCGTCGAGCAACAGGATCTTCGGCTCCATGGCAAGCGCCCGGGCAATGCCGACGCGCTGCTTCATGCCGCCCGATATTTCGGCCGGCCGCTTGTCCTTGGCATGGGCCATCTGCACGAGATCAAGATTGCGCATGATCCAGTCATGCCGTTCGGTCCTGCTCTTGGAACGACCAAAGACTTTCGACACCGCCAGGCTGATGTTTTCGTAGACGGTGAGCCATGGCAGCAGGCTGTGGTTCTGGAACACCACGGCGCGCTCGGGTCCGGGGCTGTCGACCTCCTTGTTTTCAAGCAGCACGGCGCCGGCGGAAACCTTGGTCAGCCCGGCGATCAGATTGAGCAAGGTCGACTTGCCACAGCCGGAATGGCCGATGATGGAGACGAATTCGCCCTTGTCGATGGTCAGCCTGATGTCCTTGAGCACCTCGCTGACCTGACCGCCGCGGGCAAAGGATTTGTCGATATGGTCGAGCTTCAGATAGGCCGTCATCGCCCTCTCCTCACTTTGCCGTTGTGCCGCGGGTGACGAAAGCGCCGACCGCAGCGACCAGGCGGTCGAGGCAGAAACCGGTGACGCCGATATAGGCGAGCGCGACGATGATGTCGGGCAGCCGCGACGAGTTCCAGGCGTCCCAGATGAAGAAGCCGATGCCGACACCGCCGGTCAGCATTTCGGCGGCGACGATGGCGAGCCAGGACAGGCCGATGCCGATTCTGAGGCCGGTGAAGATGTAGGGTGCGGCGGCCGGAACCATGATCTTGACGAAGAATTCGAACTGGTTGAGCCGCAAGATGCGTGAGACGTTGCGGTAGTCTTCCGGAATGTTTCGCACGCCGACGGCGGTGTTGATGATGATCGGCCAGATCGAGGTGATGAAGATAACGAACAGCGCCGACGGGCTGGAATCGCGGAAAGCAGCCAGCGACAGCGGCAACCAGGCCAGCGGCGGCACGGTGCGCAGTATCTGGAACACCGGATCGAGGCCACGCATGGCCCAGATCGACTGGCCGACCAGGGCGCCGAGCGCGACGCCGAGGATCGCCGCCAGGCCGAAGCCGATGGCGACGCGCTGCAGAGAGATCAGCACCCGCCACGCAAGGCCGATATCCTGCGGGCCGTTGTTGAAGAACGGATGCGCGATCAGGTCATAGGCCTCGTTCCACACCTGGCTGGGCGGCGGTAGGCTGGCGGTCGGCGACGAGCAGGCGATCTGCCACACGACCAGCATGAAGGCGATAACGATGACCGGCGGCACCAGGGCGGTGGCCAGCCTGCCGGCGATCGCGATCGGGTCGAAGCGGCGCCGCGCTTTGGCGGTGAAAGCGATGACCGCGGCAGGCTTCGCGGGGAACGCCTTCACCGTGGTTTCCTCAATGGCTTGGATGGACATGTCTGAGTATAACTCCGGGGTCGATGCGGGCGACAAGCGGCGAAGCGCCGTTGCGCTGGGGGCGACAAACGGCGCAACGCGCCGTTTGCGCCGGTCAAGCCGATGCCTTGATCTTCAGGCTGTCGAGATAGGCCGACGGGTTGGCCGGGTCGAAAATCTTGCCGTCGAAGAAGGTCTCGACGCCGCGCGACGACGAGGCCGGAATATCGGCTGCGGCAACGCCGAGATCCTTCGCCGCCTCGCGCCAGATATCCTCGCGATTGACCTGATCGACCAGCGTCTTGATGTCGGTGGTCGGCGCGAATTTTCCCCAACGGATGTTTTCGGCGAGGAACCAGCTGTCGTGGCTCTTGTAGGGATAGGAGACGCCACCCTTCCAGAATTTCATATAGAGGTCAGTGCCGGTGGCCACGCGGCCGTTGCCGTAGTTGATGTCGCCCTTGAGGCGGCCGATAATGTCGGCGACAGGCACGTTCATCCATTGCCGCTTGCCGATGATGGCGGCCATCTCGTCCTTGTTCTCCGTGGCCTCGCACCATTGCTGGGCCTCCATGACGGCCATCACGATCGCCTTGGTGGCGTTCGGGTATTTGTCGATGAATTCGGCGCGCAGGCCGAGCGCCTTTTCGGGATGACCCTTCCACAGTTCGCCGGTGGTAGCGGCGGTGAAACCAACGCCTTGGTGGACGAGCTGTTCGTTCCACGGTTCGCCAACGCAGAACACGTCCATGTTGCCGACTTTCATGTTGGCGACCATCTGCGGCGGCGGCACGACAATGGTCGAGACGTCCTTGTCGGGATCGATGCCGCCGGCGGCTAGCCAGTAACGGAGCCACAAATCATGGGTGCCGCCCGGGAACGTCATGGCGGCCTTGATTTCCTTGCCTGCCGCCTTCTTGGCGGCGAAGGCGTCCTTCAGCTTGGAGGCGTCGAGGCCGACACCGGTGCCGGCGTATTCCTGCGCAACCGAAATGCCCTGGCAGTCGTAGTTGAGCCGCGCCACGATAGCCATCGGCATCGGCTGGTTGTTCTGCGTCACCTTGCCGGTGTGCATGAGATAGGGCAGCGGCGTCAGGATGTGAGCGCCGTCGATGCCGTTGGCTTCTCCGCCGAGCATCAGATTGTCGCGCGTCGCGCCCCAGGAGGCCTGCTTGAGCACCTCGACGTCGGGCATGCCGAACTTGGCGAACAGCCCCTTCTCCTTGGCGATCATCAGCGGCGCCGCGTCGGTCAGCGCGATGAAGCCGAGCTTGGCGCCGGTGACCTCCGGAGCGGTCGTGGCGGCATAGGCGCCCGAGGGGAAGAGCTTGCGGGCCGCCACGAACAGGCCGGCCGTCATGGCGCTGCTGACAAGAAAATCGCGGCGCGTCACATCCTTGAGCGATGTTCCCGTCCCGATCCATTTCCCTATTTTTTCTTTCATCGTGATCTCCGGTTGAACGCGAGGGCTTCGTCGAGTGGCCAAAACAAAAAAGCCGCCGTCCAGGCCTCGCGCGTCCGTACATCCGGGATCGCGTCGTTGACCTGAGCGGCAGCTTTGCCTGTGGCGCCCGCCATTGGACGCCTGTTCCGTGACCCGCGAAGGGCCTGGCTAATTCAAAGCAGGATCCGTGCCAGTTCTGAGTGAAACGAAAAACCCAAATGAAATCAACATTACGCGCCAGACGCCGGCACGCGAGGCGACATCGCAAGCAGGTCAAAGATTGTTCATTACAGCAATCGCACGCACATTTTTTGTGCAATGCACAAGAATGGCGCGAGAATGATCAGGCTTCCGCGCGAGCCGCTTTCTGGCGCGCTATATAGCCGTCGATCTCGTCGGGGTCGAAGGTCTGACCGTCGAAGAAGCCGTCCGGCCCAAGCACCAAGCCTGCCCCGGTCGCACCGACAGCCGTGGCGACCTTAAGCGCGCCCTCGACCTTCGCATTGGCGCCGGGAAGTGCAACGCCAAGCGGCTTTAGCGCCGAGCGGTAGAGGTCCGGACGGTAGCAGTCACGGGCGATAGCAAGGTTTTCCGGCGTGTGCTCGACATGCCCCCAGCGCACCATCTGCGTATAGAACCACAGCGCATGGCTCTTCCACGGAAAGTTCGCCGCCTTGTCGAAGGGCAGGAAGAAGTCGTCGACATCCAGTTCGGCGCCGCCGCCCAGTTCAAGATGGCCGGTCAGGATCGGCATCTGGACAGCTGGTGGCAGGCCCAGGAAGCCAGCTTGAGCCATCACACCAGCCAGTTCGGCGTGGTTGCCCCGATCCTGGCACCAGCGCGCCGAATGATGCAGCGCGCGCAGCAATGCTGCCAGCGCGACCGGGTTCTCCTGCGACCAGGCCTTGCGCACGCCGATCACCTTCTCCGGACTGTTGCGCCACAGCATCGCCTTGACGGTGACGATATGGCCGGTGCCGGCGGCGACCGACGCGCTGTTCCAGGGCTCGCCGACGCAGTAGCCGTCGATCCGCCCGGCGACCAGCGCATCGGCCATGAAGGGCGGTGGCACGATGACGATCTCGATCTCGCGCTCCGGATCGATGCCGCACCCGGCAAGCCAGTAGCGCAGTTCGTAATTATGCCCCGAATGCGGGTGCACCACGGCAAAGCGCAGCGGATCGCCGCCAGCCCCGGCGCGCTCGCGAATGAAGGCACGAAGGGCTGCGCCCGCGCGCGCGGGCTCGAGATCGGGTATGGCGCCGTGTGCCGCCATGCCTTCCCAGACGGCGTTGGAGATGGTGACGCAATTGCCGCCAAGCCCGAGCGAAAACGGCACGATTGTCTCGGAAGCAAGCGGCGTCAGCCCGAGATTGCAGGCGAGCGGCATCGGCCCCAGCATGTGCGCCAGGTGGAAATGGCCGATGGCGATGCGGTCGCGGATGTTGGCCCAGGAGGTCTCGCGGTGCAGTGTGAGATCGATGCCCTCGCGTGCGGCAAATCCAAGCTCACCCGCCGCAACCAGCACGGCACTGTCGAAGAGCGGCATGAAGCCGGCGGTGATCTGGTGCTCGGCGCTCATGCTCATTCGTCCTCCGGCGGCCCGAGCAGCCCGGCGGCAGTCACCAGGCTCTGGGCAATGTCGCCGATCTTGCGGTTCTGGTTCATCGCCGTCTTGCGCAGCAGCGTGTAGGCGGCCTCTTCGGTCAGGCCGCGCGACTTCATCAGGATGCCCTTGGCACGGTCGATCACCTTGCGGCTCTCAAGCTCGCCTCGAACCTCTTCCAGCTCGCGCGCCATGCGCGAGAAAGCGTTGAAGCGGCTGACCGCCATGTCCAGGATCGGCTTGACGCGCTCTTGCCTGAGGCCGTCGACGACGTAGGCCGAAACGCCGGCATCGACCGCCGCTTCGATCGATGCCTGGTCCGACCGGTCGACGAACATGGCGATCGGCCGCTTCACCGCACGCGACAGCTGGAACATGTTTTCCAGCATGTCGCGGTTCGGGTTTTCCAGGTCGATGACGATGACGTCCGGCTCGATCTCGGCGATGCGCCGCGCAATGCCGGTCACATCGTGGATGACGGTGACCCGCTCATGGCCGGCCTCGCGCAAACCTGCCTCGATGATCGCGGCGCGGATACGGTTTTCGTCGATGACCAGGACGGCGAGTGAGCTGCGGACCATGCGTGCATTGTGGGCAAGGTCGCAAAATTGTGCAATGCGGCATGGTCACAGGCTCCCGCCGCGGAGCAACCCCCGACCGACAACGACCCCGTCTAGGTGGTCGGGACAAGGAACGCAGCGCAACGCTGGCGCTGGTGATGACAGCCTTGCCGGTCGCCTGGTGCCCTACCCAACGGTCTAGGTGCGATGAGACTTGCACCGCAACATCGGCTTGTTAAAGGTGGGGGCAACGACGGACATAGCTGTCCTTGCTCGCCGATCTGACCGGAAGGTTACCGCACGATGCTGCTCATGAAACGACGATTGGGAGCCAGCAAGCTCGCGCGCCCGGCACGGCGTCCCGGAGGCCTAACGACGATGTTTGCCCTGATTGCCGGGCCGCTCATCCTTGGCATCGCCCTCCTGCTGGCTGGCCCGGCACAGGCGCAGTCACCGGCCGCCGTCACGCCCGACAAGGTCAAACAGCTGTTCGAGCTTCTCGATGATCCGTCGGTGAAGGCCTGGGTGGCCGAGCAACGAAATCCGGCCGCTGGATCAACGGAAGCGCCTGCTGCGGCTGGCGCTCCGCCGGCCGACGCCGTGGCCGCACCGGGCCAGATGAATACTATGGCATCCTCGACGCTCGATCGGATCAAGCATCACATCGAAAAGATCGTGCGAACCTTGCCTTCGCTGCCGGACCAGTTCGCGCGCGTCCGGGCCAATACCATGGACGATATGTCCAGCAAGGGCCCCGTCAGCATATTGGTGCTGATTGCGATCTTTATCGCTGCCGGCCTGGCGCTCACCTGGGCAATATACAAGCTCACCCGTCCATTTCGTCTTTGGATCATCGCGCAACCCAGAGATACGCCCATCGGGCGGGCCAAGAAGATCGGCGGCCGCACGCTTTATTCCAGCATGATGATCGGCTCGTTCGCGCTGGGCAGCGCCGGTGCGTTCATGCTGTTCGACTGGCCAGCGCTCATCCGCGAGATTGTGCTGACATTTCTGATGGCTGCGGTCTTTACGTGGGCTGTGCGCCTATACGTGATGGCCACGCTCGTCCCTTCTTTCATGGAGGTCGAGCACGCCATCGAGGTTCGTGCCCTGCCGATCACCAACGGAGCTGCTGACCATTGGGCTTATTGGCTGCCCCGGATCGTCGGCGTTTTCGCCTTCTTCGCCGCCGCGTTTGTCCTCTTGCCGGGTCTCGGCATAGACCAGGACGGAATGATGGTCCTGTCGGTGGGCGCCGATTTCATCCTGCTGTTGCTCTTCCTGCTGGCCATTTGGCGTCGGCCAAGAACGCAGCGAGACGGCGCGCGCCACAGCGGTCACACGGCAGTGACATGGTTGTTGACGGCTTACTTCGTCGTTCTGTTCCTCGAACGCATTGCCGGCCTCTACACATTCTTCTGGTTTACCTTCACCGCATTCTTCCTGCCTTTGGCAATTGTGCTGACAGAGCGCGGGGTTAATTTCGTCCTGCGGCCCGGTTCGGAAGATGCCGGCCGGCCGACGATCCCGGCGGTGACGATCGCTGTCATCGATCGCGGTATCCGGATGATTTTCATCCTCGCGGCGGCTTACCTTCTCGCACGCGTACTGGGCCTGGACATGCAATCCATGCGCGGCAGCGATACGACCACCATGCTCATATTGCGCGGCTTGATCAACGTCGTGGTCATTGCCCTTGCTGCCGATTTCGGCTGGTCGATCATCAAAGCCTTGATCGAACGAAAGCTGGGCGTCGCGATACCGCAAGCGGTGGTGAGCGAAGAAGACATCCTCACCCTCGATCCGCATCAGGCGCGGCTGCACACGCTGTTGCCGATCATCCAGAACATTCTGCTAGCAGTGATCATCGTGATGGCGGTGCTGATGATGCTCGCTTCGATCGGCATCCAGATCGGCCCGCTGATCGCCGGCGCCGGCGTCGTCGGCGTCGCCGTGGGTTTTGGCGCGCAAACCATCGTCAAGGACGTGATCTCTGGCGTGTTTTATCTGCTCGACGATGCTTTCCGTGTCGGCGAATACATTTCATCGGGCAGCTACAGGGGTACGGTGGAGAGCTTTTCGCTGCGCTCGGTGAAGCTGCGCCACCATCGTGGTCCGCTGTTCACGATACCTTTCGGCGAACTCGGCGCCGTGCAGAACCAGAGCCGTGACTGGGTCACCGACAAATTCAACATCACCGTTGGCTATGACACCGATATCGACTTTGCTCGCAAACTGATCAAGCGAATTGGCCTGGAACTGGCGGAAGATCCGGAGTTCAAACACTGGGTGATCGAACCGATCAAGATGCAGGGGGTGCAGGAGTTCGGCGAGTACGGCATCGTCTTGAGGGTCAAGGTCACGACCAGACCTGGAGGCGCCTTCAGCATGAAAGGCAGGTTCTTTTTGCGCCTCCGCCAGGCCTTCAAGGAGCAGGGCATCGAGCTCCCATTCCCGACCGTCCACGTCCAGGGGCTGCAAGACCCGCATGGGACAGAGAATGCGCGTTTGGAGGTCACACCTGAATTACGAATGGCCGTCGCCCAGTCGCACACCAATCGGCGCAGAAAAAAAGCCGGCACAACGGAGTAGGACGCTGTGATACCCGCCGGTCGCAACACGGCTTTCCGCGCAAAGCCTGGACCCGCGACACCACGCTAGTCGAGCTGCCGATAGCGACGACCTGATCGCCGCCAACCAGCACCAGCGTGGCGTTCTGAGGCCAAGCTTGACGAAAAGAGCAGATATGCTGGCCTTTCCGCGAGGCTCAGAGCGCAATCCAGGCGGTCTTGAGGTCGACAAATTTCTCCAGCGCATGCAGCGACTTGTCACGGCCGAAACCGGACTGTTTGACGCCGCCAAGCGGCACGGTGATATCGGCTCCGCCATAGGTGTTGACGTGGACGACACCGGCGTTGATGGCGCGCACCATGCGATGGGCCGTGGAAAGATTGGCGGTCCACACCGCCGAGGCAAGTCCGTAGACAGTGGAGTTGGCCAGATGCACCGCCTCCTCCTCGGTCTCGAAGCGCATCACGCCGAGCACCGGTCCGAACACCTCCTCGCGCGCCAACTGCATCTCTTGCGTCACGTTCTCGAAGATCGTCGGCGCCATGTAGCTGCCGCCGGTCTCGGTCAGTATCCGTTCGCCACCGGCGACGAGACGGGCGCCTTCGGCTTGCGCCATGGCGACGAAGCCGAGATTCTTGTCCAGCTGTTCGGCGCTCGATACCGCACCGATATCGCTGGCGAGATCGAGCGGGTCGCCGACCTTGAGCCGCGTGGTTGCCGAGACAAGTTCGTCCATGAAAAGATCATAGACCGACGACTGGACGAGCAGACGCGAGCCCGCCACGCAGACCTGGCCTGAATTGCGAAAGATGCCGTTAGCCGAGACGACCGCCGCCTGCTTCAGGTCCGGAGCGTCGGCAAAGACGATGTTGGGCGACTTGCCGCCAAGCTCGAGGAAGACCCGCTTCAAATTGGAACGGGCGGAGTATTCGAGCAGCCGCCGGCCGACCGGCCCCGATCCGGTAAAGGCGATGGCGTCGACATCCATATGGAGGCCAAGCGCTTCGCCGGCGACAGCACCATGACCGGTAACGACGTTGAACACGCCTTCGGGAAGTCCAGCCTCGCTTGCGAGTTCGGCCAGCCGCAGCAAGGTCAGCGAGGCGATCTCCGGCGGCTTGACGACGACGCTGTTGCCGGTGGCCAGTGCGGGCGCAATCTTCCAGGCACCGATCATCAGCGGGAAGTTCCACGGCACGATGACGCCGACGACACCGAGTGGCTCCCTGTGGATCAGCCCGAGCACATTGTCGGCCGTCGGCGCGATCTCGCCATAGACCTTGTCGATCGCCTCGGCGTAGTAGCGGATGGTGCCGGCCGCCGACAGCGGCTCGGCCTTGTAGGCCATGCCGATCTCGGTGCCGTTGTCGCGCACGCCAAGCACGGCCAGCTCATCGACATGTTTTTCGATCAGCTCGGCAAATTTCGTCAGCACCTTCTTGCGAAAGGCAGGGGCGGCGCGCGACCATGAACCCTTCTCGAATGCTTTTCGCGCCGATCGGACCGCGCGATCGATGTCAGCGGCATTGCCGTCAGCGATGCTGGCAAAAGGGCGGCCGTCGATCGGCGAAATCACCGCCAGCGTCGCGCCGCTCGTCGCTGCGGCCTGTACGCCGTCGATAAACAAGCCCCGCTCGCCGATCTCCGTCTTGCGCAGCGCGTCGATGGCATTCTGGCTGATCATTGGTGGCGGACTCCCAGGGAAACATACAACGTGGTTGGCGCGCGGAATTCCCAGCCGCGAAACACCGGCACCTTGCCTGGCACCAAGCTGAGATCGGGGAAGCGCAGGAGCAGCAGCCTTAACGCAAGGCACATCTGCTCGCGCGCGAAAAACCGGCCCGAACAGAAATGATGACCAAAGCCGAAGGCGGCATGATTGCCTTCCCTGCGGTTGATGTCGAAGCGGTCTGGATCGGCAAAGCGGCTCTCGTCGCGGCTTGCCGAGGAGACAAGTGCAGCGACCGCGGCGCCGGCAGGGATGGTTACGCCGCCAAGCTCGACCGCCTGCGTCGTCTGCCGCGTCTGGGTTCCGATCGGCGCCACCCAGCGCAAGCCTTCATCGACAGCCCTGGGCACAAAGGTCTCGGGATCGGCGAGCACCTGCCGCAATTGTTCGGGATGCGCAAGCAGGCCGGCGAGGATCGAACCGGCACCATGTCCGGGCTCCTGCATGCCGCCAAGCAGAATGACCTTGATGCTCGGCATCAAGAAATCGATCGGCCGCGTCGTGCCTTCCGGCATGCCGTCATGCAGCATATGCGACAGCGCCGAGCCGTCGGGGGCGCGCGCAAGTCTATCCAGAGTCGGCCGGATGGCTGCGCCGACCTCGGCGCTGATCGCGTCGGCGATCTCTTGCCGCTTCGGGTCGTTCTCGAAATTGATGGCGCCCTGCGCAAGGCCATAGAACCAGCGGCGCAGCGTCGGCATGTCGATGTCGGCAAGGCCAAGCGAGCGCGCCAGGCTGAGCGTCGACACCGGCTCGAAATAATCCGCCATCAGCTCGGCGGAGCCTTGTTCGGCGATCCGGTCGAGAAAAGGTTCGGCAATCGACCGTACGAGATCGCCGGCATAGGCGGCGACGGTGCGCGGCCGGTATTTCGGATCGACGCCTTGGCGCAGCTGTCTATGCGTTTCGCCGTCGGTGGTCAGGATGGTCGGCTTGCCGAACGAGCGTTCGACCGGAGACGTACCGACGACAGCGGAGAAGATGTCGGGTGACTTTGCGACGGTCTCGACGTCCTTCCAGCGGGTGACGAACCAGAGATTGACCGCCGGCACGAAAGCGACAGGCGCGCTGCGCCGCAGTTTCGCATAGATCGGATACGGATCGGCTTCCAGCGCCTCAACGGTGATGCTCTCGGCAAAGCTCAACGCCGTTACTCCCTTGCGATGGAAAGGGGCGGCGCCGAACGCGCTACCCCCTTGTCCTTTGTCCTAGTCCTTCAGCGGCACGCCGAGATTTTCGAAGGCAACCGGATCCCGGCTCTTCAACGCACCGGCAAGCAGCAGGCCGACCACCGCGGCAATCAGCACCAACCCCGGCAGCAACGCGCCGAGGAAGCCGCTGGCGCCCGACAGGCCACCGAAATTAATGACGATCAGGTAGATGATGACGACGAAAGCGATGAAGGCCAGCCCAGGCAGGATGGTGGTCTTCAGCGCATTCTCCTGCGTCGACGGGTTGGCGCGGAAGTACATCACCACGGCGAGCGAGGCCACCGCCATCATGACGATGACTCCCAGCGTCGCGACATTAGTCAGCCAGGAAAACAGCGCCAGAACCGGATCGAGGCCGAGTATCGCGAACAGTCCGATGACGATCGCTGCCAACACGCTCTGGATGACGGAAGCGACATGCGGGCTCTGGTGCACTGAATGCGTCACGCCGATCGCTTCAGGCAACAGCTTCTCGCGGCCCGAGACGTAGATGTAGCGGGCAACCGCGTTGTGGAACGCCAGCACGCCGGCAAACAGGCTCGACACGAACAGGATGCCCATGGCGTGCGACAGCATGGTTCCGGCGTAGCGGTCGGACAGGCCGAACAGGAAAGTCGTCGGATCCTGAAGCTCCTGCAGTGCCGGCAACAATTTGTCGACGCCGGCGCCGACCGCCATCAGCCAGGCCGTGACCATGTAGAAGACGCCGATCAGCAGCACGGAGAAATAGGTGGCGCGCGGAATGGTCACCTTGGGGTCGCGGGCTTCCTCGGCGTAGATCGTCGTCGCCTCGAAACCGATGAAGGCGGCGAAACAGAACAGGATGGCGATGGCGGGCGAGCCGCTGACGATCTGGCTCCAGCTGAACGGCGCCGCCGAGAGGCCGCTGTCGCCACCGGTCTTGAGGATGGCGAGGTCTAACACCAGCACCACGATGTATTCGCACAGCACCAGCACCGTCAGGATCTTGGCCGACAGGTCGACCTGGCGGTAGCCCAACACCGCGACGATGGCGACGGCGATGAAGCTCCACACCCACCAGGGCAGGTCGATGCCCCAGCCGGCGAACAGGCCGGCGGTCGCGGCCCCCAGCAGGCCCATGACCCCGATCTGCATGGCGTTGTAGGACAGGATCGCGATGATTGCGGTTGCGCCGCCGGCAAAACCGCCGAGCCCGCGCGCGGCATAGGCATAGAAGGCGCCGGCATTGCCGACATGGCGCGACATGGCGACGTAGCCGACCGCAAACAGCAGCAGCAACACGGTCACGATAAGATAGGTTCCGGCAAAGCCCGCCCCATTGCCCATAAGCATGCCGAGCGGCGTGCCGCCGGCGACCGCGGTGAGCGGCGCCGCCGCCGAAATCACCATGAAGGTGATAGCGCCGACGCCAAGACTGTTCTTGCGCAGCCTGTTGGCGGGCGCCTGTTCCGAAACTGCTGACATTTGTCCCTCCAGTTTTACGAACCCGTGGGTTCGCGGCCGCTCGGCCTGCTCCCTGAATGCCATCGGTTCATTATTTGAACCCTTATTTTGAATATAGACTTGCAAAGAATGCGGATGCCTGTCAAGTTAATTCACACATTAAGTTTCTATCCGAGCGGGAGGCTGGATGGGTACGGTCGGCAAGGCGATTTCACTTCTGGAGCTGTTCACGGCGGACGAGCCCGAGCTCGGACTTTCCGATCTCGCGCGGCGGTGTGCGTTCGACAAGGCGACGACGCGGCGGCTGCTGATGGCGCTGGGCGGCCATGGCTTCGTCGAGCAGGATGCCGGCACGCGGCACTATCGCCTCGGCGCCGGCCTGTCGCGGCTGGCGCGTATCCGCGAAGCCTGCTTCCCGTTCCTGCCAACGGCAATTCCCGTGGCGCAGGATTTGGCGGGTTCGACAACCGAGACGGTGCATCTGTCGGAATTCGGCGTCGACAGGCTGATCACCGTCCATGTCGAGCATTCAAGCTGGGCAAACCGGGTGAACATCGATGTCGGCCAGCTTCTGCCGCTGCATTCCACCGCCTCCGGCATCGCCTATCTCGCCTTCGCCGACAACGCGACCGTGAAAGCATGCCTGACAGGTTCGCTTGAGGCCTTCACCGATCATACCCTCGTCGAGCCGGCCGCCATTTCAAAGTCGATCGGCGAGGCGCGCGACCGCGGCTATTCAATCTGCGACCAGGGCCATGAGGACGGCGTGATCGGCGTCGCGGCTGCAATCCGCGCCGCCGATGGTCTTGCGCTGGGGACAATTGCGGTGGCAGCCCCGAAGGCCAGGACGACACCGGCTACGATCGTGGAACGAGGGCTTGCGGTTGTGACCGCAGCACGGGAGATTTCGATGCGCCTCAATGGCGAAAACCTGCAAACCCTGAGGAGGCAGGCCTGATGTCTGCAGATATGGCGACGCCCCGCATCCTGGTCATCGGCACGGGCGATACCAAGACCGACGAACTGCTGTTCATGAAAGCGTGTATCGAGGCATCCAGTGGCCGCGCCGTGATGATGGATGTCAGCGTGCTGGGCGACCCCGCCTATAGTCCCGATCACGACAAGCATGCCGTTGCGCGGGCCGCTGGCGTGACGATGGCCGAAATCGTCTCGAGCGGCGATGAAAACACCGCCATGACATTGATGGCCGTCGGCGCCGTTCAGCTGGTGCGCCAGCTTCACCAGCGCGGCGAGATCGACGCCTTCATCGCCATCGGTGGTTCGATGGGAACCGATTTGGCGCTCGATGTCGCGCTGTGCCTGCCGCTCGGCGTGCCGAAATTCGTCGTCTCGACCATCGCCTACTCGCATCTCATTCCGCCCGAGCGTGTCGCGCCCGACCTGATGATGATCCTGTGGGCAGGCGGGCTCTACGGCCTCAACACCATCTGCAAGCTGGTCCTTTCCCAGGCCTGCGGCGCGGTGGTCGGTGCGGCGAGGATCGTGCTTGCATCCCGTGCTTCGGCCCCGGCGGTCGGACCGACCATCGGCATGACTTCGCTGGGCAGCAGTTGCCTGCGATATGTGAAGACGCTGAAGCCGGCGTTGGAGCAGCGCGGCTATGACGTTGCAGTCTTTCACACCACCGGGATGGGGGGCCGGGCCTTCGAATCGATCGCCAGCCAGGACCATTTCTGCGCGGTGTTCGACTTCAGCCTGCAGGAGATCACCAATCATCTTGCCGGTTCGGTCGTCAGCTCCGGCGCAGACCGGCTCGAGAATGCCGGCGCCCGCGGCATTCCGCAGATCGCAGCCCCTGGCGCCGTAGACATGGTCGATTTGCCGACCTGGCAGGCGCTGCCGACAAAGTTCGCGCAGCGGCCATTCCATGCTCATAACAGGTTGATCGGCTCGATCACCGTCGATGCCGCCGACCGCCGTGAAGTCGCCAGGACCATCGCCGCCAAGCTCGGTGCGTCGAAGGGGCGCTCCGCTTTCATCCTGCCCTCCGGCGGCATCCAGGAATGGGATGCGCAGGGCGAGCCGCTGTACGAACCCGAAGCCCTCGCGGCGTTCACCGATGAGATGCGCAAGGCCATTCCCGCCGGCGTCGAGTTCCACGAGATCGACGCCCACATCAACAGCGACGAGTTCGTCGGCAAGGCGCTCGAAATCTTCGACCGCTGGGTCGAGGAAGGCATCATCCCGCGCGGCATGCCGGCCAAGGGAGTGGCTGCGTGAGCGCTGTTCCTGCCCAGGCGCTCGTCCTCGATTTCGGCGGCGTCGTCACCCGGACCCTTTTCGAGACCCATGCCTTGACCGAACAGGCGCTCGGCCTCGCGCCGGGAACGCTGCAATGGCACGGGCCGTTCGACCCGGATTCAGATCCGCTGTGGCGCTCCATGCAGGCCGACGAGATCAGCGAGCGCGATTATTGGCGCACCCGCACCAGCGAAGTCGGCCGGCTCGTCGGCGAGGACTGGCAGGCGATGGAGACATTCGTCCAGCGCGCACGCGGAGCCGAGCCGGAAAAGATCGTGCGGCCCGAAGCCGTCCGCGCAATCCGGACCGTGCATGCGGCGGGATTTCGCCTGGCGATCGTGTCCAACGAGCTAGATCTGTTCTATGGCGCCGGCTTCCGTCAGCGGCTGCCGCTGCTCGAGCTGTTCGACACCATCGTCGACGCCACTTATACCGGCATCCTCAAGCCCGATCCGCGCGCCTATGCCTTGGTGACCGAGGCGCTTGGCCTGCCTGCCGGCGCCTGTGTGTTCGTTGACGACCAGCAGCGCAATGTCGATGGCGGCCGTGCCGCCGGCATGCGCACCGTTCATTTCGACGTCGCGCGGCCGGCACTTTCCTATGCCGAGGCCCTCGGCCATTTCGACCTCATCTCCTGAGACATTTGCGGAGCCTTGCGATGCGCGACATCAATTTCCTCACCGAGAAAAACGCCAAGCCGATCTGGCATCCGATGGCACACCCGGCCGAGATGCGGGCCAACCCGCCAAAGGTGATCATGAAAGGCGAAGGCGTGATGGTCACCGACATCGACGGCAACACCGTGCTCGATGCGGTTGGCGGACTGTGGAACGTCAATCTCGGCTACTCCTGCGACCCGATCAAGAAGGCCATCGCCGACCAGCTCAGCGCCCTGCCCTACTATTCCGGGTTTCGCGGCACGTCGACCGGCCCGTCGATCGAGCTCGCTTACGAACTCAGCGAATGGTTCGAACCGGAAGGCATGGTGCGGACCTTCTTCACCTCGGGCGGCTCGGATTCGGTCGAAACCGCACTGCGGCTCGCCCGCCAATACTGGAAGATCCGCGGCCAGGGCGACCGGACAAAATTCCTCGCGCTGAAGAAGGGCTATCACGGCACCCATTTCGGTGGCGCGTCAGTCAACGGCAACGCCAATTTCCGCCGCAACTATGAGCCGCTTATGCCCGGCGTCTTCCACATTCCCGCACCCTGGACCTTCCGCAATCCGTTCGATGAGACCGATCCGGCGCGGCTGGCCAAACTGTGCGCCAAAGCGCTGGAGGATGAGATCGCCTTCCAGGGCGGCGACACCATTGCCGCCTTCATCATGGAGCCGGTTCTCGGCGCCGGCGGCGTCATCGTTCCGCATGACAGCTTCATGCCGCTGGTGCGCGAGATATGCGACCGCCACGAAATCCTGCTGATCGCCGACGAGGTGGTCACGGGCTTCGGTCGCACCGGCGCCTGGTCGGGTTCGCGGCTATCCGGCGTGAAGCCGGATTTCATGACCATCGCCAAGGCGATCACCTCGGGCTATTTCCCGCTCGGCGCCACCTTGATCGGCGCCAAGGTCGCCGACGTCTTCGAGGCCGACAAGACCAGCTTCGGGGCGATCGGTCATGGCTATACCTATTCCGGCCATCCTGTCGGCTGCGCGGCAGGGCTGGCTGCACTTGCCGAGACCAAACGGCTTCGCCTGGACGAGAACGCAGCCGCGCGCGGCATCGAGCTGGCGGCGATGCTGGAGGGGCTAAAAGCCAAGCACGCGATCGTCGGCGACATCAGGTACAAGGGCCTGATGGCTGCGCTAGAGCTGGTCTCCGATCGCACGACGAAAAAGCCGGTGGACAAGAAGACCATGGCCGTGGTTTCGGAAGCCACTTATGACGCCGGCGTCATGCTGCGCGTGTCCGGCAACAACATCATCCTGTCGCCGCCGCTGATCATCGGCGCCGCCGACGTGGCAAAGATCGGCGAGGCCATCGATGCAGGTCTGTCGAGGGCCTGATGGACCCGCTGACGCAATGGAGTTTGGTACGCAATGACCCAATCTGAGAAGAACCCGAGCGAGGAAGCGCTCGTCAAGCGGCGTGCCCGCCTGCTCGGCGCGAAATCGCAATTGTTCTACGACGAGCCCGTGCACCTGGTGCGCGGCGAAGGCGTCTGGCTCTACGATGCCGACGGCCGCAAGTATCTCGATGCCTACAACAACGTCGCCCATGTCGGCCATTGCCACCCGCATGTGGTCGAGGCCTTGTGCCGTCAGGCAAGCCTGCTCAACACCCACACACGCTATCTGCACACCGCAATTCTCGAGTATGTCGAGCGGCTGACGGCGACCTTCGATGCAAGCCTCGCCACCGCAATCCTGACCTGTACCGGCAGCGAGGCCAACGACATAGCGCTGCGCATGGCGCAGGCCGCCTCCGGCAATATGGGCATCATCGCCACCGACGCCACCTATCATGGCAACACGGCGGCGGTTTCGCAGCTCAGCACGCGCATGCCTCCGATCCGCGGCCGCGCCCCCCATGTCAGGCTGGTGCCGGCCCCCGACAGCTATCGCCATCCCGATGCGATGGCCAATGGCAAGGCCTTCGGCGACGCCGTGCGTCAAGCGATCGCTTCGCTGGCACAGGACGGCATTGGCCTGTCTGGCATCATCTTGTGTCCGCTGCTCGCCAATGAAGGTTTCTCGGCTCTGCCCACCGGATTTTTCGACGACGCCTTGGGGGCCGTGCGCGAAGCCGGTGGTCTGGTCATCGCCGACGAAGTGCAGCCCGGCTTCGGCCGCACCGGCAGCCATTTCTGGGGCCATCAGCGCGCCGGCTTCGTCCCCGACATCGTCACCATGGGCAAGCCGATGGGCAATGGCCATCCGATCGCGGCCGTGGTCACCACCAAGGAGATACTGGCGACCTTCCGCGACGCTTTCCGCTACTTCAACACCTTTGGTGGCAACCCGGTCTCCTGCGCGGTCGCCAATGCCGTCCTCGACGTCATCGAACAGGAAAACCTTGTCGCCAACGCGCAAGACGTCGGCGCCTATGCGCTTGGCCTGCTGCGCCCGCTGGCCGATCGGCATGAGTGCATCGGCGAGGTCAGGGGCGCCGGATTGTTCTTCGGCGCCGAGCTGGTCCACGACCGCGACACGCGCGAACCGGCGCCCGACATTGCCGAGCAGGTCGCCAACCGCATGCGTCATCGCGGCGTCCTGATGGGCAAGACCGGCATCCACGGCAATGTGCTCAAGATCCGCCCGCCCATGCCGTTCTCGCGCGACAATGCCGATTTCCTGATCGGCCTGCTGGACGAGGTGCTGGGCGAAGTCGGCGGAGTGCCGGCGTGAATTCTGTTTCCACCCAATCCGAGCCCGAAACGGCCGCCGATGTCACGGAGCTTGCCAGGCGTGCGCTCGAACATTGGGGCGTCCGCAATTTTGAGCCGGAACTTCTGAAGCACCGCGAGAACGCCGTCTTCCGCGTGCGGCTGCCGGATGGTCAGCCGGCAGCCATGCGCATCCACCGGCTCGGCTACCACACGGACGCCGCGCTGCGTTCGGAACTGCAATGGATGGGCTTCCTGCAATCCGCCGGCGTCGCCACGCCGTCTTGCGTCGCAACACAGGCCGGCGATCCGTTCGTGCTTGTCAGCACGGCCACCTCGGCGCAGCCCCGGCAGGCCGATTGCCTGAGCTGGCTGGAGGGGCGCGCCGTGGGCGCACGCGGCGTGCCACTGGTCTACACGGCCGACCAGTCGATCCAGATCTTCACGGCGATCGGGCGGACCATCGCCCATATGCACAATGTCACTGCCTCGTGGACGCCGCCCGCGGGCTTCGCCCGCCATGCCTGGGACTTCGACGGCTTCTTCGGTGCGAACCCGGTCTGGGGCCGGTTCGAGACCTCGCCCTTTCTCGATGGTCCTCGCCGCGCGCTGGTCTTGCAGGCGCGCGACAAGGCAGTGAAGGCGCTGTCGCAACATGAGCGCGGCGCGCGCAATTTCGGCATCATCCACGCCGATCTGGTGCGCGAAAATGTGCTCATCCATGACAGCGCGGTGCGCATCATCGATTTCGACGATTGCGGCCATGGCTGGCACATGTACGACCTTGCCGTCGCCCTCTACCAGAACCGCGAGGAGGCGATCTACCCGCTGATCGAGACCGCTTTGCTTGACGGCTACCAGCAAGAGCGTGCGCTGACCCCGCAGGACATCGCCGCATTGCCTCTATTCGCCGCCTTGCGTGCCTTCGCGTTTCTTGGCTGGGTGCAAAGCCGCGTCGAAGGCGACATCACCAGGGATGTCGGCTTGCGCATGTCGACCATCGCGGCCGATGTGGTGATTGACTACTTGCGCGGCGAACAGCCCAACTGACGAGCCGATGAGAGCCATCAGCTCTTGGCGAAATGGATGCTGACAGTTCCCGAGCTGCCGAAGTCGGCGACGATCGTATCGCCGGGCCGCGCCTCGACCGGGCGCACGAACGATCCGGACAGCACCACCTCGCCGGCCGCGATGGACATGCCGTAGCGGGCGAGCCTGTCCGCCAGCCAGGCAATGCCCATCGCGGGATGGTTGAGCACGCCGGCGCCAAGCCCGGTCTCCTCGACCTCCGCATTGCGCGAGACGATGGCGCCGATCCAGCGCATATCGGCTTCATCGGGTCGTTGCGGCCGGCCGCCGATGACAATGCCGGCATTGGCGGCGTTGTCGGAAATGGTATCGAAGAAAGTGCGCGCCTTCTTTGTCTCGGCATTGACGCGTTCGATGCGCGTGTCGAGGATTTCGAGCGCCGGCGTGATATAATCGGTGGCGTTGAGCACGTCAAAGATGGTCACGCCTGGGCCCCTCAGCGGCGCCTTCATGACGAAGGCTATCTCGGCCTCGACGCGCGGCTGGATGAAGCGGCCGACGGGTATCGTCGCGCCGTCGTTGAAGAACATGTCGTCGAACAGCACGCCCGAATCCGGCGTGTCGATGGCGAGCGCATATTGCATCGCCTTCGATGTCAGGCCGATCTTCCAGCCCTTCGGGGTCAGCCCGGCATCGGTCTTGCGTTTCACCAGCGCTGCCTGGACGCGATAGGCATCCTCCATCGTCGCGTCGGGAAAATCGAGGCTGAGCAGACGGATCTGGCGGCGCGAACGCTCGGCTTCGAACAGCCTTGCCGCGGCATCTTCAACTTGCTCGGGGGTCACGATGCTGCCTCGTCGACGACGCCGTTGCGGAGCACGCCGATGCCGTCGGCTTCGACTTCGATCACGTCGCCCGGCTTCAGCCAGATCGGCGGGTCGAAGCGGGCGCCGGCGCCGGTCGGCGTACCGGTGACGATGATATCGCCTGGCACCAGCGTGGTGAAGGTGGAGACATAGGCGATGATCTTGCGGAACGAGAAGATCATCCGGCTGGTGCGGTCCTGCTGGCGCAATTCGCCATTGACGCGGGTGGTCAGCGCGATGTCGGCAATCTGCGCCTCGTCGGTGAACGGCACCAGCCACGGACCGAGCGAGCCGGTGCGGTCGAAATTCTTGCCCTGCGTGACGTTGAACTTGGCGTGCCGTACCCAATCGCGAATGGTGCCTTCGTTGCACAGGGATAGTGCCGCGATATGGTCAAGCGCATCCCTCTCGGCGATGCGTCGTCCACCCTTGCCGATGACGATGACGATCTCGCCCTCATGGTCCAGCTGCGGCGATTCCGGCGGCCGCACCAGCGGCGCGTTGTGGCCGACGAAGGAGCGGGGGAAGCGGATGAACAGCGACGGGTTCGAAGGCGCGGCCTGGCCGTCTTTGTACTCTTCGTTGCGGTCCGGGTAGTTGACGCCGACGCAGATGATCTTTTCCGGCGACGGCACAGGGATTTCATAAGCGATGGCGCCGACTGGAAAATCGACGGCGTAGGCTTCGGCCTCTTCCGCCAGCCGCCGTAGCACGCCGGCCTCGATCACTTCGCGCAGCGTCGGCCACTGGCTGTGCCGCGCCGACAGGTCGACGACGCCCTTATCTGTGACCACGCCATAGCGCGTCTTGCCGCCGACGGTGAAGGTGGCGAGCCGCCCATGTGCAGTCATCCCGGTCTCCGTCAGGTTCGCGTCTGTGGTCACGGTGCGATGATCGGCGACGCCGTCAAATCCGGTTGGCGTGCGGCCGCGCCGGCAAAGGTGCTGCCCTCCTCGAACCAGCTTTTCGGCGCCGGCGCGCCCCATAGCGTCTGGCGCTGCGGGTCCTTGAGGTCCCATTTGATCGGCTCCAGATCCGGATCGACCGTCTGGTAGTCCGAGCAATAGATCTCGATGCGGTGATTGTCCGGGTCGCGGACATAAAGGAAGAAGGCGTTGGAAATGCCATGCCGGCCTGGGCCGCGCTCGATGTTTGCGAGGTAACCGGTCGTCGCCATCAGATCGAGCAGGTCGATGATGTTGAGCGGTGTCGGCACCCAGAAGGCGACGTGATGCAGGCGCGGACCCACACCGTTGGTGAAGGCGATGTCGTGGACACCGCCCTTGCGGTGCGTCCAGGCCGCCCACAGCTTTCCGCTACTGGCATCCTCGGTGTATTCGGTGACGCGGAAGCCAAGCTCGTTGTAGAAGGCGACGGACTCGTCGACATTGGGCGAGAAGCAGTTGAAGTGGTCGATGCGCAGCGGCTTCACGCCCTTGTAGAGCGCATATTTCTGATGAATCGGCGGCAGCCTTTCCATTTGGGCAAAGAACTCGAGCGGAATGCCGTACGGGTCGCGGGTGCGGAAGGTGCGCGACTGGTACGGTCGCTCGACCCACTCGACCGGCAGGCCTTTTGCCTTGAAGAAATGCTCGGCCTTGTCGAGATCCTCATCCGAAAAAACCTTGAAGCCGAGATCGCGGGCTTCGGCGCTGCCGGCCTTCTTCAGCACGATGCAGTGGTGTCCGCGCTCTTCCAACGCCCTTAGATAGATGGCTTCCGATGTCTCGTCGGTAACCTGCAGGCCGAGCGTGTCGACATAGAAGGCGCGGGATTTCGCAAGGTCGGTGACCGCCAGTTCGACATGGCTGAGGCGCACGATGTTGAAGGCGGGATAGAGGTTTGGTTTGGGCAGTGGCATGCGATGTCCTCCGGTCAGCCGCCGAGTTTCTGGATCGTGTGCGCTGAAGTGGCGAAGGCGATGTTCTTCGTCTCCATGTAGAAATCGAAGGAATGGTCGCCGCCGTCGCGGCCGATGCCGGAATTCTTGACGCCGCCAAACGGCGTCGGCAAATGCCGCACATTCTCCGAATTGACCCAGATCATGCCGGCGTCCAGCGCATCGGTGAAGCGGAAGGCGCGGGTAACATCCGACGTCCAGAGATAGCCGGTCAGGCCGTATTGGGTGTCGTTGGCCAGCGCCAGCGCTTCGGCCTCGTCCTTGAAGGAAATGGCAGTCAGCACCGGCCCGAAAATCTCTTCCTGGGCAATGCGCATCCTGTTGGTGGCGCCGGTAAACAGCGTCGGGCTGACATAGCAGCCACCGCCCGGACCGGCGAACTTGCCGCCGCCGGCGGCTACCACCGCGCCTTCCGATTTGCCGATCTCGATATAGGACAGCACCTTTTCCTCGTGCACCGGATGGATCAGCGGACCGACCACCGTTTTGGGATCGAGCGGATGGCCAACCTTGATGCGCTTTGCCTTCTCCGCGACCAGATCCGTGAATGTGTCGTAGACCGAGGCTTCGACCAGCAGCCGCGACGATGAGGTGCAGCGTTCGCCGTTGAGCGAGTAGATCATGAACACGGCCGCATCCGCCGCACGTTCGAGATCGGCGTCGGCGAAGACGATCACCGGGTTCTTCCCGCCCAGTTCGAAATGCACGCGCTTCAGCGTATCGGCGCCTTGTTTCATGATCATCGAGCCGGTGCGGCTCTCACCGACAAAACCGATCGCCTTGATGTCAGGGTGCTCGGTCAGCGCCTTGCCGGCGTGCTCGCCGAGGCCGTTGACCAGGTTCCACACGCCTTTCGGCAGGCCGGCCTCCTTCGCGATCTCGACCAGCAGGCGAGCGGTCAGCGGCGAAAATTCGGCCGGCTTGTGGACGACGGTGCAGCCTGCCGCCAGCGCCGGCGCGATCTTCCATGTCGACAGCATGAACGGCGTGTTCCACGGCGTGATGATGCCGACCGGGCCGATCGGCACGCGCGTGGTGATGTTGACCTGGCCTGTCGTGCGCAGCGTCTCGCCGTCGCGCGCTTCCGGCGCGCGGTCGGCGAAGAAGCGGAAATTCTCGGCGCCGCGCAGCGCGGCCTTGGCCATGAATTTCAGCGCCTGGCCGGTGTCCATGCACTCGACGAAGGCGATCTCCTCGGCGCGCGCTTCGATCGCATCGGCTATCTTGTGCAGCAGCTTCTTGCGCCCGTCGCCCGGCATGGCGGCCCAGGCCGGGAACGCCGCCTTTGCCGCCTTGGCGGCGCGGTCGATATCGGCGGCGCTGCCACGCGCGACCTTGGCCAGCGGCTTGAGATCGACCGGCGACATGCTCTCGAAGGTCGAGCCATCCACCGCCGGCACCGCTTCGCCGCCGATCTGGTTCAGCACGCCGTCGCGCTTGAAACGGGCCAGATAGGCCTCGGCCTTTTTCAGATTGCCTTCGAGGTCGGACATATCAGCTTCCGTCACTTGCCGCGCAGTCGCGGGTGGATTGCATTTTTCTTCCAGCTCAGTACCGGGTCGATCTCCCTGATCTCCAGGGAAAGAGCGAAATGCGGGGTCTCGAACAGGGGGCCAAGGTATTCGCTCACCGCGGCGAAGACCGCCTCCCCGGTTCGTTTCTTGTCCTGGGCGCTGCGCCCGGTTGCAATGCGAAACGACATGTCGAGGAAAGCGTTTTCCGGCAGGCTGTCGGCGATGGCATAGGCTTCCGCGCGGAAGGCCCGCACCCGCACCGCGCCGGTTTCAAACAGCCCGGTGCCGAGCACGGTGCGCAACACCAGCGCGCACAATTCGCTCATGTCGACCTTGGCATCGAGGTTGGCCGAATACTCGATGGAAAAGTGAGGCACCGCGTCTCGTTCCCCGGATTGTTCCACTGTTGTAATTAACGCGTTAATTACATGCAGCATCCCTGAAGTCAAGACTTGCATCCAAGTTGAGGCGACGATACGGGATGAAAGGTCAGGTTTTGGCGTGCGGTCCCGCCGACCGCCCGCATCATTGGGGACGCTGCTTCTTGCTGCCTGAAAACACCCGTCGTTCTCTGCCGATGGCGCTGCTCCATGCCCGCGAAGTGGTGATGGCGCGGTTTCGCCCTATGCTGGCGGCGCATGACGTGACCGAACAGCAATGGCGTGTGCTGCGCGTTCTGAGCGAGGCCGGCCCTGTCGAGGCGACGGAACTTGCCGATCGGGCTTCGGTGCTGCCGCCCAGCCTGACACGCATCATCAAGACGCTCGAGGGCCGAAAATTCATCACCCGCAACAAGGCGGAAGGCGATGGCCGCCGTGTCGTGCTGACGATCGCCCCGGCGGGCTCCGCCCTTATCGATGCCTTGTCGCCGGAACGCCTCGTCATCTACCGCGACATCGAACAGCGCTTCGGACATGAGAGGCTCGAGCAATTGCTCGATCTGCTGGAGAGCCTGATCGCCGGCGAGAACTGACTGCTCCCGCTCAGCCGCCAAAACTGCCAAGCCGCGTCGGCTGCGTGTAATTGCGGTCGACATAGAGCAAGGCCGAGCCGCCGCTGCCGTGTCTGACGTCGATAACGCGGCCGATCATGACATTATGCGTGCCGACGATGTGCACATCCTCGATCTCGCAATCGAAATTGACGATCGCATCGGACAGCGCCGGCGTGCCTGAGGCCAGCGTTTGCCAGCGCGCCGCCGAATAGCGTGCCTCCATGTCCCTGGTCGCGCCGGCGAACTTGCCGGCTAAGTGCATATGGTCATGCGTCAGCACGTTGACGCAGAAGCGCCGGTTGGCGAGGAACATGGCGGCCTGCGTCGAGCGGCCGTTCATGCACACCAGCAGTGTCGGCGGTTCGTCCGACACACTGCACATGGCGGTGGCGGTGAAGCCGCCGCGCCCGGCCGGACCATCTGTCGTGACGATGTTGACCGGCGCGCAGACCCTTGCCATGGCGTCGCGGAAATCGGCCTTCGAAATCTGCGTGGCCATCTGACATCACCCGGCCGTAGAAGCGAGCGGATTGAGCCAGGTATCTCCCGTCCAGCCATTCTCGTCATAGTCGGCCATGCAGGTATCGACCAGTTCTTCCATGGCCTTCAGCCGGCCGCCGCGTTCGGCGCCCTTCAGCACCTGCAGCCGCACCTCTTCCGGCGCACCGGCATAGTTGAGTTCGTAGAGCGCGTGGCGGCCGCCGAACTCGGTGCCGGTCGCGTCCCACAACAGTTTCATGATCTTGATGCGCTCGACATGGCCCATGTCGTTGGAACCGCGCACATATTGCGCGAGGTATTTATCGATCTCGGGATTGTTGAAGTCGCGCACCGATGACGGCAGGTAGATCAAGCCGGAGGCGATCACCCGGCGCACCGTGTCGATGACGCGCGGGTAGGCTTCCGACATGAAAGTCCGGTAGGCAAGGGCTGCTTCCAGGTTGGGCAGGACAGCGCCATTCGCCCAGGGGATCGGATTATAAGCCATGGCGTTGGAAAAGCTCCAGAACATGTGCCTGAGCGCGATGACCTCGCCCAGCGCCGCCTGGTTGCCTCGGAAGGCATCTCCGCCGGTGGCGCGCAGCGCCTTGGCCAGCAGGCCGGCGAGGAAGTCGAGCTTGACGGCAAAGCGTGTGCAGCCCTGGAAGCAATAGCCATGCATGAAGCCCGAAGCCGGATGGAAGGACAGGATTTTCTGCGCGTCGCGCAGCACCAGCACGTCCTCCCAGGGGATGAAGACATTGTCGAGCACCAGGATGGCATCGTTCTCGTCGAAGCGCGACGACAACGGATAGTCGAACGGAGCCGCCGCCGTGTTGGCCGTCTGCTCATAGGAGACGCGGCAGAACATCTTTACCCCCGGCGCATTCATCGGCACGATGAACATGACCGACAGCGACGGATCTTCGGTGACCGTCGCCGAACTCTGCGCCAGGAAATTGTAGTGGGTCAGCGCCGAGGACGTCGCCACCACCTTGGCGCCGGAGACATAGATGCCGGCGTCGGTCTCCTTGGTGATGTGGACGAAGACATCCTTCACCTGTTCGGCCGGCTTGTGGCGGTCGATCGGCGGGTTGACGATGGCGTGGTTCATGAACAGCACGGCTTCCTGCGCACGCTTGTGCCAGGCGAGCGCATTGTCCTTGAACGGGCCGTACCAGTCGGCATTGGCGCCGAGCGTGTTCATCAGTGCCGCCTTGTAATCGGGCGTGCGGCCCATCCAGCCATAGGACATGCGTGACCACTCGGCGATCGCGGTCTGCTGGGCCGCGAGTTCGCCGGAGGATTTGGCGACGCGGAAATATTTGTGGGTGTAGCCGCCCGAACCGGTATCGGTAGGCGAGGTCAGCGTGCCCTGCCGCTTGGGATCGTGCAGCGCATCATAGAGGCGCGCCAGCGACCGCGCCGAATTGCGCATCGCCGGATGGGTGGTGACATCGGCAATGCGCTCGCCGTTGATGTAGACCTCGCGGCCGTCGCGCAAGCTCTCCAGATACTCGGCCCCGGTGAACGGGCGCCCATTGTCGGCACGAAAGTCTTCCGATCGCATGATGTTCCTCCACTTATGGCATCAACTCTAGCTCTCCTGGCAAGGATCGGTTAGGACGTAACGGCAAAACCGATTGGACTTTTTCCGGCGCCATGAGCCTCAATTCCATTCCTGATTTCTTTGTCTATGGCGAGCCGGTGCGGCCGCTCGAAGTCGGCTTCCTGCATGTCGAGACGGTGCTTGCGCGCAGCAACATTCATCTCGGCCAGGTTGCCGCGCACAAGCATCCGCAAATGGGCCAGATCACCTACTGGACAAGCGGCTCCGGCACTTATCGCATCGACGATCAATCCTGGCACTTTTCGGCGCCGGCCGTCAGCTTCGTGCCGAGCACCATCGTGCATGGCTTCTCGATCGGGCCCGGCACCGACGCCATCGTCGTTTCGGTCGCCGATGATGCGCTTGCGGCAATAGCCGCTCACAGCCTGCTGCCATTGGATCGGCCGGTTTTTGCCGATAGCCTTCCTCAGCACGTCGCGTGGAAAAGGCTTGCGGCGGTGCTGGAGATGATCGCCACGGAATATGCCGAGGCGCAGGCCGGGAGTGACAAGACCCTGCCGGCGCTGATTGCCGTCGCGCTCTCCCACGTCGCGCGTCTTGGTCCCGAGGTAATGGATGCGACTGGCTCTTCCGATGCTGCATTGGCGCGCGGCTTGCGCCGTCTGGTCGATGCGCATTTCCGCGACAACTGGCCCGTCGACCGCTACGTCGAGGCGCTGGCCACGACACCGCATCTTCTCGACAAGGCCGCCCATAGGGTGCTTGGCAGCGGCGTCAAGCGGCTCATGGGCGAGCGACGGTTGCTGGAGGCCAAGCGCTTGCTGCTGTTCACCGTGCGCACCGTCGAGGACATCGCCTACGAAATCGGCTTCGACGATCCGGCCTATTTCTCACGCTTCTTCCGGGAGCGGGTTGGCCAGGCGCCCGCCGCCTGGCGCCGCGCGCAGCTGGGGCAGAGTTGAAGCTTCCGCGCCGGCCAGGATCAGGCGTTTGGGTCGACACGCCGGCCAGGCGCAGCGCCGCCGAGTTGATCCACCTGTTGATAGGTGTTGCCGCGCAGCATCACCCCTCGCACGGCGCGGCGCATCGAGATTGATGTCGCCGCGAAACTTGCTGGTGTTTTTTGTCGCTTCCAAACGGTTCGTTATTTGAACCACCATTTTATGTGCTATGAGCGGACTGCAAGGTGGATTGGCTTCCCTCCCATGCGAAGTATCTTGAGGATGCACGATGAGCACAGTCGGCAAAGCGATATCGCTGTTGGAACAGTTCACGCTCGGCGAACCGGAGATCGGCCTGTCCGAGCTCGCCCGCAAAACCGGCCTCGACAAGGCGACGGCGCGGCGCCTGCTGATGGCGATGGCCGACCACCGCCTGATCGAACAAGAGCCGGCAAGCCGCCGCTACCGGCTCGGCGCCGGCCTGTCGCGGCTGGCCCGGTTTCGCGACGCGCATTTTCCCTTCGTGCGCGTGGCAGCACCTGTGGTTCGCGAGCTGGCGCTGGAAACCGGCGAGACGGTGCATCTGTCGGAATTCAGCGCCGGCGCACTGCTGACGGTCCATGTCGAGCTGTCGGCAAAGGCCAACCGGGTCAATGTCGATGTCGGCCAGGTGCTGCCCTTGCACGGCACCGCCTCCGGCATCGCCTTTCTCGCCGCTTCGCCTCGGGAAGCGGCCGAGGCCTATGTCGACAAGCCGTTGCCGACCTTCACGCCACACACGGTGACGCAGCCCGACAGGCTGATGAAGGCGATCCGGCTTGCCGCCAAGCGCGGCTATTCCTCGAGCTCCCAAGGCTATGAAGAAGGCGTCCACAGCATAGCCGCGGCAATCCTCGGCTCCGATGGCCGTCCTTTAGGCACTCTGGCGGTGGCCTCGCCTGTGTCACGCGCCGATGACAGCATGGCGGCCAGCCAGGGCGAAGCGGTGATCAAGGCGGCGCGGCTGATTTCAGCGCGCCTGGCCGGCGAAGCCTGACATCTCTACCGTCGCAGGGGAGATGATTAGCGGGTTAAGTTCCCAGCGGCGCACCGGCCTTGCCGCGAGACCGGAACGCTTCGTCTGGGACAGGCGGCTGGAGCGCAGCAAGGAAGAATTGTTGTCGCCCGCCCGAGCGTCGCCCACGATCTCGGAAATCGCCTTTGCTTGGGGGTTCAATTCGAGTGCGCATTTTTCGCGCGCGTTCGAGAGCCGGTACGATGTGGCCCGCGGAAGTTACGCCAGAGGCTGAGGGCGGGTGCGTTGAGGGGTGGGCCGTTTGCCGGATCTCGGAGAGCGCCCCAGCTCGCCGAAAGCCGGCATCCGGCAGCAAGTTCTACATATTGGCGGCGGTTGGCCGTACGATCACTTCGTTGACGTCGACGCCATCGGGTTGATCAAGCGCAAAACGGATCGCCCGTGCAATGGCGTCCGGTGTGAGCGACTTCTGCCGCCATTCTTTCAGAGCCGTGGCGACCTGAGGATCGCTGATATCGTCGCCCAGTTCGGTTGCGGTCACTCCGGGGGAGATGATCGTGGCGCGGATGTCGTCATGCTCCTGCCGCAGCCCCTCGGTGATTGCCCAGACGGCATATTTCGTGCCGCAATAGACCGCCGCGGTGGGCAGCACGATATGCGCACCGACCGAGGCGACATTGACGATATGCCCATTCTTCTGGGCGACGAAGCGCGGCAGCACCGCGGCGATCCCGTTCAGCACGCCGCCGATGTTGACATTGATCATGCGAGACCACTCATCGCGCTTCAGCGCGGCAAGCGGCGACAGCGGCATGACGCCGGCATTGTTGACCAGCACATCGATCTGCCCGAATTCGGCATGAGCGGCATCGGCAAAGGCGTCGAAATTCGCCGCGTCAGTCACGTCGAGTTCGCGCCACGCGACGCCTTTGCCTATTTCTGCGGCCAGCGCCTTGAGCCGCTCGGTGCGGCGGGCCCCGATGAACAGTCTGGCGCCGGCACCGGCAAGTTCCCGAACCGTCGCTTCGCCGATGCCGCTGGAGGCGCCGGTGATGAGTACAACCTTGTCTTTAAGTCCCGTCATGATCGTTCCTTTTTCGCTGTGAGACGGGGAGGAAAATGGTGCAGTAGCGGCAAAGGGCGGTAGCGTGATCGTCCAAAGAGTTTGCACAATCCTCCAAATGAACTCGAAATGCCTTGCAACATTTCGCGTCATGAAGATTTATGCGGCATGGAGAAAATCAATGAACTCGCCCAGCTGATCACCCGCTTTGCGCCAAAATCGGGTATGGCCGGCACTACGGTGCCGCGGCTGTCGCTCATTCGCGCCAATCAGCCCAGTGCACCCGTGCCCGCGGTCTACGAGGCGTCGCTTTGCATAATCGCCCAAGGGTCGAAGCGCGTCTCGCTGGCCGACCAGAGCGTGGTCTATGACGCAGCGAGCTATTTGCTCGTCTCAGTCGACCTGCCGCTGGTCGGGCATGTGCTGGAGGCGAGCCCGACAGCGCCATACCTCTGCTGCAAGATCGATTTTGACAGCGCAGCACTGGCTGAGCTGCTTGTGAATGAAGGACGCGCTGCCCCCTGCAGGGACCTGCCCGTGCTGGCGACCTATCCGAGCGACCCCGACCTGATCGACGCCGCCTGCCGGCTTGTGAAGTTGCTCGATCGCCCCGAGAGTATCGCCGTGCTGGCGCCGCTGATAGAACGCGAGATTCTCTATCGTCTCCTGACTGGACCGCATGGTGCGACGCTTCGCCAAATGGCGTCGGCGGATAGCCACCTGAACCAGGTCAGCCGCGCCATCGCCACGATCCGCAATCATTTCCAGGCACAACTGCGCATCGAAGAGATTGCGGCGGCATCAGGCATGAGCGCGTCGTCCCTTCATGCCCATTTCAAGGCGATTACGCGCATGACCCCGCTCGAATACCAGAAGCAGCTGCGCCTGCAGGAGGCGCGAAGGATTATGCTTGCCGGCGGCGCAAACGCAGGCACGGCCGGGTTCGCGGTGGGCTATGACAGCCCTTCGCAGTTCAGCCGAGAATATCGTCGCCTGTTCGGTGCGCCGCCCCGGAAAGATATTGACCGCCTTCAGGCAACACCCAGTTCGGCTGCGGCTTATTGAGTTTTCCGAGCGGCATGCGCCAGCCATGGCTGGTCAGGAGCCAGCCGCCTCCAGGTGGCGAAGCGTCCGATCATGCTCGGTAGAACTCCCGGTACCATTCGACAAAGCGCGGAACCCCTATTTCGATCGGGATTTTGGGCTTGAAGCCGGTCGCCTCCTCGAGCGAGCTGACATTGGCGAAAGTTGCCGGAACGTCGCCTGGCTGAAGTGGCCTGAGGTTGCGGTTTGCCTTGCGTCCCAGCGCGTCTTCGAGCACCTCGATCAATCGGTTCAGTTGAACGGGCGAATTGCCGCCGATGTTGTGAATCCTGAACGGGGCGTTGCTGGTCGCTGGGTCTGGCGCGACACTTTTCCACTCAGGATTGGGTGTCGCGGGTTGCTGCATGACGCGGATAATACCTTCGACAATGTCGTCGATATAGGTGAAATCCCGCTGCATGTTGCCATAGTTGAAGACCTCGATCGGCTCGCCGGCGAGGATAGCCTTGGCGAAGATGAACAGCGCCATGTCCGGCCGCCCCCACGGACCATAGACGGTGAAAAAACGCAGCCCGGTGGTCGGCAGTCGAAACAGATGGCTGTATGTGTGCGCCATCAGCTCGTTCGCCTTCTTGCTTGCGGCGTAAAGGCTGAGCGGATGGTCCGCCGGATCGTGCACGGAAAACGGCATGCGGGTGCTGCCGCCATAAATCGAACTCGACGATGCATAGACCAGATGGCCGACGGAGGCCTGCCGGCATCCTTCCAGGATGTTGACAAAGCCGCTGAGGTTGCTTTCCACATAGGCGTGCGGATTGCTGATCGAATAGCGTACGCCGGCTTGCGCCGCGAGATTGACGACAACCTCCGGCGCGGCCGAGAGGAAGAGCTCCGAAATACGGTCCCGCTCCGTGAGATCGGCATGCTCGAAACAAAAATTCGAAAACGCTTTCAGCCGCTCGAGACGAGCCTGCTTCAGGCTGACGTCATAGTACTCGTTCATGGAGTCGAGGCCGATAACCTGGCCTCCTTCGGCAAGCAGCCTCAGGCAAAGATGAAACCCTATGAACCCGGCTGCGCCGGTGATCAGTATCGGCCTGCTTGATGTCACTGCATATCCTAGCGTTAATTTCAGGCGAGCTTTACAAGCTCCAGTATTTTATGTTGTCGGGAACTTCATTGGGCTTGATGGCCGACTTGACATCGAACAGTGTCCCCCCCGGCCTGATCATTTGAAAAAGACGCGCTCTTTCGTTGGTGAGATATTGCCTGTGAGGCACCGCCAGAACAAGCGCCTGCAAATCGTTTATCTCATCGAGCGGCAGGATTGTTTCGCCGTGATCACGCCGAGCGGTTTCGACATCGGCAAGGGGATCATGGACTTTGGGGACAATTCCGAACTGCCTTAGTTCCTTGACCATGTCGAAAACGCGGCTGTTGCGCAAATCCGGCACGTCCTCCTTGAATGTCAGCCCGAGAATGCCGACAGAAGCCCCTTTGACGGGCGTGTCAGAACCAATCAGCCGTTTGACAACCTGCTGGGCGACGAAGGCCCCCATGCCGTCATTGATGCGACGTCCGGCGAGGATGATCTGCGGATGGTAACCTTCGGCCTCGGCCTTGGCGGTCAAATAATATGGATCGACGCTGATGCAGTGGCCGCCGACGAACCCCGGTTTGAAGGGAAGGAAGTTCCATTTCGTCGACGCAGCATCAAGAACATCCTGCGTCCGGATATCGAGCCGCTCGAAGATCATTGCCAGTTCGTTCATCAGCGCGATGTTCAGATCGCGCTGGGTGTTCTCGATAACCTTCGCTGCCTCGGCCACCTTGATCGACGGGGCGCGGTAGACGCCGGCATCGATGATACGGCCATAAACGTTCGCGATGCGCTCCAGCGTCTCGTTATTCTCGCCGGAGACGACTTTGACGATCTTTTGCAGCGAGTGTTCTCGATCGCCGGGGTTGGCGCGTTCGGGCGAATAGCCGAGGGCAAAGTCGCGGGGATGTCGCAGGCCGGAAACCTGCTCGATGATCGGCCCACAGAAATCTTCGGTCACACCTGGATAGACTGTCGACTCAAAAACGACGACGGCGCCTTTGCTCACCGCCTCGCCGACGAGTTCGGACGCCAGTTTCAAAGAAGCTAGATCGGGAGCGCGATTTGCGTCGATAGGGGTTGGCACGGCAACGATGAAGAAAGTAGCGCCTTTCAACATCTCCCGATCGGTGGTCAGCCCTATCGAGGTCTCCTTGAGCGCCGTTGCGTCAACTTCCCCCGTACGATCGACGCCGCCACGCAATTCCCCGATCCGACGCTCGCTGATGTCAAAAGCTATGGTGCCGGGGAAAACCTTCCCAAAGGCAATGGCTACCGGCAGGCCGACATAACCCAGGCCGATAACTGCAATGCGTTCGGACATCCGTGGGGTTCCTCGAGCCACCTGTTGAGCCGACGTGCTTGTATGGCAGCCTGTTGGCCAATTCAACGATGCTCTATCGCGAAGAGGAATGTCTCATGAAAAATGGTCGTTGCCATGTTTCATGTTGCCATCCGCCGATGCCATCGATGTTGTGGATAAATCCAGCAGGACCGGGTTTCGAGCCACTCTCTGCTGCGGATTGGGGTGAACCGTCAGGTTCTGCCGGCCATCTACGCAGCGGCGGCCCTGACGACAGGGCTGATATTCTCTGCTGCCAATCCATAGGCCACTATCGGCCTCAATCGTGCCTTCTGATCAAACCAAATGCCCGGATCGGAATTCGCATCGGCACCGAGCGGATCTGCGAAATTTCAGTTTGGTCCTTGTGCATTGGCTGCGGACACGTCGTATCCTGCGTGTGGCGACCCATATCTGGTCGATCAGCATTTGCCTGGGAGCAGAAATTGGCCAGACTCTATGACAGCCGCAGACGCATTCTCGTTACCGGGGGCGCAGGGTTTATCGGCTCGCATCTTATTGACCGCCTGTTGGAACGAGGCGACGAAATCTTGTGTGTCGACAACCTTTTCACCGGATCAAAGCGCAATATCGACCATTTGGCCAAGCATCCCCGCTTCGAATTCATGCGCCATGACGTGACCTTTCCGCTCTACGTCGAAGTCGATGAGATTTACAACCTGGCGTGTCCGGCCTCGCCTGTTCACTACCAGTACGACCCGGTTCAGACGATCAAGACCGCCGTGCACGGCGCCATCAATGTTCTTGGACTGGCAAAGCGGCTGAAATGCAAAGTCTTTCAGGCCTCCACCAGCGAGGTCTATGGTGACGCGTCTGTGCATCCGCAGCCGGAGAGTTACTGGGGCAATGTAAACCCGATCGGGCCGCGCTCATGCTACGATGAAGGCAAACGCTGCGCCGAAACGCTGTTCTTCGACTATCACCGACAACATGGCTTGTGGGTCAAGGTCGCGCGGATTTTCAATACGTTCGGGCCGCGCATGCACCCGGCAGACGGCAGGGTTGTCTCAAATTTCATCGTGCAGGCGCTTCGTGGTGAACCGATAACCATTTTCGGCGACGGCTCACAGACAAGGTCGTTTTGCTACGTCGACGACCTGGTGAGCGGCATGCTGCGCCTCATGGATACGGGGCCGGAGGTGACCGGTCCAGTAAACATCGGCAATCCAAGGGAAGTAACGATCAGGCGCTTGGCCGAACTGACGACGCAGATGACCGGATCAGGTTCGGATATAATTTACCGCGATCTTCCGCAAGACGATCCGCGGCACCGCCAGCCCGATATCACCCTTGCCAAAAGGCTTGTCGGCTGGGAGCCGACGGTGACTTTGGAAGCCGGGCTGCAACAGACGATCGACTATTTCAAAGCCCTGCTGCCGAAGGTTTCCACAAACTCGCCTTGACCCGGCACCGCAGTGCAACCGTCAAGTCTGACCGATCACCGTCGTGGTAGCGACGCCTTTTGCAGTCGACTCCGGTAGGCTTGAAGTTTTTTGAATTCTAATTATTTTAAGCTTGAAATTATTTGAAGAACCATGGCGCTTCATCCGTCCGAGCCGGGACACCGGCATTTGGCGGAGAGCAGAAGGAGGAGGAAGATTTGCCGTCGTTCCGGGATAAAACTCCATGAACACAGCACGATTTTCCGAGAGTGTCACAGGCAAGATCGTCGATGGCGTTCTCGTCGTCACGATCGAAAATCCGCCGGTCAACGCGCTGTCCTTCCATGTCAGGGCCGGACTGATGGCTGCGCTTGGGCGTGCGGCGTCGGATGAAGTGTCTGCCGTGGTGCTGACCGCCATTGGGCGCACCTTCATCGGTGGCGCCGATATCAAGGAATTCGGCAAGCCCGCTGTCTCGCCCACACTGCCTGACGTGATCGAAGCGATCGAGAGCTTCGCCAAACCGATCGTGGCGGCAGCAGGCGGCGCGGCGCTCGGCGGCGGCTGCGAGATTGCGCTGGCCTGCCACTACCGGGTGGCCAGCAAGGCGGCCAGCTTCAGCCTGCCCGAGGTCAAGCTCGGGTTAGTGCCTGGGGCCGGCGGAACCCAACGCCTGCCCCGCCTCATCGGCACGGTCGCCGCAATTGACCTGATCGGCACGGGTCGGCCCGCAAATGCCGACGAAGCGCTCGCTCTCGGTCTGATCGATACCATTGCCGACGATCTTCCCGAAGGCGCGCTCGACGTCGCCCGCCGTCTCGTTGGCCAACCGCTGTGGCGCACGGGCGCGCTTTCCGTCCCGCGCTCGCAACCTGAGGCCGACGCGGCAGCCGCAAAGAAGGTACTTTCCCGCAACCGAGGGCAGATGGCGCCTGCAGAAGCCGTGAGACTGGTCCAGGCCGCGTCCACGGCCAAGCTTGAGGACGGTCTTGCGGACGAACGCGCGACCTTCCTGCGCCTCCGGGATTCTCGCGAAGCGGCAGCGTTGCGCCACGTCTTCTTTGCCGAGAGGCAAGCCAGCAAAGTCGACAGGCTGGAGGGTGTCACGCCTCGCAAGGTCGAGACCGTCGGTATCGTCGGAACCGGCCTGATGGGTGCAGGCATCGCGGTCTCGGCCTTGAATGCCGGCTATCGCGTAATCGGCATCGAGCAGAACGACGACGCCGCGGCAAAAGGATACGAGCGGATCGCCGGCCTTCTCGACAAGTCGGTCCAATCCGGCCGACTCACCGATCATGCCCGCAGGGAGGCGCTGAGCCGGTTTGAAGCGGCCAGTGACGCCGGCAGGCTGGTGCAGGCCGATCTGGTCATCGAGGCAGTGTTCGACGATCTCGCGGTAAAAACCGAACTCTTCCGGAAGCTTGATCGTATCGTCCGCCCCGACGCCATACTGGCGACCAACACCAGCTACCTCAACCCCGACGAGATCGCCTCGGCAACCGCCCGGCCCGAACGGATCGCCGGCCTGCATTTTTTCTCCCCGGCCAACGTCATGCGGCTCACCGAAGTGGTGGATTGCGCGGCGACGGCGCCCGATGTGCTCGCCTCGGCTATCGCGTTCGTCAGGAAGCTCGGCAAGCTGCCTGTCGTGTGCGGCGTTACCGAGGGTTTCATCGGCAACCGCCTCTATTCGGCCTACCGCCGCGAGGCGGAGTTCATGGTGGAGGATGGCGCAGCACCGGAAGAGGTGGATGCCGCGCTGGAGGCCTGGGGCTTCCCGATGGGGATCTTCGCGGTCAACGACATGGCTGGGCTGGAGATAGCCTGGGCGCGGCGCAAGCGACAGGCGGCGATGCGCGATCCGCAAGCACGTTATGTCCAGATCGCCGACCGGCTGTGCGAGGCCGGCCGCTTCGGCCGCAAGACCGGGCGCGGCTGGTACGATTATTCCGACGGCGAGCGCAGGAGCGACCCGCAAGTGGCCGCGCTGATCGAGGCCGTTCGGGCGGCCAAGGACATCGTGCCGCGCCGCTTTTCGCCCGATGAGATCGTCACGCGCTTGCTGGCGGCAATGGCCGACGAGGGCAAGGCATTACTCGCCGAAGGCATCGCGGCGCGTGCCTCCGACATCGATCTGGTGATGATCAACGGCTATGGCTTCCCGGCCCACAAGGGCGGGCCGATGTTCCGCGCCGGAGAGGTTTAAGGACCAGCTACGACAGCCTTGCGATGACGGCGCGCAGTGCCTCGCCGAAACGCCTGACCTCGTCGACCGTGTTGTAATGGACCAGCGAGGCGCGGATGGCGCCGCTGTCCATCGACAGGTTGAGACGCTTCATCAGCCGGGGCGCATACATATGGCCGTCGCGGATGCCGATCTGCATGTCAGCCATTTCCTCGACGATCCGCTGCGGCGACAGCTTGCCGATGTTGAAGCAGAATGTCGGCACGCGTTCGTTGATGCGGGCTTCCTCGGCGACGCCGTAGATCGTGGCATTGCATCCCTTGAGCACGGCGAGCATCTCACGCGCCAGGAGCACTTCGTAATCGCGGATGGCGCCCATGCCGGCAACGATGTTGTCGCGCCGCGAGCGGTTGTTGGAGGGCGCCAGATTGCGGCCGATCAGTTCCAGGTACTGCACTGCGGCATCCATGCCCGAGACGTTCTCGTAGATGAAGGTGCCTGCCTCGACCTTGTAAGGCGGCTCGTCGGGGATGAAATCCTCGCGGAAGGTCGGCAGCCGCTTCAGCGTTTCGAAGCGGCCCCACAGAAAGCCCATATGCGGCGAGAAATTCTTGTAGCCGGAGCAGACGAGATAATCACAGTCCCAGGCCTGCACGTCGATCAGCCCGTGCGGTCCGTAATGCACGCAGTCAAGGAACACTTCGGCGCCGGCCGCATGCGCGATCGCGGCCACCGAAGCGACGTCGACGATCGAGCCGATCGAATGCGCGGTCACCGTGCAGGCGACGAGACGGGTGCGATCGGAAACCAGCGGCTTGAGGTCGTCGACATGCAGGTTGCCGTCCTCGCGCATGCGCCACCATTTGAACTTGGCTCCGGCGGGCTCCAGCGCCAGCCACGTGGCGATGTTGGCGTCGTGGTCCATATCGGTGATGACGATCTCGTCGCGCTCTGTGTCCTTGGCCAGCATCTGGCCGATGCCGAGGCTGACCAGGCGAATGAACGAGGTGGCGTTCATGCCGAAGCAGATTTCCGACGGACTGTAGGCGTTGATCAGCAAGGCCACGCTCGTCCGAGCATCCGCAACCGATTGGTCGACCGTGACCGAGCGCCCATAGCGACCACCACGCTGCACATTGTGCGAGACCAGGTGATTGGTCACCGCGTCGAGCACGCTCTGCGGGATCTGCGCGCCGGCGGCGTTGTCCATGAAGATGAAATCACCGGCGCGCTGCAAGGCCGGAAACATGGCGCGGATGGTGTCGACCGGAAAGCCGCCGGCGGCTTGGGAATTGCTCAACTGTATCTCCTGCGAATGGCTTGGGAAGCGGGACGGTTGATGAGGTCAGCGCGTCTTCTCGGTCTTGAAGCGGTCTTCGAGCAGGCTGACGAGGCGGACCATCGGCCAGAGGAAGATGAGATAGACCAAAGCGGCGCCGATCAGCGGCGAGGGATTGGCATAGAGCGACTGCGCGTTGGTCGCTTCCTTCAACAGTTCAGGCAGCGCAACGGTGGAAGCGAGCGACGTGTCCTTGAACATCGAGACGCAATTGCTGGTCATCGGCGGGATGACGACGCGGATCGCCTGCGGCAGCACCACCTTGCGCAAGGTCAAAAGGAAAGGCAGGCCGAGCGCCTGTGCTGCCTCGAATTGGCCTTTCGGAATGCTCTCAATGCCGGAGCGGAACACTTCTGCTGAATAGGCCGACATGATGATGGCGAACGCCGTCACGGCGGAGGCCCAGGACGACAGACGGATGCCGAGGAAGGGCAGCGCATAATAGATCAGGATCAGCACCACCAGCACCGGCAGGGCGCGGAAGATGTCGGTGTAGCCGACCGCCAGCCAGCGCAGCGGCTTCGGCGCATAGAGCCGCAACAGGCTGATCCCCAGGCCGATGGGAATGCCGATGCCGATACTCAAAATGCCGAGCAGCAGCGTGTTCAGGAAGCCACGCAACAGCGCCGGCAGGCTGGACATGATCACGTCAGGATTGAAGAAGGTGTCGATTAGCGACATGGGAGCGTTCCCGAACCCCAGAGCAAAGGATGCTCAAGTTAAAACCAATCGACCTTGCCTCCCATGAGGCTATCCGTGCGGCAGCAGGCGCCGGAGCGTGAAATGAATCGTGCCGGCCCGGGAGCCGGCACGATTTAAGTGCATTGCCGGTCAGGCCTTGGGCAGCGGCATTTCCTTGACCGTCGAGGAATCGGCTGGCGCGTCGCTGCCGAACCACTTCTTGTGGATCGCGGCCAGCGTTCCGTCCTTCTTCATCGCGGTCAGCACGTCGTTCAGCTTGCCGAGCAGCGGATGGTCCTTGCTCATCATCAGGCCGTACTGTTCGCCGGTCTTGATGCGCTGCTTGACCTTGAGGTCCTTCATCTTGGTGAAGGAGTATTCCATGCCCGGAATATCGCTGACGGCGGCGTCCACGCGGCCCGCGCTGAGGTCGAGCAGCAGGTTCTGCTGCGTGTCATAGCCCTTCACGTCGCTGTAGCCGTCAGCCTCCAGATGCGCCTTGACCCAGGTCTCGCCGGTCGAGCCTGAAAGCACGCCGACGATCTTGCCCTTGAGGTCGGCCTCGGTGTTAACAGCGCTATCGGTCTTCGTCGCAATGCCCATGTCGGAGTCATAATAGGGCTGGGTGAAGGACAGCGTTTTCAGTCGCTCCGGCGTGATGGTGATCGAGGAGATCGCGACATCGATGCGGTTGGAACTGACAGCCGCGAACAGCGCCTGGAAGCCGAGGTCGGCAATGTCGGTGGTCATGCCGGCACGCTTGGCCGCTTCGTTGACGATGTCGACTTCAAAGCCCTCGAACGTGCCGCTCTCGTTCTTGTATTCGAAGGGCGGATTGGTCGGGTAGGCGCCGACATTGAGCACATCGGCGGCAAAGGCGGTGGCCGGGCCGGCAGCGATGCCGATCGTGGCGGCGAGAAGAAGCAGGTTGCGACGAGTGAAGCTCATTTTGTGTTCCCTCCGGTTGTTGATCGGGCGGGTTTGCTCCCGCACGGTTTGTTGCCGTCCCACCTCCCAGCGGGGCGTCAATTCATGGCGGCGACCATGCGCTCGAGCGCGGTCGCTATCTGGTCGCGTTCACGGCACACGCACATCCGCAGGAAGGCCGCTGCCGAATTTCCAAAGAGGTGGCCGGGAGCCAGCCCGACGCGCGCCGTCTCCAGTATCCTGGCGCAGGCCTGCCGGGCGTCGCTTTCGCCGTCCATGGCAAAGAAGGCATACATGCCTCCGCGCGGTTTCGTCGGCAGGATGATGCCGGGAATCTGGGCCAGCCTGTCATAGGCAAGGTCGAGGCCGGTTTTGATCCGCTGCCTGATCTCCTCGACCAGCGGCTCGCCTTGGCGGATGGCGGCGACAGCGCCTGCCTGGATAGGCGCGGCGGTGCCGCTGTTGATGTACTGCGTCATGGCGCCAAGCTGGTCGGCCACCCCCGACGGATGCGTCAGCCAGCCGATGCGCCAGCCGGTCATCGCCCACGCCTTCGAAAAACTGTTGACCGACAGCACCCGGTCGCTATCCTCGGCGATCTGCAGGATGGAAGGAGCAACATTGCCGTCGAAATAGAGCCGGCCATAGACCTCGTCGGAGATGATCCAGATGCCGGTGCGCCGGCTGAAGTCGAGCAGCGCCTGCATCTCCTCGCGCGACGCGGTCCAGCCGGTCGGGTTGGACGGCGTCGACAGGAAGATCGCGCGTGTGCGCGCATCGCAAGTGGCGAACAGCCGGTCGAGATCGAGATGCCAGTCGCCCTTGAAGTCGAGCGAAAACGGCCTTGGCTCGCCGCCGATCAGATGGATGGCGTTGTGGATGTTGGGCCATTGCGGCGCGACATAGACGACGTTGCTGCCGGTATCGACCAGCAGTTCCAGCGCCAGGTACAGCGCCTGCATGCCGCCGGGCGTGACCGTGGTGCGCGCAATCGGGATCGTCCGGCCGTGAATGCGCGTTTGGTATTCCGACAGCGCCTCGTTCAGTAGGGGGTGCCCACGCATGTTAGGGACGTAGAACGTCTGGCCTTCATCGAAGGCGGCCTTCGCCGCGTCGCGGATGAAAGCGGGCGTCACCATGTCGCCTTCGCCGTACCAGAGCGCGATCACGTCGCCCAGTTCTCGGGCGCGCACGGCAAGGTTGGCAATGTTTTCGGTGTGCAGGTCACGGATCTGGGCACGTACGCCGTCGAAAGCATAACGCGCGCTGGACGATGACTGGGGCAGTATGAACGACAAGGACTGAAACCCCTCCCACCCGGAGCACCGCGACGGACTGCCCGGCAAGCCCCACCGACACGACAGTCGCCATCGAGTTTGGATGCTATCCAATGTGCTGCGCTTTTCAAGGAAAAAGTTTTAAGCTTAAAAAGTTTTTGCCCGATCCCGCCCGTCTCACCCCAGCTCGGCGCGCGCAGCGGTGCAGTTGGCCGCAGCGCCGGCGCCAAGAAACATCGTATCGCTGGCCAGCACGAAGAAGCTCGCGCCGATAGCGGCCCACTGGCTGATCGTCTGTGGGCTGGCGCAAAATATACCCGATGTCCTGCCATGCGCGACGGTCGCGCGGATGATCCTTGTGATCGCCTCATTGAGCTTGTCCACGCCTTTCGGCCCGATCGCATCGATCGACACGGAGAGATCGCCGGGGCCGACGAAGACCACATCGATGCCGTCTATGGCCGCGATCGCCTCGATGTTGGCCAGCCCCTCCGATGTCTCGACCTGGACCGCGACGACCACCCTGTCATTGGCCGCGGCCAGATATTCGGGAATGCGATAGCCATAGCCGGCCGCGCGGCCAGGCCCGACGCCGCGCTCGCCCAGCGGCGGATAGCGCGAGGCTTTCACCGCCGCCTCGGCCTGAGCAGCGGTCGAGACGCGCGGCACGAGCACGCCTTGTGCGCCGCTGTCGAGCGCCGCCTGGATAGCTTCCGGCGCATGACCGGGAACACGCACCATGGCCGGCACGCGATGCACGTCGGCCGCGCGCACCATGGTTTCGATCGTGTCGCGCGCGATCTGGGCATGTTCCCAGTCGATGCAGACGAAGTCGAGGCCGGTGAGCGCCATCACTTCGACGGCGACGGGATGGGGAATAGCGGCGAAGGAGCCGACGAGATTGGTCTTGCCGATGCACTTCTGACGGAACGCGCTCATATCCATCCCCTTTTCCCCTCCAAATTCATATCCGCAATCGGCGGCGAGGCGAAGCTATTTCAGGCTTGAAATATTTTTGCGCCGGCCTAGCGTGTCGGTCTCCCGCCACGAGTTCCCATGATGATCAAAACGCATCCCCTGCACGGCTCGAACAAACTGAAGCTCGGCGTCTTTTCGACCAATGCCGATGGCGGTCTGGCCATCACCGATGTGCCGGAACGCTGGACGGCAAGCTGGCAGGACAATCTGACGGCGGCGCAGATCGCCGACCGCGCCGGGCTGGAATTTATGCTTCCGATCGCGCGCTGGCGTGGCTTTGGCGGCCGCAACAAGGTGCGCGAATGGTCGTTCGAGACCTTCACCTGGGCAGCAGCTCTGGCCGTGGCCACCGAGCAGATCGGCCTGTTCATGACCGTGCATGTGCCGCTGGTGCATCCGCTCTATGCCGCCAAGGCGCTGGCAACTGTCGACCATATCAGCCAGGGCCGCGCCGGCTTGAACATCGTCTGCGGCTGGAACCCGAAGGAATTCGGCATGTTCGGCACGCCTTTGGTCGAGAAGGGCTACGACCAGGCCGCCGAATGGATCGAAATCCTGGAAAAGCTCTACGCCTCGGACCAGCCTCTGGACTATGAAGGCACCTACTATCGCCTCAAGGAGGCGGTGAGCCGGCCGGCGAGCCTGCAGGTTCCACGCCCGGTGACCATGAACGCTGCTTTCGGTGGCCCGGGCCGGGATTTCGCCGCCGCCCGATGCGATTATCTGTTCACGACCTTTTCGGAAATGAGCGATGCCGGCAAGCATGTCGCCGACATCAGCGAGCGGGCCGACAAGGTTGGCCGCAACGTCGGCGTCTACACGGTGGCGCATGTCGTCTGCCGTCCAACCATGGAAGAGGCGCAGGCCTACTACACGCGCTATGCCGTCGATCTGGTCGACCACGATGCGGTCGATGCTCATATGGCAGGCAAGAAGGAGTTCTCGCAGTCGCATGACCCGCATGCCTATGACCGCTACCGGCAGCGTTTCGCCGGCGGCGCCGGCACCTACCCGCTGGTTGGAACGCCGGAGACGATTGCCGCCGAGATGGCGGCAATAGCCGGGCATGGCTACCAGGGCATCGCGCTGTCGTTCGTCAACTACACCCAGGAACTGCCCTATTTCTGCGACCACGTATTTCCGCTGCTGAAGCGGGCGGGGCTGCGCTGCTGACCAATCCGGGAATAACGAATTCGTTAATCCGGAATGACGGCGGTTGCCTGAATTTCGATCTTGGCGCGATCTTCCACCAGCGCCACCACCTGCATGGCGGCCATCGCTGGGAAATGCCGGCCGATCACCTCGCGATAGGCCTCGCCTATACCCTTGAGATTGCCGAGATATTCGGCCTTGTCCGTGAAATACCAGGTCATCGCGGTGATGTGCCGAGGCTCCGCGCCGGCTTCCGCCAGCACGGCGACGATGTTTTGCAGCGTCTGCCGCACCTGGCCGGCGAAATCGTCGGTCTCGAACTGGCACTGCCCGTTCCAGCCGACCTGTCCGCCCACGAAGACGAGCCTGCCGCGCGCAGCAATGCCGTTGGCGTAGCCGACCGGTTTCGCCCAGCCCTCCGGCTGCAGGATCTCGTGCATTTTCAAGCTTCCCCGGTATTCTTAAAGATCAATCTCAAATCAAATACATCGCCGTCAGGCCGCGCCCATCACCTGCCGTGCGATCACCACCTTCTGCACATCGGATGCGCCCTCGTAGATGCGTAGCGCGCGGATCTCGCGATAGAGGCTCTCGACGATATGGCCCTTGCGGACGCCGTCCCCCCCATGCAGCTGCACAGCCTTGTCGATCACCTCTTGCGCCTTGTCGGTGGCGAACAGCTTGGCCATCGCCGCCTCGCGGGTGACACGAGCCGCGCCCATGTCCTTGGTCCAGGCAGCGCGGTAGACCAGCAGCGCTGCGGCATCGATGTCCAGCGCCATGTCGGCGATATGGCCTTGCACCATCTGCAGCTCTGCCATCGGAGCGCCGAAAAGTTTGCGCTCGGCCACCCTGCTGATGCTTTCGTCCAGCGCCCGGCGGGCAAAGCCGAGTGCCGCCGCGCCGACCGTGGAGCGGAACACGTCAAGCACCGACATGGCGATGCGGAAGCCGTCTCCCGGTTTGCCGATCAGCGCCGAGGCCGGCACCCGGACCTGATCGAAGGAAAGCCGCGCCAGCGGATGCGGCGCGATCACTTCAAGGCGCTCGGCGATGCCAAGCCCCTTGGTGTCGGTGGGTACGAGAAAGGCGGAAAGTCCCTTAGCGCCCGGCGCCTCGCCGGTACGGGCAAAGACGACGTAGAGATCGGCGATGCCGCCATTGGAAATCCAGGTCTTCTCGCCGGTGAGGATATAGAAGTCGTCATTGCGGATCGCGGTCATTTCGGTGTTGGCGACATCCGACCCGGAGCGTGGCTCCGACAGCGCGAAGGCGGAAATCGTCTTGCCGGCCCTGGTCTTTGCCAGCCATTGCTGCTGGTCGGGTGTGCCGAACAGGCTGAGCGCGCCGGTGCCGAGCCCCTGCATGGCGAAGGCGAAGTCGGCCAACCCGTCATGGCGCGCCAGCGTCTCGCGCGTGATGCACAAGGTGCGGACATCGAGCGGTCCCGGATTGTCGGTATCGAGCGCCGTCGGCTTCAGCCAGCCGTCGCGGCCAAGTTTCGCCACCAGCTCGCGGCAGGCGGCATCGACGTCATGGTGATCGACCGGCAGGTTCCTGGCGCACCATGCTTCCAGCCTTTCGGCCAATTCGCGGTGGCGATCTTCAAAGAACGGCCAGTTGAGGAAACTCCTGTCAGCCATCAATTGCCCTCGAACACCGGTTTTTTCTTGGCGACGAAGGCCTTGTAGGCGCGCTCGAAGTCACGCGTCTGCATGCAGATCGCCTGCGCCTGCGCTTCTGCTTCGATCGCCTGGTCGAGCCCCATCGACCACTCCTGGTTGAGCTGTGTCTTGGTGATGCCGTGCGCGAAGGTCGGGCCCGAGACGATGCGCGCCGCCATCTCGAGCGCGTCGGCCTCGAGCACTGCGGCATCGACAAGCCTGTTGTAGAAGCCCCAGCGCTCGCCTTCCGCTGCCGTCATCGTGCGGCCGGTGTAGAGCAATTCGGCGGCACGGCCCTGGCCGATGATGCGCGGCAGGATCGCGCACGCGCCCATATCGCAGCCGGCAAGCCCGACGCGGGTGAACAGGAAAGCGGTCTTGGCCTCCGGCGTGGCGATGCGGATGTCGGCGCTCATGGCGATGATGGCGCCGGCGCCGACCGCGACACCGTCGATAGCCGCGATAATCGGCTTGCCGCAATTGAGCATCGCCTTGACGAAATCGCCGGTCATGCGGGTGAAGGCGAGCAACTCCTTCATGTCCATCTTGACCAAGGGGCCGATAATGTCGTGGACATCGCCGCCCGAGCAGAAATTGCCGCCATTGGACAGGAACACCACGGCGTCGACGTCGTCGGCATAGACGAGGTTGCGGAACGTGTCGCGCAGTTCCGCATAGCTGTCGAAGGTCAGCGGATTCTTGCGCTCCGGCCGGTCGAGCCGCACCCTGGCGATCCTGCCTTCGACCTCCCAGAGGAAGTGCTTCGGCTTGAGGCCGGCCATCGCAGTCATTCGCGTCCCTCCCAGTTGCTGCGGAACGAGGTCAGCATGCCGGTCAGCCGACGCGCATCCTCCTCGCTGACCTTGGCCAGCAATTCTCCGATCCAACCCTCATGCGCCGCGGCCATTGCGGCAAAAGATTTGGAACCCTCGTCGGTCAGTCGCACCATGGATGTGCGGCGATCGCCATTGCGGCGCGCGCGCGCGACCAAGCCTTCCGAAACCAGTCGGTCGACAATGCCGGTGACATTGCCGTTGGATACCAGCAGGAAGCGCGACAGATCGCTCATCAGCATGCCTTCCGGCGCGCGGTAGAGGGCGGCCATGACGTCGAAACGCGGCAGCGTCGTATCGAATTCTTTCTTCAGGCGCTCGCGCAGTTCGGCCTCAATCGTGCGCGAGGCACGCAGCAGCCTGATCCAAAGACGCAGCCGGTCCTTGCCAGGCCCCGACGGTACGGGCAATGGGCCGGCTACCATGTTTCGCCTCCTGAGATCGAAATTGCTTGTCCGGTGATCGACGCCGCCGCATCGCCGCACAGCCAAAGCACCGCCGCGGCAACTTCTTGCGGCTGGATGAAGCGGCCTTGCGGGTTGGTCGAGGCAAGGCTCGCCCTCGCCTCGCCAGCCGAGCGGCCGGTCTTTTCGACAATGCGCTGGACGGATGCCTCCAGCATGTCGGTCTCGACAAACCCGGGGCACACGGCGTTGACGGTGACGCCGGATTTCGCCGTCTCGGCCGCCAGCGCCCGCATCAGCCCGACCACGCCGTGCTTGGCCGCCACATAGGGCGCGACATAGGCGTAGCCTTTCAGTCCCGCGGTGGACGCAACGAAGACGATCCGGCCTGCCTTGCGCGCGGCCATGCCGGCCAGCGCCGGCTTCACCGTCAGGAAGGCGCCGGTCAAATTAACGTCGAGCGTCCGCTGCCAGTCGGCAAGCGAGGTCCTGTGCGCCGGCGTGCTGCCGGCCATGCCGGCATTGGCGACGACGATGTCGAACGGGCCGCGCAAGGCTTCCGCCTGCGCGTAGAGCGATGTCATCGCCGCCTCGTTGGTAACATCGGCCGGCATGGCGTGAACGCGGCCGTTCTCGCCTGCCACCTTGGCAAGCTCGGCGTCGCGCCGTCCGCATATGGTCACCTCGATGCCGGCCTCGGCCAGCGCGAGTGCGATGGCCCGACCGACGCCGGAACCGCCGCCGGTGACCAGCGCATGTTTGCCTGAAATCGCCGAGGCCGTCGTCATACTTTCAGCCCCGCCGCCGCATCGCGCTCGGCCAGCCGGTAGATCTGGTCGCGTCCGGGCAGATAGGGATCCGGCCATTTGACGCCACGGTCGCCGAGCGTCACTGCCGCATGCAGCGTCCAGTAGGGATCGGCGAGATGCGGCCGTGCCAGTGCCACCAGGTCGGCGCGGCCAGCCATCAGGATCGAATTGACATGGTCAGGCTCGTAGATGTTGCCAACCGCCATCGTCGCCATGCCGACCTCGTTGCGGATGCGGTCCGAGAACGGCGTCTGGAACATGCGGCCATAGACAGGCTTGGCGGCAATCGAGGTTTGGCCCGCCGAGACGTCGCATATGTCGACGCCTTCCAAATGCAGCATCCGCGCGATCTCCACCGCATCGGCCGGCGTCACACCCTCGATGCCGACCCAGTCATTGGCCGAAATGCGCACCGAGATCGGCTTTCGCGCCGGCCAGGCGGCACGCACCGCATGGAAGATTTCCAGGGGATAGCGCATGCGATTTTCCAGCGAACCGCCATACTCATCCGTGCGCCGGTTGGTGACCGGCGTGATGAAGGACGACAGCAGATAGCCGTGCGCGGCATGGATCTCCAGCATGTCGAAGCCGCAGCGATCGGCCATCTGGGTGGCGGTCACGAACTCGTCGCGCACCTTGTCCATGTCAGCACGGTCCATGGCTTTCGGCACCTGATTCTCAGGTGACCATGCAATCGCCGAGGCCGCCATGACCGGCCAATTGCCCGAGGCGAGCGGCACGTCGGTGCCTTCCCAACCGATACGGGTCGAGCCCTTGGCCCCGGAATGCCCGACTTGGGCGCAGATTTTCGCCTCGGTCTCGGTGTGGACAAAATCGACGAGCCGCTTCCACGCAACCTCATGTTCGGGCGCATAGAAGCCGGGACAGCCGGGCGTGATGCGTCCTTCCGGGCTGACACAGGTCATCTCGATATAGACAAGCCCGGCGCCGCCCTTGGCCCGCTCGGCATAGTGGGCGAAATGCCAGTCGGTCGGGCAGCCATCGACAGCCTTGTACTGCGCCATCGGCGAAACGACGATGCGGTTGTTGAGCTGCATGTCGCGCAGCCTGAACGGCGCGAACATCGGCGCCCGGCGCTGCCTGTTGCCGCCTGCCCCCGCCTGGCGCTGGAACCATTCCTCGGCGCTTTCAAGCCATTTGGCATCCCGCAGCCGCAAATTCTCGTGGCTGATGCGCTGCGAGCGGGTCAGCAGCGAATAGTTGAACTGCACCGGATCGAGGCCGAGATAGCGCTCGACCTCCTCGAACCACTCCAGCGAATTGCGCGCTGCCGACTGCAGCTTCAGCACCTCGGTGCGGCGCGCATCCTCATACTTGCGGAAGGCGGCGGCGAGGTCCGGTTCGGTTTTGACATACTCGGCCAGCGCGACCGCACTTTCCAATGCGAGTTTGGTGCCCGAGCCGATCGAGAAATGCGCCGAGGCCGCGGCATCGCCCATCAGCGCCAGGTTCTTGTACGACCAGCGTTCGCACAGCACGCGCGGGAAATTGATCCAGGCCGAACCTCTGATGTGATTGGCATTGGACATCAGCGCGTGGCCGCCGAGATGCTTCTCAAAGATGCGCTCGCAGACGGCGATCGATTCCTGCTGCGACATCGCGCCGAAGCCGAAGGCAGCCCAGGTCTGTTCGCTGCATTCGACGATGAAAGTCGCTGTCTCGCTGTCGAACTGATAGGCGTGCGCCCACACCCAGCCATGTTCGGTCTTCTCGAAGATGAAGGTGAAGGCGTCGTCGAATTTCTGGTTGGTGCCGAGCCAGACGAATTTGCATTTGCGGGTGTCGATGTCGGGCTTGAAGACTTCGACGAAGGTGTTGCGCGCCCTTGAGTTCAGCCCGTCGGCGGCGACGACCAGATCATGCGTCTCCATGTAGGGCTGAGGGTCGGCGATATCGCTTTCGAACATCAGCTTGACGCCGAGTTCGCGGGCACGCCGCTGCAGCAGGATCAGAAGCCGCTTGCGGCCGATGCCGCAGAAACCGTGTCCCGACGAGACCGTGCGCACGCCGTCATGGATGACGGCGATGTCGTCCCAATAGGCGAAATGCTTCTTGATCCAGACGGCGCTGACCGGGTCGTTCTTGGCAAGGTTGTCGAGTGTTTCGGCCGACAGCACGACGCCCCAGCCGAACGTATCGTCGGCGCGGTTGCGCTCGAACACCGTGACCTCGTGCGCGGCGTCTCTGAGCTTCATCGAAATCGCAAAGTAGAGGCCGGCTGGTCCGCCGCCGAGAACCGCAACCTTCATCCGTGCGATCTCCTCTTCGCTTGCTGCATCTCAAGTATCGCGCCAGAGGTGAGGTATTTCAAGCTTAAAGTTTCATAGTGAAGTGATTGTCTGGGCACGGGGTGGCGCGCTTGTGGATCGGTCCCGCAAGCACGCTCCGGAAATCACTTCTCCGGGTTCTTCGGGCTCCACAGAACGGTCTCGGCGCCCTTCTCATAGGCCATCCCATCGGCATAGCTGATCGCCTCCAGTTGCAATCCCCATGGCGCCTGGAAATAGAGGATGGTCTGGCCGGCGGCCGGACCTTCCTTGACCGGCAGCGGCCCCATCCGCGTCTTCACACCCTTGCCATCGAGATAGGCTTTCGCCGCGGCGACATCATCGACATACAAGGCAATGTGGAAGCCGCCGATATCGCTGTTCTTCGGCGTCAAATCCTTCTGGTCAGGCGCGGTGTATTTGAACAGCTCGATGTTCGATCCATAGCCGCAACGCACCATGGCCGATTCGATCCCCGGCATGCGCGGCGACCACACCGGCATAACGGTTCCCGACATGAAGCAGGCGGTCGACTTCTTCACTGAGGTCGTCGGTTGCAAGAAGGCGATGTCGTTCGGGCCCTTTGCCGACGACAAGGGCACCTTCATGCAGGATCTTCTGGGCGTCGATCCGAAGGCTGTCATCGAGCAGGTCACCGAGGCCGCTCCCATCGAGCCGAACAGGATCGCGGCAAGCATCGTGCCGCGGGCTGCATAGTTCATGTTACCCTCCGTTCGCGGGCTGATTTTGCTCTTCTGCACGTCCGAGGCCCGCTGTTGGGCGTGCAGATGAACAATCCTATTCCGGCGCTTTCGCCGCTGGCCGCAGCCAGTCCGCATCGATCTCGGGCAGCGGAATGGCGGCAAGCAGGTCGCGCGTGTAGGTCTCCTTGGGATTGTCGAACAGCGCATCGGTGGCGCTCGCCTCGACGATCCTGCCTTCGCGCATGACGATGACTTGTTGGCAGAGCCGCCTGATCACCGACAGATCGTGGCTGATGAAGGCGACGGTCAGCCCCATCTCCGCTGCAAGCTTCTCCAGCAAGGTGAGGATCTGCGCTTGCGTCGACACGTCGAGGCCGGAGACGATCTCGTCGGCCAGCACGAATTTCGGCGACAGCGCCAGTGCGCGCGCAATGCCGACGCGCTGGCGCTGGCCGCCCGACAGTTCATGCCGATAGCGGCTGGCGAAGCTTTGCGGCAGGCCGACGCGATGCAATGCCTCGGCGACGCGTTCCCTAAGCCTGTCGCCAAGCCCATTCTGCTTGAGCGGTGCGGCAATGATGCTGGCGATGGTGCGACGCGGGTTGAGCGACGACATCGGATCCTGGAAGATCATCTGCAGGTCGCGGCGCAGAGGTCGCAGCTCTGCATCCGGCAGATGGGCGATATCGCGGCCCTCGAAATGGATGCTGCCGACGCTCGGCTCCAGAAGTCTGACAAGCGTGCGGCCGAGCGTCGATTTTCCGGACCCGGATTCACCGACGATGCCGGTCACCGAACCTCTCGGCAAATCGAAATCCAGGCCTTTCAAAATCTCGGCCAGCGGCGCGCGGCCGATCAGCGGCTTGCGGGTCATGTCGGGCAGCGCCACCTTCAGCCCGCGCACGGAAAACAGCGGCTCAACCATGCGGCCGCCTCCACGCCTGGTCTGCCGCATCGATCTCAGCGGCAAGCCCGGCCAGCACGGTCTCGTCCACCGGCATCAGCGAGGCAAAGGGATCCGTATAGCGCGGCGTAGCGGCCATCAATGCCCGCGTATAGGGATGCTCAGGCGCGGCGAAGAGAGCGGCTGTGTCAGCCTCTTCCACCACCTTGCCGGCGTAGAGCACAGACACTTGCTGGCTGATCTTTGCAACGACGCCGAGATCGTGGGTGACGAACAGGATCGCGGTGCCATGCTCGCGCTGCAGCTCGGCGATCAGTCGCAGGATCTGCTTTTGCACGGTAACGTCGAGCGCGGTTGTCGGCTCGTCGGCCACGATCAGCCGTGGCTCGGCGGCGAAGGCGGCGGCGATCAGCACGCGCTGGCGCATGCCGCCGGACAGCTCGTGCGGATAGCATTTCAGCACCCGGTCGGGATCGCGGATCTGCACCTCATCCAACAATTGCCGGATACGCTTGTCCGCCTTGTCACCGTTCCAGCCGAGAATGCGCACCAGCCGGTCAGTCATCTGCGGACCGATGCGGCGCGACGGGTTGAGCGCAGTCAACGGATCTTGCGGGATCAGCGCCGTGCGGGCGCCGATCAGCGTGCGCCTTGCCTTGGGCTGCAGCCTGCCGAGGTCTTCGCCTTCGAGCTGCATGGCGCCTTCGACGATGCGCACGCTTGACGGCAGCACACCGAGCACCGCCTTGCCGATCATCGTCTTGCCGGCGCCGCTCTCGCCGACAAGAGCACGCACCTCACCCCGCTGCACGGAGAGCGACACCGAGCGCAGCACGCGCTGGCCGTTCGGCAGCACGGCGCTCAGATTGGCAATATCCAGGCAAGCGCTCATCGCAGCACCGGATCGAAGCGCGTCTTCAGCGCCTCGCCGAACTGGCTGAACGACAGCACGGTAAGGATCAGCGTGATCAGCGGAAACACCAGCACCCACCAGGCCTGGTGGATCGACAGCCGACCCTCGGCGATGATGCCGCCCCAGGTCGGATCGTCGGTCGAGATCGACAGATTGACGAAGGACAGGATCGCCTCGACGATGACGGCGATGCCCATTTCCAGCGACAGCAGCGCCACGACTGACGGCACCACATTAGGCAGCACCTCGCGCAGCATGATGCCGATGCGGCCATAGCCGGCGATGCGGGCGTTCTCGACATAGTCCATGCGCGACTGGCCCATCGCTTCGGCGCGGATCACGCGGCAGAAGCGCGTCCAGTCGATGATGGCGATGGCGAGGATGACGGAGCTGAGGCCAGTGCCGAGCACCGCGACCAGCAGGATGGCGAACAGCACCGGCGGAAACGCCATCCAGACATCGACGATGCGCGAAATGATCCGGTCGGCCCAGCCACCGAAATAGCCGGCGACCAGTCCGAGTGTCGAGCCAACGAGGCAGGCGGCAATCGCCGCCGCAAAAGCGACGATGAAGGCGATGCGGCCGCCGAAGATCAGGCGGGAGAGAAGGTCGCGGCCGAGGCTGTCGGTGCCCAGCCAATAGCCGGATTCCGCACCACTCATCCAGAATGGCGGCAGCCGTTCCAGCATCAGGTCTTGCGCCAGCGGGTCCTGCGGTGCGACCAGCGGCGCGAAGATCGCGGCCAGCAGCGCCAGCAGCAGCCAGCCGCCGGCCAGCCACAGCCTCGGGCCGAGTCCGCGCCGGGCGATGCGTGCCTCATCCATGGCGCAGCCTCGGATTGAGCAGCGCGTACATCATGTCGACGCCAAGATTGATCAGCACGAACAGCAGCGCGAACACCAGCACGATGCCTTGGATCAGCGGCAGGTCGCGGTTGATGACGGCATCGATCGCCATGTTGCCGAGCCCTTCGTAGGAAAACAGCCGCTCGACGATGACCGTGCCGCCGACAAGGAAGGTGAACTGGACGCCGACGAGAGTCAGTGTCGGCAAGGCAGCGTTCTTCAGCGCCTCGCGCAGGATAACCTGCGTTTCCGAAAACCCCTTCACCCGGGCCAGAACGACATAGTCGAGGTCAAGCACTTCCTTCAGCGACTGTTTCAGCAACTGCGCGATGATTGCCGCCAGCGGCAATGCCAAGGCTACTGCCGGCATCAGCATGTGTTTCAGCAGATCCCAGGTCAGGTCGAAGCGCAGCCGAAGCAAGCTCTCGAAGAAATAGAACTGGGTGACGAAGGGCAGATCGAGCTGCGGCGACACGCGGCCGGAGATATCGAAGATCGGCACCAGCACGCCAAACAAAAGGATCAGCACGAGGCCCCACAGGAAATCGGGAATGGAAAGGGCGGCGCCGCTGGCGATATCGATGCCGGCTTCGACCGCCGTGCCGCGCTCGCGGGCTCCGAGGATCGCCGTCGTGCCGCCGAGCCCAACCGCCATGAAGAGCGCGATGATGGCAAGTTCCAGCGTTGCCGGCAAACGATTGAAGACAAGGCTGAGCACATCTTGCCTGAGCGAAATCGAGGTGCCGAAATCGCCCCTGACGACGCCGGACAGCCAGATGAAGAATTGCTGCACGATGGTCTTGTCGAGCCCGTAGAGTGCACGCAGCCGGTCGATGTCGGCATCTGTCGCACCGGGGGGCAGCATCATGGCGATCGGGTCACCAGGCGCGACGCGGATCACGACGAAGACGACGACAGCCACGCCGAACAGCGTGATCAGCATCGTCAGCAGACGGATCAGGAATCGTTGCAGGAGCATTCTGGTGTTGGCCCAGTGCGTTTCTAACGAAGAGCCCCCTCATTCGTCCGCTTCGCGGCCACCTTCTCCCCGAGGGGAGAAGAGGTCACGGACAGCTGAGCTGGTCTCTTCTCCCCAGCGGGGAGAAGGTGGCCCGAAGGGCCGGATGAGGGGGCCGCTCAGCGTAGGGTGGCGCCCACAAGCCGATATCAGGCCGGGGTCATCAGCGCCGGCAGCAGCGCGCCGGACACATGCTGCACCACGTTGACGCCCTTGGCATGCACGATAGGTTGCGCATACTGAATCAGCGGCAGCACATAGGCCTGCTCGGCGATATACTTGTCGACAGCCTTCCAGCCGGCGATGCGCTTGGCCTCGTCCTTCTCGCCCCAGAGCGGATTGATCATGTCGATCAGGTCCTGGCTGTCCCACACCGAGTGCGGGCTCGGCCCATACATGGCAAAACCCGTCGACGTCGTCGGGTCGCCGATGGCGTTGCCCCAATTGTAGAAGGCGGCCGGCGCCAGCTTGTCGGCGGCGCGCAGTTCATAGTGCTTGGCGATCTCGTAGACCTCGATCGTCGCCTCGATGCCGACCTTACGCCACATGCCGACGATCGCCTGGATCATCTCATAATCCTTGGGCTTGAAGCCCTTGGTCGTCTGGATGGTGAACTTGACCGGTTTTTCCGGCGAATAGCCGGAAGCCGCGAGCAGCTCCTTGGCCTTTTCCGGATTGTGCTCGACCTTGATCGAGGCGTCGAAGGCCGTGTACTCCGGGGTCTCCAGCGTAGCGATCGGTTGGCCATAGCCGCGCAGCAGCCGCTTGACCAGAAGCTCCTTGTCCACAGCCATGACGGCGGCCTGGCGGACGTTCTTGTCCAGCATCGCTTCGATGTCGTTGAAGAAGATCATGCCGATGTCGGAAACGGGCTTGCACGAGCCGGCAAGCCCGTCCTTGGCGATCAGCCGGTCATACTCTTCATAGGGGACCTCCAGCGTCACCTGCGAGGAACCGGATTCGATTTCGGCAACGCGGCTCGCCGCATCAGTGACGAACTTGATCGTCACATTCTCGAAGGCCGGCTTGTCGCCCCAATAGTGCGGGTTGGCCTTCAGTCGGAGGAAAGCATTTCGCTCGAATTTTTCCACCATGTAAGGGCCGGTGCCGATCGGCGCCTTCTCGAAACCTTCGGCGCCGACCTTCTCATAATAGGCCTTCGGCAGGATGTAGCCGGTCAGGAACGACATCCATTTAAAGTAGACCGGATCGAACTGCACGACGTCGCCGGTGATCTTGTTGCCGTCGATCTTGAAATTGTTGACGTTCTTCCAGACGAACTGGATCGGATTGCCGGTCTTTTCGTCGCCCGCCCGCTGCAGCGACCAGACCACGTCCTCGGGCGTGAAGGGCGAGCCGTCATGCCAGGTCACGCCTTCGCGCACCGTCATCGTCACCTTGGTGCGATCCTCGTTCCAGCCCCATTCGGTGAGCAGGCCAGGCGCAAAGGACAGGTCCGGCTTTTGCGGAATGAACTGGTCGAACACTGACTGGTAGAGGCCCTGGATCGTCGGGTTGACGGCCGAGGGTCCGGTGGTCGGATCCCAGGACGGCAGGTTGACGTTATAGGCGATGGTCAGCTCGCCCGCTGCCGCCTTGGCGATCTCAGGCAGGCCGATCGCCGCCACCCCAAGTGCCGCGGCACTGTATCCCAGCAATTCTCGTCTGTTGATTGTCATGGTCGTTCCCCTTGTTGGTTTTGTTGTCTTTGCGCGGCACTATCAGTTTATCGATCCGGGCTTCGTGGGCAGCAGCGCCTTGCCTCTCGTCGCCTTCATGAAATCTTGCGAGCTACCTCCCGCCAAGCTGTTGCGCGAGCATGAAGCCGGAGGCCGCGCCGGTGCCGGCGCCGGGCCATGTCGCGGCGCCTATGAGATGCAGATTGCCGACCGGCGTGTTCCAGCCGGCATAACCGCGCGCCGGGCGGAACAGGAAATTCTGTGCCAGATGGTGGCTGCCGCAGACCTGGTCGCCACCGACGAGATTGGGGTTCTCACGCTCGAGGTCGATTGGCGAGAACACTGCACGGCCGAGGATTTTCGCGTGCAGTCCGGGTGCGTAGATCTCGATGGTGTCGAGCACGCGTTCGGCATAGACGTCCTTGACCTGATCCCAATGCGCGGGCGCGATCTTGCCGGCCGCATCGCCCAGGATTTCGGCGGGCAGCATGCGCACCTGCACCCACAGCACATGCTTGCCCTGCGGCGCGCGTGACGGATCGACCGCTGTCGGCTGGCCGACGACCAGCACCGGTTGGTCCGGCAGCATGCCCGCCATCGCCTGCTGATAGGTGCGCGACATCGCGTCGAGCGAGGGCGACAGATGCACATAGGCGAACTGCCGCAGCTCGGCCCCGGCGCGCCAGTCCGGCAGGTCGTCGAGCGCCAGATGGATCATCATCGTGCCCGGCGCGTGCCGGAACTTCTGCATAGCCGTGTCGAAGCCGGTGTCGCCGGAACCGTTGGGTAGCAACCTGCCGCTCAACGCCTTGGGCGCGACGCCGGCAATCACTGCCTTGGTGGCCGTATGTGTCTCACCTGAAGCGAGTCGCACGCCCGATGCCTTGCCGCCGGAAACGGTGATCTCGGCAACTTCCGCCCCGGTGACGATCGTGCCGCCCGCCGAGGTGACCATACCTGCCAGCGCCCGGATGATGGTGTCGGCGCCACCCTTGCCCAGCACCATGCCAAAGCTCTGGTTGGCGATCGATTCCAGATAGGGGAACACGGCGCCGCCGGCGATGTCGGGTGCGAAATCGAGATGCATGCCCCAGGTGGCAAGCGTTGCCCGCACATAAGGCGACTCGAAGGTCTCCTCCAGCCAGGCGCGAGGTGACGACAGCAAAAGCCGGCCGGTATCGAGCGCGCCTGACATGCCCTTCTTGCGCCACAGGTTCCAGGCGGTGCCGGCAAGCGCGCGGGCACTCATCGGCGATCCCAGCAGCCGGAACAGATGCTCGGCCTCAGCAGGAAAGGCGGCAACGAGCTTGCGCCACGTCGCGGCATCGGCGGCGGAGAACGCGGCCAGCCGCGTGGCAGTCCTTTCCAAGTCATTGCTGACGCCGAACCAGCGTCCGTCCGGAAAGGCGCTGGCGAAACAGTCGGCGACCGGAGCGAACTCAAGACCCTGCGCTTTCAATTCATTTGCATATTTCCGGTGGAAGGCGGAGCCGGCAAACAGGCTCAGATTCATTGCACCGAAATCGTGCCGGAACCCTGGGAGGGTGTATTCGTGGGTCTGGACGGCACCGCCGATTGCTGCGCTGCGCTCAAAAATCCCGGTTTTCCAGCCTTTGAGCGCCAGATGCGCGGCGCATGCCAGACTGTTGTGGCCCGCCCCGACAAAGATGGCGTCGAACTCGCTCACGCCCCGTTCCCATTTCCTTTATGCTTAAAGATAATTGCAGATGCATATGTTTTCGTCTAGTAGGATATTAAGGGCCGAGACGAGCCTTGATCTTCACCAGAAAGAGGGAACTTCAGACCATGGACACGCAAAAACTCCTCGGCGAAGTCGCCGGCCAGCTGCTTTCAGGCGCCATCAGGGTGGTCGACCTCTCTGCGCAACTCGGACCCGACACGCCTCTTATCAAGCTGCCGCCGGAGCTTGCCGTCGACACGCCAAAGGTCGAGATCCATAACATCTCCCGTTATGACAAGAACGGCCCGTGGTGGGCATGGAACTGGCTGAAGCTTGGGGAGCATTCGGGCACGCATTTCGATGCGCCGCAGCATTGGATCAGCGGCAAGGATTATCCGGACGGCGCCACCGACACCATTCCGGCGCAGAACTTCGTCGGCCCGGTCAATGTCATCGACTGCTCGAAGGAAGCCGCCGCCGATCACGATTTCCTGCTCACCGTCGACCACATCAAGGCGTGGGAAGCCAAGCATGGCGCCATCAACGCCGGCGAGTGGGTGGTGATGCGCACCGACTGGTACAAACGCAACGGTTCGGAAGCCGAATTCCTCAACGCCAACGAAACCGGCCCGCATACGCCAGGTCCCACAGCCGAAGCCATCCAGTTCCTGATCAGCAAGGATATCAAGGGCTGGGGCTCCGAGACCATCGGTACCGATGCCGGCAAGGCCGGCGGCATGGAGCCGCCATTTCCGGCCCACACGCTGATGCACAAGGCGAACCGCTATGGCCTCGCCAGCCTCTGCAACCTCGACCAGTTGCCTCCGAAGGGCGCCATCCTGATCGCCGCACCGCTCAAGATCGAACATGGCACCGGCAGCCCGATCCGCGCGCTGGCGCTTGTATCCAACGGCTAGGTGAAAGCACGCCAAGGTGAGCCAGCCGGATCACATCATCGTTGGCAGCGGCATCAACGCGCTGGTCTGCGCGGCGATGCTCGGCGGCAAAGGGGCGCGTGTGCTCGTCCTCGAGCGCAATGACCGCATCGGCGGCTGCGTGCGTACCGAGGAGATCACCGCTCCCGGCTTTATCCATGACGTGATGGCAACCACCTTCGTGCTGTTCATCACCTCGCCGGCTTTTGCGGCGTTGGGCGGCGATCTCGCCAGGCACGGGCTGGAATTCTGCCACACCGGCACGCCAACCGGCGTGCTGCGGCCGGACGGCAGTCATGCAGTGCTCACCACCAACCGCGCCGCCAATGTCGCGGCAATCAATGCGATTGCCGCCGACGATGGCGACCGGCATGCGGACGATGTCAGCGGCATCGAGCGCAATGCCGGCCTGTTGTTCGGCCTGCTCGGCGGCAGCCTGTGGTCCTATCCGACGGCGAAACTGCTGGCCGGCGATGCCTGGCGGCGCAGCCCACGCGGCCTTGCCACCTTTCTCGGCGAAGCACTGGTGCCGGCGCGCAGCTGGCTGGAAAGCACCTATCGGTCCGAGACAATCCGCGCGCTGTGGGCGCCCTGGGTGCTGCACGCCGGGCTCGGACCGGAAGACGCCTTCTCAGGGCAGATCGCCAAGGTCATTGCCTTCGCGCTGGAAGCGGCCGGGGCGCCGATCGTCAAGGGTGGAGCGAAGACCCTGCTCACCGCCTTCGAAGCTCTGATAAGGGAACGTGGTGGCGACATCCGTACCGCCGCCGATGTCGCCTCGATCGTCCAGAGCGGTGGCCGCGCGACCGGCGTACGGCTCGCCTCGGGCGAAACGATTACAGCAAACAAGAGCGTCATCTGTTCGGTCACGCCGACGCAGCTTTACCACCGGTTGCTCGGCAGCGAGGCTCCCAAGGCGGATGTCGAAGCGACACAGAAATATCGCTACGGCAAAGGCAATTTCCAGATTCACTATGCGCTGAACAAGCCGCCGGCATGGCGCGGTGATGGCCTGGACCAGGTGGCATTGTTGCACCTGACGCCGGGGCTCGATGGCGTCTCGAAAGCCTGCAACGAGGCGGCGCGCGGCATGCTGCCCGAAGTGCCGACCATCTGCGTCGGCCAGCCGCATGCGCTCGATCCGTCGCGCTGCCCGGAGGGCAAGGCGATCCTGTGGCTGCAACTGCCCGAGGCGCCCAGGCACATCAAGGGCGACGCCGCAGGCGCGCTGCATGCACCGGCTGGCGGCCGCTGGACCGACGCGCTGCGCGAGGCCTATGCCGACCGCGCGGAGGCGATCCTCGCCAGCCACATCGACGGCTTCAAGGATAGCGTCATTGCGCGCCGCGCCTATTCGCCGGCCGATCTCGAAGCGATGAACATCAACCTGGTCGGCGGCGACCCCTATGGCGGCTCGTCGACTATCGACCAGTCGTTCCTCTGGCGGCCGTTCAAGACCAGCCGCAACCATCAGACCGGCATCAAGAACCTCTACCATATCGGCGCCTCGACCCATCCAGGCGCGGGCCTCGGTGGCGGTTCCGGCTTTCTCCTGGCGGGGAGGCTGTGATGGAGCAGAAGGTTCTGGAAAAGCGCCAGCACATCTCGACCCTCGGCCAGATCGGCCTGCAGCAATTCGCGCCCTATCTGATGAACCGCATCATGGGGCGCTACAACGCAACCTTGCGCGACGATTTCCGCAAGCAGGGCCTAACCATTCCGCAGGTCCGCACGCTGGCTGTGCTGTCGGTCACCGACGGCGTCACCGTCAACGACCTCTCGGTCTACACCGTCATCGAGCAGTCGACCTTGAGCCGCACGCTCGACACGCTGGAAGGGCAAGGCTTCGTGCGGCGCGAGCAAGGCGTCACAGACAGCCGCATCCGCCATGTCTTCCTGACCGATGACGGCCGCGCCGAGTTCGCGCGCGCCTGGCCGGCAATGCATGACGCGTTCGAGGCGATGTTCGACGATGTCGACGACGCCGAATACGCGGCGCTGATCGCCACATTGCAGAAGATGCTGAAGAACATTCGCAAGCACGACATCTAGACGTTAGGCGCCGGCCGCACCGCCGGCAACGGAAGGTTGGAAAAATGGCCGAACGGTCTTTTGCCAAGGAAGTCGAAAAACTCAGGCTCGGCGCCGGCGAGGAATTTGCCGGCGAAGGCATTCTCGCCATCACCAAGGCGCTGCTGCAATGCGGCGTCGGCTATGTCGGCGGCTACCAGGGCGCGCCGATCAGCCATCTGATGGACGTGCTGGCCGACGCGCAGGACATTCTGGGCGAACTCGGCGTGCATTTCGAGGCGAGCGCCTCGGAAGCCACCGCCACCGCCATGCTGGCGGCCTCGGTGCATTACCCCATCCGTGGCGCGGCGACCTTCAAGTCGACTGTCGGCACCAATGTCGCTTCCGACGCGCTCGCCAATCTCGCCTCCGGCGGCGTCACCGGCGGCGCGCTGATCATCGTCGGCGAGGATTATGGCGAGGGCTCCTCGATCATGCAGGAGCGTAGCCATGCCTTCGCCATGAAAAGCCAGGTCTGGCTGCTCGACCCGCGCCCGAACCTGCCTTCGATCGTCAAGGCGGTGGAGGATGGTTTCGAGCTGTCCGAAGCGTCCAATACTCCGGTGATGCTGCAGGTGCGCATCCGCTGCTGCCACGTCCACGGCCACTTCATAGCCAAGGACAACAAGCGCCCGCCGATGACGGTGGCCGATGCGCTCGACGCGCCGCGCCGCGACACCGGCCGCATCGTGCTGCCACCCGCCTCCTTCCTGCACGAGAAGGAGAAGGTGCAAAAACGCTGGCCGGCGGCTGTCGATTTCATCGCGAGGAACAAGATCAACGAATTCTTCGGCTCGGATTACGGTTCGGTCGGCATCGTCATGCAGGGCGGCATGTACAATTCGGTCATCCGCGCCTTGCAGCGTCTCGGCCTTGCCGACACCTACGGCGAGACGGATGTGCCGCTCTATGTGCTCAACGCCGTCTATCCCCTGATAGACGATGAGTTCCTGTCTTTCTCCGAAGGCAAGCAGGCGGTGCTCGTGGTCGAGGAGGGCCAGCCCAACTACATCGAGCAAGCCTTTGCCGCCATGCTGCACAAGGCCGGGCGCGGTACCAGGCTGGTCGGCAAGGAGTATCTGCCGATGGCCGGCGAATACACCGGCCAGGTCATGCTCGACGGCATCGGCGCCTTCCTGCGCGCCGAGGCCTCGCATCTCTTGCCGGGCGAGGTGCGCGCGCCCAACAAGGTCGGCGACGGCGTCGACACCGCCGACCTGATCAATGTCGTGCCGGGCCGTCCGCCGGGCTTCTGCATCGGTTGCCCGGAGCGGCCGATCTTTGCCGCGACAAAGCTGGTCGAGCAGGAACTCGGCAAGCACCACATCGCCTCCGACATCGGCTGCCATTTGTTCTCGATCATGCCGCCCTTCGAGCTTGGCGCCACCACCATGGGTTACGGGCTCGGGCCGGCCTCGGCTTCAGCCTTCAATTCGCCCGACGCCAAACGGAGGTCGATCTCCTTCGTCGGCGATGGCGGCTTCTGGCACAACGGCCTGACCTCCTCGATCGGCAACGCGGTGTTCAACAAGAATGACGGCGTCATCGTCATCGTCGACAATTTTTACTCCGCCGCCACCGGTGGGCAGGACATATTGTCGTCGCGTGCGGGCAACAAGACCAAGTCGACCAAGCATCCGATCACCGAAGCGGTGAAGGGCATGGGCGTCAAATGGCTGCGCCACATCGACCGCACCTACGATGTCGGCAAGATGCAGGACACGCTGCGCGAGGCGCTGACGACGGAGGAAAAGGGACCAAAGGTCATCGTCGCCTCTTCCGAATGCATGCTCAACCGCCAGCGTCGCGAAAAGCCGCTGGTCGACAAGGCGATCAAGGGAGGGACCCGTGTCGTCAAGCCGAAATTCGGCGTCGACGAGGACATCTGCACCGGCGACCACGCCTGCATGCGGCTGTCCGGCTGCCCGTCGCTGTCGGTGAAATCGCTCGACGATCCCTTGCGTGACGATCCGGTGGCATCGATCGACCAGAGCTGCGTCGGCTGCGGCAATTGCGGGGAGGTGGCGGACGCCGCCGTGCTGTGCCCATCCTTCTACCGCGCCGATGTCGTGCACAATCCGGGCCGCTGGGACCGTTTCCTGGAAAGCGCTCGCCGCGCCGTGATCGGCCTGATGCAGCGCCGCCGCGAGAGCCGTAGGTTGACGTTCGCCGATGCTTGACCAGGCTTCGCCCTTGCGCCCGAAATCCGGTGCCGCCGATACCGAGCCGGTGATCAAACTCGCTTTGCTCGCGGTCGGTGGCCAGGGCGGCGGTGTGCTCGCCGACTGGATCACCGATGTCGCCGAGCGCAATGGTTACGTCGCGCAATCGACCTCCGTCGCCGGCGTCGCCCAGCGCACCGGCGCTACGATCTATTACGTCGAGATGGCCCGCGACACCGGCCGGCTGCCGGTCTTTGCCCTGTCGCCTTCGCAGGGCGACGTCGACATATTGATCGCCGCCGAGCTGATGGAAGCCGGCCGCGCCATCATCAGGGGCTTCGTCACGCCCGATCGCACCACGCTCATTGCTTCTTCGCATCGCATTGCGGCGGTGTCGGAAAAGATCGAGCCGGGTGACGGCCGGGCCTCGTCTTCCAAGGTACACGCGACGGCGGAAGCTGCATCGAAACGCTTCATCGCCTTCGACATGGAAAAGATCGCCGCCGACAATGGCTCGATGATTTCCGCCAGCCTGCTTGGCGCGCTGGCCGGCTCCGACGCATTGCCGTTCACGCGTGAAAGCTATGAGCAAGCGATCGGCGCCGGCGGCCGAGGCGCGAAAGCCAGCCTCGCTGCCTTCGCCGTAGCCTACGACCGCGCGCGCGGTACGACGGTCCCCGCGCCAGAGCCGGCAGAACCGGCCCCGGTCGAACCCGCTCCGGGTGCAGGGCGCGTGAGCGGTCCGCAGAACCTGCTGCAGGGTTGGCAGGCGCTGGCCGCCCGCATCGACCTGATGCCCGCGGCGGTGCGCGACATGGCGCTTCGAGGCCTGAGAAAGGTCGTCGACTACCAGGACATCGCCTATGGCCGCGACTATCTCGACCGGTTGGACAAGGCCGTTGCGCTCGATGATCCCGGCCATGCCCATGCATTGTCCATCGTTGCCGCCAAGCATCTGGCCAACGCGCTGTGCTACGACGACATGATCCGCGTCGCCGATCTCAAGACACGTTCGACGCGTGACCGGCGGGTGCGCAAGGAGGTGGGCGTCAAGAACGGCTCCATCCTGCAGGTGACCGAGTATTTCCATCCGCGCATCGAGGAGTTCTGCGGCACTTTGCCGGCGGGGTTGGGCAGCTACATCGAGAACCGACCGAAACTTGCAGGCTTTCTCGACCGGCGCATCAATCATGGCCGGCGCATCCGCACCGACAGCTTTGCCGGCTTTGCGGTCCTCTGGTTCATCGGCGGCCTGCGCCGCTGGCGGCGGCGCCTGTTGCGCCACAAGGTCGAGACGGCGCATCTGGAGCGCTGGTATGCGCTGGCGCTCAGCCACGCGCCTCAGGACTACGCGCTCGCCGTCGAAATCTTGAACTGCCGCCGGCTGATCAAGGGCTACAGCGACACCCACCTCCGCGCCCAGTCCAAATTCGATCGCGTGCTGTCGGCGCTCGATCTGGTCAAGGGCCGCGATGACGCTGCCGACTGGATCAGGCGGTTGCGCGAAGCTGCGCTGAAAGACGAGAAAGGCGACATGCTCGATGGCGCGCTGAAGACAGTGGCATCGTTATCTGATCATGGTGTGGGAAGAGGTCGAGCTTAGGCTGGTACCTCTACGCTACTGCCGCCGTTTCCTACTCCCACTGGATTCGCGGATTGAACACGCCGCTTCAGGCGATCGCAGCTCGGCTTCCACCCGGATTGCGGGAAGCGTTGCCGGCGGACCTGCCGGGCGTCAGTCGCGCGATATGGACAGCCCCGAGAGAAGCGGAGCGTACGTGGCGAGCCTGCGGGATACGAACTCGGTGAAGAGCCGCACCCGCTTCGTCTTGCGTGTCTCGCCTTGCGTGAGAAGCCACAGTGTCCCATGCATGGGCACGTCGATCCCCGGCACCCTCACCAGCAGGGGGTCGGCATCTCCGACGAAGCACGGCAGTTTCGTTATCCCAATCCCCTGGTGCGCCGCGATGATCTGCGTCTCGGCGTCAGGTGTCCTGAACGGTACTCCCGTGACGTGAACTTCTCCCTCGCGCGCCCAGTCCGGAATTCCATGATTGTCTATGCCTATCCACCGGATGGGATCAGGCGTGCCCGCACGCCACGCGGCTAGCCGATCGCGAGACATGTAGACGCCGCTGAACAGCTCCGGTCCCTCCAGGCCGTGAAGATTGAGCGGCAGGGTCTTGCGGTCGGCGACAATGCGGATCGCCACGTCGGCCTCTCGGTTGGTCAGATTTGCCAGCTCACCGGACGACAAGATTTCCATCTCGATGTCGCGATGCAAACGCGCGAAGTCGGCGAGATCCGGCATGAGCAGGTGTGTGGCGAGGAACGGTGGAAGCGTCACCCGCAAAAGCCCGCGCGCGCTCTGGTCACGACCGAAGACTCGCGTCTCCAGCTGGTGCGACGACGCTTCCATCTGGGTCGCGAGATCGAGGACCTCTTCGCCCGCAGCCGTCAAGCGGTAGCCGGAAGGCAGCTTTTCGAACATCTGCGCCCCGAGGCGTTCCTCGAACTGAGCGATGCGTCGCAGCACGGTCGAGTGGTTCACACCGAGGTGCGCGGCGGCAGCACGCACCGAGCCGCCGCGCGCGGCGGCAAGAAAGTAGCGGACGTCATCCCAGTCGATCATGGTGCATTCCTGCGCAGCGCAGTGCGGCTTGCAAAAGCCCATACTAACACGATCAGCCGTAAGTTCGTGCGGTCATCGTGGCGTTCAATCATCTAGCTGGATCGTTTTCGCACCAGCGATGTGCGCGATTGCGCACTCACCGCCCGACTTCGGCGAACCCATCTTGAGGCTCTCGCGGGACTTTCCCGTACAGCCAAAGACACGAGACGGCGAAACGAAGGATGCATGAAATGAACAGACTGAATGGAAAGACCGCTGTGATAACCGGCGGCGCTACGGGCATCGGCCGCGCCGCAGCCAAGCGCTTTATCGAGGAGGGCGCCTTCGTCTTCATCTTCGGCCGCCGGCAGGAAGCGCTCGACGCTGCCGTGGCCGACCTTGGGCCTAGTGCCCGCGCGGTTAAGGGCTCGGTCTCGGATGAGGCCGACCTCGACCGACTCTACGCTGCGGTGAAGGCCGAGCGCGGAAGCCTCGATATCGTCTTCGCCAATGCCGGGGCGGGAAGTCCGCTTCCGCTCGGGCAGATCACCGCCAGGCACATTGACGAAACCTTCGACACCAATGTGAAGGGTACGATCTTCACGGTCCAGAAGGCGCTGCCGCTGATGAGCCAGGGCGGTTCGATCATCCTGACCGGGTCGAGCGCCGGCACCACGGGCGCTCCGGGGTTCACTGCCTATAGCGCGAGCAAGGCGGCAGTGCGCAACCTGGCGCGGACCTGGGCGGAGGACCTGAAGGGCACCGGCATCCGGGTAAACGTGTTGTCGCCCGGGGCGACGGCGACCGAACTCGCGAAGGAGGCGTTGGGCGAGGAAGGCCAGAAGGCCTACGGCGCGATGACTCCGCTCCAGCGCATGGCCAATCCGGCGGAGATCGGGGCCGTGGCCGCCTTCCTCGCGTCGCCGGACAGCAGCTTCATGACCGCCAGCGAAGTCGCCGTCGACGGCGGCCTGGCTCAACTCTGACCCCCAGCGCGGTCCGTACCTGGGCCGCGCGCAACGAAAGACAAAGAATTATGAAAAAACTCGAAGGCAAGATCGCAGTCATCACGGGCGGAAGCAGCGGGATCGGATTGGCCACAGCCAAGCGCTTCGTAGAAGAAGGAGCGCACGTCGTGATTACCGGGCGAAGAGAGAAGGAGTTGAAGGAGGCCGCAGCCTTCATCATGAAAAACGTTACGACGGTCGTGGGTGACGTGTCGCTCCTGGAAGATCTGGATCGCCTCTATGCCGTCGTGAAGGTGAAACATGGTCATATCGACATTCTCTTCGCCAACGCCGGCGCGGGGACGATCGCACCGCTCGCCGTCGCTACCGAGGCACATTTTGATCAGACCTTCGATGTGAACGTGAAGGGTCTGTTCTTTACGGTGCAGAAGGCCCTTCCCCTGTTCAAAGACGGCGGTTCGATCATCCTGAATTCTTCAGTGTCGAACGTGTTGGGGCTTCCAGGGTTTAGTACCTACGCCGCGAGCAAGGCGGCTGTACGCAACTTCGCGCGCGCTTGGACACTGGAATTCAAAGACCGCAAAATCCGCGTCAATGCAATGAGTCCGGGACCAATCGAGGCGCCGGCCTTGGAGACAATGACTGGCCTTACCCCTGAGCAAGCCGAGCAAGCGGCCGCCCAGTTTGCGTCACAGATCCCAATGGGTCGCAGGGGCAAACCAGAGGAAATCGCGGCTGCCGTAACGTTCCTCGCCTCCGATGAAAGTTCTTTCGTCACCGGCGTGGATCTCGCCGTCGACGGAGGCATGGCGCAAGTCTGACCCCGGCATTAGCACCAGATCGGAGAAGTACTATGAACTATGCAATCGTAGGATTCGGCAATATCGGACAAGCCCTTGCCAAGGCGTTTGCCCGAAACGGCATCGAAGTTTCCGTTACAACCACACGCGACCCGGAAAGCTTTGCCGCCGATGCGGCCGCGATCGGACCCACGATCATCCCCAAAAAACTGGCGGAAGCCATCAAGGCGGACATCATCTTTTTGGCTGTCCGCTTCGAGGCGCACCCGAATGTCGCGAAGGCGCTCCCTACCTGGCAGGGGAAGACGATCATCGATGTGACCAATGCCTATGGCGTGCCCCCGGAGGAACTGGGAGGACAACCTTCTTCCAAGTTCATCGCGCAGGCCTTCTCTGGCGCAAAACTGGTCAAGGGCTTCAACCATCTGGTCGCCCCGGTGCTTGATCAGGATCCGGCCGTACATGGTGGCCGGAGGGTCGTGTTCCTGGCAAGCGACGATGACGCTGCCGCAACACGGATTGGGGAGCTTGCGGAAAATCTCGGTTTCGCGCCGATCAACCTTGGCGGGGTGTCGGAAGGTGGCCTGCTGGTCCAGGCGCGCGGAAACAGATGGGGCCATCTGATCTTCAAGGACTTGGTCAAATTCGACTGACGAGCGCGACGTCCTCGGCAAAGAGACGACGCACGCGATCGGAACTCGGATCGGATCAAGCTCGATCCGATCCGAGCAAATGGAGAAATCACTATGAGCACCGAGAAGAATATCCACTCCTAAGGAGATTTCGATGTACGACCAATCCAAGGTGTCCGAATTAATCCGGTTCGCACGAATCGAGGCGGGCTCCACCGTGATCGACGTTTACCCTGGCGACGGAGACTGGACGCGCCTCTTCTCCGACATCGTCGGATCAGAGGGGCGGGTCTACAGCTTCGTGCCGGCCGAAGTCGCCCACTTCAAGAACGATCCGGTCGGCCTCATGCGAACGCTCGCGAAGGAGCCGAGCCGAGAGAACGTCGAAGCCACCTCGGCGGATCTCGTCGCGATGCCGGAGATTACGCAGCCAGCCGATGTCCTATGGCTGCACCTGTTCTACCACGATCTTCACACCGCCTTGATCCAGAAGAAGGGTGCGACGGCGGCCGACTTCAATCGAGCTGTCTACAAGCGGCTGAAACCCGGTGGGTCCTACGTTATCGTCGACCACGCCGCCGCCACTGGGTCGGGCACGAGCGACACCCGGTCGCTGCATCGGATCGACCCTGCATTCGTCCGCGAGGAGGTGGAGGCGGCCGGCTTCGTACTGGACGCGGAAAGCACCGTGCTGGTGAATAAGGATGACCCGCACTCGATCAAGGTGTTCGATCCCGCGATCAAGGGCGAGACCGATCGCTTCGCGTTTCGGTTCGTGAAGCCCTGACAGCTCCCGGGCGCCGACTTCATGTCAACCTCCCATTGAGTCCATCAACTCGGGTTCGGACCCGTCAAGCTGGGAAAGGTCAACGAGGATGGCGCGCTGTGCACGCACGCGATGCGACAGCGCCTTAAAGGCGTCCGAGGTGATGATGGCACAAGGTTCTGGAGCACACCTGCCGCAGGTTCCTGATCTGAACTTGATGAAATGACGGAAGTCGCCGCGCCGTTGAGGGAGCCGGCGCATCCCCTCAGGGATGCGCCGGGACAAACGGTTCAAGAATGGTGGATTTCCGTTCCCAGCACCTTCAGGCATTCACGGATGAACGCCGCAAGCGCGGTCCAGCCTTTGGCTGAAACCATGGTCCCATCGACATAGGCGTCGGTGGGAGACAAATCGATATAAATGCCGCCGGCAAGCGTCACCTCCGGCTCGCAAGCGGCGAGCGCCGCCACCTTCTTGCCGCGCACGACGCCGTCGACCGCGATCAGAATCTGGACGCCATGGCAGATCGTGAAGATCGGCTTTTTCGCCTCGTGGAAATGGCGCACCATTGCCTGTATCCGCCTGTCGGTGCGGATGTATTCGGGGCCACGACCGCCGGCGCAATAGACAGCGTCGTACTGGCTCAGCTGCTTCTCGGCGTCGGCGAAGGTCTTGTTGATCAGCGCGTTATGGCCGGGCTTTTCGGTGTAGGTCTGATCGCCCTCGAAATCGTGCAGCGATGTCTTGATCATGTCTCCGGCGCTTTTGTCGGGGCACACGACATGAACGGTGTGTCCCACCGCTTCCATCGCCTGCTGATAGACGAAGATTTCATACTCCTCGGTGAAATCACCGGTCAGCATCAGGATTTTTTTGGCTGGCATGTCTTTTCCTCTCGGCTTGTTTCAGGGGCGAGGTGCACTGCGCGCCTCGCTTCCCGGGATCGAAATCGGCTCAGAACGGGGAATAGAATTCGTAGGCGGCAGGCTGGGCGGACAGCGGCGCGCCGCGCTTGAGGGTGCCTCTGACAAGCAACATCACCAGGCTACTCGAACGCAGGCAGGAGCCTGTCCCGCGAATTTTCGATGTGCGCACGCATGGCTTTTTCGGCGGCGTCCGGATCGCCCGCGGCAAAGGCAGCGAGAATAGCCTCGTGCTCGTCGAGCGCCTCTTCGGTCACCCTGGAGTGATACATCAGCCGGAAGATATGGAAGTGGGTATGCTGGTGATTCAGTGTCTCGCGAATGAGTTCGTTTTGGGCGAACTCGACGATCTTGTCGTGGAAGATGGCATCCTGACGGGCGAAGTTCGAATAGCGCAGGCGTTCGTCTTTCCCCACCCGCCGAGCCATGACGCCGGCCGCCTCCTGCAGCGCGGCAAGGCGCTCGCCGTCCATTGTTGCGGTGGCTTTGGCCGCGGCGGCAGGTTCAAGCAATAGACGCAGCTCGTAAAGCTCGTCGAAGCGCCGGCGGGTGATTTGTGGGGCGGCGCGATAGCCGATCAGGTGGGTTTTCAGAACCAGCCCTTCCCCCTCCAGCCTGCCAAGCGCTTCACGAATGGGGGTATGCGAGACGTTGAATTCCTTGACGAGATTGTCGACGGTGATGCGCGATCCCGGAGCAATCCTCAAAGACATGAGCTGCGCGAATATTGCTTCGTAAACGTCGCCAGCCAAACTGTTGGCGCGCTGAATACGACGGGTCGCACGGGCTTCATTGTCAACCGTCAGGTCCGTGTTCTGCATCGTTTGCCTCTTGACAGAACCACCCACTAACATGATGCTTCGCGAAACTCAATCCTATATCCTATACGATTTTATGGGGATATCGCATGATCATGACCTGCAGCGCCGAGGTCGGCCTCTGGCACGAAGCCAAGCCTGTCGGCTTCCAATCCGTCTTCGCAGGATCTTGTGCATGAGCTTGTTTGCAGCGGCGCGCCTGCCGAGCGAGATTCTGTTTGGCAAAGGCCAGCGCCATGTCCTGCCTGCCATTGCCACCAAATATGGGCGGCGTGCGTTCGTCTGTACCGATGAGCGCTTCGCGGCGACGTCGCAGTTCGCCGAGATTCTGGCTGGCTTGCACAACGCGGCGATCGAGGCGCTGGTCTTCGACCGAACGCTGCCGGATGTGCCGCGCGACAGCGTCGCCACCTGCATTGCGCAGGCGAAGGGTTTCAAGCCCGACATGGTGATCGGAATCGGGGGCGGCAGCTGCCTCGACATGGCCAAATGCGCTGCACTTCTGCTCAGCCATGGCGGCAAGCTCGAGGACTACTATGGCGAGTTCAAGGTACCCGGCCCTACCCTTCCGGTAATCGCAGTGCCGACGACGGCTGGAACAGGCTCCGAGGTGACCCCCGTCGCCGTGATCTCCGACCCAGATCGGACGCTGAAAGTGGGTATCGCCAGTCCGCATCTCATCGCGGCAGTGGCGCTTTGCGATCCGGATCTGACGGTGACCTGTCCACCGTCCTTGACGGCGATCGCCGGCGCCGACGCGCTGACGCACGCAATCGAGGCCTTCACAGCGGCCAAACGCGGCGCGGACCCTCATTTGCCGCAACAGCACGTGTTCATCGGCAAGAGCGCTCTGACCGACCATTTCGCGCTTTTGGCCATCAGGCTGCTCGGCCGCAGTCTGGAAAAGGCATATCGCGACGGATCGGACGAGGATGCGCGCGCCGACGTCATGATGGGAGCGCTGGCCGCCGGTTGCGCCTTCGGTACGGCGGGAACGGCCGCCGCCCATGCGGTGCAGTATCCCGTTGGCGCGCTTACCCACACCCCGCATGGCCTGGGAGTGGCCACCATGCTGCCCTATGTGATGACCTACAATCTGGCCGCAGCAGCCGCGGAGATTGCGGAAGTCGGCACTGCTCTTGGCCTTTCCCTTCAGGGCGGCGGCGCCGATGCCTTGGCGCACGCCACCATCCGGGAGGTGAGCCGGCTGTTTGGCGCCATCGGCATCACCCCGACATTGGCCGAACTGGGTCTTCCCGAAGACAAGATCGACTGGACGGCCGAGCAGGCGCTCGGCATCGACCGATTGATCAAGAACAATCCGCGTCCGTTCGACCGCACCGCGATGCGACGGCTGGTCAGGGCTGCCTATGACGGCGACATGTCCGCCACCATGATGTGATCGACCAGGAGTTCATCCAATGAACATTGCCGCAGGCATATCCGACGAGGATCAAGATATGTTCGACTACGCCACGGTCTCGCACGGTCTCTACATTGGCGGACGCTGGCGGCCCTCATCGGAGGGCCGCGTGATCGAAGTGGTCGATCCCTCGACTGAAGCCGTGATCGCTGCGGTTCCCGATGCAACGCTCACTGATGCCGCCGCCGCCGTCGACGCTGCCGCGAAGGCGGCGGCCGGCTGGCGCGAGACCCCGCCACGCAGGCGATCGGAAATCCTGCGGCGCTGCTTCGAACTGATGACCGAACGGATGGAGACGTTGGCTGCGCTGATCTCGCTGGAGAACGGCAAGGCGCTGCGCGATGCGCGCGGTGAAGTCGCCTACGCCGCTGAGTTTTTCCGCTGGAACGCCGAGGAGGCGGTCCGCATCAGCGGCGAGTTCGGCCTTGCACCCTCGGGCGCGAACCGGATCATTGTCGACTACCAGCCCATCGGCATTTGCGTGCTCATCACGCCATGGAATTTCCCAGCCGCCATGGCGACACGTAAAATCGCTCCGGCGCTGGCGGCCGGCTGTACGGTGGTCCTGAAGCCCGCCAGCGAGACACCGCTGACGGCCTATGCGCTTGCGGCGCTCTACGAGGAAGCCGGCGTGCCGCCCGGCGTCGTCAACGTCCTGACGACCTCGACCCCCGGACCGGTGACGGCGGCCATGCTGGCCGATCCGCGCGTGCGAAAGCTGTCCTTCACCGGCTCGACCGGCGTCGGCCGCGTGCTGCTGGCCGAAGCCGCAAAGCACGTCATTTCCTGTTCCATGGAGCTTGGCGGCAACGCACCCTTCATCGTCTTCGACGACGCCGACCTGGAAGCAGCCCTCGACGGTGCGATGGTTGCCAAGATGCGCAACGCCGGCGAAGCCTGCACGGCCGCCAACCGGCTTTACGTCCAGGCCGGCATCCATGATGCTTTCGCGGAAGGCTTGACCAAACGCATGGCGGCACTCAACCTGGGCCCGGGCACAGACTCAGACACAGAATGCGGGCCGATGATCACCAGGAAGGCTGTGCACAAGATCGACCGGCTTGTGCAGGACGCCGTTGCCCGCGGCGCCAAAATCCTGTGTGGCGGCGGCGTATCTGAAGGCAGAGGCTTTTTCTATCCGCCAACGGTGCTCAAGGACGTGCCGGCCGACGTTGCCATGGCTCACGAGGAGATCTTCGGTCCCGTGGCGCCGATCAGTCGCTTCGAAAGCGAGGCGGATGTCATCTCCAAAGCCAATGACACCGAATACGGTCTCGCTGCCTACATCTATACGCGCGACCTGGGCCGGGGGATGCGCGTGGCATCGAAGATCGAGTCCGGCATGATCGCGCTCAACCGCGGCCTGATGTCGGATCCGGCGGCGCCTTTCGGAGGTGTCAAGCAGAGCGGGCTAGGCCGCGAAGGCGGTCAGAAGCACGGCGTTGCCGAGTTCATGGAGGCCAAGTACATCGCCGTGACCCTGTGAGCGGACATCCCACCAAAGATCCGTTTCGCATTCGCGATCATGTGGTCGAGTTCGACGACATCGTCGCCGAGATCGTTCGCAGAAGCGAGGAGACCAGGGCGAACGTTCCCATGGTCGCCGATGTCGCCTACGGGGCTGACGCCACCGAAACCATGGATCTGTTCTTTCCCGAGGGCAAACGGGACCGCCTGCCGGTGCACATGTTCATCCACGGGGGCTATTGGCGCATGTTCTCCAAGCGCGACTATTCCTACGTCGCCGAGACCGTTACGAACGCAGGTGCGATCGCGGTCATTGTCGACTACGCGCTGATGCCTACCGTCAGGATGGCCAGGATCGTCGACCAGGTGCGCCGCGCCAAGCGATGGGTATTTGACAATGTCGCACACCATGGCGGCAATCCCGGCCTGCTGACCGTTAGCGGTCATTCCGCCGGTGCGCATCTGGCAACAATGCTTTTCGACGGTGACGAGCGGCCTTCCGGCATCAAAGCTGCGCTGCTGCTTGGCGGCCTTTACGACCTGAAGCCATTGCAGATGTCGTTCCTTGCCGCCGAGATCGCGATCACCGACGAGGAGGCCCGCCGATTCTCGCCGATCGACCACAGTTTCGATCCATCCGTGGGCGTAGATATCTCGGTCGGCGCCGATGAAACGTCGCCGTTCCACAGCCAGGCCGCACTCTTCACGGACCACCTTGACACACAGGGACTGACTGTTTCGCGCACCACCCTTGGTGGGGCCAATCACATGAGCAGCGTCCGTGACCTTGGCTGGCTGGTACCGAGGCCGCGTCACTGCTGGCCCGCGTCGTGGCCGCCTGAGACTTCCGCCAGAAGCGCTGCTGGGCGCGACCGTTCTTCGCAGTAGCGTCGCAGCATCGAGGTGCCGACCGCGGTGGCGAATCTTCCGCCACCGGTCCCCATACCGTAAGCCCGCCGGCGATGTCGACGTCGACGTGGTACATGCTTTCCAGCGTGATTGAGCTTGATAACCGATGTCGGCGATCGCCGTCATGCCGGCAGCGCAGTTGAGTTCTCAAGGCTGGCCGGCCAAAGACGCCCCTCAGGGGAGAGCGGGCCGACGTTCCGCAACACCGGCCCGCAACCTTCAGAATACGATAGCCCGCGGCACCCCGGAGAAGGGAATCTGCGCTCTCACACCAGCATCGACTGCTGGGCGAAGATGCCCGCCATCGCGCCATGCGATATTGCCAGGGTGACCGATGGCGGCGTGAGGGGGTTGGCGAGGTCGCCCGCGGCGTAGATGCCGGGCATGCTGGTTTCGCGGCGCTCGTCGACCTTGAGGATTACGCCGAGGGGCGTATCGACCGTGGTGAGGCCCGGTGATTCATGCAGGCTTGCGGACGGCTTGTTGCGCGGATGCGCGAACAGGATGTCGACCGCGACCTTGGGGCCGGTATCGAGCTTGACGGTGGCGTTATGCCCCCCGTGATGGGCGATCTCGCTGATCCGGCCGTCGACGACAGGTATGTTGCGGCGCGCCAGACCGGCCCGGATATCGGGCGGAATGTCGTGACCATCAGCGAAGACCGTCAACCTGTCGGTCCAATCGTGGAACAGCCTGACCTGATTCATCGACTGTGGGCCGGACCAGACGAGGCCCCAATGCTGGCCGGCGACTTCAAAGCCGTCGCAATAGGGGCAGGGCACGATGGACGTGCCCCAACCTTCGGCAAAGCCCGGAATATCAGGCATCTGGTCGGCGACGCCATAGCTCAGGATCAGCCGGCGCGCGCCGAGGCTTCCGCCATCGCCAGTGAGGACGGAGAAATCGTCGATGGCCCCGGAGAGGCGGTCGGCCCGGGCATTGACCAGCTTGATCGTGGGATAGCGCGCCAGCTGCCGCCGCGCCTCGGCCAAGATGTCCAGCGGTGGCTTGTGATCGTGGCCGAGCAGGCCATGCGAGTGGCCGGCGAAGCGGTTGCGCGGCAGGCCAGTATCGAGAACGGTGACCTTGCGGCGGGCACGGCCGAGTTGCAGGGCGCCGGCGAGACCGGCAAAGCTGCCGCCGATGATGATGACGTCATCCATGATGGGCTCCGTGTTGTGGATGAGGGGCTGGTTGGACCAAACCTACCCATCGGCTTGCGCATTTCAGAAACTACATGGTATCGTAATCCAAGAATTAGGATACTGTCAAGGACTGGAATTGTCGTGACCGAAAATAGCCACGGCCGGCGCGGCCGGCCCGCCAACGAGGCGCTTGGCCAAACGATACTCGACGCTGCGTCCGAACTCTTTGTGGAATTGGGTTTTCAAGCGACCACATTGGACAAGGTCGCCCAGCGGGCGAAGATATCCAAACTCAGCATCTATCGGCACTTCGAGAACAAGGAGGCGCTGTTCAGCGCGGCCATCGCGTCCGGCTGCCATCATTTGTTTGCACCACAGGCCCTTCTTGAAGGCGTCGGCGGTTCGGTCGAGGATCAGCTCATGGCGGTGGGATCATCCCTACTTCGCACGCTGTTGAGATCAGATGTCCGCAGTGTCGAAGCCATGGTCATGGCCGACCAGACGAATCCAAAGTCCTTAAGCAAGCTCCATTACGAAGCCGGCCCCGCCAATGTCATCGCCCAAATCGAGGCCCTGTTGCGTCAGTTGCACGCGAAGGCGGTTCTGAACGTGCCCGATCCTCTCCGGTCCGCCCGCTTGTTTGCCGCGCTTTTCAAAGGATCCGATCTCCTGATTATCGCACGCTTCGATGACGCGAGAGCAGCGGACGACAACGAAATCGAATCCTATTGCCGGTCGGCCGTCGCCATGTTCATCGCTGCGCACGGCTAGCAGTCCGCCCTGCCCGCTAATCATTGTATTTCTGCGAAATACTCCGCTAGAGCCGCCGTCGCGATGGCGCCCATCCACCTCATGTCGATCGCGTCGGTCGGGCTGCGCGCCCGCCGGTGAGCGGCATCTCCTACCTGCTCCGGTCACAGCGCTGACCCTTGAGCGCCTCGGCCGACCTGTGAGGGCGAGGAAGAGAATGCCGGTTATGGCCGCGAGAATCGAGCAGATGAGGTGTCGATCGCCGCGAAGGGACACCTGCGGACGGACCTTCTTTGGTACACTTGAGTACGTCCATTCGTGGCTCGGGCTCCGGCGGTTCGTGCCCCGACGCGCCCGCGAAGGCCGCTGGTGCCCGCGACAGATCCTTCCAAGGTGCGGGTCTGGAATGGCCCAAAAATTCTCTCGAGCTCCCGGAACATCGGTCCGCCCCTGTGGTTCGACAAGCAGCGGCACAGTCGATCCAACCAGGCATCGGCCCGCTTAGGACAGGCGCGAGGTCCCTACCCACAGATCTTGCGAAAATAGGAGCAAGCTATGCGAGCGTTGGTCTGGCACGGCAAGGAAGACATACGCTGCGATCAGGTTTCGGACCCGGAAATTGAGGATGAACGTGACGCGATCATCAAGGTGACGAGTTGTGCCATATGCGGCTCCGACCTTCACCTCTACCACAACTATGTGCCAGCCATGCTGCCCGGCGACATCATGGGCCACGAGATGATGGGAGAGGTCGTCGAGGTCGGCAAGGGCGTCAACGGCGCTCTGAAGGAGGGAGACCGCATCGTCGTGCCGTTCACCATAATCTGCGGTGAGTGCGACCAGTGCAAGCGACAGAACTTTTCGGTTTGCGAACGCACAAACCGCAAGAAGAATCTCGGTGACAAGGTGTTCGGGCACACCACCGCGGGTCTGTTCGGCTACACTCATTTGACCGGCGGCTATCCCGGGGGACAGGCGGAATACATGCGTGTGCCGTTCGCCGATGCCACGCACGTAAAGGTGCCTGACAGCCTTACCGACGAGCAGGTTCTCTTCCTCGGCGATATTTTTCCTACCGGCTGGCAGGCGGCGGCACAGTGCGACATTGAGCCCACCGATACGGTTGCGGTGTGGGGCTGCGGCCCAGTCGGGCAGATGGCCATACGCAGCGCCCTGCTGCTCGGCGCGAAACAGGTGGTGGCGATCGATTGCCTGCCGGAGCGGCTTTCCATGGCCGCCGCCGGCGGCGCCATCGCCATCAATTTCGCCGAGGAAAGTGTCGTCGAACGACTGCGGGAACTCACCGGTGGAAAGGGCCCGGAGAAGTGCATCGATTGCGTCGGCATGGAAAGCCACGTCTCGCTGGCCCAGCCCGATACCGTCTACGATCGCGCAAAGCAGTTGATGCTGATGGAAAATGATCGACCGCACGTTTTGCGTGAGATGATCTATGTCTGCAGGCCGGCCGGCGTGATCTCGATCCCCGGCGTCTACAGCGGGCTGGTCGACAAGATTCCGATGGGACAGGCAATGAACAAGGGGCTCACCTTCCGAATGGGGCAGACCCATGTCAACCGTTGGACCGAGGATCTGTTGCGCCGCATCGAAGATGGCCAGATCGACCCATCCTTCGTCATCACCCATACCGTGGGGCTCGAGCAGGGACCCGAGATGTACAAGGTGTTTCGCGACAAGCAGGACAGCTGCATCAAGGTTGTACTGAAACCGTAGGGAAATCGTCATGAACGTGATTGCCAAACTTACCAACATCACCCGATCGCCTGGCGATCCCAAAGTGCTGAAGACTGGGCAGAGTGCGGTCGCGGCCTCCGATGGCCTTGCCCGCAAGCTCGGCTGGTTCAGCATCGCGCTTGGCGTCGCCGAGCTGGTTGGCGCCGAGCGGATTGCCGGCGCGCTCGGCATGCGCGGCAAGGAAGATCTGATCCGCGCTTATGGGGCGCGGGAAATAAGCAGCGGCATACTCTCGCTTTCAGTGGACAAGCAAGCGGGGCTGTGGAGCCGGGTGGCCGGCGACGGCCTGGATATCGCGACATTGCTGACAGCGTATCGGCATGGCAACCCAAAGCGCGATAATGTGGGCCTTGCGCTTGCGATGGTCGCCGGCATCACATTGCTCGACATCATCGGTGCGAAAAGCGTGACTGCGCGCCACTCTCGGAGAGGGACCAAGCCACGCGACTACAGCGATCGAAGCGGCTTTCCCGGAGGCACTGCCGCAGCCCGCGACCGTGCCCGCTCGCAGCGCAGCCAGAAGGCCGGCGCAGCCTGATAGAGATTTCCGAACCCTGGCGGCATGCGACCTGGACAGGTGGCATCTCGTCAGGCCCTAACGCCAGAGGTGGTAGCTCTCGGCGAGCCGAGTTTGCTGGAACAGAGTGGACCGTCGCGCGGCCGTTCTCGCCGTCTCCTGGGTCACCGCCGCGCATGGGTTGTGTGGCCGGTGCGTTAAAGGCACGAAGCGATCCGACCGGCGTCGAGCCTTCCATGTCTCTTGCCTTGGCAAGGTTCCGGCGATCCTCAGGCCGAGCCGCGTTCGGGAAGCTCGGTCTCTTCCGCCACCCCTTTCCGCAGGTCTCGGCGCAAGCGTTCCGCTTCGTCGGAATTATTATCGTCGTCTGTCCGCTCGAGTTCGCGATCGATTGTCTCGCGCGACCCCTCTGCCGGATCCTGTTGCGGAGATGTGTTCGGGCCGGTTTCGATCTTGCCGTCGCCGGGAACGGTGCGGTCGCGAGACTTCGTCATCTTCAGCTTCCCTTTCATCTGTCATCTGCCTCGGCATCTCCGATGGCATGAATTTTGGCCGCTTCCCTGCCGAACCGGATCGTCGACGCTTTGTTCCGGGAAAGCCCCCGCAGGTTCGTGCTGGTCGGCCCCGGGGCATTGGTCGATGCCCTTGCCGGGAAGGATCCTATGCCAACGAGGTCGGCGGCAGCCTCATCGATGTCGTTATCAACATGTGGGCTGTGAAGGCGTTTTCGGCCCGGACACGCGAGCACGCCAGGCTCGCGGCGAGTTTTCGAACCGAAGCAGATGCGCAGCGTAACAACTGGATGTATACGGAAAAGGCTGCCTCATCCACGACATCGCGCTTTCGGTAATGGCCGGCGGCATGCTCGCCTGGGCGGTCCGGCAGCTGGTAGCGAACTGGTCATAGGCCTTTGCAAAGCCGCGTCGATGAAGCGGATGCGGTAGCGCTGGTCGGTGTAGCGTCGAGGCATCTGTCAATCGGAGACAAGCGCGACCGCTTGTGGGACCTCACTGTTTTTTCCACCGGGACTCGACATCTCACTATCATAGTTGATTGTGGCTGCCGGTGACCCTGCGTAATGGATAGCCATTCCAACTCTCCAACAGGAAAACGGTATGTTGTATCCGGGTCGGTTTTTGGGGCCAAGCGACATTGAGATGCTCGCCCAGGTTTGTCACACGGTCTGCAAAGAGCGCGCCCTACCTCTTGCTTCGCAGAACGGAGAGCGCATAGCTGCGCACATACTCAGGCTGTTTATGAACGGCTTGATTGGGCAGAATGAACTGCTTGATGCTGAGAGGAACTGGGCTCGTCGGCCTGACCGTTCGGTCCAGCAGACGATGTCAACTACGCGCACATGAGAGGCCGCGTGACCCAGTCTTGGTAGTCGGGAAGCCGCCAAGGCCAGTTGGGAACAAACCTGACATTTAAGCGTTTGTAGAGCCCTTCCACCGGGCAACTCACCGAAATGCTTCTTGCCGTGCATGATGCGATGTCGACGGCCGTTTTGGCAGGCAGGAGCGCCAATGCGGAAATAGTAGGCGTGGTCGACCTCACCAACAAAGCTGAGGTCGACATCGGCATCACCAGCTTGGGAAGAGCCATCCAGTTCGTGGCCAACGCCTCGGTGCTTGGATACGACATTCGAGGCGCCATGGTCTTCTATGGCGCGGCCGGTACCCCGAGCCTAAGGGCGAGAGAGTGCGAGCGCTTGTGGGCGCAGTTTGGCGGCGCGCTTCTACAGCCGTAGCTCTATCAGGACGTTCGCCCCGCCCGTTCTTGGTATGAACGCGTACGGAACTGAGGCGCTACCCAGCCGCAGCGGGAATGGCTCAGTGGTAGCTCTAGCTGGCGACCGCACTAAGCAGCTTTTCGGTGATGGGCTTTGAGCGGCTGAGCCAGCGTGAGAACGTTCGGCCGCATATCTGCCGGTGCCTGCTTTCATGTGACTGGGCGGGGCTATTGGGGAGCCGGGTTGACCACTGGGCCCTTAGCCGAGGGAAGCACAGTACGGCAACCTCGCCTTTTGCTGGCTAACATCCTTCCGCTCTCAGGGACCGGACCATGCGCACAACAACAGGGTCATACGGTTTCTTTTCGGATTTCCGATAATTCATTGTGAAAAGCGCGGCACGCTGGTTGCAGACCATAATTGCACGGACGTAGCGAATCTCGCCATTCTTGACCCCGGAGTAGCTGGCCCATTTCGGGGCTAGGCGCCGATAGGTCAGTCGCCAACCGGCCTTTTCGTCCTCGATCATGCGATGTTCAATCTCGGCGCGAAAACTTGCTTTGCCCAGTCGCGCGCCCCAAACGACCAGAAACGCGTCTCTTGGGCCCTGAAAAGCCGCGCCCTGCTGCGAATTCTGGGTCAGGACGAAATTCGGAGGAATATCGAAACTAAAGCCAAGCTGTCGGACGCCGAAGGGCTGCCACGCCTCGGCCTGAAGCAACGTGGTCCAAAAGAGAAAAACTGTAAGTCCCAGCAGGAGGCGTCGCATTGCTCTGACTTAGCGCTGGCTAACATGGTGTCCAGACGGACAGAGGTCCGTGACATAAAAAATATGCATCATGGCCGCGCAACATATGGACGCGGGATTCGCGATTGACGGCGTGCGGTCGAAACGGCTTCCGTCCCACGAAAGGAGAGGACGCAGAGGGAATTGGTGCGTCGGTATGATCGACTGGCAGAAAATTGGCGAGGCCGAATGTCCAACGTTCATTGCCCGCAAAAATGGGCGCCGGCTTCCTCTTGTGCCTAGGGAAGAAGAGCCGAAATTATTCCCTGACGAAGACCCTGATCTACCTCAGACGGGGGGCATGCCCTGTAACTTCGCCGTGACCTGATCCCCTTCGGGGAACAATCAGATCGAGCTCCAGTTTGGCCTTCCAAGCGAAGGCACTGATGGAGCATGCCATGAGATTTCCACACAGCACGACGGCCGCGGCCGCCGTTTTCATTGCCCTGACCTCCCCCGCGCTCGCCCAGACAAGCGGAACACCATCACCCTCGACACCTGCACCCGCTCCGGCAACCGAACCGCCGGCCGCCGGACAGTTGCCGGATGCGACCGGACAAGCGGATGGACCAACACGCGAAATGATCCGCCAGATGGTTGAGCAAGCTATCCGTGAGCGACTGCAGCAGGATCGCGGTTCCGAAGAGGGTTTCCGCGAGGAAGATAGTCGCAACTATCAAGGCGATCGCAACGAGGATGCTGACCGCCACGATGAAGATGGCGACCGTTGGCAGAACCACGGTGACCGCGATCGTGGACACAGAATGGCTGGACGCTGGCATCATCAGATGATGCGCGGTGCCGGCATGCGACTGATGTTCGGGCTGTTGGACACCGATGGCGACGGATCGGTGTCCGAGGACGAGGTTCAACGCGCGGTGGGCAGGATGTTCAGTAGCATTGACGAGAATGGTGATGGCAAGATCGATGCGGACGAGATCCAGTCCTTCATGCATGGCTCCAGCATGCATGGCACTGATAGCGAGGACACGCCGTAGCTGTCTTCAAAGGGAATGCCCTCCCTCGGACAAAGCGGGCGCGTGGCGGCCGATCCCGAAGCGGTGTCTCTTGGCTGTTAGCCGCCCGGCCAGCACCCTTTAGGCTTGAGCTATTCCCGCAGTCCCGCGAGACGCCAGCCGTGACAAAAAAGGCTTCGCATTGCTGATCGAGGAACGATCGAAGCCGACCAACGCAAGGTCACTCGGGCGCTCGGTCTTCCAGCAGAACGAAGGATGCGGCGATCAAGTCGTCGCCATTGATACGTCCTTGGCTGTCCTCCAACATAGTTGCAACCTTGTGGAAGGCCATCATTTCACCCGCGTCAATCTGCGCTTCACGCATCTTGGCTGTGAGATCAGCCACGCGATTTCCTAACGAATGTGATTTTGCAGTCTCGCAATTCGACATGATTAGTCATCCTTTGCCTTGGGGTTTCACGCTGCCGAACGCAATGCTTCAGCGGATGTTCCGAATTTGGCATCAGTCTTATGGGATAGGACTTACGTCTGATTGCGGTTGGAAGAAGCCCGAACGGCGGAACACGCAGCCGGACGCCGAATTGGAAACCCACCGTCGATCGAAGTCCCTTGTCGCCGGTTGAGATCCCGCCATCTTCACTGTCGAGAGGGTGGCGGGATCGCCTTCCGAGGAGCGAGCGCATATGAGGTAATAGATATTTGGCAGATGTACTCACGGCCATCCTGCTCGCTTCTTTTGTCTGCGCATGTTCATTCTTTTCGGGAAACCCCATCTCTCCAACAACACGCAACAACCGCGTTGCTACCCACGATTGATGCGATGACAACTGCATCAACAAAGCAAAGCCTCTTCGCCTAAGGTGCGATTGCCGCGGGCTTTTTTGACTTGAAGGTCGTCCAACGCGCCCGGTGGTCAGGCCATGGCGTTCAGCGGGAGCCAGGTAGACTCATCGCGAAAATCCCGCAGCGAGGCATGTCGCAAGTCCTCCTCGCCGCGTGCGGATACTGGAATCCGCCTGGCTCGTTGTGACAGGCATGCGAAGATGAGTGTCGGCGCATGGACGCGGAAAAACCCGCCAGCGTGAGCCAGCGGGCCTTGTGATGGGATGGCCCGCGCGTGCGGTCAAGGCTGCGCGGGCCGACCATGATGAATGAGGGGACATCTTGGTCACCGGCACGACCGATGAAGAACGAGCCGGGTGTGACAGAACACCCTTGGAGCGAGGATGTTCCCGTCCGCACAAAAAAGCTCGCCGGCGTGAGCCGGCGGGCAGTTGCTATTTTGCCGTCAAGCGGACAGACCGCTTGCGGCCCACCCACTGCAGCATTTTTCCACTTTGAGCGGAAATCATTCTCAACTATGGTTCGCCAGGCTTAAGGCATGGGGGATTGCCGATGGTTTTATCACGCAGGGGTGTCGTGCTCGGCGGTCTGGCGCTGGTCGCGGTCGGTGGAACCAGCAATATTGTTCAAGCCGCGGGGGCAAAATCCTTTTTCGCCGGTACCGCCAGCGATAACGATTTCGTCTATCGCAAGACCAACTTCGCCAAGATCGACAAGAGATGGCATCGCCAGATCGTCAAATATTTCAGCAGCGAGCCGGTCGGCACCGTCGTGGTCGACACCCGCCACCACTTCCTCTACCTCATCATGGAAAACAAGACTGCCATCCGCTACGGCGTCGGCGTCGGCAAGGAAGGCTTCAAATGGTACGGCCGCGCGACGATTGATCGCCGCGCGCTGTGGCCGCAATGGGTCCCGCCCCCCGAAATGCGTGAGCGCAAACCGGACTTACCGCCCATGATCGCAGGCGGCGCGTCCAACAATCCGCTCGGGCCGCGCGCGCTCTATCTGTACCGCGACGGCGCCGACATCGGCTACCGCCTCCATGGCACGCTGGAGCCATGGAGCATCGGCACCGACGCTTCCAGCGGCTGCATCCGCATGTTCCCCGAAGACATCATCGACCTCTACCAGCGGTGCCCGATCGGCACCGCGGTGGAGGTCCTGCCGCACATCGCCGACCAGGCGCCCGCTTCCACCACTGTCGAATGATTGGCGCATCATGAACCGCATGATTGAAAACACGCGCCGGCTGCTCGCCGCCGGCCTGCTGGTTGTGGCCACATCCTGCTCGACCAGCAACACGCTGGCCCCGTCGACGCCCGACGTCACCAACGCCGAGATTGCCGGCTTCCAGAACGTGCAGCCGGGCAGCGAGGAGGATTTTATCCTCAATGTCGGCCGCCGCACCTACTTCACGAAAGGTTCGGCCGCGCTCGATTCTGTCGCCAAGGCCACCCTCGACACCCAGATCGCCTGGTTGACAAAGCATCCGCGCTGGCTGCTCAAGCTGCAGGGTTTCGCCGACGATCCCGGCGCAAGCGAAACGGCGCTGTCACAGCAGCGCGCCGATGCGGTGATGGACTACCTCGCCGCCGGCGGCATAGACCGGAACCGCATGTGGGCCAAGGGCTACGGCAAGGACAGGCTGGTCCGCGACTGCCCCGACTCCGCCTGCAGGTCGCAGAACCGCCGCGTTGTGTCTAATTTGCGCGATGAGAGGGACGAGTCGTAGAGGCTGCTGTTTTGCTGGTCGCCAAATCAGTCTCACAACGCGACGGCGGCATGGCTGCAATGCGCCTATCGGGGACATTCACCCAGCGTTTGCCCCTCCCCGAAAGCTGACGCTCCGGTTGAACCCGGAGTGAAGTCAGCTTCCCGTCTACCAACCTCCGGTTCAGGGTCTGGTGGGAGGCTTCGGCATCCGCCTCGACCAGTTTGCGGACGTGGCGGTTGTCCGCGATCCTGATCGCGCATGAGCCTCGCCACATGTCGGTGTGCTACCGGGAGTGGGCGCCGTGGAGCTGGCAGGTACGCTCGCTCAAAGCATCGGCCGTCCACCGGTGACCTCGTAGAGTGCGCCGGTGGTGTAGCTCGATCCTTCCGAGGCAAGCAGCACATAGGTCGCTGCAAGCTCTGCCGGTTGCCCGGGACGCTTGAGCGGTGTGTTCTTCCCGAACTCCTTGACCTTCTCAGAGGGCATTGTCGACGGGATCAGCGGCGTCCAAATCGGCCCGGGAGCGACCGCGTTTACCCGAATGCCGCGTTCAGCTACCAGTCCTGCAAGTCCGGCGGTGAAGTTGGCGATCGCTCCTTTGGTAGTGGCGTAGGCAAGCAGTGCCGGCGATGGACTGGTCGCGTTGATCGAGGATGTGTTGATGATGGTCGAGCCGGGTTCCATGTGCTTCACTGCTTCCTGGGACAGATAGAACATCGCATAGACATTGGTGCGAAAGGTGAGATCCCATTCCTCCGCGCTGATGTCCTCAAGCTTCTCGAACGACGCCTGGTGGGCTGCATTGTTGACGAGGATGTCCAGGCGCCCGCATTCATCGATAGCTCGCTGCACAAGCGACCGCGCGAAGATTTCGTCCGAGATGTCGCCGCGTGCGAGCACCGCCTTGCGCCCCGCTTCCTCGACCAAGCGCGCCGTCTCCTGCGCGTCTTCGTCCTCTTCAAGGTAGGAGATGATGACGTCGGCGCCTTCGCGTGCAAATGCGATAGCCACCGCCCGGCCGATGCCCGAGTCCGCGCCGGTGATCAGCGCGACGCGGTCCGTCAGCTTACCGCTGCCGCGATAGCTCTCCTCCCCGTGGTCAGGCCGTGGATCCATCTCGTCGGTGTAGCCGGGCATGTCCTGCTGCTGTTCGGGAAGCGGCGGCTGAGGATATTTCTGCTGGGCATCCTGCATGTCAGGTCCTTTTTTGGTTGGAGTTGCGGTTGTGTCGATCCGGTTCCGTGATCGGTCCCTTGGCGGCTTTCGAGCCACCGCCCCATTCCTCGGCCTTGCACGCTTGGTCGCCGCCCATGAGGTCCGGCGAACCGCGATTTGCGGTGCCGCTGTCGGTCTTGTTCAACTCGTGCTCCTTCTTGCGTGTGGTCAGTCTTTCTCGCCGGCGGTAATCATCGACCTCAGCGGCTCTTGCGCCACATTCGCCTCGATTTCCGCGCGTCCGGGGGTATCCGGTAGCGCCTTGCGGAAATTTCTCGCATAATCCGGTGGCATCTTCGGTGGCATCATCGGTTCGTACGGGTCGACCACGGCCTCGATGACCACCGGACCCTCAGCAGCCAGGGCAGCGTCGAGAACACCTTCCACCTCCTCGGCGCGAGAGACGCTGTAGCCGATGCCGCCCATGGCTTCGGCGGCCATGGCGAAGTCGATGGGCTGGAGTTCGCAGGCGAATTGCGGGTTACCGAGGAACATCATCTGCTCCCAGGCGATCTGATTGAGCATGCCGTTCTTGAGCACGAGCACCTTGAGTGGGACCCGGTACCGAACTGCCGTCGAGAACTCGCCGAGTTGCATCGCGAGACCGCCGTCGCCGACGACCGCGAAGACCGGCCGGCCGGGAAAGGCCAGGCCCGCGGCGATCGCATAGGGCAGTCCGCATGCCATCGAGGCCAGCGCGCCCGAGACGCCGAAGGCCTGCCCGTCACGCAGCTCGATATGGCGGGCCGCCATCTCGGTGTTCTGGCCGGAATCGGCAACCAGGATCGCATCATCGGGCAATCGTTTCCCAAATGCGCGTGTAACCACCTGGGGCTTGAGCGAAGTGGCGGCCTTTTGCTCCGACTGCGCCATCATCTCGCGCCAGCGTCGCATGCCCGCCTGCGCCTTCTCGAGGAAGCTGCGATCATCCTTGCGCTTCAGGCGCCTGTTCAGCAATCGCAGCGTCACGGCGGCATCGCCGGCAAGGCCGGCCTCAACGGGATAGCGCAGGCCGATGCGCTGCGGGTCGCGCTCGATCTGCACCCCGCGCGCCTGTCCCGGCTTCGGGTAGTATTCGATGTAGGGAAAGGTCGAGCCGACGACGAGCAGCGCGTCACATTCCTCCATGATTTCCTGCGACGGCAGCGTGCCGAGAATTCCGATGCCGCCAGTCGTCAGCGGGTGATCGTCGGGCAAGGCAGCCTTACCGAGCAAGGCCTTTGCGACGGGGGCACCAAGCAGCTCCGCCGTCTCTTCCAACTCGTGCCTGGCACCAAGCGCGCCCCGACCGGCGAGGATCGCGACCTTCGTCGCCCCGTTCAGGATCTCGGCGGCTTTCGCAAGTTGTTCTTCGTCGGGAAGCCTGCTTCCTTCGAACCAACGATCCGGCGTATGCGACGGTTTGTTGCGCTTCGAGCGCTTGGCTTGGTAGAGCGTGTGCTCCTGCACATCGCTGGCGATCGACAGATGCGCAACGCCGCGACGTGCCAGCGCCGACCTGCAGGCGAGACCGGCCAGGCTTTCCATATGCGCCGCGTCGGAGACCTGCGCGTTGAAGACGGCGACATCGCTGAAGACGCGCGTCAAGTCGACATCCTGCTGGGTGAAGGTCTCGATGAGGTCGTGGAACTGCATGCCGGTAATGGCGAGCACCGGCGCTTGGTCGAGCTTGGCATCGTAGAGTCCAGTCAGGAGGTGTGTGCCGCCAGGGCCGGAAGTTGCGAGGCAGACACCGAGCTTGCCTGTCCATTTTGAGTAGGCGCACGCCATGAACGCCGCGGATTCCTCGTGCCGCACCTGAATGAAGCGGATGCGGTCCTGCCGCTTGCGCAGCGCCTCCATGATGCCATTGATGCCGTCGCCCGGCAGGCCAAAGATGATATCGACGTTCCAGTCGATCAGCGTCTCGATGAGGATGTCCGCGGCGGTCGGCATGTCTCAGTCCTTACCGCGATGCGGATCCCGCCGCCTGGCTGCTCTTGTTCGCGGTCTTGTCAGTCTTACGCTGGTCTTTGTTGCCGCCGCGATTGCCGCCATGCAACTCGTCGGAAGATTGAGCGGTCTTGCCGTCTTCCAAATTAGTGGCCATGCGCAAAGCTCCCTACATCCGGCCTGCCTAACCAGAAAGTCGGTGAGATGTTCCGTGCCCGAAGGCAAGGCCGCCTAGTCAGGTGCCGAAGGCAAACGTGTCAGTACCACCCGATGAGGCGCTGTTCGGCAGTCAGCGGCTGAACAGGCGAGGTGCGATCGAACAGACGAAGGCATCGAACTGCTGCGAGGCCGAGGATTGCATGTAGTGGCCGAGGCTGTCTGATCGCCAAAAGCTCTCGCGGCAGAGCTGGCCGATGTTCAGGTCGCGTCTTCGCAGGTCCCTATAGCCAGAGCGCAACGCCGCCCGGACCGTCCCCATAGGCGAACTCCTCGCACCCCTCGTCGACGATTTCTCGCCCGGGATTCCGCCTCAGTGGCGAAAGGACTCGTTCGTCGCGCACACCGCGGCGGGCGATGTGCGCCTCGACCATGCGGTGCCTGGCGTGCCGGTAGTCTGGGATGGCTCCTCGATAGCCTTAAAAAGACGGCAGGCTTAGTCGTCCTGCCTGCGCTTGTGGTGCTCGCTCTCCTGGTTTTCGCCGCGGATCATCTGGCGATCGTCCTTGTCGGTCAATTCCACGCCCTCGTCGCGTAGATTGGCGCCGTCTTGCCGCGCCTCGCGCTCCTGCTTGGTTCTCTTCAGCTCATCCTCGGCATTGAAATCGTCGCCGGCATTGCTGGTGTTCTCGCGCTTTTCGATGATGCGCAGCTGCTGCTCGTGGGTCTTCCGGCCGGCCATGGCAAGGCGCCTCCTACTTGTTCGTGCGTCCGGTCTGGTCAGGATTGATGCCGCCCTGAGGCGTGACATCGTTCTCGACATCGCCTTCGAACGTATTGTCCCCATCGAGAGCATCGTTCTCGTCGAGCATATCGCCGCCCTTGACCGCGCCCTTCGAGGTGCCGATTCCCGGGTTGTCTCGCAGATCCTTGTCCGTGGGCTGTTTAGTCTTGGGGTGTTGGTTGGTCATGGAATTTCTCAGCGCTGGTTGAGCTTGGACGAACGACGGTCCTGGCGCTGTCCAACTTCAACGTGGAGAAAATGTTCCGGAACATATTCGCTTGTCAGGTGCGCGTAAGCGGCCAGGCGGCCGCCGTCTCGGCTAGCGAAACTCCAGGCATGCCACATTACATCCCATTCCGAGGCGAATTGGCAGGCTAAAGTGAAAATCGAGACGGTCGAAAGCTTGCAAGGAGTGGGTGCTCTGTTCCGGTGGCGATCTCGGTTGCAAGCAGTTCGCCGGCAATCAAGCCAAGTGTTGCGCCGCTGTGGCTGAAGGCGACGTAATACCCCTCGATCTCCCGCAACTGGCCGAAGACCGGCTCGCCGTCTCCGGGGATCGGCTTGGGCCCGACACCGTAGCTCTCCAGTTCCAATTTCGGATGACCGTCGAGAACATTCGACGCTTCGTCGAGAAGCCCCTGGATGGTCGATGCTTTTACGCGATAAGTCCCGTCCGGATTGACTACCACCTCTTCTTCCGACCAGGCAGAATCGAGCGCGAGGGCGCCATCAGGCGTCGGCCGGATGGCGACGCGCGGCGTGTTGAGCACGGCGCGTAGCGGCAAGTCGACTGGCTTGGTCCTGACCAGCAGCGCGATCGGTGTCCCATCGGCAATACGCTGACCGGCCACTGCGACCATTCGCGGCACATCCGCACCGGTCGCCAGAAGCACCGCGTTGGCGGCGAAGCTGATCCCGCTGGTGGTGGTGACGCCGGTGGCGCGGCCGTTGGCGACGGTGACGGTAGCGCGTCCGGCCTCGGTGACCACCTGGCCGCCCCGCTCCACGAATTCCGCGATCAATATTTCAATCAGCGACGGCAGGTCGACCCAGCCCTCGCCCGGGTTGAAGATCGCGCCTTGAGGCGTGACAGCGCTTGCGCAGACACCCGGCGCGACCAACCTTATGGCGTCCGCGGACAGATGCTGCGCATCATAGCCGAGACGTTTTTCGTGAGCGAAGACATCGGCGATCTCGTTTGAGGCATCGTCCGCATCCCACGTCAGGCCACCGTCGAAACGCAGCCAGGCGGCATCCGGGCATCGCGCCGACAAACTGCGGTAGCGGTCGATACCGATCATGCGCAGGCGATGATATTCAGCCGAGCGCCTGCGCGCCGAATTGATCCAGGCGAGCGAGCGACCGGAAGCTCCCTTGGCGAGCGGTCCATCATTGACCAGCACGGTCTCGATGCCGAGCCTTGCAAGATGAACGGCCGAGGAGACGCCAAAAATGCCGCCGCCGACAACAACGACCTTGGAAACCTGATGTGATGCAGCCATGAGATATCTTTCACTGGTGGAGGTTGGTTTGGGCGGCCGTCTTGAAGGCTCATGCGTGATCAAAGCACTTCGGCAAGGAAGTGCTTCAGACGCGGGCTTTTCGGCGTGTCGAAAATCGCGGCAGGCGTGCCGGCCTCGATGATGCGGCCTTCATCCATGAAGACGACCTGATCGGCGACCTTGCGGGCGAAGCCCATTTCATGCGTCACCACGACCATTGTCATGCCGCGCCGGCCGAGATCCGCCATGAGGTTGAGCACACCCTTCACCAGTTCTGGATCGAGTGCGCTCGTTACCTCATCGAACAAGATGACCTCCGGGTCCATCGCCAATGCACGAGCGATTGCCACACGCTGCTGCTGGCCACCGGAAAGGCTCCCTGGACGATGGTGTTTGCGGGTCGCAAGCCCGACGTCGGCAAGGCGCGCCTCGGCGATGCGCTCAGCTTCCTGTACAGGGAGCCCCTTTACCTTGGTCAGCGACAGCATGACGTTTTCGAGCGCGGTGTGGTCGGGAAACAGATTGAACTGCTGGAAAACCATGCCGACACGCCGGCGCAGTTTTTCAGGCTTCATCGCCAGGATGCTCGCACCATCGAGCAACACCTCACCGCCCTTGGGCTCGACCAGGCGGTTGAGGCAGCGCAGCAGGGTCGACTTGCCCGAACCTGATGGGCCGATCACGCATGTGACCGTGCCAGGCTTGACTGCCAGGCTGACGCCTTTGAGAACATCGACGTCGCCATAGGCCATGTCGAGATCGGTAATGGCGAGACTGCCGCCCTTGAAGCGGGGCAGCGCTGAGCGGGCATCAGAGCCGGCCTCCGAAAGTGCACTGCCGGTGGCGCCCTCCAGTTCGCTCACTTCGGCCAGGCCGCTGATGACGAGGCCGGCCTTTTGCTTTCCGACCCGCAGCGAGTTGTCGATGTAGTTGACCACATGGGTCAACGGCACGGTGATGACGAGATAGAACACGCCGGCCAGAAGCAATGGCGAGAGGTTTCCGGTGACCACTGCCTGGTCCTGGCCGACACGGAAGATCTCGCGCTCCGAGGCGAGCAGACCGAGGAAGTAGACAAGGCTTGAATCCTTGACGTTGCCGATGAACTGGTTGACGAGGGCCGGCAAGACGCGGCGGATGCCTTGCGGGATCACGATCAGGCGCATGCCTTGGCCGTAGCTCATGCTGAGCGCCCTGCAGGCCTCCATCTGCCCGCGCTCGACGCTCTGGATGCCCGAGCGGAAGATTTCGCCGATATAGGCGCCGGCGATCAGGCTCAGCGCAAGAATGCCGAGCGGAAAGGGCGAAGGGCCGAAGATTTCACGGCCGATGCGGGCAAAGCCCTGGCCTATCAGCAGGATGGTGACGATCGCCGGCAGCCCACGGAATATATCCGTGTAGACCCGCGCCGGAATGCGCAGCCAGCGCGATTGCGAGATGCCCATGACCGCCAGGATCATGCCGAGGATGACACCCAGCACCGTCGACGCGGCGGCGAGGATCAACGTGTTCTTCAATCCGATGGTGATCATGCTGGGCAGCACGTCCGCCATGGCCTGCCAGTCGAGGAAACTGCGCCGCAGGTTTTCGAGCCAGTTCATTCGCCCCCCTTTCGGTTGCGCTATTCACATCGTCCGCATCAAGGACGGCGGCGTAATCCGGCCGCCGGCATGAGAGCCAGCGGCCGGGTACGGTCTACTTCTTGGGAAGATACTGGTCGGGCATCGGCGAGCCGGGGAACCACTTTTCATAAAGCGTTTTCCAGGTGCCGTCCTGCATGGCCGCGTGAAGGGCGGTGTTCAGCGCATTGCGGAGCTTGTCGTTGCCCTTGCGCAGGACGAAGCCGGCCGGCGCGTCAAAGGAAGGAATATTGACCGCGATCTTCAGGTTCGGATAGCGAACGCCATAGTCCTTGGCAGCCTCGTAATCGAGGAAGTGGGCATCCACGGTTCCGTTGTTAAGCGCCGAAACGGCGGAGTTGTTGTCGGGGAATTTGACGAGATCGGTTCCGACAAAATTCTTCGCCGCGTAGATTTCCTGGAGCGTGCCTTGCACGACGCCGAGACGTTTGCCCTTGAGCCCGTCCGCCGACGTGATCGCCTTGTCGGCAGTAAGCACGGACAGATAGCCTGCGATATACCCGTCGGAAAAGTCGACGGTCTTCTTGCGTGCTTCCGTCGTGCCGATTGCCGCGACCGCGACATCGAAACGCTCGTTTGCAACCGAAGGCATCAGCGCCGAGAATTCCTGGCCGGTGAAGATCACCTGGTCGGGCTTGAAGCCAAGGCGGCTCGCGACGTTGCGGAACAATTCGATGTCGAAGCCGGTGAACGACCCATCGGCCTGGGTGAAAGCGTAGGGTTTGGCATCGCCCATGGTTCCGACGCTGATGACCTTCGCATCAATGAGGCCATAGGGATTGTCATCCGCGGCGGCCGCTCCTGAAACCAGCCCGGCGCCGACGCACATCGCCATAAGAGCCATTGCGCCGGTTCTGACCGGGCACATCAACGACTTGAGAATTTCTTTCCTGCTCATGTCTTTCTCCACTCTGAAGGTCTGTTCTTGTTGGTATTTCCGTCGAGCCGCCATCTGGCGCGCCGACATGCCCTTGCCGAAATCACGGTCCGTCACGCCTCTCGGCTCCACTCCTTTTAAAGAGACCGGTCTCATATTGCGTGAGACCGGTCTCTTTGTTAATCGTTATCGCCACGTTGACCTCCCGTCAACAACTCTTGTAGTCGTCATCCGATGAAAAGAACCGCCCCCAAGACCCCGTCGATAACGGTCAGCGACGTCGCCCGCGCGGCCAATGTTTCGAAAGCGACAGCCGCGCGCGTGCTCGGCGGATACGGCGTCGTCAGCGAAATGATCCGCGCGGAAGTCATGGCCGCGGCCAAGGCCTTGGACTATCGTGCGAACGAGCTCGCCCGCAGCATGACGACCGGCCGCTCCGGCATCATCGGCGTGGTTGTCGGCGACATCGAGAACCCGTTCTTCAGCCTCGCGGTACGCGGCATCAGCGACGCGGCAAAGGCAGCCGGGTTCAACGTCATCCTGGCCAATTCCGGCGAGAAGATCGAGGCGGAAAAGGCGGCCGTGAAACTGCTCATCGGCAAGCGCGTCGACGGGCTGATCGTCACGCCGTCGGAATCGCGCGACATCGCGCACCTGCGCGATATCCACCGCTCGGGCCGACCGCTTGCCCTGCTGGATAGGGCGCTGGCAGATCTGGATGTCGATACGGTCACGACCGACGATCGCGGCATCGCCATGCTGGCGACCCGCTTTCTAGCGGATGCCGGCCACCGCAACATCGCCTATGTAACCGCGGTCGACGCCGAAGGGCACGAGTACCGGGATCTCGGGCAGATCTACACCTCGTCGGTCCGTGAGCGCATCGACGGTTTCCTCACCGTGTGCCGAGAGGCCGGACTTGATCGGCCAGAACGCTATGTTCGCCTTGGCGCGACAAGCCCCACCGAAACGCGCAGGGTTGCCGGCGAGATGCTGTCGGCGCCGGATCGGCCGACGGCGATCCTCGCCTCCGACAGCGTCATTGCGCTGGAGATCTTCAAGGTGACCCGCGAGCGCGGCCTGCGGGTTCCCGACGACATTTCGCTCATCACTTTCCATGATGCGGACTGGACGAGCGTCACCACGCCGCCCATCACCGTTATCGACCAGCCCGTCTACGCGCTTGGCAAGAGCGTCGCGGAATTGCTCATCCGACGATTGAAGGGAGATTCCCGCCCGGCGGAAAGGCTCGTTTTGCCGACCGCCATCATTGCACGCGGATCCGTTGGCCCGCCCTCAAATGGAAAGCCGCAAGTGCGCCAAGCATAGGCGTGACGGCGGTACGGCCCACATGAATACGTTAGAACAAGGTCGACGCACTCCGCTTTAAGAATGTACGTCAATGAAGCCCAGCAAACACCCTGATCGCAATGCCGCGTCCACCGTCATCGGGACGGCACGTGCCGGCTCATGGTTTGAAGAGCGTGACGATGAGCCAGATGCCCGGCTAATTCTTGCGCCTGCCTGGCTTCAGGGCCGCCACAAGATTGGTGATCCTGCCCGCCTTGCGGTTGCGGATCTCGGCCTCGTTCTTGCGGCCCACCGCCGCGCGGACAAGTCTGGCGCCGAGATAACGCAAAGGCTCGGGCGGCAGCGACATGCGCCGCTTGATGCCGACCAGACCGCTTTCGCTCCAGCGATCCTTTCGCTCGAGCACCAGGCTCGCCAGAATGCGTCCGGCTATCGGCGTCTGCGCGATGCCGGTGCCGTTGAATCCCATGCCGTAGAAGATATTGGGATGATCGCGCAGGTGGTCGAAGACAGGAACGTGTTCAGGCACGCAGTCGATCGGCCCCGACCAGTCATATTCGATCGCCACACCGCGCAGCGACGGGTAGACCCGATGCAGCTCTCGCATATTGTCGCGGCCGTGCTCCGGGCTGCGGTTGAAGCTGGCGCCGAAATTTCCACTGAAGGCGACGTTGCCGCTGCCACGACCGAAGACCACCCTGCCCCCGATGGTGCGCTGGTAGTAGAGCACCTGGGCCTGGGAATCGCAGATCGAGGCACCGTCGCGCCAACCGATGCTGTCGAGCAGTTCGGGAACGGCGGCAGTGGCAATCACCTCGCTGCCGACCACATAAAGATGCCGCCGCAGTTCCGGCAGCGCGGAAAGCCAGGCGTTGGCGGCAAGCACGATTTTGTCGGCCTGTACCGCGCCATGCGCCGTGCGCACCGTGCACGTCATGCCGGGTTCGATGGCGAGGACCGGGCTGCGCTCGTGGATGATGACGCCGCGTGCCAGTGCCAGCTTGCGCAATCCGATGGCAAGTTTGGCGGGATGGACCGTGCCGGCAGTGGTCTCGACGACGCCGACATAGGAGGCCGATGAACCGGTGCGGCGTTGAATGTCCTCGGCTGTCAGCGGGCTGAAACGGTTTTCTCCAACAGCCGCCGTCAAGGCCACGGCGGTCTCCCAAGCGCCTTCCTGCGCAATGGAGCTTGCTGTCCACAACCATCCGTCCAGCCTCAGGTCCATGTCTATGGTGCCGTTTTGCTGCAGCGTCTTCAGCTCCGCGATCGATGCCACCGTGTCGGCGCACAGCAGGCGCGCTTCCTCGAGACCGACGACCGCACTGATCTGGTCGATTTCGGCGAACCATGAATGGACCTGACCGCCGTTGCGCCCCGAGGCCCCCGATCCGCACAGATCGGCTTCAAGGATCACCACCCGCGTTTGCGGCGCCAGTTCAAGGATCCGCAGCGCGGTCCACAGACCGGTATAGCCGCCACCGACGATCACCACGTCGGCGCGCTCGTCGCCTCGCAATGGCTCGGTCGCAGGGGCGGCAGCAATGTCCTGCAGCCAAAACGACCGGTCAGATGCAAGCGCGACCGCAGGCTGCCGCAAACGAAGTGTACTCACGCTTGGGCTCCCTGCGCATCGACAATGAAGCTGGCATATTTGGCTGGCAGCCAATCGGGTATCGGACGCGGTCTCTGGGGAAACCCGCCAAGATGGGTGCAGGTCTGCGCCGCCGCGATCGACGCCCTGTGCAATGCCTCCAGGGCGCCGAGGCCGCCGAAATGGAAGCCGGCGAGGAAAGTGGCAATGAAACTGTCGCCGGCGCCACACGTATCCACGACGTCGACAAGCGTCGCCGGCGCATGCACGACATTCGTGCCATCGTCGAAGTAGGAGCCGCGTCGACCACAGGTCAAAACTACCTGCCTTGCGCCGGCCGCCCTGAGCGCGCCCAGCGATGGCTCGATGGGAACATCGACATCGTCCGGTCCGGACGCAAACAAAAGCGGGACACCGTCGAGCGGCAGCGCCATATGGGCGGTCGATAGATCGATGCTGAACGGCACATGGTCCGCCACCAATCGTTGGACAAGGTGCTTGTTGGCGTTGGTGCCGAGATGCACCCAGTCGGCCGCGGCGATGACCGCATAGTGCGCGGGCAGCGGCATGAAGTTTTCGCCCACACCGAAGGATTCGTGCAGGAACTTCCGGTCGCCGGATTCATCGCGCAGCAAGGTGACGGCCGTATCGCCGGGACGCCGTTCGACGTCGTCGGGGGATAGGCCGGCGGCTGCCAGCTCAGCAAGCACCACGTCGCCTTCGGGATCGTTCCCGACGGCGCCGAAATAGCGCGCGGACCAGCCGTTGCGCCGCCATTGCGCCGCGACATTCAAGGCGTTGCCGCCCACCGTCATCAAGTTGTTGGTCAAATAGGCATCAAGGCAATTGTCCCCGACCGCGATAAGCTTCTTCGACGTCATGCCGGCACCGTTGCGCAATTGAGGTATGGCGCGATGGCGCCAAGGCAGCGTGTCCAGGCTTTTACGGGATCGAGCGCGTAGGAGCCGTTGCCGAACGGCTCGAAGGTGAACTTTCCGGCATAGCCCAGGCGCGCGAGCTCGCTGACATAGTGGCCGAGCGGCAGCGTACCATCCCCCCACACCAGATGCCCGCCTGGTGTGCCGTCGACCAGATGGACATGCGCCAGCCGCGAGCCGAACAGGTCGACATAGCCGGCCACGGTGTCGCCGGCCGTGGCCATGGCGACAGTGTCGAGCACGACGTCGATGTTTTCAGCGCCCACCTCGTCCAGCATTTGGCGCAGGCCTGCCGCATCATTGACGAGGTTGCTCTCGAACCGCTGCAACGGCTCGAGCAGGCAGCGCACCCCGTTTGCGGCGGCGCGCCGGGCGATCTCGCCGATCGAACCGACCGCGCGGTCCCATGCCGGTTGCCGGGGTTCGCTCTCGTAGCCCCGGCCGGGCGTCAGGAAGAGATAGCGGGCGCCAAGCGCCGCGCAGATGTCGGCTGCACGGCAAAACCGCTCGATGCTGTCCTGGCGCAGTGCGGCGTCGCCGGAGGCGATGTTGATTGGATACAACACCTGCTCAGGCGTAAAGCACCAGGCCGACAGCTCGTTGTCGGCGAGTACCCGGCGAACGGATTCGACACGTGCGTCCGTGGCGTGGAACAGGTCCAGATGCTGGGCAATCCCCCACAGCTCGATCTCGAGCAGGCCAAAGCCTCGGATCGTCCTGGCGACCTCATCGAAGGGGAAGTGCTGGAAGCTGAAATTGGCTCCGATCAGCTGATGAGCAGCGAGCTGCGGCATGAAGGCTCCTTTCGGGAATTGTTATTTGCCGATGCCTTCGGCCAAGCCGCGGATGAAGTAGCGTTGTGCGGCAAAGAACACGATCACGATAGGCAGCGCCGAGATCGTCATGGCCGCGAACACCACGGCATAGTTGGTCCCGTGGGTTGCCATGATCGACGTCAATCCGACCGGCAGCGTCTGCACATCCGAGCCGCTCGTGAAGATCATGGCGAAGAGATATTCGTTCCAGGCGAACAGGACGTGCAGGATGACGCAGGAAATGATGATCGGCCGGCACAGCGGCAAGGTGATGCGCCAGAAGATCTGACCCTCGCTGGCGCCATCCATCGTCGCCGCCTCGTCGATGTCTTCAGGCAGATCCAGCATGTAGGCGCGGATGAGGAAGGTGGTGAACGGCACACGGAACGCCGTGTAGAGAATGATCAGCGCCCAGTAGGTGTTGTAGAGACCGAGCGCCTGCAACATCTTCACCAGTGGAATGATCGCCACGGTGGGGCTCAGCATCAAGCCGCCCAGAACGATGGCAATAACCAGCGGCTTTGCCGACATCTTGGTGCGGGTCAGGCCGAAGGCCGTCCAGGCGCTGATCAGGACGGTGCATATGGCCGAAGCGACGGTCACCAGCACCGAGACTGTCACGTAGCCACGCACGCCCTGGTTCCATGCCTGCATGTAATTGTTCCACGACCAATGGGTGGGCAGGGCGAAGGGATCGCCGAAGATCTGCGCATTGTCCTTGAAGCCGCTCAGCGCCATCCAGATCAGCGGATAGATGACGACGACACCAAGGCAGACCAGGAACGAATAGAGCAATGTCCTGGCGATGACCGACCACACATTCACGTTCCGGCTGCGACCGGCTGCGACCATCGCACTCATTGCTGCACCCGGCGGCGCTTGGTGTACCAGAGCTGTGCCGCACCTGTGAGCATGGTCAACATGAAGATGACGGCGGCGATCGCCGCGCCATAGCCGAAATTGTCCTCGATGAAGGCCTTCTGGTAGAGCCACGTGCCCAGCACCTGGCTGCTGTTGTTAGGCCCGCCTGCGGTCATCACCATAACCTCGTTGAACACCTGGAACGCGCCCGTGATGGTGACGATGATCATCAACCCCGTCATTTCCCGGGTGAGCGGAAAGGTGATGCTCCACAGGCGGCGAAGCGGACCCGCGCCGTCGATCGTTGCGGCATCGTAGAGGTCGCGCGGGATCTTCTGGATGGCAATGGCGAACAGCAGCGTCGAATAGCCAAAACCCTGCCATTGGCTCATGGCGATGATGGCATAGATGGCGGTGTGCTCATTGCCGAGCCAAGGCATGACGAGCTGGCTCAGTCCAACACGGCTGAGCGCGGCATCCAGCAAGCCGATCTGCGGCTGGTAGATGAAATAAAACAGCAGGCCGGTCACCGTGATCGAGATTGCCGACGGCACGAAATAGACGGCGCGCCACAGCCGGCGCCAGCTTTCGCTTTTCAGGTCCTCGATAATGGCCGCCAGCAGGAACGCGCCGAAGACCTGGAAGATGACGGAGATGAGAGCGTAGAGGCAGTTGTTCCACAGCGCCAGCAGCACGACCGGGTCATGCAGCAGCCGGTCGTAGTTGGCGAGGCCGACATTGGTGACCTCGCCGGTGTAGATGTCCTGGTCGGTGGTGCTGACGATGAAATTGTCGACGATCGGATAATAGACGAACCAGCCGATGAGGATGAGCGCGATCGCCGCCCATCGCAACGACAACAGGTTGGCGAAGCAGGCCCGCCGGCTCTTTGGCCGTTGCGGCCTGGCGACGCCGATGTCGGCGCCGCTGTCCACTGTGTCCGAGGCCCTTGCCATGCTCGCCTGCTTTATTTGGCCGCGGATGCGGCTTTGCGCACCTCGTCCATCACTTGCTCGGGCGTCATCGAGCCGCCCGCCAGCGCCTGCAGGCTGGACAGCCAGACGGCGGCGACGCGCGGTGGGTTGGCCGTATCCAGCCAGGGCATGAGGTATGAGGCGGCGTTGATATCCTTGAGGCCATCGACCACAGCCGCGCTCATGTTCGATTCCGAGGCGCCGCCGATGGTGGCGCTCGGCTGGCCATAGGGTGGCGCAGACAGCACCTGCGCATTTTCCTTCGAAGTCACGAACTTCATGAAATCGATCGCCAGCGGGATGTTCTTCGATGCCGCATTGATCATGTAGCCCTCCGGCGCGCCCTCGATCGACTTGGCGTCACCCTTGGCGCCGGCGGGCACCGGCAGCCGGAAGAATCCGAAATCGGCGGGCTTTAACGCCGACTCCGGCGTGGCGGCCTGATCGAACTCGATGATCTCCTGGTAGTACATGGCCGACTGCGCGTTGGTGAAGGCCTGGAGAGCCGAGGCATAGGATGTGCCGTTGACGCCGGCGCCATCGGTGCAGCGCTCGACAAGCTGGCTGAACTGCTTGAGTGCTGCGATATAGCCTGGGTCGGTGTATTGGGCGGTGGCCGGATCGAAGTCGCGTTCCAGCGTTCCCTGCGGCACGTTGTAGGCGAGCAGCTGGCCTGCAAAGTGGATTGCCGGCCAGGCCTCCTTGTTGCCGAAGGAGATCGGTGTCACGCCGGATTTGCGGAGGGCGTCGCAGCTGGTCAGCAATTCCTCGAAAGTGCCCGGTGCCTTGAGGCTGAGCTTGGCGAAGATCTGCTTGTTGTAGCCCATGAACTTGGCATCCTGGTAAAGCGGAATGCCATAGAACTTGCCGTTGTATTGGAACGCCTTGACGGCGGCTGGAGACAGCGACTTGCCCCACTCGGTATCGGCAGCAATGACGGGTGTGAGATCAACGGCGCGATTGCCGCGCACGAAATTGCCACCCCAGCTGCCTGTCCAGGAGAAATAGATATCGGGCAGCGAGTTGGAAGCGACCAGCGTCTTGGTCTTGCCCTTCACGCTGTCGTCGCTCTCCTGGATAAGTTCGACCTTCACATCCGGATGGAGCTTCTCATAGGCCTGTGCCAGGTTGACGAAATAGGGCGACAGCTGTTGCAGCCCGAACTTCGTCAGGACCGAAAGCGTGCCGGTGTATTCCACCTTGGCGTTTGGGTCGGCCGTGACAGCCGGCGAAGCGGCGGAACTGCCGCTTATCGACAGCCCCAATGATGATACCGCGGCCACCGTGACCGCCACGACTTGCAGCGAACGTTTCATGGATAGCTCCTTCAGAGGTAAGAGGGGATCAATATTCCACGCGTTTGTAGTAGCGACGGGTGGTCAGCGGGTGGTTGCGCAGCACCTCAAGATGGGCGCTCAGCCGCTCGAGCAAGGTGGCGAGCAGAACCGGCGAGATCATGCCGCGGACCTTTGCGGAGATGCCCGGCAACTTGACCGAGGCCGCGTCCAGCGTGCGAACGCGGTCCGTGTAGCGCCTGGCGAAGTTCTCGACCCGGTCGGCCAGGGGCCGAAGGGCATCTTCGCCCTTGAACACGAAAACGCTGACGCCCGGCTCGACCAACTCGAGCGTACCGTGGAAGAAGTCGGCGGCGTGCACCGGGCGGGTGCGAATCCACTGCATCTCTTCGAGGATGCACATGCCGTAATAGTGTGCCTCCGGCCACACCGAGCCGGCGCCGGTGAAGATGTGATAGGTATCGTCCTTGATTGTCTGGGCCAGTTCGGCCGCCCTGTCCTCAAAGGCAGCCTTGGCGTCGGCAAGCAGATCCGGCAGCAGTTTGAGTTCGGCGACAGTGCCATCAAAATCATCATATTCGCCGCGCTCTTCCAGCAGGGCCAGGACGATCAGCAGCGTCTGCAGGTAGAAGGATTCCGACGAGGTGTCGTCTTCGGCGAAGTTCGTGAAATTGTGGTCAGCCTCCCGTGCGATTGGCGTATCCGAATGGCCGGTGAGCGAAATCGTGCGCACACCACGTTTTTTCAGAAAGGCCATGAGCTCGACGCCTTCCTTGGTCGTGCCCGACAAGGACGGGATGACCACGACGGCCTTGCTGTCGAGACCGGCGGGCGGATCGATCACGACCTGCGCCGGATAGGCACCGCTCACCGGGAAGGTGGAACAGCGCTGCGCCAACTCGATCGCGGGCGAGGTTAGAAGCTGCACGCCGCCGGTGCCCATGAAAAACAGCCGCTCGACGCCATCTGCCAGCAGTGTGCGCATCAGTGAGCGAACCTCACCTGCGACGGCGACGGCCCCGCTTTGGATCTTCACGAAGCGGTCCCTATCGAAGTTCAGCATGACGTTTTCCTTGTATTTCGCGTGTGACAGGCCTCTAGCCCGCCTTAGGCGTCGGTGGGCCGTCTAGCTCGTTTTCCGATGTGAGATCGATCTCACAAGCGATAATGGACACGCAATTTCGCCAATGGCAAGTCCTTTAGACGAAATTCTCCGAAATCGAGGGGTTTGCTCTTTAGCGCACAGCGCGCCGGGCAACCGATCCGCGTACGATCAAGCGGGTCTGAAATCGGGTACGGCGCGGTGCAACCTTTTTGCCGGCAAGCCGCTCCAGCAGATATCTAGCGGCGAGCGGTCCGATCTCGGAGATGGGTTGCGCCACGACCGTTATCTGCGGATCGGTGAACGTGGCGAGGTTGAAGTCATCGAAGCCAACCACCGACACGTCATGCGGAATCGAGAGCCCCATTGAACGCAGGCCAAGAAGCGCGCCTTGCGTCATGAGGCTGTCCACCGTGAACAGTGCGGTGGGGCGATTGCGCCGGCTGAACAGGCGGATCGTGGCTTCGATGGCGTGCTCGACGGTCGAGCGCGATACGCCGATGAGCGCTTCATCGATTGCGATCCCATGCGAGTGGAGCGAGTTTTCGTAGCCAGCCAAGCGTTCCTGTGCCGTAAAGATGCGTGACTCGTCGCGCAGAAGACCGATCCGGTGGTGACCGTTGCCAACCAGATAGTCCACTGCCTCGCGCGCCCCGCCCTCGTTGTCGACGACGACGCTGTCGCATTGCAGGTCCTTTACAACGCGGTCGATGAGCACGATCGGTGCGCCTTCGCGGGCCAGTTGCACAATATGCTGGCTGTCGGTTGCAGACGTTGGGGCAAGGATGAAGCCGCGAATGCTGAGCGAGCGAAGGCTCTCAAGCAGTTCTTTTTCCTGTTCTACATTCTCCTCGCTGCTGGCAATCAGAAGATTGTGGCGGTGCTTGCGCAGTTCCACCTCTATGTCGTGCGCGATTCGGGCGAAGAACGGATTCTGGATATCGCCGGGCACGAAGCCTATGATCGGCAATTGTCCGCTGCGCAGCGCCTGCGCGACGAGGTTGGCCCGATAGCCCAGCCTTTCGGCTGCCTCAACCACGCGGAGCGCCGTCTCGTCGCCAACGTAACCATAGCTGTTGAGCGCCCGGGCGGCCGTGGCGCGCGACACCTTAGCCGCTGCGGCAACGTCCTTTAGTGTAATTCCTTTCTGGGCCACAGGTAACCGTCCTTCTTGGATCTGAACATTGCGTCAGATCATCCTCGGCTCGTCTTGCCGGCATCGTTGTGCGGCATATCGGACGATTCTCAAACTACGAACATAGCTTTCGCAACTCCTTGCCACCTAATCGAGATACGCGCGCTGTTTGGCTATCTGGAAATTTGATCCACGAATGCACCTACATGTTGTGCAGTCAGTTCATTGCCTTGCACTGCCAGCATACGGCAATGAGTTCACGCCATGGTCCAGGCGGCCTCCCTGGCATCGATCATAACACCGATGGAGACGACTAGCCTTGCCGCCAAACTCGTCCAGCGATTGGAGGCGAGCTTTCAAAAAGGTCGAGCCAGACGCTCAAGGCCGGCTGCACGGAGAGCCACAGGCTGGGAGACTCTGAGCAAATCGGGAATCTGAGTCGCTTGCTCTGACCGTCGGCATCATGCTGCTAACCGGTTTTGATCCTCCGGGGCTCCGCATTGGCAATAGCGACGAAAATGCTGTCGAGCAGACCCTTGTCGCGGAAGGAACTTGCCAAGCAAGGGCACCTCGGCCAAGTACGCAAACAACGCCCGGAGACGAAGGCGCATCCGGCAGCACCCTTTTGGGGCCAGATAGAGACTCAGAAACCCAAAGCTTTCATCTTCCCGCTATTGAAACGGAGGACTCGATCGTGACGCGTGCGCCCGACCATCGCCAACGGTGGGCTCCAAACTGATCGAAACTTCTCGTCGACCTTTGCAAGGTGATTGATCATCGGGGAGACCAAAGCCGAAACACTGGGGTTGGTGTCTCCAGTGACGCTGAACGAAGCTTCAGGGAAAATCCCAAATCTGCCGATTTCCCTGGCGCTGTCATTACAACGATCGAGACAATCAGGGAGACCGGACCGGAGGCACGAGAGGCCGCGTCCTTCCGTGGGGTCGCTCCTCCAAACCGTTTGACGCAATTTAGAGATGTTGCCTTGACCCCGCACTAGCGTCTACTGCATCTGCTAGTAGGAGCGTCACGAATGGCGAGAAAGTCTGTCCGACGCAAGTCAACGATTTATGACATCGCGGTGGCGGCAAAGTTGTCCCCGACAGCGGTCAGTCTCGTCCTCAATGGCTCGTGGCAACAGCACCGGATCAAGGCGGAAACCGCAGCGACCATCCTCGATTGGGCTGAGCGGCTTGGCTATGCTGTCAACCTCAAGGCACGAGGATTGCGGCTTTCCCGATCCGGACTCGCTGGAATGATCTTGCCACATTACCGCAATCGCTTCTTCGCCGGATTGGCCGAAGCCTTTGAAGCGGAATCCCGCGTCCACCGCTTGTGCCCGATCGTCGTCAGCACCCATCGCAATCCTGATAACGAGTTGAGTGTGACGGAAACCCTGCTGGCTCAGCAGGTGGAATTTCTCTTCCTTGCGGGCGTTCGTGACCCGGATCCGCTGAATGATCTGTGCCGGGCAGCGGGCGTCCGGTGCATCAACATCGATCTGCCAGGCCGCCGGGCTCCCTCGGTTGTTTCTGACAACTACGGAGGCGCCAAGGCGCTCACAGAGATCATTGTTCAGAAATTGAAAGAACGAGGGGGCTCCACCGAAGATCTCTTCTTCTTTGGCGGGGTCAGCGATGATGACGCAACACGTAGCCGTTTGCTGGGTTTTCACGATGCGCTGGCAGCGCATGGGATTGTTACGGGCCCGGGCACGATTGACTGCTGCGGATACGCACCGACCAACGCTGCTCGGTCTCTCGCTGCACGATACGCTCAGCTTGGGCATCTGCCCTCAGGTATGTTCGTCAACGGCGTGACCGCTCTTGAAGGAACGTTGCGGTTCACTTCGACGCTAGCCTCAAGTGAGCTTGGACGGGTTGTTGTCGGAAGCTTCGACTGGGATCCATTCGCGGCGCATTTGCCCTTCGATGTGACCATGGTCCGACAGAATGTCGAGGTGATGATTGCTGAAGGATTTTCGCTTCTGGAGAATTATTCGATAGACCACTTTCCGCTGGTGACCGTACCGACCAGCTTTGGGCGAACCGGAGAGCATGACGGCGCCCAAGAAGATTGGGATTCGGCATCCAAATCGAGCATCGACCACTAGCAATTCTTTGTCGCAAGACATCGTTGCAGAAGTTCAACTCCGTTCATCAGCACCTCGGATCTGGGTAGCACCGCCTCAACCCAAGGCTGGCGGGGGATCGCATGTCGTTTCCACGGGTGCAGCCTGAGTGCGAAAGGGCGGATCGTTTACATCAATCGACAAATGTTTTTAGACGCCGGTGGCGTGACCGCCTTGCTAAATCTATTTAGCACCTTGACCGGCCGGCGTTCAAAGTCTTTTATGGCGCGTTCTGGGAGGAATGCGGCGCCGAGTGCGTCAATGCCGTCGGGCACAAAGGGGTGGGCCAAACAAAGCCGACATGGGCAATAGGCAACCCAAAAACTCGTCAATCAGGGAGGAATTAAATGTTAGCAAAAACTATACTCGCGGCAGCGTTCGGCGCAGCCCTTTCGGTCGCCACAATGAATGCTGCGCTGGCAAAGGACGTCAAGGTTGGAGTCGTCGTGAAGATCGGCGGCATTCCCTGGTTCAATGCCATGGAAACGGGAATAAAGGAAAAGTCGAAAGAGCTTGGCGACGACGGCTTCATGGTCGGGCCGACCAGCGCCGACCCGGCACTTCAGGTCCGCGCGATCGAAGACCTCATAGCTCAGGGCGTCAGCGTAATTGGCGTCGTGCCGAATGATGCAAACGTTCTCGAGCCGGTTCTAAAAAAGGCGCGCGACACGGGCATCAAGGTCATAACTCATGAATCGCCGGACCAGGTGAACGCTGATTGGGACTTCGAAATGGTCTCGGCCGTTGGTTTCGGTGAGGCCCATGCCAAGCTATTTGCCGAGAAAATGGGCGGCAAAGGCAAGTACGTGGTGTACGTGGGTTCTCTTACCGTGCCCGCACACAATGCCTGGGCCGATGCTGCAATCGCCTACCTGAAGAAGAACTTTCCCGACATGCAGATGGTTGGCGACAGATATGGCGTGGCCGAAAGCGCCGATGACAGCCGGAAGACGGCTCTGGATGTGCTTGCCGCCAATCCTGACCTCGGCGGCTTCCTGACGTTCGGCAGTCAGGGACCGATCGGCGCCGGACGCGCGATCGAGGAGCAGAAGCTTGGTGACAAGGTGGTTCTTGTCGGTTCATTCTCGCCTAGTCAAGGCAGCGCAATGCTCAAGTCCGGCATTATTGACGGCGGCTATATGTGGAATCCTCTGGAAGCGGGCAAAGTATTCGTAACGATGGCTGATTTTCTGGCGGGCGGCGGTGAAATCACCGACGGCATGACGATCGAAGGTCTGGGTGTCGTTCACCCTGACTTCAAAACCGGCACCATCATCGTGGACGCTGTGCAGCCTATCACGGTCGAAACGGTCGATGGTCTTGCAGCCCTAGGGCTTTAGATGGCGGACCATGGCTGGCGTGCCGGGGTGGCAGATCAATCCCGGCACGCCCCATCCTTGTCATTTCAGAAGGGCCCGCCGTGAACCTCGTCGCGTCTACGACGCAGGACCTCCCATCGGTTCTGTCGTTTAGCAACATAAGCGTCACATTTGGTGGCGTTAGAGCCCTCCAGGATGTCGCCTTCGAGGTTCTCCCGGGTGAAGTGCAATGCATCGCCGGTGAGAACGGCAGCGGCAAGAGCACCCTGATCAAGGTAATCACCGGCGTTTGTCAGCCGCTAGCCGGCGCAAACATGTCGATCGCCGGAAAGTCTGTCGACATCATGTCGCCGGCTGCGGCGCGCAGCGCCGGGGTGGAAGTCATCTGGCAGGACCTCGCACTGTTTCCTGAAATGACAGTCGCGGAAAATATCGGGATCAGAACTGTCCTCGGCAACATGCCTCGGCTCGTCGATCATTCGCGCATTCGCGAGGTGGCGCGAGGGCTGTTGGCGCGGCTTGGCGCCGACCTCGATGTCGACGCGCCTCTGCGTAGCTTTGCAATCGCCCAACGTCAGATCGTCGCCATCGCCCGGGCGCTCGCCGGCGATGCGAAGGTTATTTTCATGGACGAGCCCACATCGTCGCTTACTCAATCGGAAACAGACCGGTTGCTCGCGATCGTTCGAACACTCTCGAATGAAGGCATGGCCATCGTCTTCGTCAGCCATCGCCTTGCAGAAGTTCTGGAGATCTCAAGTCGCGTCACCGTTCTGCGCGACGGTAAGGTCGTTGGGGTGTTCCCGACCGCCGGAATGACCCAATCACGCCTCACCGAACTGATGACCGGCAAGACGTTCGACCAAACCGTGAGCACGAGAAACCTTAGTGGATCACCCGTCGTGTTGAAGATCGATCGATTGACCCGCGCAGGCGACTATGACGACGTTTCGCTGACAATACGGCGAGGTGAAACGCTTGGCCTGACCGGGCTACTCGGCGCCGGTCGCACAGAACTCGCGCTTTCTATTTTCGGCATGCTGCGCCCAGACCGCGGCAGCATCGCACTCAACGGGACGGTTCTTCATCTGAACTCCAACCGCGACGCAATCCGCGCGGGTATTGGATATCTCTCCGAAGACCGCTTGTCCCTTGGTCTCATACAAGCTCAGTCCATCGCCGACAACGCCGTTATCCCGGTGCTCGACAAGATCCTTGATCGAGGGCTGATCTCCTCGGAGAAGAAGGACGCGCTCGTCAATCATTGGATCGAGGAATTGGCGATAAAAGTCGGGCGGCAGACCGATGCGATTTCCACGCTCTCGGGCGGCAACCAGCAAAGGGTGGCCATCGCCAAATGGCTGGCGGTCGGCCTGAAACTGATCATTCTCGATTCGCCAACCGTGGGGGTGGACGTTGGCGCGCGGGCCGGCATCTTCGAGATTGTCGCCAAGCTCGCTGCCGAAGGCCTGGCGATTCTGCTGATATCCGATGAAGTGCCGGAGGTCTATTTCAACGCCGATCGTATCCTTCATATGGCTGCGGGCAAGATAGTCGCCGAATACGATCCGCACGCCATCCCGCTCGGCGACCTGGAAGCTGCCGTCTATGCGTAACCGCGGCAAGCTCTTCCGGGCTCATCCCACCGAGACATGGCTCGTTGTGGTTCTTCTCATCATGAGCGCAGGTCTCTCCGTTGCGAGCGACAAATTCTTCACCATTGCCAATCTCTTCAATCTGCTCAACACAAGCTCGACAAATCTGATCTTCGCGGTTGGGCTGCTGGTGGTGTTGATCGCTGGGGGCATCGACATCTCCTTCGCTGTGGCCGCGTCAGTGGTTCAATACGTTGTGGCGCTGGCTCTAGCCCAAATGGGAGGTGGTGATTGGTTCATCGGCCTCACCTTGGCGGCAATTGTCGGGATCGCCCTGGGTGCGGTGAACGCCGGCCTCATCTACTATTTCCAGATCATTTCAATCGTTGTCACCATCGCCACCTTCAATATTTTTTTCGGCCTTCTGATGTTCTTCACGCACGGTGTATCGATCTACAATCTGCCTGCATGGTGGACGCATCGCACTGTGCTTTTCGAGTTCCAACAGGCGAATGGCAATTGGGCCGAGCTAACACTGCCGGTTGCGATCATGGCGGTCTGCGTCGCCGCCACCTGGGGGCTTATCCGGTATACCACCACGGGACGGCAGCTATACGCTTTTGGCGATAACCCGGAGGGCGCCCGTCGCCTCGGTATCAACATCGCGGCGATGCACTTCATTGCCTTCGGCTGGCTTGGTTTGATGGCCGGGATCGCGGGACTTGTGCAGGTGCACTATTCCCAGGAAATCGTGCCCAACGCATTGGTGGGGCGCGAGCTGGACGTGCTGGCAGCTGTTGTCCTTGGCGGTGCCAGGCTGGGTGGCGGGCGCGGCACCGTGCTCGGTTGCATCCTTGGCGTGTTTCTTGTGTCGGTGACGCAAAACGGGCTGAACCTCCTCGGCATCTCTCCCTATGCTTTCAAGATGATCGTCGGGGCGATCATCTTGATTGCCATCACGCTGTCCAACGCGCCGCTCGGGCATATCCTCGCGGGCTTGCGGCAGAGGATGGGTACATGACGCAGCGCGTGCTCGAAACTGGAGCGCTACGGCACGGATTCTTGCGCCGTCTTGCCGGCACGTTGGGCGCCGAGAATATCGGACTTTTGCTGGCATTGATTTTGGTGATTGCATTCTTCGGATCTCTCTCGCCGCGATTCCTGTCCAAAGCTACCTTTGAATCGGTGGCCTTCCAGTTGCCTGAACTTGGACTGCTTACGCTCGCGATGTTGATGCCGATCATCTCGGGCGGCATCAATCTCGCCGTGACGTTCACGGCCAATCTCTGTGGCCTCACGCTCGCCTGGGTTCTTCAGGCCAACGGAGGACCGGACGCAAGCATCTATGCCTTTCTACTCGGTTCCGTTCTTGCGGTCGGTGTTGGCACGGCAAGCGGCTTGGTCATGGGCCCGGTGATAGCCTATACCGGCGCGCACCCCATCCTCGTTTCGCTCTCGGTGATGATTTTCCTGCGCGGCCTTGGCGAGTTTCTGACCCGCGGCGCCGATATTTCGGGCTTTCCCGAATTCATCCAGCCCCTGGGCCACGGCAGCATCGTCGGCATTCCTGTCCCGCTGCTGATACTGCTCGGCGCAGTCATCGTCTGGCATGTTTTGATGACCCGAACCAGGCTTGGCTTTTCAAACTATATGGTCGGCTCCAACATCGAGGCGACGCGCTATTCCGGCATCTCGACGCGACGCGTGATCATTCTGATCTACGCGCTGTCTGGCGCCATGTGTGCGTTGGCCGGCATTATCATGATGGCACGATTCAATTCCGTCCGTGTCGGCCATGGCGAGTCCTATGTGCTGATTACGGTGCTTGCCTGCTTTTTGGGCGGGGTGAATCCGTTTGGCGGCTTCGGCAAGGTCGTTTCGGTCTTCCTAGCCCTCATCGTTTTGCAGTTGCTTTCTTCGGGACTGAATCTCTTGGGCGCCAGCCAGCACCTGGCCACAGCCATTTGGGGCATCATGCTGATCGGCGTCATGATCTTGCGGTGGGCTGCCGGGCAGCTCAATTTCATGAGGATAACACGATGAAGGGTTTTGGCGTTCATACGAGCATGTGGACGAGTGGTTGGTCCGTAGAGGGCGCCGAGCACACTGTAGCGGCGGTGAAAAAATACGATCTCGATTTCATTGAAATTTCGCTGGCCGATCCATTTTCTTGCGATGCCGATCACACCCGCAAGCTGCTGGCGGCAAATGGCATGCAGGCGGTGTGCTCGCTAGGGTTGCCCGAATATGCGTGGGCATCGCGCCACCCACAGGAGGCGATTGACTTTCTCAAGGTGGCTATCGACAAGACGGCCGACATCGGGGCCCAGGCGCTATGCGGCGTAATCTATGGCGGCATCGGCGAGCGTACTGGCGTGCCACCTACGCAGGACGAACTTGATAACATTGCAAAAGTGATGACGTCCGCCGCCGCGCAAGCCAAGTCTCGCGGCATCGAACTCGGTGTCGAAGCCGTGAACCGCTACGAGAACCACATCATCAACACCGCGACTCAGGCGGTGGCTTTGATCGAACGAGTGGGCGCCGACAATATGTTCGTGCACCTTGATACCTACCACATGAATATCGAGGAAAAGGGCATGGGCAACGGCATTATCACCGCCCGCGATTACCTCAAATATATCCATCTCTCCGAGTCTGATCGCGGCACCCCGGGCGAGGGCAATTGCAATTGGGATGAGACGTTCGCGACGCTGGCCGCGATCGGCTTCAAGGGCGGGCTCGCGATGGAGAGCTTCATCAACATGGATCCGCGTCTGGCGTTTGGCCTTAGCGTGTGGCGTCCGGTGGCCGAGAGTGAAGCGGTTGTGATGGGCAACGGTCTGCCGTTCTTGCGCAACAAGGCACGGCAGTACGGGCTGATCGCATAAGTTACATCACCATGCGAGATCGAAACTCGGCACATCATGAGCCAACTGCATCGACACTGCGGCGACTGCCTTCGAAGCAGGAGCCGCTCGAGAGGCAATATTGCGGCGTTTTAGATCCCGGCCTTCGGCTACCCCCCGGGCGCAAGCAGCCAACCGGTCGGCGATCGCAACTGCCGCGAACATCTATTTCACCGGCTCGGGCATCGCAGCCCTACCTTCGGCGGCCGCGAGCCGGCTCCGACCCGCTCACCGAACTCGATGGCGACGCCCTCACCGACCGCGGTCACGGTGCCCGAGAGTTCATGCCCCATGATGCGCGGATAGGCCAGGTAGGGAGCTTGCCTTCAAAATATGGTAGTCGGTCCCACAGAGTCCGACATGCTGATGCTGACCAGCGCCCATCCGGCTTCCGGCTGGCCGGGCGGCGCGGCGTGAATCACCTCCGCCGTTGCGGCAAAGATGCTTATCATGTTAAGGAAGACGCGGCGCTGCCGCAGCGTCACAATCCCGCGACAAGACGAACAATGAGAATGTGGAGGAGACTATGACCGCCCACCACGTGAGCGTCGCCGATGGCGAGGCTTTCCTATCCGCGTCGCGGATGCTGTTCGGCCCGATCACCCAGCGTTTCTCGCGCGGCGAGGCGCCGTCGCTGCCGAAGCTCGTGTCCGTGCATCTCGGCTCCTGTCGGCTCTCCGAGATCAAGGCCAAGTCGCATCTCGTCGTCAGCGACCGCACCTTCTGGCGTAGCTTCGATCCCGATGCGATCAAGATCCTGATGCAGCTCAGCGGCCGCAGCCGTTTCGAGCAGAAGGGGGTCGCGGTCGATCTCGGCCCACGCGCTGCGATCATCTATGATCCAATGCGCAGCTATTCGCTGCAAAACCTGTCGGATGTCGACCAACTCATCCTGCAGGTGCCGCGCTCGACTTTCGGCGACGGGACGTTGACGCGTCTCTCGGCGCCGGTGCCGTTGCCCGGCAACGACGATAGCCTTACCCATATCGTTTCCGGTCTGATGCAGATGGCGATCGGCACCGCGCACAAGCTCGACGACGCCAGTTGCCGCCGTGTCGGAGAAAGCCTTATACAACTCGTCAACGGACTGATCCAGGCAAGGCCGACGGCGTCGGAGTTCCGCCGCTCGCCGCTGGAAGCGCTGCGTGAACGCATCGTCGCCTATATCGACGCCAACCTGGCGCGTTCAAACCTGTCGGCCGAGGACATAGCCCGCCACATGGGCTGCTCCCGCCGCTATCTGCACCGCGCCTTCGAAGGCGAAGGCACCACACTGGAGCGATTCGTGTGGGATAGACGGCTGGAGCGCAGCAAGGAGGAGCTGCTGTCGCCCGCCCGCGCCTCAGCCTCCATCTCGGAAGTCGCGTTTGCCTGCGGGTTCAATTCTAGCGCACATTTTTCGCGGGCGTTCAGAAGCAAGTATGATGTTGCGCCGAGAGACTTGCGGGAGCGAGTGCGAATGGTGGTGGTGCATTAGGAAGGTGCTGCTAGCCGTACCTTTATCGGATACCGCAAACTGTTTTGCACCCATATACGGGCACATTTTATCTCACCTTCTCAAGGACTCTCACTCCCGACCTGCAGCGCTTACGTCTCAAAAGGGCTATACTCAGGCCTCAAGCTGTCCGCGCCCGGCCCGCAAAACTCCGCATCAGCCCCTTCGGCAAGAACAGCATCGCCAAGATGATGGTCAGACCCGAAATCACCGGGTGGTAATCCGGCACCACTATGCGCGCCAGGTCGAACACCGCGTACATGACGAAGGCACCGAGGATCGGGCCGAGCACGGTGCCTGTGCCGCCGACCACAGTCATCATCAGCGGCAAAAGCATCCAGTCAAGGTCAAAGACGGAGTCCGGGCCGACATGGAAGATGTAGTAGGTGTACAGGCTGCCGGCGACGCCGGCGATAAAGGCGCTGCCAGCAAAGGCGGCGACCTTGACCCTTAGCGTGTCAATGCCGTTGGCCGATGCCGCCATCTCGTCGTCGCGCACGGCGACTAGCGCCAGGCCGTAGCGCGAGCGCATCAGCAAGCGGATGGCAAGCGCCGTGCCCACCATCAGGCCGAGCCCGACCAGATAGTGCGGCAAGAGCGTATCGAAGGTGCCGGCGGGCGCCACCACGCCGAAGGCGCCGCCGGTGAAATCACCGCCATTGATGAACATCACCTTGACGATCTCGCCGAAGCCGAGCGTGCCGAGCGCGAAATAGTCGCCGCGCAGCTTTGACAGCAACGGCAGGCCGATGATGATGGCGGCGACGGCCGCGACCAGTCCGCCCAGCATCATCGTCGCCGGGTCGAAATAGTAGATCCGCGGATAGGCGTCATAGAACGAGCCCCAGAGATAATTGCCGCTCCACAGGATGGCGGTGGTGTAGGCGCCGAGCCCGAAGAAGGCATGGTTACCGAGGCTGATCTGGCCGCCGAAGCCGGCAACGAGGTTCCAGCCTTGCGCCATGGTGGCGTAGATGAAAACGAAGAACAGGAGCGAAAAGGCATAAGAATCGATCGCGCCGGGCACGAGCGGCACCAGCGCGAGGGCCGCGACCACAGCAATTGCGATCCCAATCCAGAATTGTTTCGGCAAGGCTTTCTTGATCATGACGCTCAAGCCTTCTTGTAGGGCCGGCTGAACAGGCCTTCCGGCTTGAACATGAGCACCGCCAGGAACACGCCGTAGGCTATGGCGTTGGTCCAGCCGCCCGAGATGAAATACTGCACATAGGCTTCGATCAGACCGAGGATGATGCCGCCGGCAAGTGCGCCCGCTACATTGCCGATCCCGCCCAGCGCCAGCGCCACCAGCGCCTTGAGGCTGAAGATGAAGCCGGCGAACGGGTTGAACGGGAATGTCGTCGCCACCGCGACCCCGGCCGCTCCGGCAAGCGCTATGCCGATCGCGAAGGCGATGGCGTTTACGCGGTGCGGGCTGATGCCCATCAGAGTCGCCGCCTCAATGTCCTCGGAGGCCGCGCGCACCGCCTTACCAACCAATGTCTTGCGCAGGAACAGCACCACCAGGCCGGTACCGGCGAGCGCAATCACGAAGCCCATCGAACGGGTGAAGGAGGTGCGCACGCCCAAAATCTCGATGCCGCTCGCCGTGTAGGAGGTGACGATCGCCGCGGTATTGCCGCCCCAGATAACCGTCATCAGGTTCTGGATCAGGAACATCAGACCGACCGCGATCAAGAGCGAGATGTTGCGGTCCTCCGCTGCCGCCGCGCGGCGAAACAGGCCTTGGTAGACCAACCAGCCGACAACGAGCCCGACGGGCACGACGATCAGCAGCGACACGAAAGGGTCGATGCCGACGCCGTAGAACAGCGCTCGTACGAAATAGGCGGACAGGATGATCATCGCGCCCTGCGCCAGAAAGATCAGCCGCATGGTGCCGAAGATGAGGCTGAGGCCCACCGCCGCAACGCCGTACATGGCGCCACCCAGCGCGCCGTTGAGCGACAGTTGCAGCAGGATTTCGGGAGGCGGAATGTTCTGCATCATTGCACCTCCAATACGCCCATATAGGCCTTCTGGATTTCGGGATCGGCGATGAGCTCGGCACCGGTGCCTTGCATGGCAAGCTCGCCGGTTTTCAGCACAAAGGCGTAGTCGGCGACCTTCAGTGCCTGATGGATATTCTGCTCGACCAAGAGGATGGTGACGCCCTGCTTGTGCAAGGTCTCGATCAGAGCGAACATCTGCTGCACCACGATCGGGCTCAGCCCCAACGACGGTTCATCGAGAATCAGCAGCGACGGGTCCGACATGGTGGCGCGCGCGATGGCCAGCATCTGCTGCTCGCCGCCGGAGAGCGAACCGGCCTTCTGCCCTGCCCGCTCCTTTAGCCGCGGAAACAGCGTGTAAGCTTTCTCCAGCGACTGCTTGAAGCGCTTCCGAACTTTGGGTTGGAAGGCGCCGAGTTCGAGGTTTTCCAGCACCGTCATCTGCCGGAACAGGCCGCGCCCTTCCGGCACATGCGCGATGCCCATCTTCGCGATCTCCTCCGGCGCCTTGCCGGCCAGCAGCGCGCCAGAGAGGAAGATCTCGCCGCGCTTCGGCTTCAGCAGACCGGAGATGGTCTTCAGCAGCGTCGTCTTTCCCGCGCCGTTGGCGCCGACAATGGCGACGATGCTGCCGGGCCCGACGTGGATCGACACGCCCCACAACGCGCCGACGTCGCCATAGGCGACTTCCACGTTGTTCACTTCAAGCAGCCGGTTCGCCAAGATAGGCCTCTATCACTTTGCGGTTGGCAACGATCTCGCGCGGCGTGCCGTCGGCGATCTTCTCGCCATGGTCCAGCACGATTACCCGGCTGCACACCTTCATGATGGCATCGACCTTGTGCTCTACCCACAGGATCGAGACCCCCTTGTCTGTGCGCACGCGGCGAATGACATCGACCATGCGCTGGATCTCGGTCGGGTTCAGCCCCGCCATCGGCTCGTCCAGCAACAGCAGCCCCGGGCGGGAGGCGACGGCTCGCGCGATCTCCAGCAGTCGCCGGTCCGACAGCGTCATGTGTGCAGTGCGGATATCGCGCTTGCCAGTCAGCCCGACCAGTTCAAGGGCCTCCTCGGCGGCTGCCGTCGCATGCTTGACCCGGCCGCCGGAGCCATAGACGGCGCCAACCATGACGTTCTCGAAGGCGGTCATGGTCAGGAACGTGCGCACCAGCTGGAAAGTGCGGGCAATGCCGAGCCGGCAGATGCGATGCGGGGCCGTGCCGGTGATGTCCTCGCCACGGAAGCGGATACGGCCCTGGGTTGGGGTGTAGAGCGCGGTAATTACGTTGAACAGTGTCGACTTGCCGGCGCCGTTGGGACCGATCAGGCCGATCAGCTCATTGGGTCCGACGGCGATGTCGATGTTGTTGAGCACGACAAGCCCGCCGAACCGCTTCTGGATCGCCTCGAGGCGAAGCAAGGTCTCGTCAGGCTGCATCGTGTGTTTCCGTTTCTCCAGGGGAAGCTGTCCATGCAATCTGTCGAGGTCAGCGCCGCCCTCGTCGCCCCGCCGCCCTTCTCCCCGCGTACGACGGGGGAGAAGGGGCGGGCGGCAACGTCGGAGCCCGTGCCCTCGCCGCTCAGCGCTTGTCCCAGGCCGGCGCCGGCTTGTAGGTCCAGTTGCCATTGGGGAAGATCAGCTGGTGCTTGCCTTGCCACCATTGCGTGGCGACGCTGGGGATCAGGGCAAAGCCTGTCTGGTCGAATTTGAGATCGCCGACGACGGTGTCCTTGAATTCCTGGTTGAAGATCACGTCATGCAGCGCGGCGGCATCGGTGGTTCCCGCCTTTTCGATCGCCTGCGCCAGCACCTGCGCATTAGCGTAGAAGGCGCCGACTGTGACGGAGTCCTTCTTGAATTCGGCCTCGTAGCGATCTCCGAGTCCCTTGGCGCCTCGATAGGGATAGCTCGACGACCAGAAACCGTCAGTCATGATGTAGTCTGAATCCGCTCCGAGCGCTTCGTGGAACTCACCCGTCCAGGTGCCCTTCCAGCCATGCAGATAAGGTACGGAGAAGCCGAGCTCCTTCATCTGGCGCAGCAGCGTCACAGTGTCGGCCGGCGAGCCGAACACCAGCATGGCGTCGACGTTGGCGGCCTTGAGCTTGGTGATCAGTGCCGAGTAGTCGGTGGCCCCGATCGCCCAGGGATCGTCCACGGCGAAAGTGTAACCATATTTCTTCGCAGCCGCCTCGAAGGCGCCGCCAAAGCCCTTGCCGTCGGGCGAATCCTCGGTGACAAGAGCCGGGTTCTTCGGCTTCTCATTGGCCGGCAGCTTGTTCCAGATCTCGAATGGCACTTCGGCGCCCGGCCCCGGGTGGAAGAAGAAGAGGGCCGAATATTTGAGCTTCAACGGCTGCCACTCGAACGGGAACGCCGTCGTGATCATGTAGAACTTCTTGTATTTCTCGGCGACGATGGCACCGGCGATGTTCATCGGCCCGGAATGGGTCGATAGCAGCGCGTCGACCTTCTGCACCTTGATCAGGTTTTCCAGCGCCGAGGCGACCTTGCCTTCCGAGCTTTCGTCGTCGGCGACGACGAGGCGCACCGGCAGCTTCTTGCCGGCCGACTTGAGCATGATGCCGCCAGCCTTGTTGATATCGGCCACCGCTTGCTCATAGGCCCATTTCTGCTCCTTGCCGTCGCCGGCCAGCGGCCCGGTCAAGGAGATCGGCGCGCCGATGACGATCTCATCGCCGGCGGCATTCGCGACCCCTGTGACGCCGGCCGCAACTGCGGTCGCCAGCACCAGGCCCGCCAGAATTGCCTTCAGATTTTTTCCCATTGCATCCTCCCAGGTTGTTTCATCGGCCAGACGCATCGGCGCCCGCCCGCATGCCTCAGACCGTCGCTGCCGCGACCAGTCTGGTGTCGGTGAATTGCTCGAAACTCACGGCTTTACCGTCGTCCATCTCCCAGACATGGACGACGCGCGCGGACATTGGCTTGCCGGTCTTCCTGTAGGTGCCCGAATAGGTGCCGATGCCGACGATTGTGGCGCCGCCATCGACCAGTCTTTCGAGCTTCAGCGTGTAGCCGTCCCACTCCTCGCCGATGCGCTTGAAGACCCCCGCTATGATGGCGTCGGGGCCGACATAGGTGCCGGCATAGGGGAAGCCCGCCATTTCGGTCCAGGCGGTGCGGCTGGTGATCGGCGCCATCATCGCGGCCAAATCCTTGGCATCGGAGCCGGCGTAATGAGCCTTGATCGCTTCGTAGTTCTTGTTCATCGCGTTCTCCCGCACGGTCAGACCGGCGCCTTGCCTTCGTCATAGACGGTTCTGGATTTCTTCTCGATGTGAGCGCCTGCCGGCTTGTTCTCGACCTTGCCCAGGCCGGTCACGCCGAGGAATTTCCCGGTCGAGCGCATGACGTCCCAATTGTAGAAGAACAGCGAGGCGACCGGGATGATGAACTCGCGAAAGCCGAACACATATTGGTTGTCTGCAAACTTCCAGGTGGTCGCGAGGTCGACGTCGCCATGGCCACGCTGGATGCCGACGAGGTTCTGCCAGCCATAACGCTCGGAGCTCAGATAGATGTGCTCGTAGACGTGGTTGGGGCTGTAGGTGTAGTGCGCGGTGAGCCCGATCAGGTCCCGGCTCGGCGCCGGCTTGATACCGGTCGGCGCCTTGCCGGGATCCCCGAGTACGCCGGCCGACCAGGTCTGCGCGACGAGCGGCTCGCCGGGCGCTTCGCCTTCTTCACGCACCCGTTCGCGCACCGACAGCACCCGGCGCGTGCTGGTGTTCACGACGTAGGCCTCATCCTCGGTCGGCCGGGCGGCGAAAGTCATGTTGATGAAGAACACATTAGCGGCGACTTCGAGCGCCTCGTACCAGTCCGCCCCCGCCTCGCTACCCTCGCTCCACGCCACCGTGTCGGCCGACGTGAAGGCAAGGTCGATTGTGCGCCCGGTGTCCAGCGTGATCTTGAAGGTCTGGCCGCGCAACGCTGACGTCGTCGCCAGCCGGTTGGTGGCGATGCCGGCGGCGAAATCATCGAAATGCTTCCAGTCCGCCGGCCTGTTCTGGTCCTTCATCGCACTCTCCCAATCAATCGACAAAAGCTAATGTCGGCAGGTCGACGACGGTAGCGCCGCCGTCGACGGTCAGGATCGAACCGTTCATCATGGCCGCCTCGCTCGAAGCGACGAAGCAGATAACGTTGGAAACCTCTTCCGGTGTCGCCGAACGGCCGAGCGGCACATCCTTGGTCACCAGACGGTAGGCCTCGTCGGTCGAGCCAAGTCCGTGTTTCTCGACGATCAGCGCCATCTGCTCGTCGGCCATGTCGGTTGAGACCCAGCCCGGGCAGATGATATTGGTGCGCACGCCCTTGCGGCCATAGTCGCGCGCCAACGATTTGCCGAAGCCGATGCAGGCGTGCTTCATGGTGACGTAGCCGGCAGCGTCCGGGCCGGCAAACAGCCCGGCGATCGAGGCAACGACGACGATGTTGCCCTTCCGCGCGATCAGGTCCGGCAGGCATTCGCGGGCGCAAACGAAAGCGGTGTCGAGATTGGTGCGCGTCGCCAGGCTCCAGGTTTCGTCGCTCATCGAAATCGTCGGGCCGACACCATGGCCGCCGGCATTGGCGACGAGGATATCGACCGGTCCGATTTTTTCATGCACTTCGGCAAGCGCCGCACGCACCGCCTTCGGATCGGCGGCATCGCCCTGCACCACCAGACCGCCAATATCCCTGGTGACGGCGTCCAGCGGCTCGCGCCGCCGGCCCATCAGCACCACCTTGGCGCCGTCCGCCGCCATGCGCCTTGCGACCGCGGCACCAATGCCGGTGCCGCCGCCAGTGATGAAAGCCGTCTTTCCGGAAAATCGCATGGTTCCATCCCGATTGGTGCTGTGCCGGCTGCGCCGATCTTCGCTGGGCATAGTGCGGCATCAGCCGTTTCGCGTCTTGTCCAAGCGGGAACTTTGTTTTGACTGAGCGCGCACTTCGCGCCTCGTCCATTGATGCCGCGCGACCTCTCGGCCGCGCGGCAGCCGCCACCCCCGCAAGAGCAATTCCAGGAAAGTGTGAAGCGGTTTTCCCGGGGAAAGTGCGTAGCGCTTCCCCTGGGGAATTGCGCCAAACAAAGAAGGGGCCTATTTCTTCACCGCTTCGAGATCGATGACGATGTCGACATCCGGGCCGAGGCCGAAGCCGGCGGCAGCCTTGGCCATCGGGAAATCCGCGGTGCTGATCTTTCCGGTGGCCGTGAACGCTGCCTTGGTCAGCGTCGCATCCCAGGGCGCCGGCGCCTCGTTGATCAGCGTCACGTCGAGTGTGATCTCCTTGGAGACGCCGCTGATGGTGAGATTGCCGGTCACCTTGCCGGTCTTGTCGCCGACCTTCTCGATCTTGGTGCTCTCGAACAAGATCGCCGGGAATTCGGCGGCGTTGAAGAAGTCCGGGCCTTTCAGGTCGCTGTCGCGCTGGTCATAGGCGGTGTGCACCGAGCCGACATCGAGCTCGGCCTTCACGCTGCTCTTCGACGGATCGGCCTTGTCCATGACGATGGCGCCCTTGACGGCATCGAACTGACCATGCGCGATGCCATAGATGCCGTGCTTGATGGTGAAGGTGACCCAGGCGTGCTGGCCATCGATCTCGTAGTTTTCGGCGTGCGCGGCCGATGCGAACGCGCATGTCGAGGCAAAGGCCAGCGCGGCCGTCAGTTTTCCTATTGTCACGTATCTCTCCCCATTGTTGGTTGTCATTTCTTGGCTCAGGAAAAGCCAAGCGCGGCTCCGTGCGGCGCCCGAACGATCGCCGTCAGGATGGCCAGCATCGCCGGCATGGCGATCAGCAGACCGGCAACCAGCGGCCGCAACGGCCTGATGCCGGGAACAAGGCGCCGCAGCGGACCGGGCACCAGGGCAGCCACGATCAGCGGCAAGGGCGAAAGCACCAGCGCGACCGGATTGGCCTTAGGCGCCAGCAGCGCCATCTGGATCAGCACCGTGGCCGCGGCGTAGACGAGGATCAGCTCGGCGCCCTTGCTCCAGGCGGCCGCCGTGCCGCCGCGCAGCACCGCGATATACTGGACGAGGCACCAGCCGCCGGCGAGCGCGGCCAGCGATCCCAGCAACTGCCCGGTGATGATCGACGCGCCAAGCACCGAGATGATGGCGCCGGCCAGGCACATGGCGAGCATGGCCGCGGGTGCCAGGAACGGATCCTCCACCAGCGGCGACGGCAAAGCCTTCAGGGACAGCAGCATCGCGACGCCGACGATTACGAGAAGGCCGGTGACGAGGGCTGCGATCATCTGCGGATCGAGCGAACCGCCAGCAAGGCGGCGCCAGCCGAGCCACAACAGCGCCGCCGCAAGGGCCGCGGCGACCAGCACGCCCGGGGTGCTCAACAGGCGCTCGGGCAACAGCCCGATGAGAATACCGGCAACAGCGAGATAGATCAGCTTCTGGCTGGCGGCGACGGGCGGCACGACCGGCGGGCCAAGCGTGTCCCAGTAGAAGAACAGCAGCAACGCGGCCCAGATCAACGAGAGCGCCGGCGAGGATCCCGGCAGCGCAAATCGTCCCAGCAACGCCATCGCCATGCCGAGCACAAGCGGCAGCGCCGCCGTGGTGACCATCGGATTGCCCAGCAATGCGCTCAATGGCCGACACCTCTTCGCGTCAGGGAGGCTCGCGCAAAACGCGCGGCTCGATGCGATCCTGATCTAGGCCACTCAATCGCGAGGTGTCTTGTCCGAGCGGGAACTTTGTTTTGACTGAGCGCGCACTCGCGCCGCCTTTGGCTTGAAGCCAGTCCATGCGCTCCATAACCCTCGCTGCACCGTGTTCATCAACATCGAGGAGGATGGCATGAACGAGAGAATGGTGCCGCCGATCAGCCCAGCCGCCGCCGCGTTCCTGGCGCGTTCGCACCGGCCCTTCATCAATGGCCGCTTTGTTGACGGCCTTGCCGGTAACGACCTCCCCGTCGACGATTCCGCCTCCGGCGAGATCGTCGCCCGTGTCCCCGAAAGCGGCCCCGAACTGGTCGATCGGGCGGTGCACGCGGCGCGTGCGGCGCTCGAAGGCCCCTGGGCGTCGATGCGGCCGGTCGATCGCCAGAACCTGATGCTGAAACTCGCCGACGCGGTCGAGGCCGACGCCGACCTTCTGGCCGAGATCGAAAGCATCGAGAACGGCAAGTCGCTCGGCGTCGCCCGTATGCTCAGCGCCGGCGGCACCGTCGACTGGCTGCGCTACTATGCCGGCTGGGCGACCAAGATCGAGGGCTCGACCTTCCAGGTGTCCATCCCCGTGCCGCCGGGCGCCAGACACCAGGCGATGACGGTGATGGAGCCGGTCGGCGTCGTCGGCGCCATAGTGCCGTGGAATTTTCCGCTGCTGATCGGCATGTGGAAGATCGCGCCGGCGCTCGCTTGCGGCTGCACCGTGGTGCTGAAGCCGCCGCAGGAAACGCCACTAGGCCTGCTCAGGCTCGCCGAACTGATCGAAGCCGTTGGCTTCCCGCCGGGCGTCGTCAACATCGTCACCGGCAGCGGCAGCGTCACCGGCGAGGCGCTGATCCGCCATCCCGGCATCGACAAGCTGACCTTCACCGGCTCGACGGAAGTCGGCAAACGCGTCGGCCATGCGGCGGTCGACCGTGTCGCCCGCTTCACGCTGGAGCTCGGCTCGAAATCGCCGATGATCCTGCTTGCCGACATGGAGGAAGGCATCGAGCCGCTGGTCGCCGGCCTTGGCATGTTCTTCAACCAGGGCCAGGTCTGCACCTCGGCCTCGCGGCTCTTGATCGAGAAATCGATCTACGACCGCACGCTGGCAAGGCTGGCCGAAATCGCCGACGGCATGACGCTGGGCGCCGGCCGCGATGCCGAAGCGCAAATCAATCCGCTGGTCTCGGCCAAGCACCGGAAAAGCGTCGAGGGCTTTGTCGAGCGTGGACTGGCGGCCGGAGGCGAGCGGGTCAGCGGCGCGCGACCCTTGCCGGCCAGGGGCCATTATGTGGCGCCGACCATCCTGCACAATGTCCGACCCGACATGGAGATCATGCGCGAGGAGGTGTTCGGGCCGGTGGTGGCGGCAATGCCAGTCGCCGACCTCGACGAGGCGATCCGCATCGCCAACGACACGCGCTATGGTCTCTCAGCCTCGATCTGGACCCGCGACCTGGGCAAGGCGATGACCGCCATCCACAGCCTAAAGGCCGGCACCGTGTGGGTCAATTCGCACAACACGCTCGACCCCGCCGCACCGTTCGGCGGCTTCAAGCAGTCCGGCATCGGCCGCGAACATGGCCGTGCCGCGATCGAAGGCTATCTCGAGACCAAGACCGTCATCATGCGCTACGCCTGACACGATGAGCGCCGAATACGACTACATCATCGCCGGCGCCGGATCGGCCGGCTGCACGCTGGCCAACCGGCTGGTCGGATCAGGCAAGCGCGTGCTCCTCGTCGAGGCCGGGCCGGCCGACAACACCAGGCTCATCGACATGCCCGCCACCTTCGCCAAGGTGATCGGCACGGCGCGCAGCTGGATCTACGAATCCGAGCCGGAACCGAGCGTCGGCGGACGCCGGCTGCCGGTGCCGCAGGGCCGCACACTGGGCGGCGGCTCTTCGATCAATGCCATGCTCTATGTTAGGGGCCAACCGCAGGATTATGATGGCTGGCGCGACCTCGGCTGCCCCGGCTGGGGCTGGGACGAGGTGCTGCCGGTGTTCCGGCGGCTTGAGCGCAACGAGCGCCTCGCCGGCGAACGCCACGGCACCGAGGGACCGCTCCCGGTCTCCGATCCGCGCTACCGCCATCCGTTGTCCATGGCCTATGTCAAGGCGGCGCAACAGGCCGGCTTCCGCTACAATGACGACTTCAACGGCGCCGGGCAGGAGGGCGTCGGCTTCTACCAGACGACTACATCGAATGGCGAACGCCAGTCGGCGGCAAAAGTGTTCCTCAAGCCGCTGGCCGGCAATACCAATCTCACCGTCGTCACCGATGCGCTGGTCACCGGCGTGACGCTGGAAAACGGCGCGGCGAGCGGCGTTGCCTACACCACTTCGGATGGCCGGAACCACGCGGCGACGGCAAAGGCCGAGGTGATCCTCACCTCGGGCGCGCTGGCAACGCCGAAATTGATGATGCTGTCGGGACTGGGACCCGCCGAACATCTGGCCGGGCTCGGCATTCCGGTCATCCGCGACATGCCTTCGGTCGGCCGCGACCTGCAGGACCATGTCGCCGCCCCCGTCTATGCGCTGACGCGCCAGCCGATCTCGCTGCTCGGCGAGGACCGTGGCCTGCGGGCGCTGCGCCATGGCATACAGTACATGCTGTTCCGCAGCGGCCTGCTCACCTCCAACGTCGTCGAAAGCGGCGGCTTTTTCGACACCGATGGCGACGGCCGGCCCGACATCCAGTTCCACGTCCTCCCGGTGATGATCGAAAGCGCCGAGCACGGCTCGATCGATCGCCACGGCATGGAGCTCAACCCTTGTGTGCTCAGGCCAAACTCGCGCGGCATGGTCAGGCTGCGGTCGCGCGACGCGGCCGCCCCGATCCGCTTCACCACCGGCTTTCTGACCGATCCCGGCGATCTTGCCCTGCTGCTCGCCGGCATGAAGATCGCCCGCACCATCCTGCGTCAGCCGGCCCTGCAGGCGGTGATAGCCGAGGAGCTGTCGCCGGGCGGGGCCGCCGACCTTTCCGATCAGTCCATAACAGACCACATCCTCGAACACGCCAAGACGGTTTATCACCCCTGCGGCACCTGCCGGATGGGCACCGATGACCAGGCGGTGGTCGACCCGCAATTGCGCGTGCGCGGCGTGCCGCGCCTACGCATCTGCGACGCCTCGATCATGCCGCGTCTCATCAGCGGCAACACCAACGCGCCGGTGATCATGATCGCCGATCGGTGCGCCGATTTCATCCTCGGCAGCGCTTAGCGAGAAACGGGCAGCCCAGAGAAATCCCGGCTGTTTTGAGACGGTGTATCTGTCCAGCGCATGCAGCGACTTTGTCGCGACCGAAACCGGACAGCTTGACGCCGCCGGGCGGCACGGTGATGTCGGCGCCGCCATACATTGCATAGGTCCTATCAAATCGAGACTGGGATAGCGATGCCAACGCGCTGCTGTTGGCCGCCAGAAAGCTGGTGCGGAACGCCTGGAGAAATTCAGGCGATGCAGGCAGCTTCACCAGACGCAGCAGTTCCAGCAGCATCCATGACGGCGCCGAAGTCGCGCCCGGCTTCCAGATCATCGCTGCGCCGGCCACACGCCCGGCCACTCGGTCTACCTCGCAAACTACGGCAAGGAACAGCGCATGATTTCGGGCGACACGATGTATGTGCCAGCGCTGCTGGCGCCGCATCCGGAGTGGCAAGGCAGCTACGACCAGGACGGGCCGATGGCGATCACCACGCGGCACAAGCTGATCGATCGCGTGATCGCCGACAACATCCGGATCTCGGGCGGGGGCTCTCAGAGAAGTTCCTGCTATTGCTGCTGCAGGCCGGTGATCATGGCAATGATCTCGTTCTTATCGGTCTTCGCGGTCTCGCGAATTCCAATCTGCTTGCCACGCCTGAGAACACAGATGCGGTCGGAGAGCTTGAAGACCTGGTCGAGGCTGTGGCTGATGATCAGGATGCCGACATTGCGCTGCTTCAGCGACTGGACGATAGCCTCCACCCGGGCGGTTTCGGCAACGCCCAGCGCCGCCGTCGGCTCATCCAGCAGGATCAGCTTGCTTGCCCAATGCGTGGCGCGCGCGATCGCAACGCCCTGGCGCTGGCCGCCGGAGAGATCGCGGATAGTGGCGTGGGCGGAGGGGATGCGCACGTCCAGTTCCTTCACCAGTTTCTCGGTCTCGTCGATCATGCGGCGGCGGTCGAGCAAACCGAGGCGGTTCAGCGGCTCGCGGCCGAGGAACATGTTCATGTAGACCGTCTGCTGGTCGGCCAGCGCCAGGTCCTGGTAGACGACCTCGATGCCGTGCGCGCGCCCCATGGTGGCATTCGACATCGTCACCGGTTTTCCTTCGATGACGATGGTGCCGGACGAGGGCGGGTGGACGCCCGAGACGATCTTGACCAGCGTCGACTTTCCGGCGCCGTTGTCGCCGACGAGTGCAACGATCTCGCCCGGGAAAACCTCGAGCGAAAAACTCTCGATCGCGGTGATGCCGCCGAAATTCTTGCGAATGTCGTGCAGCTGAAGGATGGGCGCGCTCACCGTCATGTGTTTCTCCTAGACTGGCCAGGCATAGGGTTCACCGAAGCCGTTCTCGATGGTTTCCACTTTCGGATTGTCCGTCGAAATGCCCGACACGCCGACAATATGGGCGCGGGTGACGAAGGCCTGGCCACGGAAGCCGAACACGGCGCTGTCGCCAGGCTTCGGCGCGTTCGCGCCGGCGGCATCGATCATGGCGTAATAGTCGATCGCCGAGGGCGGCGGCACCTCGACGCTGCGCAGTGCCGAGCCTGCCGTCGTCGGTTCAGCCGAGACGATCGCCTTGACGTCGTAGTCGGGGAAGATCGGATCGATGTAGAAGCCGCCGCCAAGGCAATAGGCCTTGCCGCCGGAGAGATGCGAGACCTCGGTGAGATAGAGCACCGCCGGCAGCTCCGGCAAATCTTCCATGACATGCAGCGCGGTGGTGCCATGCAGTCCATTGCCGGGCTCGCATTGCGTCGCGCCGGCCTCGGCGAGTGCCGCCAGCATAACGCTCGACGTGGTGCCCGGCGCGTTGATCTCAATGTCCTTGCGGCCTGCCTTAGCCAGCGCTTCCGCAGCTTTCGCGAGCGTCGCCAGATTGGGGGTCGGCAGCACTTTTCGCGAAGCATGGTCGAACAGCAGAGCAGGGAAAGTGGTGATGCCGGCGAAACGGCCGCCTTCGACGGCATCCAGCCGGTCGGCGACATCGATAATGTCGGCGGCATTGAAACCGCCTTCATGGCCGCGATAGAAGATATCGCCTTCGGCGGCGATGCGGGCCAGCAGGTCCTGCACATAGCCGGCCGCCTTGGCGCCTGTTGCCGCTTCCCCAGCCTTGGTATCGTTGAACACGGTCCAGTAGTCCGGCTTGAAGGTTTTCGCCGCAGCCGCCGCTTCGAATTTTGCGACCTGCTGGAGATGGCCGAGATGGCCAAGCTTCATGCCTGCCTTGTGGGTGGCGCGGGCGCAAGCCATGTCGACGGCGACCGCGCGGTCAATGCCGCCGCGCATCACGGCCCGGCAGAACGACGAGGAGCGGCCGACCTGCTTGGTCATGGCGAAGATCTTCAGGCCGTTGCGGCTGGCTTCGCTCTTGAGAACCCGCGCATTGGCCTCAACCGTGTCGAGATCGAGCACATAAGCATTGGCCGGCAACTTACCTTGCTGGTGCAACCGGATAGCTGATTCGATGAAGGCGGGGTTGCGGCGGCGCAAAATGTCGAGAAACATGGATGGCTTCCTTCAGCGGTTCTTTTCGCGCAGCGACACGGCGACTGCGGTCAGGATGATGAGGCCACGCACGATCATCTGGTCGGAGACCGACAGGCCCATCAGGATCAGGCCGTTGTTGAGCATGCCCATCATCAACGAGCCGACCAGCGCGCCGACCACGGAGCCCTTGCCGCCATTGAGCAGCGTGCCGCCGACGATGACGGCGGCGATGACCGTCATCAAGTCGGTTTCGCCGAGAGTATATTTCGCCGCCTGCAGGCGACCGGCATAGAGCAAGCCGGCAAGACCGGCGAGCCCGCCGCTGATGGTCAGCACGGCGAGCCTGATCCTGGGCACGCTGATGCCCGATACGCTTGCGGCGCGGGCATTGTCGCCGGTCGCCAGCACATGCGCGCCGAAACGGGTTTCGCGGAACACCAGGTGGCCGATGGCCACGGCAATCACCGACCACCAGACGAGTGAGGGGACACCGAGCAGCGAGCCGGAACCGAAGAAGCCGGTGAACGCTTCGTTGGTCACCGAGATCGAGCGAAGGTCTGTCATCGAACGCGAAACGCCGGCGAACAGGCCGAGCGTCGCCAGCGTCACCAGGAAGGAGGGCAGCCTGACATACGCCACCAGCACGCCGTTGATGACGCCGATCAGCAGGCCGGCGCCGAGGCCGGCGACTATCCCTGCCGGCATGCCGTACGCGTTGATGGTGACGGCGGCTGCAAGGGCCGCCACCGCCACGATCGAGCCGATCGACAAATCTATTTCGCCGGCCGACATGACGAAGACCAGGCCGATGGCCATGATCGTCACCGGCGTCGTCTGCAACACGATGTTCGATAAGTTCCGGACGGTGAGGAAGCCGCTGTCCCGCAGCACAATGGCGAAGAACAGAAAGATCGCCAGGAAACCGAGGTAGACGACATATTGCTGCAGATTGAAGCGGCTGGCGAAGCTGCCACCGGCACTGGTGTTGGCACTGGACATTTATCCCTCCGGTGGTGAGCGCTTCGCCTCGAGCCTATTTCACCGCGTCCGCGATGGCCGCCGGTACGTCCCTGTTGAGGGACTTCCTCCAACCGTCCTTCACCGTGTCCTTGGTGACGGCGATGGAATCTACGGCATAGAATGGTTCGGCCTTCTTGCCGACCAGCGAACCTGCCGAGGCGCGCGCCAGCGTCACGCCAATGCTGTAGGCCTCGTCGGCGACGAGGGCCGCGATGTTGCCGCCCTTGACCATGTCGAGCGCGGCAGGCTCGTTGAGGTCGAGCGTGACAATCTTGGTGTGCGTGTTGCCGGCACCGCGCAAGGCCGAAAGCACGCTCAGCGCCGGTTCGGCCCAGGTGACATAGATGCCGTCCAGGTCCGGATGCTGGGTGATCATCGCCTGGGCGATGTCTTCGCTGCGCGCCGGGTCGGCCATGCCGGCCTCGGCCTCGATCTTCATATCGGGATAGTCCTGCTCGATGGTCTTCTTGAAGGCCTGGTCGCGCTGGTTGGTGACGTAGAAGTCGGCATCGTGGAAGATGTAGCCGACCTTGCCTTTCTTGCCGAGCGCCTCGGCCATGGCGATGCCGGCCTTGTTGCCCATCTGAAAGAGATCGTCGGAGACGATGGTGACATAGTCCCTGCCCTGCTTGTAGCCGGCCGGGGAATTGTCGACGAAGCCGAGCTTGACGCCGGCCTGGCGTGCCGGATCGTAGACCGAAGCTGCGGTCGCCGGATCGACGGGAAGCGACAGGATGATCGACGGCTTTTTGGCCATCACCGTCTCGATATCGGCCTTCTGTCGCGCGGCGTCGAAACCGGCATCGGTCTGCGCCACCACCTCGATGCCGAGGCGCTTGAATTCGTCATGGGCGCCGGCGTTGACGGCGTTGGTGTATTCGCTCATCTCGTGCCAGACGAGGGCGGCGGTGAACTTGCCGTCCTTGATCTGCTGCTCTTCGGCTGGCGTCAGCGTAAGACTGCTCGCCGGCACCGGCTTTTCACCATTCGGTCCTGTGGTGACGCCTTCAGCGGCGAAGGCGTGCATGGCTAGCAGGCTCGCCACTGTCGTTATGATTACAGATGCTTTGCGCATATCCCGGTTCCCTTTTTGTTGTGTCGAAGAAAAGCTCCGGTGCGGCGGGCCGCGCCCGAGCGAGAGCCTTACTTGGCCGCGTCGAGCACCGGCTGCGGCGCGTCGCGGTTGAGCGAGTCCTTCCAGCCCTGCGCGACATTCTCCTTGGTGACGGTCAGGGCCGGGGCGACGACGAAGGCCGGTGTCGGCTGGCCAAGCAGCGACTTCATGCCGGAAGCAGCCATGGCGCGGCCGAGTTCATAGGCCTTGTCGGCGACGAGGGCTGCGACATTGCCGCCCTTGACCATGTCGAGCGCGACCGGCTCGGCGAGGTCGAGCGTGACGATCTTGGTCCTGGCGTTGCCGGCGCCGCGTAGCGCCGACAGCACGCCGTCGGCCGGCTCGGCCCAGGTCACGTAGATGCCGTCGAGATCGGGATGCTGCAAAAGCATCGCGTTGGCCAGTTCCTCGGCGCGGGCCGGGTCGGATATGCCCTGTTCGGCGACGATCTTGATGTCGGGATACACCTTCTCGATGGTGGTCTTGAAGGCTTGGTCGCGCTGGTTGGTGACGTAGTAGGCAGCGTCGTGGAAAATGTAGCCGACCTTGCCCTTGCCGCCAATCGCCTTGGCCATCGCGTCCGCAGCCTGCTTGCCCATCTGGAATAGATCGTCAGTCACGATCGAAGCGTAATCGGTGCCCTGCTTGTAGCCCTTGGGCAAGTTGGACAGGAACACCAACTTGGTGCCGTCCTTGACCGCCTGGCGGAAGGCTTCTGCCGAGGTGACCGGGTCGAGCGGCAGCGCCAAGATGACGTTGGGCTTGGCGGCCAACGCCGTCTCGATGTCGCTGCGCTGGCGGGCGGAGTCGAACTGGGCATCCGTTTTGACCGCAATGGTGATGCCGGCGCGGGCGAATTCGTCGGTGGCGCCGGCGGTTACCGCATTGGTGAAATCGGACGAGGTGTGCCAGAGCAACGCAGCCTTGTAGCCCTTGTCCTTGAGCGCGGCGATGTCGGCATCGCTTAGGATCACGTCGGCGCTCGGCGTGGCGCTCTCGCCCTGCGGGCCGACCGTCTGTGCGAAAGCTGGGTTGGCGGCAAGCATCAATCCGCCGGCAAAGGCGGCGGCGATCAGTGTCTTCATCGGCATGTCAGTTCTCCCATTTTGCTTCGTTGGTGGTTCAGTCGGCCACGCCGCAATAGCGGGCCATGAAGGCGGCGAAGCCGACTATGCCGGCGAAATATTCCTCGACATCCACGTGCTCCTCGAATGTGTGGCAATTCCTGATGTCGCCGGGCGCGCAATAGACGGCAGGAATACCGAGCTGATTGATGATGAAGGGGGACTCCGACCAGAACGGTGCGCCCTCGATGACGCCGCGTCCGCTCATTGCGCCAGCCATCGCGTCGGACAGCATGGCGACTTCTGCCCGCGTTTCGCCGATCTCGGCAGCGGTGCCGCCCAGCCTGTGGTCGCGGCCGGCGGGGTAGGCGAACTCTACCGAAATATCCGGATCGGCGATCGCGCCGCGCACGGCAGCCTCGATCTCGGCGGCGGCGGTGTCGAGGTCCTCGCCAGGCAACAGCTTGCGGATCAGCGAGAGCGTGCAGCGCTCGGGAACGGCAATGTAGCCGCCGCCGGCAAGCCCGGTGATAAGCAGGAAGCCGCGCCCGACCAGTTTGTGCTCGGCGCGCGCGGCGACCTCATCCGAATGCTTCCAAAGCGCCGTCATCGCGGCATGGCTTGCACGGAGCGCATCCTTGCCGAGTTCTGGCACACCGAAATAGGCGGATTTGCCGGTAATCGAGATATCGGTGATGAAGAAGCCGATCTGCGCCGCATAGACGGCCAGGCGGGTCGGCTCGACATAGACGCTGAAATCGGGTGCTGTGACCTCGCCGGTCTCGATGCGTCCGACGAAGTGCTTGATCCCGGCGGAAATGCCGGTGCCGGGCTGGCCGCTCTCCTCGTCGCCGACGAAGGCAAAGGCGACGTCGCCCTTGAGGCGAACGCCGGCCTTGTCGAGCAGCGCGAGTGCCGCCAGCGAAGCAATGATGCCGGCCTTGAGGTCGCCGGAGCCTCGGCCCCAGACAGCACCATCAATGATCGGGGCGGCGAACGGATCCTCACGCTCGGTGCCTGCCCAATGCTCGCGCCAGCCGTCGACATGGACGGTGTCGGTATGGCCGATGAACAGCAGGCGCTTTCCCTGGTCGGCCCCCTTGCGCTCGCCCCAGATGTTGGGCCGCCCAGGAAGGAATTCCGTCCTGGTCAGGCCGCTGAGGTCAAGGTCGCGCATCCTGGCTTCGAGGAAGTCGACGAAGTTGGCTTCGTTGCCGGTGATGCTCTCTCGGCCGATGGCGCCGCGAAACAGCGTTAGTGCGTCGTCACGGTCGAGCGCTGCCTGCAGGCGGGCGGTAATATTGCAAGTCATATCGCGGCCTCCTTCAGCGCGGCGGCCTGGGCAGGCGGCAGCGAAATCCGGCCATCAGGCGCGTCGACGCCGAACAGCGTGTTGTGCAATTGGCCAAGGCCGATTGCCGCCGCGCCGATGAGGGCTGCGCGTGCGCCGAGTTCGCTCGCCTCGACCCTGACCGGATAGGGGAAGCATAGCGGCAGAAGCGCCTGCACCCTGGACAGGATTTCGGGCCGCAACCCAATCGAGCCGCCGAGGATAAACTTTTCTGGATTGGCGATCGCTGCGATTGCCGCAACGCCTTGCGCCAGATGGCGGGCAGTTTCGTCGAGCACGGTGAGCGCGTCCTTGTCGCCAAGCGCGGCATTCTCGAATATTGCCGGCACCGAGACCTGCCTGCCGGTGAGGGCGTGGTAGCGATCGGTCATGGCGTGGGTGGCCACCGCGCGTTCGAATGCGCCGGTGCGCAGTGATTCCTCGGCGAAGGGATCGGCGCCGATCGGCATAAAACCGATCTCGCCGGCGGCGTGCCCAGCACCCCGCACCAGATGGCCGCCCAGCATCAGCCCGCTGCCGATGCCGGTGCCGAGCGCGATGTAGGCGAGATTGTCGATGCCCTGGCCTTGGCCGAGCCAGTTCTCGCCAAGCACCGCGAGATTGACGTCGTTCTCGATCATCACCGCGACGCCGAGCGCTTCTTCGAAGGCATCCAGCACATTCATTGTGTCGAAGCCGGCAATGTTCGGCGCCATTAGAATGCGGCCGGTGGCCGGGTCAGGAGCGCCAGGCGCGCCGATGACGGCCAGGCGTATCTTCTTGCGCGCGACGTGCTGTCTGGCCGCGGCATCGAAGGCCAGCGCTGCAATCTGATCGACGACGAACTGGCCGCCGCGCGGATCGGTCGGTGTGGCGGCTTCGGCAAAGATCTGGCAGGCAAGGTCGGTCAGCGCGACCCGCACCTTGGTACCGCCAAGGTCGACGGCGATGATATAGGCTGCGTCGTGGACCAGTTCGTAGGTGACGGCGGTGCGCCCGACGTGGCCGCTGGTGCGGCCGGTTTCCTGGACCCAGCCCTCCTGCTCGAGCCCGCGCACGATTTCGGAGATGGTCTGCTTCGACAGGCCCGTCAGCTTGGCGATCGAGGCGCGCGAGATCGGCCCGCCCTGGACGATCGCTTCCATCACGGAGCGCTGTGAGAACTGACGGGATATGCGCGGCAGGTCAGTCACATCGAACCCCGGTTAATTCGTTCTGTGACCGAACTTATTATTCAGAACTGGACCTGTCAATGTATGTTCGCGAGCGGCGGTTTTTGCGTACGCGAACATTGATCCGGAGGCAGGATTCAGGCGCGTTGCTGCCGTTCGGCAGAAGATAAATGCGGTCAGGGAGTGGCTGGATCAGCTTCTTGAGTCAATTGGGCGAACAGCTTCGTAGCGCATTGACAAATAATGATCATGCTAGTCTCTGAGGGGCACTGTTTTCTACAGGAGATCAATACAGCGGATGGTTCGCCGGTCCACACCTCTCGTATTCTCTCGTATGGTCTGTCGAACCAAAGGACGATGAACGAGACTAACTATTGGCTTCGAGAATATCGGTGATGTACCGCGGGTCTGCCTCCCAGTGAATGGCTCAAATGGGGCCGGCAGCGGAACATCCGCTTACGGTTTGCAAACGTGGATAACTGCCATACCGCCTTAACTCGCAAAGACCCGTTTGACGCCAACTGGGCTGGCCCGAAGCCGACCTCTCCGTCCAGCATAGTCCGATCATATTCGGCGCAAGCTGCTCGCTTGAACCGTGGGATAGAATTCCGCCAATCTCGACCCGCCTATGCCTGGGGTGGCCCTGCTCACGATCACGAGCGTAGCGCCATCTTCCGAATGGCCGGGTAGGGCTGGAGAAATCGCCGCCGAACCTTCTCGACCAGCCATTCTCCGGCTTTGGCAAAAAGCCGGTTCGAAGGCTTTCCCGCCATGTGGCGTTGCCTTTCGCAAAGACCGGTCAACCGACTTTGAATAGCACTTGCAGGCACGTGGTTGCCAGGCGCCCACCGAACTTGACAAGCAGTCTTGCAGGAACTGCGTCGAGCACTGAACGTTTGACCCAAGCGCGGGCATCTCCGCCTTGGCTAAGGACCATCAATGTTCACGTTCATGTTTGCCACCGGCATCGAGAACAGCACCCCCACCATTCGACAAGGCCGGGAGCGCGTCGACGAAATGGAAAAATGCCGCTTCTACGAACGATGGCGCACCGACTTCGAACTGGTCCAGGATCTCGGGGTGCATTTCCTCCGCTACGGACCTCCCATCCACAAAACGTGGCTGGGTGATGGACGTTATGATTGGGCATTCGCCGATGAGACCTTCGCGGACCTGAAGGAGAAAGACATTCTTCCGATCGTCGACCTTTGCCATTTTGGCGTGCCGGACTGGGTTGGCAACTTCCAGAACCCGGACTTTCCGACACTATTCGAGCACTACGCCAGGGATTTCGCGATGCGCTATCCGTGGATCCAGCTCTTCACCCCAATAAATGAGATGTTCATCTGCGCCACCTTTTCGGCTCGCTGGGGATGGTGGAACGAACAACTGAGCAGCGACACTGCTTTCGTCACCGCCCTCAAGCACATCGTGAAGGCGAACGTGCTTGCCATGCGGGCGATCCTCGAGGTGCGGCCGGACGCCATCTTCATACAGAGCGAATCCTCGGAATACTTCCACGCCGATTCTCCCGAGGCGGTCGGCAGAGCGGAACGGTTCAACAGCGAGCGTTTCCTGTCGCTTGATCTCAACTACGGTCATGACGTCGACGCGCACACCTATCGCTATCTTCTCGAAAACGGGATGACGGCCGAAGAATACAGTTTCTTCCTGGAGAGCCATCTGCGCAGGCATTGCGTGATGGGCACCGACTATTACCAGACCAACGAACATCGGGTTTGGGCAGACGGAACGACGTCCGGGTCCGGCGAGGTGTTTGGCTATGACGAGATCACGCGGCAGTACTTCAACCGCTACCGGCTTCCCGTAATGCATACGGAGACCAACATCAGAGAAGGCCCCAATGGAGACGAGGCCGTCTATTGGCTGTGGAAAGAGTGGGCCAACGTGCTGCGGATCCGCAACGATGGCATCCCCATCGTAGGCTTCACCTGGTACTCGCTGACGGATCAGGTGGACTGGGACAGTGCGCTTCGGGAGAACAACGAACGGATCAATCCGCTCGGCCTCTATGACCTCGACCGAAATCCGAGGGCGGTGGGGCGCGCTTTCAAGGCGCTGATCGCGAACTGGAACAAGCTGTTGGCCACACAAAGTGTCTGCCTTGCTTTGCCGGTCTTTCTTCCCTCACAGCAAGACGATGCCATTGTTCGCGCGCAACAGGATTATGCGCGCAGCCTGCTGAGCGTGGATCGGGTCGCTGAAGGCTGGACTGAACCACTTGCTGCTCCCCAGAAAGAGGTCGAACCCGATGCGCCTGGATAACAAGGCTGCATTGTAACCGGTGCTGCAAGCGGCATTGGACTGGCCATCGCCATGCGGTTGGGCACCGAAGGTGCACGGGTGAGCCGACGTGGGTGGAGGCAAGGTCGAGAAGGCGCGCATCGGTTCGACAAGGGGCGCTCCGGGGAGGCCGCTATCACGGTGCTGTCGACTTGCGCTCACGCGTTCGGCAGGTTGGTAATAATCGTCAACAACGCGCCGGCCTGATAATCTTTAACCCATTGAGGCATTCACTAGAGCGGGCTGGCTGAAGGTGCTGAGCGTCGACCTGCTGGGAGCAATTTATTTCGCCGGAAAGGCATTCGCTCATATGACATCTGGCGGCGTCATCGTAAAACATATTGAGTGTGCGCGGTCGAGACGAGCTCCGCATGTCGAGCTATACGCTGCGGCAAAGGCCACCCTCCTGTCTCTAACCGAGACCCGACGCAGTTCGCACCTTGGCCGACTGGGCATGAATCCGGACGATTACCGAACCAAATGGAACCTGCCTCGCAATTACCCGATGGTGGCACCCAACTATTCGGGAAGCGTTCCGCATATCGCCTCTAACACCCAGTAGCGGACAGCTCTCGCCTGAGGCGTCAGTCGTCGTTGAAGCGCTCCGGCATCGCATTCGAGGCCAAGGCTGGTGCACAAGGATCATGACATCGAATTCCACTCTTTACAGGAACAAGTGCCTTTCCTCGGGATTAGGATTCGACGCCGCAACGGCGTCGAACCCCAAAGGAGACTCACATGAAACGTAAGATTTTGACAGCTACAGCGATCTCTCTCTGTCTCGCCACCGCGGCCTTGGCGCAGTCGTCGGGAACATCCAGCGGCACGAACGGAACGTCCGGCTCATCGGCCGGGTCCAGTATGAGCTCTACGTCCGGCTCCGGCCAAAGCGGTATCCCGAGCGGCTGGGACAGCAAGCTCTCCGGCTCATTCTTCAGCGACGCCAATTCGGGAAGACTTCTGTCGCAGGATGAGATCCGCAAGAACTGGTCGTCCCTGAGCTCTGAACAGCAGGCACAGGTTCGCTCCGACTGCTCGAGGATGACGGCCAGTAACGGCACTGGCTCTGGCACAATGACCGGCACGTCAGGTAGCTCGGCTTCGACCGGCAGTGATACAACGGCGAGTATCGGCACCGGCTCTGGCACAGCCACCGGCACTTCAGGCAGCTCTGGTTCGACCGGCAGTAACACCACGGCCAGCAACAGCACTGGTTCGGGTACAACCACCGGCACGTCGGGATCCTCGAATACAGCTGGCGATACGACCGCCAGCACCAGCACGGGTTCGGGCGCGAACTCAGCTGCTCAAATGGCTTCGATGCAGCAGCTCTGCACCCAGGTTCAAGGGATGTGAGTGAATGCGGCGCTCCGGGCCGGCTTGGCCGGAATAAGAAGAGGCCTTGAAGGCCCGGGCATCGCTTTGGTTTGGTAGCCATTTCGGCGCTGAAGTCGGCCGGAGACCGGGGTCACAACTCGGCGCTTGTCGCGCTGCTTTTCTATCGCCGGCGACCGTCCCTCGCCAATAGCGCGCTTCGCGTCGAGACACTTCTCCCGGCTGAGGCAAGCGAGATTCCGTCCCGTCCATACCTGCCAAGATAGACCGTCTCGCGGCCTCCGTTGAGCCTGTAGTCCAGCCGAAAGGAGATCGCACCACTGGGCATCGCGCGGACATACATGCCGTCACGGTCTGCAATCTTATAGATTTTCTCTTTTGGTTTCAGTGCCTTAAGGGCGGCATCCGTCAGCATACCCATTGCCTTCTGAAAAGTACCGTCAGTACAATTTGGAGGCTGCGTGGCAGGAAATTCCTTTTTTCTTCAATGCCTTAGGCAGAAAAAAGTACCGTCACGAGCCTCGTTGGCTCCTACGGTACTTGGAAAAACTCGGGTGGGCAATGTGCGGAAGGGTCCGTCAACCGGTCCGTCAAAGTTAATCTTTGCGTACGGATTGTCGCTGATTGTCCGTGAAGGATTTATTTTTGTTTTCAGTAGGTTACATCGCAGATCGGCATATTTCGGCGGCGTTTGAGTGGGCCTGAATCACTCCCACTCGATGGTGCCTGGCGGCTTTGACGTCACGTCGTAGACGACGCGGTTGATGCCGCGGACTTCGTTGATGATGCGGGTGGCCGCCGCGCCGAGGAAAGCCATGTCGTAGTGGTAGAAGTCGGCGGTCATGCCGTCGACGGACGTCACGGCGCGCAGGGCGCAGACGAATTCGTAGGTGCGGCCGTCGCCCATCACACCGACGGTCTGCACCGGAAGCAGCACGGCGAAAGCCTGCCAGATGGCGTCGTAGAGGCCGGCCTTGCGGATCTCGTCGAGATAGATGGCGTCGGCCTCGCGCAGGATTTCGAGCTTTTCGCGGGTGATACCGCCGGGGCAGCGGATGGCAAGGCCTGGTCCGGGGAACGGATGGCGGCCAATAAAACTTTCGGGCAGGCCGAGTTCCTTGCCCAGTGCCCTCACCTCGTCCTTGAACAGTTCGCGCAGCGGCTCGACCAGCTGCATGTTCATGCGCGCCGGCAGGCCGCCGACATTGTGGTGCGACTTGATGGTCACCGACGGGCCGCCGGTGAAGGAGACGCTCTCGATGACGTCGGGATAGAGCGTGCCTTGCGCCAGGAAATCGGCGCCGCCGAGTTTCTTGGCCTCTTCCTCGAACACTTCGATGAACAGCCGGCCGATGGTCTTGCGCTTCTTCTCGGGGTCGGACTCGCCTTCCAGCGCCGAGATGAATTTTTCCGACGCGTCGACCAGGATCAGCGGCAGATTGTAGTGCTGGCGGAACATCGCCACGACGCCGGCCGCCTCGTCCTTGCGCATAAGGCCATGGTCGACAAGAATGCAGGTCAGCTGGTCGCCTACCGCTTCGTGGATCAGCAAGGCAGCGACCGATGAATCCACGCCGCCCGACAGCGCGCAGATCACCTTGCCCTTGCCGACCTGTTTGCGAATGGTCTCGACCGCGTGCTCACGATAGGCGCGCATCGTCCAGTCGCCTTCGATGCCGGCGATGTTGTGCACGAAGTTTCTCAGCAGCCTGGCGCCATCCGGCGTATGCACCACTTCGGGGTGGAACATGATGCCGTACATCTTGCGCGCGACATTGCCGAAGATGGCGAAGGGCGAGCCTTCCGACTTGCCGAAGACTTCGAACCCCTTGGGCAGCGAGATGACGCGGTCGCCATGGCTCATCCACACCTGGTGGCGCTGGCCTGGCGCCCACAGGCCCTCGAACAGCGGGCTGTCCTTCTCGATCTCGACGAAGGCACGGCCGAATTCGCGATGGTTCGAGCTTTCGGCTACGCCGCCCATCTGCACGCACATGGCCATCTGGCCGTAGCAGATACCGAGCACCGGCACGCCGGCATCGAAGACGATCTGCGGCGCGCGCGGGCTGCCGATGTCCGATGTCGAGGAGGGACCGCCCGACAGGATAACGGCTTTTGGATTGATGCGCTTGAAGGCAGCTTCGGCCGATTGGAACGGCACGATCTCGGAAAACACACCGGCCTCGCGGATGCGGCGGGCGATGAGCTGCGTGAACTGGCTGCCGAAATCGATGATGAGAACGGTGTCCGCCAGGACGGTGTCGGAATGATTGGCTGTCGTCATGGCGAGCCTTTAGAGAAAGAAACGAGTCGGCGCAATGGGTTGCGTAACCCGACTTTCAGAGCGGTGCAGGCTCGCCCGCAGGCGGCTCCTTGCGCAGCGTGCCGGAGCCGATGGCCTGTTCGAGGCGCACGACTGCATCCGCCAGCTTCTCGTCGATGACATGCAGATATTCGGTCCAGTCGCCAACGTTGCGCAGATCGGCTGCACCGTCTGAAATGCCGCGCAGGCCGATAAGCGGGATATCGAACAACTGGCAGGCGCGCAGGCAGGCGAAGGTTTCCATGTCGACCATGTCGGCGGCGATGGCGTCATAGGCGGCACCGGTGATGATGGCGCCGCCGGTCGACAGGCTGGCTTCTTTAATGCCCGGTATCCTGAATGATAGCGGGACGGTCACCGGCAGGTCGAGGAACGGCGTCGCGCCTTTTTCGAAGCCTAGCGGCGAAGCGTCGATGTCGCGATAGCTGACCGAGACCGCCTGGTAGATTTCCGTCTGCTCCAGTGTGCGGCTGCCGGCGGAGCCGAGCGAGACGACGAGATCGGGCAGCGTCTTCTCAGACTTCAGCCATGACAGTTCGGCGCCGAGCCGCACACCTGCCTCGACCGGGCCGACGCCCGTCATCAGCGGCGTGAACAGTTTCTGCAGATGCAGACCGTATTCCGCTTGCGCCGCCATGACGAAAAGAACGTCCTTGCCGCCAATTCGCGTAACGCTGGCCATCATCCCGCTATCCCGTCACGGCCAACCACCGTCATCATCGTGCCGGTCATGGTCGCGATCAGCTTGGCCTCGCCATCGGCGGCCAAGGCGTACGCTTGGCCATCGGCGACAATGATGGTGCGGCCGGGTTTGGTCACCGAGCCGCGGAACAGGAAGCGTTCGCCCCGGCCGGGCGCCAGGAGATTGACCTTGAATTCGATGGTCAGCACGCCGGAATTTTCCGGCATCAGCGAGAACGCGGCATAGCCGCAGGCCGAGTCCAGCGCCGTCGAAATCACCCCGGCATGCAGGAAACCGTGCTGCTGGGTCAGTGCCTGGGAATAGGGCATTTCGATCTCGATGATGCCCGGCGTCACAAGGGTCAGCTCGGCGCCAATGGTCGCCATCGCCTGCTGGCGGGCGAACGACGCCCTGACGCGGTCCTCATAATCGGGTGCGGGTACGATCTTTGCTGCCATGGCCATCGCCCTGATTTATCTGCAAAGCTTATCGCAGACGCCTGAACGCCACGCAAATGCTTTTGCTGCACTGCAGCAAAGCACTCAGTTCAACAGGAGCAGCGACGCGTTGAGCAAGGTGGCGAAGGCCACCCATAGGGCATAGGGCGCAAACAGCCAGCCGGAAACCCGGTCGCGGTTCCACACCGTGGCTATGAACAGCGCAATGCTGGCGAGAAGAGCCAGGATCACTACCAGTGCCGGCCCCATCTGTTTGGCGCCGAAGAAAGTCGGCGACCACGCGAAGTTCAGAACAAGCTGGAGGGCCCAGATCTTCATCGCGGCGCCTGCTCGTTCCCGCTCCCATGTCCGCCAGCCGGCCACGGCGATCAGCACATAGAGGAGCGTCCAGGCCGGCGCGAAGACCCAGTTGGGCGGGTTGAAGGGCGGCTTGGCGAGCGAGGCATACCATTCACCCGGCAGCGTCGCATAGCCGATCAACAGGCCGCCGCCGAGCACAAGAAGGAGGAAAAGCAGAAGCGACACATATCGAAGCGACACATATCTTTGCAAGAATTCTACCCCGTCTGGCGGCCGACGCCGCGCATCTGCAACTGGAGCGCTATGTCAGTCTGTCAATCACAGCGTCAATTCGCCCGACGCAGCGCACAGAAATAGAAGCCGTCGGTGCCGCTCAGAGCCGGCGACAGCGAGATATCGCTTGTCTTGCCGATCCGGGCGGCCGCTGCGTGACCGGGGAAGCTGGCATCCCAAAGCGCGCGATGATCGACCGGAACGAAGCCCTTGTGCCGTTCGCGAAAGGCGGCGATTTGTTCGCCATTCTCCTCGTCGAACACCGAACAGGTGATGTAGACCAGCAGGCCGCCCGGTTTGACATAGGCCTTCGCCGCATCGAGGATCGCCGACTGCTCGCCCTTGCGGGCATCGAGCTGTCTTTGCATCAGCCGCCATTTGGCGTCTGGACGGCGCCGCCAGGTGCCGCTGCCGGTGCAGGGCGCATCGACCAGCACGATGTCCATGTGGCCTGCGAGGGGGCTGAGCTCAGCCGGCTTGGTGACAACCTGGACGTTGCGGTTTTCCGAACGGCGGAGGCGGTCGAAGATCGGCGCCAGCCGCGCTTTTTCGGCATCATGGGCGAAGACCTGGCCTTTGTTGGCCATCGCCGCCGACAACGCCAGCGTCTTGCCGCCGGCGCCGGCGCAGAAATCGAGCACCTGCATCCCGGCTTGCGCGCCGGCAAGGGCGGCAACGATCTGCGAGCCTTCGTCCTGGACCTCGAACCAGCCTTTCTGGAAGGCCGGCTCGGCCTGTACGTTCGGGTGCCTGCCGTCGCCGTCGATGGGCGGGATGCGAATGCCTTGTGGCGCGATAGCGGCTGCCTTGGCGCCGGTTTCGGCGAGTTCCGCCAGCACTTTGGCGCGGTCGGACTGCAGCGTATTGACCCTGATGTCGAGCGGCGGGCGGGTCGCCAAAGCCGCCCCCTCCGCAACCCAGTCTGCGCCAAAGGATCGTTCGAAGAGCGGCGCGCACCAGTCGGGTATGTCCGCCCGCACCGCCTCCGGCGCGTCTTCAGGCCGGCGCTCGGCCAGCGCCTGCAACTCGGCGGCGCTGAGCAGCGGCGGCGCGAACTTGTCACCCTGGAGCGCATCGTTAAGCGATTGCGGCGTCTGGCCCCATTCGATGAGCAGCGCGCCGAAGCCGATGGCGCGGGGCGTGTCTTCACCCAAAAGCCAGCCGGCGGAACGTTTGTGGCGCAGCGCGTCGTAGACGATGTTGCCGATCGCCGCGCGGTCGCCGCCGCCCGCAAAGCGATGCGACAGGCCCCAATCTTTCAGCGCATCGGCCACCGGCCGGTGGCGCCGGCCAATGTCGTCCAGCACTTCAATGGCTGCCGCCAGCCGTCCGCCCAGTCGCATTTGTCATTCCATCTATCGAGCACAGTATCTTTCGGCCTGCTCTTAGAGCGTTTCGCGTCGAGATTGAACCCCGCTTGAATTTCGCGGCGACGAGGCCTTCCGCTCGCGGCCGACGATTTTCCCCGCCGGCAAATGTCCGCCCGCCGGCGATAACAAATCTCAAATATATGCAAGGTCTCTAATGTTGGTAACTGGCCGCCGTAAGCACGATCTGTGGCGCAATTGCTCAGCTTTCCAAGCTTTTGCGTTGGGAATACTCTTTGCGCCATGATTCGCGGCGCGGAAAAGCGGACCGACGGATCGATACGAGGAGAGGGCAATGAAAACGTATCTTGCGGAAGTTCTAGGGACATTTCTATTGGTGTTTATCGGCACGGCGTCGGTGGCGACGGGTGGCTTTCTCGCCGACTTGCCGCTGGGCCAGGAAGCCATCGGCCTGGCGTTCGGCATCGGCCTGATTGCGGCGGCTTACGCGGTGGGTCCCATCTCAGGCGCACATCTCAACCCGGCCGTCACGCTCGGCGTCTTCCTTGCCGGCCGGCTGCCGGCCAAGGATGTCATTCCTTACTGGATCGCGCAGATCATCGGCGCCATTCTGGCCTCGCTGGCGCTGTGGATCATCGTCTCCGGCCAGACCGGCGGGCACACCACCGGTTTCGGCGCCAATGGCTGGGACGTGGCGAAATGGGGGACGAGTTCGGCCTTCCTGTGGGAGCTGATCGGCACCTTCACCTTCGTCACCGTCATCCTCGGCGTCACCGCCGAGAAGCACTCGACGGCGTTCGCCGGCCTGGTCATCGGCCTGACGCTGGCCGGACTGCACTTCGCAATGATCCCGGTGACCGGCACCTCGCTCAATCCGGCGCGTTCGATCGGCCCGGCGCTGTTTACCGGCGGCGCAGCCCTCAGCCAGCTCTGGCTGTTCATCGTTGCGCCGCTGATCGGCGGCGCAATCGCTGGCGTCGTCGCGAAGGCACGCATCTTCGAAAAGGACTGATTTCGAAGCCTGCGAAAACGAAGGGCGCGGGCCTCGGCCCGCGCCCTTCGTTTGGGAGGTTGTATCAGGCAGCGATGTCGAAACGGTCGGCGTTCATCACCTTGGTCCACGCCTTGACGAAATCGCCAACGAATTTCTGCCCGGCATCTGCCGACCCGTAGACCTCGGCCAGCGCGCGCAGCTGCGCATGCGAGCCGAAGATCAGGTCGGCGCGCGTGGCGGTCCAGTTGACCGCCCTGGTCTTGCGGTCGCGTGCTTCGTAGACCTCATGCGAGCCGGCCTCGGAGGCCGGATCCCAGATGGTGCTCATCGAGAGCAGGTTGACGAAGAAGTCGTTCGTCAGCGTGCCCGGCCTGTCGGTCAACACACCATGCTTCGAGCCGCCGGTGTTGGCGCCGAGCACGCGCAGGCCACCAACCAGCACCGTCATCTCCGGCGCCGTCAGGTTGAGCAGTTGCGCCCGGTCGACCAGCATGGCTTCGACCGACATCGGCGGTTTGCCCCTGACATAGTTGCGGAAGCCGTCAATTTTCGGCTCGAGCGCCGCAAAGGAATGGACGTCGGTCTGCGCCTGCGAGGCGTCGGTGCGGCCGGGCGTGAAGGGAACCTTCACCGCATTGCCGCCATCCGTTGCGGCTTTCTCGACCGCGGCGACGCCGCCGAGCACGATGAGGTCGGCCAGCGAGACCTTCTTGCCGCCTGCGTTGAACTCGTTCTGGATGGCTTCGAGCTTCGCCAGCACGGTAGCCAGTTCGACAGGCTGGTTGACCTCCCAGTCCTTCTGCGGCGCCAGGCGAATGCGCGCGCCATTAGCGCCGCCGCGCTTGTCGGAGTTGCGGAAGGTCGAGGCCGAGGCCCAGGCGGTCGAGACCAATTGCGAAACGCTGAGGCCCGAAGCCAGGATCTTGGCCTTCAGCAATGCGATGTCCTGGTCGCTGACCAGCTCATGGTCGACGGCCGGAACCGGATCCTGCCAGATCAGCTCTTCCTTCGGCACCAACGGGCCGAGATACCGCACGACCGGCCCCATGTCGCGATGGGTGAGCTTGTACCAGGCACGGGCGAAGGCATCGGCGAACTGCTCCGGATGCTCATGGAAGCGGCGCGAGATCTTCTCATAGGCCGGGTCGGCCCGCAGCGCGAGGTCGGTGGTCAGCATTGCCGGCGCATGACGCTTCGAGGGATTGTGCGCGTCCGGCACCGTAACCGCGCCAGAGCCGCCCTTCGGCGTCCACTGATGGGCCCCGGCCGGGCTCTTGGTCAGCTCCCATTCGAAGTTGAAGAGATTGTCGAAGAAGTTGTTGCTCCACTTGGTCGGCGTCGTCGTCCAGGTAACTTCGAGGCCGGACGTGATCGCATCGCCGGCAATGCCGGTGGCATGCTTGCTCGACCAGCCGAGGCCCTGCGCCTCGATGCCCGCGCCTTCCGGCTCGGCGCCGACCAGTGTTGCATCACCGGCGCCATGGGTCTTGCCGAAGGTGTGGCCGCCGGCGATCAGCGCCACGGTTTCCTCATCGTTCATTGCCATGCGTCCGAAGGTCTCGCGGATGTCGCGGGCCGAGGCCAGCGGATCCGGCTTGCCGTTCGGCCCTTCCGGGTTGACGTAGATCAGGCCCATCTGCACCGCGCCGAGATGGCCGTGCAACTCACGGTCGCCGGAATAGCGCTTGTCGTCGAGCCACTTGGTTTCCGAACCCCAGTCGACATCCTGCTCGGGCTCCCAGACATCGGCGCGGCCACCGGCAAAGCCAAAGGTCTTGAAGCCCATCGATTCCAGCGCGACGTTGCCGGTGAGAATCAACAGGTCGGCCCAGGAGATCTTGCGGCCGTATTTCTGCTTGACCGGCCACAGCAGCCGGCGCGCCTTGTCGAGATTGGCGTTGTCCGGCCAGCTGTTCAGCGGCGCGAAACGCTGCTGGCCCGCACCGGCGCCACCCCGGCCGTCGCCGATGCGATAGGTGCCGGCGCTGTGCCAGGCCATGCGGATGAACAGCGGCCCGTAATGGCCGAAATCGGCCGGCCACCAATCCTGCGAATCCGTCATCACCTTGTGCAAATCCTCGATCACCGCGTCGAGGTCGAGCGTCTTGAACTCCGCGGCGTAGTCGAAAGCTTCGCCCATCGGGTCCGAAAGGCTCGACTGCTGGTGGAGAACGCCGATGTCGAGCTGGTTCGGCCACCAGTCGCGGTTGGTCCTGGCGGAGGTTCCATGCGCGACCGGGCATTTGCCGGCGCTGTTGTCGTCGGTCATCGCGTCCATCTTGGCCTCCGAATTGCTGATTTATGTGTTGTTTTTTCCGGGCCGGCCGGGAGCCGCGCCACTCTGGAATGGTTCCAGACTAAGCCGTCTCTTCGATAAAAACAAATTGCCTTTCCTGTTTGTTGCGATAGGTTTTCCTTATGATTGGCTTGACCGTGCGGCAGATGCAATATTTCGAGGCTTTGGCGCAAACGCTGCATTTCGGCCGCGCCGCAAAACTCGCCGGCGTCAGCCAGCCGGCGCTGTCCGCGCAGATCGCCCAGATGGAGCAAAGGCTGAACTGCCGGCTGTTCGAGCGCGGCGGCAAGACGGTGCGGATGACGGAAGAGGCGCAAGCGCTGCTGCCACGCATCGAGCGCATCCTGCGCGATATCAGCGACGTCGAGACGACGGCCCGGCGCGGCCGCCCGGCCATGGAAGGCCGCTTCCGGCTAGGCATCATCCCGACCGTGGCGCCGTATCTTTTGCCGCATGTGCTCCCGGAACTGAAACGGCATTTTCCGTCCCTGCAGCTCGAACTGCGCGAAGCAGTCACCGCATCACTGGTCGAGGACACGGCAAGCGGACGGCTCGACGCCTTCATTGCCGCGCTGCCGCTCGACCAGCCGGGCCTGGTCACCGAGGAACTGTTCGCCGACCGCTTCTTCCTCGCTGTGCCATCCGGAGATCCAGCCTTCGCCTCGCCACCGGTGCCGCCGGAAAGCCTGGCGCTGGAGCGGTTGATGCTTTTGGAGGAAGGCCACTGCCTGCGCGAACAGGCGCTGGCCCTGTGCGGCAGCGTGCGTCCCGTAGCGATGGCAAGCTACGGCGCCACCAGCCTGACGACGCTGCTGCAGATGGTGGCGCATGGTCTCGGCGTCACGCTTATCCCGGAAATGGCGGCGAAGCCGGCCAGCGCCATGCCGGACCTCAAGATCGTGCCGTTCCAGGAGCCAATGCCGCAACGCACGATCTGCCTCGCCTGGCGCCGCAACAAGGTGCGGCATGATGAGTGCGTCGAGTTGGCGAAGATCATTCGCGGACTGGATGGGGTGGTGATGGGGGTGTGAGTCGTTTGGGTCTTGGATGTCGCCTTGGGAACCCCCGAAAAGCTCAAATCAGGCGCGTTCGAGAATACCCGCCTTGATGGTTGGTCGCCAGATCGCACCAAAGCCTCAAGGGATAAATACCAGAAATACATACGTAAAAAACACAACGGCATGGACGATTCCGGTCAGGAAGGTCGTTCTTTCGTTGCTAAAGCTTACGCTGCATATGAAAAGCGCTAAAACCAAAAGTACGGCGTCAGCTTCCGGGAGCCCCAGGGTCAACCCTCGTCCCGTAAGCAGGCTGGCTGCTGCGACCGCAGGTATCGTCAAACCAATCGTGGCGCAAGCCGAACCCATTGCGACATTCAGGCCGCGCTGCAGCTCATTGTTGAGTGAAGCGCGAACCGCCGAAATGGCTTCCGGCATCAAAACCAGACCCGCGATCATTGCCCCCACAATGCTGTCAGCCTGGGTCACCTGGTAAGCAACGAGCGCATTTTCAACACTTGCGGCGACCTGCTCGGCGAGCATGACAATTCCGATCAGTCCGATGACCAGGAGCAGAGCGCTGGAAGAGATGCTTTTGTGAGGGGCGGTTCGCGCCGAAAGGTCGTGTGCCAGTCCTTCGATGAAATCGTCCCGGTGCCGGACTGTCTGCGCGAACACAAAGCTTGCATAGAGCAGCACGGAAAGAACGCTTACCAGGCCAAGCTGAGCTGCCGAAAATGTGCCGGGATCGGTGGTCCGCGTGTAGGTCGGCAGGATAAGCGTCATGACGGTCAGTGCGGCCAAAACCGCCAGATATGCGCTGGTCCCTTGCCGGACAATTGCCTGCTTGCGATGCCGCCAGCCGCCAAACGTGAGACACATTCCGACAACGCCCGTGGAGGCAATCATCACTGTCGAGAAGACCGATTCACGTGCAAGCGTGGGGTTGTTCTCTCCATGCAGCATCATGGAAACGATGATCGACACTTCGATTGCCGTCACGGCAAAAGTCAGCACCAATGTGCCGTAAGGCTCCCCCACACGGTGGGCCACCGCCTCGGCGTGATCGAGCACCACGAAAATAGTGATGAACATGATCGCACTCGAGAGCGCTCCGACGAGAATCCTGACGCTCGGCGAACCTTCGTCCACCGATAGCCCGCTGACTCTGACCGCAACGGCCAGTGCCAGCGCGGCCAAAGGCATCGCATAGGAAGTCGCTGATCGTGCGAAACCAGTCATTCAAGCCCCAATGCGTTCGGCGAACCTTGCGGAAGCCTGTCGAGCACCCCAATGTCGTTTCGAAGCCCGGCAGTCCCGTCCCCGGCGTTCAACCCTCAAGCCGTCTTCTGCACCACCAGCCCCAGTTCCTCCACCATCGCTTCCCGCATCAGAAACTTCTGCGGCTTGCCCGTCACCGTCATCGGCAGTTCGGTGCGGAAGCGGATGTAGCGGGGGATTTTGTAGTGGGCGATCTGGCCGGCGCAGAAATTCTTGATCTCCTGCTCGGTGGCGATCTGGTTGGGCTTCAGCACGATCCAGGCGCACAGCTCCTCGCCATATTTGGCGTCGGGAATGCCGAACACCTGCACCTCCTTGACCTTGGGATGGCGATAGAGAAATTCCTCGACCTCTCTGGGATAGACGTTTTCGCCGCCGCGGATGACCATGTCCTTGACCCGGCCGACAATGTTGCAATAGCCCTCGGAGTCGATGGTGGCGAGATCACCGGTGTGCATCCAGCCGTCGGCGTCGATCGCCTCGCGGGTTTTTTCCGCGTCGTCCCAGTAGCCTTTCATGACGGAATAGCCGCGGGTGCACAGCTCGCCCGGCGCGCCGACGGCGACGGTGGCGCCCTCGGCGTCGATGGCCTTGACCTCGACATGCGGATGGATGCGGCCGACAGTGGAGACGCGTTTTTCCAGCGGATCGTCGACGCTGCTCTGGAACGAGACCGGGCTGGTCTCGGTCATGCCGTAGGCGATGGTCACCTCTTCCATATGCATCAGCGTCACCACCTTCTTCATCACCTCGATCGGGCATGGTGAGCCCGCCATGATGCCGGTGCGCAGGCTGGAGAGATCGAAGCTGGTGAAGTCGGCGTGGTCAAGCATGGCGACGAACATGGTCGGCACGCCGTAGAGGCCGGTGCAGCGTTCCTGCGCCACCGCCTTCAGCGTCGCGCCGGCGTCAAAACCCTCGCCAGGAAACACCATGGTCGCGCCCTTGGTGACGCAGCCCATCGTGCCCATCGACATGCCGAAGCAGTGGTAGAGCGGCACCGGGATGCAGAGCCGGTCGTCAACGGTGAGCTTGATCGCAGCGGTGACGAAATTGCCATTGTTGACGATGTTGGTGTGGGTCAGCGTCGCGCCCTTGGGCGCGCCCGTCGTGCCTGATGTGAACTGGATGTTGATGGCCTCGCCCGGCTTCAGCCCTTCGGAGATGCGGTCGAGGCTGTCATGCTCGTCGCGGCCGGCCATCGACAGCACATCGGCGAAATTGAACATGCCGGGCGAGTTGTCGTCGCCCATGCGAATGACGATCTTCAGCGTCGGCAATTTCTGCGCCTTGAGCTTGCCGGGGGTGGCGTTGGCGAGCTCCGGCGCCAGCGTCTCGATCATGCCGAGATAGTCGGAGGTCTTGAAACTGGCGGCGGTGACCAGCGCCTTGCAGCCGACCTTGTTGAGGGCATACTCGAGCTCCGTCAGCCGGTAGGCCGGGTTGATGTTGACCAGGATCAGGCCGATGCGAGCTGTGGCGAATTGGGTGACCAGCCATTCCCAGCGGTTGGGCGACCAGATGCCGACACGGTCGCCTTTTTCGAGGCCCAGCGCCAGGAAGCCGGCGGCGAGCGTATCGACCGTGTCCGACAGTTCGCTCCAGGTGAAGCGCTTGTCCTGGCCGACGAAGACGGCAGCATCCTGCGTGGCGTATTTGCTGACCGTGCCGGAGAAAAGCTGAGGGATCGTCTTGTCGAGCAGCGGCACCGAACGGTCGCCCGACACATGTGCCCGGCCGTCGAGCGGAGCGATGAAAGCCCTGCCGCGCCCGCGCAGATTGGTGGCGTTCTTGAGCTCGTCGAGATTGATCGCCATCGCCGTTTCCTCCCGGGATATGGCGAGCCTATCAGCCTGATGGGATGGTGGAAAGTAGAGGCGGTTCCCCTCCCCCTCGCGGGGAGGGTGCCTCGCGAAGCGAGGCGGGTGGGACCCTCGGCGAAGTGCTCGACTTCCTTGCTCACGGTCGACCCGGCTTGGGTCGTCTCGCGTCGAGCACTGCCGGAGCGACCCCACCCGTCCATCCGCCTTTGGCGGCTGTCCACCCTCCCCTCAAGGGGGAGGGAGCGCGCTCATCTTCGCGGCTATTTCCCGCACTAGCGCCTCATCCGCCGGCGCACGATCTTTCCGGGCAGCCACCAGGCAAGCCTGCGACTCCAGCACAACCCCATCGGCCAGCACCTTGAGATGGTTGGCGCGCAGGGTCGAGCCGGTGGTGGTGATGTCGACGATGACATCGGCAAGGCCTGCCGCCGGCGCGCCTTCGGTGGCGCCGAGGCTTTCGACGATGCGGTAGACCTGGATGCCGTGCTTTTGCGAGAAGAACTGCTGCGTGAGCCGCCAGTATTTGGTGGCGATCCTGAGCCGCCTGCCGTGGCGCTGGCGGAAATCGGCGGCGACATCGTCGAGATCGGCCATGGTGTCGACGTCGAGCCAGATGCCGGGCACCGCGACCACGACATCGGCATGGCCGAAGCCGAGGCGAGCGACGATTTCGGCGCGCGCCTCCCAGTCGGCGAGGTTTTCGCGCAGCAGGTCCTCGCCGGTAATGCCGAGGTCGACCGAACCTTGCCCAATCTCGCCGGCGATTTCGGACGCCGACAGGAACGCCACCTCGATGCCCTCGGCGCCGTCGATGCGGGCGCGGTACTGGCGCTCATCGCCGGGCAGGCTGACGGCAAGCCCGGCCCTGGCCAGTACCTCCAAGGCCTGCTCCTTGAGCCGGCCTTTCGATGGGATCGCCAGCGTGATCATTGCGGCTCTCCCCGCAGCGCTTCGATGCGGTCGAGCCAGACGGAGAAGCCGACGCCGGGGATCGGCGTCTTGGCGCCGAGCAGGGTCAGCAGCCGGTCGTAGCGACCGCCGCCGGCCAGCGGCCGCTCGCCACCAAGTGCTGCGATCTCGAAGACGATGCCGGTGTAGTAATCCAGCGGACGGCCGAAGGCAGCGTCGTAGCTGATCGTCTTTGCAGGCAGGCCATGTGCCTCTATGGCTTTGGCGCGGGCGGCGAATTTTTCCAGCGCCGCGCCCAGCGAAAGCCCGGCAGAGGCCGCAAAACTTTCGAGCGCAGCACTCGCGCCGTCGAGCGGCACGTCAATGGCGAGAAAATCCCTGAGCGCCGCAAACGCTTCGTTCGACAACCGCACGCTGCGCAGTTCGGCCTTTTCGATCAGCCGCCGGGCAATGTCGGCGGGCGCGCGTCCGCCGGATGCCAGCAGGCCGGCCTCTTCCATGCCGCCGGCAATGTGGGCGGAAAGCGCTTCGAGATCGCGATCGAGGACAAGGGCCGCGACTTCGCCGTCAAGCTGACCGTTGCGTGGCGGGTTGGCGAGATCGGACAACGCTGCCTGCAGCATCGGCGCCGAACCGAAGGCGCGCGCAAGTCGCATGCGCCAGCCGCGCGGCAGGCCGAGGGCCGCCAGCACCGCCTCGAAGATGGTCTGGTCGCCGAGCGTGATCGCAAGAGGTTGCGCCGGCAGCACCAGCTGCAGCAGCGCGTGCGCATCGGCCAGCGAACGCGCATCGGCCTCGGCCGTATCGCGGTCGCCGAGATCCTCGATGCCGGCCTGAAAGAACTCGTTGCCGCCCTCGCGGCGCTGGCGGAACACTTCGCCGAGATAGGAATAGCGGCGCGGCGTGCCGGCCTGCGAGGCGATGTGGTCGAGGCAGACGGGGATGGTGAATTCCGGCCGCAGACACAGCGTCTTGCCGGTCTCGCTTTCGGTGAGAAAGATGCGGCGGCGCAGATCCTCGCCGGCCATGTCGAGGAACGGATCGGCCGGCTGCAGCACCGCGACCTCGACCGCATGGGTGTTGCGGGTGGCGAAGAGCTTGGTGATTTCGGATGCGATGGCGGGACGGGAGGTCATGAAGCGCAGCCTTCCCTTCTCTCCCTGTGGGAGAAGGTGTCGCCGAAGGCGACGGATGAGGGGTGTTCCAGCGGAGTGAGGCGTTGGAGTTCCCCGGAACACCCCTCATCCGTCTCGGCGCTCCGCGCCGATCCACCTTCTCCCACAAGGAGAGAAGGGAAGAACAGCGCGGCGCTCATCATTTCGCCCTCTCCTCGACCTGCGCAGCCAAAATCTTCTTCACCTCGGCGACCAACTCGCTCTCCGCTACCGTGACCTGTGCCGGCCTTGCGGCGCGCCATTCGGCGTTGTCGGTGATCTCTGCCGACATGCGCGCGCCCTCGATCAGATCCTTGATCTGCAACTCGCCCTTGGCGCGCTCGTCGCCGCCCTGGATAACGGCGACCGGGCTGCCGCGGCGGTCGGCATATTTCAGCTGCGCCTTCATGCCGGCGCCGCCGAGATACATTTCGGAGCGGATGCCGGCCGCGCGCAGATCGGCCACCATCTTCTGGTAGCGACCGAGGCTTTCCGTATCCTTGTCCATCACCAGCACGACGACCGGCGCGATGACATCGGTGCTGTCCAGCTTGCCGAGGTTCTTCAGCGCCGTCATCAGGCGGGAGACGCCGATCGAAAAGCCGGTCGCCGGCACCGGCTCGCCACGGAAGCGCGAGACCAGCCCGTCATAGCGGCCGCCACCACCGACCGAACCGAAGCGCACGATCTGGCCGTCTTCGTTGGGGATTTCGGCCAGAAGCTCGGCCTCGAAAACCGGGCCGGTGTAGTATTCGAGGCCACGAACGACGGAGCGGTCCATGGCGATGCGATCTTCGCCATATCCGGCCGCCCTGACCAGGGCTTCAATCGTCGCGAGCTCGCCGACGCCTTCTTGGTAAGTCGGGTTCGAGCTCACTATGGAAACCTGGTCGACCTGTGCGTTCCTTGCCGTGGCGAGGAGAACTGCTTCAGCTTGCCCGTCGTCCAAACCAGCGCCCTTGGCGAAGTCGCCCTCGCCTTCCTTGCCGCCATCCCATCGGCCCGGCCCAAGCAGAAGCTTCACGCCTTCCCGCCCGAGCTTGTCCAGCTTGTCGATGGCGCGCAGCACGGTCAGCCGGCGGCCGGCATTGTTGTCACCGCCAAGGCCGATCGCCTCCAGCACGCCATCCAGCACCTTGCGGTTGTTGACCCGGATGACGTAGTCGCCACGCTTGATGCCAAGCGCTTCCATCACGTCGGCCATCATCATGGCCATCTCGGCGTCGGCTGCGACGCCCGGCGTACCGATCGTGTCGGCGTCGAACTGCATGAACTGGCGGAAGCGGCCCGGGCCGGGCTTTTCGTTGCGGAACACCCAGCCGGAGCGGTAGCTGCGATAGGGTTTCGGCAGCTTCTCAAAATTCTCGGCGACGTAGCGCGCCGTCGGCGCAGTCAAATCATAGCGCAGCGACAGCCACTGCTCATCATCGTCCTGGAACGAGAAAACGCCTTCGTTCGGCCGGTCCTGGTCGGGCAGGAATTTGCCGAGCGCATCGGTGTACTCGATCAGCGGCTGGTCGGCCGGCTCGAAACCGTAGAGCTCATAGACCGAACGGATCGTGGCCATCATCTTCTCGACGGCGCGGATGTCTTCAGCGCTGCGGTCGGCAAAGCCGCGCGGCAGCCGCGCTTTCGTCTTTTCCGATTTGTCGGCCATGGGATGGGTCTTTTCGCTTAGTAATCGATGACTTGTTTGGAGTGGGCGTGTCCTAACCGAAGCGGCTTTGTGCGGCAAGGGTTTGCGCTCTTTCCTTCTCCTTCGAAACAAAACGCACCAAAAAGGAAACAATTCCGCCATCGGTGCGGCATCGTGCCGACACAATCGGAGCCGATAAGCGCGCCGAAACAAGGGGTTGGGGCCATGACTGCGGCACAGAAATTCGATATCAGAGACGACGGCTTGCATGAAGTCCGGCTGCGGCCGGCCGAGAGCCGTGCGCCGGTGACGGCGAGAGTGGCCGGGCCGTTTGAGGTCACCGCCGACGAGCGCAAAGGCTCGACGATGCGCGATGCGATGATGACCAGCCTGCTGGTGATCTATCCGGCCTTTGCAGCGCTGGCCGCGATCGTCGCTGGGCTGTTCCTGACCGGCGCAAGCGGCACCTGACGACGCTCACTTCGGCCGTTTGAACGCCTTCCTGTCCTTCTCGACCTGCTCCCGGCAAACACACCCCTCGAGATGGTCGTTGACCAGGCCCATCGCCTGCATGAAGGCGTAGACGGTGGTCGGGCCGACAAAGCTCCAGCCGCGCTTTTTCAGTTCTTTCGAGATGCGGGTCGAAACCACAGTTGTGGGATTGGCGCGCAGATGGGTGAGGTCGACGATTTCGGGCCGCTCCTCCTTGCCCGGCTCGAACTTCCAGAACCAGGCGGCCAGCGAGCCGAACTCGTCGACCATTTCTCTCGCACGTTTGGCGTTGTTGATGGTCGAGACGATCTTGCCGCGGTGGCGGATGATGCCGGCATTGCCGACCAGGCGCTCGACATCCTCGTCGGTGAAGGCGGCGACCTTGTCGAAGTCGAAACCGGCGAAAGCCTCGCGGAAATTCTCGCGCTTGCGCAGGATGGTCAGCCAGGACAGGCCGGACTGAAAACCTTCGAGGCAGATCTTTTCGAACAGCCTGCGGTCGTCGGCCATCGGCCGGCCCCATTCATGGTCGTGATAATGCAGATAGTCCGGCAGATTGCCGTGCCAGAAGCAGCGTGTGATGCCGTCGGCGCCGGTAAGCAGGCCGGTATTGTCTTGTGCCATCAACAAAGATCCATTCGTTAACGCGCTTGCAAGCATCGTTTACCGCGGCTTTACCAGATTCCTGAACCCGGCGGTAACCACACCAAAAGGTTTACTGACAAGTGAGCATTTTACGCATTCCGATTCATGTTTCGGTTGTGGCTTGGCGCCAAGGATCGCGCAACCGGAGGCAAGTTCCCGCCTCTGTCCGTTTGACGATCAAGGTGCGTTCCGATGAAGATGTTTTTGCGTTCCGTGCTCGGCGCCGTGGCCATTCTGGCCGCCGGCGCCAACTCGTCCGCCGCCAACGACCGCTATGCCGACAGGCCGCCGGTTATGGTGAGCCCTGACCTCTCGGCACCCTGGGTGCTGCAGCTTGGCCGCGCGCCCGGCATAGTGCGGCAGAGCCGTCAGCAGCAGCAGCCACGCCTGCGCTATGCGCAGCCGGCACGCCCCGATCGGGTGCGCACCGCTTCGGTGCAGGCGCCGGCCAAGCGCTTGGTGATGCGACCACAGATCAACCCGCTCTATCTGCCGCAGGAAGTCGCCTATGACGGCCCGCAGAAGCCGGGCACGGTCGTCATCGATACGACGCAGAATTTCCTGTTCCTGGTCGAGAAGAACGGCAAGGCGCGGCGCTATGGCGTCGGCACAGGCAAGCCTGGCTTCGAATGGTCTGGCACGCACAAGATCACCAACAAGCGCGTCTGGCCGGACTGGCGCCCGCCAGCGGAGATGATCAAGCGCGAGGCCGCCAAGGGCCGCTACCTCCCGACCTATCTGGCCGGCGGCGAGGAAAACCCGCTTGGCGCCCGCGCGCTCTATCTCGGCACGACGGAATACCGCATCCACGGCACCAACCAGCCATGGACCATCGGCGGCTCGGTGTCTTCCGGCTGCATCCGCATGCGCAACGAGGACGTGGTTGACCTTTACGAGAGGGTCAATGTTGGAACGACCGTGGTCGTGATATAATCGGCTACCGAATCATCTGGTCCAGAAGGTTAGACCTTCAGGATCGGGAAGAGTTTGCGGGGGACGGGCCGTGTGGGGATGCGGCCAGTCAGGAAAGGGCAGCCTGGGAAACCGCGCTGCCCTTTCTCTTTGCGGCTATAGCTGAGCCAGGCTGCGCCAGAACGTCGCGCCAGGGGGATGACGGTTCGCTTTCACGCTGCCTTGCCGCATTTCCCCCGCTATAGGGACGGCCAAACTCCCCTGCGCCAAACTCCGCTGCAAAGGTCCAGCCATGTCTCCGCCAGACGATAGCCGCTATCTCCGGGGCGGCCCGGTCGCCCAGCGCATCATGGCATCCGTGCGCGAGGATGCCGCCATCGCTACCGCCGAAGGTTTTCCGCCCAAGCTGGTGTCGATCACCGTCGGCGATACCGCTGCCGTAGATGTCTATGTGCGCAACCAGCGCGCCAAGGCCGCCCTTGCCGGCATCGGTTTCGAGGAGCGGCGGTTCCCCGCCGACATCAGCGCCGGCGAACTCGAGGCGGCGATCCACGGCCTGAACGCCGACCCGCGCGTCACCGGCATCATCATCCAGCGGCCGGTGCCGGCGCATATCCCGATCAAGACGCTGCAAGCGGCGGTGCATCCACTGAAGGACGTCGAGGGCATGCATCCGGCGTCGATCGGCAATATCGTCTACAATCAGCTCGACCTCGCGCCTTGCACGGCTGCGGCCTCGGTCGAGCTGCTCAAGGAAACCGGCCTCGACCTCAAGGGGCTCGAAGTCGTCGTCGTCGGCCATTCCGAGATCGTCGGCAAGCCGATTGCCTTCCTGCTGATGAGCGAAGGCGCGACGGTGACGGTGTGCCATCACATGACGCGCTCGGTGGCGGCACATGCGCGCCGCGCCGATGCGCTGTTCGTCGCCGTCGGCAAGCCGCGGCTGATCAAGGCCGACATGGTGAAGCCCGGTGCGGCCGTCATCGACATCGGCATCAATTCCGAGATCGGCCCGGACGGCACGAGCCGCATCGTCGGCGACGTCGACACCGAGAGCGTGAAGGAAGTCGCGTCCTGGATCACGCCGGTGCCGGGCGGCGTCGGCCCGATCACTGTGGCGATCCTCTTGCGCAACACAATGGTCGCGCTCAGCCGCCAGCGCGCGCGCTACCAGGCGACGTATGGCGTGGTGGACCGGCTGGCAGCGGAATAGCTGCTTACTCGGCGGCGACCAGGTTTCCTTCGGAGACGCCCTCCGGCTTCGGACCACCATAGGCCCAGTCGAGCAGCTTGATCGTGTGCACCACCGGCAGCTTTGCAGCCGAAGCGATCTGGGTGATGCAGCCGATATTGCCTGTGGCAACGATCTCCGCGCCGGTGGCCTCGATGTTTTTCACCTTTCGGTCGCGCAGCTTCTCCGAAATCTCCGGCTGCAGGATGTTGTAGGTGCCGGCCGAGCCGCAGCACAGATGTCCCTCGCGCGGATCGCGCACGACGAAGCCGGCCCTGGCGAGCAATTCCTTCGGCTGGCGGGTGATCTTCTGGCCGTGCTGCATCGAGCAGGCGGAGTGATAGGCGACGACGGTGCCGGGTTTGCGCACCGGCTCGGGCAGGTCGAGGCTTGCGAGATATTCGGTAATGTCCCTGGCCAGCGCCGAGACCCGCGCGGCCTTGTCGGCATAGGCCGGATCGAGGCGCAGCATGAAGCCGTAGTCCTTGATCGTTGTGCCGCAGCCGGACGCGGTGATGACGATGGCATCGAGCCCGCCCTGGTCGATGGCACGCGTCCACGCATCGACATTCTGCCGGGCCGAGGCAAGGGCTGCTGCCTCGCGGCCCATATGATGGACCAGCGCGCCACAGCAGGCTTCGCCCTGCGGCACCACGACCTCGACGCCCAGCCGTGTCAGCAATGCAATCGTCGTCTCGTTGATGGCGGGGTCGAGTACCGATTGGGCGCAGCCGGTGAGGATGGCGACGCGGCCTCTCTTCGTCCCCTGCCCGGCATGAATGCCGGAAGAGGCCATTGGCGAGACCGTCGGGATCGAGGCCGGTGCCAGCTTCAGCATCGCGCCCAGCGGCCTCAGCGCCGGCAGCCTTTCGAACAGGCCGATGAATGGCTTGCCCAGTCTCGCCAATTTCAGCGCGGCGCGAAAGCGCGCGGGATAGGGCAGCACGAAGGCCAGCATGGCGCGGGTCAGCCGGTCGAGCAGCGGCCGCTTGTAAGTCTCCTCGATATGGGCGCGGGCATGGTCGACCAGGTGCATGTAGTTGACGCCCGACGGGCAGGTGGTCATGCAGGCCAGGCAGGACAGGCAGCGGTCGATATGGGTGACGATCTCCTTGTCGGCCGGGCGGCCATTCTCCAGCATGTCCTTGATGAGATAAATGCGCCCGCGCGGCGAATCGAGTTCGTTGCCAAGCGTCACATAGGTCGGGCAGGTGGCGGTGCAGAAGCCGCAATGCACGCATTTGCGCAGGATCTTCTCCGATTCCGCGACATGCGGATCAGCAAGCTGGGCAAGGGAGAAGTTGGTTTGCATTATCTTAGCCTTGGGCCATGCGGCCGGGATTGAGGATGGACTTGGGATCGAACTCGGCCTTGAGCCGCGCCGACAGTGCGGCCTTATGCGGTGCCTGCGGCTCGAACACCGGGACGGCGGCGCGATGCGAAGGGGTGGCGCGCACCAGCGTGGCGTGGCCGCCGCCAAGCTTTCTGATCAGCCCGCGCAGCAGGGCGGCCTCGGGATCGCCCTCCTCCATGCGCAGCCAGAGCAGCCCGCCCTGCCAGTCGTAGAAGGCGCTGACACCGATCTGCATGCGCAGCGTCAGCACCATCTGATGGGCCTGAGACGGCGCCATGGAGACGCGCCAGACCGGCTTTTCGCTACGGTCGGCGAATGGCGTGCAGTCCCTTATGTCACGCCAGAGGGTATGTGATGTCTCACCTGCGATCTCCTGCAGCGGGCCGGCATTTTTCAGCAGGGTCTTCAGCGCCTCAATGCGATAGGCGACCGATGGGCCAAACCCTTCGACGCGCAGCAGCGTTGCAGCGTCGGTGCCTAGACTGCCCCCGGCAACGCGCGCGGCGATGCGTTCGGGCAGATGGGCCGCGCTCGACACTTCGGCGCTGGAGCCGAGCGCCAGCGCCATGGCGGCAGAGGCGGCATCGTCGAGTAGGCCGCGCATGGCAAGCGTCACCTCGGTCTCGGCCGCCGGCAGCACCTTGAAGGTGACATCGGTGAACACGGCCAGCGTGCCCCAGCTGTTGGCCATCAGCTTCGACAGATCGTAGCCGGTGACATTCTTGACGACGCGGCCGCCGGACTTGAAGGCCTCGCCGCGTCCGGCAACCGCATTGATTCCCAGAATATGGTCTCGTGCAGCCCCCGCCTTCAGCCGGCGCGGGCCGGACAGGTTCGCGGCGAGCACGCCGCCGATGGTGCCCTTGCCGGGCTCGCCGCCGAGTAAAGGACCGTAATCCATCGGTTCGAAGGCGAGTTGCTGGCCGCTTTCGGCGAGCAGGTTTTCGATCTCGGAAAGCGGCGTGCCGGCCTTGGCCGACAGTACCAACTCGGCCGGCTCGTAGAGCGTGACGCCGGTGAGCTTCGAAAGATCGAGCGTGTGTTCGCTCTGCTGTGGCCGGCCGATGCCGCGCTTGGAGCCGTGGCCGATGATTTCCAAAGGTGACTCTTCCGCCGCCGCCCATTGGACGGTGGAGAGGATCTCGGCCGATGTGGTGGGGGTGAAGGTCGTCATGGCGAAGATGGGTCGAGTTCCTTCGCGCCCCCCTCTGTCCTGCCGGACATCTCCCCCACTTGGGGGGAGATTAGCAGCTTTGGCGACCGCGCCTCTCTAGCAACGTCGAAGATTGGCGAAGGCAGAGATGACTGGTGATCTCCCCCCTTGTGGGGGAGATGTCCGGCAGGACAGAGGGGGGTGCGAAGGATCGCCGACGTGAGACATTCCGCCCCCATCAAAACCTCGGAATGTCCGGAAACGCCACCTGGCCGCGATGCACATGCATGCGTCCAAGCTCCGCGCAGCGGCGCAGTTGCGGGAACACTTTTCCCGGGTTGAGCAGATGGTTGGGGTCGAAGGCGCATTTGACGCGCATTTGTTGGTCGAGGTCGATCTGGTTGAACATCTCCGGCATCAAATCGCGCTTCTCGACGCCGACGCCGTGCTCGCCGGTCAAGACGCCGCCGACCTTGACGCAGAGCCGCAAGATGTCGGCGCCAAAACTTTCCGCCTTGTCGAGTTCGCCCGGCACGTTGGCGTCATAGAGGATCAGCGGATGCAGATTGCCGTCGCCGGCGTGGAAGACATTGGCGACGCCAAGGCCGTATTTTCCCGACAGTTCGCGCATGCCGGCGAGCACACGGGGCAATTCCTTGCGCGGGATGGTGCCATCCATGCAGTAATAGTCGGGTGAGATGCGGCCGACCGCCGGGAAGGCCGCCTTGCGGCCGGCCCAGAAACTCAGCCGCTCCTGTTCGGATTGCGAGATGCGGCAGGTGGTGGAGCCGTTCCTATAGGCGATCGCCTCGACGAGACCGATCAGGTGGTCGACCTCGACGCCCGGCCCGTCGAGTTCGACGATCAGCAGCGCCTCGACATCAAGGGGGTAGCCGGCATGGACGAAATCCTCCGCCGCATGGATCGCCGGCCGGTCCATCATCTCCATGCCGCCGGGGATAATGCCGGCGCCGATGATGTCGGCGACGCATTGGCCGCCCTGCTCGCTGGTCGGAAAGCCGATCAGCAGAGCACGGGCTGTCTCCGGCTTTTTCAGGATGCGCACGGTGACCTCGGTGACGACGCCGAGCAGGCCTTCGGACCCCGTCATGACGCCGAGGAGATCATAGCCTTCCGAGTCCAGATGGTTGCCGCCAAGCCGCACCACCTCGCCATTCATCAGCACCATTTCGATGCCGAGCACATTGTTGGCGGTCAGGCCGTATTTCAGGCAGTGCACGCCGCCGGAATTTTCCGCGACATTGCCACCGATCGAGCAGGCGATCTGGGAGGATGGATCGGGGGCGTAATAAAAGCCCTCCTGCTCGACGGCAGTAGTGATGCCGAGATTGGTGACGCCCGGCTGGGCGATGACGACGCGGTCGGGATAGTCGATGGCAAGGATGCGGTTGAAGCGGCTCATGACCAGCAGCACGGCATCCTCGAGCGGCAACGCGCCGCCGGAGAGTGAGGTGCCGGAGCCGCGCGGCACGACACGGATGTTGCGGTCGTTGCAGTATTTCAGCACCCGCGACACCTGCGCCACCGTTTCCGGCAGCACCACGACCAGCGGCAATTGCCGGTAGGCGGTGAGACCGTCGCTTTCGAAAGCGCGCATTTCGTTGGTGGCGTCGACGACGCCCTCGCCCGGCACGATGATGCGCATATCGGCGACGATCTCTGCGCGCCTTCGCATCGTGGCGTCGTCTGGCTTGGGCATGACAAGGCCGGACATCGGCGGCGTCCTCCGCTTGGCTGGTAAAAATCTTTTACCAGTTACATCCGGATGTTGCAAACACCGCGTCGGGCAAAGAGCGTAGTGCCAGCCTTCCGCAGCGGCAATCTGCCGCTATGGATCTTAACCCTCCCCCTTGTGGGGAGGGTCGCGAACGCAGTGAGCGGGGTGGGGGTCCGCGCGACGAAAGCTCTTTACGAGCACCCTCACCCCGATCCGCTATGCGGATCGACCCTCCCCACAAGGGGGAGGGTAAAGTGCGCTCCTACTCCCCCGGATGTTTCGCCGACTCGGAATGCATCCGCCTGACTCGCCGCACGCCCCACCAGACCAGCACGATGGCGACCGGCACCGCCGCGGCAGTGACGATTTCGGGTGCAAAGGCATGGCCGAAGATCGAGGCGCCCTTGGCGAGATAGGAGATCAGGCCGACGACATAGTAGGACACTGCCGCCACCGACAGGCCTTCCACCGTCTGCTGCAGCCGCAGTTGCAGCCGGGCACGGTTGTTCATCGACGCCAGCAGATCGCGGTTCTGCTTCTCGACCTCGACATCGACCCAGGTGCGCAGCAGCGTGGTCGCGCGGGTCAGTTTGCGCGACAGGTTGGCCTGGCGCTCTTCGACCGAACGGCAGGTGCGCATGGCAGGCGCCACCCGCCGCTGCAGGAAGCCGCCCCAAGTGTCGTAGCCGGCCACGGCTTCTTCGTCCAGCGCTTGCAGCCGCTCGACAACGATGCCGTCATAGGCGCGGCTGGCGCCGAAGCGATAGAGGCTGGAGGCGGCATCAGCCTCGAGTTCAGCGGCAAGCTCGGTCAGGTCGGCGAGCAGCGTCTGGCTGTCGCGGGTTTCAGCGACCTTCATTTCCAGCGTGGTCTGCGCCAGCCGGTCCTCGATGCGGCGGGCGCGGCCCGACAGGGTCAGCGCATGCGGCAGGCCGAGCATGGCAAGCGTGCGATACGTCTCGAGGTCGATCAGCCGCTGCGACAGCGCGCCGGTCCGCGCCGGCGTCAGGCCGCGATCAAGCACCAGGATGCGGGTCAGGCCGTCGCCGTCCTGGCGGAAATCGGTGACTATGGCCGCATTGCCGCGCTCGACCAGCGAATAGCACAGGCTCGTCGGGTCGAAGGCCGCAATCAGCTTCTCGCTTGCCGGCGTCCATTTGCGGATCTCCAGCCTTATACCTGAGATCACCGTTCCCGGCGGCGAGAAGCCGTTGCCGAAAGGAGAATCCTCCTGCGCCCTGCTGCTTTCGGCCAGCGGCCCTTCCCACAGGTAGGTCGAAAATTCCGTATGCCGCTCCCAGCGCAGCGTACCCTTGCCCCACTTCATGGCGTGGTGGCGGGCATGACGGTCGGGCGCGGCAATGCCGAGGCGCCGCGAAAGTTCGGAGAGCACGGCCATGTCGACGCCGGAGCCGCCCTCCGTCATGAAGGCGAGTTGCACAAGCACGCGCGGCTTCTCGATCAGCGGATGCGGCCGGGCATGGACCTCGCCGATTGCGCCGGGCCGTCCCTCATGCGCAGGAAAGCCCATCACGCTGCCCTGGGCGCGCGGCTGGAATTCGAGGTTGGACGTCTCGTCCGACACGGTGGCCCCCCTGTTCTCGACCCTTCGTGTAATAGCGTGCTCTAAAGGCAATCCATGAGGCGCGTAAACACCAAAGTCTAGCATCGTAGGTCCTGCCAGCGCGACGCGCAGACCGACCCGATTGGGCGAATTGGATAAATAATTTGACCAGTTGGCGACGCTGGCTTTATCTTGCGCGACACAGGTTCAATTTCCCGGGCCCCCGTTGAGCGATATTTTCTCCAGGATCGAGCATTCGCGCACCGCCGACGAGGTGGTGCAGCAGATCGAAAGCCTGATCCTTGAAGGCGTGCTGCGCACCGGCGACCGGCTGCCGGGCGAGCGCGAGCTGGCGCGCCAGTTCGACGTGTCGCGGCCGATCCTGCGCGACGCGCTGAAGGCGCTGGAAGGGCGCGGGCTGCTGATCACCAAGGCCGGCGGGGGCACCCATGTCGCCGACGTCATCGGCCAGCTGTTCACCAAGCCGGTGACCGACCTCATCTCGATGCACCGCAAGGCGGTGACCGACTATCTGGAATACCGCCGCGAGATCGAAGGCGTGGCGGCCGAATATGCGGCGCGGCGCGCGACAGCGGACGACATTGCGCTGCTCGACCGCATCATGGCGCGCATGGACGAGGCGCACCGCACCGGCGATTTCGACGACGAGGCGGAAATCGACGTCGAGTTCCACCATGCTGTGTGCGAATGCGCGCACAACATCATCCTCTTGCACACGCTGCGCTCCTGCTACCGGCTGCTGTCTGAAGGCGTGTTCCAGAACCGGCTTCTGGTGTTCAGCGTGCCCGGAGCGCGCGAGGCGCTGCTGGCCCAGCACGGCGCGATCTACAAAGCCGTGAAGGCCGGCGATCCCTCAGCTGCCCGCCAGGCGGCGATGGACCATATCTCCTATGTCGAGCGCTCGATGCTCGAGGCCGAACGCAGCGGCGACTGGCAGCGCGTGTCGCGGCTCAGGCTTAAGCAGCGCTCCGACGCCGACGACGGCTTCAAGACGACTGGCTAACGAGGAACCACCATGAGCGACATCCTCACCATTGCCGATCTCAAGGACCTGGCGCGCCGGCGGGTGCCGAAGATGTTCTTCGACTATGCCGATTCCGGCGCCTGGACCGAAAGCACCTACCGCGCCAACGAAGAGGACTTCCAGAAGATAAAATTCCGTCAGCGCGTGCTGGTCGACATGAGCAACCGCTCGCTGGAATCGACCATGATCGGCGAGAAAGTGGCGATGCCGGTTGCGCTTGCCCCAACTGGAATGACCGGCATGCAGCATGCCGATGGCGAGATGCTGGCGGCGCAGGCGGCAGAGGAATTCGGCGTGCCGTTCACGCTGTCAACGATGAGCATCTGCTCGATCGAGGATGTCGCGTCGGTGACGAAGAAGCCGTTCTGGTTCCAGCTCTACGTGCTGCGCGACAAGGATTTCGTGCTCGACCTGATCGACAGGGCGAAGGCTGCGAAATGCTCGGCGCTGGTGTTGACGCTTGACCTGCAGATCCTGGGGCAGCGCCACAAGGATGTCCGCAACGGGCTGTCGGCGCCGCCCAAGATGACGCTGGCCAACATTGCCAACATCGCCATGCGGCCACGCTGGCTGATGGGCATTGCCGGCACCAAGCGCCGCACCTTCCGCAACATTGTCGGCCATGCCAAGGGCGTCGGCGACGTCGCTTCGCTGGCATCGTGGACGACGGAGCAGTTCGACCCGCATCTGTCGTGGAAGGATGTCGCCTGGATCAAGGAACGTTGGGGCGGCAAGCTGATCCTGAAAGGCATTCTCGACAAGGAGGACGCGCTGATGGCGGTCGAGACCGGCGCCGACGCCATCATCGTTTCCAACCATGGCGGGCGCCAGCTCGACGGCGCATCGTCGTCAATCATGGCGCTGGAAGAGATCACCGATGCCGTCGGCGACAGGATCGAGGTGCATATGGACGGCGGCATCCGCTCGGGCCAGGACGTGCTGAAGGCGCTTTGCCTCGGCGCCAAGGGCACCTATATCGGCCGCCCGTTCCTGTACGGATTAGGCGCCATGGGCAAGCAAGGCGTGACCCTGGCGCTGGACATCATCCGCAAGGAGATGGACATCACGCTGGCACTGTGCGGCAAACGGCTGGTGACCGAGATGGGCAAGGACCAGTTGCGGCGATAGGGTCTTGTTCACCGATTAGACCCTAGCCTCGCTGGATCACGGAGACGAAGCCGCCTTGACCGAGACCGGCATCCACTACCTCGACGCGCGCGCGCCCGATGGCATGCGCCTCTATGCGATCGGCGACGTGCATGGCCGGCTCGATCTGCTCGCCGCCATGCATCGCCGCATCGAGAGCGAACTCGAATACAAGCCGACCAGCGATTGGCGCGTCATCCACCTCGGCGACTATGTCGACCGCGGACCAGAGTCCAAGGGCGTCATAGACTTCCTGATCGAGGCACAGAAACGCGATCCACGGCATCTGATGCTGGCCGGCAACCACGATATCGGCTTCCTCGATTTTCTCGACGAGCCTGACCCGGAAGGGCTGTTCATCCGCTATGGCGGCGTGCAGACGGCACAATCCTATGGCGTCGACCTAGCGGGACACGCAAGCTGGTTCGGCAAGGCCGAGGCGTTACGGCGGGGACACCAGGCACTGGTCAATGCTGTACCGCAAGCCCATGTCGACTTCCTGCGGTCGCTGCAATTGTCACTGATATCAGGTGATTTCTTCTTCTGCCATGCCGGCGTCAGGCCTGACGTGCCGCTGGAGAGCCAGAGCCCGCAGGATCTGGTCTGGATCCGCGACGTCTTCCACAACCATCCAGGGCTTTACCCGAAGGTGATCGTGCACGGCCACACACCGGTGCCGGAGGCGGAGGTGATGCCGAACCGCGTCAATGTCGACACGCTCGCCTGGCAGTCAGGCATGCTCAGCGCGCTCGCCGTGGACGGCGCGGACAAGCGTATCCTGACTGTGCAGGGAAAAGCGTTTTAGCGAAGCGCGGCGGTGACGCCGTAGCCGTCGACGGCCTGATGGTTGTTGGCCGCATCGGCGGAATAAATGCCGAGACCGCACAAAACGATGGCAGACAGCATGACAAAGGACAGAAGCGCTGCTTTCACGGACGTCATCTCTAGTTGAGCTTCCTGCATCTGGGCACGAGGCGGTTACCAATGGGTTGAAACCGAGAATTCGTCTCAAAGTTTCGACGATTTCGCGCTTGTAGGTCGATTCTGTATCGGCGGTGTGTCGCGCGGATCACACAGAAGGTTCATCGCGGTTGCATTGCCGATGCATAGCGCGCGCCTTGTAGGATGGCGTTCGGCCACAAACCAAGGACGAAAGAAGTTGTCCCCGGCAGATTCCCCGCCGCGTGCCAATTATGCAACGGCCGCGCGTTGGCTGGGTTCAGATCGTCGCCACCCAGGCGCGGGCAATGGCCAAACCCGCGGCGTCGGCCTCGGGGCCGTTGCGTGCCATTTCGCTGTCGAGGCGGTCGTGCCAGTCGGGATGGCGATCGGCAATCAGCGGCGCGAAGGACGTGCTCCAGTCCCTCACCATCGGCCGGTCGGCCTCGAAATGGAACTGGAAGCCGTAGACGGCGCGGCCGATACGGAACGCCTGGTTCTCAGCAATTTCGCTGCCGGCAAGCCGCACCGCATTTGACGGCAGCGCGAAAGTGTCGTCGTGCCATTCGAAGATGGGGAAATCCTGGGGAAGTGCGCCAAGCACCGGATCGGTTCTGGCGTCCGGCGTCAGCGATACCTTGTGCCAGCCGAATTCCGAGGCGGCGCCGATCTGGTTCTCACCGCCGAAAGTGCGGGCAACCAACTGGCTGCCCAGGCAGATACCGAGAACCGAGCGATCCTTGGCGGCGAAATCGCGGGTCAGTTCGAGCAGCGCCGGGAAATACGGGTAGTCATCGTCGGCCAGCGCATTCTGACCGCCGCCAAGCATCACCATGGCATCGTGTCCGGTCGCGTCGTCCGGCAGCGCATCGCCCTTGTAGGGCCGGCGCAGGTCGAGATCGGCGCCGGCTTCGGCGAGCGCGGCACCAACCTGGCCAAGGCCGGTGTTGTCGTAGTTCTGGACCACCAGCACCCGCATCGCAAAACCCTGCTGACATGAAATGACGCGACGAGCGATATCATGTCGCCCGTATTGCAGCCAAGATGCGTATTCGGGAGAGAGCTATGCCACTGCAGAACCGGGTCGATCCGTTCGGCGCCATCCATGCCATATCCGAGCGCGGCCTGTTCACCGGCAATCGCGGCATCATCCACGATCCTGAGACCAAGACGCTGCTGAAAAAGCGTTGGGCCTTGCCGGCCTGGATCATCTGCGTCTGCCAATTCCGCAATGTGCGGCGCGAGCCGATGGGCAGGAACAGGCCGGGCGGCAGGGCCGGCTGGACCGAGTTGTTCTTCCTCGACGAGGTGACGGCGCTGGCCGCCGGGCACCGTCCCTGTTTCTATTGCCGGCGTGAACGAGCCACGGATTTTGTCGGGCGTTTCGGCAAAGTCTTCGGTGTAAACGAACCGCGCGCGCCAATGGTGGACAAGCGGCTGCACAAGGAGCGGCTGGCTTCCGGCGGCAAGCCACCTGATGTCACCATGGGAGAGCTTGCCGAATTGCCGGACGGAGCGATGATCGCGGATGGCGGCTCGGCCTATGCGTTGCGCGGCGCTAACGCGCTGCCCTGGTCGTTCGCAGGCTATGGCGATGCGGCGGCCTTCGACAGCCTTGCCGGCCGGTCGCTGCGCCTGCTCACACCGGCCACGACCGTTTCGGTGCTGCGGCAAGGCTTTGAAGCGGTGTGGCATCCTTCCGCCAAGGCTTGACGCCAGGCACCGCCTCGCCCATTCCTCGGCGATGCGCGCCAATTACAAGATGCAGCGGCTGTTCGTGCCGGACGATCTCGCAGCAGGTATCGAATTCGATGCCGGACAGCAGCAGAGCCATTATCTCATGCATGTGCTGCGGCTCGGAGAGGGCGCCGAGATCCTGGTCTTCAACGGCCGCGACGGCGAGTGGTCGGCGGCGATCACAGCCAAGTCGAAAAAGGCGCTGCGGCTGAAGGTACTGGTCTTGCAGCGGCCGCAGCCGCCCCTGCCCGATCTCGTCTATTGCTTCGCGCCGCTGAAGCAGGGCCGGCTCGACTATCTCGTCCAGAAGGCGGTGGAGATGGGCGCCGGCATCCTGCAGCCGGTGATCACCCAGCACACGCAAGTGGCAAAACCCTCCATCGACCGGCTGCGCGCCAATGTCGTCGAGGCGGCCGAGCAATGCGGCATACTGGCGGTGCCGGAAGTGCGAGAAGCCGAGAAATTCGAGCGTCTGCTCTCCCGCTGGGACAAGGAGCGGCGACTGATCTTCTGCGACGAGGACGCCTCGACCAACAATCCGCTGCCGGCATTGCAGGCGGTGCCGGAGAAGAAGCTGGCGCTGCTGGTCGGACCGGAAGGCGGCTTTTCCGACGACGAACGAAAGATGCTGCGGGCGCTCCCCTTCGTCACTGCCATCCCGCTCGGGCCGCGCATCCTGCGCGCTGACACAGCAGCTGTAGCGGCGCTTGCGGTGATGCAGGCGACGGTCGGAGACTGGTAAGAAGCGTAAAGATCAATTCCTGTTGACCTGTGGCTCAGGATTTTTCGCTTGATCGGCTGCTGACATTTCGTCCATTTAGCGCCGGCGGGCTCCGAGAGCCGCAGAGGGGGCCCCATGGCGCGCGACACAACCGATTTCCGGGCAATCGAAGGCATCGACGAACTGGTCGAGCATCTGGCCGAAGGCAACAAGCCGCGCGACAAGTGGCGCATCGGGACCGAGCACGAGAAGTTCCCCTTCTATGTCGACGGGAACGCGCCGGTGCCCTATGGCGGCGAGCGCGGCATCCGCGCCATCCTCGAAGGCATGCAGCAAAAGCTCGGCTGGGACCCGATCATCGATGACGGCCGCATCATCGGCCTGGTCGAGCCGACCGGACAGGGCGCGATCTCGCTGGAGCCTGGTGGCCAGTTCGAGCTGTCGGGCGCGCCGCTGGAAACGATCCACCAGACCTGCCGGGAGGGCAATGCGCATCTGGCGCAAGTGCGCGAGATCGCCGAGCCGATGGGCATCCGCTTTCTCGGCCTCGGCGGCAGTCCGAAATGGTCGCTCGCCGAGACGCCGAAAATGCCGAAATCGCGCTACGAAATCATGACCCGCTACATGCCCAAGGTCGGGACCAAGGGTCTCGACATGATGTATCGCACCTGCACCATCCAGGTGAACCTCGACTTCGAAAGCGAAGCCGACATGCGCCGCAAGATGCAGGTGTCGCTGAAGCTGCAGCCACTGTCGACGGCGCTGTTTGCCAACTCGCCCTTCACCGACAGCCGGCCGAACGGGCTGCAGAGCTGGCGCGGCGACATCTGGCGCGACACCGACAACCAGCGCTCGGGCCTGCTCGAATTCTGCTTCTCGCCCGAGTTCGGCTTTGCCGACTATGTCGAATGGGCGCTCGACGTGCCGATGTATTTCGTCATCCGCGACGGCCACTATCACGACATGACGCACATCACCTTCCGCCAGTTCATGGCCGGCGCTGCCCGCAATGAAGTACCGGACGGACTGCCGACCATGGGCGACTGGGCGAACCATCTGTCGACCCTGTTCCCTGACGTCAGGCTGAAGCGCTTCCTCGAAATGCGCGGCGCCGATGGCGGGCCGTGGCGCCGCATCTGCGCGCTGCCGGCCTTCTGGGTCGGGCTGCTTTATGACGAGGCCGCGCTCGACGCCGCCGAGGCGCTGACTTCGAGCTGGACCTATGAAGAAACGCTGGCGATGCGCAATGCGGTGCCGGAACAAGGCATTTCCGCGCCGTTCCGCAACACGACGTTGCGTGAGATCGGCCGCGATGTAATGACCATTTCGCGCCTTGGGCTGAAAAATCGCGGCAGGAAGAACCGCGACGGCTATGACGAGACCTCGTTCCTCAACACGCTGGACGAAGTCGTGGCGCGCGGTACCACCAGTGCCGAGGAAATGCTGTCGGCCTACCACACGCGCTGGGGCGGCTCGATCGAGCCGGTGTTCATGGAATATGCGTATTAGCGTCGCGCCTTGAGCAGCGGCAAAAGCCGCTTCAATCGAACATCGAAACGAACTAGGTTCTCCCTCGAGGATTTCCCGGAGGAGAAACCGATGCCTACCTTGTTCGACATATTGGCGCAGGCGCAGAACGGCAACGGCATGCAGGCGCTTGCCCAGCAGTACGGGCTTTCCATGCAGCAGACGCAGGCGGCTGTCGCCGCTCTGCTGCCGGCCTTCTCGCAAGGGCTGCAACGCAACACCGCCGATCCCTATGGGCTCGGCGCCTTCATGACGGCGATGGCGAGCGGCCAGCACGCCAAATACTTCGAGGACGCGACCAGGGCTTTCTCACCGCAAGGCGTCAATGAGGGCAATGGCATTCTGGGTCATCTGTTCGGCTCGAAGGAGCTGTCGCGCGCGGTGGCCAGCCAGGCCGCGCAGGCGACCGGCGTCAGCCAGCAGATCCTGCAGCAGATGCTGCCGGCCATCGCTTCGATGGTGATGGGCGGATTGTTCAAGCAGACGACAAACCAGTTGACCGGGGGTCAGATGCAGGCCGCCGGTGGCTTCGGCGGCGGCAGCAATCCGCTCGGCGAGATCATCGAACAGATGATGCGGCAGGCGGGCGGCGGGGCACAGCCTGCGCCGCAGCCAGCACCCAATCCTTACGGTGAGAACCCGCTGGGCAAAGTGCTGCAGGACATGTTCGGCGGCGGCGCCCAACAGCCGCAAAGCCAGCCGCAACAGGCGCCCAACCCATATGGCGACAATCCGCTGGGCAAGGTGCTGCAGGATATGTTCGGCGGTGGCGCGGCACAGCAACCGCAGGGCCGGCCGCAGCAGCCAACACAGCCGCAACAGACGCAGAGCCCTTACGGCGACAACCCGCTGGGCAAGATTTTTGAAGAGATGATGCGGCAAGGCGGCGGTGGCGGCTTCGGCCTGCCCGGTGGGCAGCCGGCGCCGCAGCAGCCGCAAGCACCCCAGCCGCGACAGGCACCGCAGGAGCGCCAGGCGCCGCAACCGCAGGCCAATCCGAGCGGCAGGCCACGCAATCCGTTCGACGATATTTTCGGCAAGATGTTCGAGACCGGCGCCCAGCAGCGCGACGACTATCAGAAGGGCGTGGAAACGATCTTCGACCAGTTCAAGCGGGACATGGACCGGCGGTAGTTGGCGGTAGTTGGGCGCTGACCTTCGTGGCTTCGGAGCAAGGAACGAAGCGACGCGGCGCAGACCGCACGATGACGACGGAGCTTTAAAAGAAAAGCCCGGTCCTGGAGGAGGACCGGGCCAGTGTGCAGGCTGGCCGGCGGGGAACCGGCAGGGAGTGGGGAGCCTGCTATACTCGTTGGTCGTAGCGAGCCTGAGAAAGGTTCACGGCAACCGAAACAATGCGCCCGATATCACGCTATCTGGCGGGCGAGATCTTCGATTGTATCGGCGCGATCGCTCGCAATCGCACGCAGCTTCACGGTCGGATCGGCGCCGAACGGCACATCGATGGCGACATGGAGGTCCGCGCGCGTCAGGCCGATATCGGCGAGTTCGGCGTCCGACATCTCGCCGAGGCGATAGAAGGCCCGGCGATTTTTCCAGGCCTGGTAGGCATTGAGAAGGGTGTTGGCCACGCGCGTCGCAACGGCCGGACGCGAGGTGATGCGCGAGGTCTCGGTGGCGAAATCAAACGTGGTCATGTCGGTCTCCTTCAGACTCGAACTGGACAAGACCAGGCGATCGGCGCTGGGGACAGCGGCCGTTCCGGTCTCGATTCACATGCTTTCATGTGGACAATGTGAATTTGCCACGCACCGATTGATTAATCCAACGAATGTTTCTAACCTTTAGCATCAACGCTAGTGATGGATTGGACCGATGAAAGCGCCACTCGATCTCGACCAGTTGCAGACCTTCATCTCGATTGCCGATACCGGCAGCTTTACCCGCGCGGCCGAGGAAGTGCTGCGCACGCAATCGGCGGTGTCGATGCAGATGCGCCGGCTGGAAGAGCGGATCGGCAAGCCGCTGTTCGAAAAGGACGGCCGCACCAACAGGCTGACTGAGGAAGGCGACAAGCTGCTCTCCTACGCGCGCCGCCTGCTCTATCTCAACCGCGAAACGCTGGCCGCCTTTGATGACCAGCGGCTCGAAGGCACCATCCGCATCGGCACCCCCGACGACTATGCCGACCGGTTCCTGCCCGAAATCATGGCACGCTTCACACGGTCAAACCCGCGCGTCGAACTGACCGTCATCTGCGAGCCTACGCCAGGCTTGGTCGAGCATATCAAGCGCGGCAATCTCGATCTTGCGCTGGTGACGCACAACGATACGCGCGGCCAGTCGGAAGTGGTGCGGCGCGAGCCGCTGCTATGGGTGACCTCGGCCAACCATGCCACGCACGAACAGGAAGTGCTGCCGATGGCCTTCGGCCGGCCGAACTGCATCTGGCGGCGCGCCGCCGTCGATGTGCTCGACCGGCAAAACCGCGACTATCGAATCCTGTTCACCAGCTTCTCGGCCACCGTCATCACCGCCGCGGTGCTGTCGGGGCTGGCGATCTCGGTGCTGCCGGAATGCGCGCTGCGGCCCGGCATGCGAGTGCTGGGCGAAGCCGACGGTTTTGGCGCCCTGCCCGACTGCCGCATCGGCATCATGCGCGGCCAGACCTCGCGTCCCGAAATCGTCGACGCTCTGGCCCGACACATCTCGGAAAGCCTCGACAATATTTCCGTGCCGCTCGGCGAAGAAACGGGAAGCTTCGATTTCGCCTCGCTCGCCTTCGCCAAGATGAAGCGGAGCAAGCCGAACCAGATCCTGCCTGGCTGGTAGGAACGATCAGGCCGACGCTGCCGCCTCCGTCGTTGCGTTGGCCGACGACAGGCCGGGCAGCGCCACCAATTGCGCCGGCTCCAGCGGCGGCGACAAGAGGTAGCCCTGCAGCTGCTGGCAGCCCATGGCGACCAGCAGCGCCTTTTGCACCTCGGTCTCTACGCCCTCGGCGGTGACCTCGACCTTGAGCGCGCCGGCGAGATCGATCAGCGCCTTGACGATGGCGCCCGAATTGCCGTCGCCGTCGAGAAGCCGCACGAAGGAGCGGTCGATCTTGAGCTTGTCGATGGCATGGCGGCGCAGATAGCTCAGCGACGAATAGCCGGTGCCGAAATCGTCGAGCACAATGCCGACGCCCGACTGGCGCAAGGCTGCCAGAGCCGCTCTGGTGGTGTCGTTGTTTTCCAAGAGAACGTTTTCGGTGATTTCGAGCTGCAGGCGCTTCGGCGCCAGTCCGGTTTCGGCGAGGATCGAGGCAACCTCTTCGGCAAAGCCGGCGTCGCGCAATTGCAGCGGCGAGACATTGACGGCGAGCCACGGCAGTTTGGTCTTCACGGCGAAGCGGCAGGCTTCCAGCAGGGCCCATGCGCCGAGCTGCCCGATCATGCCGCGTTCCTCGGCGATGGCGATGAACTGCGCCGCCGGCAGTGCGCCATGGACCTCATGCGCCCAGCGGATCAGCGCCTCGGCGCCGACAATGGTCTTGCCGTCGCTGGCAAAGACCGGCTGGTAGGCGAGCTTGATACCGGTGCCGCCATTCAGCGCGCTGCGCAGCTCGCTCTCGACCTTGCGCTTGCGCAGCAAAAGGTCGTCCATGTCGCCGGCGAAGACCTGGTAGCGGCCACGGCCGTTCTTCTTGGCTTCGTAGAGCGCGATGTCGGCCTTGCGCAGCAGATCGTCTGCGTCGGCATCAGGGCCTGTCGACAAGGCTATGCCGATGCTGGCGCTGATAAAGACCTGATCGTCCATCAGCTTGAACGGCTCCTGCAGTTTCTGCAGCACCCTCTCGGAAATATCCTCGGCGTTCCTTACGTCGCGGACATCGATCAGGATCACCGCGAATTCGTCGCCACCCAGTCTTGCCACCGTGTCGACGTCGCGAACCGTATGCTGAAGCCTGGCCGCCGTCTGGCGCACGAGTTCGTCGCCTGCCGGGTGACCAAGCGTGTCGTTGACATGCTTGAAGCGATCTAGATCGAGATAAAGCAGCGCGACCTTGCTTTCATTGCCGGAGGTAAGCAAGGCACGCCGCAGCCTGTCCTCGAACAGTGCCCGGTTGGGCAGGCCGGTGAGCGTGTCGTGAAAGGCGAGATATTGCGCCTGGGCCTGGCTGGTCTGCAGCGCCGATGACGCACGGCGCAGACGCCGGAGCAGAAAGGCGAGCACGCTCGCCGCAACCAGCGCGGCCAGAGCCAGGGCCGGGCTGGCCTTGCCCACCAGCGTCAGGCCGGGCCGTTCCTGGTCCCAGGCAATATAGCCGAGGATGACACCCTGTTTGTCGATAAGCGGAATGGCAGCCGAGCCAAGCGGCTGAGCCATCGGCAGGAGATGCGCCCCCGCCAGCAGATATTTCTGCGCGATCTTGCCGATCACCGCGTCGTTGATGAACTCTATGGAGACATGCAGATATTCGCTGCCGGATGCCTGGGTGACGCGATCCGAACTCGGCACCAGAGGCATGACGCTGAGTATGGCAGGCTGACCGCCAAGCGAGACCAGATCGTCGGCAACGAATTTTGCGCCGGCCTGGCTTGCGTCCTTGCTCATCATCTGGCGCAACCTGGCGATGGTCGGCCGCAAAGCGGGTTCGTCCTCGCCAAAGACGGCAGGCGACACGACCTTGCCTTCGCGCATGGCGTGGACCGGCCGGTTGGCGTTGTCCAGCACATAGACCCGGTTGTGGCCGTAATACGAGTACATCCAGACGCTGAAATTCTCGGCCATCCAGGTCTGGTTGCCGGCCTTGGCGTTTATAACGGAATCATCCCAGACGGCGACGCTTTCCTGCTCGCGCTTTACCGCGGCGATCTGGTCCTGCAGGCCGTTGGCAAGGAAAACCTTCTCCCGCTCGAGCGAGACCCGGTCGGCCTGCATGGTGGCGTAAAGGCCGAAGCCGACAACGATGGCCAGTGCAAAAACGGCAAGCGTCAGCACCGTCAGGGTGACCTGGAACGTCAACGGGCTGCGTTGTTTGCGGGCGCTCATGCGTCCTCCTTGGCCCAGAGTCAATCAGGCCAGGCTTAAGATCAAGTTATGGAATCTTGACGCGGAGCGACAACAGCCGCTCAATCGGCCGATGAGCGACGCAGAATCCGAATCACGAACCAATGCCACCGAATACACGGTGAGCGAGATTTCCGGCGCGCTGAAGCGCACGGTCGAGGATGTCTTCGGCCATGTGCGGGTGCGCGGCGAAATTTCCGGCTATCGCGGGCCGCACTCTTCCGGCCATGCCTATTTCACCCTGAAGGACGACCGCGCGCGGCTCGATGCCGTGGTCTGGAAAGGCACGATGAGCCGGCTGAAATTCCGTCCCGAAGAGGGGATGGAGGTGATCGCAACCGGCAAACTCACCACCTATCCCGGCAAATCCAACTACCAGATCGTCATCGACAATCTAGAACCCGCCGGCGCCGGGGCGCTGATGGCGCTTTTGGAAGAGCGCAAGCGGCGACTGCAGGCCGAAGGACTTTTCGATGCCGGCCGCAAGCGGCGGCTGCCGTTCATGCCGCGCACCATCGGCGTCGTCACCTCGCCGACCGGATCGGTGATCCGTGACATCATCCATCGCATCAAGGACCGCTTTCCGCTGCATGTGCTGGTCTGGCCGGTAAGAGTCCAGGGCGAGACGGCGGGGGCGGAAGTGACGGCCGCCGTCAACGGCTTCAACGCGCTGGCCTGGGATGGCGCGATTGCCCAGCCCGACCTTCTGATCGTGGCGCGCGGCGGCGGCAGCCTCGAGGACCTCTGGGGGTTCAACGATGAAGGGCTGGCGCGCGCCGTCGCCGCCTCGCGCATTCCGGTGATTTCGGCCGTCGGGCACGAGACCGACTGGACCTTGATCGACCTCGTCGCCGACATGCGCGCACCGACGCCGACAGGTGCGGCGGAGATCGCGGTGCCGGTGAAAGCAGACCTCGAAGCGACACTAGCCAGTCTTGGCGCACGGCTCAAAGCAGCTACCTTGCGCAATTTCGAACGCAAGCGGCAGGCCTCGCGTGCGGCCGCCCGCGCGCTGCCCTCGCCCGACCAGTTGCTGGCGCTGCCGCGACGGCGGCTGGACGAGGCGGCCAGCCGGCTTAGCCGGGGGCTGATGGTCTCCACCGAAAGAAAGCAAGCTCGGTTCTTCGCCGTGAAGCTCACTCCGGCAACGCTGTCGCGGCGAATTGCCGAGGCGCGACGCACCAACGACCGCAACCTTTTGCGCGCTCAAGGGGCGCTGCGCGCATTGGCGAGAGCCCGGCGCGCGGAGTTGAATCGTGCGGCGGATCAGTTGCCAAAATGTGCGAAAGCATCCCTGCAACGGCACAGGCAGCAACTGGCTTTGCTGCAAGGCCGCATTACGATCGAGCCAACGGCACGGCGGCAAACCGTGCAGAGGGATCTGCTGACAGCTTTGACGAGACGCGGCACGCAAGCGGTACTGCTCAGGCTGGAGCGACTGCGCGGCCGCATCGTCCAATCCGAGAGGCTGATGGCAACGCTGTCGCACAAGGCTGTGCTGGCCCGCGGCTTCGCGCTGGTCAAGGATGCCGACGGCGCGGTGATCAAACTGGCAGTTGATGTGGCGCCGGGCGCTGGCCTGCAGCTGGAGTTCGCCGACGGCATCGTAAATGCAGTCGCGACCGGCGACGCCGAGCGGGTGCAGGCCGTTGCCAAACCAGCGGCCACGCCGCCCGCCAGCAAACCCGCTGCAAAGCCGACGGCCAGCAAACCGAAAGAGCCGGGCAATCAGGGCTCGCTTTTTTAGAGGACCGCATGACCGGACATGACCCGCATCTTCAAACGCCGGCGGGCAAGCCGCGCGCGCGTGCTTTCGGCATTGCCTTCGAGGGCACGCCGGGCGGCTTCAACGCCATCACCGATGTGCTCGGCGTATCGGTCGGCTATGCGACGCTGATTTCCGGCGAGGGTCTGCTCAAGGTTGGCACGGGGCCGGTGCGCACCGGCGTCACCGCCATCCTGCCGCGGCCGTTGGCTGAGCTCGCCACGCCGGTGTTTGCCGGTGTCTTCAGCCAGAACGGCAATGGCGAGTTGACGGGGTCGCACATTATCGAGGAAGTCGGCGCCTTCAACCTGCCGGTCACGATCACCAACACGCATTCCTGCGGCGTTACCCGCGACGGCACGCTGCGCTGGATGCAACGCGTGCTGTCGGCGGCGCTCGACAGCGGCTGGGGCCTGCCGGTCGCGGCGGAGACCTATGATGGTTTCCTCAACGACATCAACGGTCATCACGTCGGCTTCGAACATGTCGAAGCCGCGCTCGACGGTGCCGCCGGTGGAGCGATCGAGGAAGGCAGTGTCGGCGGCGGCACCGGCATGATTGCCTTTGGCTTCAAGGCCGGCTCGGGCACGGCATCGCGCATCGTCGAGTGGCAGGGCATCAGGCATACGGTCGGCGTATTCGTGCAGGCGAATTTCGGCAAGCGGCGCAATTTCACACTGCGCGGCGCCCGCGTCGGGCCCGATCTGGTAGAGCCGGCGATGCGCGAAGGCACGCCGCGTGCCGAAAAGGGCTCGATCATCGCCATCGTCGCCACCGATGCGCCATTTCTGCCGCACCAGATGAAGCGGCTGGCAAAGCGCGTGCCGCTCGGCATCGCCATGACAGGCGGCTTCGGGTACCACAGTTCGGGCGACATTTTTCTGGCCTTCACCACCGCCAATCCGCAAGCAGCACTTGCACCATCGGGACGAACCGCAAACGTCGCTTACATCCCGGACGTCGATATCGATCCGTTCTTCGATGCGGTGGCGCAAGGCGTAGAGGAGGCGATCCTCAATGCAATGGTCGCCAATGAGGATATGAGCGGACGCGACGGCAATTTCGTGCCGGCGCTGCCGAAGGCCTGGCTGAAAGATCGATTTGGATAGAGGACAAGGCCTGGCGGCACCAGGCCTGTTGCGTCACGGCTTGGCCGCGTTGCTCTGGTCGGCCTCGGCCGCCTCTTCGAGCCGCGATGCGATCAGTTCCTGGATGTCGCCGACTTCTTCCTGGATATCTTCCAGCGGAATGCCGACCTCAGCGGCCTTGGCCGCGCACTCCTTGGCGAGGGTCTCGGCCTGCTTCTCGATCTTTACCGGCGAGTGCTGGCAGTGGACCTTTTCACCGATCCATCCGCGCAAGAACTCGATCGCATGTTCACTCATACTGCTTTTCCCTGGCGGCTATGCCGGTTGGTAACCGTAAACGTCCGCACCCGGTAAAGGATGCATGCTGCCATTCGAACCGAGTCGGCTTCGCCCGGCAAGTTGATCTTGTCGGAGGTCCGAAGAGCCGAATGAAGGGAAGGGTTCAATGAGCACGTTCTGATTGTTTGATAGAGTGGTACGTTGGCCGGGATTCGGCTTCGGCTCTATGCTATTGTTCTTACGATCTTTTCCTGCTGTCGACGGCCGATTTGTATCACAATAGGGATCACAACGCGTAACACATTTTCTGCTGCTTCGTGGTACACCGCCACAGCTACGCGGTCGAAGCCGCCGCTATATAGTGACATCATTATGCGATGTCGACTCTATCAGCTATCCTGCTTCTTTCCGCCGCGCTGTGTCAAACGTCATCCCCGTCCAGTATGGAGATTGGATGGCCCCGGAGGGCGTATGAATATGTTGATTTTATTGCGTTTCGTGGCCAAAATCAGAAACCTCTCGTCAGCGTCACCCCGCTCGACTGCCTCCGCCACACTCAGCGCCTCCGACGTCGATTCCTTGCACGTAAGGCGCGGGCCGGATGAACGACAACATTGGCGCTTTGGCAGCGCGCTCCTGCTAAGGACGATGTCTCGATGCGACAAGCTTTGCCTTGCGCTGCGCCGTCTCCAACCCGATTGCGATGAAGGCGCGCGCATGCCGGGCCAGTTCAATATTGTCGGCCCACAGATTGCGCCAGATCGCGGTCTTCCGTGACAGGTTCTCGTCGACGATCTTCGACGAGAAGGATTCAAAGCTGAGGTCGTCCCTATAGCCGATTGCGGTCAGCGCATCGAAGATGGCGGCAAAGTCGATATTGCCGGTGCCGAGGAAACCGCGATGGCTCTCGCCGATATGGACATAACCGATCTTGTCAGCAGCATGGCGGATAGCCAGTCCGACATCGGCCTCCTCGATGTTCATGTGGAAGGTATCGAGATGCAGGAAGATGTTGTCGGAGCCGGTGTCCGCGATGAAGGCCAGGCCTTGTGAAGCGGTGTTGAGCAGATTGCTTTCGAAGCGATTGACGATCTCCAGATTGAGCGTGACGCCGGCGGACTTGGCCGTCTCCGCAACCTTCGCAAGTGTCCCCGCGCTGCGGTTCCACTGATCGCGCGTCGGCGCCTGCGTCTGCAAGCCGTGGCTGGTACTGAGGATGCCGCCAATTTTCTGGCCGCCGAGATCGCGGGTGAGCGCGATCGTCTCGTTGAGGATCTCGACGCCGCGCGCGGCAACCGCCTTGTCGGCACTCGAAATGTCGCCGTCGGCCGGCAGGCCGATGCTGATCGCGACGCCGAGCTTGAGGTCGGCGATGCGCCTGGCCAACCCGCCAACGTCGACATTGGCCGGGTCAAGATAAGAGAACTCGATCAGGTCGAAGCCGGCCTCTCTGGTGTTGGCCAGCGTGCGTTCGAGGTCGCCTTGCGCCGAACTCGCCGACCAGACGAAGGAATGAATACCGATGCGCGACATGATCGTCTCCCGTTTCTGGAATTGAGATGCGGCCGGGTTGCCCCGGCCGCATCGGCCTTGGGAGGCTTAGCGGGCTGCGGTCCAGCCCTTGTAGTCTTTCAGGTTCTCGGCCGTGATCAGCTTCGGGTCGAGCAGCACGGTCGGCTCCGCCGGCTTCTTGCCGGCAAGCAGCTCAGCCGCCATCGTCAGCGACTGGCCAGCCATCACGTAGGGATCCTGCGAAGCCGAGGCCTTGATCATCGAGGTGCCGGAAGCGAGTTCCTTCTCGATATCGGGAGCGCCATCCACTGCGGTGAAGATGAACTCCGAGCGATTGAGCTGCTTGGCCGCAAGCTGGGCGCCGATCGCCGTCGGATCGTTGATGGCAAACACCGCATCGATCTTGTCGAAGCGGGTGAGCAGCGACTGGAAGACCTTCAGGCCGCCGTCGCGCGAGCCTTCGGCATTCTGGTCCTCGGAGAGGATCTTGATGTCGGGGTGTTTTGCAAGGACGTCCTTGCAGCCCTTCACCCGCTCCAGGATCGACGACGACGCCGGGCCGTTGAGGATAACGTAGTCGCCCTTGCCGCCGGTGTGGTCGACCAGATACTGGCAGGCCTCTTCGCCGGCCTTGACGTTGTTGGTCATCACGGTGACGTCGGCGCCTGGCGCCGAGACGTCGAAGGCGGCAACGACGATGCCCGCTGCTTGCGCCTTCTTCACCGCCGGGCCGATCGCCTTGGCATCGACCGCATTGAGCATGATCACGTCGACCCCGGCGGCGATGAAGGAATCGACCTGAGAGACCTGCTTGTTGAGGTCGTAGTCGGCCGACACTGACGTCACCTCGACCTTCGGGTTGATCTTCTTGGCCGCGTCCTCGATGCCCTTGATGGTGGCGACGAAGAAGGGGTTGCCGAGCAGGCCGACCGAGATGCCGACCTTGTTGAGGTCCTTGGCCGATGCGGGCGCGATGGCGGCAGCCGCGAGTGCGACGCCGCAGAGCAGTTTAGCGATGGTCTTCATTGCTTTCCTCCAATTGCCCCGCGCCTCTCACGGTGCGTTACACAAACCGGTCGTTTACGCCGGCGACCAAGGTCAATCACGTTCTCGCTCCTGCCTGGAGCCTGTAGCGGTCGAGGGCGACTGCCACGATGATGACCAATCCCTTGATGATGTACTGCCAGATGTCCGAGACACCGGCCAAGATAAGCCCGTTGGAGAGCACCGCTATGATCAGGCCACCGATCAGCGTACCCCAGATCGAGCCGACGCCGCCGACGAAGCTGGTGCCGCCGAGAATGACCGCGGCAATGGCGTCGAGTTCGTAAGACTGCCCAAGCTGCAGCCCGTTGGCCGCATAGAGCCGGGCCGCTGACATGGCGCCCCCAAGGCCGGCCAGCAGGCCGGAAACGCCATAGACAAAGAGCAGCACCAGCGGCACCTTGATGCCGGTCAGCCGCGCCGCTTCGGCATTGCCGCCGACGGCATAGATCCAGGTGCCGAGCACGGTGCGCTTGAGCACCAGCCAGGACAGCACCACGACCGACAAGGCGATGATGACCAGCCAGGGGATGCCGAACAGCGTACCGTTGCCGATGAAGTCGAACGGCAGGTCCGAGTTGAACACCGTGGTGTCCTGGCCGAGCAGGCGGGCGACGCCGCGCACAGCGGTCAGCGACCCCAGCGTGACGATGAAGGGCGGCAGTCTGATATAGGCGATCAGCAGCCCGTTGATGACGCCGAAGCCGAGGCCGACGAGAATGGCCGCCGGCACGCCCAGCAGTCCCCAATCAGGCACCAGCGACACCATCACCGCCACCATCGCCGAGGCTGCAAGTATCGAGCCGACGGACAGGTCGATCCCGCCGGTCAGGATGACGAAGGTCATGCCCGCTGCCAGCACAATGTTGATCGACGATTGCTGCATGACGATCAGCAAATTGGTCTGGGTGAAGAAGCGCGCGTTCATCAACTGAAAGCCGACCGCCAGCAGGATCAGGATCGGCAGCATGCCAAGGGCGGCGAAGGCGGTGCGCAACCGCCGGCTCCTGCCGACAGCCTGGCCACTGATCTCGGTCGCCTTGTCGGTCATCCCTTGGCCGCTCCCGTTGCAAGTTCCATGATTGCTTCCTGGCGCAGCGGCTGGTCTTTGGACGCCGTAACCTCGCCGGCAATCGTGCCGTCGCGCATTACCAGCACGCGGTCGGCAACGCCGATCACCTCCGGCAGTTCGCTGGAGATCATCAGGATGGCGATGCCCTTTTTGGCGAGATTGTCGATCAGCCGGTAGATTTCCGACTTCGCTCCGACATCGACGCCGCGCGTCGGTTCATCCAGGATGACCACTTGCGGCTCGGTCTCGAGCAGGCGGGCAAGCAACACTTTCTGCTGGTTGCCGCCCGACAGCGAACCCGCATTGGCCTGTACCGACCTGGTGCGGATGGAGAGATCCGAAACGGCAGTGGCAGCACGTCTCTCGGCGGCTTTGAAATCGCGCAAGCCGCCGGGCCGCGCATCCCTGGCCAGCACGCCCATGCTGATGTTGTCGGAGATCGACATGTCGAGAAAGAGGCCGAGCTCCTTGCGGTCCTCGGTGAGATAGGCGATGCCGGCATTCAGTGCCTCGCTTGGCGAGCCGATGGTTACGGGCTTGCCGTCGAGTTCCAGCGTGCCGGCGATGCGTCTGTCGGCACCGAAGATCAGTCGCGCGAGTTCGGTGCGGCCCGAGCCGACAAGGCCAGCCAGAGCCAGCACCTCGCCCTTATACAGTTCGAAGGAGCAGTTCTTCAGGAGATTGCCGTCCGCCATGCCGCGCACCGACAAGGCGACCGCGCGCTTGTTGTCCGGCGGGCGATGATCCTTCCTGTAAAAAGCGGACAGGTCGCGGCCAACCATCATCGAGACGAGGCGCGAGGCGTTCAGCTCGGCGCGCTCGAGTGTGCCGACATAGCCGCTGTCGCGCAGCACGCTGACACGGTCGGCCAACTGGTAGACCTCTTCCATGCGGTGGCTGATGTAGATGATGGCGATGCCTTCCGACTTCAGCGTCGCGATGACCTCGAAGAGACGGTCGGTCTCGCGCGAGGTCAGCGAGGTGGTTGGCTCGTCCATGACGATGATGCGCGCGCTGGTCGAAAGCGCGCGGGCGATTTCGACCAGCTGACGCTCGCCGAGCGACAGGCTGGAAACCTGGGCCCGTGCGGAGAAGGACACGCCGAGACGCTTGATGATCTCATTGCTGCGCCGGTAGCATTGGTCGCGGTCGACGATGCCGAAACGCCTCGGCTCATTGCCGAGGAAGATGTTCTGCGCGACCGTCAGGTTGGGCGCCAGCGACAGTTCCTGGTAGATAACCGCAATGCCGTGAGCCCGCGCCTTGATCGGGTCGCCGGTGGCGACCGGCACGCCGTCAATCAGTATCTCGCCGCCGGCATCAGGCCGATAGGCGCCGGACAGCACCTTCATCAAAGTCGACTTGCCGGCACCGTTTTCACCCATCAGCGCATGGACTTCGCCCGCATGGACGGTCAGCGACACGTCCTGCAAGGCGCGGACTGGCCCGAACGTCTTCGAGATGTGCCGCATTTCCAGCATTGGCCGGCGCGTGACTTCGGCCTGAGCAGCGACGATCACCGTGCGCCTCCCGCTGCCGCGCGGGGGATGCCCTGCTCGCCGATGAGGCCACTCCATGTGTCGCGATATCGGGCAAGTCCGGTGAAGCTTGCGGCACGCACGGGCTCCGGCACTTCCGCGGCAAATTCGCGGCCGACGGTCTCGAAGGCCAGCGCCGCCGCCCCGGTGGCGCTGCCCTCCAGTGTGGCCCCTTGCAGGAAGGCCTGGCTGGGACGCAGTTGCGCCACTAGCCCGGCGAGCAGGCCGCCAGCGTTCAGTCCGCCATCGACGATCACGGTGTTGTCCGAATGGATCTGGTCGAGGCAGAGGTCGACCATCAGCGCGACGTAGAGCAGCGCCACGGCTGCGCGTTCCTCGGCGCTTGGCATGCGGCCGACCAATTTGCCGGCGCGGCCGGGCATTGGTCCGCCCGGCGCGAAGCTCGGCAGCGCCATGCTGCCGGCGTTGATCACCCGCTGCACTGCCGCCGGCGCGATCGCGCCTTGCCAGCCGTCGCTGATCGTGGCGAATTCGCGCCCGCCCATGAAGCGGATGGTCGGCACAGGGCCGCCGTCGATATCGACATTGACCAGCATGTCGCGCTGGCCATCGAGCGCGTCGAGCAGGCAATCCGGATTAAGCACGACGACCCAGGTGCCGGTCGAGACGACGGTGACCGGGCCAAGCTCCTGCCGGCGATAGGCATGGAGCGCGGCATTGCTGTCATGGACACCATTGTGGATGGCGATCCGCCGCTTCGTGTCGCCGAGGCGTTGCTCGCCGACAACCGAGCCCGCCCGCTCGAAAGCGGGCATCCGGTCGCGCCAGCCCTCAATATCAACCAGCGAACTGAAGTCGCGCTTGCGCGGCGCCCATAAATGCGAGTGGCAGCCGAGATAGGACACTTCCGAGACCGCCCGGCCGCCAAACCGCCAGCTCCAGTATTGTGGATAGCCGAGGATCGATTTCGCGGCCGTGAATGCACCGGGTTGCACCGCCTGTAGCCACAGCATGTGGCGACCGTAGTTGAAGCCGAGCGGCAATCGCGGCGAGAAGGTCTCGGTGAAATCCGGAACGAGGCGATCAATTTGCGCGGCAATATCAGCCGGCGGCTCTTGCTCATAATCGAGTATCGGATGCGTCAGCGCCGCCTCGTCGACCAGGGCAAAGGTGCAGCCATGGCCCGACACCATCACGCCCTGTACGCCATGGACGTCGGAGGCCTCGCTTACGGCGCGAACCGCCCAACTGTGAAGTGCTGCCTCATCAAGCACGCTGAAGCCATCTTTGCGCATCCAGTTCGGCCGGGTCCGGCGCTCGTCGACGATGCGCCCGTCCTGAGCGAAGACGAACAGCTTCGAATTGGTCTTGCCGAAATCGAGGACGGCCATCTTCACTGGATGGCTCCCGAAGCCGAAGCGATGCGCACCATGACGCCCGCGTCTTCCAGCATGCGCGCGTCGACGTCGGACAGGCCGTCATCGGTCACCAGCGTGCCGATGCGCGACAAGGGCAGCGCGATGTTACGGGCGTGGATCGACAGTTTGCGGCTGTCGGCCAGCACCACGATCTGGTCGGCACACAGGCTGAGATCGGCGATGGAGCGGACCAGCAGCGGGTGCGATTCCAGCACGCCCTCCTGGCCAAGGCCTTGCGCGCCGAGAAAGAACTTCGATGCGTAGAACGGCTCCGCCTGGGTCGGTGAATGGATGATGCCCGGCTCACGATGCAGATCGCCGCCGGCAACGGTCAGGCTGCAATGGCCGTGGTCGCTCAGATAGGCCGCGAGCGGCATCGAATTGGTATAGAGACGGATGCTGCGCTCAGCCAGCTTGACCCCAAGGTGGAAGCAGGTCGAACCGCCATGCACGATGACCGCATCGCCGTCGCGCACCATCGTGGCCGCGAGAGCGGCGATCTGCCGCTTGGCCTCGACCGCGAGGTCGCGGTTCTCGTCATAGGGCCTGGCATAGGCAACACCCGCCTGTGAAGCGCCGTCGAGCGCCGAGATGCCACCATAGACCTTCCGTGCTTCACCGGCCTCGTCGATCTTGTCGATGTCGCGCCGCACCGTCGCCGCCGACACGCCGAGCTGCTCCTGCAGTTCGCGCACCGACGCGAAGGGGCGATCCCGCAGCAACTCGACGATCTGACGCTGGCGGCCGGAGTCGCTCAATCGTTTTCCTCCCAGGAGCCGTTTTGCCACGACATTTGACGTAACTTACTCAACATCTTTCCGATTGCAAGAACCTTTGATGACATTAGATCACTATTGACGTAAGTCGCTCGCATCTGCGATACACATCAACATCCCACGACGGGTATCCGAAGCTGCGAGGCTGACGGAGTTGATAGAGGAAATGCGCCATGGCGAGCTATGCGGATGCGCAGGAAATGGCTGCTTTGCGGGCGCTTTCGGCCAGCATCGGGCGCAATCCAAATCTGACCCAGGCCGCCGGCGGCAACACCTCGCTGAAAGCCGGCGACACGCTGTGGATCAAGGCTTCCGGCACATGGCTGAAGGATGCGCTCTCCGAAGACATCATGGTCCCGGTGGCGATGGCGCCGCTGCTCAGGGCTGTCGAACAGCGCGACAGCGCCGCCGACCAGCCGCAGATCTTCGCCATCGAGACGCTCAACGCCCGGCGCCTGCGCCCTTCGATTGAAACCACCGTTCACGCGCTGATGCCGCAGCGCGTCGTCCTGCATGTCCATTGCGTCGAAACCATTTCGCTGGCGGTACAGGCCAATTGCGAGGTGGAAGCCGCCAGACGCCTTGATGGCCTCAAATGGGCGTATGTTCCTTATTTCCGGCCAGGCCTGCCGCTTGCCCAGGGTATTGCCGAGCGGCTTCAGGCTGGGGTCGACGTGCTGATCCTTGCCAATCACGGGCTGGTCGTCGCGGCCGATACCGTCGCCGAGGCCGAAGTGCTGCTGCGCCGCGTCACGCTGCTTCTGGCGCGGCCGGCGCGCCAAGTGGCGGAACCGGATGTTGCGGGATTGGCGGCGCTGGCCGGGAAAACCGGTTACAGGCTGCCGGCGGAAATCGAGGCGCACGCGGTCGCCATCGATCCCGAAAGCCGCCGCATGGCGTCCGGGGGCAGCCTCTACCCCGATCACGTCATCTTTCTGGGTCGGGGGTCGGTGGTGGCAAAGCCCGGTGAGGATGTGCCGCGCGTCATCGAGCGGTGCGGTACAAACCCCGTGGCGATCCTGTTTCCCGGGCTGGGCGTGCTGATGCGCGGCGATGCCAGTGCGGGCGCCGACGCCATGCAACGCTGCCTTGCCGACGTGACGGCACGCATCGACATTGCAGCGCGGCTGAACTACCTCACCGCCGCCGAGAACGATGAACTGGTCAACTGGGACGCCGAGAAGTATCGCCAGAAACTCAATGCCGCCAGCCGCTGACACGCCGCTTGCCATAGGCATCGACATCGGCACGTCCGGCGCGCGCGCGGTCGCCATGCGTCCGGATTTTTCCATTGCCGCGCGTTCCGCCGTTTCGCTCGAGTTGTTTGGCCGGAATGCCCGCGACCCTGCAGTGTGGTGGTCAGCGGTCGGCGCAGCGCTGGCGGAACTGCTTTCGGGCATCGACCGAACAGCGGTCCGGTCGATCGCTGTTGACGGCACTTCAGGTACGTTGCTGCCGGTCGACGGCGCCGGGCGGCCGCTGGCCGAGCCGCTGATGTACAACGATACGGTCGCCGACAACGCCATTCTGGTCGCGATCGCTCGCGAAGCCCCAGCGACCAGTGCCGCACTTGGGGCGACGTCCGGTCTCGCCAAGGCGCTCTGGTTCCAGCGCACGCCCGGTGTTGCCGCGGTGCTGCATCAGGCGGACTGGATCGCGGGACAATTCTCCGGTCGCTTCGATGTCAGCGACGAGAACAATGCCTTGAAAACCGGTTACGACATCACGGCCCGCTGCTGGCCGGACTGGATTGCGGCCACCGAAATGCGCATGGAGTTGCTGCCCGGTATCGCCAGGCCGGGCGATGTCGTCGGCAAACTCACCGCGGATGCCGCGGATATGTTCGGCTTACCGCGCGAAATCGCCGTCGTCGCCGGAACGACCGATGGCTGCGCCTCGTTCCTGGCGACAGGTGCCGCGGCAATAGGCGACGGCGTCACCGCGCTGGGGTCGTCGTTGACCGTCAAGATCCTGTCCGACCGGCCTATCTCGGCGCCACGCTTCGGCATCTACAGCCATCGGCTTGGAGATGTCTGGCTGGCGGGCGGCGCATCGAACTCCGGCGGCAAGGTGCTGACACAGCATTTCCCTCTGGCGCGCATCGTCGAGCTGAGCATGGCGATCGACCCGATGACCGAGACCGGCCTCGACTACTATCCTCTTGCCACTGCAGGCGAACGCTTTCCGATCGCCGATCCGGCACTGCCGCCGCGTCTTGTGCCGCGACCGGTGGAGGACGCCGACTATCTGAAAGCCATGTTGGAGGGTATCGCCGCGATCGAGGCGCTCGGCTATGACAGGCTCGCCGAGCTCGGCGCTCCGCAGCTGACGTCGGTCAGAAGCGTCGGCGGCGGTGCGGCGAATGCCGCCTGGACGGCGATCCGGCAGCGCAGACTTGGTGTTGATTTCCTGCCGGCGCTTTCGGACGAAGCCGCCGCCGGCACAGCGCGGCTGGCGCTGATGGGCGCAAGCGCGGCGGGGCTTCTATGAGCGCGAAAACAGTCGAACACCTCAACGGCGTCAACCAGCTGGCCGAGCGCTATGATTTTTTCCTGCTCGATCAGTTCGGCGTGCTGCATGACGGCGCCAGCCCCTATCCAGGGGCAGTGGAAGCACTGTCGGCGCTGAAGCGCGCCGGCAAGACCATTGTGCTGATCTCGAACTCCGGCAAGCGGGCGGGGCCTAACGAGAGCCGGCTGCTAAAGCTCGGCTTCGAACCGGGAAGCTGGGACCATTTTGTTTCTTCCGGCGAGGTCGCGTGGGAGTTCTTCCACGACATGGCGGTATCCGGAAAGCTACTGCCAAACACGAAATGCCTGTTGATAAGCCGCGACGATGACCGCTCGGCGATCGAAGGTCTGCCGTTCGCATTGACTAAGGACGGTGACGATGCCGGGCTGGTGCTGATTTCGGCCAGCGAGGGCGACCGCTATGATCTTGAGCACTATCGCCGACTTCTTGCGCCGGCTGCGGTGCGGCAGGTGCCATGCTTTTGCACCAACCCTGACAAGATCATGCTGACGGCAGTGGGGCCGCGCTTCGGCGCCGGCCGGCTGGCGGATCTCTACGAGGACCTCGGTGGTAGCGTCACGCGTATCGGCAAGCCTTACCCCACTATATTCGGCGCTGCGCTAGCGGTGGCAGGCAATCCAGACCGCAGCACTGTGGTCTGCGTCGGCGACAGCGTCGAACACGACATCGCCGGCGGACTTGCTGCCGGCGTGGCCACGGTGCTGGTTCTGTCAGGAATATTGGCGGACACACCTGACCTGTTCGACCTGTTCGACACGATGGACGCCTACCCGGATTACACCATGGATGGCTTCAGGTTTCGCTGATTTGATTAACCCGGCAGCGCTCGCGCCCGAATCCGGCCTCAACGCCTCGTGGCCACGAGCATTGGCCGGCTGGCTCAAGACTGCCGAACAGCGCGGATCCAGTCGAGCCGCGCGGCTGGAATGAGGCCGTAATTGTAGAAATTGACGCCGTCCACACCGGGCGCCAGCGCCGGCTTCACCTTGGCCGCGAGGATGTCGGGGCGGGCCATTTCCGGATAGAACAGCCGGTAGCCGGCGCCGAGGAATTTGTCCGCGCCCAGTGCCGCACGGCCGGCCGCCATCAGGCTGGCGACATCGCCGGCCTGCATGTCGTAGGCGCACAGGATCGCCCCGTCGCAGACCTTGCCCAGCGCTGCCAGATCGCAACCGCCAAGCCAGCCGTCTTTCAGATCGATAATGACGACCCGCGTCGTGGGATCGGCTACCTCGCGCAGTTCGGCGACCAGGCTGGTCACTGGCTCGAATCGCCACAAGAGATAGGCATGGAGCTCCGGCCACGGCGCAAAGGCGTCGAGGCCGCAGGCGGGGAAATCGGGAAAGCGCCGCTCAGGCACCGCACGCTCGCAGGTCTCGACGATCCATTGCCTGGTGAGCTTACGCGCCGCCTCGGCATCGATGCCGGCTTTTGCCGCACGGGCGACGCAGGACGGACAGAAGCACAGAGACAAAAGAAAATCGTCTTCCGGCGTCAGCCCGACACCGTCCTTCTCGTGATGGTATTCATGGGCAAAGCCCATGAAGGACGGGCTTTCAAGTTCTATCCGGTCCGGCCGATAGCTGTGCGAGATGTCGGCGATCAGCGCGCGGACATAGGCGCGCGCATCGGGATGGGACGGGCAGAGATTGTAGTAGTTGGCATCGCCGAAGGCGTTGCGGGTGACGGCCTGCGGATGCAGCATGCCCAGGCGGGTGTTGTGCAGGCAGACCGTCCAGCACGAAACGGCTAGCCCGCCCGCGTCGCGACGGCGGATGAGCTGACCGAGCACGTCGCCGCCCTCGGTGATCACGTCAGCCACCTTGGGTTGGATGGCTAGACTTCCCCAGCGCGCAGCGGTCGGCTTGAAATAGATGGTGCCGTCCTCAGGGAAATAGGCCTTGCGGCCCGGACTGCGCGGCTGCAGGAAGCGCCCGGCATGATAGGATGTCGCCAGGCTGATCATGTTGAGCCCGGCGCGCCCGACAAGATCACGTTCGACCGTCTCCAGGCCGAGATCCTGGATGTCCCAGGGATAGGTCCACATGGACAGTTGCTGCATGGAATATCCTCTGCCTTTGGCTCAGCCGTCGACCGGCTCTGCGACTTGCATTAGGCAGTCGCCCGCCTCACACATCGTGTGCAGCCGGCGCGACAGCACCAAGCCGCTTTCGGCGAAATGTAGGGCCTCCTCGGCAACATCGAGCCGCTCGAGATCGTGGTACCAGCCGGCCAATTGTCCTGAAGTGACACTGTCGCCGAGCCTGGCGGCGGGCTCGAACCAGCCGCGGCGGGTGGCATAGAGGCCCTGGCTGTGCCTGGACAGGGACAGCAGCCTTGTCGGCGCCGAAGGCTTTTCGCCAGCGCCAAGAACCGGCGCGCCGACCACACCCATTGCTATCATCAGACGGTCGAGTGCGCGGGCCGTGATCGCCATCGAATCGACCGTTGCGGTGCCACCGCCGCCGAACTCACCGCTGACGCCGACGGCGCCGGCGCGGCGCGCTGCGCCCATCGAGGTTGGCGAGGCCTGGCCGTTGTCAGCGATAAAGCCGTAGGGCATGCCGAGCGTGCGCATCAGCTCGACGCCGCGCCGGTGGCGCTCGGGATCGGCGTTGCGTTCGACCAGCGCGGTCGGCAGATGCTCCATCGACGTGCCGCCCGAATGGATATCGAAGACGACGTCGTGACGGGGGAACAGCTCCGTCTCAAGGAAATTGGCGAGCCGGCTTGTCGGCGTTCCCGAGGGGTCGCCGGGAAAGGCCCGGTTGAGATTGCCGCCGTCGAGGGGCGAGCAGCGCTTGGAGGCCATCACCGCAGGGGCGTTGGCCATCGGCATGATGGTGATGCGGCCCTTGATCCGCTTCGGATCGAGCCGGCGCGCCAGTTTTGCCAGCGACAGCTCGCCCTCGTATTCGTCGCCGTGATTGCCGGCCATCAAAAGCAGTGACGGGCCGTCGCCATTGCGGATGAGGCAGATCGGCACCTTGACCTGAAAGTAGGGCGAGCGATCGATCGAGAACGGAATGCTTAGATGGCTGAGCGTCTTGCCGTCGCGGTCGAAATCGAGCGTGTGGGCGAGGCCGGTGTGCATGGTCAGACCGCCGCGACCGCGGTGATTTCGATGCGCAGATCAGGGTCGGCAAGCCGCGCCTCGACGCAGGCCCGCGCCGGCAGGCGGGCAGGATCGATCCAGGCATCGTAGATGCTGTTCATGGCCTCGAAATCACCGATCTGCGGCAGGAAGATGTTGACCGCCACCAACTTCGACTTGCTGCTGCCGGCCTCGACCAGCAGCGCCTCGACTTTGGCAAGCACGTCGCTGGTCTGGCCTTCGATGCCGGCCTTGCGATCGTTGGCCACCTGGCCGGCTATGTGAACGAGGCCGCCATAGACGACTGCCTGCGACATGCGCGAGCCGGACTGAAAATACTTGATCATATCGGATCCTTTCGACGTTCTCTTTTTGGGGGATCTGGTCAGCCGAACCAGGTGGGAAAAGCGTGGCGGACGTGGCCGGTGGCGTCGACGCCGAAGATCACGCGATAACGGTCGAGGCAGGTGCAGGGATGCGAGATGCCGAATTCGACGACGTCGCCGACGGCGATGTCGTCGCTCGGCGCAATCGACAGGAAGGAATGCTGGTCGTTGAGCTTGACCACCTCGGCGCGCGCCGCCGGCATCGGCAGCGGCTTGCGGGCACGAAAGACGGTGAGCGGCGTTGGAAAGCCCTGGTCGAACGACACGTCGCGCATGCCCATGCCGCAGATGGCAAGGCCCGGCTCCGGCCGCGACAGCACTTCGGCCCACAGGCGTAGCGCAGGGCGAAAGGAATGCCGCGCCGAAGCGCTGATGCCGCCTATGGCAAAACCCTTGCGGGCATCGAGGGCGCCGAGCGAACGGTCATAGGTGCCGTGGTCGTGGAAGAAGATGGCGCCGCTGCGCAGCACCAGCGTTGCGTTGCCGTCGCTGGAAACGAGGGGTGCAAGCGCCGCGACCGCCTGGTCGAAGAAGGCGGAGCCGCCGGCTGTGACGATCAGCGGTGCGTCGCCGCCGACGCGGGCACGCAGCCGCAGGAACATGTCGGCGGTCATTGCCAGCAGGCCGGATATCACCTCATCGGTGCGACCGGGCTCGGGTTGCGCCGCCGCGCCTTCATAGGTCGCAACGCCGGCGATCAGCAGCCGCCCGCCGGCAGCCGTGATCGCATCGGCGATGGCCTCGGCTTGCGCGGTGGTGCGGGCGCCCGCCCTGCCCGCACCAAGTTCGACCAGCACGCGCAGCAGCGGCAGCGCCGCATTGGCGCGCCAGGCCTCGGCAAGCGCGTTCACGGCGTCGACCGAGTCGGCAAAGACATAGACCTCGGCATCCGGCCAGGCACCAGCAAGCACCGCCAGCCGGTTGGCGCCGCCGGCTCCGCCAACCTCATTGGCGATGATCAGCCGTGTCAAGCCGGCCTTCAGCATCACTGTCGCTTGCCTGATGTCGGCGACCGTCGTGCCCCATGCGCCGGCCTCGACCAGCGACCGGGCAAGGTCGGGCGCCATCGGCGTCTTGGCATGCGGAGCGATCTCAACATTGTGTTCGCGCGCATAGCGCAGGAACAGGTCGCGATTGGCGGAGAAGGCCGCCTCGTCGAGGGTCAGCACCGGAAGCGCCATGCGTCCATCGGCGGGATGCCAGTGCTCGGCCGCGACAAGGCTGCTGTCAAGCCCGGTTGTGCCGGGAGGCACGCCGCGGATGCGGTCGTCGAGCTGAAAATTTTCGTGCACCGAAAGGGCTGGAACCGGTGAGTTTTCAGTCATCCGATGCTAACCCTTTCACCGTCGCAGAACGAAGCCAGAATCGATCGCCGGTCACAGCCTGAGAGAGATACGTGCCAGAACCTTACGCCGGACCGATCATCGACGCCCATCATCATCTTTGGGATCTCAGCCTGGGACGGCATCCCTGGCTCGACGCCATGGCCGGCGAGCGCGGCGGCCTCGGCGAGCTTGGCCCCTTGCGGCGGAACTATCTGCCCGGGGATTATGCGCGCGATGCCATAGGGCATAATGTCGTCGCCACCGTCCATGTCGAAGCCGGCTGGGCGAGTGGCGACTGCATCGGAGAAACGCGCTGGCTTGAAACACTCGACAAATCGCGCGGCGTCGCCGCCCGCTATGTCGTTCACGTGCCGCTCGCCGGTCGCCAGACGCCTGCGCTGATCGAAGCGCAAGCCGCGTTCGAGCGTGTCGCCGGCGTGCGCGACATATTGAGCTGGGATCCCGACCCTGCCCGGCGTTTTGCGACCCGTGACGGCATCATGGACGATCCGGCCTGGCGCGCCGGGCTTGCCTTGCTTGGCCAGCATCGGCTGGCCTTCGACCTGATGGTGTTTCCGCGCCAGCTCGCCGGCGCGGCTCGCCTTGCGGCTGCCTTCCCCGATCAGCAATTCGTGCTCAACCATTGCGGCAGTCCGATCGACCGCGACGCCGACGGCATGCAGAGATGGCGCGACGGGCTGCGGCTTCTGTCGCAATGCGACAACGTCGCCATCAAAATATCGGATCTGGTCGCCTACGATCATGACTGGACGCTCGACAGCCTGAAGCCCGTCGTCCTGCATTGCATCGATTGTTTCGGCACCGGTCGCGCCATGTTCGGCAGCGACTTTCCGGTCGCCGGCCTGCATGCCTCGTTCGATGACATATATGACGGCTTCAAAACCATCACAGCGGACTTTTCCGCCGACGAGCAGACGGCGCTGTTCTTCGGCAACGCAAGGCGCATCTATCGGCTCGACGATGTGTCATCGGCGCGCCTGCTCCCGGCCTGAGAGCAGCAGCAGGCCGAGGATCAGCGAGCCGAACAGGATGCTGCGCCAGCCGGGCGATGCGTTGACGACGGTGATCAGCGCGGTGATGGTGACCAGCAGGATGGCGCCGGGGATGGTGCCGGCATAGGTGCCAAGCCCGCCGAGGATCGAGGTGCCTCCGAGGACCACAGCGGCAATCGAGGCGAGCAGATAGGGATCGCCGATGCCGACATAGCCCTGTCCGTTCATGCCCAACACGAGCACGCCGGCAAGTCCCGAGCAGAAGCCGCTGATGCCGTAGACCGCAAGCGTCGTGGACGTGACCGGAACACCGGACAGCGCCGCGGCAAGCGGGTTGGCGCCCATGGCGAAGATGCGGGCGCCGAGCGATGTCGCATGCATCGTGGTCAGCACGATCGCCGACACGACCACCCACAACAATACGCCAGCGGGAATGCCGGCCGGCCGGCCATTGCCGAGCCAGTGGACCAGCGGGTTCTCGGCGGTCACGGCGCTGCCGCCGGCGATGATGATCAACAGACCCTGCAAGAATGTCGCCATGGCCAATGTCATGATCATCGGGTGGACGCGCAGCAAAGCGACGCCGAGCCCGTTGACCAGGCCGATTGCCGTGGTCAGCACCAGAACGGCAAGAATGGAGGTGATGCCGGTCGGATCCACCTGCCACGACAGCAGCGGCAGGCTGACGGCGCTGACCGTGACGATGGCCGCGACGGAAAGGTCGATGCCGCCGGCGATCACCACAAAAGTCTGGCCCGCGGCAACCAGGCCGATGACGGCGCCGAGCTCCACCAGATAGCGCAGATGGCCATAAGCGCCGAAGCCGCGCGAAACGAAGCTCGCCACGATCCAGACCGCGGCAACGATGGCAACGGTGAGAAACGGCCGGCTGCGCAGGACCGTCAGGGCGCGTTTGCCGCCCGCGCTGTCATTCCATGCTGTCATTGCTGTGCCTTGCGGAATTGCGGGATGGCGACCGCGCCGATGATGATCAGGCCCTGGGCCACATATTGTGCGACCGGCGTGAAGCCGAGGAAGAACATGACGCTGATCATCAGGCTGAGCAGCAGGCTGCCGGCAAGCGCGCCGCGCATCGTGCCCTGGCCGCCGAGGAAGCCGATGCCGCCGAGCACCGCAGCGGCAATCGAGTTCAGGGTAAAGGCGGCGCCGATGACCGGGTCGCCCGAACCGGTCTGTGCGGCGACGAACAAGCCGGCGCCAGTGGAGAGCAGACCGCTGATCGCATAGGCCGCAATGCGCGCGCCGTCGACCGGCACGCCGGAGCGATAGGCGCCGACCGGATTCTCGCCGGCGGCATAGAGGCTCAAGCCAAGCGGCGTGGCGAGATAGAGCTTCCACAGGAGAATGATGACCACCAGCAGCACGAATGCCGCCGGTGTGTTGCCGGCAAGCAGGTCGGACAGCCACGCCGGGATTGCGCCGCCGGGCCGCGGCAGGATCAGCAGTGCGGCGCCGCCGATGATGAACGACCCGGCAAGCGTCACCACGATCGCCGGCAGGCGAAGCCGTACCACGATGAAGCCGGTCGCCGCCCCGATGCCGAGGCCCGTCAGCGCCACTGCGGCAGTGCCCCCGGCGACGCCCAGCGGCCCGGCCATCGTCGTCGCGGCGATGACCGCGCCCAAGCTGACCGTCGCGCCGATGGCCAGGCTGATGCCGCCGGTGAGCATCAGGATGGCCTGCGCCATCGCGACCAGAGCCAATGGAAACCAGCTCTGCGTGAATTTGGCGAAGCCGGACGCCGTGAACAGACCCGGAAAGAGGACGCCATAGGCGATGAGAAACACCAGGACGACGGCAAACAGGCTGCGCACGCCGACATTGCGACGCAGTTGCACCGGCCAGTAGAGCGCGCCGGTCTGCCGGGCGGAGGAAGATGTGTTCATGCCGCAACCTTCCGCTGTTCGGCGCCCATCGCCGCGGAGACGATGGCTTCCTCGCTCAGCGCTCCACGCGCCAGCATGGCGACGATGCGGCCTTCGCGGACGATGGCTACACGGTCGCAAAGGTGCACCAGTTCGGGCGTGTCGGAACTGAGCAGCACGACCGCCTTGCCGGCGGCGGCGAAATTGCGAAGCATCATGTAGATCTCACGTTTTGTTTCGACGTCGACGCCGCGCGTCGGATCGTTGAGCAGAAGCACCAGCGGGTCGTGCGGCATCCATTTCGCCAGCGCCACCTTCTGCTGGTTGCCGCCCGATAGAGCCTGCGCCGCCCGGCCGAGGTGACCCTTGATGCCGAGTTGGGCGGCAAGGCTTTTGGCCGTCTCGCGCTCTGCGCGGCGGCTGCGCAGCTTCAGCGCCGGCAGCCTGGCAAAGGCGGGCAGCATCATGTTGGTGATGATGGGATGGATCAGGTGCAGGCCCTCGCGCTTGCGATCCGCGGGCACATAGGCCAGCCCCAGCGCGTTGGCTTTCGGCACGCCGCCGGGCAGGCCGGAGGCGCCGTTGACGGTCGCCGACGCCGTCCGTGCCGGAATGGCGCCGTAGAGACCGAGCAGCAGATCTTCCTGCCCTTGCCCGACCAGGCCGCCAATGCCAAGCACTTCGCCCGTTTTGATATCAAGATCGACGTCGCGCATCAGGCCGGCCGAAAGATTTCGGACAGAGATAGCGTCGGCAGGCAAACTGGAAGGCTGCCATTGCGGAAAAAGATCACCGGGATCGCGGCCGACCATCAGCCGAACCAACCCGGCGGCGTCGGTGCCTTCCAGGGTGCGGTCGGCCGTGCAGGTGCCGTCCTTCAGAACGGTGACGTGCTGGCACAGCGCCATGACTTCGTTCAGTCGGTGCGAGATGTAGAGAATGGCGATGCCTTCGCCGCGCAACCGCTGCAGCAGATCGGTGAGAATTTTGGTTTCGGTTGCCGATAGCGACGATGTCGGTTCGTCGAGAATGAGCACGCGCGGCCGGCGGTAGAGCGCCTTGGCGATCTCCACCATTTGGCGGCGGCCGAGCGACAGATGCCCGACCGGCGTCGACAGCGGCTCGTGCAGCCCGACAAGTTCGCATGCGGTCCTCGCCCGCGCAGCGAGTTCGCGGTAGTCAATCAGGCCGAACCGTTTGGGATAGGCGCCGAGACCAATATTTTCGGCGATGGAAAGACTGGCCGTCAGGCTGAGTTCCTGCTGGACGACGGCGATGCCGGCCTGCCGCGCAACAGCCGGCGTCATGCGTGAGACCGCGCGTCCATCGACCTCGATCGTCCCGCTATCCGGTCTCAAGGCGCCGGACAAAAGGTTGATCAAGGTCGACTTTCCGGCGCCGTTCTCGCCGAGCAGCGCATGCACGCGGCCCGGCTGGAGAGCGATTGAAACGTCGCGCAGGACGGGGTTGCCGAAGAAAGACTTCGACACACCCCGCGCCGCGAGCAGCGGAGCCATGGTTGTCAACGCTACAACCCTTCAGGCTTATTTCTGAGCCAGCAGCTTCTTGAACAGCTCCTCATCGTAAGGAGAAAAGATGTAGCCGTCAGCCGGGAAGTCCTTGGCCCGGGCGAGGTATTCGTCGATGTTGGAATTGTCGATTACCGGCAGCGGAATCTTGACGAAAGCCGGCACATCCTTGCCTTCCAGCGCCTGGACGGCAGTGTAGGTGGCGAAGGCGCCGAGCCAGTTCGGCTGCATCGTCGCCCAGCTCTTCAAGCCCTTTTCTTTCCAGAGTTCCAAAAACTGCCGGGCGTTCTCACCGGTGATCGGCACCTGTTCACGGCCCTGCTTGTCGAGGGCCAGCACGGCGCCTGCCGACAGAGCGCCGCCGAGCGACAGGATGCCGTCGATCTCGGGGTTGGCGAAGAGGAGGCTGGTGACGGCTTCCTGTGCCGGCGCGACGTTGTAGGGCGTGTTGGTCTCGGCAAGCACCGTCACGTCGGGATGGGCCTTGAGCTCAGCGTCGGCGCCTTTGCGCCTGTCATCGCTGACCGAAACCCCGGCGGGGCCATTGAGGATCAGGATCTTGCCCTTGCCGCCGATGGCGTCGATCAGGAACTTGGCGGCCTGGTCGCCCCATTGCGAAGAATCGGTGTTGACCTTGGCGGTGACCTTGTCGGTGTCGACGAGGCTGTCGAAGTTGATGATGGCGATGCCCTTGGCGCAGGCGTCGGCCAGAACGCGTGCCGGTGCGGTCGACGAACCGGCGATCAGGATGATGGCGTCGACATCGGAATCGATCATCGACTGAATCTGCTGGATCTGGACGTTGGCATCGCCCTGAGCGTCGGTGACGACGAGCTTGTCGACCAGTCCCTGCTTCTTCAGGGTCTCGACTTCGGCTTCGATCGTGCCCTGGGTCTGCTTCATCCAGGTCGGCACGGAATAGATGTTGGCCCAGCCGATCGTGTACGGCGCCTTGCGGTCGCCCTTGATGCAGTTGGCGGCGGCATTGGCTGCCGAGCCGGCGCCAAAGCTCAGCACGAGACCGAGGCAAAGCGCGCTGGCGGATGCGAAAAACGGTGATTTCATCATGACTGTTCCCTTCAGAGGTTGTGGCCTCGACGTGCAGAACAAGGGCGAGGAAACCCGTCGGTCGCCGGATCTTGGAAACCGTGTGTCGCCTCGGGATTTGTCTGCGTCAGGCTCGTTAGTTTGTCTGGTATTTCAGACAATGTGTCTGTATATCGGACAAATTGGATGCTAGACCGAGCCTTGACATCTTTCAAGCGCCTTGAGACGAGAACCGAAATGATTTTGGCGGATGGTCATGAGCGACGGCACTAACGATGCGATCGGGAAGGAAGCCGGCGCGGAGCCGCGCAATGGCGAACGACGACGCGGCATCGACCGCGTCATCATGCTGCTCGAGGCTTTGCTGCGGCATCGCGCGCCAATGCGCGTCGGCGACATCGCCAAGATGATCGGCGCGCCGCGTTCGACCACCTACGAGATCGTCAACAGCCTGCTCGACGCCGAAATGCTCGAAAACGTCGGCGGTGAAGGTTACGTCTATTTCGGACGCGCCATGCATCTGTTCGGCTGGGCCTACTCACATCACAATGCCCATTACCGTCGCATCATCGAGACCTTGGATAAGTTGGCCGCCGAGACAGGCGAGACGGTCCAGCTATGCGGCCTGCGTGGCAACAAATACGTCGTTCTTGACTGCCGAGATTCCCCAGGCCCGTTCCGGATCTCAAGCGATGTTGGGGTTGAGGTGCCGATCCCATGGACGGCATCCGGACGGCTGCTCCTCGGCCATATGAACGAGCAAGAGTTGAGGGATTTCATCCCATCTGGCGACTACAGGCTTCCCGACGGCCGCATCATTGCACCAGCCGAATTCTTTGCCGATGTTGCCTTGGCCCACCGGCAGGGTTTCAGCGAGACCACAGCCTTGGCCGACCGTTTCACCTGGTGCATGGCGGCCCCCATCCGTGACGGCCACGGCGCCATCAAAAGGACCTTGTGTTTGGTGTTACCCGTCGACACGCCGGAGCCACGGCGCGACGAACTGCTTGCGTTGCTGCGCGAGCGCGCCCGTGGACTGTCTCTGGCGGGAGGCTGACGATCAGCCGTCGTGCCCTCTGGTTGAAGCCTCTTAAAGGCACATGGATTCCGCTCTTCCCCATTGGTTCCATTTAGGTTCGGGACCTTAGTCCCATAGTCGGTGGATAAGGTCCGAACCAGGGAACACGCAACCGGAAGCCACATTAGGAGAAGACCGTCGATCAAAGTCCCTTCATCGCCGGTTGAGGATCCCGCCGCTCTTACTGTCGAGAGCGCGGCGGGATCCTTACGCGCGGAGCGAGCACATGAGATTTGTCGAAATTTTCACAGATGTGCTTACGGCCCTGCTTCTCGCTTTATTCGTGTGCGGGATATTCGCTGTTTTCGGAGGCCATCTGGTTCCTCCACGCTACGCAAAGATGGTGTTGCTGCCGGACCTGGATAAGATGACGACTGCATCATCTACACCCAGCTTGCCCGATTCCATCGACTTGCAACTCCAAAAGCGCCCAGAGGTGCAAAGGTCTGCGGGCGTGACACAGCGCGCAGTCGGTCTGGAGCCGCCAGTGCCATCCAGCAAGCGGTAAGAATCAGCGGAGGTTTTCGTGGCTCCCCAGCTATCAGAGAGCGCCGGCGATTATTGACAGACCCGGCTCTTGAAATTGGCTAAAATCGCCGCTCCACATTTCCGCATCTGTTTGAATTGTGTTTATCAACTAGTGCGAACGCTATGGCGAAGCAGGTTGAGTTGGCGGCGTTCCTGGCTGATCCCCGCCAGTGCTTGATCGCGGCGTGGGATCCTTGTCGAGCTTGGGATTTCGGTCCACCGGTTCGCCATTCACATCGTCGGCCTTGGAGTTTGCAGGGTCCGTTTGGCCAGGATTTGGGCTGTAAGTATCTGGCGATGGAACCCGGCTGTTTTGTTGTGTCGCCGGTGTCTTAGCCTGCTCGGCCTGCTCGCCATAGATTTCAGCGATCCCCCAGGCAACGAGCGCCAAGACAAGGCCTGCCAAGAGCACGCCAAGGACCGGTCGCCCCAAGCCACCCTGCCTGGCCCGCTTTTCCGGAATGTTTCTGCTCATGATCGCAACCTTGGGCTAAGAGGAGTGGCCCGCGCTCCAGGAGCGAAGACGCGGGCAGTCAAGAGCTCCGGACGTTGGCCATGCGGCGAACAGGGAACTCGCTGCACATACCGAACTCGCTGGCGCTGTTGATGTTCCCACGGAATCCAAACAGCGCGCCGCCGGGAGCCGGACTGGCAATTTGGGTTGGAGTGGCTGGAACGAGCCAGCTCAAGGTCTACGAGCGGCGGTGTGCGTAAGCGGGCATTGCGAGCCAGACTGGAACTTTGCCGAATCTGCCGCGCTGCCGACCATGGCCGACTACAACGAGACCACCAATCCGGTGCTGACTGGTTGCAAGACCCGCGTTGCCACCAGGGACATCTGTTTGAAGGCTATCTGAAATTTGCTCCTCGTTGTTGGCGATTCCGCCCGATGGAACATCCTGATCCGCTCGTCAGGCAGGCACGACGCCTCGGCCGACCGACGAACCGCTGGAGTAAAATGAAACCTAAGCTGCGGCGCGGGTATCCGCACCGCGGTGTGTGTGCAGTCAGGGTCTTCCTGCCCTGCCGACAGCGCATACAGGTCTTGACCTCTCGTGGATCGTCGATCGGCAATCAAGACTTTAGCGGGAAATTCGATGGTACCTTGGCTGGGATCGGCTTCGGCTCTACACGATTGTATTTACTATGTTTTTCTTCGTAACGGTGGGCAATTTGTATCACAATAGGTATCGCAACGCGTAACACATTTTCTGCTACTTCATGGTACATAACCACACGCGGTTGAAGCCGGCGCTACGATGCCGCTTCTCGGCGCTTTCATCAATTGATCTGCCAAGTCGCTGGCGGCGATCGGATCGTCTGGCGCCGCAATGGGGAATTGCTCGGCAACCCACCTGTCCAAAAACTTCAGTCCGGGAACACTCAACCCGTCAATCCCGCGTAGTGATGGCATCGAGTATCTTACTACCCACGCAGCTTGGCGTGTCCACGAACCTCCTGGCCACCGGCGCGACGCAATGGCTCCTCGTGTATGAAGGCCTAGTAGGTCGAAACGTTAACTGCCGCCGCAGCCTTAGCACCGTCGTGACGAGGGCAAGGGTGCAGCGAGCAGTCCCATTCCCAAACCAAGGAATCCATCCCATGGCCCGAATTCCGGATCGTACAGTTGGCCGTCGCTGCAACCTGTGTACTCAAGCCCCTGCCCCTTTTTCCCCGTGCAGATCGCTTGCCCAGTACCAGGGGCGAGCGGCTCGCGTACGAGCAGTTACCAAATTCGACACGTCGTTGCTACAATCCCGCGCAAAATCGTCTCAGCCGGTCCATTCCGCTCTCGATCACGGAGTCGGCACCCGAGAACGAGATGCGTATGAAGTTTTTCATATTCGGCCCAAACGCGACGCCCGGGACGATTGCCAGTCGTTCCGTGGAGTACAGACGCTCGACAAACTCAGTGCCGGGTAAACCCGTCGCACTGACGTCGACGAAACAGAACATGCCGCCACCCGGCCGCGCAAATTTCAGCTGGGGAATCTCGGACAAGCTAGCGCACATCAGATCGCGTCTGCGCTTCAGTTCGCTTGAGAAAAACCGCATCTCCTCGTCACCCGCCGCATCGAGAGCCACCGCTGCGGCATCCTGAATAAAGGTCGGCGATCCGAAGAGCATGCATTGCGCAAGATTTTCCAAATGAACTGATGCCGAGACCGGCCCAAGCGTCCATCCTAGTCTCCAGCCAGTCATTGCATGAGACTTGGACAGGCTGTTCACAATTATCGTCCGCTCCGTCATGCCGGGAATGGACGTTACTGAGAGGAACTCGCCGTCGAAGATTGTGCTGCGGTAAACCTCATCACTGATGATCCACAGATTGTGCCGCTCAGCAAATCTCGCAACGGTTTCCAGATCCTGCTTGCCGAACACATATCCGCCGGGATTGTTTGGGGAGTTCAGCAAGATTGCCCGCGTTCGATCTCCGACCACTGCACTGAGAATATCCTCGGACATTTTCTCCCGCGCATTTTGCAGCGATAGTTTGACGGGTCGGGCCACTGCTCCACCGGCGCGTATTGCCGCTTCGTATGTGGCATACCAAGGCTCGAGGCAGAGCACCTCGTCGCCAGCTCCGGCAACGGTCATCAGGGCGGCGAAAAGAGCATTTTGTGCTCCACCGAATACAATGGCTTGTGCTGCACTCCAATCACGCCCATCGAACCGTTTTTGCGCGGCAGCAATGCTGCGACGGAGGCCCGGCGTGCCCGGAACCGGAGCGTAGTGCGTCCGACCGCCTCGGATGCTTTGAATGGCAGCTTCAGATATCCTCGTCGGCGTGTCGAACGAGGTATCCCCAAGGCAGAGGCTGACGACGTCTTCGCCTCGATCTACAGCATCCGCCGCCGCGTCCGCGATCGCCCAGCCTGCCGCTCCTTCACTGGCAATGGCCCGAGTGTGCTCCGAAAACCGTGGCAGCTCCTGATCAGTGTTAGTTCGCCGCAATGTTTCCATCGTTGCCTCCTCCCGAAAGCGCTGTGTGAGATAGTTACGCATCACTTTCCGAGTTGAAGGTAGATGCTTTTTGTTGTCAGGAATCCGTCGAGTTGTTCCGGTCCCATGTCCTTGCCAAAGCCCGAAGCTCCCACCCCACCGAATGGCATGGTCGGATCCAGCAGCCCATGTGCATTGATGTAAATGTTCCCGGCTTTGAGCCGCCGGGACAGCTGCACTGTTTCGTCGACATTGTCGGAATAGACAGCGGCAGCCAGCCCATAGATGCTCGCATTGGCCTTTTCCACCGCCTCATCAAAGGTCTCAAATCGTGCAACGCCCAGAACGGCGCCGAAGATTTCTTCGCGGAAAATTCCCATTCCTTCGGAGCATTCAGCGAAGATCGTCGGACGAAGAATGCCGTCCTCGCGACCCGTTCCGCCTGGCCCTTCGCCTGTAACGAGTAATGCGCCTTCCAAATGTGCGCTCTTGATATGCTCCAGGACGCGGCCCCGATGCGCCGCCGAGACGAGTGGGGTGATCCTGGAGATCGGATCCAAACCAGAACCAATTACCAAACTCTCTGCACCATCCTTCAGCTTCTCGACCAATTCGTCGTGGACGCTGGCATGGGCATAGACGCGCGATCCCGCGTCGCAGACCTGGCCGGAATTCATGAATATTCCTGACAAAATTGCGTTCGCTGCGTTATCCAGGTTCGCCTGCCTCGTCACGATCACAGGCGATTTACCTCCGAGCTCAAGCGTCAGGCGCTTCATCGTATCGAGCGCGGTTTTCCCAACCGCCGTTCCCACGGCTGTCGAACCTGTAAACGAAAGTTTGTCGATACCCGGGTGGGCGGCCAACGCCTGGCCGATGGTATGCCCAAAGCCATTTACGACGTTGATAACGCCGTCAGGAAAACCAACCTTGGTCGCGAGTTGGGCGACCCTCATTGCCGAGAGAGGCGTGAGCTCCGACGGTTTGCAGACGACCGTGCATCCGCAAGCAAGCGCGGCCGCAAGTTTCCACGAGAGGATCTGCAGTGGGAAATTCCACGGGATGATTGCCGCCACAACCCCGACCGGCTCCTTGATGGTGTAGGTCAGCGTCTCGCCAGGTAGGGAGACTGCGCTCGCTGTCCTGCCATCCAGCTTGCTTGTCCAGCCTGCAAAATAGTCGAAATTTGCGATCGAGCCGAAAACGTCGATCGACCTCGCGTCGGAAATCGCTTTCCCAACGTCGATGGTTTCCAGATGGGCCAGGAAATCTGCGTCGGCGTCGATCGCTTCAGCCAATCGCAGGATAAGCTTCTGTCGTTCCAGCGCCGGCATTCTGCCCCAATGGCCGTTGAGAGCCTTGCGGGACGAACGCACCGCGCGATCGACAACTTCAGCATTTCCGCTTGCCATTCCCGTCAATCTTTGACGAGTGAACGGTTCGATGACATCGATGACTTCGGCGGCTGAATCAACTTCCTTGCCGTCGATGAAATGGCCTATCGGACGGCAGACGAAGGAAATGACTTCGGACGGGACGGAGAACCGATTGAAGTAGCTGCCAATGTCCTGGTTCATGCTTTTGCTCTCTTACCTCCATCGGTGACGCATCGAAGAGCGCCTGCCGGCTATGGTGATCCTCAAAGATCCGACGCGCCGAAATCACCCAAGGTGGCGGTTCGGCTGGAAGCCGATCGAGCACCCCCTCGTCCCGTCCTGAGCTTTTGGTCTACGGGAAGCCCGGCTTCGCCGCATCGCTGCGCAGGAGAGGCCGAGACTCACCTGGCCTTGTTTAGATCACCGGGGGAAATTCGAAATTATGTTGCACCAAACGAAGGTTTGATGATTGCGAACGTCAAAGCCTTCACGATGGCCATTGCCGCGACGAGAGCCGAATTGAGGACACTTCCGCAAATGGTACCCATTCCGCCACGCTTACCAGGCCTCGATCATCGGCTACGAAATACTCAAGCAGATGTATTGATGTTGATGTAGTCGTCGGCTCCGTATTTCGAGCCCTCCCGTCCCATCCCCGATTGCTTCACGCCGCCAAACGGAGCGACCTCGGTCGAGATCAGACCTGTGTTGATACCACCATCCCAGTTTCGGCAACGCGGAATATACGTGCGACATCTCGCGAGTAGAAATAGCCGGCAAGACCGAACTCGGTCTTGTTTGCCATCGCTACGACCTCCTCCTCTGTCTCGAAGGAGAACAGCGGAGCAAGGGGACCAAAGGTTTCCTCCGCCGCAACCTTCATCTTGGAGGTGACACCGAGGAGTACGGTCGGCGAGAAAAACTGTTTGCCCTGTTCACCGCTTGTCCCGCCTGTCGCTATATGCGCGCCGTGCGACAGCGCATCCTGCAGATGCTCATTGACCTTGTTGACTGCATTTTCATCGATCAGAGGGCCGATCTGTGCCCCTTCAGCAAAGCCATTGCCGACCTTCAGGTTGCGCACCCGGCCTGCGAGTTTCGACGCAAACTCCTCGTAGACTCCCGACTGCACATAGATGCGGTTTGCGCAGACGCAGGTCTGGCCCGCATTGCGGAATTTGGCAACGACCGCCCCTTCCACGGCCGCGTCGATATCGGCGTCGTTGAAAACGATGAACGGTGCATTGCCGCCAAGCTCAAGGCTGAGCTTCTTGATCTGGTCCGCACCTTGCCTCATCAGGATCCGTCCGACATTCGTCGAGCCTGTAAACGAGATCTTTCAAACTTTGTCGCTTGCGCAGAGCACCGAACCAACCATTGCTGCGTTGGTGGATGTGACGATGTTCAGCACGCCCGCCGGGATACCGGCCCTCTCCGCAAGTACCCCAAGGGCGAGCGCCGACAATGGTGTCTGCGCGGCCGGCTTGGCGACCACCGAACATCCCACCGCCAAAGCGGGCGCAAGTTTCCGGGCGAGCATCGCGCTTGGAAAGTTCCAGGGCGTAATTGCTCCAACCACACCAACCGGACTCTTCAGCACGAAAATGCGCTTGTCAGCCTGATGGCCGGGAATGACATCGCCGTAAATCCGTTTTGCTTCCTCGGCGAACCATTCGATGTAGGACGCCCCATAGAGAATTTCGGTCCGGGCTTCTTGCAGGGGCTTGCCCATTTCCGCGGTCAGAATGATCGCAAGATCTTCGACATTTTGAACGACGAGATCATACAGCTTTCGAAGGTATGATGCTCGCTCCTTTCCGGTCAGCTTCGCCCACTTCTTCTGTGCTTCGTGCGCGGCATCGATTGCCTCCCGGAGCTCCAGTTCGCCCATATCTGGGACTGAAAGGGATGTGTTCGCCGGTGGCGGGGTCGGTCACGGCGAAGACGGATCCTTCCCTGGCACCCACCCAGCGCCCGCCCACAAACGCCTTGTTTACCAGGAGAGTGTCGTCTTTCAATTTGGATGCAAGGTCGGAATTGGTCATGTAACTCCTCATAGTGCCGGTGGCTTTGCCTGGGACTGGTCCTGGCTTTGGCCGTGCTCGCTCCATCGGCCGAGGGCGGCATTGTGACGTCGCAGAGTGACTGCCGGGCGCCGCGGCGTCATTCGCTACCAGCCCACACTTGGCCGGCGGCTTGACGCTCACCTTCGGCGACACCGCAGGCTGTTTTCAGCAGACGGTCCAGATCGCTTTCGGCTCACCGCCAGATCGCAACGAGCACGTCCCACCGATCCCAGCTGCGATCCAATCGATGCCAAAAACGGAGATGACGCGCGATGAAACCCGCCTTCTCGGGGAATGTCGCAAAGCAGCTCTGGACGCGTATGAATTATTGGTGCGAGCAACGACCGAATCGGGTCCAGTCACGAGCTCCATTCTATTTGGGTTTTTATTGGCAACCATGAAGGTACAGCGGCTATCCCCTTGTCGTGGCTTCCACAAAAGAACGCACTCTGGAATTTTGAGACGCGTTGAAGAAGCAGTCGGGCGGCGTAAGCTCGACGATCTCCCCCATATCCATGAAGACGATCTGGTCGGCGATCTGCCTCGCAAATCGCATCTCATGCGTGACGATCATCATCGACATCCCTTCGTCGGCAAGACCCAGCATGACGTCGAGCACTTCGTTCACCAGTTCCGGATCGAGCGCCGAGGTCGGCTCGTCGAAGAGCATCACGGCAGGCTGCATCGTCAAAGCACGGGCGATTGCCACGCGTTGCTGCTGACCTCCTGATAGCTGAGACGGATACTTGTCCTTCAGTTGCTCCACGCGCACCTTTCTCAACTGCGCCATGGCAATTTCCTCCGCAGCAGCCCGTGTCATCTTCCTTACGCGCCGCGGGGCCAGGATGAGGTTTTCCATGACGGTCAGATGCGGGAAAAGATTGAATTGCTGGAAGACCATTCCGACGTCGCCGGCGAGTTGCCTTGCGTTCGCACAATCGGGATCGAGATCATGACCCGCTACCCTGATTGAGCCTGCGGATCTTCGCTCAAGACCGACGATGCAGCGTACAAGGGTCGACTTGCCCGATCCCGACGGACCGCAGACGACGAACCGTTTTCCGGCCGGCATCTGCAAGGTGATTGCGGTCAAAACCGGGTGTTGGCCAAATCGCTTGGACACTCCGGCGACATCGATCGCCGGATCGGTTGTGTGTCGTTCGGAATCCATGCTCTTGCTCCGAATGCTCATGGCTTCTTCGGAGAGATATCCATGCCAAAATACTTCTGGCTCAGTGTTTTGAACTCGCCGGAGTCCTGTACCGCCTTCAGGCCCGAAGCAAGCGCGGATGCCGTAGCCTTTTCGTTCTGGCGAATTCCAATGCCTGGGCCGATGCCGAAATGCTTGGTGTCCGACAGCGCCGGTCCGATAAACTCAAACTCCTTTCCTTCAGGCTTCTTCAAAAATCCCTCGGAGAGGGCGATCGCGTTGTCAAGGACGAGTTCGACGCGGTCGGCCGACAAGTCAAGAAGAGCATTGTCCAGGCTCGGATAGCTCGTGATTTTTGCTGTTGTCCCTGCAACGTCGCGAACGTAACTCTCGCTGATCGTTCCCGACGCTACACCGATGGTTCTGCCCTTAAGCCCCGCCGGGGTGACATCGGCAGACGATCCAGATTTGCCAACGAAGCGAGGCGGATCGACGTAATAGGGCCCGACGAACGTGATGACTTTCTTGCGTTCGTCGGTGATGTTCATCGAGGCGATGATCGCATCGATCTTCTTTGCCTTGAGTGCAGGAATAAGACCGTCGAACGCGATGGCGGTAAATGTGCAATTCAGCTTGGCCGCCTTGCAGATTGCATAACCGAGATCGACTTCGAACCCTTGCGGCTGGCCATTCGCGTCGACAAAATTGAAGGGAGGAAAGGCACCCTCCGTTCCGATTTTCACGTCTTGCTGTGCGTAAGCCGAGTTGACCGAACATACAGCCGCAAAGACGGCTGCCGTCGTAAGACGCTTCCAATTCATTGGTTCCTCCCAGAGGGGTATCGTTCGAATTTCATTGTCGACAGTCGGCAATCTATCGATGCGAAGATATATGTCAATGGCTGTTCGGCAGATGCCGCCGAAACCGGCGATCGAGGACATTCCAGCTCAACCTGAGCACCTCAACGCAGCAGATGTAGATAAGCCCCGCCCAAAGATATGGGCTTAGTTCAAAGCTCCGCGCATAGACCAATCTGGCGGAACCCATCAGGTCATAGACGGCGACGATGGAGGCGACGGCGCTCGCCTTTACAAGAAGAACGAGTTCATTGCCGAGCGGTCTCACCGCGACGACCATCGCTTGCGGAATCAAGATGTCGACAAACGTGTTGTAGGGGGACAAACCGAGGGTCTGCGCCGCTTCGGTTTGCCCGCGCGCGACCAAGTTTATGGCGCCGCGGTAAATCTGGGCTTGATAGGCTGCGGTGTTCAGCGAAAACGTCAAGATCGTGCAGAAGAAGGGGTCTGCGAAGAGCCACCAGAGGCCGACATGGTCCAGGGCTGTGCGGAACTGGCCGCTTCCATAGTAGACCAGGAAAAGCTGTGCGAGCAGCGGCGTACCGCGGAAGAAGAGCAGGTATGAACTGGCTATGAGACGGATGGATGCACGACCACTGAGAAGCGCCATCGTCAGCGGAATCGCCGCAAGGAACCCCAGAAAGGCGGACACGGCCACGATCTTCAGGGTGACGGCAAAACCGGCCAGAAGCTGAGGGGCAAAATCGGGCAGGAACAAATTCAAGACGCGCTCCTGGCATATCCGCGAGAGAACCGTGCCTCGAGTACACCTGCGGTGCGTTCCGAGACCGTGGTCAACAGGAGATAGATGATGCAGGCGGCCCCGTAGAACGCGAACGGTTGCTTGGTGCTCGATACCGCCAGGCTGGTCGTCCGCATGAGGTCATTGAGCGCGATGATCGAGACCAATGATGTATCTTTCAACAATACAATCCACGTATTCGACAGGCCAGGCATCGCCGCCCGCAGCATCTGAGGTGCGATGACATCCTTGAATGTCTGAAAGCGATTAAGGCCGATCACCTGCGCGGCCTCGGCCTGGCCGCTGGCGATGGAGTTCAGCGCAGACCGGAAGACTTCCGCGGAGAAGGCTCCGAAAACGAGAGCCAGGGAGAATACGCCCGCTGCAAACGGGCTGATCTCGCCAAAGCCGTCAATCCCGATTTCGTCTGCGAACTGATTGAGCAGTTCCTGCGCTCCATAGTAGATCACGATCAGCGTCAGAAGCTCCGGCAAGCCGCGGAAGACTGTCGAGTAGACCGCCGCAACGGACCGCAGGCAAAGACTTTCCGACCTTGATGCCAAGGCCAGCACCAATCCAAGCAAGAGCCCTACCGGAAGCGTCGCAAGTGCCAGCCCAACGGTCAAAACCGTCCCCGACGCGATCTGTCCAGCCCAGTCCAATCTGAAACCTCATCTCACACGTCGCCGATATCTAGCATGGCGAACCTATTGTCCACTGTCGACAATATGGCTCTCAAACCCTTGTTTGAAAGTTTGACATCATGTGCCGTCCGATTGGGGTCTACTGGGAGCCCAAGTCTGGGGAACGTTCGTCTCGGCGGTTGGATGTATTGCAAGGACATATCGGCTTGCCTGGCTCACCTCTCATACTCCGCGGAATGCACAATGTTGGCGCGGCGGCCAACGGCATCCTCCCATTTGCCGGCTGACGGCGACGGCGGCTTCATCCTTCGGGCTAAGTCGCCGTCGCAGCCACTGGAACCAAAGGTCGAATGAAGGATGCCCTCCACAGACGCTATCGAGATCCTATCCAAGCTGGTGGGATTTAAGTCGCTATCGGGTCAATCCAACCACGACATCGCGGACTATGTCGAAACGTTCGCCAGATCCCTGGGGGCGACCATCCAAAGGTTCCCCTCAGCCGATGGCACCCGAACCAGCCTGCTCATGACGCTCGGACCAATGGTTCCGGGCGGAATTGTCCTGTCGGGCCATATGGACGTGGTTCCCGCGGGGAACCAGCCCTGGACTTCCGACCCATTCGCGTTGCGGCAGGCGGATAAACGCCTCTACGGGCGTGGTGCGGTGGACATGAAAGGCTTCCTCGCCCTTGCCCTCTCGCTTGCCGCGACCATGCCCATTGCCGAGCTCACCAAGCCGCTCCACCTTGCGTTTTCTTATGACGAAGAAATCTCCTGTGAAGGGGTAAAACCGATCGTGCGCCATATCGCCAAGTCGGTTCCGAAGCCTCTCGCGGTCATCGTCGGCGAACCCACCGAAATGCAGGTTGTAGGCGCGCACAAAGGCGCGCTCGATTGGACGATCGAGGTTCTCGGCAAGGCGGCCCACTCAAGTCTTCCGCATCTGGGCGCGAATGCCATTCACGCGGCCGCCCGCCTGGTTTGCGAGGTGGAGGAGATTGCCAGGGAGCTTGAGAAGCAGCCGTCACCGAATGCCGAGCTCTACGACGTGCCGCATCCCACTGTCACTGTCGGAGTCATCGAAGGAGGCACCGCTGGAAACGTCATCCCAGCGCGGTGCAGCTTCCAGATGGAGGCCCGAACAGTGGAGCAGGGCCAGGCTGCAACTATCCTTGCCCGGATTTCAAACCTTGCGCGCGATGTTGTGCTTCCTGGGCTGTGCGCGACTGCTCCCGGTTGTGAGATCAAGATCACGGAGCGTTTCGATATTCCGCCACTTGTCAGAGAGGCCTCCAGTGTTGCGGAACAGCTCGTCAGCCGCTTCAGTTCCTCGCCGGATGTGAAGGCCGTGTCGTATGCAACCGAAGCCGGCTTCTTCCAGGCCGCGGGGCTTTCCACAGTGGTCTTTGGGCCAGGGAGCATATCACAGGCTCATCAGGTCGACGAGTTTATCGACAAAGAGCAATTCAGGGAGGGAGAAAGAGTGCTGGCGCTGATCGCCAAAACCCTCTTCTGACGTGGTTCAATTCGCCTCCTGGTTTGCAAGTTGCCGCGACTCGCTGAGGAGATCATCTCGAAACGTCGAGACGAGGACAGAGGGAGCGTTGCTCTCCCGAGACACGATGTACACCGGCCAATCCACGCTGAATCGTTCCGGATTGATCTTTCGCAGTATGCCCAGGTCAACCCATGCCGCAGAGTACTGATCCGGAAGATAGCCGATATGGAGACCCGTCAAGATGAATTCGAGGGTCGCTTCGACGTGCATCGAAACGACGGTTGAGTTCCAATTGGTTTCAACCATTTCCTGTTGCCGCGTTACAAACCCTCGCCGGACGAAATCGACTTGACGAAGGTCATCATCGCTAAGCGCACTTGCCGAACGATCGAAAAGTGGATGCTTCGAACCACAGTAAAGCGATATTCTTTCGGAGTAGGCCTGCTCATACTTCAAGCCATTCAGCGGGCTTCGGCTTCCGGTAAGACCAAGATCGCAACGACCGTCATAGACACCCCGCTCGACATCGTTGGACGGCACAACATTCATGGTTATCTCAACGCCATTCGAACGCTCTCGAAATCGCCGAAGCGCACCAACCAAGGGGTTCAGCCGATCGCTGGCTATGTTTTCCATCTGCCATATCGTCAGTTCGCCCATGAGTTGCCCCTTGGAACCGGCAACCGTTGTTCTGAAACTGTTGATCTCGCTAAAGAGCCGCAGGGTGGCCTCATACACAACCTGTCCCTGTGGCGTCAGCGAGAACCCGCTAGGACCGCGAACACAAAGCTTCAGGCCAAAGCGCGTCTCCAAATCTGCTATGTGGATTGAGATCGTTGATCGACCCAGACCTAGCGTTTCCTCTGCGGCCGCGAAACCATTGCATTCGGTCACCGCCTTGAAGACCCGAAGGAGCCGGATATCAACCTTGTCCAGGGGTGGGATTTCTACGCGCATACTCCGCCTTTCGACCGTGCCTCCGCCGTTTCAGGATAATCCCGCACGACTTGATGGGGTGATGCCAGCCCCATAAATCACAGTTATCGCGAGAGGACCATTTCGCATTGACTAGATCGGACTTATGTGAGACGAAATATTGTCGACAGAAGACAGTCGTCAAAAAACAGCGATGGGGAACGTCAATGAAACTGCTTAAGGGACTCGCTCTCGCGGGCGTAATCGCCATGTCTGCAAGCTGGAACGCCGCTGATGCGGCGGAAAAAATTTCGGTCGCGCACTCGACCTGGATCGGTTACGGCGCGCTCTACATCGCCAAGGAAAAGGGCTTCTTCGAAAAGGCAGGACTTGACGTAAACCTGCAGATCATCGAGGCATCATCCGACGCCATCGCCGCAATGCAGGGCGGTCAGATCAACATCGTCGCCTCGACGATGGACAACTTCGCGCTGTTTTCGGGAAATGGAGCCGACCTGAAGGTGCTGACCGCGCTTGACGAGTCGGCCGGCGGCGACGGAATCGTGGCGAAGAAAGAGATCGCCACCGTCGCGGACCTGAAGGGAAAATCCGTCGGTGTTCAGGAAGGCTCGGTCTCCCAGTTCCTTCTGGCGCAGGCCCTCAACAAGGCCGGATTGACGCTCGAAGACGTCCAAATCATCGACATGAAGTCCGGTGACGCCGGCGCAGCCTTCGTTGCCGGTAGCGTCGATGCAGCCGTGACGTGGCAGCCCTGGCTTTCCAAGGCCGCAGCCACCAAGTTCGGCAAAATTCTGGCCGACACCAGCTCGATGCCCGGCCTGATCGTCGATGCGCTCGCCGCGAAGTCAGACTATGCCAACGAGCACAAGACGGAGATGAAGGCTTTCGTCGGCGCCTACTTCGAAGGCATTGCCTTCATGGGGAAGAATCCGGCGGAGGCGAATGAGATCATTGCTCGCAATCTGAAGATGAGCACCGAGACGCTCGAGGGGACGCTGAAGGACGTTCGCTTCTTTACCAAACAGGACAACGCGGCGTTCTTCTCCGGTGACCGCAGCCCGGCCTTTGCACTCGTGTCGCAGGCCGGTGAATTCTATCACAAGATCGGCGTGCTGCGCTCGACGCCGGACGCGGCAAAGGTCGTCGGCATGGCCGGCGAACTGGCAAAGTGAGCCTGATGGGACCATGCGGACTTTGCAAGTGCTTCCAATGAACAGCGAACTCAAAACGGCGGGCGTCTCTCCGAGACGCCCAAGCTTCCTGATCAAGGTCCAGACATATTTGAGACCCAGGGCAATCCTGCCTGCAAGCGAGCGGATGACGATTTCCGTCGTCGGCGTACTGGCCTTTTTTCTGCTGTGGTTGCTTGTCACCGAGGCCGGTTGGATTCAACCCTTCTTCCTTCCCAGCCCCATCGCAGTCGCCAGTCGTCTGGCCACCATGGTCGTAAACGGCGGCTATTTGGCGGATGTCTGGGCGAGCGCGTACCGTGTATTCGGCGGATTCCTTCTCGCTGCAGCAGTGGCTGTGCCGATCGGCATCCTCATCGGGAACTTCCCGTTCTTCCGTTCCCTTCTCGAGCCGTTGCTCAGCACCGCGCGCTATCTGCCTGCAACCGCCTTCGTGCCGCTGATGATCATCTGGCTCGGGATCAACGAGTCGCAGAAAATCTCGATCGTCTTCATGGGCACGTTCTTCCCGCTAGTCCTGTTCATCGCCAGCATTTCGGAAGGCGTTTCCAGTGACCTGATGAACAGTGCCTACTCGCTTGGAGCGAGCTCGCGACAGGTGTTCTTCAAGGTTCTGCTGCCAGCCTGCATCCCGGCAATTGTGGACGCGCTCCGCATTACGGCGGGCATCGCCTGGACCTATGTCATCGTCGCGGAGCTCGTCGGAGCAGACAAGGGAATGGGGATCGCCATCCTGCAATCCCAGCGTTTTCTTCTGACGGACCAGGTCATCGCCGGCATCGTGGCCGTCGGCATTCTGGGGGTCTTGACCGACCTCGCATTCCGCTATGCGCACCGCAAGTTCTTCCCCTACATGTACTGAGGACCACCATGACACGCGTTCTTGTCGACAACGTCAGCGTGGAATTCGCCCGGCATCGGGAAGCTCCGCAGATAGCGCTGACGAATACCCATCTGGAAATCGAGCAAGGCGAGTTCGTCTGCCTTCTCGGGCCATCCGGATGCGGAAAATCCACTTTGCTCAATGTCGTGGGCGGGCTGGTGGGAGCTTCGACCGGGTCCATCAAGGTCGATGGACGATCGGTTGCCCGACCAGGCCCTGATCGCGGAATGGTCTTCCAGAACTATTCGCTCTATCCATGGCTTACAGTGAGGCAGAACATCGAGTTCGGCCCCAAATTGAACCGCTGGCCGAAGGTCAAGGTCTCCCAAATCGCCAATGAACTCATTGAGATCGTGGGCCTCAAGGAATATGCCGACCAGTTTCCGAAAGTCCTGTCGGGTGGCATGAAGCAACGCGTGGCGATCGCCCGCGCCCTGGCGATGGAACCTAGCGTTCTGTTGATGGATGAGCCGTTCGGCGCGCTCGACGCTCAGACGCGCTCGCGGATGCAGGAACTGCTGCTCGACGTCTGGTCTAGCAAGCGGACCACCGTGATCTTCGTGACGCATGATATCGAGGAAGCCGTCTATCTCGCGGATCGCGTGCTGGTCATGAGCGCACGCCCCGGCAGGATCATCGAAGACTTCAGGATCGAACTGCCGAGGCCGCGCGTCGCCGATGTCGTCGCGAGCGAGGAATTCACCCGCTACCGCAAGCACATGCTCCACCTGTTGAGGCATTGAAGAGGCCTGTTCCGAATTTCGCAGCCATTAGACCGCAGTGGTCGACAAGAAAGGAATGAAATGTCGAACAACGAATTCAATCCAGTGGATTCATCTATTACCCCCAGATACGCCGAGATCGCGACGTTCATGCGCGCCGCACGATCCGAGATTTCGTCCTCTATCGACATCGCTCTGGTCGGCGTTCCACTGGATCTCGGTGCGACGTACCGGTCCGGTGCGAGACAGGGACCGGCGGGCGTTCGCGAAGCCTCCCGCCTGATCCGACAGGTCAACCCGACCACCGGCGTCGCGCCATACCGCATAGCAAACATCGCCGATATCGGCGACGCGCCGACCCATCCCCTCAGCGTCGAGAAGAGCGTCGAGCGCATCGAGGATTTCTTCAAAAGCGTCCACGAAGCCGGGGCCGTTCCCATCTCAGTGGGCGGAGACCACACGGTCCCGCTTCCAATTCTCAGGGCGATCGCGAAGGACGGCCCGGTTGGCCTGATCCAGATCGACTCGCATTCCGATACCTTCGATGAGTTCATGGGCACGAAGTACAACCACGCCACCTTCGTGCGCCGTGCCGTGGAAGAAGGCCTCCTCGATCCCAAGCGGATCGTCCAGGTCGGTCTGAGGGGCACCCGCTATGGCGACGACGACATCGTCTATGGTGGTCAGGTCGGCATCCGAATGATCACGATGGACGAGTTCGAGACGATGGGCCGCGCAGCGGTCATCGAGGAGATCAAACGCGTAATCGGCGCCGGCCGGACTTACTTCTCGATCGACATCGACGGCCTGGACCCGAAGGACGCACCCGGCACGGGTGTCCCAGAACCAGGCGGCATCGTGATGCGGGATGCCCAAATGATCCTGCGGTCGCTCAATGGCATCGATTTGATCGGCGGTGACATCTGCGAGGTCGTGCCATCGCTCGATCCGACCGGGATCACCTGCATCAACGCCGCGAACCTGATGTTCGAGCTCACGTGCCTGGCGGCGGTAGCCCACCAGAACCGCACTACGAAACAGGCTTGATCGGCCCGAACAGAACAAACCTAAGGGAGGACATCATGTCAGGCCAAGCCGCGTTGCGCGAGCTCGCAAACAAGTATTTCGACGCGCTGTATTTCGGGAAGGCGGACCTCTTCGCTGAGGTGTTTCATCCCGCGGCGATGCTCTACTGCTTCACGGAAGCTGAACCCGTAATCATGGGGGTCGACAAGTACATCGAGATCGTGCGGGGCCGTGTTTCACCGGCTTCCCGCAACGATCCAAGGAGAGACGAGGTCGTTTCGATCGAGATCGCCAGCCCCACGACAGCCCATCTTCGGGTCAAGGAGATTTTCATTCCGAAGAACTTCGTGGACGAACTGACCTGCGCCAAAACCGCCGGCGGATGGAAGATCGTCTCGAAGGTTTGGCACTTCGCTTTGGATGCGCAGTGACTGCGAGAATGGAATCGTAAAAATGACAACCGAAAACCAGAAGGCACTTCACACAAGTGCCGAAATTTTCGACGCCTTCATCGAGCGATCCTGGCGGTCAAATGCTGAGCGGCAGAAGGCGAAAGGCGCTGAGTTCGTCATCGGCAAACGCGAAGGCGTTTACATGTGGGACATCGAGGGCAAGCGGCGCCTGATCGACTGCGGCACCGGTGGCGGCGTGCACGCGTTGGGACATCGCCATCCGGAGATCTTGGCTGTGCTGCGGCAGGCGCTCGACGACGGCCGGGACACCGGACTTTGGTCGGTACCCAATGCCAAATATTTGGAACTCCAGGACAAGCTGGCGGCGCTCGCGCCCAAGGCCCATCTGAATCGGAGCGTGATTACTCTTTGCTCAACTCTTTCAGTCGATCTGGCGACAATGTTCGCGTTCCGCGTCACCAAGCGCCAGAAGATGCTTGCCTACAGGCATGGATATCACGGCCATACAGGATTTGCGGCTATCGTCACGGGCTCGCCCGAAGAAGGGATCATCGACCACTATAATCTCCCTTCGCACTCGAACTTTCTCGAGCGGTTCGGCGATCTCGAGGAACTCGACCGTCTTCTTACCTCCGAGATCGCGGCCTTCATCATCGAGCCGATGGACTACGAGACCTTCGAGGCGGCTTCCAACGACTTCTTCACCCAGGCTTCCCGCCTTTGCAAAGAGCGCGGGGTCCTGTTCATCGTGGACGAAACACGCGCAGGTCTGGGTCGATCGGGGACACTGTGGGCTTCGGAGCAGTATGACATCGATCTGGACATGATGATCACCGGGAAGGGCTTGTCGGGCGGCCTGTACCCAGCGAGTGCCGTATTGATGCGGGCGGAGATCTACGAGCACTGCATGAATCAGCATCGGTTCGCGTATATCTCCAGCCTCGGCGGCAACGAGATCAGCTGTGTTGTCGCGGCGAAGGTGCTTGACGTCGCCTCCAGTCCGGCTTTGTTGGAGAACGTCCGCAAAGTTGGAGCGTACCTCCACAACGCCTTCCAAGCGCTCTGCTCGAAACACTCCGACGTTCTCAAGGGCGTTACATCCTTCGGGCTCGCCGTCTCGGTTCAAGTTGCCAACCGGGATCTGGGGCGTGAACTCTACAGGAAAATTCTCGACGATGGCGTTTTATGCCACAGCGTCGCGGAGATCGATCCGCCCGGTCTGAAGTTCTTTCCTCCACTGGTGCTTACCGAAGCGGAGGCAGACCAGATCGTTGATACTCTCGACCGCGCTGGCTCTTCACTGCGCAAGTCTGTGAAGTCTGCCGCGTAATCCGTCCATCCTCCCTGGCGAAGAGCCGGGGAGGTTCTCCACACTGGAAAACGGAGCGAACCAGTACTGTTGCACGGTTTCGTATTCTTTTTCCGCAAGTTCCGCTAAGTTGCCTGCGCTGATGCTGGACCGAATCCGGTAGGCTGCGCCAACCATGAAGAGAGGCCCACCATGGGTGTCGTGAAACAAGATGAAACCAACGGTTTGGTGATCCAGCGTAATTCGGTTGCCGATCAGGTGTACTTCGACCTCCGCGCCAAACTTCTTTCAGGACAGATCGCCCAGGGGGAGCGCATCGTCGAAGCGACCATCGCCAAATCTCTCGGCATCAGCCGCGCGCCGATCCGCGAAGCCGTCAACCGTCTGACCGAAGCCGGACTTCTTGAGAGCCGCACCCATTACGGCACCTCGGTTATCCAGATGAGTGCGGAAAAAATCCGCGAATTGTATGTCGTGAGGAATGCCATCGAGGCGTTGGCGATCAGGGCGGTGGCCGAGCGCCATACCGCCGAAGACGTCAAGAAGCTGCGCAAGCTCATCAAAACGATGTCGAATTTTGCGAAGAATGGCGATTTGCCTGGCTTGGTCGACGCAGAACTTGAATTCCACGAAGCTCTGTGGCGGATGGCCAAGAACCCGTACATCGAAAAGGTCGCCGGGCTTCTGTTCGACCATCTTCGCCTCGCGCTTACGATCGACAATGCAGGTTACAAGAGCCTCATGGACGTGGCGCAGGAGCATGAGCCTCTCGTGCAAGCGATAGAAAGCGGCGATCCAGACAAGGCCGCCGCAGCGCTCGCTGAGCACATAATGACATCACTGGACGCCTTTGCTTCCACGAAATAGCTCAACGCGGCCGGACGGCAGCATCATGAGCTCAGCACCAAATTTCCCATCAATCCCGACATGAGGCCGTTCCTAAAGGCCGAAAATGTCGACAGTAGACAGAAGAGTACTTAATCATGCTCAGAAATTCAGTTGGTGCGGCCATTGACGAAGCGATCGACGCTCATGCGCTTATCGCGGCTTGCCAGGAGGTGGTACGGATCGAGAGCCTCACCGGCCAGGAGGCGGATGTCGCGAAATTCGTCGCCGAAAAGATGATCGAGCTTTCCTTTGACGACGTAAAAATCGATGCGAACGGAAATGTCATCGGGACGGTTTTCGGTGACGGGACCGGCCCATCCGTGATGATCAACGGCCACATCGATCAGGTCCCGGTTGGCGCTATGCAGAATCCGTTCTCCGGTGAGCTCGTGGACGCCGCCCGTTGGGGCGAAAGCGGTCAGGCCATTTTCGGCCGTGGATCGTGTGACATGAAGTGCAACGTCATCTCGGCCGTCTATGCGGTGGGTGCCCTGAAGCGCAGCGGGCTGAAGCCGGGCGGCGATGTCATCGTTGTCGCCGACGTCGAGGAAGAGACCGACTCTCCCAAGGGTGTGAAGTCGGTTATTGAAGGAGGCATTCGCGCGGACTACGGAATCTCCGTGGAATCGACGAGGGGGCAAGTCTATCTCGGTCACCGCGGCAAGCTGGAGTTCGAGGTCTGTTTCCATGGGCGAACCTCCCATGCGTCGGAGCCGTCGAATGGCATCAATGCGATCTATCTATCGACGGCGTTCATCGGTGCCTTGGAGCAATACTCGTCTACGCTGCCCGAAGACGAGCTCCTTGGCCCTGCCACGGTCGTCGTGACCGGCATGCATTCCTTCCCGGACAATGGCACCGCCGTCGTACCGGACCTCGTGAAGATGAGGGTCGACCGTCGCTACATCAGGGGAGAGGATGAAGAGAGCTGCCTGTCGGAAATCCGTCAAATCCTAAAGTCCGCATACGGAGAAACCGAGGGGGTCAAGTGGACGGCCGAAGTCACCAACCATTACCCGTTGATGTTCACCCCACAAACCAGCCTGGTGGCTCAGGCCGCCATCGTCGCCGCACTCGACGTCGACGACACCGCCCCGTCCATCTCCGCCTGGCGTTTCGGCGTGAACGGCACGTTCATGAACGCCGCCGGCATCCCCACGATCGGCCTTGGTCCTGGTGACGAGAAGTGGGCGCATACACCTGAGGAACATGTCGGGACGGCCGACCTCGTCAATTCCGCGCGCAAGATTGCCAGGGCCGTCATGGTTCTGACCAAAGGCGGGGAGGCCTGATATGGGTGGCGAAAAGCAAATCGGCGAGACGACGGTGGCGGACGCCATTCTTCGTCTCATGGAATCCTATGGGATCGACACGATCTTCTCCATCCCCGGGGTGCACACCGTCGACTTTTATAAATCCCTTCCCGAACGGCGGATCAGGCACGTGACGCCTCGGCACGAGCAGGGCGGAGCGTTCATGGCATACGGCTACGCCTTCGCGACCGGCCGACCGGCCGCGTGCATGCTCATCACCGGACCCGGTGTGCTCAACGCTGCCACAGGTATTGCTGAAGCCCATTCGGACTCCATTCCGGTGTTCGTGATCGCCGCGAACAACTTGCGCGGAGAAATCGGAGTGGGCCGCGGCGCCCTGCACGAGACCAAATCGCAGTCCGCTGTCCAGGAGCAGATTGCTGCTTTCACCCATACCTTGCTGGAGCCTTCAAACATCGAGGAGGTTTTCCACCGGGCCATGTCGTCAATGGAGGTGTCGCGTCCGCGGCCGGCCCTGATCGAAGTTCCGAGAGACCTCCTCAGTTCGCAGGTGGCGGTTCCTGGCGAGCAAGCGCTCCAACTGTATAGACCCGGGCCGCACCCGGATGTGATCAGCCGAGTCTCCTCGATGCTAATGGGCGCCAAGCGCCCCATCATGATCGTCGGCGGAGGAGCTCGCAGCTCGAACCGGGAAGTCCTGGCGCTCGCAGAGCAACTTGGCATTCCCGTGGTGACGACGAATACCGGTAAGGGAATCCTGCCAGAAACCCATCCCCTTTCCCTTGGCTCAAGTCTTCCATTCCCTCCGATGCACCGCGCGATCGAGGATGCCGACGTAGTGCTGGCAGTGGGGACGGAACTCAGTGAGACGGACCTGCTCTACACCTGCAAGAGCTACCGGATAAATGGTGCGTTGATCAGGATCGACATCGATCCGCGACAGTTGACCATGAACTATCTCCCGCGCATCGCTATGCTCTCCGATGCCAAGGTCGCGCTCCAGGCGATAGTCGAAGGGTGCGGCGGTGCCGACGCGGATCAGAGTGAAATTGCTCAGCGACGAGTCGCCGGCATCAGGGCGGCAGTGGAAAAAGACGCAGGTTGGTCCGCGGAGTCCCACAAGCACAAGCCGATCTTGGGGGCCATAGCGGCAACGCTTGATCCGAATGCCGTCATCTGCGCCGACTCCACCCAGCTTGCGTACACAGGCAATCACTTCTTCCCCTCGAAAGAGCCTGGCACTTGGCTGTTCCCGAACGGCTACGGCACCCTTGGAAGCGCCCTCCCCGCCGCCATCGGAGCGAAGATCGGCTGCCCGGATCGTCAGGTGGTCGCGATCGTAGGCGACGGCAGCTTCCTCTACACGATCGAGGAACTCACCTCGGCAGTTGAGAATGAAGTCAGCCTTCCCGTTATTCTCTGGAACAACCGGGCATATGGCGAAATCAGAGATGCCATGATTGCGTCGGACATCCCCACAGTGGGCGTGGATCTCTACACGCCCGACTTCCAGATGATTGCGACGGGCTTCGGATGCCATGCCGTTCAAATTGAATCGCTCGAACAGCTCAGCCGTGAGCTCAAGGAAGCTTTCAAGAGAAACAGACCGACCCTGCTCCAGATAGACAATGACGCGGCAATGTTTTCAGGCGCAGGCGTGTCATGAACAACGAGACCCTTGAGGCTGGACTTCGGCAGGTCGTGGGCGAGTCGAATGTCATTGCCGGGCCGCCAGGTGGCCCAGCGCTTGTCGTCAGACCCGGGACCACCAAGGCAGTGGCGGAGTGCCTGAAGCTCTTTCACGGGCAACAGGCTCCAGTGGTTACGCTGGGCGGGCTCACCGGGCTCGTGCATGGTACCCACACCCCATCGCACTACTTCGGAATTTCCACCGAGAGGCTAAATCGGATCGAGAGCTTCGACCCGAGCACGCGCCTGGTTGTGGTGGGGGCAGGAACGAAGTTGGAGGCGGTCCATGATTTCGCTGCGGACCACGATCTACGATATGGGGTCGATCTCGGCGCTCGGGGTAGCTGCACCATCGGCGGAAATATCGCCACGAACGCGGGCGGGAACTCCGTCATCCGCTTCGGCATGACCCGATCCAACGTTGTCGGGCTTGAGGCGGTCCTTTCCGATGGGTCGATCGTTACCGATCTGAGGGGTTTACCTAAGAACAACGCGGGTTACGACCTGAAGCAGATATTCATCGGCTCCGAGGGAACGCTGGGTGTAGTGACCAAAGCGTTGCTGAAGCTCAGCCGACGCCCGGCCGGCACGGCGAGTGTTCTGTTGGCGCTCGACCACCTCAACAGCGCTCTCACAGTGATGGAAGCGTTAGAAAGAGCCTGCGGCCATTCTTTGCTGGCCTTGGAGATCATGTGGAACCGATACTTCGAGAAAGTGAGCACTGCACTGTCGGAAGAAACACCTCCGCTTCCACCGGGCCATCCCGTTTATCTTCTCGCCCAGGTCGAGGGCATGGATAGTGGCGAACAAGCAGTCGACAGTCTGGTCGGAGCTTTGGTGGGCATCGACGACATTATCGATAGCGCGCTGGCGACGACACCTGTCCAGGAGAGCCGTCTCTGGTCCATCCGTGATGGGTCCGATGTCATCGAGCGGGCCCATGAACATGTGCTTTCCTTTGACGTCAGTATGCGACCACATAAGTATGCCGCTTACATCGCAGACGTCGAAGCGCGCCTCAAAGCCCGAATATCAGACGCCGTCGCCTACTATTTTGGGCATCTCGCGGACGGCAACATTCATTTCATGATCGGACACGACGGGTCTTTGTCCGACGCGACACGCCTTATCGAGGAATGCGTCTATGACGCCTTGGCGTCGTACGAACCGTCTTCGATTTCTGCCGAACATGGGATCGGCCGAGAGAAGGCGGCCCATCTTTGGCGATCGCGATCAACGGCCGAAATCGCAGCGATGAACCGCATCCGCGCTGCTCTCGATCCTGCAGGAATTCTAAACCCGCATATATCGTACGAACCCAAGTCTCTTGATGCTCAATACGCATCAGCTCGTTAACGGGAGCAACAGCGTACAATATGCGCGCTACAGCCTGATATTTTTCCCGGCACAACGTGCGGACTTCATCTTTTGGATCTGCTCATCCCCCAGTCGTGAGGCAATGAATGTCGAGCAGGTTGGATGCCCTAACGGATTGTGACGAAGCGCGTCCGACTGGCCGCCGGGCGCAGCATTCCTGGTCGTACGTTGGCGGCAAGAGACGCATCACTCTCAATTTCCGAATCAGGTTCCATGAGGACCTTGCCAAGTCAGTCGCTGCTGGCTGGGACACCAACGTTGCCAGTCGACCGGTAATCAACATACAGATGCGGCGCCAGCATCGCCCGGCGACATCGTTCAGGGTAAGGCCGATTTATCGAGACCCGGCCAAGCCCGGGCTGAGCTTAGCATCGGCATGCTGCTCATTTGCAGGTCGACAGCCCAAGATATTGATCCCATTCGCGTTTTGCAGGATCGTCGGGAATGCATCCATATTTTACATAGGTCGTGCGCAGAGGCAGGGATTGCTTTGATGAAACGAGGAACAACACCAATGTAAACATCCCACAAACAGCCCCCGCGAGGGCCACATACCAAAGCCTGCCCGGAACCCTCTGAGGACTAGCCACGCTTATACCTGGTGAAACCATGGTTGTCGGAGCTTGGCCGCGGTTGAATTGACATTCATCGTCGGACCGGTCTCGCTGAAAAGCTTCAGAATGGAACTCATGCCAATGATGTCGGCCACAAAGAAAAGCTTCCATGTCGAACTTAACCGGGGCAGCACGAAGATACCTAGATCGTACGTTCAAAATGCGCATCCCATGTCTCAAGTCGTCCAGCAATCAATTATCGGCGGACGCACAGGCGGCATCTTGTCTACGCTCACCCCAAATTTTCTAAAGTGATTTGAATGAAACGATGGTTTGACAGCATCAAACTTGGATATGCTTGATGAACGGGAGCTCAACCGTTCTCGCTTGGACGGGCGGCCGACGATCGAACTGAGTGAGAACGACTCATGCCGGCGACTTCGGCCAATTCTCCACCGTCAGCGCCTCCGCATAGGCCGCTCTGATAAGCGCGACGGCCGGCCCGAGGCGGCTTGCATGGCTGTCGGTGATTCCCGAGCGCGTGGATGCCTGCACCGTGGCGACCTGTCAGCAGCCAGTAGTGCATCTCACGAATAAGCTGGTTCTGCAGGATTGGGATTGACGCCGGACGATCGAGTAGTTTCATCAAACGCAATGCCAAAACCAGGGCGCCCGGACCAATCACATTGCCGAGAAAGAATCACGCTGTCCGGGAATAAAAAGCCGCTTGCCCTGGTCCTCCATGCATGAGCTGCTGATTGACCTTGAAGGGACGCCGCACTGCAAACCCACACATTGCCGAGCACGACGGTATCGGTCGACGCGTTCCAGGACCTCTGGAAGGCGATAGGTCGGCCGCCGGCGGCCGGCTGGCTCACCTGTCTGCCGAAGGTGCTGCCGCGGTCGGGATCGGGAAAGCTGAGGTGCCGCGCATGCGAAATGGGTCGTGAATTCGGCAATGCTTGTGCTCGAGAAGCATCCATCTGGATGCATGTTTGCGGTCCAGTGCGTGATTGACACCGATGCGACGTTTGCCCTCACATTCAACGCAGTTGGCGACCCGGGATGTTTCCTCTGGGTTCGATCGCAACGCAGAACCATTCTCGCCCCATGAGCACTCAAGGCGAGGCGCATGTGACGGTGTACCGATGCTAAGCAGCAATGCGCGAGCCGACCGCTTCGGCGAAGTGGTAATGCCCCATCTCGCCGACGCGCTTTCGCTGGCCCGCTGGCTGACCGGCAATGCCACCGACGCCGAGGATGTCGTGCAGGACGCCTGCATGAAGGCACACGCCAACATCGCAAGCTATGCCGGCGGCAATGCACGTGCCTGGCTGCTCACCATCGTTCGCAACTCGTGTTACACATGGCTGGCGCGCAATCGCCCGCGCAGCATCGTCTCGGTGGGCGACCTCGGTGATCTCGACGAGGTGAGCGCCGCTCACGCAGTCGATCCGACTGAGAGCGAAAGCCCGGAGGCGAGCCTGATTGCCAGGGCAGACGTGGCGGCCCTGGAGGCGGCGATCGCCGCTCTGCCGCAACCCTTTCGAGAAACGCTCGTGCTGCGCGACGTCAATGGCCTAGCCTACCGCGATATCGCAGCCATGCTGGGCGTGCCGATGGGCACGGTGATGTCGCGGCTGGCGCGGGCGCGTGGACTGCTGATCTCTGACCTTGGGAGGGCGCAATGAGTGCGCACAACGATGGATTGCCCGAGGACGCCGCAGGCATGAACCTGATGCTGCACGCGCTGATAGATGGCGAGCTTGACGCCGCCGCGGCCATGGCTGTCGAGCGGCGCATCGCGGCCGATCCCAAGCTGGCGGCCGAACATGCCCGCATCATGGTCTTGCAAGGGGCTGTGGCCAGGCTTCCGAAGCCCCAGGTGAGCGACGAGTTCAGCGCGCGCATTGCAGCCATGGCAGCATCCGGCAGCGTCGAGGTGCTGCGGCCCAGAGCGCCGATACGGGCGAAGTCCGCTCGAACGTGGTGGTCGGCGCGCAACTTCGGATCATTCGACTGGCGCACCATGGCGGCCTCGATCATGATCAGCGCTGTTCTGGCCAGCGGCGCGACGCAATGGGCGATGCAGCCTAGCGTAGCCGATAGCTTTGCCGCAGGCGTGGCCAGCGGCCACCAACGCAGCCTGCTGGCGACCAGCCCCGTCGATGTAGTCTCGTCGGACCGGCACACCGTAAAGCCATGGCTCGATGCAAGGCTCGGCCTTTCGCCGCCGGCTCCTGATATGGTGAAAGACGGATTTGCGCTCATCGGTGGCAGGGTCGAGGTCATTGGCGGCCGGGCAGTGCCGGCGCTGGTTTATCGCCACCGCGAGCATTTGATCACCCTTGTCGCCGAGCCGCAAAATGCCGGGGCGGTGACCGACCCCGTCGATCTCTCGGAGGGCGGCTTCTCGCTGGTGCAATGGAGCGACGGCGCCTTCTCCTACTGGGCGATTTCCGACATGGAGCGGCCGGAGCTCGACGACTTCGTGGCGCGCTTCCGCGCCGCGGTCGTCCCCGGCTGATAACCGACCGTCGGCACTCCAACCGATATCGAGTGCCGACCTGCGCTAGCCTTGACGTTCCTGCCCGGGTGACAGACCACGGCAGCATGGCGCCGACGTCGAACGCGTCCTCGTGCAGCGTCGGCTCCAGTTCGGGGCGGACGCCGGCCCCTGTTTTCGGGAAATCTCAAAAGAATTTCGCGCCGCCCGGGAATAAAGGGATGTCCTGATGGGTCTTGTTGTTAGCGGGGCCAATTTCCCGGCACGCACCCAAGAAACGAAAAAAGGATCTACCGAAATGACCAAGCTCGCTCTCAGCGTGGCTGCCATGCTGCTTGCCTCAACCGCTGCCTTTGCCGGCAGCGACCATGGCGGCAACAACTCCAATCAGCCGGTCGCTACCGTTGACACCAATGCCACTGCTTCCATTTCCCCCTCCCCGCGCCAAGCCGGCGTCGACACCATGGTGACGACCGGGCCGCGCCAGGGGTCGGTTCAGGACATCATCACCAGGCACAACAACGACGGCATCTGGGGCCGCTGAAGGCACCCTTCCGAACATCTTCTCTTACCACTCACGATGGAGAGCCAAACCTTTGGCTCTCCATCATCACCCCATAAGGCTGCAGGAGATCACCTATGTTCATGATGACACGTCGCACGTTGCTTGGAACCACGCTCGCCGCGACCGCCTTCGGTCTGGCCGGCAAGCTGGAATTCACCCGTCCCGCCTTCGCCGAAACGTCGGTCGAGCCGACCGTCGGCTTCTACAAATACAAGGTCGGTGATATCGAGGTCACCGCCATCTATGACGGCATCTGGCGCAAGCCGCACGACCCGGCCTTCATCAAGGATGTTTCCGTCGAGGACACCAAGGCAGCGCTTGCCAAGGCCGGCCTGACGACAGACTTCATGCCCATCCCGCTCACCGTCATCGTCCTCAAGATGAACGGCAGGCTGATCATGATGGATGCCGGATCGGGCGTCGGCCAATGGCAGACCAATGCCACCCATCTGCCGGCCAACATGGCCGCCGCCGGCATCGACTATAAGACGATCGACACCATCATGATCTCGCATTTCCACCCCGACCATGTCTGGGGCCTGATGGAAAAGGGGACCGATGCACCGGTGTTCCCCAATGCCGAGCTGATCGTCAACGCCACGGAATACAATTGGTGGACCGACCCCAGCCGGCTGGCCAAGCTGCCGGAAGGCCGCAAGCCGGCGGGCAAGCGCATCGCCGAAAACTTTCCGAAATGGAAGAACTGGAAGCTGGTCAATGACGGCGCCGAAGTCGCACCCGGCATCCAGATCATCGCTGCGCCCGGCCACACGCCGGGACATTCGGTCTACCTCGCCAACTCCGGCAAGGAACAGCTGATGATCTCGGCCGACACCATGTATGTGCCCGCCCTTCTGGCGCCGCATCCGGAGTGGCAGGGCAGTTACGACCAGGACGGGCCGATGGCGATCACCACGCGGCACAAGCTGATCGATCGCGTGATCGCCGACAACATCCGGATCTCGGGTTCGCATTTCCCGTTCCCCGGCACCGGCGTCTTCGTGAAAGACGGCAATGCCTATGGTTTCACCCCAGTTCAGATTTGAGCGCGAGCTCCCAACCCAAGCGAGAAAGATGATGAAGCAATCCTATCTGGGCAAGCACGCCCTGTTTGGCCTGCTCGGCGCCATTGCCGTGCTGACCGTCGTTCCCGTGGCCACTATCATGCCGGCCTATGCGGTCGACGACCTCGAAGGCACCGATGCACCCGACCTCACCGCCGTCCAGGCCAAGATCGCCGTCAAGGACTACAAGGGCGCGCTGGCCGATCTGCGTGATCTCGCGCAGGACAACCAGCAGGCCGACGTCTACAACCTGCTCGGCTTCACGCTGCGCAAGACGGGCGATTTCACCACGGCGCTGACCTACTACAACAAGGCGCTCGAGCTGAAGCCCGACCACAAGGCCGCCCGCGAATATCTGGGCGAACTCTATGTAGAGACCGGCGACATGGCCAAGGCCAACGAGCAGTTGGCGTCGCTGCAGAAGCTGTGTCCCGCCGGCTGTGAAGAACTCGAAGACCTCCACAAGGCCATCGACACCAAGGTGACAAAGTAAACCAGGCAGGTGCTGCAAGGCGCCTGCCCCTTTCCCATTGCCTGGAGCCCATCGTGACAACGACACAAACCGCCTGGAAACCACATCTCACCGACTTGACCCTGCTGACGGGTCGCCTGCTGCTCTCATTGCTCTTCGTGCATGAAGGCCTGGAGCTGGCGACGCATTTCGCCGGTGCAGCCAAGGCGATGACGGCGCTCGGCGTCAGCCTGCCGCTTTTAATAGCCACCATAGCGCTGCAGCTGGGAGCTGGCTTTTCGGTCGGCCTTGGTCTGCAGACGCGTCTGGGCGCGGTGGCGCTCGGACTGTTCTGTTTGGCAACGGCAGCTTTGTTCCACACCAATTTCGCCAACCAGAACGAATTGCTGCATCTCGAAAAGGATCTCGCCATAGCGGGCGGCATGTTCGTCCTGGCCGTAGCCGGCGCCGGGGAGATATCTCTCGATAGGGTGCTGAACGGCCTCGTGAAGCGCCGGCAACAGGACAGAGAGACGGTTGCGGCGCTCATAGCGGCCGGTAGGCCTCTCTCGGTGGGCGAAATCAAGCTTCCATTCTAAACCGGCCAACACGCCGGGCATCATACAACCCGCCCGCCCGGTCGGCGCCCGCAAACTGCCTCGGGGGGTGACGCAAGCCGTTCCTGGCGTGTCCTCCATTTTACGTCCGCTTATCGGCGCGGATAGTAATGCCCAGGAAGGACCTGCGACGATTCCGATCAGCAAGCCTCTTAATCGTTGTTGCAGTCGGCGATCTGCAGAGGTTCAAGGCATCCGTTGTTTGAATTACGTGCTCCCGCGCCGCGGATCATTCGCGGTTCTGGTATGCCAGAAGGCCAAGCATCGCGAGCGTCACTTTTCCGAGATTTGCATGGCTGTCAGAAAACGACACGTACCAACCCGCTCAAGATGATCCATATGCGCCCTGATGATAGATCAGTGCCGGACCGGGCTCCCCGCTCACCACATGCCGGACGCTGCCGAGGATTAGCGCATGGCTGTGGCGAACTATGGTATCCTCGACGGTGCAATCGACCGCGGCAAGCGCACCTTCGAGCGCCAATGCGCCGCTTGCAAGGGTGGACCAGCGTGCACCCTCGTAGCGAGCCTGCCCCTTGAGGCCGCCTCGACCAGCAAAGCGGTCGGCGATCGCGATCTGGTCGGCGCGTAGCACATTCGCGCAGAAGTGCCGATGCCGGCTGATGGCTGCCCATGTCGACGAGCTCAGGTTGATGCTGACGACCATCACCTCCGGTTCGACCGGGAATGGGCTGTGGTAATTGTTGCGCCCGTCCGCTCGTCGCCGCTGCCTGCGGTGACCACGGACACGGCTCCGGCCAGGTGTCGCATCGCAAATTTCAGGGGAATCCGGGTTTCATCCGGCAGAATGCGTTCGGTTAGTGTCATCTGGATAGCCTCATCGTGTTTGCACCTTCACGACGCCCTGCGACGCAACGCCGTCTGGTAACCCAACCATTGGTGAATTTCGGTGGCGATGCTCTCGGCATGGGCGGTGACTTCAGGGATGCCCATCAGCTCGCCGACGCTGCCGCGCGCCAGCGGTCCGCTGATGAAAATATTGTCGGCCGGGTGACCTGACTTACCGACCGCGCGGCCGTGGCTGTCGGTGCCGAGACCAAGGCCGGTTGGGTCAAGACGGACCAGGCCCAGATGTCCAAGGGCGGCAATCGCCGTGTTGGTGCGAAGAATGTCCGCATGCGCCGGCCCGGTCGTCACGATCACGCTGTCGAACGTCTCAACTATGAGGTCGTGTCGGCGCCTTGACCGCTGCGTGACGCGGATACGTCCGTCGGCCGCTTCGGCCTCGACAATCGATCCGGCGCGATAAGCGAGCGTCCCCTCGTCAAGGCGGCGATCCAGCACGACTGCTACCTGTGGCGCGATGCGGAAACGATGCACGTCCCAGAGCGCGCGAAGATGGCGCACCACGCGGCGCTGCTCGGCGAGCGGCAAGGCCTGCCAGATCAACTGCCCCTGACGCCGGACAGCGTCGAGGACCGGATACCAGTCTTCGCCCTGTCGCGTCGCTGCCGCGATCGTGGCCCGGATGCGCCTGAGCAGCACCGTGGCGCTGCGTAAAGGCAGGCTGGTGAAGTCGCCTATCGGGTCGCCCTGCATGGCGGCCTGCACATGCGAGCGATAGCCATGGCGCGACAGTGCCGTGATGCGGCCGCGATGACCTCTACGGTCGAGGGCTGCAATGACGTCGGCCGAGGTCAGACCGGTGCCAACAATGAGAACACGGTCGTCGCGGCCGATCGCCTGCAGCCGTTCGAGATCGTAGGGATTGGCCACCAATCCGGCGACTGAGGCCACGCTGCGCAGCGGCGCCGGGAGGGCCGGCAATGGATGCGTCGCCGCGATCACCACAGCATCGGCGGAAAGCGTTGCGCCATCGGACAGGACAAGCCGGTAGCCCTCGCCACTGCGCTCGACCCAAGCAACTTCGGCCCTGACATGGCGGATCGCCTTGCTTTGCAGGAAGGGCTGCAGGTGGGATTCGACATAGCGGCCGAAGACCCGACGCTGCGGGTAAATCGCGCCGCTGGCGGCGATGGCCTGCGTATCGTCCAGAATAGCGCCGGTCTGCTCCAGCCAGTCGGAAAAATGGCCCTCCTCACCTGAGATCAGCGTCATCCTGGACGCCCGCACGTTGATGCGGTGCGAGGGATCGGCCGTCGAATAGGCCAGACCATAGCCGAGCGCCTCGCGCGGTTCGACGACCACGATATCGGCTGCATCGGCGGGCAGCAGCCGCGCCAGGTGAAACGCGGTTGCGGCGCCGGAAAAGCCGCCGCCAATGATGGCGACCGTCAGTTTCCCAGCCCTGCGGGAAGCGCTCAAGGCTGGCTCGCGCGCAGCGCCGATGGTCGATGATCTCCGGCCACCGTTTCGCCGAACGGTCCCATGTTCACCGTCGTCGGCCGGGTCGAGATTTCGTGATCGAGCGGCAGCAGCGGCAGCACCAGTTCGCCGAAGCGATAGGCTTCCTCCAGATGCGGATAGCCGGACAGGATGAAGGTATCGATGCCAATCCTTCGGTATTCGTCGATCCGTTCTGCCACGGTCGCCGCGTCACCGACCAAGGCGGTGCCGGCGCCGCCGCGCACGAGGCCAACGCCGGCCCAAAGGTTCGGGCTGATTTCGAGCTTGTCGCGGCTGCCGCCATGCAACCGGCTCATGCGCGACTGGCCAACCGAATCCATGCGGGCGAAAACCTTCTGTGCCTCGGCGATCGTCTTGTCGTCGAGGCGGCTGATCAGCCGATCGGCATCGGCCCAGGCCTCGTCATTGGTCTCGCGAACGATGACATGCAATCGGATGCCAAAGCTCACTTCGCGGCCGGCCTTTTCGGCAAGGCCGCGCACATGCTCGACCTTGGCGGCGACGTCCGCCGGCGGCTCGCCCCAGGTGAGGTATTTGTCGATCTGCTCGGCGGCGACCGCATTGGCCGCGTCCGACGAGCCGCCGAAATAGAGCGGCGGGTGCGGCGTCTGCACCGGCGGGAACAGCAACCTGCCATCTTCGATGTGGAAATGCTTGCCTTCGAAGGCTACGGTTTCGCCGCTGAGCACGGCCTTGTAGATGTCGAGGAATTCCCGCGTCACCTCATAACGCTCGTCATGGCTGAGGAATATGCCATCGCCCTTGTTCTCGACCGGATCGCCACCCGTGACCACGTTGATCAGCAAGCGCCCGCCCGAAATGCGGTCGAGCGTCGAGGTCATGCGTGCGGCGAGCGTCGGCGATTGCAGACCCGGCCGCACGGCGACGAGGAAGCGCAACCGCTGCGTCAGCGGCGCCAGCGCCGACGCCACCACCCAGCTGTCTTCGCAACTGCGCCCGGTCGGCAGCAGCGCGCCATAATAGCCGATGGCGTCGGCGGCCTTGGCGACCTGGGTGAGATAGGGCAGATCGACCGCCCTGCCGCCCTCGGAGGTGCCGAGGTAGCGGCTGTCGCCATGCGTCGGGAGAAACCACAGGACCTTAATCCTGGAGGGGGTGGCAGCGCTCATGAATAGTCCTTTGTGACTTTACGGCGTTCCCGCTCAGCTCCAGGCGTGGAGCGGCGGGTTCACCTCGTTCAGGTAATAGTTCCCCAGGATCGCGTATTTCCAGCGCACCGGATCGTGCAGCGTGTGGGTGCGGGCATTGCGCCAGTGGCGGTCGAGATTGTGCTCGGCCAGCGTGGATCGCGTGCCGGCGAGTTCGAACAGTTTGTTGGTGGCGTTGATGGCGATCTCGGTGGTGAGGATCTTGGATTCGGCGACCGCGATCTGCGCTTGCGCGACGGTCTTCTCGTTCGGATCGGCCACGGCGCGATCGACCGCAAGGCCGGCCTTTTCGAGAATAGCCTCGGCCGCATTGGCGCGCAGGCGAAGGTCGCCGATTGCCTGGATGGTATAGGGATCCTGCCAGGCATGCTCGACGCCGCTGTCGATCCACGCGCGCGACTTGGTGCGCACGAAACTGACCGTCTCGTCGATTGCCGCCTTGGCGATGCCGAGATCGACCGCCGCCTGGATGATCTGGAAGATGGGTCCGTCGACTGTCGGCTTGTCATAACCCTTGTAGCCGGGGACGAGATGCGTCTTCGGCACCTTCACATTGTCGAGCAGGACCGTGCCGGAGAGCGTCGTCTTCTGGCCGAAGCTCGACCAGTCGTCGATGACGGTCAGTCCGGACGCCCCGCGATCGGCGATGGCATACCAGGCGCGCCCCTCGTCATCGAGCGCCACAATCGGCACCAGATGGGCGAGCAGGGCGCCGCTTGAATAGAATTTCTGGCCGTTGACCACGACATGGTCACCGGCATCGACAAACTTGGTCTCGAAGTCTGCGGCACGCTTGGAGCCGAACTCGGAAAACGCGTTGCCGAAGCGCGTGCCGGACAGTGCCTCGGCGAAGAGCAGCTTTTTCTGCGCCTCGTCCGAAACCGTGCGGATGGCGGCGACCACGCCGAGATGGTTCTGCGGAATCTGGCCAAGCGAGGGATCAGCCGCCGAGATGATGGTGATCACCTTCGACAGCGTCACATAGGAAACCTCCGGCCCGCCATAGGCCTTCGGCACATTGATCGACCACAAGCCGCTCTGCGAAAAAGCATCGAGCTCTTCCTTCGGCCAGATGCGCTCGCGATCCCGCTTCGAGGCTTCCCTGGCGAATTCAATGGCAAGTTTTTCGGCGATGGCGATCGCCTCGGCATCGGTCTTGATGATATGCGCCTTGGCCGAGGGGCGCTCGACCGGAGGCACGGCGCCGCGCGCGTCGGACGGCTGCTTGGATTGGATGGTCATGCTGCTGTCTCCTGGGGAAAGTGTTGCAATGGGAGCGGCGCGCCGCCGAGATAATAGGTCTTGATGTCGTCGCGCTGGCGCAGGTCGGCAGCCGACCCTTCCAGCACGCTTTTTCCGTTTTCGAGCACGGTGGCGCGGTCGGCATATTTCAGCGCCACCGCCGAATTCTGCTCGGCGACAAGGATCGAAAGACTCTCGTCCCGATTGAGCCGCTTCAAAGCGCTGAAAATCTCGTCGACGATCAGCGGCGCCAGTCCCATCGAAGGCTCGTCGAGCACGAAGAGTTTCGGCCGCGACATCAGCCCGCGACCGATCGCCGTCATCTGCTGCTCGCCGCCGGAGGTGAGGCCGGACCGCGTGCGGCGTTTCTCGAGAAGCCTCGGAAACAGCGCGTAGACACGCTCAAGGTCGGCCTTCACGCCAAGGCGCGAGGATGAACGCCCGAGCGCACCGGTCAGAAGGTTCTCCTCGACCGTCAGCGAGCGGAAACAGTGCCGGCCCTCGAGAACCTGGACCAGGCCCTTGCGGACAAGGTGCGAGGGGCTTGCCCTTGAAACATCCTCGCCATCGAAAATGATCCGGCCGGCGGTAACGGCGCCGCGCTCTGCCGGCAGAAGATTGGATGCGGCTCGCAACAACGTCGTCTTGCCGGCGCCATTTGAGCCGAGCAGCGCAACGATCTCGCCCTTGCCGACCGAGAGGTCAACGCCATGCAAAGCGGCGATGGCGCCATTGTAGACGGCCTCGACGCGGCTGACCGACAGGATCGGATTTTCCGGGCTGGACATCGATAACTCCGCTGCGAAGATGGATGGCACGGCCGGCCCGCGGGCCGGCCGTGAGCTCTTCAAACTCAGTTGCTGACCACCGCATCGGCGTCTTCGGCCGTGCGGATCTTGAGGCCCTTTTCCTTGGCATAGGCCTCGGACGACTTCTCGATGATCGGGCGCAGCAGCTTCCAGTCCGGCGCGATCCAGTCGGACACGACGTTCCACTTCTTGCCGTCCCACTGCTGGAAGGTCACGTAGCCATCACCTTCGTGATTGTCCCAGGAGACGTTGATCGAGTGGAACAGGTCCTTGGCACCGAGCGCCTCGACGCGCGCCGGGTCGAGCTTGAGGTGTTCGAAGCCCCAGCGGACCTCATCGCCGGTCAGCGTGCGATTGCCGAACTTGGCCTGCGCGATGCGGATGGCTTCGACATTGAGGATGCCGTTGACGATGCCGAGATTGTGGTAGACCGAGCCGATGCGGCTCTTGTCCTCGAGATTGCCCTTGCCGGCGTCGTAGACCGTCTTGACGATCTCCTTGACGACCGGGTAGTCGGCGCCAGACGCCTGGGTGGTGATGGCGGTGTAGCCCTTGGCGGCGTCGCCGGCGGGGATGACGTCCTCTTCAGAGTTGGACCAGACATTGCCGACGATGTGATCGGCCGGGAAGCCGGTCTTCTGCGCGGTCTTCAGCGCAACCGGGTTCATCACGCCCCAGCCGCGCAGCACGACATAGTCGGGACGATCGCGACGGATCGTCAGCCACTGTGCCTGCTGCTCGTTGCCGGGGTGCGGGACCTCGATCTGCGACAGCTCGAAACCGTATTTCTGCGACAGCAGCTCATATATCGGGATCGTCTCCTTGCCGTAGGGCGAGCCGTGATAGAGCACGACGATCTTCTTGCCCTTGAGCTTGTCGAGGCCGCCTTCCTTGGAGGCGATGTAGTTCACGATGCCCGATGTTTCGCTGTAGGGGTTGAGCAGCAGCGGGAAGACGTAAGGGAATACCCGGCCGTCGGTGGTGTCGGTGCGGCCGTGATTGATGGTGATAAGCGGCACCTTGTCGTCGGTGATGCGGTCGATCATGGCGTAGGCGATGCCGACCGAGAGCGGGTTCCAGGCGGCGATGCCGGGATTGCTCTTCAACCGTTCGTAGACCTCGACGCCCTTCTCGACCTCATACTGGGTTTCGCCCTCGCTCCAGGTCAGCTTGACGCCATTGACGCCGCCGTCGCGGATGTTGATCAGGTTGAGATAGTCGATGAAGCCGCCGAAGAAGCCGGTGCCGCCCGCGGCATAGGGGCCGACGCGGTAGCTCTGCAGCGGGAAATATTGTTCGTCGGCATGGACGGCTGTCGCGCCGAGCACGAAAGCGGTGGCGATCGCCGCTTTCTTGAGGTGACTGAAGAAGGTCATGAGTTGCGTCTCCTGAGGTTTTGGGTCCGTGAGAGAATGTCGAGCGGCGCTCAGCTGGACCTTGAGCCGATCCGTCGTTTCAGGCGGTCGACGAGGGCCGACAGCCCGTTCGGTTCCGCGATGAGGAATATGATGATGAGGGCGCCAAGCACGATGCGCTGGCTCATATCGAGCACACCAGAATCGAACAGGCCGCCGAACACGAAGGCGCCGAGCCGAGACAGAACGAGCGGGAAGACGACGATGAATGCGGCGCCCAGAAACGCACCGCGTATCGAAGCCAGCCCGCCGATGATGATGATGAACAGGATCTGGAACGAGCGGTCGAGATTGAAGCCGGCCGGCTCGACCGTGCGCAGATAGGTGAAGGCCCACAGCACGCCGGCGACGCCGATGATGAAGGATGAGATGGCGAAGGCCAGCAGCTTGGTCCGCAGCACCGGCACGCCAATGACGCGCGCGGCGGTTTCATTGTCGCGCACGGCAATGAAGTTGCGGCCGGTCGCGCTGTTGACCAGCCGCCAAACCAGCGCCGTCAGCACGATGACGGTGGTGACGGAAAGTAAATAGCGTCCGGCGGCACCGTCGAGCGAAAACCCGGCGACGGCAAGGTGCGGCGCGGAAATCACCCCGGACGGATTGTCGTTGGAGAACCAGCCGAACTTGGTCAGCGCCCACTGCACGAAGAACTGAGCGGCGAGCGTCGAGACGGCGAGATAGAAGCCCCGCAGGCGCAGGCTCGGCAACCCGAAGATGACGCCGATGCCGGCGGCCGAAATCCCGGCCAGGATCATGGTCGCAGCCAGCGGCAGTCCTTCGACTCGCAGGTTGAAATTGTATGCGGCGAAGGCGCCTACCGCCATGAAAGCGGAGGAGCCAAGCGAAAGCTGGCCGCAATAGCCGGTCAAGAGGTTGAGGCCGACTGCCGCCAGGCTGAGCGCAAGGAACGGCAGCAGGATCGCCTCGACCAGATAGCTCGACGCAAAGGCCGGGACCAGGCCGTAGACGACGACGATCGCCACGGCCGGCAAAGCTAATTTCCGGGCGAACCTCAGCCAGTCGATTGGAGCCCTTGCGGCATCGAGCGCTTGCACGGCCATCGGTCAGACCCTTTCGACGATTTTCTGGCCAAACAGGCCGGAGGGGCGCACCAGTAGGACAACCAGCGCCAGCGCATAGGCGAACCAGCCTTCGATGCCGCCGCCGACGAAGGGTCCGAGATAGACCTCAGCGAGCTTTTCGCTGGCGCCGATGATGAGGCCGCCGACGATGGCGCCAAGGATGGAATCGAAGCCGCCAAGCACCAGCACCGGCAGCGCCTTCAACACGATCAGCGATAGCGAGAACTGGACGCCGAGGCGTGCGCCCCACAGCAGTCCCGCGACCAGCGCCACGAAGCCTGCAGCCGTCCACACCGTTCCCCAGATCCGCGGCAGCCGCAGCCCGACGGCAAGTGCCGCGAACTGATCGTCGGCGACGGCGCGAAAAGCCAGCCCGATCCGCGTCCAGTAGAAGAATGCGCTCAAGCCGGCCACCATCGCCGCGGCAATGCCGGCCGCGAGCAGATCGAAGGACGAGATGAGGATGCCGCCGACCTCGAAAGGCGTGTCGTCGATGCCGAGATCGAGCCCGTGCACCTGCGTTCCCCAGATCAGCTGGGCTGCACCCTCGATGATGTAGGACAGGCCAAGCGTGGCCATGAACAGCGTCATCGGCGAGCGGTTGACCAGCGGCCTGAGCACGGTTCGCTCGATGGTGAAACCGAGCGCGACCATGACCGCAAAGGTGATCAGCAGCGCAAGCGCAAACGGGATGCCGCGTTCGACCAGGCTGACAAAGGTGAGTGCCGCAAACAGCACCATCGACCCTTGCGCGAAGTTCAGCACACCCGACGTCTTGTAGATCAGCACGAAGCCGATGGCGACGAGCGAATACATGACTCCCGACAACAGGCCGCCGACCAGCACTTCGACAACGAAGAGAAAATCATAGTAGCTCATCAGATGCCCTCGCCATCCTCGCCCTCGGCGGCGCCGAGATAGGCCCGGATCACGTCCGGATCGGCGCGCACTTCGGCCGGCGTGCCGTCGGCGATCTTGCGGCCGTAATCGAGCACGGCGACGCGGTCGGACAGGCCCATGACCACCCCGATGTCGTGCTCGATCAGGATGATGGTGACGCCATGCCGGTCGCGCGCGGCGCGCACGAACGCGGCCATCTCGGCTTTCTCGGTGGCCGTCATGCCGGCCATCGGTTCGTCGAGCAGCAGGATCTTCGGCTCGGCAACCAGCGCTCGCGCCAGTTCGACCCGCTTCTGCAAGCCGTAGGGCAGCGTCGCGACCAGCTGATCGGCGACCGTTTCCAGATGCAGGAAGGCGATTGTCTGGTTGACCTTTTCGGCTATGCCCGCATCTTCGCGCCGGGCGCGTGGCAGACCCGCAATATGTTCGACGAAGCTGGCGCGCCTGGTGTGGACGCGGCCGGACGCGATGTTGTCGCGCACCGAAAGCCCGGGAAAGAGCGCCAGGTTCTGGAAGGTGCGCGCGACGCCCAGACGTGCCAGACGGCTCGCCGGCACACGGGAGAATGATTGGCCGGCGATCGCGATCTTGCCGTGGTCGGCGTGATAGAGGCCGCTGATGATGTTGATCAGCGAGGATTTGCCTGCGCCGTTGGGGCCGATCACGGCGCGGATTTCGCCGCTCTTGACCTCGAGGTCGACATCGCTCAGCGCCGTGACACCGCCAAAGGAAATGCCTACCCTGCTCAGGGCCAGGATTGCATCGAACTTTGCCGACAAGCGCGCCGGGCGCGCCTCCTCGACGGAAGCAGCGACAGCAGGAATGCCGGAAATTTCGGGCGCACGCTCGTATGCGGCTGCTCCCAGCGAAGCACCAATCATGACACGTTCCTGATTTTTGAAGGAGTGCGCGGTCCGAAGGCCGCGCCCTGACCTATTCGGCGGCGACAAGCTCCCTGTCGCGCGCCGCTTCCAATTCGCGCACGAGCGGGATGATGCGCTTGCCGAAGAACTCGACCTCTTCCTGGAAATGCAGGAAGCCGAGCAGGATCAGGTCGGCGCCGGCGTCCTTCAGCTTGAGGATGCGTTCGGCGATCTGTTCCGGCGTGCCAATCAGATTGCTGCGGAAGCCGTCATTGTATTGCACCAGATCCTCAAGGGACGATTTCGCCCAGTTGCCCTCGCCTTCCGGCGAGGCCTTGCCGGCGTTCTTGACCTGATCGGCGAAGCCCTGCACCGCTTCGGGATTGGCCTTGGCGACGATCTCGTCCAGCACCGCGCGCGCTTCTGCCTCGGTTTCGCGAGCAATGGCAAAGGCGTTGACGCCGATCTTCACCCTGTGGCCATTGGCCTTCGCCTTGGCCTGGATGTCGTCGACCTGCTTCCTGATCTCCTCGGGCGTGTTGCCGTTGGTGAAATACCAGTCGGACACCCGCGAAGCCATGTCACGCGCGGCGCGCGACGAGCCGCCCTGGAAGATCTCGGGCTGCGGATCGATCGGCTTAGGCTTCATCGAGTAGTTGGTGAAGCGATAGAAATCGCCCTTCAGCGTGAAATTGTCCTCGGTCCAGATGCCACGCAACGCGCGGATAAATTCCTCCGAACGGCGATAACGCTCGTCATGGTCGAGCCAAAGTTCGCCGATGGCGGCGAACTCGCCGCGGAACCATCCGCTGACGACGTTGACGGCCACGCGGCCATTGGTCAGGTGGTTGATGGTGGCGATCTGCTTGGCGGCCAGCGCCGGGTTCCATGGACCGGGCAAGACGGCCGCAATCACTTTCAGCGTCGTGGTCGCGGCCAGCAGTGCGTGGCTGAACGACACGGATTCATGCTGGTTGTCGGCGCCGTAGCCGGCGGTGAAGCGGATCTGGCTCAGTGCGTAGTCGAAGCCGTTGGCCTCTGCGATCTGGGCGAGCTTGCGGTTGTAGTCGATGTCCCAACCGGTCCGCTGCTCGATGTTGGAGATGACCAGGCCGCCGGAGACGTTCGGAACCCAGTAGGCGAATTTCAGGCCGTCGGAATGAGACGTCATGTCGTTGTTCCCTTTTTGGTTGGCTCAGCCGACGCGCGCTGCGGCGGCCGTTGCACGATTGGAATTGAGCAGTGAAACCGCTTCGGATGCGGCCCGTGAAATGCGTTCGCGTATCGCCTCGCCGACGATTTCGGCGCCGATGAAATCGTCGGGCGCGCCATAGACGCCGGTCGGTACGGTGACGGCGCCGAAAAAGCCGAATAATGGCCGCAACTGATGTTCGAGAACCAGGCCATGGTATGGACTTCCGCCTGTCGCCGCGAGAAGCACGGTCCTGCCGGCGAGCGCGCGATAGTCGACGAGGTCGAACAGGTGCTTGAGGGCGCCGGTGTAGGAAGCCCGATAGACAGGCGTTCCGACCACGAGCAGATCGGCCTTCTCGACACGCTGGATAATCGCTTCGCCGGACGCGCCGAGGGCGCCACGGGACAGTCCGACAAAAAGCGAAGGCGCCGCCTCGGTGATTTCGATCAGGCCCGTGTCTGCCGGGACGCGCAGCGCCACGTCCTTGACCAGCGCGTTCACCACCGCGGTTGTGCGCGATGGCGTGCTTACGCCGCCGGATATTCCGAGAACCGATAGCCTTGCCAACTCATCAATCTCCCAGACCCTGCATGCGCATTGGTCATTTCCAAACCGGGGCAGACGATATTCGACAAAATCTATAGAGATAAGGAACGACGTTTCGATTTTTCGCCTTTGGCGAGAAAAATCCGGTTCTGCTAATGTGCGGTAGCAACGTCCATCTGGCGATGGCCGGGAAGGATCAAAACGGCTCGCAGTCATCTATCGACATTTTTGAAAGCGCCGATGCCTTTGGGCAATAAGGTTCGTTGCCATGATGCCTGGCGTCGCCGTCGCGCAATACTACGAAGTGGATTCCCTTGCCGGCGACATCACCAGTTTCTGGGTGCCCAATCGGGATTGTCTCTTTCCATGGTGCGCGACATTGGCTTTAGGATTAGCCGAAGCGACAGTTGGGACACACGCATCCTTGTGGACGCCTCGAGTGCGACAACGTCCAGCAGCGCTGGACGGCTGGACGGCGCCAGTTGCTCGCGATCGACACGGGCAAGCTCTATGGCGGGCGTGGGGATTTCCTGCCGGTGGCCGAGGCGATAGCCCAGCAGATCGTCCATCTCGGTAAGTCGACGAGATCGTCACCGCCTATCACCCACGGCGTCAATGACGGCCCAGGGATCTGGTGGGCTTTTCTGCTGGGCCAGGTGTTGAATGTGGGCCGATCGTACGTCCGCGATCAATCCGCCGCAGCTCGGCGGCCTTGACCACCCGTTGCAGCCCGCCGACGTCACGAAATGACGGACGGGCACCAGGAAGTCCCACGGGTTGCCTCTTCACGCCAGCACGCCTGTGCCACCGTCGCTGCCTAAGAGGCGGCGACGGTGGCCGCTTGAAGCAGAACCCGCGCGCCGGTAACCGCGTGGGCAGGCTCCACATATTCCGCCTCGTTGTGGCTCAGCCCGTCACGGCACGGCACAAAGATCATCACGGCAGGCGCCACCCGGGCGAGGAACAGCGCGTCATGGAATGCACCCGAGATCATCTGTTTGTTCGGCAGCTTTAGGCTATTGGCGGCCTCCTCGACGGTTTTGACCATATCGGGAGAGAATGCCGCCCCCGGCATGTCGAACGACCGACTGATCGTTACCGTGCAATGCTGAGCTTCTGCCTCCGCCGCGCACACCTGGCGCAGTTCTGCTTCGATGGCATCGAGCCGCTCTACCCGCGGATGCCTGATATCGACGGCGAAGACCACAGACTGCGGTATGGCGTTGATCGATCCCGGCTGGGCGGTCACCCGGCCCACCGTCAGCCTTGCCCTGCTGTCGAACGGCATGATCGTCGTCTGGAGCCTGTGAATCGCGGCAACAGCCGCGACCATCGGATCCCTACGGTAGGCGAGGCCGGTTGTACCGGCGTGACCGGCGGCGCCCTCAAAGCAGACCTCCAGCCAGCGCGTACCTTGCACGGCTGTGACGATACCGATCGGCAACCGCTCCTTTTCCAGCGATGGTCCCTGTTCGATATGCAGCTCGATGTAGCCGGATATCGGCATGCCGAGGGGGCGAAGGGTTGCCTCTGGCAAGGCGGAGATCGTTGCCCCGAGCTCCTCTGCGAGGGACGCACCGTCGCTACCGACTATGGACCGCCATGCGCAAATGTCGGCTCCGGTGAAGGCCATGGAGCCCATGACACCCGGCGTAAACCGGCTGCCCTCTTCATTGGCCCAGGCGACGACCTCGATCGGCATCCGAGTCTCGGCCCTCGCGTCCTCCAGCGCTTCGAGCGCCTCGAAGGCGGAAAGCGTGCCCAGCGCTCCATCGAAGCGCCCGCCGGTCGGCTGGCTGTCGAGGTGGCTGCCGATCAGCAGCGGCGGCAGGGTGGCATCCGTGCCCTCGCGGCGGATGAAAAGGTTTGCCATGGCGTCCTGGAAAACCGCGAAGCCGCGCGCGAGCGCCAATTCCGCCAACAGGCGCCGGGCGCCGCGATCCTCGATGCTGAACGCCTGTCGGTTTACGCCACCGGCTGGCGTCGCGCCGATCCGGGCGAAGGCATCGAGCCGGCCCAGCAGCCGCTCGCCGTCGATCTCCGGCACTGAAGTCACCGCTTGAGGCCGCGGATGAAGGCCTTTACCCGTTGCGGATCGACCTGATTCCACCACACTCCATCATGTTTCAGCGAGCTGGCGACAATGACGCCGTCGACGATGTCCAAGATATCGTTGGCGTTGTCGGGTGTCACCCCGCTGCCGACAAGCGTCGGCAGTCCGGCGGCGTCCTTGATCATCCTGATGTAGCTGAGGTCGGCGGCGTGGCCAGTGCGCTGGCCGGTGGCGATCACCGCGTCGGCATCGAAGAACACGAGGTCCTTGACCTGCTCCTCGATCGGCCGGTCGCCGACGATCGCATGGGCGCCATGCTTGACATGCGCGTCGGCGAAGATGCGGATGCCGTTGGCCCGAAGTTTAGCGCGGAAACGCATGGCGCGCGCCGCTTCGCCTTCGATAAGGCCCTCATTGGCGACATAGGCGTTGGCCCATTGGTTGACGCGCACGAAGGCTGCACCGGAGGCACTGGCGATCGACAGCGCGGGAATGGAGGCATTGGCAAGCACATTGATGCCGATCGGCCGGCCGAGTTCGCGGCGGATGCGGTCGGAGACGACGGACATATAGGCTGAAGTCTCCGGCCCAATGTCATCCGGCTTAGCAAAAGGCACGTCGCCGTGGTTTTCGACGATCACGCCGTCGCAACCGCCATGCAGATAGGCTTTCGCATCGTCGAGGCCGCGTTGATATATGGCCTCGACCGCCTCGCCATCGTAGCGCGGCGCACCCGGCAAGGGTGCAAGGTGAACAACGCCGATCACCACCTTGCTCCTGCCGAAGATCGACTGCAGCACATCATCCGCGACCTGGCCAATGGGTTTGGAGTTAGGGGAATTTGTCATGCGGTTTTCGCTTCCGTCGTTTCCATAAGCACTTTCATTTCCCGTCTGTCGGGGCAGGAACCGAGGGTGCCGGCGCGCCCGACCGAGATGGCTGCGGCGCGGACCGCAATCCGCGCTGCCGCGGGGAGCTCCATGCCGGCCGCAAGGCAACCAGCGAGGCAACCGCAAAAGACGTCGCCCGCGCCGCTGGTGTCTAGCACGGCCACCCTGGGCGCCGCGATCCGGTCGATCCGTCCTTCGCCATCGGCGACAAGGCAGCCGAGTGCGCCAAGCGTCACGATGGCAGCGCCGGCGCCCTGACGGATCAAGTCGCGGGCCGCCATGGCAGGGTCGCCAGCCCCGGTCAGTTGCGCCGCTTCGCCCGCGTTGGCGATGACGACGCTGACGTCGCTCAAGCCCGGTGTGTGGTCGGCCGCAAGCGGGCTCGGATTGAAGATCGTCATCGCTCCCGCGCCGCGCGCCACCTTCAGGCAAGTGGCCGTCATATCCGGAGCCAGATTGCCCTGAAATACCACGATATCGCCGCGTTCGATCGCTCGGGTAAAACCGCTGTCGGCCATAGGATTGTACGCGGCGGCGCAACTGGCTCCGGTGACGATCAGGTTCTCGCCCCGCGCATCGACCATGATCGTTGACCGATCGCTGGGCAGTGGCAGCACCGCCAGATGGCTGGCATCGAGATCGCGGCTCAACTGCTCTGCGATCCAGGCTCCGGCGGGATCGTTGCCGATCGCGGCACGGAAGCGAACATCGGCTCCGGTGCGCGCCGCGGCCACCGCCTGGTTCGCACCCTTGCCGCCAAGTCCTTCAGCATGTTCCGATGCGTTCAGCGTCTCGCCTGCCGCCGGAAACCGGTCCAACCGAAAGGTTGTATCGACGCAAACATTGCCGACGACATGGACGCGCATGGCTAATCCCTGGCCGTTGCCCAGCCTAGCATCTGTTCGAACAACGTCTTGTAGCCATTCCAGGCGATGAAGCCCGGCGGCAGCCAGTGCGGACCGACATCCGACGTCCAGGCGACGGTGCGGCCCTGGCCATATTTGCCGGTCACCAGCAGCGGCAGCGAACGGTAGTCGGAAGAGACGGTGGCGAGAACTTCCGCGCCGTCCTTGACCGTGACCTCGTTGAAGCCAAGCAGGATTGGCCAATCCTTGCCGAGGCCCTTGAGGATCGGATGGGTCTGCGGGCCAACGACGACCGGCGCATAGCCTTCTGGAACCTCGACACGGTCGTCCACCGGCAGGCAGATGACCGGCAAAACGTCCTCAACCGGCGTCTTGTGATAGCGCGCGCCGCCATTGATGCCCTGAAAGCTGTAATAGCCGCCGAACATCAACAGGCCGCCGCCATTGCCGACATAGTCGCGCAACAGGCGCAGCCGGTTCGGCGTCGGTTTGGAGTGGATCCAGGTATCGGGGTGAAGCAGCAGCGTGTTGGCCCCAAGATCGGAGAGCACGACCGCGTCATAGGCCGAAAGCGCTTCCATGGTCTGCGGGAAGTTCCGCTGTGCCTCATGCGCCGGCATGAAGGTGACGTCGAACAGGCTGTCCTTCAGCGCGGCCAGCAACTCATCGGCACCGGTGTGATATGTCACGGTGGGAAACTGATCGAAGCCTTTGATGTGGGTCGCGGTCGAGACCCAGGACTCGCCTGCGAGAAGAACCTTCTTCCTGGACATGTAGTCTCCCTATCTTGTTTTGGAGCCGCGGCTCAGAGGCCCTCGGCGAACACAGTCTTTGGATTGTCGATGAGCATCGTGTCGATTGCCGACTGCTCGACACCATGGCGTTTCAGTCTCGGCACGAAATGCTTGAGGATGAAGCCGTAGCCGAAACCGCCGAAGCGGGTCAGCATGATCTTGAGAAAGACGTCCTGCGACAGCAGAATCCTGTCGAGCAGTCCCATATCGATCAGCGAGCGGATCGCCCGCGCATTCTGCTCGTCGGACGGCGACTGCGCATCCTGGTCGGCATAGTAGAAATCCATGCCGATCATGTCGTATTCCAGGAAGGCGCCACGCGCGGCGAGGCTTTGCTGGTAGGCAAGATCGTTGTGACTGGGGTTCATGTGGCAAAGCACCGTATGCCGGAGATCGGCGCCTTCTGCCTCGACCACGTCAAGCACATCATGCGCCAGCCGCTCCCAGCCGGGCAGATGAATCGTCAGCGGCACGCCGGTCATCTTGGCCGCACGGGCGGAGGCCCGCAGCGACTTGCGCTCCTCGTCGGTAAAATCCTTGCTGACGCCAACCTCACCGATAATGCCGGCAATGATTTCGGGCTGCGCCGACCCGCCGCCTACATCATTGACGAGGAATTCGGTGACGTCGTCAATGTCCATCGCTTTCAGCCAGACGGGATGGGTGTGCTGCAGGTAGAAGCCCGTCCCCATGACGATCCGCAGTCCAGAGGCGCGGGCGATGCGCGCCAGCTTCACCGGATCGCGGCCAATGCCAATGTTGGTCGCATCCACCACGGTATGGCCGCCGAGCGCCCGGTATTTCGCCAACTCCGAAAGGGCTAGGTCGCTGTCGTCGAGCGAGACGTTGTCGTGGTTCATGTAGGGGTTCATCCGCAACTCGCCGATGATCTCCATGCTGACCGGCTGCTCGGCGATCTTCTTCTCGTCGGGATGGCAAGGGCATTTCCACGACGTCGCGCCATCGAGCAGTATGTGTTCATGCATCAGCGTCACGCCCATATCGGCGATCGCAACCGGGCCAGTAACGGTCATCACCGTGCCGGAGCGAACACCGATCGGTGCCCGTTCCCTTGGCTTGTCGTCGAACAGATGATCCATGTCAGCGGCTCCGCGTTACGCCCTTGAACAGCCGGAAATTCAGCCAGATGGCAACGAGGATGATTGTGCCGGTAACGATCGGCGTCAGGAAGGGCGACATATGCGCAAGGATCAAGCCGTTGCCGATGACCGCGACGGTCAACCCGCCGAGCACAGTGCCGATGATCGTACCGCGCCCGCCGAACAGACTGGTGCCGCCAAGCACCACGGCGGCGATGACATCGAGCTCGAAACCCTGGCCGGCATTCGACGAGCCGGAACCGAGCCGGGCTGCGAGGATGATGCCGGCCACCGCCGCCGCCATGCCCGACAGGATGTAGACGAAGAGCGTCATGAAGCGCGTATCGACACCGGCTCGGCGCACGGCCTCTGTATTGGCGCCGATGCCGGTGACATAGCGGCCGAACGGCGTCTGGTTGAAGGCGAGATAGGCAATGATCAGCACGACAAGGGCGAGCAGCGCCGGTACCGGCACGCCGAGAAACCAGGCCCTGCCGATGTTGACGAAGAAGCTGGTCGGTTCGACCGGGATCGAATAGCCGCCGGTGATCAGCAACGCCACGCCGCGGATGACGGAGAGCCCGGCAAGGGTAACGATGAAGGGCGGTATCCGCTCGTAGGCGATGAAGAAGCCGTGCAAGGCGCCGATCGCAGCACCAAGCGCCAGCATGGCGATGACGACCAGCGGCCATGGCAGGTCGGCCTGCAGGAAAACCGCCGACAGCGTTGCCGTCAGCGCCAGCACGGAGCCGACCGAGAGGTCGATGCCGCCGGTGGTGATGACGAAGGTCATCGCGGCCGCAACGATCAGCAGCGGCGCCGACTGGCGCGCGATGTTGAGCAGATTGGGCGTCGTCAGGAAGGAACCGGTGATCAGCGAGAAGACCACGCAGACGACGATGAAGAACAGCGCAATCGAGACGAAGCTGCCATTGGCTAACGCCACATCCTTCCACGTGCTGTTGTGAGCGCGTTTGGGCGAGGCGCCAACACCGGCGGAGGTAACGTTCATGGTTGGACCCCCTCATCGCGGCTTGCGCGGGCCGAGCGCGCGGTGAATTTGCGGCCGACGATCAGGTTGACGACCTCCTCGATGCTGGTCTCGCCGATCTTGCGCTCGGCGACATTGCGGCCTTCGTACATGACCTGGATACGATCGCAGACCAGGAACAGGTCCTGCAGGCGATGGGTGATGAGGATGACGCTGACACCACGGGCGCTGACGGCGCGGATGAGTTCCAGAACCGCCTCGACTTCCGCCACCGCAAGGGCGGCCGTCGGCTCGTCCATGATCAGCACCGAGGGGTCGAAAGAAGCGGCGCGGCCGATGGCGATCGACTGGCGCTGGCCGCCGGAGAGGTTTTCGACCTTGAGCTTGGTATCGGCAATGACGATGCCGAGCCGGTCGAGCATCTGGCGCGTCTCGCCATGCATGCGCTTGTTGTCGAGAAAGGGGACGCCGAGAACGCGGCGACGCGGTTCGCGGCCGAGGAAGAGATTGCCCGCCACATCCACCGTGTCGCAGAGCGAAAGGTCCTGGTAGACCATCTCCACCCGTGCGGCGCGGGCATCGGCCGGCGACGAGAAAGACACCGCCTTGCCATCGATCTCGATGGTGCCGGCATCAGGAATTACCGCACCGGACAGGACCTTGCTCAAGGTGGATTTGCCGGCGCCATTGTCGCCGACCAGGCCGAGCACTTCGCCAGGCTTCAGGTTCAGCGAGACATCGTCCAGCGTCTGGATAGGGCCGTACCGTTTGGAAATACCGGTCATCCTGACGCGGTAGGTCTCGCCATCGCTCATCATGGTTCCAATTCTCTGGGCGCGACATGTTCAATCGGTCGCCGGGCTGCGCAGGCAACCCTCGGGTCAATGCGCAGCCCAGCGGTCCGGGGAGGATACTACTTGAACATGTCCTTGAACTGGCCGACATTTTCCTTGGTCACGATGGTGATCGGAACGTTGATGATCGGGTCGATCTTCTCGCCCTTCTTGAGCTTGACGAAAGCTTCGATGGCAGCCTTGCCTTCACCGGCCGGATCCTGCTGGACGACAGCGACCACCCAGCCCTCTTCGAGACCCTGCACCGCCGACTTGGTCAGGTCCCAGCCGAACACCTTGACGTCGCCCGTACGGGCCTGGCTGGAGACGGCGGAAACCGCGCCGAGCAGAGCCGGCTCGCCGGTCGCGTAAAGCGTCGTCATGTCAGGATTGGCGGTCATCAGGTTTTCGGAGGCGGACAGGGCGACGTCCTGGACGTTCTGGCCGTCGACCGTGTCGAGGAAGGTGACCTTCTGGCCGCTGTCGGTGACAGCCTTCTTGAAGCCGTCGAGGCGCTGGTTCTGGATAAACGAATTGAGCGCGCCAACGACGCCGATCTTGGCGGTGCCGCTCAGCTTAGTCTTCACGTATTCGGCGTAGAACTTGCCGATATCCTCGCCTGCCTTGGTGTTGTCAACGCCGACGAAGGCGACGTTGTCGCCATTTGGGATCTGCGCGTCAATGGCGATGACCGGAATGCCGGCGGCTTTGGCCGCGGTGATGGCCGGCTTCACACCGTTGACATCGATGGCGACGAGAATGATGCCGTCGACCTTCTGGGTGATGTAGTTCTCGATGGCGTCGTTCTGCGCGCTTGGTACATTGTTGGCGTTGAAGATGACGAGGTCCACGCCGGCAGCATTTGCGGCAGCCGTTGCGCCGTCATTGATCTGGTTGAAGAACAGGGCCTGCTGGTTGATGGTCACCAGCGCATAGGTCTCGGCCATGGCGGAAGCAGAGCCGAGGGCGAGGGTCATGGCGATGGCTGCGGCGCAGCCTGAAAGGATCTTGGTAAGACGCATTCCGGTTCCCCTTGGTTTTCTCGAAAAGGCCCTTGATCGGGCTCACCTGGCGCCTGAGCGCAGAGCATATTTCAAGATGCTTGATTTCTTGTCAAGTGACTTGAATTGGCATCAACGAAGACAAATGAGGGGCTCGCCCGATCAGAATGTTGCCGGCGTGTTCACCCAGAAAATGCTGGCGCGTTCGTCGCCGACATTGCGGTACCAGTGCGGCAGTTCGGAATTGAAGACGAAGGAATCGCCGGCCGACAGGCGAAACGTCTTTTCGCCGACCATCAATTCGATCGCACCTTCCAGGAGGTAGCCGACTTCCTCGCCAGCGTGCTGGATCGGGCCGGCGCTCTCACCTCCCGCCTCGATGTGATGGATGTTGCACTGCAGGAGATGGCCGGGCGAATACGGAATGACGCGCTCGAGCGAAATGCCTTCGCCGCGCCGAAGCGGATCGAGCGCGATCAACGGCCGCGATCCAGCCCGAAAGACGATGCCTTCCTCACCATCGGATTCCTCGAACATCCAGCCAATGTTGGTGCCAAGCACCTCGACAAGCCGGTGCAGCATGGGAAGCGAGGGCGAGACCTTGCCGTTCTCGACCTTGGAAAGCAGGCTTTCAGAGCAGTTCGCGGCGGCAGCTAGCGCCTTCAAGGTCAGCCCACGCGTCTGCCGGGAGAGTTTCAACCGTATGCCGAGCCGCAGAAGGCTGGTGGCGGTCGAGCGCTCGTCGCCGCCCTTGCTGTTTTGGGTGTCCATCTTGTTCATTTGGGGACGCGAACATCTCCGCTGGTTGGGCTGACTCGTAAAACTGATCCCAGGCGTTGTCCATCCTGTGAAAAACGGACGATGCATCCAATCGACTCGGCTGGGCTTTTCAAAACCATCATCCCCGACCAAACGCTACGACGCCTTCGGCGCATTTGCGAGTAACTGCCCGGAAGAATTATTCCTCTCAAGCCTCTTGGCTGGAAAGGGCTTTCGCAAGTTCAACAACAACGCGCAAAGCCCGTATTGGCTCACATCCAAACAATCGCACATAGTGCTCCCGCGCCATCTCGGTCGCGTTTTCGCATCTTGGGTGTGTGCGGCGCGTCTCGGCGAAGGGCTATGGAGAATTCGTATTTCGTTCCTTCGCCGCCTTGAATGAGACCAAGGATTTCATGGGTGTCAGAAAACGACACGTACCAACCCGCTCACGGAAATCCATAGGCGCCGTGATGATAGATCGGTGCCGGACTGGGCTCTCCGCTCACCACATGCCGGACGCTGCCGAGGATCAGCGCATGGCTGTGGCGAACTATGGTATCCTCGACGGTGCAATCGACCTCGGCAAGCGCACCTTCGAGCGCCAATGCGCCGCTTGCAAGGGTGGACCAGCGTGCACCCTCGTAGCGAGCCTGCCCCTTGAGGCCGCCTCGACCAGCAAAACGGTCGGCAATCGCGATCTGATCTGCGCGCAGCACATTCACGCAGAAGTGCCGATGCCGGTTGATGGCTGCCCATGTCGAGGAGCTCAGGTTGATGCTGACGACCATCACCTCCGGTTCGACCGACAAGGAATGGGCGGTGGTAATTGGACCTTCAAGGATGACGCCGAAGCGCTGGCAATCGCCAACTACACGCTGTACGGCCTCGGGGCCGGTGTCTGGACACGCGACAGCAATCGCGCCTATCGGTTCGGCCGCGCGATCCAGGCTGGCCGCGTCTGGACCAACTGCTACCACGCCTACCCCGCGCATGCGGCCTTCGGCGGCTACAAGCAGTCCGGCATCGGTCGTGAGACGCACAAGATGATGCTCGACCACTACCAGCAGACCAAGAACATGCTGGTCAGCTACAGCCCGAAGAAGCTGGGCTTCTTCTGATCGCGGCTTTGACTTACAGGCGCGGCTCCGCGAGGGGCCGCGCCACAGGCTGGAAATCGGAAAACACAATGCAGGCTAAGGTCGCGGCGGCACCGGCAGCCCTTGAACTGATCGCGGAGATCGTTGCCGAGCACGGTCCGGTGCTGTTCCATCAGTCCGAGCAAGGAAGGCGCCACTGCAATCTCTACCTTCCAACGATGATCCTCAAATCTCCTCATCGGCACTCGTCATAAGTCTGACGGTTTTGATCCACACGTTTGGTCTGATCGCGTCACGCACGCGATGGGACACCTGGTCGCGCGGTTTCGCATGCACGGACGCCGCAGCCGTATCGTCGCCATGATCGCGTGTTGATGGGCCTCTTTGCCGTGATGACCGCGGAGGTCTGGCTCTGGGCGAACCTGTACCGGTTGCTTGATATCTTCGCTGATTTCGAAACCGCCCTGTACTTTTCCACCATCACTTTCTCGACGGTTGGCTACGGCGACATCGTGCTGGCCCACGGATGGCGTGTCCTGGCGGCGCTTGAAGGCGTGAACGGATTTCTTCTGATTGGCTGGTCGACCGCCTATCTGATCGCGGCAGGCACCCGCATCGGCCCGTTCAAGGCCGGCGAACATTTCTGACAGGAGCCAATGCTCAGACCGCCACCGAATGCCTGGCTTTGCCGGTTTCGAAATATTTGTCGAACTTTGCCGCGATGCTTCTGACAAAGGGCCGACTTTCCGCCGGCACGACGAAACTGTCGCCATCAAGCTCGAGCAACCGCGCAGGATCATGAAGGGCTGTCGCACTTGCCTTGCCGAGAAGACTTTGGCCGGCTTCGCCAAAGCGCTCCACCAGCTCGATCGCCGAGAAGGCGAAATCACACATCAGCCGCTCGATGATCCAGCCGCGAACCCGGTCGTCCTGGGAAAGCGCGATACCGCGGACCGCGGCCAGCCCGCCGTCTTCGACCATGCGCCCATACTCGGCGGTCGATGGCATGTTCTGTGCATAGCCTTGCCGAAATTGGCTGATGGATGACGGGCCGAGGCCGATCAATGTCTCGCAGCGATCCTCGGTATAGCCCTGAAAGTTCCGGTGCAGAGTGCCGGTTCGGGCCGCTACGGCCAACGCATCGTTAGACTTGGCGAAATGGTCGAGCCCAATTGCTTCGTATCCCTGGTCCACGATCGCCCGCGCTGCCAGCTGCGATTGGGCAAAGCGCTCCGCCGGACCCGGCAACCAGGCCTCGTCGATCATCGTCTGGTGTTTCTTGAACCACGGCACATGGGCGTAGCCAAAAAGCGCTATCCTGTCGGGTTCCAAGGTCAGCGCCTGCGCGACGGTGGAGGAGACGCTCTCCCTCGTCTGGTGCGGCAGGCCGTAGAGCAGGTCCAGATTCACGGACTCGACCCCGCGCGAACGAACACCGTCGACTACAGACTTGGTCTGCAAAAAGCTCTGCTCGCGGTTGATTGCCTTTTGCACCTTCGGATCGAAATCCTGAACGCCGAGGCTCGCCCTTGTCATGCCGATTTCGGCAAGCGCATCGAGGCGGGCATCGTCCATATCGTTGGGTTCGATTTCAACGCTGATCGTGGCGCCGGGAAGAAAGCCGAAGCTGTTGCGCAGGGCGGTTCCCAGCGCCGCCATATCTTCGGGCTTGAGCATCGTCGGCGAACCACCGCCGAAATGGACGGCACGCACACGACCTTTGCCTCCAACAAGACCGGCGACGGTAGCGATCTCGGCATGCAGTGAGCGGAGATAGATCGTCACCGGTTCGTAATGGCGTGTCTGCTTGGTATGGCAGGCACAAAACCAGCAAAGCTTGTCGCAGTATGGGATGTGCAGATAGAGCGAGATTTCGTCGCTCTCGTTGAGCGCTTGCAGCCAGCCACGACAAACGGCAGCATCAACGCCTGGATGGAAATGCGGCGCGGTCGGGTAGCTCGTGTAGCGTGGAACGTTCTCACCGAGCCTGGCAACTAATTCTGGCCGCATGTCGCTATCCGATCCCATTTGCATTGGCGCGACACTGATCACATCGGGCGCCGGCGGCCTTGATTTCGGTCAAGGCCCCCGCAGACAAACTGCCGCAAGGCTTTTTTATCCGGCGATGGTAGGTTGCCGGCACATGGAATCCTTTTGAAGATCAAGATGACGGTGCGCCAGGACGTTCACAGTTCCAGCATTCCAGTGCTTTGCGAGTCTTGCGAGGCACGGCACCGCGGCGTTTGCGGTGCGCTCGATACCGACCAATTGGTAAGCCTGGCCAAGACCTCCTCGAGGCATACCGTTGAACCGGGCACAGAACTGATTGGCGACGCCGAGACCGTCGACAGTTATTCGAACGTGCTTTCCGGCGTTGTGAAGCTGACCAAGAGCCTTTCGGACGGGCGCCAGCAGATTGTCGGCCTCCAGTTCGCCCCCGATTTTCTGGGCAGGCCCTTCAAGGTGGAAAGCGCGATCAACGCTGAAGCCGCAACCGCGGTTTCCGTGTGTTCGTTTCCAAAGGCCGCCATCGAGCGGATGATGAAGGAATCTCCGGAACTCGAGCATCGTCTGCTCAAACAGGCGCTCAACGAACTCGACGAAGCCCGCGACTGGATGGTGACGCTCGGGCGCAAGAGTGCTTCGGAAAAGGTGGCGAGCTTTCTCCTGATGATCGCCAGGAATATCGATCCCACGCTGGACCCGGCGGCGCAGTCGACGACCTTCGACCTGCCTTTGACACGCGCCGATATCGCCGATTTTCTCGGCTTGACGATCGAGACGGTCAGCCGCCAACTGACCAGGCTGCGAACAGACAGCGTGATCCGGATCGACAATAATCGGCACGTGACGGTGGACAACATGGGCCGGCTGGAACGCCGCTCCGGCGCCTAACCGCCATCGACGACCCCGATCATCGGCAAGACGTGCTCGCGTTCGAAGGCGATATGCCGGCGCAAGCTTTCGAAGAAGCCGCGCAGCATGAAGCCGACAGCCTCGGCGTTCTCAACCGTCTCTCCATGGCCGATCGCCAGCAGGATTTCAGTCACCTCGCCGGCAAAGCATTCGTCCTCGACGTGTTCGGCGCGCAGTCGACGAGTTGAAGCAAGGTTGGCATCCCTGCCGGTCAAAGCAGCCTCGTAGGCCGGAAAGATCACCGTCTCCTCGTATTGATGAATGTTGCGCAACAGCGGAACGATCGAGTTTGCTGCAGCAAGGCATGCCAGGCAATCCACCCTGGGAAGGGTGTCGGCTATTCTTTCCAAGGCATCGCAGAGCTGCAGCTTTTCCAGATGCGCACGTTTCATGAGCGCCGCCGGACTGCTTCTCTGCCAGATCGAACTGTCGGCATCGACCTGTCGCGGCTCGGTTCGAACAGCGACGATCGCAGCTCCCTCTCCTGTTCAATGACAGCCTCCCGATCTTTTGCAAATTCAACGCTGCCCAATCCAAAATCAAATGGCTTTGACATGGATCAAGGCGCCAGCCGCGTGACTGCTGGATTGGTGTCAGGCGGATTGACGTCCGCGCACAGGAATCCGAAGTCGGGGGCAGGTCATGAAGTTCGGCACGCAAGTCTTCGCTTTGGCCCTTTTTACTTTTGCCGCCCTGGTGGCCGCCGGTTTCGGAGTGGACGAGCCCTTCCGGCAGCATATGTGGGTGCTGTTTCTTGTGCTGCTCGGTTTTGTCGCCATCCTCCTCCGCAACACGAGTTTCGAAGCTGCCGCTCCGATCGACCCGTCCGCCTACATGGATGGTCCAATCCGCTACGGCGCCATCGCCACCATGTTCTGGGGTGTGGTTGGCATGCTGGTCGGGGTGGTCATCGCGCTGCAGCTTGCCTATCCCGATCTCAACATCCAGCCCTGGTTCAACTTCGGCCGCTTGCGGCCTCTGCACACCTCGGGCGTCGTCTTCGCCTTCGGCGGCAACGCGTTGCTTTGCACGTCTCTCTATGTCGTCCAACGCACCTGCCGCGCTCGGCTGTTCGGTGGCGATCTCGCCTGGTTCGTGTTCTGGGGCTACCAGCTCTTCATCGTCATGGCCGCGACCGGTTATCTGCTCGGCATCACCGAGAGCCGCGAATATGCGGAACCCGAATGGTATGTCGACATCTGGCTGACCATCGTCTGGGTCGCCTACCTGATCCTGTTTCTGGGCACCATCCTGAAGCGCAAGGAACCGCACATCTACGTCGCCAACTGGTTCTACCTTTCCTTCATCGTGACCATCGCGATGCTGCATGTGATCAACAACCTCTCGATGCCGGCCTCCTTCCTCGGATCCAAGAGCTATTCCGCATTTTCCGGAGTCCAGGACGCCCTGACGCAATGGTGGTACGGCCACAATGCGGTCGGGTTCTTCCTCACCGCCGGCTTCCTCGGCATGATGTACTATTTCGTGCCCAAGCAGGCCAACCGGCCGGTCTATTCCTACCGCCTCTCGATCGTCCATTTCTGGGCAATCATCTTCCTCTACATCTGGGCCGGGCCGCATCACCTGCACTACACCGCCCTGCCCGACTGGGCGCAGACGCTTGGCATGGTGTTCTCGATCATGCTGTGGATGCCGTCATGGGGCGGCATGATCAACGGCCTGATGACGCTGTCGGGCGCCTGGGACAAGCTGCGCACCGATCCCATCATCCGCATGATGGTGATGGCCATCGCCTTCTACGGCATGTCGACCTTCGAAGGCCCGATGATGTCGATCAAGACGGTCAACTCGCTGTCGCATTATACCGACTGGACCATTGGCCACGTCCATTCCGGCGCACTCGGCTGGGTCGGCATGATCTCGTTTGGCGCAATCTACTTCATGGTGCCGAGACTCTGGAACCGTGAACGCCTCTATTCGCTCAGGCTCGTCACCTGGCATTTCTGGCTGGCGACGCTCGGCATCGTTGTCTACGCTGCGGTGATGTGGGTGTCCGGCATCATGCAGGGCCTGATGTGGCGCGAATACGACGAACAGGGCTTCCTGGTCTACTCCTTCGCCGAAACCGTGGCAGCCATGCACCCCTACTATGTCATGCGTGCCCTCGGCGGAGCCATGTACCTCTCCGGCACCCTGATCATGGCCTGGAACATCGGCATGACAATTCTCGGACACCAGCGCGAGGAGGAGCCGATGCCCGCCTCCGTTCCCGCCCTTCAGCCTGCCGAATAAGGAGCCAGAAAATGGGCTTGATGGACAGACACGCATTGATCGAGAAGAACGCTACGCTTCTACTCGTGGGCTCCCTCCTAGTGGTAACGGTCGGCGGCATCGTCGAGATCGCGCCGCTCTTCTATCTCGATAATACGATCGAGAAGGTGGAAGGCATGCGGCCTTACTCGCCGCTCGAACTTGCCGGACGAAACATCTATGTGCGCGAGGGCTGCTACCTCTGCCACAGCCAGATGATCAGGCCGTTCCGTGACGAGGTCGAGCGCTACGGCCACTACAGCCTGGCGGCCGAGTCGATGTACGACCACCCCTTCCAGTGGGGATCGAAGCGCACCGGACCGGACCTCGCTCGCGTCGGTGACCGCTATTCCAACCTGTGGCACGTGGATCACCTGACAGATCCACGGTCCGTGGTGCCGGAATCGATCATGCCGAGCTATGCCTTCCTGAAGGACAAGCCGATCGCGGCGAAGGACTTCTCGACGCATCTGGTCGCCAACAGGCGCGTCGGCGTCCCCTACTCCGACGACATGATCGCTAACGCCAATGCCGATTTGATGGCGCAGGCTGATCCCAACGCCGACACATCCGGCCTCCAGGCTCGCTACCCCAAGGCCAAGATCGGCGACTTCGACGGCAACCCGCAACAGGTCACCGAAATGGATGCCCTCGTCGCGTATCTCCAGATGCTCGGCACGTTGGTCGATTTCAAGAACTACGACGAAGCAGCCGGCTACCGCTGAGGAGTTTTATCCATGGATTACAATTTGATGCGGGAGTTCGCTGACAGCTGGGGTCTGGTCGCCATGGCGCTGTTTTTTGTCGGCGCAATCATCTTTGCCCTGCGCCCCGGCAGCCGCAAGCTGGCCGACGAAGCTGCCCGGATTCCCCTTGAGGACGAGTGATCATGAGCGACGAGCACATCGATGAAATCTCTGGTGTTTCAACCACCGGTCATGAGTGGGACGGCATCCGGGAGCTCAACAACCCGCTTCCGCGCTGGTGGGTCTGGACGTTCTACATCACCATAGTCTGGGCGATCGGGTACACGATCGCCTATCCGGCATGGCCTCTGCTGCACACGGCAACCAAGGGTGTGCTCGGCTATTCCAGCCGCAACGATGTCGGGAACGAGTTGTCCAAGGCTGAAGCAGCCAAGGGCAAATATGTCGCCGCGATAGAAGCGAAAAGTGTTTCGAAGATCGCGGCGGACGACACGCTGCGCGAATTCGCCGTCGCCGCCGGCGGTGCCGCGTTCAAGCTCAATTGCGTCCAGTGCCATGGCTCCGGCGCCCAGGGCTCCAAGGGCTTCCCCAACCTCAACGACGACGACTGGCTCTGGGGCGGCAAGGCGGACCAGATCCAGCAGACGGTTACACATGGCATTCGCTTCGCCTCCGATCCGGATACGCGCCTGTCCGAAATGCCGGCCTTTGGCGACATCATCACTGCCGATCAGATCAAACAGGTCAGCGCCTATATTGCCAGCCTGTCCCAAACCGTCAGCGATCAGGTGTTGGTGGCGCCCGGCGCCAAGGTCTTTGCCGAAAACTGCGTGGCCTGTCATGGCGACAATGCAAAGGGCAACAAGGAACTCGGCGCTCCTGATCTGACCGACGCCATCTGGCTCTACGGATCGGGCGAAGCCGCCATCGCCGCCCAGGTAACCGCACCGAAACAGGGCGTGATGCCGGCTTGGGGCGCGCGCCTGGGCGAAACCAGGGTCAAGGAACTTGCGGTTTACGTGCATTCGCTTGGCGGTGGGGAATAGGAACGGGGGCCTATTCCCTGCCCTTCACCGTCCAAGCGACGAGGCCCGGCTCTGCCGGGCCTCGATCTATTTGCGTGTACCCGGCGATTGACCTGCATCAACGCGGCGCCATCCGGTCGGCGGCACAATCCGATCCACGCTGCATTTCGCTGACCTGACTGCACCAGCCAGGACATTTACCCCGGCGAAATCACGAGTTGCGCGACGGGAGAAACCAGTGCTGGACAATACGCAGGTAGAACGGCTCGAGGCTGAGGCGGTCAACTCCGCCAAGGTGCGCCAGCCAATGTATGCCGCGCGCAGGAAGATCTTCCCGAAGCGGGCCTCGGGCAGCTTTCGCCGATTTAAATGGATCGTGATGGCGATCACGCTGGGCATCTACTATCTGACGCCGTGGCTGCGCTGGCATCGGGGTCCGTTTGCCCCCGACCAGGCGGTGCTGCTTGATGTCGCCAACCGGCGTTTCTATTTCTTCTTCATCGAGATATGGCCCCAGGAATTCTACTATGTCGCCGGCCTTCTGATCATGGCCGGCGTCGGTCTTTTCCTGATCACGTCAACCGTCGGCCGTGCATGGTGTGGCTACACATGCCCACAGACCGTATGGGTCGATCTGTTCCTGGTCGTCGAGCGCGCGATCGAGGGCGACCGCAACGCGCGCATGCGGCTCGATGCCGGTCCATGGACCACCCGCAAGCTCGTGCTGCGGGCATCGAAACACGTCATCTGGCTGGTCATAGCCGCAGCGACTGGTGGCGCATGGATCTTCTATTTCGCCGATGCGCCGACGCTGGTCGGCGAACTCTTCACCGGCACGGCAGCGCCTGTCGCCTACATCACCGTCGCGGTTCTGACGGCGACGACCTACACGTTTGGCGGGCTGATGCGCGAACAGGTCTGCACCTATATGTGCCCTTGGCCGCGCATCCAGGCAGCCATGCTCGACGAGAGCTCGCTCACCGTCACCTACAATGACTGGCGCGGCGAACCGCGCACCCGTCACGCCAAGAAGGTTCTTGCCGCAGGGCATCCCGTCGGCGATTGCGTCGACTGCAATGCCTGTGTCGCCGTCTGTCCGATGGGGATCGACATACGCGACGGTCAGCAACTCGAATGCATCACCTGCGCGCTCTGCATCGATGCCTGCGACGGCGTCATGGATAAACTCGGCAAGGAGCGAGGACTGATCTCCTACGCGACGCTCTCCGACTACAACGCCAACATGATGCTGGCCACCGCCGGCGGCGCCAGCTCGGTCGATCCGTCGCTGGTCAGGACGGATGACGGCGTGTTTTCGGACAGGGTGGCGCATTTCCATATCCGCAAGATCTTTCGGCCGCGCACTTACGTTTACATGGCTATGTGGTCGATGATCGGCCTGGGCCTGCTCTTTTCGCTGCTGACCCGCGACCGGCTCGAGATCAATGTCCTGCACGACCGCAACCCGCAATTCGTGACGCTCGCCGACGGCTCGATCCGCAATGGCTATACCGTCAAGCTGCTGAACATGATCCCCGAACCGAGAACGATTATCGTCACCCTCGGGGGTTTGCCAGGCGCAGAGATGAGCATCGTTGGCGTCGACCTCCCCGCCGATCGCTCCTTTGCGGTCCAGGTCGAACCCGACCGGCTGAAGATGCTGAAGGTTTTCGTGCGCCTGCCCGCCGATCAGATTAATCGCCAGGCGCAGACCTTCACATTCCGCGTCGAAGACAAGGTCAGCTTCGAGTCCAACGAATACACCGCCACCTTCAATGCGCCGGAGATCGCCAGATGACCGCCACCACCCGAAGACCCCGCGAATTCACCGGCAGGCACATGTTGGCCACCATCCTTGCCTTTTTCGGCGTGGTCATCGCGGTCAATCTGACGATGGCGACGCTTGCCAACACAAGCTGGACCGGCCTTGTCGTCGAAAATACCTATGTCGCGAGCCAGCAATTCAACAAGAAGGCTGAAGAAGGCCGTGCGCAGGCAGCGCTTGGCTGGACCGGCCAGTTGACCATCGCATGGGGTGAAGTCCGCTATGGCATCATCGACGCCGCGGGCAAACCGGTTTCCCTGCATGGCGTGAAGGTGCTGTTTCGCCATCCCGCTTACGAGAAAGAGGATGAGTCCGTCACGCTCGCCCTCGCCTCGGGCCAGGAGTTTGCAGCACAACACGTGCCAAGGGATGGTGTCTGGATCATCGAAATAGACGCCGATACCGGCCTGGCAAAGCCTTATCGCGACGTGCGCAGGATCATGATTTCCAATGGAGCGCTGAAATGATCTGTTGTGCACCGGGCGCTGAAATAGCGCTGGATCTGGTCAGCGGCACCTCGGTCCTGCCCTCCAGCCAGGAAATCAGGCTGGCGAGCCGATCGCTTGGCGACGACCTTCATCAGACCGACCTTTCGGTGCCGACCGTTCATTGCGGCGCCTGCATCCAGACGATCGAGACGGCGTTGGGAAAACTCGATCACGTCGAGGCAGCTCGCGTGAACCTGTCAACCAAGCGGGTCTCAGTCCGCTGGCGCGGCGACGAGGCTCCACCATTGGTCGCTGTGCTCGGCCGGCTCGGCTATCAGGCGCATTTGTTCGAAGCCGAGATTGATGCAAAGGACAAGATGCTTTCGGAGCTTATCCGCGCCGTCGCTGTTGCCGGCTTTGCTGCGGGCAACATCATGCTGCTCTCGGTGTCGGTCTGGTCCGGCGCCGAGGGCGCCACCCGCGACCTGTTCCACTGGGTCTCGGCCCTGATCGCCATTCCTGCGCTGGCCTTCGCCGGCGGCATCTTCTTCAAGTCGGCGTGGAATGCGTTGCGCCACGGCCGCATGAACATGGACGTGCCGATCGCCGTCGGCGTGTCGCTGGCCTACGCCATGAGCCTCTATGAGACGATCACCCATGGCGACCACGCCTATTTCGACGCGTCGGTATCGCTGCTGTTCTTCCTGTTGATCGGCCGCACGCTCGATCACGTGATGCGCGAACGCGCGCGGACCGCGGTAAAGAACCTGTCACAGTTGGCTGCGCGTGGCGCCATGGTGCTGCGCGGCGATGGCGCACGGGACTATTTGCCGGTTGGCGAAATCGAACCGGGGATGCAACTGCTCATTGCAGCCGGCGAGAGAATCCCCGTCGACAGCACGATCGTTCATGGAGCGTCGGATCTTGACTGCTCACTGGTCACTGGCGAGAGCACGCCGCGAAACGTCGCGCCAGGGGAGATTGTGCAGGCCGGTGTCCTCAACCTCACCGGTCCGCTGACGATTGAGACGACAGCGGCCGCCAAGGATTCGTTCCTGGCGGAAATGGTTCGGCTGATGGAGGCCGCCGAAGGTGGTCGCGCCCGCTATCGCCGTATCGCCGACCGCGTGTCGGCACTCTACGCGCCCGTGGTTCATCTCACCGCCTTGGCAACCTTCCTGGGCTGGATGGCGGCGACCGACGACTGGCATCGGGCGATGACGATTGCCATCGCTGTTCTCATCATCACATGCCCCTGCGCGCTTGGCCTCGCCGTCCCAATCGTTCAGGTGGTCGCCGCGCGGCGCCTGTTTGAGAATGGCATCATGGTCAAGGACGGCTCGGCCATGGAGCGCCTGGCAACGATCGATACAGCCGTGTTCGACAAGACCGGCACGCTCACGCTTGGCCAGCCCAGGCTCGTCAACACGTCGTCGATCGATCCCGCCATGCTGGCAATCGCTGCCGACTTGGCCGCGCATTCGCGTCATCCATATTCAAAGGCCATTGCCGGCTTTGCCGTCAGCAGCAGCCAGCACAAATTCGATGCGGTGACCGAGCACCCGGGTTTCGGGATCGAAGCCACCGCCGCCGGTATCACCTGGCGGCTGGGTCGACGCGGATGGGCTGGCTGGAAGGCGCGAACCGGCGGCGAAGGCAAACATGGCTACGGCGGAACAGTGCTGACGAAAAACGGCATGATTGTCGCATCCTTCGTTTTCGAAGATGCGCTGCGCCTCGACACCAGGGCAGCGATCGATCAACTGCGCAACGCTGGTATGTGCGTGGAAATGCTGTCGGGCGATACCGCGAAAGGCTGCGCCGAGGTTGCGGACGTGCTTGGTGTCGACGACTTCGTTCCCTGCCTGCTGCCGTCCGGCAAGGTTGAACGCATCGAGAGCCTGGCGAGAGACGGGCACAAGGTTCTGATGGTTGGCGACGGCCTCAATGACACGCCGGCGCTGAGCGCCGCGCATGTCTCGATCGCACCCGCCGCCGCCGCCGACATTGGCCGCAATGCAGCCGACTTCGTTTTTCTGCGCGAAAGCCTCTTGGCGATCCCGCTGGCGCTGGACGTGTCGCGCAAGGCGGGAAGCCTGATCCGACAGAACATAACAATTGCTATCGTTTACAATGCTGTGGCCGTGCCGATCGCCATTCTGGGTCATGTTACGCCTCTGATCGCGGCGGTCGCGATGTCTGCCTCGTCATTGCTTGTGATTGGAAATGCGATGCGTCTGCAAGGCTTCGCAACGGGTGCGTCGTCCGAAACTGCGCGGCAGGACAGGCCCGCGCGGGCCGGCGCCTTGGCCCAATCCTCATGACGACGCTCGCCTATCTAATTCCGGTGGCGCTGCTCCTTGGCGCACTCGGCCTGTCCGGCTTCCTGTGGGCGTTGAGAAGCGGCCAGTACGACGATCTCGATGGCGCGGCGGAGCGCATTCTTATCGACCGCGACGACGGCGCGGAGAATCCTGCTCGTTCCAAGTGACTCAGATCAAAGCGCCGCGGGTCGGGATGTCCCATCGTCGTCAACGTAAGATCAGGAGGGTGAGGATGCAAGCCGAAGCCATCATGACGAAGCCAGTCATCACGACGGATGCGAACGCGACGATCGACGAAGCGGCCAAGCTCATGCTTTCAAACAAAGTCAGCTGCCTGCCGGTAACGGACAGCGAAGGTGCCCTGGTTGGCATTGTAAGCAAAAGCGACTTCTTGCGCCGAGAAGAACTTGGGACCCAGCGTGTGCGTCCGCGCTGGCTGGAGTTTGATCTTGGCCCGGGCACAGTCGCCGAAGACTATGCGCGCTCGAACGGACGGATCATCCATGAGGTGATGACCACAGCCGTCATTTCGGCACCTCCAGGCGCCTCAATTGCACAGATTGTTAACTTGATGATGCAACACCGCATCAACAATGTGCCGATTGTCGATCGGGAAAGGGTCGTCGGCATCATCACGCGAACTGATTTGCTGCCTGTCCTGATCCGCGCAATGCCGAAACAGGGCACCACGCCACCCGATGACGACCTGATCCGCAAGGCCATACTTGCCGAGCTGCAGGGACAATCGTGGAGCGGTGGTGACTTGATTGATGTTAGGGTCAGCGACGGCCTCGTCGAACTGACCGGGGCGATTGTCGACGAGCGTCAGCGGAAGGCTGCGATCGTTGCGGCGGAGAACGTTGCCGGCGTCGGACAAGTCAAGGACAGCCTCTTCCTCCGTACAGATCCGCTCTCGGTGATGGTTTCATAGCTGCGGAAAAAAGCGGGGACGCCAAGCAGCGTCCCTTTGGGTTCTGCTCCCTTCCCACATCGCTTGGACATGAGGCTGTCGGCGAGTTCATCGAGCGTATAGCGCCCGTCATGGTTGGCGAGCACGCTGTCGGCAGCGAAGACGCCCGTCCATCGCCAAGCTCGAAACCGATCGGGACTTGCTCGACCATTCTTGACGCACAAGATTGCGGCAGTCGAGGCTGTTTGTTGCTCCAATTAACACTCACCAATTTGCGCCAGCGCAAAGAAACGCTGCGTCAGGTCAGTTAGCTTCTGCTCATCCGCAACGGTTGAGATAGGAGATTGATATGATCACGCGACGCGAAGCCCTCTTCGGAGCAGCGATTGGCGCTGCCGCCGTGGCGGCACTGCCCGCACTGTCAGCAACGGTGACGAAAGCAGACATTCGAGGACTTCCCCGCGACAAGGTCAAGCTCGTGGCACCGCCTTTTGTGCATCCGCACGACCAGATCGCTCAAGGCGGTCCGAAGGTCGTCGAACTCACCATGACGATCGAGGAGAAACCGATGGTCATCGACGCCGACGGGACGCAGCTCAATGCAATGACTTATAACGGCTCGATCCCGGGCCCGCTGATGGTCGTCCACCAGGACGATTATGTCGAGCTGACGCTCATCAATCCCGACACCAACTCGCTAGCCCACAACATCGATTTTCACGCAGCGACGGGTGCGCTGGGCGGCGGCGCCCTCACCTTGATCAATCCCGGCGAACAGGTGACGCTGCGCTTCAAGGCAACCCGAACGGGAACTTTCGTCTATCACTGTGCTCCCGGCGGACCGATGATCCCGTGGCATGTCGTCTCCGGCATGAATGGCGCCATCATGGTGCTGCCGCGCGACGGGCTCAGGAACGACAAGGGCGAGCCGGTCAAATACGACAAGATCTTCTATATCGGCGAGAGCGACTTCTATATTCCGCGCGATGAGAAGGGAAACTTCAAGAGCTACGAATCGGCCGGTGATGGGTATGACGATATCGTCAAGGTCATGCGCGGGCTGATCCCGACGCACGTGGTGTTCAACGGCAGGGTCGGTTCGCTGACCGGCGACAACGCCATGAAGGCGAAGGTCGGCGAGACCGTGTTGATCGTCCATTCGCAGGCCAACCGCGATACGCGGCCGCATCTGATCGGTGGTCACGGCGACTATGTCTGGGAACAGGGCAAATTCGCCAATCCGCCGGCCAAGGATCTGGAAACCTGGTTCATCCGCGGCGGCTCGGCGGGGTCGGCGCTCTATACGTTCCTGCAGCCCGGCGTCTACGCCTACGTCAATCACAATCTCATCGAGGCCGTGGAACTCGGGGCGACCGCTCACTTCATGGTCGAGGGCGAGTGGAATGATGATTTGATGACGCAGGTCGAGGCGCCTAAACCCATCGCCACCAACTGACGGCACTCCAAATTGCCCGGACAGCGTCGCTGGCCGGGCACGGACAACAGACATGTCTCCTTACATCCTGAAAGTTTTCGCGGTCTCCATGGCGGCCACTTCTGTGCCGGTGGGCCTGTCGATAAAGGCGGCCAGTTGGGACCGGCAGCCTCACGCCGTAGCTGCCACGAGGACCTTGCTGTCCGCCTCCATCACCTATCCGATACCCGGCGAGTTCCTGAAGGACGGCCACCCGCAGGCCAATCCCCGTCATAAACACCAGCTCGACCAACCGCTCGAAATCATGACCTATCAGGTCAGCGCGGAAGACTATGCTGACTGCGTTGCTGCGGGCAACTGCCAGCCGGCACAGGAGGCGCGCACGATCTCCGCCAGCGCTCCTGTGACCGGCGTCAGCTATCTCGATGCCAACGCATACGCCCGGTGGTATTCGACAGCGACCGGCGACCAATGGCGGTTGCCATCCGATGAGGAATGGGCATTTGCCGCGGCGGAACGGTTCGCAGGCGAGTTCGAGGGTGTCGAAAACGACGCCAACAACCCCGCCAGACGTTGGCTCACCAGCTACAAGGCCGAGGTGGACCTCAATCGCAAACCGGACCCGCTGCCCAAGAGCCGTGGCTCTTTTGGCTTCAATTCCCTGGGCCTCGCCGACTTTTCCGGCAACGTCTGGGAGTGGACTTCGACCTGTTATGTCCGCACCACGCTGGCTGCGGATGGGCGCGGCGTTGCGAGTTCGGTCGACAATTGCGGCGTCCACGTCCTTGAAGGGCTTCACAGAGCCTACATGTCGAACTTCGTCAGCGACGGAAAAAGCGGCGGCTGTGCCGTCGGAACCCCTCCCGACAACCTGGGGTTCAGGCTGGTCCGGGACTCGTCGGGCTGGGCGAACGATGTTCTCACCCATTTGGGCGTAATCTGACGGGAAACTCCCGTCAGATTCTGGCAACCCGATGTGCCTGCGTTGGCGGCGATTTGTTTGACAGGCCAGACCTATCGGCGGGGCGACAGCATCCGCCTAAGTGTGCCATCGCGAAGCCAGTACTGATGGAACAGTGCCGCGAAGGCATGGACGGAAATCAGGACCATAAATACTGGCTTGTTGAGCGAATGGATGTCGCCCCATGGGTCACCAACGTAGAAGGCGAGAAGTCCCACAATGGGCGTTGCGAGCAAGAGCAGATAGAAAAGGCCGTGCGAGATCCGCGCGGCGACCTGCATCCAGCCAGTGCCGCCTTCCGCACGCATGGGAGCACCCGTTACCAAGCGCATTATCAGCCGGACCGTGACGAGGGCCAGGATCGAAACCCCAACCCAGTAGTGGGTAGAGCCCAATGTCTGGTCGACTGGGGAGACGAGGGTTCCATCTTCGGCCGCGTCAACCACGTTCGTCATGCTCTCGCCAAAGAACAGCTGGAATAACACCAGCACTGCTATGATCCAATGAAGCGCAATTTGATAAGCTGAATATCCAAATCTGGTTTCTGCCATTTTGATTCCTCTTGCAATTCGAACAGCCTCGCAGTCGCGATACTGAATAACGAGGGAACCTTGGCGTTATTCGGCTCAAATGCTCCCGGAATTGCGGCCGAAAGCTTACAGATTTGTAAGGCGCCAGGCGATGCGCAGCCGTAAGGGAATGGCGGCGCTATCCCGCCTTCGCTTGGCATGGAGTAGCCGTCAAACGGCATGAGCCTTCGGCGTCGTCAATGCGACGCCGTAAGTCAGAAGGAAGCCGGCGTATGCCAGTACCCATGCAGCACCGGCGAGATTAATGATGGCCTCATCGGGGACAAAAACGCCAAGGACGCGCGACAAGGCTGCGACCAGAATAGCTGCAAAGACAAAAGTTGTTAGTCGTCCAGCCCGCAATTGCCGGCCGGTATGTCCGAGCGTCGCTCGGGCCATTACGGCGAGCGTCATCGACCCGATCGCGCCGGCGCCCAACGCGTGGAGCCCAGCTGCGACCGGCACGATGCCAGGAAAAAAGAACGACGCCGAAAGCAGGGCAAGACCGAGCGGTACGAAGGCATAAGCCACGTGAAGGATGAGCACGAGCGGGTCCCGGAATGTGCGGTCGCCTGCCCACCGCGACACACGCCACGCTTGGCAGATTGCGGCGACGGCCATGAGCATCCCTGAGGCGCTGTTGCCGGGGGCGAACGTCCATGCTCCGAGGGCGATCGCCGAGATGGCTATCGAGGCGACGTCAAAACGGTCGAACGGCGCAGGCAGCCGCCCAGGATTTTCGCGGACGAGCCAGTTGCGGGTGAAGCTTGGAATGATGCGCCCCCCGATCAGTGAAATGAGCATGATCGCCGCGGCCATGCCGAGCCTTCGGCTGACGTCCGATGTGCCGTGAAGGTGCGCCTCGATGTGGAAGGCGCCGTTGGCGCCGGCCAGGACGGCAAGCGGCAGCAGCACCTTGAGATTGCGCCAGTTCCGCCCCGCGACGATTTCGCGTGCCGCCGCAGCACTGACCGCAAGCAGAAAAGAACCGTCGATCAACGCGGCTGCTTGCCAGCCAATATCGGCCGAGAAGAAGACAGCGGCACGACCGGCGAGCCACAGGACAACCAGCGCCAGCAGCGGCAGGCCTTGCACCGGCACCCGGCCGGTCCAGTTCGGGATGGCGGTCAGCAAGAACCCGGTAACGATCGCCGGCAGATAGCCGAACAACATTTCATGGATGTGCCAGTCGACCGGGAGAAACGCACTGTGGGCATCGAGTTCGCCGGCATAGATCGGCAGCCAAAGCAGAACGGACAGCGCAGCATACAGCGACCCGAGCAAAAAGAAGGGCCTGAACCCATAGGAAAGAAGTGCAGGCCCGGCGTAGGCCCGCAGGCGTGGAATTCCCATGATTTGTATCTCCAAATGAACAGCGCCGGATGAACCGCCGCCCTCGGTCCGTCCGGCCCGTGCCCGCCCTTTATGCGGCAGGCATGCCTGTATCGATTGCTCTCAGTTGGCAGGAACCTGGGTGAACAGGTCGGCGAACACCGTTTTTGCCTTCCCGGGATGCTTTACCGCCTTGGCGGTATCGAGATTGACCGGCTTGCCGACAACGATCAGCGCGACCATCCCCATGCCGTAGTGAGGCGCGCATTTGACGCCGTAGACACCCTCCTTTGTCAGCGTGACGGTGATTTCCTCGCTGGGCTTTCCCTTGAAAGGCTCAGCGCCATCCGGAAGCATGCCCTTGATCGACTCGGCGTCGTGGGTCTTGTCGGTCGGCACGAACTTGACGGTGTCGCCGGGCGCCGCCTTGACGAAAGCTGGCTGGAAAACCATGGCGCCTTTTTCGCCCTTGTTGAGCATTTGCACCACGTGCTCTTCCGCGCTGGCACCGCCGGCGAGCGCGAGGATCGAGATTGCGGCAGCGAGGATGGAGAGTTTCATCGGTTTGTCCTTGTTTCGTCTTCCCGGCGTTGCGCCGTTCCATGCCATTTAGCCTGATGCGGCCCAGGACAATTTGCGCTGGCGCAAACTCGGGATAAGAAAGGTCTTCCGCAAGACTGATGCGGAACCATAGAGCCGTGAGGGATCCGCTTGGCCGCGCTGGACCGATCGCTGATTTCGCCGCTGCCGCTCTTTCAGGGGCTGGCGCCGGACGAGCAGAGCGAGATCCTGCGAAATGCACGATCGTCTCGCTATGCCAAAGACCCAACGATCTTCGCGCAGGAAGCCGAAGCCCATTCCTTCTTCGTGCTGATCGCCGGGCACATACGGGTGGTCCGCACCACGCCGGACGGACAGCAGGTCATCGCCAGATACATCAGCGAAGGCGAGATCTTTGGCGTCGCCGCAGCCCTTGGCCGGACGACCTATCCCGCAAGTGCCGTCGCGGCTGTCGACTGCGTGGTGCTGGCCTGGCCCAACGCCCTGTGGCCTGATCTGTCCCGACGCTTCCCCGTGTTTGGGGCAGCCACCTACAAGACGGTTGGAAGCAGGCTGGAGGAGACGCAGACGCGGGTGGTGGAGATGTCCACGGAACAGGTGGAGCAGCGGGTTGCGCATGCGCTTCTGCGGCTGGTGAACCAGACCGGCCGAAAAACGGACAGCGGCATCGAAATCGATTTCCCGATTTCGAGGCAGGACATTGCCGAGATGACGGGAACGACGCTGCACACCGTCAGCCGGCTGCTCAGCAAATGGGAAGAGAACGGAATAATTGTCAGCGGGCGCCAGAGGGTCACGGTCAAAGATGCGCATCGCCTTGTGGTTCTGGCCGAGAACCGGGAAAAGGACTGACCGTCATCGTTCACCTCGAATGGCCAATTCGAGTTCGACCAGAAAGTCGCCCTCATCGACTTGATGTTCCCGGCACGCCTCGGTCACCGTATGGAAAGTGCCTATCGGACAGCCGACGCAGAGCATCTTGTGTCTCAACACCACAGCGACCGTTGCCGGCCATTTCCTCATGATTTCGTCGACGACCATATCGGGGTTGATCGAGCTGCACTGTTTCATGATGACGTCTCCGCGATTTGCGAAGCCCTCTTCATAAATCCGGCTCGGACTGCCTTCGTTGCGCTTACGCAATTTAGAAATGATTCAGATCAAGGCACAGCTCGCGCGGCCTCGATATGGATAGGAGTAACCATATGAGGAGGTTGGCATGCAAGCCGAAGCCATTATGAGCAAGCCGGTCGTCGGCATAGACCCGACCGCATCGATCGCCGACGCTGCCTGGTTGATGCTCACCAAAAAGATTAGCGGCTTTCCCGTCATTCGCGGCGACGGCACCCTGGTCGGGATCGTCAGCGAGGGCGATTTCCTGCGTCGCGGGGAACTGGGCACGCAGCGCAAGCGCTCACGCTGGCTGCAGTTTCTGGTCAGCCCCGGAACGGCCGCCGATGAATATGTCCACGCCAATGGGCGACGGGTTGAGGAGGTGATGTCACAAGATGTCGTCACGGCATTCCCCACCGCATCGCTCGACGAGGTCGTCGAGCTCATGACGCGTCACCATGTCAAACGCATCCCTGTCATCGACACCGGGAAAGTCGTCGGCATCATCACCCGCTCTGATCTTCTGCGGGCATTGATTAGCGCCCTTCCGGCTGCAGCCGCTGCAGCCATCGATGACGAACAGATCCGGCAGAACATCATGGCCGAGCTAGGGACACAGAAATGGGCTGGCAAGGACATGGTCAACGTGACTGTGAACAATGGCATGGTGAAACTGGGCGGGGCCATCTTCGACGAACGCGCGCGCCGGGCAGCCATTGTTGCGGCCGAAAACGTCGCCGGCGTCAAAGCTGTCGAGGATGGTCTCTTCTGCGCCGATCCAGTGTCCGTCCTCCTTGTTTCGTAGCAAGCGGCCGTGCCAGCTGATTTCAAGGTTGCATCCACGATAGGCCCGCTTTTCGCCCAGGCTTCGCCGCGTTCAGATCGCGACTAGAAGTATCAATGGCCGAAGGAGCAACAGGGCGAATGCAACGAGCGCCGCGCCCGCAATTCTTTCTGTCTTTTTGTTGCCTCCGCTGAAGCGCCGGCCAAGCAAAAGCCACACCGATCCGGTGGCAGCTGTTATCACCAGAAGCACAACCCAGAAGATCCCCAGAGCGCGCGGTTCGATGTTCATCGGCACGATAGCCAGGCAATAGATAAAGGCCTTCGGGTTCAGGGCACTGGTCACCGCAACAGAAATGGCGTCGCCATTTTTGGAAACGTTGATCCGCGCGCTGGTTATCAGATGCAGTCCAAGAACTACAAGCCATCCGGCTGCTACCAGCCTAAGTATTTGAATGGCCTCGGGTGACATGAAGGGGCGCAGGGAAAACCAGCACGCGGATGAGATCCCGTATCCGCATGCCTGAGCGGCCAAAAGCTTGACCACTTTCTCTCGCTTGACCGCCCCCGCCATCAAAAGAGCGTTGGTAGGCCCTGGTGCGACAAAGAGCACAAATGCTCCGAGAAAAAGTAAGTTGTCCAAGCTGCCTGGTCCTGTGGAATGCAGACTTATCAACCGCAAAAACTTGGTTTGCGTTGGCCCTCGTCAAAACACGGACGGCACGACCTCTCGTCGAGGCTGCCTGCTCGATGCCCTAGCGTTGCCCGGCCGCATGCTGCAGTCGAGCGATCAGGTCGCTGTTGCGGCAATAGTCTGGCGGGTTCTCGGATTGCTCATGTTCGTCGAGCCAGGTTGAGCATTCATCCTGGTGCCCGCAGGAACGGCAGCGGTCCACCGCCCGATTGGTGACTGCCGCATGGTCTGCCACGACTTTCAGATGTCTGTCGACCCCGAGCGACCGCATCATTCGACCCATTAGCGCCGTTCTGGCGTCGACCGAAATCAGGTAATCGAGAAAGGTCATGTTGATCACTCCTGCCTACCGGTCATCCTTGCCGCCGTTGGCGGCGGGTGGCGTTGATCTCGATCAACAGGCGGCATCATTGCCAACCCTGGGCCGTGACGGGGAGCATGAAGCCAAACGGAATGGCAGGTGGTCGAAGACGTCCGCTGACCGGCAGGCCGGTTGCTCGGGCCAGGTCTAGATCTGGCCGTTGTTCGCTTCGGAAAACAAATGAACGCAGCCGCTGCGTCGTGGGCACCCCCACCTTGAACATGTTGCTAGCACCGTCGCGGTGTCCCGAGGCTGAGGGTCTCCAGGCGCGCCGCAGGAGGTAACCTGCTCCGGCCGAGACAGGTTGCTGGTCAACTTCTCCTTCAATACGACATGAAACGGCTGATGCCGCTCTCTTCGATGAGCGTGCGAGTGACACCGCCAAATGCCCATTCCCGCAAGCGGCTATGGCCATAGGCGCCCGAGACGATCAGGTCCGCATGGATCGAGCGCGCGAAACTCAGCAACCGGTCGCCATCAGCCTTGCAGGCGATCAGCTCGGTTCGCGCCTTGATGCCATGGTGGTCAAGGAAAACGGCGACATCGTCGAGGCTGTCTCGACTGGTTTCGTTGCGGCTGGTGTCTATCGTGGCGACGATAACGTCGCTGGCCTTTTCCAGAAAAGGCAGTGCATCGGCTACCGCACGCCGTGCCTCCCTGGTGTCCTTCCAGGCAACCAGCACGGTTTTTGCGCGGATATGTTCCATATTACCTGCCGTGACCAAGACTGGCCGGCCGGCACCGAGCGTGAGGCTGCCGATATCAACAGCACGAAAGACATTGTCTCCATCGCCGCAGCCGGTGACGATAAGGTCGGCCGCCCTGGCCACAACGCTGAGGAACCGGGTCGGACTGCAGACGGACTGTGCCCATTCGCTTGTAACGGAAACCGGCACCATTCTTTCGAACACTGCACGCAATTCGGCGAGCCGCTTTTCGATCTCAGTTCGTTGGATCTGCATGATCTCACCTTCGTAGACCATCCCTTCGCCTGTCGCGACCAAAGGTGGGACATCGGCTGCCGCCAAGCCAACAAGATGCGCTCCAAATCGCTTGGCAAGTTCGATACCCACCTGAACAATGGGCGCAGGAGCCGCATCGATGGCGAGGTTCACGATGATTGACTTGTAGGCCATTGCGGGTGCCTTTCACTGGAGCGGCGCTATGCGTGATGGGTCGCATGCGCCAGCGCCCGATGCCTTGATGCACGTCAAAGACCCGCCAATTGCGCCCGCCAACTAAATCTCTTGCGGAAACGTGTCTCGATCTGTTTTGCCTGTGCGACGAGAAGTGGTAGTTAGCCCGGTAGCACCATCTCGAACCTGGGAATTTGATTTGATCAAAGACGAAGCGCTCAGCTTATCGCCCGCTGGGACGACGCTGAAAGCCCTCTTGTCGCGGATGTTCGATCAGGCTCCGGGCTTCATCGCGCTCATGCGCGAGCCGGGTCACGTTTTCGAACTGACCAATGCCGCCTACCAGCGGTTGATCGGCAACAGGCAGGTGATTGGAAAGTCAGTCAGGGAAGCCTTTGCCGAGTTCGAAGGAGATGAGTTTTTCGGACATCTGGACCAGGTCTACACGACCGGCGAGCCATACAGAGGCCAGGGCGTAAAGGTCGGCCTTCGCAACAAGGCCGACGGGCCGCTCGAAGAGCGCATCCTTGATTTCGTCTATCAGCCCATCAAGTCCGACGATGGCCGTATCACCGCGATCTTCATCGAAGGCACGGATGTCAGCGAACTCTCCTTTGCAAACGCAGCTCTTCGGCTGCGTGAGGACCATTTGCGATCGATCCTGGCAACAGTGCCGGATGCAATGGTCGTCATCGATGAGCAAGGCGGGATCCAATCCTTCAGCACAGCCGCCGAAACATTGTTTGGCTATCAGTCAGGTGAGGTCATTGGCCAAAACGTGAAAGTGCTGATGCCCCCGCCCTACCGCGACGAGCATGATGCCTATCTGCTTCGCTACCTGACCACCGGAGAGCGCCGGATTATCGGGCTCGGGCGCACCGTCACCGGGATGCGCAAGGATGGTTCGACCTTCCCGATGGAGCTTTCCGTCGGCGAGATGCATCCGGGAACCGGACGCTTCTTTACCGGCTTTTGCCGCGACCTGACCGAACGCCATCGGGCAGAAGCTAGAATCCAGGAGCAGCAGCAGGAGCTTCTCCATATGGCGCGGTTTACAGCACTTGGCGAAATGGCCTCGACCCTTGCTCACGAGATCAATCAGCCGCTGACGGCCATCACCAACTATCTGAAGGGCAGTCGTCGGCTGCTCGAGAAAAGCACCGAAGAGAATGCGCCCATCCTGCGGGATGCCGTGGAAAAGGCCGCTGAGCAGGCGCTGCGGGCTGGAAACGTCATTCGCCATCTCAGAGACTTCGTTGCAAGAGGCGAAAGCGAGCGTCAGGTCGAACGGCTGCCGGCGCTCATCGAAGAGGCCTCGTCGCTGGCCCTGGTCGGGGCAAGGGAGATAAATGTCCTTGTCAGCTACAAGCTCGATCCTGCTGCCGAACTGGTGTTAACCGATCGCATCCAGATCCAGCAGGTTCTGCTAAACCTAATGCGCAATGCTGTCGAAGCCATGCAAGACGCGCCGCGACGCGAACTGCTGGTCACGACTATTGCGCGCGCCGACGGGATGGCGGAGGTGAGCGTCATCGACACCGGGGCCGGTCTCGCGCCGGAGATTTCCGCCCAACTGTTCCAGCCATTCGTCACCACCAAAAAGCAGGGCATGGGCGTCGGCCTGTCTATTTGCCGCACCATAGTTGAATCGCATGGCGGTCACATATGGGCCGAGGCAATGCCGGCCGGCGGGACCGCTTTCAGGTTTACATTGCGCATCGTCGATAAGGATGAGGTCACCAATGGCCGCTAATGATCTGGTGCACGTGGTCGACGATGACCTGGACGTCCGCAAGTCGCTTGGATTTCTGTTGGGCACGGCAGACTTTGCGGTCCGCCTGTATGATTCCGCCACGGCCTTCCTGTCGACGGCGTCTGGCAGTCTCGAGGGCTGCATCGTCACCGATGTGCGCATGCCGGGCATAGACGGCATCGAGTTTCTGCGCCAGCTCAGAGCAGGCGGGCATGGAATTCCGGTCATCGTCATGACGGGCCATGCGGATGTGGCGCTAGCCGTTCAGGCAATGAAGGAAGGCGCTTGCGATTTCATCGAGAAGCCATTCGACGATGAAATGTTGATCGAGGCGATCCGCTCAGCGTTGGCCAACCGCAACCAGGTCAATGCATCCCACCCTCAGTCCGCGGATATTCGCGGGCGTCTGTCGACGTTGACAGATCGTGAGCGCCAGGTGCTGGACGGGCTTGTGTCGGGTTTGCCGAACAAGACGATCGCCTATGACCTTGGAATCAGCCCACGCACTGTTGAGATCCATCGCGCCAATGTCATGAGCAAGATGGGCGCCGGCAGTCTGTCACATCTTGTGCGCATGGCGTTGATCGTTGAATCCAAGCCCTAGGGATGGTCTCCAAAGGGATTGCCGTCGCGAGTTGGCACCCGGTGAGGCTCCCAGTCGCGCCAGTGGGTCGGACGGATGTCGACCCATGCGCCGGTGGCGACGTTCCTCCAGCCGTCCAGCTCCTTCCTGCAGGGAAACACGAGCGCATGCTCACCGTCCTCGTCGAAGACGGCCAGTTTGAGGTTGCGCCCAAACGGAGCGGTGAGGATTGGTTTCCACATCTCCTCATGATCCGCAGAAGCGCCAGCTCGCGCCTTGATCTGAATCATTTTCCGCAATTGCCGAATGCGCGAATGTGCGCTTTGCCGCCGTGAGCCAAGGCGAAAGCACCCGCATGGTCATGGTTCAACGCGGCAAGGCAAACAACACCTTGCGCTGGCTGTGAGAAATAGGAGATGGCTCCGATGATGGTCCGCACACTTTCTGCCTTGGAATGTACGAGATTGCTGACGGCCAATCGCGTTGGCCGGCTCGCATGCGCAAAGAATGGGCGGCCCTACATCGTGCCCCTGTACTACGCGCATGCGGACAATCACCTCTATGTATTTTCCATGCCGGGCAAGAAGATCGAATGGATGCGAGCCAATCCGCTGGTATCCGTCCAGGTTGATGAGCGCGGCCAAGGGCGAGGATGGCGAAGCGTTGTTGTCGATGGCCGCTATGAGGAACTGCCGGACCAACTTGGCCACAAGCGCGAGCGCGACCACGCATGGTCGGTGTTGAGCAAGCACGCTGACTGGTGGGAGCCCGGCGCCCTCAAGCCGGTCACACCTCCGGTGTCGGACAGCGCGCCCCACGTTTTCTTCCGTATCTTGATCGAGCAGGTGTCGGGCCGCGAAGCAAGTGAATAGGTGTTTTTACTGCGGCGGCCTGCGAAAGCGATGGCTGGCCCGGTGTAGGAGCTGCGGTTCTAGGTAGTTTCCCGTAGGGACATAACCGAATTTCGGCGCCGGCCGATTCACGCCATGCTGTGTAACGGATCAACCGGGAAAACAGCCATGTACGCCTACACCGCCTCCAGAATTTCGCTGCCGTCACGATCTACCCTGCCCAACCTGCCTGAGGCTTTCGAGCGCGCACCGCTGCAACCACTCAGCTTCTATTCCGCAGGTGCGGAAATCTACGCCCAGGGCGAGAAGGCCGGAGCCTTCTACCAGGTGGAGTTCGGCGCTGTCCGCGTCTATCGCCTGCTTGCTGACGGCCGCCGGCAGATCAGTGCCTTTCACCTAGCCGGAGAGACATTCGGCTTCGAAGCCGACACGACGCACCATTTCTTTGCTGAAGCCATCAACTCCACCGGTGTCCGCGTCTTCCGCCTCACTGCTGGAGCGGACATGTCCCATCAGTTGCTGCCCCTAGCGCTCCAGGGGTTGACCAGAGCCCAGGAACACCTGCTGGTCCTCGGTCGCCAGAGCGCCATCGAACGCGTCGCCGCGTTCCTGGTTGACATGGCCGAACGGCAAGGGGGGTTGCGGCAGGTCGAACTTCCGATGTCGCGCATGGACATCGGCGACTATCTCGGCCTCACCATCGAGACGGTATCGCGGATCTTCACCCGGCTGAAGGAGAAAGGCGTCATCCGCCTGGCTAGTCTGCGGTGCGTGGAAATCGTCAGGCACGACGCGCTTCAGAACATGAGCGAGTGAATGACAACATGCTCCGGGCCACGCGGAATGTAGCGCCCGCCGTCTTCGCCAAATAGCCGCGCCGATGCAGGCGCGAAATGGAACGTGATCTGATCGCCAGTCTTGGGCCGAAATGATCGCCGCTCGGCGACGATGGTCTCGCCGGTTGTCAGCGTCGAATGTACATAGGACGTAGATCCCAGCGCCTCGACGAATTCCACACTGGCCTGCATGGCAATCCCATCGCCCGCGTCGCGGTGTTCTGGCCTCAATCCAAGCTGCAGTCTGCGTCCGACCTCAAGCGGGGTGCGCACCGGGCTGAAAGTCCGGCGTTTTTGTCCATATCTCGTCGTACCAACGACAGAGATACATTGATGCCGAAATTCTTATCACCGGTGCTTCGTCGGGTTTCGGTCTCGCCACGGCAGAACTCTTCCTTACTCGGGGTTGGGAGGTCGTCGCGACCATGCGCACCCCCACGCACACACACTTCAGCCTCGGCGAATGCGTTGGCGATGCTATTTCCAACGCTTTCCATAACTCGCGACCTGATCGTGAACGACCTCGTTTCGGATTCAGCCCTTGCGCTCCTGAAGGCTGTTGCCGCCGTCGACCACCAGCAGGGCGCCGTTGACGTAGCTCGCACTTTCCGATGCCAGGAACACCACCGCTGCGGCAACCTCGTCCGGTCGCCCGGCCCGCGCCGGTGGCGTGTGCAGGGCAGCTTGCCGCTCCATTGCGCTAGACGAGCCCGTTTCGATCCAGCCGGGGGCCACGGCATTGGCCGTGATGCCGCTTTTTGCTACTTCGAGCGCCAGCGTGCGCGTCAGGCCGACCATGCCGGCCTTGGCGGCGGAATAGGCTGCTGTGCCTTCGAAAGACACCAGCGGCCCGGTAACCGACGCCACATTGACGATGCGCCCATAGCCTGCCTCTACCATCGCCGGCAAAAACGCGCGGGTGACCAGGAATACGGTCTTCAGGCTGACGTCGATCCCTTGGTCCCAGTCTGCCTCGGTCATGGCAAGAAACGCCTTATCGGACGAGGGCGATGCCAGCGAACCCATGCCGGCATTGTTGACCAGGATGTCGACAGCGCCGACATCAGCCCGCAGCCGCGCGACTTCGGCCGCGATGGTGAGATCGGCGACCGCAGCTTTGGCATTGATGCCCTCGGCGCAAAGTTCGGCGGCGCGATCGAGTACACGCGCGCTGGCACCGTTCAGGAAAACGGCATGACCGGCAAGACCGAGCTGCCGCGCTATGGCAAAGCCGATGCCGTCGGCAGCACCCGCCCCGGTGATCAGTGCTCGCTTGATGATAGAAGAAGGCATGGTCAAATCAGACTCCGCTGGTTGCTACGAGGATGAGCCCATAGGCCCAAGTATGCGAGATGGCCGGACAGTGGCCTCGACCTTTGTTCCTCGTCCAACACCTGTGTAGCGTTCTAAATGCCGATTGCGCAGCCGTCCTTGCGTGGGTCTGAACCGCCCTGCAGCGTCCCATTCATCCAGTCGATCATGATCGCTTGGGCGCCCCCGATCGGCTCTTCCGCCGGGACGATGCGGAATCCGCGACCGGCCAGTTCCTCCTGAACCGCGACTGGAAGCGTGCTCTCGACCTCCACGTCCATCGTGCCAGGAATTGGAAAGACGCGGGGCAGATCAATGGCTTGCTGAAGGTCGAGGCCAAAATCAAGAACTTTTGACAGGAAGTGCGCGTGACCCATGGCCTGATACGCTCCACCCATCACACCGAAAGGCATAACAACGCGCCCATCCTTCACCAGCATGCCCGGAATGATCGTGTTCAGCGGGCGCTTGCCTGGTTCGATAACGTTTGGGTGGTTGGGATCCAGCGAAAAACTTATACCGCGATTGTTGAGTATCACGCCCGAGCGCGCCGCGACGATGCCGGAGCCAAAACCATAATAGATCGAGTTGATGAAACTGACGGCGTTGCGATCCTTGTCGACGACGGAAATATAGACCGTGTCGCGATGCACCGGAATATCGAATGAAGGAAGATCCGCGCGCGCGCGGCCAAGATCAATCATCCTCGCCAGACGATCCGCCGTCGCGCTTGAAAGCAGTTGCTCGACCGGCACCGCCACCTTCGCCGGGTCGGCGAGCAAAGCATCGCGCGCCGCATAAGCAAGTCGCGTCGCCTCGATCTCGATGTGCAGCCGGTCGGCGGATTGAGGGTCACCCTTGGCCTCGAAGCGCGACAGGATATTGAGGATCATGAGCGCTATGACGCCTTGGCCATTTGGCGGACATTCGTAGACGTCGTGGCCGCGGAAACCCGTCTTTATCGGCGTCACATATTCGCCCCTGGCCCCCATGAAATCATCCAGTGTGTGCAAACCGCCGAGGCTTCGCAGGCGCGAAACCATGTCCTCGGCAACCTCCCCCCTGTAGAAGGCGTTGCGTCCATCCGTAGCTATCTTGCGGAATGTTGCGGCGAGTTCTGGTTGCCGGTGCACCTCGCCGATCCTCGGCGCCCGCCCCCCAGGGAGAAAGATGCGTTTTGCGCCAGGATCGGCGGAAAGCAGCGCCGCCTCCTGTTCCCAGTCGAAATGCACGCGTGGGGAGATGGCGTAGCCGCTTTCGGCGAACTCGATCGCAGGAGCGAAAAGCTTGCCCAGCGGCAGTTTTCCATGATCGGCGTTGAGCTGTGTCCAGGCGTCCACCGCTCCGGGAACCGTTACCGCATGCGGTGAGTGACGCTCGATTTCTGTGATGCCCTGAGATGCATACCAATCGGCTGTTGCAGCCGCAGGGGCACGGCCGGATCCGTTGTAGGCGATGATCTCGCTGGACCCTTCTTTCGACATTAGGACGAAACAGTCTCCGCCGATGCCGGTAGACCCCGGTTCGACCACGCACTGTACGGCGCTGGCGGCGATGGCCGCATCGAGTGCGTTGCCCCCCGCCTCCAGAATCCGAACGGCTGCAAGCGTGGCCGACGGATGGGACGTCGCAGCCATGCCATGCCGTGCGACCACGACCGAACGGCTTGGTTTCTCGAAATCTCTCATACGCGAAAAACTCCCTAGAACGATTGCAGTGAGCGCCAGCCGATCACGCTGGACTGGTCGCAAGGCCCGATGCCGGGCGCAGATGCCGTGACAGATTGTATTCGAGCCGGCCCAGTGTCCGGGTGATGATGAAATTGAGGATCAGGTAGATAGCGCCGGCGCAGACGAAAACTTCCATGGCCCGGTAGGTTTGCGAAATGATGCCCTGGGCGATGCCGGTGATTTCCATCAGCGTAACGATGGATGCAAGTGAGGTTCCCTTGACCATCAAAATGATTTCGTTGCCATAGCTTGGCAAAGCCTGGCGCAGTGCGATCGGCAGGACGATGCGGCGCAAGGTCATCAGTCGCGTCATGCCAAAGGCCTGCGCCGCCTCAATCTGGCCGGACGGGACCGACTGCATGGCGCCGCGGAGGATTTCACTGCCATAGGCTGCGGTGTTGAGGGTTAGCGCGAGGATGGCACACCAATAAGGTTCGCGGAAAAGGCCCCACAAACCAAGTTCCTGCAATGTCGGCCGAAACTGGCCAAGGCCGTAGTAAATCAGGAATATCTGGACCAACAGGGGCGTGCCGCGAAACACCGCGACGAAACCCTTGATTGGCCCGTCAATCAAGGGCTGGCGGAGGCGCTGGGCCAGCGCCAAAGCCAAGGCGAGGATGGCGCCGAGCAGGATGGACGTGCCGGCAAGCTCAAGCGTCAGCGGCAGGCCGGCAAGCAGCTTTGGCAATATTTCAGCGAAAAAGGCGAAATCCATTACACCCCCCGAATGCCCCGAAGCGCGCGGCGTTCAGCGCGCTTGAACAGCAATCCCGTCGCTGAGGCGATGGCCAGGTAGAGAGCGGCGGCAGCCATGTAGAAGAGAAACGGCTCGCGGGTCGATCCAGCCCCGATCTGTGCCTGGCGCATCAGTTCGACAAGCCCGATTACCGAAATCAGCGCTGAATCCTTGAGCACCAGTTGCCACACATTCCCTAGCCCCGGGATGGCGTGACGCATAAGCTGGGGTGCGATCACCCGGCGCAACATGAGCGCAGGCGGCATGCCATAGGCGCGCGCTGCTTCGATCTGACCGCGGTCGATGGCGATGTAGGCACCGCGGAATACCTCCGCCTGATAGGCACCCGAAATTATGCCGATTGCCGTTGTGCCTGTGGCGAAAGCCGGCAATCCAAGGAAGCCCTGGGCGCCAAACCAATGGCCAACCGCAGTCAGCGCCATGCTACCGCCGAAATACAGGAGATAGATGGTCAAGAGGTCGGGAACGCCCCTGAATACCGTGGAATAGGCATCGGCGAGCAAGCCGAGGGAGCGCGACCCGCTGACCCGGGCCGCAGCTGCCAAGGCGCCGATCACCGAGCCGACCATAAATCCGGCGACCGAAAGCAGAAGCGTTACGAACGCAGCGCTGAGCAGCGCCACCGCCCAACCGCCGTCGCCAAACCCTAGCAGACGAACGCTATCCAGCATCGGCTAGTTCGCGCTCCGGGAAGGGCTTCTCACTTGGGCGGCGTGACGTCGGCCTTCAGCCATTTCAGCGAAAGCTTTTTGATGGTGCCGTCGGCAATGGCTTCATCGATCGCCTTGTTGAACATCGCCTTGAGCACGGTATCCTGCTTGCGCAGCCCTGCCCCAGTGCCCCGTCCGAAAACCCCGCCGAGAAAGCCGGGACCAGCGACCGTGTAGCCTGAGAATTCCGGCTTGGCCAAGGTTGCCGCCAAAGCGGTCTGCTGTGCAAACAGGGCATCCACACGGCCGGCCGCGAGATCGAGGTCGTGCTGTTCCGTGGTTTTGTACTCGCGGATTTCGACGGCGCCGTCGAAATACTTTTTCAGGAACTCCAAGTTCGCCGTCGCAGCCTGGACGCCGACGATCTTGCCGGCGATCAGCGGCTTGATCTTGTCGATTGCCGCCTTGGCAGGGGCCTCGTCTTCCAGTTTTATCTTCTCGGTCGAACCGGCCAACGCACCGAGCGCGCTGTCCTTCGCCACGGCGAACCCGGAAGGATCGATCGCATAGGGTTGAGTGAAGTCTATGACTTCAAGTCGTTTGTCGGTGATAAACATGCTCGCCATGATGACGTCGAACTTGCCAACTGTCAGCGCCGGGATGAGCCCATCCCAGTCCTGCGTAATGATGGTGCAGTCAATTTTCATACGCTCACAGAGATTGCGCGCGAGCTCGACCTCCATGCCATCGGGCTTTCCATCAGCGGTGGTAAAGTTCCAGGGCGCATAGGCGCCCTCCGTCGCTATGGTGATCTTCTTTGGCGTATCCTCGGCTGAAGCCGACAGAGCGGCAGCTAAGCTCAATCCGGCCGCAAGACATGCAATGGGTAATAGTTTCATGGTTCTGTTCCCCTTTTTTTCGGCCCTGCGAGGGCACTTTGTAGAACTCGAATATCCCTTAGCCGACTACCTCAACGTCGGCTCGGGCTCGCGAACTCTGCCAGCAGCGGCGCCGTGTCGAGAATGTGGCTGCGCATGACCGCTTCAGCGGCTCCGGCATCGCCGCCGCGTAGCGAATCGATCACGGCCAAATGCTCCTCCGCGGCGCTGAGCGGTTTTTCGACATAGTCGAACCAGATGCGCAGATAGGGTTCGATGGTCACATGCAGGGATGCGATTTGCCGAATAAGTTTCGGGCGGCCGCTTTGATTGCAAATGTAGCCGTGAAATTCCTGGTGCCGTGTCACCCAATCGGCGCCGCCGGCAGCGCCACTGCGCTCCATACGGGCCAAAAGGCGCTCAAGTTCGGCAATGGTTTCGGCGTTCATCCGAGGCATTGCCAGGCGAACGGCAAGCCCCTCAAGCACCGAGCGGATCTCGAACGTCTCGTAGATCTCGTTCAGCGTCAGACCAGCGACGATACAGCCACGATTGGGGCGGATCACCACCAGCCCGTCGACTGCCAGCCGCTGGAAGGCCTCCCGCACAGGCATCCGGCTCATGCCGATCTCGGCCGCGATCTCTTCAGGGATGAGCCGGTCGCCTGCACGGTAACGCCCGAGGCGTATTGCAGATTGCAGATGCAGAAAAGCTTCCTGCTCCGCAGTGGCCGGCGTCTGGGCGTAGGGAATTGCCGAATGGCTCATCTGGGGATCTTTTTTGCTGAATTTTCTGATCAACGCAAAATTGGATTTTTGTATCCACAAATACAATAGAGTTCTTTCGCGCAGTCAAGGCAAATCGTCAAGAGCCCTTAGAGGCCGGCGCGGTCCCCTGATACCGCCTCGTATCGCGCGCCCGAACTTGGCGCAAACGCGGCACGGCTTCTCATCGAAAGGATCAAGGGACGTACGAAAAGCGTGTTCGTGACGGTCGCGCTGAAAGCCGTGGCACGTGGCAACACAAAGATGCCTGGAGCGTTTCCCAAGGCCTCGCGCCAATATCCCTAGTCGAGTTCGATGATGCTGCAGCCATAGGCCGGGAGCGACAGCCTACCGCCGCGTACTTTGCCATCGCCGAGCAAATCCTTGCCCGCGGGGACATTGCCGATGCTTGCCGGCTCGCCCAGCGTGTTGAGGATGAACAGCAGGTGGCGGTCCTTGCTCTCGCGGATGGTCGCTTCGACGCCGGCCGGCATGTCTGCGATGAGCGGCACGATACCGGCGGGCGCCAGCACTTGATCGGCCAGCACCTCGACCAGAGCGTCGCTGAGGTACGTGCCGAGGTAGATCACCTTGCCCTTGCCGACTTTGCGCGAAGTTATCGCGGCCTGGCCCTCGGCGAAGCGGCTGGCCCAGCTGCCGATAACCTCCGTGCCGGGCGCGACGTTAAGCAGCTCATAAAGATGCGCCGCCGTCACCTGCGCATTCCCGATCTTGAGCTCGTATTGGCGGCTCGCCGACGTCGCTGGCAGCTTCTTGCGCACCGTATTGGCGCCGAAGCGGCCGCCATGCTCGAACAGGCCCTCGCCGCCGATCGGCGTCAGCAACCCGAACTCCTCGACCGTGATCCCGGCCAGCGCCGAGAGCGTCTTGCCCGGCGAGGTGTCGCGGATGACGTGGTTGTTAACGTCGCGTGATCCGGTGCGGCCGCCCAGGATTACCGTTCCACCCGCCTTGGCGAAGGCCTCGATCCGCGCCGTCCACGCATCGGTCCATTTCAGCCAATGCGGCACGTAGAGCGCCTTGAGCTTGCTGAGATCATCCTCGGGATGGATGAAGCCGCAGGCGAAGTTGTGGCGGTAGCAATAGCGGTGCAGCAGCGTCGCATCGTCCTGCGGGCTCGGCATGCCGATGGGGCAGGAGCGGTGCATCTCTTGATTGTCGAAATCTGATCCGGCGATGCCCAAATCCATGCGCACATGCGTGCCGAGGATCTTGTCCTTGAGCGCCGTGACCTCGCCCGCAAACTGCTTGGCCTCGTCATAGCGCCGCCGCGGGATGTCGTCGTGATCGATGATGCCCATCCAATAGATCTCGGCGCCGAAATGCGCCGGCCGCCAGCGGAAGAACATCACGCCATCGGCGCCGCGCGCTACTGACGTATAGGCCATGCGGCGCATCTCGCCGGGTTCGGGCGTCAGCGTCGAGAAGTTCGGCTGCGCACCGAAACCCGATTGCTGCTCAGGCACGATGAAGTTGCCGGTGAAGCCGCGGCAGATGTCGAGACGCAGCGCCTGTACCTCGCCGACGCTGCCGACCCGCTGCATCTCGTCATCGAGATGCGGGTAGATGTCGAAGCCGAGAAAATCGAGATCGGTCGAGAACTCGCCGCGGAAGTCGATGTCGTCGATCCGCCCCAGATTGTGGAAGACGAACCAGTCTGGATTGGTCTCGCGCAGGATCAGCACCTGATCGTGCTGGAACCGCGCCGTGACGAAGGCGAGGAAGCGGTGATAGTCGACCACATGGGTCGGCCCGACCGGGGCAGGCGCGTAGTCGAGGGGCAGCACCACTTGATCGAAATCGTCGTAGGCGGTGGCCCAGAAATGCCCGCCCCACGCATCGTTGAGCGCGGCGATGGTCTCGTACTTGTCCTTGAGGAAGGCCTGGAACTCGGCCAGCGTCACCTGACCGTAGGACAGCGATCCAGAGGTATTGAGCTCATTGTCCGTCTGCCAGCCGATGATGTGCGAATTGCCGCGATAATGCTGGGCCATCGCTTTGGTGATGCGCTTCGAATGCTCGCGGAACACTCCGCTCGCAAGATTGCTGTGCTGGCGCGAGCCATGGCTCATGGCGCGGCCATTGGCATCGACGCGCAACACTTCGGGATAACGCGCCGTCAGCCAGCGCGGCGGCGTCGCCGTCGGCGTGCACATGATGGTCTTGATGCCAGCCTTGCCCAGCACATCTATGGCGCGGTCGAACAAAACGAAGTCGAACGTCCCCTCACGCGGCTCGATAATATGCCAGGCGAATTCCGCAAGTCGCACCGCGTTGAAGCCCGCGGCTGCCATGCGGTCGGCGTCGCGCTGCCAATAGCTCTCATCGACATGCTCCGGGTAATGCGGGGTACCGACGAGGAAAGTGTCGGTCGCGATCGGCCGCCAGACAGAGAGCGGCGCGGATTTCGAGGCAGTCGTCATAGTCGGAAAACTCCAGGCGATAGTCTACTTGATGGCGCCGGCGGTGAGGCCGCCCTGCCAGAACCGCTGCAGCAGCAGGAATACCACGATGACCGGGATGATGCTGACCAGAGCGCCGGTGATGATGATCGAGAACAGCACCTGTCCTCCGCCACCGCCCTGCTGCGCGAGCTGATACCAGGTCGCAAGGCCCACCGTGATCGGCTGATATTCCGGCGTGCGCAGCACGATGAGCGGCAGGAAGTAATTGTTCCAGGTCCCGACGAATGAGAGCAGCGCCACGGTCACCATGCCCGGTGCCACCAGCCGCAGCACGATGGCGCGGAAGATCACGAACTCGCCGGCGCCATCGAGACGCGCTGCGTCGAGCAGTTCGTCGTCGACGCCCTGCTCGATATAGACGCGCATCAGATAGACGCCGATCGGCGAGATCATCGAGGGCAGGATCACGCCCAGCGGGTTGTCGCTGAGTCCCGAAAGCGCCAGCAGCAGGAAGGTCGGCACGACGAGGGCCGTCTGCGGGATCATCACAGCGCCCAAGACCAGCGCAAACAGCAGATTGCGGCCGACGAATTTGAATTTGGCTAACGCATAGCCTGCCGCGGTAGCCAAGATCGCGGCACCAAGCCCGGCGACGCTCGAATAGAGCACGCTGTTGAACATCCAGCGCATGAAGACGCCGTTGTCGCGCGCCAGAAGATCGCTCAGATTCCGCCAGAGGTTGAACTCCGTGCCGAAGCCGAAGCCGAACGTGGTGAACAGGTCGCCATTCGTCTTCGTTGCCGACAGGACCAGATAGGCCAGCGGCATGAAGCTGTAGAGGAGGAACAGTGACAGCAGCAGCGTGAGCATGATTTGCGAGCGCCGCCTTTCGCCGGGCCGGCGCTTGGCAGCCTCGAAAGTGGCGATGTCGGTGGTCGCAGTCATCATTGCTCCGACCGACGGCGGTTGGCGATCAGGGTGAAGATGTAGGAGGCACCGGCGATCACGATGCCAAGCACGAACGAAACGGCGGCCGCATAGCCATACTGCTGGTTCTTAGTCGCCAGAGAATAGGCATAGAGGTTCGGCGTGTAGCTCGAATTGATGGTGTTACTGGCGAGCGCGCGCATCAAATACGGCTCATTGAACAGCTGCAGTGTGCCGTTGATCGAAAAGATGATGGTGAGCAGGATCGCCGGCCACAGCAGCGGCAGCTGGATCAGCCGGGCAAATTGCCAGGGCGAGGCGCCGTCCATCCGCGCGGCCTCGGCGAGGTCCGACGGGATCGCCTTCAGCGCGGCGTAGTAGATCACCATATTGTAGCCGACATATTCCCACGTCACGATATTGGCCAATGAGAAGATCATCGCGCCCGGCGATAGGAAGTCCGGCGGCGGCAGGTTGAACGCCTTGGCAATCTGCGTGAACGGGCCGAAGGTGGGGCCGTAGAGATAACCCCAGATGATCGTCGCGATCACGCTCGGCACAGCATAGGGGAGGAAGAAGCCGAGCCGGAAGACGCCCTTGGCATAGACCTGGCCACGATCGAGCACGATGGCGAACAACAACGCCAGGGCCAGCATGATCGGCACCTGCACGATGCCGAACAAAACGAGGTTCCACACGCCGCCCCAGAATTTGGCGTCGTCCGCGACCTTGATGTAGCTGGCTGCACCCGCGAACTGCCGTCCGCCCACCAGCGTGTCGCGGTAGAGGCTCATGTAGAACGCATAGACCAGCGGCGCGACGATGAAGGCGATAAACAGCAGCATGAAGGGCGCCAGGAACAGATAGGGCGCCAGCTTTCGTGACGTAAAACCGCCCGATCGCGCTGGGCGCGTCGCTGCGGCTGGCGAGTTCGACAATGCCCTGGTCCCCATCCTGCAAGATAAAGAGATCGGGCGCGCCGATCAAGGCGCGCCCGGCCGGTGCCCGGGAGGAGTTAGGCCACGGTGAAGCCTTGGTCCTTCGCGTAGGTGACCACGGCATCCTGGACACGGTCGAACGCATCCGACAGCGTGCCGTTGCCGCTGATCGAAGCGCCGAATTCATCGGACATCGACTGGTAGAGGAAGCCCTGGAACGGGCTCCACTCAAACGGCGCCACGGCACTCGCTGATTTGGCAAACACTTTGTTCACCTCCTGGCCGCCAAAGAATTCCGGCTTGGCGCTCGCCCATTCCGGGCTCGACAGCAGCGCGTTGGTGCAGGGGAAGAAGTTTTGCTTGGTGGTGTAGAGCTTTGTGGCTTCGGGATTCGTATTCAGCCAGATCGCGACTTCGGCGGCCTCGGGCAGATGCTGGGTCGCTTTCATCACGGCCAGCGCTGAGCCACCCCAAGCGCCAGTCACGAACTTGCTCGCGTCCCACTGCGGCAGATCGGCGGCACGCCACTTGCCCACGCTGGTCTTGGCGACCGAGGTCAGGAACAGCGGACCCCAGCCCGCAGCGAGCCAGGTGGCATAGCGACCCGAGTCTAGGCCGCTGTACCACTCATTGTTGAAGCCCGGCTTGGTCTCGATAACACCCGCGGTGATAAGGTCCTGCCAATAGGCGGCGAAGTCCTTAGCAATCTTGTCGTTGATCCTGATCACGAGCTTGTCGCCATCGCGGCTGACCGGCTTCCACCCCATCGGCCACAACAGACCCAAGACCCAGTCGGCGTTGGCTCCGAACGGCGCGTCGGTCATGAACACATTCGGATCGGCCGCATGGATCTTCTTGCCCGCATCGGCAAACTCAGCCCAGGTGGTGGGCGGCGTGATCCCATGCTTGTCGAAGATGTCCTTGCGATAGAGCATCGCCATCGGACCGTAATCCTGCGGCGTGGCGTTGACCACATTGCCCATGGCGACCTGCGCCCATAGGCCTTCGGGGAACTCGCCCTGATGGGCATTGGCGTACTGGCCGATGTCTGCGAGGGCGTCGACCTGGCGGAAGCTCTCAAGGTGCTGGTATTCGATCTGGGCGACGTCCGGCAGGCCGCTGCCTGCCTGCAGGCCCGCGCGGAGCGCGTTATACAACGGGTCCCCCTGGCCGGGATTCACGAGTTCGATCTGGATGCCCGGATGCGCGGCGTTGAACATGTCTACCTCAAGCTGGAGATTCGGCACCCACGACCACACAAGCACCTTGACGGGCTCGGCACCGCGAACTGCCGCAGGCAGACCCGCTACCGCAACGCTCGCACCTGCAACTTTCAAGAAGTCACGACGCTGCATCATCCGCCCAAGCGGATTGAAAATCTTCGTCATTGAAGTCCTCCCACGAAAGATACGCTCCCACACGACGCAGGACGCGGTTTTTCTTTCAGTCAGAAACTTAATGCCGACATACAGTCGCTGTCAATCGCGATCGATTGATCTTTAATCGGCCATCACCAGGCTGTCAGCAGGGTTGAGCGTCGTCGAATCGAGCACAAGGCGCACCGCTCCAAGCACTATGTCGCGGTGCCCCAGCGCGCCTATCATGAGGCGCGGCGGGTCGTACACATTGCCCTTGAGGCGATGTCGCAGCACATCGAGCACCAGATCACCACCGCCGACGACCCGGCCCGCCAGTACGATGATTTCGGGGTTCATGAAGGCAGCAACACTGCCCACCGCCATCGTCGCATAGTCCAGCAACTCGGTGACAACCGGCGCGATTTTGTCCGCCTGCCGGTCGGTGACAGCGGCCAGGGTGAGCTTTCCCGCCGCATACTGGGTGTTGGCCTCTTCGAGCATCTTGGTCGCCTGTTCGGGGATGCCGAAAAAGCGCAGCGATTGCTTGTCGCCCAGATATTCGAACGGCCGCCCGGTAAGGAGGGGGTCGTCGAGATACCAGCCGAGCTCGCCCGCCGCATGCGAATGCCCGCCATAGAGCTTGCCGTCGATCACGACGCCCGCGCCCGCGCCGGGCCCGATCGAAAGGCTCACGACGCTGTCGGCGCCACGCCCGGCCCCGAATCCCCATTCGCCCACGGCGGCGAGGTTGCGCCCGTTTTCGACGACGATAGGTATCTGAATATGCTCGCTGAGCCGCGCCCGCAACGGCATGTCGCGCCAGCCGAGCCCGAGCGTCAGCACCACTTCGCCCTCCGGCTGCCTGACGATCGAGGGCACGCCAATGCCGATGCCGCGAATAGTCTGGCCGCGCGGGCGGGGGGCCGCCATAAGCCGGCGGATCAGGCCGACCAGCTTTTCGAAATTGCGCTCGCCATCATCGTCGGCGGTCTCGTGCATTTCTGTCTGCACGACGCCTTCGAGATTGGCCACGGCGCCGTAGAACTCGCCCTTGCCGGCCTCGATGCCAATGATCGCATGCGCCGCACCGCGGAACTTGATGCGCGCCCGCGGCCGGCCCCGGACATTGGCCTCGTCAAACCCGTCATACGCAACCAAATCCTCGGCAATCAGATCCTCGATCACCCGCATCACCGTCGGCAGGCTGATGTTCAGCCGCTCGGCGAGGCTCGATGGCGAAATCACTCCTTGGGTGCGGATCAAATCCACCACGGCCGAACGATTGAGTCGGCGTAACAGGCTCGACGTCGTGGGCTGGCGCTTCATTCATGGACCAGTTGCAAAAGGCCGGCGGACCGGCAACGAGCGTCGGCATAGACCAGAACCGTGCCAGAGTCCGCCTTTTTCTGATGACGCCGAACGTCAGTTGTCGCTCGGCAGGGAAAGCTACCGCGGTAGCCCGTTCGATGATTACGGCGCTCCGTGGCGGGCGCCCAAGCCCTCTGAAGTCACTGCGCTACTTGTGCAAATAACTGACGCCGGTCGCTTCAATCGGTTAAGAGCTCGTCCGCCCAACATCAATGACCGCTTTTGGCGGCGGGTTCAACTGATCGCTCCGCTAGGGTCTGATAGAGCAAGGTCTTTCTGGGGCGTTCGTTGAGTTGCCGCGCGATGGCGCTGAGCTTTGCCTGGCTGTGCAGGGACAGGTCGGTGCCACGTGGCAGATACAGGTCGGTGCCACGTGGCAGATATTGGCGCAGCAGTCGGTTGGTGTTTCATTCGAGCCGCGCTGCCAGGGTGATCTAGGATCGCAGAAGTAGACCTCGACGTCCGTGGCCAGTGTCAATCGCTGGTGCTCGGCAAGCTCTTTGCCTCGGTCCCAGCGCTGCCATGAAAGGCGCTGTCTTTGTCCCGTGCTTTATCGATGCGTTTTATCCAGGACGGCATTGCGACGCTCGAATTGCTGGAGCGCCTGAGTCTCGACGTGGACTATCTGAAGAGCAGACCTGCTGCGGTCAGCCGATGGCCAACAGGGGCGCGCACAAGGATGCGGCAGGGGCCGAGGCGGTCTTCGTCGCCAATTTTGCCGGCTACGATTATATCGTTGGACCTTCGGCGAGCTGCATCCACCATGTCCGCTCCCAGCCAGCGTTCTGGAATCGACAGATCAGGCTCTCGCTCGCCGGAAGATTGTCGGTCCCACACACGCGTGGTGGACACGAATCCGGCGAGCCCGGCGACGTCTTTCATGGCCTGTACGAAATGCACCCCTCGAGGTGTTCGATGAGGCGGAAGACGTCCCCCTTCCCGTCCGACAGCGGATCGAACCAACGCATCGCGCCGAAATTTCATCGCTCGCGCGTGCTCTCCTTGACGTCGAGCGCGAATCCGGCGCGCTCGAGCACCGCGGCGCAGTGCACCTTGTCCTTCAGCTCTTCCAGCTCTGCTTTTTTCATCTTGCCTGCGCCTCGTCGCGCTCCCTCCCTCGATTCCGCCCCGGATTTCAGTGCAGGAACCGGATGCCGCGAAGAGCAGGGCGGGCAAGGGCGCGGCCGGCAAGCCGGCGTTTGTGCCGGGTGGCGCGAACGATGCCCATGTCGGTCATCAAGCCGCGCCCCGCCGCTTCGCCGGCATGGCGGTTGCCCGCGACCATGATTGTCAGTCCCAAAAAGCTGGCACCTAGGGCGCGGTCGCTCTTGAGATAATCATCCCGCCGGCAACATCCCTGTTATCGCCTCGGCGACAAAGGCTGGATCTTCCCAATGCGGGTTGTGGCCGCAATCCTGCGCCCACACCAGACGCGATCCGACGAGTGCATCGGTCAGTGTGCGCTGGTGCGCCGCGCCGAAAAGCGGATCGAGCCCGCCGGCGATGATCAGCGTCGGGGCCTGCACCGCCCGCGCCGCGGCGGTCAGATCGGTGCGGCGGACTTCTTCGAGAATGGCGCGCCAGCGCGCAGCCGGGATCGCGGACGCGTCCTCCGCGAGGCCGGCGAGAAAAGCCCGCGGCACGCCCGGTCGACAGCCATGCCACCAGTCGTAGAACGGATCGGACGGCGAGATCGGGTCGCGCAAGGCTGCGACGCCGTCGATCAGCTGATGATCCGATCCGAAATCGGGCTTCAGCGTGCTGGCCAGGATCACCAGCCCACCGATCAGCTCCGGACGACGCGCGGCCAGCATGATCGACACCATGCCGCCCAGCGAATGGCCGACAACGATCGGCCGGCCGAGCCGCAGGCGTTGGATCAGCCCGGCCATATCCTCGGCAAAATCGGCGGCGCGATAACCCTCGCCCGCCTGCGAACCGCCGTGGCCACGCAGGTCCGGCATGATAAGCCGGCGCCCGGTAAAATGCGGCGCCAGCAGCAAAAAACTGCGGCTGGTGTCGGTGAAGCCATGAACCAAGAGCAACGGCGGCTCCGAACCGGCGATCTCGACATAGGTAAGCTCGAGACTGCCGACATCGACGATGCGCTTACGTCCGGCCCAAGACGCCTGTTCGGCTTCCTGATCCGTCAGCTCCAAAGCCGGCCTCACAGTCCGAGCTTTTCCTTGACCGCGGCAAGGCCGGGTTTGCCATCGAAGGTGGCGACGCCGGCAAGCCAGGCATCGAGCCGATCCTTGTGCAGGGCGATCGACTTCAGAGCCCCGTCCTCCGGCTTCATGCCGTCGTTAATGAGGTAGCCCATGCCGACATTTTCCATGTCGATGTCGAAGGCGAGGTTTTTCAGGAACTGCGCCACATTCGGGCATTCCTGCAGAAAACCCTTGCGAACCTGCGTGGTCACGGTGGCGGCGCCGAAATTCGGACCGAAGAACTCGTCACCGCCAGTCAGGTACTTGAAGTCGTACATCGTGTTCATCGGGTGCGGCGCCCAGCCCTGGAAGACGATGAACTGCTTCTCCTTGATCTCGTAGCCGACCTCCGAGAGCATGCCGGCCTCGCTCGATTCGACCACCTGCCAGCCGTCGAGGCCGAAATTGGGATCGGCAATGGCGTCCATCATCAGCTGATTGGATCCGGGCTCGATGCCGTACATCTTCTTGCCGAACTTGTCGGCGAATTTGTGCAGGTCCGACAGGTCCTTGACGCCGGCGTCCCAGACATAGGTCGGCACGGCAAAGGTGTATTTGGCGCCGACCAGATTGACGCGCACATTCTCGATGGAGCCGTCCTTCTTGTAGGGCTCGTAATAGGTGACCATGGCCGGATCCCAGTAGCCGAGGAACAGGTCGAGGTCTTTGTTCTTCATCCCCTCGTAGATGACGTTGATGCCGAGCACCTCGCTCTGCGGCTCGTAGCCGAGCGCCTGAAGCAATACCTTGGCCACGCCGGTGGTGAAGGCGAGATCGTTCCAGCCGGGCTCGGCCATGCGGACCGTTTTGCAGCTTTCGACCTCTGCGGCCCGGGCCGCCTGGGAAGCCAGCGTCAGGGCCGCGACACAGACGCCATTCGCAAGCATGCGCAACATTCCGGTTCTCCTCTTTCCGACTTTGACCTATTGGTCACTTTATTGTCCTGTTGGTCAATTGTTGATCTGAACGGACGAAGATGTCAATATGGATTCGCAATGGATGGGTCGACCCAGTGAAGCTCACGCGTCTCAGCGACATACGCCGCAAGGAATTGCGCCAGGCGGCGTTCGCCGTTCTGGAGCGCGAAGGCATCGCCGGTGCGACGCTGGAAAAGGTCGCGGCCCAGGCCGGCGCCTCCAAGGGCATCGTGCTGCATTATTTCCGCAACAAGCAGGAGTTGTTCGAGCACGCCATGCGCGAGGCGAACGCCGTGCTCTGCCACGCCGTGGTCGCCCGGCTGCAGCGGGCGCGCACGCCGATGGAACGGCTGGACGCGGTGATCGAGGGCAATTTCGAGGAGCATCTGTTCCTGCCGCCGCTCTGCAATGCCTGGCTGTCGCTCTGCGCCGAAGTGCCCCGCGACGAGCAGCTGGCGCGCATCCAGAAGGTCATCCATGCGCGCATGCGCTCGAACCTCTTGTCCGGCCTGCGCGGCCTCGCTTCGCCGGAACTGGCCGACGAAATCGTTGTCGGCATCACCGCTTTGATCGACGGGCTATGGCTCAGGCTCGGTCTGCAGCCGGGCAGCGTCACGCGCGAGCAGGCTGTGCGCCAGGTCAAGGATTTCGTCGCGGCGCGGCTTTGCCCCGCGCCAGCCTAGGCCCGTCGGCCTTGCCTCGGTCGGATAAAATTCATAGCCGGCGAGGTCGTACCCTTGACCGCCCAATTGCGGGAGCATGGCGATGCGACTCCAACGAAGCGGGCGCTGGTCACCCGTGGGTCGGACAGCATCGGCCTGGCAATTTTTCGGAAGCTTTCGCCCGCGAAGGCGCGGATGGCTGATCGTGGGGCGCGACCCCGGCAAGCTGGAAACCTTGTGCAACACGCCGCGGTCGAAACGCTGTCGACCGATCTCGCCACCAGCGAAAAGGAGATCAAGTTCACTTATCCCTATCTGCATTTGGACAAAGTTGGGGGCACGACCACGGTAGAGAATCCTCGTTACCACTAACAGCCAGATTTCGATCCGACGCTAGTTCCCTGACAGAGGAAGCTCCGCGACGCATCAGGTCCGGCGGTAACCAACCCGGACCGTCGTTTCGAGACCGTGCCTCCTACATTGTCCAACTACAGGCTCGATCGAATGATTTCTGACGGAATCGGCAGGATCGCGATCACTCCTTGAAGCGGCAACATGAGAGTGGAATAGTCGGGACTAAAGCGGCCTGTTTGGGATTCCCCGCGCTGTTAGAGCGTGCCACACTGCGTGATGTGTCGCTCTTCGAAACGTCGCGCGAAACGTCGGCTCGATCGCGGTCCAGGACTTGCTCGCCGAAGAGCTGTCCGAGATTCTCCTGCCGCTGCTTAGGCTCGGACCCGAGAAGCTAAACCCCGAGGCATGGTCGCGAACGGCCTTTTAATCGAGATCGCTCGCCGGCACGAGCTTATTATGCCCCTATTCCACGACGTGGAGGTGCCGTCTTCAAGAGCCAGCCCAAAGAGGCGATGACGCCGATAGTCTGCGGCAAAAGCTTGAGCCGCGGCTCCGTGTAATGCGTTTTGGCGGATTGCATGATCTTCCCGTTGTTCGGTCGAGCGCGTATCGACAACTGCGAAAGCTTTCTCCATCAATCCACGGCTCTAGGACCTGCCGCGACCCCCACGCGTCCGCGTACCTCTTCTGGATGGCGAAAGCTGCCATTCAGCATACAGCCCCGGTGTTTCCGAGCGCTCAGTGTCCTCTTGCCTCGACTTTTCATCGAAAGCAGACTGGTTGCATCCCCTTTATTCGTTAGTCCAGCAATCCGAAAATGTCCGCTTTTAGGATGGCGAGAAGGTCCTTCGGACGCCCGAAATGAGGCGGTGGGTTCAACCGGTCGCCGCAACACCTTTAATCTGGGAGGATTGGGAGGTGTCGCATGGTGACGTCACGTATTTGGTTTACCCCGGAGCAGAAGGCCGAGCTTTGGGAGCGGTGGGGTAGTGTGCTGAGAGTTCTGCAAATTCGCTGAGAGGGGGCGGTCATGGCAGGCTGGTGATTGTTCACGTCACCTGATTCCCGCGAAGGAACGCCACCATGACCAAGACTGAAGTTAAGACCGCCAGCGCTGCCGTCAAAGACATTTTGCTTTCGAACCCGGATGGATTGCACGAAGTGCTCCGTGCGGTGATGCAGGAGGTGCTTGAGGCCGAGATGGACGAGGCGCTGGGTGCCTCGAAGAGCGAGCGCACGCCCGAACGGCTTGGCTATCGCTCGGGCTATTACGGCCGTACCCTTGTGACGCGGGTCGGCAAGCTCGAGCTGCGGGTTCCGCAGGACCGGGCCGGGCGCTTCTCCACCGAGCTGTTCGAGCGCTACCAGCGTTCCGAGCGGGCCTTGGTGGCGACACTGGCGGAGATGTATGTGCAGGGCGTGTCGACCCGCAAGGTGAAGGCGATCACGGAAGAACTGTGCGGCCATGCCTTCTCGGCCTCGTCGATCTCGGCCATCAACAAGCGGCTGGACGAGAGCCTCGCTGCCTTTGCCAGGCGCCCCCTTCAAGAGCCGTTTCCTTACCTCATCCTCGATGCGCGCTACGAGAAGGTGCGTGAAGCCGGTGTTGTCATGAGCCAGGCGGTGCTGATCGCGGTCGGTATCGACTGGGACGGAAGGCGCCAGATCCTGGCCGTGGAGATGGCCAATCGCGAGAGCCGCTCGGCCTGGAGGGACTTCCTCGTCGGCCTCAAGGCGCGCGGCCTCAAGGGCGTCGAGTTGGTTGTGTCCGACGATCACGCCGGCCTGGTGGCAGCGATCGGCGAGGTGATCCCCGAAGCCGCCTGGCAACGCTGCTACGTGCACTTCCTCAGGAACGCGCTCGATCATCTGCCGAGGAAGCACGGCGACGACTGCCTGCAGGAATTGCGCTGGCTCTACGACCGGCGCGATCTCGCAGAGGCCAGGGCTGATCTTGCCGCATGGCTTGCCAAATGGTCGGCACGCTATCCGCGCCTGACAGGCTGGGCCGAGGATGCCATCGAACAAACCCTGACCTTCTTCAGGCTGCCGAGACAGCACCACAAGCATCTCAAATCCACCAACATGCTGGAGCGGCTCAACGAGGAAATCCGCCGGCGCACCTATGTCGTGCGCATCTTCCCCAATACCGAAAGCTGCCTGCGCCTGGTCAGGGCGTTGGCCGTCGAGACCAATGAAAACTGGATGGAGGCCAACCGATACATCAACATGGACGACCTGCGCGAGCACAAGAAGCTCGCTCTGCGCCAAGCCGCATGACCAGCATCATGGCCAGCATCATGGCTGCCCCATTTTGCAGAACTTGACGCACACAACCAGCGGTGGAAGCAGGGTCAGAGCATTTCATCGATCTCGCGGGCACTAGACCACCGGACCAAGGGCGGCGTTCAGCGGATCGTATCCTTACACGGCGGCATTGCTCCGTCAGCAAGGCGTAGAGCGGCCTCGGCGCTCGAGCTGGGGGAGCGCGAAGAGATCTCTCGCGGGATTGCGGCAGGTCTTGCCATCCGCGCTATTGCACGAAGTCTGGGGCGATCCCCATCAACGATCAGTCGCGAGATCTCGCGCAATGGCGGTGCCCAAGCGTATCGAGCAACCCGAGCCGACAAGCAGGCTTGGCACCGCGCGCTTCGCCCGAAGCAATGTCGCCTGGCATGCTCTGGACGGCTAAGGTGGCGGGTGGCGCAAAAGCTGGCACTGCAATGGTCGCCGGAGCAGATTGCGGGTTGGCTGAAGCGAGCGTACCCAGGCGATCCATGCCCTGGCTGACAAACTCGACTTGTACAAAGTCGCGCGCCAGTTCGATGCCTTGCGGCTGGCTGAGTTCACGCGGGAGCGCAAACTCCACCTCGCGGGCGAGCTGGGCATCCTTGCGGACCTCGAACGTTTCGACATCGTTCCACAGCCTCTCGCGGTCGCGCCAGGCCTCCGGTGCATCCTGCGGCAAGCGTTCGATGCGCTCATCGCGCAATCGCGACGCTGAACGGTAGGCGGCCGACGCGACGGCGCTTGAGCCTGCCTTGCGACCAATGACCTTGACGTGAAGATGATAGATCGCCATCGCGACCAGATCATTTGCACGTCAAAGCCTACGTCGGCACGACGTATAAGCGCGCCCTCCCTCGAAAAATTCTCGGGATGGACCAGCCCATCCCGGGCTGTCTCGGCAACGCTGAAGCCTTCTGGCGGACGCTCCACAATCAATGGAGACAGCCATGCGCAAACCACGAGACTTCGACGCGGACTCAAGACCCTGGAAGACAAGGCGCGCGAGCTCAAAACGCGAAAGGTGCAGCAGCTTGGCGAGCTGATGATCGCCACGGGGCCGATGCACTCAGCACCGACGAATTGGCCGGCGCGCTCGTCGCAATCGCCGAAACCAAAGACGCCGCGAAGCGTGAGGCATGGGCCAAGCGTGGCGTGATGTTTTTCGAGAGCCGGTCCCGGCGAACTGATCCGGCATCTCAACGCAACCCTCGCAGCGCTCCAGCGCAATCGGGCGGCCCGCAATCGCCGGCAGGCGGCACAGGCTCGCAATGACATGCGCACCTGGCAGGTCGAGCGTCGCCAGCGCACACGGCACCTCATCGAACTTGCGGTCTCGCCGTCAAGGCAGGCATTGTCGAGCTCACCAATGACGATCGCGCCACCATCTACGGCGCGCTGCTTTGGATCGCCGCCAAGCTGCAGAGCCATGAAGGCGAGCATGCGCGAAACCTATGGACCGCGAAGGGTAGGCAGGCGTTCGATGGTGAACGGCGTGAGGAGCAGATGGACCGGCGAACATAGCGATGGTTGTAAACGGCGGGCGGCGCAACAACGCAGCATATCGTGATCCATTCGCGATGCACCAACTTTCGACGCGCATTGAAAGTCATCGAATGTTTCGACCGGGGCCGTTTGCCATAAGCTGGCGTCAACAATTCGGGCGAGCATCGGCACCTTTCGCGAGTACGCGTCGTATTCTGGAAACGCGGCCAAGGACAAGACGCGTACTTCGTTCAACATCCGCCGGTATTGAATGGCAAAATTCACTGCGAGGAGCCAAGAATCGCGATCGTGTTACCCGGTGGGCACGACATTGGAACCAGCTCGCGAGTTCGGCGTTGCGAGCGGATGATCAGAAGTTTCGCTTACGCTCTTATCATCGTCCAGGTATCCATGGCGACCGCGCTGCTTACACAGGTCTTCCTTACGACCGGTGAGGAAGCCCGTAGCTCAAAACGCTGGATTGCCTTAACGCCAAAGGACGACGAGCGATGCGCCAAGGCGATGTGGCCCAATATTCCTGAACGATGTTTGAAACGGGTCGAGCCGAAGGTGGTGACGCTCGTGCTTAGCCAAAGCAACTAACGGCGCATGGCTCTTTCTGCTGCCATTCGCGGCTGGCCGCGCTGCCGCAGGACCAGCAAAGGTCTGTTAAGCCTCGCTCAATCTCTGCAAGCTATCTTGTTGCCAGTTTGTCGAGGGTGACATGAAGCGCAAGTCGATAATGCTCTTTGCCTTCCCAGCTCTGATCCTGCTGATCCTGGCAGGGGAGCGCATGGCGACCTTCTTGCTGGGAGCTTATCCGGCCAGTCCTACAATGTGGCGGATCTGGCTTGAACTAAGGCCACTGTCGACGATGTTCTGGCAACAGGTCGATCTCTTTGTGGGCGCCTCGATGGTCCTCGATGCCTCCGTCCTGGCTGCCGCATCAATCGTTTGCTGGACGGCGTGCCGCACAAGAAAGTCGGCTGCCTTCTTCTTCCTTGCCAACCACATCGCCCTGCTTTTTGCCGGGTTGATGATCGCCGTCACCAGCCATTCCGAAACGGCGAGCACGATCGCTTCATTCGCCGTACCCGGGGGTCTTCCATTCTCGCTAATGGTTGATTTTACCTTGAAGAACACCCTTGTGCTGTTTTTGGGTGTGACAGCATGCGCCTACTGTCATGTTGTCTTTCTCAGCGAAACCCGGCAGCGGTCCGGAGCGCTGGCCGCGAGGCTTGTTGCTTTGCAGCGAGATCTCTAAGGGTGCCCTATTTTTTCCGGCGTTAGTTGATCTTCCGGTAGTAAACCTTGCCGTCGGCCTGCTCTATGCGCTGGTAGTTGGAGCTTGGGGCAGGCGATGCGGCCGCGATCCTGTTTTTCGCTGGACGCGGCGCATCGACAACGTTGTGGTCGGTCGCGTCTTCACCATCGAGAACAGCAGGCGCCTCCGCCATGCTGCTGGTCGTGTCGACGGAAGGTTCCGCTGCGCTCGACGTGATTTCGTCATGGGCAATAGGCTGGCTCTGTTCCAGCCGGGCTATGCTCCGGTTGATTTCGCCAAAGCTGCTCTGCAGTTGACTGTCAAGTTTTTCAAATCGGCTCTGAAAACCGTTGTTGACCGTATCCAACCGGCCGCCGATTCGTTGTTCGAACGTCCCGAGTTGTTCCAGGCGCCCTTCCAGAAAGCGCATATCGCTGATGCCGCGGTAGAGATAAACGGCGGCTACCATATTCACCAAAGTGAGCAGGGACGTGCCGATGATGACCGCGCCGATAATGCTTTTGTCGCTCGGTTTCCCAACGACAGCCTGCTCTCCGATGCGGGCTGCTGTCCCAATCTCGATTGCCGGCATGTCCGGTTCGCTGATCATCGTCATTGAACCACCACCTTTGCGCCGATCGCGACGCGCTTGAAGAGATCGATCACATCGGTGTTAGTAAGGCGAAAACACCCCGATGTTCCGTCGAAGCCAACACCCTTGGGATCGTTGGTTCCGTGTATCCGATAGAGCGTGTCACGCCCGTCCCGAAGCAGATAAAGCGCCCTGGCGCCGAGTGGGTTGTAGGGACCGGCAGGCACCATTTGCGGCAGGTCCGGCTGGCGGGCGCGCATTTCGCGGGGTGGGTGCCATTCCGGCCATTCGGTCTTCGCCCCCACCTTGACTACCCCGGTCCAGCCAAATCCGTCGCGTCCGACGCTGATCTGATAGCGAAGCGCCTGGCCTTGTCGGGTCACCAGATAAAGCGCTTTCTCGCCCTTGCGGATAACGATTGTTCCGGGCTGTTCGGTCGTCTCGAAGGCGACAGTCTTGCGCAGGCTGGGCCCCATTGCCGGCAGCGGCGGCCGATCCGAAAGTGCCGATCGTGCGCTGGCGAAATCCTGGGCCAACATCATCAGCGCAATGCTCATGACGCAGGCCAATCCCGGGCCAATCCGATACCTACTTGGCCGCCCCCTATTTGGCAGCGTCATCGAGCCGCTCTTTGAACATCCGCTTGAGGTCCTTGTTGAAGCGCGCACGCCCATCCACCTCGGCAGGCAGGATAGCACGGTTCAACGCATCGGTGAGAAGCGCATTGTCCAGCGCGACCGACTTGATGTGCGGCGCCTTAAAGATCTTTTCGAGTTCGCTGCGCGAAAAATGGTTGCCGAACCATTTGCGCTTGTGCTTGTTGGCGACCAGCGTGATGCTGACAGCATTGCCACGCAACTCACGGATCTTCTTGTAGAGCCGTTTGCCTTGCCGCAGCGAGGCGACGTTGAGTTCGAAGACGATGAATATCTCATCGCTCGTCGACAGCACGGAATTGTGCCAAGGCGTCTCGATGTTCGGCAGGTCGATGACGATGTCGTCAAACCGGTAGGCGACGAGGTCCAGCAGCCGGAAGACAAAATCACTGCCCTGCGGTTCGAAAGGCAATTGCGGCCTCTCGAAGGAATAGAGCGTCAGCCCGGACGGGCGCGAGAGCTTGATGACATCCATCAGCTCGACGTCGAGCCTCTCCGGCTGGCCGATGATGCCGCCGAGGTCGAACTGGTTGAACTGGTTGAGATAGGCGCCGCAATTGGCGCTCTGGAAATCGAGGTCGACCAGACAGGTGGAAGCCGCCCGCTCTTTCGACTTCGATGCCAGGAACTCGGCCGCCGAGAGAGCGAGCGTCGTCGCGCCGGCGCCGCCGCTCGCACTGATGAAGGTGATGATGCGGCTTTTGGTTCCCTGGTTGCCGGTGTCGTGGAAGGTCACCGCGTTCAGCAATTCCTTGCCGTCGAGCGGCTTGTGCAGCCAGTCCGAAGCGTTCATGCGCACCAGCACACGCGTCTGCTCCGACGACAGTTCGTCGGAGACGGCGATCAGCGGCACGGTCGCCCACAGCGCGCGCGCTTCGATGATGCCCGGCCTGCCGAGCAACTCGCCATTGCCGAGGTCGAGGATGACGATACCGGGGCGCGTATCAGCGGGCGCCCCCCTAAGGAAGTCGCCGGTCTCGGAAACCCTGACGTCGTAGATCGCCAGCGCATCGAGGCGCGTCGCCACATCGCGTTTGAAATTCGCATCCGACGAGAACAGCGCCACCTGCTTTCGCTTGGTCGGCGTAACCTTGGTGTTGATGGCATTCATGACGCGGTACTCTTCAAGTCTTCGCCCGTGACCGTGCTCAGCATGGAGGGCATGTTGATGTCTGCGAAACCCATCAGTCCTTTCAGGAAGAAGAACTGGAAGGTCCTGTTCTGCAGGCTGACGCTGATTGTCGGCACTGGTCCGCCCAGCCGCGTCTGGAAACCGAGGCCGGTGGCGGAATAGGTGATGACAACGTTGCTGCGCAGCAGGCCCGGAAAGAAATGACACATCCCTGGCCGCTGGTTGGCGGCCAGCACGGGACAGACGTCGTCATTGGTGACAGCCGTGTCACCCCGGAAAACTCGGCTGAAATTGGCAGCGCTGAAGATGCCGCTGTTGGTGCAGGCACCGGTGGTTCCGGTATACGAGCATGCAAACGGACCATACACGCCTGAGACGACCGGAGCACCGGGCGTTATGGTCGGTGCGGCGGCCGTCAGGTTGGTCGCAACCGGATCGGAAATTGAAGCCAACCGTGCACCGACCTGGACTGCCTTGGTTGCAGCGTTCCATTGATAAAACGCATAGCCGAAATCGACGAAGCCCAGGACAAGCGAGAACAGCAAGGTAGATACGATGGTCATTTCCACCATCGCCGCGCCGTCTTCCGATGTTGTGAAACGCCTAATCATGTTCAAAACCGGAGCAATCGCTCGTCGTGATAGCCGCGAAGCGTAATCGGCCCGATGCCGATAAACGAGAGCATCCCGACATCAGGGTACAGGTAGGTGCCGGATACACGGACGGTGCAGACCTGTGCCGTGGTCGAACGATATTTGGTAATGCCGGATTGTACGGCGTCGTAGCAGGTCGTGCTGGTCACCGTCACATTCGACGCCTGCCAATTGGCGATTCGCGGAACATCCGTCTGTGTTGCCGTCGGCTTGCCGAACACTGCTATGTTGGCCGCGATCGCGGCGCAGTCGATCGCGGCAAGCCCGGCGTCGGTATACATCTGGCTGTTGCAGCGCGCTGCATAGCGAGCCCCGTCCGAAAGCCCGGCCTCCATCAACAACTTGTCATGGATCAGATTGCCGAATTCGAACACGCCGGCCGACAAGATCAGCATCAGCGGCGTGATCAGCGTCATCTCGACGAGCACCGCGCCGCGGTGGTCGCGCCGAAATCGGTCGAGATGGCGGAGCAGCGTTTTCAGCATGGCCATCACCGGTAAAGCTGCGCTTCATCGCGGAGGAAGTTATCGAGCGTTCCCCGTCCGCCTTTGCCTGTGATATCGATCAGTTCGACGTAGATATCCTTGCTATCTTTGATAGGCTCGGTGATGAAGAAGCTCCCAAAGGCGCGCACGGGGATATTGTTGGCGCGACCGTTGAATCCGCTTATCGCGTTGCAGTCTATGATGGCCCCGAAGAGGATGCGCCGGTCCACCGTCGTGACGGGTGTCTGGCCGCAGGACGGATTACCGGTTTCTCCGCTTATCGCTGCATCCCCAGCGATGCTGTCGTTGGTCGCGGGGTTCCCGTCGGGGTTAAGCTCGTAGCGATACATTTCGTAGCGGGTGGCACCTACCAGCGATGAAGGCAAAGCGCCGCGTGTCGGATGATTGACAGTCCAATAGCGGCTGGCATTCCAATCGCCGGCGCCCATACGACCGCCCATCAGGCTGCATGTGCCGGTGATCTGGCAGGAGTCCCGTTCAAGCCCCACACCCTTTGTTGGATCGGTCTCAAAGTCAGTTTGGCCGTTGTTGCAGTTGATGTTTTTGAGCCCCATGCGGACATTGGCCGCTGGACCGGTGGACGTTCCAATGTAACTTTTGCTGATACCGAAGCGGGCATTTAGCCCGTCTTGCACGGGGCCGGTGCTCTGTCCCGGTTCGGTGTCAACGCCATCTTGAGCATAGCAGCCCACCGGCTTCACGCGGGCGAGCGACGCTTCCAAGGCGTTCGCGCCGTTGCCCTCCGGCGAAGCAAGAAAGGCGAAGTTACCAGGTTGGTAGTAGCCATTATCTCGCAGAAGGATCTGGCGACGGCGATACTGCTGTGAGTTTGCCGCCTGTTCAAGCGTTACGCCGCCTGTGAGGCTCGTATCCTCGTACGGATTACACATAAAGACCGGGGTATAGTCGCAGACGCTTGACTTGAAGCCGGCCACTGCCACCGCGCCAACATTGAAGGAATTGCTCGCGGAGTTGCCTGTCAAGAACGATGCCGGGAAGATCGCGGCAAAGCCGACTGGGGTCACCGTCACCTCGACAAAGCGGGCATTTTTCGCATCGGTCACCTCGTCGGTGATTACATTCGCAGCGACGATCGGCAGATTGTCGGTGGCCGGCAGGAATCGGAGATATCGTCGCGTCACGCCGGCAGCTGCTAGATCCTGGGGACCTGGCGTGGTCGTGAAATTGTACTGGTTGCGAACCAGTGTCGCCAGTGCGTAATCACCTCGCGTGATTGCGTCGGACGTGCCGTCGAGTTCTGCAGCTGTTGCGAGAGCGAATGCGTCCGCCCCCTTCTGCAAATCATTGTGCAGATTGTTGACCCGGCTCATATCGATCGCCAGCAGGGAAAAGCCGATAATGGCCGGCAGCATGACGCTGACGAGTATCAGCGCTATTCCCCTTTGATCGTGCCAGAACGCGCGAATGGTTCGCAGCATGGCTTTACTCTTTGCTCCCCTGACGCCAGGTTTCCTCGTCGTGCCTGGCGCACTGAAACCGCATCCTTCTGTTCATTCCCCCGTGTTGGTTGCCGGCGTGCCGACATTGACCGTGATGGCCGGCGGGGGGGCGGCGGCGGCGGAAATTTGTAGTTGTTTGCTATAGCGGCGGCACGCACGCCGTCACCCTCGATCCTGGTGTTTTTGGAGGCCGGATTGAGTGGATCGACCGTCTGCAGCAGCGAATTGAACTTCTGCGTATCGCCAGCGGCCAGCGTCACTGAATCGTAGTGATTCAGATAATCCGCGGCGCAGCCCGACAGCGCGCCGGCGCAGAGAATGAGGATCAAGGCGCTATTTCTTGACATAGAGCATCTTGTCCTTCGATTTGAAGTCCAGCATGTGGCCATAAGGGCCGGTCACGCCTTCGCCCGTTTCATATTGTCGGATCATGTCCTTGTTCACCTCGAGCTGACCGAGCACGAAGAATTCCGGATCGTTGGCCGGCCGCGTCTTGTCGAACGGCGTCGCCAGCTGTTCGCCGGGCTTCACCGGCCGCACGAGGTGCGGCGTGACGATGACCACCAGCTCGGTCTCTTCCTTCTGGTTGCTCGAATTGCGGAAAAGCGTCCCGATAACCGGCACCTGGCCGAGCCACGGCACCTGGTTCTGTAGCTTGGTGGTCTTGCTGGACAGAAGTCCGCCTACCGCGAAGCTCTGGCCGTCGCGCAACTCCACAACGGTCGATAGTTTTCGGTTGGTAAAGATCGGGTCGCCGGCGGTGGTGAAGCCGGTCAGATCGCTGACTTCCGGTGCCAGCCTCATATGAATCTTGTCGTCTTCAAGCACAACAGGTGTGAACTTTAGATTCACGCCGAATTGCTTAAAGTCGATCTGAATCTGGCCATCCTTGTCGAGGCTGCGGATGGGAACCTCACCGCCGGCATTGAAGCTGGCTTCCTCACCGGAAAGCGTGGTGAGATTGGGATTCGCGAGCGTGCGTACCACGCCCTTGGCCTCGAGCGCTTCAATGTACAAGTCGACTTTGATGTTGCTGTCGATGACGCGTGTGAGCAACGCTCCAAAGGGCGTCGAGTTGGACAGGAGGTTGCTGAGAAAACCTCCGGCGCCAAGCACCACGTCATCTTTGTCGACGGCGGTGATGCCGGTTCCGACTTTGGTGGTGCCACTGCTGTTGTTGCCCCTGATCGACACACCGAGATCGCGACCGGCGTTGCGCTTGGCTTCCAGCACCCGCACTTCGAGATTGACCTGCTGGCTGTCGTCGACAGTGACGGAATTGATGATGTCGTCGGGACCATATTGCTTTGCCACCTCCAGGATGGCCGCCAGAGTGGCGCCGTCCTTGACGTGGCCGCCAAGCCTGACCCTCCCATTGACCGACCCGACTTCGATGCGCGACCTTGGCGCCACCTGGCGGATCGCCTGCGCCATGTCGCTGACGTCGACGCCGACCTCGATCTGAAGGGCGCCGAGCGAACGCTTGTCTGTGGAGAACAGATTGACCGTGGTGGTGCCGGCGCCCTTGCCGATGACATAGAGCGTGCGGTCGGTCATCGGCTGGGCATCGGCGATCTTCTCATCGCCGACGACGATATCGCCCAGATTGGCGCTCACCTGGATCGTTACCGATTGCGATACCGGCAGGAAAATACGGTGCACGCGAGGGGTCGACACGTCGATGAAACGGTCGGCCGCAAGGGCCGCCAGGCTAGACAGAAGCAGCGCGGCCAGACAGGGCAACGCGGCCGCCGCCATCCTTAACCAAGACCCTTGCATCCCGTATCCCCAATCGCTGCCGGTGGCAGTCCGTTTCGCCGCAGCTTATCACGGTTGTCGCGGCACGTCATATGTCTCGAGCTTGACACCCCGGAAAACACCAACCGTCGCCCGCGCTGGCGGCTCCGGCTCCACATACTTGATCACTTCCTTGACGGCCTGCTCCGGCGCGGGTGCCGCCACAACGACCGGAGCCGGCTTGACCTTGCTCAACTGGTCGATCTGGCTTCCAACCCGGTCCACCGCCCGGGCCAAACCCGCGATCTTGTCGTCCGCGCGCTGACGTGCGGCCGCGGCCGCAGCGTCGGCCGCCGCCTGCTTGGCGAGATCGGCTTGCCTTTTGGCGACATCGTCCGGCGTCTCGCCGGTCAAATCGGAAAGCGTGACTCGTTCGGTCATCTCGCCCTTGCTCGCCGCTGCCTGGCGAAGCGCCAGTGACAATTGGCCGGCGCCTGCGGCCAAGGTCAGCTTCTGCGCATCCTTGGTGCTGACCTCGAGCGTCACCGACTTCACAACTGTCGGGCTGTCCTTGCTCTCGTCGGCGACCTGGTCGACGGCGAGCACCTTCATGCTCTGAAGCAGCACGTCGACAAAACTCTGATCCCCGCCTTCGGCATTGCGAACGGTGCGCGTCAAAAGCACGTCAACCCGATCGCCGGGATAGACAAATCCGGCAACGCCGAGCACGTCATTGACCCTGATGGAAACGGCTTTCATGCCTTCGCCGAGCACCGCCGAAAGCGTAGCGCGCTGGCCGGGGCCAGTAATTTTGGTGGCAAGGACAGGTTCGTTGACGCCGATCGACTGCAAAGCCTGCTTGGTGCCGCCGCCGGCCGGAAGGTCTTTCGTGAGAAGGTCTTGTGTCGTCTTGTAAGCGCCGGCCGGGACGGCGCCCGACGGCCATTCGACTTCGCGCAATTTGTCGGCGGAAAGCGTGTCGCCGAACTTAAGAGCCACCGCCGCGACCACGACCGTATCGCGCTGGACGTCGTCCGTACGTGCCATGGCGCTCCGCTGCCCGGCCAGCCAGATATTGGCAAGCACCACCGCGAGCACGCCGAACACGCCGGCGAGAACGATCATGATGACAGTGTTGGCGCGCATTTGCCCCCCAGATTGCTAGGCAAATCGACGTCGGGGAACGCCCCGGCGCCGATGACTACGTGTCGGCGATCAAGACAGTGTCGATGCCAAGAATGACCACTTGCCGCTGACCCAGCCGCCGACCGTAATGACGGATGCTATCACCGCGATAGTGATGATCCCGAGCAGGATCGTATATTCGACCATAGCAGCGCCGTTTTCGTCGTCGCCGAACTGCCCGGTCATCGTCATGAGCTTCTTCATGCCAATCTCTCCCTTTGGAGTTGAACCCAACGAGACGAGCCAAGGATGAAAATCCACACCCAAGCATCCCCCGCCATCTTCCAGTCGAATGCCCACCAATCATCGACGCCGAGGATGCCCCGGCGTCGATGACAAAAATGATCAAGTCGGCAGGGTCGATGCCAAAGAGGACCACTTGCCGCTGACCCAGCCGCCGACCGTAATGACGGATGCGATCACCGCGATAGTGATGATCCCGAGCAGGATCGTATATTCGACCATAGCAGCGCCGTTTTCGTCGTCGCGGAACTGCCGGGTCATCGTCATGAGCTTCTTCATGCCAACTTCTCCCCTTGGAGTTTTGAACCCGACGAGACAGAGCCAAGGATGAACCCCATACCCAAGCATCCCCCGTCATCTCAATCCTAGGTCGCGCCAAAAAGCAGAGTCAAACGGATTAACGGATCCTTAACCTTTCAATACCTGACCGGAAGGCACTTAAATTTCAACAAGAGCTTGATTCGACTAATTTTTCAAGCGTTTTAACCATTCGTTCATAATTGTGCCCCGAAGCTAATCAAGCCGCATCTAATTTAGGTTTTTAGCATATTCCTTTATATCTAAGGGGTTACAGCCAATTATCGAGAGGGTTCCTCGGCTCGGCACCCCCAAGGGGCGCCGGTTCAGTAAGCTTAATGCATTGGCTCATGTGCGGCAGTGCGAACGCCGGAAAATAAAAACGATATTTTTTTGGGCAAGACCCTTAACTATGTTGTAAGTATTGGCTACTCGGCGCCTGATGCGGCGCTTGTCCCCCTCGTGGTTAACCGTTAGTTTCAGCGCCAGGATATTTAGAGGGGGGCTAACGCACTGTCATGAGCCGGTTGGAGCCCAGACGAGCAGCGGGCGGGGACCAGGCGACTGTGCACCTTTCGCCTAGTGCATACGATGTGACCGCCGATCTGCCTGACGTCGGATCAATGGGGCGCTGGGGCGGATCAAGTGACAGTAAGGCGGTAAATTTGTGGAACGGCCGGCTCGTGGCCTTTATCTCGGCCATGCTCGGAGCGATTGCCACGGTAATTTTGATCTGGCTTCCGTTCTCGACCGTAGCTGTGGATCCGGTTCTTTGGTCTCGCGCAGGGATCTCGGCGCTACCTTTGGCGCTGATATGGGGCGCGCTCGGCGCGATGCGCTATCAGCTCCGCAAAACGCCCTTTCGCTATCGCGACCTGTTGAGCGATTTCGCGGGCAAGTCCCAGGCCTTGGTCGTGACCTTAGGTGTCATCATGTCGTTCTCGGTAGGACTTCTGTTACTCTGCTATCTTGCGAGCGCGACAAGAAGGCCGCTGATGGACGGGTATCTGGCTGCAGGCGACGCGGCCTTGGGTTTCAATTGGGTCCAATATGTCAGGCGATTGAACGAGCATCCATGGGCTGCCTTTCTACTTTCATCCGCTTATTCGAGCCTGAGGATACAGTTGTTTCTGATACCAGCCATCCTGGTCCTCACCGCTCGGTCGGGCCGACTAGTGGAATTTCTCGCACATTTTGGTTTGGCTGGTTGTCTGACGTGCCTGGTGCTTGTGGCTATACCGGCAGCGGGTGCCTTTGACTTCTATGATCCTTCCGCAGGTATTTTGAGTTCGTTCGGTCCCGGCGCCTCGACACGCCACCTCGATCAACTCTATGCCCTCAGGACGCTGAGACCATTTGTGGTTGAGCACCCGGAAGGCCTTGTGACCTTCCCTTCGTTTCATTCCGCGCTTGCTGCGATATTCGTTTATTCGATGCGAGGCATCCGTTACGTGGCACCGCCCATCTATCTGCTGAACGCCATGCTCATAATCGCCACGTTGCCTCAAGGCAGTCATTATCTGGTCGACGTACTGGCGGGGTTGGCTGTGGCGGCCGCGTCGTTCCAGTCTGTCCGCTGGATCGCACGCGCTGGCCGTCCTTAACCATACGGCGCGTTTGGAATATTAGCACTCTTGCACGTACTCTGGTTAACGAATAGTTTCCGTCTTGGGGTAGTTTAAAGGGATTGGGACGATGCTGGGCCGGTTCACCACCAAGGGAGCCGATGGGGTTCGAATCGAGCCTCCGATCATATTGGCACCGGCAATTCCGATACCTGTCCCCGTGGCCGACCTCGAACCGGACGGTGACGACTTTCTGACGCTCAAGGTCGAGCTCCACCGCCATCTCATCGATCGCTTTAATCTGACCGCGCTCGAAAACGCTTCGAAGGATGAAATCCTCAACGAGATTCGGCCGATCGTGCGCGAATTTGTTCGCGGTCGAACCGTGCCCCTGAACGCGCGCGAGCTCGATCAGCTGACCAGCGACACCGCCGACGAGATGCTGGGGCTTGGTCCGATCGAACCACTGCTCAAGGATGACTCGATTTCCGACATTCTGATCAACACGCACAATCGCGTTTTTATAGAACGGCGCGGTGTGATCGAGGAGACGGCAATTCGTTTCCGCGACGAGGCACACCTGCTGCGCGTCATCAACAAGATCGTCTCGGCCATCGGACGGCGCGTCGATGAATCGGCGCCCATGGTCGATGCTCGCCTGGCAGACGGCTCGCGCGTCAACATCGCGGTGCGTCCGATTTCCGTGGATGGTCCGCTAGTGTCTATCCGCAAGTTTTCGAAGCATCCCTATTCGCTCGAGCGCTTGATGGCCTTCAATTCGATCCGCCAGCCGATGGTCGACTTGCTCCGGATCGCCGTGCAGGCGCGCAAATCGATCCTCGTTTCGGGCGGCACCGGCAGCGGCAAGACGACCTTGCTGAACGCATTGTCCAGCTATATTCCACCCAAGGAGCGGCTAGTGACGATCGAGGATGCGGCGGAGCTGCAATTGCAGCAGCCGCATGTCGGCCGTCTCGAAACGCGCCCGCCCAATGTCGAAGGCAAGGGCGAGGTGCGTCAGCGCGAACTGCTGAAGAATGCGCTTCGCATGCGGCCGGACCGCATCATCGTCGGCGAGGTTCGCGGCGAGGAAGCTTTCGACATGCTGCAGGCGATGAACACGGGCCATGAGGGGTCGATGACCACCATCCATGCCAACACGCCGCGCGACGCGATCTCGCGGCTGGAGCAGATGGTCGGCATGGCCGGCATGCCGATGACCAATGATTCCATCCGCGCGCAGATCGCTTCCGCCATCAACATCATCGTCCAAACGCAGCGCCTTTCGGACGGTGGGCGGCGAGTCGTTTCCATATCCGAACTGACAGGCATGGAAGGCAATGTGGTCCAGCTTCAGGAACTTTACCACTTCGTGCGGCGTGAAGTGACGGCGGACGGCCAGATCGTCGGAGAATTTCGCGCCACCGGCATTCGTCCACGCTTTGCCCAGGAAGCCGCGACGCTTGGCTTTCTGTTCGGCAAGGACGCATTCAATCCGCAGGTTCCGCTCTGATGCCGACTGGCCAGACTTTGCTTTACTTCATCTATGTGCTGGCGGCGGCGTCGGCGATCCTTGCGATCGAGGCTCTCTTTGTCACCTATTCCAAACGCCGCTCGCGGGTCAGCGCGATAAATCGTCGGCTGAAAAGGCTGGCTGATGAAGCTCCTGCAGAACAGACTTTGCAAGGATTGCTGCGCGAGCGTGGGCTTACCAATTCTGGCGATTTTCTTTTCAGCATGGTCGGGCTGAACAGACTGTACACCCAGTCTGGAATTACCGGGAATCCGCTGTCGTTTGTCGCGATGTTCTTTCTTGCGGGATTGGCGCTGGCGCTGGTGTTTGCGTTTCTGCTGCATTTTTCCGCTATATTCGCGCTATTCGTTTTTTTGTTGATCGCCTTTATCCTGCCGCTTCTGGTTCTTCGCCGCGCCCGAGCTAAACGTATCCAGAAATTCGCCAAGCAGCTGCCGGACGCACTCGACATGATCGTTCGGTCGTTGCGTGCCGGCCATCCGACTTCTGTGGCGATCGGGCTCGTCGCCCGGGAAATGCCCGATCCGCTGGGCACCGAATTCGGTATCGTCTCCGACGAAATCACTTTTGGTCTCAGCCTCGAAAACGCGGTACGAAAACTCTCCCAGCGCGTTGGTTTCGAAGGCCTTCAACTGTTGTCGGTGTCGCTGTCGATTCAAGCAAAGACGGGCGGTAATCTGACCGAAATTCTGTCCAACCTTTCAGCGGTGCTGCGTGAAAGGCAAAAGCTCAGGCTGAAGATAAAGGCACTTTCCGCCGAGGGTCGAATGTCTGGATGGATCATTTCCCTGTTTCCGCTGTTCATGCTCGTTATCCTCATGACCATCACTCCAAGCTACTATGGCGATATATGGAACGACCCGCTGGTCATGCCTGTGTTTACGGTCTTCGGGGTATGGGCTCTGCTTGGCGACTTCATCATGTATCGCATGGTCAATTTCGATTTCTGACTGGGAGCGAACCATAAATCTCTTTTCGAATACTCACGATGTGAGCCTCCTGATCTCCATTGCCGTTTTCCTGGCAGCGGTGGCCATTTTTCTGTTGGCTGCACTCATATTCCTGCCGGCGCTGCAGACGCGGAAGCTGGTTGCGCAAACATTGATGGCAGAGGGCATTCCGAACCGCCGCTCGCTTGTTGGGCAGGAGGAGTTGGCAAGAATCTCTGCGCAGCAACCTGTCCAAGCATATTTTCGATCAATCGAGAAGGAACGCGACGAACCCAGTGCCCTGGACGCGAAACTCTTTCGCGCAGGCTTCTATCAGCCAAGCGCGCCGCTGATCTACACAGTATCGCGTCTGGCGGCGGTCTGTGTCGGCTTTGCTGTGACCTACGGACTCCTCTCGCGCATCTTGCCACCACAATTGCCCGGTCTTTTCGTCTTTGGAGGCTCAGCCTTGCTTGGCTTGGCATGCATTGTCATTCCAAGCATAGCGCTCGATCGCTTCGAAAACGGGCAAAAGCAGATCTATCGGCGTGGCTTTCCCGATTTCATGGATATGATGATCACCTGTGCCGACGCCGGCATGAGCCTGGAGGCGGCGGTCGAGCGTGTTGGCGCCGAACTGGCCGGCACACATAAATGGCTCGGCATCCAGCTTTCGATCATGAATCTGCAATTGCGCGCCGGCAAGCCGCTGCGGGAAGCTTTGCGCGAACTCGCCGATCGAATCGGGCTCGAGGAGGCGCGCGCTTTGGCCGTGCTGTTCCGGCAATCAGAGGAACTTGGGACGAGTCTGACGGACGCCCTGCGCGTGTATAGCGACGAAATGCGGGGACAAAGAATCTTTCGTGCCGAAGAGCGTGCCAACACTCTTCCGGTCAAGATGATGATCCCATTGGGACTTTGCATCTTTCCAGTCGTGATGATGGTGGTCATGCTGCCCGTGATAATCCGCATGAAAGGCATTTTCTTCTGAACAGTCATATGCTTTGGTTCTAAAATAGGGTCCGGGGACTTTGGGGAGACAAGATGAGAAGGCCAATGCGCCTCGCAGCCGCTGCCAGTTTGCTGGCCGTGCTGCTTGCCGGCTGCCAGACAAACGGAACGGACACAACCGACGGTGTCGTCCGGACCAATGAGCCGTCGAAAGGCGACGTGACGTCCTTCGGCGACACTTTCGACGGGCTGAAGACAGTTGGTGACGTCGAATATTACGCCTCGGATCAGGCCGTTGCCGAGGCCAAGAACCAGTTTCGTGCGGAAAATTACGGCAATGCCGGCGCGCTGTTCTACAAGGCGACGCAACTGGCTCCCAATGATGGTGGCGCCTGGATGGGTCTGGCCGCCTGCAGCGACCGGATCCACCGCTTCGATCTCGCAGATCGGGCCTACGCCCGAGCCTTCAAGCTAGTTGGCGCGTCGCCCGAATATTACAACAATGTCGGCTACTCTTACCTGCTGCGCGGCAAGCTGCAGGATGCACGCGCGAACTTCCTCAAGGCCTACGAACTGGCGCCCAACGATCCGACCGTGGTCAACAATCTGAAGCTTCTGTCATCCAGTGTGCAGAACGTCGAGCGTCAGTAGTCATGCTGCTTGCCGCATCGCTGCTGCTGAAGGTATTTGCTGTCCCTTTGCTCGCAAGGATAGCCTGGCTCGACTTCACCACCCAAAAAATATCCAACCGTGATGTGCTTCTGCTGCTGTGCCTCGGGTTGGGATCACTGCAGGCTGTATCAATTCTGGTCGGATCATGGTGGGACATGGGCCTGAGCGCGATTGCAGGCATCGTGCTGTTTCTTGCGCTCTTCCCGTTCTGGGCTCTGCGCAAGGTCGGTGCCGGCGATGTCAAGCTGATGGGAGTAATGCCATTCCTGACCGGCGGAAGCAGTCTGGCGGTGTTTTCCCTGCTGCTGCTGGTTTTTGCTCTTACCACGGCGCTGATCGTGAAAAATCCCTTCATGCTGCCGGAAGGCGCCTTCCGCCTTTATGTTCAGCATCTGGATCGCAAGGGGGTTGTTCCGTTCGGCGTGCCGATATCGATCGCGGCGATCTGCACGCTGGCGTTTCAGATCTACGCCAGCTTGATGGTTTCTGGCGGGCTATCGATCTGATGGTCGCGGGCCCAAAACAACAACGGCATGGCGAAGGTGAGTGGGTGGGCTCGGAGGTGCGGAGGGGTTTCACAAACCGAGAGATCTGGCCTAAGCATCAGGCGTCTGCTTGACCGCGCCGATCTCGGCATTCCCCCGTTCTTTGGGTTTGGGCATAAACCGATATCCGAACTGGCCGAGGTAGCTTGCCGGGATCGGCTCATCGACTCCGTATTTCTCGGGCATTGCCGAACCTGGAACGTGAAAAGTGCCGAACAGCAGATCGATGATCGATAGTTGACTGGCGAAGTTCTTGTCATAGGCATCGCGATGATCGGCGTGGTGCCAATGATGGAATTGCGGGCTCGCGATCAGCCATTTCAAGGGCCCAAAATTGATCCTGACGTTGGCGTGCAGCAGTAGCGCGTGCCCGGTATAAACAAGGAAATAGATGGCGATCGCCTCTGTCGAAAAGCCAAGAAAGAACACTGGCATGAGGGAGACCGCCTTGGTGATGATCTGATCGACCGGGTGCGCTCTGAACGAGGCCACCCAGTCCAACTCTTCTATACCGTGATGAATCGAGTGAAATCGCCACAGCGCCGGAACCGCATGAAACGCGCGGTGTGCGGCGTACACCCCGAGATCGGCTAATATGATGATTTCGATTACCTGGAGCCATGTGGGCTGGCCGCCGATGGTATCCAATACGCGCTCGGGCACCAGCAATGCGGCCACGCTCATGACAATCGCTGCCATCGAGAAAATGCAAGCTCTTACAAGCGTGCCATTCAAGATTGCGTAGATGGCATCAATAGCGAGACCCTTGCGAAGAATCTTTTGAGGCGGCCGCAGGGTCAGGATTCGCTCCAGCGGGACGAAGATCAGGGCACAAATGAGCAGAGATTTCAGACCAAAGAGGTCCATTGGCCTATCCAAAAGTGGCAGTTATGGGAAGAGTGAACCACTTGCTGACCTATCAGACAAGACGATCGTTTCCGAACAGGTGGAGTAGAAGTTAACTCTTCGGAAACCATTTTCTTGCCGAGGCGCGAATGCAGTGCTTCAATGCTCCCCGAAGCGGGGAACTACAATGCTAACTGAGGATTTCCTTGGCCGAATTGCGATCGTCCTTGTTCTGACGGTCTTGGCGACATTTGGCGTGATTTCAATTTTCGGCCATTTCAATCAGGACACTCCGGCGAGTTCGCTGGCGGTCATCACTCAGGCGGCCGCGACTGTGTTGTTGCTATTGCAGGTCGTTATGACAGTCAGCCGTCTTCCGGCTAAGGGAACGGCCCGAGGAATTGAGCCAAGGATTACCGCGTTAGCCGGATCTTTCCTTATGTTGGTGGCGATGTTTCTGACCCCGGCACTGGAAAGCGAAGCTGCGCAAATAGCGGCTCTTTGCTCAATATTCATCGGCACCGTCACTTCGATTTTTTCCCTATATTGGCTTGGCCGTTCCTTTTCCATCATGGCCACGGCTCGGCAACTTGTCGCCTCAGGCCCATATTCGCTTGTCCGGCATCCGCTGTACGTCTGTGAAGCAGTATTCGTCCTCGGGATGATCCTCTCACATTTTTCGGTATTGATGGTGATCGTCGGTGCTTTTCAGTTTCTTTTGCAGTATCGACGCGCGAGGAATGAGGAAGCCATCTTGCGGCAAACCTTTCCCGAGTATGATGAATATGCTCGGCGCGTCCCTATGTTCATACCGCGAATTTTTAGGGCAGCTATACCGTCGGTAGACAAGCCATAGCCGGCAGCCGTTTTGTACGCTGGCCATCGGCGGCATTCTGTTCCGGCTCGAAAGCCGCCTGCAACATCTTTTCCCAGTCCATCATTGCCGCCACGCCGCATGACGACGATAGCAAAAGCACGTCTCCTCGATAGTGGTCTAACGAAGTAGCGGTCTCCCGCTACCAACGCCCAACGGCCGGTCCGAAAAGGCTGACAACACCGCCTATTTTGCACGCCGGGACCGCCATTTTCCGCTAAAGCCGAATGCACCCCTTCCCTCTGCACTGAAGGCCCGATTACGGCCAACGCATGCTGAGGTATCGACTTGTAGGATTCAGAAGTCGTGAAGCGGTGTTCGTTGACGTCACGTCCGGTGACCGCCGAGCGCATCGAGCGAGCGCTCGATCGCATCGCGGAGATCATTGTGGCGCGAGGGGACCAAGGCGAGGCCTGGCTGCCGTTATATGAACATCTGGAACGTGCTCTGCGAGACCACAAGGCGAGGGAAAAGCGTATGGCGGCTGTGCGCGAGCGCGTCACACGATCGAGGGGTCAAAGGGAAGCACGATCATCATAAGCTCTTCCTGCCACATCTTCATGTCGCCACCCTCGCCATATTTTGGCCGGTCGATCGTGTGGCCCATAAGCATACGCCGAAGTTCCTCGTCCAGCCTGCCGTTCTTCATACGGTCTTCGAACGAATGGCGCAGCGAATAGACCGTATGATCCTCGGTGGGAAACAATCCCTGGCTCTTGAAGTGCTTGTTAAGCAGGGCTGACAACGATGCCTCGCGGTCCTTGTACCGTGGGAAGCCCTTTGAATATTTCTTGAACACCTCAAGCGCCACGCCGACCAGTGGTATCTTGCGCACTGACGAGGCGGTCTTGATTTCTCGCGGATCGTCAGGGTCGTCGCGCGGTTCGACCGAGATGTGCGGGACATCGTGGTCAAGATTGATGACGCCGGCATGTAAATTCGCAAGCTCGCTCGGTCTCGCGCCTGTCTCCGCAAACGCAAGGACGATACCCCGCGCCTCCTCGTTGAGCGTTGTGAGCGCGCCCGGCGCAAAAATCTTGTCCCGGATCCAGTCGGTCGGGAATGGCGGCCGGCTGCGCTTTGACTTGCCGCTAAATGAGAGATCGGCGAAGGGGTTTTTCTGTTCGGGGAAACCGAGATGCCGGTAGTAGTCGGCGTAGAGGGTTCGCAGGTTCCTCATGTTTCGGTTGCAGTAGACGCCGAACGGTCTGCCCTCCCTGTCTGGGGCGCGATACGATTCACCAGTAGTTATGCACCACTCGAGCGTCGTCGCGCGTGATCTCACCCATCGCCTTGTCGCCGACCAGGCCGATAAACACATCGACGCTCATCTCGCGTTTTGCCTTCCAGCGCTTCTTCTGATCGGGGCTTTTGGTACGGATTTCGTCGCGGGTGATCTCGTCGAAATAAAGCTCCAGAGCCTCTGATATCTTGTCGTCAGGACGGGCAACGGTGCCGCCGACTGCGTCCACCGATGGTGATGTGGCGGGTGCTCCGATCGTGCTCTCGACTCTCTGCAGGATCGTGTCGAGCGGCTCGGCGACGAGAATCTCGGCAAGCGGCCGATAAACGAACCCCAACGATTCGGCGCGCTTGATCGCTTGGCCGTATCGGGCGCGCGCCGCCTGTGGATTTTCGCCCAGCTGTGCGCGCCTTTATTCGCTCAGTGGTATCGAGGGCACGGCGCACGAACTCACCCCGTTCGTCGAGGTGCCTGACCTCTTGTGGCACCCGGCGTCGGTAATGGAAGTGATCCCCCCTGAGTTGCAGGAAGCGGTCGGGATCATGCTCTTCGCGTCGTCTGCCCAGTGTTCAACACGGCGTTTGTGTCACGATACGTATCACATTATGTATCACAAACGGCGCGAAAGCGCAACCTAGGCGAACCTTTCGCCGAAATTTTCGCCGAAATTTGCCAATGAATTCAAACACTTATTCGGAAGGTCGGTGGTACCGTTGGCTGGGATCGAACCAGCGGCCTCCGGATCCACAATCCGGCGCTCTAACCATCTGAGCTACAACGGCACGTTCGCCTGAGCCAGATCGTGGTGAAAATTCATTCTCCGAGATCCGCTCTGTCGTTCGGCGATGCGTCCAATACGGTCTATCAGAGACTAATTCAAGGCCTTTGATAAGGCAAAGCCGGTTCTGCCAACAGGCGCCGGTTTCTTCGGCAAAAGAAAAGGCCGGCGGGAGGAGGTGCCGGCCTTTTCCTGTTACGAGCCAGCGGGAGGAGGTGCTGGCTGGTCACCCCGGAGAGCAGAGGGAGGAGGTTCCACTCGCCGGGTATTCATTTGAACAACTCTATCGCACACCTATTTGTCTGACGAAATGCGACGTTTTGATGCATCGCAGAGTTGTGCGCAATTATTAGGCGGCCTTGATGTCCTTCAGGGCCTTCTCGAAAGCGGTCTTGACCGGCTTGGAGACGTCTTCGGCAGCCTTCGAAGCAACAGCCTGGAAGTCCTTGGCCTGCTCGACGGTGGTCTCGACGCGCTTGCGCAGGAAGGCGGTCTGCAGTTCGACCACTTCCGACAGCGACTTGGCGCCGATGAGGGCCTCGAGATGCGAGAAGCCGGCTTCGGCATTGGCGCGCAGAGCGGCGATGGTCTTGAGCGACAGGTCGCTGGAAACGGTCTTGGCAGTCTCGAAGGTCGATTCCAGGACTTTCTGGGTCTCTTCGGCGCCGGTCTTCAGCTTGGAGTAGGCTTCCTTCGACTGCTCGACGCCCTTTTCGGCGAAAGCGCGGATCTGGTCGGTTGCCTTGGAAGCGTCGAAGCTCGGGAATTCGACGTTTTCGATGGTCTCAGCGGTCTTGGCCTTGGTCATTTTCCATCCTTTCGGGGTAGCGGCTTTGACAAAAAGCCGTCTCGTTCATGTATGATGGCAATATAGCGGTTTTTTTGTGCGATGCAATATCTTTGTTGCAGTGCACCATAAATTTCTTCCCATGCGTCACCCAAGAGGTTATCCAGGGACATTCCGAGAGGCTGTTAACCAAGTGGCCAGAGATTCCACCTGCTTCCCGCCATGGCTTGTGGACCTTCGCCGCGCGGGCTTTTATTAACAAAGCGTTAACTGCAAATTGCCCGCCTTGTAGGTTCGCCAAGAGGGGTTCGCCAAGAGGTTTCACCGAAAGGGTCCGCCAAGCGCATGCCTTCCGAGAACTACTCTTTCCTCGATGTCGCCGTGCTTAATGCGGTTCGCCAGCGCTTCGCCGCCGGCGACGCGATCGCGATTCTGTCGGCCGACCTCGAACAGGTGATCTGGGCCAACGGCCCGGGCGCTGCGGTGTTCGGCTATCCCGATATCGAGGCCATCATCGGCGCCTCGGCTCAGCTGCCGCTGATCGCCAGGCGCCAGATCATGGCGACCGCGGGTTTCCCGCAGATCGGCAGCGACCGCGCCATTACGGTACGGCTGGCGACCGGCATCACCAGCCGCGCCGTCGGCTTCCTGGCCAGTGCGGTGACTATGCCGGACGGCGAAAGCGCCATTATGCTGGTGGTGCCGGCAGCGCAGGCCGGCTCGCGCAGTGCTGCCGACATTGCGGCCCGCGCCATCAGCGGCTTTACCGAAGACGGCCATTTCATCGCCTTTGTCGACGCCGCCGGCACTGTCGAGGCGGCTTCGGATGGCTTTGGCGCGCTCGCCATCCGGCCTGAGACGCTGGCCGCGCTTGTCGCCGACGTGGCGAGCCAGGACGACCGCATCGTCAAGCGGCTGGTCCCCGGCGGCGCCACGTCCTATCCGGCCGGCTTCGCGCGCCTGACCGAGTCCAGGCATCTGCTGGTGGTCATCGACGAGGATCAGCTCGGTGAGGAAAATCCTGTCGGCGAGCTGGATGCCGAACCTGCTGCAGCGCAGGTCGACGATGGCCCGGCGCAAGCCGCCGCGGAGAACGCGGTAACGGTGGATGCGGTGGCTGACCACCCCACCGCAAGCGGGAATCAGGGCGCCCCACTCGCGGCCGCGCCTGATGTCGGGGAGACAGGTCCGGCTGCCACCAAGCATGATGCTTCGGCGTCAACCGATACAAAGGCGGACCATCGCGAGCAGACGACCGGCCGCGAGCAGGCGGCGAATGACAGCGCGCCGGCGCAACATGATCATTGGTACTTCCATGCCGGCGAAGAGCCGCAGGCGGGCGAGCCGGACAGCCCGGCGCAGGCCGAGCCGGACTCTGTTTCCCCGGCCGAGAGTGCGCAGTTGGACAGCAGTGCCGCTGCGCCCGCCCTGCCGTCTGACGCAGCCCCACCGGCTGCGCCTCCCGCCAAACGTGAGGTCGACCGCTCGGCGCCGCCGCTGCGCTTCGTCTGGCGCACCGACGCCGACGGCAAGTTCAGCGCGCTGTCGCCGGAATTCGGCGACATTGTCGGCAAAGCCGCCGCCGACGTGATCGGCCGCCGCTTCAAGGACGTCGCGACAACTTTCGGCCTCGACGCCTCGGGCGAGATCGCGGGCCTGCTTGAACGGCGCGACACCTGGTCGGGCCGCTCGGTACTGTGGCCGGTTGCCGGCTCCGACCTGAAGATACCGGTCGATCTGGCAGCACTGCCTGTCTATGGCCGCAGCCGCGCCTTCGAAGGTTTTCGTGGTTTCGGCGTCGCCCGCGCCGGCGATGCGGTGGTCGATCCGGAAGCAATCGGCATGGCGCTGGTCCCCAATGGCGCGCCAGCGGCAGCAGCTGAGCCGGCCCCGGAACAGCCCGTGGCGGAAGCTCCCAAGGCGGCCGATCCGTTCGAGGGCGAAGTGCCGGCACTGACCATCGTGCCGAAGCAGGAACGTCGTTTTGCCGACAAGGTCATCCGGCTGGCCGAGCATCGGCAGCCCGCCAACGACAAGCAGCCGACAAGCGAGAGGGGCCTGTCGACGCTGGAGCGCAGCGCTTTCCGCGAAATCGGCGAGCGGCTGAAGAAGGACAATCCCCCGCCGGAGCAGCCGGAGACTGCCAAGCAGGCCGAACCGGCCAATCCGGATCAGGTAATGCCAGACCAGGCCAAGGCAGATGAGCCCAAGCCGGATCATGTCGAGGCGGACCAGCCTGAAACAGCCGCGCCAGCCCGACAACCCGCCGAGGTCTCGAGTCCGGACGAAGCCGGCCCGGCTGCCGTGGCTGAACCATCGGCAGCCGCACCCGAAAGCGAAACGGCTGAGGCCGAACCGCCGGAAAGCGATGCCGAGGACGAAAAGGACCTGACGCGGCTTGACGGCGAGCAGCCGGACGACGGCCTTGCGGACGGCGAAACAGGCGAGGCGAAGGCGCCGACAGTGTCGCGCTCCCTGCTCGACTATGCCGATCCCGAACCAGGCTCCGCCACCGAAGACAGTACGGAAGCAACGTCGTCCAACGACGAACTTGCGCCGGCTTCCGAACCGGATGATACGCAAGCCCAAGAGATCGTCGAGGCCGCAGAGCAGCAGCCGGTTGTTGCCGAGACGCCGGCCAATGCCGGTGAAGACGACAGCATGACGTCGGCCGATTTCCGCGATGCCGAGGACAATGAGGATTGGGCGCCGTCCGACGAGGCGACTGACTCGGCCGTGGAAGACGGGGACAAGGCCGGCGATGCGGACACAGTGCCGGCAGAACCACAGCGCCTGAAAGTGCCGCCGCTCAAGCTTGAGGGGTTCATGCCTTCGGCATTCTCGGCCGGAGATGAACACAAGGCCCCTGACACGTCGATCCTCGGCAAGCTGCCGGTGCCGCTGCTCATCCATTCGGGCGACGAGCTTCATTACGCCAATGAGGAATTCCTCGGCCTGACCGGCTATGACACGCTTGAGGACCTGAGCGACGCCGGCGGGCTCGACGCGCTGTTTGCCGACCCCTATTCAGAAACGGCCGGCGAAAGCGACCACACACTCAAACTGAAGACGCGCGAGGGCCAGGAATTTCCGATCGAAGCCATTTTGCGTTCGGTGCCGTGGCGCTCCGGCAAGGCGCTGATGCTGGTGGTGCGACGTACCGGCGATAACGAGCCGCCGATGGTTGCGCATCTCGCAGGCGAGGAGCAGACGCAGCCCGATGTCTCCGAACTCAAAGCGCGCATTGCCGAGATGCGCACCATCATCGACACCGCGACCGATGGTGTGGTGTTGATCGGCCGCGACGGCGACATCCGCTCGATCAGCCGGCCGGCCGAGGCGCTGTTCGGCTTCGACAGCGACGACGTCACCGGCAAACCGTTCGCCTCGCTGTTTGCCATCGAAAGCCAGCGCGCGGCCCGCGACTATCTGAACGGCCTGTCCGAGCCCGGCGTGGCGAGTGTGATGAACGATGGCCGCGAGGTGATCGGGCGCGAGGCGCAAGGGCGCTTCATCCCGCTGTTCATGACCATCGGCAGGCTGCCCAATGACAGCGGCTTCTGCGCCGTGGTGCGCGACATCACGCAGTGGAAGCGGGCCGAAGAGGATCTGACCCAGGCGCGCGCGGTGGCCGAGCGCGCCTCCTCGCAGAAGACCGATTTCCTCGCCCGCATCAGCCACGAGATCCGCACGCCGCTCAACGCCATTATCGGCTTTTCCGAGCTGATGGTGGACGAGAAGTTCGGCCCGGTAGCCAATGACCGCTACCGCGACTATCTCAGAGACATCAACCGCTCGGGCAACCATGTGCTCGATCTCGTCAATGACCTCCTCGACATTTCGAAGATCGAGGCCGGCCAGCAGGAAATGGACTACGAGGCGGTGTCGCTCAACGATACGCTGGCCGAGACGGTGGCGATGATGCAGCCGCAGGCCAACCGCGAGCGTGTCATCATTCGCTCCAGCTTCGCCTCGCGACTGCCGGAAGTCGTCGCCGACCTCAGAAGCGTGCGCCAGATCGCGCTCAACATCCTATCCAACGCCATTCGCTATACGCAAGCCGGCGGACAGGTGATCGTGTCGACCGCCTATGAAACCTCCGGCGACGTTGTCATGCGGGTGCGCGATACCGGCATTGGCATGAGCCATGCCGAGATCGAGCAGGCGCTGAAGCCATTCAAGCAGATCAATGCGCTGAAGCGCGGGCGTGGCGACGGCACCGGTCTCGGCCTGCCGCTGACCAAGGCGATGGTGGAAGCCAACCGCGCCCGCTTCACCATCACCTCGACGCCGGGCGAAGGGACGCTGGTCGAGGTCGCCTTCCCGTCGACGCGGGTGCTTGCCGAATAGGGCCGGCCATTCCCGGGCGAGAATCCCGGACAAAGAAAAGGCGTCCAACAGGACGCCTTAGATGGGATTTGCTGTCACAACGGGGGCTTGAGCGAATCTGATCCTCAGGGGACGAGGAACGGGATTTCTCCCTCAAGTTACGTGCGACTATCGACGCCGGGCCTTAACAACTCCTTACCGGCCGTCCAAAAAATTTACGAATGTGTACCACTCATGAAATCTAGGTAAATTCGACCGACATATCTGGTTAACCATCCCGGCCGCGTCACTCAGCCAGCTGCGGCAGGTTCCTGAACAGCTCCAGCGCCTCTGGATTGGCCAACGCTTCCTTGTTCTTGATGGCGCGGCCATGCACCACGTCGCGCACTGCAAGCTCGGTGATCTTGCCCGATTTGGTGCGCGGAATGTCGCTGACGGCGACGATCCTTGCCGGCACGTGGCGCGGGCTGGCGCCGCTGCGGATCTTGGAACGAATGCGCTTTTCCAGATCCTCGTCCAGCGTCACGCCGGCGGCCAGCCGCACGAACAGCACGACGCGGACGTCATTGTCGAAATCCTGACCGATGCACAGCGCCTCAAGGATTTCCGGCATCTGTTCGACCTGATTGTAGATCTCCGCCGTGCCGATGCGCACACCGCCCGGATTGAGCGTCGCGTCGGAACGGCCGTGGATGATCATGCCGCCATGCGCGGTCCATTCGGCGAAGTCGCCGTGGCACCAAACATTGTCGAAGCGCTCGAAATAGGCGGCCTGGTATTTCTTGCCGTCAGGATCGTTCCAGAAGCCGATCGGCATCGACGGGAACGCTTTTGTGCAGACCAGCTCACCCTTTTGCTCGCGGATCGGCTTGCCGTCATCGTCCCATACATCGACGGCAAGGCCGAGGCCGGGACCCTGGATCTCGCCGGTCCAGACCGGTTGCGTCGGTACGCCGAGCACGAAACAGGAGACGATGTCGGTGCCGCCGGAAACCGAGGCCAGATGCACGTCCTTCTTGATGCCGTCATAGACGAAGCGGAAGTCCTCCGGCGACAGCGGTGAGCCGGTGGAGGAAATCGCCCGCACGGACGACAGATCATGGCTGCGGATCGGCTTGAGCCCGGCCTTGCGTACGGAATCGATGAATTTGGCCGAAGTGCCGAAAAAGGTCATCTTCTCGGCATCTGCGAAGCTGAACAGCACATTGCCGTCGGGGTGGAAGGGCGAGCCGTCATAGAGCAGCAGCGTGGCGCCAGAGGCCAGGCCCGACACCAGCCAGTTCCACATCATCCAGCCGCAGGTGGTGAAGTAGAAGAAGCGGTCGCCTTCGACGAGCCCGGCATGCAGCCGGTGTTCCTTGACGTGCTGGACCAGCGTGCCGCCGGCCGAATGGACGATGCATTTGGGAATGCCGGTGGTACCTGACGAAAACAGGATGTAGAGCGGATGCGCAAACGGCAGGCGCTCGAACGTGACCGCTTTGGCGGTAAAGGGTAACAGCGCCTCTTCGAGCGCCACGGCCTTGTCGATGATCGCTGCGATATCGCGCGAGGTACCGAGATAGTCGACGATCAGGACCTTGCGGACGGTTTCGAGCTTCGCCGCAACGGCAGCGATCTTGTCGGCTAGCTCGATTGCCTTGCCATTGTACCAATAGCCGTCCGGCGCAATGAATATGACCGGCTCGATCTGGCCGAAACGGTCGAGCACGCCCTGCTCGCCGAAATCGGGGGAACAGGACGACCAGACCGCGCCGATGGAGGCGGCCGCCAGCATGGCGGCGACGGTTTCCGGCATGTTGGGCATCATCGCCGCGATGCGGTCGCCCTTTTTCACCTTGAGCGACAGGAAAAGCTGCTGAAAGCGCGAGGTCAGCTGGTGCAGTTCGCTCCACGACAGCCGCCGCTCGATCTTGTCCTCGCCGCGAAAGACGATCGCGTCACCGGAACCGGTCTTCTTCAGCAGGTTCTCGGCGAAGTTCAGCGTCGCTTCGGGAAAGAACGATGCGCCGGGCATCTTGTCGCCATCGACGAGCACGGTCTCGCCCGCATCGGTCCCTTTGTCGCCGACAATGCCGCAAAAGTCCCACAGCAGGCTCCAGAAGCCTTCGCGATCCTCGACCGACCAGCGGTGCAGGTCGGCGTAGGAGGTGAAGGATGTGCCGCTTTTGGCCGCTGCTGCCTTCATGAACGCGGTCAGTGGTGCTGCGTCGATCTGCTCTTGCGTCGGAGTCCAGAGCGGTGCTTCGGCAGCCATGATCGATCCTCCTTGAAGCCCGTCGCGTCGCAAGATAGATATGCTTTTGTTTTGATGCACGTCGTTGTCCCGGAACCGCTGCACTCTTCCGGGCGACATGCACTAGCCTCAGCTTTACAGGCGCCGCTGTCCCAAAAACGCCGCGCCTCGTAACAGGCTGAAGCTGCATCGCTTATGCCTACCACCGTGCGGCAGAGCAAGATTTTGTTCCGCTAAACTCGGCCATATGTGCGCAATTGCCATCGCCGGGCCATAAAGACTTGAAATGCCTCAGCCCTAAGTCGTAGTGACGGCTGGAAGGCGTGGTGACGACTGGCGGTTACACCCGTCAGGCGTTTATCGGAATGAAAGCAACCGGGGCAATATGCCATCACCTTTGATCCGGCGCGGAATATGGGCGATCGGCGTTGCCGTGCTCGTCATCGCGCTGGTCGTCGCCGCTCTGCCGCTGTTTGCCTCGACCCGGATCGTGCGCGATCGCATCGCCTGGGAGATGAGCGCGTGGAGCGGTTTCAGGGTCACCATCGCCGGTTCGCCGCGCATCGAGGTGTGGCCGAAGTTCCGCGCCATATTGAGCGACGTCACGCTGTCGCAGTGGACCGAGACCGACGCGCCGCCGGTGATCGAGGCCGAACGGGTCGAGGTCGACCTTTCGGCCATGGCGGCGCTGCAGGGCGATGTGGTGTTTTCGACGGCGCGGCTGGTGCGGCCGACGATCCGGGTCCAGCGCGCCGCAAACGGCATATTCCTGCCCGCCATACCAACGGGCGGACGCATCACCCGCTCCATCGACACGGCGCGCGGCGTGGTCAACGCCGATCCGACGAAGCCGGATCTGAGCAAGCTGCCCGCCGATCCGTTCGGCAACGTGGAATTCAGGGACGGCCGCATGGTCGCCTCCGTCGGCGGCAAGGACGTCGAATTGCTGACCAGCCTGTCCGGCCAGGCGAGCTGGGCAGCGATGAACAGCAACGCGACCTTGTCGGCGACCGGAATCTGGCGCGGCGAGAGCGTCACCGTCGATGCCGCCTCGCCCAAGCCGCTGGTGCTGTTTGCCGGCGGCGCCGCACCGGTCACGTTTTCGTTCAAGGCAGCGCCGGCCAGCTTCTCGTTCGACGGCACGGCCAGCATGTCGCAAAACGCCTATTTCGATGGCCAGGCGAAATTCGCCGCGCCCTCGCTGCGGCGCGTGCTGGAATGGTCGCAGGCCGGCATTGCTCCTGGTACGGCGATCGGTTCGGTCTCGATTTCGAGCAAGATCACGGCGACCGCCGGCCGCGTCAAATTCGAAAACACCGCGGTGACGCTCGACAACAACCCGGGAATGGGGGCGCTGGATTTTTCGTTCGGCGACGCCTTGCCGGTGATATCAGGCACACTCGCCTTCGATACGCTCGACCTCAGGTCGCTGTTTTCGGCCTTCACGCCGCTGGCGCCGACCGGCGAGACCGGTCCCGGCGAAATCGACACCAGCTTCGCCGACCGGATCAATCTCGATCTGAGGCTGTCAGCGGCACATGCCTCGGCCGGCGCAATCCAGCTTGCCGACGTCGCCGCCACGGCGCAGGTGAAGAACGGGCTTGCCGTCTTCGATATCTCCGATGCGTCGGCCTTTGGCGGCAACGTGCAAAGCAGCCTGCGTTTCGACCGCAAACCGGAGGGCTCGCAGGTCGAGATCCGGCTGCTCGCCTCCGACATTGACGGCGCCGCTTTCGGCACCGCGGCCGGAATGACGCGGCTGGTGCCGGCCAGCACCGGCACTGTCTCGGTCATTCTCAAAGGGCCGGGCAAATCCTGGGACTCGATCTTCGAGAACGCGGACGGCTCGGTCTCTGCGACGTTCGGGCCGGGCGCGCTGAGCGGGCTCAATTTGCCGGCATTTCTGAAGCACACGGAACAGGGCGGCTTCTTCGCGCTCGACGACGTCTCGGACGGGACACTGCCGATGGACGGCGCCGAGCTCAAGGCCACCATCTCGAAGGGTGTGGCAAGGCTGGACAAGGCCGAGGCCAATTCGGCGAAATACAAGGTCTGGCTGTCCGGCATCGCCTCTTACGGCGGACGCGGGCTGGCGCTGTCGGGCGGTGTCACCCAGGCCGACCCGGCAGCGGCACCGGTCAATGGCCAGCAGGGATCCAACCAGTCGTCATTCTTCGTCGGCGGCACCTGGAGCACGCCGTTCATCTCGCCGATCAGCCGCGGCGTCTCAGGCGAATAGCCGGACCCTTACCGGGACCGCCCTATCCCTCGTTTGACGCAATCAACCGCGCTGCGCGGCCTGTTCGTCGAGCTGGCGCTGCACCTCACGCCGCTTGTTGGCGACCGAAGCGATGATGACGCCTACCGCCACGACGGCGATCAGGATGGTGCAGGCGGCGTTGATTTCCGGCGTCACGCCGAGACGCACCTGGCTGTAGATCTTCATCGGCAGCGTGGTGGCGCCAGGCCCGGAGGTGAAGGAGGCGATGACCAGGTCGTCAAGCGACAGGGTGAAGGCCAGCATCCAGCCGGAGACGATGGCCGGCATGATGACCGGCAGCGTGATCTGAAAGAAGGTCTTTACCGGCGTTGCGCCGAGGTCCAAGGCAGCTTCTTCCAGCGAACGATCGAACGACACCAGGCGCGACTGCACGACGACAGCCACGAAGCACATGGTCAAGGTGATGTGAGCAAGCGTCACGGTCAGGAAGCCACGGTCGAGACCGACGGCAACGAACAGCAGCAACAGCGACAGGCCGGTGATGACTTCCGGCATGACCAGCGGCGCAAACACCATGCCGGAAAACAGGATGCGGCCGCGGAAGCGGGTGTAGCGGGTCAAGGTCAGTGCCGCCAGCGTGCCGAGCACGGTTGCCACAGTGGCGGAGATGAGAGCCACACGCGCGGTCACCCAGGTGGCGTCCATCAGCCCCTGATTGTGGAACAGCGAGGCATACCATTTGGTCGAGAAGCCGCCCCAGACGGTGACCAGCTTCGACTCGTTGAAGGAGAAGATGACGAGCAGCACGATGGGCAGATAGAGGAAGGCAAAGCCCAGCACGACCGAGGTGACGTTGAAGCGGCTCCAGCTGGTGTTCATTTGTCTTGCTCCTGGGCGCGCGCCTGGGCTCGCTGGAATAGCATGATCGGCACGATCAGCAGCAATAGCAGGATCACCGCCACCGACGACGATACCGGCCAGTCGCGGTTGCTGTTGAATTCGTTCCAGAGCGTCTTGCCGATCATCAGCGTCTGCGATCCGCCGAGCAGGTCGGGAATGACGAACTCGCCGACCGCGGGAATGAACACCAACAGGCAGCCGGCAATGACACCGGGCAGCGACAGCGGGAAGGTGATTTTCCAGAAGGCTGATGTCGGCGGGCAGCCGAGATCCTTGGCCGCCTCGATCAGCGAATAATCCATTTTTTCCAGCGAGGAATAGAGCGGCAGCACCATGAATGGCAGGTAGGAATAGACGATGCCGATGAAGATCGCATAGTAGGTGTTGAGAATGATCAAGCGTTCGTCGATGATGCCGGTGGCGAGCAGCAGCTGGTTGAGCAGGCCTTCAGGTTTGAGGATGCCAATCCAGGCGTAGACGCGGATCAGGAACGACGTCCAAAACGGCAGGATCACCAGCATCATCAAGGTCGGGCGGATCGTTGCCGGCGCACGCGCCATGCCATAGGCGATCGGGTAGCCGACGAGCAGCGTAAGGACCGTCGATATCGCGGCGATGATGACGCTGGTCACATAGGCTTTGAAGTAAAGCGCGTCTTGCGCCAGCAAGGTATAATTGTCGAAGTTGAGTTCGCGGAAGCCGGCGAAGAAACCGGACATGCCGTCCCTGAAATCGAGCACGGGCGTGTAGGGAGGCATGGCGATCGCCGTCTGCGACAGCGAGATCTTGAAAACGATGATGAACGGGATGAGGAAGAAGAACAGCAGCCAGAGATAGGGCACGATGATGACGAGCCGGCTGACGAAGCCGGCGCCGAGCCGTGTCAGAAACGGTTTGGCCGCTGTCGATGGGCCGGTGCCGGTGATGGCGATGTTGGACATGCCCGCCCCCTACCGCGTCAGCACGACGCCGGCATCCGGCCGGAAGGAGACCCAGGCGCGGTCGTTCCAGGTCAGCGGGTCCTCGGTGACTCGCGCCGCGTTGAGCGCGCTTGCCCTGATGATCTGGCCGTCATCCAGCCGGATGTGGTAGACGGTCATGTCGCCGAGATAGGCAACGTCGTAGACCTCGCCCTCAAGCGCATTGACTGCGTCGGCCGGTTTCTTCGACGACACCTTGATCTTCTCCGGCCTGATGGCGAAGACGATGTCGGAACCGGCCTTTGTATCGGTGCTGTTTTCGACGACGATCTGGGCCCCTGTCGCGCCGGTAATGCGCGTGGTGTTTGCCGCACGCTCGGCGACCTTGCCTTCGAACATGTTCACATTGCCGACGAAGTGGGCAACGAAGCGTGAGCTCGGCGCCTCATAGACTTCCGCCGGCGTCGCCACCTGCATCACCTCGCCCTTGTCGATGATGGCGATGCGGTCGGCCATGGTCATCGCCTCTTCCTGGTCGTGGGTGACGACGACGAAGGTAAGGCCGAGATTTTGCTGCAGGTCCATCAGCTCGAACTGCGTTTCCTCGCGCAGCTTCTTGTCGAGCGCGCCGAGCGGCTCATCGAGCAGCAAGACTTTTGGCCGCTTGGCAACCGAGCGGGCGAGCGCGACGCGCTGGCGCTGGCCGCCCGACAATTGGTGCGGCTTGCGCTTGGCGAACTGCTCTAGCTTCACCAGCTTCAGCATCTCGGCGACGCGCTTTTCGATATCCGGTCCCGGCATGCCTTCCTGCTTGAGGCCGAAGGCAATGTTCTTTTCCACGCTCATATGCGGGAACAGCGCATAGGACTGGAACATCATGTTGACCGGGCGGCGGTAGGGCGGGATGCCGCGCAAGTCCTGGCCGTCGAGAAGGATACGGCCGGCGGTGGGCTCCTCGAAGCCGGCAAGCATCCGCAGCAACGTCGACTTTCCGCAGCCCGACGCGCCGAGCAGGGCGAAGAACTCGCGCTCGAAAATGGTCAGCGACAGATTGTTGACGGCGGTGAAGTCACCGAACTTCTTGGTGACGTTCTCGAATTGGATATATGGCTTGGCGTTCGGGTCGTTCCATGGCGCGAAATCCCTGCGGATGCTGCCAAGCGATTTCATGTCCCACTCCGTCCTATTTTTTTGCTTCTTGCCCCAGAGAAGAATGGTCCCGGCAGGTGGCTGCCGGGACCATGTCGCATTGCTTACTGGCCGGTGACGATCTTGGTCCAGCTGCGCGTGATCAGGCGCTGGGTCTTGGGATCGTAGGGCTGGACCGTATAGAGCTTTTTCAAGGTCTCGGCGTCCGGATAGACCGCCGGATCATCCAGCAGCGCCTTGTCGACGAACTGCTGCGAAGCCTTGTTGCCGTTGGCATACAGCACATAGTTGGACGACTTGGCGATCACTTCCGGCTTCATCATGTAGTTGAGAAATTCGAGTGCCTCGGCGGCATGCGGCGCATCGGCGGGAATCGCCATCTGGTCGAACCACATCTGGGCGCCTTCCTTGGGCACGGAATAGCCGATCTCGACCCCTTGCTTGGCCTCGACCGCGCGGTTGCGTGCCTGGAAGACGTCACCCGACCAGCCGACCGCCAAACAGATATCGCCGTTGGCGAGCGCATTGATGTATTCGGACGAATGGAATTTGCGGATATACGGCCGCACCTTCAGCAACGTCTCCTCGGCCTTGGCGATGTCGTCAGGTGAGGTGCTGTTCGGATCGAGGCCGAGATATTTGAGCGCCGCCGGGATGATGTCGGCCGGCGAGTCCAGCACATAGACGCCGCAGTCCTTCAGCTTGGCCAGGCTGTCGGGATTGAAGAACACATCCCAGCTGTCGATCTTGTCGGTGCCGAGTGCAGCCTTCACCTTCTTGATGTTGTAGCCGATGCCGACCGTGCCCCACATGTAGTTGATCGAATATTCGTTGCCCGGATCGTATTTGGCGGTGCGCTCCGAAACCGTGTCCCACATGTTGGAAATGTTGGGCAGCTTCGACTTGTCGAGCTTCTGGAACACGCCGGCCTGGATCTGGCGGGCCAGGAAGTTGCCGCTGGGCACGACGACGTCATAGCCGCTGCCGCCGGCAAGCAGCTTGGTTTCGAGGATTTCATTGGAATCGAAGGTGTCGTAGACGACCTTGATGCCGGTCTCCTTAGTGAAGTCGTCAATGATCGAACTGTCGATGTAATCCGACCAGTTGAAGACGTTGACGACGCGATTCTCGGCATGGCCGCCAACGGCGAAAAGCGTCAGAAATGCCGAGGTTGCCGAAAGCCAGAGCGCTTTGCGGATCATGCTGTTCTCCTTTGATGAGTGTTCCTTCGCCAAGTCGTCGCTGTTCGAGCGCGATTGGGCATTTGCTTCAGAGTATTGAGCTTTCCGGGCAGCCACAAGCATGAACTGCCAGCGCCGTCCGGGCGGTTCGACGAGCGGCAGATGATGGCTCTGTGTGCCCGCATGGCGGGCGCGGTGACGCCGTCAGAGGCTTTCGCCGCGGCGCTGGCAGGGATACGACGCTGTGGTCCGGTCTTGGTCCGACCGGCGGGGACACTTGGCAAGATAAGCCTGTCTTGTTGTTGCCGTGCCCCAGCCTGCCCGTGCCGCAGCAAGGTTGTCAATGGCCCGCGCGGGGAAGCTCGGTCAATAGGGGCGTGCGGCTTCGCTAATTGGGGAAAGACGGGTGTAATTAGGGAAGACGGGCTCAACCAAGGGAAAGGCGGGTCAATTAGGGGATGGCAGGCCAGTGGTCCCCGGCCGTGCAGGCCTCGCCTGGCGCTTGAATTCAAGCGCGATATGGACGAGCAGCGCGGCGACCACCACCGCGCCGCCGATGATGGTGCGCACCGAGGGCACCTCGCCATGAACGAGCCAGACCCAGATCGGTCCGATGATCGGCTCGAACGTGCCGAGGAGTGCTGCGATCGCCGCCGGAACCAGCCTCGCGCCGGTGGCGAAGAAGGCAAGGCCCAGGCCGAGATTGATGACGCCGAAGGCAAACAGGAAAGCCATGTCGTGGGCCGACGTGGCAAACTGCGTGGCTTGCGATGCGGCGAAAGCCGCTGCCAGCATCGTGCCGAGGCACGTCGCCGGCGTCATGCGCACATGGGCGAAGCGCCGGGTGATGACGGTGGCAATCGAGAACATGACGGCGATCAGCAGCGACAGCCCGTCGCCGATGGGCGATACGGCGCCGTCGAGCGATTCCGACACCATGATGGCGACGCCGGCGATGACGGCGGCGATCGCCACCCAGGTCGCGACGGCGACGCGTTCGCGAAACAGCACCCAGGCAAGCAATGCCGCCAGCAGCGGCACACCGGCCTGCATCAACAGGATATTGGCAACGGTGGTGTAGGCGAGCGCGACAACGAAGCACGTCGATGCCGTGGCGAAACAGACGGCCACGGCAAGGCCGGGCAGGCCCATGTCGCGAAACAGCCGCAACATGCCGCGCCAGCCGTCGCGCCAGGCCATGAAGCAAATCAGGAACAAAGCCGCCCACAGCGAGCGCCAGAACACCACCGTCCAACTGTCAGCGGTGTCGATGAAGCGGGCGATGGTGCCGCCAAAGCTCCACATCAGCGCCGACAGGAACACCAGCAGCAAGCCGACCCGCTCTTCGCGCGGCGAGACGATCGGCGGTGCGGCGATTGGAGAAGATGCGGTATCGGTCATGAGGTGCGACTGTCGGCTATCTCGGGGCGGCATGATGCACAATGGACGACAGAAACGTGCCGTATTCGCCTAGCGCATAGGCTACCCCCGGACGTGATCCAGCCCGGCATTCCCTTTGGCGCACCGCCAACCGGCAGCCATACGGGCAAACACCGCCGTTTCTAGGACATGCCCTTGTTGCCGCGGATAAAGCGCCAAAGACCGGCCAACGGTACCAGCAGCAGAATGCCGAACTTTTTCAGGGCGATGAGCGCGACCGCAATCAGGCCGGCCTTTGCCGCGAGTTTTCCGGCGATGAGGCCGCCAATGCCAACCGCGGCGACCGTGTCGGTGCCTGGCAGAAAATCGGTGTATTTCTTGCCGGTGTTGAAGTCCGCCACGCCCAGCACTTCGTCCAGGCTCTGCTTGATCTCCGGCAATTGTTCGACCGTAGCGATGTAGCTCATCACGAAGACGCCTTCCCGGCCGAGGAAACGGACGTCGTAATTGAGCGTGTGGACGGTATCGTCTCCGAACTGCAGCTCCTTGGCCCAGTGCAGCCGCTTGTGGACGAAATCATAGACCGGCGGCGAGGCCCAGCCGATCAGCTTGATCGGGGGAAAGCCGCCCTTCACCCGCTGATCGTTGGCCGACAATGTGTCCGCCTGCATGCTGCTCAGCAATTCGGTGTAGTCGATGGATGCGGCGTCGGCGTCATCGACATGGCCGATCTTTTCATAGCGCAATTCGATGCCCCAACCGTTGCCGGCGATGGGCTCGTACTTGGCCGGGAAGATCATGCCGATTGCTTCGGACGCGGTATCAGGCGGATTGCCCCAGGCCTCGGTCAGGACGGACGTCGCGTCCTTCTTGCCCAGAAAATAGAACTTGTCCTTGAGATCGAGATGGATGCCTTCGGGAAGGTCGACCGCGCCGGTCTTTGGATCGATTTTGTCCAGGAATGCCTTGCCGTCGTCACTATACTGTTGATAGTCCTTGAAGAATTCCGAGGATTTTTCTGCCAGAACAGGCCCCGCCAAAAGGGCAAGCGCCACGCCAAGCCACAAAGCTTTCCTGTTCATAAGCCATCCCCCCCTTGGCTGCCCTGCAGCTCACCTTCGATAGCGCAGCGCCAATGCTTAATCAATATTTGGTTCGGCGACGGTTCGGGCAGCGCTCTATTGCTTAGCGCAAACAGCTGCGGTCTTCCGCGACCTCCAGCCCGAGAAGCATCACTGGAAATCGAAGGCGCTCAGGCCCGTCGCCATCTCGTCCAGGCCCAGCGGACGGGTCACCGGCGGCTCGGCGCGGGCGAGGCAGCCGATGCGTTCGCACAGCCGGCAAGCGGGACCGACCGGCGTGGCGGCGCCCTGTCCGGCCTTTGCCGGCAGCCCGGCGCCATAGACGCTCTCGTCGCGAAAGCCGATATCGCAGCCCAACAGCAGCGCGGTGCGGCGCGGGCGCTCGGAGAACGAACCCTGCGGCCCCTCGAGCGTGCGTGCGATGCAGAGGAACTCGGCGCCGTCGGGCATTTCCACCGCCTCGACCAGGATCTGGCCAGGCGAAGCGAAAGCGGCATGGACCGGCAGTTTCGGGCAGCCGCCGCCAAAGCGGCTTTGCGGAAAGCCCTGGCCGCCGGCCTTGCGGAAGCGGTTGCCGGCATTGTCGACCTCGAGCATGAAGAACGGCACTCCGGACAAGCCAGGACGCTGCAGCATGGTCAGGCGGTTCGCCGCCTGTTCGAAGGAGACGCCGAAACGCGAGCGCAGCACATCGATGTCGTAACGAGCCCGCACGGCGGCGGCATGAAAGGCCTGATAGGGCATCATCAAGGCATGGGCGGCGTAGCGGCCGAACTCGAAGCGGGCGAGCCGGCGGGCTTCGTCCGTACCGAGCTTCAGCGCCTGAATTTCGCCGGCGATCGCGACCGTCATGCGGATCAGGCAGGCCTCCATGGCGACTTCGCGCAACTGGTCGAACGGCGACAGCCGCTCCGATAGAAAAAGACGCTGCGAATGACGGTCATAACGGCGGCGCCAGTTCGGCATGGTGGCGACCGGCAGAACCTTGACGACGATGCCATACTCGCGCTTCAGCCACGCCTTCAGCGCGCCGAACAGATCGTCGCCGGGGTCGAGCATCGAGGTGAAGGCCTCGGCCTCTTCCTCCAGTGCTGCAAAATGGTTCGGCCGGCGCTCGAAAATCTCGTGCACTTCGTCGATCGGCAGCCGCGCACCGGACAGCGCCGTGGCGCGGCCCTCGCGCGCCAGAAGCTCGTTGAGATCGGACAGCCGCTCGGCCTGCTCGCGGTAAGCGCGAAACAGTTTTATCATCGCAGCCGATGCGTTGGGGGCTGCCTCGGCCAGTTCGATCAGTTCCTGGTCGCCCGGCAGCTCACCGGCAAGCAGCGGGTCGCCGAACACTTCCTTCAAGGCCGAGATCGACCCTCTCGCCTCACCCTGCAATTCATGCGGGTCGACCTTGTAGACAGAGGCCAGCTTCAGGATCAGTTGCACCGTCAGCGGCCGTTGGTTGCGCTCGATCAGGTTGAGATAGGACGGCGAGATGCCGAGCCCCTCGGCCATCGCCGTCTGGGTCAGGCCTTTGGCGATGCGGATGCGGCGGATGCGCGGCCCGGCGAATATCTTCTGGTCGGCCATCGGCTTTCCGTGACAGGAATTTACACGACTTGCGAGCGATGAACGGCGCACCATCTTTTTACAATTATGACAGACTTACAGCGGCAAGCAGTCAAACACAACACAGGTTTTCTCTTATTTTCTACCGGAAATGGCGGTTTTCCTCGCTCTCGTCGCGGCGCAATGTAAATGATGTCACACACAGACGACGCACACCATCCCAGGGCGCGGCGTTTCAAGACACTGGCATCGATTGATCTGGAGTGACCAATGACTGATTTTTACAATCTTGTCCCATCCGCGCCCGAAGGCCGCTTCGACGGCATCGAACGAGCCTATTCGCCGGACGATGTGAAGCGGCTGCGCGGGTCGGTCCAGATACGCCAGAGTCTTGCCGAAATGGGCGCCAACCGGCTGTGGAAGCTCATCCACGAGGAAGACTTCGTCAATGCACTCGGCGCCATGTCGGGCAACCAGGCGATGCAGCAGGTGCGTGCCGGGCTGAAGGCAATCTATCTCTCGGGCTGGCAGGTCGCCGCCGACGCCAACACCGCGTCGGCCATGTATCCGGACCAGTCGCTCTATCCCGCCAATGCGGCGCCCGAACTGGTCAAGCGCATCAACCGCACGCTGCAGCGCGCCGATCAGATCGAGACCTCGGAAGGCAACGGCCTGTCGGTCGACACATGGTTCGCGCCGATCGTCGCCGATGCCGAGGCCGGCTTCGGCGGACCGCTCAACGCCTTCGAGATCATGAAGGCGTTCATCGAGGCGGGCGCTGCCGGCGTCCACTATGAGGACCAGCTGGCCTCTGAGAAGAAGTGCGGCCATCTCGGCGGCAAAGTGCTGATCCCGACCGCCGCGCATATCCGCAACCTCAACGCGGCGCGTCTGGCGGCCGACGTGATGGGCACGCCGACGCTAGTCGTGGCACGCACCGATGCGGAAGCGGCAAAGCTTCTGACCTCCGACATTGACGAGCGCGACCAGCCTTTCGTCGACTACGATGCCGGCCGCACGGTTGAAGGCTTCTACCAGGTCAGGAACGGCATCGAACCGTGCATCGCGCGCGCCGTTGCCTATGCGCCGCATGCCGACCTGATCTGGTGCGAAACATCCAAGCCCGATCTGGCGCAGGCCAAGAAATTCGCCGAAGGCGTGCGCAGGCATCATCCGGGCAAGCTGCTCGCCTATAATTGCTCGCCGTCGTTCAACTGGAAGAAGAACCTCGACGACGCGACGATCGCCAAGTTCCAGCGCGAGCTCGGCGCCATGGGCTACAAGTTCCAGTTCATCACATTGGCCGGGTTCCACCAGCTCAATTTCGGCATGTTCGAGCTGGCCCGCGGCTACAAGGCGCGGCAGATGGCGGCCTATTCCGAGTTGCAGGAAGCCGAGTTCGCGGCCGAAGTCCACGGCTACACCGCGACCAAGCACCAGCGCGAGGTCGGCACCGGCTATTTCGACGCCGTGTCGATGGCAATCAGCGGCGGCCAGTCGTCGACCACCGCCATGCATGAATCGACCGAGCACGTCCAGTTCAAGCCGGCAGCGGAATGAACCGATCGACATAACCAACAGAGGAAACGCCCGAAGGGCAAGGGAGAAGAAAATGGCATCGATAAGCCGCGTCAAGGAACGTGCAGAAGAGCAGTCCACCACGATGAGTGTCGACCAACAGGCGACAATCCGCATGCTGGCCAACGACCTGCACCGGCTCAATCAATCGGTGATGAAGGCAGTGGAGGCCGGCGTCTCGGTGGAACTGGTGCGCTCGGCCCGGCATCATGGCGGCGACGGCAATTGGGGCGACCTGCTGATCCCGGTGATCGTCACGCAGAAGAGTCACGGCTGATCTTCCCTAACGGAAGCTTTGTGCTTGTGGAACCTATGGACCCCGCCGCTCACTGGCCGATTTCAACGTCACCCGCGGGTTTTCAGCGCGGGTGACTTTTGCTTTTGAGCGTAAACTTAACTACAGTTCGAAAACAGACCTTGTCTCCGGGGTTTAATATTTCCGGCTATATTTCGCAGGTCCGTCATTTCAGCTTGACATGGCGGGCGATCTCACGCCAATTGGCTCTCGGATTTCAACCCTGCATTGAAGCAGCGCCGAGTGCCCGCCCCGCCCATGTGCCCTGTGAACCGCGAGACCGACACCGCCAAACATCTGAATTCGTCAAGCAGGGACGCGAACTCCGAGATATCAACGGATTTCTCCCACGTGCTGGTCGTTGGAAAATCGCCGATCAACCGGGTGGTGGTGTCGAAGATCGTCGAGAAGTCCGGACTGAAGCCGATCTCCGAGTCGCCCGAAATGGCGGCCAAGACATTGCGAACCCTCATTCCGGGCGCCGTCGTTCTCGATGGCGGCCCCGACAACGAGGACTGCCGCGCGCTGATGGCGGCCATCGACGCCTTGCGGCGGACATCTGGGCGGTCGCTCCCCAAGGTGATCCTGCTTTCAACCAAGACCGGCACGCCCGACAGCCTGGGCCTGTCGAGCGTGGTCGATGTGGTGGTAACCAAGCCGATCACCACCGAAAGGCTGCAGCCGGTGGTCGACCGGCTGATCAGTCTCGGGCGCGGCTGATCGCAATCCGCCCGAACGCGTGCGGGGCGGTCAGCCTTCCTTGCCGATGCTCTCGATCAAAGCCGGCAGTTCGCCAAGATCGACAATCTGGCGGAAGCGCGGTGCTGCCACCGGCGGTTCGACATGTTCGAGCACCCAGGTCAGTTCGTGCGGGACGTACACACCCCAGCTGCCGGCCTCGATGGCCGGCACCACGTCCGACTTGAGCGAATTGCCGACCATCATGCTGTCCTGCGGGCTGCCGTGGCGGCCAAAGATCCTGGCATAGGTGGCGGCGCTCTTGTCGCTGACGATCTCGACGGCATCGAACAGGTCGCCAAGGCCGGACGCCGCCAGCTTGCGCTCCTGGTCGAACAGATCGCCCTTGGTGATCAGCACCAGATGGTAGGTGCCGGCGAGCTTTTCGACTGTCTCGCGCGCATGCGGCAGCGCCTCGACAGGATGGCCGAGCATGTCGCGGCCGGCGGCAAGGATTTCGGCGATCGTCGAGGCCGGCACGCGGCCCTCGGTCACTTCGATGGCCGTCTCGATCATCGACAAGGTAAAGCCCTTGATGCCGAAGCCGTAGACGGCAAGGTTGCGCTTCTCGGCCTCGAGCAGCCGTGCCGAGATGTGCTCGGCCTCGCCATGATCGGCGAGCAGGGCTGCAAAGTGCTTCTCGGTCAGGCGGAAGAACTGTTCGTTCTGCCACAGCGTGTCGTCGGCGTCGAAGCCGATGGTGGTCAGGGGCATGGTCGACTGTCCCGTTTCAAGTGAAGGCAGTGATGTAGACGTTGTCGCCGCGCACTGCTAGCTACGGCAAGGGGAATGGTGGGCAACAATGCCGGAATTGGGCGCCTGGAAGCGTGAACTGGAGCAAATTCTGAGCTCCTTGCCAGGTCGCGCTCCGACCGAACTCATAAATGCCATCCGAGATCTTGGCATCGCCATGGGACACGATACCGGCGAGGCGTTGCTTGAAACCTACCCGGAGATCCTTTCGCACCGACCGGCGCTGACCGCCGCATTCGGCAAGATGGTGCAGGCGCAAGATGCCGCCGAGATCAGGCAGATGCTGGATCAGGATCTGAGCGGTCCGGCATCGTTCAGACAGATCGCAGCGGGGAAAACAAGCATCGGCGTGCTGTCATCAAAGGATGCCTATAACCGCCTCGACGAAGTCTTCGATCATGTCGATTTCAATAATTGCCGCCGCGCTGTCATGGTCGGCTGCGGCGGGCGACCGTTCACCATGTTCCGTATTCACGACCAGACAACTGTCCCTGAGATCATCGGCCTCGACATCGTTCCCGAAGCCGTCGAAACGGCAAACAGGCTCGCCGCCAAGCTCAGCTATGCGCGCATGCGGGCCGAGCTGTGCGACGGATGCGATTATGATTACAGCGACGCTCAGGTTGTCTATGTCGCGAGCATGGTTTCGCCTAAGGCAGCTGTCGTGTCTCGTATCGCCGATACCGCGGCCGAGACTGTGCAGATCGTTTTGTGGGAGCCTGTTTCGCTAGGCAGGCTTTGGGCTGAAAATGCGGAACGCACACTTGACCCTCGGCTAGAGGTCATCGGCCGCACGAGCATCTCGCGAAACATGACCAGAGACGTGTTCGTCGCCCGACGAGACGGTTCATCTTCGACCCGGCAGCTGGGCTGATCGTGTCGGCTCTTGGAAAGAGCGATCGAGTGATCCTCGCCCTGGCGCGGGCATGGTGCCTGGCGCGCCATCCCATGATTTGCAAACGCACATTCGACCATAGCGGCATGCTGCCGGATCCGGCGAGACCGGCTTCCTATGCAGACAAGTTCCTGTGGCGAAAGCTTTTCGATCACAATCCGTTTTTCACGACAGCTTGCGACAAGCTCGCCTCGAAAACCTACGCTTTGTCCACCTGCCCCGAACTAAAGACTGCCGAGGTCCTATGGTCCGGGGAAGACGCAACAAAGATTCCGGCGGAGGTTCTTGCCGGCAATGTCATGGTGAAGGCCAATCATGGCTGCCGCTGGAACATGATGGTGCGCAACGGTGAGGTGGACAGAGCCAGGCTGCGCCGGCGTACAGCTCGCTGGATGCTCCGTCGCTACGGCAGGAAATTCGGCGAATGGGGCTACAAGTACGCCAGCAGGCGCATCCTTGTGGAAGAGATGCTCCTTCAGGACAGTCAGCCTGTCGCTTTGGAGTACAAATTCCACGTGTCCAACGGGACGACGGCCTATGTCTATGCCGCACGTCGGGATGAGCACGGCAACGAACAGAAATGTCATTTCGACCGGGACGGAACCTATGCGCCGCCACCGCCAGGCAGCGGCCCCCAGTGGGTCCGGATCGACCTGCCGGCATCCTTCCCGCGCATGCTTGCCATCGCCGAGCGGCTGACCGTGCCGTTCGATCACATGCGTTGCGATTTCTACGAAATCAACGGCGCGATCTTCTTTTCCGAATTCTCGGTCTATCCGCTATCCGGCAAAGGCATCATCAACACAAGGCTCAGGGATCTGTGCGCAGACAGCTGGGACCTCAGCCAATCCTGGTTCCTGACCGCGCCGCAAAGCGGATGGCGCAGGCTCTATGCCGGTGCCTTGCGCAGATGGCTGGATGCAAATGCGCTGCCCGGCAAGGCCGTCTGACAGAGGCCGTCCAGCCTCGTTGCCGCACCTATCGGGCCGGCTCCCCTTCCCTTCCATCACCGGCAACAGCTATACTGTGATAATTGCAACCCAAACTGGTGAATGATGCCGCCTGCGAAAAAGGAAGTCCGTCCGTCGACCCGCGGAGGACGCGTCCGAACGCCTGCCTTCGTGAAAAATCAACGCGGCGTGAAGAACTGGAAGGAAGTCAGCGCTTGGCTGGAATGGCGCGGCATCGAAGACATAGAATGCATCACGCCTGATCAGGCTGGCGTCGCGCGCGGCAAGATGATGCCGTCGAAGAAATTCACTTCCAACACCTCGCTGGCGCTGCCATCGGCAGTGTTCATGACGACGATTTCGGGCGGCTATCCCGAGGATGGCAACGGTTTCCACTATCCGGAGGATGATGGCGACCTAAAGCTGATGCCGGATCTGTCGACGTTGACCGTCGTGCCGTGGGAAGAAGACCCGACGGCCGCCGTCATCTGCGACCTCGTCCATCAGGATGGCCGTTCGGTCGAGTTCACGCCGCGCAACGTCCTGAAGCGCGTGGTAGCAGCCTATGACAAGCGCGGGCTGAAGCCGGTGGTGGCGCCCGAGATCGAATTCTATCTGGTGCGCAAGAACCCCGACCCGGATTATCCGCTGACCCCACCCGTCGGGCGTTCCGGACGGGCAATCGGCGGCGGCGCCGGCTATTCGATCGCCGGCGTCAACGAGTTCGACGAACTGATCGACGACATCTACCATTTCTCCGAAAGCCAGGGCCTGGAGATCGACACGCTGATCCACGAGGAAGGCGCCGGCCAGCTCGAGATCAATCTGCGTCACGGCGATCCGGTCGAGCTCGCCGACCAGGTGTTCATGTTCAAACGCACCATCCGCGAGGCAGCGCTGAAGCATGAGATCTATGCCACCTTCATGGCCAAGCCGATCCAGGGCCAGCCAGGTTCTGCCATGCACATCCACCAGTCGATCATCGACAAGAAGACCGGGCTGAATATCTTTTCGGCGAAGGACGGCTCGGAAACCGACGACTTCTTCCATTTCATCGGCGGCATGCAGAAGCATGTGCCGAACGCGCTGGTGATGTTTGCCCCTTACGTCAATTCCTACCGCCGGCTGACGCAGTCGGCCTCGGCGCCGGTCAACAACAAATGGGGCTATGACAACCGCACCACGGCGTTCCGCGTGCCGCGCTCGGATCCGGCGGCGCGGCGTGTCGAAAACCGCATCCCGTCTTCCGACGCCAACCCCTATCTGGCGCTGGCGGCCTCACTTGCCTGCGGGCTGATCGGCATCACCAACAAGATCAAGGCCGAGCCTCCGGTGCTGACCACCGCAAACGCCGATGAGATCGACCTGCCACGCGGCCTGCTCGAAGCCGTCGATCTTTTCGAAGGCGACGAGGAGCTGTGCGCCCTTTTGGGCAAGTCCTTTGCCGCAACCTATGCAGCGATCAAGCGGGCGGAGTTCGAGACCTTCATGGAAGTGATCAGCCCGTGGGAGCGGGAGTATCTGTTGCTCAACGTGTGAGCGGCGACTTCGTCGTGTGAATGGTGAATAGTGAATGGTGAGTAGTTTCATATTGGATGGATGAGCGCAGACGTCGTGCGTCTCGCAGCCATTCACCATTCACCATTCACCATTGGCTGGTGTCCCCATGCCTTACCAATCACCTATCTCCCCCGGTCGCTCCTGGTACGAAGACACAGCCGGACCACGCCCTGAGTACCCTGCCCTGGACGGCGACCGCAGCTGCGACGTCGTCGTCGTCGGCGGTGGCTTCACCGGGCTGTCGGCGGCCGCTCATTTGGCGAAGGCGGGAGCCCACGTCGTTCTGATCGAGGCGCATCGCTTCGGCGACGGCGCTTCAGGGCGCAATGGCGGCCAGCTCGGCACGGGCCAGCGCGCCTGGGCCGAAGAGATGGAGGCCGAATACGGCTTCTCCCGCGCCAAGGCGCTGTTCGACCTTGCCGAGGAGGCGAAAGCGCACCTGCTCGAATTCGCCGCCGTCAACCAGATCGACATCGACTATATGCCCGGCCAGTTGTCCGTGGCGCACAAGCCGCGTTATCTCGACGACTACAAGGCGCATGCCGAGATCATGGCGGGCCGCTTCAATTATCCGCACATCGCCTTCATGGATGCCAGGGAAACGGCCGAACGGCTGGGCTCCACACGCTACTTCGGCGGCACCCGCGACACCGGCACCGGACACATCCACCCGATGAAGCTGGTGATCGGCACGGCAAAGGTGGCGGCAGCGGCCGGCGCGCACCTGTTCGAGCAGACACTATCGACCGGTGTTACCTCCAGCGGCGGCAAGGTCAGGGTGACGACTTCGAGAGGAACCATCACCGCCCAGAAATGCCTGATCGGTGTAAATGCCTATGGCGGCACGCTCGAGCCGGTGAGTGCCGCGCACATCATGCCCATCGGTTCCTTCATCGGCGCGACGGTGCCGCTGGGCGTCGATTCGAAAGTGCTGCCGGGCGGCGAGGCGGTCGACGATTCGCGTTTCGTCGTGCGTTATTTCCGCAAATCCAGGGATGGAAGGCTGCTGTTCGGCGGGCGCGAGGTCTATGGCGTCAACGATCCGAAGGACATCCATGTCCATATCCGCCGGCAGATAGCCGAGCTTTATCCGGAACTGAGCGATGTCGAGATCACCCATGGCTGGGGCGGCTATGTCGGCATCACCATGCCCAGGAAACCGTTCGTGCGCGAGGTGATGCCCAATGTGATCTCGGCCGGAGGCTATTCCGGCCACGGCGTGATGCTGTCGAACTTCTTCGGCAAGCTCTATGCCCAGACCGTCGCCGGCAACCGCGACAGACTGAAGCTGATCGAGGACCTGAACATCCCGGCTTTTCCCGGCGGCCGGCGATTTAGAACGCCATTATTGTTCTTGGCACTGAACTGGTTTGCCCTGAGGGACCGAATATAGGGAAAGTATCTCATATCAGCCGTGGCTGGTACTGAGCCGATTCTATTGAGCTGTTGGTTGCCGCAACGAGACGTTGCAGAATCCTTAACAAGAGCGCACAATTCCCCTGAGGGCGCACTGATGCCACAATCAAGGGCAAAGGATGCCGGTTCTGGGCGATTGAACGGGGATTTCTGCGGGCCTGCCCGCTTTGTTGTTGGGACCGATGCCGATCGAATGCCGGGCTGCCGGCGCCGATCGAAAGAACACCGGCTCATCTTTTGGAGGTGGCAAGAGTGAACGAGCCCTTCAGTTTCGGCGCGCCGGAACGTCGGCGCTTCGCCATGCAATTCGGTTATGACATGCGGCCCTCCTTCTGGCAGGGGGTGCGCACGAATTCGCATCTGGTGATCGCCGCGGTCGGCACCGCAGCGCTGCTTGGTGTGGCGGGCATAGCGCTTTGGCTGGCATTGCCGGCCAACGACCGGCAAGCGATCGCCAGCACACAGCAGAACGTTCCGACTTTTCCGGTCAAGACGACCAAGATTGCCCCGGTCGCGGCGACGGCTACCGCGGTAGCGGCGCCACAAGCCGCGCGCAAGGGCGACGCGGTTTCATCGACGGTCGCTGTGGGTGGGGCTGCGATGCCGCCGCTGTCGGCCAACGATCCGCGCTGGACTGCGGCGCAATCCAACAGCGACCCTGCCGCGACGCCATCCGATCAGGCGCCTGCCGAGCAGGCTGCCGCCAAACCGTCCGATGCCGCGGCATTCGAAGAACCGGCGGCCCAGGGCGACGCCACGACGCAGCTGTCAAAGGTCGCTGCTGCCGCCAATGACGACGACGCGGAAACCGCCGCCATACCGACGCCAAAACCGCAACTTCCAGACGAGCAATCTTCCGCCGCAACGAACGATACCCAGACCAAGGCCAAGCCACAGAAGGTGGCTGCTGCAGCCGGCACCGGACGCATCCTCAGGACAGTGACAATGCGCAGCGGTCCGCAGAAAAACGCCGCCGCCATCGGCACCGTGCCCGCCAAGTCATCGGTGCAGGTGATGAGTTGCAAGAAATGGTGCCAGATCGTCTACAACGGCAAGCGCGGCTGGATCTACAAGAGCTACATCAAGACCGGAGCTTGAGACACAGACGAAGCCGCCAGATCTGGTCAGCCGCCGAGCAGCCATCTGAAACGGTGTCTTCTGCGAGCAAGTTGGCGCTTCACCAGGAAATCCCGGTGTTCCTCGAACGGCACCTCATAGAGGCCGCACATTTGGCAGCTTTCGGACTTGCCGCATAGCGGGGTCCAGCATTTCACATCGTGCGTCCAGGCGAGCGCGATCCTTTCCAGATGAAGGTTGGACGAACTTTTCAGCAGAATCAGTTCTCCTGGGACCGCCGTCTGTTTGATGTGATCCGAAACTTCCTTGGGACTGCGAAGCTCAATGAACCGGCCGCTGTCGCGGTCGGCCTGGCTGGCGCGCGAGCGATGCGCATTGTCGCCCGTGTAGATGACCTCATCGGCGATTTCGCGCGCGATCTTGTATGCACTGCCGTATTTCCTCGGCGAGCCGGCGAAGTCGGATATCTGCCCAAGCACAATGCGCTTGCGAGCGACCTTGGCCTTTGCGATCATCTCCAGGGCAATGTTGAGCGAATGCCAGGGCGCTTTGGCCGTATCGACCAGGAATTTCGGACCCGCTGATACCTCTTGCACCGTAGAGCGGTTGGGCAGTGGTGCAAACGATGCCGTTCTCGCTACGACTTGCTCTGGCGGGACGCCAAGTTCCAAGGCGGCGGCAACAGCCGCTGCAGTCGGCAGCCAGAATTGCTCGCCGGGAAAAGGCGCTTGAATATTCAGGCTGCCACTGCGCCAATGAAGGGTGAACCGCAGCAATTCCGGATACGCGGCATGCACGTCACTCACGCGGTAGTCTGCCTCGCCGGACTGGCCGAAGGTCGCAATCCGGCATTTCGCGCCAGACGCCATGCCGATCACCAGTGGGTCATCGCAATTGAGAACCGCAAGTCCATCGGGTTGGAGTGCCTCGACCAGCGCCCGCTTCTCTCCCGCCACAGCTTCCAGAGTCCTGAACTTGCCGAAATGCTCCAGACGGATCATCGTAACCACCGCCACACTCGGCTTCAGCATCTGCGCCATGGCGCTGATCGTGCCGAAGTCGGAAGCGCCGGCTTCGAAAACGACGTAATCGACTTTGCCGGCCTTCCTCAGGCGCTTGTAAAGCGTTCGAACCAACACCTTCATAGTGTTGGCCAGAACCTGTGTGTGGACCGAACCGTGGCCAGCCAGGATGTGTCCAAGCAGGCTTCCCGCCGTCGTCTTGCCGGAGCTTCCGGTAACACCGATGAAAATTGCCTTGCTTCTCGCCCGCGCACGCTTGGCCAGGTAAAGCCGCAGCCGCCATCCCAGATCGTAGCGACTTTTCTGCTGCCTGATCTTCATCACCCGCCAACACTATCCACGATCCGTTATGCCTTTCGGGGGATCGAGAAGTCAAACTGGGGTCCGGCGTGACGACGTCAACTGTTCGTTCCTCGGCCGGCCGGCGCACCGATGCGAACTCTTGCCGACATTGCTCTGTCTGCCATGCATTGCGAACAGCGAGGTACTTCCCGAATTGCTCAAATGCAGCGGCCGCCGTCGACCTCCAGCGCCACACCGGTGATGAAGGCGGCTTCGTCCGACGCAAGCCAAAGCGCAGCGTTGGCGATATCGAGCGGCGTCGACAGACGGCCGAGCGGTATCGAGGCACGGAATTTCTCGCGGATCTCCGGCGTGTCAGTGCCCATGAATTTCTCCAGCATGCCGGTCTCGCCGGCGACCGGGCAAAGGCAGTTCACGCGGATGTTCTTGGGCGCGAGTTCGACCGCCATCGACTTGGTCGCGGTGATCGCCCAGCCCTTCGAGGCATTGTACCAGGTGAGCCCCGGCCGCGGCCGCAGACCGGCGGTCGAAGCCGTGGTCAGGATGACGCCGCCGCCCTGCCGCTCCATGATCGGCACCACGGCAAGTGCGGCGTGATAGATCGCCTTCATGTTGACTGAAGTGATCAGGTCGAAGGTCGCCTCGTCGACGTCGAGCATGTCGCCATTGCGATGGGTGTAGCCGGCATTGTTGACCATGATATCGATGCGGCCGAAGGCGCTTTTTGCGGCATAGACCATCTCGTCGAATTCGGAACGCTGCGAAACGTCGGTCTGGGTCCAGATCGCGGCCTGGCCGATCTCTGCTGCAACGCGCTCCGCGCCCTTGGCGTTGAGGTCGGCGACGACGACCTTGGCGCCCTCTTCGGCAAAGCGCCTGGCCATGCCTTCGCCGAAACCTGACGCAGCACCCGTGATGACGGCAACCTTGTTTTCCAGACGCATGCTTTTTCCGCTCATTGAAGACCCACCTCGCAAGCGCATTTTCCTTTTTGTTTGATGCGTGTCTGTCTCCCAGAACCGCTTCGCACTTCTGGGCGACACGCATTAGCTTTCGTCACATTCCCGCTTTATGTTGCAGGCGCGAAAGCCCCGGGACCATCGCTTGACGAAAAGCCTCCGGGTGGCAGCCAGTGTCAAGGCACATTTGGAGCGAATCAATATGCAGTGATTTGGCCTCGATGTGACACCATGGCACTGGATAGTTTAAATCGATTAGATTATATCCTGCCGCGTCACAGCGAGCGGCGTCAAAGCGGACAGACCATGACCAGCCAGATCATTCCCGTCGAGCCTTTCGACTTCATCATTTTCGGTGGCACCGGCGACCTGTCGGAACGCAAGCTGCTGCCCTCGCTCTACCACCGCCAGCGCGACCACCAGTTTTCCGAGCCGACCCGCATCATCGGCACCTCGCGCTCCAAGATGAGCGACGAGGAATTCCAGGCTTTCGCCAAGCAGGCGATTTCCCAGCATGTTAAGCCGGCCGACATCGACGCCGAGGAACTCAAGACATTTCTTGCCCGGCTGTCCTACGTATCGGCCGACGCGACGACGGGTGCCGGCTTCGACAAGCTGAAAAAGGCGATCGGCGAAAGCGACCGCATTCGCGCTTTCTATCTGGCGGTTGCGCCGGCGCTGTTCGGCGACATCTCGCACCAGCTGAAAGCCCACAATCTCATCACGCCGAATTCGCGCATCGTGCTGGAGAAGCCGATCGGCCGCGACCTCGATTCGGCGCGCAAGCTCAACGACGTGGTTGGAGACGACTTCCACGAAAGCCAGATCTTCCGCATCGACCACTATCTCGGAAAGGAGACGGTGCAGAATCTGATGGCGCTGCGCTTTGCCAACGCACTCTATGAGCCGCTTTGGAATTCTGCCCATATCGACCATGTGCAGATCACGGTGGCCGAGACCGTCGGTCTTGAAGACCGCGTCACCTACTACGACAAGGCCGGCGCGCTGCGCGACATGGTGCAGAACCACATGCTGCAGCTGCTCTGCCTGGTTGCCATGGAGGCGCCATCGTCGATGGATGCCGATGCCGTGCGCGACGAGAAGCTGAAGGTGCTGCGGGCGCTGAAGCGCATCAACGGCAATGAGGCACCCAAGCACACCGTGCGCGGGCAGTACCGCGCCGGCGCCTCTGCAGGCGGCGCGGTGAAAGGCTATGTCGAAGAACTTGGCAAAGACAGCTCCACCGAGACTTTCGTCGCCATCAAGGCTGAGATCGGCAATTGGCGCTGGGCCGGCGTGCCATTCTATCTCAGGACCGGCAAAAGGCTGGCGACCCGCGTTTCGGAAATCGTCATCGAGTTCAAGCCGATCCCGCATTCGATCTTCGGCGACAGCGCCGGGCCGATCTCAGCCAACCAACTGGTGATCCGGCTGCAGCCCGACGAAGGCGTCAAGCAGTTCATCATGATCAAGGATCCAGGCCCGGGCGGCATGCGGCTGCGCCAGATTCCGCTCGACATGAGCTTTGCAACATCTTTCGACGGCCGCGCGCCGGACGCCTATGAACGGCTAATCATGGATGTTATCCGCGGCAACCAGACGCTGTTCATGCGCCGCGACGAGGTCGAGGCGGCATGGAAGTGGATCGACCCGATCCAGAACGCCTGGGAAAGCGCCAGGCAGGAGGCGCAAGGCTATACGGCCGGCACATGGGGTCCCTCGGCCTCGATTGCGCTGATCGAACGCGACGGGCGGACATGGCACGAAAGCAATTGAGCGAGCCCGTCTACAACTGGAACGGCTTTGCCGGGCGCCAGGATCTGGCGGCAACCCTTGCCGGCAATGTCGCGGCGCGCCTGACCAAGGCCATCGACGAGCGCGGCACGGCCCTGCTTGCCGTTTCCGGCGGCACCACGCCGGCAAAGTTCTTTGCAGCACTTTCGGCCATTCCGATCGCCTGGAACAAGGTGACGGTGACGCTGGTCGACGAACGGTTCGTGCCGGCCTCCTCGCCGCGCTCGAATGCGGGGCTGGTCGCGGCCAACCTGCTGCAGAACAAGGCGGCTGCCGCGCACTTCGTGCCGCTCTACCATGAGGCGGCAAGGATCGAGACCGCCGCGGCGGCCGACGATGCGGCGCTGAAGGCTCTGCCCTGGCCCCTCGATGTCGTCGTGCTCGGCATGGGCGGCGACGGCCACACCGCCTCGTTCTTTCCCGACGCCGAGAATCTACCCGCCTTGCTCGATCCAGCTTCGCGCAGGATCGTGCTGCCGGTGCATGCACCAAGCGGCGGCGAGCCGCGGCTGACTCTATCGATGGCGCGCATCGTCGCCGCCGGCTTCATCGCGCTGCATATCGAAGGCGAGGACAAGCGCACCGCTTTCGAGGATGCGATGGGACCGGGTGCGAAAAAGCCCATCCGCAAAGTCCTCGAAGCGGCACCCACCCCGGTAGAGGTGTTCTGGGCACCCTGATTTCACGCAAAGCAGTCCCGGCAGACGGTGGAGGACGTTCTTCCGGGGCTCGAAAGGACCGACCATGACAGCCAGACGCGACATCGAAGTCATCACGGAACGCATCCGCCAACGCTCGAAAGCCGGCCGCGAGCGCTATCTCGGCCGCATCGCCGAGGCCTCCAGCCGCACCGCCAACCGGGGCGTCCTGTCTTGCGGCAACCTCGCGCATGGCTTTGCCGTCTGCAGCCCGTCTGAAAAGCTGGCGCTCGGCGCCGACAAGGTGCCGAACCTCGGCATCATCACCTCCTACAATGACATGCTGTCGGCGCATCAGCCCTTCGAAACCTTCCCGGCGCTGATCAAGGAAGCCGCGAAGGAAGTTGGCGGCATCGCGCAAGTGGCCGGCGGCGTGCCCGCCATGTGCGACGGCGTGACCCAGGGACAGCCCGGCATGGAGCTGTCGCTGTTTTCGCGCGACGTCATCGCCATGTCCGCGGCGATCGGCCTGTCGCACAACATGTTCGACGCCGCCGTCTATCTCGGCGTCTGCGACAAGATCGTGCCGGGGCTGGTGATCGCGGCTCTCACCTTCGGCCATCTGCCGGCGGTGTTCGTGCCGGCCGGGCCGATGACGACGGGCCTGCCCAACGACGAGAAGGCCAAGGTTCGCCAGCTCTATGCCGAGGGCAAGGCCGGACGCGCAGAACTGCTCGAAGCGGAGTCCAAATCCTATCACGGGCCGGGCACCTGCACGTTCTATGGCACCGCCAATTCCAACCAGATGCTGATGGAGATCATGGGCCTGCATACGCCCGGCGCGTCCTTCGTCAATCCAGGCACGCCGCTGCGCGACGCGCTGACGCGCGAGGCGACCAGGCGAGCCCTGGCGATCACCGCGCTCGGCAACGCCTACACGCCGGTCGGCCGCATGATCGACGAGCGCTCTTTCGTCAATGGCGTCGTCGGCCTGCACACCACCGGCGGCTCTACCAACCACACCATCCATCTCATCGCCATGGCCGCGGCGGCCGGCATCACGCTTACCTGGCAGGACATTTCCGACCTGTCGGAAGCGGTGCCGCTTCTCGCGCGCGTCTATCCGAACGGGCTTGCCGACGTGAACCATTTCCATGCCGCCGGCGGGCTCGGCTTCCTGATCCGCGAATTGCTCGACGAAGGCATCCTGCATGAGGATGTGCAGACGGTATGGGGCGAAGGCCTGAGGCCCTATGCGGTCGAGGCCCGGCTCGGCGAAGATGGCGGCGTCGTGCGTGAAGCCTCGCCGCTGCAGAGCGGCGACGAGAAGGTGCTGGCGCCGTTCAAGAAGGCCTTCCAGCCGACCGGCGGCCTGAAAGTGCTCGCCGGCAATCTCGGCCACGCCGTCATCAAGACGTCCGCCGTGAAGCCGGAACGCCGCGTCATCGAGGCGCCGGCCAAGGTGTTCGACAGCCAGCAGGGACTGAACGAAGCCTTCAAGGCCGGCACGCTGACCGGCGACTTCATCGCCGTCATCCGCTTCCAGGGCCCGAAGGCAAACGGCATGCCGGAACTGCACAAGCTGACCACCGTGCTCGGCGTCCTGCAGGATCGTGGCCAGCGCGTCGCGCTGGTCACGGACGGGCGCATGTCTGGCGCTTCCGGCAAGGTGCCGGCGGCGATCCATGTAACGCCGGAAGCGGTCGAGGAAGGGCCGATCGCCAGGATCCATGACGGCGACATCATCCGGCTCGACGCCGATGCCGGCACGCTGGAAGTGCTGGTGCCGGGGCCCGAGCTCGCGCTGCGCCGCACGGCCGACATCGATCTCATCGGCAACGAGTTCGGTTTCGGCCGCGAGCTGTTCGCCGGTTTCCGCCAGCTGGTCGGCCGCGCCGACCATGGCGCCAGTGCTTTCGGAGCAGCCTGACCAGATTGCCTATTTTGTAAAAAGGGCGGCTCGAGCTCGGTTTGAGGCCGCCCTTTGGTGAGGGATGGATGGCGATTACGGCTGAACCGTAATCTCGCTCCGTTCGCCGGCCTTGACCGTCACCGGCATTTCCTTGTCATGGCCTTGATCGGACATGTGGCGGAGGACGACATAGTCGCCGGCCGGGATAGTCTGCTGCCAGGTGTCGCCATAGTTCAGGCCGAGCGCCTTGCGGTTGCCCTGGATATCCTTCTTCGACGACAGCACCTCGATCGAATAGGCGCCCGGCGCCGACATCACCAGCACGCCGGCATCGAGCGTCACCTTGACGTCCTTGACGTCGCCAACCTTGACGCTGAAAGGCTGCTCGACGGTTGCGAGCTCAAGCGAGGTGACCGCGACATAGTCGTCCGGCGGCAGCCAGAACTTGCTGTCGGGCCCATAGGAGTGGGCGACATCGTCACGCGAGCCGTCGATCTTTTTCTTGGCCTTGACGATCTGGACGCTGATGCCCGAGGAGTCGGCCTTGTCGCCGCCTGCAGTGTAGTAGGCGTTGACGGCGGCATGGCCGACGCCGACGACTATGTCTTTTTCCACAGTCTGCCCGGCGGCGAGCTGGATGTTCTCGGTCACCGAGCCGCTGCCGATCGCAACCGTCACCTTCTGCTCACCAGCCGGCACGATGATCCTGGTGTCGCCATAGTGGGTGGTGCTGCCGCCCGGGAAGGCGAAATCGACATGGGCTTCGTCACTGATCTCGGCGCCCTGGCTTGGCTTCGGATGGATGAGCATGGTGCCGGCGTTCAAGGTGAAGAGCGGCTTGTAGACCTGGCCCACCTCGATCTTGACCTTCTGTTCCGCCCGAGCTTCGTCGGCGCGCGCGACGACGACATAGTCGCCCGGCTCGAGATTGGCCTCGTAGTTGTTGTACTGGGTGGTGACGGCCTCGCCGTGCGTGCCATCGGCCTTGGCCTTGTAGACCTCCCAGGCATTGCCGTCGGTGATCGGATCGCCGCCTTCGGCCATGACCACGCTCGGGATGAAATTGAATTCGGGCTTTGCCGGTTCAGGGGCAGGCGCCGGAGCGGGTTCGGGTGCCGGCGCCGGAGCCGGCGCGGCGACGGTTTCGACCAGTGCTTCCTGCAGCGCCTTCTCGTCCGAGGCCTGGATATATTTGCCGCCGGTGTTGTCGGCAAGGCAGGCGATCTGCTTGCCCTCGTCAGCGGTCAGGCCGAAGCCGACGACGTCGACGGTGAAATCGACGCCTGAGGCCTCCAGTTCCTTGCCCAGCGCGCACGGGTCACCTTCGCAGGTTTCAAGCCCATCGGTGATGAGAACCACGGTCGCCTTGTCCTCAGTGTATTTCAGAGCTTCGGCCGCCTGCTTGACGGCTGCGGTCAGCGGCGTCTTGCCGAGGAATTTCAGGCTGTCGGCAGCGGCCGAAATGGCGCTAGCCGAGCCGGCTTGCGGCGGCACGATCAGTTCGATGTCGTCGCAGCTGCCCTTTTCGCGGTGGCCATAGGCCATGAAGCCGATCTCGTCGTCGCCCGGGACCGACTGCAGCACGGTCCTCAGCGATTCGCGCGCGATCTCGAGCTTCGGCTTGCCGTCGATCTGGGCCCACATCGAGCCCGAAGCGTCAAGAATGATGATGACCTTGTTGGCGGCAAAGCCGAGCGAAGTCATCGACAAAAGGAGCAGCGCCGCAGCGATGCTCCGCAAAAGTCCCGCCATGGAAATCTCCTTGAGACCGCCCTCTGATCCGCGCCGGAAGCTATTTGACGGCGCGTCCGGGCACAAGCCCCGGAGCGGGTCACGAACGGTTGCCGTGTAACAGGATCGGCGCCGGCCGAGGCCTGTTCCGAGGCCGGCTCAGCACCGCGTCAGTACGTGGTGCGCCGCTCTTCGGAAGGCGGACGGCCGAACTGCAGCCGGTAGCTCTGGGCAAAATAGGAATGCGAGGTGAAGCCGGTGGCGATGGCCACGTCGAGGATCGGCATGTTGGTCTGGCGCAGCAGTTCGCGCGCCCGCTCAAGCCTGAGCCGCATGTAGTAACGACCGGGCGTGACGCTCAAATGGCGCAGGAACAAGCGCTCGACCTGGCGCACCGACAGGCCCGCCGATTTGGCAAGCTGCACGGCTGATAGCGGCTCGTCGAGATGGTCGGCCATCAGTTCGACGATGCGCCTTAGCTTCTCCGACTTGCCGGTCAGGTCGCGCTCCGGCCCGACGCGCTGGCGGTCGCCGGCGGAGCGGATGCGCTCATGCTGGAACTGGTTGGCAACGCCGTTGGCGAGGTTCGAGCCGAAGTCGCCACGCACGATCTCCAGCATCAGGTCGATCGAGGTGGTGCCGCCGGCGCAGGTGTAGCGCTTGCGGTCGATCTCGAAGACGTTGCCGGTGCAGTTGATGTCGGGAAAGCGCTCGACGAAGCCGGCCCGGTTTTCCCAATGAATGGTGCAGCGATAGCCTTCGAGCTGGCCGGCTTCGGCCAGGAGGTAAGAGCCGACCGACAGCGCGCCGAGCGCATTGCCGCGCCGGCCCCAGCTGCGCAGCGCCGCCAGCACCTTGCTCTTGCCGGGGAACTCGACCGACAGGCCCACCGACACGAACAGGATATCGACCGGCGGCAAATCGGCGACGGCATAGTCGATCTTGAGCGGCAGGCCATTGGAGGCCATGACGGGATCGCCGTCGGCCGAGACCGTGGTCCAACCATAGAAATCGCGGCCGAGCAGGCGGTTGGCCGAGCGGAAGGTATCGATCGCCGCTGCCAACGAAAACATCGAAAACTTGTCGACCAGCAGGAACGCGAATTGCCGGCCCCCTTGAACGGGATCATCCGGCCGTTCAGAGGGTATAGTAAGGTTCGGCAAAGAAGCTGCTTTCTGGGTCAGAAGGAAGGCCGCTTCAAGCCGGCCGCAAGGTAGGCTGAGGCTAACGTATTGGCCATCAGCATGGCAATGGTCATCGGTCCGACACCGCCGGGCACGGGGGTGATGGCGCCGGCGGCCTTGGCGGCTTCGGCATAGGCTACATCGCCGACGAGGCGGGTTTTGCCTTCGCCCTTCTCGGGTGCGGCAATGCGGTTAATCCCGACATCGATCACGGTGGCGCCGGGCTTGACCCAGTCGCCCTTGATCATTTCGGGCCGGCCGACGGCGGCAACCAGAATGTCGGCTGTGCGGGCCAGCGCCGGCAGATCCTTGGTGCGGCTGTGGGCGATGGTGACGGTGCAGTTGGCGGCAAGCAACAGATTTGCCATCGGCTTGCCGACGATGTTGGAGCGGCCGACGACGACCGCGTTGAGGCCGGAAAGATCCTTGCCGCGCACGCGTTCGATCAAAAGCATGGAGCCGGCCGGCGTGCAGGGCACGAAGGCTGTTTCGAGTTCGCCGGTGCCGAGCTTGCCGACATTGATGAAATGAAAGCCGTCGACATCCTTTTGCGGTGCGATGGCCTGGATGATCTTGCCGGCATCGATATGGGCGGGAAGCGGCAGCTGCACCAGAATGCCGTTGATGGCCGGATCGGCGTTGAGTTCGCCGATGATCTTCAGCAGTGCCGCTTCGGACGTGTCGGCCGGCAGTGTGTGCTGCAGCGAATGAAAGCCGCATTCCTTGGCGGTGCGCGACTTCGACGCGACATAGACCTGGCTTGCCGGATCCTCGCCGACGATGACCACCGCCAAGCCGGGCTGGGCCTTTCCCTTGGCGACCAGGTCCTCGGTCAAGGCCTTGACCTTCTGAACCACGTCTGCGGCGACGATCTTTCCGTCAATCACTTCGGCCATGAACCATCCTCGACATCATTCCAGCCAAGGCGCGGCGCGCGCCTTGAACGTTGCTTCGTGCATGTCGTTGTTCCAAACGTTCCGCCCATTCGGGTAAAGCCCGACGGCAGCGTTTTTTGGGCGCCATGCTGCGCGGCATTGTCACGAAATTTGGCCTAAGCAATCCCGTCAAAGCGCCGTCACATGCCGTAAACTCGAAACCGGCAGCTTTTATTCTGTGCTGACGGGCTCAGAGCGACTCATCCTTTCACGGAAAGGCTGAACCGCTCTATTTCTTGTTTTGACGCAATTCCCAAGGGAAAGCGCGCTACGCGCTTTTCCCGGGAAAACCGTTTCACACTTTTCCTGGAATTGCTCAGAAATAGCGGCGGTGCGAACGGCTTTCGGTGAGTTCGCGCACCGCTTCGCGAAATTCGCGCAGGCTGGCGCGGATATCGTCGATTTGCGCCTGCTGGTCTTCCGGCGCCGCCCCAGCGGGCTGCGGAGAAGACCACGGCCCGGACGCCGCGGGCATCGGCTGAGCCTGCGAATAGGCATAGTCAGCCGGCTGACGAGGCTGCGCGTAGCCAGGCTGCTGCGCAGGGGAATTGGCGTGCGGAACCTCGTTCCGGAAGTCCGGCTGGCGATAGCCCACAGGCTCCTGCACCGGCCTTGTATATTCGGCGGCTGGTTGGGCGCGGTAGGTCTCGACGGGTTCGCCTGACGTCCCGCTACCCGGCGCGGCTTTGCGCATCGCCGAGAACAGTCCGTCGAACAGACCTGGGCTCCGGGCGGGAGCGGCCGCGGTCGGCAACACCGGAGGTGCTGCCGGTGGCGGCGCCACAGGCAGCGGCGCGCGATAGACCTTGTCCTCGACCGGAGGGGGGCGCTCGTCCATTCTGCCGCGCGAACGCGAATTGGCAGCGCCGCGCAGGCTGGCAAAGGCGCCGCGCATGGCGCCGACACCGATGCCCGAAGCAAGCCCGAGCAGCAGGCCGGCCATCGCTATTACAGCCCGCGACGGTCCGTTGGGTTCGAGCGGCGGTTGCGCGGGGGTCATCAGATTGATGTTGGTGGTGTTGATGTTTTGCTGTTCGCCGGTCTCCTTGGCGCGCAGAAGGTACTGTTCGTAGACGGAGCGTTTGGCCGTGGCGTCACGCTCCAGTTCGCGCAGGCTGACCAGATCGCTGTTGACGTCGCCGCTCTGGACCTTTGCCTGAGCTAGGCGGGAAGCGAGATCCTGCTCAAGCTGAACCGAGCGCTTCAAATCGACCTGCAGCGACGAGGCGATGCGGCGCAGTTCGCCTGCGATGCGCTCGCGCGAGCCGTCGAGCTGGGCGTTGAGCGCCTGGTATTCGGGATGACGCGGTCCCAGACGCACGGCGGCGCGGTCGGCCTCCTGCTTCAAAACTGCATATTGCGCGCGCAGTTCGCTCATCGTGTTGGAATTGATTTCTTCCGGCAACGTGCCGTTGATGACCGAATTGACGTCCAGCGAACGCGCCGACGCGGCCCGGGCATTGAGTTCCAGCGTACGGGCCCGGGTGACTGAGAGCTGCTCGTTGAGCTTCAGCATCTGGTCGTCGCTGATCAGATGGCCCTGCGCGTCGACGAGATCATGCGTGGCCCTGAAATCCTCGACCTTGCGCTCCGCTGTCTCGACATTCTTGCGCAGGTCATCGAGCTTGGCCGTCAGCTGGTCCGTCGCGCGCCCGGCCATCCCGAACTGGTATTGGGCCGCCTCCTGCTGGAAAACGTCCCTGGTCGTATTGGCTATCTTCGCCGATTTGTCGGCGCTTTGAGTGGTGGCGCTGATGGAAACGACAAAGCTCTTGCCGCTGCGCTCAACCGACAGGCTCTTGGCCAGATTGCCGGCCGCCAGCGCCTGGCGGCGCACTTCACCGCCGCCGCCAGGGCCATCCTGGCGCGACAGTATCGAGCGAATGAGCGACAGGACGCCAAGGCCGCCAGAGCCCTGTCCGTTGAATTCCGGATCGTCGACGAGATTGAGATCGGCCACGACCTTGTCGAGGACCTTGCCGGATGTCACCATCTTGATGCGGGTTTCGACAACAGCCAGCGCCGCATCGGGCTGCCCGACCGGTTGGGTGAGATCGTTGTCGGAAAGCTTCAGGTCGCCTGGCTCGATGACCATCTGTGTGGTGGCTTCGTATTTCTTCGGTGTCGAAACGGCGACGGCGACGCCGAGCACCGTGCCCAATATCGTAGTCGAGACGATCAGCAACTTGGAACGACTAATGCCGCGGACGACCTGGAGCGGATCGATCAGCGGCTTCCATTCCTGCCCGTCATCGTCGTCGCGGTCCGGTCGCTGCTCGTGGAAAGAGCGGAGCTCATAGGCGGCGTGCTGCTGACGCCGGCCGGAAACAGGCTCCTCACGCGCGCTGGCGGCCGAAACGGGTTCGCCGTCGGCCTGGAACTGCGGCGGCTCGGGCGGTGACGTTGGCGCCGGATTCGACCGCGCCTCGCGTTGCGAGCGGGCTATGCGGTGACGCGTGGCGGCGTCCTCGCGCCATGACGGATCCACCCGGTCACCGATCGAGACCGCCGACGCATCCGCCGCCTCATCGCCGCGCACGGCTTTGCCGAGCGCCAGGAGGGAGCGCTCGCGCCTCCAGTCTTCACGGTTTTCCCTGTCGACCATTGTCTCGAAACTTTACCTTCGACGGCGCAGGAGCGGCGGTCGGCCAATCGTTAAGTCACGCTAAACAGGCATGGGAAACAAAAGGTTAATTTCCGAAGTCTGCAAGTGAAAGTTTCTCGCTTCGCCACGCATTGCCGGGATCTGTAAAATGGCGTCAGAACCGCACGTTAAGCTTTGCGGCTTACGGCTTTCCTCGATATGACGCAGGCCAGCGACATACCGCAAAGGCGGACACTCGCCCGCATCGGCACCTTCCTCGCCGAAAGACGGGGGCTGGTTCGCGACTATCTTTCAGCCATCAGCGGCGCCGGCGGGCGGCTGGTGTTCTCGCTTGCCTATTTCATCGCACTTGCCAACACGCTGTCGATTGCCGAGTTCGGCATGTTCGCCACCGCCTCGGCGGCCGGCGTCATGCTGTCGCGCATCCTCGCTTTCGGCTTCATCTCGGCGCTTTACCGCACAGCCACCATCCGCCCCAATCTGATCGGCACCTTCACCGCCGGCTTCCTTTTGCTTGGCGCCGTGTCCTTACCACTGCTGGCGGCGGCCTCCTGGGGCGTCTACCTGATCTTCTTCGCCAGCACCGTTCCGCTGGCCGTCTTTGCCGCAATCGTCTTTGCAGAGGCGCTTTTGTGGCGGCCGGTCGAGGTGGTGCTGATCGTCAACAACGGGCTCGGCAAATTCGGCCGCGCCGCGGTGCTGTCGATCGTGGCCACGGCGTTCCGTGCGCTGGGCGCCGTGCTGTTCATGCTGTCGGGGCAGCACAGCGTCTGGATCTGGTCATTGTTCTACATCGGCGCCAACGCCGCCTCGCTGCTGCTGGCCTTCGGCTTCTATTATCCACGCCAGCGGCTGAGGCTGCGCACCGAGCTCTATCTCAGGCGGCTTGCCGATTCGATCTATGTTGCCGGCGCCGAAGTGCTGTTCTACCTGCAGTCGGAATTCGACAAGCTGCTCGTCCTGGCGATCGGCGGGCCGCATCTGGCCGGCATCTATGCCATCATCATGCGGCTGGTCGACCTGACGGCAATACCGATCCGCACCTTCTCGATGATGCTGGTGCAGAAGATGATGCGGTCGCCGGAGCTGTTGTCGCGACTGCGGGTCAAGAGCGGTATCGAAGCCGGCGTGTTCCTGGTATCGACATTGGCGCTGGCCGCACTCGGCATCGTGCTGCATTTCGTCCCCAATGCACTTGGCCGGAATGTCGCCGAGGCGGCGCCCTTGGTGGCATTGGCAATCGGCGTGCCGGGACTGCGCAACCTGGTCGAATACCAGGCCGAGCTGCTGTTCGCGCGCGGCCAGACCGCGCTCAGGGCGCTCAACCTCGGCCTGCTGGCGGGGCTGAAGGCGGTGCTGTTGACCTATGTGCTGACCACGATTGCCGACACGCCCACGCTTGTCGTATCGCTCAATGTCGTCTTCCTGCTGCTCTATCTCGCCTCGGCGCTGCTGACCTATTCGGCGCTGCGCAAGCCCGCCAAGGCAATCTAAGCCAATCCGATCAGGCGGCGGATGCGGCCGATATCGGTGCCGATGAAGGATTGCATGCCGATCGCCACCTGCCCCGGTGCCATAGCGGCGACGAAGCTGCGGAATTCGTCATCCGACAGCGCCTCCCCGGTCCAATGCACGCGGCAGAATTCCTCCGAGCCGTGGAAATGGCCGGCGCCCCCCAGCACATCGTCGACATAGCGGCCATAGATCATGCATTCGGAGAACCGGCGCACTGAAGCGATGACCTCGACCCAGCCGCGCGCGTGCACCTTCTCGATCTCGGCGCACATCGCCGTCACGGTCTGACGGCGCCAGGCGATCAGCGTCGAAATATAGTCGTGGTTCGAAACCTCGGATGCATCGATACCAATCGCCGAGGCCGCATTGCGCGACCAGATGCGATGCTCGTCGTGACCGTCGCTCGACAGCACGCCGTCGCGCCGGAACAGCCGCACCTTGCCGTCGCGCCAGAAGGCGCTCAGATCGAATGGCTTGAGGAAGGCGACGTCGGAATCGCAGAAGACCAGCACGTCTTCTCCAGCATGCGCAGCGATGGCGATGCGGCGCAGCTGCTGCACATGCCAGCCGCGCAGCGGCTGGGTCTTGAAACTGAGCCAGATGCGACGGCGAAAGAGGCTCATCGGATCGTCGAACACACGCAGCCAGCGCGGCAGCAGGTCGCGCTCGTCGACAACGCTGCGGCGGTCGTTTTCCAACTGGCGAAACAGCGCCACGTCGCGGTGCTCGACCAGAATGTAATGATGCGCCACGCCGGAGACATGGCGGTCGAGGGTCTCGCACAACAGGCGGCAGCGTTCGAAATCCGGCGCATAGCTGGCGGTCACCACCGCCGCCGTCGGCGTTTGCGGCAGGGCACCGGTCTCGGCTGCAGGGCTCGGCACGACGCGGCTGTTCACCGCAACTCTCCGGCGGGCTCGGGCCGACGCGAGAATTTCTGCCTGACGACACGCAGCAGGAACACCGGATTGCCGACGACGTAGCGGCGCCACAGCCGGCCGGGCTCGATGCACAGACGGAACAACCATTCGAGCCTCAGCTGGCGCATCCACAGAGGCGCCCGCGGCACCGTGCCGGAGAGAAAATCGAGCAGCGCGCCGACGGCGATCGGCAGCGTGCAGTGGCGGGCATCGATATGACGGGCGATCCACAATTCCTGGCGCGGCACGCCCATGGCCACAAGCAGCACGTCGGGCCGCAATGCCTCGATGCGATCGACGATCGCCTGCTCTTCGGCGGGGGAGAAATAGCCGTCATGGATGACGACGAATTCGTGCTGCACCGCCAGAGCGGCCAGCCTGACCGACGCCGCCTCGGCGTTGGCGCGGGTGGCGCCAAGCAACCCGACGGTCAGCGGCCTCGCCGATGCCTGCAGAAAGGCCGGAATGAGATCAGTGCCGTTGAGATTGTCCGGGAACGGCGCGCCGTAGAGCAGCTTTGCCGCCAGATCGACGCCAACGCCGTCAGGCAGGATGAGGAAATCGTCGAGCGCCTCGGCAAAGACCGGATCGGTAGAGGCGATGTTGGCGTTGTGAGCGTTGAGAAAACTGACCTTGGTGAAGCGCCGCTCGGCAATCAGACGAGCGAGCAGCGCGATCGCGTCATCCCAGCCGATGGCAAGGACCGAAATGCCAAGGATCGTCTTCAGCGTATCGAGCCCGAAGGCGGCGCGGGCGGTGTGCATGTTCATGCAAACACCTCCTCCCCCACCGACCCGAGCTTTTCCAGGCCGAGCCTGATGGCGGCATCCAGTGCCTTGATCTGCCGGCGGTGAAAGGCGCTGCCATCGACATCCTTGACATCGGCCGCCGCTGCCTCCAGCGCGCCGGCGAAGGCGGCCGGATCGTCGGTGACGAAGCAATTTGCCGGGCGATGATCGATGCCGCGCAGCGAACGGCTGGTGGCGACCGACGGCAGGCCGAGCTCGAAGGTTTCGATGGTCTTGAGCTGAACGCCGCTGCCCGCGGTGCTGATCAGTGGAATGACGGCGGCGCCGCGCACGAAATTCTGGGCGTCGGACACGCGGCCGACAAATTCGACACCGGGATGGGCAGAGGTGATATCCGACGGCATGTTGCCGGCGACCCTGATGCGAAAGCTCCGGCGAAGATGCGGCACGACTTTTTCCAGGAACCAGTCGAGGCCGATGCGGTTCGGCTGCCAGGTCCAAGTGCCGATCAGCGCCGCGTCGCAATCGATGCGGCGCGGCTTGACCGGCTTTGGCGCCGTGGCTGTGGTCACCAGCGGCAGCACCGCCGAGCGGTCGTCGCTGGCAACGCCGAGTGCGGCGCGGTCTTCCTCGGCCAGCGTGAAGACGAAGCGAGCCCGGCGGCAGAGCCGCTCCTCCATGGTCTTGAGCAGCCTGGCCTCGCGGGCAAACAGCAGGCGCTGGAAGCGACTGTTTGCTGCTGCCGCATTCTCTTTGGCCGAACCATGTTCGACATTGTGGGCGACGAAAATCGAGGGACGGTCGGCGAACAGTTTTTCAAAGGCGCCGGCGAACTGCACCGAATTCAGGACATAGCCGTCGAAGGGACCGGCGCGCTCGATCGCGGCACGGACTTCGCTGTCGGAAACCGCGCGCAGCTTCACGGAAGCGAAGGTGAGCCCTGACAGCACCGCCTTGCCAAGCCAGGCGAGCTTCTGCCGCGCCGAGGCGCTTTCCGTGCGCACGTCGACGGCGCCGAGCACGAAGGTGTTTTCGGGGTCGCTGGGCGCCTTGCCCGGCCAGATGAAGCCGATGACGGTGACGCGCACGCCGGCGCGCCGCAAGGCGGCGATGATCGCAGCGTTGGCGATCTCATAGCCCGAAGCGAGAGCGCCGTCGGGCACGATCGATGTGGCGAACAGCAGATGCATCTCACCTATCCAGGCGTCAGCCACTAGCAAAGCTGGGTGAACCCTTGATTAAATCACGCAACGCAACGGCTGAAAGGCGCGGACCGGCAGGCGCCGCTGCGAAAGGTGATTAACGAAACGTTATCGTCGCGGTGTTATCGAAAGCCAGATTCAAAACATGCGGCTGGAGCGGATGATCCCTTTGCCATCGGACGGTTCGGTATCGATTGCGGGACGCTCTCCGGGGCTCGCCGCAGAGACGATCGAAGCCGTCGTCACGCTGCCGACCTTCATGCGGCCACAACTGCTGCTGGAAACGCTGGCGTCGCTGAAGGCACAGCAAACCAGCCGGCGCTTCGCCGTCATCGTCATCGAAAACGAAGCCAAGGCGCGTGAGGGCGCCAAGGCGGCCGTGCCGCTGTTCGAACGCGACGATATGAAAGGCATGGTCATCATCGCGCACGAGCGGGGCAATTGCAGTGCCTACAATGCCGGCTGGCAGACGGCGATCCTGCATTTTCCGGATTTCCGCTACCTGCTGGTCATCGACGATGACGAGATCGCCGACGCGGACTGGCTGGAGCGCATGTGCAAGACGGCGGAGACGCTTGGCGCCGACATTGTCGGTGGCCCGCAAGTGCCAGTGTTTACCGATCCTGCTCACGCCAAATGGGCCGAGCACCCCGTGTTTGCGCCGCCCTATCGCCAGACTGGGCGCGTGGCCGCACTCTATTCCTCTGGCAACCTTCTGGTCGGGCGCAATGTGCTCACCATCATGGGGCCGCCCTTCCTCGACCTGCGGTTCAACTTCATGGGCGGCGGAGATTCCGACTTCCTCAGCCGCTCGGCGCAGAAAGGTTTCGTGCTTGGCTGGTGCGCCGAGGCGAAGGTGCGCGAAGGCGTTCCGGCCCGGCGCGTCGAGGCTGACTGGATCCGCGCCCGATCCTTACGCAACGGTGTAATCTCGACGCTGGTCGAAAAGAAGAAGCGCGCCGGCACGCCATTCGCCGGCGCCAAGGTGTTTGCAAAAAGCCTGGCGCTGCTGATAGCCTCGCCCGTGCGCGGCGCAATCGAATTGGCGCGGACAGGATCGCTGTCGACGGCGCTTTACCCCGTCTATGTCTCGCTCGGCCGCGTGCTTGCCGAATTCGGATACGCCAATGAGCAATACAGGCAGCCTGAGAAGAACTGACGAGCTGCTGCTGGGCGGCATCGTCACGCGCGACGGCGTGGCGACGGCCATTGCCGCGCTGTTGTTTGCCGTCATCATCGTGTCGTTCCGGCCGTTTCAGCCGGCAGGCGCGGAACTGACCGGCAACGCCGGCGACATCGTCAACCAGCTCGGCTTCAGTTCGCTCGGCGCCATTTCGACCTTCTCACTGCTGACGTTCGCCGACCCCAAGATGGTGCGCTCGCTGCTCAGCCCGTCCTGGATTCTGATGCTCGGCTTTTTCATGCTTTCGGTCATCAACGCGACCGACCCGTCCTCGGCCATGCGCGCGGCCTTCTTCACGCTGCTTGGCGTTCTGACGATAGCGACGGTCCTGGTGCTGCCGCGCGATGCCGACAGTTTTTCGAAAGTCATCATATTCTGCGCGATCGTCGTTATCGGCCTGTCCTATATCGGCCTCATCGTCTTTCCGCATGAGGCCCTGCATACGGCCGATTCGCAGGAGCCCGAACATGCCGGCCTGTGGCGTGGTGTGTTCGCCCACAAGAACATTGCCGGACCAATCATGGCCTGCTTCAGCTTCGCCGGCCTCTATCTCTTCCGGCGCGGCCAGAAATTCTGGGGCGTGGCGATCTTCGGCGCGGCGATGATCTTCATGCTGCACACCGGATCCAAGACGACGGCCGGCCTGGTGCCGTTCTCGATCCTGATCGTCGTGCTGCCGGGCCTGATCGGCATGCGGTTCGGCACGCCGATCCTGTTTGCACTGGCGATCATTGCGACGGCCATCGGTACCTTAGGCATCGTCTTCATCCCGCCGGTGAAAGAGCTGGCGGCCACCTATTTCCCCGACCTCACCTATACCGGGCGCACGACGCTGTGGGAGTTCTCCGGCGAGATGCTGGCGAAGAAGCCCTGGACCGGCTACGGCTATGAAAGCTTCTGGGGCACGCCGCTGCTGCTGAGCCAGGACCAGCCTTTCGACCGGGCCTGGGACATCCGGACCATCGTGCATGGCCATGACGGCTATCTCGACATTGCGGTGCTGATGGGCATCCCGGCGCTGTGCGTTGCCGTCTACACTTTCGTGATCGCGCCGCTGCGCGACTACATGCGCATCCCGCCGCGCAAGGAGAACATCTATCTCGGTGACTTCTTCATGATGGTGGTGCTGTTCACGGCGCTGAACGCGTTCCTGGAAAGCTTCTTCTTCCATCGCGGCGACCCGGTGTGGCTGTTCTTCGTGCTCGGCGTGCTTGGCTTGCGGCAAGTGTCGCTGCGGCCGATCGCGGTACGCCGGCGACCTTGACCGGCTGGCCTGATCCAGCACCCCTTGAGGGGCTTTCCCGTCTGCCCGCTAGCGTCTAAGGAGAACCCTTGTCTCGGAGGGCTCTCAATGACGATCAGGCTTGTTCTCGCCGGTTGCGGCAATATGGGTTACGCCATGCTTGCGGGCTGGCTGAAATCCGGCAAGCTTGCCCCGCAAGCCGTGTTCGTGGTCGAGCCCAATGCCGAATTGCGCAAGCGCGCCGAGCACCTCGGTTGCAGTGTCGCCGCGGGCGCGAACGGGATCCCCGCCGACGCAGAGCCCGACCTCGTCGTCATCGCCGTCAAGCCGCAGGTGATCCGCGACGTCACCGCCGCCTACAAGCGCTTCGGCGACGGCAGGACCACCTTCGTCAGCATCGCCGCGGGCACGCCGGTCGCCACCTTCGAGCACATCCTCGGCCATCTCGCGCCTGTTATCCGCTGCATGCCCAACACGCCGGCCGCGATCGGCAAGGGCATGATGGTGGTCTATTCCAACCCGCTGGTGAGCGACGACATCAGGCGTTTCGTTGCCGAGCTGCTGTCGGCGAGCGGTGTGGTGACGACGATCGACAACGAAGGCCTGATGGACGCGGTGACGGCGGTTTCGGGGTCCGGTCCGGCCTACATCTTCCATTTCATCGAGGCGCTTACGGTTGCAGCCGAGAAGGCCGGGCTGCCGACCGAGACCGCCAGGCTGCTTGCCATGCAGACCGTCTATGGCGCTGCTGCACTCGCTGCCGAAAGCGGCGAGGAGCCCGGCGTCCTGCGCCAGCAGGTGACCAGCCCCAACGGAACCACGGCAGCCGCCCTTGCCGTGCTGATGGGCGAAGACCGGCTGACGAAGCTGCTGACCGAGGCGGTGGAAGCCGCGCGGCTGCGGTCGGTGGAATTGGGGAAGTAGCCCAGACGCTCGCGGGGCCGTATCAGCCCCACTTCATCTCACCCTTGGCGACCTTTGCGCCCAGTTCCAGGGACGAGACGTCCAGAAGATCGGGATAGCGCCGCTTCATCGCTGCAATCAGCTCGACGCTGGATTTCGATTTCCCGGCTTCCTCGTTGAAGGCTTCGAGGTAGGCGCGGGTGAATTCCACGGCCGCCAGACCGTCCGGTGCACCGGCTACCTGATGGGACGGCACCACGATGTTGGGTTTGCGGGACGCGATTTCGTTGAGCGCAGCAATCCATTTTTTACGGTCGTCTACGGTTGGCTCGTCGGCAACCCAGACATGCACGCCCGACGAGATCAGCACGCCGCCGAACACCGCTTCAAGGCTGGGCACCCAGAGATACCGCCGGTCTTTCAGATCGGCGACGGTGACGATCTCGATCTTGTTTCCTTCGATTTCAAGTGAGGTGATATCGGATGCCTCGGGAATGACGACATCCGCCAGGACCTTCGGTCCATTGTCCTTGAGCTGCGGGCCCCAGACATCCAGCTTGGCTTGCACATTGGCTTTGATGGCCGCCACCGTCGCAGCGGCCGCGATGATCTTGGCGCCGGGGAAAGCATCCGCGACGGGACGCAGGCCAAAATAATAGTCAGGGTCGCTGCAACTGACATAGATCGTCGTCAGGGTCTTGCCCGTCGGCTTGATCGCATCCGCGACCGCACGGCCATCGGACAGGGTAAATCCGCCGTCGAGGAGGATGGCTTCTTTTTCCCCGGTCAGCAGCACCGGCGTGCGGCGGAAACCATTCTCGTCAGCCTGAAAATAGGTCCATTCCAGCTTGGCGGCGGCCCTGGCTGCAAAAGCCAGAGGCTGAAGCATGGCAACCATGCCCGTTGCCAGAAGGGTTTTCATCGTCTCGCGTCTTGTCCAAATGGTTTGCAAGATTTCAATCCTCAATGGGGGTTCAGCTGATCGAGATTGGCATCTCGGCATCGTTTGAAAAACCCGGATCAAAAAGACAGACTGTATGAATCGATCATACAATGGCAGCCGATGGTCTGCGTCGTCAGCACGAGCGCAATGATCATGCGCGAGCAGGTCAACAGCCCCATGGCGCGAGCGCGGCAGCATTTGGCCTGCTGGGCGGGACCGGCTGACGAAGCTGCTGGCCGAATCGTAGAACTGGGGGAGTAGGATCAGGCCAGATCGGTGTGGGAAAAGTCTTTCCCTTTGTAGAGCAAGGGCATCCCACAGCTTTTTGCCGAGGCATATGACAGGCAGTCAGCGAGATTGAGCTGAGCCGGGTGGCCGCGACCTTTGCCATAGGTCGAAAAAGCCTGGATCGCGAGCTTGGCATCACCGATTTCGATCGGAACCACCTCGATCTCGGCCTCACGCAGGAAGTCCTATATCGCTTTTTCGGCGAAGAGCGGCTCCACCACCAACTTCGATGAAAGCCGCATCGCCGCTTCGAGCACGACCAGCGGAGATGTGATCCGTACCGAGGCCTGCCCGATCCGGCGGCTCCAATCGGCGGCGTCTTCCTCTCCGGCGAGGACAGCGATCACCACCGAGGTGTCGATGAACATCAGGAATGTCCCCACATCTCGTCGATCTCATCCTTAGTCAAATCCCTGCCGCCCCTTCCCGCCTTGGCCTTCAGATCGTTCGATATGGCGGCCAGCCGCTCAGCCAGCGGAACTCGTTCACGTTCGCGCTGAAGCTCGGATTCGAGCGCTTCGATCACCGCTTCGGTCAAGGAAATCTTTCGCTTTTCGGCAAGCTGCCGGGCGAGGTCACGGGCGCGCGGGTCTCTGATCTGGAGATTCATTCTGGAAGCCTCCGTTTCGCTGTCACTACAATATAGTGATCTTGTCATGACAAAGCCAGAGAGCTGGCCTGTTCATGCCATCTCAGCCCCGTAGAGCATATCATCCTGCAGCTTCCGCAAAGCGAACAGCCTCGTCGTGCGGTCGGGCGTAGCATTGTCGGCGGTGAGCAGTTCGCCCTTCCTCACCGGTTTCAGCACCTTGCCGCCTTCGAGCAGGCCGACCGGCACTGCGCGATTGGCGCGCGCCTCTTCGACGGTCATGGTCCATGAGCGGTAGCAAGTCTCGCCGATGGCATCGAAGGTCTCGCCCATGGCGAGATCGCGCTTGGCCACCGCGCAGACCTCGGCGACCGGCCTCGGCAGCGGCACCATGTCTGGCCGGCCATAGAGCATGATGCGCGCCGCGGTCAGCGGCACTTCCAGCGAGGTCAGGTGATACGGCCGGAAGAAGCTGTAGTAGGGGCCGTGGCCGATATGCAGATCGTCCATGCGCTCGACGATGCGCGGATGCGTCGCCTCGACGATGACGAAGACGCCCGGCGCCACACCCTTGCCGATCGTGTAGTCGACAACACCCTTCTTCGACAGGATGCCGCCATCGGCGCGCGGTATCAGCACCTTGGCCAGCTGGTCGCGGTCGGCCTTGGGCCCGTGCATGCCCGGCACATCGGGCACCAGCCCGGTGGCGTTGGCGATGGCGCACATCTCGACCATGGTTTTGGAACCGTCGACGAATTCGACCAGCATGCGCGGGTTCATGTTGCGGCGGATCGCTTCCTCGCGATAGTCGTCCGGAACGGCATCGTGGTTGAGCGGGTTGTTCTTGCCCTTGCCAGCCGAGACGATGGTGTAGCCGAGCGCTGAGGCAAACTCGATCAGCTCCATGCAGCTCGACGGCTCGTCGCCGGCGCCGACCGAATAGACGACGCCGAGCCGGTCTGCCTGCTGCTTGAGGTAGCAGCCGATCGTGACGTCGGCCTCGACATTCATCATCACCAGGTGCTTGCCGTGCTCCATCGCCTTCAAGTCGAAATCGGCGGCGACACCAGGCTTGCCGGTGGCGTCGATCACGACGTCGATCAGCGGATTGGTGACCAGCATCTCGTTCGAGGTGATGGCGATTTTCCCGGCCTCGATCGCCGCGGTGACTTTCGAACCCATGTCGGCCTCGACCGCCATCGCCTCGTCGCCATAGGCGATGCGGATGGCGTCGCGCGCCGTGTGCGGACGCCGCGTCGAGATGGCGCAGATCTCGATACCGGGCATCAGCATGCCTTGCGTGACCAGGTCGGTGCCCATTTCGCCGGAGCCGATGACGCCGATGCGCACCGGGCGGCCCTCGGCGGCGCGCCTGGCGAGATCGCGGGCCAGTCCGGTCAGGGCGACATTGGTCATGCAAGCGTGTCCACGGCTTCTTGATTGCAGGCGGGAATAGCAGGGAACGGCCCCGCTTTGCCAACGAAACCAGCGGACGGCGGCAATTTCTCCGGCAACAGGCCCGGCAGGTGAGGCCAACCCCAGTAGAGGCTGATTGACCCGCCTCGGCGTCAAACCACCCTGATATAGCTCGTCATGCCGGTTTTCTGATGTTCGATGATGTGGCAGTGCAGCAGCCAGTCGCCGGGATTATCCGCGACGAAACCGAGCTGAACCTTCTCGTTGGGCTGCATGAGATAGGTGTCGGAGATGACCGGCTGAACCTGGCGTGTCGACGACGACAGCACCTTGAAGCTCATGCCGTGCAGATGCATCGGATGCGATTGCGGCGTCAAATTCTCCATGTCGATGACATAGCTTTTGCCGAGCTTCAGCTCGGCCAAAGGCGCGGTCGGGTCCGGCGTGTCGCCCGGCCACGGTACCTTGTTGATGGCCCAGAAGGAGTAGCCTAGCGTGCCGCATATGCTGTCGCTAGGCACGTTTTCCGCCGTGGCGCTGAGCGAGAGCGCGATGTGTTTCGCGCTGGCGAGATCCACCTCCGGCACCGGGTTGGCTTCCAGCGGTGCGAGGTCGCGCAAATCGCGCTTGAGCGAGCTGCCGGTGGCGCGCAAGGTGGCGAGGACCTTGGGTTTGGTGCCTCTGATGTCGCCCAGGCTGACGATCGCGCCCTCCTGGTCAGGCATGCGGATGGCGAGCTCCATGCGCTGCCCCGGTCCGAGCAGCAAAGCATCGGGCGCAAAACGCTGCGGCACCGGATTGCCGTCCAGCGCGATGACCGCGGCCTCCCCACGCTCGACGCGAAAGGCGTAGATGCGGGTGACATCGGTGATGGCGACCCGCAGCCGCACCAACCCGCCGGCCGGCGCGTCGAATTGCGGCTGGTCGAGCCAGTTGGCGGTGCGCACCGTGCCATAGGTTCCGGTTTTTGCGGCATCGCGCGGCCGGAATTGCTGGATGAACTGCGCGTCGTCGCCGAGGCGCCAGTCGCGCAGGTTGACGACGGCTTCGGCGTCGAATTTTGGATCGTTGGGGTTCTCGACCACGATCACGCCGGTGAGGCCATGGCCCATCTGCTCCAGCGTGTTGCAATGCGGGTGATACCAGAACGTGCCGGCGTCGGGCGGCGTGAAGGCGTAGTCGAAATGATCGCCGGTATAGACGTAAGGCTGAACCAGGAATGGAACACCGTCCATCTTGTTTGGAACGCGAATGCCGTGCCAATGGATGGTCGTCGGGTCGTCGATGCCGTTGACGAGACGCGCGGCGAAAGGCTCGCCCTTTTTCATCTTGAGCACCGGCGGCATTCCGGCCTCTCCATAAGTCAGCACATCGCGGGTCTGGCCGATATCCATGAACCTGGCCTGGATCTTTGCCGTCTTGAGAACCACCGGCTCCGGTGCGGCCGCGGCCCAGCCACCAAGCCTGGCCATCGCTGCAAGGCCAACGCCGCCGACGCCGGCAACCGCGGCTGTTTTTAGAAGCCGGCGGCGGGTGAGTAGGGTCATGGAAAGCTCCGACGAAAATCCGGCTGTGTTGGCGCTCTGGATGGCGGCGGCTACCGGCGCGCTGCCGATACTGCCACATCGCCTCCCGATCATGCCATGGCGAGCCGATGACATTTGCTTGCGCACCAGCGTGAACGCTGGTGCCGCCGGTTAGCCCGCCAAGGTTTGCCCGGCACGTACCCCCTTAATCCCTCCCACAAGGGGAGGGAAAGCTGCGGCGCGCCCTGTATCTCCGCCCTTGCATCTAGACCTCAGTAATTTGCCGAGATCAACGCTTACCAGGTCTCCCTCCCCCTTGTGGGGAGGGATTAAGGGTGGGGGTAGGTGCCGGGCAAACATCGAAGAATGGGGGGAGCGCCCTATGTGATTGCCCTGCATCAGCGTTGTCTGGAGCCTCAGTTCAAGCCGGCGAGCAGCGCCTGTGCCTCGGCGAGGTTTTGTTCCGAACCGGCGGCGAGTTCGTCCATCTTGCGCTCCTTGAAAATGACGAGCGCATCCTGGCAGGCGGCGATGGCTTCCTCGGCAAGCGCCTTGTCCTTGCGGGCAGCACCGAGGTCGACCAGCACGTCGCACAGGCTGTCCTGCGTGAAGGCTACGGCCGGCACCGAATTGATCTTCTTTTGCACGGCGATTGCCTCGCGCAGGATCGGCACCGCCTCCTCGAAGCGGGCGACGTTGTTTTCGGCGCGGCCGGCAAGCGTCAAGGCATAGCCGACCTCGTTCTGCACGGTCGCCCATCGGTCGGGGTCGCGGTCGCGGCCGACCTCATCGGCCAGTGCGCGGTTGGCGGCGATCTCTTCATCGAACACCGCCGACTCCGGCGCCTTGTCCCTAATCATGGCGAGCACCCGGGCGAAATCGCCCTGCGTGCGGACCCATTGCTCCGGCGCCCGCTCACGAGTGCGCACGCTCTGTATGCTGCGATAGATGGCGGCCGAGCGCTTCAGCAAGGCGACATCGTTGCGCCAGTAGCCCAGCGTCGACAGCGCGCTGGCCAGATTGGCCTGGTTGCGTAGCCACTCATCGGCGTCTGTGTCGCGGGCAATCACGCTGAGCGCCGCCTCGTAGGCCTGAACCGACTTCGCCATTGTGTCCGGGTCGGAGGTAGCGCTGGCTTGCATCATCCGCGCGTTGCCGAGATCGCCTTCAACGGAGGCCCACAGTGTGCGATCGGGCAACGCGGCATAGACGGCGAGCGCCGCCTCGTGCGCGGTCGCCGCCCTCTGGTAAAGAGACGGATCGTTGCTGCTACCGGCAAGGTAGTAGTAGGCGCTACCGAGATTGTTCTGCAGTTGTGCATGATCTTCCGGCGCCGTGGCGCGGTCATAGAAGGGCAAGGCCGCTTCGAGCGCAGTCACCGACTGGCTGAAGTCATCGGCGTTCCGTGTCCTGTCGCCGAGCACGAGCAGGACATGGCCCAATCCCCATTGTGTTGCCGCAAAAGAGACCGGATCGCTGTCGCGAGTCTGCACCTCGAGCGCCGCGCGATAGGCTGTCACCGAGCGTTCGAGCGCCTCGACCGGGCCGTCATTGGCCTTGCCCAGCATGGACAGGGCGATGCCCAGCCGGTATTGCGTCGTCGCCCAGTCGGTCGGGGCGCCCTCTCTGGTTCGCACCGTGAGCGCGGAATCATAAGCGGCGACCGCCTGTTCGAGGATCGCCCTGTCGCCCGCACGGGCACCCCAGGTCGACAGCGTGGCGCCGAGATCGTACTCTGTCGAGGCGAAATCGAGGGGGGCAGAGGTGGCGGTGTAGACTTCCAATGCCTTGCTGTAGGAGGCCGCCGACTTCTGCAAATAGTCGGTTCCTGTGTCTCGATTTCCAAGCGTTGCATAAACGAAGCCGAGATTCTGTTGCAGCGAGGCCCAGTCGAGCGGCAGCTTTTCACGCGTATATTCAGATAGCGCCGCCTCGTAGGCTGAGACCGCCTTGAGCAACATGGCGTCGTCGTTCTGCCTGGCGCCAAGACGATGCAGTGCGTTGCCCAGCGTCAGCTGGCCGTTCGCCCAGTCGGCCGGCGCGCGCTCGCGCGTCCGAACCGAAAGCGCTGCCTCCGCCGCCTCCCGCGCGCGCTGCAACGCGGCGATATCGCCGTTGATCTCGCCGATCGACTCGAATGCGGTGCTCAAATTGTTCTGGATGGTCGCCCATTGCGCCGGCGCGCGTTCCCTGGTCATCTCCTCAGCCGCCGCCTGGAAGGCCGCGACCGATTGCTCAAGCGTCGGTACATCCTTTTCGCGCGCGCCGAGGCTCGCCAGAACGACACCCAGATTGATCTGGCTCAATGCCCAGTCGAGCGGTACGCGCTCTCTGTTGTATTCCGTCAATGCCGCACGATGCGCTTCGATTGCGGCGCGAAAACTGTCCGATGTGGTCTGGCGTTCGCCGATCTCGGACAGCACGATGCCGAGATTGTTCTGCGTCGCCGCCCATTCAAGCGGCAGTTTTTTCGACGACTGTACCTCGAGCGCCGAGCGGAAGGCCCCGACTGCCCGCTCAAGCAGTGCCGTCCCGTTCTCGCGCTGGCCGAGCCGCCAGTAGACCGTGCCCAGATTGCCATAGGTCGATGCCCACTCGTCAGGGTAGGCGTCATGCGTATAGACGGTCAGCGCCTGCTCATAAGCGGCAGCTGCCTTGTCGAGGTTTTCGCGGCCGGCTTCCCGTTCGCCCAACGTAGCAAGCGTGGCGCCCATATTGTTCTGGGTGGCCGCCCAAAGTAGCGGCAACTTTTCGCGGGTGACATAGGTCAATGCCTGTTCATAGGCTGTCAGGGCCTGGGCGAGATACGCATTGTCGCCGGAGAAGTCCCCTTGTTCCGACAGAGCGTTGGCCTCTGCCGCCTTGTAGTAGAACGCGTCTTCGTCGCTCCATTTGGCAGCCTGCTCGAAGGCCTTGGCGTAATCCTGCGCCGCCTCCTTGAAGTTGAAGGAGATTTCATAAGTCCTGGCACTGCTGGCGAAGACCTTTGCGAATTCCAGCCGCTTTGCCTTCAGCTCGGCCTCGGCCTGTTCGACCGTAGACGAAAGTTCGCCGATGCGGGCCTTGGCCTGTTCGTTGAATTTCTGCGCCGCTTCGAGCGCGCCTTCCTGAACCGCCTGTTCGGCTAGTTTCGATAGCCTGGCAATTTCGGGGTCCGGGTTTTTCAAAGTCTCGCGTTCAGCCAACACGTGTTTCAGCCGTTCGGTCTGGCCACGCAGCAGCTTGTCGAGCTCAGCCGGATCCTTGGGTATGTCGACCCCGAGCGCCTTCAGCATGGCGTAGAGCCCATCCATCGGCACCTTGCCGTCACGCGATATGGTTTCGATCTGGCGGCGCTCCGGATCGGGTAGCGTCGAGATGGTCAGCAGGAGCTGGCGTCGCTCCCTGAGGATTTCGCCCTCATCACCTTTCGGCGCCTCGGCGGGGGTGCCGAAATAGAGCAGCCGGCGCAGGCTCTCATTGACCCAGGGCCGCTGCTGGCCGTTGGTCTTGAGATAGACCTCCTCGCCGATCATGCGCAGAACGGTGCCGAATTCCTCGCCGCCCACCGTGTCGATGTGGCGCAGGATCGCTGCCGCATAGGGGCTGTTGCCATCGGCCGGACCGTCCAGCGCAACCTTGCCGGGCTCGGCGGCAAAGGCGATGACCTGGCCGAGGCTGTCGTCGACCGAGCCCTTGGCCTCGGCGCCACCTTTCAGGGAAACCACGCCGCGCGTTTCGCCGAGACCGCCGGCGCCGATCGGCTTGCCTTCGTCGCCCGGCGCCAGCTTCAAGAGCGTGCCCGGCGGGAACGGATCGTTGCGGCAGGCGTCCAGCAGAACGATGGTGACCGGCACCTTGGCCTTCAGTTCGGCGACGATGGACGACAGCGGCACCAACTTTTCGCCGGCATTGTCGAGTGCCGAAATATCGGCATCGACAGGGACCAGATAATTCTCGCCGCCGGCTTCGATGCCGTGGCCGGAATAGTAGATGATGGCGACATCGGCGCCCTCGGCATCGTTGACGAAGCCTTCGAGATCGCGCCGCAATTTGCGTGTGTCGCGATTGGTGGCGACATTTGTCTCGAAGCCGAGCTTGTCGAACATCTCCTCGATGGCGCGGGCGTCGTTTTCCGGATTGGGCAGTTTGCCGACATGCTGGTAGTCGGACTGACCGATGATGAGCGCGACGCCTTTCAGCGCCTTCGGCTCTTCAGCCAAAGCGGGGCCAAACGCGCATAGGCACACCAGTGCTGCGGCAAGTGCCGCGCACATGCGCCCTGTCGCACCTGCTGTTCGCCCAAAGAGCATTCTCTACCCAAAACCCAACGCTATCTTCCGCAAGCGAGATGGCATCATGATGGCCGGCCGATGGCAAGTCCTTGGGCGAGCTGTGTTCTTGTCATGGATATGCGTACGAGGCGGCTGGCTTTCAGCGTGCGAGCGGTAGTGTTCAGCATGCCGGATACGGCCAGTCCGGCCTGTTCATGAGTTGACAGGTCCGGACTTGTTGAGCAGTCGTCCGGCCCCGTAGAGCCTCTTTCTCTCAATGTTTCCGGGCGAGGGGGCCACGGTTGGATGCGCGGGATTGGCACTTTTGCGTCCGCCGGCTTTTTTGGTCCGCAACGAGACCCCGACTTCGCGACTGCATCTTTTTAAAATCAAAGGAATGAACTGGTGCTGCGAGAGAGGATTGAACTCTCGACCTCTCCCTTACCAAGGGAGTGCTCTACCACTGAGCTACCGCAGCCGCTGATGGCGGGGCTTCTGCCATATAGAACCGGCAAGCGCAAGGCGTCTGTGAAAGGCTTGCCAGACAAGTTTCGCTGACATGGCGGCGCCACAATGCTAGCTATCCCTTGAACGGCAGGCCTGCCAGTCGCGGGCGGGACGGAACGATGGACGACAAAACAAATCCACCGAAAAAGGCTGATCCGGCAAAGAAGGACGGGACTAACCGCAAGGACCGTCTGGCCGAGCAGCTGCGCGCCAATCTCATGAAGCGCAAGACGCAAGCGCGTTCGCGGCGCACCGGTGACGCTGACCAGCGCCCGGAAGGCCTGACGGCTGCTGAAAAAATGCACAAGGACTGACCGATATCGGCCACACTGGCCGGCCAACTTGGCTAACGGGCTCAGGAATCTTGAACCAAGCCGGCCAATGGTCTAGACGGGCCGATACGCAAACTGACGAAAACCGGCCTTTCGGGCCGAGGGGACATTCTCTCATGGATCGCATCAGAATTGTCGGCGGCAACAAGCTCGCCGGAAGCATTCCGATTTCGGGCGCGAAAAACGCCGCTTTGCCGCTGATGATCGCCTCGCTGCTCACCGACGACACGCTGACGCTGGAAAACGTGCCGCATCTGGCCGATGTAGAGCAGCTGATCCGCATTCTTGGCAATCACGGCGTCGACTATTCGGTCAACGGCCGCCGCGAGAAGCAGAATGAGGGCTATTCGCGCACCATCAACTTCTCGGCCCGAAACATCGTCGACACGACCGCGCCCTACGAGCTGGTGTCGAAGATGCGGGCGTCGTTCTGGGTGATCGGCCCGCTGCTGGCCCGCATGGGCGAGGCCAAAGTGTCGCTGCCGGGCGGTTGCGCCATCGGCACGCGCCCGGTCGACCTGTTCCTCGAGGGTTTGCAGGCGCTGGGCGCCGACATTGATGTCGACACTGGTTATGTGCTGGCCAAGACCAGGAACGGCCGCCTCGTCGGCAATCGCTATGTGTTCCCGAAAGTCTCCGTCGGCGCCACCCATGTGCTGATGATGGCGGCGGCGCTGGCCAAGGGTGAGACGGTACTCGAAAACGCCGCCTGCGAGCCCGAGATCGTCAACCTCGCCGAATGCCTCAACGCCATGGGCGCAAAAATTTCCGGCGCCGGCACTCCAACCATCACCGTCGACGGCGTCGACTCGCTGTCGGGCGCGCGCGTGCGCGTCATCCCCGACCGCATCGAGACGGGCACCTATGCCATGGCTGTGGCCATGACCGGCGGCGATGTCGTGCTCGAAGGCGCCCGCCCCGAGCTGCTGCAGACCGCGTTGGACGTGATTGCCCAGACCGGTACCGAGATCACGCCGACCAATTCCGGCATTCGCGTCCGGCGCAACGGCGCCGGCATTTCGCCGGTCGACGTAACGACGGCGCCGTTCCCGGCCTTCCCGACCGATCTGCAGGCGCAGTTCATGGGCCTGATGACCATGGCCAAGGGCAAGTCGCGCATCACCGAGACCATCTTTGAAAACCGCTTCATGCATGTGCAGGAACTGGCCCGGCTCGGCGCCCACATCACGCTGTCCGGCCAAACTGCGATCGTCGACGGCGTCGCCAAGCTGAAGGGCGCGCCCGTGATGGCGACCGATCTGCGCGCCTCGGTGTCGCTGGTCATCGCCGGTCTGGCGGCCGAAGGCGAAACGACGGTCAACCGCGTCTACCACCTCGACCGCGGTTTTGAGCGGCTGGAAGAAAAGCTCTCCAATTGCGGCGCGGTGATCGAGCGGATTTCGGCTTGACCGCACGGCAGTTGCTTCAGACAGACAGGCGTCTGGTGCTGCCTTCATTCACCGCCAACACTTCAAACCCGAGGCGCTAGCCTCGGGTTGAATTTGTGTCGCGGTTGCACGGACCGGAAAGACCGCCTAACAGAAGGCTGAAACCAACTTTCAGGTGTGCATTCGGCATGGCAGCCCTCAAACTCATTGCGCTCGACGATCAGGATCTGAGCATCGTCTCGGCTCACGTCCAGGACGCCGTGATGAAAGTCTCGGATCTCGAATACCTGCCTTCGGCCAAGCGTTTCATATTGACCATGAACCGCTTCGTCTGGGAGGCGAAATCCGGATTGTTCAGCCCGCACAATGAGCGGCGCCAGGCGGTGTTGCATTTCGACCGCGTGCTCGGCGCCAAGACCAGCGGCATTGCCCGCGATCGGCCGGCCGAGGTGCTGTCGCTTCTGGCAATCAGCTTTATCGAAATCAGCAAGCCGGCCGGCATAGTCGAGTTGGTCTTTTCCGGCGGCGGCGCGATCATGCTCGACGTCGAATGCATCGAGGCGCGGCTTGCCGACATAGGCGGCGCCTGGGAAGCCACCTCGCGTCCGGTGCACAGGGTCTAGAGCATGATCCCAAAAAGTGGGTGCCGGTTTTTGTTGGACAAAACGGGAATCGTCTGTCCAGAGATCTTGCTCCAACAAAGGGTTAGATCGTGATGAGATTTCAACCAAGTCTCATCACGATCTAGACGCAGCCGATGGCCATTACGCTTATCCAGTCCGATGCCGGTTTCGCGCAGCGTTTCGCCGCCTTCCTGACCACCAAGCGGGAGGTATCGGAGGACGTCGACACTGCCGTGCGCGCCATCATTGCGCGGGTTCGTGCCGAGGGCGACGCTGCCCTGGTCGACTACACGCTGAAATTCGACAAGGCCGACCTCAATAGCCTCGGCATCGCCGTGTCGAAGGACGACATCGCGCAGGCCTACAAAGACGCCGATCCGCAGACGGTCGAGGCGCTGAAATTTGCCCGTGACCGCATCCGATCCCATCACGAGCGACAAATGCCCAAGGACGATCGCTATACCGATGCCGCCGGGGTCGAGTTGGGTTCGCGCTGGACGGCGATCGAGGCGGTCGGGCTCTATGTGCCGGGCGGCACGGCAAGCTATCCAAGCTCGGTGCTGATGAACGCCGTGCCGGCCAGGGTGGCGGGCGTCGAGCGCATCGTCATCGTCGTGCCGGCGCCGGGCGGCATCATCAATCCGCTGGTGCTGGTGGCCGCCGATATATCAGGCGTTTCAGAGATTTACCGCGTCGGCGGCGCGCAGGCGATTGCCGCCCTTGCCTATGGCACGCAGACGATCCGGCCGGTCGCCAAGATCGTCGGGCCCGGCAATGCCTATGTCGCCGCCGCCAAGCGCCAGGTGTTCGGCACGGTCGGCATCGACATGATTGCCGGACCGTCTGAAGTGCTGGTGGTGGCCGACGGCAGCAACGATCCCGACTGGATCGCCGCCGATCTTCTGGCGCAGGCCGAGCACGACGTGTCGGCGCAATCGATCCTGATCACCAACGATCCTGCGTTCGGAAAAGCAGTCGAACAGGCGGTCGAGCGCCAATTGCTGAGCCTGCCGCGCGCCGAGACGGCGGCTGCCAGCTGGCGCGATTTCGGCGCGGTGATCCTGGTGGAGACCATCGAAGCCGCGCTGCCGCTGGTCGACCGCATCGCCGCCGAACATGTGGAACTCGCCATCGACGATGCCGAGGGCTTCCTGGCCAGGATGCGCAATGCGGGTGCTGTGTTTCTGGGACGCCATACGCCCGAAGTCATCGGCGACTATGTCGGCGGCTCCAACCACGTGCTGCCGACGGCGCGTTCGGCGCGCTTCTCTTCGGGCCTGTCGGTGCTCGATTTCGTCAAGCGCACCTCGATCCTGAAGCTCGGGCCGGAGCAGCTGAGAGCACTTGCGCCGGCGGCGATTGCGCTGGCCAAGGCGGAAGGCCTCGACGCGCATGGCCGCTCCGTCGCCATCCGGCTGAACATGTAGGCGGCGATGGCGGACGGCGATCAAACCCGCGCAAGGCTGATCGATGTCGAGCTCGACGAGTCGATCGGCCGTTCGACGCCCGATGTCGAACATGAGCGCGCGGTGGCGATCTTCGACCTGATCGAAGAAAACAGCTTTCAGCCGGTCAATGATGACGGCGCCGGGCCTTATCGGCTGAAGCTCTCGCTGGCCGAATCCCGGCTGGTGTTTGCGGTCGCCCGCGAGGATGGTGCTGATGTCGTCACCCATATCCTGTCGCTGACGCCGCTCAGGCGCATCGTCAAGGACTATTACCTGATCTGCGAAAGCTACTACGACGCCATCCGATCCTCGACGCCGAGCCATATCGAGGCGATCGACATGGGCCGGCGCGGCCTGCACAATGAAGGCTCGCAGACGTTGATGGACCGGCTGGCCGGCAAGATCGACATCGACTTCGACACGGCGCGGCGGCTGTTCACGCTGGTCTGCGTGCTGCACTGGCGGGGTTAGACCTGACTGGGGCGCCCCGCTCGATCCTGTTCTTGTGCGGCATGAACGCCGTGCGCTCGCCGATGGCCGAGCAGCTGGCGCTTCGCATGCTGCCGCCGGCCACTTTCGTCGCCTCTGCCGGCGTGCACAGGGGCGAGCGCGATCCGTTCGTCGACGCGGTGCTGGCCGAAGAGGGCCTGACGCTGGGCGAGCGCCAGCCGCGCTCGATGGACGATCTCGAGGACGATTATTTCGACCTGATCGTCACCCTGGCGCCGGAAGCCCACCACGCCGCGCTCGAACTCACCCGCTCGCTTGCCGTCGACGTCGAATACTGGCCGATGCCGGATCCGACCGATGTCGGCGGCAGGCGCGAGCAGATCATGGCCAGCTATCGCGACGTGAGAGAACGGCTGAAAGCGCGCATCAGCCGACGTTTTCTGCTTCCGGAGGTAAAAAACGCGGCGGATTGATGCATGTCGCTCAAAAGCGGTCCCGGTTTTGAGACAACGACATGCATAAAACGAAAGCTTGGAGCGCGTCGCATATGACGCGATCTAAGCGTGTTCACAAGCGCACGATTATCATATAGGTTCCGCCGAAATTCCGGCCTGGGCGCTCCAGGGCGCAGGAACTGCAATCCAAGCAAAGGTATCGAATGCCGAAGGAAGAAGTCCTCGAGTTTCCGGGTGTCGTGACGGAATTGTTGCCCAACGCGATGTTCCGGGTGAAGCTCGAAAACGAACACGAGATCATCGCCCATACGGCTGGCCGCATGCGCAAGAACCGCATCCGTGTGCTGACCGGCGACAAGGTCCTGGTCGAGATGACGCCCTATGACCTGACCAAGGGCCGCATCACCTACCGTTTCAAGTAACAGTCCGGCGCGAACCGCGATGAGCATCCTGCAGAAGCTCGTGCTTGCCTCTGGTTCGCCGCGCCGGATCGAACTGTTGCAACAGGCCGGCATCGAGCCGGACCGCGTGCTGCCAGCCGATGTCGACGAAACGCCGCTGCGCGCCGAACATCCGCGCTCGCTGGCCAAGCGGCTGTCGAAGGAAAAGGCCGAGAAGGCGCTGGCCTCGCTGAAAAGCGAGGAAGACTATGCGCCAAGTTTCGTGCTGGCCGCCGATACGGTGGTCGCGGTCGGACGCCGCATCCTGCCCAAGGCCGAGACGCTGGACGACGCCGCCAATTGCCTTGGACTGCTTTCGGGCCGTTCGCACCGGGTCTATTCCGGCATCTGCCTGATTACGCCGGGCGGCAAGCTGCGCCAAAGGCTGGTTGAATCCAGGGTACGCTTCAAGCGGCTTCCACGCGAGGAGATCGACGCCTATGTCGCCTCCGGCGAATGGCGCGGCAAGGCCGGCGGCTATGCCGTCCAGGGTCTCGCCGGTTCGTTCGTCGTCAAGCTGGTCGGCTCCTACACCAACATTGTCGGCCTGCCGCTCTACGAGACGGTGGCGCTGCTTTCGGGCGAAGGCTTCAAGGTCCACACCAGCTGGCATACCGCGCGGCCATGAGCCTGGACGATAAGGTCACACCACTGCGCCCGAAGCGCCCCTGCCCCGAATGCGGCAAGCCGTCGGCGCGCGAGACCTATCCGTTCTGCTCGAAGCGCTGCAAGGACATCGACCTCAACCGCTGGCTGAAGGGCGCCTATGTCATCACCGCGCGGGATGACGAGGACGAGAGCGACGAGCCGAAGTAGGGTTTGGGTGGTGCCGGCCGCGCAATTCCACTTCGCCGACCTTACGCAATTGCTGCTTTGCCGGCGTCGGCATTGTCTGCGACAATTGCCCCGGAAAATCAGCGCTTAGGCGCTGGACAGGCCGGATTCCCGTGCTATAACCCACGCGCTTTCAAGGGGTGCTCCACGGCGCTTTCCTGAAAGTCCGGTCAGGCGATGTCTCGTTTGTCGGCGAGGCCCAGATAGCTCAGTTGGTAGAGCAGCGGACTGAAAATCCGCGTGTCGGTGGTTCGAATCCGCCTCTGGGCACCATGCCCCCTTCTCCCGGCACTCCCTTTCACCGAACCTTCTACGCTGCAGCTTCTGCAACCGCTTGGAATTGTTGGTCTTTTGCAGTCGCATTTGCGCGGTTAAGCGGGACACGGAGCGCTTCAGGAGCATTTGGTCCAACGAGGCGGGGGGATGGTATTTCCGTTGGTATTCGACATCCTGATGGTATCGAAACAGCCAAGGGAGACCTGACGAATGCCCCTCTCCGACGTGAAATGTCGAAATGCCCGCCCTGCTTCCAAGCTCGTGAAATTATCTGATGGGGGCGGGCTTCAGCTATGGGTACAGCCCACGGGCTCTCGCCTCTGGCGGCTCGCCTACCGCTTTGACGGCAAGCAGAAACTGCTCGCGCTGGGCAGCTATCCCCTTATCTCTCTCGCCGAGGCACGGGAGGCGCGCGATGACGCTAAAAGGCTTCTGCTAGCTGGCGTCGACCCTGGAAAGGAACGCAGCTTGCGGAAGGCCGATTCGGCAAAGGACTCCTTTCGCTCAATAGCGGACGAATATGTTGACAAACTAAAGAAGGAGGGACGTGCCGACCGGACGATCAGCAAGGTCAAATGGCTGCTCGACTTTGCCTATCCGATAATCGGCGACAAGTGCATTCGGGAGATCGACCCGGCCACCATCCTTACCGCCCTCCGCCGCGTGGAGGTTCGCGGTCGATACGAGTCGGCCAGGCGACTGCGCTCCACGATCGGCAGCGTGTTTCGATACGCAATCGCGACCGCACGCGCCGAGACAGATCCGACCTTCGCCCTCAGAGGCGCACTCATCAGTCCGACGGTAACGTCTCGCGCCGCGATTACCGATCCGAAGGCCTTGGGCGGTTTGCTGAGGGCGATCGATGCATTTGACGGACAGCCTACAACCCGGGCCGGTCTGATGCTGATGGCGCTGCTGTTTCCCCGCCCCGGGGAGCTTCGCGTCGCTGAATGGGAAGAGTTCGATTTTGAAAGCTCGGTGTGGACCATCCCTGAAGCACGCATGAAAATGCGACGGCCGCACCGCATACCCCTATCAAAGCAGGCGATCAGCGTCCTGACTTCACTCAGGGAAATTTCTGGTGGTGGATCGCTGCTGTTTCCTAGTGTTCGATCGGCTTCACGTCCGATTTCCGACAATACGCTAAACGCCGCACTACGTCGTATGGGTTACGGCAAGGAAGAAGCTACCGCGCACGGCTTTCGAGCAACGGCATCAACTTTGCTGAACGAATGCGGCGAGTGGCATCCGGACGCGATAGAGCGGCAGCTGGCCCACATTGAGAACAACGACGTTCGGCGCGCCTATGCCCGGGCAGAGCACTGGGAGGAGCGCATCAACATGATGCAGTGGTGGGCCGATTATCTGGATGAACTCAAGAGCAAAAACCCGCGGGTGAACTCAACCGAGGGACCCCGCAAGCCTGCTGTCCATACAATAACGCGACCATCCACTTTGAACCAAACAGCGGCCGTTCATCAAAGGCCGATACAAATCTCCAACCGCCGGAAATCATACTGACCGTCGAAAAACGCCGAAACTCGTCGCCAAGTCGTAGGCCCGGAGGGGTCAACTTTCTTTCCAGGACACTATTAAGGTTAGCGGATGATGACGGTTGGTTTGGGGCCGAAAGCAGATAGCCTGTTCTCAGGATAATGCAATCAAGAAGCGGGCATTGCGTCGCACATAGTCGAGGCAGCTATGTCGCGCTCTGCAGGCAGAGCCGCCAAGGCCGCGAACTGGGCCTGCGCGGTTTCGACGAGCGCTGCCTACCTGAGCCGCCGGCTAGGCTGGGTGCGTTTCTGCACATGGTCATGTTGGCTAGCAAGCTCTCTGTCTTATGATTTGCGAGGATCGACCTGGGAAGAGTCTCGGCGATGATCTTCCTCTTCGGATAGTGGAGTTTCTACGAAGGCTATCGGGCCGCGATCTTCAGTTCCCCGGTGGCGACCCTGCCGACAAGATTGCGCATCACGTCGAACGTCAGAAGGTTGACACTGCCATCGGTAACCATGCCTACCGCAACGTCCGAGAAGTGCTCGGCGACGAAGCGCACGACCGCAGCTTCCTTCTTGGGTAGCGCCGAGATCAGGCATGAAGCGTTGCTGACGATCCAGGTGTCGCCGGACTTGTCAAACCGGAAGGCGACATGATCGGTGCCGTCGGGATACTTAATACTGCCCATGGCGCAAGAAGCGATCTTGCCGGCTGATTTCGTGGGAGCGTTCAGGAACATCTCAAGGCTATCGATGTTCCCAGGGTTATAGGAATGAACTACGACAGCCAGGCCGAAATTCGGCGTTCCGCTGGATTTGTCGATCTTGACGTCGAGGTCGGTGACATAGGTCGAGTCGCTGCCTCCTTTTTGCGTCTGTCCCTCGTACGCGTGTACCTTGAACACGGGCACAAGCAGACCTGCCTGTGCCGCGGCATCGTTCGGTACGTTCGAGACGACCGCCACCTCGGTTGGCGGCTCGATGAATGTTCCCCTCTGCAAACCAGCGGTTGTCGGGTCCGAGTAGAGCGCGAGGAAGGACCGCACTGTCGCAACGCTTAGGTCCCGAGGTGCGACGGCTGCCGGCAATGTGCGGCAACTCAGCGCCATTTCGCGGGTGCGCTCGCTGGGACGCCCGTCCGGCTTGCCGACGTCACAGCCCAAAGCATTGAGGGTCACCTGCAGCGATTTGAGCGCGACGGCGTCGCCTAGCGTGTAGAGACCATCGCGAGTTGCGGCCCGTCTGACCGCCGCGAAGTATAGCGACGCGTCTCTGACCCGAGCGACCGCTTGGGTGCAACAAAGATAGATGCCAAACTTGGCGTAATTGGTGCTCTCAAGTCCGGGGGTGAAGGTCGGTCCACGCCACTCGGTCACTAATTTGCCATTGAGGTACACCTTAACCCGACCGGAGCTGTCCTTCGCCCACTTAATAAATAGCTCGAAGCGGCTCCACTTGCCGACAAGGTTCTTGAAATCGGCGACCTTGAGGCGCGGACCGGGCGTGCAGTTGTAGTTTCTGAGCGCGTTACTGAATGCAAGGTAGAGAGAGTCATCTTTGCCCGCGAAATTTGCGAGTGAAATGTGCTGGCATTGTTTGTTGTGAAAGTAGAATAGTTGCATGTAACCGTCAGCTTGCTTTATGCCGTATGGGAAGTCGTCAGGTAAGTAGACAGCGAACCCATACCAGCCCTGTTTCGGCTGCCCATTGCCGTTCTTTTTGGTCGCAAAGACGTTTTCACGAACTTGCGACCGTACCGACTGCTCGTCGCAGTCGTTAGCTGGAGCATGCGGCTCATAGCGCCGTGGATTGCAATAACCTGAGGGGATCCGAAAAGAATAAACCTTGGAGGTCGGCGCCTCGCCGGTTGGGTCATCGATGATCGCAACGGACTTGGGAGCACTCAACTCGTCGATTACGAGAGGATCGAAACCGGTTTCTTCGGCGGCCTCCAGCCGGCCCGTGGCATAACTCACAACCGCAGTCACAGCCAAGGCTATAATAACGTTGAAACGCGGATGGAGCATCGCACCCTCCTCTCGATTTTCCAGCGCGTCCGCGCTTGACATTCAATTAGACATCGGCTGATGACGCCCTTCGTTCGCCTGATACTGTGCCCTTGTGCAGAAATCGACGAGCTCGGATCATCGTTAGCGCACTTACAGTCCACCAAACCAAGGCCTTGCAGTTTACCTGATGCCTGGCGATGGCGACTCTGAGAATGGCGCCGCTACGCCGTTAGCCAGTCGCTCCATCATTCGCGGCGCGGCTGCTAGCCAATAACTCATTGCTGTTTTGTCACAAGCTGATGCACCAAGGCCAACGCTTGACGTTTGCAACCGCTGCTTACCATCCATCCAAGAACTTCCAGCGGATTTTCAAGAACGTTCTTTGGAAACATTTTAATTTCGATCGACGCCGATGTCTTGTTGGTCTCGACGACAACAGATTTCACCTCGGGAGGAATACGGTCTGGAAGAGAGTAAGTGAGCTTGCCTGCGCTCCAGACTATGCCGTTGAACGGCTCACCGTCGCCGATGCGGATTGAAAAAACCGCGCTCTGACCTATGCCCTCGCGCGCAAGAACCATAACACCATCGCGGATGCAGCCCGGGGCGGATTCTTCGATGGACACTGCCCAGGGGTCGTCGAGCCCGCTCGGCGTGGAATAGTCGCTAGTGGTGCGCGAACCGCCGATGGACTCCGTTCTCTTGCGCTCGTTCGCCAAGAGGACGGCTATCAGGTCAAGCTTTGAAGGGCCTTCCTGCGCTTTGGCAGTCCCCTGTAAACTGCCGGACGTCAATGCATCCTCAGTTACCACGAAGGAATCTGGACCCGAAAGCGCGTTCACGCTGCCGTCCTCGCCGAGCAAAGTGACGACCGTACCGGCTGGCACGTTGATGACGTCGCTTGGCATAAAGAGCTTGCCTGGCGGCAGTTCATCCACCGCCGGCTCAGCTGACAGGACCACATACTGGCTGCCGGCGACCGCGCGTTGCGCCGTCACAAGAACGGCCGCGGTGAGGGTCAGAGAGGCGATTTGCGAGATCGGACGCATGAGGCTCATGTCATTGATGACCCTATTTGTCGGCAAGATGAATGTCTGCTCGGAAGCGTCCGCTTGCAAGACGGCTATGATGAAAAGCGATCAGGGCGTCTTGTGGATAGTTTGTGACCAACAGCTCAAATGCCGCTGTCGCGAGCTTATCGTCGGTGCCAAGCAGGGCGTACGCCTTTGCGTATTCCTCGCAAAGTATCGTATTTTCTGACGTTCGGCTCATTGCCTCGAAAGCCTCGATGCCTTGGTTCTTGCCCTTAAGGTGCAGAACTCCCGCAGGCCGCAGCAAGAAGCGCGTTGCTTGTTTCGCGACTTCCGCGCTTATGCAATTTTTCGTGCCGATGTACTTGTTTGCGCCCTCCAGTCGGGCCGCAGTGTTTACCGTGTCTCCAATAGCTGTGTAGTTGAAGAACCGATTTCCCCCGAAGTTGCCGACGATTGCAGGCCCGCCATGAATACCTATGCGGGTGGATCCGAGTGAATGGCCCCGTCGTGCCGATTTCTCGCGCAGCCGCTGCGCGTGGTCCTGCACAGCAAGTGCCAGAGACACCGCCCGCTCCGCTTGGTCATTTTGTGCTGCCGGAGCCCCGAAGAAGCCGACCACCGCATCGCCGATGACCTTGTCGATGGTTGCACCATGCTCGACAAATAACTCGCAGAGCCCGTTCAGATATTCGTTCAATACATCTGCGAGCACCTCTGGCGCGAGTTGCTCGCTGAATGACGTAAATCCCTCGACATCCGTGAATACACAGGTGAGCTCACGCTTCTCGCCACCGAGATGGAGAGCGTTGGGTTCCTTGACAATCGCTGCAACAACGGCCGGACTGACATATTTCGAGAACGCGTTCAGAATGAACTGGCGAGCCTTGGCGTCCCGTCTCCAAGCCAGGAACCCAACGAACGCCGACAGGCCGACCACAAGCAATGCAGGGGCGACCATCGGAACGAGGATTGCGAACCGCGCGAACGCCCACGCCTCACTGATCCATACCAGCAGCACCGTACAAGCGACCGCGACAGGTTTGAGGACCACCGGGATCGGCCGCGAAACGATCCATAAGCAGAACAGCCCGACAAGAAGCATTGGCGCATAGCCCACTGCAGGCCAAGGGGTCGTTATCCGATTCCCGGACACGAGCCTGGCTAACGAATGGGCGTGGATCGCGACGCCAGGGAGGACACCGATTTTCGCCCCGCTCAACAACGCGAACGGTGTCGGATGACGGTCTATTTGCTGTAGGTCTACACCGATAAGAACATATTTCCCCTCGAACCAGCTGAGCGGTGCCAGCGGAACGGCCTGTGCCGGATAGGTTGGAAAGCTGAAGGGCAGGCTGTTCCCCGTGCGGTAGTAGACCATCTCCTCCGGCGAGTGGCCGCCACCAACGCCGGTGGATGCTGCGATCACTGCAACAAAACTTGGCATCCAAGCGCCGCCGCCTTCTCGACCGGGGAAGGCCCCACGGACCACGCCGTCGAGATTGTCATGCAACAATGCTGCAAGGCCCCGCTTTGCCGACGGAGCGAACGCGTTTAGATAGTCGGATTGTCTTTGGGTAAGGCCGTCAGTCCGCGAAGCCGAGGCGATCACCACAGGCACACGGGCGGTTTCAATGGCAGTTTGGAGGCGGGCATCCTTTTCCGGCTCTGTTGCCTGGTCGAACAGTAGGTCGATGCCGATGGCGAGAGGGCGGGCGGACTCGATCCGGGCCACCATGTCGGCCAAGAAGCCACGGTCCAGTGGTGAGCGGTATGGAAAATTCGCCAGGGTCTGTTCTGTTATTGAGACCACGACGATGTTGGGTGGAGCATGGGTGAACGGCGAGATCGAGACCATCATCACGTCGCGCAGGATGTTCTCCAACGGCGGTGACACGAGAGCGGTCCAGAGGCCCAGCAGAACCAGATAGGCGAGCGATGCGGCGATGCCCCCTCGCCGCAGGCTGACGATCCGGCCAAGTGTCCGCACGCCGAAATACACCCCTAAGTGGAAGCGCTACTCGCTGCCAGCATACCCGTTCAGGCGCATCAAGCAAATTGTCGCCCGTTTGCATTGGAATGCACGACCCCAGCACCGAAACGGTGTCCGCCAATCCATCTCAGAGTCGCAGGCCACTCGTCCGCAGCCCGGGGCATAGCTCTTTTCGGTTGCATTAGCCTCTGCTACAAGTTCCCTTGGGGAGCCGTTTCGCCATGCGCAGCGCTTTCATTCTCTTGGTTTTATTGTTTGCCGCTGTTTCGGGACAGGCAGTCGCCGAGAAACGCGTTGCGTTGGTCATTGGCAATTCTGCCTATCAGCATGCCGTCCAACTAGCCAATCCGAAGAACGACTCCTCCGACATAGCTGCCAAACTTGAAAGCCTTGGGTTTCAGGTCGTGAGCGACCAGGACCTCGACTTGGCGGGAATGCGACGCACAGTACGCAACTTCTTGGAGAGGCTCGACGGTGCCGACATGGCGCTTTTTTTCTATGCCGGACACGGCCTGCAGGTGAATGGCAGCAACTATATGGTGCCCGTGGATGCACAGTTGTCCAGCTACAACGACCTCGACTTTGAGGCCCTGCCGATAGACCTCGTACTTTCGGCGATGGAACGCAGCACGAAGGTTAACCTCATCTTCCTCGATGCCTGCCGGGATAATCCGTTTGCGGAGAAGCTTTCCCGCTCCATGGGGACGCGCTCCGGTTCCCTAGGGCGTGGTCTTGCCAGACTTGGCAGCGGAGTCGGGTCGCTAATCGCGTTCGCAACGCAACCAGGTAACGTCGCGATAGACGGGGCGGGCCGGAACTCTCCGTTCACAACTGCACTGCTCTCGCACCTCGGCACGCCTGGGCAGGATATCATGCGCGACCTCGTCGATGTGCGCCGCGATGTGCTGGCCGCCACGGATGGGAAGCAGGTGCCGTGGGAAAATTCGTCGCTTACGGGAGAAGTCGTTTTGAAGCCTCTCGCGGCAACGGCCGAGCCGAAACAGGCGTCTGCTTCGCTTCCGCAGACTGCGTCGCCAGACAACGCGGTCGAGCTAGCCTATTGGGCGACCATCAAGGACTCAACCGACAAGAGCTTCTTCGAGGCGTATCTACAGCAGTTTCCGACGGGCGTCTTTGCGGCCCTTGCCAGGCTAAAGATCGACGGTATCGCCAAGCGTTTTGAAGCGGAACGGCAGGCTTCCACCAAACAGGTGGCGGGACAGCCAACGACGGAGCGCATCGCTAAGGCAACCGACAATACCAAGGCGATGGAAGTCGCCAGCCTTGAACAACCCAATCCGCTGCCGCAGTCACCGGCAGGCAACATAGACGCTGGCGAACTTACACGGGCCACTCAAGTGGAACTGGTTCGCCTGGGGTGCCTGGCCGGCCATGCCGACGGCAAATGGGGCTTGGGCAGCCGCAAAGCACTTCAAGACTATGCCGGCAGGCAAGGTGTCAAGCTTGCATCATTGGAACCGACAGCGGAACTTCTGGAAAGACTAAGGGCGGTCGGAGCTCGTATCTGCCCGCTTATTTGTGAAGACGGAATGAGGGTGCAGGGCGATCATTGTGTGCCCCAGACGAGCGGGCTAAGCGCCTTTAATGGCACATGGAAATTAGTCAGACGAGCCACAACGGACTGCGGCGATTGGCGAGAACTCTCAACACGCGTTTTCATAAGAGATGGCAGAGTATCGTCTGACTCCGGATTTACAGGAAGCATTTCCAGCAGCGGCGCCGTCAATATGAAAAGCACCTTTGTATATAAAGGAAGAACGGGCGGGAACACCCTGAGCGGGGTCATAAAGGGTGACAACGGAACCGGCAGATTTAAAGGGACCGGAGCTGGCAGCGGGTGTTCAGGAAAAGTTATTATGGAAAGAATGTAGAAAGGGCGGAGTCGGCCGTCGGCCGCACTTCTGTTGAAAGGCCGATGCTACGAGGCCAGCAACTGCAAGAGCTACATAGGAGTCAAGAGCCGATCTTAAACATGAACGGCGGTCGTATCGTCAAGCTCATGGAGTTCGCCAGCGGCGTCAATGTCGGCAACTGGTGCAAACGTGCGGCTGCGGATGTTCGCTCGGATGTCCGCTTTTGGGATGCGGTTAGGGTCTGCTCAACGACGGATATTGGGCGCATTGCGGACTGGCAGGTTTGGGGCCGGAACCCGTCGGTCCGCTATCGGGGCGAGCTCGGCGGATAGCCGCCATTCGGCAGACGACGTCTGAGCGGACGTTGAGGCGGGTTGCATGCATACGGATGACCCGGGGCTGCAGGGCAGACATGCCCTGCACGAAGTCCTTGTCGAACCGTGGCAGTGCAGGTCCGCGATCTCGAGCATCCGCTAGGCCAGATGCTGCTCCAGTGCCCCATGCGGGTAAGCTCTGCCTCGCTATCACCCCTTCACTGAGCCCCAGAGTGACGGCCGGATTCGCGCGCGCAATGGACGCGTGCGAGACGCTGTTCGATGCTGGCTCTTATGGCGCTGAGGAGGCTGCAACGTGGCGAGCGGATGCTTGCCACTTATTGCGATGCGCTCCGGCAGGCACATGATGCCATGATCGGCACCTCTGCATGCGCCAGAGCCTGATTCAACTGCTGTCGGACCTCGATGATTTCTACCGCGCCACCACGTCGGCTAAGGCATTCAAGCAGGCCGTGTAGACTCCAGACGTTGCGTGGGTGTTGGCAAGGACGCGGCAACGTCGCATCAAGCCCAAGGTCCGCGCGATAGACAGCCTCAGCTTCGCCATATAGTCCGGCATCCATCAGCAATGCGCCAAGCGCGTGTCTCGTCGGCTGCATCCAACCCCATGGCTCATCATAGAGCAAATTGTCGTCGAGATCGACCGCACGCCGCAGGAAGTCCAGGCCTTCATGGACGCGACCGGACTTGTAGTGCAACTCCCCCAGCATCATCGCTTCGGCAACCTCGAGGATATCGGCGCATGGGTTGTTGAACAGCATGCGCTCGGGTTGCACTGCATCGCGCGCGGCCGCGAAAAGGCTAGCGCTTTCCTCTGCCTGGGGGATTTTACCGAGATTGGCCAGAGCTACGGTGCGGGCATAATGCAACAGGACGGTGCTGAACGAGTAGAGCTCAGCATCGTCAGGGAAGGCCTCTTCCAGGATGCAGGACCAGCGGCCAAAGCGGATAAGTACGTGCAACTTCATCGGCGCGAAGGCTTCAAACATCTCTGGCATGTAACGCACCACCGGCTCCGGCAGGTTTTCTGCCAGTGCCCTCGCGGCCTCGAAGGCATCCGAAGGGCGACCAAGAAACATGGCCCCGTAGATTTGAAAGTGAAGGTTGTGGATGCGGTAGACAGTGTAAAAGTTCTCACCGCCTGCATGAGCGAAATATGAACGATCCACCTGAGCCGCCTGCCGATTGCGCACCACGACTTTGTGGTAGTCGCCGCAAAGCACGTCAATATGCGTCGCCATATGCACAAGATGCCCAGAGTCTGGCACTAGGCGCACCAGCCGATCTGCATGCGGCAAGGCTTTTTCTGGCGTCGACGACATCTCCATCAGATGAATATAGAAATGCAACAACCCCGGATGTCCCCAGGCTGCTGGCTGGGTCGTGAAGGCGCGGTCCAAAGCCGCGCGCGCTTCCACCGTCGAGGTGCCAGCCGAAGGCTGCCCGGTCCGAGTATCCCACAGCGCCCAAGGCGTGCGGTTGATCAGTGCCTCGACGAAGATCGCGGTCACATCCAGATCGTCAGGGAACCTCTCGTACACTGTGCGCATCGCATCAGCGAAATCGTCATTCCAAGGGCCATAATCCGCAATCTCTGGATCAGTAGGGAAGCGCGATGTCAGCGCATCAAGCAAGGCGCGCTCGACTTCGATTGCAGACAGATCGCACGCTTCCGCCAGCAATACATGCGCCCGCGTCAAAGCGACAATACGCTCTTCAGGCCCGAAGGAGGTCCATAGCTTGTTGTAGTTTGGACCCAGACAGTGGGCAATTCCCCACCGCGCCATGACGTTCGAAGGCGCCACCTCGAGCGCGCGCTCGTAACAGGCAATGGCCTCTTCGTGGTTAAATCCGTATTGCCAGATCAGTCCCCGGTCGAACCACATCTGCGCCTCGGAAAGCGTGTTGTCCAGCCGGCGGGAGAAGGTGCCTAGATCGAAGTACGTCATCGTATCCAACTCCATGGCTGTCGGCGACTAGCCGCCCAAACTACATCAAACCCCCGAAGGAAGGGAGTTCGACTTCAGGATGCCGCCCGATGTCACCGTGCGATCTTCATCAAGAGCCGCGATAGGTGCGCCCATCCCCGCCCCGACGCCGTTTTCGGACCGGACCGACAACGATTTCCCCTCAACGAGGAGCGATGTGGATGGACATCTCTGAATTGGCTTTGGGCGATAAGCCGGACTGAGACAGTTTACCCGATCAGCCTCAAGGGCTGACGCTTATCAATATGCGATGTGAAACACGGATCGTAGTCTGAACTGGGGCCGGAAGCGGGCCGTCAGCTTTCGGGGCAATCGCGTCGGCAAGCCGCCGTTCCACTGCCGACCCTTTTCAGACGTTCGTGAGCTAAGCAGAACGAGCCGGAGACTGAGGTTCTCGTTCCAGCGACGCTATGCGAACGGATCCACGTTCCCTGGAAAGCTTGCGAAGCCTTCCATCCAACTGGAAGGCAAATGGGTTTGCCCCAGGATCATCGACCCACTTAGGATCCGCGATCTGATCAAATTGTCCAGGGAGCTCGGTATGGTCCACCGGCTCCGCTTTGGCCAACATATCGGCGACAAACACTTCCAGTTGGACGCGAAGGCGGCGTACAAGAGCTTCCACGAATGTGCTGCGGGCAGCCCGGCTTGATGCGCTTGATGTCGATGTCCAGGCGCAGCCACCAGACCGACAGCCTACTGAGGTTGAACAGCGCGTTGGGGCTTGCGAAGGGAACGCCATTGTCGGTGCGGATCGCGCTGGGCAGGCCGAATTCTTTGAGAAGGCTTTCGAACACTGTGAAGGCATAGGCTTCCTTGGTGGTCGACAGCGCCTCGCTGGCGATGAGATAGCGGCTGGCGAAGTCGGTGATCGTCAGCGGATAGCAATAGCGCCGGTCGGCGAGCATGAACTCGCCCTTGTAGTCGGCGCAACACAGCGCGTTGGGGCGACAGCCGCTTGAAAGCGCTGTCCCGGTCGCCCTGTTGCGCCGCCGCTTGCGGTGCTCGACCATGCCGTGCCGATCCAGAACCGCATGCACCGTCGAGATCGCGGGCCTGTGCACATCGGGGTACAGCCGCGCCAGCCGCTCGCGTATCTTCGGCGCAACCCATGTCGGCTTGTCTTGCTTGAGGCGCACAATCAGCTTCTCGATTTGAAACGAAAGCTGATTGGCCTGGCGATAGGGCCGGCGCGATCGATCCGTCAGCCCCTCCAGGCCACTATCGTTGTAGCGCGCGAGGATCTTGTAACCGGTCTTGCGCGAGATATCGAACTCCCGGCAAAGCACCGCCATCTTCTCGCCGTCCAGCAGCCGGGCGACGAACTTCAGCCGCTCTTCCATGACGTTACACTCCTTCCAAGGCACCTTGTCTCCTTGCAAAGGGCCAAAAGTGTAACCCATGTCTCCGGAATGAACTGTCACCCATCTCTCGGGAAGGCACAATAAAATCAATATATTACGGAGATAGATTGCATGCGCCATTCCCAAGGTGGCGAGGATTGCAACCATATTGCCACCATTCGGGGACGACTGTAGCGTCCATCCTCGGACAAACGGCGATAGGCCTTTCCTAAGATGCCAACAGGTGATCCGCTTTTGGCGGTCGGTGGCGGTTTTGGACGCCGCGCCCTTTGCTGTCTCCCTAAGAAGGACTACTCCTATTCATTCTGGTCCCTTTGATTGGGAGTGTTGATGATAGGGGTGTGGTACCGACTATGGCGGTGGCTTCTGGATTTGGTCGGGGTTCAGCCTTCGAACGGCATTGAGACGCAGATGAAGATCGCTTGCTTGGGTTGGGGGTCGTTGGTTTGGGATCCAAGAAACTTGCCATTGTCTGGCGAGTGGGAAAAGGACGGCCCGATACTACCAATTGAGTTTGCGCGTGAATCAGGCCGAAAGCGCATAACTCTCGTGATCGCCAACGTTCCGGAGACGGTGACATCCTTGTGGGCGCTGATGAAGGTCGATAGTCAGGCCGCCGCAATAGATGCTCTGGCCACGCGCGAGGACATAAAAGAAGAGAACATTCAGTATTCAATTGGTTGGTGGCGGAAAGCAGATGGAGCGTCAAATGGGCGAGGTGCACAAACCATTGCGGCATGGGCCCTGGCCCACAACCTTGATGCAGTGGTGTGGACGAACCTGAAACCCGGACTGAAAGGTAGTCCCAACGTCGTGCCGCAATACACTGCTGTGCTCAGGCACTTCAGAGACCTGATTGAAAGTGGTGATCACGCTGACGCCGAAGCATATGTACGCAAGACACCTTCACAGGTTATGACGCCGTACCGGCGCCGGCTGCAGGACGATCTTCGCTGGACACCCATTCCAACATAAACTCTTAGATGGGACATCCAAATGTATCAACGTCGCGCGATGCACCCATTAAGCAGATCCCTGAAGCCGCTCGCACGGGAAACAATAGAGACATTGTGGACGATTTTCGTCGCGATCGGTGAGCATTGGTCCCTTGAGGACCAGCCCACCGGCTATCGACTTCGTTTTGAAACGTTCCTTGAGAACAGGACAAACTTGAATCCCGTGTATGAGGGTTACTACGTCGACGGTGCGGCATATTTTGAAAGCTTGACCGCAGACATTGGACCGGCGGCAGCTCTCGAACGCCTCTTTGCCCAGAAGCCGCGAGTGGTCCAATCGGGGATCCCAGCCACGCGACTTGAGGCGGTACAGCGGTTCGTGGTGAATGAATTCATCTCTCTCCGACTGGCTCTCGGAGGATTCAAGTCCTTCGGCGCGATCAATTATCGGGGCTATTTTGGCGGCGCGAATATCGATGGGGAGCCAACCCCATATCGGGAGCGATAAACGATGAAAGTCGGTACTGTCATCGTCGGCTCCGGTGTGGCTGCAACCGCCGTCGCTCAGAGGCTTCTTGCAGATAACCCGCAAGCGTCGGTGCTCATTCTTGAGGCCGGCGTCCGGGTCAAGACCAAGGATTTTGGCTTGTGGGAGCAATACATGCTGACCCGCCAGACGCCGTACGAGCAGTACACTGATCTGCCATATCCACAGCGCGATTTTCCAGGTGAAAACACTAGTGCGGGTGGCACGGACATGCCGCTCAATGGTGCCAGAGTCTTCGCGTACGGAGGATCGACCCTGCATTGGGGTGGCTGGGCGTTCCGGCTGAAGCCTGAAGACTTCCATTTGAGGTCGAATACCGGCGAAGGCATCGACTGGCCCTTCGACTACGATGAGCTTGAACCATTCTACTGCCGTGCCGAACACCATTTGGCAGTATCGGGGGATTCTCGCGATCCTCTGCTCAAGCGCAGTCGCGACTACCCGTTTCGCGAGTTTCCTTTCACGTTGATGGATCGCCCGATCGCGGATGGACTCAAGAAGCTTGATTTCGATTTTGGCCATTTGCCGATAGCCAGGCGCGGCGTATCGGGTGAACCGTCGAGGCATGCTCCGTGCCAAACAACCGGAACCTGCAAATATTGTCCTTTCGGTGCGCGCTACGCTGCTTGCAACTACCTCGATGATTTCATCGAGTGGAACGATTGGCCTGGCCTGTCGGTGCGGCTCGGCGCCATCGTCGATCGCATCATCACAGACGGAAAGCGTAGGGTCAAAGGTGTAACATTTTGGGATCGCGAGACCGGAGCCTCTCAAGATGTTGAGGCCGATCGGGTGATTGTCGCCGCCGGCACCATCGAGTCTGCCAAGCTGCTCCAGCGCTCTGTTTCAGATGATTGGCGAAATGGGCTTGGCAATAACCATGATCTGGTGGGTCGGTATCTCGTTACGCATCCTTACTTTACTTTCGAAGGGCTGTTGCCTGCCAATCCGCTTCGTCTCCAGGCCGAGATGGATTTTCCAACCCTCGTGTCGCGGCACTTTGACAGCGAACCCCAGCAAGCTGCCGGAAAATACGTGCTCGTCTCACCCCCAGACGCCGTCGGATTTCGACTTGCCGATAGCCTTCAGAAGGGTCAATCTCGCGCCGAGATCGACGCGGCGCTCACAGGTCGAAATGGCGTTCAAATCCACGGAATGATCGAGGTCTTTGGACGCCACTATAATCGGGTAACTGTCGCCAAGGAAGCGAACGGCAAGGTCAAGTACAACCGGGTCGGGATACCAATGACCCAAGTAGAGTACACCAAAGACCCTGACTTTGACCAACGAATGAAGGATGTCGAAGCGCAGGTCGGCGAAATACTAAAAGCTATGGATGCACCCCCCACGGGGACGAAATCATTGTCATGGCGCGCAGATCACGCTGCCTCCGTCTGTAGGATGAGTTCGAGGGAGCAAGATGGCGTGGTCGATGCCGATCTGAGAGTTCATGGGATCGACAATCTATATGTGATCTCGAATGCTGTATTCCCAAACATCGGCGCAATAAATCCGACCCTGACGCTCACGGCTCTGGCTATCAGGCTCGGGGATCATTTGAACGCGGGAGGCGGCGTCTAGTGAACGAAGCTGAAAGAGAGGAGAAGCACCGAACGCTGCTGGCTCGACTGCAACTGGCCTTGGAACTGGAGTGGGCAACCCTGCCCCCATACCTCGTGGCCCTTCTCAGCATTAAACGAAGTTCTAACCGGGTAGCGGCGGACCTCATCCGTGGTGTCGCGATGGAAGAGATGCTTCATTTGGCCCTGGTCGCAAATGTCATGAATGCTGTCGGCGGTCGTCCGTTCGTCGGAAAGTCGAACTGTCCGAGATACCCTCTAACGATGACGTTTGAGGGCCGACCCTTCGCTGACCGGACGTTTCCAATCAACCTGGAGCGATTTTCCAAGGCATCGATGGTTACTTTCATGAAGATCGAGCAGCCACAGCAACCTGTTACCAAGACGGCATGGTTGCACGACGTGATAGATGTCCCCGCACCCACCATTGGGGAGTTCTATGGTGAGATCGTCTCTCTGTTGGAGGAACTCGATGCCGCGCTTCCAGGCAAGCTGTTTAGCGGCGATCCCAGCCACCAACTCGAGAGCGATTTTTTCTGGGGAGGTGGTGGAACAATAAGGATTGTGACCGACCTTGAAAGCGCAAAGGCCGCCCTGAGGACGGTGGTGGACCAAGGTGAAGGCGCGTGGCCTTGGACCCAGGATAGGCTCGCGGCTAGCGTCGACCACCCGCTCGATATGGGTCACTACTACCGCTTCAGCGAAATCTTCTTCGAACGGCACTTTTCAAAGACTGACAACCCCGGCAAACCGCCGACAGGCATCGCGATGCCTGTCGACTATACTGCGGTGTATCCGATAAAACAGAATGCCCGGACAACGGATTATCCCAAGGGTTCCAGAATAGCGGCGCTGAACGACGCCTTCAACAACCGATACACCATGATGCTGCGGCAACTCGGCGAAGCGATCAACGGCACGCCCAATGCGCTCTACACCGCGATCATGAACGGTATGCACGAAATGACGTCGATCGCACGCGATCTCATGGAGGCTCCGATCGCCGACTCGACTAGTGGGGAGACGGCCTGCCCGACGTTCGAGTGGATTGACTAAAACTGAGCCGCGAAGAAAAAGACAGAGATTGGGATACAGGACCGCTACGTTTGCAAGGCGGACGCTCGGAGACCCTAGCCGGACCGAAGAGCCCCTTATTCAATAAACGGCCTGAAATTTCAGTTCTCCCCTCGTCCCCACTTTAAGGCTGTAACCCGTCCTTGATCGCCTGAGGAATGTTGCGCTGGCCCGCAAGCGCTGGATAATAGCCGGGATCGCCCGTGACGGTCAGTTCATCGAGTTCCAGCGGCTTCAAAACCGCTGGCGCCTTTGTGGCCGTCGGCATCGCGGACATCCGGATCGTTCCGGGCAGCGGCGCCTCGCTGTCGAAGCGTGGGCGCAAGTTCTCGTCCGGCGGCTCGTCTTGGTCCAGAACGAGAGTCCAGTCGGCCCGCGGGGTCGGACCCTGTCCGAACACCCTCCGTCGCGCGCCGTCCATTGCCATCGTCATCAGTGGCGACGGTGGCAACTTGGCCTGCTTCTTTGCCAACGTCGGCAAGTTCTTCATCGCATTACTCAACGTCTTGGTGGCGACCTTCAGCGACAGTCCCGCGACGATCTCGTCGGCGTTGGCATCGTCGAGATTGAGATAACGCGTCTCACCCGCAAAACTGATCACCTCCCCTGTTCCTGAAAACCCCGCCGTCAGTTTCTTGATCGCATAGCGAGGCAAGCCGTCGATCACGACGAGGTCGATTCTGGTCTCGTCCGCCTTCAGCAGATGCTCATAGGCATCGCCGGCCTTGCCCCTAACCAACACCAGATCGGCATATTTCCCGGCTTCGATCGAGCCGAGATAGCGGTCCCACCGCAATAGGCCCGCCGCCACAATGGTCGCCATCGCGACGATATCGCGATCGGAAAACCCGAGCGCCTGTACCGAGTTAACCACCCGTACCACCTTCAACTCGTGTAGCAAATTCTTGCTACCGCTCGGCGACCAATCCGAGCCAAGCCCGATCCGCACGCCCGCCGCGCGCGCTGACTTAATGTCGGCCGTCTGGCCATAGAGCATGAAGTTTGACAGCGGCGACCACACCATACCTGCGCGCACTGCGGCCAACCGGTCGAAATCCTTCCGCGTCAGCGCGTTGCAATGAATTCCGGTCAGCGACGCCGCGATCGCCCACACATTGGGACTAATCTCTAGGTCGAGGAAATGCTTGCGCGCGCTCGCATCGATCCCTTCGCTGAGATGCATCAAGAGGCATGGAAAATCCTTCAGGTAGCCGAGGAAATTGTCTTTGTCTTTGGCGGCATAGTCCGGGATGCGCGCCTTGGCATCGGGCAGTGTGCTGTCGAGACTCTCCTCGACGTTCCGAACTATTCCTCTGTACTGTCGCATCAGTCCCGGCGCGCTGAACAGGGTGATGCCCTGTGACGTAGTCGTCCCGCCCATTAGGCATTTGGCCTCCGTGTAGCGGGCAATCGCCGGTGCCACGCCAGGCGTCTTGCCCAGCACGCCCATTGGTCCGCTCACGCCGGCCTGGTAGGGAGGCGAGCCTTGCCACTGGCCGCGATTGCAATAGAGCTTAGGGACATCCCAAAGCTTCAATATGTCGTAGCCCAGGTGGTTGTGGAGCTCGATCAGCCCCGGATAGAATGTTCCGCCGGTGTTGATGGGCGTCATGTGCTCGAACCCCTGCGGTGGCGTCGCCGCGGCGTCGAGCACCGCCTTGATCCGGTTGCCTTCGATCCAGATCACCGCGTCCTTGAGCACACTGAACGCCGCGTCCATCTGCACCACACGCCCGCGATAGGCCCGCTTGCTCGCCTGCATTGTCGCCCCTCCTTTGGTTCAGACCGTCTTCGGCGCCGTCCAGATCAATGTATGCCGGTCGTCCGGCCGCGGCCTGCTGACGCTCGCAAACTTTGCCGGAGCCTGCGCCCTGAGCCACGCATCGTCGCCGACGAATGCCGGCAAACCATAGGGGAGGTCGCGCTTCGGGATGGGCCGGTAGTCGGCTTCCGCCACCTGCGCCTCGTAATTGGGAAGGGTAGTATCCCCATCGGCGTCCGGCGTGACCAGTGCGCGCAATTGCGTGATCGCCACGCGCCAGCCATCGGCCAGTGCCGCCGGGTCACGGCTGCTCGGATGCGGCAGCTTGAACACCGGAGTCGTGCCTTTGCCCGGCCATTTGGTTACCGCCTGCTGCGCCTGCACTCCAAACCCGATGATCGCCTGCACCCTGGCCGTCTTCGCCATGTCGTAGAGCGCGTTCCGCCATGCCTTGTGGTCAGGCGCATCGAGCACATCGTCGCCGCCAGCGGCTTGGCTCGGTATCAGCGCCAGCGCATAGGCATTGAGACAGAGATAGGATCTAGTGAGACCGAGTTTGGCGAGGAATCCCTGAACGCGCTGTCCGGCGTCGCCGACCAGCGTCCGTCCGACCAGCCTCTCGGTCGCACCCGGATCAGACGCGATGCACAGCACCCGTGCCGACCCATCGAGCCGGCCGCGGTAGAACACCGGCCCCCAATCGTACCAGAAGAATTGCTTGAAGGGCGCGTAGTCCGGCATCGCTGCAAAGTGTTGCGCAAATGGATCAGGTGGTCCGTGATCGAATTCTACACTCAAGCGACGCCTCGCATAGTTGGATACTGCGCAATAGAAATAGTGCCATCTGGTCCACAGGCGCAAGCTCAGATCAGGCTCCCTAATGCGCCAGAGCACGTCCGCGGAAATCGTCCGCCACCTATATGCTCTCATCTGTCCCGATCGCGACAGCCAACTGGCAGGCGGACTGCAAGAATATCGGCAATGTACCGAATAAAGACAACCCTGAGCCACTGCTGGGAATCGCGGACCATTGCCCGTTGATCGTAACATTTGGCATCTAAGACGCGATCTCGGAACAGCCGAGCGGCGTGCCCTTCCGCTCGGGCTGGTTCACAGCAGCAGGGCTACCAGAGACGTTATTCGGAACGACTCCACCGAAGCGGACGTTGCCCCATGGCCACATCTTACCCGAGGTGGATGCCCCCTTTGGCGGTGTTTATCCTCCCATGCGTCTCCACGACAGCAGACGCCAATTATGTAAAATACAGTTTAACCATCTATACTTAACAAGGCTATTGCAAATCCTTGTAAGTCGTGCAAAATAACGCAGGAGGGATTGTTTGTATTTCTTTTAATTGAGAGGCGACCGTGATGCGTGAGGTTCGCACCACGGCTGCGTTTGCGGCTTTGATTTGGCTTTGTGCCTCATGCGTTGCTAGCGCAAGTGGCCCTGGAGGGCAATATCCAGCAATCGGCAGCCTAGAAGCCTGTCCTGCGGAATCCAATGCTGCCAAAATCGACAAGGCAGTTGCATCGGACAGTGTCAATCCGCGGGCTGGCCGCTTGATTGTGAGTTCTAAAATGGGGGATGCACTATGCCGGACAGTGAGGACAAAGTTGTCGACAATCCAACTTTCCTGGAACACATCAAATTTTTCTTTGAAGCCATAGATGTGGATCATATGGCGCCGCGTGGCGTCGATCTCGCTACCTACGACGGGGTAAAGGCAAACGCCACCTCAATCTACTCCCAGACCAAATCCGGATCGATGCCTCCGGAACCGGAAAGGCGTTGGTCGCAGAACCGCGTTAAAACGTTCAAGAACTGGATCAGTGGCGGATTTCCGATGGGAAACGCGCCAGCGAAGGTCCTGAAGACAATGTCCAGTTTGGCGGCAACCGCCCGCGGGGCGTTCCGACGCGATGCCGAGAACATGTCGAAGGAAGAAGTTGAAAGACTCGCACTAGCCTTTCGGACGATCATGGAGCGTTCGCCAGACCATCCGCAGAGCTATTTTGCGCTCGCTGATATTCATTGGTTTCCGACACCGGTAAACTGCCTTCATCATGAAGAGCGATACAATCCCTGGCACCGCATTTTCATCGACCGCTTCGAGGCGGGTCTCCAGTCGGTTCCAAAGTGCGAGGATATCAAGCTGCCCTATTGGAACGTCGTCCGTCAGCCGCCAGCGTGGATGTTTCAGCCGCCGTTCGACAGCTACACTTTGCAACGCGACGCTGCGCCACAGTACCCCGCCGGCACGGCGACAAAACGGCACTCCGCCAAGAAAATCCATGCCGAGATGGTCGATCGCGATGTCGAGGGGACCATAAAGGGCGCGCTAGATTCCCCGACGTTTGAAAGCTTTACCCAGCAGATCGAGCAAGCGCACGACGACGGGCACGTGTCGTGCGGTCCTGCGATGCAAACACCCGATATTGCGGCCTTCGATCCGATTTTCTGGCTCTTCCATTGCAACTGGGAGCGCATGTGGTGGGCATGGCAGCAGCGCCACCAAGCCGTGTCGCTTGAAGACTTTCGCAAGACGCTCAGCATCCCGGACATGGATTGGCTGGATGTAGCTCCCTTTAACGAACTGAAACCGTTCACGGAAACAGCCGCTCAGGCGATCGACGCGTCGCAGTACGCCTATGAGGATCCGGCGGCGTCGCTGTTCAGCGCCTTGGCCAGGGTTGCGCGAGGCAATATCTCGGCCGATCAGTCGTTCAGCATCCCGCGCAAGGCCAGGCTCTCCATTCGCGTGAAAAACATAGCACGCCTGGCCATATCCGGCAGTTTTGAAGTCCAACTCCTTGCGGACGGCAAGAGAGTTGCGCGGCACGCCTTTTTTCAAGGGACCGAACCCAAAAAATGCCCAAGCTGTGTGAAACGCGAGACCGTTAACGTCGATCTGAGGGCCAATCGTTCGGACGTGGCCGGCAAGAAGCTCGAGGTACGCATCGAGGTGCTTGGCGCGAAAGGCAAGGACCGTGTGCTGGCCCTAAGCGAAGTCGGAAATCCAACGATCAATATCCGGGAATTGCTCGTCGCCGAGTAGGAAGGGCCTCCAACGAAACTTGGAATTCCTGATTATGAAGGCGTCAATCTTTTGGACATTGCCGGCCCGTTCGAAATGTTGGGGCGACCGAGCGCGATTGTGCGGTCGGCCATCGCGTCGGACCATACCCGACGTGTGGCTATGGGTTTGGGGCTTTCATGCCGCCGTCTCCGTGCTGACAGGCCACGCCGGCCTTTGCTCGGCGCGGCTTCGGCAGCCTCCGGCGCGGGCACGATGATTGCCGGCGCGTTGGACGTCACAATCGATCGGCGACGGGACCGGGTCGTCTTCGTTGTGGATGTAGCGCATGAACATCGCGACGGTCTTATCGGCGGTCGGAGCCATGCCGACCTTCAACGGCACACCGGAATTGGCGATGTCCGTCGCCGCGGGTGACTAGGCTGGAGCAGATTGAGGGGAAATCCGGAGTGGGTGGCGCCCAAGGCAAAGCCATGCCGTAAGCCCTTGGGGCTCGCTGATCCCTCGATGCTCTCCTGTGCCACTGCCCGTTTGACATTGCGCCACGCCGTCGTTCGGCTGAGCGGACAAGCTGAGCTTGGCCTGAAAGGCCACCCAAGGCCCGCTTTGGGCCAAACCCGGAGATCATGTCGCCCAAGCCGAACGTCTCCTTTGAGGAAACGGCGAGCCTGATCTTAACGGCCGACGTTGGGCGCATTGCTGACCTTCAAAGCGTTGGTGCAGGCCTCTGCGCCTAGCAATAAACGACATGAACCGGGAATCTTCCTGGGAGGAGCGGGGAACTCGATGCGTGACTCTTGGGGAGATGCTCGGGATGGACCTCGAGAAGCGTGATTTTGATCTGCGGCTTACACCTGTTGCAGTCGAAATTGAGCTTCAAGGGATCCACGCCGCCGCCATTAGACCATCATCAGGTCCGCGGACCGGCAGTAGCGGACGTTGCCGCAGCTGCACTCGGCTTTCACAAGCATGTTGTGCCGGGTCGCCTTCCCAGAGTGTCGATCGGATCGTGCGCCATAGTGAACAAAAATGAGGAACATATTCCTGTCCAGTCAAGAGGGATTGACTACCGTGTTCCTATTTTGTTCACTGCGGGCAAATTGGAGACAAACCATGAAACCGACGATTGCGACTGAATCCGAACAGCCCGAAATCTACGCCACGATAAGGCGCGAGCTGCCGGCCATACATCGCGCTGTCAGCAAGATGGGAAAGCAGATGCGCGGCCTCTCACCTCTCAGCCAAAAGGCGGCCATCGCTGAATTAACCGCCATATGGTGCCTGGCGAACTATCCCGCATGACCTTGATCGTGCATTGTCTTTGGCAGAGGCCATACATGACAGGGCCACTCCGCGACGACGACGCGTCGACAATCATGCATGTGAACATGCCGGCTGCGGCAAGGATGGAGGCTTCGGATTTGCAAAGCCGCGCATGGCATCGCACTGGTTCTGCATGGAAGACCGGAAATCAATGACGGTTTCCTCTATCTGTGAGGCCGAGGAAGCGCTCCTGGGGCAGTGGCCAAATAAAGAAGCGGCGGCCTATAGGAATGCGTGCCGATTAATTGCGGAGGCCAAGGATGGAAGCTGCAGTCCGGCCGTAGCATTTGCGGCGTTCAAGGCCGCCGCTATCGACCAGCGCTTGCTGCAGCCGGCCAAGACGGAGTCCGGCGCTCGGCATGTCGGACAAGTGCCATAAACCATCGTGATGATGAACCGCCGTCTCCTAGGCGCGTCGCTCGCTGATTTCGTCAAGTTGCTTGCTTCGGGGGAGCTTCCAATCCTAGACGAGAAGACTGATCGCCAGCGAAAGCGACGGCATCTGCTTCATATTCGAATGCTCGGGAATACGTTTCACCGTTCCTCCCTATGATGCGAACAACCCACTCGCCCAACGAATGGCGGATCTCTAGGAAGAGGGAAGACGAAGACGGCGGCCGGTACGTGACGCTGTCCAATGCCCTCGGGAGGCTTGTCCCGCCAAATCGGCTCCATCATCGGAGGAATGAACTTCACGCATGCACTGACTCCCGAGACCGCGAGTCAATTAGCGCGTGCTTAATTAGTTCCGGAGCGTTTTAACGAATCGTTGACCGCGCTGTCCCAGAATAGGACGGCGCGGTCAAACCCCAACCTTGGCTGCGCAGGCGGCTTCGGCATTGAGTTCCACCCCGAACTGTCGGAGCCGCCACCCACCCCACACTTATACCAGCAATGGTTGAATCAACCGTTACTGCACGTGCTTTCCATGGCGCTTCCCTGAGGTTTATCGACTTCTGGGTACGGAAATAGCAGATGGCGCCCGTCGCCCCGTCCTCGACGCGCTCGACCAGGCCCAACGCTTCCATGTCCTTGAGCCGCCTCGACAAGAGGGCGGACGAGACGTTGCCCACCCCCTTGCGAATGTCATTGAAGCGGGTCGAGCCGTTCCAGAGTTCGGTCAGGATTTGGATCGTCCAGCGGGGCTCCAGGAACTCGCAGGCGTGCGAGATCGGGCAGACCAGTCCGTAAGGCCGTCGCGTCATGGCTGACCGCTCCTTTGCCGCAGGTTAGGCCTTGCGGAGCTCTAAGGCCAGTTCACAATCTGAAGCGGAGTGCTTCCGAAGGTGCGCTGGCCCCTTCCCGTCCTCTGCCATGATGGTGGTCGTCATTCGTGCATCCCCCAACGGAGGCTACCATGACCTGGCGTAACATTACGCAAACGACACTAGGCGAGACCGCACTGCGCGTGCCGCGCACTTTTTTTGATCCTCCGCTCGAACGGCTGCTGGCCCTTGTCTGTGAGTGGCGGACCCGCCGCAACATAAAGCGTGGGCTTGGTCACCTGTCCAACTTCCTTCTGCGCGACGTTGGCTTAACCAAAGCAGACGTCGAGGCGGCCTGCGCCGACAGTTTCGATACATCCGCCTCTCTCGCGCTTAAGAGTGCAGCGCAGAACCAGACGGGAAATTGGTGAGAAGGGAAAGCCCCGCGGGCTGAGCCCGCTTGAGGGCGGCAATTGATCAGCCGAATTAGGGGCCATTCTTTAACAACGATTTTGAGGCGCAACCGCGGCGTCCGGCGTGGTCGCCGGCGATGTCTCCATTCGGGCCGCTGCAAAATTGAACTCTCTGGTCGAGTTAAGGCGCATTGCTGACCGGTAGATTTTTTGAGCCGGTAGCTGACCGGCAGCTTCGGTCTGCGAATCTTCAAGGCCGGACATTCAGGGTTGGCGTGGGCGCGTCGTGACTTGACCTGAGGGGGAGCTTAGCGCACTCGACAAAGGGTTCCAGCTTTCAAGTGGTCGGCCTAGTCAGGATCCGATCATCGCCAGAATGGCTTTGCAAGTTCAGACTCCACTTCGTCCTCCGTCAATCCAATATCGTCGATCATGTGCGGCGCTACCCCCGATAGTCGCGCTAGGTCACGGCGGTAGAAATGCCGTTGCCGCCATCTTGAGACATAGCGAGCTATTCTGATTGCTCGAACCTCATGGGACAAGTCCTGAAACGTCGATGCAAGAAGATTGTTGCTCACCGTCAGGCCTCCGTGCCAACCTCGCGCTTGCAGATGACAGCGTAGGCAGACAGCGTACCGGCTACAAACCAGTCTTTCTCTGGGATAGGCTCAGAATTCCTGAGGTAGTGACAGTCGATGCGTCTCCCTTCACTCAATGCGCTTCGGGCCTTTGAAGCAGCCGCGCGCCACGAAAGCTTTGCGCGCGCGGCTGAGGAGCTATGCGTGACCGAAGGAGCGATCAGCAGGCACGTCAAGCTGTTGGAAACAGCATTGCAAGTGGAATTGTTTCGACGATTGCCGCGCCGGTTGGTTTTGACCGATGCGGGGCGCAATTTTCAACCGATCCTGGCGGCCGCGTTCGAAAGCATTGCCGCGGGAGCTCAAGACGTGCAACGCCAGCCTCGGCATCTGAAGGTTATCTGCCCGCCCACCTTCTCCATTCGGTGGCTGCTCCCGCGGCTTGACCGTTTCAAGCAGCAATGGCCTGCAATCGGTATTCGGGTAACGACCGCTCCTTTTGACTGGGAAATTTTCTTCGGAGGTGAGTTCGATCTCGCCTTTGACTGCGGTTATCCAAATCGGCCGAAAGATATCGAGGCGGTGTTGGTGTTGCAATCGTTCGGCACCCCAGTTTGCTCTCCAAAGCTACTGGAGAGGGGCGTGCCAATAACGTTTCCTGCCGACCTGGTTCACCATAACCTGCTGCACGAGACGCCTGATCGGCACGATTGGAAAGTTTGGGCTGGGCGATTTGCGCCGAACCTTCTTGACGTGAACTCGGGTGAGGTTTTTCCCAGTGCCGATATGGCCTATCGTGCCGCGGCCATGGGCCAGGGCGTCGCGATCGGAGACCTCTCTGTGCTTCACGACGAGATTGCCAAGGGAGAACTGGTGCTGCCGTTCAAAGATATGCAGATCTCTGACGACACGGAGGCCTATCATTTGTGTTGCAGAAAAGATTGCTGGACCGACCCTCGTATCGCCGCGTTCCATAAGTGGGTTTCGGACGAGGCCACGTGGTCCTGAAGCCCGGGACGGTCAGGCCGCTGCCCGCCTCGTTGCGGTCGTTAGCCCTTCCGGCAAGGAAAGCTCCGGTCCCAAAGCTACCGCTCGAAACAATCAAGGCCGCATCGGGGCCTCCGATCCTGACTACATTCAGGATGGCCAAAGCGGCTTCACCCGCTCAATCCGATACCTCTTCTCGAACTCACGGAGCACCATTTCGAGCGTTGCCTCAAAAGCACTCTGATCGAACATCATCGATTTCTTTGCCTCGTGAAGATAGCGCCAGTCGGTGAAGGCATCTTGGTGTTGATACAGAATGTGACGAATGCTGTACTCGATGTAGAAACCATTGGGATGATACGGGACCACTGACCTTTTGAACTCCGCGTCGAGTTTCTCTTGGCTTTCGGGCTTTAGGCGATCAAACAGCCTTATCAGGTTGTGCGATTTGACGACTTTTGGATTTTCGTGGTCGAAGACGAACCACGCTTTGAGTGCCAGCTCCATAGAAAGCGCCAAAAGCATCGGTTCAACACCGACGTGTTCGCGTTCGCTCAGGTCTGCATGCTTTCCGAATTCTCGGCTTGGAAAGCTCTGAGTTTTTCGGAAGATCGCCTTTGCGGCTTCCCCGATCCTAATGGCCGTCGATAAGCGCGCACTCATTAGGGGTCCATTAGATTGATCTAAATTAACGCCGGAGCTGAGCTGAGATATTGCAAGAACGCAATCGCTTAGGCCAGGAGGCACGGAACACAACTTACTGACGACAAGTTAGAGTTGAGTTCACCGCCGGCGACCCGTTTTCGGAAGGTGGGCGAACGACCGGAATGAGGCGGCGGGTTCAACCGGTCGTCGCAACCCGCTTTAATCTGAGAGGATGAAGAGGTGTTGCATGGTGACGTCACGGATCTGGTTTACGTCAGCGCAGAAGGTCGAGCTTTGGGAGCGATGGAACCGAGGTCAGAGCACTTGACCGCCGGAACAAGACCGGCGTTCAGCGGATCGTATCCTTACGCAGCGGCATTGCTCCGTCAGCTAGGCGTAGAGGGGCCTTGGCGCTCGGGCTGGCGGAACGCGAAGAGATCTCTCGCGGGATCGCGGCGGGTCTTGCGATCCGCGCTATTGCACGAAGTCTCGGGCGATCCCCATCGACAATATGTCGCGTTATCTCGCGCAATGGCGGTGCACAAGCGTATCGTGCAACCCGGGCCGACAAGCATGCTTGGGTGCGAGCGCTGCGCCCGAAGCAGTGTCGCCTGGCAAGCTCTGGGCGGCTACGATGGCAGGTGGCGCAAAAGCTAGCGCTGCAATGGTCCCCGGAGCAGATAGCGGGCTGGCTGAGGCGAGAGTACCCAGGCGATCCAAGCATGCGGATATCTCATGAAGCGATCTATCGCAGTCGATTCATCCAGTCGCGAGGGGCGCTCAAGAAGGAACTATCAGCGCACCTGTGTACCAAACGACAGATGCGGCTCGCAAAAGGCGCACAGAGCCGGACGGGGCAAGGACAAATACTCGATATGATCTCCATCCGCGAGCGCCCCGCCGAGGCTGAGGATCGCGCCATCCCAGGCCATTGGGAGGGTGATCTGCTCACCGGCGCGAACGACACGCACATCGCCACCCTTGTCGAGCGACACAGCCGGTTCACGATGCTTGTAAAGGTGGCGAGGAGGGACTCGGCCACCGTCGTGGCGGCCCTTGCCCAGACGATCGGCACATTGCCCGAAGAGTTACGACGCTCGCTAACGTGGGACCAGGGCAAGGAGATGGCTCGGCACATGAGCTTCACCGTTGCAACCGATCTACAGGTCTACTTCTGCGATCCGCGAAGTCCCTGTCAGCGCGGCAGCAATGAAAATACCAACGGTCTGCTCAGGCAGTACTTCCCGAGAGAAACCAACCTCTCCCATGTCTCGCAGGCCCAACTCAACGCCGTCGCCCTGCAGCTCAATCAGCGACCCCGAAAACCCTGGACTTCGAAACGCCGGCCGATAGGCTACAGAAGGTGTTACGATGACCGGTTGAACCCACCGGCGCAATTTGGTCACGGCTCCACTCGTGAAGTGGAGCCGCACCTGATCAAACCTCAGTTGCCTCGGAAAGTTCGAGAGCATCCTCAACATCGACTAAAATCTGGATGGCTCGCAGATTTCCCGTCGCTTTGTAGATAATCGAGGCCTTGGTGCGACGCAGGGAATGGGTTCCGTATTCCTCTGGTCTAAGCCCGATCGCCTCGACCCATTCGTCGACGAGGCGTGCATACTGCCTTGTACTCATGTGAGCCCTTGGATTGATCCTGCTCGGAAACGCGTAATCATCGACTGTTCCGCCGCGTCGCTCCAGCCATGCGAGAAAGGCTGGAGCGTACGTCGCTCATCAACTCGAACTGAACAGGTCGGCCAGTTTTCTGTTGGATGACCATCGCGCGAGTTCGGACTTCCGGTCCTACCACGAGGTTGCCGATTTTGATCTTGACGAGATCGCAGCCGCGCAACTTGCTGTCGATCGCCAAATCGAAGAGCGCTCTGTCTCGCAGACGCAGCTCTCGATCGAGAAAGAAGCGTATCGCCCATATCTGTCGAGGTTTCAGAGGTCGTTTCGTCCCGACCTTCTTCCCGGCATTCCATGCCCGGCGGTCGGAGTCGGTGAGGTCGTAGCACGAGTGTCCCATTTCGCTTCTCCTGCAGCCATGATTGGCCACCAGAGAAACGCCGCTAGACTGTTGCGGGGCCGGCAGCTGACTGGCAGCTTTTGGGCTGAAGTCGTGAATAGGCGGACGTTTCGCTGCCGTCCCATTGACGACGTTCGTGTCTGGTCATGGGAGCGGGCGAGCTCCTCCCGTCGTCGGCCATCACTTCAGATCATCAATTTGCGCGTTGCGGTTCCACTCTGTCGTCCGGGATGCCTAGCAGGTGACATTGCGACGAAAGCTGACATACCGAGTCGCAAGCAATCGAGGCCTGCTTTCCCCTGATCTAAGGTAATCTTAACTGGTATGCGTTGAACGATGTGGGTGAAATTGCCGGCCGAGTTGTCTGCCGGTAGGAGTGCAAACTGTGCCCCGCTGGCTGGCGACAAGCTCTCAATGCGTCCCTCCCGGGGACGGCTCGACTGATACTGCAATCCTGCCGCCAATGCACAACGCGGCAATCTGTGTCTCCTTGAAAATTGGCCACGACCTACGCTCCGAGGAACGACGGCGACCAACAGAGTGCCTGCGCGCACATGCTGCCCGACTCTTGCCTGACGTTCGCCGACCCAGCCGTCACGCGGCGAGGTTATGATGCGCATCGAGCATTTGGCGACGATCTTGCAAAGAACGAGGGTTAAAAACACTCGGTCATGTATCGGTTGAACGACGCCATGAATGAATGCCATATGGCATTGGCTTTGTGGGGAGCGAACTATGAAATATCTTGGGGCAACCGCATTGGTTTTCTACGGTGTCGTTGCGGTCAGCGGAGCGCAGGCCGCCTGCTACGACATCTCAAAAGGGCAGCCATCGCAGCTGAGCGGCCAACTCGATCGTCGGATACTTCCCGGGCCGCCGAACTACAAAGACGTGCAGGCAGGAGATCAGCCCGAGCCGACTTACCTACTGGAACTGGATGCCGACATCTGCCTTGAGGGCGCGGACTTTGCTGATCCCGCATCCAGTTTCCGCGAGGTTCACGTCGTGCCGGTGGGCGGTATGGAAAGCGCCATGGCATCGTTGATCGGACGCCGCGTGACTGTCGGCGTCGTTGATCGATGGGCTGCAAATAACGCAAATCACCGAGCCCCGCTCATGGCCGTTGTCGGGAGCATCGCGCCTGAAGAGGACATCACTGAACAATATGGCACTGCCGCGACTGTCGTGCGGGCGTTTTATCTGGCCCTCGGCACTGGGGACGGCAAGGAGGCGGCGCGGTTTGTAGTTCCAGAAAAGAGCACCAAGGGTCCTCTCTCAGCAGCCGCGCTGAGTGGCTTCTACGGAGGGATGCAGGCGCCCCTTAAGCTTCTCGGCATACAAGCGAAGGCAGAAGACTTGTTCTTCGTCAGCTATGCGTTCAGGAAGGGTGCGACGACATGCACTGGCCGCGCCGAAGTGAGGACAGTGAATGAGGGCGGCAAGGACTACATCGAAGGCATAAAGGCACTCGATGGCTGCTGATAGGATCGAGCCGTTGAAGTGTCCATTCGGTGGGGCTTACCTTCGCATATTAGCGTCGAAGGGTCTTGGGACATCCCGATCACGATTTTTTCGGTTATCCCAACGGCATCGGTTCGGATTTCGCCGCGCTGCCGGTCCCGCAGTGAAGCCGAGGCATTCACTCGTGACTAAGCCATATATCGATGCGGTAGCGGTCAGAACCTTGCATGGGCAATAGACCGTCCGCGCGCGTTCCCACTCCTGCAGCACGAAGGATCGGACGCATCTCCTCCAGCACCGCTCCAATTCTCCATTCCTCGGCGCTCGGCGAGGCATAGCCAACGGCCTTGGGCACCAGCGCACATTGCGGTGTGGTGTTCCTGTCAAACTGTTCAATTCTGCCCGGAATGACGCGCAACGATTCAAAAACATATCCGTTGATCGAACTGCGAATTGAGGCCGCATCGACCGGGGCTCCGCTGCAGACATTGATATAGACCCAGCCTATCGGCCTCGGGTCGCCAGGAATCGATCGATAACTCACCTTGCGGCCACTGATGTCTGGCGGCTCCGAGCGCACAACTGCGGGTTTCGGCTGGACGGCGGAAGGCGCCTCGGGTGGATTTGAGGGAGGACGATAGCCGGCGACCAGGTTCCGCGTGGCTGCCGTCGAAAGCCGATTTTGGCTGGCGGAGCCTACGCTCGCCAAAAGCCGACAAACGCCGCCCTCGGTCGAGTGGTCAAACCCAACGCAGCCCGAACGCGAGGTGCAAAGGGAACGACACGCCTCCAAGGGTGCGATGACCTGCGCGCTGACGAACCCGTTCAGTGAGGTCCCGGGATAGTCGAAGAACACTGCCGTGGTTTGCGCGCCGATCGGTTGAATGCCGACTAGAAGGACGAGAGTTGCCAGAGACGACCCGGCGACTCCGAGCACGAACTCTTGGAATCCGCAGCGAAAAAGATGCGCAAACATGTTTCCCCCGGCCGCTGTTATTCTGTTTCAAGTGGACTTGATCGCCAAGTCAGCGAAGTTCGCCGGCTTGATGTCATGACTGGCGACGTGGAGGGTCGAACTAGACGGCCAGCCAGGATTCTCATGACAGGTCGCGATCTTTCCTGTTGCCTCATTTTTCTTTGCCGTAGGCAATGCCCCTTTAGGGCTCGGCAATACCAGCCCGGCGCCACCGTAATTCTCCAGAATTTGCATTTCCAGCTATAAATGGGGGATGAGCACCGCGAAATTGGGTTCAAGATAGAAACGGTCGCCAAGACGTGAAATAGGCTGCGAGCCCGCTACAGGTTAAGCATCTGAGTCGAATCTACTTGAGGGCTCGTTGACACTGCGTTTTTTACGTCGAAATATGAGGCCGGGGACGCCGCATGGTCAACGATTTATTGCGGCAAGGGGAAGGTGCCTAATGGCTCGGGGGGGCAATGTCCACTTCGTTCGTTCAACGTCCGCGCGTGCCGTGGACGTGTTGGCTGTCGCAGGGAAACCGCTGTGGCACGACTGCGAAACGGCATTCGCCCGCATAGATGAACTGTGCGGGGACAACACCTCGCGGCTGTTCGCGGAACCGAACGCCAAGGAGCAGGAGGGCGGCCGCCTGGTCGTGGCGTGGTTCAGCAGCTTCGACGAGGAGCCGAAGCAACTGGGCGAACTCGATCGGGGAAAACGGTCGCGGATCGAGTCGAACTTGGCCGCGCGGATCGAGGCGCTTCGACCAGCCCTGGCGGACCGGGAAATCGGCGGGACCGTTGGGGCGATGCTCAATGTCGCGGACGAAGCCTCTATCGTCGCCGTCGGCGAGAACGCCGTCCTCACGAATTGGGGAGTGCTGCCGGAGGAAGCCCGCTCCTCCCGCGCCGCATTCGTGCGGCACAGCGAGCAGACAATTGGCCCCTACCTTCCAAGCGGCATGTCCCCCCGGGTGCCTGGTCAGGCGTGGGCTGCCCTGGGAGGTTTCGCCACTGCCGGACTGTCTCCCCCGCGGCGCGTGATTGCACCCGAGGCCACCGCAGCATCCACGCAAGAGGCTCAATCAACGGCGCCAGCTCGACACAAACAGTCTTGGCTTTGGCCCATAGCTGCCCTTTCGTTGGTGTTCGCCGCCTGCCTGATCTACGCGGCCTCGCCGGGCAACCTCGTTTATCCGGAAGCGCTCCCGCCGCCACCGACAGCTCCACTCGTGAACAACGAGGAGGTCAACCGGAGCCTTGAAGAGCGAATCGGCAAAATGAAAAGGGAGCTCGCAAAGGCTGCATGCGAGGCAGATTCATCTGTTCTCGGTCCGCCGCTCCATGAGTCCGGCGGTGGAACAGAAAACGGCGCGTCAGGAGCCGCCCGCGGGCAGGCGCCTGCCCCCGGCTCACCGCATTCGCTTCTCGCCGCCCTGGACTCGGCGACGGTCCTCGTGCTCGCACCCTCGGCGGACTCCCTCAGCACTGGAAGCGGGTTCTTTGTGAGCCAGAGGGAAATCCTCACCAACAACCACGTTGTCGAGGGCGCCGGGGGGACGGTATTCGTCGCCAGCAAGGCACTCGGGCGTGCGGTTCCCGCCCGTGTCGTTGCAAGATCCGCAAGCAGCGAGACTGGAAATCCGGACTTTGCCCTCCTTCGGGTGGATGATGCCCCAGCACTGTGAGGCCCCTGCACCTTTCTACGGAAATCGCCAGGCTGGACAGCGTCATCGCGGGGGGCTTTCCGTCATTCGTGATGTCGATGGACAGCACTTATCGAGCGATCCTCAATGGCGACACCACGGGGCTTGCCAATCTTGAGATGGTCGTCACGCAGGGCAACGTCATGGCCATGCCTCAGGGCGGGGCGGCAAAGGTCATTACCCATTCCGCGAACATTTCCCCCGGCAACAGCGGAGGTCCCCTTTCGGACGCCTGCGGCCGGGCCGTCGGAGTCAACACCTTCATAGTCCTCGACGGGGGGAACGTTCAGAAGCTGAACTTCTCCCTCGGCGCGAGCGACGCCATCCGGTTCCTGTCAGCCAACGGCGTGACGGTGGCCGGCGCCGATCAGCCGTGTAATCCGGCCACGGGAATAGCCGCGGCCGCAGGGCCAACGGAAGGCCCTGTCAAATGAGCCAGTTCGTCGCGACCACGACCCTCAGCCTGATGCGTTCCCTCGGGTCGACCGCGGAGCGCTCGGTCCATAGGCTTCAAGCCGTGCTCGGACGGGAATTCCCCGGGGGCATAGGCCTCGAGCTGGCCGAACCGGTGCCGCGAAAGGACGGCTCTGGGATCGACTGGTATACCGAGCGCGACGAGCCTCTTGTCCGGCTGACGGACCTCCCGCCCGAAACGGCGTCCGTCTACAAGGCGCGGCTCGACCAATCCGTCCGCGCAGTTCTTCGTGCGGCCGCCGCGCATGAGGCTCGCACCGACCCGGCAGCCCGCTCGACGGCTACTGCGCTGCGCAACGCGGTGACATTCCCCGACGACGAGAACGTATGGGTTTCCGGCGGCTCCGACGGGAGCGACGGAGTGCTCGTGCTTACGGCATGGGGTTACGAAAAACATGACGCGGAAACCAGCGGCAAGGGACAGATTGCTGAAGCCGCCCGGGACCGCCCGCCGACGGCTTCTGTTGCGGACACAGCAACGGAGCGGCCCGTGCGATCTGCTGGACCTGCCTGGTGGCAGTCGGTCGCCCGCAGGCTTCTTTGGCTTGTTCCCGTAGCACTCGCGGGGGCGACCGCGTGGCTGCTGCTCCCGGCTTGCGGCTTGGTCCTTCCGTTCGGAGTCACCGCATTTGGAAAGGGCGGAGGCGCTTACTGCGCCCTTGCGGCGCCGCAGCCGACTGTCGACCATAGTAGCTTGCGCACGCGGGAACTCATGTCGGAAGAAGCTGTCATCGAGGAGCAGCTGCGGCGGCACCTGAACTCGTGCCAGCCCCCCGCTCCGGCGCCAAGGGCCGAGCAGACTGACCCAGCGCAGGAAGCAGACAATCGCGTCGAAAGCGCAGGCGGTGCGGAAGGCCAGACGCAGGTGACGCTCATCTGGAACAACCGGACCGACCTGGACCTCTTCGTGAAGTGCCCGGACGGCGGAATGGTGCTTCTGGACGGACAGCCGAAATGCGGGGGCGTGCACGACATCGACATGAATCTCAATGGAGAGAGCACCAAGCCGGTCGAACACATAACGTGGGCGAGCAAGCCACCGCCCGGACACTACGAGGTCTACCTGAGAATGTTCAACAAGCGCGGAGATCCTGCCCGGCGGACGGATTTCAACGTCATCCTCAAGAAGGGTGACGCCACTCAAAGCTACCCGGGCAGCGTGACTGAAGAGTCTCACGACGCGACGCAGATGAAAGTCATGGAGTTCAATGTTCCATGACTGCAGCAAGCCGCCACCAGCCTGACAGGACGAATCGATGCTGACCAACCTCGCCGATTTCAGCGACGGCTTCACGCTGGTGCCGGACAGCGGCCTCCAGTTCGTCGAGTTCGGGTTTGACTTCGACGCTTCGCCGCGTCTTACGAGGTCGTTCATCGAGCGTGTGTCGCCGGGCGAAACGGGGTCGGATGGAAAGACGCTGATCCGCCTGCTTCCGAACTGGAACGATGACGACCCCGACTCTGACCAGCCGCCGTATCCCCCGAGTGGCGACGACGTGGTATACGACATCGCGAAGTCGAGGGCGCTCGAGACCTTCCTCGACCGCTGGGTTCCGGTGCCGTTCTTCAAGATCGAACCCGGAAAGGACTCGCTGGGCAACGAAATTTACGCACAGGGCCCGACCGACTGGGTCCGGGTAAGGGTTACGGAAACCAGGAACGCCCATGGCGACCGGAAGGGAACGCACAGGGCAATCTTCGCATTCGACAGCTCGCTTGCGCCCCGCAAGACGAACCGTCCCTATCTCGCGCCCTGTCCGGAAGACGCGATGCGGACAGAATCGTTCCGGTTCGTCAGCCAGCTTCCAGACGTCATCTCGTTCCTTTCCCATAAGGTCGACGTTCCCGGACAAGGGCCCGTGGACGCCCAGAAATGGCTGGACGATTGGCTGAGGGACATCCTCCACTCCTTCAAGAAGCTTCAGAGGAAGGGCAAGGAGCTGAGGCCCGATGACTTTCCTTTCCAGTTCGAGCACCTCGCCCGCTACATAACCTTCGTCCAGTTTCTCGCCAGCGTGATCAAGCCCGTTCGCGTCACCCTCATCGACACGGTCAGCGACAACAGGAACGTCCATCCAGTCGACGTCGACCTGGTGCTCGACATCGGGAACTCGCGGTCGTGCGGACTTCTGATCCAGTCGTTCCCGGACGACGTGAACGTCGACCTCAACAACTCCGTCGTGCTGGAATTGCGCGACCTTTCCAAGCCCGAACTCGTCTATCGCGATCCGTTCGAAAGCCAGTGCGAACTGGTGGCCGGGGAATTCGGAGCGGAAGACATCGCCAGGCGGTCAGGCCGACCGCGGGCATTCTTTTGGCCAAGCCTGCTCCGCATCGGCCCCGAGGCCTCCCGCCTGCGCGGGGAGTCGGAAGGCACCGAGGCGGCCACGGGGCTTTCTTCGCCGAAGCGGTACCTGTGGAGTTCCGATCCGGTTCTCCAGGAGTGGAAGTTCCGCTCGGCCTCGGCGGGCCATGCGGGAACCGAGCCGCTGATCGAGCGCTCCATGTACCGCTTCATAAACGACCGCGGCGACGTCCTCGAACAGCTCGAGAGCGACAGGCGCCAGTTCAGGTTGAAAGTCAAAGAGAGCGAACTGCAGACGGCGAGCCGCTTCTGCTTCTCGAGGTCGTCCTTCTTCACGTTCATGCTTGTCGAAATCATTGCGCAGGCGATGTCGATGATGAACAACCCCGGCACCCGCCGGGAGAGAAGACTCAAAGATTCTCCGCGACGCCTGCGCAGGATCATCCTGACGATCCCGTCAGCGACCCCGATCCAGGAGCAGCGCATCCTGCGGTCGCGCGCAGAAGCCGCGGTCAAGCTTCTCTGGTCCCTGTCGGGATGGGGCGACAGCGACAGCGGCATAAACAGCCAGCGTCCGGAAATCCACTGCTCCTGGGACGAGGCGAGTTCAGTTCATCTGGTCTATCTCTACGGCGAGGCCGTGCACAAGCTGGGCGGGTCGATCAGGACGCTGTTCGACATGCTCGGCAAGGACAGGGAGAGGCCGAAGGCGCTCCCGGCGTCCAAGGCCAAGGAGAAGCTCGAACGGTCCCTGCGCGTCGCCAGCGTCGACGTGGGCGGCGGCACCACCGACCTCATGGTTACGACCTATTTTCAAACCGACAATGTCGCCCTTTTCCCCGACCAGAACTTTCGGGAGGGATTCCGTATCGCGGGGGACGACCTCCTCAAGGTGGTTATCGAGCGGCTTGTCATACCCAGGCTCGAGGAAGGCCTGGCTCAAGCGGGCCTCCCGAACGCGCGGAACTATCTCAAGGACCGCTTCGCAGGCGACAACCCGAACATGTCCGAGCAGGAAAAGCACCTGCGACGCCAGTTCGTTCTGCAGGTTCTGCAGCCAATCGCCATCGCGGTTCTGTCCGAATGCGAAGCGATGCCTGCGACGAGCCGCAAGACGGAAATCCGGAAGGCAGGCAGTTTCTTCGAGACCGGGGGACGAACGACGGCCGGAGGCGACATTCCGGTTGACGCGCGCATCCTCGGATATCTCAAGGACAGCATAGGGGCTCTGGGAGCCGGAGAGTTCACGGTCTCCGACTGCGACATAGCAGTCGACCCGCTGGCGGTCGAAGAGTGCGTCCTGTCGATCTTCGACGGCGTGTTCGACAACATCGCGGAAGCGATCAACCATCTGGACGCTGACGTGGTGCTGCTGACCGGGCGGCCGATGCGCCTGCCACAGATGATAAGCCTGTTCATGAACAAGATGTCGGTCCGGCCTGACCGCGTCATTCCGATCAAGGACTATCGCGTCGGCACGTGGTATCCCTTCCGGGGCGTCAGCAACACGCACATCGACGATCCAAAGACGACCGCGGTCGTGGGCGCAATGCTGTGCGCGCTCGCGGAACGGCAGATCACCAACTTCACCCTCTATTCCCAGTACCTCAGGATGAAGTCGACGGCCCGGTACATCGGTCGGCTTCAGGGCAGCTCCGTGCTGCCGGACGAAACCCTGCTTTTCTCGGACATCGACCTCGATGCCGCAACGGCGGAAGCCGAGGCGGAATTCGACTACCACAGCCCGCTTCGCATTGGCTTCAGGCAGCTTCCACTGGAGCGCTGGGTGGCGACTCCGCTCTACAAGCTGACCACCGCGCAGACGCGATCGGCGCGGAGCGTGCGAAAGCCGGTCCGCGTCACGATCGCGCGCAATGTGCAGGTGCCGGAAGACGACGAGGCGAACGAGATCGCGCTTCTTACGAGCGAGGCGACCCGCGAGGAGTTCGTGGTTCAGGACGCGGAGGACGCCGACGGCTCTCCGGTCAAGCGCATCATGGAGCTGAAGCTGGACACGCTCGCGGTCGAGGCGGGCGACGGCTACTGGCTCGATACCGGAATTATCTCCATCCAGTGAAAGCTGAAGGCATGCGTAAAGAGTTGAAGAAGACCTGCGACACGGCGCTGAAATCGGCGCAGGAGGGCCTTGTCTGGATCGGAGCCTCAGCAAACGCGGAGCGGGTCGGCAGCACGCGCTCGGGCGCCGAGCAGCAGCTCAAGAAGTCGATCGTTGCCACCCGGAAGGCGATGCTGGCCATAGACCGCCCCATGTGCGTCGGGGTGTTCGGCCCCAGCCAGGCTGGCAAGTCTTATCTTGTGTCCGTCCTGGCCCGCAATGGAAGCGCGCCCTTGATGGCTCGCTTCGGCGATCTCGGGCGGGAGGTCGATTTCATCCGGGAGATCAACCCCGGTGGCGATCGGGAGTCGACCGGGCTTGTCACCCGCTTTTCGGTTCGAGAAGAGCCAAGTCCGCCCGGCGCGCCCGTTGTGCTGAGGATGCTGAGCGAAACGGACGTGGCCAAGGTCCTGGGCAACAGCTTCTTCCTTGACGGAGACGCGAAGAAACGCGCGCCGCTGACTTCCGACAGCGTCCTGTCCACCCTGGAAAGGGCGAAGAGCCGGGCTATGCCGCAGGCAGCGACGGATGGCCTGGCCGAGGAGGACGTGTGGGACCTCCAGGAGTATTTCGAGAAGCAGTTCGCCGGGTTGCCGAACATCGAAACGCTAGGGGCCTACTGGGAGGAAGCGGCCTTCCTTGGCTCCCGGCTTTCCATTGCCGACCGCGGCGACCTTTTTTCCGTGCTATGGGGCGGTCTGCAGAAATTTACCGATCTCTTCGTCGAACTCGTCACCGCCCTTGAGAGCCTGGGGTTCGCCAAGGATGCCTACTGCCCTGTCGAGGCGCTGGTTCCCCGGGAAAGCAGCATCATAGACGTCGAGACGCTGCGGGGGCTCGGAAAATCCGGCCAGGACGAGTTGCTGATCCGGCCAATGAAAGGATCGACGGTTTCGTTGCCGAGACCCGTTATCGCCGCATTGGTGGCTGAACTCCGGATTGCGATATCGGAACAGCCATGGCCGTTCTTCGAGCACACAGACCTCCTGGACTTCCCGGGCGCTCGCAGCAGGCAGAAGGTGGACCTTCAGGCCTTCATCGAGGGCAACCCCGACGCGCTCAAGGAACTCTTCGTCCGGGGCAAGGTTGCCTACCTCTTCGACCGCTACGTTGCAGAGCAGGAGCTTTCGAGCATGCTGCTGTGCATCAAGCCCTCGAACCAGGACGTCGCGACCCTTCCCGACATGATCGACGACTGGATCAGAACCTCGCACGGGGAAAGCCCGCTCGATCGGGCCCGGACCGAGACTGCGCTGTTCCTGGTGCTGACGATGTTCGACATGCACTTCAGCGAAAAGGCGGGCGAGGAAGGACAGAGCCTGGCGGATCGTTTCAGCGCGCGCCTGGGCGCCTCGCTAACGCGCTTTTTCGGCAAGGCCCACAAGTGGCCGTTCGAATGGATGCCGGACAGGCCTTTCAACAACTCTTACTGGCTGCGCAACCCGAACTTCAAGGCAGAGTCCCTGATCAAGTACAAAGGCGGCGTGGAGACCGAGATATTGCCCGACAAGGTCGCGAAGGTCGCCGCGCTGCGCGAGGCGTATCTTCAGGTCAGTGAAGTTCAGCAGCACTTCCGCGAGCCGGCCAAGGCCTTCGACGAGGCCCTCAGGCTGAACGATGGCGGCGTAAGCTATCTGGCGGAGAACCTCGCGGCCATCTGTCGTCCCGACATCAAGTATTCACAGATACGAGGCCGCGTCGGGGACATAGCCCACGATATCCGCCGTGTGCTCGCTCCGTATTTCATCGAAAGCGACATCAACAAGCGGATAGCCGAGCGTCGGGAAGTCTCGGACCAGATTCTCGCAAACTTCACCGAGGTTTGGGAGCGGGACCAGTTCGGGACCGCCATGAAGATGCTGCAGATATCGCAGAACGGAATCTCCGAACACCTTCACATCGAGTACGGCAACCGCCTCAAGCGGCAGAACGCGCCGGAGGAAGGTTCCGAAGGACGGACAGACGCCGCGGCGAAGAAGCGACCGGCGCCTCCGCGGCCCGGCGCCCCTCCATTGCCCGGCAGCAAGAAGAAGGTGGCCGCGGCCGTGGTTTCCTCCGGGGAGTCGGTTTCGCAGAAAGCGCTGCCGCGCGAAGCCTATCTCGCCCGGTCAGCCATCAGGCATTGGACGGACGGCCTTTTCGCACTCGCGAGAAACGACAATGCGTTGCAGGCCATTGGCCTCGGGCAAGAGTCCGCAAGCGAGTTGGTCGCCGAGCTTACATCTGCCGCGCGGCGATCGGGGCTCGAAGAGCGCATAGCCAGGGACCTTGCCAAGCTCTCGGGAAGTTCAGTCGAAAGGTCCGACATCCTGCTCGAGAAGGCTGGCTTTCTTGCCACGAGCCACATCAACCGTTTCGTCAGCACGCTTGGCTTCGACGCGATGCCCGAGAACAAGCGGCCTCTGGCTCCTGACGGCACTGAGAACGGTGAAGTTAGGGTTTTTGCCCGCCGTCCGAGCGTTTCAGACTGCGACGGGCTTGGGGTGGAGCGGCGGAACTTCTCCTACCTCGCGCTCTCGGAGTGGATGTACGCCTTCCACCAAGTGGTTACTGACAACGTCCTCTCGGGCGAAGGGATCATTATAAACGTCGAGGAGAACGAGCGCCTGAGGGCCATACTGGACGCGCTCGATGAGTCCGCGCCGCTGCTTGGTGCGCCCGTTGGGACTGCTCGATGAACAAGGTTGCGGTCAAAGTCAGCGAGGACGAGACGCGCCTGTTCGGGCATGCCCTGATCACGTTCCCGCAGGAACTAGGCAGCTCTCCGGGGTTGCGACTGTCGATCATGCGCAAGTCCAAGGACGCTCCCTATCTTGGCGCCGCCGGATGGCAGGCGCGTCCCGCAACCGTAGAGGCAGCGGTCGTCAGCCGCGGCGCGAATTCGGCCACGCTGGTCGTCGGACCCGAGGTCTGCGACCAGATCCCGGTCGACCTGCAGGTGAAGATCGAAGTCGAAGGCCATGACATTGAGGGGAGCGCCTTCTGGCCGCCGATCCCACCTAGCCCGGGAGCTTGGTCCCAGGAACTGACCCCTTTCAAGATGTCCATTCCTCAGGCTATAGAACGGGAGCTTGAAGAGGCCCTCGAACAGGTTGTTGAGCTGCCACGGGTGGTGGAGCCGAAACCCCAGCCTTTGGCCCAGCCGCCAAAGAAGAGGCGGTTCTTGTACCTACTGATCCCGTTGGCGCTGCTTCTGGCAGGGGGAGGATACTACATTGCCGACAGCAGGGGTTGGTTCAACAACCCCGAGCCTTTGCTCGCGCGTTTCGAGAGGCTGAAGCTGACGGACACTAACGGCGTTGAGCTGTTCGCCCTAAGCGGCGAGGCATACCGGGAAGGCGCCCGCGGAATCGGCTTGCAGGCGATCAATCTTGCGATGGAGCGGGGCAACAAGGACGCGAAACTCGAGATTGCGCGCTGGTACGATCCAAGCTCCTTCGAGCCCAGCAGAGCAGATCGACCGGATGCGAACAGGGCGGCGAGGGCCTATTTCGAACTGTCGGTAGAAGGCGAGACAGCGGCCAGGGAAATGCTCCGCTCCCTCTGCGCGAAGAGCGCGAGTTCTCCTCAAGACCTTGGGTTCAATGGGTTCCTGAAGGACACTTATTGCGAGGGGACGCTGGAATAATGATTGAAAATCACAAGGTCCGGCAATTCGCCGCCTATGGAACCGTCAGAGGGACAATGGCATGCTGAAGAGCAGCTTCGACAAGTATTTCCTCCACTTCAGGGGGTACATGGCGGCCATGGCTGCTGCAATCTTGCTGGGCATGACCCTGTCAGCGGGAGCACAGGAAAATTCCGCGGCGAACGAGCTTTTCAACTACCCGGACACTCTGCTGAACGGGATCGTCAGCGCCCAGTTTTCCAAGCCGATAGAAGAATGCCGGAAACTCTGCGAGGCGCGTTCGGGATGTCAGGGGTTTGACCATTCTCAAAAGGACGAGTGCCGCCTGTTCGCGAGCGTGGGCGCCGGACGCGTGAACGTGGGTTCGACCGCTGCGACGCGCAGCCTGCTTTCGAATTACACCGACCCGACAAATCCTCCGCTTGCAGCCAGGCTGGCGAAGCTCAAGGAAACCGACACTGACGGCCATGAACTCTTCGCGCTAAGCGAGGAGGCTTTCAAGCGCGGAGACCGGAGCGTCGGGCTGCAGGCGATCAATCTCGCAATGCAGAGAGGCAACCAGGACGCGAAGCTCGAAATGGCGAAATGGTATGATCCAAGGACCTTCGCGCCGGACCGCGTGGACGCGATCGACTCCAATAAGGCGGCGCGTTCGTATTTCGAACTCGCGCTAGAGGGCAATGCGCAAGCCAACAACCTGCTGAGCTCGCTTTGCGTCGACGCTAGCGACACGGGCTCGAACCACGCCAACGCATACGAGAATTTCCTTCGCACCACCTACTGCGAAGGGTCGATCAGTCCTTGACCCAACCGCTCTTACATATCGGTTTCATGGGTTGGGCCAAGGGAAGCGGAATGCAGCGGAGGCGGCATTGGTTGCGCGTGGTCGGAACAGCGTCGGCGGCGTTTCTGCTGACATTTTCGCTTGCGATGCCTGGAATTGCTGCGCAGGCGTCAGGAGGCGAACTTCTCGAATATCCAGAGACCGCATTGAGGGGAACCCCCAGTGCCGAGTTCCGGCGACCTTTGGACGACTGCCGGAAAATCTGCCTGGAGCGTTCGGGCTGCGCCGGGTTCGATCACTCCTCTTCAACCAACCTCTGCCGTTTGTTTCCAGCGGTCGCCTCAGCACAACCTGACCCGCTCTCGACCGGCGGCACCCGCCAGCGGATTCCAGGCTATCACGATCCCGCCAATGCCGAGTCCTGGTACTATGCGTCCTTCAGCGGGGTTGACCTTTGGGGGGGCGATCTCGTGTCAAAAGGCATCGATGCGCCCAACGCCGAAAGCTGCTCGGCTCTGTGTGACAGCCGAACCTCCTGCCGGGCGTTCACCTACAATCAGGAGGTGAATCGATGCTTTTTAAAATCGGGCTTCGATTTCGTGCAATCCTACCCTTTGGGACGGTCCGGCCTCTATTTCAAGGCTAAACCATCGGCCCCTCCTCCGACCTTGACTGCCGACTGGGAGCTTTTCACCCTGAGCGGCTTCATTGGAAACGGCATGGAATCGCCTGCGATCTCCTATCAGGAATGCATGGGGCAATGTCACTCGGACGGTGGATGCGGTGGGTTTACGTGGGTGACCGTGAGACCCAACCGATGTTTCCTGGTCCAGGGAACCAACCTGTACCCGGTGCGGCGAAAAGGCATGACGTCGGCGCGAAAAAACAGCCGGACGGTCACTCCCGACTTTGTACATCCCGTCGCTCCGAGGGATTAAAACATGCCGCCGCGGATCGCATTTCTCACCGCTGTTGCCTGCGCCTTTTTTGGCCTTTCCTCACCGCTGAAGGCTGACCCCCCAGTGCCGAGAGCCCGCATCCCAAACGTCGACCTGCATCGCATAATCGAAGACGCCAGGCTGCGTCAGATGATCGGGCAGATGGTGCTGGTTGGCTTTGTCGGCAGCCAGCCCGGTGCCGAGGGATACGCGAGAGTCGTCAGGCAAGCGGAGGAAGGAAAGATCACGGGCGTCATTTATCTGGGGCGCAATATCGACGGCCTGAAGCAAGTGCGGCAACTGAACGAGGGCCTGCAGCGTTTCGCGGCAAGCCCGCTGCTCATCGCTGTCGACCAGGAGGGCGGCCGTATCCAGAGGTTCACTGGAGCCATGGGGTTCAACGAGACGCCGAGCGAGGCGACTGTGGCTAAGTCCATGAGTCCAGACGAGGCCAGCGTGATTTACCAGGACCTCGCTTCCGCTCTCTCGGATCTGGGATTCAACCTCAACTTGGCTCCCGTCGTCGATGTCAACGTCAACCCGGCAAATCCCATCATTGGCAAGCTTGGCAGGAGCTTTTCCGCCGATCCGCAGACGGTCGAGGCATACGCGAAGGCTTTCGTCGAAGCGCATCGGGCGAAGGGAGTGCTAACGGTCTTGAAACACTTCCCTGGGCACGGTTCCAGCACCAAGGACAGCCACAAGGGCATGGCCGACGTTTCCAAGACATGGAGCGATAAGGAACTTCTCCCCTACAAGAACCTGATCGCGTCGGGAGATGTCGACATGGTCATGTCCGCCCATGTGATAAATAACAAGCTTTCCTTTTCGGCCCAAATCCCCTCCTCGCTTTCCCGCGCGACGTTAACCGGGCTGCTGCGGGACAAGATGCACTTCAAGGGCGTGGTTATCAGCGACGACATGCAGATGCAGGCCATTACCGACACCATCACCTTTGAGGACTCGGTGCGCCGAGCCGTTTTGGCAGGGAACGACATCCTGATATTTGCCAACGACAAACATCCAGACCCCCTGGTCCCGGAAAAAGTTGCCGCCCTCCTGTCCGAGGAAGCGCGCAAGGACCCGGAAATGCTTGAGCGGATACAGAAATCCTACGAGAACATCATGCGCCTGAAAAGGAAGCTCGCACCGGCCGTTTCCGAGGACACGACCATTTTACAGGAACGGTAGCGCGAGGCTGAGCAGGCGAGGAGGAAACATGCTGGCAGGTGGTCTTCGTCGCGGGATGGCGGGACTTCTTTTGGGACTTGCGGGCGCGCTTGCTGCTGTCGTGCCGCCAACGGGGATTCTGCCAGCGAACGCGCAGTCGACAGGAGAGTTCTTCAATTATCCACAAACCCTCCTGAATGGTACCGTCAGCGCGACGGTCAGCGTGCCGCTGAAGTCGTGCAGAAACCTCTGCTTCGCGCGTTCGGGATGCATCGGCTTCGACTACTCGTCGTCCGACGGTTTCTGTCGGCTGTTCGCGAACGTGGCTGGCGCGGGTGAGAGCCCGCCACACATCGCCGGAACACGCAGTCTCGTCATGGGCTACCGTCCGCCAGCCAATCCGCCAGTCGCAGCTCAACCGACATCGCAGCCGAGCCAGGGTGCGTCGGAAGCGGGAGCGACGAAGCAGAAAAGCGCCACATCGCAAAAGACTGGCAAGCCTGCGGCGATCGTCCGAGCGAAACCAAGACGTAAAAAACAACGAGAGGCGACAAGTCAGCGGCCGGCAGCAAAGTCAAAAGCGGCCTCACCAGATCCGACCTCCTCGGCGTCGAGGGCACGTCCGTCTAAGTTCCGCATCTGCAACAACCATTTTGGGACCTTCTCGGTTCTCGCATCCCGGAAATGTCCGCTGAGCGGTCCCGGAAGCTTTTGAGGCTCTCTTCGGAAAGCGGCGGAGAAAGGCAACCAATGTCACAGATGAACAATCCGCAGGTGCTCCAAGTGTCCGAGCCACCATCGGACATGCATCCTGCGTGCCCGCGGAGGTTTGCTGATCGCATTCGGCAATTGAGCGGCAGAACCGTTGGACTACTGATAGGGTTTGTGGTCGCATTTGCGGCTGCTGTTGTTCCGCCGGCCGGAGGTCGGCCCGCAAACGCGCAATCGGCCCAGGAGCTCTTCCGCTACCCGCAGACCTTCCTGAACGGGGCGGTCAGCGCCACGGTCAGCGTGCCGCTTGAGGCCTGCAGCAAGCTTTGTTCCGCGCGCTCGGGGTGCGCGGGCTTTGATCATTCGTCGCATGGCGGCGTCTGCAGGCTGTTCTCGAGCGTAGCAGGCGCGCAGGAAAGCCAAGGACACACGGCCGGCACTCGCAGTCTGGTCACTGGCTATCATCCACCAGTCAATCCACCTGCCTCTCCACAGGCAGAACCGCCGCCGGAGCCTGGCGAGTTGGAAGAGGAGGCGGTGGCCGTCGCGCCACCATCCGGATCTTTCAGGCGTTTCCTCAACAGGGATATAAAGAGTAAGGCCGCAGAGACCCGTCAAGCTGACAACGTGGAACAGTGTGAATCCATGTGCCGAGCTTCGGAGAGCTGGTGCAGGGCTTTCACTTACGACGCGTGGAACAGAAAGTGCTTTCTCAAGGAGCGACAAGGCCAACTTTTGATGAACGCCCGCGCTACTAGCGGCGTTATCTCGGGAGATGACATGCCGCCGGCGTCGAGTGCGGCTCCCTATTTCGAGTATTTCAACGGCAAGGCTTTTTCAGGCAACGGGTTCCGGGTGCTGAGCGCCCGCTCTCGCAACGAGTGCGAACGGGGCTGCTCGGCACTGGACCAATGCATCGCCTTCGGATTCACCCAATCTCAGCAGCGCTGCGTCCTTTTCGACCAACCGGGCGAATATTCAAGCAGTCGGGGAACTGACAGCGGAGCAATACGCCAAGACTAATCAGAATGTGAGCTAGGGATCCATGGCCAAGTCGGCGAACGGCAGCTCCCGGAATCGAGATCCGGCGATCGAATGACTGAGATTGGGCGCATTGCGGTCCGGCAGCCTTGGGGCCGCATGCGGTCTGACCGCTTATAGAATTTTTGGGGATAGATGCCGTTTCGACGACGCTCAAAATTATGCTTCGTTCGATCACGTTGCGCATTGACCCCTTTCGACACCGCGAGTTGTCAACAACGTGTGACGCGAAGCTGCTGCTGTCTCCGAGGTCGCGAACCGCAACTTTTCTGGATCATGTTCGCCGTTCGAGGGGTGCGGCGGCTATTTTGAGGCGGGCACGGCCCCTCCTGCACTGTCCTCCGTCTTTTCCGTTGCGGGCGGCGCGATAAGGTTTCGTCTGAGCACGTCACCGAGTTTGAACGCTTCGGCGTTCGCGTCGAGCAACTCGCCCGCACGCGCCAACACGTGCGAGTCGAAACTCGCAAAGCCCAAAGGGACCGGCAAGCCCGATTGTTGGCCGATCGGCGCGTGGACCGTTGCGGCGACGAAGGCACCCGGGACGAGCAGCATTTCGAACCCGCCGGGAAATACACGGGCGTTCGACTCGTACCCGCGGGTGAAGGCTTCCTTCACCCAGCGCTCGGCGCGCTGTGCGGTCAACGAAATCGTCTCTACGTTCTGCCGCACACCGAGATCCTCGTTCAAGCGATTGATCTGTTCGCGGAACTGTTCGACGATTTCGGCCATGATCGAGGTGCTTCCCCAAAGTGGGGCCTGGGGCACCACCCAATAGATCGCAGCTGCGGCGTGGCGCGTTTTGCGCAGGCCGTAGCTTGCGACATCGAACAGCCTACGCGCATTTTCCTTGGTGAATAGGCTGCCGATGATCGGCACGGTCGGGCGGTCAGCACGGACGTCGCCGTGGCTCGTGAAGGCGTGTCGATAGAAGCGCTGCACGCTTAACCCATCGCGGCGCGTCCATTCCTTAAGATAGTCTTGGGCAAGTTGGATCAGGAGCTGGTATGCCTCGCCATCGTCTTCCCGCCGCGCAACAGCCATGCGCTCGACCATCTCGGCGACCGCAAGCCCCACTGCCTCACGATCTGACAACTCGTAGTCTGACTTCCACTCGGAAAGGTCGATGTCGGGTAAGGTTGGCTTGAGCCCCGATGACATCAACCGGACGCGCACGAGCGTCGAAAAGCGCTCCTCAGCCGCCACCCCGTCGATGGAATAGAGCGTGCGTCGCGGGGTCGAGATTGGATCGATCTTCAGCGCGAACTCGCGAAAGAACCGACGGAACGACGACGGCACCCTTTCCGTTGCCGAGCTGACTTGCTCAACGTCGGCCAGCGGCAGTTCGGGAAGGTTCCGCTCGAAGTAGCTCAGAAATTTCTTTTCGGCGGGCGCCAGCGAGATGAGGTCGAAGCCGACGCGTGCGATCTTGCGCTCGACCTCGTAGATAAGTGGTTCTTCGACACCAGGGCGGAAGAGCGAAAGCCCCGTCTGTGTCAGCGTGATGCGTCCCTCGCTCCGACGGATGTAGTCGGCGTCCTCGACCTCGTGGAAAACGTAGGCCATCTCGCGCCGGCTATATCCGAAGAAGGACTGGACCGCTTCCTCTGTGCAGCTTCCCATTGCGCGGACGAAGCGAATTAGAAACTCGGCTGTCACGGAGACCTTGCCAACATCAGCGACTTTGTGCTCGACGACGAACCGACGACAGGGCAGCGTTAGGTCGATCGTCGCCAACTGGAGCGGGCCGTCCTCCGATTCTTCGACGAGCCCCTCGCGCACGGGGCCGAGCGTCAGCTTACTGCGGGGCTGGACGGTCATTGTGCCTTCTCCAAGGCGCCATCAATGGGCGCGGCGTTGAGCCGATTCTCCAGTAAAGCCATTGCATCTACTTCCCTTGCGTGCCCGTATTCAACGTTACTGGCAAAGGCCCGCGCGATCCGGTCCATCGGCCCGGCCTCCTCCCATCGCTTCAAGCTACCCACGATAACAAGGCGGTCCATCGCGCGGCTGATCGCGACGTTGATGCGGTTGGGCCTTGCGAGGAATCCAGGCCGAATTGTCTTGAAGCCGCCCTGCACGGGCCCGTCCCAATTATTGCGAACAAGCGACACGATCACGATGGGGTTTTCCTTGCCCTGGTAGCTGTCGATCGTGTCCACCTTCATCGCGGCTCGCAGCGAGGGATGGATCGGTGCCAAGGCGATTTTGCGCCTCACGAGGTCACGTTGGGCCGAATAGGCGCAAATGATCCCGATGCCATGGGCATGCGTTGCTTGTTGGGCAAGCCAGTCGAGGAACAGCTGGCATTCGCTCCATCGCTTAAGAAGGCTTACGATCACGTCTGCCTCAACCGTATTGGTCAGGCTCTTGCGATGATTGGGATCGGCTTGCTTGGCGCGCTCGCCAAACGGCGCCGTGTCGAACCACGTGACAGGCGCGCTGAGGTCGGCAGGTAGCGCTTCTGCGTCGATGATCGGCGTCACGCGACCATGCTCAAGGCGCTTGCCATAGAATGACCGCGAGACAATCTCACCGATCGGTGGGAGCATACGATATTGCCGTCGCAGCGTGTGACCCGCGGCAATCCCATAGGGTGTCTCGAAGATGCGCTCGAAGTCGCTCCTCGCAACCTCCGCCACGCCCACGCCGAGGCGCTCGGCGACTTCGTCGACCACTGACTCCGGATGCTGTGGCTCAAGCTGTTTATGGTCGCCGACGAGTACGATCCATGCGCCCGCCTGGATCGGCACCGCGAGCTCGCTGGCGGTGCAGCGCGCCGCTTCGTCGACGATCACGAGGTCAAAGGGTGTTGAGGTCAAGCCAAGCGCCGATCTGCCGAGCCCCACACAGGTCCCAGCGACGATCTGGCGCGTTCCGGCGAGGAAAGTTTCGAGGCTCCGTTGCTCGGTCGAGACTGTTCCCACGAAGTCGCGTGCTAGCCCTGCGACTGCCTGGAACCTAGCAACACGGTCAGCGCTCGGGCGCTCGCCCTGCGGCATGGCCTGGAGGCAGGCGTCGACAATCGTCGTGACAATCTTCTCGGCCGCCAGGTCGGCGGGCAGCGTGTCGTCTATGCCAAGCGGCAAGACCTGCTGGCTGATTGTCTCGCGAAGCGCTGTTACTCGTTGCGCCGAACTTTCCTCGTCCTGCAAGCTGGCCAGCCGGGCCGCGACGGGCCTTATCGCAATCTCGACATGGGTCAGCGCGTCGGTCAGCGCCTCTGGAATGCCCAGTCCCTGGGCGGCGACGGCCAAGCGCTCGCGCATCTCGGCACGGAACCTATCCTTCTGGAGCTGCTCGACTCGCTCGACGTGGAATGGCAGCAGGCGGTCTGAGACAACACCCTCGTTGCCGACGCGAAGGATGCTCGGTATCTCACCCGCCCGAGCGAAGAGCTTAAGCACGGCCTCGGCGGCATTGTTGACCGCTTCATGCGCTTGGCTTGCGAGCAGGACATTGCGCGCCAGCCCCAAGGTGAGAGCGGCATGCACCAACGCCGCAATGAAGACCGTCTTGCCTGTTCCCGGCGGCCCCTGCACGAGGGCGAGCGGGCGTGTGGCGAGCACAGCTGACAAGGCCTCGGCCTGCTGGTCATTGAGCTCGTACTGCTCCTTCAACTTTTCGACCGGCTGGCGATCGGGCAACGACTGCGGTGTTGCCGCGGTGCGCGGATCGAGGATTCCGATCAGGTTGCGCGTACGCGAGGTGCGCCCGACGATCCGCCTGACCGCAGCCTGGCGACGGTCGAGGCTGGTCTCCTCCATGCGGCTCCGGAAGCGAAGCTCGTCGCCCTCCTCCACTAGCGGCGGTCCGTTTCGCTGCTCCGGCCGCATGCTTTCCAGATAGAGCGTGTCAGGCTTGGATCGCTGGAGGTCGAGTTGGCCGACGGGCCGCCAATTGCCTCGGCGGTCCTCGCGCTCGACCATGACACGGTCACGCCGATTGTAGTCAAACGACCCACTCATCAGGTCAAACTGGACCTTGTGCCGGTTGATGCTTATGTCGAAGACGCTGTCCTCGGCAACCTGCCCATAGGTGACCAACTCCCGCTCGGCATCGACGAGGATCCCCCACAGCATCGCCACGTCTACCTGACCGTTCGGCGGTGGCTCAGCAGCGATCGCCTCGATCAGGTCGTCCTCGGGCGACTCGCCTGAAACGATGTCGCGTTGTTCGGCGGGCTGCTCGCCCTCCGCGCTCACCTCGGCGTCCGTCGCCCTGGGCTGCGTCGGACCCAGGGCCGCAGTGACATCCTCGCGTTCGAGCAGCGGAGTGAGGTCTTCCAGATTGGTAACTGGACCGTCCTCGACGATGATGGCAGCTTCGAGTGACGCGAACTCGAACCTCTGGAAAAGCCTGATCCTTGACTGCTCCAGAGCGCGCCGGTTGAGCCGGTAGGGCTTTCCGTCAGCCCCGATGCTGACCTCAAGCTCCTCGCAGGCCCCGCGGATAATGAGCGTACGTCCCCAGGGGGCGCGGCGCAGGAAATAATGGCCCTCGTCCGGTAGCAAAGGGCCTGCCCCTACGTGTGGGCTAGCGAGCCGGATCGTCGCCAAGTCCGCGTCGTGCGGCTCGCCGGCCGCCAGCACATCGATCAAGGGAAGCAACGTCGCGTTCGCCGGGTCGTCGGTTCGCACCTTCGCGATTGCCTCGCGAAGGCGGCCGGATATTCTCGAATCGCTTCCGGCGAGGAGCTCCTCGCCGATGACTGTGACCGCGAAGCAATCGCGTTCGAAGCGACCGCCGCTCTCGGGGGCATAGCGCGCAATTACAGTGTCGCCTTCGGTGGCCGTCGTAAAGTCACTCAGGTCGACGATAACCGGGTCGCTCGGTGCTGCGGGATCGACGAGGATGTTGGCAGGTTTGAGGTCGCCATGCGCCAGGCGAAGGGTGTGCAACTCCTCGACCCGCCGGGCAAGAGCGTCGATTAATTGAAGCCGCGCTTCCTCGCCAAATTGCTCCGGGTGCTCCGCCATCAACAGCGCGAGGTCGGGGCGATCGATCCACTCCTGGATCATGACGATCGCATCGCCCAGCCACATCGCACCCAGAATTTTCGCGCATCCCTCGGGCTCGACTGCCGAGAGCTCGGCGAGCTGATCTAGGAAATCAAGGATGCGCGATCCTTCCTTCTTCTGGTCGCCCCACGAAGCACGCTTCCAGACCTTTACCAGCACCTCGCGACCGTCCTTGCAGGAGCGCCACAAGGCGCGCGTCTCGTCGTCTCGCAGGATCTCGGCAGGCGGATAGGCCTGGAAGAGAGCCATCTGACTCTTGATCGCGCCGCGATGCCGCTCAAGCCCTGCTATGACTTCCGCAGGCGTGGGCCGGATGGCGACTGCAGCGTTGAAGGCCGTCAGCGCGTCTCCCGCGTCCTTGAACCGGTGCATTGGGTCGGGCGCGAGCGCGGACGCCAGCCAGCCGTAAAGTTCGACGTAGTCGGATGCCTTGTCGCACTCGCTGTCCCACTCGGGAATTCCGCTCGAGGTTGCAGGGCCCGTGCCCAGGAGGATGCGGTGAATGGCGGAAGCGGCGAGGAACACGTCGCGACGTTTAGGGGTTGTTTCGACTCCGAAGATGTCCTCTGGCAGCTTGCCTGTTGACAGAAACTGGAAGCGCGACTCGCCGAGCGAGCGAACATCGGGGTAGCTTGCCGCCATCAGGTGCGAGAGCCGAACGGTTGACGGTCGCTGCACCCAGACGCTGTGCTGTCCGAGGTCGAGGTGCGCTGCCTCCGCGAGGTGAAGCGCGTCGAGGGATGAGAGCAATTGGCGAGCCAGTTCGATTCGATCGACCCGGCTAAGGTCAGCTAGCTCGGAGCTGCCAAAATCTGTCAGACGGTGAAGCCGGCGCCGGCGGTCATAGACCTCCCAGTATCGTACGCCGAAGGTCGGGTCGCGCGTCTTGCCGCCGACAATCACGCTGTCGCACTGTTCGCTCCGGTCCTGCAGGTAGGCGATGACCTCCTGCTCGCGACCAGCGATCTCGCTACGTCCTTCTTCGGTCTGGAAGCGAGTTTCCGCCTTGGAGAAATCCCATAGCCGCAGGACTCCGAGGGTTGGCGACTGCCGTTCGTCGCTCGCCTCGAACTCCGCGAAGATTCCCTCGGGGTGCTCGAACACCGGTGCGGCGGACGTGGCATAGAAGCCACCATAGGTCCGTCGGCCAGGTACGAAGACGCCCTTGCTCATATTGAAGAACTTCGAGAGCTGGTCCTTCCACTCCGCCGAGGTCAGGATGCCAGCGGGTGGCCCTTTGCCGAACACCTCGATCCGCTTGGGAACCGACTTGAGCGAAGAAGTGAACGCCGCGACGGGCATTACCGCCCGCCGCTCGGTCTCCGAAATGCCGCTGAGGTCTGTGGCCTTGGTCAGGACCACAAGGCCCTGTACCCTAGGGACGATCGGCTTTGCGCCCTTGGCGTGGCGCTTGAGGTGGGCCTCGAGCTGAATGAAGACGTGGCGCGCGTTGGCAGATATCTTCGCGACCGGCGACGGGCCATGGTCCCGCCCGGCGTTGTACCAATGCCCATCGCGGCTCTCGATCGGGCCGAACCAATCCTTGAGATCGACGACCAGTATGCGGTCGTCCGCCACGATGATGACGTCGATCTCGCGGCTTGAGCCGGGCGCGGTAGCAAGGTCGAGGTTCGTATAAGCGAACCAGTGCGAAGGCAATGAAGCTAAGGTCTCGATGCCCTTCACCTCGCGCACATGTAGGCCGTTCCCGCAGTTGATGATCTTCAAGCGAATTCCCCCGAGCCGCTACCGCGGCCACTCCAGATGTTAGCTTTCGTTTTTGCGCTGGCAACTTCCTTTGAGCAGGATACGCGCCTTGGCGGAAGGGGGTAGATCATAGCGAACAATGTTGTCCAGAAGATCGCGGGCCACTGGCGCGGGTCGACCGACTACGTCGCAGTCCTCGACCGAACGGCGGCTTCGGGGCTCTGCCGTGGACTATCAAGATGGCGATCGGAATGTCTGCTTCCAGGCGAAGGCAAAGTTTGCCTCACCGTCCGAAATTGGGCGCGAAGCAGCCTTGGTCAAGTGAGGCTCTCAGCAGTGCAGCCTCCAGTGATCCACAACACAGCCCAACTAAGCCAACCGTGCACCGTGCGGCATTCATCGCCGCCGCAGCGCGATACCGCCCTGTTGCCGACCTTCACAAGCACACCTTCCTTGGCCTCGATGTCGGCAAGTTCCCCCCTCGCCGCCAACAACATCGCGCATTGGCCGGCATCAATCATCTCCTGTGCGGCGCGGCACAGCCGACAGGTCTTGCCTTGTCCGGAACCGAAAGTGGGGCTTCGATCGACGCCGGCACGCCCCGCACATCCAATGGTCCGATCATATCTCGCCACCTGCAGGGCGTCTCGATTTGACGAAGAATCCACGGTATGCGCCGCGCCAAGGTCAGCCGCGCAGGATGAGATCGACCGCTTGAAGCAGGGCGTTTGCGAAAAGCGACACGCCGACCCCGTGCCTAAGCCGAGGAGCTGCGCCACAAACGCCTTGCGCTTGACGGAGATCTCCTCGCGCTCATCGACGAGTTCGGCCAGCATAGCATCGATCTCATCGGTGATTGCTGCCTCCGACCAGCCCGCCACTATGAGGGTCGCCAGAAAACGCCACACTTCAGGAGCGTCCAAGGTCTCGACGATGTGGCTGAACACCTTCCGGTGATATTCTTTCCGTCCGCCAGCGAAAGCGCAGCTCTAAGGTATCGAGATCCGCTGGACCTTTGCCATTTCGATGCGCGTTGCCGATTGACTCGACGAACTTTGCGAACGCATCCGTCCCATCGAGATTGTGATGAACCGGAATTCGGTTGGCTGTGCACCATTGCCCGCGGCCTCAAACAGATCTGGCAGCACCTCTTCAACGATCGTGCGCGAAGTCCAAGGCGCCATTCCCCGGCGGATCTTGATTTAGTCGACCCTGCGGACCACAGGTTGGAGCGTCTGGGCATCGCCGCCTCTCGCGCGCTCGACGACGATGCGGACGCTGGCACCGTCGCGGTTGGCTACCACTTCTTCGATCATTGCGGTGAGGCCGGCCTTCAACGTTGCAAGCAACTGGTAGAGGACACCGGAAAAGTTCCATTTCCCGACCGTCAATGCGCCGCCATCGCGCTGGTTCGCCATGCAAACGTCATATCCGCGACGCCCTCGAACCCAATCCCTAAGCCGAATTATACCGGCGCGATCCGATTGAAATGGCGACTGACGCGTATGGCTTTTTGAACGCCGTCGAGTACAACTCTCGCTATGGGGATCTCGCTCTATCGACAGTTCCGGAAAACCTTAAAGGGGACGCCGCTCACCGGGCGCTATATGCCCTACAATTGGTCGAACTTGCCCAATCCGATTGGCGTCCAATGGATGGCGTATTCGTGGATGCTCGACGAATTTGGGCGTGAGCTCGCCAATACCATCAATAGATTTACCAACGACGTCCATAGCCTGACAGCTTGGTCAAGGGTGATCCAGTCGCTAACGCAGAAGAAACAATTTGACGCGACCCATGAATTCATCGACACACTCGCCATCAACGCCTTGAACTCTCCCTATGTAGTCAAGGGGCGCTTCGGCTTCGCCGCCGCCCATCTGTGCCATCAGGCGAATATGCTCAAGCGGCCAGCCACCTGGAGCGACGACCTGCCGCTCGACTACGACATCTATCCCCACGTGGCTGACAAGTATGGCAAGTCTTGGCGAGGCTACAAAGGACTTAAGCGCGCGCTTGACGCCATTGGCGCAAGTGCCTTCCGCGGTGGCACCGACGATTTCCGCAATGCCTACAATCATCGTTTCTCGCCGCGGTTTGTGGTTGGAATGACGCAACTCGTAACGCGGATCGTCAACGAGAAGACGGGCCAGGTCCGTTACGGGTTCGGCGGACGTGAGCCGCTCGACCTTGCCAAGATTGTGACCTTGCTGGAGCGATAACAGATGCTGTTCTACGTCGCGTTCGCTAGCTTCCAAGAACTCGTACGCGAACACGAAGCGGCAATCCGAGAACAAGCCCAATGCTAGTCAGCGAATTTTCAGTGGCGCAGGGGGAGTGCGCCGATCTGAGGGGTGCATTCAATATCTGCGTCTAGAAACTGCCGTCCGGTGCGGGCAACAATTCTGTCTGAAATCAGATCCTGGACAGAGTCGTTCTTCTATTGCCGGCAACAAAGCGCAATGCGGGACAGAAAGATTGGTTGGAATGATGGATTGGCTCCGGAGGGGCCGGCGGTCTCTTGTCGCCGTCGTCAGCGCATTGGATTCATCGGCCATGACGAGTGGTGAATCTAGGCTGGCTGGTTTTCTGTCTTGATTGCTATCACCCCTTTTTCTCCCACAACTGACGGAACGTGCCTTGCTTCGTCAAGCTCCCTTTGGATATAAGCCACACAAGGTCGACCTTGGGAGGAATGTAACGTGCGAAAAGTTGAGACGGCGCTCAAGCTGCTTTCGATGACTTCAGGCAACGGTCCCGACTTTGCCGGACATTGGAAAAACGAGCTTGGTTCGAAGATGTTTCTTGCCGTTGTGGGGAACAAAGTGTCCGGTTCATATACGACCGCGAAAAGCGGGAGCGGGAAGTCCTTGACCGGAGACGTGGCCGGATTTGTAAATGGCGATCTAATCTCGTTTGTCGTCGCCTGGCCGGTAGCAGCGATAACTGCTTGGGTAGGGCAACTGACTACCGCTGCAGATGGTTCAGACGTTCTCGACACTCTTTGGCAGATGACGCAAAACGTTGCCGATGCCGAGGAACCCGACGATATGTGGGCTTCAGTCAACGCAGGTGCGGATCAATTCGTTCGGGAATAGCCGCTGGCAGATTCGGCTGTTGCTCTCGCTCGAAGGTTCGGCGATGGTGGACCTGTGATCTGACGAAGGCTAGAATAGCCGGTCTTACCTGTCCCGGATGTATAAGTTCGTCAGACCATTTGGCGCACCGATTTTGACCGCAGCTTGCCAATTGCGAGGATTTCCGCAACTTGGCAACAAGGATGGCGTCTGGCTGACCTTGTTCCTCGACCACCTGGCCCGATCCGGATCTAGCCGCCGACAGCGGTGCCCTGGGCGCGCCTGGGTATCAGGACGGTGATCTCAGCGGAGAATCGTATGACGAGGCTGCTGCATCAGACGACCGAGGGGCTGAGCGAAGTGGCCGTGCCTGACTTCACCTTGGCGCAAGTGCGTGAACATCTCCGCCGGTCCCGGCCGCGATCCTAAGTTCCTCCCTGACGACGTGCTGCTGTCGCTTACACGTCCCACATTGGCGGCGATCTATTGCCGAATTCCCGGAAGCGAGCGCTGGGCCGGCTGTCGGCGAATATGAGCTGGTCGATCGGTATTGGCGAAGGGCGACGATAGAGAAACGCACCCAGGCGTTCCATGCCAGCGACGGATATGCTTTGCTCCGTCTCGCTGGCACGCTACTTGATGGGAGTGCGATCTATCCGTGGACGGCCAGCGTTGCTGCCAGACTGGCCGTTGCAGACGCGACTCGCGATCGGCTCATCACCGCCGGCGTGCTGCGTCCCGCGCAGAGTCGGCCGCCTACCTGTTGTTGGAGCTCATGCGAAAGGGCAGCGGACGTCCTGCTGGGCGACCACGCCGCAGCGCCGGTTCCCGTTCGCCATCAAATTAGGCGCTTGCTGTGCCGTGCCGCACCACGGCGACGCTTGGTCGAGACGATCACTCGCATGAGCGAGTGCACAGATAGTTCGGACCGTCTGATGGTCGCCGAACTTGCGGGATGGATGCCGATCGAGGAGTCTGTGGAGTTTCTCGAAGGCTTGGTCGACGGCGAGTCAGAAGCGGTTGAAAAGGCGGCTCTGGTCGCGTTGCGACAGCAACAGGCCGACGCCGAGACCGCAGAGCTCATCGCCGCTTTGCCGGACCAGCCGCAACCGCGGCAGTGGGCTTGGCTACATGCCCTAATTCGGCGTGGCGACCCCGCTCACCTCGCAGACCCCAAGGATCCGCGTTCGATCCATGCTTTGCTTGACCATCTTGGGCAATATTTCCGGGAGGAAGCGAATTCGCTGCTCAAGAAATGATCGAAGGAACTGGCGGACGCGGCCGAAAGGCTCGAGAAAAACTCCCCACCGGTAGATCGCACGCATGCACGGCCCCGATACATACCAGGTGAGGTGGGGACTGGCGAAGGACTATCCCGTGGTCGCCCTGAACTATTCGGCCGCCTGATAAGCGCTGGCAAAATCGTTAGGTTTGGGAAGGAAGGCTGCTCCGGCCAAGAAAACCTACCTCAACGCGTAAAGCGAAAGCCTGATCTCAATTTTGCGAAGCGCTCGCCGGGACCGGCCGCAACGCGGTCAGGATCAAGAACCTAGCGTGCGACCAAACGACACCAAGCGCTACCCGTTGTCCAGCGTGGAAGATGATTGCCTTCGTGGTTTCTCCGAGGCGCCAGCGCCCAGTAAACCTTCCTTTCTGGCCTTGGCAAATGCCCGGTCACCTTCCAGAAATCCGACCAGCATAAAGGGGATCAGTTCAGCCACGGTTTCGGACTCGCCATAGGTCTGACGGTAAAGTGCGGCATAGTCATTAAGTGCTTGGCTCAAGTCGGCGCCAACGGTGATGGTGATCTTCGAAGGTGTCCGGTCCGGAAGTTTTCCGAGTTTCAAATTAGCCATTAAGTCCTCCTGTTCACCCCGTATATGGCCGCAACACGAGGTCCTTGTGCACGACGACGCGCAACGGCCAACCAGGGCGGACGGTGATCGTGGGTTGGACGTTCAGGTTCTTTTCCGTGATCCGTTGGCCGGCTTGACTGACGTTCTGCTGGGCGGATTCACGAATTGCCTTGACCAAGTCGCTTTCATTTTCCCCAAAGCTCAACTCGGTACCAACCCCCAGCAATGTGGCCACCGCGACTCCCTTGATCAGCTGCCAAGTATGGAAATCCACTTTGTCCTCGAGCCCGGCATAGCCGGCCGCGTCGGTCACGGGCAGATTGTCGATTTCGATAGATGAGCCGTCCGGCATCACGATGCGTTGCCACACCAACAGAGCGCGCCTTTGCCCAAAGGCTACAACGCTGTCGTAGGTGCCGATCAGCCGTGAGCCCTGCGGGATGAGCAGGATGCTGCCGGTGACGCTGTCGTGCACATTCTCGGTGATCTGGGCGACGACAAGGCCGGGCAGATCGGAATTGATGCCGGTGATCAGGCTTGCAGCGATCACGCTACCGGCCATGATCTGATAGGGCGAAGCCGGCGTCTGCAGTGTATGCGGGTTGTAGATCCCGCCGGTGTTCCGTTGATCGATGAAATCGAGCTTGCGCTGTTGATTGTTCGGGTCGCCCTCGGCCGGCGCGACGGAAGCTCGCTGGCCTTCGGCATCTGGCTGCGGAGACGCCGTCTCGAAAGGCGAACGTCCGCCCTGCCCATTGCCAAAAGCTTCCGCCTGCTGGGGCCGGTTTTCGATGCGGAAGAGGACTTGCGACTCGCGCGCCTCAATCGCTTGTTGTGCAAGCCGCTGGGCCTCGGCGGAAACGTCTTGCCCTGGTGCGATGCCAAGCTGGCGCTGGTGCTCGAGAATAGGACGGCCGAGATCCCCAGGCAGCGGCGGTCCAAGCACCGGAGCCTTCGGCTTGCTCCCGGAATAGTCCTTGGGCAGCGTTTCAAGTCCCTCGGCGGTCGGCTTGCGGTCCGTGCTGTAGAGCTCTTCGGCCTGCTGTTTCAGGCGCAATGCGGGTCCCCGCAGCGCCATCATCGTGATGCCAAAAACAGCGCCGGAACCAACAGCAGCGATCGCGACGATTATGCCGCGCCTGAACCGCACCGCTCGGCGGGGCGAGCCTCGCAGCTGCAGCTGTTCGGGATTGAGCTTCGGCAGAGCATTCGGATGGGAAGTATCGTTCATGAGCCTCCCCTTACCTGCCAAAACGCGAAAAAAGCCAAACCCGCCGCGGCGGTTGCCGACCGTCGGTTCTCGTAATGCGCACCACCTGCTGTTGCTTGGTGCCAAGCCGCAGCTCGGCCGCAGCAAAGAGGCGATCGACGATGTAGTAGTTGCCGCGCATGCGATAGTTGACGAGGTGGTTGTCCCCGTCGGCTCCGACGATGAAGAGCGGCGGCGCCTCACCTTGGTCTATACGGCGCGGGAATTCGATATAGACCCTGCTGCCATCATCAAAGGCGCGCGTCGGTCTCCACGGTGGCGTGTCGCCGGCGATCGAATACCGGAAGCGGATGTTTTCGAGTGCTACGTTCGAGGCCGCGGGCATTTCAGCCTCGGCCTGGGCGTTGCGCCGCCGAAGCGCCACGAGTTGGTCTTCGCTGTAAATCCAGGAGAGCGCCGCCATGGCAGTTTTCTCAGTGCTTTGAAGCTGCAGGTGATAGGATCGCCTGTCCGTCGTGATGACCAGATTGGTGGCAAGCCCGGGCGCGAATGGCTTCACCAGCACATGAGTGCGCTGGTCATCGCCTGAGCCACTAACGGTGTCGCCGATCACCCAACGGACCGTATCGCCGGCTGAGACCGAGGTCAGCTTCTCGCCCCGCTGCAATGAGATATCGGTGACGCGCTCCGGCGCGGCGTAGAGCTGGTAGAGCGCGCCGTCGGCAAAGGGGTAAACCTGCACCGCATTGACATAGCCAAACTTGGTGGGTTGTTGCGTCGCCGCCTTGTTGGCATCGGCGACCTGTTCTTCCGGCGAGCGCTTATCTGGGCCGGGCTTGCCGGGTGCGGGCATCAACTGACCAGGCAACGGTAACGGTTTCGGCACTTCCACGACCTTGATCGGCTTCTCCGGCGCCTTCTCGATCGCGGCTGGTTCGAAGTCCTCGTGGTCATAGGAAATCTGAGGCGGCGGCACTGGCTTCGAGGCACAGGCGGAAAGAACCGCAGCAGACGCCGACAGGATCAAGGCAGCACGAAGCAATGGGGCTCTATTTGTCATTGGCGGGCTCCTTAGGGGAAAAGGGGGTTGGCGCGGCGCTGTCGAGCTCGCGCGACCAGTCGATGGCGTTGATGAAGACGCCGAGAGGGTTCTTGCGCAGCTGGTCAGTGTTCGTCGGCGAGCGGATCACTATGGTGAGGATACCTGTCCAGCGCGTCGTGCTCGAAAGGCTACCACGCTCAAAAATCTGCTCGGTCCATTTGACCTGGAATGAACTGTCGGAAGCCCTGACGACGCTGGTCACCTGCACCGACACGCTGCGCGTGCCGATCTGACTGAACGGGTCGTTCGCCTTGGCATGCTCGTTGAGGAAAAGCGCCGCGCGGTCGGTGGCGAAATCATAGGCCGACAGCCAGTTCTGCCGCACCAGCACCGGATCGGTGGAGATGGAGCGGACATTCTGGATGAAGCGGCCGAGATGCCAGGCGATCTGGGCATCGTCAGGCTGGTAGTCCTGAATTGCCGGCGCGACGGCGCGCGCCTCACCAAAACGGTCGACCTCAACGACGTAAGGCACAAAGCGGCCCTGCGCCGACTGCCATAGAAGCCCGCCGGAAAGCCCCGCGGCCAAGGCCAGGCAGCCAAAGGCCATAAGGCGCCAGTTCCTCGCCTGCACGCGCGCTGTGCCGATGCGTTCGTCCCAGAGCTGACCGGCCTTTTGATAAGGTGTTTCAGGCTCGGACGTCTTTCCGTAACGCTGAACGGGTCGCTTGAAGAGCATCTAATCTTCCTTGTCGTTGAGAGAGGGGTTGGCGCCGCTTCCGCCCCGATCGCCATCGCGCACCACCTGCGTGGCAGCATGGCGATGGGCGCGCGCGGCCTGTTCGGAGCGCACACGCCTTGCCCATGGAGGCGCCGGGGTTGGATCCGCAGCGGGCGAACTTCCGCTCATCGAGCTGAACGGCGTGCCACCGGTCGCTGTCCAGCCGGCATCGCGGCCGGCGTCGGCGCTGCGTCGGAAAGGCTCTGAAGCAGATCGCATTCCCTGCATCGCGGCGCCGCCAGCGGCACTCGCAACCCCCTGCAGCCCAGCAGCTACCCCGGACAGCCCGGACTCGGGCGATGTCGCGCGCCCCGTTTGCCAGGCGACGGTGGCAGCGGACCCCATGGCGGCGCCGGCACGGACTGCGGCGAGGCCGCCGCCTGTTGCCATGCGCGCGCCGGCAAACGCAGCGCCTCCGGCAACGAGCGTTGATCCAGCTGCGGCCGCCGTTGTTCCAAGTGCCGCGCCGGCGCCAAGCTGCGGCGCGCCGGAAACGAGACCCGAGGCAATCCCGGGGCCGAAAATGCCGAGCCCAAGCAGCGCCAGCGCACCCAGCACCTGAGACATGGCCGCCGCCAGGTCCGGCTCCTGGCCCTGCAGGGCGGAAGCGAACTCGCCAAAGAGCGTGGAGCCGATGCCGACGATGACGGCAAGCACCATCACCTTGATGCCCGACGAAATCACATTGCCGAGCACGCGCTCGGCCAGAAACGCCGAACGGTTCCAGAGCGCGAAGGGCACCAGGACGAAGCCGGCCAGCGTGGTGAGCTTGAACTCGAGGATGGTGATGAAGAGCTGGATGGAAAGAATGAAGAAGGCGATGAGGACCAGGAACCAGGCCAGAAGCAGCACGAAGATGGTGAGCGCGTTACCGAAGATCTCGGGGAAGCCTACTAGCTGGTTCGCTTGATTGAGGAGCGGCCAGGCGCCCTCGAAGCCGGCCGCGGCAATGCGGCCTGGCCGCAGGAGACTGTCGGCGGACAGGTTGCCGGCCGATGCGTTGATGCCGAGACCGGCAAAGGAGCGGTAAATTATGTCGGCGAGGTTCTTGAAATTGTTCAGGACGAAGGCGAAGGCGCCGACATAGAGCACTTTGCGAACAAGCCGGCCGAGAATGTTGGGCTCGCCGCCGAACGCCCAGACCAAGCCCGCGAGCGTGATGTCAATGCCGATCAGAATGGTGGTGAGAAAGGCGACGTCGCCCGAAAGCAGACCGAACCCACTGTCAATGTAGCGGGTAAAGGTCTCCATGAAGCGATCGATGACTCCGAGGTCGTTCATGTCGCCGCCTTCCTCGTTGTCTTGAAGAACTGCCGCTCAGTTGCCGGGATAAGCCGTGCCGGTGCCCAGGAAACGCTTCGTCGTCTCGCGAGCGGCTTCCTCAGACTGCGCCTTGCGCGCCGCATCCTCGGCCTCGGCCCGGAACTGGGTCGCAAGCAGCGTCTGGATCTGCATCTGCTGCTTGGTCGAAAGCGCGATCAGCTGATTGGTAGCCTGGCTTGCCTCGAGGGCACCTGCCGCGCCCTGACTGCGATTGACGAGATCGGTAAGCAGGTCGCCATCGGCCTGCACGTTCTCGACGATCTGCGACTGCGCGCTCATGGTCTGGCGGAACGCCTGCATGGCGCTCTGCCAGCGCTCGCGCGCGGCGCTCGCCACATCGCTGACCTTGATGGTGGCGTCGTAGCTTTCCGGATATTGCTGGCGCCACTGGTCCTGCAGCTTGTCGAGATCGAAGCTCAGGCCGCTCGCCTGGGTCATCAGACCGTCAATCCGTTGGAGCGAGCCGGTAAGCTGGCCCACGGAAGAGAAATCCAGGCGCTGAAGGTTGCGCGCCATGTTCTGCAGCATGGTCGCCTGGTTCTGAAGCGACTGGATTTGGTTGTTGATCTGCTCCAATGCGCGTGCTGCCGACAGCACATTCTGCGTATAGTTGGACGGGTCAAACACGATGAGCGCATAGGCCGGCTGGACGTAGTCAGCCATCGGTTTGGCAATCAGGGAAACGGTGACCAGGCTAGTAAAAAGGCGGCGTCCGATCATGACGATTGCTCCTTGTTAGGTTGAGGAAATTGCTGGAGAAGCTCGGCAGCCCAATCCAGGCCGCGCGCACTGAAGAAACGGGCGGCAAAGCTGCCCTGCCCTTCTTCGGAAAGAATATTGTCGATCAGGGTCTGCGCGGCCGGGTCGGAGGCGCCGCAAAGCGCAAGAGCGATCGGGCCTAGCCCGAGCTCGAAGAGGCGATTGCCGCGGCGCGACTGCAGATAGTAGTGGCGCTTCGGCGTGGCGCGGGCGACCAATTCGATCTGTCGCTCATTAAGACCGAAGCGCTCATAGGCTGCCCGTGCCTGCGGCTCCACCGCACGATCATTGGGGAGAAAAATGCGCTGCGGGCAGCTCTCGATGATTGCGGGTGCGATAGAAGAGCCGGCGATGTCGGCAAGCGACTGCGTCGCGAAGATGACGGAGACGTTTTTCTTACGCAGCACCTTAAGCCATTCGCGGATGCGGGCGGCAAAGAGCGGGTTGTCGAGATAGACCCAGGCCTCGTCGAGCATGAGCAGCGTCGGCCGCCCGTCAAACCGGTCCTCAAGACGATGGAACAGATAGGTGAGCACAGGCAGCACAGCGCCTTGGCTGTGCATCAGCTCCTGGGTTTCGAAACACTGCACATCCGAGATGGCCAGCCGGTCGTCATCGGCATCGAGCAGTCGGCCGAATGGTCCGTCGAGCGTGTAGGGCATCAATGCCGATTTGAGCGCATTGGACTGAAGCAGGACCGACAGGCCAGTCAGCGTGCGTTCCTGCGCCGGCGCGGTGGCGAGGCTGGTGAGCGCCGACCAGATTGCCTCCTTCACCTCCGGGGTGACGGTGACATTCTCGTGGGCAATGAGGCCGGCGATCCATTCGGCCGCCCAGCTCTGTGTGGCCGGGTCGTCGATGTGGCGCAGCGGCTGGAAAGCAAGCGCACCATTCGCACCCAACGCATGGTGGTCGCCGCCCATGGCAAGCGCGGCGGCGCGGGCCGAATTGCCTTTGTCGAAGACATAGATTTGCGCGCCAGCGTAGCGCCGGAACTGCAAAGCGATCAGGGCAAGCAGAACCGACTTGCCGGCACCGGTCGGCCCGACAATCAGCATGTGGCCGACATCGCCGATATGGGTCGAAAGCCGAAACGGCGTCGAGCCGCTGGTTTCGGCGAAAAGAAGCGGCGGAGCGTGATCGCCGGTGACCTCGGCAAGGTGCTCGTTCTCCGCTGGACCTGCCCACACGGACGACAGCGGCACGAGATGGGCAAGGTTAAGCGTGTGAACGAGCGGCTGGCGAACGTTGGCGTAGACATGACCCGGCAATGAACCAAGCCACGCTTCGACGGCATTGATGCTTTCGCGAATGGTGGTGAAGCCGAGCCCGTTGACGATCCGCTCGACGGCGCGAAGCTTTTCCGCGGCGGCTTTACGGTTCTGATCCCACACCGTCACCGTTGTGGTGAGATAGCCGAAGCCGACATGATCGCCGCCCAATGCCTGCAGTGCTGCATCGGCATCGAGCGCCTTGTTGTCGGCGTCGCTGTCGACGAGAGGCACCGGTTCGTTGGTCACCACCTCGCGCAGAATAGCCGCGATCGATTTGCGCTTGGCAAACCACTGCCGGCGGAGCCGAGTCAGCGTCTTCGTGGCTTCCGCCTTGTCGAGTGGAATGAAGCGCGTCACCCAGCGATAGGCGAAATCCTGGTTATTGAGCGCATCAAGGATTCCTGGCCGGGTGACGTTCGGAAAGCCGAGAACTGTGAGCGTGCGCAGATGCTGCTCGCCCAGCATCGGCTCTAGGCCGCCGGTCAGCGGCGCGTCAACCAGGACGCCGTCGAGATACATTGGCGTTTCCGGCACGGCGACCGGATGACGGCGTGTCGAGATCGTGCCGTGCAGGTAAGTCAGGGTCTCGGCATCGTCGAGCGCGCGCACCTCGGGCACGAAGCCCGAAAGAAGATCGAGAACGCGGTCAGTCTCGTCTCGGAACCGGGCAAGCTCCTGGCGCCAGTCTCTTTCCCCTCCCAAGTCATGCGAGTCGACGAGAGCACTTTCCGCGCGCGCTTGGCCATCGGGCCCGGGCATGAAGACCAAGGTCAGATGATAGATGCTCTCGAAATGCGCGACCTTGCCCTCGAAGGCCGCGCGCCGTTCCTCATCGATCAGCCATGAGGCAGCATCGGGAAGGGCCGAGCTCGCATAGCCCAGCGCTTCGATGCGCTCGGCCTCGAAGAATAATGCCCAGCCAGAGCCGAGCCTTCTCAGCGCATTGTTTGCCCGCGCGCATATGCCGATGAGTTCGGCCTCCGTCGCGCTTTCAAGGTCGGGGCCACGAAACCGCAATGTCCGTTGGAAGCTGCCATCCTTGTTGAGCACGATGCCGGGCGCGACGAGTGCTGCCCAGGGCAGATGGTCGGCAAGCCGGTCGGCTTTGCCGCGGTATTCGGAAAGCTTCAGCATGCAAGCCAGCCCTTTTGACGAAGATGACGGACAAGCACGCTGGCAAAATCCGGATCACGCCGTGCGGCAAAGACCGCGAGCGTGTGGCCGGCGATCCAGAGGATCAGACCGGCAATCCACTGCTGCAGGCCTAGGCCGATGGCGGCGGCCACCGTGCCATTGAGGATCGCCACCGCCCGCGGCGCGCCGCCGAGCAGGATCGGCTCGGTGAGCGCCCGATGGACCAGAACCTCGAAGCCTTCGATATGCTGCTCTCCGGTGCTCATCAGACGACTGCCCCGCCGCCAAAGGAGAAGAAGGAAAGAAAGAAGCTCGAGGCCGCGAAGGCGATCGACAGGCCGAAGACGATCTGGATCAGCCGGCGGAAACCGCCCGCCGTGTCGCCGAACGCAAGGGTAAGGCCAGTGGTTATGATGATGATCACGGCAACGATCTTGGCCACCGGCCCCTGCACCGATTCCAGGATCTGCTGAAGCGGCTGTTCCCACGGCATGCCGGAGCCGGCAGCGTGAGCCTGGGCCGTGAGAAGAAGCGCGACGGCGGCGGACGAAAGAAAGCAAATTTTCTTGCGCATGAGATGACCTTTCAAAGCTGCTGGAGTTGCGGAAGAGTGAGCTGGCCAACGGCGTAGTCGCCACTGCCGTCGAGACCCGTGACCTCGGCGATCGCGTCAACGCGGCGCGCGGGTCCTCTTCCGGCAATAAAGATGACCAAGTCGACGGCATCGGCGATCAGCCGGCGGGGAACGGTGACAACGGCTTCCTGAGCGAGCTGCTCAATACGATAGAGTGCGGAGCGTGCCGAATTGGCGTGAACGGTGGCAATGCCGCCGGGATGTCCGGTGTTCCATGCCTTCAGCAAATCGAGCGCTTCCGCGCCTCTGACTTCGCCGACGATGATGCGGTCGGGCCTCAGCCGTAAGGTCGAGCGTACGAGATCGGCGAGTGTGATGGAGCCCCGCCTCGTCCTCATGGCAACGCAGTCCTTGGCCGCGCATTGCAGCTCGCGGGTGTCCTCAATCAGGATCACCCGCTCATCGCATTCGGCGACTTCTGCCAGTAGAGCATTGGTAAGTGTCGTTTTGCCCGACGATGTGCCGCCGGCGACCAGGATGTTGCGCCGCTCGCGCACTGCCTTCCTCAGGGCATCAGCCTGCAGCGGGAGCATGACGCGATCGGCGACGTAGTTGGCCAGCGTGTAGAGTTTTGCCGCCGGTTTGCGGATGGCGAAGCATGGCGCCAGCACGACCGGCGGTAGCAGACCCTCGAAACGCTCGCCTGAGGGTAGTTCGGCACTGACGATTGGGTTGTCCGCATGCGCCTCGGCGCGCACGTGAGAGGCAACGAGGCGGACGATGCGTTCGGCCTCGGAAGGATGCATATGCACGCCGGTATCGACCCGGCCTTCTCCCAACCGGTCGAGCCGCAGCGCGCCGTCGGGGTTGACCATCACCTCGATGACGGTCGGATCGGCAAGGGCCTCGGTGATCGCGTGGCCCATGGCTGTGCGCAGCATGGCGCGGCGGCGGTGGTCGGCTGCGGGATGAGAGCTCATCCTTCGCCTCCATTGCCATTGCCGTTGCCAAGCGAGCGCTTCCCGGAGGCGATCTGGCGACCGACCTGCTCGACGAATTTGTCAAAGCGCTCTTGGGCAATCGCCTGTGTCGCCCGATCCGGGACCGGCGTGTGGGAATGAAGCGTAATCGAAAAGCGTATGAAGAGTGCGAGGCTCTCCAGGATCACCTCGACATCGGTTCGGATATGGTCGAGGTCGCGAGAAAGACGGTCGAGACGCCTGCCATAACGATTGTCGAGTTCGTTCTCGCCACGCCGCTCGATGAAGGCCTCGACTGCTTTCGCAACGATCGCCGATTTTGTGGTCGACGGGTTGCGGCTCAGCGTTTCCAGCTTCTCGCTTAACGCGGGTTCGAGCAGAAACTGGTGGCGAATGCGATGGGGCTTCATGGGGCTCGTTCCGACTGGCCGGCGCTGATGCGCCGGCGGCGGCAACGAACATCGCCGATATCTGAAAAATCGCTTATGGGCGTTATCTACGCTGAGATACGCCTGAGCTGCGAAAGCGCTTAGAAGCCGGGGATGATGTCCTTGTCGTCGCCCCTTCCCTCGTTGATACCGTAGGCGCTGGCTGCGGTGGAAACCCGGTCCATGACGCGCTTGTCTGCGAGTGCCTCGGCGTCATCGTCGGCCAGATTGAAGAGGTCGTCTTGATCAGGCTCCTGAGAGACGACGACGTGGTCTTCAGGCAGGCCGGGATGACGCTGCTGTTGCACGCCGCCGTCTTCTTCGATTGCCGCGCCGGCGTTTTCGTCATCTGCAGCGAGACGGCGGTCAACACTGCGGACTAGTCCGCTCCAATCGTCGGGGCGCGACGCAGGACAGTCCGCGTACAGACCGTCGCGCAACACCGGCGCCGGCAGCACCCGTTCGGTGAAATTCTGGTCCTCGTAGTAGCGGAGCTTGTTCGCACGGATCGGCGGCAATCCTGATATCAGCACCAGCTCGTCCGAAGGCGGCAATTGCATCACCTCGCCTGGTGTCAACAGCGGTCGCGCAGTTTCCTGGCGGCTCACCATGACGTGCGAAAGCCAGGGTGCCAGCCGATGGCCGGCATAGTTGCGCATGGATCTGAGTTCCGTCGCTGTACCGAGCGCGTCCGAGATGCGTTTGGCCGTGCGCTCGTCATTGGAAGAAAAGGCAATCCGCACATGGCAATTGTCGAGAATGGCGTTGTTCTCGCCATAGGCCTTGGAGATCTGGTTCAAGGATTGAGCGATCAGATAGGCGCGGATGCCGTAGCCTGCCATGAAGGCAAGCGCGGTCTCGAAGAAATCGAGGCGTCCGAGCGCCGGGAATTCGTCGAGCATCATGAGGAGTTGATGCCTGCGGCTCTTCTTCGGGTCACCCTCCAGGCGCTCAGTCAGCCTGCGGCCGATTTGATTGAGCACCAGTCTCACCAGCGGCTTGGTGCGCGAGATGTCCGACGGCGGCACGACCAGATAGAGCGACATCGGCCGCTCGGCATCCATCAGGTCCGCAATGCGCCAGTCGCAGGCCGATGTTGCCGCGGCCACGGTCGGATCACGATAGAGACCGAGAAACGACATGGCGGTCGAGAGAACGCCTGAGCGCTCGTTCTCTGATTTGTTAAGCACCTCGCGAGCCGCCGAGGCCACGACGGGATGGACCCGAGGTTTGTCCGCCGTGCCGAGGTGGTTGGTGGTCATCATCCGCAGCAGTGTCGTGGCAAACGAGCGTTGCGGATCCGACAGGAAAGTGGCGACGCGGGCGAGCGTCTTTTCTTCTTCGGCGTAGAGCACGTGCAAGATGGCCCCGACCAAGAGTGAATGACTAGTCTTCTCCCAATGATTCCGCCGCTCCAGCGCGCCTTCCGGATCGACGAGAATGTCGGCGATGTTCTGAACGTCGCGGACCTCATCTGAGCCCCTGCGCACTTCCAGCAGCGGGTTGTACCGCGCCGACCTTGGATCAGTCGGGTTGAACAAAAGGGAGTACGAGAACATCGACCGCCAGCCGGAGGTCAGCTGCCAGTTCTCGCCCTTGATGTCGTGAATGACGGCCGAGCCGGTCCAGGAAAGAAGAGTTGGAACGACCAATCCGACGCCCTTGCCCGAACGTGTCGGCGCAAAGGCCATGACGTGTTCCGGCCCGTCATGGCGCAGATAGTGATCCTTCAGCTTGCCAAGGAAAACACCGGCTGGTCGAAACAGCCCTGCCTTCTCGATCTCGCAAGACACGGCCCATCGCGACGAGCCATAAGTGGTGACTAGGCCGCGCTGCCGCGCACGCCAGAGGGAGCCAGCGATGGCGGCCGCGCAGCCCATGAAGCCTGTGGTGGCCGCAAGCATCCCGGCCGTGTCGAAGACCTCGGGCGCGTATGCGTCGAAATGGAACCACCACTCGAACAGTTGCCACGGCTTGTAGATCGGCCATCCGGCTGCGACAAACCATGGGGGTCCGAGTTGCGGCTGATAATCTAAAGTTTGGGCGCACCATTGAGTCGCTGTCCATACGCCGAGAATGACGATGGCGAACACAACGACTATCTGACCGACAAGGAGCTTCGTCGGTGTCATGGGCGCAGCCTCCGAGTTTTGTTAAACGGAAGCAGGATGGCGTGACGTTTCAGAATATTGAAGATACCCAATATACGCGCCCGTGCGATGCAGTGAACGTTGCAGGCTTAGAAGATTGGGGGCGCCAAGAAATGTCATCGCGAAGGCACGAGCGAATGACTTGTATGGGGCCGTGTATGGACGGCTCTCCGTTGGCAAGGGATTCTTTGAGCGTTGCCGTTGCTGGTTGGTGCGGCCATGTATCCGACCTGTAGGTGCGGCCTATCATGTGCCGCTGGCCATAATGCCATTCGCGCGTCTCAGGTCCCGATCGTAAGCTCGCACTCAAGGTGCACGGCCCCAGTGGGTTTTCCTGATCCGGCGGTATCAACCGGCTTTGTGCATTAGCTCCTGTCCGCCCTTTCCAACCTCGTCAGCGATCGCTCGCCTTATCTTGTTCTATGCGATGACCGGCTCCCTGTAGCGCTCGCCGTTCGTCATCAGTGCCCAGACCATCCGGGCGGTCTTGTTGGCCAACGCAACCGCCGCAACCTTGGCTGTTCGCCGCGCCATCAACTGCACGAGCCATGGCCTCCTGGTACCGTTGCGCTCGGCATAGCGGATGACCGCCATCGCACCCACCACGAGCAACTGCCGCAAGTAGCGATTGCCGGTCTTGGAGATACTGCCGAGCCTCTCCTTCCCCCCGCTCGAGTGCTGCTTCGGCACGAGTCCGATCCATGCCGATAGACAGCGCCCCGACTTGAACGCATGCGCATCGGCGACCGTAGCCACGAATGCACTTGCCAGCAGCGGGCCGACGCCTGGGATTTCCATCAACCTGCGACCAAGCTCGGTCTCACGCGCATTCGCCCGAACCCTACGATCGTTTTCGAGGATCTGTTTCTTCACGACCCTGAGCTGCGCCTCAAGCGAGGCATAGCCGCGAGTCAGCTGGTATCCTGGTCTCGTTCTCGTCGTTGACGACCACGAGCAGTTGCTCAATCCCATTCCGCCCGATCGGCGCTACGATCCCGAACTCGGATAGGTGTGCCCGCAACGCGTTCGATATCTGCGTGCGCTGGCGGTTGAGCATCAACCGGACCCGGTGCAGCCATCATCACACTTTGCTGCTCGGGTGATTTCGCAGGCACGAAGCGCATGGTCGGCCGAGTGACCGCCTCGCAGATCGCCTCTGCATCTGGGGCATCATTCTTCTGCCGCTTCAGATAAGGCTTCACATATTGTGCCGGCAGTAACCTCACATCGTGACCACGTGCGATTAGCTCGCGAGCCCAATAATGCGACGAGCTGCAGGCTTCGATACCGACCAGGCAACGTGGCAGGCTCTCGAAGAATGCCATCACGCGCCCACGCGTCAGCTTCCTGCGAGCGACAACCTCACTCGCCGCATCCACCCCGTGGATTTGAAACACTGACTTCGCAATATCCAGACCAATCGTCGTAACGTTGCCTATCATAGATCTCCTCCAGCTTCTGGCCCACGATCATACCGCAGGGCGGGAGGAGAGCCGTCCACCGCATCATCTGCCGACTGTCCGGTTCTGGCCGAGAAACTCAGAAAGCCGCCGTTCGGCACCCGACCCCAAGTCAGCCCTTCGGTTTGATCATGTCGTCGCCCGAAACTTGCCGTTCGTTCGATTCCAATAGTGGACTGAGTTAGGAGCACTTCGAGACCGATCTCGGCCGAGAATCGTATCGGCTGTTGGGAGTATATTTCGACTCTTGCAGCGGCCCAAAGCAATACCCATCCCCCAATTCAATGCAGAAGTATGAGGTCAATCAAGCAATCTCTAAGGCCAAGCGGAAACTGAGTTGAGGGTGTCAACTATCTCTGCAAAATGATCGGCTGAATCCCTAGCCTTCGCAAGATGAGCACCGCGAACGCCATCGCTAGAATTACAGTAGAAGATCGGCTTCTTGGCGTCCATAGAATATGGAACAAGGCTGTGAAGATTTGGGATCAATCCCAGTTTATAATCATCATCGTGCCAAACCTGTACTTGATTCAGAGGAGTAAGCTTTTCGATAATGTTTGCGCGAATCGCAGGCTCGAGTTCGTTCCCGTAAATTTGCCAACCTTCCGTCATCCCAACAGCATTTGAACGTACGTTATGCTGTTGAACGACGTAGCCAAGGTAGCTCGGTCTCCCCTTGGGGATAGAGAGAGTGGGGTCCTTCCATGCGGTATTAGTTTGATCCCACTCTTTCCGCCATCCGACCAGCTTGTTGCCGAGGTTTTCCGTTCCTTGAATGGAAAACAGGTCGGGAGCCAGAGGCGTGATGAAGTAATCCGCCGAGGCTAGAACAGCTCGGTTCAGCGCGCCCAGGTTGGGACCGAGATCCAACAGCACCAAGTCTGCGCGGACTTTCTCGCTAGCCCATTGAATGTAGCGATGGATTGCAGATTGAGCTCGCACCGCAGGCTCGTTGCCACCTCGTGCAGCACTCCAGGTGTCGCCCAATGTGTCTTCAAAATCGCTGAGTCGAAGATCCCCCGGCACGAGATACAGCTTGCCCTGAGCGTGTGGAACCGGACTAGGCTGTCTCTGGCGAATGTCGCCGATGCCTCGTGCGACACGCTCAATGGCTCGGTAGATACTGTTTCCCTCCGTGCCCCACGATTGTCGAATAGCAGTGTCGCTCAAGCAATATGCACTCAGGTTACATTGACTGTCGCAATCGACCATCAGGACGGTGAGCCCGCGCGCGGCGAGAAGATGCCCAACATGATACATGTAGGTCGTTTTTCCGACACCGCCTTTGTTATTGAAAATCGCAATGCTCTTGGTCATTTGAAATTCCTTTTGTTCGTGATGACCATAAGCGGCCCACGGTCGGTTCGCCACAGATATGAAATTAATCTTCCTCGAATTGCGGTACAAATGTGGAATGTCCTCAGGCCTCCGCATAAGAGCAGTCAAGGTCGTGCATTGGGAATGCCAGCAATTCGTTGAATTTTACGGTTCTCCTCGATGTGCTTAAACGGCTGAAACGTCGCATGCCCAGCTCAAGAGCTGTCCGTCCGCTTCCCACCCCACAATTGTCGAAGCTACCCGGTATTCCACGTGTCAGCGCGAGTCCCTATCTCCGGTCGGGCGACCACATCGCGAATCCTGATCTTGACCAGGTCACAACCGCGAAGCTTGCTGTCGATTGCTAGATCGAATAGCGCACGGTCCCGAACGCGTCTCTTGCGATCGAGGAAAAAGCGAATTGCCCAGATCTGCTTCTGGTTGAACGGACGCTTGGTGACGACCCTCTTTCCGGCATTCCAAGCTGCGCGCTCGCGACTGGCATCATCGAATTGAGAATGGCCCATGTGAGTTCTCCTCGGCCTTGATTGGCCGAGAGAGAACGTCGCACGACACTACCGCTCAGGGGCCGTAAACCTGAATGGCAGCTTCGAGAGCAGATGCCGATAAAAGCTGCCATGGGACCTAAGATCGGAACAGGGCGGGCCCGATAGAGGGCCTTATCAGGACGAAGCGATCTCTTCGCCTAAAAACGCTGTGGACTTCTGTAGTCGTATCGCCGCCGAATGCTGCAACGTGATAGAAGAGCCAAATGTTCAATGTTTTTGCCAGACTAGTCTTCACAAGCACGGCCCTCGCCCCGGTCGGATTGACCTATGCTTGGGTTGCGTGGGTTGAATGTGCGCCCCAGACGGCAAAATTCATCCTGACAGGCTGCCTAATCCTTTGTGTCCTATGCGTCGGGATTCTCTGGAGCGCTAAACGCTCACTGCCCGCGTCTAAATTCAAAGCAGCGTCAATCGAGGCTGCGGACCATGAGAACACCGCGTTTCTCCTCCTCTATGTAATGCCGCTATTCACGTCGCAATTCAACACACTAGATTGGAAATTCTGGGTGCCAACTGTCGCAATATTTGGCGTGATAACCGCCACTGGGTACAACTACCATTTCAACCCCTTGCTTGGCTTGCTTGGGTGGCACTTCTACAAAGTCCAATCTGCTGAAGGGGTGACTTTCGTGCTGATAACGAAGAAACATCTTCGCACTGCCGCCACGGAATTGCAGGTAGGCCAGCTCACAGAATACATTCTGCTCGATCTGGGGGGAAAATAAATGACTCAACTCTACGCCGTATGCCGTCCGGCCGAGATAGCCGAAGTCAGACACATTCAATTGGCCAATCCGCTGCAGGCCCAACTAAACGGGGTGTTCGAAAACCAAGAAGCTCAATTCATGGCCGGCATCGCCAACGAAATTGCATTCACGGGCGATTGGATTCCAGACAGCGAGGATGTGCTCTTCATCCAAAGCCTGCCAGAGGCACAAGCGCTGCTAGCTGCAGCGGACCAGAACGCGGTCGCACTTCCCGTACTCGATGTCGCCAATTTTCAAGATCAATCCGTCAAGGGCCTATTCGCCGTCCTCGGCAATGGCCCAAATCGGCGGCTCTTGATCCAGAACTTTGGCCCGCAACAGGTGCTATCTAATCGTTTCGCGTTTTTATATGAGGGCGATGTTTTTCGACGGCTCGTCGAACCGGCATTCTCACTGGATAATAAATTGGTAGCAACCGTCGACGCGATAGGACTGGTCCGGTTCAAGAGTTACTCCATGTTACGGCGCGTCCTCGATATGTCCCCTGTCTTCCGAGACGCAACCGATCCTGAGCTAGCTGCATTTTGCGGCCACGCTAGCCTCGCCATCGGGGATGCTGCGGCGTTCGTAGCCGGAGCTGATGAAGGTATCCGAAAGCACGTTCTTGCAATCACGAAGACCAACGTTCTTGGAAATCACCCGGTCGCAAATATTCAGGCGCAGGCAGTGGCTATAGGATTTCCAATCGCCGTAAATGCAGGCCGTATCGAGATACCAGCCGATCGAAAAGGCGCAAAGGCTCTATTCAGTTTCCTACTGAATAAGGTCTATCTCGGGCCTATCGACCAACAGCTCTTCATAACCAATTCAAACCGACCTCTGGCCTAGCCCAATGAGTTGGGAAACGAGGGCTGCGAATAACCTGCTCCCGCTCAGTTGGGACAAGGGCAGCCTTTCGCAAGCTCTTCGCGAGTGGCGCTACACTGGTGACTACCATGACCTCGAAGCGCCCTCCGCTAACTGTGAACTCTGTGATCATCCCGACATCCGCTACCAATTCGAAATCCGCAATTTGCATACGGCCGCAAGGCTGCTGATCGGATCTGAATGCATTCATCGCTTTGGTATAGCTGCGACCGACGAAGAAGGCCGCACCTTAGACGCGCTCGCCACTCGTAAGAAGGTCGATCGAGATCGGCGACAACTTGTCGAGGACGCGCGCCGCAGGCGATTAGTAAGCGCGCTTGTGGCGCTGGCGAACGTTGAACCCAATTTCGATGTTCATTCCTTTATAGACTATTTGCAGACGCGGGGTGCATTCACCCCCAAACAACTGGCGACCGTTCTCTGGAGGTTAAGAAAGAAAGGCGTCGTGCACAGCCCTCAAGACTTCAAGCTCACGATCCGCCGAGGCCGGGAAAAAGCGCAACTTTTGTCCCTGAAGGACTGGGAAATGGCGCTCGTTAAGCCGTGCCTCACGACCGAACAGTCAGCCTACCTCGAGAAAGTTGCTCATCGAAGGAGTGGCCTCGACCATCTGCTTGACTAAGCCAAATTGCCGCTCCGGAAGCGTATAGATTCGATCTCGCAAACACCGATCTCTGAGTTGTGCGCCTTCACTGGTATCGGTATGCGTCAAAGGAAAGCTAACATTACCGCAGTTCATGCGGCGTCTTGCGATTGGCTTGAATTCTGGCCACCACAATATGGTATTTTACCTTAGATCCATCCGGCACCTTTTGCTCCACACTGATCTGTTCGGAAATGTGCGGTTGATGGCCTTTCCGATCCGTGAGATCTAGCACCAGGAGGAAACCGAAACAGACACCGGTCGTCAGATAGCCCGTCGCCTGGCCGGCATACCGCTCCGCAAGTTCCGCATTGTTGAGCACGTTGTCGTCCCTCTTCACCTCCACGATCGACTTGACGCCACGATATTCGAGAGCGATGTCAGCGCGACCGCCACCGGAGTCACGGGCTTCGGCTCGGAACGACGGTGCGTCCGACATCGTGAGGAACTTCAGGAAATCTAGTTGAAGGTCGTGTTCGACCGGCAGATCGGCGCCGCGCCGAAACACGTACTCAGCAGACGGGTCGGTACTTCTGCCAACGTTGGCGCGAAAATCGAGAAAACGCACAATGAGCGTACACATGTGTTCCAGCAGCGCTCGGGGATGGTCGCGCTGGTAATCGGGATTGTCCGAGAGCTTCTCAATAACGGCGGCCCACAGCTCTGCCACTTGCCGATTGCGATCCATCCCCACGTCGAACTGCGCTGCGGTCATGGCGGCTGTAGCTGCGTCGAGGCCGGCTTTCTTGAGGACATCGACCAGCCAGCCTTCAGTCGATTCGTCAAAAGGGCTGCGATGGATAGCTCCGGCCAGTGAATGTTGCACCGTGTCGCGTAGTTGTCCGACATTCGGAGCGAGATCGCTATCAACGTTCTCGGCGAGCCATTGATTTAAGGTCTGCAGATAGTATCGCCGCTTCTGCAGCGATTGGACGAGTGCCTTTCGTCCGAGAATATCGGCGCCGTGGCCATCGGATCGAGAGAACACGCTCTCACTCGCAAAAAAGATCGATAGCAACTCGTCCTCGATCACAATGGCCGCTTGCAGCCAGGTGTCCTTTGTGAACGTGTGAGCAGCCATGGCTAACTTCGTGGCCATCGACAGCCAGTGAAAACGCTCGCGCGATGGCGCCCCGAGCCATGACTGGGCGGAGTGGCGATCGACGGCAAAGGCTGAGTACTCGATGGCTGCCCTACGAAGTTTAGGCAAATCCAACGCAAGATCGGAGTGCAGTCCTCTGTTCTGCACATCGATCAGAACAGACGTACAGATATCATACAGCGCAGCATCCGAACGTCCTTCGCTCGCCGCCAGGGAACGGCGAAACCAACCCTGCGCCGCCGTCAAGGCTGACATGAGCGCGTCCTGCGTTCTGGCCAGCAACCCGTCTTGCAAGCGATCAAGTCCGAGCTCAAGGGTAGCTTCGTCTGCTGCCTCGCCCACATGCGCCAGGTTGGAGAGAAGGTCTCGGAAGTCGTCATCGGGGTATCGACGCAGAATGGTGCCCGTGACCTTGGCGACGTGACGCAGATAGGCCCCGTCGTCGTCTGTCGTGACGTCCAGAAGATACGACTGCAGGCGCCTGACCAAACTGTGGTCGCCCTGCACTACGACAAGCGCGCCGCGCAACGCCTGCGATCGCATCCAGCTATGTTCAGACCGGGGCTCGAAACGGCGGCGGAAGATTTCCCACGCACTGCGCCCGAGAGCCTGCGGTATTGTGGGCAGTTCGTCGAGGCAGTCGACCATTTCCGCAACAGAGGTGGCGTCATCCTCTCGCTCGAGTATCCGCAGCAGCGCGCGCTGAACGGCGGCCGCGGTCACCCAGCGGGTCATCCAGCAGAACGCGTCTGCGCGCGCAGTTTCGGAAGACAGGGCCTCAATCGCGGCCAGCAATTCGTTCTCTTGAGCCGTTCCCGGGTCTAGGATGGGCGTGCCTTCCGTCGTCAGGAGCTCGAATCTGTCTTCCATCGCCGACCACTCAGAAGAGGTACTTATCCCCCTTAGCGTGTAGCCGATGATCAATAGACACAACCGCCTCCACCGCGCTGCGAGCAATGGTGCCGAGAATGATCTGAACGCCTCCGATGTCCTTCGCAGCAGAGGCAACGCTGTCCAGCATCTGCTCGAAGTCCTCGTTCACGACCTCTTCCGACGCAGGCGAGTCGATAATCAGCAAGCCTGGATGCCGGCCATGCCCGCGACGCTTGGCCACCTCCACAGCCGCCAGCGAGGTCGCGATCTTAATGCGCAATTTCTCGCCCATCGTAAGGTTGCTGAAATAGATATCGGCGCCGCCTTGGTGGACCTTCAGCCTCCCACCGCCGTCGAGGTGCATGCTGGTGATGTGGGAAACACCGAACTTCTTCGTGAGGGACATCACCGAATCAGCGATCTCTGTCAGAACGTCCGACTGCATAGAGGTCATCAGCGTCTTACTGGCGTCAGTAGCGGCACGAAGGATCTTGAGTTCGCTCTGCGTCTCGGTGTCGTCGTTGGCAGGCGATTGCAGTGAGGCGACCAGTTCCCGAAGCTGCTCGGCCCGGGCCTCCAACTGCACAACGATGAGTTCGGGGTCGGTCGGCAACGTTGAGATGGCGTCCTGAAGGTTTCGCATCCTGTTCATTCCGGTGCGGAGGCGTTCGGTCGCCTCCCTTGCTGTCTTCTCGCTGGCTTTGAACTTGGCTTTGGCGATCTGGAGCGACGAAGCCAGTTCCTCAACCAGGATCTGCGCGTACTGGATGCGATCGCTATCCAGATCGTTTTCGTGGACCGGCAAGTCGTTCTTGCACAAGGCGCAGGTGTTGTGGTCTGCGTGCTGAACCGCAGGCGCGGCCTCCTCGAACGCTGCCTCGCAGGCAGGGCAGCAAGTCGGGTTGAGCTGACGGAACGAGTATCCTGCCGACCGCTCGTCCTCGAGCTGCTTGAGCCTTCGCCGCGCGTCGTCGTAGCTGACTGTGACGGCCGCGACGGTCGCCGTGTCCGTCTCTAAGGCTATTCGAGCGGTCTCGACCACCTTCCTATCGGTCACGGTCTCCTCATCGAGGCGCGCCAGTTCCAGCCTTTTTGCGCTGCGGTCATCGGTGCCACGAGCCTCCTTCGCTTTGGCGAGTTGGCCCTCAACCTCGATAAGCCTGCTATCGAGCACTACGCTCACGCCAGAATGGTTCGGCCTATCGGCCAGTGCCTGCTCGAGCTGCTTCTGCGCGGTTAACGCAGCACTATAGGTAGAGACCCACGGCAACCCTATGAACAGTTGGAGCAGGCGAAGCGGGAGCCCGTCTATGGGCAGATCGCCGAACAGTGCCTTCGGCTCAGTAGAACTCGACAGGAAGAACGTCGAAGCTATCAGAGGCCAGCCATGGGGATGACCGCCGGTGTTCTTGTTGTGGGCATAAATCACCGGGAAATCTAGTTCTTCCATCATCAGGTGCTCGGTCTGAGACTTCAGCCCGTCTCCAGCGTCACCTTCATAGAGCGTGATCCACTGACCGTCGCTGACACTCCGGCTCAGCGTGGCCTTGCCCTCCGCCGCCTTCTCCTCGCCGGCAGGCTTGCGCAGCTCCATGCGATGCAGGACTTCATCGACACAATACCGGACTTCGATGGTTTCCAGCCACTTCCAAACGTCGGGCTTCACCCGACCGGGAAAGTCGCCGCGGATAGCTGCGTTGAGTAGGTGCAGGATGGATGACTTTCCTCGCAGATTGCGCTCGGACATCACGGCCCAGATGCCGATCCCTAGGTCTGACCAGGACAGATGAAACGGTCCGTCGCGCTCGGATTCGGCTCGAACACCCGTCAACTTGATGCCGTCGAAGCGAAGGCTCTTGGCGCGCGGCGGAGTAGTCTGCGCGCGAATGCCATACTTGAGCAACGCGCTTCGAACATCCGACTCCGGACTGGTGCTATCCTCGGCTATGGCTCTTATCCAGCCGTACTCGGTCGACTCGATGATCCGTTCCTTGCTCATGGTTCCAATCCGGCGAATTTGGTCAGACGCTGTTCGACCTGCTCTTGGATAGTCGGTATCACGTCGCCCTGGATGGTGCTTCCATATTGCGGGTGCTCATACTGCCATTCCTTTAGGGCGGAGCCGCTCTTGCCGCTGGCGACTCGCATTACCAACGCTAATCGGTCGCGATACCACGCCAACTCCGGGTAATCCTGAACGCACTTTTCCAGAAACGAGATCGCCTTTGGTAATATAAGGTACTCGTACCGACGAATTTTGCCGTCGTCACCGGCGAGTTGCATCGGTCTCGCTAAGCCGTAGTAGCTCAGCATTGCAAGGGCGTCCTCGACGTTCTGATAGGCGCCGTGCCGCCAGCGGACCATCCGCACCAGTCTGATGGAAGGCTCGTCGTTGATGAAGATGCGCTGAACTGCCTCTAGCAGTTCGGGTTCGCGGGTCTCCTCATAGAGATCCAGCAGGGCGTCACCCAAATAGTCAGGATAACGGACGAGGAAGTCCATTGCCATCAAGCGCTTCTCAGCTCGAAAAACGCTCACGACCTCCTCTGTAGGCCTGTCGACATCTTCACTTCCCGCAACCAAGATGAAAAGCAGCCTGAGCGCGTCGCGATGTCTATAGCTCGGCTCAAGCGATATTCGGAAAGGCGTCCCAGCTTCACCCTCTGGCCCCTTTCCTTCGACGTAAACATCCATATCAGAAGTGCCCCCCAACGCAGGGACCACGATATCTCAAACGGTTTAATTCCGCTAATCTGGTCAGGCACTACTTCGGCGTATTCTGAAGTAGGTGAGGAAATGGTGGAAATAGCGACATCGGCTATCATGCCGGTTCGGCTACGGTTCTTTCAGACCTCTCGATTTGCGCTTCAATTTTCGCCCGGGTGGTTTTGGTGGCAAGGTACTCAACCAATTCTGCAGCGTGGTTTTCGCAGCCCTTTGCCTGCTTTCGAAGAAGCGAGACGTGGTCAGAAAGTTCTTCCGTTGTGCAGAGGCCTATTGGAACCAGAGACCGTTCGCCGTTCCGAAGCACAGGATACGATTTGACTAAGCGAGTATGGCCAGGAAGGACCATCTGAGGGGACGCAGGATCGTCGCTCATGCCCACGCGCTTCAACATACGTGTAACGACACCCACAAGTTCTTTCTTGGCAAATGCTCTGTAGAAGTCGGCATGCGGGCCTGTCAGAGGTTTACTTTTGAATATCTCCTCAACGATCTCGCTTGGCTGCGCGATCTGGCCAGCCTCCATCCGTTGCCCGATGAGTTTATGCAGCTCAGACAGAAGCGCAGAGTCTTTGGCCATGACTTCTATCCCATCAATTGTTGAATGGTGAAGCTGGTAAAGCCTAAACGGCCGTCAATCCGTTCGTAGGGCCACAGCATCCAAACTAGACGTGAATCACTGGTAAGTTGAGTGGGCATCATCCGCCGATTCTAAGATTTGTCAAAGTCGTTGTCCTGACTTTGTTCGAATTTGCAGGTGACACGACACAGGCGAACCTCAGGCGGCTGCCGGGACAATGCCGCAACTGATAGATCGCCGGCCACGAAGCTATCGAACTCTCAAACCTGCAGCGCTACGTGTTGGCAGGTCAGGCGGAGGTCGGCCTCTCTAAGGCGGCCCTTGCAACCAACGCCCTTCGGTCCACCGCCCTTGATGCTCCACCGCTTGTGCGGGCCCCCGTCAATTCCTTCGTAGCTCGGGTGGCTACGGCGATGGCTGTGCCGTTTGGGCCGCTCGCCGCGTTTGTTGGCCAGCCCCTCCGTTCCTTTTATCAGCAGGCTATCTGCGGCGGGTTCCAGCTTAGCGATGGAAGTCGTCTCGTTCGAACCGTGGTTCCGATGGCCTTTCAATCAGCGCTTGCCGGGATCATGCTTGCCGCAGACCTGGTCAAGCATAGTGCGGGTTTTCCGATGAGTCCGACGACCAGCACTCGCGTGAATCTACTGCGCCCCCTTGGTTCTTACCTCCATGATCCGAAAGCCAAAGATTCCAGCGGCCGCTGCATCTGCAGCGATGAGGATTTCGTTGCCGCCTACAGGCTGAAATACGGCTGTGCCGTTGAACAGCTGAGCAACGGGTCCGCCTAAAAAGATCTGAAGTCTTCGTTACCGCGGACGGCGCGCTGTCAAGCGCTCACCGATGTTTTCGACCAGGATCGAGTGCCTGATGAGAGTGCGGGGCGGATACTATGACACGCTCGGCCCGCTGCTTTGTCAATGTTAGGCCCAGAACCCACGACAGAGATCCTTGAGCGACGGCTCGCCGTTTAACGTTTTTTGTACTGTTATCTACGTTCGACCATATTCGTCGTCGAAGCGAACGATATCATCCTCGGCGAGATAATCGCCGCTCTGCACTTCAATGATAACCAGGTCAATTCTGCCTGGGTTCTCGAGCCGATGCTTATGGCCGCAGGGGATGTAAGTAGATTCGTTTGTCCCCAGGAACAACTCCTGCTCGCCATTGACGATTTTGGCGGAGCCGCTGACCACGACCCAGTGCTCCGAACGATGATAGTGCATCTGCAGGCTCAACTGGCGACCGGGCTTCACCTCGATGCGTTTGATCTTGAAGCGCTCGCCTTCCTCCAGAACCGTATAGGTACCCCAGGGCCGGTGTACCGTGCTATGGACCAGATGAGCTTCATGTCCCGAAGCCTTGAGGCCCTCGAAGAGCTTCTTAACGTCCTGAACGCGGTCGCGGGATGTGACAAGCAAAGCGTCCGGGGAATCCACGATCACCAGATCGCTTACGCCCACCGTGCCGATGACGCGCTTGTCGGAGCTCACATATGTGCCGGTCGTGTCGACCATGTGCACATCGCCGCGTATCCTGTTCCCGCTTTCGTCGGGGGCGATCAAATCGGCCATTGCGTTCCAAGATCCGATGTCGTTCCAATCCATGTCGCAGGGAATCACGGCAAGTCTGTTAGTCTTCTCCATGACAGCGTGGTCGAGCGAGATTCGCGGCGCGGAACCGAAATGCTCAGGCGCGAGTTCGATTTTGGCAAAGCCTTGGCATTGACTGGCGCGGCCGTTCTCATAGCTGTCGGCGACGGCCTGGAGCACCTCGGGACAATGCAAAACCATCTCGTCGAGCATGGTTTGCGCACTGAAGCAGAAGATGCCGGCGTTCCAGAAGAAGCGTTGAGACGCGACATAGGCTTTGGCTGTCTCCAGATTCGGTTTTTCAACGAAACGGACGACGTTCTCACCATCTGCTTCGATGTAGCCGAATGCGGTGTCCGGTCTGGTTGGGGTGACGCCCAATGTGGCGATCCGCCCGAGCTTCGCATGTTCCATGGCCAGGCCCATGACGTCTAGAAACGCAGGCAGGTTGCTAATCAGGTGATCGGCCGGGAAGACGCACAGGATCGCGTCAGGGCCTTGCGTTGCCCTCGCATGGATCGCGGCTGCAGCCACGGCGGCGGCCGTATCCCGAGCTTCGGGCTCGAGCAGAAAGGTGCGTGGCAGGACCACGGAATCCAGTTCGTCAAATTCGTCCTTGGTCAGGAAGAGGTGGTCCCCGGATGTCACAGCGACGAGTTCCACGACACCTTCTATCGAAGCGGCGCGCAGCACAGTCTGCTGAATGAGAGAATATCCATCCGCCACTTTGAGGAAAGGTTTGGGGTGCGATTGCCTTGAGGCGGGCCATAGCCGCGATCCGGCTCCGCCGCTGATGATCACGGGAATGACTTTCATAACCAACCTCAATTTCGTCTCTGGAGTGATCGCCCGCGTTCTTTCGAGCGTCAGCGTCACGATCGCCGTCGCTCTGGCTTGTCTGCGGCCCCCGCGTAACAGCGAAGTTCTGGCGCGTTGCAGGCGGCGTCAGATGACGACGGTATCGGTAATGTACGACGCCTCCACTGGCGTCGGTGAGAAATGCGCATTCAACTATGCCTGTTGGTTGCGTCTGCCGAATTGCGCAGGTGGCGGGTCTTAACTGAGATCAGAGACTTGGCTGCCTTCTATCAAAGTCAAACGACTTGGCTCTTTCAGATCGAATTCAATTACCCGTGGTGCGAAAAGGCGTGCATATCGTGTAAAGGCGCTCGTCGGGGGAAACCGAATTACGGTATCGCAGCGCCCGAGAAGATACATCTCAACGAGGGCGGAAATTCCGCCGTCAATCCCGAGTGCTGCAGTGTGTAAGGGGCCACCTTGATTGGATCCGAAGTGCTTCGGGACAGTGAGCAGATCGGGAAACCTGGCCGACAGAAGATCCAGTATCCGCGCGCTGTCCGTGCATAAGAACAGCCGCACAGGCCTGGGGTGCGGTAACGCCTTAGCCTTGTCAATTGCAGCGCACACTTGCCGAACGGCGAGCTCCGGATCGGCCCAGTAGGGCGCATGCTCCATGATGTCTTCACCGTTACCGTGCCGAACATGAATCCCGATGATGCTGTGCCCCTCAAAACATTCCTGATAAATGGCATCTATGCGGGCTTGAATTTCTGGCCGAGGCTGGACACTCTGGAACACCTGCCGCTCTGCATCCTCATCGCACCGCCACATCAGACAAGCGTCACACACTACTGTGTTCGCTTCGACATCGTGTTCGGCCTGAAAGAGCTCGCCCAACTCGTCGCGCTCTTGGAAAATCTGCTCATCTGGCCGGTAAAGGCACTCGATCGCCGGCCTGTTCCACCACTCCGGGAAGAATGGACCAGGGAAGGAAACGTCGTTGATCCGGTCGTCGGAAATAGCCGGCACGCCAGCGATGTCATTGATCGGCTGGAAGAACACCGGAAACGCATTTGTGAAGGGTTGGTCGAGGTAGCAGGCCCCCCGCCAGTCGATGACTAGAGTTCGTCCCGACCGCTGCGCGTAGCGCCAAGCGGCCGCCAATGACCACAGACAATCACCGAACCCCGTACGCCTCCGAGAGACGACGAACCGGCGCTTTTCCAATCCACTAACATGCATTTTCGGAAATCTCGTTTCGGAGAGGAGGTTGCATCCGGTTTGGAATCCTTAGTCGACACTAGTAGACCCTGACGCCGGGCCCTTGGCAGAGGCCGGGCCATAGGGCAGAAGAGCAACTCAGCACTGCCCACTAATCCCGTGACGCTCGCAAAGCTTGAAGCCGATGCCCTCGCTTGGGGTTGCCCTCGCTTCCGGTTCAGCCTTCTCTACTGGGCCTCCGCCGCATATGTAAAATCTATTGAGTGGATGCCGGCCATCCATGTGTTGGATGCCATGATGAAGGGGCTCGGCTGACGCGGGCCCGGTCAATAGAGCCGAAACAGCCGGAAACGCTACGACACTGCCTGCCGAAGCAAATCATTCCGTCGACGCCGTACGCCAAGGGTGCAAGGCTGCATACAGCAACCGGTACCGGGCGAGATGAGGTCGATGGCTCGACGCGCCTGGAACCAGCTGATCGACACAATCCGCAGTCGGCTCCCAAAGTTCTGCACGACCTGTGCCGGATGCTGTGGTGACGCTCGCGGCCACGAACTTTGTCCTCGCCCCGAACGGAAGCTCGCGCTACGACTCCGGGCCGGCGATGCGCCCCCGCTGCTCGCTCAGACCATCCATTCTGTGGATGCACTTTATCCAAACAATCGATTTCACGGATCCAAACAATTCCCATTAGAAGACGCTGAAGCAAGAAAGAAAGGCGTCCTCACTCGCTGATAGAAGAGCAAATCAGCTGCAAGGTGCTGGGAGTACATGTCGCTCAGGGCGTGAGCTGAGCGGCACTCAGACCGCATGTATGAGTCCGACAGGTTAGCGGCGCGATTCTATTTTTGCTCGTGACTCTAAGCAGAGCAGGTGTGCTCGGCTGGCGGATCGTCAATGACGATCTTCGCGCCGCATCTGTCGAAGTGCTCCATAGGGCACGGGGCGGGCCGCACATTGTGTCGGCGTGGCGAGCCGGAGCCGAAAGTTTAAACTCTAATTGAGCAGGAATAGAATGGGTGATAGCAGGAAAGTTGCTCTTATTACGGGCATAACTGGACAGGATGGTGCCTATCTTGCCCGTCTTCTTCTCAAAAAAGACTACATCGTTCATGGGATTAAGCGACGTTCCTCTTCCTTCAACACCGGTCGTATCGAAGACCTCTACCAAGACCCGCACGAATCCGATCCGCGCTTAATCTTGCATTACGGTGATCTCACTGATTCGACTAACCTCATCCGCGTGGTTCAGGAATCTCAGCCAGACGAAATTTACAACTTGGCTGCTCAGAGCCATGTCCAGGTGTCGTTCGAAACACCTGAGTACACAGCAAACGCGGACGGTATCGGTACATTGCGACTTCTTGAGGCGATTCGCCTCCTCGGTCTGACGGACAAGACCCGCTTCTATCAAGCCTCGACGTCAGAGCTATACGGCCTCGTGCAGTCCGTACCGCAGAACGAAACGACGCCCTTTTATCCGCGCAGCCCTTACGCCGCCGCCAAGCTCTACGCCTACTGGATGGTCGTCAATTATCGCGAGGGCTATGGTATGCACGCTTCCAACGGCATTCTTTTTAATCACGAAAGCCCCCTTCGTGGCGAAACTTTTGTGACGCGCAAGATCACCCGCGCTGCCGCTGCTATTTACCTGGGCAAGCAGGACAAGCTTTATCTCGGCAATCTCGATGCTCAACGCGATTGGGGCCATGCGCGTGAGTACGTGCGAGGTATGTGGATGATGATGCAGCAGGATCAACCGGATGATTACGTGCTGGCTACGGGCAAAACGACTCCTGTCCGCCAATTCGTCGAGTGGGCTTTCGAAGATGTCGGCGTCGAGATCGAATGGCGTGGCAAGGGTGTCGACGAAAAAGGCTATGATCTAGCGAGCGGCAGATGCCTAGTCCAAGTGGACCCACGCTACTTCCGCCCCACGGAAGTCGATCTTCTCCTGGGTGACGCTACCAAGGCGAAGGAGAAGCTCGGCTGGGTGCATGAGATATCCGTGCGCGACCTTGCTGCGGAAATGGTCCGCGAAGACCTGAAGGTCATGCAGACATCTGTAGTCATGAAGGAAGCGTAATGTATGATCTGAACGGAAAAACCGTGTGGGTCGCTGGCCACAAAGGTATGGTGGGCAGCGCTGTTGTACGCCGACTCGCGTCTGAAGACTGCAAAGTTGTGGCCGCCCCTCGGGGAGAGCTAGATCTCAAGCGACAGACCGAGGTTGAAAACTTCGTGGCAGTGATGAAACCGGACGCTATCATTATGGCGGCGGCAAAGGTAGGCGGCATTCTCGCGAACGCCACCTATCCGGTCGACTTTCTTTACGACAATCTGATGATCGAGGCCAATATCTTCGCGGCAGCCCACGAAAACAATGTCGACCGCGTCCTCTTCCTCGGCTCGTCTTGCATCTATCCGAAGATGGCACCACAGCCCATTCCTGAAAGCGCGCTTTTGACCGGCCCACTAGAGCGCACCAACGAATGCTACGCCGTCGCCAAGATCACCGGCATCAAAATGGCTCAAGCCTATCGCAAGCAATATGGCCGCGATTACATCTCCGCTATGCCGACGAATCTCTACGGGCCAGGCGACAATTATGACTTGCAGTCAGGCCACGTCGTCCCAGCGCTGATCCGGAAAGCGCATGAAGCTAAGCTCATAAGTGATAAGCAAATCACCATCTGGGGCACGGGCACACCACGTCGGGAATTCATGCACGTCGATGACTGCGCCGACGCATTAGTCTTCCTTCTGAAGAACTACTCTGACCATGATCACGTCAATCTCGGCTGCGGACAGGACATCACGATCCTAGAGCTGACAAGAATGATCTGCCGTGTAGTCGGATTTACTGGGGAGATTGCGCATGATTACTCTAGACCTGACGGTACACCGCGAAAGCTGATGAGCGTCGACAAGCTGCGCACTTTGGGATGGGCAGCAAAGATCACTCTCATGGAAGGCATCGAGAGTGCCTATCATGCATTTCTGAACGGGAGCTACACCGAACGGCGATAAATAAAAGGATTTGCTGCGTCTCAGGCCTGTACGCGCTTTCGGGACCCAGAGCTAATGTGGACTGAGACAATCACTCGATGGCGAGCGCTCATGTGAGCCAGCCGCGAGGAGCCCTGCCGGATCTCAACCCCATCCGCTCCAACCTCGTCGCCATGAAGGTCACGGTGCGCTGCCCACGACGACGCCGACCGCGCCAATCCTCACAAGGGTAACCGTACAGAACCGAACGCGTCTACGCTAACGGAATGTACTTCTTGTTCTCGTCCGAGGGATCTGTCGATGGGCATTCCGGACGAGCCAAGGTTTGAGCATGTCACCTTTAAAAACCAGTTAGCAACGTCGGATTTGGTATGAAATTCGGAACAAGTGGATTACGGGGCCTAGCGACAGAATTGGCAGGAGCCGCCTCTGCCCTATATGCAACGGCATTCGCGACATTCCTGCTGGAATCCGGCCTGGCCAGAATTGGCGACGAGATACTCATAGGGCGCGACTTTCGCGCCTCGAGTCCGGCCATCGCCGCCGTCTGTGCGGCGGCACTGTCGGCGCTCGGCTTCATCGTAATCGATTGCGGCGCAGTCCCCACCCCTGCCCTGGCACTGTATGCTCAGGCGCGTAAGAGTGGTTGTTTGATGATCACAGGCTCGCACATTCCGGCCGACCGTAATGGAATAAAATTCTATCGACCCGACGGTGAGATCGACAAAGGTGATGAGCGGGAGATAACGCGCATCGCCTTGCAGTTGGAGAAGCACGGATACGTCCTTGAAGGTGCTGTTGCACGTCGGCAGCACCGGGAGGCCGAATGCAAGGCCTTTTTCATGGCGCGCAATCGAAAGCTTATGGAGAATAATGCTCTAAAGGGCTTAACGGTGGGCGTATATCAGCACAGCACAGTCGCGCGCGATCTCTTGGTTGACATTCTCTCATGTCACTGTGCGACGGTCGTAACCCTGGGACGTTCGGAAGGTTTCATTCCTGTCGACACTGAAGCGGTCCCTGTCGAGACTGCTCAACAGTTCAAGCTCTGGGCCAAAGAGCATCGACTTGATGCGATCGTCTCGGCAGATGGCGATGGTGACCGCCCACTGGTAGTTGACGACCACGGAGACCCCCTTCGTGGTGATTTGTTAGGCCTGGTTACGGCGAACTTCCTGCAAGCGAAGACGGTCGTCACGCCGGTCACATCAAACTCTGGTATCGAGACCGCAGGTTCTTTCAAAGTTGTACGTACTAAGGTTGGATCGCCATTTGTTATTGCTGCCATGCTCGATTTGGTTGCGTTGGGTCACGAGCGCGTGGTTGGTTTCGAAGCAAACGGTGGTTTTTTGACCGGCACGGACTTTGACCCGAACGGAACTAAACTGCCAGCGCTACCCACACGCGACAGTTTTCTCCCCATCCTTGCGGCACTTTCCCTTGTTAATACAAGTGGGCAGCCACTGTCGGAGATTGGCAGTTCCTTTCAATTGCCAGCGGCGGTGGCGGATCGCTTGGAAAATTTTTCCGTCGAAAGCAGCACTCGCCTCATGACATACCTTCGTACAGCGGAAACTAACATCGCCGCCTTCGTCGGGTCGATTGGAGTGGTAAGCAAGGTTAGCGATGTTGACGGGCTTCGTATCACTCTCGCGGATAAGCGTGTCTTGCATTTGCGTCCATCCGGAAATGCCCCGGAAATGCGGTGCTACGTCGAAGCCGAAAATCGGGAGGACGCGGAGCTTTTGCTCCGGACTGGACTGGATCGAATTCGTAATTGGACGCAAGGCTAAATAAAAGCCGCCTCCCTGCGTATTCCAGGTGACCCTGGGGGTCGCACGAGCTACTCTAGCGCGATCAGAACGTCCACAGTGTCCCTGGCAGCTGTCGCTTTGAAGCGAACCGGAACGCCCGTGGAAATGGCGGGGCGGTGGACGTGAGCCGATCCGTACCGGCCCGAAGCGTCCGGTAGCTCATGGTCAAGGCAGCGCCTTCCGGTAGCGAACAGCCGGTCCCGCACTCACCGCCTGTGCCGCATGTACGATGGCGTTGGTGTCCAGGCCGTGGTGACGGTAGAGGTCCGCAATAGTCCCCGTCTGGCCGAAATGCTCGACCCCGAGCGCCTTCACGCGATGCCCGTTAACCCCACCGAGCCACGCGAGCGTCGCCGGGTGGCCGTCGATCACGGTGACGATGCCGCAGTCACGCGATAGCGGCGCGAGCAGCCGCTCGATATGACTCAGGGCGCCAATCGCGCCACGCTGCCGGGCTCGTTCCGCCGCCTGCCAGCCCGCATTAAGCCGGTCCGCGGAGGTGATCGCGAGCAGCCCGACATCGCGCCGGTCCTCCGCCAGAAGACCCGTCGCGGCAATCGCCTCCGGCGCGACAACGCCTTGGTAAGCAATGACGACACTCGCGTTCGGCCCGGGCGGACGCAGCCAATAGGCGCCATTGACGATGTCCCGCGCGAGCGCCGGTTTCATGTCGCGCAGCGGCTGCTCGAGCGGCCGGGTTGACAGGCGAAGATAGACCGATCCTCCGGTCTGATCACGCAGCCACGTCGTTTCATCCGGATTTCCCTCGCCATTACGTTGCATGTAATCGAAGGCAAAGCGCATGATCACGGACAGTTCGTCGACGAAGGCCGGTTCGAAGGCGCAAAGCCCATCCTGCGCCATGCCGATCAATGGGGTGCCGATCGACTGGTGTGCCCCGCCCTCGGGCGCCAGCGTCACGCCCGAGGGCGTTGCGACCAGCATGAAGCGCGCATCCTGATAGCAGGCGTAGTTTAGCTGGTCGGCCGATCGGTAGATGAAGGGATCATAGACTGTCCCGATCGGCAGTAGGCGCACGCCATTAATCGAGTGCGAGAGACCGAGCGCCCCGAGCATGATCATCAGGTTCGACTCGGCGATCCCGAGCTCGAGGTGCTGCCCCTTCGGCCCAAATTCCCAGGTAAAGGTCGACGGAATGCGTTCGGCCTTGAAGGTGTCCGCCATGGTCTCCCGGGCGAAAAGGCCGCGCCGGTTGACCCAGCCACCGAGATTGGTCGAGACCGTCACATCGGGCGAGGTGGTGACAATGCGGTCGGCAAGCAGACTGCGCTCTCGTGCGATGTCGTTCAGGATCTGGCCGAAGCCCATCTGGGTCGAGAGCGGCTTGCCGGGCTGCCCCGGTGACGGAAGGGTTTCGGGCACCGGCACCGACGGCGCAGACAGCCTCCTACGGCCCTCACTGAAGAACGGCGCCTTTGCGAAGAAGGCGTCAAGTTCCGCTTCCGGCAAGTTGGCGGCCGCCCATTTGTCCCACTCCTCACCCCGCTTTACGCCCATCTGCAGGCGGTAGTCTTCCATCTGCGTGGGCGTCATCTGCCCCGCGTGGTTGTCCTTGTGTCCGGCAAGCGGCAGACCGTAGCCCTTGATGGTGTAACAGATGAAGCAGACGGGACGGTCATGCTTGGACGCCGCCTCGAAGGCTTCGAGGAGGCTCGGCATGTCATGCCCGCCAAGGTTCGTCATCAACGCCTGCAACTCGTCGTCGGAGCGGCGTTCGATCAGAGTGGTTACCCGCCCTTGGTCTCCGATCTCGTCGAGCAGCCGCTTGCGCCAGGCAGCACCCCCTTGGAAGGTCAGCGCCGAATAGAGCTGGTTCGGACAGCGCTCTATCCACTCGAGCAGCTTCTCGCCCCCCGGCTCGGCAAAGGCAGCCTCTTGCAGAGCGCCGTGGCGCAGGACCATCACGTCCCAGCCGAAGTTGCGAAAAATCTGCTCGAACCGCTGCCAGAGGCCCTCCCGGATCACGGCGTCGAGCGACTGGCGATTGTAGTCGACCACCCACCAGCAGTTCCTGAGCCCGTGCTTCCAGCCTTCGATCAGGGCCTCGTAGATGTTGCCCTCATCCATCTCGGCGTCGCCGATCAGGCTGACCATTCGGCCCTCGGCACGCTCCTTCATCCAGCCGTGACCCGAGACGTAGTCCTGCACCAGCGACGAGAACAGCGTCTGAGCAACGCCGAGACCCACCGACCCGGTCGAGAAGTCGACATCGTCGACATCCTTCGTCCGCGAAGGGTAGCTCTGCGCGCCCTTGTAGCCGCGGAAGTTCATGAGCTTTTCGTGAGTCTGGTTGCCCGCCAGATACTGAAGTGCGTGGAAGATCGGCGCCGCATGGGGTTTGACCGCCACCCGATCCTGCGGGCGTAGGACCGAACCGTAGAGCGCGGTCATGATGGTGCTCAGCGACGCGGACGAGGCCTGATGCCCCCCGACCTTGATCTCATCGCCCTCGCGGACGTGGTTGGCGTGGTGGATCGTCCAGGCTGCGAGCCAGGAGACGCAGCGCTCGATCTCGTTCAGATATTCCAGTTTCCTCGTCATTCAGTTTCCCGCAAATAAGCTGCCGGTCTCACAGGACCCCCGCCCAAATGGTCAAAGATCGAGTTTCAACAAACCTGTCGCGCGCGACACGCAGGGGATGAAGCGGTGGCCGCGTGCCTCCTTGGACAGGACGGCATCCCGATGGATCGGCTGTCCCGCCAGCATTGCGCATTCGCAGGTCCCGCACACCCCATTCTCACACGAGGCCATCAACGGCACACCGGCCGCGCGCAGGGCCGCGAGCGCCGTGGTCTGCGCCGAAACCTCGACCATCCTGCCCTCACCCAGTTCTATGACGAATGGTTCCGGTGGCCCGCCATCAAACTCGGGAGGCTGGAAAGTTTCGAAATGAACAGTACCCTCGGGCCAGTGTTCGGCCGCGCGCCCCACAACCGCCATGAAGCCAGGCGGCCCGCAATAGTAAACCTGAGCCTCGGCCGAACGGTTCGCCAGCAGCGCGGCGATGTCCTGCCGGGTCTGAGGCTCGTCGTCGAAATGGATCCGCACATTGCCGCCAGGAAGATCGCGCCCAATCGCCGCCAAGAGTGGCGTGAGCGCCCGGCTGCGGGTGAAATAGTGCAACTCGAAGGGCTTGGCCTGCCGGGTGAGCGCGCGCGCCATGGCCAGAATCGGGGTGATCCCGATTCCCCCTGCCAGCAGCAAAGTCGGCCCCTCGCCTGACTTGAGCGCAAAATGGTTGCGTGGCGCGGAGACAGGCAGTGCGGAGCCGACGGCAATGGTTTCGTGGATCCACGCCGAGCCGCCACGGCCGTCATTCTCGCGCTTCACCGCGATGGTGTAGCGGCCAAGCTCGGTCGGGTCGCCGCAAAGTGAATACTGACGCACCTTCCCTTCAGGCAGATGGACGTCGACGTGAGAACCCGCTTCGAACGCCGGCAGCACAGGTTTACGTGGGTGTTTCAGGTCGATGACCAGCACGTCGCCCGGCTCCTTGCGGACGGCGGTCACGGTCAGCTTCATGATAATACGCGGCGAGGCCATGGCGTTTCACTCGTCGATGGGCAAGATCAGATCACCAGGGCGGATCACGCCCCCGACGTCGATTGTGCAGTTCAGGCCGGAGCGGTTCAGAAGCCCCTCGTAAAGACCCGAAAGCCCGAGCAACTCCTCGATATACTTGCACGGCACATTCATCCGGGCGGCCCTGAGAATCGTTTCCCCGACCCGGAAGCGTTTGCCGACAAGATGGCTAAGCGGAACGCCTCGTGTCGTCAGATTGCGCCGGTGATCTTCGGGTGCGAGCTTGGCCTTGAAGCCCGGAATTCTGGGTTCGCCCTGCGCGATGGCGTCCAAGACTTCAGCTTCGATCAGCGTCACTTCGCGAACGTCAGGACGCGCGGAATAGGTCCCCGTCCCCAAGTAGTAGCGGTCTCCGACAATGCCTTGGCCGGCAATAAGCTGCGCCTGCGCCAGCTCCTCCATTTCATAGGAGGCAGCGGGCGCGATATGGACGTGAAGCAGCTTTCCTCGCCAGGTCATCATCGCTCTCGGAATTCGTCTCGTGGAACCTGCTGCAAAACTGGCCTGATCAACAGCGCCAGTTGCATGGCATTTTACCGGTCCAGTTGGCTGTCTGGAAAGAAATACGAGGGGTCTCGGACCGTTTTCAGCGCCAGCTTTCGACGTCGCCCCGTCTCAGTTGTTCCGCGCCGGCATCGCGTCTTGCACCTGCTTGACAACCTCTCGCAGGACCTCAACGCCCTTCCCGATCTGCCGAATGCTCAAGGCGGCATAGCCCATGACAAGTCCGACGCGATCGGTGCGGCCTTCGTCCGATGGCCGTACGTAGAGCGGCGAGATCAAGTGTAGCCCCAGGCCAGCGTCGCGGGCGGATTCGACCAAGGCCGTTTCCCGCGATCGTGGCAGGTCATTGAACCAAACCGCGACGTGCAGTCCCGCATCAGCTCCCTGGACAGTGATGCGATCCCCGAAGCTGTGCTGCAAGGCACCCAACAACGTTTCCCGACGCTCGCCGTTCAGCCTGCGCACACGGCGCACATGGCTTTCGTAGCCGCCGCTCTCGATCAACGATGCCAGCGCTTCCTGTTCAGCGACCGGCGAATGCCGGTCTGCGAATTGTTTGGCGGTTGCGAAGACGTCCTGCAATTCGGGCGGGAGGACGAGGTAGCCGATGCGCAGCATCGGCGAGAGCGTTTTGGAGATCGTGCCGAGATAGATGACAGCCCCGTGGTCCTCGAGACTGTGCAGCGGAGGGACCGGATTGATGTCGTAGCGATATTCGCTATCGTAGTCGTCCTCGATCACATAGGCGTTGTTGTGCCGCGCCCATTCCAGAAGCTGATGGCGGCGCGCGATCGGCATGACGCCGCCCAGCGGAAACTGATGCGATGGCGTCACATAAGCCAGTCGTGCTCCGATCCCCGCCAGCAACTCGGTCCTCATCCCGTCTTCGTCGACGATGACCGGGATGGGTGAAGCACCCGTACTGGCAAAGACCTGACGCGCCATCCTGTAGCACGGATCCTCGATGACGAAGCGGTCGGCGGGATCGAGAAGCAGGCGCGCGCACAGATCAAGGCCCTGCTGCGAACCGCTGACGATGACGATCTGGTCGAGGTCGCAGCTCAGGGTCCGGGCGCGCCAGAGATATCCCTGAAGCGCCTGGCGGAGCCGGCGCGAGCCGCGAGGATCGTCATAGGCAAGACGCAGCGGGCGCTGCCCCATCGCCTCGTTCATCGCGCGTTTCCAGACCAATGATGGGAAATCCGACGGTGCCAGGTCCCCATAGCGGAACTCGACCTTCAGCCCAGTCGGCAGATAATCTGACCAGGGTGACGTCGCGCGCAGCCGCTCGCCATATGCGGACAGGTGGATTGGGCCGACCCGTTTCGCGTGAGTGCGGCCCGTCTCATGGCCGATCAACGAAGACGCAACGCGAGGTCGCGCGCCTTGACGGGCTTCGATGAAACCCTCCGCAGCCAGTTGCTCATAGGCGACCGTCACCGTGGTTCGCGAAACGCCGAGGTCATTTGCCAGGGCCCGGGAGGATGGCAACTGACTGCCGGTTTCGTAGACGCCGCCGAGGATTTGCTCGCGAAGGGCTTCGTATATCTGGCGTGCACCCATCGCATGCAAGCGCGCTGCAGACCCGGCACTTGAAGACTGGACCATCTCTTTCATCGCCAACTGGATATTTCACATTGGCCAGGTTGCCGTCAATCTTTCGGAACCCCAAGAAAGATCGCAGAGGCCGAATGACCAGCTCCCATCAATCCGAAACCGATACTCCCACGGGGTCGCTCAACCGCACCAGCCCCGGATTTGCCACCCGGGCGATCCATCATGGCTACGATCCGGCCGGCTTTTCCAATGCCGTCCAGCCGCCAGTGTTCCTGACGTCAACCTATGGGTTCGAAAGCGTGGCAGCAAACGATGCCGCCGCCGCCCTTGGTGGACGGCTCTATGCGCGCGAATACAATCCCACGACCGAGATCCTCGAGCAGCGGCTCGCGATTCTGGAAGGAGCCGAGGCGGGGCTGGTTGTTGCCTCGGGGATGGCGGCCTTCGGCACTCTGATCCTGTCGCTCCTGTCCCAGGGCGATGAACTCATCGTCCACAAGACGCTTTATGCGAACACGCTTGCCATGGTCGAACAGGCGGTCCCCCGCTTCGGCATCAAGGTCGTCGCGGTCGATCTGTCAAATCCCCAAAATCTCGACGCTGCGATCACCGAGCGGACGCGACTGGTTTTCTTCGAGACGCCGGTGAATCCGCTGAGCCGCATCCTCGACATAGCGGCAATTGCCGAGCGCGCTCACGCGCGCGGTGTAAGGGTTGCAGTCGACAGCACCTTCGCCTCGCCCGCGCTCCAGCGACCGCTTGAGCACGGGGCGGACATCGTGCTCCATTCGCTGACCAAGTACATCAATGGTCATGGCGATGCCCTTGGCGGGGCGCTTCTCGGCGACGCCCAAACGCTCCGTACGCTGCATGAAACGGGCCTGCGCTACATCACCGGCGCAGCGCTCTCGCCGATGTCAGCTTTCCTGATCCTGCGCGGTCTCAAGACGCTGACGCTGCGTATGGAACGGCACAGCGCCACGGCCCTTGCGGTGGCTCGGGCGCTGGAAGCGCACCCGGCGGTGGCATTTGTGAGTTATCCGTTCCTGGACTCGCACCCTGATCAGGTGACGGCGCGAAAACAGATGTCCAACGGATCGGGCATGTTGGCCTTTGGCCTCCACGCTGGATACGAAGGAGCGCGCCGGATGATGGACCGGCTCAACCTGATCATTCGCGCCGTCAGCCTCGGCGATGCCGACAGCCTCATCTATCATCCAGCAAGCCTCACCCGTGCTCGGCAGCCGATCCGCAAGGATGCCCATTTGGCCGATGGAGTGGGCGAGGACCTCATGCGTCTTTCGGTGGGGCTTGAAGACGCTGATGATCTGATCGCCGATCTGCGGCGGGCTTTGGACGTCTTGTAATGACCTGGCGTGCGGTCACCTCTGCGCTCACACATAGATCTGGAGCCTTGCCATGGCATTCCTGAGCGGTCTTTCCGCGTTCCCCATCACCCCAACCAATCGTGACGGCCGCGTCGATAGCGTTGCCCTGCGCAGGCTGATTGCTCGGCTTGGCATTGCTCAGGTCGATTCCATCGGTCTTCTCGGCAGCACCGGCACATACATCTATCTGTCGCGCGAGCAACGGCGGCGGGCGCTCTCCGAGACCTTGGACCAAACGGCGGGGCAAATGCCGGTCGTGGTGGGTGTGGGCGCGCTGCGCACCGATGAAGCCGTGGGGCTCGCGCAAGACGCCAAGGCCCTTGGAGCAGCTGCGGGTTTGCTTGCCGCCGCCTCCTACACCCCGCTTACTGATGACGAGGTGTTAGAACATTTCTCCACTGTGGCGCGCGAAAGTGGCCTGCCGATCGTCGTCTACGACAATCCAGGAACGACGCATTTCCATTTCAGTCCACCCCTTGTCAGCCGCCTGGCAAAGGTGGCTGGGATTGTCGCCATCAAGAATCCGACAGACAAAAGCGATGCGATCAAGAACCACCTGACCGCCCAGAGGCGTACACTGCCGGAAGGGTTCTCGATTGGTTACAGCGGCGACTGGAACGCCGCCGAGGCCATGATCGCCGGCGCCGACACATGGTACAGCGTCCTCGCGGGCATCCTGCCCGAGGTCTGCATGACGATCGTCACAGCGGCGCAACAGGGCGATGCGGCCGAAGCGCGACGGATCAATGCCGCGCTGGTCCCGATCTGGAGCCTCTTCAAGGAGTTCTCGAGCCTTCGCGTCGTCTATGCACTCGCTGAATTGCTCGACGTTTGCAGTGCCGAACCCCCGCGTCCCATCCTGCCTCTGCCCCCAGCAGCGAAGCGCCAGATCGCCGCCGCGTTGAAAGGTTTGCCATCGGATGCCAGCCGGTGAACAGCAAACCCCGTTCGGCAAGTGAAAGGTATTTACCCGCTCATTTCGAGAACTGATCGAAAACAACGCACTCGGCGTGCTGATAGCCATGGCTGGAGCGGTCTCGACGCCAATCACACCCCCTTCGAACTCGACAATCGACTGCGGAGGTACAGACTGCGCAGGCACTCCGCCCATGCCGCACCGTTCGCCTTCAAACTAGGAATCGGTGGTTTATCCATTGGAATGGCATCGAGCCGGCGCTTTACTTCCGGCCCGGTGCGCGCATTGAAGCCAGTGCCAATGCCGCCGGCGAACACCATATTTCCGTCCTCGACATTCGCCAGAGCACGCTTCCCGACCGCCGTAACTGTTGCCGGGTTCGCAGCCGATGACGATGAACTCATCACTCAGCACGCATTTTGTCTCACCCATTCTTGGCGCCGGCCGGATCGATATGGACTGACACGCAGCTTGGAGACGATGCCCTCGAGGCCGAACTGGGAGACTTGCGCGAGAATGTCGCTGCCGCCGCTGATCTCGTCGCTCAGAACGATGCCGTTTGGCGGCGTCTCAGCAGGTTAACTAGCGCTTTGCGCCGATCGACGAGTGGCCGATCGCAAGACGATCTTGAGCAGGTCGAAGCCGGCAAGCATGGTCCTGACGTCTCCCGCCGCGGCCAAGACCCGCTGAAGACTGGGAATGCGCGACAAGCCTTCTGGTCAACGACGAACGCCTCACCGTCTACTATCGCGTCCGAGGCGCCGAGCTCGGCCACCGCCCGGAACGATAGCCGGAAACCTGAGGGTCCAGTCGTGGAGGTTGCGGGTCGAGGTAGGCCCCCATCGATAGTAGTCCCATTTCATTTCGTGTAGCCAATCAGGGCCCTGCCGGACGCGGCCGACCAGCGGTCGATGTTCGCGACGACCCGAATGTCCAGTCTCGTGTAACCCAGCCTAAAGCGGCCTGTCCGCCCAAAAAATGACATTCAGTTGCCTCCAGCCTTTCGACACGACCCACTTCACGATCTCGTAACTCGCCAACCTAGCGGCTTGTTGCTTGAGCTGCGCGTTCCTACGGTGTGGTCGCTAGGCCTCAGCAACAAGAGCTCGGTTGCCAGGCGGGCGGAGGCTCAACGAGATAGCCAGCTCAGGACAAGGAGAGCAAGCAATGGTCGCTTTTACCCTCAATGGCGAGGCGCGAACACTTGACGTCGATCCAGAGATGCCGCTGCTCTGGGCGGTCCGTGACGTCATCGGACTCACGGGAACAAAATTCGGTTGCGGGCTTGCCCAGTGCGGCGCTTGCACGGTTCACGTTAACGGCATGCCGACGCGCTCGTGCCAGACCGCAGTCGGCGACATCCAAGGAGCCTCGATCACCACCATTGAGGGTGTGTCGGGCAAGATAGGCGAAACGGTCCAGGCCGTGTGGGCCGAGTTCGACGTACCTCAATGCGGCTATTGCCAGTCTGGCCAGATCATGTCGGCCGTGGCCCTCCTTACAGAAACGCCGAAGCCGTCGGACGATGATATTGATTCGGCGATGAGCGGCAATCTCTGCCGCTGCGCCACCTATCATCGCATCCGCGCGGCCATCCACGAGACCGCCAACCGGCTGGAGACTTGAGGCATGTCGCAGTTTCTCTCGAAGCATAACTCCGTGCGGCCCACGCGCCGCCGGTTCCTCGTCGGCGCGGGCGTCACCACCGCTGGCCTCGCCGTAGGCTACCGGCTAGTGCTGGCGGCGTCCGACATCGCACAAACGACTACTGCAAAGGTTCAGGCGAACCCCTTCCAGACCTATGTCGAGATCACAAAGGAGAACCGAATCATCATCTACTCCTCGCAGTTCGAGATGGGACAAGGCTCCTATTTCGGCATCGCCACCCTGGTTATGGAAGAGCTCGACGGCGACTGGGCGCAGGTGGACGTGGTCGGCGGATATGGCAATACCGCGCTCTACGGCAATCTCGCCTGGGGCGGGGCCGCACAGGCAACCGGTGGCTCCACGTCGATGAGTTCGTCGTGGGAACGCTACCGCAAGGCGGGTGCTGCCGCACGGGCCTTGCTGGTGGCGGCCGCGGCGCAGCGGTGGGATGTGCCAGCCGGCGAGATCAAAGTCGCTTCCGGGGTCGTGTCGCACGCCTCAGGGATGCAGGCGCGCTACGGTGACCTGGCTGAAGCCGCAGCGGGAATGCCGGTGGACGACGTGCCGCTAAAGCCGCGCGACAAGTGGGCCCAGATCGGATCGGACAGCCTCAAGCGCTACGATTCCGCCGGCAAGACCAACGGCGCGCAGACCTACACGATCGACCTCATGATGGAGGGACTCCAGACGGCCGTTATGATCCATCCGCCGAAGTTCGGCGCCGAGATCGAGAGCTTCGACGCAACCAAGGCGAAGGCACTCGACGGCATTGTCGATGTCGTCCAGACGCCGCGAGGCATTGCCGTGGTTGGCAGGGACACCTGGACGGCGCTCAAGGGCCGCGAACTCGTGGAGGTGACCTGGAACGAGGAGAAGGCCGAAGGGCGCGGCACGGCCGAGATCATGGCCGAATACAACAAGGCAGCAGACGATCTGGGCGCGGCCACCGCGCGCGACGACGGTAACACTCCCGCAGCGTTCGCCAGTGCTGAGAAAATCATCGAGGGGCACTACGAATTCCCCTATCTTGTCCATGCTTCAATCGAGCCACTCAACGCGGCCGCCCGCATCAACGAAGACGGCACCATCGACGTCTGGGGCGGACACCAGATGCCCGACCTTTATCAGGCGGCTGCCGCTCAGGTAGGCGGCACCACGCCGGACAAGGTGAGGCTGCACGTGATGAAGACCGGCGGCAGTTTCGGCCGCCGCGCGGTCTTTGATGCAGATGTCATTATCGAAGCTGTTTCCACAGCGCGTGCACTGGGACGCGGCAAGCCAGTGAAGGTGCAGTGGACCCGCGAGAATGACATGCGGGGTGGGCGGTACCGGCCGGCCTATGTGCATGCAGTCAAGGCGGGGCTCGACAAGAAAGGCAATGTCGTCGCTCTCCATGACCACATCGTGGGCCAATCGGTCTTGGGCGGTTCGACCTCTGCGGCGATGATCAAGAACGGCATCGATCCAACCTCCGTAGAGGGCGCCACCAACCTGCCCTATGCGATCCCGAACCTGAAGGTCGAGCTGACCACCACGGACGTGAACATCCCGGTGCTGTGGTGGCGTTCGGTAGGCTCCACCCACACCGCTTACGCGGTGGAAACCCTGATCGATGAGCTCGCCGCCGCTGCGAACCGTGATCCGGTCGACTTCCGCTTGTCAATGCTCGGTCACCATCCACGGCATGCCGCCGTGCTTAAAGTGGCTGCTGAGAAGGCAGGCTGGGACAAGCCTCTGCCGGAAGGCCGTTTCCGCGGCGTGGCCCTGCATGAAAGCCTCTCGACCTTTGTCGCCGATGTGGTGGAGATCACCCTCAACGATGAAAATGGTTTCAAGGTCGACCGCGTCGTCTGCGCGGTAGATTGCGGCACCGCGATAAATCCTGACCAGATTCGCGCTCAGATGGAGGGCGGTATCGGATTCGGGCTAGGTGCGATCCTCCAGGAGGAGCTGACCCTGAAGGGCGGTGTCGTAGACCAAGAGAACTACGATACCTATACACCGCTCAGGATCGAGCAGATGCCGCGAGTCGAGGTGCACATTGTGCCGTCCGAGGAGCCGCCCACGGGAGTTGGTGAGCCAGGTGTGCCGCCTATCGGCCCGGCCGTCGCCAACGCGCTACGGGCGGCGACGGGCAAGACTATCCGCAAGCTGCCGATTATAAAGAACATGTCAGGAATGACACCATGAAACAGCCGCGATGAAGATCGCGCCGTTTTCGAAACGCCTCCTGACAGGCGCTCATCTCCATGGGCCAAATTCCGGCGGCTGCCCGCTCCAATATCCGGTTTGGAGACGGCACCCCGTGTTCTGAACGACCACAGACGGGCCTTGGCGCCGGTTCCACTGAAGAACCGCTTTCGAGACGCAAATGCGTCCACTCCATGAAGAGCACAACCGTATAGCACCAGGAAGGCTAGCTACCTCCATCGCTCTCCATCGCTTCGGAGACCCAGGCCCTCTGAAAACCGAACCTCCCGAGCTCAGAGGCGCTCGTGATCACAATCGCGCTGGTGCGTGGATCATTGTTCAAGGGTTTGTCAATAGGCAGGCGAGATGGCCGATCGACATGATCTTCGCCCGATGCCCTACAAACACAATGCCAGCCGCTGTCACGGAGTCGCGAAGACGAAGGCAATGAGGGTCGACGCCGATACTCATCGTTTGGTTGACAGAGCGCTTGGAATGCCATGCGCTTCACATCGGAGGAGCCATCCGGGAAGCCTGAAGCGCTTTGAAAACGCATGTGCTGCGGCTGTTATTCATAGCGTGGATGACTTTGATCAAAACAATCGATTTCATCACTCTTCCGGAATCGTGCATGGACAAAAAAGAGCCTCACGCACCAATCACACGCTGCTCTAACGCGTGACGAAAGCTGCCTTAGGTATAATCCAAAGGAGAAAATCTTCGATGCGCCCTGACGTGCAGTGGAGGTCGTGCCGAGAAAGTGAGTTGCAACTGGCCGACAATGTCGGGCGGTGCGACCATGGTCGCTTCGGAGAATGAAATCGGGCCAGTTCACGGGGGCGGTACTGTTATTCGTCGACGGCCGCCCTTCCCAAGAACAGGCGGCATCGCAAGTTGGTTCTGCCGATGAAAACGACATCGCCGGATACATGTCAGCAGCCGCTCAGGATTGGATGATCCAGCCAAGCTCTCGGCGTGATGGCACTGTAGGCGTCACAGTCGAAGCATCTCATTGATCGTTTATGAGGCTTTCTTCGATGCCGCTGATGCCTGACGGGCGGTCGCAGCTGCAGGCGACAACACGCCTATTTAATTGGAAACAGTCGAGGTAAGCCAATTTGGCTTCCCGTTACTATTTGGAGAAAGAAATGCTGTGCCTAGGAATCAGCGGCGGACTTGACCAAGTCCATGAAAACCGATTCGAGCGTCCGAACGCCTTTATGCACGATGGCGCCGCGGTGCTCGTCCGAGACGGAAAGGTGATAGCCGCCGTAGAAGAGGAACGCCTCAATCGAATCAAGCACTCGAACAAGCTGCCAAGTGGTTCGATTCAATACTGTCTCTCGACGGCCGGGGTTCAGCTCAGCGACATTGATCGTGTCGCGGTCTACGCCAGCGAGCCCTATGCCAACGCCATGCTTGAAGGTATGTCCGCTTCCCAACCGGACATTCTCTCCACTCCGTTGGATGCTAAAATGTTGGTGCAGAACCTGTTAGCGCGTGAGTTCGGCACTAAGTTGGACAGTTCGCGTATTTCATTCGTAGGTCATCATCAGGCGCACGCCGTGAGCGCCTTTGCAATGTCGGGCTTCGAACAAAGTCTCATTCTAGCGATTGATGGCTGTGGTGATTTCCTGTCGGGCCTTGTGGCGGTAGGGTCTGGCACAGAAATTACGCAAATCGAGGCTTTCCCGGAGGACAATTCTCTTGGGCTGTTTTATCTCGAGACGATCCGCTGTCTCGGCTACGGCATGTTCGACGAGTATAAGGTAATGGGACTCGCGCCCTATGGCGACCCCGCTCCCTATCGCGAGCTCTTCGAGCAGTTGTACGAGCTCTCCGCCAACGGTGGCTACCGTGTTCACCTCGACCGCATCGGTCCGGCGTTGCTCCGCAACATCGAGATCAGGCGAAAGGGAATGCCTTTCACCCAGCAGCATCGAGATGTGAGTGCGTCACTGCAGGAAGCGCTTGAGCGGATCGTGTTCCACATTCTCCGGCACCACCGTGAGGCCACCGGCATGAAGCGGTTGTGTCTGGCGGGAGGGGTAGCCCACAACTGCACGATGAACGGCAAGCTGCTGTATTCAGGGCTTTTCGAAGACATCTTCGTGCAACCCGCGTCTCACGACGCTGGCTGCGCATTGGGAGCTGCGCTGATAGTCTCTAACGAGATGGGCCGCCCCGCGCCGCGTGAGCGACTGCAGGAGGTCTATTGGGGTCCTGATCTCGGGAGCGACCGCGCCGTGGAACAGGAACTGAATGCATGGTCCGGACATCTCGAGGTTGAACGCTCTTATGACGTAGCGAGCAGTGCAGCCCACTGGATCACCAACGGCGCCGTGATCGGCTGGGTGCAGGGTCGTTCGGAGTTTGGGCCACGTGCGCTGGGCAACCGCAGCATTCTTGCCGACCCTCGGCCCGCTGCAAACAAGGACCGGATCAATGCCATGGTCAAGAAGCGCGAAGGCTATAGGCCTTTCGCACCATCTGTGCTGGAAGAGGATGCGAGCGAATTTTTCGACCTCCCGGACGGTAAGCACGAATTTCCATTCATGAATTTCGTCGTTCGCGTGCGTGACTCAAAGCGCGCCTTGTTGGGTGCCATTACGCACGTCGACGGTACGGCTCGGCTGCAAACAGTATCGCGCGATGCCAACCCAGCTTACTGGGAGGTCATCAATGCCTTCAAGAAGCGGACAGGCACTCCAATTCTGCTCAATACGTCCTTTAACAACAATGCTGAACCGATCGTGGATACGGTTGCAGACGCGATTGCCACATTTTTGACGACAGAGCTGGATGGACTTGTGGTCGGGCCCTTCCTGGTAAAAAAACGGGCTGCAACGCTGCAGGATTGGACTGCGCTTGCGATTTCATTGCCTCCCTCAGTCTCCCTCCATCAAACCCGTGCTTACACAGCGCGAGATCATCAGGAGACTGTCTGCGAGATTATTCCGAACCACTCCAGCATTGACAGTGTGCGAATTTCAAACGACTTGTTTAATCTACTGATGCGGATCGAGGGCGAAGCCGTGTTGCGAGATCACCTCAATATGATTGAGCCGGATCAGGCCAGGCATGCAGCTCTAATGGAGGGCCTGCGAAGACTGTGGGAGCAGCGCCTGGTTCGGTTGCATCCCTCACAAGCTGGTCGGATGGATCATGGGTCCGATCAAACGCTGGACCAGCCCAATAAGCAATCAGCCTGATAGAGATGCACCTCAAGCTCGGCCAATCAAGGGTGTTTGTCGACCCCGCCTGCGAGCTCCCGCTGTGATTACGGGGTCGTCGCCTACGCGGCGGCGCCCACCAACATCTCCATCAGTCGCTTCGGCGACAAAGCCAATCATCTCCCGTAAGAGCAAGTGCTTTCGGGCAAGGTCTGCAGGTTCAAGGAGTTCGTTGAAGGCGCCGCCAGCTGGAGCTGCGTCGAGCGCATCATCGCGCATGGTCGAGCTCGGCGCCCAAGGGAAATCGCCCAATTCGACACGCGTGCGTTTGCGCCTCATTCAAAACCGCTGCGCGGGTGGTCGAGGTGAAATCGGAAGTCCGTCTGTGCCAGCCGACGACGTTCCCGCAGCGCATCCTGCACATCGCCCTCGATCGCATTCCTCAACTCGCGACATACGACGGGGCGCAGGCGCCGGAAACGAACCCGCCCACCGCAACCTGCAAACTCCCGCCTGTCCTCACGACGGAGCAATCCTGTCGCCTGACCAGGCGCGTGGAAAAGCATCACAAGGGTGACCACAGCGTCGCTTCAGGCCGTCAAACGCTATTGCCGTGCGTCAAGGCGGACTAGGTGACCCGTCGGGAAGCCGGCACCAGCGGCTTTGTCGGGACAAGACACATGCTATTGGGATTTGACCGCCGCAGCCGCGAGCATCGCTTCTCCCATCGCAATGGCCCCTTGGGCACGCAGCATTTCGCCAGGGTTCTGAATGTCGCGCAACTCTTTGTTCTGGCTGAGTTTTGATTTTCCAACCAGGCCGGTGATCTCGATCTCCAAGGCGACGATTGCCCTGACCATCGTGTCGATGAAGTCCTTCGGCGCGTCGCCCATCTTCCATGGGACCGGCTGCGAGGCTTCTTGCATGTGAGTGAGCTTCGCCACGTTGCGGCGCACATACCGCTCATCATCCCGGACAGTGATGCGTCCGTGGGCATGGACGACGAGATAGTTCCAGGTCGGCACCTGCTTGTGGAATTCATGCTTGCTCGGATACCAGTTCGGCGAGATGTAAGCGTCGGCCTCACGGAAGATTACGAGAACCTCATCGCCATTGGCGACTTCCTCCCAGACTGGGTTCTTGCGAGCGACATGGCAATTGAGAACGCCCTTGTCTCCCTTCGAGCGGTCAAGCTCGAAAGGGAGGTGGTTCGCGTCCAGCGTGCCTTTGCTTTGGGTGACGAGGATACCCAGCGGGTGTCTCTCGATAAGGTCAAACAGGGCGTTCTGATCAGGGACGGCAAAATGAGGCGGAACGTACAACGGTTTATCTCCTGTCGCGAATGTCGGGTTTTTGGTAATCGGCGGGGCCTTACGGAACGTGCCCCTGAATCTTCGCTGCCGTCGACGAGTGCCCCGGATTTCGGTGTCCACCACGCTCAAGCACCGCCATCGTGAAGTGGGCGGGCACATCAGATGCCGCCGCATATGAGTGAGGTTGGTCAGTGACAAGCCGCGCACTCTCGCCTTCGCTTAAAATTTCCACGTGGGTACCTACCACAACGCTCAGGGCACCCTGACTGACCGAGATCAGCTCGCGCGTATCCGGACTATGAGCGTCCGCGGAAAACACATCGCCCGGCATCATGACCCAGCTCCACAGTTCGAACATCGTGCGTCCCGAGGTCGACGAATGCAGTTGCGCAGAGCTTCCCTTGGCGCTCGTCCAAAGCCTCCTGGTCTCTGTCCGCTCGATGGGAAGGCGCACCGTGGAAGGGTGCTCGTTCAACAAATCGGCCACCGAGAGCGAAAACGCCGCCGCCAGCCGACACAGTATGCCGATACTGGGGTTCGCCCTACCCTGCTCCATCGCGACCACGGTTCCCTTCGATAGGCCACTTAGTTTAGCCAGGCGATCCAGGGTCAGGCTTTGGTCACGCCTCAAGTCTCGGATCCGGGCTGCTATCGCTTGCCCAAGCGCTTGCTCGGCATCAAACGCTTCCGTAACATTGGTCATTATATTGACTTGGGTCCTCGGCTCACGTATTGCGGTCAGTATAATGACCGGCACGAAATTGCAACTGCCCGTTAGGAAGGAATAACCGATGCGTTTTGAGACGAAGGCGATCCACTGCGGCCGAGGTGTCGACGCGTCCACGGGGGCCGTATCCATGCCGCTGCACACCAGCACGACGTTCGAACGAGGCGCCAACGGGTCATTTCCGTCCGGCTTCGAATACACAAGGGATGGAAATCCGACACGCAATGCGTTCGAGGCGGCCATGGCGACGCTTGAGGGAGGGGGAGACGGCATCGCCTTCGCTTCGGGCATGGCCGCAATCGCTGCAGTTTTCGAGAGCCATCCGTCGGCGGGTCGGATCGTTCTGCCGGATGACATGTATTTCGGCATTCGTTCGCTGATCGAAGAGACCGACATTGGGTCTCGCTTCGACTTTGCCCCCGTCGACATGCGCGATTTGGACGCTTTGCGCGCCGCGGTGACATCGAAGCGGACTGGCCTCGTCTGGGTCGAGACGCCGTCAAACCCGATGATCCGCGTTGTCGACATTGCGGCCATCTGCGCAATCGCGCACGAGGCAGACGCGTTGGCGGTGGTGGACAATACGTGGGCCACCCCAGTGCTTCAACTGCCACTCGAAATCGGGGCAGACGCGGTGATGCACTCGGCGACAAAGTACATTGGCGGCCACTCGGATTTGATGGCCGGTGTCGTCATTGTCCCAAACGCGTCACCCCTCGGTCGCCCATTGCGGATGGTCCAGAAACACAAGGGCAGCGTCGCAGCGCCCTTCGACTGTTGGCTGGCGTTGCGGGGCCTGCAGACATTGCCGGTCCGCATGCGCGCCCATTGCGAAGGCGCCCAGAAAGTGGCCGAGGCCCTGGCGTCTCATCCGCGCGTCGAAAAAGTGCTCTTTCCTGGTTTGCAAACTGATCCGGGACACGATCTTGCTACGCGGCAAATGAGCCATTACGGAGCGATGCTATCCTTTATCGTCGAGGGCGGAGCCGATGCTGCAATGGCCGTGGCCGGCCGCCTGAAGATTGTTGTCCGGGCGACAAGCCTTGGCGGGACGCATTCTCTCATAGAGCATCGCGCATCCGTTGAAGGTGCGAAGTCCAAAGCGCCAGGCGGATTGCTGCGAATTTCTGTAGGGCTTGAACATCCTCAGGACATTATAGATGACCTGATGCAGGCCCTAGGCGAAACCTGCAAAGCGGGAGTCCAATGACGGGTGCAAGAACTCTGGCGCCGCTTTACGTGACGGCTGGCGCAGCCGACGATCGGCAGAACAATGTTCCTGCTGAGTAGAACGCACGTCCTCTGGTGAACCGCTACCGCCGTGCCGCATTGTCTCGGGCGTGGTGGTCGCCTGGGTGATGAACGTCTTCGGGTTTCCGGACGATGGCCACGCGCTCGACCGGATAGCGGAAATACCCAGATTTGCCGTTGACCTACTGCTTGCTCGACCTCGTCGGAGATCGCGGTCAACAGATGGGATGGATGTGCTGGCACTACGGCAGTTTGACAAGCCGGCCATCGGGGCGCTAGCACCGTCCAAAGCCAAGAGTCGCAGGGCAGAACTGACCGCACCCAGCGGGCTGCGGGACCCATCAGCTAACAGCCAGGTTGGTACCTCAAGGCGCATCGGCACCATGGATGTCACATTGTCCTTGTTGCGAGCGCGATTTCGGAACTTCGTTGTGACGCAGTCTGTGCACAGAGCGCACCGCTGTAAGCAAATGAGCGGACGAACGACACCCAGTGGAGGAGAGAAGTGATGCGGCGTCAAGATCCTCCGCGCTTTGCGGCAAACACACTGATCCCTCTTCACAACCCGGTCTTTCGTTCTATCTGGACAGCCACGCAGATATCCAGCCTTGGCTGGCTGGTGCAGAGCGTGGCTATAAGCTGGCTCATGGCGACGATTTCAGCCTCCGATCTAATGGTTGCGCTCGTACAGGCTGCATCGACACTGCCCGCGTTCTTCTTGTCGATCCTTGCTGGAGCCATTGCAGACAGCTTCAGCCGCCGCGGCGTGATGCTTGCCGGACACTGCCTTATCGCACTGGCATCCACGGCGCTGGCACTCGCTGTGGGACTGGGCTTTGTTAGTCCATGGCTGATCCTGGGACTGAGTTTCTTGGCCGGATGCGGCTTTGCCTTGAACGATCCAGCATGGCACGCGTCGGTAGGCGATATCCTGGAAAAGCGCGACATACCCGCCGCAGTGACGCTGATGTCGGTGGGCTACAACGTGGTTCGGAGCATAGGACCGGCGCTGGGCGGTGTAATCTTAGCTTTGCTAGGCCCCCTTACGGCTTTCGCCCTCGCTGCGCTGAGTGACTTGGTCCCGTTGAGCGCTGTTCTGCGCTCAAAGTGGCAAGTTCGCTTTTCGCCTCTTCCGCGCGAGCGGATGACTACGGCCATTCATGATGGCATGCGATTCACGGCAATATCCTCAGAGATCAGAGTGGCGATTGTGCGTGCAACCCTATTCGGGCTGTCAAGCATCTCGATCCTTGCTCTGCTCCCCCTCCTGGTTCGCGACCAGCTGGCGGGAGGGCCAATTGTTTACGGGGTGCTATTGGCTGGCTTCGGCACAGGCGCCTTCATAGCCGGCATTGGCAGCAGCTACTTGAGACGCATTACGTCCCAGAACCGATTGATCACGCTCGCATCCGTTGCTTGCGCAACGTGTTGCCTTTTGATGGCCCTCACATCGTCGGTGGCTGTGGCGGCGATCGCGCTTGCAATCGGTGGCGCTGGCTGGGTTGTCACCTGGACCGGAACCGACGTGTGTGTGCAGTTGGCAAGCCCAAGGTGGGTCGTTGGTCGGACCCTGTCCATCTATTACGCCCTGACCTACGGCGGCATGGCAGCGGGCAGCTGGATCTGGGGTGCTGTCGCGCAGTACTATTCGCTGACGTGGGCTTTGGAAGGTGCTGCAGCGGCACTGTTGCTGGTCGCGGCTGTGGGAAAGCTATTGCCAGTGCGGCTATGGGAGGAATCGGATCAAGCGGCCGTCGACTTCAGGCCACCAGAACTGGCCCTCCCTTTGAAGCCCAGGAGCGGTCCGATCGTGATCAAGGTGGAGTACTCGATACCCGAGGAGAGTATCGATGAATTTCTGAGCTGCATGCGCGAAAGGCGGCGCGTTCAGAGCCGCGCCGGTGCGCGGGACTGGACCCTCCAGCGCGACCTTCAGAAGTCGACGCTTTGGACCGAGACATTCCGCACGCCGACATGGACGGACTATCTTCGTCTAAACCATCGGCTGACGGTGAATGACAGGGAGGTAGGCGAGCGCCTTGCCGCTCTGCACATGGGTGATTCTCCGCCTCGCATCTCACTTTCAATCGAGCGGTCGACAAGCCCCGCCCCCGGCAGCCAAGTCCAGCCTGTGCCTTTTGTATCGCGCCCGTGAGATAACCAAGACTTGTCTGGGCTTGGACACGGAACGAGCTACTCCTTGATTTGTCGAGCCTGCCCGGATTGCAAATCGTTCCGGCCGGTTAGGCGAGCATGAGAATTCGCGCGGCAATTATGTCAATCACGGGTCCCATGTTCAGCCCGCCCCCCTCTGCCGCCAGATCGGCTTGAGCACGGATTCAGGTCGCCCGTCCTTTGCATAGCGGCGGGCAACGAATAGCAAGGGGGCGGAGGGTATCCCCGTCTGCGAAGCGGGCAGAGGAGGAATCCGCAAGGCGGGTTGCTGGGGAGAGGGGTCGCGCGCCTCTTTCCGCCTCACTTAGAAAACGTGCGGCTAAGCACGTTCATGTCGGCCGTGGGCGGCCGCAACAATTGCCTACAAGGCGCAAGCGTCGTCACATATTAAGCGTAGCCGCGCGACAACCATCCGTGGTCACGCGCAATCCTGCGAATTGTCAAGCGGAGACAACGATCGCGGCACCAAGCAAAGTGGCGAACCCGATTCTGCTCGGGAGATCCCAAAGCTCTCCGAACCCTATTAGATCCATGAAGCGAAACACGGCGCCCTGAAGCAGGTAAAGCAGCAGTGTGCTCTGACCAAGCTCCACCGCAACAAAGCGAGCTACGCGAGTTGAATGGCCAACTCTCCAGCATAGGAACATAAGCTGCATTGTGACTGCAGAAGTTGCTACGGAGCCAATGAACATCAGCAACACTTGTCTCGCCGACTCTCCATCGTAGATCGAAACGAGATTGTTGTAGACGTAAGTCCCTTCCCCAAACAAGAAAGCACACTCACGGCGTGCCGAGCAGCTTGGCCAAGGAGCCGCACTGGGGCCTCCGGAGTGAGTGTTATCGCTCAAGCAGCCACGTCGGCGCGGCCTAAAATCTTCGATGAGCGCGTCAGGAGAGCGTCGATCTCCACATTTCTTCCAGGAGATCGTCCCCACATCATCATGGCCACGGCTCTAACGGGCTGGTGCCCTCCCTTTCCCGTTTTTTGTCTCGATGCTCGGTTGCGCCGCCCGCCGGGGCAAGGCAAAAAAATCGTCGAGGCTGAGCCCCCACTGCGGCTTCGGCGAAATATTCATCCACGGGTTCGCATCACCGCGGGCAGCGGGCGAGTTCGTCGATAGGAGTGCGGATGGAAGTAGGCGATGCACATCGTCACCAGCGGCTCAGATTGTGTGAGGTCCACGGCTCGCTGGTTTCCGCCGACGACGGCGCGGACGGCATCGGTATGCGCAGAGCGGGTCCGTCGGCTTGGCGTCAGTTTCGGGGCAAGGGGCTATTGCTGGTCGCGCGGCGCTGAGTTGGGCGGAAGGATCGACGGCGCAACCCGGGGCTCCCGCGCGACGAGCAGGTTTTTTTCCCGGTCTGACCTGGCCTCGACTCCAGATGTCGCGATGACCGACGTGGCCGGCGCGATTGAACGGGTCTCATGCCCAAAGCTGCCTCGGTGCCCAGTAGCGGCACCGCATGACCCACCCGGCGCTGCTCGAAGTAAACCGCGGCCAGCCAACATCCGAAGGTGCGCCAGACCCGATGTCGCGGCGGCCTGATGGCTCCGGCGCCGTGCCGCGGCAGAAAGCTGCCGATCTCGTCTGGCATGGTCGCTGACCGCATCGTCACCCGGGCCATCGCAGCGACTTTTCTCCGTTACAAAGTCCCCGCGGGACGGACTGCCAGTTCACGCCAGGGCCAACAGCACCCGCAGGGGCGGCCGCCGCGTCTGCCGGTCCTGCGAGTAGAATAAGATCGGGAAGTGCGGCTTCATCCTCGATGCCAGAGCTCGCTTCGCCGTACCGCGGCCGCCATAGCCCCTTGCGCTATCACGAGTCAGCCCACCTTTCTAGCTGGCAGCCATCGGGAGCCGATCCGCAACCACAGGGCGGCACCTGTCGGCCCGGCTTCCGTGTCAACGCAGAACATGATGCATATTCCCAGCGCTTTTTGACAGAGCGAACTACAAAATGCAGAACACTGACTCTCCGCCAAATGAATGCTGCGAGCAAGCAGCAGGCGGAGGAACTCCGTCTGGGCTGAGTACCTGTTTCAACGTGAACAAATAAATTGTAGCCAGTTCACGAAACGCCAGGCCCGCTCCTCTGCCGTCCGATCGTCCAGGAAATCCCCTCGGCGCGCACCACGCCAGACACCTCCTTGCCGATATGATGCTCAAGCACCGGCCGCCAGGGCACCAGCGTGAACTCGCGCGATTTCTCGATGACAGCGTATTTTCCGCCGGCGAGCTCGACGCAGCGGCGCAGCGTACCGTCTATTCGATTGCCATGCTGCGCTTCAGAATACGAGAGCCCGAGTTCGTCCGAGAGCTGACTGGCAACACGGTTCAGCTCTCGTTGGCGCAGCATTGAAAGCATGTTGGCGCGATAGATGACCCGATCCTGCGCATCATGGGCAAGACCTTGCGCGATCAGCCACTGCTGTCGGCGGGCCTGGACCTGACGTACTTCTCGACCGAAGCCAGAGTCGCGCAAGGACTCAGGGTGGGCTGATACCAGCTCCTGGTCGATCCAGGTGGCGCCGTCAAAGCCTACTTGGCTCTCCAGCGGCATTGATGAGAGCTTGTCGACGACAACAGGCTGGGCCCTCGCTCGTTGACGCTCGTAATCCGCGACGCGGTTGAGATGGTCGGGCGCGACTGTCCATGTGCCGTCCGGCTCGCGCTCGACGCCACCGGTCGCACGGCGGATCGCCTCCAGTCGCCGCACGTGCGTTTCGGCAAAGCGTTCGGTGGCCGAGGGGTCATGCTTGAGATGGATATCGATGCTGTAGCGCCCGTCGTTGACCGTGGCGATGCCGGCAATTGTGCGGTCGACTTTTCTTGGCCCGGTGTCCCTCGGCCTGATCCGCACTATGCAGCCTTCTGGTGTCGGTTGGGTGGCCTCGCCTTTGCCGATATCAAAATAGTGGCTTTTGCCGTCCACGCCGTCGACGACGAGGTAATGGCGGTCAGTGATTTCGTCGGCCAGCCCGCGCCCGACGACACGTCCGACCACGGTTTGGGCCGACCCGTCGGATCGATCGTGGATAAGATAGTCGGCGGCACTGCGGACGAGCCCCTTGCCGGTCAGCTCGCGATGGATGGTCTTGACAATGTCGCCGCGCTCGCCGATGCGGCGTAGCGTGGCTTCGAGATCATCCTCCAGGCGCCAGCGACCCGAAGGCATCTCCTCGGCGAGGCCCATCCGCTCGAGCTTGCGCAGGCGGCCCTGGTGCAGCGTCTGGCGAAAGGTGTCTCGGCTGGCTGGTGAGACATGCCCCTCGTCGCGCATGCGCATCAGCTGCCGGTCGATGCTGGTGAAGCGTTCCTGCTCCATCTCCTGGCGCAAGCGCTGCTCGATCTCGCGGTCGGTGCGCGGGCCAAGGTCGAGGCTAACCAGTTCGGCTGCGCGCTCGCGCAGGCCAGAGGAGATGTAGTCCCGCGCGATGACGAGGTTTTCGCCGTGATCGTCCCTGCCGCGCACGATGATGTGGGTGTGAGGATGGCCGGTGTTGAAATGGTCGACGGCCACCCAGTCTAGCCTGGTGCCGAGGTCTTCTTCCATTTGCGCCATGAGGCGCCGGGTGAGCAGCTTCAGGTCATCATACTCGATACCGTCTTCAGGGGCGACGATGAAGCGGAACTGATGACGGTCACCGTTCGCGCGATCGAGAAAGGCCCTGCCGTCCGCGTGGTCTTTGTCGGCAGCGTAGAGCTCGCCACGCTCGCCTTCCCGGGTGACGCCGTCGCGCTGGAGGTAGCGGAGGTGCGCACGAGCTCCGTCGACTCCCTTGCCGGCCAGCTTGACGATGCGTGCCTTGACGACTGCGCGCCGCTGCCGAAACGCCGCGTGGCGGTCGCGTGCTCTAAGAACGGCGGCAGCAGCCCCGCCGCGCCCCACCCGGCTTCCGATGAAGCGGCTGCCGCGTCCGCTCCTGCCGCCTGCTCGGTTGACCGCGGCCTGGACCTGGCCAGCGTAGCGTTTGCCCGCCTTCGAGCCGCGCGAGCCAATTTTGCCGAGCCTCGGCGTGAATTCGTCATCCTGCATGCGGCCTCCGATGAACCAGCAGCAAAATCAGAGGCTTGCGCGCCAGACCCTCCTGGACCCGCAGGCAACCTCCCGGGAAAACGATGTGCAGACAAACACTTCGCCGCCTCAGGAGGCGATGCCTTTATCTTGCCTTCCGCGGACCTGCCTCCCTGCCCCCCGCCCGAACCGCGGTAGCCGCTGCCCTCACCTGCGATCCGGCCGGCCTGACCTTGCTCGCTCCGATCCGAGCGGCACCAGGAGGTGGCCATTCGGGCCGGTCACGGAAACACCGTTTCGGAGGAAAAACAGCGACTGCCCGGAAGGGATTCCCGGCGCGCTTTTGGAACGGGATTTGTCGGTGAGCGCGTCCATATCGGCGGCCGAAATGCCCGCCGCCTTGACCTCTTCCAGATACGAAACCGTCTCGCTGGGCAGTGGCCGCCCACGCTGCAAATGCTGTTCGTAGCGCTCCGGCCCGGCGTTATAGGCTGCAAACAGGCCTGGAAATCCGAAGCGGTCATACATGGCGCGCAGATAGGCAGTGCCTGCCAGAATGTTGTCGCGAGGGTCGTGCGGGGCGGCTCCCAGGCCAAGCTCTGCGCGCAACTCCTCGTAGGTGCCTGGCATCACCTGCATCAGGCCAATGGCACCGGCGCTCGACGTGACCGGCCGTCCATTGAGCCTTGTCTGCCCCCGGCTTTCGGCATCCATGACGGCATAAATCCAAGTCTGTGGAATGCTGAAACGCCGGCTTGCTTCGGCTACGAAGGGCTGCCATCTCGCAAGCTGCGGACTATGGGAGATGACGACCGGCTTCGTGTTGGTCGCCGCGGAACAGGAGCATGGTGCGAGAGACACCATGCCCAGCATCAGGAGGGTCACTCGGTCCATAGCGGCACGAGCCTCCCGATGATATTTTCGGTCGGCACCGGCCCGAAATAGCGGCTGTCGAACGAGCGATTTTTGTCGCTGCCGAGTAGGAAAACCTCGGCAGCGGCGAGCTTTCGGCAGGCATTCCACGAAGGCAGCGGACGGTGCTGCGTGTCGGTTGCAAGCCGGCGCGCGACAATCTCGCCGCCGATGATGATGGCGTCGCCGAAGGCGCAGACGTGCTCGCCAGCCAGCGCGGCAAGGTGCTTGACCAGCGGCACGTTGCTGGGCAGATAGAAGCGTTCGGCGGCCAGATCGACGACCGGTTTTGGCGGGCGGACGAGTACGAGATCACCAAGAGCCGGCGATCCGGACGCGACGCGATAGAGGCCGACCGGCGCACTCGCCGAGGCGTTCCAGACCAGCCAGGGCGATGGTTTGCCGAACGCGGCGAAGCCGATCAGGGCAAGGCCCATCGTGGCCATGGCGATCGTCTTGCGCGCCCGAATGCGCCGCAGATGGCTGCCGATCAGATGGATGGTGGGACGCCGGCTCATGAGCGGCCTCCCTCGCCGGCCGAGCCGGAATCGTGCCCGCCGTCCTCGGGCCCGGTCTCCTGCGCGTGCCCCTTCGACCAATCGTCGAGTTCGTCGATGTGATAGCGGACATAGCGGCCGTGCTTGCGGAATTGCGGGCCGCCGCCTTTGAGGCGCATCTTCTCCAGCGTGCGCTGGGACAGCCCGATATAGAAGGCCGCTTGCGCGGTATTGAGAAACGGACTGCCCTTCTTGGCGCGCGCTGCGCGTTCGTTTTCGTCGTCCATGATGATCCTCGTTTCGCTACGGACAAGCGAAGGCGAGGATCGGCGAGCGAGATCGTTTTGGGGACGGGCGAAGAGTGGGGGGCGAGTTTTCGCCGCCCCCTTCGGCAGCCTCACGGGTCCTGAGAGAGGACCCCGCGCCGGTGGCGGCGCGGGGCTTTCCGGATCGGCCGGTTAGTCGACCGGGTTCCAGATGATGGCGTAAGTGTCGTCGTCATCCTGGCCGGCGGCGCGGCCGAGATTGGCGTAGAGCTTGCGGGGGCCAAACTCGGGGGCGGCAATCGACAGGCTCACATAGTCCTTGCCGGAGGTCTCGCCGGTGCGGATCCAGCCCGCACCCACTTCGACCCCTTGCGTCAGCACCCGGAAGTCGGGATGGGTGTCGGCGCTCTTTGCCTGATTGGGCACGATATCGATGTCGGCGCGGACGCTGAGCGTCTTGAGCTGGCCCTTGTAGCCGCCGTTTTCCTGTTTGGTGACGTATCCGATCGCGGTCATTTCCAGTCTCCTCTTGGTGCTCGCAAGGGACCATTCCCCTGCGATGGCGGACCGTGATGGGCGCGTCCGGACCGCCGGAACCGGGACGGCCGCAGCGATAGCGGAGGACCCGCGCGGGCAGCTTTTTTGAAGCGAAGCGGCGCGAGGAAGCCGCCGCACGGCGGGGAAAAAAGCTGCCGGCGAGGGTTTCGGGCGGGCCTGATCCGCCCATAGGTCGACAAGCCAGCCGCAGGGAATGGTCCCCGAGACACAATGGAGACAGGTGGCGCGATCGGTGACACAAGAAGCCGGCCGCAATGCAGAGCGCCGGCTGCGCGGGCTCTGTCGGCAACCGGATCGGACAATTGGCCCCATGGGCCTTTGGCGCCTCAGCAAGCAACCCGGCGCGGTGCGGGGCTGCCGAAATGGGGCGAACTGGCGTCGGAATTTCTCGCGCGCGGCACTGGCTCGACAAGACGCCCAATCGGCAGCCGGCGTGGCCCGTAGCGGCGCGCGCGACCTGAGCGGCGGTAATCGAGAGAACCGCCGCTCGGGCCCTGATCGACTATTCGCGCACGAACAGCGGCTGCACTTGTGTCCACTGATCGGCGGTGCGGAGCCGCTGCGGCTGGTGTAGCTTTCGGCCGGGAATTTCATCCAGCGCGGCAGCCAGGTCTCGACCCAGGGGCGGCCATTCTCGCCCGCCAGGAAGTCGCGGATGATGTTCTTTTGCGTCTTGACCTTCTCGGCGACATTGCCGTCCGCGACCAGCTTGCCGCCGACGTCGGCCAGCATCGAATTGGCGATTTCCTTGTCGCGCAAGAGGTCGAAGAAGGCATCGTCCGGTTGCCACCATATGCCCATGTCGACGTTCAGGTGGTTGCCGAGCGCCTCGACGACGGCGCTGCCGGCTGCAAGCGTCTCGGCCATGACAAGGGTGAGAACGCGCATGACATCGTCGTCGCAGAGAGCCAAGAGGCGCGCGAACACGCCGGCGATAGCAACGGCGTCGCCATTGCCGCCGGCGACCAAGCTATCCTCATCCGGTGATCCGAGCAGGGCCAATACCTCGCGCCGCTTTTTGCCGAATGCGGCTTCAGCCTTGCAGCCGGCAAGGCTGGCAGTCACCGTCTCGTTGGCTGCGCGCTGCGGCTCAGGCCGCACCTGCCACAGGCCCGAACCGGTGATGGCGTGCGCCACCACGAGGCGCAGCGCCACGGCGGGATGGTCGAGCATGGCCGCGCGCACGGCGGCATGGCGATGCAGATCGATATAGTTGTGCATCGGGCCGGTGACTTCGGGGCGCGGCAGCTTGGCGGCTGTTTCTTCTTGCTCGCCGCCCTCGCGGGCGCGGCGGGCTTCCTTGCGTGACAGCCAGCCCTCGTGACACTCGACCTCGCCGCGATGCGAGACAGTGATGACGATCTTGCCGCCCTTCTTCTTCGGGGTCTTCTCGTGGTCCCATGCGTGGAAATACTGGCCCGGTTCCAGCGCACAACCTCGCTCCAGCCCTCGTTGAGATAGGTGTCGCGTTTGGTGGCAATCGCTTCGTTCTGCTTTTGCCAGAACAGGTCGGCATCGGCGAAATAGCTGTCCTCGCCGAACAGGTCCGAGGTGATCAGGCCGGGATACTCCTCGATGGCAAACAGTGCCACCTTGGTGGAAATCGACTGGCCGCCGAACAGCCATTGCTTCAATTGATAGCCACGCGGCGCGTATTGATCGGGATCGGCACAGAGTGCCAGCCAGTCCTTCTGCTGCGCCTTGGAAGACATGGTGAGATGGCGCACCGGCTCGGTGTCGATCTCCTCGCGCCGATAGGCTTCGCGGATTTTGGGCAAGAGGTCGCCAAGCGCCAGAATGCGTTTGACCTTGAGATCAGTGGTGCCGAAGGTCACAGCGATGTCGAGAACGGTGCGGCCTTGCCTGACAAGCCGCGAAACGTCTCCCATTGCCATACTTCGTCAGGATCGAGGCGGGCGAGGTTTTCGATCAGCGAAGCTTCCAGCGCATCGGCGTCGTCACCGTCCTCCATGATGGCGCAGGGCAAGGGATCGCCTTCACCGCGCTCGTCGGCAAGCGATTTCGCGGCGAAATAGCGCCGCCTGCCGGCGACGATCTCGAAGGTTTCCGGCTGGCCGTTCGGCCCTACAAGGAGTGGCACCAGCACGCCGCGCGCACGTACGCAGGGCAGGATGTCGGATATGTCGGGCGCGGTTTTCCATGGATGTTGAGCGGAATGTTGAGCTGATCCAAGGGAATGTGGGCAAGCTGCATGGTTACTCTCCTTTCGCTTTGGTTAAGGTTGTCCCCGCCGCGGAGGCCGAAGGCCGACGCGGCGGGACGGTTTTTGCGCCTATCGGCGCTGCTGTTCCGCCGTGTCGGGCGGAAGCTCGGAATGGGGCTTTGATAGGGCGTCTGCTGCCTGCCGCAGCAGTCGCTCGGCCTCGGTGACGTGGCCGCAAAGTGCGGGCGGCTTCGGCATGGACGGAGATCGGAAAGCGCGCCTGGAAATGCAGGTCGCGCTCTATGCCGAGGCCAAGCGGCCCTTTTACGGATGCAAGCTCGGCCAGACTGACGCTGCCAAGTTCGGGGAAGCCGAAGCCGAGATCGCAAAGACCGAACAGCGTGTCGCCATCGGCGTCGAGTTCGCTCAGAAGCGAGGTCGCGGCACCTGTCGGATCAAACAGTTTCACAACGGGAAAATGGTCGATGTCGGCGCCGGCGGCGCCATGGGCGAGCAGTCGTGCGCGCAGTGGATTGGTGATCAGGATCATGGAAAGACTCCTTGTCAGAACGGGTCGCGTTGACTTCTTGCGTCCGGCGGGAGAAAGGTTCACCGGACCTTCCTCTGATCCGCCTCCCCATTAGAGACCGACCTCGAGCAGCTTTGCGCCGCGCGCGGACACATCGGCGCGTCCATCAGGAGGGTTTGCCCGCGTGGTGATCGGCTGGACGCCGGGAATGAGCGTCTGCTCCTTTGCGGCGTCGGCTCGGTCGCGGTCAGTTGAGGATCGCGCATCGTCATGCCGCAATCCCTTCTTGCGCCTCGCCTTCCGCATCGGCCGGAAGGCCAAACAGGAAATCAGCGGCCTTTGAAGCTAGGCTGGCGGCACGGAATATAGCGCGGTTGTCCTCGCGCAGCACCTTCAGCCATGAGCCGATGTAATCGGCGTGACGCACGGTCGGCTCGATGCCGAGATTGCTGCAGACGAAGGCGGCAGTGATTTCGGCGACCAATTCTTCACGCGCGTAGGCCTTGGAGCCGAACGAGCCGGAGAGGTCGCGAGCAAGCCGCGTCGGGTGGCCGGTCCAGTGGCCTAGCTCGTGAAAGCAGGTCCGGTAATAGTCGATCTGCTGATGGAACGCTGGCTGCGGCGGCACCTGAATGTGGTCGCTGCACGGCATGTAGAAAGCGCGATCGCCGCCGACCCTGAAATCCGCACCGCTGGCGAGAATGAGCGTCTCGGCCTGCGGCACGATCTCGCACTGTGGCAGCGGCTCGGCAGGGGCATGGAGGTGTTCCGGAAGATTGTCGCATTGCGCGACATTGAAGACGGTAAAGCGCTTCAGAAAAGGCACGGCCTGTGGTGCATCGCCCTCGTGGCGTGCGCGCTCCTTCTCGTTCTTTGGGACAAAGCGGTCGGCATGCACGATCGTCGTGCCGCGCTCGCCCTTCCTGACATTGCCGCCCAGGGCAAGCGCCTGCCGGAAGGTCAGCCAATTCTGGCTGGGATAGCTGCGCTCGATGACGGCGCCCCACAGGATGAGGATATTGATGCCGGAATAGGTGCGCCCCGTGGACGCATTCCTCGGCAGGCCGAGGCCTGCTTTTGCGCTGCCCCATGGCTTGACCCATGGCACGGTGCCGCGCTCCAGCTCGGCAATGATGCGGTCGGTGATCTCCTGATAGAGGCTTGCGCCTGGGCGCCTGCCCTTGCCTGCGCCAGCCTCTCCGCTGGTGGTACGCTTGCTGTTTGCACGCATGTGTTATCCTCCGCTCGCCAATCGCCGCGCCTTTCCCCGGAAGCGGGGTGGGCGGCGAGTCGCGACCGGAAAGGCCCGCCGTGGTAGGCGGACCGCATCCGAAGGACCGGAACGAAGAGGAGGACCCTGAGCGGCACGCGAAGGGTTGCGGGCTGCCGCGGCGGGTCTAGAAGGGAGTGTCGCCCGCCCCGCGCCACCGGGAAAGGCCAACAGACAAACCGCGCCGCCCGCAAGGGCGGCGGCCGTCACAGCCCGAAGGGCTGCCCACGCCAAGGGGCGAAGCCGAATGGCCGAGACCGCCTGAGCTTGCCGAAGAAAAGCGGGCTCGGTTCACGAGCACCTAGTGCGCGTCGTCAGGCGCGCGGGCGCCCGCCAAGTTTTTTCGCACATGGTCAGGCGCCGCAGTTACGTCGAGAACCAAAAGGCATCGGCGCCGTGCGCGCGGCTTCCTCCGAAAACCAGCGCTCGCCTTTCAACAAATTGAGGCGTTGTCCCACTCAATATTCCTGTCCGTGATCATGATGGATGCGGCGCGCCCGCTAGGACCGGAGGCTGGAGAGAATCTCGCACGGATCAGCGTCAAGGGCCGCAGTTATGTCGAGAAACTCGATGACATCGAGACGCCGCTCTGCGCCCTCGTACTTGGCCACGAAGGATTGGGGACGACCAAGCTTGTCAGCCAGCTGCTTCTGGGTCAGGCCTTTGGCCTTGCGCAGCAAAACCAGCCGGGCCAGGAACCGCTGGTGGCGGGGCGATCGAAGGGATTTGGGCATGGAGGCGAACCGGTCGGGTAAAGACCGGATCAGCGACTAATCCCGGTTTCGGATTATCCCATTTTGGGATATACTGCCTGCGCTCACAGGCGAGGTTCGCAGGCATGAATGGACCAATGGGAACAGATGAGACTCGAAGCTCAAGTTTGAGCGATGAAGTCCCCTGGTCGGAGAACCTCACGAGCTACGACAGGGAGCATTTCACGATCTACCTGCGGATCCTGGATGCCTGCGCCGAGAATGCCAGCGAAAAGGAGATGGCCGAGCGCATCCTCGGCATCGACCCGTCCATTGACCCGGTCCGCGCCCGCAAAGCTCTTCGCAGCCATATCGACCGTGCGAACTGGATGGTGACGACCGGCTACAAGGAACTGTTCGCCGGCTGATGCACAGCGCCCAATGCCACGTGTTTCGAGTAGGCAAGTCTCTGTAGCCAAATTCGGCAGCGCACGGCCGCGACAGCGGGCGCTGCGGGAGCGGTCACAACTGGTTCGCGTACTGTTTGACTGCCATTTCCAGTGCTTGCATCAAAGGCACAGCCTTGGAGAAGAGGAAGCCTTGAGCGGTTCGGCAACCAAGCTTGTGCAGGGTTTGCCGATCCGCCTCTGTTTCGACGCCCTCGGCCATGACCTCGATCCCGAGCATGTCACCGAGTTCGATGACGGATTTGACAAGCAGTCGGTCCTCTCGGGACTTGGCCAAGCCGCGAATGAAGCCTTGGTCTATTTTCACCTTGCGTATCCGACGGTCCTTGAGAGATGCCAAGGTAGAAAAGCCGGTGCCGAAGTGGTCGAGCGCGATGGAAATACCGGCATGCGAAAGCCGTCCGAGCTTTTCATCCACTCTGTCCGGATCCACCGGCGATTCTTCGGTAATCTCGATTTCGAACATCGTCGCAGGCAGGCCTCTTGCGGCCAGACCATCCAGAACCATGTCGTCGATATCGCCGGCTTCCAGTTCGCGCGGGGAAACATTCATCGCCACACGAATGTTACGACAGTCAGCTTTCACCAAGCCGTCGATAAAAGCACAACAGTCGGCGAATACGGTTTGCGTCAGCAGCTGAAGCATTCCGGTTTCGCGTGCGGCTGTGATGATTTCGGGTGGAGAGATGGCACCATGTGTCGGATGGGACCATCTCAGCAAGGCTTCAAAACCGACCACGGCCTCGGTGTCGAGTTTCACGATCGGCTGGAACCAAGGTTGCAATCTTCCCGTCTTTATCGCCGAATGAAGGTCCCGTTCGATGGACTGGCGGCGTTGGAGTTCCCGGTCGAGTTCGGCATCGAACAGGCAAAATTCGTTCCTGCCATGGCGCTTGGCCGTATAAAGGGCGATATCGGCCCGCAACAGCATTTCAGTCAGGCTCGACGTCTGCGCCAAGTATATCCCTATCGATGCCCCGACGCGCACGGACGCGACCCCGATATAGGGGCGAGCAATTTTGGCTATGATATTGGAGGCGAGATCACTGGCAGAAAGCGAAGCTCTCGTTGAGGGAAAAACCAGCACGAATTCATCGCCGCCGATACGAGCTAGCGTTGAGCCTTCCGGCGCTTCCTGCTCTATGCGGCGGGCGATCATGACAAGCAGTTCATCACCGGTCCTGTGACCGTAGGTGTCGTTGACAGATTTAAAGCCGTCCAGATCAATCAGCATTGCCACGAAGGGGCCATCCGCGGTCTTGAACCGACCGATGGCGTGTTCAAGGCCCCGCCTGTTGAGAAGGGCGGTCAAATGGTCCTCCCTGGAGTTGCGCTCCATTTCCGACGCAAGTCGCTCTGCCTCATGTCTCAGGCGGCTTGCTTCGCGGAAGCGCGCCTGCCCAACAAACGAAGCTCGGACCAAGCCGCCCATGAAGAGCAGAACGGTGAAAGCCAGAATGTAGCGTTCAAAATTGCCTTTCGCCAAAAGGCACGCCACCGTGATGAGGAGTGGAGGTGTGATGAAGCTGGTCGCCGCCGCGGCATACGAACTGCCATATGTAACCGCACCAGCTGAAATGCCCGCCAGTATGACCAGATGCATCGGTGCTTGAGGTGTTGTGTATCCAACAGTCAGCACGGCCGGGAAGGACCAGGCAAACCCTGCCAGAAGGGCAAGGACGCCAAACATGCGAAGGCGCGGCAAAACGCCAAGCGAATCCTGATGGCGCCCCGTTTCCTTTAGCTGAAAACGGGCGAGTGCAAGCCGGGCGGCATTTAGCGCATTGACGACCAGGAACCAGCTTGCAGCGGCAAAGCCGCCGCCAGAAAGGGCCTGCACCCCGCAAATCAGGCCTGACAGGATCGCGCTTATCGGCATCGACACGAAGAGCCCGGCCCTCAGGTCAGCAAGCTGATCCTGACGGATTTTGGCCTCCAGCGATTCTTCTTTCTTTAGGGGTGCCATGAATGGACCAGCTTGCTTCCGTCATTGTTCGCGAGGACCAAACCTATGCAAGCCCACTGAAGGACGGGTTAACTACCCAGCGAGGGTAACCGGTGCGCTCACCATGCTTCGGGTCACACCTTTGGCTTAGCATTGCCGAATCATCAAGGTTTCGCCCGCGCGCGTGCCTTGATCCGAATCATGCCATGATCGGCAACGTCACCAGGAAGCAGCCTTGCCCGCGACGCTGCGAGCCAGCAAGACAAAGAAGCCGCGCCGAGACAGCACTCCAGAGCGGTAGCGCTCTGTGCGATTCACCGCCTGAGCATGGCCGAAATGCCATGGCGGACAAAGGGAAGATGTTGGGCAAAGCGGAGCCCAGCATGTCTTGCAAGCCGTGCCGCCGGGTGCTCGCTTGAGTAAAGACCGACAAGCATGTTGGTGGCATGATAGAGCGGCGCCGCCGACAGCCGCAGCCGGCTTTCATATCTGCCGAGCATGTCGGGATCGGCAATGTCGCGGCGTGCGCGACATGCTGTCAGTATTTTATGAGCGAGTTGCTTCTGGCCGCTGAGGCCGATGTTGAAGCCATGCGCGGTCACCGGGTGCATGCCGATGGCAGCGTCTCCTATAAGTGCCGCACTCGGTGCCGAGAACTTGTGCGCCCAGGTCGTGACCAGCGGATAGGCATGGCGGGTGCTTGCCAGGGTCAACTGCCCGAGGCGTCCTCGACACCGGTTCATCAATTCCATGAGGAACAATTCGTCATCGAGAACAGACAGTCTATCGGCCTCGATTGAGCGCAAAGTCAGAAGCAGCGACGACACGCCTTCCATGAGCGGCAACATCGCTATGGTCTGATGGTGGTCGAACCATTCGACCGCGATCTGGCGATGGAAGCGCTCGTGCCTCACTCGGCAAATCAGCATGGAGTGGCCAAGCGGATGGATGTTGGCGCCAATGCCGAGCAGGTCGCGCATCGCGGACAAACGCGAATCCGCTGCTACGAGCAGCCGAGCGGCCAATTGCCTGCCATCAGAAAGCGTTATGACCGCCTCGTCGTCGCTGGTTGTTGCATTCACGACCGAGTTGCCGCACAGCAGCCGGGCATGATCCTGGAAGTAGACAATTTTGAACAGGGCATCGCGGATCCGACAATTTGGGACCAGAAATCCGAGTGGTTCCCCAGATCCGCTGCGAGTATCGAAGCACAGGGCGAAAGGGCTCGATCCGTTGAGCACGCGCGCGCCATGAAGCGGTGATTTGTCAGATGCGGGCATGGCGTCCCAGGCGCCGAGCTCGCGAAGGATTCTCACCGAAGCGTGCGTCAGCGCGATCTCGCGACCGTCGAAAGCCGGATTCGCCAGGCTGTCGAGCGACTGCCGTTCAACCACTGCCACCTTGAGTCGGCTCAGGGCGAGCGATGCTGCGAAGGCAAGTCCGACCGGCCCAGCTCCGACGACAATGATGTCGAATGTGTCGACAGAGCCGGCCATCAGCGTGCCGCCATAGCGGCTATCTGCGATACGAAGCGCTCTTGAAGCATCGCAATCACCCACGGTTTGCCGCTCATCTCCCCATCGTCGATAGACATGCGTTCTCCGTTGGAAGCCTGGTCAATGAAACCACGCCGACGAAGAGATAACGCTGATCTGGATCAACCAGGCTCGATAACCCGGCAACGGCGGGTTCACGGTCGAGTGGTCGATTGCCGTGAAAACGTTTGCATGTCTAGGCATTCTGAATGGTCGGCTTCCCAATCGCGTGCCCCTACTGGCCAAAGGTTCGGCAACGTATTGTGGCTGATCCGTTCTTCGCACGCGCGCCGATATCATCATGACGAGGCAATCCAGCAAAGACTCGGTCGACTGACGACCAGCATCCGCACAGTCGTTGGGCGCCGCCAACCGGTTCAGCCTCGCGGCTCTTCCCGATCGATAAGGATCCGCTGGGCGGAGCCGTCGAGATCTTCGTATTGGCCGCTCTTCAGATCCACAGGAAGCGCCGGTCCAAGCCCCACCAAAACAGGCAGCGGCCATCGCATTCCGTCAGGACGGGCATCTTGCTGCCGACAGCGTACTCTCCGCTACGGGCGCTAGACGCTGAAGGAACTCGCCGACGGCCTCATGTCCAAGTGATGTGGGAAGGGAGCAGAACCAAAGGGACTCTGCTCCGCGTCCCCGCCTTTTCCGCAGCTATGAAACCTTCACCGAACGGATCCGTACTGAGGAGGAGGCCGTCCTTGACTTGCCCGACGCCGGCAACCTTCTCAGCCGCAACGATCGCTGCCTTCCGCTGACGCTCGTCGACAATCGCCCCCTTCAGTTCGACAAGGCCGTCGCTGACCCTCACATCGATCAAGTCACCACCGCTCCAGGTTTGTGACTGCAGTTCGGCAAGGATAGCCTTGCGGATCAGGTCGTCATCGGGTGGCGTGGTTCCCTGTTTCGGCATGGCGCGGATCAGGACAGGCAGCAAATCAGTTCGCGTGATGATGCCGATGACCCTGTCCCGATCGACAATCGGAAGATTGTTGATGCGATGTTGCATCATCAGGTCGACAATATCTGCAATCGAGGCGCCAGGAGGCGCCGAGATGACGGGTGTGGTCATCACCTGATGGATGATCCGTCCGTTCGAGCGCGCATAGTCATTGGCGACTGTGCCCGGGCCAAGATCAAACTCCAGCCAGCGCGGACGCACACGCTGGGTCCCAAGTTCTTCTCGGCGCAAGAAGTCGCTTTTGCTTACAATACCAATCAGGGTGCCGTCGCTGTCTGCTACCGGCAGGCAGCTGACCTTGTTTGAAAGCATGAGCTCGATCGCTTGCGCGATCGTCGCGTTCGCATCCGTCGTGATGACTGGCTTTGTCATTATGGATTCGGCTTGCATCCTCACCCTCCTGATCTTTCGTCGGACGACGATAGGACATCCCGACCCGCGGCGCGTTGATCTGAGTCACTTGGAACGAGGAGCATTCTCCGCGCCGTCGTCGCGGTCGATAAGAATGCGCTCCGCCGCGCCATCGAGATCGTCGTACTGGCCGCTTCTCAACGCCCACAGGAAGCCGGACAGGCCGAGTGCGCCAAGGAACAGCGCCACCGGAATGAGATAGGCGAGCGTCGTCATGAGGATCGGACCAAGGTGCCGGCCCGCGCGGGCCTGTCCTGCCGCGCAGTTTCGGACGACGCACCCGTTGCGAAGCCTTGCAGACGCATCGCATTTCCAATCACAAGCAATGACGAGGCAGACATCGCGACCGCCGCGATCAGAGGCGTAACATGACCCAGAATGGCGATCGGCACGGCCACAGCATTGTAAACGATAGCAATTGTTATGTTCTGTCGGATCAGGCTTCCCGCCTTGCGCGACACGTCCAGCGCCAGCGGGATCGCCAAGAGGCTTTCGCGCAGAAAAACGAAGTCGGCTGCATTGCGGCCAATGTCGGCCGCCGTGGCGGGTGCGATCGAGACATCCGCGGCGCTCAGCGCCGGTGTGTCGTTGAGCCCGTCGCCAACCATCAGAACCTTGTGCCCGTCTCTCGCCAGACTCTCGATGCGTTCAACCTTGCCGGACGGGAGCAGGCAGGGAACGAAGTCATCGACACCGAGCACGTCCGCAATCTCGGCGCAGGCTTTCGCGGTATCGCCCGACAGCATTTCCACGCACATACCAGCGTTGCGCAGTTGATCGATCGCTGCCCTGGTGTCGAGGCGTAGCGCATCTTCGAAAACGAAGGACGCGACAATCATGCCGTTTTTCGTCAGCACTGTTCCGCCATAGCCATGTTTGCCTTCGCCGCCGGTTCGCGCCTTCCAGCCAGCCCATCCGCGTCGACCCAGCCGCCAGGTGATACCGGCGGCGGTGGCTTCGATCCCGAAACCCGGGTGCTCGGTCACCGCATCGAATTTGTGCTGGCTGCTGCTGACGGCAAAGCCGGCAATGGCCTTTGAATATGGATGACGCGAATGCGCGGCCAAGTCGGCAGCGATTGCCAGCATGGCGGGATCGATCGACGACGTGTTGACGAGCCTGGGCTGGCCAAGCGTGAGCGTGCCGGTCTTGTCGAACACGGCTGTATCGATCGCTGCCAGGCGCTCCATGGCCGAGCCGTCCTTCACCATGATGCCGTTCTCGAACAGGCGCCGCGCGGCGACCACCTGAACGATTGGGACGGCGAGGCCAAGCACGCAGGGGCATGTGATGATGAGAACAGCGATGGCAATCGTCATCGCCCGATGCCAGTCGCCGGTCGCCGCCATCCAGCCCGAGAATGTTACCAATGCGGTGAGATGAACCACGGGGGCGTAGAGTGCCGACACGCGGTCGGCGATACGGCGATACCGGGCGCGACCACCTTCGGCGGCCTCCATCAACCGAACCATTTCCGCCAGGAACGAATCCTTGGCGGCCGCTGTCGCCTCAATCGTCAGCGGACCGGTGAGGTTGAGGACACCGGCCTGCACGGTGTCTTCCGGCGCCACGCTACTGGGCGTGCTCTCGCCGGAGACCAGGGAGCAGTCGACGTCCGATGTCCCGCGCGCGATCTTGCCATCGACGGGGATCCTTTCGCCGGCGGCCATCAGCAACAGCATGCCCGGTTCGATCTCGCCCACCGGCAGATAGTCCCGAGCGCCATCGCCGCGCAGCACCATGGCACCGCGTGCGGCCAATTGTGACAGGCTCTTCACAGCGGTGCGGGCGCGTTCCCGCATCACGTGATCGAGCGTGCGACCGATCAGGAGAAAGAACAGCAGGGATACCGATGCGTCGAAATAGGCGTGGTCGCCATGGGTGATCGTCTCATAGAGGCTCATGGCGTAGGCCAGCGACACGCCGACGGCTATCGGCACGTCCATGTTCATGTGGCCGTGGCGCAGCGCATTCCACGCCGATTTGAAGAAGATCCCGCCGGCGAAGGCCAGCGCAGGAATGGCGATGAGCGCCGAGACCCAGTGGAACAAATCGCGGGTGGCGCCTTCGGCGCCGGACCAGACCGATACCGAGAGCAGCATGATGTTGCCCGCAGCAAAGCCGGCAACAGCGACGGCGCGGATAAGCTCCGAAAGCATCTTGTCCTTTGCATCAATCTCGGCTTCGAACAAATGCGCCTGATAGCCGAGCCGGCCGAGCACAGCGACCAAAGGTGGAGCCTCGTCGCCGCGCCAGCGGACTGAGACCCGCTTGGTTGACAGGTTCACGCGAGCTGCCTCGACGTGACCGAGTTTTCCCAAGGCCGTCTCGATCGTCTGGATGCAGGCGCCGCAATGAACGGTCGGCACCGAAAGGTCGGTCTGATGAAGGTCATCGCCCAGCGACCGGCTCGCCAGCCTGACCTCCTGGCTTGACGGCAGGACCGAAGCGGGGCTGACCAGATCCAGCGCCATTTCAGCGCCCGGCGCGCAGCAGCTCATTTCAGCACCCCTTGGGAAATCATGACCCTGCGCACGTCGCGATAAGGATTTGCCAGGCCGGCATCGGCGTCTATTTCGATGATCCAGACACCATCCCTTGGCACGTGTTGTGCTGCAAACTCCTGGCCAGAGACCAGGGCGAGCGTGACGGACTCATCCTCTTTCTCGTAAGCCGGATGGCGAAACAGCACCTTCACGCCATGCAGGGAAACCGGTTTGCCCGCGGCGTCGATGATGCGATAGCGGACTTCGCCCCATGCGATGGTCAGCTGGCCGGTCCAGCCAAGCGCTGCCTGCGCACGGCCTTCCTCGGCCTTCTTGTTGAATTGCTGGCTCGCCACATAGGTATTTTCGACGACAAGGCCGGTCCAGCTTGTATTGGCAAGCGTCGCCATCGTGAGATTGACCGCGATGACAACGCCGAAAAAGGCAAGGACGGTGGCCAACATGTGCCTGCCGGTGAACTCGCGGGGTTTTCGCGTGGTGGCGTTCATCTGGCGATCTCCGGCGAGTTGAAGGTGGCGGTGTATTCGTTGGACTCGAAGCTGACCTTGTCTTCGACCCGGAATGTGAAGGTCTGCGCCTGGCCATGAATCTGGTCGGCGGGCAGGCGCACGAAAACCTTCAACATCTTCAGCCGGTCGGGTTCGACCTGGACTGCAAAGGAGCGATCGGCGGGGAGATCGACGCCAACGATGCTCATCTCCGCGCCTGGCAAACCCCCGAGGGTGACGATAATCGTTCTCGGTTCGGGGATCATGTTCAAGAGCTTGACGGTATAGCCATTGCGGATCGAGCCGTCCGAGAGCGTCACGAATTGCGGGTTGCGGTCGTGTAGGACATTGATTTCGAGCCGGTCGTGCGTCAGCAGCGAAAAGAGCAGGCCCAGCCCGATCAGCGACCACATGGCCATGTAGACATAGGTTCGTGGCCGAAAGATCTTGCGGATATGGAAATGCGCCACCCTGTCCGAAAACACGCCGTCATCCGTCCTGACCAGTGATGGATCGACCGAGCTGGCGCCGCCTGCGGTGGCCAGCATCATGTTGGCGTTGTAGTCGGAGAGCGTCGCGTAGGAGATCAGTCCTCGCTCCTTGCCGAGTTTATCCATTACGCCGTCGCAGGCATCGATGCAGAGCGCGCAGGTGATGCATTCGAGTTGCTGACCGTCGCGTATGTCGATCCCCATCGGACAGACGGCGACACAGGCATTGCAGTCGACGCAATCGCCGACGGGATGCCCTGCGGCAAGAACCTTCTTGGCGTGACGGGTGCGCGGTTCGCCGCGCCAGTCATTGTAGGTGACGGTGAGCGAGCTCTCGTCGAGCATGGCTGCCTGGATGCGCGGCCAAGGGCACATATAGGTGCAGACCTGTTCGCGCATCAGCCCGCCAAACGTGTAGGTCGTCGCCGTCAGAACCGCGACGGTGATGTAGGCGACAGGCGCTGCCGTGCCGGTGAAGAGTTCGCCGACCAGCGTCGGCGCATCGGCGAAATAGAAGATCCATGCGCCACCAGTCGCTGCGGCTATGACCAGCCAGATGACGTGTTTCGATGCCCGCAGCACGAGCTTGCGGGTGGTCCATGGACCGGCATCGAGCCGCATGCGCGCGTTGCGGTCGCCCTCGATCGCGCGCTCGACGACCAGGAACAGATCGACCCATACGGTCTGTGGGCATGTGTAGCCACACCATGCACGGCCGACGGTTGACGTGATCAGGAAAAGACCGACGCCGGCCATGACCAGAAGGCCGGCGACATAGTAGAATTCCTGGGGCCATATCTCGATGAAGAAGAAATAGAAGCGCCGGTTGGCGACATCAAGCAGCACCGCCTGGTCGGGGGCAAACGGACCGCGGTCCCAGCGCAGCCACGGCGTGAGATAGTAGATGCCGAGCGTGATCGCCATCACGATCCATTTGAATCGGCGAAAGCTGCCAGAGGCCCGCTTCGGGAAGATCTTCCTGCGCGCGGCATACATTGGCTGGCGCACCTTGGCGGAGTTGAACGTCGTGGGTTCGATCCGTTCTATTTGCGTGTTATCGAGCACGAGAAGCTCCAGTCACCAGCGACGATTTCGCCGGAAGCCGACTCATCGGTTCTGGATGATGCCGAGGCCCGGCTTGCGCCGGGCCTCGTCGCTTGGCGGGAGGGGGAGGACGAGAATAGGCTGCTTTCCTATTCTCCGCCGCCAAGCGAATGGATGTAGACCGCCAGTTCCTTGACCTTGATCTCGCCGAGGCGCGCGCCCCAAGCCGGCATCACGCCGTGTTTCGGTGCGGTTACCTGGGCGGCGATGGCCGCTTCGCCTGACCCGTAGAGCCAGATGGCGTCGGTCAGATCTGGAGCGCCGAGTTCCTTGTTGCCTTTTGCATTGTCGCCATGACAGGCCACGCAGTTTTCGGCAAAGACCTTTGCGCCCGGCGCGACCAATGCTTGATTGACGACGGCCCCCGACAGACTGGCGACGTAGGCGCTGACCTGTTTGATCTGGTCGGCGGTGATGATGTCGGCAAAGGCGGGCATTTCCGACAGGCGCGTATCCGGATCGGAGGCGAAGCGAATGCCATGGGTGATCGTCTGCTGAATCTGGTCCGCCTTGCCGCCCCACAGCCAGTCGTCGTCGTTAAGGTTGGGGAAGCCCTTGGAGCCCTGGGCGCCGGAACCATGGCACTGCACGCAATTGAGCTTGAACGCGGCACCGCCGGCGGCGACGGCGAATTCGCGCAGCGTGTCGTCCGCCGCGATCTCCGAAACACTTTTCGCTTCTATCGCGGCGACATATTTGCCCTTGGCCGCTTCAGCCGCGGACAACTCGTTCCCGACATCGTTGCGGCTGGAGTAGCCGAGCACCCCCTTGGTTGCCGTGTGCAGCAGAGGCCATGCCGGATAGGCGATGGTGTAGCCGATCGCCCAGACTATGATGATGTAGAACGTCCAGATCCACCAGCGCGGAAGCGGGTTGTTGAGCTCCCGGATGCCGTCCCACTCATGACCGGTGGTTGAGATGCCGGAAACCTCGTCGATGTGATCGCTGCTCATGATCAGTCCTCCTTCAGAGGAATTTGAGCTGCTTCGCCGGCTTGCCTGCGGCTTCCGGGACGAACTGCAAAGGCAACAGATCCGATGAAGAAAAGAGCCATGGCAAGTAGGCCCCAGCTGTCGGCAAACTCCCGCATGAAATTGTACGTCATGGCCATTGTCCTCAGCGGTAGCCGGCGGTCTCATCGTAGTTCTTGAAATCGACCAGCGTGCCCAGCATCTGGAGATAAGAAACCAGCGCGTCCATTTCGGTGACTTGCTGCGGGTTGCCGTCGAAGTCGCCGATCTTGGCCTTGGGGTAGCGGGCCTCGAGGCCGGATGTGTCGGCGTTGGGATCAGCCTGCGCCATCAAATCGGCATTGGCGTTAGCGATCATGTCGTCGGAGTAGGGGACGCCGACGCGCCTGTTGGCGACCAGATGCGTCGAGAAGTCCTTCACCGCGATCGGCTTGTCCTTCAGGAAGGCATAGCTCGGCATGATCGATTCCGGCACCACGGACCGTGGATCTGTCAGGTGATCCACGTGCCACAGGTTGGAATAGCGGTCGCCAACGCGGGCGAGATCCGGTCCGGTGCGCTTCGATCCCCACTGGAAGGGGTGGTCGTATATCGACTCGGCCGCCAGGCTGTAGTGGCCGTAGCGCTCGACCTCGTCACGGAACGGGCGGATCATCTGGCTGTGGCAGAGGTAGCAGCCCTCGCGGACATAGATGTTTCGCCCGGCAAGTTCGAGCGGCGAGTAGGGGCGCATGCCTTCCACCTTCTCGATCGTATTATCGAGATAGAAGAGCGGCGCGATCTCGACGATGCCGCCGATTGTCACGACCAGCAGCGACCCGAGGAGGAGAAGTGTAGCGTTCTTCTCGATGACCGCGTGTCTGTTCATCAACCTCATTTTCTGTCTCATCATCGCGCAAGCTGGAGGGCGGGGGTGGAGCGCGGCATCGGATCCTGCTCGCGCCGGTAGCCGAGGATGGTCATTGCGATGTTCCAGGCCATGATCAGGGTGCCGGAGAGGTACATGGCTCCACCGATGGCGCGCATGATGTAATAAGGGTGCATAGCGGCCACGGTTTCGGCGAAGGAGTAGACCAGGAAGCCCTGTTCGTCGTATTCGCGCCACATCAGGCCCTGCATGATGCCGGACACCCACATGACAGCGGCGTAGACAACGATGCCAAGCGTCGCCAGCCAGAAGTGCCAGGTAACGAGGCGAAGCGAGTAGAGCCGTTCACGGTTCCACAGCTTCGGCACCATAAAGTAGATCGCGCCGAACGAGATCATGCCGACCCAGCCGAGCGCACCGGAGTGAACGTGGCCAATGGTCCAGTCGGTATAGTGCGACAGAGAATTGACCGTCTTGATCGACATCATCGGGCCCTCGAAGGTCGACATGCCGTAGAAGGCAATGGCCATCACCATCATGCGGATGATCGGATCGGTGCGCAGCTTGTCCCACGCGCCCGACAGCGTCATCAGGCCGTTGATCATGCCGCCCCATGACGGCATCCACAGCATGATCGAGAACACCATGCCGAGCGTCTGCGCCCAATCGGGCAGGGCGGTGTAGTGCAGGTGATGGGGCCCGGCCCAGATGTAGAGGAAGATGATTGCCCAGAAATGGACGATCGACAGGCGGTAGGAATAGACCGGCCGGTTGGCCTGCTTGGGCACGAAATAATACATCATGCCGAGGAAGCCGGCGGTTAGGAAGAAACCGACGGCGTTGTGGCCGTACCACCATTGCGTCAGGGCGTCCTGGACTCCGGAAAATGCAGAATAGCTCTTGGAGCCGAGAAAGGAGGCCGGCATCGACAGGTTGTTGATCACATGCAGCATCGCGATGGTCACGATGAAGGAAAGGTAGAACCAGTTGGCGACGTAGATGTGCGGTTCCTTGCGCTTCAGGATCGTGCCCAGGAACAGGATCAGGTAGCCGACCCAGACGATGGTCAGCCAGATGTCGACATACCATTCGGGTTCCGCATATTCGCGGCTCTCGGTGATGCCGAGCAGATAACCGGTCGCGGCCATGACGATGAAGAGCTGGTAGCCCCAGAACACGAACCAGGCGAGATCGCCACCGAACAGCCGAGCGCGGCAGGTGCGTTGGACGACATAGAGAGACGTGCAAAGCAACGCGTTGCCGCCAAAGGCGAAGACGACGCCCGAGGTGTGCAGAGGCCGCAAGCGGCCGAAGTTGAACCAGGGCTGGATGTTGAGATCGGGATAGGCAAGCTGCAGCGCGATGACCACCCCGACCAGCATGCCAACCACACCCCAGAACATGGTGGCGATGGCGCCGTAGCGGATTGGCCCGTCCATGTAAGCGGACGGGTCGATCGGAGCGGCAGGCTTGAACTCAGTGTTACGCAGTAGGATCGCAGTGAAGCCAGCCAAGGCGAAGAACAAGACCCACATATGCTGGCGAAAGGGTTCATCCACCCCAGCGCCAGCCGCCACCAAAGCCGCGAATGCGAACAGGCTTAGAAGCACGATTTCTTTGCCGAATTTCATCGCAAGCCCCGATTTCCAATTCCGGCGGATGCCAAACCGCGGTGTCTTATTGCGCAGCCGTCGCCTGCTCGCCCTGATCCATGTCAGAGCCGCACCATTTTGCTCGAGCAGCATCGAGTTCGGTGCGATCAGACTGCGACAATCGAATGTGGAAGCGCACCACCGGCCGCTCGTTTATGGATGGGACCTGGCGTCCCCGGTCGGGCCCCGGGTGCGGAGGCGACCGCGGGCGTGTGGGGGAGCGCACCTTCTGCGACGCTGGAAAGCAGGTCGACGCCTTACCGAACCCCGCGTTCAATGCCTTGGAACAGCCAGCTCCAGCGTTACGCTGCCGTCGTGACATTCGTGGCTTGGGGAGACGGCGATTTTCCCCTGCGGATGAGGCGTATTGACTTCGGCCAAGTGTGGATGCTTCGCCGACGAGCCGAAAGGCAACTGGCGCATACGATCGGATGGAGAACGGGCTGTCGCTACGCGACTTCTTCTGAGCCCAACGCGAGCATGCCCTGCCCCGGATGAAGTAAGTGACGGGGGCCATGCAGCTTCTGCGTCATTCAAACGGCTGTAGCGCCTCGGCCGCCGCAGCGCCGTTCCAGCCGGCTCATGCTGTCCACGGTGACGCGGCGGTTGTTCTCGATCCGAATCACGCCGTCCATTCTCAGGCTGGTCAGCTGACGGCTCACGGTCTCGTTTGTGATTCCAAGGAAATCAGAAATGTCGGCACGCGTCATCGGCAGCTCGAAGCACGTCGAGCTAGCCGTCGGGTCAACATTGGAGTCGATGTTCCGGGCAATCATGAGGAGAAAGCTCGCCACCTTCTCTGGTGCGGTCTTGCGCCCCAGAGTCACCATCCATTCGCGTGCCTCGTCAAGTTCGTTCAGCGCCTGCTTGAGCAGGCGATGCACAAATTCGGGTGACTGCTTCATCATCCGTTCGATGGCCGCTCTGGGAAACGAGCATAGCGAGACAGCTGTTGCCGCTTCCGCATTGATCGCACTTTTCATCTTGAAGGGCCGACCCAGAAAATCCGGGGCGAACTGCAGGCCGACAATCTGTTGGCGTCCATCTGACAGGCTCTTCGTGAGCTTCACCACGCCTGAAAGCACGTTCGAATAACAGTCGACCGCCTCGGCGTCGCCGATCAGTTCGACCCCCGGCTCGATATTGTGCCGCGACGACGTCTTGGCGAGCTGAGCCAAATGGTCTGGCTCTAGCGCGCCACAGACACCGCGGCGCCGTGCCTCGCAAGACAGGCAAAGAACGGGGATGCCGGAACTGTGAATATCCTGCCGTAATGTCATTCGATCGCTCTACCGCTCCGTGCGGGCAGGATAGCATCCACGGTAGAAAAATCCTTGCGGCAGTTTGTCCGTGCTGAAGGTTGATCGAAATCAGGGCTTAGGCTCATCCAAGCATCCACAGTTCGGGCGAGGCAAACACGGTGGACCACGACATGCGACAAAAGCTAGTTGCCAGATTTGGCGAGAACGTCCCGCGCTACACGAGCTACCCGACCGCGCCGCATTTCAATGCAAGCGTTGACGCTACCGTTTGTCGTGGCTGGCTACAGCGGTTCGATGAGGGCGACGAAATCTCGCTCTATCTGCACATCCCATACTGCGACAAGCTTTGCTGGTTTTGTGCCTGCCATACCAAGCAGACACGCCATTACGAACCGGTGACGATCTATCTCCGCTCATTGCATGCCGAGATCGCTACCGTCGCCGGTCTTGTTGGAGGCAAAGGTCGTGTGCGTGCCGTCCATTTCGGCGGTGGTTCGCCGACCATGCTCAAGCCCGAAGATATGGTGGCGCTGGGAACCGCCCTGCGCAACAGCTTCGGCTTTCTTCCCGGCGCCACGATCAGCGTTGAAATCGAACCCAACGATATGGACGATGCCCGCCTCGATGCGCTTGCCGAAATCGGCATGACCCGTGCGAGCCTCGGCGTTCAGGATTTCGATCCGAAGGTGCAAAAGGCGATCAACCGCGAGCAGAGCTTCCTGCAGACCAAGACGGTCGTCGACGGCGTTCGTTCGCGCGGCGTCGAATCCGTCAATCTGGACCTGCTCTATGGTCTGCCGCACCAGACCAGGGAAAGCGTCGCTTCTACGGTCACGCAGGCACTGACCCTGGAACCGGATCGGATCGCACTGTTTGGCTACGCGCATGTACCGTGGTTCAAGAAACATCAGACGATGATCGACGAGGCCTGGTTGCCGGGTCCGGCGGAGCGCTTTGCCCAGTCGCAACTGGCTGCACAGGCGATTGTAGACAATGGATACGAGGCAATCGGGCTCGACCATTTCGCCAAACCAGGCGATGCGCTGGCGATTGCGGCACACACCGGGACTTTGCACCGGAACTTTCAGGGCTACACGGACGATTGCTGCGAAATCTTGATCGGGCTCGGCCCGTCATCCATTAGCCAGTTTCGGCAAGGCTATGCGCAGAACATGCCTTCAACCAGCGAATATAGACGCATGGTTGATGACGGCGGGCTGGCCGCTGTTCGGGGTATCGCACTTTCCAACGACGACCGCGTTCGCGGCTGGATCATCGAACGTTTGATGTGCGACTTCGCCTTCTCGGCCATCGATTTGGTGGAACGCTTCGGCGAGGCCGGCCAGAGGCTCCTCCTTCAGTCAAGTTCCATGGCCCTCCACGATCCGGTTCGATTGCTTGAACTTGATGGCGACAGATTCGTTGTGCCGGCTGAAAGTCGCCCTTTCGTCCGAAGCATCGCGGCCAGGTTCGACAAATATTTCGAAGCTGGAACGGCCAGGCACTCGGCGGCAGTCTGAGCACTCAGAGGAACGGTCATGCCTCTCAGTCGATCATGGACCGCGGTACGTTTGTTGATCGGCGACCGTCTATCGAGACAAGATTCTGAGCGGACCAGACGCGTCTTGGCGCAGCGACGATATCGTCCGCTCGAGCCCTGCCTGTCGGATCATGGTTGTCGGCGACAGCTCCCTTCGACCTGAACCACCCGTTCACCCGAATTCTGCCGGCGCAGTTCCAGTGGAAAGGGCCTGGGCTAGACGGCTCTCTTGTTACCCCAGAGCACAACGTGCAGCTGCGGCAGCACGCGGGCCTCGAACCATCTGTCGCGGGTCACGCTGTCAACCAGCCACTCCATGCGCTTCAATATTCCGTCAAGGTCGACAGGCGCGTCATCATTTGTGGGGTGTGGCGGCGTGTGATTGCCGGGCTGCAGATAGATCGGAAGTTGCGGAAATTGCGCAGCGGCGTCTTTCGCGTAGGTGTAGTCCCTTTCGTCGAAAACAATGAGCTTGAGCACGACTTGGGGCTTGCCTTGTGCCGCCTGGAGGCACGCCTCGACAGCGGCCCAATCTGTCGTCATTTGGCTTGACGGCGGCTTTGGGCTGAGGATCAGCACGTCAAGCTGCGCAAACCAGTCCCTGGCAAGCGACCCTTGGGTTTCCAGCGCAAAACGGTAACCGTCACCATGGCCCCGGTCGATGAGCGCGCCGAGCGGCTGGATGGCCGGATTGCCGCCTGATAGCGACACCATCAGCGGGCGGCCACCGGAAAGGGCAAGCACATTTTTCCACACCGCCCCAACGGACATCATCTCCCATTCATGGCGGAATTGATTGTCCACAGCATGGAGGCTGTCGCACCAGGAACAGCGATAGTCACACCCGCCGGTTCTGACGAAGATCGTCGGCAAACCTATGAGCACGCCCTCGCCCTGGATCGTCGGCCCGAAAATCTCGCTAACGCGGATTGCGGGATGAGTATTCGTCATGGCCGGTATTCCGCCCAGGTTTTCGGCGTTTCGCTCACCCGCACGGCCGCGGTTTCGCTCAGGCGTGCCTTGCACCAGTCGTAGAAATGTCTGGCCAGATATTCCGCCGTGACTTGCTCGTGTCCCAGCACGTCGTTGAGATGCCGGTGGTCGAAGCTCTCGTCGATGTAGCGTTTGAATGGCGCCAAGTCGTGGTAGTCGCGCACGAAGCCGTGATCGTCCAGTCCATCCGCTGAAAGCTCCACTTCGACGATGTAGTTATGTCCGTGCAGGCGCGCGCATTGGTGATCGGGTGGCAATGAGGTGAGCTGATGCGAGGCTGAGAAGTGGAATTCCTTGGTGATGCGGAACATTACGCGGTGGTCCTTCGCAGCGCTCCGAGCCAGAAGTCGGAGTCCTCATACTCGGTTGGGTCCGGGTGCCCAGCGATGTGAAACGCCTCACGCCGCTCGACGCAGGTCCCGCACCTCCCGCAATGACGCTCGGTGCCCTTGTAACAGGACCAGGTCTGCGCAAACGGCGTGCCGTATGTGGCTCCATCCGTAACAATGTCCGCCTTCGTCAGGTTCACATAGGGTGCATAAAGGCGAATCTGCGCGTAGCCGTCGAGCGCGTGGTCCTGCATCATCTGGAAAGCGTCGATGAAGGCCGGACGGCAATCGGGATAGACAACGTGATCCCCACCATGCACGGCCGTCGCCACTGCGTCAGCGTCTTGCGCTGCGGCGAGGCCGAAGGCAATGGCCAACATGATGGCGTTCCGGTTGGGCACCACCGTTATCTTCATCGTGTCTTCGGCATAGTGCCCGTCGGGCACGTCCACATTGTCGGTCAGCGCGGAGCCGGAAAGGTCGCCGCCGATCTCGTGGATATCGATGATTCGCTGCGGGACACTCAGGCGCTCCGCGCAAAGGGTGGCGAAGCCCAATTCCTTCCTATGCCGTTGGCCGTAATCGAACGATAGCAGGCCGGTCAGCTGGTGCTCCGCTGCCACCTTGTGGGCAAGAGTAACGGAATCCAATCCGCCGGAGCAGACGACGAGAGTCTTCATCGTTGGGTCCTTGTTTTAACCGGGTAGGCTGCGACCGGAGATTTCTCTGCGCTCCAGTACTTCAGGAAAACCATTTTGTGAAGTGAACGGAGACCAATTCGTGCGCTTGCGTGCGATGCGCAAAAAGCCTTCGCGGTGAGCTGCAAGGACACGGACTGACGAGACGTCACCCTTCAGCGGAATGCTCAAAGTCGAACGCTTCTCGGGGACAAAGTTCTCGACGAGCAGAGCCTGTCGGTCCCGAGCGCCGAGCGACGCCATTGCAACGGTTTCGGAGTACAAAGCCGAGATGGGCTTGCCGCAAACAGCTCACTTACCAGGGATGTTCAGCGATGCCGAAATCCAGATATCGGGGTGGATTATGAGATCAATTGTCGCGACAGCTTTGGCTGGCCTGCTCGTCGCGCTTCGTAGATGCAGCGCATTCCACGTCAGGATCATTTTGATGAGCACGCCCTCAATGGATAACCGGCGAACCCTGAATAACCGGTCGTGAGCCGACATCTGTGAACAAGCGGTGTGGTCGATTGCAATCACCCATGTCTTGCGCACAGGTACCTTATGGCAGTGGATGAACTGAACTTGATGGTTTTACAGATGGCAGTCGAAAGCGTCCGCTCGCTCTCGTTGAGCTTCGCTGAAAAAGCCGCCGAGATAGCCACCAGGAGCCGCGGCAGCCTGCTTTTCAACGTGCGGATCGACGGTGACGCGCAGGTCCAGCGGGTCGCAGCCATCCGATATCACGGCGGCCAATTCGGCGTGCTGGCGTTAGACGGACACGGCCTAGTTACCCACTATTGCATCGTTAACGGTATGTTCTCACATTACATTGCGGCCTTGGAGAGCTGGCACAGGATGCCCCTGTCGATGCAGGCCAAGATGGATGCCAACGGCAATGCCCGTCTCTTCGTAGCGGCGTTGCGGGATGCCGGACATATGCTGGGCACCTAGCATTTGGCCAGAGTGCATCTCTGAATTTGCAAGTGCATCACTGCGATGGCGCCGGCATGATCGTCATGCTCGAAAAGGGCTGCGGCGGCCGCGGCAAAGCGGTCGCCGCGATGATGGTGTCAACGGCGTTGCATCGATGCGAGCGTTTAGAACAGAGGTCTCCTCCTGGCATCGAGCGCATGCAAGGAGCTACGCAAGCGCAAATGTATCAAGTATTTTGAAGGGACGACCCCTCATGCATACTTAGCTGCGATGCTCGGGCGGCATAAGCCTCGTTGCCATCTAGCCGCCTTGATGCACGGCGATAAGCTTTTGACGGCCTGAAGCGACGCTGTGGTCGCCGTTGCGGTGCTTTTCCACGCGCCTCGTCAGGCGCCGGGATTGCTCCGGCGTGATGGCAGGCGGGGGACGAAGCGGATATCGCCACCGTGGGCGCCGACCTCGACCCGCGCGATGATGCGCTCGACGCGGCTCCAACTAGCGGCGCCGTCAACGAACTTCTTGAACCTGCGGACCTTGCCTCTCTTGGCCGACGCTTCGAAGCGTGCTGTCGTGCTGGCCTCCAGATCCGCCACATGCTTGCGCAGGGTCGTGGTGGGCGCGAGGCCAAAGATGAAGTCGACGCGCAGCACCAGTCGATGACCTGGGTTGCAATAATGGCTATCCCCGCGGAGCAGGATTGAATGTTCGGCCAGTTGATCCGGATCGCCCGCACCAGACGGCGCAGGTGGGGGCGGATCTCAGCCCCACTCGGCCGCTTGGCCGGTCGCAGGATCGCGCTGACGAACCGTCCCGCACCATCGAACACGACGATCGGCTGGAAGCCGTACTCGTATGGTGGGCATTGAACAGGCGAAGCTGTTGGCCTCCGTGCACAGCGTCGAAGGTGTCGTCAATGTCGAGTACGATCCGCTTCGGCACTTGCCGGAACGAGGCGCAATAGAGATCGACCATCGCCCGTCCCATCGCGACCAGCTCCCGCACCCCGGGTAGGTTCTCCAGCCGGCACAGCGTCGATTGCGACGCCAGATCCCGACCCGACGGCAGCGCATCCTGGGCCATCTTGAAGACCGGATCGCGGCGCAGCCGGTTGGCGTCGTTGCCGTCCTCGTAGCCGGCGCCGATCATCTTCATGCGAAAGTCGATCATGTCCGCCAGGCTGTGGACGACCTGGTCCGGGCAGCGCGGATCGTCGATGCAACGCGCCAGACGCTCGGCCACCCGCAACCGCTTTTCCACCTCGGCCAAGGCCAGAACGCCGCTGTTGGACGACAGCATGCCGCCGTCGAAACGGGCGACGACGGACTAGCCGCCGACTGATGACAAACCGCTCAGCGGCAGCGCAAGATCGTTCATGGTGCGTGTGGTCTCCGGGAAATTTCGGATCGGCTTAAGCAACCAAATCCTACGTCATTTCAACGGGCTTGCGCCACATCCACCAACCCCCATGAATTTGGTTAGGTTGATGCTGCGTGCCGCCGCCGTGAGGCCGCGCTCGCTAAGCAGCGCGTCGAGAACGACGAGAAGATTCAGATCGAGCCCTTTGAAACGCATGTCTTAGCTATCCATAGCGTGGATGAATTTGATTGAAACAAACGATTTTACCAATTTTCCGGAATGTCGCATGGACCTGGCAGGACCTCACGTGCGCCGATCACTGCCTCTATCGCGTGGCGAGTCCCTTGAGAAGAGCCCGAAAGAGGAAATCTGTCGCGTGCGGTGGAGATTGTACTGGGAATGAGAGGCAGCGCTCCAAATCATGTCGAACTCTCCGACGAATGGCGACCGGTACATAGTTGATCGCAACTGGTCCGGAGCTATGAAACATCTCGATTACATATGAGGTGCCGAGTGAATACGCTGACAGCACCCACCGTCGCAGCGTTTAGCTGACGTTTGACGACGGTTCCTATCCATTTACACGCAGATTCTTGATGTGCTGGCGCAAAAGCGGGAGGCCGGCGACTTTTCTTCGTCATCGGGCTGACGCCGCAGAAGCCGGAACTCGTCCGGTTCCTATGGGCATTGGGCTTGGTCGGCGCACAGGCTCTATGAGGGGCAATTTTGGCAACGCGACGCGACTCGGGTTTTGAACGACGCTGAAAACGCAAGCTGGAAAGGAACAAGATGGCAGATCAACTCGCCAACGAAATAATCGCAATGATCAAGAAGCGCGCCGCGTCGGAGGGCGGCATAGCGCCTGCCACGGGCGGCGAAATAACGGCTGCCACGGGATTGACTTCGCTCGGTATCGATTCACTGGGATTGGCGGACGTTCTCTGGGACCTGGAGCAGGCCTACGGCATCGAGATCGAGATGAATACGGCCGAGGCATGGTCGGATCTCCAGAACGTTGGGGGCATGGTGGAAGCCGTGCGCAGCTTGCTCCCTACGGGGGTGTGAATGGACAGGCGCGTCGTGATTACTGGGATTGGCGGGATTTGCGGGCTTGGAACCAACGCCGCCGCCATTTGGACAGAGATGCGAGAAGGCCGCTCCGCCATCGGCCCAATCGTCAACTCCGAGTTCCATGAATTGAGGGTCAGGATCGGTGCCGAGATCAAGGCCCTGCCGGAGCATGACATCGATAGCAAGCAACTCATCTCCATGGACCGCTTCAGCCTGCTCGCTGTGCTTGCGGCGCGCGAAGCCATGCGTCAGGCCGGACTTTCCTCCAAAGAGGGAAATAGCTATCGCTTCGGTGCGACGGTGGGCGTGGGCGGCTGCGGGTGGGATGCGATCGAGCAAACCTACCGCGCCATCCTTCTGGGCGGTAAGCGTGCCGCTCTCTTGACTGTACCCAAGGCAATGCCGGGTGCCGCTGCCGGCCAGGTCAGCATGAGTCTCGGCCTGCGCGGGCCGGTCTTCGGCGTCACGTCCGCCTGTTCCTCGGCAAACCATGCGATTGCCTGCGCGGTGGACCAGATCAGGCTCGGCCGGGCCGACGTGATGCTTGCCGGCGGCAGCGAAGCGCCGCTCATATGGGGTGTGCTGAAGGCATGGGAAGCGATCCGCGTGCTTTCGCCCGATACTTGCCGGCCATTCTCGGCCGATCGCCAGGGCCTGTCGCTTGGTGAAGGCGCCGGCATGGCGGTGCTGGAAAGCTACGAGCATGCCTTGGCTCGGGGCGCCACCATCCTTGCCGAAATTGCCGGTGTCGGCCTTTCCGCCGATGCGTCCGGCATCGTCGCGCCGACTGTCGAGGGGCCGGAGGCAGCAATGCGGGCCTGCCTTGCCGATGCCAGGCTGGACGCCGAGGATGTCGACTATCTCAACGCGCACGGCACCGGCACCAAGGCCAACGACCAGATCGAGACGGCGGCGATCAAGCGCGTCTTCGGTCAGCACGCCTTCTCAATGTCCATTTCTTCTACCAAGTCCATGCACGCGCATTGCCTCGGCGCGTCCGGCGCGCTCGAGTTGATCGCCTGCGTGATGGCTATCCGCGAGAGCGTCGTCCCGCCGACTGCCAATTATCGTGAGCTGGACCCCGATTGCGATCTCGACGTCACGCCCAATGTGGCACGCGAGCGCAAGGTGCGCGTGGCACTGAGCAACTCCTTCGCCTTTGGCGGCACGAACGCGGTTCTGGCGTTCAGGCAGGTGTAGAAGCCATGAAAGATGCTTCCGGCAACATTATCTCTCGCATCCAGATGCTTGCCGGATAACCTTGTGAAGGGCGGGTCATTGACCGCCTCGGCGAATGCGGGAAGTGGCAGCGGAAGATCGAGGATCCGGGGGTATCGTCTTTGCGGAATTCTTAACTGTTGAACCGGCTTGGACGTACCGCCGCCCCGTAAAAGGTAAGCGAGGCCATGCGGGCTCGGCTTGAGGGTCTGAAGCTGTACACGACAATGTCTGGAAGCCGCAGGGTCGGCTCTGCGCCCGTTATAGTCGCCTGAGTGCTGCCGGCCCGGCCGCGCCGCGGGCGCCGTCAACGAACTTCTTGAACATGCGGACCTTGCCTCTCTTGGCCGACGCTTCCAGGCGTGCTGTCGTGCTGGCCTCCAGATCCGCCACATGCTTGCGCAGGGTCGTGGTGGGCGCGAGGCCAAAGATGAAGTCGACGCGCAGCACCAGTCGATGACCTGGGTTGCAATAATGGCTATCGCCGCGGAGCAGGATTCGAATGTTCGGCCAGTTGATCCGGATCGCCCGCACCAGACGGCGCAGGTGGGGGCGGATCTCAGCCCCACTCGGCCGCTTGGCCGGTCGCAGGATCGCGCTGACGAACCGTCCCGCACCATCGAACACGACGATCGGCTGGAAGCCGTACTCGTATGGTGGGCATTGAACAGGCGAAGCTGTTGGCCTCCGTGCACAGCGTCGAAGGTGTCGTCAATGTCGAGTACGATCCGCTTCGGCACTTGCCGGAACGAGGCGCAATAGAGATCGACCATCGCCCGTCCCATCGCGACCAGCTCCCGCACCCCGGGTAGGTTCTCCAGCCGGCACAGCGTCGATTGCGACGCCAGATCCCGACCCGACGGCAGCGCATCCTGGGCCATCTTGAAGACCGGATCGCGGCGCAGCCGGTTGGCGTCGTTGCCGTCCTCGTAGCCGGCGCCGATCATCTTCATGCGAAAGTCGATCATGTCCGCCAGGCTGTGGACGACCTGGTCCGGGCAGCGCGGATCGTCGATGCAACGCGCCAGACGCTCGGCCACCCGCAACCGCTTTTCCACCTCGGCCAAGGCCAGAACGCCGCTGTTGGACGACAGCATGCCGCCGTCGAAACGGGCGACGACGGACTAGCCGCCGACTGATGACAAACCGCTCAGCGGCAGCGCAAGATCGTTCATGGTGCGTGTGGTCTCCGGGAAATTTCGGATCGGCTTAAGCAACCAAATCCTACGTCATTTCAACGGGCTTGCGCCACATCCACCAACCCCCATGAATTTTTCAGGCTGGCAGAGAGGGTGCTTGCGGTGCACTCACTGACACGAGATCGCAAATGGAGGCGCGTGACCACCAGAACTGGCGACACCCAAGGTGGTCCGCTGGACCCGCAGGAGGAACCACAAGGTGTCAGCGGGCAGAGCGCAAGCGAGTCCCTACTTCGATCTTTCTAGAAGCGCGCCGGCAGCCTGGGCGGGGGGCTTGGGGGTCAGACTGCCGGCGCACGCCACTCACGAAGAGCGGCCCCTTTTCCTGGTTCGAACGCCCATAGTCAACCCGGAAACGTCAGGATGCCCGCCATGTTACTTTCAGAGCGGCGCGACTTCGCCATGGTGGACGATTCAGCCTAGGAGTAGCCACTCTCGTAGGCCGAGTTGATGCTCAAGCCAGCATCGCCTTGCCGAACTAGGAAGAGTTCGCCGTTAGTCCTTCGTCGCGAGCCGATGCCGTCGTGCACGTTTCGTAGCACTCCGGGCGGCTATATCGCTTTGTTGTTCGGTGAGCTGCGCCAGAAGGCATCGCATCAATCAATCAAGCGTCGACATCAGCCGCAAGCTTCACATCACAACAGCTAGTCCACCCATTGCAGATCATCCGATCTGTTCAGGCGGCGTCCGAAATGTCCAACTCCGACTCAAGAATTCCCACAGGTATGGAAAGCGATTTCGCTATCCGATCCCGATAGCCCTTGCTGTACCTCAGACCTCGCTCGATGTTTTGGATTTCCTCAGCGGCCAGCCCGCACGCGACGGCCAGGTCGTCGATCGAATATCCAAGGTGCTCGCGATAAGCGCGGACGATGTGGGTTCCCTGGGACATAGCCGTCAAGACTGGTTCGGGAATGCGCGAATCCTTCATAAACATCTCCAAGAACTGGGAGCTCCCTCGGAGATTCCTCCCGAGGCGCACACCTAGCAAATAAAAAAAATGGTCGTCCATTCGGCCGAACCGGCCTCATGCATGGGATGGGCCGCTGAATTGGCCGGGCTGGAATATGGCGGCTCACCTGCTTCTGATCAAGTATCAAGACTGCCCGTGCTGAGAGCCTGGTCGGCGTAGCGCATGCGACCTGCGATCCTTCGTGGACCATTCTCGCCGATGGCTTTCTTGAACAGCAACTCGAACTTTCGGCACGGACACTGCTTCCTTCGGCAATCTCCACCGGCGAGGCAGCGAAAGACCCGCTCGTAACCGCTACCGAGTTTCGCAATTGCAGCAAACAATGGTCATCTGGTTTCATCCGGGCTTCGGATCCAGACAAGGGGTACCGCTTTCCTGGAGGCGCATCGCCACCTGTACAGGTTCACAATCATTCGACCGTGACCGATTTTGCGAGATTGCGCGGCTGGTCTACATCCGTCCCCATGAAGAGCGCCGTGTGGTAGGCTAGAAGCTGTATCGGGAGCGAGAAGATCATTGGCGCGATAATCTCGTCGACAACCGGCAGCACGAGCGTGTGCATGGTTTCGAGTTTCGATACGGCTGCCCCTTTTTCATCGGTGATGAGGATAATCCGCCCTCCACGGGCAGCCACTTCCTGCATGTTGGAAACGGTCTTGTCGAAAAGACGGTCATGGGGCGCGATGACGATCACCGGCATGTTCTCGTCTATCAAGGCGATCGGCCCGTGCTTCAATTCACCCGCTGCATAGCCCTCGGCATGGATGTAGGAAATCTCCTTGAGCTTCAGCGCACCTTCCATCGCTAGCGGGAAACTGGTGCCACGGCCGAGATACAGGACGTCACGACACTTTGACAGTTCGCGCGACAAGAACTCGATTTCCGGCTGGATGCTCTCGAGTACGTGGCCCATCACGCGCGGCAATTCGGCGAGGCTCCTGACGAGCTCCTGCAGCTCGTCTTCGGGGACCGTCCCGCGGGCTCTGGCGGCGCCGATGGCGAGTGCTGCTAGAACGGCAAGCTGGCAGGTAAAAGCCTTGGTAGAGGCGACGCCGATCTCCGGTCCGGCAAGGATCGGGAAAACCGTATCGGCCTCGCGAGCGATGGTCGATTCGCAGGCATTGACGATAGCGCCAATTTTCAGCCCACGCTCCTTGCAGTACCTCAATGACGCAAGCGTATCGGCGGTTTCGCCGGACTGCGAGATGAAAAGAGCTGCCGACTGCGGCGGCAACGGGATCTCGCGGTAACGGAATTCGGACGCAACGTCGATTTCAACCGTCAGGCGCGCATAGCGCTCGAACCAGTATTTTCCGATCAGTCCGGCGAAATAGGCGGTTCCGCAGGCAGAGATCGCCAAGCTCGGGACCTTGGCGAAATCAATGCCAGGAACCATGTCGCGACTGTCTATGATGTTAATGTAATGACGGAGAGCATGGGCGATGACCTCGGGCTGCTCGTAAATCTCCTTCTCCATGAAGTGGCGATGGTTGCCCTTGTTGGCCAGATCGGCCGCGGCCGTGGAGATATGGAGCGGACGCTCGACGGGACGGCCGTCGACATCGAAGATATGGGCGCCCGAATTGCCGACAACGGCCCAGTCGCCGTCGATGAGATAGGTAATTTCATTGGTGAAGGGAGCAAGGGCGATCGCGTCGGAGCCCAGGAACATCTCGCCGTCGCCGTGACCGATCGCGAGCGGTGGCCCGTTGCGCGCCGCCGTGATGGTCGACGGTTCATCTTCGAAGAGGATGGCAAGCGCATAGGCGCCCTTGACGCGTTTCAGCATGGCACGCGTGGCCTCTTGCGGCCTCATGCCCTCTCGGCGGTATCTTGCCAAGAGATGCCCAACGACCTCGGTGTCGGTGTCGGTCTGGAACTCGGCGCCATCCGCCGCCAATTCGTCCTTCAGCTCGGTGAAGTTCTCGATGATGCCGTTATGGACTACGGCGACACCGTCGCTAAAGTGCGGGTGCGCATTGCGTTCGGTCGAGGCCCCGTGGGTTGCCCAACGCGTGTGGCCGATGCCGACGTTGCCGCTCAGCGGCTCTTCCTTCAGTCGCCTCTCGAGGTTGACGAGCTTGCCCTCGGCGCGCCGGCGGTGCAAGGCACCCTCGATGATCGTCGCAACGCCGGCGGAATCATAGCCGCGATATTCCAAACCCTTCAACGCGCCGATCAACCGATCCGACACCGGCTGTTGCCCAACGATGCCAACAATCCCGCACATGTTCGTCTCCGCATCTTTGCGGGCAGCACCAGCCCACGCGAGACGGATACCCGTCCGGCCGCTTTAAGTGGCGGCCTTGTAGTAGAATTCCATAATATTGGTAAAATTGATTGTTGTGATAACTACCATCCACCCGATGGATAGGTCGGCCGCTGTGGAGCCACGACCCAAACTTCTATTCGCGCCTGACGCTCTTATGAGGATCGCAGACTCACACCCGCGGCAGGATCACGGCCTCGGAAAGGCCAGGAGGCCTTGGACAGTGGACGGACGACGGGCCTGCGGCCCCTTGTCAGGCAGTCGGCATCTAGGAGCATGGTGCCGCCGACTTGGGCATCGGCGATGGTCTGTCTTGGCGACAGCCTGAGTTCGCTTCAGGACCGTCGTCGTCTCGCGCGGCTGCCGGTGTCAGTTGACGATAACAAATGTCCGCCGGGGGCGAGCGCCTCGCGCACGGCACGTGCCAGCCGCGGTCGGTCCGGGACGCCGTCGAAGGCGTTGGCCGTGAAGACTCACGGGGCGTGACACCAGAGTAGCGAGTTCGTAGCGCGTAGCCGGCGACGAATTCGCAATTGGTCGCGCCGGCGCCGGTCAGCCGGCGCTGCGCGGCCTCCAGCTGGTCGGCGTAGTGCGACGACATGGCGGGTGATCGTGGCGATCGGCACAGCCGCCCCGCAACAGAGGTCGACCACCTCCATGCCCGGCTTCAGCCCGGTTGTCGCAAGCGCCATCTTCGCTGCGGTCGCGCTTGTCATGCTGCTCTTTCCTGGCCTTTGCAAGAACACGAACCTCGGCTTCGGTTGGAATGGCAATGTGGCGAAGGGCGACCCGATCTGCGTCAAGCTCATCGCCAGGGAAGAGGCGAATGATGAGCAGCCCCACTATCGCCTGATCACCACCGGCGGCCGCCGATGTTCCCAGCATTCGCGTTCCAAGGTCGGCATGTCGTGCTCCTCGCTGGCATAGCCAAGGCAGAAATAGCCGATCAGCGTCCATTCGGGCGGCGTGTCGAGAATTTCGGCCATCTCGGTCGCATCGAGGATCGACACCCAGCCCATGCCGATGCCCTCCGCCCGCGCCGCCACCCACAGTGTGTGCACTGCCATGACGGCCGAATAGTCGATGGTCGCCGCCATGGTCATGCGACCGAGCCCATGGCCTTGTCGGGTCGTGCGGTCGGCGAAGACCGCGAATTGACAGGGCGCCTCGTCGAGCCCGGCAAGCTTCAGCCGGGCATAGAGTGCGGCGCGCTCTCCCGAAAAGCGCGTGAGCGCCTCAGCATTGCAGCGCTCGAAGCAGTCTCTCACGGCAGTGCGCCGCTTGAGGCTCTCGACGACTACGAAGCGCCAGGGCTGGCTGAGGCCAACGGAGGGCGCAATGCTGGCGAGCTCGAGCAGGCGTTCCAGCGTACCCTCTGGCAGAGCCGTCGGCTCGAAGCGCCGCACATCCCTGCGCCAGCGCAGCAGCGTGATCAGCTCGGCGCGAAAATCGTCGGTGAAATCTGGAGGTGACGGCATGGCGGTCTCGTTAGGTATGGATTGGCATTAGGGAGTACAGTGTGGACAGCCTCTGCCTATTGCCAAGCTGGCTTGTTGCGTCCGACAATCGCGTCATGCGACCCCGACCGCAAACGATAGAAAAATCTTTCCTCGTGGGCGGCGCTATTACGATGCAATCGACCAAGCCAGTTTCGATCAGCTCGCACCGCGGTGAATCGTGTACCAGGCCGTTGCTAAATGCGCCATTGACACTCAGGCGCACCCGTATCGCTCACCAGGCCTCCGAATGCAGAGAACGTCGGCCTGGAACGCGGAGACAGCGACAGGCATCTCAGCTTGCATATACTCGTTCCTGCCGCATCGCCCGCAACTCAGTTTGCTTCCGACCACGTCGGCCTCGACGTCCCCGAAGATTCCCCAGGTCATTCGGCAGATACCATCGTCTGACGTCATAGCGCCGCAGCGGACAGCACCAGCTGCCCAGTTCCATTTGGTGCATCGCTGAGCTTCCAGTCGCCACCGCAATTTCGTCTTCCACCAGCGTCAGGCATGACCCAAATTGGAGCTCATCCCTCTCACAGTCGATTCGCGCTTGAACTATATGTTCTACTTTCGTTCACTGTTCGGACGGCACATTAGAAAGAGCTGGAATGGAATCTATCATCAGCCCTCGACAGCCGCCAAAGGTGGCCGCTGTTCAAGCCCGCCGAAAAGTTTGGATGCCGTTCACAAGGGGAGAGCATTGGTGGGACCATGCCGGCACCATCTACCTCTTTGTTCTTCTCGGGGAACATCGCCCGGGCCAGTGGTCTCAATCGTGACCGGAGAGTAAAAATAACTGACGCGCATCAGGGCTCGCGCATGTGGAACGAGATGAGCATCCCAGTTACTGGCACATTCTACAATCAGCTACCAATTGACAAAACGTAAGGCAGGAGACGGTTGAGACGTGGAAGGTGTTCGACCGTCGTACCGCAGAGTCGCCATAAGTCGCATTTACGAGGTCCTGATATTTGATGCAAATGGCTGGGAACGTTGCTCACCCTCAACTCGGAGGTGACCGTTACCATCAACAGCGGATGGGCTGGTGCCGTCATGAAGTTGGAGGGCGACTTTCCTCCTCTAGCCGTTTTCGCAACCTATTCCGTCGCCGTCTCGGTCAAGATCATAGATATCGGTGCCTACGACAGAGACCGGCCCGTGTACGTATGCGGGACCATTGCCCTTTCCGGAGGAACAGTCGACATCGCTGGCGATTGGAACACAGGCGCCTGTGTAGTTAGGGTCGCAGGATTCTTGGCCATGAGCGCTGCTGATGAAGGACGCCAGACCCAGAGCGACCGCGCCTAGACGATGAAACCGCATCAAACACCCGCCAGCCAACACCCAAGAAATCTTAGCGGGCATTTTAGCTCCATGCAATATTAGCGCTGGCTTGGGCGCCTATATATCACCACCAAGCTCCAAAGAGATAAGTTATTGCCCCACTGCAATGATCAAGATCGCGTTGAGGGTCGCGCGATGGCGGGCTACTTGATTTCGGTTTGGCAGATGCGCGGCCAAAGACCGACGCGTGCTGCCAGGCATATGCATCTGCGGCGGGGTTTGACTTTTGATATTGCGAGGCAGGAAGGTCGCTTGCTGTACAGAGGAGCTTATTGCCGAGGTCGAGAATCTTAGTGCCGATCGATGGTAGTGCATCCACATCAGTCTGATTTTCGACAGCCGTCGTCGAGCCGGAGTGCGCATCTCCCTCTGCGGTGAGGCCTCCGTAAGCGTCTGCGACGACCGACAGAGTCGACAACCACGCGCTTCGTTCAGCCCCCGAGGTGATCATGGCTGAAAGCGGTCCTACAAGGGCGGGCGATGTTAGCCGTCAAGGCCGACAAAAGGCAAACGCTGTGGGATCGTGTGCAGGGCGAGGTCGGCGTCCCGGTCCCGAATGAGCATAAGAAGGACAAGGCGGAATGGCTGAAGCCGGGACTGGTCGGCCGGGTCAGGAGGTCGAAGAGCGAAGAGAAGCTGCGCCACGCAAGGCTACCGGATTTCTGGGAGGATAACCAAAGAGCGCGGTCAGTCTTGGGTATATTGTACGATTGTTACCCAAGCGGCGGCCGGCATGGAACTCTCATCCTCGTGGAGCTAGGGTTGTGCTATGGCACAGCCCTTTCAATCCGCCCCAATGAGCGCTTCATTTCAGATGATCGTGGACCACTATGAGACAGCGGTTTCACTCCAGGAGCGCATTGTAACTCGCGCTCGACAAGTCGGCTTGGCGACCAAAAGCGATGACGAATTTCTGGAGCATCTGAATGCCGCGTTAGAGCGGGTGCGCCAAAGCTTGGCTCGGGCCGATTAACGTAATTGATTAAAAAATGGGACATCCGCGGTCGGCAGGCATACAGTGTGCCATCGACGGCAACTCTAAGGGCGTCCGTCGGCTGTGAGCGATCAACATGCTTCCGCCCCAATAGGGAGAGGGAGCTATGACAGACTCCAGTTCACAAACTCACACTGCCGCGCAACGCGACACCGGCCAAAATTCGATCTATCGCAATTCGCTGCTGCTACGAATGTGCTCGGCAGATTTGGCATTGCTGCAACCTCATTTCGAAAGCGTCTCCCTTGGGCTGAAGACGCATCTCGAAGTGGCGGGGTCACCAATCAGCACCGTGTACTTCTTCGAGAGCGGTCTCGGGTCAGTGGTGGGCGAGCTGCGGCCTGGTATCGAAGCTGAGATCGGAATCATTGGTTGTGAGGGCATGACCGGCTCAGCGCTTATCATGGGCGATGACCGGTCAACGCACGATTGTTACGTCCAATTAGAAGCCCGAGCCTTTGTTATCGACGCGGGCCTCTTCACCAAGGCGCTTCTGACAAGCCCAACCTTGCGAACCTTTCTGCTCCGCTACGTTCACTACTTTCACCTCCAGGCAAGCTTCACCGCGCTCAGCAATGCCCGGATGAACATAGTCGACAGGCTCTCAAGATGGCTGGTGATGTGTGATGATCGCGTCGACGGGAACAGCTTTGCGATTACGCACGAGTTCTTATCAGTTATGCTCGGTGTCAGGCGGCCCGGCGTCACCATAGCGCTGCAAACCTTGGAGGGCCAAGGTCTGATACGCTCAATGCGAGGAGAGGTAGTCATTCTTGATCGCGCGCGTCTAATTGCGCTGGCAGATGGGTCATATGGCAGGGCTGAAGCCGAATACGCTCGGCTAGTCGGCAAACTGCATTGATCGCAGGCGCCGCGGCGTCCGTAGCGCCGCGACGGTGATCGCCAACGAATGTGCTCGACAGGAGATGGTCGATCTCCTGCATTGGAGTCACGTAAGCCGCCTAGACAGAGCCTTCACCGCCGACGTTGCCGAGCATCGGGATCCAAGACGAAGCTGTCATGCCGGCACCGCTGCATGCGCCCCGCGAGGAACAAACCGCCCCTCGCCTTCGTTCAGGATCCCGAAGCACGATACGGCTGTGCACCACCTTCCGGCCACTCAAAGGAGACCCGAGACGACTTGGTCCGTAAAGGAGGTTTTCGAAGAGCATCTGAGGCTTCGCGCGGCAGGCGATATCGAGGAGGATCTCTTGGGCGCACTGCCATCTAACCTCGATTAAACAGGCACTGATGCGCTGGCTGGAGCAATGGCGAGACTCATTGCACCAGCCAAGTTCAGGGCATGTGCAGACAACCGCTTTTGGCCCGGAACAGATCGATTGGCGGCATAGCCTTATCTTTCCCTCACAACGGGAAGGCTGTTTCGGGACTTTTCGAAATCAGCGGATCACAGGCTCGCCATGGAAGCGGCGGCGCGATGGAGGAGAAACGCCGAAGCCAACTTCCATCATCAGCCGTGGCCTGTGCGACGGCACGGTGCCCATATGGAACCCGAACGGATCCTCGACGAAACCGAAACCGGCCATGCCGGTCAGCGTGACCGGACTCTGCTTGCCGTAGACGTCCAGAATCTCTTGCGCTGGATGGCCGACGACAAGCGTAAATTGGTGCTTGAGGGCACGGCGATCATGGCTGCCTCGAACATAGATATGCGGGCCGGTCCCCTCGTCGACGGGCACCAGATAGAAAAAGAACTTCAGCATCCGCCAGTCGTCCAGGTCGAAGTGGTATTTGCCGAGCGAAGCCAGGTTCTTGTCCGCGTCAGACGCCTGGCCGGTCGGGAAGCTCCACCAGACGCGCGTCGTGATCAGCGTCGCCTGGCCGCCGAGATAGTGCGCCGCGATATCCATGAGCAGCGGATCGTTTTGGATGGCAACGGCCGACTTACAGCCCAGAATGCGCTCGAAATAATGGCCGCTGAGCAACGGACGGCCAAATCGCGCCTCAGCCTCCGCATGCTCCGCCGGCATGAACTCGAGTCGGCGATCGAAATTGCCGAAACAAGGTGTGCACCTGGCGAATGCGGCTACATCTTCAGCCACCATTGCAGGCAGGACAAGGCCGGGAAAAAGCCCATCCATCCGCAGCGCGTCGATAACGTCGTGGCAATTGACACCGGCAAACATGGTGTCCTGGGCTCTTTGCGGCCTTCGGACCGGCTTTGCACCACGCCAGTGCATTCTCCGTGCCGGCATGGTGCGCGCTAACATGAACATGGGCAGCCACGCCGGGTTCTCGCGAATATCCGACAGGTAGGTCGGAATGCGTACGGCTATGCGACGCAGCATGCTGCCGTTTCGCGCGATTGTCTCAAGGCTTGCAGCGCCGGCTTTGTCGGAGTTCATAACGGTCATCGGGGTCCTCAGGTCATGAATGCACTTATCGACGAAGTTGGGTCCCGGTGTTTCGCCGAAACCCGATTCGCCGCGGAAGAACTAGGCGCTTGCCACGTTTTGTGCAACGCACCATTGCAGTGAGAAAATGGAGGTTGCGCGTTCGTATAAGACAATCGCAACCACTCCAATTACCTCAGGAACTGTCTGTAGCCGCCGCCCATCAGGTAGCGGCCGCGTTGGATGGCGCGACGTACCTGATCGCGAAGATGGCCGCCTGGATGACGCCAATCTTCTTCGACACGGCGTCTCCCGAACAAGGCAATGGCGACCTCCTGATGAGATGCTCCCGCCAGCGAGCCATCCAAAGCCTGCAGTACAATACGCAGACGCGCTCCGCGGTGTTCCGGCGGAAAGCAAGCAGCTGACACGCGGCGGCAATCATTGATGTCGTTCAGGAACTGAAGGGCAGCGACATGGAACTTGAGGTGCTTCGGCTGAAGGATTGCGTCGACATATAGCCGCAACGGGCGGAGGACGGACGCACCGGAAACGGCGATCTGCAGACTCCGGCAGTTCTCCCTCAGCAGCACGTGCTGCATGCCCGCAGCTGTCAGCAGGATGTCCTTGCAGCATGAGAGCGAAGAAAGGTGAAGCGGTTCAAAATCGTGGTCGAGCCCCAGCGGCTCCGCGGCCGCTCGTAGAATACAGGCGCAATCGCGCGGATCCCAAAAGACCCTCGCCGATGTAGCGTCCGACTGTGGCGCGTCCGCGAAAAAGGAGGCTCCATTGTCTTAGGAAAGCTGATTCTGTCGTCAACTCGATTATCTTCATGTCGGCCTGGGTTCCGACGAAGCAGGCGGACGGTGCCATTTTGGCGTGGTCGCGCTGGAATTGTGGATTGCGCCGAAGAAACTCCCAGGCCCAGCCAGTGCGTGGCAATCGTCTGGCGTAGTGGTAAGCGTCCTGGCGACGCCAGTCCGGCCAGCATACAAGGCCGACCGTCGCTTCCTTGGGCAAACCAGCATCCTTCATGGCACAGGTGTCCACAATGGCGCTATGCTGACGGGCCTAGAACCGGTTGCCACAGTACCGGTCCGCTCAGACGTCCCCTGCTGCGGATGCGCAAAAGGCTCGCGTGGGAAATCTCGAGAAACCCAGCCACCGCCTCCGTTTTGCCGACGCACTTGGGTTCTCCGATGCGCGACAATGGCCACGTAGCAAGGCGGAGGATCCGCTCCATGCGCGTGTCCGTCACCGTTACGATCCGGGTCAGATCCTTGGCCAAGCCGAACTCGATCATGCCCGCGAAGAGCTCGTAGGTCGCCTGAGCCAGCCCGCCCGCTGCCTTGGGCGCCGACGGAGGAAGATCGAGCGCGAAACGACTGCTCTCCCATATGTCGGTGGTCGAGGGCACGACGTCAGCACCCAGCAGCACCGGGAAGGTGTCGCGCAACATTGTGGGTCCGGTGCTGGGCAAAAGACGCACGCAACCGCGAATTCGCCAGTCGGATCCTTTGAGGAGCAGATAGACAGGCTTGAGAGCATCAAACGGATCGGATTCCATCTGGTCTTCGGTATCAACTTCCCAATCGAGCCTTTCCTTGAACACCCGAAACCTGAGCCCGTGCATCTCTTTGAGCTCGCCTGCAAAATCACTGTAAAAGTCTGGTGCTATCAGTTGCATCATGGTCGCCTCCATGTGGGATGTGTTCCCGCCATCGAAGGGCAAAGCTGACAGCGATGCAGCCTGTAGAGGTTTACAGGTATCGTGGCTGAGAATCAGGATCTCGTCAGGCCGGAGGCAGCCATTCGTGCAACGGCTTGGTTGATCGTTCGAACGCCAAACTTTGCCTTGGCGTTTTCCAGATGAAAGGTCACGGTGCGCTTTGAGACGCCGAGAAGCTGGCTAGTATCCCAAGCCGACTTGCCGCGCGCCGCCCATTTCAGACACTCGAACTCCCGCGGGGTGAGCGTTACACCATCCACCACGCGATGATCGGCGAGCCTTCGCCGGACATGGATATGAAAGTTGATGGCCACCAGCTGCAATGCTTTTTCGTAACGTGCCAGTGACCGCAACAGAGGCGGACGGGACTCGTCGGAAGCAAAGGTCAGGGCAGCAAACCGGCCGAGATGATCATGCATGGACATCGTCAGGCCGCCGCAGATGCCAAACTCAGCCGCACTCTCTAGAATTTGTTGCTGCGAATTCGGCAGACCGTGCCGAGCGCGATCCACACCCCAATCGAATGTATCCCAGCCTTGCAGCCCGCGCAGGATGACCGGATCGAGACTGTGGTACCGCTGTTGCAGATAACGTGACGTCCAGGATGAAGGATAGTTTGAAATCAATTGGGGGGCGTCGCCGGAGGCTGACGGGTAGGTGAAATAGGCGAATAGCGGGAAGTCGAAGCCGGCTGCAGCGGAGGCCATTGCCTCACAGAGATCGGCAGCATCAACACTTGCAGACAGTTGCTCGACGAAGTTCTCAAACACGCGATGCATGTGTCCTGTGCGTAACCTCCGTAACGCTCAATGCCAGGCAGAGACCTTGTTTTAGATGATCCCGGACGAATACGGCGCGTGCCGAGAACGTGGCTAATCTGTTGAACCAATCCGAAATAGTCTGACGTTGTCTATGAGCCGTGTGCCGCCGAGCCAGGCGGCGGCAAGCAACCGTGCCGGTCGATCGAGGCTTGTTATCGGGTGCAGATCTGCCTCATCGCGAAGTTCCAGGTATTCGACCTCGCGATAGCCTGCAGCCAGAATTGCTGCGCGAGATTCTGCAAGCGTTGGCAGGATGGGTGAGCCGCGCTCAAGCCGCTCAGCCGTCTTGAGCAGGACCGATGATAGCTTGGGAGCAACAGCGCGTTCCGCTGGCGAGAGCCGCACATTGCGCGATGATAGCGCAAGACCGTCGGCTTCACGGACTGTCGGACAGGCAACAATGGTGATTGGAATATCCAGATCCCGGGCCATGCGCCTGACCAGGTGAATTTGCTGAAAGTCCTTTTCGCCAAAGAAGCCGAAGTCAGCGCTGGTCTGCAGGAAGAGCTTGGCGACGACGGTCGCCACGCCGACGAAATGCCCCGGCCGGAATGTACCGCACAGGCCTTCGCTGACACCGCAAACCGAAACGGTGGTGGCGAAGCCCGCCGGATACATCTCCTCTGCATCTGGCGCATAAAGCAGGTGCGCGCCAACCGGTGCCAGTTTGGCGGCATCCTCGTCCTCGGTGCGGGGAAACGCGGCAAGATCGGCCTGGCTGTTGAATTGCTTCGGGTTGACGAAGAGCGTCACTATCACACGGTCTGCCTTCTCGAGTGCAGCGCGCACCAGGCTGAGATGGCCCTCATGCAGGACGCCCATCGTTGGCACCAGGGCTATCCTCACACCTTCGCAGCGCCATGCGGCGACGCTTTCGCGAAGCTGGTCAACGCTCCTGACGATCGGCACGCTCACGCTGCTTCTCCGCTCTTGGTGGCGTCCGTGTCGGCGGGCTTGGGCGCATCGGCAAACACGTGCTCTGCGGCGGGAAACTGGCGCTCCTTCACCTCGCGCGCATAGGAAGCGATCGCAGCCGCAGCCGCCTCCCGGAGTTCAGCATAGCGCTTGACGAACTTGGGCCGGAAGTCGCCGAAGAGGCCCAGCATGTCGTCGACGACGAGAATCTGGCCGTCACAGGCTGCCGAGGCACCGATGCCAATGGTCGGGGTCGCCACCTCCTTGGTGATCCGGCGGGCGAGCGCCTCAGGAACCTTCTCCAGGACGACCGCAAAGGCGCCCGCTTCGCCCACCGCAATTGCGTCGCGCCTGATGCGCTCGGCATCCCCGCCCCTGCCCTGTACGCGGTATCCACCGATGGTGTTGATGGCCTGCGGCGTCAATCCGACATGGGCCATGACGGGCACGCCGCGTGCGGCGAGGAAGCCGATCGTCTCTGCCATCGCTTCGCCGCCTTCGAGCTTGACGGCCGTGCAGCCGGTCTCGGCCATGACGCGCGCGGCATTGCGGAAAGCCTGCTCTGGGCTTTCCTCGTAGGAACCGAACGGCAGGTCGACCACCATCAGCGCCTGCTTGATGCCACGGCGCACCGCCTGGCCGTGCGTGATCATCATCTCCAGCGTGACACCGAGCGTCGAGGGCAGGCCGTGGAGAACCATGCCGACGCTGTCGCCGACGAGCACCACATCACAATGGGGATCGACAAGCCGGGCGACTGGGGTGGTGTAGGCGGTAAGGCAGACGAGCGGCGTCCCACCTTTGCGCGAACGAATATCCGGCGGTGTGATCGCCCTGGTGTCACCATAAGCGCTCATGGGACCCTCCTTCCCCTACGTTACCAGCTGCGGCTGTCGCCTTTGGCACATTTTTGTGCAGGTGCGAAGAGCAAAAAAATGGCCATGCAGCTGCGGGGTGTTGACGTGCCAATTGGCACGCTTACACTAAATCGATTAAGGTGCCCCCGAGTTGGCCAAATAATGGACGATCAGGCAATAGGACTCAGGAAAGACAGAGCCGCCGGCAAGGCCGACAACGTCAAAGTGGACTTGATCGCCTTTGTGGTCGCCGTAAACGGCAGTCAACCCTGTGTCCTCACCATCGGCCAGGCGGACACCTTGCCCTCCGGTCCCTTTGCGCTTGAGCACCGATCGCTGCAATCCGGCTTGAGGGGGTGGGTCGAGCAGCAAACCGGCCATCGGCTGGGGTACATTGAGCAACTCTACACGTTCGCGGATCGGGATCGCATCGGCGCCGAGCGCCAGCAGCGCGTCATCTCCATCAGCTATCTGGCATTGACGCGCAAGGAACAGGCAGCGGGCTCGCCCAAGTGCGGATGGCAGAGTTGGTATGAATATTTTCCATGGGAGGACCACCGCTCCGGCACGCCTGCGGTCGTGCTGGACGTTCTGCGGCCGCGCCTGATCGAATGGGCAAACGGGGTTGGCGATTCGGCCACGCGACGTGAACGCTGGCAGCGGGCGACGATAGCCTTTGGCTTCGACGACCGCCTTTGGAACGAGGAACTCACGCTTCAACGCTATGAGTTAGTCTACGAAGCAGGCCTGGTCCAAGAGGCCGTAAGAGGGCGGGACGCAGGACCCCCGCCGCTGGTGCCCAGCAAGTCCATGGTCGCCGATCATCGCCGCATCGTGGCGACCGGCATTGCGCGGCTGCGCTCCAAGATCAAATACCGCCCAGTCGTCTTTGAGCTGATGCCGCCGGTCTTCACGCTTTTGCAGCTGCAGCGAACCGTGGAGGCGCTCGCCGGCAGGCTCATCCACAAGCCGAACTTTCGCCGACTGATCGAACAGCAGGAGCTGGTCGAGGAGACCGGAGAGGCCACCACCGAGACCGGCGGCCGGCCAGCGAAGCTTTTCCGTTTCCGCCACGCCGTTCTCGACGATAGGCTCATCGCCGGGACAAAATTGCCGCTGGCGCGGGGTTGACATCCCTTATACTCACAGCAAGTATATGCTGGTTATTTTCAGTTAGAGTATAAGCGGGAGGGGGTCGATGGGCGCCATGCTGCCTACGGCCGCGTTGCTCTACGAGCGCGTCCGACGAGTGATCCCGCCGAGCGAATGGCCGGCTTTCGCCGAGGATATCGAGGCGATCCTTGCGCTGAAGCGCGAGCGCAACGCGATCATCCTGGCGCACAACTATCAGACGCCCGAGATCTTCCACTGCGTGGCCGACATCGTCGGCGACAGCTTGGCACTAGCCCGCACGGCTGCGACGGTCGAGGCGCAAGTCATCGTGCTGGCCGGCGTCCATTTCATGGCCGAAACGGCCAAGCTCCTCAATCCGGGCAAGACCGTGCTCATTCCGGATCTCAGCGCCGGTTGCTCGTTGGCGGACTCAATCACGGCAGAAGACGTGCGCTTGATGCGCCAGCGTTATCCCGGCGTTCCGATCATCACTTATGTAAATACGTCCGCCGGAGTGAAGGCCGAGTCGGATATCTGCTGTACATCCGGCAACGCCAAGGCGGTCGTCGAATCCCTTGGGGTTCCCCAGGTGATCATGTTGCCGGATGAATATCTGGCCCAGAATATCGCCGCCCAGACAGATGTGCAGATCATCGCCTGGAAAGGGCGTTGTGAGGTGCATGAGCGCTTTTCACCGGCCGACATCCGCGAGTTGCGCGAAAGCCATCCCGGCGTGGTCGTGCTCGCCCATCCCGAATGCCCGCCCGACGTCGTGGCTGAAGCCGATTTTTCCGGCTCGACGGCTGCCATGTCCGACTATGTCGAAAGGCAAAGGCCGCCACGTGTCGTGCTGATGACGGAATGCTCAATGAGCGACAACGTCGCGTTAGCGCACCCAGAGGTCGAGTTCATCCGGCCCTGCAATTTGTGCCCGCATATGAAGCGGATCACGCTTGCCAACATCCGCACGGCGCTCGAGCAGAACCACCATGTCGTAACCGTCGAACCCGGGACCGCCGGGCGCGCGCGGCTAGCGGTCGAACGGATGCTGGCAGTTTGAGCGCCGACCCCCGCAGCTTCTTCGGGCGGCCCATCATCATCGGCGGCGGCATCGCCGGACTGATGACCGCGCTTCAACTGTCGCCGGAGCCGGTGCTTCTTCTGTCAAGGTCGCTGCTGGGAGCTGACAACTCGAGCACCTGGGCCCAGGGGGGCCTGGCTGCAAGTTTCGGCGAAGACGACGATCCGGCAGTGCACCTGGCCGATACGGTTGCTGCCGGGGATGGTCTCTGCGACAGAGACGTGGCGAGCCGCATCCTCAAAGCCGCGCCTAAGGCCATAGAGGGGCTTGCGGGCTTTGGGGTTCGCTTTGACCGCACGCCGGAAGGATCACTGTGCCTCGGATTGGAGGCCGCACACAGCCGACGTCGCATCGTTCATGCGCATGGGGACGGCACCGGGCGTGAGATCATGCGTGCGCTGATCGCGGCTGTGCGTTCCACTCCGTCGATAGTTGTCGTGGAGGGCGTGGAAGCGCGCCGGCTCGCCGTGCGAGAGAATGCGATCCGAGGCGTCTGGGCGAGCTGTTCGATCGCACCTTTCTTCTTCGGCTCACGGCGGGTCGTCCTCGCCACCGGTGGCATCGGGGGACTGTTTCTCGACACCACGAACCCTTGGGGCAGTTGCGGACAAGGCCTTGCGCTTGCGGCCCGCGCTGGAGCTGTCCTAGCCGACCTCGAATTCATTCAGTTCCACCCGACCGCGCTTGACGGCCCAGAACGCCCTATGGCGCTGGTCAGCGAGGCTGTGCGAGGCGAAGGTGCTGCCCTGATCGATGAAACCGGCCAGGCTTTTCTCGAGAGCGTGCCCGGGGCGGAACTTGCGCCTCGCGATGTCTTGGCCCGCGCCGTGTGGAACCATCTTGCGGACGGCCACCATGTTTTTCTCGATGCCCGACAACGGCCAGGCCCGGCATTCGCTCGACATTTCCCGACAATCGCATCAGCCTGCCTTGGAGCGGGCATCAATCCCGCGCGCGATCTCATCCCCATTCGTCCGGCCCAACACTACCACATGGGTGGCGTTGCCGTGGACAGCTCGGGCAGGACCTCCGTCAAGGGGCTGTGGGCCTGCGGCGAAGTCGCTTCGACAGGACTGCATGGCGCCAACAGGCTCGCCAGCAATTCCTTGACGGAGGCAATCGTGTGCGCCCGCTGGGTCGCTGAAAGCGTCGCCGGAACGCCTGCGCGCAGAACAAGGCCTGCGTTTGCGAACGTTTACCCACCGCCCGCTCCGATAGCCGTGCGCGTTTTTCTGTCGCGCGCACTCGGCATCGTCCGGGATGGTCAAGCGTTGAAAGCAGCCGCGCGTGCCTTATTGCCGCTCGCCGAAAGCAAGGATGCGGTCTCGGATCCGGCGGCTGTCGGGCTAATGATTGCTGTTGCCGCCTTGTTGCGCGAAGAAAGCCGCGGCGCTCATTACCGGACAGATTTTCCTCATCATGCGACTGCCGCCCGACGGTCCGAAATCACGCTCGAAGCCGCCTTGGCGGCTGCGCGGGAACTCGGACACTCGCCAAGCTCCGAAGGTGCAAAGTGATGATGCTCTCACCGCTCCCCACGGTCCTGCTTGAGCCGCTTGTACGGGCATCTCTTCTTGAAGACCTTGGCAGAGCCGGCGACTTGACCACGGACGCCATCGTCCCGAAGGAATGCCAAGCGGGAACCGTGTTGGTGGCGCGACAGTCCGGAGTTGTCGCCGGCATCGATCTGGCGATGCTCGCTTTCGGCTTGATTGATCCTGGTGTCGAAATCTCCGTGGAGCGGGCAGACGGCTGCAATGTCGTGGATGGAGAGGTCATTGCATCAGTGGTTGGCCCGGCCCGGGCCATTCTCACAGCCGAAAGGACGGCACTCAATTTTTTGTGCCATCTGAGCGGCATCGCCACAGCAACGGCATCGATCGTCGCTGCGGTTCGTGGATATGGCGCGAAGATCGTCTGCACCCGCAAGACGACGCCCGGATTGCGGGCAGTCGAAAAGTATGCCGTGCGCGCAGGTGGCGGGTCCAATCACCGCTTCGGCCTGGACGATGCAATTTTGATCAAGGACAACCACATCGCCATCGCAGGCGGCGTCCGGCCAGCGCTCGAGCGAGCACGAAGAGCGGCCGGTCATCTCGTCAAGATCGAAGTCGAGGTCGATACTCTGGCCCAGTTGGAGGAGGTACTTGGCTTCGCTCCCGATGCGGTTCTGCTCGACAACATGTCCCTCCCCGATCTTCGCCGCGCCGTCGCAATGGTCGGTGGCCGCGCTATCACCGAGGCTTCTGGCGGGATCACGTCGCATACAGCGCGAGCGGTTGCCGCGACCGGCGTTGATCTGATTTCGGTCGGCCGACTCATCCACAGCGCGCCGATCCTGGATATCGGCCTCGACCATCGGGGCTCATGATTGTCTGAGTAACGAACAGGATTGGGTCAACTGTCCTTTCCGATCATCATAGTCAGATAGCAAAGACCCGCAAGACAGACCGGAGGAACAGCATGGAGATGCAAACGGCAAGTTCAACGCAGACATCGCCACAGGCCAAATCTCTTGACCCCCCTGACCCTGGAGCGTGGACCTTGGAGAAGGCTCAGGCACTTTACCATGCCCCCTTCAACAATCTCCTCTTCCTGGCGCAAACGGTGCACCGCCAGAATTTCGATCCAAACAAGGTCCAGCTCAGCCGGCTGCTCAGCATCAAGACCGGAGGATGCCCGGAGGATTGTGGCTATTGCAGCCAGTCGGCGCGTCACGAAACCGGGTTGGAGGCGTCCAAGCTGATGGATGTCAGGCGCGTCATCGCCGAAGCGACCAAGGCGCGTCATGCCGGCGCCACCCGTTATTGCATGGGCGCGGCCTGGCGAAACCCCAAGGCGCGCGACATGGATGCGGTGGTGGCGATGGTCGAAGGCGTCAAGGCGCTGGGCCTGGAGACCTGCATGACACTCGGCATGCTCGATCTTGAGCAAGCCGCTCGACTGAAGCAGGCGGGCCTCGACTACTACAACCACAACATCGATACGTCAGAACGCTACTATAGCGAGATCATCGGTACGCGGAGCTTTGCCGAGCGGCTCGAGACGCTTGACCACGTTCGCAAATCCGGCATCAAGGTCTGCTGTGGAGGCATTGTCGGCATGGGCGAGGAGCCGGTGGACCGGATCGACATGCTGGTGACGCTGGCCAATCTGCCGGAACATCCGCAAAGCGTTCCGATCAACATGCTGATCCCGATCGCCGGTACGCCGCTTGCAGACGCCAAGCCCATTGAGCCGATCGAATTCGTGCGCGTGATCGCGCTGGCGCGCATCATGATGCCGAAATCGCATGTCCGTCTGTCCGCCGGCCGCACCGCGATGACTGACGAGATGCAGGCGCTGTGCTTTTTTGCCGGCGCCAACTCGATCTTCTTCGGCGACACGCTGCTGACGGCGGACAATCCCGGTGAGGACAAGGATACCCTGCTGTTCCGGCGCCTTGGCATCGATCCGATGGAACTCGAGGCGCAATGAACGGGGCGCCGCTTGCCCGTTATGATGCGACCTTGCAGGGGCTAGCGCGCAAGGACCGGCTGCGGACGCTTTCGCCCCGCGCCGGGCTGGACTTCTCGTCGAACGACTATCTCGGGCTGGCCGCGTCCAGAAGACTTGGCGATGCGGTTGTGGCGGCGATTGCGCGGGGCACGCCGGTTGGCGCCACCGGGTCGCGGCTGTTGCGCGGCAATGCACCGGAACACGAGCAGCTCGAGGCAGACGCGGCGGCATTCTTTGGAGCCGACCGCGCGCTGTTCTTCGGCAGCGGCTACATCGCCAACTTCGCTCTGCTGAGCGCCCTGCCGCAGAAGGGCGATCTTTTGGTTGTCGATGAGCTCGCCCATGCCAGCATGCATGAGGGTGCGCAGGCCGGGCGCGCACAGTTCGTGCTGGCCGCGCACAACGACGCCACCGCTGTCGAGGATGCGATTACACGTTGGCGCGTCGCAGGCGGCATGGGATGCGTCTGGATCGCGGTGGAAAGCCTTTACAGCATGGATGGCGACTGCGCGCCTTTGGAGAGCCTGGTCGCACTTGCCGATCGGCACGGCGCATTCATCGTCATTGATGAGGCGCATGCCACCGGCGTCTGGGGACCGGATGGCCGGGGGCTTGCCGCCGCTTTCGAGGGCCGCGACAACATCATAGCGCTCCACACCTGCGGCAAGGCGCTCGGCGCATCTGGTGGGCTCGTCACCGGGCCGAGGGCACTGTGCGAATATCTGATCAACCGTTGCCGGCCATTCATCTACGCAACCGCGCCATCGCCACTGATGGCGGTCGTGGCGCGCGAGGCACTCGCAATGCTCGCCGACGAGCCTATGCGGCGTGTTCAGCTGCATGAACGCGTCGCCAGCGCCGGCCGGTTGGTCAATCGCTGGGGTGTGACACCAAGTGGCTCTCAGATCCAGCCCTTAGTAATCGGCGATGTAAGGCGCACCATGGCAGTGGCGGCGCGCCTGCAGGCCCGCGGCTTCGACATACGCGGCGTTCGTCCTCCGACCGTGCCCGAGGGCACGTCGCGGCTGCGCATCTCACTGACGCTCAATATTGGCGAAGCCGACATTTCCGCCATGGTCGAGGCGCTGGTCGAGGTGTTCGCCGAAACATCACCGGAGGCGATATGACCCAACGCATCGTCATCACCGGAACGGATACCGGAGTTGGCAAGACCGTGTTTGCGGCTGGGCTCGCCGGTTTGCTGGACGGCTTTTACTGGAAACCGGTGCAATCGGGCCTCGACGGCGAGACCGACAGCGAGGTTGTCGCGCGGCTTGCCGGCTTGCCCTCAGAGCGCGTGCTGCCGGAAGCCTACCGCTTGCGGAGCCCGCTGTCGCCGCATCGTTCGGCCGAGATCGACGGCGTGGCGATCAAGGCTGCCGATCTTGCTTTTCCCGTCCTACCGACGCCGCTCGTCATCGAAGGCTCCGGCGGCCTAATGGTGCCGCTCAACCGGCGCACAAGGTTAATCGACATCTTCGCTGAATGGCGGCTGCCCGTTATTCTGTGCGCCCGCACCACACTCGGCACCATCAACCACACCTTGCTATCGGTCGAGGCGCTCCGCGCCCGCTCCATCCCGTTGGCGGGCATCGCTTTCATCGGCGATGAGATGGCCGATACGCAACGGACCATCGTGGAATTCAGCGGTGCCCCGCAGCTCGGCAGGCTGCCGCACCTCGATGTGCTGACGGGCAAAACACTGAGGGACGCAATGGTTGCCGGCTTCGCCTTCGCCTCGATTACTGGAGGTGACTGATGTCGCAGTCTCATGTGTGGCACCCCTTCACCCAGCACGCACTCGAGCCTGCGATCCCAGAAATCGTCCTGACTGAGGGCGCCTATCTCCACAGGGCCGACGGCGCCCGCATCCTGGACGCCATCTCCTCCTGGTGGGTCGTCACACATGGCCACCGCCATCCCCGCATCATGAAGGCAATCGAGACAACCGCGTCGAGCCTCGACCAGATTATCTTTGCGGGCTTCACGCACGAGCCGGCAGAGCGCTTGGCCAAGGCGCTTGTCGGCCTCGCTCCCGCTGGACTCGACTGGGTGTTCTATTCCGACAGTGGCTCGACCTCAGTCGAAGTCGCGCTGAAGATGGCGCTCGGTTATTTCCGCAACATCGGCGCGCCGCGCTCGCGCATCGTCGTCATGGAGCACAGCTATCATGGTGACACGATTGGAACGATGAGCGTCGGTGCGCGTGGCGTGTTCAACGCCGCCTATGAACCCTTGCTGTTCGAGGTCGACATCATCCCCTTTCCGGCCGCGGGGCACGAGCAGGAGACGCTGGATCGTTTCGAGGCTGTGACCCGCGATCGACGAGCCGCAGCCTTGATCGTCGAGCCGCTGGTGCTGGGCGCCGGCGGCATGCTGATGTATCCAGCATCGGTTCTGGCCGAATTGAAGAAGATCACTGAGGCCTCCGGCTCGCTGCTGATCGCCGACGAGGTGATGACCGGCTGGGGACGCACCGGAACCATGTTCGCCTGCGAGCAGGCATCGATTTCTCCAGATATCCTGTGCACCTCCAAAGGCTTGACCGGCGGCACCATCCCGCTGGCCGTAACGCTTGTCACCGATGCCATCTTCCGGGCGCACTATTCCGAGGACTGGAAGAAGACGTTTTTCCATTCGAGCTCCTACACCGCCAATCCGATTGCCTGTGCGGCAGCACTCGCCAATGTCGAGATCTGGCGCGACGAGCCAGTGGCCGGGCGGATCACGGCCTTGAGCGTGATGCAGGCCGTCGGGCTGCAACGCTTTCGGGACAATCCATATTTTGTCGACTGTCGAGCCACGGGAACGATCGCGGCGCTCGACCTGCGAACCGGTTCAGCAGGTTATCTCGCCGAGATTGGTCCGAAGCTGCGCGCTTTCTTCCTCGAGCGCGGCCTGCTTGTGCGCCCGCTCGGCAATGTCCTCTACCTTCTGCCACCCTATTGCATCGCAGGCGACGAGCTCGAACGACTCTATGACGCCATCGAGGAGGCTGGGGAACGCTTCGGGTCAAGGCCATGAGCAAGTCGTCGCGCATTCTCGGACTTGGCCATCACGTGCCTGGGCGCAAGGTGGCCAATGCCGAGATCGAGAGCAATCTCGGCCTCGAGCCGGGCTGGATCGAAAGGCGTACCGGAATCCGTTCGCGCTTCTGGGCAACGGACGAAGACACGCTGTCGGGTCTTGCCACCCGGGCTGGCGACATGGCGCTGGTGAACGCCGGTATTGCGCGCCACGACATCGGTCTGCTGTTGCTTGCCACCTCGACGCCCGACCATCTTCTGCCGCCAAGCGCGCCGCTGGTCGCACACAAGCTTGGCCTTGGCCGCGCAGGCGCGGTCGATCTGACCGGCGCCTGCGCCGGCTTCATCTATGCGCTCATGTTTGCGGACGGGTTCACCCGCCTGCATGGCAAACCAGCGCTGGTCATCGCCGCCAACATCCTCAGCCGCCGCATCAATCCAGCCGAGCGCGCGAGCTCAGCCTTGTTCGCCGATGCCGCCGGCGCCCTGGTGATCGGTCAGTGCGATGATGCTGATCGGGGCATTCTCGGTGCCTCGGTAGCTTCGGACGGCTCGCGCTACGGGCTGATCCAGATTCCCGCAGGAGGAAGCAACACGCCGTTCCATGGCGACCTCGACCTCGGGCAGACCCGGATGACGATGACCGACGGGCCCGAAGTGTTCGCAAAGGCCGTCGAGATGATGACCGATTGCTCGACAGCCGCGCTAGCCACTGCGGGAGTGCGGCCACACAATGTCGGCCGGTTTGTGCCGCATCAGGCCAATACTCGGATTTTCGGCGCGGTCGGAAGAAACCTCGGCATTGCGGACCAAGCAATTGTCAAGACGATTGCCGAATACGGCAACTCTTCGGCCGCGACGGTCCCGCTGTCGCTCTCGCTCGCCAACCAGATGAAGCCATTCCAGCCAGGAGAGAAAATCCTTCTGGCGGCGGCGGGTGCGGGTCTCAGCGGCGGCGCTCTCGTGGTTGGAATCTAGCCGGCCGGCTCACGCGCGCAGGATTGGTCATGAATGGCAATAGGAGCAACAGAACCAATGCCAAAAAATGGCCTTCTGAAGCTCGACATGACCAAGCTGACGCAGCACGACCCGTGCGAGCCTCTGGATGAGTTCAAATGCAACACCCGTTGCACCAATCGTACCATCTGAATAAAGCTCAATTACAAAGGGTGATCCGCCCCATATATGTCGGATACCCGACATTGTTCACATAAAAGGCTCGATGCTTACACGCTCTTTGCTGGCTGCTCTTTGCTGTCTTCTCTTTTCTCTTTGCTCTTTGCTCTTCCGTCTTGACTAGCAGGAGCCTGCGGCTTATCTATTGCCGCGTTAGCACTCGCTTCGGCTGAGTGCTAGGCATGCTCCGGCAACGGAGCACCGTTCAACATCCGCACCAAGGAAATCCAAAAATGGCAAAGTCGAATTTCCGGCCGCTGCATGACCGCGTGGTCGTACGCCGGGTCGAATCCGAATCCAAGACCGCCGGCGGGATCATCATCCCGGATACGGCGAAGGAAAAGCCGCAGGAAGGCGAGATCATCGCCGTCGGCTCCGGCGCTCGCGACGAAGCCGGCAAGCTGGTCCCGCTGGACGTCAAGGCCGGCGACCGCATCCTGTTCGGCAAGTGGTCGGGCACCGAAGTCAAGCTCAATGGCGAAGACCTTCTGATCATGAAGGAATCCGACATTATGGGCATCATCGGCTGATTATCGGCCTCACCGTCAACTGAATTTCGGGCTTGATCGCAAGCCCCTGCCAGGAGCTAAAAAATGGCTGCCAAAGACGTAAAATTCTCCCGCGACGCGCGCGAGCGCATGCTTCACGGCATCAACATCCTCGCCGACGCGGTGAAGGTGACCCTCGGTCCCAAGGGCCGCAACGTCGTCATCGATAAGTCGTTCGGCGCACCGCGCATCACCAAGGACGGCGTCACCGTCGCCAAGGAAATCGAACTTTCCGACAAGTTCGAAAACATGGGCGCGCAGATGATCCGCGAAGTTGCTTCGAAGACCAACGACATCGCCGGTGATGGCACCACGACCGCGACCGTTCTGGCGCAGTCGATCGTCCAGGAAGGTAACAAGGCGGTTGCCGCCGGCATGAACCCGATGGACCTGAAGCGCGGCATCGACCTGGCCGTGACCGAAGTCGTCGCGGCTCTCGGCAACGCTGCCAAGAAGATCAAGACCTCCGAGGAAGTTGCCCAGGTCGGCACGATCGCCGGCAATGGCGACGAGTCGGTCGGCAAGATGATCGCCGAAGCGATGCAGAAGGTCGGCAATGAAGGCGTCATCACGGTTGAAGAAGCCAAGACCGCCGAGACCGAGCTGGAAGTCGTCGAAGGCATGCAGTTCGACCGCGGCTATCTCTCGCCCTACTTCGTCACCAACGCCGACAAGATGGTTGCCGAGCTCGAGGACGTCTACATCCTCCTGCACGAGAAGAAGCTGTCCAACCTCCAGGCCATGCTGCCGGTTCTCGAAGCCGTCGTGCAGACCTCCAAGCCGCTGCTCATCATCTCGGAAGACGTCGAAGGCGAGGCTCTGGCCACGCTGGTCGTCAACAAGCTGCGCGGTGGCCTGAAGATCGCCGCCGTCAAGGCGCCGGGCTTCGGTGATCGCCGCAAGGCCATGCTGGAAGACATCGCCATCCTCACCGGTGGCCAGGTCATTTCGGAAGACCTCGGCATCAAGCTCGAGAATGTCGGCCTCAACATGCTCGGCCGCGCCAAGAAGGTGTCGATCTCCAAGGAGAACACCACCATTGTCGACGGCGCCGGCAAGAAGGACGAGATCCAGGGCCGCGTTGCCCAGATCAAGCAGCAGATCGAAGAGACCACGTCGGATTACGACAAGGAGAAGCTGCAGGAACGTCTGGCGAAGCTCGCCGGCGGCGTTGCGGTGATCCGCGTCGGCGGCGCGACGGAAGTCGAAGTCAAGGAAAAGAAGGACCGCGTCGATGACGCCCTCAACGCGACCCGTGCGGCCGTGGAAGAAGGCATCGTTGCAGGCGGCGGCGTCGCACTGCTGCGCGCTTCGGCCAACATCAAGGTCACCGGCGTCAATGCCGACCAGGCTGCCGGCATCAACATCGTTCGCCGTGCACTGCAGGCTCCGGCCCGTCAGATCGCTTCGAACGCAGGTGCGGAAGCTTCGATCGTTGCCGGCAAGATCCTCGACAACAAGGGCGCGACCTACGGCTACAACGCCCAGACCGGCGAATATGGCGACATGATCGCCATGGGTATCGTCGATCCGGTCAAGGTCGTTCGCACTGCCCTCCAGGACGCGGCCTCGGTCGCCGGCCTGCTCGTCACCACCGAAGCCATGATCGCGGAGGCTCCGAAGAAGGAGTCAGCTGGCGGCGGCATGCCTGGCGGCATGGGCGGCGGCGGTATGGGCGGCATGGGCGGGATGGGCGGTATGGATTTTTAATCCAGCCCCTATCAACTTACAGCGGACAGGGCGGCAGCAATGCCGCCCTTTCCTTGTGTGCCGAACATGATCGAAACCTTGGAGTGCGTCCCGAGGATCTCGTTCGAGCCTCACCGCATGGTCGAGAATTAGGATCTTGTCCGATCGAGCAATTCGCGGGCTCAACCTGGTCAAACCGGCGCCCCCTACGAACTGCCCGATCCTTGAGGATTCCGCTGCGCGACAATCACGATGATTCATTCAGTTGGTAGCTATAGGCGGTGAATCATGAGGGGCATTGAGGAGCGTGGCAAGGCGCCCATCTCGAGCGTGATATCAGGGACAATTCTCTCGTCGGAACCGGCGGCTGGCGTTGAAGGGCCCGGTGAATCATCCTGATCTATAGTGGAGCAGACGCGCTCTGAGCCTCAAGAGCGTTTCCTCCTCTGAGTATCCTTGATCTGCCGCTGGACATTCTCGTTGATAATTGCTGAGCGGCTCAGCCCGATGGATCTGCTGAGGATTTCGCACACAAATCAAGAGCTGCGTGTCGCCGCGATGATAGTCGCAACGCCTCAGCGTCTCATCCTCCTCGCCGAAGGGCTTGAGCCCAGGTCTCAGACCATTGCCCTGGAGGGCCTCGGAGCAGGCGTGGGTGGCGGACATAGCAGCCTGTCCCATACCTATGAATACGTTTGGCTGAAGCAGACCGATGGCTGCGCGTCGAAGCCGAAGCCGTCGAGTTCGCGGACAAACGGGAACTGCGCGATCTTGCTCGACATGAGCGTGTCGAGCTGGTCGCGGATCGCCGTCAACTTCAGCCGATCCAGGATTGCGATCAGCAGGTCATGATCTAGGGTCGTCATCACCAGCTCCCTCCGGCCGCCGCTTCGTACTCGGCGAGTGGCCGCAGCAAGGTGGCCGGGGGTGATCTTGATCCGCTCGGCGCGCACCGGCCCTTCGAAGCCGGCAACGCCGACAAAAGGCTCTGTCGCAAACCTGGAAATGGGGTTGTGAACGGCCATTTCGGCCTGTCCGTCAGGCAGCGAGGAGATCGAAACAGCGATCGACAGCCTTGTAGGCATACCTCGCCTGTCGCTTGCCCATCATGTGGATCATCTCGATGCCGGAGAGGATAACCACGCCGTTCGCATGCGACTTGAAGCCGATAGCCTGGTCGAAATGGCGGCCCTTGAACATCACGTGCTCCTCCACAGCTGAGGCGTTTTTCTTGCCATGCTCGCTTACAAAAAGGTTTGCGACAGAGCCGTTCGAACCGCATGCCGACACCATCGTCAAGGGCGGCCGCGATGTCCATTATGGCCACAAGATCACCCTGACGACGGGCAGGCAGTCTGTTCTTTCAATTTAGACCAACTATGCGGATGCCGCCTCAGTCAATTCAAGAATGTAACCAATGCCGCGCATGGTCGTGATACGTGGCGTTGCACCTGACCTTCTCAGGTGTCCACGTAAGCGATAGATTCCGACTTCAAGCGCGTTGGCAGATACCTCGTCGTTGAACGAATAGAGGTGATCTTCCAACTGCGCACGAGGCACGATGCGGCCTGCACGGATAAGCAGATGCTCCAAAATACATAGTTCGCGGCGTGCGATCTTCAGAGGATGACCCGAGACGGAAACCTGTCGGCCGATCGGATCGAAATTGAGATTGCCAAATACAACGATGGGGTCGGTCACCTGTGTCGACCGGCGCAGAATGGCTCTCATTCTGGCGATGAGCTCATCGAAAGAGACGGGCTTGAGCAGAAAGTCGTCCGCGCCACCGTTGAAAATTGCAATCCGCTTCTCGAGATCGTTGATGCTACTCATAATGAGGGTTGGAACTGAATGCCCGTTGCTCCTTAGCTGTCTCAGCCAGCCCAAGCCATCGCCATCTGGCAGAGCCAACTCCAGCAGGAGAATTTCATAGGTTGCGCAACAAAATGCCCTCGACGCCTGTTCCAGGTTGCCAACTACATCAACGGCAAAACCGCTATCCCCGAGCGCAACTCGCACAGCGCGCGTAAGATCCACATGATGATCAATGAGCAGCGTTCGCATTTCACGTCCTATCAAGGTCGGACAGGTCACCGTCCACTGTAAGACCGGGGCGACAGCGGAAGTCGCTCAACTCTTCGTAGTGTTCGTAACGCTCTTTCCGGTGGGTGATCGCGGGAGCATGCAAGCCGCACGCCTGCAATAGTCGGGGATGGAACACGTGAAGACCTGTTGACGGGCTGAAACCGTCGGTCGGCCAGCCCACAATGCCACCGACTCTGCCTGCGATTTCTCTGCGCATCGATCCTCCTATGGGTTGCGTCGCAAACTCCAGCTGAGGTCGCAAGGGCAGGTTGCGGCTTTGTTCATTGAGAGGACCCCCTGGAGGCAATACCAGGAGGATTCCCTATATGGCACTTCCCGATTTACCACCGGTCATTCCGAACCACGTTCGGCGGCTTTGAAGACATTCATTGCGCGCGGCTAGGTAAATCAAGGGTACGACCTGCCGGTGTCGATGCCGCTTTTGAAGCAGGCATCGGCACCAGCTCGGTGAGCGTCGCCCGCGCAATTCAGCGGACGCGCTCGATACACCCAGTCGAATCGTGCCGCGACTTGCCGCGCCGACAGGGCCCGCGAAGACTTCAGACTTGTGAACGAAGGTCTACGCCCAGTCCTCCTCCCATTATCCACCTCCTTCAAATCAAAGTGGACGTTCAATCTGAACAAATTACGCCGTCGTATCACAAACGACTTACCGATCCCCGACGTGCTCTAGCGCTAGCCTTAGTGCTTGTTAAGAAGGTCGGCTACTGTCTCTCCGCGTCGCCGGGCATCGGCGGCGAGCCACACCTCCCCCACCTCATACACGTCGCCGTGGGTACTGAACGGCACAATGACGTCAATGGCAGCCGACAGCAGGTCAAGAAGCGTGTGGTCTTCCACAGCAGCTCCTTGCGGGCTGCTCTTGACGAGTGAAAAGAGCTTTTTAAAGCCTTGGACCGGATCCGCCCCATGAATCGTTGATATTGATCCCGCATGGCCGGAGACGACTTCGCTAAGGTAGGCCCAAGCAGCATCATCGCGCATCTCGCCAAGCAATATTCGGTCAGGGCGCATGCGCAAGCTGGCTTGCAACAGTTGCTCGGCTGTCACCGCACCTACGCTTGCTCGGTCCTTCGGATAAAGTAACCGGACATGGTTCTCGTGCGGGATTGCAAGTTCGAGCGTGTCCTCGATACTTATCAGCCTCTCTTGCGGGGGTATAGCGTTGATCAAAGTCTTGCTCATTGTCGTTTTGCCGCTTCCAGTAGGTCCGCAAAGCAGCATCGTGAGCCGCCCGCAAACGCATGCTCGCAAAAATTGCTCCAAGTCACCATGGTCGTAGTGCTGAAGAATCGTTTCGTCCTGCCGCTCTTGGCGCTCCTTTCGTGACCGCCATTGATTCCAACGCGAGTATTCGTAGCGAGAAGAAACTTCCTTGAGTTCGGTCACACGACTTGAGGGACGCCGTATCGTCAGGCTTATTGTTCCTGAGGGAACAGCGGGCGGCAAACAGATCTGCAGCCGCTCTCCGTTCGGCAGCTCAGTCGCACAGAGGGGGCTTTGCGGTCCGACATCTTGCTTGCGCAGCGCTCCAGCGAGGATCGCGATGTCCTCCAGATCGTCATAAGATAGCGGCAGCGGATGTTTCGTGAAAACGCCGGCCTGTCGGACAAAGGCTTCCCCAGGCCGGTTGATAGCGACCTCTTCGGTCCTTGGCTCCTCAAGCCATTTCAAAACAGGGTTGAGAAGCAAACGCAATTGAGGGTCAGCCTCCGGTCGCATTGTTGTCTCTCCGGCGTTGGCGATGTTGGGGGGCTGGCGCCACGGCGATCGGTCTAAGATCGTATACATCTGAGAAATCGAGGTCCCGAGCCACAAAGATGGATACAGCATCTCCCTGGTTTTTCTTCAGAGTTGGCGGAACGTTGATCGTTGCTCTAAGGGTCGTGTCAACGGCTTGTCCGGCGTTGCTCTGGAAGCTGTTGATGCCGCTTCCTCCACCTGAGCTGCCAGCGTATTGACCGGCGGCCTGAAACGCGCCTTGAATGACGCTCATGAGCATTGCTCCGCCAAAGCGCTGCCAGAAGTGATTATCCACCGTGCCAGGCATTCCGGAGCGGCCGAGCTCGTCAGCGCCCGGCGACGCTAGCGAAACGAGGGCATGGTCAGGCGTTTCGATGCGCGTCCACAGCACGAAGACACGCGCATCCCCCTGTTGGAGACCACGCTGGATCTCGCCAATCACGGTCGTCCCGCGATCCAAAAGCACCACGTTGTTGGTGGCGCCGCGGACGTCTTTAGGTAAGACGCACTTCACATAACCCGGTAAATTTGTGTCGACTGCCGTTTGCAAAATGCAGGGAATTATCGTTCCTTGGGTAATCACGAGATCAGGGTGCGGCAAAAGTGTGGCCCGGCTTGGCTCCTGTATATCTGGCTTCAATCGGCCCGTCAGATCGCCAGCGTCTGAAATCTCATGCGAGGTCGCGGGAGCATCCCTATGGTTGTCTTCGCTCCGCTGACCGTCGTTGGGCATTTGACCGCTGCCACTGTAGGCGAAAATTGGTGTTTCCTCCGGCGGCGGATCAGCTGGCGCCGGAGGCGGCGTGGATGGCGCAGGATCTCCTGCCTGCGCCGCCTGTACGGGTGCTGGAGCTTCGGGAGCAATCTCAATCGGCACGGGGCGGAATGGCTCGGCGTCGGCGACAATTGGAGGTTTGGGCTGAGTTGGCTCGTCTTGTGTGCTGGGACGACCGCCGAGCCAGATGAGCGATAGAGATGAGATGAGAACGAGAGCAGCGACGGCCAACTTCTGCAATCCCGAAACATGCCGGCGGGCCGGCTCCGAGACCATCGATCCTGAGGCATGGACATCATGTCCCGACTGTGGGCCGGTTTCATTCATCGGCCGGGCCTTTCAAAACGCGCCACACGTCGGGTGTCACTGTACCGGTCCCTGGCGCTCGTCCCACAGGGTCATAAGCCCTGTTGAAAATGGACAAGACCGTATTGCCATCTCTCAGACGCCATTCCCGGGCGACTGCGGATACTTCAACATAGTCTCCTTTGACCGTGTAATTGGCAGCGGCTTCCTTGCCGTCGGGATTGATAATGTAGAGGGAGGGTATGCGGGAATTGCTTGCGAAGCCAAATACGGTGGTAAAGCCATTATCGAAAACTTCCAGCGGCGCCAGCGATCGATCGCCCTTTGCGACGTAGTGAAAATTGCTTTCGTCCGGACTGGTAGTTGCGGCGGGCCGATTCAACAAATCCTGAACTCTCTCGTCGCGCAGCACTTTCGCCCGGGCCTGACCAAGAATGGAGCGCCTTTCTGCGTCCTTTCTCTGAGCAGCAGCCTCATCAGCAGGATAGGTGAACTGCACGCTGTAGTATAGGTCAGGTTGCTGCTCATCGAGTTTTGGCATCGCTCTCGTTGAAATACTGAAGACGTATCTCCGTGTACCGGACTCACTCTCGGCCAGCACGACGACCGGCTGCGGCGGGAGCATCCGGCTAGCCTTAAAAAAGAGATAGTTGGCGCGCGGGAGCGCAGCCAGGTCTTTGCTATTGGAAACGGCCACGGCTGCGACTGTCTCGTTGGCCGCGAATGTGACAACCAGCGTTGCCCCCACTGCGGTAGACAGGCGCACCACTTCGTCAGGACGGTAAGCCAGGTAGCGCATGCGCGCATCGTGCTTGCCGGCAAGTGGTGTGTCTTCCGCGGACGCTTCCATCGTTAAGAAGAATGAACAGACCAGCGCGAGAAACGCTCTTTTTGTCATGGCTGCACATAGCCCAGGTTCGATACGCTATCTTCCGAGCTTTGATAGGAAGTGACGAGTAGACCTCCCGGATTGGTGAGCCTCGATTGCCCAGGCAGACCCGTCAAGCGCTCGTAGCGGATGGTAGCTGTCCAGGTGGTCACTATCGGCATCTGCCCATCGACAACAAGCGAACGTTTGTAACGGATCTGTTGAACGTCCGGACTGATGTCGTTTGAAGAAATATGCCCGACCTCGAGCTTGCCGCGTTTGCCGACCGTGACTTGCGGCGAGGTGGGATTCGGATAGTTGAAGAAATCTTGATATTGCTGTCGCACAGCCGGCGCGCTGAAACTGGATACGAGGTCATAGGCGTATTGGGCTGTATCTGCTGTGTACCCCTCGCGCAGGCGTACATATTCCCACAGCGAAGCATTTATGACGGCTCGGTCTTGGGTTGCCGGCAGTCGAGAGACTGACACTTCGCTGTCGACGGTCCCATCCGGCCGGACCCAGAGGAACACAGGTACGAGCTTGGCCAACGGGACCATGGCAGCAATGGTAAATGCCTGGGCAACATTTCCTAGGACCGCCGCTGCGGCAAAGGCTATCAGGGCCTTTGACAGGCGCCGCGCAGACTTCGCTCGTGAAGTTTGAAACGCTTCCACCTTCTTATAGTGGGCGGCTAGCGTTTCTCTCTCCACCAGAAGGGCATGTTCAGGAACTTTCACTTTGGCTCTTCCGCGCATTCGACCTGAAGATCCTCAGGGGTGGTTTCCCATTGTCCCACGTTCAGTTGGAATGGGGCACCCGCGCATGTCGCAAGCCCATGGCTCGTCTTGCAGGCGGCCAAAGCGAGGATTGACAGAAGTAGGCAATATTTCATGTTTTTGGCACCGAGCTTGTCGATTGATTAAGCACCCGCCGTTTTGGCAAAGTGGCGATTGAGGCTGTTAAGAGGTCGGTTCGCACCTCCCCAAGAGCCGCCGGCGATGCTGCTGGCGATCGTCGGAAGCGCGACGATCAGAGCGTCACCAGCTAGGAAAAGCATGTCGAGCTCGTAAAGCCCGATGATCTTGGCTGCTGTCGTGCCCGAGAATTTGATCATCAAAAGCATGGCTGCCAGCGAGACTGCTTCGGCAGCGATTACTATCGTTGCAACGATGTTGAGGAGGAGAAGCAGCAGCCCGTACGAGAGCAGTTGGCCGATCCATCTGGTGGCTATGTCTCGAGTGTGATCAAAAAGGTAGCCTACAAGGACCAGGGGGCCGATCGTCAAGAGCACCTTCGTCAGAATTCCAACGGCATCGTAGATCTCGAACGCTGTCCACAGCGCGCCGTAGAAAATCCATTGCGCTCCCTCGAAAGCAAGTATGTCCTGGCCGTTCATAGGCCCAATTTCGGAAGCAATCAGCTGAAAGACATACTGGCTTGAAGCAAACATAAGATCGAGCTTCTGGGGGATTCCGATGAAGGGCAAGTCGCTGCCACTGATGTCGTGAGCCAACCTCGGAATCGTGTCGTCGAAGAGCGCTTCAATGTACTGCTGATAGTTGGCCTGCCCTAAGATAAGGGCGACGACAATCGACACCATGATTACGCGCGAGATACCCCCGCGCGCATCGACTTGACCACGCATGACCAGACAGCCTTGGATTATTATCCAGAGCGTGACACACGCAACCAGAGGCGCACTGACCGCCGCTTGGACGTTTTCAAGCACTTTGTGCAGCCCGGACGTGAAGGCCCCATGAAAGATCGTGTGTATAGTCGTGAATGGCGCGGGAATTTTGAAATTCATGGCGTGAGCCTGATGTGTCCCTGATCAGCGCAGCTGAGCCTGATGAACTCTGTGTGGTTTACGGGAGGATGCTAAACATATTAGCGGTGTCCTGATGTTCGCGACGCTGCGTGGCGGCCTCCTCCACGGCGTGAAGGCTCCCTTGTGCAGTGGCCATTGTCAGCAGACTCGTGGCCTGGACATTTTGGATCATCGCATCGTGAATCTGCTTGAGGACCAGACCGTTGGTCACGGTGGCCTGCATAATATTTCCCGAGCGGGAAAGCTGACCAAGCGTGCCGGCGTTATCCTTAAGGCGCTTGTCCATCATGCCCAAAGTGTCGGCTGCAATAGCTGCGGCATTGGCGGCCCCGGCGATTTGTCCCTGTAACAGTTTCGCTTCTGAATCGGTGCCGTTGACTATCCGATTTGGGTCCTTCGCAATGTTACGGGCCATAATCGAAGCTGGCGCCCGAGCATCAAACATCTGCTCCTCCAGCTTATTGCTCGACGGGTAGTGATTTCCTTGGTTAAGTGAGCTTAGCAGTCCCGTGACAGCGAATGACGACGTTAGAATTGTCACCATTTCAATCGTGGTAGCGAGCGTCTCGATTGACCTCTCAAGGATCGCCGCATTGGAAAGCGCTGTTAAGGTCGCTTGTGTTTCTGTTACAGGGTCGCTGACGATAAATTGCGAACGGGCCTGTCCGTGAAGCAGAAGGGAAGCAGCAAGGGTCGTTACTGCAAGTTTGGCAAATTTCATGAATATTCCTCCGTCAGTCTTGAACTTCGTGGTACCGGGCCATGAACTTGTCGAGCCACCCACTTGGGGCGTCTCCGTGCTGGTTACGAAGCTGGTCGGCAAAGCGCACTGTGTTGGCCCGCCCCGAGAGTACGGCTACGTACTCGCGCATATGCCCAAGATCGAATTCGCAAACAATACTCCCGCTATCGCGCTTGAGCAAAAACTTGCGGCTGCCGATTGCCATACCCTGGCGGATTGCCTCGAACTCCTGCGCAGTGCACTTCAAGCCATCGACATACGCAGAGCGGTCCGCCGTCGGTGATGGGTAGAAAATTTTCGTCATACATTGCGCAACGAGACTAGCTCCGAGAGGCGATTCCAGAACGTGTTCAGGCTGCTGCGTTGCGAGTATCAACATGCCGTTGTTTTTGCGGACCGTGAGCAAGAACTTGTCGATAACGGCCGAGAATTGGGGGTTGAGTAGATAGAATCGAAATTCGTCGCAGCTCATGACGAACCGACGACCATCGACGATAGCGCCCACTCGATGCAGAAGGTATGCGGCGGCCGGTGCACAGACCTCCTCATATTCCAGGAGCTGCGTCATGTCGAAGCCCGTAATGGAGGCATCCAGCCTTACTTCGTCCACGTCGCCGTCAAAGGCCCATCCAAGCGCCCCCCCTCTACACCACCGCTGCAGCCGTGCTCCTGCGCCCTCGGAGGGGCTGTGCAATAGGAACTCGCGCAGGCCCGCAAGTGAGCGCATAGGGGGTTCGAACGAAAGCTGACGAACAATGCCGCGTTCCAGCCGACGGCTTTCCTCCGGCGAGATCGGACCACGGCCGTCACTCTCGATCAGGGCCATCAACCACTCGCGCAGAAAGTCCCGGGAGGCGGAGGTGTTGTCCAGTCCACGCAGAGGGGCCAAGCCGCTCGGAGCGCCTCTGCGCAACGCAAGATATGTCCCTCCCGTGGCTCGCACCAGCAGTTCACCACCCCGATCCTTGTCGAAGAAGACGATCGCACCATTGCGATCGACCAAGCTTTGCTCAAGCATCGCGAGGACAAAGGTCATCAGCGTCGTCTTGCCTTTGCCAACGGGCCCGAATATTGCCGTCATGCCGACGTCATTCTCATGGGGGATGTAGTCGAAAGAAGTTCCACCGTTTGTGCGAAAGCGCGCAACAGCATTGCCCCAGTGGCCGGAACTGGAACCGCTTGGGAAGTTCTCAAATGAGACGAGCCCGGCAAAATTGTGTGAGGTGATCGCCCCCGGGCGCGTGCGCCACCTGTTGTTCCCCGGAAGTTGGGACCAATATGCGGCCTCCATGCCGATGCCCTCTTGGACGATAACGGCGCCCGCGTCGGCCAGCCGTGCGCGGGCACTTGCTGCGCGATCTGCAAGGCTATTGAGGCTGTCGGCATAGACGCACAGGCTCAGATGATGCGAACCCATCACGAATTCGTTGCTTGCCAGTGCGTCCTCTGCCTCGGCAAGTTCATTGATCTGGGTGAGAGCCTTGTCGCCGGCACTCGTCATCTGGCTGGACTTAAGGCTTAGTTTGGCATGAGCTTGTGGGCGAGTGAGGAAGGAAAAGCTCTGGCTCAGGACAAGCGGGAAGTTGGCGGACAGCAAGGAATTTAGCATGCCCGGCCGGGTCGTCGCCGGATATTCACGGAACGAAAACAATGATCCGACGGAGCTATCCCCGGGCCTTCGAATCTCAAGCGCCCGCTTCCCGCAGATGACCTGGTCAGTGTAGATCGAGGCGCCAAGTGAGCCGGTAACCATCGGAACCGGAAGAAACCGGCAAGTCATCATGAGCCGAAGCGCCTCGCCGATTTCCGTGAAGAGCACGTTGCCTTTCTCACGAATGCCCAACCGGCGCAGACCGTAACCGCCGAGTGCGCCAGCAGTGATGTGCCAGAGGTCTTCCAGGCTCCGCATTTGGGTGGCTAGATCGTGCTCATTCCGTCTGCGGGCCTTGGCAATCCGCAAGCCGATCTTGCCGATTGCGGTGCGGGGGGACACGATCAAAGTGAGGAAGTGATCGTTGCGAAAGAGCTTTCCCGACAGCACACGACGCTCGTAGGCCTCGCTCAGACTGCCAGCGAATGTACTTTGAAACTGGCGCGGCGCCGGCGCCGGCACATCGTTGTGTCTCACAAGATGAGCGTATATCGAGACATTGTCATCGGCGATGTTGCGCAAGAGAGTGTTGAACGCGCGGCAGCGCGAGTTGCGCATCTCAGCGTCTTCCAAATCAAAGGGCACACCGTTCACATGTGCCATGGCCATGATCGATCCGTCTTCCAGAAGGACAACCTGATCGCTTACGTGACCAACATACGGAAGGTAGATCTCGCCAGACCTCTCGGTCCGGCCGCTGGCGCCGAACATTACACCATTCCTCTTCCGCGTTTCGGCACTCTGATCGGATTGGCGCTGACGCTTGCGCCTCCCCAGACCGGCCCGTCCACGCTTCTGCCGGCCGTCTGCAAATAGAGCAGCACGACGCTTGCCGCGTTATAGTCACGCTCAACAACCAGCCGTGCTCCGAACCAGAGTGGCACGAGAACGATTTCGTAGAGCGGGTTCTGAAGGATAATGATAACAAGCCCAGCCAACATCATGAGCAATCCGGCCAGCGTCAGCGGCACCCCCAGAAACAGTGCGGGGCGCGTCGCCGCCACATAGAGGGTGCTCACTTCCAACCGGTCGCTCATCAGCCGCCGCCTATGAGCGCCTTGCCCAGGAAGCTGGCCCCGAACATGATGACGATCCCTCCAACGACACCCGCAACCAGGCCAAGTGAAGCACGACCGAACATCCAAGAGATACCGATGGCTACGAGCCCGAGCACGGCCAGTGATTGTCCAAAGGGGCCAAGTATGAACGTGCAGATATTCTGGACCATCTTGGCAGGATCCGTCCCTCCCGTCACCTGAGCCGCGGCTGGCCCGCTGTAGAAGACCGTCCACGCCGCGCCTGCAGCAGCGGCCGGTACATATTCAGCCGCCATGCGCAGCATGGAAAAAGGCGAAGGAACACGCGTTTTAAGCGCACGAAGTATCTTGAGTGGCGTCATCATTGCATCTCCATGTTTCAATCGAATACGAGTTTGTTCGGGTTCGCGAGTTCCCGTGCTTTCGCAGCCTGGCTGCCTGTCGGATCGGAGGGATCGACCCCGGAGCGGTCTGGCTGATACGAGCCCCAGATGTCCCAAGAATCTTGGTTGGGCTGCTTCTTTCTATTGGCCTGTTGGCTCTGCTGGAGCAGAGGCGGCACGGCTTTCCGACCGGGTGCCTCAAGGTGCGGCACATCTCGAGCAGTCGGCTCCAGCGTTCTCTCAAGGAGACTTGAGATGTCCTTTGCGGCCGACTCGACCTTGCGTACATAACCGTTGGCGAAGCCATGCGTGACGTCGCCCGTGTTATAGGCCGAGATGGCACGGCGAAGCGCCAGTTGCTGTGCCACAGCAGTGGTGCCGCCGGCATACCGGCTTTCAAGCAGGTGGGCGGCAGCCGAAAGCGAGGCGCAGGGCTCGAAAGCCCTTTCCGGCGTGAGATTGAGCATGGCAAAGTTCTTGCTGTTTATCTGCATCAATCCAACATCGACAGAATGTTGTGCTTCGAGGCGTTCCTTGATGCCCCGCGTGGCTTCCAGGTGGTCTATCCAGCGAAGCTGCTCACCTGTGGTGTTGTCATGAGCCACCAGCGTTTCAAAGCCACTTTCAATCTTGGCAATCGCGGCCAGGGTGGACGGCGCAACCCAGGGGGCGCATTTGCGCGACAGGCTGCGGAACTCACGCGGAGAAAGTGGCGCGGGCTCGGCTGGGAGTGACATGGATGTCATCAGGACGATGGCCAGCGGCCAAGCTGCAATAAACATTCCCTATCACCTACCTTTCCAAGCCGCCGGACGGGTTCTGGCCCTGTCCGGCACGCGCTTATCGGGGAGGTTTGTTACTGTGTGATGTTCAAGTTCAGCTTTTCGGTTTCAATTGAAGCAAAGACCGTGTTCGTATCAGCGTGGGTGAGCATCTTGCGCATGCGTGGGTGGCGCGGGCCCGATCAGCCAGCGACATCCGGAGCATCTTGGTACAATGACTCCTGTACAGGATTGCTCGTCCCGGCCGTCCGTTGCTCCTGGAGTGTGGGCCACGACTTTGGCGTCATGGATGGTACTTCTGTCAGCGCCAAGCCAAGGACAAAATGGGGAGCTTGGCGGGCTTGTTCAGGCTCGGGATCACCGTGGGGAATCGACTAAGGCGATAAAGCGGCCCAACTTTGCCGGTATGCTGCCGATCCTTAAAGAGCAGCCATGCGCGGCCCTGCACACTCAGATCATTGCTTGAGACGCGAGCTCGTCCGCGAAGCTGGCTCGAAGGCGCAAATCCGCGGCGGCGAGGGTCAACTGGGAAGACGTGGCGGCGCAGCCCATCCTGGTGCGAGCCTCGTTCAGCTGTTCGGCCGCCGCTGCCAAAGGGTGGATCACGCACAGTCCAATCGGCAGATAACCGCACGTCATTGACGGAGTCCGACGGCGCAATGGACAAGCATAGTCACACGCTCAAGATGGAGGAGTTGCATTAACTGAGAAATGTTAGCCCGGACGTTCACCGCAACCGGCGACCTGCCGGTCGCCGAACAGCATTTGAGGCCGCCGGCCACCTTGGACGAAGCCGGCTTGGCAGGAGACACACTATTTGCACAAGGCCGCTGCAGCGAATCACGGTCTTCTTCCGCCGACCGCCTCTCCGATCAAGCCAAACGCCGCGCTGCTCAACCGTGTCCGAGCTGGATCCACGAGCCGGAGGATATCGAGATGATCCAGATCCGCAAACTCCAGGATGACCAGGATGCAAGGGCATAGCAGGAAACTTGGCATCCATGAGGTCGAACTTGAGTGATATTGGCAGGCCTGCACCAACGGGGGAGCTCGAAGCGAAAAAGCGAAGGACCACACGGCAGGGTCATGTCGGCGCTTGGACCTGTCTGGTGGCCACGGGCTGCCTTGGTGCGGTCAATTCGCTGGGGATGAAAAGAACAGGACGAGCACGGCCTCACATTGGCCGCACGCAACGGCGAGTGGTATCAAGGAGCAGCTGTTCTGGGTAGGTCGGTGCCCCAGGGTTGCTCGGCAACAGGTTTAGACAAGGGGATTCAAGATTGAAGGTGTGCCGTTGAAACATGTTCTTGTCATTGACGATGATGCCGCAATGCGGCGCCTCATCGCCGAGTATCTCACGATGCATGCCCTGAAGGTAACCGCAGTCCACGATAGCAAGCAGTTTGACTATGTTCTTTCACGTGAGCCAGTCGATCTCGTGGTTGTTGACCTTAACCTAGGCCGGGAGGATGGACTTGCGATCGTCCGCAATCTGGCGACAAAATCGGATGTTCCTATCATAGTGATCAGCGGCGACCGGCTTGATGAGGCGGAAAAAGTGGTTGCACTGGAGCTCGGCGCAACCGATTTCATTCCCAAGCCTTTCGGGATGCGCGAATTCCTGGCCCGCATTCGAGTAGCGCTACGCCAGCGCATTTCTAGTCCGCGAACCAGAGAGCAGCGCTCATTTCGCTTTGGGGCCTGGAAGCTCAGCGTGAAGCAGCGGCGACTGATCTGTGCGGAGCGTGGCGAGGTCAAGCTTACCGCATGTGAGTTCAATCTCTTGATCGCATTTCTGGAGAACCCCCGCAACGTGCTATCCAGAGAACGGCTTTTGCTCGCGAGCCGTGTGCGTGGAGAAGAGGTGTACGATCGAAGTATCGATGTCCTAATCATGCGCTTGCGCCGAAAGCTGGAGGCTGATGCGGCCAACCCTCGCCTGGTCAAAACATCCCGTGGCGCAGGGTACTTCTTCAACGCTGACGTAGATGTTAGCTACGGAGGCACGTTGGCCGCGTGACAGTGAGCTATGCTGGAGATTGGGGTGACGAGGCTGATCAAGCCTTCCAACAGTACCAGCCTGATCAATTACGGCGAGAGCTACCGGTCCGGAGATCGCATCAGCCCCTCTCTGCATATGCACGCGGCCGCCTGAATTGCCGATTTCGCTCAGCTGCTGCTGAATGGCGACGGCTTGCGGCGCATTCAGGGCCCTCTGCGTCTGCGCTGGCCACAACAGCGCTGTGGAATGTTCATTGTTGGGACTACTCACTCGGGTGGCAGGTGGTTGCATGGTCAAGCTCATCCGGCGAAGGGCGGATCTGCTGTCGGCTGGCAGCCAAGACTGGGGGCGGCGGCCCGAACTCCGGCGTCCCAGAGCTTGCGAAAGCCTCCGACACGCTTCTGTTGAGGTCATCCCGTCCATCGGGCATCCCTGGGTTGCTGAAAAAAGACGAGGCGGCTTGATGATCCTGCCCTCTCTGAAGCACCTCGCGAAACCCCTGTTCCAGTCGCAGAAGCTCCTCTGGATTGGTTGGCGGCTCGTCAGCTCGACCATCGAACAGCGGCCGGAGCGCCTCGGACACGTGCTGCTCAAAGCCCACTCGCCGGGCCTGGACCGCTTGCCCGTCTTCCAAGCCGGCGTCCTGCACCTGCGACAAAGCTGTTACACGGGATGGATTACTATTTCGCCGGGTCCACACCAGCCTCACATCAAACTGTATCGTCAAAGTCCTGCGCCAATTCACACAGCGGGTCATCGAGTTGAGATTCGGCGGAGAGCGCCTCCTCTGCTCCCGTCAAGGGCGCCGGCTCCGGGAGGGCGCCTGTCTGGCGTTCAAAGATGCGTTTCAGAATGCGATCCGAGAAATAACGCACCTTCCTCAATTTTAATGGTGGCAGACCTTTGATGAGAACAATCTCGTAGTCGTCATCGAGCAGCCGAACCTGTTCGGGACGCAATAGCGGTGCACCTTGATGTGAATTCTGAATGGTCCAGTCGAACGTTCGCGCCTGGCTGTGGGAAATCGATTTTGCTTCAAAGGTGTATTCACCGATGGCCTTGGAAATGTAGTTCGGAGTCTCGTCATCAGCCGTGGCCATGAACACTTGCAGTCCGGTATTGCTGAGAAAATTCTGCTTGCCAGCCTCTCCATAAGCCCCCGTCAGTGCCGAAAGGCTTTGGATGATGAGCATGAAACGCCCCTTGTAGCCCGCGATAGTCGTGATTGCGGTCTCGATCGCCTCAAGCTTACCCAAGTGCTTGAACTCGTCGAGCAGGAAGAGAACCTCGTGCTTTTCATCCCGGCGGGCCAGCGACCGCTGCAGAATTGAAACGATTTGCTGAAAAAACAAGCGTATCAAAGGCGCGATCACCTCAAGGTCGTTCGGACCAACGCAAAGATAGATGCACGTTCTGCGACGGCGAAGATCATAGACCGAAAAGTCCGAGCGACTTGTGGCCGCCTTTACAGCGGGATCCGCCCACAGGTTGAGCCCGCCATCGCCGAGCACGGAAGTGTAGGAGGTTAGGATTTTCGTATCGTTCCCCGCCATGTCGTCGAAGATGCGTTGTGCCTCTTTGTTCTGAGTCTCCATGGCGAGTCGCGCGAAGAGCTTAAACTTCTCCCCCGGCTGGGCGAAGAGGTCATAGACGGCGCCGATTGTTGGCGTGCCCCGCTCGATGCAGGCAAGGATTCCCGCGACAAAGATATCTCGCGCGCCGCTGACGAAACCTTCCGCGCCCTCCCCCTTGGCCGTAATCAGGTTTGCCGCCAAGCGGCGGGCTTCGGTGAATTGCTGCTGTGGAGGCAGCGCTATAAGATCCAACAGCGGATTGTAGCAGTTTGTGCGCCGCTCCGAATCCAACGGCGCGAATTTAAACACGTCGTCACCTGCGGCTTTGCGCGCCCTCGAGGTGAGCTCAAAGAGCTCCCCCTTGACGTCCAGAGCTATCACCGAGCCTTTGAATGTAAGTAGCGTTGGAATGACTATGCCGACGCCCTTGCCAGCGCGGGTCGGTGCAACGATGAGGCTGTGAGGCTGCTCGCCATTGGTCAGGAAGTAGCCAGGCCAGAAAGGGCCACTTGTCTTCCCAAACACCGGCCCTGTCACGCCACGGTATCGTCGCAGATATCCCGTGCGTCGCATTTCATCCACTCGAGCCCAACGAGCCGTCCCGTGGTGTTCGAGCTTGCGGCGCAATACGATCTGCTGAATCAGCAAGACGACCGCGGACGTCGAGAGCACGATAGCCGCGCCCCGATAGAAAACGGGGGTTGCGAAACCCAAATAGAAGGGCGTTTCAAACCAAAAGGCACGGACATCAAACGCCATCAGAGCCTCGCCGCTGCCGCCGTGGCGGAAGGTTGCGTAAAGACTTGCCGCACAGAAGCCCACGGCGAGTGAGCACGCGATGCTAATGGCTATGTTGGGGGGCGTCGTTTTTGTTGAAAGCATTGTTCCATTGCCGGATTAGCCGTAGCTAATGCTGCGCGTGCTTCAGAGACCGAACCGGCGTCGCGCGATGTCGCCGCTCGACAGATCGATGCCGCAGTGGGTGGTGCGATGCTTGCAGCGCATCACCCGGCAGACGTGGTTTTTGAAAGTTACACTAAGCAGGTACGTCAACGGCCAGCGAATTGGAAACGGCAAGGCCGTAGACGGAATTCGGGAGAGAAAGCGTCACTGTACCATGGCCGAGACATCAACGGCCGGAGCGATCTCTGCTTCTGGTGGCCTCCATTAGGTCCTCTCGGGCGTGATTGTAGGCTTGGCTTATGGACCGCCCGACTTGAGCACCCCGCTGCAGCTGTTCATAGGAGGTTTGCGGGCCTACTGTATCACGGACTGCAGCCTCAATACCTGCTATGTGGCCGTCCAGATTCGCACTCCGTTCCTCTGCTGCATGCTGCGGCGGCGGCATGTGCGGCAAGATGTCTTGCATGCCGGGAAAAACTGAGTGAGCTTGGGCCTGTTGATTTGCGTCGAACTGGTGATACATGTTGAGAATAGCATTGGATGCCATGTTTCTGACATTGCCATCCGGATCAGAAGAAGCCAATCCAATGGCCTGATCAAGAATGCGAGATTTGTTTTCGTCAGTAAACTTACTGAAGTGTGGCGCAACGTAATAAGCTCCGAGAGCTTGCGACGGCGGATCCATGTTGCCAATGCGATTAACAATAGCATCTTGCAGCCCTGGCGTTAGGTAATCGCCTAGATTACTGGCCGCTCCGACTTTCTGCAATGCTATGTCATCCGTGCTGTACCCCAATTCGGCTGTTAATGTCGCGGCCAGGTTGATGGCTGATCGTCCAAGCCGATTGGTCCGCCTTTCAAATCTCGCGAGGTCAGTTTCTGGCCCGGGTTGAGTGCCCCGAACGGCTGTTCGCTCGTGCGTCCCGAGGCCTTTGAAGCCCCCAAGATTTCGCGCTGTATCGCGCGGGTTAGCGGTTACCAGCCGTTCTGCAACATCGCTCAATGGCCCCTCTGGAACGTCACGGAGGCTACTGCTCCCCACGCCTTGAGATGATCTTGCAGCTGCACGTGCCCGTTTGTTATCGCGATCCATTGCTCGCCTCCAAAGTAGTTATTCTACCCAATGAGGTTACCACCGAAGCTTGACCTGCTAAACCGATATGATGTTACAGTTGTAGTATGGCAAAAGGTTCCCAGCTCTGTGGGTCTGCCAAGTGCCCGTCCAAGCCGAAGAAAATACGATGAAGCTGGCACCAAATGCGATGTGAACTGCCCCGGGCATTCCGGTGGCCGTTTCGTTTGAGTCACGCGGCTATGGCTGGTTCATCCAACATGGCGTAGTAGCGTTCCTCGGCTTCGGCCGGCGGGATGTTGCCGATGGGCTCCAGCAGCCAGCGATTGTTGAAGCAGTCGACCCATTCGAGCGTGGCGAACTCGACGGCCTCGAATGAGCGCCAGGGTCCGCGTCGATGGATCACCTCGGCCTTGTAAAGACCGTTGATCGTTTCCGCGAGAGCATTATCGAAAGAGTCGCCGACACTGCCCACTGCGGGTTCGACGCCGGCCTCCGCCAAGCGCTCGGTGTATTGAATGCTGACGTGTTGGGCGGATTCAACCGGTCGTCGCAACACCAAGGGATTGGAGGTTGCAATGACGGTTCACCAACGCGCTTCAGATCGGTGCACTCGAAAGAAGCTAGATTCGCCCGGGCGTCCGCCTGCCTGGCAGAGTGAGAATCGCTTCCGGTTCTGGCAAGCTATTGCCTTGGGACATTCGAGCGAGGAGGCCGCACTGGATGCCGGTACATCAACGCCTCTTGGTCCGCGCTGGTTTCGGAGTGCAGGAGGGATGCCGCCAACGCATTTGGCGCCGTGGGCGAAGCCGCCTTCGGGGCGATATCTTTCTTTCGGGAGCGCGAGGATATGCGCTTGAGCTTGCCAAGGGAATCGGCATCCGGGCCATTGCTTGTAAACTAGGTGTTTGATCCCAGGCTTTGATGGCGCATACTTTTCGTCCGAATCAAAGGATGCGCTATGGGCCAGGTTCTTCATGGGAGCGCCACGACGACAGAGGCGATCCGTCGAGCGATACAGCATAGTCAAGAGAGCCTGAGGGCGCTGGCGAAGCGCTACGGCATCAATCAGAAGACGGTTAGGAAGTGGAGGAACCGGACGTCGGCCGCCGATCTTCCGACTGGCCCCAGAGATCCGAAGTCGACAGTGCTATCGACTGAGGAAGAGGCGGTCATCGTCGCCTTTCGGCGTTATACGCTGCTGCCACTGGACGATTGCCTCTATGCTCTCCAACCGACGATCCCGCATCTGTCGCGGTCATCCTTGCATCGCTGCCTGCAGCGTCACGGGATAGGCAGGTTGCCGGATGTCGAGGGCGACAAGCCGGCAAGGAAGAAGTTCAAGGCCTATCCAATCGGCTACTTCCATATCGACGTCGCCGAGGTCCGAACCGAGCAGGGCAAGCTGCATATGTTCGTGGCCATAGATCGGACCTCGAAGTTCGCTTTCGTCGAGCTGCACGAGAAGGCAACGACAGCGGTCTCCGCCGATTTCCTGCGCCATCTTCTTGATGCTGTCCCTTACAAGATCCACACAGTGCTTACCGACAACGGCATTCAGTTCACGACCCCAGGTGCCGGCGGCTCGGCCGTTCCACTGATCAAGGAAGCCATGGCGGGGGGAGAAATCATATGGGCGCACGCCTTCGAACATACTTGCGCCAAGGCCGATATCGACCACCGAACGACAAAGCCAAGGCACCCATGGACCAACGGCCAGGTCGAACGCATGAACCGCACGATCAAGGATGCGACCGTCAAACGCTTCTACTACGAGAGCCATGACCAACTGCGCCAGCATCTCGCCGATTTCGTCTTAGCCTATAATTTCGGCCGTCGACTGAAGACCCTCAAGGGCCTCACGCCCTTTGAATACATCTGCAAAATCTGGACAAAAGAGCCCGAACGATTCAGGCTCGATCCAACCCATCAAACCTTGGGACTAAACAACTAGGTCGGCCGCCGAGCACAATCTCGCGGGAGATCAGGCGCAATGCCGCGACGCGCAGCGGCAATCTGGATTACCGGCCAGTGCCGCACAATGGCACGCCGATCGTGAGTCCCGGCGGCCTCCTGGCAAGCTGGCGGTCAATCCGGCTCTGCGTGAATATGTTGAGGAGCGCTTGGCCGGCAAAGTCACCAACCCCAATGGCGCCTCATTCGAGGGCCCCAAGGTGGGTATGGAAAAAACGACAGAGCCGGAGGTGGTCGGCAGCCTGGAGCCCCGAGCAGATCGCTAAATCGGCTTCAGATCGATTACCCAGAGGATCAAACCATGCGGATCAGCCACGAGACGATCTATCAGTCCTTGTACATTCAAGGACGCGGAGCATTGCGCCCAGGACTGACCGCATGTCTGCGTTAGCCGAGCGTTGCGCGTACCGCGCGAACGGGCCCGAGTTCGCAACAAGTCCTTCATTGGAGACGCCCTTATAATAAGCGACCGTCCGGCCGAAATTGCCGATCGGGCTGTCCCCGGACATTGGGAAGGCGACCTCATCCTTGGCCTCGGAAGCTAGGCGATCGTACGCTCGTGGAACGAAGTTCACGCTTCACAATGCGTGCTTCACCTGCCGCGCATGCATGGCTATCAGCAGAGCCTGCGCATCAAGAACGGTCCACCACTTGCCGCCCACGGCGCTGAAGCAGTCCGCAGAGCCATAGCCCGATCCATGGGCAAACTTCCCGAGCAACTGCGTCAGTCGCTGACTTGGGACCATGGAGCGGAAATGGCGCAGCAGCCGACCTGCGCATCGACACCGGGCTCGAGATTTTCTTCTGCGATCCCCAAGCCCGTGGCAGCGAGACTCCAACGAAAACACCAACGGCTTGCTGAGACAGTACTTTCCAAAGGGCACGGATCTCAGTCGGCACACAGCCCGGGAACTGGACGCAGTCGCCCATGCTATCAACACAAGACCGCGCAAAACGCTCGGCTGGAAAACACCTGCCGAACTCCTCGACCAGCTCCTTGGGGGACAGTATGATGCCGGTGTTGCGACGATCCGGTTGAATCCGCCTTGGCTGCCTCTATCGCTGTGATGGATGAGCCCGCCTCCCTGCACGGGCCGCCGATCATGGAGAGCCTGTTCCAGGGCATCGAGAACGAAGGCTGCATGCGCCGTCCGGCTCACCCGCCAGCCGACGATCCGACGGGCATAGGTGTCGATGACAAAGGCGACATAGACGAAGCCCGTCCAGGTCGCGACGCAGGTGAAGTCGGAGACCCGCAGCATGTTCGGCGCGGAGCGTGGAACTGGCGGTTGACGTGGTCGAGAGGGCAAGGTGCGGCCTTGTCGCTCACCGTAGTGCGGATCGGCGGACGATGCCTTCGAGGCCCATGGCCTTCATCAAGCGGGCAACCGTGCAGCGGGCGACGTCGAAGCCCTCGCGACGCAACCGCCGCCAGACCTTGCGAACGCCGTAGACGCGGAAGTTCGCCTCAAACCGTCGGACCTCATCCTTCGAGGCTGTATCCCATCTTGCCCGAGCCGACAGCCGGCAGGGGTCGACGCGCTTGGCGACATGGTCGTGGTAGGTCGACGGGGCGATCGGCAGCACCTTGCAGATCGGCTCAACCCCATGCGCCTTGCGGTGATCGTCGATGAACGCGATCGTGGCCTGAACCGGCGGTCGAGCTTCGCCTGGGCAAAATACGCGGAAGCCTTGCTCTCGTTGGCCTGCGAAGCTCGCGGCTCTCGCGTTCCAGAGCCTTCAGTTTCGTCGCAGCATCCGTGGGAACTCCGGCGCGCACGCCGCCGTCACGCTCGGCTTTCTTGCAGCCGATCTTGGCGGCGATCGATGAAACCGCCGCCCACCGCGACGTATGCTCGCGTTCGTGATCCAGAACCAGCCGCACCGCGGGGGGTCCGGACCGCGGGAGAGAACTTGTTGGTCGCCTTGCTTGTCATGGTTTCACCTTCTCAGGAGTTGGAGCCTCCGATCAACCCGGGGCGGCACACAACAAGGGTCACGGATCAATCTGGGCGGGAACCCTAGAGAATCAGCCCTCAGAGCCTTTGGTAATAGACCGACCCCTCGCACCTGTTTGGGCTGGGTGTACAAGTCAGGTTTTCATCAGGTTGGACGAGTATGTCTGGCAGTAGAGCGCGACCACTTCCGTGCCCGCCCGCTCGTCTGGCAGACACACAAAGGAGAAAGATATGCCGTCAGCTACAAGCAGCGCCATCGTTTCCTGCCGCAGATCATCGCCCATCCGGTCTGGCCCTCCTTCAGGTCCCCTTGAGCCTGTGTCTCGTCGAGGAAATGGCCTGGGAGCGGGATCGTGGTTTCGTATGAGACAATCCGCCGGTGCGGCGACAAATGCGGTCCGCATACGGAGCCATTACGTCGCGGCACTTGATATTGCAGTGCAGCAAAGGTAGAGGGCCGCCCCTTATCGGAGTGTCGTCCATGGCCCTTACCAATGCTGGTAGCGAGGCAGAACCCGTCGAACAATCGAGCCATCCCGAAATCGAACAGGACAGCACCAAGGTGCTGATGCTAGGCGCGCTCGGCGTTGTCTATGGCGATATTGGCACCAGCCCGATCTACGCGTTCCGTGAGGCGCTGGTGGCGTCGTCGGGCGGCAATGTCGCCGAGCGCGGCGATATCCTCGGCGTGCTGTCGCTGATCATCTGGTCGCTGACTATCATCGTCACCATCAAGTACATCATGTTCGTGCTGCGCGCCGATAACGGCGGCGAGGGCGGCGTGCTGTCGCTGATGGCGCTAGCGCGCGGCAGTTTCCCCAAGCGGTCGGCGGTGATCCTGGGCATCGGCATCGTCGGCGCCTCGCTGTTTTTCGGCGACGCGGTCATCACGCCCGCGATTTCGGTGCTGTCGGCGGTCGAGGGTATGAACGTCGTCACGCCGACCTTCCAGCCCTATGTGGTGCCGCTGACACTGGTCATCCTGGCCATGGTGTTCGCGGTGCAGCGCTTTGGCACCGGCGGGGTGGGATTGGTGTTCGGCCCGGTGACCGCCGTATGGTTCCTGGCAATTGGCCTTTCCGGTCTCAACCACATCATCGCCGATCCAGAAATCCTGTGGGCGGTGAGCCCGCACTACATCGTCGCCTTCCTGATTAATTCGCCCGACGTCGCCTTCGTCACCGTCGGCGCCATCTTCCTCGCCGTCACCGGCGCCGAAGCACTCTATGCCGATCTCGGCCATTTCGGCCGCAAGCCGATCGTGCTGGCCTGGCTGGCGATCGTGTTTCCCTGCCTGCTGCTCAATTATGCCGGGCAAGGCGCCTTCGTGCTGGCCAAGAACGGTCACGTCGGCCATCCATTCTTCGAGATGAACGAAGGCTGGACGCTGATCCCGATGGTGGTATTGGCAACCGCGGCGACGGTCATCGCCAGCCAGGCGGTCATATCGGGCGCCTTCTCGCTGACCAGGCAGGCGGTGCAGCTCAATATGCTGCCGCGCCTCGAAATCCTGCACACGTCGGAACGGCAGTCGGGCCAGATCTACATGCCGCGCGTCAATGTTTTGCTGGCGTTGGCGGTGATGTTGCTGGTCGTCGGTTTCGGCGAATCGAGCAAGCTCGCCTCCGCCTATGGCATCTCGGTGACCGGCAACATGCTGGTGACGACGGTGCTGCTGTTCGTCGTCATGACCCGCATCTGGAAATGGCGGCTGTGGGTGGCGGTCGCCATGACGGCGCTGTTCGGCTTCATCGACATCGGCTTCTTCGCCTCCAACATCGTGAAGGTGTTCGAGGGCGGCTGGGCGTCGCTTGCGGTGGCCTTCACCATCGTTCTGGCGATGTGGACCTGGGTGCGCGGCAGCCGCTATCTGTTCGACAAGACCCGGCGCAACGAAATCCCGCTCGATTTCCTCGCCGGCAATCTGCTGAAGAAGAAGCCGCAGCTGGTGTCCGGCACCGCCGTGTTCCTGACCAGCGATCCGCAAAGCGCGCCGACAGCGCTGATGCACAGCCTGAAGCACTACAAGGTGCTGCACGAGCAGAACGTCATTCTGTCGGTGGTCACCGCACCGCAGCCGCTGGTGCCCGACAGCGAGCGGGTCAAGATGGAGACAGTCAACGAGCTGTTCATGCGGGTGACGCTGACCTTCGGCTATATGGAGCAGCCCAACATTCCGCGCGCGCTGGCGATCTGCCGCAAGCAGGGCTGGAAGTTCGACATCATGACGACGTCGTTCTTCCTGTCGCGGCGCTCGCTCAAAGCCTCGCCCAATTCCGGCATACCGGTGTGGCAGGACAAGCTGTTCATCGGCCTGGCACGCACGGCCGCCGATGCGACCGAATATTTCCAGATCCCGACCGGACGCGTCGTCGAGATCGGAACGCAAGTGACGATTTAGGGCATGTCGCGGTTGAGAAGAATCGGTGCTGTCACATTGAATGAGCGTTAAGGAAATTCAGGTAGCAGCGCGCCCGGCACTGTAAGTTTCAGCGGCTTGATGCACGCGATAGCTGGCCGGGACGGCTGTCACGCTGTGGCGACACACGCGATTTTGTTCCAGATTTGCATGGGGGCGTTACGCAGGTCTCGATGTTGAGCCGATGACAGCGCATTGCAGGGAAAGTGAGCAGGTCGGCAATCGGATCATGGATGGAAACGAACCGCTGAAGCTGGCGTGCCGACTTGAAGCGTTTCATGATCCTTTCGCGTCGTCGGGTCGGCTGGTGCGAATTTTCCGCTCGATTATTCAGGCCTGTGTGCGACCGGTGTTCGACGCCGGGCAAGAGGTCGCGCATGGCGGCATCATAGGATCGGAGCTTGTCGGTGATCATGATCCGTGGTGTCCGCCCTTGAGCTTTCAGCAACTTGCGCATCAGACGCTTTGCCGCCTTCGCATTTCGGCGGCTTTGTACCAGCACTTCGAGGACGAAGCCGTCCTGATCGACGGCACGCCAGAGCCACTGCTTCTTGCCACTGATAGCCACGACACATTCGTCGAGATGCCATTTGTCGCCCAGGCAGCCGGCTGATATTGATCTCCTGGGCGAAATGCCGTCCGAATTTCTCCGCGCAGCTTCGAACGGTCTGATGCGTGACGATGATGCCGCGGGCCGCCAGCATGTCCTCAACCATGCGCAGGCTGAGCGGAAAGCGAAAGTAGAGCCATACCGCGTGCGCAATGATCTCGGGGGAAAGCGGTGGCGATCATAGAGCGGACCACGAGCAACTTCTGACATGGCCCAATGTAAGCACATCTTCATAAGCTGTCGGTTGACTTTACGGTGCCGCGCCAAGCGAGCAGCATCCGGCCGGCGGGGCCGACCCCGTCTCCCGGCCGTGAGCAGAACGGCATCACGCAGGGGCCGCTTCATCCTCGACGCGGCCAGCCTGCTTTGCCGTTACCGCCGCCGCCGAAAGCGCCAGGCGTTGCCGCCAGGCGCCGGTCCGCCGGCAGCGGTTCGTCTCCACCGATGATCCGATTGCCAACCAATTCCACTTTCCCCCATACCTGCGTAACGCCGCTATGCAAATCTGGACAAAATCGCGTATGTCGCCGCAGCATGACAGCCGTCCCGACCAGCTATCGCTGCATCAAGACGCTGATATCTTTACAGTGCCCGCACGCCTCTCGCGCGCCAACGGCCAGTCGGTGTCGCGAATTGAGGCGCGCTGAAGCCGTCCGGCTCAGCCGATCATGGCGCTTCGGTTGCCGGGTTCGAGGTCGTGGCCTCTGCCGCTGCGCGATTCTAGCAATTGCGCCTTGGAGAGCTCTGCTTCAGCCTCGGCGAGGCATGGCTCGGCTGCGGTTCTCTGCCGCAGAAGGTCCGATTGCGAATTCTTGACGTTGTCACGACGTAGGCGAGCGGCCTTGGCGAACGTCGGATAAGCGAAATGATTGACATCGGAGATGCCGCCCTTCGTTTCCTCGGCGTTTATCTGGAACTCCAGTTCTCGCGCCATGCGTTCGAAATCGGCAATCATGATGTCTAGCTGGTGCAACTGTCGTCGCTTCTCATTCACCTGAAATTGCTTCAGTCGGACCAGATTACCTCGTGGCTTCATGACTCGGTACTCCGGTACCCATTTCGTCCAATCAAACCGCTCTCTCCCCTTGACGTTAGGCCTACAGCGACTCTCACGTTTTCTGCTGCGAGCGGAAACATATTTTCCAAAATCCTTGGCCGATGGCTATGAGTTCAATGCATCGACAAGCATGCGAGCGGGGGACTTAAGGGGCGGTAAAAAAAGGCGGAATAGGGCGATTTTCACAATGTCTGCATATGAACGCGTTGAGACCTGCGGCGGGCTTGACACACAAAGCAATCGTCAAGATTTGCGACATGGACGCCGGGGGGCATGAATACGCCCGCCGTCAGCTACACGCCCCCCGATTTCCGCCGCCTATTATCGCCCACGCGCTCTGGCTTTATTTCCGGTTTCCGCTGAGCCTGCGCCTGGTTGAGGAAATGCTGCTGGAACGCGGCATCGTGGTTTCGTATGAGACAAGTCGCCGGTGGGCATCTAAGTTCGGGCTGGACTGCGCTCGCTGCTTGCGCCGCAAGCCGCCGTGCCGGAATGATGTCTGGTACCTGAACGAAGTGGTCGTCACCATCGCCCGGCAAAAAGCTTTGGTTGTGGCGCGCCGTCGACCAGGATGGATATGTGCTGGACGAAATCGTGCAAAACCGCCGCAACACCAAGGCCGCCAAGCGCTTGCTGACGCGGCCGTTGAAGAAGCAGGGGCTCGCGCCGAAGCGCATGATCACCGACTAGCTGCGCTCGTATGGAGCGGCAAAGCGACAGGTGATGCCGGACGTCAAGCACCGGTCGCACAAGGGGTTGAACAACGGAGCGGAGAATTCCCATGTGCCGCCGCGAAAACGGGAGCGGATGATGCAGAGGTCCGATCGCCGGGAGGCCTGCAACGCTTCGTCTCGACCTTGTCAGCCCTCCGCAACCTCTTCGTCCCGCCCCAAACGTTCTGCTCTCGCCATACATGTTCATCGCCTCAGCGCGATGGCGCTGGTGATATCACGACGCGTTTGTACCGCTCGACCTACGCCACAGGTGCCGACGCTGTGACGAGCTTCGTCGGTCGCGTGTCCAGTGACGGCACCGGGGACAATTATCGTCGACCGCAGTCCATTGCCCAGACCAAGGCGCTTCTCGGCGTCGGCACGATGGCAAATCGCAGCGTCACGATCTCGGCCGCTGCCCCTTCTGGCGGCGTGGACGGTGATTTCTGGGTGCAGCCGTAATGGCCCTTTACGTCAAAGCCTCCGGGGTCTGGGGGGCGGCTAGCGCCGTATGGGTGAAAATCTCAAGCCTCTGGACCAAGGCTCGACAGGTCTATGTGCGCAGCTCGGGCGTCTGGGAGAAAATGTTCCCGATAGATCTGGTCTTCAATGGCACTCACGAAGACTCGACTGCCACGACCGTTTACACCCACACCAGCATTCCGCTTCTTGTCGCGCCACACGCTAATCGTCGTGTCATCGTGACAACTGAGACCACTGACACCGAAAGTGCAGTGACCGTCAACAGTATGACGATTGGGGGTGTGGCTGCCACCCTTCTCGCTCAGGTGGAAAGCATCTTCAATTCTGGTGTGGTCTATCTGTCAGTGTGGTCGGCCCTCGTGCCAACCGGTACGACGGCAACGATCGTGACCACGTATAGTGAGAGCGTGTTCCGTGACTACATGTCGGTCTATACGACCACCAATTGGGATGGTGTGGTGGGCACTGTTGCCTCTGACAACAATTCAACGGGTGGCCTGACAACGACCGTCAGCATTGGTGCCCTGGGCGCAGCGATCGCAATTGCGGGCAACGCCACCAAGGGGGCATCGGCACTGCGACATTGACCGGGCTGACCCAACAGTTCTCAAACACACCAGTCACGAATAGAAACCACAGCGGAGCAATGGCAATAGCTACCGCCGCCCAAGCTGCCCTCACCGTAACCTGTGCCTACAGCACTACTCCAGCACTTGTCGCACTGCTGGTGGTTCCGCGGTGCGCAACTCCTGACTGGCGACGGCGTCGGCGACATGCCTTACGGACTCGTATTGCCAGAGCTTGTAATCGTCGACAAACCAGCCAAGTCGGCTCTCGATCGCCGTAGCAAGCTCGTTATAGTCGAGGCTGTCGAGGCCGAGATCCCGCATTCTGGTTGTCATCGACACCTCTACTTTTTCGGCAACTAGAGCGTTGAGGGTTTTGAGAACCAGTTGTTCAATTTCAAGTAATGTCATCAGTAATACATGCCTTTTGCTTGCAGATTCAGGTAATGCAACCCTGATCGAGGCGCAACCCCCAAAACGAGGTGTGCCGTTGAAACATGTTCTTGTCATTGACGATGATGCCGCAATGCGGCGCCTCATCGCCGATGCATGCCCTGAAGGTAACCGCAGTCCACGATAGCAAGCAGTTTGACTATGTTCTTTCACGTGAGCCAGTCGATCTCGTGGTTGTTGACCTTAACCTAGGCCGGGAGGATGGACTTGCGATCGTCCGCAATCTGGCGACAAAATCGGATGTTCCTATCATAGTGATCAGCGGCGACCGGCTTGATGAGGCGGAAAAAGTGGTTGCACTGGAGCTCGGCGCAACCGATTTCATTCCCAAGCCTTTCGGGATGCGCGAATTCTTGGCCCGCATTCGAGTAGCGCTACGCCAGCGCATTTCTAGTCCGCGAACCAGAGAGCAGCGCTCATTTCGCTTTGGGGCCTGGAAGCTCAGCGTGAAGCAGCGGCGACTGATCTGTGCGGAGCGTGGCGAGGTCAAGCTTACCGCATGTGAGTTCAATCTCTTGATCGCATTTCTGGAGAACCCCCGCAACGTGCTATCCAGAGAACGGCTTTTGCTCGCGAGCCGTGTGCGTGGAGAAGAGGTGTACGATCGAAGTATCGATGTCCTAATCATGCGCTTGCGCCGAAAGCTGGAGGCTGATGCGGCCAACCCTCGCCTGGTCAAAACATCCCGTGCCGCAGGGTACTTCTTCAACGCTGACGTAGATGTTAGCTACGGAGGCACGTTGGCCGCGTGACAGTGAGCTATGCTGGAGATTGGGGTGACGAGGCTGATCAAGCCTTCCAACAGTACCAGCCTGATCAATTACAGCGAGAGCTACCGGTCCGGAGATCGCATCAGCGCCTCTGTCGTCAAGAGAGCTGTTCTGCTTGACCCCAGCCATGGAGCTCAACGCCCCGCGTCGGAGCGCTCCCTGCTTCTGAAGGAAGCCATTAGGTCCGCTCGGGCTTGATCGGAGGCTTGGCTGATGGACGTCGTGGTTGCTTCGCTCAGTTGCCGCCCCATGGCGCGGCTTTGCGGATTATCAGTCCTCTGCCTCTTCGCCGGTCTCAACAGCGCTGTGTAATGTTCATTGTTTATGATGACGCCCCCGCTGTTCACGAGGTTGCTCCTGTCAAGTGTACTCGTCAGTCCGTCCTGGGCCTCACGCTTCTTGCCCAAGTGCCGTTCAAGCGGCGCTGGCGCGACTTGTTGAGCTCGAGAGATGGGTCCCTGCTCTCCTGCGTGGCCATGAGCTTGTGCCGCGGTCTGCGCAGCGGCGTCCCCAATGGCACGAGCCTCCATGCCGACTGCGTCTTCCGGACGAGCAGCAAGGGCAATTTCGCGCCCGAGTGCGAACTTCCGGACATGAGTTAGTGCACTGATGTCAGCGGTTTTCATATAGCGCTTGGCATCTTCATCCAGCGACCGCTCGTGAAGCCGATCCGCAATCCCCGGCTTTTTATTTTCAACCAGGCATTGACTGAAACGTCTAAGAGCAGACCCATAGACCTCAACGGTACGGGGTTTCGGCCCGGTCGGCGCTGCCTCGTACGCTTTGATGAGAGCCGCTGTGTACTCTCTGATGAGCACGGCGTCGGCAGGGTGGGGATTCAGGGCAGGGCGGCCCACCACTGGCGCTCCGCCCGCCCACGTCTTGAGACGACCCAGTGACCCAGCCACGGCCGAGGGGCCGCCACCCCAGATCTCGTACTCCTTGCGATCCCGATCCAGCGACGAATCGTGAAGCCGATCCGCAATCCCCGGCTTGTTATTTTCAACGAGCCAATGACCAAAGCCGAAAAGAATATCTACATGGCGCTTGACCGTGATCTCCCCGACCTTACCGGCATAGAGTGCTGACCTCAGCCCTTCGACAAGGGTCGCATCGTTGGAATAAAGAGGACCCTTGTCGGGACCGGAGACCACTTTTGGGCGATCTGGCTGCACCGCCGCCGGCACAGAACGAGCATGGTCACGCAACTCGGACGGTGCGGGGGGATTCAGATCAACCACTGACGAATCCGGCGCATGATGATGGCGCGCCGTTGAGTGACCCGGCTGCAGCACCGAGGCACCCAGCATCGACCCACTGCCTCCGGCGTACGGCGCCGCGGCGTGTTCTTGTCCGCTCCCTTGCATCATGGGCTGCGCCTCCCATGGCAATGCACCCACTTGATGGGTGGGGGCCTGCATCAGCACGCGAGCGCCTGAATTGCCGATCTCGCTCAGCTGCGGCTCAGTGGCAACGTCCTGCAGACGACTGTTCGGGGTCCTTTGCCTCTTCGCTGGTCTCAACTCCGCTGTATCATGCTCACGGTTGATGAGGACCTCCTCGCTTGGTAGCTGGTTGCTCCTGTCCTGTGCAGCGATCCGCTCGTCCGGCGCGCGCTGGTCGCCGTCGCGCCAGCTCAGGGGACGAAAGGACCCTGCGGGATCCGAGGCTTGGTGATGGGGCCCAGTTGGCACGAAAGACGATGCCAGAACAGCGTCGTCTTCATTAGCTTTCCCAGGGGGGAGATACTCTGGCCAACTGTATTCCTCCTGCGGCCCGCTGCGCTGCGCAGCGGCGTCCCCCTTGCTCTCAAGACTTTGAAATTTAAATGGGTCCCCGGGAGCAACGTCTGGCGCTGACTGGCCGAGCCGCTTGATCTGCTGGTGAAACGTCCCAACGGGGCTTTCCTTAACCGCGTCTCGGGCCTGTCGGTCCATGAGTTCAAAGTTCGTAAGATTATTTGCCGTTCCGAATGTATTGTCACCCCTGAGGCGGGTTTGTAGTGCCTGCCGATTGACGACGAGGTTGTTGAGGTTCAGGTTATCTGGCTGCGATTGCAATCGCCCAACCAGCGCCCGCGTGCCGTCCACCACGTAGACTCCGCAATCCACCACGTTGCTCTGCTGGGCGATGCGGGATACGCCCACGCGGGTCTCCAGGCTGGCGCCCAGATTTTCTGCGAGCTCTTTTGCAAGCGTGTCATTGCATCCGTTGTAGGAGTCATAATGATAGGCAACCGGCCGTTCCCGGTCGCTGCGATCAACGAACAGCAGCGACCAATGGGTGCCGCGCTCCGCAAGAGTCTTACCGCCATCGCTCACTGGCACGAACAGGAAGTCGGCTGTGTCGTTACCGTTCTGATGGACGATGCGCTGGAATGCGCTTAGCATGACGCTCTCGGAGCCCAAGCGCAGATGATAATTGGCTACGAGGGGATCCACGAACCGCGTCCGGGCGGCGAGATCTGGATTGTTCCCCTGCAACTCCTGCTCCAGGAGTTGGTAATCCCTCTGGATATGTTCGTCGCCTAGCCATTCCAATGCGCCGAGCACCCGCCCGTCTTTAGCTTTCCCAGGGGGCCTCTCTGGCCGACCCAATGCCTCCTGCGTCCCGCTGCGCTGCGCAGCGGCGTCCCCAATGGCACGAGCCTCCATGCCGACTGCGTCTTCCGGACGAGCAGCAAGGGCAATTTCGCGCCCGGGTGCGAACTTCCGGAGATGAGCTAGTGCACTGATCCTCCGGTTACCACCGGAGTTCACATAGCGCTTGGCATCTTCATCCAGCGACCCCTCGTGAAGCCGATCCGCAATCCCCGGCTTTTTGTTTTCATGCAGGTATTCACTGAAACGTATAAGAGTAGATCCATAGACCTGAATGGTACCGCGATTCGGCCCGGTCGCAGGCGCTTCTTTGTACTCTTTGATGAGAGCCGCTGTGTAATCTCTGATGAGCGCGGCGTCGGCAGGGTAGGGATTCCGGACAGGGCGGTCGACCACTGGCGCTCCGCCCGCCAACGTCTTGAGACGACCCAGTGCTCTAGCCACGATCGAGGGGCCACCCCTGCTCTCGTACTCCGAGGGGCCACCCCTGCTCTCGTACTCCTTGCGATCCTGATCCAGCGACGATTCGTCAAGCCGAGCAGCAAATCCCGGCCTGTTATTGTCAAAGAGCCAACGACCAAAGCCGAGAAGAGAATTTACATGGCGCTTGACCGTGCTCTCCTTGACCTTACCCGCGTAAGCTGACCTCAGCCCTTCGACAACGGTCGCATCGTTGGAATAGAGGGGACCCTTGTCGCGACCGGAGACCCCTATTGGAGGATCTGGCTGCACCGCCGCCGGCACAGAACGAGCATGGTCACGCAACTCGGACGGTGCGGGGGGATTCAGATCAACCACTGACGAATCCGGCGCATGATGATGGCGCGCCGTTGAGTGACCCGGCTGCAGCACCGAGGCACCCAGCATCGACCCACTGCCTCCGGCATACGGCGCCGCGGCGTGTTCTTGTCCGCTCCCTTGCATCATGGGCTGCGCTTCCCATGGCAATGCACCCACTTGATGGGTGGGGGCCTGCATCAGCACGCGAGCGCCTGAATTGCCGATCTCGCTCAGCTGCGGCTCAGTGGCAACGTCCTGCAGACGACTGTTCAGGGGCCTTTGCCTCTTCGCTGGTCTCAACTCCGCTGTATCATGCTCACGGTTGATGAGGACCTCCTCGCTTGATAGCTGGTTGCTCCTGTCCTGTGCAGCGATCCGCTCGTCCGGCGCGCGCTGGTCGCCGTCGCGCCAGATCAGGGGACGAAAGGACCCTGCGGGATCCGAGGCTTGGTGATGGGGCCCAGTTGGCACGAAAGACAATGGCAGAACAGCGTCGTCTTCATTAGCTTTCCCAGGGAGCTCGCGCCCGAGTTCGGACTTCCGGGGATGAGCTAGTGCACTGATCCCACCGGAGTTGTTATAGCGCTTGGCATCTTCATCCAGCGACCCCTCGTGAAGCCGAGCCGCAATCCCCGGCTTTTTGTTTTCAACCAGGTATTCACTGAAACGTCTAGGAGCAGATCCATAGGTCTGAATGGTAGCGGGATTCGGCCCGGTCGGCGCTGCCTTGTACTCTTTGATGGGAGCCGCTGTGTAATCTCTGATGAGCGCGGCGTCGGCAGGGTCGGGATTATTCAGGACAGCGGCGCGGTCCAGCACTGGCGCTCCGCCCGCCCACGTCTTGAGATGACCCACTGCTCTAGCCACGTCCGAGGAGCCACTCTTGCTCTCGTACTCCTTGAGATCCGGATCCAGCGACTCCTCGTGAAGCCGAGCAGCAAATCCCGGCCTGTTATTATCAAAGAGCCAACGACCAAAGCCGAGAAGAGAATTTACATGGCGCTTGACCGTGCTCTCCAATGCTGACCTCAGCCCTTCGACAACGGTCGCATCGTTGGAATAAAGAGGACGCTTGTCGGGACCGGAGACCCCTATTGGAGGATCTGGCTGCACCGCCGCCGGCACAGAACGAGCAGGGTCACGCAACTCGGACGGTGCGGGGGGATTCAGATCAACCACTGACGAATCCGGCGCATCATGATGGCGCGCCGTTGAGTGACCCGGCTGCAGCACCGAGGCACCCAGCATCGACCCACTGCCTCCGGCGTCGGGCGCCGCGGCGTGTTCTTGTCCGCTCCCTTGCATGAGTTGCGCCTCCCATGGCGATGGTAGAAGGTCCGCGTGCGGAATCGAGTCGAAATATCCCGACAAATCAGCGTCGACCATCTGCTTTTGCGACCGAGCCAGCGTTTCGGCCACCGCGGCCTCGCCAACCGCGGAGGGCGTCTCCTCAGCCCTGGCGAACGCTGGCCCGGCAGGCGCCGCCGGCACAGAACGAGCATGGTCACGCAACTCGAACGGTGCGGGGGGATTCAGATCAACCACTGACGAATCGCGCGCCGTTGAGTGACCAGGCTGCAGCACCGAGGCACCCAGCATCGACCCACTGCCTCCGGCGTAGGGCGCCGCGGCGTGTTCTTGTCCGCTCCCTTGCGTCATGAGTTGCGCCTCCCATGGCGATCGTAGAAGGTCCGCGTGCGGAATCGAGTCGAAATATCCCGACAAATCAGCGTCGACCTTCTGCTTTTGCAACCGAGCCCACCTTTCGGCCACCGCGGCCTCGCCAAGCGCGGAGGGCGTCTCCCCAGCCCTGGCGAACGCTGGCCCGGCAGGCGCCGCCGGCACAGAACGAGCAGAGTCACGCAACTCGGACGGTGAGGGGGGATTCAGATCAACCATTGACGAATCCGGCGCATGATGATGGCGCGCCGTTGAGTGATCCGGCTGCAGCACCGAGGCACCCAGCATCGACCCACTGCCTCCGGCGTAGGGCGCCGCGGCGTGTTCTTGTCCGCTCCCTTGCACCATGAGTTGCGCCTCCCATGGCGATGTATCCACTTGAGGGCCGGGATCATGCACTGGTTCGTCCATTTGCTTTTGCAACCGAGCCCACCTTTCGGCCACCGCGGCCTCGCCAACCGCGGAGGGCGTCTCCTCAGCCCTGGCGAACGCTGGCCCGGCAGGCGCCGCCGGCACAGAACGAGCATGGTCACGCAACTCGAACGGTGCGAGGGGATTCAGATCAACCACTGACGAATCCGGCGCATCATGATGGCGCGCCCTTGAGTGACCCGGCTGCAGCACCGAGGCACCCAGCATCGACCCACTGCCTCCGGTATGCGGTGCCAGGTGCTCGTCCCCCAGCATCATGGGCTGCGCCTCCCATGGCAATGCACCCACTTGATGGGTGGGGGCCTGCATCAGCACGCGAGCGCCTGAATTGCCGATCTCGCTCAGCTGCTTAGCTTTCCCAGGGAGCTTCTCTGGCCGACCCAATGCCTTCTGCGGCCCGCTGTGCTGCGCAGCGGCGTCCCCAATGGCACGAGCCTCCATGCCGACTGCGTCTTCCGGACGAGCAGCAAGGGCAATTTCGCGCCCGAGTGCGGCGTACGGCGGGAACTTCCGGAGATGAGCTAGTGCACTGATCCACCGGTTACCACTGGAGTCCAAATAACGCCTGGCATCTTCATCCAGCGACCCCTCGTAAAGCCGAGCCGCAATCCCCGGCCTGTTGTTTTCATGCAGGTATTGACTGAAACGTCTAAGAGTAGCCGCATAGTCCTGAGTGGTTTTGGGATTCGGCCCGGTCGCAGGCTCTGCCTCGTACTTTTTGATGAGAGCCGCTTTGTAATCTTTGATGAGCACGGCGTCGGCAGGGTCGGGATTCAGGGCAGCGCGGCCCACCATTGGCGCTCCGCCCGCCGACTCTTTGAGACGACCCAGTGCTCTAGCCACGTTCGAGGAGCCACTCTCGCGCTGGTACTCCTTGAGATCCTGATCCAGCAACGGATCGTCAAGCCGAGCAGCAAATCCCGGCTTGTTATTATCAAAGAGCCAACGACCAAAGCCGAGAAGAGAATTTACATGGTCCGTGACCGTGCGCTCCCCGACCTTACCGGCATAGAGTGCTGACCGCAGCCCTTCGACAACGGTCGCATCGTTGGAATAAAGAGGACGCTTGTCGCGACCGGAGACCACTACTGGAGGATCTGGCTGCACCGCCGCCGGCATAGAACGAGCATGGTCACGCAACTCGAACGGTGCGGGGGGATTCAGATCAACCACTGACGAATCCGGCGCATGATGATGGCGTGTTTCCCCGGGAACAACGTCCCGTACGAACACCGAGTCTGGGTTGCCTTGGTCCGGCGCGACTGGAGCCAGGGCTCTGTCGTGCAACGCTCGCGCTGACTGGCCGAGCCGCTTGATCCGCTGGTGAAACGTCCCAACGGGGCTTTCCTTAACCGCGTCTCGCGCCTGTCGGTCCATGAGTTCAAAGTTCGTGAGATAATTTGCCGTTCCAGATGTATCGTCACCCATGAGTCGGGTTTGTAGTGCCTGCCGATTGACGACGAGGTTGTTGAGGTTCAGGTCTGGCAGGTCTGGCAGGTCTGGCTGCCATCTTTGCAATCGCCCAACCAGCGCCCGCGTGCCGTCCACCACGTAGACTCCGCAATCCCACTCGTTGCTCTGCTGGGCGATGCGGGGTAAGTCCACGCGGGTCTCCAGGCTGGCGCCCAGCCTTTCTGCGAGGTGTTTTGCAAGCTTGTCATGCCATCCGCTGACGGAGTCATAATGATAGGCAACCGGCCGTTCCCGGTCGCTGCGATCAACGAACAGCAGCGACCAATGTTTGCCGCGCTCCGCAAGAGTCTTACCGCCATCGCTCACTGGCACGAACAGGAAGTCGGCTGTGTCGTTACCGTTCTGATTATGGACGATGCGCTGGAATGCGCTTAGCTTGTCGCTCTCGGAGCCCAAGCGCAGATGATAATTGGCTACGAGGGGATCCACGAACCGCGTCCGGGCGGCGAGTTCTGGATTGTTCCCCTGCAACTCCTGCTCCAGGAGCTGGTAATCCCTGTGGATATGTTCGTCGCCTAGCAATTGCAATGCGCCGAGCACCCGCCCGCTGGGGTCGCCGAAAACACCAAAAAACCCTTCGACCGCGGGGGACATCCCCTCAGGAAAGAGCTCTGGCGAGGCGGAATTCTCCGCCCGCAAGCTGGGCGGAGCGAATTCCGGTGGCCTCAGCGGCACCTCCTCGCTTGGTAGCAGGTTGCTCCTGTCCTGTGCAGCGATCCGCTCGTCCGGCGCGCGCTGGTCGCCGTCGCGCCAGATCAGGGGACGAAAGGACTCTGCGGGATCCGAGGCTTGGTGATGGTGCCCAGTTGGTACGAAAGACGATGGCAGAACAGCGGCGTCTTCATTAGCTTCCCCAGGGAGCTTCTCTGGCCGACCCAATGCCTTCTGCGGCCCGCGGTGCTGCGCAGCGGCGTCCCCAATGGCACGAGCCTCCATGCCGACTGCGTCTTCCGGACGAGCAGCAAGGGCAATTTCGCGCCCGAGTGCGGCGGACGGCAGGAACTTCCGGAGTTGAGCTAGTGCAATGATCCTCCGGTCACCACTGGAGTCCTTATAGCGCTTGGCATCTTCATCCAGCGACTCCTCGTGAAGCCGAGCCGCAATCCCCGGCTTGTTGTTTTCAACCAGGTATTCACTGAAACGTCTAAGAGTAGCTCCATAGTCGTGAATGGTTTGGCGATTCGGCCCGGTCGCAGGCGCTCCCTTGTACTCTTTGATGAGAGCCGCTTTGTACTCTTTGATGAGCACGGCGTCGGCAGGGTCGGGATTCAGGACAGCGCGGCCCACCATTGGCACTCCGCCCGCCGACTCTCTGAGACGACGCAGTGCCACAGCCACAGTCGAGGAGCCACCACTGCTCTCGTACTCCTTGAGATCTTCATCCAGCGACTCCTCGTGAAGCCGAGCAGCAAATCCCGGCTTGTTATTTTTAAAGAGCCAACGACCAAAGCCGTAAAGAGAATTTACATGGCGCTTGACCGTTTCCTCCTTGGCCTTACCCGCGTAGAGTGACCTCAGCCCTTCGACAACGGTCGCATCGTTGGAATAAAGAGGACGCTTGCAGCCGCGACCGTCGGAGACCACTACTGGAGGATCTGGCTGCACCGCCGCCGGCACGGGGGAACGAGCATGGTCACGCAACTCGAACGGTGCGGAAGGATTCAGATCACCCACTGACGAATCCGGCGCATGATGATGGCGCGCCGTTGAGTGACCCGGCTGCAGCACCGAGGCACCTAGCATCGACCCACTGCCTCCGGCGTACGGCGCCGCGGCGTGTTCTTGTCCGCTCCCTTGCATCATGGGCTGCGCTTCCCATGGGGCCGCGCCTTCGATGAGGCTCAGGTCTCCCTGAGACGGATGAGGATGGAACGGGTCTGGCAGAGCCGGAACGCCGGGGGCGGGAATTTGGGCAGCGGCTTGGCGCGCCTCGCCCGAGCGCTGCTCAAAGCCCTCTTGCCCGGCCTGTGCCGCTTGCTCTTGAGTTGCCGGGGGCTGCACCTGCCGCCAACCTGTTACATTGGATAGGTCAAATTTGTGCCGGTTCACGCTAGCCTCACGTCCACAGATCAGCTGAGCAACCTACTCGGGCATACTTACGAGAAGCTGACGAGGTCCGCGGTCCCGGAGCGGGTAGGCCTAATTTTCTGCGCGCCGATTGCGCTGGCGCGACGTAGCCCGGCCTTTTGCCAGCTCGGCAGCTACGGCTCGCAAAGAGCGTCGTAAGGCTTGCGGAGCCGCCCCTCAGCTCCCGTCAAGGAGCAATCCACAATTCACATATTTGGAGATGGCTCGCTGGTTTACCGGTCTGCGAGCCCCTGCAAGCCCATGCTTCAGATGCCGCCCGTGCAGAGGTATTTCATTTCGAGGTAGTCCTCGAGGCAATGGCGGGAACCCTGCGTCAGCGGGAGCGTCAGCTACATAGTCGATAACACGCGCTTTTTACCTCGGTCTCGGCTCGCAACGATGGATTGCTAACGGCGAACTCATGCTGGTCGGCAAGGCGATACTGGCTGGAGCATCAACTCGGCCGACGAGAGTGGCCACACCATCCTAGACAGGATCGGCCGATATGCCCGGCATCGCCGCTCTGCAAAAAGCACAGCGGGCATCCAGACGTTGCCGGGTTGACTATGGGTGTCCGAACCGCGAAAAGAGGCCGCTCTTTATGAGTGGCGTGCGCTGGCAGTCTAACCCCAAGCCCCCCGCCCGGGCTGCCGGCGCGCTTCTAGGAACATCGAGGTAGATGACGAGACTCCGAACTACATTTCCAAAGCTATCGGTGGATTCACATTTCAAGCCCAATCGATTTCCTACGGCCAGGCGCGAACGTTCGATTGGAACATTCAGAATTCACATCAAGGTGCACCGCTATTGCGTCCCGAACAGGTTCGGCTGCTCGATGACGACTACGAGATTGTTCTCATCAAAGGTCTGCCACCATTAAAATTGAGGAAGGTGCGATATTTTCGGATCGCATTCTGAAACGCATCTTTGAAAGCCAGACAGGCGCCCTCCCGGAGCCGGCGCCCTTGACGGGAGCAGAGGAGGCGCTCTCCGCAGAATCTCAACTCGATGACCCGCTGTGTGAATTGGCGCAGGACTTTGACGATACAGTTTGATGTGAGGCTAGTATGAACCCGCGAAATAGTAATCCATCCCGTGTAACAGCTTTGTCGCAGGTGCAGGACGCCGGCTTGGAAGACGGGCAAGCGGTCCAGGCCCGGCGAGTGGGCTTTGAGCAGCACGTGTCCGAGGCGCTCCGGCCGCTGTTCGATGGTCGAGCTGACGAGCCGCCTACCGGTCCAGATGAGCTTCTGCGACTGGAAAAGGGGTTTCGCGAGGTGCTTCAGCGAGGGCAGGATCATCAAGCCGCCTCGTCTTTTTTCAGCGATCCAAGGATGCCCGCCGGACGGGATGACCCCAAGGGAAGCGTGTCGGACGCTTTCGCAGCAGCCGGCTCTAGGCACGCCGGAGTTGAGGCCGCCGCCCCGCCAGTGTTAGCTGCCAGCCAACAGCAGATCCGGCCCTCGCCAGTTGCGTTTGACCGACCGGTATCATCCTCGGCTGCTGCAGGCGTGCGCTTGTATGCCCCTTCGATGATCTCTCGGAAGACCAGTTCCGAAAACTGCGATCAGTTGCCCGCCTTGTGCTGCCGCCTCGCCGTCGAGGTCGAAACGCCCGCGAATCAATGGAAGGTCAGCGGGCCATGGGGGCAGAGTGCAACGGCGTCTACACCGCCTATTTGAGGGGAGAGGTACACTTGGCTTTCCTGTTCCAGCAGCATCCGGCCGCACACCGACGCGATGGGGAGCTAGAATTCAAATCGGACCTTCGCAAGGCACGCACCGCGGATCAAACGCCGTTCGTTTGGGAAAAATGGCTCAGTACCGACAAAGCTTCTGTAATGGCCCTAGTGGCCTCGGTCGCGCTCTTGGTCGCGATACAGTGGCAAGACCCCCAGATCAACGAGGCGGTCCTAAGCGAACTGCGGACGATTCAGATCAACTACGCATTGCTCCAGCGAGACGTCGCCCGCGCAGACATGGTATTGGACTTCCGTTCCGTTGCTTCTACCGGGCAAGCATTAAAAAGGAACCTTCAAAACTACCAACGCCTTGTTGAGATCTCGCCCAATGAGAGCTCCGGGGTGCACTCCAGGTTGGTTGCACAGCTCAAAAATTCCCTCGAAAACACAGAAGCTGCCATCTCGGCCTCGGCCGCGCAAAATGAGCTTCTGCAAAGCTCTCTGGTACGCTTTGCTCGCTCGGCTAATCGCCTTCGGGGGGGAGTGTCGAACAGGCCTGAATTTTCCAATCTGATCCTTCAATTTTCGGCCAGACCGGGATTCAGCCTCGCATTACAAATCGATCAGTCTCTCCGCCGACTTCCTCCTAGCCAGGACCAAGTCACGGAGGATGTTGCCCGCGAGGGCCGCGCTATCCTGTCCTCAATGTTGAGGTTGGACCGCGCTGTCAATCGGATCCCATCCTTCGACACGTTCGCCAAGGCTGCCGGATTGGAGCGAGAGCATCTGAAAGCCTACAGCTTCGCCAGCGCGCAAGCGCAGCGTACACGACTTTTCTTTGGCTTGGTGTCCATATGCCTCTGCTTGTTTGCGACCATTCGAGCCTCCACGCTGCATGTGCGGACGAACCGGTTGGAAAGGCGGTTAGAGCTTGAAGCGGCGATGAGTGAGATCGAAGCTTGTTTCATCGACAGTCAAGCAACGAAGGCTTCGCGGCGCTTCTCCACCGAAGCAGCGCTTAGACTCATTCAATGCGTTTTCGATGCGGATCAATGCGCGCTTGCTCTGGTGGATCCGAGTGTCAGCAGGAATACCGAGTACTTTGTCGCGAACAAGCGCATGCGCGTCTGGAACGCCACGCTAATCCATGAAGTCGTCTCACTTGTACACCCGGAACAGCCAGTGTTTCGCGTCGTTCCGGCGTCGGAAGTGGTTCGGACTGCCGTAGGCACTACCGGTGTTTGTCAAATTGTTGGTTGCCGGGCCTCCGATCAGCAGGCTGCGGTTTGTATCCTTGTTTTTGAAGGAGATCGTTCACCACCCTCCACAGACGACCTCCTGGTTCTGGCGAGCGCTACTGTGCGTTTAGGCAACCATCTTGAAATGCAACGTGTACACACGGAACGTAACCTTTTTGAGAGTCGATGGGAGCATGCGGAAAGGCTGACGGCTGTCGGCACAATCGCAAGCGGCGTTACACATGAATTCAATAATGTTCTAGGAGCAATAGTCGGCTACGCAGAGATGGCTAAAGGTCTTGTGCGCCGCCCCTCGAGAATTCGGGGCCACATCGGCCAAATTATCTTGGCCAGCAACCGAGCCAAGCTGATCATTGACCAAATTTTGTCACTAAGCCGAACTCGGAAGCGCGTGACGATGCCTTTCGACGTCTCGGAGAGTGTAATGGATCTCGCGCCATTGCTGCGGGTTACACTTCGTGCGGATGTTCAGTTAAACTTCAAGATCAACGAGTGGCAAACGGTGATCGAGGGCAGCCCGACCGAGATACAGCAAATCGTTATGAATCTATGCAAGAACGCGTCGGAGGCTCTCTTGAATGAGGGCCGTGTCGAGATTAGCGTTTCTCGCGCTCACGTCCGTCAAACGAAGCCCGTGGCTAAGGGCATCCTGGAACCGGGAGATTACGTTCTCCTCTCCATCAGCGACGATGGCCAAGGAATCGCAAGTTCGGTGCTTCCGCACATCTTTGAGCCCTTTTTTACCACGCGCTCTCTCGTCGGCGGGACCGGACTGGGTCTTGCTGCAGTGGACCGCCATGTGAGCGCGCTCGCAGGATGCCTTGACGTCACCTCGGCTGTTGGCCGAGGTACACGCTTCGATCTCTACTTACCGGCCTGCGCTGAGGAGCAGGTCAGAGCTGATAGCGCTTCCGGTCCATACGATGGATCACTTGCCAATGGAGAAATCATTGCAGTCGTGGAGCCCGATCCAGCAGCGTTGGAGATCTACAACGATAAGATCGCCGCGCTTGGTTATAAGCCTGTCGGCTTCGCGACCTTCGAAAGTCTTTGCGACTGGATCGAGAGCGGGAAGGCAGCCGACCTCCTAATTTTCGATCAAGCGACTTTCCTCGGGCCAGGACAGCCCGAAGCCGTACGTACCACCCTGATGACGGTGCCCATCATCGTCGTTGGTGGAAGCGACCCCATGCCGATCACATCTGGTAATCAGGCCTTCGTCCTTTGGCTAGCCAAACCGGTCTCGTCCAGGACGATGGAGCATGCGATTCGTAGGATGATAATGGCATGATGCCGCCGACGCGCTCAGGCTACCGAGCTACCGAGGCAATCGGAGGCGGAGCCGGCTGGGATCCAGCAAATACAAGAGCGTCGGACGATCTCTGCGCACCCGGCTCATGGCGAGTTCCCCTCGAACACTGTCGTCGGCTTCCGCCCAAGGAAGGGCTCCCCGACCACGGCAAACCTGCCGCCGTGCTCGTGACCGTCAAGGACAAGTCGCCGCGCGATGGGGTCTGCGGGTCTCCATCCTTGACAAGTCACTGCGCGCTGGCGGCGACAGGCGACGGGTAATATAAGGTCGGGACGAGGAGATGGTCGCCAATCGGTCATGCAAGATGGTTGACGAAAAGCAAAGCTTGACAATCATCGCCCCATTCACGCCAGACTTCTCCTGTGCGCTCATCACTCGGCTACGGCTCCTCGCCTGCCCCGGCAAGGCTATCGCCGCCCGGCCGGGCAAGCGATATCCCAGGTTCCGACGTGTTCCTTTCATGCTTGATGGACCTAGGCCCCGGCAGGGCGGGAGCATGAGGCTGGGTTCTCGGTCGCGGATCTGTGAGGCAAGCATGGGGTAAGCGAAGGCTCGACCCACCATTGGGGAGGCCGGGTTCGGCACGGAGGTGCGGCCTCGGCGTTGAGAGGCATCGGGTCGGGTGTAGCAGGACTTTCGAACTAACTGCCGACAACACACTGGATAGGCTGTTCTCGTCGTTCGGTCCAGTTCACCAACGCCTGTGTCGACATTTTACGGCGCTTCACTACTCAGCGCCGCGCCCGTGAGCGCCAGCGAGTGGTCGTCGGCGGGCTCGATGGCGCTATCAGGTCGGGGACTTGACCTCTTGATTATCACCGATTTAATTCAAATTTGTCTGTATATATTGACGATTGCACTACCTTCACCTCGTAAACGGCAATGCGGGCGGATAGAGAGGGTTCTATAATATGACAAGCGATTTTTCCGCCGCACGAGGGCATTTAGATCGAGCGTATGACTACCTTTGTGGGGATGACCCGATGAGTCAAAGGGGCCGCGAAGCCTTGGATCTGCTAATCGAGGCGGTTGCCGTCGAAGAGTTCAAGCAGCCACGCCAAAGCGCGGAGGTGCTAAGGTTTCCGATCGGGCGCCGCTGCTGAGGTAATCTCCACGGCCGCCATGTAGCCTCAGGTGGCAGGGACTCGCCGCCCCGTGAGGCCGGGAACGAACGCATTGGCAAAAGGAAAGCCCACTTGCCAGACCCGCGCGCGGCCGGCGTGGTAAGAAGGCCGGCGGGTTCCCAAGCGGAGACATTGACGCCGGACTATGACGTTCTTTGCATCGGCAATGCAGCGCCGGCAACACCGCCGCCGGCGTAGGCAGCTTCGGCGGGCGCGCCGCCTTCTTCGGCAGGTGTCGAACGACGCGCTCGGCGAGATCTACGCCCACGACATCCACGCCCAGGGCGTCGCCTTCGACACCGAACCGCTAGTGGGACAACCACCGACGGCATGCTCGATGATCTTCGTAACGCCCGATGGCGAGCGCTTATCTCGGCGCCTGCTTCGAACTCGGCCCGACGAAGTCGAACCGGACAAGGCTTCGGGCACCAAGGTCACTTATTTCGAGGGCTATCTGGGGGACCCGCCGCGCGCCAAGCAAGCGATCCGGCAGACCGCGCGGCTGGCGCATGCCGCTGGGCGCGAAGTGTCGATGACGCTGTCGTATTCGTTTTGCGTCGACCCCTACCGCGACGAGTTCGTCGAGCTGATCCGCTCCGGCACGGCAGCAGCAGGTCGTCTGGATCGCCGGGACTATCCGGGTGAGTACGTCGGGGTAGTGTGCTGAGAGTTCTGCAAATTCGCTGAGAGGGGGCGGTCATGGCAGGCTGGTGATTGTTCACGTCACCGATTGCGGCGAAGGAACGCCACCATGACCAAGACTGAAGTTAAGACCGCCAGCGCTGCCGTCAAAGCAAGGGCATCGGGTTGGTTGTGTCCGACGATCACGCCGGCCTGGTGGCAGCGATCGGCGAGGTGATCCCCGAAGCAGCATGGCAGCGCTGCTACGTCCACTTCCTCAGGAACGCGCTCGATCATCTGCCGAGGAAGCACGGCGACGACTGCCTGCAGGAATTGCGCTGGCTCTACGACCGGCGCGATCTCGCAGAGGCCAGGGCTGATCTTGCCGCATGGCTTGCCAAATGGTTGGCACGCTATCCGCGCCTGACAGGCTGGGCCGAGGATGCCATCGAACAAACCCTGACCTTCTTCAGGCTGCCGAGACAGCACCACAAGCATCTCAAATCCACCAACATGCTGGAGCGGCTCAACGAGGAAATCCGCCGGCGCACCTATGTCGTGCGCATCTTCCCCAACACCGAAAGCTGCCTGCGCCTGGTCAGGGCGTTGGCCGTCGAGACCAACAAAACTGGATGGAGGCCAATCGATACATCAACATGGACGACCTGCGCGAGCACAAGAAGCTCGCTCTGCGCCAAGCCGCATGACCAGCATATGGCCGCCCCATTTTGCAGAACTTGACGCACACAACCCGCTTTGCTCTCTCTACAAGGCATCGGAGTTGCCGAGCCGCAACCGCCTTACATGCCACTGAAAGCGCCAGCCCGATGCTGACTCGCGCCATGTGAATTGAGAAGGGAGATCGAGCCGGCTTCGAGTGAGCCCAGGCTAAGATCTAAGCTCATCCACGTGCATGATCAGCTTACGACGGGCAGTCACGGCGTGGATGTGCCCGCGGTTAGGAGGCGTATCCAAGTAAACCCGCTGGGTAGATTGCAGTTCGGGATCCGAGGCACGCCCGCTGCCCGTAGCGATTTGAGGACAGCATCGTACACGATCCAACGCAATGACCGGCCGTCCGGTCTCTCGTGCAATTTAAATTGAAACGTCTGTCTTGCCGCTGCAGGTCGGCCCGTAAATCAAATGGATTAGCATGTGTTTACCGCTTAGAAGCCCTTGTTTTTCGAACTAACTGCCGACAACAAACTGGATAGGCTGTTCTCGTGGTTCGGTCCAGTTCACCAACGCCTATGTCGACATTTTAGGGCGCTTCACTACTAACGGGCACCGCACGATGGCAGCTCGTTCTCTCCGGCAAAAGATACTCCCTGTGTTAGCTTCCGTGTTGTGTGCTTGCCCTCACCTGCGGGATACGGAAGGCCATCCCTAAAAGCATCGAATGCGGCAGCGACAGCGCGAATCCCAAAGCGATGCTCCCGCCGTACGCGGACAAAACCGTTTTCGAAGTCCACTATTCCGTCCTTGGCCAGCATCGCCAAACGCTCATCTGAACCGCGAAGACGGATCAAATCAGATCCGTGGGCGACACAGATTGCCGGCACGTCAGCCTCGAAATCGCACATTAATCGCTCGATGATTGCGGCTCGCAGGCGGTCGTCGTCTGTGAGGCGATGGCCCTTCGATGTCGCCAGTCGGCCAGCTGCGATGTGCCGGATGTAGAAATCCCGTGTAACTTCGTTTTGAACGTACCCCTGGCTGATGCGGCCGATAGCCGACGCGCCGAAACCGATCAGGGTTCTGCAGGTATCGGCAGAGTAGCCCAACGAGTTACGTCGCAGGCGACCTGTTTCCTGTGCCAGCGCGAGCTCGTCGTGCGGCAAGGCGAAATGGTCGAGCCCGATCTCTCGGTAGCCGGCGGCAACCAGCGTCACGGCGGCAGCCGCATGCTGTTCAGCGCGGGCAGCGCTGTGGGGAAGAAACTCCGCCTCGATGAGGCGCTGGTTCTTTATTTGGGATGGGATATGCGAGTAGCCGAACAAGGCAAGCCGGTCGGGGCGCATGGCGACCGCCGCCCTCGCCGTCTCGACGCACGACTCCACCGTTTGACGCGGCAGGCCGTAGATGAGGTCGAAGTTGATCCGGTTTACTCCATGCCGGCGCAGCATTTCCACGGCAGCCGACGTCTGGGCCTCGCTCTGGATTCGGTTGATCGCTTTTTGAACAATGGGATCGAAGCTCTGTACGCCCAGGCTCGCACGGTTCACGCCGGCCGCTCCCAAGCCTTCCGCCATCTCGGGCGTGAGCGTGCGCGGATCGATCTCGATGGCGACCGTAGCTGTTTTCGAGATGGCGAAGCGGCATCGCAGGAACTCCATCAGAGCGAGGAACTCGGCTGGTCCGATGAGAGACGGCGTTCCGCCGCCGAAATGTATGTCGCTCACGGGCAGCGTCTTCGGCACTCGCTCGCAAACCAGACGGATCTCGTCACGCAGCGCCGCCAGATAGTTGAGGATGGGCGCATCATGGCGGGTGATGGTGGTTGGGAAGCCGCAATACCAGCAGGCTGATCGGCAGAACGGAACGTGCAGATAGAGTGACACCGGATCCTCAGCCGGCAGGTTCCTGAGCCATGCCTCATAAGCCTCGGCGCCGACCGCCCCGGAGAACTCCGACACAGCCGGATAGATAGTGTACCAAGGCAGCCGGGCCTCTCGAAATTTCGTGGTCTGCAAAGGCACAATCCCATACTGATAACAACCAACCCTACCCACCGCGCCCGCCTGGGTCCTTGCGCTATGTCAGTCCGTTCCGTTTGGGCTCGAACTTCGCGCCGACGCCGGGGGGGCAAGGACCTCCTTGACCAGGGCGCCAGCGTTGATTTGGTGTTGCCGGTGGCAAGCGTGACGGATCCGCTCTTCAATCGGATCCTGGGGGGACTGGCGCCCCTCAAAACCGGTGGCGCGGAACGAGCCCCGATCTGCATCTTGAAAGGCGCGTTTACCAGCCGATGGAGCGCTTCGACCGATCGCGTGCTCGACCGCTTTGAAGTCGCCTACACGCCCTCCCCGTATAATGCACCTGCAAACCGGCCCGTGCTCGCACAGCTGAGTGACTTCAACAAGCTGAAGCTTGCGCTGGCGAGCGACGATCCCGAAGTCATCGCCCGCGCGCCCAAACTGAGCCGTTCCGGACGTGTCGTGACCTTCCTCACCTATCCCGATGCGGCGGTGCCGATGCCTTCCGCGGGCTACCTGCCCGCCACGGCGCCTTGGCTGGTCGCAGCGCCTCCTCCGAGCGGGCGGTTCTTTGGCTATTTCCTGTCGCATTCTTCACACAGGACGCCCGCGGCGAGGAGCGCGACGCCGAGACGGAGCGGCTGGCGAGCGAAACGCTGCGCTTCATAAATTACCTGACCCCGCAATTTGGCTTGGACGCTCCACGGATACCTGCAACATCAATACACGTAGCGCTACCCGTTGACGGCCCCGACGGTGATGTTGCCGCTTGCAACCGATATCCAAACCCCTGCCGCAGCTGCGCTGCGGGACTACCATGGCAGCGAACTGCCGCTGATGGGCTGGCGTTCTATCTCTCGCCTGCGCGCTTCGAACTTGGTTTCTTGCGGCAATACCTCAAGAAGGCTCTGGCGCCGGCTGACAATGGCGAGGCAAGGCCAACCGCGCTCCGCTCCATTTATGAACCGCTGGCGGACCTGATTTTGGCCGTGGACCGCGGCAGCGCCGAACTGGTGTTGCAGCGCTGGGCCTATGAGGCCGATGCCCGCGCGCGGGCGTGCCGTCGCAGAGCGGCGCCCTCACCGCAAACGTGGCAAAGGTTGGAACACACAAGCGCGCGCTAAAAGCGTCTGATTCACCTAATGAATTCAAGATCCTTCGGGACTTGCTGCGCCAGCCGCTCGACAAGTTCCAGCCGCCGTCAAGGTCTTCGCCTCTGGCGTGAAAGACGACTGGCTGACGATCACGATACCGTGCCCGGCTGGATGGAGCGGACTGGGTTCCGCAAGCCCTGTCACTGACGACAGCGACGTGCTGCGCCTCGGCCTTCGCCTGGAGCGCCCGAGCGATGCGGTGGTGCCGGCGGGCATTGCCGACCCAATGCGGCCGCAGGCCACGCCTGGATTCGGCCTTGCAGTCGACAAGAACGAGGTCGCCATCTAACCGGAACTGCAAGGCGACACCTTTGCCGATCTGCATGACGGGGCGGCCACAGAGCTGGGCAAATATGTCTCGGCCAGCATGAAGACCTCACTGCGCGAACGCCTCGACTGGCTGCCTGCGATCCGGGCCGCGCCCGCGCTGCGCTCGCCGCTCCGACTCGCCCGCCGACGCGTTTGGCCTGCGCAACACCGTGCGGGCTCTCCTGCCCGACGTGGCCGCACGCATGGCCGCGCTGGTGACCTATGTGCACAATGACGACCCAGCTTCGGGTACCGACGCGCTGTTCGAACACGTCAAGGACCTTTCGGCAGAGCTGGCCGGCCATCTTTCGATGACGCTGAAGAGCCTGCTCATCACGACCCCCGGGCTCTTCGCCACGACCAAGGGCTTCGGAGTGGCGATCTTCGAACCCGATTCCTGGACCCAACGGCTCTACTCCTTGCAATTGCGTAAGCAGATCCATCCCGCACCCGCGCCAGGCGAGACCGCTAGCGCTTTGATGTCGACCGTTTCCTCTTTCCTCTGTTCCACAACGCTGCGGCGGGGGGTTACGTTGTCGATATACTCGACGACGCCCGATATGATGACGAGTTCGAGATCGATGGGAGCGTTTTTGACCCGCCGCGGCCGCTGTGGACACGCGGCGGACCTGGCGTTGTGCTTGGGTCGGGCGGCGCGAAACTGCGCCAGCGCGGCGATGCCCAAGCGCGCAGCGGCGAGGACGTCATCGAGCAGCATAATCGCTTCGACGATGGCCTCGCCCCGGCCCGCCAGATCGAAGCCGATGTCGTGCATTGGAACCCGAACTGGACCAAACCGGTCGCCCCGAACACCCGGCGCTTCTACCTGCTGCCCTCGCGACGTCGGCCCGCGACGCCAGTGAAGCAGAAGCCCAGCGCCGACAGCGGACCGCCTCGCGCGCCGCTGCCGGTGAATCTGACAACGCCCATGCGGCCCCTGAACGATCAGCTGGCCGACCTCCTGAAAGGTTGTCTCGATGATAAGAAGATGGTGGCCTACGGCTCGGGCGGCACAGGGCTAAGAGCGAAGCGCCGCAATCCAACCCTGACAGGGCTGATCCAGCCGACAGCAATGGGCTAGCCGCGCCCGGCTGGTGGCATCTCGAGAGCTATGCCTCCGAGCACTATTTCGTGCTGGAGGGTGACGAGGAGTCCTCGGGCTCCAAAGGCCCATTCCACAATGACCGCATCCGCATCGAGGTCGAGATTGGCGACAGCCCGTTCGTGGACGAGGATGCCGTCGCGCCAAAGAGATACGCCGTCGAGGGTGAACTCGGCGACTGGTTCGCATACCAGCGTCTGCGGGTCGCAAGCCAAACGGCGTGATCCCGAAGCCCGCCAAGATCTCGCGTGCTAACCTTGAGAAGCAGCTCCGCGACTGGCTGGCCCCAACGACTGCCGACGATGGGCTCCTGGTCCCGGCGCCGCCGGTCGTGGACTCCGGCAAGCGAGCATCGCAGAAGGGTAACAGCACGACTGTCGTGGCCGGCTTCACGCCCCAGCAAGTCGGATGCCGCGCAGCGGCTCGAGAATCAATGGCCGCAAGGGATTGGCGCGGTGCTGGCCGCCGAAATCATGGGTCTCGATGCCGATCCAAAGCCGCAGGATCGCTTTGTGCTGAGGGTGGTTGTGCTGGACGAACCCTGGCGCTACGCGCGCGTGCGGGTCCGGATCGAGCGCAACAAGGCGGACGTCAACGACGACAAGCTGCCCGACATCAACCCGCTGTTCCAGATGATCGGGGAATTCTCCAGCTGGAGCAGTCATGGGCGCGAGCCGATGCTCCTTGATTTGCGCGACAGCGAGGGACTGGGCTTGCCAGCCGAGGCAGTTCAATTGGCTGCGAAGCTGACGCTTGGCGAGTTCCTCGAGAAAGATATGACTACTCCCCTCGACTACGGCGATCAGGTTGGGACAGCCGTTGACGCCCAATTCACCGCATCGGGTTTCGGGCGGCTTCCTCTGTGGAACCCCGATCGTGTTCGACTGGGGCAGTACGCGGTCTCTGGCATGGTGATCCAACTGCGAGCGGACCTTCATCCGCGCTACGCAAGGGCCGAGCTGAACGATCAGATTGAGGAGCGCATCGAGGAGATCCCGCGCGTACATTTGGCGCCCATGCCGTCCGACCCGACTATGCCAAGGCGTGACTTCGCGCCACTTCTCAAGGGCTTCACGCACACTGACGTGCCCTCGGCCCATCATGCGGTGCATATCAATTGGACAACGCCGCCGGCGAGCTAATGGTGAGTTGCACGTGGCCAGTGCGATTCCAATCATGAAACGCAACGAGAGGCGCAGCCGAGCGACCTTGATTTTTGCTGATGCCATCGCACTAGGGTGCTCGATGCGACTCGAACGCGGCCTCGCCTTCGCAGCGCGGCTGTTCAGCGCCCTGCCCTCCTCGCGGCGGAGAGGCATTGGTGGCGACACTGGCCGAGATGTATGTCCAGGGCGTGTCGACCCGCAAGGTGAAGGCGATCACGGAAGAACTGTGCGGTCATGCGTTCTGGGCCTCGTCGATCTCGGCCATCAACAAGCGCTTGGACGAGAGCCTCGCTGCCTTTGCCAGGCGCCCCCTTCAAGAGCCGTTTCCTTACCTCATCCTCGATGCGCGCTACGAGAAGGTGCGTGAAGCCGGTGTTGTCATGAGCCAGGCGGTGCTGATCGCGGTCGGTATCGACTGGGACGGAAGGCGCCAGATCCTGGCCGTGGAGATAGCCAATCGCGAGAGCCGCTCGGCCTGGAAGGACTTCCTCGTCGGCCTCAAGGCGCGCGGCCTCAAGGGCGTCGAGTTGGTTGTGTCCGACGATCACGCCGGCCTGGTGGCAGCGATCGGCGAGGTGATCCCCGAAGCCGCCTGGCAACGCTGCTACGTGCACTTCCTCAGGAACGCGCTCGATCATCTGCCGAGGAAGCACGGCGACGACTGCCTGCAGGAATTGCGCTGGCTCTACGACCGGCGCGATCTCGCAGAGGCCAGGGCTGATCTTGCCGCATGGCTTGCCAAATGGTCGGCACGCTATCCGCGCCTGACAGGCTGGGCCGAGGATGCCATCGAACAAACCCTGACCTTCTTCAGGCTGCCGAGACAGCACCACAAGCATCTCAAATCCACCAACATGCTGGAGCGGCTCAACGAGGAAATCCGCCGGCGCACCTATGTCGTGCGCATCTTCCCCAATACCGAAAGCTGCCTGCGCCTGGTCAGGGCGTTGGCCGTCGAGACCAATGAAAACTGGATGGAGGCCAACCGATACATCAACATGGACGACCTGCGCGAGCACAAGAAGCTCGCTCTGCGCCAAGCCGCATGACCAGTTTCATGATCGCCCATTTTGCAGAACTTGACGCACACAACCGGCGGAGCTGCCTTGCCGAGCGCCTCGACTAGCTTGCGATCACGCCCTTTGCTCCTTTGCAATCGGGCGACGGCGCCCAGATGGGAGCAACATGACGAACGCGCCTTCGGCGCCTCTGAGCGCCTGCCGATGGCTGCCGAACAACAGACGCTCACCAATTTTTTCGTACAGTGAGCGCTGGAAAAATTGAGCTTCCGCTAGCCAGAGCAGGAAAGAAGCCAGAAGAGTGCCAAAGGCGTTTATCTCAAGGACCTAACTTCATACATCGATAAGCGACTGTCTGAAGTGCGCTCCTTCAGGCGTAGCTATCAGCAGCCCACCTGTGGCATCTTTGCGCTCGGAGTTTCAGCAATTCCTAGATGACTCACAAGATGCTAGCTCCCGTCCGCCATTCGTGCCCATTCCCAAAATACACCCGATTGCCCGCGCAGAACGGCGAACCCTTCTCGAGCACTGGCTCGCCTCAGAATGCCGCTGCCCCAGTAATGATCAGCGTTTGGAAGATCGTGGCGCGTGGTCGTCTCAGTTTTCATCCCGCTCCTCGGTTTCCTCGGCAAGAATCTCCCTCTCCTGCTCAAGTCTTCGAATAAGGCGATCGAACTCTTTGACCCCAATCGCGCCAGTTGAAACGAGGTGAAAGCTGGCATCTTTCGACAGCATCCCTGCCCACTCGCGCTGATCGCCGTGCGGGCTCGCCACTCGCTCGACCCCCTTGGGTTTGGCATGCGGGTCGCCGGTCAGCACCGGTGGCCATGAAAACCAATCATCCGCGTACGGGACCTTGTACGACTCCTTTGCCCAATATCGGTTATGGTCGAACCGAGGAACCCGATCCATGTCCACGCCCAGATCGTTCAATCGCTCGTAGAATCCCGTGTAATTGAAGTTCTGCGGGTCACTGTGGCCGTCCGGAATCCCGCGATCGATTTCTATATGTGGCACGATCGTGAGAACTCGATCGACCGTACGGCAAGCGCCAATATAACAAGCCGCTAGGCTCGTGTACTGCGCCGAGTTCGGAGAGCCCCCCTCCTCGTAGTCTATTTCAATGTTAATTGCCTTGCCCTTAAGGTCGAACTTAGGCAGCTTTCCGTTCTTTGGCTTCAAGCCGGACTCTGCCTTCGTCGCCCACACGTTCGTCTCTTGGAATGGCCACAAATGGACCACCTCTCCCGTTTTGAGAATTACCGCGTGCGACTTGTTACGCTTTTTCCCAATCCAAGGCTTCACTGTGTCGTAGGTGAGCTTTCCGTCCACGGTCTGGTGGAGGATGAAGTGAGTGCGCCCGGCGCAACTGCCATCCATAAGGTCACAAGCGTCCTCGAGGTCAGCCAATGGATCTGTCGAAATATCGTTAATGCCCATGTCCCACTCCTAGCAAATAAATCCCCGATACTAGCATAGTAGCCTAGGCCGGCTCGTAGCCGCACGGTCCGTTACAAGGACTCCGCCTTAAAGACCGTCTATGCCAACGGATTGGCCGAAAGACGAGGGCACTCTCGAAACCTTCCTGCACAAGCTGAGGCTGGAACTGGGCGAAGCCAAGTGAGCCAACAAGCCCTGGATTCGGCTCAAGATCACAGGCCTTTGTTTGCCGGACCCCTACGTGGCTCTCATGGTTGACCGCCAAACTAGGCTACAAGGCCAAACTCCGAGAGATCAATCCGGAGGCTGTAGTCCATCCCACCGTCGACGCACGCTTTGAGTTCAGCGACGTCCCGCAGTGCGCCGGGTTCGGACCTTACCGACCTCAGGCTCCACGCAACCACAAGAAGTTCGCTCATTTTTACATCGAAGAAGCCACTCCTATCTAACACCGGCGATTCCGGTCGAGCATGATCAATCGCTGCCGCCAACCTGCGGCTGTTACTTGGATTTCGTACTTCTGCCGTCCTGGTTCTGAGCCCTCTTGGGCTTGGAGTTCAGCGGTACGTCGCGCCAATAATATTCCGCGTAGCGCGAGAAGGCCCAAATGAAGCTGGCGGTCAGCCAAACCAGGGAGATTAGGACAAGGGACAGAAGCAAATTCTGCCACCACGGAGAAATATCTGCCCATTGCCCTGGATCATACCTGTTCAGATCGGTGGAGGAGGAGGGAAGCGCGTTTTCGACATTAATCCCGATCCAGAAGACGATGTTCGAAACAATAAAGAGCGATGTGGCCAGGTAGAGCGTGATCTCAATCCGGTTCGATATTCGATCCGCGACGGTGACGTTGAGCTGATAGAAAAACTTGGAAAAGAAAGTCACGAGAAAAAGCGTTGTCGCGGCAATGACCAGCGCCGGCGCCAGACGCTTTATCCATGGATCGACCGCATCGATCGGGATGACGTTGAGATTGAATATCCAGTCCACGATCAGAGCGGTTCCACCGACTCCGATAGTGAAGACGAGAACCCGCGCGATCTTATCACCTTGCCGATAGAACCTTTGCAACTTTTGCCGCGCCGCATCGACATAACGGTTCGTGTCAAATCCATACTCGTCGAGGAAGGCTATGAGCGCCAGAATGATGCCGAAGAATGCATCGCCGAAGGATTTGCCGTAGACGCCGAAAAGCGCGTAAGTGATAGACACGGCTGCGACAGCCAGTTTCAGATTGAAATGTCTTGACCTGGGCGTAGCCGGTTTGGTCAGCAAATCGTTCACGGTTTCCCTCCGCTGTAACATTTCCCCGACAGCTCAGAATAAGCCGGTTAGATCGAATTGCAATTGCGCGATGACGGGACGGTGTCGGTAGTAAGTTGCAACCTTTTTGGACCTTCAAACCTGAATGAACCGAATTCACGCCCCTGAAATCGCTCACCTGTTAAATACTCAGAACAAGCTCGTCATTCATTACGACGTTCATTGAGCAGGATTGTTGAGCATTACCCTTTCATGAGCCCTGAACTCACGTGTGCTAGTGTGCCAGGCCTCTTGTCGCTGACCGTTCAGCGACCAGCAGGCGCGGTCTTGTCAATCACAGCTGAAATCGCCTTCTGCCACACGCCGACGAGGTCACGCGCTTTCACTACCAACTTTGCTCAACGGAAATTCTGGATCACGTTTGAGCACATGCCAATCTGAATTTTCCGCAACGATCTCTTTGATAATACTTCCGGGGTCATCCTGAAGTCACTCGCCTAGCCAGCTCAGTTCGCTTCAACGTAGGCAGCGGCTCGATACCGCCCATAGCCGACCTTCACGAGCAGCCCTTCCTCGCACATCCGGGAGAGGTAGCACCGTGGGATGCCGACGTCGGTGAGATCGCGAGTCCGTACCTCGCCGCGTTCTTGCGCCAGAGCAACGGCGCGATTCCGGAGCGATGGTGGACGCCCACCTGCGAGGTGTAGCGCTTCCGCGCGGTCCCGATCACGTTTTCGCATTTGATGCGGCAGTGCCGCGTCCCGGAGTAGCGCTATGGCGAATTCGTATTTCTCAGATTCATCGATCCCGGAGAGCCAACTTCCAAAGATTTGGCCAATCGTGAGCATTGGCGGCGGCATAAGCCGCAGCTCTTTGTGCAGCAGATGCGCGAGGTTGGCGGCTTCGGATTTGAGGACATTCCACGCACGGCAGTTTGTTCTGCCCAATTGAGCGCGGACATCGTGCCGCTCATCTACCATGGAAGCAGTCGAACGACGCCGCTCGCTGGCAAAGTGTTCGCCTGGCGCTTGCCCGATCTCATCGATTTCAAACACGGGAAGCTTCACTTCGAAACGCGCGAAACCTCTGTCGCACATAGTGGTGGACCCTTGGCGAGCAGCGCACCGCCATCATTAGGGGGACAAAGGAACTTGGAATCGCGCTTGTAACGACACCGAACTTCGGTCTTCTGCTCGACAATCCGCGAACAGATGATCTTCACGCGATAAAGCGTATCGCCATCACATTCGAAGAATTCCAGCGTGAAGGGGTGGCCTGCGCACTCCATCCTAACGGCCGGACCTATCGGGACTTTGAGCGCTGGTCGAGACTTATTGCCGAGCGCTGTTTGGTGCAAGGCTGCAGCGCGTAGTTGTCGAGCATCAGCTCGCCATCATGACGGCGTCGTGCCGAGCGGTGCCGCCGCATGATGCCTCAACGTCGGGCTCACCACAAACAATGCTGTCCCCATTGAACGGAACTGTCGCGAAGCGAACAGTCGAACTGTAGCCGAACGTTTTCCGTTCGTGCTTGGGTGGATCCGCAAGGCAAAAACAAGGAAGTGCGAACCAAGGTCCGCCCGCACAATTGAGCTTCAAGCCGCAGCTGGTCGTCAGGCTGGCACGTCATTTGCGGTCGAATGCAGGACCCTTTGTGACGCCTACCTCTACCAGCTGAGTTGACTGTGATGATTGTACAAAATTTTGCATACCTCCATTTCGGCGAAAATTATGTTATCGGCAGCTAAAACCAAATATTGGACAACAATCACCAGAGTACATTCTAGGATTTCCTTCAGGGCTTAGCTGACGGCGCAGCAAAACTGCGCACGTTTCAAAGCTGTTCACAGAATCACTCGCGTCCATCACTTTATTATTAAAGCGGAGATCGACAATGACCATTAGGAGCCTCCTCCTCGGCTCAACTGCGGCACTGATTGCCGTTTCCAACGCTCGCGCCGTCAGCACCGCCGCCGAGCCTGACCCGACTGAGTACGTCAAGATCTGCGACGTCTACGGCTCGGGCTACGTCTACATTTCAGGCACCGAGACCTGCCTGCGAATCGGCGGCTCTGTCCGTTACAACGTCGGATTGTTTGACCACTCAAGAACCTCGGATGTGAGGACTGGTGAGCATCAGAGCGCGTGGCAAAACAACACACGCTTCACATTGAAAACCTGGACCGGCCAGGAGACCGAACGCGGGACGTTGAAGACCTACACCGAAACCCGCGTGAACTTCGGCAGCCACCAGACATCGGTTTCGGACAGTTCTCGGTCCTATGCCTTGAACGGAGGCAGCGGCCTGACTATCGCCTGGATTCAGCTTGGTGGCCTGCGAGTTGGTAAGGACCGGTCGGCTTTCGACATGTTTATTGGCTGCGCGGGTGATGTACTGAACCAGACGCCGGCTCCGTACGGCGCTTTCGATACCAATGTGGTTCAGTACTACTTGGACGCAGGGAACGGCTTTTCGGCCGTGGTTTCGCTGGAACAAGGCTCGGACGTGGTCGGCACAATCGACAGCTACGCTCCCCACATAGTAGGCGGCTTGAAATACGCACATGGCTGGGGAGCGATCACCGGCGTTGCAGCTTATGATAGCAACTACGAATCGGTGGCCGCCAAGGTCCGTGTCGACATCAATGTCACCAACGAACTATTGCTATCCGGAATGTTGGGCTACGGTTCCCATGGCCAGCTCAACTACGGCTCGACGAATTCGGTAGACGCTCATGGTCGCGGTTTCTATAAACCTTGGGGTGGGAACTGGGGTTTCTGGGCTGGCGCCGGTTACGAGCTCACCGAGTCAGCTTCGTTCAACCTTCAGCTCTCGGGTGATCAGCTCAACAACTATGGTGTCGCTGCGAACGTCGCCTATGCGTTCCTTCCCGATTTCACAGTTACGGCTGAACTCGACTATGACCGCTACGGAGGCTCCGCCGTCGGAAAGGTGAAAGCTTCCGAAGTGAACTGGACCAATGCCAACAAGAAGAGCAGTGTCGGCGGTATCCTGCGTTTCGAACGCTCATTCTAATGCGATGAAGCGTTGAGCTCCGAGGTCCAGTTGATGCGCGGACATTCCCCCTACATTCCGTTGATTGATGCATGCACGGCTCGGACGGCCGTCGTACGCGGCGACCGTCATAGAGCTCGGGTTTGACGCCGTGCTCCTGAACACGGCGGTCCCGAGGGCGGCCGATCCGGTCGGCATGGCGCGTGCGTTCGGCAAAGCGGTCGATGCCGGTCGTGAAGCTTTCAGCTCGGGAATGCTCGAACGGCGCTACCCACCGACGATCGGCAGGGCCGTCTTCTCATGAAGTCGTGGACGTGCCGGCTGGATTGACCGGCTGGTGCCGCTCGGCGTCCGTCTGGTGCAGCTCCGGATAAAGGATATGGACGAGAAAGGACTGCAGACGGAAATCCGCCGCGCGAACGACGCCTGCGCGGTCCATGGTTGCCAAGTGAGTCAACGACATTTGGCGCACGGCAATCGAGGAAGGCTGCGACTTCGTCCATCTTGGTCAAAAGGATTTGGCTGCCGCCGATGCTGGCGATGAAATACGTCGGATTGAAGCTCGGCCTGTCGATCCACGATCACACCGAACTGGAAACGGCGCCAGTGGCGGAACCGGAGTATGTGGCGCTCGCCCCAGTCTATCCAACAGCCTCAAGAAGATGAATGGGCGTCGCGAGGACTCGAGCGGATCAGCGGTGGAAGCACCAGGTCGCGCCGATCCCATTGGTCTGCATCGGCGGCCTCAACCTGACCGTCTCGAAGGCGTTTTTTGAGGCTGGCGCGGAAAGCGCAGCCGTGGTCACCGACTTTGCGCTGAACGACGCCCCAGAAGCGCGCACGCGAGAATGGATCGAAAGACCAGAGCAATGGCGCCGAGGCGAGAACCACATGTGCTCGTTGCTGTCGGGTCAGACACCAGCGGTGGGGGCTGGAATTGCCCGCGAGATCCAGACGATCGCTTCCAGTGGCGTGCGCACCTGCCTTGCTGTCAGCGCGCTGACGGTGCAAACCCATGAACACGCCTGGAAATCCAAGTTACGCAACCCCGTCCGGTGGCGGATCGGATGCGCGCTACGCTTCAGCCTAACAGAGTGGCCGCCACCAAGATCGGCATGCTCGCAACGGCTGAGATCGATCGTCGCTGCGGTTGCCGCTGTGCTGCGCGAATATCCGCGCACCGACAATCCAGATCCGGTGCTGGCTTCCACGTCAGGCCGAGCGTTCTTGAAGCAAGCGCCATCCCGCATCATGAAGTAGCATCTGATGCCGCTTTGCCGTGTCGACACCCAATGTCATTGAACTGGCGCTTCTTGCCGGCTCAGTGCTACCGGTGAATGAGGCCGGCGCGCTTCAACAAGGACCACAAGCCACCCCGTCTGCTGGACTCCTCCAAATTCGAAACACGGATGGTTACTATCCAGACAATTGATTTTATCAATCTGCGACAATACCGCATAGCGGCGCCGGCGGAATGATCACCGGTAGCAAGACGAGCTGTTTCGTTGGCCTGTAGGACGCGCACCGCGACCGAGGTACAAGCCAGCCCGTCTGCGGCCATGTTCGGATCGGGCGCATCGGTGCGCCGATGAGATTGCCGGCGGAACGTTCTATTCGTACAGCCGTGACGGCAGTCATCTCACCGGCGCCATCCTGCCGATGGATGGCCGGCAGTCGGTGCAGCATGGGCTGACACTGTTCGGAATGAAGCCGCTCGCGCTTCGGACGGTTGAAATGGAGGACATTAGCGTGGAACCGATCAGTCTCGACGAACTTCTGGCCAGCGTCGGCAAGGAAATCGGCGTGTCGCCGTGGCGGGTGGTCTCGCAGCAGATGATCGACCAGTTCGCCGAGGCCACCGATGACCACCAGTTCATCCACTGCGATCCGGAGCGCGCCAAGCGCGAGACGCCGTTCGGCGGCACCATCGCACATGGCTTCCTGTCGCTTTCGCTTTTGTCGGCGATGACTTTCGAGACCATGCGGCCGCTCGAAAACTGCAAGATGGGTGTCAACTATGGCTTCGAATCGCTGCGCTTCCTGGCGCCGGTGAAAACCGGATCTCGCATCCGCACCCGTTTCGTACTGGCCGACGTCAAGGTCAGGCCGTCGGGCTGGGTGCAGACGGCGCTGGGCGTGACGATTGAGATCGAGGGCTCGAAAAAGCCGGCGCTGACCGCGCGCTGGTTGACGCTGACGCTGATCAAACGCCAGCCGGAGGCGGCCTGAATTGCTCAACGAGCATCAGCAGAGACGATCTTCAACGTGCCGGGGCGATGTAGTCGACTAGCGCACCGATCGGCAACGCGGCCACGGGGGTCGGCTAGATAGAGTGGCAGGAATGCCTAATCGGGGCTCCGACTCGGAAGGGGCTTCGATGTATCGGAAGCGCTTCGGCTTTCGGCGCTGCATTCCTTCTTCACGAAGGTCCATGGAGAATTCCCGACCACGGGGTCGAAAGATCGGCTTGTGATCGGAGTGGGCAGATCCTCCCCGACTGACTCTGCCAATAGGGTGTTATCGAGTCAACCGGGTCGAACTTGAGGTCGCGGATGTCGCTGATCGGCTGCTCGTCGAGCTCGAGAGCTGCCAGCTAAAGGAAGAACACGGCTATGAAGAGCTCCGCAGTTGATGTGGATGCCCAGAGCTGGGAGTGCAGACCGACGAGTTCCCAGCGGGCGAACTTGCCATTGGTAGCGCGCCAGACCAGTGGCGAGAAACCCTCGATGAGAAGGCCCCCGAGGCGCACGCGGGATGGACTACAGTGGCGTTTGGCGAGAGGGCCTTCGAAGACGAGATCGAATGTAAGATGGACGAGCTCGACACGCGTATCGCGCAGTCCCTGCGATCGCGCCTTGTTCGCGGCGCTCGTGCGTGCGAACTGTTGGTAGATCGAGCTGACTAGATGAACCGGGATGGCATTAAAGCGGAACTGGAAGAGACGTCCCTGGCCGAACTAAGTAAGATCAATCCAGCCATCGCTAAAGGTAGGCGAACACGAGACGTTCGGACTCCGTGCCGCTGAAATCCTCAAATTGAAACGGCCGGACCGTTGGAGCTATCATCACCCGCTTGGCTTCCAGAGCTACGGAGCGGGTTGATTATCTGAACGTCCTCGAAGTCCTTTTCATTGTCGGTCACTACAACACACTCGTTGGCTTCGGCTACAGCGGCAATGATTGTGTCTAGGGCGCTCCGCGAACGGCCTCTGGCTTTGCCGTTGGCCATCAGCCGCGCCCACACGAGGCCAGCTTTCTCGTCGAACGATAGCACGCGGCCAGCGAACAGCGCTTGCGGGCCTTCGGAGCCCTCGAACCAAGTTTCAAGGCTGCTGCGCTTTTTCCCCTTCGGCTTCTCTAGGATGCCTCGGCGAATTTCGGCGACAGTAAGCGAAGCAATGAAGAGGTCTTCGTCCTTCTGCGCGCCCATCCAGGCCAGCAACGAGCCCGAAGGCTCCGGCTTTATGACGTTGCTGATGATATTGGTATGAAGAAGGTAGCGCGTCACAGGTCGATCTTGCGCCCCTCTTCGCGCGGCCGGCTGAGGTCGAGATTGGAGCCAACCAGAGGCGAGCGACGCAACGCGGCGAGAATGCTGCCCGCTTTCGGTGGCTCACCCGCCACGGCTTGCTGTATGGTCCGACGAAGCTGTCGGGCATCCGGCCCGCTCTCCGTTAATTTTCGGGCAAGAGTTCGCAGTAGATCGCGGTCTGCGTCGAAGGCCTGGATCTCGAACCGCGCGATGCCGCGCTCAGCCAGGCGAGAGCGATAATTCTCGATGGCTCTCTTCTGTGCAGTGTTGCCCATCGCGTGCCTCCGTTCTCTATCCGGATATATAGCCATGGCTTCTTCGGAGCACAATGTGCCCCGTCATCGGCCAGCACTGGCTCCTGCGCGACGCGCGTTATTGATAGAATTCCAGCTTGTCCAAGCACTGTGACTTGGCATCATTGTCGCGAAACGGAGTATTTCGCGTCAGGACAGGAACGCGATCATAGCGCGCCGAAACGGCAACAGCCGAAAAGCTTCGTGTGGTCGCCGGCGCGGCCCGCGAATCGGCTGTGTCTGCGTCGCCGAAGCCCGATCGACGCTTCGTCAATCTGGTCCGGCTGCTGGCGCGACAGGCCGCACGGGATTTCGTTCAAGCCGAAACGGATAGCCAGACGCGAGACCGCGTCCCGGAGTAAGGGGCCGCCTCATGAAGGTCGCGCTTGGCGCTCGCTACTCAACTGACAATCACCGAGACGCCTCGATCGAGGATCAGTTGCGGCTCTGCTGCTTGCGTGCTGAAAAGCAAGGCTGGACAGTCGTCGACAGCAATACCCACCGCGCGATCTGCGGCGGGTCGCTGTTGCGTCCCGGCCTTCAGGAGCTGATCAGCGATGCGATGCAGGGCAAATTCCTGATCGTGCTCGCAGAGGCGATGGATCGCCTGACCATGACCGCTGCAAACCGGGAGCAGGCCAGGCTGGGCAAACGTTGCAACAGATCCTTCAAGGAAATTCATAGACTCTTAGCAACTCCGGCTCGCTGTGAATGGTAGGCTTATTGCAACGTCTGAGGTCAGTGGTTCCAAACCGTGGCCCCGCTTGTCTTCGACTGGCCGACCTGCTTGCAATTTCGGCTAAAGGCAAGAAGAGCGCCCATTTGTTTGTTCGACACAGGATATCGACGGTCGTCACGGCCACCGAGATTTGTCCGGTCGTTGGACAACCCTTCGAAATCGCAACTTCTGCGGAGAACGCGAAATGAGAAATTCGGTAGGACTTGGTCCTGAGCCATGATGACACTGGTTAGTCGCCTACGCATGGCAGCGCATCCTGACCGCCTTCGAATCCTGGGCCTTTGTGCGCATGCGGACCTAACTGTCTGCGAGCTAGCGGAGATTCTGAGCGTGTGTCGAGAGCGGGTTGCGCGACACGTCCGGCTGCTCGCCAGAGCCGACTTTCTTTGCTGCAACGAACAGCCTCCGTGGCGCTCGTACCATCTCAACGCAGGATCCAACGACGGCGGGCTGGTTCAATTATTGGTCGATCTCCTGCCCCATCGCGACGGCTATCATAAACAGGACCTGCAGCGGCTCGAAGCGGTACGAGACACGCGGCCGAAAGGGACCGCGTGCTTGATCGTGAAATAGGTCAATCCAATTGGAGCGCGAAGCTACCATGGACAACTCCGCAGACGGCGCGATCGCACAGCCGGACACCCACGGGCGGTCTTCCTTGGCCGCGGTTGATTGCCGCGTCCACGAGCTGCTTCTGAGACAGGAGCGGCAGGAGCGGACGACCCTCAAGCTCATCGCCTCAGAGAACTTTGCGTCCTCGGCCGTGCTGGAAGCGAACGGCTCAATTTTCACGAACAAGTACGCCGAGGGGTACCCCGGGGCGCGCTACTACGCTGGAAACGAGATCGTTGATGAGCTTGAGGATCTGGCCATTGGGCGCCTGAAAACGCTATTTGGCAGCGAGCATGCCAACGTCCAGCCTTATTCCGGCTCGCCGGCCAACCAGGCTGTCTATCGTGCGCTTTTGAGTCCCGGTGACAAAGTCATGGGCTTGCCCCTTCCGGAAGGGGGCCATCTGACTCATGGTTGGGCCATCAACTTTTCCGGAACTGACTATCAACGCGTGCCCTATGGACTAGATGAAAAGACACAGCAGATTGACTATGACCGCTTGCGCGAGACAGCCAAGCGGGAACGGCCGCGGCTCATTTGGGTCGGCGGAACCGCTTACCCGCGTGTCTTTGACTACGCGGCAATGGCAGAAATTGCCCTGGAAGCGAACTCCTATCTCGTAGCCGACATTGCGCACATCAGCGGCCTGATTGCCGCGGGAGCGCACCCGAATCCCGTGGGCCATTGCGACGTGGTCAGCAGCACGTCCCACAAGTCGATCCGCGGTCCCCGCGGTGGCTTCATTTTGTCAAGGAACGAAGATCGCTATCAGCGGCTATATCATACAAAGAGCAAATACAATCTCGCCAGACGAATAGACCGGGCGGTCTTCCCTCACCTGCAAGGCGGACCTCACATGAATGCCATCGCTGCGCTAGCGGTTGCCTTGCACGAAGCCGCGAACCCGTCCTTCCGAAGCTACGGCCAACAGACGGTCAAGAATGCCAAGGCTCTGGCACATGCACTGCTTGAGCGAGGTTATGACCTGGTTACCGGGGGGACGGACAATCACATGCTGATCCTTGATCTTCGCGATCGGCCACTATCGGGCAAGGCCTATGCCGAGCGACTAGCAAAGGCAGGAATCATCACAAACTTTAATATGGTGCCTGGCGACCCGCGGCATCCGGCGGTCACAAGCGGAATTCGCCTGGGGGCGCCAGCAGTGACGTCAATGGGCATGCGCGATGTGGAAATGGTGCAAATTGCTGGCTTCATTGACTCCGTCCTCCAGCGGCCAGACGACGAAGATCTCCATGCCTGCGTGCGAAGAGACGTTGCCGACTTGTGCGCTGCGTTCGAGGTCCCGGGCATCTCCGACAAGTAAGGTGGGCCAAGCAAAATGCCCATACCACATCCAACATCCGAAGCGAGGTATTCATGGCTAGGCAGTTCGTGTTCTCTTCCGAATCGGTTGGCGCGGGGCACCCGGATAAGTTGGCCGACAACATCTCGGATGCCATCCTCGATGCCATCCTCCGCACAGATCCCAAGGCGCGCGTCGCCTGTGAAGCGTTGGTAAAATCAGGGATAGTCGTTCTGGCTGGCGAGATCACCAGCGATGCCCAGGTGGATTACAGCCAAGTTGCGCGCGATACGATTCTCGACATTGGGTACGACGACGAGGCCGTCGGCTTTGACGGCCGGCGTTGCTCCGTCGTTCATGCCCTCACCGAGCAATCGCCCGACATCAGCCAAGGCGTTGACGAGGGAAGAGGGCAAGACCTCCAGCAGGGAGCGGGAGATCAGGGCCTCATGTTCGGCTACGCATGCCGCGAAACCGATACCCTGATGCCTTTGCCGATCCAGCTCGCTCATCGCTTGACGAAACGGCAGGCGTATGTCCGGAAGGCACAACAGCTTGGCTGGTTGCGTCCTGACATGAAATCCCAAGTCTCAGTGCGCTATGAGGGGTTGCGCCCGGTCGCCCTGGATACCATCGTCGTGTCGACGCAACATGACGAGCAGGTCTCGCAAGAGACTGTCCGCGAGGGCGTCATTGAGGAAATCATAAAGCCTGTCCTGCCGACCCACCTGGAGACGGAAGGCATCAGAATTCTGGTCAACCCGACGGGGCGGTTCGTAGTCGGCGGGCCGCGCGGCGACTGCGGTCTCACTGGACGCAAGATCATCGTCGATTCCTATGGCGGGATGGGTCGTCATGGCGGCGGCGCCTTCTCGGGCAAGGACCCGTCCAAGGTTGACCGCTCGGCTGCCTATGCAGCCCGCTATGTCGCAAAGAACATCGTCGCTAGCGGACTTGCGGACGTGTGCGAGGTGCAGCTTGCTTACGCAATCGGCGTGGCCAGTCCGGTTTCCGTCATGGTCAACACGTTCGGGACAGCCAGGGTTGAGGAAAGCAGGATCGAGCGCCTCATTCTTGAGTTGTTCGATCTCAGACCGAAAGGCATTATCAAGATGCTTGATCTCTTACGCCCTATATATCGCAATACAGCGACCTATGGCCATTTCGGCCGTGAAGAGCCTGATTTCACCTGGGAGAAGACAGACAGGGCGGACGAATTGCGTCGCGAGGCAGGACTCGCCGCCCCGTGAGAGCCGCCGGCGAACGGATTGGCAAGCGGAAAGCCCATTTCCACCGGGCAGACCCGCGCCTGGCAGGCGTGGCGAGAAGCCGGCTCGGGTTTTTTGGCGGAGACATTGATGCCGGATTATGACGTGCTTTGCATCGGCAATGCCATTGTCGACATCATCGCCCAGTGCGACGAGGCATTCCTCGAGATCAACGGCATCATCAAGGGCGCGATGAACCTGATCGACACGCGCCGCGCCGAACTGCTCTACAGCCGCATGGGCCCGGCGATCGAGGCCTCCGGCGGCAGTGCCGGCAACACGGCGGCCGGCGTAGCCAGCTTCGGCGGACGCGCCGCCTTCTTCGGCAAGGTCTCCAACGATGCGCTGGGCGAAATCTATGCGCACGATATCCATGCACAGGGTGTCGCCTTCGACACCAGGCCGCTCAAGGGCGAGCCGCCGACGGCGCGCTCGATGATATTCGTCACCCCCGATGGCGAGCGTTCGATGAACACCTATCTCGGCGCCTGCGTCGAACTCGGCCCGGAAGACGTCGAGGCCGACAAGGCATCCGGCGCCAAGGTTACCTATTTCGAGGGCTATCTGTGGGATCCGCCGCGCGCCAAGGAGGCGATCCGGCAGACGGCGAAGCTCGCACACGAGGCCGGACGCGAAGTGTCGATGACGTTGTCGGATTCGTTCTGCGTCGACCGCTACCGGGACGAGTTCCTCGAGCTGATGCGCTCGGGCACTGTCGACATCGTCTTTGCCAACAGCCACGAGATCAAGTCGCTCTACCAGACAAAATCCTTCGACGAGGCGCTGGCTCAGATCCGCAAGGACTGCAAGATTGCCGCCGTCACCCGTTCCGAAAAAGGCTCGGTGATCGTGCGCGGCGACGAGACCGTGGTCATCGAGGCGACCGCCATCAAGGAGTTGGTCGACACCACCGGCGCCGGCGACCTCTACGCCGCCGGTTTCCTGCATGGCTACACGCAGGGCCGCAACCTCAAGACCTGCGGCGACCTTGGCTCGCTGGCGGCCGGCCTGGTGATCCAGCAGATCGGCCCAAGGCCAAGGCAGAATTTGCGCCGCGAGGCGGAAGGGGCTGGGTTGCTGTAGATGCGCGGGCAACTAATCAGCCGCCCTACTGACGCGATGACCGCAGTGGCGGAACTGTGTCAAAGCTCGCTGATAGCGACAGCCATTCGCTTCGGAGAACTGACCCGTGCTGCTGCCGTGAAGCTCGCTGGAGGAGCGGTGCAAGGCGTGCTTGCCATGACGGCATTCACCGTCATCCAGATCGTCACCAGCATTTTCCAGAAGCTCAGCTTGGGGAAGGCCAGTAAGGTTCCTGAGGTAACGGAGAACTCGCGGCGTCCGTCGGACTTGACTTGCGATCACGTCCCACGATGCCGAATGCGGGCAGCAGACTGAATATTTCACAATGCTAGACAAAGGCGTAAAACGCGACCATATAACCACATAAACATTTCATTATGCGTTATTGACAAAGAGCGGGTTGCTGTGATTGTCTGCTGTTGTGGTTCTCGCGTACGGTGCTGCCGCAGCGGAGCTAAGAGGGAAGCCGGTGCGATGCCGGCGCTGCCCCCGCAACTGTTAGCGGCGAGCCAATCCACTCATGTCACTGAGGCGAATACCCTCGGGAAGACGGGTAGAGGCTATGACCCCGCGAGCCAGAGACCTGCCACGGCGAATTACGTCCACGGGCGGGGTGTCTCGGTGGCCGCTGCAACCGGCGTGCCGGCCTGCTAGCGCCTTCCTTGTCACCGACGCCCCCAACCATCGGGGTATGACATGACTGTCTCTCAGCAAATTCCTGTAGCAACGCTCGGCGTGCCGCGCTTCGGTCGTCGGCGAGAACTGAAATGCGCCCTCGAAAGCTACTGGTCCGGAACATCGTCCGCTGGCGACCTTCTTGCGACGTCGAAGGCGCTCCGAGCCGCTAGCTGGGAAGAGCAGCGCGATCGCGGCGTGTCGAAAATCCCGTCGAACGACTTCTCGCTATACGACCATGTGCTCGACACCGCAGCCATGGTCGGGGCCATTCCATCCCGGTACGGCTGGAATAGCGGCGAGGTCCCACTTGACATCTACTTCGCAATGGCGCGCGGCAACCAGGGTCAGACGGAGGATTGTGGACACGCTGGTCACCAGGAGGAGGCTCATGGACCTGGTGTAACCGCGATGGAAATGACCAAGTGGTTTGACACCAACTACCACTACATTGTGCCGGAACTCGATGATGATCAGACGTTCGCCCTCTCGTCATCGAAGCCGGTCGATTACTTCCTCGAGGCTAAAGCTCTCGGCATTCACACACGCCCAGTCATCCTTGGACCCATCACCTTCCTCAAGCTGGCGAAATCGCGTGCCGAAGGGTTCGGTCCCATCGCGCTCCTACCGCGGCTGCTGCCCGTTTACGAGCAAGTCCTGCAGAGGCTGAAGCTGTCGGGAGCCGACTGGGTGCAGATCGATGAGCCAGCGCTTGTCCTCGATCTGAACCCGAACGAACGAGCTGCGTTCGAATTCGCCTATGGCCAGCTGTCGAAAGCCGCGCCCGAGCTGAAGATCATGCTGGCTACGTATTTCGGGTCGCTGGGAGACAATCTCGAAACCGCGGTTTCTCTGCCCCTGGCCGGCCTGCATATTGATCTCGTGCGCGCTCCCGAGCAGCTGGAAATGGTGGGTCGGCTCGCTCCGAAGGATCTGGTGCTCTCGCTCGGCTTGATCGATGGCCGCAACGTCTGGCGTGCGAACCTGCCCGCCATTCTCGACCGCATCAAACCGATCGTCGCCGGCTGGCCCTTGGACCGCGTCGAAATCGCGCCTTCTTGCTCGATGCTGCATGTGCCGATTGACCTGCGCATGGAGACGGAACTCGAGGCCGACATCAGGTCGTGGCTCGCCTTCGCGGCCCAGAAGACCGACGAGCTGGTCTTGCTGGCCCGGGCCCTTTCCAAAGGCAGGGATGCGGTGGCAGCCGCGTTGAAAGCTTCTGCCGAGGCTGCCGCCACTCGCTTGACGTCCACGAAGATCCATGACCCGCTTGTTGAGGGGCGGATCGCCAGCATTGACCATAGCATGAAACGACGAGAGAGCGCTTTTGGCGAGCGCTCCAGAGTCCAGGCCGGCACGCTCGGGCTGCCGCCGTTCCCGACGACGACAATCGGGTCCTTCCCGCAGACGCCGCAGGTACGCCGCGCGCGGTCCGCTCATGCGAAGGGCCAGCTCAGTTATGTCGACTACGAGATTTTCCTGAAGAAGGAGATCGAGTCAGCAATTCGTTGGCAGGAAGAGATCGGGCTGGACGTGCTGGTGCACGGTGAGTTCGAACGAAACGATATGGTACAGCATTTCGGCGAGCAGCTGTCCGGCTTCGCCTTCACTCAGCATGCCTGGGTGCAAAGCTATGGGTCGCGCTACCTGCGTCCCCCCATCATCTTCGGGGACGTATCGAGGCGCAATCCGATGACGGTGCGCTGGTGGCAATTCGCCCAGTCGCTTACGGAAAAGCCTGTGAAGGGAATGCTCACAGGCCCAGTGACCATTCTCAACTGGTCCTTTGTTCGAGACGACGTACCCCGCTCCGAAGCCTGCCGCCAGATCGCGCTCGCCATCCGCGACGAAGTGACGGATCTCGAAAGGTCCGGCGCAAGGATGATCCAGATCGATGAGGCCGCGTTTCGCGAAGGATTGCCACTGCGCCAATCTGACTGGAAAGCCTATCTCGACTGGGCTGTCGAATGCTTCCGGATCGCTTCAACGGGTGTAAAGGACGCGACTCGAATCCATACCCACATGTGCTATTCGGAGTTCAACGAGATCATCGACGCGATCGCTGGAATGGATGCGGATGTCATTTCGATTGAGACGTCGCGCTCCAAGATGGAACTGCTGGACGCCTTCACGAGCTCCAAATATCCGAACGAGATCGGTCCCGGCGTCTATGACATTCACTCACCACGTGTGCCGGAGGTCTGCGAGATTTCGGACCTAATCATGCTTGCCCGCGAGCGACTGTCCGACGGCCAACTGTGGGTAAACCCGGACTGTGGCCTCAAAACACGCAAGTGGGAGGAGGTCCGCCCTGCCCTCATTAACATGGTCGCTGCAGCGCGCGCGCTCCGGGAGAAAGTGGCCTGAGGCTTCTCCTTCCTCACCGTGTGGTGAGCTACCGGCTGGCTCCTGTCGGCCGTGAACATGCCAAACCGGCACACTCTTGGAAATGAGCCACTCGGCGCAAATGTGCAATTTCCCTACGGCACGTGTCTTAATCCCGCAGAAATATAAATGTGGCACTACGCTATAATATTGGTTCCTTGGGGACATACAGGCCCCGCGCCTCGAACAAATCGGACACGCGTCGTTTCTCAAAGTAGACTGCTTGGCGCGTTCGCTCAGGACAATATATGGTGCTGCGTCTGTCCGCCCCCAGTTGATCGCGCAGACTACGGGCGAGGTGGCAGGGTTCGGGTATCGCTAGCGTCCCGCCAATTCGGAGATGGACGTCGCAATTCGTGTCGCCAAGTAAAAATCGCCAATCATTTTCGATTGCGAGTCCGCGGCCAGTTGGCCCTTATTTTCCTGAGATCTGCGTTACAGGCCGGGGCGTTGTCGCCGTTTCTGAGGGTAAGATGGGATAGGCGACGTCAGGTGCCTCTCCGGTCAGCGAGTTGAGGAAGGCAACAAGCAGGTCAACTTCTTCGTCCGCCAGTACTACGCCGAGCTGGGTGGTCCCCATAATGGCGACGGCCTGTTTCAGATCCCAAACCTTGCCCGAATGAAAGTATGGCGCGGTGAGTGCAACGTTGCGCAGCGGCGCCACGCGGAAGACATAGGAATCGTCGGCTGCATTGGTGACCTCAAATCGGCCCTTGTCTTTGTCCGGCAGGACTTCGGCGCTGGGCCGTTCCACGAGGCCGAATGGGTAATAGGCTTGCCCACCAACGTTGATGCCGGCATGGCAGGACGAGCAGCCTTTGTCCATGAAAAGCACCAGGCCCTGTTTCTGTTCGGAAGTCATGGCAACCTCATCACCATTCAGGAAGCTGTCGAACGGGGCAGGTGTGACCAGTGTCGCCTCGAAGGCTTCGATCGCCTTGGCGAAGTTGTCGAAGGTGACCCGATCGGCTTCAGCCGGAAAAGCTGCATCGAACCACTCGACATATTGCGGCATGGACTTGAGAGTGGCGATGAGTTGGCCCGGTGTATTGGCCATTTCGATCCCGGCTTGGACCGGTCCCTTCGCCTGAGCCTTCAGGTCTTCGGCACGACCATCCCAGAACTGGGCGATATTGAAGACAGCGTTCAGTACAGTCGGCGCGTTGCGCTGTCCCTTCTGCCAACCATGGCCAATCGAGGTTTCGTGATTGTCGTCGCCGCCGGTGGCCAGGTTGTGGCATGAATTGCACGACAAGATGCCTGACGCCGAGACGCGTGGATCGAAGAACAGTGCCTTGCCGAGAGCGATCTTTTCCGGGGTGATCGGGTTATTGGCGACTGTCGGCGTGGTGGATGGCAAAGCCGTGAAGGTGGCCAATGCCGTATCTCTGAGGTCGGTGGGGATCCAATCCGCAGCAAAGGCGGTGGGTGCCAGCAAGGTGACAGCCATCGTACTGAATAGGATTTTCATAATTGGTCTTCCTGCGTCGTCCACGCAGCCATTATGCGATCTGCGGCTCATGAACGCCCTGAGCTAGATCAGCTTGAGGGAGAGGACGGGGTCTCACACCTGTTTTCGCAGCTGAGCTGGGACCCTCTTGGAAGTGATCGCTCTTCTCGATTGGACTTCAGGGAGGAGGAGTATCCCTGGTTGGCAACCGGTTTTATGCATCAAAGCACGCCCTGAGGGCGGCTTCGTAGATTCGGTCACTGCGATCTTCCAGCCAAGGTTGAGAAAGTCGACAGCATCCGCAAGACTGGCAATCTCTTGCACGATATGCGCTGCACGCCTTGCGAAAAGTGAGCTTCTGAAACGTCAGGGTTCATTCGTTCCTCCTGACCTGCTGATTGCGTGAATCGGCCTTGTCGACACCCGCCGACTGCACATTGTGATGTCACCAGCGATGGCGGTTTCAATACCTAAGCAGCGACGGTCTATGCGACAGTATGGAGGTCGTAGCGGAATAGCCGTTCTGCCTTCATCGATCGTCACACCGGCATATAGCTCCGCTTCTACGAACATCCCATCACGCGAGGATGGCGCGGCGCTTGAGCAGGTCCACCCGCTGCAACTGCCTCACACCTTGATCCACAGATCCTAGGCGATGACCATGTTGTCGTCATCATTTGACGGGCGCGGGGCATTGGCTCATAAGCGAGCCACGGCAAACTGTGCGGTTGCCAGTGCGTAATGAAGTGAATTGGAATGATCTTCGGTTTGGGAAACACGCACGTCCGACGCAGCTTGCGTTGACAGAGGCGGTTTTAGGCGCAATAGCACCTCCGCTGGCCTATTTTGTGGAGTTCAATTGTGGTTCGGCCAAAGGCGCGGGGCGCCGGACCGGCCCCTTGTAAACGTAATCAGAGAGAGAGAGAGAGACCCTGCATGGAAGAAATCTTACCGCGCATCGCCACTGGTGCCGGCATCGGCCCGGCTGTCGCAGAGAAGGCCGTTGGGTTAATGCTGGGTTTCCTGCGGAGCCACGCGGCCGACGGTCCCGGCGCGCGCATGATCGAGGCCATTCCGGGAGCTTCGGAATTAGTAGCGAAGTATCATGGGGACGACCCAGAGGGTGGCGGCCTTATGGGGCTCGGGCAGCAATTGATGAGTGAGGGTCTCAGCATGGCAAAGATCGCCGCCCTCGCCAACGAGACGATCGCCTGCGCCAAGGAACATGCCGGCGACGAACTCGTGGACGAGGTCCTCAATTCCGTTCCTGGCCTTCCCCAGTTCGTCTGATTAGCGGCAGCCGGGGCGCATGACCTTGTGCGCCCGTGCCGGCCCGTTTGCGCAGCAGGCATTCTCCGCCGGGCGTTCCGCACCGATCTCGTGAGACCACCAACCGCCGGGCACGCGGAGCGAGCGCTGGAGTACTTCATTCGTCTATCGAAAAATCAACTTCAGGCGATTCGATGTGTATAATTTCTGGCGGTAAGGGTTTATCCTGAACGCTTTCGATGAAGCCCGCGAGATAGGCAAACGTATTGTATTTCTCGAGGACTAGCCGCTTCGCCTCTCTTATTGCGCCGCGACGTTCCTTCCAGAGGTCTGAGTTGATAATTTCTTGAATTTTTTGGATTACGTTCTTGTCCTCTGGGTCAATCAGAACCATAGAGTCCGAAGGGAAGAACCTCGTGATTGCCGGGCTGCCGTAATAGATCGGCATTGTTTCAGCGACGAAGCAGTCCATAAGCTTCTCTGTAAAATAGTAATCAGCACGAGTATTCTCGAACGCTATACTGTAGCGATAAGGTGCGAGTGCGTTCCATTTATCTCCAATCAGCCGAAAACCTCGGCCGAACAGGTCAAAATCGAGCTCCTTTCTTAGCCGTTCCAGAAACGCCAGCCGATACCGATGTCCTTTAAGCAGGGCGATGTTACTGGTAATCCATGAGAGCCGAAGTGGCTTATCCATGACTTCGCTGACCAGAAGTTGGTCATATGTCTTGTTTACAGACCAAGACCGAGTGATCGGTGGAGACAAAACGAATCGGCGAGCTGCATTCTGCCGAGCAACCAGCTCTGCGTCAGACGTCAGGACGATAGTATTTTTCCCCTGCCCTTCATGAAATGCACGATGAGCTTTCGTCGGCGGTTCGCCGATTGCAAAAATTGTCCTGTTGGGGCTCGCCTCGATATCAACAGGGAGCCCAAAAAGAGAAGCAGAGTTAAAGATAATATGCCAATCGGGCACGAAGGATGTCGTGCGTACAAAAGCGACATTGTTCCAGATTCCACTGCCCTTTGGAGTGAGGTGGTGGATTGCATCATCCAAAACGCCCCAAGAATCTAGACATGTAGCAACAATGGGCGCCGGGCGTTCCGTCAACAATTTGGCCGACAAAGCAGTTCCACTCCCTTCACTCGTGAAGGTACTCAATCGCCATTCAGGATTGCGGTAACATCGGGCAGCATAAACCTTCCGGGACCTGCTGTCGAGGCAATTGTCGCTTTGCACTTGACCAGGTTCTTCCTCGCTTCGTGTGGTGATTAGGCCGGCTGAGTGGCAGCATGCGTGCCTAAGGAGTTCGCAGCCGGCGCTGCCTAATGGTACGTTTGATCGTCTTCAGGCGGTTGATCAGCCCTTCCGCCTCGGCCGTTCTCCACGGCAGTTCAATGGCATCGCGAACGGAGTCAACGTCACGGCGTAGGACCAGACCGAAACGCGTGATGGCGATGAGCCGGGTGACGCCAAGTCGATCGAAGTGCCGAGCTTGCCCAACTCACAGGCCCCGCAAAATGCCGCGGAAGGGCAAGGCAAGCCTGCGCATAGTGGCAAACTCATGTCATCCCTGCTTCAGGACGTCGACCTTTCTGGCCTGGTTGATCGTCAGCACATCCGGAGGCTTCATGCAGAGGGCCTCGGCGACTACCGGCGAGATCACACGGCCGGTCGCGGCATTCTGTATGAGGACGCGTCGCTGGCTGGTTGATGCGTATGATTGATGCAGGCGGCTCACTGTCCTTGCCCGGCCTCTCGGCGCGGCGCCAACTTGCGAGAAGCCGCTCCAGATTCGAGAAGCTGCCGGTCGCCGCGCTGTTTGATATCGTGGAACAGGTGTCATCCGCAGCCATTGCCGCCTCTCCAGGACCGGCTAAGAAACGCCTCGAAATACATTGATGTCCTAGGTTTATCAGCGGCGGTTCCCAGCCCCTTTGCAAGAGCGGCTCACCGGCGATGAACTTACATCACTTTGGCCATTGCCAATGAACGTTTGTTCCATCGTCCCTGACGCCCACCATCAAGCGACCACTATCGCTCGATTTCACAGTCCAAAGAAGCAAAGCGAGACAAAAACAGCGCGCTTAGCCTCGAGGCTACTAGCGATTTCGGGGCTAAGTTAGAGCGGCACGCGCCACGCACCTCGGCAGGGTCGCCAACAACGAGTGGCTCAGCGGTCACGCCGCGAAATATGGCGCATCGATGTCGCTTCTGGACGAGCATTGGCAATAACGCAGTCAGAGACATTGTTGCTTTCAGCGGCAACCGGCCCTATGAAGCGACGCTTCGCTGACTATGTTTCACCGCCTGGAGAGTTTCATGACAGAAGAAGCCGGAAAAAACGTCGACACCCTCATTGAGCTTGCCGCCGATGTCGTGTCGGCCTACGTGTCCAACAATCCGATCCCGGTGGGGGATCTCCCTGCCCTCATCGGCCAAGTGCATGCGGCTCTGAGAGCGACGGCCGGAGGTATCTCTGCACAAGAGCCGGTTGCCCTTACGCCTGCAGTCCCGATCAGGAAGTCGGTGACACCGGACTACATCATCTCCCTTGAAGACGGGAAGAAATTCAAATCTTTAAAGCGCCATCTGTCGACCCACTATGGGCTGACGCCGGGTGAATATCGGGCCAAATGGGGCCTGCCGGTGGATTATCCCATGGTGGCGCCGAACTACGCCGCGAAGCGTTCGTCACTGGCGAAAACGATGGGGCTCGGCCGCAAACCGAAAGCGCCGAGAGAGCCGGAAGCGCCGGTGCCGACGAAGCGAACTCGCAAGAAGGTCGCGGCTTGATTGCGGCAATTGAAATTCCTTCTGCAGCGTTGCAGCCGTCGGCTTAATCTGGCCGTCGCATAAAAAAGGCGGGGCCAACCCCGCCTTCCTTTCCAACAACTTGTTTCATGAGGAATTCGCGACCCATGCAGCAATCTGCTGCCCTCACTTTTTGCTCGTCCCTATCGAGCGGCAGTGAGCACTTCCGGGCCTACACGCCCACTCTTGCGACTTCGCAGGAGAAAATTTCAACCAGCTTTGCTCAGGCTGCCAGCTGAGGACTTGCCAGTGCGGCGGTCCTGCTCGATCTCATAGTTGATCTTCTGGCCGTCAGCGAGGGTCGAGAGGCCCGCGCGTTCGACAGCGGAAATGTGGACGAAAACATCCGGACCGCCATTGTCGGGCTGGATAAATCCAAACCCCTTGGTGCTGTTGAACCACTTTACCGTTCCAGTCGTCATATACTTGTTCCTTCTTCTACAATGCACGTGGGCGGCCATTAGGCCTGTCCGAGTCATAGCCGAGAGTTGGGCGCAGCAAAAAGCGAAAAATTGTTAAGCCCCGATCAGCTGGCGCACTCCATTGTGGGCGTAGCCGCCAGCAAGCACTGTCCTATACTACCGCTCGAGCGTGGCCGGAAGCGCCCAATTTCCTCCAACGCTCCTCAGCGCCACGTCGATGGCTCGTGTTTGGAGGCGCGGGACGTAAGGCCGACCGCTGCTCGTGCCGCCAGGTCAAAAGGCCGGGTAGTTCACGGAGCTGCCTTCGTGCATAACACCTTGGGAGCGCCTTAAGGAGTTTCGAGTTGGATTGTTTCAAGAGGGTCGAGGGGTTGATCGATGCGACCAGCGTGGAAGCGATCGATAGCGCGCGCGTTTTGCTGGACCAGTTCAAGGGCAAGTCAGAAACAATCGCCCAAGCGATTGACGACTTCCTGCTTGATTTCATGACCTTGCTGTTTGTGGTAGAAGCCACCCGCGAGCAGTTCCACAATCCGGCGAGGCGGTTAGCGCGCATCAGGTTGAGCAAGGTAAGGCTGTTACTCACGCGATGCTCTTGACCTAAGCGACCACTCGCCAGGGTGCATTTGCAGCCGAGCGCACCAGGGGTATTTTATGCACATGAAATCAATCGCGACCGCTAAATTCTGCTGTTTGGTTCCCATGGACGACGGCAAGCGCGGACAGCTTCCGTGCTGCTGTCCTGCAGCGGCAAATGTGCTGCATGCCCCCATCCAAGGCGAGCTCGACGTTTGTTTCTTGCGTTGACCAAGGTCCCGCGAAAACACTCCCCTTTCCGCAGCAACTCATCACTGTTCAACCGCCTCGCGGCAGGCCATGACGCCAGAAGACAGCAACGGCATCGTTTTTCCCGCCCGGTCCTACGACCTCGTTTTCCAGCGCCACGCGAATGTCGCCACCCGCCGTTTTTTTCAGGTCCGTCTTCGCGCGCGAGCTGGGTCCGCGCCCACTTAGCTACGCTGCTCACGCCTCTACCCTTCAGCACCGCCCGGTCTGACTGTCGAGGACATCGGTCCGCTGGAGCGACAACATTTCAATTCTGACCGTCGGTGCAGCGGCCTTCGAAGCGCATCCCGTCCCCCTTCCCCAGCAGCGCGCCCAATCGTCTTCCAATGAAGAAGATATTCTCAGCCGTGCTCGCGTCGCCTTCAGCCCTGTTCGATGGCCCACAATGTCGGATGCACAACATGTCAGACTGGCTTGTCCACATGCCTCGAATGTTTTCTGATCTGGCACGGTGCATGCGTGGTCGTCCGCAAGGCGTCGCGGATCAAGGAAAATCCCTCCAATGACCATCCCCCCAAGAACACCGCCGCCGGTCTCCTGGGCTCATCCCAAGATGAGGCTCGAGTGAGCCCTGGCCGCATGATTCATCTGGCTCGGCCTGCCCGCGATCCTCCCACGGGATCGAAGACGCAGCCCGTTCATGAAAATGAGGAACAAATCACTGCCTCGAAACTTGCCTTTCCAACCGGAGCCATCGATCACCCCCTGGCTGCGCAAGCCGTTCACTGCCACCGCCCTGGCCTGGCGACGACCGCTCCGGCTCTGGCCGCCACCGACGGCGGCAAGATTTCCTGCTCGATGATGGCATGGAACGGTCGACATGACCCCGCGCAAATCGTCACTCACATGTCACAAGGTCCGCAGCGCCGACGAGCCACCGGGCAAAACGGAACTTGCCCCTTCCCTCGAGCGTCTGATCTTCAGGGCGACGCCCAACCGCCCCGACAGCGAGTTCGACGGAGCCGTCTCAGTCAGCGGCTACAATACCGCCCTCATTGCCTATAAATCGCTTTGGGCGAGATGATGGGCTTCGAGGCCGATCGCATGTTCAACCTCATTCTCAACGACGATGATATCGAGACCGACGAAACGTGATCCTGGAGGAGCGCCGTTGGCGCAGAGAGACGGACCCTCAGGTCTGGTGGACGAGGAGGTCAACGCGACGTTGCGGCCGAATCAGCCCTACCGCATTCCGGTGAACGGCTGGACGCAGGAGATGGAGAAGCTGAACGGCACCGATCGGTTCACGATGTGCAACGAATACCGCCGACCGAACAACGCCGTGCTGGTGGTGGCCGGCGACGCAGAGCCTGAGACGGTGAAGGCGCTGGCCGCGAAGACCTATGGCAAGGTTGCGCGCGGGCCGGACCTGCCACCGCGCAACCGACCGGTCGAGCCCGACTAGTAGAACCGCTAGGCGTCTTGTAGCGTATTCTCCCTCCCACTTGGGTACCGTGGTCTGCTAGCTGTATGGCCGAGGCCCTATAAGGAACCTTTACGTCCGGAATACACACCGCACCTGCTATGGACACCTGCCGCGTTGAGGAGGAATCGGATATTGCCCCTGTGCCTGCCGATGATCCGTCACCTGCGATCCCCTGACCTGTTTGGACCCATCGATCGCCTGCCGGCACTTGGCACGCGGATGGGCGAGCGGACATTTGAGGTTCTCAACCCGTCGACCGGCGAAGTGCTGGCAGAACTACCCGATATGGGTGTCGAGGAGACATGCGCTGCGATCGACAAGGCCTATGTCGCGCAGCCTGGATGGGCAGGGTTTACCGCACGTGAGCGCAGCGACGTTCTATGGCGATGGCATCAGTTGATCATCGACCAGGCCGACGATCTCGCTGCAATTCTCACCGCGGAGATGGGCAAGCCGCTTGCGGAAGCCAAGTCGGAGATATCGCATGCTGCGGCGTATCTGCAATGGTACGCCGAGGAGGCAAATCGCGTCTATGGCGAGACGATCTCCGCACCATCGGCCGACCGCCGAATGCTGGTGATCAAGCAGCCCATCGGGGTCGTGGGCACGATAACACCATGGAATTTCCCGGTGTCGATGGTGGCGCGCAAAATCTCGCCAGCCTTGGCGGCGGGCTGCACGATCGTCCTCAAGCCCGCTGAACAGACGCCGCTGGTGGCTGGAGCAATGTTCGCCCTCGCCCATCAGGCAGGCTTTCCCGAAGGCGTCGTCAACCTGATCTACGCATCCGAAGGTGACGCGGTCGGCCGCGAACTTTGCACAAATCCCAAGGTCCGCAAGATCAGCTTCACCGGGTCTACTGAGATCGGGCGCTTACTCATGCGCCAGTGCTCGGACCAGATCAAAAAAGTCAGCCTAGAGCTCGGCGGCAATGCACCTTTCATCGTCTTCGATGACGCCGATATCGATGCCGCGGTGGATGGTGCCATCCAGGCGAAGTACCGCAATGCCGGCCAGACCTGCGTCTCAGCGAACCGACTTTACCTCCAGTCGGGCGTTCATGACGAGTTCGTCGAGAAATTCGTTGAACGGGCTCGCCAACTTCAAGTTGGTGACGGTTTCGCGCTCGGAGTGGACATAGGACCCCTCATCGACAAGAAGGCTTTGGCCAAGATTGAATCCCATATTGCCGATGCCGTAGCTAAAGGCGGCGCGATTCGATGCGGGGGTAAACGCATCGGCACGAATGGCACGTTTTTCCAACCAACGGTCCTGACCGGTGTCACCAGCGAGATGACCGTCGCGCGCGAAGAGACATTCGGGCCGCTCGCACCGATTATTCACTTCAAAGATGCCGATCAGGTCGTGCGTGATGCCAATGAAACGATCTACGGCCTCGCGGCCTATTTTTATGCGTCCAACCTGAAGCGTGTCTGGCGTGTCGCCGAGGCCTTGGAATATGGAATGGTGGGGGTAAATACCGGCCGGATGTCTTCGGAAGCGGCGCCGTTCGGTGGGATAAAACAGTCCGGAATCGGGCGGGAGGGTTCCCGCCATGGCCTCGAGGACTACCTCGAAATGAAATATCTCTGCATGGGCGGCATCTGAAGCATCGGCTTGCCGGGTCACAGGCCGAGTACCTAGCGAGCGATCCCCAAACATGTAAATTGTAGAATCGCTCCTCGGTTAGGGCCGTCATACCGGAGCAAACACGCAATCCTGAGGAGCACCCTAATAATTTAGGCATCTATCTCTCCCGCGACAAGCGTCTGCATTTTCGGCGAAGACCTCGTGAATGTTAAGGAGGATACGCTTGCGATTTGGCAGCCCTCGCCGAATACTTCAGGCAAAGGGCTGTGCGTTGCGCGGGTCTGATTGGAAGCTTGTGCACCATGCCGGATGCTGAACGCTGGTTGTGAGCAATATCCTGTTTCGGACCCGAATTTGAACCTGCTACATTCCGATTGTCAGTAGCTCAGTTGTTCTTCGGCTGAATGCCGCGTTGGTACGGTCTCGGACAGAATAGAAGATAGCATCACGCAGGCATTCGCATTCACATTGGTGATCGGCGCACGTTCCAGGGCGCCAGGTTGACCAAGCGGGTCGAATCGCATGACAGCCTTGACCGGCTGGAGGACGGAATGCCGATGCCGCAGAGGTTGTCAGCGCAGTCGAGCCCACACGGCATTGCGGCACGAACAGCAAGGGCTGGGAAGCGATCGGCCGAGCGGTCCTCGAAGGCGCGGGCCAGGGTTGTCGACGACGCGCTGGTTCAGGGCCGCTAATCTGGTCTCTACCGTTTGATAGCGGCTTCGGTCGCCCCAGTGACAGCATATTTGGCATGGTCGGCTTTGGTTGCCGCGCAAATCTGGTCGAGATTGGGACAGCTCACTGGTGCACCTTCGGGCTCATAGTGCTTCCTCCTCATCGAGATGAGGATTGCCGGACTTGGCGTAGAACACCAACACGGGTCTGAGATCAAAGCGCGTCCCGGGTGCAAGGCGCTGGACGGACCGGGGCCATGTTTCGGTTGAGACGCCATCGATGCCTCGCGCCAGCGTTCTGGCGAACCGGGGCATTAACGGAGCGACTGTCGGTGCCATGATCGCAGCGGCCGTCGTCTGAAGGGCTAGCGAAGTTCGATTGCGGGCGGGGTAGAAACATCGCGCAGCCGCATAGTCTCGCGCCCGACGGTAGATCACGCAATCGCGCACGAAATCGCAGGCCTGAGCGGCCGCGCGCCGGACCGAGAAGCCTTCGTCCGAATATGCCCGCTCCATCGCCGCGCGATAGATCTCTATCCGAGCAAAGAAGGCGCGGTCGACTGGGCTCCAGTCGCCTGCATCGGGTACACGGCCGGCAAAATCCTGCTTGATTTCCTGGTCCAACGCATCAAGCCAGTTCAGCCAAATCCCTTGGAAGACCTCCTTCTCGGTGCGGCGCAGCCCGTCCAGCGTGAAATCCGTCCGCTCCCCTTCCGGGCGTGTCAGGCCCAAATGGAGGCGCACGACGTCGACTGTCTTTGGGCTCAGAACGTCCTTGCCCCAGACCGCGTGGCGGCAGCTGGTTGAGAACTTCTTGCCGTCGAGCAGGTAGAACTCGTTGACGTGATAGTGGATGCGCGGCGTCCAGTGGGAGAAGACCTCGGCGTAAAGAGCGGGGTAGAGTAGCGCGTGGTAGAAGGAATTGTCGAAGCCGAAGAAATGGACAATCTGCCAGTCGCTGCCGGGCACCTCCGCCTTCCAGTCGCGACCCAGCGAGCGGCCGAGCGCCTGGATGTTGTAAAGAAAACCGAAGGCCATCTCCGGCCAGACCCAGATCACTTGCCCCGGGAACCCTTCGGCCGGCAGGCCCCAGTCCGAGGGGTGGGTAATGGGGACTGAAAATTCGCCGCGTTGGCGTAGGCGCGCGAAGAGATCCAAGATGCGTAGTGGAACGCCTGATGCCCTTAGATGCCGGTCGATATTGTCGTAGCAGCGGTCCAGGGCAAGTTCCGGACGGCGGAGGGAGCCGACCAGCGGCGCTTCGGCAGACTGCCGTGACCGCGCTGCACCCAGGTCGTGGCAAAGGTTTGGGGCGCCGCATTCCTCGCAGATGTTGCCTGCGGCGGAGCCGCCGCAATCGGGGCAGAGGCCTCTAACATCCGGCTCATAAAGATAGTGGCCTGTCACAGCATCGAAAAGCGCAGGGCTCTGGCGCAGATCTACCGCCGTGCTGCTCAGAAGAGTTCGGAAACACGCGGCCTGAAATTCGCGGTAACCGTCATCGCCCATTGTGGCTTGGAAGCTGTGGACGTCACAATCGAGAACTGCAAGCGTGGCGCGAATCTCGTCGGAGTAGTAGCGCGCCACGTTTGCAGGCGTCCATTGATCGGTAGCGGCGCGTGTCGCGACGTAGCTCTGGTAATCGTCGCTTCCGGTCAGGTGATACGCCTCGACTCCTTTCATGCGCAGGAAACGGGTATAGACGTCGGCGCCGAAATAGGGGCCAGAAAGATGCCCCAGATGCAGATCGCCATTTGGCGTTGGTGGCGCGGAGAAGACGAAGGTCGGCCCGCGTGGAGCCGTGGTCTTTGCAGCGGCATCAAGGGCGGCCTCGCCGTCCCGCCAGTAGACATCGACGAAATCCAGGTCTTTGTTCCCGTCATTGCGCAGCACATGCGCTTCAAAAGGATGGAACAGAACGACGTCGCCGGCCCCGACCGAGATTTCCCCAAGGTCGGTGGTGACCTTGCCCGCACCAGACAGGACCACGAAGGCCTCGATTTCGTCGTGACGGTGGGGCTCGGATGTGACCCCGGGTCCAACCTTTCCGAACGAAAACCCCGTGCGAGCGCTGCCCGTTCCAAGCGTGGCTGTGTCGATACCGAACGCCCGCGACAGCTCCGTTCGAGAAAAGGTGTATTTGCGCATGACAACGAACCTAAGCTGTTGAAGAGTGGGACGGACCTTCGGCTGCCAACGAACAGCCTCAAGTGCACTTCACGGAGAGAAACGGCAGTCCGACCCGTTGGCGGCCCGGCCAGGATAGTGCAGCTCTGGGCCGGCAGGCGGGCGACCAAGGGGGCGCTAGTCGGGCTGTAGGCACACAGAAGATCGCTTGCGACCACCTCCACAAGCCACGTGCCAAAGCGTCCGATGCTACGCGAGCCCGCAAATCAGACCGCCATACCGTCCGCGCATTTTTGAGCGGTCGATCAGTTTCGTGTGCATGCCTCCGCCTGGCTGCGTGAGCTCAATCGCGATAGAAGATCCCATTTGGGGGCTTGAGATTGTCAAGATCGGCCACTTTGCCCTCGGGCGGGTTAAGGGCGCGCTTAAGCACGTTATATTCAGCGCGGGTCGGCCCACCGGTTGAGGCACGCTGGAACACCAAGTAGAGTGTCCGCCGAGAACGATTGCTTTTGTTCGGTCGTGAGTAGTGCGGTGCGTAATCGTCGAAGATGAAGATGTCGCCAGCCTTCCATACTACGGGTTCCCACGAGAACGTTTCGGCGACTTGAGGATAGATCACCCCACCGGCATCCATGGGAAAGACCCCCTTTTTGTGGTTGCCGGGGCTGAAGAAAAGCCCGCCGTTTTCCGGGTCGGAATCGTCGATGCCGATGGCAACCACCGCATGGACCATCCGGTCGGGGAGTTTGTGTGGAATGTGATAAATGTCCTGATGCGGGAGATAGCCGCCGCTGTCTGGGTAGTGGAAAATAAGCAACTCCTTGAGCCTGCGCGAATCTTCGCCAAGCAACTCTTCAACCGCTGATTTTATGCGCTGATCTTCTAATAGCAAACGACGCAATGGATGATGAAAATCGAGAAAATTCTCGATCTTCGATATGATCTTTCGATTGCCCGTCGTCTTCTCGAACCACATGAGCCATTTATCATCGCTGACATCCCAGCGTGACACATCTTCGACAAAATTAGAGATATCTTCCTGAGCCGCTGGCGCAAAGAAGCTTTCGAGCCTGACGTATCCGTCTTTCTGCCACTTGTCTCTTTGTGTATCAGTCAACATGCGAAAGGCCTCCTTTTGGAAAGACTGGTTGGTCGGACATCCCAATTAGGGCAGTCGGGCGCTGGGCAAGTTGCGGGTCCACGGAGACGGTCCCACGCATGTGGGATGGGGATGCTAAGTGCATTCCGCTCCGACGGATGTTGTCCGCAGAAGCTCGGCGCGAGACTTCCCATCTCAGGCTCAGCCGGATCCAGGAGTTCGGTAAACTGGCCCGGATCAATCGGTTCACCCGGTCCAGCCGCGACACGCATCGCTAAAGGCCGGCACCATTCGCTGACCGCCGACCCAGCCATGGCCGCCAAGACCACGCCGCTCTTTCGAGTGAGCGACCTGGTATGGTCTTGCCAACCGTAGGGGAAATGAACGCCCCCAGAATAATGCGATGCTCCGCTTGGTCCAAGAACTTGTTCGGTCACGATGATTTCGGAGAAGCCTCCGGCCTTCGCCGCAGCGGAGGCGGACATCATTCCCAGGATGCCACCGCCGATGATCAGAAGTTTAAGAGTCATATCCCGCTGCCCATTTCTTCGGCTACGGGGGCGGGCCAGCTCTCGATCGAGGTATGGCTGATGAAGCCAGGATGCTCCGGGTTCGCGCATGGCGCGCGCCCAAGAAGGCTATCGAGGATGCGGCGCGCGCGCCAGGCCAGCAGGCTTAGGTTCGGATCGGCCAGGCCGCGCTGCCCGAGGCTCGCGTTTTGTACGAAGATGCGTCTGTCACGCGGTCCGTCCCAGCTCACCGAAAAGTCCTCGCGAATAGCTAATTCACTGTCGATATGCTCCAGCCGGTGCGCGATGGGTTCCAAGAAGTCTGGCACCGCGTTCTCGTAACCGGTGGCCAGGATGACGATGTCAGCCGTGACTTCTTCGACCTCGACCATGCCGTGCTGCAGGGTCAGCCTGTGACCCGCGCCGGCGTTGATGCAGTGCGAGACGGTGCAGCCAGGCCGTAGTGTGATGTCGGATCGGTTTGGCTCGAAAAATGCGTGGCGGTAGAGCGCCTGATAGATCGCGCGCAACGTGCTTTCCGAAATGCCGTCCGAGGCAAGCACGAAACGCCGCAGGAGCAGCTTACGCTGCGACTCGCTCATCGCCGCGAAACGATCCGAAAAGCAGGGCATGAACAACTCGTTTGTGAACGGGCTGTTGTCCAGAGGCAGATAGTTTTCGCGCTGCGAGACCCAAGTGATCGAGGCAGGCCGCCGTTCGTTCGGCAGGCCGACAAGGTGCAACATCACCTCGGCTCCCGACTGGCCTCCGCCGACCACGCAGACATGCTTTCTCCGCACCTCAGGGTGGATGTGCAGTAAAACCGATGAGTGGAACAGGTTGCGTCCAATCCAGCCCTGAAATTGAGGCGGAATTTGCGCCTGCTTGCCAATGCCGACCACGACGTTTCTGGCGCCGAGAACCGCGTTATCGGTCCGCACCCGAAACGCGCCGTCAAAGCGGATTTCGTGCACGGTCTCGCCGCCATGGACAAGTGGGTTCCTGTGGAAGGCCCAGTTCAGGTACTGCTCAAACTCAGCTCTGAACACAGCCTCGAACTGTGCGTTCAGGAAGTGGTACAAACGCCCGTTCTCGTGCAGGAAGTTAACGAAAGTGTAGGCTGATCGCGGATTCACCAGTGTGACCAAATCCTTGAAGTGGCTGACCTGGAGCTCCGAGGAATCGAATGCGATGCCTGGATGCCAGCGGAAGTCGACCTGCCGATCCAGGAACAGTGCCCCTTGCCCAACTTGCTCGTATATCTGACACGCAAGGCTCAAATTAGACGGCCCAGCACCGACCCCAACGCAAGATAACTCCACTTGCTTTCCTCCTATAGAGTCTTCCCACTAGGTGGCTTGTTCTCGGGGAATATCGGCCATAACCATTGAGCCCCTCGCGGACGTTTTCGGAGCCCCCAGTCCCGACCGGGTTTGCGAGAATTTGTCCAGCGCGTTCGCGTCGTCGATTGTAGACCCGAGCATTCCAGCGCGGTGACAATCGAGGGGTCAGGCCGGCGACGTGGGGCAACGACGCATGTCTTATCCGCCCGTCTGGATGCCCGCGTCGCCGTCACGGGAGACGCAGCCCACCGAGGTGTTTGAAGCCGGCGCAATCGTCCGCCTCAACCATGACGCGCCGGCCTTTCGGCGGCTTGATGGCAGGCGAGAGCGCGGTTTTCACTGCGATGGCATTTTCGGTGCGCATGATCATGGAGACGTCTCACTGAAGCGTTCGCAGAGTCCAATGCATGGGCCGTGCCAGAGAAGGAAAAACTTATTAAACAGTGGGTTGTGGGATTTGCGATCCTGTCGGAAATCCGACATTGAGGGGGACGCCTCACGGCGGCGCCCGATTTGCACGTCGATATCCCCTTTTTCCGAATAGCTAATCGGGCACCTTCTGCACCAAAAATACTTCTCTTATGAAGACCAGCACGAAGTCTTCATGAAGGGACAGTGCAGAACCGTGTGTCTCTGCCGGACAGATCGCGATATGCCTTGTCCATCGAGATCGGCAGTTGCAAGAGCTACCAGATCCTTCGCCCTAAAGTGCCGTTGCACTGGCTCGATCCCGACGCAGCGAGGCCTCTCTCATGGGGAAGCAATTCTCTATGTTGGTGTCGGATCGATGCTCTTGATCAGATGGTTTCGGATGGGCTCATGCCCAGACCTAAGCGCATCAATAATTGCGCGATATGGGACCTTCACCAACTGAATTGTCGAATCTCTGTAAAGAGAGTTGGAAGACAATCGCGTTATGACCACTCTGCCGGTTCCACAACCACGTGCGCCATTCGGTCCATGCGACTCAATCCAGGCGGAGGGATGAGGCCGCAAAGAGCTTTTGCGCGCCCACCGGTGGGCCAGGATGGACCTGTCGTAAACGCAGTTATTCGAAGATCGCCGCCGCAGAGTCTTCAGGCTGTGCCGCGCCCGACACCGGCGACGTAGTGGTCGTCGATGGCCCCGTCCCCGATGTCGATCCAAAGCTCGGGCAGTTTCGCGGTGAGCTTCACTGCTTATTCCGCAGTGCCCACCGAGTGGCACAGGAGGTTCTATCAGGCGGTTACGGCTGCTTTCGTTGTCGCATCTTCGACGATGTCGGACATGAGACACAGCGCCATCAGGGTGATCGCATTGTTACGAAATGATTTTCTCATTTGGCACGACACCTGCAGCGCACTCCGCAAAACGCGCTGCGGCACGGAAAGAGGAGAAATCATCCCATGATCATGCGCCCCGAACATGCGGTCGCAGCCGCGAAGCAAACTGGGCATGAGCGCTCCGCCAATATCGAGCAATTCGAGCAAGATTTTTCGTAATTCAGTCCACATTTCTGAAGAGCAAGGAGAGAATATCATGGCGAGAAACCAAATGCGCGCGGCGCGGGGAGTAACAGCGGCCGTTGTCCTCATTGTGATGGGACAGCAGGCCGTCGCGGCGGACCTTGCGCAAGCGGCGAGCGTCCCGCAGGCGGGAGCCTCGGTCACGGAAGCGCCTAGCCCTTGGCAGATCCGCCTGCGTGCGTTGGGGGTCGTCACTGAGGATTCGGGCTACGTCAATGCGGTGCCCGGCTCCGATCTTTCGTATTCGAAGACCGTGACGCCGGAACTCGATATCTCCTATTTCTTCACGGACAACATCGCCGCCGAGCTCATACTCGGCACCACCTATGCTAACATCGGGGGCCAAGGTACGATCGGCGGGCTGGGCAATATCGGCAAGGTTTGGCTGCTGCCCCCCACGCTCACATTGCAGTATCATTTTACCGATTTAGGCGCGTTCAAGCCCTATGTAGGCGCCGGCGTGAACTACACGATCTTCTATAACCAGGGTGCCAGCAGTGCCGATGCTCTCAAGGTTAAGAATACGTTCGGCACTGCGCTGCAGGTCGGATTCGACTACATGGTGGATCAGCACTGGGGCGTCAACTTCGACGTGAAGAAGCTTTTCCTCAAGCCAGACTTCGACGTCACTGTCGACGGCGCGAAGCTGACGGGAAAGGCGGAGCTCGATCCCTGGTTGATAGGCGCAGGTGTCACCTACCGCTTCTAACAACGAAAGGTGAAGGCGGCTGCTGATCGCCGATCGGAAATAAGGGCGCCTCGTGCGCCCTTTTTTACGGTCGTCCCTGCACGGGCGACATTTGAAGAAGCCGTTGTCGACGGGCGGCCGCCCACCTCCAGCGGACCAAGAAGGTACCCCTGGTCAATGCGGCCTCGACTAACGCCTGAAATGGACGTGCTTAGATGCGCTTCGAATCAGGATGGTTGTTGGGTATTGTTGATGGACTGCCCGGCATCAATCTCCCGGACGTCATGTCAGAGCTATGCGCCTGCGTAAGGCGAGCACGGCCCCCCCTCGGCGCCGATAAAATGCCTTGTTCAGCCTGCTGCGACAGCTACTGGTCTTTTGCTGCAGGAGCGGTGGCTGGCGCCCGCTGACGCATTCCTCGGCAGGCCAAGGCCTGCTTTTGCGCTGCCCCATGGCTTGACCCATGGCACGGTACCGCGGTCCAGCTCGGCAATGATGCGGTCGGTGATCTCCTGATAGAGGCTGGCGCCGGGGCGCCCGCCCTTGCCTGCGCCAGCCTCTGTGCTGGCACAACGCTCGCTGTTTGCACGCATGTCTTATCCTCCGCTCACCAATCGCCGCGCCTTTCCCCGGAAGATCCCATGGGTGTGGAGGCAGCGCTCGATCCCGATCTCGCGTGCCTGCCCCGTGAGTGGTGTGGGCGGCAGACCGCGACTGGCTTGGCTCGCTGAACGAGGCAGGCTGCACCCGAAGGGCCGGAACGGAGTGGAGGATGTGAGCGGAGCGAACATTGCGGCCTGCCGCAGCGGGCCTAGAAAGGAGCGTCGCCCACCCCGCGAGCGGGGGCAGGCAACAACCAAAACCACATCGCGAAGCGATGACCGCAGCTGCGATCAACTCGCTTTGACCGACGCATTGCTCATGAACAACTTGGAGGGACAGAACACATGAAGGCTGAAAACGCGACTGAGATTGAAACCGATGCCGTCCATACGACGCTCGGCGCTATCTTCCTGTCCCTGGAACTCAGTCGCTCGACCTGGTTGGTGACAAGTTTGTTGCCGTGCAACGGAGCGAAGATGTCAAAGCGCATCGTCGTTCGACCTTGTCCGCCAGCTGAAGGCGACAGTTCGGCGCAGAACGGGCCGTGACGTGCCGGTGATCGCAGTCCAGGAGGCTGGCCTGGACGGCTTCTGGATACATCGGATCCTTGAGCGTGATGGCATCGAAAGCCATGTTGTTGATGCGGCATCCATCGCCACGTCACGCAGGAAACGCCGGGCGAAGACAGACAAGCTGGACGGCGAGACCCTCCTTCGCGCCCTGCTTGCCTACAAGCGCGGCGAGCCGCGGGTATGCGCTATGGTCGTTCCGCCAACGCCCGAGCAAGAGGACCGAAAGCGCGACAGCCGCGAGCGACGCGCTTTCATCGCGGAGCGGATCAAGATTGTGAACCGGATCAAGGGGCTCTTGTTCTCACAGGGCATCGTTGGATTTTAGCCGCTGAAGCGGAACCGGCGCACTCGACTGGAAGAACTCAGGACCGGAGACGGTCGTGAACTACCGTCGAATCTCAAAGCGGAGATTGTCCGTGCACTGGACCGGATCGAGCTCGTGCTTCGGCAAATCAAGGACGTGGAGGCAGCGAGCGACGAAGCGGCTCGCAAAGAATGCGAGCCTTCAAAAGTCGCCAATGGAATGTCGATGCTCAAGCAACTGCGCGGCGTGGGAGCGGACTTTACCGAGGTGCTTTGGTCCGAGGGTCTGTATCGCGAATTTGCGAATCGAAGGCAGCTTGCCTCCTATGCCGGTCTGACACCGACACCGTGGCAAAGCGGATCGATCAGCCGGGAACAGGGCGTATCGAAGGCGGGCAATCCGAGGCTGAGGACCGTGATGGTGCAATTGTCGTGGTTCTGGCTTTTGCATCAACCTCGATCGGCTTTGGCACAATGGTTCCAGGAGCGAGTCGCGATCGACGGCGGCAGGTGCCGCAAGCCGGCCATCATTGCGCTCGCGAGAAAACTTCGGATCGCGCTGTGGAAGTACGTTCATCATGGTGCTGTCATTGAGGGCGCTGTTATGAAGCCGGCATGATCAACGCACTCTTCTCCATCGGCCGGGATTGATCGCTCCCGGCTGATCCTGGGCGAACGAACCTTCCCCCCATTTGGCCTAAAATGCCGTCCGGAAGATTGGTCGCGTTCCCCTAGCCTTACCGACGAAAGCGGGATGTTGGTGCAGCTGCCGCAGAGCAGCGACCGTATGTGAGTTTGGACCGCTGTTGTCACCGCGCCAAGATGACAGGCTCGGACCTTGGATCACAACCCATTGAGGTGGATATGCGAAGACAGTCTTGACGACAAAATCCCCATGTGAGCGGGGTGGGCGGCGAGTCGCGACCGGAAAGGCCCGCCGTGGTAGGCGGACCGCATCCGAAGGACCGGAACGAAGAGGAGGACCCTGAGCGGCACGCGAAGGGTTGCGGGCTGCCGCGGCGGGTCTAAGGGAGTGCCGCCCGCCCCGCCGAAAGGCCAACAGACAAACCGCGCCGCCCGCAAAGGCGGCGGCCGTCACAGGCCGAAGGGCTGCCCACGCCAAGGGGCGAAGCCGAATGGCCGAGACCGCCTGAGCTTGCCGAAGAAAAGCGGGCTCGGTTCACGAGCACCGGCTGCGAAGGCGCGCGGGCGTTCCTGTCAGCAGCATGAATGCCTGAAAACCTTCTGGCCGAGTCTCATCAACCGCGTTTTCGTCCCCGCTTCCAGATTTATTCAGAATGAGGGTTGAGTAGATCGGCCGGATCGATTCCGAGCACTCTGGCGAGTTTCGCCACCGTATCAATGCTGGCGGCATAGACCGACCGCTCAAGTGCGCTGACATATGTTCGGTCAACGCCAGCCTCATGCGCCAGCGCTTCCTGGGACAATTTCTTTTTTTGACGATACCTACGCAGATTGCGGGCAAAGACCTCTCGGATTTCCATGCACGAGAAGCCACCCTCTTGTCGAGGATTTCACCACGGAGTATTCTCTACAAAGATCAGAGACAACAAAGGGCGAGCGGCTGCACGGCATCATTTCGCGAGGGCAAATCCCCTGAGCCGTGAACTCAGGGACGGAAATCGTGAAGTTTGGCAGCCAAACAAAACGCACGCCATCTACAGGTCACGAGCGCGACGCAATTGTGCCAGAAGCTCGCAAGGATCGACACCGAGAGCCTCGGCGACGTCGAGAAACTCAATGACGTCCAGCCGACGCTCACCCCCTCGTACTTGGCCACGAAGGATTGTGGGCGGCCCAACATATCGGCAACCCGGGTCTGGGTGGCCCCTTTGGTTTTGCGCGCCGCAATCAGCCGTTGTAGCAGCCGGCGCTGGCGAGCTGATCGAAGTGATTTCGGCATCAGACGAACCGGGCCAAGAAGGAACCGGCTCATGGACTAATCCCAGTTTCGGATTATCCTATTTTAGGATATTGTGCGGTCAAAGATCTGCGCGGCGCGCGATAAGTCTTACAGCGAGAGATGAAATGATAGACAGAATGCTAAAACCTGCTGTTGCCGACGAGGTCCCATGGGCGGAGAGCCTGACCGCATACGACGATGAGAACTTCACGACATATTTGAAGCTCTTGGACGCATGCGCCGGCAATGCCAGCGAAGAAGAGATGGCCCAGGCGATATTGGGAATCGATCCGGTGCAAGAGCCAGCGCGCGCCCAAAGGGCTGTTCGCAGCCATCTCGCGCGCGCCCACTGGCTGGTGGTGGCGGGGTACAAGGAGCTGTTCTCTGGCCGCCAAAAGGCCTGATGGTGGCGTTATAGAAGAAGACGCTTATAACCACCGTTCATTAGCGAGCGCCCGCGTCTGACTGCACGGCGAACGCTGTCTCGAAGATGGTCACCGGAGACGGCCCAGTTCTGCTCGACACGGGCTCTGCCGAAGAGAGCAAGGCCGATTTCGCGGTGTGATACGCCAGCGATGAAGCCGTCGAGGGCATGCAAGACTCGGCGCAACCGCGAGCAACGGGGCTCGGTCGGAAAGAATCCTGATTGCAGCCTGCCGGTCCAACAGAGGCTGTTCAGACATTCCAACGCGTTCAGGCGCTGCTTCAGTTCCTCTGGCGACCAGAGGACCGAAGATGTCAATCGCACAGGTTCGAGGATGCTGACACCGGAAGCAGCCAGCTGCAAGCTCCTGCCACTGTCCTCGACCAGGAGGTGCTGATGCCCGTCCCGCGTGACGAGCATGGAGATGTGGCAGGAGTGCCGGGCGAGATCAAGCAAGCCGACCCCGCGCGGCCGCGCCGCCGTTTCGACCACAACGGGCAAAACATGCGGACATTGGCAGGGGCACCAAAAGACGCTCGCATCAGTTCCTTTTGAGCTTGCAAAAGAGAAGGCCCTAGCGCGACAGATCAACAGTATTCGAAGCGAGGCTGATAATGTGCATGGACCGGGCGTTCGTGCGTTCGGCACCGCGTAGCGCGTTCGCCAGATCCTTTTGGAAGTCCGGATTGCGCCTGAGGAATTCTCAGGCCCAGCCTCGGCTGGTGAGCTGGTCGACATAGGCACGATCATCTTCCCTGTCCGGCCAAGCAGGGCCAGGTTTTGTTTCGTCCATTGCATCATTTCCAGAAAAGGTCGGATTGCAGGCTCAGGCGATCTTAATGACCGGGGTCCACAGGACCGGGCCCTTGAGCCCGCCATTGCGGCGGAGGGCTTCCAAGCTCTCTCTCGAGACGTCGAGATATCCGGCAACGGCGCGTGTGTTGCCAATTGTTTGCGGATTGGACAACCGTTCGAGTGGCCAGCCGGCGCGACGCAAAATCCGCTCTATGCGCAGATCGGTTACGGTGACGATGCTGCGCAGACCGCGTGACAAACCAAACTCGACCATTCCGGCAAACAGCTCGTAGGTGCCAATTGCGATGCCCGCCTGTTTGGGCGCGGAAGGCGGCAGATCAAGCGCAAAACGGCTGCTTTCCCAAACACGTGGATCTTCCGGCGTTGGACGGTCGGCAAGAAGAGCGAAGAAGCTATCACGCAGCATCGTCGGTCCTGTAGTCGGCAACAGGCGCACGCAGCCGTCGATGCGTCCGGCGGGCGCACGCAGCAATAGGTAATGGGGACGAAGCGCATCGAACGGATCGACCTCAAAGCCGCCGCTGAACGAAACGTCCCAATCAAGTCGATCCCTGAAAACGCGATACCGCAAGCGATGCATCTGCTCGAGCTCGTCGCTGAACTCAGCGTAACAACCCGGCGTGATCAACTGCAACATGATGGCCTTCTCCTCGCATGGATAGCACCTGCGATTGAAGGCAAAGGCTGGAGTTGAAACAACCTGTGTATGTGCCCAGGTTCCGGGAGGTCAGGTGAAGAGAGATGGCCGCGACAGTGCAAGCCGAACAGCTGCCTGGATAGCCGTCTTCACGCCAAGCTTCTTCCTGGCGTTATCCCGATGATAGGCTGCGGTGCTCCGACTGATTCCCAAGATGCGGCCGATTTCCCACGCCGTCTTGCCCCGAGCCGCCCACTTCAGACACTCCATTTCCCTTCGAGATAGGGTAACGCCATCCACGGTCCTGCCGTCGGCCAGCTTGCGACAGGCATGAAGATGGAAGAAGATCGCGATGAGTTCGAGCGCGCGGTCATATCGATTAATCAGGCGAAAGAACGGTGGTCGCCTTTCATCGGAGGCGAAGGTCAGTGCTGCAAAATTACCGGTGCTGTCATGGATCGGGATCGTGAAGCCGCAGTGAATGCCAAATTGCGTCGCCTCATCCATCAATTGTCGCTGCTGCGTCGACAGTTCGAGATCAGCACCGTGCGCATCCCAGTTGAATGGTTCCTGACCACCACGCGCTTGATGAATTACTGGGTCAATCTTTTCATACCGACTGTGAAGGTAGTGAGATGTCCAGGATTGAGGATAGGTGGATATCAGGCGCACCTTGCGGCCCTTGCCAGAAGAAGGGAAAAGATAGGCAAAAGACGGCAAATCGAGCGAAGAGGCAATCTCCCCAAGAGCGTTGCGCAGGTCAGTCGCGTCAGCGCTGTCTGCGATTTGCTCTACAAATCTGTGAAAAACGTCTTGCATAGCTAAACTGCAGTGAGTTTGCCCACGGCTTCTGGCCCCACATATCGGAGCCCAGACGGGTCTACCAAAGCGCAGCCATTCACGGAAGAAGGCCCGGCAGGAGACTGAGTTCCGTGCCGGGCCCGGTGCGCCTTGGGAGGGCGATTGTGCTTAGACGGCGCTCTTATCGACACCGAGACCTCATTCCAGCCATCTGTTTAGCAGGTCACAGTTTTCCTCTTGGGTTTGCACTTCATTACGGTAGGGGTGTCGGCTTGCGGCCTATTGAGCTGTCTCCATTGTGAGCCACAGCTTAAAGGAATGGTCATATTGTCTTCCACATCCCCGCAGCCCGAAATAAAAATACCATGGGGATCGTTGGGGTCCTTGGCGACGGCCACAATGCGACCTCATGGCCCTTAGGGTCAGTCATACTGATTTGCGTCGACATTGCATTACCCACTCTATCGTGCGGTTACGGCAAAAGGCACCGAGAAAGCCCCCAGACGCAACTCAGTCGAATACAACCGATCCTGCTGGCGACGGCCCGGATTTGCTATACCATGCCGCTTGTGCCCTCCCCGCCGCCCAGAGGTGGCGCAAGGCGTTAGTCACTGCTTTCTGAGGTGTCGAAAACCATGAAGTACTTCTCCATTGTTCCTCTTGCCTCCACAGACTAGTGACTCCCGATGGGATGAAGAGGCTATCGCCTTTCGAAAAGGTCTTTTCGCGCCCATCTTCTTCTACAACAGCCGAGCCCTCGATTACATGCATAAACTCGTCCTTCGGATGGTTCAATTTTTTCAATGTACGCTGTTGCTTTCCAAAGACCGACACGGACTTGGCCGGGCCTCAGACGATCACCTACGCAGAAACGATGTCTGCTATCTTTTGGTTCGCCAGCGACTACTCCATCATGCGAGATTGTCTCCCAGGAATTCATGCGATGGCAGGATCCCGGTCCGGCGTCAGACCTATAACGCGAGTTGCTACGACATTTTGATTGTTCTCCATCGGTTCGTAGCTACTATTCAGCCCATAGCGCAGCCGAAAAACTGCGAAACTCGCCAATCTATGGCAGTATCCGGCCGTGGTCCGCACCTAAGGCGACACGTCCTGGCCAAGGATATTGACCAAAAGGTTCGAATTCGGTTGGAAGAACATCGCCAACCGGGTTTCCGCACGGGAACGTGCCCTTCCACTGTACGATGCGCACGCGTCAAGATGGCTTGGCTGTGCAACGTCTGTTCTCGGAATGGGCCAGCCGGCGCATAGACATAGGCGACGCCCGGCGGGTCGCCGCCATTCCATGGTCGGTCATCGCGGGCATAGGCCCAGAGCTGCCCGGTCTTGGTCTTGTCGCGGCCGGGATCGAGCACCGGCGCCGTGGTCTCGTCGGCGAGAGTTTTGGTAAGTCTTCAGCTGGCCAAGCAGCCGCTCGTGCACCGGACGCAGGTGCCAGGCGGCACGGCCGACCCAGTCGGCGAGCGTGCACCGTCGAGATTGATGCCCTGCCGGGCGTAGATCTGCGCCTGACGATAGAGCGGCAGATGATCGGCATATTTGGAGACCAGCAACAGGGCGACCGTCGCCTCGGTCGGCAGCCCGCACTCGATCAGCCGGGCGGGTGCGGGAGCTTGGATCACCACGCCCTCGCAGGCGCGGCAGGCATATTTGCAGGACGATCACACGCAGCTGCGCCGAACGATATCGAGCCGCTCGCTCACGTCTTCGCCGATCCGGTGCAGGTCATTGCGGCAGCACGGGCAGGCTTGATCCTCGATGTCGACGACCATCTCCACGCGCTGCAAATGGGGTGGCAGCGCGCCCCGGTTCGCTCGGCGCTTGGCGACACGCGCCTGATGCTCCGCGGGAGCAGCCTGTTCGTTCTCCTCCCCGCCGGCCGCCTCGATCTGTTCGGCTTCCTCAAGTCCCAGCAGCAGCTGGTCTTCTGGCAGCGTCTCAGCACGACGGCCGAAGCGGTGGCTCTGCAATTCCTTGATGATCTGGATCAGCCGGGCGTTCTCGACGTCGCGAGCCAGGACCATCGCCTTCAGCGCGTCCGGATCGTCGGGAAGCAGGTCCGCCGTCATCGCCATGATCGGATCAGACCATATTCGCCGACAGCCCGCGACAGCGGAATCCAGGCTGATTCACTTCGTCGCGGGTCAGCTGGCCTGGACTGGAACACGGGTCCGGCGCGCCTCATGGACGCGCCGCCAGTCGAGACCTTCGAGCAGCGCCGAGAGCTGCGCGGCCGTCATCATGCCGTCATGCACTTTCGGCCAGCGGAACTCGCCGTCCTCCAAACGCTTGGCATAGAGGCAGACGCCAGTGCCGCCCCAGAAGATCAGCTTGAGCCGGTCCGTCCGCTTCGCCCGGAAGACGTAGACGGCCCCGCTGAACGGATCGGCTCCCATCGTCTCGCGCACCAGCGCCGCCAGCCCCTCCGCACCCTTGCGGAAGTCGACTGGCTTTGTCGCCACCATTACCTTGACCGCACCCGTCGGCCCGATCACGTCGTTGCCTTAAGAGCGCGGATTACCGCAGCCACCGTCTTGGAATCGGCGCCACGGCCAACGCGCATGGCGACACCGTCGATCTCAAGCTCGATCAGGCCGACGTCGCGGACCGTCTTCTGCTTCCGTCGTCGTGCTGGGCGCTGCGCCACCGGTTCCGGCAAGGACGCTGCAACCACCGCAGGAACGAACAGAGATTCTGGTGCCGTCGCCTCTGCCGAGCGCTGACGCGCAGCTCGGCGCCAGGCAAACAGTTGCTGCGGGGAAAGCGCATATCGGCGAGCTACAGCACAAACCGTCTCACCAGCCTCGTAGCTCTCCGCAACGATCCGCGCCTTCTCCTCTGGAGGCCCCTCGCGTCGCCGGCCGGAGCCCGTGAACACCTCGAACCGGCGCACCGGCTCCAAATCGTTCGACTTAAGCGTAAGCTCTGAATTGTCATATGTCGAAGCCCTCAAAGGCTCCGAACATCGTCCTTCACGCCGATCCCCGAAAGGTGCCGTCGGAACATCGCTTACCTTTGTAGTCCAGCAACCAAAGTGCGTATCAGCATGCTGTCGTAGCCCTTCACCCGCAGTTCCCGATAGAAACCTACCTCAGCCAGGTGCGCTAAGCCGTCGGCGTCGTTCGCGTCAGTTTTTATTCGGCGCCATGTCCAGCGCCGCTTTGGCGTGACGGGCGTCGATAGAGATCGCCGGCACCCCTTGCCGGATCAGTTCATGATAGAACCAGACTGACAGCGGGCCGGTTTCGAACACCACCCGTTCGACATCGGATCAACTCCGCTAGTAGCGTAGCCTGCGCGCGGAATGGAAACGCTCTTTCAAAGGTACATCAAGCCGGATAAACCCACCCATAATTGTTCTCCCTCCGATACCGGGCCTGGCGCCAATCGTAAGCCCGTCTCTTCAATCATATCGGGGAGCAACCACCTGTCGCCCGCTATTCATCACGTATGCAGACGAAGCGGCTCACCGCGATTACTATACGCAAGTCTCTCATGCAGGAACCCGCGGGCCGCAGACGATTGCGTATGGGGATTTGCGCCTCGGGCTGGGGCCAGCGCCTGTCACGAACTTTCGCATGCATGCGGTGAGGCATGTCAAGAAAGCGGCTTCCATTGGCGACTAGATTCCGTAGGGGCTCCCTCCGGCGAGTGGTAACGCGACGCCGGTAATATATGCTGACCGCGGACCGGCCAGAAAAACTATTGCGTCGGCTACTTCTGAAGGCTCAGCTGCCCTGAGAAGGGCAATTTTCGCATAGCGTTGTCGCGCAATTTCGGCGAGTGAAACGCCAGCTTGCGAGGCAAGCCGTTCATTTACTTCCAAGTGCATGTCGGTCGCCGTATAACCGGGGCAGACGGCATTGCACCTTATGTTGAATGCACCGAATTCCGCGGCAATCGTCTTGGTCAGGCCGATCAAGGCGTGCTTCGAGGCCGTGTAGGCGCCAAACCCTTGCTCCGCGCCAAGGCCGGCCGTTGACACGTTGTTGACGATCGCCCCACCTCCGCAAGCACGCATGATCGGGATGCATAACTGCGAAAGTAGGGCAGGCCCACGCAGATTGACGAAATAGCTTAGGTCGAAATCGGCTTCGGAAATGTCGAGAAAAGGAAGCGCACCGACGGTGGTCCCAGCGTTGTTGACGAGAATGTTGATGCCCCCGAGCGCACGAGCGACAGCATCGACGCAGGCGCGAATTTCGACGCTCGACATCACATTCAGCGCGACCCCCGTAGACCGTCTACCTTTTGACCTGATCTCAGAGGCCAGCTCTTCGAGCTCTGGCGAAAGGGTGATATCTGTAACGGCAACATCCGCGCCGGCGTCTGCTAGACACAGCGCTGTGGTCCGGCCGATCCCGTTTTTTGATCCAGCACCTGTAACCAAGGCCACTCGACCCGCTAATTCCGCTTTCACATTTTCCTCCGTTCGTCCAAGACTTTATGTGCGACGTCACTGTTCGAAAAAGAGCATTACGCATTAGCCAAACTAATCTATGGATCTCTAGCAGCGTCGTTTGCCCTCTGCAAAGAAGCCCTGTCGGCAAGTCGTTACGATGTCGCGCCCGTTCATCGCAAGTTTTGCCCGGGCTTGTCTTGTCTGAAAACGCGCCAAGGCGATGGTAACCGACACTCATTGAAGTGGATCTGGACAGATTGGCGTATCCGGCACAGCCGGTGTATTCGCCAGAAGATTGGCAAATTGCGTCTCAACGTCAATTATGTGGATATCATGAGTCGAGAGCCAGCCCTGATCAAAGATTGTGTCTAGGTACTTTGCGCCACTGTCGCAGGCTAACGCAACGATGCGCGATCCAACCGGCACTTCACGGGCCAAGCTGAGTGCCTCGTAGATAGCTCCGCCGGTCGAGCCGCCGACGAGCAACCCGTGCCGGCGCGCCAAGTAGTGGCAAATCGAGAAAGCCTCGTCGTCGCCCACCTTGCGACCCCAATCCATCACGTCGTAATCGATCACCATGCCGACGTTGGCGCCTTGGGGCGTACCAGTACCCGATTGGCGATAGCGTCCACCTTGACCGCCAAAGATGACGCTTCCGACAGGTTCGACGCCAATCACTTGGAGCCCGGGGATACGCAGCCTCAGTTGAGCCGCCGTCCCGCAAACCGACCCACCGGTACCTATGGCCGACACAAAATGCGTGATTGTCGGGCCAAGATCATCCAGCAACTCAGTCGCCAGCCCGATGTAGCCAGCCGCGTTGGCTGGATTGTTGTGCTGTTCGGTCCAGTAAGCGTCCTCTTCGATCGCAATCCGCCTCGCTTCCCTGTCACGCTCGTCTGTGGCGAGGCCGCCATCGTCACTTCCAACGACTCGGACGTTGCTGCCAAATGCACGCACAGTAAGGACCTTGTCGACGCTTGCATGGGAGTCCATAAGGGCAGTGAATCTGAGTCTGCGCACGGCGGAGATCATGGCCAATGCACTGGCCGTATTCCCTGACGAGGACTCGACAATAGCGATAGCAGCCTCATCTAGCCGCTCGACCATGCTCAACGCCATCCGGTCTTTCATCGACCCCGTAGGATTGAACATTTCTAGCTTGATATAGAGGTCGACCTCCCCACTGCGTAAAGGAATGTGGAGCATGGGCGTCCGTCCGATAGTTTCAAGAATGCTATTGACGATCATAGAGCAATCCCTTTGAAGGTGTTTCGTCGGCTAAGATCTTCCAACCGCTCGCGCGCCGTACCGCTGCCAGCTTTTTGGGTAAGGGAATTTGGTGGAATGAACTCTCATTCGAATCCATTTGGTAACCGGCGGTATTGGTGAAAACGACGAGATCGCCCCGGGCGACACCACCCTCCGCTGCTAGGCCGCGACAGCGGATGACATCGGATTCAAGACAGCTCCGCCCGAGGAGAAAATATCGCGCATTGTGTCGCGGCACCGCGCGCCCTTCTCGGCGCAGAATCGCAGGAGCAGGCACGAAATCAGCACCAAACCAGGTTTCGGAGAGTGAAAAGGACATGCCATCAAGCACCACCCCGAACCGACCGTCTCCAAGGTCCTTGACGTCGATCACATAGAAAGCGCTAAGCCCACACTGGTCGAGAAGCGAGCGTCCAGGCTGCAGCAGGATCGGCAGCCGATAACGGTGGAGGAAGTCAAGATCGGCCGGATTAGCTAAAGCGGTCTGAATCACCGCAGCTGCGTGACGGGCCCCAGCAATCTCAGTAGCGTAAGGATAGTTGCCGGGCTTTGCTGTGCCGCCCCAATGGACGCCACGACCGTATGCAGCTGAATCGAACCTCTCGAGGTAGCGCATGGGATATCCACCACCCATGTCGATGCCGCCTGGCGTGAGACCCCTGGCGCAGAGGCACTGTAGGAATGCGATACAGAAACGCAATTGTTCTGCGCGCGTCTGGACTTGGTAGTCGTTTATATGAAAAGAAACACCAATCCGCTCCACTTTGGCCAATTCGAGCAGCGGCAAACACGCTATCAATTGATCGTCGGTCATTCCAAAGCGAGAGCCGGGTTCGCTTAGGGGACGGGTCCGAAGAAACAGACGACCGACACCGCCTACAGCGTCCGCCAATGCGAGAACACGTTTCAGCTCTTCGATGCAGTCGATATGGATGGCGACCTGATGGCGGATGCAGAGATTGATTTCGTAATCGGACTTGGCCGGACCGGTCATCGACATGCGCTGCGCTGGAACCAGATTCATGAAGGCCGCAGTCATCTCATAGGCAGATGAAACGTCAGCGCCAGCGCCGGCCATCGCGAATGCACGCAAGAGCGAAGCAGACTTGCAGGACTTCAACGCGAACTGGACCTGACAATCGCCATAGATGGTCTGCAATTCCTTAAGCCATTGGCGGTAGTTTTGGGCGGCTTGGTCCGGACACACTACGTGCAAAGGCGACCCGAATCCGTCGACCCAAGCGGCCAGTTCGCATCCACTGTTGAGCAAATCGACCGTCCACTCGCTGCGCAGGGGGGCCGGTTCGTCGGGAGAATGCTCCTGGTTCATTGAGCGTCCGTTATCTCAGGTCATCGAGATCAACTGAGCAGTTTGGCAGCGCGACCTGTAACTTGTGTCGGGTCATCTTGAAGCTCATCAGGTTCCCGGAAAGCCCGGCCTGAATGATGCGGTCCACAGCGAAGGGCGCAGAGTCATACCAGGAGGTGACATGCAAGTTTTTATCGTCGTACGAAAGCAACACGCATGGAACAAACGACAGTCCTAGCCGGATGGCACAGAAAAGGCGATGATGGCCATCCATGATCACCAAATGGCGGTGTTCGACTAAGATTGGCCGCGTCCAGCGTCCCTCTTCGGCGATCATCTTGGCCAGCGTCCCCCCGCGGTCAATATTGATCTCCTCACTCGGTCGGAGTTGGCTGACCGGCAGTTTAACGACGGTGTAGTTCGAGATGAGTTTTGCTTTACCGCTCACTTTCTGTCCTTGCCTCGGTTGGCGCACCTTTTCTGGGACAGTTTAAAGGTGCAATACATGTCGATCCTTCTAAGTTCCCCGTCACCACCCAGCAGGGTTGCCTGCGGGAATTTTCTCGGAAGGAGAGTGTACGTTTGCGCTTGCGACCGCAGAGCGGCGATTCGGTTGGGATGGGACTTCTTGTCGGCAGGACTCCGGCCGCGAACAGGTAGCGGAGAGCCATTTTCAGCGGACGGCATCAGGCGCTTGTGGAACCCGAATTTGTGGTCGCCGTGAACTCCGGTCAAACTCGAAACGCCTGCAATGATCGTGTGTCGAGCGGTCCCTCCGATAGCTGTTGAATGAATCGAACAGCAGAATAGATGAGATTTCCCTAGACATCGCTCGACCAGCGTTCTGCACGGAGACTCTGAATGGCTCCATACATGGACAATATTGCCAAAACGCCCTTGGCGGATGGCAACTACGGAGATGGCCGTAGCGTACAGCGGCACGAGCCGCGAGTCGTGAGGACCAGTTTCGTAGCCGCGCCACGCGATAGGATCACGCATGCCGAACACCAATATGACACCAGGGTTCAACCGGCGATTGCTGAAATTCGTGAGGGCAATTCGCGCATCACGTCTGAGTTTCAATTAAGTCACCTCAACTGGCATCACTAGGTTCGGCCTCAGCTCTTTGATACATGGGAAAAGGTTGGAGCAACATTAGATATTACCTATGCTCATTCGCAAAAGGAGCAGCTGTAATCCACAACGTGATGGCATAAGTAAGATTTAGCAACTTATGGGGAGCCTTTTCGATAAAGGCTGCACAAATTTGGCTCCCGACACTCGTCGCCATCGTGGTCGGCACTAGGGACATATCGTTGGTGAAAGCGCTTCCAGCCAATGAAAATTGCCGGCACTCTTCTGCGCCGCCCCTAATTTGTTGTCCAGCACCGCTGTGTCCAAAAAGTAAGGAGAATATAAATGAATGCTGAGGCACTTCCAGAAACAGTCAATAAGCGAGAATTGTCTTTGGAAATACTGAAAAACCACAATGTGTCGGCTGCAGAAATTGAGGAATTATTACGTCTCGCGGGACCAGATGACGCACGACTTTATCGCTTGACGATCAGAAAGCGATTTGGAGAGCCAAACGCCTATTTGCGCGGACATACTCGCTTCTTTGGGCGCGAATTCCGCCTCGACCGCCGTTGCTATATCCCAGATGATTACACCCGGGAGTTGGCTGAACGCGTCATCCGCGATGCACCTCCCGGTGGGAGGATACTAGAGGTCGGAACCGGCTGCGGATGGCTGTCGATTTCGCTGAAATGCGAGAGGCCGGACCTTAAAGTCGCGGCGTGCGACATAGATCCTAACGCCTTGTGTCTTGCCAGGGAAAACGCCATGCGACATGGTGCTGATATGACTTTTCACGAGAGCTTTTTTGTTGACGACGTAGCGATCGCCGAACCTGAGTTTGTTGTGGCCAGCCTTCCCTATGGCGGCGATGCTGATTACTCCGCACGTGAGCTCGAGGAGAGGGAACAGATGCCGCCGATCGCCATTTGCGATTCCGAAGGGGTCGTTGCCCCGCTCGTGGGTTTGGTGGCCTCCATCCAGAATCGGCAGTGGCGCTCACGAATTTACCTGGAGACCGGCTATCTGGATAAGTGGCGACTAGATCCTGCGATTTCGAGCTGCAGCCGCTGCGAGCACGTCCGTAACGGTGATTTCGGTTACATCGTGATTGAGCCATAAGGATCGTTGTCCGGCCGCCAATCCGTTGTAGTGCAGGGGCGATGGCAGAGAAGGTTGCCCATAGCGCCGCCGTCAGGCCTATGGATGCTGATCGCTCTTTGGGAGGAATGAGAAAGGGCGTTTCCACCGCCGGCATAGTCGCAGCTATCGGCAACGTCTGTCGTCAGATGGCTTGGTAATTCAGTAGGTTGTGGCGGTTTCAGCAAGTGTGCAGTCTTTTTCAGCAGAGCTTTGAGCTGCTTGGAGGCAACCCGCGGCATCCGCCGCTTGGGCGTCAAGAGGTAGTATCCGTACGGCGCGTCAATCCATTGACCAAGCGGAGCGACCAGTAGGCCTCGCCGAAGGTCGGGACTCGCGGTTATATGGTCGGTTATCGCTACGCTTTTCCCAACCTTTAGCGCCTCGATTATAAACCGCGAGCTGTTCAGCATAAGTCCCTTGAAACCATCAATTGTTTGGGCGAATTCGGAACCATAACACGCGTTTGCCCAATAGTACCATGTCGAGTGGCCCTCGGCTGTCACATCTGGGCTTGAAAGCCGCGCGATTTTTAGTAGATCATCTGCGGTCTTAATGAGGCGTGCGGTCAAAGGCGTGCAGACCGGTGCCACCTTATCTATGAACAGTAATTCGGAGTCGGCGTCCGGATAGGTCCCGGCCCCATAGCGGATCGCAAAATCGACGTGATCGCGATCGAAGTTAAGTGGGACCGGCGAAAAATCACATTGGATGGATACTCCTGGCATACGCTCCTCCAGCGCCGCGAGCTGTGCCGCGAACCACGAATTCTCCAGCGTTGGCACGCAACTCACGCGCAGCGGCCCATCGTCGTCTTGACTGAGCAGAGAGCTGGTTGCCGCAGCCAAGATGTCGAATGCCGGGCGAACGGCAGCTGAGTAGCGCTTCCCTTCCTGAGTTAGGGCGATCGAATTTGCCGTGCGAGTCAACAGCTTTACGCCAATGTACGCTTCGAGATTGCGCAAGTGTTGGGTCACAGAAGAGGGAGCAATATTCAACGCTGTTGCGGCTTTTGACATATTGGCGTACCGGGCTACAGCATCAAATGCTTTGAGCGAATTTAGCGGAGGGAGCTTCGACGTATCGTTGGACATATATGCTTTGTCTCCTACTGTGAGATTTTCATGAGCACCTAACCGGCAGAAGCCGGCGGCTTCCGGGATCACGGTATCGGAATGGCTCATTGCTTTCGGGTGGCCGGTCAAGTCCTCCGACTTTTTTCCAGTCTCCTTGGATACCATTCCACGCACGGGGCGATCATCGCCACTCTGCGCGGCCTGATCTTCACCACTTCGCTGATGATGCGGTCGACATCCTCGCGAGGGGCCTGGAAGTCAGAACCAGCATACGCTCCCGCCCATTAGTTCTCAGTGCTGGGCAACGGCGTCGACAATGCGCCAAGTGCTGCTGACGCAGCTTGTTGGCAGCGTTGGGCTTCACCTACCCATCGAGCGGAAAGCGTTTCACGCAGCGAACCAATGAGCGCAGTCTCCAAGTCGTCAGGCGGGCGCATTCTCAGTTAGCCGACAGCTCAGCTGCCTTTCGTCACCGCTGGGCTGAAGACCATCAAGCTCAGTATCTCGAACAGCATCTGCGCGCCGGCGTGGGCCGTGTTGGCGGTGGCGTCATATTGCGGCGCGACCTCCACCACATCGCCGCCAACCAAATTCATGCCCTTCATGCCGCGCAGGATCGCCTGCGCCTCGCGCGTGGTAAGGCCACCGATCTCTGGCGTCCCGGTGCCGGGGGCGAAAGCAGGGTCGAGACTGTCTATATCGAACGATAGATAGGCTGGTGCATCGCTGATGATCGCCTTCGCCTTCTCGATCACGGCATCAATGCCCATTTTCGCAATTTCCTCGGCGTGGATAACCGTCATGCCGGAGTCGTAGGAGAATTCCCACAAATATTCCGCGGAGCCCCGAATGCCTATCTGGATTGTGCGCGTAGGGTCGAGTACGCCGTCGAAGACGGCGTTACGGAAAGGGCCTCCGTGATGGAATTTCGTTTGGTCGAACGGTGCACCCGTATCGCAGTGGGCATCGATATGGATCAGGCCGACCGGTCTCTTCTTGCCGACCGCGCGCAAAATCGGATGGGTGATGGAATGATCACCCCCAACGGAAAGCGGGATGATCCCGGCTGAAACGATCTGGCCGATCCGCCTCTCGATGTCCTCGTGACTCTGCTCGAGCCGGTAGCGGCTGGCGAAGGAAACGTCACCGATGTCGGCCACCGTTAGATCGAAGACAGGCGCACAGTCGAGCACGTGGTTATAAGGACCGATCCGTTCGATCGATCGCAGCGCCCGCGGCCCGAACCGGGAACCCGGCCGGTTCGAGACGCCCAGATCAATGGGCATACCGATCATCGCCACCTGCAGGTCTCGAAAATCGGGAGACTCCTGGTCCACCGCTAGGTAAGGCGCCGCAAGAAAGGTCGGGATTCCGGCATAGGGGGTGGCACAGGTGCCTTCCTTGGAGAATATCCGGTCAGCCAACTTGCGGAAGCGGGGATCCATGCACTCACCGCCGCCATGGCCGGAGCCGTAGCGCGCGAGAAGCTCTTCTAATTCTTTCTCACTCCATGCCATGGGAAGTCGCTCCATCGATTTTGGGAAATGAACAGTGCTGGGCAGGGGGAATTCCTGCGGACCAAGGGCATGGGGCGAACAATCCAGCTTGAAGTGACGCCGCAGCCCCCTCTCCGCCTTAGACAGCAAGCCGCCGCGGCATCACCCGATGATCCCTCGGCGCAGTTCGGACGATCGTAAGCCCAACTTTGGCCTCGTCTGGATAAACAGTCGGTCAGGTCACTAAGATCCTACCCCATTCAGTGTTTCGGCCAAAGATTCCTCGAATATCTCAAGGCCATCATTTAGTGTTTGAATGTCGATCGTGAGTGCAGGCAAGAATTTTACAACTTGATCGAGCGGGCCGCATCGGTCGATAATCAAGCCCTTCTTGAATGCCCTGCGTGTCGTAGCCTCTGCGGTCTCGCCCGTCTGGCAATCGACCCCCAACGCCATGCCTCGTCCTCGAACAGCAAAACTGCTTCCATGCTTAGACGCAATGGCCTCAAGTCGGCGCCGCATATATTCCCCAATGCACTGAACTCCTTCCGAGAACGTCTGACTGCGCCAATAGATATTTATGGCTGCGGTTGCAGCTACGAGTGCGAGGTTGTTTCCTCGAAACGTGCCTGAGTGTTCTCCTGGCTGCCATACGTCGAGTCCCTCCTTGATTAACAAGATCGACAGCGGCAAGCCGTACCCGCTTAACGATTTCGACATTACCACGATATCTGGTGACAACGCCGACCTCTCAAAACTAAAGAATTCGCCAGTGCGGCCACAGCCCATCTGAATTTCGTCGATTATGAATATGGCCCCAAAATCTCTTGCTATACGCTCAATTGATTTCAGCCATTCATTGCTAGCCACGTTTATACCTCCTTCTCCCTGAACGGTTTCAACGAGAATGGCGGCGGGAAGATCAATTCCACTGCTTTCGCCTTGCAGTAACTGTCGTAAGTACTGGGCCGTATCAACCGATGGCCCCAAATAGCCATCATAGGGCATGAAAGTAACACCAGACAAAGGAGTGCCGCTGGCTCTACGGCAAAGACGATTGCCGGTCGCGGCAAGCGCCCCTAAACTCACCCCATGATATCCATCGGTAAACGAAATGATGTTTTGACGTCCTGTGAGTTTCCGTGAGAGCTTTAGGGCCGCTTCAACGGCGTTAGCACCTGTTGGCCCCGTGAAGTGAAATAGGTATTGCAACCCCCTAGCCTGATTTATGACAGAGCTGAAGGTCTCCATAAATTCAAGCTTTGCAGGAGTTGCCATGTCAAGTCCATGAATTATGGCATTTGACTCGATATACTCGGTGACAACAGATTTTATTTCCTGATTATTGTGCCCATAATTCAATGCCCCGGCGCCAGAGAAGAAGTCAATTACCTTTCGCCCATGCATGGTTTCCATGCAGGAACCGCTCGCTCGAATGAAAATCTCTGGAAACGAGCGTGAATACCAGCGGACCTTCGATTCCAGGGCTTCGAAAGTCTGCATAGTACGTGGCTCGTCAGTCACTCTATCCATCGTGTCTCTCCGCCAGCTAGTGGTTGAAATAAACAAGTACGCTTCTGGTGCGGGACCTTTGGGCATGCGACCGATGGTGCGCGCGTCTCGCCGGTCATTGTGTTCAGCGGGGAGCGAGAGTTCCGGTAATGGCTCCATTCAGCGGCGGTCTGCGTGTTATAGTTTAAACCGGCATCAGTTTTTGGCCGTGCCCAACTCCGAGTTCGCGATGAACATATTACCAGTGTCAGTGCTTTGCGGTGGCAAAGATTTATGAAACTATTTTGACTGATTTGTTGCAACGCGATGTGCCACCCCGCTCCCGGGGGTACCTGTTTAGCTAGCCGAAGGGCAGTCTGATTGCATCGCGCACTGCGCGCCTTTGTCGAGGTCGGGCGTGACGGCAGCGTAAAAGGGCGCTGTAAAATCGGAACGGGGCTGAACGCCGACACGGCCGATGTAAGGTCCGATGCCGTAGGCCGTGGTACTCCTCAGCCAACTGTGACGCCTCCCCAAGGTCGGCATGATGGACGCCACGGGGCCTTCGACATCGATCCCGTAACGAGCTGCCAGCGCCGCCACTTGGTGCCCTACGGTAGCCCGGAACGCTCCCAACGCCACAAAGTAGGCCGGATGGGCATGGCTCCCCCGCCAACTGGCCTCGCGAGGTAAACGAACGACGTTGGTGTGCACAGCAATCGCCGTGAACTTGTAGGCTTCATGTGGGCTGTCGCCACAGGCACGCGCCATCTGATCAGGGCCGATTGGCATTCTCATCGCCCATGGGGCGGAGGCGAGACCATGGCAGGAGAATGCCCGTCAGACGCTTTGTCGCCGGCAGTTCGGCCGATGCCCGCAGTAAGGCAGTAAGGTAGGACCAACCCCGGACGCACAATCTGGAATGGGGTAGCCAATCCGCACATCAGAGCCTGATCACCAATGTCTTTCAGTTCCGCCTCCACCCTGTGCGACTACCGCTCCTCGGATCGACCGGGCACCCGCAGCCCAAACCTTGACAGCGGACTGTTCTCAGGCCACGGCCTTGACGTCTGGCTTTGTGACGCGGGCCCACGGCAGGACATCGTCGATCCGGCCGCGCGATTGTAGTCAGGCGAGGGCGATTGTTGGTTCGCGCAGGAAGGGTAGGCCGTTTGGTTTTGGCTCGTCAAAGTTCCTGGCGAATTCGTGTCCGGAGAAGACGGCGGTAGCGATCAGCGCTGGCGCCACGCAATCGCCGATCGGCGTTACGCTTTGCAGCCCGTGATCCTGGAATTCGGTCTGGCGCGTCTGAAGTTCGCGATGAAGCCGGTCGGAAGGTTCGCGTGACGTCACCAGCAGGATGGAAGCGGCTTCTATCCGCTCCTTTTGCCCGGTATAGGGGCAGGTAAGGACAGCGGCGCCATCTTCGAAGCCGGTCAGCTTTTTGCGCAGATGCACCTGCACGCCGGACGAGATAAGGCGGGCATAAATCTTCGGTTGCTCGAGCGTGTGGCGCGACCAGGATGCGACTTCGTTGAGCGGTGTGACGAAGATGACCTTTTTGTTCTGCTGGACAAGCAAGTCGGCCAGCACGTTGGCCATGTAGAAGTGGTCGTCGTCATAAATGACGACGGGCTCGGGCAGGTCGGCGCCGGCCATGACGTCGTCGGGCGTGTAGGGCTTTCCCGCTTCGACGCCGGCAATGCCCAGCCGGCTCGATCCGCCTGCTACGTTCCTGTGCCAGGCAGCGCCGGTCGCCAGCACGATGTGGTCATATCCGAGATCGAGGATGTCCTGCGCTGAGAGCTCGCTTTCGCGGAAGATCGCTACATTGCCGAGCTTTTGCAGCAGCTGGAGCCGATGCTCCCTGACGCGGGCCCAGGCCGAGAGGCCTGGCAGGCGGCTTTCCAAGGTGACGCGGCCGCCGAGTTCGCGGCTTTTCTCGGCCAGCGCGACGTCATAGCCGCGCCTGCCGAGGGCTGTTGCGCATTCGAGGCCGGCCGGCCCAGAACCCACCACGAGAATGCGTCTGTTGGACTTGCGCGGCGCGATCTTCTCTGGATGCCACTTGCGCCGCCATTCCTCGCCGACGGTCGGGTTCTGCGTGCATTGAAGCGGGGCAGCGCTCATGTCCATCGCCGCGCATATGTTGCAGCCGATGCATTCTCTGATCTCGTCGAGCCTGCCTTCCTTGATCTTCATCGGCAGGAAGGGATCTGCGATAGACGGCCGCGCGGCGCCGATAAGATCGAGGACGCCGCGCTTGACCTGCGCCACCATGGTGTCGGGCGAGGTGAAGCGTCCCACACCGACGACCGGCTTCGAAGTAACCTTCTTCACGAAGCACACGAATGGTTCCTGATGCCCTTCCTGACCGAATCTGCAAGACAGGGTGTCGTCGGACCATGGGGCAACATTCACATCCCAAAGATCTGGGAGCTCGGCAAGCATCTCGACGAGCTGGCGCACCTCCTGCCGGTACGTGTCTCCTTCCAAGGAACTGTCGGCGAGGGAAAGGCGCAGGGCGATGGCGCATTTGTCGCCGACCGCTTCCTTCGTGTCGAGCAGCAATTCCTTCAGCAATCGTGTGCGGTTCTCGAGCGAACCGCCATATTCGTCGGTACGCTGGTTGTATTCGGACATCAGAAAGCTGCGCGGCATCTGCGCGCCATGCGCCGCATAGACGTAGACTACATCGTAGCCCGCTTTCTTTGCGCGCAGGGCCGCATCGCGATGCCAGGCGCGAAAGTTTCGGATGTCTTCGCTGTCCATTGCTCGGGCTTGCATAGGTACTTCCACCGCGGTGCCTTTTAGTGACGCCACAGCCAGATTAGACGTGCGGTTATAGAACGAAATTGAGTTGATGCTGGAATGATTCAGTTCCACCGAGGCAAGAGCTCCGTGGTTATGAACACGTTCCACCATCATCGCATGGGCCGGAATGTCGCTATCATCCCATAGCCGGTCGTAGGGTCTGTGCATATGGTCGGAAGTGTAGTGGATGTCGCAAGCGCCAGTGGAAACAACGCCCCATCCGCCTTCGGCCTTCATGGCGCGAAAGTGAGCCGATGCATTAGGATATAAATAGCCGAAGCCGGCGTTATGAGGAACTTGGTAAAATCGGTTGGGCGCTGTTACCGGACCGATCTTGATCGGCTCGAACAGGATATCGAACGCGGAATTTCTATTCATCTTGGATTACCCTCTTTGCGGTCACGAGAGTTGTGCAGCCGCTGGTAGCCTCGGCGGTCGACCGCGTGGTCACCAGTCAATTAGCTGAGCCAACTTCGCGGCAATCCCCATTGTGACTGACCTGTGCATGGCTCCTGCACCGCTGTGCAATCGCCATGCCGTGTGCCGCGTGCGTCTCAAACGCAAAGGCTCGCAATACCGGGGTCGAGGCTCTGATCGAGGAAGACTATTCCGGGAGAAATCCTGTTCTTTTTTTCCGGATCGTGTCGCCCGCGGGTCACGCGCTTCTCTTCACGGTCGGCGTTAGGCCGCCGCATGATGGGTTCAGGAGAGCAAGGCGTCTCAATCTGTTTCACGATCTTTGAAGGCTGAGGCTCCAAGGCTCGGGTCTTTCACCGAGATTGCCTTGCCCATCATCCCCACGTCACGATCCGGCATCAACTTGCGGGCGAATATGTGTTTCTTGCTCTTCCAGTTCTTTCATTTCATGTCGCCGCTGCGGAGACCGGTTGTTTGCCGTACCGTGGGCGAACTCGGTCGCGTCGAGCCATATGCGACGCAGGGTGACGGCCGAGCTTGCGGGCGACTGCGACCCGGGCTCGCGCCATGCCGCCTCGCCTGGCGATGTTCACGCCCCACACGCGCAAGCTTGACCATTTCTTGCTGCGTACGAGTAGTGTATGGGCCGCTTCAAAGCGGGGTGCGAGCACGTTGGTCACCGCATCGGCTAACCTTGCCCTGGATGTCGGTTTCGCCGGCGTGTTGCTGCTTGAATGATGTGTATGGACCGCTCCCTGTTTGCAAGGTGAAATTGAGCATAACGGCAGACACGGTGCTTGCCGTCGTGTATCCGGCCTGGTTATGCGAGCCCCTCGGTCGCAGGCCCTGATGGTATTCGCGGATCGCGGCCAGACAAATGGCGAGCTCATTTGACTCGCATCATTCCATGAGCTTTTGCCGAACCCGGATCATACCGGCTTACCATCACATTCAATCACTCTCGCAAGCCAGTACTGGCCATGTGAACAGTGCTGGAAGCTATTATGCGGACGGTGTCGCAGCAATTGGTTTGCGGTACTTCTCATCACGCGTCAGCATTACCCACAATGCACGAGCCGTTTTGTGCGACTGCGACAGCCGTGACGTTCGTCGGTCTGCGTGCCGCGAGTGCAAGCAGCCATGGACGAGGCGTCACGTTCTTGCGGAACAGCGTTCCGACAATAGCTCTCGCGCCATGGATAAGAAGCGTTCGCAGATATCTTGCCGCCATACTGCAATGGTTTCTCGCCGCGCAGCCGGCCCGGAAAGGCGCGCATCAAAAGCTCGGTGTCGAAGACGATCGGTCTTGGCGTGCCGGTGCTCACCCAACACCGCAACGCTGGCGGGGTGGATGGCATAGGCCTCCATGTCGCGCGCCTACAATCAATGCGCCAGCCAAAAGCCGTCGCTGGCGGCCTCATAGGTGACGGGGATCCGCTGGAGCGTGTGCCCGGCCTGGCCGACTTCGTCGCGCCAGCGCTGCAGCAGCTTCAACAGTGAGGGTGCGTCAGCATCGATCTTCTTGAGGGGCTGGCGCTTGAGACCCGGTACCGGCTCGCGTCAAAAGACTGCGACACGGGGGCCCTCCTTCTGATGGCGGATCCAACAGCGCCTAAGGTTGCCACACCCTCGCCGCTCGCTCCATAGCATGTACTCCAGTGGGCACGAGGAGCCTTACAAGTGGATTCGCGTCCAACGCCACTTCCACCGCGATGCAACCGGAGGTCATTCCAAGATTTGACCCTGGGAGCTTCTCCAAACAATTCTCTTGTTCTGCATAGAATTTACTTGCGTGACGCGGGGAATTAGGCGACTTTATCAGTAAGCATTCCGACATGACCCGTTTTTATGTATTCTCCGTCGGCGGCACTTTGGCACCTTCAGGAGGTGTTTTGTGGCAAAACAGAGAGCGCCGGTAACAAACCTTCTCGCCCTTGTAATTGGCCAGGGTCTGCAGCAAATCCGGTAAAAGGTGCTCCTTCAATTCGCCCGAGATAGGTAACGGACTATCCAGCGACTTCAGCGCCAGCTCGAGCAACTCGATCGCGCGATCTTTGTTGCCGTTCTCGTAATATTACCGGGCGACCGCCGGATATGACCGGAACTTAGGGCCGTCGCCTTTCGGGGGATTCAGTGCCAGGATGTGTTCGGACAGCTCCTTGCCCATGGCAAAGCGCTCAGTACGGGGGAGGTGGGAGTTGTGCTTCGCTGGACCGAAGAGCTGGTTCAGGGCCATAGCCATCCAATGCTCGGCCTCGAATTTCTTGCGGATGGCGTCCCGAACCAATTTGCGTATAACCGGCATGCCGGCCTGCATGTCGCGGATTTTGTGAAGCAGTAGATCCGCAAGAGTCTCGCGGAAGTTGAAATTGCCTGGCATTAAGGCGACGCCTTCTTCGACAGCCGAGAGCGCCACCGTCCAGTCCTCGGCCTGCATCGCCGGCCGAAGTTTGGCGTATATCGGCTTGGTCAGCGCTAGTTCGCGCGCTATGCGCTGGCGAGTGGTAATTCGCTCTGTATCGACAGCTTTCGCTTGATCGCTGGTGCGCCAGCTGCTGTTGAGCACTTCCGGCAAAATCTCATCGAGTTGCATCGGATGGCCGATAAAGGCGATACAGCCGTCTCGGTCGACCACGAAGGAGGTCGGAATCCCGACAGAAATGCTGGGTTCCATCCAAAGCTTGTTCATTTCGCCTGTGTAGTCGAACGCGATCCGAAAGTTCAGATTCGAGCACTTTTCGTTCAACCACGCGTCCAACTTGGTGCGAGCCTCATGGGCTGTTGAAGCATCTTCATCAGCCGCAACTCCGACGACCTCAAGTCCGCTGTTCTTGTATTTCTCCTGGAGCTGCACCAGATGGGGCATCGCCGCCACACATGGTCCGCACCAAGTTGCCCAAAATTCGACAATATACACTTTGCCGGGTTGAAAGTTCGTGAGAGGCTCGCCACGCAGCCAGTTCTCCACTTTGATCGAAGGAGCCGGTGAATCCATCCGCAATACCATGCTGCTCTCCAAAGCTATTGTCAGGTCGCGCGACTTCGTAGAGGCCCACAACGCATCAAGACAGGAGCGGCTCTCGTGTCGCGCATCTGCATGCAGTAGCCTCACTCAGTGTTGACGTGTCTCAATCAGCAAAGGTCAATTAGCAAAGGCCGTGCCATCGCGCTCGGCGCCGTATGCGCATGATTCGCTTATAGAAAACGGTCGATGTGCCATGATGGTTCGTCTGTCTTGAACCCGTCATGTCTTCTCTCCTGTCCGGTTTTGGACACTCACCACGTGCTTTGCGCCGCTAAAAGCTTGGCCACGACGACCCAACATGGAAACGACGTCATGACGACCTTGGCCAAACGCTAGGCTCGTGATCGGCGCCCCCTGCCCGCCATCTGGCTTGGGCTTCTGGCCCATCCGGACCGGGGACGGGTCTCGCCGGTTGAAATTGCAACGGGCCGGTCGATCCTAGTGGTTCCCGCCTAACATAAGAGTCCGGCTCGGGATTCCCTTTTGGCTGCGCGCGTGCGAGTCATGCGCATGCGCACACGAACATCTCTCACCGTCTCGCCTTCCGACTATCGGCGTTTGGTTGCCTTGGTCAAAGACCGTAACAGCCCGCAGAAGCATGTCTGGCGCGCCGAGATCGTGCGGTTGAGCGCCGACGGGGCCGCCACGATCGAAGTCATGCGGTAGACCGGCAAGTCCAAGACCTGCGTCGCGCAGACCCTCCCCGATGAGACGACGCACTGGACCGCCGACATGATGGCGCAGGCTGCCGGCATCAGCGCCAGCGCAGTACGTCGGATCTGGAACGCGCACGGGCTGCAGCCCGAACGCTGGCGGCAGTTCAAGCTCTCCAACGATCTCCAGTTCGTGCACAAACTGCGTGACGTCGTCGGCCTCTAATCCGCCAGCTCACGCCATCGTGCTGTCGGTCGACGAGAAGAGTCAGATCCAGGCGCTTGAACGCACCCAGCCGAGCCTGCCGATGAAGAAGGGAAGGCTCGGCACCATGGCCCACGACTACAAGCGCAACGGCACGACCACACTGTTTGCCGCCCTCAACGTGCTCGACGGCACCGTGATCGGCAAGAACATGCAGCGCCACCGCCATCAGTAGTTCATCCGCTTCCTCAACGCCATCGACGCCGAAGTGCCGGCCGGCAAGGCCGTCCATGACATCCTCGACAACCACGCCGCTCACAAGCATCCCAAGGTGCGTGCCTGGCCCGATCGCCATCAGCGCTTCACCGGTGGAGGACCTGATGGGGCGAGGATTGCCGAACATACAGGATCGCCTTGCGCTCCAGATGGTGCGGCCTGATCGCCGTCGGCGTGGTCGAGGATCAGGCGTTCATCAGCGTCGTCAGCGTCCGGCGCGTCTCGGCGGGCAGCGTCTGCCAATGCGGCGTCCGCGGCGTCTCGACATCGCGCGGATCGGAGGACAGATCGAACTGATACGTGGTGAGCTGGCGCGGCATGGACATCTCCCCGATTCGCGTCGTGAGAGCCCAATGCTGCGCTCGAATCTCGCATTTGCGATGGGTGCCCGAAGCGGGTGTTACATCCTGCAGCGCGTCGCCGAGACGCGTAGCGCAACAATATCGACATGGGAAGCGGCGCCAATCTGCAAGGCGGCACTAGCCGCCCGATCAAACATCCAGGCTAGAATCTTCAGCCACCGATCGGATCCCCGACCAGAGAGGCTGCAACGGAAAACCTCTCTACCAGCCTTCTTCTCGACCACCTCATGAATATGGGCCAGGCTCCCGGCCCAAAATGCCACGGGTGAAAAAGCTCGTGCTCCACGATCCAATGGGCCTTCTGTCGTCGTGTTGTACAATACCGCGAGGCTCCACTCCTCGCTCGGACTGCATCTCCTGGATTTGCACAGATCCTTTCGAAATCGGTTTCATCACGCCGGCGCCACAGGGGGATAGGCTTCAATGGCTACGGTGACATCGTCGACCAGTTTCGTACCGGTTCAGTGAGTTTCCAAGCGTCTCAAAGCCGAACCGGTGGATGTCTGCGGTATAGAAGATGTCGAGCCTCCACAGCATGTCGGGATTGGGATCGGGATCGTCGATGACAGGGATCGCACGGCGCTGTTTTCTGGTGACGAAGAAGTCGCCCAGCAGCGTGGCGTCCGATTTGCCTTCCCACGAGCCGTAGGATTCTTGAGCACGGATCAGCCGCACGAGGCATCTGACGAACGGTGTGGCAAGGGCCCGCCTCGTCCTCGAGCTCGCCGGCAAGTCGTCCTCGCCTTCGCAGGCCCGAGGATTTCGCCTGCGTCATCGACGCCAAAAAGGCTGATGACCTCGCGCGAGCAGACTTTGAAACAGTGGCCGCAGTCGATGCAAGTCGTGCCGTCGATAGCGGTGAGATATTGCGGCATCCATCTGCACCTGGTCACACTGACGAAAGCGCTTTTCATCGAAAAGCAGCTTGAGGTTCCGCCCGATACCCCTGCCGTTGAACCGTTCGCTTATCCTGCTTAAACCATTATGCAGCCGAGACAAAAAGTAGAAGCCGTCACGAAGTTCAAACCTGCGCATGACCCAGCGACTTGTTGATCGCTGGAATGATCTTGTCGCCCCAGAGCTCGATCTGGCGCAGTATCGTCTTTTGGTCGAAATCCCCCAATTGGATCTGAATTGCGATCTGGTCGGGTTTCAAGATGTCCATCTCTTCAAGCAGGCGATCAATCACGCGATTTACACTGCCGATCGGCAGGTTCTCGCGCATAATCTCGAACGACAGATCCTGCTGCGTCGGACTTTCCTGGAGCAGATAGCCGTCCTGGCTCTGCTGGCGGCGCTGATGCAGTGCTTCAGACAGCCGGCGCTGGAAGCGGGCGTTGTTGAGATAGCTGTTGATCTCTGCCTCGTCGTCGCTGGCATAGCAGCAGCGCAGCAACGATATCTTGGCATCCGTGACATTCCTGCGCTCGGAAGCCGCCGCCTTCTCGATAGATTCGCGCAGCGTGCGCAAAGTCCCCAGGCCGTCGTGGAATGCTGTGACAAAGAAATTGTGCCCCTCGCGATAGGCCCGACCCATGCGCGCCGGCCCGCCGGCCATCCAGATCGGCGGGGTCGGCCTCTGGACGGTGCGCACCGAAATCGCCGTCGGGGGTATCTTCTCACACTGGCCGTCATGCTCGAAGATGTTTTGGTTGAGGCCCTTCAGAAGGATGTCCAAGTATTCCGAAAAAACGGCTAGCGCCTCATCGATATTGACGCCGAAGCGATCGAACTCGAATTGCTGGTATCCCACGCCGACGCCGAGCTCGAGACGGCCGTTTGCAACGACGTCGGCGAAGCCGATCTCGGACAGCAGGCGCTGTGGTTGATAGAGCGGCAGGACGCAGACGGCAGTGCCGAGGCGAATGGTGCTCGTCACGCCGGCGCAGTGTGCCACCATCATCAAGGGCGACGGAATGAGGCTGTAATTGTTGAAGTGGTGCTCGGCGAACCAGGCTGTGTTGAAGCCGGCTTGCTCCGATACCACCGCCTGTTCGATGGAGTTGCGGATGACGCTGTCGGACGATTGGCGATAGCCGCGCTGGGCGGCCAGGATGAAGGTCGCGAATTCCATGGTGTTTCCTTGTTTCCAGGTGGAGTTGGCCGGTCAGGGCCGCGCTCGGCGTGCGCATAGATTGCTTTGCCGCTGAATCGGTGCGTTCGCCCTGGCAGGAGATTTCGGGTCTGGGCCTCCCGTGCACCGCGCGCTGCGCCTCCCCCGGCTGGTTGAATGACATCCAGCCGCCGTCGCACGCCAGCACCGACCCGGTAATGTAGCTCGCTTGCGCGCTGGCGAGAAAGCGCACGGCCCGGGCGATCTCGTCGGGCTGCGCCATTCGCCCGATCGGTATGCAGTGGCGCATCGCCGCGAGGTCCATTGTGCCCGCCGCTCCAGTTCTGCGATCATCGACGTGCACATACAGCCCGGCGCAACCGCCGTAACCCCAATGCCGCGCGAAGCCCACTCGCAAGCCAGCGATTTCGTTAACGGTATCAGGCCCGCTTTGGAGGCGGCGTGGGCGTTTCGCTTGGGATTGCTACCAGGCCCGCCATCGAAGCGATGTTGACGATTGCGCCGGCCGGCCCCATGCGTCTCGCCGCTTCGCGGGCCATGATGAACGGCACAAGCAGGTTTACTACCAGGCCGCGGCGGCAAGGCCTCGACGCCCGTGTCGACAGTCGCAGTCATGGTCGGTCCGACAGCCGCGTTGTTGATGAGGAATTCGATCCGTGCGAACTGCGTTTCGACCCAGCCGTAGAGCGCGCGGACTTCCCCCTCTCGCGAGACGTCGCATTCGAGGCCGAGATGAGGGTGGCCGAGGCCACGGGCCAGTTCAACCACGCCGCTGCCCGGGAGGTCCACAGCAACAACAGTGTCCGCATCCCCGACAAGGATCTCGGCCAAGGCACGTCCGATCCCGCCCGCGGCACCTGTAGTGATGACGATGCGTCCAGCCTGTTTCATGAGAACTTCTCCGCGAGCCTCAGCAATCTCTGCCCGCCAACGCTGGGGGCCGGGATGATGCGCCGCGGTAATACAGCGACCTGCTGGTGACGGCCCGTTACTGCCCCAGATCCGTCGTGCGTTCCCGCAGCGGTCCGACTCTCGATTGGCAGGGCGACGCAGGCGACGGACCCTTCGGGGAGAGGCGATGCGACCCAGGGCAAGCCACTTTTGCGAACCCATCCGCCGGCCGAGCTTGGACCTCGGAGACTGCCGCGCAATACAGTCCTGTTCCTGTGCGGCAAATTTAACGGAGCAGACCGTTGTCGCGGTCAGGCCGCTGCGGAGCAGAAAAGCAATCCTCTCGGCTACGTCCTTCCCGGGCAGGCTTTCACCGGGATCGCTGTACCATTGCAAAATCACCATAGACCTTGTCTCCATTGCCGGCTCCCCCGTTCGGAACGTCTGCAGGCTTCCTGGCCAAGAGGAATGCGATCCTTCGCAAGCGCATAGACCGGGTCATCCGGATGAGGTGCGCCGATCGGCTGCCGGGACCCGAACCGTTCTGCCTTAGGGACAGCTGATGGGATCTGCTCCTCGAGCCAATCGTAGACCACCGTCCGTTCGGCAATCCGCCACTCCCTTCCCTCTTCTGAAACAGATCACAGTAGCGGCCGCACGCAGCATCTGGCGTACTTCTCCATCTTTGTCCTTTCCGCGTTGCATTGCCGAGAAATAGCTCTCGACCGCGGCCTCTGCCGGGCTGATGAATTCGATCAGGATGTTCGTGATCTGATGGACGTTTCGCGGTCCGGTCTTGAAGACACCGAGCGCTGCCCCGTGATCGTCATGCGCATCGGACCAGTACGAGCTGCGGATCGCCGCCTCATCCGCACGGTCTACCCCGCGGCAGTACCGACAGAGACAGTCGCGGATCGCCTCACGGTCGAGTAGTTCGGCAATTTTTTCCTGGTCCATCGGCTCTGTCGCAAATGCTGAAATTGGAAGAAGGTGTTTCGCGAACCCGCCTACCGTTTGCGCGTCATGTGGATACCTTGGGAGGGTATCGTCTGTGCAGGAGGACGAGGTCGGTGGAAACAGAGGGCCGCATGCCATGCTTGCCAGCGTGCGGCCACATGGGTCGACCTTGGTTCAAGCCCGCCTGACGCTCTTTTGACTGAGGTTCGGTTGAGGCTGCGCGGCGGGCTCGCAGTCGACTTCCAGCGCACTTTCGGGGCAGGATTGCGCGCCTCGTGTCGCAAGCAGATACTCCCCCGCCGTGATTTCAATGTCACCGGGCAGGATGTAGCCCTTGAAGATGTCCGGCGCTTTCGCCGCGCATCGCGCGTGGCCCTGGCATTTGGCCCTTTGGACGATGATGCGCATGGCGCTGCCTCCATTGTCTGTGCCCGGCTCGGGGCGGGCCTAAGACCAGTCCAGGATCAAATTTTCGATCCCGAACACATGGCCGCCAGAAGTTATCGGCGCCGTACCCTGCTTGATCCTGAAAGCCGGGATGCGCGCCAGCCACTCCTCCAGGCCAATGACAATCTCGCGCCGGGCAAGGTGTGAGCCAAGGCAACGGTGGGGACCATAGCCAAACGCTGCGTGGCGGTTGTCCTCCCGCTCCAAATCAATCGTGTTGGGGCATTCGAATTCCGCCGGGTCACGATTGGCAATCATCGTGGCGCAGGAAACATAGTCCCCCTTCCGGATCGGCGCGCCTTCGAAGTCGATATCTTTCGTGGCCACGCGGATCAACTGAATGGGCGGATAGGCCCGCAGCAATTCTTCGGTTGCGAGCGGGATGCGGTCCGGTTCGCTCCGCAGCAATTGCTGATCTTTGAGGTTGCGTGCGAGGTACGCCAAGTCAAAGCCTATAGCTGCTGCGACCGTGTCGAGCCCAGCGACGAAGACAAGCACGCCGATGCCGCGGACTTGGGTGTCCGTCAGCCGGCGGCCCTCGACCTGTGCCTGCACGATAAAGGTCATGAAATCGTCAACCGCCTCGTCGCGGCGCATGGCTGCAAGTTCGTCGATGAATGCCACGATCGTCCGGGCAGCCACAGGTCGTTCCTTATCGTCGCCGTGGAGAAGATCTTTCCCCCAGCCGACGAATGTATCGAGTCGGTCATCAGGCAACCCCAGAAAGCGCAGAAAGGTGCTCACCGCGAAAGGAAAGGCAAAATCCTTCATCGCGTCGCAGCTTGTGCCCGATGCGACAATTCTATCGATCAGCATGATCGCTTGCTCGCGGACAGCCGGCTCCAACACCCTCACCCGCTTTGGCGAAAGCAGCGGAGTGAGCAGTGAGCGAAAGACGCCATGGGCCGGTGGATCGAGCTCAAGTGGGATCGTCGGCCAGTTTTCACCCAGTATGGAGGAGAAGATGCTGCGATGGCTGGAAAAAGTCTCAGCGTCCTGCAGCACCTTGCGCTGGTCCGCGGCACGGGTGATGACCCAGGTACCCCGGCCATCTTGCGTGTTGTAGCGGGAATAAAAGATCGGAGGCCCGTTATGGGCGCAAGCGACAGCTGCGTGTGGATCCCCGTTGGGCGTCGGTGACATCCCTGGTGACGTAAACAGGCTGAAGTCCCTCACCATTTCGGGCGGGACATAATCTGGAACGGGGTTAATCGCCATTGGTTTCTCCTGAACGTCCGTCTTGCGCTCGATTGGGATCGCACGGCTGTCTCGACTGCCAGCAAGGTGGTCGTGCCGTCTCAGGCGCCGTACAATCGGTCAATGAGCGCTGAGCTCCATCAAGCGCTGCCGACGCGTCCACCCTGACAAAATTGTCGGAGCAAGTTGCGTGCCGATTGGCGCATCGTCTGCGTTGCACCACTTGCCCGCACCGGAGCCCCGGCCTTGGCGGCCCTTTTTCGTCTGCTTTCGACATTCTTGTTCGGCTTCGGACACAGGGAGATTTGCGGATGAGCGATGAGCGCGATCTCACCGCGTCCGGAGCGGTGCGCGCTTGCTCAAGAAGTCGGAAGATCTCAAAGACTTCCTCCAAAGAGCGGGAGCAGCAATGGCGGCAGCGCGCTTGCTTGGTATGAGGCGGCTCAGCGGTTGCGCGGGGTGCTCGGTCTCTGCATCAGTGTGCTCCTGCTCAGCCGAAAGGGTCTGGAAAAAGGTGGTCGATCCGGTGCCTTCAAATGAAATGCCATGGCACGCTTGCTCTCATAGTTGGAGCTGATCAAGACGCAAAAGAGAGGTCAAACGGAGCCATGGTGAGCGCGAAGCTCCTTACAAGCTCCTAAACTAAGAGGCCTCTCTGATTGCGGTCGTTTTGGTAAGATGCTCCTGCACTCTTTTCTGGGCCGTCCCGCAGGTCGCTCGCTTCTCTTCGCGTCGGCGCCCTGGCCGCCGCATGTTTGACAGGCAGGTTCGGGACTCTCGATGAGATCGCCTCGCCAATCGTTCCCCACGGCCATTCAGGGCATCGCCCTCGGAAAGCGCCGCGCCAAATCGCGAAACCAGCGGTAGACCGCCTGCCAGGCGCCGAAATGGATCGGCAGCATCCGCCAGCCGCAACCCGCGTTGATCACTTGATCACCAGAAATCGGCCTCGCGCGACGCTCAGGCTTGGGCATCAGCGGAGCGATCCGTTTCCACTCTTCATCCGTCAGATCGGACGGGGAGCGCTTGGTCGTCTGGCGATCTTGGCCATCCGGCCACGGCTCTGTTCGTCCACATCCACAGCTTGAATCACAAACCAGCCTCCGCCGAAATCCCCAATTTTCCCATGCCAAACGGCCTTAGCAGTCCGCGCTCGTTCCCGCCGAACATCGCGACATCGTCCCTCCCGTCGCGCTCGGTATCTGTTTGCGCATGGCTGATTCGAGACGATGGTCGCCGTAGAATCGCTCGATGACATGCTTTCGGACGATGGCATCCTCGTCCGGCTCAAGGAAATCGGCATCGATGTTGCACGCCTCACCGTCACGACGTGTCGCGAAGCGATGAACACCCCTCTTCCGTGCAACGCCGCCGGGAAGGCGGCCCCTTCTGAGTTTAATGCGGGTCAACGCAGCCACCTCATGTTGTAGCGCATCCAACCCGGAGAGCTTATTCATGACCGAATCCGCGACAGGCCTCATGGACGGTGTTCGCCACGACCCAGAAAAGCCCGATTACGGCCTTGTCCAGCATGGGGTGCGGTATTTGCGCTTGCCTTGGGCACCTTCGGGTTGGTGACGGCAGAGTTTTTGCCGGCGGCGTGCTGACGCCGCTCGCGCATGATCTCGGTGTCACCGATGGTGCGGCTGGACAGGCGCTGACGGCGACCGCGATCGCCGGGGCGATCTCGGCGCCGACGATGGCCGTTATTACAGAGCGTCGTGTGGGCGATGACGCTGCTGCAGATCCTGTCCAACGTTCTATCAGAAGTCGCGTGGTCGCTACCGTTTTCCTGACGGCACCCGTCGCGCTCGGCATAGCGCTGAGGGGCTTCTGGTCTATTTCGGCAGCGCTGGCGACGTGCCGCCAACCGATGTGATGCGTCCGCCATCAAACGCAGCTGTGATCTTCTTGCGTCCGACGGCTGGAAAACACAACGGCGGCAACGTATCGTCGGTCACGGCGGGTATGGCTTGTATGAGGATTGTCAATAGGATGGTTCGGGCGGTTGTCTGAGGTTGGGTTGTTTCTGTCAGATTCAGTAATAGGGCGATGGTGAGCGGGGATATCCCTATGTTCGACCGCGGCGCCCCATCCCTGCGTCCCCGGCCCATGGTTGTGCTTGCCGCGCGCGCAGCGGCGGTCAGGGGTGGCCGTAGGGCCATCGCGCAGCGACGTGCCCTTAACGGGCGCGAGCACTGCGGCAAGCTTGCCGGTCGGAGACGAAGCGTGGTGATCCAGCCCCCCGCGCGAGGAGCGGAGGTTGTTCCTGCGCTGTTGACGGCCCTCCATGGTCTGAGCCCAGATGGCATGACGCGGCTCGGTCCCCCAGCCAGATCCAACTTATATAGGGTCGCTGTTGACAACAGCTGCACCAACATCCCGCTTGCGGCGAACAAGAGCTCAGAATGACGAGACCATTCTGACTCACGGCATTTGAGGCCAATCAGAGGCTCGGTTCGTCCACCTGGATCCGCCAGGACTGATCAGCTCCTGGAAGATGGCAGCATTCGGTGGGAGTGGCGTATCAGGCGGCCGTCATAACCGCCCCCCTCGATGACGACTCCCGCATTGACTTATTTCCACAGCGCCACGACCAGCTTGCGGCCAAGAGCCACAATCAGCGTCTTCTTCAGCCGCCCGTTGTTCTGCTTCACCCGCTCCTTGAACCACGAGGTGAGGGCCGAGCGCGGTTGATGGCGTACCCACAGCCAGGTAAGCTGAACGAGCGTCGTTCGCAGCCGCTGACGTGGCGCGTGCGCTCATGCGTCAAGGCCTTACGCTGGGCGCCAGACGCCGCCGGTCCTCTTCCTCCGGCGTGGGAACCCGGGGCACCGCGCAAACCCGCGGCTCACCCCTTTTATAAGGTGAGCAGTGCGCGCACCAAGCGCCTCGCCGTCGATCCTGTCGGTCTTGGCGCGCCGCCGGCGGCGCGAGGTGGCGATCGAGGCCGGGTCGATGATGTGACTTTCGATCCCCTCGGCTTCCAGCACCCGGTGGATCCAGAAGCCGTCGAGCCCGGCTTCCTGGATGACGACCAGCGGAAAGCATCGCCCGGTCCGGAGCTCAGACTTCCGCTTGAGCTCGGCAAAGCGCGCCAGCAGCCCGGCGACATCGCCAACCGCCACCATGTGCTTCGAACATCCTCTCGCCACCGCCCGGCGAGAGCGACGTGACGAGCCATTTCGAGCGGGACAATTCCAATGAGACGAAAATTGCGCCAAGATCGGTGCGGATGGCGGTCGGCGCTTCGGGTTGACGACCTGCGACGGGCACGTTCGGCCTCCAGAGCGAGATGTTTCAGCGACCTCACTTTGCCATAGCGCCGTCGCTATCCACCTCCCCCATAGGATCTCGCGAGATCTCGTGGAAGGGATGCCTAAGCAACCGAACTTACGCTAAATCAACCGCTTAAGCTACATCCGCCAGCCTCTCAACCACACTGTCGCGCATAAGACGGGTTACGCTCAAGCAATTGTGACGTTTCTGTGAAATCTCGGAATAAAAGTCCAAACACTTTTGCAATAATTATTGATCAATTCTTAATTTTTATAGCCTTGAATCCACAAGTAATACAATATATGTTGCCATGCAAGGACAGATAAGAACGGATATACAACCGTGAGCATAACCTTACTTGGGAAGTGATACCCCACTTCTAATTCAACCAACCGCGAGCACGAAAGAGATGGGCGATAGGTCCGACAGACTCGCATTTCAGTCGCTCTCCAAACACATCAGGGCGAACTGTGCCCGTAACAGCTATCAGACGCCACGTTCTTGGATGACGAGATGAGCCGCCTGCAACATACGGCCGTTCCTATGTGAGCACACTGTCTGGACGACGGAAGATACATTGCGATCAACAATGTGCACTACAACGTTTTTCAGAAGCCCCACAGGGGCAAAGCACGAAAGAGGAGTGACTATGACCACGCTACCGCAAATATCACTGGCGAAACTGTCAGCCGATGCAACGCGACGTGAAGAGCAACAGCACTTACGCGCAACCTGCGAGGAGTACGGGTTCTTTTACCTTATCGAGCACGGAATCCCGAAGGAACAGATCGCAGAAGCGATCGACGCTTCCCGGCGGTTCTTCAAATTGCCACAGTCGGTCAAGGAACGCTATGGTCAAGCTGCCCAAGACGTGTACCCCGCTACCGCCCGTGGATACAGTCCGTTTCACGGCGAGGTGCTACATCCCGACACCGGCCCCGATCCAAAGGAACTGTTCGACTTCGGAGTCGAGGACGAATACGACCGGCGTCCATATGGCGGACTCACGCGCTTCCCGGATGACGCCCTGGCTCCTGGTTTCGCGCGAAGCCTGCTTGCTTTGCAGGCTACTGTGCTTAACGGGGTTGTCCCGCAGCTTGGGAACGCGCTTGCCGACCTGCTCGATATGGAACAGGGCTGGTTCCAACGCCATTTCAGCCCGCCAACAGTCCTGCAACGGGTGATCCGGTATCCAGCTAGCGGCGGCGTGGCCGGCAAGCATACCGACACTGGCTTCTTCACGCTACTCCTGCAGGAGGAACTCCCTACGCGCTCCTTGCAGGTGTGGTTCAAAGGGCGCTGGACGCCGGCGCCGAGCCTGCCCGACAGTCTAGTAGTCAATTTGGGCGACATGCTTCAGGCCTTGAGCGACGACCGATTCAAAAGTACGCCGCATCGGGTCGTACACAACGGTTCGACCGACAGGATTTCGCTGCCGTTCTTTATCTTTCCCAACATCGACGCTCGGCTGATCTCGCGGCAAGGGAAGTACACCTTCAGTGTCGCAGAAGTGATGCTGCGCAACGCCACGTCACAGGAAAACGGGAATGGCGCCGGACGTGCGCGAGAGTTGCAGTAGTTTGAGACGTGCGTAAACTGGGGCGACGACGCGGCACACGTCGACGAGGTGTACGCAAATCAAGGATGTGTTGCAAGGTTTTTGGTAACCAGGCGCATGGCATTGGGCTCCGGTGTTCCCCGGAGAGTTGAGATGTTCAAAGGCGCCATTTCGACCAATCCGTGATCTTGCTTTGCATCGCTGGTATCTGGCCTACGGGCTAAGCCTACGTGATCTTCGAGCAATGATTGGCGGAGCGTGGCATTAGTATCGATCATTCAACGATCCATCGCTGGGTCGTTCATTTCGCGCCGCTGCTGATAGAACGCTTTAACCGACGCAAGCGCCCCGTGACCGGCAAATGCCGGCGTCGGGATCCTGATCGGGCTCGCCGAAGACGAGAATAGCGCGCTTATCCCGCCGCTTGCCCGAGATGCGCTTGTTCCCTTGGTCGAGCAGCTACGGGCAGCGCACGAGAAGGTCCGTGAGCTCGATCATCAGATTCACGCCTGGCAACGCTCGAATGAACTGAGCCGGCCACTGGAAACGATCCCCGGCATCGGTACAATCACCGCCAGCGCGATCGTTGCAACCGTGACAGACGCCTCCCTGTTCAAATCCGGCCGGCAACTCGCGGCTTGGCTTGGACAGAACTCGTCTGGAGGAAAGGATAGGCTCGGCCGGATCAGCAAGCAGGGCGATCCCTATACCCCGACTGCTTGTCGTTGGCGCACATGCCGTCCTCAGATTCAGCCGCAAGGGCAAAACAGCGCCTACCCGCTGGGCTGCCGAGCTTCTGACGAAGAAGCCCTATAATGTCGTCGCCGTTGCTCTTGCGAACAAGACGGCGCGGATCGTCTGGGCGCTGATAACTACGGGCAAGCGCTTCGCAACTTCGCCGGCAGCGTGACGTAGTCGCAAGGGATACGCAGAGATCGGTGAGGTGCTGATGGTGTGATGGTGAACGGTCGAACCGGGATCGGACAAACCCGCTCAGTGGGTGCCGCTCAAAAAGCGCGTTGACCTGTCTGGGATCCGATCCGCGGACTTCATCAGGGCCAGCGGCATGAATAGGCCGCACTCAAAGGCCGAATACATGCCTGCACCCGACCGACCTGTCATCAATGTCAGAAAGCCCTTGCCACGCGGAGGCCTGTCATCCAGTGGCGATCAAATTAGAGGGCCGTCCCGATCGCATCGTAGCATCGTCATCGACGGCAGTCAGACCAACCGGGAAGACATTGTTTCCTGCGATGCCACAAGTCGATTGCAGGATTGCTCCCGGCGCCGGTCAAAGCCGACCCGCATCCGCCAAAGCCAATACCTCAATAACCGCATCGAGCAGGATCATCGGCGCATCAAGCGCCGGGTGCGGCCGATGCTCGGTTTCAAATCGACGCACACCGCCGCCGCCACCCTGTCGGGCATCGAGATGGTCCACATGATGCGCAAACGACAGGCGCGGTATGCCTTCAATCCGAACCCGTCTCTCGCAGAGCAGTTCGAAATCCTCGCTGCCGCATAAGGTTGTCACCACTCTGGCAAATTCTCTGACCAGACAAAACTTTGCAACGGAACCCGGCGGTCTTTTCATCCACGTTTCGATGCCATATATTGCTAGTCTTCCGCCACGGTTGCGATTATCTGGATTTCAACGACAGCGGCGCCAGGCAGAGACGCCACTCCAACTGCTGCTCGAGCGCCAATCCCTTTTTCACCAAGCTCCTGGAAAAAGTAGTTTGAAGCGTGGTCGGCGATGCGCGAGTGCTGATTGAAATCGCCGCTCGCTGACACGAAAACCGTCATAGACAGTATGCTGTCGATCCTCTCTTTATCGGTTAGCAGCCTCCGCGCTACCGCTAGCGCATTTGATGCGGCGAGCTCTACTGTCTCTTTGCAGCCTTCCAGATCAAAGTCATTGGTGAAGGTGCCAGTGTGAGTTAGAATACCATTTTTCCGCGGGGTCATGCCCGCCGTAAACACCAAGTCACGATGGCGTTTAGCAAGAACGTAGTTTCCATGTGGCACAATGGTTCGCCCGCCAGACGACCCACCCGTGGCTTCCGCTCCCATCTTTGATCTCTCTCCATCAGCTTTGATGTGCTACAATCCGTTAAGTTCGAATTCTCGCCCCACTGATCGATAGGATGCGGTGATCGTATTTGCCATAAGCATGGCGATCTTCATGGGACCGACGCCTCCAGGACCAAGGGTACTCAGGTCATCAACTGCTAGCTGTCGATGATATTGCACCCATCTCGTACAAGCTCGCACAAGAAACCGGAGAGGGCTACTACGATACCTCTTGTCGACTGATAAGTTGCGGTGAGGACATACGTGGTCATTGCTTACCTTCGAAAGGTTGTAGGACATCGTCCGCTCATTATGGGCGGATAGGGTCAACAGGAATCCAGATCAGCGGTTCATCAGGGTTCAGCTCGCGAGAGTCTCTGCCTCACTTGGCATCAAGCGCGAGGTTTCAGAATCTCGCAAAAGGTATCGAGGTCGACATTCCCGCCGGAAACTACCGCCACGACAGTCTTTCCCTTCCATCTCTCGCGATCACGCAGAACTGCTGCAACAGCAGCAGCGCCCCCAGGCTCAGTGACAATTTTTAAGTCGTTTGCGAGTGCTTGCATGGCAGAGATCACGTCCGCCTCAGACACGGAGAACCCTTCAGCCAAGAGCTTCTTGTTGATCGGGAACGTCTTCTCTCCTGGGATTTGCGTTACGATCGAATCGCAGATTGAGTTGTGACCAGGTTCATTTCCGATCCGCTCGCCAGCGATGAGCGATCGCTTGGTATCGTCGAAGTTTTCAGGTTCGGCGGAGTAGACAAGAGTTTGAGGAGCTAATTCCCACATCGCAGTTGCGATGCCAGCAATCAAACCACCCCCACCCGCCGGGCATACAAGGGAATCTGCCGTCGTATTTCGTTGCGCCAACTGATTAGCAATTTCGAGCCCGATCGTGCCTTGTCCTGACATCAAGACGTAGTCGTCATAGGGAGGGATAAGCACTGCTCCCGTTTCCGCCGCCACATCGCGGGCGATCTTGGCTCTATCACCGGTGACCCGATCATAGGTGATGACCTTAGCGCCGTATTCGGCAGTGTTGCGCAGCTTCACCGCAGGAGCACCATCTGGCATCACAATGGTGGACGTGACACCAAGCTCCGAAGCGGCCGCAGCGACGCCTTGGGCGTGGTTGCCGGATGAAAAGGCGACGACGCCGGCTGCTCGCTCTGCCTCGGTCAAAGAAGCAATCTTTACATAGGCCCCACGGATCTTGAAGGAGCCAGTGCGCTGAAGGCATTCAGCTTTGACGAGGAGGCGGAAACCGAATCGTTTGTTGAGGAGTTCAGACTCCAACAAAGGCGTGACACGCGTCACGCCTTTTAGGGTGCGGGCAGCCTTGGCTATCATGTCGAAATCAAGCATCTTCTTACTTCCTGAGCTGAGGCAATGGGGTATTTGGACTTTTTGCTAATCCGAACCAGGCTGAGCGGGAGCGGGCGTTTCTTGGCCGACATTTTCTGAAGCGCGCCCTCGCGGCAAATCCAAGAGTTCGATATCTTCGGCACTGTCGCAGTACGACATCCTGAAATTCGTCACCATCGCCCCCCAGCTCCCCCCGCCACAGATGCATGCCCTACTCCCGCAGGGGCTCGGGAAAGCCGCGGCGGCAGGATCACAAAAACCTCGTTCATTTGCATGGGATGGGGGAAGACAACGCGCTTGCATCACTTCTAGGCCGCTTCAATGCGAGAGTTGTTCCAGTTCGCTTGGATCCTTTGAAACGCCAGAAATCATTTTCGAAAAAACTCAGAAGTTGCGCGGACATGTAGCACTCTGTAAGTTCTTCCTTTGAATAGATAACACTGGCCTCGGTCGCCTGGGTGAGGCTGGCCGCATTTGCTGCCATGTGATGAACATTGCAAATCCCATCCTCTCGCAATGCCTTTTCCAGATTCGCCGTGGGACCTCGTTGTGTGCGCCCCGATGCAATGTCATTCGAGCACCGCGCTGTAGAATTCGGGGCGCCGCCTTCCGTCGTCACGATATGCGCGCGTTCATGACAGAAAATCGTGCCATATGATGGTCGTCACGGCGCCAAGCGCAAGACCGTTAGCGCCGGTCCCTGTCGCTACCGGGAACACGAAGGTTTTGCTATGACTGTCGGCCCGTGGAAGCGGATAGCGCATACCGGCACCAGGCTTGACACTATCCGAAGCCGAGGACGCGTTAAATTCGCCACAGATCTCGCTCGTCGAGTTGCGATCATTGAGAATGAGGTACTCCTCCTTGCCCTTGTCCCTGCTTCCTTGAACCCTGTCCGACCGACGGGCGTGTAATCATGGATGAGCACGTTCTTGAGTTCGCAGGGAACATGCGTTTGTGCGAGCGGCGAAGGGGCTTCGTGAGATCGCAGCCATGTTACTTCTCCTGCCGCTTGTTGTCGGGTCACAGAAGTGCCGGGCGGCGACCTCGGCCTGATGCTGGCTGCCGTCAATTGAGCGCAGTGTATATGGCTCCCGAGGTTCGCGTCCGCCCGCTCGCCGTAGGCGAGATCGATCGCCTTTTGAGAGGGTGGCGAGTAGGTGAAAACTGCCCAATGCGCGGTTCGAGCAACGCCGCCAGAAAGCTTCCGCAGGTAAAGGAAGTCATCGGCGCAGGGACACCTCATAGAACTGGCGGATCGCCAAGGTTTCATCGCTAGTTCCCTGCACTTCCCATCTTTCGCCCGGCGATCGCTCTTTCGAGCCAGCCGATTTCCATCTCCGGCACGGACGACAGCAGTAGATCGGTATAGTCATCGAAGGGCGGCGTCAGCACCTGGCTCTTCGCGCTATAGCGCACCACCTCGCCGCGATACATCACGGCGATGGAATCGGCCATCGACTTCACCGTCGCCAGGTCATGCGTGATGAAGAGATAGGCGACCTGCTCGATCCGCTGGAGATTGAGCAAGAGCTTCAGGATGCCATTGGCCACCAGCGGATCGAGCGCCGATGTCACCTCGTCGCAGATGATCAGCTTGGGCTTGGCCGCGAGCGCGCGGGCGATGCAGACGCGTTGTTTTTGGCCGCCCGACAGTTCGGCAGGATAACGGTCGATGAAGCCCGTGCCCATCTCGATTTCCCCGAGTAGTTCCTTCACCCGCTTGTCACGTTCGGCACCCCTTATCCCGAAATAGAAGGTCAGCGGCCGGCCGATGATCGTCCCGACAGTGTGGCGCGGATTCATCGCGACATCGGCCATCTGGTAGATCATCTGCAGTTGGCGCAGATCTTCCTTGGTGCGATCACCAAGCCGGTTCGACAGCAGGCGACCGTCGAATGTGATTTCCCCTTGCTGCGGTGGCAGGAGTCCGGTGATCGCGCGCGCCAGCGTCGACTTACCGGAGCCGGACTCGCCAACCACCGCCAGTGTCTGGCCGGGATGGATGTCGACGGAGAGATTCTTCAACACCTTGACGATGCCATTGCCATAAGCGGCCGCAACGTTCTTCACCGACAGGATCGGCGTCGGTGTCGGCCGCTTCTCCTCATGCGCTATTTTGTGCACCGAGACGAGGGCCTGTGTATAGGCGTCTTTTGGATCCTTGATGATCTGGTTGGTCGTGCCCTTCTCGACCATTTTGCCATGGCGCAGCACCAGGATATCGTCGGCGACCTGCGCGACCACAGCGAGATCGTGGGTAATGTAGAGTGCTGCGACGCCGGTATCCCGGATCGCCTCCTTGATCGCAGCGAGCACGTCGATCTGGGTCGTCACGTCGAGCGCCGTGGTCGGCTCGTCGAAGACGATCAAATCGGGTTCGGAACACAGCGCCATTGCCGTCATCACGCGCTGCAGCTGACCGCCCGAGACCTGGTGGGGGAAGCGCTCGCCGATGCTTTCGGGGTTCGGCAGGCTGAGCTTCTTGAACAGCGCCACGGCGCGCTTTTCGGCTTCGGCCCGCGTCGCCGTGCCGTGCAGGAGTGCTGCCTCGACCACCTGGTCCATCAGCCTGTGCGCCGGATTGAAGGCGGCTGCCGCCGATTGCGCGACATAGCAGACCTCACGGCCGCGCAATTTGCGAAACCCTTCGTTGCCGCCCTTCAGGATGTCGCGGCCATTGAGGATGACCTCGCCGCCGGTGATGCGCACGCCGCCGCGGCCGTAGCCCATCGACGACAGGCCGATGGTCGATTTGCCGGCGCCGGACTCGCCGATCAATCCGAGCACCTTGCCCTTTTCGAGCGTCAGCGAGACATCGTGCACCAGCACGATGTTCTTCGGCGCCTCACCCGGCGGATATACCGTGGCCTCGATGCGCAGATTGCGGATGTCGAGCAGCACGCCCGACTTCGGTTGCCCGGGCTTCGGTTGCCCGGGCTTCGGTTGCTTGTCAGCCATTACCCGCGTCCTCCCTTCAGGCTTGTCGTGCGGGTGAGCACCCAGTCGGCGACGAGATTGACCGAAATCGCCAGCGCTGCGATCGCCGCCGCCGGAATGAGGGCGGCGCCTATGCCGAAGACGATGCCATCTTTGTTTTCCTTGACCATGCCGCCCCAATCGGCGTCCGGCGGCTGCACGCCAAGCCCGAGGAAGGACAGCGTCGACAGGAACAGTACGGCATAGATGAAGCGCAGGCCGAGTTCCGAAACCAGCGGCGACAGCGCATTGGGCAGGATTTCGCGAAAGATGATCCAGACCTCGCCTTCGCCGCGCAGCTTCGCCGCCTCGACATAGTCCATGACGTTGATGTCGACAGCAACAGCCCGCGACAGACGATAGACGCGGGTCGAGTCCAGAATGCCCATCACCAGGATCAGCGTCACCAGATTGGTAGGCAGCACGGAGAGCACGACCAGGCCCATGATCAGCGTCGGGATCGACATCAGGAGGTCGACCAGTCGCGATAACAGCGTATCGAACCAGCCGCCGAACACCGCCGCCGAGAAGCCGAGGATGGCGCCGAGCGAGAACGATAGCGCGGTGGCAAGCACCGCGATGAACAGCGTGATGCGGGCGCCGTAGATCATGCGCGACAACAGGTCACGACCGAGATTGTCGGTGCCGAGCCAGTGTGCGGCCGACATCAGTTCCCAGACGTCGCCGACGATCTCGCCATTGCCGTGTGGTGCAATCAGGGGCGCGAAGATCGCCGCCAGCACAAACAGGGAGGTCAGCACGATGCCGATCAGGGCGGGGATGGGAATGCGTTTGATATCGAGCATACCCGCCCCCTATTTCGGATGTCTGAGACGCGGATTGGCGACGATCGCCGCAATGTCCGCAATGATGTTCAGGCTGATGTAGACGGCGGCGAAGATCAGGCCGACCGCCTGCACGACAGGCACGTCGCGTTTGGTGACGTGGTCGACCAGATACTGTCCCATGCCCGGATAGACGAAGATCACCTCGACCACGACGACGCCGACGATGAGATAGGCGAGGTTGAGCATGACGACGTTGATGATCGGCGCAAGGGCGTTCGGGAAGGCATGCTTGCGGATGACGTTGAAGGCCGAGAGACCTTTCAACTCCGCCGTCTCGACATAGGCCGACTGCATGACGTTGAGGATCGCCGCGCGCGTCATGCGCATCATATGGGCGAGCACCACCAGTGTCAGCGCCGTGGCCGGAAGCGCGATCGCCTGCATGCGCTCGCCGAACGGCATGCCGTCATAGACGGTCGAGATGCCCGGGAAGATCTGCCACTTCACGGCGAAGAAATAGACGAGCACATAGCCGATGAAGAATTCGGGAAACGAGGTCGAGGCCAGCGCCAGTCCGGAGATAAGCTTGTCGATCCAGCCATTGCGGTAGCGCACCGCGATCAGGCCGAGGATGATTGCCAGCGGCACGGCGACGATTGCGGCGGTGAATGCCAAAACGAGTGTGTTGGAAAGTCGGCCCCCGATAGCGGTCCCGATATCCTGTCCTGTCGACATTGCGGTACCGAGATGGCCGGTCAGGATTCCGCCAAGCCAGTGGAAGTACCTGATATAAGCGGGATCGTTGAGGCCGAGCTGCTCGCGCAGATTGGCGAGCGACTCCGGCGTCGCCGATTGTCCGAGGATGGCTTGCGCGACGTCGCCGGGCAGGATCTGGGTGCCGGCGAAGATCAGGACCGAAACGGCCAACAGGAGAACGAAGCCCAGCGCAATGCGCTGGGCTATCAGTTTCAAGATCATGCTTAGGCCTGGACCCAGCACTTGGATAGAGCGTAGGCTCCCATCATTTCCTGGTTCCCGTCATCGACCCAACCGCCAACCCTTGGCCCAGTCGCGTCAATGAAGTCGTTGAACATTGGAATGATGGCGCCGCCGTCATCACGTAGGATTTCATTCATGTCCGCGTAGAGCTTTTTGCGCTTTTCCTGATCCAACTCGCCTCTCGCTGCCAGCAGCATTTTATCGAAGTCATCCCGGAAGAAGCGGGTTTCGTTCCAGTCGGCCTTGGAATAATACAACGTCGAGAACATTTGGTCCTGCGTCGGTCGGCCTGCCCAGTAGGATGCGCAAAATGGCTGTTTGTTCCAAACTTCGGCCCAATAGCCGTCTCCCGGTTCGCGTCTGATATCAAGCGTAATCCCCGCCTTCGCAGCGCTCTGCTGATAAAGCTGCGCAGCATCGACGGCGCCGGGGAACGCGACGTCGGATGTCCGCAATGTTATCGCTCCATCGTATCCTGACTTTTTGAAGTGAAACTTCGCCTTATCGGGATCGAATGATCGCTGCTCTGCGTCGGTGAAAAATGGATAGGACTTGTTAATTGGGGTGTCGTTGCCAACTGATCCGTAGCCCATAAGGATCTTGTCTACCATTTCCTGGCGATCAATTGCGTACTTCAACGCGAGACGAAGATCCTTGTTGTCGAAAGGAGCTGTGTTGCAGTGGGCAGCGAACAAATAATGACCTCTACCCGCTACGTCGCGGATCGTCACCCCAGGTGCACGCTTGATCAAATCGACGACCTTCGGCTCGACGCGGTTGACGATGTCAACGATTCCACCCTGTAAGGCCGCCATACGCGCCGAGGAGTCGTTGATGATGATAATTTCGATCCGATCGGCAAAACCGCGATCCGTGCGCCAATAATTGGCAAAACGCTCGCCTACGTGTCGGACCCCCGGCTCGTTGACAGTAAAGTGATATGGGCCAGTTCCGATACCAGCTGTCGGGTTGTCCTTCCCACCATTTGGCTGGATCATTAGATGGTAGTCGGCCATCAGATATGGAAAATCCGCGTTCGGCGCTTTTAAAGAAATAACAACGTCCTGATTAACGGCACTTATCTTGTCGATCGCCCCCAAGAGCCCCAACGCACCAGATTTCGATTTGGCATCCGAATGTCGTTCAAGCGTAGCTACCACGTCGGCAGGCGTCATCTCCTTGCCATCGTGAAACTGCACCCCCTTGCGGATCTTGAAAGTCCAAACCATCGCGTCTGGCGAAGACGAGAAAGCTTCTGCGAGAGCAGGCTCTACCTTACCGGATGGGGATACTTCCACCAATTGCTCCGCCCAATGCCGGCCCAGAAAGGTCGGCACATTGCTAGTCCACACAGCAGGATCAAGACTGTCCGTCGTCGCGCCACCTACCATACCGGCCTTAAGCGTCCCTCCTCGCACGGGACCAGCGGACGCGATGCTTGGCAACGCTGCACATATCATGGCTGACGCTCCCAACGCCGCAGACGTTTTAAGGAACTGCCTGCGCGTTGAGCCATGGACGATTTCATTTGGAAACTTGCTAGTCATTGCATTCCCCTTTTTACTTTGGTTACGAGAACACGCTCGGTGGCGTCTTCAAACATTAGGCAAACTTAACCATTGCATGCTTGATTTGGGTGTAATCCTCCAGCGAGTATGGGGACAGGTCTTTGCCGTATCCGGACTGCTTGAAGCCTCCCCAAGGCATCTCCGAAACAAAAGGTAGGTGATCGTTGACCCACACTGTTCCAAAATTCAGGTTCCTGATGGACGAGTGAGCGCGCGCTACATCCCGTGTCCAAACCGACGCAGCCAGTCCGTAAGAGACATCGTTCGCCAACTTGATGGCTTCGGCTTCGGTGCTAAACTTCTGCAGTGTGACGACCGGTCCAAACACCTCATTTTGAATGATCTGATCCGATTGAGACACGCCCGCTATTAAGGTGGGAGCAACGAAAAATCCCCGCTGTTGCGCAACGCTTGTCCCGCCCACAAGAATGTTCTTGGGGTCTACCTTGTCGATAAATCCGTGAATGCGATTCCGTTGTTGGCGCGAGATAACTGGTCCCATGGCGATGCTTTCGTCACTCACGGGATTGCCGTAGGCTACGGAAGACAACTCAGTTCCCAAGAGATCCAGAAGCTTCGTGTAAACGCCTTCCGAGGCGATGATCCGGCAGGGAGAGCCGCACTCCTGGCCGGAATTCCAAAGCCCCATGATCCTGACCGTAGAGGCGACGAGGGCCAGGTCGGCGTCACCAAAAACCAAAACAGGGGCTTTGCCGCCCAATTCAAGGTGGACGCGCTTAAAGCTGTTGGCCGCAGACGCTGCAACATGCTTTCCCGATCGACCACTGCCTGTCAGTGCAACCATGTCGATATCGGAGTGCGAGGAAATCGAAGATCCTACAGGATCCCCGTCTCCACAGATGATATTCAGCACGCCATCCGGAAGCAGACCTTTGCATAGCTCTGCCATTACAAAAGTCGTTATTGGAGTGAGTTCGGACGGTTTAAGAACGATCGTATTTCCGGCCGCCAATGCCGGGGCAATTTTCCAGATAGCCATCATCAAAGGGTAGTTCCAAGGAACAATCTGCCCGATGACACCAATAGGCTCGCGCCGGATCATCGATGTATAGCCGCGAAGATACTCACCAGCGGACTTGCCTTCGAGAACCCTTGCAGCGCCTGCAAAAAACTTGAGATTATCGATTGCAATGTCGACTTCGCCTTTAGCCATCGCTAAGGGCTTGCCAACATTCAACATCTCAAGCTGAGCTAGGCGGTCCTTGCCTTCGCCGAGGCGGTTAGCCAACTCGAGTAGGATGTTGGAACGGTCTGACGGCGTCGTATCCCGCCATTCCTTGAATGCGTCCCTCGCCCGCCTCGCGGCAATCTCAACATCAGCGGCGCCTGACTGAGGGGCGGAAGCGATAATCGTCTCGTCGGAAGGATTGATAATTTCGTAACGTTCGCCGCTCACTGCTTCAACAAATTCACCGCCGATGAAGTTGCGAACGTATTCTCTATTATTCATGTAGAATCCCTCTCTCGCTCTATTTTTGGCGTCAGTCATGTTAGTCGATCCAGACATGACTTCCCCCGACGCTGCCTCAGACCAAACGTTGGCCACCCGCTTGAAATTTTGAAAAGGAGCTACCTGCAAACCCTTCGATAGGGAGGTACGGACAGGCATGGCCGCTTCTCCTGTTCAAGTCAGGGATATTCGGCGCGCTGAACCAGGTGGGGAACTTAGTAAATTGCCATTTTATGGAATTATATAGACATAGCTACTGCCTCGACGCGCGGACGCAGTTCCGCGCCAGGGACCTGTTGACCCCGGACATGGCTGCACGTCGCACTGACAACTGTCGACCAGATTCCGCTATCGAATGGCCAGAATCGTGCTGTCGCTCGCTGCAGGATCGGAAATCATAGCGTAACCCCAAATTTCTTGGGGCGCTGCAATCAGGTTCGGGACTATTATGGCACAGAAGCAATTTCGGGTCGGCGTTGACGTCGGCGGAACGTTCACCGATCTCTCGCTCATAGATGAAGATACGGGTGAAGTTTACAACTTCAAAACTCCCTCAACGCCTCATGACCCGTCAGAGGCGATCGAGAATGGACTAAAGCAGGTGATTGCGGCAGGTGTCGATCCCGCCACCATTGCGCACTTCGGGCACGGCACAACCGTCGCGACCAATATGATAATCGAGCGGAAGGGGACTCTGACCGGCCTTATCACAACGAAGGGTTTCAGAGACACCTTGGAGATTGCGCGTCAGCAGCGGCCGCATCTTTACGACTATTCTATCCACAGACCTGCTCCTTTGGTGGAACGTTGGTTAAGGCTTGAGATCGCCGAGCGGTTTACTGCGGATGGCGACGAGATAATCCCCCTCGACGAGGACGCGGTACGCGCGGCCGCGGCCAAATTCCGGGAGGCGGGCGTAGCCGCAGTTGCAGTCTGCTTCGTCCACGCCTATCGGTTCGACGGGCACGAAAAGCGGGCCGGAGAAATTCTTCAGCAGGAACTACCCAACGTTCCAATTTCCCTGAGCTCCGACGTGCAGCCGGAATTCCGCGAATTTGAACGTTTTTCTACCACCGTTATGAACTCGTACCTGACGCCTAAGATGGCCGGTTATCTCGATCGTCTCATGCGGCGGACTCAGGCATTAGGCATCCGCGCCGTTCCGCACACGGTACATTCAAACGGGGGCCTGATGTCGATGGACACCGCTAAGGCATACCCTGTCCGTACATGCTTGTCCGGTCCAGCAGCGGGAGTTGTTGGATCTGCGCAGGTGACCTTAGCCGCAGGCTTTCCCAACGCGGTGACCTTTGACGTCGGAGGAACTTCCACAGATGTCTCCTTGATCCTTAACGGGAGAGGAGCGTACACGCCGCTTCGGGAGGTAGCGGGCTATCCTGTTCGCTGCCCTATGGTCGATGTCCATGTCATCGGCGCCGGCGGCGGATCTATAGCATGGGTTGACGATGCTGGAGCACTCAAGGCAGGCCCTCATTCAGCTGGGGCAGTGCCAGGTCCAGTGGGATACATGCTCGGAGGCACCGAGCCGACCATAACCGATGCTAATCTTCACATGGGACGGCTGAATCCTGTTGCTCTCCTCAACGGTGCCATGCCGGTCGACCAAGCAGCAGCCAAAGGGGCAATAGCGGATATCGCGGCGAAGATAGGTGCCTCGGCCGACGAGACAGCTGATGGCATCCTGCGTATTGCGGTGGCAAATATGGCGCGCGCTATCCGGTCGATTTCGGTCGAGCGCGGCTGCGACCTGAAGGACTTCGCTCTGGTCGCCTTTGGTGGGGCGGGTCCATTGCATGCGACCTTCGTGGCGGACGAGGTGGGCATTCCAACCGTGCTCGTGCCTGAGGCGCCAGGAACGATGTGTGCTCGCGGGGTGCTGCTTTCGGACGTTTCGCGCAGTTTTGTTAAGTCACACGTGATCGCATTGTCCGAGGAAAGCTGGGGGAAAGTCCTTAAGGAAGCCGCGCGACTGACCGCTGAAGCAGAAGAGTGGTTGGTCAGCGAAGGAGTTCCGGATCAGCTGAGACAATACATACGAGTAATTGAAGCCCGGTACATCGGACAGAACTTCGAAGTTCGCGTAGAGGCGGACACGGACGACAAAGAAGCCTTCATCCGCGCCTTCTACCGTGTAAACGATGACGTTTATGGCTACCACGTTGAAGATCGTGACATCGAGATTGTCAATGCGCGCGTCGAAGCAATCGGAAAAATAGCGAACCCGCTTGAAGAGCCGCCGGTAGTCACCTCTACCGTCGAGGACGCAACACTTGGCACGAGGTCCGTGCACATGGGCGACGACAATGGCGGGTGGACGGAGGCAGTGGTGTTCGACCGCGCTCGCCTCCCGGTCGACGCGACGATTAGTGGCCCTGCCATTATCGAAGAACTTACGGCCACAACGGTCCTACCTGCCACCTGGACCGCGAGAGTCGACAATTGGCGCAACATCATTCTGACCCGGAAAAGGCTGGACGCATGACTGAGATCAATGCAATTGACATGGAAGTATTCAACAATCGCCTTTTGTCGATAACCGACGAAGTCATGAATACTCTCATCCGCTCTTCGTTCTCGACGAACATCAAGGAGCGCAAAGACGCTTCCGTGGCGATCTTCGACAAGAAGGGCCGGCTTATTTGCCAAGCTCTCTACATTCCGATGCTTCTGTCTGGCGTGATGGGAGGCGTTGAAACGCTGCTAAAAACCCGCAAGTTGGAGGATATTCGTGAGGGTGATGTGTTCATATGCAATGACGTCTACCTCGCTGGCGGTTCCCACAATAATGACATTGCGATCATCACCCCAGTATTCATCGAAGGCAAGATTGAATATTTCATTGGCAACATTGGTCACCATTCGGACGTTGGGGGAGTTATCCCTGGTTCCACGGACCACATCCTGACAAGCGTATTTGCTGAAGGGATTCGCATCCCTCATGTTCGGATCGTGCGGGAAGGTCAACTTGATGAAGATCTTCTCTATATGATCGCCCACAATACGCGCGATCCTATGGAGCGAATTCTCGATCTCAAGGTACAAATTGCTGCAAATAGCCAAGGTGCGGAGAGTCTGCGCAAGCTGTCGAACGGATACGGCCTTGCACGTGTACAGAAAAGCATGGCCGATCTTCTGACGTACACCGAACGGCGGATGCGCCAGCGGCTGAAAGAGCTACCGAATGGTGAGTACAGATCTATTGCTTGGACTGACGATGAAGGCGTCCCCGGTCCGCGGAAGAAAATCTGCCTTACGGTTCGGATTCTAGATGGCGACCTTACCCTAGACTTCGAAGGCACAGACACACAAGCCAAAGGCGCTATCAATATGGGCAAGTATCCTCTCTTGGCGGCAGCCTTCTGCGGTATCAACATGATGGTTGATCCGAGCATTCCTGCAAACTTTGGTATGTTTCAACCTGTTCGTATCAACGCGCCAATGGGAACAATCTTAAATCCGACGTTTCCAGCAGCTATTGGCAACCGCGAATATACCGCGCAACGCGTTGTTCGTGCAATCACTCTTGCCTTTGCACAGGTACTGCCTCGAGATCGTGCAGTCGCTCCATCGGCCGATATTAACACTGGGATGGCATTTTACGGGATGCGTAAGTCCGGTGAGCCATTTGTTTACGTCGAAACCGTAGCGGGCGGCGTAGGCGCCACCCTTCATAAGGATGGCATGCACGGAACACAGGTGGGGACCACCAACACTTCAAACACTCCAGCAGAGTCACTGGAAATCGAATTCCCGCTTATCGTCCGTGAATATGGTCTTGCCACGGACACCGTCGGCCCCGGTAGAACCCAGGGAGGTGCTGCCATAATCCGGGACATCGGCTCGCTAGTGGACGGGGTGTCGGTCTCGACCAAGGCCGACGGCAAGAAGAGCCCCGCCCCGGGCATCTTCGGGGGTGGGGATGGTGGGCGCTCCTCGCTCGAATATCATCGAGCCGATGGAGAAGTCGAAGAACTTGAAATGTTCGTCGTTGACAGGATCATGGCTAAGGGCGACGCCGTTCGACTTATTTCGCCGGGTGGCGCTGGATTCGGCCCGCCCGAAGAACGCTCACGAACTGAAGTTAACTGCAGTGTACGGGATGGTTTCATCTCGCGTGGCTTCGCTGACGAGCACTATCCGGAGTCAGCCTGTAAGGCGGCCGCTCAATGAAGGCCCAGTATGACGCCGTAGTGGTGGGTGGCGGCATTGTTGGTACGACGGCCGCTTACTATCTCGCCAAGGCTGGTAAGCGCGTTGCTCTTTTGGAGAAAGGGCGGATAGCGGGAGAGCAATCCAGCCGTAACTGGGGGGCTGTTCGGAGCCAAGGGCGTGATGCGAGTGAGATTCCGATGATGCTCGACTGCCTTGACATCTGGAGAGGCATCGAAAAGGAGCTGGGCGAAAGCGTCGACTGGCGACAGCAGGGACAGATGCGGGTCATCTACGACAAAGAGATGAGGGAACGATCTGAAGCTTTCCTTCCCATAGCTAAGGAGTTCGGTCTCACGACCGAACTCCTTACCAGGGGCCAAGTTGGTGACTTGCTGCCACATTTTGATGCCAGCAAATGCGACGGAGCCATGTTCACACCAACAGATGGGAATGCGGAGCCCGAAAAGGCGGCACCAGCCTTCGCGCGAGGGGCTGCGAGAAACGGCGCTGTCATTATGGACTACACTGCGGTCAAGGCGATCGAGACCACAAACGGGGCGGTGTGTGCAGTGGAAACAGAGCAGGGTCGACTAGAAAGCGAGACAATCCTCCTAGCCTCTGGAGCGTGGACTAGTCGCCTTTTGAAACCTCTTGGCGTCTTCCACCCCAGCCTATGGATACGCGGCTCTGTGGGCCGAACAGGTGTGCTTCCTATCGAAATGCGGAAGCTCGTCGTTTGGGGCAAGTGCGCCTATCGTCAACGTCCCGACGGCCGCTTGAATATTGCAGTTGCAGAAGATGGCTTCCATGATCTCATGCTAGAAAGCCTGACCACTGGTTTCAGGTTTCTGCCGCTTGCACGACGCAACTGGCGAAATGTTCGGTTCAGTATTGGCAAACCGCTGCTGCAGAGCCTCACAGGAGAGTTTTCCGACTTCACAACTCATCGCACCCTTGATCCTAAACCAGACTTGAGGGGCCTTTGGAAGGCAGCTAGACTTTTCCTGGAGGAATATCCTGGGGCTGGCCCTATTTCCTATGATCGAGCGTGGGCTGGTTTTATTGACTACATGCCTGACGAGCTGCCGGTCCTGGATGAATTGCAGCACCCGAGTGGTCTGTTTGTCGCTGCAGGTCTGAGTGGCCACGGCTTTGGCATAGGGCCGATCATCGGAAAGACAATGTGCGACTTGATTGTTATGGGCCGTAGTAGCTACGATCTAACACCGTTCAGCTCTCGCCGTTTCATCTAGGTTGCGAATGGAAAACCGTCTTCAGACAGAGCTAACGAATAAGAGCACCATGGTTGATGTCGTCTTAGCGGATGGCTTCTCTATGTTGACAGCCACCCTCTTTCTTGAAGCGTTGCGGTTTGCCAACCTGGTCCATCGCCGGAGGGCTTTCGACTGGAAGATCAAAGGGGTTCAGTCTGGTTCACCCCGCGCTAGTAATGGCTTCACGCTAGAAGCTCAGTCGCAAATTGACGGGCTTGTTGCGCCCGCTGAAATTGTTTTTTTGAATGTATCTTACTTTCCCGAGGAGGCTCGGTCTGACAAGCTCTTTAACTGGCTGCGATCTGCTCGTCGGCATGGCGCGTGGATACTTGCGGTCGATACTGCACCTTTGCTACTTGCCGAGGCGGGCTTACTAATGGGTAAGCGGGCTACAATCCATTGGGATGACCTTGAAAGCGCGCGAGAGCTCTTTCCGGACGTCGACTTTCGCGGCTCTGGCATCGAACGAAGCGGGCGAATTTTTACCTGCTGTGGCGGTATGGCCGTACTGGATATGACGCTCGAATTTTTGTCTGAATATCAAGGTGAGGAAGTGGCGCAACTTGTTCGGCAACATTTCTTTCTCAAAGACGCAGATACCAGTCTCCTGGTTCGCGACAAGCGGCTGTTCGCAGCTGTGGATGCCATGCGCCAGGCAACATCCGTCGTCCTGCCACTAGAGGACATTGCCGCGCGGGCGAACATATCTTTCAGGCAAATGCATCGCAAATTTGAAGCCGAATTTGGAGTTTCGCCGGGAAAGTTTTACACTGCGTTACGGCTACAGAAAGCTCAGTCGCTGCTGCTGAATTCTGCCTTCCCTCTCTCTGACATAGCAGTTGCGTGCGGATACTCGTCAGCGTCGTGGTTTGGCAAGGCCTACAAGTCGTTTTATGGAATTACACCATTGGAAGAACGCGTGCGACTCGCGACGGGCAAATCCCGTTCCGTCAACCGTTTGGCGATGTTTTTTCAGCCCAGTGCCTCGTTGATCGTCAACGTCATCGGTCAGAGCGTTACTCTCTGAAGTTTGGCAGAATAGTGCCACTAACTGGCCGATTACAGCGTATTCGCGAACGCGAGGATAAGAAACACTCGTTCGGATCGATCGGGAACGTCTACACGCGCCCGTCGGGCGCGTTAAACAGTTCGTGCTCGCCAAATCTACCGTCCTAGCCCTTATCTTGCGCTAGAAATTACAAAGGAGCTTAGCATGTCAAATCTTCGCGTTATCCGTCTCTCACCCGACGGGGACGATGTCCAGGGCCTTTCTGATTGGGAAGATATTCCGGCTCGCCGCGTGCTTGCGGGGAAAGAAGCAAAGGTTCGCAGACACAAGTTTTTTGTCGGCGATCGATCAGGGGGACAGGTACGCGTCGGGGTTTCGGAAGCTACTGCGTACAGCGAGAAGATCGATAGCTATCCGAAGGACGAGTTCATGCATGTGATCGAAGGATCCGTCACCATCATCCATGATGACGGACGGGAAGAAACGTTCGTGGCTGGAGATAGCTTCTTCATGCCATCTGGATTCAACGGCGTCTGGAAGCAGACTGAGACAATAAAGAAATACTTTATGGTTTTTGATGAATCCGTGGGGGGCTGAATGATCGGATGGACGCGGGTCAGACGCCTGGTATTTGTATTATAGACAATCTGGCATCGGCTCCGCAGCAGTTCGTATTGCAGTCAGAACCGATGTGTTCGTCCCCAGTCTGTTGCTGTTCATTTTGCCGGTGTAACTCGCCCAATTGCACGTCTTACTTGCTGTTCCGCGCCGGTGGAGTCTTTCATCGTCGCGAATTCTTTGGCAGGAGCTTTTTCGCAGGTGAGGTGCGCCTTCGGGAGAAACTCTGAATCAGGGGAATTCGCAGCAATAAGGGGGGTCCGGCTTGGTCGTCTCAATAGCCGAGTTCAAGAACGGGACGCGAACCATGCGCGAAAATCAGGTTCATTCGACGATGGAAAGCCAGGCGATTATTGGACTTCGTCATGCAATGCATCGGCTAATGGAACTCTCGATCCGCGAGGGAGGAAACGCAGCAGTTGAATGCTCGACTCGTTTCGGGATACCAGATGCATGGATGTTCCAAGTAAACATCGTAGGTAGGGCTCGGGACGGGCTAGCAAATCCCGACTGCATATCGACGTTCGCCGTTTCTGATAACATCCTGACCCACAACTGAACTCACCGTTATTACTGTTTAGACTTGCTGAAGCGACATTGACGTGCTGAATAGGACCGCGCCGGATGCAAAAGTCAAAATTGACTGTAGGTTTTATCCTATCCCGGTCCTTCACTCTTTCGGCCTTTGCCTTGTTTGTGGATACACTTCGCCTAGCAAGTGATGTTCTGGATAAATCCGGACGGGTTTACGCCGACTGGGAGGTGCTGGCGAACATGAGGAACCCGATCATCTCGAGCTGCGGGGTCGAGGTGACCCCCACCTCCCGGTTCACGGATCCTACCAAATTCAACTACATAGTTGTGGTGGGGGGTCTTCTCAGAGTGGCGGAACCTGTTGATGCTGCGACCATAGATTATCTAAAGCAGGCTGATAATGCTCGGATCCCCTTAATCGGCATATGCACGGGAACATTCATATTAGCGGAAGCCGGCCTCTTGCATGACCATAGCACCTGTGTGAGCTGGCTCCACTTTGCCGAGTTCCAGATGCGATTCCCGGATCAACAGGCGCGTCCAGATCGCCTATTCCACTTAGATCGGCGGAGAGGCTCATGTGTTGGTGGAAGTGGTGTCGTCGACATGGCCGCAACAATAGTGAGGCGACACATCAACGCGAGGGCGGAACGGAACGCCCTGAACTTTCTTCAGATCGACAGAACAAGACCCGCTTCTCACGTACAAGTTGGAAGTCCGCCGCTTTATGGCGGCACTGATCAGCGGATCAAGGCAGCTCTCATTTTCATGGAAAGCTACACCGAACATGCCGTGTCAATTTCGCGTTTGGCTGCGGAGATCGGATTATCCAGGCGCCAGCTCGAACGCCTTTTCCATACAAAACTACACTCTTCACCTGCGGCGGTTTACCGGATACTGCGCTTGGAGCGTGCGAAACGGCTCGTTCTTGAGACGCAAGCATCGATGCTTGAAATTGCAATCGAGACAGGCTTCGATAACCCATCACACTTTTCGCGATCGTTCCGGGAGTACTTCGGGTATCCCCCAAGCAGCCTAAGGCTGCAGCTTGAGTCGGTGGAGTAATAGTTGAGGTGAATCGGATCGGCAAGGCGGGCGTGCCGATAGCTGGTGAAGAGCCTTCGTTTAGGCACTCATCGCGTAGCCGACATTGAAGCTTTCCACGAAGCCATTCTGCATCGGCCTGCCCGGTGCGATGTAGTGCCATTCGATGCCGATCCTCCTGCCGCACCAGGTATTCGAGGTCAGCTCGGTGCCATATTATCCGACACGAATCATACAGGGGTAGCCGCGATGCTCGGCGATGATGTCGAGTTCCCGGACACGCTCACCCGAGAGTCGAGTTGTCGACCACGGCCAGGCACCCCCGGCTGAAGTCGTCGATGATACATAGGACCCGGAAGCGGCGGCCATCGGTCAGCGTGTCGGAGACGAAGTCGAGCTCCAGCGCTGGTTGGCGCCCTGCGGACTGCTATCGGTGCCCTGGTGCCCAGCGCTTCAGGAGCAGGTGCAGCCAACGGTAGCCAAAGCGCCGGCGTTCGGCGGAAACTTCCGCAGCCGCTTCCGCAAACCGGCTCATCTGGTCGCGATGGACAGTAGCGGTGGACCCGCGGCTCAATGCCCCCGAGCCCGCAGGACCGACGCTGCGAATACCCCTGGTTCTCGATCGCCCAGGCACGGCAGTCCCCATGCTCGAACGTTACATCGCCCGGCAGGGCATACCGCCGGGAAACGGCGGCGATGTCTGGCTTCAGCGTCAGTACAGGCGAGGGGTTTTGCTTCCATTGCCGGACCGCGCCCTTCAAGGGTTCGGCGCGCCGATATCACCTCCCGTTCGGGATACTCAGCGGCTCTGCTCATCAATCGCTTCGCAAACATTACTCATGAAAAACGTTTGCAAGGACAGGTGGATTAATCGGACCAGCAACGATCAGCTCCCACATCTTAAAGCTCACGCAGGCTAAAGACTGTACGGTGCAGAGTTATTGGTCAAATTGCGTCCTTTTCGATCTTCGTCGAATGACCCGCCTCACACAGTATATGTCAAAAATTAGCAACAATTCCTTCAACTATCTTTCACGAAATCTTCGCGACTGCCGATTGTGAACAATGGTACCTTTACCACAAGTCCGAGATCAGGCACGAATGACAGCTGATGCTGTTGACGGTCAGACCACGGCATAGCGCGGAACATCGGAGTCGGCAGCAATGGCAAAAGGAGCACTTATCCTCGTTGAAGGTCATAGCCGCATGGGTTTGCAATATGTCCAAGCAGCCCGACGTCTTGGTCTTCATCCAATTACCCTGTCGGCTGATCCAGCTCAGTACGACTATCTTGCGGCGGAACGCATTGAGGCAATTCGTGTCGATACGGACAATCTCAAGTCGCTGATCCGCGAATGTTCCCGAATATGCGCAACCTATGAGATTGCTGGCATTATTGGGTTTTCGCGCGCTGATGAGTCGGCCTGTGTGATGGCTGGCAAGCTGTGCCGGCATTTCGGTCTACCTGGACCGAACCCTACATCGATTGAACGATGCTGCGACAAATTCACTCAGCGTCAGCTCCTTGCGCAGGCCGGCATTCCAACACCGGCTTATCGCCTGGCAGCGAATGCGACAGAAGTAGAAAACTTTGCCGCGGTGATCGGATTGCCGGTGGTTCTTAAGCCAGCCATAGGCAGCGGCAGTATCGGCATCCGATTGTGCCGCAACGTTGATGAGTTGGCCGAGCATACGACCTATCTGTTGTGCGGAAAGCACATACGGCAGCCCTCGCCAAGGATACTTGTCGAAGAATTCGCACAAGGCCCTCTGTATACCGTTGAAATGATGGGAAATGAGGTGATTGGGATTGGCACCTGGGACTTCGGCCCTCCACCGCATTTCGTCTCTCGTGAAGCGACCATTCCAGCCCCTCTGAATGATGACGAGCATGAGCGTATCGCCGATCTTTCGCTGAGCTGTTTGCGAGCTCTGGCACTTGGCTGGGGGCCAACGGGGATAGAATTCCGATGGACCACGCGTGGTCCAGTCGTCATTGAAGTCAATCCGCGGCTTCATGGCGCGCCCACTCCCCAACTGATTCAGCTGGCTTACGGTGTCGATCTCATCACCGAGCACATCAAACTTGTCATCGGCGAAGAATGCGATTTACGCAGAATGCATTCGCAGACCGCGGCCGCGCGGTGTCTAAATCCTGATCGCGATGGCACCCTCGATTGGATTGACGGCGATAGCCGGGCGGCTGCCATACCTGGTGTCGCCGAGGTCAAATTTTATGTTGAACCTAAGGCGCCGATCGTCAGAAAAGGCGATTACCGAGACACTATCGGACATGTGATAGCCGTTTCAGCCACCCGCGCCGAGACCGAGGCGATACTTCAGCGCGCCGTTGAGTCGATCGATTGGGCGATCACTCCATTTCCAGCCCTTGGCGAAACGGAATAGCCTGCGCCACTTTTTCTCCTTCTCCACACCAGCGCGTGAGGATGGCCGTATTCTTGCTCGGGCGTGCAGACGAACAGGCTGGCCGAGCGGCCTGGCGATGCTGCCCCACACTATCCTGCTCACCGGCCCAACTTGCGGCGGACGCCTTGGCCGAGACGTCATCTCTTGATCAGACGAGAACGACTTGGCTGGAAGTGAAGTTCGCCGCCATCAACACATTGCCGCCCTGGGCAAGCAGAAGCGCTATAGTCTGCAAATTCTAACCACATCTGCGCCCTCGAAAGGATCCGCCGCGCGGTCGCGGGCCGGCTGATCAGCGGTACACGGATCGTTCTGTTTTGTGAGGACCTTCCCAATTTTCAAAGTGACGCTTTCTGCCGGCTCTTTACGCCCACGCGCCCTGCGGCTCAGGACATGGTGGAGGAATGGCACGATCAATCTGTTGCCGAGCCAATCACCGTTTCAGCCATAAACCGCGACATCGGCCTCCCACTCGCATAGGCCTTTGAACCAGCCGAAACGTGGCCTCAGTTCGCACACCCAGCCGTGAAGTATCCAATTGGCTGACTTGCCGCACACCAGCATCATGATAGGGGTGGAAGCCCGTGCAGACGAAGTTTTGATGAGATTCCTAATACAGGCTCGGTCTGTTCCACTCAGCCGGTCAGTCCGGGTGAGTATGCCAGTCGCCGAGGTAGGCGTCGAGCCTGCCTGATCGATGATACTGTTTTGCGAGTTCGGCCTGCTGCCAATCTTGGTTCGGGAGAAAACTGCAGCGCCACACTCCGGACTGGGATGCAGTTAGTTAACCTTCCAAGCTGGCGGCATCCGCTTCGCGCCATCATACAATGTGAGGGTATGAACGAGCGAAACCACGAAGTCCTGTGGGCGGGAAAGAACGTCGACGGCCATCCGAACGGCTTCTAGGGTAAGTTCCTAGAGATCGAACGAAGCACCTATGAAGGTTGCCTCCGAGCAACCCGGCGGCTGGATGATCCCCTGGGCACCCCGCTGCCGGGCGCTCGAACGATTGCGCCAGTGGCGTGGGCAATCTCTTTGCAGACTGGGCAGCCGGATTCCGGATGATGGTAGGCGACGACCCCTCCCTTCAGCGTTGTCGATCCATAGACCGATATCATGGGAACATTGTAGTCTCGGCACCAATCCGCCAGCAGAAACGACACTCCGCGTCGAGGCGGCAGCATCGATCACCAGATCCGTTGCCTCCATCAAGGCGGTAAGTAGCTGGTGGTCTCCGACGCCATCCGCACCTGGATAGGCGCCGCCAATCCTGTGAAAAATGGTTGCACCGTGGTCCAAGGGTATTCAAGTTCGATATTTTCCTTGATGAACTCCGTTTTTCGTCTGCCCCAGGCTGAAGCACCTGCAGCCCAGCGGATGGAGTTCCCCGGCTCAACATAATCGCAATCCCACACGATTAGCTTTCGACAACCGTTCTTGGCCAACTCGGCGACCGCCGGCGAACCTAGAGATCCGAGTCCAATTATAGCAACGGTCTTGCTTCCCAGGGCTGCAACAGATGGAACACGGCTACCAATGTCGTTAGCTCCGGCTCGGTATGTAGGGAGGACGAATGCAGCCTCTTTGGCCTTCTGAAAGCCTTTCCTGGTGCGCCGAAGGACGTTCTTTCTATATGTCAGCACGAACACCCACGCGTCGCCATACTTCTGGAACTGCAATTCTGATTTCTTGAGCGTGGCAGACATGCGAATATCACCCTCGGACGTACTGACGTACCGCGCTCCGGGACCGAGACGCTTCATCAGGCTCGGTAGCTCCTGCTGCGTCGCCATTGGAAGGTCATCGTCCCGCTTCCAAGGAAATACCGCAGCTTCCCTTCTTCGACCAACGGTGATTGGGACGGTGGAGCAGTTCTTCGGTGTCGCTCCACACCTTTAAAACGGCAGCCTGGATCGCCGGACGGTCTTTCCCCCAATGCACTGCGAATTCGATCTCAAACAAGCCCTGATCGAAACCCGCCAAGTTCCAGGAGCTGTCAACCAGCACACAGTTGCCGCTACTCCGATCGGCGGTCTCGTTCCACCACACCTCCGCTGGCTCACCCTGAGGGTCCTCATCCGTCGAAGCGTCAAGCGCCTTGGCCAGATTGGAATACAAGATGTCGGACAAAGTCATCCTGCTCTGCCATAAGCCGCTCTCGCGACCGAGCAGACACAGGCTGCCGTCGGGGGCACAGTGACGCGACGGATATTGCTCTGGATCGCACCGGAGCATCACGTGAGGCCGAAGCCGCGGGTAAGAGTCCGGGTATATTGCTTCGAGGTCGATTACGCGCCCGTCCGGCAGAGGCCACTGAAACTCGACATGGAGCACGCCGTGCACCAACGCTATTTCATCGACAAGAAGTGTGTTACCGACGAAATGGAAAAGATGATCCAAATTCGGCCCGCATACGATTGCGGTTGACTGGGTTTTCTTCCCATTTCGGTACCTCTTGGGATTTAAGATCGGCGTAGGGGATCATGCAGAGCCAACTGGTCTCGGCGGAGCGTGCGGGGTTGTGTGCGTCAAGTTCTGCAAAATGGGGCGGCCATGATGCTGGTCATGCGGCTTGGCGCGAGCGGCGCAGCGGTAGTCTCGATGTTCTTCCGTTATGGTCGGGTTGCTGACACCAATCTGATTCGAAGGAACCACCGATGGGCGACGACATGATGAACCTGCGCGCGCTCGTGGAGAAGACCCCCGATGCCGATCTCCTGTGGTGCCGCGACGGGCACCGCCGGCTACGGCGAGAAGAGCGCGCTGCGGACCGCCCAGCGCAATGGCTACCGCGAACAGGGACTGGGAGACGCGGGCCGGAACGGTCGAACTGCGCATCCCCAAGCTCAGAAAGGGCTCCTACTCGCCATCTTCCTGGAGCCGCGCCGCATGGCTGAGAAGGCGCTGGCAGCCGTCATCCAGGTCTGAAGGCCGCCGTGACCAAGGTACTCTCAGTCACATGGCAGCGCTGCCGCGTCCGATTCATGAGGAACGTGCTGGTGCACGCCGGTAAGAGCGGCCGCCGCGTCGTCTCGGCTCATCGCCACCGCCTTCGCGCAGGAGAGACCCCCAAAGCCGCCAGTGCCCAGTGGCGCGCGGTCGCCGACCAGATCCGGCCCGAAGGTGCCGAAGCTGGCGGCCAGCGTTGGCAAATTGATGTCGACACGGAACTTGGCGGCCAACGATTCGCGGTTGCTATCATAAGCGGCAACGCCGGTGATCGCGCCCCAGACATGCGTGTATTTCACGCCGCCGACTACGTGCGGAACATAGCTGTCGATAGTGCCGACTACGCCCGAGCTTTCTTCGAGTGAAACCACAGTCGAAAAGCCATCACTCGCGTCAATGTAATACCGAACCACGTTTGCATTGAAGTCGCCGATGGCCGACCAGTCCTTACCAACTCGCAGGCCACCAGGCTGGACCAGGCGGAAGTCAAGGTGATGCCTCCATTGAAGGCATAGGACCGAGAACTGTCGGAAACCGAAGTGTCTCGGTTGCCGAAGTTCACGCGGGTTTCGGTATAGGTCTTCAACGTGCCGAGTTCGGTCTCCTGGCCGGTCCAAGTTTTCAATGTGAAGCGCGTGTTTTTTTGCGATGTGCCCTGATCCTCACCAGTCCTCACATCCGAGGTTCTTGCGTGGTCAAACAATCCGACATGGCCCAAGCCGACGTCGTAACGGACATAGCCGCCGATGCGCACGCAGGTATCAGTGCCTAAAATGTAGACGTAGCCCGAGCCGTAAACGTCGCAGCTTGGCTACGCCCTGGTCGAACTGAGTTCCGTTCAGGCCGCCTGATTCCAGTTAGGCCCGTTTCTTTCCGTCTCGCCCGCCGGTTCGTTCCGGCGGGACTTCTCTTTTGGGGCTGGGTTTGTCAAGCAAAGGGGTACTCACCGTGGATAGCAGGCGCGGCGTTGGTCGTCGCCTGGATGGCTGATGCGTAACGGTTTTGATGCGCCGGAGATGATGAGTGCCCGCCAGGGGTCTGGCTTCTCTTCAAGTCGGCGCGTGACCGCTTCATGATCGGGTCGGATGGAGAGGCATCTCAATCTTTTTTGCGAAACTATCAGTCCGAGCTGACGTCCAAGCCCGCCTCGAGATTGCCTACCCACTCGTCCCTGAACGGGACCTCTATCCGCGCGGCGACGCGGAACCCTTAATTCGATCTCTCAGGCGGCATTGGCCTCCCAGCGATAGGGTGTGTTGTCGACCCACATCCGATGCAGGATGATCGCCAGACGCCGTGCCACCGCCACGGTAGCCTTCGCCATACCTCGCCGGCAAGCGACGGAGAGACCCCACGCCTGTCCGAACCGGATAGATTGGTAACAGAATGGACCGATAGCATGGGTGACAGTTTTCTTGTTCGCCGGAGGACCGGCGATGGTTTGGCGAGAGACTGGCATCATGGACGAGCGGCTACGGTTTGTTGTGGAGTGTCTTTCTGGGGATGAGACGATGGTTGCGCTTTGTGCGGCCTACGGGATCTCACGCAAGAACGGCTACAAATGGCTCGGACGTTATCGGGAGTTCGGCCCGGAAGGTTTGCACGACCTGCCGCGAGCACCGCTCAATCAAGGCCGTGCAACAGCTCAGGACCTGGTTGAGCGGATTCTGGCGGCCAAGGAGCTGCATCCGCTTTGGGGTCCAAAGAAGATCGTGGCACGGCTCAGGCGCACGGCTCCCGAGTTCATGTGGCCTTCAGCCTCGACGGTCGGCGCGATCCTTGCGCGGCATGGGCTTGTCAGCGCCCGCAAGCGGCCACGGCTACGGGCCTGCGGCAATGGACCATGGCCACAGCCGCTGGAGCCGAACGCGGTGTGGACTGGCGATCACAAGGGCTGGTTTCGGACCCGTGACGGGTGCCGTTGCGAACCCTTGACGGTGATGGATGCATCGAGCCGCTATCCGGCCGAGGCCTCGGTCCGCCGCGTGCGCCACAATGGCGAGATCCGATGGAATGGCGGCTTCATATATGTCTCGCAAGCGCTGGCGGGCGAACCGGTCGCTGCGTTGGAGACCGAAGACGGACAATGGACACTCTCATTCCATGCCCACCCGCTCGGCATCATCGACACACGGCACATGAAGCTTGTCCGCCGCAGCGCCGCGCCAACCAATCCGCTTGGCGCTGCGGCGGACGCATAGGGGGAGAGAAGTGTCACCTATGTATCCGGTTCAAAGTGTTACCCATCTATCGGCTGGACACGCCTTCAGTGGCGAACTCCGCTTCGAGATTCGCAGTTGAATCCCGGCGGCTTCAATCAATACCCATCGAATCCCGGCATCGCCGCAATCCTGATCGATCTCGCCGGATTGATAGCGCGAGGGCGTCAATCCGAAGTGGGCTGGAACGGAGCGCGACCGGCTGAACCGCGCCGGCTCGTCGACGCCCGCTCGGAAACTCAGGGCGACCATCGGTCCGACACCGGGGCAGTCATGAGCAGTTTGCAGGTGTCGTCACTCTCGGCCAGCCGTTCCATTGCCTTGTGTAGGCGCTGGAACTGCTCTCTCAAAACGTGACGGACTTCCAGCAGGGGGCCGATCACCAAGTGCAGATGCGGGGATTGTTCGAGCAACTCGATAATGCGCCGCTCGAACTGAGCCGGGTCACGGCTCCGACCTTGAGGCCAAAGTTGCGCAGCAGGCCTCGCAGGTTGTTCTCCGCATCGAGAATCTTCGTCTGCACGAACTTGCACGCAGTGAGCAGCATCCGGATCTCCTGGCTCCGGACGCTCTTGACATGAACCGGCTTGTAGAGCCCGACGCGCATCATCTGTGCGATGCCGGGGGCATCGTTGCGATCGGTCTTGTTGATCTGAGCCGAGAGCGCGGCCTTCATGTGCGCGTCTCGACGCAGATCACCGGATAGCCTGCGGCCGACAGGCCACTGTAGAGCCATTGCGAGAGTGGACCGGCCTCAAGGCCGACGCGCTTGTAGGGGCCGCCAATCGCGCGAAGCAGGGTGCCGATCCCCTCCGGCTCGACCAGTGACCCGCCCCTGCGACGCTCCCTAAAGACATGGAAGAAACTACCTGTTTTTCTTCCTAGCAGTTCATCTGCGTTGATCGACTTTTGTTTGCCTCCCTGAGGCGGAGAGGAGCCGGCATCAGCAACGTGTGAAAATCTTGCATTAAACTAAGGCGGTAACTAAAGTAGACCAGCTAGGATCGGCGTGCTTCTTCCAATAAAGGCTAGTCAATTCCCGTGTGACAGATCCGACTTTTCCGTCTCCGATCAATGCGGCATCGATTCGCGTCACCGGCATGATCCCGCCGGCGGTGGAGGTGATGAACACCTCGTCCGCAGCTTTAATCTCGCCGGGCCCGATATCGTCGGCCATGGCGGACATGCCAAGTTCACTGCAGAGGTCGAAAACAGTCTGGCGCGTTATGCCGGGTAGGACGCTGTGTGCCGGGGTCCTGAGACGGCTATCCTTGACGGCGAACACATTGAAGCCGGGCCCCTCAGCAATGTTGCCGTTAGTATCGACGACTAACGCTGTTTCCGCGCCATAATCGTATGCCTCGAACAACCCCTGCACAAGGTCCAGCCAGTGGCAATTCTTGATCGCCGGGTCAATCGAGGTCGGGGGAATGCGCACAGTCTCGCTAATTGCGATGTGCAGGCCGCGCTCGAGTTGCTCCTTGTTGGCGACCGACCCGAATGGCAACGCGAAAGCTATGAAGCGGTTCTCGGCTTCGCGCGGGTCACGGCTAAAAGTTGACGATGCACCACGCGTGCAGATCATGTCGACATAAGCGGAGTTATGTCCCGATAGGGAGACACAGTTCGCAAGGATTGCCGCAATCTCGCCCCGATCATAGGGCAGTTTCATGCGCAGCCGCTTCATGCTGTGCAAGAAGCGGTCGAGGTGCTGGTCGAGCCTAAAGAACCGACCGTCCCATACGTGGACGGTATCGTAAGTAACGTCGGAGTGTAGAAAACCCCAGTCCAGAACGGAAATCTTGGCTTCGGACATCGGCAGATACTGTCCGTCCATGAAAGCCACACCGTTGGGGTATTGCCGGCGGTCTCGGTGACGCTCCTCGACGACCGGCAAATCCATTGTGGGTTCGGTTGCTGCAAGTGTCATTTCTCATCCTTCAATCCGTGTTGGGTTGGCCGGTCCAGGCACCCGGTCATCCTGCAGCCCCGCGTTGAAGGCTCTTCAGCCTTCGAAGGTCGTCACGTAGAGTGTCGGTACAGTTCCCCTAACTCGGACGCGATATAAATTACCAGCCTGTCCACACCGGCAGACTTAAGCCAAATTTTTCCGCCCAGACGTGCAAGTTGGCCGCGCAGAAGTAATCGCAGTATCTGCGCATAGAATGTGATCAAAGAGACGCTGCACACGCAAAACGCGCTTCAAAAGAGTGCTCGGGTTGATGAAAACGCATCAATCGGATTCTGCAAACAAGAAAATTGAATACAGCTTGACGACCGCCAATATGACGGCGAGATCATCATGATCGACAGCTCCTTCCGCGTTTGCCAGCACGCTCTCCAGCCCGATGCGATCCTGCTCGCGGACTGCCAGCAATGTCATTCGAGTGCTGGCGGCAGAGCGCAAGACATGGGCGACATCCCGTCGAGGAAACCCGGACAGGCAGTTTCCCGTTCAGCGCATCGGTCTATAAGCGGCGTTATCTCGTCGAACGATATTTCGACAAGCTGAACACTTCCGGCGCTTCGCACACGCTTCGATTGCAGACTATCCGCTATGTTTCATGTCTCTCGCCGCCGCAATCATCTGGAGCCGATGATTGTCGACTGGTCTAGAGGATGCGGTCGAAGCTGCGTCATGCCGGAGGCGCTGTGAGGTGGGGCGAATGGTGCCTTTATTGCAAAGAAGTCGCAAATTCTGCTCTGCCATTTCGTTAAGCCGGATCGTTTGCTTCAAAGAGCGCGTGACTTGCAGATAGCATACCACCCTATAGCTAGCCCGACTCCGGGAAGGCCAGTGTGGTTCGCCTCAGGGCCCAAGCGAACAATCGCCGGTAGCCGCGCAGCTGCAATCGCCGGCGGGGGAGTTCGATCCTGCGACGGCGAGCCTCGACGGACTGCTCATGCCGGGGCCCCGAGACCTTCGGGCGAGCGAGACCATCGTTCTCGAAATGCACCTGGCAGGAGCCAAATCTGTTCGACGATACTTAAGCGGTAGGGGACGACCTTAACCTTCGGAATTCGAGCGCATCTATTAGAGCTGCGCTCGGTAATTTGGAATATGCCAACAAGGGCTTATCATGTCATACCGTGTTCTTACCGCCGAGTTCAGCCACGAGACCAATACCTTCAACAAGAACCCCACCGGCTACGAGGCATTCAAGAGGTGCTTCGTCTATTTCGGCGACGACGCCATCAAGGAGCGCGGCCAAGTTAATACCGAGCTGGCCGGTTTTTGCGACTGCGCGCGCGACTTCGGTTGGAAGCAAACGCATGTTCTGAGCGCTGCCGCCGAACCGGCCGGTGCCGTAACTCGTGATGCTTTTGATCGCTTGGGCGGAGCCATCGTAAAAGCCGCCGGTCAACACAGGGAGAAGTTGGATGGCATCCTGCTTGCGCTACATGGCGCCATGGTCACCGAGTTTTGCGAGGACGGAGAAGGCGAGTTGCTGGAGCGGCTGCGTCCAGTGGTCGGACCGGACATGCCTATTGCAATCGTGCTCGATCACCATGGAAACGTGACGCGGAAGATGTGTGAGCTTGCCAATATAATCGTGTCTTACAAGACTTATCCCCATTTAGATATGCGCGAGTGCGGTCGGCATGCCAGCGCGATTCTTCACCGCACTATGAAGGGAGAAATTCGACCACGCACATTGCGGGTACACCGTCCAATGTTGGAAGAAGTGAATTGCGGCCGCACCGATGTCGGTCCGATGGTCGATAGGATAGCCAAATCCATTGCCTATGAGAAAGAGCCTGGTGTCTTCGCAGTCAGCATCAATACCGGGTTCGCCGAAGCCGATATTCGCGAGATCGGACCGACGGTCACGATAACCTATGAGGGCAACGAGGCCAAGCACCGCGCCTTCGCTGAGGCGATCGCCGATGATATATGGCAAAAGCGTTTTGAAGTTTTGAATTCCTATATCTCGGTCGAGGAGGCGGCGGATTTCGCAAAGGCTTACGGGCGGGGTGCAGGCCCCCTAATCATAGCCGACTATGCTGACAATCCCGGTGGTGGTGGCTATGGCGATTCGACAAATCTGTTGAAGGCGTTGATGGACGCCGGAATTACCGACGCGGCCTTTGGACCAATGGTTGATGCAGAAACAGCTAAGAAGCTGCATGGCAACACAGTGGGCGACCGTGTGCAGGTAAAGCTGGGCGGTAAGTTCGATCCGCGCTTCGGGGGGGGGCCCTTGGAAATCGAAGGCGAGATTTGCCTGATCAGCAATGGTTCCTATACTTGCGACGGCGAGATGCAAGGCGGATTGAGTTTTTCCTGGGGTCGAACTGCAGTCTTGCGCGTCAAGGGAATCGACATTCTCGTGGTGAGCGAGCCAGCTCAAATACTGGACCTGCAGCAATTTCGTGCATTTGGGATTGATCCCGCCGCAAAGACTGTAGTCGGCCTGAAGTCAATGCAGCATTTCCGCGCTGCCTTCGAGGCAATTGCCGGCAAAGTCATTGTTTGCGATAGTGGCGCTCTCACCACACCGAATTGGGAAAAACTGCCCTATCAGAATGTGCCGCGGCCAATCTTCCCACTTGATCGCGACATGCGCATTTGAGTCGGGTACTGCCTCACCCCAAATACACCCCAAATACCAAGCACAGAGGCGCCGACGCACCCGTTTCTGGTAGTGTGCTGAGAGTTCTGCAAATTCGCTGAGAGAGGGCGGTCATGGCAGGCTGGTGATGTTCAACGTCACCGATTCCCTGGAAGGAACGCCACCATGACCAAGACAGAAGGTAAATCGACCAGCGCTGCCGTCAAAGACATTCTGCTTTCGAACCCGGAGGGGCTGCACGAAGTGATCCGTGCGGTAATGCAGGAGGTTCTCGAGGCCGAGATGGAGGAGGCGCTGGGTGCTTCGAAGGGCGAACGCACGCCTGAGCGCCTTGGGTATCGCTCGGGTTACTACGGCCGCACCCTGGTCACCCGGGTGGGCAAGCTTGAGCTGCGGGTTCCACAGGACCGGGCGGGTCACTTCTCCACCGAGCTGTTCGAGCGCTACCAGCGTTCGGAGCGGGCCTTGGTTGCGACGCTTGCGGAGATGTATGTGCAGGGCGTGTCGACCCGCAAGGTCAAGGCGATCACGGAAGAGCTGTGCGGTCATGCGTTCTCGGCTTCGTCGATCTCGGCCATCAACAAGCGCTTGGACGAGAGCCTGAAGGCGTTTGCCGAACGACCGCTTCAGGAGCCATTCCCCTACCTCATTCTCGATGCCCGCTACGAGAAAGTGCGCGAAGCCGGCATCGTGATGAGCCAGGCGGTGCTGATCGCGATCGGCATCGACTGGGACGGGCGCGGCAGATCCTGGCCGTGGAGATGGCCAATCGCGAGAGCCGCTCGGCCTGGAAGGACTTCCTCGTCGGCTTGAAACGACGCGGTCTCAAGGGCGTCGAACTGGCCGTGTCCGACGACCATGCCGGCCTGGTCGCGGCGATCGGCGAGGTGATCCCGGAAGCAGCATGGCAGCGCTGCTACGTCCACTTCCTCAGGAACGCGCTCGATCACCTGCCCAGGAAGCACGGCGACGATTGTCTGCAGGAACTGCGCTGGCTCTACGACCGGCGCGATCTCGCCGAGGCCAAGGCCGATCTCGCCGCGTGGCTGTCCAAATGGTCCGCCCGCTACCCGCGGCTGACCACCTGGGCGGAAGAAGCCATAGAACAGACGCTGACTTTCTTCCGGCTGCCGCGTCAGCATCACAAGCACCTCAAGTCCACCAACATGCTTGAACGGCTCAACGAGGAAATCCGCCGGCGCACCTATGTCGTGCGCATCTTCCCGAACGCCGAAAGCTGCCTGCGCCTAGTCAGGGCGCTGGCCGTCGAAACCAACGAAAACTGGATGGAGGCCAACCGCTATATCAACATGGATGATCTGCGCGAGCACAAGAAGCTCGCTCTACGCCAAGCCGCATGACCAGTTTCATGATCGCCCATTTTGCAGAACTTGACGCACACAACCCCGTTTCTCCTCCATGACGACCGAAGGAGAAACGGGCACCTCATCCACTCGCCACGGAGGATGATCCGCCCTATATTGCTAGCCGCCGACCTTTTAAAACCCATTGCGCAATCCTTGCGCTTTCCTCATAGCATGTGACGGCGCGGCGCTCATCGGGCTGCAGCTCGTGACGGCGGGGAACATGGCATTTCGGAGGGAATCTTTAGACTAACAAGCGGCGCGTCGTTATTATCCGCCTAGCGCCGTACGAACGGTCGTCTTAGCCAACACAAGGCAAGGATCAATCACCGGTACATCGATTCCTGCATCCAGGCCGACAAGGGCAATTTCCGAGCAGGCGAGGACGATGGTTTCCGCTCCCCGCTCTGCCAACGCATCGATGAGGCTCAGGATCTCGAATCGGATTGCGTGACTTATGTCGCCAGCGGTGATCCGGCTGAGAGCGAGCATCAACCGGCCAAGCTCATCGTCCGTTTGTAAAACCGGGATTAGGTCAACACTGGCAAGACGTTCCTGATAAAGGTTAGACCTAAGGCAGCCGTCTGTCGCCAGCAATCCTACACGCCTGCACTGCGGCGTATCGGATCGGATTGTTCTCACTGTCTCCTCGATCATGCTGATGAAGGGAACCGCAACTGCCCGTCGCAATTCGTCCTCATAAACGTGAGCAGCATTGCAAACCATAACTATTAAATCGGCCCCAGCTGTTTCGAGGCGCCTACCGCCCGCGGCAAGTGCAGCGGCCGCACTCGGCCCGGTGCCGAGGATGGCCGCGTTAATATCAGGAACCTTGGGATTGCAGTCGACGATCATGTGCAGATGGTCGCGATTGCTCTTTATCGGCGTATGCTCCAGAACCGAATTCATGAAGGCGACGGTGGCCATGGGACCGAGCCCGCCGATAATTCCGACCGTTTTTGGCGACATAACAAAACCTCGAAGTCTTATGGACACGACCGGACGCCGGGAGCGCGCTCTGTTGCCGCCCGAATACTCACCTTTGCATTTCACCGCCGAAACGCCGGTACGCGACATCGAGGAAAGGGGATTCAGCATCCAAGGCGGCAGCGAAAGGCGGCCAATTGGATGCGCGGCCATGGTGGCACTCTGTCCTTATTGTACGGCAGCTCCCATCCGTCGTCCTCACCTCGCATTAGATGCCGGGGCAGTGCTGGTCTCGCTACATACCGGAGTCGCCGAGCTGGGCCGGACATGGATTACTCCAACTTCGTTTTCAATCTCGACTTGGGTGCCAAATGGCTTCGACAGCTTCTGTATCCGCTTCAGAATGGCCTTTGCTTGCGGCGCGGGAGCCAGGCGCGGCACTCCCCGATTTGCTAACCTCTCCGAGCGGCGAAGTTCAATAGGATGGAGCCTCAATTCAGCAAGGCGGTTTTTCTCGAACCGACCCACGATGATGACGCTCTCATAATAAACTGAGGCCGAGAGTGGTATAAATCCTTCTGGGTATGGATAGCCTATTGCCATTTCATGAGCTGTTACGTCCGCATCCGTATCGACCCGCGGATCCTTGCCGTGTGCGTCGAACATGTCAGCCCCGACCGGGGTTCTCAGGTCTTGATTGAAGAAATTCCCCAAGCCGTAAAAGATGGGCCGATCATCGTAGATTTCGATGCCCCTAACATGATGCGGCCCGTGATTTATATATGCATCTGCTCCGGCATCGATGGTCGTCCGCGCAAACGCTTGTTCATAATCCGGCGGTTGGTTGGTGAATTCCTCCGGCTCGTGCCCGTGATTCGTGGCGATACAGAAATCAGACAGCTGCTTGCCGCAACGCACGTTGTGCAGAATACCGTCAACGTCGCGCGGATTGGGTTTAAAGCTGTATCCTGGTCTCTCACCTACTTCGAAGACTATCTCGCCAATTGCTACACGGGATGCATCTTTCGGGGGAGGTGCATACCAAGGAAGCATCTCGCGCATCTGCCTCAAGTTCTCAAGTATCTCTGGTGGAACCACGATGCTTTTTGCCAAGCGAAGGGGATTGAGTCCTGGTCTGCCTGGCGCCTCGCCGGCCGGGTCGCATGCACGTGCCATAGGCTCGAACGTCGTGGCAAAGGACACCAACGCTACCCGGCCGCGAGGGGTCTCCAAAAAGCGAGCGGAGCGGGCCTGCGCGAGATTCTCGCCCGCACCTGCATGAACGATCCCGTTCTCATCAAGCGCCCTGGTCGTCTCGCGCATACCTTCGACGCCCCAGTCAAGCGTATGGTTGTTCGCCCGACTGACCATGTTGAAGCCCATGGCCTTTAAGTCAGGTCCTAATTCCCGAGCACCGATCAAATACGCACCGCCGTACTCGGCCTGCGGGCAGCCCTTAGAATGAACGTCCAAGATGTTGGTTTCCAAGTTGCCGAATTTCACGTCAGCTCCGTCGAAGAGCCTGAGAACCTCGGCAAAGCCCGGATAATAGCCATTTGTTACGGGCCGCGCGTAAAGAAGGTCGCCGGTTGCAGCCACGGTGAAACCGTCTTCAACGTTCGTTTCGGTTGAACCCACCGCATCAAAACCACCATCCCGCAGGATGGCAGGGTGGCCATGTTCGTGAGTATCCATATCATCTCCTGCTTCGCGTGGATGTTGCACCTGTCGCAATATTTGTGCCTTCCGATATGCTATGCCGGATCAGAACCGAGCCACGCTAGTAGGCGGATAATCGCTCGCTTCAGCCAGGTGTCTCGGGATATCTGTAGCTGGAGCGCGCACATGACAGGCTACGATCCGTCCGTCGGCTATCGGCACCAAAGGCGGCACGTCGATGCGGCAACGCTCGACCGCGAGCGGACAGCGCGGATGAAACGCGCATCCGCTCGGCGGATTGATGGGGCTTGGCACTTCGCCCTCGACCGGTGCGTCCAGCCGAACCTGCGTCGGATCCGGAACCGGAGCTGCCGCGATCAGCGCCTCGGTATAAGGATGAACTGGCTTGGCAAAGAGCGCGTCGCACGGCGCAAGCTCGACGATCCGCCCCAGATACATGACCGCGACGCGATGCGCGATATGCTCCACGACGCTAAGGTCATGCGAGATGAAGACGAAGGCAATGCCCATCTGCTGCTGGAGATCCAGAAGCAGATTCAAGATCTGTGCCTGCACGGATACGTCAAGGGCTGAGACTGCTTCGTCGGCGATTATGAGCGAGGGCTTAAGCGACAGGGCGCGTGCGATGCCGAGCCGCTGGCGCTGACCGCCCGACAATTCGGATGGCAGCCTGTTCATCATCTCGGGCGACATTCCGACCTTTCGGAGAAGATCCGCGGCAAGTGCCTGGCGTTGCTTGCGGCTGAGGCGCTCGAAATTCTCGACGGGTTCAGTGATGATCTGTTCGGCGGTGAGGCGCGGGTTGAGTGACGAGTAGGGATCCTGAAAGACCATCTGCATCCGACGACGCCACGCGTGAAGCGCGTCCTTCTTGAAACCGGCAATATCGGTCCCATCGATCAGCACGCGCCCGCCCGTCGGCTCCACGAGCCGCATCAGGAGCCGCGCCACTGTCGACTTGCCACAACCGGATTCGCCGACGATACAGAGCGTCTCGCCCGCCTCGACGGAAAAGGATACATCCTCCACCGCCCGGATCACCGGGATGCTTTTCTTGAAGATTCCCGCACCGAGCGGGTAATGCTTGGTCAGACTCTCGACTTTCAGCAGAGGACCGTTCATGCGGCTATCACCTCTTCGGCGCGCCAGCAAGCCGCAGCGTGACCCGGCCTGACATCACTTAGGATGGGTGTCTTCTCGCGGCAAATATCGATCGCGAACGGGCAGCGAGGAGCAAAGCTGCAGCCCATAATGGGTTCGCGCAGGCTCGGCACGATGCCGGGGATTTCCGGAAGGCTGCGCTGTCGGCCACGCCGCCGGTCAGGCACCGATCGCATGAGACCCTGAGTATAGGGATGCGCCGGGCGAGCAAACAAATCTATCACGTTCGCTTGCTCGACTATGCGGCCAGCATACATGACAATCACGCGTTGGCATGTCTCCGCCACAACACCCAGATCGTGTGTAATGAACATGACAGCCGTTCCCGTGCGCTCTTTCAGATCCACGATCAGACGCAAGATCTGTGCCTGGATGGTGACGTCAAGCGCGGTCGTCGGCTCGTCGGCAATCAATAGTTCCGGTGAGCAGGCAAGAGCCATGGCGATCATTGCGCGCTGGCGCATGCCACCCGACATTTCATGAGGATAGTTGCTGACGCGACGCTCGGGGTCCGCGATGCGGACGAGACGAAGCATCTCCTCGGCCTTTGCCATGGCAACGGACCGCGAGGCCTTGGTGTGGATCTGAACCGCCTCGGCGATCTGGTGACCGACGGTATAGACCGGGTTCAGGCTCGTCATCGGCTCCTGGAAGATCATGGCGATCTGGTCGCCGCGGACCTTTCGCATCTCCCGATCGGACAGCTCAAGCAGGTCGCGCCCGTGGAAGCGAACCTCGCCGCCGACGGTCCTGGCGCTCAGCTTCGGCAGCAGGCGAAGGACGGAGAGAGCGGTGACGCTCTTCCCGCAGCCCGACTCGCCCACGACGCCGAGCGTCTCGCCTTTCATGACCTGGAAGCTGACGCCGCCCAGGGCGCGCGTGACACTTTCTTCGCCGTAAAAGTGGGTCTCAAGGTTTCGAACGTCGAGAAGCACATCGTTCCCTACGGTTTGATGCATCTGCATGTCAGCGCCTCCGCTTCGCGCGGGGGTCGAACAGGTCGCGCAGGCCGTCGCCGAGCAGGTTGACGGCAAGCACCGCGACGGCAAGGCAGATTCCGGGGGCGAAGATCGTCAATGGGGCGATGGCGAGGTATAGGCGCGAACTGGCGATCATGTTGCCCCAACTCGGAATCTCTGGCGGCACGCCCACGCCGAGGAAGCTCAGCCCCGCCTCCGTCAGGATCGCACTGGCGCATACAGTAGCGCCCTGGACCATCAGCGCAGGAATGGTACTCGGCAGGATATGCCGCCACAGCACCTTGGGCAGGCGCGCACCGCCGCAGATCGCGGCCTCCACATAGGGACGCTCGCGAACACCCAAAACCACCGAACGAACAAGCCGCGCGACGGCTGGCGTCTCGGGGATCGCGATCGCGACGATGAGGATGCCGATGCCGGGACCTGTCAGAGAAATGAGCGCAATCGCCAGCAGAATGGTCGGGATAGACATCAGGCCGTCCATGACCCTCATGGCGACGTTGTCGAAGCTGCGGCTGTAGCCGGCGATAACACCGATCAGAGCCCCGGCAAGAGCCGCGCATGCCGCCGACAGCAATCCGACCATGAGGGATATTCGAGCACCGAAGATCGTTCGGGCAAACACGTCCCGGCCCAGATTGTCGCTCCCGAACCACATCTCGGCGGAAGGCGGCTGGAGGCGCTTGAATGGATCCATGTTCACCGGATCTCCGGCATAAAGGGGGGCGGCGAGCGCCAGAATGATCAGGAGCGCCAACAGGCCGCCGCCGACCAGGACCAGCGGGTGCCGCCTTGCCAGGCGTGGAAGGTCGGATAGCTGGAGCCGACCCATCGGCACGGATTCAGCTGGTGCGAAGATGAGGCTCATATCAGTACCGTATCCGTGGATCGATAAGCGTATAGGCCAGATCGACCGCGAGATTGATAAGGACGTACAGACCCGAAGTCAGGATGAGTACGCTCTGGATTATGGGATAGTCGCGATTGTTGATCGCATCGACGACCAGACGACCGATACCGGGTATGTTGAACACCGTTTCGGTGAGGACAACCCCGCCGATCAGATAGGCGAAGCTTATGCCGATTACGGTCAGGATCGGGACGCCGGCATTCTTCAAGGCATGGTGAAAAAGCATGGCATAGGATGAAGCGCCTTTGGCGGCGGCCGTTCGCATGTAGTCTTCCGACAACACCTCAAGCATGCTCGCCCGCGTAACCCGCGCGATGAACGCAATGTAGCCGAGGCCCAACGCTACGGTTGGCAGGATCAGGTGCACAAACCAAGGGCCGAGGCCACCATCGATCGGGACGTATCCCTGGACCGGCAGCCAATGCATCCTGATGGCGAAGAAATATATGAAAAAATAACCGATGACAAAGACAGGGACGGAATAACCAAGTGCCGAAAAGGCGGCGAGGAGGCGGTCGACGAGCCCGCCTGTTCGCCACGCGGCAACGATGCCGAATGAGACCCCCACCGTCACCGAGAGGACCATCGTCAAGATCGATAGGGATAGAGTCGGCTCAAGCCGCTGCGACATGAGCTCGAGAACCGGTCGCCCGGCAAAGATCGAGGTGCCGAAATCGCCGCTGAGCATGTCGCGCACCCAACGTATGAACTGAACCGGCATGGGATCGTTCAGGCCCAGCTTTTCGCGGATGCCGGCGACTATCTCCGCCGTGGCCGACTTGCCGGCGATAATCGCCGCTGGATCGCCTGGCGCCAGCCTGAGAAGCAGGAAGACGAAGATCCCGACCATCGCCATGACAGCGATGGTCGAAACCAATCTGCGAAGGATGTACGCACCCATCAGGCAGAGGCTTTCTGCATGTTCCACATCGGAACATAATCCGGCATGCCGATAAGGCCGTTAAGCGTCTGGCGGCGTGCGATTGGGGCAACAACCCGCCCTAGAAGGACCTCAGGAACGAGATCCCAAGCAATTTGCTGCATTTTGCCTGCGAGCGTTTTGCGCTCCTCCATCGTTTGGACAACGGCCCATTTCGCGCGAAGAACCTCATATTCGTCGCTGCTCGGCCAACCGAAATAACCTTTCTCCCCATTCATAGAGAGATCAGCTGTACCTATCGGATCCCCCCGCGAGAAGTCGGACTCACTTGTAATAAAGATGCTCCAGCCACCTTCGTTGACTGGGCCTTTATTTGCCCGGCGTGTGACGAGCGTACCCCAATCCATCGCGGCAAGCTCAGCATTAACGCCGATCTTCCGCAACTCGGACGCCAAAACTTGGGAGGTGTTGCTTGCCTCTGCCCAGTCTGTCGGCTGCAGAATGATAACCTTCTCGCCTGTATAACCAGCCTCGCTAAGGAGTTGCTTCGCCTTCTCCGGATTGCCTCCCTTTTTGAACCATCCGGTATTTTCGTCATTAGATACGAGGTTACCGCCGCCAAAGAATGACTTGACGGTACTCGCGAATTGAGGGCCGGGGGAAATGACCTGCAGAAAAGCTTCCTGATCTACAAGGTGAAGCACTGCTTGGCGCATTTTGACATTGTCGAACGGCTTTTGCAGACAATTCATACGCAGGAAATAAGCCCAGCCAGATGCATTGAGAACTTGGAGCGCCAAATTCGGATCACTGTCTATGACAGGGTAAAGATCGGCGGGTGGCGCCTCAAGGTAGTCAATCTCGCCCGCCTGCAAAGCCGCCAAAGCGGTCTGCTGGTCGGCGATAACATCCCAGATGATGCGATCGACCTTTGCGATCTTCCCGCCAGCGAACCCGTCAGAGGACTCGCTGCGTGGCACGTATTTTTCATTCCGGTCATAGACAACACTGACCCCGGGCTTCGCCAGGGCATGATTGAAGACAAAAGGCCCTGATCCGATGTTCGCGTTCACTGGGTCGGTTGCCGGTGTAGAGGCATCTTTTTCTCGCATTACATAGAGATCTTGAGTCAAAATAGTGGGAAGTAACCCCAGAGGCTCCTTTAAGACTATCTTGAACGTCCTCTCGTCCTTTTTGGAAATGTCGCTTGCACGCGTCATGAGTAATTGCCCACCGGGTTTGACTTCCCCCCAACGATGGATCGACGCAACACAATCGGCCGCCGTGACAGAGGCGCCGTCGTGCCAGCCTAAGCCATCCCTCAACTCGAACGTATAGGTCTTCTTGTCATCCGAAACGCCCCACTTTCCCACCATCTGAGGTTGCGGCACGAACGTGGAGTCGTTTGAGAACAGCGTATCGTAAATGGCTAAGGCATGGTCCAAGGTTAAGTTGCTCGTGGTCACAACCGGATCGAAGATGGTCAAATCACCCTTCACCATGTGGACTGTCCGATCGGCGCTTGGCGATGTCTGTGCCCGCAGGACCGGCGGGAACGATAAAGCAGTTCCGACGGCGATACCCGCCTTGAAGAGATTGCGTCGAGAAATCGTCATCTTTCAATTCCCCTTTTTAGAGCCATTGGCGGTTGATTCGCCAATTGTTGCGTCTGCCGATGCCACAATTGGCGGCGACATACTGGGAATGCTACCACTTGGGTGAGAAAATTTGCGTCAAAACGGGACGGCTGCTGAAATGCGAGCCGCACCAAGCCGCGTGGTCTGAAATGTCTTGGCGCTCTGGAACGCAATCGGCGGCTCGTCCCCCGACACTCAAGCCACTCGATGTCTCAAGCCATTTAGCCTCGTATCCGGGCCAGAACAAAACCTGCACATGCACTCGGGAGCAACGCTGGGCGGCCTATGAGAGACGCCGATCGGCGCCGCAGCAGCTAACATGGCTCGTTGCTCGAACTCAGATAGCCCAGTGTCGAGTGCCGTCGGGGATTGTAGAAGCGCTCGATCTAGTCGAGACATCGACCCCGGCGGCATCTCGGGTCCTGTAAACTGTGCGCACTGTCTTGAGCGAGAGAAGAAGCTTTACATGGCCGCATTATCCCAGACGATGCTCGCCCGAAGATCGCCGAGGCCGCCACCACGACCGTCAACGCGCTCGAGAGCCAGGAGCAGTTGAACTCCAGACAATATATCGAGTGCGTTCGCGCCTGGTAGCCGAAAGAAACAACCTCCTCAACCAGTTGCGAGCGATCTTGCTGGAACGCTGGGTGACCTTCCCGGCTGGCAGGCGAAAGTTGAGCTTGATTTGGATGGCATGCTTGCGGAGGGCAATGAGACCTTGAGACCTTGTCGCCCCGCATGCGTCAGCTGATTGGTGGGCTGCGACCCGAATGGAAGGAGTTCGACGCGAAGATGGGGTGCTGAACGAAGAGTTTATCCAACTGGCGCGCGACGATGTCGCCGGGACTGTCAGGATTTCTGTGTGCCGGCGGGCATAATGGGTAAAAAGGATGCCCACTATGGCCCGACCCAAAGAATCCGCAATGCCGAATGATCTTCTCGACCAACTGCTGGCAGGAGGCGCAGCCAGTGCTGCCTTCGAACAGGGCGGCCTGCTGTATACGCTCAAGAAGGCTCTGACAGAGCGCGCGCTGAACGCGGAAATGGACCACCATCTGGCGAGCGGCGAAGACGCTGGCAATACGCGTAACGGCTATGGCCGCAAGACGGTGACGACCGAGACCGGCCAGATGGAGATCGATGTTCCGCGCGACCGCCAGTCGAGTTTCGATCCGCAGCTGATTGCCAAGTAGCAGCGCCGGTTTCCAGGCTCACGTGACGATGCTGAGGTCAAGCGATGTGTTAGGGCGGCATCGTATCCCTATTGATGGCGGAGTCCAGAGCTGGGCTCGATTGCGTGACACGGCTCGGTCAATGGAGCCTAATCAAACTCACATACGGTCGCCGCTTGAGACGGCTGCACCAATATCCCGCTTGCTGCGGCAGGGGCTAGAAGGCGAGACACGTCTTTGATACCGCATTCTAGCCAGCTGGGATCTCGGTCGCCTCCTGGATCCGCCGAGCTGATCAGGCCTCGAGGGATGAGTGTACCGGTGTGATCTCGTCAGACGGCCTTCATGACAGCACCTTCGATGACGACGCCCGCAGTCACGTATTTCCACAGCGCCACGAGCAGCTTCCTTGCAAGGGCGACGATGGTTGTCTTTTGGAGGCGCCCCTGCTTGCGCATCACGCGTTCGTGCGAGGTCATTCCATTCTTCGCGTTCCCTGACGACGTCCGTCGGATCATTTACACCACGGATGAGACCGACAAGCCCGAGTTCGGCTTTTCGACTCCTATTGCGTTTCTTTGTTCGGCTCAGGTGAGTGTGTTTTCTTCGTCCCGGCCCACAGGATTTCCGTGCGGGCATGTCAAGACGCGGTCAAGGCTGGCCGGAGCGATGGCGGCACCGCGGGCTGCGAGGTTTCCGGGCCACGCCTTGACGGCATCGAGCACTGCGCCAGTCTGGAGCGGACCGAGGCGGCGGTCGTGCCGGCAGATTTCCTTGTGCTATATTTGTCCGGCACGGACGACCACGTGGCAAAGAGTGGTGCTAGAGGATGAGAGTGCCGCCACGCAGCCGTTATAGTCGTTCCTCCTTTGTGGCGTCCGTGCGCCGCTTCGGCGCGTGGCCGCCAATACCGAACCATCAACTGGTAGGCACGCTCGGCATTCTCGGCCGCGGCTTTCTCGCTGTTTCGCAACTCCTTCACGTTGTAGGCGCAAGCCGAACCGCGGCGACGGACACCGCGCTCGCCCGGCGCCGGCCTTGAGAGCGAGCTGCCTCTGCTTTGCCGCCACCAGCGCCGGGCGAGCCCAGAAGTAGTCCTGCTCCTTTGTCAGCAGATGCCAGATCAGCACGGCGAGCTTGCGGGCGACCGCCACGGCTGCGACCTGATGACCACGCTTGTTGCGGATGCGCAGGAAGAAAGCCTGAGCGGCCCGGGCGCCTTCGCCGCCGCCCAGGCGGCCTCGACCGGCATGGCGCGGGCATGGGAACGCCCATGTTTGCTGATCCGGCCATACTGGGCGATGCCAAGACCGGATTGGCGCACACGCGGATTGAGGCCGAAGTAGCTCACCAGCTTCTGTGGTTCGCAGAACCGCCGGATGTCCCCGTCGGCGGCGATGATACCGCTCGCGACGATGGCGTTGACGCCGGTGATCGTCTGAAGCCGCGGGACTTGCACATCACCAACCGCTTCCCGGAGATGTCGCGATCGAGGTCAGTCAGATCCTCGGCCAGGCGGTCGATCTCGCGGAAGTGGCGAGCGATAGCAGCCCGCTCGTCGTCGGGAAGCACCTGCCAATCGTCTCATCCGCTCCTCCTCAAACGCTCAGGAGCCGGCGGCGACGCGACACCTACGGATACGCGCTCTCGGCGCAACCGCGCAGGTCGCAGGGGCGGCCAGCTACTAACGCGAGCTCGCAGCTCATCGAAATACATCGGGCTGCCCGCACTTGGCGTGCTCCCGGTGCCCCTGTCCCGGATGGTCGCACCATACGCCGAAAATCGCTCATCTCCAGCGGGGGATCAGATGGCACCGTTATGATCATACCGGTTACGAACTCAATAGAGGCGATGCGGCAACCAAGTTGCTCTACCGGATCTTGAACCGATCGGAGAAAGACTAGAAAATGCCGTAATGTTCAACCGCTCGCCCGCACGGAATTCCTGACAATCCCATGTCGCCACACGCAGGTCGACCTCTATCCCAGCATTGGTGCGGGCGTGGCGCCAATTCGCCGATCTTTGCCCGCGCAATCGAGCGGATCGCGCTGGACACTCTCACTCCAAAACGCGCTGCCGAGCCGACATGCCCTCGTCCGACCTTCAAGACCCGCGACCGAAGATCCTCACTCCATGCTCCTCCCATCGTCCACCTCCATCGAGGTGGATGTTGAACCAGCACAACGCAGCAGTCACATCACAATCGAGTTCACTGATTACCGGACGTGCTCTAGATAAGAAGGGTCGGAGTGGCGTTATAGTCTAACGGCCAAATAGGCCGGTTCACAGCCTTGTATGGAAGGTCCTTGACCCCCATGCCTAACAATCCGCTACTGGCAACATAAATCACCTTCTGAGAGATTGGACCATACGCCGGCAGAAACGCGGTGCTCGTCTTTAGCACGATGATCTTCTTCAACAGGGGATCAATATCCACGTTGGTGAACAACTCTAGACCGAGCGCTTGCGTTCGTTCATTGGATAGCACGACATCTACTCCACCAATGCGCACTGCGGCACAGTCGCCGAGCGAGGCTCGGGTGGGGCCACTATATTGCCAGCATTTCCGCTTCAGTCCAATTACCGACACATTCGCGTCAATGGGCACTCCTGAAATAATACCGATTTTTCCACCAATACGCAGAGGAAAGCTGGCACCCACGCCCGCTTGAAAGCAGAGGCGCACAGCGATAGGATCCCACAACGGACCTAGAGCAGCGCCTTCCACTCGATTTTCAATAAGATATTTCAAAACATCTGTGTTGTCTGAACTAGCTCCGCCACCGGCGTTGTCGTGGTCATCTACTATGACAACGGGAGCACCCACCATAGAAATCGCAGAGGTGACGCCATCGGCAATTGACATCGGTGCATCGGGCGCATCTGCTCGCATCGAAACAAATTCCACGCCAATTTCCTTCGCAAGCAAATCTCCTGTTGCTTTATCGTTGTCCGTAACGACAAGGACTCTGCTCCCCATCTCAGGTACGTCTGAAAGCGCAAACCCATGACCAAGGGAAACGGACAGTACACCGCCTTTGCCCTCCATATCCTGGATCCGATCTATAAGTTTTCGCATCCGCGGTGTCTCTGACAAATACCAATGAAGTTGCCGGCAATCGAACAATGACATTACCGGTTGGATTTCTCCTCGGATGGTTCGCAGAACCAAGTCGAGTAGCTCGTGAGCACGCTCGATCTGATCGATATGCGGGTATTCCTTGTAAAGAATTATGATATCCGCGACGTTGACGCGCTTTATGGTCAAGTGGCAATGCGAATCCAGCTCAACCCCAATGACGCACTTGGGACCTACAAGTGATCGGACCCGTTCCAGCAGGTCGCCTTCCACGTCGTCATAGCCATATGCGACCATTGCGCCGTGAAGACCTAGCAGTACGCCGTCCAAAGGCAGCGCTTCTTTAACCTGATCTAGGATCTCATCGCGCATGAACTCGTAATCTTGGCGATTTGTCGGGCCCGCAGCTTCAGCAAAGAAACAACTACCTTGGATCAAAGTGAAGCCGTCAGCCTCCGCCCTACGGCGAGCGACCCACAAGGGCTCGGCACACCAGATTGGCGCCTCTTCGGGAAGCTCGCCGGGACGAAGAAAGGCTCCCTCTTTGAAATCTGCAATGCCGGTCGGCATCGGGGAAAAGCTATGAGTTTCAGTACCAAGCGTTGCAGCAAATAGTCGCATCAAAAGCGATCTCCCTAGAGAAATATCCAAGGGCTAAACCTAGCGCCGGCCGAGGAACGATGTCCGTCTAAATACTGCCTTCGCTGCAATGCAGATTTCGTGGAATTGGGTTGTTTGCAATTTTATCCCCTTTCCAATGAAGTACGTGCCGTCATTCTTTTGGTCCCGGTAGGAACGATCGTTACCCATCGCCCCGCGTCAGTTCGTATGTGCGGCATTGCCGCTTACGGCTCCTATCGTGAGTTGTGTCGGTGAGCCGAGCATCTGGATGCGGATGTCGTCAGTCGGCACGGTGGCAGATATTTGCGCAGCAGCTTTTGGAAACAGTCCCGAGGCATGCGGCGTGACTGGCTTCGACGCACCAGCGCGTGTCGCCAAGCTCGACCAACCTCCCAGCGGAACCCTCCCAGCCGTCTTAAGAGACCTGTACGCGGAAGCATCATGCGTTGCTTTTGAGACCCTCACGGGCCTCATCGGCGTGCCCGCATGGCGGGATCGAATACGATTCCGTCGCGCCATGACCGATGCGGCCGATCAGCTTCCCGACGACCTTGCCAGCGCGCACGCGATGATCCTGGCCGAGCGTGCCGCCCCAATGAGGCGCTAGCACTCGCAGCCCGTGCGCAGGCCGTGAACTCGCACTCGGATGCGCTGATCGCGCGGCTCCGGCTGGAGATCGAGAAGCTGAAGCGCGAGATCCATGGCAGCAGCTCGGAGCGCAAGGCCCGGCTTCTCGAGCAGATGGAATTGCAGCTCGAGGAGCTGGAGGCTGACGCCAGCCAGGACGAAATGGCGGCGGAGATGGCGGCGCGGTCATCGATCGTCAGAGCCTTCGAGCGCGCAGGCCTCCGTCAAGGAAGCCTTTTCCTGAGCATCTGCCGCGCGAGCGTGTTGTCATCGCCGAACCATTGCTGCGTTTGGGTAAGCTGACGAAGCTTGGCGAGGACGTTACCGAGACGGTGGAGGTGATCCCGCGCCAGTGAAGGTGATCCAGACCGTGAGCGAGAAGTTCAGTTGCCGCGAATGCGAGAAGATCACGCAACCGCCCGCGCCCTTCCACGTAGCGCCGTGTGGCTTTGCCGGGCTGAACCTTTTGGCGATGATCCTGTTCCCGAAGTTTTTGCCCAGCATCAGCCGCTGAACCGGCAGAGCGAGCGCTATGGCCGCGAGGACATCGACCTCAGCCTTTCCACACTGGCTGACCAGGGTCGGTGCTTGTGCCGCGGCGCTCAAGCCGCTGCATGACCTGATCGAGGCGCATGTGATTGCCGGCGAACGTATGCATGGCGATGACACCACAGTGTCGATCCTGGCGAAGGGCAAGACCGACACCGGCCGCATCTGGACCTATTGAGGGATGACCGGCCGTTCGGCGGACATGCTCCGCCGGCGGCACTCTATTATGGCGGCAGATTGCTGCACCAATACGTGCACCGGGTGTTCTGGCAGCTGTCGCGACAGATCGGTCTGCGGCAGCGCGGGCAGCGCAATGGTCCGCGGATTCACGATCTTCGTCACCGTTTCGCTGTCCAGGCCCTGACCAACTGGTATCGTGCGGGCGAAGATGTCGAGCGGGGACTGCCGGTCCTCTCGACCTTTCTCGGCGACGCCAATGTTCGCGACACCTACTGGTATCTATCCGCCGCGCCGGAGCTAATGACCCATGCCGCGCGACTGCTGGATAAGCGGTGGGAGGCTCGCCCATGAGCGCCTCGAACGACCTGGCCGTGCTGATCGAGCGGTGGTTCATCGATCGGCTCATGCGGCATCGAGAGGCGTAAGCTCCAACACCATCGCCTCCTACCGCGACACCTTCCGGCTCCTGTTCGCGTTCCCGCAGACACACCTTGGCAGGTCTCCGTCGCAGTTGACACCGCGGGATTTAGACGCGCTTTCATCGGGCCTCCCTAGAGGAACTCGAGACACTGCGGTCCGCCTCAGTGAGGACCCGGAATCTCCGCCTCACGGCCATTCGGTCTTTCTTCAGATATGCGTCGTTCGAGGATGCGACAAGCGACAGCTTCAGTTTCTCACCAGGCCCGAGATTGAAGCGATCCTGGCCTGTCCGGATACGTGCGATGGGTTGGCAAGGGCTGCAAGGAGCGAAGTACGCCGCTCACGAAGGTTGCACAGCAAGCCCCTTGGGGGCTGGCTCAACGAGCCCAGGAAGGGGGGCGCAACGGCTCTCTTTCCGAATATGCACGGCGGCAGGCTGAGCGCCGACAGCGTGCAGGCGCTGCTGAACAAATATGTCGCCAAGCTCGCGAACACTGCGTCCCCCTCCGCTCGAAGCGGGTGTCGCCTCATGTTTTGAGGCACGGCGCTGCCATGGAGCTGCTGCAGGTGGGCGTCGATTGTTCGGTCATCGTCCTATGGCTGGGCCATGAGACGGTGGAAACGACGCTGACCTATCTTCACGCACATCTTGGGCTGAAGGAATCCGCACTTGCCAAGCTGAAGCCATACGAACGCGCAAGGGCCGAACGATTTCGACCAACCGACCGGCTTCTTGAATTCCTACGCCTCTGAGCATGAGAACTATGCCGAGTGTCAACGACCGGTTCTCGGTCGAAATGGCGGGCAAAGCGCTTCATGCCGCCATGATTGGCTGAGGCGCTCGGCATAGTTCGGCGGTCGCATAAACTGCCAAGCTCAACGACGTCGATCCGCAGGCCTGGCTTGCCAATGTCCTCTCCCGCATCGCCGATCATGCCAACCACACGGCTTGAGAACCTACTTCCGTGGAATTGGAGCCGACGATCGCAGCAGATAAAGCTGCCTGATCCGGGCCTTCACCAGAAGATGAGACGTCCGATGGGATACCGCAACTCCGCTCTCTATAGGCCCAAATATGTTGCCGAGATGCTCGACGAAGCCGAAGAGTTCTTGCGCGATTGCTCGATCGAGATGTTCTCTGAAGACAGTTGCCTGAGCGCCTACGACGACTATCCCGCGTCTGAATTTAGCGAAACCATCGTGGTCTTCACCGAAGACGGCATTGAAAACTCTTCGGCATATTGTCCACCGCAAAGAACCATCGCCCCAAATCGTAAACCGCGGCCCCGGGTCCATGGCACTGCGCGATGCTTGCCGTGGAATTGGAACGCCTGCCCAGCGCTCATGGCGCCCGCCGCATGAACAGGGTGCGGAACAGTGACTCCGCACGCCGCAGGTCTTCATCTGCCAGACCACCGACTTCGCCTTGTTTGCAGGATTCGCGATCACCCCCTTCTGGTGCAAGTCAAGCGCATCCAATCCAGACCCTTCAAAGCGCGCGTCATGCAGGGTTAGCCAAAGCAAGCCCAGAGCAGCATCATCGATCTTGTCGGTGTCGATCTCCATGAACGCAGTTTAGCACGGAAACGGTGTCTGCCGCGGCCCAGACCGGGCCAGACCAGATGGACACACGTACCATTCCGCGGTGGGCCATGTCGATGGGAAGAATTCCGGCACCGGACAACCAGGCGATGCCGATCGCACCCATCCTCTGCCAATGGGCGAGAGGTAATTCTCGCGTGCTTGCGGTCGCTGACCCGTCTGTCCGAAATGCGACAATGTCAGCTCCGAGCCAGGAGTGTGTCGGAAGCAATCGTGCCATTTCCCAATGTTCTCGTTGGCACAACAAATGCAGTGCTCTTAGCAGAGCGTCTGCACCATCATGCCGCTTGGCGCAAGCGGCGTAGTCTATGGGCTGCCGAATAGTAGGAGAGAACATCATGGCAAGAATGCAGGTTGTTGCGGACATTTTGCCCGAGGCAGCAAATGTTCGTCGAGTGCTAGTGGTACTTGATCGAATGTCTCTTGATCTTGTCTAAAGATTCAAGCGCTGGATGCAAGCTGTTGCAAAGTAACTCAGTGTTGCCGGACCACGAGCAGTGCCGAGTCATAGTAGTTGGAAGGGAGATGACGCCGACTCTTTCAAAGCACTTATTCCTAAGCAGAACACTACCCAACGTACGGAAGTTTGGGAGCATGATCGAGCTCATCTGCCTGCGTTGACGTATTCGCTCGTGCAGGAGCGATCCCACCAGCAGCAAGGAGACGCTAAAATGGGCCTACAAGTTTCGTTCATATTTGGCGGCATCTCGACCGAGTACGATTCGTCGGTCTCATCCTTAAGAAATATCATTTCTTCATACTTAGAACTTCCAGTTAACAAAAGACCGTTTGGCGTAAAAAATATTTATCACCTTAATAGGGAAGACGGCCTTATCAGGACGATACCGTTAAGTGGTGTTTCTGATGCGCGAAATATCGACGCATATATAGAAAGTAACGTGGCCGCGCTCGGCGGTCCACTCCTAAGCACTATTGGTTCGGTTGACCCGTGCAGAGAGTATCTGGTGAATTTACTGCATGGTCAGTTCGGCGAAGACGGAGGGATTCAGTGGCTTGCGGCGCTTTTAGGATTGAAGGGTACATTCGGCGACCCACACGTTGCATCGCTGACGATGAATAAGCATGCAATGTCCCTATTTGTCTCCTCTCAGCTTTCCCCTGACATCGTGAGAATTCCAAAGACAAGGTTAATAAAACCCAAAACTGTAGAACACGAAATTCCGATTGCGAACTCAATCCAAGGTCCTGTCGTGGTGAAGCCGAATTCACTCGGCTCGTCAATACTTACAGAAGTTTTTGATGATCCGGTCGCGCTTCAGGACGACATGTCGGAGATGATTAGCGAAATACTTAGATACGACAGAGCTGCGTTGCTGCAGGAGTACATTCCTGGCTCCGAGTATTCTTGCGGATGTATAGTGAATGCGTCCGGCATAATGCTACTGCCAGTCGTCGAAATTCAGACACAAAGGCGCTTCTTTGGCAGCAAAGAAAAAAATTGCAGCGACCTTTATGGTCTGAGGGTTGTGGACGACAGTGACCCAATCTCAGTTAAGGTAAAAGATATTACCAATAAGATCGCGGGTGCCGTTGACCTATATAATATAGCGCGATTTGATTTTAGAGTTAACGATGAGTCCGAGGTGTACTTTCTCGAGTGTAATTATCTTCCGGGTTTGGGAACGGGAGGAATTTTCCCGACTATGCTACAAGGTGCCGGGATGACGGTGATAGATATGATCGCTTATATATTGAATAGCCCGAATTTATTCGGCGCAAAAGATCATATTCGGGTTTAAAACAGGGCCCTCGTTCTATGAAAATCACAAATAGGTCCTCGAACATGCCTCGGACCCGCCAGCGAGCTGGAAAATCCGATCACCTATTTTTAGGAACCGCTCGGTATCCCACCGGCCTGCCGCTTCTGGCTCGCGGCGGCCGGCGCCACATCTCTACCGAAGCCACATTACGCATCGAACACATTTGGTGCGGGAAATCCGCCCGCCCGGATCTGTGAGGGCGAAGCCGAATGGCTGAGCTATTCGACCACGACCCGTCACGTCAGGAGGCCAGGCGGCTCATGCATGCTAGAATGGCTGAGCACTCAACCGTCACTCGGCCTCGATCTGGATCGAGCCGTCGTCGAGCAGTTCGGCGTGGCAGTCGTCCGTGACTTCGTCCATCTGGTCACATCCGGCCCATGTGAAGTGAACATCGAAGGGCTGTAGCTGAGATCTAGGCCGGCCTGCAGGGCGCCAATGGCGATCTTGCCATTGTTGTCGCCGCCGATGGTGATCATGGTGAGGCCGCCGAGGTTAAGATAGCTGCGATCCCACAGATCGGCTTCGACGATGCACCCGCGGCTGATCAACTGGCAGCCTGCGGGCGCAGTTATGTCGGCACCACCATGAGCTTTGGCAGTTGCACCAGATTGTAGGCAGCGGCTGCGAAGGTGAAGGCCCATCCGACACGGACGCGGCAGCGGAACCTGGTCTTGTGCTAGCCCGCCACGACCTTGATCCAACCGAATGCCTCTTCCATGCGCTTCCTGATGCGCTGGCTGACAACATAGCCGCTATGCCGGGTGGTGCGCCCGCCGATCGCGGAACTGCGGCCGCTCATGTTCTGCGCCACGTGCGGCGTCACCCCTCATCGAGCGCAGCTCATTGACGAAGTCTTCCGCGTCGTTGCCTCGCGCCGACCGGCCACAGGCGATCACGCTCGGCGCCGACAACACGATCATGTGCGGTGCGGCTACCCCGTTCGGCATGCCCGTCAGCCAGTCTCAGGCAGGCGTCGACCAGAAAGCCATGGCGGTTCTCCATCAAACCATGACCCATGAGCAAACTTGGTTTCCTTCCCTTCGCCCTTCCGATAAACCGGGCATCCGGGTCGCTAGAGCACGTCCGGGGATCGATGAATCGATTGTGATGTGACGCGAATCGGTTTGACTGGTTGAACGCCCACTTTGGACGATGGCGAGAGCACTTGGTGAGGATCTGCGGTCACGTGTCGTGAAGGCGGGTGAATGAGCATCGGCCCGCCAGGCGGCGGCTCGGTTGGGTGTCGGGATATCGAGCGCGATCCGCTGGATAGGCAGAGGCCGGAGGGGCGAGACGACGCCGCGACCGGAGGGACGACGGCGCGGCTCGCGTCTCGACGCCGATGCCGACTTCATCGTCGGGATGATCGAAGAGCGCAAGGACATCACGCTGAACGAGGTGGAGCAGCTCTTGGCCGAGCGGTTCATGCTCATCGGCCTCTGCGGGGACACGGCTGGACGTTTAAAAAAAGTCCGCACACGCACTGGAGCAAATCGTCCCGACATCCTGAAGCGCCGGCGTGCCTGGTTCGACGGCCAGCTCGACCTCGATCCGGCAAAGCTCGTCTTCATCGATGAGGCCGGGCTGTCGACCAGATGGCTAGCCTGCGCGGAAGAGCGCCGCGCGGCGAACGCTGCCGGGCAGGCGTGCCACACGCCACTGGAAGACCACGACCCTCACCGGCGCGCTCAGGCTGACCGGAATGAACGGGCCCTTCGTCTACGACGGCGCCATCAACGGGGTCGTGTTCCCCGCCTATGTCAAGCAGGTGCTAGCGCCAACCCTGGCGCCAGGCGACGTCGTCGCCATGGACAATTTGCCGGCGCACAAGTCCGGGGCATGCGCGAGGCGATCGAAGCCGCCGGTGCAAGGCTGATCTTCCTCCCGCCCTATAGTCCCGACTTCAACCCCATCGAAAACGCCTTCGCAAAGCTCAAGGCGCTCCTGCCGGCGAGGGCCGAGCGGACAATCCCGGTCCTATGGGACATCGTCGGCGCGCTCGTCGACCTTTACGCCCACAGGATGCGCAAACTACTTCAAGGCCGCAGGCTATGAACCGGATTAAACCGGACGTGCTCTAGTTTAGGCATGTGTGTCGTTCGAGCGCTGTTGGCCATGGAAGTCCGCTTCCGCGTTTCGCCCGCCGCCTTCAGCCGGCGGCTCGCCCGAGCCGTCCTTCGGTTTAACGCTCTTCATCGACGCCCCGCCTCGATCAGTGTGCCATCGACCGAGAAGTTGTCCGTAGACAGAAGCTTTTTTACCTTGGGCTGTCGCCAGCACCGCAACTAAGACCTTAGCCACGATGTCACCTTCCAGCAACCGGTCGCGGTTCTTTGAGAACACCGAAGCGTCGTCGACGCCGATACCGACAAACCAGCGGAACAAAACGTCGTATTCCAGCCGCTCCATCAAAAGCCGCTCCGATCGGATCGATTAGAACGCCTGCAGCAGCATTGCTCGCAGCAGCTTTTCCGGCGGGATCGAAGGCCGCCCGCTCGGCGAATACAGCGCCGCCAACTCCCGTCCAGCGCCGACAGCGCGTCGTTCGATCGCACTAATGGCTCGCAACGGATGATCTCGTCGCACCCGCGCCTCAAGGTCCACGTAGCTGAACAGCTCGCCAGTTCGTCGCCTTGGCACCCTTCACCTCCGAATCCCTTCGGAGCCAATGAATCACGCTCATCGCTCGGCGGCGGGTGACTTTTTAAACAGACTGCTATGTCAGGATGAGCCTGTCGGTTTGCGTAGCGGCGGGTTGCATTCGCTTACTATGATAATTCCCGGTGCTACGACACTACTGTCGGCTTGCCCCGCCCGGCCGCCCGGACAGCTCCGACCGTCAGCGACGCAGCCACATCAGCAACACCACGAGCGGCAAGAGACATCGCCGGCGCGCCGGAATCCTCTTCGCGCTCGTGGTGCCTTTCGCACTCAATTCTGTCATCATTGTCATTAACCTGACGAAACTGTGTCGCAGCAAATACACGTAAGGTCGGACAGTAAATCCAAAAACATTGAACTAAAACATGCTTTTTTTGGCATAGCACTTGCAAGTTGACCTGCGACATCTATCGCACCAGCGGAGGTCCTGCATCGGCTCGTTTACTGCTAATTCGGCGTACATGCCCCCACTGAGCTTGTCGAGTGATCATCGATGACGCACAGTCAGCAGAGATAGGATCCGGCTCTAGAGTGGCGTGCATTCCATGAATGCATGCCGCGGCAGTCAAGACCATGACGAATTGTTAAACTCGCCAATAGTCAAGATACTAGCAAGATGAACTCTACGACAGGAGATCCGACAATGTCTGGTGAGGTAATGTGGGGCGAAGAATGGGCTCCGATCTACAAGAAATATACCGGTATACGGGGGAGGACCGCTGAAGTGGACGAGACTGTCACTTTCCTTCATCGATACGCGGGCGAAAGCAATGCTCTTGAACTTGGCATTGGTGACGGACGTGTAGCAGTTCCGTTGAGTAAGCTTGGCGTTAAGGTTGATGGGATCGATAACTCGAATAGCATGTTGAAACTTCTCTCTGAGAGCACCGATTTGGTCAACGCTTGGAAAGGAAATATTTCTGAGTTTCAGGTAGAGCAACGCTACGGATTGGTGTTCTGCATATATAACACTTTTACACTTGTTGACACGCGCGAAGGTCAACTATGTTGTCTCCGATCTGCCGCAGATGCGTTATCCAGTGAAGGGGTCCTGGTGATCGAAATCGTTGTGCCGGAGCTGGATGGTATAGTCAATGGCCAGAAAGTCAGTACACTCCTCTTGGATGACGAGAACACAATCCTCATCGCGGATGTCCATGATCCAATAAAGCAAAACTTGACCTCAACACTTCTCTGGTTTTCTGGTACGCCCGTCAAACGTTTGCCACATCGCGTGCGTTACGTCTATCATCAGGAATTGGACACTATGGCCGAATGCGTAGGGCTCAAGCTATCCGAGCGCTGGGAAGATTGGGCAGGAGGCGCGTTCACCGAGAAGTCCAAACGTCATGTCTCGGTTTACCGAAGAAACGGCCTATAATTCGCCTCGTACCGAGGCAGGTCATGCGGGGGCCGGCCCCGACCGCGAAGAGAAGCCAGTGACTCGCAGAACGTCGATGGCTTTGCGATCTCTCTATTTACGCGAACTCAAGTTGAGTGGAGGATCAGGTGAACGATGGTCAGTGACAGGCCACCTTCACCGCGCCGTGGGGCTCAGATAGCCAGATCTGCGCATAATTCCAGCAAGGTGGCTCACTACCATGTTTTTCGTCGAACAGGATAGCAGTCTCCAGCGACGTAGCACGTCAAGTAAAACTGCCATCGCTTACGAGAGAATCCTAATGACTGCTGTACAGGCTGAAGGCAAGCGTCGTTTCGCGCCGCATGCAGCGAATAAAGAATTCGTGATAGAAATTGCACCGAAACGCAAGTACGTATTTCCGCTCGACGTGCCGCTGAGCGACATCCAGCTGCCGTTCTTCAAGTCCCCGGTCGGAGAACCCGCTTGGATAAAAAGGCCGAGGCGTCTTGGGCCCGACACGGGCCCTGAGCGATGCCCTGATCTGTGACGTGTCACCTGGAGTATGGACGCCTCGGCGCAGCTCTGACCTGGCTGTCCGCGTCCCCAGCGAGCGAGACTCTATTGGGCGGCTGCGCGGAATACTGCCTGGCGAGACAAATCACCCAATTCTTAACTTCCTGGAGAGGCAATCTATGCAGTATCCTAAGCAGTGGACTGATGCCCTAGAACTCATTTGGGGCGAAGGCATGCTTTCGCCGGGCGGACTGATAAGGGTCTCCCAGATGCTGGAGGGCATCGACATTTCTGGCGACCGCGTGCTGGACATCGGTTCCGGCCTAGGCGGCATTGACGTGCTGCTGGCGACCAACCACGCCGCGGCCTCGGTCATCGGCATCGATGTCGAGCCGCAACTGATCACATCAGCTCGCGACCTGGCGGCGAAGAAGGGGCTCGCCGGACGCGTCATCTTCCAACTGGTCACACCGGGAAAGCTCCCGTTTGCGGATGCCAGCTTCGACCTGGTCTTCTCCAAAGACTCGATGGTGCACATGGCTGACAAACCAGCAATCTATGCAGAGATCCTGCGCGTGTTGAAGCCCGGCGGCTGGTTCATTGGCGCGGATTGGCTCTGGTCCGAGGGCGCCGCCGAGAGCCGCGTCGTGCACGCATGGCTCTCGAGATCGCAACCGGGCTTCGCCTTCACGACGCCTGCGACCGCCCTCCAGGCGCTCATCGACGCTGGTTTCGCCGAACCTACCGTCAACGATTTCCGTAAGGAACTGCAAGAGGCCAACCGCGAGGAGGTAGCGCTGCTCGAGGGTTCGGCACGCCAGACGCTTGCGGCGACAATCGGCGCGGAAATGGCCGAGGGCATGGTCGCCAGTGCCAAGGGCCGTCAGGCAGCGCTCGATTCCGGCGACCTCATCCCCTCGGATATCAGGGGCCGCCGCTCGACTTAGGTCGTGAACTCGTAAAACGGGAGACGGCCGGCCCCGGAAGGCTCTGGTTCAATGCACCGCGAAAAGGTGAGTATCCTCGAGATCGGCCCAGCTGCCTATCGGATCAGCTGTGCGCAGATCAAAGATGGCTGACAATACGCCGTCAACGAACAGCCCGACTGCGGCCACAGATGAGCTCCACCGGATCGAAACGGGCGTGTCAGCAGGCAAGTCGGTCACAGCTTTGGCATTGAAAGCGGAGACGATCCGTTTGCCCTCCTGCTTTCTCATGTCGAGCAAATAGAAGTATGCTGTTTCGTCATCTCTTTCGAATACGGCGCCGAACCGCCCTAGGTCGTCAGTCGCGCTTTCGTAGACATCGATCATAGCTGCTCCTCCTCGCAAACTTGGCCAACGCGACGAATGTTCGCAAGCTGGATGTTCACCGATAGGCCGCTTTCAAAGCGAGCCAGATTGTGATTCAGCGTTCGCATGAGCCGATATGATCTGACCGACGTCGAGTGGCGTGTGATCGAGCCGCTGCTGCCCAACAAATCCAGAGGCGTACCGCGCGTCGATGACCGGCGCGTGCTGAACGGCATCTTCTGGGTGCTGCGATCGGGCGCACCATGGCGGGACCTACCCGAGCGCTATGGCCCGCGCACCACCTGCTACAACCGCTTCGTGCGATGGCGGAAGGCAGGCGTGTGGGACCGGCTGATGGACGCCATCACTGCCGCCTACGACGGCGCCATCCAGATGATCGACAGTACCTCCGTTCGCCCCCCCAGCAGGCAGCGACGGCAAAAAGGGGGGTCCAGATCACTGTCTCGGTCGATCACGCGGTGGGCTCACGACCAAGATTCACGTCGTCGTCGATGCGCAGGGCCTCCCGATCCGGCTCGGCCTGACCGCCGGGCAGACGCACGATGGGCAGGTCGTTGACCGGCTGCTCGATCATCTTGGCCCGCGCACCATCGTGCTGGCCGACAAAGCCTATGACGCCGATCGCATCCGCGAACTGATTCAGGAGCAGGGCGCGACGCCCAACATCCCGCCGAAAAGCAACCGGCGCTGGAAGCCCTGCTTCAGCAAGCGGCTCTACCGCGAGCGCAACCTCATTGAGCGCTTCTTCTCCAAGCTGAAGCACTTCCGCCGCGTCGCGACCCGCTACGACAAACTCGCCGCCAACTTCCTCGCCATGATCCAGCTCGCCTCAATGCGCCTGTGGCTCCGCGCTTATGAGTCTACGGCCTAGTCACCTGAATCTGAAGTTCGGTTCATTGTCTTCTGGCAGAAACGCTTGACCGATGCGAGGATCTGGTCGGCGGATTTGACCCACTTGTATGGGGTGGGGTTTTCGTTGTGGGTTTCGATGAATGCGTCGATGTCGGCCTCCAGTTCTGCGGTGGAACGGTGTACGCCGCGCTGCAACTGCTTTCGCGTCAGTTCGGCGAACCACCGCTCGACCTGATTGATCCAGGATGCCGACGTTGGCGTGAAGTGAACATGCCAGTGTGGGCGGCGCGCGAGCCAGGCCTTAATCCTCGGCGTCTTGTGGGTCGCATAGTTGTCCATCACCAGATGCACGTCCGGCCCATCGGGCATTTCGGCGTCGATCCGCTTCAGGAAATCGAGGAATTCGGTGGCCCCGGTGACGCTTGTAGCACTGACCGATCACCGCCCCGGTGGCAACATCTAGCGCGGCAAACAGCGATGTCGTGCCGTTGCGGACATAGGTATGGGTGCGCCGTTCGGTGACGCCCGGCGCCATGGGCAACACAGGCTGCTCGCGATCCAAGGCCTGGATTTGCGACTTCTCATCCACGCAAAGCACGACCGCCCGGTCCGGGGGCGACATGTAAAGACCGACGATGTCCTGCACCTTGTCGACAAAGAGCGGATCAGAGGAAAGCTTGAATGTCTCGGCACGATGCGGTTGTAGGCCAAACGCGGTCCAGATCCGACGGATGGTGGTATGCGAAAGGCCGCTGTCGGCTGCCATCGAACGGATGGACCAGTGCGTGGCATCCTTAGGAGTGGTGTTCAACGTACGCTCGACGACCTGGGCAACCTGGGTATCGGAGACAGTTCGCGGTCGACCCGCACGATATTCATCTGTCAGCCCTTCAATACCATCCTGTACGAACCGGCGGCGCCACTTGCCAACCGTGTGCTCGTGAACACCCAGGCGTTCGGCAACGTCCTTGCTTTGCAAGCCCTGCGCGCACAAAAGGATCATCCGACATCGATCCGATAAGGAGCGTGGCGCTCTATGCCGGCGCACCTGAGATTCCAGAAAACTTCTATCCGCGTCGCTCAGAACGACGACGTCCGCCTGCCTGCCAACCATCGATCAAACTCCTGCTCTTGTGACAGAAGCCGAACAAAATGAACCTTACTTTGGTTCCAGGTGACTAGGTGTGAGCTTTAACAGGCTGCTGCAAAAGCCGCATTTGGCTTTGTTTTATGATTCACTTTCGTCTGCTTGGTTGGCTTTGACCGCTTTGTAAGCTTTGTACACTTGTCGTTTCACAATTCGAAACGGCTTGTCTGTCGTATTCTCCGAAGGCATCCTCTCTTTCCAGTTGTTCCACAATACGACCACCTTATACGACCCCTTTGCTCCGGCCCATTACAGCGCCTTCAACGCTCATACGGGCCGGTCCGCCCCAGTCTCCTGCATCGGTACTCTCGCCTTGCGAGTTGGCCCGCTTGAGCTTCTCCCTTTGCATCAGGAGCCTGGTTCCTGCACTTCCGCGTGAAAGCCTGTGGCCGACTCTCGCCCCCTCAACGCCGGTCGCCGCCCGCCCTGTCATCAGGCACCCGGCGGGCTTGTCCCAGGATGACGATACGGTCCTGGTTTCGGCGACACTTACGTTCATAACGAGGCGTCTTCGAAGGGTTCACTTTCGTTCGTCTTTCGGACAGCCACCTGCTCGGATCTCGTCCAAACTTTTCATCCAAACGCTGGTCGTGTCCCATCAGGTGGTGTAGCTCGGCGGTAGCGAAGCCGCTCACGAGCGCGCCGTTAGCAGCGCTGTAGCGAGCGAGCGGCGTGTGGGTGGTCATCGGCGCTTTCCGGTAGGGTTTGGTTGTTGACGCCAACCCATTTCGGAAGGACCACCGATGACCGACGACATGATGAACCTGCGCACGCTCGTGGAACTTCCCAGGTTTCCTCGAACCGCGCCGCATGGCCGAGAAGGCGCTAACCGCCGTCATCCAGGAAGCTTATGTGCAAGGCATCTCGACCCGGTTGACGACCTGGTCAAGGCCATGGGTATGAGCGGCATATCCAAGAGCCAGGTCTCGCGGCTGTGCGAGGAGATCGACGGGAAGGTGAAGGCCTTCCTCGATCGGCCGATCGAGGGCGATCGGCCATACCTGTGGATCGACGCCACTTACCTTGAAGGTCCGCCGCGGTGGGCGGATCGTCTCGGTCGCCGTTATCATCGCCGTCGGCGTCAACGCGGACGGCCGGCGCGAGGTCCTGGGCATGGAGATTGGCACCTCGGAGGCCGAGCCGATCTGGACAGAGTTCCTGCGCAAGCTGACACGTCGCGGCCTGCGCGGCGTCAAGCTCGTTGTCTCCGATGCTCACGAAGGCCTCAAGGCGGCCGTCACCAAGGTGCTGTGCGCGACATGGCAGAGGTGCCGCGTCCACTTCATGAGGAACGTGCTGGCCCATGCCGGCAAGAGCGGCCGCAGGGTCGTCTCAGCCTTCATCGCCCCGCTTTCGCCCAGGAAACGCCCGGGGCCGCAAGCACGCAATGGCGCGCCGTCGCCGACCAGATCCGGCCGAAGGTGCCAAAGCTGCCGACAATCATGGACGACGCCGAGCCCGACGTGCTGGCCTACATGACCTTCCCCAAGGAACATCGCGCCAAGCTCCACTCGACGAATCCGATCGAACGTCTCAACGGCGAGATCAAGCGGCGCACCGAGGTCGTCGGAATCTTCCCGAACGACGATGCGATCGTGCGCCTCGTCGGCGCAATCCTGCTCGAACAGAACGATGAATGGGCAGTGCAGCGGGCCAGAGATATGACTCTGGAAACGATCAGCCAGATGAGCGATGATCCCCTGATCAGCCTGCCAGCCGTGGCGCGCTGATCAGCCCGGCCCATGCCGGAGAGCACGGCGACTAATGCCGCCAGCTACACCACGCCGCGGGACACGATCCCAACGCTCACCACCACGGCTCTTTGCCGCAGCAGCTTGGACTGTTTGAGACCTGCTCCTGAAAGCCGATCCCGGAGGGCCGTCCCATCATTCACACAGCTTTGCGCTTCGGTCTTAGTTCATGTTGAACTCCTTCTGCTACTCTGCAGCACACTCTCGTCGATGAACACTAGCTTCGCCGGATCGAGATCGAGCTGGCCGTCGAACCAGTCCCGGCGCCGCTTCAGGACGTCGGGGCGTCCTGCTCTAGTGCGTGCGCACACTTTTTTTGAATGTCCAGCCGTAGCCGCGAAGCCAGCGCTCAAGGCGCTGCGGCTGATCCGCACCGAATGCTCGGCGCTGAGCCGCTCGTTGAGCGTGATGTCCTTGCGCTCCTCGATCAGCCCGACGATGAAGGCGTCATGCGCATCGGGGCTGGAGGCGCGGCGGCGGCCCTGCGGGCCTGGCGCCAGTTCGCCGATCTTCGCCCGCGCAATCCAGCGGATCGCGCTGGACACTCCCACGCCTAACTGCGCCGCTTGCCGCCCCGATATGCCCTCGTCCGAAGCCTTCAAGACTCGCGACCGAAAATCCCGGCTCAATGTTCTTCCCATCGTCCACCTCAATCGAGGTGGATGTTGAATCAGCACAAAACGCACCCGTCACATCACAATCGATTCATCGATCACAGGACGTGCTCTAGTACTACTGTTGCGGATGCCCATGCCGTTTGTAGTGACAGATGGTGGCGCAGCCTGATGTCGTCGTCGCCATAACGACCAGGCGATGATGACGGGCTGGATTGGGGCGAGGAGATAGTGGATCTCGGGGACGCTCGGGACGAGCTTATATGGCGATGCCATCCGTGCCCAGGACCGAGCCTCGCAATGATCAAGTCCGAAATCATCCTTGGCGTGCTCAAAACACTCCTCGACCGCCCAGCGTAGGCCGGCCACTGCCGCCAATTCGGCCAAGGAGGAACCGGGCGGAGCGAAGACCATGTAGTAGGCTTCTTCTCCGGATGTCGATCGCTTGCGGCGGACCAATGCTCAAAGCCGCCTTTTGAGGTCCAAGGGCGGCGGATGTGTGCCCAGTCGTAGCGCCGAGGCCCTTTGGCACCTTCACCTGCCGCATGACAGACCCAGTCCTCGGGCGCGAGCTCGCTGGCCAGTTCCTCGGGCGAGGTTCCCTCAAACCGACGATCCCTCCACGGCGCATGAAGTGAGCGCCTCGACCCGCCAAGACATAGGGCTGCTCGCGAGCTTCCGCTTCAAGGAGTTCATTCACAGCGCCGCCAGTTGGAGCCGCGTCGAGCGCACTATCGCGCGGGTCGAGGTCGGCGCCCAAGGTGCCGATACCCGCTTCGTCGTCACCTAGGCCAAGGCGCTCTACGAGGATGCCTACTGCCGGCGCGCCGCTGCCGAGAACCACATCAAGTCTTGGAAGACGCATCTTTCCGCCGACCGCACATCCTGCACCAGACCGACGGCCAACCGGGGCTTGCGGGCCGCGGTGCCGAGGCGCTCGAGCTTTGCCGTCGCCCGATTCGACACGCTGCGACTGCGCCTCATCAAAAATCGCCGCGCCGGTGGTCGAGATGAAACCAGATCCGTCTGCACCTGCCGACATTGTGCCCCGACCAGCGTATTCTGCGCATCGTCCTCGATCGCCCCCCCAACTCGCGACATAAAGATGGGGCGCAGACGCCCCGAACCGAACCCGCCGACCGCAACCTGCAGACCCCGCCTGCCATCACGACGGATCACCGCCGGCGCCTGACGAGGCTCGCCAAAAAGCACCGCAGCGGCGGCCAGATCGCCGCTTGAGGCCACCATAAGCTCATCGCCATGCATCAAGGCGGCTAGATAGGTTCGTCCTGGATGGAATAAAGAGCGCTTTCCGGCGAAGACGGGATCACCCGCGCGCACAGGACCCAGTCCTTCACAGCCTTTGCCTCAGAAGCGAGGTCGACCGAACGGTTGCTGACGACGAAGAATGCATACCCAGTTTCCCAGTTAGCGGCAAGCGCGGGGACAAGCAATCCTTCGCTCAGCGGATAGTCAATGATGTGCGTCCATCCCAACGCAATTCCCTGCCCTGCGATGGCTGCTTGCACCACCAGGCTGTAATCATTGAGACGGAGGCCCTCACCGCCGTCTTCGAATTCAACTCCAAAATGGGCAAACCATTCCTTCCATGCCGGCCGCGGCCGGTGAGGCTCATCCAAGTGAATGAGTGTCCGCCTGGTGAGATCTAGCAAATCACGCGGCAGGCCGCATTGCGTCAGGTAGGTGGGGCTGCAGACCGGGATAAGGTTCTCGCCGCCGAAACGGAACGCGCGGTAGTTTGGCCAATCGCCCAGCCCACGACGGATGCCTATTAGATAGGGGTCCGGCCCCAAATCGGTGTCGCGATCCGCCGTCTGGATGCGGATTTCGATTTCCGGATGCTGCGCCCGAAAAATGGGCAGTCGCGGGATCAGCCAGTGGCTGGCGAACGCTGTCGAAGACGACAAGACAACATGCTTGTCCTCAGTTGTACGCCTAACAGCCTCGGCCGATCGGGCAATATGGCCGAGACCCATCGCAACATCGCTGTAAAAGCGCTGGCCGGCTTCCGTCAAAGCGACCCGTTTGTGCTGCCGCACGAACAGGTGAACGCCAAGGTCCCCCTCTAGGCATTTAATGGCCGAGCTCACAGCGGCTTGGCTGACGCGAAGCTCTTCGGCCGCCTTGGTGAAACTCAGATGCCGCCCCGCGGCCTCAAAGGTGATCAGGCCGGTGGGGCTCGGAATGCTTAAACGAGGCATTGCATAACTTCCACTTATGCCGACATCAGAATAATTGCGGTTTACCCAGATGTTTTTACCAATCAAACTTATAGAAGGAAAAGAAAAAGGGAAGACGTAAAAGCATGTCCGAGCCAGAGGCGCCGACAACTCGAGCACGAGGCCGCTCGAACCGACGTACTCCAGCCGGGGGGCACGAGGCAGCGGCTGTCCTCGCCGGCGTCGAGCGTCGCATTCGGCCCTACGATTTGCTTTCCGAGGAAGGCCTGCTGTCAATCGAAGACGCCGCCGCGGTGATTTTGGAAGAAATTGGCATTGAATTCCGCGACGATCCGGAATCGTTAGACCTGTGGCGGGCCGCAGGCGCCCAGGTCGATGGCGAGCTGGTGCGCTTTCCACGAGGGATGCTTGGCCCGATTCTGAAAAGTGCACCGTCGACTTTCACGCAGCATGCCCGAAACCCGGCGCGTTCCCTGAGAATCGGCGGCCCGCACGTCGTGTTTGCGCCAGCCTACGGGTCACCTTTCGTGCGGGATCTGGACGGTGGACGCCGATACGGTGCGCTCGTCGATTTTCAAAACTTCGTCAAACTCGCCTATTCCATCCCTTGGCTGCACCATTCGGGCGGAACGGTATGCGAGCCAGTCGACATTCCGGTGAACAAGCGGCACCTCGATATGGTGTCCGCCCATCTGCGCTATTCGGACAAGCCTTTCATGGGCTCGGTCACTTCGGTGGAACGGGCCGAAGACTCGATCGAGATGGCCCGCATCGTCTTTGGCCGAGAGTTCGTCGACCAGAACTGTGTCATCCTTGCGAATATCAATGCCAACTCTCCGCTTGTTTTCGACACTACCATGACAGGCGCGCTCAAGGTCTATGCCCGTGCCAACCAGGGGGCGGTGATCGTGCCTTTCATCCTGGGCGGCGCAATGGGTCCGGTGACAACGCCCGGCGCCATCGCCCAGTCGCTTGCCGAGACCATGGTGGGCTGCGCCCTGACCCAGCTCGTGCGCCCTGGTGCCCCCACCATCTTCGGGAACTTTCTGTCATCGACCGACCTGCGTACTGGGTCACCAACCTTCGGCACGCCGGAACCGGCTTTGGGATCGCTGGTTGTGGGCCAGCTCGCCCGGCGGCTGGGCCTGCCGCTGCGTTGCTCGGGAGCGTTCACGTCGTCAAAGTTGGCTGACGCCCAGGCTATGGTGGAAAGCGCGGTCGCCATGCAGGCCGCGGTCCAGTGCGGCGCCAATTTCATCCTGCATTCGGCAGGTTGGCTCGAAGGCGGGCTGACTATGGGCTTCGAGAAGCTGATCCTGGATGCCGACTTCTGCAGTGCTCTGCATGTCTACATGGCAGGCCTCTCCGTCAATCCCAATCAGCTGGCACTCGACGCTTTCCGCGAGGTAGGGCCGGGGAAGCATTTCTTCGGATGCGGCCACACAATAGCGAACTACCGAACGGCGTTCTGGGAATCGGAAGTTGCTGATAACAACAGCTTCGAGCAATGGCGCGACGCGGGGGAAAAAGATGCCCTGGTGCGCGCGAACGCGCGCTGGAAGAAGCTGCTTGCAGAGTACGAGGCGCCCCCTCTTGATCCGGCCATCGACCATGAGCTGGCCGATTTTTGCGCGCGGAAGAAGTCCCAGCAAACGGACCAGTGGTACTGAGGGAAGACATCATGGAATTGCATGCAAAAGTCGTAGTCATCGGCGGCGGAGTCGTCGGCTGCTCCATCCTTTATCATCTGGCGAAACTGGGATGGCACGATGTCGTGCTGCTGGAGCGTAGCGAGCTCACCTCGGGGTCGTCGTGGCATGCCGCGGGGGTCATCCACACCATCAACTCCGACCCGAATATCGCCCGGCTGCAGGGCTACACCATCAACCTGTACAAGGAACTCGAAGAGCTTACCGGCCAGTCCTGCGGCATCCACCGGCCCGGCGGCATTTACCTCGCATCCACGCCCGAGCGGCTCGACTATCTCAAACAGGAGCGCGCCAAGGCCCGCTATATGGGCCTCGAGACGGATTTTATCTCGCTCGAGCACGCCCGTGACCTCAACCCGCTGATCGATCCCTCCAAATATCTGGGGGCGCTGTTCGAACCGATGGACGGACACGTCGATCCGTCAGGGGTGACGCACGCCTACGCCAAGGGCGCCCGCCATTACGGCGCGAAAGTTCATCGCAATACGCCCGTGCTCGAAACAAATCCCCGGCCTGATGGAGGCTGGGACGTCGTGACCCCGACCGGAACGATCCACGCCGAGATTGTCGTCAATGCGGCTGGCCTTTGGGCGCGCGAGGTGGGAAGGCTCGCCGGCATTGATCTGCCCGTGCAGCCCATGGAACACCATTACCTGATCACCGAAACGATCCCCGAAGTCCGCGACCACGGCAAGGAAGTTGCCGTCACAGTTGACTACGAAGGTAATGCCTACACACGGCAGGAGCATGACGGGCTTTTGCTCGGGACATACGAGTCGAACTGCGTACCTTGGGCGGTGGCTGGAACACCGCTCGATTTCGGGCATGAGCTGCTGCAGGACGATCTGGGACGCGTCACCGAACGCTTGGAAATGGCGTTTGACCGCATGCCGGAGCTCGGCCGCGCCGGAGTAAAAAAGGTCATCAATGGGCCCTTCACCTTTGGTCCCGACGGCAACCCCCTCATAGGTCCCGTACCAGGCCTCAGGAATTACTGGACGGCGGTCGGCGTCATGGCCGGGTTCTGCCAAGGGGGCGGTGTCGGGCTCTGCATGGCAGAGTGGATGGTACATGGCGAACCGTCGATTGATGTTTGGGGGATGGACATAGCGAGGTTTGGCGAGTTCGCAACACGTGACTGGGGCACGATTAAGTCGGCCGAAAACTATTCGCGCCGGTTCATCCTGACCTATCCTAACGAGACTCTGCCGGCAGGACGCAAGCAGAAGACTACCGCTCTTTATGACCGGCTCGTTGGCAAGGGAGCGGTCATGGGCGTGTCCTACGGCCTCGAACATGCACTCTGGTTCGCGCGATCACCTGTCGAAGCGGTCGAGACCCCGACCTTCCGCCGCTCGAATGCCTTCAGTCATGTGGCGGAAGAGGTTCGCGCAGTTCGCGAAGCTGTAGGCTTCATCGAAATTGCAAACTATTCCAAGCATGAGATCAGTGGACCGGGGGCGGAAGTCTTCCTCGACCGGATGCTGGCAAACCGCTTGCCGCAGCACGGCCGCATCGCGCTGACGCCGATGCTGACGCCGAAAGGCAAGCTTTACGGTGATCTGACGGTCGCCCGGCTCGACAACGAGACCTTCTACCTGTTCGGATCCGGCGCAGCCCAGAACGTGCATCGACGGTGGTTCGAGATGCACGTTCCGCCAGACGGCGTCGCGTATCGGAACCGAACTGACAAATTTCACGGAATAGCAATTGCCGGTCCGCGCAGCCGCGAGCTCTTGGCGCGGCTGACCCGAGCCGATGTCACGAATACAACACTGAAGTTTCGCGATATCCGGAATATGGTCGTCGGGAATATCCCGGCCATGGTCGCTCGCGTCTCCTTCTCGGGCGAACTCGGGTATGAGATCTACTGCGCGCCCCATTTTCAGCTCGCCTTGTACGAAGCTCTGGAGCGGGAGGGCGCGGATCTGGGGCTGCGCGCCTATGGCGGACGTGCATTGATGTCCATGCGGTTGGAAAAAAACTGGGGTGTCTGGACGACGGACTTTCGCCCCGATTTTACCGCCGCGGAATCTGGCCTCGACTCCTATGTCGCATTCGATAAGCAGGCCGACTTCGTTGGCAAGGCGGCAGCGCAGGCTGAGCGCCAGCATGGACCGAACAAGAAGCTGGTAACGCTAGTGGTCAAGACGGCAGACCTCGACTGCGTCGCTGACGAGCCGATTTTCCACGACGCCGTATGTGTCGGTTACGTCACTTCCGGTGGCTTCGGCCATACCGTCGGGAAGAGCCTCGCAATGGGTTACGTGCCGGCGGCTCTCGCCGGTGACGGCACGAAACTACAAGTCGAACTTCTCGGTCATTTCTACGACGCCGAGGTCACGGCCCAAGCCCTGTATGACCCGGACGGTACAAAAATGCGGGCCTAAATCAGGATGTCGAAACATTAAACTTGGCAGCGGCGCTTACTATCGCAGCCTCAAGGCCCGGCGACAGGGAAGCCGTCGCGTTGACCTTCCTCACCTCCAGAGCAACAGACCATGCAGATCCGATCGATTACGGCGACCCCGGTCAATATCCCGCTCGAAGCGCCAATGTGGTGGACCGGCGGTCTGTATCCCGGCACCTCCAAGACGATCGTCCAGGTCTTTACTGACGAGGGCATTGTCGGATTTGGCGAGGCGCCAAGCACCGATGTGGTCGAGATGATTACCGCCATGGGCGAGGCCCTGACAGGTCTTGACCCGCTCGACATCGCGGCCTGCGAGCGGGTTTGCGTTCCACCCTGGCAGATTGTTCAGAATACGGATGATTCCCGGGTGGTGAAGGCGTTCGGCGCGATTGAGATCGCGCTTTGGGATATCCGCGGCAAGGCATGGAATCAACCGCTCTACCAGCTTCTGGGCGGCAAGGTGCGCAGCGAGATTCCCTTCACCGAGTATTTCGGCTTCCGACCGGGCCGCGAGCAAACCGCGGAAGCCGTAGCCGACTATTGCGTGCGGATGAGAGAAGAGCATGGCAGCACGTTCTTTGAAGGCAAGCTCATCTTGGGCGACCCGGACCTTGAGATCGAGACGGTGAAGGCGCTCCGCGAGAAACTCGGCTGGAAAGCCATGTTGCGTCTCGACTCGAACATGCAATGGTCGTTGACGACCGCGCGGCGTGTGCTCCGGGAACTCGAACCATTCAACATCCGCAACTACGAAGATCCGGTCGCTACATTTGAGGAAATGGCGGCACTTCGACAGCATTCAGCCATTCCTTTTTCGACGCATGTTCCAGATATTCGCCGTGCGGTCGCACTCGGCGCGCCAGATTTTATCGTCACCAATTTTGCGGTGCTCGGCGGCATCGGCCGGGCAATCCGCTTTATCGGGGCCTGCGAGGCAATGGGGGTCGGCTTCTGGTGCTATTCGGGCGACGCTGGAGTCTGCACGGCCGCATATCTGCACGTCTCAGCGGCAACCCAGTGGATCAGCGAGCCGAGCCAGTCTCTGTTCCGCTGGCAGGTGGGGGATGTCATCGAAGGCGGACCATTCCGTCAAAAAAACAACGTGATTCCTGTCCCCGAGGGTCCCGGTCTAGGAGTCACTATCGACGAGGCGGCGCTCCGTCACTGGAGTAGCCATTTCGCCGATCATGGTCCGATCGATCATTTCAATGACCCGCTATCTCCCATCCGACACCGCAGGATACCGCTAAACTAGTTCCCGTGCATAGTGTGCTGCAGCAAGCATAAGGAGGTTCAATGTTGAACTGACAACATGATGAGAAGCTGCGTGAAAGATGAGGGTAGGGCCCCTCGGGATCGGCTTTCAGGAGCGGGTCTCAACCAGCCCAAGCTGCTGTGGTAGAAGAGCCATGATGGTTAGGGTTGGGTCAAAAGCCGCGGACATGATCTGGGGCAGCTGACTGGTGACGATCATGGCCCGGCGTTGTTGCCGCCGCGGGAGTGGTTGGAATTGGGAGTCGGCGTAGTCTCCGGGGTGATTAACCTCGAATCATCCGGCGTTGGAGCGCCGGACAGGAGACCACGCCTGACAAAGGACTAACATGAATGCCGAAGCCGTTCATCCTGGGGATGAGGCGACGAACTATCTTTTCGACAACTGGTTTGATCTGATCGAAGTTGGCCTGCGCGAGCGGGTGCGCGGCTTCATCGAAACGATGCTCGAGACGGAGCTGGAAGCGGTGCTTGCCCGTCCGTTACGGCCGGCAACCGACCGACCGCGGTGATGAGGGAGCAAGCCAACTGAAGGTTGCCGGCCTTGGCGACCAGGTCGCCGAGCTGTCGATCTGGTACGACTTGTCCGACGTCAGCTTGTCAAGGCGCTGGACGACAGAGATCGTTCCGACGGTTCTGCGGGCTTTCGGTTCAAGAGCCAACACCTGAGCGAACGGCTTTCGTGCGTTTTCGAATGGCCCTTGTGGCCCATGGTCTGACAAGACGCTGTTCGACGAGATCACCCGCCAGCTCAAGGCCAAGGCGATTCAGATGAAGGCCGGTACACTTGTCGATGCGGCAATCATCGCCTCGGCCAGTGAGGATGACGAAGAGGGCCATTGGGTCAAGCATAAGGGCCGACCAGCGGTCCATGGCTTCAAGGCCCATGTCGGTGCCGACACCCAGTGCAGCTATGGTCGAGGAGATCGCCATCACGCCCGCCAACATCGACGACGGCAAGGCTTGTCCCGATGCTCTGCCTGACAACCCCGGCGAGATGCTTGCCTATTCGCGGCAACCATTTCGGCGACGCGGTGCGTGCCAAGGGTGGGACGTCACGCATCGTCGCCTCCGGTATGTGGGGACGGGATGAAGCCGAAACACTGGCACGGCTTGGGGCCTGGAACCAGCTAATCCACTGCATTCGTGGCCGGATCGAAGATATTCGGAACCTGGAAACGAAGCTCCTTCGCCGGATGCGATGGCATGGGCTTGCAAAGGCAGGCGTTCAAATTCGCCACACCGCCATCGCATGCGATATGAAACGCAGCTTGAAGGTCATCGTCATCCCTATGGCTGGACAGCAGCAAAAACACCCTTGACGCTTACACGAGAGCGTCAGAAGACACAGCCGACGACGTCGGCGCTGATATCAGTGTGCCCTTTACCCTGGAAGCCGAAAAGAACAAACCGCGAGCGATCGGCGAATGTATTTTCCCAACCTCACATCGCCGACGAAGTCCCGCCAGATCCCTTGCCTCTTGCGTGCAAGCTCTTTGTTTGCCCGGAACGTGGAGAGTGCCCCAATATACCGGCGCGAGCTCAGCGTTGACCCCAATCTTCTGTAGCGCCGCCGCTAGCTGAGAGGCATTGTCTGCTTCGTGCCAGTCCGTCGGATCGAGAATAATGACCTTCTCGCCGGCATATATATCAAAGGACGCAGTTGTGACTCAGTCTATAGCCTGCGATCTTGAAGAAGTGATCCCTTAGAGCTTTGTTATTTGCCCGTCCGATTGATCCGCCTGCCCTTGCTAGCGGTTTCATGAGCAATGTTTCCGGCGCGATCGACCAACGGGCTGCTGAGTCCCGAACGGTATACCGGCGCGCCGAACCCTTGAATGGCGCCGTGCGGCAATTGAAAGCCTCCCATCGGCTGCAAACCGTAAGCATCCGGTAGGGCCTCCGCCAACCCTACCGGATGCTTGCCAAAAGCGGCCTCTTCCTCGACAGACAGAACGGTCGAACTCGGCTCCCTGGCGCCGGTGGGCAGATCGGCGGGTCGAACTCCGCTTCTTCCATTTCGCGGCCGTCTTAGGGCTGATGCCGTAGCGCTTCGAAAGCGTTCTCATGCTCGCTTGACTATCTTGTATTGCTCGACGGACCGCCTCTGTCGTCATGGCGCTCCCATGCAGAACCTGGCCTATAGCGCATGCTTTGATTTGGACGACGATGACGAACCATCAAAGCCCGAGATCAAACATCTGGCGCATATACGCTGATGTGGGTTCTAGGCTTTCGTCAGAAGGCCCGTTTGGCGGTGCGGTAGTTAGAGTCCGCAGGTCATATGATCGAAAGTTCCCTTGCTACTTCCGCAAAAGCTTCAACCGCCCGGTCAATGTCGGCGGTGGAATGCGCCGCCGACATCTGCGTTCGGATGCGCGCCTGGCCTTTCGGCACCACCGGGAACGAAAAGCCGATCACATAGATGCCGCGCTTCAGCATGCGCACCGCCATTTCCTGCGCCAGGCTGGCATCGCCCAGCATCACCGGGATGATCGGGTGATCGGCGCCGGCCAACGTGAAGCCGAGCTTGCCCATCTCGGATCGGAAGCGCGCCGCATTGGCATAGAGGCGCTCGCGTAGCGCATCGCCATTTCGGATCAGCTCGAACACCTTGATCGAGGCGCCGGCGATCGCCGGCATCAGCGTGTTGGAGAAGAGATAGGGCCGCGAGCGCTGGCGCAGCCAGTCGACCACCTGGCTTTTGCCCGAGGTATAGCCGCCCGACGCGCCGCCCAGCGCCTTGCCGAGCGTGCCGGTGATGATGTCCACCCTGCCCTCGACGCCGCAATGCTCGGCCGAGCCGCGGCCGTTTTTGCCGACGAAGCCGACGGCATGGCTGTCATCGACCATGACCATGGCGTCGTATTTTTCCGCGAGGTCGCAGACGCCTTTCAGATTGGCGATGATGCCGTCCATGGAGAACACGCCGTCGGTGGCGATCAGGCGGAAGCGGCAATCCTTCGCTTCCTTCAGCCGCGCTTCGAGATCAGCCATGTCGTTGTTGGCGTAGCGGAAGCGTTTTGCCTTCGACAGTCGCACGCCGTCGATAATCGAGGCATGGTTCAGCGCATCGGAGATGATCGCATCCTCCTCACGGAGCAGTGTCTCGAACAGGCCGCCATTGGCGTCGAAGCAGGAGCCGTAGAGGATGGTGTCGTCCATGCCGAGGAAAGATGAAATCGTTGATTCAAGCTGCTTGTGCTCTTCCTGCGTGCCGCAGATGAAACGCACCGACGCCATGCCGTAGCCATAGCGGTCCAGCGCGCCTTTGGCTGCGTTACGCAATTCGGCGCTGTCGGCGAGGCCGAGATAATTGTTGGCGCAGAAATTCAGCACCTTGTCGCCGCCGACCTCGATCTCAGCCGACTGGGTCGAGGTGATCACCCGCTCGGATTTGTAGAGCCCGGCGGATTTCAGGCCGGCGAGTTGGTTCGAGAGATGAGAAATGAAGGCGTCGGTCATTGGCAAACTCACGGCAGCACAGACTCCACACGCTGGGGAGCACCTCTCGACCATATATTGCGGTACTATGCGTACTTTACCACCGTCGACCATGCCGGATCGGCATGCTTGTCCCAATAGAAGTTCGTCAGCTGGCGGGTCAGAGCACCAACCTTGCCGTCACCTACAATAGTGTCGTCAATTTTGGACACTGGCATGATCCCGCCCGCTGTGGACGTGATAAAAACCTCATCGGCACCCTTCAGCTCGTCACGATGAATGTCGCCGGCGATGACGGAGAGGCCCAATTCGCCGCATAGATCAAATACGGTCTGTCGGGTAATGCCGGGAAGGACGCCATAAGCCGGTGTCTTCAAGCGACCGCTTTTAACGGTGAAAACGTTGAATCCAGGCCCTTCGGCAATGTTGTCGTTGATGTCGACGATCAATGCAGTTTCGGCACCGTAGTCATACGCATCGAACAGGCCCTTCACCAGATCGAGCCAGTGATAGTTCTTGATCGTCGGATCGATCGACTTGGGCGGGATCCGGACGGTGTTGCTGATGGCGACATGCAGGCCGCGCTCAAGCTGCTCCTTGTTGGCGACCGAGCCGAAAGGCACCGCAAATGCCATGAACCTATTCTCCGCCTCGCGTGGGTCACGGCTAAAGGTGGGCGAGCCACCTCGCGTGCAGATCATTTCGACGTAGGCCGAGCTGTGCCCTGATAGCGCCACGCAATTGGACAGAATCATTTCGATCTCGGTGCGGTTGAAGGAAAGCTTCATGCGGAGCTTTTGCATCCCTCGGAAGAACCGGTCTAGGTGCAAGTCCAGCCTGAAGAACCTCCCCTCCCACACATGAACGGTATCGTAAGTGGCATCGGAATGCAGAAAGCCCCAGTCCAGGACAGACACCTTGGCTTCGGACATCGGCAGGTACTGACCATCCATGAAGGCTACGCCATGAGGATAATGCCGTGGATCCCGGTGCCGTTGCTCTATTGCTGGGAGAGCCGTTGCATGTTCGGTTGCATCAAGTGTCATCTCTGAGTCTCCAAATCTCGCAATCCAGGCGCTCCGCACACCCGGTTACGATTTGCCTCCGGGAAACCGCCCCGCAGTCCACGTCCCGGCAGTTCGAATGTGGCGCACCTCAGACTGCCAGCACGCCGCGCGTGAAAGATGTCATTAGCGCGATGTATTGCCGCCTGAACGAGGGTACAGGCCTTTTGGTGGCGGTCAGCCGGTCACCCGGCGATCCAACTAAATGGCAGAGTTCGGTGCGCTGATTGCGATCAAAGTGGCACTCCGGCCGCAATGCGCGCTTCAAAAACGCGAGGGGAGTGGCGGAAACGTTCAGCCAAAAAAACGGCTACACAAGCACCCGGGGCTCAAACTTCACTCGGTCCAACACAATCATGCTCTTGAACTTACGTACGTTCGGATTTGTGTAGAGTTTGGTCTTTACAAAGACGTCAAAGGCCTCGACGTCCTCCACTGCTACAACAAGAACGAAGTCGGCATCGCCCGTGATCATATAGCATTGAGTGACTTCTTTTGCCGCCCTCATCGCTCGCTTGAAGTCATCGACAAGATCTAAACGCTCGCGATCGAGCTCCACCGCTACGACCACGGTCAGCGACTTCCCGAGCGCCTTCGGGTCGACCAGGGAGATATCAGCGGTGACAACGCCCTCGGTACGTAACTTATTGACACGGCGCATGCATGAAGCGGCAGACGAACCAACGAGATCCGCGAGTTCGGAGAATGACAGCCTGTTGTTCTTTTGAAGGGCGCCAAGTATCCGCCGGTCGAGATCATCTATCATACCTGCACCTATGCGAAACCATCGTCGTATTAGCAATCTGGAACGTTCATTGCAAGAATATCCGCTCAATGAAACGCTAGCCCATCCAACAGGCGCTATTATCGCAATCGCCACGGAAACGAGACTGTTTCATTTCACCCAAATGCGGGTTTTGCCCGAACTCTTCCAAACGCTCTCGGCAAATTCTGCCCATGAAGTCAGCCGCATGGCCCTACGACGGCTACCAGACATCGATGAATGGACTCAGCCTGCACTCAGTCGAGAAGGTTTATCACTAGCCGACGTTACAGTCTGGCGCCGGCATCTTCATCTGCATCCCGATCTCGACTTTGCTGTGCATTTGACTGCCCGGTTCGTTGCGGACAAGCTTCAGCACGTCCGGCTAAATCCGGTTCATAGCCTGCGGCCTTGAAGTAGTTTGCGCATCCTGTGGGCGTAAAGGTCGACGAGCGCGCCGACGATGCCCCATAGGACCGGGATTGTCCGCTCGGCCCTCGCCGGCAGGAGCGCCTTGAGCTTTGCGAAGGCGTTTTCGATGGGGTTGAAGTCGGGACTGTAGGGCGGGAGGAAGATCAGCCTTGCACCGGCGGCTTCGATCGCCTCGCGCATGCCCCCGGACTTGTGCGCCGGCAAATTGTCCATGGCGACGACGTCGCCTGGCGCCAGCGGTTGGCGCTAGCACCTGCTTGACATGGGCGGGGAACACGACCCCGTTGGCGCCGTCGTAGACGAAGGGCCCGGTCATTCCGGTCAGCCTGAGCGCGCCGGTGAAGGTCGTGGTCTTCCAGTGATGGGGTGGACGCTCCTGACAGCATCAATGTGCCAGGGTGGTAACGTTGACCACCGGAGGATGGCGTCCATGTCACAAGTTACCACCATTGGCCTGGACTTGGCCAAGAACATCTTCCAGGCCCATGGCGCAGATGCCGCCGGCACGTCGTGTTCCGTAGGAAGGTGCGGCGCGAGCAGGTGCCGGCCTGTTTCGCCGCGCAGCCGCCATGCCTTGTGGCTATGGAGGCCTGCCCCGTCGCGCACTACCGGGGTCGCGAGATCGCCGTGTTTCGCTGGGCAAACGCAAAGGCGTGCAATCCGGCTCGTGGCTTCATAGAATGTTGGCGCGCAAGCCACCGATGCTAGTGTTTGTGGCGCTGGCCAACAAGACCGCGCGCATCGCATGGGCTCTGATGACGAAGGGGAGTCTACCGAGCTTCGACCGTCGCCGCCTGAGTGCGGGAAGCGGTCAAGGCTGTCGGGAGGGCGTGAGAAGGTCGAAGGACAGGTATGGCGCAAAGTCGGAGAGGCGGGATCAGGAGAACCAGGCGCATGGCAGCGCTTCGAGCGCGCGTTCCGGTGATGTGAACCTGATCCTCGAACTCCCATACGGGCGCGCGGCCATGAGAAGGCCGCGATGAGAGGCCGAACACTCGGCAGCACCGAACACGCGCAGCAGCCTGCACCAAAGATTCTTCTTGCACTCGTCGGGGCGTCCAGACATGCGATTGCCGACGAAGTCGAACTGGCAGGAACAGTCCTCGCGTTGGCCCCTACCCTGCACGACTTCGCCGAGACCCAACTGGAGACGACCGCGCGGAAAATCGCGCAAGCCTTCGGGAGCGACATTGCCCAACCGCTAGCAGAAGGCGTACGCTAATGGCGGTGCTTGGCCCGAATAGGGACGAAGAACGCACGCTGTAACGGGCCCGATGCCTCGGCGGTTGCCCAAGCGCTTCCACCAGCATCGCGCGGGCGCGGCTGCGTCCGATCTTGCTGATCAGGCCATGATGTGCGGCGCGGCGTCGTTCAATCCCGATATAATCAGGTCGCGCTCTGGTCCGCAACCCCTGTCCGGCCCCCAGAAACCCGTCAGAATTTGTCCATATACTCCACTCCTTCAAGTGGACCCATATTTATCAATGAGTTCCTTTCACCTTCTGTTTGCGATGCATCTCAGCGCGCGCCTAGCGCTCCCGTATGTCCTCGCATTTGAGCTGCATGTCCCGAAACAGCGCTTTTGCTACTAAGTAGAGGTTGATCTTTTTCCGGGTCCTCCTCCGAACTGCAGAGCATCCCTGGGCTCTTCAAGACTCGCCGGCAACACATCAGCCAGGTGGCTGGTCAGCTCGCTTCGGCGCTCCGCGACGCAGCCATCCTATGACAGTCGTTCCGCATCCCAGATATCTGACCGGCAAAGGGCTTATACGCTGCGGGGTTGTCGGGTGTTTCGTATTGCTGGGGCCAGAAACAGGAGGCCCCAACTTTCTCATCCTAGCGTGTATGCATCGAGGCGGCTTCTTTGATAGCCACCCTGCTTCGCCTTTTAAGCTATTATGAACACTTCGGCTCCCAAGGAGCGTAACCTGTTTTCCAGAGCCTTGTCCATCACTGGGTCTGTGAAGATTTCGGGCTGGAATCCACGCTCCCGGCAAACTACAGCCAAACGCAGCGCGAAGGTTCCGCTCGAAGTATCAAGAACTTCCATGCGTGCGTCAAGGTCCCTCGAGCCAGCGCTTGTTCAGTGATGTATTTTGAACGCAGAATCTTCATGAACGCAAACTGCGCTAAGTAAAGGTTTGTCCCAAAACCTAATAATGAGGGAAAGCATAGGCCATCAGAATAACCGGCGAATGGCAGACGTTTGCGAACAGCATCCATATTGTTTCCTTCCCGGCAGCCAGTCATGGTCAGATATATTTTTGGCGAATTATAGAACGGCGACACCTGGGCGAGCACGGACCGAAGCTTCCGTGGAAAATCAGCCGCCATTCGATCAAGCACTGTCCGGAGTCGTGGACTCGACGGCTTGGCGCTGTTCGATATCGACCTCCGCAATCATCTCGATCAGTTGCCAAAAGCGGCGGCACTCGCGCTCTATCTCGCGCTTGAGGCAGGGTGGCAGATTTCGCCCGTCGGCCGTGCCCAGCGCCTCGAGCCAGTCTCGTCTGGCCGGTTTGAAGTCACGGACGCCCTGCGGTCATCAATTGCCCCTTGATGCGGCTCGAATGCTGGCCGCGTTCGTTGCGAGCCCGTTCCCGGCTGTGATGGCGTACCCATGCTGTACAAGCAAGCTGCAACATCTCGGTGCTTGCAAACCATGCCCGGTGTCGGCCCTATGCTGCCCTTGCCATTGAAGCCTTTGCGCCACCTACGGAAGCCTTCAAGTGCGGTCGCGATTTCGCCGCCTTGCTCGGGCTGGTCCCTCGGCAGAAGTCGAGCCGCGCTCCGCACGTCCTGACACATGGCCGCACCCGATCACATGTCCAATGCTTCAGGTCTTCCTTGCAAACGGCAGGCATCCACACAAGAACTTGACGCACCTAGATGTTTGATCCCAGGCTTTGATGGAGCATCCTTATCTTCCGAATCAAAGGATGCGCTATGGGCAAAGTTCTGCATGGGAGCGCCACAACGACAGAGGCGGTCCGTCGCGCGATACAGCATACATGTCTCCGGCCTGTTGTTGCGGTACTGTGACCGCTGGCCCTGATGGTGTCCGCTGATCGTTTGGCCTGATCAAGAGAACGAGCTCGAAGCTGCGACTATGCTGCAGGCTTTTGGATAATGTCCTTGTCTGTTCCCATCACATCATTGTCACCCTCGATTCTGGATCGCAGCCTCAGCCGTTTTCCGTTACCCCGGTGTACCGGCATAGTGTGCGTCATCACGCATGAGCGCGAAGGCGATGCGGGCGAGCTTGTTGGCCGTCGCCACGGCAACAAGCTTGAACGGCTTGGTCTCCATCAGGCGATCGGCCCAGCTTCTCAACGCATCGCTGCAACGTCTGCGATGGAAGAGGACCGCGTGAGCGCCGAAACGAGCAGCTTGCGCAGATATCGGTTTCCCATCTTGGAAACGCGCGCCAGCCGCTCATTTTTGCCTGATGAACTTTGCCGGGGAGTTAGCCCAAGGAAGGCCGCGAACTCACGCGGGCCTGAGAACGCGGAGAAATCCTGATACTTGCGACAAGCGCAGAGGCGGTAACGGGACCGATGCCCGGAGTGCTCATCAGACGGCGTGCCGTTTCATCAGCTTTGGCGAGGGTCATAATCGCCTGATCGCTCTGCCTAATCTCATTATCGAGTTCATTCAACCGGGCACAGCAGGCAACAGCGCCGAGCGTACGATCGCCGTGATCATGTCGTTGCCTTCCATGATGAGAACCGCCAGAGCACGGGCATTGTTCGGTCCCTGTGCAGCGATGATCCCGATCTCGGCCAGATGGCTGCGCAGCGCGGAGCAGTTTCGTACGCTGTGCCACCAAAGGTTCGCGCACCTTATGGTGCACGAGCGCAGCCTGGTTCTCGACCGATCGAACCCGGTACAAAGCGCATGGAGGGCCGCGTCATCGCCTCGCAGATGGCAGCTGCATCAGCGGCGTCGTTCTTCTGACGACGCACATAGGCCTTCACATACGCTGGCGGCATCAGCCGCACGTCATGGCCGAACTTTGCCAGTTCGCGAGCCCAATGATGGGCCGAGCCGCTGCTTCCATGCCGATCAGGCATGACGGCAGACGTTCGAAGAATGCCAGCACATCTTTGCACCTAAGCCTCGGTTCGTGACGACCCGGCCGGCAGCGTCGACTGCGTGGACCTGGAAGACGTGCATGGCCAGATCGAGGCCGATCGTGGCTACAGTTTGAGATCGGTGTTAGTCTTTTCCATGGACGGTGCTCCTTCAGATGAGTGCTCGACAGCAGCCATCTTGGCACGCCACTCACGAGGATGATGCCGTTGCGGGCGCCGTCCACCCCATCGAGAGAGCCTGAGGAAGCTGGCCAAGCGCTAGGGGATCAACCAGAAGACGGTCGCAAAGTGGAAGAGGCGAGCTTCGGTCGCCGATCTACCGACTGGTCCGAAGGAACCGAGATCGACGGTGCTCTCGATATTGGGCAGGTTGAAACGGTCGTCGCAACCATGATTGCGACCACCCACAGAGCGATTCGTCAAGCGCTCCTAGTCCAGTGTTTTTCGCGACCTGCCGTTGAGGGCAGCCGCTACGGCGGCGACTCCCCGGCGCTGTGCATGCTCAGATCGGTGCCTTTCGTAAAGTGCTGACGCAGCAGTCCATTGGTGTTCTTGTTGGTGCCGCGCTGCCCATGGGCTTTGCGGATCGCAGAAGTAGACCAGGATACCCGCATCAATCTTGAGACAATCATGCTGAGCCATTTCAGCTCCCAGATGCCAAGTCAGCGAAAGGCGCAGTTCTTCGGGCAAGCCGTTGATGGGGCGCGTGATTTGCGCATTGCCTCAGCTCCGTGTCGCGCCAGCGCAGGCCCGTTCTTCGTGCGCGGAGCTTCGCCGTGGCCGCAATAAGCTGCGGCCTTTTTAGGGTGTCGGGCTCCGACTTCAGCTTTGCGACTTCCTTGCGCAGTCGGTCTATCTCAAGCTGCTCCGGCTTCATCTTTCCATGACCGGAAAAGGCATGCTGCGGATCAACGCTCGTCTCGCCGATCCATTTGGGCAGCACGTTCTCATGGAGATCAAGATCGCGGGCCGGCCGGCGCAAGCGCAACGCCTCGATCCTTCACCACTCTCGTCGCCTTAAGCTTGGACTCTCGGCTGAACTTCCTTCTCTGCATTCCAACTCTCCAGTTTCGTCAAACACGAATCCGGCAGCAGGCCACTCGGCATAGTTCGGCGGGTCGGCATGAACCTGCAAGCTCAACGGTGTTGAGTCGCTCGGCAGAACTTCTTTCGCGGGAAAAGCTGATTCATGCCTTCAACCGTGTTCGGCGCTGTCCAATGTCCGACAATGCCGGGTAAGCAACGTCACAGATTCAATATCTCAGATGGTTTAAATGGTTTTCTTATTTGGCACGACACATGCGAGGTTGTCCGCAAATGCGTCACAAACTGAGGAGAAATCGCATGATGCTGCTCACAACCACTTCGCCGCTCCCTTCTGAAAGTCTGTTCCTCGACTTGCTGCGGCACGTGGCCCAAGCCCTGTCACTGCGTTAAAGGCCACTGCCCTCGTTCTGCGGCTTAGCGATCCACGATAAGAAGAGGCAACCTGTAGATGAGAAAATTCGTTGCGGCCAAGCTTCATGGCATCACTGTCACCGGCTCGGATCTGAACTACCACGGATCAATCACTCTGGACCCTGATCATTGCGATGAGGTGGGTATTCTTCCGCTGGAATTCGTTGAAATCTGGAATAGGTCTTCAGGCGCTCGAATCAGCACATACGTCATTTACGGCGAGAGGGGTTCTCGTTGCTGCGTGCTGAACGGAGCCGCTGCTCGTACATGTCAGGTCGGAGATGAGATGATAATTTGCGCCTCTACTTATATTGAGGAACATCAGATCACAGAGATTAAGCCGCGAGTGATGACGTTCGATCGGGACAATTCTGTCCGTGACCGGATGTTCTACGATGCCTGCATAAGGGATGATGGAACGGTGCAGTTCGAGATTCGCGAGGGCTCTCCCTCGCGGTGACGTAGCGATCCCAGTTGTCAATTCGCCGATAGCGCACGGGCCGGACTGGACGGCGAAGGACACCAACCTACTCATCCCGCTTAATCCAGATGCTCTTTGTGTTCCAAACCCGCCATAAGCTGACCCGCAGTTCATTCTGAAAGGTATTCAAAGATGCAATTGGCGCTCTTGTATGGCGGCCGCTCGGTAGAGCACGGCGGGTCCATTGCGATGTACAACCACCTTGCCGACGTCCTCAACAATGCATCCGATGCGAATATTTCACCGGTGTCCATCTACTACATCTCCCGATCCGGGGATCTGCTCAGGCTCGCACTTGACCGGGATCGCCTTCCCAGGCACGAGGAGTTCACAACTCGCGCTGAAAAGCATCCACTCACTTCTCTTGCTCACCTACTCAAGAGCGAAGGCCTTTTCGTCTTTTCACTTCTTCAGGGCCAGGACGGCGAGGATGGCCAAATTCAGGCTGTTGCCCAATTCCACGACATTCCGGGTAGCTTCGGCGACAAGACTGCGGCCATGCTCTCGGCAGACAAGTATCTGCAGGGCGTAGTTGCCAATCGACTTTGCCCCGAGTTAACTCCCATCCCGACGGTCCACGTCTCGCCAGGCAATCTCGAAGTCGGCATCACAGAAGCCCTGCGCCATCTTGCTGGCCCGTGTGTACTCAAACCGAACACGCTCGGAGAATCCTTCCTCACCGAGTGCACCGACGAACTCTCAGAGCACGGCCTCCGCTCCTATTCCAAACGGATCTCTCCGTATGACGCCTCGTTTTTGGTCCAGCAGCGAATTATTGGAACGGAATACACCTGCGGCATCTTAATTGACCACCATGAGATTATGCCGCTTCCGATTGCGCGAATCAACAATCCCTCGGGCTTTCTCGGGTACGATCAGAAGAAGCAAGGTGTCTCTGTTGGCTTCCAGAACGTAGAGGACATGCTTCGCACTCGTATCGCCTCGATCTCGACCAAGATTGCTCGGGACTTTAGGCTTCACACATTTGGTCGCCTTGATTTCATCGTTGATGAGCAGCAACGTGTTCACTTCTTCGAGGTCAACGTGGTCCCAGGGCTCTCAGCAAGCAGCATGTTCATTAAGATGCTCGCAAAAGCCGGCTTTGACCTGCCCCACGTAATTAGGTTAGCTGCCTCCAACGAGGCGTATCAAAGGCACAGAGAGGAAATTCGCAAGATCGAGACCAGCCGTATCTGCTAGGGACTGCAGCCTAGCGGTGTGATCATATTCCGCGAATTCGCCCGCCGTCTGTTTTAGCAGGCAGCGCCGCCGCTTGGTCGCCAAGTGAGATGTTTCATTCGTAAATGCCGCAGGCTATTCCTATTCTCCAAGCGTCGGAAATGGAGTGATCACCCAATCGATCGAGTCGACGGCGCGCTGAATTATCGCCTTGGTCTGAACAGGGCTTGGCGAGGCGGCGATGACATGGCCGATCAAATCCCGATAATCGCCTTTTCTGAGGATCGACGTGTTGTGTTCGACATACAATTTGACCTCGGCGACGCCAGGTACAGCAGCCGCTCGACCGTCGCCTTCGATCCAATCTAGGGTGCCATCTTGATCAGGAACTAGCATACGCGCGACTGCAGTGTGGGAATGCTTTCTGCGCAAATCACATTTCTTGCCGATGGCAAGCTTGATGTGCTCGGAAATGAGATCAACACCGTAAGCCAGTTGAACCAACTCAGGATCGGGCGTGCCAGGAACACGTGGATTGACTTCAATAACGACCGGGCCTCGCTTGGTCCACCGGAATTCAATGTTCGTTGGTCCCCAGCCAAGGCCGAGAGCTCGCAAACAGCTCAGCGAGACGTCGGTGACACGTTTATAGTCGTTATCATTCAGCGGGGCCGGAAAGGTGAATTCACGAAAGACGAAATCGGGTGGGGAGCCGAACTCGGCGGCACCAATCGCAAGGACGTCATTTCCCATTATATCAGCAACGTAGAAAGGACCTTGTGCGAACTCTTCGACCAGTATCCTCGGCGAAGACTGCCATACATGCTTGCCGCCTAACAGATACGTTGTGTGTTCGGCCAGCTCATCGAGGTTGCGGCACAATCGGACGCCGCTGCTGCCGCTGCCTACCGCTGGCTTTAGAATCACTGGGAGGCCGATCTCCGCAGCAGAGCTTTCAGCCGCAGTCGCATTCGCTGCCAAGCGATAAGCAGGTACTGGAACGCCCGCGCCCTCAAGGAGTTGACGTTGAGTAAACTTGTCGCAGCATCGTTCCATCGATGTAGGGTTCGGTCCCGGTAGCTCGAAGTACCGGCAGAGCTTGCCAGCCGTCACACAGGCCGAATCGTCGGCGCGCGAAAAGCCAATGATGCCAGCAATGTCATAGGTCGCGCATAGTCGGGAACATTTGTGGATCAGCGCATCGAGATTGTTTGTATTGATGCGGATGGCCTCAATGCTTTCCGTCGCTAGATAGTCGTACTGAGTTGGATCAGCAGACAGGGTAATTGGATGAAGACCAAGACGCCGGGCGGCTTGTACGTATTGCAGACCGAGGCGGCTATGACCTTCAACGAGGATGAGTGCTCTTCTTGCCATTGGCTGCTGACTCCGGTGTTTCCGTGCTGTGGCGGTCTGAGCGTCAATCGGCATCAGCTGTTTATCGGGCCTGACCTCAGACTCTGTGGTAAAGGTACAATTAATTCGCGATCGGCAGTCGCAAAGATTTTGTGAAAGATAGTCGAGGGAATTGTTGCGAAGTTTTTACATTGACCGTGTGGTACAGAGCCTGTCGGCGAATATCAAATGACGCCTGTTTTTGTCAATGATCCTGCATAATGATGCCCTATTATCCAGTCCAGTCTCTGGCCTGCATGATCTTGACCCGATGGCGGAAAGGTTGGTTACTTGTAAATCCGGTTCACGCAGACACCCTCCGGTGCTAGACGAGCGTTTTTTCATGAGCAAGGTTTGCGGCGCGATCGACGGGCTGCCGAGTATCCCGAACGGGGACTGATACCGGCGTGCTGAACCCTTGAAGGGCATGGTGCGCAATTGAAAGCCTGCCATGGGGTGCAAGCCGAGAGCCAGTACGGACGCTAAGCCAGACATCGCTGCCGCCGTTTTCCGGCGGTGTATTTAATCTCATGTATAACCTCGCTTGCTGTTCCGTGATGGGTTTGCCTGCATCCAGGATCCTCTTCTTGGCAATTGAAGATCCAGTAGTTTCTTTTTCTTTTCGCTGCTGACTGGCTATGTAGAGGGTAACTCCCCGCGCCACCATCATGCGACGCAGGTGGGCAAAACTTTTTCTCAAATTTCTTGGTGCCAGCAATGAGCCCATTCATCCCGCAATTCTGCGCGAGGCCTCCTGCTAATCAGACGTTTTTCAGGTCCATTTTAGCCTGCCACCCCGACTGGAGGACAATACGGTGTTGCAGCCGGGCATGGTGCTCTGCATTGAGCCTACCTTGGAGTACGAGCCCGGTAAAATCGTGCTCCACGAGGAGGCAGTCGTGGTCACTGAAAGGCTCGACTGCTCACAGTTCGGGCGCCGAAGCAGCAAGCTCGACCGCGAGCGCTTAGACCTCGTCGACGACTTCAAGCGAGCGATGAGGCGGCAAAAGAAGTCACTCAGGAAGACTGAGGAATAATAGTGTCGTCAATTTTGGACACTGGCATGATCCGCCCGCTGTGGACGTGATAAAAACCTCATCGGCACCCTTCAGCTCGTCACGATGAATGTCGCCGGCGATGACGGAGAGGCCCAATTCGCCGCATAGATCAAATACGGTCTGTCGGGTAATGCCGGGAAGGACGCCATAAGCCGGTGTCTTCAAGCGACCGCTTTTAACGGTGAAAACGTTGAATCCAGGCTCTTCGGCAATGTTGTCGTTGATGTCGACGATCAATGCAGTTTCGGCACCGTAGTCATACGCATCGAACAGGCCCTTCACCAGATCGAGCCAGTGATAGTTCTTGATCGTCGGATCGATCGACTTGGGCGGGATCCGGACGGTGTTGCTGATGGCGACATGCAGGCCGCGCTCAAGCTGCTCCTTGTTGGCGACCGAGCCGAAAGGCACCGCAAATGCCATGAACCTATTCTCCGCCTCGCGTGGGTCACGGCTAAAGGTGGGCGAGCCACCTCGCGTGCAGATCATTTCGACGTAGGCCGAGCTGTGCCCTGATAGCGCCACGCAATTGGACAGAATCATTTCGATCTCGGTGCGGTTGAAGGAAAGCTTCATGCGGAGCTTTTGCATCCCTCGGAAGAACCGGTCTAGGTGCAAGTCCAGCCTGAAGAACCTCCCCTCCCACACATGAACGGTATCGTAAGTGGCATCGGAATGCAGAAAGCCCCAGTCCAGGACAGACACCTTGGCTTCGGACATCGGCAGGTACTGACCATCCATGAAGGCTACGCCATGAGGATAATGCCGTGGATCCCGGTGCCGTTGCTGCAACGCTTCTCGTGTTCGCGCCAGCGCCAGCGACGACACCAGCCGCACCTCAAAACCCGCTTCAGCCAGGCGCCATGCTATCGGCCGGTGATAGTTCCCGGTCGCCTCAAAGGCGCAGACCACAGGGCGGCCGTACGCCTGCAGCACTTCGATCAGATGGTCGTGCTCAGCACGGGTGTTGAGGACCAAAAGGCGACGCCGGCGCTTGTGGGCTGATGCTTCGATCAGAACTTCATTGCGCACCTTGGCAATGTCGATCGCTACCAGCACAGCGGCGGCGGGTGTAGAATCTGAAGTGGCCATGGTTGGCCTCTCCGGAATGGGTTGTGAACATTCACATTCTAGAGAAACTTTGACTGGCCATGGCGGCCTCGACCGGCGCGCCTGCGGCGAAAAGCTGAGCGCACCGCTGTCTCGGCTGCCGCCACTCCTTCATTCCTTAGATGCTATGGCTCCTGCTACAGATCGAAGGCCTTCGCAAAGACCTGCCGCGATCACGGTCTCAAGCATGTCAGGACTTACACGCCCAACACCAATGGCAAGGCCGAACGCGTCATCCAGACGGCGCTGCGCGAATAAGCCTATGCCATCGCCCATCCGACTTCAGATCACCGCGCCGCAGAGCTGCCGGTCTGGCTGCATCGCACAATTGCCACCGCCCCCACGGGAGCCTGCGGTCCAAAACAGCTATCAGTCGCCTCGCTCTAACCCTGGACAACCTGTTGAGCTCCACAGCTATGTAGCTAGCATGCATGCGACGCTGAAAACTTTATCTCATTTTGATCGAGCCCACGTCGCCCACTTGAGCTTGAGCCCGAGCAAGAACAGTTTGTCGACTTTGGAATTGGTGTTCTCCCAGCTTGACGGGAACGGGCGCCCCCGACCTGGAGCACCCATTTGACCGTAGCCAGCCATTAGACAGTTTGCTTCTTGGTCCTACGTGAAAAAGCGTCCTTGCCTGAATGAGCCCACCAAGCATGATTACTTGCACAGCTTCGCGTTTGGCTAGAATACCAAGGCAACAGATATGGAAAATGGCAACTGGAATTGTCTCTCAATGGAGTTCGACAAGCCGTCCATCTGTCAGGCGCCTGATGCCCACTGTTGAAGACTATAATGTAAGGGCTAGGGATTTTATCTAACCTCTGGCTTTTGACACTGGTGCTACTTTCTACGACAAAAGGTTTGGCTTGCAAAATGTTCTTGCACGCGAGGTAGGTCACGTCTGAATTTGTGACTATTGTGGCTTCCTTTGCCGGCGGTTGCCTGATCATCGCGGCGGTCAGATCGTTCTCGCAATACCCTTTCACACTCTCCAACTGACCCAGTGCCCTGAGCGTGAAGCAGCGAAGCTGAAGCCGAGGCGCCAAACAGCGATCGCTACAGCGCGATTGGGCCAGCGGACTTGACCTTTTCCATTATGACGCAAGTTCGGAAGCTCTTCACGTTTCCTTTCTTGAAAAATAACTGGCGCGTAAGAGACGCATACTCGTCCATGTCTCTGGTATTAATGATAAGGATGAAGTCTGCCTCGCCAGTAACGTGGTAGCATTGCTGCACCTGAGGGCAGTTCAGGAACCGTCTTTTCAACCCGTCGAGCAGATCCAGTTTTCCGTTTTTAGCCGTCACCTCGACGATGACCGTCTGAGGGCACCCAACCACTCTCTCGTTCAAGCTAGAAACGTCCTTTCTGATTATCTCGGCGGAACGACGCCGTTTACGACGTCTTGCGCCCGCCGCTGCCGGGAGGCAAGCACGGTTGGAAATTTCGCGCGGCTGCAAAAGGTTGTCGAACTGCACCACTTGCAGGAGTTTTATGTCGAAATCGTCCAGCCGCGTTTTGCCAGCCTTCATCATGTAGGCATGCTCCTCCTATACATAGCTCTCAATGCAAATGCTGAGCCATAATAGTAAGTCGCCCTGGAACGCCTGGTCGGCAAGGAGGCGCTCGAATTGGAGCATTCAAAGGAACACAAACAATCGCATTCAGGTCGACAGGCAAGAGGCGGAGCATGTCCGTCATTGTCGGCCCCTTGGTATCAGCGTCGCAGAGGATGTCCAGCCGATGGGAAGTTGGCGCCCCGCATACTATGGCAAGCGGTCTCTACACACGACGAAAAGTCGATCGGCGAGTTCATCGCCGCAATTACGAGCAGTTTGAGAAACCCGAAGGCCGCGCCTGGGCCGGATAGGGACGAAGAACACTGTACGGACCCAACGCCTTGGCGACTCCTCAGCCGGCTTCCACGAGCATCGCGAGCATGGCTACGTCCGATCTTGCTGATCCGGCCATGATGTGCGGCGCCGAGGCCCGACTGATGCATACGCGGATTGAGATCTCACAGGCCTTGACCCGCATCACTCAAGGCAGGCCAGTATCCGAGACCGAAGCGCTCATGCCCTGGAGCTTCAAGCCTGACGCCATGGGCTGACCGCTTAAACTCAAAGGCTGGCCTTGGCCAATCTACGTGCCGCGGCCAGGCCTGGATCATCGCGACCGCTCTCCTCACCCCAGTCAGCGGCGTCGTTCAATCCCGATACAATCAGGTCGGGTTACGCTCTGGGCCGCAACCCCTGTCCGGCGCTTGGAAACCCGCCTGACTTTGGCCACATACCACATACTCCACTCCTTCAAGTGGATCGGTGTTTATCGATCAGTCCTTTCACCCTCCCTTTGCAGTGCACCTCAGCGTGCACCCAGGGTTCCGATATCTCGGCGCATCTCAGTTGCATGTCCCGAAAAACCGTTTTTGCTAAGGAAAGCTGGTCGTCGATTGATCGTTTTCCGGGTCCTCCTCCGAACTGCAGAGCGTCCCTGCATTCTTCAAGACTCGCCGGCAACACATCAGCGAGTTGGCTGGCAAGCTCACTTCGGCGCTGCGCGACGCAGCTATCCTGAGACAGGAGCTGAGCGATCTCGCCAATTTGTGTGTGGGCCTTCCTGAAAGGGATGCCTCGCAACGCCATCCGTTCTGCGGCAACGGCCGTCATCGCTGAACCGTCTTCCAGATTTTCCCGCATCGACTTCACGTTGAAAGACATGAACTTTACAATGAGCGATGTGAGGGTAATGGCCCTCTTCAGGGCATCTTCCGCAAGCCCTAGTGGAGAGCAGCCGTAGTTGCTCGCTTCGATCGAGTTGCTGAAAGGCGATTTGCAGGTTGCCGTTGCCACAGAAACGTATGCGCCAATCACGGTGCTTGCTGACCCCTTGATGTGTTCAAGCAGAAACGGATTCTTCTTTTGCGGCAGCATGGAAGAGCCCCCAGCAAGATTGGGAGGGACCTCGATGAGCGCGAACTCGCGCGTCGTCCAAACCTGCAGGTCCTGGGCCACACGGCTGAGCAGAATTGAAACGCCAGCGAAGAGTGAAAGCCCGTGTAGGTGATGGTCGCGGCTCGCGACCGAATCAAGTGAGTTGAACGACGGCAGTTCGAAGCCCAGAAGACTTGCTGTCTTCAAGGGATCTATAGGGATGCTGGTGCCTCCGCCGGCACCAGCTCCCATAGGGCAGTTCCTAATCTCTTCCATGAGGCAATGGAGGCGCTGACGCTCGCGCCCCAGAGCGAAGAAGACCCCAAGCAGGTAGTGCCCTGGCGATCCCGGGAGTGCGATCTGGTATTGACTGTACAGCGGAGCCACAAGTCTCGATGCCTCTTCCGCTCGCTGCAGGAGAGTATCCTGCAAAAGCTCTGTTTCTCGCGAGATGGAACATACGACCTCCCGAAGGACCAGAAGAGATATAGTCGCGTTCAAGTCGTTGCGAGATCTCGCCAGATGCAGCCAGCCGGCCTGTTCCGGGCCAGCTCTGGCAGCAAGTTCGGCCTCATAGGCCAGATAGAGGCCACGCGGAGCATCGCGGCCCTCCAAAGACTGAAAGCCCTCATCTTGGAGGTCGACGATGTGCTTGAGGAGATCGGCCGCGCCTGCCTCGCTGACCAAGCCCTGGTCCGCAAGCATCACCAGATGAGCTTCGTCTATGGCCGCTTGGTATCGCAGAAGGCGACCATCGCGCGTGATTTCGATAGGGGGAGCGAGCAACTTCATCGCTTCGGGATGCAGGGTCCACCTGCCCTCGCTGGCGTCTTGCTTGTCCGGTTCGCCAGCAGCTGTCTCGATATCGATCACAATGGAATCGACCATCCGTTGCGCTGCCGCGGCGGCGGCGTTGAGTTCATCAGCGACGCCCACGGCGAAGGCTATTCGGTCTCTGAAGTCGCCATTTATTTGAACTTCGTCTCCCTCAGATTTCATTAGCCCCGCTTCGGGCACCGTCGGGTCCGGATTTCGAGAAAAGCCGAGACGTTTGAGCTTCCCGGACGTGTGAGCAAGTCGGAACCGGATGGCTCCCGCCCTTGCGGCGCTCGCTCGGGAGAGCGTGAACGCTTCCCCCGCGTAAAGTTTGATTACCATGTCCAGGACTGACGTACCCAAGGCGTGCGAGAGCATGACTGGAATCATTCCTCCAGCCAGCCTGGGATTGACCTCAATGATGACGGGGCCCCGCTCGGATATCACAAACTCTACATGAGCCGGTCCGAACTCCAGGCCTAGCGCCGACACCGCGCCCGCGGCAAAAGAGGCCAGTTCCTGGAGGGATGCCTCGGGAAGCGGGGCCGGGAAGTCGTGCCCTACCTCCACGAAGCAAGGAGCCGGTCCCTTATGCTTGGCAAGAATTCCCAGGCAGTGCAGCGTCCCATCATACACGATGATCTCTGCGGAGTATTCCTTACCCTCAACATATTGCTGGATCAGGATGTCGGGACTCGGCAGATCTACTTGATCGAGCAGTGCGCCCCTTGCGCTCTCAAAGGCCTTGATGGCGGCGGCGGCACTATCGCACAACCTTACGCCGCTGCTACCACTTCCGGACACTGGCTTGACGACCACCGGTAGAGTGGCCTGGGCAAGAATATTCTCGACGTCTCTGATGGAAGTGGCCAGCCGTGTTTCAGGTATGGCGATTGATTGTCGTTGTAACTCGGCCGCTTGCTTCCATTTATTGCGGCATGTGGCTATAGGCTCCGGATTCGCTGCTGGTAGCCCCATCGCCATCGCGGCAGTTGAGGCTGCTTCCACAAAATAATCCGACGATGAGTATATTCCTGCCAGGCTTCTTAATTTGACGGCGACACCGATGAGTTCGTCCGGACTACGCGTTTCAGCTTCGATCACTTGCGCGACAGAGTCCTTAAGAAACGGATAGCGCGCAGGATCGCGGGTAACGAGGTAGGTCTCAAAGCCCAGGAGACGGGCCCGCTTCATCAATAATTCGCCAGTGCCCGTCGTGTTGCTTTCCACGAAAAGGAAGCTGCCTCGATTCATCACACTTGCTCCAAAAGGCTTAGGACAGCTTCCCGGCTTTTCCGATCCCAATGATATCGGTTCCATGGAGGGAGGGCGGTTGAGGGATGATTTTCGGTTGCCGGCGCGTCCAGGAGCACACCTGCATTTAGAGATTCGTTCTGCACGAGCCACTTATGGTCGTAGACAGCTTCGACGTAGCGGTGGCCTTCATCAGGACATATGACGACTACGGTCTCTTCTGGATGCTCCCGAGCGCGCCAGCGCCCCACGATGTAGCTCGCACCGGAGGTCGGACCGGCGAAAATGGCGTGCCGCTCGTGGAGGCTTCGCGTTGCAGCAAATGCGAGCGAAGCCGAGATGAGATGCACCTCATCGTAAAGCTCATGCTTCACATTCTTGGGGACAAGACTGTTCCCCAGCCCCCGCAATTTCCGTTCGCCATCCTGCTGGCCAAAAATAACGCTATTGAAGGTGTCCACTCCAATCAGGCGCGCGCCAGGGGCTTTTTGGCGGAGGCGCTCTATTGTTCCGCAGGTAGAGCCGCCTGACCCCACGGAACCGACCAACGTTACGTCGGCGTCCAACATCCCCGATATCTGATCGGCGAAGAGCTTATAGGCTGCGGGGTTGTCCGGTGTTTCGTATTGCCGGGGCCAGAAACAGGAGTGGCCCAACTGTCTCATCCTAGCGTGTAATGCATCTAGGCGGCTTCTTTGATAACCACCCTCCCTCGCCTTTTCAGTAATGATGCAGACGTCAGCTCCCAAGGAGTTCAACCTGTTTTCCAGGCCTTTGTCCATCACTGGGTCTGTGAAGATTTCGAGTTGAAATCCACCTTCCCGGCAAACTACGGCCAAACCCAGTGCAAAAGTTCCGCTCGAGGTCTCGAGAACTTTCATGCCATGCGTCAAAGTCCCTCGCGCCAGCGCTTGTTTAATGATGTGCATCGCAGGGAGAAGCTTCATGAACGTGAACTGCGCAACATAAAGGTTTGCCTCACACCTAATAATGCTGGGAAGCGCATAGGCATCAGAATAGCTGGAGAATGGCAGGCGTTTTGGAAGAGTGTCCATATTGCGCACCTCACCGGCAGCCAGTCATTGTCAGATATATATTTGGCGAGTTGCCGAACGGCGATACATGGGCGAGCACGGACCGAAGCTTCAGTGGAAAGTCAGCCGCCATTCGATCAAGCAGGATCCCAATCATTGTGCCGCTGTGCGCGACGATGACCCCGAGAGCGTCAGTGGCCTCGGATGCTTTCAGCATTGAGTTCAGATGCTTCTTTGGAGCTCGCTCCTGATGCAAACGGGCGCTGGCAGTGGCTATTCTGCCTATCGTGGCGGTGTCACCGCGTGGAATTGCTATGCGAGCGCGGTGGAGTAATTCCTGATACTCTGCTCTGTGAGTGGCGGAGGTTTCACCTCGCCGTTGATCATAGTCGACGGTTTCGACTGTCCCTCCTTCATCGATACCGACGATTGCAAGCGGCGGCATTTGCCCAAGGAACGAGAGAAGGTTACATGCTCGCTGCCGATATGCGACCACTCCTGGGTACATCACCCCGTCGGATGGCTCGATCTCCGCCATTAGCTTCTCGATCAACGATGTCCGGACCCTACGTTTGAAGCAGCAGGCGATTGACCGTGCAGTTGCAACGAGATCCGCAGACGAACTCGCCAGCCCTTTGCCTTCGGGGAGCTCGGATTGCAAAAGGAGGATTCCTCCCGAGGCGCCGAGCGCAATCACGAGATTCTCAGCCAGTCGTTTTGCTTTGACTTTATGTGATGGACAAACGGTTACGGATTGTGTCCCTGCGACAGGCATGAAGTGGGCTCGCGCAAAGAGCGCGATGGGCATCGTGACCAAGAAGTGGGAGTCACGGGGAAGGGAGCCGATTGGCAACTGGCCTTGCAGCAACTCACCGAATGTGCCGCAACAAAGAGCGTCGCTGCAATGAATCCTTGGCTGCTGCCCGTCCTCGTCAACAATCTCAGTTGCATCTGCGCCATCGAACGTCTGGTGATACATCTGCGGCCTCCAAACTTCATCGGCGGCCGCTTCTTTAATTTCTCTAGTTGCGCTGCTTGCCCTGACTCCTGCAGGCTCGATGGAACTGGCGTAATACTGGGTCGGCATGTCACTTTCCTTAGGTGCGCTGGATATGTGAGTTGCTGCAAGGACACGAGGACTTGGCCCATCAGAGCACGCCTCATGTTTCATTCGAGATAGTTACTAGTAACCGGATGCCGATTGCCTAAGCCCGAGTGTGGGTGAACGTAACATTGGTCAGGATTAGCTGTTGCAAAAATTCTGTGAAGTTACTTGTAGGATCTGTTACACTGTTTGATGACTGGGGCGCAGGGCGACGTGGGTGCGACGTTCAAGGGACGATTTTGGCGTCGTGGCGCTCTCCGGCGGGCCGATGTGCCCGGCGCCCGCGCGCTCTTGGAACCAGCGCGCGAGACCCCTATCAGGCTGGTGGCGCAACCACAGCCAAGCAAGCTCGATGGCGGTTCGCCTCGCACGCGGGTTGCTCGATCTCTGGATGTCTTGATCGCGGCTGACTTCGCCACTGCCTCCAGGGACTCGATGCAAGTCCGAGATTGCCGGCGACCTCACGCCGGTTCTGGAAATCGCTGAAGAAGACCTCATTCGTCAGCACGCTTGCGATCGTCAGGCCGACGCCAAGCAGCTGGCTCAGCTGAACGTCCGGGGCCGTGGACTCGGCGGCTTGGCGCTGTTCGATATCGACCTCCGCGATAATCTCGATCAGTTGCCAAAAGCGGCGGCACTCGCGCTCTATCTCGCGCTTGAGGCAGGGTGGCAGATTTCGCCCGTCGGCCGTGCCCAGCGCCTCGAGCCAGTCTCGTCTGGCCGGTTTGAAGTCAGGGACGCCCTGTGGTCATCAATTGCCCCTTGATGCGGCTCGAATGCTGGCCGCGTTCGTTGCGAGCCCGTTCCCCGCTGCGACGGCGATCGTTCTCCTGCCCAAGGCTCGGCACTCGCACAACCCGGCAAACCCTCGGCTCGCCGCGTTCCGGCGCCATCAGCGTGCGCATTCACCCCCGCCGCATCGAGGCAATCCGTCTTGGCCCGGCGGTCAACCAGGATGCTGGCCGCACCCAGAACTTGATTGTCGATGCCGTGGTTGCACAGGAAACGATGCAGCCAGAAGCCGTCGTAGCCGCCCTGGTAGCACGTCATCACCCGCACCGGACGCGCCAGCGCGGCCTGCGTCTGTTCGCGCTTGTGTATGATCATAGTCATAAGCCCTTCGGTGTCGCCGCCTTGCAGGCGATGCAGGCTGATCTTGTCGGCTGCTGGCGAACGCAGGGCGCTAAGCCAGGCCGACTTGCTCAATTCCGTCGCCAAGAAGATCATTGCAGTCTTCTTTCCGACGGACGGCAGAGGAACGGATGAGAGATTCATGAGACGTCTCCAGCGTTACGTATCGATCCTGAAACGTTACCTGAATTCCGCAGCCCGTCATCTCATGGGATCTTTTTCGGTAGGTTCTGTACAGTGACTTCGGTAGTTCCTGTACAGTGACGCTACGGAGACGCCGCAGCGTCGGGGCGTGATTACTGCTAAGGCGGAGCCGATCTGCAACCGGGTTGCCGCCGCACTTGAGTTACGATGCCAACTTGGAGGGGCTCCAGAAGCAGTATGCTGGTGCCTGACAGAACCGACCAGACAGAAACAATCTGCACTCGGTTCTTCGGTCTCTCTATATAACCCATCGAGTGAACAAGTTCCATGCTGAAGATGTTATTGTTTCGAATATGCCCCTGATCGATTCGAAAACATTTTGCAAATCGATTACCGTTGTTATGACAGTAGAGCTCGATCGAGAACGTCTGGAGCTTGGCCACCACTTCAGGCGCGCGATGCACGCGGCCAAGGAGGTCACGCAATGCTACATGGCTACAGGCGAAGTGGATTTCGTCCTCATCATGACTGTCGAGGACGTCGAGGCCTTAACGACTTCGTAAGAACAAGTTCTATAACGACCCCAACGTGCGAAAATTTAAGAGCATAATCAATCTTGATCATATCAAGTTCGAGCAAAGGACCACAGTATAGCTTTTGGCGGATTTCGCTGAAGTCATGGTCTAGCCGCTGTTGAAGTGCCCGTTGCGCGTCCAGCTTCTACCTGAACCGATGCGGCTTGGTATCGGCGGGTGTCGCTGACTGAAGGGCCAAGGGCTGCGCTCAAAGGACCTTCATCGCCGGGCTACGCTGCCATGGCCACATCGCCCCTTGGTCGTCGACACGCCGAGGAAAATGGCGCATCTTCGAGACCTACGTCAAAACGCAGCGATGTAGTCATCCTCGACAATCTGCCCACGAGAGTCCGGTCCCCGAGCTGCGATTCGTGCCAAGAGCGCATGGCTGCGCTCAACCAATGACGCCCTGTATAGGCCGTCGGCGAAATCTGCAATCTCGTCTCCCCATAGAATGCAGAAAGGAACTTCACTGTCGCAGGATATGGACTGATATGACTCGAGCCTGCGCGCCTGCGGCTATGCGGACAGGATCTGTCCAAGCGTCAGCATCAAGCATCTCAGCCGGTCGCGCCCGGCACCATGAATATCCCAATCACTCTCCCGCGCGGAAACGATTAGAGGACTTCAGCGCGATGGTCGCGCAATGAAATGGGTCAACAGGAGGTGAACTGGGCGAGATCAAGCGCTTGGTCCCGCAGTTGCTGCACGCGACGTCGGGCGACAATGGCTGGATCTCGGGTACGCTGTTGGGCGCGAGCAGCATAGCGAGCTATCCCTCCACTTCCGGGCATTTCAACGCTTTCGCGTATCGTGCCCTTTAGCGCAGTCGTAATGCTGCATGAGCGCCCGTTCGTTCGGCAGCCGGGTGCCATCTTCTCCCGGGAGATCCCGACAGTTTTATGCGCTTGATCTTCAGGCCTTTCCGACCGGTTCCATGAAGAAGCAAATTGTCCTACGGCTCCCAGTGAATTTCGCCGTCGAGCGGATAGATCGGCCGGGCGAGTTTCCGAAAAGAAAACAGATTGTGATTCGAACTGGTCACGCCGCCGCTTGCGCACTCTATGACTCCTTTGCAGTGTCTTTCAAATACAGGCCGGCAATACATTCTTGACTTCAGAATGAGGTAGCGTGCCTTTAGCGGATCTATTGCCACACACTGAAAGACGCCAAGATCCCAAGGCTCGTGGGGACGTTCAGTGATGAGCACGATCGCCGCGTCAGTTTGAAACTTGACGGCCCTCCCCATATGGCAAAGCTGACCGGAATAGATCGGTCCGGACACGACATAGTTGCCATCGCTCACAGCAACAACCTTGCCCCGCAATCGTACGGGAGTGCGCGGTGCCGCAAATCCGTCCGCTGTAACCTTGTTTCCCAGATTGATCGTTGCTGTCGCACCGACGCCGGCCTCGATCAATTCGGCGACGACTTGCGGGTCACAGATGGGACCGGCAACGATTCCGTCCAAACCTGAGGCAAGCGCGGCCGCAAGGACATCTATGTTGTCGCAGGTGCCGCCCGACATGCAATTGTCGCCATGGTCAAGGAGCAGAACCGGCCCCGTCACTGGCCCGCCAGCCGCCTCCCGCCCAGAGGAAAGGGAATGTTCCAGCGGCAATTCCAAATAGAGGAATTCCTCGCGCCTCCTCCAAGCTTCCTTAGCAATTTCATTGGCAACCGCGCGCGCGGTTGCCTTGTCCCTTGCCACCGCCACCACGGAAACGCCGGTTTCGGCGAGATCGGCAAGCTCAAAGCCGCCAAACACGGTAACGGCGTACACATCATCTCGCTCCTCGGCCGCGCGAGCTCGATTGACCAGATCGGACATCGCGCAATCTTCGTTGGTATTCATCTTCAGCGTCGCCGCCAGCATTGGTGGATGGCTCCAGGCCTGCCTAGGACGCAAACCATCCTTAAGCATTGCATCTATGATTCGCGCCACGTGTTGGCCGGTCGCGTACATGTCAATATGGGGATATGTCTTGAAACCGACCATGCAGTCGCAATTGTCCACCATGCGCTGCGTGATGTTACCATGCAGATCGAGCGCCACCCCGAGAGGAACGTCAGAGGCAGCCCTTCTGACGCGTGCCAGCAGTTCTCCCTCGCCGTCATCGAAGCTGCGCGTCACCATGGCCCCGTGCAGATCGAGAAGAATCGCGTCGCATCCACGTTCGACAGCGGCAACAACGGCGGCGGCCATTTGCTCAAAAGCCTCGTCCTCTACAATTCCGCTGGGATTGGCGGTGGCCGCGAGCGGCGTGACGACCTCCGCTCCCTTTTGAAGAGCATAATGGTGAAAGGCGCCTAGCGCCGTATTCGACCCGCTGCCGAAGGCGCGAGCTTCCTCGCCCCATTTGGGATCAAAGGAAGCCAGTGAGGTTCGCACGGGTGAGAATGTATTAGTTTCATGATTAAGACGAGCAATGACAATGCGCATCATACGGTCTCCGAATAGTTCCGCGTTCGGTCAGCCTCTCCTGCCAACCTGTTGCTAAATAGCAGGATTTATGAACCATCCGGTCAGGCGTAGCGGCCCGCAAAACTATCGAGATCCTTTGCAGGACCGCGAAAATCCCGATTCGAAGCGGTAGCTGGGGAATAGTCCGGGCGGAGGCAAGATCACGTCCCACATCACTCGAAAGTGATGCGCTTGTCGTCGGGGGCGGCGTGCCGCGCATCCAATGGAGTTCGTTTGGATCGGAAACGCGGCCGTCAAAATAGCGCTGCCCGTGGAAGTCGACCATCCCAAATTTTCTTTCGTTCGTTTCTGACAAACTCTGCTCTGGCGGCCAGTTTAATTCGCCAATATCCTAGAGTTTGATGTCGTCAAGTGGCCAGATCGGACGGCGGACATGGCGCAACCTTGACAGGAGTTCCGAACCCAACATCCCACCCCCGTCTACCATGAGCACTTCGCGCGCGATCGGTTCGAAGGCCGCGCGGAAATGATGAGACGACTTGAGCGCGATAGTCGCGCAGTGAAGCGGGTCCACGCCAAGAGAGGTAAGTTGCGCAAGGTCGACTCCTTGGCTGTTCCGCGAGATTACCGCGACTTCGATGCCGCCCACACGGAGCATCAGGCTGGGCCCGAAACTGTTCCACACGCCCCCGCCAAGAAACGAAGGACCATAGCAGCGGAAATGTCCGCTAGTTATTGATACCACCTGCGCTTCGACTTCGAGCGGTCCACCGCCCATCTCAGGGGCATGTTTGCCACCAAGAGCGATCCGACCCCTGTTCCCCACACCGATGGCGATGCCGGCCTGAACCGCCGCCGGATCGAAGATCGCATGGAAGGCCGCGTTTCGCAGATCTGCTGCGATCATAACGCGCAGCAGATCCGTAGCGTCTCCGTATGCACCGCCGCCCGGATTGTCGCTGCTATCAGCGAGCACCAAGGGCTTTTTGGCATGCAATTCGCCGGCTTTTGCTTGCTCCACTGCTTGGACAGCGGTGGCTGATGTCCAAGGGGAGGAGACAAACTCACGTGTCTCCCATGCGTAATCCATAAATTCCTCTGCAATGCGCTGCGCCGCGGTGGTGTCGCCATCAGCAGTAACGGTGACGCTGGGCCCGACATCGTAAATGTCGCTCAGCTCGAATCCAGCACAGACGCTGACTACCAGTGCCTTTCCGGAGGCCTCCAACGCCTCGCCGCGGTTGATCAGCTCGCGCATCGGGCCTACCTGAGTACGCCCGCCATCGAGACCATACACCATCGGGCGCTTGGCGATGACCGTGCGGGGACGAATCTCACCGCGCAGAGCGCGGTCGAGCAGTTCTGCGCCCTGCCAGGCGCGTTCATAATAGTCAATGTGAGGATACGTCCGCACGGCAATCAGCGCTGAGGCGTTTGCCGCCATCTTTGCCGTGACGTTGGCGTGCAGGTCGAGCGTAGCGACGATCGGCGCGTCCGGCCCGAGCACAGTACGCAGTCGTGCAAGGATCTCGCCTTCCGGGTCTTCGCAGCCCTCGGCAACCATAGCCCCATGCAACTCGAAGAGCGCTCCATCGCAGCCTTTGGCCCCTCTAAGGAACCAGTCGCAAAGCTGCTCAAATGTTTCCTTCGTCACTATGCCCCCTGGGTTCGCATAGGCGACGAGCGGATGAGACAGCGTCCAGCCGAATTTCTCTGCCGCCTCGAATGTAGCGCCCAGTGAAGTGTGCGTACCGCGCCACGCCGGCGGAATCTCGTCGCCCCGCAGCAATCCCGAGGCCCGTAAGTGTTCGAGCGTGGTCGGTATTTTGTTGAAGGTGTTTGTCTCCTGGTTGATGTAGCCAGTCAGGATGCGGTAGCCCATGAGAACCTCTTCGATGAATGGCGACCGAGACAAGGGTCCGGGGGAGGGGAAACTCTTGGCGTTAGTTTTGACAACAACGGGTGATTGATACTACCCAAGCGAGGAAAGTTTGCGCCGAAACGTGTTGTTCGTTGAAGTGCTGATTGCGCAAACCGGCGCGGTTTGAAATGAGACACTCACCAAGCCTATACCGACGGAAAAGGCACTTTGCAAAAATGCAGGCCTTACGTCGTCAAGGTTTTCGGCAAGGTAGGCGATGGCGTTGACGTCGTTAAGCCCGCAAGTGGCCACGACGGATGAGAGCGACTCCAAATTTTCAGCCGCTCGTAGCTTGCAGGGCATTTTTTCTGGTCAAGCATACGGGCCGGATGAGGTTTCGACCAGGTGGGTGTCCAGTTCGCGGAAGCGAGCGGCCCGTTCCCAAGTGAGCGAGATCATAGCGGATGTCTTCGGCCAGCTTTGAGCCCGAGGAAATCATCGACTGTTGCTCTTCGGGTAAACGCCTCCAGCCGCCGTTCCGCCGAGATATGTTTCGTGAGCGACAATCTGGGCCGGGACGTGTTCGCGCGAACGATTTTCGGTGCCCGCCCTCATCGTCGAATTGCTGTCGGCGGAATGCGCGGCTCTTGTCCCGGGGTTCTGATCGGCATCATCGCCGGCTACAGCCGCAGCTTCACCACGTCGTCATGCGGGTCATGGACGGCCTGATGTCGTTCCCCATAGCGACCGGGCGACCCAGCTCCTGGCGAGAAAGACAGACTGGGAACGAGCCGCCGGTACGGCGACATAGCAGCTGGATTATTCGGTGGGCACAGAGACACTTCTTTAAAGGAGTAACATCATGCCCAGCACCTGTTGGACTCGGCTGAATAGCTCCACCGCGAAGGCCACTTCCGCCGGCCCATGCATCCTAGGCGTGACCACATACATGGAGCCGGCCGGCGAGTTCGCCCGACGCCCGCCCTTATGCCGATATCGTGGAGCGCGATCGCCGCCGTCATCGCGTCCATGATGCTCTTCGGGCACCTGGTGGCCGACATTGCGCACCAGCATCAGCGAGCGGGGGCGAAGCGAGAACTTCGAGCGGCTGGAGCGGTATAGATATGTCCGGCGACAGGTGCGCGTGAATGTCCGCCCGCCCGCCTCAGTCACTTCTCCGTCAGGTCGCCCGTCATCAGGCCGAGCCAGTTGCGATAGAACGCGGCCTTGTCCTCGGCGTCCACAGCCCGAACCGAATCCTCGCAATCTATGATCGCGGAGATCGCCGATTCCCGACTTACGTCGGAGATATCGGCGACATCGGCCTTGCCGATAGGCGAGGTCGGGTCATGACGATCTCAATATGGATTGGGTTGTTCTTCAGCAGGAAATGCCTCGGCGTGTCCGCCTCGCCCAGATAGCCGGCGAACTGCTCCGGCTTCTTCAGCTTCACCGCCTTGCCATCGACTGTCGTCAGCGCCAGCGCGCCCTCCGCAGCGCGATCTCCAGCTAGCGCCGCTAAGCGGAACGCTCTCGTCGAGGAATTTGCGCGCCCAGGCGATCTATCTCTGGACCGACGTTTGTCGTCGAAACGCGGAAGTCTGGCCCTTCCGGCACCAGATAGCCGATCTCCGCCAGAAAGTCCCTATACTTCGCCAAATCCGCCGGCGGGCCGTTTCGGCGATGCCAGTGGTCGATCTTCTCCTGGATCTCGTCGCGGAATGCCAGCAGCTCCCGGTTGTGGGGCTGAGATCGTGCACGATCGACGAGAAAGACGTCCAGAAGGCTGAATTGCCGGTGCCCGTGCCCGGTAGCGCCTCGTCACGCAAGAAGTCGTGCAACTCCCGAGCGATCTTCTCCGGCAATCTAGACGCGGGCAACGTTTAGCTGCTGGTTGTCCACCTCATCCCCCATAGGCCACCAGACGATTGTCGACAGGAAGATCTTTTGCGACGGCCTCAGCCAACATGGCTGATGTCGCAGCAGACAGTGTCCAGCCAAGGTGCCCGTGGCCGGTGTTATAGTAAACGCCCGGCGCCTTCCCTTTGCCGACACGCGGCATCATGTTCGGCATCATAGGACGGAGGCCAGCCCATGGCACAACGCGGTTCGTGTTGACGCCCGGGAAGAGTTGGCGCGTCCAGTCTACCAGAGGTCTTATCCGGTCATCCCTTATGTCCCGGTTCTGGCCGTTGAACTCTGCGGTGCCGGCCACTCGGAAGCGCGCTTCCCCAAGCCGGCTGGTCACGATTTTGGCCCGGTCGTCGAGGATGCTCACCCATGGAGCGGCTTCCCGCGCCGCATTGTCCTCCAGGTGGACCGTGACCGAGTAGCCCTTGACAGGATAGATGTTGAGGCGATCGCCCAGCATCGCCGCGAAGTCACGGCTGTTCGAGCCCGCACATACGACGATCGCGTCGGCCTCGATAACCTGCGCCGTGGCAGCTTGGCTCGAGTATGCCAGCCGGAAGCGGCCGCGTCGCTCAATCTTTGTCACCGACGCGTCGCAGAACAAACTTCCACCACGACGTTGGCATGCGCGGGCCAAGCCGGTGGTATACTTGTGGATGTCACCTGTTGAGTCCGAAGGTGTGTAGAACCCACCATAGAAAGCGCCCTTCAAGGCCGGCTCAATGGACGAGATCTCGCCAGCCGTGACCGGCCACCTGTCAAGGCCTCCTTCGACGAGGAGTTGATTGACTTTCGTGCCGTGGTCGAAGCCCGCCTTGTCCCAATAGACATGAAGAATCCCCCGACAAACGTGGTCGAAACCGATGCCCTCACGCACAGCGATGTCAAACATGTGCCTGCGCGCCGCGATAGCCACACGAGTGGTGCCAACAGTATTCTCACGGTACTTCGCGATTTGGGAAGAAATTCCGCAAGCCAGCTGTACTTGTGCCATGTCGGCGCCAGGTTCAGGAGGAGTGGCGCGTCGCGCCTTGTCATCCACTTGATGCCCTTTAAGATCGTCGACCAGTGGTTCCAGACTTCCGCATTGCTCGCCGAGAGCTGGCCGCCGTTTGCAAATGAGGTCTCCATTGCGGCATACCGCTGACGCTCTAGCACGGTTACGTCATAGCCGTGTTCCAAAAGGGCATAGGCTGTCGACACGCCGGTAATGCCGGCACCAATCACAGCAACCTTGGGCATTTCGCTCTCCAGACAGGTCAATGGGTTTGGGCCAGTCGACCCGCGGCTCTTCCCCAAATCTGTCACTGTACCTGAGAGCTTAACCGGGTGGCCCGGCTTTCCCCTTCGGTGGACGCTCCTGGGCGACATCAAATCGCCTCGGAGTCCAGAGGATAGGCGCCTGTCTCATCATGCACCTCGCGGCCGGTCAACGGAGGGTTGAAGACGCAGGCTAGGACCAATTCCGTCTCGGCACACAGCAGGTGAGCATCATGCTTGTCGAGCGCGTAAATGATGCCCGGTCGCACGACATGGACCTCCTCTGCCTGCAAATCCTCGATAGCGCCCGTTCCTGAGATGCAGTAGACCGCCTCAAGGTGGTTCAGATAGTGCATCTTGAGCCGGGCGCCCGAATGGATCGTGGTGATATGGAAGGAGAAGCCCATCCCATCGTTCTTGAGGAGCAACCGCACGCTTTCCCAGCTCGTCGTCTGGACCCGCCGGGCTGTCAGTTTCTCTTCATTGAAATCCCTGATGATCATGGGTCACCTCTCAAGCCGCCGTGTTCACTTTGCCGTCAATTACGCTATCGATAGCGCCCTCGAGGATGTCGAGGCCTTGGCTAAGCTGATCCTCCCCAATGACGAGGGGTGGCAGACACTTCACGACCTCGTCTTTGGGACCAGAGGTCTCGACAATGAGGCCCCTCTGGAAGGCGGTTCTGATGACCTGGCCCGCAACCTCGCCAGACTTGAGATCGATGCCCCGCATCATGCCACGACCCTTGGCTGACACTCGGCTTGGGTCGTACTTCAGCGCGATCTGATCAAGGCGACTCTTCAGCAGGTTGCTTTTATGGCTGACGGACGCTGCCAAGCTGTCCGTTCGCCAGAAGTGCTTCAGGGCTGCGCGCGCGGTGATGAAAGCATGGCAGTTGCCGCGGAACGTTCCGTTGTGCTCTCCGGGCTCCCACCTGTCGAGTTGTCGATCAATAAGGACGAGGGCCATAGGCAGGCCATAGCCCGATATAGATTTGGCCATTGTGACGATGTCCGGACGGAGCCCCGCTGCTTCGAAGCTGAAGAACGCATCGGTCCGGCCAACACCGGCCTGGATGTCGTCTACGATCAGCAGAGTTCCGTGTTTGCGCGCAATGGCTGCCATCTTGCGCAGCCACTCCGTGCCGGCGACATTCAAGCCGCCTTCGCCCTGAACAGTCTCGAGAATCACCGCCGCCGGGGCGTCCACGCCGCTAGAGGGATCCGAGAGTAGCTGATCAAGGTAATCGGCAGTGTCTACAGCGGATCCGAGATAGCCGTCGTAGGGTAGCCGTGTGACGCCACCGAGCTGCTGGCCGGCGGCTGCGCGGTGATATCGGTTGCCGGTGCAGGAAAGAGCGCCAAGGCTCGCGCCATGAAAGCCATTGGTGAAGGCTATGATGTTGGGCCGACCAGTGATATTGCGTGCTAACTTGAGAGCAGCCTCAACCGCATTAGCACCGGTCGGACCGGGAAACTGCACGACGTAGTCTAGTTGTTGCGGCCTAAGGATCGTCTCGTGGAATTCTCGCAGAAAAGACTCCTTGGCTTCGTTATACAGATCGAGGCCATGGGTGATGCCGTCACACGCTATGTAGTCTGCGAGCGCGGACTTCAGCTCAGGGGGGTTATGCCCATAATTTAGACTTGAGCAGCCCATGAGAAAGTCGAGATAGGCTGTCCCATCTCGCGCAAACAGCTGAGCCCCTCGTGCCCTCGCGAAAACAACGGGAAAGCTGCGGGCGTAGCTGCGAACTTCGGACTCGAGATGGTTGAAGATCGCGAGTTCCTCATCTCCATCTGGTGTGCTTCGATCAGTCATCGTTGCCTCCATATTTAGATATTGGCTAGGCAGACCGGCGGGAATGCCGGCAGGGCAGATGGAGCGTCCAATGGGGCCGATGGCTATCGTGTGCTCGCTCTCATGCTGTCCCTTAAAATGGAAGTCTCGGTCGAAGCACAGAGCCTGCCGGATTGGCGCGCGCAGATCCCGCGCCACACCTGCGAAGAGCAACTTGGACGCCCGGTTGCTGAGCGTCACCGTGGCCTTGATGTGCGTCACGCTCTCGCAAGATGGCCTGTTGAGGGCTGAGATGATCATGCCCTTGCCCACCCCGGTGCTGCGTTTCTCAGGATGCACGGCAATCTGCCAAATGAAGAGCGTCGAGGGCTCGCTCGGCCGCCGATAAGCCGACATCCACCCAACCACCGCCCCGGCACGCTCAGCGAGCACGCAGGTGTCGGCGAAATCGGTGCAGAGCAGGAGCTCGCAGTACAGCGAGTTGCGGTCCAGTGGCGGGCACTTCGCAATGAGGTCCCATACGACTGCTGCATCAATCTCGGTCGGGCTGCGGAATGTCACTCGCGGCAACGGAACGTTGCGTGGCAACGAGAAGCTTTGGCTATCACTGACCATTCGAACCCCCCGCGAACACCAGTGTCGCCTCGAGTCGCGGTTCGCGAAGAAGACTCCTCAAAAGTTATGCCAGCTGCGCCGAGGAAGGCTTAAAATATTTTTCTGAGTTTGTTCAATGACTTGACCCTGACTGCAGCAGGCAGACAGGCCCAAAGCAATGTGTCGCGGATTCGACAAACACGACAGTCGGTCCCGGTCAGGAATGGCGAGGGTTTAACAACTAGGCTGGTAGCGGATCGTCTTGCCGATCGGCGCTTACGACTCAGCAGGCCCGCCGCTCCGATAGCCCCATCGTAGCATGCAGATGCGCGACACATTGGCGCTTGGCGACGGGTCCTACCATGAATGGGGGGCGTAGCGCGACGATCTAGACTAGTTGCATGCAAATGACGTTGGTATCGCAGGTTCAAGTTGGCAGGCTGGTGCACTCCGCGCCGCACCCAAAAGAGTTGGTGAGATCCACTATTTCGTGGGAAAATCATCCGTTCCACGGCCAGGCAGATCCTCTTCGAGCTGGTGAAGGTTGAAAGGGAGCCAATGAGTCGATCGGGGGCGCAATCGTTCCAGAACTTCATCGAATACTTCGCTGTTACGCGTCCCCTCACCCCGCGCGCTCCGACCTCTCCTTGCCTGCGCCCGGAGGTTGTCCCCAATGACGCTACCGCGGGGAGCGTACATTCTGGTATACGTAGGAGAGCTTAAGCGATCCGCCCGGGCACCGTTGCAAGATCTTCAGCCGCCGCGGCGCCGCTCAACTCGGCGACTATATCGCCCGCACATGTTCCAATGTCATGGCTCGAAAGTCCATGTTGATCGAGCCTATCGCAAGGTTCGTTGGCGCATCAAAGCGGGGTTGCCTGCTCCGACTCGACCGAACTGATGCCGCAGCACTTGTGCGCCAGATGCGTCTTCGATCTGCGCAGGGCTCCTGGACAAGCCCGTCAACTCGTTGAAGCCAAATGATGACGAAACCTGCGACGTTGCTCGACCACAAGGACCAGATGAGCATGGCTTTGGGTGTCCAGGTGCGGGTCCCTTTTGTGCGAGCACCGCCTTATTGAGTACGTGTTCGGCACCCCATGGGCAGCGGCGGTCGCGGCGACCATCCGCGTGTAGTTGGACTGCACGCCGCCGACGGAGACAAGCGTATCAGCATTTGACGCGATCGCGTCGGGGATGATGTATTCGAGCTTGCGGAGCTTGTTTCCGCCGAACGCGAGACCGAGTTGCAGTCCTAGCGTTTGGCGTAGATTTCCACCTTGCCCGCAGATGCTTGGAGAGGCGTCACCATCGACTTCTCGAGCATAGTATTCCTTCTAATATCTGCTCATTGTTGATGGTCGGTCCAAAGTGGCGCTGTCCTGCACTGACCTTGTCATGGGGCCTCAAGGCAGCAGCAGCGATATGGCCAGCATTTGATCGCGCTGGAGCAAATCTGCGGATTCATTCGTCACCTCATCAAGGTCTGGCGGCTCGGATCGAACTTCCTTGCAACTGCCGAAATGCTCAGCCCTTTGGCCAACTGGACTAACGGAGCCAGACCGCCAGATCATAAAGAGCACGCTTGCGAAATACGCCAGCTGAAGGAGCATCGAACAAGCCAGCGTCGTGACGACTACTGTGCCGAAGGAATGAGAAGCGAAGTAGACAGTCAGTGCGGTGCTGCACAGCACCAGCCCGAGGACGCGACAAAACATTCTAAAGGGCAACGCCGTTCTCCTGGTTTTGTCTCCTCAGTTCACGCTGCGACCTGGTCGGCCGCAACATGGGTCTGGCAGTTCTTCGGGCAGACGCGGGCGCAGGCTCCACAGCCAATGCAGCGGCCGGCATGATCGACGACCATGATCATGCGATTGAGCTCACCGTCGAAATCATCGTCTTCGCCGTCGCAGGCGCCGAGGATTTCACCCGCGTCATCGACGCCGTAAAGATGCATGACCTCGCGCGAGCAGACTTTGAAACAGCGGCCGCAGCCGATGCAGGTCGTGCCGTCTATAGCGGTGAGATATTCCGGCACCCATCCAGAGCCGTCGCGGGTGGTAAATGTGCTCGTCATCGTAACTTCTTCATCGCAGCGAACTCTCTCTTGGCACCATCCAACTCGGCAAGCCGCCGACGTTTCCTCGGCAACTTCCACTATCTCCGTCCATTTTCCCGGGAAATTCTCTGCACGGTCGCGCAAATTCATCTTGGCAATTGCCGCGCGCAGCTGAAGCTTTCGGACTTTCTTCCCCATCTCATCTAGCTTTGACATAATCCTTCCTCGAAATCGGTTTCTTCACGCCCGCGCCGCGTCGGGATAGGCTTCGGATGGCTGCAGTCGCATCGTCGACCAGTTTGATACCGGCCTCGCGAGCTTCCTGAACGTCGCGAAGCCGAACCGGTAGATGTCTCCGACAGAGCGACCAACCGCCCGGCCGTGAAACGCAATCGTCCGAAGCCCCCATGGGTTTCATCTTTGTCATAGGCGATGTCATCAGGCCGAAGCGCTCCTCGATCGCGAGCCCGACGGCGGTGTGATGTCGAGCCTCCACAGCACGTCCGGCTCGGGATTGCCGATGACCGGCATCGCACGGCGCTGTTTCCTGGTGACGATGAAGTCGGCCAGCAGTTCGGCGTCCGATTTGCTTTCCCACGAGCCAGTAGGAGTCTTGAGCACGGTTCAGCCGCACGAGGCATCTGACGAACGGTGTGGCAAGGGCCGCCTCGTCCTCGTTGACGGCAGGCTAATTGCGGTGTCAGACATTTCGCCTTGTCCTCATTTCAGTCCTCTTCCTCGAAGCACGATGTCTGTTTTCGGGGACGCCTGCTTCGGGCACACTTGCCCAGCGGACGTCCGGCTTGGCCGGGCTGATTCCACGCAAGATGCCCCTCTGGCCGACCTTGAACACGTCCTTGACTGCGCAGTCTTCCACGCCAATTCGCGCGGAACATCACCTCCGCCGCAAGGCGGCCGCAGGCCATGCAGATTCGAGCCTCGATCCTGCTGCAAGCGATCGACCAAGTGCTGCATGGACCCTCGTTGCTGTGGTCACGCCAGCGAAACGGAGGAATTGGCCAGTAAACCCGACCATCACCCCTTTTTGTCTTCTCCTCGTCCGGCCCCGCTTTGGCACCTTCGGGATGCGGAACCGCACAGTGAGCGCCGTAACAAACCTTCTCACCCTTGTAGTTGGCCAGAACCTGCAGAAATGCCGTAGAAGGTTCTGTTTCCGTTCGTCCGGGATGGGCTCCGGACCATCCAGCGACTTAATTGCCAGCTCGACCAACTCGATCGCGCGACCTTTGTTGCTGTTCTCGTGGTAGTACCGAGCGATCGCCGGATAAGACCGTAACTTAGGGCCGTCACCTTGCGGGGGATTCAGTGCCAGGATGTGTTCGGACAGCTCTTTGCCCATCGCGAAGCGCTCAGCAGCCGGAAAGGGCGAATGGTCATTGGTCGGATGGAAGAGTTGGCCTAGCGCCATGACCATCCAGTCCTCGGAGTTTCTGTCGATCGCGTCGCGAACCAGTTGATGCATGAGGGGCAAACCGGTCCACATGTCGCGCATTCTGTGAAGCAACAGATGCGCATGCGACACGCAGAAACCGAAGTTGTCCGGCAACAAGGCAATGCCCTCTCCGATCGCCGAGAGCGCCGTCTTCCAACCTCTGCGTCCACCGCCCGCCCAAATCTGTCATTGATCGGCTTCTTCAACGCTTGTTCGCGCGCTATGGGTTCGCTTTTGGCAATCCGCTCCTTATCGGCGGCTTTCGCTTCATCGCTGGTGCGCCAGCTGCCGTTAAGGACTTTTGGCAAAACCTCATCGAATTGCCTCGGCTCGCCGATAAAGGCGATGTGGCCGTCTCGGTCGACCACGAACGAGGTCGGTATCCCAAGAGAAAAGCTGGGTTCCATCCAAAGCTTGTCCATTTCGCCTGTGGAGTTGAACGCGATCCGAAAGTTCAGATTCAAGCACTTTTCGGTCAACCACGCGTCCAATCTGGTTTGGGCCTCGACGGCCGTTGGAGAATGTTCATCGGCGGCGACTCCGACGACCTCAAGCCCGCTGTCCTTGTATTTCTCCTGGAGCTGCACCAGAAGGGACATCGTCGCCAGACATGGTCCGCACCAAGTTCCCAAAATCGACGATATACACTTTGCCGGGCTGGAAGTTCGTGAGGGGCTCGCCACGCAGCCAGTCCTCCACTTGGATCGAAGAAGCCGGTGACTCCATCTGCAATGTCATGTTGTTCTCCAAAGCTATCGCCAAAGGCTGCGCGACTTTATGCGCGAGCTTGTTTCCCCCCTCTGGGAGGGGCACACGGGTTCAAGCAAAGGAGAGTCACGCGCGTCTGCGTGCAGCCAGCCTTCACTCGGTGTTGCCGAATCACACTTCGCAAAGGCCGTGCCAGCGCGCTCAGCGGGCAGTAAGCGCATTAATGGCTTAGAAAAGCTCCAATCCAAGATGGCCGTTTGTATTGAAGTCGACATGTTTTCCTGCCGCTGTCCGGTGTTGGACATGCCCTTGGCGCTTCGGGCCGGCACGAAAGCCTGGCCACGGACAACTCCACATGTATTCGGGCCGAGGGACCGAGCAGATGGACATCATGACTGCGTTGGCTGCCGCCAGGCCCGTCATCATCGTCCGCTTCACGCCACCGGCCTGAGCGTCTTGCCGTTCCGGCCCTCAGGCGGCGGATCTCGCCATTTGCGATTGCAAAGGGCTGCTCCATCCGAGCGCGGCATGTGCTCCCTCGCCCGCCTTGCGATTGAACTGGCTGGCGACACGGAATTTTACGAATAAGCCGGTCCAGCTTCGGCTCGCCAATACCGCCATCAGGATGAGTGCCGGCATGTGCGGCTGGTGAGCTCTCCAGGGTTCCTGCTTTCTGCCTATATTTTCTGTGTTCCCTGTGCTCAGGCGCTAAAGGGACCGCCTGGTGCGAATGCGAGCGTTGTCGGAATTTGACCAGCCTCAAGGGCCGCTCGGTCGCCAGGCGGTGGGCCGGGCAGACTTAAAACGCCGAAGATGCGGCCGCCATCGCCGCTGACCCGGCTACCACCCCAGGCGATGACAAGGAGATTGATGCCATCGTTCGCGCCGAGGCCGCCAAGAGCCCGACCGCCCGACTCGAAGGTCAGCGCCTTGGCCGCTGCACCGTCGTTGCCGTGTTCAGCTCCCGGCCAGTGGTCAGGGACATCGTGATAACGCCAATACGATGCGGCTACGGCCCGAACGCGGCCTGCAGCGCTGAACGACTCTCTTTCTCGACCTGACGCCGACCCGAGTTTCGGTGTTTGAGCGCATTGAGGACGCCGGGGCAGGCCGTTGGTCTGCGCGTTACGGATTGGCTCGGCGAGCGAGACCCCGACCGCGCGTTAGAGGCGCCGGGGAACGTCTTCGCGACGGCGCTTGCAAGTTGCTCGAGGAGCTTCGCGAAACCTGCTCGTTTGCCTCGACCTTTCTCCGACTTCGCATCACGGTCAGTGACTAGGGAGTAGAGCCTCGAACAGCATCGGTGCTACTTCAGAACCCGTCAGCGAGCCAAAAACAGCGGCAATGGCGGCTTGCCAACTATCCATCTCGTCACGCCACCGAAGGGCCGCTCGCGCAGCCGGCGGCTGCCATAGGCACCCCATGACAATCATGTCGGCAGACGTGTCGATTGCGTGCTGCTTAACCTTTTTATCTTTCCTCCTCGTCCGGCCCCGCTTTGGCACCTTCGGGATGCGGAACCGCACAGTGAGCGCCGTAACAAACCTTCTCACCCTTGTAGTTGGCCAGAACCTGCAGAAATGCCGTAGAAGGTTCTGTTTCCGTTCGTCCGGGATGGGCTCCGGATCATCAGCGACTTAATTGCCAGCTCGACCAACTCGATCGCGCGACCTTTGTTGCTGTTCTCGTGGTAGTACCGAGCGATCGCCGGATAAGACCGTAACTTAGGGCCGTCACCTTGCGGGGGATTCAGTGCCAGGATGTGTTCGGACAGCTCTTTGCCCATCGCGAAGCGCTCAGCAGCCGGAAAGGGCGAATGGTCATTGGTCGGATGGAAGAGTTGGCCTAGCGCCATGACCATCCAGTCCTCGGAGTTTCTGTCGATCGCGTCGCGAACCAGTTGATGCATGAGGGGCAAACCGGTCCACATGTCGCGCATTCTGTGAAGCAACAGATGCGCATGCGACACGCAGAAACCGAAGTTGTCCGGCAACAAGGCAATGCCCTCTCCGATCGCCGAGAGCGCCGTCTTCCAACCTCTGCGTCCACCGCCCGCCCAAATCTGTCATTGATCGGCTTCTTCAACGCTTGTTCGCGCGCTATGGGTTCGCTTTTGGCAATCCGCTCCTTATCGGCGGCTTTCGCTTCATCGCTGGTGCGCCAGCTGCCGTTAAGGACTTTTGGCAAAACCTCATCGAATTGCCTCGGCTCGCCGATAAAGGCGATGTGGCCGTCTCGGTCGACCACGAACGAGGTCGGTATCCCAAGAGAAAAGCTGGGTTCCATCCAAAGCTTGTCGATTTCGCCTGTGGAGTTGAACGCGATCCGAAAGTTCAGATTCAAGCACTTTTCGGTCAACCACGCGTCCAATCTGGTTTGGGCCTCGACGGCCGTTGGAGAATGTTCATCGGCGGCGACTCCGACGACCTCAAGCCCGCTGTCCTTGTATTTCTCCTGGAGCTGCACCAGAAGGGACATCGTCGCCAGACATGGTCCGCACCAAGTTCCCAAAATCGACGATATACACTTTGCCGGGCTGGAAGTTCGTGAGGGGCTCGCCACGCAGCCAGTCCTCCACTTGGATCGAAGAAGCCGGTGACTCCATCTGCAATGTCATGTTGTTCTCCAAAGCTATCGCCAAAGGCTGCGCGACTTTATGCGCGAGCTTGTTTCAGCGAGCCAAAAACAGCGGCAATGGCGGCTTGCCAACTATCCATCTCGTCACGCCACCGAAGAGCCGCTCGGGCAGCCGGCGGCTGCCATAGGCACCCATGACAATCATGTTGGCAGAGGTGTCGATTGCGTGCTGCGCGAGCACCTTGGCCACCGGTTTGCCGCGGCTCGCCAGCCGGTCGACCCAAACCCGAGCACCGTGCCGAGTGAGATAGGCAGCGATGTCGGCTCCCGGCTCGGCGCCGTTTCCGGTGCAGGTCGCCTCCGGATCGACGACTGCGACACGAACTTCCTCAGCACCGGCTAGCAGATGCAGCGCTTCTCGAATCGAACGGGACGCCTCGACTCGCGAATCCCAGCCGACCAGCACGCGCCGTGGAGACAGAGTCGCCTCAGCGCCCTCCGGTACGACAAGCACCGGCTTTCCCGTGTCGAACAAGCTGCCGTTGATAACAAGGGGTCCGAGACTAGTCTCGTTGAGAAGTGCGGGGCCGACGATTGTCAGGTCGGTGCAGAGCGCCCGCTGTCGCACCGCGTCACCGACGCCAGCCTTGTCGCAGTGTTCGGTGTCGACATCATAGCAGCGCCACGTGGCTCTCAGCACTTTGTGAATTTCCCTCGATGTCTTTTCCAGGTTGGCCATGTCCTGTGAAAATTCCCGTGCGGCAATGTGGTGTGCGCGATGTGTAGACCACTCGGCGATGCCACCGCCCAACGGCAGAGGGGACCCAATAACCGGTGGCGACATCAGGAGCGGCGGAGGCGATATAATTAATACGGAAAGATACGCGCCGACCTCGGCGCACAAGCGAGCAGCTATTGCGACGTCCTGATCGGAATGGTCAGCTCCCGTCACACTGAGTATTTTCTTGAAGGCCATCTGACTGCTTCCCCCTGAGATGCCGCGCCCGTGCGCGTTTCGAACCGCAGACTTGCCTTCCAACGAAGATCGAGAGTGGCACACCGTCCGTTCGCGATTCAGTCGTCCAGCTTCTCGAGCGAGTAGCCCGCAGACCTGACAGTATGAATGACGCTACCTGGCGAGGCCGCCTTCAGCGCCTTTCTGATCCGGCTGATATGGACGTCGACAGTGCGTTCACCGACATGGATATTGTCCGGCCAGGCCGCGTCGATCAGCTCGTCTCGGCTGAAGACCTTGCCGGGAGCCTCAAGAAATTGCCGCAGCAGGTTGAATTCGAGAGGTCCGAGATGGATGTCGTGGCCATTACCTCGAACGCGGTGAGCATCGAGCTTCATCTCAAGGCTGCCGCAACAGAGCCAGCTGCCGTTTTTTATCCCGTTTGAACCCGGCTGTGGCAGCGCCAACTTCGTGCGTAGACAGTCAAGCAGCTTGGCCGGTGCGAAGGGCCGCACAAAGCTCTCGTCAACACCTGCCTTCAAGAGATCGAGGTGCTGGTTCTCGGCGCCGGGCGCGATCAACGCAATGACGGGCAGGCGGCCGGTCCGGGGCTCCCCCTTCAACCGGGCGCAGATTGTGGAGCCTGCCGCGCTTGCTGGCCCGCAGTCCAGGACTACCGCCTGGAGCTCCCGTTGATGGGCCAATGCAAGTGCTTCCTTCACGCCGCCTGCCGGCTCACTCGTGAAGCCGTCCACCCCCAGAATGTGGCTTAGGAACAGATACAACTCCGCATCTTGCGAACAGATCAGTACCACTGGCTTCATCAGCGCTACCCCAAGAACCACATCGGCCTCGACCGCCTCGATTGAGAGGGCTCGCATGTCCTCAAGGCCTGACATGATCCCCTCGATCGAAAATCGGTTCCATCACGCCCGCGCCACCTCGGGATAAGCCTCAATGGCTGCGGTGGCATCGCCGGCCAGTTGGGTACCGGCCGCCGCGAGTTTCCAGAACGTCTCGAAGCCGAACCGATGGACGTCGCGCAGGGTCTTTGACAGAACGACCAGTCGCCCGGCCGTGAAGAGCACGCGCCCGAAGCCCTCGTGGCTTATCTCAATCATCGGCGATGCCATCAGGCCGGAGCGTTCCTCAATCGCAAGCCCGACGGCGGTGTAGAACTTATCGAGCCTCCACAGCACGTCCGGATCGGGATCGCCGATGATTGGAATTGCACGGCGCTGTTCCCTGGTGATGATGAAGTCGCCCAGCAGCTCGGCGTCCGATTTGCCTTCCCATGACCCGTGGGAATCATTGGCACGGATCAGCCGCACGAGGCATTTGACGAACGGGGTGGCAAGGGCCGCCTCGTCCTCGGTGGCGGCAGGGCTAACAGCGGCTTCAAACATTTCGCCCACTCCTCATTTCAGCTTTCGTCCTCGAAGGAGGGTTTCTGTTCAGCGACACCTGCCTGCGCCAGCACCTTGCGCAGCCAAGGGGGAGGGCACGTCCTGAGCATCATCTGCGTGCGCAACAGCACCTCTTGGATGGTCTGGGGCTGCGGCACTTTGATCGGCTGGATCTTTGCGGAAACAAGTTTGGCTGCCGAAGGTCCGCCGATCGCCAGACAAAACAGGAGATGACAGCCCTTCAGCGCCTCCACCTTCGGGGTGATGCGGTCATCGCCCTCAGTTCGATGCTTCCCGCTCTCGTCGGAAACGTCATCGAAGGCCACGGCTTCCACGAGATTCCACTCCTCGCGCATCACGTCGTAGACAGCAAAGCGCCTGGCCGATCCGAAATGGGCGTTGAGGTTCTTCATGTCCTGCGTGGCGATCGCCACGCGCAATGCGCCCGCTTGGCGTTCCGGCGTCGGTACGTGAACCTCGTTAGTGACGAGCGAGAGGCGACGGACGGAGCTCATCTGGCATTTCTCGCTTACGAAGTGGATCAAGCGCCCCAGGCGTGGGCGCGCGCCGGTTGGCTTCGAAAATGTTGGCAACCTCGAAGATCAGGTCGCGGGTCCCCTGATAGAGGATTGTGAGCTTGTGCTGGGCCCCGAGCCGGTCGAAGATCGGGAAGCCGACCCGCATGAGCGGAATGCCGAGGCGCTGCGCCGCCTGGCGGCCGTGGGAATGAGTAACGAGAAGATCAGCGCCGGCGCCAAGCGCTTCCAAATCGCCAAGATCGCCGATTTGAACCGACTGCGCCGGTACTTCCTCCAGAATTTTCGACATAGCGGCCGTTGTGACCGCCGCCGCGATTTCGGAGCCCATGGCGATGAAGAAGCTCGCGAGTTGGTAGAGTTGGTCTGGTTCAGCAGCGATCGCAATTTTCTTGCCTCCAAAGTGGAAATGTCCGTCGAGCAACGCGTCCTGCAACTGCGCCCGCCGACGGCGCACCTCAGCCGGCGCCGCCTCGCCCGAAACTGCGGACAGCAGGGAGACGAACCGGTCGGCGTCCCTCAATCCGGTCAGCGACCGGAACAGCACGTAAGGCACGCCGGTCAACCTCCGCAGCAGCTCGGCCGGGCGGCGCATATGCTCACCGATGACGATACATTGCTCGGCCGTGCCAAGCTCGCGGATATCCTCGACGCTGGTGCCCCCATAGGTGGTCGTGACCCAGCGGTCGGGCACCGTACCGTCGAGCGAGCCGGAGATGTCCGGCAGAATCACCGGCTTCAGTCCAAAGCTTTCAACCATCTCACGCAAATGCTCGATGTCAGCCACAGTGAGGCTCCAGCTAGGCAGGATCACGATTTTCTTCGACTGCCGCGCCTGCTCGCCGGGCCGCGTAATCCTTTCGATCATAGCGGTGACAGCCTTGGCCCAGCCCTCTTCGATCGCGCCGTCGAAATCCGGTGTGTTGGCTAGCACCACCTCCGTACCCGCGAGTTCTTCCATGCGCTTCAGCCTGATATTGGCGACATCCCCTGCGCAGTCTTCGCCCCGGGTTTCCACCAGCGCGGTCGTGCAAACCCCGATCAGCGTTGGCTTTGTGCGGGCCTTGAGGTTGAGGATCGCCTCTTCCAGATGGTCTGCCCCCCGAGGATCGTCGCCACCTCGTCCATCGCGGTTGTCTGCAAGGGAATGGCTTCCTTGAAATGTCGCACGAAGAGCACGAGCGCGAAGCTGGTGCACCCTTGGCTGCCGTGGAACAACGGCATCGCGCCGTCGACGCCAAGAAAGGCCAAGGCGGCACCCAATGGCTGCGATGACTTCAGCGGATTGACCGCCGCCGCTTTGGTCTGGGGAAGGATGCGGACCATCGGCTTTCCTCAACAATCGCCGAAATTACCGGCCGTCGTGCCGGCGAATTCCTGGACAACATGCAAGGTCGGGGTCTCGCTTTTCGTGCGCGGCCGTTCCTCCCTGGCAGGCTGGCAATCCCATGGTGCCGGCTCCCGCACCTGCGCCCAGATCGGGTTGTGAATGGCGATGTCGATCTGGCGTACGAGTTCCACCATGCCGTCATAGCCGGCGTAAGGGTGTTGGCGCTCCTGGTTGATATCGAGCCATGGTGTCTTGGCCTTCAGGGCGATGAACTGCGTGCGCCCGCCCGACAGCATAATATCGGCCTTGCGTTCTGAGAGCATGGCGTAAAGCTCGCGCGCTGCCATCTGCTCGAATATATGGTTGTCGTCCTTGAGGATCTGCTTGATCCGCTCCTTGTCTTCGACGGTCGACTTCTTGACAGAGGTGCCGACGATCTCGATCCCGATCTCCATCAGCGCATGGACGACCGACCAGGACTTCACGCCGCCGGTGTTGAGCAGCACGCGCTTGCCTGCGAGCCTCGGCCGGTAGGCCGCTAGCTTCTTCCAGGCGATCGCCTCTTCCTCTGCAATCAATACCTCGGTGCGGCCGAGGATCTCCGGATCAGCACCCTGCTTTACGAGCAGCTCAGCGATGTTCCGGAGTGCATCCGAGGTATCGGTGATGCCGTAGAAGGAGCCCTCGAAAAACGGGATGTCCCAGCGCTCGTCCATTTTGCGGGCGAGATTGATGAGCGCGGTCGAGCACACCACCATAGCCGCCCGGGCGCGGTGCGCGCAGGCAATGTCGACGTAACGGGCGTCACCCGGAAAGCAGGCGCGCACCCGGATCCCGAGCCGATCCAGCAGCGGCTTCACCAGCCAGAATTCGCCCGAGAGGTTGAATTCGCCAAGAATGTTGATGTCGTAAGGGCCGGCATCGTCGGGCTCGAGCGTGCCGATGACATGCTCGAGCAACGCCTCGCCGGCAAGCTTGTTGCCGAGATTCTTGGAGCCGACGAAGCCCGGCGCATTGACCGGTACAACCGCCAAGCCGTACTTTTCCGCCGCGCGCTTGCAGACGGCCTCGATGTCGTCGCCGATCAGCGCCGTCACGCAGGTCGGATAAACGAAGATCGCAGGCGGCCCATACGCTTCCTTGATCTCGAGGATCGCTTTGAAAAGCTTCCGCTCGCCCCGCCCCATCACAACATCGAGTTCGGTGAGGTCGGTCGTGAAGCTCGTGCGCCACAGCGTTGGCCCGGACGAAGCCGCACCGCGGTTGTCCCAGGAATTGCCCTCGCAGGCGAGCGGCCCATGGACCAGGTGTGCGACGTCGGTGATCGGCTGCAGTACGATCTTGGCGCCATCGAAGGCACAGCCGCCGGCCGCCGCCCCGGGGGTCAGTGGCTTCGAACAGCCCTCCTTGCGCGCCTTGGCATCCTTGCCGCGGTTCTGCTCGCAGGCGGGCTCGTTGAAGACATCCTGGATTTTGGCTCTGAGCAAGGACATTGCGTCGGTCTCCAAAGTCCCTCGGGAAGACGACCGGCCAAAGCCGACCGTCATGCTTAGCGGGTGAGGTCATACGAGTAGTCCGTCACGCCCGTCTCGCTTGTCTCGCGATCGAGCTTGTCGAAGATCTTGTCGAGGATCGTCGTCAGGACGCGCAATCCGCCTTGGTAGCCCATGAGCGCAAACCGATGGTGATGGTGGCGGTCGAAGATCGGAAACGTCAGCCGGATCAGCGGCGTGCCCGTGTCGCGCTCCAGATACTTGCCATAGGAGTTGCCGATCAGCAGGTCCACCGGCTCGGTGAAGAGCAGCGAGCGCATCGCCCAGAGGTCCTTGCCCGCCCAGACTTGAGCACCGTTGCCGAAGGGCGATGATGCAAGCAGCTCCTTCAACTCCGCTTCCCACGCCGAGGTGCCGTTGGTCGCGAGGCAATGGGTCGGCTCGCCGCCCGTCTCTATGATGAAGCGGGCCATGGCGTAGACAAAGTCCGGATCGCCGTAGATGGCGTATTTTTTACCGTGCAGCCAGGATTGGCTGTCCGCCATGGCGTCGACAAGTCGGCCGCGCTCCAGGCGGAGTGCTTCGGGGATTTGCTTGCCGGAAATCGCGGAGACCTCCATCAGGAAGTCGTCGGTCGCCTGAACTCCGAGCGGGTAATGGAAGGAGGCAGTCGCCTGCCCTACCCCCTCGCAATACTCCAGTGTTTTTCGGGTGTTGTAATGCTGTAGCGAAAGTGTCGCCTCGGCGTTGAGTGCCTTCCTCACGTCTGCGATCTTCGTGCCGCCGTCGTACATGCGGTATTCGCCGTCGGACGGCGTGTCGAACTGGTCAGAGGCGTCTTGGATGAAAGTATAGGACACGCCTATCAGATCGAGCAGGCGCTTGAGTTCCCGGTTGTTGCCAACACAGAAGCCGTCGAAACCCGGAATGACGTTGATGGTCCCCTCGGCTTCCGTTCGCTCCTCGCCTTTCCAGAAATGCTCCAAAATGCCCCTGACCGCAACGTCATAGCCGTCGACATGGCTGCCGACAAAGGCCGGCGTGTGGGCGAAGGGCACGTCGAAGTCGCGCGGGACCGAGCCTTCGTCCTTGGCGTTCTCGATGAAGCTGTGCAGGTCGTCGCCAATGACCTCCGCCATACAAGTGGTCGAGACGGCGATCATCTTCGGGTTGTAAAGTTGGTACGTGTTGGCGAGCCCGTCGACCATGTTCTTCAGGCCGCCGAACACTGCCGCGTCCTCGGTCATCGAGGAGGAAACCGCCGAAGCAGGCTCCTTGAAATGGCGCGAAAGGTGCGAGCGGTAATAGGCCACGCAGCCCTGGCTGCCGTGGACGAAGGACATCGTTCGCTCGAAGCCTGCGGCCGCGAACACCGCGCCGAGCGGCTGGCAGGCCTTGGCGGGGTTCACGACCAGGGCTTGGCGAGCAAGGTTCTTTTCGCGGTATTCCCACGTCTTGGTGAATTCGTATTGGTCGGTAACGATCTGGTCCGGGTGAGGACATTCGAAATTCAGCCTCTTCTCGGCGAGCATCTGCCTGTATTCCGGCTCGCGGAACAGGGGCGCGTGGTCGAGAACTTTTTCAGCCGACTGCGGCATGGGTGGTTACCTCTTTCCATCTGGCCCGCCATACGGCGGCACAGGGACGTCGAAACGTTTTCAGGTCTCCCGCGGACAAGCGGCCACAGGCGTTCGCGGCCTCCCGGCTTCCGGGAAGCCAGGGTTTCATTCGGCTGCGATCGCCGCCGACGGCTCGGCTTTTTTCTTCCAGGGGGCGTCGTAGAGATTCCAGACAGGGTTGTTGATGGCCAGGTCCATATCGCGCGCGAAGATGGCGAAGCCGTCGTAGCCATGATACGGGCCGGAATAATCCCAGGAATGCATTTGACGGAACGGTATGCCCATCTTCTGGACCGGGTACTTTTCTTTGATGCCGGAGCCCACGAGATCGGGACGGATCCCCTCGATGAACTTCTCCAGCTCGTAACCAGTTACGTCGTCATAGATCAGCGTGCCCTTTTTCACGTAGTGGCCGGTGCGCTGATAGTCGTCGTTATGGCCAAATTCATAGCCAGTGCCGACGATCACCATGCCCAGGTCCTCATATGCGGTGACGACGTGACGGGGGCGCAGCCCGCCGACATAGAGCATCACCGTCCTGCCTTCGAGGCGCGGCCGGTACTTGGCTATGACCGCCTCGACCAGCGGCCGGTATTTGGCGATGACCGCCTCGGCCTTTGCCTCGATTTCCGGCCCGAAGTGCTTGGCTATCTTGCGCAGAGAGGCTTCGGTCTGGGAGGGCCCGAAGAAATTGTACTCCATCCAGGCGATGCCATACTTTTCCTCCATGTGCCGGCAGATGTAGTTCATCGACCTATAGCAATGGATGAGATTGAGTTTCGCCTTTGGCGCTCGCTCTATTTCGACCAGGGTAGCGTCGCCCGACCAGTTGCCGACCACGCGCAGACCCATCTCTTCGAGCAGGATGCGCGAAGCCCAGGCGTCGCCGCCGATATTGTAGTCGCCAACCACATTGACATCGTACGGGCCGGCCTCGAACTCGAGGTCCTTCGTCTCGAACACCCAGTCGCGGATCGCGTCGTTGGCGATGTGGTGGCCGAGGGATTGCGAGACGCCGCGGAAGCCCTCGCAGCGCACCGGCACGATTGTCTTTTCGTGCTGCTTGGCCTTGTTGCGGGACACAGCTTCGGTGTCGTCGCCAATCAGGCCGATCGGGCATTCGGATTGCACAGTCATGCCCTTGTTCAGCGGAAAGAGTTCCTCGATCTCGTCGATGATCCGTTCGAGCTTCTTGTCGCCGCCGAAAACAATATCCTTCTCCTGGAAATCGGAGGTGAACTGCATGGTGACGAACGTGTCGATGCCGGTCGTGCCGACGTAGTAGTTGCGGCGCTGAGACCAGGAATATTGCCCGCATCCGACCGGGCCGTGCGAGATATGGACCATATCCTTAACTGGACCCCACACCACGCCTTTCGAGCCGGCATAGGCGCAGCCGCGAATTGTCATCACGCCGGGGATGGACTTGATGTTCGATTTGACCTCGCATTCGGAAAGGACCTCGCTTTCCTCGCCAGCCTCGTCGCCGCTTTTTGCGACGCTGAGGTGCTTTTTGCGGCGCTTCGCCGCCTTGTCAGGATATTGCGACAGCACTTCCTCGATAAGCCTCGCATGGAGGCCACCGTCATTCTCGTATTCCAGGCTCATGGGACCCCTTTCAAGGTTCAGGGTGACGCCTCACCGACGAGGCGCCGTTCTTTGAAAGACGCACCAGATCAGGCGGCGCCTCATGTCGGCAGCGGTCGCTACTGTGCGGCCGCCTTAGCCGTTTCCTTGACCTGAAGCTCGGCAAGCATCTGCTCGTCCGTCTTCATGATGCCGAAGTCGAGCAGCATGTCCTCGAGCTCCTCCATGGTGATCGGGGTCGGGATGGTGCCCTGGCCCGAATTCCCATGGATCTTCTCGGCCAGCGCCCTGTATTCCCCGGCTTGCTTGGAGTCCGGCGCATACTGGATCACAGACATCTTCCTGAGCTCGGCATGCTGGACGATGTTGTCGCGCGGCACGAAGTGGATAAGTTTGGAATTGAGCCTGGAAGCAAGCGCCTCGGCGAGGTCGAGCTCGCGGTCGGTTTGGCGCTCGTTGCAGATCAGGCCGCCGAGCCGCACGCCGCCCGAATGGGCGTATTTCAGGATACCCTTGGCGATGTTGTTGGCGGCATAGAGCGCCATCATCTCGCCGGACATGACGATATAGATTTCCTGGGCCTTGTTCTCTCGGATCGGCATCGCGAAACCGCCACACACCACATCCCCGAGCACGTCGTAGGAGACATAGTCGACGTCGTCGTAGGCGCCGTTCTCCTCGAGGAAGTTGATCGAGGTGATCACGCCGCGGCCGGCGCAGCCGACACCCGGCTCAGGGCCGCCCGACTCCACGCATTTGATTCCTTTGTAGCCGACCTTGAGCACGTCCGCGAGTTCCAGGTCTTCCACCGAACCTTCCTCTGCCGCGAGGTGCAGGACCGTATCCTGCGCCTTCGCGTTCAGGATCAGGCGGGTGGAGTCGGCTTTGGGATCGCAGCCGACGATGAGGATTCTCTGCCCGAGATCGACAAGGGCGGCGAGCGTATTCTGGGAGGTGGTGGACTTGCCGATGCCGCCCTTGCCGTAAAAGGCGATCTGACGCAAACCTGACATGTAGCTTTCCTTCCTTCGTTCCATTCATCGCGGCTGCCGCGACATGAATGCCGGTCGGGCAGCTCTAGCCGCCTCGCACCTAAGGATCTCAAGACTCATGCCAATTTGCCTGATCCAACCGAAGAATAATTTCAGGTTGCTTTTCAGGGGTTTAGCTTGAGTTCCAAGAAAGATCGTCGGAACAGCCCGTGTAGCGGACGCGACATTGGCGACACAAAGCGTCGGATCGCGATCCTCAGTCACCGCATTCGGTTGAACCGCATCGTTGTATTGAGGTGGAGGAACAGCATCTCGACCCTCTGCGGGATGCTGCGAACTCTTCTGTTCCGGCGAGCTGACGTGCTTCGTCTCTCGTGTCCTCGTCGACACTGCGTAGAATCTTGCGCGCGACGGCATACCATCGGTCCGCGGCCACTCATCCGGTCCCACAGGCGGATAGTCCCGCTATATCAGCAACCCGAGGGGTCTCGGCTCACTTGTCGGCACAGGAGTTCAGTACCGGCGTCATCGCCTTCACATGTTCGTCGATCCGCTCGAGCACTTTCGCAGCGACAAGGTCGCGCTCAGGCAGATGCCACCAGTGTTCGTTGACGAGTTTGACCGTCTCGACCACTGCCTTCAGGACTGCCGGCTCCGGAAGCCGTGCACGGTTCGCAAATGCTTTCCATCGCGGTGCTGCTAGCGCCTTAAACGAGCGCTCTCCTCCAAGCGACAGCGCCAAGGCGTCGGCGGGAATGTATGGCACGGTGGACAGGACGTCGTAGATTGGTGCAAGCGCCGGCTTGTCGCCGTTACCCGGATAGATCAAAGACCAATTCTTCAGGTGCATGTCGCCATTGCCGGTGATGACGGTCAGTGCCAGGCGGCGGACGAACTCGAGAGCCGCCGTAGGCGAGACGGCGACACCAAGAGCCAAGGCTATGTCGTGATAAGCAGCCCCCTCATATTTGCGCGACGGGTAGACACCGAAGACCTGAGCGAAATCCTCGATGTGTATCCTCCCGCCACCGGCGCCGCGATCGAAGCGTTTGACGAGAAGGACCTTGCCTTCCGACAGCGTATTGAATTCTTCGGGAACGCCCTCAAAATCGGACTTCTCGACCAGTTCGCATTCAGGAACCTGCATGCCGATTGCTGCTGCCAGCGCCAGGTTGGCGAATTCGTTCTCGGAAACGTCCGGAAAGGCCGTCGACGGGAACTTGGCGATGTACCGGCCCTGCTCGTCGTCCATCGGCAAGGTAAGGCCGCCGCCTTTTCCAATGTTCTTCATGACCGACAGCTTCATCTGCACGCCGGCAAGCGAGAACCGTGCCTTGGGGTGATCCTTTGAGCCATCCTTCGAAACCGTTATCGCGCCGTCACTGGGCAACGCCCGTACGGCTCCCGGCAGATCGGCGCCCAGTGCCGCTAAAAGATCGAAATCATTGCCTGGCCGCACATTGCCTTCGTGATGCCTTTCCATCGCCTCCCGCAATTTCTCCTCCGGCAGGAGGTTCGCGAAGAAAGCGGGCAAGGCGCCTGCCAGAGGCTTTGGATCTTTCCGCAATCCTCCCGTCGCTGCCCGGAACGACAGGCTGAGAACCGGAAAGCCGCCCGTCGCGCGGTAGGCGTCATCGAAGTTGAACGCATTGAAACCGCCCGGCGTCCTGACGATTGTGCCGATCTTCACTGCATTCAAGAGCACGTCCAGTGACGGGATCGTCTTAGGTGCGCGAAAGACTGGAGCCATGATCGTCATCGTCAGGTTGAGAAACAAAGGCGGGTCGATCGTCATCATCATGCGGACGCAATAGAGCCTGGACAGCCGGCACCATGGCTTGCGGAACCAGCATCATTTCCAGACCGAGCGCGCGAGCGATATTCATGAGCGTCGTCGCACGCGCGGCTGCGGCTCCCTTTTCGATGTCGCGATATCGGGGACGGGATATACCCGCCAAATCGGCGACCTGCTCCTGCGTCATCGCAGCGGCCAACCTCGCCTGCCTGAAAAACCCACCGATTTCCCGAAGAATTTCCGATTGAGAGTCCATAACGCAACCTATACGATCTATTCCAATGCGCGATGGTACGCAAAGGTATCTCATCCAGCGAGCAGTCAATGCTTCTATGATCTGTTTACATATCATATGTGAAGAAAATGATATGGAAAGAGTTCAATCTTCCTCTCTCTTTAGCGCCGCGCGGCAACGTCGTTCCTCCGAGAACTGAACCGCACCGGGTTTTCCGGAGGCCGTTTCGTTGAGTCACGCGGCCATGGCTGGGTCATACAGAATGGCGTAGTAGCGTTCCTCGGCTTCGGCCGGCGGAATGTTGCCGATGGCCTCCAGCAGCCGGCGATTGTTGAACCAATCGACCCAATCGAGCTACCGAACTCGACGGCTTCGAAGTTGCGCCATGGTCCGCGTCGATGGATCACCTCGGCCTTGTAAAGGCCGTTGATCGTTTCGGCGAGAGCATTGTCGTAGCTGTCGCCGACGCTGCCTACCGAAGGCTCAACGCCGGCCTCCGCCAGGCGCTCGGTGTATCTGATAGAGTCGTATTGGGCGGCCTCTATCGCTGTGATGGATCAGCCTGCCCCCCTGCACGGGCCGCCGATCATGGAGAGCCTGTTCCAGAGCGTCTAGAACGAAGCTGGCATGCGCCGTCCGGCTCACCCGCCAGCCGACGATCCTTCGCGCATAGGTGTCGATGACAAAGGCGACATAGACGGAGCCCGTCCAGGTCGCGACGCAGGTCAAGTCGGAGACCCACAGCATGTTCGGCGCCGGGGCATGGAACTGGCGATTAACGTGATCGAGAGGGCAAGGTGCGGCCTTGTCGCTCACCGTGGTGCGGATCGGCTTGCCGCGGATGATGCCCTCAAGACCCATGGCCCTCATCAGTGGGCAACCGTGCAGCGGGCGACGTCGAGCCCTCACGCTGTAACTCCCGCCAGACCTTGCGAACGCCGTAGACGCGGAAGTTGGCCTCGAACACGCGTCGGACCTCATCCTTCAAGGCCAGGGCCTCATCCCGCTTCGCCCGAGCCGACAGCCGGGAAGGATCGATGCGCTTGGCGACATGGTCGTGGTAGCTCGACGGGGCGATCGGCAGCACCTTCCAGATCGGCTCGACCCGATGCGGTTGCCACGTCCGAAGGCACGCCGGCGAGCACGGTTCATACAGCTGCTGTGGCCACCGTCCACCGGCTTTTCTTCGTAATAGGCCTAGTGCATGCGTCGCTGCAGACGGCCAACTGAAAGAACATTCAGCCAACGGCTATTTGACCTCGGCGCCGATGCGCTCGACGGTGGTCCTATTAAAGAGACGGGCTGCTTCAGATGCCGCACAGCCTTCATTTAGCTGAGTCGAGTGATTTCGGAGCGCTGATTGGGTTTGTTTCGGACGGCGTCCACCCTTTCGCCCGCGTTCGCGGGCTGCCTTCAACCGGGGCACCGTGGGCATTTTTAGAATAATACCCGCTAAGGTAATTCGAAGTTGTTTGGATTGACCGGTTAGCTCGGATCGGCCTGGAGCGTTCCCGGGTCGGTCAATCTGGTTCCAGAGATAGTCTTTGGTGATGCGATATGAGCCAAGGAGCGGTGCGACCTGGGAGAGCAATTCGACGGAATATCGATGCCCTGGCCTGGACATAACCGACAGGGGCTGAGATGACGGTAAGCGCGTAGGCTAGGCCCCGTGTCAGCATCACCAAAGCTGATAACCCTTGGACGGCTCGCAGCGTCGGGGACGACTACGGGGTGGCGACAAGGCGCAGCTTGAGGTGCCCAGACCGGCGCTTGAGAAGGCTCTAACTCAGGCTGGCTAGACCTCCGACCCGACAAGCTAACACAAAGACGCAACGCCCCGTTCGAGTTTATTGCTGGCAACAAGCCGGCTCCCCAATTAGAGGATTTCCCGGCTTAATTTCCAGCGTCGACTTGACTGCAAAAGACTTTCGCTGGAAGTGTCGACCTAGATTCGGGGGGCTCCATAAAATGGCAAGCAAGGCAAAATCGCGGAAGCGCGTTGGAACTCTAGAAGACCGGTTTATGGACGCCGTTAGAGAATTGTCGGGGGGCGGAAAAGTGAGCGTTAAGAACGCAGCCCTTTTCAATAAACTGGGTTGGATAGAAGAACGTTACACGACAACTAAGGACCGCCTGAGGAAGAATGGACTGATAAGAGGAGGTCCCGGTGGGACTATGTCCCTCCCCCAAAATGCGGCTAGCCCCAGTCCCAAGCCTCTCAAGGCGTTTATCTCCTACTCGCATGCAGATGCGGCTATCAAGGTTGACCTTCTAAAGCACCTTACGCCGCTGAGCCGACTTGGTCTTGTCGAGGCTTGGCACGATGGCGAAATCGAGACTGGCGACAAATGGGCGGACGCCATCAAGGGCAATCTAGAGAGCGCCGACATTATCATCCTCCTGATAAGCGTTGACTTTATCAACTCGCGTTATTGCAACCAGATTGAGCTAACTCACGCGATGGAGAGAGAGGCCAACAACACGACGGTTGTTATTCCAGTGATCGCGAGAAATTGCCTGTGGCAGGAAGAGCTCTTCGGGTCTTTTCAGGCGACCCTCAAGGGTACATCGATCGCAAGTTTCAAGGACCGCGACGAAGCTCTGACTTTGGTCGCGGCAGATATCAAGGAAAAAGCCCTTTCCATGCTTGCCAAAAAGAACGGGGTTGCTCCTTCCTAGATGTGCAATCTGCACAACATCACCACGTCGCAAGAAGCCATACGCCAGTGCACCAGGGCTCTGCGCGACCATCTCAGGCAACCTGAACCGTCCATCGACATCTACCCCAACCAGCCCCCAACCAGCCCGGTCCGGTGGTCCGCAATGCGGCAGACGGGCAACGTGAAGTCGCCAACCTGATTTGGGGAATGCCGACACCGCTCGAACGGGTCAAGGGCAAGGCCGACTACGGCACGACCAATATCCGCAACCCACAATACGGCCATTGGCAGCAGTACCGTTGGGGTTGAGCATCGCTGTGTGGTGCCTGTGACGAGTTTCTCGGAGCCCAGCCCAACACCCGGCATTCCATCTCGGCCTCGAGCACCTCCTGCATCACCGCACGGAGAACTTCGTGCAATCCATCCGGGTTCGAAAGCAAAATGTCTTTGACAGCAAGCGCCGGCGGTCTTAGTCAGTCTTGGTCACGGTGGCGTTCCTTCGCGGGAAATCAGGTGACGTGAACAATCACCAGCCTGCCATGACCGCCCCCTCTCAGCGAATTTGCAGAACTCTCAGCACACTACCGGGGCAGATGTGGATCGGTGCCTAATTGGCGTAACGCCAAGCAAACACAAGGGATTGAGGCTGGCTTACCTTCTCCGTTGCTTGCAGGAATACTCCTTCATTGCAATGGATTTGCGCCATCTGCTCCTGCCGGTCTCCCGCCGCACCTGGTGTTCCGGCCCTTTCAGGGGCTCGGCTCGATCGGCGTGACCACCCTGATCAAGCATCGACATAGCCGTCGAATACCGCTTTACTCTCGGCTGTCCAGTCGGGCGTGGCGGGGCGCTTCCCTGATGACGAAGCAGCACCCGAACAAGCCCGTGACCAGCGTGTCCCCGCTTCCGAGACTTTCTCACTCAGTAAGGCTATGCGCCCGCCGCCACCTGCGGGCTACGCCGGCATCAACCGGCGGGCAGATGGGCCGAGGGCAATAAGCGGGCCTGGCGCAACGCCCCCAGATCAGCCGAGCCGGTGCAGAAGCAGGCGACGGCCAACTGGCGGATGACGATCTCGAAATGCGCGACAACTGCCTCGGTGGATACCGTAGCCGCGCGCAGCACGCCGGCTGCCTGCCCGGCGATGTCCGCGCCGAGGCGGATAGCCTTGGCTACGTCGACGCCGTCGCTGATCCCGCCCGACGCGATCAGCTTCACCGCTGGCAGCGCCCGACGTACCGCCTGCACGCTGGCCGGGGTCGCAATCCCCCAATCGGCGAACGCCATCGCCACTGCGCGGTCGGCGGCATCGCGGGCGCGCTCGCCCTCCACCGCGGCCCAACTGGTGCCGCCGGCGCCGGCGACATCGATCACCGCCACGCCCGCCTGAACGAGCGCACAAGCCACCGAGGGAGAGAGGCCCGACCCCACTTCCTTGGCCACGACCGGCACGCCGACGCTACGTGCGGCGCGAGCGATCTGGGCCAGGACGCCGCGCCAGTCGCGGTCGCCCTCCGGCTGTACCGCTTCCTGCAGCGGATTGAGATGGACGATGAGTCCATCGGCCTCCAGTGCATCCACCGCCCGGCGGGCAAGGTCCAGGCCGTCGGGCTGGCGCAGTTGCGCGGCGCCGATATTGGCCAGCAAGGGAACGTCTGGGGCGAGGCGGCGCAGCGCGCGCGTCAGCCCCTGGGAGTTGCGGGATTGCAGGCTCACGCGCTGCGAACCGACGCACATGGCGATCCCCAAGGCTTGCGCTGCCTCGCTCAGATGCCGGTTAATGGCCTCGGCGCGTGGCATGCCGCCGGTCATGGAGCTGATCAGCAGAGGCGCGCGCATGGTCTTGCCCAGCAGCGAGGCGCTGAGGTCGATCTGCGTCAGATCCAACTCGGGCAATGCGCAGTGTTCGAAGCGAATGTACTCCCAGCCGGCGGCCTTGGCCCGTGCCGTTCGACTATCCAGCACGATGTCCAGGTGGTCGTCCTTGCGCCGGCTCAGGTTGGTGTCGCTGATGCTCGCTCCATCCGCCGCATCGGGCGACGGCGTTGCGTCGGATCGGACCGACGGGAGCGCGCGCAAGCCGCCGCTTCCCGCGCGTTCAGGCCGGCGCACGCTGGCCTCCCTCCGCAGCGTCGCTGCGGTAGCGGCTGGTTGAGGTCTCGTAGTACTGCGCTCGGATGGCCGCCATGGCGTCGATCAACGGTCCCCACGGCGCGGGAAAGCGTTCTTGCGCCATCACCCGGTGCAGCATGCGCGTATGGCCGGCCAGCTCGTCGTTGAGGAACTCCACCACAGGCATAGCCGGATAGCGCTGCAGCAGCAGGATCGCCGCGTTAACTCCCTCGCCGGCCGACCTATCCTTTTCGCGTCCATGCAGATCGTTCTGCAAGCGCCCTATCGCGGAGATGAGCCGCAGGACCTGGCGAAACGCCGGATGCGCGCGCAAGGTCGCCATGTCCAGCCCCCACAGCAACGACAGGCAACAGAACACGTTCGTGTAGGCGATCGAGTCCACGCCGTTCTGCAAGTACTCGGCGTAGGACCATCGCTCCGCCCCTGCCGCCTGCGCGTGTTCGGCACGCAGCGCCGCGCAGTAGCACCGGGTATCCTCGAGAAGCTGGGCATAGTCGCGACGATCGTAGGCGAGCGCGGCGAGCGAAGCGCGCAGCACGGCACAGCCCTCGAATCCGGGGAGCGCGCACGGCACGCCCTGCCCCAGCGCCTGCTCCACCGCGGCGAGCTGCTCCGGCGCGATCAGGTCAAGGTCGTTGCAATCGTCCAGCCAGAACAGCAGCGCCAGTTCGCGATAGAACGCCACGATCAGCGTCTCGTCCAGCGGGTCGCGGCCGGTGCGGGCGCTGGTGTCGCGCAGGCTCGGCTGGATGCGCTGCAGGATGTACTGGCCGCCCCGGACTGCTTCCACGCCATGCTCGTCGGCGAACCCGGTCAGGGAACGCCCCCACTCCAGCACCTGTTGCAGCGCGCGATGGGTCGGGATCATGGCCCCGCTCCTGCTCCCTCGGCCGAGACGCGCCGCCCCCAACGAAGCGCCAGCCACAACCCGGCGAGTTCGGCCACGCGCACCACCCGGGTGGGGCAATACAGTTCCTTGCCGATCCACAGCGGTGTCTGGGGCAGTGAGTGCGCTGCGTGGCGGGCGAGCATCCACTTCAGCGCACCCGCCACCGCCTGCGCGATGCGCCGGCGTCCTGCCGGCTCTTCGCTCCCGTCCATCACGTGCAACGCGAACAGCGCATAGGCGGTTTCCTCGAATGTGGACGCGCGACCGGCGCCCCAGCCGCCGTCATCGCGCTGCGCCTGCAGCAGCGCTGTCAGCGCGCGCTCCTCGCGCCACTGGGGCTTGCCTTGCGCGAGCGCAGCAATCGCATGCGCGGTGGGATATAGCCACGAAACGTGCCATTTTTCGTTGTCCCATAGACCGTGCGGGTTGCGATTGGCCTCGACGTAGGCGCTGGTGCCGGCGGCGGGCTTTCCCAACATTCGCAACGCATGCAGGGCATGGATGTTGGTCGACACCGAGGCATTGCGCTCACCGGGGAAGGTGACGAAGAGCTCGCCGGTTTCGAACTGGCGCAAGGCGTCGGCCGCCGGGTCGCGGCCTGCAAGGCGAAGGACGCACAACGCAACGGCGGTGTCGTCCGCATCGGCCGCGAAGTGCAAGGCAGGGCCCAGACCGCGCACGCCCAGGCGGGCGTCGAGCTGCGCGATGATCACTTGCACCGCCTGGGCGAGCGCGGGATGCGCGAACAGACCGGCCAGATGCAGGGTGTACAGCGACCAGCATGGCTCGAACACATTGATTGGCCAGACGTTGGGAACGACACCTTCGATGCCGGTGCGCGTCGCCCGCGATGCCGCCTGCAGATACCCGCCCGTGCGCCCGACGTGCGGCGTTCTTCCCTGTGTGACGGCGTGCGCACGCCACGCGGCGGTGGCCGCCGGACTGATGCCGATGCTGCCGTCGTCGTCCGGGCATGCGGTGGCCGGCGACGTCCCCCAGGCTTCCCAGGAGTGCAGCAACGGATGGCCGCTCGGCAACGTCGCCACAGCCCCCAGCTTGAACAGGCGTGCTTGCCGCAACGGCAACAGCGCCGCGTGGCGCGAAAACGACAAGCCGCCCAGCAAGGATGCGGCCTCGTCGCACAACTGCGGCAGGATCAGCTCCGCGCCGATGGGCGCGTCTTCCGGCACCGCATGCGCGTAGGGATCGGGCTGGCGCTCGATGAACCGGGTTGCAGCCTGGACTGCGTCGGCAGCCCCGGGAAGAGGATCGGCATGCTGCAATGCCAGCAGCGCCGCCCACGTAGGCGCATGGCGAAACAGCGGGAAGTCCGCACTTCCCCATCCGCCATCGGCCTGTTGCTGCGCGATGAGCCAGGTGTACGCGTCCTGCCGACCGGTGACGTTGCCGTGGAACTGCAGAGCTCGCGCCGTGTCGTAGATGGACGGGCCGACGCTGCCGCCGTCGCTCATCTCGTTCAGCAGGTGGCGCAATTCGGAAAGGATCTGTTCGGACAGCGCGTTCACGCGGGATGTTCCTTCTGCAGAGGGCTAACGAGAACAGAAACGGGCAGACGCCGCGCACGTCGCCGCCGACACGGACACAGTGCAGCATGCAGCGCCCGCCGGCCGATCGCACCAGCACAGGGGCGAGTACTTACGGATGGGGCGCTCATGCGTATGGCGCGGACAGATAGACGTTGGCCCGCTGCAGCATCTGAGCCAGCCCTTCCGCACGCGGCCCCAGAGGGGCGATGGCCTCCCCGGCGTCGTGCAACAAATACAGCGCGAACTGGCGCGCTGCCTGCAGCCCCATGATTGACGCGCAGGTCGGCTTCTGCGCCGCCGCGTCCTTGCCGGGGGTCTTGCCAAGAGTCGCGGTATCCGCCGTCGCGTCGAGAATGTCGTCGGCCACCTGCAACGCCAGGCCAAAACAGGCGGTGTATCGATCGAGCGCACAGTAAAGCGTAGCGTGCGCGGCATCCTCCGTGATGGAGTATAGCGCGCCCATGCGAACCGACGCGCGCACTAGCGCTCCGGTTTTCATCCGGTGCATCGCTAGGATCCTGTCCAGCCCGGCGTGCTTTCCGACCAGGGACAGATCCATTGCCTGTCCGCCTGCGGCACCCTCGGCGGACACCGCCTGCGCTAGTTCGCGCACGAGCGCGATACGGTTGTCGCCCGGCGCATCCAGGCTCGTCAGGGTCAGGAAGGCGTGGGCCTGCAGCGCATCGCCGACCAGGATCGCAGTGGCTTCGCCGAACTTTACGTGCACGGTCGGAAGGCCGCGGCGAAGCACGTCGTCATCCATCGCGGGCAGGTCGTCGTGGACCAGGGTACAGGCGTGCATCATCTCGATCGCGGCACCGACGTCGTCGAGCATGGGCGCCGGCGTGCCCGCCAGTGCGCCGGCAGCCAGACAGAGCAAGGCGCGGGTGCGCTTCCCGCCATGCAAGGTGGCGTAGCGCATGGCCGCCATCAGCTCTGTCTTACCGTCGTCTTTGGCGCAGAGCAGACGCCCCAGAGCCTGTTCGACCCGCTTTGCGCCGTCGTGCATCCAGATCTCCGGGAGCAGCCCGCCAGAGGCGCCGCGCGCCTGCGCGCCCAATCCGCCGAATGTGGAAACGCCAATTCGGTCGCGTGGAGTGGAACCGGTCTGCATGTTGTTGATGTCCTTGTAGCTGAGATGGCCACGGCGAGCGCAAGTCGTCACGGTGTTGCCGGCGTCACACGAGTGCGTGCGCTGAGTGCAGCAATGCCGCGCCCCGCCGGCGCCGCTGCCTTGCCACACAGGGCATGCGATGCCAGCTCATGAGAAGCCTATGCGGATTGCCATGGACGGATGTGCGGTCGGGTAATAGCGCCGGCCTTTTTCGACGTCGCTCAGCAACTGCGGCCGCACCCCGGCCTTGTGCATGATCAGCGCCAAGGCGATGCAGAACTGCACCATTTCCAGCCATACCAGGTGGTAGCCGATGCAGACGTGTGGGCCGGTACCGAACTGCAGCATGTCCACGGGCCGGATCGGTTCTGTGCGTAGCAGCCACCGCGCCAGGCGGAACTGATCAGGCGCCTCGTGCAGCAGCACCGAGGTCGAGAAATGCAGCAGCGGAATGCATAGGTGGGTGCCCGCGGGAATGCGCCGTTGGCCGAGTTGCAATTCCTGCAGCGCGCGACGCGGCAGGAGCGTGGTCGCCGGATGCAGGCGCAGTGTCTCGCGGAACAGCGCCTCGGCGACCGGACACTGCGCCAGGTCCGCGTGCCGGGTTGGCACCGCGCCCACGCGTTGCGCCTCCTCAACCAGGGCGTCCCACAGCAGAGGCTGCCGCGCCAGCTCTATTACAATCCAGGCCATCGTCGAGGCAGTGGTGTCGTGACCGGCAAGCAGCAGCAAGCGAATATTCGCGACCAGGACGTCATCGGAGAGCGGACCGTCGCTGCGGTCGAAGGCGCTCACCATGTCGTTGATCAACCCGGTGCGCGCGGCATGCGCGCGCGCGTCGCGGACGAACTGGCGCAACTGCGCGTCGATCCAGTCGCGGGCGGCGCGGCCGCGCCGCAAAGGCAGTCCGGGCAGGTCGACCGGTGGCGCGACGATCAACTGCAGCAATTGCCGGTACTTGCGATGCCATCCCGGCAGGTCCTGCGCGGGGATTCCCATGAGGCTGAAGATGAGCTTCATCATCAGGTCGCCGGTTTCGCGCAGGATGGGTACCTCGCCGCGAGCGCGCCATGCCTGCACCCGCGCCCGGATGACGGGCGCGAACAGGTCGCCGATCCCGGCCTGGGTCAGCCCCTTGGGCAAGAACGCTGCCTTGATGGCATCGCGCGCCTGCCGGTGCGCGCCGCCGTCCAGGGCAACCAACGTTCCGCCAAGCAATTCGGGCGCGATCTCTTCGATCAGCGCCGAGGACACGTCCTTGTGCTTGAGCAGTGCGAATGCATCCGGATCCACGCAGGTCATCAGATGTCCGGCAGGGCCGAAATCCAGCCAGAAGTGGCTGCCCAGCGTCCGTTCTGCGCGCTCCAGCAGGCGCGGCAGGTCGCAGACAATGGCAGGAAGATGCCCGACCAGGGGGAAAGCGCCAGGCATGACCGGGATGTCGCATCGCAGCCGGTGCCGACGGTTGAGTGGGTTGAGCAGCATGTCCATCAGCAGCGCGCCGCCGCCGCCGATCCGGTGTCGCCGGCAGGGCGCGCGGCGCAGCTGTTGCCACCGTCGGCGTATGTCGGCACATGCGCCAGCATGCCGCCATCGATGCACACGACCTGGCCGGTGATGAACGCAGCATCGTCGGAGAGCAGGAACGCCACCAGCGCGGCAACGTCCTCGGGACGGCCGACGCGCGGCAGGAGCTGGTGCCGACGCAGATGGCGTTGCATGCACTCGTCCAGCTTGGCGAGGAGACGCTCGGTCATGATAAGACCCGGCGCAACCGCGTTGCAGCGGATCTGAGAGTGACCGTACTGGGTTGCGAGCGAGGCCGACAGCATGTTAATCGCTGCCTTCGACGCGGCGTAGGACGTCTGCGCCGTGTCACCGCTGAGCCCCTGGCACGACGACATGTTGACGATCGCGCCACCGCCGCGGGCGATCATCCGTGGGATGGCCTGCCGGCAGCAGAGCAGCGTGCCGCGCAGATTGGTCGCCATGGTCTGGTCCCATACCGCCAGGTCCAGCTCGAGGATGGCGCGGTCGCGCGGGGTCAGATGCACGGCGCTCGCATTGTTCACCAGCAGGTCGACCCCCCCGAAGTGCCGCTCCGCCGTCTCGAACAGCGCTGCCACCGCCTGCTCATCAGCGATATCCATGGCTATGGGCAGCGCGTGGCCTGCTTCGGCCGCGATCTGCGCAGTGCAGGCGATGGCCGCCGAGCCATCAATGTCGGCCACCACCACTCTGCCGCCCCCGCGCGCGATGGCGAGAGCGCATGCCTTGCCGATGCCGGCGCCGGCGCCGGTCACCACGGCCACCTTGCCTTCAAACCGTCCCATCGTGTCTCCTGAATTGCATTGGTCTTTCGCAGCATGCCGCTCGGCCTCCACCGGAGAGGGCGCAGGGTCGGCGCTGGCGCGCTCGTCATGGCCAGCGTCGCTTTCGATGACACGAATGGCGGCGACCGGGCACTGGTTGGCCGCAAGCCGCACGGCGGCGTGCAGCGCCTGCGGGACCGTCGCCACGCACACTTCGGCCACGCCGTCCGGTTCGCGCTGGCGAAAGGTGCCCGGCAGCGTCAGCACGCACTGCCCGGTCGTTCCGCACAGATCCTGATCGACCACGACGCGCATCTCAGCCCTCCTGCCCATGCAGCCGTACCGGCAGCGCGCGGAATGTCCTAAGGAACGCGGAGGGCTCCCGGGTCGGCTGCTCGGCCAATGCCAGCGTGGGGAAGCGCGCCTGGATCCGCGGCAGGCTCTCGGCCAACTGCACCCGGGCCAGTTGCGCACCAAGGCAGAAGTGGATCCCATGGCCGAAGGTCAGCATGATCTTCCCGTCGATCGACATGCCAGGACTGGTGCCGTAGAACCGCACGGGATCGAAGCGATCGGGATCGGCGAAGGCGTCCGGGTCGCGATTGCCGGCGGCGATCAGCACGCGCACGTCCGCGTTCTTCGGGATCACCACGCCGCCCAGTTCGATGTCGCGCTGGGCGATACGCGGAATGGAGCTGAACATCGCGGGCGCGTCGTAGCGCAGAGCTTCTTCGACGAATGCCTTCACCCCCACGGCATCTCCCTTCAGCCAATGCCGCTGTTCGGGATACGCCAGCATCGCCAGGACCGCATGGCCGATGGCCGCGGCAGTGGTGGCGAAGCCGCCCAGCAGCATGCCCCACAGCATGCTGATCAATTCCGCATCCGACAGTATCTCGGCATCGCCGTCGTGTGCGCCGACCAGCATTGACACGATGTCGTGGCTGGAATCGGTGCGCTTGCGCTGTATGAGGTCGCCGAAGTAGGCCTGCACCCTGGCGCTGGCCGCGTCGCCCGCGGCGAGTTGGGGATCGCTGGCGTGCGGGCTCAGGCCTTCCAGAATGGCGCTGATGCCGGCGACGAGCCCGAACATGTCGTCCCGGGGCATGCCGAACAGTTCGCCGAAAACCAGCATGGGCAAGGCCAGCGCGAATTCCCGATGCAGGTCCACCGCATCCCCGCGCTCCAGCGCGGGCGCCATGCCGTCCAGGCGCGCTGCGACAATGCGAGCGATGGTCGGCCTCAGGTTGTCGATCTGGCCGATGGTGAAATCGCGCGAGATCAGCCGGCGCAGACGCGTATGCGTTGGTGGTTCCTTCATCGCTAAAGTGGACGCCAGCAAACTTAGCGACAGGCTGGTCGCCGCACGCGGGAAATAGCGCGCCAGTTCGCCCGGCGCCGGTCCCCGAAAAGCATCGCCCGTGGCCTTGAGCGCCCAGTAGATGTCGGCGTGACGGCTCAACAGAAAGAGGCCCGACGCCGCGCGATGTACCGGATCGTGCTCGCGCAACCACCGCATGAATGGGTACGGGTCCTGAATGCACCCTGGCGACGCCAGTTCGGCGAAGGCGTCCCGGCATGCTGCCGTGGTTTCTTGCACGTCCATCTTGGTCACCTGTTGGTTGGCTGATCTGATCGGCGCGCGGCAGGGGCGCCGGCAATTCGAGGACATCGCGATTCCTCGTGGCGTCCGCGCATCACCAGAGCACCGGGAACTCCACGAACCCGCCAGTGATGATCTCCTTGCGCAACTCCAGTTCTTCGGGCGCCACCGCCAGGTGCAGCGCGGGAAAGCACTGGAAGATCGAACCGAACACCGCTTTTAGTTCCAGCCTGGCTAGCGCCAAGCCGATGCAGCTGTGCGGCCCGTAGGAGAACGCCAGGTGCGGGTTTTCGTCACGTCCGATGTCGAAGATTTCCGGGTCGTCGAAATGGCGCGGATCGAACGACGTCGCCGGCAGGCCGACCAGCACCTTGCTCTCTGCGGGAACATGCACGCCCGCGATGGTCACGTCGGTCCTCGGATAGCGCATGATGCCGTCCCAGCCGGCGCCCGGCGGGTACATGCGCAGGATTTCCTCCACGGCCTTGTCCACCAGGGATGGATCGCCCACCAGGCGTTCGCGCTGTTGCGGATGGCGGAACATGGCCAGCAGGCCAAATTCGATCTGTGCCACGGTGCTCTCGTGCCCCGCCACCAGCATGCCTGCCGCCAGGCCGATCGCCTCTTCCTCGGTCGCCTTGCCCTGGTCGACCGCCGCGAGCAGATCCGTCAGCACGTTGTCGCCCGGATCCTGGCGCTTGTCCCGCATCTTGCCGCGAATGTAGGCGCGGAGTTCTTCCCAGGCCAAGCGCGACGCGCTTCGCGGGCCGCTTTCATGCTGGTGCGTCATCACCTCGTCGGACAGCCCTGCAAAAAAGGCGTGATCCTCGTAGAGCACGCCCATCAGCGCGCCAATGACCATCGCAGGAAGCGGAAAGGAGAGGTGGCGCCGCAGATCGGCGGGCTGGGGCTGGGCCGCCAGCGTCTCGAACAACTGCGCGGCGATCGCCTCCACCTGCTGCGCGAGCTGCTTCAACCTGCCGTTGCTGAAGGCCGGCGCCACGATCGTGCGTAGCCGCGTATGCTCGCCCCCCTCGTGCGAGACCAGCCATCCTGGCGAACCGAGAATCACCGAATCCGGGGTGAATGCCGCCGGCGGCATTCCCGCGGGCCGGAACGCCGCGTCGGTCAATACCGCCTTGGCCTCGTCATAGCCTGTGACCCACCAGCCTTCGTGCCCGGACGGGAAGCGCACGTGGTGGATCGGACCATTGGCGCGTAGCGCCAACATCTCGGGGGATGGCTCAATGTGATCGACGCGCCACATCGGCAGCGTCGGCAAGGGTTGTTCGGACATGGTGGCACTTCACTCTATAGCGAGGGCGGAAGGTGACCGGCGGGCGCTGCGGTAGAGAAGACCTAAGACGGCATGTAGACGACGTCGTCGGAAGGCAGACCGATTATCAGGATCGGCTAACGCTTAACTGCCTAGGCAAACGCGCGGCGAGATGCAGAACGTTATCCTGTACCTTCGAGGTCAGGATAAAGTCGGTGTGGTGGGCCTTTGACTCGCCGCCGGCCAAGATTTCCTGCGCAAGGGTCGACAAGAGCGGCGAGCTGTTGGGTAAGGGCGGTTTCGCCGAGGACCCCATGCCCATAGACGCTATCCGACGCGGATTTGACATTTTGCTTTTCTTTCTTCGTTCCATTCGTGCCATCCACGAAATGAAAGTCGGTCGGCGGCTCCCGGCCCGCAACGAAGCGGCTTCAAAACTCGTGCCAATTTGGCCAACCGAAGAAAAAATCTGTGATGCTTTTAGGGGCTTAGCCTGAGGCCAGAGAAGAGCTAGGCGAAATAGGCCGGTGTCGCGGGCCAACAAAGGCGACGGAAAAGTGTCGGACAGAACGCCTCGGCGACCTTTAGGTCGGGCTTGCGACATTCTGGTCCAGTTTCGAACATAAGAGGCGGCGAACAGACACGATTGGGGAATTCGATCCTCACGGGGCCAAGGCGCTTGCCCAAGAGCGCCCGCTCATGGTCGCTGCGACAGGCGCATGTTCGCGATAGCCGTGCCGGCGCACCAATGAACGCTAGCGCCACACGTTACGCAATGACTGGAGTGCCCTCCAGGCTCAGGTAATGCATCGGCTCGGCTTCCGGTTCGTCTTTGCCCAGCCGGGGCTGAAGCGCCGAATATCCGCACCATACAGCATCGTTGTTGCCTGTGTGACGAGGCGGTTATAGCGCCCGCCCGATCTTCTAAGACACGGCCTTCGAGAAGGAGGGGCGGTCCAACAGCCCCTCTATTCCAAATGGCACGCCGCTTGCTGCTCCTGGTTAGAGCACCATCAAATCACGATGAAAGCGACTTGAACCATGCCAGACGCGCGAAGCTCTAGACAGTGGCCTGAGGAGACGTTGCCCGTTCCCGCTGAACATCGGGACATCGTCTCCTCCGGAAGTCCGTTCTCGGTGGCCGCTTTGCGCATGGCTGGTCCGATGCCGGCACGCCAACACGGGCCGCTCGCGCAAATGCCGTTTACCGGTTCTGTTCATCATGTGAGTGCCCAAGAGCCCCGTCAAAGGGTCACCCAAGCCAAGGCCGGCGGGTCACTGCCACATATCGACAACACGCTGAACCAGTCCAGTGACGCGGGTCTGTTGCGTGAAGTGACATTTCAGGCCCCCACATGCTTGCGATATTGGCTACTTCCGGCCGCTATCCCTTTTCCCCGGGCACGATCGCGGGTGACCGATCCCGCTTCCGGCGCCATAGCCGTGGAAAGCAAGCGGCTCGACGGTGTCCAGCTCGCTCAGATCGATTGCGTTCGGGTGGCCAAGACCAGCCGCCAAGACGTTCCCATACGTCGCGAGGGAAAAGGAGGTTGCGAGCCGCCGAGGCCCTCATTCCGTGCCCGAGCATACGAGCCTTTGCTCGGAATTGCGCCAGCCTCTGCCAGAATTCAGCGCCAGTTTTCTTCTTTAGGAGCAACTTGATGACAGATCAAAAGAAAGTTCCCTTCGTCACCTTTCTCACGCGCGTTCACGATAAGTCAGTCCAGGGGCCAAATCCATATCGCTGGGAAGAAAAGACATCTAACGACTACTTTGCCGGCAAGCGGGTCATCCTGTTCTCGCTGCCTGGCGCCTTCACACCAACCTGCTCGACCTACCAATTGCCCCAGTTCGAAGAGCTCTATGATGAGTTTGAGAAGGAGGGAATTGACGCGATTTACTGCCTCTCAGTCAACGACGCCTTCGTCATGAATGCGTGGGGGAAGTCCTTGGGCCTGAAGCAGGTCGAGCTCATCCCCGATGGCTCAGGCGAGTTCACACGCAAAATGGGCATGCTGGTCGCCAAGGACAATCTCGGCTTCGGGATGCGCTCCTGGCGCTACGCCGCCCTGATCAACAATGGCGTGGTGGAGCACTGGTTCGAGGAGGAAGGTTTCTCCGACAACTGCGAGGCCGATCCCTATGGCGTCTCGTCCCCGCAAAACGTTCTCGAAACGCTGAAAGCCGCCGCATGACCTAGAATACGTCTCACTGGTGCCATTGCCGGCCCCAAGAGGCTCCTCGACAGGATTATCGCGCTCACCATGCAATCCTCAGCAAGCCTGCTTCAGCGCCAGAAGCAATCCATGGTCGCATCGCCTCAACTCATTGAGTCGATTCGCCTGCTGCAACTGGCGCATACTGAACTGCATCAGTTCGTGGAGCGGGAAATCGAGAAGAACCCGCTTTTGGAATCTGCATCAAGCGATGGCGGGCCTTTTGACGACGTTTCGATTTCGGGAGCGGATCAGCCTGTCGGCCCTGGCACAAACGCCGTTGAAGGACCGACCGGGGCAGGCTCGCCTGAACGGCTCGGGCAATGGAAATCACTTCGCAACACGACCAACAACCCGCCGGGCAGTGGCCCTTCCCTCGACGAGTTTGCCACCCTCGCCGAAACATTGCACGACCATGTCGCTCGTCAGATCGCCCTCACTGCGTTCACACCACAGGAGCGGCTGATCGCTGGCCAGCTTGCCGCCGATCTAGAAGACACTGGCTATCTTCGGGCAAACCTGTTGGAGCTGGCCGAGAGCCTGAATATCCATGAGGCTATTGTGGAACGGGTTCTCGGAACCTTGCAGCAATTTGATCCACCGGGAGTTTTTGCGCGAAGTCTCAGAGAATGCCTCGAGATCCAGTTGCGCCAGCGAAATCGGCTCGACCCGGCAATGGCAGCTTTGGTTGCCAATCTTGAAATGCTTGCACGACGCGATTTTGAGGCACTGAAGCAGCATTGCGGCGTCGATGAAGAAGACCTTCTCGACATGATGCATGAGATTCGGGCGCTCGATCCCAAGCCTGGGAACCGATTCCAATCCGGTGCGTCTGAATCAATCATACCCGACGTCTGGGTCACGCCCTCGCCGCAAGGCGGGTGGCAGATCGAACTTGATCCCGCCACGCTGCCAAAGCTGCTGATCAATCAAAGCTACTATGCCGAAGTCTCGCGTCAAACTGCCCAAAATTCGAAAGATCAAGCATTTCTCGACGAATGCTTACAAAATGCGAACTGGCTAATCCGCAGCCTCGATCAGCGCGCCAAGACCATTGTCAAGGTTGCGGCTGAAATCGTGCGTCAGCAGGATGCCTTTTTGGAAAATGGCGTCGCCCACCTGCGGCCTCTCAATCTTAGAACCGTCGCTGACGCGATCGGCGTGCACGAGTCGACGGTAAGCCGGGTGACCTCGAACAAGTACATGCTTACCCCGCGCGGAGTCTTTGAACTGAAGTATTTTTTCACCGTCGCGATCGCGTCCTGCCAAGGCGGCGATGCGCACTCCGCCGAAGCTGTCCGGCATCGGATCAAAGCGATCATTGCCGCAGAATCTCCCGGCGACGTGCTTTCCGATGAGGACATCGCTGTCCGGCTGAAGGAAACCGGCATCGATGTTGCGCGCCGCACCGTCACAAAATATCGCGAAGCAATGAACATCCCCTCCTCCGTGCAACGCCGCCGGGAAATGCGCTTGTGTTTTTAGATTTGGGTCAAGGCAGCCAACATCACGTTGCATTGCATCAAAGTGGAGACTTCGTTCATGACCCAATCCGCAGCAGGTGTCATGGACGCTGTTCTGCACCCAGAAAAGCCCGTCCCACCGTCTGGTCCCGCATGGGGTGCGGTCATTTCGCTTTCATTGGGCACCTTCGGGCTGGTCACGGCAGAGTTTCTGCCTGTCAGCCTGCTCACGCCCCTCGCGCGTGATCTCGGTATCAGCGAGGGAGCGGCTGGACAGGCGATGACGGCGACAGCTATCGTCGGGGCGATCTCGGCGCCGACGGTGGCCATCATCACAAAGCGCCTGGACCGCAGGACCGTCATGTGGACCATGACGCTGCTGCTGATCCTGTCGGACGTTCTGGCGGCCGGCGCGTGGTCGCTGGCGGTTCTCCTGACTGCACGCGTCGTGCTCGGCATAGCGCTCGGAGGCTTCTGGTCAATGTCGGCAGCACTGGCGATGCGGCTCGTTCCAAGCCACCTCCTGCCGCGCGCTATGTCGATCATCCTCACCGGCGTTTCCGTAGCTACCGTCTGCGCAGCTCCAATCGGCGCCTATGTCGGCGATATCTGGGGATGGCGAAGCGCCTTCATGCTCGCCGCAGCCGGCGCCGCCGCTACACTGCTGGTGCAACTCATAACCATTCCGAGACTGCCTCCGATTGGAGTGGCTAGCTTCCGCAGCCTGCTGGATGTAGCCAAGATCCCGATGGTCAAAATTGCGCTTTTGGTCGTCCTGCTGGTCGCTTCCGGCCACTTCGCCGGAATCACCTATATCCGCACCTTCCTCGAGAAGATTCCCGCGCTGGATGTAGAAACGATCTCGCTTGTGTTGCTTGCTTTTGGCATCGGCGGATTTTTCGGCAATCTGGCCGGCGGGCTTCTGGCCGAGTACAGTCTCAAGGCAGTCGCGGCCCTTGCACCGCTGCTCATAGCGATAGCCGCTGTTTCGCTGCTGACGGCGGGAGCATCGGCCTTGGCCTCGGCGATTGCTGTTGCCGCGTGGGGGTTTGCCTTCGGCGCGGTGCCAGTGGGATTGCAGACGTGGATGGTACGGAGGGCTGTTCCCGAGCAGGCCCAAAGCGCCGGTGTGCTGCTGGTCACAGTATTCCAAGTGGCAATCGCCGCCGGCGCGATTTTCGGCGGACTATTGGTGGAGAATGCGGGGATTACCAGCGCCATTGCCTACAGTGCTGTTGCCACGTTCGTCGCTGCCCTCATAGTGTTCGTGCTCGGCCCGAAGCGCGAAACCTAGACCGCCTGACAGGAGAGAGGTCTCAGCAGCGCAGCGGGACAAGAGATGCGATGCACGGCGCGGCGCGATCCTCCGCTTGCATGGACCAGCGGAAGCGCTTCGCCGGCTTCACCTCCGGGCCATGGCGGCCGACACCGGCATCTGCCGCACCGTTAAAACCAACGTACAGCCACCTTAGAGGCTCGCGCATAGCCTGATCATGCTTAGCGTGGCGCAGGGCTGCTTGAAGCTGGGGCCGGTCGTTGGCCTTTCCGCTCTCGACCTCGACATACTCCCTCAACGGCTCAGCGGCGGCCCTGCGCGGCTTCGGATGTAGGCGGCTACAGCTTCGCGTTGGGCCTCAAGGCCGAGGCCTGATGCGCCTTGGCGGGCCGTTGAGACGCGCAGATAGGACACGAAGAGGGGGTGGTGACGGTGTTGGACACGGGTTCGCTCCTGAGCTATTCCCAAACAGTCTAACGAGGGCAGGCAATTTGTGAATAGCTATTAAGAACCAAGCAGCCGCGCCTATCCGCGCGAAGACTGCATCCTCTTTCGAAATCGCGTCTCCCAATGACCGCTAGCGGGTCGCTGGCGAAGGTAAGGTTTCGGCTAGCGCAACGCCGGGTGTTGTCAGCCAGTTATAAAACCCACCCCTCGTAAGCGTCCCCTCGTGCAATCGCAGGATGGCTTCGCTGAGATCGGAAATGTCAACGACGCTAAGACGCTTGGCTGCTTCGATAAACGTTGGAACGCTGGGGTCGACACCGGGGCTGCATAAAGTGACGCAAGGGTTGTTCCGAAGGCCGGCTAGTTCTGAAGCCGCCAGAACCTCGGTAGCAGCGTTTAAAGGAACCGTCTCTTCCTCGCTTATTTTGGACTTCACCTCGACTACAATCGGAATGTAGTTCTCAACGGATACGAGGAAGTCGGGATAGCCTTGGCGACCAGTTTGATCGAGTGCCTGACAGGGTATCCCAAGCCCCGCTAGCGAAATACTGAACGCATGCTCAAGATCGGTTCCTCGCTTTTCATACAGCGCTGCTATCTGATCGCGTTTCATCAACCGATCAGCCCGCCGAAGGTGCAGCGTTTTTGAGTGGGCTCGGTCGTCCTGCCGCCAAGCCCGCGCGGCATTCCGAATGAGGTTGGCTATGCCACCACGCTCTTTGAGCCCAAGTGCAATACGGCGGCGTTCGTCGGCTTGATCGCTACCATCCATCAAATCTAGAGGCCTACAAAGACCTGCTCTTCTCAAGCTCATAATATCATCGCGCCGGAGACGTGCCTGAAGGCCGGGCAGCCGTAATTCAGACATCCAAAGCACATCGCTGGGAACCCCTACTCCCAGCCTCAGCGACTGGCGGCGGATAGCGCGGGCAAGCCGCCTCACGGCTTGAACGTCTTCGGCGTCTCCTCGGAGCGCGACTGGTTTGCTTTCATCTGCCAAAGTGGGGGATGTAACGCTTGCGATAATTTCAGACACTCCTGTGAGAACCCACGACACATCGCGAGCAACCCCTTGAACGGTTCCTAATCTCACACCTGCTACGATCCGTTCAATTTGGCCCCGAACCGTTCCAGCGGCCCACTCCGTTAACTGCAGGGCCCCATTGGCAGCTCCCGCATCCGCCACCCACGGCTGATCAAACAAGATTGAGTTCAATCTCGTCGCATAAGGGTTCGGCACCGGACCATTCTGTCCTATGCGCCAGTTGAGTTTACGCGTGGCCTTACCACCAATTATGTTGAACTCCGGGGATCGAATTGCTGCATGGCTGAGCACAAAGGCGAAATCGTCTTCGCTTACACTGTTACCAGCTTGGTCGATTAGTTGCGTGAGTTGCGCGGCGGACCTCTTCAGGCCCTCAATAAAGAACATCGCCGTTTCCGGCTTTAGACCAGATTGCGCAACGGCAACACCAAACGTGGTCACCGTGATTTGGCCATGCAGTTCTATAAGGCAGCCGATATCAACAAGTCGGTCTATTTGGCCGAATAGCTTGTCTCGCCAATGATCGATCCCACTCCGATTCCGCTCGCGCTCTCTGGATGCTGTGAGTGTGGACCCAATTAGATCAAATGCGTCCTCACGACTGGTGCACAACTTCCCAGCGAAAACCTGAAGCGTAAGGGTCCCAAAATCTTCTGGCGTGATGCCGAGGCCCAGTGGGGATTGTGTGGAAAGATCCATGAGTACCTGGGCCTGCTTGGTATCCTGAATCCCTTCCGCCACAAGCACAACATGACCTTGAGCGGCAGCTTGCCCCATCCTGCCCACACGGCCAGCCATGTTTTGAAACTCGGCTCGGTCAATTGGCACATGCATTCGGCGGTCAAAATCCCATCTTTTCCAGCTGGCAAACGCCGCGCTCCCCAAGGGAAAGTTGACGCCGGCAGCGAGTGTTGAAGTTGCGAAGACGACATCGACGCCGCCCATAGCTAGGCGATCCTCAACAAATAGTCGTTCGTCCTCCGTTAGCTCAGCGTTGTGATATGCTGTTCGCCTGCGCAGCGCTTCTAGAAGGGGCTGTTCGATGTCCACTCCCGCCGGCGCATCCAGTTGTATCGTCGGACGATTTTGCGCCCACGCTCTTGCGAAGTCATAAGTGTCATCGATCTTCATGCAAAATACGATAACGGGGTTCCGCTTTTGTTGAAGCAACTCTCCGACGATTGCCGTCACGTCGCGGTTTCGATTTGCTGGCTCGTGTTGTCGCAACCCTTCGAAGCCGGGGCCAGATGACACCGACAACGTTGCCGAGGAAGTCCTACACTCTAGCGTCAATACCTTCTCGCGATTGGGATTTCTGAGCAACCGTATGCCCAACCAGTTAGCTAGCGCCTGCCCGTCACCGGGGCTCAGAACCGCCGATAAGCCAACAAACTGTCGCCACCCGGCTCGTCGCATCAACGTGAGAAGTAGCTCAGCATTTTGACCGCGCTGTTTGTCCCCCACCAACTGTACCTCATCGCAAACGAAGCAGATGTTGGTAAGGTCGCGAGGCGGTCCGCCAACCGAAAGACAGCCAAGAAATTTTTCGTATGTGGCAACTAATATAACCGAAGAAAGGGGGGCATTTGTCTTCCTGCCTGCCGCATCTTCAACACTGTCTCCTGTCGCGCAGACAATGGCAGATCGATCATTTTCTAGGAAGTCGTTTAGAAATAGCCTCTTCGCTTCCTCAAATTTCTGTTTGGCCAATGCCCTGTGAGACACGAGATAAACGGCGGTATGGCCTGCCTCAATAGCCGAGGCTACAGTCCACCAACCAATCAGCGTCTTGCCGGTAGATGTCGGAGCACTAACCAGAACGCTTTCGCCACGAGCTACTCCGGCTTCTAGCGCTTCAAACTGAATATCCGTAAGAAGCGGCATGAGACCCGCTTCGGGTAGAAGTTCCGGCTTGCCTAAAACTTTGTCAGAGAGCCCGTGATCTTCTGGAATCGTCGTCTGCATGTTATCCCCCAAATATCGGCGGACTATAACCAGCCCCTTCAACTTTAACCAGTCGGGTTCGTTATTTGTCTGGGGACAATGGGCATTCCCCCGGCACCTCCGTGGCACCTAAGCTAACAGGTGAGCTGGGAAGCGGGAACGCCGTCGTGTCGAAGGTACGGATGGCCTCGCGCAACATAGGCAGACCAAGATAGGCATTTCTCAACCTCTATCGAAGGACGTCAGACGGAATTCGATCGAAAGTTCCTATGTCAGACGAGTTGGTTAGTTGAACCGCATCGTTTGAGGCGAATTCTAATCGAGCCTATCCCAGCTGGTGGATGGTAGATGCTGGCACAACAGTCTTGGCGATCTCACATAGGTGCTTGTGGTGCGTGAGATAGATGACCTGACCTGTGTTCGCCATCTCCCCAAACAATCTGAAAACCTCCTCCGAGCGAATATGGTCAAAGGTTTCCATGATGTCGTCGGCGATGAAGGGAACCGAGGGCCGGAATTGCGCGAACTCGTAATAACCGGCGAGCCTCAGTGCGAGGTAGAGCTGAAAGCGCGCGCCCTTCGAAAGCGCGTCAGCGAGCTTGGATTGCCCGTCGCGCTGCACCGCGATGAGAACCTCCCCGCCTTTCACGGGCTGGGTTGTAAGGCCTGAATACTGCCCACCGGTCATTAGCTTGAATGCGTCCGATGCACGCGCCATCATCCCCGAACGGTGGTTCTCACGGTAGATCCGCAAAGCATTTCCAGCCGACATGATACCAAGTTTCAGCTCAATGTAGCGAACGGCCTTCTCCTCGATTTCCAACAGGGTTGTGCGCCGTTCGGCATCCAGGCGGGCAACCGCGCTGTCACCGCCGATGGCGTCCAACTTGTCTGCCGCGCGGGTCTGTCGGATCAGCTGTTGCTGGATGATTTCATCGAACTGGCGAAGCCGCTGCTCGCCCTCAGCCTTCTCGACCGCGAGGCTGTCGAAATCGATCGCTTCCAGGATCGAGCGTGCCTGGTCGAATCCATCGACTGCGAGTTCCGCCACTACCCGTTCCTCAAGTTCGGCGACGGTAGTGCGCAAGCCGTCGCGCTCACGCAGCAGCTCGTCGCGTTCGACTACCTCGGACAGAGTGGCGACGCCAAAGACGCCCAGCACTTCATTCTTGCGGCGTTCGTGTGCCGAAATCTCGGTGTCGAGGATTTCGCGCGCCTCCTTGAGGCGCTTCAGCTCGTTGCCGAGGCTTGCCTTCGTTTCACGTGTCCGCTCGGCACGTTCCAGGCGCTCGGCAAGGCGGGTGGCCAACTGCTCCGGCTCGCCATCCTTCGTCGGCTCGTCGGCTTCGACCGCAACGGCGATGACCTCGACCAGAAAATTGGCCCTGTCGGCCTCCATCTTGTCGATACGCAGCTGCAGATCCTCCCGTTCCTGCAGGCTTCTTGACAGTTCGGCCAATTGATCGAGCACAGCGCCAACGCCTGACGCGGACAGACCGCTTTCGAGCCACGTTCCCTTGAGCGCTTCGGTAATGCCGGCCAGCCATTCCTCCTCGCGACGCTCCGCCACCCCTACCGCAACCCGTCGGGCAGCTAGATCCTCTTCTTTGGAACTCACCATCCTGAGCGCCTCGGCATACTCGGCGTCCACCTTGCGCTGCCGGTCCAGAAACAGCTCCGCGATGGCCATGATTGCTTCGAGGGTGTCGCCGGGCTCTGATACTATGCCGACACTTTCCAGCGCCGCTCTCATTTCCAAGTGTATCTGCTCGCCGGCGTCAGCGGCTCGCTCGGCTTTCAAGCGAGCAAGTTCGATCTGCTCCCAAGCAGCGAGCGCATCGCTGCGCGCCTCGATCTGATCCTCGATCCTTTCGATCAGGCGCTCAGACGAAGGTTCCAGGGCTTCTCCGAGGAGGTCGCTGGCGGCCACACGGATTTCCAACAATTGGGTATCCGCATCCTTGACGAGCTGTTGGCTTTGGATGCCGTTTCGTGACAGGTTGGCCGTGGCCTCGGCCAGGGCACGCGTCATTGCCCGGATCTCGGCCAGATCCGCCGCGCCGGCCAGCCGGCCTGCGCTGGCAACGTCATCGCGCGTCAGTGCCACGGCGAAATCGTCAGCGGTGTCACCAGTCAACACTGCGCGGTGCGTTGCCCACGCATCATCGCGGAGACGGCGGATGGCGGCAGCCGCTTCATCGTCGACAACGTCGACCGAGGCTCGAAGGGCATCCAATCGTGCGGCGAGCATTGCATGGTGGCCCTCGTATTCGGCGAGGCGTTCGGCAAGTACCGCGGTGTTCCTTGCCAGTACTGACGCTACTGTCTTCCAGGCGGCAATCTGCCCGGCGCTCGGAACCGCAACGTTGACGAGAGCGAGGGCATCTCCGTTCCATGGACGCAAGCGAGCCAGCGATGCCTTCCATCGGATTGTTCCCGCATCTCCCGCCTCGCGAGCCGTCTTGATCTCTGCCTTGTGTCCGCTTGCTCGCGCTTTCGACAAAGCCGAGCCCAGCCTTGCCCTGGCGGGTTCGGGCACCGCCCTTTCCTCGCCGACCCGCTGCCTTGCCACCTGCAACGCATCGAGTGCTGCCGCCGCCTCGTCGCGGGCGGCGCGCGCGCCCGTAGCAATACCGGACCTCTGCTCGACCATAGCGCGAACGACGCCAACTGTGACGGCAGGCAGAAGCAGTGCGGCAGGATCCGGCTCGGAAGACCGGCCCAAGGCGGCAAGGCAGCTTGCCACGGTGTTGTTGAGGATTTGCAGCCCCATCCTGCGAGTGGGCAAGTCAAAGCCAGCCGCGGTATGGCGCACCTTGCCCTCCGCCAGGCTGCGAATGCGTTCGGAAATCGACAGGATCCGTTCGTCCTCGTCGACCGCAGTGACTTTTGCCGACAGCCGCTCGACCTCATCGATGTTTGCGGACAGTCGCGTTCTGAGGCTGGCATCGTCCTCGATTAGTTCGGTGACACTTCCCGTCCATGTCCGGGCTGGGGAGGTGATGTCCGGCAGCTGATCCAGCCGGGCAATCTTGCGGCGCATATCCGCCAGCATCGGCGCAGCACGTACGTAACGAGCAATGGTATCCAGCCTGGCCACCAGCACCGCCCGATCGCTGATGGTTCGGCCGTACTGCTGCGATGCATCGAGACGTTCGGCCTCCAGCCCCTCATAGGTCGATGCAAGTGTGTCGATCGCATCCCTGCGCGACTTCACGTCAACAAGGCGCTTCTTCAGCAGCGCCAGTTCGGTGCCATGCGCCTGCTTCCGATACAGCGCGTCTGCTTCGGCCTCGAGGGCGTTCAACGTATCGCTTGCGTTCCCAAGACCGGCGCTGGCCGTGAAGAGGAGCTTGCCGAGGTCGCCCCGCGATTCCAGGATCGATTTTCCGCCGGCTTCCAGCGTCTCGTCATCGAGTGAAAACATAGTCGTGTAAGCGTCACGCGACAGTCCGGCGAGATGCGCCGTGATCGCCACCTCGCTCATCGATTGGCCCGTCGCGTTCAATAGCGAATTAGTACGCTGTTTCGTACGCGTGAACGTGTGCTCGGAGCCGGCCAGTTCCAGCACCCCACCGATGCGCATGGCGCTGTACTCATGCAGGAAGTTGTAGCGGCTCCGTTCCTCGATGCCGAACAGCAAATCTAGATAGGCGGAAAGCGCTGTCGATTTGCCGGCCTCATTCAGGCCAAACACGATATGCAGATCAGGTCCGGATTCCGGTTTGGGTCCGAAGTCGATCGTACCATCGGTGAACTTTCCATAGCGAATGAGGTCAAGGCGCTGCAGCCTCATGACGCTCCACCGGACTTAAGGCGGGAAGTCACCAAGTCTGCGCCCTTGGAAAGCACCTGATCGAGGAACCGTTCCAGCCCGGCTTCGTCCTTCCCAGCAAAATCCCGTCCGTCGGCCGGAAGGTCGGCGACCATCCTTTGGACGAACGCCCTCGCCTCGGCGCGGAAGGCATCCGAGGTGGCATCGGCGCGCATGGATTGCTCGAGTTCGAAAATCGGATCAGCAATATCCTCGGCCGTCTCCGCCCGAGGTGGCGCGAGGTCAAGCTCGAGCTTCTCCACCCACGTATGGCCTAGCTGTTCCGCAGCCTGTTCGGCTTCGGCAAGAAGGAGATCTCTGTCGCGGATCAGCGCCCATAACAATGGTGATGTTCCTGTTAGGCCAACGCGGGCCACAGCATGACGCGACCGGACGGCGGCCCGCATCTCTTCGAGTGCGTTTCGAACACGCGCGACGGCCTCGGACCACTCCACTGCTCCCGTAAGGTCGACGCTGACCCTTTCGAACTGCGCAACGCAGGTCAGCCTTTCCTCGATCTCCAACGAACGGTCGTCTCGCACCGTCACAAGGGTGACTGATTTCTCACTGGCCTCGTTGATATCCCTCCCCTGCGGTATTCCCGGCATCACCACCGTGCTTGCGCCGGAATGGACTTGGCGAAGATGAATGTGGCCAAGCCCCCAATAGTCGAAACCGTGGGCGTGCAGGTCAGCGATGCTGCAGGGCGCGTAAACGTCGTGACCGGGCGATCCGGCCAGACTGGTATGCATGATGCCAATATTGACGGCTCCTTCGCGAGCAGCCGGATATTTGGGCAGCAGGCTGTCCGGCGCCTTAGGGTTCGCAAAGCTCAAACCATGGAAAACGACGTCCACACCGCCGGCTGTCTGCAATACCGACTGAGCACGACCGCCAAAAATGGTCACGGTGTCAGGAAACACCAGCTGTTTGGAAATCCGCGACAGGGCGTCATGATTGCCGCGGATCTTGAAAACCCTGATGCCGGCCTGGTGCAGGCGTGTCATCTGCGCTGCCAGGAACCGCGCCGTCTTCATCGAGGTTTGATCACCATCGTATAGGTCGCCGGCTATTACCAACGCATCCACGCGTTCCTCTAGGCAGAGATCCACTATCGAAACGAATGCCTGGCGGCTGGCGTCGCCCACGAGCCCGGCAAGATCGGGATTACGCATCGCGAGCGAACGCAGCGGCGAGTCGAGATGAATATCGGCCGTGTGTACGAATCGAAATGCCATTCGGCCTCCGCCAGCAAAAGAGGTGTTCCGAGCTTCAACAGAGATTGCAACGAGGGCTCTACAATGCCCGGTCACACTTCAGCTAATGCCTCGCTCGCGGACTCGCCGGCCACCAACAAACCGTCTTGGGGCCGCAGCAAGCCCTTGGCAATCAAATCGGCGACCCCAGCTGAAATCAACTGCCGCAATTGTGCACTTGTGGCTTTGAAGCCCAGCATTCTCGCAACGGTTATTGCGATTTCTTCCTCCGTCGCACCGAGGTTGGATTTCACGACTTCCATGGCGCCTTGGGCGACTTCGTCCTGCGCAATCATTTCGGGCTTGCGCAATCCAGCGGACACGACGCCGCTGCGATCCCTGAGACGAACAGGAGCACCTGGCTTGAAGCAGAAGCTGCCTCGACGGGCTACTGCACCACCTCTCTGCGCTAGGCCTACCCCTCGCTCGATTGCATCCTGAATCCTGCCACCGGCCCGCTGCAGACCCCACGCGCCCCGAATACGCGAAACTATTTCGTCGACATGGATTGGTGTTTCTATAGCCACCACCTGCTCGACCAGTCCGGCCATGATTCCGCTGGGCGTCTCGTGGAGTTCGAACGATCCCGGTCGGTTTAGTTCGGCCTCTTCGTAGGCTCGATTGGGTATCTCGGATCCCTTTGTGCTTTCGAGACCGATTTCCGTCACGTTGCCTCTGTCGACCGTAACAACCTGCACGGCTACAGCACGATTTCTCTGGACCCCCAATTCGGCCCGCTCATCGAGCTCTTTTCTCGCAGCCTCAATCGCTAATATGGTTCGCTCCAGCTGCTCGCGTGGCCTCTGAAACCAGTCAGCGTTCCAGATGCGATGGATTATCCAACCATGGTCTTCCAGAACAGACTGCCGTAGCCGGTCTCGATCTCGGGCCGAGCGCGATGAATGATATTCTGCGCCATCACATTCGATGCCAAGAATATAGCGGCCTGGCCTCTCCGGATCAGCAACCGCGAGATCGATGAAGAAGCCTGCAATGCCAACCTGAGCATGAACCTGGTAACCCTTTCCGATCAGCGCGTTGGCTACCTGCTCTTCAAAGATTGAATCCATTTCGCGAACCGTGGCCTGGGCAAGCGAAATTCGCCCTGTTCTCGCGTAGTGCAAGAAGAGCTTGAAGGCGAAGATGCCTTTCCCTTTGCCACGCTCCAGGTCGATGTCCTCGTCTGTGATGGACGCGAATACTTCGCAGCTGCGCTTGGCGCGGCTTATGAGGACGTTGAGCCGACGCTCGCCGCCTTCCGCACCAAGAGGGCCGAAACGCATGGCCATGTACCCCTGCGCATTCTTGGCATACCCCACTGAGATCATGATCACGTCGCGCTCATCGCCTTGAACATTTTCAAGGCTCTTGACAAAGAATGGCTCGCTGGGGTGCGCGTGAAAGAACTCCTCCGTATCGGGATTTAGTCGCCGCAGCCCTTCGAGTTCATCCTGGATCGCGCGGCGTTGGCTAACCGAAAATGTTGCAACGCCTAGAGTCTCTCGCGGGTTCACCTTCGCATGACGGATGATCGCTTCGGCTACTGCTCTCGCCTCTACCGGATTGGTTCCTGTGCCACCGGAATCGAAGACCCCCTCTGGCACATGATGAAACCGCAACCCCATGCCTGCCTCTTGGGTATAGGGGCTTGGCACGATGAAAAGCCGGCTCTCGTAGAACTGGCTGTTCGATACGGCGATCAGAGATTGGTGACGGCTACGGTAGTGCCAGCGGAGCATACGCTGCGGCAAGCCGCGGGCCGTGAACAGGCCGAGGATGCTTTCGATGTCGGCGACCTGCGCGCCCTCACCCTCGTCATCTTCAGACTGCGAGCCTGTCACCTTGGCGAAGAATGTCGTGGGTGGCAGTTGGCGTTCGTCGCCAACAACGACCACCTGATTGGCCCTGGCGATCGAGCCGAGCGCGTCCACAGGCTGTATCTGAGACGCCTCGTCCATCACAAGAAGATCGAAGGACATCCTGCCGGGCGACAGGAATTGGGCCACCGAAAGCGGGCTCATCATGAACACTGGCTTGAGTGCCTGGATGGCAGGCCCTGCCTTCTGCATCAACTGCCGGATAGGCATGTGGCCCCGTCTGCGCGCCATCTCAGAACGAAGCAGTCCGACTGGTCCAGCTCCGCCGTCTCTTGAAGGAATTTTTCGGTGATGAGCCGTCACAACTTCGATGGCACCGGCCTTGATCCTCTGTCGGTCCAGATCCGCGAAGTCACGTACAGCCCTGGAATGCAATTCCCCGTCGAACCTTGCCAGCTCCGGCTCATCGGTCGCCATCGCTAGAAACATTCGTTCGTAGTAGGCCATATCGAAGACTGATCGCGCCGATCCTGTTGTAATCTGGCCGTCGGCCAGGCCGTCTATCAGCTGTCCCAGTCCAGCCTTTCGGGCTGTTTCGGATCGCTCTCCATAGGCAACCCATTTCGAGAGCTGTTCCTGATGATCGAGCCACCCCTCCAGCCGAGAAACAACCTCGACTATCGCGACGTCTGGAAAATCGTCTACTCCAAACAAGGAGGGAGCATCGGCCTTCAAATCCCCTGCAAGCGCCTTCAATTCCCGCGCTGCCGCTTGGGCCGCTTCACGCGCTGAACGCGCCAAGTTTGCGATCTCTTTTCTTTCAGGCAACCGCGCAGCCAAATGCCGGATTGAGCCATTTTCTCTCAGCCAAAGTTCGGCTTGCGCGAGAGCGGCCCAATCGGATCCTCGACCGAGCCACGACGAGCCGAATGCGAACTTGCCAAGGCTTTCCCCATCCTCGATCTCTTGATCAAGCGCTTGTAGTCTGCCTAGTCGGCGCAGTATCTCCACCCGCTCACTGATCAGATCTGGAACGTCAGTCAGAACCTGTCGTGACGCGTCATCGGCTTGAGCTACAGTGCTTGCCTTCGCTTCCATCATTTGCAGCGAGGCCCGCTCGGCGGAAGCCACGTCACCTTGCATGGACGACGCAAGGTGGCCTAAATCGTTCCAAAACCCCTCGATAATCGGCTGACCGATGTCGATCACCTTACGAACTCGGACCGCACGCGCGCCCGCTTCAGAGCGCTCCGCCATCCGCCCGGCTATCATTCGCGGTTCCGAGCCAAGTCCCCTCAGCGTGCGCATCCACTCCACTAAGGCCTGGAGTGGTGCCGAAGACGATCTCTCACCGCGCCAATCGGCTCCGAAGGCGGAAGCGCCAAAGGCGTCGCCTTCGCACACTTTTGCTGCGGCCGCTTGGCCCTTCATTAGAATGTCGAGGAGACCCACTATCTCCGCCGCAGGCGCGCTAGGGGCCACCAAAATAGTCCGCACAAGTGCAGTGGCACGACGGTAGTCGCCATTCAATGCTTTCAATATTCCCGTGTGCTCGGCGAGCGCTTGCCGCGCCGCGGCCACGTTGGTACTCCACGCGGCATCAACAACTTTGCCCTGAAGCTCGGCTCTAGCAGTCTCTAGCGTTGCTACGCTGTCGGCAAGGTCACCAGCCTGTTCCAGCCCGGAGTCCCAAACTGTGGCTGCGAATGCCTCAGGGCTCGCATCGGGGGCTGCCGCAACTCTCTCGCCGGTCATCACTAACCTGAGGAGTCCTGCAAGCGTGTCCGGTAAAACCGTAGACCCCAGTTCTTGATTTAGCCGCTCAGCTTCTTCTCTTAAGCGTGGGAGCAACACGGTTAGCTGGCGCGCACGAACGAAACCATCTTTCGGAAAGTCTGAAGGAAGCTTAGCAAGCTCTGTCTCGAGACCTTCAAGTGGCGTGTCGATAGCCGTCGCCACCAACTGCTCCGACAGTTCCTCGGATTTGCGGTTGAAATCTGTTCCTGTCCAGAGAAGCGATGCAATGTCCTTTGGACGCTCATCCCAAACCGGCGAGACTAGCGCCTCGGCAGGAAGTCCAGGTGCGGACGCGAGAAGCTCAGCGCGATCTTCTACCTCGCCGCTGTCGCTGAGGATTTGCGGAGGCTTCGCCTCGATCCGCTCAGCAATATCGGCCAGTTTGGCGTGCAGAGCCTTTGCTTGATCCAGCGACGACGCAATGCGTGGGACGAGCCTCTCAATGGTCGTTGGTAGAACGACATCCAGGCCAACTCCCCGCCATGGGTGGTGGATCGGCAAGCCGATCTCGTTGATCCGCTGAGACACGTCATCGAGAAGTTTGCGACGTTGCGAGACACCGTCATTCGTCCAAGCGGTGGCATCCTCAAGTTCAATGTCAACTGGCTTTTGCCCGTTCTGCCTTAGTCGGGTTAGCTGGCCAAGAACTTGGTATGGAGTGAGTTCGGACGTTCCAAATGGAACATGCATCCTTGTAGCATGTGCATTGAGTTTGTCCCTAGCCTCCAGCAGGCGTTCAGTAAGGGAAGAAGCAAGCTGTCCGCGAGGCGATCCGAGTTGCCAGGTGCGCCGCAACTCCTCCAGCATCATGCGCTTGTTTGCCTTGTTGCTATGGAGCTCAAGGCAGGCGTCCCCCACCCCCGCAGTGTCAAGCCGTCGCTTCACGACCTCAAGTGCGGCCATTTTTTCCGCAACGAACAGCACGGTCTTTCCATCGGCAACGGCCGACCCGATAATGTTTGCGATCGTCTGCGATTTTCCTGTCCCGGGAGGACCTTGGATAACGAGGTCGCGACCCTTTCTTGCATCATGGATCGCCAGCGTCTGAGAACTGTCACTGTCGACGATATGCAACATTTCGGCAGGCGCGATATGCGGATCAATCGCAATGTCGTCCGACATCAGCGGTTCGCGTGTTTCGAAACCATCTGAAAGAAGCGAGCGGATCTTCGGTTGTTCGATAATCTTTGCGCCATCCGGCCAGAGATCCGGATCCAGGTCACGGTACATCAAGAACTTAGCGAACGAGAAGAAGCCGAGCACCATATCATCGGCAAGCACCTGCCAATCCTCTTTGGTCGACACTGCTTCGGCAACGGCATCGAGATAGGCCGAGACGTCGAAGTCGTCTCCTACTTCAAAACGCGGCAGGGCGAGCTTGTGAATGCGGTCGAGATAGAGTTCCAAGGAGAGGTTTGCGGTAAGATCTTCCGTACGAGCTCGCAGCCGAAACTTTTCTCCAGCGGCCCCTCGCTCCAGCCGTACCGGGACCAAAATGAGAGGAGCCTGGCGGATGTTTTCTTTGTTGCTCGGGTCAATCCACTTCAGCATGCCAAGGGCCAGAAAGAGGATATTGACGCCCTGCTCTTCCTCAAGTGTGCGGGCATCGTGGTAGAGATCAAGGAGCCGGCGCTGCAGCCCCGTTGGGGTCATCCTCGTCTGAAGCTTGGTGTCAGAATGTCGCGCAGATACCCCTCTATCGTCGAATCCTTCGTCCTCAGGCTGAGCAAGAGCAACGGGGGAATAGTCGATTTCCTCGTCTGGAGGGCTGCTTTCAACCTGGCCTGCCTTCGGCCGATCCGGCTTGCCGGCCAGGAAGGTAAAAGCCTTTCCTTCGCTCACCAGCAATCGATAGATCTCAGACGACCTCTCGTCGACAATATCGATCGTCTTCGCGCTCTTTGAAAACCGTGGCACATTCAAAAGTCGGTTGCGAGCAGAAAGGTCGAGCAATTCCATCCTGGCTCGCTCGAGCTTTTCCTTTAAAGGCAGATCGCTTTGAAAGACCGATTTTTCAACTTCCGACACTCACACCCCCCTGATAGGCTGGACACATAGAGCCTAGACAAGGGCTGTCCGCAACATAAAATGCTGGTTTTTCAACCTCGAATGGCAACCACCAACACTTCAATCGTTTAGTATTGTGAGCACTGCGGCTTGGTGGAAAAATTGCGGATGTTTGTTTAATGTTCCGAACACTTCGCATCCCCACCTTGATCTCGAGGTTCCCTTTCGGACAAAATGCCATCATACGTGTGGACGAGGTGTTGGCAGCTCTGGCATCCGCCTCGCCGGCCACGACCAACTGGCGCACAAGCCGACTTCTTTTTGAATCGGCCTCCTAATTTCATTCCGAGAAAACTTGTAGGCTCCAGCGCGGAAAGATGGTCGTGTTTACGGAAAAGGTAACTACAAAGTCGTGACTTCGGGCTGATCTGCGAAGGCACCATGATGTTCAAAGCGCCGAACTACAAGGCAAACCAGCGCCAGCGAAAAAGGCGCCTATGAATGGTGCAGAGGCACGTTACAAATCATGCAGCTTGCGTTTCGCAAAGGATCGGAAATTGAATAACAATCGCTATTCTCATCGTCGCCGCGCGCGACCAAGGCGCGGCGCTGAACCAATCGTCCGCAGACGTTTCTCTCCAGATGTGCGCTTGCCTCTGATCCTGGTGATCGTGGTGGCCTTGGCTGCTTACGCGACCCACTATTTTACAGGCTCGGGTGACCAGTTACGTGGTCTCGATATAGCAAACTCGGCCGGGTTGAGACGGGCGCCGATAGTAGGCATAGCATCGGTGATTGATGGAGACACGATAGAGATCCACGGGCAGCGCGTCCGGTTCAACGGCATCGATGCACCCGAAAGCCGCCAATACTGCAATGACGCTAGCGCACATCAATACCCCTGCGGGCGCCGGGCGGCCGAAGCATTGGCAAATTTCCTTGCGGCTTCGCAGCCTGTCCAATGCACATTTGTTTCATGGGATCGGTACCGTCGCTTCGTCGGTGATTGTCGGCGCGCGGACGGTGTCAGCGTCGCGTCCTGGATGGTCGAACATGGCCAAGCCTTGGACTGGCCCCGCTATAGCCACGGCGCCTATGCGCAACAGCAAACTTATGCTGAAACCGCAAAGGTTGGAATCTGGATTGGGACGTTTGACAACCCTTGGGATTGGCGCGAACAACATGCCGAATCTGCGAGCCCAACCAAAAGCCCCCTTGGGCTTGTCAGCCGTCGCCAAGTAGCACAGAGCTACTCATGCCAACCTCGCCGCTTGTGCACGCAGATTTCATCTTGCGAAGAAGCACGTTGGTATCTCGCCAACTGCTCATGGGGGAGCAAGTTGGATCGAGATAGCGACGGGATTCCGTGCGAAGGCGTTTGCTGACCTGGGCTCACGCTTTGAGCCCATCCCCAACCATCACTCCCTAGTGTGCGTAGCGTTATGAATTGGCGGTCGGAGCTTCGATGCAATTGCGCGAGTGCCGATAGAGCCTGGCAAAAGGGCTGGCTGACGTTTGTCTTGGAAAATTCCACCAACTCGTTAAGTCCGGACGGGCTAGAAAACCGCAACGCTTCGTAGCGGCATACAGGGATCTGCCGATTGTCTTTGAAGCGCTTGTCAGGCCCGCCGTTTTTGTTTGGGTGAGCCCAGGTGTAGCTCACGATCTCCGCATCAGATGGAACTTTGCCGGTCTCGATAAAATTACTCGGGGCGAATTGGGTCTGCAGATCGGCATATCCGACTGCGCCGTATCGGTTTCCGTCCTTCACCAGCACTAGGTCAGGCATGAAGAAGAGCACCTGCCGACCCACATGGATTGAAGGAGGAGTAACGTTGCTGCGTACAACCTTCGGCAAGGAGCTTGTAAGTGTCGTGGGCTTTTTGTCGACCAGCATGCTGGCCCCGGCATTTCGCTTCCAAGCAGTCAGATTCTCTATCTTGCCGCCGGCAGCGACATGCCATCTCCCTGCGCAGCCGGTGAGAGTTTCGAACGCGCCGACAAGTCGCCCGTAGGCGGCCTCCGCGTCTTTTTCCAGATCGTAATAGAGCACGCTCACCCGGCGGTAACTGTCAAACCATTTGCCAATGAGCATACCCGGCACAAAGGCACAGATGCCCAGCACCGGTGCGGCACCTCCGAGCTTGGTCCCCACAAGGAAACCTGCAATCCCGAACAAAACCGCGAGTGCTACGGACAGCCGCGTCTGCGATTGCCTGGCATTGATTTCATCGAGCACATTGGCGAATGTCTCGTCACGCATTTCCACCACATCGCGGGACTCGATTTCTCTCATCACGACGCCGTCAGAGACGTATTCCGGGCGCGAGGATTGTGGACGGGGTTGCGGCGCAGATGGGGTCTGAGAGAGCTGAACTACCTTCTTCGCGCTGGCCTTGCCTAAAGTGCCACGATAGTAGAGCCCACCCACGCCGGCGTGGATGTAGTGACCTCTTGGCCCAGTGCCGATGCGGAGGCCCTTCACGCCAACGGAAGCCCCAACCCCACCGGACGAAAAGTTAAAGCGGAATGGTCCCGCACTGATCGATTTTCGAACGTAAAACCCCATAGCCCAATCCCCCCAACTCAACTGCCGTACCGACTAAGGCGCCAGTCTCTCGTCCCCATTCATGGCTTGGCGCCACCAACCGGCGCCAATTTTGATCGCTGCCTCACCCTAATCTCGATGCGCCTTCGAGCCCGTACATCGCCAATCTGCGCTCCGTCGGTGAGATGATCGCCGGGCAGGATGAGCTGACCACCAGACATCGGCAAAATCGTAAACCCCTTTAATGCGGGCATGTCACTGAGCACACTTGTAACTGAAATCGCGCGGGCCAGCCCAAGACCGGCATTGTCGGCGGGATGGAGTGAGCCGATTTCCACTTTCCCTGACAGGACCGGTTGGAGCCCCTTGTCCATGTTGGAGGATTCGCCCGCCATTGCCTGTTCGTCCGTGTGTCCAATTACCTCAATCACGTCGACACCGTACGAGGTCGCAGTCCCGGCGATGGTCTTCGCAAGATCGCGCAACTTTGTTTTGAAGGCATTCGAAAGCTCTGCGCTTCCGGTATCGAAATTATAGCCATCCAGTTCGCTGAGACTGATGATCGGCGGCCAATCGTGAGGTTTTGCTGCTTGCGTCGGCTCTGCAGCCTCCTTGAGCACATCAGCCAGATCCTGCAGCCCTTTGTCGGTGCCGGCGTAACCGAATTCTCTCAAAACCTTCGCCGCATCTATCATGGCCTTGGTCTGATCAATGCTTATGTCGTTGTCCGCAAGGACTTTCGCGACAGGGGCATTTCGCACGACCTCCTCCAGAGAAATACCTGCTTCCTTGACCGACTTAACAGCATCCTTGGCCAGGACCAGCTCGCGCCATTGTTCGTCGGGAACGGTTCCTCCCCTCGTGGGCTGAAACACCGCTTTTATCTGAGCCAGAAGCCGCTTGTTCTCGGCTTCGAGCCTCTGCACGTTTTCCTTGTTTGATTGAGTGGCTCGCAGTGCCTCATCGGTCTCTTTCTGCTTTTTCGTGATGATAGCACCGGCTGCTAGCAACAGGCAGAACACCAAAAGCAGCATCGTCTCGGCCATGGTCAGGCCCAGTATCAAACCGCGGCCAAAACCCTTGCGCTCGAAGGCGACCGAAGTCCCGCCAGCGTCACTCACCTGCCCCACCAACTGGTTCGCTTAGGCGGTTCCGTTCGTTCGGCGGGAGGCTCGCTTCCCAGAGTTTGGAAAGCGTCTGGTTGGGGCTCAGGCTCGACCCGAATTGGTGCGCTCTCGACGGTGTCATTTGCGGCCAGATCTGCCAGTGGCTGTTCAATCGCGATAGGAGCGTTGAGAGGGGGAACAGGCCTCGGCGCGTGAAGGGTTCTTCCTGCCAAGGTTGCGACAAGGTCTCCGGTGTCCTTGCTTTGCTTTTGCACCACTGCGGCAAGCGCCTGGGTCAAGCGTTGTTGCGCTTGGACGCTCTCCGCTGTTTGCTCTGCGGCTGCCACAGCCTTTTCCACACCTGCGGCCACTTTAGCCACAGCATCAACGAGGCCCGCCATGCGGGCTTGCTGTTCCTGCGAAGCCGTCTCTGTTTTGACAGCATACTGAGCGACCGCGCTGCCAAGAAGTTTCACCATCGGCGCCAGATCGTTCTTAAGGACCTCATCAGGGACGACAACCTTCTCCAACTTGGTGGCTACGCTTTCGGCCTGTTCACCCAGTCTGCCAACTGAAGAGGACATTGAGCTGTTGGCTTTGTCGAGCAGATCGGCTGCCGCCTCGACGCGCTGTGCGATCGACGAGAACTGACTTTCGATCTGCCCAAAATTGTGGCTCAAAGCATTGCTGAGCTTTCCCGAGGCCTCTTGAACTGGTCTGATCGATTCCATCGCGATTTTATCCAGGGCCGATCTTATGTGCTCTCCGTTCCGCTCCGCTTGAACGGCGATTTCGGCAAAACCCTCCTCCAACATCTGATTGCTTACGCGGCGAAAGTCAGCGAATTCCCTGGTTACACTTTCCATCTCGGCTCTTACACGCCGCGTCATATCCGCGAGTTCGTGCCTGACCGTCCGTTCGATGTCGGCAGGATCGCGGCGCATCTGATTGTAAAAGATCCGCAAAGCAATGCCCGTGATCGTCGACGTCACCGCGATACCAAAGTTCCTCACGATTGTGTCGGTGGATCCTTCGGAACCAAACTGAAACAGCGATACGCCGAGACTCGTCAACGTAAACAGGAAACCCATGTAGTAGAGATTGTCGCCTGTTTGCTCATCGTGGAGCCGTAGCTTGCCGGTGAAGACGGACGCGGCAAGATAGATGAGCATCAGGCACACCGGTGCGCTCGCCGCCATTATAGGGTCTACGCCCGACAGCTTGGCTATTGCGATGAACACGCAGCCACCCAGGGTTAGCGTCGCAAAGACGAAAAGGGGCAGGCTCGGATGTCCTAAGAACGACTCCCCTCGCTTCTTGGCCATTAGTTTAACCCCTCCAACCCTACCAGCTTCTCAAAATCACCATGATGGCTTTGAACCCACCGGGTCCAGAACTCTGCATGTTCGAAAGAGCCAAATGGCTTCTTCGCCCTATCGACGTAGAGTATCGTAAACCCGACGCCATCGAGCGATGTCCCGTAAGTCCTGTCAGCCGCGCTATCAAGGTACTTCTGATAATCGAGACCCGAACGATATTGTGAGTACAGCGCCGTATGTTCGATCATATCTGACGCGACTATTATTCGCTTAGCGGTCTTCTCTTTCGCCAAACTGCTATCGAATAGCGACAGTTTGATTTTCTGAATTCCGGCCATGATCGGAGATTGGCTCGCGGATTCTCCATTGGGAATCTGGTCGGGAAGGTTCGTCAAAGGGTCCTCGAACGCATCTTCCCATTTCTTCTGCCGCCGAGACGGATTGTTCGTCCAGCTGTCGACCGTCGAGCCGTCGCCCGGATTGCATCCATCAAACATCACAGTCAGGTCGCCGGGCCTCGCGCCCAGCGTCAATATCTTGAGATAGCCGCCAGGCTCGACGCGCCCAATGGTCTTGCGGAATTCATTCTTCAGATCCGCCATGGTTATCGGCGAAATCGGGTCGGTGGCGTCGATCAAGACCGCTGTCAGGCTCACAGGTCCGTTCAGTGGGCAATTCGTGCTGATGTCGATTTGGTCCTTCCCGGATCTCGACCACATCCAAACAAAACCGGCCAGCATCACAGCCGACAGTACGGCCAATCCGGCTGCTGCGACAATTGTGCCGCCACTGCCTTTCTTTCTTCTGCGACCCCGCCTAGCCATTCACGCTATCCGGATGAAGCTTGTCGAGATCTCGGTACTGTTCGATCCCGCGCTCGCATTCCAGCCCGATGAGCCGCACCTGAGCGTTGAGTTCTTCCTGCGCGTCACGAATTGAGGCGCCCAGGTCCTTCTCGCTCCATTCATCGTCGGACGATATCAGGGGTTTTATGCGCTCAAGTTTGTAGGGTGTGGCAAAATGTTTTGGCGCTGGCTCTGTGCGGGCCTGGAAATTGGCCTCCCTGTACTTTGAGAGAAGCTGGTTGCAGGCTCGCTCCAGCTGGTCTTGATGCTGCGCAAAGAGCGTCAGCAGCCTCGACCGATGGTCGATGATCGCTCGATGCTCCCTGCGTCTGCTCCCCAGCCGCTTGACGATGTCCTCCACCTTCTCGTTGTGCTCATCGCGCACCTCTTGCAGAGCCTCGATGAGCTCGCTCTTGCGCTCGATGTAGTCTTCCCGGCGAGCCACCAATCTGTTTTCGACACCCGCATAGCCCGGGTATGGGTCGAGAACGAACCAGCCGTCGATAAACGCAAAGATCGAAAACATGAGACCAATGCCGAACAGAAGCCAGGATTTCACGTCCATAAGGCCAGCCGGATTGGCGAGCATGCTGCGCACGACCTCGACGCCGGCTCCGTCCACAAAGGACCCGCTAACCTCGCGGTAATGCGCAAGCGCTAGGTTTATGGTCAATGCCAAGCCGATATAGGCCACTATCGACAGCGCGCCGATCAACTTCACAAAAAGCGATCTGTGAGTCACCAGGCGTGCACAGAATATTGCGAACAGCAGAGCGGCGCCGATGTTCAAAAACGAGAAAGCGGCGGCTTCGAGGAGCCCGCCAAAGAATCCCTGTTCATTTCCCTTTGCGAGGAAATTTCCGTTCATCGCCGTTTCAATGAGGAACAGGAAGATTAGCAGGGACACTCGGAAAACATGGGCCGCTCCGTGTTGAACCCTCACAGCCCGGACAAGCCCGTGCTTCTGTTTGAACCAGTCGTGTTCTTTCTCCGCATCGTTGAGCGATTTGCGCAATCCGTGAAGTTCGTCCAGGCCCACCGCGATCGAGGCCTTGAAATCGGAAACACTGGCGGCGTTCGCCTGACGGATCAGACCAAACTGCTCTTCAAAGTCGAGGCCAGCCAATCGGCCGGAGAGTAGCTGTAGGCTGTCTTCGAGTGTGTGATGTGCGGCCTTCTTTTCGTCCTCGACCCTCTCGATAACTGTGTGCTCTATATCGTCGAAATTCTTGGCCGTTTTCGGGGGCTGGTTAGCCTCGCCTCGCTGCGTTCCACGACCTTCAAGATCCATTTCGCGATCAATTTTCGCGACATCCAAGCTATTGAACAATTGGGTGCTGGCGCGGAAATCGTGATTTGCCTCTAGTAGAGACTCCCGCAGTTTATTTAGCTTTTCGAATTTTATTCCCACAGCACCGCACCCATTTTTTTACCTCTGCCCGCACAAATGGCTTCTATGCACAGTAGAAGCAAAGGGCAACTGCGTCTTCGCAACTTTGCGGTCCACTGCTCACGAGACGATCGTCTGATGTAAAAATGACAACGATAGCTGCCGTGGCAAGCGGACTTGGGCCAATGAATAGGCCAGGCAGCATACTCTTCTCCGCCGGGCTTTGTGGCGAAGGAACTGAAGATCACGCCAATGAGCTGCTAAAAATCGACTCCAGAGGCGTTCGCGCAGTAGCAGAAGCGCGCGCCCTCGGCGCGCACCACGCCACCAAAGTAAGCGCCGTCAATCTCGACCTCGCCTTCAAGGGTTTCGTTCTTGGTTTCAGCCGACAGGCTTCGCGCAGCTTGTGAGCCAGCACAAAGGCGGTCTTGTACTGCACGTCCAGATCGCGAGAGAACTGGACCGCCGACATGCCCTTCGCGCCGTTAACAAACAGGCAGATCGCGGCGAGCAGATCGACAAACGACAGCTTGCGCCAAGGCGAAGATCGTGCCCTCGTAACCGAGAACTGCGCCCCCGCAAGCGGCGCACTTGAACTTGCGACGGGTCGGAATGTCGTAATGATCCAGGCACCCGCATTTCCGGCAAACAGGCTCGCCTTGAGTCGAAGCGCAGCGAAGGCGCTTGAACGCGTCGTAAGCCTTTTCCTCGCCACCCTTGTAAATCTCTTTCAGAGAAAGGGAGCGGCTTTCGGCGGAAAGGAGGAAGTGTTGGGCTATTGTCATCATATCCGGTTATATGCGGGGCTTGTATCGCCAAATACAGGGGCCTGTACCACCGACTGTGATGATATTTTTTGAGGCGAGGCTATGGCAGGCAAGGACGACCCGCAGACCGTCGAATACGAGACGAAAGCCAAGAACCTTTTGAAGTCAGAGTTGAAGCGGAAGGGCGTTACCTATGCCCAACTCGCCGAAAAATTGGCGACTATGGACATTCACGAAACCGAGCGTATTTTGAACAACAAAATAAGCCCGGGGGCTTTAGCGCTGCGTTCTTACTGCAATGCTTAGACGCTATCGGGGCATCCTCATTGCGGCTTTCGGAGTAGTTTTACTCGGGGCGGCTTTACCGCCAGACGAGCGCAAGAGCACTCAGCCCCAACATTCCGAACAGCATCAAGAGACCATAGGCAACCCTGTTGCGGCAAGCCCTCCGCCAGTCCAACAGGCAAATGAACCCCCAAGTTACACTAACCCATGCCAAGCAGGTCACGATGATCGCAGTTCCGATCTGTGTGCCCAGTGGAACGCTGCCGACGCTGCCCAACAGTCGGCGAACTGGACCACCATTGGCGCTATCGTGGGTGCTTTCACGCTCGCCGCTGCTATGGCCGCTGCTTACTACGCCAAAGAGGCTGCTAGGCACACCCAGCGCAGCGCCGACATTGCCGAAAAGGCTTTGCTCGATATCGAGCGCCCGTATTTGTTCGTCACCGCCACCAAACCGTTGGTGGGGGTGACGCACGATTGGGCTGACAAGCCCGACAACAAAAGACCAATTCCGGAAGCGGCATACTCGATCAAGAATTTCGGACGCACTCCTGCCATCATAAACGAGATTCGGGCGAGCCTCCGGCTTTGCAACTTGCCGCCAACTCCGCATTACCATCCCGGAGAAATCAATGACGTTGAACGGGTGCTCGGGGCAGACGATGCTCTTAGCCCTGCAGCTTTTGATCGCGGCGGCCCTATCACAAACAATGTGCTGAATGAGCTTTTCCTGTCCGATACTCACATAGGGGCGGGTTCCCTTCCATATGTATCTGTATGGCGAGATCACTTATTCGAGCGTCAACGGGATCACCGACCAATTCGGATTTATCTACCGCTACTCGCCTCCCGGCAATACGTTCCATTTGCAGGACATTCCCGGCTACACCTACCGCCACCGTGACGTGAAGAAACATAAGCAAAACGATGACTTATCGGCCTTAGACTTGCTCCGAACGCGTAAAAGCGGCCTCGGGCGGTTGCAAGATCGCTACAATGTTTATTTTTGATATCCGCTCGGTAAGGCGCTTTTCGCTTAAGCAACTAGGCGTTCTCACATTTTTTGTTCAAGAACAAGGCGTTACACAACTTGCCTACGAGGCGAAAGCGCCTTAAGTGTCAACGTTTACATACGCGAAAGTGCCTAAAAATCCTGCCTGCTGCGGATGGAAAAACGCTGACTGTAAAAGCCCGCCAACCTTTCGGCGGGCGGGCTTCCACTGCCGGAACTGGAGAGTGTCATGTCGACAGCCCCGACAGGTCGGAAAGGGGTCGCTGGTTAGCGGCGCGAGATCAGCAAGCAGAGCCGGCGCAGCTCACGATCATAGGTATCTTCGTTGCTAAGCACTTCGACGCAGCGCTTCTTCATCCGAGTGACCTGGGCGTTCGACATATCGCCGACAACGCTAGCCAGATTCGGGTTGCTCGAAGCGGTCGGGTTGCTGGGGTTGGCGGCTGGATTGGTTCCAACGCCGACATTTACGTCGGTACCGACCCCGGTGACGACACCGACATTGGCGCCGCCGGTGCCGATGGAAGCAGTCGCTCCGCCAGTGCCGCCGACGGAGGCTGCGGCATTTGCCCCAGAACCGCCTAGGGATACGCTAGCCGTAGCGCCGCTGTTGCCGCCCACATTAGCGCTGGCGCCTCCGCTGCCGACGGATACCCCGCCGACGCCTCCGACATTAATTCCAGCTGCAGTCGCTGGCATGCAAAGAATTACGAGAACAGATCCGGCAGTCAGACTGCCCGTAAGAATTTCAAAAATTCTTGCCATAGTACGCCTCCTTTTTGCCCTGCAAAGGATGGGACATTTTTTGGGACCTACGGACCCCATAGTGACGCACTAGAGTTGAAAAACAACTTAACGGCCCGCGAAAGATTCGTTCTTGGATCAGTACTTGGTAATTCTCAGGAGTCAGATATAATAAAATTTTACTTTGGCTCCTACGTGATTTTTCCATTTGTCAAATAATATCATTCCCTAAGCACTCCAGGTGCGGTGCAACAAGGTTCAGGGATGACCGTCCGGCGATCAGTAAGCGGCTACTACCGCCGATCGGACATACAACGCTATATTAGCACCTTTTGACGAACCCGACCGGCGGGCCGAGCCAGAATCCCGTCAGCGCAAAACCTGCAAAATCGCTTCCGATGCTCGCCATTGACTAGCACGCAGGAAGTTCTGAGCGCCAAACACGGTGACCATCAACCTACGGCCGCTGGTAACTGTCGACGTCGAGCATTTCGCCTGGTTGAAAGCTATGTGGCGCCGAAGCGGAAGAAAACACTGCAGACCCCGTTTCCTAAAATCGTATCAGGGCATTAGCAGTGACGCCGAGCGGCCGCCGACCTATCGATTAACTCGGTCCGGAGCCAGAGCGTTATAAAGGAGCAAACACGCCAGAAGTGAGATGACGCTGCCTAGCAGTTGGTCTGCCGTCAGGCCGGAAAAATAAACGAGATCGAACGCCAGTACAGCCATCGCTCTAGCCACTCATGAATTGGAAAACCTAACGAGCTGGTCACCAAGTCCGGCCTGCTCAAGATCGCGCAACGTGTCCTTCAACTCCTTGCGCTTGTAGCGATTGATGATGCCGGCTTAGGTTGTGGCGGCATCTAACAAACATTCGACTCGCGCCTGCCATGACGACGACCCGCCGAAGCGAGCATCGCGAGCGCACAGTATTCAAATCCCCCAAGGCGTCCGTCGAGATTTGACAACAGACAGATGGCGCGGCGCGAGCTCTGACGCTGTACGACTGACGCAAGCGGCTCTCAATCCTGGGCGTTGTCCTTGGTCCGTGTGAGGCGGCTTTCGCCTTCCTCCGGGCCGAAGCAGCTTTCGAAATCATTGCAGTCCCGGCAACTGGGGGAGCTGCACAGCGAAAAGCCTTCGGCCTCGCAGAGCTTTCGGTAAAAGTATTTTTTCCATTTCATGTTTTGGGTGTTGCCGGCCGCCAGCGTCGGAAAATGCGAGGCGAGCAGGCGGCCGAGGTCGCTTCGACTAAAAAGGCCAAGGTCTTGCCAGAGGTGGTCATTGCGCATGGCACGCCGGGCGATGATCTTGGCGAAGCGGGCGCTTGCCTTGTCGTCGGGCCGGGCATGCGCCAGCAGCAGTCCGCGCAGAAGTTCTTCTTCCAGATCCGGCTCAGGCTCGCTCCCCTCTTCCAAGGCAAACGCGTTGATAGGAAAAGCAGGGAAACAGCGGGACAGGACATCGCGCAACTCGGCGCGCGAAAGTCCGGTTGCCTCCGTCGCCGTCGCCTCGCCGGCCTCGATCTCCTCGAGCGCACGTGAAAGCACACAGGCAAGCACATGCTGGTCGAACCTTCTCTCCAGCTGCGGCCATTGGCCGGTGCTGAGCCGGGCATAATGTTGGGCAAATATGGTGCGTTCTCCTGGTTTCGCCCTATCAAATCATGCAGAGACCCGGCCTGCCGCAACATGGGTCGGGCAGTTCTTCGGTACGGCACTCCGGGTCGCCTCGCGTCGAGTAGTTCGGCAATTCTCGTCTGGTCCATCGGCTCTGGCGCAAATTCTGTGATTCGAAGAGGTTCGCGAACCCCGGCCCTGCCGTTTGCGCCTCACGGGGAACACTGGCGCCGGAATTTGCCCCGCAGAGTTGGACGTGAACCGTGCGGGACAGAGGTCGCGTGCTGAGTGCGGCCACATGGTTCAAGCCAGACTCACGGTTGAATGCCGTCTCATCCAGAGCGTCAGCGGGTGAGTTCCAGCGCACGTTCAGGACAGGATCGCGCGCCTCGTGATGCAGGCAGTTCCTCCCCTTCCGCAACTTCAATGTCACCAGGCAGGATGTAACCGTCATTATCGAGTTTAAAGATGTCCGGCGCTTGCGCCGCGCATCGCGCGTGGCCCTGGCATTTGGCCTTTTGGACGATGATGCGCATGGCGCTGCCTCCATTGTCTGTGCCCGGGCTCGGGGCGGGCCTAAGACCAGTCCAGGATCAAATTTTCGATCCCGAACACATGGCCGCCAGAAGTTATCGGCGCCGTACCCTGCTTGATCCTGAAAGCCGGGATGCGCGCCAGCCACTCCTCCAGGCCAATGACAATCTCGCGCCGGGCAAGGTGTGAGCCAAGGCAACGGTGGGGACCATAGCCAAACGCTGCGTGGCGGTTGTCCTCCCGCTCCAAATCAATCGTGTTGGGGCATTCGAATTCCGCCGGGTCACGATTGGCAATCATCGTGGCGCAGGAAACATAGTCCCCCTTCCGGATCGGCGCGCCTTCGAAGTCGATATCTTTCGTGGCCACGCGGATCAACTGAATGGGCGGATAGGCCCGCAGCAATTCTTCGGTTGCGAGCGGGATGCGGTCCGGTTCGCTCCGCAGCAATTGCTGATCTTTGAGGTTGCGTGCGAGGTACGCCAAGTCAAAGCCTATAGCTGCTGCGACCGTGTCGAGCCCAGCGACGAAGACAAGCACGCCGATGCCGCGGACTTGGGTGTCAGTCAGCCGGCGGCCCTCGACCTGTGCCTGCACTATAAAGGTCATGAAATCGTCAACCGCCTCATCGCGGCGCATGGCTGCAAGTTCGTCGATGAATGCCACGATCGTCCGGGCAGCCACAGGTCGTTCCTTATCGTCGCCGTGGAGCAGATCTTTCCCCCAGCCGACGAATGTATCGAGTCGGTCATCAGGCAACCCCAGAAAGCGAAGAAAGGTGCTCACCGCGAAAGGAAAGGCAAAATCCTTCATCACGTCGCAGCTTGTGCGCGACGCGGCGATCCTTTCGATCAGCTCGACCGCCCGTTCGCGGACAGCCGGTTCCAAAGCCAACACCCGCTTTGGCGAAAGCAGCGGATTAAGCAGTGAGCGAAAGACGCCATGGGCCGGTGGATCGAGCTCAAGCGGGATCGTCGGCCAGTTCTCACCCAGTATGGAGGAGAAGATGCTGCGATGGCTGGAAAAAGTCTCTGCGTCCTGCAGCACCTTCCGCTGGTCCGCGGCACGGGTGATGACCCAGGTACCCCGGCCATCTTGCGTGTTGTAGCGGGAGTAAAAGATCGGAGGCCCGTCATGTACGCAAGCGACAGCTGCGTGTGGATCCCCGTTGGGTGTTGGTGGCATCCCTGGCGATGTAAACAGGCTGAAGTCCCTCACCATTTCGGGCGGGACATGATCTGGAACGGGGTTGGTCGCCATTTTGTTTTCTCTACATTGGCGTTCATGGCTCAATTGAGATTGCACCGCTGTTCATAAAGTCGATTTCCAGCATGGGCACGTCTCTTGTCGGGCGCCTTCTAGATTCTGTCGCCTGATACAGCCCACCTGCACCAGCGCGGATGAGATGGGTTGCGAAGTCGATCAGAGGGGCATCTCCGCCGCGCTCCGGTCATGAAGCAAAGCGGCTGCTTCCCCGTTAGGGTTGAGAGACTGGTCAATCACCTCTGCCCTGCTGATCAAATTGTCGAAGCAAGTCGCGTGCCGGATAGGGTAGCCATGGCGGTGCACCAAGCAATGCCAGCCTGCGCTGGGTCTGCCGCTGATGATCACCTGTCCATCATTCTTATGACAACGTCCGACAACCGACATCCGTGGTCGGTTTTGTCGAGCCCGCGACATCGGGCTGTTCGGCTTGGCTGTTGCTGCACAGCCTGCCGGTCGACGAGCGAGTAGATCGCTCGCACGGCCCGGATTGAGCAATGACGCGATCCAGCGCAAGGATCGGGTGCGGTCCGAGAAGACCCGACGGCGCTTGCGCGAGACGATCGGAAATATCAAAAAGGTCAAGCCGCGCTTCGGTTCGGCGCTGATGGCGTATGCGTTTTATCGCTCGCAGGCGCTGCAAGGCTTTTCCGGCAGACGGCGATGCACTCGTGCGCACCGGTGCCGACCGGCGACCAGCTTGACTGTATAGATGCGGTCCATTCCGGCGTGCATCACCTGACCATGCGCATGCGCTACGACGGCATCCTTTCCGCTCATGGACCTAGATTTGCTCGCGAGCCGCTGTCGGAACGTGGTGCTGAGTCCTATCGCGGCCAATTCAATCCGAGGACCTGTCGGTAGTCAACACACCCCTGGAGGTCGGACCGGGAACGCGTGGCAGACTCTCGGCCAGAAACCGCCAGTCGCTGCCCTCACGTTCGCCTTCCTTGCGCGTGCCGAAGAACTGGATGATCATCTTGCCGTCCGCGCCATAGGCTTCAATGGACGTAACGTGACCATCCCTCGTCGGCTTGCGCACGGCCCAGACCTCGCGGATGCGATGGGTCCTAAGATGCAGATGGAAGGTCTCTTCGAGCACATTGATCCGCGGCCCGATCTGCTTGACCGACCTGATCGGGCCGGAATGGATCTGAATGCAACCACGATTGCCGACAAAGCACATGATCGGCATCTCGTCTTCGGCCGCCTGTTGGAACAGGGCGCCAATGGCATCATTGTCGAGTAGCCAGGCGTCATCCTCGTCGGCCATACGCATCGCCTGGCAGCGGCTGAGCTTCAGTGTCTTCAACATATGGTAGAACTGATGCACGTCGCTTAGCCGGCCCCAGTGCTCGCGTAGGTCGTCGACCGTGGTGGCGTGGTCTGGACTCACTGCGTTATCGCGCGCCCCGCTCGCCTCGAGCGATATGATCGGCTCCTGGTCGGGGGATACAAGCTCTGCCGTCAGATCCTGATAGGCCTGCAGGTTCGAGGCGGGCGTGAGATGAGCTTTGTGCATCGCCTCGCCGGTGGCATCAAAGAATTGCAGGCTGCGGCGGATCTCGGCCCCCTCGCGCTTCTCGACGGCGAAGCCATACGCCCAGGCTTTCGGGAAGATGCGCAGGTCGATCTCGTCGCCGAGCAGTATGGCATGCTGGTTGCCGGTGACCACTTTGCCGTAGACGCCAATCTTTTGGTGCACGGCACTTTCGTTGCTGGTGACCGCCATCACCTCGCCGGCCGCTTCGAGGCCGGTCAGCAGATCATCGACGCGCGGCTCGATGCGCACCGCGCCGTGACCACAATGCGCCGCGACCAACTCGGCTTCCGAAATGCCCAATCGAGCGGCGAGATCATGCTCCCGGATCTTCGGATTGTCTTTGCACGCCCGCCGGATTTCGTCGGGCGACGGTTTCTCGCGTTGGTCCATGCTTACCCCTGTTTCTACGACGTGTGAGGATCATCTGCCCTGCCCGGGAACCTTCAGCCGATAAGGCGCGCCGAAATGCTCGATCCTGATCTGCTGCTGGCCCATGAACAAGGTGTCGCTGGACAGCGTGCGCACGGCGTCGCACCAATGCGAAAACCGGCGAGCAGCCACATGCCGATGGCATCCCATCGAGCCGGTCGGCGGCTACTGGGCGGTGGTGAGCCAGTATGGATGTTGTCGCAATCGGCCAAGCGGGCATTCGGATGCCACGAGCGGCGCTGCTTTGCCAACAACGCGTATCTGACCACGGTCCTGACATGTTACTCCCTTGCTTCGCCCCATCCATCGCGATGGCACCCACGGCATGGTTGTGGATCGGCATGCTCTTGCCGTCTCGCCAAACGGAGCTTCAAAAACCGTGCCAATTGCGCCGAGGCAAGCTCAGAAGAAGTTCTGTCCTTGGTGATGTGAGTTCACCCAAGAACTCAGGCCAACATCCCTCGTGCCGGACCCGACAAACCCGACAGCACGTGTCGATTGGCCGACACCTTATCAGCAATCAAGAGGCACCAGTGCGAGAGATGCCGCGCTGTGTTGAAACGTTTTTTGGCTTTGGCACGGTGCATGCAACGTGATGGGCAAGCAGGTCGCGGACTGAGGAGAATGGAGCCATGATTACGCTCACCGACAACGCTGTTGCCGCCTTCAAGACTGCTCTTTGCCGTGCCAGCGAGCCGGCGGAAGGCTTTCGCATTATGGTCGAGGCCGGCGGCTGCGCAGGCTTCAAATACTTAATGGGCCTGGAGAGCGTGTCGCGCGAGGGCGACGCGATCACTGACACAGATGGGGTCAAGCTGTTCGTGGACGCGGGCTCCCAACCCCATGTAGCCGGCATGACCGTCGACTTCCTCACCGGGCTCCAATCTTCCGGTTTTGTCTTCGATAACCCCAATGCGCGCGAAAAGTGCGGCTGCGGCAAGTCCTTCAGTTAAACGCCCGAAGCGTCTGTGCGGCCGACAGAGTGATTTTGCGGCAGAGGAGACTTATATGGCCGGCACAACAGATGTCCCCGTCCTAAAAAAAAAGACAAGGTCAAAGCCGATCTCGGGACCGCCATTCGCTCCCAGTAGGATTCAAAGAACGTCGCCTCCCGAAGCAGCTCGGTTCCTGGTGGCACCCGAGCTGCTTGCGGACAAATCGCGCCGCTGCGCCAAATTCGGCTCATCGGTAGCGTTATCGCGTTCGGGCGTCCTTACCTGCGGGCTGACCTACGGCCACTGCGAACATGTCCATATCGACGGAGATCCGGTTTACGTCAAACACTCCGGGCGCCTGCGCGCGCTGCCAGTTCAAATGATCATCAACGGCATGCGCCAGAGGCTCAACGAGTCGGTCTACCGCTCGCGTCATTCTGTTTAACTGAGGATCGCACCTATGAAGCCTGTCTACCTCGACAACAACGCAACCACACGGGTCGATCCTGAGGTCGTGCAAGCGATGTTGCCGTTCTTTAGGGATCAATTCGGCAACCCTTCGTCGGCACACGCTCTTGGCGCCTCAGTCAGTGCGGCGGTGAGAAAGGCGCGGAGGCAGTTGCAAGCTCTGATCGGCGCGGAGTTCGAGGATGAGATCACTTTCACCTCGGGTGGGACAGAAAGCGACAATGCAGCGCTTCTTTCAGCGCTCGAGGCGGCGCCCAACCGAACCGAGATCGTGACGTCCGCGGTCGAGCATCCCGCCGTGCTGACGCTCTGCGCGCATCTTGAGAAGACCCGCCGCCTCAAGGTGCACAGGATCCCGGTGGATTGCCGTGGTCGGCTCGATCTCGACGCCTATATGGCCGCCCTCACCCCACAGGTTGCAATCGTGTCAATAATGTGGGCGAACAACGAGACTGGTGTGATCTTCCCCGTGGCAAGGCTTTCCGAGTTGGCCAAGGAAGTGGGCGCCCTATTCCATACCGATGCTGTGCAGGCGGTCGGCAAGCTTCCGATGGACCTGAAGTCGACCGCAATCGACATGCTGTCGCTCTCCGGCCACAAGCTGCACGGGCCGAAAGGGATCGGTGCGCTTTTCGTAAAACGTGGCGTCGATTTCCATTCGCTGATCAAGGGGGGTCACCAAGAGCACAACCGGCGTGCTGGAACCGAGAATACGCCCGGCATAGCCGGGCTCGGCACGGCGGCCGAACTCGCCTTGAAATTCATGGACGACGAGACCACACGGGTAAAGTCGCTCCGCGATCGCCTGGAGGGCGGGATCCTCCAGCGCATCCCAAGCACCTGTGTCACTGGTGATCCCTTGCAACGGTTGCCCAACACCGCAAACATCTCCTTCGAACATGTCGAAAGTGATGGAATTCCACTTCTCCTCAGCCGCATTGGCATCGCGTGTTCCTCTGGCTCGGCCTGCACCTCCGGCTCTCTGGAACCAAGCCATGTCCTAAGCGCGATGAAAACGCCACACGCGGCAGTCCGCTTCTCCTTGGCGCGGGACAACAGCGAAGAGGACATCGACCGGGTGCTCGAGGTCATGCCGGGAATCGTGGGGAAGCTGCGCAGCTTTTCCGGTTCTGGGCCGGGTAGTCCGGTCTATGCGTGAGCCGCAGAAGAACAGGCTGCCTGTCATGACCGGTCATGTCTCCCTCAACGATACGACCTTGCGCGATGGCGAGCAGGCGCCGGGCGTCGCCTTCACCACGACGGAAAAGCTGGAGATCGCTGAGTCTCTTGCGGCGGCTGGCGTGACAGAGATCGAGATCGGCACGCCGGTCATGGGCGTCGACGAGATGGAAACAATTCGCGCCGTGGTAGCGCGGCGTCTTCCGGTTCGGCTCATGGCCTGGTGCCGGATGACGTCGTTGGATCTCGATGCAGCGATCGAGAGCGGCGTCCAAGCGGTCAATTTGTCGCTGCCTGCGTCGGACATCCAACTTGCCGCCAAGCTCGGCCTCGACAAGGCGGGAGCGCTCCAGGTCATCGATCATATGGTCAGGCGCGCCGCCGATGCCGGCTTCTTCGTCGCGGTGGGCTGCGAGGATGCCTCGCGGGCCAATCGGGATCATCTCGCCCGCGTCATCGAGACGGCCGCACGCGCCGGCGCAAGCCGCGTGAGGCTGGCCGACACAGTCGGTGTTCTCGACCCGTTTTCGACCTTCGAACTTGTCGCCCAGCTCGTGGTGCAGTCTCCAATCGACCTTGAATTTCATGCGCACAACGATCTCGGACTTGCTGGCGCCAACACGCTGGCGGCGATCCGCGCAGGCGCGCGCCATGCCTCCGTCACCGTCCTGGGGCTCGGCGAGCGTGCGGGCAATGCCGCGCTGGAGGAGGTGGCCGCCGCAATGGCAGTCTTCGACGGCGCAGACACCGGCATTGAGCTGACCGCATTGCCCGGCCTCGCCGCCCAGGTGGCTTGGGCCGCCCGCCGGCAGACCGCAGCCACTAAGCCGGTCGTCGGCGCCGATGTTTTCACCCACGAATCCGGCATTCACGTCGCAGGGCTGCTGAAGGACTCGCGTACTTATCAGGGGCTCGATCCGACTCTCGTGGGCCGCTGCCGGCGGATCGTCATCGGCAAGCATTCCGGCGCCACTGCGATTGCCCATGTGCTGAGCGAAAGCGGTCGCGATCTCGACCCGGATCTGGCAGCCGCGATGGTGGCCCGCGTCCGACGCGAGGCGGCCGAGACCAAATCGACCGTCACTGCAACTCGACTGGTCGAGCTCTACGATGGAATGTGCAGCGAGCCATCCCTCATCGAGCTGTGCGGGTCCAAGTCAGCCGTGCGCGAGCGCACAGAGGCCACAGTTTTGCGACCAGGAAGAATGCAATGAATTGTTCCGCTGACAGCCGCCCCATGGATGTCACCGACATCCTCGCACGACTGAAGCGCTTGTCGGCTGCAGAGGAATTCTTCTCAGTCCTAGGCGTCGCCTATGACCCGAAGGTACTGAATGTCTCGCGGCTCCATATCATGAAGCGTGTGGGCCAATACCTCGCCGAAGAAGATTTCTCCGGTCTGCCCGACCAGGTGATTGCCGCGAGGGTGCGCGCGACGCTCGAACGAGCTTACGAGGACTTTGCGATTTCCTCGCCGCTCACGCATCGGATTTTCAAGGTGCTCAAGGACCACGATCCGAACAAACCTGCCGCGCCGGGTCACACCTTTGTTCCGTTCGACTCGGTACTGAAGCGGTTCGGACGGGAATGATCGGCGACAAGGGTGCGACGCGACAATGTCGAGCAGCCGCCAAATGCGGTCATCACCACAGCGCCGTCAGAAGCAACCAGCCGAAGTTGTAGGAAAGGGGAGCGCAAGAGACTTGGCACGAATAATGCGGACAAAGGAGAAACCGCAATGCCGGACCCGGACAGGAGCCTAGAGAAACCGCCAATGCACATCGTAATCTGCATCAAGCAGGTGCCGGACTCGGCACAGATAAGGGTCCATCCGGTCACGAACACGATCATGCGCCAGGGTGTTCCGACCATCATCAACCCTTACGACCTGTTCGCCCTCGAAGAAGCGCTCAGACTGCGCGACGCACATGGCGGCGAAGTCACTGTGCTCACCATGGGTCCGCCCATGGCAGAGGACGCGCTGCGCAAGGCGCTCGGTTACGGCGCCGACCGAGCGGTGCTCTTGACCGACCGCTATTTTGCCGGCTCCGACACGCTGGCAACCTCGTTCGCCCTTTCCCAGGCAATCGCGAAGATTGGCGAGACGTTCGGCACGCCAGACCTCGTCTTCACCGGCAAGCAGACGATCGATGGCGACACCGCCCAGGTCGGGCCCGGCATCGCCAAGCGCCTCGGACTCCTGCAACTGACCTATGTCGCGAAGATCCCTTCTGTCGACCTTGCTGCACGCGAGATCAAGGTCGAGCGCCGTTCCGAAGGCGGCACACAGATGCTGAAGAGCAGGCTCCCTTGCCTCATCACCATGCTGGAAGGCACAAACGAGATCCGCCGGGGCTCGATCCAGGACGCCTTGTGCGCCGCGCGCAGCCAGGTCTTGAAATGGAGCGCGGCCGACGCCGGCATTGAGGATCTCACCAAATGCGGCCTGCGCGGTTCACCGACGGTCGTCAAACGTGTTTTCGCCCCTCCTGCTCGAGCTGAAAAGGCGGCACAAATCGACACCGCCGAGAAGGCCTTGCGCGATGTCGCTGACGAACTCATCACCGCAATCTTCACCCGCCAGCCGGCGCTGGAACATGAGCTCGCCTTTAACGGCGGCGCGTGACGGCAAGGAGCAAAACGATGTCGACCGCGAACGGAGAAACCCCTCGCCCTGCCGCCGGCCGCGCCGGCATAAAGAAGGAATTGCCCGCCCATTTCAAGGACTATCGGCACGTTTGGGTTTTCATCGAGCTCGAACGTGGCGAGGTCCATCCGGTATCGTTCGAACTGCTCGGCGAAGGCCGCAACTTAGCAGACAAGCTTCAGGTCCAGCTTGCAGGTGTCGTGCTTGGACCGCCGGGAGAGGCCGTGGGGAACGCCGTTGCCGAAGCATTCGCGTATGGCGCTGACCTTGTCTACATCGCCGAGGCGCCCCTGCTCGCCGACTATCGGAATGAACCTTTCACCAAGGCGTTGACGGATCTGGTCGATACCCACAAACCCGAAATCCTTCTTCTCGGTGCCACCACACTGGGCAGGGATCTTGCCGGCTCCGTGGCGACGACCTTGCAAACGGGGCTCACGGCCGACTGCACCGAACTCGATGTAGATACCGACAGTTCGCTCGCCGCCACGCGTCCGACTTTCGGCGGTTCCTTGTTGTGCACGATCTATACGCTCAATTTCCGCCCGCAGATGGCGACCGTGCGGCCGAGGGTCATGCCCATGCCGCAGCGGACGGATAAACCGGTCGGGCGTGTCATCCGGCACAAGCTTTCGCTTGCCGAGGACGAGATCGCTACCAAAGTCCTCGGCTTCCTGCCGGACAATCAGTCGGCGAAGGCAAACCTTGCCTATGCCGACGTCGTGGTTGCGGGAGGCCTTGGTCTTGGCGCGGCGGAGAACCTGCAGCTTGTGAAGAACCTCGCACGAGCAATCGGCGCCGAGCACGGCTGTTCGCGTCCGTTAGTCCAGAAGAGCTGGATGCCAGCTGATCGGCAGATCGGCCAAACTGGCAAGACGATCCGGCCGAAGCTTTACATAGCGGCCGGGATTTCCGGCGCCGTCCAGCATCGGGTTGGCGTGGAGGGGGCGGATCTCATCGTGGCCATCAACACCGACCCGAACGCGCCGATTTTCGATTTCGCTCACCTCGGAATCGTCACCGACGCGATCCGCTTCCTGCCCGCACTGACGGAAGCCTTCACCCGGCGGCTGTCGCCCCACAGTCGCGATAAGCTTTCGAGCTAAGGGGATGGACATGATCGAGGAAAACTTCGACGCCATTGTTGTTGGGGCAGGCATGTCCGGAAACGCAGCTGCTTACACCATGGCCAGCCATGGCCTGAAGGTGCTGCAGTTGGAGCGGGGTGAATATCCGGGCTCCAAGAATGTCCAGGGTGCCATCATGTACGCGAACATGCTGGAGAAGATCATCCCGGATTTCCGGGATGATGCGCCTCTCGAGCGGCATTTGGTTGAACAGCGGCTTTGGGTGATGGACGACACATCCCATACAGGGATTCACTATAGGTCGGACGACTTCAATGAGGCGAAGCCCAACCGGTACACGATCATCCGTGCCCAGTTCGATAAATGGTTTTCGCGTAAGGTGCGCGCGGCCGGCGCGACCGTTCTGTGCGAGACGACCGTGACGGAACTCATCCGTGATGCCAATGACAGGGTGATCGGCGTCCGCACAGACCGGGCGGGCGGAGCCATCTACGCGGACGTGGTCGTTCTCGCAGAAGGTGTCTGCGGACTGCTTGGCACTCGAGCCGGCCTGCGCGAGATGCCAAAGCCGCAAACCGTGGCCCTCGCCGTCAAGGAAATGCATTTCTTGCCCGAAGAGGTCATTGAGCAGCGGTTCGGCGTAAAGGGCGATGAGGGCTGCGTGATCGAGGCGGTGGGCACGACCTCCCGCAGCATGGCCGGGCTCGGCTTCCTCTATACCAACAAGGAGTCCATCTCACTGGGCATTGGCTGCCTCGTCTCCGATTTTGCGGCGATGGTCGAGAGCCCCTACGTTCTCCTTGATGCCTTGAAGAGCCATCCTTCGATCCGGCCGCTGATCGCCGGCTCGGAAGTGAAAGAATATTCCGCACACCTCATTCCCGAAGGCGGCTACAAGGCTATTCCGCAGCTCTTTGGCGATGGTTGGGTCGTGGTCGGCGATGCCGCGCAACTGAACAACGCCATTCACCGCGAGGGTTCGAACCTCGCCATGACCTCCGGCCGCATTGCGGCTGAGGCAATCGTCGAGGTCAAGAGCCGCAACGGTCCGATGAACAAACGGAATCTCGCCCTTTACAAAGCCATGCTGGACAAGTCCTTCGTGGTCAAGGACCTGAGGAAATACAAAGACATGCCGGCCTTGCTCCACACCAATTCATGCAATTATTTCACGACTTATCCGCGGTTGATGTCGCAAGCTGCGCAGAACTTCATGCGTGTCGACGGCACGCCGAAGATCGAGAAGGAAAAGGCGACCACGGCGGCCTTCATCAAGGCGCGCTCGCGCTGGGGGCTGGTCAGCGACGCGGTCCGCCTTGCATTGGCGTGGCGCTGAGGGGAGACGAAATGAGCAGCGCAGCGACGAAGTCACGTGTCGAGGACAAGCTTTACCAGAACCGCTACTTGGTGGATTCCGGCCGCCCGCACATCAAAGTGCGACCGCACCAGAAGCCGAGCGCGAATTTGCTCGCGCTGACCCACGTCTGCCCGGCGAAATGTTATGAGTTGAACGACAAGGGTCAAGTGGAGATCACTGCCGACGGCTGCATGGAGTGCGGCACCTGCCGTATTTTGTGCGGGACGACTGGTGAGATCGAGTGGAACTATCCACGCGGCGGTTTCGGAATCCTCTTCAAATTCGGATGACCGGCGCACGCATGCCCTAAGCAGATACCGCGCTCAGGGACTCTACGATATGTGAAGGTGCTGACCGCGCCAAGCGAGCTGGAGATTACGCTCGCCATACGCTGGGCAATTGTCGTGAACGTCCTGCCCACGTTTCTGCAGACGGGTGATGGAGAAGTCGTCGTCTGGACGCTGAAGGAGAGCCGGAGATTGCCGCCACTGCCGGCAACACCCACGCACCTCAATCAGGCACTCGCCGCCTCATACCACAGGCTGTACCAGATCGAGCGGATTGCGGCTGCCGGCCAGTCGCATCGGCGCCTCCGCAGCAAGGTATCTCCCCTTACGGCCGGCGTCCGAACCATGCCGCTTGTCGCCCGCATCTGACGGAACGCTAGTGGCTGATCGACGCGATTGACAAGGCCGGTTGGGTTTTGCCAGGGCGGCTCGTATCCCTGGCCTCACGCCCTGGATAATCGGCTACGCCCTGCGCCGGCATGGTATCAAGGTTAAGAAATTCGGGACGTCGTGATGACGTCAAGCGTAAGCAGCCCGGAGTGGTCTCGCTCACACTCTGCGCGCCCGAGGCTGCTAGCCTCGCGACCCTATTTGCCTGTCCACTGTCGTAAGCCCGACAGGTGTGTCGGAGCAATCCGAAGGAATGTGACACGGGAAGCCTATTCATGAACCGAAACAGCTCTTTGGGCTGGCATAGCTCTTGCGCTTTGAACTGCGACATCACGCAGCAACGGAGCCGTTCATGTCTGCACCGGCAATTTCGCTTGAGAGCCTCAGCACGACATTCGGTGACCAGTTGCTTGGCACCATGAAACTCGGGGGCTGCGCGTCTTCGTCCTGCGGCTCGTCGACAAAGCCCGACGACACGGATCCGGCTGTCTGGGAGAAGATCAAGGATCACCCCTGCTTTTCAGAAGAGGCTCATCACTATTTCGCGCGTATGCACGTCGCGGTCGCGCCGGGCTGCAACATCCAGTGCAACTACTGCAATCGCAAATATGACTGCGCCAATGAAAGCCGGCCTGGGGTGGCCTCTGAAAAGCTGACGCCCGATCAGGCGCTACGCAAGGTGATCGCGGTCGCCAATGAGGTGCCGCAGCTTTCCGTGCTCGGCATCGCCGGACCGGGCGACGCCTGCTACGACTGGAAGAAGACGAAGGCGACCTTCGCCAGGGTCGCCAGGGAAATCCCAGACATCAAGTTTTGCATATCCACGAATGGGCTGGCGCTGCCCGACCATGTCGATGAGCTTGCTGACATGAATGTCGATCACGTGACGATCACGATCAACATGGTCGACCCTGAGGTCGGTGCAAAGATCTATCCTTGGATCTTTCACGATCATCGCCGCTACGTCGGCATTGAAGCCACCCGGATCCTGCACCAGCGGCAGATGTTGGGCCTGGAGATGCTGACCGCGCGGGGCATCCTCACCAAAATCAACTCGGTGGTGATCCCGGGCGTGAATGATGAGCATCTGATCGAGGTGAATAGATGGATTAAGGAGCGAGGCGCGTTCCTGCACAACCTTATGCCGCTGATTTCGGACCCGGCCCACGGCACGCACTACGGTCTGAGCGGGCAGCGCGGCCCAAACGCAATGGAGATGAAGGCTCTTCAGGATCGTGTCGAAAACGGCGCCCAGTTGATGCGCCACTGCCGGCAGTGCCGGGCAGATGCCGTGGGCCTGCTCGGAGAAGATCGTGGCCAGGAATTCACAGTCGACCGGATTCCCGGCGAGGTCACCTACGATGCCAGCAAACGCAAGGCCTATTGGGAGCTGGTCGCGGAGGAGCGCCGTGATCACGTCGAGGCTAGGAGAGAAGCGATCGGATTGGTCAAGGCAGCGAGCCCCGGCAAGTCCCTTCTCTTCGCGGTGGCGACCAAGGGCGGCGGCCGCGTCAATGAGCATTTCGGCCATGCGAAGGAATTCCAGGTTTATCAAGCCTCGCTGAAAGGGATCAGCTTCGTCGGGCATCGGAAGGTGGACAAGTATTGCCTTGGCGGCTGGGGCGCAGAAGCCGCCCTCGATGGCGTCATCGCAGCGCTTCAAGGCATAGATATCGTGCTGTGCGCCAAGATTGGAAATTGCCCGCAGGATCAGCTCGCGGAGGCTGGAATCAGAGCCACCGACGCCTGTGCCCATGACTATATCGAGACAGCAATCAGCGCGATTTACATCGCCGCATCTGGGACCCCCACACTCGCGGCGACGGCCTGAGCTGTCTCATTCATTCGGACCAGGAGTTAAAATGGCTTTCAAGATCATCGCATCCCAATGCACCCAATGCGGCGCCTGCGAATTCGAATGTCCTTCCGGCGCGATCAAGTTCAAAGGCGAGAGCTACGTGATCGAGTCACAGAAGTGCACCGAATGCGAGGGGGTCTTCGATGCGCAGCAATGTGCCTCGGTATGTCCGGTGCCGAAGACCTGCGTTCCTGCGTAACGGACATTGGACTGCCGACATGGTTGGGGGCTGCCTACGCAGGACGCCTGGAACGCCTTGTTCGCAATCTCAGCCGCAAGAGAAATCAGGGAACGGACATGTCGCTCGGACGCGAAGAGGAGATCGAAATCCGCAGGCCTCCACGATTCATGCCGGGAGAGCGGGTACGTGCCACTCGCCACATAAAGAATGACGGCACCTATCCTGGCAGGGAGATCGGCGAAAATCTCGTGCGGAAGGGGGACGAGGGATATGTGCGCGACATTGGCACCTTTCTCCAGCAGTTCTTCATCTATGCGGTCGAGTGGATCGACCGTGGCACCGTAGTCGGTATGCGAGCGCGTGAACTGATGAGCCTCGACGAGGCCGAGGCGCCCTGCAGTGCTGAAAGCAATACCAATGAAGGGATGGCCAGATGAAAGTCATGATCCGCAGGACCGATGCTGGTTTGTCAGCGTATGTCCCCAAAAAGGACCTCGAAGAGCCGATCATCAAACTCGAGAAGGAAGAGTTGTGGGGCGGAACGGTCACGCTCAGGAACGGGTGGCGGCTCCTCCTACCCGATCTCCCACATGATACGCGTCTGCCGATCACCGTCGAGGCAAGGAAGATTTCCGAAGAGGGCTGATGCTGCCCCTAGGTGCGTCGCGAGGAAACGAGATGAACACGATCCTGACATCGGGCCACCTCGTCATTGTGCGGGACAGTTTTGCTGAAAAGCTGCTTGACCTGGCGAAGGGAGCGCTCGCCGCCGATGAGGTGATCCCCTATCTCGGTCCGGGTCTTCTTGAGTTGAACTGTGTGGAACCGCCTGTGCCGCATACCCCGGAGGTTGTTGCCGCGGCACTCAATGCACGGGCTCCAGCGCCTTCCAGGATCCGCACCAATATGTGGTCGGTTGCGCAGTTCATCGAACAGCGCCGGCATCGCCGGACGCTTCAAGCTTGGATGACCGACATATTCGCAGCGCCGGTGGGGCCGACCCCCTTCCACGCCTGGCTCGCAAGGCTGCCACTTTCCCTCATCATCGACAGCTGGTATGACAGCGCGATGCGCACGGCTCTGGTAGAGACCGGCCGAACGGACGTCGTTGAGATACAAGGCGTCACGCGCGCGAATGAAATCGGCAACATTTGGACGAAAACCTACGATTTGTCCGGGAGGGAGCTCGACCCCCGATTGGGGGCCAAGACGGTTCTCTATTCACCTCACGGGAGTATTACGCCCGCGCAAAACTTTCTCGTCGCAGATTCCGACTACGTCGAAGTCCTGTCCGAAATTGATATCCAGACACCGATCCCAGACGCTGTGAAGGAACGGCGCATCACCCGTGGATTTTTCTTCGTTGGCTGCCGCTTCAACGATCAGATGCTGCGCACCTACGCCAGACAGATCATGAAGCGCTCCCGCGGTCCCTATTGCACCGTAATGGACGCGGAAACCCTGACCAGAAACGAAGCGCGTTTTCTTGCGGCAAGCGGAATCACGGTGATCGACATGCCACTAAGTCAAGCGGCGGCTCGGCTTGTGGGAACGGGCACGGCTGCAGGTTGAGGACGGGATTAACAATGGCGGATGCCTTTGATGATGTCTGCTTCGGCTTTCCTCGAAGGCGCAAAATGCAGTCGGGAATACACCCGTGAACAGTGAAGCTGTCAGCGGCGCAACGAACGCACTGAATTCGTTGGCCCATGTTGAAGCGGCGCGCTGGGGCCGGGATTTGAGTACGCTGTTGCGCATCACGCGTATGAATCTGCGCCATCCGTGGCAGGTTGCCCTCGCTATGGGCTCGACGATCATGGCGGCAATCCTCCAGTTGCTCATTCCCCAGCTTCTCGGCCGGGCTGTCGACCAGACCCAGACAGCTATCGGGGGCGGTGTCGCGGGGGCTGCGGCAGGACAAGCGCTCTGGGCCCCGGCTCTCCTGCTGCTCGCCGTCAGCGCGCTACGCGGCGTTTTCACGATGGCGCAGAACTATTTTGCCGAAGCCGTCGGGCATCATGTCGCGTACGAATTGCGGCTCGCCTACTACGACAAGATCCAGCGTCTAAGCTTTTCCTTTCACGACCGGGCCCATTCAGGCGATCTGATAACCGCCGGAATGCTCGATCTCGAAGGCGTGCGGATGTATTTTTCCACCGGGCTCATGCGGGTGCTCCTGCTGACGATGCTGATCGGGATTGGCGCTTACATGATGATCTCGACCGATCCCGTGCTCGGCTTGGCCGCGCTCAGCTTCGTGCCTTTTGTCGCTTGGCGCTCATCGACCACACAGCTTAGGCTGCGCGCCACCTGGCTCGACCTCTATGAGCGCCTTTCGGTACTAAGCCGCGTGATGAAGGAAAATCTCGCAGGTATCCGTGTGGTCCGCGCTTTTGCGGCTCAATCCTATGAGATGCTGAAGTTCGACGGCGCTTCCAAGAACGCGCTCGACCTCGCCAACGATCTCGTTGACATCTACGTACCCAACACGTCGGCGATGACCTTGTCCTACTTTTTCGCAATGGGATTGGTGCTTGGGATCGGTGGCAACAAGCTCGTCGCTGGCGAGATCAGCGTCGGAACCATGGCGACCTTCCTGACCTTCATGACCATGCTGCAAATGCCAGTCCGCCAGATCGGTCTCATGGTCAATGCGTTTGCCCGCGCTTCTAGCTGCGGTTCGCGGCTTTTCGGTCTCCTCGATCAGGAGATCACCATCAGGGATGCTCTCGAGGCCAGACCGCTTGAGATAAGTGACGGCACTCTGCGCTTCCACAATGTCTCATTTGCCTACCCCAACGCCGAAAACCGCGCCATTCTGAAGAACCTCAGCTTTGAGGCCCGGAGAGGCGAGACGATCGCGATCGTCGGTCCGCCGGGTTCCGGCAAATCGACGATGGCTCATCTGGTCCCCCGCTTTTACGACGTGACCGGTGGCGCCATCACGTTGGACGGCCAGGACATACGCAATGTCACCCTCGAGAGCCTTCGCAAGGCGGTCGCGGTTGTACAGCAGGATGCGTTCCTATTCACCACAACGATCGAGAACAACATCGCTTATGGCGATCCCTGGGCGAAGAGACAGCGAATTGAACGCGCTGGAGAATTCGCCCAGCTCCACGACTACATCCTCGGGCTCCCGGCAGGGTATGAGACGGTCGTGGGCGAACGCGGCGTTTCTCTCTCTGGCGGCCAGCGCCAGCGTCTCACGATTGCTCGCACCATGATGCTGCGCCCCTCCGTCATCATTTTCGACGACTCGATGGCCGCGATCGATGCCGGCACCGAGCTGCGCATTCGCGCGGCGATGCGGCGCTTCGCAAAGGATCGGGTGACGATCATCATCGCGCACCGGCTGAGTGCGCTTAAGCATGCCGATCAAATCCTTTTTGTCGATAACGGCGAAATCGTAGAACGCGGCACGCATGAAGAGCTTCTGGCGAAGCGGGGACGCTACAGGGCCCTTTACGATCTCCAGACGTGCCCGGGTGATAGCATTATTAGCCAGGATGGGGGCGCCCGCTGATGGACCAGGGCCGCGGCGAACTCGAAGCCGAACCTGACGACGGGAGACGCCCTCCGCGCGCGGTCGTCGGCTCGCACCGGATCGAGGAGGAGATGTTCGGCCGGGCTTTCGACAAGAGCATCCTCCGTCGCATCTGGGGCTTCGTCCATCCCTACCGGGCAAAGGTAGTTGTCACGATTGTCGCGATGCTGATCTTCACCGGGACGCAGCTTCTCATCCCCTTGATCATCCGCTACGCGATCGACCTCGGCATGAACCCGGCAAGGCCCGATCGCTCAGCCCAGCTTGCGGCCGTCGGCGCGTTCCTTTCGGCGATTTTGGTCAATTTCGCCGCCGGCTACATGCAGGAAGCCTTGGATGGGAAAATGGCCGAAACTGTCCTGTTCGACATCCGCCGCGCCATGTTTGGCCATCTGCAAAAGGTTTCGCTCTCTTTCATGGACAAGACCGAGGTCGGACGCCTGATGTCGCGCCTGCAAGGCGACGTTAACTCCATACAGGAGTTCCTGGAAACCTCGGTATATTCCCTAGGCGATGTTGCGCTTCTCTTCGGCATCGTTTTCGTAATGCTGTGGCTCGACTTTCGCCTCGGCCTCCTGACGCTATCGGTTCTGCCGATCCTGGTGATCGTCCGCATTGTCTGGTTGCCGCGTGCCCGCGACGCCTTCATGGCTGCACACGAAACCAATTCCGTCGTCAATGGCGCGCTGGCCGAAGCCATTCACGGCGTGCGGACCATACAGTCAATGGACCGCCAGCAGGTGAATTTCAGTCTTTTTGACGATCGGGCCCATGCCAACCTCAGGACCCACCTGATCGCTGCCAGATATGCACTGGTCATGGTGCCCATCGTCGATGGCATCACCGGCCTCGCCTTGGCCGCCGTTATTGTGGTCGGCGGCTCGATGGTCATGAATAGCCGTATAGATGTGGGCGTGTTGGTAGCCTACCTATTTTACATCCAGCGCTTCTTTGACCCGATCCGCTCACTCACCCTGCAATATTCGGTCATGCAGCGCGCCATGGCCTCAGGCAAGCGCCTGACGGATGTGCTCGACGTCAAGATCGATGTTAAGGACAAACCCAATGCCGAGGTGCTTTCGCCCGAAATGGACGGCTCGGTCGAGTTTAGGGACGTCACCTTCGGCTACGATCCGAACCGTTCGGTTCTGAAAAATGTCTCGTTCAAGGTCAATCCGGGCGAGACGGTCGCACTAGTCGGACCGAGCGGTTCTGGCAAATCGAGTGCGATGGCCCTGGTCCACCGCTTCTATGATGTTCAGCAGGGTCAGGTGCTGGTCGGCGGACATGATGTACGCGACCTCACCCAGGAATCGCTCGGCCGCCAGGTCGCCATGGTGCTGCAGGAGCCATTCCTGTTCACCGGGACGGTCTTCGAGAACATTCGATACCAGAAGACGGAAGCCACGCGCGACAAGGTGATCGAGGCGGCCAAGGCTGTCGGCGCGCATGACTTCGTCATGAGCCTCGCCGACGGGTATGAGACCCAACTTGGCGAACGCGGCGACAACTTATCTCTCGGCCAGCGCCAGCTTATCAGTTTCGCCCGCGCCCTCGTCGCTGACGCCAAGATCCTCGTGCTCGACGAAGCTACCGCCTATATCGACAGCTACACGGAATTGCAGATTCAGAAGGCTCTGATCAAGCTGCTTGAAGGGCGGACTGGCCTCGTCATCGCCCACCGTCTCGCCACGGTCCGGGGGGCCGACCGCATCATCGTGCTTCAGAATGGCCAAGTTATTGCGACTGGCAACCACGATGAGTTAATAGCCATGGGCGGCCTGTATTCCAAACTCTACTATCTCAACTACGCCTCCTTCGACGACCTTCCCGAACACGATACCACCGTCCAAGCTGGCTCTCAGACCTGACATCTTGGCGGCCTTGTGGTAGTGGCGTTGACTTTCGGGCGTGTCGGCAGACCACTCAGGCCACCGCATCCGGCCAGCAGCCAGCACTCAAGAACGAGCACTCCTCGCAATTCGTGAAGACCGGCTGCGAACGATTTCCTCCAGCATCGTATCCGACCGCGGTGCACCACCATCATCGGGCGAGCTCGCTGGAGGTGTTGGCTGGGCGTCGCAAAGCCGCTCGCGAGCGCGCCCTCAATAGCGCCGTAGCGAGCGACGGCTTTGCCACCGACGGGCCGCTGATGAAGCTGGCTTAGTGGGCGCCGCACCGACGCCGCCCCGGGCGAGAAGAACCTCCTGCGGCTGGCTATGGGCAACGACTAGCGCCAGCGCGACGAGCAGACGCGTGCCGGCATCGTGACGCGCTCGGCTACCCTCTCCTTAGGATCGTGCATGTTCACACGATGGCCCAGACGCCAGCCAACGCACAAGCTGGTATTCTGTGCCGCCTGCTCGTCGTCAGTTTGGCCTCCTCCCGATTGCCCGCCCCACCACGTGCAAGCTCGAGCACATGGTCAGCCAAGTCGAGCCATGATTTCGGACTGAATGGTCCTCGCGGTGTAAAGGGAAGCATCTAGCGGCAGATTTCCAAATGCCATTTGACAAAGCAGGTAGTTGGCACCTGCCTCTTCCAACTGATCTAGCAGAGCTTTTCGCACAGACTCTGCTGATCCTACCACGCACAATTCACTCTCGACTGCCGCATCGAAGGTTAGCGGCAAGTTTGGTGGAGTGGGGATAGCGTTAAGCTCGTAAAGGAATTGGAAGCTCTTGAGCCAGCGTGCGTAAGCAGGTGCCGCGAGCGAATAGGCATGTGTGTCACAACGCCCAATCACGACCATGCGGAGCAATCCGACAAATCTCCCTTGATCCCCCCGCCTGCGTTGTCCTCTCGATAGGCGCGGAACGCATCAGTAGTTTTGCGAACAGAAGAGGAAGGTCCTACACACGCGATATTTGTTCCATTCGCAGCGGCCCAAGCTGTGGACTCGGGTCGATTGGCAGCGACCCATGTGGGCGGATGTGGACGCTGATGAGGTCTTAGCGTCAAAGGAACGTCATTGAGATCAAAATGGCGGCCTTGATAGCATAGCGTGCCGACCTCCCTCGAATTCACAAGTATTTGCATAAGAATTTCGCTGGCTTCGGCATAACGGCCCGGCACCGCGTCCGCACCAATCCCGAAGTAGCCCAATTCGGTCGGGAGAGCACCGCGCCCTATGCCCAGTTCGAGCCTGCCACCGCTCAACTGGTCCAGCATACAGATCTCTTCGAACGCACGCAGCGGATGATAAAGCGCAAGCAGCATCACCAAGGGTCCGAGACGCAAGCGCCGGGTGCGCTGGGCGACGCTCGATAAGAACAGATTCGGCGATGGACCTCTCCCATGGGGAGTACAGTGGTGTTCTGCGAGATGATAGGCATAGAACCCTAGCTGATCGCACGCCTCTGCTAATATCAGGCGATCTTCGTACTGCCGGCCTATATCGCGGCCATCCTCATCCAAATGATCGAAGATGCCGAAAGCCAGGTTTGAAGGAAAGACGTTTGTCACTCTTTAAGTCCCCGATTTTAAAAGCAGGCTGTTTTCTTGCTGGGATCACCAGCAAGTCGGAAGAGATGTGTGTGATCGCCGATTAGCGTCAGCGTAACGAAGAAGCAGAGCCTGACGCTTCCCTGCCTCTGGAGCTTGGCACCGTTAAGCTTCCAGCAATGTCGCCAGCGGCAGCAAGAAATTCATCCATCTGCTCTTTTGTGCCGATGCTGACGCGGATACAGTGTTCCAAGCCTTTGTCCGGAAAAAACGCGACAAGTATCTTTTGCCTCTCCAATGCTGCTTGCCACCATGAGCCGTCCTGTCCCGCGGGCACACGGGCCAGCAAGAAATTTGCGCGGGAGGGTGTTACGGAAAATCCGAGTTGCGATAGTGCAACTGTCACTCGCTCTCGTTCATCCTTGATGTGCTTGTGGTTGTCTGCGTAGGCGCCGCGATGCTCAAGCACGCTGATACCAACGGCATGCCCGATCACGTTCATGTTGAAGACGTTCTGGATGTTTCGCAGCCTTCCAATAATTTCAGGGTGACCGAAACCGAAACCGACGCGAATGCCGGCGGCGGCATAGCTTTTCGAGAATGACCTCAAGACCAGAAGGTTCGAATACCGGTTGATGAGGCGCAGTCCGTGATCGGGTGCAAAGTCGACGTAGGCCTCATCGAGGACAATCAAGCGGTCCGATTGTGCTACGAGGCGTTCGATATCGCTTATCGGGAGGAATGTTCCGGTCGGATTGTTTGGATTGGCCAACATAATAAACTTGGCGTCTTTTGCCGGACCAGAAAGCAATTGCTCCATTGGCAGGGAATGAGCTTGACATCCGATTTCGAGGAACTCAGCGCCCTGGAGCATGGCAAGTTTGCGGTTGAACGAAAACCCTGGCGACATCATCGCAACCTTGTCGCCGGGTGCGAGGAAAGCTCTGTAGATCAGTCCGAGCAGTTCAGACGACCCGTTGCCAGCGATGACCTGATCCCTGGAAACGCCATAGGCGCTGGACGCTGTTTCCCTCAGTCTGGAGTTGTCGTCATCCGGATATAGATACTGGCGCTTGAGGGCCGCCACTGCACTTTGCATTATGATTGGCGGCAACGGAAACGGGTTCTCATTCGTATTCAGCTTGATAAAATTTCCGTCCGGCGCTGGTCCGTTGGACGGCAGAGCATCCAACTGTCGTGTCACTTGCGAAAGAGCCGAAAGCACAGTTTGCAGTTTTGCATCGGACATATTTTACTCCGTTTCAGTCACACAGGGGGCATCCGTATGAGCTCGCAACGAGAGCAACATGGCGGACGAGATTGACGATGGCAGGGTTGCCTTTCACACAATGGTCGCAGCGCCGGCTGAGATGGGAATTCGGCCAGGCTGTCCTCGGTCGAATCGAGTTGACGCGGACGCGGATCTGCATCGCTGCGCGGCGCCAAGGCGCTAAGCGGCTCAGCTCATGCCCAGGGTCATGCTTTCAAAGACGCTTGATCTCGACGCCATATTTCCTCAGCACGTAGCCAATCTGACGCGGGGTCAGCCCAAGCAGGCGCGCTGCCTTTGCCTGCACCCAGCCACATCTTTCCATGGCAGCAATGACGCGCTCTATGTCCGGCGTCCTCGCCCCAATTGGGTGGGTTGCGCCGGCAAGCGGGACTGTACTCGCGGCCGAACTGGCGGCCGCGTCCGGCGGCGTGGCCAAATTCGCTGACTCCGACAGGATCGGCGGTGGTTGCAGCGCGGCCTTGCCCGATCTGCACTTCCACAGCGCCTCGGCAAAGCATTGGCCTTGGGAGCAGGCAAAGTCGTTTCTCCCGATTGACAGTCCCTCGGCCAGGATCGCTGTCCGGTGCACGCAATTTTCAAGCTCGCGAATGTTGCCGGGAAACTCACATTTCATCAGCACTTCAATCGCACGCGGATCGAAGGTGAGCGTACAGCCGTTCTCGTTGTTGAACTTCTTGAGAAACTCAGCTGCGAGGAGCGGAATATCGCTGCGCCTTTGGCGCAATGCTGGTACCAGCAAGGGAACCACGTTGATGCGGTAGTATAGGTCGGCGCGGAACTCATTCCTTGCAACCGCCTCTTCCAGGTTCCTGTTCGTGGCGGCAATCACGCGAACATCGACCTTGATGGTCTGATTGCTGCCGACGCGCTCAAACTCCTGCTCCTGCAGCACGCGCAGTAGCTTTGCCTGGAACGAGGCCGAGATCTCGCCAATCTCATCCAGAAACAACGTCCCCTTGTCAGCGAGCTCAAAGCGCCCCTTGCGGGAATTGAATGCGCTTGTGAAGGCACCCTTCTCATGACCGAACAATTCGGATTCCAGGACTGTCTCTGGGAGCGCTGCACAATTGAGTTTAACGAAGGGCCGCTTGGCGCGCGGCGACAACTCGTGAATTGCCTTGGCAGCCAGCTCCTTCCCGGTACCGGACTCACCTCGCAACAGAACTGTGGTTTTTGCCTTCGCTACGACCGCGATCTTCTCCAGCAGGGCGCTTATCGCCGGACTGTCACCAATCATCCCCTCGACGTGAACCTTTTTGCGCCGGGGTGCAGGGTGCTTAACATCAGAAAATTTCGTTTGCAGCCGATGTTCCAGCTCCGGCGCTCGCTCGCTGTCGGCCGCGGAGAAGCGATGCAACTTGACTGTCTGTCCCACCATGTTGGCAATCATGGTGAGCAGCCGGACATCATCGTCGAGCCGATAGCTTGACCTGCTTTCCAAAACCCGGTCCAAAGTCAGCGCGCCTATGGCGTTCCCATCAACACGAATGGGAACGCCGATGAACGACACGGCGTCGGAGGCCCCAAGCACTTCGATATCAGTGGCAGTGAAGGTCGGATGCATCGCTATGTCGTCGGCGACGAGCGGCGTGTCGGTCGTGACAATCTGATCGATGGCGTTGCGCGGCAGGCGCGACCGGGAGGGCTCATTGCCGTTCGTGCCGCAGCCGCTGGCCACTGTGATGTCCAGTCCGCCCTCGGCACCGCAGAGAGCGATGATGCCGTGCCGCATCTGCACAAACGAGTGCAGGAGATCGACTACCTTGGCCAACTTGAGTTCGAGCCGGGCGGCATCGGCGAGTACTTTCGATATTTCGAAGATGCCGGTTAGCGCGCGCTCGTGCAATGCCACATTCGCAGGATTCGTGTCGGGCTTTGGACAACCCTTTATCGCATTCGGCAGCGATATGCCGCAGTCGCGGGCATTCTGTTCTGACTTGCTAATGTTGTGGTGCATGTGATCCTCGATCTCGCGCCATCAAATCTAGGCTGGCGGCATGTGCGCCCGCGACGTCGCGGGCACGCGCGAAAATGCTCCGACGTGAACTCGTGCCGCCGCCGTGTGGTCGAGTGCAAAGCGGGTCTAGCCTGACGCATCGCTTGGCTACTCCCTCACGAGGCTTGGCCATGTTATTGGCTTGCCCCGGGCAAACACACGTTGTTTTCAAAAGACTGGAGCGAGGCGGCATAGTCAATCGAGCTTTCTTTCATCTGTGAAAGGAAACCTCGCGGCCTATGATAGGATTCATCAGTTCTATCTTTGCGTTGAAGCAGAAATACCTGGGCCGGCCATGCCTTGCCCGAGCGGCTGACCGCGCGGAGTGCAAATGCGGGGCCGTGCCATTCACCAGCGCCCGCGAAGGAGGGGCGGGAGCGATAATAACAGCCAACGGCACTGGTCCGTTGCCGCAAGCCCCATCTTTCTCGAGTTGATCAGGCGGCGGCGATGTCGCGTGTGAAGGCGCGAAGCTGGCGTCGAGTACGACTTCGTAGGCGGTGCTCGCAACTTCTGAATCGCATCGTCGTGGTCAGCACCATCACCGGCCTGGGGCCGAAATCGGCACACTCAATGAGCGTATCGAAAAGTCTGAACAGATTACGATGCGACCGCTTGAAAACGGCTGCCCGTGCTGCGGGCGTTGATTTGCAAAATGGGTCGTCCAAAAGGCCGTCCGAATTTATTCTGTGATTGCAGTGGCTGCATGGTCGTAGGCTGTCTAGAAACGAGCGCTTCCGAAAAGGGGTAAGTTAGCCTGTCATCTGGACGGCCTTGAACAGGCGACTTATTGGTACCCGCTGGCGCCAACGATGGGGCCCGGTCCAAAGCCGGCTAACGAGGAACCCACCACGCTCTGTGCAGCAAAACCGCTAGCCAGAGGGATCGACCGGCAGCACTCTGCCACAGACCATCAAGGGCGTTGGGACCGCGGCCTTGCCCGCTGGTCTGACACCGCATTCCTCCATCATTGGCGAGCCCACATCAGTTCAGGTGATGCGGATTCATCTGGCATGGGTATTGCGGCGGCGTTGGTGCAGCGTTCGACCGGAGCGCCGCGATAGGGAGAAGCCCGGGAGAAGTCACGCCACCTCGATCCGGTCAGGGAGAGAGAAACAGTGTCAGCTGCACAAGTCCGCGGCGCGAGTCCCGCGCCCCGCAAACCCTTCTACACCAAGCTCTACGCCCAGGTGCTTGCCGCCATCGCGCTCGGCGTCGCAATTGGCTATTTTTATCCGGAGACCGGCGAGAGCCTGAAGCCGCTGGGTGATGCCTTCATCAAGCTGGTCAAGATGATCATCGCGCCTGTCATCTTCCTGACAATTGCGACCGGCATTGCCGGCATGAACGATCTTCATAAGGTCGGCCGGGTCGCCGGCAAGGCAATGGTTTATTTCCTCACCTTCTCAACGCTCGCGCTGATCGTCGGCCTCATCGTCGCCAATGTCGTCCAGCCTGGCGACGGCCTGAACATCGATCCGGCCTCGCTCGATGTCCAGGCCGTGAATACCTATGCCGCAAAAGCCAAAGCGCAGTCGGTCACCGGCTTCCTGATGAACATCATCCCGCCAACGATCGTCGGTGCCTTCGCGGAAGGCGACATCCTGCAGGTGCTGTTCTTCTCGGTTCTGTTCGGCATGGCGCTTGCGATGGCCGGAGAGACGGGCAAGCCTGTCGTTTCCTTCCTCCAGGCGCTCATTGTGCCTGTCTTCAAGCTCGTCGGAATTCTGATGAAGGCCGCGCCGATCGGCGCTTTTGGCGCGATGGCCTTCACCATCGGCAGATATGGCATCGGTTCGGTAGTCAACCTCGCGATGCTGGTCGCGACGTTCTATTTCACCGCCTTCCTCTTCGTGTTCGGGGTTCTCGGCGCAGTCTGCCGTTACAACGGCTTTTCGATTTGTTCTCTCATTCGTTACATCAAGGAAGAGCTGCTGCTTGTCCTCGCAACGTCCTCCTCGGAGGCGGCGCTCCCGTCGCTGATGGAGAAAATGGAAAAGGCGGGCGCCAGGCGTTCGGTTGTGGGTCTCGTCATCCCGGCCGGATATTCGTTCAATCTGGACGGCACGAATATCTACATGACGCTAGCGGCTCTCTTCATCGCACAGGCGACGAACACGGATCTGTCCATCGGCGATCAGGTGCTGCTGCTGCTCGTAGCAATGCTTTCCTCCAAGGGCGCTGCAGGTGTGACAGGTGCGGGCTTCATCACCCTGGCGGCTACGCTCGCGGTAGTTCCGAGTGTTCCCGTTGCTGGGATGGCACTGATACTCGGCATCGACCGATTCATGTCCGAATGCCGGGCGCTGACGAATTGCGTCGGCAACGCAGTGGCATCCCTCGTCGTCGCACGCTGGGAAGGAGAGTTGGACCGAGCACAGATGAAAGCTGCCTTCAGCGGTCATCAGCTTACCGAGGCATCAAACCGGCTACCCTCCTGCAAGTAAGGTGGGCGGCCCACGACCTGTGAAGTCGCTTAGCTGGTCACATAACTGAACGACCGACCCGCAGCCTCTAAACGGCTCCTCACGGACCATGTATCAGAAGCGCTAAATGTGTGAGTGCAAATCGTCACCGCCCTTTAAGCGAATGAGCCTTTCAGTATACCCGGCCGGTTTACGTCTGCAATGATGTTCGTCCAACACGCTGTGCCCATTCGTATGGGGACGTCTTCACTTTGCCACCCGAAACCGAAACGCGTTAGGCGGACAGAGAGCCGGCCCGCGTCAAAAACCAATCAGAATAGGACCTATGACCAAGCGCCCCACAATTGCCGATCTCGCCCGCGAAGCCCGAGTCAGCGTAGCAACGATCGATCGGGTTCTGAACGCCCGCCATCCGGTGCGCGAGGAGACCGCGCGGCGGGTCCACGACGCCGCCCAGGCGATCGGCTATCATGCTGCCGGGCTAATCAAGCAGCGGTTGCGGCGAGACCTACCGCACTACCGTCTGGGCTTCATCTTGAGAAAACCGGCCCAGCATTTCTACCAAGATTTTGCGCGCGAGGTCGAAGCATCGGTCAATTTGGCCCAGTCCTTCCACGGCATTCCGCTCGTCGAATTCGCCCCGTCACATATGCCGAGCGACCTGATCGCGCCGCTCAAGGAGTTGGGCGCACGCTGCCATGCAATCGCGATGGTGGCACCGGACCACCCGAAAATCACAGCAGCGGTTGAGGACCTCAAGGCCAAGGGCATTCCGGTTTTCTCGCTGCTTTCCGACTTCGCCGCCGGCGTGCGACAGGGGTATATCGGCCTCAACAACCGCAAGGTGGGGCGCACGGCCGCTTGGATGGTTTCCAAGGTCGCAAAACGGCCCGGCAAAGTGGCGGTGTTTGTCGGCAGCCATCGTTTCCAGGGGCACGAGCTCCGTGACGTCGGCTTTCGCTCCTATTGCCGTGAGAACGCGCCCACGTTCGAGGTGCTGGATCCGGTCATGAACCTCGAGAAGCGGCAGATCACCTACGAGGCAACGCTTGATCTCATGCAGCGGGAGCCCGAGCTCGTCGGCTTCTATGTCGCCGGCGGCGGCATGGAGGGCGCGATCTCCGCGCTCCGAGAAGAGGGCAAAAGTCGGGATCTCGTCGCGATCGTGAATGAAATCACACCTGAGTCTCGGGCAGCGCTTGCAGATAACATCGTCACGATGGCGGTCGCCACGCCAATGCGCCGGCTTTGCCAGGAGCTGATAACGCTGATGACACGGGCTATCGAGACCGGCACCGCTGAAACACCCGGACAGACATTTCTGCCGTTCGACATCCATCTGCCGGAAAATATATGAAGGCGGAAGCGCGAGGTAGATTGCCTAGATCCGCAGCGTCAACCTCCACCGGCTTCACTTGCCAACATGCCCCACGTTCTCGTGCAGGGGGTGTGGTCAATGATCCCGCACGGCAAGAGCCGAGCGAGGCCAGCACAGTCCATTTGGGGTCGACCTCGTCGACCGCCATCTCCTCGCCTGGCTGCACGTGAAAAGCCGCGGCACAGCCGGCAAGGTAGGAATTTAACCGGGCTAACCATCTTCTGGGACTTCGCACGCAAATCGAGGCGGCAGTCAATTCAGTAGCAGCCCGGGCGTGTGTTCTGCTCGTTCCGGCCCCTCGCACTTAGCAAGGAACTGCGCCGCTCTGCCGGGCCAAAGGCCCGACGCCCGAAGGGCAACCGCTCCTACGCGATCGCGTCCGCCTCCAGAAGCCGCCATCGAAAAGAATGCTCGCGTCGTCACCACCTACGGCCAAAGCGGGCAATCAAGGCAGCTGGCATCACTCTGCCACACATCCTCGACGAGCAACTCGCCTGAGATCAGCCCCAGAACGTAGGTAACACGCGCCGCGCCGGCGCTTGTCGAACATGCTGATCAGCCTGTCTTACAGGCGGTGATTAGGTGGGGCTCAACATCTTCCGGGACTTCGCACGCGATTTCGAGGTGGCAGTCGGTACCAAGAAACGAAAGGTCGGATCGGCGTGCCCGAGACGCTCAATGATTTCAGGCAAAGGCGCCAGGCGAGATGCCTCCTGCAACATCATTTCCCGCATCCACATGCTTGCCGGATCACTATTGTGAAGCTCAGGCCATTGGACGGCTTCCGTGAATGCAGGAGGAGGAAGTGGCGGCGGAAGTTGGACAATCCGCAGGGGTGTTGTTTTTGCGAAATGCTGCGCCAGCCGTAAGGGCATAGTCCCGATGCGGCTGGTGCCTGACAGGACGGGCGGGATCAGGCTAAAGCCCTGTACGACAACTTCGATACGTCTCTCGAAACCGTGCTCGAGCAAATACCATTCCTCCATGGTGGGCTGCCGGGTGTGCCTGAATTTGAGCACAACATGCCCCATGCACAAGTATCGCTCGAATGTAAGTGGCTCCGACAGCTGCTTGTTCGTGCCGCAGCCTACGCCTACGAGCTTATCTTCGAACAGGGCTGCGCGAGGATGTTTCGACATGAACACTTCCGGCATAATCAGAAAATCAACGTCGCCGCGCCGGAGAAGCTCCTCGGGGTCGTCGCAAATAGGCAGACATTCAAAGCGAACGGCGGGAGCTTCCCGCGCAGCGCGCTCTACTATCTTCCTAAAAAATACGAGCGTGATGTAATCGGAAAGCATGATTCGGAAGAGACGATCCGATTGGGCCGGGTTGAAGGCGTCGGGGGAAATAATCGATAGCTGGATGTGCAGCAATGCGTCCCGGACTGCTGGGGCGAGCCCGTCGGCGCGCGGCGTCAAAATGAGCTCGCGGCCGTTCATCGTAAATAGCTCATCGTTGAAATAGGCGCGTAGCCGAGCAACGGCGGCGCTCATGGCCGGCTGGCTCAGGTTGATACTGCGAGCCGCGGCAGTGACTTTACGCTCCCTCATCAGAGCGTCCAGCACAACGAGGAGATTTAGATCCAGCCCTTTAAAACGCATGTCATGTTCTATCCAACGTGTGGATGCGTATCATTCAAACAATCAATTTTACGAATTTACGAGCCATGCATTAGAGGAACGGAAAGTGAGCGACGTCAAGCTCAAATCGACGACACGGGCCGGAACTCGAGAGAGTGTCTGGCTCACCTTCGCCAACGACAACGGCTGAGTGCAGCCAACAACGCCGCTTTGGTCGAGTAATGCGGCCGCAAAAACCAATATGAAGAGAGGTCCTGAATGCGCCATCAGGTGCAGTGGAAGTTGTGCTGGGAAAACGAGTTGCAGCTCTCCGATCACGTTAAGCTCGCCGAGTTCTTTCGTGATACGTACGGGCCGACTGGGGCGTCCAACGCAGAACCGTTCGAAGGTAGTCGAAGCTGGGCCGGAGCCAGGCCTGAACTCCGCGTAATCGCCTATGATTCAAGCGGTGTAGCGGCTCACATGGGCATACTGCGCCGTTTCATCAAGGTCGACGCGGTCGACCTGTTGGTGGCTGAACTGGGCCTGTACGGGGTACGTCCGGACCTTGAGGGTCTGGGAATCGCCCATTCAATCCATGTCATGCTTCCAATACTGCAGGAGCTTGGCGTTCCATTCGCTTTCGGAACGGTCAGGGACGCGCTGCGGAATCATGTTGAGAGGTTTGGACGGCGATACAGCCCTATGGCCGTTTTGTCGGGAATTCGCGTGCGCTCCACCCGACCAGAGGCCCGCCTCGACCTGCCGCCCACACGCATCGATGACGCACTCACAATTGTTCTGCCAGTTGGACGGCCGATCAGCGAATGGCCCACGGGCACGATGATAGATCGGAACGGACCAGAGCTATGAGCCGGTCCGATTGCTTGTACGAAGTGCGCCGTGAGTGCTCTGACGGCACCGGCCGTCGAAGCGTTTATCTGACGTTTGACGACGGTCCCAATCCACTTTTCACACCGGAGATTCTCGACGTGCTGGCAGAGCAGCGGGTGCCGGCGACTTTCTTCGTCATCGGCGCCTACGCCTTAGAGCACCCATATCTAATCCAACGGATGATCGCAGAAGGGCACGAGGTAGGCAACCACACGATGTCTCATCCGGATCTGTACCAATGCGGTTTCGGCGAAGTGCAACGTGAGGTCTTTGAAGCGAACGACGCCATCATGAGAGCGTGCCCGCAGGCCTCGGTCCGCTTTGTTCGCGCGCCCTACGGCGCCTGGAGCGAAGAAGTCTGCACAGCATCACAGATCGCCGGGCTGGCGGCCCTTCATTGGTCCGTCGACCCTCGAGATTGGTCTCGCCCTGGAGTCGAGGCGATTATCGACAAAGTGCTCGCCTCCGTCCGGCCGGGCGCAATTGTACTCTTGCACGACGGATGCCCTCCCGGCGAGTTGAGCCAGGGCGCTCACGCCGGCATGCGCGACCAGACGGTCACGGCGCTGTCCCGGCTGATTCCAGCACTGCGTGAGCGCGGATTTGTAATCCGCTCACTTCCTCAACATCACTGAACAACGAGATCCCATGACTCTTCTTGGTACAACCAGCACTGTGGCCATTTCGCTTTATGCACTGCTCTCGACTGCCTATAAGAGCATGCAAGGGCTTTATGCTATGCCGACAAAGGATTCGTCGGCGTTGGAGGTTCTCGCCGGCTCCGACAAACTGCCCAGCGTCGATGTCATCGTCCCCTGCTTCAACGAGGATCCGCGCACGCTTTCAGAGTGCCTGGCTTCCATTGCAGACCAAGAATACGCCGGAAGACTTCGGGTCTATTTGGTTGATGACGGTTCTGGAAATCGCGAAGCCTTAGGAACTGTCCATGAAGACTACGCGCGCGACCCCAGGTTCGACATCATTTTGCTTCCCGAGAATGTTGGAAAGCGCAAGGCGCAGATCGCCGCGATACGACGCTCATCAGGGGATCTGGTGCTTAACGTTGATTCAGACACGGTACTCGCGCCCGACGTCATTTCCAAGCTTGTACCGAAGATGCGAGATTCAGCGGTCGGCGCAGTCATGGGTCAGTTGACGGCCAGTAACCGAACCGAGAGCTGGCTGACCAGGCTGATAGACATGGAGTACTGGCTGGCTTGCAACGAGGAGCGCGCGGCACAGGCTCGCTTCGGTGCCGTTATGTGCTGTTGCGGCCCATGTGCCATGTACCGCCGGTCTGCGCTCCTTTTGTTACTGGACCAGTACGAGTCGCAATTTTTTCGGGGCAAGCCAAGCGACTTCGGTGAGGATCGCCATCTCACTATCCTGATGCTGAAAGCAGGCTTTCGAACCGAATACGTTCCGAGCGCCATCGCGGCCACAGTCGTTCCGAACAGACTCGGACCGTATCTGCGCCAACAACTCCGTTGGGCACGAAGCACATTCCGGGACACACTGCTTGGGCTGCGCTTGCTGCCTAGCCTAAATAGCTATCTCACGTTGGACGTGGTCGGACAGAATCTCGGCGCGCTACTCCTCGCCCTATCGGTATTAACGGGCCTCGCACATTTCGCACTGACAGGCACTGTGCCTTGGTGGACAGGACTGATGATTGTGTCCATGACCATGCTCCGATGCAGCGTGGTAGCATTTCGTGCTCGACAATTTCGATTTCTTGGCTTTTCGCTGCACACGTTCATCAACGTCTTTCTCTTGCTTCCGTTGAAGGCCTACGCGCTGTGTACCTTGAGCAATAGCGATTGGCTGTCGCGAAGCTCTGCTGTCGCTACATCGAACACTGGGGGAAAACAGGCCCCCACCCAAGCTCCGATCACTGGTTCCAGCAGGGCAGAACTCTCGCCCCATTCGGCTCCGCTTCGCAGGCTCAGTCTTGCGCGGGATTCTTCGGAATTAGTCCTGTCGGACAACATTTGCGGCGACGATTGATCGCAAATACCTAATGGACGAGAGGTGCACGAGTTTGACCCAGAACGTGAATCATCAGTTGCTTGATCGGGAATTGGCCGCCGACGATCCGTGGCGCCTCGACGGCAATCCATTCGAGCGGAAGCGCCACACGCAAATGCTCCAGCTGGCGCTTGCCCAAGGCTCCATTACAAATGCCCTGGAAGTCGGGTGCGCTGCCGGCGCATTCACGGAAAAACTAGCCCCCTACTGCCAAGGGCTCACCGTCATCGATGTCGTGGCGCAAGCGATTGCTCGAGCACGTCAACGGATAAAGGAGCCGTCGCGCATCAACTGGATAGTCTGCGATGTTCAACAGTTTTCGACCGACGAGTTGTTTGACGTGATCGTTGTGGCGGAGGTCCTCTACTACCTCGGAGACATAGCCGAGATGCGCGCGGCCGTCAAAAACCTGGTGCGGGTGCTTGCGCCAGGCGGGCATCTGATCTTCGGATCGGCAAGGGATGCTAATTGCCGTCGCTGGGGTCACGCCGCTGGTGCTGAGCCGGTCATCGCCATGCTGAACGAAACGTTGATCGAGGTAGAGCGGCTTGAGTGTCGGGGCGAGTCGGTCAACGAAGACTGCTTGCTCGTCCGTTTCCGGAACCCGATTTCCGCTTCCTGATGAATCTCGAATCTATCGCCGTTAACGTGGAGACACTATGCGCATCTGTGGTACCAAGCTGACCCATGATGGGGCGATCGCCCTTGTCCAGGATGGACGGCTCGTCTTCTGCGATGACCAGGAAAAGCGGCACAACGATCCGCGTTACCAATCCATCGATAATCTCGACGCAATTGTCGCCGCTTTAGCGGAGCAGCGGCTAGATCCTTGTGATGTCGATCAGTTCGTTATCGACGGCGGGGATGGCGAAGACGAGTCACAGTTTCAGATCGGCAGGGAACCAAGCGACCGCCAGTTTTGTCGTCCCCTCTCGGTAAAATGAACCCATGTCCATGATAGCGATCGACCTTACTGACGTAAGCAAAACTTATGACAAGCTCGTTGTCGACAGGCTGTCGTTCCGCGTTGCGGCGGGGGAATGCTTCGGGCTCTTGGGACCGAACGGCGCGGGCAAAAGCACGATTGCGCGTATGGTCCTCGGCATGACATCGCCTGATGCGGGGAAGATTACTGTGCTCGGCGCTCCAGTGCCGGCGCGCGCGCGTTTGGCACGTATGCGCATCGGCGTGGTCCCGCAGTTCGACAATCTTGATGCCGCGTTCACTGTACGCGAGAACCTGTTGGTGTTCGGGCGCTACTTCCGGATGAGCAGACGCCAGATCGATGCGGTCATACCATCGCTGCTTGAGTTCGCCCGCCTCGAGAACAAAGCGGATGCGCGCGTCGCCGAACTGTCCGGCGGCATGAAGCGGCGCCTGACGCTCGCGCGTGCGCTCATCAATGACCCGCACTTGCTGGTGATGGACGAGCCGACCACCGGCCTCGATCCGCAGGCCCGCCACCTGATCTGGGATCGGCTGCGATCGCTGCTGGCGCGGGGCAAGACTATTCTTTTGACTACCCATTTCATGGAAGAGGCCGAGCGGCTGTGCGATCGGCTGTGCGTTATGGAGGAGGGGCGCAAGATCGCCGAAGGTCGCCCGTCCGAACTCATTGACGAGCAGATCGGCTGTGACGTGGTGGAGGTCTACGGCGGCAATCCGCATGAACTAGGTGCGCTGATCCGGCCGTACGCACAGCGCATCGAGGTGAGCGGTGAGACGCTTTTTTGCTATGCACCCGATCCGGAGCAGGTGCTGGCGCAGCTACGCGGGCGTACGGGTCTACGCCTTCTGCAGCGTCCCCCCAATCTCGAGGATGTGTTTTTGCGGTTAACCGGGCGCGAGATGGAGGACTGAACAATGGGCGAACGTTATGCGGCGGGCATGCCCGCCAATGCGTGGAATTGGGTCGCGGTTTGGCGCCGCAACTATCTTGGATGGAAGAAAATCGGGCTTGCATCGGTTCTCGGCAACCTCGCCGATCCGATGATCTATCTGTTCGGTCTCGGCTTTGGCATCGGAACAATGATAGGTCCTGTTGAGGGCACTTCGTACATTGCGTTTCTCGCGGCTGGCATGGTTGCCACAAGCGTGATGGCATCGGCGACCGCTGAAACGGTCTACGGGAGTTTCGGCCGCATGGGCGACCAGCGCACCTGGGAAGGAATGCTATGCACTCAGCTGACGCTCGGCGATATCTTACTCGGCGAATTGGCGTGGGCAGCCACGAAGGCCCTCATGGCGGGCACAGCAATCACTATTGTTGCTACCACGCTCGGCTACGCATCGTGGCCATCCATCCTCTGCTTGCTGCCAGTCATCGCTCTCAATGGCCTCGCCTTCGCGAGTCTAGCGATGGTCGTCACGGCGCTTGCGCCCAGTTATGAATATTTCATATTTTATAATACGCTTGTTATTACACCCATGCTGTTCCTTTGCGGCGCGATGTTTCCGGTCAACCAATTGCCCGGCGCTTTTCAGTATGCTGCCTCCTTATTACCGCTCGCACATGCAATCGACCTCATTCGTCCAGCGATGCTTGGCCGTCCGATTGACAAAATGGGCCTGCATATCGGCGCGCTTTGCATATACACAGTTTTGCCCTTCTTCTTTTCGATTGCTCTTTTTCGTCGAAGGCTGATGCGTTGACGCTACTCACCATTCGAATTGAATGTTTGGTCGCAACCCATTCACACGCCGCCTAGATCAAGACATGCGTTTTAAGGGACTCGATCTGAATCTCCTCGTTGTGTTGGACGCTCTGGTCAGGGAACGTAAAGTCACCGCGGCGGCCCGCAGTATTAACCTGAGCCAGCCGGCAATGAGCGCCGCCGTTGCTCGGTTACGCGCCTATTTCAGCGATGAGCTATTTACGATGAGCGGCCGCGAGCTCATTTTGACACCTCGCGCTGAGGGGCTCGCCCCAGCAGTCAGGGAGGCATTGCTGCACATCCAGCTATCGATTATTTCCTGGGACGCCTTCAACCCAGCCCAATCGGATCGTCGCTTCCGGATTATCCTTTCCGATTACATCACGCTCGTATTTTTTAAGAAGATCGTAGAACGTGCTGCGCGGGAAGCTCCCGCCGTCCGCTTTGAATGTCTCCCTATTTCCGACGACCCCGAGGAGCTTCTCCGGCGCGGCGACGTTGATTTTCTAATTATGCCGGAAGTATTCATGTCGAAACATCCTCGCGCAGCCCTGTTCGAAGATATGCTCGTGTGCGTAGGCTGCGGCACGAACAAGCAGCTGTCAGAGCCACTTACATTGGAGCGATACTTATCGATGGGGCAGGTTGTGTTCAAATTCGGGGACACCCGGCAGCTCTCCATGGAGGAATGGTATTTGCTCGAGCACGGTTTCGAGAGACGTATCGAAGTTGTCGTACACGGCTTTAGCCTGATCCCGCCCGTTGTATCAGGCACCAGCCGCATCGGGACCATGCCCTTACGGCTGGCGCAGCATTTCGCAAAAACAACACCCCTGCGGATTGTCAAACTTCCGCCGCCACTTCCTCCCGCATTCACGGAGGCCGTTCAATGGCCTGCGCTCCACAATAGTGATCCGGCAAGCCTGTGGATGCGGGAAATGATGTTGCAGGAGGGATCTCGTATGATTCCTCTGCCTAAGAGCACCGGACGTCTCAGTTGTCCCCAAATTGAGAAAATGCCCCCCCCTCGACTATGAGAGGAGGCATGGATGGCGATGCCCCGCCGCCTGCGACCTCGCAACTGCTCAGCAGAAGGGCGAAGCGAACGAGAGTGAATCCATTTCGTAAATGTGTGCCTATCCAAGCAATCGATTTCTGCAATTGTCCGATGACGAATATGAACGCGCCTGAAGGTGTGGAGGCGGAAGCCTGTTCGGGCCCTTGCGGCCGACCACGATGAAGCCCTTCCAAACCTTCAGCCGGACGGTGTTGTTGACGCGCTCCATTAAATGCCGGGACCAAACATATTCGGCGGGAGCACTGATCCTGAACCAGCGAGCGGATGCAGTCGGTTGCCGGTCGGGGAGCAACATAGGGAGCTGGGTCGCCAGCCTCCGGAGACTTACGTGACAACCATTCCTTAAAGGATTCAGCTTTGAGACCCTTCCCTCTGACTTCCGCGATTTGGGGCATTGTGTTGATCAGCGGCGTGGTCAACGTGCTTGCGCTCATCTCGCCGCTGTTCATGCTTCAGGTCTATGACCGCGTTCTGGCAAGTGGCAGCGTATCCACGCTAGTGGGGCTCGTCGTGCTTGCTGCGGGGCTTTATGCGTTCCAATGCCTGCTCGACATTTTGCGCGCCCGCGTGCTGCTGCGGATTGGCGAGCGTTTCGATGGACAGTTTTCCGGACGCGTTCACGATGCGATCGTTCGCCTTCCGCTTTCAACGCGCATGCCGGGCGACGGCTTGCAGCCGCTTCGCGATCTCGACAATGTTCGCGGCTTCTTAGGTGGAAACGGTCCGACAGCGTTCTTCGATCTGCCATGGATGCTGTTTTATCTCGGCATTTGCTTCCTCCTTCATTTCTGGATCGGCATGACGGCACTTATCGGGGCGTTCGGTCTCACATCTCTGACACTCCTTGCCAACACTCTCTCGCAAGGGCCGATAAGCGATACCGTTGCCCACAACATGGCACGCAATGGTCTGCTGCAAGCAGCGCGTTGCAATGCCGAGGTCGTGCAAGCTCTCGGTCTTGGAAAGCGGATCGCTGCCCGATGGCAAAAGGCCAATGCCAAGTGTCTGGCCGCCAACCGGAAAGCTGGGGACGTGGCAGGTGGGCTGGGTGCCATTTCAAAGTCGCTGCGCGTGCTGCTGCAATCGGCCATTCTTGCCGTCGGTGCGTACCTTGTCGTCAGGGAAGAGGCTACGGCCGGGGTCATGATTGCCAGTTCGATCATGATGGGGCGTGCGCTGGCTCCGGTCGACCTCGCCATTTCAAGCTGGAAACCCTTCCTCATGGCGCGCCAGGGTTGGGCGCGGCTGGAGGACCTCTTGGAAAAGGTTCCTGAAACCGCTCCTGTTATGCTAATGCCTGCACCTGAACGCGAACTGCGCCTCGAAAGCGTGACAATCGTTCCGCCCGGCGAAAGCAAGCCGACCGTGACCGGCCTTGCGTTTGCCATTCAGGCGGGAAGCGCACTCGGGGTCATCGGCCCGTCGGGCTCGGGCAAGTCGACACTCTCGCGCGCCATCGTCGGCGCATGGACGCCGGTCGCCGGGAAGGTTCGCATCGACAGCGCAAGCCTCGATCAATGGGACCGGGAAGCACTAGGCCGTCACATCGGCTATCTGCCACAAGGTGTTGAATTGTTCGATGGCACCATTGCCGAAAACATCGCTCGTTTTGAAGATGATCCTGACCCTGAGGCTATTGTCGCCGCGGCGAAAGCAGCGGGCACGCACGAACTGATCCTCCGATTTGAGCACGGATACGAAACTCCGATTGGTGAGGCCGGATCGGCACTTTCCGCCGGGCAGCGTCAGCTTATCGGTCTTGCCCGGGCCCTTTATCGAGACCCTTTCCTTGTCGTGCTGGATGAACCCAATGCCCATCTCGACGCGGAAGGCGAAGCTGCAGTCGTTAATGCGATCGCCTCCGTGCGCGAGCGCAAGGGCATTGCGGTTGTCGTCGCCCATCGGCCGAGCGCCATCCGCGCCGTCGATTTGGTGTTGGTGATGGAAGGTGGACGGCAGCGATCATTCGGTGCGCGTTCCAAAGTCCTGAAGGCCATCGAGTCTACACAGGATCACGTGGCAGAGCGCGCTGACATGGAGGATCCCGGTGTCCGGCATTCATCAGAACAATGACGTTTCGAGTCCATTCGCCGCCACCTGGTGGCGGGCCTTCTGGCGAGCGTGATCTTTGTGGGAGGAGCCGGAGCCTGGGCGACCTTCACGAATCTCTCCGGTGCGGTTGTAGCGTCCGGACACTTTGTCGTGGTTTCCTAGTGAGAAGATACAGCACCCGACTGGCGGGGTGGTCGGAGAAATCCTGGTGAACCCGGCATTTCGTACTACCTGGTGCGCCTGTCGGTTCCGATCTCGGCTCGCGCGAACGCGCTCCCTAACGTTCCATTGCCCGCAATGGGCAGTGCCGGCGCGACTCGGCAACACAGCCCCATGCCCGTTCTTCCGAGGGCGGCCCAACCAGGACGACCGGTTGCCAAGTTTTCCTGGACCGTTCTTTGAGTGTGAATGTTCGGGCCGATTGCCTGGGGCGTGTCCCCGCCGCCTGCGAGCCCGCAACTGCTCAGCAGAAGGGCGAAGTGAACGAGAATGCATCCATTTCGTAAATGTATGCCTATCCAAGCAATCGATTTCTCCAATTGTCCGATGACGAATATGAACGACTCAGGCAGGGGCATCATTAGGAGTATTTTCAATGGCAAAGATTATCGAAGGTGGCCCGGGTTCCGAAACACTCCTCGGCACCGAGGGTGTTGACTGGATCGAGGGTTACCAGGGCGGTGACTGGCTTGACGGTCGTGGCGGCAACGACGAGATCTCGGGTGGCGCGGGCAGTGACCGAGCCATCGGCGGCAAGGGTAACGACCGCATCTTCGGCGGAGATGGCTGGGACGATCTCTCCGGCGACAACGGCCGCTTCAACGCGCGCGTCTCCGGTGAGGACAATGACAGGCTCAACGGCGGACCCGGCCAGGATGTCCTCTACGTGGGTGACGGCCAGGACACGTTGACCGGGGGCAGCGACAGTGACACGTTCGTGTTCCAGTTCCACAATCCGGTGCCTGGGGTTGTCGGGTCGACGTCGGACATTACCACTATCACCGATTTCAACCCGGCGGAGGACAAGTTCGCCTTCGATGCGGTGGGCCTCTACAACGATGGTTTTGGCGCGAACTTCGTCAACAACGCCAGCATACAGTCCGGCTACCCGGTGAGCAGCTTCTACAGCGGTGCGGCCTCGGGTGCGAACGGCGAACACGTCGTAGTGATCACTGGCGAATCTTTCAACTCTGCTAATGAGGCGGCGAGTGCGATCTCCGGCGAGCACGCCGGCGACATCATTGTCTACCAAAGCAGCTACACCGACAGACTCGCAACTCTGGCCTATGTCACCGCCGACGGCAGCGCGCACGAGTTCGCCCACCTGGGCGGTGTGGTCACCGTGGCAGACCTGGGCCTGACCGCGTCCGACTTCACCTTCGTTTGATCCAGAAAACCCATGCGGAACCGCGCCCGCCCCGCCCCCCCGGGCGGGCGCTTTCCCGTCCGTTTCCGCTACTTGCCATGGGCCGGGGCGCCTGGGAGCAGTCAGCGTGTACAGTGACGAAGCCCTGCGCGTCGCGCTGGTCGTGGACCGAAATCTCCTGAAGGTGTGGAGGCGGAAGCCTGTTCGGGCCCTTGCGGCCGACCACGATGAATCCCTTCCAAACCTTCAGCCGGACGGTGTTGTTGACCCGCTCCATTAAATGCCGGGACCAAACATATTCGGCGGGAGCACTGATCCTGAACAGCGAGCGGATGCAGTCGGTTGCCGGTCGGGGAGCAATATAGGGAGCTGGGTCGCCAGCTGCGGAGACTTACGTGACAACCATTCCTTAAAGGATTCAGCTTTGAGACCCTTCCCTCTGACTTCCGCGATTTGGGGCATTGTGTTGATCAGCGGCGTGGTCAACGTGCTTGCGCTCATCTCGCCGCTGTTCATGCTTCAGGTCTATGACCGCGTTCTGGCAAGTGGCAGCGTATCCACGCTAGTGGGGCTCGTCGTGCTTGCTGCGGGGCTTTATGCGTTCCAATGCCTGCTCGACATTTTGCGCGCCCGCGTGCTGCTGCGGATTGGCGAGCGTTTCGATGGACAGTTTTCCGGACGCGTTCACGATGCGATCGTTCGCCTTCCGCTTTCAACGCGCATGCCGGGCGACGGCTTGCAGCCGCTTCGCGATCTCGACAATGTTCGCGGCTTCTTAGGTGGAAACGGTCCGACAGCGTTCTTCGATCTGCCATGGATGCTGTTTTATCTCGGCATTTGCTTCCTCCTTCATTTCTGGATCGGCATGACGGCACTTATCGGGGCGGTCGGTCTCACATCTCTGACACTCCTTGCCAACACTCTCTCGCAAGGGCCGATAAGCGATACCGTTGCCCACAACATGGCACGCAATGGTCTGCTGCAAGCAGCGCGTTGCAATGCCGATTTGCGCCTGCAGGTGCAATCGGCCATTCTTACCGTCGGTGCGTACCTTGTCGTCAGGCAGGAGGCTACGGCCGGGGTCATGATTGTCAGTTCGATAATGATGGGGCGTGCGCTGGCTCCGGTCGATCTGGCCATTTCAAGCTGGAAACCCTTCCTCATGGCGCGCCAGAGTTGGGCGCGGCTGGAGGACCTCTTGGAAAAGGTTCCTGAAACCGCTCCTGTTGTGCCTATGCCTGCACCTGAACGCGAACTGCGCCTCGAAAGCGTGACAATTGTTCCGCCCGGCGAAAGCAAGCCGACCGTGACCGGCATTGCGTTTGCCATTCAGGCGGGAAGCGCACTCGGGGTCATCGGTCCATCGGGCTCGGGCAAGTCGACACTCTCGCGCGCCATCGTCGGCGCATGGACGCCGGTCGCCGGGAAGGTTCGCATCGACAGCGCAAGCCTCGATCAATGGGACCGGGAAGCACTAGGCCGTCATATCGGCTATCTGCCACAAGGTGTTGAACTGTTCGACGGCACCATTGCCGAAAACATTGCTCGTTTTGAACATGATCCTGACCCTGAGGCTATTGTCGCCGCGGCGAAAGCAGCGGGCACGCACGAACTGATCCTCCGATTTGAGCACGGATACGAAACTCCGATTGGTGAGGTCGGAGCGGCACTTTCCGCCGGGCAGCGCCAGCTTATCGGTCTTGCCCGTGCCCTTTATCGAGACCCGTTCCTTGTTGTGCTGGATGAACCCAATATCCATCTCGACGCGGAAGGCGAAGCTGCAGTCGCTAAGGCGATCGCCTCCGTGCGCGAGCGCAAGGGCATTGCGGTTGTTGTCTGCCATCAGCCGAGCGTCATCCGCGCCGTGGATTTGGTGTTGGTGATGGAAGGTGGACTGCAGCGATCATTCGGTGCGCCTTCCAAAGTCCTGAAGGCCATCGAGTCTACACAGGATAACGTGGCAGAGCGCGCTGACATGGAGGATACCGGTGTCCGGCATTGATCAGAACAATGACGTTTCAAGCTCCATTCGCCGCCACCTGGTGGCGGGCCTTCTGGCGAGCGTGATCTTTGTGGGAGGAGCCGGAGCCTGGGCGAACTTCACGAATCTCTCCGGTGCGGTTGTAGCGTCCGGACACTTTGTCGTCGTTTCCTATGTCAAGAAGGTGCAGCACCCGACTGGCGGGGTGGTGGGAGAAATCCTGGTGCGCGAAGGCGATAAGGTAAAAGCCGGCGACATCCTCATGCGGCTCGATGCCACCCAGGCGCGCGCTAATCTCGCCATAGTCACCAAGCGGCTTGATGAGCTGGCCGCCTACCTGGCACGACTCGATGCTGAGCGTGACGATCTCGCGGAAATCCCCTTCCCGGACTGGCTACTCGCCCGAAGAGATGTTCCGGACGTAGCTTCGGCAATAGATAGCGAGACGTTGCTGTTCGAATTCCGCAGGCAATCCCGCGACGGGAAGCAGGCGCAATTGGCGGAACGCATTACTCAATATCACCACGAGATCGAAGGACTCAAGGCGCAGGAAATTGCCTGTGAAAAAATGATCGAGGTTCTCCAAAAGGAAATTGCTGTTCTAAGTGGGCTGCGCAACCAAGGCATTGTCTCGGACCAACGGTTGAACAGCCTGAAGATCCAGGTTGCCACTTTCGGTGGCGAACGCGGTGAGAAGATCGCAAATCAGGCACAGACGGCAGCCCGCATAGCCGAAACGCGCCTGCAGATCCCGCAGATCGATCAGGATTTCAAGTCGGAAGTGGGCCAGGAGCTCAGAGAGGTTCAGGCGCAGGTCGGGGAGTATGTTGAGCGCAAGGTGGCGGTTGAACAGGAACTGCGGCGGATCGATATCGTCGCGCCGCAGTCAGGCACCATTCAACAACTCGCAGTTCATACGGTCGGCGGAGTGATCACGCCCGCCGATCCGATCATGCTAATCGTGCCGGAAGGCGACGATCTTGCGCTTGAAGTACGAATCAACCCGAAGGACATCGACCAAATCCAGCTTGGTCACAAGGCCGTGCTGCGGATGTCAGCCTTCAATCTGAGAACCACGCCGATATTGAACGGATATGTCAGCCGGATCGCAGCCGATCTGGCGACGGATGAAAAAAACGGCATTTCGTACTACCTGGTGCGCCTGTCGGTTCCGCAGGCGGAACTGACGAAGCTCAAGGGCCTGACGCTCGTGCCCGGTATGCCGGCCGAAGCGATGGTCCAGACGGGTGAGCGTACGGCGCTTTCCTATTTCGTGAAGCCGCTGTCGGACCAAATCAGTCGGACATTCCGGGAGGAATGAAATAACCCACAGGAATCTATTGTTGCTATTTCTGTTGGTTGTCCGCATGCTTTGTGCGTGGTAAGATCTGGAAGCACAGACATTTCCTACTTGCCTCTGGGCACCGCTTGTTTCTGTAATATTCAGCTCATGTTGCACCATGTTGCAACTGAGTGTCCTTGGTTTCCAACGGTTTTTACTGATGCGCGGCTGATGGACGCGACATGAAACGCGACATGAAAAACCCGCCACCAGCCGCAGCGGGCTGTTCGTTTCTCTTCTGCGGAATGAAAGTCAGTCAGTGCCGCGTGGCTGACATCGCCTCGAACATATCCCAAGCCGCATCTCGGTTTCGGTGCTTGCCGGGAATGGGGACCCAGCACTGCTTCGCAAAGGTCTATGAAAGTGGATAACTCTTCCGGCATGTCGGTACGCCAGAACATTCAAGACGCAGAATTCTTCGGGGTAGGCTCCTACACCGTCGGAGAGGCCGCGCGCCTGATAGGGACGTCTGCGCTCAACATTTCGAGGTGGATGAAGGGCTACACCTCCGCCGCGAAGAAGTTGAGCATCGAATCGCGCCGCTATGGTCATCGCAGTGGCCGATCATCGACAATCATCTCGAGATCGGATTCCGTGACCTGATCGAGCTCCGCTTTGTCAAAGCATTCACAGGGGCCGGCGTCGGCCTTTTGGCGGTTAGAAATTGCATCGAGTACGCACGTGAGTGTGTCAATGACGAGCGCCCGTTCTCAACCAGGCGCTTCCAGACTGACGGCAGAACGATCTTCCTCGAAGGAATAGAGCGTTCCGGTGAAACCAAGCTACTCGACCTGAAGAGGCGGCAGTATGTTTTCCGCCAGGTCATAGAGCGGACGTTCAAAGACCTGGATATCGAGGATGACGCGGTGGCGCGCTGGCGGCCCTTCAATGGCAAGCAGTCCATCGTGATCGACCCCCATGGTTCGTTCGGTCAGCCGATCGCCTCCAAATATGGCGTCCCGACCGAGGCGCTTGCGCAAGCTGTAGAAGCCGAAGGATCCATGGAAAAGGTGGCACGCCTTTTCGATGTCTCAGCTGCCGCTGTTAGAGACGCCATGAAATTCGAAGAGAGCCTTCAGAGTGCCGCGTGAAAGCCCTGGTCGACGAAAACCTGTCGCCCGCTCTCGCCCGTTCGCTAAATGCCCTGTTCGCCGGGGAGCATGAGATCGTCCATATCAGAGAGAAGTTCGGCCCCGGCGTGAAAGATGTGGCCTGGATCGCCCAGCTGAGCACGGAGGGGGCGTTGGATCGTCATCTCTGGCGATCGACGCATTACCCGGAACAAGGTCGAATATGCTGCATTTCGAAGCTCTCGGCTCGTCGGGTTTTTTCTTTCGAAGGGCCTCTACAAGGCTCCGGTCGTCAAGCAAATGGAGCGGCTACTCGCCCTTTGGTGCACGATCGAAAAGCAATCGGAAATTGTCGCGGGCGGCGCGATGTTCGAACTTCCAATAAGGAGCACGCGCATCGAGCAACTGAAGGTGTAGTCTAAAGGCAATCGCTACACTTTCGCTTTCCGCCAGCCCGCCCACCACGCTTCCCATTGTGAGCAGAACCAGCGCTCTCCTCGAGCTGGGTTGACGCGCGTAGCAGAGTAATATTCCTGCCCCGGCATATGGTAGATATGCTCGCCGCGCTCGTTAATGTTGCCCTTGATATCGCAGCCCGCCTCGCGGACAGCCGCGTTGCTGGCCGACGAATCGCCGCCATGGTGAACGCGCGGCAGCTCGTGCCGATCGTCGCCGACTGCAAGATAGCCCGCGGAAGTCGCCCCGAGCATCACCAGAACGGCGGCGAGACGATAGCGGAAAAGCGAGCGCCACCAAGGCCGTCGCCTCTGCAACCTCCTGGCATGAACAGAATTGCCCATGATCCCTTCCCCGAGGCGAGAATGCATCGTCTGAAGCCGGGAGTCCAGTATCAGGCCGCAGCGCTGTAGCCCGCTTCCTTGATGCGGCGCCCGCGACGCTCAGGCGCGAGACATGGTCGGCACGACCGCTTCCCTCCTGATGGTGGCGCTTGGCGCCTGGCCCTATTGCGTAGCCGCCATTATCATAGGGTGGCTGCTCGGTGTGCGCATATTGGTAGTTCAACCGATCGGAGCCATTCCTGAGGGTGTAACTGCCATAGTATATGGGGTTCCGGATCTGCATCTCGTTGACAGTCCGGATGCCATCTGCCAACGAACCCAAGGGGGCGTCAGTCTCCTATGTAGAGGAATGACAGCTGCGGCAATTGCCAACCACGGCAAGATCCTTGCTCGGCTACCCTACAGCGAGATGCTTTTTCGTCTTAGCGGCGCTCCCGTTCTTGACCGGTAAGCCGGACGGCTTTCGATTTGCGCATATGTTGTTGTTGCACATCAGGGTATACTTGGAAGTGACACCAAAGCGTCGGGTTCAGCAGGGTTGCGCTGGGCAGCCCGGTCAGCGTCCGACACTTGCGGACGCTCCGTTATAAGACATTCCCTCTTCCTCTCGGGGGCGCGCGCGCCACTGTTCGACCCGCTCGTCGACCCATCCTACGGATGGAGCCCAGGACTTCGACTTGCTGGCCGTTTATGGACCGGCCGCTGGGTTGCTTTTCGGCATCGGCACACCAAGAAGCTTTGGACGCCTACGAGGTAGTGGCAGCTCGCTGAAGCGCCTAGCTCGCCTAATCACTTCGGATAAGATCGTCGTACAGCGAGAGATATACGAAGCTCCGCCAAACGGGGGGTGCGGCTCGCAGCAGCAACAAATTTGCGTCAGGCTTCACGGAAGCTCTTGAAAAGATATGCCGAGCGCAAAGACCATACCCAGCCGTGGGAGATGGCCGGTGCAGTTGGGGGTGCTTGTGGGGCTTAACCGCACCGGCCACTGCGGGAAGATATGAGACCCCCACTCCTCTGCCTAAGATATAGGCATATTAGCAAGCGAGCAAATTATCTCGCAATGCCACCTTGAAGGCTCAACCGCGAAGCCAACTTAATTCCGAGAGAGCGGACGGAACTGGTGAGCGCTTTGTCGAACCCCGGAAGCAGTGAGCATCTTTGGGCATTGGACCTTGCCGACCTGCGCAAGGAGTTTGGAAAGTTTCGTCAAGAGCGCGGGACAACGCCCCTTGAGTGGGACGAGCACACCGAAGCTGTTCCTTGAAGAACGACGGGAACGCCGCCGGGAACCGGATTTGTCCGAGCCGTTGGGGAATGGCTAGGCTAGCGTCGCGATCATCATTCACCTTCCGGCGTGGGGGTCTTGTTGTCAGCCTTCGAACGCATGCACACACACACCCCGGAACTTTTGCCGGGTCGCCGTGTTCGTTGGTGATGACGAAAATTGTTGACCTTGGACCGCCTAAGCCCGGCAAGCCACATGACGCTGACTGGCCGGAGCATTTCCATGCGTGCCCCATCTGCGGCCAGCAGGTAGACCGACACGACTTCCGGCAGGTGATGTGGCACGAGCAGCCCGATCACGAGCCGCTCGATCTCAACCAATAAAAAGCCTGCCGCCCTTCCGGCCGCGCGGGCTGACGACAGAGACGTCACACCGCAAGCCTCACCAGCAATGGAACAATCGGCCATCACCGTCGCGGCCCTGAGGGTACCCAGCCGCAGGAGGGTCCTAAAGCCGCACAACCTTGTCGAGATGCAGGCGTATCCGCTGGCCTTCTGCGAAGGCCAGTGCGAACGATTCCAGGGCGAATGAGCGTGTAATTTCCTGGTCAGTTTCAATGATGCGGACGACCCATTCGCCACTGGCTCCGACCACTTCCACGCAAGGCGCGGCCTTGCAGATTGGCACCACGTTGCCCATCACGTCCTCCCTACGAAAAGCAATGGCGAGTCGACTTAAAACCGTCGTAGCCGGTAGATCAATAACAATTGCTTGTTCGGATCGGACGAACCAACCTGGATGGGCAATACGACCGGGGGCTAATGCCACTTCGGTCAGGCGAACCCTCCGGGGAACCTACCGTGAGATAGCCTCTGCTTCAGGTCGTTGGCATTCAGGATGGCGGCCAGCTCTTCGGCATACTCCATGTCGGGAAGGTCGACAGATGGGTGGCCCGCTACAATAGCCGGCTGGCCGGTGAACACGTCGAATACCGTCCACGTCCCATCCGGTTCCTGCCTTTCGTCGTACCGCAGAGTTGCCATGAGGGGATCATATAGTCACCCTTAGGTGTTGGGAATATTTGGTCCACGGAGGCTCGCGATCCAGAGCGCTGATTTCGCCGCTTTGAAGATTGCCGATCTCGTCGACAGAGATCAGGCCGCTCAATCTGCGATCGAACTTTATGGGATGGAAGCACCGACCGCCGTGGCGCACTGCGCTTTGGAGGCGCATTTCGACGGTCGACCAGATGACTACCGCTTTTGGTGCGATGTCTTTCACCAACTGAGAAAACCAAACTGACGGAACTTTGCCGCAGCATCTTATTCGGTCGCGCATGGCTAGAATAGCCGACCTTGGACCGCCTATCCCCGGCAAGCCACACCAACCGCAGGACTGCGACGATCGATTTCACGCATGCCCGATCTGCGGTCAGCAGGTCGACAAACGCGATTTCCGCCAGGTGATGTGGCACGAGCAACCAGATCACGATCCAATTGAACTGGATCAGTGAGGCAGGAACAACTTGGCAGCCTTCAGGGCCACGTCACACTAGGAATGAAAGCGCGGGCCGGACCCTTTGCCGCCGGCCGGCAGCGGTAAGGCATCCTCACGAGCGCTGCGGTGGACCAACTTTTCCATTTACGCGTTGTTCCTAAAGCAAATGAAAGGTCATGTCCCATCAGGTGGTGTAGCTCGGCGGTAGCGAAGCCGCTCACGAGCGCGCCGTTAGCAGCGCTGTAGCGAGCGAGCGGGGTGTGGGTGGTCATCGGCGCTTTCCGGTAGGGTTTGGTTGTTGACGCCAACCCATTTCGGAAGGACCACCGATGACCGACGACATGATGAACCTGCGCACGCTCGTGGAGAAGACCCCGGATGCCGATCTGCTGCGGGAGATGATCGGCTTTGCCGCCGAGCGACTGATGGAAATGGAGGTGGGCGCGGCCACCGGCGCCAGCTATGGCGAGAAGAACCCGCTGCGGCTCGCCCAGCGCAATGGCTACCGCGACCGGGACTGGGAGACGCGGGCCGGCACGGTCGAGCTGCGCATCCCGAAGCTCAGGAAGGGAAGCTACTTCCCAGGTTTCCTCCAACCGCGCCGCATGGCCGAGAAGGCGCTAACCGCCGTCATCCAGGAAGCTTATGTGCAAGGCATCTCGACCCGGTCGGTTGACGACCTGGTCAAGGCCATGGGTATGAGCGGCATATCCAAGAGCCAGGTCTCGCGGCTGTGCGAGGAGATCGACGGGAAGGTGAAGGCCTTCCTCGAGCGGCCGATCGAGGGCGATTGGCCATACCTGTGGATCGACGCCACTTACCTGAAGGTCCGCCGCGGTGGGCGGATCGTCTCGGTCGCCGTTATCATCGCCGTCGGTGTCAACGCGGACGACCGGCGCGAGGTCCTGGGCATGGAGATTGGCACCTCGGAGGCCGAGCCGATCTGGACAGTGTTCCTGCGCAAGCTGACACGTCGCGGCCTGCGCGGCGTCAAGCTCGTCGTCTCCGATACTCACGAAGGCCTCAAGGGGGCCGCCACCAAGGTGCTGTGCGCGACATGGCAGAGGTGCCGCGTCCACTTCATGAGGAACGTGCTGGCCCATGCCGGCAAGAGCGGCCGCAGGGTCGTCTCAGCCTTCATCGCCACCGCTTTCGCCCAGGAAACGCCCGAGGCCGCGTCCGTACAATGGCGCGCCGTCGCCGACCAGATCCGGCCGAAGGTGCCGAAGCTGGCGACAATCATGGACGACGCCGAGCCCGACGTGCTGGCCTACATGACCTTCCCCAAGGAACATCGCGCCAAGCTCCACTCGACGAATCCGATCGAACGTCTCAACGGCGAGATCAAGCGGCGCACCGAGCTCGTCGGAATCTCAGGCCGAAACGATTGTCAACCAGAGGCGCTGAGGGAGCTATACCTCACGTTTGGGTGTTGCTCTTGCGCAATAGCTAAGTCGGCAAACGAAAGAAGTCGCTCGGTTTTCAACAGCCGGGCGGTCTTGCTCATGGAACAATCAGACTCAGCGCGAGTTGAATGCGACGATGAGCAAAGATTACGCAATAAAATCGTCCGTTTGTATCGAAATGGCTCGGTCGCTCCGATCATGTCTGGCGGAAGAGCGAGCGCTCATGCACCATTTCCGGGAGGAACTCGCCTCGGCACGGAGTGACAGTGTTTACTCCCGCCAGGACCGCATCAGATCCGAACAGCAAAAAGCCCCTGCCGTGGGGCTAGGGCTTGATGGGATGGCCCGCGCCTGCTTCCGAGGCTGCGCGGGCCATCCCATGACGAGTGAGGGACGCATCTTGGTCACCGGCACGGACCGCTGAAGAACGAGCCGGTTGTAGCCAAACAGCCTCAGAGCGGGAATGTTCCCGCCTGACGCAAAAACACCCGTGGCTCAGCCGGCGGGCGCTGTTGCAGGGGCACTGTGCACGCGGGCGGCGTCTGCCGTCAATGCAGTTTGCCGACTAGCCGAGCGTATTCGGCTTCAGCCCTGCCATATGACCCATCAGCCAGCGCAATTAGACGCGCGCGATCAAGAATGACTACCTCTCCTCGCATTGAGCGTATCAGACCTTGGCCCTCCAAGGTTTGCAGCGCTATGGTGACGCCGGGCCGCCTGACACCGAGCATAACTGATAAGAACTCGTGCGTAATCGCAAAGCTGTTCCCGTCGACGCGATCATCACACATCACCAGTCATCTTGAGAGCCTGTCGACTATGCCGCCTGCTCGTCATCCGCCGCGCAGCACGCGCCAGATAGACCAACAGGGCGTAACTAAGCGAGGCGAGCGCCGCCGCTGCCATGCCAGTGACGCCCAATGCGCCGAGGCCCATCAACTTCCACCGGGTCACCTCGGCAGAGACCGCCTCCACCTCGGTCATGTCTTCGCTGAGCGATTCACCGCGTCTTCAGTCTCGGCAAAACGCTCCGCCAGCTTATCGGTCTTGGCGTACATCTTCGATTGGCTGGCGGCTGGGCGCTGCTCGGATTGCTCGTAAGAGAGCGCGGCTGAAGCATCGCCGTCCTTTAATGTCGCGCCGAATCTCAGTTGCGTCTCGCTGAACGCCCTCCATGGACGCCCTTCATCGTTGGGCCACCAGGGTCTTTCTTGTTGTCTGAATAGCCGCCTTCGCGCGTGAGCACCTTGGCAGGCGCTTTCTTTTCGCGCGAAATTGCCACCGTTTTAAAGCGGGAGGGTCGGGATGCAGGTTTTCGATGACATCGAGGCGCTGCTGGATGCGGGTGAAGCCTCGACGGCACTTAAGGAAGTGCGGGCGCTGGTGCATCAATTTGGGCGCGGGTCCAGTGTCTTGGCGGGCGCGATCGACGACCTCATTATCGACCTGTCGACGCTATCATTCGTCGCCGATGCTTACGGAGACCGTATCGCAGAGGCGGCGAGCATGCTGGCTCGAAAAAGACTATAGAAGATCAAGTTGCTCGCACCTCGTCAGAACGTGGAAGCGGTCAGCTAGAGATTGGTGGTCGCTACCAGAAACGTGTCGACCTGCTCGGTGCTCCGAGCGCATCGAAACCTCTCGCCATCATCGGTTCCGTATGGACGAAAGAGCCTCCTGACCTTGCGACCAGATGAAAGCTTGGACTTGCGGCAGACCGCAAGCAGTTGGAGCTTGAATTGCCGACACACTCTCAGGAACCGTTGCCGGGATCCCACTCCATTGGTCGTCGGCCCAGATCCGGCGCGCCTCGCTTAAGGTGCCGGTCGAATATGGCCAGCTTCTCTTCGTAGCCGAGCCGCACTCTGGACCTGCAGCTATCGCATTTGAAACCGGCAATCGTTTTCAGCCAGGATCCCCTTCTCACCATAGGGCGTGAACAGGAGGGGCATTGGAATTCTAAAGGTACGTCGCGCAGTTCATTTGATAGAGGCACTGTGCATGTTCTCCTCAGCGGCACGGCCACTGCAACAAAGTAGAAGGAGAAATGTTTCCGGCTACGGCCATTTGCGCGAAAGAATCGGACCTAAGTCTAAATGGTGAGCGGCCCTGAAACCTATTCGCCTTGCTATTGACCTTTGCGTCGGAATTGAATGGCAAAAGCGAGGGTTCGAAAGGCGCCCCGGCGTGAGGCTGGCAAGTGGGGCCAAGACGGCGGCGGTAAGGCGGAGCCTGTGGCGATCAAATAACCGGTTCGCCCAGAATCTCCTTTACCCAGCTCATAGTTCTCAGCCCGTATGCCATGCCGGCGCAGTCGGCAAACCAGTCGAAGACACTCATGTCACGCCCTGTGACGCATTGAAGGATTTCGATCGCTGCGCCCGTTAAAGCAAGTAGAACCGCCAGCCGGACCACCTGTTGGGGCCAGCCGAGGCTACCCAAAGCCGACAAGGTGGCGAACGCGGCGGCGTGGTTGAGCTTGTCGTGATGAGACGTAAAGGCCAATCCGAGGGCGTGCAGCAGGTGGTCTGGCAATAGCGCGAGCAGCAGGACGACCGCCAACGTGGAGAGAAAGGCAGCCCTTGCCATGCTCTGATGAAAGCTCGACTGCGGCAATCTATCCGCAGCACTCCCGGTTCCTAGTTCTCGCTTCCGATACTGGTGCACTAGGCAGAGCTCCAACCTGCATCTGAGCTACGAGCGCGAACAACTGGCATGCTTAACAGGCCTCCTGATGTCATCAGGAAGTTTCATGAAACAGCCTATGTCACTCTGGATGGTTCCATAGGGCGCTGCGAATGTCGCCCTCCATTGTGATGAGGCCGAGGGTTTCCTGCCGAAAAGGCGCGGCGGAATAGGCGAGCCATTGGTACCGCTTGCGCCCAGGTGCGATGCGTATCGTGCCGGGCACGGCTGGGCTGGAGCGGAACTCTTTCCAGCCTTGGCCCGGCTGTCTTTTGCACCCTGATGTTGGGCAGCCGGGCCGACTCCCTTCTGAATTCAATTATCGTCGGCGTGGCGGCTAACAGACGAAACCGTTATTTAGTCTGGTCATCCCTGCCTTGGTGATCTCGCCTTTACAGATTCTAATCCTGGACGCTAAGCCAGCAGCGGCCACTCGCTGCTGTCCAATCAACAAGCTCCAAACATCAGGTTGCGCTTGTATACAAAAAAAGCCGGCCACCTTTCGGCAGCCGGCCAGTGCAAACAAGGAAGGGAACGTTGCACTGATGGGGCAGTGCACCGTCCGAAGCGTTTCCAGGCGACAATGTTCCACCGATGAACAAAGAAGGCTTCACCGCCAGCGCACAATCCCCTTAGCCGCGCTGTGTTGCCATCGCCTAGTGTCTAAAGGCCTTTAACCAGCCAGGGATCGGTGTCGTATCCGAGGCGCGGCTTTTCCGGCGTTCCACCGGCCGGCAATTTGGCGGTTCCGGTCGGCCTGCAGTCCAGCTCGAGCACCTGCTTCTTGGCCGAGTGCTTCGTAGAGCAAAGGTCCGTGGCGTCACTCACCACCACCTTCTTCTCCTTGGCAACAGCGACACCAGTCACAGCGATCACGATCGCCGCGCAAAACACAGCTACTCTCATCATACTCCCCACGTTGTGCCTCCCCAAAAAGGCTGAGCCTGACGTTACGGCACATTTAAATTAGCGCAAGCGAATATTAGCTGCCTAGTCCCTTCACATCGGCTCTGGTCGCCTCCCCCTTGCTGCCGGCGCCTTGCGATACCGGCAGCGCGATATGGTAGGATGGGCGCATGCCTGCTCATGATCGGAGGGCCGATGTTCATGACTTGAGCTCGACATGGCAGAGGGCTGCAACCGTCAAGTTTCCCAGGTCGTCGTGGCGATGAACGATCGCGTCGAGGATCGCTTAATAAGCGGCGTTTACTAGGTTCCGCTGGTCTAGCCCTACGCGATCACACCATAACCACGTGATGACAAATCAGCCATGTGTGTGGCGCGGCGGGCCTGTTCCGCTTGTGGCCGGCGCCTACCCACCCGGGTTCCCCAACCATGGCGTCGGCCATTTTCGTTCTCTCAGCGATTATAAGCCTTTGCTGTAGGCCTATGTGTTGGCTGGACGGTGAGATCGCTGTTAGATCGCCTCGTTCGTTTGGATGTTTCGCTGGCGTTGGGAGGAGGCGCATATGTTCGCCAGCCGGCGGATACCACACCGCCCCACCGGTCAGGCCCAGCGCGCCCGCTGCAAAGTCCCGCAGACGGCTGCTGGGCCGCTGGCGGGCAGCGGCTACTTGCTGACGATCCAATCCACCAAGCCAGTTTCGATCAGCTCGAACCAATCGTGCACCAGGGCCTTGGCTAAATCGCGCCATTGACACTCAGGCGTACGGGAGACGGCAACAGTAGAAGGGTCGGCATCTTCCCAGCCTCGCGCCACGTCATCGCGATGACGTTGACGAAGGCGCATCAGCAAGGTGGCCGTAGTGGCCGCTTGAGCGATATCTATGGGCGTTGCAACCATCGCAGCCTCCCTCAAAGCGATGGCAAACCCCTCACTAGTAAGCCCGCTCAGACTCTCTCTGCAATCAAAAAAAGAGTTGTCCTCGCTCCCTGTTCTGTCATCGCAATGAAGGACGACATCTTCGAGCACCCGCAGCACACCTGTCGCATGGAAAAAGCTGTAGGCGTTTATAGGTGCTTGGGGAATCCGCCGTTTGTTTGCGTTGTGGAGCGGGACAAAGCAAGTTACTCACTCAGGCTGGCTACCGTGAAGCGGGGCACCAGCCCGACTTCCACGCGTTGCCGTGGGAAGCTGAACACAGGGCCGTCAAAGAAAGGCAAGGTGGACGCGACGGCGCTCGCTGAACGCATTCGGGCGCCGGCTGCGTTCGCGTTCACACCCGGCGCTATGTCGCTTCTAGGCCCGCTCTGTCGCTACTTTGTGCGCAGCATATTGTGGGAACTCTGCCTCGGCCCACGCACTCAGTGGCTGACCAGAACGAGCGCATCATCGGCCTAACCGTTTAGGCTGTAGAATTTGTGTGTGCGCTCGTATCGAGATGCGGGTGATGTCGCAGCCGAAACGCGCTGCTTCCTTCTCGATCCGCCCCATCAGTTTGGCGCCGATACCAGCACTGCGCATCTCGGCGTCGACAACCACATGGTCGGCCTACGCCCACTTTCCGCCCATACCCGGTTTGCTGATAGAGCGGGTAGATAGCCGCGATCTCTTCGAGCTCCATGGCTGAGTGTCGATGCCTATGTCGGCGAGGTGATGGGTGCGGGCTTGCCGCCGAACACCAGCCCCAACTGGACAGTCGCATCGCTCGACATTACGGGCGATGCAGCCACTGTGAAGGTTGAGGACGAATTTGGAACCACAAGGTTCACGACTATCTTTCCCTGCTCAAGATCGCAGGAGAGTGGAAGATCGTTAGCAAACTCTACCACCTTCACCATTTGGACCGTCCAGATCACAGGCCAAATACCGCGAAACTGGCGACCTTCAACCTGTCGTAGGTCTCTCCCAGCGCCTTTAGAGCTTGAGCTCACTCCTTAGCGCGTCGATTCGCTTCGAGGCCTCGGCTTTGCTTAGATCTTCGGCGTAGCTTCTGTCGTCGCCCGCCTGCTCACATAATGTTTTCAAGTAGGAAGCTTGCGACGGAGTCATTGGCTCGTCACCAGTCGTCCATTCGTCAGGATCCTTGCTGATAGTTGCGCTTTTGGCTCGGGGTGAAGTTTGCATGACGCTCTCCGTGTTGGGAACGGCACAACGTATTTGATCTGCTTTTGTTCCACATGCTTGAAGTGTGTGAAATTGCGAGGGCATAGGTGTTCACGAACGCAAGTTTACCCGTGCTGGAAGAATCCGACGAGATTGCTTAGCTTCCGCTCGCGGTCGCCAACGATGAACTCAACGCCAACTCTGCGCGAGACATCGAAGACCCTCCGCGCCCGCAATTTACCCCAACGGTGAGGAGACGCCCCATGAAAGCAATCGTAGCGACGGACCTGACTGCAGGAACGGCCGGGATGAAGTTGGTGGAGTTGCCCGAGCCTCGGGCGGCAATTAACGACGTGGTCGTACAGGTTCATGCGGCAGGATTCGTCAACACCGAACTGGAGTGGCCCTCGACGTGGGCCGACCGAGCCTTCCGTGACCGGACCTCTTCGATCCTCGGCCACGAACTGGCTGGTGTGGTCACTGCGCTCGGCTACGGCACCACAGGGCTTTCTATCGGTCAGCGGGTGTTCGGCCTCGCGGACTGGCATCGCGACGGCATCCTCGCCGAGTATGTTGCCATGGAGGCCCGTAACCTCGCGCCGCTGCCCGGCGATGTCGACTTTACGGTGGGCGCTAGCCTGCCGATCTCCGGCCTAACCGCTTGGCAGGGGCTGTTTCAGCATGGCCGCATCAAGGCCGGGCAGAGCGTTCTCGCGCATGGCGCTGCCGGTGCCGTCGGTTCGATGGTGGCGCAGCTTGCCAGGGAGGCTGGAGCCTATGTGATCGGCACCGGGCGGGCCGCCGACCGCCAGAAAGCGCTCGACTTCGGTGCAAATGAATTCCTCGACCTCGCAAAAGACACCCTTGAAGATGTCGGCGGCGTCGATCTGGTGTTCGATGTCATCGGCGGCGATGTCCAGAAGCGATCCGCAACGCTCGTCCGGGCCGGAGGTATCCTTGTCACAGTCGTTGGACCAACGGACATTCGACCTGCAGACGGCTTGGCGGTTGACTTCGTCGTCGAGGCTGATCGAGCCCAGCTTTCTGAGATAGTGCAGCGGATCCGCGATGGACGACTGCGGACGAACATCGGCAAGGTTTCGAGCTTGGATGATGCCATCGGCACCTTCAACTCAACGGACCGACGCGCGGGCAAGACCGTTGTCCGCGTTCGTCCGTGAGAACTTGGGAGAGAGGCGGGCCCTCGCTCCTTATGGTCGCGTCGGCAGCTGACACGGTGAGGTGCAAATCAGCGCCTGTCGCGGGATTTAGCCATCGTAGGGCGGTGTTTGCGGGAACCTACTTTGTACGTTTCCGACTCTTGCCTTTTTCGGAAAGTGACCCACAGAATAGCTGATTGAGGTTCTATCTCTCTGGGAGGATGGGATGGACATTCAAGCACCTGTTCGGCCTACGCAGCAAACGGCCAAGGAGCTGGTCCGCGAGGTCCTGTTGGGCTCTCAGCCCGGCGACATTATTTCCGTCAAAGCGACCATTGTAGCGGTCCGTGAGCGCGGCGGCGATCTTCTCGAAACTGACTGCCAGTTAGTCGAAATGATCGTCAAATCAGCCTCCGTTTGGGGACTGTTCATCGCCTTTGACGTTCGAGAGGCGTGATGCCCCACCGTTGGTTCAACCCTCCGGTTTATGTGAAGACTGAGCGCCCGGGGCTTCGCCTTGGTGTCAACCGGGTTGATGCCGCCGCCGAGGAGCTCCTAAAGTGGTCCAATCGTGGCCCCAAGTGGCGGCTGGCGGCCGAGGCTTGCCTATCTGCGATGGATGGCAAAATGCCCGGTAACGACTTCCGGCTGCTGTTCGAGGCCGCGGCCGATGAAGAGGAGATGCTGCTGCCGGATTGACACCGCTGGACGGGACCATTCGGGTCTGTTCGCGTTGCGAATTCACCGGCGCAACGGGCATTTATGCTGTCCGTCTCCGTCGTCAAACTTTAAAGTGAGACACTAACGAGCGACGACCTAGATGGACAGTTATTCGCCGGTGCGCGTACCATATAGGGCCGCGGGTGACCGATGGAGGTCACATGGTTGATGAAGAGCATCGCCGCGAACGGAGGCAGCGGGTGCTTAAAGGCGCCTCAATCATCAGCGGAATCACAAACTCCGAGATCAGTTGCACCATTCGGAACCAAAACAGTGGCGGAGCTGAGCTCAAAGTCCCGGTGGAAGCGCGTGTCCCTGAGCGGTTCGTGCTTTACGTGCCGACCGACGGCGTTGCCTACCAAGCAGTCCTGCGGTGGCGCAGGAACGACCGAATTGGGGTTCAATTTATAGGAACGTTGCCAAAGCCGCGTCTCCACTATGGCTGAGCTTGTGCCCGGGATGCACAGACCGGGGAATTGGACACTCTCCGGCGCTCGGCACGTGTTCCATGGCAGTCGCACTTTAGAGATTACCCCCCGGCGAAACTTCGCTTGAGGTCGACACGGTCAGAAGGCTTACAAAATCGCGGGAATATTCCCCGTCCAGATATTTAGCCGGAGCGCCCCACGCCTCGGCTGGTTGGCCAGTGAACGCGTCAAACACCGCTCAGGTTTCGTCGAGTCCCTCCTGAGGTCGTATCTTTGAGAAGCCATGCCGTCGCTAGGTAAGTCTGCGGTCCAGTTCTCAAGCGGTGATCGACATTCCTGTTGGAGTGCGGGTTCTACAGGAGATTCGGTTTTGAGGATCGCGAGGGCTCAACGGATCATGAGCGACCCAGCAGGATCAGAAACCGGCACCCGTCTGCGCAGCCCTTTGATGAAGATAGGTAGAGTCAAAATCTGCGGCGCGAACGAGCCCTGCCCAGTCGGTCGCATGAAAACGCGAGCCAACGGTGGATATCAGACCGTCGCGTCTAAGGTCCTGAAGCACTCGGTTCACGTGCACGGTAGAGAGGCCAAGTGCGTCGCCAAGTGCAGCCTGCGTAATGGGGAGATAGGCCACATGATCTTCAATGCGGCCTACCGAGCGAAGGCGAACAATGAGTTCGCAAAGAATGTGAGCCATACGCGAGTAGGCGTCGCGCCTACCGACGTTGGTGACCCACTCTCGATAGATCGCCGCATCGATCACCGTCGAGCGCCAAAACACTCTCGTTATCGAAGAGTGCTGGTCGCAAACGGCGCGAAGTTCGTCGTGCCGCATGAAGCCCACCCTAGCGGGCATGAGAGGGGTGAAAGTGCAATCCATGACCGACAAATGCAAACCATGCAGGTCGGGAATGTCGCCCGGAACAAAAAAGGAGGAGATTTGACGCTTCCCCTCCCCGGTTAGTTTGATCGACCCTATTAAGCCTTCAAGAACGACGAACGAAAGGCTCGGCTTATCGCCCTCGCGCAGAATGTCTTCGTTGGCCTGATATCTCTTCTCCTGAATCGAGATGTTCCCCAAGGTCGCAATGTCTGATTCTGCGAGTTCCGAGATGGCTTGGAGCTTGCGGATCAACATTTTGAAAGAATGATCATGTGCCATCAAGAACCTGTTCGTGTTTGCTCCCAACTTTTAGTTGGCGCTAATGTTCCCGCTGCCTAGAGGAGACGAAGGCCAATGGTCAGTGCGTCGATGATGCGCGCAAAGTTCAGCTGTCCTCAATCCTTTTCGCCTGCCGCAACCTGTTCGAAACGGCTGGATCACAACCTGCTTTCCACCGGATTAACGAGTGCTATTGCGCGCTAGGAACCTTAAGAGTTCGCAGCCGTTCAACTGTTGGGGCGCACGAAGCAGGCTTTCAATGTCATCGGGTTCCGTGCTGATCGTGGAGACGTCGAGAACTCTCTCCGGGAGGCCGGGTTCGAGGTGGTCGCCGGCTTAAAAGGGCCTTCAAGCGATTGCGACTTTCGATCGTGAGCCGGAGCGAGTTGTGGCTCTCCTGACAGATATCAGACTTGGGGACGGCCCAAGCGGGTGGGATGTGGCCCGGCACCTCCGAGGCGCCGATCCTACTATGCCAGTTATATGACAGCGTTGGTCGATGCCATGGCCTGCTACGCAATTGACCGACATCAAATCGACATCCTGTCTCTCGGCTGCGTTGAATTGGAGTTCGCCTTCACCAAGGACCAAATCGCCAAGGGCGGTATCAGGCACTGGCGCGAGATCATTTCTGCCGCCATGCGCCTGCAAAGCCAGAATGCACTGGGCCAAGCTGGGCTGCTGGTAGGACGAGACCGTCTACTACGCGTCGACGGAGCACCTATGAAGTCTAATCCGATCGACCTCGACGACTACACCGGTCCGCCGCAGAGTTACCTGTTATTGCTGCCTCACTGGTCAAGCAACATGAGGAACGGCTGGCCGCGCTTTTCGTTGCGCCGCGTCCACCCTACAAAGCGGTGTATGGGCCAAGGTCTCAGGACCCGTAAATAGCCACCTGTTCTTCGCACGATGTCGGCTTTCAGAAACCGCCTAAAGCGATCCCGATATTGAGCGCAATGGCCATCCGTTCTGATTAAGTCGTCTTGGCCAGCCGTGGTCTTCACTCGACCCCGCATGATGAGGTATGACCAAGAAGGATGTAGACTAAACCGGAAGAGACAAGGTGCAGGTGCAAGGCATTGAGAGAAATAGCAGGAACCGAACCAATCCACAGGAATATTTTGTTGGTATTTATGTTGGTAGCAGATGCGGCTAACATTCGCCTAAGTATCTGAAAGCAAAACGGGATTTTCTTCACTTGAATTCCGCCTCTGGGCACCATCACCCACCTAAGGTGTTGATGCCGCTGAAAAACCAGCAAAATTAAATGCTTAGGGCTACCCGAGTGATACACACAGGTGTTACACATGGTCCTAGCTATGAGCCGTCCAACAAAACATCCTAAGACCGGCGTTTACTGGTTCCGAAAGCGAGTACCAGCGGACATAACCGCGCTGACGGGTCGCAAGGAAGCCATCAAGACCCTTGGTACAAAAGACCCCGAGGAGGCCAAGCGGAAATATATAGAGGTGCTCGCTGAATTTGAGCGCGAGTGGGCGCGGATTCGTCTCGGAGGCAGCCTCACACGAAGAGACGACCCTAACGGTGGCATTGACGGCACACCACGTCTCATAACAGACCGTGAGGCGCATGTTTTTGCCCAAACCGTCCATGACGAATGGATTGCAAGGTTCCGCGACAATCCGAGTGAACAGCTTCACTGGCACACCGATCTCTACGAAGGCATGTGGACAAAGTATCCCCTGCCCTCAGTTGATCCTGTTCCGGGCGTGGAAGGTATCGCAGATCCCGTTCCGGGAAAGATGCCGATAGAAAACGTACTCTGGAAGTCGATGCGGGCCGGGTGCGTCAGCCGGGCAAAGGACATTCTTGTTGGCAATAGCTTCAGCGACGATTCGTGGAGTATCGACAAGACGGCACGTGCAGTGGGGGCCGCCCTGCAGAGAGCCAGCTTAACGCTGCAAAAGCTTGAACGCGGCGAGTTTGAGCCCGGAGAGGAGCCCGAGTGGCTTCATCGCTCGACAGATACTCGGTCAACCGACAGTCGATCGCGTAAGACGGCGGTGACAAAGGAGAGCACTGACACAGCGACTTTGACTGGGCTCGTGGACGGCTGGTGGAAGGAGAGCAAGGCAGCGGGCAGAAAACCGAGTACCTATGAGAGCTACAGAGATGCGTTTGCCTATCTTGCTCGGTTTCTGAAACACAACGATGCATCGAAGGTTACGGCCAAGGATATTATTGCCTTCAAAGATCACCGACTGAGCACACCGTCGCCGAAAACCGGAAAGATAATTTCCGCCAAGACGTTTAAGGATAGCAATCTCTCGGCTCTGAAAGTCGTCTTCGGCTGGGGGGTCGCCAACGGAGTCGTAGCTCATAACCCAGCTGTGGGTGTGACCTTGAAGGTCGGCAAACCTGCTCGCCATAGATCGAAGGGCTTTTCTGATGAAGAGGCCAAAACGATCCTTTCTGGCGCGCTATCTCATCAGCGAGGGCAAGAGAATGCGAAGACCTTTGCGGCGAAGCGTTGGATACCGTGGTTGTGTGCGTTTACAGGTGCTCGCGTCGGCGAATTGGCCCAGCTGAGAAAGCAGGATGTGACCTTGCGTGGCGGTGTTTGGGTCATTCGAATCACCCCCGAGGCCGGTACGGTCAAAACCAATGAAGCTCGCGAGGTACCCCTTCATCAGCAGGTGATCGACCTTGGATTCCCTGCTTTTGTACAAGAGGCTCCAAGTGGACATCTCTTTTTGAAAGTCGATCCGTCTGAAAACATCCGCGGGGCTCTGCGCGGCTTGAAAAACCGCCTCGCCGAATTCGGCCGAACCTTCGTGCCAGACCCGAATGTGGCGCCCAACCACGGTTGGCGTCACCGCTTCAAAACAGTTGGCATGGAAGCCGGTATCCCTCCCCGCATTCTAGACGCGATACAGGGTCAGGCAGCTCGGACGGTCGCCGACACCTACGGCGAAGTTACACTTAAGACCATAGCAGGACAAATCTCAAAATTACCCTTCTATTCAATCTCGGGAACAAATGAAGAATCTGCCTGCGATTAGATGGCAATCTCCTCGCCCGAAGATTCCCTTGCGGCCGCAGATATCTTTGCTATCGCCAAAAGCTTGCTAAGTCGGATGACTCGCTGCCCATTCTTTTGAACCGGTCCCGCGGCTTGCCATGCTGGCTCGCCCGGCCCGTCGTACACTATCTCGGCAAACTCAGGCGAAACCACGCGCAAGACCACGAGCCGGTTGCAGGTGTCGTAAAGCGAAATCGATTTGGCTCCGGTCATCTTGATTTGGACATCGCCATCTTTGTCGAAGGCATCATGCCCGGGGTGAGAGCCCGGATATAGGGTAAGTCCAAGCGCCTCGGCGGCGACCACCTCTCCTATCGATCCAACGAGATGCCCATCCGGAGTAAATTTTCGACCCGGATAGCAAGCCTCCAAAAGCTCCACAGCCCTGTAAATAGCTGCAACAGGTTCAGGCAGTTGCACTCGCATTGCCAACCTTCCCGAGATGCCTCCCGCCAAGGACTGAGCGAGAATATTTTTGCTACCCTCTTGCATGATACACAGGGCACACACTAAATCCCATGCACAAAGAAGAAGCCTAAAAAGCCTTCTAATCAGATAGCGAGCTCGGCCTCCGGCAACGGACTGCCGCAGTCCAAGGGGGAACGGCCCCGCCGCAATTGCGGATCATCTGGTCAAATCCACACCCTTAAACCGGGAGTGGCGATGGTCAGTTGGTGCTTCGATCCCCATCTTCCTCGTCGTCGCTCTCAAACCGAGAGCGAAGCTATGCCAAAACCAAACACTGGGTCGGATCAAGCTATCCTTGGTCTGATCGCGTTTTTTGTCGAGCCCGACTTCCTTCATCTGGGGCGCCTGCTGCGTTCGTCCGACAAGGAGGATGCGCAATGAACGCGCGTCCCTCGAAGGTGCACAGGGCACAGGCGCAGAAAATCCTCCCGCCGAACTTTGAAACCATAAAGGCTTGCAGCGAATATCGGTGCGAGGCGTTGGCTGCGGCTCCGACCACCACCCACTATCTCGCCGAAAAATGCAGCCCGAAGAAACGTTGCAATTCGGGCCTGTGCCCCCTGTGCATCCGTGCTCTTCGAGTTCGTTTTGTTGAGTTCCTAGACCAAGAGCGGCTCGACAAACACCAGTGGTTCTTCGTCACGGCATACATGCGTGGTTGGACGAAGGAGCCCGGCGATGTCCGAGCGTTTGGACAACTCGGCACTCATCCCGCGATCAAGGCGTTCATCCAGAGGCTACACCGTGTGAGTGTGCCTGATCCCCTGATGCTGTTCGGTGCAATAGAGACGGTCTGGCGCACCAACGATAACGAACCAACGGGCAAGCCGTTTCATCTGCACTTCATGATTAGTGGGCGATCTGAGGAGCAAATTAAGAAGTGCGCTCGCGGATTTGACCTCGACCGCACTGTAGCTACTGAACTGAGAGTCGAGGCCGTCAAAGCGGGGTGGGAAGATTTCTGCAAGGCCGCAACCTACACGATGAAGCAGCCCTTCTGGAAATACTCCTACTGGGGCTTAGGCCCAAGGAAGGAACGCCAGTTTCCCAATCGGCGAGAGCTTGGCGAGCTGATCTGCAATCTCGGTCCCCACGGCACGGCAGGACGGCTGGCGTTCGCTGGGATGCAGTACAAGCACGGACGGTTCGAGCTGACTTCCAATGTGAAATCGATGTCGGCGAAGTCGCAAGTCGAAGATGGCTCAAACAACCCTGCCGATGCCGAGAAGAGGCCTCCCAACGAGCTGTGGCTGAACCTGATCGGAGCAATCGTCACAACACTACAAGCCGGAAATTGGGCACCTCAACCGCTCCCTAAGCATCAAACAACCACGTCATCAGCCCGGCCCGTGCCCTCGTGCACGGCGTTGGGAAACTCCAACATCGAAGGGATATCTAACATGAATGCACAGGGCACACCTCGCGACGCACGTGTCACGGCTGCCTCGCCAAACCGTTCCGGTACATCTGAACCTAAGCGCTTTCTGAGACTTCACCACGTCGAGATTCACGACCCTGACGGCGAATATTTCTATTCGCTGAAATTCAGTCGCCGCAGTGGGGTTGGCGAGGTTGTCCTTCCGAGAGCTACGTTCTCCAATGCTGGCCATGCCAAGGCCGCGCTCCTCAAGCGGGGTGCATTGTTGCCCGAGAATTTCAAAGACAGGTGCGACGCTATACTCGACGACTCCTCTGCACGAGAAATCCGTGTCGTTCGGCAAGGCGGTTGGGTGGGCGACGCCTTCATTTGTCCGTTCGGCGTGTTCGGGAACCCAACCCACACCGACAAGGTAAAGCTGGATCCGAGCCTGTTTGTTGGGAGAAGCGTGAGCGGCACCAAGCGGGAGTTTCTGTCCGGAATTCGCCCCCTGCTTTTGAGGTCCGACTACTTAGTTCTTGGATATCTAGCGTCGCTTTTGCCAAGCATGGCGTCTCGCCTTGGACGGTCGGAATCGTTCGGGTTGAACCTCGCGGGCGAGAGTTCCACTGGCAAGACGACTGCGCTTGTTTTGGCCCAATCTCTACTCACGAAGGCCAGCGAACGTTCTCTTTTTAACTTCAATACGGCACCGGCCACGCTCACGAACAAGCTTACAAGCTACGGGGGTCTAGCCATCCCCTTTGCGGATTTGAAGGCTGCCAGCGAGAAGGGCTCGAAGGTCGCCGAGAAAATACAGACCACTGTCTTCAACGCTGTGACCGGCAAAGGCCGTGAGAACCCCGCCACCACGGGGTTAAGAGCGGCATCGTTTTGCATACCTCTTCTCTCGAGCGAGAAGCCGATGTCGGAACTCTTCGGTCAAGGAAATCTGGAATATCAGGACGGTGATGCGGTCAGATTGATAGATGTACCTGTACCCAAACGGGAGGATGGGGGAATCTACAACCGAAGGCGGCCGAGCGACACTCCTTCGACCTTGGCAGCCACGCTTCAGTCATTTCTAGAGAGGCAGCACGGCACGATCTTCCCTGCTTGGATCAAGTACGTGTCGTCTATGCGGTTGCCAGCGCTGCAATTCTCGGTGGCGGCACATAGGTTTATCTTCATGGAGTCGATCGACGCTAGTGACGGCGCGCATCGCCGTATCGCTGAGCACTTCTGCCTGCTCCTCGCTGCTGGCGATGTCGCTTCGGGGGCTGGTTTGATTCCTCTGTCCCGCGAAACGATCAAGAACGCACTGGTCCGGCTCTACAACTTGGTCATCGGCCAGTTTGTCTCGGCCTCAAGCCGCGATGACGAGGCTTGGGACCGGTTCATCGCCGGGATTGAGCAATACCCCTTGCTAGTGAAAGGAGAGGCTCCAGCCGATGCTTCGGCAGCAACCGACGGCTTTCGGCGCAACGAAAAGGACGGCCCCCGACTCTACATCAAATACGACGCCCTCCAGAGGCTTGTAGACAATGACTGGTGCCTCGAACACATCATCATGAAGAGACTGGTCGATCTGACAGCGCTGGATGGGGGAACAGGAGCGAGGAGCAGCATAGTGAAGCAGCGTGGGTTACCTCGGTCCCGTTACCTTGCCATCAGGTTGGCCGCGCTCGGCCTCTGAACTGGCGCTGGATACCGGGCATGGGTCTTGGCAAGACCCATGCCCGACTTGGTTGGCCGCTCCTTACCCCCAGATGTCGCTATCCAACTTGAATTCTGCGCCCCCGCTTCAAGTCGGGGTTCTCGCTATTGAAACTTTTCGCCAATGCAAAATCCGCCTGCTGGCACACGACGTAGCGATAGGCGTATGAAGTTTGCAGCGAGTTATAGTAGTCCATATTGTCATCGTTCGACGAGACAGGGTGGCCGTCCGTAGCCGCCGAAAGCAATTCCTCGACTGGCCTTTTTGTGGCCTTTGCCGCATCCAGAAACTGCCTCATCCCGGCTGCTGAAAGCTGACCTTTCATTAGACGCGACACTGCCTCTGCCTGCCAAGCGTCCTTTGTTCGCTTGTGGGTTTCCCTCAAGCCTTCGATGATGGATGGACAGAATGCGCAAAGCATAAGGTCCGATGCCAGCGGCATGTAGATTTCGATACCTTGAACGGCTAGGCCGAGATTGCCACGCGGGCCAAAATCAAGCGCGTTAGCAAGGCAAACCGGGTTGTCACCTAGATAGAAACTGCGACCCGGCGCGGGCTCGGCGAGCACAAAGTCCTTTGCAGCAATGAGTTCGGCATAGTCCCCGATGCTGCCCTGAATGCTCAGCAGGTGTTCTCTCCTGAGCCTGTCCTCGGTCATAGGTTGCCAGTCTTCCCACCCTCGAACATCCTGTATTCTACCGCCACTCTCTTCGACCTTCTTGACCAGCGCCTCCTCGATCGCCTGCCATTGATCGCGGGTGGCCTTCGTTCTCAAAAGTTGGAACGCCAGCATAATAGCCAACGCTGCTTTCTGCTCAGGACTGCGATCGAGCTGCCGGTCCTTCAACACCTTTTGGTAGCTCGGCAGGACCTGATCCTCTGCGGCACAAGCGATTGGCTCAAAGGATGCGATCCATTCATCGTCGAAGGTAAAGTCGTTGAAGCGGCGCTCCGCCATCATGTTTCGAATGGACGTGACAAATGTCTTTCCGGTGTGCTTATCGAATACCGAGACCCGCTCGTTCTTCTCGTCGGAAAGAAACTGGCGCAGGATGAACTTAGGAACGTAGTGGTGATTCTGGGCTGCCATCCATACAATCTAGCAACTCGGACTGTCGCCTGCCACAAATCGCAAATCGTAGTTGAAAAGAGCATGTTCTGAGCGCACCGTCGGATAGTTGGTCCCTTACGCGACAGCAGGTCCTGCAACGGGACGGTTATCGGTGTGTCTCCTGCAGCACCCAGCTCAAATCGACGAGTGCAGACATTCACCACCTGCTCCCCCGCTCGATGGGTGGAAGCGACGAAATGTCGAACTTGGTCTCGCTCTGCGACGGCTGTCACGCGCGCCATCACCCAAACTTGGCCGGTGGTCTCGCAAGACGGGCGATCGAGAGATGGGCCGTGAGGCTCGCGAGATGGCTGGACCGGGAAGGAGTGGTGACCGAAGCCACAGGTAACTTTGGACCTGCTCTACGCCTGTTTGGGCTGCAGCGATTTCGTCACGGTCAGTTGCCGATCATACTGGCAGCGCTATCTGGAAAATCCGTGCTGGTCGTCAGCCCTACGGGTTCCGGCAAAACGCTGTGTTTTCAGCTCCCCGCGGTGCTCCGACGCGGAGTTGCCCTCGTTGTTTCTCCCTTGAAGGCGCTGATGTCCGAACAGGTGTCCGACCTTCTGGCCAAGAAAATACCGGCAACGTTCATCAACAGTGATCTGAGCCGTGAGGAGAAGGAGACCCGCTTTTCTCTCCTTGCCCTGAAGGCCATCAAGCTCCTCTACGTAGCGCCGGAGCGCTTCTTCGTTCGCAGCGATGCGGAGCGCAGCCAACTCAAGCGCAGCGAGCCGTCCTTTCTGATCATCGACGAGGCCCATTGCGTGGACCGCTGGGGCGAGGACTTTCGACCTGAGTATGGTCGGCTACGCGAAGTGCGCGAAAAGCTGGGTGCTCCCCCAGTCTTGGCATTCACAGCTACCGCCGGAAAGGAAATGCAGGACCGAATTCTCGCGTCGCTTGGCATTCCGGATGCAACGGTGTTCGTCCGCGATGTGGATAGGCCAAACATCGCAATGTTGCGACTGCATTGCCGATCTGAACGGCGGGCGCAAGAAATAGCATCCATGCTGGCGCTGCCCCAGTTGAAGGGGCAGAAGGCGATGGTTTTCGTCCCTACGGTGAAAGTGGGTGACGAACTGCGGACTGCTATGTCGGCGATGGGGTTGGACATCCCATTCTATCATTCAAAGCTGGGAACCGCATGGGAGCGGCAGGAACTCGTCAAGCGCTTCTTGGGGCAGAGCCGCCCAGTGGTCGATCAGATTGTGTGCACCAACGCCTTTGGCATGGGCCTCGACGTTCCTAACGTGCGGCTGGTGGTGCACTGGCAACAATCAGCATCTGTTGAAGACCTGTTGCAGGAGTTTGGCCGCGCTGGAAGAGATGGGAAGCCGTCGGTCTCGGTCATGTTCCACGACGGTAAGGGCAGAGGTGATACGGGACGCCTCAAATTCATGGCCGAGATGACTGTCTCGAATGCACCGGGGGATGAACACCAAAGAGCAGTCATGCTGGAGCAGCGGAACCGGAACATCGATCAAGTGGCCGGGATGCTCCGCTCGACTTCTTGTTTCCGAAAGTCGATTCGCAACTATTTCGGCGACAGCGAGGGACGGCACAGACTGAGCCTTGCAGAGCGGATCCTCGAATGGGTTTTTGGAACACGTGCGCCGCCAACCTACCACACTGCTTGCTGCGATAGCTGCGACTCCACAACAATCAAAAAGCACGGCGCGATAGCTTATGTTGCGCGGGTCATGGGCGGTGAATTCCCGCGTTTAGGGCGAAAATGACAATCGATTGTGCTCAAAAGACGGAACCCCGTCATCACCACAATACAGTATTTGGTCCGAACATTTAGTGATCTCTTAAGCACTTCTCCACAATCGGTACTTGCCCGGCTTGGCCCGTTTTGCTAATGAGTCCCTACAAACGGGGGTTTGGATAATGTCGAAGCGCAATTTCCTGTCACCAATGGCCTTGTCGGCCACGATGATTCTCGGCGGCCAAGTTCAGGCTGCAGTTCTTGTCGAATCGGCAAATCAGCCTTCGGCCAAGCTCGCTGAAGCTGGCACTGTCCCGGCGGACCTCGGCTACGGTGAGGTGCTCGACCGCTCAAATGGTACCGACGTTATCATGGCGTACCACACCAGCCATTCGAGCCATGCTAGTCACGGGTCTCACTGCTCTGGCTACAGCTATTGTTGATGGCGGACACTTCTCGCGAGAGCGAGCTCGTCCAGACTGCCCAAGTCAAGTTTGATCTGTCAGTCTTCAGCCTCGACTGTGTGAAGCGCGCAGCGTATCGGGTAACCGGCAACGCTGCGGTTGAGATCACGATCGAAGGCGGCTTCGCAGTATGCACGATCAACTTCAGCAAGGCGGCCGCGCGAACTTCGGCCGACGCAGCGGTAGAAAGGCTGCGGCTAGAGGTCTTGGATCAGGACCTCCGTAGCAGCATCGCCGCCGAAACCGCCACGGTTAGAAACGCGATACTGGCGCTGGCGTTTTCCAGATCGGGCCTCCAGTCCGATGACTAAGTTTGCTCCGGCAACTGAGTTCCAACGACCGTTGGACGACACATATCAGCTCGCGTACTTCCGTTTTTCCCAGCTGGACGACGAGCGGTATGTGCTGACCAACCAAGCGGGCGAATATCTGGTATTGCCGCGCGCCGTGCTGGCTTCGTTTGTCAAGCACGAGCTTCCCAGCACACACCCTGCCTACTCCCGCCTGCGCAGCAGGCAGTTTCTCTTTGATGCATCCTCCAATATCGGCAAGGAGCTGCTGGCGCTGAAGGTTCGGACCAAGGCAAAAAGGCTGGAGAACTTCACATCGCTTCACATAATGGTCGTATCGCTGCGTTGCGAGCACTCCTGCCCCTACTGTCAGGTATCTCGCCAAAGCGAAGATCGTTCAGCCTTTGATATGTCAGAGGAGACTGCCGAGAAGGCGTTGGCGCTCATTTTCCAGTCTCCAAGTCCGGCTATCAAGATCGAGTTCCAAGGCGGGGAGCCGCTTCTGAATTTCCCGTTGATCCAACACGTTGTGCATCGGGCTGAAGCGATCAACAAGGTCGCCGGGCGGTCGCTGCAATTCGTTATCACGACGAATCTCGCTGTCGTTACAGACGAAATCTTGGAGTTTTGCCGCGAGCACAGCGTCCTAATTTCTACGTCGCTTGATGGTCCGGCCACTCTTCACAATGCCAATCGACCGCGCCCGGGAAAGAACAGCTACGAATTGGCTGTGGCAGGTATCGGCAAGGCCAGACTGGCTCTCGGCCATGAACGCGTCAGCGCACTTATGACGACGACCAAAGCCAGCCTTCCACTGGTGCGCGAGATCATTGACGAATACGTGCGGCTAGATTTCCCCGGAATATTCCTTCGGCCGCTTTCCCCTTACGGCTTCGCGGTCAAGACGAAATCGTATGCTGCCTATGACGTGGACCACTGGCTCGACTTCTACTTCGACGGGCTGAATTACATCCTTGAACTGAATCGGAACGGTATTCCTTGCAAGGAGTTTTACGCTGCCACCATCCTTACAAAGATGCTCACGCCTTTCGAGCCGGGATATGTGGACCTGATGAGCCCGGCAGGCATCGGTATCTCCGCCGTTGTCTATAACTATGACGCCAGCGTCTACGCATCCGACGAAGCGCGCATGTTGGCTGAGATGGGCGACAAGACATTTCTGCTCGGGAACGTCCACCAAAACACGTACGCGGAGATTTTCGGGTCTGACGCTCTCCTCGATCCTATTGAGCAGTCCTTTGCCGGGTCCGCTCCGATGTGCGCCGAATGCGCCTACGAGCCTTTTTGTGGGTCTGATCCCGTATTCCACACTGCAACGCAGGGCGACTTTGTTGGCCTCAAAACGCGTTCGGGATTCTGCAATCGCAACATGTCGATCTTCAAGAGGCTGATCGACCTTATGGAGAGGGACGTCACCGCCCGAGAACTCTTTCTAAGTTGGGCGAATTAGGATGTTGCGACTGAGTGGCTTCGCTGCGTCAGCAAGCGTCGGTGATTTCTCACAGCGAGTGGCACTTAGACTCGTGACGGGCCAAGCTGATCAAGCGCCTAACCCAGAACATGATGCGTATCTTTTCAAGGGGCAGGCGTTTCGTTCTGAATGCCAGTGGGTTGTCACCTTTGAGGAGCATCGGCCGGAGGCTGAGCGACTGTTTTCAGACCGACGACTAGTCGTTCTGCCCCACGAGTTCGACTACCTCAGCGAGGGAGACGTTATCCGCTTTGTGCCGGATCGGAAGGCAGTGCGTGTCCTGTTCAGAAAGGATGCCAACGCGAACTATTTCCTCGTAACGGAGCGGTGCAACCACCTGTGCTTGATGTGCTCCCAGCCACCCAAAGACGTTGACGATCGCTGGTTGGCGCGGGAGATTTTGGATGTGCTGCCCTTGCTGCCCGCAACGACCCCGTTTCTCGGGATCACTGGCGGTGAGCCGACACTGGTGGGTGAGGACTTTTTTGACATTTTGTCCTCGGCTCGTGACCACCTTCCTTCTACGCCAGTTCATATTCTTTCCAATGGCCGGACATTTAAGGACAAGGCCTTCTCGCATCGCTATCAAGCAATCGGACATCCTCGTCTTTCCGTTGGCATACCGATCTACTCAGCGGACCCGGAAGTGCACGATTATGTCGTTCAATCCAAAGGCGCTTTCGATGAGACCATCCGCGGGATCATGAACCTGAAGTCCGTCGGGGCTGAGGTTGAGATACGAGTTGTCGTTCACAAGCAGACCTACGAAGGGCTCGCGGACCTGTCCGATTTCATTTTTAGGAACCTGACCTTTGTCGATCACGTGACGTTCATGGGCCTTGAGATCACTGGGTTCACGCGGGCAAACATGGATAAGCTCTGGATGGATCCGTACGACTATAGGAACGAACTCCGGGCGGCCGTGCAGTATCTGGCTGCTGCTAGGATCAATGTTTCGGTCTACAATCACCAGCTTTGCCTTCTTGACGGGTCGATCCATCAGTACGCAAAGCGGTCGATCAGCGATTGGAAAAATGAATATGTAGACGAGTGCAAAAAGTGCTCGAAACGAGCCTCGTGTGGCGGCTTCTTTTCATCGAGCAGCCTAGCACGAAGCTCGCACATTTCGGCGTACCACCAATAAATGCAAAATTCTCCCGCAACGCGATTCCGAAGCTAGGAAGCTCACGATGGCTTCGGCCTCAGTTTACATCTTGAATGTTCGACCTGATCGTCGGGAGACCTTATTAAATTCGAAGCAAGGCTGGTTTAACGGCCCGCAGGCCGCTGAGCCGGTCCCAACATTCAACCACAGCAGGCGCGCCCCACTTGTTGTGCTTGCCTCTTTCGATGATGGACGGCTTACCCATGTCGGCGATGCTCGCAAAGGCGCGTCGGCTGGAACCCGACTAGTGCGCCTCAACATGCTTTCTTTGGACGCACTCGCACACCCCATTTCGTTTGACCGCATTGTCGGCAGCGTTCCGAAGAAATTTCGGGGTCCACTCAAGAGGGTCATCGAAAATGGTGGCGTACTGCCGCCGAAGACGCTCAAGGCGGTCGTCGATGTGCTATCGCAGATGGACCCAGCATTGGGGACCAAACTTATCCGGATGTCAGCGAGCCGCGCACAACTTATTGCGGAGCTAGGCGAACGTGAGAGGGAAAATCTTGCGATTCAGAAAGAGACCCTTTCGGCAGCCTTAGAAATTGCCGGTGTGGGAACTCATGACGTCTTGGACTGGAGCCCTGTAGCCACTAGCGAGAGAACTTCCTTTCTCGAGGGCCTTCCGGGCGCTCAAGTCCGTGAGGATGTAATGCTTCACGCTGACCTTATGAGCCTTCCCGGATTTAACGCTATTCTCGAAGCCCCCCATATCGCTTCGCGCACATTCCAATCCGATACAAATTCATCCGTTCGCGTGACCATTGTCATGGCCAATCGCCTTCCGCTGGAACAGCAGACGGGGGCCGATCTCATTTATTTCAACGAGAAATACCGCTCGTTCGTGATGGTCCAATACAAGGCCCTAGAGAAGCGCGACGAAGAGCTCGAATTTCGGTGGCTGGATGGCGATCAGTTCTCGGGAGAGATAGAACGGATGGACCAGCTTCTGGATGAGATCGCGAAAATCGAGGCCGATAAAGACCCAGACGGTTTCCGGTTCAGCAGCAACCCATTCTTTTTGAAATTTTGCTCGCGCATTGTTTTCAACCCAGATGACCGAGGTATGTTTCCGGGCTTGTATCTGCCACATGGGCTCTGGAAGGTTCTGGCAGCAAGCGAACGGCTCAAAGGACCGCGGGGCGGGAATGTCCTCACATATAGCAATGTCGGCCGCAGACTTAGCGGAACGGAATTTGTGTCGCTCGTGGCCGGTTCGTGGGTAGGTACCACAATCACCCAGTCGGCAGCGCTAGAAGCTCTGATCCGGTCCGTCATAGAAAGCGGCCGGACAGTGACCTTCGCAGTGAAGCGAGACCAACCACCAGACCCCGTTCCCGTCCCCGACATCTTGCCAGTCCTCGATCAGGGCGAAGAACTCACGCCTGAGCAAGTGCTTGTAAGAGTCTCGAATTGACCCAAGCTTTCTTCCACACGCTGTCTAAGGCTCAAAGACTCCTCCAGTAGACGTGCGTTTCCATCTGACCTAGTTTGTGCGACGAAATCGACTATACGAAACCTAGTACGGCGAGCATCGGCAGACTTCGATCGTTGTTATCTGTGGACAGCCCTCGCGGATATTGTCGATTGGGGGAAATTGGTTGAGCGCAAAAAGTGTGAACAGTGAGGGGCTCGGTCTCGTCCGATTTGTTTTGGTCTGGTCTAGTTTGAGCCCGGTTTTCCTACTGTGGGCCGTGCGAGGTGTTGCTCCCATTTCTGATTCAGTCTGGGTTCCCGCATGTGCCTTTCTATTTATACTTCCAACGGCTATTATCTTTTTAATATTTCGCCGTGCAAAAGCAAATCGTAACGAGAAAACCATATCGGTGTCATCATCTCGCGACCAACGCGAGCATCTATTAACTTACCTCTTCGCCATGCTTATACCTTTGTTTCAGGCAAGCCTCTCTGGTGTACGGGAGATTGTCGCGATGTCTATTGCCTTCCTATTCATCATGTTTCTGTTTTGGCATATGCGCCTCCACTACATGAATCTGATATTTGCGCTATGGGGTTATCGGATATTCACGGTAGAGGCACGAAGCGGAACGACCCAGAAAGATCGGGAAAGCGAACGGCTGGTGACCTATGCGGTTATTTCCCGCAGGCATTATCTGGTCGATGGTGAACCTCTGACGGGATACCGCCTTGGCGGCCATGTACTTGTAGACAGGGAACGCGATGATTGACGCAGAGTTTAACGGCGGCGCAATCGACACAATCAACTTTGGAGTTTGCTTGCGCAGCAATGGAAACATGTACTTTGTTCCGACCGACGTTGGCACGAAGGACGCTTTGCGGGCAATTTACCGGGATACGGTCGCTGCCTTTGGAGGAATCCAGACGGACTGGGAGGCCTACGACATTTCCGAGGATTATGGTGCGCGTAGACGGATTTACGCAAACAGGGCAAGTGAGTTCATGGCTGATTTATCGGCCATCTTCGATGCGGGCGCGCTTGATGATATTGCCAACCTCCAACATCACACCGGCGACATAGATTATTATTTCGCGGAATTCACGGACGACCAGAACCGCCGAGCCGTCGGGATTAGAAAGGCCACGCGATTCAAGGGCACGATAAAGGCTCGCAACCGTCTAGTCCGGCTTGTTGACGACACGCTGGTTCTGATCGAGGAGGACGTATTGCGCCTCGATCAAGAGTTCGACCTGATCGTTACAGATGCTCACGTCTACATCCTAAACGTTAACCCGATGGAGCACCTCGCAAATATCGTTGCTAACGTTGCCGCAACCGCAGCCGCGAAGGTCCAAGTAATCCATGACACGATCACATTTCTGGACCTGTCGAGGATCAGAGACCAAATAGGTGGACATCCACGGGTAGCTAGGCAGGCTGCGTCGGTTGCCGCAAACCCCAATCTGGCGGCATTTCAACGGGCACCGATAGAAGCGTTGGCCGCGCAGCACGGTATCAAATTCAGGGAGCTGGAGGATGGCCGTCTTCAGTGCAGGGTGCAGGATCACGCCAAGCTCATTGAGCTGCTCGATGCCCGCCGTTACCATCTCGATCTGGCTGGCAATGGCGGCGATCCTTACCGGGCGTCCGGTCGCCAGAAGGTGTCTGCCGCAGAATAACTCGCGACGCTTTCAGGCTGCCAGTCTAGCAGTCTCTCCGGGTAGCTCCTTTTTGCACATCAAGTCGTCGCTTGGGTTAGAAATACCTCCTGAACGAGTTGATCTCGTTGCAGGATCCAACTTGGTTTGAATGCCATGCCCCACGACAGGCCGTTTCATCGTAATTATCGAGCCATCAAAGATGGCCCCAACGCGGGCTATAGCGGATGGGGGTACATTCGCGACAAGGACTACGCCAAGTCACCGACGCACTACGTTAGGGCGTTCAGTATCATACAGTCAGACCTGCAGCGCATCTTTGAATACATCGAGCCGAGCCCCGAGAGCGAGAAGACATATTCTTATCGTATTCATGAATTGCTTATGAGAACGTGTATCGAGATCGAGGCAAACTTCAAAGCAATTCTTCATGAGAATACATATACGTCGAAATCTGGCAATTCATGTTATAATATGACGGTTTACAAGAAGCTCAACGCGACTCATCGACTTTCGTCCTACGATGTCATCCTTCCTATTTGGAATGGACCCCGCAAAGTGTGGAAGCCGTTTGCAGCGTGGACTGGGAGCGGTGGGCTTCCTTGGTATCAAGCCTACAACTCCAGCAAGCATGATAGGCATGAGGAATTCAAAAAAGCCAATATGGAAAGCTTGATTTCGGCTGTCGCCGGGCTTCTGATCGTGCTGTCATCACAGTTTGGGACAGAGGATTTTTCTTCTGGAAGCGAAGGGATAGTCATCTCAGGACAGGCCTATCATGAGATGCAGCCTGCGATCGGTTCGCTCTTTCGCATCAAGTTCCCGGATGACTGGCCGGACGCGGAAAAATACGATTTCGATTGGAGCGTCCTTTCTCAACAGGCCAATAGGTTCCAGAGGTTCGACTATAATAGTATTTGAGAGAATTAAAAACTCGTCCCTCCACCACTGGAGTTCAACGCGGCGGGGTCGCTCAGCCGAAGCATCAGGGTATACCCCTACGTGACGTAACCGAGCGCTGACACGTCGGCGTAACATCTGGGTTGACATCGACTATTTGTGACAAGGTAGCCTCGAGCCTAAACCTCGAGGTGACAGGCCATGGCTCGCATTGGTTACGCTCGCGTCAGCACTATTGATCAAGATCTCGAAACGCAAATCGCCAAACTGAAGGCCGAAGGGTGCGGCATCATCCGATCGGAGAAGGTCTCTGGGGCCAGCCGCGATGGCCGGGCCGAACTGGCGACCATCATCGACTTTCTACGGCCGGGGGATGAACTGGTCGTGACCAGGCTGGACCGGCTCGGCCGCGACACCCGCGACGTCCTCAACCTGATTTACGAGTGTGAGCAACGAGGAGCATTTGTCACCGTGCTCGACCCTCATGTCTCGACCCGTGGCGAGATGGGCCACATTGTCCTGACCGTTCTTGGCATGGTCGCCCAGATGGAACGGCGGTTCATCAAGGAGCGGCAGCGTGATGGTATCGAAAAGGCCAAAGCATCAGGTGTCTATAAGGGTGGCCAGCAGCGCTTAGACCACAACCATGTGATCCAACTCCACAGTGACGGCCTCAAACCGACTGAAATTGCGAAGGCTGTTGGCTGTTCTCGAATGCAGGTTTATCGAATTTTAGACGGGAGGGCTAAGCTTCAACATGAACCCACCGACAGCGCGGTCTGTTGACTTTGGAGCCGCCTCGGCTCTTAAATAACGCAATCAATTTTTCATGGCCGCCGATATAGGTGAGCAATTGTCTGCTTCAAACAGTTCAAACATTTCGGAGGGCCGTTGGAAAGAAGTTTTTTTATGGATCTATAGCAGAATTTGGAAGATTGCTTTTGGCGCGCTCTCGCTTCTCATCGTTTTCTGGATAGATCCATTTGGCACGAAACACACTGGCATCGAAACAGACGCGGCAAACTCTTGGAATTCAGCAATAAAAAAACTAGGGATTCAGCCCTTATATCCGCCGCAGGAGAATTTTCGAGTTGGTGACATTTGGATAGTGGCCTCCGCAGCCCCTACTGGAGGTGGAAGAAAGACAAAGCCGCTTGAAGTTAAGACCCTCCAAGATCATGCATTTCGCGTGGGCCACATTGATCTCTCCGAAGAGATAAAAATCAACTCTAACATGCCATCATTTTCTTCAACGGTTGTAGCCGCAGACGGAACCATGAAAGCAGAGTTGATCCCCGCCACTGATACCTCTACTCCTTCAATCAATCTGACTATGATATCATACCCAGGCCTTCACATTGCTACGAAAACTGAGATTAAGACGTCGTTTCTCGAAGGACTTTTCAACTCGTCTCGCCACGACGACCAAATAGAGGATGTTTCTATTCCTATTGCGGAAACCTATGGCACGCCTTCACTCGAGGCTATCGAAGCATTGGAAAAGTGGTGCTCAGCACAAGACACTGCGAAATTTTGCGTCGATGACAATGCCCGGCATATCTTTGCGTCTGCAGTCAGCCCTGCAATTCTGTCGAAGGAGAATGGAAAATACACAACGCAGCTGAAAGTTGTACTGGTCAATAGGGTATACATGACTCGCCAGCTCAACGTCACAAGGACTTGGAACGTGACTACCGACATTGCCCAAGGGGCGGTGCCGAAGGGATCGACCAAGCAGCCAGATGAGCAGCATGGCACTCAGGCCGAGATTGACATTGCCTCAACGTCAGCATCATATTCTGACGGACTTGAAACACGCATAGAGACCAAGGAAAAATTCCCACGCCCCCTCGTCTTTGGCTTTAAATCTATCAGTTTCATACTTCCGCCCAAGCCAAAACCAAAGTGAGTGATCAAAATGAAGGCAGTCCGATATCTTGCTTTATTCTGCTCATTTGCGGTGCCTGGCTTCGCTTTCGCTCAGGACGGTCCAACGGTAACTGTGCCGCCAATAGTGGTGGAACAGCCAATAGTGTTGGGAACTGCGCCGTCGCCACCTCCCGTGGCGCCAGAATGCTATGTTCCACCTTGCCTCGGCCTTGATCCCGGCGAGCCTGATGGGGTGGAAGGGGTCGGGATTGGATCCCCTCATCAGTATGATGAGGGGCTGGAAGGGGTCGGAAACCACGCTCTCGATTTCGAAGGCCCGGGCAGCGCGGTTGAACAATTTTGATTAAATCGGAACGTTCGCAAACCTTTTCGTTGCATGTTCACAGAGTCGCCAACTAGCTGGGCGCGCCCTCCGAGCAGCGCCAAGTCTAAACGATTTTGGTCGATGGACATGTCTTACCTCCGCAAGTGGCAAAGACCGAGTATAGACCGAAAGACGCCCGACTACCCCACGAGAAGTTAAGGCACCTGGCAGCAGCGGCATCGAACGGAACGGGTCCCCGGGCAGTGTTCGCCCCTGGTTCCCGGGACAACGACATCACCCGTCGCGCCTTCGCACTGCGGCCATTGGATGACCGAAATTGGCTGGAATTCGACGGTCCGCTTTTGGTGCTAGTTGGCCATTTTACCTCGTCTCCGCGCCTTTGACCATGGCGCGCGCGACTTTGCCGACGGAAGACGTCTAAGATTTTGTGCTGACCGTCGCCCAAGTCGATGCCGATTATAGCACAGGATCTGTTGTTCATGGATAGTCAATATGATGTAAATTGGCGACCCGACCAAATCCAAGATATTGTGCGGCGCACCGATTGAGTTTTGTTGCACTTTGGCTCAAGATGAAGCTTCGCTGCGCCACTTTAATAAAGGCGGTTCTGCAATGGCTCTGGTAAAAAAGACGCTCTGGGTAGTCGACATTAAGACCGAAGCAGCGGAGAAAATGTTCGCCAAGCACGCCTTGGCTGTTTCAGCGACGGCCGTCTGCATTCGCACCTCAAGTAGTCGTCTCCAGGGTGCAATAGACAGGTTTCACAAGATCGGGATGGAGGTGTATGGGTGGCGGTGGCCGTCGGCCCTCCAGTCGGCGGCCCTCGCTGAGGCCAATAAAGTAGCGCAGAACCTTATACCCGCAGGATTGGACGGCTATATCGTCGATCCGGAGTCGGATGGGCCTGGAAGCAATGACTGGAATAATCCGAAAAAGGATCTAGGCCCTCTCGCCACGCAGTTTTGTAACACGATTAGGAAGGCGGCTGGCAAGAACTTCGTCTTCGGAACGACTTCCGGCTGCGCCTATCCATCCGCGGGCGGTAAGCCACACATACCGTTTAAGGAATTCTTCGCCGCAAGCGACATCCTACTTCCGCAGACATACTGGCGATGGACACACTTCGACCCGAACAAGAAAAAAGACGTTGTCGGGGGGATCAACGGTGGAACTCCGGCGAAATCCATCAAGCGCGGCGTCCAAGCCTGGAAGCCCAAAGCTGGGTCGAAGATGATCGTGCCCATGGCAGGCGAAGTGGACGTCGTTACGCCGCAAGAGATAGCTGACTACGGTGCCGAGTTGGCCAAACTCGGCGTTACCGAAGGCCATTTCTATACGGACAACGGCAAAATTCCAGTGCCTGTGCTGGCCGCTATAAAAGCCTTGTAACTTGGAGGCCTAGCCTCAGCGGGTGTAGCCCAAGATATTGGTAACTACGCCTGATTGAGTGCCGTTTAGATTGGGCACCAGCCGCCAATACGATGCGTAGTTTCAGGGATCAGAACCATGTCTGCTAGCACGCCGTCTAACCCAATTCCGTTTCCAGCCCGGCGCCCGTTAAAAGTCTATGCATTTGATCCGAGCCTAGGGCATATGCTGGGCAACCATCTCAGCTTGATGGTAGCCTATGAGCCTCTGCTGCCCGGACCCGTCGGAGCGAGCTTGGCGGTAATAGACTATGATGGTCATGCCAAGGCCTACTATGCGCCGGTCGATCTCGACGATAGCGCGATCCTCTTGCGGGGCGGACTTGACCCTACTGAATCCGACCCGAGGTTTCACCAGCAGATGGTCTATGCCGTTGCCTCTGAGACGCTGGAACGCTTCGAGGTCGCGCTTGGACGCAAGATCCATTGGCACCGAGCCAAACATGGTCCTAACTGCCTGAATCTACACCCCCACGCGATGCTCGAGGCAAATGCGTATTACAGCCGGGAGGTCCATGGAATCCTGTTCGGATATTTCCCCGCTCGCCCAACTGCCGACGGCGATTTCCTTCCGAAGCAAACCGTTTTCACATGTTTGTCGCATGATATCATCGCGCACGAAGTGACCCACGCCGTTATCGACGGCATCCGTGAGCATTTTACAGAGCCGACGAACATCGATGTGACCGCTTTTCATGAAGCGTTCGCGGATCTCGCGGCGTTGTTTCGTCACTTTTCGCACCAGGACGCGCTTCTCGATACACTCCAGCGAACCGGCGGTCGCTTGTATGCCCCGAGCCTGGCTGCCGACGCACAGCGCCCAGGGTCGCACGCCAATATCGGCGCTGAGATCACCTCGGACAATCCGCTTGTCGAACTCGCACGTCAGTTCGGCCAGGTCTCAGGCCATAGCGGCGGCCTGAGAAGCGCGCTCGACCGCAAATCGAACGCGAATGACATCCGTACCGTCACCGAACCGCATGCACGTGGGGCAATCCTTGTCGCGGCCATGTTCGACGCATTCTTCACCACATACGTCAGTCGTACCGCCGATCTGTTCAAAGTGTTCCGCGCCGGCGGAGGCCGCCCCGAAACTGACGATCTGCCGGGCCCTCTCGCGCAACTGCTTGCCGAACGGGCCTCCAAGACCGCCGATATGTTCTTCATGATCTGCGCCCGCGCACTGGATTACTGCCCTCCCGTGGACATCACGTTTGGTGACTTCCTGCGCGCGCTCATTACCGCCGACTCTGACCTTTATCCGGTAGATGCTCATGAAGTGCGCGATGCGATCATGCAGGCGTTCAGGCGCCGCGGAATTGTCCCGGAAGGCGCTCTTTATTTTTCGGAAGAGTCACTCCGTTGGCCCGTGGCGTCAGACGCTTTACCTGCTGTCACCGGACTAGTGTTTGGCGACCCAAACGGTCTCTCGCGTGAGGAAAAGGACATCAACGGGCCATTGCTTCGCAGATATGCGAATACCAACGCCAAATTGCTCGGTTTCAACCCAGAACACGGCGAGATTGGGGTACCGTCCTTTCATCCAATGTTCCGCTTGGGCGAGGACGGCGTCCTAAGAATAGACATGGTTGTCGAACTCATTCAAACGCGAGAGATAGCGTTCGACAAGGCCGGTCCGGAGCTCGGTACATTCGAGGTGCACGCCGGCGTGACGCTTATGATCGCAAGCCAGGCGCTCAGTGACGGCAACCGGCCAGATCCGATCGTGCGCTACGTCATTCCTCGATACGTTGACGATGAACGTGTCCAGCGCCAGCGCACTGCCTATGCCGCCGGCGCCTATATGACCAAGGATCACCGTATCGACTTCAGCCTCGTTCATGGAGCGCTATAATGGCCAGGCGATCGAACAAGAAAACCAGCGCGACCGCCTTGGTGGGCGGTGACGCGGGCATACGTGTTCGCATGTATCGGGTTGGATTTGGCGACTTCTTTCTGCTGACGCTACGCGCGAAAGACGGGGCGCCGGTACATATTCTGATCGATTGCGGAGTTCACGCAAAACCTACAAACAGCATTGATAGAGCCATCCAACAACTTGAGATTGATACCGGCGGCGAACTTGCGCTGATCGTCATGACCCACCGGCATGCCGACCACATATCGGGATTTGATTCTGGCAGCAAAATCTTCGCGAAATTCAAGGTCGGGCGCGTCTGGATGCCTTGGTTTGAAAACCGGGCGGACCCCGCAGCGATCGGCTTTCAGGCCAGGATCACTGCACTGGCGCAAAGGCTTCAGCTAGCGCTTGCCGCGCGCAGCACGCCGGGTGATGAGCAATATCAGAGCATGGCGAGTAACATCACAGGTGGAATGGCTGCGACAGGTGGTGGCTCGTCGAATGAACGAGCCCTTGCGGTCCTTCACAGCGGCTTTGCCGGGGCGAAGACGCCTGTGGACTACTACGGATCAGGTGACGTTCCAAAGCTCCCGGATGCTCTCGCGGCGATCGGCCTGCAGGCAAAGATGCTCGGGCCACCGAGAGATACAGATCTTGTCAAACAGATGGACAATAGGAACCATCAGTACCTCGTGGCTCTCGATACGCTGATGGAAGGCGCTTCGGAACACGCAGGGGCAGTGTTTGACTCCCGTTTTGGAGGCTCGGCGGACAACTATAATCCCAGCGTATTCGGTGCCGGTGGGCCGTTAGAGCTGCAGAAGGCTCTCGGATCAATGCAACCTGACATGTTGCACGCGGCGGCCGCCCAGGCCGACAACACGCTCAACAACCAGAGCCTTGTCATCCTCTTCAACTACAACGGCAAGTCCATGCTGTTCGCAGGCGACGCGCAGTGGGGGAATTGGTCTAATTTTCTGTTCGGTGGTGCTCTGGGAACTCCGGGCCACACAGGTCTGACTCAAACAGCCAAAGACATCCTTGCGAGTATCGATTTCTATAAAGTCGGCCATCATGGTAGCACCAACGCGACGCCGATTGACGCCCTTGAGGCGATGAAGAACGGCGTTGTTGCAATGTGCTCGACGGCCGAACATGCCTATGGCAGCGAAGAAAACAAAAGCGAGGTTCCGCGCAAACCTTTGATGGCTGCACTGGACGCCAAGACCAACCATCAGCTTGCAAGAAGCGATCAAGTGGATGTGGACGGCGCGCCGGCGATCGCAACACCTCTTGGCCCCCCATTCGCAACGCCAACCAACGACCTGTTCATTGACTACGCCTTTTGACCGGGGAACAAGGCGAGTGGTCTCCCTCGAGATGTACCAGAGGCGAGCTATTCAAAATGGGGAAACGGCAAACCGCGGCAATTCACTGCTGACAAGCATTCTACCCTGCACCCAGCCTGCAGAGTCACACGTTTGGCCATTTTTCGGGAAATGGGTCGATAGTTTGGGGGCACCATGAAATGGCCCATTGAATCTCGCAAACTCCGCGCGGCAATTGTGGCGACGTGCCTATCGGCTACGGCCGCCTGGAGCGGAGCAGTACTTGGACAGACTGCTGCTCCGCAACCTTGGAAGATCTTTGGCAAGCTGATAGGCAAGCCGAAAAATCTCGACGGATCGGAGAGCAAGAATTCCAAGGGGACCTATATACGAGTGTGACCCGGCTAGCTGATTTTGCGGAATATCAGCAGCGGCGTGATCCCGTATTCACTGTCTCTTCGGCCAAGTAGAAGCCGCGTGAACGGGACAATGCCGTCGATCAGTCCGCCCATACCTTGCGTCACAATGGTGAATATCGAACCGAAGCCTTCACCTGGGATTGCCGACTGCGCCTCAGCGAAAACCTGGTTGGGGTCTTCGTCACCTTTGGCAGAAGGCATCGCATCCAAGACACCTAGCATGTGCCATTCTCCCGGCACTCGCACCCCGTGCTTCAAGAACAGGTCGCTGGAAGACACGACAAGACCGTCCTCATTCAACGTGCACCAAAGATTGCAATCCGTGGTGAGCAGTTTCGCTTGCACAGCATGGGGTAACAGCGACAAAAACTCGGTCCCGAATTGCGGGTTTTGAGCAGGCTGCGCTGGTGCTGGGTTGTGGCCTTTGCCCTTACCTTTGTGAAAACTAGGCTGAAGCGGCGCAGATTGCGCCATCTGGCCTTTCATTGATGGCAGGGCCATCGCCTGCTGGATTAGCCGTAGGTCCCGAACATCAAGATTGCCAGACCCTAGGACAAACTGCCCCAATCGCGCGTTGCTAATGTCTCGATTTATCAGATGGCGCTCATCGAGCTAGTCAAGCAGCGTTAGCGCGTTCGTCCAAAGAGGGTCATACGTGCGAGAGCTTTCGCGCGATGTTGCCGCTCCGGTTTCGTGAGTATGCGATCCGCCGCCGGTGAATACAGCGGGCAACCCGCCAGAAGCCTCTATCTTGCCGCTGTCACCCTTACTCCGCTCGGCGTACTCGCCGCGTGTAAGCCCTGTAAGGTGACCGAATTTGTCAAATTGAGAAAGAAACGACGCTACACGACGAGCGTCGTGATAAAGAAAGTCATAGACGGAATCGGTGCTTTGTTCTTCTGGCCCCTCTATCGATTGACTCTTCGGTCGCCCTGACGTCACGCTCCACCTCTTCCCCTTCACGCTTCGTCCGCTCTATCTCTGCCTGTACTTCCTTTGGGTCAACCCTGAACAATCGCTCTAGGGCCTCCCCAAATGGCATACCTTCAAGCCCCGATGCTCGTTTCAGCTTTTTGCTCATGCAATTAGCTCCCTGTACGTGAGACGGCCCTCGCTCTGTGCAAGCAGCGAGTTCATGCGCGTTCCGTCCTCGATGTCGCGACGATTGTAGCGCCACGTCATCTCGGAAAGATAGTTGCCCAGATGCTTGTCAGAAATCCAGTGATGGATGCCGTAAATCTGGCGCTTGATATGCGACCAAGCGCCCTCGATTGAGTTTGTGTGGAAGTAGAAGCCGCGAACATATTCGCCTTCCGAATGGTTCACAGTCTGGTGGTAATAGGACTTGCTCAGGCCCTTGTAGCCGGGAAACTCGTCGGTCATGACGATTGAGCCTTCTCTGACGTGTGCCTCTACAGCTGCCTTCACGCCCTTGAGAGAATGAATGTGGAAGGCGCGGAACTCGCCATTGCGTTCCAATGCGCCGAACACCACAGCCTTGCCTACAGCGCCGCGACCGGCGTTCTGGCGCTTGCTTTCATGCTTGTTCTTTTCCTTACCGCCGATGAACGTTTCATCGACCTCGACCGTTCCCTCCAGCGGGCGATTGAAGGATTTGGTACGGGCTGCATGACGCAGGCGATGCAGCATGAACCAAGCCGTTTTCTGAGTGACTTTGATATCGCGGGCGAGGGTCGTGCTGGCGATGCCCTTCTTGTGCGAAGTGATCAGCCAAACCGCCATGAACCACTTCCGCAGCGGGATTTTGGAGTCCTCGAAAATCGTTCCAACCTTGATCGAAAAGCGCTGGCGGCAATCGCCGCACTTGTGGGTGCGATTATCGGAGAAATTGTAAACTCTGGTGGAACCGCAGTAGGGGCAGAAAGCGCCGTCTTTCCAGCGGATTGAGCGAAGCTGATCTATCGCGGATTGCTCATCCGGAAAGGCTTCCATCATGTCGAAGAGGCTGTCGAACTGCTTAATCACGGCCATCGCTTCAAACCCGATAGCCATAATTTAGGTACTAGTGTGACCTAAGTCAATGGGTCACACTCGTATATAGGTCCCATTCCAAGGATGTCAGCGGCATCGCCTGCGCGACCACGACCGGCTTCCCCCGTATCTGCCTCATTGCCGATGATGAGACGCAAGGCGCGCAGATCGTTATTCTGGAGGATGGGAAGCTAATCGCTGGCGATTTCGTGCGGCTGATCGACGATAGTTTCGCCGGCACGCCACTCGAGCTTGACGCGGAGGGAGCGGCATTCGCCGACGGCTTCTTTTATATCATCGGTTCGCATGGCCGGCCGCGGCATGAATCGGGCGTAGATGACAACGCCAAGATCGACGCGAGGGCCAAGGCGAGCAGCCAACTCTTCCGCATTCGCTTTGCCCCCGGATCAATCGACATGAAGACCGGCAAGCTCACGGCCCAGCCTGAAAAGACGCGGTCGCTGGAACTGGCCGGCATAATCCGAGCCCAGCTGACACCCTTCGCTGAAAGCCCCCTTGAGGAAAATGGCGTTACTGTGGAAGGTGTGGCGGTGCGCGATGGTTTCCTATACGCCGGACTACGGGGGCCGGTGCTGGAGGATCACCGGGCCATCATCCTGTCTGTGCCGCTCAGCGTGTTGTTCGACCATGGGGCGGGCGACGCGACCCAGCTGAGGCCTGAGTTGGGGGTCGACGGCATGGGCAATGCGCGTGGCGTGCGCGATCTCCTCGTCTACGAAGGAAGGCTGCTGGTGCTCGCCGGTCCTGTCAACGACCCGCCCAAGGGGCAACCTATAAAACTGGGAGACTACACGGTGTTCTCGTACGGCGAGGGTGCCGAGAAACTTCTCGATCTCGAAGGGTATGGCAACGAGATCAAGCCGGAAGCGTTGCTGCCGATCGGCGAGAGCGACGGCAGCATACGTGCGCTTCTATTTTTCGATGGCCCGGCCGGTGGTCAGCCGACGTCGATCGAGGTTGGGTTCAAATAAGCGGCACGACCGTGGGGCACACCGTCGCACGGGCGCCGCTGGAGTTGTCAATCATGAACTCGGAACAGAATTGTCCGTGGTGGCCCGTCGCTCCGCTTTTAGAGCTTCCCTACGGCAAGAAGCGGCTGACGATCGAGCGTCAATCCGCCTGACTGTCAAACGGTCTGCCTTTTGCATGCCGGCTCTGCAACCGTCAATGAATTGCCAGACGGCTCGCGCGTACTCGCAATCTTAGGGTTTCTGGCAAGGCGAGTTCGGCCACTGGCGCTTCTGCTCGGTTTCTGGCATGGTGCAGACTCGATACTCGCTATGGTCAGATATATCGTTTCGTCACCTTGCGTGAGAGGAGCCGTAGTGTGAATAAGACGCAGATCATCATAGTTTCGATGTATTTCTTAATTTTCGTCTGCTGTGTTGTTCTAACTCTAGCATCCGACCTGCTGTTGGGGCCGTCCGTCGGCTCAAAATTGGCGGACGTCTCCGCCGATGGTATCAAGCTTACGATAGCTGCTCTACTTGGAGCACTGTCCACACTGTTGGGATCAAATAAATGAAAAGAGCTCTGTTTGCTGCGGCGTTTGTCTGTAGTATTTCTTTGCCGCAGGTTGCAAGCGCGTCGCCATCGACCTCTGATTACATGAATGCTTTAACCGTTTGCGGACTCGGCATTAATTTGAAAATAGATGCCAATTTAGCTGGCTCCGTGAAGTCGCTGTATGATGGCGCTGAAACCAATGGCAAGGCCTTTCTAACAATAGAACCTACGCTGAAGGCCATGATCAGCGCTGCATCGCCGGGTATATCGGCACCTATGCTGGCCGACTACACTGACTGCATAAAAAGCACTCTCTCACTTAAGTGATTGTGGATGCGCACGCTGCGGTTCATTATAACATTACTGCTTATCGTGCTGTTTGCGCCGCCGGTTAGTGCTGCCCCGAGTACAGAACAGTTCATTGGCGCGCTTTCAACTTGTGCATTGAACCTAAAGATAACGATATCTGCGCACTTGGTAGGATCAATCAAGAGTCTGTATGACGGATACGGAACGAATGGCGAAGCCATTCTTGAGCAAAATACAGATTTCTTAAACTTATTTCCTAAGTCCGATAGAGAGACGGCCTACCAACTTTATACTGTTTGCGTTCAGAGCGCGTTGGATCCGTCGCACTTCGATCCGTTCATCCTAAACAAGATCGTTGTGGGTAAGACAAAGATCGAATTCGTAAAGCAAAGGCTCGGAGAGCCCAGTACCGATGAGCGTTCTGAATACGAAGTCGTTAAAGGTAACGTTGCCGTTTTTCCGGTCGGCGGGTATGTTTTTCGCGTATATTATTTCCCCGAAGGAATCGATGGACAGGACGACGCAGACGATGAGTATACAGGAGAATTACATTATTCGCCGGGAACCATAGGTGCTATTTCAGTCAGTCTTGATCCCAAGGAAAGTCGTAAACCCTTAGTGCTAGATGGATATTGGGTTTGGTTTGGCTGCGAAAAAGACACGACCTGCGCAACGTGGGGAACTCATAAGCCGCTTGGAACAATAAAGCTTGACGAGCTGACTAGCGGAAATTGTCAGCCCTTCGTGACGGGTGGCTCGGTGGGATGGAATCTTGAAGCCCCCAAAATGGTTCTTTCATGCTCGGAGATGCACGGCTTTGTTGCGGCATTTGCGTGTGAGCTCCCCGAGACCATTAGTACAATGAGTGACATTCTATTTCACATGAAAGAGGTTGCAGATGATAAAGCGTCAGGAGATGTTAGTGGCGCGGCGTCTTCCCAGGAAGTAATAAACTTTCTAAGAGAAAATCTGTCCACCGACCCCTCAAAATTTGAGAAGCTATTTTGGGACGTTACCGGCGCCTGTGCGATATCGGAATATAGTGTATCGGATAGCGATGTTTCAATCCAAGCATTGTTCTTGGGCGCGTTTCCGTTGGATTTTGATGATTTGGCTGCCCATTGACAAGAGAAGTTGGTTGACTTCACTTGGGGCGGCCCTTATTAAGCGCGAACCGGAAGTTCTGCTGAACGCCTGTGTCTGGGTCCTTGTTGCTCGTCGCGGGATTGGGCTCCGCGAAGCTTGCTTGCCGGCGCCACGCAACGAGGCCCATCCCAACATACTGCCGCCAATGACCCATACTGCGGGTTCGGTTTGTTCGTGGTGACGGAGACCGCGTTACCTTTATACGCGCCAGCGGTGTAGGCATTTCCACAGCGTAGATTGGCAACCTCGAGCTCACGGCCCAGCTGTGTTGCGGACCACCGGGCGAACTAGTTGGGGTAGATATCAATCGGCGGCCCAGGCTGCTCAGGATCTTACTCAAGGCGCGGCACCGGCAGAACGCCTCATAGCCTGTGATGGGACTATAGAGATTGCCCATGGACCAGCGTGCACGCATCTCCTTTTTTGTGCCTGCGCAAACGGGCGAGGCTGGTCTAATGACTGGCTAGAATCATAGACAATCACCTTCAGTGAACGGCACCGCCGCTGCGTAGGAGAACAGCCAGTTAGGGCTGATCGAGGTCGTTTCCGTGAGCACAGAACAGGCGAGATACGGGAGCAGAGTAGCGGCAGTCCGGCTTGGCCAATCGCTTCTGGACGTCAATGACGCGCTTCGCTATTGCTGTCGTGGATAGATCCAAAATATCGCGTGCAGGCAGACGAGCGACGGCTTGAGGTGCCCAGAAATTGGTGCAATTGCCTATGCTTCTCTTTTGCTTCTTGTGCTCTTTAATGGTCTTGACGTCGTTCTTAGGTTATCTCTCAGGGACAGCCGCCGCCAAAGGGAGCACTGAATTCAAATTCGCAGACACAGCTGCAGCTGGCGCTCTTCCGGTTGTTCTTAGGGAGTAGCTCTCATGAGCAATAGAATTCACGTCAAAAAGACTGCCATTTTTCTGTTGCTTCTTTTTGCTTGGTTTTGGCGTATTTCAGCATTGGCCTTGCCGTCCGATAATGAGTTTAGAAACGCTCTTACAACCTGCGCTGCGGGCGCTAATACAAGATTTTCGGCCGATTTAATAGGTTCAATAAATGACATCTACGAAGGGAATAAAGACAAGATACAGGGAAAGGCTGATCTGGAGATACAGTCCCAATTCCTTCAGTCCTTGCCAGACAATATGAAGATGGAAGGCTACCGACTATATGTCGAGTGTGTGCAGAAACTCCTGTCGGGAAGCGACGATGGTGTAAAGAAAAGAGAAGAGGTAGAAGCATTCGTATCGAATTTTCGCGATTCGACCCCGCTGAAGAAAATTGTGGAGGTGTTTGGCGAGCCGGTAGGCGAGATTGACAACTTCGATGACGAAGATGCAAAGGGCAGTCAGCTCGGGAAGGCAAAGAAATTTGATGCTTTCGAGGCTGCAGGAGTTCGTCTTTTCGTGTTTCTTGACGGGAGCGCGAAATACCTCGCATACGGTATCGTTGCGGATGAGGACGAATCTAGCCCACCGCAAATAGCTGGTCCGATAACTTATCTCGGATCCTTCAATGACATCACGTTACCCGATACAATAAGTCAGATGGATACTTCTTCTGCTGCACTACTACGTATAGATGCGCGCTTTGGGTACTTCCCCGTCGGCCCTGCCTATTATGGGCGGCCGGGCGGGTACAAAAATTTCGATTTTTTGTTCAACGTATTTGAATTGAATGACGACGACGGTAACACGCAGAAGGGGTGTCCCGCCGATGTTTTTGGAGATGTTAAGATAACGGATTTCAATTGTGACAGAGCAAAATCGATGCACCCATTTATGGTTGTAATATCCAACGAAGATATCTCCGACTTCAGTCTAATAGAATTTGCGGCATCGTACTATATCTGGGGAGAGAAGTGAAAACGAGTGGCGCAGGCAAAATTGCAGAGATTCAGTTAGAACCGCATTATATTTCCTTAATTACTCTGTAAACCTGCATCCTTGAGCATCCAACATATCCCGCTATTTCGGAGACCCCAATGCCCGCACTGTGCATTTCGGCCATCCGGGTTCGGCCAAGGCGACCTTTGCCACCCTTATAGACACCTGATGCTTTGGCCTTTTCGATACCATCACGCTGCCGCTCCTTGATGAACCGCCGTTCCATCTGGGCGACCATGCCAAGAACGGTCAGGACAATGTGGCCCATCTCGCCACGGGTCGAGACATGAGGGTCGAGCACGGTGACAAATGCTCCTCGTTGCTCACACTCGTAAATCAGGTTGAGGACGTCGCGGGTGTCGCGGCCGAGCCGGTCCAGCCTGGTCACGACCAGTTCATCCCCCGGCCGTAGAAAGTCGATGATGGTCGCCAGTTCGGCCCGGCCATCGCGGCTGGCCCCAGAGACCTTCTCCGATCGGATGATGCCGCACCCTTCGGCCTTCAGTTTGGCGATTTGCGTTTCGAGATCTTGATCAATAGTGCTGACGCGAGCGTAACCAATGCGAGCCATGGCCTGTCACCTCGAGGTTTAGGCTCGAGGCTACCTTGTCACAAATAGTCGATGTCAACCCAGATGTTACGCCGACGTGTCAGCGCTCGGTTACGTCACGTAGGGGTATACCCTGATGTTATCAGCGACTACCCACCCCTCGGCTAAGGCACCGGTTTTGAAATTCGCTTGATGGTGCCCCTGCCCTTGCCGTTCGATGCCGTCAATTCTGTCAACGTGTCGCGACGAGAGCTAGTCCCTGTCGTGCTGGTCCCTGTCGTCTCATCAGTAGCGTTGCGTTAGAAACCGTAGCAGTCCGGCGTCGTCTCCCTCAAAGCAGCGCCGGTAAGGCTCGGCGCCCTTCTTGGTTTCCCCGTATGTCAAAAGGACGTCGCCGGGCTTTACCCGGCCCGTTCCTCATCGCTTGCGGGGTGTCCTGATGGCTAAGCTTGGCCCCGTGGTGGCCGAACCAAACCTTCCGAAAAGCTTTCCCAGGCTGGCGGCAGCCGAAGCGCTGCACAAGACCCCCTGGGGCACCACAGCGACACCACCAAGCTCTAAGTCAGGTCCAGTCGGCCCCTGCTGATGAGTGCCCTTGGACAGATGGATTGCGTTTGCCACCAAAAAGGAGTCGTACCGGCCCGTTCTCAGCACGTCAGCCGGAACGGGCCATGGGCAGAAACAGCCAACTGGCTAAAATCGCAAGACGACCGAAGGACCACGTCGGCGATAGCACCGGACCCGACGGCGCCCGTGTCGCCAGTAACTACGGCAGACTCTTCTCCAGCCCCGCCGGCGGCGGCGGCGCCGGTGGTAGTAGTCTGGGTCGTAATCTTGGTCGAAGTATCGCCGATGGTTGACCGGCTCCACTTCCGCGTGAGTACCTTCGTTGTCGAAGGCGTCTGGCGCGTCGAGTTCTTCGAGAATGCCGCTTTTGGCCGCTGGAACACCGGCCAATGCGTTGATAGGCCGGACCGCGCTTGCAAAGGCTGCTGCCCCTGCAACGCCAAATATCGCTGTCAAAAAGGATCGCCGATCCATAGTAAACCTCCCAAGTTACATGAGCTGAACGAAGCGCCCCGCCTGCTGAAGGAGCAGGCCCAGCGCACGGTAAAATAGAGGATTCGCCAGCCAAGCAACTCGCGAATCCTATCAGCGCAGGAAGGGACCTGGCTGCGCCGATCCAAGACATGTCAGCTAAGGACGACCGCCATTACCAGAAAGGTAACGGCTGTTGCAAAAATCGGTGCGAGCAACCATCGCGCCTGGCCAACACTTTGATCCATTTGTTCTCTCCCGTTGTGGAGAACCAACAACCTGAAGCCCTAATCCGTTCCGCCTAGTCCAAAGGTAAGACCATTGCGTTGTACGGTCGGACTTTAGACCAATCGGATTAGACAAAGGTGCGTAGGCGGGAACGTTTACCCCGGTTCAAAGTTGGTTGCCGGGCAGTGCGGGACGATGATCGTCGTGTGCCGGTCCTTGCAGGAGAGAAGATATGAAGATGCACTTCGTGAACACCGCCGCAGCCATGTTGCTCTTGGCGGGGATCGGCTCCGCCGCCGCTGACGACATTATCATCCAGCCGGAACAGGACACGGTCATCCGTGAGTATGTCAAGAAGCAGCCCTTGGCTTCGGTGAACCTTCCCGGCGTGGAATTGAACGTCGGGACAGCTCTGCCGGAAACTGTGGAGATCCACGAGGTCCCCAACGTCAAATACCGTTACGTGGTGGTCGACAACCGCACGGTTCTGGTCGATCCGGGCACCCGCAAGATCGTGAAAGTTTACGACTGAGATTTCGAACGAACCCACGCTCGCCACCCTTGGGTGGCGAGTGTGTGCATTCAAACGATACTCAGCCGGACAACTGAATATGACGAACCCTGAACTCGAGACGACGCAAGCCCTCGTCGCCCGCTTGGCTGATCTCCAGGCAAGAATGCAGGCAGCACGGCTTGTTGGAGCCGATGTAACAACCTTCCGAAAGGTTGCAGCCATGATCGATGACGGCCGCGGCGACGAGCTGATCGCAGCATCGTTCCTAGTCGGCAACACGGTTAAGTGACTGAGCCGCATTCGCTGCAGCGGGCGACTGAGGCGCAAGATGTGATCGTTGACCCTGCCCAGCCGTAGAAACGGCCGGCGCGGTGGCGGCGGGGGAATTGAAGCCCCGTAAGATACATGCACATTAGCAACCACGCAATGCACCCCGACATCAGCGTTGAGACGCTTCTATTGGAATCCGCTCCTCGTGACGCGAGAGCTGGCAGATCCGTCAACCGGCTACCCACAGAAGCAGTGCGACACCGACCCCATAAGGGATGAACACAGCCGCCAACGCGACCCAGATGCCCGGATCGGCGAGCACGTGCATTTCCTTGCGAAGCTGTTCCATAGGACCCAACGGCAAAAGGCCGGCTGTGTTCCCAAACGGAAAAGGCCGGCGCACACAAGCGGTCGACGGGCATTAGGTCCATTGCTAAATCCACCAGCAAGCGCGCTTACCTGCAGCGGAACCTGACGGCCACTACGACCGTTATTCAAAAGGACAACGAAAGGAGATCGCCATCATGGACTGGAACCGCGTCGAAGGAAATTGGAAGCAATTCAAAGGTAAGGTCAAAGAGCAATGGGGCAAGCTCACTGATGATGATCTCGACCGCATAGCCGGCAACCGCGATCAGCTCGAAGGTACGATCCAGGAACGCTACGGCATTGAGAAGGATCGCGTGCGGCGAGACGTCGACGACTGGTATGGTCGGCAAGACTCGTAGGATACCACAGTTGAATCTTTTCAAATAAAGGGCGCCGTCATGAACCGCGCCCTTTTCGCGTTTTGGCATCCGTGCACCGTTCGGCTCGGCCTTGAACAAGCGATTTTTGGGAACGTGTCGGCTTCCAGCCGCGTTGATCTCCACAATGGAGGTCCTAGCAATGTCCATCCACAAAGAAGACTATCGAACGAACAGAGCTGACTACCTGATAGCGAAAAGGTCAGATCTGATTGAGAAGACTAAGCCGAAAAAGAAGACGTTGCGGCGTGCAGATCAGCGTTCCGCAAAGTTATTCGAAAACCCCGCCGCATTACCCGAGAGGCCGGCCTCACGCCGTTAGAGAAATCGCAGAAGGTCAAGAGGAACATTTTAGCGATATTGAATGTTCGACTGTTTATGGACAGCCGAACCGTACTCTCAGCAGATCAAGTCAGAGTGGCACGAGCCCTACTGAACTGGCCGCGTGTGCGACTTGCCGCCAAGGCCAATCTTAGCGAGATGGTGATCAGCGATCTTGAGAACGGATACAGGAAACCGCGTCCCCACAACATGGCCGCCATCCGCAAAGCGTTTGAGGATGCCGGAATCGTTTTCACCGTCCAAGGCACTCCATCGCTAACCCGCTCAGAAGGTGATAGCGGCCTAGCCGCCGATAATAGACGGTGGCGCGGCCGGGAGAAAAAAGGATAAAGGGGAAAAGCCCGTGTACCTCTGCACCCGATCTCTAAAGCGGCCGCTAACAAGGGCGGTTGTTCACTGACTTTGTGCTGGCGCTCACCTTTCTGAGGTGCCGCTCGAATATGGCCAGCTTCTCTTCGTAGCCGAGCCGCACTCTGGACCTGCAACTATCGCATTTGAAACCGGCAATCGTTTTCAGCCAGGATCCCCTTCTCACCATTGGGCACGAACAGGAGGGGCATTGGAATTCTATAGGTACGTCGCGCAGTTCATTTGATAGAGGCACTGTGCATGTTCTCCTCAGCGGCACGGCCACTGCAACAAAGTAGAAGGAGAAATGTTTCGCGGCTCGGCCATTTACGCGAAGGAATCAGACCTAAGTCCAAATGTTGACGGGGGCAGGCAAGCTGTTCCTTGCCCCTCGATCCGTCGCCGTGGCCTCTCACCATACTCGGCCGCAGCTCAAACGCTCGTATCACCGGCCAGAACGCGCAGTTCAGCCAGTGGAATGGCACAGGACCGGCAAAGCCGCGCGACCGGTTAAGTTAAATCCGCACGAACTTGTCGAGATTCAGACGGATCCGTTGGCCTTCCGCAAAGGCCAGGGCATAGGATTCAAGCTCGAATGATCGGCTGTCTTCCTTCCCCTTCTCTACCACGCGGACGAACCATTCTCCGCAGGCTTCGACCACCTCAACCACTGTCTGAGTTTCGGTGTTTTGAACTGTGCCGCCCATCGCAATTGCCTCCACCGCCAAACGGGACAATTAATGGATTTATAAGACCTGGGGAATCGATCTTTCAAGGTGGAATCCGCATTAGCGCTGGATGTTGCATCGCGGCGCGGAGGGGTTTTATTAGCTCCCCCTCATCTTGACGCCGGCGCCGGCTGCTCCAAAGTCTTGGGCATCGCTCGGGGAAGTATCAAAGTTGGCGACGAGGTCGCAGTCACGGCGATTGTGCGCGGCCGGGTGACGCCCGATCGCATAAGCGTGACGATCCCCTCCTACGACTTCCGGCATTCTGTTGTCGATCCGACTTGGAAGACTGTGATTGGCCAGCATATGAATTGATCGGCCCTGTCACACGCATCGACGGGGACAAGGTAACCGCCAGCCTCCGGCCATTGGTGACTGTCGAGGCCGAGCACGTGCGCCTTGTCGAAAGACATGTGGCACTTCCACGCGGGCGAAAAAAGTCGCTGGTTGACAAGGCTTAAACTTCGTTGCCGACCCCAGGAACAGCCCACTGAAACTTTCTCCTTCACATCGGCTCTGGTCGCCTCCCGCTAGCTGCCGGCGCGTTGCGATTCGGCGCAGTAGACGGGTTGGCATTTTCCGAACTTTCCGCCATGTCGTCGCGATGACGTTGGCGAAGGCGCTTCAGCAGATCGCGTGAGGCTTGGATCGCCCTGCGCGATTGATCCATGTTCTGGCGAAACGTGGCGCGTTCCTCCATGGACTTCTGCCACTTCAGCAAGGTAGCCGTAGTCGCAGTGGCCGCTTGAGCGATATCTATGGGCGTTGCAACCATCGCATCCTCCTAAAAAGGCAATGGTAAACGCCAAATATTGCCGACGAGCGGAGGCAATTCACAGCTGTCCTACCAGCAATTCACCCCCCAGAACGGCGATGTCGAGCGGGCAGAGGGGGTGATAAAACGATGTCTTCCTGCTGCTGGAACTGGCTCCCCTTTTTGGCCAGTCGCTTGCGCCTCCGTTCCCGGAGGGCTGTCATGCCATAGCCAGTGATGCCGTACAACAACAGGCCAAAAATCAGCCCGAGTGGCACCGCACCGCACAGCATGGGCTTTAAGACCGGTGCCCACAATTGCGAAATTGAAAGGGTCTTCAACATCTCACTCAGATGGGCTGGCCGTTCGTAACTTTGCTGAACGCCACTGTCCGCTGTACTTGTTGAGGTGCCGGCGTAGCAGTCTGACGTTGCGATTGTTCGCCTTGAAATAGACGTCGAAGATCGAGCCGAGAATTGGGACACTTCCTACGAGCGTATCCAGCAGCACGTTGCCTAGCATGCGAGCGACCAACCCATTTCCGGCACCGACGTTTCGAGCTCGCAAGACGATGTAGGCCGAGACAATGCCCGTCGCCGCATCTCCGAGTACGGGGACCAGACCTACGAGCGCATCCAGTCCAAAACGAATTGATGTGCCTGGAATGCGCCAGCGGGAATCGAGTAGCGCGGCCAATAGATCCAACTCGGCAAGTGCGTTTGCTGTATCACCACCGTGACCGCCCTGCCCGATCATGCCAATTCGCGCGCCAGTACGATTTAGTATCTCTCCCTGATGGATAGCCGTCACCTTAGATATCGCTTTGACCGCCTGAATTCGCTTGCGTCCTGTGCGATGGCACGTCGTCGAGCAAGGTCGTCTCACCGGAGCTTTTCGGCGCCTCAACGGGCAATTCACCAGTAGGCGTCATTTTGCTGACGGCCTCAGGCAAATCTCGCGTGATCCGGCTAATGAGCTCCTCGCGCGAAAGGCCGGTCTGCATCGAGAGGGAAGTCAGGGTGTCTTCGTCTATGGCTGCTTCCACCTCGCTTGGCTGGATCGGCTCGTTCGGCCCGGTGCCTACCCACGAATCGACCTTCGATCCGGCGCCTGCCCCTCTGAACCGGTCGAGAATATCGCCAAGCGCGGTCCCCGAAACGCCTTTTGAAAGCTGATCTAGAATCCCGCCTTGCGGATCATTTGGGTTGCGATCACCCGCTCCACGGATCATGTCGCCGATCTTGTCGCGATTTTGGTATGCCAAGACGCCGAGCATCGCGATCGCCAATTTTCCCAGGTTAGCCATTGGTACCTCCACTGTTCAATGGACAAGGGCTCAACATCACAAAAGTTCCGACTGGCGACGATCTAATTGAATAAGGGCTGGCGTATCGACACAGACGTGAGCGGTCGTCCCTAAAGCGGCGTGTTGTCGTTGGCCTGCCGGGCGGCTTCGGCCTCGGCGACGTCGATCGTGCAAAGCTCGTTGCCTGCCTGATCGCGCATCCGTACCAGCCATCCAGTCAAATCGTCGTCGCCGGGTTGCAGGGACGAGCAGGTCGATCGCGCAACGGATCGCTTCGGCGCGAGCAGCCTCAAAACTTGGCATCACGGCAGGCGGAACCTGGCGAGCCTGGTCGCCGTCGCGATATTCGAACGTATAGACATTGCTCTGCCGGCCGCGGACATTGCCGGATTCCGGTGTCCTATTGAAACCGCCAATTCTATCGACAGGCATTTCGAAGGTCGCGGTCTGAACAAGCAGGGCTTTTGCACGGTCGATTGCCCCCAGCGCGCCGTCGGCGACGTCGCCTCGCGCCATTTCGACCGCGATAGATTCACCCCCCTGGCCCTCAAACACCACTCTAACAAGAGGCAGGCCGGAAGGCGCGGCCGCCTGTCCAATGTTGATTCCGACGATATGCATGGGGATACCTTTGACGCTCAGTTTCGCACTCTCAGTGCTTTCGCTGCTCGTGCTCATCCGCGCGGACGAGATAGTCGCTAGCTGCGGCCAGTACGGCCAAGAACGCAGCGGCATATCTGGCAAACCCGAAGGCCTGCGCGGCGGCCAATTTCGCACCGCGTGCATGCTCGGCGATAAATGCATCCGTCGCATCCTGAACTTCAGCTCCAGCCTTGCCGAATAGGGTGCGCTCCTTGGCTGTGGGCTCAAACGCCTTACCGATTATGTGGCCGAGCAGCAGGCCACCCGCAGATCCAGCGAGCACCTTGGCCCGAAACAGGTTTGTGATCGCCTTGCGCGGATGGGCTTCATAACGAATTGACGCGGCGTCGGAATGCGAGGCGCCGGCGACCTTATCTACAGCTATATCGTCGGCGCCTGCCGGGCCATGCGTGCTTCGCCTGCCGGCGTCAAACACCGCAACTGCACCCAGTGCGACCGCGGCAGCAGTGCCGCCATTATTCTTGACGGCGTCCGACACACCGCCTAGCGCCTTCGCCACCTTCTGCTTCGCGTACCGGGTGGACGCATCGACCAGATTTCGGGGCTGCAGGCGCCGGCTTATCTCGCTGACAGGTTCAAACAAAGCCTGCCGCTCTGTGCGGCTTTGCAGCATGATCTCGCGCATCTCTTCACTGGGTTGAGCCAAAACGCATCCCCTGTTTCAATGCCGCGATGTCAGTGCGCACCTGGTTGACGGTTTCGACAGGTGTGATGGTCCATCCCGCGAGCGCTCGCTTCGCAAGATAGAGAAACAGCACGCCGCCTACCCCCAGAAGCGCTGCGACGATTAGGCAAGCTACCATCGGACCGACACCAAAGTGGATCATAGCGAGGATCAGGAACTGGACCATGGCGAATGCAGCCAAGACAAAGAGCACCAGTGCGGCGATGCCGCACGCGCCTGACGAGACGATCGTAGACGTCTTAACCTTCATCTCGGCTTGGAGAAGACGAAGATCGAGGCGCATCAGCGAAGCGAGATGGCTATACCCTTCGCTGAAAACGCTTCCCAAGGGTCGGAGATTGGAACCATCATCCATCTGGAACGCTCTTCGTGTCAGGACCGATCGGAGCTTCGCATGATCCGGGTCAGCACAACGCCGGCCAGGATGCCTACGCCGAAAAAGGCCGCCGGTTGGCGCTGGGCGAATTTCGTGACCGAGTCGAGCAGTTCACCCACGTTGCGGTCCCTGATATCCGACGAAATCCGTTCGACACCTTCGGCCGCGCTCCGAACCATGCCTGCAACCTGCGGAGATTGCTTCTCGATTCCATCAGCCGCCTCCTTCACGGAATGGGCAATGTTGGCGATCGCGTCGGCGCCGGCGGTCTTGTTCGACTCCACCGCTTCCTTGAAGGCGCCCGCAGCATCCGACGCAACCGAACCGGCATAATTTTTCGCGTCAGTCGTCACCGAAGCGGCAGCGGTTTTGAGATGCCCTGCGGTTTCGGCAGCGCTCGACTTTAGTTTGCCGAGCGCTTCCTTGCTGCTGTCGGCCACCTCGGCATCGTTAGTGTGTAGCCAGTTCAGGTCGCTCGATGATCCAGTGGGGTCGTCGCTGATTGATGTGTTCACGGTTTTCCACTCCTGTTGTTGTGAAGTGAACTCGGCCAATGGCAACCTGTTCCTGCCTAGAGCGAATTTTCCTGCCGCGAGGTCTCACTAGTAGCTCTAACATGCTATTTTCGATTTGGCCTGCTGCCGGAACAGAGCAGAACTCGGGCATCTGCACCAACCGCTTCGGATCTTGCCGGGCTAACGTCAACGGACTTCCAACCAGCATCTGAAATCTGAGTGCGGAGAACTGCTCCAGCACGCGATGCAATCTTGGAAGCGACGTTCTTGGTGCACCAAAATGCCCGATCCAACGAAGCCCGCTATCGATTTCAGCTACCAATACCTGCCCTACGGAACGCAACTCGACAACGACTTGGCCGAGCTCGTGCGCAGCGCCGACGAAACAATCGACGCGCTGGCCGATGTGCGGCGGGCCGACGGGGCACTGCCGAACGCAAAGGTAACGGTCGACAGTCTTTCTCCGGCCGTCCTGGCGCTGCTGCGTGGCGACGGCCCGACTGGATCAACAGGGCCGACGGGACCGGCTGGCGTCGGCGCGACGGGGCCGAGCGGTCCCGCGCGATCGACGCCCCAACCGCAGCTTCTAAGGCGTTCGACAGAAGGGACGACGACCGTTTTCGCGCGGCTTCGACTGGATCTCTGCTTCCGACATCCGCAAACCATACGCGGATCGCTTCAGAATGGACCGGGTTATTGGGTATGCTGCATCTGCCAATGAAGGCGCTGCGGCTGCGGAGAGCGGTTGTGTGCGTCAAGCCCGGGCCGCCGGTGAAAGAGATAGGCGTCCCGGGCGATCGGTTGCGATTACGCCCGCCTCGTCGCGCAAGATCTCGTCGGGCAGTTGAGGGCTGACCTGGCGGGGGTTCGGCACGCTTTGGGAACCAACCGCATTAGCTTGTAAGATTTTATTGACAAGGTCCCATGTACGAATATTTTCGATATTTTCAAATGCTAGACCTCTGTCAGTATAAGTTTTGCTAAAGTAAGTATTAGTCTTAGATCTGCCTATTTTTTGCGGAGGTGAGAGTGTCTTGATGGCCAAATTTCCGCCGATCGGCTGTCGAAAAATCAGAAAAATGGTCTTTATATTACTGTGGTCCATTCAAATTTATAGCCCAATTCTCAGCTTTATGCGGCTGCGCTGCCGCCCCGCGATTAACCACTCCCGAATGAACACGGTTAACGATTCGCTAATTTAGTTGACTATGTTTTGCACAGGTATATTTTCGAAACGTTGGGATGTGCAATTTGGGCGAGCAATGGGCGATGGTGGCATCAGGCGCGTGACCGCGGTTTCGGGCGTATCGGATGCTGAACGGCAGCTAATAGCCGCGTAGCACCGCCCAGCAACTCAAAAAGCAATCGACAGACAACAGGAGTGGACGATTCCGCGGGAGCGGAAGGTTTGTGACGTTCTCAGGAACGTCGCCCGGCAACGCTATGGCCGGCAGTAGTGTGCGCAGTGCGTAAGGGCGAAGGGGTGGAGTATGGGTAGAACTGTCAATGTTCTGAAACTCGGGGCCGGGAACACCCGAAGGGGCGCGAATTCCAATCGGGGTCGCGCGCTGGTTGCCGGTGGGGCAGGATTCCTGGGTTCGCATCTGTGCGAGCGTCTTTTGCGGGATGGTTACGACGTTGTCGTGTTGGACAATTTCCACACCGGCAAAAGATACAATCTCAACGCCCTCGTGCGCGATCCGCGATTTACGTGCATCGAGCACGACATCGTCGACCCACTGCCCTTGGATCTCCAGGTCGATGAAATCTACAATCTCGCCTGTCCGGCGTCCCCGCCGCATTACCAGGCAAATCCGATCCATACGTTCAAAACAAGCGTGCTTGGTTCGCTGAACCTGCTCGAACTCGCGCGGCGGAACAATGCGAAGATATTTCAGGCTTCGACGTCCGAAGTCTACGGCGACCCCCTGGTACATCCGCAGCCGGAAGGCTACTTCGGCAACGTCAACCCGCACGGTCCGCGATCCTGCTATGATGAGGGCAAGCGTTCGGCCGAGACGCTGTTCTTCGATTATTCGAGAACGTATAGCCTCGATGTCCGCGTCGCACGGATCTTCAACACCTATGGCCGCCGCATGCAACCAGACGATGGCCGCGTCGTGTCGAACTTCATCGTCCAGGCTTTGCGCGGTGACGACCTGACCGTCTACGGCAGCGGCCGGCAGACCCGTTCATTCTGCTACGCGGACGACCTCATCGAAGGTTTTATCCAGTTGATGAACGCACCGAGCGCACCGCAGCACCCGGTCAATCTCGGCAACCCTGCCGAATTCACCATTCTGGAACTGGCGACACAGGTGCTCGAATACACCAACTCACGTTCGAAGATCGTGCATCGGCCGCTGCCGGTCGACGATCCCAAGCAGCGTCGGCCGGACATCTCATTTGCCCGGGAAAATCTTGGCTGGGAGCCAAAGATCAGCCTGAGCCAGGGGCTCGCGCATACCACGGCGTATTTTGACGCCCTTCTCTACCCGAACCGGCGCGTCAAAGAAGCTGCGATGTAATGAGCCGCCCGGCAATCCTGGTGACGGGTGGGGCCGGTTACATCGGCAGCCACACCTGCAAGCTGTTGTCAGCTGCCGGCTACCTGCCCGTCGTTTTTGACAATCTGAGCCGTGGCAATGAGAGATCCGTTGCCTGGGGGCCGCTTGTTGTCGGCGATATCCGGGACCGGGAGGCGCTACAGCAGGCGATCAGCACCTACCAGCCGCAAGCGATCATCCACTTTGCTGCGCTCGCTTATGTGGGCGAGTCTGTTCACGAGCCCGCAGAGTATTATTCGACCAATGTGTCGGGTACCATCGCGGTGCTTGATGCGGCACGCTCGAGTTCTATCGAAAACATTATCTTTTCAAGCAGCTGCGCGACGTACGGCGTGCCCGAAACACTGCCCATTCGAGAGACCTCGGCGCAAAATCCAATCAGCCCCTATGGGCGAACCAAGCTGATGGGCGAGCAGATCATCAGCGACTATGCCAGCGCCTACGGAATGAAATATGCGATCCTGCGTTATTTCAACGCCTGCGGCGCCGATCCCGACGGCGAGCTCGGTGAGTGGCACTCGCCTGAAACGCACCTGATCCCGCGCGTGCTCATGGCCGCATCAGGCACCATCGACGAGATCGAGGTTTTCGGCACAGACTACGACACGTCGGATGGCACCTGCGTGCGCGATTACATCCATGTCAGCGATCTGGCCCGCGCGCATCTGAGGGCTTTCATGCATCTGGAGGCGGGTGGCGAAAACCTGTCGGTCAATCTCGGCACCGGGCGCGGGGTTTCGATCAAGGAGATTCTCCAGGCGGTCACCCGGATGACGTCAAAATCGGTTCCGGTTGTCTTCCGGCCCGGGCGCCCGGGAGACCCGGCGGAGCTCTATGCGGACCCGATCAAAGCGCGCGAACACCTGGGCTTCGTGCCGGAACTTTCCGACATCGATACCATCGTCAGGACAGCCGCCCCGTTCTTCGGGCTGGAGGCCACCGCGTTCACAATTCCGATGCCGACGGCGAGGCGCCGCCGGTCAACTGCGCCAGGAATGCCAAATGCATTGGAGGACATCACCAGCTCGCAAAGCTGGTAGTCGTCCCTGTTTGTCGTTGTCGGGGACGTGGGCTCATTGAGGTGGGTGAGCTTCTCGGCGAGCCTCAACTTTTGGAATCGATCGAGGTACGGATCTTGTCGAACTGCGCGCCCTTTGTATCGCCTTCCTCGAACTTTCGTTGCTCGTCGGAAGGGTCTCCCGGAGAGTGCCGGAAACTGTACCAGACACCGTCCGGATCCTTGCGCTGTTCGAGGGTCCCACTCCGGAAGCGGTGGCTGAAACACGTGCGGATCGGCGCTGCGGCGTAGGTCTTGGACCGCCAGACGAGATCCATGCACATCTTGCCATCGTTGCTCAGATGCCATCTGCCTTCGCCGACAGAAGCCGTGTCTTGCTCGGAGGTCCAGGCCCGGACCGGTCGATCCTTCTGTCCGAAATAGGCCGCTCCGTTATCCCATATCCACGTGCGGTCAGCATAAACAAGCTGAAGTTGGAAAGCCGTGGGAACGGCAACGGCATCTGCAGGGCCGCTGTCTTTGGGACCAGCTGCGTGCGCGGCTCCGCAAAGCGCCATCTGGCACCAAATGGCCAGGACGGGCGCAAGCGAGATGGCAAGTCGATGGCGCCTCGCCCGGCTCGCTGACTCAAATGGCAATCCGGTCCTGTTCGTCATGCTGAGCGGTCGCATTCAATGTTCGCTTCCCAAGCGGGCGTCGACCAGCCGAGCATACCGCAAGAACGGGCCCGGTCCGTCCTGCGCTGACAAGTGGCTCCACGCTGCAACCGTCAGTGTTTCGCATGCTAGTGAGTACCCCTCGAAGATGTCAACCGGTAGGACGGTCAGTGTCTGTCGCGGCGCGCACGGGCTGCAAATCGAGGACGACGGTCTGCCACGCGGCACGCTATAGACATCCCTCGACGAACGGGCCGCTAACCCATAGCGAGCCGTTGCTGTACATGGCGGTCCCGTTGTCGTCGGTGTAGCCGTGCGATTGCTCGTCGACACGCAGCCTGGTGTTTGGCACCAACTGACCGTTCACCTTGACGCTCTTGATGAACAGATTGCGATCACCTGCCTTGCCGTCTCCGCCCCACAGGTCGTTGCTGTAGCGAAGCTCGATCGTCTTCGGGTTAGGCACGCTGCTGAGATCGATGTGGAACGGCTTGGCCAGGGTTGACGCCTGCATCAGCTCCGCCATGGCGGCTTCCGGCGTCGAAGCGACGCTTTCCTTGCCCGGGACGTCGATCTCGGCAGTGGTCCTTCCGTCGACCACGACGTCGAACCGAGGCGCGCCCCGGAGATTAATGCCGGCAGCGTCTACCTCCAGACTGGTGATGGCGCAACGTCCTGTCTCTTTCGCCGCGGCGGCCACCAGGTCGGCCACGCGCTCTCTCTGCGATTGCACCCATCCGGCGATGGGCTGCAGCAGCGCGTTTCGATCGCCGGCATCAGTGAAGAGGTTGGTTCGCTCATCGGAATCGGCCTTGAGGTCGTATTCCTCCACCTTGCCGGTGGTCGCGTTGAAGATGACCTTTCGATCGTTCTCGCGATAGCCGAACAGGAAACCGGCCCAGGGATTGAAGAAGAAGGTCTTGTTTGGCCGTTGCTCGCTGAACAAAGTGCGCCCCTGCCACTGCTTGGGCAGCGCAAGTCCGAGTATGTCGAAGATCGTCGGGGCGATATCTACGATGCCGCCGACCGGGTGAGCAACTTCATCATGAAAGAGATGCTTGTTGATCATGATGAGCGGGATGTGGATGTTTTCCTCGTAAATCGCGCTGGCATGAATGTAGTCGCCATGCTCCCCGAACGCTTCGCCGTGATCGCCCAATATGACCACCAGCGTCGAATCGAGCTTGCCAGACTGCTTGAGCGATTCAAGGATCTCGCCAAGGGCCGTATCGCCGACCTTCAGGGCGTTGAGATAGGCATTGAATTTCTGGTCGTCCGAGTAGTGGACCAGCGTGTTGCCATCGGAGGAAGGCGCCATCTTTGAAAACATCGGGCTGTCGGTGATGTAGGGATAATGGGTCATCGCCGTGAACATGATGCCGAAGAAAGGTTTTGCCTCGTCCTTTTTCATCCAATCGATGATCGACTGCGCCGTGCAAAGGTCACTGTTGTAGTCCATGTTTTTCCACTGCTCGGAGCTGAGCTTGAAGGTCGGGGTGCCGCATTTCTGCCCCCGGTAGTCCTGGACCACATCCAGTCCCTTGTTGAGGAAAAACTCATCGACCCGTTGGAATCGGGAATCCGCGCTCCAGAAAAACCCTGTGCGGAAATTGTTCTTGGACAAGGTGTTGGAGATCGAGTCCAGCGGCAGATAGGGATACCTTGCCGTCATGCCATAATATGAAATGTCGTTGTACATCGAGGTGAGCAGAGAAAATATCGAGTAATGCGTGGACGGTGCGTGCGCATATATGTTGTCGAATCGTATCGAGTCCTTTGCATACCTCTTCATATTCGGCGTGACCGGATACTTGCCGCCAAACGTCTCGATGTATTTGGATGGCACCGACTCCATCATGAAAATCAGCACGTTCTTGATTGGGTTCGGCGTCGGCGCCTTGAAGGTCGACGTCTCCGGCGGTCGCTCGCCGACGCTGGCGACATCCGGGTCATTGGTGCTGGCATTCATCGTCAGCACGACCGGCGTTGGATTGAGCAGGGCCGATTTAACAAAATACAGGATCGGATTGTCGATCTCGGCCGCCGGCAGCGCTTCCGCACGTACGTGGTGTCCACTACCGGCGATGGCAGCGCCGACACACACAACGAGCACGCCCAGGAAGGCCCCGTAGCCAGCGGCGCTCAGCCGCTGGCACAAACTGGCCGCGGCATAGCCAAGAATGAGCACCAGGATGACGGACCCGGAAAGGGTAGCGAAGTCCTTGATGTTGAGCGCGTCGCCCATCGCGTTCCTGGCATCGGCATTCTGCAGGAAGTCGCCATAGACCAGCCACTGGAACGTGAACGGTTCGCCCAGCATTTTGACGAGATTGATGTTGGCAAATCCCCAGCCCAGAGAGACCACGATAGCAACATAGAAGAGCAAGACGACGATTGCTGAGCCGAGACGGCTCGCCTTTGCCAGGAACAGCAGGATCAAAGTCGTCACAGTCAGGGACGTAACGACAATCAGGTCATAGTAGCTCGATGCCAATCCCTTGGGGACGGCCGCCAAAAGGCCTAAAACCGTGGTTTGCGGATCAATGATTGCGCCGCGGTAGACACCCAAAAGCAGCCACGACAACAGGCCCGTGCAGATGACCCGCAGGCTCCTGCGCCGGAAGCGCACATTCTTCGCCGAAGCGGTCCCCGCCTTCGACTGCGTAAGGCCGCTCTCAGGTCGGCTCGCCGACCCCCTACTGCCGCCGATGCTCATACAAACTACCCGCCGCCAGTTTGCGCTTCGGCCCCAAACAATGGCCGACAGCCTTCAAACCCCCACCCGCAGAATCGGCTTGCGCTAAAAAAGAGTCAATGAAATGGAGCTTGCGTTAACCACGTCTCTTGAGAACTGGTTAATCCACGCGATAATCGGCGAGGCGTTGTGCCCAGGTGAGCTGTTCCATCAACTGGGCACCCGCCATATGAATTGACGAACGGCGGGCGCCGTCGACCGCCCGCCGTCATGACGTTTCAGTACTGCGCAGGCAATCAGCCGCCGCGCAGACGCGTTGGGCTCAGGCTCGCGACGGTCATGCCCTGCTGTTGGGAAGGACACGTCGGCAGAAAGCGGCTCGCATCCGCGTATGTCATGGTCGCGATGGAGCTCTTTAGCCCCCCACGCTTGGCGATCCAGCCGCGAACCCAGCCAGGGTAGTTTTTCATCATGAAATTCGCGGCCACCTGATTGCCGCGCGCAGAAACGCCATACGGCAGGTGAAAGCCGAACGACGCGCTCTGCGTAATGCACACCTTGCTCTTGGGCATCGACAGATAAAGCGTGCAGGCCGAGTCGCACGAACCGTTGAACCGCACAAAAGTGCCACTGCGACGCATTTTTAGCGCACGAATGGCATAGTCGATCACATAGCCGCCGCGATCGCCACTGATGGTCTTGACGTTGGCCGTGCCAAGGCTGATGCGCGGACGCAGCAATTCTCCTGCGGAGCTTGCCGAGACCAGTGCGCCGATCAAACCGAGCGCACCGAGAAACTTCATTGTCGTTTTCATTTGCGCCTCCTGCTATGCCGTCAATGACTAGCTGGGAGGCGTAAAAATTGAATATTCCGTGTCGCTAAATTTGAATCAGTCGATCGATTATGCAGTCGTTTTAGAACCTGATTGACGATTTGGTTTACCAATGACGCAGAAGCATGATCACTGAAAAGTAAACCTGTCGCAGGCATCATTGCAGATGACTGTGCTGCGTAGCGCAATCGGCGGATGTGGATCAGAGGAAGTCGGATGGCCGTTGGTGGCAAGGAGCGGAGGAGGTCAAAGGAAGGCAAGCCTCGCCGCGTCTGCGTCGTGACGAATGCAATCGACCATGGCGGCGAAGATGGCGCCATGGTCGAGTTGGCCAGGCTTTTTGCCGAAGAGGGGGACGACGTCACCCTGCTATGGGTTCCAGGCAGGGATGCTCCAACGGAGGAGGCCGCGCGCCACCGCGAGCTGGAGGCCGCATCGGTGCGGCTGGTCATTCTCGACAAGTCCGATCAGCTGCTTCCTTGGCTGACGACACCCGAGAGCCGGTCCGCCGCTGTGCTGCATTATCTCGAACGGTCCGGCCACGATTTGGTCTACGCGCCCCTTGAGGGCGGGCTGCCTTACTACACGCTGCTAGCTGTCGAGACTGCGGCTTTTGCCGCGCCGCCGATCGTGGTCGTCGCTCACGCTCCGGAAGAATGGGAACATGAAGCCGACAAGGCGTTCTTCGACAGCGCCGAGGTGATTGCCGTCGCCTATATGGAGAAATACTGCGCCGAGATGGCGAACCGGACGATCTGTGTGTCCGCAGCCTTGCGACACTGGATGTTGTCGAAGGGTTGGAAGGTGAAGAAGGCGATCGTGACGCCGATGTTGCCGCTGCAGCATCGTCTCGCTCCAGCCGGTGTGCGATCGTCGACGGGCGGAGAACTTGCCGTCTTGGCCGGATGGCGCTTCCGCGATGGCCTGACGCTGCTTTGCGACGCGCTCGACATCATAGCGCCAATGGCGCCAAAAGGGCTGACGGTCACCGCATTCGGTCCATTTGGAAAGATCATGGGCGAGCACAGCGGTGGACTGCTGCTGAGACGCGCCGAGCGGTGGCCGTTCAAGGTCAACCTGTTGGCGCACGCAAGCCCCGCCGCAAAGCTCGACTACGTCGCGCGGGCCGGCGCGATTGCCGTCATCCCCGCCCACGCCGCATCGACGGGCGGCACCGTTGCCGCATGCATCGAGGCGGGATTGCCTTTCGTTGCGACCAATGTCGACGCGAACGCCGAGCGCTGGAGTGCGCAGGCGAGGCAGCCGCGGCTGGTCGATCCTGACGCCGCCGCGTTGGCGCAGGCCATTTCGGCGGCGCTCGACGACCCGCCTCGCCCACTGCCTGTCGACAGCCTGAGCCAATGTCGGCAGTCCTGGCTGGATACGCGCAACTTGCCGACGCCAACTAGGCGCTGGCGCGTCGACAAAAGTGCCGGGTCGTCACCCCTGGTCTCTATTGTCATGGCCCATCGCAACCGGCCGCTCTATCTTAAACAGGCAATCGCTGCGATCGAAGCGCAAACCTATGATCACCTGGAACTGGTTCTGGTCGACGACGGAAGCGACCTGGATGAAGTCAGGCGACTGCTGGATACGCTGGAACCGACCTTCCGTCAGCGCGGGTGGAAGATTCTGCGCCGACCGCACAAGCACCTCGGTGCGGCGCGAAATGCCGGCATCCGCGCTTCGCATGGCGAGCTGATCCTGTTCGTCGACGACGACAACGCGCTGTTTGCAGAGGCCGTCGATCATTTCGTGCGTGCGATGGCTACATCGGGTGCCGACATCTGCACTGCGTTCCAACTGATCTTCTACGAGGATTTCGTGCCCGAAGATCGCGCCGACGGGCTGATCCAGTACCTGCCTCTGGGTGGTCCCGACGCGCTCGGCCTGATCCATAACGTCTACGGTGACGCGAATGCGATGATGCGCCGGTCTGTCTTCTCGCGGATCGGGTTCTTGATCGAAAAGCCGGGCTACGCCATGCACGACTGGGAATTCTTTGCTCGAGCCTCTCTCGCCGGTCTCAAGATCAGGACGATTCCAAAGCCGCTATACTGGTATCGCTCGAAACCGGATGGCATGTTTCGGACGTCGAACTGGTACGACAACCGGCTTCCCATCCTGGAGGCGTTCAGGTCGAGCCTGCCCGATGGCGCCCGCCTGCTGCATCATTTGCCCATTGCCCAGAACGCGCACCGGTCTGAAATTGAAAGTGCCCGCGAAAACCTGAAATATACCCCCGGCAATCGGAAATATCTGGAGCTTTGCGACATCGAGCCGAACAGCGATGCGGCCATAGAGAAGCTTGCCAGCATTGCTGGGTCGATCGGCCGCCCCGATACGGGTGCCACTTTGCTTGGGCGCCCCGCCACAGACCACAATGCCGCCGACCGTCCTGATGTCGGCGGCGGTTCTATCATTCTCGACTACGACATGCTGCGGAGTGCGCGGTTGCTTACACCGCGCGTCTCGGCTCTCCCGCTGCTGCTTGTCGCACCGGACGACGGCGGGGTGTTCTTGCGTCCGCATGCGGACGGCCCGGTCGCTGCATCGCTTGATCATCATTTTCCAGCCTTCTTCCGGAAGGTTGAAGCATCCGTCGAAATCGCTCATGCCGATGCGCCGGCGATGGATTTTGCTCTCGCCCTTGCTCGACCCGACCAGCCCATAGATTGGCAACAGGACATCGGCAAGCAAACGATCGCCTTCTCAGGCTGGATGAGCATCGAAGACAGATTTGTGCGTCATCACTTGGTGGCAACGCTTCGCACACGAAGGAAGATGCTGCTTTCAATCGTTCTCGCCGTTCGTTTCACCGCAACTTCCAACGGTTTTCCCACGAATGCGTTCTTCCGCACGCTGACACTGTTCAGCGACTAAACGTCGATCCAACCAGGCAAGGGAGATCCGAGCCCAAGCCAGGCCCGTTCATCGGTCGTGCGCGTTAACCACGTTGGTGGAACCTTCCAAGAATGGTTGACAAAACGTTAACAGACGCTAATGTTTCAGTGGGTTGAGTAGGTGGGGTGCGTTATGCGTAGGATTCATTCTCTACTGTTGGGTGGACTTAGTCTGCTGGGGTTGAGCGTCGCTTTTTCTGACGCGGCGCAGGCGAAGACCGAAGTTGGCGTCAAGGAAGCCGAGCTTGCCTGCGAGCAGGCCCTTAAAACCGGCACCATCGAGGCACTTGAGGATTATCTGCACCGGTACCCGAACGCTCCGACAGCCTGCAAGGCGCTTGCTCTCAACAGTTTGGGCCAGTTTGCGGGCGGTGAAGAGGGCAAAGGCCACGGTGAAGGCGGCGGCCGCTACGGCGGATAAGCATCAGCCGGATTTTCCCTCAGTAGTTCGAGCACATCAGGTGGCGTAGTCGCTGCGCTGGTGTTGCATGGCCAGGGTCGAAACGAAACCGGCGAAGGGCTCCGAGGTCTTCATCCAGCCGAGTTCGACGAGTTGCGCGCCGTCACCCCGATAGCAGACGGAGCTTTGGTTCCGAAGCGCGAGTTTCGGATTGCGCTCCAAGGCCTCCATGTAGGCAGCGCGCTCCTCAAGCGTCTTTTCCTTGAGCTGCGCATTTTCACTCAGAGACGACGCTGATTTCTGGCGGAATCCCCAGACGAATTTGAAGTGCAGCAATGCGACGCGCAGTTCGCTGAATCGGACCTTGCTGATCGTGTGCTGTGCGACGTGATAACGCGTGCCGCGCCCCCATTTCACGATCGGCACCTTTGTCAGGCACGGGGGAAAAGTTTGCTTGAACCGGCCGTGCCAGAAGACCCGTTCCCTCACGCCACCGAACATCTGCTCGGGTGGGTACATACCGTCGCGCGGGCGCAGCCATCCCGGCTCCGGGTCGAAGTAGGGTGAAGCTTCAACAAGCGGGATCTTGCCATCATAGCTGTATTCGGCCAACGGGCCATCGGCGTACATGTCGATCATGGAGCCTATGACAGCGTCGACGCCGGTCGAATCGAGGTAGCTGCAAAGCTGCTGGAGATTTGCCCGCTCAAAATCGGGATAGACGAGAAGTTCGTCGGCGTCGATCGAAAGGCACCAATGGCCGGTGCCGAACACATTCATGAGCGTGTTGATCCATCGCGGCGGATCGATGTTTTCAGCGAAATGCGATCCTTCCGTGTGGAAGCAGTGGCTGTCCGGCTGCTCCAGGATCAATTCGCGGGTCCCATCCGTGGAGCCATTGTCCAGGAAGAAGAACCGATCGACGCCCAGGCCGCGGTAGTGGTCGAGAAGTTGCCGCAGCAATTGGGCTTCGTTGCGCAGTCCGACAAAGCACAAGATCTCGCCATCGGTCACGTCAATGGGCCGGTCGTCCAGTCGCGCGAGATGTTTTGGGGATCGAAGTTCAACCATCCGAGGTCATCAACCAGTTTACGCGAAAGGCAGGTACGCTGCTGAGAGTCCCGCGAAACGATTATCAAAGTGTTATCCAACTGTTGGCAAGACTGTTTCGAACGAAGCAGGCTGACAAGGGGGGGGCATTGAGCATTGGTTCCAAGGCAGGCGCCATGCCCACGGGCAAGCGACAGGCAAGCCAGAAGCCTCGCAATGTGTGTGTCGTTTCGGAGGTTGAGTTCGGCTCGACGGCGACTGGCGATCACGGGTCGGTAACCTACGCGCTGGCGCAGCATCTGGCCGGAACGGGCGATACCGTGACGCTGCTTTGGGCGCCGAGCCCGCTCGGCAGCCAGCCCGATGATCAGGAAATAGTCAGGCTGGGCAAATGGTGCTTCGACAATTTCCTGGTGCGGCTCGAATTGTTGCCGCCCTCGCCCGAGTTGCTGCGCGGCACGGAGTCCTGCGACAAGAACTCATTGGCCGCCTACCACTACCTCAAGCAGAATGCATTCGACGTCGTCTATTTTGCGCTTGAAGGCGGACTGGCGCATTTCTCCACCCTTGCGAAGCGCACAGGTGTCTTTCCCGATCCTCCTACGATCATCGTGCTCGCACATGAGACCCTTGTGTGGAAGCTGGAAGCCAATTCACGGGCGGTCGAACGCAAGGAGCAGATGACCGTCGCGCACATGGAAAAGAGGTCGGCCGAGACGTGCGACCATCTTGTCATCGCTGGCCAGTCGCTGCTCGACTGGATGGCCAAGGCGGGATGGAAGCTGCCCACCAGCCATCACATTGCTGCGCCCCTCGAGCCGGAGGAGTGGCGTTCCAACTTCGCTGTCGATCACTACAGGCCGCGGGATCGGCCAACCGCCGAAGTGATTCATTTTTCAGGCACAGAGGCGCGCGATGGGCTGACGCTGTTCTGCGATGCGCTCGATCGTCTGGCCGACAGCGGCGTCACCGATCTGACAGTGACGGTAGTCGGCGCGTTTGGTCATGTCCTGGGCGAGCATTCGGGTGGCATGATCGTTCGGCGTGCGCGGCAATGGCCGTTCAAATTGAAGCTCCTGCCCATTCGAGATGAGCCTGACATCTATAGATACCTGCGGCAGAGTCATGCTCTGGTGGCGATGACGCACTCAGCGGCTCAGCTGCCGCTGGAAGTGATGACGTGCCTTAACGAAGAGATCCCGTTCATTGCGACAGATGTCGGCAGCATTCGTGACGTGCTCCATCCGAAGTCGGCCGATGCCGTCCTGATGGATGCGTCGGCCTCCGCCATCGCGGCCAAAATTGCGTCTGTGCTGGAAAGCCGATCGTTTCGTCCGGCAAAGCCCCTGCAAAAGCGGGAAGCGCTCGAGAAAGCCTGGAGCGGGCTGCACGCGAAATTCTCCCGCGAACCCGGCAAGGTCTCCAGTCGCAGGCGGAGCCAACGGCCGCTCGTTTCGATCATCACTGCGCACTACAACCGGGTGCACCTGTTGCCGCAGGCGATTGCCTCGGTTCGACGCCAGGACTACCCCAACATCGAATTGATTGTCGTCGATGACGGCAGCACCGATCCCGATGCAATCAACCTGTTGGCGGAACTCGAACCGGAGTTCGAGCAGCGAGGATGGCGGATCATCCAGCAGAAGAACGGCTTCCTCGGCAAGGCGCGCAACACCGGTATCCGCGCCGCCAGGGGTTCGCTGATCCTGTTCCTGGACGACGACAACGTGCTGTTCCCAAACGCCGTCAGTACGTTCGTCGCCGGCATGCAAAATTCCGGCGCCGATATCTGCACGACCTTCGCCAAGTGGCTCAACGAGCCCTTCGTGCCGCCGGACACCAGGAGCGGCTATGTGCTCTACTTCCCGGTCGGCGGGCCGACGGACATCGCCATGCTCAACAATCCGTATGGCGATGCCAATGCGATGTTCCGGCGTGAGGTGTTCGACAAGATAGGTTACCTCAACGAAGAGCGGGGGTTTTCCGCAAGCGACTGGGAGTTTTTCCTTCGCGCGGATCTGGCAGGCCTGGAGATCGTCCCTGTCCCGGAGCCGCTCTATTGGTACCGGTCGGCACCGACGGGCATGAATCGAAATGCCGAGTGGCTGAGGAATCGCAAGCCGATCATCGCTGTCTTTCGAAAGCATCGATTCGCGAAAACGGAAATGTTCGTGCAACTGGCCATCAGCTCGAACACCGACAATCATGAGAAGGAGCTCAATCTCTGGAATCTGGAGCTGCGGGTTAACGACGAGCGGTATCTCAGGTTGAGTACAGGTCCCGCCAATACCGCGGACGCCATGCAGTTGCTGGCCGAGATCGCGGCACGCGAAGGCAGGGCGGATACCGCAATTTCGCTTCTCGCCCGTGCAGGGCGAAGCGACTTTGCTGTGGGTGTGGTTGAAATACTCAACGCTGCGACCGGAGAGACGGTGCCCGAGTTGAATTCCTCGCTGTACCGCGAGCAGTATCTTTCCGCCGAGCCCATGCGCCTGGCTCATGTCGGTTCGTATCCGGATGCCGATCCGGACCTGCTGAGCTATGTCGAACAGTCTCCAGACCAGTTGTTCCTCGAAGCCAGGGGCAGCAATGTCACCATGGCTTTGCTGAAGGGAGTCTGCCCGCCGGGCACCGTAGGCGCGACGTGTTGGGTTTACCTCGACGAGGAACTGACGGGCTCTGCGCAGTTTCAGCTCGCGATCGTAGACGCAGAAAACCAGACCTTCAGCAATCTCGCCCGGCTGCTTGAGGTTGGCAGCGGGAGCGGTTGGGCTGATGTCAGCCGACGGCACGAGGCGCGTGAGATAGGGGCGATGGTCAGTTCGCCGGCAACCGGCCGACGCGATTTGTTGTTGGCAGTCAAATGCGGCGGCAGCCGCCCGGAGGCGCGCGTCCTCGGCGGCTTTTCCAGCGTCCATATCCGCCATGTCGTTTCGAACGATGCCAGGCGCCCGCGCCTCAACGCACCCCAACAGCGCCAACGCACGCGCCGAATGACCAATGATGATCTGAAGCGTGCGGCGCTTGTGACGGATTATCCCTCCGAGCTGCCGACGCTGCTCATCGCGGGCGACAATGGCGGTATATTCCTGCGGCCGAACACGCACGGTCCGGTTGTTGCCGCCCTCAATTCGGCGTTCCCGGCCTTTGCCAGAAGTGTCATCGCGACAGTGGAGATCGCCCACGATGAAGCATCCCCATTCGAGTTCGCCATGGCGCTCGGCAGGCAAGAAGAAAAACTTGTGTGGAAACACGATGCACCTGTCGGCGCGCTGTCATTCTCGGGATGGACGCGCGTCTCGAGACCGTTCGAACTGCATGACCTGAAAGTTTCGACCCGGGAGGTCGATCGCAAGTGGCTGACGATCTACCTGGCAATCCGGCTGCCATCCGGCTCGAAGCCGATGCCGTCCAATGCTTTCTGGCGCAAGCTGTTGCTGGTGTGGGACTGAGGGGCGCGGGTTGTCGGGACGCGGTCGCGCCTTGTCGACGTTTAAGTGCGGTAGTAGATTAAGTCCGCGTGGAGGCGCCAAGACAATGAAGAAATCGCTGGGCCTTGTTCTGGCATTTATTGTCATTACCGGATGCGCAATGTCTTTCGGCGCGGCCGCCCAGGAACGCGACGTGGGGTCTAAATGCACGCAGTGGAATGCACATCGCGTCCTCTTCAAAAAAGGTGACGGCAAGATATCCGAGGAATCCGCGAAGGCCCTTGCGGCTTTCGTCAAGGATGCTGGGCACGATTGCGGCTACCGCCTCTACGCAACGGCGAGCAAGGAAGGCAACTACAAAAAAGCCTACGACATCGCTGGTCTCAGGCTCGATGCAACCGGCGATTTTCTCAAGGCGCAAGGCGTCAAGCCCGAAATGGTGCTGGTGCTTTCGCATTGGGTTGACGACGGCGCCGCCGACACCAATACGGCGCGGAGCGCGATACTGTACACGCTGCCAAAGCAAGGCATATCTTGCCGGCAATATGAGAAGCGCAGCCCTGTGCAGGTCGACCTGTTTTTCTATAGCCAGTCCTATGTGATCTCACCGAGGGTCAAGGCCGACCTCGAGAAGTTCGCCGCCAGCATCCGCAACTCACGTTGCAATGTCGAACTGACGGCTCTCGCGGCTACGGAATTCACCGGCGCCGACGCTGCAAAGACAAACAAGGAACTGGCCAAGCAGCGCCTGAAGGCGGTCGAGGATATCTTAACCGCAGCCGGGATCGAAAGCGATCGTCTGGTAGACACGAAAGTGGAGTACGTTGGCGACCAGAAGCCGAACGGCGTTCGCAATCGTCTGGCGACCGCATCCCTGATGTAAGCTTGCCAGATTAGCTGACCCGCGACGGACCCGCAACGATGTGGGCTACGGCGCACCACACCCGACGCTGGACGGCTGGAAGGCCCTCCTCGACCAGTTACTCGCGATCGGCACGGGCAAGGTCTATGTCGGGCGTGGGGATTTCCTGCGGGTGGCCGAGGCGGCCCAGCAGATCGCCTATGTCGACAAGCCGACGAGATCGTCACCGCCTGCATCACCCGCGGCGTCAATGACGCCCCGGGGGTCTGGTGGGCTTTTCTGCTGGGTCAGGTGTTGAATGTGGGTCGATCGTACGTCCGCGATCAATCCGCCGCCGCTCGGCATCCTTGACCACCCGCTGCAGCCCGCCGACGTCGCGAAGTGATTGACGGGCACCAGGAACTCCTACGGGTTGCCTCTTCACGCCTGTGCCACCGTCGCCCCCAAGAGGCGGCGACGGTGGCCGCTTGCAGCAGAACCCGCGCGCCGGTAACCGCGTAGGCAGGCTCCACATATTCCGCCTCGTTGTGGCTCAGCCCGTCACGGCACGGCACAAAGATCATCACGGCAGGCGCCACCCGGGCGAGGAACAGCGCGTCATGGAATGCACCCGAGATCATCTGTTTGTGCGGCAGCTGTAGGGTATTGGCGGCCTCCTCGACGGTTTTGACCATATCGGCAGAGAATGCCTCCCCCGGCATGTCGAACGACCGACTGATCGTTACCGTGCAATGCTGAGCTTCTGCCTCCGCCGCGCACACCTGGCGCAGTTCTGCTTCGATGGCATCGAGCCGCTCTACCCGCGGATGCCTGATATCGACGGCGAAGACCACAGACTGCGGTATGGCGTTGATCGATCCCGGCTGGGCGGGAGCGGAACCTCTTTCCAGCCTTGGCCCGGCTGTCTGTGCACCCTGATGTTGGGCAGCCGGGCCGACGCCCTTCTGAATTCAATTATCGCCGGCGTCGCGGCTAACAGACGAAACCGTTGCTAGCCTGGTTCATCCCTGCCTTGGTGATCTCGCCTTTACAAATTCCAATCCTGGACGCTAAGCCAGCAGCGGCCACTCGCTGCTCTCCAATCAACAAGCCTCAAACATCAGGTCGCGGTTATATGCAAAAAAGCCGGCCACCTTTCAGCAGCCGGCCAGTGCAAACAAGGAAGGGAACGTTGCACTGATGGGGCAGTGCACCGTCCGAAGCGTTTCCAAGCGACAATGTTCCACCGACGAGAGAACAAAGAAGGCTTCACCGCCAGCGCACATTCCCGTTAGCCGCGCTGTGTTGCCGTCGCCTAGGGTCTAAAGGCCTTTAACCAGCCACGGATCGGTGTCGTATCCGAGGCGCGGCTTTTCCGGCATTCCACCGGCCGGCAATTTGGCGGTTCCGGTCGGCCTGCAGTCCAGTTCGAGCACCTGCTTCTTGGCAGAGTGCTTCGTAGAGCAAAGGTCCGTGGCGTCACTCACCACCACCTTCTTCTCCTTGGCCTCAGCGACACCAGTCCCAGCGATCACGATCGCCGCGCAAAACACAGCTACTCTCATCATACTCCCCACCGTTGCTCCTCCCCAAAAAGGCTGAGCATGACGTTACGGCACATTTAAATTAGCGCAAGCGAATATTAGCTTGGCTAGTCCCCTTCACATCGGCTCTGGTCGCCTCCCCCTTGCTGCTGCGCCTTGCGAAACCGGGAGCGCGATATGGTAGGATGGGCGCATGCCTGCTCATGATCGGAGGGCCGATGTTCATGACTTGAGCTCGACATGGCAGAGGGCTGCAACCGTCAACTTTCCCAAGTCGTCGTGGCGATGAACGATCGCGTCGAGGATCGCTTACTCGTTTACTAGGTTCCGCTGGTCTAGCTCTACGCGATCACACCATAACCACGTGATGACAAATCAGCCATGTGTGTGGCGCGGCGGGCCTGTTCCGCTTGTGGCCGGCGCCTACCCACCTGGGTTCCCCAACCATGGCGTCGGCCATTTTCGTTCTCTCAGCTATTATAGGCCTTTGCTATCGGCCTATGTGTCGGCCTTGGATGGCGAGATCGCGGTTAGATCACCTCGTTCGTTTGGATGTTTCGCTGGCGTTGGCAGGAGGCGCATATGTTCGCCAGCCGGCGGATTCCACACCGCCCCACCGGTCAGGCCCAGCGCGCCCGCTGCAAAGTCCCCGCAGACGGCTGCTGGGCCGCTGGCGGGCAGCGGCTACTTGCTGACGATCCAACCCATCAAACCTTGGGACTAAACATCTAGGCCTCGGAATGCAGAGCGGAGAACGTCGGCTTGAAACGCGGAGACGGCAACAGTAGACGGGTCGGCATCTTCCCAGCCTCGCGCCACGTCATCGCGATGACGTTGACGAAGGCGCTCGCGTGAGGCTCGGATGGCCCTGCGCGATTGATCCATGTCCCGGCTAAATGTGGCGGATTCCGCCATGGACTTCTTGCGCATCAGCAAGGTGGCCGTAGTGGCCGCTTGAGCGATATCTATGAGCTTTGCAACCATCGCAGCCTCCCTCAAAGCAATGGTAAACGCCACATTAATAAGCCCGCCGAAACTCTCTCTGCAATGAAAAGAGTTGTACGATTTTTACGAATTCCCGCACCTTCAGTGATGCCGGACCGCTGCTATCCTCGCTCTTGTTCTGTCATCGCAATGAAGGACGACATCTTCGAGCAGCCGTCGCACACCTGTTGCATGAAAAAAGCTGTAGGCGTTTATAGGTGCCCGGGGAATCCGCCGTTTGTTTGCGTTGTGGAGCGGGACAAAGCAAGTTTCCTCACTCAGGCTGCCTACCGTGAAGCGGGGCACAAGCCCGACTTCCACGCGTTGCCGTGGGAAGCTGAACACAGGGCCGTCAAAGAAAGGCAGGTGAACGGGACGGCGCTCGCTGAACGGGACGGCGCTCGCTGAACGCGCCGGCTGCCTTCACGTTCACATCCGGCGCGCCGCTGGTGCGGCTTCTCAGGCGCGCTCCATCGCAGAAGGGAAGGCATCAGCTGCAGCACTGCTGGCCTTTTCCCACACGAAGGCTTGCGCGCATCGCTCTCCCACGGTGTCGGTAAAGTTGTTTACTCGACCGACAAGAGAGTTGGTTTTTCAAACTCCGGACGCTTGCGTTCCGATCAAAGCAGCCGCAACACACGGCCCTCGTTGTTGAACAGAACGAGCGGTTGAAATGGTGAAGTCGCGTCTACCCATTGGGCGGCGACTCGTTTCGGAAGTAGGGAACTTGCGACACACCTCAACTCGACCTGATCTTCTGGCGGCCTTTGGCGCGAGGCGTCGTCCGAAGTAACCGCGAAAGCAACAAAGGAAACGGACCCAACTGGTCCGAAAAACCGTTTGCCTGTTGTCAGCAAGGATCGGTCCCTCCATGCTCTGACCGCTGCAAACACTGGCGTGGAGAAGCCTCGATGTCACAGACCGATGAAAGTCTTATTACCGCTACCATCGAAGGTTACGTTTTGGCCATGTCCACCGGTGCCGAAGAAGGGCTGCGGGCAGCCTTCCACCCACGCGCATCAATCATCGGTAACTTCCAGGGCGCGGTCGAATGGCTGAGTGTCGATGCCTATGTCGGCGAGGTGATGGGTGCGGGCTTGCCGCCGAACACCAGCCCCAACTGGACAGTCGCATCGCTCGACATTACGGGCGATGCAGCCACTGTGAAGGTTGAGGACGAATTTGGAACCACAAGGTTCACCGACTATCTTTCCCTGCTCAAGATCGCAGGAGAATGGAAGATCGTTATCAAACTCTACCACCTTCACCATTAGGACCGTCCAGATCACAGGCCAAATACCGCTAAGCTGGCGATCTCCTGTCGTAGGTCTCCCAGCGCCTTTAGAGCTTGAGCTCACTCCTTAGCGCGTCGATTCGCTTCGAGGCCTCGGCTTTGCTTAGATCTTCAGCGTAGCTTCTGTCGTCGCCCGCCTGCTCACATAATGTTTTCAAGTAGGAAGCTTGCGACGGAGTCATTGGCTCGTCACCAGTCGTCCATTCGTCAGGATCCTTGCTGATAGTTTCGCTTTTGGCTCGGGGTGAAGTTTGCATGACGCTCTCCATGTTGGGAACGGCACAACGTGTTTGATCTGCTTTTGTTCCACATGCTTGAAGTGTGTGAGATTGCGAGGGCATAGGTGTTCACGACTGCAAGTTTACCCGTGCTGGAACAATCCGACGAGATTGCTTAGCTTCCGCTCGCGGTCGCCAACGATGAGCCGACGCCAACTCTGCGCGACGTCGAAAGACCCTCCGCGCCCGCAATTTACCCCAACGGTGAGGAGACAATCCCCATGAAAGCAATCGTAGCGACGGACCGGACTGCAGGAACGGCCGGGATGAAGTTGGTGGAACTGCCCGAGCCTCAGGCGGCAATTAACGACGTGGTCGTACAGGTTCATGCGGCAGGATTCGTCAACACCGAACTGGAGTGGCCCTCGACGTGGGCCGACCGAGCCTTCCGTGACAGGACCTCTTCGATCCTCGGCCACGAGCTGGCTGGTGTGGTCACTGCGCTCGGCTACGGCACCACGGGGCTTTCAATCGGTCAGCGAGTGTTCGGCCTCGCCGACTGGCATCGCGACGGCACCCTCGCCGAGTATGTTGCCATGGAGGCACGCAATCTCGCGCCACTGCCCGGCGACGTCGACTTCACGGTGGGCGCGAGCCTGCCGATCTCCGGCCTGACCGCCTGGCAGGGGCTGTTCCAGCACGGCCGCCTTCAGGCGGGGCAGAGCGTTCTCGCGCATGGCGCTGCCGGTGCCGTCGGTTCGATGGTGGCGCAGCTTGCAAGGGAGGCCGGAGCCTATGTCATCGGCACCGGACGCGCCGCCGACTGCCAGAAGGCGCTCGACTTCGGTGCAAATGAATTCGTCGACCTCGGAAATGACACGCTGGAAGACGTCGGCGGTGTCGATCTGGTGTTCGATGTCATTGGCGGCGACATCCAGAAGCGGTCCGCAACGCTGGTCCGGGCCGGAGGAACGCTTGTGACAGCCGTCGGACCAACGGATATTCGACCTGCAGACGGCCTGGCGATTGACTTTGTCGTCGAGGCTGATCGAGCCCAGCTTTCTGAGATAGTTCAACGAATCCGGGATGGACGACTGCGGACGAACATCGGCAAAGTCTCGAGCCTGGACGATGCCGTCGCGACCTTCAACTCGACCAAGCGACGCACGGGAAAGACGGTTATCCGCGTTCGTCCGTGAGAACTTGGGAGAGGAGGCGAGTCCTCTCTCCTTAAGGTCGCGTCAGGCAGCTGACACGGTGAGGTGCAAATCAGCGCCTGTCGCGGAATGTAGCCATTGTAGGCAGGCGAGGAATTCGCGTCGTCCATCGTAACCCGATGAGCTGGTTTGCCAAACAGGGGAGTCGAAATCCTTCATGTGTTGTAAGGCCGCGATGGGGGCTCTGCAAGAGTGATACGATTGCCGTCAGGGTCTGCGATCTGGGCAATCTTCCCGTAGTCACCCTCCGATTCACCTGTGAGCGTCACGCCACTTTCTTCAAGCGACCTTCGGGCTTTGTCCATTTTGGGGACCACAATAGTCAGTCTGCCGGACCCAGCATTTTCCTTATCCTGGAAGATTTGCAAGTTGGCGCCTGCGATGTTGCGCCATTGGATCAACCCGTCCATGGGGCGATCATCAGGCCTCCGCTCGAATAGCCGGGTATAGAACTCCTCCGCTTTGTCCATCCTTGCTGTGGCGAGCACGGCGTAAAATCCTTGGATTTGCATTCACATGCCTCGAGCAAATGCGGTGTTTGCGGGAACCTGCTTTGTACGTTTCCGACTCTTGCCTTTTTCGGAAAGTGACCCACAGAATAGCTGATGAGGTTCTATCTCTCTGGGAGGATGGGATGGACATTCAAGCACCTGTTCGGCCTACGCAGCAAACGGCCAAGGAGCTGGTCCGCGAGGTCCTGTTGGGCTCACAACCCGGCAACATACTTCCGTCAAGGCGACCATTGCAGCGGTGCCCGAGCGCCGGCCGCGATCTTCTCGAAACTGACTGCCAGTTAGTCGAAATGATCGTCGATTCAGCCTCCGTTTGGGGACTGTTCATCGCCTTCAACGCTCGAGAAGCGTGATGCCCCACCGTTGGTTCAACCCTCCAGTTTATGTGAAGACCGAGCGCCCGGGGCTTCGCCTTGGTGTCAACCGGGTTGATGCCGCCGCTGAGGAGCTCCTAAAATGGTCCAATCGTGGCCCCAAGTGGCGGCTGGCGGCCGAGGCTTGCCTATCTGCGATGGATGGCAAGATGCTGGGTAACGACTTCCGGCTGCTGTTCGAGGCCGCGGCCGATGAAGAGGAGATGCTGCTGCCGGATTAACAACGCTATACGCAACGGGACCACTCGGGTCTGTTTTCGCGTTGGCGGCCGGCGAATTCACCAGCGCAACGGGCATCTATGCCGTCCGGCTACCGAGCGAGGCCCCAGATGGACAGTTGTTCGCCGGTGGGCTTACCATAGGGCCGGGGGGTGACCGATGGAGGTCACATGGTTGATGAAGAGCATCGCCGCGAACGGAGGCAGCGGGTGCTTAAAGGCGCCTCAATCATCAGCGGAATTACAAACTCCGAGATCAGTTGCACCATTCGGAACCAAAACAGTGGCGGAGCTGAGCTCAAAGTCCCGGTGGAAGCGCGTGTCCCTGAGCGGTTTGTGCTTTACGTGCCGACCGACGGCGTTGCCTACCAAGCAGTCCTGCGGTGGCGCAGGAACGACCGAATTGGGGTTCAATTTACAGGAACGTTGCCGAAGCCGCGTCTCCACTATGGCTAAGCAGCGCCGGTGCATTGGCTTTGCGAAATTTGGACACTATCCGGCGCTCCGCACGTGTTTCAGGGCAGTCGTACTTTAGAGGTTACCCTAGGGAACCCTCGCCTCAGGTCGACACGGCCAGAAGGCTGAAGATGCCGGGAATATTCCTCGTCCAGATAGTTAGCCAGACGCCCACGCGCTGCGGGGGTATTACCCAGTGAAGACGTCAAACAACGTCCAGCTTTCGGCGGGTTCAAGTCGTAGCTTTGGGAAGCCATGCCGTCGCTAGGTAAGTCTGCGGTCCAGTTCTCAAGCAGTGATCGACATTCGACATTCCTGTTGGAGGAGTGGGTAGTGTGCTGAGAGTTCTGCAAATTCGCTGAGAGGGGGCGGTCATGGCAGGCTGGTGATTGTTCACGTCACCTGATTCCCGCGAAGGAACGCCACCATGACCAAGACTGAAGTTAAGACCGCCAGCGCTGCCGTCAAAGACATTTTGCTTTCGAACCCGGATGGATTGCACGAAGTGCTCCGTGCGGTGATGCAGGAGGTGCTTGAGGCCGAGATGGACGAGGCGCTGGGTGCCTCGAAGAGCGAGCGCACGCCCGAACGGCTTGGCTATCGCTCGGGCTATTACGGCCGTACCCTTGTGACGCGGGTCGGCAAGCTCGAGCTGCGGGTTCCGCAGGACCGGGCCGGGCGCTTCTCCACCGAGCTGTTCGAGCGCTACCAGCGTTCCGAGCGGGCCTTGGTGGCGACACTGGCGGAGATGTATGTGCAGGGCGTGTCGACCCGCAAGGTGAAGGCGATCACGGAAGAACTGTGCGGCCATGCCTTCTCGGCCTCGTCGATCTCGGCCATCAACAAGCGGCTGGACGAGAGCCTCGCTGCCTTTGCCAGGCGCCCCCTTCAAGAGCCGTTTCCTTACCTCATCCTCGATGCGCGCTACGAGAAGGTGCGTGAAGCCGGTGTTGTCATGAGCCAGGCGGTGCTGATCGCGGTCGGTATCGACTGGGACGGAAGGCGCCAGATCCTGGCCGTGGAGATGGCCAATCGCGAGAGCCGCTCGGCCTGGAGGGACTTCCTCGTCGGCCTCAAGGCGCGCGGCCTCAAGGGCGTCGAGTTGGTTGTGTCCGACGATCACGCCGGCCTGGTGGCAGCGATCGGCGAGGTGATCCCCGAAGCCGCCTGGCAACGCTGCTACGTGCACTTCCTCAGGAACGCGCTCGATCATCTGCCGAGGAAGCACGGCGACGACTGCCTGCAGGAATTGCGCTGGCTCTACGACCGGCGCGATCTCGCAGAGGCCAGGGCTGATCTTGCCGCATGGCTTGCCAAATGGTCGGCACGCTATCCGCGCCTGACAGGCTGGGCCGAGGATGCCATCGAACAAACCCTGACCTTCTTCAGGCTGCCGAGACAGCACCACAAGCATCTCAAATCCACCAACATGCTGGAGCGGCTCAACGAGGAAATCCGCCGGCGCACCTATGTCGTGCGCATCTTCCCCAATACCGAAAGCTGCCTGCGCCTGGTCAGGGCGTTGGCCGTCGAGACCAATGAAAACTGGATGGAGGCCAACCGATACATCAACATGGACGACCTGCGCGAGCACAAGAAGCTCGCTCTGCGCCAAGCCGCATGACCAGCATCATGGCCAGCATCATGGCTGCCCCATTTTGCAGAACTTGACGCACACAACCGAGGAGTGCGGGTTCTACAGCAGATTCGGTTTCAAGGATCGCGAGGGGTTGGCTTAATGCATCATGAGCGACCCAGCATTCTCAGAAACCGGCACCCGTCTGCGCAGCCCTATGATGCAGATAGGTAGAGTCAAAATCTGCGGCGCGAACGAGCCCTGCCCAGTCGGGCGCATGAAAACGCGAGCCAAGGGTAGATATCAGACCGTCGCGTCGAAGGTCCTGAAGCACTCGGTTCACGTGCACGGAGGAGAGGCCAAGTGCGTCGCCAAGTGCAGCCTGCGTTATGGGGAGATAGGCCACATGATCTTCAATGCGACCGACCGAGCGAAGGCGGACAATAAGTTCGCAAAGAATGTGAGCCATACGAGAGTAGGCGTCGCGCCTTCCGACGTTGGTGACCCACTCTCGATAGATCGCCGCATCGATCACAGTGGAGCGCCAAAACACTCTCGTTATCGAAGAGTGCTGGTCGCAAATGGCGCGAAGATCGTCGTGCCGCATGAAGCCCACTCGAGAGGGCATCAGAGGGGTGAACGTGCAATCCATGACCGACAAATGCAAACCATGCAGGTCGGGAATGTCGCCCGGAACAAAAAAGGAGGATATCTGACGCTTGCCCTCCCCGGTTAGTTTGGTCGACCCTATCAAGCCGTCAAGAACGACGAAGGAAAGGCTCGGCTTCTCGCCCTCGCGCAAAATGTCTTCATTGGGCTGATATTCCTTCTCCTGAATCGAAATGTTCCCCAGAATGCCAATATCTGATTGTGCGAGTTCCGAGATGGTCTGGAGCTTGCGGATCAAGATGTTTGAAGAAGGAGCCTGTGCCATCAAGAACCCGTTCGGGTAGCCCACCAATTTGCTGTGGGCGCTAATTTCGATGGCGGTTGGGCTGGCGACGTTAGATCGTGCTTGATCCCTTTGGCTTCCCGCATCAGAGAGGACCAATTCCCTCCCAGCAGCGCTATCAACTCCAAGGCTTGCGCCTCCGTTATGTTGGTCTCGTCGATAAGCCTTTGGACAAGGCGACGCTCGGGCTCAGACATCATGCCGCCTAGGATCCTTCCCAACCGCTCAGAGACCCCTTCCTAACTATAACATTTGATATAAGTTCCGACCTAAGTGGCTGTTTTTGTGAGGGGCCATAGCGTTCGAAGCCGCGCACTCCGGATCACAGCCTGCTATCCCCCAGATTAACATATGTTATTATGCGAGGAACATTCGAGGCCTCGCCGTTGAATTGCTGAGGAATTACTCACGGGGGGCAGGCTTGCAATGCCGTCGGGTTCCGTCTTGATCGTGGAGGATGAGAGCATGATCCTCTTAGACGTCGAGAACTCTCTCCGCCAGGCCGGGTTCGAGGTGATCGCCGTCTTAAAGGGCCATTGTGACTTTTGATCGTGAGCCGGAGCGAGTTGCGGCTCTGCTGACAGATATCAGACTTGGAGACGGCCCGACCGGGTGGGATGTGGGCCGGCACCTCCGAGGCGCCAATCCTACTATGCCAGTGATATACATGAGCGGCGATGGTGCGGACGATTGGCCGTCTGGAGTGCCCAACAGCCTGATGATCACCAAGCCGTTTGTTATGCCGCAGATCATTACCGGGCTGGCAACTCTCCTCAATACACAGGGAGTGTACCAACTCCCAGCCTCAGAATAGCTGCGGTTGATAGCTGCCATGTGTATATAGGGAAGTCAGGGGGGCCTCTGCTATCCGCCATCATTTGCGGGCAAGTCTCCCAGAAGCTGGCTTAACGGACCAACCAAGGGACTGGGTAGCCTACTTGATTGAAGGATCTCAACGCTTGGGAATTTTGCAGCGACGGGTGGCGGCTCGCGCGGTGTCGGCGACTAAACCGGTGGGCTTTTGCTGATACTTACAAAGCGCGAGGCCACCTTTGGTCGAGGCATTGGGCCGCCAGCGCGTCGGCGCGTGCTGGCGGCCCGTATGCGGCCTCAAAAACACCCATCGAGGCGTCAACCGGGGGGTCGAGTTCGGCCATTTTTGGCCTTTGCAATGCAGGCGTGTATTGCAGCGCCAAAGCACAACCTTTGATCAGCCGCCTGTAATCAGCAGTACGTAAGTGGGCTCGAGAACGGTAAGTGTAACCCCACTATTCAAATGCTGTTCCAGATCGCAAAAGCGCTTGGCGTCAGCCATGTTGACCTCGTAATGCCGACTGAGCAGCAGGGTCAATCGTACGATCAGCCTGCCGACTCATCGACCTGAGGATCGCTTTGACCAGCTCCGGCTCCGGCTCGTCGCCTTCGAATATTCCGAGCAGGTAGGTCGCCTTGTCGTGGCGCTCGGCATCGTTTGCAGCCGGGTACGCGCAAAGGGCCAGCAGAAACTCTCTTTCTACATCGCTCGCCGAATCCAAACGGTCGAATTCATCGCGCGTGATGGGGCGACCCGCCACGACAGCATCGGCTTGGCGAGCAATTTGCCGAAGCTCCGAGTAGGCGGCGCAGTGCGAGCAGATCGCCTTCACCAGCGCAGGCGATACGTCCTGACAGTGAGGGGCAGCCGCACAGCCATGATATTCCGCAGCCCCGCCCACCGAGGGCGTCGCATGGTCGACAAATGCAAACGGCAAGGCGCCTAACAGAGCTCGCCGGGAAATCCCACGAACAAGCATCTCAGTACTCCTCGCCCAGCATGATTGTGAGTACGCGGGTCGTGATAGCTGGCTCGGCTGGGTCGTCTGAGGCGAAGGTCATCGACTGGTCGTAGTAGTCGATCTTCCAGATTACTGTCCTACCGTCGATTTCCAGCACAGCGCAGTCGTGCTCGCCGTGAGGGTCATTGTCGTCATTGAAGGCGTCGCGACCGTGTCGGTAATGTCGGCAGCACTCAGGGCCGCGATTCCGGCCGTCATCACAATCCGTCCGCCTTGTGCGGCGGTGCGCAGGCAATCATTCAGCTGCGCGATGCGTTGCTGCCTACTTCCAAGCGGGCACGTCTCACCAAAGCTGCATTGCAAACTCATGTGCGAATCCTTCTCATCATGGCCCTTGTCGGGACCATTTTTTCTGCTGTGAGTTTTGGGAACGGTGGGCGGCGGCCTTTGGCCACACGCCCAGCTTGGGTCAGTCGGTATGTTCGGGATGCAACAGCGCGATATGGATCAGCTTGCGCGTGAACACTGGAACGTCGAGCCAATCGCGCCAGCGCAGGCTGTAGACGCCGTCAGGGCTGATCCTTACCACCTGTGCCTCGAACCACCCTTGGTAGGCGCCTTCCGTGGCCAAGACCAAGCTTCCCACTTCTATCTTCGCCCAATCGGTCGGCCGCGATGGTTCGGGGCGTTTCGGCCCGCTCTCCTGGATTCCGGTGCTGGATGCCTTTTTGCCGGGCTTCAGTTTCTCAGCAGCAGGCTTGGCGGCTCTGATCGGCCACTTGTAGGTACTTGGCAGGTGGGTCGCGATTTTGTCGAATGTCGCAGCCTTCACAAAGGGCACGAAAGCCTTACCGCTGGCAAACACCCTGCCCTGTGGGAGCTTACCCGCCAGGTCGCGCAACTCGTCGGTTGAGGCCCTAAGTGCCGCCATGCCCATCATACCCGCCGCCTTTTCGGCAACGTCGGTTTCGTCCTCGCCAAACCAGGAGGCATGGGCTTTGCCGCCGTCATCGAGTCCTAGGACGATTAACGCTGGCGAGGCGGTTGCAGTACCGGCAGAAACAGCTGCGTTGGTCATTGAGGGTCTCCCAAAGAAAAGGGCCCCGAGATGGGGCCCTTGGTTGTGTTTTCAGATGATGAACAGTGGTGTCGGCGCCAAGCCGGAGGCGGTAATTGTCGGGCTCGACGCCCTGTGGCGATAGTGTTCAAAAACCCACCTTTTCAGCTGCCTCGGTACCAAAATCGGTCTTCCGAACCCGGCTCAGTATAGCGAGCCAATAGGCAACTGTCAAGAATTATGTTAATTAAATCAACATCTTAGCGTCGACACCCTAAAGGTGGATACGCGTAGTTTCAGTTCAGTGATCGGCGTTGTGCCCGATCTGATGAGCTTTTAACGCGCAATGCTGGGACACTTGCCCGACGATCAGTGATCCACCTGTAAACCACTTGCATGTCCTCTTCGGGCGTCGCTCTTAGTGTAACGTCGATTTTGATGCCCATCCCATGAAGCGATGGCAAACTCTCTATCTTGGTTTGACTCTTCGATTTCCTGAACCTCAAGTGCTTCAGCAGAACGGACCCCTCGGTAAGATGATCAATGAATGTCTCAAGCGAGACGCTGAACTCGCATCTCGCCACCGCCACTATCAGGCAGGAGATCATTTCGACGGTGTGCTGATTGCAACGCATCGTCTCCGGCTTGGCTGACGCCTCGCGAAGCCACCTCGATACGGCGTCCTCATAAAAGTCATCGTTTCGCATGTCTCCGAACTCGATGAACATCGCGATCAGGCCCTTGTAGAGTTCCACTATGCCGACAGGGACGTCTGCCAACGGCTCTCTCAACAGAATGTCGTCCGCGAGCCACATCACCAGCTCGGCGCTTTTTGTGATTATCTTCACTCTATGTTCCTTTCTTTAGGTGTGACGGATTGTAGACCGTTCATCGCGTTCCAAGGCTGGCGCAAAAATAGACCCGCAGAAGAATTGGTATTCGCTGGATGCGGGACATAGCGTTGGCGCCCGATTTGCCGTTACCGGTTATCCGATGGGTGGAGGCACCCGCTAAGACCACCAAACGCTGGGAAAAAAAGCCTCTACGGGCGACGCTAAGGTCGAAGCCGCGTCAAAGGCCGGCGGTTCTACAGGACGCGGCTGACTGCATTGCGTTAGATGAGAACAGCGAAGGTTGTTGAGGGGCCGTTATCTGCTGCCCTGAGCGCCGTGCGGATGCTCTTCGCCATGGCCTGCGCCAGCTGCGGAGGCAAGGCGTTGCCTACTTGGCGATAGGCGGCAGTCTTGCCACCGCTGAACTTCCAGCCATCAGGAAAGCCTTGCAGGCGGGCAACCATGGCGACGGTCAGGCGAGGGAAGCCGACAAAGCCACGCTCTGGTGCGGCATCGGCAACGGACTTGCCGTTCACGCCGAGCTTTTCCCACGCCTGCCGAGTGCGCGTAGGGCCAAGGTCCGGTCCACCGTGCTTCTTTGAGCCACCGACGATGGTGGGAGCCGGGCCGGTAGCGTTCGACCGCCAAGCCTTGGCATCGGCCCAACCATATTGGAGGTTTGGCAGCAGGCTCTGGCCATGCAAAGGCCGATGAATACCGCCTCAGCATTGCCACGATGAACACTCTCTGCCGGGCCTGCGGCACCCCGAAGTCAGCAGCATTGAACAGGCGCCAGTCGACCGCGTAGCCGAGCAGGCCGAGCTGGTTCCGCAATTGCTCGCGATATGTTTCGAAGCGAGGCGCCAAGAACCCCGACATTCTCGATCATGATGGCTTTGGGTCGCATCTCTCCGATCAGGCGCAAGGCGTCGGGGAACATGTTGCGCTCGTCGAGCTCTCCTTCCTGCTTGCCCGCGACGGTGAACGGCAGGCAGGGCAGACCGGCTGCAAGCAAGTCGACCTTGTCCAGGTAGCGGCGACCGTCGAACTTGGCGATGTCGCAGTGAAATACATCCCAAAGCGGCCGGTTTGCCCACAACGTCGAACAGCAGGCAGCATCGAATTCCACCAACGCCAGATGGTCGAAACCCGCGCGGGCGACGCCGATGGCTTGCCCGCCAGCTCCTGCACACAGTTCGATTGTAGTGGGATTGCAGGGGCCGACAGGGCGAACAGCCTTATCTGCTCTCCTGTTTGAACTGCCCTTGGCAATCGGCTGGCGCACGGCGAGCGCATGGCTCCGCCGGGACGCTGAAGCATCCTTTTTCATAAGTTCTCTCCGGGAAGGTTGGGTTACGCGAGGGGCTTGTTGCCGCCTCGCTTCAGCCCTTTACGCGCCATCATCCGAGGGATCGGGCGGCGGCATCCTCCGCGAAGAGAAGTCCAGTTGTGAATAGTGCATTGGGTAAGGGTGCCGGATAGAACGGCTACCTGCGTCTAGTGCGACGTGAAAGCCAGCCCTGGATGCTGGCAGCATCCAGGGCTGGCCAAGTTTTAAAAGTTGAGGTCTTTGAGGAATTCCCGCTCGGTCTTGTCGGCTCGAAGCGACTCCATTTCCGAGTGAGTACGCGGAAGGATGAACTGCCCGTCGAACCCCACACGAGGGGTCTTGATGCCCTTACGACCGTAGTCGACTACGAATGAAAGATCGTGCGTAATTGGCTGCGAATCCAGGCACCAAAGTGGGCGAGGTTTATAGCCTGAATAGCGGAACTGCTCGTGATGAAAATGGTCGTCGAGCGTCTGAGTCATGCGTGTGTCGGGAGGCATTACAGCGATGACGTGGATATGCCGCCCGTCATTGTTCACGATGGTGCGAAAGTTGTCTTTGTGGCGCTTAAAAACTGGATAGTCGGGCGTACAAATCCAAAACGGCATTTTGATCGTCGGTATGTTCTTAGGCTTCTTAAAACAGCGTGTCAGAATTTGCGAATAGACCTTCTCCACCGTTTCCTGCATCTTCTTGTTGACGGTCGATGTCGAGCCGCTGAGGTGGTTGAACTGGAAGGTGAGCAGCGTCGCTGTCGCGCCGCACACCATTCGCTCTTCTACCATTGAGGTGTATCCGTACGTTAGGTCCTCGATCATTTTCGGTGTCAGCTCTATAGCCATCGTCTCCTCCTTGGGTTGGTTGGTTGTGATGGGGTTGTCCTCCCGTGTGAGGTGTCTTCGTGGGTAGTGGAGGTCGGTGGCCTGCCTCCAATACCGTGTTGCCGTAGCCTCCTCAGGCAGCCCCAATCGCCTCCCACCGACAAACACAGCCATGGGCGGGTCCAGTGGAACCGACATCCGAAAGGGTGAAGAACAGGTTGGCTATGCGTGGCGATTCCGCGCGTGGCGTGACTGTTCGATGTTCGACAATTGGGATTGGGCCGTGGCTGGCAATGAGCCTTTACCGGCGACCTCGGCGCGTTGCCAAGACATCGCGACGAGAGGCAGGTTAAAAAGAGGCCGGCGGAGCTTTAGCTCGACCGGCCTTTGAAGAACGTCTTAACTGCAATTTCGGACCGTCCGAAATGATCGACGTCGACAAGTTTGCCTGCGGAAAAACGGCTCGGCTGACCGTGATGACCTAGTCGCGAGGGTCTGGGTCAAGGAAGGCCTCGTTGATAGCAATCTTGAAGGGATTCCCAAGGCTGATAACCCGAGCCCGCAAAATGAAATCCTTGTTCCTTTCCAAACCAAGAAAGGGCTGCGTGTTGCCAACGAACTCCACCTTGATGGAGCCATCGTAGTGCGCCCGCGTCGTCGTCGGCGTATCGGCTTTTGATGCCTCTGGTTTGTTTGCAATCTTGCTATCCAGTTTGGATTGGCAGGTAGCTTTGTTAGATGGACTATTAGGCTTGCTCGGTCGCGTACGGTGGCCGACAATCTTCTTTTTTTCTCGCTTCGACGAGGCACCAGTTGCAGCGAGTTTCTTGAGTGTACTTCGCTTCAAATGCTCTTCAAGCTCCTCAACCTCGACGCCTTCGTTGAGCAGCGCCTGCACCGCGCGACTATAAAGGCTGGCATTCTTGGCCGCGGCGCCTCCCAGACCAAAAATCCAACGAAAAACATGGTAGAGATATTTCTTACCATTGGATGGTGGCGCGTTGTCGCCCCACTTCGGCTCGTTAATGAAATCCGCCCACGCACGCGGCCCCCCTTGTCTGATTTCTTGGGCCACAGACGTGGCCTGTACGATGCAGAGGCGAAGGCCGTCATTGCGGAGGTCCTCGTAGGTTCCGATAGCCCTTTCAATGCCGTTAAGTTGCTTTGCAACCGAACTTTCGGGAGGTTGATTGTGTCCGAGGACGGCTCGCGTATTGGGTAATTGATTCGGTACAGTCGGTACCATTGTTGCTGACTCCTTTGAACTTGGAGTCGAGCCGCCGACGAGCATCTAAATGCCGTTCGCCAGCCCGACTCATGCTGAGTTAGGACTTGACGAGACGGGCCGTTCGGTCATCCGGAGGCGGTGTGAACGCCGTTGACCATGTTCCTGCTGACCGAGCAACTACAGAACAGGGATCGCTGTCTCTAAGCTGGGCCAAGGGAGCCCTGCTCACGCTCGTTGAGCGAGGCGGCATCTGCCGCGACCTTCCTCGTAAGTCAGAATCACGTAACTTTCAAGATGGGAACTGAGCGTTCTTGAGGCAGCAACGCATCCGAGGCGCAGGCTTATAGTAGACTTTTCTACACGCCGGTGTTACACAGCGAGTGCAAATCGGTCAGCCGCGTCGTTGATTTTGTTGTCTTTTTTCAGCGATCTGCCCATTCCGCCTCTGGGCACCAACATTTTCAGGTCCATTCCGGACACATAGGTTACGGTTTATATCGGAGACATGGGTAACACTTTTGGCCCGAAGGGGTTTTGGAGTGGTTCGAGCCTGCATGTCTCATCATCGAAGAAGCCCAAATCATAATCCATGAAGGAAGCCAGCCAGATATGGTCCTCGACCTGTTTGATGCCGACGGTCTGGCCGGCAAAGACGAGGCTGAGGTTGATCTTCTTGCGATTGTAGCAGATGCGGCCGCAGGTGGTGACGGTGACGGCCTTGTCGTGAAACGGATAATCGAGATCCGGCAGGCCGGCATAGATGCGCGGTGACGGCGTGTAGCGCTCGGCTGGACAGGCCATGTCGAGCGCCTGATGTGGGCGTTCTGAGTTGAACTCATTGATGAAGTCATCGAACCTGGCCTGCTGCTGCAGGAAATTGGCGCCAGCCGGTTTGGTGGTTTCCTTCTTGAGAGTCAGGTGCATGCGCTCATGGCGCCCGTTCTGCTGCGGACAGCCCGGCTGGATGCGCTCGATGTCGATGCCCAGGCGCAGCCACCAGACCGACAGTTTGCTGAGATTGAACAGCGCGTTTGGGCTGGCAAAGGGAACGCCATTGTCGGTCCTGATGGCGCTGGGCAGGCCGAACTCTTTGAAAACGCTCTCGAACACCGTGAAGGCATAGGCTTCCTTGGTAGTCGACAACGCCTCGCAGGCGATGAGATAGCGGCTGGCGAAGTCGGTGATCGTCAGCGGATAGCAATAGCGCCGATCGGCGAGCATGAACTCGCCTTTGTAGTCGGCACACCACAGATCGTTGGGCCGATAGCCGTTTGAAAGTGGTGTTCCCATCGCCCTGTTGCGCCTTCGCTTGCGGCGCTCGACCAGGCCATGGCGGTCGAGAACCGCATGCACCGTCGAGATCGCAGGCCGGTGAACGTCAGGATACAGCCGGGCCAACCGTTCGCGTATCTTTGGCGCACCCCAGGTCGGCTTGTCTTGCTTGAGGCGCACAATCAGCTTCTCGATTTGAAACGGAAGCTGATTGGCGTGGCGGTAGGGTCGGCGTGATCGATCCGTCAGCCCCTCAAGGCCACTGTCATTGTAGCGTGTGAGGATCTTGTAGCCGGTCTTGCGCGAGATATCGAACTCACGGCAAAGCACCGGTATCTTCTCGCCGTCCAGCAGCCGGGCAATGAACTTCAGCCGCTCTTCCATGACGTTACACTCCTTCCAAGGCACCTTGCCCTCCTTGCAAAGGGCCGAAAGTGTTACCCATGTCTCCGGAATGAACTGTCACCCATCTCTCGGGCCGCTCACTGAACATCAAGGGCTTGACTTCCTGGCGCCGCACCGACGGATTCCTGATTTCGGCCTGCCGGCTGTGCCGGCAAGCCTGCGCAACCGAGTTATGAACTTTCGGGGCGCACGGTCTCCACGCGCAGCGAGCCGGCTGGAAGCGGCTGCAGCAGTCCGGCTTCCGGCTTCGTCAGACTGAGCCAAGCCGCCCAATCGCCGGGCCGAAGCACCACGACCTGCCGACTGTGATAGGGCGCAATATCCGGTCCAGGCTCGGTTGTCAGCATGGTGAAGGTTGGCGGCTTGTTGCCGCTAGCTTCACGCCAAAGCCCTGCGATGGCCATGAACGGCGAGCCGTTGAGCGTGAAGCGATGCTTTGCCTTCGGATACTTCGTGCCCGTGAACTCGAAGAAGGCGGATGCCGGAACGAGGCAGCGTTTGCTGCCGGCGAATTGCCTGCCTTCGGAGCGGAAGTTGAACACTGGTCCGCCTTTCGGTCCGGCCGGTGGAAATCCGAACGTCATCGGCGTCAGTTCGACAGCGCCGGCGTCGCCGGCGGCGCGCATGATCGGGGCCGGATCATTGATGTGGATGTCATCAACCTGCGGCAGGTCAAGTTCCGTCTGGTGGGTCGGGATCTCGAGTGCCAGCGACTCCAGCATCCGGCAATACTCAGCCCAGAGAATATGCTGCTCATAGTCGTTGCACATGGAAGGCTCCCGACCGGTCTGCCAGTTTACGTTACGCAAACAAAGAGGCGATGGAAAGCCGTGGCCGTTCAACCCTCGCGGTCGCGCTCGACCAGTATATCGGCCTCGATCGCCGCATTGACGAAGGCAGCGCGGGCATAGTGCGCCTCTTTCAGGCCTTCGAGAACGCCGAGGCAGGCCTTGCGGGCGGCGACGTGATAGCGGCCCGTCTTCGCGGGCCAGCGGTTCATCAGGATGTCGGCGGCCTGCGCCACGCGCCCCACCTTGTAGATCGTGTTTCCGGACCTGCCGAGCGCCACGCGAACCGGCTCATCGACATGCTGGTCTTGCATGCTTCCCCTCCCGAACGCGATCGCGAGTCAATTCGGCATGCACTGAAATGGTTCCAGAAACGAAAGAAGCCCGCCGGCCTGAGCCAGCGGGCTTTCTGTTGATCAGCAAGTCTCGCGCTCAGTGGAGCTCTATATCAAGTCTCGTCAGTGGATGGCGGAACGTCAATGGTTCCGCCGCCACCTGACGTAGGCGAAGCAACATGCGCCGCAAGTTTGCCCTTCCGGTGCAGGACCGGCTTTTCGTATACTTTTTTTCATTGAAATATGCCCCAAGGCCCAAACGCCCGGCGCAACCCGCGCCTCCATCAGCCCAATGTCAACCAAATACGAAAACCGGCGCAACGCGAATGACAGGCTTGCCGCGATAGGAGATGGCGGCGTCCAACATTTGCCGCCCAATGAAATCACTTTGCGCGCATCGGCCAAATGGCGGATTTGATTTGCTTGGTGATCCCGTCTGCCTAGGGCAAACTGCCTGCCGGGGCTGCAGGAGGAGAAATGCGAGCACGCGCAGCTACGATCGGCGATCTCGAAAGTGTCTTCCGCGATCTGTCCACGCGGATGTCGGACGAGTATGTGGCCGCCGGCAAGGACAGCAAGGTCGCCTACGACAATCTGATGATGAATTTGAAGGAAGGCCGGGCGCACGCGCTGGTCGACGGCGACAAGACGGTGGCGATCGTCGCCTGGCACGAAAACAGCGACGCCGCCGACACGCTGTTTGCCGCGCAGGAGGGTTTCTTCAGCGCCGCGACGGTCCGCTTCTGCAGGCGCCACATCCGCCACATTCAGGCGCTGGCCGGCAACCTGCCCATCCACTCGCGCAGCTGGCTGCAGCGGGCCGACGTCGGCAAATGGTTCCGTGTCATCGGTTATGTCGAACGCGGCCGGGAGAACGGCGCCACTGTGTTCGAATTGCCGCCGGCACGGGGAGCGTCAGCTGCGCGGGCTGCCTAGCGCTGGGCACCCTCGGATGCCATCACCGAAAAGCCCACCGCCAGGATGGCGATGGGCCGATATTCGCCTGCGATGGGCTCATATCGGGGGCTCAGATATCGGGCTGATCGAGTGCCTCGAAAATCACCCGTTCCAACGAACCGAACTCCTCTTCGATCTCGCTGACCTCAAGGCCTAAATGCCGAGCATCCAGGGCAGCTCGCGTGGTTAGGGTTCGAGCCGTTGCCTTGTCGGCAGGCAGTTCGCCCGGCAGGTGCTCGTGGATCCAGCCCTGCAGGAAATCAACGCCGCGCTCGCTCATCGATTTATCCCTTCCGTTATCTGGGGGATCATTCCCCCAGAATGACCCCAGAAGCGACGATCTGAGCCGTCAGGCTGGTGAGCCTGCCTCGCTTCACGAGCGTCGGCTTTTGGTAGATTTTCTTCATGGCGGTGCCTTTCGCGACAAATCGCTCGTCGGCAACAACGTCCGTCGCGGGGCAGCGTTCCATGGCGGGCTGTTGAGCCCGACCCCCTGACACATCGTATTTGAGAACAGCCCCGCTCCCGCGACCCGTGATGTTGGTGCCGCGGCAGGTTGCGAAGCCAATGCGGGGCGTGGCATTTGTCGATGCCGATCATTGGGATGGCAAGCAGGACATGGCACGGCCACCAGACATCGCCCAACACCAGGCCCCGAGCGCAGGCGTCAGCCTGAACCGGGCGCTTTCCAAACTCGGCCTGTGTTCGCGCAAGCAGGCCGAGCTGCTGATCGCCGAAGGGCGCGTGCAGGTTGGCGGCAAGGTGGTGCGCGATCCGTCGCTGCGTGTCGATCTCGGCCGCGACCGCATCGCTGTCGACGGCGAGCAGATCGTCGGCGAGGCAAAAGTCTACCTGATGATCAATAAGCCGCGCGGACAGGTCACCACGCGCGATGACCCGCAGGATCGTGGCACCGTCTATGACTGCCTGGTGGAACTGGAGTTGCCTTTCGTGTCGCCGGTCGGCCGCCTCGACAAGGCCAGCGAAGGCCTGTTGCTGATGACCAACGACACGCGCTGGGCCAACCGCGTGCTCGATCCGGCCTCGCATGTCGCCAAGACCTATCATGTCCAGATCGGCACCGCGCCCGACGAAGCGATGCTGGCGCGCTTTCGCGACGGAGCGATCGTCGACGGCGAACTGCTGACCGCAAGTTCGATCGAACTGCTGCGCAGCGGCGGCCGCACTGCCTGGCTGGAAATCGTGCTCGACGAGGGCCGCAACCGCCAGATCCGCCGCCTGCTCCGGGCATTCGACATCGAGGTGCTGAGGCTGGTTCGGGTGGCGATCGGCGGTTTGCAGCTCGGCGAGCTCGCCAAGGGCAAGGCGCGGCATCTGACATCGGAGGAATTGGCGGTGCTCGCGCGTTAAGAGGCAGGCTTGCTGAGAAACACTACTTCTGGTTCCACCTGCGTATCACCGGCTCGCTCAGATCGTGCTCATAGCCGAGGATGCTGAGGCTCGCGGTATCAAGCACGAAGTGCGCACCGCCTTCGGGTGGCAGACCGAGCCAGCGCGCGGCCAGCACGCGCAGGAAATGCGAGCTTGAAAACACCAGCACATTGCCCTCGATTGCCCGCAGCCCGGCGATGATCCTGTCGGCCCTGGCGCCGACATCCGCTACCGACTCGCCGTCGGGACAGCCGTCACGGAACAATTGCCAGCCGGGGCGCTGCACAAGAATCTCCTTGGTCTTAACGCCCTCATAGGCGCCATAGTCCCATTCCTGCAGGTCGTCCTTCTTGACGGCAGCAGCGCCGAAGCCGGCAAGCGTGCAGGTGCTGAAGGCTCGCTGCGACGGGCTCGACCACACCGCCTGGAAGGACAGATCCTTGAGCCGGTCCGCCACGCCGCGAGCTGCCGCCTCGCCCTTTGCCGTCAACGGTATGTCGGTGCGGCCGGTGTGTTTTCCCGAAGCGCTCCACTCCGTCTCGCCGTGACGGACGAGGTAGATTTCGGGGTACGGATTGCTCATGCGCCGGCCTTTCGGTTTTACGTCCGCACCCTACCCGGGAGGGCCCGGCCAGCGCCAGCCACGTGCAGGCGGAAAAGGAAAGGCCGCAACCGAATCGGCTGCGGCCTTGTGCTCAAACGTCAGTGCCCGGAGCGGTCAAGCGGGCTGCAGATCGCCCGACAGCGCCAGGTCGGCTTCCTCGGACAATGTGCCGGCCATGGCGGCGGCGAACTTGGTCTGGTCGAGTTCGCCTTCCCAGCGCGCCACAACGATCGTCGCCACTGCATTGCCGACGAAGTTGGTCAGCGCCCGGCATTCCGACATGAAGCGGTCGACCCCTAGGATCAGCGCCATGCCGGCAACGGGTACCGTAGGCACGACAGAGAGCGTGGCGGCCAGCGTGATAAAGCCGGCGCCGGTGATGCCGGCGGCACCCTTGGAGCTCAGCATGGCAACCAGCAGCAGCAGAATCTGGTCGCCATAGGTGAGCGGCGTATCGGTCGCCTGGGCGATGAACAGCGCCGCCAGCGTCATGTAGATGTTGGTGCCGTCGAGGTTGAAGGAATAGCCGGTCGGGATGACCAGGCCGACCACCGAGCGGTTGCAGCCGGCGCGCTCCATCTTGGCCATCAGGCCGGGAAGAGCGGCTTCCGAGGACGAGGTGCCGAGCACCAGCAGCAGCTCTTCCTTGATGTAGCGGATCAAGGCGAGGATCGAGAAGCCGTTGTACCAAGCGACAGCGCCGAGCACGACCAGCACGAAGAGCAGCGACGTCAGGTAGAAGGTGCCGATCAGAAAGGCGAGGTTGGCAATCGCGCCGATGCCGTATTTGCCGACGGTGAAGGCCATGGCGCCGAAGGCGCCGATGGGGGCGGCCTTCATCAGGATGGCGACCAGGCGGAAGATAGGCGAGGTCAGCGCCTGCAGGAAACCGACGACCGGGCGGCCGCGCTCGCCGACCAGAGCGAGAGAGATGCCGAACAGCACCGAGAAGAACAGCACCTGCAGGATGTCGCCTTGCGCGAAGGCGCCGGTGATGGTGTCGGGGATGATGTTGAGCAGGAAGCCGACGATGGTCGTGTCATGCGCCTTCTCGGTGAAGGTGGCGACCTTCGAGGGGTCGAGCGTCGCCGCATTGATGTGCATGCCGGCGCCCGGTTGGACGACGTTGGAGACGACCATGCCGACGACCAGCGCCAGGGTCGAAAAGACCAGGAAATAGATCATCGCCTTGCCGGCGACGCGGCCAACCTTTTTCAGGTCGGAGACGCCGGCAATGCCTGTGGTCACCGTCAGGAAGATGACCGGCGCGATCACCATTTTGACCAGCTTGATGAAGGCATCGCCGAGCGGCTTCAGCGAAGCACCGAGTTCGGGATAGAAATGACCGAGCAGCACGCCGGCGGCGATCGCCGTCAGGACCTGCACGTAGAGATGACGGTAAAAGGGTAGCTTGCCGCGCGGTTCGGCGGCAGCGAATGCTGGCTGCATGACGTCCTCCATGGCGCCCCGATCGAAAGCTCGACCTCCCGGGGCAAGTTGTTTCCGCAGCCTCGCGACTGCTGTACTGGTCACTGCAACTGCCGTGCCAGACTGAGCGGCATTACCGTATCCATTGATTTTGTTGGAGATCTTTGTCGACCGAGCTGGTGCGCCGCAACCGCAAGTGCGGACATCCGCATGACTGAATTGTGCTTTGTGCGAAATCATGCACAAATAGGGAATGCTGCAACGCCCTGCCGCGGTCCTGTCGCCGACGCCCGAGCAACTCGGCAAACGCGCGCGTCGCGCCTGGCTGCTGTTTGCGGCGATCGCGCTGGTGATCGTTGCCACGGCGCTCACCGGCGCCGGCCTCTACGCGCGCCGCGCCGAGGTCGCGGCACTGGCGGCGCAAGGCCGCACCGATGCCAATCTGAAGGTTGCGTTGCTGCGCGCCGTGCTGGAAAGCCCGCGGGCGCTGCCGCTGCTCTTGTCCGAGGACCAGCAGGTGCATGACGCCCTGCAGAACAAGGGCGCTGTCACGATCGACGTGCTCAACCGCAAGCTCGAAGGGCTGGTCTCCGGCACCAAGGCTTCGGTGCTTTACGTCACCGGCGTCGACGGGTTTGCGATCGCCTCCAGCAACTGGCGCGAAACAACCAGCTTCGTCGGCAACGACTATGGTTTCCGCGCCTATTTCTCCGGCGCCATGCAATCGGGAACGGCCGAATATTTTGCGCTGGGCAACATCAGCAAGCGCCCGGGCCTCTATATTTCGCGTCGCGTCGGCAATGCGGCGGCACCGCTCGGCGTCGTCGTCGTCAAGATGGAATTCGACCAGCTTGAAGCCGACTGGCATGAGGCCAACCGGCCGGCCTATGTCAGCGACGACCACGGCGTCGTGCTGATCACCAGCGTGCCGTCCTGGCGCTTCATGACCACCGCGCCGCTGACCGGCCCGGTGGCTGCCGCCATCCGGAGCAGCCAGCAATTCGGCAACGCGCCGCTGATCCCCTTGCCGATCACACGCCCCGAGGCATTGAGCCCTGACGTGTCGATGGTGCATGCGATAACACCGGGCGGCAGCGATGCCGAATATCTCAGGCTTTCGACACTGGTCCAATCGACGCCATGGCGGCTCGATTATCTCGTGCCGGTCGAAGCGCCGATCGCGGCTGCGGTGCGTGAGATGCGGCTGCTGGCGCTGGGCGTCGTGGTGCCGTTGCTGGCGCTGGCCGGCTACCTCCTGTGGCGCCGTCAGTCGGCGCAGATGCGCATCGCCGCCGAACAGGCAGCGCGCATCGAGCTCGAGCGCCGCGTCGTCGAGCGTACGCATGACCTCAGCCTGGCTCGCGACCGGCTGCAGGCCGAGATCACCGATCACCGCAGCACCGAAGCCAAGCTGCAGGTCATGCAGCAGGAACTGGTGCAGGCCAACCGTCTTGCTACCCTCGGCCAGGTTGCCGCCGGGGTCGCGCATGAGATCAACCAGCCGGTGGCAACGATCCGCGCCTATGCCGACAATGCGCGTGTGTTCCTGGAGCGCAAGCAGACCGCCTCGGCCGAGGAGAACCTTGGCGCGATTGCCGCGCTGACCGAGCGCATCGGCGGCATCACTGAAGAGTTGAAGGTCTTTGCCCGCAAGGGGCGCACGGCAGCCGAACCGGTCGAACTGCGCGGCGTCATCGAGGGCGCCGTGGTGCTGCTCAGAAGCCGCTTTGCCGGCCGGCTGGACGCGCTCGATATCACGCTGCCGCCGGTAACGCTCAAGGTGATGGGCAACCGGCTGCGGCTCGAACAGGTGCTGATCAACCTGTTCCAGAATGCGCTGGAAGCGCTGGACGGTCGCGACGGCGCCAGGGTGCAGGTGTCGGCCCATGAGACGGCCGACGGCGTGGCGCTTGCCGTCGCCGACAATGGGCCGGGCATTTCGCCTGCCATCCTCAAGTCATTGTTCACGCCGTTCAACACCTCGAAGGAAAAAGGCCTCGGGCTCGGCCTCGTCATCTCGCAGGACATCGTTGCCGATTATGGCGGACGCATCGAGGTGGCGAGCGACCAGGCCGGCACGCGCTTTACCATTCACCTCGCCAGGGCAGCATGATGGACACCGCACCGGTCGTATTGATCGACGACGACAGCGAATTGCTGAGGGCCACGCGGCAGACGCTGGAACTCGCTGGTTTTTCCGTCTCGGCCTTTGCGGTGGCGAACGAGGCGCTGGCCGGGCTCGACGCCAATTTTCCCGGCGTGGTGGTGTCCGACATCCGCATGCCCGGCATTGACGGCCTGCAGCTCTTCGACCGCGTCTTGCAGCTCGATGCCGACATTCCGGTAATCCTGGTCACCGGGCATGGCGACATCGCGGTTGCGGTCAAGGCGATCAAGGATGGCGCCTACGACTTCATCACCAAGCCTTTCGCCGCCGACCGGCTGGCGCAAAGTGTGGCACGGGCGGCGGAAAAGCGCCGGCTGGTGATGGAGAACCGCGCCTTGCGCGAAAGCGCCGAACAGGCGCAGGACGGCCTGCCGCTGATCGGGCAGACGCCGGCGATGGAACGATTGCGCCGGACGCTGCGGCAAATCGCCGATACCGATGTCGACGTTCTGGTGACCGGCGAGACCGGCTCCGGCAAGGAGGTGGTGGCGAGCCTGCTGCATCGCTGGAGCCGCCGCGCCAGGGGCAATTTCGTGGCGCTGAATTGCGGCACGCTGCCGGACACGGTCATCGAAAGCGAGCTGTTCGGCCATGAGGCCGGCGCGTTCACCGGCGCACAGAAGAAGCGCATCGGCCGGATCGAGCATTCGAGCGGCGGCACGCTGTTCCTCGACGAGATCGAGAGCATGCCGGCCTCGACCCAGGTGCAGATGCTGCGGGTGCTGGAAATGCGCGAGGTGACGCCGCTCGGCACCAATGAAATCCGGCCGGTCGACCTGCGCGTCGTCGCCGCCGCCAAGGTCGATCTCGGCGATGCCAGCCGGCGCGGCGCCTTCCGCGAGGATCTCTACTACCGGCTTAATGTGGTGACGATCTCGATCCCGCCGCTGCGCGAACGCCGCGACGACGTCGCCCTGCTCTTCTTCTACTTCGCAGAGCGTGCAGCCGCCCGCTTCCGCCGGCAAATGCCAGCCGTGCCTGCCTCAGTGCATCGCCATCTGAGCCAGCACGACTGGCCGGGCAATGTGCGTGAACTCGCGCATTTCGCCGAGCGTTTCGTGCTTGGACTGGAGGAAGCGGCGCAAGCGCCACCTTCCGCATCGGCGGAGCCGGATGACGCCAGTTCATTGCCGGAACGGCTGGAACGCTATGAGGCCGATGTCATCCGCGAGGCACTTGGCCGCAATTACGGCGATGTCCGGCGCACGATTGAAGCGCTCGGCATTCCGCGCAAGACCTTCTACGACAAGCTGCAGCGGCACGGCATCGTGCGCAGCGATTTTTCCAGGTAATTCATTTTCCAGGTATTCAGGCGTGTGGACCCGAAAGCAGGGTAGATTTTGTGAACCGGCGCAAAAAAACCGTGGCAAGTCGGCATCAGAAAGTGTTGAAGACCGCATCGGCGGCCTTCGGCACGGCGCGATCCGGTTGCGCTCGGCAGATGTTGATGATTTGTTGCCGGTCAGCGGAGAATGAATGATGCGAGAACCTGTCGGTCAAGATGAATATGGATCGACCAACCCGTTCGATCCGGACGATCTGACGAATTTGAACGCGATCGGCCCGGCCATGGGCGGCGGCAACGACTTCGAGAAATACGCCGTTGCCGTGATCATCGTCTTCGGCGCGCTGATCATTGGCGGGCTGATGGCCGCTTCCATGACCTTTGGTCACCGGAACGGCTTCCTGTTTGCGCTTGGCGGCGCAACCGCGGCCTGGATATCGGGCAATGCGCTGCTCCTCGACCGTCCCCGCATCTACGCGGCGTTCGTTGTGATCGCGGCGCTGATGCTCGTCGGGTCGACGCTTACGCTCGTCCTCTGATCAATCTCTTGTTTTGATCAGTAGCCAATCGCCTCGCCGGATGCGGCGCGGCTGTCGATGGCGCCGTTGTAACGGGCGCCGCCGCCCTTCTCGATTTCCGCCAGGCTCTTGCCGCCGACAAGAATGCCGGCCGCCTGCCCCCAGGTAGAATCCGCGAGATCGAGGTGGTAGCCCATGCCGGCCAGCAGTTTTTCAGTGTCGGGCGACAGGCCGAAGGGTTCGACATAGATCGTGTCGGGCAGCCATTGATGGTGGATGCGCGATGCGTCGATCGCCTCCTGGATGTTCATGCCGTGGTCGATGACGTTGACGATGGCTTCCAGCGTGATGGTGATGATGCGCGAGCCGCCGGGGCTGCCGATAACCATGAACGGCTTGCCGTCCTTGGCGACGATAGTCGGGCTCATCGATGACAGCGGGGTCTTCTTCGGCTGGATGGCATTGGCCTCTCCCTGCACGAGACCGTAGAGGTTGGGCACGCCAGGCTTCTGGGTGAAATCATCCATCTCGTTGTTGAGCAGGATGCCGGTGCCGTCCGCGACCACGCCGGCGCCGAACGAGCCGTTCAGCGTATAAGTGACCGCGACCGCATTGCCGTCATCGTCGATGATCGAATAGTGCGTCGTTTCCTTCGACTCGCCGAAGCCCTTCGGCATCAAATCCTGCGAGACGCCGGCGCGGAACGGGTCGATCTTGTCGCGGATCTCCTTGGCGTAACCCTTGTCGAGCAGTTTCGAGACCGGATTGTCGACGAAATCTGGATCGCCGAGCGCCGAGTTGCGGTCCACATAGGCGTAACGCATCGCCTCGACCATGACATGCACCGTCTCGGCCGAGCCGGCGCCGAGATAGGACAGCGGGTAGCCCTCCAGCACGTTGAGGATTTCGCAGATGATGACGCCGCCGGAGCTTGGCGGCGGCGAGGACGTGATCTCATAGCCCCGATAGGTGCAGCTCACCGGTTGCAGCTCGCGTACCTTATATTGCTCGAAGTCTGAGTTGGCCAGAATGCCGCCCTTGGCGCCGCTCGCCTTGACGATGGCGTCGGCGATGGCGCCTTTGTAGAAGGCGTCGGCGCCTTTTTCGGAGATGGCGGCGAGCGAGGCTGCAAGATCGGGCTGGAGGAGACGCTCGCCGGCGCCATAGGGTTTGCCGTCCGGCTTCAGGAAGATGGCGGCGGCGGCAGGGTCCTTCGCCAGCCGTGCGGCATTGCTCGCGAATGAAGCAGCGTCGCCCTGGTCGAGGATGAAGCCATCCTTGGCATAGGCAATTGCCGGCGCCATCAAATCCTGGCGTGGCAGCGTGCCATATTTTTCACGAGCCATCTCGAACCCTGCCACGGAACCCGGTACGCCGACCGCAAGGTAGCCATCAAGGCTGGCGCCCTTCACCGGATTGCCGTCCTTGTCGAGATACATGGTCTTGGTTGCCGCCAGCGGCGCGCGCTCGCGGAAATCGAGGAAGGTCGATTTGCCGTCCTTGAAGCGGATGGTCATGAACCCGCCACCGCCGATATTGCCGGCATTAGGGTAGACGACGGCGAGCGCATAGCCGACGGCGACCGCCGCATCGACGGCATTGCCGCCCTTCTTCAGCACCTCGACGCCGGCTTCCGACGCCAGATGCTGGGCGGTGACGACCATGCCGTGCTCGCCCTTCGCCGGTTGTGGCGAGGCGGCATGGAGCGCGCCGGATGGCGCGAGCGCAATTGCGAGCGAAAGGGTGACGCCAATCAGCGTCCGGCGGGTCAAGGGCATGGCGGTGCTCCAAGTGCGGTGCCTAGAAGAGCTACATGGAGCGGCCGAGTCCATCATCAATATGAGCGAACACATATTGATGTTCGCCTGCCGGCAGAGGCAAGCTGATCTCCCCCCTGTGGTGGAGATTAGCCAATCTCAAACAATCCCGCCTGAACCGCCCACAACCGCCGGCCGTTCCGCCGCGACCTTCGCCCGGTAGCCCGCCGCGCGATATGCGGCGACTGGATCGATGGCGCCGCCTGTGTTCAGCCGCGCCATGGCAAGGATCGGCTCAACATCGGTGCGGTAGGCAGCTTTCAGCGTCTGCGTCGCCATCAGCGCATCATTGCCGTCTTGGAAACCCTCGAGCGCCTTGCGGTCGACCAGCAGCGCCTGCGCATAGGCGCGCTGCACCTCGACCGCCGACAGCATCAGGCTTTCGATCGGATCGGTGACGTTGTGGCTCTGGTCGAGCATGTGGGCGGGATCGAAACCCTCGGCGCCGGACAGCTCGGCATCGACCAGTTCGTTGAAGACCAGGAACAGCCGATAGGGATCGATCGAGCCGGCATCGAGATCGTCGTCGCCATATTTGGAATCGTTGAAGTGGAAGCCGCCGAGTTTCTTGAACTGGATCAGCCGCGACACGATCATCTCGATGTTGACGTTGGGCGCATGGTGGCCGAGGTCGACCAGGCAGTAGGCCTTGTCGCCCAGCTCCTTGGATATGAGGTAGTTGGTGCCCCAGTCCTGCACGACCGTGGAGTAGAAAGCCGGCTCGTACATTTTGTGTTCGGTGAACAGTTTCCAGTCGGCGGGCAGTCCGGCATAGATCTCCTTCATCGCGTCGAGATAGCGCTCGAAGGCTTTGGCGAAATTGACCTGGCCGGGGAAATTCGAGCCGTCGCCGATCCACACTGTTAGCGCCCTGGACCCCAGCGTCTTGCCGATCTCGATGCATTCCAGATTGTGCTCGACCGCCTGGCGGCGCGTGCCGGCATCGGCATGCGACAGCGACCCGAACTTGTAGGACAGTTTTTGGTCCCTGGCATCCGAGAAGGTGTTGGAATTCATGGCGTCGAAGCCGAGGCCGAAGCGCGAGGCCGCCTGCTTCAGCCGGTTCGGATCGGCCTTGTCCCACGGTATATGCAGCGAGACGGTCGGCGTCGCCTGTGTCAGTTGGCTGATGACGGCGCAGTCCTCGATCTTGTCGAAAATGTCGCGCGGCTCGCCGGCGCCGGGAAAGCGGGCAAACCGCGTGCCGCCTGTTCCGACGCCCCAGGACGGAATGGCGACGGCGAATTTCTCGACCTTGTCGCGGATGGCATCGATGGCGATGCCGCGGCGGTCGAGGCGTTCGCCGAGCGACGCGTAGTCGCGCTCGAGGTCGGGTTTGCGCTGGGCGTTGTGGCTGGAGACGAGATCGGCGGCGATGATGGTTTCGGACAAGTGCTATTCCTCCCAATGCGTTCAGTCAGCGCTGCCCTTCATCCGGCCCTTCGGGCCACCTTCTCCCCGTATAGTGACGGGGAGAAGAGAAGCGCTCCGCCCTTAACTCAGCGCGTAAAGCTCTGCGCGTTGCCGGCGTCGACGTTGATGATGTTGCCGGTGGATTTGGCCGACATGTCGGACGCCAGGAAATAGATCGCTTCGGCGATGTCTTCGGGAAACACCGAGCGCTTCAGCATCGAGCGCGAGCGGTAGTGTTCTTCCAGATCGTCGGTCGACATCTTGTAGGCGGCGGCGCGCTGTTCCTTCCACTCGCCGGTCCAGATCTTCGAACCGCGCAGCACGGCGTCCGGATTGACGACGTTGACCCGGATCTGGGCTTCCGCGCCTTCCAGCGCCAGGCAGCGGGCGAGATGGATTTCGGCCGCCTTGGCGGTGCAATAGGCGGCGGCATTGGGTGACGCGGCAAGACCGTTCTTGGAGGCGACGAAGACGACATTGCCGCCGATCTTCTGGGCCCGGAACAGCCGGAAGGCTTCGCGCGAGACCAGGAAATAGCCGGTCGACAATATGTCCATGTTCTTGTTCCACAGCGCCAGCGTCGTCTCCTCGATCGGCGCCGAGGAGGCGAGGCCTGCGTTGGAGACGAGAATATCAATGCCGCCGAACTCGACGGCTGTCTGGGCGAAGCCGGAAATCACCTGCTCCTCCGCGGTGACGTTGATCAGCACCGGCCGGACGAAGTCCTTGCCATAGGCTTTCGCCAGTTCGTCGTTGGCGTTGGCAAGTGCGGTCTCGTCGATATCGGCCAGCACGACGCAGGCGCCTTCGCGCAGCAGGCGATTGGCGGTGGCGCGGCCGATGCCGCCGGCGCCGCCGGTGACCAGCGCGATTTGGCCGGCGAGCGACTTCGGCTTCGGCATGCGCTGCAGCTTCAAATCCTCGAGCAGCCAGTATTCGATGTCGAAGGCCTCCTGCGCCGGCAGGCCGACATAGGACGAAACGGTCGAGGCCCCGCGCATGACATTGATGGCGTTGACGTAGAATTCGCCAGAGATGCGGGCGGTGGCCTTGTCGCCGGCGAAGGTGAACATGCCGACGCCGGGCATCAGGTAGACCACGGCGTTGGGGTCACGGATCGGGGGCGAGTCCGGATGCTTGCAGCTGTCGTAATAGGCCTGGTAGCCGACACGGTACTCAGCAATATCGTCGGCGAGGCGCGCAATCACGGCTTCGACGTCGGGCTTCGCTGGGTCGAACTCGATAACCAGCGGGCGGATTTTTGTGCGCAGGAAATGATCCGGGCATGAGGTGCCGAGCGCCGCCAGCGGGCGCAAATCCCTGGAGTTGACGAATTCGAGCACGGCGGCGGAATCGTCGAAATGGCCGAGCTTGTGGCTCTTCTCCGAAATCAGGCCGCGGATTCTCGGCATCAGTCTCGCCGCGATGGCGCGGCGCTCAGCGGCGTCTAGCGATTTGACGACTTCGCCGCCGAAGATGGCGAGACCCTCGGAGCGGCGCTCGAACCATTCGATCGCCTGGTTGATGACCGAGATCGTCGTCTCGTAGCACTCCTTGGGTATGTCGCCCCAGGTGAACAAGCCGTGGCTTTCGAGGATGACGCCCTTGGCCTCGGGGTGTTCGACGCAGAATTTCTCCAGCCAGAGGCCAAGTTCGAAGCCCGGCCGCTTCCACGGCAGCCAGCCGATGGCGTCACCGAATATCTCCTTGGTCAACGCCTTGGAATCCTTGGCCGCGGCAATCGCGATAATGGCATCGGGATGCATGTGATCGACGAACGGCTTCGGCACATAGGCGTGCAGCGGCGTGTCGATCGAGGCCGCGCGCGGGTTGAGGTTGAAGGTGCAGTGGGGAAGATAGCCCACCATCTCGTCCTCATGCGCGACGCCACGATAGAGGCCTTTCAGCGCCTGCAGTTTGTCCATGTAGAGCGTGGCGAAACCGTCCAGCTTGATCGAGGCGCTGTCGCCGCCCGAGCCCTTGACCCATAGCACTTCGACTTCGGCGCCGGAGAGCGGGTCCTTCTGCCGGATCTTGGACGAGGTGTTGCCGCCGCCATAATTGGTGACACGCTTGTCGGAGCCGAGCGTGTTGGAGCGATAGACCAGAAGCTCAGGCTCGCTCAGCCCCTTGGCTTTCGCATCGTCCCAAAGGTTGGCAAGGCGCGAGCCGGAGCGCTTGTCGAGCATGATTATCCTCCCTGGGACGCAAAAGGCGCGGTCCATTTTGCCGGAAATGTCTACGCAAGCATCTCGGTTGTCAATCATAAACGATCAAGATCGATCATATTGCACTGCACAATGAAATTATATGATCGGAAATGATTGACACTGCTTGTTTTCTAGTGCCTCATGACCAGGCAGGGAGGAACCATGCACGAAAAAGAGCGCCACAGGATCATTCTGTCCGCCGTCCAGGAAAAGCCTGTGGTGACGGTGCAGGAGATGGTCGACCTGACGGACTCCTCCGAGGCGACGATCCGGCGCGATATCGCGGCTCTTCATGTGCAAAAGCGCCTGCGCCGCGTGCGCGGCGGCGCCGAAGCGATCTCGCCACCGCAGTTCATCGGCCTCGCCGGCCGGCCCTTTTCCGTCAACGAAACGCTTAATGCTTCGCAGAAGCGCGCGATTGCGCGCGAAGCGGTGGAGCTGTGCAAGGACGGCGAGCCGATCATCATCAATGGCGGCACCACCACCTTCCAGATGGTGCATTTCCTGACCGGACGCCGCATGCCGATCTTCACCAATTCGTTCCCCATCGCCGAGCATCTGCTCAAGCATTCGAAGAACACCGTCATGCTGTCGGGCGGCACCATCTACCGCGAGCAGAACATCATCCTCTCGCCCTTCGACAATGACGTGACGCGTAATTTCTACGCGCGCCGCATGTTCATGGGCGCTCAAGGGCTCGGGCCGCTTGGCCTGATGGAAGGCGACCCGCTGCTGATCCAGGCGGAGCAGAAACTGATCGACCAGGCCGACGAACTGGTGGTGCTGGTCGACTCATCGAAATTCCGCCAGCGCTCGAGCCTGATCCTGTGCGGGCTCAAGCGCATCGCCACCGTCATCACCGATGACGGCATCGAGGATCGCGAAGCCAACATGCTGGAGGCCGCGGGTGTGACGCTGATCGTCGCCCGCAAGTCGGCAAAGGAAGAATCCTCGCTGCAGGCCTGAGGCCAACCGCAGCGACGATGGAATGCAACGCTCAAGGGAGGAAATACGATGAGCTTTCTGAAGAAATTGATGGTGACGGCCGCGTTCTCGGCCGCCATGTTCGTGAATGCCGCCTATGCCGAGAACGTCAAGATCGCGCTGGTGGTGAAGTCGCTCGGCAACGGCTTCTTCGACGCCGCCAACAAGGGTGCCGAAGAGGCGGCCAAGGAACTCGGCGATGTCGACATCATCTACACCGGCCCGACCAAGGCGACAGCCGAAGCGCAGATCGAAGTGGTCAATTCGCTGATCGCGCAGAAGGTCAACGCCATTGCGATTTCGGCCAATGACGCCGACGCGCTGGTGCCGGTGCTGAAGAAGGCGATGGAGCGCGGCATCACCGTCATCTCGTGGGATTCGGGCGTCGCCAAGGAAGGCCGCCAGCTGCACCTCAACCCGTCCGACACCGGCCTGATCGGCGAGACCATCATCAAGCTTGCCGCCGACTATCTGCCGGAAGGCGGCGAAGTCGCCATTCTGTCGGCTTCGTCGACCGCGACCAACCAGAACGCCTGGATCGACGCGGCCAAGAAAATCCTGCCGGAAAAATTCCCCAAGATCAAACTCGTCGCCACCGTCTACGGCGATGACGATTCGGCCAAGAGCACCGACGAAGCCAAGGGCCTGCTGAAATCCTATCCGAACCTCAAGGCGATCATCGCGCCGACCACCGTCGGCGTCGTTGCCGCTGCCCAGGTCGTCACCGACGCGAACCTGATCGGCAAGGTCAATGTCACCGGTCTCGCGCTGCCGTCGGAGTTCAAGAGGTTCATCGACAACGGTTCCAGCCAGGCGGTTGCCCTCTGGAATCCGATCGACCTCGGCTACTCCGCCGTCTACCTCGCTCATGATCTGGCGGTGAAGAAGGAAGAGGCAAAGCCGGGCGCAACGCTGTCGATCGGCCGCGTCGGCAAGGTCACGCTCGATGACAGCAACTCGGCTGCGATGGCTCCGCCCTTCCAGTTCGACAAGTCCAACATCGAAAAGTTCTCCAAGATCTATTGATCTCGGACGTCTCGGACCAAGCGCGGCGGGACCAAAATCCCGCCGCGACTTTAAACGGACCTTGTTTCAGGGCTTGATACGGATATGGACACGACAGCCCAGCACGGCATTGCGAAGGAGGAGCCCACGGGTCCTGCCCCGCGCCTGACGCTGTCCGGCGTCTCCAAAAGCTTTCCCGGCGTGCGCGCGCTGCACAATGTCAGCCTGTCGCTTTACCCCGGCCAGGTTACGGCGCTGATCGGTGAAAACGGTGCCGGCAAGTCGACGCTGGTCAAGATCATGACCGGCATCTACCAGCCCGACGCCGGCACGATCAGCATTGACGGCCAGGCCGTCACCCTGCCCAGCGCGCATGCCGCCTTCGGCCACGGCGTCACCGCCATTCATCAGGAAACCGTGCTGTTCGACGATCTGAGCGTCGCCGAAAACATTTTTCTCGGCCATGCGCCGCGCACGCGGCTAGGCACCATCGACTGGCGCACCATGCGAAAACACGCGCGCGAAGTGCTCGACACCATGCATGCCGGCCATATCAACGCCGATGCGCGGCTGAAAGACCTCGGCATCGCCAACAAGCATCTGGTAGCGGTTGCTCGCGCGATGTCGATCGATGCGCAGATCGTCATCATGGATGAGCCGACCGCAGCCCTTTCGATGAAGGAGATCGAGGAGCTTTTCCTGCTGATCGAATTCCTCAAGGAGGAAGGCAAGGCGATCCTGTTCATCAGCCACAAGTTCGACGAGATCTATCGGATCGCCGATCGCTACACCGTGTTCCGCGACGGCGAGATGGTTGGCGAGGGCCTTATCAAGGATACCGGCCAGAGCCAGATCGTGCGCATGATGGTCGGCCGCTCGGTCGATCACATCTTTCCGCAACGCAAGGCCGAGATCGGCGCGCCGGTGCTGTCGGTCGCTGGCCTTTCGCACCCGACCGAATTCAACGACATCGGCTTCGAACTGCACAAGGGCGAGATCCTCGGTTTCTACGGCCTTGTCGGCGCCGGGCGGTCAGAGGTGATGCAGGCGATATCGGGCATCACCCGCATATCGGGTGGAACGATCACGCTGGAAGGCAAGACGATCACGCCGAAATCGGCGGCGGATTCCATCGAAGCCGGCATCGTCTACGTGCCGGAGGAACGCGGCAAGCAGGGCGTGGTGATCGGCCTGCCGATCTTCCAAAACGTCTCGCTTCCCTCGCTCAAGCGCACCTCCAAATCCGGCCTGCTGCGATTGTCGGACGAATTCGCGCTCGCCCGCTCCTACACCGAGCGGCTAGACCTGCGCGCCTCGTCGCTGAGCCAGGATGTCGGCACGCTGTCGGGCGGCAACCAGCAGAAGATCGTCATCGCCAAATGGCTGGCGACAGCGCCCAAGGTGATCATCCTGGACGAGCCGACCAAGGGCATCGACATCGGCTCCAAGGCCGCCGTGCACGGCTTCATGGCGGAGCTCGTCGCGCAGGGCCTGTCGGTGATCATGGTGTCGTCGGAACTGCCGGAGATTCTGGGCATGTCCGACCGCGTCGTCGTCATGCGCGAAGGGCTGGTTGCGGCGGTCTACGATAGTAAGGGGCTGGACGCCGAAACGCTGGTCCGGACGGCAGCGGGGATCGCGGCATGAAGGCTCTCCTGAAATTCCGCGAGATCTGGCTGGCAGCGGCGATCGTCGTTTTGATTGCTCTGATCTCGACGCGCTTCCCGGCCTTTGCCGACCCCGGCAATCTCGCCCAGGTGTTCAACGACACCTCGATCCTGATGATCCTGGCGCTGGGACAGATGGTCGTCATCCTGACCCGCTCGATCGACCTGTCGATGGCCTCCAACCTGTGCTTCACCGGCATGGTGGTGGCGATGCTGAACGCCGCGCATCCGGCGATCCCGATCCCGCTGCTGATCGTCATTGCGCTGGCCGTCGGACTGGTGCTCGGCGCCATCAACGGCCTGCTGGTGTGGCGGCTGAACATCCCTTCGATCGTGGTGACATTGGGCACGCTCACCATCTATCGCGGCGCCACCTTCGTCCTGTCCGGCGGCGCATGGGTCAATGCCGACAAGATGAGTCCTGAGTTCATCGGCTTCCAGCGCGCAGCTTTCCTGGGCATTCCGGTTCTGTCCTGGATCGCCATACTGGTCATCGCGCTGTTCTTCGTGGTGATGACGCGAACCGCGCTTGGCCGTTCGATCTATGCCATCGGCGTCAACCCGACGGCGTCGGTCTATGCCGGCATCGATGTCGGCCGAACCAAATTCATCGTCTTCTGCATTTCCGGCATGATCGGCGGGCTCGCCGGTTATCTCTGGATTTCTCGTTATGTCATCGCCTCGGTCGAGGTCGCCAACGGCTATGAACTCAACATCATCGCCGCCTGCGTCATCGGCGGCATTTCGATTGCCGGCGGCATCGGCTCGGTCGGGGGCGCTGTGTTAGGGGCGCTGTTCCTCGGCATCATTTCCAACGCGCTGCCCGTCATCAACATCTCGCCCTTCTGGCAGATGGCGATTTCAGGCAGCGCCATCATCCTGGCCGTCGTGCTCAACGCGCGTGGCGAACGTCAGCAGGGGCGGATCATTCTGAGGAAGGCGGAGGCGGCATGACCGACACCCCCGCCCCGCGCCACATTCCCGACCGGCTCGACAAGCCGCTCTCCTCGGCGATCTTTTCCTGGGAAGCGCTGCTGGTCGTCGTGGCGGTCGCCATCTTCGCCATCAACAGCTTCGCATCGCCCTATTTCCTCGATGCCTATTCGCTGTCGGACCTGACCTTCAATTTCACCGAGAAAGGCCTGATCGCCTTCGCCATGGCGCTGCTGATCATTTCGGGCGAGATCGACCTGTCGGTCGCCGCCATCATCGCGCTCGCCTCGACCATGATGGGCATGGCGGTACAGGCCGGCGCCGACACGCCGGTGCTGGTGGCTATCGGCATCGTCGTCGGGCTCGGTTGCGGCGCCTTCAACGGCCTGTTGGTGACGAGGCTCGGCCTGCCGTCCATCGTCGTTACCATCGGCACGATGAGCCTGTTTCGCGGCATTGCCTTCATCATCCTCGGTGACCAGGCCTACAAGGGCTATCCCGAGAGTTTTGCTTTCTTCGGCCAGGGCTATGTCTGGTGGGTGGTGTCGTTCGAACTGGTGCTCTTCCTCATCGCGGCCGTCGCCTACTGGTTCCTGCTGCATCGCACCAGCTTCGGCCGCCGTGTCTTTGCCACCGGCAACAATCCGGTCGCGGCACAGTTTTCCGGCGTTCGCGTCGGCCGCATCAAATTCATCCTGTTTTGCCTGACAGGGCTGATGGCCGGCATCGCCTCGGTGCTGATCACCTCGCGGCTCGGCTCGACGCGACCGTCCATCGCGCAGGGTTACGAGCTTGAGGTCATCACCATGGTGGTGCTGGGCGGCGTCAGCATTCTGGGTGGCTCCGGCAGCATTTTAGGCGTCGTGCTCGCCGCCTTTATCATGGGGCTGGTGACCTTCGGCCTCGGCCTGCTCAACGTGCCCGGCATCGTCATGTCGATCTTCATCGGCCTGCTCTTGATCTTCGTCATCGCGCTGCCGATCGTCTGGCGACAGCTGCGTGGTAACAGCTGATGCCTGAGAAATACGCCTTCAAGATGCAGCTCAAACCCGGCATGAAAGCCGAGTACAAAAAGCGCCACGATGAGATCTGGCCGTCGCTGGTGGCGCTGCTGAGAGAGGCCGGCGTCGCCGATTATTCGATCCATCTCGATGAAGACACCAACATCCTGTTCGGCGTGCTGTGGCGGCGCGACGACCATGGCATGGCCGACCTGCCGAAGCATCCGGTGATGCAGCGCTGGTGGGCGCACATGGCCGACATCATGGAGACCAGGCCGGACAACCAACCGGTGGCCATCCCCCTGGAAACAATGTTCCATATGGCATGAGTGCGCTGCGCCACATCGCCGTCATCGACATCGGCAAGACCAACGCCAAGGTGGCGCTGGTCGATCTCGTCACGCTGAGCGAGGTGGGGTTGCGCCGCATGGCGAACGCGCCGCTGCGACAAGCGCCCTATCCGCATCACGATGTCGAGGCGCTGTGGACGTTTATCCTCAACAGCCTTGCCAGCCTCGACCGCGAACAGCGTATCGACGCGATTTCGATCACCACGCATGGTGCGACCGGCGTGCTGGTCGACGCCTCGGGCGAGCTGGTGCTGCCTGTCCTAGACTATGAGTTCGATGGCCCCGACAGGTTGGCGGCGGAGTATGATGCTGTTCGTCCGCCCTTCGCCGAAACCGGTACACCGCGCCTGCCGGTCGGTCTCAATCTCGGCGCGCAATTCTTCTGGCTTGAGAAGCGTTTCCCCACCGAATTCGCCAAGGCCGCCGCGATGCTGATGTATCCGCAATACTGGGCGCTGCGCCTGACCGGCGTTGCCGCCAACGAGGTGACCTCGCTCGGCTGCCACACCGATCTGTGGAGCCCTTGGGAGGCGGACTTTTCCTCGATGGTCGACAGGCTGGATTGGCGCAGGCTGATGGCGCCGGTGCGGCCGGCCAGGGACCAGCTCGGCCCGATCCTGCCGGCGCTTGCCGCGCGCACCGGGCTCGATCCGCAGACCCCGGTATTCTGTGGCCTGCACGATTCCAACGCCTCCCTATTGCCGCATCTTCTGTCCGACGAGCCGCCCTTCTCGGTCGTCTCGACCGGCACCTGGGTGGTATCGATGGCGGTCGGCGGCAGAGAGATTGCGCTCGATGCTGCGCGCGACACGCTGGTCAATGTCAGCGCGCTTGGCGCTCCCGTGCCCTCGGCGCGGTTCATGGGTGGCCGCGAGTTTTCCCAGCTGACCAAGGACAAGCCGCAGGACTGCAGCGGCAGCGAGGTGCTGGCCGTTCTGACCGGAAAAATGCTGCTTTTACCTTCTACGCAGCAGGGATCGGGACCGTTCCCGCACCATGCCGCGGAATGGCTTGATGCCGACGGCATCAGCAAAGGCGAGCGGTTCGCCGCCATTTCCTTCTATCTGGCACTGATGACGGCGACCTGCCTCGAGCTGATCGGCGCCGACGGCCCGACCACCGTGGAAGGACCGTTTGCTCGCAACCGGCTCTTTGTCGGCATGCTGGCGGCAGCGACCGCGCGCATCGTCATCGCCTCCGAGGCGGCCACCGGCACCAGCATCGGCGCGGCACTGCTCGCATCCGATCAGCCAGTGACGCACGGCAAGGGCGAAAGAATTGAGCCGCAGACCGACCCGGTCTGGGCGGCCTATGTCACCGCGTGGCGCGCGGCAGTCGACGCGCAAGGCTGATCACAAAATCCGCTTCCCAAAGGCCGACATGACGAAGTTGACGGCGTCGGCGCCGATCCGCGGCTCCAGACCGGCGGTCAGCCCGGAAACATCCATCGACAGCAGACCGCCGGACAGCGAGATCGCCTCCATTGCCTGATGCGTCTCGCGCACCGTCAGCCCGCCCGAGCCCGCAGCCCAGCCGGTAAATTCGGTCGCCGTCGGCGAATAGCTGACGTGAAAGCCCTGCGTGCCCGACGTCGCGATGCGGATCGCCTCATGCATGAGGTCGCGCATGCCCATGGCGTCGATGTCGGTCATGGTGAAGGCCGAGACACGCGAATCCTTGAGCACCCTTGCCTCCGCCGGATCGGCATGGCGCAGGCCCACGATGACGACATTTTCCGGCGACAGCTGCGGCTGCAGCGCGCCGGGCTTGTGATCGAGACCGAGCGCGCGGGCCAGCACCGAGACTTCAGGCATGTCTTCGGCCTCCTCGTCCTCGGGCATCAGGGCGGCGAGGGAATCGATCCAGATCAGGCCAAAGGAATGCGTCGCCCGCGCCGTTGCGGTCAGCGCCTTGTGGGCGATACGGCGATCTGCGCCGGCGGCGAGACGGACGAGGCCCGAGGGCGGCCGCTCGACGTCGGCGAGTTCGACCACGTCGAAATTCATTGCCTCCAGCCGCGCGCCGGTTCCCTCGCGGGCGATAATCCCGCCGGCTTCCGGTTCGGCCGAGATCGACACCATCTTGCGGCCGGAGAAATCCGCGACGTCGTGCATCGGCGCCTTCTCGACATATTCCGAGGTCATCGCCAGAAGCATGGCGCCATAATTCATGCGGAAGGCGACGCGGTCGCCGACGGTGGGTCGCGGATCGGCATCCTGCACATCGAGCAGCAGATGGTCGCTGGAAGCGCCGAGCACCCTCACCCCTTTGGCGATCGGCGTCAGCCCTTCCACCAGCACGTCCTCGCGGCCTATATTGGCGATGGCGCGCAGCCGGTCGCCCTCGTCGGCAAAGACCGGCTGGTTGCCGAAGGCGTCGTAGCCGGATGTGCCGATCGGCCGCGAAGGCTTGAGTTTGACCTCGATGATGTCGCTGGTCAGCCGGCAGGCATCGGGTTCGAGTTCGGGCCACGGCACGTCGCGAAAGGTTTCGACACCGCCTTGCAGGATCGCCTCGCCCACGCGCAGATTGTTGATGCCGGGCGGCAGCTTGCCTTCGAGCAGCAGCGTCAGCGATGACGAGGCGCCGCCGGAAATGAAGTCGAGGCTTTTGCCGGACAGGCGCTCAGTCTTGTAGGCATGGGCGACGAGTTGGCCAAGGTTCTCCGGGGTCGGCATTATGGCGCCGAAGCAGCCGAGATTGGTGCCGATGCCGGCGATGCGCACGCCCTTGAATTCCAGGATCTGCTCGACGGTGGGGATCAGGTCGCTTGGCCAGATGCCTTCGCGGAGATCGCCGAGATCGATCATCAGCATGATGTCGTGGACGCGGCCCATGCGCTCGGCAATGCGCGATATCTCGCGGATGGTGGTCAGTTCCGACTGCAGGCTGATGTCGACGGTGCGCACGACCTCCTCGACGCGCGCCATGGGCGGGCTGCGCAGCAGCATGACCGGCGCATTGATGCCGCTGTCGCGCAGCCGCCGAATGTTCTCAAAACGCGATTCCGCGATGCCGGCAACACCGCCGCGCAGCATGGCCCGCGCCACCTGCGGCATGCCGCATGTGCCCTTGGTGACACCGAATACCTTGATATCAGACAATGCGCAGCGTTCGACGATGGTGCGGGCGTTGCGCTCGATGCGGCCAAGGTCGATAGCGACTTGCGGTCCCGACATCGCTCAGCTCCCGTAGACCAGCCCCTGGGGGTCGATCTCCGGCTTGCGGCCGGCGACGAGGTCGGCCAGGAACTTGCCCGAGCCGCAGGCCATGGTCCAGCCGACATGGCCGTGGCCGGTGTCGAGGTAAAGGTTCTTGTATTTCGCCTTGCCGATGACCGGCACCGAGTTGGGCATCATCGGTCGCAGACCTGCCCACAACAGCGCCTTCTTCTCGTCGAAAGCGCCGGGGAAAAGGTCTTTGCCGGTGCTCAGCATGGACTTGAAGTCGCTGAGCTTGAAGCTGCGGTCGAAGCCGGTGAACTCGGCTGTCGAGGACATGCGCAGGCGGTTTCCGAGCCTGGAGTAACCAACCAGCCGGTCCTCGTCGGCGCCGCCCATGGTCGGTCCCTTGCTCTCGTCCTCCAGCGGGATGGTCGCGCTATAGCCTTTAACCGGATAGACGGGCAGGTCGATACCGTAGCGGCGGCCGATCAGGCCGCTCTCGGGGCCCATGGCGATGACGACGGCGTCGCCCGTCACCGGGCCGGCCGATGTCATGACCGCACGCACCCGATCGCCTTCTATGTCGAGCCCCTCGACCGTGGTGTCGAACAGGAATCTGACGCCGAGCTTTTCGGCGGCATAGGCGGCCAGCCCATCGACGAATATCCTGGAATCGCCGGTCTGGTCGATTGGCGAATAAACGCCGCCGGCGATCTTTTCCTTCACTCCGGCGAGCCCGGGCTCAAGTTCGACCAGCCGGTCGCGGCCGACGATCTCGATCGGCAGGCCATGCTTCGCCAGAAACTGGTAGTTGTCGGTGCCGGTGTCGAGACTGTGCTGCGAGCGGAAGAAATAAAGAATGCCCTTCTTGCGCTCGTCATAGTGGATGCCGGTGGCGTCGGAGAGCGCGTTGATGCAGTCGCGCGAATAGAGCGCCAGGCGCAGTTTGACCTGGCTGTTGGCGCGCAGGCGCGCCACCGTGCACTGGCGCAGGAAGCGCAGGCTCCAGGCGAGGAAATAGGGATCGAAGCGCAGCCTGACCTTGATGCCGAGATCATGGTTCCAGAGCGCACGCAGGAAGGTCTTCAGCGCCGCCGGGGAGGCCCAGGCGGTGGCGTCGCCCGGCGACACCAGACCGGCATTGGACTGGCTGGTGCCGCGCGCCGGCGCCGGATGGCGCTCGATAACGGTGACCTCATGGCCGTCGGCGGCCAGATAATACGCGGCCGCGGTACCGACAACACCGGCTCCAAGCACCGTTATCTTCATGCCACCCCCTCTTCGCGGCGCAGCGCCTCCACGCCGCATCGCCAATGCCTTCAATAGCGCTTCGCCGCGCGCCTTGCGAGCCCTCGGAAGTGCCCGGCTCAGCCTCGCGCGGAGTTCTTGCCGGTGAGGATGCGCTCCCAGGCGAGCGCATCGGCGACGATCTGGTCAAGGTCGTCGCGTTGCGGGGTCCAGCCGAGTTCGGCGCGTGCAAGGTCCGAATTGGCAACCACGGCGGCGGCGTCGCCGGGGCGCCGGTCGCCCATCTTGACCTCGAAATCCCGGCCGAAGGCGCGCCGCACGCTGTCGATGACCTCGAGCACCGAATAGCCGTGGCTGTAGCCGCAATTGGCGACGAGGCTGCCGCCGCCGGCGCGCAGGCGCTGCAGCGCCAGCCGGTGGGCCGCGGCCAGGTCGCTGACATGGATATAATCGCGCATGCAGGTGCCGTCCGGCGTCGGATAATCGGTGCCGAACACCTGCATGAAGGGGCGTTTGCCGAGCGCGGTCTCGCAGGCGACCTTGATCAGATGCGTGGCGCCAGGCGTCGACTGACCCGCCCGGCCCCTGGGATCGGCGCCGGCGACGTTGAAGTAGCGCAGGGCCGTGTAGCGCAAGGGATGCGCAAGCGCTGCGTCGCGCAGCATCCATTCGCTCATCAGCTTGGACAGGCCGTAGGGCGATTCCGGCGCCAGGCGGGCATCCTCGCGCACCGGCTCCAGGCCGGCGCCGCCATAGACGGCGGCGGTCGAGGAGAAGATGAAATGCGGCACGCCCTCGCGCACCGCGGTTTCGATCAGCGTGCGGGTCTTGGAGGTGTTATTCTCGTAATAGGCGAGCGGGTCGGCAACCGACTCCGGCACCACGATGGAACCGGCGAAGTGGATGATCGCGTCGACCTCGTTATCCCGGATGATCTGGCCGACCAATTCCTTATCGGCGACATCGCCGACGACAAGCTTGGCTTCCGGCGCTACCGCCCATTCGAAGCCGGTGGAAAGGCGGTCGAGAACGACGACGCTCTCGCCGGCATCCAGCAGTTCCCAGACCATGTGGCTGCCGATATAGCCGGCGCCGCCCGTTACCAAAACCGTCATCCGCGTCCTCTTTTACCCATGATTTATCGGAAACTGTCTCAATCACCGCCTTACTGGAAAGCCTGCGGCAAGGCCATTAGAAACGCCTGAATGTTAAATCCGTAACAGTCTCACCGGCCTGTGGCATCGTACGGAAACAAAATTGATCCACATCAAGGGAATAGGCCACGATCTGGCATCGTTAGGAACAGGCTTGGGGCGTGGCATTTTGACCAAAACGGCCCGGTGGACGACGAATGGCCCAACGATTATGATCCCGCGCAAAACTGGGAAGGCGACATGAACTATCAGCGGTTCTTCGAGGAAGCGATCGACCAGCTCCACGCCGAGCGGCGCTACCGGGTTTTCGCCGATCTCGAGCGCATTGTCGGCAAGTTTCCGCGCGCCATCTGGCGTTCAAACGGCCGCGCCGAGGAAATCACCGTCTGGTGCTCCAACGACTATCTCGGCATGGGCCAGAACCCCGATGTCATTGCCGCGTTCCAGAATGCAGCCGGCAAGATGGGTTCGGGCGCCGGCGGCACCCGCAACATTTCCGGCACCTCGAACCCGCTCGTCGAGCTCGAGCTGGAACTGGCCGACCTGCACGACAAGGAAGCCGCGCTCGTCTTCACCTCCGGCTTCGTCTCCAACGAGGCCTCGATCTCGACCATTGCGCGGCTTTTGCCCAATTGCCTGATCATTTCGGACGAGCTCAACCATGCCTCGATGATCGAAGGCGTACGGCGCTCGGGCGCCGAAAAGAAGATTTTCCGCCACAACGACGTCGCGCATCTCGAAAGCCTGTTGCAGGTGGCGGGCCGCGAACGCGCCAAGCTGATCGTGTTCGAGAGCGTCTATTCGATGGATGGCGACATCGCGCCGATCAAGCAGATCGTCGAACTGGCCGAACGCTACAACGCCATGACCTATATTGACGAGGTCCATGCCGTCGGCATGTACGGACCGCGCGGCGGCGGCATCACCGAGCGCGAGGGGCTGGCCGACCGCATCGACATCATCGAAGGCACGCTGGCCAAGGCGTTCGGCACGCTGGGCGGCTATATCGCCGGCAACAGCGCCGTCATCGACGCGGTGCGCTCCTATGCTCCGGGCTTCATCTTCACCACGGCGCTGCCGCCGGCCATCGCCGCCGCCGCCACCACGTCCATCCGCCACCTCAAGCGGTCGCAAGCCGAGCGCGATGCGCAACAGCGCCAGGCGTCGCGGACCAAGGAGGTTCTGTCTGCAGCTGGCCTGCCGGTGATGGAATCGCCGACACACATCGTGCCGGTGCTGGTCGGTGACCCCGAACTCTGCAAGATGGCCAGCGACCGTCTGCTCGGCGTGCACGGCATCTACATCCAGCCGATCAACTATCCGACCGTGCCGCGCGGCACCGAGCGGCTGCGCATCACGCCGACGCCGTTCCATACCGATGCGCTGATTGCGGGACTGCAGGACGCGCTGGTCGAGACATGGGATGCGCTGGGCATTCCCTACGGCTCCGCCGGACGGCCCACTGTCGCCAAGAGCGACCGGATTGTGCCGCTGCTTGTGCCGAAGTCGGGCGGCTGAAGCCGCCGGCCATTCACCTCAAACCGTCCTCATCCATCCCGCCAGCCGGTGTGCCGCTTCCTCGAGTTGGTCGAGGCGGCGGTGGAAGCACAGGCGCAAAAACGCCTCTCCGCCAGGGCCGAAGGCGGTGCCCGGCGCCAGGCCGACATTGGCCTTGTCGACGATGTCGAAAGCAGCCCGGCGCGGATCGGTGATGCCGTCGACCGTGAAAAACAAATAGAACGCGCCTTGCGGCACGGTGAAGCGCGCTTTGCCGGTTGCGCCGAGAATATCGCAGACCAGGTCGCGCGCTTTCCTGGCGCGCTCCACCTGCTCGAGGATGAAGGTATCACCGTGGTCCAGCGCCGCGACGGCGCCGCGCTGTATGAACTGGGCGACGCCTGAGGTCGAATACTGGATCAGGTTCTCGAACACCTGCTGCAGCTCGGGATGGGTCTTGATCCAGCCGACGCGCCAGCCGGTCATCGCCCAGTTCTTGGAAAAGGAGTTGACGAACAGGATGCGGTCTTCCGCGGTCGAAATGTCGAGGAAGGACGGCGCACGGCCGTGGCCGTAGTGGAACAGCGAATAGATCTCGTCGGCGATGATCCACAGGCCCTTTTGGCGGGCGAGATTCAGGATCGCCTGCAGCGTTTCCTTATCGGCCGTCCAGCCGGTGGGGTTCGATGGCGTGTTGACGAACAGCGCCTTGGTGCGCGGCGTCACCGCAGCCGCAATCTTGTCGACATCGCAGGACCAGCCATTGCCCGACTGGTCGAGCGTGACCGCAACCGGGGTAGCGCCGGAAATACCGGCGGCGGCGGCGAAATTCGGCCAGGCCGGGGAGAGATAGACCACCTCGTCGCCGCTGCCGGCGACCGCGGCTAATGCCAACTGAATGGCATGCATGCCGGAACCGGTGGCGATGAATTCCTCTTCGGCGAAGCTCTTGCCGAAATGCCTGGCATAGTAGCGGGAAAGCGCTTGCCTCAGCTCCGGAATGCCTTTCTGCCAGGTGTAGAAGGTCTCGCCATTGGCGAGCCCCTTGGCGGCGGCTTCCGAAATGAAGGCAGGCGTCGGCAAATCGCCTTCACCGGCCCAGAGCGGGATCATGCCCTCGCGCGTACGGCCGTAATTGACGACGGCGACAATGCCGCTTTCGGGGGCGGCCACCGCTTCGGCGCGCAAGCTATCGATCAGGGTCATGAACAGGTCCGTTTTGATGTCTGCTTTGATGCATGTCATTATCCAGAACCGCTGCGCACTTATGGGCGACATGCATTGGCGGATGCTCTTAGCAGATGCGGCAACAGAAAACCCCGGCCGCGAACGACCGGGGTTTTGGTCCAGAAATCTGGCCTTGTCTATTTCCTGGCGAGGAGATCGCGAATTTCGGTGAGCAAAGCGACGTCGGCCGGTGGCGGAGCCGCAGGTGCGGCCGGCTTCTCCCGCTCGAGCCGCTTGCGCATGTTGTTCACGGCCTTGACCATCAGGAAGATGATGAAAGCCAGGATGACGAAATTCAGCGCCACGGTGATAAAATTGCCGTAGGCGAACACCGCGCCTTCCTTACGCGCGTCGGCAAGATTGGTCGAATGCACTGTTGATGAGAGGCCTATGAAGTAGTTGGAAAAGTCGACGCCACCAAGTGCGCCGATGAAAGGCATGATGATGTCATTGACAAGAGAATCGACGATCTTGCTGAAGGCCGCGCCGATGATGACGCCGACCGCAAGGTCCATCACATTTCCTTTGGAAATGAATTCCTGGAATTCTTTCAGCATTCGACCCTCCTTGTCATGACGGACCGCGCTGCCGCCGTCCCTCCGGCGTCGGCCCGTGCGCACCATAACAAAAACCTGCGGTTGCAACAGAAGCAAAAGCTGGAAAACACCGCTTTCTCCTTACCTTAGGTCACGGTTCGACAGGGCGGCGTCGCGGCCATGCGCCGAAAGCCGCGATGGACTTGACCTTAGAGCTGTGATTGCCTCTGGGCAGGCCGGGGTGAAAGCTGGCCGAGGAGGATTTTCGGGCCGTGCAGGGCTGGTTCATCGTCATCATTGCGGTCGCCTATGTAACGCTGCTGTTCGTCATCGCCAGCCTCGGCGACCGGCGTTCAACGGCGTTGGGACCCGGCCGCGCCCGGCCCTTCATCTATGCGCTCAGCCTCGCCATCTACTGCACCTCCTGGACCTTCTTCGGCTCGGTCGGCCTGTCGTCCGAGCGCGGCCTCGAATTTTTGGGCATCTACACCGGGCCGGTGCTGGTGTTCGTGTTCGGCTTTCCGCTGCTCAATCGCATCGTGCGGCTGGCCAAGAGCGAGAAGATCACCTCGATCGCCGACTTCCTCGGCGCGCGCTACGGCAAGAGCTTTGCCGTCTCGGCGATCGCCACGCTGATCGCCACCATCGGCGCGGTGCCCTATATCGCACTGCAATTGAAGGCGATCTCCGGTTCGGTCGGCCTGATGGTCGAGCATTATACGGGATCGCCGCCCTCCTTCGATCCCTTCGTCAGCGACATCTCGCTGGTGGTGGCCATGCTCTTGGCGCTGTTTGCGGTGCTGTTCGGCACCCGCCATGCCGACGCCACCGAGCACCAGGACGGGCTGGTGCTGGCGGTGGCGGTCGAAACCGTGGTCAAGCTCGCCGCCTTCCTGGCGATCGGCCTGATGGTCACCTTCCTGATCTTCGGTGGCCCGGGCGACATGATCGACAAGCTGGCCGAAAACAGCCAGGTGCGGCAAGCCATGGGCTACAACACCTCGCTCGCCACCTGGCTGGTGCTGACTTGCCTGAGCGGCTTTGCCATCATCATGCTGCCGCGCCAGTTCTACGTCACCATCGTCGAGAACCGCGGCGAGGCCGAACTGCGCACCGCGACCTGGGTGTTTCCGCTCTATCTCGTGGCGATAAACCTGTTCGTGCTGCCGATCGCCTTCGCCGGCCTGGCGCTGGTCGGCGCCAAAACCACCAGTGACCTCTATGTGCTGGCGCTGCCCTTGTTCGGCGGCCATGACTTCCTCGCCATGGCCGCCTTCATCGGTGGGCTGTCGGCGGCGACCGCCATGGTGATCGTCGAAAGCGTGGCGCTGTCGATCATGATCTCCAACGACCTCGTCATCCCGCTGTTCGTGCGCCGCCTGCTCAAGACCACGACCTCTGAGAATGAGGATTGGTCGACGCTGATCCTCAACGTGCGGCGCGGCGCCATCTTCATCCTATTGTTCATCGCCTTCCTCTACTACCGCGAAAGCACCAACTCGGCGCGGCTGTCGTCGATCGGCCTGATGTCGTTCGCGGCAATCGCCCAATTCGCGCCGGCGCTGATCGGCGGGCTGATCTGGCGCGGCGCCAATGGCCGCGGCGCGGCCCTTGGCATGGTCGCCGGCATCCTCGTCTGGGGCTATACGCTGCTTTTGCCGTCGCTCTCGGCAGCCGACGCGGACATCGTCGTGCAGGGGTTGTTCGGTTTCGAGGCGCTGCGGCCGCAGGCTCTGTTCGGCACCGTCGCCGAACCGTTGAACCACGGCGTGCTCTGGAGCCTGTCGGTCAACACGCTGTTCTTCGTGCTCGGCTCGCTGTCGCGCGCGTCAGTGCCGCTGGAGCGGATCCAGGCGTCGATCTTCGTGCCGCGCGAATCCGGCCCGATGCCCAGCCTGCGCCGCTTCCGCACCGCCATCACCGTCAACGTGCTGAAAGACACCATCTCGCGCTACCTCGGCGTCGAGCGCACCGAGCGCTCCTTCCAATCCTTCGAGAAAAGCAATGGCGTCTCGCTGCACGGCAATGAGCAGGCCAGCATGGATGTCATCCGCTTTTCCGAGCAGCTGCTGGCGAGCGCGGTCGGCTCGTCTTCGGCGCGGCTGATCCTGTCGCTGCTGTTTCGCCGCAACGACCGCGAGTCCAAGGACGCCTTTCGCCTGCTCGACGACGCCACCGAAGCGCTGCAGCACAATCGCGACCTGCTGCAGATCGCGCTCGACCAGATGGAGCAGGGCATCACCGTATTCGACCGCGATTTTCGTCTGATCTGCTGGAACAGACAATATCGCGCGCTGTTCGACCTGCCCGACGAGATGGGCCAGGTCGGCGTCTCGCTCGACCGCATCCTGCGCCACCTCGCCGAGCGCGGCGATATTCCGGCCGACCAGCGCGTGGCGATGCTCAACCGGCTGACCAGTTTCGTCAGCCCGTGGCAGATGGAGTTGAAGACCAGCGGCCGCATCCTCGAACTGCGCTCAAACCCGATGCCGGACGGCGGAATCGTCGCCACCTATGCCGACATATCAGGACGCGTCGAACAGGATTTGGCGCTGAAGCGGGCCAATGAATCGTTGGAGCAGCGGGTCAAGACGCGCACCATCGAACTGACTAGAGTCAACGAGGAGTTGACCCGGGTCAATGAGGAGCTGGCGCAGGCGCAGATGCTGGCCGAGGAGGCTAATCTGGGCAAGACGCGCTTCCTCGCCGCCGCCGGCCACGACATCCTGCAGCCTTTGAACGCCGCCCGTCTCTACTGCTCGTCGCTGATCGAAAAAGCCGGCAAGGGGCCGGCGGGCAAGGCTGCCGTCAACATCGAATCCTCGCTCGAATCGGTCGAGACGATCCTGGGCGCCGTGCTCGACATTTCGCGCCTCGACGCCGGCGCAATGAAGCCGGACGACAGCGCCTTCCGCCTGGACGGGCTGCTGCGCCAGATCGGCAATGATTTTCAGCCGCTCGCCGCCGAAAAGAAACTCGATCTGACGATCATAGCCTCGTCGCTCAGCGTGTTGACGGACCGCAACCTGCTGCGCCGGCTGATCCAGAATCTGGTCTCCAACGCCATCAAATACACCCCCCATGGCAGCATCCTGGTCGGCGTGCGACGGCGCGGCGAACTCGCCGAAATCCAGGTGATCGACACTGGCATCGGCATTGCCGGCGACAAGCTGAACACGGTCTTCAACGAGTTCACCCGGCTGGACGAAGGCGTGCGCGAGGCCGAAGGTCTCGGCCTTGGCCTGTCCATCGTCGACCGCATCGCGCGGGTGCTGCGGCTCGAGATCCAGATCTTTTCCAACCCGGGCAAGGGTACGCGCTTTTCCGTTATCCTGCCGGTTGCGGCGGTTGAGGCGCCGCGGCGCGAGGTCGAGCCGAAGGCGCCTGCCCGCACCGCGAATTCGCTGGCCGGCCTGCGCGTCATGTGCATCGACAACGACGCTCGCATCCTCGACGGCATGCGGCTTCTGCTCGAGGGCTGGGGCTGCAGCATCGGCACGTTTTCGGGTTCGGAGGATTTTGGCAGGGCCGATCGTCCCGACATCGTGCTTGCCGACTATCATCTCGATGGCAGAAGCGGCCTCGACATCATCGCCCGCCTGCGTGACATCCATGGTTCGGACCTGCCGGCCGTGCTGGTCACCGCCGACCGCTCCACCGAGGTCCGTGCCGCTGCCGCCGCCCTGGACGTGCCGGTGATCAACAAGCCGCTGAAGCCGGCCGTGCTGCGTTCCATGATGGCAAGGGTCAGGCCGCTGGCATCGGCGGCCGAGTAGGGTTCAATGCATGTCGCCCAGAAGTGTGCCCCGGTTCTGGGACCACGACATGCATCGAACAAGAGCTAAAGCGGGTCGCATGAATCCGTTCAGCGCGATGCGCTTTAGCCTGCTGGCTGCAACGGATCGCTGCCGATCTTGGACAGCTGGATCACCGCCTGGGTGCGGCTGTCGACGCCGAGCTTCTGCAGGATGGCCGAAACATGCGCCTTTACCGTCGCTTCGGAGACGCTGAGCTCGTAGGCGATCTGCTTGTTGAGCAGGCCTTCGGCCAGCATGCCGAGGACACGCGTCTGCTGCGGTGTCAGCGCCTGCAGCCGCTTGATCAGGTCGGATATTTCCGGGTCGCGCTCGACGCCGAGGTCGATGCCGACGGGGGCTGCGATATCGCCTACCAGCACCGATTGCACAGCGCTGCGGATTTCCTCCATGCTGGCCGATTTGGAGATGAAGCCGGATGCGCCGAGATCGAGCGCGCGCCGGATGGTCACCGGGTCGTCGTGGGCCGATACCACCACCAGCGGCACCGCCGGGTGGATGCCGCGCAACGCGATCAGACCGGACAGGCCGCTGGCGCCCGGCATCGACAGGTCGAGCAGCACCAGGTCGACATCCTCATTGGCCACGACCAGGGCCTTGGCGCTTTCGAAATCGCCGGCCTCGTGAATGGCGGCGACATCGCCGACGCCGGCAAGCGCCTCTTTCAAGGCGCCGCGGAACAGCGGATGGTCGTCGGCAATGACGAAGGTGTAACCCGACGGCAAATCTTCCTCCCAAATCCCTTATCGATTATCGGCTTTTACGGGACCGGACGATTATGCGGCGAAGCGCTTTGTTTCAAGCGGCAATGGCCGGACGGGGCATTTCCCCGCCGGGCAGTTCAGGTCTTTTGCGAGTTGAGTTTGGCGCCGTCGCCATTATCCTTGTCCATCTCCTTGACGATGCCCATGAAGCCGCGCAGCATGCGCTCCATATAGCTCATCGTCTTGTCGAAATCCTCTTCGCTCGGCAATTTCGATTCGAGACGGGCCGACAGCGAATTCTCCAACCTGGTGACGCGTTCGTCCATGGCCTTCATCGAGGACTGCAAACGATCGACCTCGTCCTGGAAGGCAGCGCGTTCGTCGGCCGCGATCTTGCAGACGAGCTGGCCGGAGCGCTCCTCGCAGATCGACATGGCGCCGGTCCGGGTGTCCATGCGGACATAGCCGTTGGCCGATTTTTCCAGCCGGTAGCGGTCGGTCTCTTCGGACCAGGCCGATGCCGCAACCAGCGAGACCAGTGCGGCGGGGATCAGTATGTGCTGCAGACGCATGTTCCATCCTCCACGAGCCAGTATGCGCAACCTATCACAGCTTTGCGCCGTAAATGCGGACGAGTTGCCCTTCCCCGCATGATCGGTTCGGATTATAGCGCAACCATGTCTCAGATTATCTACAAGATCGCGCCCGAAGCGCTTTGGCGCGAGGCCGAGAAAAACGGCCGTTTCACCGGCGCTCCGATCGATATCGCCGACGGCTTCATCCATTTCTCCACCGCTGATCAGGTCAGGGAGACGGCGGCGAAGCATTTCGCCGGCCAGATGGATTTGCTGCTGATCGCCATCGACGGGGCGCTGCTCGGTGACGCGCTGAAATACGAGGTCTCACGGGGCGGCGCGCTGTTCCCGCATCTCTATGGCGTGCTCGATATGAGCGCCGTGCTGTGGGTGCGGCCACTGCCGCTCGGGGCCGACGGCGCCCATCAATTCCCGGCGCTGGAGGCCGAATGATCGTGTTCGATCGCATCGGCCAGAAACTGCTGTTCACCTTCGATCCGGAAACGGCGCATGGCATGTCGATCGCGGCGCTGCGATGCGGTCTGCCGGTCGGCGCGCGGACGGTGCGCGACGACAGGTTGAAGCTCAGCCTCTGTGGCATCGCCTTCCCCAATCCGCTCGGCATGGCCGCAGGCTACGACAAGAACGCCGAGGTGCCCGACGCGCTGCTTGGCCTCGGCTTCGGCTTTGCCGAAGTCGGCACCGTGACGCCGCTGCCGCAGGCCGGCAATCCGAAGCCGCGCATTTTCCGGCTGACTGAGGATGATGCGGTGATCAACCGCCTGGGCTTCAACAATGAGGGCCACGAGGCGGCGGAAAAACGCCTTGCCGCGCGCCAGGGACGCGGCGGCATTGTCGGCGTCAACATCGGCGCCAACAAGGACAGCGCCGATCGTGTCCGTGACTATGAGTTGGGCGTTTCCCGTTTTGCGAAATACGCCAGCTATCTCACCGTCAACATCTCGTCGCCCAACACGCCCGGCCTGCGCACCATGCAGGCGCGCGAACAGCTCGGCGAACTGTTGTCTCGGGTCATGTCGGTGCGTGCAGCAGCTTCGGCGCAGCCGCCCCTCTTCCTCAAGATCGCGCCCGATCTGGTCGAGGCCGAGCTTGAAGACATCGCCGCCGAAGTCAGCGAGAAGCAGATTGACGGCGTCATCGTCTCCAACACGACGCTGGCGCGAACCGGATTGCGTAGCGCCACCAGCGAGACCGGCGGGCTCTCCGGCAAACCGCTGTTCGAGCGTTCGACCATCGTGCTGGCCAAGATGCGCAAATTGCTCGGGCCGGAGCGCGCCATTATCGGCGTCGGCGGCGTCGATTCGGCCGAGAACGCGCTGGAGAAAATCCGCGCCGGCGCCGATCTCGTCCAGCTCTACACTGGCATGATCTATGCCGGGCCGGCGCTGCCGGGGCGCATCCTTGCCGGGATGGTGCGATTTGCCGACAAGGAGCGGCTGAAATCATTGCGCGAACTGCGCGACAGCCGGCTCGATCAGTGGGCTGCCAGGCCGCTCTAAAACGCCGTGCGCAACCGGAGCCGCAGGATGGCCAGCAGGCTGAAGCCGCGCACCAGCAGGAAAACGTGCAGCGCCGCCCACAGGCCGTGATTGCCGAGAGACGGCGCCAAGCTGAACAATGCGGCGCTGAAGGCCAGGAACGACACCAGCATCATGTTGCGCATGTCGCGCGACCAGGTAGCGCCGATGAAGACGCCGTCCATCTGGAAGGCCAGCACGCCGCTCAGCGGTGTCAGTGCCGCCCACGGCAGATAGATGTCGGCAACAGCACGAACATCCGGCGACGTGGTGATCAACGAAATCAGGCCGGCGCCGCCGAGCCAGAAGATCAGCGTGGCGGTTCCGGCGAGGCCGAACCCCCAGAATAAGGTCAGACGTACCGCCCGGCGGAACGCCGTCTCGGCACGTGCGCCGATCGCGCGTCCCGCCAACTGTTCGGCCGCGGTGGCGAAACCGTCGAGAAAATAGCCGGCGACGAGGAAGAAGTTCATCAGCACGGCATTGGCGGCCAGCGTCAGCGTGCCGAACTGCGCGCCCTGGCGGGTGAACAGCGCGAAAGCGGCGAGCAGCGAGAACGAGCGGATCATGATATCGCGGTTGAGCGACAGCATGCGCAGGAAAGCGGGCATGTCGAGCAGGCGATGCCGCGGCAGGCGGGGTGCGGCCCGGAAGCGCCAGACAACGATGGCGAGACCCAGCAGCATGGCCAGACATTCGCCGGTGACGGTCGCCCAGGCCACGCCGGCGACGCCCCAGCCAAGCTTCAGGCCGAGCAGGATGCAAAGCACGATGTTGATGCCGTTGAGCACCGCCTGCAGCATCAGCCCAAGCCCGCCCTCGCCGCGTCCAAGGACATAGCCGAGGATGGCGTAGTTGATCAGCGTGAAGGGGGCGGCGAGCATTCTGATGTGGATATAGACGCCCATCGCCTCGCCGACGCGCGCTTCGCCGCCGATGAATTTCTGGCCGGCGATGGCAATCAGCGGCGCAAGGACGACAAGCACGATGCCGGCGGCGACCGCGATCAGCACGGCGCGCCAGAACACCGCCTGCTCCTCCAGTTCGTCGCCGCGCCCAAACGCCTGGGCGACGAGGCCGGTGGTGCCGGAGCGCAGGAAATTGAAGGTGCTGAAGACGACGTCGAAGACCAGCGCCCCGGCCGCCAGGCCGCCGAGCAGGGCGGCATCGCCGAACTGCCCGACCACAGCCGTGTCGACGATGCCGAGCAGCGGCGTCGTCAGATAGGCGAGCGTCATCGGCACGGCGATGGCGAGCACCGAACGGTTGGTGACGGCGAAGGGTCTCGCGTCGGCTGGGATTGCACCCGTGTCCAGGGGACTGCTGCCTTGCTGATTGCGGCTTGATCGAACAGCCGATGTGCCCCATTTTCCGGCCACCGCGCAATCACTCTTGCCGTGACGGCCAACCGAAATGTTCTTCTGGCGCGAGCCCGCCGGATCCGAGTACTGGTTTTAAGCAATTCCCAAGGGGAAGCGCTACGCGCTTCTCCCGGGAAAACCGCTGCCCACTTTTCCTGGAATTGCTTTAGCCATGCCTTTGCAGATCGTCCATCACCCCGACTACGATGCCGGCTTCGCGGTCAATCATCGCTTTCCGATGAGCAAGTATCCGCTGCTGATGCAGGCCTTGCATATCAGGGGCCTGATCCGCGCCGAGGCGCTGGCGATGCCCGAGCCGGCGCCGGCCTCCTGGCTGAAGCTTGCCCATGCGGCTGATTATGTCGACCAGGTCATCGCTTGTTCGGTGCCTGAGAAGATCGAGCGCGAGATCGGCTTTCCCGTGGTTCCGCGCGTTTCGCTCAGGGCGCAACTCGCCGCCGGCGGTACGGTGCTGGCAGCACGGCTGGCGCTTATCAACGGCATTGCCTGCAACAGCGCCGGCGGCAGCCATCATGCGCGGCGTGCGCAGGGCGCGGGCTTCTGCACCTTCAACGATGTTGCCGTCGCTTCGCTGGTGCTGCTGGCCGAAGGCGCGGTGCAAAACATCCTGATCATCGATCTCGATGTGCATCAGGGCGACGGCACGGCGGATATACTGAGAGACGAGCCACGCGCGTTCACCTTTTCCATGCATGGCGAGCGCAATTATCCGGTGCGCAAGATTGCCTCCGATCTCGACGTTGCCCTGCCGGACGGCACCGGCGATGGCGCCTATCTCGAACGGCTGGGTGTCCTCCTGCCGGAGCTCTCGGCCAAGGCGCACTGGGACATCGTCTTCTACAATGCCGGCGTCGACGTGCATGCCGAGGACCGGCTCGGCCGGCTATCGCTCAGCGATGACGGCGTGCGTGCCCGCGACGCCATGGTGATCGGTCATTTCCGCGCGCTGGGCATCCCGGTCTGCGGTGTCATCGGCGGCGGCTATTCGACCGATGTCGCAGCGCTCGCCGCGCGCCACGCCATCCTGTTCGAGGTGGCGTCGTACTTTGCCTGAGTGGCCTTTGGTTTGAGCATGATCTTTTCCGAAAACCGGTTGCCACTTTTCGGGATCATGCTCCGCTTCACTTGCGGTAGTTCGCGACCCTGAGCAGGATGAACACCGGCACGACGATCGCGGCGCCGAGCAGGATATAGCCCAAGAAGCGATAGACCGCGTTGAAGCCAAGATTCCACAGATCGATGAAGAAGCCCTGGATGCGGTAGAAGACGTCCATCGGCGTCCAGCCGAACGCATTCATGACCAGGCCGACGAGGAACGACACGACCAGCAGCTTGACGATCACCCTGACGGGCGAGTCACCGAGAAAGCGCGTCACTGTGGACAAGGGGCCTGCCTCCAGATTGGTGTGCCCGGATTCGGGGTACAAACCACGAATACGCACTTGCTGCGCCCACATCAAGGCAGGCGGACTGGCGCAATCGGTCGGGGTTTCCAACAGCCGTTTACGAAGAGCTGTCCAAGGGCGATTGCCCGAAGCACGCCCGTCATGATATCGAGAGGCCAATGCGGGTATGATGTAATGGTAGCTTGTCAGCTTCCCAAGCTGAACGCGAGGGTTCGATTCCCTCTACCCGCTCCAGTTCCTATCCCACCTCCCGCAAGATAAAATCGTGCAGCATCTTGGCTGCCGGCGACAGGACGCGGTTCTTCACCGTGATCAGGCTGTAGGGGCGGACCTCGATGTCAAACTCGGTCTGGACGACATCGATGGCGCCGGCGAGACCGTCGGGGTTCTGGATGAATTTTGCCACCTGGATCGACACCGGGGCGATGGCGTCGGACTGCGCCACCATGACCAGTGTGAGCAGCAGGGACGAGGTGTTTAGGATGCGGTCCGGCAGGGCGATGTTGCGGTTCAGGAAATTGCTCTCCATCGCCTGGCGCAGCGGCGACCCGCCCGACTGGAACACCCAGTCGAAGGCGGCGGTGTCCTCCAGCCGCACCGCCCTCCCATTGTTAAGAGGATGGCCATTGCTCAGCGGGTGGCCGCGACGCACGATCAGGCAGGCCTTCTCGACGCCGATGACACGGGATTCGAACAGCCGCGGATTGAGGTCTTCGGGAACACGGGCTATGATGAAATCATGGCGCGTGGCGATCAGTTCGCGCGCCAGCACATTCGACGTCTCGACCTGCATGGTAATTTCGATGCGCGGATAGAGGCGGCGTATCTCGCGGATCGCCGGGACCGCCAGTTCGATCGCCGGCGCCGTCACCGCGCCAAGGAACACCGAGCCGCCCTTGCCGGCCTTGAGCTCCGATATTTCGCGGTCGGCCTCGCGCATTTCGAGCAGGATCGAGCGCGCGCGCCGGGCCAGCGCCTTGCCGTAAGGGGTGAGTGTGATGCCGCGCGGCAGCCTTTCGCAGAGCTTCACCTCGAGCACCGCTTCCATCTCGGAAATCATGCGCGAGGCCGCCGGCTGCGAGATGTTCATCACCTGGGCGGCAGCACTCACCCGACCGTGATCGTCGAGTGCTGCGATCATGCGCATGTGACGCAGGCTCAAGCCGCTACGCAGAAGTGTCTCGCCATCGCCCGGCAATTCATCGTAACCGCTTGAAATTCCCTGAGGACCTCGTAAAGCCGCCATGCCTTTTCCCGCTTCCGCCACTGTTCCAGCCCGGGTTAGTCATATACCGGTTTTGGTATAGCAACCACCGAAGATCGCATTTGACAGTTATGGCAAAGGGTCACACTTTCGCGCGTCCTCAAGACTTGACGGTCGATGACGAGCAAAATCGTATCGATTTAAATCAAGACTGAGGGCCGATTGGGAGGATACCGGAGATCGATTATGACGGCGGCGGCGCTTTGGCGCATCCGCCCGACTGCGCGGCCCGCGAAGCCCCGAGGTGTCGCGTCCATCAACCAGGGAGAGTTTTACGTGAAAATCATCAAGACACTGGCCGCCGTCGCGGCCCTTGGCATCGCTGCCATGACCTACTCGGCGCACGCAGCCGACAAGGGTCTTGTCGGCGTGCTGATGCCGACCAAGACCTCGCAGCGCTGGATCAATGACGGCGATGCCGTCAAGTCCCAGCTCGAAGCTCTCGGCTACACGGTCGACCTGCAGTACGCGCAGGACGACATCCCCAACCAGCTCAGCCAGCTGGAAAACGAAATCACCAAGGGCCCGAAGGCGCTGATCATCGCTTCGATCGACGGCACGACCCTGTCGGACGCGCTGCAGAAGGCCGCTGACGCCGGCGTCGTCGTCGTCGCCTATGACCGCCTGATCAAGAAGACCGCCAATGTCGATTACTACACCACCTTCGACAATTTCGGCGTCGGCGTGATCCAGGCGAACTCGCTGGTCAAGGGCCTCAAGGAGCGCTTCCCGAACACCAAGCCGTGGAACGTCGAACTGTTCGGCGGCTCGCCGGACGACAACAACGCCTTCTTCTTCTACAACGGCGCAATCTCGGTGCTGCAGCCGCTGATCGATGACGGCTCGATCAAGATCAAGTCCGGCCAGACCGGCATGGACAAGGTCGGCACGCTGCGCTGGCTCGCCGCCACCGCCCAGGCGCGCATGGACAACCTGCTGTCGGCCAACTACTCGGACGGCAGCCGCGTCGATGGCGTTCTTTCGCCCTATGACGGCCTGTCGCGCGGCATCACCGCTTCGCTGCGCGCCGTGGGTTACGGCACCGACGCCCAGCCGTGGCCGATCGTGACCGGCCAGGACGCCGAGACTGCTTCGGTCAAGCTGATCATCACGGGCGAGCAATACTCGACCGTGTTCAAGGACACCCGCGAACTGGCAAAGGCCACCGTCGAACTCGTCGACAAGGTGCTCTCGGGCGGCAAGCCGGACGGCCTCGATGAAAAGACCTACAACAACGACGTCAAGGTCGTCCCCTCGATCCTTTTGACGCCGCATGAGGTCGACAAGTCGAACTATCAGGCACTGGTCGTCGACTCCGGCTACATCAAGGCCGACGAACTGAAGTAATCCGTTTATAAAGACAGGGGTCCTGCCCGACGCAGGACCCCTGTCCGTTCACAAGCGACCCCGGTATTGTTTCTACCGGACTTAGTTTGCGTGCATGTCGTTGTCTCAAACCGCAAGCACTTTGGAGCGACATGCAACAGGAGGAGCTTGCCCTGATGACGACGATTTTGGAGATGCGCGACATCACCAAGACGTTCCCCGGCGTGAAGGCGCTGTCGAACGTCAACCTCAGCGTCGAAGAAGGCGAGATCCACGCCGTGGTTGGCGAGAACGGCGCCGGCAAGTCGACGCTGATGAAGGTCCTGTCGGGCGTCTATCCCGCCGGCACCTATGACGGCCAGATCATTTTTCAGGGTCAGGAATGCCAGTTCAAAGGTATCCATGACAGCGAACACAAGGGCATCGTCATCATCCACCAGGAGCTAGCGCTGGTGCCGATGCTGTCGATCACCGAAAATATCTTCCTCGGCAACGAAAACGCCCGATACGGCGTCATCGACTGGGATGCCAACGAGGCGCGCACCGCTGCCCTGTTGAAGAAGGTGGGCCTCAAGGAGGACCCCAAGACACTGATCACCAATATCGGCGTCGGCAAGCAGCAGCTGGTCGAGATCGCCAAGGCGCTGAGCAAGGACGTCAAGCTTTTGATCCTCGACGAGCCGACCGCGTCGCTCAGCGAGAAAGACAGCCAGGCGCTGCTCGATCTTCTGCTCGAATTCAAGCGCCAAGGCATGACCTCGATCCTGATCTCGCACAAGCTCAACGAGATCAACCGGGTCGCCGACAAGGTAACCGTCATCCGTGACGGGCGCACCATCGAGACGCTGGCCAAGAAGGATATCTCCGAAGACCGCATCATCACCTCGATGGTCGGCCGTTCGCTAGACGACCGCTATCCGCCGCGCGAGCCCAAGATCGGCGAAGTCGTGTTCGAGGTGAAGAACTGGTCGGTCTATCACCCGCTCCATGCCGAGCGACAGGTGATCAAGGGCATCGACATCAATGTGCGCAAGGGCGAGGTGGTCGGCATCGCCGGGCTGATGGGCGCCGGCCGCACCGAATTCGCCATGAGCCTGTTCGGCCGCTCCTATGGCCGCCGCATCACCGGCGAAGTGCTGCTCAAGGGCAAGCCGGTCGATGTCTCCTCGGTAAGCAAGGCGGTCCAACACGGCATCGCCTATGTCACCGAGGACCGCAAAACCTACGGCCTCAACCTTATCGACCATATCAAGCATAACATTACGCTGGCCAATCTCGACGGCGTGTCGCGCCACAGCGTGATCGACGACATGCGCGAGCTTGCGGTCGCCAACGACTATCGCAAGAAGACCAATATCCGTGCGTCAAGCGTCTATCAGATGACCGGCAATCTTTCCGGCGGCAACCAGCAGAAGGTGGTGCTGTCGAAATGGTTGTTTGCCGACCCTGACGTGCTGATCCTCGACGAGCCGACACGCGGCATCGATGTCGGCGCCAAATATGAAATCTACACGATCATCGCGCGCCTTGCCTCGGAGGGTAAGGCGATCGTGGTCATCTCGTCGGAAATGCCGGAATTGCTGGGGATTACCGACCGCATCTACGTCATGAACGAAGGGCGCATGGTGGGCGAAATGCCGGCGGCGGAAGCAAGCCAGGAAAAGATAATGCGCGCCATCGTCCGGGGAGAAGGAAAAGCAGCATGAGCACCGAAAGCGCCCCCGCCCCGCAGGGCAACGTCGCCGACGAACAGCGCCCGCGCATCGCCGTCTCGGCGCTGGCGACGAATTTACGCGAATACGGACTGATCATAGCCCTGATCGTCATCATGCTGTTCTTCCAGTTCACCACGTCGGGGACGTTGTTCAAGCCGGTCAATCTCAGTAATCTGGTGCAGCAGAACTCCTTCATCATCGTGATGGCGCTCGGCATGCTGCTGGTGATCGTATCGGGCTATATCGACCTCAGCGTCGGATCGGTCGCCGGTTTCATCGGCGCGCTGGCGGCAAACATGATGGTTATCTGGCAGCTCGGACCGCTGAGCAATCCGCTGGTGGTTTCGATCGTCTGCCTGGTCGCGGGTGGCCTGATCGGCGCCGCGCAAGGGTATTGGATCGCCTATCACCGGATACCGAGCTTCATTGTCACGCTGGCCGGCATGCTGATCTTCCGCGGCATTTGCCAGGCGTTGCTTGGCGGCGGCTCGTCGGTGGGTCCGCTTCCCGACGACTTCAAGATGCTCAGCTCCGGCTTCATCCCGGATGTGATCGGCCCACTGACGCTCGTCCCGCCGGTCGTGAACGCAGCCGGCAAGACCATCATGGGCAGCGGCGTGACCCTGCACATGACGACGGTCGTGCTGGGGCTGATCGCCGTGCTCGCCTATGCCTATTTCGGGGTCCGCACCCGGCGCAAACGAGAACGCCATGGTTATGAGGCCGAGCCCTTCACCCTGTTCGTCGTCAAGACGCTGGTCGCCAGCGCGCTGGCGCTGTTCCTGGTCTATGAGTTTGCCAGCTACCGCGGCCTGCCCGTGGTGCTGCTGGTCATGGGCGTGCTGATCACGCTGTTCGTCTTCGTCACCAAGCGCATGACCATCGGGAGGCGCATCTACGCCATGGGCGGCAATCCCAAGGCGGCGCAGCTGTCGGGCATCAACACCGAGCGGCTGACGCTGATGGTGTTCATCAATATGGGCGTGCTGTCGGCGCTTGGCGGCCTGATCATCGCGGCTCGTCTCGGCCAGGCGGTGCCGGCGGCGGGTCTCGGCTCGGAGCTCGATGTCATCGCCGCAGTGTTCATCGGCGGCGCCTCGGCGATGGGCGGCGTCGGCCAGGTTATCGGGGCGGTCGTCGGCGGCTTCATCATGGGCGTGATGAACAACGGCATGTCGATCATGGGCGTCAATGTCGACTGGCAGCAGGTGGTCAAAGGCCTGGTGCTGCTCGGCGCCGTGATCTTCGACGTCTACAACAAGAACAAGGCCTGACAAGCTTCAGCGAGGCAAGCAGGAGGCATACGGTCGCGGCGCAGCCGGCAAGTTGTCGGCATAAGAAGTCCCCCGAGGGATGGAGCTCGCGAGCGCAATCCGGACGAAGAGTTCAACCCGTGGCGCGGCGAGGTCCGAGCCGCGCAGGTCAAGGTTTGCCAAGGGGCAACCCGGCCAAGGCACATGAGAGAGGATTTCATCATGCTGATCTCCCAGATCCTCGACGACGCCGAGACCATCCGCGTCGTCGCCCGCAATGGCGGCGGCAAGACCAGGATCATCAACGGCGCCCGCAGCGTCTATTCGCTGGCCATGGAAGCCGCGCGCACCGGAACGGGCCTCGCCGCGCTGATCGAGCGCAAGGGGTTCGGTGAAGCGATAGACCTCGACGCCGTCTACAAGAAGGGCCGGCTGGTGTCGCCGATCAACCATCCCGATCCTGCGCATCTGCATCTGACCGGCACCGGCCTGACCCATCTCGGCTCGGCGGCGACACGCGATTCCATGCACAAGAAGCTCAGCGATGGCGGCGAGGAGCAGCTCACCGATTCCATGAAGATGTTCCGCATGGGGCTCGAAGGCGGCAAGCCGGCCAAGGGCCAGACCGGCGTGCAGCCGGAATGGTTCTACAAGGGCAACGGCACCATGGCGGTGGCGCCGGGCGCCGCATTGATGTCGCCGGCCTTCGCGCAGGACGCCGGCGAGGAGCCGGAAATCGCCGGCATCTATGTCATCGGCGACGACGGCGCGCCGTTCCGCGTCGGCTTCACGCTGTCGAACGAGTTTTCCGATCATGTTACCGAGCGGGTGAACTATCTGTTCCTGGCACATTCCAAACTGCGCAACGCCTCGTTCGGGCCGGAAATCCTGATCGGCGACCTGCCGGCCGACGTCAGGGGCTCATCGCGAATCTATCGCGACAGCAATTTGCTGTGGGAAAAGCCGTTCCTGTCGGGCGAAGCGAACATGTCGCACACAATCGCCAATCTCGAACATCATCACTTCAAATATTCGGCCTTCCGCCAGCCGGGCGACGTGCATGTGCACATGTTCGGCACGGCGACGCTGTCCTTTGCCGACGGCATCAAGACTCAGGCCGGCGACGTGTTCGAGATCGAGGCCGCGGATTTCGGCCTGCCGCTGCGCAACCCGCTGGAGATTGAGCAGCCGGTTAAGGTGGCGGTGAAGGCGCTTTGAGGCAGCATCACAATTTGGGAGCCGGAAATGAACGGAATGCGGCTTGTCATTGTGTTCACGGGCGTGGCCCTGTTCCTGACCCAACCGTCGGTGGCCTTTAGCGCCGGCCAGTGCAGCCCGAAGTCCTATCGTGAAGCCCGTTTGGCGATGACGAGCCGTCTTCTGGCAACCGGCTATTCGAAAGCCCAGGTGAGCTTTCTGATGCGCAACACGGATCACATGACATCAGCGCTTCGCAGCGACAGGCTGAACAACAATGGCAAGGTCTGCGGCATCGACTCCGCCAAGGCCCATGTCCTCGGTTGCCTCGACAAGCAGTTGTTCCCGTTGAAGCGCGGCTCAAACGCTTCGCTCGACGAGGTCAAACTGACCGAAGGCTTTTGGGGCAGGAAACGTTTGGCCGCACGCGAACTGCTGTTTATCGGCCATTTTCATGCCTGCCTTGGCGCCGCGAAAGAGTATCTCTTTCGCGGCTGACGCCGGCGGACGGGACTCAATAAATATCGAAATCGAAATACTTGGCCTGGATCTTCTTGTAAGTGCCGTCGGCGACGATGGCGTCTATCGCCGCATTCAGCTTGTCGCGCAGCGCCGTGTCCTCCAGGCGGACAGCGATGCCGGCTTGCGTCTCGGTGCCCTTGACGTCGCCGACAAGCTTGCAGCAGCCTTCGCTCGCCTTCTTCAGCCAGTCCATCAGCACGAATTTGTCGGAGATGACGGCGTCGAGACGGCCGTTCTGCAGGTCGGTGATCGCCTCTTCCTGGGTGGGGTAGAGTTTCGCCTCGGCGCCGGCCTTGCCATAGGCGTCCTGCGCATAGTCGGCCTGGGTGGTCGAGGCCTGCGCGCCCACCGTCTTGCCGGCAAGGGCTGCCGGTTCGGTGGAAGTGAGGTCGCTGTCCTTCGGCGCCACCAGCGCCAGCGGCGTCGTGTAGTATTTGTTGGTGAAGGCGACCTGTTTCTTGCGCTCCTCGGTGATGCTCATCGAGGCGATGATGGCGTCGAACTTTTTCGCCTGCAGCGCCGGGATGATGCCGTCCCAGTCCTGGGTGACGATCTCGCACTCGACCTTCATCTGCGCACACAGCGCATTGGCAATGTCGATGTCGAAGCCCTCGATCTTGCCGTCCGCGGTGATGGTGTTGAAGGGCGGATAGGCGCCCTCGGTGCCGATCTTCAATTTCTCCTGCGCCTCAGCCAGCGAGCCGGCCGATATCACCAGCATGGCAGCGCCCGCTGCCGATATGATCCATCTTGAAATCTGCATTTTGGTTCCCCTTGCGCGCCGTTCTCTTGCCGGCCACCGAAAGGCAGCCAAGCATGGTGAGGCAGCGCAGGCAAGTATTTTGCCTGACGGTGATCGAAGGTTCAGCCGGCGGGGCGGAAATGCTTGGAGAGCTTGAGGCCTTGCGCCTGGTAATTCGAGCCGAGATCGGTGCCGTAAAGCGCCTGCGGCCGCTTCAGCATGTGTTCGTAGACCAGCCGGCCGACAATCTGGCCGTGGTCGAGGATGAACGGCACTTCGTGGCTGCGCACTTCGAGCACCGCCCGGCTGCCGGTGCCGCCTGAGGCCGAATGGCCGAAGCCCGGATCGAAGAAGCCGGCATAGTGAACACGGAATTCGCCAACCAGCGGATCGAAGGGCGTCATCTCGGCGGCGTAGAGCGGCGGCACGTGCACGGCTTCGCGGCTGACCAGGATGTAGAACTCGTCCGGGTCGAGCACCAGTTCGCCGGCGCCGCTCTTATAGAGCGGCTCCCAGAAATCGACGGCATCCTGGGCGGCGCGCTTGTCGACATCGACCAAGCCGGTGTGATGCTTGCCGCGATAGCCGACCAGGCCGTTCTGGTCGCCGTCAAGATCGATCGACAGCGCAATGCCGCCGCCGGAAATGTTGGGCGGCTCGGTCGCCACCAGCATCTCGGCGCGGTGCAATTCGTTCAGTTCTGCCTCCGACAACAGCGCGTTGCCAGTGCGAAAGCGGATCTGCGACAGCCTCGATCCGGCGCGTACGACGATCGGGAAGGTGCGTGGACTGACTTCGAGATAAAGCGGCCCGTGATAGCCGGGGGCGATCTTGTCGAACTCATGGCCGCGATCGGTCATCACCCGGGTGAAGATGTCGAGCCGGCCGGTCGAGCTCTTCGGGTTGGCCGAGGCCGACACGTTTGCGGGCAGCGCCAGGCTTTCGAGCAGCGGCACGATGTAGACGCAGCCGGTTTCCAGCACCGCGCCCTCGGCGAGACTGAATTCGTGCAATTTCAGCCGGTGAAGCTTGTCGGCCACCAGATGATCGGGACCCGGCAGGAAGGAGGCGCGCACGCGAAAAGCCTTGTCGCCGAGCCTGAGATCGAGGCTCGCCGGCTGCACCTGGTCGACATCGAGCGCGCGCGGCGACTTCAGCGCGCCGGACTGAAACAGCGCGGAAATGTCCTGATCGGGAAGAATGCCTGTCTGCCGCAAAAGGCTGGCTCCGCTCCAAGGTCGGTCTCTTTGTGGCAGGTTCTTGCCGCAAAACCGCTGGATATTATTGCGGAACCTGCCTGGTACAAACCTCTTAATGAAGCCGGCAATTGACGCAAGCGCAGGTGAGGTCTAAAGGGTCGTTATCCCGTGGTGATTTGGCCGGTCGGCTTGCAGCCACGTTAAACAAGTCGCTAAAGGACCGTCGGGCCGCCAGGCCATATGGACCGGTTGCGACTTTCGCGGCCGGTTTTTTTGTGTCTGGAACAAAAGCGATGAGCACCAAGAAGCGTAACTGGAAGCCTCAGACCGCACTCGTGCACGGGGGAACACTGCGTTCCCAGTTCGGCGAGACGTCGGAAGCGATGTATCTCACTCAAGGCTATGTCTATGAAACGGCGCAGGCCGCGGAAGCCCGTTTCAAGGGCGAGGAGCCGGGCTTCATCTATTCGCGCTACGCCAACCCTACGGTCGACATGTTCGAAAAGCGCATGTGCGCGCTGGAGGGTGCCGAAGATGCCCGCGCCACGGCGTCGGGCATGGCGGCGGTGACGGCAGCGCTGCTGTGCAGCGCCAAGGCCGGCGACCATATCGTTGCGGCGCGCGCGCTGTTCGGCTCCTGCCGCTGGGTGGTCGAGACGCTGGCGCCGAAATACGGCATCGAGGCAACGCTGGTCGACGGCACCGACATCGTCAACTGGGAAAAGGCGGTGCGGCCGAACACGAAACTGTTCTTCCTGGAAAGCCCGACCAATCCGACGCTGGAAGTGGTCGACATCGCAGCGGTGGCGGCGCTCGCCACCTCGATCGGCGCCAGGCTGATCGTCGACAATGTCTTTGCCACGCCCTTGCAGCAGAAGCCCTTGCAGCTCGGCGCCCATATCGTCGTCTACTCCGCGACCAAGCACATTGACGGCCAGGGACGCTGTCTCGGCGGCATCATCCTGTCGGACAAGAAATGGATCGACGAGAATTTGCACGACTATTTCCGCCACACCGGCCCGAGCCTGTCGCCGTTCAACGCCTGGACGCTGCTCAAGGGCCTGGAGACGCTGCCGGTTCGGGTGCGCCAGCAGACTGAAAGCGCGGCCAAGATCGCGGATTTCCTGGCAGGACGGCCGGAAATCGCCCGCGTCATCTATCCCGGCCGCGCCGACCACCCGCAGGCCGACATCGTCAAGAAGCAGATGACGGGCGGATCGACGCTGATCTGCCTCGACGTGAAGGGCGGCAAGCAGGCGGCCTTCGCCTTGCAGAACGCGCTCGACATCGTGCTGATCTCCAACAATCTCGGCGACGCCAAGAGCCTGATCACCCATCCGGCGACCACCACGCACAAGAACCTCAGCGATGAAGCGCGCGCCGAGCTCGGCATCGGGCCGGGAACGCTCAGGCTGTCGGTCGGCCTTGAGGACACGGACGATCTGCTGGAGGACGTTGCGCAGGCGCTGAAGGCAGCCGGATAGGCCGCGAGGCGTCACGCTCCCGACGAAACCTCTTCCAGTTCGGCCGTCTTGGTGCCGATGGTCATGATGTTGCCGCGCCAGTCGACGGCGCCGCTCAGCCAGCCGCGCGCCCAGATGGCGGGAAGCATCATGTCGCGCACCATCATCGCCGGGACCATGCGCAGCGACAGGTGCCAGCCCTTGGCCGCGGCCAGCGCGCATTCGGGAATGTAGGCCGCCGTCAGCACGGCCAACACCGTGGCCGGCAGGCTGATGCCGGCACTTGCGGCCGCCACCAGCGCCAACGCCAACGGCACGGCGACGCCGGTCAGGATCTCGGGTGCGAAAAACAGCGGGAAGGTGACGCGGCGCAACCGCGCCCAGCGCGCCTGGCGCGACCAGATGTCGGCAAGTCGGCGCTGCCCCAGTGGTTGCTCGAAAGGCGAGGCAACGAGATTGACGTGCAGGCCCAGTCCGTTGACCAGCTTGGTTGCAGCAGCATCCTCGGCGATCTCGGCGGCCAGCGCGCGGATACCGCCATTGGTATCGAGCATCGGCTTGTTCCACAGCATGCTCTTGCCCTGGGCAAAGCCGAGGCCAAGCGCCTCGCCGGCATATTGCCAGCGCGCCTGCAGCGTGTTGAGGAACGCGCATTCGACCTCGGCCCAGAAGCCATCCGGCCGCGAGCCGATCGGCGTCGAGCAGATAAGCCCGGTATTGGTCCGCCAGGCCGCCATCAGGTGCTGGACGTAATCCCTTGGCATCAGCACGTTGGAATCCGCCAGAATAACCCAATGATAGCGCGCCGCTTCCCAGCCCTTGACGCAGTTGTTGAGCTTCGGGTTGCTGCTGACGCGGTCGTCGCCGATCAGCAGCCGGGCCGGCACGTTGGGAAACAGGACGATCGCCCTGTTTATCAGTTTGACGACGGGATCGTCGGCGTGAGCGACGCAGAAGATCAGTTCGTAGCGCGGCCAGTCGAGCGAGAAGGCTCGCTGCAGCGTCTCTTGTGTGAACGGCTCCACGCCGCGCGACGGCACGACGATCGAGACCGGTGGCTGCTCGCCGGACGGCGGAGGGATAAGGCGACGCGCTTGCAGTTTCGACGAAGCAAGCAGGATGCTGGCGAGATTGGAAAGAAGCAAAGCGGAGGAAGCGAAGGCGGCTGTGAGAGCTGGTTCCATCGAGATCTGGTCACTCCGGAAAGGCCGCTCGCGGCTGCTTTGTCAGTCGACAGATGGGCCTTGAGTCGCCGGCAAGGTTTGCGCACACCAACATTGTCATGTGTCACTTAAATGACATTGTTTGTCGGCACTGCGCTTTGAGGCTGGCAGGACATGCCGCTCTGCGCGTATCAAACCGCATGGCGCGACAAATGTTCCCTGCTGCGCAACCGGAGCAGCCCATGTACCGCGCCGTCACGCGCAACATCGAAGTGCAGGTCAGACCGTTCTACCTGGAGGACCGCTCGGACCCGGCGGAGAACCGTTATGTCTGGGGCTACCAGGTGACGATCGACAACCAGTCGGACGATTTCGTGCAGCTTATGGCGCGTTACTGGCACATCACCGACGGCAGCGGCCGGGTCGAGGAAGTGCGCGGCGCCGGCGTGGTCGGCGACCAGCCTGAGCTCAATCCCGGCGACAGCTATCAATACACGTCAGGCTGCCCGCTCTCGACGCCCTCCGGCTTCATGGTCGGCCACTACACCATGCGCAACAAAAAGGGCGAGACGTTCGACGTCGCTATTCCCGCGTTTTCGCTGGATCTGCCGGGGACCCGACGGACGGTAAATTAGGGGTTTTCTCCCCGTCACTATACGGGGAGAAATGCCCGGCAGGGCAATGAGGGGCAGCGCCAGAGTCATGAGGTTATCTTCCACGCACATGACCTAGGCTATGCGCGGCCATTCACCAAAGTTCGCGCTGCCCTCATCCGCCCTTCGGGCACCTTCTCCCCGTGAACGGGGAGAAGGAAGAGATGCTACTGAGTTGCAAACTCCGCCGGGTCGAAGTCGTACTGCTTCGAGCAGAACTCGCAGGCGACGTGGATGCCGCCATCTTCGGTGCTGTCCTTGATCTCCTGCGCGGAAAACCCCTCGAGGATGCCGCGTATCTTGTCCCTTGAGCAGGAACATTGGTCGGCGACCGGCACGCCGCCGAAGACGCGCACGCCATGTTCGTGGAACAGCCTGTAGAGCAGCCGCTCGGCGCCGATGGTCGGGTCGATCAGCTCGGTCGGCTCGATGGTGCCGAGCAGCGCCACCAGCTCGCGCCACGAATTGTCGGCCGGCTCCTGCGTCACGTCACGCGGATCGCCGTCGCCGCCCGAAATGTCGGGCACGCGCATGCGCTCGGGTGACTGCGGCAGGAACTGCGCCAGGATGCCGCCGGCGCGCCACTGCTCACGAGCGCCGCCGGGACCTGGCGTCAGAAGCTTGGCCACCGACAGCCTGAGGTCGGTCGGGATCTGCTCCGACTGGCGGAAATAGGTGCGCGCGGCGTCCTCCAGCGTCTCGCCGTCGAGCTGGACGATGCCCTGATAGCGCTGCGTGTGCGCGCCCTGGTCGATGGTCAGCGCCAAAACGCCGCTGCCCAGCAGCGTCTGCTGCGAGGTCTGGCCTGCGGCCACCAGGGCCTCCAGCCGGTCGGCGTCGAAACGCGCATAGGCGCGCAATGCCGAAGGCGTGGAGAAATCCGCGACCAGCATGTCGACCGGGCCGTCGGTGCGGGTCTGCAGGATGAACTTGCCTTCGAATTTGAGCGAGGTGCCGAGCAGCACCGTCAGCACACAGGCTTCCGCCAGCAGGCGGGCGACCGGCTCGGGATAGTCGTGACGGTTGAGGATGGCGTCGAGCATCGGCCCGAGTTGCACGGTGCGGCCGCGCACGTCGAGCGGGCCGACCTCGAAGGGTACGACATGATCGTCGCCGGCATAGCCGAACTCGCCGAGTTTGGGGTGATGTTCAGTCACTTGATGCGTTTCCAACATGACAAAGCTCCAGGGCGCGGCCATGCGGCCCGGAGGGGTGCATGCGTCCAAACGCGCTTGATTTGCGTGATGGGGCGCAAATAGGCATCGCGCCGCCCCGGATCAAGCGCTTGGAGATCAAGCGCCTGGAGATCAAGCGCCCAGACACCAGGCCAAAACCGCCTTCTGGGCGTGGAGCCGGTTCTCGGCTTCGTCGAAGACAACCGAATGCGGACCGTCGATGACCTCGTCGGTGACTTCCTCGCCGCGATGCGCCGGCAGGCAGTGCATGAACAGGGCGTCGGGCTTGGCCCTGGCCATCAGCGCCGCATTGACCTGATAGGGCGAGAAGACATTATGGCCGCGGGCGCGGTGTTCCTGGCCCATCGACACCCAGCAGTCGGTGACGATGCAGTCGGCTTGGTCGACGGCTTCCTCGGGCGAGCGGGTGAAGTGCAGCTTGCCGCCATTGCTCTTCGACCAGTCGATATGCTTTTGCGCCGGCTCGCTGCCTTCCGGCACTGCGACGTTCAGGTTGAAGCGGAACCGCGCCGAAGCTTCGAGCAGCGAATGCAGCACGTTGTTGCCGTCGCCGGTCCAGGCGATGGTCTTGCCGGCAACCGGACCGCGATGCTCCTCGAAGGTCATGATGTCGGCCATCAGCTGACAGGGATGGGTGTCGTCGGTCAGCCCGTTGATGACCGGAATCGTGGCATTCTCGGTCAGCTCGAGCAGCCGCTCATGCGACGTGGTGCGGATCATGATGGCGTCGACATAGCGCGACAGCACCTTGGCGGTGTCGGCAATGGTCTCGGAACGGCCGAGCTGCATTTCGGTGCCGGTCAGCATGATGGTCTCGCCGCCGAGCTGTCGCATGCCGACGTCGAAGGACACGCGCGTGCGCGTCGACGGCTTGTCGAAGATCATGGCCAGCACCTTGCCTTCGAGCGGTTTGGTCCGTTCGCCGGCCTTGAGGCGCGCCTTGCGCACCACCGCATCGTCCAGCATCAGGCGCAGATCGCCTTCGGAAACGGCGGAAAGATCGGTGAAATGGCGAAGGCTCATCGGGAATGGTTCTCGGGATTACTTCGCGGCGGCCGCGGCGATGGCGTCGGTCAGGCCCTTGGCGCCGGCGCGGATGCGATCGAGCGCTTCGCCGATCTCGGCGTCGGTGACGGTCAGCGGCGGCAGCAGACGAATGACGTTGTCGCCGGCCGGCACCGCCAGCAGATGCTGGTCGCGCAGCGCCATGTTGACCTTGGTGTTGGGCATGGCGCATTTCAGGCCAAGCATCAGGCCGCTGCCCCTGATGCCTTCGATGACATCAGGAAATTCGTCGGCGACCGCCGCCAGGCCCTGCTTCATCAGCAATGCCTTGCGCTGGACGTCTTCGAGGAAGCCGTCTTCCAGCACGACGTCGAGCACAGCGTTGCCGACCGCCATGGCCAGCGGATTGCCGCCGAAAGTGGTGCCATGCACGCCTGCCGTCATGCCGACGACAGCGTCGTCGGTGGCGAGGCACGCGCCCATCGGGAAGCCGCCGCCAATGCCCTTGGCAATCGCCATGATGTCGGGCGTCACGCCGGTCCATTCATGCGCGAACAGCTTTCCGGTGCGACCGATACCGCACTGGACCTCATCGAAGATCAGCAGCAGGCCGTGCTGGTCGCAGAGCTGCCGCAGCCGTTTCAAGGATTGCGTCGGCACCGGGCGGATGCCGCCCTCGCCTTGCACCGGTTCGATCAGGATCGCGGCGGTCTCTGGTGTGATCGCCTTCTCGGCGGCGTCGATGTCGTCGAAGCCGACCTGGTCGAAGCCTTCGACCTTGGGCCCAAAACCTTCGAGATATTTGTACTGGCCGCCGGCGGCGATGGTCGCCAGCGTGCGGCCGTGGAAGGCGCCTTCGAAGGTGACGACCCGGAAGCGCTCGGGATGGCCCTTGACGAACTGGTAGCGCCGCGCCGTCTTGATCGCGCATTCGAGCGCCTCGGCGCCGGAATTGGTGAAGAACACCTTGTCGGCGAAGGTGGCGTCAGCCAGCCGCTCGCCGAGCCGGGTCTGCCCCGGGATCTCGTAGAGATTGGAGACGTGCCAGAGCTTGGCCGCCTGTTCGGTCAGGGCCGAGACCAGATGCGGATGGCTGTGGCCCAACGAATTGACCGCGATGCCGCCAGCGAAATCGAGATATCGCTCGCCCTTGTCGGTAACCAGCCAGGTGCCTTCGCCATGATCGAAGGCCAAAGGGGCGCGGGCAAAGGTCTCGTAAAGCGCCGAACCGCTCATTATATGCGTCTCCGGTACCGGAAAAATCAAAAAAGCCGCCAAAGCGGCGGCCTTTGCGGCTTATCGTGTTTTTCGGCCATGAAGTCAACGAAAACGTCGTGCAGAGGCGCGCGGCAAGCTCCGACGAGACGCTGGCTCATAAGCGACCGGGCAAGTTGGGGAAAACCTAAAAAACCGATTCGTGTTGCACCTGGGACTCTTGTCACCGAGTCAACACATGAGGTAATTGTAGTCGGGAAATAACTAGATTTCGTGCGGCGGACCTAATCACCTAATATATGTGGTGTCTGCCCCGGCAAAGATTGCCGGGTCGGGAACGGATTCCGGCTGCCGCACACTTAGCAGGAGCGCGGTCTCATGAACTGGACTGACGAGCGGGTCGAACTTCTCAGGAAACTGTGGTCGGAGGGCTTGAGCGCAAGCCAGATCGCCGCCCAACTCGGCGGGGTCAGCCGCAACGCGGTCATCGGCAAGGTGCACCGGCTGAAGCTGTCGGGCCGCGGACGCTCGACCGCGACGCCGGCGCGTCAGAAGAAGACAACGCAGGGATCTTCGATCCAGAAATCGGTGCCGCGCGCCGCAACCGCGCAGCGCCATGTCACGACTTCGATCGGGGCGAACGCGCTGCAGGCGCAGTTCGACGCCGAGCCAGTGGCGCGCCACTACATCCGCCCGGTCGAAAACGTCGTCGTGCCGATCTCGCGGCATCTGCAGCTCACCGATCTCACCGAGCGCACCTGCAAATGGCCGAATGGCGATCCGCTGTCGGAAGACTTCAACTTCTGCGGCAACGAGGCGGCTGAAACCGGACCTTACTGCAAGTACCACGCAAGGGTGGCGTTCCAGCCGGCTTCAGAGCGGCGCAGGAGCCGGTAGTTAGGAATAGGGATTGGGGACTGGGCAGTAGGGAATGGGGTAGCGCTCGTGAGGCGCTACCTTATTCTGCCTACTGCTTACTGCTTACTGCTTACTGCTTACTGCTTACTGCTTACTGCTTACTGCTTACTGCTTACTGCCTACTGCCTACTGCCTACCATCACAGCCACCCACTCTTCCGAAATCGCCAATACAAAAACGAGCAGATCAGCGCGATCGAGACCAATACGACGGGATAGCCGTATTGCATCTTCAGTTCCGGCATGTCGTCGAAATTCATGCCGTAAATGCCGGCGAGCGCCGTCGGCACCGCCAGGATCGCCGCCCATGAGGCCAGCTTCTTGGTGTTCGCGGTTTCCTGGCTCTGGCCGACCAGCAGGCTGGCTTCGAAAGCGAACGCCAGAACCTCGCGCAGGCTGTCGATCTTTTCCTGCACGGTGCGGATATGGTCGGTGACATCGCGAAACAGCGGATGCATTGCGGTATGGATCTGCGGCAGTTCGGCGCTGGTCAGCCGGCGGCAGACCTCGACCAGCGGCAGCGCCGCATTGCGCAGGCGCAACAGATCGCGGCGCAGCATATAGAGCCGCTCGATGTCGGGACCGGTCATCGGCTTCAGCAGCACCCTGTCCTCGATCGCCTCGACCTCGTCCTCGATCTGCTCTAGCACCGGCATGTAGTTGTCGACGATGAAGTCGAGGATGGCGTAGAGGACGAAATCCTCGCCCTTGGCCAGTGAGTGCGGACAGCTTTCCCAGTGCTGGCGCACGGCGGCGTATGAGGTCGAGGGACCATGCCTGACGCTGACGATATAGCCCGAGCCGACGAACAGATGCGTCTCGCCGAAGGTGACGCGTCCGTCGATCAGCTGTGCAGTGCGGGCAACGATGAACAGCGCATCGCCATATTGCTCGATCTTCGGCCGCTGGTGCGGATGTTCGGCGTCTTCAATCGCCAGCTCATGCAAATGGAATTGCGCCTTGACGCGCAGCAGAAGCTCGCGGTCGGGTTCGAGCAGCCCGATCCAGACGACATGGCCCGACTTCTTGGCCCATTCACCGGCTTCCTCGATCGGAATGTCGGCGATGCGCTTGCCGGCGGTGTAGACGCTCGACGCGATGATGCCGGACGATGCCGGCGCCGGCTTGAACTCTCGGACATATTCCATCGCAGCCTCCTGAGCGCCTGGCCTTGGCCAGGAACCGAGACGCTAACATCCGGGTAGTTTAGCGCAATATGATTAAGCGTTCGAGGGGTGCGCGATCACTTCACCGGCAGCGCCGGAAGGGCAATCTTGTCGGTCTTGTCGCCCTTTGGACGCTCGGCCGGCAACTGCTCGCCGGTGACGATGTAGTAGATCGTCTCGGCAATGTTGGTGGCGTGGTCGCCGATGCGCTCGATGTTCTTGGCGCAAAACAGCAGATGCGTGCACGGCGTGATGTTGCGCGGATCTTCCATCATGTAGGTCAAAAGCTCGCGAAACAGCGAGGTGTACATGGCGTCGATCTGGTCGTCGCGGTCGCGAACGAAGCCTATTTTCTCGACCGAGCGCGAGGCATAGACGTCGAGCACTTCCTTGAGCTGGGTCAAAGCGAGTTCGGCAAGCGCCTCGAGGCCGCGAAACAGGCTGGTCGGCTGGCGGCCGTCAATGACGCTGACCACACGCTTGGCGACGTTCTTGGCGAGGTCACCGACCCGTTCGAGGTCGGCCGAAATGCGGATGGCGCCGACGATCTCGCGCAGATCCGTCGCCATGGGCTGGCGCTTGGCGATGATGACGATGGCTTTGTCGTCGATTTCGCGCTGGCCATCGTCAAGCACGATGTCGTCACGAATGACCTTCTGGGCGAGGCCGGGATCGGCATTGACCAGCGCCTGGATCGCCTGCTCGACCATGCGCTCGGCATGGCCGCCCATCGCAGCGATGCGCTTCGCCAGGTATTTCAGCTCTTCGTCATAGGCGCTGACAATGTGTACGGACTGCATGGGCGAAATGCCTTCCTTAAATCTTTGGCCTGTTGAGTCGTTTTCCTCGACCCTGTGCTGATACGCTAGCCGGATGACAGAAAGAAGAAACAGGCAGTTAGCAGATAGTACCGCCTCAGCCTGCCGGCAAATGGACCGTGAACGCCGCGCCCTTGCCAACTTCCGACTTGATCGAAAGCCGGGCGTTGTGGCGCGTCAGAATATGCTTGACGATGGACAGGCCAAGACCGGTGCCTTTCTGCGTGCGGCTGCTCTCCACGTCGACGCGATAGAAGCGCTCGGTAATGCGCGGTATGTGCTCTTCCGGGATGCCCGGGCCATAGTCCCTGATGGTGACATCGATGCCCGGTTCCGGGCCGGCCTCGCCCCGCGCGATCGACACCGTGACGCGTCCGCCAGGCTGGCCGTATTTGCAGGCGTTTTCCAAGAGATTCTCGAACACCTGGAACAGCTCGTCGCGGTCTCCGGGCACGTCGAGCGGCCCCTCGGCGTAGTCGCGTTCGATGACGACGCCGTTCTCGCTGGCGAGCGGGCCCAGTGAATCGATGACGCTGTCGATGGTCTGGCGCAGATCGACCTCGGTTCCCGGCCTCAGGTAAGGCTTCATTTCAAGCCTCGACAGCGACAGGAGATCGTCGATGAGGCGCGCCATGCGGCCGGTCTGGTTCTGCATGATCTGCAGGAACTGCTCGCGCGCCGCCGGATCGTTGCGGGCCGGGCCGCGCAACGTCTCGATGAAGCCCGAGATCGAAGCAAGCGGGGTGCGCAACTCGTGGCTGGCATTGGCTATGAAGTCAGCGCGCATGCGGTCGATGCGGCGCGTCTCACTCTGGTCCTTGAATACCAGCACATAGAGATCGGTGGCGTGGCCGACCGAGGACGCGCTGACCCGGTAGGCGCGTTCCACCGGCAGCTTCTCGGTGTAGTCGACGGCATCGGAGGCGACGGCTCCCGACAGTACGCCGTCCAGCAATGCCTGCATTTCCGGGGCGCGGAATTTCAGCGACAGCGACAGGCCGGGCGCGATGCCGCCAAAGGCGGCATAGGCGGCGGCATTGGCGTGGACGATGGTGGCGGTGCGGTCGAAGATGATCAGCGGATCGGCAACGGCAGCCGCAAGATATTCGCCGGAAAGCCGCTGTAGCCCGCTCGCCTCGACCGTGGCAATGGTCTCAGCAGACCGGCTGGCGCCACCGGTTGGCAGAAGCGCGGCGGCCAGCAGCACCGTCAACGCAGCCAGGATGACATAGGCGGAGATACCGGCAAACCCATAAACGGCCATGATGGCGATCGCACCGGCGGCAAGCAGCCATCGGCTGTTCCACAGCCGGCCGGCGACGGCCTGCCCCGTGGTTGTCCGCTCTGCGCCGGTGTCAGCCATTCGTGCTTTCCGTGCTTCTGCGCCGGTCCCGCCGAAACTTCCGCTGGACCGGGTTTGAGGCCCCCCATAGCATGAGTCCGCAAGCTGGAAAGGTTCGTCTCGATGAAAAAAGCCAAGGAAAGTCCCGCCGCAGAGCCGGCAGAGGGGCCGCTGAAGATCAAGGTGGACGGCAAGGAGCGGGAGTTCGACATCGAAAACCCCGAGCTTCCCAGCTGGATCGAGGACCACAAACTGACCGCAGGCGACTACCCCTACGACAAGAAAATGAAGACCGAGGAGTATGACGAGACGCTGGAGCGGCTGCAGATCGAACTGGTCAAGGCGCAGGCCTGGCTGCAGGCGACCGGCAGCAGACTGATGTCGCTGTTCGAGGGGCGCGATGCCGCCGGCAAGGGCGGCACCATCTCGGTGCTGCGCCAGTATCTCAATCCTCGAACCGCGCGCAATGTGGCGCTGACCAAGCCGACCCCAACCGAAGTCGGGCAATGGTACTACCAGCGCTACGTCGCCCATTTCCCGACATCGGGCGAATTCGTCACCTTCGACCGGTCCTGGTACAACCGCGGCGGCGTCGAGCCGGTGATGGGCTTCTGCACACCGGAACAGCATGCAAAATTCCTCGACGAGACGCCGCATTTCGAGCGGATGATCTCCAACGACGGCATCTATTTCTTCAAATTCTGGCTCAACATCGGCCGCGAAACCCAGCTCGAACGGTTTCACGACCGCCGCTGGTCTCCGCTGAAGAACTGGAAGTTCTCGCCGATCGATATTGCCGGCATCACCAAATGGGACGACTACACCAAGGCGCGCGACCAGATGGTCGAGCGTACGCACAAGCAGTTCGCGCCCTGGATCATCGTGCGGGCCAATGACAAGCGACGCTCGCGGCTGGCCGTCATGCGGCGCATCCTGTTGTCACTGCCCTATGATGGGCGCGATCTCGACGCCATCGGCAAGGAAGACAAAAAGATCGTCGGCGAAGGGCCGTCGTTTCTCGAGAAGTAGAGACTGGCCTCGATAGGCAGAGGCTGAAATTACAGAGCCCACCCCCACACGGAGGTGGGCTCTGTGGCCATTGTCTAAAGCGCATCGCATTTGAACGGATTCACGCGACGCGCTTTAGGTCTTTGTTTCATGCATGTCGTTCTCTCAAAACCGGGGCCACTTTGAGCGACATGCATTAAAGCGCGTCGGGTGAAGACAGTCTCACGACGCCTGCCGCATGCCGAGCATGTGGGGGGTGCCCCTGACCAACACCGGGGCGTGATGGTTGCGGCGCGAACGCACGACATCCAGCGTATGCTCGTTGAAGGTCAGCAGTGTGGCGACGACCTGCTGGTTGCCATAGGTGCGCTGGTAACCGAGCGGCGTCGCCAGGAAGTGCAACTGCAGCGTCCGCAGCACCCACACCGGCTCGACCTCGATAATGACCTGATCGACATTGCGAGCAAGGCCCCATTCGACGAAGCCGGCGATCAGTTCGGTGCCGACCGTAGACACGCCGCGCTTGCCATCGCGAAAGCCTGGCGCCACCGCGTAACGGGTTAGCTCCCAGACATTCGGTCCCGAAGGGCGCTTTCCCTCGCAGAGTTCCGGCATCACATCGCTAAGGAGATGCGGCCGTGTGGTCGGCAGCATCCGATGATAGCCTGCAAGCTCGCCATTGCGGATGACCAGGTGGTGTTCGGCCTCATCATGGTCGAATTGATCGATTTCGAGGCCGTCCGGGCGATCGAGATCGGTCCACCGCATCTCATCGACGAAGACCTTGTAACGCAGGCGATGGACGGCCTCCCATAGGTCGGGACGTTCCATCAGTTGTTGAGTGGTAAGGGAAAATAGCATTAGCCGTCTCCTGGGCTTAAGAGGAAGATACGGCCGGGCTTTCCCGAAAAAATTGCGCGAAGGTGTTGGCAAGGATTTCCAGGCTGCCACAGCCGACATGGCTAATATAGCTGCGTCTAAACGCCTCCGCGATGGCGTGCACCCTGTTGGCGACGCCGAGTCTGCTTTTGGCGTTAAGAAAGCATTAGCCCTCTCAAGAGGACGACAGGGGCCGGTCTTTTCTGAAGATATGACGCCAACAATGCGGCCATAAATTTCGGGCCGCCAGAACCGGCCTAGCTGATATAGCCGTGCCTGACTGCTTCGGCGACTGCCTGCACACGGTTGGCGGCGCCTAGTTTGCTCTTGGCGTTGAGAAGGTGTTTCTCAGAGGTATGCTCCGAGATGCCGAGGATCTGCGAAATTTCCCACTCGGATTTTCCGACCGCCGCCCATTGCAGGCATTCGCGCTCGCGCGGCGTCAATTCAATGTGATCGATAGATTTGCCGGCCGTCGTTTGAAGCTGCATGGCGCGGCCGATGGCATAGGTGGAGGCCAGCGAGACCATTGCGAATTCGGCTTCGGACAGTTCGACCGCCTCACCGCCCAGCGAGACCAGCGCGATCTGGCCTTCGAGCGTGATCAGCGGGAAGGCGAGGCCGTCACGCAGCTTGAACTGGCGGGCGTCGCGCATCACCTCGGCGCTGCTCTTGTCGGCGGGCATGCTTTGAACGGCATCGCGCCATTGGAATGGCGCCCGAAACTGCTTCAAATGGCTGACGACCGGATCGTGGTCGACGTAGTTGCGCGATAAGTAACGCTCCAGCCATTCGCTAGGCCAATCGCAGAGCAGCACATGGTCCTTCGTCTGGCTGCTTGGTGTACCGGGCTGCGGCACCGTTGCGGCTATCAGGGCCGTCAATCCGAAATTCGAGGTGACACTAAGTAGCTGCTCGCACACCGCAGCCGACGTGTCGGCACGCTGCACCCGGTCAATATATTCAAGTGTCCGGTCAAAATAACCCATCGCAACATCTACCCCATGTTGCCTACCGCTCTTGAGACCGATGCTACGTGCCTGCCCCGCACTTCGCCATCAACCCCGGATTGCAAAGCCACATCCTTAGCTTCTCTAACGCCAGCGACCGCCAACCCCGGGCCGACTCTGTGCGGCTATTTGCAACCTCGCCAAAGCATAACCCGAAATTTGCCCGTTGAAATCAAAAACAATTGTGCCTGCGCCGTTTTCGTATCACAAGCCAACGGTCAAGACGGGCGGAGTTTTTTCGTGACACCTCGCTGGATAGCCATCGCCTTGCTGTCGATGCTGATGGGAGTGCAGCCGTTTGCCGGCGCTGCGCGGGCAGCGGAACCGCAGGTGCCGGTGCTTTGGGATGCCAAGGAGCGGCTGCCGAAACCGGACCTTGCGGCGCTGCCGAGGCTCAGGTTCCTCACCACAACCGATTTCCCGCCCTTCAACTTTCTCGACGGCACGGGCCGATTGTCCGGCTTCCACATCGACCTGGCGCGGGCGATTTGCGCCGAACTCGACATCGCCGACAAATGCCAGATCCAGGCGCTGCCCTGGGCCGAACTCGACGACGCGTTGCAGAAGGGCGAAGGCGAGGCGATCATCGCCGGCATCGCCGCTACGCCGGAGACGCGGGCGAAGTACAGCTTTTCGCGCTCCTATCTACAGTTTCCGGCGCGCTTCATCATGCCGAAGACCAAGGCCTTCGCGGAGCCGATCCTCGACAAATTGCGCTCGAAGCGGGTCGGCGTGCTGGCCGGCTCGGCGCATGAAAAGATGCTGCGCGATTATTTCGGCACCGTGCAGATCATCCGCTTTCAACGGCCGGAAGACCTCTACAGCGACTTGAAGAGCGCCAAGATCGATGCCGCCTTCGGCGACGGCATGCGCTTTTCCTTCTGGCTGGGCGGCACGGACGCCGCCGGTTGCTGCCGCTTCGCCGGTGGACCCTACCTGGCGCCGGAATATCTGGGCTCCGGCATGACCATTGCCACCCGGGCCAGCGACCCAGCGCTGGCCGCAGCCATGGACTACGCGCTGCAGGAGATATCGGTGAAAGGCACCTTCGCCGAATTCTACCTGCGCTATTTCCCGGTCAGTTTCTTCTGATCCGGTCCCGGTCAGCTTCCTCTAGGGGCTGGATCAGGTCAGCGTGCGCAGGCGGGCCTTCGCCCCGCGCGCGATGGCTGCGGCGGTCAGCGTGTCGAGATCGAGCTCACGCCGGATCAACTGCAGCACCCGCAATTCCTCCATGCGCATTTCTAGATCGACGGCGGCAACCTCGAAGGCCGCGGCATAGGCGGTGTCGTGCAGCCGTTCGGGCAAAGTCTCGGCGACACGCTCGAGCACGCCTTCCAACCCATCCTTTTCATGCAGCATCTTCTGGCAGTCCTGCGCAATGGCGATCAGCCTGTCCTGCTTGAAATCCTCGAACACCGGCCAGCTGCGGACGACGTCGCCGATGCGCGCCAGTTCGATATCGGTCATGTCGCGATCGGAAGCCGAGGTGATGACCATCAGGTAGATCAGGGCTTCATGGGTGGACGGCAACGGCATTCAAGACTCCTTGATAGTGAGGGTCGAAGGTAGGGACGCTACGGCGCCGTCGCAACGAAAACGCCTGATATCGTTGACGCTCCGCCCTGTCGCGCCTAGAGACCCGGTTGAAAAATCTTACCAGCCGCGAAAGCCGGCCATGACTGGAACTTTGACATGACGGGATCAAACATCGCCGATCTCAACCCCGAAATGCTTGCGGCAGCCGCCGAAAGCAAGGCCTGGCCGTTCGAGGAAGCCAAAAAGATCATCGAGCGCTACAAGGGCGGCGACTTCCCGGAGATCGTCCTGTTCGAGACCGGCTACGGCCCGTCGGGCCTGCCGCATATCGGCACGTTCGGCGAGGTCGCGCGCACCTCGATGGTGCGCCATGCCTTTCACGTGCTGACCGGGAACAAGGTCAAGACCAAGCTGCTCTGCTTCTCCGACGATATGGACGGCATGCGCAAAATCCCCGACAATGTGCCGGATCGCGCAGCGCTCGAGCCCTATCTGCATATGCCGCTGTCGGCGGTGCCCAATCCGTTCGGCGGCGACTATCCGAGCTTTGGCGACCACAACAACGCGATGCTGTGCCGCTTCCTCGACACGTTCGGCTTCGACTACGAATTCGCCAGCGCCACGCAGTACTACAAGGCCGGCCGCTTCGATGCGATGCTGGTGCGCGCCGCCGAGCGCTATGAGCAGATCATGGCGGTGATGCTGCCGACGCTGGGGCCGGAGCGGCAGGCAACCTACAGCCCGTTCCTGCCGATCTCGCCGAAGAGCGGGCGCGTGCTCTACGTGCCGATGAAGCATGTCGACGCCAAGGCCGGCAACATCACCTTCGACGATGAGGGCACCGAGACCACGCTTTCGGTGACCGGCGGGAAGGTCAAGCTGCAGTGGAAGCCGGATTTCGGCATGCGCTGGGCAGCGCTCGGCGTCGATTTCGAAATGTTCGGCAAGGACCACCAGACGAACGCGGTGATCTACGACCGCATCTGCAACATTCTCGGCGGGCGCGCGCCCGAGCATTTCGTCTACGAACTGTTCCTGGACGAGAACGGCCAGAAGATCTCGAAGTCGAAGGGCAACGGGCTGACCATCGACGAATGGCTGCGCTACGCGCCGACCGAAAGCCTCGGCCTCTATATGTATCAGCGGCCAAGGCAGGCGAAAAAGCTCTATTTCGACGTCATCCCACGCGCCGTCGACGAGTACTACACCTTCCTCAACGCCTATCCGCGCCAGGACTGGAAGGAGCGGCTGGGCAATCCGGTCTGGCACATGCATGACGGCAAGCCGCCTTCCATCGACATGCCGGTGCCGTTCTCGCTGCTGCTCAACCTGGTCAGCGCCTCCAACGCGCAAAACAAGGATGTGCTGTGGGGCTTCATCTCGCGCCATGCATCTGGCGTGACGCCGGCGACGCATCCCGAACTCGACCAGCTGGTCGGTTTCGCCATCCGCTACTTCGACGATTTCGTGAAGCCGACGAAGACCTTCCGGCCGGCCGACGATGTCGAACGCGTGGCGCTGGAAGCGCTTGGCAACGCGCTTGCTGGCCTGCCGGCCGGCGCCGACGGCGAAGCGATCCAGAACGCTTCGCTCAACGTGGCGCGCAAGATCGAACGCTATCAGGACCATTCGAAGAAGAGCCCGGACGGCGGCCCTGGTGTCTCGGGCGCTTTCTTCCAGATGATCTACCAGGTGCTGATCGGCCAGGAACGCGGACCGCGCTTCGGTTCGTTCGCAGCCCTCTACGGCATCCCCGAAACCCGCGCGCTCATTGAGCGGGCGCTGGCTGGTCAGCTGGCGGCGTAATTTCCGTCCCGGCCGGCGGCGTGTCTATCGCCGGGGCATCGAGGATCGGTTGCGACGCCGTGGGTGCCGCAACAGGCGTTGGCGCCGGTGGCAGGCCGCCAAGATCGGGCGCGGCGCCGAAGACGCCCTTCTTGGCGGCGCGCGCCTTGTCGCCCGCTTCGACATAGGGGCCGCCTGCCGTGGCGCGCGCCCAGCCGTTTTCGACCAGCCACTGGCCGACATCCAGCTTGCCGATGCGGCATTCGGCGGCGATCAGCGCACGGTCGGCCTCCGGCGGCACCTTGCAGGCAACGGCCCGGCCGCGCAGGAAAGACCGGAACGCGGTACGCGCCCTGATACCGCAAGCCCAGGACTTGCCGCCCTCGGTGCAGGTCTCGTCTTGCCTGACGATGTCGATGCCGGAGACCGTCACGGAATAACCATTGGCTTCGATCAGGCCGGCGGCGGCCGCGACCGGCTGGAACAGTTTTGTTCCTCCCCAGTCGTCGACCGCTCTGCGCCCACGCGGCTTGGGCGGCCCGGCCAGCGCCAGGTCGCTCAGCGGCGCGCGTGGCTCAACCCGTTCAAGTTCTTCTACCAGCAGCGGCGGCGGAGCGATGGCCTCGGGATCGATCGCCCTCGAATGCACCTGAGGCGAGTGCATCGGAGGCTTGACGGGCTGGACCTCGGGGATCGCCGACGTCGCCGGCTCCTCGGGCACGGCCTCGGTGTCCGGGTCGATCTGGTCGACAGTAATGGCGGGGCCGTCGCGATGCAGCGCGCGACCGCCGGCGACGACAATGGCGACCATCACCGGGATCGCCAGGAGGGCTATGAGGATTTGAAGCAGACGCACCGCGAGACCTACTGGCTTGCCCAGACGATCCGCGCCACCCATTCGACATCGCGCATCGCGATGTCGCGGTCCGGATGGTCGGGGTTGAGCGAAATCAGCACGATCGATTTCGTCGTCTGGCGGTCGAGCACCTTGGCCATGACTTCGCCGGCATTGGTCTTGACGACGACGCGGTCGCCCTTGCGGGTAGCGGCGCCCGGCTCGACGATCAGCACATCGCCATTGCGGTAGAGCGGCAGCATGGAATCGCCCTGCACCTTCAACGCATAGGAGGTTTCGGTCGCCCGTGCCGGAAGCTCGACAAGGTCCCAGCCCTGGCCGGAGGGATAGCCGGCATCATCGAAGAAGCCGCCGGCGCCGGCCTGGGCAAAGCCGAGCAAAGGCACCGCCGAACGCTGCGCGGCTACCGAGCCCGAAGCGGCCTTGGCACGGCCTTCGACCAGCCCGGTGAATTCGTCGAGCGAGGCGCCGGTCGCCTCGATGATCTTGGCCAGCGATTCGGTCGACGGCCAGCGCGGCCGCCCATCCGAGGACAGCCGCTTCGACTTGTTGAAAGCGGTGGAGTCCAGACCGGCTCGCCGGGCCAGGCCGGAGGCCGACAACGAATAGCGCTCGGCGAGAGCGTCGATGGCTGCCCAAACTCGGTCATGCGAGAGCAATTCGCTCTCCTCAAAACAGGAAAAAATACCTTTTCCTTCTAACGCTCGGTTATCCGATTGTCCACCGGCGCGCGGCCCGATCTCTCAAAAAGCTGCGTGCGGCGAAGTCGTCATGGATGCCTCAAACTGCCTTGGGCAGGCTGCGCAATCCCTGGTGGGAGGTCATGCAAACCCGCTCGGCCTCGGTCGGCGGTCGCGGTTGAACGGAGCGGGCAAGCGTACTGTTGGACGCGCCAAGGACGCTGTAGCATTTTGATTTGGCGCATGATCCTTTCCGAAAATCGATTCCGATTTTCGGGGTCATGCGCGAGGTCGGCGAGCATCATGTAGCGGGCGTTGTTGAGATGGAGGTTGAAGTCGATGTCGGCAGGCAGCGAAAAGCCAGCCGACTTTCGCTGCCGACCGCGTAAGGGTCACGGCGCGCCTTGCCGTGGCCATGCGCGCAAGGCGCCCTCAGACGTACATGGGGCGCTAGCTCAAGCGGCCTTCTGCACTTCGCCTTTCGCATAGGGATCGAAGCGCTGGTAGAAGGTCTCGCCCTTCTCCGCCAGGTCGAGTAGCAGCTTGGGCGCCTTGAACTCGGCGCCGTATTTCTTCTGCAGGCCCTTGGCTATTCTGACGAACTCCCCGGCGCCGATGCCGTCGATATAGGACAGCGCGCCGCCGGTGAATGGCGCGAAACCGAAGGCGAGGATCGAGCCGACATCGGCCTCGCGCGGATCGGTGACGATGCCCTCTTCCATCACCCGGGCCGCTTCCAGCGCAATGGTTACCAGCAGGCGCTGCTGCAGTTCCTCATAGTCGACCTCCTCGGCCTCCAGCTGCGGATAGAGATCCTTCAGGCCCGGCCACAGCTTCTTCTTGGCAGGCTTGGCCGGATAGTCGTAAAAACCCTTGCCGTTCTTGCGGCCGAAGCGGCCATGGGTGTCGACCAGCGTGTTGATCAGCGCCATCTGCCTGGGGTCGACAGACTTGTCTCCGAGGTCCCTGATGGTCTGCTTCATGATCTTCTGGGCAAGGTCGATCGCCGTCTCGTCGGTCAGCGCCAGCGGGCCGACCGGCATGCCGGCGGCCTTGGCGGCGTTCTCGATCATCGGCGCCGGAACGCCTTCGATCAGCATCTTGTAGGCTTCCGACATGTAGCGCAGCACGCAGCGGTTGACGTAGAAGCCGCGCGTGTCGTTGACGACGATCGGCGTCTTCTTGATGGCGCGCACGAAATCGATCGCGGTGGCCAGCGCCTTGTCGCCGGTCTTCTTGCCCAGGATGATCTCGACCAGCATCATCTTGTCGACCGGCGAGAAGAAGTGGATGCCGACGAAATTCTTCGGCCGCGCCGAATTCTTGGCCAGTGCAGTGATCGGGATGGTCGAGGTGTTGGAGGCGAAGACCGCTGACGATTTCAGCACGGCTTCGGCCTGCTCGGTGGCAGTCTTCTTGACGGCCGAATCCTCGAACACCGCCTCGACCACCAGATCGCAGCCGGCGAGATCGGCATAGTCGGCCGTCGGCGTGATCAGCGACAGAAGTCTGTCCTTCTCCTCGGGCTTGGCGCGGCCCTTCTTGACCTGATCGGAGATCAGGCTGTCGGAATGCGCCTTGCCCTTTTCGGCCGACGCCATGTCGCGGTCGAGCAGGACGACCGGGATGCCGGCCTTGGCGGTGACAAAGGCGATGCCGGCACCCATGAAGCCGGCGCCGAGAATACCGATCTTCTTGAACTTGGTCTCCGGCACGCCGGCCGGACGGCGGGCGCCCTTGTTGAGCTCCTGCAGCGAGACGAACAGCGAGCGGATCATCGCTGCTGCTTCCTTGGACTGCATGATTTCGGTGAAATAGCGCTGTTCGATCCGCAGACCGGTGTCGAACGGCACCAGCAGGCCTTCATAGACGCATTTCAGGATCGCCGCGGCGGCCGGATAATTGCCGTAGGTCTCGCGGCGCAGGATGGCGATGGCCGGCGGCCACAGATTGAAGCCGGCCGGCGTATAGATTTGGCCGCCAGGCAGCTTGAAGCCCTTCTCGTCCCAGGGCTGGACGGCTTTCAGGCCGTTCCTGATCATCGCCTTGGCGGTCTCGATCAGCTTGCCGGGTTCGGCGATCTCGTGGATCAGCCCCATCGCCTTGGCTTTCTGCGGCGACAGCGTCTGGCCGGTGGTCAGCATCTGCAACGCCTGCTGCTGGTCGGTCAGGCGCGGCACGCGTTGAGTGCCACCGGCGCCGGGGAAGATGCCGACCTTGACTTCCGGCAAGGCCATCTTGACCTTTTCGGAGTCAGCGGCAACGCGGCCATGACAGGCCAGCGACAGCTCGAACGCGCCACCCATGCAGGTGCCGTTGATCGCCGAGACCCAAGGCTTGCCCGACGTTTCGAGCTTGCGCCACAAGCCACCCATGCGGCCGGCATTGTCGAACAAAAGCTGTGCCGCCTTCTCCGGGTCCTTGGTCTTCTCCTTGGCAAATACGGCCAGCATCTTCTGCAGCATGGTCAGGTCGGCGCCGCCGGAGAAGCTGTCCTTTCCCGAGGTGATCACCGCGCCCTTGATGGCGGCGTCGGCCACCACCTGGTCGATGATCTTCTCGAGCTCGTTCATCACCTCTTCGGTGAAGACGTTCATCGAGCGGTCCGGCATGTTCCAGGTGACCAGCGCGATGCCGTCTGCGTCGGTGTCGACCGTGAAGTTTGTATAAGTCATGTCTCTCTCCTTCCGGCCGAAAATCAGACGCGTTCGATAATCGTTGCGGTGCCCATGCCGGCGCCGATGCAGAGCGTCACCAGAGCGGTGTTCAAATCGCGGCGCTCGAGCTCGTCCAGCACCGTGCCCAGGATCATCGCGCCGGTGGCGCCGAGCGGATGGCCCATGGCGATAGCGCCGCCATTGACGTTGATCTTGTCGTGCGGGATTTCGAATGCCTGCATGTAGCGCAGCACCACTGAGGCGAAGGCCTCGTTGAGCTCGAACAGGTCGATATCCGACAGCTTCATCTTGGCGCGCTTCAGAAGCTTCTCGGTGACGTCGACCGGACCGGTAAGCATCAGCACCGGCTCGGAGCCGATGTTGGAAAAGGCGCGGATGCGGGCGCGTGGCTTCAGGCCCATCGTCTTGCCGGCCTTCTTCGAGCCGAGCAGTACGGCGGCCGCACCATCGACGATGCCGGACGAGTTGCCGGCATGGTGGACGTGGTTGACCTCTTCCACCTCAGGGTGCTTCTGCACGGCGACCGCGTCGAAGCCGCCCATTTCGCCAGGCATGACGAAGGACGGGTTGAGCGAGGCCAGCGACTGCATGTCGGTCGACGGCCGCATATGCTCGTCATGATCGAGGATGGTGAGGCCGTTCTGGTCCTTGATCGGTATGACGGAGTTCTTGAAACGGCCATCGGCCCAGGCCTTGCCGGCGCGCTTCTGGCTCTCGACCGCATAGGCATCGACGTCGTCGCGCGAAAAACCATATTTGGTGGCGATCAAATCGGCCGATATGCCTTGCGGCACGAACCAGCCGGGCAGGCCGACGGACGGGTCCATGAACCAGGCGCCGCCCGAGGCGCCCATGCCGACGCGCGACATCGATTCCACGCCGCCTGCAATGACGATCTCGTCGGCGCCTTGAGCGATCTTGGCGGCGCCGAAATTGATGGCGTCGAGGCCTGAGGCGCAGAAGCGCGAGATCTGCATGCCCGGCGCCTTGTTGTCGTAGCCGGCCTCGAAGGCGGCGGCACGCGGAATGACGGAGCCGGCTTCGCCGACCGGATCGACGCAGCCGAAGATGATGTCGTCGACGTTTGCAGTGTCGAGGCCGTTGCGGTCGCGCAACGCTTCAAGCGTCCTGGCCGCAAGCCGCACCGCCGGCACCTCGTGCAGCGAGCCATCCTTCTTGCCCTTGCCGCGCGGTGTGCGCACGGCGTCATAGACATAAGCTTCGGCCATTTGCTTGCTCCTTGCTTTGCCGACGTCGCTCTCAGAGAGAGCGGCCGATCAGCAATTTCATGATCTCGTTGGTGCCGCCGTAGATGCGCTGGACGCGGGCGTCGCGGAACATGCGGGCGATCGGATATTCATTCATGTAGCCATAGCCGCCATGCAATTGAAGGCATTCGTCGACGACTTTTCCCTGCAGGTCCGAGAGCCAGTATTTCGCCATCGACGCCGTCACCGGATCGAGGCCGCCATTGATGTGGCGGGTGACGCAATCATTGTAGAAGACCCGGCCGATGGTGGCCTCGGTCTTCAGTTCGGCGAGCTTGAACTGGGTGTTCTGGAACTCGATGATCGCCTTGCCGAAGGCCTTGCGACCCTTGACGTAGTCGATGGTCAGCGCCAGCGCGCGTTCGATCATGGCGATGGCGCCGGTGCCGATCTGCAGGCGCTCCTGCGGCAATTGCTGCATCAGCTGTATGAAGCCCTGTCCCTCTTCGTGGCCAAGCAGGTTCGAGGTCGGCACGCGCAGATCATTGAAGAACAGCTCCGACGTGTCGTTGGCCTTCAGGCCGATCTTGTCGAGGTTGCGTCCGCGTTCGAAGCCTTCGGCCTCGTCGGCCTCGACGACGATCAGCGAGGTGCCCTTGGCGCCTTTGGCCGGATCGGTCTTGGTGACGACGATGATGAAATTGGCCAGTTGGCCATTGGTGATGAAGGTTTTCGAACCGTTGATCTTGTACTGGTTGCCGTCCTTCTCGGCGCGCGTCTTGACGCCTTGCAGGTCGGAGCCGGCGCCCGGCTCGGTCATGGCGATGGCGCCGATCAGTTCGCCGGTCGCCAGTTTCGGCAGCCATTTCTTCTTCTGCTCTTCCGAGCCGTAGTGAAGGATGTAAGGAGCAACGATCGCGTTGTGGAGACCGATGCCGAAACCGTCGACGCCGACATGGCCGATCGCCTCGATGATGGCGCTCTCATGCGCGAAGGTGCCGCCGGAGCCGCCATATTCCTCCGGCATAGAGGCGCAGAGCAGGCCGGCGGCACCCGCCTTGCGCCAGCTCTCGCGGTCGACCATCTCGTTCTTCTCGAACTCGTCGTAGCGCGGCGCGATCTCTTCCGACATGAAGCGGTGCGCCATGTCGTAGAGCTTGCCGACCTCGTCCGCCGCCCAGGCGGGCTTCGGCAAGGAGAGCACTTCGGCTGGATTTGTCATGCCGTTTCTCCCGCGCCAACGTCCCCCTCCCCCTCGAGGGGAGGGTGGCCGCGAAGCGGTCGGATGGGGTCGCCGATGACGTGCTCGACCTTATCTTCGGAATTGACGCGGGTTTGGGGCATTGCGATCATCTCCTACCAAAGCGCCAACCAGCCGGCGCACTGCACGCAAGGACCCCTCCCGGCCCTTCGGGCCACCCTCCCCTCAAGGGGGAGGGGGACGCCAGCCATTTCTAGAACGCTTCCGCAGGCAGCGCCATTAGCGTGTCCGCACCACTGGAAATGCGGGCGAGATGTGCCGATGTCTCGGGCATGATCCGCTCCATGAAGAAGCGCGCCGTCACCACCTTGTTATCGTAAAAAGCCCCATTTTCGTGGACAGATTGGGAGCCATTGGCGCCGGTCTTGCCGAGCGCGGCCTTGGCCATCTGCGCCCACATGTAGCCCAGCGCCACCAGGCCGAAGAGATGCATGTAATCGGTCGACGCGGCGCCGGCATTGTCGGGCTTGGCCATGCCGTTCTGCACCAGCCACATGGTCGCCGCCTGCAGATCGTTGAGGCCCTTCTTCAGCGCCTTCGTGAAAGGCGCCAGCTTCTCGTCGGCGCGGTTCTCCTCGCAGAACTCGCCGACGTCCTTGAAGAAGGCCTGCACGGCGCGGCCGCCATTCAGGCCAAGCTTGCGGCCGACGAGGTCGAGCGCCTGGATGCCGTTGGCGCCTTCATAGATCATGGCGATGCGGGCATCGCGCACGAACTGGCTCATGCCGTGCTCTTCGATGTAGCCGTGGCCGCCGAACACCTGCTGCGCCATGACGGCATGGTCAAAACCCTTGTCGGTGAGCACGCCCTTGATCACCGGCGTCAGCAGGCCGGTATAGTCGTCGGCCGCCTGGCGATCCTTGTCGTCGGCGGAGCGGTGGGCGATGTCGGACTTGATCGCCGTCCACAGCGCCAGCGCGCGGCCGGCCTCGTTGAAGGCCTTCATGGTCATCAGCGAGCGGCGGATGTCGGGATGGACGATGATCGGATCGGCTTGTCTGTCCGGCGCCTTGGCGCCAGACAGCGAGCGGCCCTGCAGCCGGTCCTTGGCGTAGGAGACCGCGTTCTGGTAGGCGATCTCGGACAGCGACAGGCCCTGCAGGCCGACGCCGAGCCGGGCTTCGTTCATCATCGTGAACATCGCCTTCAGGCCGCCATTGGCCTCACCGAGCAGCGTGCCTTCGGCCTCGTCATAATTCATGACGCAAGTCGAATTGCCGTGTATGCCCATCTTCTCCTCGATCGACCCGCAGGAGAGCGTGTTCTTCTCGCCCGGATTGCCCGAGGCATCGAGCTTCAGCTTTGGCACGATGAATAGCGAGATGCCCTTCACGCCCGCCGGCGCGCCTTCGATGCGGGCCAACACGAGATGGACGATGTTTTCCGACATGTCGTGCTCGCCGGCCGAGATGAAGATCTTCTGGCCTGAGATCTTGTAGGTGCCGTTGCCGTTCGGCACCGCCTTGGTGCGCAGCAGGCCAAGATCGGTGCCGCAATGCGGCTCGGTCAGGTTCATGGTACCGGTCCAGGACCCCTCGACCAGCTTTGGCAGCCATGTCGCCTTCTGCTCGTCGGTGCCGTGTGTGATGATCGCAGCGATCGCGCCTTGCGTCAGGCCGGGATACATCATCAGCGCCATGTTGGCCGAAACCATGTATTCGGCAACCGCGGTGTGCACGGCATAAGGCAGCCCCTGGCCGCCGAACTCGACGGGCGCCGCCAGTCCCATCCAGCCGCCTTCGCGATACTGGTCGTAGGCTTCCTTGAAGCCCTTCGGCGTCGTCACCGAGCCGTCCTCATGGCGCACGCAGCCTTCCATGTCACCGACGCGGTTCAGAGGATGCATAACGTTTTCGGCGAGCTTGGCGCCTTCGGCGAGGATCGCCTCGACAACGTCGGGCGTCGCGTCGGCAAACCCGGGAAGGTTGGAATATCGCTGATAACCCAGCACCTCGTTGAGCACGAACAGCGTGTCCTGGACCGGCGCCCTGTAGATCGGCATGTGTTCCTCCACCATGCGGGTCTTGGCCGCGAGATCGGGCCCCGAACATGAGGTTGGGGCGGCACGCCGGCCAATGTCGAAAGCGGGATAGCAAAAATTGACGTTTGCGTAAACGTCAATTTAGTCGCCGCGACAAAATTTACTTATGCCAGCCTGTCGCACGAGCGGTGCATGGCTTTGCGCAAAGCAAGGGGGGTCAAACAAAAAGAGCCGCGCGGGCGGCCGCGCGGCTCTTCCGTTCAAAGCTTTCGCCGGGAGCTGCGGAGCAAAATCAGCTGGCGGCGCTGGCCGGGGCCGAACGCTCGGACAGCATCTGGCGCACGGCCGACATCGAGCCGCTCAACTCGTTGATGGCGTCGTCGATCAGCGCGCGCTGCTTCTGCAGGCGGGCAAGCTGCTTCTCCGACTTGTCGAGAGCCAGCCGCAGCTGCTTGGTGTTGGATCCCGTCGGATCGTAGAGATCCATCATCTGCTTGACGTCGCGTAGCGAGAACCCGACCTTGCGGCCGAGCAGGATCAGCTTCAGCCGCGCCTTGTCGCGACGCGTGTATAGCCGCGTCGCCCCATCGCGCTTTGGATTGAGCAGGCCCTTGTCTTCATAGAAACGCAGCGTGCGCAGCGTCACGCCGTATTTCTTGGCCATCTCGCCGATGCGCACGAGCTCCTCACTGGCTTCGGCAGACATATTGTTGGTGTTGGCCGCGGCTTCGCCGGGCGAAACAAGTTTCATAGTCACTGGCTTTCCCCTGTCGTGGCATCGCGGTCTCGGACCTTGCAACGCCTGAGTGGAAGCGGGGGCATGCTTCCAGTCGTGGTTTCAACTAATTCATCGCAAAAGGCACGAACGGCGCCCCTCTTACGTTTACGTCAATTCTATATCGATAGCCGCCGCATGACGCAAGGGCGTTCTGGGATTGCGAAACCTTATGCCGCACCCCCGGCGCCGGGTCCGAACGGGCACCGCCTGTATTTCAGCAATGCCGTAACTTCTTAAGCTTGGTTAACACCTTGTTTACCACGATGGGTGAAATGTGCGGATGTCGGTCACCCGTGTTTATCCTGTAGCGAATTTTTCACGGTTTTTCGGAGAGCGGGCCTGGCCCGGGAAGCTCGTCTTCCGCCGCAGCAGTGCCGCGCGGCCGCCTTCGTTCCCGACAAGGACTTGGGAAACTGGCAGCAAGCCAGCCATTCTGAAAAACGGACGCATCGATGAACAGCAAGCGGTCCTATCTCGATACACTCAACGCCGGCAGGCCGCGCAGGCCGAACACCACACTTGATGAATTGAACCGCTCGCTGGAAACGCTGGAGCAGCGGCTGGAGCGCAAGCGCGAGGACGCCGCCGAGCGCTTCGATCCGCGCCGGCCGCCGGCAGAGCCGCGCTACGCAAGCGCCCAGCCCTACGCCCCGCCGCGCTGGTACGAGGACCCGCAGCCCACGCCGCGGCCGAAAGGCGCCGGGCCGGCCGGCTTCGACCAGAACTATCAGGCGATCGCGCGCGACATCGACCGCGTGCGCGGCCAGGAAGACAGCGTCGCCGTGGTCGGCAAGATCGCCGGCGAATTGCGTGGCCTGCGCGAGGAACTGCGCCATCAGATGACGGCCGGCCTGCAGCGCGAATTCGCCGCGTTGCGCAAGGACATCGAACGGGCCTTCCAGGCGAGCAACCAATCGGGTGGTCAGGCAGGCGGCTTGCCCGGCAAGGGCAGCGCCGAACTCGGCGTCGAATTCGAGCGGCTGTCCGGCGCCATCCAGACGCTGGCCGAGAAGAGCGACGACCGAAGCGTCAACATGCTGCGGCTCGAGCTCGAGCAGGTAAAGACGGCGCTCGACACATTGGCGCGCGAGGAAAGCGTGCTCAAGGTCGACCGCCGCTGGGACGATTTCGACCGCCGCTGGAGCGCGTTCGAGGACCGTGTCGACGCCGACCAGCGCAACCGCGCCGACGGCCCCGGATTTTCGACCCTGACCGACCGGCTCGAACAGATCAGCAATGCGGTCCACAATCTGCCGGAATCGCTGTCGCTGCGCTCGATGGAAGAAAAGGTCCGCACGCTTGCCGGCGCCGTCGATCATTTCGTCAGCCAGCAGAGCAACCGCGGCGGCGACACGCTTGGCCTGATCGATGAACGGCTCGACGAGATTTCGCGCGCCATCGTCGCCTCGACCGTCGCCGCACAGGCCAATTCCTTCGACCCCGAACCGTTCGAGCGCATCGAGAAGCGGATCGCCTCGCTGGCGCAGCAGATCGAGGAAGTCGTGCAGGTTCGTCCGAGCGGCGAGGTTCTCGACCGTCTCAGCACGCTGTCGAACAGGGTCGACGAGCTTGCCGGCCGCGCCAATCTGCCGGAACAGGCGATGGAGCGCCTCGGCAAGCAGATCGCGATGATCGCCGACAAGATCGACCGCGCCCCGGCCATGCCCGACGCCGACTATATCTTCCAGGGTCTGGAACAGCGCTTCGACGTGCTGTCGGGCATGATGGAACGTCGGCAGGGCGATGCCATCGAACAGGGCAACATGCTGTTTCGCGATCTCGAGCGGCGGCTGGACGAGGTTGCCGACCGGCTGGACCAGCGCCAGCCGCAGGCTGACAGCGCCGGCATCATGGACGCCATCGATGCACGCTTCACCGCGCTCGCCCAACGCATGGAGACGCGCATTCCCGATCCTGCCAACGAGGCGGCGATCCGCGGCCTGGAAAGCCGGCTCGAAGACATTTCAAGCCGGCTGGAATCGTCGGCCGCGCAGGTCGCCGGCATCGATCCGGCACTGATCCGCAGCCTTGAGGCGCAGGTCTCCAGCCTATCGGCGCATCTGTCGAAGCCCGGCACGCCGCTGCCGGAATTCGAGGACATCAGCCCGCGCCTCAACGAAATCGAGAAGTCGCTGGCTGGAACCCGCGAATCCATCATGGGCGCGGCACGGGAAGCGGCCGAGAGCGCCGTGCGCTCGCTGGCAGATTCCAACGCCAACACCGCGGCCGTTACCGGCCTTGCCCAGGATCTGAAGACGCTGGAAGCGCTGACGCGCCGTTCGGACGAGCGCAATTCACGGACATTCGAGGCTATCCACGACACGTTGCTCAAGATCGTCGATCGTCTGGGCTCGCTGGAGACCAGCGAACCGGCCGAGGCGGTGAGCGAGCTTCTGGATGCCCAAGCCGAGCCGGCGCGGCGGGCCCGCGCTGCACGCGCCTCCAAGATTTCGGTGCAGGACGCGCCGTCGATGGATATCGACCAGCCGCTGCCGCTGACCGGAGACATGGCCGACCTGGACGGCCGCGCCGCCGCCATCATGCGCAGCGAGCCGGATATGCGCAGCGACCCGGGTACGCGTAGCGACCCGGTCATGGGCAGCGAACCAGTGCGGCGCTCGCCAGCCGAGGCTGCCGCGGCCGCTGCCCAGGCAGCGCTCGGTTCCGACAGGATTGCCGAGAAAGGCGAAGGCACGGCCAAGAAGTCGCTGTTCGGTGGATTGGCGCGCGCCTTCAGGGGCAAGAAGCCGGCTGACATGCCGCCGCTTGCCGGCTCGGGGCCTAATGTCGACATGCCGAGCGTCGATCTCGACGAGCCGCTCGATCCGAAGCTCGCCAACCGACCGTTGGAGCCGGGCTCCGGCGCGCCCGACCTCAACGCCATCATGAAGCGCGTGCGCGACGAGCGCGGCCCGCCGGTGCGCCAAAACTCCGGCGATGCGTCGAAATCCGACTTCATTGCCGCGGCCAGGCGCGCGGCGCAGGCCGCGGCCGCCGAGGCCGACGCGTTGAAACGCCAGTCTACCATGAAGGGCCCGGTCAAGGCGCTTCGTATCGGCGACCTGCTCAAGGCGCGGCGCAAGCCGATCCTGATGGGAGCGGTCGCGATCATGCTGGCGCTTGCCGGCCTCCAGTTGGGCAAGGCCTTCTTCGCCGACCCGGTCGAGGTCGCAAGCAACGATACAGCGCCGATCGTCGCCTCGCAGCCGGTCGAGACTGCCTCGGTCAACGCTGCCAGCCAACCCAAGGCAGATGCGCAGGTGACCATGCAGGACGCGCCGGCCCGGATCGTCAGGCAGGCGGAGCCCTCAGAGCCAGCAGGCGGCAACGATGCGCCAATGAATGCGGCCTCGGTCGCCGGGCCCGAAGTGCCGGCGGTGGAGCCCGCGCCAGCGCCGATGGCTCTGGCCGATCCGGCCCCCGCGCCAAATGCAATGCTGCCGACCACCGCCACTGCGGGACCGGCGGCTGCCGACGCGCAGCCTGCGGCCGCCGTCATGGCGCCCTCGGCCTCGGATACGACGGCCTCGGATACTACCGGCGCCGTTCCGCCGGCTGATGCCGCGGTACCAGCTGTCGTGGCCAAGATAGACGTTCCGGCCGATGCCGGCCCGCAAGCCTTGCGCGACGCGGCTGCCGGCGGTGACGCCAAGGCGCTGTTCGAGCTCGGTTCGCGCTATGCTGAATCGCGCGGCGTCAAGGAAGACATGGCGGCAGCGGCCAAATGGTACGAAAAGTCGGCCGAGCTCGGCTTCGCACCGGCGGAATACCGCATCGGCAATTTCTACGAGAAGGGCATCGGCGTCACGCGCGACGTCAAGAAGGCAAAGACCTTCTACCAGCTCGCCGCCGCGCAGGGTAATGCCAGCGCCATGCACAACCTGGCCGTTCTGTTTGCCATGGCCGCCGACGGCGTGACCGACAATGAATCGGCCGCGCACTGGTTTCAGGCGGCGGCCGATGTCGGCGTCAAGGACAGCCAGTTCAATCTCGGCATCCTGGCGGCAAAGGGCGTCGGCATGAAGCAGAGCCTGGAGGAATCCTATAAATGGTTCGCGCTCGTCGCCAAGACCGGCGACAAGGATGCGGCTGCCAAGCGCGACGAAGTCGCCACTGCGCTGCGCCCCGAACAGCTGGAGCGGGCCCGCGCCGCCACGGAACTGTGGAAGCCGAAGCCGCTCGACCCGGCGTCCAACTCGGCCGATATTCCTGAATCCTGGCAGGAAGGCACGCCGCAGACCACCGCCAGCGTCGACATGAAGAAGGCGGTCAAGAACATCCAGCTCATCCTCAACAAGAACGGCTACGATGCCGGCGGCGCCGATGGCGTGATGGGCGGCAAGACCAAGACCGCAATCATGGCTTTCCAGACCGACAACAAGATGCAGGCGACCGGCGAAATCGACGAAAAGCTGGTGAAGGCGCTGCTGGCGCACAAATAACGGCAGATGCGTCGCTAACGCGACGCCCTTGCCATACATTTGCCTGTTAACTGCTTGAGATGTTTTTTGTTTCGGTAGGGCGGCGGGGTTTGATCCCACTGCCCCGGCGGTGCAAGAAAGAATTGGCTTTTCGGTGCGACAATGCCCTGGAATGGTTGCAATCGCCGACAGGCAAACTGATCGAGACTGACGGGTGGGCATCTATCTCCCGATCGCGGAAATTTCCGTCAACGTCTTCGTGCTGCTGGCAATGGGCGCGGCGGTGGGTTTCCTGTCGGGCATGTTCGGGGTCGGTGGCGGCTTTCTGATCACGCCGCTCTTGATCTTCTACAACATCCCGCCGGCAATCGCCGTTGCCACTGGCGCCAACCAGGTTATCGCCTCCTCCTTCTCCGGCGCGCTGTCGCACATGAAGCGCGGCACGCTCGACTTCAAGCTCGGCGGGGTGCTGCTGGCCGGCGGCATCGTCGGCTCGACCGGCGGTATCTTTGTCTTTGCCTTCCTGCGCCGGCTCGGCCAGCTCGATTTGTTCATTTCGCTGCTCTACGTCGTGCTGCTTGGCACCGTCGGCGGGCTGATGCTGGTCGAGAGCGTCAATGCGCTGCGCGCGACGCGCAGCGGTGCGGCGCCGGTCTTGAAGAAATCCGGCCAGCACAACTGGATCCACCGGCTGCCGCTGAAGATGCGCTTCAGGGCCTCGAAGCTGTTCGTCAGCGTCATTCCGGTGCTGGGGCTCGGCGCCGGCATCGGCTTCCTGTCGTCGATCATGGGTGTCGGCGGCGGCTTCATCATGGTGCCGGCGCTGATCTATCTCTTGAAGGTGCCGACCAACGTCGTCATCGGCACCTCGCTGTTCCAGATCATTTTCACCTCGGCCTACACCACGCTTGTCCACGCCACCACCAACCAGACGGTCGACGTCATGCTTGCCTTCCTGCTGATGGCGGGCGGCGTTGCCGGCGCGCAATATGGCGCCAAGGCAGGACAGAAGCTGCGCGGCGAACAGCTCAGGGCACTGCTGGCGCTGCTGGTGCTGGCGGTCGCGATCCGGCTTGCCATCGATCTCTTCGTCACGCCGCCAAACCTCTATTCGCTGACCGCCGCGGGCCTGAACTGATGCCGCGGTGGGGGATTTTTTCGGCCGCCGTTTTGCTTCTCGCCCTCGCTCTGCCGGCGGCAGCGCAATCGCCGAACCCCTTGCCGGAAGGCATCCAGATCGGTCTCTCCACCGACGCGGTGTCGATCACCGCCGGCTTTTCCGGCGCCGACCTGACCATTTTCGGTTCGCTGGAAAACCCCGACCCGCTGGTCGCGCGGCAGGGGCGCTACGACGTCATCGTCGTGCTCGAAGGCCCGCCGCGGCCGGTTGTGGTGCGCCGCAAGGACCGGGTGCTCGGCGTCTGGGTCAACCTGGAATCCGAGACCTTCGAGAACGTGCCGGTCTCCTACTCCGTCGCCACGACGCGGCCGCTGCAGGACATCACCGAACCCAACAGCTACAAGCAGCTGTCGCTCGGCGCCTCCAACCTTTACATGCAGCCGGCCGAGCTAACCGACAGTCCGGCGACGATCGAGGAATTCACCGTGGCGCTGCGCGAGCGCAAGGCGGCGACCGGCCTCTATAGCGAGAATGTCGGCGGCGTGCAGTTCTTGTCGCAGAACCTGTTTCGCGCCACGGTGCGGCTGGCGCCCAACGTCCCGGTTGGAACCCATAAAGCCCGCGCGTTCCTGTTCAAGAGCGGCCTGTTCCTCAAGGAAAGCTCGGCCCAGCTCGAAATCCGCAAATCGGGTTTCGAACAGTCGATCTTCCGCGTCGCGCATGATTACTCCTTCCTCTACGGCGTCTTCTCCGTGTCGCTGGCCATGATCACCGGCTGGCTGGGCAGGCTGATCTTCCGCAGGGATTGACGCGCACGACCCATTTCCGGGGAAAGGGGGTTCCCCTTTTCTCAGTCTTGCGATAGACCGCCGCCTCCCAACCCTCGGGTTACACGCACAATCATTCGGCAGAACGGTCCGGCCTCTGGACGGCGCGCGTCTTGCGACGCCTGCCACAGCGACGGCCCAATGACAGGAGGCTGCAATGCACCAGGCATTTGGCGGCATCGATTTCGGCACGTCCAATTCCACGGTGGGCGTGATCCGCAACGGCCAGGCACGGCTGGTGGCGCTGGAAGGCGGACAGCCGACATTGCCAAGTGCGGTGTTCTTCAACTTCGAGGACGGTCACACCTATTTCGGCCGCCGCGCCATTGCCGACTATACCGACGCCATCGAGGGCAGGCTGATGCGGTCACTGAAGAGCGTGCTCGGCAGTTCGCTGGCGCATGAGAAGACGCGGATCAAGGCCCGGCAGATCGGTTTCATCGACATTGTCGGCATGTTCGTCGGCCATTTGAAGAAGCGGCTTGAGGAAGACGCCGGCGCTCCGGTGGAGAACGTTGTGCTCGGCCGGCCGGTGCAGTTCGTCGACGACGATGTGGAAGCCGATGCCAAGGCGCAAAGCGAGCTTGAAAAAGCGGCGCGCGCGCAAGGCTTCAAGCACATCGCCTTCCAGTTCGAACCGATCGCGGCAGCGCTCGACTATGAGCAGGACGTGAAGCGCGAGGAACTGGCGTTGATCGTCGACATGGGCGGCGGCACGTCCGACTTCTCGATCGTGCGCGTTTCGCCGCAACGCGCCCGCTCACGCGACCGCAAGGACGATATCCTGGCCAACCGCGGCATCCATATCGGCGGCACCGATTTCGACCGGCTGCTCAGCATTGCCCATGTCATGCCCAAGCTCGGCTATCTGACGTCGACAAAAGACGGCAAGCGCAACCTGCCGGCGAGCTATTTCATTGATCTCGCGACGTGGCAACGCATCAACCTCGTTTACACCGCCAAGGCGATGACGCATCTGAGGCAAGTCCGCTTCGAGGCCGTCCGCGCCGACCTAGTCGACCGCTTCATCCATATTGTCGAGCACCGTTACGGCCATGCGCTGGCCGGCCTCGTCGAACGAGCCAAGATCGCGCTGACGGATCAGGCTTCGGCTGATGTGACGGTGGCGCTGCCCGGCGCGCGTTTTGCAGCCGAGATCACGCGCACTGGCCTGGAGAAAACGATTGCAGCCGACATCGAGCGGGTGTCCGCTACGGTGCGGCAGACGATTGCCGATGCCGGCATAACGGCCTCTGCGATCACCGCCGTATTCCTCACCGGCGGTTCGACCGCGATCCCGCTGGCACGGCGTGAAATCCTGTCGCTGGTGCCGCAAGCCGCCGTTATCGAGGGTGACATGTTCGGCTCGGTCGGCCTTGGCCTGGCGCTGGATGCGCAGCGGAAGTTCGCCTGATCGCTTACGCCGGATTGCTGACGGCTCCAGCGCCGAGATGCGCCTTGAGCGCCATCTGGGCCAGGCTTGCCTGGCGGTCACGATGGGTGATCATGGCGAAGTCGCGCTTCGGCAGTTCGAGCGGCACCGACCGGAGACTGCCCTCGGCGACGGCGCGTCCGACGACGAGGTCCGAGATGATGGTGGCACCGGCGCCGGCCTCGACCGCCTGGCGAACCGCCTCGTTGCTCGGCAGCACCAGAAATATCTGCAGGTCGCCAAGCGATATCCCCTCGCGGCGGGCCAGGTCCTCCAGCACCTCGCGCGTGCCCGAACCACCCTCACGGATGATCCAGCGCAGCCCTCTGATATCCGGGCGGCCCGGCGCGATCTCGGCGATTTCGGGATGCGAGGCGGCGACGACCAGCATCAACCTGTCGACGTCGACCTTGGTGCGGCGGAGGATGTCTGACTCGGTGCGCCCCTCGACCAGACCGAGATCGGCGGTGCCGTCGAGCACATTGGCCTCGACCTGCCTGGTGTTGCCGATGCTGACGCTTAAGCGCACCGCCGGGTAGGCCTCGTGGAAAGAGGCCAGCCTGCGCGGCAGCCAGTAGCTGGCGATGGTCAGGCTGGCGGCGATCGACAGGCTGCCGGCGACCGTCTGCGAGACATGCTCCAGCACATTTCGGGCGGCGGCGGCGCGTTCCAGCACCGCCTTGGCCTCGGGCAGGAAACGGTGGCCGGTCTGAGCCAGCTCGATGTTGCGGCCGACACGGTTGAACAGATGAACGCCATGCTGCTCTTCGAGCGCGCGGATGGCCGCCGACGCCGCCGACTGGGAGATGCCCAAAAGCTCCGCCGCCTTGGTCATATGGCCGCGTTCGGCAACGGCAACGAAAATGCGCAACTGGTCCAGCGTCATGTGTGCATTAAGAACCAATTCCGATCGAATTTACAAGAACAACTAATTAGACGGATCGATAGGTTTATTCTACTTTTTCTGCCAAAGTTAGAAAAAATTCGCCACCAAATCGCAGCCAACAAAATGATCGGGCGGTTCAGATCCCTGTTTGCGCATTGGACCCGTGGCCTCAGGCGGCGGCTGGCCGGCGACCGCTATCATCCTGAAGAACACTATATGCGTGGCCCCGGACCGAAGACGCGGGCCAAATTCGCAGGTAGCAAAAGCACGCCGGCATCATGAACCCAGCTGCGCCGCGCGGGGCCAATTCCGCACCGTCGCAACGGCCGCTTGCCGACACGCGCGCGCCGGATGAAGGCGACGGCGTCGACACCTCGCCCGATGTCTCCGACAGCATCGCCAAGACCACCTGCTATATGTGCGCCTGCCGCTGCGGCATCGACGTCCATATCAAGAACGGCAAGGTGCGCTACATCAACGGCAACAAGGACCATCCGGTCAACCGCGGCGTAATCTGCGGCAAGGGCAGCTCCGGCATCGTGCAGCACTACAGCCCGGCGCGGCTGAAGAAGCCGCTGTTGCGCAGCGGCCCGCGCGGCTCGGGCGAATTCCGTGAGATCGAATGGGAGGAAGCCCTTTCGATTGCGACCGGGCGGCTATCGAATATCCGCCGAACCGATCCGAAAAAGCTCGCCTTCTTCACCGGGCGCGACCAGTCGCAGTCGCTGACCGGCTGGTGGGCGAGCCAGTTCGGCACGCCGAACTTCGCCGCCCATGGCGGCTTCTGCTCGGTCAACATGGCGGCCGGCGGGCTCTACACGATCGGCGGCTCGTTCTGGGAGTTCGGCGAGCCGGACTGGGACAATACGAAATACTTCATGCTGTTCGGCGTCGCCGAGGACCATGATTCCAACCCGATCAAGATCGGCTTGGGTAAACTCAAGGCGCGCGGCGCCAAGGTGGTGTCGATCAACCCGTGCCGCACGGGCTACAACGCGATTGCCGACGACTGGATCGGGATCCGGCCCGGCACCGACGGCCTCTTCGTCTTCGCCCTCATCCACGAACTGCTCAAGGCAGGCCGCATCGATCTCGATTATCTGCTCCGCTACACCAACGCCCATGTGCTGGTCATCCAGGAGCCGGGCGCGGCCGATGACGGGCTGTTCCTGCGCGACAGCGACAACAATCTTCTCGCGTGGGACAGAGTGGCGAAGACAACCGTCAACGCAGCCGATGCGGATGCGAAGCCGGCGCTGACGGGCAGCTTCACGTTCGCCGGTCGCCGCTGCGTGTCGGTGTTTCGGCTTATCGCCGACCGCTACATGGACGACAGCTACGCACCAGATGCGGTCGCGGCACGATGCGGCATTCCGGCCGACACCATCCGCCGGATCGCCGCCGAACTCGCCCACGTCGCCTTCGAACAGACGATCGAACTGCCGGTTGCGTGGACCGACTGGGCCGGACGGCGGCACGAGACGATCAAGGGACGGCCGGTGTCGATGCATGCCATGCGCGGCATCTCGGCCCACTCCAACGGCTTTCACTCCTGCCGTGCCATCCACCTGCTGCAGGTGCTGCTCGGCACGGTGGACGTGCCCGGCGGCTTCCGTTTCAAGCCCCCCTACCCGCGCTCGGCGCCGCCGGGACCGAAGCCGGCCGGCAAGGTGGTCAGGCCGATGACGCCGCTCGACGGCATGCCGCTCGGCTTCGTCTGCGGGCCGGACGATCTCCTGGTCGACGAGGCCGGCACGCCTTTGCGCATCGACAAGGCTTATTCCTGGGATGCGCCGCTCGCCGCGCATGGGCTGATGCATACGGTCATCCGCAATGCGTGGGCCGGTGACCCGTACCCAATCGACACGCTGATGATGTACATGTCGAACATGGCGTGGAATTCCTCGATGAACACCGTCGAGACCATTGCCATGCTCACCGACCATGACGAAGCGGGTAACTACAAGATCCCCTTCATCATCTATTCCGACGCCTATTATTCCGAGACGGTGCCGTTCGCCGACCTGGTGCTGCCCGACACCACCTATCTCGAACGTCACGACTGCATCAGCCTGCTCGACCGGCCGATCAGCCATGCCGACGGGCCGGGCGACGCGATCCGCCATCCGGTGGTCGAACCGGACCGAGATGTCAGGCCGTTCCAATCGGTGCTGATCGAACTTGGCGCTCGGCTTGGCCTGCCCGGCTTCGTCGAGGACGATGGCTCGGCCAGATATGCCGACTATGCCGACTACATCGTCAATCACGAACGCACGCCGGGCATCGGCCCGCTGGCCGGCTGGCGCGGCAAGGACGGCACTTCCGTCGGCAAGGGCGAAGTCAATCCCGACCAGTTGCAGCGCTACATCGGCAATGGCGGCTTCTGGCACCAGGATTTTGCTGAGGACCAGCGCTATTACAAGATGGCCAACCGCTCCTATCTCGACTTCGCAGAGCAGATGGGGTTCATCCCCAAGGCCGAGCCGATCGTGTTCCAGCTCTATTGCGAACCGATGCAGCGCTTTCGCCTCGCCGCGCGCGGTCATGGTCGCGTCCAGCCGCCCGAGAGCGAACGCCGGCGCATCGAGACCTATATGGATCCGCTGCCGTTCTGGTTTACCCCGTTCGAAGAGGCCGCCGTCGATCCGCATAAATACCCGCTGCATGCGCTGACGCAGCGGCCTATGCACATGTATCATTCCTGGGGCTCGCAGAATGCGTGGCTGCGGCAAATCACCAGTCAGAACCGCCTGTTCGTGCACCACAAGACCGCGGCAGATCTCAGTCTTGTCGACGACGACTGGGTGTGGATCGAGAGCATCAACGGTAGGGTTAAGGGGCAGATCAAGCTGGTCGACGGCGTCAATGCGGATACGGTCTGGACATGGAACGCCATCGGCAAAAGGCGCGGCAGCTGGGGGCTTAAGGACAACGCCGCCGAGAGCAATCGCGGCTTCCTGCTCAACCACATTATCGGCGACCAGACATCGGCTGACGCGAAAAGCAAACGCTATTCGAATTCCGATCCGGTGACCGGCCAGGCGGCGTGGTTCGACCTCAGAGTACGCATCGTCAAATGCTCTGATGAGGAAGCCGGCTTCACCGAACCGCAATTCGAGCGTTTCAGCCAGCCGCCAAATGTCGAGCCTTCGCCCGACATCCTTCGCTTCGGCGCCGAGTTCCGCGTCAATAGGGAAGCCGTGGAATGACCTGCCTTCCCGCCCATACAGACAAGAAGCTTGGCCTGGTCATCGACCTCGACACCTGCGTCGGCTGCCAGGCCTGCGTCACCGCCTGCAAGGAGTGGAACACCGGCGGCCACATGGCGCCACTGACCGACATCGACCCCTATGGCGGCCATGTCGACGGCGTCTGGTTCAACCGCGTGCACAGCTACGAGCACACGACCGAGGCGGGCGGGCGCACGGTCAACTTTCCGCGCTCCTGCCTGCATTGCGAGACGCCTGCCTGCGTCACTGTCTGCCCGACCGGCGCGTCCTACAAGCGGGCGTCGGACGGCATCGTGCTGATCGACGAAAGCAAATGCATCGGCTGCAAACTGTGCAGCTGGGCGTGCCCCTATGGCGCGCGCGAATTCGACACCGATGTCGGCGTGATGAAGAAATGCACGCTTTGCGTCGATCGCATCTACAATGACAATCTGGCCGAGGAAGACCGCGTGCCGGCCTGCGTTGCCGCCTGCCCGACCAGCGCCCGGCATTTCGGCGATCTCGGCGATCCCTCGTCGGCTGTCTCGCAACTGGTGGCGGAGCGTGGCGGCGTCGACCTGATGCCGGAGATGGGTTACAAGCCGACCAACAAATATCTGCCGCCGCGCGCCCAGCGCGCCGCATCGGTGCCGGTGCCAAGGCTCGAGCCAGTCACGGTCGAAGGCGGTTTTCTTGGCTGGATCGACCGCATGCTTTCGAACTGACCAATGCATCCAGCCTTTTCCGTCGTTTTCTTCACCACTGCTACAGGAGCGGGCTACGGGCTGCTGGCGCTGCTTGGCGTGCTTGGCGGACTGGGTTTTATCCCGGCCCATTTCTGGCTCGGCCTTATCGGCATGGGGCTGTCGCTCGGCCTGATCGCCGCCGGCCTATTGTCCTCGACCGGCCATCTCGGCCGCCCCGAACGTGCATGGCGCGCCTTCTCGCAATGGCGCAGTTCCTGGCTGTCGCGCGAAGGCGTGGCCTCGGTCGCGACCTTCATTCCCGCCGGGCTGTTCGGCATCGGCTGGGTGTTTTTTGGCCGCACCGGAGGCTGGATGGCCATCGCCGGGTTTCTCGCAACTATCGGCGCAATCGTCACCGTCTGCACCACCGGCATGATCTATGCCTCGCTGAAGCCGATCGCGCAGTGGCATAGCCCGTATACGCTGCCGGGCTATCTCATCTTTTCGGCGATGACCGGCAGCGTGCTGTTGAACGCGCTGCTGCAGGCTTTCGCCATCAGCCCGACCGCCGTTGCGGTAGCCGCCCTGCTGCTGACCTTGCTCGGCTGGGGCTGGAAGCTGGCGACGTGGCGATACAATGACGCGCTGGAGATCGCGACCACCGCTAACACGGCGACAGGCCTCGCCGGAGGGACGGTGCGCTCGCTGGAATGGCCGCACACCGAGGAGAACTACCTGCTCAAGGAAATGGGCTTTCGCATCGCCCGCAAGCACGGTGCAAAGCTGCGGCTGATCACGCAGTTGCTGGCTTTCGCCTTGCCTGCCCTGCTGCTGCTTTCTGTCTTATTCGCTTTGCCCTGGCCATTCGCAGCGGTGCTGTCGGTGCTTGCGGCAACCGTCCAGTTCGCCGGCATGCTGGTCGAGCGCTGGCTGTTCTTCGCCGAGGCCAAGCACACCGTCACCCTCTATTACGGCCGGTAGAGCGTCCCGCCGTCAGGCGGCCCGTGCTCGTGGCGCCGCCGGCAAATCCTTAAGCAGGATTTCGATCGCGGCATCGATTACAGCTGTCCTGCGGTCGTGCGCGTAAAGGCCGTATTGGACCATGAGCGGCTCGGGCAGGCCGGCTGACGTCTTCAGCACCCGCATCGAAGCGGTGCGCACGGATTCGGGCGGAAGCAGTCCAACGCCCAGTCCGTTCTCGATGGCGGCCTGAAGGCCGGTGACGCTCTGGCACGACAGGACGATCCGGTGCTCCCGGCCGGCGGCGACCAGCGCCTCGATCATCCGCCTGCGCCAAGGGCAGGTTGCGCCGAAGGCAGCGAGATCGAGTGGCCGGTCATGGTCCAGCACATAGTCCTGGGCGCAGACCCACTGCAGTTCGACGTTCCATGTCGTCACGGCATCGGCCGCGACGACGGATGTCGGCGCGATCATGACATCCAACGCGTCCTCGCTCCACAGCCGTCCCAGCGCGACGCTGTGCTCGACCATCGCGTCGAGGCTGATGTCGGGATAGGTGCGATGCAGCCGCCCAAGCGCGGCCGAAAGCGCGGCCGTGGTGACCTCTTCGGCAAGACCAATACGCACGCCGCCGCCAATGCTAGCCTGCTGCAGACGCGCCACCGCTTCGTCGCCGAGAGCGAGGATGCGGGTCGCGTATCCCAGAAAGAGCTCTCCCGCCGCAGTCGGTACGACACCGCGGCCGGTGCGCTGGAACAAGTGCCGTTGGAGCAGGCCCTCCAGCCGGCGCATCTGCATGCTCATCGCCGATTGGGTCTTGCCGGTCTGCGCGGCGACCCTGCTCAGGCTACCTTGCCGGCAGACCGCGACATAGGTGCGGAGAAGGTCGAGGCCGATCTGCTCAGATATCATTTTGTTTGAACTCTGATGTCATAGGTATCAGTCTACAATGATATCTCGCCACGCGCTATCTCACACTCAAGAGAAACAGCGCAGGGAAGAAAACCATGAAAGCGATCCGTGTTCACCGCCATGGCGGGCCAGATATGCTCGCCTACGAAGATGTCGACATCGGCCAGCCCGGACCGGGCGACGTGCGCGTGCGCAACCGGGCGGTCGGCCTCAACTTCGTCGACATCTATTTTCGCACCGGCGAATACGCGCCGCCCGCTCTGCCATTCATTCCCGGCAATGAAGGCGCCGGCGAAATCGTCGCCGTCGGTGAAGGCGTCAGCGGCTTCGCGCCTGGCGACCGAGTCGCCTATGTCGAGACGCTCGGCGCCTATGCCGAAGAACGCATCGTGCCCGCGCATTTCGTCGTGCATCTGCCCGACGCCATCGATTTCGAGACAGGTGCGGCGATGATGCTGAAAGGGCTGACGGCGCAATATCTGCTGCGCCGCACGTTTCGCGTCGAGGCGGGCCATACCATCCTGGTGCATGCCGCGGCGGGCGGCGTCGGCCTCATCCTGACGCAATGGGCCAAACATCTCGGCGCGACCGTCATCGGCACGGTCGGTTCACCCGAAAAGGCCGAACTTGCGCGCGCCAATGGCTGCGACCATGTCATCGACTACAGCAAAGAGAATTTCGCCGCACGGGTGAAAGAGGTCACCAACGGCGAAGGCTGCCACGTCGTCTATGACGGCGTCGGCAACGCGACCTTCCCCGCCTCACTCGACTGCCTGCGGCCGTTCGGCACCTTCGTCAGCTACGGCACGGCGTCGGGGTCGATCCCGCCATTCGACATCATGCTTTTGATGCAAAAGGGTTCGCTGTTCGCCACCTGGCAGTTGCTGTTCCATCATCTCGCCAGGCGTGAGGACGTCGTCGCCATGAGCGAGGATCTGTTCAGCGTCGTCCTCAGCGGCGCAGTGAAAATCCCGGTGCACACAAGCATGCCGCTTGCCGAAGTGGCGGAGGCGCATCGCCGGCTCGAGGCACGGCAGACGACAGGCGCAACCGTGCTTATACCGTAGAAACTTAGCCCGGCCGCAGCATCGAACCGGAAATGGCGAAGATGCGCGCGGCGCCCATCATATAGGCCATCAACGTCTCGCGGCGGAACAGGCCGGCATAGGCGCGGTCGAGCACGTTGAGCGAGCCGGTATAAGCGCCGAAGGCCGGCATGATCATGCGGCCGCCATCGCCGGCAAAGCAGCGCCGCCGCACCGAGCGGCCCTGCTGGACGATGCGGGCGCAAGGGTGAAGATGGCCGGCAACTTCGCCCTCGGTTCTTATCTTCGACGGCTCGTGGCGGAACAGCAGCGAGCCGATGGCGAGTTCGCGCACCGTCTCGCCGGGCAAATCCGCCGGCGCTTCCGGGTCATGGTTGCCGGCGACCCAGAACCAGTCGCGGCCGGCCATCAATGCTTCCAGCCGATCGCGGAAGGTTTGATGCATGCGCTCGGCGCCGCCGCCGTCGTGGAAGGAGTCGCCCAGGCTGATGACGATGGCCGGCTGGTAGTCCGCGATTACCGCCTGCAGCCGGAGCAGAGTGGCGCCGGTATCGTAGGGCGGGATCAGTGCGCCGCGCCTGGCGAAGGACGAGCCCTTTTCCAGATGCAGGTCGGAGACCGCGAGCAGCCTCAGATCGGGGAAATAGAGCACGCCGCGCGAATCACAGATCGCGCGCTCGCCCCCGATGCCGACAAAGTCGGCCTCGGCGATCAGCGATGCCCGCGCCAGCGAAAAATTCATTCCTCAACCATCCCAGGACCCATGGCTTCCTCGACCAAAGTCGCGGCATCCATCAGCAGCGTTTCGTCGGCCTCGCCGTTCACCGGCATCTTGCCGATTTCGAGCATGATCGGCACGGCCAGCGGCGATATCTGTTCGAGTGCCTTATGCACGATTCGACCCTGGATACGCGAGAGCATGTCGGCAAGTCTGCTGACATCGAGCAGACCGGTCGCCGCGTCGGCGCGCGTCGCCTGCAGCAGGATGTGGTCGGGCTCATGGCTGCGCAGCACGTCATAGATCAGATCGGTCGAGACGGTGACCTGGCGGCCGCTTTTCTCCTGTCCCGGGTGGCGCTTCTCGATCAGGCCTGAAATCAGCGCGCAGTTGCGGAAGGTGCGCTTGAGCAGCCAGCTGTCGGCCAGCCAAGCCTCGAGGTCGTCGCCCAGCATGTCCTGGTCGAACAGAGCGCCAAGCGAAGGTTTCCGCGATTTGAACATCGCGCCCATATCGCCCAGCGACCAGATGGCCAATGCGTAGTCGGTGGCGACGAAGCCAAGCGGCCTGGCGCCGGCCCTGTCCAGCCGGCGGGTGAGCAGCATGCCGAGCGTCTGGTGCGCCAGCCTGCCCTCGAAAGGATAAGCGACGAGATAGTGACGGTTGCCGCGCGGAAAGGTCTCGATCAAGAGGTCGTCGCGTTTGGGCAATACCGATTTGTCGGCCTGGTAACGCAGCCAATCCGACACCTGCTCGGGCAGCTTCTTCCAGCGCTGCGGGTCGTCCAGCATGGCGCGCACCTGCTCGGCGAGGTAAGTCGAAAGCGGAAATTTGCCGCCGCCATAATAAGGCACCTTGGCGTCGTTTCCCGGCGCATTCGAGACGAAGCATTCGTTCTCGCGGATGCCTTCGAAGCGCAGGACTTTGCCGGCAAACATGAAGGTGTCGCCATGCGTCAGCGTTTCGAGGAAGGCCTCCTCGATCTTGCCCAGAACCCGGCCGCCGTGCGAAGCCGAACCTTTGCTGCCGGCCTTGACGTAACGCACATTGAGCGCCGGCACCTCGATGATGGTGCCGACGTTCAGCCGATATTGCTGCGCGACGCGGGGATTGGAGACCCGCCACATGCCGTCCTTGTTGAGGCGGATGCGGGCGTAGCGCTCGTAGTTCTTCAGTGCGTAGCCGCCGGTGGCGACGAAATCAATGACGCGGTCGAATGTCGGCCGGTCGAGGCTGGCATAGGGCGCTGCTGTCAGCACTTCCTCGTAGAGATCGTCGGCGCGAAACGGCGCCCCGCAGGCGCAGCCCAGCACATGCTGCGCCAGCACGTCGAGCCCGCCATCGACCAGCGGCGGCGTATCCTGGGCGCCGAGGTAGTTGGCGTCCAGCGCTGCCCGGCACTCCAGCACCTCGAAACGATTGGCCGGGATCAGGATCGCCTTCGACGGCTCGTCCATGCGGTGATTGGCGCGGCCGATGCGCTGCGCCAGCCGGCTGGCGCCCTTGGGCGCGCCGACATGGACGACCAGATCGACATCGCCCCAATCGATGCCAAGGTCGAGCGTCGAGGTGGCGACGATGGCACGGAGCGCGTTTTCCCCCATCGCCTTCTCGACGCGTCGGCGCTGGGCGACATCGAGCGAGCCGTGATGCAGCGCGATCGGCAAGGTATCCTCGTTGACCCGCCACAATTCCTGAAACAGCAGCTCGGCCTGGCTGCGAGTGTTGACGAACAGCAGGGTGGTCTTGTGGCGCTTGATCTCGCGATAGATTTCCGGCGTCGCATAGCGCGCCGAATGGCCGGCCCATGGCACGCGCTCTTCCGAATCGAGGATCGAGATTTCGGGCTTCGCGCCGCCGGTTACGACGATGAGTTCAGCCATGTCTCCCGGTGGATTCTGGCTGACCAGCCAGCGCCGCAATTCGTCGGGCTCGGCCACCGTTGCCGACAGACCGATCGTCTGCAGGCCGGGCACGATGCTGCGCAGCCGCGCCAGCCCGAGCGCCAGCAGATGGCCGCGTTTCGATGTCACCAGCGAATGCAACTCGTCGAGCACGACATAGCGCAAATCCTCGAAGAAGCGCCCGGCATCGCCGGCCGCAATCAGCAGCGCCAATTGCTCGGGCGTGGTGAGCAGGATATCGGGCGGCGCCAGCTTCTGGCGCTGCCGCTTGTGGGAAGGCGTGTCGCCGGTGCGCGTCTCGATGGTAACGGGCAGGCCGATCTCCGCGACCGGTTTGCCGAGATTGCGCTCGATGTCGACGGCCAGCGCCTTCAGCGGCGAAATGTAGAGCGTATGGATGCCGCGCCGCGCCTGACCGGGTTTACGCCTGGGACGGTTGGCCAGTTCGGTCAGCGACGGCAGGAAGCCGGCCAACGTCTTGCCGGCGCCGGTCGGCGCGATCAAGAGCATCGATTGCCCCGCTTGAGCCTTCGCCAGCAGCTCGATCTGATGAGCGCGCGGCGACCAGCCTTTTTCGCCGAACCATCTGATGAATGGTTCGGGCAGAAGGACGGCGGCATTCTGTTTGGCAAGGCGCGGCTGCTCGGTCACGCGAAAGAGGTAGCGCGATGGCGCGCGATCGCCAAGGAAAATCGGAACAAAAGGTGATCGGGTGAGCTATCCCTCGCCGCGTTTACGGGGAGAGGATGCCGGCAGGCAGGTGAGGCGCAGCGCGACCTTTCAGTCGCTGGCGTCGCCCCTCATCCGTCTTCGGGCACCTTTCCCCGTGAACGGGCGAGGAAGAGGCGCTAGGGCCGCCGAAACCCAGTCGGCCCGCCATACAGATACCCAATCCGATCAACCGCATCCTTCAGCCCTTCGCGCGAGACCAGCATGGTGTGGCCGTTGGCGTGGATCATTGTCTCGGCGTCGGTCATGATCGCGACATGGCCCTTCCAGAACACCAGGTCGCCGCGTTTCAGTCCGGCATAATCGAATCCCGGATCGAGCGGCTCGCCGAGGCCTGCCGCTTGCATGTCGGAATCACGCAGCACATTGCGGCCGGCCATGCGCATGGCCAGTTGCACAAGGCCCGAACAGTCGATGCCGAAGCCGGAGGTGCCGCCCCAGAGATAGGGCGTGCCGAGAAACATCTCGGCGACCGAGACATAGTCGGCGGCGATGTCACTGACCGGGCAAATATGGCCGGCGATCAGCGCCTCGCTGGAGGGCAACAGCGCATAGTGCGTGCCGCGCGTTTCGGCGGCACCGGTTACCGTCACCGTCGAGCCCATCGACAATTGGCCGCTGATCGGGAAGCGCAGATCCGGGCCAGGATAGAGGAAGGTGCGCGGCGCCGTGACGATGTGGGTTGGCGCATGCTCGCGTCCGCCCAGCATGGTGGCGCCGACGTAGCCGACATAGCCGTCGCGTTCGGCCTGGACCCAGGCCCATCCCTCGGCTTCCTCGAAGACAAGCACATCGTCGCCGAACAGTACCTGCGTGTTGACGCCGGCATCCGGGCGCGGTGCCTTGCGCACGTCAGCCACGGAGGCTGTGATCCGAGCCGGACGGCCGGTGACGAAGCGATCGGCCGAAACCTTCCCTTTCAGCCTTGCATCGGCGAGGTCGGAACGGAAGGCGTGGAGGCGGGCATCCCTGGCAGTCAAATCGGTACTCGTTCTAATTCATGGATTGATCAGATGGGCAGTTCATGAGCCCTGGCAACGATACCATCCCCGAAGCGCTCGACAAAGAGCGCGCCTTCGACCGTGCGCCGGATCAGCACATTGCGCTTGTCGAGCTCGTCGCGATGGCGTGACACCAGTTTCAGCGCACCCATCGTGTCGAGCGCGCGGGTGATAACCGGCTTGGTGACATTGAGGCGGGCGGCTAGACCGCGCACCGTGTGCGGCGGCGGGTCGAGATAGATGGTGAACAGGATCGCCGTCTGGCGCATGGTGAGATCTGGCGCGCCGGCGCGCACCTGCGACAGCATCACCTGCTGCCACAGCCGCATCGCCTGGCTCGGACGCATCGAAATCGACATCGCCCGAGCATGACGGCAAATTGTTTCGGTTCCGTTTCAGTTTTGGTGGCCGTCTCAGGGCGTCAGGCATAGCGCCTCGAAATGACCCGCTCCAGTGCACGGATGCCTTGCGCCTCTCCGCCGGCGGGTCCGTAGGGGCGATCGGACGGGTTCCAGGCGAAGATGTCGAAGTGCGCCCAGCCCGTTGTCCGTTCGACAAAGCGCTTGAGGAAAAGCGCCGCGGTGACCGAACCGGCGAAGCCGTCGGTGGTGACGTTGTTGATGTCGGCGATCTTCGACGCCAGCCTGGCGTCATAGGGCCGCCACAACGGCATGCGCCACAACGGATCCTCGACGGCCACCGAGGCCGCAGCCAGTTCGGACGCCAGCGCTTCGTCGCCAGTGTAGAAAGGCGGCAGATCGGGACCGAGCGCGACACGCGCTGCCCCGGTCAGCGTCGCCATGTCGATCAGCAGTTCCGGCTCCTCGTCATCGGCCAGCGCCAGCGCATCGGCCAGCACCAGCCGCCCTTCGGCGTCGGTGTTGCCGATCTCGACGGTGAGGCCCTTGCGGCTGGTCAGTACATCTCCAGGCCGGAAGGCGTTGCCGGCAATCGAATTCTCGACCGCCGGGATCAGGACGCGCAGCCGGATCTTCAGCCCGGCAGCCATGATCATCGAGGCCAGGCCCAGCACATTGGCGGCGCCGCCCATATCCTTCTTCATCAAGAGCATGCCCGACGACGGTTTGATGTCGAGGCCGCCAGTGTCGAAACAGACACCCTTGCCGACCAGCGTCACCTTCGGCGCGCCTTCCGGTCCCCAAACCATGTCGATCAGTCGCGGCGCTCCGACCGAGGCCCGGCCTACCGCATGGATCATCGGGAAATTCTGCTTCAGGAGATCATCCCCCTTGATCACCGACACCTCGGCCTTGTGAGTGGCCGCCAGGGTCCGCACGGCCTTCTCCAACTCGTCCGGTCCCATGTCGCTGGTCGGCGTGTTGACGAGGTCGCGCGCCAGGAAGACGCCGTCGGCGATGCGCCGGACGCGTCCTGCATCTACGCCGAGCGGCAGCGCAAAACGCAGCGTCTTGCCTGATTTCTTTCCGTAGCGAGTGAAGACGTAACCGCCGAGCACCAAGGCTATGGCCGCGAGTTCCGGCTCGGCTGGAGCGGCGGCAAAATGCCAGTCGCCTTCCGGCAAGGCTCTCGCCAGCATGCCGACGGCCAGCGCCCCCTCGCCATCACCGACGCCGAACAAGGCGCCGGCAAGGGAACCGTTGTCGCCGGGCAGGGCCAGCGTCCTGCCGGCTTCGCCGGAAAAGCCGTTGGCGGCCGCCCATGCGATCGTGGAAGGCGAAAGCGCCAAAGCCTCCAGTCCATCCCTCGCGACCAGATGGACCGGCAAGGCAGTGCTTAGTGTCTCGATGAGTTCGACAGGCATTCGATGGTCTCCGGGAGGCTTGCAGATCGTCCTCAGTCAAGTGACAGGGACGTCGAATGATTTCAACATCTATGCACAGAGCCGGGCATGGGACGTGCCAGGCCAGTGGCTTCCGGCGGGCCGTTCACCGATCCGACGGCTCACTTTTTAACTGTCTGTTAGGGTTAACAGAATATTTCTGCGGGGATGAAGATGGCCACGTGAATGGCCACGCGCAGGAATGGAGAGCCCCGTGCCGATGCCCACCAACCGCAGGATGAACGTCACGGGCAAACGGTTGGTCACCACGGCACTGCTGATGGCGCTGGCGGCCGGTGTTGCCGGGTGCGGAACCAGCAAGCTCACGACCGGCTCGATCGGGCGCACCAGCGGCAAACCGCTGGAGACCATGTCGGCCAGCGAGTTGCACGGGGCGACCGGGCGGCTGGGCGAATCCTACGCAAAGAACCCCAACGACAAGCGGCTGGCGACAAATTTTGCGGCGGCGCTCCAGATGGACGGCGATGCCGACCAGTCGCTTGCCGTGATGCGCAAGCTGGCGATCGCCTACCCCAAGGACCGCGACGTGCTTGCCGCCTACGGCAAGGCGCTGGCCGCCAACGGCCAGTTCGAGCCGGCGCTCGACGCCGTGCGCCGGGCGCAGACACCGGAATATCCGGACTGGCGGCTGATGTCGGCCGAGGCCGCCATTCTCGACCAGCTTGGCCAGAAGGATGAAGCGCGCCAGAACTACCGCAAGGCGCTGGACCTCAAGCCGAACGAACCCTCGATCCTTTCCAATCTCGGCATGTCCTATGTGCTGGAAGGCGATCTGCGCACCGCCGAGACCTATATGCGCTCGGCAGCCCAGCAACCGAATGCCGACAGCCGGGTGCGCCAGAACCTTGCGCTGGTCGTGGGACTGCAGGGCCGCTTCGACGAGGCCGAGAAGATCGCCTCGCAGGAGCTTTCGCCCGAACAGGCGCAAGCCAATGTAGCCTATCTTCGCCAGATGCTTGCCCAGCAGAACGCCTGGAGCCAACTCAAGGATCAGGACAAGGCAAAGCCGGCGACCAACTGAGCGCCGCATGGGCGCCGGCCCCGCACAGCGCAAAATCCGTCCCCATATCAAAGCTGAAAAAACAAGAGCCGCACTGCATGGCAATGCGGCACTTTGTATGGCCGCAACGAGGCCTACTGGCTTGAGGAACTGTGCTGGTCGCCGAAGATGCCGCGCTGGCTGACCTGGATGCCGGCCGGGCCCAGAATGATGGCGAACAAAACCGGCAGGAAGAACAGGATCATCGGCACGGTAAGCTTCGGCGGCAGGGCGGCGGCCTTCTTCTCGGCGGCATTCATGCGCATGTCGCGGCTTTCCGAGGCCAGCACGCGCAATGCGTGCGCCACGGGTGTGCCGTAGCGTTCCGCCTGGACCAGTGCCTGGGACACTGACTTGACCGATTCCAGGCCGGTACGAGCCGAGAGGTTTTCATAAGCCTGCTTGCGCTCCTGCAGATAAGAGAGTTCGGCGTTGGTCAGCACGAATTCCTCCGCCAGCGCCACCGACTGTGAACCGATCTCCTCGGAGACCTTGCGCAAGGCAGCCTCGACCGACATGCCCGACTCGACGCAGATCAGCATCAGGTCGAGCGCATCCGGCCACGCCGCCTGGATCGACTGCTTGCGCTTGGCGGCACGATTGTTGACGTAAAGGATCGGCGCGTAGAAACCCGCGTAGGCGACAAGGATGCAGACGAACAGTTTCACGAAGGCCGGCCGGTCCGGCAGTCCGCCGAGCACGAACAGATAGATCGCTGCCAGCGCGAAACCGACAAAAGGCAGGATCAGGCGGAAGAACAGGAAGCGCGTCAGCGGGTTCTGGCCACGAAAGCCCGCCACCTTGAGCTTCTGCAACGTGCCTTCATCGGCCAACGCACGCCGCAGGTCCAGCCTGTCGACGATGTTGCGCATGCCGATCGACTGCTCTTCGCGCAGCCCCTTGCGGCGACGATCGGCTTCATTGGCAAGCCGCGCGCGCTGCTTGGCGCGCAATTCGTCACGCTCCAGCGCCACCGATCTCATGCGCGTCTTGAGCTGATTGCCACCAAGGGCCGGCAGCACCGTGAAGACGGTCGCGAACACCGCAATGCCAACCAGCAACGCTATCAGGAAGGCAGGATCGGTCAGCGATTTTACGACTTGGTCGGTCATTCGTTTTCAGTCTTTTCGTTTCGAGCTTTCCAAGGTCGGCCTAAACTTCAAAGTTCATCATCTTGCGCATCACCAGAATGCCGATCGACATCCAGACGCCGGAACAGCCGAGGATCAGATTGCCGGTGCTGGTGGTGAACAGCGGCATGATGTAGTTCGGGCTCGACAGATAGACGAGAAGGGCGACGACAAAAGGCAGCGCGCCGATGATGACGGCCGACGCCTTGGCTTCCATGGAAAGCGCCTGGACCTTGGCCTTCATCTTCTTGCGATCGCGAAGCACGCGCGACAGGTTGCCAAGCGCCTCGGAGAGATTACCGCCGGCCTGTGACTGGATCTGAATAACGATGCCGAAGAAGCTTGCCTCGCTGCACGGCATGGTTTCAGCCATGCGCAAGGTGGCATCGGGGATGGACATGCCAATCTGCTGTGAATCGACGATCCGGCGGAACTCGGTCTTGACCGGCTCCGGCGATTCACTGGCGATCAGGCGAATGGCGTCGTTGAGCGGCAGGCCGGATTTGACGGCGCGCACGATGATGTCGAGGGCGTTGGGAAATTCGTTGAGGAACGCCTTGACCCGGCGCGAGCGGCGAAACGAGACGAACCAGCGCGGCAGGCCGAGCGCCCCCGCCAGCAGCGCGCCCGGCAGGACCAGAAGCGGCGCGCCGGCGAGATAGGCAAGCACCGTCAGCGCGATGCCGCAAATGACGGAGTAGATATAGAAACGCTCGATCGAGACCTGCATGCCGGCCTGACGAATCTGGGCCTTTAACGGCGGCTTCTTGACCGCGAGTTCGTTGGTTTTCTGCTTTTCGTCGAGCTGTTTCAGCGTGTCCTGGACAGATTTACGCCGCTTGACCGCCTCCGCGACACGGTCGCGCGAAGCCTTGACGACCGAACGATCGGTCTCGGCGGCCTTGATCGTCTCGAGCCGCTTGCCGGCCTGCTTCTCGTTGCTCATCTTGGTGAACAGGAAGGCATAGGCGACCGCACCGGCGCTGAAGCCGGCGAGCACGATGAACGCCAGTACGGTGGTGTCAATTCCGAACATCGACCTCGGTCCCCAGCGCATATCGCCGTTTCAAGGAAACGGCGATATGCGCTATCGCTTTGCTTTGACGCAATTCCCAAGGGAAAGCGCTACGCGCTTTTCCCGGGAAAACCGCTTCACACTTTTCCTGGAATTGCTTCCAACCTCGATATGCGTCAGTCAGCGCGTTTCTCCATCGATTCCAGCGCATTGGCGAGGCGCTGTTCCTCGCCATAGTAGCGGGCGCGATCCCAGAAATGCGGACGGCCGATGCCGGTCGACACGTGCTCGCCAAGCAGCCTTCCATTCGAGTCCTCGCCCTTGATGTTGTAGAGCACGATATCCTGCGTGATGATGACGTCGCCTTCCATGCCGATCACCTCGGTGATGTGGGTGATGCGGCGCGAGCCATCGCGAAGGCGTGCTGCCTGGATGATGACATCGATGGAGCCGACGACGATTTCACGCACGGTCTTCTGCGGCAGCGAATAGCCGCCCATGGCGATCATTGATTCGATACGGTTCAGGCATTCGCGCGGGCTGTTGGAGTGGATCGTTCCCATCGACCCGTCATGGCCGGTGTTCATCGCCTGCAGCAGGTCGAAAACCTCCGGTCCGCGCACTTCGCCGACGATGATGCGTTCGGGCCGCATGCGGAGGCAGTTCTTGACCAGGTCGCGCATTGTCACCTCGCCTTCGCCCTCGAGATTGGGCGGGCGGGTTTCGAGACGCACCACGTGCGGCTGCTGCAGTTGCAGTTCGGCCGAGTCTTCGCAGGTGATGACGCGTTCCTCGCGGTCGATATAGTTGGTCAGGCAGTTGAGCAGCGTCGTCTTGCCAGAGCCGGTACCGCCGGAGATGACGATGTTGCAACGGACGCGGCCGATGATCTTGAGGATCTCGGCGCCCTGCGGCGAGATGGCGCCGAACTTGACCAGTTGATCGAGCGTCAGCTTGTCCTTCTTGAACTTGCGGATGGTGAGCGCGGTGCCGTCGATGGAGAGCGGCGGGGCGATAACGTTGACGCGGGAGCCGTCGGGCAGGCGGGCGTCGCAGATCGGGCTCGATTCGTCGACGCGGCGGCCAACCTGGCTGACGATACGCTGGCAGATGTTGAGCAGCTGCTGATTGTCGCGGAAGCGGATGCCGGTCTGTTCGACCTTGCCATTGACTTCGATGTAGACGTTCTTGGAGCCGTTGACCATGATGTCGGCGATATCGTCGCGGGCGAGCAGCGGCTCCAGCGGGCCGTAGCCCAGCACATCGTTGCAGATGTCCTCGAGCAACTCTTCCTGCTCGGCGATCGACATTGCGAAATTCTTGATGGCGATGATGTCGTTGACGATATCGCGGATTTCCTCGCGCGCGCTCTCGGGATCGAGCTTGGCGAGTTGCGACAGGTCAATGGTGTCGATGAGCGCGGAGAAGACCTGGCTCTTGGTGTCGTAGTAGGTTTCACTTTTTTCGCGCTGGATCTTTTTTGGCGGCTCCGGCGCCATCGACGGCGCCTCAACGACACGGCGAGTTGGCGGGGTTCCCGGCGCTCCAGGCGGCGCTGCCGCGGGCCGGGCAAGTACCGCCATGTCCGCAGGCGTTGCAGTGGCCGGCGCCGCTGGCGCCGGTGCTGGCTGACGGAACTCCGGGGTGAACCGGCCGCCGTCGTCGGAGCCTCTTTTACCAAACATGATCGACTACCAATTCCGTCCAGGACATGATGCCGAAGCGGTTTTCGAACGACATCATGCTCTACTTCTTGATTTGGAGGGGAGCGTCATTTCTTCTTACGCGAGAGCTTGCCGAGCAGGCCGCCAAGGCCTGCCTTCTTCCTGGCCTTGATTTCGCTTCGACCGGTCAGGACATGCGCGATTTCGTTGATCATGCCGACGACCGGGCTCCTGGCATCCATCTCGCCCAGCATGCGGCCGTTGTTGGCGGCATTTCCAAACAACAACGGGTCGAAGGCGATGACCGACATCGGCGTGAGGCTGAGCGGCTCGGCGAAGTCGGAAGCGGAAATCTCGGGCCGTTTCGGCACGCCGGCCTGGTTGATGATCAGCTTCGGCGGCGGATCGTTCGGGCGAAGCCTCGTCAGCATATCGACCAGGTTCTTGGTGTTGCGCAGATTGGCCAATTCCGGCGTCGCCGTGATGACGATCTCGTCTGCCTTGATCAGTGTGTTCTTGGTCCAGCCCGTCCAGATATGGGGGACGTCGAGCACCAGCAGCGGCACGCTGCGCTGGGCGGTATCGATGAGTTGCGTGAAGGCATCGGGATCGAAATCATAGACACGTTCCAGTGTGGAGGGCGCGGCGAGCAGCGACAGATGTTCGGCGCACTGGGCAAGCAGACGGTCGAGATAGACCTCGTCGACGCGTTCGGGCGAAAATACGGCTTCGGCGATGCCTTGCACAGGGTCCTGGTCGAAATTTATGTTGGCCGTCCCGAAAGCCAGGTCGAGATCGGCGACGACCACTTCCGACTTGAACAGCGATGACATCGCCCACGCTACATTGTGGGCGATGGTCGAGGAGCCGACGCCGCCCTTGGCGCCGATGAAGGCGATCGAGCGGCCGATCGGCTCGGCTTCCGGATCGACGAAGATCGATGACACCACGGAGACGATATCGGCCATCGACACCGGTGCGATGACATATTCGGAAATACCGAAGCGAATGAGTTCGCGGTAGAGACCGACATCGTTGTAGTGGCCGACCACCACGACTTTGGAGGAGGGATCGCAATATTCTGAAAGCTGGGCAAGCTGCTCCAGCAACTGCTTCGGTTCGCTGCGCGATTCCAGCAGGATCAGGTTCGGCGTCGGCGCCGACTGGTAGAATTCGATCGCCGTGGCGATGCCGCCCATATGCACTTTCAGATGCGCCTTGGCCATGCGGCGATCCTCGCCGGCCCGCTCCACCGGATGCGCGACACCTTCCGTCTCGCAAAATGCCTGGATCGAAATACGTGGCACCGGCCGCAGCGCCTGCATCGCGGCAACATCCGATTGCGAGCTGTCGCGGCCGTCTCCGGGCGTGTCGTAGGCAAGATTGCTCATCGTCATGCTCTTTTCCGTGACTTCTCTTTCCAGTCTCTACGCGGGACCGGCGCTCCTAGTACGTCACTTCCGAATTGCCGAGGAACTCGTCCGAAATACCTCTGCCGCGATAGACGTCGATCACCGCGCCGCGGTTCTCGGCGTCGATATCGGACGACTTTCTCGGCCCGAGCAGATCGGCCGGATTGGCAAGCTGGGCGGCGAGGTTGTTCTGAGATGAGCAGCCGTAATCGGCGTAGTGCTTGTTTTCCGAAGACTCGAGAATGTCTGCGGGCCAGCGCCCGCATTTGTCGGTCTGGGCTCTCACCGAAATATAGGAGACCCGGATAGGCGCCGAGGCTTCGGGGGAAACCGACTGGTAGGAGGTCACGACGATCCGGTTTCGCTTGATGCCGCTGGCAACCGCCAGCCTGGCGAAATCGCGACCGGCGGCCGTCGCGGCGACCTCGTTGGCCGATCCGCTCGGTATCTGGATCGTCAGCGTCGGGGCGGCACTTCTGTCATAGCCATCCAGAAAACCCAGAAGCGTATCGCGCTGGGAGCCGGTCATACCGCGGTCGCCAGCGCCGACCGGCAGGTCGATCTTCTGGTTCTTCTCCGCGATCACGATCGGATGCGTGGTGCGATAATCGTCCGGAATGGCGCCTACCGTGATGCTGTCACGATGGGCGCAGCCGGCCAGCAGCGCTGCCGCCACAACCGCCAGGACTGGGACGGCTCGCCGGCAGATCCGCGAACGCCCGGCACGCATCGTTGTAGCGAACGTGCTTGCCTTCAATGCTGACTGAGACATGTCCACTTCCCCGCTCACTTATAGATGAAGCCGACAACACCGTGATAACGGCCGTTGGGCTTGTCGGTCTGCATGGTGCCGTAGACGCGATTGACCCGGCCAAGGAACATGCCGGCCCCATCGCTCGGGGCGTTGAAATTGTCGTCCGGCTTGGCGAGGTCGTTGCGTGCCACCGGCTTCACCAGATAGGGGGTGATGATGATGACGAGTTCGGTCTCGTTGCGCACAAAATCCCTGCTGCGGAAGAGCGCCCCGAGCACGGGAATCTTTGTCAGTCCAGGCAAGCCGTTGACGGCTTGCCTGACATCGTCGCGAACCAGGCCGGCGATCATCATGGAGCCCCCAGAGGGCAATTCCACCGTCGTATCGGCAAGACGCTTGCGCAGCGACAGGACGTTCGTGCCGGGACTCGTTACGCCTGAGGAGAGCGACACAGATCCCTCCGTTGTCGGCTCGGAAACCGAGGTTCTGACTTTCAGGCTGATGCGACCGGGAGACAACACCACCGGCTGGAATTCCAGGCCGATGCCGTACTCGATCTTGTCGAGAGTATAGGTCTTCAGGCCAGTCTGGTTGTCGGTGGATACGTTCGCGCTGACGCTGCTCACCATGTTGTATTCACCACCGACCTTGAAGGTCGCCTTCTCGCCTGATACGGCGGTCAAGGTCGGCTCGGCCAGGGTCTTCATGACCCCGGACTGCTCCATGGCGTTGATATAGGCCTGCAGCCCCGAGGAGCCGATATTGAAGCCCGAATTCGACAGCTGCTTGCCGAGGCCGGTGAAATTGTCGCTGATTGCGCCGTAGCTGATACCGTTGCTGCCGCCACTGCCAACCATGTTGACGCCGAGCTGCTTCATCACCGAGCGGCTGACTTCGGCCACGGTCACCTTCAGCGTCACCTGGTCGTCGCCGATGATCTGCAGCAGGTTGACGATCTTCGAGACCCGGCGTTCGGCATCCGGATTGTTGATGTCGACGCCGCCATTAGCATTGCCGCCGGCCGCGGTCTGCGAATACTGGCCGGTCGTCGCTTCACCGCCGGACACAAAGATGGTTGCCAGATCGACGGCGCGCTTGGCATCGAGCGGCGTGTCCACCACCCCGGTCAGGACGACGTTGTCGTTCAGCAATTCGACCTTGATCTCGGCATTCGGAAGGAAGCGCTTGAGGTAGTCTTCCAATCCGGCGACGTCGCGTTCGACGGCCAGATCCAGGCTGGCAATCTGCTCGCCATTGGGACCGAAGACGAAGATGTTGGTTTCGCCCACCGACTTGCCGAACAGATAGATCCGCCTTGCGGTGCGGGTCACCGCATCGGCGACCGCAGGGTTGGCGACCAGAATGTCGTAGGCATCGCTCGGCAGATCGATGACCACCGATTTGTTGAGGCCGAGCTTGACACGTTGCGTGGCGGTCGAGGCCATGACCCGGGCGCTCTTTCCGGCGGCCTTGGCGTCGACGAGGCCACTTGCATGGGCTCCGAGAAAAAGCAGGCCGATGGCCGCAGCCATGGTGACCGGCAGTTTAGCGAGTAACCTCATTTCCTTGCCCCTACTTCGGAAACTTCGCCCGATTTGATCAACCGCACCGTTCCGCGCCGCCCATTGCCGGAAACGAGGTAGTCGGCTTCATCGGTACCCTTTTCCTTGTTGTCGGTGATCGAGCGCAGCGCCAGCGTCAGGCGATCGGCCATTTGCTGGGCGACGGTGATGATCTCGGCCTGCTGCGGCGTCAGCTCCAGCGTCGCCGTCTGTCCGACCCTGGTCTTCTTGCCTTCCTCGTCCTCCTGGATGGTTTGATCGATCGCCAGGACGCGGATGTTCTTGAGGATGGTCTCGGTGGTGAATCCGCTACCGCCGTTGCCGGTGTCGGATCTGCGGGTCATGATGACGTCGACAAAATCGTTAGGCAGGATAAAGCCGCCTGCCGACGTGTCCGCCGAGATCGCGGTGGCGACGGCACGCATGCCGGTGGGCAGGATAGAAGACATGAAGCTCTGCCCCTCGCCGATCAGCTTGGAGCGCCGCAGCGGCTCACCGGTGTACATCGCCATGCGGGCGACGGAGCCCTTCAGCTTCTCCCGCGCTTCGGGTTCGGCGGCACGGGTGATGAAATTCGCATTGATGCCATCGGACGGCCAGGACTCCCAGCTGAGATTGTTTTCAAGCGGGCTTCCCATAGGCACGTCGCCGGAAAGCACGAGCACATCCTGCAAGGCGATGGCCGGCGCCTGCGGGGCATCGACGACGACCTGCTGGGGCGGGACCGCCACCATATTCTTGGCAACATAACCTGCACCACCCGCCGCGGCCACCGCCACGCCCAGAATGATCAGTCGGGATGCTGGCATCTGTCCGAACCCTCGCCTTTAGGCAACCACCTAGCCAGGCCGGACTTTGCAGCGGCAATCGTCAAAACAAGGTTAATACAATGCTTACGATCGTGATTAATTTAAGGTTTACATAAATTGGATGGACCCGTGCTCCGACCAACAAAAGAGGCGGCCAAGCCGCCTCTTTTCAGATCGATGCAGGAGCGGCAAGGAAGGCTTGCTGTCTCAGATCGCCAGCCTTGCCAGCGCCCATACCATCAGGGGTGAGTCCGGATAGGTTAGCAGCCCGCCAATGCCGAGTGCAATGCCGTAGGGAACGCCGGTCGTGTCGTCGGCGAAATGGCGCAGGAATGGACTGTGGCTGGTGTAGATCGCCAGCGGCGATTTCCGGTAGAGGAGGATGGCGAGCGTCAGCAGTCCCCCGATAAACGCTGAGATCACGAGATACTCGACAAGGTGAGTGTTGAACCCCATCCAGACGGCGGTGCCGGCGAGCAGCTTGGCGTCGCCGCCGCCCATGCCGCCCAGTGCAAACAGACCGAACGTCACTGCCAGCACCAAGGCGCCGGCGGCGAAATGCCAGCCATAGGTTGCCCAGTCCATGCCCGTCAGCGGCGCAACCAGGACAAACACCGCCAGTAGCAGCACCGGTACGCGGTTGGCGATCGTCATCGACAGCATGTCGGAGGTCGCGGCGAAGAGCATGCAAAAAGGAAAGACGACGAAGATCAACGCTTCGAGCATGGGCGCGGCACCCTGTTGCCAACTGTATCCAGCCTCAGCCTAGACATATACGATTAACGATCGATGAGACTGGGTACTCAAAATCGCTCGACGCGATGAAATAGGGGCCGCCAATCAGGCGGCCCCTATCTCTAAAGCAACCAAGGGTATTACGAATTAGTCACCTTGCCGGCGATCGTGGTGAACTTGTTGTTCAGGGCATTGCCGAGCGAACCAGCGCCAACCATGATGGCAAGCGCGATGAGAGCGGCGATCAGACCGTATTCGATAGCGGTCGCGCCGGATTCGTCCTTCGCGAAACGTGCGATGAGATTAGACATTCGAGAGCTCCTACTCCACGTGTTACAGCACTTCCGTCAACTTCTGTGGTGGTTGATCGGATGCTGCCAATCTACGGAGAAGCTCTTTCAATCGGCTTAATAAACAGCCTTACCGATTCCTTTCCCGCTTCGAACAGCCTGTGTGGTTAACCGTAAACTAAACGCTGGACACTAGCTCGCCTGCCTGTGAAAAGGCCGCGAAAGCTGCAAATTCACGGCCATCGGCAGGACGCATTATTATATTAGCTGGCAGCAAGATTGGTGCGAATATCCCTGCGCCGATCGGTTTAACCGTTGGTTCACCAATCTCCTTCATGTTCCGTTGAACAAGTTTTGCCGCCGTGGAGCGCCTTGATGACTGCCATGAAATCGTCATTCCTGCTTGTCGCGCTTCTCGCCGTCCCGGCTTTTGTGCTGCCGGCCAAGGCCGGAGCCGGCATCGAAGTGACGATGAACCAGGCCAAGATCGTCAAACTGACACGCCCCGCCGACACCATAGTCGTCGGCAATCCGGCGATTGCCGACGCTTCCGTCCAGGATGCATCGACGATCGTGCTGACGGGCAAGGGGTTCGGCGTCACCAACCTGGTTGTCCTCGACCACGATGGCAGCCCGATCGTCGACGAGCAAGTGACCGTGGTGCGCCAGGACGCGTCGTCCGTGCGTATCTACAGGCGCGCCTCGGTACAGACCATGTCCTGCACGCCCTATTGCGAAAGCTCGTACAAGAGCGACTCGGAAAAGTCGTCCGAAGCCGAGATGAGCGCTGGGCAGTAAGCGCCCGACGCTTCATGGCCTCGACAACGCCGCCTCGGTTAGCGGCGGGTTAATGCAGTCTCGGCAAATTTAACGGTCATCCAAACCGGACCTCAATGGGTTCTGGCTAATGTTGTCTCTGGTACCGCATCAGGATCGGCAGGGACGGATATGGGCGAGGATTATTGCGAGGATTCAAGACCCGGAATCGGCAAGGCCAGCGCAGGACGAGGAAAGTTTATCCGTCGTTTCCTTGGCGATCGGCGCGGCAGCACCGCGATAGAATTCGCCATGCTTGCGTTACCGTTTGCGGCTCTCGTCTTCGCCATCCTCGAGAGCTGCGTTTCATTCGCCGGACAGGAGGTGATGGCCAACATCACCGATGATATCGCTCGTCAGTTGCGTACTGGCCAGTTGAGGCAAGCCGATGTAACGGACGAGGAGCTGAAGGGCTTGGTCTGCGCCAGACTGGAGATTATTGTCGCCAAGGGTTGCCCCGGTTTGCTGGTGGATCTGCGCCCGTTCAAGACCTTTGCCGGGGCAGCCAGTGCGGGTTTCACGATTTCCGGCTCGACCATCACGCTGACGGGCAAGGATCCGGATACAGGCAAGGAGCCGGTTTTCGGGACCCCCACAATAGGCCCGGCAGAATCAAAGAACATGCTGCGGGTCTTTTACCCTTGGCCGGTCATGACCGATTTCATGGCTCAATACATGTCGAATATGGATGGCGGCAAGACTCTGCATTACGCGACGACAACGTGGCAAAACGAGCCATTCGACAACTGAAATTGCACGTGTAAGCAAAAGGAAAAGTGCATGTTTTGTGCGGGGGCACATCCGGGGATGTCGGTTATCTGGAAGAGAGCGGCGCGGTTTTTTGCCGATCGGCGCGGCATAGCGGCGGTCGAATTTGCCCTCATCGTGCCTGTCTTGCTGATCATGTATTTCGTTACCATGGAGGCCTCGCAAGCCATCGAGGCCAGCAAGAAGGTCAGCCGCATCAGTTCCATGGTTGCCGACCTCGTCACGCAGCAAACGTCAGTGGTCAACGCAGATCTCACCGACATCATGAAGATTGGAAACTCCAGCCTTCAGCCTTATAACCGCTCAGTCGCCGATATCTTCATTACAGCAATCGACATCGAAGCCGATCCGGGTAATGCGACACCGCAAGCAAAGGTGGCGTGGTCCTGGCGCGTGCTGAATGGGATCACTAGCCGCGACTCCGACCCGACAACCGCCACCACCGTTCCGGCAACGCTCAATATTGCTGGGACTTTCCTCATTCGTGTCCAAACCACTCTCAAATACCAACCGATCATCTCCTGGTCGGAAGGCGCCGAAAAGCCGCTCGGATTTATCTCGGCCTTCAACGAAGGCAAAATAACGATGAGCGAAACCTACTATCTCAGGCCGCGCCGGGCCACGTCGATCCCCTGCAGCGATTGCTGAAGCAGCTCTGGCCCATCCGACCCCGGCTTTATTGCGCGCCGCTGCCGGTGCTGCCCGACACCAGGCGCACGATGGAAGCGGCCATCGCATAGTCACTCGCAGCGGCGAGCGTGAACCCTCCCGAATGTCTCGATTCCACGAAATCGTAGACTTCCGGCGACTGCGATCTGAGATTGGTGAGGAAGACGGTCAGTCGGCGTTTGGCTTCGGGGTCGAGATCGCTGCGGACGGCGTGAGGGCCGTATCTGAGCACGCCGGAGGTCCAGATGATCTGGAGCGCGGCTTCTGGAATGCCCGCCGCCTCCAGTCGCGCCGCCGTGCCGTCCGGATCAGCCGGCTGATCGCCAGCAATCCCCGTCCGGTTTTCCGCCGTGGCCCGCTCCCAGCCGAACACGGCATCGGCCTGGCCATCGACCAGCATCGCTTCTGCGGCAGCAGCCGAGCCGGCATGAGCGAGGAATGGCGCATTCTGGCTGATCTTGATGCCGTCGGCCGCCAGCCCGGCGAGCGGTAGAAGCGAACCGCCGACATTGCCGGACGGCGCCATGGCGATGCGGTGCGTTTCCAGGGCCGCGAGATCGGAAAGCCTGCCGTCGCGCGTCAAAAGCACGGAGCGGATGCCCGTGGCACCGTCGGCATCGACCGGCGCCACAAGAGGTTCGACGCAGGCGCAGCGCTCCGAGGCGGTGGCGTAGGCGGTCGCCGAATAGACCGCGTACTGAATCCGGCCATTGGCCTGTGCCTCTATCAGCGCCGCATAGTCATGCGCGACGACGAATTCCACCTTCATGCCGAGCGCCTTGCCGTAGGCGTCAGTCAGCAAGGCCAGACCCGGAACCGTGTTGCCGGCGCCCGGGTCGGCAACGATGCCGATGCGAAACGTGCCGATCTGGTCGCGCCAGTCGGCGTGCGCGGCGAGCTGCGAGGCCAGGAGCGCTACAGTGGTCGCCAGTGCACTCCAACCGAGGTCAGCCCGTCTCATCGATCCATGCCCCGCACACCGTTTCCTTGAAGCGCATCGCATGTCTCAAGGATGCGTACAGCGCGCCTGCCCGACCTCGCGACCATCGCGTCAGGCCGTTGCCGCCTGGTTTACGATTTGCCAATGCCGCGACGGGACCTTATGTCTGGTCAACCAGACTGGCAATGACGGCACCGATGTCACGCGCTTTCCTCTTCGTTCTCGATTCTTTCGGCATTGGCGGCGCCGCCGATGCCGAACGCTATGGCGACGCCGGCTCGAACACGTTCGGACATATCGCGCTGGCCTGCGCGGAAGCCCGCGCCGATCGCGAGGGCCTGCGCGAGGGACCGCTGAAGGTGCCCACCATGGTTTCGCTCGGTCTCGGCCGCGCAGCAGAAACCGCAACCGGCTTCCAATTCGACAGCAAAGCCGCCGTTTCAGCCTCCGCTTTCCACGGCGCCGCGCAGGAGATTTCGAGCGGCAAGGATACGCCGTCGGGTCACTGGGAAATCGCCGGGCTGCCCGTGCGGTTCGACTGGGGCTATTTCCCCGATAAGGTGCCCGCCTTCCCTGCCGAACTGACCGAAGCGATGATCCGCGAGGGTAAAGTGCCGGGCATTCTCGGCAACTGCCATGCGCCCGGCACGGAGATCATCGAGCGCTTCGGCGAGGAGCATATCCGCACCGGCCAGCCGATCTGCTACACCTCGGTCGATTCCGTCCTGCAGATAGCAGCGCACGAAGTTCATTTCGGCCTTGAGCGGCTCTACGAGTTCTGCAAGACGGTACGCCGGCTGGTCGATCCGCTGAAGATCGGACGGGTGATCGCACGGCCTTTCCTGGGCGAAACATCAGCCACCTTCGAGCGCACCTACAACCGCCATGACTACGCCGTGCCGCCGCCTGAGCCGACGCTGCTCGACCGCTTGACCGGGCGCGGCAGCCGGGTGATCGCGGTCGGCAAGATCGGCGACATCTTCGCCCACCGCGGTATCTCGGAAGTACGCAAGGCGCCCGGCAACATGGCAATGTTCGACAAGGCGCTGGGCGCGATGGACGATGCCGGCGACGGCGACCTGGTGTTCGCCAATTTCGTCGACTTCGACACCGAGTTCGGCCATCGCCGCGACGTCGCCGGCTATGCTGCGGCGCTCGAAGCCTTCGACCGCCGGCTGCCCGAGGCACTGGCAAAGCTGAAGCCGGGCGATCTGCTCATCCTCACCGCCGACCATGGCAACGATCCGACATGGCGTGGCACCGACCACACGCGCGAACGCGTCCCGGTCATCGGCACCGCACCGGGTCTCACGGGCGGCGACATCGGGCTCAGGACCACCTTCGCCGATATCGGCGAGACGGTCGCCGAACACCTCAAGCTGGCGCGCGGCCGCCACGGCGCTTCCTTCCATTCGGCGATAGGCGGCCATGCCTGAACTGCCCGAGGTCGAAACGGTCCGGCGCGGCCTGCAGCCGGTTCTGGAATGCGCGCGGATCGTGCGCGTCGAGGCGCGCCGGCCCGATCTCAGATTTCCGTTTCCGGCGAAATTTGCGCAGCGGCTGACCGGCAAGACGGTCATCGCGCTTGGCCGCCGCGCCAAATATCTCACCATACACCTGGACGGTGGCCCGGTGCTGATCTGCCATCTCGGCATGTCGGGCTCGTTCCGCATCGAGGCCGCTGATGACAAAGAGACGCCCGGCACGTTCCATCAAGAGCGCTCGAAGGATGCCAAGCACGACCATGTGGTGTTCCATGTCGTGTCGCCTGTCGGCGTCCAGTCTCGCGTGGTCTTCAACGACCCGCGTCGCTTCGGCTTCATGCTGTTTGCGGAAGGCCTGGCCGACGCGCATCCGATGCTCGCGGGACTGGGCGTCGAGCCGACCGGCAATGCGCTGGAAGGCGCCCTGCTCGCCTCTCTGCTGAAGGGCCGCAGATCGCCGTTGAAGGCGGCGCTGCTCGACCAGAAGCTGATTGCCGGGCTCGGCAATATCTATGTGTCGGAAGCGCTGTGGCGCGCCGGCCTTTCGCCATTGCGCGAGGCAGGCACCATCGCCGGGACCGGCAAGAAGGCCAAGGAACAGAGCGAACGACTGGCCGAGGCAATCCGTTCGGTGATCGCCGATGCGATCGCCGCCGGCGGGTCTTCGCTGCGCGACTATGTGCACACAGACGGGTCGCCGGGCTATTTCCAGCATTCCTTCGCGGTCTACGATCGCGAAGGCGAGCCCTGTCCGACGCCCGGCTGTCGCGGCCACATCGAGCGCATCGTGCAAAGCGGCCGCTCGACCTTTTATTGCCGGACCTGCCAGCGGTAAGCTAGACGGTCCTTCAGTGCCGCAACCAGGAGGCCAGCCCATGAGCTATGAAACCATCATCGTCGAGACGCGCGGCAAGGTCGGCCTGATCACGCTGAACCGGCCCAAGGCGCTGAACGCGCTGAACGCGCAGGTGCTGGCGGATTTGCTGACGGCGGCAAAGGGGTTCGACGCCGATCCCGGCATCGGCGCCATGGTCATCACCGGTTCCGAGAAGGCTTTTGCGGCGGGCGCCGACATCAAGGAAATGCAGGCCGTCACCTACGCGGAGGCCTATGTGCAGGATTTCTTCGTCGGCTGGGAAGAGTTTACCCGTGCGCGCAAGCCGATGATCGCGGCGGTCGCCGGCTATGCACTGGGCGGCGGCTGCGAACTGGCGATGATGTGCGATTTCATCATTGCCGCCGACACGGCGAAATTCGGCCAGCCCGAAATCACGCTCGGCGTCATTCCCGGCATGGGCGGGTCGCAACGGCTGACCCGCTTTGTCGGCAAGTCGAAGGCCATGGACATGTGCCTGACCGGTCGGATGATGGATGCCGCCGAAGCCGAGCGCAGCGGCCTGGCCTCGCGCGTCGTGCCGGCCGGCGAGTTGATCGAGGAGGCGATGAAGGCCGCGGCCAGGATATCAGAGTTTTCACTGCCATCGGTGATGATGGCCAAGGAGGCAGTCAACCGCGCCTACGAGACGACGCTGGCGGAGGGACTGCGCTTCGAACGCCGGCTGTTCCACTCGCTGTTTGCGCTCGACGACCAGAAGGAAGGGATGGCAGCCTTTGCCGAGAAGCGGAAGCCGAATTTCACCAATCGCTAGAGTGGCGGCGGCGAGGACCAAAAAGAAGCCAAAGCGGCGTTGACGCGCCGGAAAAGCTGAACTATAAGCCGCTCCAACCGAGGCGGCCGTTGGCTGCCCGTTTGTTTTTTGCGCCCTGCGGCATCCCGCATGCGCCCACCAGATCAGAAGAGAGGCATCATGGCCAATACCTCCTCGGCCAAAAAGGCAACGCGCAAGATCGCCCGCCGCGCAGCGATCAACAAGAACCGCCGCTCGCGCGTGCGTACATATGTCCGCCAGGTCGAAGAGGCACTGGCTGCCGGCGACAAGGCAGCCGCGCTGGAAGCCTTCAAGACCGCAGAGCCGGAATTGATGCGCGCCGCGACCAAAGGCGTGATCCATAAGAATACGGCATCGCGCAAGGTGTCGCGTCTGGCTCACCGCCTCAAGGTGCTGTCGGCCTGATTGACCGTTCCTGAACTGTTGTTCTTTCAAACCCGGCCAATCGCGCCGGGTTTTTTCGTTTGCCGGCAAGCACTTAAAAAGAACGGCCGCAAAGCATGCCCGAGCCGCATTCCAGAGTCCGGAATGCTTTGCCGGCACATACACTCCCACTGATATTCCAATCCGCCGAAACGGCCCACGCCAATAAATTTGGCTGTCACAAATTGCTGATATTTTTCAACGACTTGCTGGAAGTGATCCACAGCTTGTTCACATCGCCTGTGGGCGACAGGCAGCAAGTTGGTGTCAAGCGAATTATTTCAGAAAATTTCAAACCGCACAGCCATTTTCATATTCGCGGCAAAAGGGTTTGAATCCCAATGGCTTTGTCAAAATATGCGCTTCCAGCACGGAGCCCGAACCGTTGTTCACTAACCAGATTCCTTAAAAATCCGTTAGAGGTGGCCTTGCCCTATCCACAGCGATTTCGGTAATGTCGATCTATCGAAAGGGACGGGCCATTAGCCCTTAACCCAGCCTGAATCGGCCAGCTAACAGTGGCAGAATTCATGACGTGGATCAATTCCGCGAACGGGTATGGCTTGCCTTTTCGATACGATAGGGGACTGGCGTAATTGTACATGGCAGCTTGATGGCGCACCGGCGTTTTCGCCGGGCAGCACCGCTTTGCCCGAACATGTCAGACGGACTGGCTTTAAGCAGCCGGGACCGATCCCTTTTTGACGAGGCAACGTCATCCGCCGGCGGCGGCGGTGGTGTTGTAGCGAAGATACGGTCGCCGGAAACATGGGTGCAGGAGGCGCACTCCCGGCGGGAAAAAGGTACAAAGGAAAAGGGACGCACAATCATGCAGAGCGGCATCGAGCGGGAGCTTACGGGCGACCTGCCATTTCCCGGAACATTGGTCGGAGCGCACGATATGGCGGCTTCCAACGACGCGGAACAGAAGTTCGATCGGGTCAAGGCCCAGTTGAAGGCGCGCCTGGGAACCGAGGTCTATTCGAGCTGGTTCGGCCGTATGAAGGTGGCTGAGGCTTCCCGGGGCATTGTACGCATCTCGGTGCCCACGGCCTTCCTGCGCTCGTGGATCAATGGCCATTATCTCGATCTCATCGCCGATCTGTGGAAGCACGAGGATCCCGAAATCCTCAAGATCGAGATGGTCGTGCGCACCGCGACCCGTCCTGCCCGCAATGGCGTCGAACCCGAGGTCGTGCCGGCGCGCAAGATGACCAAGCATACGCAGACCGCATTGGCGGCCGGCACGGTCGGCCCCGGCAGGGTGGATCGGGCGCCCGCCCCTCGTCCCGGCACGCCCATCGAGAGCGAATTCCGGCACAATGTGCTGGGGTCGCCGCTCGACCCGCGCTACACGTTCGGCTCCTTTATCGAAGGCCCGTCGAACCGGGTGGCTTTCGCCGCAGCCAAAGCCGTGGCGGAATCGCAGTCGAGCGCGGTGCGCTTCAACCCGCTGTTCCTTCATGCAACCGTCGGGCTCGGCAAGACGCACCTTTTGCAGGCGATTGCGGCCGAATCCCTGAAACAGAACCCGAAATCGCGCGTCGTCTATCTGACGGCCGAATATTTCATGTGGCGCTTCGCCACCGCGATCCGCGACAACAATGCGCTGACGCTGAAGGAACAGCTGCGCGACATCGACCTCTTGATCATCGACGACATGCAGTTCCTGCAGGGCAAGTCGATCCAGCACGAATTCTGCCATCTCATCAACATGCTGCTCGACAGCGCCAAGCAAGTGGTGGTTGCCGCCGACAGGCCGCCGTCGGAACTGGAATCGCTGGAACCGCGGGTGCGCTCGCGCCTCAATGGCGGTGTCGCGCTGGAAATGTCGGCGCCGGACTTCGCCATGCGCATCGGCATGCTCAAGCTGCGGCTTGCCACGGCCAAGGTCGACGATGCGTCGCTCAATATTTCGGAGGAGATCCTCAACCATGTCGCCCGTACCGTCACCGGCAGCGGGCGTGAGCTGGAAGGCGCGTTCAACCAACTGCTGTTTCGTCAGTCGTTCGAGCCGGCGATCACCATCGACCGCATCGACGAGATCCTGGGGCACATCTATCGCTCTGGCGAGCCGAAGCGGGTGCGCATCGAGGACATCCAGCGCATCGTGGCGCGCCACTACAATGTGTCGAAGACCGAGTTGCTGTCCAACCGGCGCACGCGCACCATCGTGAAGCCCAGGCAGGTCGCCATGTACCTGTCGAAGGTATTGACGCCGCGCTCGCTGCCGGAGATCGGCCGGCGGTTCGGCGGGCGCGACCACACCACGGTGCTGCATGCGGTGCGCAAGATCGAGGACCTTTCCGGCGTCGACAACACGCTGGCGCAGGAACTGGAACTGTTGCGCAGGCTGATCAACGACCAAGCCTGATCGGCGCGGCAAACGGAGCGCGCCGGGTTAGAGTATTCGGTCGTCGCGCTTTAAATTTTCTTGTTTTGATGCATGTCGTTGTCCCAAAACCGCTGCGCAGTTTTCGGCGACATGCATCGGTTGCCGGCCAACGTCCGCTTTATCCCCAGAAAGCCCGCTTAACCGGCGCGAACCGGTGGCCCGGACTTGCGTTTGCTGGCTTTTTCCTGTCAGTTTGCATAGATTCTGAGCCTGTTCAGACCTTTCGCGGGGCGCCGCCCACTGGTGACCCGTCCATTCATTCAAGCGAGCCTGTTTCGTCATGCGTGTTATCCTGGAACGGTCCAATCTCCTGAAGTCGCTCAACCACGTTCATCGCGTGGTCGAGCGGCGCAATACCATACCGATCCTGTCGAACGTGCTGCTCAGCGCCGAGGGCGCCAGCCTTGAAATGAAAGCCACCGACCTCGACCTCGAAGTGACCGAAGCGACGCCGGCAAAGGTCGAGCGCGGCGGGGCGACGACGGTTCCGGCGCACCTCCTCTACGACATCGTGCGCAAGCTGGCCGACGGCGCCGAAGTGATGCTGAAGACCGATGAGGACGGCAACGCCATGACGGTGACGTCGGGCCGCTCGAGCTTTCGCCTGCAGTGCCTGCCGCAGTCCGATTTCCCGGAGCTTTCGGCGGGGTCCTTCTCACACATCTTCCGGCTCGATTCCGTCGCCCTGAGAGGCCTGATCGAAAAGACCCAGTTCGCCATCTCCACCGAAGAGACGCGCTACTATCTCAACGGCATCTACCTGCACACGCATGAAACTGGCGGCAAGCTGAAGCTGCGTTCGGTGGCGACCGACGGTCACCGCCTGGCGCGCGCCGAGATCGACGCTCCGGCCGGGTCCGAAGGCATGCCGGGCATCATCATTCCGCGCAAGACGGTCAGCGAATTGCAGAAGCTGGTCGACGATCCCGATGTCGCGGTGACCACCGAATTGTCCGACACCAAGATCCGCTTCACCATCGGCAGCGTGGTTCTGACCTCGAAGCTGATCGACGGCACTTTCCCGGACTACCAGCGCGTCATTCCGACCGGCAACGACAAGAAGCTGATCATCGACCGCCAGAGCTTCGCCGCCGCCGTCGATCGCGTCTCGACCATTTCCTCCGAGCGCGGCCGCGCGGTGAAGCTTTCGATCACCGAAGGCCAGGTGACGCTTGCCGTCAACAATCCGGATTCGGGCAGCGCCACCGAGGAACTGGCGGCCGACTATTCGTCCGACCCGATCGAGATTGGCTTCAACGCCAAATATCTGCTCGACGTCGCTGCTCAACTCACCGGCACGGAAGCCAAGTTCATGCTGGCCGATGCCGGCTCGCCGACGCTGATCCACGACATGGCCGATGAGACCGCGCTCTACGTGCTGATGCCGATGCGGGTGTAGCCGCACTGCGGCACACTGCAGCATAGTGATTGCGGCGACTTCTATAGGCGGATAGCGGTTGCCGGAACAAAATCACATAAGTAAGCTCACACTTACGAATTTCCGCAATTATGCGGCGTTGTCGATCGGCTTTTCACCCGGCGCGGTGGTGTTTTCCGGCGACAATGGCGCCGGCAAGACCAATCTCCTGGAAGCCATCTCGCTGCTGACGCCTGGCCGCGGCCTGCGCCGGGCGCCCTATGTCGACGTGGCCCGCGAAGGCGGCGATGGCGGCTTTGCGCTGCACGCAAGGCTCGACGGGCCGGAGGGGCAGGTCGAGATCGGCACCGGCATCACCGGGGGTGAAGCGGCCGGCGAGGGCGGTCGCAAGGTGCGCATCAATGGCGCGCCGGCACGGTCGGCCGACGCCATGCTGGAATGGCTGCGCGTGGTCTGGCTGACGCCGGCCATGGACGGCCTGTTCCCGGGGCCTGCCGCGGACCGGCGGCGCTTTCTCGACAGGCTGGTGCTTGCGATCGATCCCGGCCACGGCCAGCGCGCGCTCGACTATGAGAAGGCGATGCGCGGACGTAACCGATTGCTTACGGAAGGTTCGCGAGACGGCGCATGGTTCGACGCCATCGAGATGCAAATGGTCGAAACCGGCGTGGCGATTGCCGCGGCGCGCGCCGAGTTGGTGCGCCTGCTGGCCGCCATGATCGACAGGTTGCCGTCCAGCGGGCCGTTTCCGCAAGCCGACATCAGCCTCTTCGGCGACCTTGAAAGCCATGTCGCCTCAGCACCCGCTGTGGATGTCGAGCAACGCTATCGCGACGCCCTTGCCGACGGCCGCGAGCGCGACCGCGCCGCCGGACGCACGCTCGACGGCCCGCACCGTTCGGATCTACTGGTGCGCCACCGCCCCAAGGCGATGCCGGCCGAACTCTGCTCGACCGGAGAGCAGAAGGCGCTGCTGGTCGGCATCGTGTTGTCGCACGCAAGGCTGACCGGCGAGATGTCGGCGATGACGCCGATCCTGTTGCTCGACGAGATTGCCGCGCATCTCGATGCCGGCCGGCGCGCCGCGCTGTTCTCGATCCTGGAGGAGCTGAACTGCCAGGCCTTCATGACCGGAACCGACGCCGCGCTGTTTTCCAGCCTGAGGGGACGCGCGCAGTTCCTCACCGTCGACCACGGCACGGTTGGGCCGACCGAAGAGACCTGACAAGGTTTTTGCTCCGCTATATGGTCGGGCAATGACCCCTGCCGCCCTCACCGACGACGAACTCGAACGCTATGCCCGCCACATCGTGCTGCCCGAGATCGGCGGCGCCGGCCAGCAGCGGCTGAAGCGCGCACGGGTGCTGGTGATCGGCGCCGGCGGCCTCGGCGCACCGGTGCTGGAATATCTCGCTGCCGCGGGCGTCGGCACACTTGGCATCGTTGATGACGACATTGTCTCGCTGTCCAATCTGCAGCGGCAAGTGATCCACGCCACCGATACTGTCGGCGCGGCGAAGACCGAGAGCGCCAAAGCAGCGATCGCCCGGATCAATCCCCATGTCGCGGTGGAATTGCACGATTTCAGGCTGACGGCCGACAATGCTGCCGTTCTCGTCGCGCGCTACGACGTGGTCGTCGACGGCTCCGACAATTTCGAGACGCGCTATGTGGTGGCGGATGCCTGCGCGGCGGAAAAGCGGCCGCTCGTGCATGCCGCCGTCGGCCGCTTCGACGGCTCGGTGACGGTGTTGATGCCGTTCGGGACCGGCGCCGACGGCAGACCGAACCCTGGATATCGCGACCTCTTTCCTGAAGCGCCGCCGGAAGGACTGGTGCCGTCCTGCGCGGTGGCCGGGGTCGTCGGTGCGCTGACCGGCGTCATCGGCACCTTGCAGGCAATGGAAGCCATCAAGCTGATCACCGGTATCGGCGAACCACTGGTCGGCCGGCTGCTGCTCTACGATGCACTGTCGGCGCGCTTCGACACGATCCGTTACAAGAGAAACTGAGCTTATGGATCGGTCCACCAGCGTCCTTGTTACGCAGCTTGCCTCCGATTTCGAGCGCTGGGACGAACTGCTCAGCCTGATCATGCGCGCCTTTGCACCGATGGACGGCGTCATCGACCCGCCCTCCTCGGCACATCTGCTGAACGCCGGAAACCTCAGGGACAAGGCTGGCCGAGAGACCGTGTTGCTGGCCCTGCAGGATGACAGGATCGCCGGCTGCGTTTTCGCGCTGGAGAGAGCCGATGATTTCTACATCGGCAAGCTCGCCGTCGAACCTGAGCTTCAAGGGCAAGGCATCGGCAGGCGGCTGATGCAGGCTGTCGAATTTCTCGCCCGCAGCCGGAACAAACCGGCCATCGAACTGCAGACGCGAATCGAACTCACCGTAAATCATGCAACCTTTGCCGGTCTCGGCTTTCGCGAGACTGAACGCACCGCGCATGACGGCTATGACCGGCCGACCTCGATCACCTTGCGCAAGGAGTTGGCGTGAGCCTTGCACTCAGCTCACAGGAGCAGACAGTCGCCTCCGGCCATGACGGGGCGGCGATGGCGATGCGCATCGTTGCCGAAAGCGCTGCGCTGCTCGGCGCGCCGCGACTTATCCCGATCGCCTCGACGCATATAGACGGCGCGCTCTATCACGGCGATTCCGGCACGCTGTTTGCCGAAAGGCTGGTCGATAGCGGCGCCAGGGTCGCGGTGCGCTCGACGCTCAATGTCGGCGCGCTCGACCTGATGGGCTGCTCGCGCGTGCGCCTCGAAGAGCCGGCGCGCGGCATGGCGCGACGAATGATGGAGGCCTACCGCAAACTGGGCTGCGAGCAGAGCTGGACCTGCGCGCCCTATCAGGCCGGCCACAGGCCGGCGCTTGGCAGCGATGTCGCCTGGGGTGAATCCAACGCGGTGGTGTTCTGCAATTCGGTTCTGGGGGCACGCACCAACCGCTATGGCGACTTCCTCGACATCGCCTGCGCCATATCGGGCCGCGCGCCGGATTACGGCCTGCATCGCCCCGAGAACCGGCAGGCACGGCTGTTGTTCGATGTGTCCGGCCTATCCGCCTCGTTCCTTGGCTCCGAGATCGCCTGGCCGGTGCTGGGCAACCTCTACGGCCGTGAGGTCGGCAATGCGATCGGCGTCGTCACCGGCATATTCAGCCATCCCGGCGAGGATGCGCTGAAGGCCTTCGGCGCGGCTGCGGCATCGTCGGGCGCCGTCGGCCTGTTCCACATTGCCGGCGTGACGCCCGAGGCGCCCGACGCCGAGACCATCCTGGTGGGCGGCAGGCCGGAAACGATGATCCGCGTAACGCCGGAGATGGCCATGAAGGCCCGCGCCGGCCTGTCCACCGCAGCCACGCAGACCGCCATCGATGCCGTGGCGATCGGCAGTCCGCATCTGTCTTTGGCCGAATTCGATGCACTTGAGCGGCTGATTGGCGGGCGGCGGCTCAGCGTGCCGATTTACGCCTGCACCGGCCGCCACGTGCTCACCAGGCTGGAGCAGAACGGCAAGCGCAAGATGCTCGAAGCCAGCGGCGTCATCATCGTCGCCGACACCTGCGTGGTGGTGACGCCGATCCTGCCGGATCTGGCCGGCGGCGTGCTGATGACCAATTCGGGAAAATTCGCGCACTACGCGCCGGGCAATACCGGTTACGCCGTGCTTTACGGCTCGCTGGCCGACTGCGTGGAAAGCGCGGTTGCCGGTAAGCCCAGGTTTACGGACATCGCCGCATGAATGCTGCAGCCGACATACTGGTGCCGGGCAGCGGAGGCGAAGGACTGGCCTTGGTGCTGACCGCGCCAATCAGCTTCTGGGGTGGCGTCGATCCGAAGAGCGGCCGCATCGCCGATGTCCGTCACCCGCATCATGGCGAGACCATTTCCGGGCGTGTGCTGTTCCTGCCCGGCACGATCGGCTCGTCCTCAGCGTCAGCCGTGCTGATGGAACTCGTCCACAATGGCCATGCGCCGACGGCACTCGTGCTGCACGAGCCGGACGCGATCCTGCTGCTTGGCTTGATCGTGGCCAGGGAAATGGGCTGGCCGACGCCGGTAGCGCTCAGGCTCGAGCGCGACGATTTTGAGGCCTATCGCGGCAAGCGTGTGAGTGTCGCGGCGGATGGCGCCCTCACAACCGCATCCTGAACGCGGCCCGCTTCAAGTCCGTAGCGGCAGCACGCGGTCCGGCGGCCGGTGGCCGTCGAAGAAGGCGCGGATGTTGATGATCACCTTCTCGCCCATGTCGATGCGGCCCTCGATCGTCGCCGAACCCATATGCGGCAAAAGCACGACCTTGTTCTTCGCGGCAAGCTTCAGCAGTTTCGAGTTCAGCGCCGGTTCGTGCTCGTAGACGTCGAGGCCGGCGCCGGCGATCTTGCCGTCCTGGATCAGCTTGACCAGCGCTTCCTCGTCGATGATGTCGCCACGCGCGGTGTTGACCACATAGGCGGTGGGCTGAAGCAGAGCCAGGCGCCGCGCCGAAAGCAGATGAAAGGTCGCCGGCGTCGACGGGCAATTGACCGAGATGATGTCCATGCGGGCAAGCATCTGGTCGAGGCTTTCCCAGTAGGTCGCCTCAAGCCCTTCCTCGACCGCCGGCAGCACGCGATGGCGGTTATGGTAGTGGATCGACAGGCCGAAAGCCTTGGCGCGCCTGGCAACAGCGGTGCCGATGCGGCCCATGCCGACAATGCCGAGGCGCTTGCCCCAGATGCGCCGGCCGAGCATCCAGGTCGGCGACCAACCGGCCCATTTCTTGTCGCTGGTGAGCACATTGGCGCCTTCGGCCAGCCGCCGCGGGCCGGCCAGCATCAGCGCCATGGTCATGTCGGCCGTATCCTCGGTCAGCACGTTCGGCGTGTTGGTGACGGTAATGCCTTTCCTGGCCGCCGCCGCCACATCGATCTTGTCGACGCCATTTCCGAAATTGGCGATCAGCTTGAGATTGTCGCCGGCCTGGGCAATCAGCGCCGCATCGATCTGGTCGGTGATGGTCGGCACCAGCACATCGGCTTCCTTGATCGCCGCGACCAGCTCCGGCTGCGTCATCGGGCGGTCCTCGACATTCAGCCTGGCGTCGAAGAGTTCGCGCATGCGGGTCTCGACCGGATCGGGCAGCTTGCGCGTGATGACGACGAGAGGCCGTTTTTTGCCTGCCATTGTTTCCTCGAACCCGATCTCGTTGAGACCTCTTTAACCAAGACAGGCGAAACTGAATACCGGTCGCGGTGCCTGCCACTCCTGTAACAAGCGGTGCCGCCGAAGACAAAGAAAAAGGGGCGCCCGGACCAAAGGGCACGCGCCGAAAGGAATGAAAGTGTCTGGTTTCGCGTCGCTTCGCCTGATCCTCAGCGCAGCGCTTCTCGGCGCTCTCCTGCATTCCCCGCAAGCCGCGGCGCAAGGTGCCGCCGCACCTGTGCAGACGGTCACGCTCGGGCCGAGCGGCCTGCCGCTGCCGCGTTTCGTCAGCCTGAAATCGGCTCGCGTCAACTCGCGCGTTGGCCCCGGCGCCAACTATTCCGTCGACTGGATGTACACAAAGGCCGGCCTGCCGATGGAAATCATCCAGGAATTCGATACCTGGCGGCGGGTGCGCGATGCCGATGGCTCGGAGGGTTGGATCAACCAGTCGCTGCTGTCCGGCCGCCGGACCGCGATCGTCGCCCCTTGGCAACGCACCAAAGGTGGCCGAATCAATCTGCTCGACGATGCCGATAAGGACGCCAGCGTCATCGCCATCATCGAGCCGGGCGTTACGGGCACGATCAAAACCTGCGATGGCCAGTGGTGCGAAATGACCTTCGACGGCCACACCGGCTGGATCGCCCAGTCGCAGGTGTGGGGCGCCTATCCCGGCGAGCACGTCAAGAATTGAGATTGCTGGAGGCCTAACGGCCGATACGGCCGAGATGGGTGTCCTGAAAACCGGTCGACAGTTTGAGACCGTAGCCGAGCGCGCGGTCGACGGCGATGTGGATGATCCAGATCAGACCAATCGCGGTCGCCGTCGAATTGGCCAGAACATATCCGGCGAGGGCCAGCAACAGCGGGACGATCAGGATGTGCAACGCGTTGTAAGCGACAGCGCCGATCCGTGCCCCGGCGAGATAGCCCAGCATCGACAGGTCGGGCGCCAGAATAAGCAGGGCGAACAGCCACCAGGAAACGCCTGACGCGGCATAGGCGACTATAGCCACGACCGCGACCGCAACCCATTCGAGCCGGATTGCAAAATCGACAGGTTTCACGGGTTGGGGCTTAAACGCTGCGCTTCGGGCGCAGCCTCACCACGATGTCGACATTGGCGATCTCCATGCCTGCGGGTGGCTCCGGCAGGTTGGAGACGGTCACCGGACCGCTTTCTATATCGAAGATCCTGTTTTCGCCTTCGATGTAAAAATGATGGTGATCGGAGGTGTTGGTGTCGAAATAGGTCTTGGACCCCTCGACCGCCAGGATGCGCAGCAGGCCGGCCTGGGTGAACTGGTGAAGCGCGTTGTAGACGGTGGCGAGCGAGACCGGCACGCCGGCGGCGACCGCCTCTTCATGCAGTTCCTCGGCCGAAAGGTGGCGGTCGCCCTTGGCAAACAGCAGATCGGCCAGCGCAATGCGTTGGCGTGTCGGCCTAAGGCCGGCTTCGCGAACCCGCTTGTCCACAGCGACATTTTCCTTCCGGCCGCCCAGATCCATCTATCCGTCCAAGCCCACAGTTCTGCCTCAAGACACGCCCAGAGTGGCGAAAAAACGTCATCAACCGAAACTGGATACCTCCCGACATATATTCTGTTGGCGGAATACGATCAATAGAGCGACGTGCGTCCAGTTGGACGCACTAAGTGCGCTCTATCGCTTTTTTGGCGTCGCATCGTGCTTTCCGGAATCGAGATCGATTTCGGGCCGATGCGAGAGCGCGCATTGACCCGGGCAGACGGGCGGGTTAAGCGCAAACGCCGGTTTCCGGACCGAAAGGGATTGTGTTAGGAAACCAACGACAAGGGCGCCCCACCGCCCGGGACATTATGGGGACGAGACATATGGCGGGTTCGAAATCCAGCTACGGTTATGAGGAATTGCTTGCCTGCGCCCGCGGCGAGCTGTTTGGGCCCGGCAACGCCCAGCTGCCCTATCCGCCGATGCTGATGTTCGACCGCATCACCGAGATCAGCGAGACCGGCGGCGCCCACGACAAGGGCTTCATCCGCGCCGAATTCGACATCAAGCCGGACCTGTGGTTTTTCGCCTGCCATTTCATCGGCAATCCGATCATGCCGGGGTGCCTGGGCCTCGACGCCATGTGGCAATTGACGGGTTTCTACCTCGGCTGGCTCGGCGAGCCGGGCAAGGGCATGGCGCTGTCGACCGGCGAAGTGAAGTTCAAGGGGATGGTGACGCCTTCGGTCAAGAAAGTGGAATACGGCATCGATTTCAAGCGCGTCATGCGCGGACGCCTGGTTCTCGGCATCGCCGATGGCTGGCTTAAAGCCGACGGCGAACCCATATACGCGGCGACAGACCTCAAAGTGGGGCTGTCCAAGCAATCGGCCGCCTGACCGGCGCCACTGCAGCAGGGCGTTCCCGGACGCGCAACGACGCTGCGGCATTTTGGTTTTGCGTATGATCGCCGGCGAAAACCGACTAGGGTTTCGGGATCATCCGCTGGAAGGAGTTGCGAATGAGAAGGGTCGTCGTCACAGGCCTCGGCATCGTATCGTCGATCGGCAACAACGCCAACGAGGTGCAATCCTCGCTCCACGATGCCAAATCAGGCATCAGCTTCTCCGATTCCTTCGCCGAACACGGCTTCCGCTGCCAGGTCTGGGGCGCGCCGACGCTCGACCCGACCCCTATGATCGACCGGCGCGCCATGCGCTTCCTGAGCCAGGGCGCGGCCTGGAACCATGTCGCGATGGACCAGGCGATCGCCGACGCCGGGCTTGGCGAAAGCGACATCACCAATGAGCGCACCGGCATTGTCATGGGCTCGGGTGGCCCCTCGACCCGCACCATCGTCGAGGCGGCCGAGACCACGCTCAAGAACAACAGCCCCAAGCGCATCGGTCCGTTCGCGGTGCCGAAGGCGATGTCGTCGACCGCGTCGGCGACGCTCGCCACCTGGTTCAAGATCCACGGCGTCAACTATTCGATCTCGTCGGCCTGCTCGACCTCGGCGCATTGCATCGGCAACGCCTACGAACTGATCCAGTGGGGCAAGCAGGATGTGATGTTTGCCGGCGGCCATGAGGACCTCGACTGGACGATGTCGGACCTGTTCGATGCCATGGGGGCGATGTCGTCGAAGTATAACGACAAGGCGTCAACAGCTTCCCGCGCGTATGACGCCAATCGCGATGGCTTCGTCATCGCGGGCGGCGCGGGCGTCCTCATCCTGGAGGAGCTCGAACACGCCAAGGCGCGCGGCGCCAAGATCTACGCTGAGATCGTCGGCTATGGCGCGACGTCGGACGGTTACGACATGGTGGCGCCGTCGGGCGAAGGCGCGGTGCGCTGCATGCGCCAGGCTCTGGCGACGGTGTCCGCGCCGGTCGACTACATCAACACCCACGGCACCTCGACGCCGGTCGGCGATTCCCGGGAAATGGGCGCCATCCGAGAGGTGTTCGGCGACACGATGCCGTTCATCACCTCGACCAAGTCGCTGACCGGCCATTCCCTTGGTGCCGCCGGCGTACAGGAATCGATCTACTCGATCCTGATGATGCAAGGCGGCTTCATCGGCGAGAGCGCCCATATCGAAAACCTCGATCCCGAATTCGAGGGCATGCCGATCGTGCGCAAGCGCATCGACGACGCCAGGATCGACACGGTTTTGTCCAACTCGTTCGGCTTCGGTGGCACCAACGCAACGCTGATTTTCCAGCGCTATTCCGCATAAGGCCAGCGTTTTATTGTAGGGGGATTGCCGGCCATGGACGGACTGATGAAGGGCAAGCGCGGGCTTGTCATGGGCGTCGCCAACGATCATTCGATCGCCTGGGGCATCGCCAGGAAATTGTCCGAACACGGGGCGGAGCTTGCCTTCACCTATCAGGGCGACGCCTTCGGGCGCCGCGTCAAGCCGCTTGCCGAGAAACTTGGGGCGTCACTGGTGGTGCCGTGCGACGTCGAGGACAGCGCATCGGTCGCCGCCACCTTCGAGACGCTCGGCAAGGAATGGGGCGGGCTCGACTTCGTCGTCCACGCCATCGGCTTTTCCGACAAGAACGAGCTCAAAGGGCTCTACGCCGACACCAGCCGCGACAATTTCGTCCGCACCATGGTCATCTCCTGCTACTCCTTCACCGAGGTCGCCCGCCATGCCGCCCCGCTGATGAGCGAAGGCGGCGCGATGATCACGCTGACCTATGCCGGCTCTGTCCGCGTCATGCCGAACTACAACGTCATGGGCGTCGCCAAGGCCGGGCTGGAAGCCAGCGTGCGCTATCTCGCCAACGATTATGGCCCGCGCGGCATCCGGGTGAACGGCATATCGGCGGGACCGGTGCGTACTTTGGCCGGCGCCGGAATCTCGGACGCCCGCCACATGTACTCCTACCAGCAGCGCAACTCGCCGCTGCGCCGCACGGTGACCATCGACGAGGTCGGCGGCTCGGCGCTCTATCTTTTGTCCGACCTCTCGTCAGGCGTCACCGGCGAAATCCATTATGTGGATTCCGGCTATCACATCGTGTCGATGCCAACCCTGGATGAGTTGAAGCAGACCGACAGCGTACGCGATTAACTCACCAGTAAAATTAGATGCATCGGCGGAAACTCATTTTAAGGAGATATCCGCTAGAAGTCTTATGGGCTTGGGCTCTGCGCGTTCTTGCTGGGCGCAAAGGATACTTTAGCCTTTATGAATTTGCGCTTGATATTTCCGAAAGTCGAGTTGATTTCGGGATCATGCGACAGGGACTGAGCAATGCCTGCTGTCAGCAACCCGAAGCGAACACCTGTGTTCCGGCTGCTCACCGTCGCCAGTTCGGGCCTTGGCAGTTTCATCCTTGGGCTTTGGGGCCTCCGGCATGGTTTCGGGGACGGCTTTGCCGGCATGCAGGCGGAAACCATGATCGGCATCGCGTCGGCGCTATGCGCGCTGGCCGCCGCCGGTGCTGCCTTGTCCTTCTTCGCCGGCGTCGATGAATCGGTGGACTACGTTTTCAACGAAACCCATTTTGACAAGCTGACCGGGCTTTTTGCGCGGCCGGCGATGGTCGGCAGGATTGCCGACGCGGCGTCCGCGACGATCAGGACCGGTGAGCCGGTGTTCCTCATCGACATCGACATCGACCGCTTCAAGCAGATCAACGACGCCATCGGCTACAGCCATGGCGACGAACTGATCCGCGGCTTCACCAAGCGGTTGAAGGCCTGCATGCCCGAAGGCGCGGTGATGGGGCGCATCGGCGCCGGCGAGTTCGCTATCCTTGTCTGGGAACACCAACTCCAAAGGTCCATGGAAAGCACCGTCGAAACCATGATCGAGGAGATGCTGAAGCCGTACCAGCTCGATTCCCACCTGCAGTCGGTCGGCCTGTCGGTCGGCATCGTGGCGATGCCAAAGGATGGCGTCGATCCGGTCCTCATCCTGCGCCGCTCCAACCTGGCGCTGCAGAATGCCCGCGCCGGCGGCGTGGGCAACTGGTCGGTCTTCCATTCCGACATGGGCCAGGTCGCCGACTACCGCCACTGGATCGAATCCGAACTGCACATCGCCTTCGTCCGTGGCGATTTCGACCTTCACTACCAGCCGCAGCTCGACCTGCCGACCGGCCGTATCGTCGGCTACGAGGCGCTGATCCGCTGGAAGCACCCGGAACGCGGCATGATCCCGCCGATGGAATTCATTCCGATCGCCGAAGAGACCGGCATGATCCACCCGATCGGCAATTGGGTGCTGAACAAGGCCTGCAGCGATGCCCGTCATTTGCCCGAGGACTGCTTCGTTGCCGTCAACATCTCGCCGGTCCAGTTCATGACCAAGGATTTCGTCGGCATCGTGCGCGATACGATGGCCAGCACCGGCATCAAGCCGTCGCGGCTGGAGCTCGAAGTGACCGAGACGGCGATGATGCAGGACCGCGACCGCGCTGCCACCATCCTGCAGCAGCTTGCCGACATGGGCATTTCGGTGGCCGTCGACGATTTCGGCACCGGCTATTCCAATCTCAGCTACCTGATCGACTTCGCCTTCGGCAAGCTGAAGATCGACCGCTCCTTCGTCAGCCGCATCGACACCGATTCGAATTCGGGCGCCGTCGTCTCTACCATCGTCGGCCTGTCGCGGGCGCTCGGCGTCGGCATCATCGCCGAAGGCGTCGAGACCGAGAACCAGGCGACGCTTTTGCGAGCAGCTGGTTGCGAGATGGTGCAGGGCTATCTGTTCGGCAGGCCGGCGCCGCTCAAGATCAAGCCTGGCGATATCAGACCGACCATTCCCGTCCACGAGCCGGCGCGCATCGTCAGCATGCATTGAGGCGACCGGCACCGTCCTATCGGCGCGCGGAGAAAACCTTGAACATGCCGTCGCGGGCGAGCTCGGCATGGCTGGAGAAGACGGCCTTCAGAACCGGTTCGTAAGGCAGCTGACGGTTCGCCACCATGAACAGCCGCCCGCCCGGCTTCAGCGCCTTGCCCGCCGCCTGGATCATGCCGGCGCCGATTTCCGGCTCGGCCGCCCGGCTGCGATGGAAGGGCGGGTTCATGACGATGGCATCATAGCGCCGCTCGACCGGCTCCCTCAGCAGATCGGTCCAAAAGAAGCCGGGCTCGAAGCCTGTCTGGCCGATATTGCCCTTGGCCGCCTCAAGCGCGTCGAAATCCGCTTCGTAAAGGTCGAGCCCCGTTATACCGGATGAACGTGCCGCGACCTCGGCGGCGACATAACCCCAGCCGGCGCAGAAATCAGCAATGTTGCCGCGCAGGTCTTTGGGCAGGTTGTCGACCAGAAGTTTCGAGCCGGCGTCGATCCGGTCGAAGGAGAACATGCCCGGCGCAGTGCGGAAGCGGTCCTCTACGACCAAGGCAGGATTGGCGACGCGCAGTTTTTCCGCAGGCGCCAGATCGACCGGACGGCGAAGCCAGAAGGCGATGCCGTGATATTTCGGCAGATGCCCTTCGATGGGGACAAGCTCGTCGATGCGCTTGCGCAGGCTGGCGATGCCTTCGTCCTTACCGCCGGCGACAATGATCAGACCGCCCGGCGTGACGCGTTCGATCGCCTCGGCAATACGCATCTCGTTTAGCCCACGATGGCGGCCGGCAAGCACGAGCGCTGCATCGAATGCATCGCCTTCCGAGCGGGGCGTTACCTTGTGACCGGCACGCTCCAGCGCTCGGAGATGCGGCCGGAAACCCTGTGCAAGATGGAGCTCTGCCTCGAAGCCTTCCGGCAAGCGGAAGCCGGGCTCCGCACCCAGGAACAACACACGCTCGCCCTTTTGCGGCAGAGGGAGCCCCTCGGCCTCGAAGGGATGGAACAGTGTCTTCAGCGGCTCAGCGGCCATTCTTCGATTCTCATGTCGTAGACGGGTATTAAACGAAAACGGGCGCGACATAAGCCGCGCCCGTTCAACTCTATTGTCAGACCACTCAGGCGGCGTTTTCTTCGCCTTCGGCCTTCTTGTCGCGGGCGATTTCCTTGCCGGTGGCCTGGTCGACGACCTTCATCGACAGGCGGACCTTGCCGCGCTCGTCGAAGCCCATCAGCTTGACCCAGACCTTGTCGCCTTCCTTGACGACGTCCGAGGTCTTGGCGACCCGGTCGTTGGCAAGCTGCGAGATGTGGACGAGGCCGTCACGCGGACCGAAGAAGTTGACGAAAGCGCCGAAGTCGGCGGTCTTGACGACCGTGCCTTCGTAGATTTCGCCGACTTCCGGCTCGGCGACGATGGTATGGATCCACTTCTTGGCCGCCTCGATCTCCTTGGCGTTCGACGAAGCGATCTTGACCGTGCCGTCGTCCTCGATGTTGATCTTTGCGCCGGTCTTCTCGACGATCTCACGGATAACCTTGCCGCCGGAGCCGATCACGTCGCGGATCTTGTCGGTCGGGATGTGCATAACCTCGATGCGCGGTGCGAACTCACCGAGTTCGGGGCGGGCGCCGGTCAGAGCATGCGCCATCTCGCTGAGGATATGCTGGCGGCCGTCCTTGGCCTGGTCCAGCGCGATCTTCATGATCTCCTCGGTGATGCCCTCGATCTTGATGTCCATCTGCAGCGAGGTGATGCCGCCTTCGGTACCGGCAACCTTGAAGTCCATGTCGCCGAGGTGATCTTCGTCACCCAGGATGTCGGACAGAACCGCGAAGCGCTCGCCTTCCTTGATCAGGCCCATCGCGATACCAGCAACCGGCTTGGCCAGCGGAACGCCGGCATCCATCAGCGCCAGCGATGTGCCGCAGACGGTGGCCATCGACGACGAACCGTTGGACTCGGTGATCTCCGAGACGACGCGCAGCGTGTAGGGGAACTGGTCCGCGCTCGGCAGCATCGGACGGATAGCGCGCCAGGCGAGCTTGCCGTGGCCGATTTCGCGGCGGCCCGGCGAACCCATGCGGCCGGTCTCGCCGACGGAGTAGGGAGGGAAGTTGTAGTGAAGGAGGAACTTCTCCTTGTACATGCCGGTCAGCGAATCGACATACTGCTCGTCCTCGCCGGTACCCAGCGTGGCAACGACCAGCGCCTGGGTCTCGCCGCGGGTGAACAGCGCCGAACCGTGCGTGCGCGGCAGGACGCCGACTTCCGAGACGATCTTGCGGACAGTCTTGAGGTCACGGCCATCGATGCGCGAACCGGTGTCGAGGATGTTCCAGCGCACGACCTTGGCCTGGAGTTCCTTGAACACCGAACCGATCTGCTCGGAGGTGTACTTGGCGTCTTCGCCTTCGGCCGGGGCGAACGCTGCCTTGACCTTCGCCTTGACGGCGTCGACGGCGGCGTAACGCTTCTGCTTGTCGACGTTCTTGTAGGCATTGCTGAGCTCGTCGCCGACGATCTTCAGCATTTCGGCTTCAAGCGCGGAGTAGTCCGGCGCCGTGAAATCGCGCGGCTCCTTGGCGGCAACTTCGGCCAGCTTGATGATGGCGTCGATGACCGGCTGGAAGCCCCTGTGGCCGAACATGACGGCGCCGAGCATCAGCTCTTCGCCGAGTTCCTTGGCTTCGGACTCGACCATCAGCACGGCGTCGGTGGTGCCGGCGACGATCAGGTCCAGCCTGGATTCCTGCATCTCATCGACATGCGGGTTGAGCACGTATTCGCCGTTGATGTAGCCGACGCGGGCGCCGCCGATCGGGCCCATGAAGGGAACGCCCGACAGCGTCAAAGCGGCCGAGGTGGCGACGATCGACAGGATATCGGGATCGTTCTCGAGGTCATGCTGGACGACGGTGACGACGATCTGGGTGTCGTTCTTGTAGCCGTCGGCGAAGAGCGGGCGGATTGGGCGGTCGATCAGGCGGGAAACCAGCGTTTCCTTTTCGCTCGGACGTCCCTCGCGCTTGAAGTAGCCGCCCGGGATCTTGCCGGCGGCGTAGGTCTTTTCCTGGTAGTTGACGGTCAGCGGGAAGAAATCGAGGCCTGGCTTCGGCTCCTTCATCGAAACGACGGTGGCGAGAACCTTAGTTTCGCCGTAGGTCGCAAGCACCGCGCCGTCAGCCTGACGTGCGATCTTGCCGGTTTCCAGGATGAGCGGACGGCCGCCCCATTCGATTTCCACTTTGTGGTAGTTGAACATAACTTGTCCTTAATAAGCGGAAAGGGCCGCGCCGTTTCACGGTGCGCGGATGCCCTTTCCCTGGCTTCCTTTCTCGGGCAGCCACGGGCAAGACAACGGGAAGCTCGGTAAATTTCGGCGCTGGTTAGCGCACGAGCGTCCTGCAATCCTGCCCCATGACCGTCCATGGGCGGTTTCGAGTGGCCTCTGCACGCTCGAAACCGGGTCTGGCCAATCGATGCGACTGGCAGAATGCGCGACCGGCGGGCTCTCCTTCGAAAGCCCGCCGGTCAATTCGTCAACGGCGCAGACCGAGCTTCTCGATCAACGTCTGATAGCGCGCGTCATCCTTGCGCTTGAGATAATCAAGCAGGCTGCGGCGCTGGGAGACGAGAGCGAGCAGACCACGGCGGGAATGGTTATCCTTCTTGTGGTCCTTGAAGTGGTCGGTCAGGTTCTTGATGCGCTCGGAAAGGATGGCCACCTGGACTTCCGGAGACCCGGTATCGCCCTTCGCGGTTGCGAATTCACCCATCAATTCCTGTTTGCGCTCGGCAGTAATCGACATCGTGTTTTTCCTTATCTGTTTGAGGAAACGGGTCGCCCTCAGCCGGGATGTCGTCCAGCAGGGGCCGGTGCAAGCAAAGCGACATGGCGCGATGCTGCGGCGCATATAGGGCAATTCCCCGGAAAACACCAGCCCATTCATAAAGCCGGCTTGTCGCAGCCCTTTGCTCGGGTATCCAGGATTCCCTTGACACCGAAACCTTACAGCCACTTCTTGCTTTTGAAGAAGACGATCAGCCCGACAGCAACGGCCAGCATGAACAGCAGCGAAGCCGGGTAGCCATAGTAGGCTTTCAGTTCCGGCATGTTCCACGGCGAGATCTCGGGATCGAAATTCATCCCCCAGATACCGACCAGGAAGGTTAGCGGCATGAAGATCACCGAGACGATGGTGAGATAAGAGATGACGTCGTTGGTGCGCGCCTGGCTCAGCGACAAATGCATTTCGATCAAGCCGGTCAGCATATCACGCTGGTTCTCGACCAGCTCGATCAGCCGCAATGCGTGGTCGAGCGTGTCGTTGAAGAAGATTTTCGTCTCCGGCTTCACATAGGGCACGTCGTTGCGGATCAGCGTCGCCAGCGCGTCGCGCATCGGCCACAGCACGCCCTTGAGCACATTGGCGTCGCGCCGCAATTCGTGCAGCTGGCGCATCTGATGCTTGTGAGGCGTGTTGAGCATCTCGTCCTCGATGCCATCGACCTCCTCGCTCGCGGCCTCAATCGGCGGGAAATAGCTGTCGACGATGGAATCGATGAGCGCATAGGCCAGATAGTCGGCGCCGCGCATCCGCAAGCGGTTGGGCAACGCTGCGGCGATGCGCTTGCGCACGGGGTCGAACGGATCGCCTTCGCGCTCCTGGAAGGTGACGACGAATTTCTTGCCGAAGAACACCGCGATCTGCTCATAGCGATGCACCTTGACGTCGTCGATCATGCGCATGACGACGAAGGCGTGGTCCTCGAAGAAGTCGACCTTCGGCCGCTGGCCGGTGTTGACGACATCTTCCAGAGCCAGTGGATGCAGGTTGAAGATCCGGCCGATCTCCTCGATCAGCTGGATGTTGGCGAGACCGGTGCAGTCCAACCAGACGACCGGCCAGTTGTCGCAATGGGTGTTGAGATCGTCGATGCTGGCATCGTTGATGGTCTTGAATTTGTCAGGCGAAATCAGCGTCAGCCGCAGCTCGGACCGTCGCGCCGCCGGATCGGCGATCAGCGTGCCGGGCGAGGCGCCAACCGGCGGCCGGCGCGTTGTCACCGGCGCCCGCTTCTTCACCGCCTCAGCCTTTGCCATGTGCCCCTCGGATGTGACGTCGACGTAAGACTAGACGAGAGTGGTCAGCCGGCAAAGACCCGCTTCGGCTTGAACATGCCTTGCTCGATGGCGCCGATGGCAACAAGCTTGCCGCGCGCGGTGGCGCAGGCTTCCTCGGCTTCCACGGGCGCGTCGCGGCCGCGGATGATGACGGGATTGCCAAGGCGGATCTTGGTCGCCGCTTCGTCGCTGATGGCGATCTGGGGCAGGCAGTCGAGCGCGGCGGCCGTGTCGACAAGCAGCGCATCGATGGCGCCAAAGTCGATCGGCGCGTCGGCAACATCGGCGTCGCCCTCTTTGTCAGCTTCGCGCTGTTCGCCGAAACGGGCGGCTTCCAGTTCGGCGACGGTGACGAAATCCTCCTGGGTGAACGGCTCGACCTCGACCCTGCGCAATTCGGCGATGTGGCCGAAGCAGCCGAGGTCGCGGCCCATGTCGCGGGCCAGCGAGCGCACATAGGTGCCCTTGCCGCATTCGACCTCGAACAAGGTGTGGCCGGCAGCGTGCTCGACGATGTCCAGACGGCCGATCTCGATCTCGCGCGCGGGGATGTCGACTGTCTCGCCCCCACGGGCGAGATCGTAGGCGCGTTCGCCTGATATCTTGATGGCCGAGAATTGCGGCGGTGTCTGCATGATGACGCCGGTGTAGTTCGGCAGCAGCGCCCTGACATCGTTTTCCGCCGGACGGCGGTCGGAACTTTGCGTCACCGGGCCTTCGAGATCGTCGGTCGAACGCTCCTCGCCCCAGGCGACGGTGAACCGGTAGATTTTGGCGCCGTCCTGTACATAAGGCACGGTCTTGGTTGCCTCGCCGAGCGCGATCGGCAGCATGCCAGAGGCCAGCGGGTCGAGCGTGCCGGCATGGCCGGCCTTTTCGGCCTGGAAAAGCCATTTGATCTTGGAGACGGCTTCGGTCGAACCCATGCCAACCGGCTTATCCAGCACCACCCAGCCGGAGATCGGCCGGCCCTTCTTCTTGCCGCGGCGCCCCACTATTTCTCGTCCTTGTCGTTGTCTTCGCCATCGGCACCCAAGTCTCGCGCGACTTCGGGCGATTTCAGCAAATCGTTGATCCTGGCGAAATTGTCGAAGGACGTATCGAGCTTGAAGCGGAACTCCGGCATGAACTTCATCTGGCGGAGCGCGCCGGAGACGCGGCCACGGACGAACTTCGCATGCTTGTTGAGCGCGTCGATGACCGCACCCGTGTCCTTGGCGCCGAGCGGCGAAACGAAGGCCGTTGCGACCCTCAGATCAGTCGACATGCGCACTTCCGAGACCGAAACCACGGTGTTCTCGATCAGCGGGTCGATAATCTCGCCGCGCTGCAAGGTTTCCGACAGCGCATGGCGCACCTGTTCGGCGACGCGAAGCATGCGCTGGGATGGGCTGGAGGCGGTTGGACGGGGCATTTTTCTCAATCCGGAAAGCGTGAGGCGCGGGATGGGACCGTGCCGCATGTCTCATACTTGTTTCTATGCATGTCGTTTATCCCGCACTTTTGGGCGACAGGCATTAAAGTTAGAGCGGCGGTCTTTCGACCACCGCCCGGTCATATCGACAGTATACGAACTCAGAGCGTCCGGGTCACCATCTCGACGCGGAAGCACTCGATGATGTCGCCAACGCGCATGTCCTCGTAGTTCTGGAAGGCCATGCCGCACTCCTGGCCGCCCGGAACTTCCGCGACTTCGTCCTTGAAGCGCTTGAGGGTCTTCAGCGTGCCTTCATGGATGACGACGTTGTCGCGGATCAGGCGCACGCCCGCTCCACGCTCGACCTTGCCTTCGGTGACACGGCAGCCGGCGATCTTGCCGACCTTGGTGATGTCGAAGATCTCGAGGATCTCGGCATTGCCGATGAAGGTCTCGCGGCGTTCCGGCGACAGCAAGCCGGAAAGTGCTGCCTTCACATCATCGACAAGGTTGTAGATGATCGAGTAGTAGCGGATTTCGATGCCCGCGGCCGCCGCGGCCGCACGTGCCTGCACGTTGGCACGGACGTTGAAGCCGATGATCGCGGCCCCCGAGGTCTCCGCCAGCGACACGTCGCTTTCGGTGATGGCGCCGGCGCCGGCATGAACGATGCGCGCACGCACCTCGTCGGTGCCAAGCTTGTCGAGAGCGGCGTTGATCGCCTCGATCGAACCCTGCACGTCGCCCTTGATGACCAGCGGGAATTCCTTCAACCCGCTCGTCTGCAGCTGCGACATCATCTGTTCGAGCGAGCCGCGCTGGCCGGCATGGCGAGCCACTGCCTTCTCGCGCGCCAGACGCTGGCGATATTCGGTGATCTCGCGGGCGCGGGCCTCGTTGTTGACGACAGCGAAGCGGTCGCCGGCTTGCGGCGTGCCCTGCAGGCCGAGCACCTCGACCGGCATTGCCGGCGGCGCCTCCTTGATCTGCTCGCCACGGTCGTTGACCAGCGCGCGCACCCGGCCCCATTCGTTGCCGGCGACGAGGATGTCGCCCGGCATCAAAGTGCCGGTCTGCACCAGTACGGTGGCGACGGGGCCACGGCCCTTGTCCAGCTGGGCTTCGATGACCACGCCCTCGGCGGTACGGTCCGGATTGGCCTTGAGGTCGAGGATTTCGGCCTGCAGCAGGATCGCTTCCAACAGCTTGTCGAGGTTGGTGCCCTTGGTCGCCGACACTTCGACGTCCAGCACTTCACCGCCCATCGATTCGACGAACACCTCATGGCGCAGCAGTTCGGACCGCACCTTCTGCGGATCGGCATCATGCTTGTCGATCTTGTTGATCGCCACGATAATCGGAACGCCGGCCGCCTTGGCATGGCTGATCGATTCGATGGTCTGCGGCATGACGCTGTCGTCGGCCGCCACCACCAGGATGGCGATGTCGGTTGCCTGAGCGCCACGGGCGCGCATCGCCGTGAAGGCGGCGTGACCGGGCGTGTCGATGAAGGTGATCTTCTGCCCGTTCTTCTCGACCTGGTAGGCGCCGATATGCTGGGTGATGCCGCCGGCTTCGCCGGAGACGACATTGGCATTGCGGATGGCGTCGAGCAGCGAGGTCTTGCCGTGGTCGACATGGCCCATGATGGTCACGACAGGCGGCCGCGACACCAGGTCCTCGGCATTGTCGGCAATGTTGAACAGGCCTTCCTCGATGTCGGACTCGGCGACGCGGCGGACCGTGTGGCCGAATTCGGTGGCGACCAGCTCGGCCGTGTCGGCGTCGATGATGTCGCCCGGCTTCAGGATCTGGCCCTGCTTCATGAAGTACTTAACCACATCGACGGCGCGCTCGGACATGCGCTGCGCCAGTTCCTGGATGGTGATGGTTTCAGGCAGGATCACTTCGCGCATAACCTTCTCGCGCGGCTCATTGTGCATCGCGCGCTTGAATTTTTCCTGGCGGCGACGCATCGACGACAGCGAGCGGGCGCGCGCGTCCTCGTCGGAAAGAGCCGTGTTGAGGGTCAGCTTGCCGCGACGACGGTCTTCCTCGGCCTTGGTCGGCTTGGCCGGGCGCGCCACTTCGGGCGTAACCGGACGGCGTACCGGGGCGCCGGCGGCGGTGCGCTTCGGCTTGACCTCTTCCTCGTCGTCCGATGCCACAAGCTCGGCAGCCTGCGGCGCGCGGCGGCGCGCTTCTTCCTCGGCGCGGCGGCGGGACTCGGCCTCGGTCTGCAGGCGGGCTTCTTCCTCGGCCTGACGGCGCGCGGATTCCTCGCGCTCGCGCTTGCGGCGTTCCTCATCCTCGTTGCGGCGCTTGGCCTCTTCGATGGCGCGTTGGCGGTCCTCGACGTCGCGAACCTTGGAGCCTTCGAGCGCCCTGCGGCGCGCTTCCATTTCATTGCGCGACAGTTCGTTCAGCACCATGCCGCCGCGTTCGGCCGGGGGCGGAGGCGGCGCCTTGGGCGCTTCCTGCACGACGGGGGCTGCCACTACCGCGGGCTTGGGCGTAAATACGGGTGCAGCCACCGGCTCCGGCTTGTCGCCGGGCATGGAGAATTTGCGCTTCTTGATCTCGACCTGGACCTGCTTGGTGCGGCCATGCGAGAAATTCTGTCGCACGACGCTCTGCTCGGTACCGGGGCGCTTCAGCGTCAAGGTCTTCTTCGGTGTAACACTCAACGTCTTATCGTCGCCCGATTTCGTATCGCTCATTCCATATCCTCTGCAGCATCATCTTCGTCAGCAACGGCCGCAAGCATTGCCAGATCGTCGGGGGTTCCGCCCCGATATCGGTCGAGCGCAACCATGCGCCTCTCAACCGCCTTGCCCGCGTCTCCCGCGAGAACGGCAGCATGTATCACATTTGTACCCCCCAATGCCAAGCTCAACTCGGCCTCGGAGAAAAGTTTGTAGGCAAGGACTGCAGGCCCGCCGAGGTGGACAGTTGCCCGCCGCGCCTGACTGATCTTGCGCACGCCATCGTCGGATGCCTCGGTCGCGTGGAGCACGAAAAGCGCCAACCCCGAGCGCACCGCGCTCTCGACCTTGGTTGCGCCGAGTGCGATCGAGCCAGCCTTGCGGGCAAGGCCAAGCATACCCAAAGCGGATCGTGCAAGCAGTCCGTCGACCATGCCGCCGAGATCGGGCGGCACGACGACCTGCGCCTTGAAGGCGCGGGCAAACAGGTTCTTCGCCGCCGCCTTGTCGATATGTAGGCGGTCGGCGCTCACCCAACAACCACGGCCGGGCAGATTTCTCTTCAGGTCGGGAACGACGGCCGAATCCGGGCCGACGACGAAACGGATCAGCTCATCCGGCTCGGCTTGTTTGCGCGTGACGATGCAGGTGCGATCGTTCATCTCGTCCTGGGGCGGGTTGTGTGCGATGTGGTTTCACCTCACGCACCAACGGCTTCGTCAGCCGGGACCTGTTCGGCTGCAAGCTCGTCTTCGGTGATCCAGCCGGCCTTGAGGCGGGCTGCCAGAACCATCTGCTCGGCGTCGGCGCGCGACACGCCGTGATTGGCGAGCACACCCGGGAATACCTTGGTCTCGCCGTCCTTGCGTTCCTTCCAGCCGGTCAGGTCGTCGGCGGCATAGCCGGCGAAATCCTCGATCGTCTTCACGCCATCCTCGCCAAGCGTCACCATCATGGCGGTGGTGACGCCAGGGATCTCGCGCAGTTCGTCGGCGACGCCCAGCGCCTTGCGCTTGTCGTCATGCTCGGCTTCGATCTTCTCCAGATATTCGCGGGCGCGGGTCTGGATCTCCGAAGCGGTGTCTTCGTCGAAACCGTCGATCGAGGCGATCTCGCCCGAATCGACATAGGCAACTTCCTCGACGCTGGTGAAGCCTTCGGAGGCCAACACCTGGCCTACCATCTCGTCGACATCAAGGGCTTCCATGAACAGCGACGAGCGTTCGACGAATTCCTTCTGGCGGCGCTCGGACTCCTCGGCCTCGGTCAGGATGTCGATGTCCCAGCCGGTGAGCTGCGAGGCAAGACGCACGTTCTGGCCGCGACGGCCGATGGCCAGCGACAGCTGGTCGTCGGGAACCACCACTTCGATGCGCTCGGCATCCTCGTCGAGCACCACCTTGGCGACTTCCGCCGGCTGCAGCGCGTTGACGATGAAGGAGGCGGCCGAAGGCGACCACGGAATGATGTCGATCTTTTCGCCCTGCAATTCGCCGACCACGGCCTGGACGCGGCTGCCGCGCATACCGACGCAGGCGCCGACCGGATCGATCGACGAGTCACGCGAAATGACGGCGATCTTGGCGCGCGAGCCTGGGTCGCGGGCGACCGACTTGATCTCGATGATGCCGTCATAGATTTCCGGCACTTCCATGGTGAAGAGCTTGGCCATGAACTGCGGATGGGTGCGCGACAGGAATATCTGCGGGCCGCGCTGTTCGCGGCGCACGTCGTAGACATAGGCGCGGACGCGGTCGCCGTACTTGTAGTTTTCACGCGGGATCAGCTCGTCGCGGCGGATAATCGCCTCGCCACGGCCGAGATCGACGATGACGTTGCCATATTCGACGCGCTTGACGGTGCCGTTGACGATCTCGCCGATGCGGTCCTTGTATTCGTCATACTGGCGGTCGCGCTCGGCCTCGCGCACTTTCTGCACGATGACCTGCTTGGCTGACTGGGCGGCGATGCGGCCGAAATCCATTGGCGGCAGCTGTTCGGCGATGAAGTCGCCAAGCTGGGCGTCCGGATTGCGCTCGCGGGCCGAGGAAATGGCGATCTGGGTGGCGTAGTCGTCGACCTTCTCGACCACTTCCATCAGCCGCTGCAGCTTCATCTCGCCGGTGTTGGCGTTGATGTCGGCGCGGATGTTGGTTTCCTGGCCGTAGCGCGAGCGCGCGGCCTTCTGGATCGCATCAGCCATGGCGGCAATGACGATCGACTTGTCGATCGACTTTTCACGCGCCACCGCGTCGGCGATCTGCAGCAGTTCAAGTCTGTTGGCGCTTACAACCATCTTATTTCTCCCGAGCTTGTTGCCGAGCTTTTAGGCCCGGCCGCTCATCATAGTTCCTGTTCGATTTCGTCTTCCGCGCCGCCTTCAGCACCTTCGGGTGCATCATCAGCTTCGCCGCGGCGTTTCTTGGCTTCCTTGCGTTCCCGGTTGTCCTTCGAAAGGGCATCGCGAATAAGGTCGTCGGTGAGGATCAGCCGCACATCGGCGATCGCGTCATAAGGAATGCGAACCGTCGGCTCTTCGCCGTAGGCGGCCTTGTCGCGCTCGAGCAGCATGTCGTCTTCGCCGGCTTCGGCGATCTTGCCCTTGAAGCGCTTGCGGTCGGCGACCGGCACCGAGGTTTCCATCTTCACCAGATGGCCGGTCCAGGTGACGAAATCCGACTTGCGTACCAGCGGCCGGTCGATGCCCGGCGACGACACTTCGAGATGATAGGCCTTCTCGATCGGGTCATCGACGTCGAGCGCCGGCGACACAGCGCGGCTGACCTCTTCGCAATCCTCGACGGTCATGGTGCCGTCCTCGCGTTCGGCCATGATCTGCAGCGTCAGGCCGTTCTGGCCCGACAGATGCACCCGCACGAGGCGGAAGCCAATGCCTCGCAACACCGGCTGAACGATCAGCGCGATGCGCGCATCGACACCGCTTTCGCGGATGATGCGGTCGTCGGCTTCGCTTGCCGTTGCAGTCATGCGGTTCCTGTCGTTCTCTGGATCAGGATGATCGTCGTCCCGAACCATCTCTTTGCTGATAGCTGACCGGCAGGTAATAAAAAAGAGCGGGACCGGGTGGACCCACTCTTCGTCATACCGACCAAGAATTTGAGGCTGATATAGACGATCCCGGCCGGTGTTTCAAGTCTGTTGACGGGCCGGGCAGAGTGCAGCCGGGGACGGCTGGCAGGATTGCGCGCGGCGCATGCCGGCTATGCGGTAACGGCCCTGTGATCCCGGATTTCACATCCCTATCTATGTTGCACTGCACAAATCAAAGATGAGCGCGCGGTGGCGCGCGAAAGGTCAAGACAATGAGCAACCGTACCGTGTTTTCCGCCATAGGCGACGCCTTTGCCCTGTTCGGCAGCGCCGTTGCCGCCTCGCGGGCCGTCGAAGCCGGCCGCAAGCCGCGCGCCAACGATCTGCGCCGGCTCGGCATGGACCCGACCGCTTTCGGCAAGATCGGCCGTTTCTGAAGCCAGACCGGCTGTTGATGCGGGACACTTTCCCGCATCGAACTATTTTCTGATGAAGGTGAGATAGGCCGGCCGTCGGCCCTCGCGAATGGCTTTCGCCTCGTAGCGTGTGCCCGGCCAGCCTTCATAGGGCCGATGCCAGTCGGCCCCACCTTGCGCCTGCCAGAGGAGCGCGCCATGCGCCCGACAGTGCAACAAGGTCCAGTTCACATAGGTGTCGATGTCGGATGCGAAGCGGAATTTTCCGCCCGGCTTCAGCACGCGCGCGAACCGATCGAGGTTGAGCGGGCTGACGAAACGCCGCTTCCAGTGCTTTTTCTTCGGCCAGGGATCGGGGTAGAGCAGATCGATGCCGTCGAGCGACGCCTGCGGCAACCAATCGAGCAGGCGCGTGGCGTCGTCATCATAAACGCGAAGATTGGCAAGCGGCTTTTCCCGCACCGCCATCATCAGCTTGGCCATGCCGTTGACGAACGGCTCGACACCGATGAAGCCGGTCGCCGGTGCCTCCGTGGCACGGTGCAGCAGATGCTCACCGCCGCCGAAGCCGATTTCCAGCCGAACCGTTGAAACATCCGCTGAGAATAGCGCGCGCAATTCTGCCGGCGCCTGGACGGAGAGGTCGAGGCCATAGGCCCCAAGACCGCTTTCCAGCGCCGCCGCCTGCTGCGGGCGAATGGTCTTGCCGTGCCGGCGGCCGAAGAACCCTTCGGTCGCGCGGCTCCGCCTGTCCTGTGGATCCATGGCCTGGTCGCGCGCCGCGCTTAGATTGAGATGAGATTTGGGATTGAGATGAGATTTGGCTGAAATCTCATCTCAATCTAATCCTTTGTTGGAGCACGATCTTTTCCAAAAAACCGGTACCCACTTTTTGGAATCATGCCTAAGCAGCGATCGCGTCCTTGAGCGCCTTGGCCAGATCGGTCTTTTCCCAGGAGAAGGACCCGTCTCGGCCGGCCTTGCGGCCGAAATGGCCGTAGGACGAGGTCTTTGCGTAGATCGGCTTGTTGAGGTCGAGATGCCTGCGGATGCCGGATGGCGACAAATCCATCACCGTGCGCAGCGCTTCCTCGAGCTTGGCCTCGTCGACCTTGCCGGTGCCGTGCAGGTCGACATAGACCGACAGCGGCTGAGCAACGCCGATGGCGTAGGACAGCTGGATGGTGCAGCGGTCGGCGAGCTTGGCCGCCACCACATTTTTGGCGAGATAGCGCGCCGCGTAGGCGGCGGAGCGGTCGACCTTGGTGGTGTCCTTGCCGGAGAAGGCGCCGCCGCCGTGCGGGGCAGCACCACCGTAGGTGTCGACGATGATCTTGCGGCCGGTCAGGCCGGCGTCGCCGTCCGGCCCACCGATGACGAACTTGCCGGTCGGGTTGATGTACCACATGCAATCGTCGGCGATCTTGAGGTCGCCGAGCGCCTCACGGATGTAAGGCTCAACGACCTTGCGGACCTTCTTGGAATCCCAGGTCGCGTCGAGATGCTGCGTCGATAGCACGATCTGAGTCGCTTCGGCGGCCTTGCCATCGACATAGCGAACGGTGACCTGGCTCTTGGCGTCAGGCCCGAGCTTGCCGGCTTCGCCGTTGTTTTCGTGACGGGCAGCGGCGAGCAGTTCGAGAATCTTGTGGCTGTAATAGATCGGCGCCGGCATCAGGTCCGGGGTCTCGCGGCATGCATAGCCGAACATGATGCCCTGGTCGCCGGCACCCTCTTCGCCCTGGCGGTCGGCGGCGTTGTCGACTCCCTGGCCGATGTCGGGCGACTGGCCGTGCAGCAGAACCTCGATCTTTGCCGTCTTCCAGTGGAAGCCGGCCTGCTCGTAGCCGATTTCGCGGATCGCCTTGCGGGCGACCGACTTGAACTTGGCCGGGTTGACGACCGAATGCCCGGCGGCGTCCTTGAGGATGTTGCCGGCTTTGTCCCGCTTCAGCAGAGTATCGGGAACCCTTACTTCGCCGGCGATGACGACGCGGTTGGTGGTTGCGAGCGTCTCGCAGGCGACGCGGACTTTCCATGGGTCCATGCCGGTCTTCTTGGCCTCGCGATAGACCAGATCTACGATCTCGTCCGAGATGCGGTCACAGACTTTATCGGGATGACCCTCGGCCACGGATTCCGAGGTGAAGAAGTAGTTCTGCCGCGTCACGGGTGTCCCCTCTTGAAAAAACGATCGGCAGGGCTGCCGATTTTGGCGCGCCACGTGTTAACGGTGCCGGGCGCCGCTCGTCAAGCGGTGCCGCGGTTCTGGCATGAGTGTCGCAGCAATATATCTTGTACCACCGGCGGCTTGGCTCCGCCGGCAGTCGAGCCCCTGGGCTACTCGGGCCCGGGGGATTACTGGGGCCAATGGGTCAATCGACCCACCGAATCACTCGGCATCTTCGGCAGAAAGGGACTTCACAAGGTCGATAATCCGGCGGCGCACCTTCACATCCGCGATCTTGACGAACGCGCGGTTGAGCTGAAGCCCTTCCGGACTGCCGCAGAATTCGACGGCGAAAGCCATCGAAGTGTCCTCGGCAAATCCTCTATTACCCACCGGCTCCTGCCCTGGCGCATCCTCGAAAAAGAAGGCGACAGGCACGCTGAGTATCGAGGCTATTGCCTGCAGACGGCTGGCGCCGACGCGGTTCGTTCCTTTTTCATATTTTTGGATCTGCTGGAACGTAATACCGAGATTTTCACCGAGCTTTTCCTGGCTCATTCCAAGCATATTGCGCCGAAGGCGGACGCGACTTCCGACATGGATGTCGATCGGATTCGGTTTCTTCTTGTTTTCTTCTGTCATTTTTTCCTCGCCGAATTTTTCCGGCCTTTTCTATTTTTCTCGCCCAAACGAAGCCGGAGCCAACTGCCCCAACAGAAACACCAACCGACTTCGAGAAAATTAGGCGGTAACAGTATGAGTTTCTAATGTGTCGACTGTCAATTCACCCGTAGCCGTTGCCTTACGTTCAAGCTGAGGGCGATTGCGGCAAACACCAACATGATCAGCATTCCGTTAATGCGCCGCCCCGCGGCGGAGATGAAGGCTTGGCCGGAGATCGGCACCCGCACGTCGATGGCGCCACGTGCATCGACCGCCAATGCGTCGACGATGCGTCCGCGCGTATCGACAACGGCGGAAATGCCGTTGTTGGCGGCGCGCAACAGCGGCAATCCGTTTTCCACCGCGCGAATCTGAGCCTGCCTGAAATGCTGGTACGGCCCGGGCGTGTCGCCGAACCATGCGTCGTTGGTGACGTTTACAATAAGCTGGGATGACGTTGCGTCAACAGCCACCAGATCAGGAAAGATCACCTCGTAGCAAATAAACGGCAAGGCGCTGATGCCGCCGGGCAGAGCGATCGGATGGCGCTCGTTGCCGGCGGCGAAGTTCATCGGCCCGGCGACGAACTGTCCGATGCCGAAGCGGCTGAGCAGACCGGAAAACGGCAGATACTCGCCGAACGGCACCAGATGGACCTTGTCGACGGCATCAGCGATTTCACCCTTGTCGTCGATCGCCACCACCGAATTGTAGTAGCGGCTGTCGGCATCCGCCCCGGATCCGCGCTCCTCGCGCACGACGCCGGCAATCAGCATCTGACCAGGCTGCAGCATGTCGCCGAGCGCGGTCAGCGCGTCCGGACGCTCGGTGAACAGGAACGGTACCGAGGTCTCCGGCCACAGGATAAGTTGCGGTTTGTCATGACCGGGATCGGGCGCTGCGGCCGACAGGCCCATCATCGTGGCGAAGATGCGGTCGCGCACCGAGGCGTCCCATTTTTCGCTGAGGTCGACATCCGGTTGCACGATACGGACATCGAGAGTGCGGGTTGCCGGCTTGTCGGGGGTCGCGAGCCTGACATAGCCGAAGCCGGCATGGGCGGCGACGAGAATGGCAAGCAGGACCACACCGAGACGGACATGCCGGCGTGCTGCAAGCAAGGCCGGCATGGCGAAGACAAAGACCGCCAGCGCGTTCATGCCGACCATGCCGGTCACCGACACGCTTTGCATCAACAGCGGCACGGGCATCGCCGCATACCCGACGGCATTCCAGGGAAAGCCGGTGAACAGGAAGCCGCGCAGCCATTCCGTCAGGCCAAAAGCAAAGGCAAGGGCGGCAATGCGGCCAATGTCGTTGGTCCATAACAGCCGCGCGACGACGGTGGCGAAGCCGTAGAAAAATGCCAGCGCCAAAGGAATGCCGACGACCGCGAAGGGTAAGGCCCAGGCGAAACTGTCGGCCTCGACCAGAAGCGCCTCACCGATCCACCACAGGCCGGCGAGGAAATAGCCGAAGCCGAACCACCAGCCAATGGCAAAGGCCGGCCGCAGGCGCCTGAGCCAGCCGTCGGAAGCCTCGCCGGTGGCGCCGTCGAGCAGCCAGACCAGCAGTGGAAACGAGACGAAACAGACGGCGAAGAAATCGTAAGGCGCCTGGGCGAGCACCGCCAGCGCCCCGGCAAGAAACGCCACCAGCGCGCGCCGCCAGCCCCAAAGCAGAATTATCCGGCCGGCAAGGCGCTCCATACAGACTTCCCAGGTCGCGCGAATCAAGAGCCAAGATTTATCAGATTTATTGAAACGCGAACCGGCCGATCGCTGCGCTATCGGTGCCATCCCTCGATGGTTAGCCCGCTCAGTTGCTCGGCCTCCTCGCGCGGCACGGTGCGCAAGGTCTGGGAGAAGGTCCAGAGTGGCCTTCGGGGTCGCGCGCCCGATACTGCCGTTCGCCGTAGAAATGGTCGGCAGGCTCCTCGACGATTTGGGCTCCAGCCGCCATTGCCCGCTCACAATGCACGTCCAGGCCGTCTTTCAGACGCACACAGACCGACTGAGTGTTCTTGCCGCCGACGCTTACCGGACTGGCAATATGATCGGCCCATTCGGAATCGACGATGATATAGCCATCGCCAAAACGCATTTCGGCATGGACCAGCCGTCCGTCGGCATCGCTGACCACCATGCTCGGCTCGAAGCCGAAGGCCGTTTCGAGCCATTTCAATGCGGCTCGCGGGTCCTTGTAGAAGACACCGGAGCCAAAGGTTGAGTGCTTGAAGGGATCGTCGATCGTCATGTACCGAGCGACGTTCTGCTCTAGGCCTGCTCAGTGCGAGCGGTAGCGCGGCGGCGACGCTCGCCCTTCTGGTTCTGGACGATGCGCACCCGCTTGACGCGGCGCGGATCGGCGTCGAGCACGTGGAATTCGAAGCCGGGGATGGCTTGCACAACCTCACCACGCGCGGGCACGCGGCCCAGCGTGTTGAAGATCATGCCGCCGATCGTGTCGACATACTCGCCATGCTCGCCGGCGGTAAAGTCCTCGCCGATCATCTTGGCGACCTCGTCGATCTCGGCCTTGCCGTCGACGACGAATACGCCCTCGCCGGTCTGGGTGATCAGCGGCTCGTCCTCGTCATGCTCGTCCTCGATATCGCCGACGACCATCTCGACGATGTCTTCCAGCGAGGCGAGACCATCGGTGCCGCCATATTCGTCGATGACCAGCGCCATCTGGGTTCGCGTCGTCTGCATATGGCCCATCAGGTCGGAGGCAAGCATCGATGGCGGCACGAAAAGCACCGGGCGGATCAGATTGAGGTCGCCGATGGTGCGGCCGAGATCGACCTGGGCGAGGTCGAGAAGCGTCGTTGCCGGCGTCTTCCTGGATGTTCTGCCCTTCTTGACGCGGGCAACCTTGGTGATGTGGGCCAGCACGTCGCGGATGTGAACCATGCCGCGCGGATCGTCGAGCGTCTCGGAATAGACCGGCATGCGGGAATGGCCGGACTGCTCGAACAGACCGAGCAGATCGCCCAACGTCGTGGTGATCTCGACGGCCTCAATATCGGCGCGCGGCACCATGACGTCCTCGACGCGTACCTCGCGCAGGCGCAATATGTTGTTGAGCATGGCGCGTTCGCCAGGCGAGAAAGACCCGGCATCGCTGGTCGTTTCGGCAAGCGCGCCGGCGATTTCCTCGCGCAGGCTGGTGCCGTTCCGCTGCCTGAAAAGGCCCAAGACGCGGTCGAACAGGGACGGACCGGCAGGCGATGGCTCGCTGGCAATGCTACCAGAAGCAGGGCTGCCGGAACTGGGACTCGGACTCGATCCCTCTTCCGTCGTATCGGAAGGCTTTGTCGCACTGCCAGCCTCGGGGCGGGCGGCAGTTTCTGGTTTGTCGTTCATCGTCGTCCGGTCAATTGGTCTTTTGTCATTACGTGTAGGGATCGGGAATGGCAAGCCTTGCGAGCGCCGAGCGCTCGATGGCTTCCATCTCCTCGGCCTCTGCATCGGTCTCGTGATCGTAGCCCAGCAAATGCAGCAGGCCGTGGACGACGAGATGGGTGATATGGTTCTCGAAGGGCTTGTCTTCCAGGGCGGCTTCGCGCGCCACCGTCTCGGCGGCCAGCACGATGTCACCCAGCATGGGCGGCAGCTTGCCACCCCTGGGGAACGGAAAAGCCGGGAAAGACAAGACGTTGGTCGCCTTGTCCTTGCCGCGCCAGCCGGCATTGAGGGTACGGATATGGGCATCGTTGGAAAAGACGATGCTGAGTTCGGAAGGACCGGCAGCAGCGGTTTCGGCAAAGGCAGCCGACACGGCGCGATCGACCAGACGCGTCAGCGCCGCCTCATCGGGCCAGTCGCCGGCCTCGACCGACATATCGATCTCGACGGGAACCGAACTGTCCCCGCCGCCAGGTCTTATGTCTTCAGGCATGAGCCCGCATCGTCACATCAGCTCTCGGCGCCGAGGCCGCGTGCCAGCTTGGCGTCGCGGTCATAGGCCCTGACGATTTCGGCCACCAGCGGGTGGCGCACAACGTCGACATCGTTGAAGCGCACGGTTACCGCGCCGGCCACGCCGTCAAGGACACGCAAGGCTTCGACGAGGCCCGACTTGGTGCTTGGAGGCAGATCGATCTGCGTCGGATCGCCGGTGACGATCATGCGCGAATTCTCGCCGAGGCGGGTCAAAAACATCTTCATCTGCATCGGCGTGGTGTTCTGCGCCTCGTCGAGGATGACGGCGGCATGCGCCAGCGTGCGGCCGCGCATGAAGGCCAGCGGCGCGATTTCGATGACCTCGGCAGCGATAGCACGTTCGACCTTGTCGGCCGGCATCATGTCGTAGAGCGCGTCATAGAGGGGCCGCAGGTACGGATCGACCTTTTCCTTCATATCGCCGGGCAGAAAACCCAGCCGCTCGCCGGCCTCGACCGCTGGGCGTGACAGGATGATGCGCTCGACCATGCCGCGTTCGAGCAGCATCGCCGCATGCGCCACCGCCAGATAGGTCTTGCCGGTGCCGGCGGGGCCAATGCCGAAGACAAGTTCCGAACGCTCCAGCGCCCGCATATAGGCGTCCTGGTTGAGCGAACGGGCATAGATCGTCTTCTTGCGGGTGGAGATCTGGGCGGCCGAAACCTTGCCCTTGCGTTCCAGCGTCGGCAGCGTCAGCTGGTCGTCGGCGGCAATCGCCATGCGCACGGCGCCATCGACGTCGGACTGGCCAATATCGGTGCCCTTCTGGAGAATGCCGTAGAGATTGTCGAGCGCGCGGCGCGCCTGCTCGGCCGCCGAGGCCGAGCCCTTGATGGTGAGCTGGTTGCCGCGCGAGCGGATGTCGACGCCGAGCTTCTGCTCGAGCCGGGCCAGGTTCTCGTCGAACTGGCCGTACAGGGCGCTGGCAAGCTTGTTGTTGTCGAAAGTCAGAACGATGTGCGCCATGTCAGAGGCCCCGGACGTCTGGTTCTGGGGCAGAGTCTTCACTTCAGCAGCGCTCAACCGTCTCTCCTCATCTGCCGAGGCCATCAAGCCAACTCGGCGAACAGGCTATTGTAGCCCGTCTTCGTGATTCGCACCCGGATAATGTCACCGATTTCGCCGGCCTTTTCATCAACAATAACCGGCTGCAGCCAGGGCGAGCGGCCGACCTTCTGGCCGGCCTGACGGCCGGGCTTCTCGATCAGCGTGTCGATGGTGCTGCCGACCAGGCCCAGGCCGAAATCCTGCTGCTGCTTGAGCAACAATGCCTGCAGCTGTTGCAAACGTTCATCCTTGACCGCTTCCGGCACGTGATCGGGCATATCGGCGCCCGGCGTGCCGGGACGCGGCGAATATTTGAACGAGAAGGCCGAGGCGTAGTTCACCTGGCGCACCAGACCCATCGTCGCCTCGAAATCCGCCTCGGTTTCGCCGGGGAAGCCGACGATGAAGTCACCGGACAGCGCGATGTCGCCGCGCGCAGCGCGGATGCGCTCGAGCAGCGCCAGATAGTCCTTGGCCGTGTGCCTGCGGTTCATCGCCTTGAGGATGCGGTCTGACCCGGATTGCACCGGCAGGTGCAGATAAGGCATCAAAGCCGGGAGATCGCGATGGGCAGCGATCAATTCGTCGTCCATGTCGCGCGGATGGCTGGTGGTGTAGCGCAGCCGCGCCAGGCCAGGAATTTCGGCCAGCCGGAACAGCAGGCGACCAAGCCCCCATTCCATGCCATCCTCACCCTTGCCGTGCCATGCATTGACGTTCTGCCCCAGCAGCGTCACCTCGCGCACACCGGCATCGGCCAGCCGCTCGGCTTCGGCGACGATCTGCGCCACCGGCCGCGACACTTCCGAGCCCCTGGTATAGGGCACGACGCAGAAGGTGCAGAATTTGTCGCAGCCTTCCTGTACCGTGAGGAAGGCGGTGACGCCGCGCTTGATCATTTCGGCACGCTTCGGCTGCGGCAGATGCTCGAACTTGTCCTCGATGGCGTATTCGGTCTCGACGATCTTTTCGCCGCCACGCACCCGGGCCAGCACATCGGGCAGCCGGTGATAGGTCTGCGGGCCGATGACCAGATCGACAGCAGGCGAACGGCGGATGATTTCCGGGCCTTCGGCCTGCGCGACGCAACCGGCGACGCCGATCAGCATTTCGCGCCCAACTGCTGCGCGTTCAGCCTTCATGTCGCGGATGCGGCCGAGCTCAGAATAGACCTTTTCCGCCGCCTTCTCCCTGATATGGCAGGTGTTGAGCAGCACCAGGTCGGCGTCGGCGATGACATCGGTCGCGGTGTAGCCGTCGGCGGCCAGCGCATCGGTCATGCGCTGTGAGTCATAGACATTCATCTGGCAGCCATAGGTCTTGACGAAGACCTTTTTGGCCGGGGCGGACGCCGCAGCAGCGCTTTGCGAGGCGCTGTCGGTTTCGTTCCGCTCTATCGTGTTCAAATCCATCCGGCGGCTTCTAACGCCTTTCCGTGACAAAAAACAGACGATTCTCGGGCATCGGCCTGTAGGCGCTCGGCCTGCGCTAGCGGCTCGGTCGGGGATCGGCGAGCGCGGCCTGCATCATGGCGCGCACCTTGCTTTCCATCATCCTCGACGTTTCCTTGCGGTTCGAGCCCTTGGAAAAGGCGATGGGCTCGCCGAAATGCACCTCGACGTCAATGGCGCCTTCGGCCATCAGCACCTTGAGATGCGGCATCAGGTCCTGATCGCCGATCCAGGCAGCGAGCGGCCGGTGGCGACGGCCGAGAGGCACGCCGTGCACCCGCGTGTAGGCAATCGCCAGCGGCTGGATGAAGACCTGCTCGGCCGCGCCTTCCGAAATCGCCATCGAGGCGGCGCCGAACAAGGTGCTCTTGAACGGCAGGATGGTGTTGCCGTCGCCGGTAGAGCCCTCGGCAAATAGCACCATAGCGTCGCCCTTGGCCATGCGGCTGGCGATCTCGCTGGCCTGGTCGCCAGCTGTCCGCTTACGCTCGCGTTCGATGAAGACCGTACGCTGCAATTTCGACAGCCAGCCGATCAGCGGCCATCCCTCCATGTCCGCCCGAGCGATGAAGGTCACATCGGCAAAGGAGCCCAGCACCATGATGTCGGTCCAGGAGATATGGTTCGAGGCGACCAGCAGCGGGCGCTGGCTGGACAGCGCACCTTTGACATGGATGCGCAGGCCGAGCGTCCGGACGATGAGGCTGTGCCAGGCCTTCAGAATGACCGTCTCGCGCCAGATTCCAGTCTTCATCGACAGCAGCTGCAAAGGCACAAGGACCAGCGAACCGATGACAACGAGGCTCAGCGCCAGGAAAATCCTGATTTTTCCGATCATGCAGCTTGGCCCTGCCCCAAAACTTTGGCTAGCGAAGATCGCGGCGCATGACAAGCGCGCCGGTAGGACCATGTTCGGTCGAGCGGTAATAATTGGCGCGGTGGCCGACCTGGCGGAAGCCCAGCCGCCGGTAGAGGGCGATGGCAGCGACATTGGTCTCGTCGACCTCAAGGAACAGCGCCTCGGCGCGCTGCGCATGCAGTTCGCGCAGCACGGCGTCCATCAACTGCCAGCCGAGCCCCTGGCGGCGATGCGAGCGCGCCACCGCCACGGTCAGAATCTCGCCCTCGCCGGCTGCAAGCCTGGCCAGCACGAAGCCGACCGGCGGCTTGGCGCCCTGGCCGATTTCGCGCGCGGCATAGCCGAACACGGTTTCCTGTTCGAGCAACGCGGCGAACTCGCCATCGGTCCAGGGCCGGACGAAATCCTCGCGGTGCAGCACCGACGCTGCCGGGCTGTCGGCGATGGTCAGCGGCTCGAGCGCATAGTCCCTGCGGCGCGGCTGGAGGAAAGGGATGCGCATCACTTTTCCTGCCTCAACAGGATGAACCCGGCCTGCGCCTTGGCATCGGCGCCGCGCAGATAGAGTGGCTTCGGCTTGTCGCCCTCACCTTTTGCAGCGGCGAGCCGGGCGTAGACGGCAATGTCGGCGGTGGCAGCCGTCGGGCCGATATCGAAATCGCGACCGGCCGCGGCTGCGATCTGCACGGCGGCCGTGCCGGCAAGCACCGGACGATTGTCCGCCGCCATTCCCGCGGCTTGGGCAAGTGTGGTCACAGCCGGACCATAGCGCAAAATCGCTTCCGCATCGTAAAACGCCGCATGGATCTCCTCGCGGCCTGCATCGAGAGCCGCCAGGATCGGGCGGCCGGGAAATGCCGCCCTCGCCTCGGCCGCCAGCGCCTCCAGTGTCGTTACCCCGATCGCCGGGATCTTCAGCGCCAGCGCCAGGCCGCGCGCCGCCGAGACGCCCACCCGCAGGCCGGTGAAGGAACCCGGACCGATGGAGACCGCAACGGCGCCAAGGCCGGCATAATCGGTGCCGTCCGCTTTCAACGCTTCGTCAATGACAGCCATCAAGTGTTCGGCGTGGCCTTTGCCGAGATCGAGTACCGAGCGGCCGAGCTCTCTGTCGCCCGATGCGTCATAGACGCAAGCGGCGCAGAGATTGGCGGCACAGTCGATGGCGAGCAGTTTCATGGGCGACCGGTTCGAAAAACAGTCTCCCTCTGCCCGCCACGGCGCGCCGCCGCAAGAGCCAGCGCGTAAATTGTTAAGCGGCTTCGCTTCGGTGCAGGCCGGACGGCTTACGCCGCCGGCGCGATGCGCAGCATGTGGTTGTCCCAGACATAGTCGGGCTCGGAGCGCGTCGCGCCGCTGCCTTCGATGATTTCGCCGGCACCCGTGGTTGCCATGAAGCCCGGGCCGTCGGGCGCCAGGCCGCAGACCTCGACCAGCGCCTTGGTGGCGACGATCTTGCCGCTGGCGGCGTCGATGACGGCCAGCGAATTGCCTTCCGGCGAAGACACCGCGACCGTGCCGGCAATCGGGTTGGCGGCGACCGAGCCGATGTAATTCCGGAAGCCGGATAGCACGTCCTGCGGCATGTCGAGCAGCTGCAGCCCCTTGCCGCGCGTGGCGCGGCCGACCAGCGGTGGCCGCTCGGTGCCCGGCCCGCGGTACTGGCAGCCGAACCAGATGGTGCCTGTGGGGTCGGCATCCATGTGGCGAATCGACAGCTGGTGCAGAGCCGGCGGCAGTTCGTGCTTTTCGATGAGATCGCCGGTTGTGCGATCGACCAGCACATAGGACGGCTTCATGGTGGCGATGTTGAGCTCGGCGCGGCCATAGTCGGGATGGGTCTCGATGCCGCCATTGGCGATGGCGATCGTCCGGCCGTCTCCGAGCAGCAAGAGCTCATGCGGCCCCATGCCATAGGTCGGAAACTCGCCGATGCGGCTGAACTTGGCCCGTGCGTCGTAGATCCCGACGACGCCGGCGGCATTGTCGAAATTGTTTTCGGTGACGTAAAGCAGCGCGCCGTCGGTGGAAAACACACCGTGGCCGAAGAAATGCCGACCGGTGATGCTGGCGATGGTCAGCGGCGGCTCGCGGCCGGCATGGTCGAAGACCACGGCGAAGGTGCCGGGTTGCCGGGCGAAGACCACGGAGCGCTTCGAGACCGGATCGAAGGTGACGTCGTGGCCACGGTCGGGCAGGTCGATCGCATGCAATACTTTTCCGGCTTCCGACAACACAGCGGCGCCAAAGCTGCCGTCGCGCTTGACGAAGGCGGTGGCAAAGACGGCATCGGCGGCAAGCGTGTCCGCCCAGGCCCGCGGCGCCATTGACGCGACGAAGCCGGCGCCGGCAGCTCTGAGAAAATCGCGGCGGTCCATCAGCGGCGTGCGTGTCGCAACCATTGGTCAGTCCCCGTCCAGTGACGAAAAGCCGGCGGTCAGGCCGAACTCGGCGGTTAGCCGGGTGCCGATCAAGCCCGACAGGCTGGAGGTGATCAGCGCGAAATGTTCGAGTTTTCCGCGCTCCGCGGGATCGGCGAGCGTCTTGTCGATCCGACCCTGGATGGATTTGGCAGTGGCAACGCCATTGATGAGCTGGATATGGATGGATTCCGCCATCCATCTGCTATCCTCGGGCAGCGCGTCGCCGAGCTTGGAGGCCTGGAACAGCGCATCAATGCCGGAGAGGTTGCCGGCTAATGAAAGGCCGGTGTTTTGCGAGCGCCAGTAGATCGCTTGCCTCGGCTTGTCACCCTGCGGTTTGGCGCCGAGAAAACCTTTGAGGCGCACGTCGCGCACCATTTCGAGTTCATTGATGAACACGCCGACCAATTCGGTCACCGCTTCAGTGCCGTCGCGGTAAAGCGCATTGTCGGGTCCGGGATTGGCCCACAGGCCTGCAAAACCGTCCGGTTTTTTCCAGGCGGCGTCGACATCGGCCGCCATGGTCTCGATATTCTTGGCGATCGCCGCGCCATAGGCGCAGCGATAGGGCTCGTCCTTGCCGACGAGCGTCTCGGCGCCGTCGCCGTAAAGCACGAACTCAAGCGCCCCTAATCCCTGCATCGCGACACTCTTGCCCGCCAGCTGCGCCGGATCGGTGGCGGTCGGATCCTTGCCGGCCAGCGCCGCCTGCACCTGCTTCAGGCCGATGCTCTTTCGGTCCGGCCAGTAGAGCATGCGCTCCAGCCGGTTGTTCTCCTTGATTGGCCCGAAGCCGATGATTTCAGCCGACGACCAGGCTGCGACCGTGGCCGAGAATCCGGCATGCGCGGCATCGAGGTTACCCTGCGACGGCGCCTGGCAGAGCGCGTCCATGGCCTTCGCCAAGGTGCCGGCATGGCCATGCAGGCTGGCATAGGCGGGGCGGACAAAGCCGTCGATCGCTCTTTGGATCACGTCGGAGGCTTTCACCGAGGCCGATGCCGGGGACGCACCGAACAGAGCCAATGGGAGGAGTAGAACAGGCAAAACCCGCTTGAGCATCAGAATGACTCCAGGAATTTGATGAGAGCATCGCGGTCGGCCGTATTGGCGGCGGCGAAGCGATCGCGCGCTTTCTGCCCCTCGCCACCATGCCACAGGATCGCTTCGGCAAGCGTGCGCGCACGCCCGTCATGCAGGAAGAAAGCGTTGCCGTTGACGGTCTTTGTCAGGCCGATGCCCCATAGCGGCGGGGTGCGCCATTCACTGCCCGTGGCATCGCCCACCGCCTGGCCGTCGGCAAGGCCAGGCCCCATGTCGTGCAGCAGAAAGTCGGAATAGGGCCAGATCAGTTGGAACGCCTGCGCCTTGTTCCCGCGCATGGTGACGAATTTCGGCGTATGACAGGCAATGCAGCCCATCTCGTAGAACAGCTTCTTGCCGGCGAGCACGGCGGGTGCGCCGACATCGCGCCGCGCCGGCACCGCAAGGTTCTGCGAATAGAAGGTGACGAGGTCCATCACCGGTGGTGGCGCCTCGACCGGGCCGAGCCGCTTCTGCACGCCATTGGGCATGGCCAAACAGGCCTCTTCGGCTGCGGTGCAATCGCCCCAGTGACTGGGCTCTTCCGGCGTCGAAATGCCGATGTCGCCGGCAAAGGCGTCCGCCGCCTGCTGGCGGATCGACGCGGTCTGGGCCTTCCAACCGAAGCGGCCAAGCGTCAGTTGCCCACTGCTGAGGTCACGCACCATGTTGGGCTTGCCGGAAATGCCGTCGCGGTCGTCGGGATCGGCATGGGCAAGGAGGTCGGCCGGCGCGATCTGCTCGATCAGGCCAAGGCCGATCATTGGCGGCGTCAGGCGCGGCGACAGCGTGGTGCGCGGGTCAAGCGGGCCGTAGCCAAGCCCGTCGACCGAATAGCTCGGCTTGCGCAGCCAAACCAGGCTGCCGTCGCCGAGCGTGACCTTTTCCTCGCGATAGTCGACATACATGCGGCCTTCGCCCTTGAGGCCGGGCACCGCCAGTCCCTGCAACTGCGCGCCGTAGACCGGATCGGGGAAGTTCAGCACCTTGTGCGCGGCGATCTCGGTCTTTTCCTCGGCCGTGCTCGCATCGCGCGCTAGCCGCAGGAACATCGACGTGGTGCGGCTGTCGGCGGCCGGCGGGCGGCCGCGGCCATCCTTCAAATGGCAATTCTGGCAGGCGCGCTCGTTGAACAGGGGTCCGAGACCGTCCGAGGCCTGGGTCGAGGATGGCGACGACACCCAGTTCTTGCGGAAAAGCGCATTGCCGAGCTTGAAATTGCCCTGTTCCTCGAAGGTAATGTTTTCAGAGGGTTGCGAGAAGGCGTCGCGGTCGACCTGCTTGCGCGACGTGCCGGCGCCGCCTTGCATCGTTTCGAAGGATTCGGGCTTGGAGAAATCCTGGGTTGGCCTGGTAACTGCAAGGACGCGGGCCTGGTCCTTCGGCGTCAGGTCGGTGCGGCTTGTGGCGAGGCCGACCGGTTCCGACGATCCGGCCAGGGCCGGGGCCAAAATTGCCGCCAGGGTTACAACCGAAAGCCCGCGAAAGGCCTGATATCGCGGGTTTTTGAGGAGCAGCGGGCCGGCGGCCCGCCGCAAGCGGCGCAGAATATCTATGGGGCGCCGCATTCCTGCATGGTCCTATTCCGCCTCGTCCGCCGATGCGGCGTTGAGCTGGCCGTATTTTTCCTCGCCGATCGAGGCAAGGAGGTCGAGCTGCGTCTCGAGGAAGTCGATGTGACCTTCCTCATCCGCCAGCAATTCCTCGAACAGCTTCATCGTCACGTAGTCGCCGGCTTCGTTGCAGATCTCGCGCGAACGCTTGTAGGCGGTGCGTGCGTCATATTCGCCGGCGAGATCGGATTCGAGCACTTCCTTGACGTTCTGGCCGATGCGCAACGGCGCCACGGACTGCAAATTGGGATGCCCTTCGAGGAAGATGATACGGGCCACCAGCCGGTCGGCATGGTGCATCTCCTCGATCGATTCGGCGCGTTCCTTCTTTGCCAGCTTGGCATATCCCCAATCTTCGAGCAGGCGGAAATGCACCCAGTATTGATTGACGGCGCCAAGCTCCAGGAACAGAGCCTCGTTAAGCCGCTCGATGATCTGCGGTTCGCCTTTCATGGATTCTGCTCCCATATTGGACGCGCAGGCCTCTGACGCGATCCAGGTGTGAAACGATGTCCACGCCGCTCGCCTCCGAACGGGTGTGGTAATTTTCGGTGACCCGAATGATCGTTTCGACCACATTTGGGAAGCAGCCGCAACAGCGACCGCGCTTTTGCATCGTGTGATAGACCTTCGCCGGCACGATCAGTTGCCAGGGGTCCTGATCCAGCAGATCGACGATCGTCTGCTCAATCTCCTTTTCGGTGATGATGTTGCAATGGCAGATCAGCATGGATTGGCTCTGGCTGACGGCGCCCCTCCGCGCCGTTTGGCTGGTAGTTGGTTGGGGTGCTACTTGAACACCTTGTCCGGTGCGTCGAGGCTGTCGGACCCCTCGAAGGCTATGTTGTTCAGGTTCAGCGCGCCGACGGCGCGTTCGATCGACTTGGTCTGGTCGACCAGCGCGTCGATTGCCGCCTGCACGGTAGCATTGCCTTCGGTGTTGCCCTCGGCGATCTGCTGGTCGTAGGCCTCGCCGGCCACTTCCCGCGCCTTGATCGCCTCCATCTTGGCGACCGAGACATCGAGCTTGTCGGACAGTTCCTTGTCGATCGCCGGATCGGCCGCCTTGACCATATCGTGCACCGACGGGCCTGAAACGACGGTGCCGTCGATGCGCGTGTAGCTGGCGAGATAGGCGGCGCGGATGCCGATAGCGTCATAGAGATGCGAGTTGTAGGTATTATCCGAGAAGCAGTCGTGCTCCTCTTCGGGATCGTGCAGCAGCAGGCCGAGTTTCATGCGCTCCCCGGCCAGTTCGCCGTAGGACAGCGAGCCCATGCCGTTGAAGATCACCGAGATAGCGGTGTTCGGCTGGCCATCGACGAGGTTCTTGCGGGCGGCGCCGTCTTCCTTCCAGTTGCCGACCATCTCCTGCAGGTCGGAGACCAGAAGATCGCTGGCCGACTTCAGATACTCGGCCCGGCGATCGCAATTGCCGCCGGTGCAGTTCTTGAGGTCGTAGTCGGTGTACGGACGCTCGCCGGCGCCCGGGCCGGTGCCGTGCAAATCCTGGCCCCAGAGCAGGAATTCGATGGCGTGATAACCGGTGGCGACATTGGCCTCGATGCCGCCGGCCTCCTGCAGCGTGCCGGCGAGGAACTCCGGCGAAAGCTTCGAGGCGTCGACCTTCTTGCCGTCGATCTCGATGTCCTTGTTGGCGATGACATTGGCGGTGTAGAGCGCGTTGGCGTCGGACTCGGTGCCGTAGCTCTTGGCGACGTAGTCGATCAGGCCTTCGTCGAGCGGCCAGGAGTTCACCTTGCCTTCCCAGTCGTCGACGATCTTGTTGCCGAAGCGGTAGACCTCGGTCTGCTGGTAGGGCACGCGCGACGCCTTCCAGGCATCGCGGGCGGCATTCAGCGTGTCCGCCGACGGGTTGGCAAGCAGCGCGTCGACAGCCTTGTCGAGCGCCTGCGCCGTGGTCAGCGAATCCTCGTACTTGGCCAGCGCGATGTCGGAATAGGTCTTGATGACCGCCTTGGCATCGATCTCCGCCGCCTTGGCCGGCAGGATGAAAACCGCCGCCGTCAACATAGCCGTGGCACCGATCGCAGCCAGTCTGCCGCCATATCGCGCTGTCATCATCAGTCTCCAGTTCAAAGGGGATTCGGTAAAAGGCGCGCGTGCCAAACGGTGCCGGGACATAGGCATGCCGTGCCGCGCCGTTGCGCGGCTCACGGAAGAAAGACACCAAATGCCTCCAATCGAACGGGTTCAAGGCCCAAACATCAAAGGGGTGCGCTGACGCGCGAGCCTCCATAAAACGATGGCGAGGCCGGAAGTCAACTGGTCAACCCTAGAAAATTCAATTGAAACAACAGTTTAGAATTATTCTAAACTGGGACTGTCAACTTTCAGTCGTATAGCCAGCAGCCAAGGTGAGAGACGCCGCGATTGACAAGCGACCGTTCCGGGTGCGACCCGGACCGGGGCTCTTGCGACGGCGGCAGACAATCGCCATCTGGCGGAACGGCTCACAATCAAAACATGATGTCGTCCGAAAACCGCTTCACACTTTTCGGCATCATGCTCCAGATTTGAAACAGGAATTCGGGTTGCGATGAAGAACGGGGTCGTCATTGTCGGTGCGGGTCATGCGGGCGTGCAAGCGGCCGCCAGCCTGCGCGAGGAAGGCTATGACGGGCCTGTCATCCTGATCGGCGACGAAACCGATCTGCCCTATCACAAGCCACCGCTGTCGAAGACCTTCATCAAGGACGCCGATGCCAAGCCGCAACCCTTGCGCGGCGAGGCCTTTTACACCGGCAGCGCCATCGACTTCAGGCCGGGCGTCCGAATCGACAGCATCGATACGGCAGGCCGCAAGCTGGACATAGCAGGCGGCGGCGTGCTGCCGTTCGACCGGCTCATCCTGGCCACCGGTTCGCGGCCGCGGCTCCTGCCGCTGCCGGGCGCCGACCTCTCGGGCGTGCTGTCGCTGCGCTCGATCGCCGATGCGCGGCTGATCCGCCAGCTCAGCGCCCAAAGCGAAGACGTGGTCATCCTCGGCGGCGGCTTCATCGGGCTGGAGATCGCGGCTACGCTGAGGGCCGCCGGCCGCAACGTCACCCTGGTCGAGGCTGTCGACCGGCTGCTTGGCCGCGCCGTGGCGCCGGTGGTGGCGAGCCATGTCCGTCAACGGCTGGAGGCGATCGGCGTGCGTATCCTCACCGGCACCACCATTGCCAGGTTGGAAGGCGAAAACGGCCATGTCTGCGCCGCCATCACCTCCACCGGCGAAAGGCTGCCCGCGCGCATGGTCATCGTCGGCATCGGCGCCGTGCCGAATGTCGAACTTGCTCAGGCTGCCGGACTGACTGTCGCCAGTGGCATCCGCGTCGACCAACAGATGCGCACCTCAGTGCCTGATATTCTGGCCATCGGCGACGCCGCTTCCTACCGCCACTGGTCGACCGGCGGCGACGTGCGGCTGGAATCAGTGCAGAACGCCACCGACCAGGCGCGGCTTGCCGCACGCACGATCACCGGCCATACGGACGCCTATGCGGCGGTGCCGTGGTTCTGGTCTGACATCGGCGACATGAAACTGCAGATGGTCGGGCTGACCTCGGGCGGCGACAGCCATGTCGTGCTGGGCGACCTCGCTGAGAACAAGTTCTCGATCTACCACTATGCTGGAAGCCGGCTGCTCGGCATCGAATCCGTCAACAGGCCGGGCGACCATATGCTGGGCCGCAAGATGCTCGGGGCCGGGTTTTCGCCGATGGCGCAGACGATTGCTGAGGGACCTGACGGGCTGAAGGCTGCACTGGCAGCGTTCCAGCAGGATGAGCCGGCACGGGCTGCGGGCTAGACGCACTTACCCTCCCCCTTGTGGGGAGGGTCGCTGCGAAGCAGCGGGGTTGGGGTCGGCGCGAGGCCCCCCACCCGGACCTGCGGTCCGACCTCCCCACAAGGGCATAGGCGCTAAGATAGGTATTGCCCTGCGGAATCGGGTGTGATTCTACACTGCGATGACACACGAATCGCTTGTTGATGACGGCTGGGCCGAGACGATTGAGCTTCTCGGCGGCGAAGATTTGCTCACGCAGAGCGCCCGCGAGACGAAGGCGTTCCTGCGCCCGCGCGGCGTCAGGTCGGCGAGCGACCTGTTGCGCCTGACACTGGCTTACTGCCTTGGCAAGGTTGGCATGCGGGGCGTCGTGGCCTGGGCGGCGGCGAGCGGGATTGCCGACATTTCGGACGTGGCGTTGCTTGGCCGGCTGCGCAATGCAGGACCATGGCTGCAGCAGTTGATTGGGCACCTTTTGAAGCGCGAGGATGCAGGTTTGGCCAAAGGCCGGCTGATCCGCATCCTCGATGCGACAGCGGTTGCCAAGGCCGGTGCGTATGAGAAGAAGAACAATGGTCTTTGGCGCATGCACTGCGCCTTCGAGCTTGAGCGCGAGCAGTTCGACTTCATCGAGATCACCGACCAGAGCGAGGCCGAGTTGATCGACCGCGTGCCGGTGGTGGCGGGCGAGATCCGCATCGGTGACCGCGCCTATCTGCAGGCCGAGCGGATCGCAAAGGTGATGGCGCAAGGCGGCGATGTTGTTGTGCGCGCGTCGTGGAAAAACGCGCGATGGCTCGACGCCAACGGCAGGGCGTTCGATCTCATCGGCTACCTGGAGAACTGCCGGGAGGAAGTCTGCGAAACGCCTGCCCGGCTGGCACTCAAGAAGGGCGAGCCTGTGAATATGCGCCTGATCGCCTTGCGCAAATCCGAGGCCGCGGCACAAGAAGCGCGGCGCAAAATCAACAAGGAAGCCAGGGCCAAGGGCAACAAGGTTCAACCGCAGACGCTGATTGCGGCCGGCTTCGTCCTGCTTGTGACCTCGCTTGACCGGGAGGAGTTTCCCGCCGATACGGTCCTCAAGCTCTACCGCATGCGCTGGCGCATCGAACTCGCCTTCAAGCGCCTGAAGAGCCTGATCGGGCTGCGCTCTCCTCCCGCCAAGGACCCAAGGATCGCAAAGCCTTGGATCCTTGCACACTTCCTCATCGCGCTTGTGACCGAACCCCTCTCGCAGGAGTTGGGTGTCTCTCCCCCTTGAGCGACGGGCGCCCGCTGCTGTGGCGCGCAACCCGCCAGATCGTCGCCTCTCTGATCGCGACCATCTTTACTCAACCTTCCTTGGCGGCCCTGCGCCAAAATCTCCATGCCTTGCGATATCGCTGGCGCGAACCACCACGAAAGCGCAAATTTCAGTCCATGCCAAAGCTATCTTAGCGCCTATGCCCACAAGGGGGAGGTAGGGTTTGCGCTAGGCAGCGCAGACTTCGCGGATCGAGCTTTCCAGAATGTCGAGCGCCTCGTTCATGACATTGTCCTGGATGGTGATCGGAGCCAGGAAACGGATGACGTTGCCGTAGACGCCGCAGGTCAGCAGGATCAGCCCCTTGTCGAGCGCCTTCAGCCGGATCGCATTGGCGATCTCGGCCGACGGCAGGCCCTTCTTGACGTCGTTGAACTCGACCGCGTTCATGAAGCCGAGACCCCTGATGTCGACAATCTCGGGCACGTCGTCGCGGATCGACTGCAGCCGCTGCTTCAGCCGGGCGCCCAGCGTATTGGCGCGGTCGCACAGCTTTTCGTCCTCGATGACGTCAAGCACGGCGTGTGCTGCGGCGACACCGATCGGGCTGCCGCCATAGGTGCCGCCGAGCCCGCCAGGACCGGGCGCATCCATGATGTCGGCGCGGCCGGTGACCGCCGCCAGCGGGAAGCCGCCGGCCAGGCTTTTCGCCATGGTGGTAATGTCGGCCGCGACCTCATGATGATCCATGGCGAACATCTTGCCGGTGCGGGCAAAGCCGGTCTGCACCTCATCGGCGATCAGCAGCATGCCGTGCTGGTCGCAGAGCTTGCGCAGCGCCGTCAGGAATTCGCGCGGCGCGTCGTAGAAGCCGCCCTCGCCCTGGACCGGCTCGATGATGATGGCGGCAACGCGAGCCGGATCGACATCGGCCTTGAAAAGTCTGTCGAGCGCGGCAAGCGAATCGGCAACCGACACGCCATGCAGCGGCACCGGGAAGGGCGCGTGGTAGACGTCGCCCGGCATGGCGCCGAAGCCGACCTTGTAGGGCACGACCTTGCCGGTCAGCGCCATGCCCATGAAGGTGCGGCCGTGGAAGCCGCCGGCAAAGGCGATGACGGCTTGGCGGCCAGTGGCGTTGCGGGCGATCTTGATGGCGTTCTCGACGGCTTCAGCGCCCGTGGTGACGAAGATGGTCTTCTTCTCGAACTTGCCGGGCAGCATGCCGTTCAGCCGTTCGGCCAGCCGCACATAGCTCTCATAGGGCACGACCTGGTGGCAGGTATGGGTGAAGCGGTCGAGCTGTGCCTTGACCGCCTCGATCACCCTGGGATGGCGGTGGCCGGTGTTGACGACGGCGATGCCGGAGGAGAAATCGATGTATCGGCGGCCTTCTACATCCCAGATCTCCGAATTCTCGGCGCGGTCGGCATAGATCTGCGTCGTCATGCCGACGCCGCGCGAGATCGACTGGTTCTTGCGCTCGGAAATGGCTGCGTTCTTCATTTCGTCCCTCATCGGGCCGACGCCCGTTCTCGTTAGATGAATGCCAAGGCCTCTTCTGACCTTATTTCACGTTTTCCTCAAGTTGGCACCGCCGCCGGGCGATTGGGCCTGTCGTCGATGCGGGCCACTTCGACAGACCGGTCTTAACCAGCCGACCGATACACGTACGGGGCAGTCCGTGACAGCTCACCCGTCACCGGGAACGGCGAAGCGATCCCGCTCGCGGCAGTGGCGACTTCCGCTACGACCTCGAACAGCCGACGGTGTGGCGGCGCAACCGCATCCCGACGATCACCGTTCGCGCCTCGTTGGCGACGTGCTGCCGGCCACCGTCGTCAACGAATTGAAGCCGTCGGTCGACGCCTTCATCGCCAAACTGCCGCCCGGCTATTCCGTTGCAACCGCCGGCTCGGTCGAAGAAAGCGCAAAAAGCCGCAGCGGTGGTGCCGCTGATGCTGTTCGTGATGGCGACCATCCTGATGATCCAGTTGCAAAGTTTTCAGCGCCTGTTCCTGGTGGTGGCGGTGGCGCCGCTCGGCCTGATCGGCGTGGTCGCGGCCCTGGTGCCGAGCGGCGCACCGCTCGGCTTCGTCGCCATTCTGGGCGTCCTGGCGCTGATCGGCATCCTGATCCGCAACTCAGGTGATCCTGATCGTGCAGATCGAGGATCTGGTGGCCGAGGGCCAAGACCGCTGGGAAGCCGTATCGAAGCGACCGAGCACCGCATGCGGCCGATCGCGCTGACGGCCGCGGCCGCCAGCCTGGCGCTGATCCCGATCGCGCGCGAAGTGTTCTGGGGCCCGATGGCCTACGCCATGATGGGCGGCATCATCGCCGGCACGGCGATCACGCTGCTGTTCCTGCCGGCGCTTTATGTGACGTGGTTCAGGATCAAGGAGCCTAAGCAGGGGACGAACCATCTGTTCCGGAGAACGGCGAACTGGCGCAAGACCCCGCTTAAGGCTTTGCCGGTCATTCGTTATCGTTTAGAGGGTTCGGGGCGCGATTTCGCTCGCTGCCATGGCGATGATTTTGAGGTCCGCCAAGCATGCCAGCCTTTTGGCAAGTCGGCCAATGCCAGGATGCTTTCATCCTGCTGCACCACCTCTTGAAGGCCAACGAGTATTATCTCGCGTTCATCCCAATCTCGAGAGTCGCTGCTATAGAATTGCCAACTGCCCCCTTCATCGTTGTAGTTCTCGTCATCGTCAGCTTCATGCACAACGTATGCGATCCAGTCGCCCCGTTTCAATATGCTCTTGTCCGATAGCACCGCGACATTGGGCGGATCTGCAAACTTCCATTCTTCCATGGAATTCCCCAAGCGATTATTCTGCGGAAGAAACTAGTTCACGCCGTCCGAACAAACCCCTCGCTCGCCCTCAACAGATTGCGCGTATAATCCTTCTCCACCCGATGCCCGATCAGCTGGCCCGCGGTGAGATTTTCCACCGCTTCGCCATTCTGCATCACCATCAGGCGCTCGCACATATGGGTGATGATGGCGAGGTCGTGGCTGACCATCAGGAAGGTCAGCTTGCGCCGCCGGCGAATTTCTTCGAGCAGGTTGAGCACTTCGGCCTGCACCGAAGCGTCGAGCGCCGATGTCGGTTCGTCGAGCAGCAGTATCGACGGTTCGAGGATGAGCGCCCGCGCGATCGCCACGCGCTGACGCTGACCTCCGGAGAGCTGGTGCGCGTAGCGGAAACGGAAACCGTTGCCTAATCCGACCTCGTCAAGGGCGCGCTGGATGCGTTGCTCGCCATCGGCAAAGCCGTGAATGGCGAGCGGTTCCTGCAGCAGGCGGTCGACGGTCTGGCGCGGGTGCAGCGAACCATACGGGTCCTGGAAGACCATCTGCACTTCGCGATAAAAAGCCTTGTCGCGGCGCGCTCCCAGCGTCTTGCCGTTGACCGTGATAGTGCCGGATTTGGCCGGCACCAGGCCGGCAATGGCTTTGAGCAGCGTCGACTTGCCGGAACCGCTCTCGCCGACCAGGCCGAAGGATTCGCCGGACTTCACCTCGAGGTTCGCCCCTTTCAGCGCGCGAAAACGGTCGAACACCACCTCCAGCCCTTCAATCGAAATGGCTGGCGTCATGCCGCCCACTCCGGCTTGCGGTCGAGCACCGGCAGCGGGTGGCGTTCGTAACCGATCCTGGGCATGCAGTTGAGCAGGCCGCGCGTGTAGGGATGCTGGGCGTCGCGCAGCTCCGACGCCTTGAGCTGCTCGACCACCTTGCCGGCATACATGACGATGACGCGGTCGCAGAAGGAGGCGACCAGCCGCAGATCGTGCGAGATGAAGATCAGACCCATGCCGCGCTCACTGACCAAGCGGTCGAGGATGCCGAGCACATCGAGCTGAACGGTGACGTCGAGCGCGGAGGTCGGCTCGTCGGCGATCATCAGTTCCGGTCCGGCGATCAGCATCATTGCGATCATGGCGCGCTGGCCCATCCCGCCGGACACCTCGTGCGGATGCAGGTCGAAGACACGCGAGGGATCGCGGATCTGCACAGCTTCCAGCATGGCCAGCGCCCGCTCGCGCGCTTCGGCCTTGGAGACCTTTTCATGCGTGCGCAGCGTCTCGACGATCTGGCGGCCGATGCTCATCACCGGGTCGAGCGAATATTTCGGATCCTGCAGGATCATGGCGATGCGTTTGCCGCGCAGCGCCCGGCGCTGGCGGGCGGGTATGTCCAAAAGATCGATGCCGTCCAAGGCGAGCTTCTTGGCCGAAACCAGAGCCTGCGGCGGCGTCAGCCCCATGATGGCGCGGCCGGTCTGCGACTTGCCGGAGCCGCTTTCGCCGACAATGCCCAGCCGCTCTCGGCCGAGCGAGAAGGTGACGCCGCGCACCGCCTGGATGAGGCCGGTCCGAGTCGGGAAGGTGACGCGCAGGTCGTCGACATCGAGAAGTGCACCGCTCATTGGTCACCACTCATTGGTCGCCACTCCGGGGATCGAGCGCATCGCGCAGGCCGTCGCCCAGCAGGTTGAAGCCGAGACTGACGATCAGGATGGCGAAGCCGGGCGCGCCGGCCACCCACCATTGGTCGAGCACGAAGCGACGGCCGGACGCGATCATGGTGCCCCATTCCGGCAGCGGCGGCTGCGCGCCGAGGCCAAGGAAACCGAGGCCGGCGGCGGTGAGGATGATGCCGGCCATATCGAGCGTCACCCGGATGATCAGCGAAGAGATGCAGAGCGGCATGATGTGGCGCAGCACGATGCGGAACGGCGAGGCGCCCATCAATTGCACCGCCTTGATGTAATCGGAATTGCGCACGGTCATCGTTTCGGCGCGGGCAATTCGGGCGTAAGGCGGCCACGAGGTGATGGCGATGGCCAGCACCGCGTTTTCGATCCCGGGTCCAAGGGCCGCGACAAAGGCCAGCGCCAGGATCAGCTTGGGGAAGGCAAGGAAGATGTCGGTGATGCGCATCAGAATGGCATCGGTCCAGCCGCCGGCATAGCCGGCGACGGTGCCGACCAAAAGGCCGATGGGGGCTGCGATGACGGCGACGAGAATGACGACATAGAGCGTCCAGCGTGAGCCGAAAAGAATGCGCGAATAGATATCGCGGCCGAGATCGTCGGTGCCGAACCAATGCGCCGCACTCGGCGCCAAAAGCCGGGCATTCTTGAGATCGCCGATGGTCGGCGAATAGGGCGCCAGCACATCGGCAAAGGCGGCGACCAGTAGCAGCGCGATGATGATGAGCAGGCCGAGAAACGCCAGCCGGTTGGCGGAAAAGCGCCGCCAGGCGACATAGGCGCGGCCGAGCCGTGCCTGCATGCGCGAGGCCGGCCGATCGCTGAGCAGCCAATCGCGGCGCGTTTGGATTGCTTCGGCGCTCATCCTGTCTTCGTCCTCGGATCGAGCACCTTGTAGAGAACATCGGACAGGAGATTGATGCCGATGAACACCGAACCGATGACGATGGTGCCGCCGAGCACGGCGTTCATGTCGGCGTTCTGCAGCGAATTGGTGATGTAGAGGCCGATGCCGGGCCAGGAGAACACCGTCTCGGTCAGCACCGAACCTTCGAGCAGCCCGGCATAGGACAGCGCGATCACCGTGACCATCGGCACCGCGGCGTTGCGCAGCGCATGGCCCCAGATGATTCGCGTTTCAGACAGGCCCTTGGCGCTCGCGGCGACGATGTATTCCTGCGACAGCTCATTCAGCATGAATGAGCGCGTCATTCGGCTGATATAGGCGAGCGAGAAATAGCCCAGCAGCCCTGCCGGCAGGATGATGTGGCGGTAAGCGTCGTAGAAGACATCCCACTGGCCCTGCAGCGCGGCGTCGAGCAGGTAGAAGCCGGTGATCGGTGTGAATGTGTACTCGTAGACGATGTCGAGGCGGCCAGGAAAAGCCACCCATTGGAGCTTGGCGTAGAACAGGACAAGCCCCAAAAGCCCGATCCAGAAGATAGGCACGGAATAGCCAATCAGGCCGACAATGCGAACGATCTGGTCGATGAGACTGCCGCGTTTTACCGCTGCCAGCACGCCGAGCGGCACGCCGATCAACGAGCCTATCAGAGTGCCCAAAGTCGCCAGTTCGATCGTTGCCGGAAAGGCACGGCGGATGTCGGTCATCACAGGATTGGTGGTCAGCACAGAGGTGCCGAAATCACCGTTCAGCGCATGCTTGAGATAGATATAGAATTGCTCGATCAACGGAAGATCGAGCCCCATCTCGCGGCGGGTGCGCTCGACGACATTGGCCGGTGCGCGGTCGCCGAGCACCGCCAGCACCGGATCGATCGGGATGACGCGGCCGATGAAAAAGGTCACCGCGAGCAGGCCGAGATAGGTGGTGACGGCGATGACCAGGAAGCGGCCGATCGCCAACAAGATAGCGACGGCGCGGGCGCTTCCCTGCCCCGCCGTCGCCTGGTTTTCAATCGCGCTCATCAGGGCGCGTCCGCCGGCGCTATTCCTTGGAGACCGGGCCGACGAAGTTGGTGTCGAAGCTCGGACCGAGCGCAAAGCCTTTCAGGTTTTTGCGCAGGCCTGCCACTTCCAATTGCTGGTGGATGATGACGAAGGGGCTGGTGTCGAGGATCGTCTTTTCAAGACTCTTGTACATATCGGCGCGCTTGCCGGCATCCTTCTCCAGCAAGGCTGCTTCGGTCTGCTTTGTCAGGTCCGGGATGTCCCAGGCATTGCGCCAGGCCAGCGTCTTGGTCTTGCCTTCATCCGAATTGTCCGGGTTTGAGGCAAAGGTCTGGGCGTTGGAGTTCGGATCGAAATAGTCCTGGCCCCACTGGCCGATATAGATGTCATGATTGCGGGCGCGGTATTTGGTCAGCGTCTGCTTGCCGTCGCCCGGGATAATTTCCAGCTTGATGCCGGCTTGGCCAAGCGTCTGCTGGATCGATTCCGCCATGCCCGTTGTCGGCTGTCCCGTGCGTACGTCCATGGTTACGCTGAAGCCGTCGGCCAGGCCGGCCTTGGTCAGCAGTTCCTTGGCTTTGGCGACGTCGAACTTGAACGGATTTTCGTCCAGTTCGCCCAGCACGCCCTTGGGCAGGAAGGTCTGGTGAATCTCGCCAATGCCCTTGAGGATGGTCGTGCTCAGCGCATCGTAGTCGACCAGATATTTGAACGCCTGGCGAACCTCGGGCTTGGCGAGGTTCGGATTCTTCTGGTTGAGACTGATGTAAAAGACCGTGCCCTTCGGCGCGCTGGTCGTGGTGAGATCGGCATTCTTGGCGATGGCGTCGAGATCGTTCGGCTCGAGGTTGCGGGCAACGTCGATGTCGCCTGCTTCGAGCGCCAGGCGCTGTGCCGAGCTTTCCTTCATGTTGCGGTAGATGACGCGGGCGAGCTTGGCCTTCTCGCCATTGTAATTGTCGTTGCGCTCCAGCACGACGACCTCATTGGCCCGCCATTCGCGCAGCTTGTAGGCGCCGGAGCCGGCATAACCGGTCTTCAGGAAGGCGTTGCCGAAATCGTTGTCCCATTTGTAGTCGGCACTCGGCGTCACCGCGGCGACATGTTCCTTGACCAGCTTTGCGTCGACGACCGAAGCGACCGTTGCCGACAGGCAGTTTAACACGAAGCTCGGCGCATAGGCCTTGTCGACGGTGAACTGGAAGGTGGTATCGTCGACGGCCTTGGCCTTGTCGGCAACATTGTCGCCGCTGATGCCGAACTGGTTGATGATGAATGCCGGCGGCTTATCCAGCTTGATGGCGCGCTCGAAGGAATAGGCGACATCGGCGGCCGTCAGTGGATTGCCCGAAGCGAACTTTAGGCCGGGCTTGAGCTTGAACGTATAGACCAGGCCGTCGTCGGAGACGGTCCAGCTCTCGGCAAGGTCGCCCTTGACCTTGGAGGTGTCGCTGAGGTCGAGGCGGACCAGCAGATCATAGGTGTTGCCGGTGACTTCGGCGGTCGACAGTTCGAACGCCTCGCCCGGATCCATGGAGATGATGTCGTCGATGGCAAAACCTTCGACCAGCGTGTCGGCGGGGGTCACGGCAAAGGCCGGCGCGACGCCAATGAGCAGAGCGGACATGGCAGCACCTGCGAGCCAGACGCGCGAACGTAGAGCAAACTTTTCCATCATCATGATGATTGTTCCCTGTTTTGTTGATTGTTGACCCCGAGTTCCCGGCTCAGGGCTGCAGTAATCTTTTTCGCGGCCGGAGGACGACCGTTAGACCCCATACCGTGTTGATTTTTTTCCAGTTGGTCAACACCCTATCCGGCAGCCCTCCAACCGGCAACGGGCATTTTTGCGAGCCGGCATACTGGACCGGAATATGCTGTGCGCGTCGAAGCATGGGCGAGCCAATTGCAGCCGCCGATGGGGAAAAATCTGCTCTTTTCGGTGTTACTTGATGGCAGCAACCAGATCGGCGTCGGGGAAGCAGGTGGCGGGGCGGCCGTTCTTTTCCTGCCAGCTGCCGATCGAGCGGCGGGTCTTGAAGCCGGGCAGGCCGTCGGCGCTGCCGACATCGTAGCCCTTGGCCTCCAGCGCCCGTTGCAGCGCGGCGATGTCGGAACGATGCAGGCCGCCGACCGCACCCCAGCTGCCGACGAAATCAGCATCGCCATGGGCGATGCGGTCAGCGCCATGGCCGATGAACAGGGCGTAGAGGTCGCTGGTGTTGTATTGCTTCAGCACGTAGAAATTTGTCGTGGCGATGAAGGCCGGACCGCTGCGTCCGGCCGGCATCAAAAGGAACCCTTCCGCCTTCGGTTCGTTGGCCGGAAAGGCTTTGCCGCCGACGCGGCTGATTCCCATCGCCGCCCAGGCTGAGATCTTCTTGCCCTGGTCGGGACCTTCGAGCGAGCAGGAAACGCTTTCCGGAACCGTCACCTCGAAACCCCAGCCACGCCCCTTCACCCAGCCATAGTGGACGAGATAGTTGGCGATCGAGGCCAGCACGTCCGGCGTCGAATTCCAGATGTCCGGGTGCCCATCACCGTCGTAGTCGACGGCGTGCTTCAGGAACGAGGTCGGCATGAATTGCGGCTGGCCGAGCGCGCCGGCCCAGGACGATTTCATGGCGCCGACCGGCGCCAACCCATGCTCGACGATCTCGAGCGCCGCCAGTACCTCGGTGCGGAAGAAGTCCTTCTTGGTCGACATGAACGCCTTGGTGCCGAGAACCTCGAAGGCGTCGTAGGGCATTTTCGCCGCGCCGAAGCCGGTCTCGCGGCCCCAGATCGCCAACAGTATCTCGCCCGGGACACCGTAGCGCTTTTCGATCGCAGCCAGCGTCTTGGCGTTGGCCGCCTCGCGCGTGCGCCCACCTGACGTGACGGCGCGCACCGTCTTTTCGGCGAAATAGGCGCCGGGCGAACCGAACTCGGCCTGATGCTGTTTTTGCGGAGTTTTGGGTTTCTCGCCGGGCAGGACGAGGTCGGGCAATTTGAGGTTCGGCTTCACGCCGTCGAAAGCGGCGTCGAAGGTGGATTTGGAGATGCCTTTGGTCTGGGCTTCCGGCCAGAGATCGGTTTTCAGCCAGGCGCGGAACTGGTCGTCGATTTTGGCGGCGGAGGCGGGGGCTACAAAAAGCAGGGCAACGAGGGATGCGAGAAGCGCAACGAGCGCCAATCCAAAAGATCTGCGTTCTGTCGCGCCCCCCTCTGTCCTGCCGGACATCTCCCCCTCAAGGGGGGAGATTGGCTGTCGCTTCGGTTTTCGCCAACCACCAGCGTTGAAAGAAGAATGCCGCCCGAGAAGCTGCTGATCTCCCCCCTTGAGGGGGAGATGTCCGGCAGGACAGAGGGGGGTGTTTGGCGCAAACCTCGAAGAATGCGAAGCTTTCATGTCGCACATCCTGCCCGCCAATTGCGTCAAAACGCCGTCCGCGAGCGCAAGGCCGCCGCCAGCGTCCCCTCATCCAGATAGTCGAGTTCGCCGCCGACCGGCACGCCATGCGCAAGTCTGGTGACCTTGATCTCGAAACCCGAGAGCTGGTCGGTGAGATAATGCGCCGTCGTCTGGCCCTCGACCGTGGCGTTGACGGCGAGGATCACCTCCTTCACCTCGCCGCCGGCGACGCGGTCGACCAGCGAGCGGACATTGAGCTGGTCGGGGCCGATGCCGTCGAGCGGCGATAGCGTGCCGCCGAGCACGTGGTAGCGCACATTCATGGCCGCCGCCCGCTCCAGCGCCCAGAGGTCGGAGACATCCTCGACGACGATCAGCGTCGAGGCATCGCGGCGCGGATCGGTGCAGATCATGCAAGGGTCGGAGGTATCGACGTTGCCGCAGGTCGTGCAGATGCGCACCTTGTCGGCGGCTTCAGCCATGGCGGCGGCGAGCGGCGACAAAAGCTGCTCCTTCTTCTTGATGAGGTGCAGTGCCGCACGCCTGGCCGAACGCGGCCCTAGCCCCGGCACCTTGGCCAGGAGCTGGATCAGGCGTTCGATCTCGGGACCGGCGATTCGCTTCGACATCGCACTGATCTAGGATTTTTCCGCGCGCTTTGAAACATGCCGCATACGCACCGAGCCCGCCATGCTGCCATGGCGGGCTTGGAAACTGTTTTTGGCGTCAGTAAGCTGACGCTGGCCGGGTCTGGTCGATAATCATCGCGCCGATAGCGTCGGTATTCTCAGGCGTCGACTGGAAGCCCATCGACGCTTCCTGCGTTGCCGATGGAACCGAGGTGATGTGGCGGGCGTTCAGCGTGCCGCCGAAACGCGAGGCATCGGGCTCGGCCATCGGCTCCTGCATCGCCACCTCCGTCTGCTTGGCGGCGACGCGGGCGCTCTTGGCGGGCGCCGCGGAAGCCGTCACATAGGTCTGCTCGGCCGGGGCACGTGTCGCCTTGGCTGCGCGAACCGCCGCGGCCTGCTTGGCAGGATCTGGACGGACAATGGTCTTCACCACCGGCTCGGCGTAGGCAACCTGCACCGGCGCTTCAGGCACAGGCGCGCGCGGCTGCGCCGAGGCAACCATGGTCGTGGATTCATCCGGCAGCGGCTGCCAGTTGCGACCGCGCTTCTCGTAGAAGGCGTTGCCGCCGGCAACCATGGTGTAATGCATGTTCTTGTAGGGGAACCTCAGGCCGGCGGTGTGGAAGTACATCGTGTTTTTCAGCTTGGCCTTGCGCTCGCCCTTGAGCACCGCATCGGCGGCCTCCTCGACATCGGGCATCGCTTTCGAATTCATCGCCCGCGTCATCACGCCGGGCGCGAACTGGCCCGGTTCGCCAACCACTTGGCAAATGGTGCTGCCATGATTGCCGGAGCGCAGCCGGTTCATCACCACCGTGCCGACGGCGATCATGCCGTCACGGCTCGAGCGGTTGGACTCGAAGAACATCGCCCGCTCCAGACATTCCTTCTCCTTCGGCGTGTTGCGGTAGGCGCGCGTCGAAAGGAAGCTGGGCGTGATGGCGTCGGTCAGACTGGCGACCGACAGGCCGTGCGAAGACGTGGTCTGGCTGCAACCGGCCAGGAACATAGGGGAGAAGATGATGCCGAGCAGAAGCGGCGTCTTCCATCGCGTCGCGATCAACAAAAATGCCTCATTGTCCAGATGCCAGCCCGCCCCGAGATGTGGCAAGAATGAGACTCTTAAAGGCAAAAAGATGGCTAAAGGATTAGCTTTCGTGCAGCATAGGTAAAACTTTATAAATGCCCGGATATGTCCGCGTGAGCAAAGCCGGAGAAAGTCTTAACAACAGCCTCCGCAGCCGATTTCCCTTCATAATCAATTAACTGGTTGGAGCCGGCTCAGAACGGCAATTTCATTCCGGGCGGGATCGGCAAGCCTGCCGTCAGCGCCTTGGTCTTCTCCTGCATAATCTGCTCGACCTTATTTTTGGCGTCATTGTGAGCGGCCAGCAGCAGGTCTTCGAGAATCTCGACCTCGTCCTCCTTGAACAGCGACGGATCGATCTTCAGCGACTTCATTTCGAACTTGCCGGTCAGCGTGACATTGACCAGCCCGCCGCCCGCCTGCCCGCTTGCTTCAATCGTCGCGATCTCGTCCTGCATGGCCTGGAACTTGGCCTGCATTTCCTTCGCCTTGCCCATCAGGCCGAGAAGATCTTTCATGGTCGGGTCCTTTGCGGATTCGTGGCTATGGTCAGGTTTCGTCGTCGTCGGACGGCGGCTCGACCGGCGCTTCGGCCTTGTCGGTGTCGACTTCCGGCGCGTCGGGAATGCGCACGTCGATGATCTTGGCGCCGGGAAAGCGCGCCAGGATGGCGGCCACAGCCGGATCGCTTTTCGCGTCGGAGAAAGCAGTCTCGCGCCTGGTCGATTCCATCTCGGCCAGCGTTTGGCCGCCCTCTTCCTTCGACAATGACACCAGCCAGTTGCGGCCGGTCCAGGCGCGCAGCTTCGTCGTCAAGTCGTTGAGCAGCATCTTGGGCGCATCGGCGGTCAGGCCGACGTCGATACGGCCGGGCTCGATGCGCACCAGGCGAATACAGCTCTTGACCAGCACCTTAAAGGCGATGTCACGCTGCGCGTCGGCAAGAGCGACAATATCGGCCAGCGATTTCAGCGGCGGCGATTGCGGCTCGACGACCGGCTGCGGAGGCGCGACAAAGGCGACCGGGGGCGCGTCGACCAATCGCATGGTTTGCGCACCGGCTGGCCCGGACGGCATCCGGGTCTGCGCTACCGCGCTGGCGCCGCCGCCATTGCCGGCATTTACCGGCGCACCATTCGGGCGTGACGCACCACCGGACGCCGGAGCGCCGCTCTCTAGAGATTTCAGCGCCTCGTCCAGCGTCGGCAGGTCGGCGGCATGCGCCAGCCGGATCAGCACCATCTCGCCGGCGCTGACCGGTCGGTTGGACGACTGCACCTCGGGAATGCCTTTCAAGAGCATCTGCCAGGTTCGCGACAGAACCTTGACCGACAGCGTGCTGGCGAAGTCGGCGCCGCGGCGGCGCTCATCCTCGGACAGGGAAGCGTCGTCGGCAGCCGTCGGCACGAAGCGCAGCCGGGTGACGAGGTGGTTGAATTCGGCCAGATCGGTCAGCACGGCAACCGGATCGGCGCCGGTGTCGTACTGGTTGCGGAATTCGGCAAGGGCGGCCGCCACATCGCCCTTCATGACATGTTCGAACAGGTCGACGATGCGGGCGCGGTCGGCGAGACCCAGCATGGCGCGCACCGCTTCGGCGCTGACGGCGCCGCCGCCATGGGCGATCGCCTGGTCGAGGATGGAGAGCGAATCGCGGGCCGAGCCTTCGGCGGCGCGCGCGATCATCGCCAGCGCGTCGTCGTCGACCGATATGCCTTCCTTGCCGGCAATCGAGGAGAGGTGCGCGACCAGTGCGCCAGCATCGATGCGTCTCAGGTCGAAACGCTGGCAGCGCGACAGCACGGTGATCGGCACTTTGCGGATTTCGGTGGTGGCAAAGATGAATTTGACGTGCGGCGGCGGCTCTTCCAGCGTCTTCAACAGGCCGTTGAAGGCCTGGGTGGAGAGCATGTGCACTTCGTCGATGATGTAGACTTTGTAGCGCGCCGACACCGGGGCATAGCGCACGCGCTCGATAATGTCCCTGATGTCGTCGATGCCGGTATGCGACGCGGCGTCCATCTCGATGACGTCGACATGGCGGCCTTCCATGATCGCCTGGCAGTGCTCGCCCAGGAGGGCGAGGTCGACCGAGGGATGGTCGACCGTCGGCGTCTTGTAGTTGAGCGCCCGCGCCAGGATGCGCGCCGTCGTGGTCTTACCGACGCCGCGCACGCCGGTCAGCATCCAGGCCTGGGCGATGCGGCCTGTGGAGAAAGCGTTGGTCAAAGTGCGGACCATCGGCTCCTGGCCGATCAGTTCGGAGAAATTCGACGGACGATATTTGCGCGCCAGCACGCGATAGGCGACGGCCTTTTGCTTCTCCAGGTTTTCGGGGTCCGAATTTCCGGCTTCGCTCATTCGCCCGTAAAGCTCCAAAAGGCCGCGTCTCAGCGTAGCCGATTCCTGCTAGATCGTTTCACCGTTTTCTGAAACGGCAAACCGCTCTACCCTTTGCTTTAACGCAATTCCGGACGGGAAACCGCTCACACTTTCCCTGGAATTGCTCCAATAGTCTCGCCCGCGCTGCAATGCGTCGTCAATGTCGCGAGAGGGGCCGATGAGGTGGGAGGCTGGAACAATGACCCGTTCCGGGCTCGTTAGGGCTGCTTCCTTCCGGACCTGACCCGGTTGGCGAGTGGATCGTCCACCACCAACCTCCCGCGTTCCATATCGGCAATTCAGCGATCAAATGCAAGGGTGCATTGAGAATCGGATGCCCGTGAACTCCGCCGCTCAATGAATCGCTTGCAGCCCCCGTGCAGCCGCTCTAGCGTCATGAGTTTGGGAATAATGCGAGAAGCGCAAGGGAAACGCCAATGCTACCGGGCCTCAAGGCCGGATTCACGCTCGACTCCAGGCTGGAGGCGGATAGCGAGCAGCTGATGTGGCTCGGCCTGTGCGAGCTCAGGGTGATGAACGATAGCCGCTGGCCATGGCTGGTCCTGGTGCCGCAGCGGCCGGGGGCCGAAGAAATCCACGACATGACGCCGCTCGACCAGGCGATGTTGACCTTCGAAACCAACATGGTGGCGCAGGCGCTGAAAAGAACCACGGGCTGCACCAAGATCAACACCGGCGCGCTCGGCAACATCGTTCGGCAATTGCATGTCCACGTCATCGCCCGCTCGGAAGGCGATCCGGGCTGGCCGGGGCCGGTGTGGGGGCACGGCATGCGCGAGCCCTATGAGCGTTCAGGCATCCGCCAATTTGCGCAACAGATCAAGGCGGCGCTATAAGCCGCCTGTGTCCATCCCTAGACGTTCGAGCTTCCATGACCTTTCGCCTTTTTGACGCGCCCTTGCGCGAACCGAGCCAGTTCGTCGGCTTCGCCGGAAACACGATTGATCGGCAATCCGAGAACCGCGCCGACGATTCCGTCGAAAGGGCGTTGGCCGATCCCTCGGCACGTCTTCTGCCGATGCATGGCGGACGGCTGTATCTGAAATTGCACGATGGCAGCTTCGACCCTTGGTTCGATCTGGCTGAGGGCCAGAAGCTGCAGCCATCACTCGCACAAGGCGTGCTGCTTGGCTTTGCCGAGAGCGGCCCGGTACTTGCCGTGCCGGTCGGCCTCGATCCCGAACAGCTACCGGAGACCATGAAGGCGATCGATTATCGCTCGGTCTATATGCAGGGGCTGATCGACGAGGCGGCAGCGGGCGCGCTGGCGCAAGGCGCCGCCCTGCTTGCCTGGCATGCCACCCATCGCTTCTGCAGCAAATGCGGCCATGAATCGCAAATGCGGGCCGGCGGCTACAAGCGCCATTGCCCAAATTGCGGCACCGAGCACTTTCCACGCACCGATCCGGTGGCGATTATGCTGACGGCGACGCGGGAAAAATGCCTGCTCGGCCGCGGCCGGCATTTCGGGCCCGGCATGTACTCGGCGCTTGCCGGCTTCATCGAGCCGGGCGAGACGATCGAGGCGGCGGTGCGCCGCGAAACGCTGGAGGAAGCCGGCATCCGGCTTGGCCGCGTCGTCTACCATGCCAGCCAACCCTGGCCGTTCCCCTATTCGCTGATGATCGGCTGTTTCGGCGAACCGCTCAATGACGACATCCAGGCCGATCTCAACGAGTTGGAAGATTGCCGCTGGTTTTTTCGCGACGAGGTGCGTTCCATGCTGGAGAGGACGCACAAGGACAATCTGGTCACGCCGCCGAAAGGCGCGATCGCGCATCATCTGATCCGCGCCTGGGTCGACAGCGAATAAGACTTGTTATTTTACGCAATTCCGGACGGAAAACCGCTTCACACTTTTCCTGGAATTGCTTAACGGGAGCAAAAATGATCCGTCACACCGTGGTTTTCACCCTGAAGCACCCGCAGTACTCGCTGGAGGAAAAGCGGTTCCTCTCCGATGCCAAGCGCATTCTCAGCGCAATCAAGGGCGTCACCCATTTCGAGCCGCTGCGGCAAGTCAGCCCGAAGAACGACTATCACTTCGGCTTCTCGATGGAGTTCGTCGATCAGGCCGCCTACACCAGATATAACGAGCATCCCGACCACGTTGCCTTCGTGCGCGACCGCTGGATCCCGGAAGTCGAAACCTTCATGGAAATCGACTATGTGCCGCTGACCCTGCTGGTTTAGGGGAACCTTAGTCCGAGACCTTCCACTGCTCGCGCGACTCGCTGGCGGGATAGACACCCAGAATGCGCACTTCGCGCGAGAAGAAGCGCAGTTCGTCCAGCGCCAGCTTGACCAGTGGGTCGTCGGGATGGCCCTCGATATCGGCGTAGAACAGCGTCGCGGTGAAGGCGCCCAACTGATAGCTCTCCAGCTTCGTCATGTTGACGCCGTTGGTGGCGAAACCGCCCATTGCCTTGTAGAGCGCAGCCGGCACGTTGCGGACACGGAACATGAAGGTCGTCATCATCTTGGTGTCGGCCGAGGGCCGTTCGGCCAATCGCTTGTCCTTGGTCAGCACGACAAAGCGGGTGACATTCGAATCCGTGTCCTCGACGTTCTTCTCGATGATGTCGAGGCCGTAGAGTTCTGCGGCTAGCGCCGGGGCGAGCGAGGCCATGGTGCGGTCCTTGAGCTCCGAGACCAGCTTCGCAGAGCCCGCCGTGTCGCCGGCGATCACCGGCTTCCAACCGTTCTTGCGGATGTATTTGCGGCACTGTCCCAGCGCATGGATATGGCTGTGCACGGTCTTGATCTCTTCGCGTTTGACGTCTGGCAGCACCATCAGCTGGAAGTGGATCGGCAGGAAATATTCGCCGACGATGTGGAGTTTCGATTCCGGCAAGAGATGATGGATGTCGGCGACGCGGCCGGCGATGGTGTTTTCAATCGGGATCATGGCGAGGTCGGCCTTGTTGGTCTCGACCGCGTTGAAGGCATCCTCGAAGGTGGGGCACGGCAACGGCTCCATCGAAGGGAACATGTTGCGGCTGGCGGTGTCGGAATTGGCGCCCGGTTCGCCCTGGAAGGCTATTCTGTTGGTCTTGTCAGGCATGCCGATATCTCAGGTTTGAAAGGATCTGCGGTGTCAGGAAAGGATTTGTCTTCTCAGCAAAGAATTTGTCTGGCGCGTTCGAGGTCTTCCGGCGTGTCGACGCCGAGCGGCAGCGATTGCACGATCTCGGCATCGATGCGCATACCGGCCTCCACCGCCCGCAACTGCTCCAGCCGCTCGCGCCGTTCGAGCGGCGACGGTTTTAGCGCGACGAAGCGTTCGAGGGCTGAGCGCCGATAGGCGTAGAGGCCGACATGGTGATAGAGCGGCCCCTCGCCCCAGGGCGCGGTGGCGCGGGTGAAATAGAGCGCCTTCAGCCGCGTCGCCGACAACGGCGAACCGACGATCTTGACGACGTTGGGGTTGGCCTTTTCCTCGTCGCGGACGATCTCGACGCCGAGCGTGGCGATGTCGACCGCAGCGTCCTCGAACGGTTTCAGCGCCGCACCGATGATCTTGGGATCGATGGTCGGCAGGTCGCCCTGCACATTGACGATGGTTTCGACCTTGCGATCGGGGTCGAGGGCGGTCAGCGCCTCGAAGATACGGTCGGAACCGGATTCGTGGTCGGTGCGCGTCATCACCGCCTCGAAACCGTGCGCGCGCACCGCTTCGGCCACGTTGCGCGTGTCGGTTGCCACCACCACCCGGCCAAGCCCAGCCTCAGCGGCGCGGCGGGCGACATGGACGATCATCGGCGCGCCGGCTATGTCGGCCAGCGGCTTGCCCGGCAGGCGCGTCGAGGCCATGCGGGCCGGGATCAGGATGAGCGTGGACATCGAGGTTGCAAGGCGTTCGAAAGAGGATGGGGAAAGTGGCAAAAGGTCTCACTGGAAGCGCCCTTATAGGTGTTGCAACGCCCAAGCAAAAGACCTAGTTTCCGCCCGATTTGACCGGCTCGACGGGGTGGGTCACGATACCGACGGACGGAGTGGACGGAGAGGTCCGCCGGAAAAGGGAGCCCTGGGGCGTATGGATTCCAACGAAGTCAACAAACTGCTCGCCGGGTTGCTTGGAACCTGTTTCGTCGTCTTCTCGGTCGGTTTGGTGTCCGACGCCCTGTTTGCCTCGCCGGCGCCGGAAAAACCCGGCTTTGCCATCGAGGCGACGGAGCCTGCCGAAGGCGGCGCCGCCGGACCCGCGGCAGAGGCCAAGCCGATCGCCGACCTTTTGGCCACCGCCAATGTCGAGCAAGGTGCGGCCGTCTTTAAGAAATGCCAGGCCTGCCATTCCGGCGAAAAAGGCGGCCCCAACAAGGTCGGCCCGGATCTCTGGGACATCGTCGACCGCCCCGTCGCCGAGCATGAGGGCTTTGCCTATTCGGCCGGCATGAAAGAGTTTTCCAAGGGCGGCGCGGAGAAGTGGACCTATGACAACCTCAACCACTTCATCACCTCGCCGAAGAAATTCGTGAAGGGCACTGCGATGGGCTTTGCCGGCCTGCCGAAGGACGAGGACCGCGCCAACGTCATCGCCTATCTGCGCACGCTGTCGGATAGTCCGAAGCCGCTGCCGACGCCAGGTGCCGCCGCTGATGCAACCGCGCCGGGCAAGCCGGCCGAGGGTGCTGCTCCGGCCAAGCCGGCTGAAGGTGCAGCTCCAGCCCCTGCGACGCCGGCACCGGCGCCCGCCAAATAACCGAATTGTCATCTCCATGATCTCAAAAAAGCCGGGTTCAGGCCGGCTTTTTGTTAGGAAAATCGCATATGCGGCGACAAAGCCGCCGCATGGCGGTTTTCACCGGCGTCAAATCATTTAGGATTGCCGGGCATGGCGAAGAGGAGAACGCATGACGGTTGGCCGAACGCTTCTGAGGTCCTTTCTGGTTGTGGGCGCCCTCGCAGGCGGCCTGCAGGCAGCCTTCCCCCAGGAATGGCACACCACCTCTTCGCTGATCGGCCCCTCCAAATATGGCGAGAATTTCCAGCGCTACGATTATGTGAATCCGGATGCACCGAAAGGCGGTACCTACAATTCGGTCGTTTCCGGCACGTTCGACAGCTTCAATCCCTACATCGTGCAGGGCTCGCCGGCGGCCGGCCTGCAGCCATTTGGCGGCGGCCTGCTCTACGACACGCTCATGGATCAAGCGACTGACGAAGGCAGCGTCAGCCACCCGCTCATCGCCGATGCCTACAAGTACCCTACCGACTATTCCTCGGCCACCTACCGGCTCGACCCACGGGCGAAATGGCATGACGGACAGCCGATCACCACTGACGACGTGATCTGGTCGTTCCAGGTGCTGAAGGCCAACAGCCCGATGTACAGCCGCTATTTCGAAAACGTCACCGACGCCGTCGCTGTCTCGGACCGTGAGGTCGAGTTCCACTTCGACCAGAAGGGCAATCGCGAACTGCCCAAGATCCTCGGCGACCTTGTCGTGCTGCCCAAGCATTGGTGGGAAGGCACCGACGACAATGGCAAGAAGCGCGACATCACCAAGGGGACGCTGGAGCCGCCGCTGGGCTCGGCTGCATACAAGATCGCCAGCTTCAAGGCGGGGTCGGAAATCGTCTGGCAGCGCGTCCCCGACTATTGGGGCGCCAAGCTGGCTGTGAAGATCGGCCGGGAGAATTTCGACACGCAGCACTTCACCTACATTCTTGACGACAACGCCTCCTGGGAGGCGTTCAAGAAAGGTGGCCTCGACGATATCAAGCCGGAAAACAGCTCGAAGCGCTGGGCGACATTTTATGATTTCGCGGCGATCAAGGCCGGCGATGTGATCAAGCAGGAGTTCAAGACCACCTCGCCCGAGCCGATGCAGGCTTTCATGCTCAACCAGAGACATAGGTTGTTTGCCGATCGTCTGGTCAGGGCCGCGCTCACCTACCCGTTCGATTTCGAATCGATGAACCGCACGCTGTTCTTCGGTTTCAACACTCGCACCCACAGCTATTTCCAGGGCACGGACCTAGCCTCTAGCGGCTTGCCGCAAGGCAAGGAATTGGAGATCCTGGAGAAGTACCGCGACAAGCTGCCGCCGGAAGTATTCACCCAGGAATTCAAGTTGCCGGTCTACGATTCGCCGCAGGCGGAGCGCAAATATCTGAAGCAGGCGGTCGACCTGTTCGCCCAGGCCGGCTGGGTGATCAAGGGCGGCAAGATGGTCAACGCCAAGACCGGCGAGCCATTCAAGTTTGAAATCCTAGGCTCGAATGAAACCGACCAGGTCATTTCCAGCCCCTGGATCGCCAATCTGCGCAAGATCGGCGTCGATGCGACACTGCGCATCGTCGACCCGAGCCAGTACACCAACCGCGTCAGAAATTTCGATTACGACGTCATCACAGGACAGCTCCAACAGTCGGAATCGCCCGGCAACGAGCAGCGCGATTTTTGGAGCTCCAAGTCCGCCGGCACACCGGCATCGCGCAATTATTCCGGCATCAAGAACCCGGTCGTTGACGCCCTTGTCGACCGCATCATTTTTGCCACGGATCGCGATGACCTCGTCGCCACCACCCATGCGCTCGATCGCGTGCTGCTGTGGAATTACTATGTGGTGCCGCAATACTATCGCGCCGTTGTGTGGCTGGCTTACTGGAACAAGTTCGGCATTCCGGAAAAGCAGCCCGGCTACCGTGGCGCCGATATCGATTCCTGGTGGATCGATGCGGACAAGGAAAAGGCCCTGGCCGCCAAGTACAAGGGCAGCAATTGATGGCGGGGCTCCCTCGCCGCGATTTCCTGGCCCTCAGTGGCGCCGCGGCTGTTGCTGCGCTGCTGCCGGGCAAGGCTTTCGCCGCCAGCCCAACCCGCGTGAAACTGCATGGACTGTCGGCTTTCGGCGACCTCAAATACAAGCCGGACTTCACTCATTTCGACTATGTCAATGTCGATGCGCCGCAAGGTGGCGTCTTCAACTTCCTGCCGCGCAACTGGCTTGCCAACCAGACGCCGCTGACCTTCAACACGCTGAATTCGTTCGTCCCCAAAGGCGATTCGCCCCAGCGCACGGAGATGTGCTTCGATTCACTGATGGTGAGAGCGTACGACGAACCTGACGCCGTTTACGGGCTGATCGCTGACGGCGTGACGATTTCCGACGACCGCAACGACTTCACCTTCTCGCTGCGCCCGCAGGCCCGCTTCCATGACAGCACGCCATTGACCGCAGAGGATGCCGCCTTCACCTTCAAGCTGCTCAAGGACAAGGGGCACCCGTACTATTCCCTGCCGCTAACGCATCTGGATGACGGGATTGCCGTGGATGCCCACACGCTGCAGCTTAGGTTTTCCGGCAAGCAGACAAGCCGCACCATCCTCAACGTCGTCGAGTTCCCGGTCCTGTCGAAGGCGTTCTACACGACCAACCCGTTCGATTCCTCGCAGATGAACCCGCCGTTGGGGTCAGCCGCCTACAAGGTCGGTCGCTGGTCGGCAGGGGCCTGGATCGAATATGAGCGTGTGGCTGATTATTGGGGCAACGACCTGCCGGTCAATCGCGGCCAGAACAATTTTCAGCGGATTCGCGTTGAGTTCTATCAGGACCGTAGCGTTGCCTTCGAAGCGTTCAAGAAGGGAGAAATCCTCTACAGGGAGGAATTCACCTCGCGCGTCTGGGCGACCGGCTACGACTTCCCAGCCTTCACTGCCGGCAAGGTGGTGAAGCACGAATTCCCGGCCGAAACGGTGCCTTCGATGCAGGGCACCGCCGTCAACCAGCGGCGCGAGCAGTTTCGCGACTCGCGCGTGCGGCAGGCGATCGGGCTGTGCTTCGACTTCGAATGGACGCGGCGCAATTTCTTCTACGGTTCCTATGAGCGCTCGCAATCCTGCTTCGAGAAATCCGAATTTCGCGCCGAGGGCAGACCGTCGCCACAAGAATTGGCTCTTCTTGAGCCGCTGCGTGAGCAGATTCCCGCCGAGGCTTTTGGCGAAGCCGTGATCCAGGACGCGTCGAACGGCTCCGGCCGCGACCGGCAGTTGCTTGGCAAGGCGGCCAAGCTTCTGGCCGAGGCCGGCTGGAAACGGTCCGGCAATTTCGTCGTGAACGACAAGGGTGGTCGGTTGTCCGCAGAGTTTCTTGTCGACGACGAAGTATTCGAACAGGTCTACTCGCCCTGGGTCGAAAACATGAAGGCGGTCGGCATCGATGCCTCGATCCGGCTGGTGGATGCCGCGCAATATCAGCTGCGGCAGAATTCGTTCGACTACGACCTCGTCTCGGTCGCGGCCTCGTTTCCGGCGACGCCAACCCGTGATGACCTCGAAACCATTTTCCATTCGCGAGCAGCTACCGTATCGGGCTCTCGCAATCTGCCGGGAACGTCGAGCCCGGCCATCGACGCCCTGGTTGACGCCGCAGGTGCCGCCGAGGGTCGCGAAAGCCTGACAATTGCCATGCGCGCGCTCGACCGGGTCTTGCGTGCACGGAGGGATTGGATTCCAAGTTGGTTCCTGGCGAATCATCGAAGCGCCTATTGGGACATGTTCGGTTTTCCCGAGCGGAAACCCGATTTCGACTTCCCGGTCGAAGCGCTGTGGTGGGTCGACAAGGGCAAGGCGGCAAAAATTGGCAAAGGGTAGGCTGTTGCGCGGCACTTTACCCTCCCCCTCGTGGGGAGGGTCGGTGAGCACTTCGTGCGCAGCGCGAATGGCGAACCGGGGTGGGGGTGTGACGGCGTACGCCGGATCGAGACTACCCCCACCCCGCTCCGCTTCGCGGATCGACCCTCCCCACAAGGGGGAGGGTGAAAGCTGATGGGCGCCTACATACTGCGCCGTATCCTGCTGATGATACCGACCCTGTTCGGCATCATGGCTGTTGCTTTCGTCGTCACTCAATTCGCACCGGGTGGACCGGTCGAGCAGGTCATCGCCAGCCTGACCAACCAGGGCGGCAGCGATCGCCTCGGCAGCGGCGGCGGCGATGCAGGAGGCGGCGGCAATTTCGATGTGGCCGGCGATGTCGGTTCGAAGTACCGCGGCGCGCAAGGGCTCGATCCTGAATTCATCAAGAAGCTGGAAAAGCAGTTCGGCTTCGACAAACCACCGCTCGAACGCTTCGGCATGATGCTGTGGAACTATGTCCGCTTCGATTTCGGCGACAGCTATTTCCGTGACATCTCGGTGCTCGATCTGATCCTGGAAAAGATGCCGGTGTCGATCTCGCTTGGGCTGTGGATCACGCTGTTGTCCTATCTGATCTCGATTCCCCTTGGCATCCGCAAGGCGGTCAAGGACGGCTCCGCCTTCGACGTCTGGACCAGCGGCGTGATCATCGTCGGCTATGCCATACCGGCCTTCCTGTTCGGCATATTGCTGATGGTGCTGTTCGCGGGCGGCTCCTTCTGGGACTGGTTCCCACTGCGCGGCATCGTCTCCGACAATTGGGACCAATTGTCGTGGCCTGACAAGATCGTCGATTATTTCTGGCACATGACCTTGCCGCTGACGGCGCTGGTGCTGTCGGCCTTCGCGACGACGACGCTGCTGACCAAGAACTCCTTCCTGGAAGAGATACGCAAACAGTATGTGGTGACGGCCCGTGCCAAGGGCCTGTCGGAGCGGCGGGTGCTTTACGGACATGTGTTCCGCAACGCAATGCTGATCGTCATTGCCGGCTTTCCAGCGGCCTTCATCTCGGCCTTTTTCACCGGCTCGCTTTTGATCGAGAACATCTTTTCCCTCGACGGTCTCGGGCTGCTCGGTTTCAGGTCCGTGTTGGCGCGCGACTATCCGGTCGTGTTCGCCAACCTCTATATATTTTCGCTACTTGGCCTGTTCGTGACGCTGTTGTCCGACCTGATCTACACATGGGTCGATCCGCGCATCGATTTCGAGCGGAGAGACGTCTGATGACGCAGGCTGCAGCCGAGATCACACCGACAAGGATCGCCCGCCCCTGGCTGTCGCCGCTCAACAAGCGGCGCTGGCAGAACTTCAAGGCCAACAGGCGCGGCTACTGGTCGTTGTGGATATTCCTCGCTCTGTTCGTGCTGTCGCTGTTTGCCGAACTGATCGCCAACGACAGACCGATCGTCGCCTACTACAAAGGCGAGATCCTGTTCCCGGTGGCGGTCGCCTACCCCGAGGAAAAATTCGGCGGCTTCTACGCCGTCACCGACTATCGCGACCCGGTCATCCGCGACGAGATCAACGCCAATGGCTGGATGATCTGGCCGCCAATCCGCTATTCCTACCGCACCGTCAACAATGCGATCCCCGACGCCGCTCCCGCAAAACCGTCATGGGAATACGACGCGCAGAGGCGATGCAGCCAATATCCGCAAGGCGCTGCCGATCCTGACTGCATTGTCGGCAACTGGAACTGGCTGGGTACCGACGACCAGGCGCGCGACGTGCTGGCGCGCATCATCTACGGGTTCAGGATTTCCGTGCTGTTCGGGTTGATCCTGACCGCGGGTTCGTCGGTTATCGGCGTCGCCGCCGGCGCGCTGCAAGGGTATTTCGGCGGCTGGACCGACCTTCTCTTTCAACGCTTCATAGAAATCTGGTCGGCGATACCGCTGCTGTATCTGCTGCTGATCGTCGCTGCCATCCTGCCGCCGGGCTTCTTCATCCTGCTCGGGCTGATGCTGCTCTTCTCCTGGACGTCGCTTGTCAGCGTGGTGCGCGCCGAATTCCTGCGCGCGCGCAACTTCGAATATGTCAACGCGGCCCGCGCGCTTGGCGTGTCCAACCGCACCATCATGCTGCGCCATCTTCTGCCCAATGCCATGGTGGCGACGCTGACCTTCATGCCTTTTCTGGTCAGCGCCTCGATCTCGACACTGACCTCGCTCGACTATCTCGGCTTCGGCCTGCCGCCCGGCACCGCGTCGCTCGGCGAACTGCTAAAACAGGCGCAGAGTAACCTCAATGCCCCCTGGCTCGGTATATCGGGCTTCATCGTCATCTCGCTGATGCTGTCGCTGTTGGTGTTCATCGGTGAAGCAACGCGCGATGCTTTCGACCCGCGCAAGGCGTTCCGATGAGCAGCGAACTCCTGCTCTCCGTCCGCGATCTCAGCGTTGCCTTCACCCAAGGCGGCAACGAGTCGACCGCCGTCGACCACATCTCCTTCGATCTCGCCAAGGGCGAGACGGTGGCGCTTGTGGGCGAATCCGGTTCCGGCAAATCGGTCTCGGCGCTGTCGGTGCTGAAGCTTCTGCCCTACCCGACGGCCAGCCATCCCTCGGGCAAGATCCTGTTCCAGGGCGCCGACCTTTTGGCGATGAACGAAAAGCAGTTGCGCAGCGTGCGCGGCAACAAGATCACCATGATCTTCCAGGAGCCGATGACCTCGCTCAATCCGCTGCACACGATCGAGCAGCAGATCGTCGAGATCCTGGCGCTGCATCAGGGCATGGGCGACCGCCAGGCCAAGGCGCGCACGCTGGCGCTGCTCAACGAGGTCGGCATACGCGAACCGGAGAAGCGGCTCGACGCCTATCCGCACCAGCTGTCCGGCGGCCAACGCCAGCGCGTCATGATCGCCATGGCGCTGGCCAACGAGCCTGAACTGCTGATCGCCGACGAACCGACGACGGCGCTCGACGTCACTGTCCAGGCGCAGATCCTCGAATTGCTGGCGGGGCTGAAGAGCCGCAAGGGCATGTCAATGCTGTTCATCACCCATGATCTCGGCATTGTCAGAAAGATCGCCGACCGCGTCTGCGTGATGACCAAAGGCAAGATCGTCGAGACCGGGCCGACCAGGGACATCTTCGCCAACCCGCAGCACGCTTATACCAAGCACCTGCTCGCCGCCGAGCCGAAGGGCAAGCCGCCGGCCACCAACGACGCCGCCAAACCGGTTATGACCGGCAAGGACATCAAGGTTTGGTTCCCGATCAAAAAGGGTTTCTTTCGCACCACCGTCGACAATGTGAAGGCTGTTGACGGAATCAACGTCACCGTACGCGCCGGCCAGACGCTAGGCGTCGTCGGCGAATCCGGCTCCGGCAAGACGACGCTCGGGCTGGCGCTGGCGCGGATGATCTCATCGACCGGCACCATCCAGTTCAATGGCAGCGACATCAACCAGCTTTCCTTCAACGCCATGCGGCCGCTGCGCCGCGAGTTGCAGATCGTTTTCCAGGACCCATTCGGCTCGCTCAGCCCGCGCATGTCGGTCTCGGAGATCATCGAGGAAGGCTTGAAGATCCACGAGCCGAAGCTGTCGCCCGACCAACGCGACGACAAGGTCGTCGCCGTGCTGAAGGAGGTCGGGCTCGATCCGGCGACCAGGAACCGCTATCCGCATGAATTCTCCGGCGGCCAGCGCCAGCGCGTCGCCATTGCGCGCGCCATGGTGCTCAATCCACGCTTCGTCATGCTGGACGAACCGACCTCGGCGCTCGACATGAGCGTGCAGGCGCAAGTGGTCGACCTCTTACGCAATCTGCAGGCCAGGCACGACCTTGCCTATCTGTTCATCAGCCACGATCTGAAAGTCATTCGCGCCCTTGCCAATGACGTCATCGTCATGCGCAATGGCAAGATCGTCGAAGCCGGCCCTTCCGAACAGATTTTCGAGCGGCCGCAGACCGACTATACGAAGGCGCTGATCTCGGCCGCGTTCAAGATCGAGACGGCGCCGGTCGGTATCGTCAGCGAATAACAGGGAATACAATCCGCAAATGGAAAAAGGCAAAATCCTGCTTGCCGTCACCGGCTTTCATCCGCAGCGCTGGCGCGAGCTGCTGTCGGCCGAGCGCGAAGTGGTGCTGGAGCCGGACGGCGCTTCGGATCCGTCGATCACCTATGCGGTGGTGTGGAAGCAGAAGCCGAACCTCTTGAAATCGCTGCCCAATCTACGCGCAATCTTCTCGATCGGCGCCGGCGTCGACCATATCTTCGCCGATCCCGGCCTGCCCGATGTGCCGATCGTCAAAGTGGTAGCCGACAACCTCACCCAATACATGACCGAATATGTCGTCTGGCGGGTGCTCGACCATCATCGCCAGGGCATGCTCTATCGTGCCCAGCAGCCGAAGAAGACCTGGCACGAACCGCCGCAGCGGCCGGCCGGCGACATCTCGGTCGGCATTATGGGGCTCGGCAATCTCGGCCGCGCCGCGGCGTCGGTGCTGTTGTCGCTCGGCTTTGCCGTCAATGGCTGGTCGCGCAGCGACAAGGCCATGAAAGGCGTTGCGACCTATGCCGGAGAGGCCGGGCTGATCCCCTTCCTCAACGCCACCGACATACTGGTGGTGCTGCTGCCGCTGACGCCGGATACGCACGGCATCATCAATTACGGCGTGCTGAAGGAATTGCGCAAGCGCAACGGCCTCGGCGGCTCGGTGCTGATCAATGCCGGGCGCGGCCGGCTGCAGAAGGACGCCGACATATTGCGCGCGCTGGGCGACGGCACGCTGAAGGAGGCGAGCCTCGACGTGTTCGAGGTCGAGCCGCTGCCGAAGACCAGTCCGCTATGGAGTCACCCGAAAGTGTTCGTGACGCCGCACGCGGCGGCGACCTCCGACCCTGTCCACCTGGCGCCGAGCATGTTGCGGCAGATGGATGCCTTCGAGCGCGGCGAAAAGCTTGATAACGTGGTCGACCGCAAGGCGGGGTACTGAGGAAGTTCAGGTTCAGCTCGGCAGACTGAACTTCTTCTGCTTGTTGGGCTTGCCGCAGTCGCGGCGGACGATCGAGCGGTTCATGGCGTCGATCTTGCCACTAGCCAGATCAGTATCGCGCTTGCTTTTGGAGCGCATATCCGGGGTAAACGGGCCGAAGCCCATCGCCGGATTGGAGAAGCTCGGCTTGGCGGCCGTCGACAGATGGTATTGCTGCGCCAGTTCGTTGCGCTGCGCCAGCAACTGGTCGCAAGGCACATTGTCATACTGCAGCGACGATTGTACGTCCTGGTCCTGCCGCTCCGACATCGAACTGCTGCAGCCGGTCATCGCCAGGCAAGACACCAAGACCATCATGTTCCAGCGCATGTGTTCCTCCTCAATGCCTGCCGAGGGCTTTTCTAGGCTTGTATCCTACCTGATGCCGCGCCAGCCGCAAAAATCCTATTCACGTTTTCGAACAAGACGAGACATCAACCCTTGGACGAGGGCACCGCCAGCGCGGCAAGCCCGTCGACCGGCTGGCGGCGATCCCAGCGGATGACGGTCGGCTGCATCGACAGCACCGACAGGCCGTTTGCGGCAAGCACCCGCTCGACATAGGCTTGAGAATGGGCGTAGCGACGAGACGGCTGCAGCGCGAAACCGGCGTCGCCGCCCGCCCCGCCCTTGGCTGGCGTTTCGACGGAAAAGGCAAACAGGCCATTGGTGGCCAGAATGCCGGCGACGGTCTTCACCACGCGATCGAGCGCGCCGACATAGATGAACACGTCGGCCGCCGCCACCAGATCGGCTTTCGGCCCGGCATAGGCAAAATGCTGCAGATCGGCCTTGGCGAGCAGGTCGTAGACGCCCTTGGCGCGGGCCTTTTTCAGCATGGCGGCGGAGATATCGTAGCCCTCCAGCCGTTCGGCGACCGGCCGCAGTTTCTCGCCCATCAGACCGGTGCCGCAACCGAGATCGAGCGCCAGCGAAAAGCGGCCCGGTCTTGCCGCGCGAATGGCGCGATCGAGAAACTCCGGCAGCCGGTAGCCGAGCTTGTCGACCAGCGAGTCCTCGAAAGTCTCGGCATAGTGGTCGAACAGCGTCTCGACGAAGGCGCTGGGTGGCGCTGCGGCAGCCGGCGCCTTGCCGATCAGCTGCAGCTTCAGCGCAGCACCCAGGCGATCCGCCGGGTCCAGTTTCAGCACCGTCGCCCAGGCCTGCGTCGCCAGGTCGAGCAGCCCCGTTGCCTCCTGCATCTCGCCCAGGCGGAACCAGCCCGCCGCCCATTGCGGCGCCAGTTCCAGCGCGCCGAGCAGCAGCTCCGTCGCTGCCGCGTGCTCGCCCGACCCGAAAAGCATCTCGGCATAGTCGGCGCGACGGTCGGCGGTCAGGTCGCCGGACGAGATTTTCAGCGGTTGCATGGCGATGGCCCCGCCGGCTGATGCGGCCGGTGGCTGGCTGTAGGCCGAGTCAGCAGTCTCTTGCAACAGGCTTCCCGCGCTGGAATTAGCCACTATCTTGACTGGATGCGCGCCAGCGACCTGCTCCATCCCCGGCCTGAAGGCCTTTATTGCCCATGCGGCGATTTCTTCATCGACCCGGTGCGGCCAGTCAACCGGGCGTTGATCACGCATGGCCATTCCGACCATGCCCGATCCGGCCATCGTTCGGTGCTGGCGACGCAGCAGACGCTCGACATTATGGGGTTGCGTTATGGCGAGGATTTTGCCGGGACAACGCAAGCGGCCGTGCTTGGCGAAGCTATGGCGCTGAACGATGTCAGCGTCACCTTCCATCCGGCCGGCCATGTGCTGGGCTCGGCGCAGATCGCGGTCGAGCACAAGGGCAGGCGCATCGTCGCCTCCGGCGACTACAAGCGCCAGAAGGACGCGACCTGCGCACCGTTCGAACCGGTCCAATGCGACGTCTTCATCACCGAGGCGACCTTCGGTCTGCCGGTGTTTCACCATCCGCCCGACACGGAGGAGATCGCCCGGCTGCTCAAATCGGCGGCGCAGTTTCCCGAGCGATCGCATCTGGTCGGCGCCTATGCGCTGGGCAAGGCACAGCGGGTGATGCGGCTGCTGCGCGATGCCGGTTATGACAGGCCGATCTATATCCACGGCGCGCTGGCCAAGCTCAGCGAATATTACCAGAGCCAGGGCATCGACCTCGGCACGCTGGAGCCGGCAACCGTCGACAGCGGCGGCAAGCAGGATTTCACTGGGGTCATCGTTGTCGGCCCTCCATCGGCCTTCGCCGACCGCTGGGCGCGGCGCTTTCCCGACCCGATCTCGTGCTTCGCCTCGGGCTGGATGCGCATCCGCCAGCGCGCCAAGCAAGGCGGCGTCGAACTGCCGCTGATCATTTCCGACCACGCCGACTGGGACGAACTGACCGCCACCGTCAAGGAGACGGGCGCCGGCGAAATCTGGGTGACGCATGGCCGCGAGGAAGCGCTGGTGCGCTGGTGCGAGCTGGAAGGCATCGCCGCCAGGCCACTGCACCTGGTGGGATATGAGGACGAGGGCGATTGATGGTGATTTTTGATCCAGAAATCGCCGGCGCGGCGATCCTTACCACCCCCCTCTGGCCTGCCGGCCATCTCCCCCGCAAGGGGGGAGATCAGATGTCACCTCCGCTTTCGCCAATCGCCAACCTCGCAAGATGGGCGGCAAGATCAAGGCTGCCAATCTCCCCCCTTGCAGGGGAGATGTCCAGCAGGACAGAGGGGGGTGCGCCAGAACGCAAACCTCTGCCGTCAACGCGGTCCTTGCATCCATGAACCGCTTTGCCGAACTCCTCGACCGCTTGGTGCTGACGCCGTCGCGCAATGGCAAGCTGACGCTGCTCGTCGATTATTTCCGTAGCGTCGAGGACCCCGACCGCGGGCTGGCGCTGGCGGCTATCACCGGCGACCTCAACATTGCGGCGGTCAAGCCGGCGATGCTGCGCACGCTGGTCACCGAGCGCATGGATCCGGTGCTGTTCGGCTATTCCTACGACTATGTCGGCGACCTCGCTGAAACCGTGTCGCTGGTCTGGCCGCAAACGCCGGGACATATCCCCAACCGGGAGCCGACGCTTGGCGACGTCGTGGCGAAGCTGCAGGCGGCGAGCCGCTCGGACGGACCCAAGGTGCTGGCCGGGCTGCTCGACAGCGCCGGCATTTCAGCGCGCTTTGCCATCATCAAGCTGGTCACCGGCGGCTTGCGCATCGGCGTTTCGGCGCGGCTGGCCAAACAGGCGCTGGCCGATGTCGGCAAGGTCGATGTCGCCGAGATCGAGGAGCTGTGGCACGGGCTGACGCCGCCCTATATCTCGCTGTTCGCGTGGCTGGAAGGCAAGGCCGAGAAGCCGAAGCGGACCGCACTTGCCCTGTTCAGTCCGGTGATGCTGTCGAACCCGGTCGGCGACGGCGACCTCGAAAAGCTCGATCCGGCCGACTATGCCGCGGAATGGAAATGGGACGGCATCCGCGTTCAGGCGGTGTGCGAGGGCGGCGTGCGCCGGCTCTATTCGCGCACCGGCGACGATGTGTCCGGCGCATTCCCCGATCTCGCCCAGGCAATGGATTTTTCCGCCGCGCTCGATGGTGAATTGCTGGTCGGCGAGCCGGTGGCGACCGGCACGTTTTCGGACCTGCAACAGCGGCTCAATCGCAAGAGCGTGGCCCCGAAGATACAGCAGCAATACCCGGCGTTCATGCGCTGCTACGATGCGCTGCAGATCAACGACGAAGATTTGCGCGCGCTACCTTTCCGCGAGCGGCGGGCCCGTCTTGAGGCCTTCATCACAACGCTGGACCCGCACCGTTTCGATCTGTCGCCGTTCGTCGAATTCCCGGATTGGCAAACGCTGGAGGAACTGCGCCGCGCGCCGCCGCACCCAATCATCGAAGGCGTGATGCTGAAGCGCTGGGATTCGCCCTATCTCGCGGGACGGCCGAAAGGCCCGTGGTTCAAGTGGAAGCGCGATCCGCACACGGTCGATGCTGTGCTGATGTATGCGCAGCGCGGCCATGGCAAGCGGTCGAGCTTTTATTCCGACTATACGTTCGGCGTCTGGTCGGGGCCGGAAGGCGCGGAGGAATTGGTGCCGGTCGGCAAGGCCTATTTCGGCTTCACCGACGAGGAGTTGAAGCAGATCGACAAATTTGTCCGCGACAATACGGTCGAGCGTTTCGGCCCGGTGCGCTCGGTGCGCGCCGACCGCAGCCAAGGCCTGGTGCTGGAGGTGGCGTTCGAAGGTCTCAACCGTTCGACCCGCCACAAATCCGGCGTTGCGATGCGATTTCCCCGCATCTCACGGCTGCGCTGGGACAAGCCGACCGCCGAAGCCGACCGCATCGAGACGCTGCAGGCGCTGCTTGATCGCTAAACTTAATTCCGAACCGGGAGTACCAACCCAGGCAGGAGCGTAGATGATTTCCCGATCCGACAAGGTTGAACGATTTCGTGCTCTTCACAAATCCGGCTGCTTCGTGATCCCCAATCCGTGGGACATAGCCGGCGCGCGGATGATGACGGGTCTCGGCTTCAAGGCGCTGGCGACGACATCGTCGGGCTACGCATTCTCGAAAGGCAGGAAAGACGGAGCGCTGGACGTCAGCCGCGCCGAGAGCCTGGCCTATGCCGCCGATATCGCCGCCTCGACCGATGTTCCCGTTACCGCCGATCTCGAGGACGGGTACGAAGACACGCCCGAGGGTGTTCCCGAGACCGTTCGGCTGGCGGCCGAGGCTGGACTGGCGGGGCTGTCCATCGAGGATCGGCAGCCGAATTCCGATCTGCCGATACGCGATTTTGACGACGCGGTGGCGCGGGTAGCCGCCGCCGCAGAGGCGGCGCGAAAATACAACATCGTGCTGACTGCCCGCGCCGACGGCCTCGGCAAAGGCGCTTATGATCTCGAAGAGGCCATTCGCCGCCTCAGGACATTCGAGGCTGTCGGCGTTGAGGTTCTCTATGCGCCGGGTGTGCCGGACCTGGCGTCCCTCGAAAAGCTTTGCCGCTCAGTCAAAACTCCCGTCAATCATGTGATCGGCCAGGGTGTCTCCGGGTTGACCCTCGACCAGATTGCGCAAGCCGGTGTGCGGCGGATCAGCGTCGGTGGATCGCTCGCCCGCGCTGCCGGCGGAGCGCTGCTGACCATCTGCCGGGAGATTGCGGCAGGCGACTTCGGCGCGCTGGACTCCGCCCCGGCCTGGGGCGTCCTGCACAGCCCCAAAGCGATGATTTAGCTGGCAGGAGCCGCGCCCGCAAATCCAGGCTGTGACCACCGGGCACCGGGACCTACGGTTCGATCGAGACGCGGATCTCGTAGATGTCGACCGCCTTGCCCTGCTTGTCGAAGTCGGAGTTGATGGCGATGCTCCCGGCGGCGCCCGGGGGCTTGTCGGGGAATTTCACGTCGAACAGATATTCGTTACGCTGCTGGCCGACCGCATAGCGCTTGCGGCCGCAATCGCCGAGATCGCCGAAATTGCAGTCGACGGAGATCTGCGTGTCCTTGCCGTCCTCGGCGCGGGCGACGATGTCGAACACGGCATGTTTGCCGGCAAGCTTCTCCAGCACGCCCTGCCCGACATCGAAGCTGATGGCCGAGCCGGAAGCACCGGAGCGGATGCGCAGGAAGGAGCCGGTGTCGTCCTGCACGACATCGGCCTTGGCGTCGGACGGGGTCGCCACATGCGTTGGATCGGTGGGTGTAAACACGTTGATCCAGTCGCGCGTCTGTTCGGCGACACCAGGCTGCTGCGGCGCGCCAGGCTGCTGCGGCTCAGCTGTATCGGCAGGCGGCGTGAAGTCGTCATCGTCGACGGTCGGCGGCGCTTCGGGCGGCGCCGTGTCGAGCTGCGCCGGCGTCTTGAAGACCCCGGTCTGCACGGCGAAATAGAGGCCGATGCCGGCGGCGGCGAGCAACGTCACGCCAAAGAAGATCGCCGTCAGCGGCAGGCGGCGGCCCCTTATCCGCCTTTCATCGCGGTCAGGCGCCACTTCCGCCGCGGCCTCGGCCGGCGCGGAATCGGCCATATCGATCGCCGGGGCGCCGGGCAGCGTGGCGTCAGGCATGATGTCGGGGACGACCGGCAGCACGCGCGAACGCGGCGCGTCGGATGCCTCGGGCTGAACCGGTCCATCAACGACGATCGCCGGCGACGGTCCGACCGCGACACCTGTCGGGGCATCGACCGCGGGCGCTTCGGCGGCGCCCTGTACGGCGTCTTGCGGCTGCGCAACGCGTTGCGTCAGCGCGGTATCTTGTGTCTGCGCAGCGCTCTGCGTCTGCGCAGCGCTCTGCGTCGGCGCGGCGACATCGGGGACCGCGGGCAGGAATTCGGATTCGATCTCGGCGATCTTTTCCTGCACCGCCTTGCGGCGCTTGATGGCGGCTTCCACCGTCACGCCGGGATTGGCCTGGAGCACGCGGTCGAGCGCCGCGAAAGCCGACCGATAGACCCTCTCGCGAAATGCCCGGTCCTCGGCGTTGCCTTTCTCGAAGGCGTTGCGGATCGCTTTTTCGATCGCGTCCAAGCGAATTTCCCCTGTCCGTTCGCTTACATTGCCATGATCGTTAGCCGCAGGCGACCAATCAATCAACGGGCGAGCGCCCGCATTCTGCCTTACAGGCCTGTTCAAGGCCCATTTCGATGCGTTTTGGCAATAAAATCAGTCCGTTTTGCCGCCTTGCCGGGCAGTTTGTGCGCAGTCCACCGCGACGTCTCCGCGTAGCCGAAAAAGCAAATGAGGCGGTGGCTCATTGCGCGCCAATGGAAAATGCCGGGACGAATTGCCGGATGCCGGCTCGAAATCGCGGTTGCCCATCTTGAATTAGCGGCCGGTTGAGTCTATCACCCAGCCGATCCTGGAACCTCGCGCTTCCCGGGCCGCTTTAGCTCAGTTGGTAGAGCACATCATTCGTAATGATGGGGTCAGGTGTTCGAGTCACCTAAGCGGCACCAGTTCTCCATCCGACGCAAGCGTGACGGCAGGTGCAAGGCTAATGCACGTCACTCCCTACGCCAACACCGGCACTTCCTGTCTGCCTCGTCGACATGCGCCATATGGCCGCCGCCACAGGATTGCGTCGTCAGACGCTTGACCATCGACTATGCTGCATCGCGCAAGATCGACAGCCTAGAGAACCCGACAATACAAGCATAATTTATAAGATACAAAACCACTATCTTGGAATAATCTTCGTCAATTTTGACCTATATCAGACACTCCGGATTATAGTTGTGTAATTAAACCGTGCCTTTTCTGACATGGTACTACTGCTCATGCAGCATTGCGGACGTGAAAAACCCTGATCGACGCAACGCACTCGCAAATCATACCCATTTTTAGCACTAACTCACACAAATATTACAGCTCGATAGATATTTTGTGTTGCACTGCACCATTGCCCGGTTGCACCATTTCTTGGGGGATTTGGTACTGGGAAGTGCGCCGTGGAGGATTCCGCCAAGTTGATCAGCTTGAATTTTTCGCTGGCCAGCACCGATTTCGAGGCTGCCCCGCGCACAAGGCGCGGGTTTGATGTTGTCGGCGCACTCTCGACGCTGGCAGGCCTCGACCTGAGGCCCGGAATGCAGGGCCGCTGGCTTCATCGGAGATTTCAGACCGGCGGAAATGGCTGATGGCGGTCGCGCGTGACAATCAGTTGGACGCTCTGCGCGCCATCGCTGTCACGATGGTTCTCTATTCCCATTTCCTTGCACCCAACGGGTCCTCCTTTTGGGGCCACATCGGGGTGCGGCTTTTTTTTGTGCTGAGCGGCTTCCTGATCACACGACTGCTGCTCGAAGCGCGCGCCGCGGCCGAATTCAAAGCCGGCCCTGCATTGAGTTCCTTCTACATCAGGCGCGCGCTGCGCATATTCCCGCCCTATTTCGCCGTGCTTGGGTTCGTCTGGCTGACCGATCTGGAGCAGTCCAGTGGATCGCTCGTCTGGCATGCGCTTTACCTGTCGAATTTTTGGTACGCGCTGCGCAACGAATGGACGCCCTGGCTACTCTGCCATTTCTGGAGCCTGAGCATCGAGGAGCAGTTCTATATCGCCTGGCCGCTGGTCGTGCTTCTCGCACCCCGCCGGCGGGTGGAAGCGATCACTATCGGCGTCATCCTGTTGTCGCTGGCCTATCGCTTCTACTGGCCGATCACCGCCACCCCGGCGCTAGCGCGCGACCTGCTGCCGCCAGCATCGATGGACGCGCTGGCGTTTGGTGCTTTGCTTGCCTGCCGGCGGACCAGAGGCGCCGGCCTGCCGCAATGGATGCGGCTAGGCTGGCCAGCCCTTGCGGCTGTCTTCCTGGCGATTGAGTGGCTTATCCCTGCGCCGGCCGATCCTATGCTGGAATGGGCCCGCTGGGCGTTGCTGCAGATCCTGCCCCTGGTGCCGCTGGTGGCCGTTGTCGCCGCCTGTTCAGCCGGCCTTGGCGGCGTCCTCGGCAGGGTTTTCGAACTGCCACCGCTGCTGTCACTGGGCCGCATCAGCTACGGCGTCTATCTTTACCATCCGATCCTTCTGTCGCTCGCAGTCAAGTCACAGCCCTGGATCCCGCTCAATGTCTCGGAGCAGGGGCCAGGGCGTTTCCTGGTCGCGAGCGCCGCCACGATCGCCGTCGCTTCGATCTCGTGGACGGCTTTCGAAAAGCCGCTCAACGGCCTCAAGCGCCGCTTCCCCTATGTAGCGCGCCGCCGCTCCCAGGCACGCTCTGGCGATGCCGGCTGGCTCGGCAGGGCGGCGGACGCCTATCCCGGCGGATCCCCCGATGGCCGCGCCGCACTCGAACTCCGGCGAACGGATGCGCAGAGATGACCACCGCGCCGCTCGTCTCCGTCCTGCTGCCGGTCTACAATGCCGGGCCTTATCTCACCGCTGCGCTGGAGAGCATTCTGCGGCAAGACTACGATCGCCTGGAGGTCATCGCTATCGATGACGGATCGACTGACAACTCGCTCGAGATTCTCGAACGATACCGCCGGGCAGACAATCGCGTTTCTGTCATCTCGCGTGAGAACCGCGGCCTCGTCGCCACCCTCAATGAAGGGCTACGACTGGCCCAGGGCGAGCTTGTTGCGCGAATGGATGCGGACGATGTCGCCTATCCCCGGCGCCTCTCGCGCCAGGTCGCACTGTTCGAGCGGCGGCCCGATCTCGGCTTCTGCGGCGCCTGCGTCGATACCTTGCTTCACGGCCGTATCGCCAAAGGCAGGCTAGACCCGGTGTTCCGGCTCGGCCGGCTCGACATATTGTCGATGTTCTTTACGATATTCTTACATCCGACGGTGATCTACAACAGGAATGTCATTGGGAACAACGATCTCTATTACGATCCCAAGTATAGACATGCCGAGGATTTTGATCTCTTCAGACGGCTTGCCGGCCGTTTCCCGGCGACCATATTGCCCGATAGCCTGCTCGTCTATCGCATCCATGCGGGAAGCGTAACCATGCGGCATGCCAAGGAAATGCGCAGGACGCATTTGCGGATCGTGGCCGAAAATCTCGAGCGTGAGGGGCTTGCGGAAACCACAGCGGATCTGCGCGACATCGGCGAGGCCGTCTCTTTCGACACGGTTTCGCGCGCAGCCGATTTCATCCGTGCGCTCGAAGAGCGGATTTCCGAGCTGCCGACCGACACACGGCCAAGCTTCGAGGCAGGCGCGCTGAACCTGTTCTATTTCCTCTACCAACTCGTCGGCGACGAAGGAGAACCGCCGCTGACCCACGAATTGCTCACGCGGACGGCGAGATGGAATTTCATCCGGCGCCGCGAACAATATGCGCTGCGTCCCGGCGTCTGGGCGCCTTGGCTCAGCCTGCTCTCGATAAGGGCCGGAAAGCGGGCGGACGCGGTGGCGTACTTCTTCAAAACCACGCCGGCCGAAGCGGTGCTTGCGCGTTATCAGCGGGGACTGGTATGACCGACAGGCCCCACCCGCTCCTGCGCGATCACCAGTTTGCGAGTGCACCTGTCCCGACATCTCCCCGATCGGAGCGGCCGTCGCTCGAGGTCAGTTTCATCGTCTGCACGCGCGACCGCGCCGCTGTGCTGGAGGCTTGCATAGCCTCGATCCAGACCGCATGCCGGGTGCACGCCACCTTCGCGGCAGAGTTGGTGGTGGTCGATAATGGTTCACGGGACGGCACGTCAAAGCGGCTGGCCGCTATCGCCGAAACTTCCGACATCCCAGTCACAGCCGTCTCGGAGACTCGCCCCGGACTAGCCGCTGCCCGCAATGCCGGATTGGCGCGAGCGCGAGGCCGCGTGCTGGTCTTCGTCGACGACGACTGCAAGCTCGACCGCGACTATCTCCGCGACCTGGAGCGGCACTACCGGAGTGGCGAGAAGTGGCTGATCCGCGGCGGCCGGGTCGAGCTCGGTGATGCCCGGGACCTGCCCTTCACCATAAAGCTCCGCGAGGCAAGCGAGCGGCTGACCCCGGCGGTCCACCCCGGCGGCTTCGTGCTCGGCTGCAACATGACCATGCACCGCGACGTCGCGGCCCGCATCGGCTCGTTCGACGAACGCTTCGGCGCTGGCGGCCCGCTACGCTCGGCTGAAGATACTGATTATCTCGTGCGGGCGATGCTGCTCGGCATGCCGGTCGAGTATGTGCCCGACATGACGGTCTTGCATCATCACGGCCGGCGAGACCGCAAATCGATCGACAGGCTGCACCGCGACTATAGCCTCGGTAATGGTGCGCTGTGCCTGAAACATGTCCGCCACGCCCCTTGGCTGCTTCGCCATGTCTATTGGTCCGCGCGGGCCGCGTTCAGGGAACTGGCGGGCCGTCCTCGCTTTGACCGCGACCTCGATCTGTCGCACTGGCCTATTGTTGTTATGAATCTGGCAGGTGCCGCCAGATTTGCGCTGCTCGTCATGATGGGATGGCCAAAACGGCTGCCGCTGCGCCACGACCGAGAAGCCAGCGAAGCCAATGCGGAGGCCAGAGCGCGATAATGTCACTGATTCCGTCAGCCCTGCCAATGCTGCGCCGCGCGCTTGGTGGCAGGCTGTTGCGGCTCGTTCCCGTCGTGGTGGGGCTCGGGCTTGCGGGCGCCGCGCTGGAAGGCCTCGGCATCGGTCTCATCATTCCGCTGCTCGGCATCATTATGGGACGTGGCGAAACATCAGGCATGGCCGGTTTCTCCGCCCTCCTCCAGCAGGTTGGAGCGGACCTCGGCGAGCGCCAGCGGCTGATCGCCATTTCGGCCGCGATCCTCGGTTCGATCGTACTGAAAAATGTCTTTGCCTTCGCCAACACTCTGCTGACCAGCTACATCTACGGCAAGGCAGGTTATTCGATCCGTAGCGCACTGTCGGAGCAGTTGCTCAGGGTCGGCTACCCCTTTTTCCTGCAGCAAAGCCCCGGGCGGCTGCTCAACATCATCTCCAACGAATCCTGGCGAGCATCCGACGCTATCCAGGCCCTGCTCGGCGCGATCGTCAGTGCCTCGGCCGCCGTCATCCTGCTCGCCTTCCTCCTGCTCCTCTCTTGGCAGATGACGCTGCTGGTGACGCTAGGGCTGGCGCTCGTCCAATTGGCGCACGGGGTTTTGTCGTCCAATCTGAAGGCGCCGAGCCGCAGCGTCGTCTCGCGCAACAGCGCACTGGCGTCGCAGATGCTGCATCTGGTGCATGCCGGGCGCCTAATTCGCATCTTCGGGCAGGAGAACCGCGAAAAGGCGGTCTTCGCCAAAGCGTCCGACGGGGTGCGGCGGGCGGCTTTCGTGCTTTCAATCCGCCAGGGCGTCTTGCCGCCACTGACCGAGGTGTTGCACGCGATGCTGTTCCTGGCGGTGGTGATCGGAGCCTGGCTGGCGAATGTAAGCTTCCCGCTGACCGTCGCCTTCCTCATCCTGCTCTACCGACTGCAGCCGCATATGCGCGCCTTGCAGATGTCCTGGAGTCAGTTGCAAGGCATGAGCGGCTCGCTGGAGGAGGTACAATGGCTGCTCGATCCTTCCGACAAGCCCGAGGCGCCGCAGGGCAGCCTGCCGTTCGACGGCTTGCGCGAAGGGATCAGCTTTGATGACGTGAGCTTCGCCTATTCCGGTCCCCTGTCAGACCCCGACGCGCGCGAGGCGGTGCTGCATAAGGCGGTGTTCGACATCCGCAGCGGCCGCTCGACGGCGCTGATCGGCCGCTCGGGCGCCGGCAAGACGACGATCGTCAATCTCCTGTGCCGCTTCGTCAAACCCGACAGCGGCAGGATCCTCGTCGATGGGGCACCGCTCGATGAAGTGGACCCAAGCCAGTGGCGGCGGAACATTGCCCTGGCCAGTCAGGAGCTGGAACTGGTCGACGGCACCATTTTTGAAAACATTATCTACGGCTACGACACGGCGTCGGCCAGCGACGCCATGCGCGCCGCAAGGCTGGCCGAGGCACATCAATTCATCGAGCACCTGCCGCAGGGCTACGCGACACTGGTCGGATACCGGGGCATCAACCTGTCAGCCGGACAAAGGCAAAGGATCGCCCTGGCGCGGGCGCTGGTGCGCGATCCCGATATTCTCATCCTCGACGAAGCCACCAGTGCGGTGGATGGGTTGTCAGAAGCCGCTATTGTCGAGACGCTGAAATCGCGGGCCGGCCGCCGCACCACCATTGTCATCAGTCATCATTACAGCACCATATCGTTCTGCGACGACGTGGTGATCTTGAGCCGCGGTCGGGTGAAAAAACAGGCCCCCTTCGCAACCCTGGCAATGCTCAGCATGGACGAGCTTTACCAGCACGGAGCGGGTGAGTGATGGGGCGCACCCCAACCTGCGACGCGGCTTGCGCCCGGCAGCTCGCAGATCGCGATCAATCCTGCCGGCAAACCACCGCCGCGACGCATTTCCGATTGTTCAAAAACAATTCTCGGTGGGAGGTCAGGCGGCCTTCTTCTTCGCCAGCCGCGCCTTGATCGAGGCGACGTCGGCGCGCGGCGTCGCGGCGAACAGCGTCCTGGTGTAGTTGTGCTTGGGGTCGGCGAAGACCTCCTCGCGCGAGCCGTATTCGACGGCTTCGCCGAAATACATCACCATCACATCGTCGGCGATGTAGCGCACGACCGACAGATCGTGGCTGATGAAGACATAGGTCAGCTGGAATTCGTCCTGCAGGTCGGCGAGCAGGTTGAGCACCTGCGCCTGCACCGAAAGATCGAGCGCGGAGACCGGTTCGTCAAGCACCAGCAGGCTCGGGTTCAGCATCAGCGCGCGGGCAATGGCGATGCGCTGGCGCTGGCCGCCCGAGAACATGTGAGGATAGCGATTGTAGTGCTCGGTTCCGAGGCCGACTTTCTTCAGCATCCTCATGGCGAGGTCGCGCCGCTCTTCGGCCGGCTTATCGGTGTTGATGAGCAGCGGCTCGCCCAGCACATCTCCGATCTTTTGGCGCGGATTGAGCGATCCGTAAGGGTTCTGGAAGACGATCTGCACCTTGCGGCGCATCTCCCTGGTCAGGCCGTTCCTTGCGATGTCGACCTTGTTGCCGTCGATGAACAGTTCGCCCGACGTTGCCGGATCGATCAGCGTGATGATGCGCGCCAGCGTGGACTTGCCGCAGCCCGATTCACCGACGATGGCCAGCGTCTTGCCCTTGTCGACGCTGAACGAAACGCCCTTGACCGCATGCACGGTGCGCGCGCCGCGAAACAGGCCGCCGCCGACGTGATAGTCGCGCACGATGTCCTTGCCTTCGACGACCTTGATGCCCATCAGACGCTCCCGGCAGCCGGTTCGAACAGCATGTCCGAGACGGTCGGCAGCCGGTCGCCGACGGCATTTTCCGGCAGCGCCGACAAAAGCGCGCGGGTGTAATTGCTCTTCGGCGATTCAAACAGCGACAGCACGTCGGCCTCTTCCATCTTGCGACCCTTGTACTGGACGATGACGCGGTCGGCGGTCTCGGCCACGACGCCCATATTGTGGGTGATCATGATCAGGCCCATGCCGTATTTGACCTGTAGCGACACCAGCAGGTCGAGGATCTGCTTCTGAATGGTGACGTCGAGCGCAGTCGTCGGCTCGTCGGCGATCAGAAGCTTCGGATTGCAGGCGATGGCGATGGCGATCATAACGCGCTGGCACTGGCCGCCCGACATCTGGTGCGGAAACGAGTTCAGCCGTTCGGCCGGCTCGGCAATGCCGACCTGCGTCAGCAATTCGATGGCGCGCTCGCGACGCTGGGCCTTGTCCATGCCCATATGGAAGCGCAGCACCTCCTCGATCTGAAAGCCGACGGTGAAGCACGGATTGAGACTGGCCATCGGCTCCTGGAAGATCATCGACATGTCCTTGCCGACGATCTTGCGCCGGTCGGCCGGGCTCATCTTCAGGAGATCGCGGCCGTTGAAGCTCATCTCGTCGGCAGTGACCGTCGCCGTCCACGGCAACAGCCCCATCACAGCCAACATCGACACCGACTTGCCGGAGCCGGATTCGCCGACGATGGCCAGCACTTCACGTTCGTTCACATGGAGCGAGACGCCATCGACCGCGCGGAACGGGCCGGATGCGGTCTGGAACTCGACGACGAGATTGCGGATGTCGAGCAGCGCCATTACGACCTCCTCAGCTTCGGATCGAGCGCATCGCGCAGACCGTCGCCGATCAGGTTGATGGCAAGCACGGTGATGAGGATGGCCAGACCGGGGAAGGTCACCACCCACCAGGCGCGCAGGATGAATTCACGCGCCGAGGCGAGCATGGTTCCCCATTCCGGTGTCGGCGGCTGGGCGCCAAGGCCGAGAAAGCCGAGAGCGGCCGCCTCCAGGATGGCGTTGGAGAAGGACAGCGTGCCCTGGACGATCAGCGGCGCCAGGCAGTTGGGCAGGATGGTGCGCAGCATAAGCCTTATATGGCCGGCGCCGGCGACCTTGGCGGCGACCACATATTCGCGGCTCTTTTCGGCCATGACGGCAGCGCGCACCAGACGGGCAAAGTGGGGTTGCAGGACAAGCGCGATGGCCAGCATGGCGTTGAACAGGCCGGGGCCGAGGATGGTGACCAGAACCAGCGCCAAGAGCAGCGACGGGAAGGACAGGATCAGATCCATGACGCGCATGATCGCCACGTCGACCCAGCCCCGGAAATAGCCGGCCAAAAGGCCGAGCGTGATGCCGCCGACAAGCGCCAGTGTGACCACGACGGCGCCGATGAGCAGCGAGAAACGCGCGCCATAGAGCAGGCGCGAGAGCATGTCGCGGCCGACCGCGTCGGTGCCAAGCAGATATTCCATGCTGCCGCCCGCCTGCCAGGCCGGCGGACGCAGGAAAGCGGTCTTGTCCTGGATGTCGGGCGCATAGGGCGCCAGCAGCGGTGCAAAGAGCGCGGCCAGCACCAGCAGGATGAAGACGAATAGGCCGATGACGGCGCCGCGGTTTACCGAGAAATAGTGCCAGAAGGTCCTGAAGCCGGTCAGACGGTCAGGGTTGCCGGCGGCCATCGGGGCGATTTCGGTGGACTGGCTCATCACGCCGCCCTGATGCGCGGGTTGATGACGGCATAAAGCACGTCGACGATCAGGTTCACCGCCATGACGATAAGGGCGATCAACAGCAAGCCTGACTGCACGACGACATAGTCGCGCTTGGATATGGATTCGACCATCCACTTGCCGATGCCCGGCCAGGCGAAGATGGTTTCTGTGAGAATGGCGCCGGCGAGCAGGGTACTGACCTGCAGGCCGATGGTGGTGACCACCGGGATCAGCGCATTGCGCAGCGCATGCACGCCGATGACGCGGGACGACGACAGGCCCTTGGCGCGGGCGGTCCGCACATAGTCTTCGCCCAGCACTTCGAGCATGGCCGAGCGCGTCTGGCGCGCGATCACCGCCAGCGGGATGGTGCCGAGCACAATTGTCGGCAGCACCAGGTGGCTCAATGCCGAGCGGAAAGCATCCCATTTGCCGTAGAGCAGGCTGTCGAGGGTCAGGAAGCCGGTGATCGGCTTGATAAAGAACTGAAGGCCGATGCGTCCTGAAACCGGGGTCCAGCCGAGATAGCCGGAGAAAAAGATGATCAGCAGCAGACCCCACCAGAAAATCGGCATGGAATAGCCGACAAGGGCGGTGCCCATCAGCCCCTGGTCGAACCAGGAGCCGCGTTTGACCGCAGCAATGATGCCGGCCGGGATGGCCAGCACCATGGCGAAGATCATGGCGAAGACTGAGAGCTCGACGGTTGCCGGGAAGAGCGTCATGAAATCTTCGATGACCGGCCGCTTGGACGAAATCGACACGCCGAAATTGCCGGTCGCGGCATCGCGGACATAATGCGCGTATTGCTGCCAGATCGGCAAATTGTAGCCGAACTGTTCCTTCAGTTCCGCGTAACGCTCGGGCGACACGCCATGCTCGCCGGCCATGGCAAGAATGGGATCGCCGGGCAGCAGCCTGACGAAAGCGAAGGCGCAGATGGTGATGCCGATCAGCGTCGGCAGCACCAAGACGATTTTGTTTAGGAGATATCGGAGCATCTTGAAAAGCGGGCGGCGCCTGATTGCGCGCCGCCCGCCTAACAGTTCTATTCGGCCTTGTCGACGCCGTCGAAGCGATGAATGCCGAGCGGGTCCATCATGAAGCCGCTGACATTCTTGCGCACGACTGCGTAGACCTGGCTGTGTGCCATGAGGAAGGCCGGAGCCTGCTTCTGGAAGACAACCTGCGCCTCTTCATAGAGCTTGGTGCGTTCGGCCTGGTCGCTGGTCTTCTTGGCCTTCTGGATCAGATCCTCGAAGTCCTTGTCGCACCAGCTGGAGTAGTTCGACACGCCGATGGCCGAGCAGGCGAACAGCGTGGCGAAGAAATTGTCCGGATCGCCATTGTCACCGGTCCAGCCGATCTGGAAGGCGCCCGGACGCTCCTTCTTCTTGCCTTCTTCGCGGTACTTCGTCCACTCGTAGCTGACGATCTCCGCCTTGACGCCGACCTTGGCCCAGTCAGCCTGGATCAGTTCGGCGGCGCGCTGGAAGTTCGGGTTGTAGGGACGGACGCGGTCGGAGGCCCAAAGCTGGATCTCCTTCAATCCGGCATCGGCCAGCACCTTCTTGGCGGCTTCCGGATCATAGGCGTCGGACTTCACGTCCTTGTTCCACGACCACATGGTCGGCGGGATCAGGTTTACGGCCGGCGTGGCGCCGGCGTCCTGGAACAGCGACTTGATGAGCGATTCCCGATCGATCGCCTGGTTGAGCGCATGGCGCACTTCAGGCTTGTCGAGCGGCGGGATGGTGGTGTTATAGCTCATATAGCCGATGTTGAGGCCAGCCTGATCCATCAGGGTCACGTCGGCGTTGGCCTTGATCGTGCCGATGTCGGCAGGATTCGGATAGGGCGCGATATCGCATTCGCCGGCGAGCACCTTCTGGATGCGGGCGGTGGCGTCAGGCGTGATCGCGAAGACGAGATCGTCGATCTTTTCCTTGCCCTTGAAGTAGTCCGGGTTGGCCGCATAGCGGATGACCGAATCCAGCTGGTAGTCGACGAACTGGAACGGACCTGTACCGACCGGCTTGGTCGAGAAGTCGGCCATCTTGCCGTCTTTTTCCAGCTGGTCGGCATATTCCTTCGACACGATCGAGGCGAAGTCCATGCCGAGATTGGCCAGCATCGGCGCGTTCGGCTCGGTCAGCGTCAGCTTCACGGTCAGGTCATCGACCTTTTCCCACTTGGCGACGTATTTCGGCATGTCCATGCCGGTGTAGTAGTCCCAGGTCAGGTTCGGCAGGTACTTCTCGCCGTTCCAGGGGTTTTCCTTGTTGAACTGGCGATCGAACGAAAAGACGACGTCGTCGGCATTGAAATCACGCGTCGGCTTGAAGAAATCCGTCGTCTGGAACTTCACGCCCGGATGCAGGTGGAAAGTATAGACCAGGCCGTCGTCCGAAATCTCCCATTTGTCGGCGAGACCGGGCACAACTTCGGTGCCGCCATGCTTGAACTCGACCAGGCGCGAATAGACGGTGCGCGACGAGGCGTCGAAGTCGTTGCCGCCCGTCGTGGTACCCGGGTCGAAGTTGGCCGGCGAGGCCTCCGAGCAATAGACCAGCGTCTTGGCATTGGCCACACCGCCGAGGACGCTTGCAGCCAGCAACGCGGCTGCAAAAGTCAGTTTCTTTTTCATTGAGCACTCCCTGATGTTCTTCCAAGCCCCTCTATAGGCTCGCGAAGCGCGCATATAAGCACCGTTTTTCCGGCTTTGGAACACCCTGTTTGCCTACCCCACCGTAAGCAGAAAATATTTCTCGGTCTTTGACGAACTGCAGAAACAAATAGCAAAATCTGCTAATCACGGGATTGTTAACGACCGCATTTTTTCATTGATCGCAGCAATCGTAAGCCAAAAATCCACAAGCCTGGGTTTCGCCACCGAGATGACCGGACGGCATTGCCTGAGCTGGCATCGCGGGAAGGATTTCGACGGCAAATCTTTGCCGTCCTGCCGCTGGGGCAAGACTTGCACGGCCGCCGATAGTCGCAATAGATAGATGACACGCTGGATTTTCCGGGAATCCGCGACATCGCTGCAGCGGAGGACGCCTCACCACATCGAGGCGGCGCAGCAGGAGCAGGCAACAGAACGACCGAGGGAGGCTAGAGGTGGCGAAAGCAACAAAGACAACGGCCCCGGCGAAAGCAAAAGCGGCGAAAGCTTCAAAACCGGCCGCCGCTGCCGCCAAGTCGAAAGCGCCACCGGCCAAAGCCACTCCCGCCGTCAAGCCAACGGCAACCTCGACGCCGGCGAAGGCAAGCGCCAACCCGGCAGCGAAACCTGCGGTCAAGCGCGCGGCGAAGACAACACCCGCTGCAAAGCCCGCCCAGCCGCCAGCCGCGAAGACAGCCGCGGCGAAGCCCGCCTCGAAGCCGTCGCCGGGCGCGGCCAAAAAACTGCCGAATACGCTGACGGCGCTTGCCGCGGGCTTGCCGGAAAAGCCATGGCTAAAAAGCTATTCGAAAGTCGTGCCGGCGGAGATCGGCGCCCTGCCCTACAGTTCGATCGGCGACTTCCTCGTCGGCGCCTGCAAGCAGTTTTCCGGCCAGCCGGCATACGTCTGCATGGGCAAGTCGATCTCCTATGCCGAACTCGAGCGGCAATCGGCCGCCTTCGGCGCTTATCTGCAATCGAAGGGCCTGCAGAAAGGCGCACGCGTGGCGCTGATGATGCCGAATGTGCTGCAATATCCGGTGGCGATGATGGCCGTGCTTCGCGCCGGCTATGTCGTGGTGAACATCAATCCGCTCTACACGCCGCGCGAGCTCGAACATCAGCTCAAGGATTCCGGCGCGCAGGCGATCGTCATTCTGGAGAATTTCGCCAGCACCCTGGACGCGGTGATTGCCAGGACGGCGGTCAAGCATGTGGTGGTCGCGGCGATGGGCGACATGCTCGGCGGCCTCAAGGGCACGATCGTCAACCTGGTCGTGCGCCGGGTGAAAAAGATGGTGCCGGCCTGGTCGCTGCCCGGCCATGTCAAGTTCAATGCGGCGGTGAAGGCCGGCGCCGGCATCGCCTTCAAGCCGGCCAAGATGGAAGCCAGCGACGTCGCCTTCCTGCAATATACAGGCGGCACCACGGGGATTTCCAAAGGTGCTGTGCTGCTGCACTCCAATGTGCTGTCCAATGTCGCGCAGAACACGCTGTGGCTGCAGGACGCCTATGCGATCAAGCCGAAACCGGCGCATCTCAATTTCATTTGCGCACTGCCGCTCTACCATATCTTCGCGCTGACGGTGAACGCGCTGATGGGCATGCAGCAGGGCGCCCAGAACGTGCTCGTTCCCAACCCGCGCGACATTCCCGGCTTCGTCAAGGAGCTGCAGAAATACCCGATGCACATTTTCCCCGGCCTCAACACGCTGTTCAACGCGCTGCTCAACAACGAGGATTTCCGCAAGCTCGACTTCAAGCCGCTGATCATGACGCTGGGTGGTGGCATGGCGGTGCAGAAGGGGGTTGCCGAGCGCTGGAAGGCGCTGACCGGCAATTCGATCACCGAGGGCTACGGGCTGTCGGAGACCTCGCCGGTGGCGACCGCCAACAAGTTCAGCGACAGCAATTTCACCGGCACGATCGGCCTGCCGCTGCCGTCGACCGAGATCGTCATCCGCGACGATGACGGCAACAACCTGCCGCTCGGCGAGGTCGGCGAGATCTGCATTCGCGGGCCGCAGGTCATGGCCGGTTACTGGAACCGGCCGGACGAGACCGCCAAGGTGATGACCAAGGACGGGTTTTTCAAATCCGGCGACATGGGCTTCATGGACGAGCGCGGCTACACCAAGATCGTCGACCGCAAGAAGGACATGATCCTGGTCTCCGGCTTCAACGTCTACCCCAACGAACTCGAGGAAGTCGTCGCCCAGCATCCGGGCGTGCTCGAAGTGGCGGCGGTCGGCGTGCCGGACGAGCATTCGGGCGAAGTGCCGAAGCTGTTCATCGTCAAGAAGGATCCGGCGCTGACCGTTGAGGCAATCACTGCGTATTGTCGCGAGAACCTGACCGGCTACAAGCGGCCGAAATACATCGAGTTCAGGACCGAGCTGCCGAAGACGCCGGTGGGCAAGATTTTGCGCCGGGCGCTGCGGGAATAATTTGAACGGCGAGCCTGGCGACGGCGGGATGGCGGACGATAGTCGGCGTCCCGATGCAGTAGTGTTCATCAAGGCGAACCTGCGGCTTGCGCCCGTTCCCGCCCTTCGTGAAATCCAGCTCTATACGGCTCATTCCGGCAGCGGCCTGAGGCGGCTTGTCGAGTGGCGAGCTCATGGACCGGAAGACGGCAGCCAGACCGAGGAGCACGAAGCTGAGCCGCAGCCGCCCTACTGGGCCTATGCCTGGGCCGGCGGCGCCGTGCTGGCGCGCTATATACTCGACCATCCGCAAATCGTGGCCGGTCACCGCGTGCTCGACCTCGGCGCCGGCTCGGGCCTCGTCGGCATCGCCGCCGCCAAGGCCGGCGCCAGCGCGGTGATCGCCGCCGAGAGCGATCGCAACGGCGTCGCCGCGATCGGCCTCAACGCGTTGGCCAACGGCGTCGAGATCACCATTGTCGACCAGGATATCACCACGGGCCCGCCGCCAGCGGTCGATCTCGTGCTTGCCGGCGACGTGTTCTACGGCCGCGAGGTTGCTCTGCGGGTGATCCCGTTCCTCGACCGCTGCCTGGCAGCCGGCATCGAGGTGCTGGTCGGCGATCCCCGCCGCGCCGATCTGCCGCTGTCGCGGCTACGATTGCTCGCCGAATATCAGGTGCCGGATTTCGGCGACGCAAAGGGTGATGTGACCAAGCCGAGCGGTGTGTTTTGGTTCGAGCCGGAAGATTGCTAGCGCGACGCGGCAAAGCCCAGTCGCTCTGAATGGCCGGATTCTACTCATTGTGGACAAACCTCAAGGGGCAGAAAATAGATTGGATTAGCCGTTGATAGGAGAAGTCGAATGGCGTGGATTAAAGTTGTTCAACGTATCGGCTTCATAGTTTGCCCAAAGTGCGAAAATCGCGGCTTCGAGCTTCAGCCTGGCGAAGACATCGATAACGCAAGCGCCAAGATCAGCTGCGGCAGATGCGGGTACGTTTGCTCTGCTGATGAGTAGCCCACTATGTCCGAAAACAAACCAGAAGCTCCATAGTTTCATGGCTGCTTCCCCCAACTCGGCCATTGGCGGGGAAATCCCGAGCCGAATTGAGTTTGCCCCAGGCCCCCGTCAGACCGTCTCCTTGACCCGCGCCGACAGAAAGTCCGGCAAGTCGGCAACCGAATCCAGAACGACATCGGCGATCGACGCCAGCGATTCCCGCGTGCCGGTGCCGGAGAGCACGCCGACCGCCAGGCCGCAGCCGCCGGCACGCGCCATCTCCAGGTCGTGGCGGTTGTCGCCGACCATGGCGATCTCGGACGCCTTCAACCCGGTCAGGTCGCAAAAGGCGACGATCGTGTCCGGCGCCGGTTTCGGATTGGCGACCGCGTCATAGCCATAGGCGGCGGTGAACAGCTGCGCGACGCCGAGCGTGACCATGGTCTTTTCGGCACCGGCAGTCGAATCATTGGTGGCGACGCCGAGCCGGTAGGATCGCTTGTGCAGAGCCGTCAGCGCCGCGACGATGCCGGGCAAGGCCACCGCCATCGATGAGCCTTGCACCGAGGTGATCTCGTTGAAACGGGCGACGGCCAGCATCTGGTCCTCGTCGGACAGGCGCGGGAACCATAGTTCGACGACATCCATGTTGGTGCCCGAGGCGAAGATGGAATCCGGCTTGAAACGCTTGGCGACAAAATCGAAGCCCGCCGCTGAAAGCAGCCTGTCGGCTTTCCAGCGATCGCCCTCGGCAGCATCCATGGCCATGAAATCGGCGATGCCGAGCCAGGTCGCGTTGAAATCGACAAGCGTGCCGTCCTTGTCGAACAATATGCCCTTGATGTCGGCCGGATTTTTCATTGCGCCCCCCGCAGTTGCTGGATGCGCGCCACCAGCCCGGCCGTCGATGCGTCGCGCTTGGCGGCGCTCTCCTTGCCTTCCACGACTGGCAACAGGCCGGTCGCCAGCTCCTTGCCGAGCTCGACGCCCCATTGGTCGAAGGAATTGATGTTGAACAGAGTGCCTTCGACGAAGACGCGGTGCTCGTAAAGCGCGATCAGCCGGCCGAAGGTGCGCGGGTCGAGCTTGCGGTAGAGGATCGTCACCGAGGGGCGGTTGCCGGAGAAGACGCGGTGCGGGGCTATTCTGTCGACATCGGCCGGCTTCATGCCCTTGGCCAGCATCTGCGCGCGAGCCTCGTCCAGCGTGCGGCCCTTCATCAACGCTTCCGATTGGGCCAGGCAATTGGCAAGCAGTAGATCGTGCTGGTGCTTCAGATCCGGCTCATGGCCGACGGCAGCGGCAAGGAACTCGACCGGGATGGAATCGGTGCCCTGGTGCAGCAGCTGGAAGAAGGCGTGCTGGCCATTGGTGCCGGGCTCGCCCCAGACCAGCGGTCCGGTCGGCGTCGTCACCGGCGTGCCGTCGAGGGTGACGCCCTTGCCGTTCGATTCCATGTCGAGCTGCTGCAGATAGGCCGGCAGCCTGGAAAGGCGCTGGTCATAAGGGATGACCGCACGCGCCGGATAACCGCAGATCACGCGATGCCACCAGCCGACCAGCCCCAGCAGCGCCGGCAGGTTCTTCTGCAGGGGTGCGGTGCGGAAGTGCTCGTCCATCTCATGCGCGCCATCGAGGAAGGCGCGGAAGTTGCGCGGGCCGATGGCGATCATCACCGGCAGGCCGATGGCGCCCCACAGCGAATAGCGGCCGCCGACCCAGTCCCAGAAGCCGAACACGCGATCCGCTTCGATGCCGAACTTGGAAACCAGGTCGAGCGCGGTCGAGACGGCGGCGAAATGCTTGCCGACAGCTTCCTTGCCGAGCGCCTTCTGCACCCATTCGCGCGCCGTCTCGGCATTGGTCATCGTCTCGACCGTGGTGAAGGTCTTCGAGGCGATGATGAACAGGGTGGTTTCGGCCGACAGGCCCTTCAGCGTGTCGTGGATATGGGCGCCGTCGATGTTGGAGACGTAGTGCGCGCGCGGGCCGTCGTGATAGGGCGCCAGCGCCAGCGTCGCCATGGCCGGGCCGAGATCGGAGCCGCCAATGCCGATGTTGACAATGTCGGTGATTTTCTTGCCGGTGGCGCCGGCGGCCTTGCCGGAGCGAATGGCGTCGGCGAAAGCGCCCATGGCGTCGAGCACGGACAGCACATCCGCCTTGACGTCCTGGCCATCGACGGTGACGCCCTTGCCCGAGAGGTTGCGCAGCGCCGTGTGCAGCACGGCGCGGTCTTCGGTGATGTTGATTTTCTTGCCGGAAAACATTGCGGCGCGGCGACCTTCGAGATCGGCGGCGGCGGCGAGCTTCTCGAGCAGTTCCATCGTGCCCTGGTCGACCGCGCATTTCGACCAGTCGAGCAAAAGGTCGCCGTCGCTGGCCGAGAACGTCTCGAAGCGCTTGGGGTCGGCGGCAAAAGCCTCGCGCATCGTACCCGATGCCGCCGCGCGCGCAGCACGCAAGGCGACAAGCTGTTTGTCGAAGGAGGAATGATCCACTTTCGGCTCCTGATCGTTTTTCACGACATCTTATCAGACCGGATGTTTCCGGCGCGTGTCGTCGCGCTGATCTTATTGAGCCGAATTCCGCATGTTTCAATGCGTGGGGATGACGCAGTGCAGCATAGTGCGATGTGATGGAGCTATGACGCTCCGCGCCGCGCTGGATGATTTGATGGGAGTAGCGACGACGCTGCGCGTCGCGCTGGGGATAATGAGGCGCGACGACGCTTCGCATCGCGCGGGCGTCCGCGCTGCGGGATGACGCAAGCGTCACCCGGGGATGAGACGACGCTGCGCGTCGCGCATAGATCACTGGCATAAATCCCAGCGATCAGAAAAATTGATTGGCGCAACCCCTTGTGCCACGGTTACCTTCCGCTGGTCCAGCCAAGCAAAAAAGACTGGCCATCGAGGAACACCTTCCATGCCACAGCGTAACGACACGGCCATATGGTCCGGCCTGTTCCGGATTTCGGCGGAATCGGGCCAGACCCTGCAGGCGCAGATCCGTCAGGCGATCGTCGCCGCCATTCTCGACCGGCAGATCGCCGCTTCGATGCCGCTTCCGTCCTGCCGCATCCTGGCTGAAAAACTCGGCGTCGCGCGCGGCACTGTGGTGCTGGCGTTCCAGCAATTGGTCGACCAAGGTTTCCTGGTGGCGCGCGAACGGCGCGGCCATTTCGTCAATCCGGATGTGCTGGCCACCCCCGCCAAGCCGCACCAGAAGGCGCCCGACCAGCAGAACGAGATCGACTGGAAGGCACGCCGGCAGATCGCCGCCAGCGACATGCCGCCACCGGCCAAGCACGACAACTGGATCAAGTCCTCCTACCCCTTCGTCTACGGCCAGTTCGACCCGGCGCTGTTCCCGACAGCCGAATGGCGTGAGTGCAACCGCATGGCGCTGGCCGTGCTCGAAATCCGCAACTGGGCCTCCGACATGGTCGATCGCGACGATCCGCTCTTGATCGAGCAGATCCAGGCGCGGCTGTTGCCGCGGCGCGGTATCTTCGCCAATCCGGACGAGATCATCGTCACGCTCGGCGCCCAGAACGCGCTCTATATGCTGGCGACACTGCTGATGACAAAGGGCTCCAAGGTCGCGATGGAAGACCCGGGATACCCCGACGCGCGCTCGATCTTCCGCCTGGCAGGCGCCGAGATCCAGCCGGTTCCGGTCGATCAGTCCGGCATCGTCACCTCGTCCATTCCCAACGATTCCGGCTTTGTCTTCGTCACCCCCAGCCACCACTGCCCGACCATGGTGCCGCTGTCTGCGGAGCGGCGGCAGGACCTTCTGGCGCGCGCCAACCGCCACAACCAGATCATCATCGAGGACGGCTATGACAGCCAGCTTCTCGACGAGGCGCCGCAGCAGGCGCTGAAGAGCCTCGATCGCTCGGGTCGCGTCGTCTATGTCGGCTCGATGTCGAAGACGCTGGCTCCGGGCCTGCGGCTTGGCTACATCGTCGCTTCGGCTGGACTAATCTCCGAACTCAGGGCGCTGCGCCGCTTCATGCTCAGGCACCCGCCGGCCAACAACCAGCGCGCGGTCGCGCTGTTCCTGTCGCTCGGCCATCACGAGGCGCTGGTGCGGCGGCTGTCGTCGGCCTTCGACGAGCGGCGCAAGCGTCTGGTCCATGCGATTTCCGCATTCCTGCCGGAATGGCGCTCGACCGATTCGGCCGGCGGCACATCGCTCTGGCTGGAAGGCCCGCGCGGCACCGATTCACGTGGACTGGCCGAGGCCGCGGCGTCGCGCAGCGTCATCATCGAGCCCGGCGATCGTTTCTTCGATCGCACCGAAAAGCCCTCGCGTTTCATGCGCTTGGGCATTTCCTCGATCGCGCTGCAGCACATCGAGCCGGGTATTCGCGAGCTCGCGACTGCGGCCGGACGCAGGCCCGCGGCAGCCTGATTTGCCTGTGCTGGAGCTTTGAACAGCCCCGGCCCTTGGCGTGATCACCAACATTCTGCATTAGCTCTCTGGCATACTCGGCTGCGTTGACTGGCCCATAGGCTGGGCCAATGGCAACGGCATAGTCGGCTGACAGAGGGACGAAGCAAGCCGACGGGGACCAATCACCGCGCCGTGTTTCGCAAGCTAAAGGTGGAGTGCCCCCCATGTCAGTGGCTGTTGAGCAGCAGGATGCGGCTCTTAAGGATGCGGCTCCTAAAGATACATCAGCCGACCAGCGTACGCGACGATCCGGCGGGCGCGAAGCGCGCCGCGCCATGCGGGCCGCACCGCTTGCCGACGATATCCGGCCGGTGCGCGCCGGCCTCGAAGGCGGCAGCTACGGGCCGCTCAACCAGAACGACCAGGAGCGCATCCATGAAGCGGTGCTGACGCTGCTGGAGACCGTCGGCTTCGCCAATGCCATTCCCTCCTGCATCGAGGCGCTGACCGGGGTCGGCGCCGTCTATGGCGATGACGGCCGCATCCGTTTCCCACGTGGGCTTGTGATGGACACGATCAGACGAGCCGCGCGGAATTTTACGCTGCACGGCCAGGACCCCAGGCATGACATGCTGATCCAGGGCAAGCGCGTGCATTACGGCACGGCGGGTGCGGCGGTGCATCTGGTCGATGTCGAAAAGCGCGAATACCGCGAGTCGCTGGTGCAGGACATTTATGATGCCGCCCGCCTCGTCGAAGGGCTCGACAACATCCATTTCTTCCAGCGACCGATGGTGCCGCGCGACATTCCCGATCCGCTCGAAATGGACTTCAACACGCTCTACGCCTGCGTGATGGGCACCTCGAAGCATGTCGGCACCTCGTTCACGGTGCGCGAGAACGTGCAGCCGGCGCTGGAAATGCTTTATGCGATCGCCGGCAGCGAGGAGAACTTTCGCGCCCGGCCGTTCGTGTCGAACTCCAATTGCTTCGTCGTGCCGCCGATGAAGTTTGCCGAGGACGCCTGCGGCGTGCTCGAAGCCTGCGTCGAAGGCGGCATTCCGATCCTGCTTCTATCGGCCGGCCAGGCCGGCGCCACCGCTCCGGCGGCAATTGCCGGCGCTGTGGTGCAAGCGGTGGCCGAAGTGCTGGTCGGCCTCATCTACGTCAACGCCATCAAGCCCGAGCATCCGGCGATCTTCGGCACCTGGCCATTCGTCTCCGACCTCAGGACCGGCGCCATGTCGGGCGGCTCGGCCGAGCAGGCAGTGTTGACTTCGGCCTGTGCGCAGATGGCGCAGTTCTACGATCTGCCGGGCGGTTCGGCCGCCGGCATGACGGATTCGAAACTGCCCGACATCCAGTCCGGCTATGAAAAGGGCATCACCGATGTGATGGCCGGTCTTGCCGGCCTCAACTTGGTCTATGAATCGGCGGGTATGCATGCCTCGCTGCTCGGCTTTTGCCTGGAGAGCCTGATCATAGACAATGACATGCTGGGCCACTGCCTGCGCTGCGTGCGGGGCATCGAAGTGACCGACGAAGCGCTGTCGATCGACACCATCACCGAAGTCTGCATGAATGGCCCAGGCCACTATCTCGGCAATGAGCAGACGCTGCGCCTGATGCAGACGGAGTATTTCTATCCTGCCGTCGGCGACCGCTTTTCGCCCAAGGAATGGAACGAGAAGGGCCGGCCCGACATCTTGCAGCGGGCGATCATCGAAAAGAAGCGCGTGCTGGCCGAGCGCTTCCCGCGCCATGTGCCGAAGCTGCTCGACGACAAATTGCGTGCCCGCTTCGGCGAGATGATCAAGCTGCCACGCAGCGGCATGGGCGGGTAAGCTTCACCTTACGAAGGTCAGTCCGCACTTAGCCCAAAGCGCTCGACGACTTCGGCGCTGATCAGCTTGCCATGCAGCGCCATCAACACGATCTGGGCATCCAGGCTGTCGCCGGTTTCAAGCGCAGCCTCGATGCGGCGCTCAGCCTCCAGCCGCCGCTCCGGCCCATTGGCCTGCTCGAAGGTTTGTGGGCCCGCGATGCAAAAGCCGAACAGCTGCGCCACGGACCGGTAGGCGTCGGGCGGCGGCTCGTCCGGCCAATGATCCTTCATCAAATTGACGATGGTGAGCTTTACCGGGAACAAGCGCCGGATGAAGATCGGCGCCGCGCAGCGCGTTGTCCAGTTCCCGCAAATCACCCGAGCGGCCGAACATGCCGAGGAAACCGAGGGAAGAGCGCCGCTTCGTCATTGATGGGTGTTATCCCTTGTGCAGGACCTATCGACACGACGTATCTGTAGACTTGGCCCAATCGATACAAGAGCGTTGCCATGAGAAAAGGCGGCCTGCCCGATGGCAAGCCGCCTTCGATTTCACCAAACTTGCAACGCTCAGTGGTTGTCCCTCGGCACGCCGCTGGTATGGGCGACGTCCTGGTATTTCACCGCCGGCTTCAGCACCATGCCCTCCGAGAACTGGTCGACCATGGAGCGCTGGATTTCCTGCCATGGCGTTTGGTGCTTGGGATAGTGGTATCCGCCATCGTCCTGCAGTTCGGCACGGCGGCGCGTGATTTCCTCGTCGGTGACGAGGATGTTGGCAGTGCCTTTGCGTAAGTCGATGCGCACACGGTCGCCGGTCTTGAGCAGCGCCAGGCCGCCGCCAATGGCGGCTTCCGGGGAAGCGTTGAGGATAGAGGGCGACCCCGATGTGCCCGACTGGCGGCCATCGCCGATGCAGGCCAGCGCGTGAATGCCCTTCTTGATGAGATAGGCGGGCGGCTGCATGTTGACCACCTCGGCGCCACCGGGATAGCCGATCGGGCCGGCGCCGCGCATGAACAGGATGGTGTGCTCGTCGATGCCTTGCGCCGGATCGTCGATGCGGGCGTGGTAGTCCTCCGGCCCGTCAAAGACCATGGCGTTGCCTTCGAAGGCTTCCGGGTCGTTCGGGTTGGAGAGATAGCGCTCGCGGAATTCCGGCGAGATGCCGCTCATCTTCATGATTGCGGAATCGAACAGATTGCCGCTGAGATTGATGAAGCCGGCATTGGCCTTCAGCGGCTCGGCGACGGTGCGGATGACGTCGGTGTTCTCGTTGGCGACACCCTTGCAATTGTCACCGATAGTCTTGCCATTGACGGTCATCGCTTCGGGATAAGGCAGCAGCTTGGCCTTCATCAGTTCGGCCACCACAGCCGGCACGCCGCCGGCATGGTGATAGTCCTCGCCGAGATATTCGCCCGATGGCTGCAGATTGACGATGAGCGGCACATGGAGGCCGACCGTCTGCCAGTCGTCATTGGTGAGTGGCACGCCGAGATGGCGGGCAATCGCGTTGAGGTGGATCGGCGCGTTGGTCGAGCCGCCTATCGCCGAATTGACGACAATGGCGTTCTCGAAGGCCTTGCGCGTCATGATGTCGGACGGCTTCAGATCCTCATGCACCATCTCGACGATGCGCTTGCCCGTCTCATAGGAGATCTGGCCGCGCTCGCGATAGGGCGCCGGGATGGCAGCCGAGCCCGGCAATTGCATGCCGAGCGCCTCGGCCAGCGAGTTCATCGTGGTGGCGGTGCCCATGGTGTTGCAATAGCCGGTCGACGGCGCCGATGAGGCGACGATGTCCATGAACTCGTCATAGTCGATCTCGCCGGCGGAGAGCCGCTGGCGCGATTCCCAGACGATGGTGCCGGATCCCGTGCGCTTGCCTTTGTGCCAGCCATTGAGCATCGGTCCGACCGAAAGTGCTATGGCCGGAATATTGACGGTGGCCGCCGCCATCAGCAGCGCCGGCGTGGTTTTGTCGCAGCCGATGGTCAGCACGACGCCGTCGAGCGGATAGCCGTAAAGCACTTCGACCAGGCCGAGATAGGCAAGGTTGCGGTCGAGTGCCGCGGTCGGGCGTTTGCCGGTCTCCTGGATCGGATGGCACGGGAATTCGAAGGGGATGCCGCCCATCGAGACGATGCCTTCGCGCACGCGCTTGGCGAGTTCGATATGGTGGCGGTTGCACGGCGACAGATCCGAGCCGGTCTGGGCGATGCCGATCAGCGGCTTGCCCGACATCAACTCGGCCCGCGTCAGGCCGTAGTTCAGGTAGCGCTCGAGGTAGAGCGCGGTCATGCCTGGATTGTCGGGATTGTCGAACCACTCCTGCGAGCGAAATTTCTTCTTTCCGGTGGGGGCGCCTGCCATCATGGTCTCCGTATTTGTAAGACAAATCGATATGGCAACGCGCGGAAGCAGGCAAGAGGGCGCACCGTCGCAACCGGACTTTGGTGCGATAGACACAGACCAGACCGTGCGTTAGGCCTTCGAAGTCTGTCCGGGAGGTGTCGATGGCTTTGGTGATCGAAGGCGAGGAACGCATTGCCGCCCCCCTGCAGAAAGTGTGGGACGCGCTGAACGATCCGAAGGTTTTGCAGGCGACCATTCCCGGCTGCCAGCACCTGGAGATGAAATCGCCGACCGAAATGGCGGCGACGGTGGTGTTGAAGATCGGACCGATCAAGGCGACATTCAACGGCGAGGTGACATTGAAGAACCTGAAGCCGCCGCACTCCTACACCATCCAGGGCGAGGGCAAGGGCGGTATTGCCGGCTTCGCCAAGGGTGGCGCCGACGTGACGCTGACGGCGGACGGGCCGGATGCGACGGTCCTCAAATACTTTGCCAAAGCCGAAGTCGGCGGCAAGATCGCCCAACTCGGCAGCCGGCTCATCGAATCGACTTCGAAGAAGCTGGCCTTGCAGTTCTTTTCAAGCTTTGGCGAGAAGGTGGGTTCCCCTCCCCCTTGAGGGGAGGGATATCCGAGCTACTCGAACACGATGTTCGGCACCGCCGCTTCGGCCGCGCCGCGTTCTTCGTTGACCCGGTCCCAGACCTTCGAAGCAATGCCGCGATAGATCTTCGCCTCGGCGCTGTCTGGCTTCGACGCCACCACCGGAGCACCTTCATCAGAACTTTCGCGAATGCCCATTTCCAACGGCACTTCGCCGAGGAAAGTCACGCCGAGGCGCTCGGCCTCGCGCCGCGCCCCGCCATGGCCAAAGATGTCGTAGCGCTTGCCGGTATCGGGGGCGATGAAATAGCTCATGTTCTCGACGATGCCGAGCAGCGGCACGTCGACCTTCTTGAACATATTCAATCCTTTGCGGGCGTCGATCAGCGCCAGGTCCTGCGGCGTCGAGACGATGACGGCGCCGGCCAGCGGCACCTGCTGGGCCATGGTCAGCTGGGCGTCGCCGGTGCCGGGCGGCATGTCGACGACGAGCACGTCGAGGCGGCCCCATTCGACCTCGCGCAGCATCTGCGTCAGCGCCGACATCACCATCGGACCGCGCCAGATCATCGGCGTCTCCTCGTCGACGAGGAAGCCCATCGACATCACCTTAAGGCCGTAATTCTCCATCGGTTTCAGGATCTTGCCGTCGACGGTCTGCGGCCGGCCATGGATGTTGAGCAGCCTGGGCATGGACGGGCCATAAATATCGGCATCGAGCACGCCGACACGCAAACCGTTGGCGGCGAGGCCAAGCGCGATGTTGACAGCGGTGGTCGACTTGCCGACGCCCCCCTTGCCGGACGCCACCGCGATGATCGCCTCGATTCCGGGCACGCCGCGCTTGCCCGAGCTTTGCGAGGCCGAGGCGTGCGGGGCTGGAGTGTGTGGAGCTGGGCGCGGCCCGCCTGGCGCAGCCGGCGGTGCGGGCCTGGGCGCGGGACGCGACGCAACCGGAGCCTCCATGCCGCCGCCCTTCTTCTCCGCCGTCAGCGCGACGACGGCGCCGGCGACACCAGGGATCGCCTTGACGACACGCTCGGCTGCAGCGCGCAGCGGCTCCATCTCCTGTGCGCGGGCGGCGGGAACGGTGATCGAGAAAAACACTTTCGAATCGGCGATGAAAATCTCCGAAACCATGCCGAGGTCGACGATGTTGCCGGTGAAGTCCGGCCCGTTGACCGTCTTCAGACGCTCGGTGACGATTTCCTTGGTGACGGACATGCATTATTCCCTAAGGCGTTTGGCTGCGGCTCAGATAGTGCAGATTGGCAGCGACTCCAAGCACCACCGGTGTCCGCCTCACCCTGCCAGGCCAACCGCTAGGTAGGTGAGCGCCGAAATTGCAGCCGTGGCCGGCAAGGTGACGATCCAGGCGATGACGATGTTGCCGGCAATGCCCCAGCGCACGGCCGAGACGCGGCGGGCGGCGCCGACACCGATGATGGCCCCGGTGATGGTATGGGTGGTCGACACGGGGACGCCGAGCCAGGTGGCGGCAAACAGGGTGATGGCGCCGCCGGTCTCGGCGCAGAAGCCCTGCATCGGATTCAGCCGGGTGATCTTCGAGCCCATCGTGTGAACGATGCGCCAGCCGCCGAACAAAGTGCCGAGCGCCAGTGCTGTCTGACAGGTGAGGACGACCCACAGCGGCACGTAGAACGTCCCGCCGAGCATACCTTGCGAATAGAGCAGCACGGCGATGATGCCCATGGTTTTCTGGGCGTCGTTGCCGCCGTGCCCTAGCGAATAAAGCGAGGCCGAAAAGAACTGCATGACGCGGAAGGTGCTGTCGACGGCGAACGGTGTCTGGCGCACGAACAGCCAGGAAACGGCCAGGATCAGGACCAGCGCCAGAACAAACCCTGTCGCCGGCGACACGACGATTGCGGCGACCGTCTTGCCAAGCCCGGTCCAGACGATGGCGCCGGGCCCAGCCTTTGCAACGCCGGCGCCGACGAGCCCGCCGATCAGGGCATGCGAACTGCTGGACGGGATGCCGGCAATCCAGGTGACGATGTTCCAGACGATGGCGCCAACGAGCGCCGAGAAGATCACCGCCGGCGTGACGATGCTGACGTCGACGATACCTTTTCCCACAGTTTCAGCCACGTGAAGGCCGAAGAACATGAAGGCGATGAAATTGAAGAAAGCCGCCCACAGGACCGCATATTGCGGTCTCAGCACGCGGGTGGAGACGATGGTGGCGATGGAGTTCGCTGCATCGTGCAGGCCGTTGAGAAAATCGAAAAACAGCGCGACGGCGACAAGGCCGATCAGCACGGGAAAGGCGATGGTGGCTTCCATTGCCTAAACGTTCTCGATGACGATGCCGCTGATCTCGTTGGCGACGTCCTCAAAGCGGTCGACCACCTTCTCCAGCTGGCCGTAGATCTCCGAGCCGATCAGGTAGGCCATCGGATCGCTGCGGCCATGCCGCTTGAACAGGTCCTTCAATCCCTGCTCATGCAGATCGTCGGCGCGGCTTTCGACGCGCATCACCTCTTCGGCGATGGCGTTGAGGCGTACCGTGTGCGTGCCGACCTTGCTGAGCAGCGGGATTGCTTCGGCAACCAGCCTGGAGGCGGCAACGATGACGCCGCCCATCTCCTGCATCAGCGGGTCGAATTCCTTCTTTTCGAACAGCTTCACCGTCTTGACGGTCTTGTGCATCATGTCGATGGCGTCATCCATCGACTGGATCAGGTCCTTGATGTCGCCGCGATCGAAGGGCGTGATGAAGGAACGCCGCACCGCCAGCAGCACTTCGGCCGTGATATGATCGGCCTCGTCCTCGAGATCGATGATCTTCTGGCACCAGCGATCGATGTCCTTGCCCTGCAGAAGCTGCTCCAGCGCCTCGGCGCCGCCGACCACGGTGCGGGAATGCCGTTCAAAGAGGTCGAAGAAGCGATCTTCGCGCGGCAAAAGCTTGCGGAACCAGCCCAGCATGTCCGATCTCCTCGTATTCCATCCAACCACATAGCGCCGTGTTCGGCCGGGGGAAACAGCCAGCCGGCCCAAAGATGTGGATGCATGGCCAATTGCGGGTAGAGCTTGCGGCGAAAGGCAATTTCCCCGACCTTGCGCGGAACGAACGGACGGATGGGATGATCGACAAGCTCGAATTCTTCATCGCGCTGGCCAAGGAGGAGCATTTCGGCCGGGCGGCGGAAGCGTGCGGCGTCACGCAGCCGACCTTGTCGGCCGGGATCAAGCAGCTGGAGGGCCAGCTCGGCGTCATGCTGGTCAATCGTGGTTCGCGCTTTCAGGGGCTGACGCCGGAAGGCAAGCAGGTGCTGGTGTGGGCGCGTCGCATCGTCGGCGATTCCAGGACCATGCGCGAAGAGATGCGGGCGGCGCGACATGGCCTGTCCGGGCGTATCCGTATTGCCGCCATCCCAACCGCCCTCGCCATGGTGGCGCGGCTGACGACGCCATTTCGCGAGAAGCACCCGGGCGTCACCTTCTCTATCCTGTCGCGCACCTCGATCGAGGTGTTGTCGCTGCTCGGCAATTTCGACGTCGATGCCGGCATCACCTATCTCGACAACGAGCCTCTCGGACGGGTGACGAGCGTGCCGCTCTATGACGAGCGCTACCAGCTGATCACGGCGGTCGGAAATCCCTATTCGGATCGCGACAAAGTGACATGGGCCGAAATCAGCCAGCTGCCGCTCTGCCTGTTGACGCCGGACATGCAGAACCGCCGCATCATCGACCAGCATCTGGCCGAGGCCGGCGTGCAGGTGCGGCCGACACTGGAATCCAACTCGATGATCGTGCTGTTCTCCCACATACGGACAGGCAAATGGTCGTCGATCATGCCGCTCAACCTGGCGGAAACATTCGGTTTTTCCGAACCGATCCGGGCCATTCCGATCGTCGAACCGGATGCCAGCCACACTGTCGGGCTGGTCGCCGCGCCGCGCGAACCGCACACGCCGCTGGTGCAGGCGCTGCTGGACGAGGCGATGGCGCTGGCAGACGATTTCCGCGCCAATCGCTGAGCTAGTCATAACTGGTCAACCGGCGCGATAGAAATTTTCTATCGTGCAACGAAAGCGCTTTATTGATTTCAGAGGTTTTCTCTGATTTCTTAAGCACTTAGCGATTAAGCGGCGTAGGCATGTCGTTGTTCCAAAACTGCTTCATGCTTTTGGACGATTATATGCATCGATCGCTACGATAGGGAGGGCGCTGCGTGACGATGCAGCCTGCAAGTACCGAGATACAGTCGCGCACGGCGGCGATCATCCAGGAGTTGAAGGGCCTCGAAGGCCCCCTGCTGCCGATCCTGCACGAGATCCAGGAAGAATTTGGCCACGTGCCGCAGGACGCCGTGCCCGTCATCGCCGATGGGCTGAACCTGTCGAGGGCCGAAGTGCATGGCGTCGTGACCTTCTATCATGATTTCCGTGCCCGGCCGGCTGGCCGGCATGTGCTCAAGCTCTGCCAGGCGGAAGCCTGCCAGTCGATGGGTTCGGATGCGATCGCCGCAAAGGTCAAGCAGTTGTTGGGCATCGATTTCCATGAGACCACCCGCGACGGATCGGTTACACTTGAGCCTGTCTATTGCCTCGGGCTGTGCGCCTGTTCACCGTCGGCGATGCTGGATGGTGAGGTGATCGGGCGGCTCGATGACGAGAAGATCGAAGAGATCGTCGGGGAGGTACGCTCATGATCCCGCGCATCTACATTCCAGGTGACTCCGGCGCGCTGGCGCTCGGCGCCGAAAAGGTCGCCAAGGCTGTTCGTGCGGAACTGGCTGAACGGGGCGTCGAGGCCAAGATCGTCCGCAACGGCTCGCGCGGCGCCTATTTCCTCGAACCGATGGTCGAGGTCGCGACCGAAAAGGGCCGCGTCGCTTACGGGCCGGTCAAGCCATCGGACGTCAAGAGCCTGTTCGACAGCGGCTTTCTCACCGGCGGGCATCACAAGCGCTGGCTGGGCGCGCCCGACAAAATCCCGTTCCTGGCCAAGCAGACGCGCCTGACCTTTGCGCGTTGCGGCATCAACGACCCGCTATCGCTCGATGCCTACAAGTCACTGGGCGGGCTCAAGGGCCTGCAGAACGCGGTGGCCATGGCGCCGCTCGACATCGTCAAACAGGTCACGGAATCGGGCTTGCGCGGCCGCGGCGGCGCCGGCTTCCCGACCGGCATCAAGTGGAAGACGGTGCTCGATACGACATCTGACCGCAAATACATCGTCTGCAATGCCGACGAGGGCGACAGCGCCACCTTTGCCGACCGCATGATTATGGAGGGCGACCCCTTCGTGCTCATCGAAGGCATGACGATTGCCGGCATCTCCACCGGCGCGACCAAGGGGTTCGTCTATATCCGCTCGGAATATCCGCATGCGGTGGCTGTCATGAACAAGGCTGTCGAGGTCGCCCGCAAGGCAGGCGTGCTCGGCGTCAGCGTGCTCGGTTCGCCCAACGCCTTCGACATGGAAATCCGCGTCGGCGCCGGCGCCTATGTCTGCGGCGAGGAAACTTCGCTGCTGAACAGCCTTGAAGGCAAGCGCGGCGTGGTGCGAGCCAAGCCACCGCTGCCGGCAATCCAGGGTCTGTTCGGCAAGCCGACGGTGATCAACAACGTCATCAGCCTAGCCTCCGTGCCCATCATCATGGACAAGGGTGCTGCCTTCTACAAGGATTTCGGCATGGGCCGCTCGCGCGGCACGATCCCGATACAGATCGCCGGCAACGTCAAATTCGGCGGCCTGTTCGAGGCGGCGTTCGGCATGACGCTGGGCGAGATCGTCGACGATATCGGCGGCGGTACGGCCACTGGTCGCCCGGTGAAGGCGGTGCAGGTCGGCGGCCCGCTCGGCGCCTATTTCCCGCGCGGCCTGTTCGACACGCCGTTCGACTACGAAGAGTTCGCGAAGCGCGACGGACTGATCGGTCATGCCGGCATCACCGTGTTCGACGACACGGCCGACATGCTGAAGCAGGCGCGCTTTGCCATGGAGTTCTGCGCCATCGAAAGCTGCGGCAAGTGCACGCCCTGCCGCATCGGCTCGATACGCGGGGTGGAGACCATCGACCGGCTTGCCGCCGGCATCGAGCCGGAGAAGAACCTGGCACTGGTCACCGATCTCTGCAACACGATGAAGTTCGGATCGCTCTGCGCGCTGGGCGGCTTCACGCCCTATCCGGTGATGAGCTCGATCACCCATTTCCCCGAAGATTTCAAGCCCGCGCCGGCGCGCGTGGCTGCTGAATAGGAGCTGGCAGATGAATATCAAGGCCGACTTCCCGACACTCATCGAAGAACTCGATTACGGAACCCCGGAATCGAAGGCGCAAAAGCAGGTTACGCTGATCGTCGACGGCCGCAGCATCAGCGTGCCGGAGGGTACGTCGATCATGCGCGCGGCGATGGAAGGCGGGGTCGAGATCCCAAAACTCTGCGCTACCGACATGCTGGACTCGTTCGGCTCCTGCCGCGTCTGCCTGGTCGAGATCGACGGGCGCGGCGGCACGCCGGCATCCTGCACGACGCCCGTCGGCGAAGGCATGGTGGTGCGCACGCAATCCGAGCGGCTCGACGCCATCCGCCGCGGTGTCATGGAGCTTTACGTCTCCGACCACCCGACCGGCTGGGACGAGAAGGCCGGCACCGGCGCCAGCGAGTTCGACGTTGTGGCGAAATCGGTCGGCCTGACCGAGAACCGCTTCGGCATCGAGGGCCGCAACCACGTCAAGCAGGAAAACGGCGTCGCGCCCGGCCATGGCTCGCTGGCGGTCGACTACATCGCCCGCGACGAGTCCAACCCATATTTCACCTATGATCCGGCGCAATGTATCGTCTGCTCGCGCTGCGTGCGGGCCTGCGAGGAGGTGCAGGGCACCTTCGCGCTGACGATCGAGGGCCGCGGTTTCGAATCGCGCATGGTCGCCGGCATGCACGAGGATTTCATCGCCTCCGAATGCGTATCCTGCGGCGCCTGCGTGCAGGCCTGTCCGACCGATGCGCTGCGTGAAAAGACCGTGCTTGAGAAAGGCATGCCCGAGCGCTCCGCCGTCACCACCTGCGCCTATTGCGGCGTCGGCTGCTCGTTCAAGGCAGAAGTGAAGGACGACGAAGTCATTCGCATGATGCCCTACAAGGACGGCAAGGCCAACCACGGCCACTCCTGCGTGAAGGGCCGTTTCGCCTATGGCTATGCCACCCACAAGGACCGCATCCTGTCGCCTATGATCCGGGAAAAGGTCAGCGATCCCTGGCGCGAAGTGAGTTGGGAAGAGGCCATCGCCCATACGGCCAAGGAATTCCGCCGTATCCAGTATCAATACGGCCGCACCTCGATCGGCGGCATCACGTCCTCGCGATGCACAAATGAAGAGACCTATCTGGTGCAGAAGCTTGTGCGCCAAGGCTTCCGCAACAACAATGTCGACACCTGCGCCCGCGTCTGCCACTCGCCGACCGGCTACGGCCTCGGCCAGACCTATGGCACCTCGGCCGGCACGCAGGATTTCGATTCCGTCGACTTCACCGATGTCGCCGTCATCATCGGCGCCAATCCGGCTTCCGCGCACCCGGTGTTCGCCTCGCGGCTGAAAAAGCGGCTGCGCCAGGGCGCCAAGCTGATCGTGCTCGATCCGCGCCGCACCGAAATGGTCAAGTCAGCGCATATCGAGGCCGACTATCACCTGCCGCTGAAGCCCGGCACCAACGTGGCGGTGCTGACGGCGCTGGCGCATGTCATCGTTACCGAAGGGCTTTTCGAGGAAGCCTTCATCCGCGATCGCTGCGACTGGGCGGAGTTCCAGGATTGGGCTTCTTTCGTCGCCTTGCCGGAAAACAGCCCCGAAATCGTCGGCAAGCTGTCCGGCGTCGACCCCGAACTGATCCGGGGTGCTGCGCGCCTCTATGCCAAGGGCGGCAATGGCGCGATTTATTATGGCCTTGGCGTCACCGAACACAGCCAGGGTTCGACCACGGTTATGGCTATCGCCAACCTTGCCATGGCGACCGGCAATATCGGCCGTCCCGGCGTCGGCGTGAACCCGCTGCGCGGCCAGAACAACGTGCAGGGTTCCTGCGACATGGGCTCATTCCCGCACGAACTGCCAGGCTACCGCCACATCTCGGGCGAGGCGGTGCGTGACATCTATGAGAGCCTTTGGGGGGTGAAGCTCGACGACGAACCCGGCCTGCGCATCCCCAACATGCTGGATGCCGCCGTCGACGGCTCGTTCAAGGGCATCTACATCCAGGGCGAGGACATTCTGCAGTCGGACCCTGATACCAAGCATGTCGCGGCCGGCCTGGCGGCGATGGAATGCGTGGTCGTGCACGACCTGTTCCTCAACGAGACCGCCAACTACGCGCATGTCTTCCTGCCGGGCTCGACCTTCCTGGAGAAGGACGGCACTTTCACCAATGCCGAGCGCCGCATCAACATGGTGCGCAAGGTTCTGGAGCCGAAGGCGCGCTACGCCGACTGGGAAGCGACACAGGAGCTTGCCCGTGCGATCGGGCTGGACTGGAACTATCAGCATCCCTCCGAGATCATGGACGAGGTTGCAAAAACGACGCCGAGCTTCGCCGGCGTGTCCTTCGAGCTGCTCGACCGTGTCGGATCCGTGCAATGGCCCTGCAACGAGAAGGCGCCGCTCGGCACACCGATCATGCATATGGATGGCTTCGTGCGTGGCAAGGGCAAGTTCATCCGCACTGAATATGTCGCGACCGACGAGCGGACCGGGCCGCGTTTCCCGTTGCTGCTGACCACCGGCCGCATTCTCAGCCAGTACAATGTCGGTGCACAGACAAGGCGCACCGAAAACGTCATGTGGCACTCGGAAGATCGGTTGGAGATCCATCCGCACGACGCCGAGAACCGCGGCCTGCGCGATGGCGACTGGGTGCGGCTGACCAGCCGTTCGGGCGAGACGACGCTGCGTGCGCTGATCACCGACCGGGTGTCGCCGGGCGTGGTCTACACCACCTTCCACCATCCGGACACGCAGGCCAACGTCATCACCACCGACTTCTCCGACTGGGCGACCAATTGTCCGGAGTACAAGGTGACCGCAGTGCAGGTCGGCGCGTCGAACGGACCTTCGGACTGGCAGCGCGACTATAACGAGCAGGCCGAGCAGAGCCGCCGCATCGCAAAGCTGGAAGCGGCGGAGTAGTCTTGCCACGGCGTTCGACAATAAGAGCTTCAATCTTGACGGTTGGTCGACCCCTACTCCGTCAGGAAGGACGCGAGCTTATGCCGAATGGCGCCTTTCTTCTCCCTCCGGAGGGGGGAGAGGTGGCGCCGCGAAGCGGCGACGGAGTGGGGGAAGCCGGCCCCGCAACACGCAGCCGTCGAAAGTCGCGCACAACCCAAAGAGCAGGCAAACCGGCCTATCTGGCGAGCAGTCGACCCCCACTCCGTCAAGCTTCGCTTGACACCTCTCCCCCGGTCGACGGGGGAGAGGAAAGGCGCGAGCCTCCACAGCTACTGCTAAGGACGGACAGGGCAGAGGGGCGCGCCTCGTGACCCGAAAACGCCAAGCCACCACCCAAATCTCTCGCCTTGCCCACCGCGCCAGCGGCACGACATCGGCCAACCGCATGGTGCCGGAGGAGACGCCGGTGGCGTTCTCCTTTGCCGGCACCACCCATGCGGTGATGATGGCGAGCCCGGCCGATTTCGAGGATTTCGCGCTCGGCTTCTCTCTGACCGAAGGCATCATAGCCTTGCCTGACGAAATCGATGCGATCGAGGTCGAGGACCATGGCGCCGGCATCGATATCCAGATCCGGCTGAAGGACCAGGCCAATACGCGCTTCGAGGCGCGACGCAGGCGATTGGCCGGTCCGGTCGGCTGTGGGCTATGCGGCATCGAATCGATCGAGGAAGCGATGCGCTCGGTCGACAAGGTTGGTGCGTCCAAGCTTACGCTTGAAGCCGACGATATCACCCGTTCGGTAAAGCTTTTGTCCAAGGTGCAGCCTCTGCATTCAGAAACCGGCGCCGTGCATGCAGCGGGCTTCTACATTCCCGGCAAAGGCATCGTCATGGCGCGCGAGGATGTCGGCCGGCACAATGCGCTGGACAAACTGGCCGGCGCGCTGGCCAAGGCCGGCATTGACGGTGCATCGGGCGCGGTGGTGGTGACATCACGCGTCTCGGTGGAGATGGTGCAGAAAACGGCGACGATCGGCTCCGCCTTCATCATCGCCGTGTCGGCGCCGACAGCGCTCGCCATCCGCACCGCTGATGAGGCCGGCATGACACTGGTAGCGCTGGTGCGCGGCGATGATTTCGATGTTTTCACCCACCCGGAACGGGTGGTCTTGGGAGTTGCCCAGCATGTCGCATAACGAAGAACACATCACGAGCACCGGGGAAAAGCTGGTGCGCATGGCCAACCAGATCGCCGCCTTCTTCCATTCAAGGCCCCGCGAGGAAGGTGTGGCGGGCGTGGCCGAGCACATCAACAAGTTCTGGGAGCCCAGGATGCGCCGGCAGTTCTTCGAGATGCTGGACAGCGGCGGCGAAGGTTTTGACGAACTCGTCGTCGTGGCCTCGGCCAGGATCAAGCGGCCGAAGACCGAGGAGCAGGCCGATGTGAGCATCGGCTACGTCCAACCCACGGGTGCAGAGAGCGCCGCTCCCCAGAAATAGCCTCCCCCAGAAATGGCGGGCGAACACGGCTCGCCGCGGGCTATATTCCTGTCTTCTAAAGTTTGGCTGCCGCATCCGCCGGGCGTCTGCTATGGTCGGCGATCAGAAATCGTCTGGCCGGGCGGGATAGCAACGTGAGGCCGATCGAGACGCGATATGCCCTCAGCGGCGACGTGCGGATCGCCTATCAGGTGGTCGGCCAGGGATCGTTCGACCTGGTTTTCGTGCCCGGCTTCATCTCCAATCTCGACCTGCATTGGGAAGACGAGGGCTACGCCAGGCTCTTGAAACGGCTCTCGGCGTTCTCGCGGCTTATCCTGTTCGACAAGCGCGGCACCGGCCTGTCCGACCGCGTCGACCCACGCCACCTGCCCAGCCTCGAAACCCGCATGGACGATGTGCGCGCGGTGATGGATGCCACCGGCAGCGGCCGCGCGGCCTTGCTCGGCGCTTCGGAAGGCGCGCCGATGGCAATGTTGTTTGCCGCCACCTATCCGGAACGGACACGAGCGCTGGCGCTCTATGGCGGTTATGCGCATTTCCACAAATGGGTGATGTCGCCGGAGCGCCTCGAGGCCTTCATCGCGACGGCCGGCACGGAATGGGGCACGGGCGCCACACTGCCCAACTTCGCTCCCGGCCGGGTAGATGATGCGCATTTCACCCAGTGGTGGGCCCGCTTCGAGCGGCTGTCGGCCAGTCCGACGGCAGCGGCAGCCCTTGCCCGGATGAATGCCGGAATCGATGTGCGCGGCGTGCTTTCGGCGATCGGCGCACCGACACTGCTCATTCATCGCCGCAACGACGCGCGGGTCGACCCGGACGCCAGCCGCTTCCTGGCGAAAGAGATCGCCAATGCGCGATTGGTCGAGGTCCCCGGGCGCGACCACCCGATCTGGACCGGCGATGTCGACCGGGTGGCCGACCTGATCGAGGAATTCCTGACCGGCGAGCGTGCCGTGGCCGAAGCGGAGCGCGTGCTTGCCGCTCTTCTGGCGACACGCATCTACGACACGGCGCGGGTTGGCGACCGCATGTGGAGCGAACGTAGCGAGCGCTTCCAGGAGAGCTGGCAGCAGCTGGTCGGCCGTCATGGCGGACGCGTCGCCGGCATCCATGGCGAATTGATGATCTCGCGCTTCGACGGGCCGGCGCGGGCCATACGCTGCGCGGCGGCACTGCGCGATGCGGCGCAACATATGGGCATTGCAAGCGCCCAGGGCGCCCATGTCGGTGAGGTCGAAATGCGCGGGCCGCCGGTGGGGCTGATGGCACGGGTGACGATGCAGATCGCCGCCCATGCCGGGCGCGGCGATATTCTGGCGTCGCGGCTGGCCGCCGATCTGGCGGCGGGGTCCGGCCTGCATTTCATCGATGCCGGGCGTGTCACGGTGGATGAGCTGGACGAGCCGCTGGCGCTGGTCCAGGCAACGTCGGAACAGCACCTGGAGCCGGCCTGCCGCCCCAAGGCGAAACCCGCCGAGCCGGCTCAACTGACGGCGCGCGAAAGCGAGGTGGTGATCCTGATCGCCGACGGCAAGAGCAATGCCGCGATCGCCGCCGAGCTGAGGCTCAGCGAGCATACGGTCAAGCGTCATGTCGCCAACATATTGCTGAAGCTCGATTTGCCGTCACGGGCGGCGGCAGCGGCATTTTCCGCCAGGCAGGCTGGCCCGGACGGGCCATAGGGACCATGGCGCTTTCGGGCGAAGCGGCCAGGTGGGGTCGAGGCGTACCAATTCTCTCCATGCAGGCCAGGCGGATGTCGCCGGGAAAGGCACTGCGGATGGAGGATGCAATGCTGAAGTCAAACAGGTCGATCAAATCGCTGGTGATAGCGGCAGGCGTTGGCGCGTTGTTCACGATCGCTCCCGCCAGAGCCGAGGATGCCTCGGCGGCCGCCGCCTACAAGGACATCGAGGCGACGCTCGGCTCAGTGCCGGACATGTTCAAGACGCTGCCCGATGTCGCGGTTGCCGGCGCCTGGGCCGAGATCAAGGGTGTGCAGCTCAACCCCAAGACCGCGCTCGACGGCAAGACCAAGGAACTGCTGGGGCTGGCCGTCGCCTCGCAGATCCCCTGCCAGTACTGCATCTATTTCCACACCGAGGCCGCCAAGCTCAATGGCGCGACCGATGAGGAGATCAAGGAGGCGATCGCGATGGCGGCGATCGTGCGCCACTGGTCGACGATGCTCAACGGCAGCCAGGTCGATTTCGCGACCTTCAAACAACAGACCGACGGCGTGTTCGCAGCCGTCAAAGCCAAGTCGCAGTGAAAGAAAATGCCGGGCGGTGCGCCGGGCATTGCTTGTGATCATTCAACCGCCCGATCAACGGGCCATGGAGGAGAAGATGCTGACCAAGACGCAGAGCGTGGACGGCGCGGCGATCAAGAAAGCGATCGAAGGACGGGACGGCAGGATGCTCGCTAGCTTCTATGCCGACGACGCACTGGTGCGGGTGATCGACCGCAACAATCCACCGAGCAAGCCGCGCGAGATCCGCGGCCGGGCGGCGATCAGCACCTTCTGGGACGACATCTGCAGCCGGGCGATGACCCACAAGGTCGACACCACCATCGCCGATGGCGACAATCTCGCCTTCACCCAGGCCTGCGCCTATCCGGACGGAACGAAAGTGTTCTGCGCGGCGATGCTGGAGCTGAAGAATGGGCGGATTGCACGACAGACCGTCGTGCAGGCCTGGGACGAGTAGTTCCACCGCGGAAAGATCAACCGCGGTTTGGGCCGCAAAACTGGAGGAGACAAAAATGTTCAGCGCCAGATGGCAGATCGACGCCAAGTTCGGGCACAAGCAGACCGTGCTCGACCTGTTGAAGAAATGGGAACGCGAGATCGGCTCTCAGGTCGGCATTGCCGATCTCGAGTTCCAGATCATGACCGGTTCGGTCGGAGCTCGGGAAGCGACGGTCGAATCGCATCATCAGGTCGAAAGCCTTGCCCAGCTGGAGGGATTCTTCGCCAGGATTGGCAAGATCGACGCGCACGCCAAATGGGGCAAGGAGATGGAGCCCTACGTCGTTTCAGGCACCAGCCTTTGGAACATCTACCGCATCGTGGAGTAGCCGTGGCAGGTGCAGCAGTTTTCGGCCATCAGTTGCGGCGGCCGAAACTCGTCCGCTGCCCGGAAAACCGCCCTTCCCTGGCCGATCCGGCAGCCGCGACACGTGCCGGGTGATTGGGCAATGTGGCCTGCTTGGCCAGGGCCGCCGCTATCAAGGCGTCGGCCTGGCGCGCGCGCTGGTCCGCGCCGGCATTTCCGGCAGGGTTGCCCGCCACGGCGGAGGTCGACATCCGCCGGCGGGGTTTGAAAGCAAGATAGAGAAGCAACGCGCCGAGCAGTCCAGCCCCAATGACGATCGTCAAACGCGTGCCGGTCATGCCGGTGCGTTCGATCTGGGTGTGGTTGGCGGGGTTCTGGACGACGGTGAGCTTGTCGCCGACCTGCGGTTCGCGGGCACCGTTCTTGTTCAGCTCCATCGTGGCCTCGACGGCATCGGCGCCGGTGCCGACGCGCAAGGTGCCGGTGAATTTCTGGGTCACCTTCCACTCTTTGTCAGCATGAACCGTCTTGAACGCATCAACCAGTTCGCACGGGATCGTGGCGGTGCTGACGGTCTTGTAGACAATCTTGTGGGCGGTCGATTCCATGTCGCATTCGACATTGACCGCGAGGATTTCAGCAGGCGCCTCGGGCCAGCCGCTCTTCTTGATCATGTCCTTGCCGCCGAACACAGCGATCAGCAGACAGAAGCCGCCAATGAGTACCAGCTTGATCTTGGTCGTGTTCATGCGCAAACCCCTCGCCGCGCGGTTTCCCGGCAAGAGGCTGCTCGTTCAGGTTGAATATTCAGTAAATCGTGAACTCCCGCCGTACCGCAAAGGTAACTCACGCTTAATATACAGAAAACGCGGTGGCGAATATTTTAGAGATAGTGGCGGCCTCTACCCATGCGCCACCATCACATGACGAACGGCGGTATAATCCTCCAGCGCATAGAGAGACATGTCCTTGCCGTAGCCGGACTGCTTCAGCCCGCCATGCGGCATCTCGTTGGTCAGCATGAAATGGGTGTTGATCCAGGTGCAGCCATATTGCAGACGGGCGGCCGTCGCCATGGCGCGCGAGACGTTCTTGGTCCACACCGAGGATGCCAGGCCGTAGTCGCCGTCATTGGCCCAGTTCACGGCTTCATCGACTTCGGAGAAGCGGGTGATGGAGACGACCGGACCGAACACTTCGCGGCGCACGATCTCGTCTTCCTGCAGCGCGCCGGCAACCACCGTCGGCTGGTAATAGAAGCCGGAGCCTTCGCCGGGCTTGCCGCCGGTGGTGATCTCGACGTGCTTCAGTTCCGAAGCGCGCTCGACGAAGCTCGAGACGCGATCGCGCTGGCGGCGCGAGATCAGCGGCCCGATCTCGTTTTTGGTGTCATCCGGCTGGTTGTATTTGATGGTCGAGACGGCAGATGAGAGATCGGCGACGAGCTTGTCGTAGATCTTCTTGCCGGCATAGATGCGGCAGGCGGCTGTACAATCCTGCCCGGCATTGTAGTAGCCGAAAGCGCGCAGGCCGTTTACCACGGCGCCGAGGTCGGCGTCGTCGAAAACGATGACCGGCGCCTTGCCGCCGAGTTCCAGATGCGTGCGCTTGACCGACTTGGCGGCGGCCTGCAGCACCTTCTTGCCTGTGGCGACGTCGCCGGTGATCGAAATCATGTTGACCTTGGCGTGATTGATCAGCGTGTTGCCGACGCTGTCGCCGCGGCCGAGCACGACATTGACGACGCCCTCGGGCAGAACCTCGGCCAGGATCCTGGCCAGCTTCAGCGCCGTCAGCGGCGTCTGCTCCGACGGCTTGAAGACGACGGTGTTGCCGCCGGCAATGGCCGGCGCCAGCTTCCAGGCCATCATCATCAGTGGATAGTTCCACGGCGCGATGGAAGCGACGATGCCGATCGGGTCGCGCCGCACCATCGAGGTGTGGCCGGGCAGATATTCGCCGGCGACCACGCCCGGCATCGAACGTACCGCGCCGGCAAAGAAGCGGTAGCAGTCGACGATCGCCGGGATTTCGTCATTGAGCACCGCGTTGATCGGCTTGCCGCAATTCAGCGCCTCGAGCGCCGCGAACTCCCGCGCGTTGGCCTCGATGCGGTCGGCGATCTTGAGGAGATAGCCGGAGCGCTGCGCCGGCGTTGTGCGTGACCACAAGACGAACGCTCGCCCGGCGGCAGTAACAGCCGCCTCGATCTGCGCCTGGCTGGCTTCAGGCAGGTTGAGAATGGTCGCCCCGGTCTTTGGATTCAGAATCGGCTCCTCGGTCTCGGTGCCGTTCTCGAACTTCGAGCCGATCAGCATCTGGGTGTCCATGCGGGTTCTCCTTGGTCAGGAGCGAGTAGCGAATAGCGAGTAGCGAATAGGGCTGGTCGTGCAATCTCCCTATTCGCTATTCGCTACTCCCTATTCGCTGTTCTTCATTTGCCCGAACCGGCGATCTGGTCGCCGTCGCGGGTCAGGTAATAGGCGGCAAGGATGGGCAGCAGCGTCACCAGCACCACGACCATGGCGACGACATTGGTGACCGGACGCTGGCGTGGGCGGATCAGCTCTTCCAGCATCCAGATCGGCACGGTCTGCTGCTGGCCGGCGGTGAAGGTGGTGACGATGACCTCGTCGAAGGAGAGCGCGAAGGCGAGCATCCCCCCGGCAAGCAGAGCGGTGGCGATGTTGGGCAGCACGACGTGCCGGAAGGTCTGGAAGCCGTCGGCGCCGAGATCCATCGAGGCCTCGATCATTGAGCCGGAAGTGCGGCGGAAACGGGCGACCGCATTGTTGTAGACGACGACAACGCAGAAGGTGGCGTGGCCGAGCACGATCGTCCAGAACGAGAACGGGATGTCGGCTAGCGAGAAGGCCGAGCGCAACGCGATGCCGGTGATGATGCCGGGCAGCGCGATCGGCAGGATGACGAGCAGCGAGATCGTCTCGCGGCCGAAGAATTTCGTCCGTGACACGGCGGCGGCGCACAGCGTGCCCAGTATCAAGGCAATCGCGGTCGAGATGGCGGCGACACGGACCGAAAGCGACAGCGCCTGCCAGACATCCGGCCGGTTCCAGGTGACGGCGAACCATTGTGTGGTCAGCCCCGGCGGCGGCCAGACGAAGCTCTTCTCTTCCGTGGTGAAGGCGTAGACGAAGATCAACAAGATCGGCAGATGCAGGAACAGCAGGCCGCAGGCGGCAGCGATCTTGAGGCCGAGCGGAGCGGATTGCGAACCGTCAGAGCGCATCGAAGGCCCCCATGCGCTTGGCGCCCCAGAGATAGAAACCCATGATGACGATGGGCACGACGGTGAAGGCTGCGGCGAGCGGGATGTTGCCGGCTGTGCCTTGCTGCGAATAGACGGCCTGCCCGATGAACAGCCGCGATGTGCCGATGATCTGTGGGATGATGTAGTCGCCCAGCGTCAGCGAGAAGGTGAAGATCGAGCCGGCGACGATGCCGGGCAGCGCCAGCGGGAACAGCACGTTGCGGAAGGTCTGGCCCGGCGACGCCCCGAGATCGGAGGACGCCTCGACCAGATTGCCGGGAACGCGCTCCAATGCCGCCTGCACCGGCAGGATCATGAAGGGCAACCAGACATAGACGAAAGCGATGAAGGTGCCGGTGGCGGAGACCGACAAAGAGTTGCCGCCGACGACCGGCAGCGACAGCCAGCCATCGAGCACCCAGAGCAGATGCAATTTGGCGAGCAGCCAGGTCAAAATGCCTTCCTTGGCGAGGATCAGCTTCCAGGCGTAGATCTTGACGAGGTAACTCGACCATAGCGGCAGCATGACGCCGAGATAGAACAGCGCCTTCCAGCGGCCGCGGGCATAGCGCGCCGCATAATAGGCGATCGGGAAGGCGATGACGGCCGAGGCCAGCGTGACCAGCACCGCCATCGTCACCGTGCGCAGGATGATGTCGAGATTGGCGGGCTGGAACAGGTCGCCATAGGTCTTCAGCGTGAATTCGTGGTTGATGAGGCCGGAGAACTCGTCGATCGAAAAAAAGCTCTGCGCCAGAAGTGCGAACAACGAGCCGATATAGACAACGCCGAGCCATAGAACCGGCGGCAGCAGCATGAGGAACAGCAGCAGTTGCGGCTTGCGCCAGAAAAGGTCCGACAGTGCGCCGCGCATGCCACCGCTGCCGGGCAGGATGGCGGGGGCGGAGGTTGAGTCGAGCGCGGCGATGGTCATGGGGCGACCGCGTGCTGAAGGAACCGTGAGAGGCAGCGTTCCTTCACACCCCCCTCTGTCCTGCCGGACATCTCCCCCTCAAGGGGGGAGATCAGCAGTTTCGCTGCCCCGCCAAATCCCCAACGTTGAAGATTGGCGAAACCGGGAGGAACAGCCAATCTCCCCGCTTGAGGGGGAGATGTCCGGCAGGACAGAGGGGGGTGCTTGGCGCAAACCTCAATCATGCCGGCTCGTCCATCAAATGCAAATGCTCGCGGTTGAACGTCAGCACCACCGCTTCGCCTTCCGCCGGCAGCTTTGTCCCGGCCGGCACGATGGCGTGCAGCCTCAACCCGTCGGCGTCGAGCGCCAGCTTGGTCGTAGCGCCGAGATAGTTGGTTCCGACCAGGCGCGCGGCGACGCCCTCGCCTTTGGCGGCGCGGCCGATGCGGATGGATTCGGGACGCAGGCTGCCCCAGCGGTGCTGGCCGGAATAGCGCTGGACGAAGTCCGGCGGCAGTACGTTGGAGGAGCCGACGAAATCGGCGACGAAGCGTGTCCTGGGCCGCTGGTAGATGTCTTCCGGCGTGCCGATCTGCATGATCTTGCCGTCATTGAAGACGGCAACGCGGTCGGCCATCGACAGCGCTTCGCCCTGATCATGGGTGACGAAGACGAAGGTGATGCCGAGCGCCTTCTGCAGCGACTTCAGCTCTTCCTGCATGTTCTCGCGCAGCTTGAGGTCGAGCGCGCCGAGCGGCTCGTCGAGCAAAAGCACCTTGGGCTGGTTGACCAGCGCACGGGCCAGCGCGACGCGCTGGCGTTGGCCGCCGGAGAGCTGGCCGGGACGGCGGGCGCCATAGCCGGGAAGCCGCACCAGTGACAATGCCTCTTCCGCCGCCTTCTGCCGCTGCGGCTTGGCGATGCCCTTGACCATCAGCCCGTAGGCGACATTGTCCAGCACGTTCAAATGCGGGAACAGCGCGTAGTCCTGGAACACCGTGTTGACGTTGCGGCGATAGGGCGGCACGCCCTCGGCGCGGTCGCCGAAGATCGAGATCGAGCCCGATGTCGGCTGCTCGAAGCCGGCGATGAGGCGCAGGCAGGTAGTCTTGCCGGACCCCGACGGACCAAGCATGGCGAAGAACTCGCCCGGCACGATGTCGAGATCGACCGCATCGACGGCGCGCACGCTGCCGAAATGGCGAGAGACTTTCTGGAAGGAAACGGCCGAGGTCATGGGCTGTCCTGATCTGTTGCCGGTTTGTGGTTCGTCGAAATAGCTCTTGCCGCCACCAATCAGGCCAGCGGGCACGGCACTTCACCTGGCGAAGCCGCGGGTGGGGGTGACTAGCACCGGACGTCAGCGCTGCCCCCACCCCGACGCTGCGCGTCGACCCTCCCCACAAGGGGGTGGGTTAAAGGGAGCTCAACGCCCGCCGATGACGCCGATATAGTCGGACACCCAGCGGTAGTAAGGCACGCACTGGTCGTTCTGGGTTGCGCACTTGGAGACCGGGGTCTTCCAGAACTTGATCTTGTCGAAGTTCTCGTAGCCGTTGGTCTTGCAGCCTTCCTCGCCGAGCAGCTCGTTGCCCTTGCAGGCAGCGGGCACCACGGGGAGCGAGCCGAACCAGGCCGAGACATCGCCCTGGACCTTGGGCGACAGCGAATGCTCAAGCCACATATAGGCGCAGTTGGGATGCGCGGCGTCGGCCTCCATCATGGTGGTGTCGGCCCAGCCGGTGACGCCTTCTTCCGGCACGGTCGAGGCGACCGGCTTCTTGGCGGCAACCAGCGTGTTGACCTGGTAAGGCCACGAACCGGAAGCGACGACGCCTTCGTTCTGGAAATCGTCGACCTGGATGGCGGCGTCATGCCAGTAGCGGCCGACCAGCGTCCGCTGAACACGCAGCAGCTCGAGCGCTGCCTTGTACTGGTCTTCGTTCAATTCGTACGGGTCCTTAATGCCGAGTTCCGGCTTGTGGAACATCAAATAGTTGGCGGCGTCGGCGATGTGGATCGGGCCGTCATAGGCCTGGACGCGGCCCTTGTTGGACTTGCCGTCCGGCAGGTTCATTTCCTCGAAGACGACGTTCCAGCTCTTGGGCGCTTCCTTGAAGACATCGGTGTTGTACATCAGGATGTTCGGGCCCCACTGATAGGGAACGCCGTAATGCACCTTGTCGACGGTGAACCAGGGCGCATCCTTCAGACGGTCGTCTACCGCCTTCCAGCTCGGGATGAGATCGGTGTTGATCGGCTGCACGCGCTTGCCGGCAACGAGGCGCAGCGATGCGTCACCCGAAGCGGTGACTAGATCGAACCCACCCTCATTCATCAGCGAGACCATCTCGTCGGAGGTGTTCGCGGTCTTGACGTTGACCTTGCAGCCGCTCTCCTTCTCGAAGGAGGTCACCCAGTCATAGCCCTTGTCGGTTTCGCCGCGCTCGATGTACCCCGGCCAGGCAACGATGCTGACCTCCCCTTCGCCCTTGCCAAGTTCCTTGACCTGGGCGACGGCCTGACCGGAAAAGGTCAGCGCGACCGTCAAGGCGGTGCACGTCTTCAGGAATGAATTCATCGTCAATCTCCCATTTTGGCGCCTGACTGCGAAGCGAGTCGCCGCCGCGGTCAGCCGCAGGCTGAAAAGCGTCAGTTCATCCGATGGCACGTTGCCGCTCTGGTGGCGGCTTTCGTCCCTGACATGAAAAGTGCTCGGAAAATTCCGGTTTCGCAAATTCATTTATCAGAAACGCGATATCGGTTTTTCCGATAGATAACCACGCACCCTATCAACGCTGCTGGCGTACCATACGCTGCGACTGGGCAAGGCCGATGAAGTCGCGCGACGCCTGCGGCAGACCGGAGCCGCGGCGCCAGACCATGCCGACCTGGACGACCGGCAGGGAACCCGAAATGTCGCGCGATTCGATGCGGTCGCCTTCCAGCGACCACGGCCGGTAGACTAGGTCGGGCAGCAACGCCACGCCCGCACCTGTGGCGACGAGGCTGCGAACGGCTTCGACCGAGCGGGTGCGAAAGGCGACATGCGGCCTGGCGCCGATCGCCGCCAGAAGCTTGCCGGTGTTCTCCTCGATCTCGTCGACGGTCAGCATGATCAGCGGCTCGCCGGCAATGTCGCCTATGCCGATAATGTCGGCGCTGGCCAGCTTGTGGCCGAGCGGGACCCACAGCCGGTAGGCCGAGACCTCGAGGATTTCCGACTGCAGAGCGGTGCGGTCGCGCAAATTGGAGGTGACCATGACGGCAATGTCGAGCTTGCCGCCGATCAGCAGATGTTCGAGATAGTCGCCATTGTCCTCGATGGCCGAGACATCGACGCCGGGATAGGCGCGGCGGTAGCGCGCCAGCAGATCGGACAGCACATAGCCCGCGACCAGCGAGGTGACGCCGAGCTGCAGCCGCCCGCCGGCCACCACCTGGTCGTCGGAAAAAGCGCGGCGCGCGTCGGAGACGTCGGCCAGGATCTTGGTCGCATGGCGCAGGAACTGGTGGCCTTTGTGGGTAATGTTGAGGCCACGCGGATGGCGCTCGAACAATTCGACGCCGAGATCGCTCTCCAGCTCCTTGATCGCCTCGGTGACCGAGGATTGCGAGATGGAGAGGTTTTGTGCGGCGCCCGACACCGTGCCTTGCTCGGCGACGGCAATGAAGAACTGCAGCTGGCGGATGGTGAAAGCCATGGCCGGACTAAACACCGGCGCGCCGGGGAAGGAAAGCCGAAGGCGGAGCTTATACCCATACGGCTTGAGGCGCCTCCTGGTCAGCCGAACCCGAGGCGCCGCCGGCAGGCTGAACCGTAGCGCAGCGCGAGCATGAACGCCGTCTCCAGCGCCATGACGATGACGATGATGCGAAAGCCGATGGCATAGGAATCCCGGCCGCTGCCGCGCATAAGGTAGCCGGTGACGAGGAAGCCGGTGTTCCATAGCGTGGCGCCGAGCAGCGTCGCCGCCGCGAAGGGCAAGAGTGGAAGACGGAGCGCGCCGGCCGCGATCGGCAGATAGTTGCGAACCGTCGGGATGAACTGCGCCAGCAAGGAGACCCGGACATGATGGCGGCGATAGGCCTGACCAAGCTTGCTGTAGGTCGCATAGCGCAAGCAGACATATTTGCCGAAACGCTGGACCAGCCTGTCGGCACGATCCAAGCCAATCCGACGACCCAAACTATACCAGACAAGGCAGCCTGTGATGGCGGACAGCGTCGTTACCAGAAGCAGGATCGCCAGCGCCGGGAGATCGGGGGCTGCCGTCATGCCGAGGAACAGCAGCAGCACATGCGAGGGCGGCAGCGGCAGGATCTTTTCTGTGAAGGCGAGGCAGGCGACGCCGAGCAGGCCGAAGCCCAGGATCGCCGACAGTGGATCAGTCATGCGAAGCGCCAGTCATAGGTTTTGAGGTTCTTGATCCTGGACACCTTATACACCGTCATACACCGTCGCCGGCGGAAAGTTGCGGAATGTCCGGCCAAGCCGGGTCGGCTTCCAGGTCGGAGCGCGCAAGCGTCCAGGCCATGAGGAAAGACAAGGCATCGTTTGCAGCATGGTGGCCTCATTGCTGATGCGGGCGATTCGCCCGGCCCGCATTTCGACGAGGCGCTGTTTGCGGCTGCCAAGTTGCATGGACATTGCGAAGAGCGGGATGATTGAAAAACAATTTTTCACCAGAACGACATCTTACGCGGCCGGCAACGCGGCGCGCATGATGCACAACATCGCCTTCGTGGTATCGGGTGGCGGCATGGCCGGGATCGCGGCGCGCCAGTCGCTGGTGTTTGGCTAGGCCGCAGCAATGCTAAGGCGCGCTCCAGCCTCGGCAAGTGCCGAGGCAATGTCGCGCGGCGGCGGCTGGTCGGTGGCGAGTTCGGAAAAACCGTCGAAGCCGCAGACCTGGACCAGACCCTGGCGACCGAACTTGGTGTGGTCGGTGATGACCAGCGAGCGCTGGCCGCGCGACAGCACCATGCGGGCGAACTCCGCCTCTTCCAGATCGTAGTCGGCAAGGCCTGCGGCGGCATCGACGGCGCCGATCGAAATCACCGCATGGCTGACCGAGAAGCGGCTGACGAAATCGATCGCCGAGGCGCCGAAGGCGGCTCCGGAATCGCTGCGCAATTCGCCGCCGGCCATATAGACCTTGTTGCCGTTGACGGTGGCCAGCGTGCGGGCGATGTCGGATGAATTGGTGACCACGGTCAGCCGCCGGTGGCCGAGCAGTTCGCGGGCCAGGAACGAGGTCGTGGTGCCGGTGTCCAGCATGACCGATTCACCGTCGCGAATGGTGGCAGCGACCATGCGGGCGATCAGCCGCTTGGCCTCCGCATTGTCGCGCATGCGCCGCTCGAACGGCGCTTCGCCGGCCATCGACGGCAGGCCGATCGCGCCATGCATCTTGAGCACCGAGCCATTGCCGGTCAGTGGCTTGACATCCCGGCGCACCGTTTCAAGCGAAACCCCCAGCCGGTCGGCGAGGCTGGCAATGGTGACGGTGCCCTCTTCCTTGAGGAGGCGGAGGATTTCGCCATGCCGTTTCGAATGGATCATCTGGCTTCCTGAATTTGCGGCCTGCCCGGTTTTAGGGCAATGCCGCCGTTTTTAAAGGAATTGCTCGTGGTTTCGGGCAAAACACCCAAAAAAAGTCACAACATTTCATTGACAGTTAGGTAGCACTGGCGTGACATTGACGGCGTGACAGCTTCGGAACTGCCACGGGAGGGTGATGGCAGAGCCGCAATTCACGGACCGGACCGTCTGGCCAGACCGTCTGGGTTTGAACTGGCACAAAAGTTTCTCAAATCCGCGGGGGCGGAGACCGGGTATCAAAACCTGGCCAGAGGGGCTCGTCGGTGCGGCGCGGGATAGGAGTTCCTGCGTCCCGCACCGACGAGATTTTTTGCGTTTCCCAACGCTCGTTGCGCGGCGCATGGCGCCCAAGAAAGCTCCGCAAAAGTCAGGGATGGTCCCGTGACTGCTGAAGACCGCATCCGGACCTTGCCTTGCTGGAATGGCAGCATCGACATTGCGCCGTTGCCGGGCGGCCTCAGCAACGCCAACTATCTGGTCAAGGACGCGGCCGGGCGGCATGTCGTGCGCTTCGGCCAGGACTATCCATTTCACCACGTCTTTCGCGACCGCGAGGTGATGACGGCCCGCGCGGCGCACGCCGCAGGCTTCGCGCCGGCGGTCCACCATTCCGAACCCGGCATCATGGTCACGGAATTTCTCGGCGCGAAAACCTATGTTGCCGAGGACGTGCGCGCCAATATCGGCCGCGTCGCAGCCCTTATGCGCGGGTTCCATCGCGAGATGCCCAATCACATCTCCGGCGCCGGCTTCATGTTCTGGGTCTTCCATGTCATCCGCGACTATGCGCGAACGCTGAGCGAAGGCGGCAGCCGCAAGCGCGACGAGCTGCCCAGGCTGCTGGCTCTGGCCGACGAGTTGGAGCGGGCCCAGAAACTGCTGCCGATCGTCTTCGGCCACAATGATCTTTTGCCGGCAAATATTCTCGACGATGGCGACAGGTTGTGGCTCATCGATTTCGAATATGCCGGTTTCAACACCGCGATGTTCGATCTTGCCGGCGTTGCCTCCAACGCCGAGATGAGCGACGCGGAGTCCTTCACTTTCCTCACGGCGTATTTCATGCGCGAGCCGGATGAGGCGATCCGCCGCTCGCACGCGGCCATGCAATGCGCCTCGCTGCTGCGCGAGGCGATGTGGAGCATGGTTTCCGAACTTTACCTCGACGCGCCCGGCATCGACTACGTCGCCTACACCGCGGAGAACCTGACGCGGCTTGACGCGGCGCTGGACAATTACCGCACGAAATACGGGACACAGTCATGAGCTTGCCCACACATGCCGGCATCGTCGTCATCGGCGGCGGCATTATCGGCTGTTCGACGGCCTACCACCTGGCGCGCGACCACAAGGCCGATGTCGTGCTGCTGGAACAGGGCAAGCTGACCTCGGGTTCGACCTGGCACGCGGCCGGGCTGGTCGGCCAGCTGCGCTCGTCCGCCTCGATCACCCGCGTGCTCAAATATTCGGTCGAGCTCTACAAGGGACTGGAAGCCGAAACCGGGCTCGCTACCGGCTGGAAGATGACCGGGTGCCTCAGGCTTGCGACCAATGCCGACCGCTGGACCGAATATAAACGGCTGGCGACGACGGCCAGGAGCTTCGGCATGGACATGCAGTTGCTGTCGCCGAGGGAGGTCAAAAAGATGTGGCCGCTGCTGGAGACCGGCGACCTCGTCGGCGCCTCCTGGCTGCCGACCGATGGGCAGGCCAGCCCCTCCGACATTACGCAGTCGCTGGCCAAGGGCGCGCGCATGCATGGCGCCAAGCTGTTCGAGGACGTCCGCGTTACCGGCTTTGACATGACGGACGGGCACATCACCGCGGTGAAGACCAACAAGGGCGACATTGCTTGCGACAAGGTGGTGAACTGCGCCGGGCAATGGTCGCGCCAGGTCGGCGCGATGGCCGGCATTTGCGTGCCGCTGCAACCGGTCAAGCACCAGTACATCATCACCGAGAAGATCGACGGGTTGGCGACCGACGCGCCGACAATCCGCGATCCCGACCGCCGCACCTATTTCAAGGAAGAGGTCGGCGGGCTGGTGATGGGTGGCTATGAGCCGAACCCACAAGCCTGGGCGACCGGCCTGCCGGGCGGCGATGTCCCCGACGACTGGGAGTTCCGGCTGTTCGACGACGACTACGATCATTTCGAGCAGCATATGAGCCAGGCGATCGCGCGCGTGCCGGCGCTGGAGACGGTCGGCGTGAAGCAGATAATCAACGGGCCGGAGAGTTTTACGCCGGACGGCAATTTCATCCTCGGTGTCGCGCCCGAATGCGCCAACATGTTCGTCGGCGCCGGCTTCAACGCCTTCGGCATCGCTTCCGGCGGCGGCGCCGGCTGGGTGCTGGCGCAATGGGTTGTCGATGGTGAAGCGCCGCTCGACCTTTGGGTGGTCGACATCAGGCGCTTTTCCAATTTGCACCGCGACCGGCAATGGGTCAGCGATCGCACGCTGGAAGCCTATGGCAAGCATTACACGATCGGCTTTCCGCATGAGGAGTACGTCTCGGGCCGGCCGCGCATCGTCTCGCCGCTCTACGAGCGGCTGAAAGCGCACCGCGCGGTGTTCGGCTCCAAGCTCGGCTGGGAACGGCCGAACTGGTTCGCACCGCAGGGCACCAAGCCCGAAGACGTCTACTCGATGGGCCGGCAGAACTGGTTCTCAGCCGTCGGCGACGAGCACCGGCATGTGCGCGAAAAGGTCGGCATCTTCGACCAGTCCTCCTTCGCCAAATACGAAATGACAGGCGTCGATGCAGCCAAGGCGCTGGACTGGATCTGCGCCAACGATGTCGCCAAGCCAGTGGGACGGCTGACCTACACGCAGCTTCTCAATACGCGCGGTGGCATAGAGGCCGACCTGACGGTGGCAAGGCTCGCCGAAGACAAATTCTACATCGTCACCGGCACCGGCTTCCGCACGCATGATCTCTCCTGGATCGGCGACCATGTCGGCAAGGGCCTCGACGTGACGTTGAAAGATGTCACCGAGGATTTCGGCACGCTGTCGCTGATGGGACCGCGCGCCCGCGATGTGCTTTCGGCCGTCACCGACGCGGATGTCTCAAATGCCGCCTTCCCATTCGGCCATGTCAGCGAGATCGCTATTGCCGGTCACACGGTGCGGGCGCTGCGCGTCACCTATGTCGGCGAGCTCGGCTGGGAATTGCATGTGCCAATCGCCGCCACCGGCGAAATCTTCGACACGCTGATGGCGGCAGGCAAGCCGCACGGCATCCGGCCGATCGGCTATCGGGCGCTGGAATCACTTCGGCTGGAGAAAGGCTACCGCGCCTGGGGCTCCGACATCACCCCCAACGACACGCCTCAGGAGGCCGGCCTCGGCTGGGCGGTGAAGCTGAGGAAGAACACCGATTTCGTCGGCCGGCGGGCGCTCGAAAAGATCAGCGGCGCCGACCTGAAGAAACGCTTTGCCGGCTTCACGGTCGACGATCCCGATATCGTGCTGGTCGGGCGCGAGACGATTTTGCGCAATGGCGAACCGGTCGGCTATCTCACCAGCGGCGGTTATGGCTACACGCTGGCTAAGAACATCGGCTATGGCTATGTCCGCAACGCCGATGGCGTCAGCGACGATTTTCTCAGCTCAGGCGACTATGAGCTGGTGGTGGCGATGGAACGGACGCCGGCCAAGATCCATCTCGAGCCGATGTACGATCCGGCGATGAGCAAGATCAAAGCGTAGACGAAACCTGGATTAGCTCACACGAAGCACGAGGCCGCGGCTGGGCACGGTATCCGACTCGCCCGGCATCGAGACATAGGGCGCCGTCTCCTCGGCGCGGACAACCCTGCCCTCAGCCTCGAGCGCAGCGATGCGTTCGGCGAAGCCGGCGTTCCACAGCGTGTTCTTGACCGTCAGCACGATGATGCCGTCCGGCCGGCAGATGCGGATCAGTTCGTCCAGTCCCTCGGCGCCGACATGCCCGGAGGTGAAAACGCCGGCCGAGACGATGCCGGCATAGGCATTGTCGGCAAAGGGGAGCGGCCCGCCGAGCGCCAGGCAATGCAGTGCCGAATAGACGCCCTTTGCCGCCGCCTTGGCCAGCATGCCTTGCGAAATATCGAGCGCTTCGACCTGGGGATAGCCGGTAATGGCCAGCCACTCGCTGATCAGCCCGGTGCCGGCCCCGGCGTCGAGAAGCGGGGCCGCGCCGCGCGGCAGATGGCGGGCCAGCAGGGCCAGGCAGATCGTCGGATGGCGGTAGCCGGCGGCCGACATATCGGCATCGTAGGTTTCCGACCATTTGTCATAGATCGCGGCGACGTCCTCGGGCCGTTGCGCCGCATAGGCGGCGCCAAGCCCGCCATGATCCTTGTTGCCCGCCATGGCTGTTTCTCCGCCAGCTCGCTGCTCACCCTCGATCGGATGATAGCCAAACGGCGAAAACTGTGGAACCGTTGTCGCAAGAAATAACACGCCAGGGGCAACAGGCATGGGGACGGACGAGGCACGCGCAACACTTGCGGCAATTCCGGCATTGGCGGGCTATGACGGACCGCTTGAGCGGCTGGGCGGGATGACCAATCTCGTCTTTCGGGCCGGCGATATCTGCCTGCGCATGCCCGGCAAAGGCACGGAGGAGTATATCAACCGCGCCAATGAAGCGGTGGCGGCGCGTGAGGCGGCCAAGGCCGGCGTCAGTCCCGAGGTGCTGCATGTCGACCCCGCGACAGGCGTGATGGCGAGCCGCTTCGTTGCCGGCGCCGAGACAATGTCGCCGGAGAAGTTCAAGCTGCGCGCCGGTAGCCCGGCCCGCGCCGGCGAAGCCTTCCGCAAGCTGCACTCGTCAGGCGCGGTGTTCCCGTTCCGCTTCGAGCTGTTTGCGATGATCGACGACTATCTCAAGGTCTTGTCGACCAAGGATGTCGCCTTGCCGCCGGGCTACCACGACGTGGTGCGCGAATCCGACACCGTGCGTGCGTCCCTTGCCGCGCATAGACTGCCGCTTGCCGCCTGCCATTGCGATCCGCTGTGCGAGAATTTGCTCGATACGGGCGAGCGGATGTGGATCGTCGACTGGGAATATTCGGGGATGAATGACCCGCTCTGGGATCTCGGCGACCTCTCGGTCGAAGGCCGGTTCGACACCGCGCAGGAGGAAGAGATGATGCGCGCCTATTTCGGCGGCGAGGCGAAACCGGCCGAGCGCGGCCGCGTCGTCACCTACAAGGCGATGTGCGACCTGTTGTGGACGCTGTGGGGGCTGATCCAGCTTGCCAACAACAACCCGGTCGAGGACTTCCGCGCCTATGCCGACGGCCGCTTCGCCCGTTGCAAGGCGCTGATGGAAACGCCTGAGTTTTCACGGCATTTGGCGGCGGTGCGCCAAGGTTAGGTCAATTCACGCCTTTCGGCACGTTCTCCCGCGGCACGACTGTTTCGACCACCTTCTGGCGGTGGAAGATGAACAGGCCGGCGAGCACGACGATGGCCGAGCCGATCAGGATGCGCGGTCCCGGCACGTCGCCGAAGAAGGCCAGGCCGAAGATCACCGCCCATAGAAGCAGGCTGTAGTGCAGCGGCGCCAGCGTCGAGGCAGGGGCCAGTTTCAGCGCCCTGGTAATCATCAGATGCGCGCTGCAGGAGACGATGCCGAGCAGGAGCATGGCGCCGAAATCGAGTGCCGAGGGCGTCTGCCAGGCGCCGATGGTCATCACGCCGCCGACCAGCAGCGTGCCGATAGTCTGCCAGGTTACCAGCGTTGTGTCGCTGGTGCCGCGCAGGCGGCGGCTGAGGATGATGGCGAAGGCGAAGGCAATGCTGCCGACCAGTGCGAACAGCGAGGACTGCGAGAACGCAGCCGAAGAGGGCTTCAAGATGATCAGCACGCCGCAGAAGCCGACCAGGATGGCGGCCCAGCGGCGCCAGCCGACCTTTTCGCCGAGCAGGAAATGCGACAGCGCCGCCACATAGATCGGCCCGGCCATGTAGAAGCTCATCACATCGGCCAGCGGCAGATAGACGACGGCGGCGTAGAACAAGGCTGTGTCGACCGTCGTCGCCACCACGCGCAGAAGCTGGAGGACTGGCCGCTCCATCTGGAACAGCTTTGCGGCGCCCTGGTTGGCGATCATCGGGCCGAGCACGATGAAGGCCCCGATCGATCGGATCAGCACCACCTGCCCCACCGAGAAGCTGGCGACCAGCCATTTGCCCATCGCGTCGTTCAGCGCGAACATGAAGTCGCCGGCCAGCATCAAAAGGATGCCGGCCAAAAGCACGTTCCTGATGGTAAAGGTGCGGACGAGCGACTGGGCCATGCGGCTCCCTAGCTGCAAGCGGCCGCTTTGACGAGGCAAATCGGTAAGACCAGCGGCGGAAATCGGCTGTTTCTACGCAGCTTTGTGCCGCCGGTTCACCTGTCCGGGACGGCCGGCGATCGACAGCCGTGTCTCCTGCTTCGTGCGCTCGGCCACCACCTTGCCCCTGGCGACGACGCACAGCCGTTCGGCACGCAGCCTCAAGGCCTCGATCGGGTTGCCTGCATCGAGGATGACGAAGCTGGCGCGCTTGCCCACGGCAAGGCCGAGATGATCGAGGCCCATGATGGCGGCGTTGACGTTGGTGACCATGTCGAAGCAGCGCGCCATGTCGGCAGGGCTCGACATCTGAGCGACGTGGAGGCCCATGAAGGCGACGTCGAGCATGTCGGCGGTGCCGAGCGAATACCAGGGGTCGAGAACGCAATCCTGGCCCCAGCCGACGCGGATGCCGAGCGCCTGCATCTCCTTCACCCGGGTCATGCCGCGGCGTTTGGGAAACGTGTCGTGGCGGCCCTGCAGCATGATGTTGATCAGCGGATTGGGGATCGCCGAGACACCGGTCTCGGCGATCAGCGGCAGCAGCTTGGAGACGTAATAATTGTCCATCGAGTGCATGGAAGTCAGGTGCGAGCCGGCCACCTTGCCCTGCAGGCCAAGGCGCTGCGTCTCATAGGCAAGCTGCTCGATGTGGCGCGACAACGGATCGTCGGTCTCGTCGCAATGCAGGTCGACCATCAGCCCGCGCTTCGCCGCGATTTCGCAAAGTTCGGTGACCGAGCGCGTGCCGTCGGCCATGGTGCGTTCGAAATGCGGGATGCCGCCGACGATGTCGACGCCCATGTCGAGCGCGCGCAGCGTGTTCTGGCGCGCCGTCGGCGAACGGTAGAAGCCATCCTGCGGGAAAGCGACCAGTTGCAGATCGATATAGGGCGCGACAATCTTCTTGACGTCGAGCAGCGCCTCGACCGCCAGCAGCCGGTCGTCGCAGACATCGACATGGGTACGGATGGCGAGCAGGCCCATCGAGACCGCCCAGTCGCAATAGGCGAGCGCCCGCTCGCGCACCGCGTCATGGGTCAAGAGCGGCTTCAGTTCGCCCCACAGCGAAATGCCTTCCAGCAGCGTGCCCGAAGCGTTGATGCGTGGAATGCCGTAGGACAGCGTGGCGTCCATATGGAAATGCGGATCGACGAAGGGCGGCGAGATCAGATTGCCACGGGCGTCGATCGCCGTGCCGGCGCTGACATGCAGTTCGGACTCGATGGCGACGATCGTCTCGCCGATGATGCCCAGGTCGGCGACGGTGCCGTCGGGCAGCGTTCCGCCGCGCACAACAAGGTCGAAATCCATCTGTCGTCATCTCCCTGCAGATCAGTCGCCGCAATCGTGGCGCAAAAGACACCGTGCCGCAGCCGATTGTCTCCGCGACAGCGAAAGGTTCCATCCGGCCACAACTCGCTCTATAAGCCGCCTTTCGCCCCGGTGGCGAATCCGAAATTCGTCAGTCAGGCATGGGATCGGCCATTTGTTTCGCTTCTTCCGTTCGACGGAAAACCAGCGCCTTATCGCAAGGCTTTTGCGGGAATCCTTTCACGCGCATAGATTTGGCTACGCTGCGGCCATTCTGTCGATGTTGGTGGTGGCGGCAACGACAGCAGCCAGCGCCTATATGCTGCGCGAAATCACCAATGAATTCGTGGTTTACAAGCGGATTGGGCAGGTCAATCTGATCGCGGCGGCGACCGGAGCGATTTTCATTCTCAAGGGCTTCGCAAACTTCATCCAGGCCTACTTCATGAGCAGGGTCGGCAATGCCATCATCGCCGACCGGCAGCGCAAGATCTATGACAGCATTCTTGCGCAAGGCATCGAATTCTATCATTCGACCTCTTCGTCCGAACTGATTTCGCGCATGACGAACAATGCCCAGGCCGCGCGCAGCGTGCTCGACCAAATCGTCACGTCCTATGTTCGCGACCTGGTGACGCTGGCTGCGCTGGTGGGGGTGATGGTCTGGCAGCAGCCGGCGCTGTCCCTGATCTGTCTGGTGATCGGGCCGATCGCCATTTACGGCGTCAATCGTATCCTGAAGCGCGTCCGAAAAATTGCCTCGCAAGAATTCCGTTCGCTCGGCCAGATCGTGCAGGTGATGCAGGAAACGGCGATCGGCGTGCGCGTCGTCAAATCCTTCGGTCTCGAAGGCGCCATGCGCAAGCGCATGTACAAGGCCGTGTCGGACGTGGAGAGCCGCGCCAACAACATCGCCACGCTGGAGGCCGCCACCAGCCCGGTGATGGAAACGCTTGCGGGGCTGGCCATCGCTGGCGCCGTTTTTGTCAGCGGCTTCCTGGTTCTGGGCGGCGGCGGTCAGATGCCGGGCAACATCATGGCGTTCATCGCGGCGCTGCTGTTGGCCTATGAGCCGGCCAAGCGCCTGGCCCGCGTACGCATCTCGCTTGAAACCGGCATTGTCGGCGTGCGCATGATGTTCCAGCTCGCCGACCGGCCGCTGACGCTGGCCGAAAAGCCGGATGCAAAGCCGCTGCGGGCCGGGCCGGGCGAGATCCATTTCGACAATGTCAGCTTCGCCTACCCCGAAAGCGCGCCGGTGTTCGAGGGACTGGACCTGACGCTTGCCGCAGGCAAGATGACGGCGCTGGTCGGACCCTCGGGCAGCGGCAAGTCGACCATCCTCAACCTGATCATGCGCATGTACGACCCGCAGGTCGGCAGGGTGATGTTCGACGGGCAGGACATTTCTTGTGCCACGCTCACCTCGGTCAGGGAAAAGATCGCCTATGTCAGCCAGGACACGTTCCTGTTTGCCGGCACGATCATGCACAACATCAGGCTCGGGCGCGAGGGCGCCACGGACGAGGAAGTAATGGCCGCCGCAAGGGCCGCCAATGCACATGACTTCATCAGCGCCCAGGCGAAAGGGTACGACACGGATGTCGGCGAGAATGGCGCGCTGCTGTCAGGCGGCCAGCGCCAGCGCATCTCGATCGCGCGCGCCATGCTGCGCAATGCCGAAATCCTGCTGCTCGACGAGGCGACCAGCGCGCTCGACGCCGAATCCGAGGCGCTTTTCCGCGACGCGCTGCAGCAGCTGACGGTCGGGCGCACCACCATCGTCATTGCCCACCGCCTGTCGACCGTGCACCAGGCCGACACGATCGTGGTGCTGGAGGCCGGCAACGTGGTGGAAAGCGGCGCGCATCGCACGCTGCTCAACCAAGGCGGGCTGTATCAGAAGCTTTATGAATATCAGCTGATGCCATAACGGAGTGCGAGTATGCGCGCTGCTCGGTTCATGTCCTTTCTACGATCCGTCTTGTTGGGCACCTTTGCCGCGCAATCTCCTGCCATGGCTCTCGACTACGACAAGGCGCATCACCTCGACGCGGAGAACCTCGCCGAACAAGGAATCGCAAAGACCTACCAAGAAGTTTTGCCCGAGCTTCGGCAATATGTGAAAGACCCAATCGCAATCGAGGAAAGCGTAGACATGTACGCTTCACGATATGCCGTGCGCTCGGCTGGCCAGGAGTTCGTGATATACGCCCCGGATAGTGTGGGCAGCGAAGACAAAAGCTGGGGCACGGCCACTTATGTCTTCTTCAAAATCATCAATGACCAACTCACCCATTCGGGCGTGCGATACTACGCGCTCAACGGTGGAAACGACCTGTTCGGCATCTTCTTGACACCATCACAGGCGGAAGACGCAAAGCGATCGCTGCCAACCCGCACGGATTGGCCCTATCTTCCCGATCCGAAATCGCCTTGGTACGGCCAGTACCACTAGCCGGGCTGGATCACTCCGGCACGTGCCGCACCGCGCCCTTGTCGGCGCTGGTGGCGAAGGCGGCGTAAGCGCGCAGCGCGGTCGTCACCTTGCGCTTGCGCTTTTCCTCGGGCTTCCAGGCCATGGCGCCCTTTGCCTCCATGGCCGCGCGGCGCGCGTCGAGTTCAGCGTCGCTGACAGCAAGCCGGATCGTGCGGTTGGGGATGTCGATCTCGATCGTATCGCCTTCCTGCACCAGTCCGATCGTGCCGCCTTCCGCTGCTTCGGGCGAGGCATGGCCGATCGACAGGCCTGATGTGCCGCCGGAGAAGCGGCCGTCGGTGACCAGCGCGCAGGCTTTGCCGAGGCCTTTCGACTTTAGATAGCTCGTGGGGTAGAGCATTTCCTGCATGCCGGGACCGCCGCGCGGTCCTTCATAGCGGATGACGACGACATCGCCGGCCTTGATTTCGTTGGACAGGATCGCCTTCACGGAAGCGTCCTGGCTTTCGAACACGCGGGCCGGGCCGGTGAACTTCAGGATCGACTCGTCAACGCCGGCCGTCTTCACGATGCAGCCGTCGAGCGCGAGATTGCCTTTCAGAACCGCAAGCCCGCCGTCTCTGGAGAACGGCGTCTCGGCTGAGCGGATGACGCCCTTCTCGCGGTCGAGGTCGAGCTCGTCCCAGCGGCGGTCCTGGCTGAAGGCGACCTGTGTCGGCACGCCACCCGGAGCGGCGAGAAAGAAGTCGCGGACGCTCTGGCTCGAGGTGCGGGAGATGTCCCAATGGTCGAGCGCTTCGCCGAGGCTTGCCGTATGCACCGTCGGCAGGTTGCGGTTGAGCAGCCCGGCATTGTCGAGCTGGCCGAGGATGGCCATGATGCCGCCTGCGCGGTGGACGTCTTCCATATGCACGTCGGACTTGGCCGGTGCGACCTTGCATAGCACCGGAACCCGCCGTGACAGCCGGTCGATGTCTTCCATGGTGAAATCGACTTCGCCCTCGTGGGCGGCGGCCAGGATATGCAGCACCGTATTGGTCGAGCCGCCCATGGCGATGTCGAGCGTCATGGCGTTCTCGAAGGCGCCCTTCGAGGCGATGCTGCGCGGCAGCGCCGTCTCATCATCCTGCTCGTAGTAGCGCTGGGCGAGATCGACGATAAGGTGACCCGCCTCGACGAACAGCCGCTTGCGGTCGGCGTGGGTTGCCAGCGTCGAGCCGTTGCCCGGCAGCGAGAGCCCCAGTGCTTCGGTCAGGCAGTTCATCGAATTGGCGGTGAACATGCCCGAGCACGAGCCGCAGGTCGGGCAAGCCGAGCGCTCGATGACCTTGACGTCCTCGTCGGAGATCTTGTCGTCGGCGGCGGCAACCATGGCGTCGACCAGGTCGAGCGCTTGTGTCTTGCCGGCGAGCACCACCTTGCCGGCTTCCATCGGCCCCCCGGAGACGAAGACGCTTGGGATATTGAGGCGCAAGGAGGCCATCAGCATGCCGGGCGTGATCTTGTCGCAATTGGAGATGCAGACCATGGCATCGGCGCAATGCGCGTTGACCATATATTCGACCGAGTCCGCGATCAGCTCGCGCGACGGCAGCGAATAGAGCATGCCGTCATGGCCCATGGCGATGCCGTCATCGACGGCGATGGTGTTGAATTCCTTGGCGACGCCGCCGGCCTTCTCGATCTCGCGCGCCACCAGCTGGCCAAGGTCTTTCAGATGGACATGACCCGGCACGAACTGGGTGAAGGAATTGACCACCGCGATGATCGGCTTGCCGAAATCCGAATCCTTCATGCCGGTGGCGCGCCACAGGCCGCGGGCGCCGGCCATGTTGCGGCCGTGGGTGGTGGTGCGGGAGCGATAGGCAGGCATGAATTTTCCTTGGCTGGCTGGCTGCGCCCGGTGCGGAGCGTGGCGGCGCGGAACTTGGATCGCAGGGTTTATAGACCGGCAAGTATGGTCTGGCCACTTTTTTGCAATGCGCCAGAGTCTCGCTGAAAATCAGGGTTTCGAAAAAGATTGCCGGCCAGTGTCGGATCGCTAGCCCGGCATCCGTCCTTGGACGACGGCAAGGGAATGGCACCATTGCTATAAGTCAGCAGCTTCACCTGTAACCGCAACCAAACACCCGAGGAGCATGACATGCAAAAGATCACCACCTGCCTGTGGTTCGATGGCCAGGCCGAAGAGGCGATGAATTTCTACGTCTCCATCTTCAAGAATTCGAAGGTGCTGAGCGTGCTGCGTTGGCCCGAAGGCCAAGCCGATGCCGGCAAGGCGCTGGTGACCACGTTCGAACTCGACGGCGTGCAGTTCCAGGCACTCAACGGCGGACCGCAATTCAAGTTCAACGAGGCGATGTCACAGTCGATCGACTGCAAGACCCAGGAAGAGGTCGATTATTTCTGGGACAAGCTCATCGAAGGCGGCGGCGAACCGTCGCAATGCAGCTGGCTGAAGGACAAGTTCGGCGTCTCCTGGCAAGTCGTGCCGGAGCAACTGCCGCGCCTGCTTCTGGATCCGGACCGGGCCAAGGCCGGGCGGGTGATGTCGGCGATGATGCAGATGAGCAAGATCGATATCGCCAAGATCGAGGAAGCTGCCAAAGGCTGAGTGAAGCCCTCAACGCCTCGCTGCCCCTCATCCGCGCTTCGGGCACCTTCTCCCAGTGAACGGGGAGAAGGCAAGATGGCGCCTTACGCCGCCTTGTCGCGGACCTGGTAGTCCTTGACGGTTGCGAAGCGGATCGCCTTCCAGCGTTCGGCTTCGTAGTTCAGCGAGAAGGCGTGCTGGGCCAGAAACACAGGGTCGTTGTCGAGGTCGCGGGCGATGTCGCCGCGATGCGCTTCGATGAAGCGAAGCGTCTCGCCCTTGTCGTCGGCCGAGATCCAGCGGCAGACCGAGAAGCGCGACATTTCGAATTCGACCGGCAGCGTGTATTCGAAATTCAGCCGCTCCTTCAAGACGTCGAGCTGCAACGCGCCGACGACACCGACGATGGCCGGCGAGCCGTCTTCCGGCGAAAACAGCTGCACGACGCCTTCCTCGGCCATCTGGTGCAGCGCTTCCTTGAGTTTTTTCGCCTTCATCGCGTCGCCGAGGCGCACACGGCGCAGGATTTCCGGCGCGAAGTTAGGTACGCCGCGGAACAGTATCTCCTCGCCTTCGGTCAGCGTATCGCCGATACGCAGCGTGCCGTGGTTGGGAATGCCGACGACATCGCCGGCAAACGCTTCGTCGGCGGTGACGCGGGTGCGGGCAAAGAAGAACTGCGGCGCCGACAGGCTCATCGGCTTGCCGGTGCGCACCAGCTTGGCCTTCATGCCGCGCTCGAGCTTGCCCGAACAGACGCGCACGAAGGCGATGCGGTCGCGATGGTTGGGGTCCATATTGGCCTGGATCTTGAACACGAAGGACGTCATCTTCTCCTCCGTCGCCTCGACCTTGCGGGTGTCTGCCTCCTGCGCGCGCGGCGGCGGCCCGAAGGCGCCGAGCGCCTCGATCAGGTCGCGCACGCCGTAATTGCGCAGCGCGGAGCCGAAATAGACCGGTGTCAGATGGCCTTCTCGGAAGGCGTCGATGTCGAGCGGGCGGCAAGCTTCGCGCGCGAGCTCCAGCTCCTCGATGAAGGCCTCGCGCTCGTTTTCCGGCAGCAGGCCGGCGACGCGGTTGGAGTCGGGGCCGTTGACCGGCGTGCGGTCTTTCTCGGCATCGCCCCTGCGCACAGCGTTGAGCGCCAGGTGGTAGGTGCCGGCAAAAGTCTTGCCGCGGCCGATCGGCCAGGTGATGGGGGCGGTGTCCAGCGCCAACTTCTGCTCGATCTCGTCGAGAATTTCGAACGGGTCGCGGCTTTCGCGGTCCATCTTGTTGATGAAGGTGATGATCGGGATGTCGCGCAGCCGGCAGACCTCGAACAGTTTCAGCGTGCGCGGCTCGATGCCCTTGGCGGCGTCGATGACCATGACGGCCGAGTCGACCGCCGAGAGCGTACGATAGGTGTCGTCGGCGAAATCCTCGTGACCTGGCGTGTCGAGCAGGTTGAAGACATTGTCCTCGTATTCGAAGGTCATCACCGAAGTGACGACCGAAATGCCGCGCTCGCGCTCGATCTTCATCCAGTCGGACCGGGTCTGGATGCGGTCCTTCTTGGCCTTGACCTCGCCGGCAAGCTGGATGGCGCCGCCGAACAGCAGCAGCTTTTCGGTGAGCGTCGTCTTGCCGGCGTCGGGGTGGGCGATGATCGCGAAAGTGCGGCGGCGCGATACCGCCTGTTCGATGTCTTCAGCCAATTTCTGGAATCCTGTCTGTGGCGCGGGCTTCTAGCAGCGCATTGCCAGCCTGTCGACCGTTTCGGGCCGGCAGGCCTCGACCGCCCTTGAGCTTAACCCGCTGCGGTGGCATCAGAGGAGCCCATTTTGAGAGGTCCGGTATGAGCAGCGCTAAAGAAGTCATCGTCATCGGCGCCGGCATTGTCGGCGCTTCCATCGCCTGGCACCTGACCAAGGCTGGCGCGCGGGTGACGGTGGTTTCGGAGAGCGGCGCCGGTGGCGTCGCGACGCCCAATTCCTTTGCCTGGATCAACGCCAGCTGGGGTAACCCCGAAATCTATTTCCGGCTGCGCACCCGCGCCATGGCCGAGTGGAAGCGGCTGGCAGACGAGTTGCCTGGACTGCCGCTCGCCTGGTGCGGCGGCTTGTGCTGGGATTTGCCGGCCGACCGGCTCGAAGCCTACGCGGCTGAGCACGCTTCCTGGGGTTACGGCATCGAACGCGTCGACGCCGGGCGGGCAGCGCAAATCGAGCCCAATCTCGTCGAGCCGCCGGAATTCGCTGTCTATGTCGCGGAAGAAGGCGTGGCCGAACCGGTCGCAGCGGCCAAGGCGCTGCTGGCCGACGCAGAACGGCAAGGTGCGCGCGTTCTCTCCAGTTCTGTAACCGCACTTGTCCAGACCGATGGCAGGATTGCCGGTGTCGATACATCGCATGGGCTGATGCCAGCCGAAGAGGTGGTGATCGCAGCCGGTGTCGGGGCGCCCGATATTGCCGCTACCGCCGGCATCAAGCTGCCGATCGAGACGCCGCCCGGTCTGATCGTCCACTCGCAGCCCTACAAGAAGCTCCTCACCGGGCTGGTGCATGCCGAGAGGCTGCATATGCGCCAGACGGCGGAGGGCCGCATCATCGCCGGCTCGGATTTCGCGGGGAGCGATCCCGGTGAGAATCCCGACGCCACGGCGCGCGAGCTGTTTGCAGCAATGAAGGCGGCTTTGCGCGGCGCCGACGAACTGGAATTCGATTTCCACACGGTTGGCTACCGGCCGACGCCGATCGACGGCTTTCCGATCATCGGCCGCGCCGAGGGCGCCGACGGCCTCTATGTCGCCGTCATGCATTCCGGCATCACGCTGGCGCCCGCGGTCGGGCTGTTCGCCACGCGCGAAATTCTCGACGGCGAGCGTGATCCGCTGCTGACGCCTTATGGGTTGGGTCGGTTTGCTCAGTAGCCCGGCGTACGCTTGAAGCCGCCGGTCAGCGCTTCGATCGCCTTGGCGATGCCGAGCAGCCGCGATTCCGACCAGCGCTTGCCGACCAGTTGCAGGCCGATAGGCAGGCCGTCGCGGTCTTGCCCGCAGGGCAGCGAGAGTGCCGGATGGCCGGAATAATTGAAGACCGCGCCATAGGCCGGTAGCATCCAATAGCTTTGCTCCTTGCCGTCGACTTCGATCGGCGTGCCGGGCTCACAATGCGCGAAGGCCGTGGTCATGGCGACCGGGCACAGCAAGGCATCGCAGGTTTCGAAGAACCTGTCCCAGGCCAGGATCGAGCGGTCGCGGCGAGCGAGCGCCTCGAACCAATTGGTGATCGGCGTTGGCTGCTCCGGCGGTTCGGGCTGCGCTGCCTCCAGCATCATGCCGATCAGATCGCCGCCCTGCTCCAGATCGTCATGCAGATCGATCTCAGGCAAGTTCGCTTCTTCCACAATCACCCCTGCTGATTGCAAGCGCTTGGCCAGGCTTTCGACCGCGGCAGCGATTTTACCAGCCACCGGAAAGCCGGGGAAGGACGGCGCGACGGCGATGCGCAATGTCTTGAGGTCGAGCCTGGGCATGGCCTCTACGGGCACCGGCGCGAGGTCGGTGTCTGCTCCGTCCGGGCCGGCGATGATTTTGTAGATCAGCGCAAGATCGTCCACGCTGCGCGCCAGCGGGCCGAGGCAGGACATCAGCCGCACGCTACGCGCCGCGCCGTTCGGATCGGGGAAGGCGCCGGCCAGGGACACGCGGTGCTCGGTCGGTTTCAACCCGTAGACGCCGCAAAAAGCCGACGGCAGGCGGATCGAATCCTGCATGTCGGTGCCGACATCGAACGGCGTCATGCCGGTCGCCACCGCTGCCGCTGCGCCACCGCTGGACCCGCCTGACGTGCGCGAGCGGTTCCACGGATTGCTGGTGCGACCGAACAGCGGATTGTCCGATTGCCAGTCGCCCAGCATCGTCGCGACATTGGTCTTTCCAATCAGGATGCCGCCTGCGGCTTTCAATCGGGCGACGACCGGACTGTCTGCCTTTGCCACATAGTCGGCGAATGGTGCGAAACCAACCGTGGTCTTCATATCAGCGGTTTGGTGCATGTCCTTCAACGTGAAAGGCACGCCATGCAGCGGTCCGAGCCCATCGCCGCGCGCCTGCACCGCGTCGGCCTGTTTCGCGCGCTCGCGGGCGCCTTCCCGCTCGAGATTGACGACCGCGTTGACCGCCTCGTTATGCAGGTCAATCTGCGCCAGTTGCGCGTCTAGCGCCTCAACGGCGGAGATTTTTCGCGCCGCAATCGTCGTAGCGAGGTCGACGGTCGAGGAGAAGACTAGGTCCATGGCGAATGCTCCGGCAGTCGGCGCCTTCGCCAAATGGCAGGCGCGGCTTGAAGTGAGTTCAGCATTTCTAGGACAGGGAACGCTTGATCGTAATTGCGCTGACCGGTTCGGTTGAGGGGGGCGCGAAGGAATGCGGCCTACCCTGTTTCCTTCGATCAGCCCACCAGCGCGAGCTTCGCAGTTGCCGGCACGAACGGCCGAATAACCATCCCATCGCCGCTGATCGTGACAAAACTCGCGGGCGGGATGGCCTGCCATTCCCCGCCCTCGCGATCGAAAGGCTCCGACACGATGCAACGGCCGGCATTGCGCACCGACGTGTACAGCGTCGGCGCGTGATCGTCGCTGGCATAGCGCACGGCATACAGCGCCTTTCCATCCGAAAAGGCCGCAGTCAGTTTCAAGGCTGGCTCCAGACCGGCGCGGCGCGATGCCTCGATGACGCGGGCGGTGGCGCGCGATACTGCCCCTTGCGGGTCGCCAGCAAGACCCTCGTCGATCATCAGCAGGAAAAGCAGCTCGGAATCGGTGGTGCCCTCGCGCTGGTCGAAGACGGCGTCGCAGAGCGAGTTCTCCAGCGCGCGGCGGATCTTTTCGAAGCCGCCGATCTGGCCATTGTGCATGAACGACCAGCTGCCGGAGATGAAGGGATGGCAGTTCATGCGGCTGGTGGCGCCGCCGGTCGACGCCCTGACATGGGCGAGGAACAGGCCGGATTTGATCTGCCGGCACAGGCTTTTCAGATTGGGATCCGACCAGGCCGGCAGGATGTCGCGGTAGAGGCCGGGCTCGGGCCGGTCGCCATACCAGGCAAGGCCGAAACCGTCTCCATTGGTCGGCGACTTGGCTTCCTGGGCGCAATGGCTCTGGGCAATCAGCGAGTGGCAAGGCGCGGTGACGACGTCTTCGAGGAAGACCGCTTCACCCAGATAGGCCGCCCATCTGCACATCGCTTCTAACCAATCCTAGGCGCGATCCAAGAGAGCCTGGGGCTCCTTGACCGCGTGCGAGCCTCTGTTGTGCGTCCGTTCATAGAGTTCGCGAACGATTCGGCTTGCCGTAGTTTCGAAGAGAAACGGCAAGAAAGCGTGAACGAGTGCCGCACCAGCGGCCATCAGGAGGCGCGAGCAGAACCAGGCGGCAAAGGCCATATGGCTGAAATAGGTCTCGCCCACCTTGGCCGGGTGAGAGGTGAACAGCTTCGAAAACAGCGTCGTCATGGTGATCCCTCCTGCCGGGATAAGCCCCGATGTGGGTATCCTGCCACGGGGTAAAGGTTCATCGGTCTCAATTTGTCCTTGTCTAACGCCGTCGTTCGGGACATTCCTCCCAACATGGCGCTTGAATTCGATGAAATCGACCGAAGATTGCTGGCCGAGCTGCAACGCGACGGCACACTGTCGGTCGATCAGCTCTCCGAAAAAGTGTCGCTGTCGCGCAACGCCTGCTGGCGCCGGGTCAAGCGGCTGGAAGAGGACGGCGTCATCACCGGGCGGGTGGCGCTGGTCGATGCCGACAAGCTCGGGCTCGGGCTTTCGGTGTTCATCCTGATCCGCACGTCCAATCATGACCCGGACTGGCTGCAGAAGTTTCGGGCGGCGGTGACTGGTTTTCCCGAGATCACCGGAGTCTATCGCATGTCCGGCGATCTCGACTACGTGCTGCGCGCCCGCGTCGCTGACATGAAGGCCTATGACCGGCTCTATCAGCGGCTGATCGCCAAGGTGGCGCTGTCGGACGTTTCGGCCTCCTTCGTCATGGAGGAGATCAAGGAGACGACGGTCGTTCCGGTGGAATTGCGCTAGGTCACACTGACGCCCGAAAGAAAGCCGTTGATAGGCCTGCGGACGAGTTGACCGAATCGCCGTTCGCGCCGATAGGATCGATTTTATGCGCGCAGCCCTCCACAATTCCTCCGTCATCGGTCCAACCGTCGGCTTCGTCAGGTTGCCGCATGGCGATGGACTTCCCCTTCCCGCTTACGAAAGCACCGGCGCCGCCGGCATGGATCTGCGCGCCGCGGTGCCGGAAGACCGGCCGCTGCTGATCCTGCCTGGCAAGCGCGCCTTGGTGCCGACCGGTCTGATCCTGGAAATTCCCGAAGGAATGGAAGGCCAGGTGCGGCCGCGCTCCGGCCTTGCCTTCAAGCATGGGCTGACCGTCCTCAATTCACCGGGCACGATCGACAGCGACTATCGCGGCGAGGTCAAGGTGCTGCTGGTCAACCTTGGCGACGAGGATTTCGCGGTGACGCGCGGCATGCGCATTGCCCAGATCGTCTTTGCCGCGGTGACGCAGGTGACGGTTGAGGAGCGCTCGCTGGCCGGCGCCACGACGCGCGGCGCGGGCGGGTTCGGATCGACCGGCACCGCCTGAATGAGCATACCGAAACTGGTCATCTTCGACTGCGACGGTATCTTGGTCGACACCGAGAACCTTGCCAACCGGCGGCTTGCCGAGTGGTTTGTTGCCGCCGGTTATCCCACCACATTCGAATATTGCCGCAAATATTTTTCCGGCCGCAGCATGGCTTCGGTGCAGAAGGAAATCGAAGAGACGACCACGGTGCGGCTCGGCGCCGATTTCGTCGATCGCTGGAATGCCGGCCTGCCCGATCTGTTTGCGCATGGCGTCGAGGCGATCCCCTATGTGCGCGACTTCATCGAGGCGGTTCGCGCGGCCGGCATTCCCTATTGCGTCGCCACTTCCGCGCGTATCTCGAAGATGCACATCACGCTCGGCCAGACCGGGCTGCTGCCGCTGTTCGAGCATGGCATGTTCTCTTCGACCATGGTCAGCCGCGGCAAGCCGTTCCCGGACCTGTTCCTGCATGCGGCAAAGACCATGGGCTTTGTGCCCGCCGACTGCATCGTCATCGAGGACAGCGTTGCCGGCACGCAGGCCGGCATTGCCGCCGGCATGCGTGTCTATTCCTATCATGGCGATCCCTATTCCGACCGCGATGGCCTGGCCAGCGCCGGCGGCGTCCTGTTCGACGACATGCGCGAACTTGCCGGGCTGGTGCCGATCCACTGAAGCTGTGTTAGGTTCCGCGCGGCCAGCCTGAGGCGCCCATGCCAACGAACCTGCTTCGCTCCATCCTAAAGCGTTTCACCGTTTCATGGAAACGGCGAACCGCTCTATCTTTTTGTTTTGTCGCAATTTCCGGCCGGAAAACCGCACACACTTTTCCTGAAATTGCTCTAGCGCTTGTGCTGCTGCCGTGGCTTTGGACCGCAGCCGGCGCGCAAGCCGTCAGCTTCCCGGAATTCGGCAGCGCCATCCCCGGCCACATGGATGTGACCTATCTGGACCTCGCAAGGATGGTCATTCCCGGCCTCGCAGGTAACAGCAACGGTTTCTACCGGGGTGGATTGCCGATCGAGATGCGCCACATCGAGGGACCGGATGGCGGCGGTTCGCCGCCTGAGACATCGGGCCTCTCCAACGCCGGCGTGCTCGCCATCAAGGCCGGGGGCAAGGACCGGCTGGCGATGCTCTACGACCTCGGCGACTCTCCCGACAGCGCCGAAGGCTATGCCGTGCTGGCGCTCTACGACATCACAGACAAGCCGAAGCTGCTCGACGCCGTCAATGTCGCGCTCGACCGCGGCACCTATTTCCGTGAACCGGGCAAGCTTTCCGTTGGGCCGAACGACGACATCGTGATCACCATGAGCGCGCATTTCAATTCAAGCCAAAACTACGCAATCACGCCGCTGATCATGGTGCGCGACGACAAATTCCAACTGATCGACATGATCTTCACCTTCGATGAGAACCTGTGCGCCTACAGCCGGAAGCAGGACGTTGCTTTCCAGACGATCGCTGACGGACAGCCTCATGCCGCGGTCAAAGTGACGGTGACCGACGCCACGGTGCTCAACGGCGAGAGCTGCGACGACCAGCCGCCCAAGCCTGAAGCCCACGCAATTTCCGTCACCTATCATTGGGACAAAAAAACGTTGCACTATGTCAAGGATTCCGATGCGCTGGACAGATTGGCAGGAGAGAACGCCAAACGCTTCTGAGCCAACCGCATTCGTTTGCTCGGTGCATTGCTGCACGATAGAATCTGCCGGCATTTCGCATCTGAAGGGAGCACTCATGGACAAGGGCAAGATCTTTCGCGACCTGCACGCCTCGACCTTCGTCATGCCCAACCCCTGGGATGTCGGCACGACCAAGCTCCTGGCGTCCTTCGGTTTCAAGGCGCTGGCGACCACCAGCGCCGGTTTTGCCTTCTCGCGCGGCCTGCCCGATGGCGCAGTGACCTTCGAGGCGATGATCCACCATTGCCGCGAGCTGACGGCGGCAACCAGCCTGCCGGTGTCGGCCGATCTCGAGAAAGGCAAGGGCGACAGCGCGACGAGTGCCGCCGAGACGGTTTTTGCGGCCGAAGCGGCAGGTCTCGCCGGCTGCTCGATCGAGGACCATACCGGCGATCCCGACAAGCCCATCTATGAGTTTTCACACGCCGTCGAGCGCGTTGCAGCTGCTGCTGAAGCCGCACGGGCGCTCAAGCATGATTTCGTCTTCACCGCGCGGGCCGAGAATTTCCTTTGGGGCAAACCGGATCTCGACGACACGATCAAGCGGCTGCAGGCCTTCGAAAAGGCCGGCGCCGACGTGCTCTATGCGCCGGGCCTCAAAGATGTCGAGACCATCCGGAACGTCTGCTCGGCAGTGAGCAGGCCGGTCAATGTCATGGCACTCCCGGCCTTCACCATCGCCGACCTCGCCATGGCCGGGGTCAAGCGCATCTCGCTTGGGCCGTGGCTGACCAATTTCGCCTTCGGCATGCTGGAAACCGCGGCGCGAGAGATCCAGCAGGACGGCACGTTCGGCTTCACCCGCGCCGCCATGCCGTTCGGCAAATTGCAGGCGCTGTTTTCCAAATCCTCAGGGTAGGGGTCCCGGCGCATGACGCTCACCGTCGTCGACATGCACACCGGCGGTGAGCCGGTCAGGATCGTCACGGACGGCTATCCAGACATTCCCAAAGGCACGATCCTGGAAAAGCGCGCCTATGTGCGCGACCACCTCGACCATTTGCGCAAGCTGCTGATCTTCGAGCCGCGCGGCCACTACGACATGTATGGCGCGCTGCTGGTGGAGCCCGACCTGCCCGGCGCCGAGCTGGCCGTGCTGTTTATGCACAACGAGGGCTATTCGACGATGTGCGGCCACGCCATCATTGCGCTTGGCCGCTACGCCGTCGACGAAGGGCTGGTGGTCAAGCAGGAGCCAATCACCACCGTCAACATCGAGGCGCCGTGCGGCATGGTCGTCGCCTCGGTCGAGGTCAGGGACGGCAAAGCGGGATCGGTGTCGTTCGAAAGCGTGCCGGCCTTTCTGTTTGCCCATGACCAACAAATCGAATTGGGGGGATACGGCAAGATTGCGTTCGACATCGCCTATGGCGGCGCCTTCTACGCGCTGGCCGACTGCCATCAATTCGGCCTGGAGTTCGGCCGCAGCCGGGTGCGCGATTTCGTCGACGCGGCAACCGCGCTGACCGAACGGCTGAAGGCGGCGTTCCCTCTATCGCATCCCGACCATGCCGATCTCGCTTTCCTCTACGGCACCATCCTCACCGATGGACACGATGCGTTCTCCGGCGAGGCAACAAAAAACATCTGCGTCTTTGCCGATGCCGAGGTCGACCGCTCGCCGACCGGCTCCGGCGTCACCGCGCGGCTGGCGGCAATGCATGCCAAGGGTGAGATCAACCCTGGTCAGGAGCGGTCCTTCGAAAGCATCGCCGGCTCGCGCTTTTCCGGAGCGGTGGCGCGCACGACCATGGCCGGCCCGCATGATGCGATCATCGCCCGCGTCGGCGGCCACGCCTACTATTCGGGCCGGGCGGAATTCACCGTCGAGCCGGATGACGAATTGGGACGCGGTTTTCTTCTGCGTTGATAGGCCTATCGCCCGGCGCTCTCCCGCGCGCCGACCGCCTTGTGCAGATGCACCATCATGGCGGCGGCAAAGAGCGGCGTCAGCAGGTTGAGCAGGGGCACGGCGAGAAAGGCGGCAATGAGCAGCCCGGCCAGAAACACGGTGCCGGCATGTTTCCGGCGCAACGCCCTCGCCTCGTCTTCCGGGCGGAAGCGCATGGCGGCGAATTCGAAGAATTCACGTCCCAGCAGATAGCCGTTGACGATGAAGAAGGCGGCGATGTTGACGCCCGGAACCAACAGAAGCAGCAGGGCGACGATGTTGCCCAGGATGACAACGCCGAAGAATTTCACCGACAACACGAGCGAGCGCAGCGCCGGCATGGCGCGTCCGACGGGATCGGCCGGATAGTCGGTGCGCTCGACCACTTCGGCGATGTCTTCGAGAAACAGGCCCGCCACGATTGCCGTCACCGGCGCGATCAGCAGCGCCATCCCGAAGGCAAGCGCGATGGCAGCGATGATGCCGCTCAGCCATCCGGCCCAGGACGGCAGGCCGGGCAGCAAGGAGTGAACCCATGGCAGGGCCAGCCAATCGACAAGCCCGGTCAAGACGAACCACAACGCGACCAGCGCCAGGACGGTCAAGCCCAGCGTCTTCAGGAAAACCGCGCGGAATTCGGGAGAAAACAGCCGGCTGAAGGCGGCGCGGGCAGCGTTGAAGATCACGGCGTTTCACCCCCAGGAACGAACGGATATCTCCGACATAGGCTGAGACCCTGTCAGCCGCAAGCCTGCTGGAGCGGGCGCAATTCCGGACGGGAACTAGAGCATGATCCCAAAAAGTGGGTACCGGTTTTTGGAAAAGATCATGCTTCAACAAAGGGTTAGATCATGATGAGATTTCAACCAAATCTCATCACGATCTAGCGCGCCAGCGCCCGGGAGCGGGCTGGGATGGTCATTGCCGCAACGCCGGCGACGACGCAGCCCATGCCCCAGAAAGCTGTCGGCCCAAGGCTCTCGCCGAGGAACACGACGCCGATGCCGACGCCGATCGGCACGCGCAGATAGGCCTGCGACGTCGTGCCGACCGAACCAAGCGTGTGGATGAGGCGGAAAAAGATGCAGAAGGCCAGCGCCGTGGAGAACACCGACAATGCCAACAAGGCCAGTATCGACGCCATTGAAGGCGACAGGGTCCACGGGCGGTCGAAGGCCAGGCTCAAGGGGACGAGGATGACCGCGCCGCACAGCATCGAGCCGGCGGCCGGCAGCATCGGGTCGAGTCCCCTAAAGCCGCGGCCGAAAATGGCGGCGCCGGCATAGCAGACCGTGGCGGCAATGACGGCAAGCTGCGCCCACAATTGATGGCCGAGCCCGCCAAGCGCCTGGGTGCCGACGATCAGGCAAATGCCGGCAATGCCGGCACCGACACCGAACAGCTTGCGTGCGGTCACGGATTCATGGCGGGTGATAAGCGCGGTCAGCAGGAAGGTGAAGATCGGCGAGGTCGCGTTGAGAATGGTGGCGAGGCCGGCGTCGATGGAGCGCTCGGCGGCGGCGATCAGCGTGAATGGCACGACGCTGTTGAGGCAGGCCTGGACCATGAACCGCCACAAGGTCGCGCTGTCCTTGGGCATGGCGAGGCCGCGCCAGCGGATCAGCGCGAGCAGGATGGCGCCGGCAATCAAGGTGCGGGCAGCGATGAAGGATATCGGCGGGATCGTCTCGACACCGATCTTGATGAAGGTATAGGACGCGCCCCACAGGGCGGCCAGCACGCCAAGCAGCGCCAGTTCGGTGGTCATGTCGGTCTTTGCTTGCATGCGGGTGCTTCCAGCGCTTGATTTGAGGCCAAGCTTGTAGGCGACCCGGCGGTCAGATGCTTCGGCCACGGTCGAACTGTGATGGAGCCTCGTCCCAGGCGCGCGCGCCGGCTTGGGCCGGCAAAGGATGGAAATCGGTTGCCATTTTTCGGGGTGATGCTGTAGACCCGCCCGGGCGCGGCAGAAAGCCGGCAGGTTCCGAGGCGGAGACATTGATGCCGGATTTTGACGTGCTTTGCATCGGCAATGCCATTGTCGACATCATCGCCCAGTGCGACGACGCTTTTCTCGAGACCAACGGCATCATCAAGGGTGCGATGAACCTCATCGACACCAAGCGCGCCGAGCTGCTCTACAGCCGCATGGGGCCGGCGATCGAGGCCTCGGGCGGCAGCGCCGGCAACACGGCGGCGGGCGTCGCCAGCTTCGGCGGCCGCGCCGCCTTCTTCGGCAAGGTGTCGAACGATCCGCTCGGCGAAATCTACGCCCATGACATCCATGCCCAGGGCGTTGCCTTCGACACCAGGCCGCTTGAGGGACAGCCGCCGACGGCGCGCTCGATGATATTCGTCACCCCCGATGGCGAGCGTTCGATGAATACCTATCTCGGCGCCTGCGTCGAACTCGGCCCGGAAGACGTCGAGGCCGACAAGGCATCCGGCGCCAAGGTTACCTATTTCGAGGGCTATCTGTGGGATCCGCCGCGCGCCAAGGAGGCGATCCGGCAGACGGCGAAGCTCGCACACGAGGCCGGGCGCGAAGTGTCGATGACGTTGTCGGATTCGTTCTGCGTCGACCGCTACCGGGACGAGTTCCTCGAGCTGATGCGCTCGGGCACTGTCGACATCGTCTTTGCCAACAGCCACGAGATCAAGTCGCTCTACCAGACAAAATCCTTCGACGAGGCGCTGGCGGCTATCCGCAAGGACTGCAAGATTGCCGCCGTCACCCGCTCCGAAAAAGGCTCAGTGATCGTGCGCGGCGACGAGACCGTCACCATCCAGGCGACGACGATCCGCGAACTGGTCGACACCACTGGCGCCGGCGACCTCTACGCCGCCGGTTTCCTCTATGGCTATACGAGCGGGCGCAGCCTGAAGGATTGCGGCGATCTCGGCTCGCTAGCCGCCGGGCTGGTGATCCAGCAGCTTGGGCCAAGGCCGCGGCAGAATTTGCGCAGCGCGGCCCAACTGGCGGGGTTGCTGTAGGGCCATCTTTCGGCGCGCAGCGCCCAGCCAGATGAGGGTGCCCGCCGGTTCAGGCTGTCCGGCGCTCCGCTCAGGCGGTGCGGCGAAGGCCGTCGGACGTAGGCCCGGGTTCCAAAGCCCCGGCGGTGACCAGCCGGTTGCGGCCGCTCTTTTTGCCGATGTACATCAGTCGGTCGGCGAGCGTTATCAGCGCCTCCGAATCGGACGCTTCCGCCGGGTAGATGGCGACGCCAACGGTGCAACCAACATGGATGGCACCATTCGGCGTCGGCACCTTGATCCGCAGCTTTTCCAGGATACGTTCGGCGACGCCCACGGCCTTCTGTCGGGCCCGGCTAGCCTCTCCTGAAAACAGGAATGCGAACTCGTCTCCACCGAGCCGCGCCACGAAATCAGCGCTGCGCAGGATGGTGCGAAGCTGACCCGCCACCTCCTGCAGCAGCGCGTCGCCGGCCTCGTGGCCGAGCGTGTCGTTGACCTTCTTGAACCTATCGAGGTCGATGAACAGCAGGCCGGCCGCCTGGCCGGTGCTGTCGCAGCGGTCGATCACCGACCTCAGCTCGTTGTGAAAGGCGCGCCGGTTGGGCAGGCCGGTCAATGCATCGTGGTTGGCCGAGTGGTCGCTGTGCTGCTTGGCCAGCTCGATCTCGCGCTTTTGTACGGAGAGTTCCTCATTGGCGGCCTTGAGTTCGAGCAGCAGCTCGGCGTTGAGATCCTCGACGACCTTGCGGTCGCTGATGTCGACGACGAAACCTTCCAGGAATTCCAGTTCGCCGGCCTCGTCCCAGACGCCGCCGCCGATCTCGCGGACCCAGAGCGGCTCGCCGACCTGCGGCACGATGCGGTAGTCGACGTTCCAGTTGCAGCGCGCCTCGAGCGCGGTATCGACGGCGGCATAGACGGCAGCGAGATCATCCGGGTGGATGGCCGAGACATAGTCGCGCACGGCATTTTGAATGAAGTCGCTCGGCCGATAACCGCTGACGGTGAAAATGCCGTCGCTGATGTAGAGCATGGTGTAGGACGCATCGTTGCGGCAACGGTAGAGATAACCGTCCATGCGGCCGGTGATGCTGAGCAGCGCGTCCAGCCGCTCGTCGTGGTAGACCCCGTGGCCGACCACAGATGCCGTGTCATGCTTCATGGCCGCACCCCCGTTTTGGCGGTCTGAGCGCGCCGCCAATGCCATAAGGCCATAGGGGGCGAGAACGTTCCCTATAGCAGCCGAATATTATCAATCTCTTATGGGTTGGCGATTTTGCCGCGAATCAGGCTCCCGCGCTATAGGCCGCGATCGCAGCCATGTTGACGATGTCCGAATCCTTGGCGTTGAGCGAGACGATCTGGACCGGCTTGTTGAGGCCGACCAGCAGCGGGCCGATGACGGTGGAGCCGCCGAGTTCCTGCAGCATCTTGGTCGAGATCGAGGCCGAGTGGAACGCCGGCATGATCAGCACATTGGCAGGGCCGGTCAGCCGGATGAACGGGTACTGGGCCATGGCGCGGGCGTTGAGCGCCACGTCGGCGGCCATCTCGCCGTCATATTCGAAATCGACGCGGCGCTTGTCGAGGATGCGCACCGCTTCCTGCACGCGCTCGGAACGTTCGCCCTGCGGGTGGCCGAAGGTCGAATAGGCAAGCATGGCGAGCCTCGGCTCGTAGCCCATGCGGCGGGCGAAGCCCGCGGCCTCCTCGGCGATATCGGCGATCTGCTCGGCATTGGGCATGTCGTGCACGGCGGTGTCGGCGACGAGGACTGTCTTGCCCCGCGCGAGCACGATGGAGACGCCGATGACGCGGTGGCCGGGCTTGGCGTCGATGACGCGGCGGATATCGTCGAGCGCCGTGGAATAGTTGCGGGTGACGCCGGTGACGATGCCGTCGGCATCGCCCAGCGCCACCATGCAGGCGGCGAAATGGTTGCGGTCGTTGTTGATCAGCCGCTGGCAGTCGCGGAACAGGAAGCCTTTGCGCTGCATGCGCTCGTAGAGATAATCGGTATAGATGCCGTTGCGGCGCGACAGCCTGGCATTGATGATCTCGATGCCTTGCTTGTTGAGGTCGATGCCGGCGTGCCTGGCGTTTTCCTTGATGACATCGTCGCGGCCGAGCAGGATCGCGGTGCCGAGCTTCTGGTTCACATAGGAGACGGCGGCGCGCATCACCTGTTCTTCCTCGCCCTCGGCAAAGACGATGCGCTTGGGCTGGCGGCGGACGCGGTCGTAGATGCGCTGCAAGGTCGAGGCGATCGGGTCGCGGCGGGCCGACAGTTCCTGCGCGTAGCGGTCGAGGTCGAGGATCGGCTTGCGGGCGACGCCTGACTCCATCGCCGCCTTGGCCACAGCGAGCGGGATGGCCGAGATCAGGCGCGGATCGAACGGCACCGGGATGATGTAGTTGGGGCCGAATTTCGGCCGGTTGCCCTGATAGGCGGCGGCGACATCATCGGGCACGTCCTTGCGCGCCAGGTCGGCCAGCGCTCTCGCTGCGGCGATCTTCATGTCGTCATTGATGGTGGTGGCCCTGACATCCAGCGCACCGCGGAAGATGTAGGGGAAGCCCAGCACATTGTTGACCTGGTTGGGGTAGTCCGAACGCCCGGTGGCCATGATGGCGTCGGTGCGGATTTCGGCCACTTCCTCCGGCGTGATCTCCGGGTCGGGATTGGCCATGGCGAAGATGATCGGGTTCTTGGCCATCGACTGCACCATCTTGGTGGTCAATGCGCCCTTGGCCGACAGGCCGAGGAAGACGTCGGCGCCGTCCAGCGCCTCGGCCAGGCTGCGCGTGTCGGTCTTGACCGCATGCGCCGACTTCCACTGGTTCATGCCTTCGGTGCGGCCCTGGTAGACGACGCCCTTGGTGTCGCACAGGATGATGTTCTCGGGGGCAAAGCCCATCGCCTTCATCAGTTCGATGCAGGCGATGCCGGCGGCGCCGGCGCCGTTGCAGACCATTTTCGTGGTCTTCATGTCGCGGCCGGTGATCTCCAGCGCGTTGATCAGCCCGGCGGCCGAGATGATGGCGGTGCCGTGCTGGTCGTCATGGAAGACCGGGATGTCCATCAATTCACGCAGGCGCTGCTCGATGATGAAGCATTCCGGCGCCTTGATGTCTTCCAGGTTGATGCCGCCGAAGGACGGGCCGAGAAAGCGCACGCAATTGATGAATTCGTCGGCATCCTCGGTGTCGACCTCGAGATCGATGGAATCGACATCGGCGAAGCGCTTGAACAGCACCGCCTTGCCTTCCATCACCGGCTTGGAGGCCAACGCGCCGAGATTGCCGAGGCCGAGAATGGCGGTGCCGTTGGAGATGACGGCGACCATGTTGCCGCGCGTCGTGTAGTCGAAGGCGCGGCTGGGGTCTTCGGCGATGGCCAGCACAGGAACCGCGACACCCGGCGAATAGGCGAGGCTCAGATCGCGCTGCGTCGCCATCGGCTTGGTGGCGACGATCTCCAGCTTGCCGGGGCGGCCCATGGCGTGGAATTCCAGCGCCTCCTCGGCGCTGACGGAGGGGCCGCTATTTTCGGTTTTCTTGGCCATGATGCTTTTGAATTCCTCGCCGGTGTCGCCCCCTTGAGACGGGTGCGTGTTTTTGAAACTTCTGGATCAAGGCTACACGCCACCGCTGTAAATCGCCAAGCGATCTTCACGCCCGCAGCGAAATCTCCCGAGGTCGAACGGCGTCACGTCGGCTCTGGCTCGCTGACGAAGGCAGCGATTTCGCGCACCGTTCCCCGTCGCATCATGCCGTCTGTGCCGGGGAAAGGCCACGTCTCGATGGGTGGCGCACGGCTTCCCTTGCGCCGCAGCAATGCAGTCAGGAACGCCATGAGTTCGATGCGCTGGGCGTGAACCTTCTCCAGCGTGCGGCGGCGGATGTGCTGACGCGGTATGGCACGATCTCGCAGCGTCTCGACGGCGCGGCGAATGGCAGCCGGTTCCGGATCGGCGACGATGCAATAATCCGGATCGAAATAGACGTCGCGACCGCCAAGGCTCGGCGTACTGACGATCGGCAGGCCGGCCATCAGATATTCCATCGAGGAGTACATCGCTCCTTCCACGGCCGACAGGCACAGCCCGACGGCGGCCTGGTTGTAGACGTGGTTGACCTGTTGCGCCGTCAGCTTGCCCGGCCAGCCGTCGACGAGCGGATTGGCGATCTGGTGGAGCGGCGAACGCGCCTGCAGTCGCCGAACAAAGGCGCGGGCGGCAACCGGCGGCAATTCGCCGATCGAATAGGTGATGTGGGCCAGCCGCTCTATGTCGAAGGCCAGGTGATGGCGTTTGATCGGCGAGATGCGGCCATTGTAGACCGCGTCGAATTCGACCGGCACGTCCGGCAGCGGCCGGAATATATCCTCCGACACCATCAGATTGTGGTTGGAGAAGATGGCATTGCCGCCCGCAGCCGCGACGAGACGGCGCTCTTCCTCGGTGTTGCACAGGAAGATGATTTCGTGCAGCGGAAACCGGCCGGCATACCAGGCGAGATCGCGGCCCATCCGGGCGATGACAGCCGGCCGCTCCATGGTCCAGGTCTGCATCGTCAGGAAGGTGACGCGCCGTCCCGCCAGGCGCCGGCCAAGGGCCGCCAGCGGATAGAGCGGACGGGCTCCGCCAATCGGGACATAGAGCACCAGCGGGTCGCGGCTGAGCACATGCAGCGACATCTCGATGCCGCTATCGAGATCGGACAGCGGTCCCCGTGTCGGCAGGAGGAAGGGGACGCGCTTGCGCACTGTCCCCCTAAGCTTGCTTTTGGTGCGGTGGACGCGCCGCGCCGCCAACAGCAGCAGGCGCTCAAGCGCCGATCCAGCCGGACCGACCAGCTCTTCGAACGCCTCCTGTTTGTCCTGATCCATGCCGCTTATCCCCGCCATGGCGATCATAGGGTCTGGTTGGCGCCCGAAGCAACCAACGGCTTCACCCGGCGTAGAGGGAGCACAAGCCGCCGTCGAGGCCGGTCGTCCCCTGCTTTTCGGGCCGCCGGCATTAAACCCCGCACCCACATCTGCTAGCGTGCGGGCATGAACATGCACACTTCAGCAGAAACCGACGCCCCCGAGGTGACACCGCCTGCGCCCGTCGGCAGCGTCACGCCGATGATGGAGCAATATATCGAGATCAAGGCGGCGAACCCAGACTCGCTGCTGTTCTACCGCATGGGCGATTTTTACGAGCTGTTCTTCGACGATGCCGAGAAGGCGAGCCGCGCGCTGGGCATCGTCCTGACCAAGCGCGGCAAGCACCAGGGCCATGACATTCCGATGTGCGGCGTGCCGGTGCATGCGGCCGACGACTATCTGCAGAAGCTGATCGGCCAGGGTTTCCGCGTCGCCGTCTGCGAGCAGGTCGAGGACCCGGCGGAAGCCAGGAAGCGCGGCGGCAAATCGGTCGTACGCCGTGACGTGGTGCGGCTGGTGACGCCCGGCACCATCACCGAGGACAAATTGCTGGCGCCGTCGGAATCGAGCTTCCTGATGGCGCTAGGGCGGGTGAAGGGCGGCAACAGCGGTGACGCCTTCGCCCTGGCCTGGATCGAGATCTCGACAGGCGTCTTCCGCGTCGCCGAAACCACGGCCGACCGCCTGCTGGCCGATGTCTTCCGCGTCGACCCGCGCGAGCTGATCGTCGCCGAGCCGGTGTTTTACGATCCCGAGCTGAAGCCGGTGTTCGACGTCATCGGCCGCGTCGCCAGCCCGCAGCCGCCGTCGCTTTTCGATTCGGCTTCGGCAGCGGGGCGGATCGCGCGCTTCTTCGAAGTGGCGACGCCTGACAGTTTCGGTGCCTTCTCGCGCGCCGAATTGTCGGCGATCTCGGGCGCCATCGCCTATGTCGAAAAGACGCAGAAGGCCGAGCGGCCGCCTTTGTCGCGTCCCGAACGCGAGGAGCAGGGCTCGACGCTGTTCATCGATCCTGCGACACGCGGCAATCTGGAACTGTTGCGCACGCTGTCGGGCAGCCGCGACGGCTCGCTGTTCAAGGCTATAGACCGCACGGTCACCGGCGGCGGCGCCAGGCTGCTCGCCGACCGGCTGATGGCGCCGCTGACCGATCCGGCGGCGATTGCTGCCCGGCTTGATTCGGTATCGTTCTTCCGCGCCGAGACGCGGCTCTGCCAGGCGGTGCGGTCAAGCCTGAAGAGCGTCGCCGACATGCCGCGAGCGCTGTCGCGGTTGGCGCTCAACCGCGGCGGCCCGCGCGACCTCGGCGCGCTGCGTGCCGGCTTTGAAGCGGCGGGCGCCATTGCCGAAATCTTCGCCGCAACAGCGCTGCCCCATGAATTGACGGAAGCACTTGCCGCGATAAAGGCGCTGCCGCGTGCGCTGGCCAAGCATCTGGCCCAGGCTCTTGGCGAGGAACTGCCGCTGCTGAGGCGCGACGGCGGCTTCGTGCGTGGCGGCTACCATGCCGAACTCGACGAAATGCGGGCGCTGCGCGACGAATCGCGCAAGGTGATCGCCGGACTGGAGCGCTCGCTGATCGAGGAGACCGGCATCCGCTCGCTGAAAATCCGGCACAACAATGTGCTGGGTTACTACATCGAGGTGACCGCCAACCACCATTCGATCATGACCGGAAGCGACGGCGCCAAGGCGCGCTTCATCCACCGCCAGACCATGGCCAATGCCATGCGTTTCACCACGACCGAACTTGCCGAACTCGAGACCAAGATCGCCAATGCCGCCGACCGGGCGCTGAGCATCGAGCTTGCCGCTTTCGATACGCTGACGGTTGAGGCGGTCGGCGAGGCGCAGAAGATCCGCGCCGGCGCCGATGCGCTCGCCGTGCTCGACGTGTCGGCGGCGCTCGCGCTGTTGTCGGAGAGCGAAGCCTGGTGCCGGCCGCTGGTCGATTCCAGCCTTGCCTTCGACATTTCGGGCGGGCGCCATCCTGTGGTGGAACAGGCGCTGCGGCGTTCGGGCGAAGGGCCGTTCGTCGCCAATGATTGCGATCTGTCGCCGCAAGACGGGGCCAAGGCCGGCGCGATCTGGCTGCTCACCGGTCCGAATATGGGCGGTAAGTCGACCTTCCTGCGGCAAAACGCACTGATCGCCATCCTCGCCCAAACCGGTTCCTTCGTGCCGGCGACGTCGGCCCATATCGGCGTTGTCGACCGGCTGTTCTCGCGGGTCGGCGCCTCGGACGATCTGGCGCGCGGCCGTTCGACCTTCATGGTCGAGATGGTAGAGACGGCGGCGATCCTCAACCAGGCCGGCGAACGGGCGCTGGTGATCCTGGACGAGATCGGTCGCGGCACCGCCACGTTCGATGGCCTGTCGATCGCCTGGGCGGCAGTCGAGTATCTGCACGAGAAGAACCGCTGCCGGGCGATCTTCGCCACTCATTTCCACGAAATGACGGCACTCTCCGGCAAGCTGCCGCGACTGCACAATGTCACGATGCGGGTCAAGGAGTGGGAAGGCGACGTGGTCTTCCTGCACGAGGTCGGCAAGGGTGCCGCCGATCGCTCCTATGGCGTTCAGGTCGCTCGCCTTGCCGGTCTGCCCGAAGCGGTGGTCGGCCGCGCCAAAGAGGTGCTGCATCAACTCGAGGAAGGCGATGTCTCCGGCAAGGCCAACCGACTGGTCGACGATCTGCCGCTGTTTTCGGTGGCAATGAAGCGGGAAGCGGCAAAGCCTGCGAAGAGCGACGCATTGGGCGCAGCGCTGGGTGAGATCAATCCAGACGAGATGACGCCGCGCGAGGCGCTGGAAGCACTCTACCGGCTGAAGGGGCTCGCGGGGAAAACCTAGTCCGATTTCAGCCTTGATCAATTGTACCGATTGGTACAATGCTCGCCATCGCCTTTCCCGATGGGAGAATGACATGAGCCGTCCGCCGCTGCCGCCCTTCACCGCCGAGACCGCCGCGCAGAAGGCGCGCATGGCCGAAGACGCCTGGAACAGCCGCGACCCAGAACGGGTTTCGCTCGCCTATACGCAGGACAGCACCTGGCGCAACCGCGCCGAGTTCGTCTCGGGCAGAAATGAGATCGTCTCCTTCCTCACACGCAAATGGGCGCGCGAGCTCGACTACCGGCTGATCAAGGAGGTCTGGACCTGGACCGACAACCGCATCGCGGTGCGCTTTGCCTATGAATGGCGCGACGACAGCGGCCACTGGTTCCGCTCCTACGGCAACGAGAACTGGGAATTCGACGCGGCCGGGTTGATGCGTCGGCGCGTTGCCAGCATCAATGACCTGCCGATCGCCGAGAGTGAGCGCAAATATCACTGGCCGCTCGGCCGCCGGCCCGACGACCATCCCGGCCTGACCGAACTCGGACTCTAGAGCATGATCCCTAGAACTGTGTCGCGGTTTTCGGCAAAGATCATGCTCAAAAGCGGAAAAACTAGCGCATGCGCAGGATTGCGCCCGATCGCGCCGGTTTGCTCTCCATAATCGGCGAGGTTTTCCGCGAACACGGCTATGAAGGGGCGAGCGTGACGCGGATCGGCGCGGCGACCGGCTTAGGCAAAGGCAGCCTTTACCACTTCTTCCCCGGCGGCAAGGAAGAGATGGCGGCGGCTGTCATTGCCCATATAGATGGCTGGTTCGAGGAGAATGTCTTCGTGCCGCTGCAGGACCATGCTGACCCACACGCCGGCATCGAGCGCATGCTGAAGGCGACCGACAGCTATTTCCGCTCAGGCCGTCGGGTCTGCCTGATCGGCGCCATTGCGCTGGACGAATCGCGCGATCTCTTCGCCAAGGCGATCAAAAGCTATTTTGGCCGCTGGGTAGCGCATCTTGCCGAGGCGCTGACTCGTGTCGGACACAGCCCGGCCAAAGCAGACGAACTCGCCGAAGAAACGGTCGGCGCCATCCAGGGCGCGCTCACGCTGGCGCGCGCCTTCGACGACACCGCAGTGTTTTCGCGCGCGTTGCGACGGGCGCGGGCGGCGCTCGGCTAGAGTGCTACAAGGGCTCGAAGCGGAAAGCCGTCTCGGTTCGAAAAACCCGGCCGACGCCGGGCGAATCAAGATGCGCGCCGGCAACGTAGCAGTCGTTGTTGGCCGCAAGCGCCAGCATTTGCAACCGGCTTGCCCTCGCCTGCTGCTGGTCTGCGTCGAATTCCCACGTGATCTCGGGTCGATCGAATTGAAGCGACGGCACATGTACGATGTCGCCCCAGATCAACAGTGTTTCGCCTGCGCTCACAACGCGAAAGCAAGTGTGGCCGGCTTCATGGCCAGCGGAGCCGATCGTATCGATGTCAGCGCTGACGCGCTGTCCAGCATCGAGAGGCTGGGCGCGATCGTGGAAGCGTTCCAGCCTCGCCACGTCGCGAAACATGCCGAGCTCAGCGCGCGGGACAAGCAGGCGAGAGAGCTGCGGGAAGCCGTCGCCACCATCGGCAAGGATGAGCCCGTGTATATGGTCGAGATGGGTGTGGGTGAAAGCAACAGTCCGAATCCGGTCGGTGGCGATCTTCGCCTCGCGCAGCGCCTCGGGCAGGTGCCCCATTGTCGGGTGCCAGGCGTTCGAAGCCCCTGTGTCGATCAGCGTGATGTCGTCGCCGTCATCGATGGCGAAGGCGTTGACCGACAGCCTGAGCGCACCGTCGACGAGCGGTACATGCGAGGGCAGGTTGTCACCGAATGTCCGGTCTCCGGGCTGGCGCAGCCGCCTGATTGGCATGTCGACGTAACCGTCGCGCAGCGACGTGACCGTCATGGCTCCGACTCTATACGCCGTATGATGATACCCGGCCGAAACCCGTTCCAATCTAGATCATCTCCAGCCCGCGCTTGCGCGTCGGCGGTGGAAAGGCGCGGTCGAGTTCGGCGAGGTCTTCGGCCGCCAGCTCGATGTCGAGCGCGGCAAAATTCTGGCGGACATGCTCCTGGCTACTCGCCTTCGGGATGGCGATGACACCGGGCTGCGCCATCACCCAGGCAAGCGCGATCTGTGCTGCCGTGGCGTTGTGGCGGGCGGCGATGGTTTCCAGCCTGGAATTGCGCGCCAGCGCGCCCTGCTCGACCGGCGAATAGGCCATCAGCGGGATGCCGCGCTGCCGGCTCCACGGTGCGAGATCGAATTCGGGGCCGCGCCGCGACAGATTGTAGAGTACCTGGTTGGTCTGGACATGATCTCCAGACGACAGGCCGGTCAGCTCCTCCATTTCGTCGGTGTCGAAATTGCTGACGCCCCAGTGACAGATCTTGCCGGCCTTCTTCAACGCCTCGAAAGCGTCGACCGTTTCGCCTAGAGGCACACTGCCCGGCCAATGCAGGAGATAGAGATCGATGCGGTCGGTGCGCAGGCGCTTCAAGCTGTTTTCGCAGGCCCGCGCCACGCCGGCGCGCGAGGCATTGGACGGCAATACCTTGGAGACAAGAAAGAGTTCGTCGCGACGCCCGGCAATGGCTTCCGCCACCACCTCCTCGGCGCCGCCGCTGGCATACATTTCAGCGGTGTCGATCAACGTCATGCCGAGGTCCAGCCCGAGCTTCAGGGCATTGACCTCCGCGGCGCGGCGGCGGGAATCTTCGCCCATCTTCCATGTGCCCTGTCCCAGCACCTGGACGGCCTCGCCCGAAGGCAGCGTGGTGGCTCTTATCGTCGATGGCATGTGGGCTCCTGGCGCCGTGTAATCGATGTGAATGGCATCACAACCACGGAGAGAAATCCAGAATGGATCTCTCCGGCATGGCCGTTGCTGCCTTACTTCGCCGGATGGGCGGCGAGCCAGGCCTGCATCTTGGCGATCTCGGCTTCCTGCGCGGCGATGACATCTTCGGCCAGCTTGCGGATTTCGGGATCCTTGCCATTGGCGAGTTCCACCTTGGCCATGTCGATCGCGCCCCGATGATGCGGGATCATGCCGCGCACGAAATCGACATCGGCATTGCCGGAATATTCGATCATCATGTCGGTGTGCATCTTGTCCATCGCCGCCTTGTAGCCGTCGGTCGAAGGACCTTGCGCGCCCATCGCGCCCATGTCGTGTTTCATCTCTTCGGATTGCGCCGGGACGCTTTCGAGGAAAACGGCAAGCAGCATTCCCGCCGCCATCATCAAAAGCACGATTTTCTTAGCCAAGGTCATCCATGATCTCCTGTTGATTGAAATTCGTATCTGGGGGCTTTGCTCAGAGTTTCAACGTCCGCAGCCGCAATGCGTTGGCGATGACCGAAACCGAAGACAGGCTCATGGCCGCCGCCGCCAGCATCGGCGACAAAAGCGTGCCGGTGAGCGGATAGAGCACGCCGGCGGCAACCGGCACGCCAAGCACATTGTACAGGAAGGCGAAAAACAGATTCTGGCGGATGTTGCGGATCGTCCCCTGTGCGAGCGTTCGCGCCCTGACGATGCCGTTGAGATCGCCCTTGACCAGCGTAATGCCGGCGCTCTCGACAGCGACATCGGCGCCGGTGCCCATGGCGATGCCGACATCGGCGCTGGCCAGGGCCGGCGCGTCGTTGACGCCGTCGCCGGCCATGGCGATGCCGGCACCTTTCGCACGCAACTCCTCGACAAGGGCTGCTTTTTGTTCCGGCAGAAGGCCGGCGCGCACCTCGTCAATGCCAAGGCTTTTGGCGATGGCGCGCGCCGTGCGTTCATTGTCGCCGGTCGCCATGATGATCCGCAAGCCTCTGTCGTGCAGCGCCCTGATCGCCTCGGCTGTCGTTGCCTTGACCGGATCGGCGACCGCGACAATGCCGGCCAGTCTTTTGTCCACCGCAACGAACATCGCCGTCTTGCCTTCTGCCTGCAGCGCCTCGGCCCTGGCCGACAGGGAAGCGGTGTCGATGCCGACATCGGCCATCATGGCGGCGTTGCCGAGCGAAACCTTCCTGCCAGACACCGTGCCGGATACGCCCTTGCCGGTGACGGCGTCGAAGCCGCCGGCCTCAACGAGTGTCAGGCCGCGTTCGCCGGCGCCGCCGACAATGGCCTCGGCCAGCGGATGCTCCGAGCCTTTTTCCAGGCCGGCGGCGAGCGCCAGCAATACATTCTCAGACAGGCCTTCGGCAGCGACGACATCGGTCAAGCGAGGCTTGCCTTCGGTCAAGGTGCCGGTCTTGTCGACGATCAACGTGTCGACGGAAGCGAAGCGCTCAAGCGCGGCCGCGTCCTTGATCAGCACGCCCGCGTGCGCCCCGCGCCCGGTGGCGGTCATGATCGACATCGGCGTCGCCAGGCCGAGCGCGCAGGGGCAGGCGATGATCAGCACCGAGACCGCCGAGACGATGGCAAAGATCAAGCTGGGTTCGGGACCGAGGATCGCCCAGGCGACAAAGGCCGCGAGCGCGACCAGCACGACGGCCGGCACGAAGTAGAAGGAGACGCGATCGGCCAGACCTTGAATCGGCGCGCGCGAACGCTGCGCCTTTGCGACCAGCTCGACGATGCGCGAAAGCGTCGTTTCGGAGCCGACCTTTTCGGCGCGCATGATCAGCGAACCGTTCTTGTTGAGCGTGCCGCCGGTCAAGGCATCGCCTTTCGTTTTTTCGACCGGCAGCGGCTCGCCCGAGATCATCGATTCGTCGATGGAGGAACGGCCTTCCGTTACGATGCCGTCGACCGGCACGGCGTCGCCTGGACGGAGGCGCAGGTGGTCGCCGGTCTTGACCGCATCGAGCGGCACGTCGGTCTCGGAGCCGTCCTCCCCGATCAGCCTTGCCGTCTTCGGCGCCAGGTCGAGCAGCGCACGGATGGCCGAGCCGGTCTTTTCGCGCGCCCGCAATTCGAGCACCTGACCGAGGAATACCAGCGCGACGATGACGGAAGCTGCCTCGAAATAGACCGGGACGGTGCCGCCATGGCCACGGAACTGATGCGGAAAGATGTTGGGAAACAGCGTGGCGACGACACTGTAGAGGTAGGCCGCACCCACACCGAGCGAGATCAGCGTCCACATGTTGGGGCTGCGGTTGACCAGCGACTCCCAGCCGCGATGGAAGAACGGGAATGCCGCCCACAGCACGACGGGGCTCGCCAGCGCCAGTTCCAGCCACACCATCGTCCGCCCGTCGACAAACGCCTGGAACGTCAGGCCGAGCATCGGCGCCATGGCAACGATCAGCAGCGGCACGGACAGCACCGCGCTGACCCAGAACCGTCTGGTGAAGTCTACCAGTTCGGGGTTCGGGCCCTCATCGCCAGTGGGAACGCCCATCGGCTCAAGCGCCATGCCGCAGATCGGGCAGGAGCCGGGCTTGTCTCTTATCACTTCGGGGTGCATCGGGCAGGTGTATTGCGTGCCTTTCGGCACCGGCGACGCCGCCGGCCTGTCGCCGAGATATTTTTGTGGCTCGGCCTCGAACTTCGCCTGGCAGCCGGCCGAGCAGAAATAGAAACCCTGGCCTTCGTGGCGGAAAAAATGCCTGGCGGTAGCGCGGTCGACACTCATGCCACAGACGGGGTCGGTGGCGGTCAGGTATTTTTCGGGCCCGGCGACGAATTTCGTACGGCAACCCTCGCTGCAGAAGTGAAAGAGACGGCCGCCATGCTCGGCCGTCGGCTTGCCCGCGGCCGGATCGACGCTCATGCCGCAGACCGGATCGCGCACCACGGCTTCGGCGGCCGGCTCAGCAGCCTTTGCCGCACAACAGCTGCCATCGGCCGCGTGCGCGTGGTGGTGATGCTCGGAATGCGCCATCGAAAAGTGCCTTATATCTGTCTGGGTGAGGAGGTAGTGCTTCCAGTAACTGGAAGGTCAAGGGGCGATTTCCACTTTTCGATCGTGGCCGTCATCGCGCACATCGAGGGAAAATCGCTTACGCAACTTTGTTCCCATGCTATGGACGCGCGTCCCACTGCATCGATCCCACCCAAATGAAATGCCTGATTATCAATCTCGATCGGTCCCGCGATCGCCTCGCCCATGTAACGGCGGAGTTCGCGCGCATCGGCATCGCCTTCGAGCGGGTCGCCGCCATCGATGCGCGAGATCGGCCGGATCTGGCCGAAATGCCGCAGGGCAAGAAGCATTTGCGCCTGGCCGACGCCGAGATCGCCTGCCTGCTCAGCCACCAACAGTGTTGGTCGATGATCGCTGCAGGTGAGGATGCTTACGCGGCGATTTTCGAGGACGATGTCGTTTTCCCGGACAAAGCCGGTGCTTTGCTTGCCGATGCGGGCTGGATTCCCGCTGATGCGGACATCGTCAAGTTGGAAACGTTCTTCAACCGAACCGTAATTTCACGGAAGCAAGTCGCCTGCGGCCACGGTTTTTCCGCGAGCAGACTGCACGGGCTCCATATCGGTACGGCGGGATACATCCTGTCCAGACAGGCCGCGCGGGACCTTCTTGCGGCAACGAATGAGATCAGCATTCCCGTCGATCACCTCATCTTCAATCCGCGTTTTGCGACCTCGTCCGACAAGGTCATTTACCAACTCGTCCCAGCATTGTGCCTGCAGGCACAATTCCTCGGCGACAGTCCGGTGAGATTGCCAAGCCTGCTCAAGCAGGAGCGAACAGAGGAATGGGTGGCAAGCGGGATAGGTAAACGGCGCCCCAGGCCAATCACCGCCAAGGTAAGGATCGAGACCAGGCGGTTGACGCGGCAGATCGCCGATCTCTTCCGGCTCCGGCGCGAGATGATCATCCCTTTCTGGTATCGCGGCCGACGCGTCCGTCCGCCCCATACACAGCGCCGTGAAAACGCGCTATAGACGCCGCGCAAAGGCGAGGCCCACCGGCAATCCATGGCAAAAATCTCCCTCAAGCTCGACGCGCTGATCGACAGCGAGGCTTTGCGCCGCGACATGACGGCGCTGATCTCGGCGGCCAGCGGCATCGAGCCCGGCGCGCGCGTCGGCGCGCTCCGGCTGCTGAAGGATCGGCTGACCGAGGGCCGCAAGGTTGCCGAGCGCATGCTGATGGACGATGGCAGCGGCACGGCCTGCGCCGCCCGGCTGTCGCATCTGATGGACGAGATCATCCGCGCCCTCTACGAGTTCGCCGCGACCCACGTCTACCGGGTGAAAAGCCCCTCGACCGCAGAGCGCATGGCGGTCGTTGCCGTCGGCGGCTATGGCCGCGGCACGCTGGCGCCGGGCTCCGACATCGACCTGTTGTTCCTGCTGCCCTACAAGCAGACGCCGTGGGGCGAACAGATCGTCGAATATATGCTCTATATGCTGTGGGACCTCGGGTTGAAGGTTGGCCACGCCACCCGCAACATCGACGAGTGTCTCAGGCTATCGCGCAGCGATATCACCATCCGCACCACGATCCTGGAAGCGCGGTTCCTGTGGGGCGAACAGAAGCTCTTCGACGAATTGCTCACCCGCTTCGACCATGAAGTGGTGCGCACCACCGGACCGGAATATGTGCAGGCCAAGCTCGCCGAACGCGACGATCGCCATGCCAAGGCCGGCGAAAGCCGCTATCTGGTCGAGCCCAACGTCAAGGACGGCAAGGGCGGCCTGCGCGATTTGCAGACGCTGTTCTGGATCGCCAAGTATTTTTATCGCGTGCGCACCGGCGAGGAATTGGTCGAGAAAGGTGTCTTCACCGAGGCCGAGTACCGCGAATTCCAGAAGGCCGAAGACTTCCTGTGGGCGGTGCGCTGCCACATGCATTTCCTCACCGGCAAGCCAGAGGAACGGCTGCATTTCGATATCCAGCGCGAGATTGCCGAACGTCTCGGCTACACCACCCATCCCGGTCTGTCGGCGGTCGAGCGCTTCATGAAGCATTACTTCCTCGTCGCCAAGGATGTCGGCGACCTCACCCGCATCTTCTGCGCCGCGCTCGAGGAAGAGCAGGCCAAGCATGTGCCCGGCTTCAACCGCATCTTCCTCACCTTCCAGCGCCGCAAGCGCAAGCTGGCAGGCACGTCGGACTTCATTGTCGACAATCACCGCATCAACGTCGCCGACGACAGCGTGTTCGAGCGCGACCCGGTCAATCTGCTCAGGCTGTTCTGGTTCGCCGACAAGCACGGGCTGGAGTTCCATCCCGATGCGCTGAAGCTGCTCACCCGCTCGCTCGGTCTGGTCAACAAGTCGCTGCGGCGCGACGAGGAGGCCAACCGGCTGTTCCTCGACATCCTGACCTCGGACCGCAATGCCGAGCTTAATTTGCGGCGCATGAACGAGGCCGGCCTGCTCGGCAGGCTGATCCCCGATTTCGGCAGAATAGTCGCCATGATGCAGTTCTCGATGTACCACCACTATACGGTGGACGAGCACCTGATCCGCTGCATCGGCGTCTTGGCCGAGATCGAGCGCGGCGACGGCGAAAAGGTGCATCCGCTCTCGCACACGCTGATGCCGGGGCTAGAGAAGAGCCGCGAGGCGCTCTATGTCGCGGTGCTGCTGCACGACATCGCCAAGGGCCGGCCGGAGGATCACTCAGAGGCCGGCGCCCGGATCGCGCGCCGCATCTGCCCGCATATGGGGCTGTCGGCGGCCGACACCGAGACAGTCGCCTGGCTGGTCGAGAACCATCTGGTGATGTCGATGACGGCGCAGACGCGCGACCTCAACGACCGCAAGACGATCGAGGATTTCGCCTCGATCGTGCAATCGGTTGAGCGGCTAAAAATGCTGTTGATCCTGACCGTCTGCGACATCAGGGGTGTCGGGCCGGGCGTGTGGAACGGCTGGAAGGGCCAGCTCCTGCGCACGCTCTACTACGAGACCGAACTGCTTTTGACCGGCGGCTTCTCGGAAGTGTCGCGCGCCAAGCGGACGGCGGCGGCGCGCGAGCGGCTGGCCGAGGCGCTGGCCGATTGGCCGGACAAGGCCCGCAAGCGCTATGTCGGCCTGCATTACGAGAACTATCTGCTGACGGTCGACCTCCCCGATCAGCTGCGCCATGCCGAATTCATTCGCGAAGCCGACGCGGCAGGCAAGAAGCTCGCCACCGTGGTCAGGACCCACCAATTCGAGGCGGTGACCGAGATCACCGTGCTGGCGCAGGACCATCCGCGCCTGCTTTCGGTTATTGCCGGCGCCTGTGCCGGCGCCGGCGGCAACATCGTCGACGCGCAGATCTTCACCACGTCCGACGGCCGCGCGCTGGACATCATCCTGATCTCACGGGAATTCGACCGCGATGAAGATGAGCGCCGTCGCGCCGAGCGCGTCGGCCGGCTGATCGAGGACGTGCTGTCGGGCAAGAGCTGGCTGCCGGAGATGATCGAGAAGCGCACCCGGCCGCGGCGCGGCGCCAAGGTGTTCAAGATTCCGCCGCGCGCCGAAATCCGCAACACGCTGTCGAACCGGTTTTCGGTGATCGAGGTCGAGGGACTGGACCGGCCTGGGCTGTTGTCGGAAATCACCAGTGCGTTGTCCGATCTCTCGCTCGACATCGCCTCGGCTCACATCACCACCTTCGGCGAGAAGGTGATCGACACTTTCTATGTCACCGACCTTACGGGGCAGAAGATCGACAACCCGGCACGCACCGCCACCATCCACGCCAGGCTGATCGCGGCGCTTGAAGGCGTTGTCCCAGAGCGCGGCGGCAAGGCCAAGGCGGCGGCCGAGTGACCATCACTTTGTCCCAATCACCCCCTTTGTCCCAATCATCCAGGCAATCTCCCCGCGCATGAGCCTCGTCAAGAAATTCGCCACGGTTGCGTCCGGCACGCTGATGAGCCGCGCCCTTGGCTTTGGCCGCGAAATGCTGATGGCGGCCGCACTCGGCACCGGGCCGGTGGCGGACGCCTTCAACGCCGCCTTTCAGTTTCCCAACACGTTTCGCCGGCTGTTTGCCGAAGGCGCCTTCAACGCCGCTTTCGTGCCGCTGTTTGCCAAGGAGATCGAGACTCACGGCACCGACGGCGCCAAGCGCTTTTCGGAGGAAGTGTTCGGCGTCCTGTTCACCGCACTTCTGGCGCTGACCATCGTCATGGAATTGGCGATGCCGCTGATCGTGCGCTATCTCGTGGCGCCGGGCTTTGCCGACACGCCGGGCAAATTCGAGACGACCGTCCTGCTGGCGACGATCATGTTCCCGTATCTCATCTGCATGTCGCTCGCAGCCATGATGGCCGGCATGCTGAATTCGCTGCGCCGCTATTTCGCGGCTGCCGTGGCGCCCGCATTCCTCAACATCATCCTGATTAGCGTGCTCGGCTACGCCTGGTACCACGGCATGGATGCCCGTGAGGTCGGTTTCAGCCTGTCCTGGGGCGTGCTGGCGGCGGGGCTGGTACAGCTCGCCATTGTCTGGGTGGCTGTGCGCAATGCCGGCATCGCCATCGGTTTTCGCCGGCCGAAGATGACGCCCAACGTCAAGCGCCTGCTGATCCTGGCGCTGCCGGCGGCGATCACCGGCGGCATCACCCAGATCAACCAGCTGATCGGCACGGCGATCGCGTCGGCGCAGGACAGCGCCGTGTCCTCGCTTGCTTACGCCGACCGCATCTACCAGCTGCCGCTCGGCGTCGTCGGCGTTGCCGTCGCCATCGTGCTGTTGCCGGAGCTGTCGCGGGCGCTGAAATCGGGCAATCTGGTCGAGGCGGCCAATCTGCAGAACCGCTCGGTCGAGTTCACGCTGTTCATGACCTTGCCGGCGGCGGCGGCCCTTTGGGTAATGGCGGAGCCGATCGTGCGGCTGGTCTATGAGCGCGGCGCCTTCGCCGCCAACGGCTCGACGCCGACCGTGGCCGCGATCCTGGCGATTTTCGGCCTCGGCCTGCCGGCCTTCGTGCTGATCAAGGCCTTCACTCCCGGCTATTTCGCCCGCGAGGATACGCGCACGCCGATGATGTTCGCCGCCATTTCGGTCGGCGTGAACGTGATCACGGCACTGACGCTGTTCCCGAGCATGGGCGCGCCCGGCATTGCGGTGGCCTCGGCCGTGGCCGGCTGGGTCAACGCTGTGATGCTGCTCGCCGTGCTGATCCGACGCGGCCATTGGGGCCGCGACGTGCCATTGCTGAAGCGCATTCCGCGCCTGGTGCTGTCGGCTGCGGTGATGGCGGTGGCGCTCTATTTCGCCGAGCACTGGCTGGCCGTCAGGCTCGGCCCCGGCTCGCCACTGGTGATCAAGGCCGTGACGCTTCTCTCATTGGTAGCCGGCGGGGCGCTGCTCTACTTCGTCACGGCTTTCGCCACCGGCGGCGCCGATTTCGGAATGATCCGGCGCAATGTGAAACGCGGCTCGGGCAAGGCAGCGGCGCCAGCGCCAAAGGCCGATCTGGACGAATAGTCCGGGCGAGCTAACAGCAACATCGGTCTTGATCCTCTCCGCCCCTTCGTCCATAAGCGCGCCGTCGCAAGACTTTCGCCGCGCGTGGTTTCCAGCCGCGTGATTGGCTCCGAAAAGTCTGCAACTTTTCGGAATCACGCTTATACGGCCCTCCACAAGCCATGAGGAACCCATGACCGCCTTCAAACAGCTCGTCTTTTCCGGGGTACAGCCGACCGGCAATCTGCATCTCGGCAACTATCTCGGCGCCATCAAGAAATTCGTCGCCCTGCAGGACACGTCAGACTGCATCTATTGCGTCGTCGACCTGCATTCGCTGACGGCACAACTCGTCCATGACGACCTCGCCGACCAGACCCGCTCGATTACCGCGGCCTTCCTTGCCTCCGGCATCGACCCGAAGAAGCACATCGTCTTCAACCAGTCGCGGGTGATGCAGCATGCCGAGCTTGCCTGGATCTTCAATTGCGTGGCGCGCATCGGCTGGATGAACAAGATGACGCAGTTCAAGGACAAGGCCGGCAAGGACCGCGAGAACGCCTCGCTGGGCCTGCTTGCCTATCCCTCGCTGATGGCGGCCGACATCCTGCTCTACCGCGCGACCCATGTGCCGGTGGGCGAGGACCAAAAGCAGCATCTGGAGCTGACCCGCGACATCGCGCAAAAGTTCAATAATGATTTTTCGAGCCGCATCGCCAGTCTTGGCGTCGGCGTCGAGATGCAGGTTGGCGAGGAGACGGTAAACGGGTTCTTCCCGATAACCGAACCGGTGATCGGCGGGCCGGCGGCGCGCATCATGAGCCTGCGCGACGGTTCGAAGAAAATGTCGAAGTCGGACCCGTCCGACCTGTCGCGCATCAATTTGACCGACGATGCCGACACCATCTCGAAGAAGATCCGCAAGGCCAAGACCGACCCGGAAGCGTTGCCAAGCGAAGTCGACGGACTGGAAAGCCGCCCGGAAGCGGAAAACCTGGTCGGCATCTATGCCGGGCTGGCCGAGATGTCGAAGGCGGACGTGCTGAAGGAATTCGGCGGCCAGCAGTTTTCCGTGTTCAAGCCGGCGCTCGCCGACCTTGCCGTGGAAAAACTGGCGCCGATCGCCGGCGAGATGCGCCGTATCGAGGGCGACCGCGCCTATGTCGACGCGGTGCTGAGAGACGGCGGCGAACGCGCCGGCGCGCTGGCTGAGACCACCATGAAGACGGTACGCGACATTATCGGCCTGTTGCAGGGCTGATCCTACCGTCAGTGCACCGCACCATTCTGGCCCAAGGCCGGCGGCTTGCCGCCGGTCTGTCGCGGTGGCAGATTGCGGCCGAAAACATCGAGTAGATAGACATGGTCTCCAAACGCCTCAGTCGCGAAGCCGGCCATCGCAGGAAATTCCTGACGATCATCGACGACACGCCGGAGTGCGAGCGCGCCGTCGCGTACGCCTCCAAGCGGGCGCAGAGCACCAGCGGCACGCTGGTGCTGCTCTACATCATCACACCGGACGACTTTCAGCACTGGCTGGGCGTCGAGAAGATCATGCGCGAGGAAGCCAACGCCACGGCGCGCGCGGCACTCGACGGCTACGCCAACAAGGTGCGCCAGAAGCTCGGCATCGAGCCCGAGATGGTGGTGCGCGAAGGCAAGCCGACCGAAGAGATCCACAAGCTGATCGAGGAAGACCAGGACATCGCCATCCTGGTGCTGGCGGCAGGTGCCGGCAAGGAAGGACCTGGGCCGCTGGTCGGGGCTGTTGCCGGCAAGGGCGCCGCCTTCCCTATTCCCGTCACAGTGGTGCCGCAGAACCTTTCCGACGAGGAGATCGACAGCCTCGCATAGAGAGTGATGCCGGAAAGTGTGAAGCGGTTCGGATAACATCACGATCCTGGATTTATAGCCCGCGCGGGATTCATCCCCAGCCAGCAAAGACATTCCGCCAGCCAGCCGTTTTGAGCGACGCGTTTCGCTTGAATGTCCAGCAGATTGAGCCTATTTAGAACTATTCCAAACTAGCTGCCCGACTGGGGCACGGAGACGGCCATGTTCATCCAGACCGAATCGACGCCGAACCCGGCAACGCTGAAGTTCCTGCCCGGCAAGGAAGTCCTTGTTGAAGGCACCGCCGATTTCCGCGACGCCGACAGTGCAGCCAGCGCCTCGCCGCTGGCCGGCCGGCTGTTCGAGATCCCCGGCGTGACCGGCGTCTTCTTCGGCTATGACTTCATCACCGTGACCAAGGACGGCCCGGACTGGCAGCACCTGAAGCCGGCGATCCTGGGCGCCATCATGGAGCATTTCATGTCGGGCGCGCCCGTGATGGTCAACGCCGGCCCCGCCGCCGAGACCAGCCAGACCGGCGAATTCTACGACAAGGCTGACGAGCAACTGGTCATCACCATCAAGGAACTGCTCGACACCAGGGTGCGCCCGGCGGTTGCCCAGGATGGCGGCGACATCACCTTCCGCGGCTTCGAGAACGGCACCGTGTTCCTGCACATGAAGGGCGCCTGCGCCGGCTGCCCGTCCTCGACGGCGACGCTGAAGCACGGCATCCAGAACCTGCTCCGCCACTTCGTGCCGGAAGTACAGCAGGTCGAGCAGGTCTCCTAAGACCCCTTCACGCATTCGAGCGAGCAACAAAAAACCGGGCCAGATTGCCCGGTTTTCTGTTTTGGACGTCCGTTGTTGCCTAGACGGTCCGCGTACGAAGGGTAACGCCTACTTTGACCATGATCTTCCCGAAAACCGGTTCCACTTTTCGCTTTCGTGGACCTCGGTTCCGGATCATGGTCCTACATCACGATGACCTTGGCGCCGACCGACGTGCGGTCGTAGAGGTCGATGATGTCCTGGTTCATCAGCCGGATGCAGCCTGACGACATCGCCTTGCCGATCGAATTCCATTCCGGACTGCCGTGCAGGCGGTAGCCCATATCACCGCCCTTGTTGAACAGATACATGGCGCGCGCGCCGAGCGGGTTCTTCAGGCCCGGCTCCATGCCGCTCGCGAACTTCGCTAGCTCCGGCTGGCGCTGGATCATCTGCCGCGGCGGCGTCCAGGTCGGCCATTCGCGCTTCAGCGCGATATGGGCGGTCCCGTGCCATTCAAAGCCTTCGCGGCCGACGCCGATGCCGTAGCGGATCGCCCGGCCGTCGCCTTCGACGAAGTAGAGAAACTTGTTCTGAGTATCGACGACAATGGTGCCCGGCTTTTCCGAGGTGTCGTAGTTTACCTCTTGCCGGTGGTACTTCAGCGGCACCCTCTCGATCGGGATGCGCGGCAGTTGGTAGCCTGCATCGTTCACCGAACCGTAGTTGTTGGTGAACAGCTGAGAGCCGATCGTGCTGCAACCCGAGATCGCGGCCGACAACGCAAGTGCGGCGACGATTGCAAATGACTTCATGCGCATGAAATGGTCCGATGCCCCACCAAGATGTCGCGACACGTTACGGCCGCTTTTCCTGAAATCATTCATGCTGGCATTTGCTTTGCTTGCCAAGCGCGCGATGCCTATATGCAGGAGCTTACGTGCCGGTAAGCCGGCAACTATGGCATTTCGGCAACAGGACTCACGGGATTGTGAAGGAAAAACAATGGTCGGTCCTGTCGGATAGCCTAGAATCAGGGAACCACATCGAGGAATAACAATGAATGTAGGCGATGCCGCGGCGCGGTCCGGCCTGCCGGCCAAGACCATCCGCTACTATGAAGAGATCGGCCTGATCGCCCCGGCGCGCGCCGGCAATGGCTATCGCGATTATTCCAGCGACGACATCCATCGGCTAGCCTTCCTGCGCCGCGCTCGCAACCTCGGCTTTTCAATCGACGATTGCCGGCAGCTGATGGCGCTCTACCGGGACCGCAGCCGCGCCAGCCACGATGTGCGCGAGATCGCCGCCGCCCATGTCAGCGCCATCGAGGAAAAGGTGCGCGAGCTGCAGTCGATGCGCACGACCTTGCAGACGCTGATCCAGGCCTGCCATGGTGACGACCGGCCGGATTGCCCGATTTTGGATGACATTGCGGGGGCTGCGCTGCTCGAGAACAGGCCGGCTTCGGCCATATAGGTAGTATCTCGACTGACTAAAATACGGGAACGTCCAAGGGACAAGAACGGAACCAAAGCGGTTACATCAGACCTTTGCGTTCCCGGCGCAAGACTTTAGTCCGGCCGCCTTATAGCTAAGAACGGAAGTTGATCGGCGGACGCAGGGGCGTTCCGGAGCAATACCAGACCGCGCCGATACAGATATGGTGCGATCGCGGAAGGCGCTCGGATCAAGTCGTAGCCTCGGTTCTGTCAACCGTATAATTGCCGCCATTCCCCTACGGCTGGGTAGCGCTCGTGAGCAGTGGGTCATCTAGCTCTGCCTTTGTCTTCAGGACGGCATCAACGAGGGAACCGAACTCCTCGACGCTGAATGTGTAACTATCCTGGACCGCTCCCATATGGCTGAGGCGGAAGCGTACGAATTTCCGGTTTTCGGCTGGGATGCGCTTCACCAGAAACATGAATGAATAGGGACCCGCGATCGCTGAGTACCGGCGCAACTCTTCGGTCGCGGGGAAAAGCCGGTTGATGAATCCCAAAAACCCCATGGTGTCTCCCCTCGTGCCAAGGACCGTGCTTCTTATCATTGCGAGAGAAAATTCGCCTATGGTTTGTCAATCATACATCGCCATGGCACACAGGGTTCAAACCGTGAACAAAATCTGGCATGGTGGCTGCCATGCCGATCATTTCGCCGATTCCCCTCAATCCCCTCATCGACGGCCGCCAGTCCGAACGCGCCATGCTGGTGCGGCGCGGCGTGCAGAGGCTGTTGATGCAAATGGGCATGCATGTGCTGCCCGAACTGTCGCTGGCCACCGGGCGGCGCGCCGACCTTGTGGCGCTGACCAGGCAGGGCGACATCTGGATCATCGAGATCAAATCCTCGATCGAGGATTTTCGCGTCGACCGCAAATGGCCTGATTACCGGCTGCACTCCGACCGCTTCTTCTTCGCCACGCATCCCGGCGTGCCCTCGGATATTTTTCCGGAGGAATGCGGCTTCATCCTGTCCGACGGCTACGGCGCCGAGATTTTGCGCGAGGCGCCCGAGCACCGCATGGCCGCAGCAACGCGCAAGGCGCTGATGCTGCGCATTGCACGGGCGGGTGCGGCGCGGCTGCTGGCGGCGGAGCTGGCGGGTGTGGCGGTGCCGGCGCTGGCGGGGGAGAGCGAGTAGACGAAGCTCAAGTTCCTCGCCCCACGAAGTGGGGCGAGGAACCCAAGAACACCTACTCCACCTCTTCCTCCGCCCCCGCAGCTGGCGCCACCAACAGCACGGTTGCCCCCAGCAGCGCTGCAACGAACGAGCCCGCCAGGATGCCGACCTTGACGGCGTCCTGCAGCGCCATGTCGTTGGCAAAGGCAAGCAGGCCGATGAACAGGCTCATGGTGAAGCCGATGCCGCAGAGCAGCGAAATGCCGATCATGTGCAGCCAGCCGGCATTGACCGGCAGGTCGGCGAAGCCGAGCCGGATGGCAAGCGCGGACGAGCCGAAGACGCCGGCCAGCTTCCCCAGCACCAGGCCGGCGGCAACGCCGAGCGTCAGCGGCTCGACCAGGACTGCGGCGCTGAGGCCGGCCAGCGACACGCCGGCATTGGCAAAGCCGAAGATCGGGATGACGACGAAGGGCACGATCTTGTGCAGGCCGTGTTCGAGCCGGTGCAACGGCGAATGGTTGAGATCGTGGCCGCTATCGGCAGAGATTTTCAGCGGAATGGTGAGAGCCAGCGCGACGCCGGCCAGCGTGGCATGCACGCCCGATTTCAGAACCAGCACCCACAGCACGGCGCCGAGCACGAGGTAGGGCGTCAGCCTCGTCACCCGCATGCGGTTGAGCACGATGAGCACCACGATGACGGCGAAGGCCGCACCGAGATAGGCCAGCGATAGGCCGCTTGTGTAGAAGATGGCGATGATGATGACGGCGCCGAGATCGTCGATGATGGCGAGCGCGGTGAGAAAGATCTTGAGCGACGCCGGCACGCGGTTGCCGAGCAGCGACAGCACGCCGAGCGCAAAGGCGATGTCGGTGGCGGTCGGGATCGCCCAGCCGGAGAGCGCGGCGGCGTTGTTGCGGTTGATGGCGACATAGACGAGTGCGGGAACCAGCATGCCGCCGGCGGCGGCGACGCCCGGCAGCACGCGGCGCGGCCAGGTCGAGAGCTGACCGTCGAGCATCTCGCGCTTGATCTCGAGGCCGACCAGCAGGAAGAACACCGCCATCAGCCCATCATTGATCCAGTGCGACACGCTGAGCGGGCCGAGATAGGCGTGGAGAGCGGCGAAATAGGTTTCGGCCAATGGTGAATTGGCGACGATCAGCGCAAGGGCTGCCGCAACCATCAGGATGATGCCGCCCGCCGCCTCGCCGTCGAGGAATTCGCGAAGGATGGATTTCGGCTGCTTGTCGCGCATCTGTGCTCCGTTGCCGGGTTTTCCGGCGGCGTTATTGCCGATGATGGGCAAAGGTCGATGGCACGGCAAGCGCAACTGTTTCCAGCGTTGGCGCCGCCCTCATTGTCCTGCCGGACGTTCGTCATTCGAAAAGCCAAGCAGTTGGCTTTTCGTCCGCTTCGCGGACCATTCCTCAACTCCCCACATAGCGACGGGGAGAAAGAGGCAGTGTCCGAACCGGATAGATAGGTAACAGAATGGACCGATAGCATGGGTGACAGTTTTCTCCTTCGCCGGGAGGACCGGCGATGGTTTGACGAGAGACTGGCATCATGGACGAGCGGCTACGGTTTGTTGTGGAGTGTCTTGCTGGGGATGAGACGATGGTTGCGCTTTGTGCGGCCTACGGGATCTCACGCAAGAACGGCTACAAATGGCTCGGACGTTATCGGGAGTTCGGCCCGGAAGGTTTGCACGACCTGCCGCGAGCACCGCTCAATCAAGGCCGGGCGACAGCTCAGGACCTAGTTGAGCGGATTGTGGCGGCCAAGGAGCTGCATCCGCTCTGGGGTCCAAAGAAGATCGTGGCACGGCTCAGGCGCACGGCTCCCGAGTTCATGTGGCCTTCAGCCTCGACGGTCGGCGCGATCCTTGCGCGGCATGGGCTTGTCCGCGCCCGCAAGCGACCCCGCCTGCGGGCCTGCGGCAATGGACCCTGGCCACAGCCGCAAGAACCGAACGCGGTGTGGACTGGCGATCACAAGGGCTGGTTCCGGACCCGCGACGGCTGGCGTTGCGAACCCTTGACGGTGATGGATGCGTCGAGCCGCTATCTTCTGGCGCTCGAAGCGACGGGGTCGACGGCCGATAGCGAAGCCTGGCCGGTGTTTGAGCGGCTGTTTTAAGAGCATGGCCTGCCGGATCGCTTCAGAAGCGACAATGGCCCGCCCTTCGCATCGGCCGGCGTCACCGGGCTGACGCCGCTTGTCGTGCGCTTCATCAAGCTCGGCATCACCCTGGAGCGGATCGCACCCGGCAGGCCACAGCAGAACGGACGTCACGAGCGCTTTCACCTGACCATGCTGCCGATGGCCGAGGCACCGGAAGCCGACCGAACGGCACAGGGCCAGGCCTTCGAGACCTTCCGCCACAGCTACAATGAGGAACGTCCCCATGAGGCGCTGGGCATGGATACGCCCGCCCAGCACTACCGGTCCTCACAGCGCGCCATGCCCAGGACACTACCCGAGCCCGTCTATCCGGCCGAGGCCTCGGTCCGCCGCGTGCGCCACAATGGCGAGATCCGATGGAATGGCGGCTTCATATATGTCTCGCAAGCGCTGGCGGGCGAACCGGTCGCTGCGTTGGAGACCGAAGACGGACAATGGACACTCTCATTCCATGCCCACCCGCTCGGCATCATCGACACACGCCGCATGAAGCTTGTCCGCCGCATAGGGGGAGAGAAGTGTCACCTATGTATCCGGTTCAAAGTGTTACCCATCTATCGACTGGACAGCAGCTTCAGCCTCGCCGTCGTCTCCTGCAACGCCGGCGATTGGCGAAACCGGCGATGAGAGCGCCCCTCTCCCCCGTCTCTATACGGGGAGAGGATGCCGGCAGGCAGGTGAGGGGCAGCGCTGAGGTTCGGCAATTGGCGGCCGGCGCCACCGGCGCGTGAACCTCAGCGTGGTGCGCGCTTGGCGAGTATGCGCTGCAGCGTGCGGCGATGCATGTTGAGCCGGCGCGCGGTTTCCGACACGTTGCGGTCGCACATTTCGTAGACGCGCTGGATGTGTTCCCAGCGCACGCGGTCGGCCGACATCGGATTTTCCGGGGGGGCGGCGCGCTCGCCGGCGGTGCGGGTGAGCGCTGCAAACACGTCGTCGGCGTCAGCCGGCTTCGACAGATAGTCGATGGCGCCGAGCTTCACCGCGGTCACCGCGGTGGCGATGTTGCCGTAGCCGGTGAGGATGACGGTGCGGGCATCGTCGCGCTTCTCGCGGATGGCGGCGACGACGTCGAGGCCGTTGCCGTCGCCAAGCCGCATGTCGACCACCGCATAGGCCGGCGGGTGGGCGCGCGCCTTGGCCACTGCCTCCTCGACGCTCTCGGCCGTCTCGACCACGAAACCCCTGGTTTCCATGGCGCGGGCCAGCCGCGTCAGGAACGGCTTGTCGTCGTCGACGATGAGCAGCGAGGTGTCCTCGCCTTCGACCATTGCGCCAATTGCTTCTTCGCCAGTCATTATCTCAAAAAATCCTGCTGCCTTAATTTTACGCAGATATAGTTCCTGAACGCCATTGTCCAATTTTGCCGCCTCCGCCAAGGCTTTTACGCGGTGTCGAACATCGAGATCCCCACCGATTCCGGGTTGAGGAAGACCGTGCGCGGCCACGATATCTGCACGATCGCGCCTTCGCCCAGTCCGCTCGAATTGCGGAAATCGAGCGTGGCGCCGGAGCGTTCGAGCAAGGTCTTGGCGATGAACAGCCCGAGACCCAGGCCACCGCCAGCCTCGTTGCCCTGGCGTGTCGACATATAGGGCTCGCCGATGCGATCGATGATTTCGGGGGGAAAGCCCGGCCCGTCATCGATGATCGAGAAGGTGACGTCGAGTTCGTCCCAGCTCCATCGCACCGTCACACTGTTGCGGGCGAAGTCGACGGCGTTCTCGACCAGATTGCCGAGGCCGTAGATGACGCCGGGGTTGCGCCGTCCCACCGGTTCGGGGCCGACGCGCTCGCCCGGCCGAAGCTTGATCGAGATGCCGAAATCGCGGTGCGGCGCGGTCACCTCCTCGACCAGCGAGGTCAGCGGCAGACGCGACAGATGCGCCTCGCCCTCGGAGGACAGGCTGGTCAGCCGCTTCAGGATCTCGCGGCAGCGCTCGCTCTGCGACCGCAGAAGTTTGACGTCCTCACCGTATTTTGGGTCGTCGCCAAGTGCCTTTTCCATCTCCTTGGAGACAAGGGCGATGGTGGCGAGCGGCGTGCCGAGTTCGTGCGCGGCGGCGGCGGCAAGCCCATCCAGAGCCGACAGATGCTGCTCGCGCTGCAACACCAGTTCGGTGGCGGCAAGCGCATTGGCGAGCAGGCGGGCTTCCTCGGCAACGCGGAAGGCATAGATGGCAGTGAAGGCGATCGAGGAAAACACCGCCATCCATATGCCGGCGACATAGATGAATGGCATGGGCAGAGGCGCGCCCTCATACCATGGCAGCGGCTGGTGGAAGAAGACCAGCAACGTGGCCGCCGCCATGACCAGCGCGCCGAGCACCGCAGTCAGCCGCAGCGGCAGCGAGGCCGCCGAGATGACGACGGGCACGGTCATCAGCACCGAGAACGGGTTGGTGAGGCCGCCAGTCAAATAGAGCAGGCCGGCAAGCTGCAGGCTGTCGAAGGTCAGGATGAAAAAGGCTGAGAACGGGGTCAGCCGGTGCGCTGCCGGATAGCGGAAGGTCAGCACCAGGTTGAGCCAGGCCGAGCAGGCGACCAGCGCGAAGCAGAGGCTGACCGGCAGCGGGAATTTGAGCCCATAGGCGACGACCAGCACCGCCAGGCTCTGGCCCACGATGGCCAGCCAGCGCAGCCGGATCAGCGTGTTGAGGCGCAGCCGCTGGCTTTGCTGGAAGTCTGGCGCGTGCACGATGTTGATCATGGCCAAGGATTATAGCCGGGAAAGGACGAGCGCTAGGTCCCTCGCGGTTTGGCGCGGGCGGTGGCCGCAGCGAGCAGCGGATTTTCCGGCCAGACATGGCGGGGATAGCGGCCGCGCATGTCGGTGCGCACATCGGCCCAGGAGCCGCGCCAGAAGCCGGGCAGGTCGCGCGTCGTCTGGATTGGCCGGTGCGCCGGCGACAACAGCTCGAGCGTCAGCGGCACGGTGCCGTTGGCGATTGCCGGATGGCGGTCAAGGCCGAACAGTTCCTGCACGCGGATGGCCAGCACCGGCCATTCGCCGTCATAGCGGATCGGCACATGGCTGCCGGACGGCGCGTCGAAATGGGTCGGCGCCAGTGTGCCGATCTTGCGCTGCAAATCATGCGGCACCAGCGCCATCAGGCCCGATGACAGCGTGCCGGGGTCGATGGCGGCGAAGGACGCCTTGCCCGACAGGAACGGCAGCAGCCAGTCGTCGAGGCGTTCGAGCAGGGCGGCTTCCGAAACATCGGGCCAAGGCGCGCCTAGGCCGCGATGCAGCCAGCCAAGCCGTTGGCGCAGCGTCTCGCCGTCCTTGCTCCATTCCAGCAGCGACAGGCCGTGCTCGCGCAAGGCATCCAGGATGGCGCGGTCGGCGTCTGTTCCAGTTGGTGCGGGCAGCATGCGCTCCGACAAAGTGATGGCGCCGAGCCTGGCGGTCTCGCGCACGCGCACCGCGCGCCGCTCGCGGTCGAAGCTTGTCTCGCGGCGCGTCTCGATCCTGTCGGCGAGAGCGGCACGGATGTCGGTCTCGTGGACCGCGGCCGCGGCGGTTATACGGGCGTTTTGCGCCTTGCCTTGCAGATCGGCGACGACCAGCCAGGTCTCGCCGGCCAGCGGATCGGCGGCTTCGAGCATGGCGCCGGAGCCGTTGGCGAGCACGAAACGCCCGCGCTCGCCGCGCGCTCTGGCGACACGGTCCGGCCAGGCGTGGATGAGGAGAAGACCGGCAGAAGCGGTTTCGCTGCTCTTGGGGCCGCCCGCCTCCTTCGCCAATCGCCCGGCAAGCTGCCTTGCCGCAACGGCGCGCGGTGACTTTTCGGTGCGGAAGCGCATCAAGCGCCGTTCGAGGTCGGCGCCGTCGCCGCCGAGACCACGCTCGGTGAGCAGGACGGCTAGCATCGCAGCCTCGAGCGCGTGGCCGCCGCCAGCGGCTTCAGCGACCATGTGTGCGAGCCGCACGGGCAGGGCCAGCTTGCGCATCGCGCCGCCCGCCTCCGTCAGCCGGCCGGCCGCATCGATGGCGTGCAGCGCCAGGAGCAGCGCCCGCGCCTCGTTGAGCGCGGGAATGGGCGGCGGATCGAGGAAGGACAGGCTTGCGGGATCGGCGACGCCGAAGGCGGCGCAATCGAGCAGTAGGCCGGACAGGTCGGCTTCGAGAATCTCGGGTGGGGTGAAGGCGGGAAGGGCCGCCGTCTGCTCGGCCCGCCACAGGCGGATGGCGACGCCTGGCTGTGTACGCCCGGCGCGGCCGGCACGCTGATCGGCCGACGCCCTGGAGACACGCACCGTCTCCAGCCGCGTCAGGCCGCTCGCCGGTTCGTATCGTGGCAGCCGCGACAGGCCGGAATCGATGACGACGCGCACGCCGTCGATGGTGATCGAGGTCTCGGCGATCGACGTCGCCAGCACCACCTTGCGGCGGCCGGGCGGCGCCGGTTTGATGGCGGCATCCTGCGCCCTGTTGTCGAGCTGGCCGTAGAGCGGCACGATGTCGGTGTCGGCGCCGAGGCGGCCCTGCAGCCGCTCGGCGGTGCGCTCGATCTCGCGCTGGCCGGGCAGGAAGGCGAGCACGCTGCCGCTCTCCTCGGCAAGGGTGGAGCGGATAGCCTTGGCCATGGTGTCTTCGACGGGAACGCCGGCCGGCCGTTCGTCGTAACGGATGTCGACGGGAAAGGCGCGGCCTTGGCTTTCGATCACCGGGGCGCCGGACAGGAGTTTCGCGACGCGCGCGCCATCGAGCGTTGCCGACATCACCAGCAGCCGCAAATCCGGCCGCAGCGCGCCCTGCACGTCGAGCGCCAGCGCCAGGCCGAAATCGCCGTCGAGCGAGCGCTCGTGGAATTCGTCGAAAATCACCGCCGAGACGCCGGGCAGCTCGGGATCGTCTAGGATCATGCGCGCCAGGACGCCTTCGGTGACGACCAGGATTTTTGTCCGGGCCGATGTGCGGTTTTCCATGCGCATGGCATAGCCGACAGTGGCGCCGGGCTCTTCATCAAGCAATTCGGCCATGCGGCGGGCGGCGGCGCGGGCGGCGAGCCGGCGCGGTTCGAGCAGGACGATCTTGCCGGCGACCAGCCAGGGCGCATCGAGCAGCGCCAGCGGCACCAGCGTCGTCTTGCCGGCGCCGGGCGGCGCCATCAGGACGGCGCTGTTGCCGGAGCCGAGCGCCTCGCTCAGGGCCGGCAGCACGGCGGATACCGGAAGCTCCGGCAAGGATCTCGTCGTCATTGCGTCCGCATATCAGCGGTCACTATGGCCATGCAACCGGATCAAAGCCTCGTGCGCGCAAACGGGTTCCAGCGCACCGTGCCCAGCCGCACCTCCTCGCGCACCATGGTGAGCAGGCCGGACGCGCCAACGACGGCCAAGCCGACCAGCGATATCCAGTCCGGATACTCCTGGAAGAACAACGCACCGAGGATCACCGCCCAGACGATCTGCGAATAATGCGTCGGCGCCATGCGGTTGGCCGGTGCGTATTTGGCGGCCAGCAGCTGCAGCAATTGGCCGCCGGCGGTAAAGGCGCCGCCCAGCACCAGCCACAGCAGTTGCATGGCGTTGGGGAGGGTGAACGACGTGGCGATGGTGCCGGCCCCGTTGAACAGCAGCCCGTAACCGATGAGCACGCCGAGCATGGTGGTGCGCTTTTCCTGCTGGGCGAGCGACCGCATCAGGATGACGCTGGCCGCGGCAAGGAAGGCCACCGTGAACGCGGCAAGGTGTCCGAGATGCAACTCGCGAAAACCTGGCCGCACCACCAGCATGACGCCTGCAAAGCCGGCAACCACCGCCAGCCAGCGCCATGGACCGACCTTTTCTTTCAGGATGACGGTCGAGAGAATGGTAACGCAAAGCGGCGCCAGGAAGATCAGTGCATAGGTCTCGGCCAGCGGAATGGTGGTGAAGGCGTAGACGCTGAGCACGCCCGAGGCGATGCCGGCCCAGGCGCGGGCCTGCACCGCCCATGGCCGCCCGGTGCGCCAGAAGTCGCGCCAGCGCTCATCGACTGGGCGGCTGAAAAACAGGAAGCAGCCGGCAAACAGCGTGATGAAGAAGCCGATCTCGAAGACGGTGAACTGTCCGCCAAGGCTCTTGATAACGGCATCGCTGCACGAATAGCTTGCATAGGCGATGAGGGCGAGCAGGATTCCGTTCGTCACGTTTTTCCATTTCCGGGGAGAGTGCAGTGAAGGTATTGGCGCTCGGCGCGCATCCCGACGACATCGAGATATTCATGTTCGGTACGCTGGCTGCCTATGCCACGCAAGGCGCAGAACTGACTTTTGCCGTGGCCACGGATGGCGCCAGGGGCGGCATGGGCGACCCGAGCGTTCTGGCTCGTGTCCGCCGCGACGAGGCGGCGACCGCTGCGGCGTTGCTCGGCGCAACCCTTCGCTTTCTCGACTTCCCCGACAGCGAACTGGTGGCCGATGCGGCGCTGATCGCTTCGCTGAAAGCGCTGATACGCGAGACAGCGGCGGATCTGGTGATCACGCATGCCCCCAACGACTATCACGCCGACCATCGCGCTTTGTCGGACGGCGTGCGCATCGCGGCCTCGTTCGGCGTCCCCGTGCTGCATGCCGACACGATGGGCGGCACCGGCTTTGCGCCGACGCATTATGTCGACATTTCCGCCTACGGCGATATCAAGACGCAGGCGATCCGCGCGCACCAGTCGCAGTGGCCGGAGCAGTATGTCGACAGAGCGCGCGTCCAGAATGAGTTTCGCGCCGGGCAATGCAACAGCGTTCCCGGCTCCCTGGCCGAGGCCTTCCGATTCGAGCCGACATTTCCCTTCGCCGACATCCGCGCGCTGCTGCCGCCCGCGCCCCCTGTTCGGCCGGTGACGCCGCAGACGAAAATTATAGGCGACCCCGGCTAAGCAACTTCCGGGCGAGCCGTCCGGCAATCATTTCCCAACGATTTCAATCGCCGTTTCGCCATGTTGCGGCGCAGCGACGAATTCGCTTGCCTTGTTTAGTAAAAATTGCATCACTAAACAAATTACTAAACATCTGCGGCGCACCGCGCCGCCCTGGCGACGCATAGCGCGCCGTGTTTAGCCCCTCGGAGGAGCGAGGGTTGAGGGGTTCTTGAAACGGCCATCCGGGCGCGTTTCGCAAATGGGAGGAAGGCATGAAATCGAGCTTGAAACTGGCGTTGGGACTGACCTCGGCGATTACCGCGTCGACAGCCGTCTCGAACGTTGCGCACGCTGAAGACCTGACGCTTTGCTGGGCCGCCTGGGATCCGGCAAACGCGCTGGTCGAACTGTCCAAGGATTTTACCAAGGAAACCGGCATCGGCATGAAATTCGAATTCGTGCCGTGGACCAACTATGCCGACCGCTTCCTCAACGAGCTCAACTCGCACGGCAAACTGTGCGACCTGATCATCGGCGACAGCCAGTGGATCGGCGGCTCGGCCGAGAACGGCCACTACGTCAAGCTAAACGACTTCTTCGACAAGGAGAAGATCAGCATGGACGACTTTGTGCCGGCAACAGTCGTCGGCTATTCCGAATGGCCGAAGAACACGCCGAATTACTGGGCGCTGCCGGCCATGGGCGACGTCGTCGGCTGGACCTACCGCAAGGATTGGTTCTCCAAGCCGGAGCTGCAAAAGGAATTCAAGGAAAAATATGGCTGGGATCTCGGCCCGCCGACCACCTTCGACCAACTGAAGCAGGTCGCCGAATTCTTCCAGAAGCGCGAGATCGACGGCAAGACCGTCTATGGCGCTTCGATCTACACCGAGCGTGGCTCGGAAGGCATCACCATGGGCGCCATGGACGTGCTCTACAGCTACGGCTTCCAGTATGAAAACCCCAAGAAGCCCTACGAGATGGAAGGCTTCGTCAATTCGCCAGACGCGGTCAAAGGCCTGGAGTTCTACAAGTCGCTCTACGATTGCTGCACGCCTCCGGGTGCCTCGAACAGCTATATGGGCGAAGGCGTCGACGCCTTCAAATCCGGTCAGGTGGCCATGCACATGAACTTCGCCTTCACCTGGCCCGGCCTGCAGAAGGACGAGAATGTCGGCGGCGACAAGATCGGCTACTTCGTCAATCCGAAGGGTCCCGGCGGCGCCCAGTTTGCGCAGCTTGGCGGCCAGGGCATTTCGGTCGTGTCCTATTCAGACAAGCAGGAATCGGCGCTGAAATACATCAAGTGGTTCGCCAACAAGGATGTGCAGGCCAAATGGTGGTCGCTCGGCGGCTATTCCTGCCTGAACGCGGTGGTCAAGGACCCGGCCTTCCCGTCCAGCCAGCCCTATGCACAGACCTTCCTCGACTCGATGGCGATCGTGAAGGACTTCTGGGCCGAGCCGAGCTACGCACCGCTGCTGCAGGCGTCGCAGAAGCGCTTCCACGACTATGTCGTTGCCGGCCAGGGTTCGGCCAAGGACGCGCTTGACGGCCTGGTCAAGGACTGGACGCAAGTGTTCCAGGACGACGGCAAGATGTAACCGGACCAACGGTTTAACGGCTCCTCCCGAGTCGCGCCGACGCGTCCCGTGCCGCCCTTGGCACGGGACGCAGTTCAGATAAATTCCAGTGTCGAGACTTGACGTGACCGAAGCAGGACTCACCATGCTCAATCGGACTGCGGAGAACGTTGCCCGGGCGACCCCGGAGCCGTTGGCCCGCAAGGTCCGGGGCATCAGCGACAAGGGCCTCGCCTGGCTGTTCATCTCGCCGACGATCCTGTTGCTCTTGGCCATCAACATCTTCCCGCTGTTCTGGGCGATCTACCTGTCCTTCACCAACTTCCGGGCGAACCGCCCGAACGAGGTGGTGAAGAACCTCGGCTTCGCCAATTACCAGCGCATCCTCGGCGACCAGGACATCTGGATCGCCATGCAGACGACGGCGCATTTCGTGTTCTGGACGATCCTGCTGCAGACGCTGATCGGTTTCACGCTGGCATGGCTGATCGACAGGAAGTTTCGCGGCCACGCCTTCTGGACGACCATCATCCTGGTGCCGATGATGCTGTCGCCGGCGGTGGTCGGCAATTTCTGGCGTTTCCTCTACGAGCCGCAGATCGGCCTGTTCGCCTACGCCATCTCGTTCGTCACCCGGATACCACCGACCGACATCCAGATGCTGTCCAACGTGTCGCTGGCGCCGTGGTCGATCATCATCGTCGACACCTGGATGTGGACGCCCTATGTCATGCTGATCTGTCTCGCCGGCCTGCGCTCCATCCCCGAATACATCTATGAAGCCGCCGAGGTCGACCGCGCGTCCAACTGGCGGCAGTTCTGGTCGATCACGCTGCCCATGGCGCTGCCCTTCATCATGCTGGCGGTGCTGTTTCGCGGCATCGAGAACTTCAAGATGTTCGACATGGTCAACCTGCTGACCGGTGGCGGGCCGGGCTCGACCACCGAGGTCGCCTCGATCACGCTGAAGCGGCAGGCCTTCGAGAGCTGGCGCACCGGATATTCCTCGGCCTTCGCCATCATCCTGTTCGTCGCGGTGTTTGGGCTGGCCAACATCTACGTCAAGGCGCTGAACAAGGTGAAGCAGAGATGAGCCTGACCACCGCCCACTCCGTCGTCGCCCCCTCGGCCAATTCGAAGCGGATCGCCGGCACCATCATCGTGCTCTACGCGCTGATCTCGATCGTGCCGTTGCTGTGGATCTTCGCCACCAGCTTCAAGACGCCGCCGGATTCGATCGCCTATCCGCCCAAGATTCTGTTCCAGCCGAGCATCGAGGGCTATTGCAACCTGTTCACGACGCGCACCAGGCAAACGCCCGAGTATATCAACTCGCTCGGACCCGCGACCGGTTTCTGCGACGAGACCTCGCGCAAGCGCAACATGGTGATTGCCGGCCCGTCCAATTTCCTGCCGCGCTTCGTCAACTCACTGATCATCGCCTTCGGTTCCACCTTCTGCGCCGTATTCCTCGGCACGCTTTCGGCCTACGGTTTCTCGCGCTTCAAGGTGCCGCTGGCCGATGACCTTCTGTTCTTCATCCTGTCGACGCGCTTCATGCCACCGATCGCGGTCGCGATTCCCATCTACCTGATGTACCGCGAGCTCGGCCTGTCCGACACCGCGCTGGGCATGATCCTGCTCTACACGGCGGTAAACGTGTCGCTGGCGGTGTGGCTGCTGAAAGGCTTCATCGACGAGATCCCGCGCGAGTATGAGGAAGCGGCGATGATTGACGGCTACACCAGGCTGCAGGCCTTCTGGCGCACCGTGCTGCCGCAAGCCACCACCGGCATCGCCGCGACCGCCATCTTCTGCCTGATCTTCGCCTGGAACGAATATGCCTTCGCGGCACTACTCACCTCCGGCACGGCGCAAACCGCACCGCCCTTCATCCCGACTATCATCGGCGAAGGCGGCCAGGACTGGCCGGCGGTGGCGGCCGGCACGACGATCTTCCTGGTGCCGATCCTGGTCTTCACCATCCTGCTTCGCAAACAATTGCTGCGCGGCATCACCTTCGGCGCGGTACGCAAATGATTGGTGTGTCAAGTCGACCCCCACTCCGTCGAGCTTCGCTCGACACCTCTCCCCCGATCGACGGGGTAGAGGAAGGACGCGAACTTCATTCAGGCAGGCTGCCTTCCTCTCCCTCCGGAGGGGGGAGAGGTGGCGCTGCGAAGCAGCGACGGAGTGGGGGAACCACCTGGCAACCGTCTCGCCCCGTTGCCGGGCAGAAGGAAGGCAGCTACGCATGACGCGCCCAGCCATCTCCAAAAAGTCATCCTGGCCTCGCTGGGCCCGGCGCGGCCTCATGGAAAACATTGCGACGGCGCTCATCGCCGTCGGCTTCCTGATGCTGTTCCAGCCTTTCGCGCTGGCGCTCTACACCTATTCCTTCATCACCATGCTCGCCGGCACGGTGATGTTCATCATCGTCTCGAAATTCCCGGAATAATCATGGCCGAAATCCGCGTCCAACATTTGGGAAAGGCCTTCGGCGATTTCGTCGCCGTGCAGGATTCCAGCTTCGTCGTCGAGGATGGCGAGTTCTTCGTGATGCTTGGGCCGTCAGGCTGCGGCAAGACGACGACGCTGCGCATGATCGCCGGGCTCGAACTGCCGACCGGCGGCCAGATCCTGCTCGGCGGCGAGGATGTCACCATGCGCCGGGCGCGGGAGCGCGACATTGCCTTCGTGTTCCAGCTGTTCGCGCTCTATCCGCATATGAATGTGCGCAAGAACATCGGCTTCCCGCTGCTGGCGCAAGGCATGCCGTCCGCCGAGATCCGCCAGCGGGTCGAAGAGACGGCCAAGCTTTTGCGCATCGACCACCTGCTCAACAAATCGGTCTCAGGGCTTGCCGGCGGCGACCGCCAGCGGGTCGCGCTCGGCCGTGCCATCGTGCGGCGGCCAAAGTGTTTTCTGATGGACGAGCCGCTCGGCACGCTCGACACCGAATTCCGCGATCTGATGGTGCATGAGTTGCGCGAGCTGCACAACCGCATCCACGCCACCACCGTCTATGTCACGCACGACCAGATGGAAGCGATGTCGATGGCCGACAAGATCGCCGTCATGAACCATGGCGTCATCGAACAGTTCGGCAGCCCGCGCGAAATCTACGACCGCCCGGCAACCATGTTCGTCGCCGACTTCATCGGCTCGCCGCCGATGAATTTCCTGGGCTTCGGTGGCGGGCTGGCGAAGGGGGCGAAGGAAATCGTCGTCCAGGGCGCCAAGGTGGCGGTGCCGGAAGTGCGCGAGGAAATTGCGCCCGCCGACATGGCGCTCGGCATCCGTCCCGAGCACATCCGTTTCGACGATGCGTCGAAACTGCGCGGCGCCATCTACGGCACCGAATATCTCGGCACGACGCAGATCGTGGCGGTGGAGACGGCGGACGGCATCATCAAGGCGCGGGTGCCGGCCGAAATCCGGCTCGCTGCCGGCGATCATGTCGGCCTGATGTTGAACAGCGCGCGGCTGTCACTCTTCGACAAGGGATCGGGCCGCGCCGTGCGCACCGCTGTTCACGATACCGCCTCTCAAGGGAGAGCGCAGCATGGCTGACGTGCACATCAAGGGCGTGACCAAAAGCTTCGGCGACCATGTCGCCGTCGATGGCCTCGACCTTAACATCGCCGATGGCGAATTCGTCGTGCTGCTCGGTCCCACAGGCGCCGGCAAGACGACGACGCTGAGATTGATCGCCGGACTGGAGCGGCCGGATGGCGGCACGATCCATATTGGCGGCCACGATGCGACGACGCTGTCGCCGGCCGAGCGCGACACCGCCTTCGTGTTCCAGCAATATTCGCTCTACCCGCATCTGTCGGTCTACGACAACCTCGCCTTCCCGCTGCGCTCGCCGGCGCGGAAAGTACCGGAGGACCAGATTCGCCGCCGCGTCGAAGAGGTCGCAAGGATGGTGCGCATCCACCACAAGCTCGCCAACCGCTCGACCAAACTGTCGGGCGGCGAGATGCAGCGCGTCGCCATCGGCCGAGCGTTGGTGCGCAAACCGTCGATCTATCTGATGGACGAACCGCTGTCGTCGCTGGATGCCAAATTGCGCGCCGATCTCAGGCTCGAACTCAAGCGCATCCAGGCCGAACTCGGCGCCACCATGCTCTATGTCACGCACGACCAGATCGAGGCGATGACCATGGCCGATCGCATCGGGATCCTCAATGACGGCGTGCTGGTGCAGATCGGCACGCCGCGCACAATCTATTCGGAGCCGGCCAACCTTCATGTCGCGGCCCGCCTCGGCCAGCCGGCGATCAACCTGCTGCCGGCCGGGCTGCTGCCTGATGGTGGGGCGCCGACCGGAACCAAGACCATCGGCGCGCGCACCGAGCATCTGTCGATCGAGAAGGCCGCAAACGGCCATGCCGAAGGCGTCGTCGACTGGGTCGAACATCTCGGGGACCAGAACCATCTGCATGTTACGGTCGGCCCAAAGAAACTGGTGACGCTCACCGACCCCGATACGGATCTGGCCGAGGGCGACAAAGTGGTGATCCGCTACCGCTCGCCGCTGTATTTCGGCGCCGACGGACAACGACTGATGTGACGGTTTCGGCGGTCTAGACGCCGGCTTCTGACTGACGATTGCGAATACGGGACGAACTCGATGAAGCACTTTTTCAACCGCAGGGAAACGATCGTCACCGAGGCGCTGGATGGCCTGTTGCGGACCATCGGTTCCGGCGATCTCGCGCGCCTCGACGGTTACCCCGAGATCAAGGTCGTGCTGCGCGCCGACTGGGACAAGGCGAAAGTTGCCGTCGTCTCCGGTGGCGGCGCCGGACACGAACCGTCCCATGCCGGCTTTGTGGGCAAGGGCATGCTGACGGCGGCGGTTTCGGGCGAGATCTTTGCCTCGCCCAGCGTCGAGGCGGTGCTGGCGGCGATCCGCGCGGTGACCGGCCCCGCCGGCTGCCTGCTGATCGTCAAGAACTACACCGGCGACCGGCTCAATTTCGGCCTGGCGGCCGAGAAGGCGCGCGCCGAGGGGTTTCGCGTCGAGATGGCGATCGTTGCCGACGACATCGCCCTGCCGGGTATCAACCAGCCGCGCGGCGTCGCCGGCACCTTGTTCGTGCACAAGATCGCCGGCCATTTGTCGGAGACCGGTCAGGACCTGGCAGCCGTTGCTATAGCCGCTCGCGCGGCGACGAAGGACATCATCTCGCTCGGCATGTCGCTGTCGTCCTGCTCGATCCCCGGCCAGCCACATGAAGAGCGGTTCGGCGAAAATGACGGCGAACTCGGCCTCGGCATCCATGGCGAGCCGGGCGTCGAGCGCATCGCCGTGCAGAGCGCCGACAGACTTGTGGCGATCATGGCGGAGCGGCTGGCGGTGCGGCTCGACCCGAACGCCAGCCACGCGTTGCTCATCAACAATCTCGGCTCGGTGCCGCCGCTCGAAATGTCGCTGGTCGCCAATGCCGTGCTGGCCTCGCCGCTGGCCAAGACCGTGAAGCTTGCGATCGGCCCCGGACCGCTGATGACGGCGCTCAACATGAACGGTTTTTCGCTGTCGCTGATCAAGCTCGATGCGGCGCGCGAGGCAGCCTTGCTGGCACCTGTCGGCCCACATGCCTGGATGCCTGCCAAAACCGTCGTCGCGCCGGCTATCGTGCCTATGGCGAAAGCGGCTGGAAACAGCGCAGCCCAAAGGGCCAGCCAGGATTCCGGCACCAGGCGTTTGATCGTCACGGTCTGCGAACGGCTGATCGCGCTCGAAGAGACACTGAACGGGCTCGACGCCAAGGCGGGCGATGGCGATACCGGTTCGACGGTTGCGACCGGCGCGCGCAGCGTGCTGGAACGGCTCGATGCGCTGCCGCTGGCTGACCCTGCCGCCACGCTTGCGGCTATAGGCGATAGTCTGGGCGTCGCAATGGGCGGCTCCTCAGGCGTCTTGCTGTCGATCTTCTTCACGGCGGCGGCTCAGGCTTCGAACGGCGGAGCAACCCTGTCCAAGGCGCTGCTTGCCGGGCTTGACCGCATGACTTTTTACGGTGGCGCCAAGGTCGGCGACCGCACCATGGTCGATGCCTTGGAGCCGGCGCTGAAGGCGCTCGATGCCAAGGGGCTGGATGCCGCGGCTACAGCGGCACGGCACGGCGCCGAGGCGACCGCTGCCATGGAGAAGGCGAAGGCCGGACGCTCCGCCTATGTTGGCACCAAATTGCAGGGCGTAGTCGACCCTGGCGCCCATGCCGTGGCCGAAGTGTTCGCGGCCGCCGCCGCGCTGCATGCAACGGCCTGACGGCATGCTTCGATTGTCGAATGAAAACTCTTGCGATACTGCCGGCAGGATCGAAACCGGGAATCTGGACATGGCAGCGTTCGACCTTGCCAGGCTGATCACCGCCGCCGCGGACACGATCGCCGCTCACTCGGAAGAGTTGACCGCGCTCGACCAGGCGATCGGGGACGGTGACCATGGGCTGAACATGAAGCGCGGCTTCGAGGCTGTGCGCGCCGATGCCGGGGCGTTCGCTGCAAAGCCGCTGCCCGAGGCGCTGAAGGCGATCGGCACCAAGCTGGTGATGACGGTTGGCGGTGCGTCCGGGCCGCTGTTCGGTACATTGTTCCTGGCGCTGGGCAAGGAGATTTCAGGAGAGCCGGATCGCCCCAAGCTGACGGCTGCTTTCGGCAAGGCAATCGAGGCGGTGGCCGCTAGAGGCAAATCCCAGGTTGGTCAAAAGACCATGCTGGATGTGCTGCAACCCGTGCATGACGCATTGGTCAAAGGAAAGACGGCCATGGAAATCGCAGATGTCGCCGACGCGGCTGCCGAAGCGACCGTGCCGATGAAGGCAACACGCGGTCGCGCCTCATTCCTCGGCGACCGCTCAATCGGTCATATGGATGCCGGCGGACGCTCTGTGGCGCTGCTGGTGCGGACCGTCGCCGAAACCGTCGAGGGCCAAGCATGAGCAATGTCGGCATCGTCATCGTCTCGCATTCGCCGCTGGTTGCCGAAGGCACGGCCGACATGGTGCGGCAGATGGTGGGCGACGAAGTGCCGCTTGCATGGTGCGGCGGAAACGGCCATGGCGGGCTCGGCACCAGCGTCGAAGCGATCATGGGCGCCATCGACAAGGCGTGGTCGGAGGCGGGCGTCGCCATACTGGTCGATCTCGGCGGCGCCGAGACCAATTCGGAAATGGCGGTGGAAATGATCGGCGAGCCGCGGGCGCAGAAGATCGTCGTCTGCAACGCGCCGATCGTCGAAGGCGCGGTGATGGCTGCGACGGAGGCGTCCGGCGGGGCCTCGCTGAAGGAAGTGGTGGCGACGGCGCATGAATTGTCGCCGTCGTGAGCGAACGGGAATTTTGACCTGATGTCCGCATTTGCCGAGGCCACCGTCCTGATCACCCACGAGGTAGGTCTGCACGCGCGCCCTTCGGTGAAGTTCACCAAGCTTGCCAAGAGCTTTGCCGCCGAGGTGGAGATTGCGCTTGCCGCCAACGGCCCATGGTTCGACGCCAAGAGCATCGTCAAGGTGATGGCGGCCAGGGCGCCGAAAGGCACCATGCTGCACATCCGGGCCACAGGCGACGGCGCCGATGATGCCGTGAGAGCGCTGGCCGAGCTGGTGCGACGCGGTTTCGACGAGGATGCGGGCCATGCCCGAACCGCTTAGGCTGCAAGGCATTTCGGCCTCGGCCGGCTATGCCGAGGGGCCGTTGTTCAACCTCGACAACGGCACCGCGCACTACACGGGCAAGGCGAGCGCCGCGGACGAGAAGGCCGCATTGGAAGCAGCTATCGCCAGCGCGACGGACCGGCTCGCGACCCTGATCGAAACCGCCGATGACGAGGCCGCCGGCATTCTCGAATTCCAGCTCGCCATGCTTGGGGACGAGGCACTGACCGGCCCGGCTTTTGCCGCGATCGCGTCCGGCATGCCGGCTGACATGGCCTGGCGACAGGCGCTGGACGCCGAAATCTCCGGCTACGAAACGTCAGACCAGGACTATTTCCGGGCTCGCGCCGCCGATATCAGCGATATCCGCGACCGCGTGCTGCGCGCCCTTACCGAGGAGCAGGAGAGCGCTCCACCAGCCGGCGCCATTCTCTATGGCGAGGACATCGCGCCGACGCGCTTTCTCGAGACCGACTGGAGCACCGGCGGCGGCATCGCGCTGAGGGCCGGCAGCGCCGCCAGCCACGTCGCCATGCTGGCGCGCTCGCGCGGCGTGCCGATGGTGGTGGGGCTTGGCGCTTCGCCGGCTAATCCCGTCGGTCTGGCTCTGCTCGATGCGGAGCATGGCGGTATCGTGCTTTCGCCGACCACGACCGAGATCGAAGCGTTCCACCGGTCCTCGTCCTCGTTTGTGGCACATCGAGACAAGGCCGGAGTCTATCTCGCGAAACCGGCGGTAACCCGGGCCGGGACGACAGTGCGCGTGCAGGTCAACATCGCCGATCCGTCCGAGGTCGACGGCATCGACATTTCGACCTGCGACGGGGTCGGGCTGATGCGCACCGAATTCCTGTTCGGCAAGGCGCCGCCGGACGAGGAGACGCAATACCAGGCCTATCGCAAGGTGCTGGAATGGGCAGGCGACAAGCCGGTAACCATCCGTACCGTCGACGCCGGCGGCGACAAGCCGGTGCCGGGCTTCACCGTCGAGGAGAGCAACCCGTTCCTCGGGCTGCGTGGCATCAGGCTGTCGCTGGCAAGGCCGGAGGTGTTTCGCGTACAGATCCGGGCGCTGCTGCGCGCGGCGGTGCACGGCAATCTGAAGGTGATGTTTCCGATGATCGCCGTCGCGGAGGAATACCAACGCGCCGCCGCTCTGTTCATGGAGGAGCAGGCCGGGCTTGCCGCGCGCGGCATCGCGCAAAAAATGCCGCCGCTCGGCATCATGGTCGAGGTGCCTTCGGTGGCGATCGCGCCGGAGGCGTTCGCCGATGTCGCCTTCTTCTCGATCGGTTCGAACGATCTGACCCAATATGTAATGGCGGCTGCCCGCGATAACGCAGCCGTGGCGCATCTTAATTCTGTCCGCCATCCCGCCGTGTTGCGGCTGATCGGCTCGGTTGCCGCTTTTGGCCTGCGCGCGAAAATCCCAGTCAGCCTGTGCGGCGATGCCGGCGGCGATCCGGCATCGATCCCGGCACTGCTCGAGGCCGGCCTGCGGGATCTCTCGGTGGCTCCCGCCCAACTCGCCATGGCCAAGGCGGCCATCTCGGATGCATCGGTCTAGGATGACTGAGATGGCCGACAAGACACCAGAAGCCGGCTCCGAAGAGGCGATCCGCGCCTACAAGACGATCCTGTCGCAGGTCATCGACCAGCGACCGTCGGGTATGCGACAACGCCTTGCCGACGCGCTTGGCAAGCACCGCAGCTTCGTCACCCAGATTTCCAGCGCGGCCTATTCGACCCCGATCCCGTCAAAACATCTGCCGGCTATTTTTTCGGTCTGCCATTTCAGTCCGGCCGAGCGCGATCAGTTTCTGGCTGCCTATCATCTGGCGCATCCCGGCAAGATGTCGGTTGCGGCAGGCATGCGCAAGACCCGGCATGTCTCGCTGATCGTGCCCGATTTCGGCGACGACAAGCAGAATGCAGCGCTCGACAAGGCGATCAACGAATTCATCCAGAAGATCACCAGCATCACCGGCAGGAGTGGCGGCTGATCGTGTTGTGTCGGGAGGACACATGAAGAAGTTTATGAATTCCGTCGACACGGTGCTGACCGAAAGCCTCAACGGCTTCGTTGCAGCTCATGCCGACATCCTGGTGCTGGGCGAGGAGCACAAATTCATTCGCCGCAAGGTGATGAAGCCGGGGAAGGTGGCGCTGATCTCGGGCGGCGGTTCCGGCCACGAGCCGTTGCATGCCGGCTTTGTCGGTCACGGCATGCTGGACGCCGCCTGCCCCGGCCAGGTCTTCACCTCGCCAACGCCGGACCAGATACTGGCGGCGGCCGCCGCCGTCGATACCGGCGCCGGCTGCCTGTTCATCGTCAAGAACTATGAAGGCGACGTGATGAATTTCGACATGGCCGGCGAAATGGCCGACGGCGTCCTGCAGGTGGTGATCAATGATGACGTCGCCGTCGAGAATTCGTCCTTTACGACCGGCCGGCGCGGCGTCGCCGGCACGCTGGTGGTGGAGAAGATCGTCGGCGCCGCCGCCGAGCAAGGCATGGCGCTGGCGGATCTCAAGGCGCTCGGCGGTCGCATCAACAGCGCGACGCGTTCGATGGGCGTGGCGCTGACCAGTTGCACGGTGCCGGCGGCCGGCAGGCCGACCTTCGAGATTGGTGATGGCGAGATGGAATTCGGCGTCGGCATTCATGGCGAGCCCGGCCGGCGTCGCGACACGTTGAAAAGCGCCGATGCGATCGCCGAAGAGATTTGCGCCGCGATCCTGGGCGATCTCGGCGACAGGGCGAAAGGCCCGGCACTGTTGTTCATCAACGGCTTTGGCGGCACGCCGCTGATGGAGCTCTATCTGATGTACAACAGCGCCCGAAACATCTTCGAAAAACAGGGCGTGACGGTGACCCGCTCGCTGGTCGGGTCCTACGTGACATCGCTCGACATGGCCGGCTGCTCGATCACGCTGACCATGCTGGATGACGAGGCAACGTCAATGTGGGACGCGCCGGTGCACACAGCCGCGCTGCGCTGGGGACTGTAACGGAGGGGCCTTGCCCATATCCCGAACAGGCGGCTTATGAACTTGCCTTAGCCTGCGGGACCGGACGGACCGTTACCCGCAGTCACGCCGACAGATTGCCCGCCTGCAGCGCGGCTTGCCTTGCGGCCGACCGCTCCGGCTTCATCCAAACCGAAGCCGTAGAAGTCTTATCGCGGTATCGGCAGCGACGGCCCGGCCACCACGCTGGACAACTTTCCTGCCTTGCGCAGCACGGGCGCTTCATACTTTTTCTTGGCCATTCCAAACACCCTTTTCAGTCAAGTGCAAAAGAATGGACCGAAACCGTGGAAAGTCAATTCATGAGCTGGTTCTGCCACCACACGCTGGCTTCATGCATGCTTTTCTGCAACATACGCTCCTCTGAGTTGGTTGTTTGACGCAATTCCGGACGGGAATTGCTGATGTGGGCGAACGCAATCCGGGTTTGATGCTGCCATCTCTTGCGCCTGCCGATGAAAAACTGCTGCTGACCTTCGCCGACCCGGAGGCGACGGTTGCCATTGGCCGTGACGTTGCTGCCGAAAGCTTGCTGGCACTGCTCGCCAATGCCGAGTTCCACGGCGTGCTGCCGATCATGCTGCGCAAGCTCAGCGAGATCGGCGACGCCCAACTGCCTGCGGACGCAGCCTTGCGGCAAAAGCTGTCGGAACTGCGTGATCGCTCGACGCTGGCGACCGGCCAATCGATGCTGCTGCAATATCATGGCGACCGCATCATGAAGGCATTGGCGGCGAAAAATGTTCCGGCCCGCATCGTCAAGGGTCCGGTCTTCGCACGCAAACTTTACCGCCACGCCGCTGACCGGCCGTTCACCGACATCGACATTCTGGTCGAGCCGGCCAGCATCATTGAAGCCAACACGGTGATTGCCGGATGCGGCTTCGAGCTCTGGAGCGGCGAGGCGCAGTCGCAGGATCTGCAGGAGTTCAAGTGGCTGGAGAAGGAGAATACCAGCCTGCTGATCGAACTGCACGGCAACCTGGTGCATGATTCCGGCATGCGGCGGCGGCTGTCGCTGGGCTTTCGCGAATTGCAGATCATCGACGGCGGCGAGGCCGACACGCCGGCCGCGCTGCTGACCATCGCCATTGTCCACGCCGCCGGCGGGCACAAGTTCCACCGGCTGCAGCTTTGCGTCGATGTGCTGCAGGGCGTGCGCGCGCTGCGGTCGCCCGCGGATGAAGACCGGCTTTTCGAGGCGGCGCGCATCAGCGGCATCGAGCTCGAACTGGCGACGGTTCTCAATGTGACGGGGCGGCTGTTTGATGCACCGCGCGCGATCGAACTGGCCGACCGCATCAAGCCCGGCCTCTCGATATTTTTGGCCAAATGGCTGATCACCGGCGATACGCTGCTCGGCGTCAATTCCAGGGACAAGATGCATTCGCGCCTGCGCCGCGACGCCTTCCGCTGGATCCAGCGCCTCGCCAGGCCAAAGCCGCATTCTGCCTGAAGTGTGCTTTAGTCCCGCGCCGCCAGCGCCGAGCGGATCAGCGGGGCCGCCTCGGCCGGGTTCGCGCCGACTTCCAGGGTAAATGTCGGGACGGCTTTGACCAGCGTTGCGATGGTTGCCATGCGGCGCTTCTGCGCCGGCAAAAGGCCGGTCATGCCGGTCCTGACATTGTCGGTGGCAAGCGCCACCATGGCGTCTGTCCTGGTCATGGGCACGAGCCGGGTTTGCGCGTCCGCCGAGCGGGCGAGATGAAACAGTGCCGCAACCGGTCTGCCGACAGTTTCCTCGATGCGGATGATCTCGGCGAGACGTTCCAGCGAGACGGCCTGCTCGCCATTGGCGTCCCATTTGTCGCCAAGGCAAGGCGCCACGAAGGGCAGCATTGCCGCGGTGTGGCGGTGGACCTTCACCTTGCGCGGCAAGCCCCAGGCCGTGATGCCGCCACCGGCCAAAACCTTGAGGATCATGGCGTCATCCGAGCACAGGCCGAAACCTTGCGACGCCAGCGCCAGCGACGTCGTCGACTTGCCGGTGCCGCTCGGCGCATGGATCAGCACGAGCGCCTCGCGGCCGGGCAATGTCAGGCCGGCGGTGTGCAGCATGTGCTGGTCGCCGGCATCAAGTGCTGCATCCAGCACCATCATCAGCACCGTCCATTTGACCTTGGCATCGGGATGGACTCGTATCTCGGCCCAGCCTCCATCGGCATTGATCGAGACGGTCTGCAGGCCGGGAAAGACCAGATGAACGGTGCCGCCACCGTCGATCAGCCGGCAATGGCCGCCCTCCGGCACCTCGCCGTCGAAAGCGAGTTTTCCGGCAGGCGATTCCGGTAACTCCCGCGTCTCGACGATGTCGACGCGGAAATCGGGCTCGACCGGCCCGCTCACGCGCAACGTGCCGAGCAAGAGGTCGAAGCTCGGCCAGAGATCGGCCCGCGAGGCCGATATGCTGATGACCTGGCCCTGGAGATCATAGCAGAAGGTGGTCGCCGGACCGGTCAAGCAGCGTGCGCCTTTCCGGCATCGGCGTGATGGCGATAGATCTGCACCATGCCGGGGAGGCTGTCCGAGACCACCGGGCGGCCATCGAGACAGACCCAGCAATGGGCAGACATACGCGGCGCCTGCATCGACTTCGGATCGACGCCGAAGCGCAGATCCGGATCGAAGCCGGCAAAGCGCAGGAAGCGGTGGGCGAGCAGGCCCTCGCGCAGGCATCTGCGGTCGCGCATCAGCCAGGGGTGCCGGACGGTCCGGTTGACGGCAGCGACGATGTAGGCTGACGACAGGCCGCGATAAGGGGTGTGTGCGCTGAGCGGCGCCCATTTCAGCACCGATTCGAAGCTGCGGCGGCCGATCAGGGTCGGCATCAGCCGCGCGCTTGCCCATAAATGGACACGAAACAAAGCGCGCAGGAGAACGCCGTCCACCATCAGGGAGCCGGGTCGGCGAGAATGCCTTCGCTCACCAGTTCGGCGGCCAGCGCCGCCATGTCCTGGTCGAGCGTGCCCTTGTCGACCTCGAACTCGTCAGACAACAGGACGACGATCTGGTCAAGGCTGCGGGCGCCGTCCACCTTGTCGAGAAAGGCTTCGGTGGTGCCGTTGCAGGTGTAAAGCTGGCCGCTGCGCGCCAAGAGCACGACGGCGCCATCGCCGACATGCTGGACCGAGGCGTCGTCCGCCAGCCGCAGAACCATTTCAGAACCGATTTGGGCCATGGAGCCCCTCCACCATTTTCCTGGAGAGCAGATAGCGCGGCGATGCGGGTCTGTCCATTGCGCGGACGAGAGGGAGAACAGGCCGGCCTGACCGTTCTGTGGCAATCCGGCAACGCCACCATGATTCAGAGCCTGAGAACAGGGAAGCACCCCAGAAATAGTCGGTGATTGCAGCTGGGAATCACCGCCGCAAACGGTCAAGCCAGCTATCTCGCAGGGTCAAGGTCTTGCTTTTCTTACCTAAAGTAAGCTATGGAGTCGCGGGGTTTTGGGAGAGCATTGGGTATGCGTTACAACTGGGAGCGGGCTCCGACCGCGTTCGAACGTCATCGAAAAGCATTGGCAGCCGCCATATTGATCGCGGGTGGCGTCGGGCTGATGCTGGCGGCCTTGCCGCTTTAAGACCTGATATCCGACACGAACGCCCTGCTTTCTCCGGGCGCATGAGCTTTTTCTGCCTGCCACAAGACGGGCCGCGGCTTAGCGTGCATGGCCGGTTACGGCGATGAAGCGGCGGTCGCGTCCTTCGAAGCCCTGGCTGAAGCGCTGCACCAGCACCGCCACTACCGCCGGCCTGCCGGGCGGGGTGTATTCGTAGGATTCCGACAGGCTGTAGGAAGTCGGGCAGTTGCGCGAGCCCGGCACGGCCTTGTCCTCGTGCAGCACCTTGAACGGCTTGCCGTCCTGCCCCTGCAGCGACAGGCGGAAGCCACGCGCCTTGCCCGTCTTGGCGCCTTGAAGTTTCTTTTCGCCCTGAAGTGTCTTGTCGCTCGGAAGAGCCTGGTCGCTTGGCTTGGCGTCATCAAAGCTTGCCGAGCAGTCCGTCTTGCTGTCGGCCAAAATCTCATCGAGCTGGATGGTCGAAATCTGTGTTTCGCCATAGAACGGCGACAGCCATTTCTGCGCGGCCTGCTCGAGGCGGGGGATGTCGTTGTACTCGACCGTGTCGTCCGGGAAGGTGAACCTGTCGGAGGCCGTGCGCGTGCCGCGCTCGGCGATGCCGTATTTGGCCAGGATTGGCGCGGCCTGCTTTGCGGCCTGCGCCCGTGCCTGCTCCACCGTTGTGGTCGCCTCTTCCGATTCATCGAGGACAAGGATCGGCTTGCCGCCGACGAACTCGTCTGTGCTTGTGTCGATGATGTCGATCTGCGACCAGCCGGAAACGGCAGCGTCGAGCTCGCCATATTGCTCGAAGGCGAAATATTTGCCGTCGGGGGAAAAGCCGATGATGCGCCGCGCGGCGGCATCGCCGGCCTGGGCGGCGGAAACGATCGTCAACAGCAGCGCTGCTCCAACGGCAGATCCAACCCCGTATCGTACCGTCATTGCGCGCCCTGCCCCGATTTCAAACCCGGCCATGGTGCCTGCAATTTATGGCCAAGGCGAGATCGGCCAAGCCCCAAATTTCGGGAAAGACATGGCATTTGGGGAAAGACGTGGCCGGGAAAACCCGCATAGGCTATTGCAAGATAGAGAGTTTTCCCGAGGAGGGATGAATGGCGTCACGCTACCACGAGGTCTATGACGGCTGGAAACGCGACCCGGAACAATTCTGGGCCGATGCGGCCGAGGCGATCGACTGGTATTCGCCGTGGACCAGCGTCTTCGATGCCAAGGCCGGCGTTTACGGGCGCTGGTTCAACGGCGCCAGCTGCAACACCTGCTTCAACGCTCTCGATCGCCATGTCGCAAGCGGCCGCGCCGACCAGATCGCACTTATCTACGACAGCGCGATCACCGGCACGGTCAAGAAATTCACCTATGCCGAATTGAAGCGCGAAGTGGTAGCGCTGACTTCGGTGCTCAAGAACCGCGGCATTCACAAAGGCGACCGCGTCATCATCTACATGCCGATGGTGGCCGAAGCGGCGGTCGCGATGCTTGCCTGTGCCCGCATCGGCGCGGTGCATTCGGTGGTGTTCGGCGGCTTTGCCTCGCACGAGCTCGCCACCCGCATCGACGACGCCAAGCCAAAGCTGGTCATCTCCGCGTCCTGCGGCCTGGAGCCTGGACGTGTCGTGGCCTACAAGCCGCTGCTCGACAAGGCGATCGAAATGTCCCGCCACAAGCCGGACGCCTGCCTGATCCTGCAGCGCGACCAGCTGCGCTGCGATCTGAGGGAGCATTACGATATCGATTTTGCCGACGCCGTTGCCCGCGAGCGCGCCGCGGGCGCCAACGTCGATTGCGTTCCGGTGCTCGCCACCGACCCGCTCTACATCATCTACACCTCCGGCACGACCGGCCAGCCTAAGGGCATCGTGCGCGACAATGGCGGCCACATGGTCGCGCTCAAATGGACGATGGAAAACGAGTTCGGCGTCAGACCGGGCGAAGTATTCTGGGCGGCCTCCGATGTCGGCTGGGTGGTCGGCCATTCCTACATCGTTTACGGACCGCTGCTGCATGGTGCGACAAGCGTGCTGTTCGAGGGCAAGCCGATCGGCACACCCGACGCCGGCACCTATTGGCGGGTGATCGCAGAACACGGCGTGGTCGCGCTGTTCACCGCGCCGACGGCCTTCCGCGCCATCAAGGGGCAGGACCCCAAGGGCGAATTCGTGCCGAAATACGATCTGTCGAAATTCCGCACTCTGTTCCTGGCCGGCGAACGCGCAGACCCGGAAACCATCAAATGGGCGGAGCAGAAACTCAACGTGCCGGTGGTCGATCATTGGTGGCAGACCGAGACCGGCTCGCCGATGACCATCAACCCGGCGGGCCTCGGCCTGCTGCCGGTGAAATACGGCTCGCCCGGCGTGCCGATGCCGGGCTACGACATTCGCGTGCTCGACGATGCCGGCCATGAAGTGCCGCGCGGCACACTTGGCAATGTGGTGGTGAAACTGCCGCTGCCGGCCGGCTGCCTGCCGACGCTGTGGAATGCCGACGAGCGTTTCCGGCAAGCCTATCTCGAGGAATTTCCCGGCTTCTACAAGACGGCCGATGCCGGCATGATCGACGAGGACGGCTACCTCTATGTCATGGCGCGCACAGACGACATCATCAATGTCGCCGGACACCGGCTGTCGACCGGGGCCATGGAGGAGGTGCTTTCAGCGCATCCCGATGTTGCCGAATGCGCCGTCATCGGCGTCGCCGATGTGATGAAGGGCCAAGTTCCGCTCGGCTTCGTCGTGCTCAATGCCGATGTGTCGCGCGATACCGCCGTCATCGAAGGCGAAGTGGTGGGGCTGGTGCGCGAACGGATCGGCCCGGTCGCAGCCTTCAAGACCGTGGTGACGATCAAGCGCCTGCCCAAGACGCGCTCCGGCAAGATCCTGCGCGGCACCATCCAGAAGATCGCCGACAAGGAAGAATGGACGATGCCGGCGACTATCGACGATCCCGCCATTCTTGACGAGATCACCGCGGCGCTCAAAGCCCGCGGCATCGGGGTCTGACGGCCCCAGTGGCGTTGTTCCAGCGATCCAGGCCCCCCCGGCCGGCGCCGCGCGAGCGCCTGGAAATGGATATGGACGACACCGTCGTCTACGCGATCGGCGACGTGCATGGCTGCTACAAGGAATTGCTGTCGCTGGAGCAGAAGATCCAGCTCGACGCGCTGCAATTTCGCGGCCGCAAGATTATCGTCATGCTCGGCGACTATATCGATCGCGGGCCGCAATCGGCGCGCGTGCTCGACCACCTCTTGGCGCTGCCGCCAACAGGGTTCCTGCGCGTCTGCCTGGCGGGAAACCACGAAGTGGCCATGCTGAACTATCTCGACGGCTATCTGTCGCGGGACCGCTGGCTGGCGGTCGGCGGCCGCGAGACTCTGTTTTCCTATGGGGTCGATCCGGCGCGGCTTGCCAGCCTCTATGCCTCGAGCGACGCGGTCGACCGGCGCGTGAAGGAGGTCATTCCGGCCAGCCATATCGACTTCCTGCGCAGCCTGCCGGTGCTGCTCTGTTCGGATAAATTCGTTTTCGTCCATGCCGGCATCAGGCCGGGCATCGACCTGGTCGCACAGGATGAGCAGGATCTGCTCAACATCCGCGACGAGTTCTTCAAGGCCGCACATCTGCTCGACCGCCTTGTGGTGCATGGGCACACGCCGGTCGATATCCCCAGGCTTGACGGGCGAAGGCTCGGCATCGACACCGGCGCCTTTCAGAGCGGACGGCTGACAGCGCTCAGGATCGCGGGTAAGTTCGGCAAGCTGATCTTTTCCTGACCTGCCGTGCTTCTTCGTTTGAGCGTGATCTTTTCCGAAAACCGGATCCGCTGTCCGGATCACGCTCCTTTTCAGGATCGCGCTCCGTTCAGGCGGCGGTCTTGGCTCGCACGTCCGATTTCTCCAGATAGTAGGTCGAATAGCGGTCGAAGAACTTCTCCGAGCCGCCGAGCGAGCCGTATTTCGGCAGCTTCTTCAGATCGACCTTGTTGAGCACGGCGCCGACGACCTTGCTTGCGACGTAGGGTTCCTGCTCCAGCAGCGAGCGCACCATGGCGCGCGGCGTGCGGCCCCATTCGGCAACCAGCACGAAGCCGTCGACCAGCGGCGCAAACGCCTTGGCGTCGACCACGGGGCCGAGCGGCGGCAGGTCGACGATGATGTACTCGAACGTCTCCTTGGCGTTGTCGATGAAGCGCCGCATGCCGGCCGACGACAGCAGCTCGCTGGTATGCGAGAATTGCCCACGCAGCACGGCCGGGATGATCGCCAGCTTGGTCTGGCGGTCGACTTTGCCGACCGACTGCCAGGTCTGGCCGTTGACCACGGCCTCCATCAGCCCCTGCTCGGCTTCCATGCCGAGGTTGCGGCTGAGGCCAGGATTGCGCAGATCGGCGTCGATCAAAAGCGTCTTCGAGCCGTTGGCGGCCAGCAATCCGGCGAGATTGGCGGCGACCGTAGACTTGCCCTCGCCGGGCAGGACCGAGACCACGCCTATGACCCGGCTGCCTTGCCCTTCCATGACGACGTCGAAGGCGATCTTGGCGTTGCGCAGCGTTTCGGAGAACATTGATGCCGGCGCATCGACGCTGACCCGCATGCGCGCCCGTTTCTCGGCCGCCGACAATGTGTTGGCGCCTTTGGCATCCGCCGCACCGCCGTCGGCGTCCTTGCCGAGCCTGCCGCCGATCATCGGCAAATAGCCGAGGAATTTGAGGCCGACGCGATCGCGAATGTCCTCGCCGGTCCTGAAGAAGCGCTCGTTGAACTCATTCAGGCCACCAAAGCCGGCGCCAAGCAGCACGCCAAGCACCAGCGACAGCGCCAGCACCCTGGAGGTGCGCGGGCTCGAGGCGGAAAGCGGCGTTGAGGCATCCGAGATGATGCGGACCTTGCCGACCGGGAAGGATTGCTGCTGCGAGGCCTCCTCGTAGCGGCTAAGGAAGGTCTGGTAGAGCGTGGTCAGCGCCTGCGCCTGCTGGTCGAGTTCGCGCAGTTTGACCTGGCTCTGGTTGTCGATGGAGCTCTTGCCGGCCGCGTCGGCGATCTTCTGCCTCAGTGAGGTCTCGCGTGAAAGCGCGACTTCATATTCATTGCGATAGCTTTCGGTCAGTTGCTTCAACTCGCCGAAAATCTGGGTCGACAGGTCGGCCTTTTCCTTGGCCAGCGCCACCGCCTGCGGATGGTCGGCGCCGAAATTGGCCGTCACGTCCTGCAGCCGCTTGGCCACTGCGAGATAGCGGGTCTTGAGCGTTGCAATGACGGAGCTTGCCGGCTGATCGCTTGAGATGGCGGAATCGTTGAAGGCATTGTCCGAGCCGCTTTCGACGATGGTCTTGTATTGCTGATAGCGGGCGCTGGCGCGCGCCGTATCGGCCTGCGCGACGATCAGTTGCGCGGTGAGATCGGCAATCTGCTTGTCGCTGATCAGCTGGCCGTCGCTGTTGGCGGCCAGACCATGCTCGGCCCTGAATTTCTCGACCGCCATAGCGGCCGCCTGTGAGTTCTGACGAAGCTCGGTCAGCCGGCCCTGCAGCCAGACCGCAGCGCGCTCGGTGGCGTCGAAGCTGGCATTGAGCTGGTCGGCGAGATAGGCGTCGGCATAGGCCTTGGTGATGGCGGTGGCGAGCGCCGGATTGGTCGACTGGTAACCGATGGCGAGCACATAGGAGCGGCCGTTGCGCTGCGCCAGCACCTCGCTCTGCAGCTTCAGCACGGCATAGTCGTGGCGCGCCGTCTGCATCATGGCCTGGCGTGTCGCCTCATCGACGTTTTCCATGCCGGGAATCTGCTCGGCGGAACTTGAGCGGAAATAGCCGATCACGCCGCGCACGAAGCCGATGCCCTTGACCAGCGCCGATTGCGGCGGGTTCATGAACTCTGCGTTCTGGTCGAGTTTCAGCTTGTCGACCACCACCGAGGCCAGCCGCGCCGAGGTGATGATTTCGATCTGGCTGAGCAGGGCGGCGTCGGTCTGCATGGTGACGGATGCAGCCGAGATGTCGTCGATGACCTTGTTCAGGCCTTCGTCGATCAGCACGCTGGCGACCGACATGTATTGCTTGGGCGTGGTCTGCAGATAGAGCAACCCCAGGAACAGGCCGATGATGGCGCAGACCGCCACCACCTTGACCTGACGCGCCGCCATGCCAAGCAGGCGCTCGACGTCGATGAAGTCTTCACCCTTTTCCTGATCGGGGTTGGGCAATGGCATCCTCTTGTCGAGAGGAAAGCTGGCATAATTCATCTTCGATCCAATTCTAGGTTACAGGCGCCGGAGCGAGACGGGTCAGGTCCCACCTCGTCCGAAGCTGCGGAGATCGGGGGCAAGATATGCAACGCAAGCTTCATGCCATCCGGCGCCGGGCCTGAGCGGCCAGGCGTGCAGGCATGAGCCGCGCCATCGTCCAAACGCATATGCCCTCGAAAGATGGGCATTATGCGGCCACTTCCTGACGCTCATGCGACCGCACGAACGCCTGCAGCATTTCCAGCACAGGTCCCTTCATGTCGTCGCGCGCCAGCGCGAAGGCGATGGTCGCCTCTATGAAGCCTTCCTTGGAGCCGCAGTCGAACATGCGGCCATTGAAAGGCTGGGCAAAGAAAGACTGGCTTTTCGCCAGCCGCACCATGGCATCGGTAAGCTGGATTTCGTTGCCGGCGCCGCGCTGCTGGTTGCCCAGCAGCGAGAAGATCTCGGGCTGCAGGATGTAGCGGCCGTTGATGTAATAGTTCGACGGCGCATTGGCCGGCGCCGGCTTTTCGACCATGGCCGTCACCTCGAAGCCGCTGCCTGTCTCGGCGCCGCGCCCGACGATGCCGTATTTGCTGGTCTCGCTGGGATCACAGCGCTCGACGGCGATCACATTGCCGCCGGTCTGCTGATAGAGATCGACTGTTTCAGCCAGGCAACCTCGGCGACCGAACGACACCATATCGGGGAGCAGCAGGGCGAAGGGCTCGTCGCCGATGACTTCGCGTGCGCACCACACCGCATGGCCGAGACCATGTGGCGACTGCTGGCGGATGAAGCTGGTGGCGCCGGCCACGGGCAGCATGCTTTCGAGCGCCTCCAGCTGGGTCTTCTTGCCGGTTTGTTCGAGCGTTCCAATCAGTTCGGGGTGCAGGTCGAAGTAGTCCTCGATGACAGCCTTGTTGCGGCCGGTGACGAACACGATGTGCTCGATGCCGGCTTCGAAGGCCTCGTCCACCGCATATTGGACGACCGGCCGGTCGACCACGGGCAGCATCTCCTTCGGAATCGACTTGGTTGCCGGCAGGAACCGTGTTCCAAGCCCCGCCACAGGGATGACTGCCTTCCTGATTTTCTTCATCGCAAATTCCTTCTGAGCAGATCGATTTCAGCCTGTTGCAGGCCACGAACAAACGTCTTCATGTACTCGCCCTCCTTACTCCGCGCCGACAGCAAACTGCGCCGCCACCCTTTTGAGGCGGACGGCGATCGGCATCGACATGTGCCTGACAGCCGCCGGATCACTTAGCGCGGTGCGTATCGCTTTCAACGGCGAACGCGCCTTGATGTGCTGGACCAGCGACAGGAACGATGCCGCCTTGCGCAGGCTGCGGGCGCGTTTGGCGAAGGCGGCCGCAGCAGCAGCGTCCATGGAATTGGTCTCGGCGAAGACCGCGTCGGCCTTGCGCATCGCCTCGATATGGTGAAGCTCGAGCACGCGCGAGATCGAGCCCGTGCGGATGTGGTAGATATAGCCGGTCGTCGGCTCGACCACGCATTTTCCGCCCTTGGCCAGCGCGTTGGCGAGCAGGATGTAATCCTCGCCTATGCTCAGACTTTCATCATAGCGAAGCCCGTTTTCGATCAGGAAACGGCGCTGGAAGATCGGCTTGAGATAGCCAAGGTTGAACGTGGATTCGAAAACGATGTTGCCGGCGATGTAGTCGGCGAGCGTGATTTCACGCAGGCCCTCCAGATATTCGGCGGGAAACATCGTCGCTTCGGCAATGCTTTCCTCGCGCACCACCTGGAGGTTGTCGACGGCGATTACAGCGCCCGCGCTTTCGGCCCGCGCGATCATGGCGGAAAGCCGCCCGGGCAGGACGGCATCGTCGGAATCGAGCACCGCGATCCAGCGGCCGGAAGCCAGTTCGAGCCCGGCATTCCTGGCGCCGCCAGGGCCACGATTTGCCGGCAGCGCAACCACTTTGACGACATCTTTTGGATAGGCTCTTGCGACGTCGAGCGTGTTGTCGCGCGACTGATCATCGGCGACGATGATTTCGACGCTGACATCGCGCTGGGCCATGGCGCTTGCGATCGCCCGGTCGAGCGTGGCCGCGGCATTGTAGGCTGCGATGACAAAGGAGACGTCAGGCTGCACGCTTGCCTCCTTGCTGCGGGGAAGACAGTCCGTATTGGCGAATTTCGCTGATACCGACGAGGCCGCTGACGACGCCGACATGCATGATGCCGCGCAGCACGCTGCGGTTGCGGCGGACCGGGCTAATCGCGGTCAACGCCGCCATGCCGAAGCAATAGACGGCCTTGGCCGAGGCAAGGCCGACAGCCTTCGCACGCTCTATCACGCCTGCGTCATGGCCGATGAGGTGGCCATGCGTCTGGCCGAAGCGGAAGCGGCGGCGGCGCAGCCAGTCGAAAGCGGCTCGCGAACGCGGCACGACTTCCTCGACCCACGCCTCCGGCGCAAAGGCGATTCGACCGCCTGCCTTGACCATGCGGTCGAAGAATTCGGTGTCTTCGCCGCCGCTCTGGCCGCGCGCCAGGCTGAAACGACGGTCGCGCAAGCTGTCGGCGCTCATCCTCAAAAGGACGTTGCAGGTGTAGCCGGTGCGGATTTCGCCCTGCACCCAGACCGGCAAGGTCGAATGGAAATCGCCCTTGCGCATCCAGTCCGGCGCATCCGGGCGGTAGAGCGCCCGCACCGGACCGAGCACGGCCTCGGCGCCGCTTGTCTCCGCGATAGCAATCAGTTCGGCCAGCCATTGCCGGGAAGCGGTTTCATCGTCGTCGATGAAGGCGAGAAAATCGGCCGTGCTGGCATCAAGACAGGCGTTGCGGGCAACCGAGATGTTGCGCGCCGGGGCGTGCCGGTAGCGGGCCACGAGCTTCAATTCGCTCGCCAGCGCGGTCACCAGCGGCTCGGCGGTCGGCTCGTCGTCATTGTCGGCGACGATGACGCCGATGCCGAAACCGGCAGGCATATCCATGGCAGCGAGCGACCGCAGCGTGTCGGCCAGTTCCGGCCGCCGGAACGTGCAGACGCAGATGTCGATTCGGCGGCTGTCGGCGACCATCATGCCACCCCGCGCTGCGATCGCGAGCCGAGCAGTTGCAGCCAAAACCCGAGCGACCAGCCGAAATGCATGACCATCGCCGAAATGCCCGCCAGCACATTGTTGGGATTGCGCTGGCTGATGGCGGTCACAGCGCCGTAGCCCAGACAGACCGAAGCCCAGACCAGCAGCGGCACCGCCGCCAGCCAGTGGATAAAGGAAAATACCGCGAGAAGGACGACCGGCGCCACCAGCAGCGGGATCATCTGCCGAACTTTCGGGATCATGCGGTGCTTGAGCACATTCTTGGCGCGGCCGCGGCCATAGCCGAGATATTGGAAATACAGGCCCTTCAGCGACGAACGCGGATAGTAGACCATCTGCGTCTTGCCGCTCATCCAGATGCGGTAGCCTGCCCGGCGCAGGCGGTAGTCGAGTTCGGCATCCTCATTGTGGCTGAAGGTCTCGTCATAGCCGCCGACCGCGGTGAAGGCCGAGATCCGGATCAGCGCGTGATGGCCATGGTCCACCCATTCGCCGGCCGAGAAGTGCCGATGCTTGGAGCCGCCGGTGCCGAGCTTGGAATTCTGCGCCGCCGCGACCGCTTTCTGCACCGCGCCGCTGCCGCTGGTCAGCATCGAGACGACGACCGAATCGGCTGAAGTGGCGAGCGCCTCCTCGACCAGCCGGTCGCAATAATCGGCGGGATAGCCGCCATGGGCATCGATGCGGATCAGGTATTCGGCGCCGTCACCGAGGCTGGCGACGGCGAGATTGATCGCCGCGCTCTGGATACGTTTTGGGTTGTGCAGGAGGACGACCTGAGGGTCCTTGGCCGCAACCGCTTCGACAATGGCCAAAGTACCATCGGTGCTGCCGCCATCGGCAACGACGATGCGGGCGCCGAGCCTTAGCGCTGCCGGCCTGAGCTGCTCGAGCAACGCGCCGATATGGGCTGCCTCATTCAGGCACGGAATGACGATCAGGCTTGGCGGCAGCGCTTCGGTTTGCGTCATCGGCGCCTTTCCATGAACTGCACTTTTGTCATTGGTCATCCTTCAGGCCAGTGCCTCGGTGGCGAACGAACCAGGGGCAACCGCAAGGCCGCGCAGCCTGTCGACAAAGGCGCGGCAGTCGCTGCGGTCGTAGCTCCAGGTTCGTGGGTTGCGGGCCAGCACACGCGCCTTGGCCTTGCCGAAGTGCTCCTGGTCCATGCGGCCGAGCGCGGTTTCCAGGATTTCGGGCGTGGCAGCAGAAAGCAGGATGCCAATGTCCTGCTGGTTGAGAAAGCGCCCCGTCTCGGTAGTGCCCATCGAGATCGGTACGGCGCCGAAGCGGCAGCCCTCATAGAGGCGGTTGGGCAGCAACCATTCCGAATTCTGCCCTTCCTCGAAGAAATCGATCGCCCAGGAAAAATGCACTTCGCCGTAGATCGCGGCCATGTCTTCCGGGTTGCGGTAGGGGCCACGAAAGGAGAGATAGGGTTCGGCCTCGACAAAAGCATGGAAATCCGGGAATTCCGAGAGTGCCGGACGGCCCCGGAGGACGACCTCGAAGCGCCCGCCCTGACGGCGCGTGAAGTCGGCCAGCAGCTCCAGCGAGCGGCGGCAGCGCAGCGCGCCGAACCAGCCGATGCGCCACGGGGGTGCTGCAGGGTTTTCGGCCTTTGACCTGTCATCCAAGGCGATCGGCGCGGTTTCGAAGTATTTGTTTTCGACCAGTTCCACCGGTGCGGCGACCTGCCCGAACGGCTTGAAATAATTGGCGATGAAGGCCGGTGAGCTCGTCACCAGAAGCTTCACGTCGCGGGCGAGATAACGCTCCGCTGTGCGCAGTGCTTTGCCCAGCATGTCATTGCGCAGCACCAGGCGATGGATGTCGAGGCATTCGTAGACGATCGGCACGCCGCCGCGAAAGGCGGCCTTGGCGCGCCTGGCCAGCGCCAGCATTTCCAGATTGCGCGCGATGATGAGGTCGGGCTTCGGCATCGCCGCAAGCTTCGAGCCTATCGACAGCGCCGCCTTGGCGACCGCCGCCAGACGCTGGCCGAATCGGCCGTCACGCGTCGCGCCGAGGTCGACCGGCTGCAGCCCCTCGACGTCGGGAACAGCATTTGTGGTCCGACGGAAGCCGGCCAACGTGACCCGCGCGCCGCCTGCCTTGAGCATTATGATCCGCCGGCGCACCGCCGGGTCGGAAACATCGTGCACAAGGTACAAGACATGCAGCATGAAAACTCGACCGCTGTTGGCCCACCCACGGGAATGCTAACCCAGCTTTTGCTGCATCGCAACATTTTTGGTGCGCCGTAGCATAAGTGCACGTTTTTTGTTGCACTGCAAAATTGATGCGTTACCCTCCGTCGGGCTTGAGCGCCGCTCTGGCTGGTCACCCAGCCCGATGCAGCGATGGATTGTGACGCGAGCCGCATCGGGATCGTCCTGGCGTGGGTATTTTCGGTCACCATGCCCGTCCTAGGCACCGCAGGCCACGCCGCGGAATCTGCTGACGAAATGAGGTATCCCATGAAGATCGTCGTTGAAAACACAGTCTGCCTGAATACCGGGGATGCGGCGATTCTGCTGGCGATCCGCCACATTCTCAAGACGATCGTGCAAGGCGACGTGCGGTTTGCCGTCTTCGACAGCCAGCCCGAGGTTGCGGAACGACTCTATCCGAAGACGGATTATCCCGACCTCGAATTTCATAAGCTGCTGTCGGAATCCCTGTTCCGATACAAGAATGGCAGCGGGCTGAGGGACCGGTTCAAGCCGATCTACAATCGGCTCGTTCTCCAGGCTCTGCGCTGGTTTGGCAGCAGCGCGCTAGGCAATTTTTTCAGCTATCGCGACCGGCGCGGTCTCGATATCTACGCCGACGCGGACATGGTGGTCACCACAGGGGGAACCTATCTCGTCGAGAACTACAATCTCGAACGACGCCTCAATCAGTTCAGGCTCGATGCCGTATTTGGCAAGGATCCGGTCTTCTTCACGCAATCCCTCGGTCCGTTCGACAAAAGTTACAACCGCCAGGAGCTCGGCCCGATCTTTGACCGCAGTCCGCTCATCCTGTTGCGCGACGAACGGTCGCGGACCCATATCCGGGACTTGGTGAAGGATCTCGGCAAGTGCCGCGTGGTGGCCGATGCCGTATTCGCCTTGGCCGATACCGACAGGATCCGCAAGCGTCTCGCTTCCAGCCAGCCGCCGGCGTCGACGGGCCGCGTCGCTATTTCGGTCCGCCAGTGGAACTACGTCAGCGACGGTGAGGGCGGCATGCGCCGCTATCTGGATTCGGTCCGCGAGATCGCCACAATTCTTGTCAGGGACCTTGGCAAGGAGGTGACCTTCGTCTCCACGTGTCAGGGCGTGCCGGAATATGCCCATGACGATTCCAAGACCGCACAGGCCATCGTTGCCGAGCTCGATCCTGAGATCGCCAGCCACGTAACGGTGGACGCTTCGTTCCACACGCCGGACCAGTTGATGGCGCTGGTGAAGGGCTTCGACTTCGTCGTCGCGACGCGCATGCATATGATGATCATGTCGCTTTGCGTCGGCACGCCGGTGCTGCCGATCGCCTACGAGTTCAAAACCAAGGAAGTGGCCAAGCGAATCGGTGTCGACGATGTGCTGCTCGACATCGACACCGTGACGCCCGAAGAGGCGCGCGAAAAGCTCGGCCGATTTGCGGGAAATCTCGACCGCTATCGCAAGACAAGCCTTCAGGCCGTGCTCGAAGAACATGCTTCGGCAATGTCGGCCACAAACCTGCTGGCGCCGCTGATCGCCGGCCGCTCAGCGGATATTGCGCGCGGCGTTGGACAGGGTGGTGAACAAAGCGCGTCGCGACTGCGGGACGGCAAGCATGAAAACGAGACCGATGCCGTAGTTGAGGGCAAGCGCCAAAAAGACCGCGAGCAGGTCTGACTGGCCCGTTAGAGACGCCGGCAACCACAGGTACAGGAACCAGGCAAGCAGGGACGAGGCGATGAAAAGCCCCTGCATGAGCAGGAAGTCGGCGGCGGTCACCGGACCGACGCGATGGACCAGTAGCGCCAGCACGGGAACGCGCAGCACGTAACCGCTGATGGCATAGGCCGCGGCAACGCCGACGGCGCCCCAGTGCAGGCCGACGACGAAGGCAGCGACGGTCGTCAGCGACGAATAGATGCCCCAATGGAACATGGTCTTCGTCTTGCCCTGACAGATGAATATCCATCCCGTCGTGCTTGAAACGGACTGGACCAGGCTGGCGATGCCCAGCCAGGCAAAGATCGGTGCGACCGGTGCCCAGCCCGCGCCGAAGAGAAGTCCGACGATCTGATTGGAGGTCAGCGTCAGCGCCGCGATGCCCGGCATGGTAACGGCCGCCAGCATCCAGTTGGTGCGCACATAGATATCGCGAAAGCGGGCCTTGTCATCGTGGATGCGGCTGAGCAGCGGCACCATGACCCGTGTCAGCGGCTGGTTGATGTTCTGCAGCGGGAACAACAGGAGCTTGTAGGCGCGGTCGTAATAGCCGAGTTCGATCGCACCGGAATATTTGCCGATGAGAATGTTGTCGAGATTGCGCGAGAAGAAGTTGGCGAGGTTGAAGCCGGTCAGGTTGGCGCCGAACGACAATATATCGGCATCGACCTTCAGGTCCGGCCGCAAAGGCGTCCAACGCGCCACCAGCCAGGCGGCAGCCAGGGCGATAGCTGCCGAAACCGCCGGGCCGATGACCAGCGACCAGTAGCCCAACCCCGCATAGGCCGCGATCGCGGCGGCCAGAAGTCCGGCGGCGGCGCTTATCACGTCGTTCAGTGCGAGCTGGCCGAACTGCAGGTGCCGGTTCATCAACGCCAGCGGCACTGCGGCCAGACTGCCGAGAAGCAGCGGCAGGGCGGAGCCAAGGGTGATGCCGGACATACGTTGATCGCCATAGAACGCGGCGATGGCAGGCGCCAGGCCGGCCACTACCACGGCACTACCCAGCCCGACGAGCGCGCTGATCCAGAACACCTGGTTGAGCTGCTGGTTGCTGATGTCCTTGCGCTGAACCACAGCCTGCTGCAGGCCCAGATTCTGAAGCAGCCCGACGAAGGCCACGATCGGCCCGACGGAAGCCACCAGACCGAAATCCTCGGGGACGAGCAGACGGGCCAGCACGATGACGGAGAGAAACTGGATCGCCATCTTGAAACCCTGGGCGCCGATGGTTACCAGCCCGCCGCGCAGGGCGACACGACCGAACTGGGGGGGCGGATTGGCGTTCATGCAAGCGACCTCGTTTCGCCAAGCCGCATGGCGATTTCCACGAAATGTTGGTTCAGCAGATCGGAGTTGAACTCCGCCTCGATCTTCTTGCGCGCCGCGAGAGCGATCCCTTCACACGGCTTCGGATTCTCGGCGATCCAGGCAAGCTTGCCGGTCAGCGCCGCAACGTCCCGCTCAGCCACGAGAAAACCCGTCTTGTGATCATCGATCAGTTCAGGGATCCCGGAATGATATGTGCTGACCACCGTCAGGCCGGCGGCCATCGCTTCCATCAGCGAAACCGGAATGCCTTCCAGATCGCCATCGCGGGCGCCGACGCTGGGCAGCAGGAACACATGCGCATCGCGCAGACGCTGTTTGACTTCGCTGTGCGGCCGGGGCCCAAGAAAATTCACCCTGTCGGCAATGCCAAGCTCTGCGGCGATCCCGTTCAGCTGCTCGAGAAGTTCTCCGCCGCCGATCACCGAGTAGATCCAGTCTCGCCGCGGCAGGCCAGCAAGCGCGCGAAGCGCATATTCGATGCCCTTCTTTTCAGTCAGGCGGCAGACCGAGATGAAAGAGAGCGTAGCCTGCTCCCATGAACGCCACCGATAGTCGATGTCACTCGGCCGCACCCCCATATGGTGAACCACAACCTGCTCCGGCGATGCACCGACCTCAATCAAGGCATCGCGGAAAAACGCATTCACCGGCAGTTGAAGAACGCCCTTTTCGAACACAATCTTGTAGCGCGCGAGCGTATTGTCATGCAGCGGTTCGCCGACATCACGGCCGTGAAATATCGTCACCAGGGGAGCGGAAATCCTCCCGCGCTTGATGGCGCGGGCCACGCGCATGCCGTTGTTGCCGAAATGGGCAACGATGACGTCGGCGCCCTGCAGTTTTCGGGCATGAGCAATGTCGATGGCGGTCGAGAGCTTGTCCCAGAACCTGCCGGACCACTTCCTGAGCAGCGGGCGATAGCGACCCAGGCCACCCCACCAGCATATGACCTTTCCTGGCAGCGCCTGCCAGCGCGGATCATCGATGTTGCTGTCCCTGCCGAAGGACGTCTCGTTGCAGACGACGCCGACTTCCATGCCGCGCTCAAGGCATCCGGCTATCTGGTCGAGAACAAAGGTTTCGGACAATGAGGGGAACTTGTCGACTACGAAGCAAATCTTCATCGGCAGGATGCGCTCGTGCGGAGAGCCGGTGTGCCCTTGACAAAAGCCGGGCCGAAAACAGGGTGCCGGAGGCACAAGACATGCAGCATGGAACTCTACCGCTGTTGGCCCACCCGCAGGGACGTTAGTATAGGTCTTGCTGCACTGCAACATTTTTGGTGCACTGTAGCAAGATTTCCCTCGGCTTGGCGTGTCTGCCGATCAAACGCAGAGCAGCAGTGTCAGCCGGCAGATGAAGGATCCGCCAGGCCCTCGGAAACCCCGACATGACCGGCAGGTTCATGCGCAGGGCTCGATGTGGCCAGTTGGGTAACGATCTGCGCAAAACGTTCATTCAGAACATCTGCGTTGAAGTCGTCCTCGACTTTGCGGCGTGCGGCAAGCGCGATACGCTCGCATTCGGTCGGGTGCTCCCCGGCCCAGGCAAGCTTGCCGGCAAGCGCTGAAATATCTCGCTCGGGCGTAAGCAACCCCGTCTCCCCATCCTTGATGAGCTCCGGGATTCCCGAATGATACGTGCTGACCGCAATCAATCCGGCGGCCATGGCCTCCATGAGCGCGACCGGAATGCCTTCCATATCCCCGTCGCTGGCAGTGATACTTGGCAGCAAAAAGAGATGCGCCATGCGAAGCCGTCTTTTCACCTCTGCGTGAGGGAGGCTGCCGAGGAATGTTACGCGACCAGCCAAGCCCAGCTCTACGGCCAGCCTCTCCAGATTCATCCGCAGAGGACCGTCGCCAACAATGTCGTAACGCCAGTCTAGCTGCGGCTGGGAGGCCTTGAGGGAGGCCAGGGCTCGCAAGGCGAACTCGACGCCTTTCTTTTCGACCAGGCGGCAAACCGTCGTCACGACCAGTTGGGTGCCTTCCCACGATTCCCAGCGATAGCCGATTTCGCGGGTGTCAATTCCCATATGGTGGACCGTCGTGCTCGCCTGGGACAGGCCGGCTTCCAGCAGCATCGTGCGGAAGTAATCGTTGACGGGCAGGTTCAGGGTCCCATGCTTGGTCAGCCCGGCATATTGTGTCGCGAGCACTGCCTGCCGCGCCGGGATCGCCACGTCCGCGCCGTGAAAGATGGTTATAATCGGTGGTTTGAGCACCTTCCATTTCTTCAGTGCGGCTGCTCTCTCGCCGTTCTGTCCGAAGTGGGCGACAATCACGTCGCAGCGGTTCAGGCGGCGTGCAAAGGCGATGTCGAGAACGGTCGAGGCCTTGTATCGCAGACGCGGCGGCAGACGCTGTACAAATTTGCTGATTACAGCGGCCCATCGCCACCAATGTCGGGTTCTGGCGAGCAGCGTCGCCATCGGCTCGCTTTGCCGGTCAATTCGGTGGTCACCTTGCATCTTTTCGCAGACCACTTCGACCTGAAAGCCCCGCGCCAGCAGCCCAGCCATCTGGTCCACGACGAAGGTTTCCGAAAGCAGAGGGAATTCGCCGACGACAAAGCCCACGCGCATGACCCGCCCATAAGGTTGGGGCTTGCTCGGACCAAGCGGTCCATATCGCACAAGCCCTAATGTAGACAGGCAGAATACACGTTGATTGCTGCAGTGCCACAAGATATTGCACTGCAGCAATTAAAAGTGATCCGGACGGGCGCACGACGCCTGGACCTGGCTAACGGGAACTTTGCGCGACCACGGTCGTGCAGCGTCTCAGCTGAACTGCAACACGACGCGTTTAGGCTGCGCGCTCCAAACCGACACGTCTTGCGCGGTCGAGAACGCCCATGAACGTTGCGAACTGGCTGTCGGGGTTCATTTGCCGCCGCTCCGAAAACTGACGTGCTGTCGCTGACAGCCGCTTGTACTCGGCCTCATCGCTCCACAGCCGCCTGACCGTTGCGACCCAGTCGGCGAGCGGGGCGTCGTAGTCCAGTACCACGCCGCCGGCGCCGATCGCTTCCGGCAGACCGCCGCGCCGCGAGCCGACCACGGGAATGCCACTACAATGCGCTTCCGAGGCCACCCGGCCCCAGGCTTCTTCCCATTTGCTGGGCGCAAGCAGGATTTTCGTGCGGCCGTAGACCGTCTTCATGTCGCTGGTGCGGCTTTCCAGCTTGACGTTCTGGAGGGGAGAGATTGTTGCTTCGATCCGGGCTCGATGATCGTCGTCGAGCTTCCAGCTTTCGACGAACAGGAACGGGATCTCGGGACAGGCGGCGGCAATGCGCACCGCAAGATCGAAGCCTTTTTCCTCATATGGATTGATGAGCGTGACAAATTCACCGGTCGTCGGTGTGCTGTAGAACGCGGGATTGATGGTCGGCGGAATAACCGTCGAATCGATATCGAATTTTGCCTTATAGGCGCGCGCGGTGAACTCGGAGTTGGCGATATAAACCGCCGAATGGAGCTCACGCAGATCGCCGGCCAATTCGTCGAATTCGACATTCCTCAGATAGACGGTCAGCGGCACGCCAAGCCTCTGCAACTCTCTGCCGATCGGCACCGAATTGTGGCACTGCACGACCGCGACATCCGGCCTCAACTTTTTGACGGCGAAGTCGGCCGCTTCCCAGGGGAACCACGCCCGTACAACCGGATAGCCCGGGAAATTGTCGATGACCGCGCGCTGACGAAGGAGCTTCATCTTGGCGCGCGCCCGGAAGCCGAACATGCCGTCGCCGAACAGCGCTGCCAGAACGGATGCCTCGTGACCGTTTTCGCGCAATTGCTCGACCAGGTGGTGGGTGCTCGACTGGACGCCCCCGCTGAATTGCGGCGTGTAGCCGGTGCCGCCTGCAAACAGAACTTTCATGAACCTGGCTCCGCGTTGTGCCGCCCTGCCTTCACGCCGCCATCCTGCCGATCGAGAAATACTCGATGCCGTGACGGGCGATGACCTTGGGATCATAGAGGTTGCGGCCATCGAAGATGACCGGCGTGGTCAGGGCATCCTTCACCGCGTCGAAGGACGGGGCGCGGAAACTCTTCCACTCGGTGGCGATCAGCAACGCGTCGGCGCCGCGCAACGCCGCCTCCTTGGTGCCGCACAAAAGCAGATCGTCGCGCAGGCCGTAGATGGCCTGGCATTCCTGCATCGCCTCGGGATCGTAGGCCTGCACATTGGCGCCGGCCTGCCACAGCGCCTCCATCAGGACGCGCGCCGGCGCCTCGCGCATGTCGTCGGTGTTGGGCTTGAAGGCGAGGCCCCAGAGCGCGAAGGTCTTGCCCTTGAGACTGCCCTTGAAATAACGGTGCACCTTGTCGAACAGCACCGACTTCTGGGCATTGTTGCGCTCCTCCACGGCGCGCAGCAGCTTGGCGTCGAACTTGACACCTTCGGCGGTCTTGATCAGCGCGCGGACATCCTTGGGGAAGCACGAACCGCCATAGCCGAGGCCGGGATAGATGAAGTGGTAGCCGATGCGCGGATCCGAGCCGATGCCCTTGCGTACCTCCTCGATGTCGGCGCCGAGCTGCTCGGCCAGATTGGCCATTTCGTTCATGAAGGAGATCTTGGTCGCCAGCATGCAGTTGGCGGCGTACTTCGTGAATTCGGCGCTGCGCACGTCCATCACGATCATCTTCTCGTGGTTGCGGTTGAACGGCGCGTAGAGCTCCCGCATCACCGCCTCGGTGCCCTCGCTGTTGGTGCCGACGATGATGCGGTCAGGCTTCATGCAGTCGGCGACGGCGGAACCCTCCTTGAGGAACTCAGGATTGGAAGCGACATCGAAAGCCAGGTCCTGGCGCCCGCGCGCCTTCAGCGTCGCGGCGATTTTGGCCTTCACCTTTTCGCAGGTGCCGACCGGCACGGTCGACTTGCCGACGACGATCTTGGGACCGTCCATCTCGCGGCCGATGGTCTCGGCCACCGCCAGCACATATTTGAGGTCGGCCGAACCATCTTCGCCGGGTGGCGTGCCGACCGCAATCATCTGGATCTCGCCATGCTTTACGCCGGCGGCGGCATCGGTGGTGAACTTGATGCGGCCGGCGGCGTGGTTCTCCTTGACCAGGGCCTCCAGTCCCGGTTCGAAAATCGGCACCAGGCCCTGGTTGAGCCGCTCGACCTTCTTTTCATCGACATCGACGCACACCACCTGGTGCCCGACCTCCGCCAGCACCGCGGCCTGCACGAGACCGACATAGCCAATTCCAAAGACCGTCAAATTCATTCGGGTTAATTCCTGTTCACGCCCTTTGGCCTTATATGGCCGGGCCGGTTCAGATTACTTTATGCTGCTTACACTGCATGCCAACGATTCCGGAAACTGGCACGGCTGGCCGAGTGCGGTGAAGGCGACGCGCTGCACCTGCATCGTCACCTGGCGGCCGGGGTCCGAAAAGGCGCCCATCCAGTTTTTCAGCGTGTCGCTGCCCCAGAGGCTGAAGAATATCTTTTGCGAGTGGGTCGGCAATTGCTCGGGATTGGTCACTTCCTGGACCAGCTTGCCGTTGACGTACCAGCGCAGCCGGTCCTTTTCCCAGATAAAAGCATAGTCGTTGAAGCCCTTGTCGGCGCCGCCTTCGACCTCGGCCAGCTTCTCGTTTTTGGGTTTGCCGGCGATGTAGCTGTTGACCTGCACCTTGGATGTATCCTTGGTCAGCACCTCGAAGTCGATCTCATACCAGGGCTGTTTGTCGGCAGGGCCGATATAGGTGAAGAAAGCGGCGTTGAGACCGGATCCGGTGTCGGTCTTCATCCGTGCTTCATAGGTCCCATAGCCGAAGCGCTGCTTGGTCTGGATCTCGGCGCAGGCGAACTCGCGGTCCTTCAGTTTGCGCTTTTCGAAGCCGAGCGTCAGCATGTTGTCGGAAACTTTTACCAGGCTTTTCGACCAGGTGCAGTTCTGGTGATTGCCGTTCGACCAGCCGTCGGAGACATACCAGCGCGAACGATCGAAACTCTTGAAATCGTCGACGAAGGACGGTGCGCTTTGCATCTCCGGGGAGGCGTCCTGGGCGCGGGAGGGGTGCGCGGCGCCGAGCAGAGCTGCGGCTGCCGCCAACAGAAGCGCACCAACGGATAGAAGACGCGTTGGGAATACAAGACGCATTGGCCGATTTGGCCGCGCGGAAATCATGGCATCGATTGCCGCCATGGGCGTCGTCTTCGGATCTGCGTTCATATCAATTCACCTTTGTGCTGTTCCGCCCCAACCCAAAGTCACCGATTGGCCCACATTGCTAACGGGCCGATCCCGATCCTCCGTCCCCGAACTTTCTCTTCTGTGTCTCGTGTGACCGTGTTCAGCCGAAGCGACCTGCGGGTTTGACATATTCGCCGTGCGAATCAGAACCCTGGCCATCCTCGCCGACGATCGCGTCGAGCGAATGACGCAGTTCCTTCATCCGGCTCGTCTGGCGCACCAGCTCGGCGATGCGCTGTTCGCAGTTCAGGATGGACTTCGTCAACTCGCCGACTTCCGACAGCTTGCTTGCCGACGCCGAGCCGTTCTCCATCGACTCGACCAGGAAGGCCGCGTTGGTGGACTTCGACCGGTAGCGGGCCTCCAGCCCGGTCTTCTCGGCCGCAATCTCGGCCGTGATCTGATCCAACAGCTTTGCCAGACGGTCGAAACGCGCCAGATCGGTCTGCTTGTCGCGCGCTGGGTCCCTGGACCTGAAGCCGAAAATTGAAGCCATCCGGTTGGCCTTCCAAAATTGCTGCACCGCAACATACAGTGCCATCGTCGGGGCGTGTAGGCAACCTCCGAGTTTCAGAAAGGCAATTTTTTCAGCCTTGCGGCCGCCGTCCCGGACTTGGCGGAGCCTACTTTTGCGCCGCCGTGCTGGTAGCGGCCATGAGGAAGCGCAAGGGCGGCACCGGCTGCTGCCGCGGGGGCAGACCGGCGTGGCGAAACAACGCATCGAGCTTGTCGGCGGCCACGCCGACAACGATGGGAATGAAGTTCGACTGGCTGGCCAGCGCGTAGGCGGCGGCAGACGCCATGCCGCGCTCGGCCTTCACATCGAGAAAATTGCGCAGCCGGTATTTGTCACGCACATGCCGCTCGTGCTTGCGCAGCAGGGCCTTGGAGCCTTCCGGCAGGCTGTCGATCTTGAGCAGTGCCAGATCCGCATCGGCGAGGCGCTTCAGATCCTGTGTCTTGTGGCGCCCGCTCAGCGAATCGGCGCGCACGATCGCGCCATAGCCGCAGGAACGGATGACCTTGAAGCGTGCGCCAAGGGCAAAGGCGCGGGCGTACAGTTCATAATCTTCGCCGAGACGCAGGTTCTCGTCGTAACGCAGCCCATGCCTGTCGAGGAAAGCTCTTGATATCACCGGCTTGAGAAAGCCGAGTTCGTCGCGCTGGACACGCCGTCTGGAGATGTTGCCCTCGATGAACCGCTCGAAGTCGAGGAATTCCGGGTCCGCCGAAAAGGACGGGGCGACGATCTTAGAGACGTCGGTCGCCGTATCGTCACGGATCAGCATGATGTTGTCGGCGGCGAAATCCCAGTCGGTGCTGGCAAACAGCTGGCGAAACCGTCCCTGAAGGAAGAAATCGTCGGCGTCGAGAATGCTGATGAAAGGCGATTTCGACCCGGCAATGGCGGCATTGCGAGCGAAGGACGGGCCGCGATTGACGTCGAGCCGGATGACCGAAAGCCGACCGCTGCCATCGTCGGCAGCGCTGGCCACTTTTGCGGTGTCGTCGGTGGAGGCGTCGTCGACGACAACGACTTCCGCCACCTCCGGCTCGCGCAGCGCCGAGGCGATGGCTGCGGGAATGGTCCGGGCCGCGTTGCGCGCCGCGATGATCACGCAGACCCGGGATTCTGTCATGGACATAGGGTGGCCTTTCGATTGCATAAAGTGTCGCATTGGTCCCTCGCCCTCCCGGCGCGCGGCGCCGGACCCAGATCCATCCCCCGATCCATCCCCAGCGGATCGGGACGGAACGTTATCTGCCTGCTGCATGACGACCCTCATCGTCACCGGCTTTCCCGCTCGAAAATCCGCCGGCTGAGGTCGGCTGACGCGGCCCAGCCGGCCTCGGTCAGGTAGCGGACAGGTTCGCGGCCGCACAATTCCCACAAAACGGTGCGCCGTTGCGGCCATCTGAGCGACGACAGCCACGGCGCGATGACCATGTGGAACAGGTCTTCATTGCCGATGCGTGACAGGATCCTGGTGGCCCGATCCGACAGCAGCGTGCCGGCGCCACCAAGCAGCACATCGGCGGCGCGCAGGCCCAGCAGCAGGGTGTCAGCCAGCCCCTGCTCGGCCGCGTAGTCGAGCACAGTCTGCTGCTCGGCCTCGCTCAGCCGACCGGCAGCGGCCCGGATATCGCAGACATAGCCCGCGCATGGCTCGCGGTTGAACAGCGCCTTTGCGACACTGATGCAGGACAGAAGCAAAGTGTCGGAGGCCGAGATGAACGGCACGCTGGAGCCGGCGATCGCAAGCGCGCGCTTGCGGCGCAGGAACCCTTCCGTATCGCGCGGGCTGGGCGATCCCGGCTGCTGGAGCCGGTAATGGAGATCGACGGTGGACAATTTCCGACCTTGGCTGCGAACCATGTGCTGCTCGCCCAGAAAGCGCACCCACCAGACGGAGCGGGACTTGCCGGCGACCTCGTAGCCGATCGAGCGCAGCGCATCGCGAGCTCTAAAGAAGCCGGCCGGCGACACCAATATGTCGACATCTCCGGACGGCTTCATGAAATGGTCGCCATAGAGCAGTTGCTGCTGGAGGGGGCCCTTCAGGAAGACGAAATCGATGCCGCTGCCGCGCAGCGCCTTGTCGATGGCCATCGAATCCATGATGCCGGACGAGTTCATCGCAATCGTGCGCCGGCGATAAGTGTCGAGCCACTCGAGCAATCCCGGCGGCGTCTCGCCCGCCGGTGGGCGCGACAGCGCCTTCAGCATGAAGGTGGCGACCTTGTTCAGCCTGGCGATATCGCAAACATCGGCAACGGAGATGGCCGGTGCAGGCGCGGCGCTGGGGCTCGCCCTGGAGGCGAAGAACAGCCGCAGGCAAGCCTGCACATAGGCCACTTCGTCGGCGCAGCCAGCGGCGCGCAACCTTTCGAAGGTCCCTTCCTGCAATGCCATATGCTGCAGCATCTCCGCAAAAAATTCGCCAGGCGCGTTATATTGCAACTGCGAAGCAAAGCATCGCCAAATTCATGCGCCGCGTCCAGTTTTTCCTTTGGCGCCAATTTTCCTGCAACCTGAACGTTTCGCAACACAGTCCTACAACGAGATGCAAGGCGCCGCCTGATCGGGGCTTGTGGCGGGTACGTCAGCAACAATTTTGTGGGAATGCGCCAGCGCCCAAGTGAGGAGCATTCGAAGGAAAACTTAACGTAATTAAATCAGATACTTAGTTGATGGCCTCGGACACTCTGCTGAATTCTCCTGGGATGTGAAAATGCAAAGCGCTTTGATCACCATTGAAGGGAGTCGCAACCGAGAATTGATTAACGGCTGGTAAATCAGGCTTGACTCATAAATGCTGCCATGCAGCTATTGCGGTGCAGCAATAGCTCGCTGCCGGCAATCGACAGGCCGCTTCCAGTCCACAAGTGGAGAGTAAATTGGAACAGAATGTTGAAAAGCATGAGTACGAAACCCCTAGCCTGACGGTCCACGGCTCGATCGAGACCATCACGCAAGGCGGTAGCGGTACTACGGCACTCGACGCCTCGTTTCCGGCACATACGCCGGTCGGCGAACTCACCTTCTCCTGAGTATTCTCTCGTTGGGGTGACAAAGTCCGGACTCTGCAAACAGAGCGCACTAAGGAGAGTCGGGGGTCAAACCCCGGCTCTCGCGTCTTTGTCCGGAATTGCCGAAGCGTTGGTTGTGAGCGAGGTTTAGGATGGACTGGAACCCCACGGACCATGATCGGATGAGCGCGAGCAAGGATGCCGTGGCCTGCGAATTCGGCAACGGCCTAGCGCTGCTCGATATGAGGTCCAACATCTATTACAGCCTGAACGGCGTCGGCGCCTATATCTGGGAGCTGATCCAGGAGCCGCGGCCGATTTCCGAAATCCGCAGCGCCGTGCTGGATCGCTACAATGTCGATCCGGAACGCTGCAAGGCCGATGTCGATGGATTGTTGAAGGGCTTGGCGGACGCCGGGCTTGCGAGGCTCCATGATGAGGAACTTGTCTAGAGCTTTCTCACTGAGCGGGCCGGAGATGCTCTTTCTCGCCCACTGCCTTGCGGTGGTCGTGTCGGTGCGGCTGGGGCTGACGCTGCTTTCCTACAACAAAGTGCGCCGCATGGTGACCCGGCTCGACGCGCGCGAACCAGCCGACATCGGCGATCTCAGGCGTGTCGCCTGGGGCGTGGCTGCGGCTGCCCGCCTGGTGCCTGGCGCAAGCTGTCTGACCCAAGCGCTTTCCGGCCAATATTTGCTTGCCCGCCAGGGCAACGCCTCAAAAATCCGCATCGGCATCGAGCGCGATACCGGCACCGAGTTGAAGGCGCATGCCTGGCTGGTCAGCGGCGACCATATCGTGCTCGGCGGCTCGCTTGGCAGGTTTAACCATCTCGTCGACCACGGCCAGTGAGCGATGAGCGGCGTCGCCGGAATTCTGCTGAGGCAGGAAGGCAGGCAGGCCGCCGCGGCCGACATCCAGCGCATGCTTGCCCGCATGCAGCATCGCGCGCCTGACGGCAGTTCGTGGTGGATCGACGAGGGCGTCGTTCTTGGCCACGCCTGGCTCAACACCACCGATGAAGCCGGCCCCGGCCCGCTGACCATGGCCGGCGGCAAGCTCGCAATCACCGCGGATTGCCGGCTGGACAACCGCGACGAACTCTTGGCCAGGCTCGGCATCCGGGACAATTCGGTTGCCGACGCCGTGCTTGTGATGAGCGCCTATCTGCGCTGGGGCGAAGCCTGCCCCGAGCATCTGCAAGGCGACTTCGCCTTTGCCATCTGGGATGGCGAGCGCCGGCAGCTGTTTTGCGTGCGCGACCATTTCGGCGTCAAACCGTTCTACTATCATTCGAGCGACCGGCGCTTCGTCTTTGCCTCGGAGATCGGGCCGATCCTCGATGCCGGCGGCGTCGACATGCGCATCAGCGAACACCAGATTTCGGGATTCCTGGCCGGGCTGCCCGACGATCCGCAGTCGACAGCCTATGCCGATATCTTCCGCCTGCCGGCGCGCCACAGTCTGACAGTGACCGGCAACCAGGTGGTGCTGCGCCGCTACTGGCAGATCGAACCCTCGCCAAGGCCGATGCGATCGGACACGGCCGAGGAATTCCGGCATCTGTTCTCGCAATCGGTCCGCAACCGCATGCGCGGCACGCCTGCGGTCGGTGCTATGCTGAGCGGAGGCCTCGATTCCTCCTCGATCGCCTGCGTGGCGGGCCTGCAGAATGCCGCCCAGCAAAGATCGAGGCTGCCGACCTTCTCGCTGGTGTTCGAAAAGGGCTCGCCGATGGATGAGCGTCCGTTCATCGAGGCGGTGCTGGGCCAGCAGAAGGTCGACGGCACTTTGATTTCGGTCGGCAATTATGCCCCCTTCGCCGAATTCGACCGCATCCTGGAGGAGCAGGAAGAAACGTTTCTTGCGCCCGGCCTGTCGCTGACCCGCGACATCTACAGGACCGCCGGCGGCAAGGGCATGAAGGTTCTGCTCGACGGCCATGGAGGCGACGAGGTGGTTTCGCAGGGCCACGGCCATCTGCACGAACTCGCCTATGCCGGCAAATGGATGGAGCTGTGGCGCGAGCTGCGCAGCGCCTCCAACACCTATGGCGATGGCATGCTCGGCCTCTACTACCAGTTCCTTACCCTTTACGGGCCGGCCTGGCGCATCGCGAGAATCAAGCGGTTCGCGAACCGCGTGCTTGGCAAATTGCGGCGCCATCCCACTGGGCGGCCGGCGACGAGCTGGCGCGCCCTGATCAATCCGGACCTGGCGATGCGTACCGACCTCGTCGAACGGTTCCGCAGGGCCGGCTATATGCCGCCCGCGGTCAGCGCCAGCGAGACCTTGACCCATCGCTGGCTGCTGTCGAACGGCATGGTGCCGCACGCCTTCGAGGTACTCGACAAGGCGGCGGCGAATTTCGGCGTCGAGCCGCGCTACCCCTTCTGGGACAAGCCTCTGGTCGAGTTCTGCCTGGCACTGCCCGGCGCGGAAAAGCTGAACCAGGGCTTTGGCCGCTCGGTGTTGCGCCGTGCCATGGAAGGAATTTTGCCCCCGGCGGTGCAGTGGCGGCGCGACAAGATCGATTTCACCTCCAATTTGGTCAAAGGCATGCTGGGCAACCACCGCGATCTCCTGGACAAGGTGCTGGTGAAAGATGCGGCGCGGATTGCCCCTTACGTCAACCTGCCTGAGGTGACCGCCGCCTATGGCCGCATTTCCAGCCAACCCGAGGCCGCGACCTTGCCCGATGTCCAATATGTATGGCGTTCGATTTCGCTATCGTTGTGGCTGCGGCAGGTGCAACAGCGCGGGAGCCACTGATGATGCCGGCCAACATGCCTCTTGCCGCTGATGACCGCCATGCAATTGCTGCTCGCGCACAGCACTTGTACAAAGCCTATGGGCTGACGATCGCTTCGCAGGTCGAACTGCCTGAGCTAGAGCCGAGCGAACCAGCTTGCGTCGATGTGCTGATCACGGTCGGCCCGATCGACCTGCCAAAACCCTCGCCCGAGACCGGAACCGCTTTCCGTTTCGAGCCGCGGCAGCAATATTTGGCATGGCAGACGGTCGGCGCCTTCCTGATCACCGATGCCTGCCGGATCGAGGTGGAGCCGGCGCCCGATGTCGACGATGCGCTGCTGGCGTTTCCGCTGCTCGGTCCGGTCATGGCACTGCTCCTGCACCAGCGCGGCCTGCTCATCCTGCACGCCAGCGCCATTGCGGTCGGCGGCAAGAGCGCTGTCTTCATGGGCGACAAGGGCGCCGGGAAATCGACGACCGCGAGCGCGATGATCCGCGCCGGGCATCGATTGCTGACCGACGATGTCGTGGCGCTCGATCTCACGGACCGGCCGATGATCGTTCCGGGTTTTCCGCAGCTGAAACTCGCCGCCGATGCGGCCGCCGCGTTTCCCATCCGCCAGGCAGAGATACGCCCGCAGGTGCATGCGGCGATCGACAAGATGCAGCATCGCCTGCACGCCGGATTTGCGGCAGACGCGGTGCCGGCGACCCGGATCTATATCCTCGAGCGCAGCGACAAAGCAGCGATCACGCCGCTGCCAGGCATCGGCGCCCTGCCGGCCATCATCAAATTTTCCTATGTGACGCGTTTCGGCCGTCCAGCCCTGGTCGGCGATTTTGCCACGACACATCTTCGCCAATGCGCGGCCCTGGCCAGCCAGATCGGCGTCTGTCGCCTCGAAGTGCCCACCGGGCTCGACCGTATCGGCGAAGCCGTCGCCCTGATCGAAAACGATCTGGCGGCCGACAAAGGGCCGCGGTGACTGACATGTCCGCATCGCAGATCCTGCGCTTTTCGTTTTACCGCGATGTCGCCGGCTTCGGCGCCGCCATGGCCCGGATCGGCGGGCGCAGGACCTTCACGGCATTGCTGTTCCTGATCCTGGGAAGCCTGACCGAAGGCATCTCGATCCTGCTTCTGGTGCCGCTGCTGCATCTGGTCGGGCGACCCGAGCAGAATTTCGCGGTCAGGTTGCCTGACCGCGACTGGGTGCGCTGGCTGGCTCCGGACGGAACGCTGCAATTGACCACGGTGCTTTGCCTGCTGGTCGGGCTTGTCGCGCTGCAGGCAGCGTTCAACCGCTATAAATCCGTCTACATGGCGCGGCTGCTGCTCGACTTCATCAATCGCCTGCGCATGAACCTGTTCGAGAGCATCGGCAAGGCGCGGTGGGGGATATTCGCGCGCATGCGCAGCTCCGATCTCGACCATGCGCTGACCGGCGATATCGACCGCGTGCAGTCGGCGGCGTTCTCCCTGCTGATGCTGGTGCAGATCGCCGTGCTTCTGGCGGGTTATCTCGTTGTCTCGCTGTTCATTTCGACAGTGATGACGGCGTTTGCCATTGTCGTCGGCATCGTCACCTTCCTGGCGCTGCAGCCGTTTCGGGCACGAGCCAGCGCCTTCGGCCGGGTTTTGACCAGCAATCGCCAGGAGCAGTACCGAACGGTCTCGGAGTTCCTCGGCGGCATCAAGGTGGCCAAGAGCCTGAATGTCGAGGCGACCTATTACGCGCAGCTTCGCGCGACACTGGAGAAGATGAAGGCCGACAACATCAACTATGTGCGCAACAGCACCATCGGCACCGCTCTGTTCCAGGTCGCCAGCGTCATTGGTCTGAGCCTGTTCATCTATGTCGCTTTGGTGCGCTTCAACCTCTCGCTGGCCGAGATCGTTGTCCTGCTTCTGGTGTTCATGCGCATTGCGCCGCGCTTCATGGACATGCAGATGCAGGCGCAGCAGGTGCTGATCAATCTGCCGGCCTATGCCTCGATGCGCGACATGCAGGCGCGTTTCGATGCCGAGCGCGAGCCGGCAAACCTCGAATCGGATGCCAAGCTGTCGCTCGATGTCGGGCTCAACATACGCAATGTCTCCTTTGCCTATGAGGCGGGCGGCAAGCCGGTGGTGAGCGATGTCACCTTTGGCCTACCCGCCGGCAAGGTAACGGCGCTGATCGGTCCGTCAGGATCGGGCAAGAGCACGCTTGCCGACATGCTGCTTGGCCTGCTCGAACCGAGCGAGGGCAAAATCCTGGCCGATGGCGTCGAGATCGGCGCCGCCAACCGCCGGCGCTGGCGCGACCAGGTGGCGTATGTGCCGCAAGACGTGTTCCTGCTGCACGATACGATCGCCGCCAATCTGCGCCTTGCCGCGCCGCAAGCCAGTGACGCGGAGCTGTGGACTGCACTGCGCGCTGCGCATGGCGCCGACTTCGTCGAGCGGCTGGAGTTGCGGCTCGACACGGTGGTCGGCGACCGCGGCGTCCGGCTCTCGGGCGGCGAACGCCAGCGCATCGCGCTGGCGCGCGCGCTGCTGCGCAAACCTTCGCTGCTCATTCTCGACGAGGCGACCAGCGCGCTCGACTGGCAGAACCAGTCCCTGATCGCCAAATCGATCGACGGCTTGCGCGGATCGATGACGATCCTGACCATTGCGCACAGGCCATCGATGATCGCCTTCGCCGACTGGGTGGTTGCAGTCGAAAACGGACGAATCGTCGAAGTCGGGCAATATCAGAGGTTGAAAGCGAAGGCCGGCAGCCGCCTGTCGAAAATGCTTTCAGGCGAGCAATCGGAACCCGAGCCGGCCGAAGCAGGCTGAGTCCGGCTGCAAGATGATCCGAGGCCGACCTTGCGGCTTCAGACTGTTCAATGCACGCTGCGCCTCGCCGAGAGCTTCTCGCCTTCAACCGCCTTGTCGGCGCCGAGGCTTCTTTCGGCGTCGCGAGCCCTGTCGGCCGATGTCGGCGCGCTCCTGGCGATCATAACATACACCAGCAGGAAATAACCGACTTGGATGAGGACAGCGCAGCCGATGACGCGAAGCACCGTTGTGGTGACCGTCGCGCCGTCGACATAGGACCACGCGACCACGATCGCGAGGGCGAAAACCATTCCAATGACGAATTTTGGTAATGACATGTTCGGCGGCCCGTCAACCGGCCCGAGCATGCAAAAGCGATGACTTACCCACCCGAGTATCTCCCCATTCGCCATGCGAGCTTATTTAGCTGCTCTTTTTCGGCCGGTTGCTTCCGGCCTTCCCAACCCATCCAGACTCTATCAGGAATAATTTGCGACTCTATTAAGGCGCGAAACTGACGGCAAGGGCAACCTGCAATAATTTTCGGCTTGGCGGCGGCTTGGACTCCGCCATGCTGCGATGCACACGCAGGGGTGGTGACCTAACTCGTCATGCGCTTTATACTACAGTAGAATCTACAACGTTGATTAGTATTTTACTTGATTAATTTAGCAAAGCCAGTGATTCGAAAATCAGTTAAAGCCGTTCCCTCTGCGGCAAAGGACGATTTGCCCAAAACCCGCCGAAAAAATGCATTACATTTCCTACGGTTGCTAATTATTCGTCACAAACCCGCCATAAAGGGCAAAATTTGGGCAAGGAGGGTTTATTATTTGGTCAATTCCTGACGTGACTATTTCAGCCATATGGGAAATTGTGTGTTGCGCTGCAGCATTTTTTTGGTATCGTGGCATAAACCATCCGTTCAACGTATGGAGCTTTTGCATGAGGGACGTTGCCAAGTCGGCCAATGCGGCATTTTCGCATGTCGGCGTAGATTTTCCGCCACCCATCGGCGGGCTGCTGAAGCGCAGTTTCGATATTTTCGGTTCACTTGTCGGCCTGGTGGCGCTTAGCCCGCTGTTCCTGATGGTGGCCCTTCTGGTCAAGCTTTCCGACGGCGGCTCGATCTTCTACGGCCACAAGCGCATCGGACGCGGTGGGCGGATTTTCCCCTGCCTCAAGTTCCGCACCATGGTCGAAGACGGCGAACGTGTGCTGGCCGCCTATCTCGCGGCCAATCCGGAAGCCAACGCCGAATGGATCGCGACCCGCAAGCTGAAGAACGATCCGCGCGTCACCCGCGTCGGCGCCGTTCTGCGCAAGCTCAGCCTCGACGAGCTGCCGCAGATCATCAACATCCTGCAGGGCGACATGAGCCTTGTCGGGCCTCGCCCGGTGGTGCGCGACGAGCTTGAGATCTACGGCAGCGCCGCGGTCTATTATTTGAAGTCGCGGCCGGGCCTGACCGGGCTCTGGCAGGTCAGCGGACGCAACGATGTCTCCTATGACAGTCGCGTCGCGTTCGACCGTCACTATGTCGAGAACTGGTCGCTGTTCGAAGACGTTCGCATCATCCTCAAGACCGTGCCTGCGGTGTGGATGTCGCGCGGTTCCTACTGACCGACCGCAACTGGTCAGCAATCGGGCCGGTACGGCCCGAAGCCAATCCGGTCCAAAGCTATTCGGCGATGGGCCGGTCTCGCATTGCAGCCATAGTATTCTGCCAGGTTCCGAAGGAGGCACTCGGCAGCAGGCCTATCGGGCGGATGGGGCCAAAACGGATCGGAAACGTTCAGTTGAAAACAGACATATCAGCGTATTTTCGCCTTGCCGGCCCGATGCGGCCGGCACGGCTCGTCGCCACGTGCCTCGCTCTGTCGCTCGCGGTTCCGGCCATGGCCGACGAGTACCGGCTCGGCTCGCAGGACAAGCTCAACATCCGCGTCGCCGAGTGGCAGACGGTGGAAGGCACGTTCCGTGACTGGTCGGCGGTAAACGGCGAATATTCGGTCGGTCCAGCCGGCAATTTGTCGGTGCCGTTCGTCGGCGAACTGCCGGCCGCCGGCAAGACCACGTCGGAGGTTGCGACCGCGATCAGCGTCGCCCTGCAGCGCAAGCTTGCCTTGTCGGACAAGCCGGAAGCCTCGGTGGAAATGGTGCAGTTCCGGCCGTTCTACATCTCGGGCGAGATCCAGACGCCTGGCCAGTTTCCCTATGTGCCGGAGCTGACCGTGCTCAAGGCGATCAGCATCGCCGGCGGCATCCGGCGCAACGCCGATTTCGGCACCCAGCTCGGCAAGGATCTGATCACCGCCAAGGGCAATTTCGACATTTATGACGACCAGCGCGTGCGGTTGATCGTCAAGCGTGCCCGCATCGATGCCGATCTCGCCGGCAAGGAGAGTTTCGAGGCGCCTAAGGAAGTCGAGGGCGACCCGCGCCTGGCGACAATCGTCGCCGACGAAATGCAGATCCTGATCTCCGACCAGAAAGCGTTGAAGCTGAAGCTGCAGGCGCTTGACGATCTGAAAGGGGTCCTGCAGTCCGAAATCGAGGCGCTGCAGAAAAAGATCGTCAACCAGCAAAAGCAGGTCGACCTGGCGCAGCAGCAGGCGGACAGTATCGGTCCGCTGGCGCAAAAGGGCTTGGTCGCCAACGCACGCCTGCTTTCCTCGCAACAGTCGGTCACCGATCTGCAGGGCAAGATCCTGGACTATGAGACGGCGATCCTCACCGCCAAGCAGTCGGTCAGCAAGGCGACGCAGGATGCCATCGATGCCCAGAACACGTTGAACTCGAGACTTGCCGCCGACCGGCAGCAGGTCGAAGCAGACCTCAACGAAGCCGCACTCAGGGTCAACATGCAACAGGGCCTGATGGCCCAGGCATCGGACCCGGCCACGACCGCCGCCATCACAAACCACAATGAAGAGCCGGCGCTCATCTATTCGCTGGTGCGCGTGACGGACGGCAAGACCAGCGAGATCGACGCCAAGGAAGATACGCCGGTGCTGCCGGGCGACGTCATCAAGGTGAAGCTGGCGCCGACGGCCAGCCAGTAACCTGTTTGTTTGGAGCAATTCCGGACGGAAAACCGTTTCCCACTTTTCCCGGAATTGCTCTAGCGCTCGGGCTCGCTCGGCGAGGCCCGCGCGATGGAGGCGGGAGGAACCAGTTCGGCTCGTTCGCGCCAGGGTGCGGGCGGGAACTTCCGTTTTTCGACCGCTTGAAGGCATTCCATGCAGCCCGCCGCACCGCGCCACGTCTACCTCAATCTCGATGCCATCCGCGGCGTCGCGGCGATCAGCGTCATGCTCTACCACTTCTCGCCGTTCCTGGCCGCCGGCAAGGTGCTGCCGTCGAGCTATTTGGCCGTCGACCTGTTCTTCCTGCTCAGCGGCTTCGTCATCGCGCATGCCTATGACCGCAAGATCGAAAACGGCATGGGCGTCGGCACCTTCGTGGCGATCCGCCTGATACGCCTCTACCCGCTCTACCTCGCCGGCACGCTGCTCGGTTTCTTCTATCTCGTCGTCAAGAACCGGCTGATTCCGGCGGAATACATGCCGATCTCCGAGATCGGCACCATGCTGACGACCGGCATGTTCTTCATCCCGCTGGTCAGCGATGCCTATCACACGATCTTTCCGCTCAACCCCGCGTCGTGGTCGCTGTTCTTCGAGCTGATCGTCAACATAGCCTATGTCGCCGTCTTCTTCCTGCTGACGAAACGCGTGCTGAGCACGCTCATCGCCGTCAGTCTGGTGTTGCTGGTGGTCGTCTCTATCATTGCCGGCACCCTCGACTTCGGCATGACCGGATCGACTATCATCAGCGGCCTGCCACGCGTCTGTTTCTCGTTCTTCCTGGGCGTGCTGCTTTGCCGGTCCATGACACGCTATCAAAGCGGGCTCGGCTTTCTGCGGCGCGGCTGGTGGATAGAGGCCGCGATCGCACTGACGCTCGTTGTCTTTGCCATCGCGCCGGTCGGCGGCGCGCGCGTCGCCTACGATCTCGCCTGCGTCGTCTTTGTTTTCCCGGCGCTGGTGGTGGTCGGCACTATTGCGCCGACGGCGCCGCGCCTGTCAGGCCTCTATGGCTGGCTGGGGCGGATTTCCTACCCAATCTACATCATCCACACGCCGCTGCTGATGATCATCGCCGGGGCGGGCAAGGCCGCAGCGATCGACCCGTTCGCGCATCATCCCTGGTTCGGCATCGTCATGGCGGTTTCCGTCATCGTCATCGCCGACATCGCCACGCGCCTCTATGACGAGCCGTTGCGCCGCTTCCTGCAGCGGCTGATGCTGCGCAAGCGCGCCGTCGCCTGAGATAAGCAAGTCAGACGCGCGCCGGCATGCGGCCGTTGGCGGTGTTCTCGTCCGGCACCGGAACATAGGCCCGCCTTGCCCTGGCGAGCGGCACCGGGCGCAGCTTGAACAGGCCGTAATAGACGATGAACGAGGCCATGAAATAGGGGCCGAGGATCTCGACCTCGAAGAAGGAGCGGATCAGCATCATGCCGACCGCGCCGGCGAGCACCACTGAATCGGCGCTCCAGTCACCGAACACCACCTTCGAAACATGGCCCCAGAAGGAGCGCAGGATGATCAGCGCCAGCATCGTCACGCCGATGAAGCCGAGCTCGACCAGCGTCTCGATATAGGTGTTGTGGAAATGGAAGCCGGTGCGGGTGGAGATGTAGAACTCGGCCCAGAGCCGTTCCGGATCGGCAAAACCCTGGATCCAGTAGGCGGCATAGCCATAACCGAGCACCGGACGCTGCTGCGCGGCGGCCCAGCCCTGTTCCCAGAGATAGGTGCGGCCGGTCAGCGTCGAATCCTTGCCGAAGATGCCGAGCACGACATCGAGCAGGCCAAGGTTCAGCGCAGCCATCACACCGCCGACCAGCGCGGTAGCGCCGACGACGAACAGCACGCGGCGGTAGCGGCGTGACAGAACCTTGCTCATCGCAAGCAAGGCAACGACACCGATCACCGCCGGAAGCGAAGCGACCGACGTCGCCGAGTGGGCGATCGCCAGCATATAGACCGACAGCAGGATGATCGGCGCGGTCCAGACGAAGCTCATCCAGTTGCGCCGGTAGAAGGCCAGAAAAGCGAAGCAGAAGAAGATGCCGAGCGAGGCGAAGAAGCCGATCTGGTTCTTGGAGCCGAAGGCGCCGACGAAATTGGTGGTGCCGTCGATAGTGTCGAGCGCATAGGCGCCAACCTTCAGCGAATACAGCAGCACGATGAAGATGCCGATCAGCGAGCCCAGCACCAGCGTGCGCGTGCTGATGGTGCGCGCCGCGATGTAGGCGCACAGCATGTGGGAGAAATATTGCAGCCCCGCCCGCGCGCTGGTGCCGGCCGCTTGCGACCAGAACAGCGACAGGCAGACATAGGCCGCAAACAGCAGCGGCAGCCAGGCGCTGGAGAGATCGCGGGCGAAACGCCGGTAATCGACGAACAGCAGCGGCAGCCATACCAGATAGTAGGCGAGGATCAGGATCTGGCCGAAATTGGTGGAGTAGGCGAAGGCAAAGACCGACACCGCAACGGCGAAGGCGGCATAGGCCTTGTTGTTGTCCGGATCGATCAGAATGGATTTCGGGATCTTCATATCCGTACCGGATTTCTCATGCTGCCGCCTTTCGGCTGGGCTGAAGCGCCCATGGTCGGCTTTTCTGCGTCATGCGCGATCGCCGGAACCTGCCCTTGCCGGACCCCGATCAGCGGGCATCCATTGTGCAGTGCACAATATAACCTCGATCGCCTGTCACTCAATGGTAAATTTGCCGCGAGGGGTAAAGTTGCTGCAGGCAGGGCCAAAACGACCATGCAACCGACAAATGGCGTTAATGCGGCTCGCTTGTTCGAAAATTCAAACTGTGGCCGCTACCACAGCGCTCCGCCGGTGACCTGGATGTTTTCCATGGTGATGCCCTTGGCCAGATCCGAGCACAGGAACACGGCTAGAGCCGCGATTTCCTGCGGCTGCAGCATGCGCTGCTGGGGATTGCCCTTGGCGATCTCGGCCATCGCTTCCTCGGCGGTTCTGCCCTTGCCCTCACGCTCGACGACCTGCGCCACGTTGCGGCGCATCAGTTCGGTCTCGACCCAGGTCGGGCTGATCATGACGCAAGTGACACCGTGCGCGGCGCCTTCCAGCGCTACACAGCGGGTAAGGCCGAGCAGCCCGGCCTTCGAGGCGCAGTAGGCCGGGTTGTCCTTCCAGCCGACGGAAGCCGCCGTCGAGCCGATGTTGACGATACGGCCCCAGCCGCGCTCGATCATGCCGGGCAGCACAGCTCGGGTGACGCGGAACGCTCCGCTGAGATTGGTGTCGACGATCTTGTCCCACAGCGCGTCGGAATGGCCGCAGACCGGCTGTTCGGCGGTGGTGCCCGCGGCATTGACCAGTATGTCGGCCGGGCCGATGGCGGCCTGCACGTCGGCTGCAAACCGGTTGGTCACCTCGCTGTCGCGGACATCGAGATGGGCGGCACAAACCTTGGTGCCGTGTGCCGACAGGGCCAACCGCACGCCCTCGAGTTCATCGGCGCCGGGATAGTAGGCGGCGTCGGATCTGTCGGCGCTGGCGGGCGCGATGTAGGAGCCGACGGCGACATTGGCGCCGGCTTGCGCCAGGGCCGTAGCAATGGCGAAACCCATGCCGGAAAACCCGCCGGTGACGATGGCGCTGCGGCCGGAAAGGTCTGTCATGGTGGGCAGTCTCCGATGCGACGTACGATGCGTTTATTCATAGTCCGTCGCCGGCTAGGAGCGCTACCTTGCCGGCAACGCGGCCGTAACATCGAGTTTCGCTAAAGCGGTTTGCCCAGCCACTCGCGGTAGAAGCCTTCGAGATCTGGCTCGAAATCATGGACGATCGGGTAGCCCGGCGCCGCCGCTTCCACTTCGTGCATGGTGCCGCATTGTGGACAGATGAATTCGCGAATTTCCATCCATTGCGGATCGGGGATATCGCTGTTGGGATAGATCTCGCGCAGCGCTTCCTCGGTGTTTCGCACGTTGATCGCAGCCTTGAGCTTCCAGTTCTTGCGGTAGTCGCCGAAGGAGTGGCCGCATTCGCAGCGGGTGATCCGTTCATCGCCGCTTTGGCAGATGAAGAGGTGATCCGAGACCGGCAGCAGGATCGGGTCCTTCCATGCGACACGGTCCTGATAGACGGCGAGCATCTTGAAGAAGCGGTCGTCGTCCTTGTAGGCGCTCATGATGCGCTTTGTCTGCGGCCAGGGCAGCTTGCCGGCTGAGAGATCGCCGAGGACTTCCTTGCTGTATGAGGTCATGGCTTTGCTCCCGGCATGAAGATCGATCTGGCGTCGACAGTCCAGAAATCACTGAAATCCCTGGTGAAGCGCGACGATAGCTTGATCGCGCTGGCATACATTTTCTTCACCTCGGGCGCGAAGTCGGCCTTCTCGACACGGCCGCGTTCGGCAGCGATCCAGTCCGAAACCGGGATCGCCTTGGCCAGACGCTCTCTGCGCATGGCGGCACGACGTTCGACGGTGGCGTCGATATCGGCAACCGGATAACCCTCGGCGTCGTCCTTCAGCACGATGCCGAAAATCTGGATCGCCGCCTGGCGGGTGAGAAAACCGTTCTCGACATCCCAGGCGGTCTTGACCGGATCGCGCTCCAGCACGTCGCCGTAGCCGCCGCCACCATTGTAGGAATGGCTGAAGATGTCCCCCGACTTGTGCGGCGAGGTGATGTAGGGGCCTTCGACCACGGCATGGTCGCCGCCGATGTTCTTCTCGTAGTCGGAGACATGCGGATCGATACCTGGGGCATGCGCGAGCGGTTCGCCTTTTGCCGCCAGTTCGTGGATGTTGGAGTTGCGCACCGCGCGATGCTTCTGGCAGGTCGGCGCGGGATAACCGCCGCACATGCCGCCATTGTCGAATACCCGCGAGGAGTGTTCCGAGGTGTGCAGTCGCAGGTGCGAGGTCTTGTTGATCAGCCAGGTCGAGACGAAGGAACAGCCGCCGCGATATTTGCCGGCCCCGCCCGAATTGGGCATGATCGAGCGGCCGATATAGACCATCGGCATCGACTGTTCCCAGACCTCAATGTTGCCCATGTCGGATTCCGGATTCCAGCCGACATAGGCGGTGTCGAGGCCATCGGCGATGGCGAGCGCGCCGGAGCCGGCGGCGGCGCATTCGAAATGCGCCATGCCGAACGGCGTGCCGTACTGGCTTTCGCCGCCCATCTCGATCATCGGGCTGTTGACCTGGCCGACGAAGGCTTCCTCGACGAAGCCGCGCGCGACGAAGCCGCGCGACAAAAGGCGCTGGAACACGCCATAGGCCGGCAGCAGCAGCGCCCAGGATGTGGCGGTCGCCACCATCTCATTGTCGGGATTGGTCCAGGTGCCGTGCGGCAGCTTCAGCTCGGTCGCCATCCAGGCGCCGTCATTGACCAGGCCCTCGAAATTCATGTGCTGGGTCAAGGTGACGAACATGCCGCCATCCATGCCGGCCGGCGTGCAGTTCATCGAATGGTAGCCCCAGGGCTGCGTGCCCTCGAAGTCCATGGTGATCTTGCCGTCGGTGGTGATCTCCATCTCGATCGGGATGTTGTAGAGCCAGTCGGGATCGCCAAGCAGCTGGAAGCCGGGCTTGCCCGTCGTGACATGGCCATAGAAGGTGTGGCCGCGATAGATGCCGGGCACGGTGAGCTGGCGGGTGCGGGCGAGCTGGGCACGACGACCCTCCTCAATGAACTCCTTCGATACCTTCATCCAGTAGTCGAGGCCGATCTCCGAGATCAGCTGCTTGACGCTTTCGCGCATGTCGATGCAGGAGGCGACCTTGGCCTTCTCGTCGAGCACCCAGTAGATCGGCATGCGTAGATTGCGCTCGCAGCGGATGACGTAGTCGCGGCGGATCTCGTCATTCTCGCCGATCTTCTCGGCGCAGACGAACAGGCCTTCGGTGAAGCGCTCCTGCGCCAGGCAGACGTCGCCGCCGGGCGTGATGCCGCCGGCTTCGAGCTCGTGGCAGACCGCACCGGCCCAGCCGACCAGCGTGCCTTCATGGAAGATCGGCACCACGTCCATGACGTCGGGCACCTGCACTGTGCCGATGAAGGCATCGTTGTTGGCAAAGATGTCGCCTTCGCGGATCTTCGGGTTTTCCTCGTAATTGTTCTCGATCATCCATTTGATGAAGCGGCTCATCGTGTGGACGTGGACCATGATGCCGTTGGACAGCGCGATCGCATCGCCCTCGGGCGTATAGATCGCCACCACCATTTCGCCGACTTCGCGCACGCCGGGCGAGGCCGAGATGCGGCGGGCCATTTCGCGGGCCGAGACGCAATAGGCACGCAGCTTGGTGTGCAGCGTCTCGAATTTCAGCGGGTCCTGGTTGCGTAGCGTGAGCTCGGTGATGCCGTCATAGCAGCCGGTCTCTTCCATCAGCCGTTCTGAATCGAGCAGCCGTTCGCGAAGGCGCAGGGCCGAGGCAGGTCTGTCCAACATGGCGGTGCCCTTTCAAGAATGGGTGTAATGCAGCAGCGTCCACTCATCGACGTGGACACGGTCCTGCGGATGAACAACGAGCGTGGTGGCGGGATGTTCGATGATGGCCGGACCGATCACCTCATGACCGGGCTGCAGTAGGTCCATCTCGTAGAGATTGGCCTTGTGCCAGCGTCCCCCGATATAGGCCTCGCGCACGCCCTTGTGCGCTGCTGCCGGGGCCGACTTGCCGAGCGGGCGCTTCAAGAGCACCGGCTTGACCTTGTCGGCGGTGGCGATCAATCCGAGCTCGGTGATGGTGAAGCCGGCTTCGCCATAGCGCGAAACGCGATGGTTGACCTTGGCGTAGACCGCCTCGAACTCGTCGATGACCCTACGCATGTCGTCAGCCGAATTGACCTCGGCAAGCGGTGCCATGACCTCGACATCCTCGAGCTGGCCGGTGTAGCGCATCATCAGGAACGGCACGGTCTTGATCTTGTCTCTGATATGGCCGTCGCTGATCATCTCGTTGACCGCCGCCTTGGTGAGATCATTCCAGACGTCGGTGACCTTCTTGCCGAAAGCGAGCAGCTCGTTATCGCTTGCGCGGGCGCCGATGTCGTGCTGCGTCGACACCGAATGCCGACGCATGAAATCGGCGGTGGTGCAGCCGAAGGCCGAGAAGGCGGCGGCAAACTGGAAGGTGATGATGTCCTTGAAGCCGATGCCCCTGGAGCAGCCGGCCAGATGCAGCGGACCCGAGCCGCCATAGGACAGCAGCGTGAATTCCGAGGGATGGATGCCCTGGCCGGAAATGACCCGGCGCAGCGCGTTGTTGGCATCGGCTTCCAGCATGTCGATCATGCCTTCGGCAGCCTCCTCGACCCCGACGCCAAGGATGCTGGAGCATTTTTCCTCAAACGCTTTGCGCGCCTTCTCGACCTGCAAGACGACCTTGCCGCCGAGGAAATAATACGGGTTGAGGCGGCCTAGTATGGCGTCGCAATCGGCGATGGTGGGTTCAGTGCCGCCCTTGGCGAAGCAGATGGGGCCGGGGTCGGAACCGGCGCTTTCCGGCCCGAGCGAGACTTTCTTGGTCAGCGGGTCGACCTTGAGGATCATGCCGGCGCCGGCGCCGATCGTGTCGAGATGCAACGTCGGCACGTTGAGCTTGAAACGGTCCATCAGCGGCTCGTTCTCGATCCGCGTCTGGCCGGGCGAAATGACGCCCATGTCGAAGGAGGTGCCGCCCATGTCCGAGCAGATCAGGGAGTCGTTGCCGATGAGCTTGCCGACATAGGCCGCGCCGAGAATACCGCCGATCGGGCCCGAAATCATGGTTTCGTGCAGGCGCGGATGATTGATCGAGGTCAGGCCGCCAAAGGAGAGCAAAGTCTGCACGCCGTATTTGAAGCCGTATTTCTTCGAGACGTCCTCGATACCCCTAAGCTGCTTGCGGCCGCGCGACGTCGCGTAGGCCTCGATCAGCACCGAGTTCAGCCGCGACTGTTCGCGAATGACCGGGCGGACTTCGTGGCTGGTGTAGACGAGAATGTCGGCGCCGGCCTTCTGCACTTCCTCGCGGCAGATCTCGGCGATGCGCTTCTCGTGCACCGGATTGACGTGCGAGAAGATGGTCATGATGCAGATCGCCTCGACCTTGTCGGCGATCAGCTTCCTGGCTGCAGTCGCGACCTCATGCTCGTAGAGCGGCAGCACGATGTCGCCGAACTGGTCGATGCGCTCGGTGACGCCATGGGTGCGACGGCGCGGCACCAGCGGATCGGGATGATGGTGGGTCACCGCATGCAGCCGGTCGGCATAGGAATAGTCGGCCCAGGCCTGCAGGCCGCGGCCCATCAGGATCATGTCTTCCAGACCCTTGGTGGTGATCAGGCCGAGTCGGCGGCCGGTGCGCGACAGCAGCGTGTTGAGCATGCCAGTGCCGGAATAGAGCACGACGTTGACGCCGGAAAAGAGCTGCTCCAGCGAGATGCCCCAGGCATCGGCCGCATCCTCGGCCGAGGCCAGGAAACCCTCGGCCTCGTTCTTCGGCGTGGTTGCCGACTTGCCGATCTTGAAGTGGCCGTCCTGGTCGACAAGGATCGTGTCGGTCATGGTGCCGCCGGCGTCGATGCCGATGACGATTGGATTGCCGACGATGGGGCTGGTGAGGTTGGGTTGGGTCACGGTCGCCTCAGGATTGCTCTAGGATGGCTCAAGCTAGATTCCTTGGGCGGCCTTGCGCCATATGCCAAAAGACACAATGACTGCCGGACCGGGATCGCCGAGAAAAGGGCATGCGCATGGGCAATATCTGGGGGCCGCTCGCCAGGGCGATTGCCGCCACCGGTACGGACAGGCATGTCGACTGCCTGATTGACCTGATCGGCGCCGATATCGAGCACGATCTCGTCACCGTGACCCGATATTCGGCGACGCAGACGCCGGAATTCATCAAGCACCGGCGCTTCTCCGACGAGATGGTCCGGCGCTATCTCGACAATTACTACGTCTTCGACCCGTTCTATGCCTCGTGGCGGCGTGAGCAGAGGCTGGGCATCCTGCCGCTGAAGCGGCTTGCCGATGACGAGGCCAAGCGCGGCCAGTACATAGCGGGCTTCCTGGCGCAGTCGGAAATCTGCGACGAGGTCGGCATCATGCTGGCCGATGGCGGCGACTGGTGCCTCGGCATCTTCCTCGACCGCTCGACCTCCACCTTCAAGGAGAGCGAGATCGCCCTGCTGGACGAGCGGCTGCCGGTGTTCGAGGCCTTGCATGCGCTCGACATCAAGGCGCGCGGCACCGAGTTCTCCCGCACATCGGCGCCGACCGGCCCCGGCGCCTCGCCCCGGCAGGAGCCGACCATCCCGGCGAGCCTGTGGCCGGAGCTGTCGCTGCGCGAGCGGGAATTGGTGCAGTTGATCCTGGCGGGACATCCGACCGCCAACATCGCGGAACGGCTCGGCATCGCCGTCGGCACGGTGAAGAACCACCGCCGCCGCATCTACGAGAAGCTCGACATCACCACCGAACGGGAGCTGTTTTTGCAGTTCTTCCAGCATCGGGCAGACGGTTAGTCCGCCATCGATATGGCCGTCAGTCGTGCAATTGCCTGGAAATCGGCGGGCCGACAGTAAAGCCGGAGAATGTTACCTCAAACCCTTCGCGCTGCGGCGAGCAGCACATCATGCCGACATCGACGGATTTGGAGATCGGGAAACAAGCCAGCCGCACCGGCTTCCACTTGCCGTCGATGGTATCAAGATACTGGACGCGGATCGCCTCGGCGTGACGGGTCAGCCGGATGCGGACGCCGTCGGGATCGTTGGGAATGCTGAGCAGCGACCAATCGGAGGTGTCGTTGGTGACGACGACAGAGAAATACGCCAGCCCGTCGGTATATTCGATGCCGGCCTTGATCCAGTGCGTTTCGCTCAGCCGCAGCATCAGCCCGGCCTGGTCATAGAGCACCTTGTAGTCGCCCTTGACGGTGACTTCGGCGCTGAAGTCGCCCTCGACCGACCGGTAGAGGAAATGGCCATTGTCACGCCAGAAACCGTAGAAGGTTTCGCGCCAGAAGTCGGTTTCCTTGCCGGTGCGCACATGCACCGTAGTGTCACCGACAACATGATGCGGCGGCGGGTTGAGCCAGGTCAGTTCCTCTTTCGCCGAAGTCACCTATACACCCGCCGATCAGCCGGCAAAGGTATAGGCTGTCTTCACCGTTGTGTAGAACTCCGCGGCGTAGCGGCCCTGCTCGCGTGGGCCGTAGCTCGAGCCCTTGCGGCCGCCGAATGGAACGTGAAAATCGACGCCTGCCGTCGGCAGATTGACCATCACCATGCCGGCTTCGGAGTTGCGCCGGAAATGCGTGGCATGCTTGAGGCTCGAGGTGCAGATGCCGGACGTCAGGCCGAAGGGCGTGTCGTTGGCAACCGCCAGCGCCTCGTCATAATCCTTGACACGGATGACATTGGCGACCGGCCCGAAGATTTCTTCGCGCGAAATGCGCATGGCGTTGGTGCTCTGGGTGAACAGTGCCGGCCTGAGGTAGAAGCCGGGCGTTTCGCGATCGAGCCGCTCGCCGCCGAAGGCGAGGTTGGCGCCTTCCTGGCTGCCGATGGCGATATAGTCCTCGTCCTGCTTCAGCTGGCTCGCATCGACGACGGGCCCGATCTGGGTCTTGGCATCAAGCGCATCGCCGATGACGAGTTTTTCCAGGCGCTCCTTGAGCACGGCAACGAAGCGGTCATGAATGCCTTCGGTCACCACCAGGCGCGACGAGGCCGTGCAGCGCTGGCCAGTCGAGAAATAGGCGCCGTTGATGGCGCACTCGACCGCCGTGGCGAGGTCGGCGTCGTCGAGCACGACCATCGGATTCTTGCCGCCCATTTCGAGCTGGAACTTGCGCATGTGCTCGACGCTTGCCGCGGCCACGCGTTTGCCGGTGCCGACCGAGCCGGTGAAGGTGATGGCGTTGAGGTCGGGGCTGTCGAGCATGGCCTGGCCGACCACCGAGCCCTTGCCCATGACCAAATTGAGCACGCCTTTCGGCAGGCCGGCGCGGTGCAGGATGTCGACAATGGTCCAGGCGCTCTCCGGCACCAATTCGGCCGGCTTGAAGACGATGGTGTTGCCGTGGGCCAACGCCGGCGCGATCTTCCAGGTGGGGATGGCGATCGGGAAATTCCACGGGGTGATGATGCCGACGACGCCAACGGCTTCGCGGGTGATCTCGACGCCGACGCCGGGCCGAACGCTGGGTACCAGTTCGCCCGACAGGCGCAGCGTCTCGCCGGCGAAGAAATCGAAGATCTGGGCGGCGCGGATGGTCTCGCCAATGCCTTCGGCCAGCGTCTTGCCCTCTTCGCGCGACAGCGCGCGGCCGATCTCTTCCTTGCGCGCCATGATCTCGTCCGACGCCTTTTTCAGCACGGCATGGCGAACCAGCGGCGCCGAACGCGACCAGGCCGGGAAAGCAGCCTTGGCCGCCGCGATGGCCTGCTTGGCCTGTTCGGCACCGGCCGAGGCATATTCGCCAACGACATCGCCGGTATCGGACGGGTTGATGTTGCGCGAGCCGGCTTCGCCCACCCACTCGCCATCGATCAGATTTTTACGAAACAGGGTCATGTCGCGGTTTCCTTGTATTGGTTCGCTGGGGGTGCCGTATGCCTGAATCATTTATCAGACAAATGACGACACTGTGAGGCCTGACGTCTAGCTGCGGACTGGATAGCCGATGGCGCGCTGCTGTGAAAGCCGCGACCTCAAAACGGACGATATGAAGCAGGCCGCTGTCAGCTCGGAAAAGTCCAGAACAGGCAAGCCAGCGTTGCCGCGGCGAAGATGACGAAGAACAGGCTTCTGAGCAGGATGTTACGGCGCAGCTCGTTCATGGTGAAATGACAGCCGACGATTGCCGCGGCAAACAGAAAGCGCCAGTTGAGCAGCGCCCATAACACACTGCTCTGGCCGAAGGCCCAGCGGGCGACGAGGCAGCCGACAATGGTCGCGAACAAGGCGATCACCGCCCAGAACAGCGCGTCCGCCGCATGGGTGAGCACGATGCCGGCGGCGCGGATCGGCAGGATCATCATCAGCATGGCGCTGAAGAAATAGACGGCGGCGAGCGGCAGGAACGAGCCAGCATCGGCGATGCCGTCCAGCCGCCGGACCCCGATCGCGCCATAGGGATAGCCGTGCCGGGCAACCGCCAGGCTGAGCGCCATGAGCAATGCGGTGAACACCGCGACCAGTGCGAATGTGGAGAGAGCCTTGCTCATGCCGTTCCTTGTTCTGATGCCCGATCCGGGCCGAATCACAAGGAGCGATTTTAGCGCACGGTCCTGAATTGCGCGTCAGCTTTGGTGAGCGCCGATCTTCACCGGTCGCTGTTTTCGAAGGCGCCCATGCCTTGCGCGATCAGATTAGTGGCCATGACCAGCGAGACGATGGCCGCCGAGTTGAAGATCACCACCCACCATTTGCCGCCGGTCAGGAAGCCGTAGCCGTCGGCAACGGCCAGCCCCCAATCGGCGGAAGGCGGCTGGATGCCGAGGCCGAGGAAGCTCAGCGTCGCGATCGAGAAGAAGGCGTACCCAAGCCTTGTGACCAGTTCGATGAGGATGGTTTCCCTGACATTGGGCAGGATCTCGAGGAACATGATGGCAAGAGCGCTCTCGCCGCCGAGACGGGCGGCGCTGACATAGTCGCGGTCGCGCTGTTCGCGCACGGCGGCGCGCACCGTTCGCGCCACCAGCGGCGCATAGGCGATGGCGATCACCAGGATGACGGTGAGGTTGGACGGCCCGAGCGCGACCAGCGTCATGGTGACGAGCACGATGAAGGGAAAAGCCATCAGCGTGTCGAGCAGCCTGGCGCCGATGGCGTCGATCAGCCCGTCGAAATAGCCGAGCACGAGGCCAAGCACGCTGCCGGCGGCAACGCCGAGCAGTGTTGCTGCCGGCGCGACCAGCAGGATGTCACGCGAGCCGACGACGATGCGCGACAGCACGTCACGACCGAGCTGGTCGGTGCCGAACCAGTGCGCCGCGTCGGGCGGCGCCAGCATGACGAGGAAATCCTCGGCATAGGGATCGTAGGGCACAAACAGGCTGCCAAACACGGCACAGCCGACCCAGAACAGCAGGAGCAGCGAGCCGATGATGACCGAGGGCGGCAGCTGCGAAACAGTCTCGCGGATGCGACTTGCTGCCCGCCAGCCCAGCGTACGGCGCTCCGGCAATTCCATCAGTTCCATCATGGCGAGACACGGCGGCGCTGCCGCGGATCGAGCAAGGCATTCACGAGATCGCCTGCCGCGGCCGACAGCACGAAGATGGTCGCCATGACCAGCACGCCGGCTTCGAGCATCGGGAAGTCACGCGACTTGGCGGCGTTGAGCACCAGATTGCCGAGACCCTGTATGCCGAACAGCGCTTCGATGACCACCAGCCCGCCAAGCATGTAACCGGTCTGCGTCGCGAGCACGGCGATGGTCGGCGTCAGCGCATTGCGCAGCACGTGCCGGATGAGGATTTCGCGACGCTCGAGGCCTTTCAGGACGGCGGTGCGCGTATAGTCGGCGGCCAGCGCCTCGATCACGCCGGCCCGCGTCATGCGGGCGATGTAGCCGGCAAGGTTCAGCACCAGCGGCAGCGCCGGCAGGATCAGGTAATAGCCACTGACCCAGAGCCCGGCGCCATCGGGAGCAGCGCCCGTGATCGGGAACCAGTTCAGCCACAGGCCGAAGACGATGAGCAACAGCAGGCCGGAGACGAAGTCCGGGACAATGCCGAAGGACACGCCGGCGAGTACGATCAGGCGGTCGATAAAGCGGCCCTGGTTGAGACCGGCGACGATGCCGGCGCCGATGCCCAGCGGCAGCAGAAAGACGAGGATAATTCCGGCAAGGGCCGCCGAGCGCTTGAGGCTTTCCAGAACGAAGGGCGCCACCGGCAGACGCAGCGACAGGGAGGTGCCGAAGTCGCCTGACAGCACGCTGCTGAACCAGTGCCAGTATTGCACGAGCACCGGCTGGTCGGCGCCGAGCTGCCTGTTCAGCGCCGCGACGGCCTCGGCATCGGCGAACGGCCCGAGCATGAGGCGACCGACATCGCCGGGCAGAACCTGCCCGGCGAAGAACACCAGCATGCTGACCAGCCACAGCGTGAGCAGAAGCGAGGCTGCCCGCACCGACACAGTGCGGCCGGTCAGCATCGGATTTTAGTGCCCGGAGTGGCTGGACGTCTCGCAATCATGCCTGGGCGAACGTCACGCGGTCGAGCAGCAGATGCGAGATCGCCGTGAAGCGGACGCCCTCGACCTTCGACGAGACGATGCGGCTGTATTGCGAGAAGTAGCTGATGATCAGCGGCGTCTCGTCCAGCAGCAAGGTCTGGATCTTGCCCGCGGCAAGGCGTTGCGCCTGAAGGTCGCGGGCCTTGCCATATTCGAGCAGCAGCCCGTCATAGGCCGGGTTGTTGAAATGCGCCGCATTCCAGGCGCCCGAACTCTTCAGCGTCGCGTTGAGGAAGATGTCGGGCGTGCCGCGATGTCCGAAATCGGTAATGCCGAGATTGGAATCGAGCCATGGCGACGAGCCGAACTTCGCCGAGCCATAATAGGCGTCCTGCGGCAGCACGTTGAGCTTGATGTCGATGCCGGCCTTCTTGGCAAAATTCTGGATCAGCACGGCATAATCGGGAATGTCATAGGCGCGCTCGGTGGTCAGCGTCACCGGGAAGCCGTTCGGCACGCCGGCTTCGCCAAGCAGGCGCTTGGCCTCGGCGATGTCCTGCTTGCGCTGCGGCACCGACGGATCGGCCGAGGGGAAGATCGGCGCGAACGGGGTGTCGTTGCCGACAATGGCGCGGCCCTTGAGCAAGCCCTTGACCACCGCCTCGCGGTCGATGGTGAGCGCCAAGGCGCGGCGGATGCGCTTGTCGGTGAACGGCGCCTGGTCGGTCCTCAGATGCACCTCGTCATGCGAACTTGCCTGCACGCTGAGCAGCTTGAAGTTGGGATTGCCCTCGATCGCCAATTCCAGCCGGGTCGTGCTCGGGATGACGTCGAGCTGGCCGGCCTGCAGCGCCAGCACCTGCGCCTGCTCGTCGTCGAAGAACTTGATCTCGACGCGGTCGGGCAGCGCCTTGTCGCCCCAATAGTCTGGGTTGCGCACGAAGCTGGCGCCCTGCTTGGGGCGGAAGGATTCGAGCTTGAACGGGCCGGTGCCGTTGAAATTCTTCTCGAAATCGCCGGCATAGTCGGCCGGCAGTATTACGGCGTTGTAGACGTCGGAGGAGACATAGAAGGGGAAGTTGCTGTTGGGCCCGTCGAGATCGAAGGCGACTGTCTGGTCGTCGACGACCTTGGCGCCGCCCTTGGACAGGATGCCCTTATAGGCAGACAAAGCGGACGAACCGCTGGCCGGATCGACCAGCCGCTCGAAGCTCGCCACCACATCCTTGGCGGTGACGGTGCGGCCGTCGTGGAATTTCACGCCCGGCCGCAATTTGAAGGTCCAGCGGCTGGCGGTCTCGTCGGCCTCCCACGACAGAGCGAGCTTGGGCTGCAGACCGTCCTTGGGATCGTCGAGGATGAGATATTCGCCGACCTGGCTGATGACGCCGATGCTGGCCGGATCGGTGATGGAGACGGGATCGATCGCCTTGGTCGGCTGTCCGAGCCCAACGCGGACCGTGCCGCCGGCGCCGGCAGCGCGCGCCGTGCCGAAACCAGCAGGTCCCTGCGAGGCGGCAAAGCCGGTGAGGCCGATCAAGGCTGCGTATTTCAGCAGATCGCGGCGCTTGAGGAAGCCGGCCTGGTGCTCATCGACGGCGACGTTCCAGATGTCGCCGGACAGATTGTGAAGCGTATCGATGTGGTTGCGTTTGGTCATTCTGAAACCCCTGTCTGAAATGACTGTTGAATGGCTTAAGCGACTGGTTCGCCGTCGAGATGGATGCGGTCGACGGCTTGCGGGTAAAAGGCGATGAGGCCCCTGATCTTGGGCATTTCGGCAATGGGATCGCGGTAGCTCCAGGCGACATCGGGGCTCACCGAGCCGTCGGCGCGCCGGCCCGACCAGTAGGAGGCGATGCCCTTGTAGGGACAGCGCGTCGTGCTGTCCGAGTCGACCAGACGGTCGAGCCTGACATCGTCCGGATGCAAATAGAAACGCGTCGGCAGATGCGTTTCGAACAGCAGCACCGGGCGATGGCTGTCGGCGATCACTTCGCCGTCGAACCAGATCTGGACATGGCTTGAACTCTGCAGAGCGTCGATGCGGGCGTATGGGTCGCGGGCGTGGACGAAGACTTCTTCCTCCTCCTCGAACCATTGGTCGACCGCTTTCCAGGTGAAGGCGATGCGGCCGGCCAGTGGCGACAGGCTTTCATCCTGCGGCGCGACAAACGACCAGGCCGCATTGGGAGAAGCTTTCGATCCCGTCTCCAGGTCCCAATAGGTGGTTTCGCCGCCGACTGGATGCGGCTGGCGACGCTCGGACGGCTTCAAGAGCGAGCGGTCCACCGAGGAGGCCGGGAAGAAATAGATCGGCAGAAAATGGTTGGAGCGCAGCACCAGGACGTTGCGGCTGTCGGCGATGGTGCGGCCGGCGAATTTGACCCGAATGCGCTTGGGGCTGTGCAGAACATTGATGAGCTGCGGAGCCGTGGCTTCGCGGGGCTGAAGTTTTGGCGCTCCGGTCATATCAGTTGCCCCAAGTCAGGATACGGCGCGCACATTGTCGCGCTGTTCGGCGAAGCGGTTGGCCGGCCGAGCCAGGCCGAAACGATCACGCAGCGTCCCCGGCGCATATTCGGTGGGGAATACGCCGCGGCGCTGCAGTTCCGGCACGACCTGCTCGGCAAAATTCACCCAATCCTCCGGGAGCAGCGGGAACATCAGGTTGAAGCCGTCGGCGGCACCTGCCTCGAACCAGTCCTGCAGCTGATCTGCGATCTGGTTCGGTGTGCCGACGACGGTCGGCACCGAACCGCTGTTGGCGAGCTTGCGAGCGATCTCGCGCAGAGTGAGGTTCTGCTTCGACCATTCCTTGACGCGATTGAGCGAGGTGCGGCCGCCATTGAAGGTGCTCTCGTCCGGCAGCGGCGGCAGCGGGCCGTCCGGCGGATATACGGAGAGATCGACGCCGCTCCAGCTCGAGAGAAGGTCGATGCCGACCCTATCGGGAAGCAAGCTCTGCAGATACTCCTGCCGCTCGCGTCCCTCCGCTTCGGAAGCTGCGACGATCGGCAGGATGCCCGGCAGGATCTTGAAGCTCTCGGGCTTGCGACCGTAACGGGCGAGGCGCTCGTTGATGTCCTGCCTATATTTGATGCCGTCTTCCTTGGTGCTGTAGATGGCAAAGTGCGCATCGGCGTGCGCGGTAGCGAAATTCTTGCCGTCTTCGGACGAGCCGGCCTGGACGATCAGCGGATGGCCCTGCGGCGGGCGCGAGACATTGAGCGGTCCGCGCACCTTGAAGTGCGGGCCCTTGTGGTTGATCGCATGGACCTTGTCGGGATCGGCGAAATAGCCCGATGCCTTGTCGATAAGCAGGGCTTCGTCTTCCCAGCTGTCCCACAGCGCCTTGACGATATCGAGGAATTCGGTGGCGCGCTCATAGCGAAAGGCGTGCTCGATATTGCCGTCGCGGCCGAAATTGCGGGCCTCCTCGTCCATGGCCGACGTCACCACATTCCAAGACGCCCTGCCCTTGCTGATATGGTCGAGCGAGGCAAACATGCGGGCGACATTGTAGGGCTCGCTGTAGGAGCTCGAGGCGGTCGTGATGAGGCCGATATGCCTGGTCACGCCGGCAAGCGCCGACAACAGCGTCAGCGGTTCCAGGCGGGCATTGGCGTAATGGGCTACGCCGCTCTGTACGGAATCCCAGATCGCGACATGGTCGGCGACGAAGATCGTATCGATCCTGGCGCGCTCGGCAGACTGGACGAGATCGCGGTAGAAGTCGAAGTCGAGCACTTCGCGGCCCGGCGCGCGCGGATGGCGCCACGACATGCGATGATCGCCCTGCGGGTTGAAGAAAAACGCGCTGAGGATCATGTGGTCGCGTGCCATGTCGGCCTCCTTGCAGAACTGCTCCAAGGGACCGTCGCGACGCCTCGACCGGCTGCGACAATCTCTCCTGAGCGATGAAAGGTAGATTGCGCTCCAGCTTAATTCGAGTAATTTTATATAGATTGTGCGTTGCGAAAGCGGAAGCGATTGCCCTTGAAGGCCGCGCCGAAAGAAAGTGGTTTCAGCAAGACATGTCGTCATCGGTTCTGAAGGTCGAGCAGCTCACCGTCGCCTATGATGGACGCCGGGGATCGCATCCGGCCGTCGACGGCGTGTCGCTCGCCATCGGCGAAGGCGAAGCGCTCGGCCTTGTCGGCGAGTCCGGATCGGGCAAGAGCTCGGTGGCTCTCGCTATTCTGCGCTATCTGCCGCGCAACGCCCGGATCGCCGCGTCGGCGCTCGAATTCCAGGGTCGCGAGATCCGCAGTCTCTCCGGCGAGCAGCTTCGCCGGCTAAGGGGCGATCGCATCGCGGCTGTCTACCAGCATCCAGGTGCGGCGCTCAATCCGGCCATGACGATCGGCCGGCAGATCACCGAAACGATCATGCGGCATCGCCAGGTTCGGCAGGACGAAGCACGCACCCGCGCCGCCGAACTGCTGATCCGTGTCAGGGTGAGCAATCCGGAACGGGTGCTCGATCTCTATCCGCACGAATTGTCGGGCGGCATGCAGCAGCGCGCCAACATCGCGATTGCCATTGCGCTCGACCCGTCGCTGCTGGTGCTGGACGAGCCGACGACGGCGCTTGACGCCAGCGTCCAGTCCGAGATCGTCGCCATCCTGCAGGACTTGCGCCGCGATCACCAAACCAGCGTTCTGCTGATCAGCCATGACATCAACATGGTCCGCCGGGCCTGCGATCGGGTGGCCGTGATGCAGTCGGGGACGGTGGTCGAAAGCGGCATCGCCAACGATGTCTTCGAGAACCCTGTTCACGCCTACACCAAGGCGCTGATCGCCTCGATCCCGGCGCTCAACTTCACCAAGCGCGACGGCAGGCTGGCCGAGATGCACACAACCGGCCCGTCGAAGCCTGTCCGCAGCGATCAACCGGAAGCCGCACGTCCGATCGCCGTCGCCTGCAAAGGCATCAGCCACGCCTTCGGCTCCCAGGCCGTCCTGCACGATATCGACCTGGAGATAGCCCAGGGCGAGACGTTCGGGCTGATCGGCGAATCCGGCTCCGGCAAGTCGACATTGGCAAGGATCGTGACTGGCCTCCAGACGCCGGACGCTGGGTCGGTCGAGCTGTTCGGCAGCACTGTCGCGCCGCGCGTCGAGAAAAGAAGCCTGAGCGAACGGCGCGACGTGCAGATGGTGTTCCAGTCACCCGACCGCACGCTCAATCCGCGCCAGCGGATCGGCAGGATCCTCGGCCGTCCGCTGCGGCGGCTCGCCGGCTTTGGCCGCAGCGAGGTGAAGCAGCGTGTCGCCGATCTCCTGGCCTCGGTTCGTCTTGCCGCTACGACCGTCGACCAGAAGCCGAGATCGCTGTCTGGTGGCCAGCGCCAACGTGCGGCGATTGCGCGCGCCTTTGCCGGCGCGCCGAAGCTCGTGGTGCTGGACGAGCCAACCTCTGCGCTCGACGTTTCCGTGCAGGCGACCGTGCTCAATTTGCTCAACGACCTGCAGCGCGACAAGGACACCACCTATCTGTTCATCAGCCACGACCTCAGGGTGGTGCGCTATATGGCCGACCGGATCGGCGTGCTTTATCGCGGCCGGCTGGTCGAGACCGGCTCATCCGAGCAGATTTTCCGTGGCCCCAACCACCCCTACACGAAGCTGCTTCTGGCCGCGTCCTCGGATGAGACGGCGCCGAAGGCTCCGGCTCAGCTCGACGTCGCGGCACACGATGCCGAGACCTCCGGATGCCCCTTTGCCGCCCGCTGTCCTGTCGCGCTGCCCGATTGCCGAAAGGCGCAACCACCCGTCAGGCAGGCCGGCGACGGTCATCTGATCGCCTGCTGGAGAGACGGCGACGATCTCTGATCGCAAAGCGGGCCAGGCTGACCGACAAGCCTGCATTCGAAGAGATGTCCCCATATTGTGAAGGATTTCGGTGCCGTCCGCGCGCTGGACAATGTCTCGCTCGACATCATGAGGGCGAGGCTTTTGGCCTGGTGGGTGACAATGGCGCTAGAACCGGCATCGCATCCTCCCATGTCAATTTGTAAGTTTTTGATACAAATTATCGTTTGAAACTTGGGTCAACAGATTCAGAACGCCGAACATTTTGTTACAGTGCGCCCCGTTTGACCCTTTCAAATCGCATAAAAAATCTATTAGTATGGCAATCAAACAAATCGCGGAGGAAGACGTGCTGGTGTCGACCGATCTTCGGCCGAATGAAACGCGGGCCCTTGCGGCGCTGTTTCGTGCCGGCGCGTTGAGCCGGGCGGCGCTCGCACGCGATCTCGGCCTGACCCGGTCGACCACCGGGGCCCTGGTGCTGGGACTGATCGAAGCCGGTCTGGCGCGCGAGCGCTCGGATGAAGGGGATGACGAGCAGGACGGCGAGGGCCGGGTCGGCCGCCCCGGAATCCTTGTCGAGATCGAAGGCAATGGCGGCTTCTTCCTTGGCGCCTATATCGGCGTCAACTGGATCGCTGCCGTGGCTGTCGACCTTGCTGGCACGCAGCGTGCCGCAGCATCGAAGGCCTTTGCCGGCCCGGGTAGTACGCCTGCCGCTGCAGTCGCCATCATCGAGGAACTCGTTGGCGATGTCCGATCGCAATTGCCTGAGAGCACGCGCCCCTACGGGCTCAATGTCGCCGTGCCCGGCTTCCCCGCCGCTGATGGCGTCTCATACCATGCCACCATCCTTGGCTGGCACGGGGTCAATCTGGCTGAGCTTTTGGGCAACGCCTTTGGCGACGATTTTCCGATCCTGCTGGAAAACGATGCCAATGCCGTCGCTGTGGCCGAGACATACTGGGCGCAGCCGGGAAAGGACGATGAGGATGCGCTGATCATCCTGATCGAGAACGGCGTCGGCGGCGGCATCATCAATGCCGGCAGGCTGCATCGCGGCCGGCTCGGCGGCGCCGGCGAGATCGGTCATTTGCGCATTGGCGACGAAGGTTTTGTCTTCGACGCCAAGCGCCCGGGCCGGCTGGAATCATATGTCGGCAAGGATGCTTTGCTGGCGCGCTATTTGCACATAAGCGGGCGGCGCGCCGGCGTGGATGAGTTTGTCGCAGCGCTGGCCGGCGGCGATCCGGCAGCCGTCGCCACCGCGCGCGACTGGGCGCTGTGGTTCGGTCGCGGCCTGGCGACGCTTGCCTGCACCTTGCAGCCGGAGCGCATCATTCTCTCCGGCTCGGTCAATGCCATCTATCCCTTTGTCGCCGAACAGGTGGAAGCTTTCCTCTCGGGCTTCCTGGCTGAAGGTTATCCCGTTCCCACGGTCGAACTGTCGCGCGTCGGCGCCGACGGTCCGGCATTGGGCGCTGCCTGTCTGCTGCATCAGGCAGCTTTGTCGGGCGATCCGCAATTTCAACTTCGCGGCCTCGCCGCGCGCTAATCAGGAGAGATTCCATGCCTCGCAAAGACGAAAAGCGGCTGCGTGTCGGCGTGCTCGGCTGCGGCCCGATTGCGCAGGCCGCGCATTTCGAATCCTGCACCAAGGCGCGCAACGCCGACCTCTATGCCATCTGCGATGTCGCCGACGATCTGCGCGACAGGATGGCCGCGACCTACGCGCCCGAAAAATCCTATGCCGACTACGGCCAGATGCTGGCCGATCCCGACCTCGATGCCGTCATCATCGCGACCTCGGACACGTTCCACGTCAAGGCCGCCGAACTGGCGCTGGATGCCGACAAGCATGTGCTGTGCGAGAAGCCGCTGGGCGTTTCGGTCGAGGAAGTCGAAGGCTTGCGGGCCGCACTCGACAAGAGCGGCAAGGTGCTTCAGGTCGGCCATATGAAGCGCTTCGATCCAGGCATCCAGGCGGCAAAGGCCTTCGTAGATAACGAGATGGGCGAGCGTCTGGCATTCAAGGGCTGGTATTGCGACAGCACCCACCGCTACCCGATGACCGATGCGGTGCAGCCGCTCATCATCACCAGCGCCAAGGCACGCAAGCCCTCCGTCAATCCCAAGGCGGATCTGCGCCAGTATTATATGCTGGCGCATGGCAGCCATCTCATCGATACGGCGCGCCATCTGCATGGTCCGATTGAGGCGGTCGAGGCCCGGCTCACCGAGCGCTACGGCGCCTATTGCTGGTTCGTCACCACCATCTTCGCCGACGGCACGATCGGCCATCTCGACCTGACGGTCGCCGTGCGCATGGACTGGCACGAAGGGTTCCAGATCTACGGCCAGAATGGCAGCGTTCTCGCGAAGACCTACAACCCCTGGTACTACAAGAGCAGCGAGGTCGACATTTTCCGCGAGGCCGATGGCAGTTGGCATCGGACGCTTGGCGCGGATGGCCACTTCTATCGCCGGCAGCTCGAAGGCTTTGCCGATGTCGTGCTGAATGGCGCGCCGATGATCGGCGCCGGCATCGAGGACGGCATCGCCTCGGTCAGGGGCATGGCGGCCATAGCCCGCTCGGCCGCTGCCGGCGGCCGCGCCGTCCGTCTGGCCGATGTCGACGGGGTCGTGTGATGCAGCTTGGGATTTTCGCCAAGACCTTCGCCACCACCGGCGCCTTGCCGGTGCTGCGCGCGGTCGCGGACGGCGGCTACACGGCGGCGCAGTTCAACATGGCGTGCCTTGGACTGCCGTCGATGCCGGACAGCATCGAGCCGGATGCGGCCCGGTCCGTCGCTAAGGCGAGCGGCGAGGCCGGCGTTTCGATCGCGGCCGTGTCTGGAACCTACAATATGATCCACCCGGATCGCTCGGTTCGTGTGTCAGGTCTTGCTCGGCTGGAGGTGCTGGCTGCGTCATGCGCTGACATGGGCACCCGCCTGATCACGCTGTGCACCGGCACAAGGGATGCACAGGATCCGTGGCGCTGGCATCCCGACAATGCAAGCGAGGCGGCATGGAGCGATCTGCGGACGGAGATGGAAGCGGCGATCGCGATTGCCGAGCGCTTCGACATCGAGCTCGGCATCGAACCGGAACTGGCCAATGTCGTCTCCAGCGCGCGGGCCGCTCGCCGGCTGCTCGACGAGATGAACAGCGCGCGGCTGCGCATTGTGCTCGACCCGGCCAATCTATTCGAAGTGGCGGACAGCGCGGAGCGTCACCGCCTGATCGACGAGGCCGTCGATCTGCTGGCTGCGGAGATCGGCATGGCCCATGCCAAGGACCGCAATGCCGATGGCAGTTTTGCCGCCGCCGGACAGGGCGTCGTCGATTTCCCGCATTTCATCGGCTGCCTAAGAGCCGCCGGGTTCGACGGCCCCCTGATCACGCATGGCCTGACAGAGGCCGAGGCGCCCGGCGTCGGCGCGTTCCTGCGCAATGTCCTGGAAGCGAGCGACGACACGTGAAAAAGACCTTCAGCCGAGATGGCGTCGACCTTGCCTACCGGGAGGTCGGCACGGGCCTTCCCGTCATCTTCCAGCATGGGCTGGGCGGCGATGAGGCGCAGGTGGCCGACGTGTTTCCCGATCTGCCGGTGACGCGGCGCGTGACGCTCGAATGCCGTGGCCAGGGCGGATCCGGCTACGGGCCTGTCGAGCAGCTTTCGATCGCGACGTTTGCCGAGGACGTCGATGCACTGGCCGACGATCTCGGCCTCGGCCCGGCCGTCGTCGGCGGCATCTCGATGGGCGCGGCGCTGGCGCTCCGCCTGGCGGTGCACAGGCCGGCGCGGGTGCGGGCGCTGGTGCTCGCCCGGCCTGCGTGGGTATCCCAGGCTGCACCGGCCAATATGAGGCCCTATGCCGTGGTCGGCGATCTCCTGATGCGCCATTCGCCTGACGCCAGGCGTCTGTTCGATGACAGCGCAGTTGCCGCAGAGCTAGCGAGGCTGGCGCCGGACAATCTCGCCAGCCTGCAAGGCTTCTTCAATCGCCCGGACCCGGTTCTGTTCGGTAGGTTGCTGGTGGCGATCGCGGGCGATGGTCCGGGCGTGAGCGAGGCGGACATCCGCGCTATCGCGGTGCCGACCCTTGTCATCGGCCATGACCATGACCTCGTCCATCGACTGGACGACGCACAGACGCTGGCCGGGCTCATCCCGTCGGCCCGGCTTTGCACCATCACAGCCAAATCGCAGGATCGCGCCGCCTACCGGCGGGAATTCCGCGCCTGTCTTTCGGAATTCCTGGAAGCGCTGGCATGACGCATCAAACGATGGAAGACACGATCGCCGTGGTCGAGATCGGCGGCACGTCGGTCAAAGTTGGCTTTGCCGACCACGGCATCCCGGTGGATTTTGCCCGCACCTACCCGACCGCGCAACTGCGCCAGGGCGCGCCTGTGGCGGGGTTGGCCGATGCGGTCACCGCAGCCTGCCGCGATGCCGGGCTCAAACCTGCACGGGTCGTTGCGACGGTGCCTGGGTTCATCGACCGCGACTTCGACACGGTGCTGCACACGGCCAACATTCCCGAGCTGAACGGCATCCGGCTGGGTACGGAACTGGCATCGCGGCTCCGCGTTCCCGTGCGGCTCGAACGCGACGTCGTGCTGCAATTGCTGGGTGAAAGCGTCGCCGGCGCAGTGAAGCGGCAAAAGGAGGTGCTGGCGGTCTATCTCGGCACCGGCATCGGTGCGGCCTATCTCGGCAAGGACGGCATTTTCAGGGGTGGCGGCTGGGCGCTGGAATCGGCCATATGCCGATCTACCGGCCTGACGAAAGCGGACCGCCAAACCGCGTCGAGACCTACGCCTCAGGGGCAACGCTTGTCGAACTCGCGACAGACTACGATATCCCGGTTGCCGAGCTGTTTTCGGCGACCGGGCAGCCGCCGTCGCTGCGCGAATGGCTCGATGAGATCGTCTGGCAGCAGGCGGTGACCATCGCAACGGCAGCCGCTTTGTTTTCCCCGCAGACGATCCTGATCGGTGGCGGCATTGTCGACATGAAGTCCTATCCCCGCCAGACGCTCAAGCAGCGTATCGCGGAGAGCCTGCCGCATTCGCTTGTTGTCCAGCCTCTGGACATACGCTGGGCCGCCCTGGGCTGGCAGGCGGCCATTCACGGAGCGGTGCTGCTCGGCGCTGCATGATCGCTCTGGCGCTGCGGGCAGAGGATTACTTGATCGTCTTCCCGTCCGCCCCAAACCGGTACGTCTTTCCCGGCTCGGGCGTCGCATAAAGCGTGGCGCCCGGCTCCGCGTCGTAGACACCGAAAATACGCACCGTGATCAGCCCGGCCTTGTCGCAGTCGAGATAGAGGTTGGTGTCGGCGCCGAGATGTTCGGCGTGCACGACCGTTCCCTTCCAGGCGCCGGACTTCGGATCGACGGTCAGATGCTCCGGCCGCACGCCAATCGTCTTGGCCGTTTCCCCCAGCCTGGCGCCGTCGATGAAATTCATCTTCGGCGAGCCGATGAAGCCGGCGACAAATTCATTTGCCGGCGAATTGTAGAGTTCCATCGGTCCGCCGATCTGCTCGATCTGGCCGGCATTGAGCACCACGATCTTGTCGGCCAGCGTCATCGCCTCGACCTGGTCGTGGGTGACATAGATCATCGTCGCCTTCAGCCGCCGGTGCAGCTGCGCGATCTCCAGGCGCGTGTTGACGCGAAGTGCTGCATCGAGGTTCGATAGCGGCTCGTCGAAGAGAAAGAGTTTTGGTTCGCGCACCACGGCGCGGCCGATGGCGACGCGCTGGCGCTGGCCGCCGGAGAGTTCGGCCGGCCGCCGCTCGAGATAGGGCTCCAGCGACAGCATCGACGAGGCTATGCCGATGCGGCGCTCGATCTCTGGGGCGGGCGTGCCGGCCTGCTTCAGGCCGAGACCCATATTGTTCTTCACCGTCAGATGCGGGTAGAGCGCGTATGTCTGGAACACCATGGCGATGCCGCGTTTTGCCGGGGGCGTGGCCGAGACATCGGCGCCGTCGATCACCACCCTGCCGGAGGTCGAATCCTCCAGCCCGGCGATGACCCTGAGCAAGGTTGACTTGCCGCAGCCAGATGGGCCGACGAAGACGACGAATTCGCCGTCGGTCACTTCGAGGTTGATGCCTTTCAGCACCTCGACCGGCCCGAAGGCCTTCTTCACATTCTCGATTACCAGCGAGCCCACGGCTTCGTCCTTGTTCTAGAGTTTGCCCTACTAGAGCTTAACTGGGGCGCCGCTGCGCACGCTCTCATCGGCGGCAAGGCAGACGGCGAGCGATTTGACCGCGTCGTCCATGTGGCGGGTCAGGTCGATGTCTTCCCGGATCGCCTTCAGCACGAAGGCCTGTTCAAGGTCGCAGAGATCCTGGTGGCCGGGTTCGCCGTCCATCGACAGCATCTCGTCCGGCCTGGCGAACTTGCCGTCCGCGCCGGTCGCAGCGCTGTGCAGGCGGATGGTCGAGGTCTTGGTGTGGGTGTCGATGTCGTCGGACTTCACACCTTCCTTCATCACGATCGACACGCAGCCATTGGGCGAAATCACGTCCTTCACGAAGAACGCCGTTTCCGAAATCATCGGTCCCCAGGCGGCTTCGTACCAGCCGACCGAACCGTCATCGAACAGCACCTGAAGATGGCCGTAATTATACATGGTCGGCGCGATCTCCTCGGTCATCCGCAGACCCATGCCGCGCACCTCGACCGGCTTGGCGTCGGTGATCTGCAGCATGACGTCGAGATAGTGCACGCCGCAATCGACGATCGGCGACGTCGTCTGCATCAACTGCTTGTGCGTCTGCCAGGTCGGGCCTGACGATTGCTGGTTGAGGTTCATGCGGAACACGTAAGGGCCGCCAAGCTTGCGCGCCTCGGCGATCAGCCGGACCCAGGACGGGTGATGGCGCAGGATATAGCCAATCACCAGCTTTCTGCCATTGGCCTTGGCCGCCGCGACGACGCGCTTGGCGTCCGCCACCGTCGTTGCCAGCGGCTTTTCGACAAAGACGTGGCAGCCGGCCTCGAATGCCTTCACCGCATAGTCGGCATGGCTGTCGGAATAGGTGGCGATGCAGGCAACATCCGGCTTTTCATCGCGCAGCGCCTCGTCGAAGGAGCGCCTGATGCCATAGGCCGACAGCCCGTCCGGTAACGGCACGTCGGAGCGGTTGATCAGCGCCGCGATCTCGAAGCCCGGATTGTTATGATAGGCCAGCGCATGGCTACGCCCCATATTACCGAGGCCTGCGACGACGACGCGAAGGGGCGATTTAGAGGTCACCTAACTACTCCAGATGTTCCAGTTGTTCCTTCTGAGAGGGCGTCACCCCACCCGGCGCTTCGCGCCGACCTCCCCATCGAGGGGAGGTAGGACGTTGGCGCGAACACCCTCACTGCCAAAGAAGCTTCTCCGAAAGTCGCCCTTTGGCGGTCGTGAATGAAGCCACGACCTTTTACCTCCCCTTGATGGGGAGGTCGGCGCGCAGCGCCGGGTGGGGTGAAGGCTCCAGCAGAGATTTGTAGGGCTCCGCTCACTTGACGGCTCCGGATGTGATGCCTCGGATCAGCTGCCGCGAGAAGATGACGTAGAGGGTCAGCACCGGCATGATCGCCAGCGAGAGTGCGGCCAGGATGGCGTTCCAGTTGGTGACGAACTGGCCGAGGAACAACTGCGCGCCGAGCGTCACCGTCTTGGTCTCTTCCGACGGCGCCAGGATCAGCGGGAACCACAGATCGTTCCAGATCGGGATCATGGTGAAGACGGCGACCGTCGCCATCGACGGCCGCACCAGCGGCAGCACCAGCCGAAAGAAGATCGTGTATTCCGACAGCCCGTCGATACGGCCGGCATTCTTCAGATCGTCCGACACCTGCTTCATGAATTCCGACAGGATGAAGACGGCCAGCGGCAGCCCTTGCGCGGTGTAGACCAGGATCAGCGCCGTCAGCGTGTTGACCAGCCCGCTCGCCACCATCAATTGCAGGATGGCGACGGTGCCGAGCCGGATCGGGATCATGATGCCGAGCGCGAGGTAAAGCCCCATCAGCGTGTTGCCGCGAAAGCGGTATTCCGACAACGCGAACGCCGCCATCGCGCCGAACAGAAGCACGAAGAACAGCGAGGCGACGGTGACGACCTTGAGGCCGAGCTTGTCGAAGGCGTCCTTGTTGTAGATGAAGCCGTGAATGACCGAGGCCATCGGGACGCAGAAGCTCGCCTTGCCGTCGTCGGTCTGCCATGCCGCCTTGGCGACCGGTGAGAAGTTCTCCATGCCGGGCAGCGAAGACAGATCGGCAAGGTTGCCCTTCTTGAACAGTTCGAGCGATTTGTCGAACGGGCGGCAAGGTGATCAGGTCGCCAGCCGAGCCGGCGGCGAGCTTGGCGCCGAGTGCGGCGTCATACTCGGTCGGCGCCGACGGTGCGAACACCACTTTGATGCCCGGGTTCTTGGCCTCAAAAGCCGGGATCAGCTTGTCCTTCCAGATGGCAAGGTCGTCGCCGCGCCAGCTTTCGATATTGAGCGTTACGTCATCGGCGTGAGCCAACCCGGCGGTGCCGAGAATGCTGGTGCCGAGAAGCAGTGCCGTCAGTAATTTCGTTGTCATGCTAGTCTCCCTGTTGACCTTTTTCAGGTTCGGTTTTGAGAACAGGGGCCTTCGCGCCCTTGTTCCCCTCGATCGCGGAAAGGGCTGGCCGCAGCTTCTGGCCGGTCCCTTCCAGTATCTTCTCGGCCGCAACGGCGTTGGCAGCGCCGGCGGCGAGCAGAATGGCTGTCTTGACGACGCCGCCGCTCGCTTCGAGCAGCCGCACGGCGTCTTGCCGGTCGCGGCCGCTGATAGCGGCGACGATGCGAGCCGCGCGGTCGCGCAGCTTGATGTTGTCGGCGGTGAGATTGACCATGTAGCCGTCATGGACATGGCCGAGATGAATGGCGGTAAGCGTCGACAGCATGTTGAGCGCGATCTTCTGGGCAGTGCCGGCGCCCATGCGCGTCGAGCCGGCAATCACCTCCGGTGGCGTCTCGAGCAGGATGGCGACGTCGGCCAGCCTGAGCAGGGGCGTGTCCTTGTTGTTGGCAATGGCGATGGTTGCCGCGCCCCGGCTGCGCGCCTCCTTCAGCGCCTGCACCGCATAGGGCGTCGAGCCGCTGGCCGAAATCGCGATCAGGCAGTCGCCCTTGCCGATGCCGGCGCCGGCAATTGCCGTCGAGGCTTCGTCGGTGTCGTCTTCCGGTCCGCCGGCCAGGGTCTTGAAAGCGTCGTCGCCACCGGCGATGAGGATGGCGATGCGTTCGCGCTTGATGCCGAAGGTGCCGGGCAACTCCAGCGCGTCGGCCAGCGCCATCAGGCCGGAGCTGCCGGCCGCAGCATAGGCGAGCTTGCCGCCGCCGTTCAGCCGCCCGGCGATGATTTCGGCTGCGGCGGCGATGGCGGGAATGGCGTCGCGCACAGCCTTGGCGGCCTCGATCTGCGCATTGACCAAAGAAGAAAGGATGGCGTCCGGGGCCTGGATGTCCAGTCCCTCGGCATTGCTGTGAAGCGCTTCGGTGCGCGGTTCGGCCATCCCTGTCCCTCCGATGGAAGAACAATACCAAAAAAATACCACTTGTCCACACGCATTAACGAAATTGCGAACTGGAAAGCGTTGATCCGGCAAAATTCCCGGGTTTTTCAACCTGATACGTCTTAATCTTTTTGAAACGGAAATTAATCCCTTGGCTATTGGTATTTTATTGGTATTATCCGCCCGGAGGAGACATCGCGTGAGATTCGTGCTCGGTATCGACGGCGGCGGCACCAGCTGCAGGGCAGCCCTTGCGACAGGCGATGGCGTTGTCATTGGCCGTGCCAAAAGCGGCGCCGCCAACATCCGCACCGATCTCACCGGCGCTCGCACCCACATCGTCGAGGCTGCTCGTCAGGCCTTCATCGCCGCCGGGCAAGATCCGGACCTGATCCCGCAGACACCAGCCATTCTCGGCCTTGCCGGCGCCAATGTCGGCACCTACCGCCAGCAGCTTGAAGCAATCCTCCCGTTCAGCATCAGCCGCGTCGAGACGGACGCCGAGATCGCGCTCGAAGGGGCAGTCGGCTCTGGTGACGGCGCCATGGCCATCCTCGGCACCGGCACCGCCTATATGGCGCGCAAGGGCGGCACGTCGCGCGCCATCGGCGGCTGGGGCTTTCAGGTCGGTGATCAAGGCAGCGGCGCCCGGATCGGCCGCGACCTGCTGGAGCAGACGCTGCTCGCCCATGACGGCGTCCGGCCGCGCTCAGCCCTGACCGACAGCATGATGGCCATTTTCCGCAACAATCCCGAAGACGTGGTCGAGTTCACCACCAATGCCAAGCCCGGCGATTTCGGCGGCTTCGCGCCCAAGGTTTTCGAGCATGCCGAGAAGGGCGACAGCGTCGCCAACTGGATCGTCGACAAGTCGGTTGCCGATGTCGAGGCGTCGCTCCACGCGCTCGACCTCTCTGATGACGCCCCGCTCTGCCTGCTCGGCGGGCTGGCGCCGCTCTATGGGCCGCGCCTTTCCCAGCGCTGCCAGGCGCTGCTGAAAGCGCCGCTCGACGATGCGCTGGGCGGCGCCGTGCAGATGGCGGCCCGCATCTTCGTCAAAGCGGAGGCGACGCGATGAGCGATGCCGCCGACCAGATCTTCGCCACGCTGAGGCAGTCGTCGCAGAGCGGCGCCCCGCTCTACCTGCAGCTCAGGAAAAGCATCGAGGACGCCGTCAATCGCGGCCTGATCGGGCCGGGCGATGCGCTGCCTTCCGAGCGCGACATCGCCACCAAGGCCGACATTTCGCGCGTCACCGTCCGCAAGGCGGTGCAGGATCTGGTCAAGGGCGGCATCCTCGTGCAGCGCCACGGCTCCGGCACCTTCGTGGCGCCGCGCATGGAGCGCGTCGAGCAGTCGCTGTCCAGGCTCACTTCATTCACCGAGGACATGGCAAGGCGCGGCATGGCGGTGCGTTCAGCCTGGCTCGACCGCGACCTCTACCCGCCCTCGCCCGACGAGATGATGGTGCTCGGCCTGTCCTCGAACGAGCTGGTGGCGCGCGTGGCGCGCCTGCGCATCGCAAACGACACGCCGCTGGCCATCGAGCGCGCCTCGTTGTCGGCCAGCGTGCTGCCGGATCCGGCCGGGATAGGCTCGTCACTCTATGCGGCGCTGCAACTGACCGGCAACCGGCCGGTGCGGGCGGTGCAGCGCATTTCCGCCGCCAATCTCGGCGACGCCGATGCGCGTCTGCTCGAAGTGCCATCCGGCATTGCCGGCCTGCACATCGAACGCATTTCCTATCTCGCGAGCGGCAAGGTGATCGAGTTCACCCGCTCCATCTACCGCGGCGACGCCTATGATTTCGTCGCCGAACTGCGCCTGACAGGGCCGAGCGAAGAGGGCCGACCATGATCCCCAAGACCACCCATATGCGGCGCGAGATCGACGAAATTCCGCAAGCCGTCGCGCGTCTGCTCGATGGCTCGGCGGCGGTGCTGACCGAGGCCGGACGCGGCATTCGCGAGCGCGATCCGAGCTTCGTCGTTACCGTCGCGCGCGGTTCGTCCGACCATGCCGCCACCTTCATGAAATATGCCGTCGAACTGACCGCCGGCCTGGCCGTGGCATCGGTCGGTCCGTCGATCGCCTCGATCTACGGCGCCAAGCTCAAGCTCGCCGGTTCCGCTTGCCTCGCCATCTCGCAATCCGGCAAGAGCCCTGACATCGTCGCCATGGCCGAGACGGCACGAGCCGGCGGTGCGCTCACCGTCGCCATCACCAACACCGCCGATTCGCCGCTGGCTCGGGCTTCGGATTTTGCCATCGACATTCTGGCCGGCCCCGAGCGCAGCGTCGCGGCGACCAAGACATTCGTCAATTCGGCGGTCGCCGGCCTGGCGCTGATGGCGCATTGCACCGGCGACGACAGACTGCTGGCCGCCCTTGCCCGCCTGCCCGAGCATTTCAGCAAGGCGATCGACTGCGACTGGATGGCGCTGGCCGGCGCGTTGGAGACGCCGCAATCGCTGTTCATCCTCGGCCGTGGCCCGTCGGCGGCGATGGCCGACGAGGCGGCGCTGAAATTCAAGGAGACCTGCGGCATGCATGCCGAGGCCTACAGTGCAGCCGAAGTCATGCACGGCCCGTTGGCGCTGGTCGGGCCAGGCTTCCCGGTGCTGGCACTCGCCGCCCGCGATGCCTCCGAGCCGTCCGTGGCAGAGGCTGCCGACAACCTTGCCGGCAAGGGTGCAGCAGTTTTTGTAACCTCGGACAAAGCCAAGAGCGCGGCGCGGCTGCCGCATGTCGCCACCGGTCATCCCTTGACCGACCCGCTGACGCTGATCGTCTCCTTCTACGGCTTCGTCGAAGCCTTCGCCCGCCATCGCGGCCTCGATCCGGACGTACCGCGCAATCTGCGCAAGGTGACGGAAACCGTATGAGCGACCGTTTTGCCCTGACTGGCGCCCGAATTTTCGATGGCGACGACTGGCATGATAACGCCGCCCTTGTCGTGCACGGCGATGTGGTCGAAGGCATTCATCCCGTCGGCGCCATTCCGTCGGGCGTTGCCCGCATCGACGCCGGGGGCGGCATGCTGGTGCCGGGTTTTGTCGACCTGCAGGTCAATGGCGGCGGCGGCGTCATGCTCAACGACCATCCCGATGTCGCCTCGCTGGCAACAATCTGCCGGGCGCATGCGCCGTTCGGCACGACCGCACTGCTGCCGACGCTAATCACAGATACGCCTGACATCACCGCCGCGGCCATTGCCGCCGGCACCGAGGCGGCACGGCAAAAACTGCCGGGGTTTCTCGGCCTGCATCTCGAGGGACCGCATCTCTCGGTAGCCCGCAAGGGGGCGCATGACCCGGCGCTGATCCGGCCGATGACGGATGCGGATGAAGCGGCGCTGGTCGCGGCACGCAAAAACCTGCCGGTGCTGCTGACGACGATAGCGCCGGAATCCGTCGAGCCTGCCCGCGTTGCGGCCTTGGCCAAGGCCGGTGTGATTGTCAGCCTCGGCCATTCCGACACCGGCTATGCCACGGCCAGAGCCTTTGCCGATGCCGGCGCCAGCGTGGTCACACATCTGTTCAACGCCATGAGCCAGATCGGCAACCGTGAGCCGGGGCTGGCGGGTGCGGCCATCGACATAGGCAGTCTGTCGGCCGGGATCATTGCCGACGGCATCCATGTCGATCCCGCCACCATGGCAATCGCGCTGCGCGCCAAGCAGGGACCGGGCAAGATCGTGCTGGTTACAGACGCCATGGCGACGATCGGCACCGACATGACATCGTTCACCCTCAACGGCCGCATCATCTATCGCAAGGATGGCAGCCTGAGGCTGGCCGACGGCACGCTGGCCGGCGCCGATCTCGATATGATCTCGGCGGTTCGCTACGTCCACCGGATCGTCGGGCTGGACCTGTCGGAAGCGTTGCGCATGGCCTCGCTCTATCCGGCGCAGGCGGTCGGCCAGGCCCACCGGCTCGGCCGCTTCGCCAATGGCACGGCTGCCGATATCGTCGCTCTGTCGGACGCCCTCGACGTCAACGGCGTCTGGATCGGCGGCGACAAGGTTTTTGCAGGCGCGGACAGTCCGCGCTAAAGTCCACCCATGCATGATGTCGACTGCGTTGTCGCCGGAGCCGGTGTTGTCGGCCTCGCCATTGCCCGCGCGCTGGCGCTGTCGGGCCGCGAGGTGCTGGTGGTCGAGAAGGCCGCAGCCATCGGCACGGGCACCAGTTCGCGCAATTCGGAAGTCATCCATGCCGGGCTTCATTATACGCCGGGCAGCCTGAAGGCCCGTCTCTGCGTCAACGGCCGCGAGCGTCTCTATGCCTATTGCCGCGAGCACGACGTCGCCCATCATCGCACCGGCAAACTGATCGTTGCCGTCGAACCCGACCAGTTGGACAAACTGCAGGCGATCCAGATCAACGCGGCGCAATGCGGAGTCGGTGACCTCAAGCTTTTGACGCGCGCAGAGGCCGAAAGCCTGGAACCGGCGCTGAGCTGCGCCGGCGCGCTGCTGTCGCCGTCAACCGGCATCGTCGACAGCCAGGCGCTGATGCTGTCATTGCGTGGAGACGCGGAAGCGGCCGGCGCATCTTTCGCCTTGCTCACCGTTGTCTCAGGCGCGAGCATCGAAGCCGACGGCATCCGGATCGACACGCGCGACGCCGATGGCGAGGGTTTCACCTTGAAGACCGGCGCCTTCATCAACGCCGCCGGCCTCGACGCGCAGGCGCTCGCCGGCCGCATCGAAGGCCTCCCGCAAGACCGTGTTCCGCCGCTGTGGCTGGCGCGCGGCAATTATTTCGCGCTTTCCGGCCGCTCGCCCTTTTCGCGGCTGATCTATCCGGTGCCAGTCCATGGCGGCCTCGGCGTGCACCTGACCCTCGACATGTCGGGGAGCGCGCGCTTTGGCCCAGATGTCGAATGGATCGATCGCGTCGACTATACCGTCGATCCCGCACGAGGCGCTGCCTTCTACGACGAAATCAGGCGCTACTGGTCCGGCCTGGCGGATGGCGCCCTGCAACCGGCCTATGCCGGTGTCAGGCCGAAACTGTCGGGTCCGGGACAGCCGGCCGCCGACTTCGTCATCCTGGGACCGGCTGACCACGGGGACGGCCAGATCGTCAATCTGTTCGGCATCGAGAGCCCTGGCCTTACCGCCAGCCTCGCCATCGCAGAACATGTCGTTGGGCTTTTATATCCGCAATGACGGGCGTTTCCTGAAACGTCGGGCAGGCGCATACCATGAAACCTTTTGATATGGAGGTCGTTGTCGAGGCATATGTCCGAGGCAAAACCCAAATCGAAACCGGCCGACGGCATCGAAGCGCGCGATGCCACGAAGTCGCGTCGGGAAAAGCCGTCACGGCAAACGCGCGGAGATGGACCGCGCGAGGACACGCCGCGCGAGAAAAAAGCATCGGCCGCCGAAGCCGCGTCCGAGCCCGTTGGCGAGCCTGCGCCGCCGCCGGATGCCGTCGAACCCGATCCCAAGCTGACGCCCGAGCAGGCCGAGCAGGCGCGCAAAAAATATCTGCTGCGGCGTTTCTGGATCAGCGGGCGCGGCTATTGGGGGAGGCATGGCGACAAGCTCGCCTGGCCTTTGACGATCGGAGTGCTGCTGCTGATCTGCATCAACATCGGTTTCCAGTATGGCATCAACGTCTGGAACCGCTCGATGTTCGATGCCCTCGAGCAGCGCAACGCCCGCACGGTCTATCTCCTCAGCGCCGTATTCGTGCCGCTGGTGATCTGCAGCGGCAGCCTTGTCGTCGCGCAGGTCTATCTGCGCATGACGATCCAGCGCCGCTGGCGTTCCTGGCTGACCACCGGGGTCGTCGCGCGCTGGCTGGCAAACGGCCGCTACTACCAGCTGAACCTCGTGGGCGGCGACCACCAGAACCCCGAGGCCCGCATGACCGAGGATCTGCGCATCGCCACCGAGTCGCCGGTCGATTTCACCGCCGGCGTCCTCAACGCGTTCCTGTCGGCCTCGACCTTTATCGTCGTGCTGTGGACCATCGGCGGCGCGCTCACCCTGCCGATCGGCGGCGAGAGCATCACCATTCCCGGCTTTCTGGTCATCACCGCGATCATCTATGCCGCCATCACCTCGACCTCGATGGTGGTCATCGGCCGCGACTTCGTCCAGCTCTCCGAGCGGAAGAACCAGGCGGAGGCCGAACTGCGCTACACGCTGACGCGCGTGCGCGAAAACGGCGAGAGCATCGCCTTGCTGGGAGGGGAGGACGAGGAGCGCAGCGGCATCGACAGGAATTTCGGCCATGTGCTGAGGCAATGGGCTCTGCTGACCGGACAGCACATGCGCACGGCGGCGGTGTCGCAGGGATCGAGCCTGTTTGCGCCGGTCGTGCCGATCCTTTTGTGCGCGCCAAAATTCCTCGAAGGCTCGATGACGCTTGGCGAGGTGATGCAGGCGGCGTCTGCCTTTGGCATCGTGCAAGGCGCGTTCGGCTGGCTGGTCGACAACTATCCGCGCCTCGCCGACTGGAACGCCTCCGCGCGGCGCATTGCCTCGCTGATGATGTCGCTCGACGGGCTCGAGCGCGCCGAGCAGAGCGATGCGCTCGGACGCATCAACCGGGGCGAAGCGGAAGACGGCGCCATCCTCAGCCTCGACAATCTTTCCGTGACACTCGACGACGGCACCTCCGTGGTCAAGGAAACCGAGGTCGTGATCGAGCCGGGCGAGCGGGTGCTGGTTTCAGGCGAATCCGGTTCAGGCAAGTCGACGCTGGTGCGGGCCGTCGCGGGCCTGTGGCCATGGGGCGGCGGCAGCGTCAATTTCCACACCGACAGGCGCCTGTTCATGCTGCCGCAACGCCCCTACATCCCTTCCGGAACGCTTCGCCGCGCGGTCGCCTATCCCGCGGCGGCGGACAAGTGGACCATCAAGCAAATCAAGGCTGCCCTCGACAAGGTGGGGCTTGGCTATCTCACCGGCAGGATCAAGGAAGAGGCGCCATGGGACCAGACGCTGTCGGGCGGCGAAAAGCAACGCCTCGCCTTCGCGCGCCTGCTGCTGCATCGCCCCGATATCGTGGTGCTGGATGAAGCGACTTCGGCGCTCGACGAGAAGAGCCAGGACACGATGATGTTGACGGTGATCCGCGAACTGCCTGACGTCACCATCATCAGCGTGGCGCATCGTGCGGAGCTCGAAGCCTTCCACAGCCGCAAGATCACCCTGGAGCGGCGCGAGGGCGGCGCCAAGCTCGTCAGCGACGTCGACCTCATCCCGCGCAAGCGCAAACGCAGCCTGCTGAACCGCGCTTTGTGGGGTTCCAGCACTCGGGTGAAAAAGCCGCGCAGGTAAAAGGCGCCACTGCCGAACCGCGAACAGATGTCCAGGCGAAGCGCTTGGGCAAAGACGTTAGCCGGCTATGGATTAGCCGTAGAGACCCTTGTAGGTCTCGCGCAGCAGGTTCTTCTGCACCTTGCCCATCGTGTTGCGCGGCAGCTCGTCGACGAAGATCACCTGCTTCGGGTGCTTGTATTTGGCCAGCTGGCCGGCAATGGCGCCAACGATCTCGGCCCCGGTGATCTGCGATGCCGGCGCCCGCACCACGACAGCGGTGACGCCTTCGCCGAAATCGGGATGGGCAATTCCGATGACGGCACTTTCCAAGACGCCGGCAACGGCGTCGACCTCGCTCTCGATCTCCTTGGGATAGATGTTGTAGCCGCCGGAGATAATGAGATCCTTGCCGCGGCCGACGATGTGGACGTAGCCGTCCGCGTCGATGATGCCGAGGTCGCCGGTGATGAAGAAGCCGTCCTTGCGAAACTCCGCCTTGGTTTTTTCCGGCATGCGCCAATAGCCGGAAAAGACATTCGGACCTTTGACCTCGATCATGCCGACTTCACCCTGGCCAAGCGCATCGCCGCTGTCAGGGTCGGCGATGCGCAGCGAAACGCCGGGCAGCGGGAAGCCGACCGTGCCGGCCCGACGCTCGCCCTCATAGGGGTTCGACGTGTTCATGTTGGTCTCGGTCATGCCATAGCGCTCGAGAATGGCGTGGCCGGTGCGCTCGCGCCAGGCCTTGTGCGTTTCGGCGAGCAGCGGCGCCGAGCCGGAAACGAACAGGCGGATGTTCTTCGCCGCCTGGGCATCCAGCCCGTCCTGCTGCAGGAGCCTGGTATAGAAGGTCGGCACCCCCATCAGCACTGTCGCGCGGGGCAAGAGCGAGACGATGCGGCCGGCGTCGAATTTCCGCTCGAACAGCATCGAGGCGCCGGCCATCAGGGTGACGTTGGTGGCGACGAACAAGCCGTGCGTATGGAAGATCGGCAACGCGTGGATCAGCACGTCATCCCCGGTGAAACGCCATTGCTCGACCAGCACGCGCGCATTGGAGGCCAGGTTTTCATGGCTGAGCATGGCGCCCTTGGAGCGTCCGGTGGTGCCGGATGTGTAAAGGATTGCGGCCAGATCGTCCGGCCCGCGCGCCACGGCGTCGAAATCCGTGGGCTGTTGTGCCGCCAGTGCGGTCAGCGAGCCCTCACCATTGCTGCCAAGCGTGACGGTGGCAGCACCCGACGCCTGCGCCAACGGCGCGATAGCGCCGGCGCGGGCCGGGTCGCAGACGACCAGCCGCGGCTCGGCATCACCGAAGAAATAGCCGAGTTCGGCCAGCGTGTAGGCGGTGTTGAGCGGCAGGAAGACCGCGCCGGCGCACAGGCAGGCGAGGTAGAGGAAAATGCATTCGGGGCTTTTTTCGACCTGCACGGCAACGCGGTCGCCCGGCTCGACGCCAAAATGCCTCAGCGCATGTGCCAGCTGTGCCGATTGCGCCAACATGTCGCCATAGGCGATCGCGCGTCCGTCATCGGTCGCCATCAGGATGCGCTTGGAGGCTGAAATCCGGCTGCGGAACGCGTCGAACAGGTGATTGGTCATGCGCATTCCCTAGAGATGATGCCGAAAAGTGTGAAGCGGTTTTCGGAGGACGTCATGCTCTAACCCTTTGATTTAGAGCCGGATGGCCTTGGAACAAAGGAAACGATTTCGCCTCCGTCCGGCAACAACGTGAAATCGGGTTTGCCGCCGATCAGATGAAGGCAAGCGGACTTGGATAGCGGGCGATTTTGGATAGCGGGCGGATTTTGGATAGCGGACCGGAAGCGCTTCTATCTGCGGCTGCGCAGCGCCTTGGTGGCGCTCACGCGTGGATCGCCGCTGTCGTTGAAGCGCTCCATGCACATGGCTGCCGTCAGACGGTAGTGGTTGAGGAGGGCTTCAACGGCGCCGTCGGCATCGCCATCCACCGTGCGCTCCGCAATCAGCCGATGTTCACTGATTTCGTCGCGCTCGCTGCCGTCCTGGGAGATCAGCCGGTAGCGGGAGGCCTGATCCGAAAGCTGGTCGCAAAAGCCGGTCAGCCAATGCGAGCGGCAGCCTGCGATCAGTGCCCGATGGAAGGCGCGGTGCAGCTTTTCCCATTCCGGATTGTTCGAGGACGGATCCTCCGGCAAGCGGCGCGGGGCACGCGCCAGGCGATGCAAGGCCAGCACGAGCTGCTCTTCCCATTCGCCGGTGCGGTTGGCAATGGATTCACGCAGCGCCCGCTCTTCCAGCCAGCAGCGGGTGCGCGTCAATTCCTCGAGTTCCGGGGCACTGACCGGCATGATGAAGAAACCGCGCTGGTCGTGGCGGCCGAGCAGGCCTTCCGAAGCAAGTCGGTTGAGGGCCTCGCGAACCGGTGAGGCGCCGGCGCCGTAACGGGAAACCACCCATTCGACACGAAGCTTGCTTTCACTTTCAAACACGCCGCGCAGGAGATCGTCGCGAAGCTGTTGATAGACCGTACTAGCGAGTGTGCTCTTGGGTCCCGCGCCTTCGCTCACATCGGCAGATCCGTAGGTCAATATGACTCCTGTAGCTCGCCATGCTCCGCTAGCCCGTTCGCGAAGCAAACGATTTCCCCTGGAAATTTACTGTAACTCCTAAGGCATCCGCCCCTCAAGCGAAAGATCACGATATTCGACTTAAAGAGGAAGGTTGACCGCATCTTATCCGCCGGAAGTAACTAAAATCGTGAAAAACTTGTTCTTCTGAAGAAAGTTTGTCTCCCTGCATGGCAGGCGCCCTCGAGAAACAGCTTCGAGATCCCGAATACGGATAATTTTTTCTTAACGCGCGTCATGCCGCCGGATTGACCTCTCCCCGCATGCAGATCCCTTCGGCAGTTATCCACTAGATTTATGGGCCAAAACTAGTGCCGGATGCCGCGATCCTGTCGCTTGCCGCGATGCCCTTGCGGCTGCCACCCGTTGACGGCCTTTGGGAGATCGAAGGATCAGGCAGGGAGATCAGGCCGAGGAGAATCGACCAGCCGGGAACTTGCCCTGGAACTGATGTCAGCCGGCAGCCCGGTCGGCCGCGGTTCGGATGGCTTCTATATTGGCCCGGTAGGCTTCGACGCTGCCGCCCTTGAAGATGGCGGCGCCCGCCACCAGCACATCGGCGCCGGCTGATGTGACCAGGGGGGCGGTTTCCGGCGACACGCCGCCGTCGATCTCGATGCGAATCGGCCGGTTGCCGATCAGCGCTTTCACCCGCTTGACCTTGTCGACCATGGCCGGGATGAAGGCCTGGCCGCCAAAGCCCGGATTGACGGTCATGATCAGGATCAGGTCGAGCCGCTCGAGCACATATTCGATCGCACTTTCCGGCGTCGCCGGATTAAGCGATACGCCGGCCTTCTTGCCGAGACCCTTGATGGTCTGAAGCGAGCGGTCGAGATGCGGTCCGGCCTCGGCATGCACGGTCATGCCGTCGCAGCCGGCATCGGCAAAGGCGGCCAGATAAGGATCGGCCGGCGCAATCATCAGATGGCAGTCGAAGAAGGCCTTGGTGCGGTTGCGGATGGCCTTGATCACCGGCGGGCCGAAGGTGATGTTGGGCACGAAATGCCCGTCCATCACGTCGAGATGGATCCAGTCGGCGCCGGCCGCCGTCACCGCCTCGACCTCGTCGCCGAGCTTCGAGAAATCCGACGCCAGCACCGATGGCGCGATCAGGGTCTTCCTGCTCATGATGCGGCCCCTTTGGGCGCCCTGTTTGCGGGCGCGATCCAAACGTCTGCCTAGACCATGATCCCGAAAAGGGAAAGTCGGTATTTGTTGTGCTAGGAGCGGCCCGGCTGATGCCTTACCTGCTCGGCCTCGCTTCCGGTTATGGCCCAATTGGCGAAAACAGAAAGGAGAGCTCAGACGGGAAAGACCGTCTCTTCCATGCTGACGTCGCTGGACGGCTTTATCGAGGGACCGTCGGGCGACAGCGGCTTGCTGGCGTCCGAGGAAGATTGCACCGGCATTTCAACGACGAGATGCGGCGGACCCCGATCGCGCTGACGAAAAAAACCCGCCGAATCGCTCCGGCGGGGTTCTGAATTTTGACTCGTGTCAGATCCTATGGCTTGAAGTTGGCCGCCGGATCCCTTTGCGGCTGTACCTGCGTCTGCGGCGTGCGCTTCGGTATGAACTGCTGAATGACACCTGGATTGAGCAACAGGGTCGGGTCGAGCGACGGCTGCTGCCGGATGGCTCTGCAGTTCGGGAACCGACCAACGGTGCCTTCGGGGCAGTGCCGCCTGATGATCGGCACGCACTGGCCGCCGACCATCTGCGAGCCCGGGGCGCAGTCTCCCACCTGCGGCCTCGGCTTGCGGCATGCGCCGTCGATCACCTGGGTGCCGCGCGGGCAAACACACTCGCCGCGCTTGTTGTGCACCTGGCCGCGTATGTCGCACTGTTCCAGCACAGGCTTCTTCTGCCGGCAGGCATTGCCTTGCACCTCGGTACCCCGCGGGCAGACACAATTGCCATTGGCGTCGTGGACCTGGCCGCGGATCGAGCACTGCTCGGGCTTCGGCCGGATCGGCCGGCAGACCTTGCCCCTGACTTCTGTGCCGTCCGGGCAGACGCAATCGCCATTGGCGTTTTGGATCTGACCACGGATCGAGCATTGTTCAGGCTTTGGCCGGATCGGCCGGCAGGCTCCATTGCGCACCTCTGTCCCACGCGGGCAGACACAATCGCCATCGGCGTCATGAACCTGGCCGCGTATGCCGCACTGCTCGGGCTTCTGCTTGTCGCGCACGCAGGCATTTGCCTGTCGGTCGAGATGCGTACCTTCCGGGCAGTAGCAGCCATTGCCGTCCGACGTCGGGACCGAACCGGGGATGGTGCAGCCAGGCTTGTCGGTCTTGACGCAAGCGCCGTTCTCAAGCTCGGTTCCGCGCGGGCAGACACAGCGTCCATCCTCGGTGCGGATCTGGCCCTTGAGCAGCACGCAGGGCCTCGGATCCTTCGGCTGGATGATGACGCCGCCGTCGGGCGAGCACTGGCCGTTGCGGAACGTCGTGCCTTCCGGACACACGCACCGGCCGGCATCGTTCATGACGAAGCCTGGCGAGCATTCCTTCTTCACCTCGCGCTTGATGGTGAACGGATGGCAGGCATAGGCCTTGCCGCGATCGCCCTGGACGTTGGTCAGGTCGCCGGGCAGTACGTCGCCGCCGCCTTGCACCCTGGTGTCGGGAGACAAGACGCCGACGCAGTTCTGGCCGCTGACGTTGCCCCGCAGATTGACCAGGGGAGCGTCGGGAAGGACCACGGTGACCTTGTGCACATGGCTTTCCCCGGCGCCGAGCGTCAGGTTGGCAATGCAGGTCAACGGCAAGGTCGTCGGTTCGGGCGAGCAGCCAAAGGGCGGTTCGATCGAGGTGATCGCGACGCCTTGCAGCCGCCCCAGCCCGTCCACCCCGATCGCATCGCCGATGCGGACCGGACCGGAGAAGGCGGTCTGGCCATCATTGGTGATGGTGATCTCGAACGAGCAGGGTTGCCCCGGCTGGCACTCGGCATCGCCGGTCTTCTTGACGCTAATGGTGGACGTGCCGCCGCCCTTGGCGCAGGCATGGCCGATCGGGTAGACGACGTCGTCTCCAGGGGCCGGGCCGTATGAGCCGCGTGCGCAGTTCTCGAACGCGCCATTGGCCAAGACCGTCACGTCGAAGTGCCTGGAGGTTCCGGGCGTCATCGCGGCGCCGGGTATCTGGCATGACAGCGCATTGGCCGGAACCGCTCCGCAGGCCCATTCCGCACCGTCGGGTGTGACGGTCTGGATCTGGACCGGCGCGCCACCCGATATCAGCGTGGCAGCATCGTTGACCCGCACCGGACCGGTGGGGGCAGAGGTGCCAAGGCTGATGACGGTGATGCGGCAGGAAACCACCGCCGCACCGGCGAGCGAGCCATTGCAGACCTTGGTGATGCGTATGGTCGGCTTGCCGCCATTGGGATGACGGAAGCGTTCCTTGGCGCAGGCCTTGTTGTTGGTGAGGTCGACCTCACCGGGGACGGGCTTCAGCGCCGCGCAGTTCTCGACCGAATCCGACTGGTAGCCGGCCGGCATGACCGCCTTGACGACGATCGGCGTCGAGGCGCCCGGCATCAGCACGATGCCTGCATTGTCGCAGCGGAACTGGCCGGGACCGTTCGGTCCGCATGTCCAGGGCGGAGACGGGCCGAAGGTCGAAGAGGCCGGCGCGCCGCCCGGGTAATTGTCGATAACCGTCAGCGGCCCATTATAGGGGACGCTGCCATTGTTGATGATGTCGATCACGAAGTAGCAGATGCCGTCGGGCGTGCAGACTGGGATGCGGGCACGCTTCTTCAGGATCAGGTCGACCTTCTTGTCGACCGGGGGCCGGCAATCGCGGTCGCGGTCGCCACGCCGGCAGATCGGGATCGAGGCACAGCCGCGATCGTTCTGCTGGCTGCCGAACAGCGGCTTGCCGCTGGCGCCGTAGTTATAGGTGGCGCAGTTGCGCAGCGCGCTGCCTTGCCAACCACCCGCCGGCTTGAAGCCGAGCTTGAGGTTGATGGAGGCCCCCGGATTGAGCGTGGTCACCGGATAGGTGCACGTCATCGGGGTCACGCCGGGCATGCATACCCAGGGCGGATTGGGCCCTGAATCCAGAGTCGAGCCGGCCGGCAGCGTCACCTCGTCGAGCACGATCTTGCCGTGATACGGCCCGTCGCCGACATTGGTGACCTTGATGGTGAAGTCGCAGCCGCCGCTCATCGTGCAACGCGTCACGTCGGCGCGTTTCTCGACCTTGAGGTCCGGTTCCTTGTCCTTGGGCGGACATCTCAAGTCACGCGGGATGACGATGTCGATGGTCTGCGTGCAGCATAGTCCCCAGCCCTCCTTCGGGCCGGCATAGGTCTCGATGCCGGTGACGATGAGGTGGATGACGTCGCCGGGCGACGCACCGACGATCTTCCAGTTCAGCACACCGCCGCCCGCCGGCACCAATTGCGTGTCGGGGATGATGGTGATGCCTGGGGTCGTCGTCGATACCTGCACCCATTTGCCGCCCATCTCCGGGCCGACAGGCATGTGGTAGATGAACGCGCCGCCGCCTTGCATGCAATCGACCGTGCCGCGCTCCACCTTGAAACATTCCCGGTCGGGAGGCGGAGGCCGCTTGTCACAATTGGTGAGGTCGATCTTGATCGAGGTCTTGGCCCCGGTCTTGTAGTCGCCGTCGTCGGGCTTGCCCGGATCCTGCGACGGGATGATGGCCCCCGTGCCGACGCCCGGCGTCACCTTGATCATGCCCTGGTTGTCGACGATGGTCGGCGAAGGAAACGCCGCATGGTCGATCTTGGCGGTGATCTTGAAATTGATGACGCGTTCATTGCCAGCCCCAGCGCCGTCGAGATCGGTGGTGGAAATCCGGAAATCGGAAACCGTTGCCGTATCGTTCGGATTAGCCGAGGTGCTGATTGTCGCACCCGGCAGCGGTCCGCCAGACGCATCCGTGCCGTCGCCGGACACGTTGACGTTGACGATCGCAAGACCGTGCGGAAGCTGATCCTTGAAGTCGAGTTGGAGTTTCTTCAGCCTGGCCGAAAAGCTTGGGTCGGCAAAGCCTTGCGAGTCGCCGCGCAGGCCAAAGCTCAGAGAGTAGACGACGTAGTCGCAGCTCCTCTGTGTGCCTGTTTTGGTGAAGAACGGCACGATCCGTTCCGGCCTCGGATTGACGATTTTTGAATTGTCGAGGTCGAGCCGCAGTTCCGGAGTGATCGGGACTGCATCTTCGGCGTGGCTTGCCACAGGGGTGAACATGGCGACCGCGATACCGGCCGCCATCAGCCAGCGCGCGCCGCGCCTGGCATATGACAGGGGTTTCATGATGGTCTCCATGACGGTTGGCTGCTTGCCGGTGGATTGACTGCTCTTCGCGGTCGGGGAAAGTGCGAGATTTTTCATCTTTCCCTCCTCAACGTTCGCAGCTGACGGCTGGGGTTCTGAGCGGCAGAGTCATCTTGCAGCAAGGGTAGTAGCCACCCTTGTCCTTGTCGGACTGCCTGTAGAAGCAAAGTCCAACATCGACTCTGTCGCCCGGAGAATGGCCGGTGATGTCGACCGTGTAAGGCTTGCCGGGAGCATGCGACTGGGGTGATGTCACCCCGACGCCTGGTGTCATGGACTGGACTTTGATCGAATCGCCGCCAAAGCCGGCATGGTCATGGAGATAGAGGTCGGCCTGGAGGCCGCGAGGCGTGCAGTAGAACTGAACATCCTCGACATCGATGCACGGAGGCAGATCGCCGGGCGGTGGGAAGCCCGGCGGATAGAACGGCGGCAGATAACCGCCTGGGATCTCTTCATAATAGCCGGCACGGCCGTCGCAGGGGTGCCAGACCTCGACGTCGCCGACATGGCCTTCCACTTCTGGGTCTTCGAAATAGCCGTCGAAGTCGACGAACCACGAGCCGAAAGGCGGCACGTTGGCCGGCTTGACCAACGGCGTCGGCGTGATCTGCACGCCGTGCACGGCAAGCGGCCCGCCGGCGGCGAGTTGGTCGGCAAGTGTCGGGTTGTCGCGCAGCTTGTCGCCGGTGTTGACCAGCGTGTCGGTGCACACGCCGGTGTCGAGATTGCCGTCGGCGTCATAGCCATATTGCAGGTCGAGCCCACCGGCCGACTGCCGGTTGCCTTGCGGGAAGCCGACCGCATATTCCTGCGGCTCTTCCACCCAGACCGATTCCGTCGCCGGATCGTCCGGGTTTTCGCGCCAGTAGCGGATGACCTCGCCCTTGCCGGAATCGGCGAACTGGCTGTAATCGTAGCGATTCTCGACCGGGCCGCGCTGCGCCAGATACATGAAACCCTGGTTGTCGAAGGCGATGTCGGTGACGGCGTAGTCCTTGTCGGCCTTGACCGTCAGCTCCCAGCGCGGATCACCGGCAAAGCTGCCATCGCGGGCAATGCCAACCGACCAGATCTCGGCCTTTTCGCCGACCGAATAATAGAGCCGGCCGCCATGATAGGCGACGGACCAGACGCGGCGTTCGTCCTGCGTGTAGCCCCATGTGTCGGGGTCTTCCGAGTCGAAGGCAGCACCCTGTATGTCCATCACCGCACCGTCATCGGCGACGGGAGCCAGCCCATGCGCCGGCCGCCCGGCAACGCCGTGATCGAATGTGTCGATCAGCGTGCCGTTGGCGTCGAGGCGGTGGATGAGGCCGGTGTCGAGATCGCTGGCGAAGAACTCGCGGTGATTGCTGTCGAAGCTGATGTCGCCGATGCCGGAACCGCTGTTGGTGTCAATGTCGGCGAATTTGGAGACCGCGCCGGTGATGCCGTCGATCTTCCAGATCGTGCCCGGACCGCCACCGCTTTCGGTGCCGAACTGGCCGTCCATGAAGACGGCGCCTGCGGTTCCGCGGCGCTGTCGCTCGGGCCGACCGTCGGCATCTTCGTCCGGGGTGACGATACGGATGCCGTGCAGCGAGGTCGCGCCGGCATAGAGGTTGGGGACGCCCGTGGGAACGCCGTCGCGCACACCGTCATCATAGGTAATGGCGAACACCTGGCCGATCTGTTCGGCCGTCACCTCGAAAGGCGGCGGCGTGTAGACGAGCTGGCCGGAAGCCGGTCCGCCGAGCGCCGAAACGTCGAAGACGCGCAAGGTGGCGCGCGTCGTGTCGATGAAGGTTTCGTCGACCGGGTCGACGCCGGGCGGCAGCCCCCCCCTTTCGGAATCGGCAGAGTCGAAATTGGGAATGACGGTGCCGGAAAATCCGGTGACCGCCATCGAGCCGGGATAGATGATCTGGGTTTCCTGCGCTTGGGCGGCTGTGTCCAACCAGAGCGTGGCGCTCAGCGCCAGGGCAAGCAAACCGCCGGCCAGATGGAGCGAACGGCGCAAACCGCCGCTTGGAGACGACATGGACGCGCCGCGATCGCAGGACATAAAACTCCCCCCGAAGTTTTCGGGAGGAACATCCGGTCCGGCCGCGCGAAACAGGGCAAGGCGCGGCGTTCCGGCACGTTCGTCCCTGATCGAATTGTCTGCTTTCCTCATCTTCACGATACGCCTGCTCCTGCGCAGGGTCAACGGAATCAGCCGAAAGCCCAGCGCATCGACTCCATCCCGAAGGCGGTGGTCGCGCTGAGCTTGCGTTGGTCCCGGAGACCGTGGAGCCTCTGGGGTCCTGGTCATGGGGGCATCCTTTCCGGCCCGCACCATGCGGCGCCTGGTCGTCAGTCGCAGGCTGAAGCGGAAAGGTTCATGCAAAACGGCGGCCGGGTCTGTCCGCCATTTCACATAGGCGCGGCCAATTCCTTGTGTCAACTCAAGGTGGAAAACAGTCTTGGCGCGCGAAAGACCGGCCGGCTTACTTACCGTCAGTGCCGGCTTCTGCTAGCGTCTTCCCAACCCTGGGGGGTATCATGACACGCAGGCACTTCGTTCTCTTGCTGGCGGCGCTTTTTCCATGTGCGTTGCCGGTCCATCAATCCGTAGCCAAGACCTTGGTCTACTGCACCGAGGTTAGCCCCGATACGTTCGATCCCGCACTCGCCTCCGGATCCCGCGACGCCTCGGCCACCGCTCTCTATAACCGCATGGTCGAGTTCGAGCCCGGCACCACCAAGGTGCGCCCCGGCCTTGCCGAAAGCTGGGAGATTTCCGACGATGGCCTCACCTACACATTCCACCTGCGGCAGGGCGTGAAATTCCACATCGTCGAGGGCTTTACGCCTAGTCGCGACTTCAATGCCGATGACGTGCTGTTCACCTTCGACCGGCAGGCCAACGCGCAGAACCCGTTCAACAATTACGCCAAACGCCAGTACATTTACTTCGACGGCATCGGCATGCCGGATCTTGTCGCCGGTTGGCGCAAGCTTGACGACCATACTGTGGTGATGACGCTGAAGGCGCCGCATTCGCCGATGCTTGCCGACCTGGCGATGGATTTCGCTTCGGTCGTTTCCAAGGAATATGCCGACAAGCTCGTCGCAGAGAAGCGGCTTCTCGACTTGGCGCTGAAGCCGGTCGGGACGGGTCCGTTCCAGCTTGTCGACTACCAGCAGGATGCAGTCATCCGCTACAAGGCCAATCCGGACTACTGGCGCGGCAAGCCGAAGATCGACGATCTCGTCTTCGCGATTGCCACCGATGCCAGCATTCGCATGGAAAAGCTGCGCGCCGGCGAATGCGATCTCATGCCCTATCCAAATCCGGCCGACCTGGACGCGATCAAGGCGACGCCCGGTATCAAGGTCATGCGGCAGGAGGGCCTCAACACAGGATACCTCGCCTTCAACACCTTGCAGAAGCCCTTCGACGATCCAAGGGTGAGGAAGGCGATCGCCATGGCCATCGACACCCAGGCGCTGGTCGACGTCGTGTTCCGCGGCACCGGTGAAGTCGCACGCAATCCGCTGCCGCCGACCTCCTGGGCCTATGACAAGACGAGCCCCGATCATGTCTTCGACCCCGCTGCCGCCAGGCGGGGGCTCGCCGATGCCGGCGTAAAAGACCTGCACATGAAGATCTGGGCGATGCCGGTGCAGCGTCCGTATAACCCGAATGCGCAGCGTATGGCCGAAATGATCCAGTCCGACCTGGCAAAGATCGGTGTCACCGTGGAAGTCGTGACGTATGAGTGGACTGAATACCTTGCCCGCTCGAAGTCACGCGACCGCGATGGCGCCATGCTGTTCGGCTTCACCGGCGACAATGGCGACCCCGACAACTTCCTGTCGGTGCCGCTTGGCTGTGCCGGCGTCGGCACCACCAATCGTGCCAACTGGTGTTTTCCGGCCTTCGACGATCTGCTCAAGCAGGCAGCCGGGATCGTCGATCCCGCTGCCCGCGCAAAACTCTATTCGCAGGCGCAAACGATCTTCAGGGAGCAGATGCCGTGGGTCGCTATCGCCCACTCCGTGGTCTCGATGCCGATGCGCGAACAGGTGACGGGCTATGTCATGGACCCCTTTGATCACCATGATTTCTCGGGCGTCGATATCAAGGAATAGCGTTCGGTGTCTGCCGCAGATCTCGATGTCTATGTAGAGAGCCTGCGCAATTTCCGACTGGTGCGGAGCTATAGCATCGCGCAGTTACTGCCTTACCTGGAACAGGCTGGATTGAAAGTGCGCCTGCTCGACCGGCCGGCCGGCCGAGATCGGGCGCCGGTGGCCTTTCTGCATGTCGACCTGACAATCGTGCCGCCAACGTACCGCGGTCTCGGCCACCTCTACGACCGCACCATCAATGGCCGCGCGCTGTCCATCCACAGGCACCTCTATTCGACACTGAAGCTGGAAGCAGGCGACAGCCACGAGGGGCCGGTTGTCGTCAAGACGGTCCTCAACTCCAGGGGCCGACCAGAGCAGCGCTGGTGGCAGCATCGCAACGGCCTGACCAGGAGCGCGCATGCCATCCGCAAGCTCTTCGAACCCGGCTACAAGGACCGCCTGTGCCCGCCCTATAAGGTCTACCAGACGATCGGCGAGGTTCCGCGGGATGTATGGCGCAACAATCGCCTGATGGTGGAAAAGTTCGCTTTCGATACGCTCGACCTGCCCATCGTCAAGCACCGCTACATGTTCCTGCTCGGTGCCGAGGTCAACATGCGGCAGGTCTACGACGATGTGTTGTGCGCCGGCTCAAAAATCCTGAGCAATGAGGTGGGCGGCGCCGTGCCGCCGGAAGTGCTGGCGGTGCGGCAGCGGCTCAACCTGGACTTCGGCGCCATCGACTATTTCATTGTCGATGGCAAAGGCGTTGTCGTCGATGCCAACAAGACCGTCGGCTCAAATCCGGAATGGCTGAAGAAAAACCGCTTTCGCCGGGAGTTCAACGATCGCATGGCCGAGGCGCTGATCGCCTTTGTCCGCGGCTGAGCCGTTCACCCGATCCAGTCGCCCTTGCCCAGCACCGACACCGCTTCGACGATACGGTTGAAGCTGGCGCGGGCCCGGCCGACCGTGTGCCTGGCCCGGAGATAGCCGTGCACCAGTCCCGGCTCCTCGAACCAGGCGGCATGGCCGCCGGCAGCGAGGACGCGGTCGCGATAGGCCTCGCCGTCCGACGACAGCGGGTCGCATTGCGCGGTGATCAGCACTGTCGGTGGCAGGCCGATGAAATCTGCGTCGGCCAGTGGATACAAAGTGATGTCGCCGGTCCCATCGAGGCCGCCGGTGCGGATATCCCTGTAGAAGTCGAGATCGCGCACCGTCAGCATCGGCGCTTCCGCATGCGTCAAATAGGAGCCTTGCGAACGGTCGCCGCCGAGGCCGGGATAGATCAGCACCTGGCCGATCGACTTTTTGGCATGGCTGCGCGTCGCGTGGGCGAGAGCCGCGCAGAGATTGCCGCCGGCGCTGTCGCCGCAGAGCAAAATAGGGCAGTCGTAGTTTGAGGCCGCCCATTCAAAGGCATGCAGCGCATCGTCGAAGGCGGCCGGGTGCAGATGCTCCGGCGCCAGCCGGTAGTCGATGGAGACCACTTCGAAGCCGGTCCGGGCGCACAGCTCGGCGCAGACATCGTCATGGCTGTCCAGCCCACCGAGGATGAAGCCGCCGCCATGGATGTAAAGCACCATCGCGGCCCGGTTGGGTGAGGCAGAGCGATAGATGCGGATCGGGATGTCGTGGCCGGCAATGATTGTCGTTTCCGCCGTCACGCCATCGGGATAGCCGGCAAAAAACTCGCGGCACATCCTGTCATAGATCGCACGCTGCTGGGCGATGGTGTAGTCGATCGTGTCGGGAGGATAGTAGGAGTTGGTCTTCTCGATGAAGGCCCAGGTTTCCGCGTCGATGAGGGTTTTGTAGTCGGTCATGCAGCTCCTTTACCTCCCCCTTGATGGGGGAGGTCGCCGCGAAGCGGCGGGTGGGGGTGGTGGCGCATCACCCCACCCCGGACCTTCGGTCCGACCCTCCCCATCGAGGGGAGGGTAAAGAGGCTACTTCCCCTTCCACACCGGGTCGCGCTTTTCTGCGAACGCACGAAACCCTTCCATATTGTCCTCCGAGCCATAAAGCGCATCGACCGTCGCCAATTGCCGGCGCGTCACGCGGTTCATCGCGTCCTGGAAGGTCAGCGCCTCCGCCACCCGCGCCGTCTCCTTGATCGCGGCGAACACCAGCGGCGGGCCGCTGGCGAGCAGCCTTGCGATCTCCCAGACGCGCTCCTCGAGCTTGTCCTTGGGCAGCACTTCGTTGACCAGGCCCCAGCGATGCGCTTCCGCCACATCCATCCAGCGGCCGGTGAGCAGAAGGTCCATGGCGACATGGTAGGGAATGCGCTTGGGCAGCTTGATCGTCGCGGCATCAGCCAGCGTGCCGGCGCGGATTTCGGGCAGGGCGAAGGAGGAATGGTCGGAGGCGAAAATGAGGTCGCAGGACAGCGCCAGCTCGAAGCCGCCGCCCACCGCCATGCCGTTGACGCAGGCAATGATCGGCTTGTTCATGTCGCGCAGCTCCTGCAGGCCGGCAAAACCGCCGACGCCATAGTCGCCGTCGACCGCGTCGCCACCGGCGGCTGCCTTCAAATCCCAGCCGGCGCAGAAGAACTTGTCGCCGGCGGTCTTGACGATGGCGACGCGCAATCCGGGATCGTCGCGGAACGCCTTGAAGGTCTCGCCCATCAGCCGCGAGGTCTTGAGGTCGATGGCGTTGGCCTTGGGCCGGTCGAGCGTGACCTCGAGGATGGTGCCCTCGCGGCGGGTGGAAATGACGTCAGACATTCTTCTTCTCTCCCAGCACCAGCAGCGCGTCGGCGATCCAGGCGCCCTTGCCCTCGGCGCAGACGATCAGCGGGTTGATGTCGAGTTCCTCGATCTCTCCGGCATTCGTCTGCACGAAGCCGGCAATGCCCGCGATGGCGTCGATGGCAGCCCCGACATCGGCCTTGGGCCGGCCACGATAGCCGTCCAGCAGCGGAAACAGTTTAAGCCCACGCAGGGCGGCCTCGATGTCGTCGCGCGTCGCCGGCAGCATGAGCGTAACGCTGTCGCGCAACAGTTCGACCAACACGCCGCCGGTGCCCAGTGTCATGACCGCGCCGAACATCGGATCGCGGGTGAAGCCGACGATCAACTCGGCAACGCCGTCGCGCACCATGCGTTCGACATAGAGGCCGGTGCCGAGCGGCAGCAGATCATGCGCGGCCGTGCTGACCGATTCGGCGTCTTTCAGATTGAGCCGCACCGCGCCGACTTCCGACTTATGGGTGACGCCGAGCGCCTTCAGCGCCACCGGGAAGCCGAGCGCCATGGATGAGATGACGGCCTCGACAGCGTTAGCGGCACGTTCTGCCTTCGGCACCGGCAAGCCGGCCTTGATCAGCCGCGCCTTGGCTTCGGCCTCGTCAGGGGTGACATGATCGCCGCCGGCAGCACCGGCAGCCGATGTGTCGATCGGCTGCGCCTGCGGCTCGGCCCAGGCCCAGCCGATGAAGGCCGCCGCGCCTGCGGCATCCATGGCCTCGGAAATACCGAACAAAGGCACCATGCCGCGCGCCATCAGCTCGGCGGTGTATTCCTCCGGCAGGTTCTCCGGCAGCGACGAGACAATCGCGCCATGCGCCTTGTTGGTCTTCAGCGCCGATTCGAAGGCGCGCAGCGTCGCCCACCAGTCGGTGACCGAGCAGCGGTCGGGGCGCGGGAAATCGAGCACCAGCATGTTGAGGTCGAAACCGCCCGACACCATGGCGGTGAAGGTGGCGGTCATCGCCGGTTCGTTGTTCCAGATGAAGGTGTGATAGTCCAACGGGTTGGCGACCGCGACCAGCGGCCCGAGCGTCGATTTGACATGGGCGCGGTGCTTGCTGGTGAGCTCCGGGAAATTGACCCAGCGGCCTTCGGCGCTGTCGGCCATGACAGAGGCTTCGCCGCCCGAGCAGCTCATCGATGACAGTCGATAGCCGGGCAGTGGTCCTGTGACATGCAGAAGCTTCAGCGCCTCGATAAAGGCGGGGATGGAATCGACGCGGGCAATGCCGAGCCGCCGCAGGAAAGCGCCCGAGGCAGCGTCCGAGCCAGCCAGCGATGCCGTGTGCGAGACCGTCGCCTGCCGCGCCTGTTCGGACCGGCCGACCTTCATGGCGATGATCGGCTTCTTCAGTTCGCGCGCCCGCGCCGCCAGCTTCTCGAAGCCGGCTACCGAATCGAAGGCTTCGATGTGCAGGCCGAGCGAGGTGACGCGCTCGTCCTCGATCAGGCCGAGCGCCATTTCGGAGAGGCCGGTCTGCGCCTGGTTGCCGGCGGTCATCAGGAAGGCGATCGGCAGGCCGCGCTTCTGCATCGTCATGTTGATGGCGATGTTGGAGGACTGGGTGATGATGGCGACGCCCTTGGCGCCTTCGGGCAGCCTGATGCCGCCATGCTGGTCGGGCCATAGCAGCGCGCCATCGGCATAGTTGATCAGGCCGTAGCAGTTCGGCCCGATGATCGGCATCTGGCCCGCGGCAGCCACCAGTTCGGCCTGCAGCCGCTCGCCGTCATCGTCATAGGCCTCGGTCTCAAGAAAGCCCGCGGCAAAACAGACGGCGCCGCCGGCGCCGCGCTCAGCCAGCGCCTTGATTACCTCGATGGTGAGATGCCGGTTGACGCCGACAAAGGCAGCGTCCGGCGCGTCGGGAAGGTCGGCGACCGAGCGATAGGCCTTGCGGCCGGCGACCTCGTCCTTGTTCGGATGCACCGGCCAGATTTCGCCGGCAAAGCCCATCTTGATCGATTGCGCGACGACGGCAGCGGCCTGCGCCCCGCCGAACACGGCGATGGATTTTGGACGCAGGAGACGTTCAAGCTTATGCATGGTTTATGCCCCGAACGGGCGCAGCAGCGCCCGCGAAATGATGTGGCGCTGGATTTCCGACGTGCCTTCCCAGATGCGCTCGACGCGGGCGTCGCGCCAGATGCGCTCCAGCGGCAGGTCATCCATCAGCCCCATGCCGCCATGGATCTGGATTGCTTCGTCGGCAACAAAGGCGAGCATTTCGGTAGCCTTCAGCTTCGCCATTGCCATGTCCTGGTCGGTGACGGTGCCCTGATCGTACTTCCAGCCGGCTTCGAACACCATCAGGTCCGCCGCCTTCAATTCCGTCGCCATGTCGGCGAGCTTGAACGACACGCCCTGGAACTTGCCAATCTGCTGGCCGAACTGCTGGCGCTGCGCCGAATATTCGATGGCATGACCGAGCGCCCGCTCGGCGCGGCCGAGGCAGGTGGCGCCGACCTGCAGGCGCGTGGCGCCGAGCCAGGAATTAGCGACGTCGAAACCCTTGTGCACTTCGCCGAGAACTTGGGCTCCCGGCAGGCGGCAATCGTCGAATTCGAGGATGGCATTGGTGTAGCCGCGATGCGAGACGTTGCGGTAGCCGTCGCGCACGGTGAACCCCCTGGTGCCCTTGTCGACGAAGAAGGCGGTGATCTTCTTGCGCTTGCCGCGCGGCGTTTCTTCCTCGCCCGAAGCCATAAAACAAATCGCGAAATCGGCGAGATCGGCATGGGAGATGAAATGCTTGGTGCCGTTAAGGACCCAGTCGTCGCCGTCCTGCACCGCGGTCGCCTTCATGCCTCGCAGGTCGGAGCCGGCGCCGGGCTCGGTCATCGCCAGGCAGTCCCACTTCTCGCCGCGGATGCACGGGAACAGGTACTTTTCGCGCTGCTCGGGCGTGCCGGCGAGCAGGATGTTGGAGGGGCGCGCGACGCAGGTCCAGTGCAGCGCATAGTTGGCGCGGCCGAGTTCCTTCTCGTAGAGCAGCCAAGTCACCGTATCGAGGCCGGCGCCACCGACATCGGCCGGCATGTTGGCCGCATAGAGCCCCGCTTCGATTGCCTTGACCTTGATCTCCTCGATCAGCTCGCGGCGCAGCACGCCGGTGCGCTCGACCTCGCGTTCATGCGGGTAAAGCTCGTTCTCGACGAAAGCGCGCGTCGTCTCGACAATGAGCTTCTGTTCCTCCGACAGCCCGAAATCCATGGTCTTCAGGCCTTCTTCTTTTTCTTCGGTTTTTCCGCCTTCTTCACCGGCTTCGATGCCTTGGACTTCTCGGCGGCCCTGGATGCGGCCGGCTTCTTCGCCGCCAGCTTGGCCAATTGCCTGGTATAGTCCTTGTGCAAGGCGCCGGCGCCCCAGCCCTTGCCTTTGTTCTGTTTCGACAGAGCATCCATAATCGCGACCAGATTGTCGTCGCGGATCTTTTCCAGCTCACGGATCGACAGGCCATGCGCCTGGTCGTCCGACTGGGTGGCGATCAGATCAACCAACTCGTCGTTGAACTCCGGGACGTCCATCAGCTTGGTCCACGGCCATTTCAGGCACGGCCCGAACTGCGCCATAAAGTGGCGCATGCCGGCCTCGCCGCCGGCGACGCGGTAGACCTGGAACATGCCCATCTGAGCCCAGCGCAGGCCGAAGCCATAGCGCATGATGTCGTCGAGTTCCTCGACCGTGCAGATGCCGTCCTTGATCAGCCACAGCGCCTCGCGCCACGCCGCCTCCAGCAGGCGGTCGCCGACAAAGGCCTCGATCTCCTTACGGATCACCACCGGCTTCATGCCGATCGAGGCATAGATTTCCTTGGCAACCTCGATCGCTTCGGGGAACGTCTGCTCGCCGCCGACGATCTCGACCAGCGGCAGCAGGTAGACCGGGTTGAAGGGATGTCCGACAACCAGCCGCTCCGGGTGCTTCTTCATCGCCACCTGCATGTCGGTCGGCTTGATGCCGGAGGTCGACGAGCCGACGATGGCGTTGGCCGGCGCGTAGAGATCGATCTCGGCCAGTACGCGGTGTTTGAGGTCGAGCCGCTCCGGCACGCTCTCCTGGATGAAATCGGCGTCGGCCACCGCCTCGGCGATGGTCTTGGCAAAGGTCAGTCTGCCTTCCCTGGGCAGGCCGCCGGGAACCATCTGCTTGTAGGCGCGGCGCGCCCCCTTCATCACTTCCGAGACCTTGCGCGACGCTTCCGGGTCCGGATCGAAGATCGACACGTCGATGCCGTTGAGCAGCAGCCGCGCCACCCAGCCGGCGCCAATGACACCGCCGCCAATGGCGGCTGCCTTGTTGATGATGCTCATGGTCAGGCTCCGGTTCTTGTCTTGGCGGTTTCGGGGTCGATGAGAGGCACGCGCTCGCCGGAGCGGATCACGGAGGGGTCGTAGGCCTTGCGGGCGAAGACTTCGAGCACGAAGGGCCGGAAGAATTCGATCGGCAGCGTGTCGAAGTCCGGGTCGAAGCTCGACTGGTCCCAGCGTTCGCAAAACTGGTCGCAATCGTCGAAATAGGCATGGCTGGCGAAGCGGTCGCGAGCATGGCGGTTGCCGCCGAGATGATGCGCGTAATAGAGCCGCTGGAAGTCGCCATGCTTTTCCACCACCCAGGTGCATTGCTCGCGCACGAAAGGTTTCAGGATCGAAGCGGCGTATTCGTCGTGATTGTAGGGAGCGTAGATGTCGCCGATGTCGTGCAGCAGCGCGCAGGCGATCCAGTCGGTGTCGGCGCCGTCACGCCAGGCCCGCGTCGCCGCTTGCAGCGAATGGCCGAGCCTGGTGATCTTGTAGCCCGACAGGCCTTCGTCGAGTTGCACCAGTGCGTCGAGCAGCCGCTCGCCGGTCCTGGCGGCATAGTCGATCTCATGGGCGGTCAGGAACTCATAGTCTTGCCTGTCGCCATCCTTCATCGCAGTGAATTTGACGGTAGCCATGATCCGCTCCCGTCTTAAGCAGCCGCTGCGATCGGCGCCCGCTTGGTGAGGTTGAGCTTCCTGCGCACTTCCTCCGGCCCCAAAATCCTGGCGCCGAGATTGGTGACGATGCTGGCGGCGCGCTCGACCAGCTGCGCATTGGTGGCCAGCACGCCCTTGTCGAGCCAGAGATTGTCTTCGAGACCGACGCGGACATTGCCGCCGGCGAGCACTGCAGCGGCTGCATAGGCCATCTGGTTGCGGCCGATGGCGAAGGCCGACCAGTTCCAGGTCGACGGCACGTTGTTAACCATGGCCATGAAGGTGTTGAGGTCGTCCGGCGCCCCCCACGGCACACCCATGCAGAGCTGCACCAGCGCGTCGGGATTCAAGACCTTTTCTTCGACCAGCTGCTTGGCGAACCAGAGGTGGCCGGTATCGAAGGCTTCGATCTCCGGCTTGACGCCGAGCGCCGTCATCATGCCGCCCATTGCGCGCAGCATGCCGGGCGTGTTGGTCATGACATAATCGGCCTCGGCGAAGTTCATGGTGCCGCAATCCAGCGTGCAGATTTCCGGCAGGCACTGGCGCACATGTTCCATGCGGTTGGTGGCGCCGCCCATGTCGGTGCCTTTTTCATTGAGCGGCAGCGGCGCTTCCGGTGAGCCGAACACCATGTCGCCGCCCATCCCGGCGGTCAGGTTCAGGATCACATCGACTTCTGCCGCGCGGATGCGGTCCGTCACTTCGCGGTAGAGATGGACATCGCGGCGCGGCTTGCCGGTCTCGGGGTCGCGGACATGGCAGTGGACGATGGCGGCACCGGCCTTGGCCGCATCGATCGCCGAATCGGCGATCTGCTTGGGCGAGCGTGGCACATGCGGGGAGCGGTCCTGCGAGCCGCCGGACCCGGTCACGGCACAGGTAATGAAAACCTCACGGTTCATCGCGAGCGGCATGGACATCTCCTCCCCATAGAAACAGACCCTAACAATGACCGACTTGCCGGAAACTGTTTTGCAATTTACGAAGCTCTCGTGATCAAAAGCGAAAAACCGACCATCTTTCGCGCTGAGCGATCGCCGCTCAAGGTGACGCTGCTGGTGTTTTCAGGCTCGTCCATCATGTGCGTGGCGTCGACCGTCGACCCGCTGCGCGCCGCCAACCGCATCTCAGGCGAGACGCTGTTCGATTTCAAACTGGTCTCGGTCACCGGCGAGGCGCCGGTCACCACATGCGGCCTGCCGGTGGCGGTCAGGGGCCGCTTCGATGCGGCCGAGCCGACCGACGTGCTTGTCGTCGTCGCCGGCTTCGGCACCCAGAATTACGCGACATCGGCTCTGCTTTCCGGATTACGGCGAGCGGCCCGCGCGGCTCGCGCCTGCGGCGGCGTCGAGGCCGGCACATGGCTGGTGGCGCGCGCCGGCCTCCTCGAAGGCCGCAGCGCCACCACCCATTGGGAAGACATGGAGGATTTTTCCTCCGCCTTTCCCGGCGTCGACGTGCGTCCGGACCGCTACGTCATCGACGGACCGGTGTTCACCTCGGGCGGGGCGTCGCCGACCTTCGACCTGATGCTGCATCTGATCCGCACCCGGCTCGGCATGGCCGTCGCGCTCGATGTCGCCAGCGTCTTCATCTACGACCAGGCGCGCGCCGCGACCGACGCGCAGCCGCTGGTCTCGCTCGGCCGGCTCGACGGCTACGACCCGCGTCTGGCGCAGGCTATCCGGCTGATGGAATCGCATGTCGACCAGCCGCTGACCATCGACGCGGTGGCAAAACGCGCCGGGGTGACGGCGCGGACATTGGAGAGCATTTTTCGCAAGTCGATCGGCGAGACGCCGGGCGCATATTATCTCAGGCTGCGGCTGGGCGCGGCGCGGCGGCTGGTGGTCGACACGCGGATCGCCATGGCGGATATTGCCGGGCGGACGGGGTTCTCGTCCGCCGCGGCATTTTCCAGAGCGTTTTCAAGAGCGTTCGGCGAAGCCCCGGTCAGGCTGCGCCGAGGTTGATGCATGTCGCCCAAAAGTGTGTCGCGGTTTTGGGATTACGACATGCACAGACAAAGGGAGATCAGGCTGCGTTCTGTCGATCGCTGCCGGCGTCCATCTGCGAGCGCATCTGCCTCGCCAGACGGACTTCAAATCGGCTGCTGACAGCACGATCCCATTCGTTTTTCACGCTGTCGGTCGGCCGCGGCAGCGCCATCAGCCGGTCGATGATCGATCCGGTCTCGCCGGATGAGAGCAGGGCGTCGATTTCGCGTTCATGCTGCATATCGGTTCGCCTCCTTCCTTTTCACCCGCCACAACCGCATCCTTATACGAGATACGTGACGGCAGTTTGAAGGCAAGAGCGAGGTCATTGAGGGGCGCCAAAGGGCAAACCCTTGTCGTCGGATAGGGTCTTGCGCAAACCCCATTCCGGGGCGACCGGAATGTTATCCAGCCACCCTTGAGCACAACGAATCGGCTTTCCGCCCTCAGACGTAGCGGTTGACGATGTTTTCCAGCAATTCCTGGCGGCCGGAGCGTGGCTGCGGCTCGATCTTCTTCTTCACCACGCGCTCGGCGATGTCTTCCAGCGAGCGCTTGCCCGACAGCATCGCCTTGCCCTCGGCCGTGTTCCAACCGGCATAGCGCTCGGCCAGCGGACCCGACAGCGCCTTGTCCTCGACCATCTTGGCGGCTGCCTTGAGGCCTCGTGCGCAGGAATCCATGCCGCCGATATGGCCGATCAGCAGGTCCTGCGGGTCGAGCGACTGGCGGCGCAGCTTGGCGTCGAAATTGGTGCCGCCGGTCTTGAAGCCGCCGGCCTGCAACACCTGGTAATAGGCCAGCGCCATCTCGGGCACATTGTTGGGGAACTGGTCGGTGTCCCAGCCCGACTGGTAGTCGTTGCGGTTCATGTCGATCGAGCCGAAGACGCCGAGCGCATTGGCCAGCGCCAGCTCGTGCTCGAAGGAATGGCCGGCAAGAATCGCGTGGCCCTGCTCGATGTTCAGCTTCACTTCCTTCTCCAGCCCGAAGCGCTTGAGGAAGCCGTAGACCGTGGCAACGTCGTAGTCGTACTGATGCTTGGTCGGCTCCTGCGGCTTCGGCTCGATCAGGATCGTGCCTTTGAAGCCAATCTTGTGCTTGTAGTCGACGACGAGACTGAGGAAGCGCCCAGCCTGCTCCTGCTCGCGGGCAAGATCGGTGTTGAGCAGCGTTTCATAGCCCTCGCGCCCGCCCCACAGTACATAATTCTCGCCCTTCAGCCGCTTCGTGACGTCGATGCAGCTTTTCACCGTCGCCGCCGCATAGGCGAAGACATCCGGATCGGGATTGGTGGCGGCGCCCGACATGAAGCGGCGGTTGGAGAACAGGTTGGCCGTGCCCCAGAGCAGTTTGACGCCGGTCTTCTTCATCTTGGCGGCAAAATAGTCGGCGATCTCGTCGAGCCGCGCGGCACTTTCGGAGAAATCCTTGCCTTCCGGCCGCACGTCGGCGTCGTGGAAGCAGAAATAGGGCGCGCCGAGCAGCGAGAACATCTCGAAGGCGACGTCGGCTTTCAGCTTGGCCAGTTCCATCGTGTCGACGCCGCCAGCCTTGGGAAACCAGGGCCGGTCGAAGGTCTGGCCGCCAAAGGGATCGCCGCCCGGCCAGGCGAAAGAATGCCAGTAGGCGACGGCGAAGCGCAGATGGTCTTCCAGCCGTTTGCCGGCCACCACCTCGTCGGGATTGTAGAAGCGGTAGGCCAGCGGATTGGTCGAATCCGGCCCCTCATACTTGATCGCTTTGATGTCGCCGAAAAATCCGCTGCTCATGATTTCTGTCCTCTCTCGAATAGTCCACCCTGATTACCTCAGGCGTAATTGGTTTCGCTCTCGCTTGGGGTGAAAAGCCTCGTGTCAAAGCCACTCAACGAAGGAGACAGACCATGACCGACCTCAATACGATCGCCCAGAACTACATCACCGCCTGGAACGAGGCCGATGCGGATCGCCGTGCCGAACTGCTCAAGGCCACCTTCACCGAAGACGTCAGCTACCGCGATCCGCTCATGCAGGGCGACGGCCACGCCGGCGTTGCTGGGCTGATCGACGGCGTACAGCAGCGCTTCGCCGGCTTCCGGTTCTCGCTGAAGGGTACGCCGGACGGGTTTGGCGACCGCATCCGCTTCTCGTGGAATCTTGGGCCGGAAGGCGTGCCGTCGGTTATCGAAGGCACCGATATCGGTGTTATCGAAAATGGGCGCCTGAAGAGCGTCACCGGGTTTCTGGACAAGGTGCCGGCGCAGTGATCGATCAAGGGTGGCGCGAGACACCCCCCTCTGCCCTGCCGGGCATCTCCCCCGCAAGGGGGGAGATTGGCTGGCATCCACGCCTTCGCTAATCACCCACCTTACAAGACTGGCATACCCGCCGACGCTGCCGATCTCCCCCCTTGCGGGGGAGATGCCCGGCAGGGCAGAGGGGGGTGCCTCGCGCCGACTCACGCGGTCATGCCTTTTATCGCCGGGTATAGCGCCCGGTAGCGCTGGTACGCATCGGCATACGCCCCGCCAAGCGCAGCATCCGGCTCGATCGTCGCATCCGTCCTCGGCGCCGTGCACACCGCCAGCGGATCAGCCCCTGTCGCCGCGATCAGACCAAGCCTCGCCGCGCCAAAGGCAGCACCGAAATCGCCGTCGGCCGGAATGTCCACGGGCACCTGCAGCGCCGTAGCGATCGCCTTCAGCCAGTAGCGCGAGCGCGAGCCGCCGCCGATTGCCGTCACCCGCGTCAAATCCGTGCCGGCGGTCTTCAAGGCTTCGAGACTGTCGCGGAATGCGAAGGCGACGCCTTCAAGCACGGCCTGCGTCAGCACCGCGCGGCTCGACTCATGCGCCAGTCCGGTGAAGGACCCACGAATGGCGGAATCATTGTGCGGCGTGCGCTCGCCCGAGAGATAGGGCAGGAACGACACCCCGCTCGGCGCTTTCAGCACATCGCCAAGTTCGGCGGTCAATTCGCCGGCCTTCTTGCCTGAAATCTCCGACAGCCAGTTCAGCGAATCGGTCGCAGACAGGATGACCCCCATCTGGTGCCAGGTGTTGGGCAGGGCATGGCAGAAGGTGTGCACCGCGCTTGCCGGATTGGGCAGGTAGGAAGCGTTGGCAGCAAACAGCACGCCAGATGTGCCCAGCGACACAAAAGCGTGGCCGGCGCCGACCGTGCCCATGCCGCAGGCTGAAGCCGCATTGTCGCCGGCGCCGCCGGCAACCGGGGTGCCCGATGCTATGCCCCAGCTGGCGGCCAGTTCGGCGCGCAAGGCTCCAGCCTTCTCCGTGCCTTCGACCAGCGACGGCATCTGCCTTTCGTCGAGCGATGTCGCCGCAAGCAACTCGGGGGACCAGCGCCGTTTGCCGACATCGAGCCAGGAGGTGCCGGCCGAGTCGGACATTTCTGAGATATGCTCGCCGGTCAGCCACAGCCGCAGGAAATCCTTCGGCAAAAGCACTTTTGCAACCTCGGCGAAAACCGCGGGCTCATTGTTCTTCACCCAGGCGAGTTTCGGCGCCGTGAAGCCGGGGAAGACGATATTCCCGGTGAGTTGGCGAAAGCGCGGGTCGGCATCGAGCGCCGCGGCCTCAGCGTGGCTGCGCGTATCGTTCCACAGAATGCAGGGGCGCAGCACCTGGTCGCCGGCATCGAGCAAGGTGGCGCCATGCATATGGCCGGAAAGGCCGATGCCCTTGACCGCGGCAAGCTCTTTCGGGTGCGAGGCTTTCAGCTCGGCAATGGCCGTCTCGCAGGCGCGGATCCAGTCGGCGGGGTTTTGTTCGGACCAGCCGGGATGCGGCCGCGATACGTCAAGCGAAGCATGGCCGGAGCCGATGATCTTCTGCCCGGCATCGATCAACAGCGCCTTGACGCCCGACGTGCCGAGATCGAGGCCGAGATACATGCATTCCTCCCATTGCCATTAATTTTTTCGGGTCTCGAAAAAATCTGGCTTGCCAGTTTTTAAAACAAGATCCGCCGCGGGTCAATTCTCTGACAAATTGGCGGCGCGTTGCGAAAACAGCGCCGACAGCGGACTGTCCGGCCGGACCAGTGCGCGCTCGGCGGTCAACGCCCAGGCAAGCGCCGTGTCGCCGGCGCGCAACGCCGCCTCGATCAGCGTGAGATCAATCACATCGCGCTGGGCGTGGCTGCCGCCAAAGCGATGGGCAATGGCGCGGATCGGTCGGATCAGGCGCACCGCTTCGCTGTAATTGCCCTCGCCGAATGCCTTGATGCCTTCCGTCAGTGGCTGGCCGACATCCCGGGTAAAGGCGGCATTGTCGTCGCTGCCGCGCATCGCCTCGTGCTGGGCTTCGAGCAAGATCTTGGCCGACGCTTCGAGCCCGGCGCCGACGAATGCCATCATCGCATGCGCATCGTTGAAGGCGTAATTGCCGGCTCCAGCCTTTGGCGCCCAGTTGGCGGCGAGCGCTGCCCAGCGGTCGCCGACATCGACACCGCCGAGATAAAGCCGCCACAGGATCGCGGATGCATCGACCATGTTCAGCGCCAGCGTCGAACGCTCGCCATAGATCGGCCCGTCATAGAGTTTGAGCACCTCGTCGGTCTCGCCGAGATCGTAGTGGAACAGCGCCAGATGCCACCAATTATGCACCTGCAGGAAGCTCTCTTTGGTCCACGCCTCGGGATTGGCGCGCATCCAGGCGATGCCGTCCCGTTGCCGGCTCTGCATCTCCATGACATGGGCGACCGCGTGCTGCGCCCAGCCGTCTCGCGGCTCGATCTCGATCGCCTGTCGGCCGAAACTTTCGGCTCTGATATAGTCGCCCATCTCCTCGAGACCGAAGGCCTGCATACCGAGAATGGCGTGATAACCTGGCATGCCGCTCTGCCAGGACGGTAGCGCGCGGCCGATACGGTCGCGCAGCATGCGGGCATTGCCGGTGAAGAAGTCGATCTGGTGGCCGACCTGCAACGCCACCGCGTCGAGCGGGTTGTCGATGGCGATATCTTCGAGCAGGCGCGCGGCGTCATGCCAGCGTCCCTCGGCAAGGTGGCCAAGGGCCGCCACATGCGCCTGTTCGCGCGGCGTCGCGGCAAGCGGCAGTGCCGCAGCATGGCATGCCTGGGCGACCGCCGTTGCCTCGCGTTCGGTGGCGAGGCCGAACAGATACCCCTTGAAGACATGCGCCATGACGAAACCGGGATCCGCCGATATGGCGCGGTCAACGGAGCCGACCGGGTCGCCGACGAAGCATTGCAATTCATGAACGGCCTGGCTGTAGGGTGAAAACCCGGCCTCGGTCGCGCCCGAAAACATTAGGCCGAATGGATCTCTTACTGCCATATCGGCCCTGATGCTCCGCAGTTCCTAATGGCCCGAGCGCATCGCCACCGTGGCGATCCCGGCGCCGACCAGCAGCGTGCCGCCGGTGCGGTTGAAGATGCGGATCGCCTTGGGGTTGCGTACGACGTTGCGGGCGCGCGCCGCAATCAGCGCGTAGCCGAAGGCATTGGCGAAGGCGAGCGCCAGGAAGGTCGTTTCGAAGATCAGCATCTGTGTCCAGAAATCGGCTTCCCGATTGAGGAACTGCGGCAGGAAGGCGACAAAGAACGTGATGCTCTTCGGGTTGAGTGCGGTGACCAGCCAGGCGTGCGCCATCATCTTGGCGGCCGAGACGGCATCTGTGCGTGGTTCGGCTTTGAGCGCGCCGCCGGCGCGAAACAGTTTTACCCCGAGATAGATCAGATAGCAGGCGCCGATCAGCTTCAGAATGGTGAACACGGTCGCCGACGCGGCCAGCAGCGCGCCGATGCCCAGCATCGACAGGGTCATGGCGGTGAAGTCGCCCAGCGCCACGCCGACGGCCATCGGCAAGGCAGTGCGCCAGCCCTGGCCCAGCGCATAGGACACGACCAGAAGAATGGTCGGGCCCGGAATGATGAGCAGCACGGCCGAGGCGGCGGCGAAGGCGGCCCAGTTTTCGAACGACATCTTTGTCTCCTTGAGCGCAAAGAAAAGGATAAATCCTCGTGTGCGGAGGAATGTAAAGAGCCCTCTCCCAAAAATGCACTGCGGACCATTTCGCCCGACCGCTGCGGCTATTGGCGGCACAAGTTTAATGCCGGTCGTTGGGCCTTCACCCTTTTTCAACCATGTTTGGCGAAACTGCCTGCTATCCGGCCGGACCGTGTTTCCCGCCGACAGCGTAGGGTTGGGTGCATGCGTGAGTTGCCGCAGAATGTGACGCCGCCAGCAAATGGCGACGCAAACGAGACCGAACATCTCTATTCCCGCCGCTTCGTCCTGTCAGGGGCCGGCGCCATGACGCTACTCGGCATGGCCGGCTGCAGCACTTCGACGCTCGAGCTGCCGCAATTCCAGCTGGATGACACGGTCACCGGCTCGGTGCGGCCGATCCGTCCGGCGATCAGCGTCGACAAGAACGTCACCGGCCCCGATGTCATGTACGCTTCGCTCAACGATGGCGGCTTCGAAGTGCCGGCGGTGCCCTATCAGAAGGTCAAGCCGGAGTTCCGCCGCCAGATCGTCGTCAACGAGACCGGCGAGGCGCCCGGCACCATTGTCGTCCATCTGCAGGAGCGAAAGCTCTATCTGGTGCAGGAGGGCGGCGACGCCATCCGCTACGGCGTCGGCATCGGCAAGGACGGCTTCCGCTGGTCCGGCCGCGCCAACATCCAGTACGGCAAGGAATGGCCGACCTGGACGCCGCCGCCGGAGATGATCCAGCGCAAGCCGGAACTGGTGAAATGGCAAAACGGCCAGCCCGGTGGCCTCACCAACCCGCTCGGCGCACGCGCCCTCTACATCTACCAGGACGGCAAGGACACCGGCTACCGCATACACGGTTCGCCGGAATGGGCGAGCATCGGCCAGGCGATGTCGTCGGGCTGCGTGCGCCTGATCAACCAGGATATCATCGACCTCTACAGCCGCGTTTCCAAGAAGAACCCGGTCGTGGTCGTCTGATCCTGTGCGGCGGTTTGGCGCCGCTGGAAACTCCCGTTGCGCGATGCGGCAAGCTAGGCCAAGGTGCCTTGAAAACCACAGCGCCGGGAGAGATCGAGCATGGCTGGAACGTTTGTCATCGCACAGGGCGGCGGCCCGACCGCCGTCATCAACCAGACGGTTGTCGGGGCCACGCTGGAAATCCGCAAGCGCCATCCCGGCGCCAAGGTGCTGGGCTCGCTCCACGGCGTGCGCGGCATTCGTGACGGCAACTATGTAGACCTCTCCGCCATCCCCGAGGACCGGCTGCGGCTGATCGCCGGCACGCCGAGTGCAGCCCTCGGCTCGACGCGCGACAAACCGGATGCCGCCTATTGCGAAGTCATCCTCAACGGGTTGAAGAAGGCCGGCGCCGACGCTTTCATCTACATCGGTGGCAACGACACGTCGGGCACGCAGCAGATTCTGACCGACGCCGCCGGCGGCAGCATTGCTTTCGTCCATGCGCCAAAAACCATCGACAACGACCTCGAGGAAAACGACCACACGCCGGGCTTCATCTCGGCGGCCGAATTCGTCGCCGGCGCCTTCCTGTCCGTCGATCTCGATTTCCGCGCATTGCCCGGCATCTATGTCGGCATCGTAATGGGTCGGCATGCCGGCTTCCTCACCGCGGCGGCTGCAGCCTGGCAGCTCGATCCCGACAGCGGCCCGCATCTGGTCTACGTGCCGGAACGGCCGTTCTCCGCCGCCGGTTTCATCGACGACGTGCGCGCCACGCTCGACCGCCACAAGCGTTGCATCGTCGCCGTCTCCGAAGGTGTCAGCACCGCCGACGGCAAGGCGCTGGTCGAAAGCCTGGTGCCGCCGGAGAAGCTCGAGCGCGACGCGCATGGCAACGTCAAACTGTCGGGCAGCGACCTGCCGTCAGCTCTGGAACGTGCGCTCGCCGAAGGCCTCCCGGGCAAGCGCGCCCGCGTCGATGCGCTTGGCTACATGCCGCGCGGCTATGTCGGCGCGATCAGCGCCGTCGACGCGCAGGAGGCTTTCGACGCCGGCGCCTTCGCGGTTGCCGTTGCCGGCGAAGGCGGTGGCTCGGTGGCGCTGCAATATGACGGCACGAAAACCGTGCTGAAGAAGGTGCCGCTGAAGAACGTCGCCGGCAAGACGCGCCATATGCCCGACGATTTCATGAAGCCCGATGTCAACCAGCTGTCGGAAGCGGGCATGGCTTACCTGAAGCGGCTGGTGCCGGAAAAATACAAGGTGGGAAAGCCCTTCGTCTGATGGGCGGCCGTTTTGGCGGCACCCGTTTTGGTGGCGAGCGCGTTGTCGGCGACTGGTTCGGCAAGACGATCATCGACGACCGCACGACGATGCTGACCGAGCCGTTCGTGCATGATTTCGTGCGCGCCAACATCTGGCATTTCAGGGGACGCGACGCCGACCTGCTGGTCGACACCGGCATGGGCATCTGCCCGCTGGCGCCTGAGATCGACACGCCGGAGGGCAAGCCGCTCATTGTTGTCGCCACCCACATCCATCTCGACCATGTCGGCTCGCTGCACGAGTTTCCGCTGCGCGCCGGGCCGCGGCACAGTGCCGAGCATTTCGAGACCATGAACGATCAGGTGACCTACGCCTACATGTTCAACAATCTCGACGGCGCCGTTTCGAAATTGCCGGCGCCGGGCTGGACGGCGGCCGACTACAAGATTCCGCCGGCGCCGCTGACGCGCACGCTGGACGAGGGCGACATCGTCGACCTCGGCGACCGGCAGTTCCGCGTCCTGCGTCTGCCCGGACATTCGCCGGATTCGATCGCTTTGTTCGACGAGGCAGACGGCCTGTTCTTTGCCGGCGACGCCATCTACGATTCCACGCTGATCGACGACCTGCCGGATTCCTCCCGGCCTGATTATCGCCGTACCATGCAGCGGCTCCTTGACCTGCCTGTTCGCCTCGGCCATGGCGGCCATGGGCCGAGCTTCGACGGCAACCGGATGCGCGAGATCGCCACAGCCTATCTCAGGCGCACCGGAGGCCTCTGACGACATTGTGATTGGAACCAGCGTGGCGCCGTGGTCGAGCGCGTCAATCCGGACACGGCAGCCGCCAATGCCGGCCTGCAGCCGGGCGACGTCATCGTCGCCGTCGACCAGTCGCCGGTGCGGAATGCGCGGCAAGCCAACCAGGCGATCGCCGAGGCCGGCAGATCGGGCCGGAAGTCGGTGCTGCTTTTGGTCGACCGGGGCGACACACAAATCTTCGTCGCCGTACCCTTCGCCGCCGGCTGAGGCATGATGCGGCAGGGGTCGCCGGACCACCGACAGGCCTGCCGCACGGCGCCGCCAAAATTCCTGTTGCCCGCCGCGACATCTTCGAGAACATTACGGCAGGCCGGCAATGGCCTGCTAAAAACGGACGGTCCGATGGTCACTCGCGGTTTTTCCTCCGGTCGAAAGCCTCCAACGGAGACCGATGCGCGCATTCCGCCCGGTCAGTATCTCGAACAGGGCTTTCCGGTGCTGTCGGCGGGGCCGACGCCGCGCGTGCGCACCGATGACTGGTCGTTCACGCTCAAGCACGGGCCACGCCCGATCAAGAAATGGAACTGGGCCGAGTTCAACGCGCTGCCCTTGACCAAGATGACGCGCGACATCCATTGCGTTACCGCCTGGACCAAGTTCGATACCGCCTGGCAAGGCGTGCTGGTCGACGACATCCTTGCCGATGCCGGCATCGAAGCGCCGACCGGCTTCCTGCTGGCGCATGGCTATGACGGCTATACCACCAACGTGCCGGCCAAGGATCTCACCGCGGGGAAGGCGATGGTGGCGCTGCTTTATGAAGGCAAGCCAATCACTGCCGACCATGGCGGCCCGGCGCGGCTCCTGGTGCCGCATCTCTATTTTTGGAAATCGGCTAAATGGCTGAACGGGCTGCAGTTCACCGAGCGCGACGAGCCGGGCTTCTGGGAATTGCGCGGCTATCACATCTATGGCGACCCGTGGCGCGAGCAGCGCTATAGCGGCGATCCATGAGCGAAGCGCCGCAATCTCCCTGGCAGACGGCGAAAATCACCCGGATCGAAAAGCGGACGCCACGCGTTACCAGTTTCTTCTTCGCGCTGTCACGGCGATTCGCCTATCGCGCCGGACAGCATGTCGATGTCAGGCTGACCGCGCCTGACGGCTACCAGGCACGCCGCTCCTACTCCATCGCCTCGGCGCCGGAGAGCGGCGCCACGATCGAGCTGGCGATCGAGAAGCTCGACGACGGTGAAGTCTCGCCCTTCTTCCATGACGTCGCCGCGGTCGGTGACGAGATCGAACTGCGCGGGCCGCTCGGCGGCCATTTCGTCTGGTCCGATGGGGATGGCGGGCCGCTGCTTCTGGTCGGCGGCGGCTCCGGCGTGGTGCCGCTGATGGCGATGGTGCGGCATCGAACCTTGCGCAAATCGGCGGTGCCGGTGGCGCTGATGTTTTCGGTGCGGGTCTGGGACGAGGTGATCTTCCGCGACGAGCTGATCGGTCTCGGTGACCGCCGCGACGGGTTCGAGCTGGTGCTGACGCTGACGCGCGAGGCCGTACGGCGCCCGTCCGACTATTCGAGGCGCATCGACACGGCAATGGTCATGCAGGCGCTCACGCGGCTGCCGCGGCCGCCGGCGCTCGCCTTCGTCTGCGGGTCGAACGCCTTCGTCTCGGCGGCTGCCCAGGCGCTGATCGACGCCGGCATATCAGCGGAAATCATCCGCACCGAGCGCTATGGCGTCTGAGAGGGCCACAGTGGTTCACCGTTTCATGGAAACAGCCACCCGCTCTCAGGTGGGTGAAAACCTTGCCGACAGCAATTGGAACGGCAGCGCGCCATAGGCGGCGACTTCGGCCTCATTGTCCCAGTTGCGGAACTGGCGCGATGGCCGTGCCTCGATCACCAGAGGCCGGCCGGTGTCGTCCACCGTTACCTTGCCGCGAAAGCGCAGCACACGTCCGCCGCCGGCGCGGCTGATCACCATGGAACGCAGGCGGGCGACATGGCCGCCGCCGGCATTGATTTCCATCTCAATGCGGCGCCGGATTGGTGGAACGACGATCCTGACGGTGACGTCCAGCACCATCGCTCCAGTCCTGTCCGGACGCGGCAGGGGCTGGGAAAGTGCAAACGGCGCCGACGTCGCTCTTGCCTTGCGCAATGTCGGCCTGCCGCGCCAGACGGCGGGCGTCGGCTGCTGCAGGCGGCCCTTTTTGCGTTTGAGGCGCAACTGCTTGGCAAAGCCGCGCGACAGCCAAACGAGGCCGCCGAAATCGGTGCGCGGCTTGGCCTGCAGCACCGCGGACCAGCGCGACAGGCCGGCGCGGTCGGCCAACTCAATCGTCTTTGCAAGTTCGGCCTCCGGCACCGCAATGCCGATCTCCAGGCAGAGATAGGAGAGCGCCACCGCCGCGGCGACGGCGAGGCCCCGCTTGGCGACGATGTCGGCGAACACGCCCCAGTCGACTGCGCCACTCTCGATGGCGACCGCACAGTCGACCAGCCAGTCGCTGTGGGTGTGGGCATCGAGGCCGCCATGTGCGATGGCGAGCGCCATGCGGTCGGCCGGAGAGGGCACAAGCACGCGGACGCCATTGAAATCGGCTGACAGCGCCCGCTGCCAGACCGCCAGATCGTCTTCGGTGCTCTGCTGCGATCCGTCATAGGCCGACTGGTGCAGGTCGATGTCGCCGAAACTGCCCTTGAAGAAATTCATCGACCGCAGGGACGCCAGCCTTGTGCGCAGATATTGCGGGCTGACGCCGGTGGCGATTTGCCAGCCACCCTCGGTCAACACGTCGAAGGCGGCGATCATGTCCTGCGGACGCACCAATATGTCGATGTCGTGCGCCACCCGGCCCCGCTGCGCCGACGCGTTGACGGCGATGCGGCTGGCGCCTTTGATTAGCATCACCGCGCAGCCGGCGTCGATCATGGCCTGTAGCGCCGGCTCGGCCTCGCGCGCAGCCAGTCGCGATTTGGTCCACAGCATCTTTTGCAGGCCGACAAGACGTGGATAGGCCGGATGCCCAGCGAGCTTGCGGCCGAACCTGTCGGAGATCGCGGCCAGCAGCCGATGCTCTCGGAAGGCAACATGGTCGATGTCGTTCTCGTCGAGCCAGCGCGCCGCGTAACGCCCTGCCGCTTCTTCATCGGGCAGCAATGCGGCCTTCAGCAGCTGGTCGAGTCCGCCAGTTGGCCATGACCAGCCATAGTCCGGAAACCGACGGCCGATACGGCGCATGGCATTGGCCATCAGTCGGCGCTCGTCTTTTTCGCTGCTCGCCTTTGCATGGCCAGCCTTACGACTTCGAGATAACCGCGATCGCGCGCGGGGTCGCGTCCATAGGACATGCTGTCGGGCCGGATGCGGCGCAAGGTCAGGACATCGTCGAGCATGGCAAGCGCAAAGCCCGCCTCGCGGACACGGGCGATCCAGTCGACCATGTCGCCGCGACCGCCTTGCGGGTCGATGATCGGACCGACGGCCTCGGCTACCTCCCGGCGGATCATCATCGTCGTGCGCGACCAGCCCGCCACGGCCACGTCCTGTTGCACATCGGGCTTATCATCGCGAAACGTCCGCCAGTGGGCAAAGACTCCTGCCGTCGCGGGAAACCGCTCGAAATGCTCCAGCTGCCTTTCGATCTTGGTCGGCAGCCACAGATCGTCCGCATCGAGCGTGGCGACGAAGGGCGTCGCCAGCGCGGCGATGCCCCTGGTGGTGGCGCTGCCTGGTCCGGCATTGTCCTGGCGCAACACCTGCACCGGCATGCCCAGCGAATTGACCACCGCGACCGTATCGTCGGTCGAGCCGTCATCGACGACGATTATAGCGTCGGGCTGGACCGTCTGGGCCGCGACCGATCGCAGCGTCTCGGCGATGGTGGCGGTCGCGTTGAAGGCCGGAATGACGACGCCGTAGCTGGCCATCACAGGAAACGCCAATTCGCAAGTTCCTTGAAATCGAAGATGCCGTCGACAGGGTGCAAGGAGCGGTCGGCCTCGCGCCGTTTCATCGACTTGTAGACGGCGCGCATGAATTCGCGAAAAGGAACATCGGCCTGCCTGGTCATGTTGCCGGGATGGCGCCGGTAATAGAGCGCAACAGTGTCGGGCATCGTGAATTTCGGCCCGCTTTCGAAAGTGCGCAGCAGATAGTCGGTGTCCTCGGCCTGGTGGAAATCCTCGTCGAAGCTGCCGATGCGTTCGACCAACCGCCGGACGAAGATAGCGGGAGACAGGTGAATGCCGCGAACCGTCACCGAGTGGCTGTCGGCTGTCGGCTCCAGCGTATCGTCATCTATGTCGTCGACCAGCGTCATGCGCGAATAGGTGAGCTCGAGGGTGGGGTCTGCGTCGAAACAGGCCAGATCCGCCTTGAAGCGGCCCGGCGGGGAAATGTCGTCGGAATCGAGAAACGATACCAGCCCGGTCTGCGGCAGCAATTGCCGCAAGCCCGCGTTGCGTGCCCGCGTCACCCCGGCATTCTGCTGCTGGAAAAGGCGAATGCACGGCGCCTCCGCGATCAGCGAGCGCACGACCGCCACCGAACTGTCGGTCGAACCGTCATCGATAACGATGATGTCGAGATCGGCGGCATCGCGCTGCCTCAGCAGCGAGCGCAGCGCCGAGCCGACATGGCGTTCGCGGTTGTAAACCGGCATGATCACGCTCAGCTTCACGCACGCATTCCAGGCTGTGATCTGTTCATTCTTTCACCACTCTGCCGGGCGCTTGATCTCGAAAAGCCCCTCGACCGGGCGCCGCGACGGATCGGCCTTGCGCCGCCGCAAGGATTTCTGAATTACACGTAGATATTCGCGCACCGCCACATCCCTTTGCTTCGTCAAATTGCCGGGGTGGCGCCGGTAGTATACCGCGACGGTGTCGGGAAAAATGTGCTTCGGGCTGGTTTCGAAAATGCGCAGAAGATAGTCGGCGTCTTCCCCCTGCCGGAACTCCTCGTCGAAAGCACCGGCACGGTCGATGAGTGCCCTGCGGAATATCCCGGCGCTAAGGCTGACGCCGCGCACGGTGGGACCTGCGCCGCCCGGTGCCGGCTGCAGGGTTTCGTCATCCATGAGATCGACGCGCGTCATCAGCGAGTAGGTCAGCTCGAGCGCAGGGTCGGTCGCGAACAGGGGTAGGTCAGTCTTGAATCGTCCAGCCGGCGAGACGTCGTCCGAATCCAGGAACGACACCAGTTCGGTTTGCGGCAGCAACTGCTTCAGCCCTGTGTTGCGGGCGTTGGCCACGCCCTGGTTGGCCTGCTGGAACAGGCGGATGCACGACGCTTCCCGCATGATGGCGCGGACGGCTTCAACGGAGCTGTCGGTCGAGCCGTCGTCGACAACGATGATATCGAGATCGGCATCGTCGCGTTGCCTGAGCAGGGACCGCAACGTCGAAACGACATAGATCTCCCGATTGTAGACCGGCACAATGATGCTCAACTTCATGCAGCGCCCCGAAGGACGAAATCCGCAATCGTGCCGGCGATCTCGCGCGGCTCGGCCCCCAGCGACAGCCGGTAGCATGGCAGGTCGCGGGTAAGCTCGCTGAAAAAGCGAAAGCCCGCTTCCCGCTCGCCCGGCATCTGCACGATTCCTGACGGGGCCAAGGCGATCATGGCATCCTTGCGCGATATGGGCATGACCGAGCTTCTCGCACCTCCCCTGATATGGGGCACTATCAAAGCAATAATGTCCAGACTTGCAGGAGTTGGTCGAGGCGCGATCTCGTCGATGTGAAAGGCATGCTTGCCTTGCCAGTTCAGCGGTTGGTACGACTTTAGCCGACCCTCCAGTTTCAGCCGCTTGAAGCCCTCCGGATCCTGCTTGAGCGTGGCAAACAGCGGATAGGCCGTCACCCCCTCGGTCCGGTCGATCAGCACATAGTCGTCGCCGACACTATCGAGCCCATTGAGCAAGCCGGCGACGACCGTTCCCGATTTGCCGGCACCGCCGGAGCCCGCCAGCAGGACGCCCTTGCCATCGATGCCCAGCGTGCCGGCATGGGTGAGCCGCATGCCGCGCGCCGCATATTCCCAATGCAGGAAGGCGCGCAGCGGCGCCCCTTGTTCCCATGGCGGAAAGGCGTCGGCCGACATCATCAGCTGCGCCCCGACATGGCGTTGCGGATCATGGAACTGCCAGAAGTCGAGGTCATGATAGTAGCTGCCGCGCAATCCGGCCTCTTCCAGCCGGTTGGCAAAGGCATGATGGTTGTAATCGCCTCGGCCCCAGGTGGCCGGGGCGGGGACGCCATCGATGCCCGGGTGGGCGACGAAAATGCGGCAGCCGTCAGATGCAGACGGATTTTCCGGGGCCGGTATGAAGGCATGGCTCATGGCTTCCGCCAGCGTGCCATGGTCGAGGTGGACACTCAGGTCCAGTCCCGGCAACCGCACGCTGGCGGTAACGGGATAGAAGGCGGCGGCGCTTTCCGCGGCCGCCAGCACATGGCGGGCATAATCCGGCAGGGTTTGCAGCGTGATCAAAGGCATGTGTTGGTTGTTCAGCGTCCAGAATTGCGCCGGGTCGCCTGATGCATGTCGCTCGGGGTGGCCCCGGTTTTGAGACGACGACATGCATAAAATCAAAGATCTAAACCGCGTCGCCTGAGTCCGTTCAAACGCGACGCGCTTTAGGGAAACGATTATGCCTGTTTCACCGCCGGCCAGCCGAGAGGTTCCTCGACCTCATGGATCGGGTCGACAATGATGAGATCGGCAAGGTCGTCATGGACATCGACCTTGAGCGGCTCATTGCTGGCAGCAAGCGCAGACGACAGCTCGCCCGAAAGCGGTTGTGCCGGTGTTTCGGCTGGCGCAAGCAACCCTAAATCGAGCAGTCGGGCAACGAAGCTTTCGAGGTCGGCCAGGCTTATTTTTGCGGCGCCCGCGGCAGCTCCGACCAGCGCTTCAGTGGCGACGCCGGACGACAAAGCTTGCCAGACCCGGCTGCCGGAATCGGAAAAGCCGAAATACTTGCCGTTCGAAAGATCGAGAACGACGGCTTCGCCATCGAATGATTCGAAAACGATGTCCTTGCTTGCGACCGCGTAGACCCGCTGTTGCATCGCTCTGTCCCCCGTTCCATGCGCCCATGAAGGGATGCGCCGGTTTCACGGTCTGCCCAGCCCTTCCTAAGTGCGTCTAAATCACTCGGCCTATGCTTGGCAAGACAAAGACCCGCGAACACAACGCTTGCGTCGGCGACCGTTGCGGCGAAGTCGACCGGCTCAAGCCTCGATTTCGAGCGCCGACAACGGTTTCGAGCAGCAGGCAAGGATAAAACCGTCATCGATCTCGTGGTCGAGGATGCCGCCATTGTGGCTCATCTCGACAGCGCCGGAGACCTTCTTCACCTTGCAGGTGCCGCACAGGCCGAACTCGCAGGCGGCGGGTATCCGCACGCCCGAGCTGCGCGCCGTCTGCAGCACGGTCTGGCCGGCAACGCAGCCGGCGTCGACCTCCGAAAGCGAGAAGCGGATCGGCGTCACAGCCTCGACAGGTGCAACAGCACCGTCTTCAGCGGGTGAAGCAAACGGCGCCGGGATTTCCTCCACCACGGGCGCGGCAAAGCTCTCCTGATGGTATTTCGTCATATCGAAGCCGGCGGCCTCCAGCATGCCGCGCACGGCGCGCATGAACGGATCGGGGCCGCAGCAGAAGATTTCGCGCTCGCGGAAGTCCGGAGCCAGCAAGGGCAGCCGGATCGCATCGATGCGCCCCATATGACCGTACCAGCCCTCGCGGCTGGAACGTTCCTCGATCATGAAGCCGAGCGACAGGCCGGGCATATGGCCGCCGAGCAGTTCGAGTTCCTTGCGGAAGATGATCTCTTCGGCACGCCGCGCGCAGTCGACGAAACCGACATCGGTCCATGGCGCGCAGTCGTTCAGCCAGCGCAGCATCGACATCATCGGCGTCACGCCGGAGCCGGCGGAAATGAACAGGTATTTGGCCGCCGGGTGGCTGTGCAACGAGAAGTCGCCGGCCGGTCCGTAGGCCTTGACATGCGAACCGGGCACCAGATGGTCGAACATCCAGCGCGTGCCGATGCTGCCGGCCTGCGCCTTGACCGTCACCGCGATCGAAAACGGCCGCGATGGCGACGACGACAGCGTATAGGTGCGCATCAGCGGCCCGTCCGGTGTCGGCAGTTCCAGCGTCAGGAACTGGCCCGGCTTGTAGCGGAACCAGGTCTGGTTGTCGGAGCGGAAGGTGAAGGTCTTGACGTCGGGCGCCTCGTCGCTGACGCCGATCACTTCCAGCACCTGCAGCCTATCGTTCCAGGGCGCCATCTGGTCGAGATGGCGATAGAGCCCAAGATCCGTCATCGCATTCATCCTCCGGTCCTTCTTCGCCTGCTCCAGCTCACGCGACGCTGCGCAGCGCCGGCCTGCCACCTTCGGCAAGGCGCGGGCCGATGAAGGCCGCGTACCATTCGACGAACTGGATCACGCCGCCCTCGTGCAGCTCCGAATAGGGGCCGGGCTCATAGGCCGGAGACAGGATGCCGAAGGCGTTTTCCTCGACGATGCGGCGGTCCTGGTCGTTGGTCTCGGTCCAGACATGGGTGAGCTCCTCAAGGTTGTAGTCGACCCCCTCGACCGCATCCTTGTGCACCAGCCACTTGGTCGTCACCGCGGTTTGCGTGGTGCTGATCGGCAGCACCCGGAAGGTGACCGCATGGTCGATCAGTATGTGGTTCCAAGTCGTCGGATAGTGGTAGTGCATCAAGGTGCCGATGCGGTCGGCGGCAACAGTGTCGGACAGGTTCTTCGTCACCGCGCGCTTTCCCGACATCGTGTAGCTGACGGCATCGCGCAGCAGCGGCGCGCGGGTGGCGCGGTATTGCCCGGCCGGATCGATGCGGAACTTGCTCGGCAGGCCCGCCGCCTCGCATTTCGCCCAGTGCGCCAGCATCTCCGGATCGCTGTCGGCGCCCTGCACGCCGGTCACCGTCGGCGCTTCGGGGAATGTCTTGCACAGCTCTGGATGATTGCCGGCGCAGTGATAGCATTCGCGGTTGTTTTCCCAGACCAGCTTCCAGTTGCCCTTCTCGATGATGGTGCTCTCGAAGGCGACTTTGGCTTCATTCAGCTGGTGCGGCTTGAGGTAGGGCTCTATCATGGCGCGCATCGGCGCAAAGTCGGCAGGTTCTTTCGCCAGGCAGATGAAGATGTAGCCGCCGACGCTCTCGCAGGCGACGGGCTTCAGGCCGAACTGGCTCTTGTCGAAACCGTCGGCCATCTGGCGGGCAAACAGCAGCCGGCCGTCAAGCTCGTAGGTCCACTGGTGATAGGGGCAGACAAGCTTTGCCGCCATGCCCTTCTCAGTGTTGCAGACACGGCTGCCGCGATGGCGGCAGGAATTGTGAAAGGCGTTGATGTTGCCCTTCTGGTCGCGGACCAGCACCACCGGATAATCGCCGATCTGCACGGTGATATAGCTGCCGGGCTTCGGCAGTTCGCAATCATGGCCGATGAACAGCCAGTCGCGATACCAGATAAGCTCCATGTCGAGCTTGAAATAGTCCGGGTCGGTGTAGAAGGGCTGTTCCAGCGAAAAGCCTTGCTTGCGGCCGTTCAGGAGCCTCAGCATGTCGTTGCGCGTATCCATAGTTCTGTCCTCGTGGTTTAAGGACTGAACTTGGTGGTGATGGAGGAAGGATCGGACGCAGGCCGGCGCGGCGCCGGACATGCACTATCCACCTCTTGACCGCCCACCGCGATCAGTCGAGTCTATGCATCTCGGGCTGGTTTCCGGGCTCTGGAGTTGTCCTTGCGGACCATCGCGACACCTTCCCAGGCTGCTGCCCAGTGGTCTCCCGTTGCGACTTGAACTCCACCACCGTTGCGGGGGCAGCGCCGGATTCTGACCGGCTTCCCAATTCTCCGCTGCGTCGTCACGAAGCGGCACCTGAGATGCGATCATCTAATCACGGCAGCGATCGCGACGTCGGCATGAAAGCGACATCATATCCATGCGGCGCGACACGCGCGGCATACGCCCCCCGCCGCCGGTCAAAGAGCTTAGACGTTTCTTGCGACGCCATCATCGCCGTTTCGAATCGCTGCGGATCCAGTTCGATCGGGGGCAAAAAGGGCTCAACGGTATCGAAAAGTTACTATTAGCAATCTCTAATCGAACCGAACGGTTCGTTTCTGTTGACGATGCGTGCAGGACGGTGTGAACGACGGCCCGGAAACCGACACCGGAGCGAACCACTCGGTTCGACATAAGCAACTGAAAACAAAACGGTAAATGACCACAGAGGAACTTCCTGGCACAATTTCAAGGTGCAGGACCCTGGTCCACACGGAACAACTTCGTGATTGGAAACCAGCCTATGGCTTTCCCACATCGGGGCTGTCCGAACAACGCGAATTCCTCCCAAGACACGCCGCTAGACGGACAGACAAACTGGAGTACTAAAAATGAAAAAGATCATCCTCACTGCCGCAGCCGTTTTGGCGATCACCGGCAGCGCCTTCGCCGGTAGCGACAATTACGGTTCCAATGGTGCGAACCAGCCAGCCGTCTCGGTCTACAGCTCGTATACGGCTTCCATTCAGAAGCCGGCGCACGCTGACAAGCAGCCTGTCGTTCAGGGCGCCGACCGCGACCTCTACGGCAATCGCTGATCCCGACCAAAGAAGGCGGCTAACCCGTCGCTCTCGGGATCCCAAAAAATTCAGGAGTATTGAAATGAAAAAGATCATCCTTGCTGCCGCCGCCGTTTTGGCCATCTCCGGCAGCGCTTTCGCCGGCAGCGACAACTACGGTTCGAACGGCGCCAACCAGCCTGCGATTACGTCGACCGATAGTGGCCATACGGCTTCGGTTGAGAAGTCGGCTCCAGCCGAGCAGGCGCCTGCCCACGGTGCCGACCGTAACCTTTTCGGCCGCTAAAAGCCGGTTTCCAGCACGTGGCGGGCTTATCCGCTGCAGCTGGCGGCATCAGAAAAATTCAGGAGACTAAAATGAAGAAGATCGTTCTTGCCACCGCAGCCGTTCTGGCTGTTTCGAGCGCTGCCTTTGCCGGCAGCGACAATTATGGCTCCAAAGGCGCCAACCAGCCGGCCGCTGCCGTCGACACCACCCGCACTTCGTCGACCGGCACCAACTCGGCGGTCTACAAGCTGCTGAACTCGTCGAACGACCAACAGAAGTTCGTTCCTCAGAGCAGCGACAGGGATCGGTTCGGCAACAACTAACAGCCGAAGCTTAAAAAAAGAGCGGCGGGCCTGGCCCGCCGCTCTTTTTTCATGCCTGTACGACGCAGCTATCTCAAGCCGCCTTCACTTCCACCGGCTTGAGCGAGAAGGAGTGCCCATCGGCGTCGAAGATGTGCAGGTCCCCGGCATCCGCGGTCAGTCGCAGCTTTGCCCCGCGCTTGACCTCGACATTGCCGGGCAGCTTGGTCACCAACGGCAGGTCAGCGCGGCCGATATCGACATAGACAAGCTGCACCTCGCCGAGTTGCTCGACATAGTCCACCACGCCCTCGAAAAGATATTCCGCGCCGGTGGCGGCCGACAGATCCTCCGGCCGCACGCCGAAGCTGACTGCCGCACCCTTTGCTGACGCCGGCGTTGCGATCGGCACCGTTGCCTTGCGGCCGCCGACATGGCTGACGATTGTCGGGTTGCCCGTCCTGTCGATTGTCGCCGGCAGGATGTTCATGGCCGGCGAGCCTATGAACTGGGCAACGAACAGATTGCCGGGCTTCTTGTAGAGGTCCATCGGCGTGCCGACCTGCTCGATATGGCCATCCTTCAGCACGACGATGCGGTCGGCGAGCGTCATCGCTTCGACCTGATCGTGGGTGACGTAGATCATGGTCGTGGCAGGCATCGATTCCTTGAGCTTGGCGATCTCGATGCGGGTCGCGACGCGCAGCGCCGCGTCGAGATTCGACAGCGGCTCGTCGAACAGGAACACTTTCGGATTGCGCACGATGGCGCGACCGATGGCGACACGCTGGCGCTGGCCGCCCGACATCGCCTTGGGCAGGCGGTCGAGATATTTGGTCAGCTGCAGGATTTCGGCGGCCTGCCGCACCCGCTTGTCGATCTCGGCCTTGCTTTCCTTGCCGATCTTCATCGAGAAGGCCATGTTGTCGTAGACGGTCATGTGCGGATAGAGCGCATAGGACTGGAACACCATGGCAATGCCGCGCTTGGAAGGCGGCACGTCGTTCACCACCTCGCCGGCGATCTTCAGCTCGCCGGAGGTGATCTCCTCAAGCCCGGCGATGGACCGCAGCAAGGTCGACTTGCCGCAACCCGACGGGCCGACGAAGACGATGAACTCGCCCGACTTTATGTCGAGGTCGATGCCGTGGAGAATGTGCAGATTGCCGTATGATTTCTTCACCTGTCTCAGCGTGACATCGGCCATAATTTCCTCCCAGTGATTTCCCTAGAGAACCTGGATTTCCTCAAAAAATCCAGTTTCGTCAAAAACTCAGTCGATGCGCCCGAACCAGGCGCCGTAGCCGCCGAGGCGGATGGAACCTGTGCCGGATTGTCCCGAAAAACCGTGCCCGGCCAATGGCAGCAACGCCTGACCACCGAGATCGACCTCGGCCGGCTTGCTGGCCAGATTGAAGACGCAGACGATCTGCTCATTGCCCTCACGGCGGGTGAAGGCGACGGTGTCGCCCTCGCTTTCGATGAACTCGATGTCGCCTTTGGCCAGGGCCGGATGCTGGCGGCGGAAACCGAGAAAGCGCCGGTAGTGCTCGAGCAGCGAGGCCGCGTCGCCCTGCTGAACATTGACCGCTTGCGACAAGTGCTTGCCCGGCACCGGCAGCCAGGGCTTGGCCGTCGAAAAGCCGGCATTGCTGGCGGTTGCATCCCACACCATCGGCGTGCGGCAGCCGTCGCGGCCCTTGAATTCGGGCCAGAAGCGAATGCCGTAGGGGTCCTGCAGATCCTCGAACTGCAACTCGGCTTCGCCCAGCCCAAGCTCCTCTCCCTGATAGAGGCAGACCGAACCGCGCAGCGACATCAGCAGCGCCGACATAACCTTCAGATAGGCGGCCGGGTCGGCCTCGTCGGCGGCCCAGCGCGAGGCCGGACGCATCACGTCGTGGTTGGAAAAGGCCCAGCACGACCAGCCGTCGCTGGCGACCTTGCCGAAGGCTTCCAGCACCTGGCGCACCTTGGCGGCGCTGATCTTTTCCGGCGCCAGGAAATCGAAGGAATAGCACATGTGGACGCGTTTGCCGCCGGCGGTGTAGGCGGCGACCACTTCCAGCCCACGCTGCGAATCGCCGACTTCGCCGACCGCGGCGGCCGCCGGATATTCGTCGAGCAGCGCCCGGAACCGTTCGAGGAAGGCAAGGTTTTCCGGCCGGCTCTTGTCGTAGATATGGTCCTGGTAGTTGTAGGGATTGACCGCAGGTGCTGTCTGGTCGTTGCGCTCTTCGGGCGGCAGCGGCGGATTGTTCTCCAGCCCCTGGCTGTGGAAGTAGAAATTGATGGTGTCGAGGCGGAAGCCGTCGACGCCGCGCTCCAGCCAGAAGCGGGTGACGTCGAGCAGCGCGTCCTGGACTTCCAGATTGTGGAAGTTGAGGTCCGGCTGCTCGGACAGGAAATTATGCAGATAATATTGCTGGCGGCTGGTGTCCCACTGCCAGGCCGAGCCGCCGAAGATCGACAGCCAGTTGTTGGGCGGCGTGCCGTCGGGCCTGGCATCGGCCCAGACATACCAGTCGGCCTTCGGGTTGCTGCGGTTGGCGCGGCTCTCCTTGAACCATGGATGGACGTCGGCGGTGTGCGACAGCACCTCGTCGATCATCACCTTGAGGCCAAGGTGATGAGCTTCCGCAACCAGTGCATCGAAATCGGCGAGCGTTCCGAACATCGGGTCGACGTCGCAATAGTCCGACACGTCGTAGCCGAAATCCTTCATAGGCGACTTGAAGAAGGGCGAAATCCAGATGGCGTCGACACCCAGCGAAGCGATGTAGGGCAGCCTGCGGATGATGCCCTTGAGATCGCCGATGCCGTCGCCATTGGAGTCCTGGTAGGAGCGCGGATAGATCTGGTAGATCACCGCGCCCCGCCACCAGTCGCGATCGACGGCGAGATCGGGCTTCGAGGTCGCCTTCAAAGCGGATTGCATAAGTCTCAACCTCCTTTGACCGAGCCGGCCAGCAGCCCGCGGACGAAATAGCGCTGCAGCGAGAAGAACACGATCAGCGGCACGATGATGGTCACGAAGGCCGATGTCGTCAGGATCTCCCAGTCGCCGCCGCGCGAACCGAGCAGCGCATTGAGCTTGGCGGTCAGGACGATCTGATCGCCCTCTGTACCAAGGAAAACCATCGCCACCAACAAATCGTTCCATACCCACAGGAACTGGAAGATGGCAAAGGAAGCCAACACCGGGAACGATAGCGGCAGCACGATCTTGACGAAGATCTCGAAATCGCTGGCGCCGTCGATACGCGCCGATTCCATGATCTCTCGCGGCAGACCGGCAATGTAGCTGCGCAGGAGATAGATGGCAAAGGGCAGGCCGAAGCCGGTATGCGCCAGCCAGATGCCGAGATAGGTTTTCGACGGCACACCGAAGAAGATGCCGACGCCGTTATAGATTTTCAAAAGCGGGATGAGCGACATTTGCAGCGGCACGACCAGCAGGCCGATGATGATGGCGATCAACAGTGCACGGCCGGGAAAGCGCATCCAAGCCAGCGCGTAGGCGGCAAAGGCCGCGATCAGGATCGGGATCACGGTCGCCGGAATGGTGACCGTCAGCGAGTTTATGAAGGAGCGGCCGATGCCCTCCGAAAACAGCACCGTCTTGTAATTGTCGATGGTGAATTTCGGCGGCGCCGACGAGGCGTAATAAACGCGCTGGCCACGGTCGCCTTCGAAGGCTTTCGGCGACGACATGACGAACGTGCCGTCGGCATTGAGCAGCAGGGTTACCCCGTCGCCGAGGTCGGCCGTGGTGCCGGCCGGATACTGCGTCGGTGCGGCCGACTTGACGCCGAAGGCGCTGATGTTGCGGGCCACAGCATCGCCGAAGATGTTGCCGGCAAGCACGAACTTGCCGTCCTTTTCAACCTGCGCCGAGGCCGGCGGCAGGCGGCCGGCTTCAGTCTGGGTGGAGCTTGAGAACGAATTCCACCAGCCCGAGGCGATGATCTGGTCCTTGTCGCGCAGCGACGAGACCAGGACGCCGAGCGTCGGCACGGTCCAGATGGCGACGAAGATGAGCACGGCGATGTGGACGCCGAAGCGGCTGGCAAAGGACTTTCCGGTCGCGACGGCCATCTCAATGTCCTCCCGTCTCTTTGTTCGCCTGGCGGATGTTCCAGACCATGATCGGGATGACCGCGATCATGATGATGATGGCGATGGTTGCGCCGCGGCCGAAATCGCCGCCGCCGCGGAACATCCAGTCGAACATCAGATTGGCCAGCACCTGGCTGTTCCATTGGCCGTTGGTCATGGTCAGCACGATGTCGAACACTTTCAGCACCAGGATGGTGATCGTCGTCCAGACCACGGCGATGGTGCCCCAGATCTGCGGCACCATGATCTTCCAGAAGATCTGGAACGGATTGGCGCCGTCGATGACCGCGGCTTCAAGCGTCTCTTCGGGGATGCCGCGCAACGCCGAAGACAGGATGACCATGGCAAAGCCGGTCTGGATCCAGATCAGGATGATCATCAGGAAGAAATTGTTCCAGAACGGCAGCGATATCCAGACCTGCGGCTGGCCGCCGAAATACTGGATGATGGCGTTGAGCAGGCCGATCTGCGTCTGGCCCTCGCCGCGATATTCGTAGATGAATTTCCAGATCACGCTGGCGCCGACGAAGGAGATCGCCAGCGGCAGGAAGATCAGGCTCTTGGCGATTGTGCCCCACCAGATCTTGTCCGTGAGCACGGCGATTATCAACCCTAGAAAGGTGCAGGCGGCGGGGACCACCGCCAGCCAGATGATGTTATTCAGGATCGAGTTGCGGAACTCGCGGTCGCCGAACGCCCATTCATAGTTGGCGAAGCCGACAAAATGCTGGCCGCCGCGGTCGAGGAAGGACAGCCAGAGCGTCGCCACCACCGGATAGATCAGGTAGACGGTGAGGATGATCATCGCCGGGCCGACGAACAGCCACGGACGGACCAGTCCTTGCCGGCGCAGATTGTCGATGGCCGCAGCCCCGGCCACGCCGCGCGACGGGAATATCAGGTCGACCAGCTTGTTGGCGCCCCAGAAATAGGCGACGCAGCCGCCGACGCCGATGATGATGACAAAAATGGCCGATAAGATCTGAGCAGCCATGGGTCCCTCTTCCCTGCGCATGATCGGCCGGGCCTTGAACAGCCCTGGCGATGTGGCTCTGCGCCGATTTAAGTTATTCTGAAACGAACGAACGCAAATCGGTCCGGCGTAAGGCGCCGGTCGGATCCGGGCCATAGCGGCCCGGACCCAGTCTGTGGAGGAAGTCCTGAATTTGCCGCCAAAGCGGCTGATTACTTGGCAGTGGTTACTTGCCAGCTGACTGCTTGCCAGCTGACTGCTTGCCAGCTGACTACTTGATAGCGTCCCAGCTCTTCTGGATGTCGGTGGCGACATCCTGCGCCGACTTGCCGCCGACCAGATCGATCATGCCGGTCCAGAAGGCGCCGGCGCCGATCTTGCCCGGCATCAGGTCCGAACCGTCGAAGCGGAAGGTCGAGGCATTGGCGAGGATATCGCCCTGCTTCTTCAGCGCGTCGCTGGCATAGGCATCCTTGTTGACCGACTTGAGCGGCGTGACGAAGCCGCCCTGGGCCATCCAGATTTCATGTGCCAGCGGCATTTTCAGGAATTCGATGAACGCGCGTGCACCCTTCGAATCCTTGGTGATCATGGCCAGCGTGCCGGCGCCGAGCACAGGCGTGCCCAGCTCGGGCTTGGATGCATAGGGCGGGAAGTAGAAGAAGTCGGCGTCCTGTCCAACCTTTGTGCCTTCCGGGAAGAAGGTCGGGATGAACGATGCCTGATGGTGCAGGTAGCATTTCGGCGGCACCGAGAAGAGGCCCTTCGGGCTGTCGCGGAAGTCGGTCGCGGCAACCGCCTTGGCCCCACCGTCGACCATCTTGTCGTCGGTCGCGATCTTGCCGAAAATGTCGATGGCGTTGACCACCGCCGGATCGTTGAACGGGATCTCGTTCTTTACCCACTTGTCATACACGTCGGGCGTCTGGGTGCGCAGCATGATGTCTTCGACCCAGTCGGTCGCCGGCCAGCCGGTAGCGCCGCCTGAGCCGAGGCCGATGCACCACGGCGTGCCGCCGTCGGCGATGATCTTCTTCTCGAGGTCGGCGAGCTCTTCCTGCGTCTTGGGAACCTTGTAGCCGGCTTCCTCGAAATTGTCGGGCGAATACCAGACCAGCGATTTCACGTCGGCCTTGTAGGGGAAGGCGAAGAAGCCCGGCTTGCCGTCCTTGTCCTTGAAGGTGCCGAGATCGACCCATGACTGGCCGGCGCCGTAATTGTCCTTGATCCATTTGGCGGTGTCGTCGCCCAGCGGCGTCAAAAGGCCCTTGGACGCCAGATCCTGGATCAGGCCCGGCTGCGGCAGTACGGCGATATTGGGCGGGCTGCCGGCCTGGGTATCGATGACGATCTGCTGTTCGTAATTTTCCGACGAGGAGTATTTGATCTCGGCGCCGGTGGCTTCCTGAAAATATTCGAGAACAGTGCGAATGAGGCCTTCGTCCTCGCCGCGCCAGGGCCCGAAGATGGTCAGCGTCTCGCCCTTGAGATCGACCTTCTTCAGCTCTTCGTAATTGGCCCAGTTGAAGCGCTTGTCTTCCCCGGGCTTGAACTTCAGTTCGGCTTGCGCCGGCAGGGACAAGGCGAGTGTGGCAAACGCTGCGCCAAGCAGAAGCATCTTCTTCATCGGTATTCCTCCCAGTGTGGACACATACACCCGGGCGGAACCTCCATTCCGCCCGCCGACGCTGCAGGACTGTGACTCGTTCAGAAAGGAACCGCAACCTTTCGAAGAGTCTTCCAAAGCGCTTTGGTCTTTTTGATCTCGCCATTGAATCGGCTGGAAGTCAAGAGGGCGGTGGGCTAATCGATTTAATTGCGGGCCGCAAGACTTGGTAAAGTGCACTGCAGCACAGTTTTACGGCGGTGCAGCACCGTATTAAGCTTCAAACTGGCCGGACCAGTGCGTATGGTCGACCAGTTCGGCCGCGCCCATTGTGGCGCCGCGTGGCTTCAAAATTAAAAGCGCTTTGAGGCTTGGAGGCCTCCCAGTGAACCTGAAGCAGCTCTCTCATATGCTGGCCCTGTCGCAGACAACGGTAAGCCGTGCGCTCAACGGCTATCCCGAGGTCAACGAGGAAACCCGCCGGCGTGTGGTGGATGCCGCCAAGCGCCACGGCTACCGGCCCAACCCGAGCGCGCGCCGGCTGGCGACCGGCAAGACGGGCATGATCGGGTATGTGCTGCCGACGGGCGCCTCCGTCGACATCGACCCGCATTTCGTCGAGTTCCTGTCGGGTCTCGGCGACTATGCCCGCTCGCACGAGCTCGACCTGGTGCTGTCGCCGGCCGATGCCGACGACCAGGAAACCACCTATCGCCGCATCGTCGCCAACCGCCAGGTCGACGCCGTCTACATCTCCTCGCCGCGCCCGGCCGACCGGCGGGTGGCGCTGGTCAACACGCTCGGCATTCCCTTCATCGTCCATGGCCGCAGCGAAGGCTTCGATTTCGACTACCCCTTCACCGACATCGACAATGAGGGCGGCTTCCACGACGCCGCCCGGCTGCTGGTTCAGCTCGGCCACCGCCGGCTGGCGCTGATCAATGGCGACGACCGCGAGACCTTCGCCATCCACCGCGAGCGCGGCATGCGCAGGGCGCTGGCCGCGAGCGGCCTGACGCTCGGCGAGCGCCATGTCTGTTCACTCACCATGACCGAGGAGAACGGCTACCGCGCCGCCAGGCGCCTGCTCGAACAGAGCGAGCGGCCGACGGCGATCGCCTGCTCCAGCCTGATCATGTCGCTCGGCGTCGTGCGCGCGGTGCGCGACCTTGGCCTGACCATTCCCGGCGACCTGTCGTTGATTGCCCATGACGACGTCTTTCCATGGCTGAAGCCGGAGAATTTTTCCGTGCCGCTGTCGACGACGCGCTCGTCGATCCGCCTCGCCGGCGCCCGCATCGCCGAACGCCTGGCAGCGCGCATTTCCGGCTTGGAAGAAGGGGCGCGAGGCGAGGTCTGGCCTGTCGACCTGGTGGTGAGAGGCTCGGTCGCCGGCGCGCCGGTTTAGGGATTAATCCAATTGCTCCGCTGGGCAAGTTCACCCATGTGGATGTTGCCCGCAGATAGATTGACTTCGTTGGGACAACGGTCTGCCTGGACCTGTCCTTGATTTGGCTTCGAGTGGGTGGCAACCAGTAAGCCAGAGCCATCAACCAGTCCTCAGGGTGCGCCACTTGCCCATATTCCCGTTCTCCGAAACGGATCCAATCCGGCATCCTGGCCCACCGCCGAAAACGTCGGAGGTGGTCATTGTCGGTGGCGGCATCATCGGTGTGACGACGGCGCTTTTCCTGGCACAGCGGAACATCCCGGTGACGCTGCTGGAAAAAGGACGCATTGCGGCCGAACAGTCGTCCCGCAATTGGGGCTGGATCCGGAAGCAGGGACGCGACGCCGACGAGTTGCCCATCGTCATAGAGGCTATTCGCCTGTGGCGGCAACTGGCTGAGGAATGCGGCGAGGACATCGGCCTGACCCAGACAGGTGTGACCTACCTGGCGAAGACCGACAAGGACATGGCCGGCTTCGAAGCATTCATGAAGATCGCTGCGACGCATGCGCTCGACACCCGTCTCCTGGATGCAGACGAAACCGCGGCACTCATCAAAGGCATGTCGCGCAAATTCAAGGGCGCGATGACGACGCCCTCCGACATGCGGGCGGAGCCTTGGCTGGCGGTGCCCGCACTTGCCCGGCTCGCCGTGCGAAAAGGCGTCAAAATCGTCGAGAATTGCGCAGCGCGAACCCTCGAAATCTCAGGCGGCAAGGTCAAGGGCGTGTGGACCGAGACGGGGTATATCGAGGCCTCCAGCGTGCTGGTCGCGGGAGGTGCCTGGTCATCCTTGTTCCTGAGAAGACACGGCGTCTCCATCCCCCAGCTCAGCGTCAGGGTAACCGCAGCCGCAACGGACCCCTTGGCTGAAATCTATGCAGGTGCGGCGACTGACGAACACATCGCTTTCAGGCGCCGGCAGGATGGCGGGTATACGCTCGCCGCGGGCGGCAGCCATCTGCATTACCTGGGACCTGACGCCTTCCGGCACGCCACCAAATATCTTCCTGCGCTGAGGGACAATCCGCTGGGGACACGCTACTTTCCGTTCGCGCCGTCAGGTTACCCCGATGCCTGGTCGACGCCGCGCGATTGGGCGCCGGATTCGCACAGCCCTTTCGAGAGAATGCGGGTGCTCGACCCGGCCCCTGAACCGGCCCGTCTGCGTTCGATAGAACGCAAGTTCAAGCACCTCTTTCCGCAGTTCGAGAGGGTTCGCCTGAAGGCAGGCTGGGGCGGCATGATCGACGCCATGCCGGACGTCGTCCCCATCGTGGATCATGTGCAGGCCGTCGGCGGTCTTTTCGTCGCGACGGGAATGAGCGGTCACGGCTTCGGTATCGGGCCTGGCATAGGCCGGGTCGTTGCCGACATGATCCAGGGAAACCAGACCGGGCACGACCTCAGCCGCTTCCGGCTGTCGCGCTTCCATGATGGCAGCCCTGTCCGGCTGGGTCCGGCGCTCTGAATTGGGTGGCGCGAAATTCCGGTTTACTTGTTCGCCGCCGCCTTCGTATCCAGCAGCCCATAACCGAAATCATTGTCCCGTCCCTTCGGACCGAGATCCCTGGCGGTGGCGGCCAGCGCCTTTTCGATATCGTCGGCCGAGCGCTCGGGTGAGGCGTGGATCAGGTTGGCGATTGCGCCGGACACGATCGCGGCGGCAAATGAGGTGCCGGTGACGACGTCAGAGCCGGCGCCGCTCGGCGCCACCATCTCGACGCCGGGCGCCGAGATGAAGACATAAGCGCCGCGATTGGCCTGCTGCATCAGCCCGTCCTTGGCGTCGGTGGCGGTGACCGCGATCACGCCGTCATAGGCGGCGGGGTAGCCATAGGGCGCTTTCGGCCCGTTGTTGCCGGCAGCAGCGACCAGGATGATGCCGAGCCCGCGCGCATTGCGGCAGGCGGTGGCGAGCAGATCGTTCTTGGGGCCGACGAAACTCATATTGATGATGCTGACATTCTGGTCCGCCGCCCAGTCGAGCGCCGACAGGATGACATCCATGGTCGACCTGCCGTCCTCGAAGGCGCGGGCGTGATAGATCCTGGCGCCGGGCGCCATGCCTTCGAGCGCGCCGACGCCGGCGATCAGCCCGTCGACCGAGGTACCGTGGTCACGCTTTTCGACCGGCACGTTGGGCATGGCGTCGAACTGGTCGGCAATGACGCCGGACAGCGCCGGATTGGTGTCGTCTATGCCGGTGTCGATGACGGCGATGCGCACGTTTTCGCCACTGGCTTGCTTGTTGTCGAGCTGAATGCGCTCGAAGGCATAGTTGACGATGCCGGCCGCCTGCTGCAGCGAGTAGATATGGTTTGGCTCGCGCCGCAGGGTGCGGCCATCGGCGGCCAGCTGCGCCAGCACGGCGCCGACCGGGCGGCCGTCGGGAATGCCGAAGCGCACCAGTGTGGTGCCGAGCAGCCGCGACTGGCGCTGCGAGCGCACTTCAAGGCCGAAGGAGGCGGCGATCTGCTGGACGGCGCCGGCATCGCCGTCGACGGTCACCAGCACCTCGTCGGGCACGAACTCGCCGGCGATGGCACGCCGCGGCGCGGTCGCGACAAGATCGGTCGGCGAAACGATCGCCCCACCGGCGGGTGGCCCGGCCTGCGTGTCGGCAGGCGGCGCTGACGGCCGCGGCGTCGGCACCGGCGCTACGGGAGCCGGTGGGTTGGGAAACAGGTCGACGATCAGGGCCGGAAGGGTAACTGCGCCTGGTTCGCCGCCGACGTTGGCCTCATTGCCGTCTTTCGGGCAGTCGGCAGCCGCCGCTCCGGCCGCGTCGGTGCAGTCGGCCCGGCCGGCATTGGGATCATTGGTCTGCGCCGACGCCGGCACGGCGACGATTGTCGTCGCCGCCACCAGGATCGCCGCAAATCGAATGACCGCCCTAGCTGCCATCAACCGGTTTCCTTCCCTCGATCACAGTCTCCGCGAACGGCTGGGCGGCAATAAGGCCGACGAGCCTGGTGTAGTCTGCTCCGGTCTTGACCGGGATGGCAATGCGGAAGACGCCCGAGGCGGCCGGCCCGCCGGCGATCTTCAGCGCGTTCTGGTCGAGGAAGACAGCGATGTCGGACATCTTCGCATCCGGCTTGAACTTGACCAGCGCGAACGGCAGTTTCGCCAGATCATCCTCGGCGCCGGCAATCTCGAAATCATGGCTCTTGCCGCCGGTCTGCACGTAGGACTGCACCACGACCAACGCCAGCAGCACCGCCGCTGCCGCCCAGGCGACACCGACCGGCACCGCCATGAAACGGCCGAGTGCCTGCGCCAGCCAGAAACGGCCCGCGGGAGCGCGGACCGGTCCGGCTTCGGCGTCGAGCGCCCTGGCAAAGCGGCTGAGCGCATCGGCCGGTGGCCGGATCGCCTCGTTGGCGGCGGTGGCGCCGGAGAATTCCGCCTCAGCCTCGCCAAGCGCCGCCGTCGCCGCCGGATCGGACGCCAGCCATTCCTCGACGGCTTCGAGGTCCGAGCCTTCCAGCGAGCCGTTCAGGTAGAACGGCAGCAGCGTTTCCATTTCGTCACGGCGCGACATTTTTTCAGCGGCGCTCATGTCTTCAGGATTGCTCATGGCCACCCCCTGTCGTAACCGGCGGCCTTGAGGGCTTCGCCGAGTTTCTTGCGGGCGTAGAACATTCGGGTCTTGACGGTGGCGACCGGGATGCCGAGCACCTCGCCAATCTCCGTCACCGACTGTCCATGGTAATAGGCAAGGTCGATCACCGAGCGGTGTTCCTCCGGCAAGGCATCGACGAAGCGCCGCAAAGCGGCGCCCTTGTCTTCCTTCATGGTGGCGACTTCCGGCGTGTCGGCGCCGTCGGGAACCTGCGCCGCATCATCGTCATCGATCCAGTCTTCTTTTTTCTTGCGAAGCATCGACAGCGCCTTGAACCGGGCGATGCCGAGCAGCCATGTCGAGACTTCCGAGCGCCCTTCGAAACCGGGCGCCTGGCGCCACAGCTCGAGAAAGACCTCGTTTGCGATATCGTCGGCCATCATTTCCGATCCCGTCTGGCGCACCACGAAGCGGTAGACCCGCGCGTGGTGACGCATGAACAGCAGCCGAACAGCGGCACGGTCGCCCTTCGCGACCCGGTCGACAAGCGCGCGATCAGTCTCGGTCGCTGCCGTCATGGCCGGTCGAGCCGCCTGGCTCCTGTCTGCTCTGTCGCCGATAGGTTCAAAAAGGTTCATCCTTCCGCCAAGGAATTTTGGCGAAGCTAACCGAAGAGAGGGAGTGTTGCCAGAGCGTCTCCCTTCTCCCCGTCACTATACGGGGAGAAGGTGCCGGCAGGCGGATGAGGGGCGGCGCCGGCGTTGGGGTATTTATTTTGATGTTAGCGCTGCCCCTCACCCTTACCCTCTCCCCGTATAGTGACGGGGAGAGGGGGTAGCGAACGGCGGCTCAGCGACGACCTCCGTCACCCCAAAAACGGCTTAGCCTTCATGGTCTCCGGCACCGGCACACCCAGCCGCTTCAGCACCGTCGGCGCCAGTTGCAGCTGATCAAGCAGCGTGTCCGGATCCGGCCCTTTGCCGGCTCCGAAATAATACAGCGCGAAATCCTGCATTTCATCGTCACGGCCGCCATGATGGCCGCGGTCTGTCTGGCCGTGGTCGGCGGTTACGATCACCTCGTAACCGGCCTGCCGCCAGCCCGGCAGGAAGGCTGCCAGCATGCCGTCCATCGCATAGCAGGCATGGTCCATTTCGTGGCAGTCATGGCCGAAGCGATGGCCCATCGAATCCAGAGTGCAGGTGTGCAGGATACCGTAGTCGATGGCATGGCGTCGGGTCAGCATGGTCAGCGTCGCAAACAGGTCGACATCGCTCGGCGTCATCTGGTTGCGGGCATTGTAGCCGGTCATGGTGTGGAAGCGGCCATGCGCGATCGGTCCGTTGGGCTCGTCATACTCCATGTCCTCGACCAGATCGAACGGATAGGAACGAAAGAATTCCGACCAGCAGGAATGCGTCACCGCGCCGGTCTTGCCGCCGGCCTTGCTGACCTCGGAGAAAATATCCGGCTTGTTGACGAGAAAACGGTTCTCGTTGGATAGGATGCCGTGCTCCTGCGGCGAAACGCCGGTGTGGATCGAGGCATAGCAGCAGGCCGAGGTCGACGGCAGCACCGAGCGCATCTTCCACACCTGCGCCTCGCCCGATTGCACCCAGCCTTCGAGATTGCCCATCAGCCGGCGCCAGTTCCGGTAGGGCACGCCATCGAAAATGATGAGCAGCAGTTTGGTCTTGAGCGCCATGGGCGGCTCCGGAAAGCTTTTGCCGTTGAAGGAAGTTTTCGCGACAAAGGCCACGAATTCCCTACTAATTCCCCGCGCTCGCCATGCGCCGTCCCTTGATCGCCTTTTCCAGCCAGCCGATCTCCATCTCGGGAACGGACGACAGCAGCAGGTCGGTATAGGCGTCGAAGGGCGGCGTCAGCACCTTGCTCTTGGCGCCGTAGCGCACCACCTCGCCGCGGTACATCACCGCGATCGAATCGGCGATCGACTTCACCGTCGCCAGATCGTGGGTGATGAAGAGGTAGGCGACCTTCTCGTGCTGCTGCAGGTTGAGCAGCAGCTTGAGAATGCCGTTGGCCACCAGCGGGTCGAGCGCCGATGTCACCTCGTCGCAGATGATCAGCTTGGGCTTGGCAGCGAGCGAGCGGGCGATACAGACGCGCTGTTTCTGGCCGCCGGAGAGTTCGGCCGGATAACGATCGAGAAAGCCCTTGCCCATCTCGATCTCGTCGAGCAGTTCGGCGACGCGCTTGTCGCGCTCGCGACCGCGTATGCCGAAGTAGAATTCCAGCGGCCGGCCGATGATGGTGCCGACGGTCTGGCGCGGGTTCATCGCCACGTCGGCCATCTGGTAGATCATCTGCAATTGCCGCAGATCCTCCTTCGGCCGGTCGGCAAGCCTGTTGGCGAGCGGCCTGCCGTCGAAGGTGACGGTGCCTTCTTCCGGCGGCAACAGCCCGGTGATGGCGCGCGCCAGCGTCGACTTGCCGGAGCCGGATTCACCGACGACAGCCAGCGTCTGTCCCGGAAAGATGTCGACCGAGACGTTCTTCAGCACCTTGACGTGGCTGCCGCCGTAAGCGGCGGTGACGTTCTTGACCGACAGGAACGGCGCGGCGCCGGGCTTCTGCTCGGCATGCTCGATCTCATGCACCGAGACCAGCGCATTGGTGTATTCCTGGCGCGGCTCCTTGATGATCTGGCGAGTGCCGCCCCATTCGACCAGCCTGCCATGGCGCAGCACCATGATCTCGTCCGAGACCTGGGCGACGACGGCAAGATCGTGGGTAATGTAGAGCGCCGCGACATGGGTGTCGCGGATGGCGTCCTTGATCGCCGCCAGCACGTCGATCTGCGTCGTCACGTCGAGCGCCGTGGTCGGCTCGTCGAAGACGATCAGGTCGGGTTCCGAACACAGCGCCATAGCCGTCATCACCCGCTGCAACTGACCGCCGGAGACCTGGTGCGGGAACCGTTCGCCGATGATTTCGGGGTTTGGCAGGCTGAGCTTCTTGAACAACGCCACGGCACGTTTCTCGGCCTCGGCGCGTGTCGCCGTGCCGTGCAGCAGCGTTGCTTCCACCACCTGGTCCATCAGCTTGTGCGCCGGATTGAAGGCCGCGGCCGCCGACTGCGCGACATAGCAGACCTCGCGGCCGCGCAATTTGCGGAAACCTTCCTTGCCGCCCTTGAGGATATCGCGGCCGTTGAGCAGCACCTCTCCGCCGGTGATGCGCACGCCGCCACGGCCATAGCCCATCGACGACAGGCCGATGGTCGACTTGCCGGCGCCGGACTCGCCGATCAGGCCGAGCACCTTGCCCTTTTCCAGCGTCAGCGAGACATCGTGGACCAAAACGATGTTCTTCGGCGCCTCGCCGGGCGGAAACACTGTCGCTTCGATGCGCAGATTGCGGATATCGAGCAGCAGGCCGGGCTTTGCTTTTGTGTCAGCCATCACCCGCGTCCTCCCTTCAGGCTTGTCGTGCGGTTGAGCACCCAGTCGGCGACCAGATTGACCGAAATCGCCAGTGCTGCGATCGCCGCGGCGGGAATGAGTGCCGCCCCGATACCGAAGACGATGCCGTCCTTGTTCTCCTTGACCATGCCGCCCCAGTCGGCATCCGGCGGTTGCACGCCAAGCCCGAGAAAGGAGAGCGTCGACAAGAACAGCACCGCGTAGATGAAGCGCAGGCCAAGTTCCGAGACCAGCGGCGAAAGCGCGTTGGGCAGGATCTCGCGGAAGATGATCCAGCCGCTGCCTTCGCCCCGCAGCTTGGCGGCCTCGACATAGTCCATGACGTTGATGTCGACGGCCACCGCGCGCGACAGCCGGTAGACGCGGGTCGAGTCGAGGACGCCCATCACCAGGATCAGCGTCACCAGATTGGTCGGCAGCACCGAAAGCACGACGAGCGCCATGATCAGGGTCGGGATCGACATCAGCAGATCGACAAGGCGCGACAGAAGCGTGTCGAACCAGCCGCCGAACACCGCCGCCGAAAAGCCGAGGATGGCGCCGAGCGAGAATGACAGCGCGGTGGCCAGCACCGCGATGAACAGCGTGATGCGAGCGCCGTAGATCATGCGCGACAGAAGATCGCGACCGAGATTGTCGGTGCCCAGCAAATGTGCCGCCGTCATCGGTTCCCAGACATCGCCGACGATTTCGGCATTGCCGTACGGTGCGATCAACGGTGCGAAAACTGCCGCCAACACGAACATAGCCGTCAGCACGATGCCGATCAGCGCGGGGATGGGGATGCGTTTGATGTCGAGCATGCCCGCCGCCTATTTCGGATGTCTGAGGCGCGGATTGGCGACGATCGCCCCGATGTCCGCAATGATGTTCAGGCTGATATAAACGGCGGCGAAGACCAGGCCGACCGCCTGCACCACCGGCACGTCGCGCTTGGTGACGTGGTCGACCAGATATTGTCCCATGCCGGGATAGACGAAGATCACCTCGACCACGACGACGCCGACGATGAGGTAGGCGAGGTTGAGCATGACGACGTTGATGATCGGCGCTATGGCATTGGGGAAAGCATGCTTGCGGATGACGTTGAAGGCCGACAGGCCTTTCAGTTCTGCCGTCTCGACATAGGCCGACTGCATGACGTTGAGGATGGCCGCGCGGGTCATACGCATCATATGCGCCAGCACAACCAGCGTCAGCGCGGTGGCTGGCAACGCGATCGCCTGCATGCGCTCACCGAACGGCATGCCGTCATAGACCGTGGAAATGGCCGGGAACCATTGATACTTCACGGCAAAGAAATAGACGAGCACATAGCCGATGAAGAATTCCGGGAAAGATGTCGAGGCGAGCGCCAGGCCGGAGATCAGCTTGTCGACCCAGCCATTGCGGTAACGCACGGCGATCAGGCCGAGGATGATGGCCAGCGGCACGGCCACGATCGCAGCCCAGAAGGCGAGGAACAGCGTGTTCCACAGCCGCCCCTTGATCGACGTGGCAATATCCTGGCCGCTCGACATCGCCGTGCCAAGATCGCCGGTGAGCACACCGCCTAGCCAATGGAAATACCTGATGTAAGCCGGCTGATTCAGGCCGAGCTGCTCGCGCAGATTGGCGAGCGATTCCGGCGTCGCCGACTGTCCGAGAATGGCTTGCGCGACGTCGCCGGGCAGGATCTGGGTGCCGGCGAAGATCAGGACCGAAACGGCCAGCAAGAGGACGATGCCCAGCGCAACGCGCTGGGCCACAAGTTTCACGACGGGTGAGGACATATCCGCAAAGCCGGGCTCAGGCTTCGAGCCAGCACTTCGCCAGCGCGTAGCCGTTCATCAGCTCCTGATGCGGATCGTCTACCCAGCCGCCGACCTTGGCGCCTGTCGCATCGATGAACTGATTGAACATCGGCAGGATCAGGCCGCCCTCGTCGCGCACCAGCACGGCCATGTCGTGGTACATCTGCTTGCGCTTGGTCTCGTCGAGTTCGGCGCGTGCGGCCAGCACCAGCTTGTCGAAGTCCGGACGCTTGAAACGGGTGTCGTTCCAGTCGGCGGTCGACAGATAGGCGGTCGAGTACATCTGGTCCTGGGTCGAGCGGCCGCCCCAATAGGAGGCGCAGAAGGGCTGCTTGTTCCAGACCTCGTTCCAGTAGCCGTCGCCGGGCTCGCGCTTGAGCTCGATCTTGATGCCGGCCTTGGCCGCGCTCTGCTGGAAGAGCTGCGAGGCGTCGACCGCGCCCGGGAAGGCGACGTCGGAGGTGCGCAGCAGCACGGTGCCGTCATGGCCCGACTTCTTGTAGTGGAACTTGGCCTTGTCGGGATCATATTTGCGCTGCTCGATCTCGGAAAACAGCGGATAGGACGAATTGATCGGGAAGTCGTTGCCGAGCGAGCCGTAGCCGCGCAGCACCTTGTTCAGCATCTCTTCGCGGTCGATCGCGAGCTTCAGCGCCATGCGCAGGTCGCTGTTGTCGAAGGGCGCGGTGTTGCAATGCATGATGAAGACGTAGTGGCCGGGGCCGGCATGGTTGCGGATGGTGACGCCCGGTACGCGCTTGATGAGGTCGACGATCTTCGGCTCGACGCGGTTGATCATGTTGACCTGGCCGCCCTGCAGGGCCGCCGTGCGCGCGGTCGCGTCGTTGATGACGATGATCTCGATCTGGTCGGCATGGCCCATCTTGTCGGCCTGCCAGTAATTGGCGAAGCGCTCGCCGCCATGGCGCACGCCGGGCTCGTTGGTGGTGACCTTGTAGGGTCCTGCCGAGATGCCGGCATCCGCCTTGTCCTTGCCGCCGTTGGGCTGGACGATGAGGTGGTAGTCGCTGAGGAGATAGGGAAGGTCGGCGTTGGCCTCCTTCAGCGTCAGGACGACTTCCTTGCCACTGGCTTTGATGCTGTCGATGCCCTTCATGTAGCCCAGCGCGCCGGACTTCGACTTTTCATCGGAATGGCGCTCGAGCGTTGCCGCCACATCCTCAGCGGTCACCGTCTTGCCGTTGTGGAATTCGACGCCGTCGCGGATTTTCAGCGTCCACACCTTGGCGTCGTCCGACGAGCCGATCTCTTCGGCGATGCGGTTCTCGAGCTTGCCTTCCGGGGACAGCTCGACGATCAGTTCGCCCCACATCTTGCCAAAAGCGAACGGCACTTGCGTCATGAACAAAGCCGGGTCCAGGCTGTTCGTGGATTCGCCGCCGACGAGGCCGGCCTTCAGCGTGCCGCCCTTGACCGGGCCTTCCGCGCGAGCCGCACTGGAAAGCAGCATATTGGCGAAGGGCGCTGTGACGCCGAGTGCTGCGGCGCGGCCGAGGAAATCACGACGGCTCAGCTTGCCGGACGCAACGCGCCGGCTCAGATATTCGAGTTCGTTGGACATTTGAGTTCCTCACTCTGTTGGTTCGACCTTATGGTCGTTTTTTGCTTGTTGTTACCAAAGGGATATTGACCGGAAGGCAAAGCGGTAAGCAAGACGGAATGCGACATGCCGTGGCGTAAATCGTGCGTCGCAACTGGACCAGTCGGGTGGACGCTCAGAGCAGGTCGCGCGGGATCGTCTCTTCGAAATCGCGTTCGAAAACCAGCGTTTCGCCCTCATAGGCTTCGATTCTGGCGCTGACGATGAAGTTTTGCGCATCGCAGCGCATTTCAGCCGACGTCTCGGTGCGCACCGACCATCCGTTTCGCGACAAGGTCTGCGTCCAGTGCGTGCGGCCCGAGGCAGACAGCGGGTCGTCGGGGTGGATCGTCCAGCTCTCGCGGGCAATGCTGCCATTGGCCAGTCCATGCGCGAGATCGCGCACTTCTCCGAAATCATCCGTGATCGACAGCGTGACGATGCCGGTCTTCTCATCGCGATCGACGTGACGCTCGGAATTCGCTGTACGAACTGTCTCGGTTGCCCAGGGTGTTGCGCCTTCGGGAGACTGGAATGAAGTCTCGTCGCTTTTTGCGAGCGGGCGCAGCGGCAGCCTCAGCGTCGCCGCTGAAAGGTCGAGCCGCACCGGCTCCGGCGACGGCCAGATCATCGGCCAGTAAGCGTTGGAAACAGCGATGCGCAGGCGGTGTCCGGCCGGCACGCGGTAGGCGCACTGGTCGAGAATAACGCGCGCCGAAACCGTTTCGCTCGGCACCAGCGCTTGCGGCTGTTCGTGCGAAGCGCGATGCGTCAGGTTGAGCACGCCGTAGGAGATCAGTTCCGAGGCGCCGTCGGGGTGCACGTCGCACAGCCGCACCGCGATGTTCGCCTGCGGGCGATCGGACGACACCCGGATGAGAAGCTCCGGCGCGCCGACGATGTCGAGTGCCTCGGCAAGCACAGGCTGATCGAAGCAGACGGACAGCGCATCGTCCGGGCGCTGGTCGCCGGGCAGTTCCGGGCCAAAGGTGAAGGGAAAATATTCGCCGCCGGCGAGCCCGCAGCTTTGCGGGGTCGCCACGATCGCCGGCCTGACGCCGTCAGCAATGAGTTCGATCGCCCCGACCTTGATGTTGGGAGACGGCCATTCCTGTTCGGCCACCCAACGGCCCGGCCGCTCCGGGTGCCAGCGCGCCGGCCGCACACTGTCCATGACATAGGCGCGGTAGTCCGGGTCGGCCTCGACGCCGGTGTCGACGCCCTTCAACCAGTTGTCCCACCAGCGCAACGCCTCCTGCAGGAAGCCGATGGCGGGTTTGGGTTCGGCATAATGCGGGTATTTGTGGATCCATGGCCCGACAATGCCCTTCACCGGCGCCTGGATGTTGGTGACCAGATGCGAGATCGTGTTGCGGTAGCCGTCATGCCAGCCGCCGATCGACAGCACGGCGGCTTTGACCGCGGAGAAATCCTCGCAGATCGAACCGCGTTTCCAATAGGCGTCGCGATGCTGATGGCTGAGCCAGAGCGGCAGAAGGAAAGACTGGTTCTCCAGCCGCGTCAGCCAGAGGTCGCGCCAGCGATTGTCGCCCGCAATCAGCGGATCCGGCGGTCGCGACGAATAGGACAACATAGTCGAGGCCCAGCCGAAATTTTCCGTCAAAAGGCAGCCGCCCTTGTAGTGGATGTCGTCGGCGTAGCGGTCGACGGTCGAGCACAGGCTGATCACCGCCTTCAGCGCCGGCGGCTGCTTGGCCGCTACCTGCAGGCAGTTGAAGCCGCCCCAGGAAATGCCCATCATGCCGACGCTGCCATTGCACCAGGGCTGTGCTGCCGCCCAGGCAATCACATCACAGGCGTCCTGCAATTCCTGTTCGGAATATTCGTCGTCCATCAGCCCTTCGGAATCGCCATTGCCGCGCATGTCGACGCGGATCGAGGCGTAGCCGTGGCCGGCGAAATAGGGATGCGTCAGCTGATCGCGAAAGATGGTGCCGTCGCGCTTGCGGTAGGGCAGGTGCTCGAGGATCGCCGGCACCGGATCGCTGCTGGCGTCCTCCGGCATCCAAACCCGCGCCGACAGCCGGCAACCATCCGGCATGACGATGCCCATATCGGGGAATTCGACGACCTTGCGGGGAAATTCGGTGATGGTTTTCATGCGATGCTCCAGGATGTCAGTGACGCATGAAGCGGGCATGTCATGAAGTCAAACGGGCGACGGCCGGTGTCGCCGCGACGACGCCACGATATGTAGCCCGATTGTTTTGCCCTGATGTTGCAGGATTATAATTAATGTATTACATTTATTAACTGAACCCAACGTGATGAGGATGGTTTCGCCTGAAAATCGTTTGGGATGAGCCAAAGCGCGTGACGAACCTGGACAGCCGGGGTCTCGATTTTGCCGAACTCGATATTGAGTTTTTTGCGACTTCAACCGTCCTTCCAGCCAAGGCCGACCGGTTCAAGGCGATTGGCGAATTCGGAGAGATCATCCTGGCCGTGATTTTCAAGCCGCTTGGTTCGGAGGCGATTTCGGTGATCTCGATGCGCCGTGCCAGCCGAAAGGAAAGGTCAGTATATGAACAATCCTAAATCGCGTGTTCGACCGCTTACCGATGCGGAGGAAGTGGAAATTCAAAGACAAATTGTTGATGATCCCGACGATGCGGAGACGACAGACGAACAGTTGGCGCAAGCCAGGCCTTTCGCGGAAGTGTTTCCAGAACTTTTCGAGAGCATAAGGCGTGCTCGTGGCCGGCCAGCCGTGGAGAAGCCTAAGCAAGTCGTGTCCATCCGTCTGGATCAGGATGTCATCAGTAAATTCAAGGCGACCGGCAAGGGCTGGCAGGCCAGGATCAACGAGGTGCTGAAAAACGCGAAGGTAGGCTAGGCAATCCGCGTCAGTTCAGCGGAATGTCGTTTTCGGCCTTGCGCGCCTGATAAGCGCCGGACAGTTCGTCGTAGCGGGCGGAAATATTGCCGATCCTTGCCTCAAGCCGGCCGCGCTCGGCCTCGGGCAGCGCCCGCACCAGCCTGCGAATGGAAAAACTCTTCCAATAAGCGTTCTCGGCATTGTAGCCGCCGGGATCAAGAGTGAAGACCTCTTTCAGGATTTTCAGATCGTGCGGGATCGCAAAGCTGTCGCGTGAATCCTCGTGGCTGAAGAGGTAGTAGAAATTGTCGAAGCCGGTCCAGGTGATCGCCGACAGGCAGAGCGAGCAGGGCTCATGCGTGGCGATGAAGATGGCGTCCTTGGTGTCGACGCGCTCGGCTTTCGGCATTTCATAGAAACGCTTCAGGCAGTGCACCTCGCCATGCCAGAGCGGATTTTCCATCTCGTTGTTGGTTTCGGCCAGCACCAGCGAGCGGTCGCCCTTCCGCAGGATGGCGGCGCCGAACAGCTTGTTCCCATGGGCCACGCCCTCTGCCGTTTTCGGCACGATGTCGTGCTCGATGACATCGAGCAGGCGGTCGATCAGCGATATGTCGGTCATTTCTCAGGTCTCGTTGGGGAGATGGATTTCGTAGGTGTGCGAGAAATGGAACTCTTCGAGGTTGGAGCCGTCACCGCCGCGGTCGACGATGACGAAATCCTGCGCTTCGCCGAGCGGCGTCAGCACGCCGTGCCAGAGATTGCGCGGATAGTTGACGCCTTGCCCGGGTGCGGTGATGAAGGCGTGCGGCTCGCCCGGACCGTCCTTGCCGTCATGGCAGACGACGACCAGGAAAGGGCGCGGTGACAGCGGGATGAACGCCTGGCTGCCTAAGGGATGGCGCTCGACCATGGTCAGCTTCAGCGGCAGGTCGTAAGGCGTGCCGCGCGCCATCGAGATCAGCACGCGGGCATTCGGTCCCGCGGCTTCAGCGGTGGCGAGATTGTGGTAGCGCTCGGTCTTGCCGCCATTGATCGGGTAGTGATTGCCGCCGCCCATGTCGATGACATCGCCGAAGCCGGCAAAGCTTTCGCGGGTCAGCGGCCGCGCTGTGATGCGGGTCACCGCGCGCGACCGCCAATGCCCGCCCCGCCGAGCTTGGCGTGCCGGTTGACGTCCTTGTAAAGGAGATAGCGGAATTTGCCTGGGCCGCCCGCGTAGCAGGCCTGCGGGCAGAAGGCGCGCAGCCACATGAAGTCGCCGGCCTCGACCTCGACCCAGTCCTGGTTGAGGCGGTAGACCGCCTTGCCTTCCAAGACATAGAGCCCGTGCTCCATGACATGCGTCTCGGCAAACGGGATGACGGCGCCGGGCTCGAGCGTGACGATGGTGACATGCATGTCGTGGCGCATGTCGGCCGGATCGACGAAACGGGTCGTCGCCCAGCGGCCCTCGGTGCCGGGCATCGGCGTCGGCGCCACTTGCTGGTCACTGCTGAACAGGGCTTCCGGCGCGCCGATGCCGTCGACGGCCTCATAGGCCTTCCTGATCCAGTGGAAGCGTACGGCGTCGCGACCTTCGTTGCGCACCGTCCAGCCGCTGGCCGGCGGCAGGAAGGCAAAACCGCCGGCTTGAAGCAAGTGCTTCTTGCCGGCCAGCGAAACGGTCAACTCGCCCTCGACCACGAACAGCACGCCCTCGGCGCCGGCGTCCGGCTCGGGCCGGTCGCTGCCGCCGCCGGGCAGGACCTCGACGATGTACTGCGAAAATGTCTCGGCGAAACCCGAAAGCGGCCTGGCGATGATCCAGGCCCTGGTCTCGTCCCAGAACGGCAGTGGGCTGGTGACGATGTCCTGCATCACTCCCTTCGGTATGACGGCATAGGCCTCGGTGAAGACGGCGCGGCCGGTCAAAAGCTCATTTTGGCCGGGATGGCCGCCATGCGGTGCATAATAGGTTTTCTGGTCAGTCTTGATCATATCCATTGGGTCCTGACCCCTCAGTCATTTCATTAGAGCGGGAGCATGTCTTTCAGGCGGAGCAGCGCGATGCGCTCGACCTGTTTGCAGGCGGTATCGAGTTCTACGCCACGGCTGTTGCCGATGCGCGCCTCGAACTCGGCGAGGATCTCCTCCTTGGTCTTGCCCCGCACCGCGATGATGAAGGGAAAGCCGAAGGTGGTGACGTAAGCGGCGTTGAGCTTGGAAAACAGCTCGCGCTCCTTGTCGGTCAGCGCGTCGAGGCCGGCGGAGGCCTGCTCGCGTGTGGATTCCGCAGTGAGGCGTCTCGCTTCGGCCAGTTTGCCAGCGAGATCGGGATGGGCGTTGAGGACGCCGATCCGCTCGGTTTCGCTGGCGGCGCGGAAGACGCGGCAGAGCGCATTGTGCAGGCCGCCGGCGCTGTCATGCGCCGGCCCAAGCTCCAGCTCATAGGCACGTTCCGCGATCCAGGGCGAATGTTCGAACACGCCGCCGAAAGTGTCTACGAAGGTTTCGAACTCCATCTTCGACGGCTTGAGCGCCGCCGGCTGGTAGGGGTGGTTCTCCTGCCAGTGCCTGGCGATATCGATCCGCCGCGCCAGCCAGACCTTGTCGTGCGATTTCACATAGTCGACGAAGCGCTTCAGCGCCGCCACCCGACCAGGACGTCCGACGAGGCGGCAATGCAGGCCGATATTCATCATCCGCGGCCGGCCCGCTTTGCCCTCGGCATAGAGCGTGTCGAAACTGTCCTTCAAATAGGAGAAGAACTGGTCGCCGGAATTGAATCCCTGCGGCGTGGCGAAACGCATGTCGTTGGCATCGAGCGTGTAGGGGATGACGAGTTGCGCGCCGCCGCTGTGCTCGAACCAGTAGGGCAGTTCGTCGTCATAAGTGTCCGACACATAGTCGAAGCCGCCCTCTTCGGCCACCAACCGCACCGTATTGACCGAGGTGCGGCCGGTGTACCAGCCGGTCGGCCGTTGGCCTGTCACCTCGTAGTGCAGCTTGATCGCCGCTTCGAGGTCGCGGCGCTCGTCCTCGGCGCTGTGGTCGCGGTAGTCGATCCATTTCAGCCCGTGCGAGGCCATTTCCCAGCCGGCCTCCTGCATCGCCGCCACCTGGTCGGGCGACCGGGCTAATGCTGAGGCGACCCCGTAGCAGGTCACCGGCACTTGCGCCTCGCTGAACAGGCGCAGCAGCCGCCAGAAGCCTGCCCGCGCGCCATATTCGTAGATCGATTCCATGTTCCAGTGGCGCTGGCCGACCCAGGGCGCGGCGCCGACGATTTCCGACAGAAAGGCTTCCGAGGCCTTGTCGCCGTGCAGCACGCAGTTCTCGCCGCCTTCCTCGTAGTTGACGACGAATTGGACGGCCACATGCGCACCGCCCGGCCATTTCGGATCCGGCGGATTGGCTCCGTAGCCGCGCATGTCTCTAGAGTAACGCATTGCCCCTCCCCGCCGGACGCTGCCGGAAGTTGTGATCAGGATAGTCGAAAGGGTTGCTCGCGCATTCCCCCGAAATTTTTGAAAGTGTTTTTGTGCCACTCCGCTCGACCGGGACTTATGCATCGCCTTTAATTGGCGCACAATTCACTGCTTTGTTCGGCTGTATCGGAAATGGGAGGCGCCAGTGGCAGAAACGTCGAGAGCCGATGGCGGACGTCTGACGACGCATGTGCTCGACACCGCGACCGGCAAGCCGGCGGCGGGCCTGTCGATCGCGCTTTATCATCTTGAGAGCGACGCGCGGATACATTTGAAGACCATCGTCACAAATGCCGACGGCCGCTGCGATGCGCCGCTGCTGGCAGGAGCGGAATTTCGCCTCGGCGAATACGAACTGGTGTTCGCCGCCGGTGACTATCTACGCGGCCAGGGCACCAAACTGCCGGAACCGGCCTTCCTCGACAGTGTGCCGATCCGCTTCGGCATGGCGGAATCCGTGCATTATCACGTGCCGTTGCTTATCTCTCCTTACGGCTACTCGACCTACAGGGGGAGCTGACGCATGGCCAAGATCACAATACGCAACGAGATCCGCTTCATCCTCAATGGCAGGGATGTCGCGCTGTCGTCGGTGGCGCCCGACGCGACCTTGCTCGACTGGTTGCGGCTCGACCGCTCGCTGCGCGGCACCAAGGAAGGCTGCGCCGAGGGCGATTGCGGCGCCTGCACGGTGCTGGTCGGAAAATTGTCCGCCGGCAAGCTGGTTTATGAAAGCGTCAACGCCTGCATCCGTTTCCTCGGTTCGCTCGACGGCACCCATGTCGTCACCGTCGAGCATCTGCGCGGCGCGCCTGGCCAATTGCATCCGGTGCAGCAGGCGATGGTCGATTTCCACGCTTCGCAATGCGGCTTCTGCACGCCGGGCTTCGTCATGTCGCTCTACGGCTTGTGGATGAAGTCGCCGGACCCGTCGAATGCGGCGATCGAGAAGGCCTTGCAAGGCAATCTTTGCCGCTGCACCGGCTATGAGGCAATCATGCGCGCCGCGCGTGCCATCTCCAGCTACGGCAAGGCGGCGAAGGATCCGCTGGCGGCCGAGCGCAAGGCGATCACCGCCAGGCTCGAGGCTATGCATGACGGTGCCCGCGTCGAAATCGGCGCCGGCAAGCTGAGGTTGGTCGTCCCGGCCAACGCCGATGATTTCGCCGCTGTACTGGATAAGGAACCCGACGCCACTGTTGTCGCCGGCTCGACCGACGTCGGCCTGTGGGTCACCAAGCACATGCGCGACATCTCACCGGTAGTCTTCATCGGCAATCTCGAGGGGCTGTGCGCGATCTCCGAAGACAATGACGTCATCACCATCGGAGCCGGCGTTACCTACACCGACGCCTTCGCGACACTGGCCAAGCGCATCCCCGCGCTCGGGCCATTGTTCGACCGCATCGGCGGCGAACAGGTACGAAACATGGGCACCATCGGCGGCAACATCGCCAATGGCTCGCCGATCGGCGACACGCCGCCGCCCCTGATCGCGCTTGGTGCGCAACTGACGCTGCGCCGCGGCAAGAAGCGGCGCACCATCGCGCTCGAGGATTTCTTCATCGCCTATGGCAAGCAGGACCGGCAGCCAGGCGAATTCGTCGAGGCCGTGCACGTTCCCGTGCCGGCCAAGGGCACGAAGTTTGCCGTCTACAAGATCACCAAGCGCCGCGACGAGGACATCACCGCAGCCCTTGGCGCCTTTTTCCTCGACCTGGCCAAGGATGGCACGGTGGCCGATGTCTGCATCGCCTATGGCGGCATGGCGGCGACCCCAAAGCGGGCTTTCGGTGTCGAAAAGGCGCTGCTCGGCAAGCCGTGGACGGAGACGACGGTGGAAGCGGCCATGGCTGAATATGCCGGCGATTTCACCCCGCTGACCGATATGCGGGCATCGGCCGAATACCGGGCGCTGGCGGCCAGGAACCTGCTGCTGCGCTTTTTTGCCGAAACCAGCGGCAGCAAGGCGCCGTTCCAGGTGTCACGCAACGAGGCGGCCTGATGAACAAGCACGCCTCTCCAGATCTCAAGGCGCAGAAGATTTCCGGTGGCGTCGCCGCCGACCAGCGCCACGATTCCGCGCACAAGCATGTCAGCGGCAGCGCGGTCTATATCGACGATATGCCGGAACCGGCGGGCATGCTGCATGGCTGCCTCGGCCTGTCCACGGCGACGCATGCGACGATCAGCAAAATGGATCTGTCGGCGGTGCGCGCGGCGCCGGGCGTCGTCGATGTGCTGACGGCCAAGGACGTTCCGGGCGAAAATGACATTTCGCCGACCGGCCGCCACGACGAGCCGGTGCTGGCCGACGACAAGGTGCAGTTTTATGGTCAGCCGATCTTCTGCGTCATTGCCAAGACGCGCGAACAGGCGCGCCGCGCCACCCGGCTGGCCAAGGTCGAATACAGTCCATTGCCTTTCGTCACCGACATTGGCGACCTCGACCCCCGCAAGGACAAGCTGGTCACGCCGCCGCTCACGCTGAAGCGTGGCGATGCCGCTGCCGCGATCAAGGCGGCACCGCGCCGGCTGAAGGGCAAGATGCGCATCGGCGGCCAGGAGCATTTCTATCTGGAAGGCCATATCGCCGTGGCCATTCCCGGCGAGGACCAGGACGTCACCATCTATTCCTCGACCCAGCATCCGAGCGAAGTGCAGCATATGGTCAGCCATGCGCTGGGCGTGCCGAGCAATGCCATCACGGTGGAAATCCGCCGTATGGGCGGTGGCTTCGGCGGGAAGGAGACGCAAGGCAACCAGTTTGCGGCATTGGCGGCGATCGCCGCCAAGAAACACCATCGCGCGGTCAAGATCCGGCCCGACCGTGACGACGACATGATTGCCACCGGCAAGCGCCATGACTTCCTCGTCGACTACGAAGTAGGTTTCGACGACGCCGGCAACATTCTTGGCGTCGACTTCATGTTCGCGGCGCGTTGCGGCTTTTCATCGGACCTGTCCGGCCCGGTCACCGACCGCGCGCTGTTCCATTGCGACAACACCTATTTCTGGCCGGCGGTGCATGCGCAATCGGCGCCGCTTTACACCAACACCGTGTCGAACACGGCGTTTCGCGGCTTCGGCGGCCCGCAAGGCATGGTCGGCGCCGAACGCGTCATCGACGAGGTTGCCTTTGCCGTCGGCAAGGACCCGCTCGAAATCCGCAAGCAGAATTTTTATGGCACCAGTGGTGATAAAGACGGGGGCCGCAACGTCACCCCGTATCACCAGACGGTCGAGGACAACATCATCCACCGCATCGTCGCCGAGCTGGAGGCGAGCGCCGACTATGCGGGGCGCCGCCGCATCATCCAGGCCTTCAACGCCAACAGCCGCTTCATCAAGCGCGGCCTGGCGCTGACGCCGGTCAAATTCGGCATCTCTTTCACGGCCACCCACTACAACCAGGCCGGCGCGCTGGTGCATGTCTACACCGACGGTTCGGTGCATCTGAATCACGGCGGCACCGAGATGGGGCAAGGCCTCTACGTCAAGGTGGCGCAGGTGGTGGCGGAAGAGTTCCAGATCGACCTCGACCAGGTCAAGATCACCGCGACGACCACCGGCAAGGTGCCCAACACTTCGGCCACCGCGGCGTCGTCCGGCACCGACCTCAACGGCATGGCGGCGCAGAACGGCGCCCGCCAGATCAAGGAACGGCTGACCGACTTCGCCGCCGAAAAATACCAGGTGCCGCGCGAGCAGGTGCTTTTCCTGCCCAACCGGGTGCGCATCGGCAACCAGGAGATCGCCTTCACCGACCTTGTCAAGCAGGCCTATATGGCCCGCATCCAACTGTCGGCGGCGGGTTTTTACAAGACGCCGAAAATCCACTGGAACCGTGACAAGGGCGAGGGCCGTCCGTTCTATTATTTCGCCTATGGCGCCTCGTGCTCGGAAGTCTCGGTCGACACGCTGACCGGCGAATATGTCGTCGAGCGCACCGACATATTGCATGAAACCGGCCGCTCGCTGAACCGCGCCATCGATCTCGGCCAGATCGAGGGCGGCTTCATCCAGGGCATGGGCTGGCTGACGACGGAGGAGCTGTGGTGGGACGACAAGGGCCGGCTGCGCACGCATGCGCCGTCGACCTATAAGATCCCGCTCGCGTCCGACCGGCCGAAGATATTCAACGTCACGCTGGCCGACTGGCCGGAGGCCAACGAGCCGACGGTGCACCGTTCCAAGGCGGTCGGCGAACCGCCCTTCCCGCTCGGCATGTCTGTGCTGCATGCGCTGTCGGACGCGGTGGCAAGTGTGGCCGATCATAAGGTCTGTCCGCGTCTCGACGCTCCTGCAACACCAGAACGGGTGCTGATGGCGATCGAACGGTTGAAGGGTGAAGCCGAGAATAGCGCCTGACTCTGACCTGGATTCTGGCAAAACGTGCAATTCAGACTGAAAAACTCTATATTTCCCGTACGGGAATGCGAAATATGAACTCGAAAGTGCAAAGCCTCAGAGCTTTTCTCGCCAGCGCCGGCCGGCTTGCTCTGGTCGAAGTGGCCGGCACCAAAGGCTCGACTCCGCGCGAGAAGGGCGCCTTCATGCTCGTATCGCAGGCGGCGATTTTTGGCACGATCGGCGGCGGTCAGCTCGAGTACATGGCGATCGACAAGGCGAGGCAGATGGTGGGGTCTTCACCCTCCCCCTTGTGGGGAGGGTCGGCCGGCGAAGCCGGCCGGGGTGGGGGTGCGGACGATCGTGCCAAGCCACCCCGTTTCGCGGACGCCGCCACGCGGCGTCCGCTCACCGACCCTCCCCACAAGGGGGAGGGTAAAGAAGCCCGCATCGGCTTCGACGAAGTCTGCGCCACGCTTGACGTGCCGCTAGGTCCCGAGATCGGCCAGTGCTGCGGCGGGCGCGTCGAAGTCTTGATCCGTATCGTCGATGCCGCGCTTACTGCCGAGCTGATTGCGGCCGCAGAAGCCGAGGAAGCCCACCTGCCGCATGTCTATATGTTCGGCGGCGGCCATGTCGGCCAGGCGCTGGCCGCGACGGTAGCACTTCTTCCCGTGCATGGCGTCGTCATTGAGACGCGGGCCGAAGCGCTGGAAGGCATGCCGGAAACCGTCGAGACGCTGCTGACGCCGATGCCCGAGGCCGAGGTGCGAAACGCCCCCGCCGGCACCGCCTTCGCCATCCTCACCCACGACCATGCGCTGGATTTCCTCATCGTCGCCGAGGCGCTGAAGCGCGACGACGCGGCCTATGTCGGCATGATCGGCTCGAAAACCAAGAGAGCGACGTTCAGGAACTGGTTCCTGAAATCGGCGGATGGCACGGAGGCTGAGTTGGCCCGCCTCGTCTCCCCGATCGGCGGCGACGCCGTCAGGGACAAGCGCCCGCCGGTGATCGCGGCGCTCGCGGCAGCCGAGATCATGACGGCACTGGTCGTTCACAACACCGCGCCGAATGCCGACCATGAAGTCCAGCACAAGATGATGGCCGGCTAAGCTTCGGCGCGGCTAAGCAGGCCGCTTCAGGCCGAGATGATCTCGCAAGGTGCTGCCTTCGTATTCCCGACGGAACAGTCCGCGCCGCTGCAGTTCCGGCACCACCAGCGTGGCAAAGGCATCGAGCTCGCCGGGGAAGTATGACGGCATGACGTTGAAGCCGTCCGCGCCGCCGCCCTCGAACCGCGCCTGCAATTCGTCAGCGATCTGCGCCGGCGTGCCGACGATACGCCAATGGCCACGTGCGCCGGCGAAATGGCGCGCAAGCTGGCGGATCGACAGGCCGTCGCGGCGCGATTGTTCGATGACCAGCGCCTGGCGGCTTTTCATTCCCTCGGTCTCCGGCAGCTCGGGCATCGGTCCGTCGATCGGATAGCTCCCGAGATCGGAGATGCTGAGATAGCTGGACAGCAGCGCCACGCCGACATCGTCGGGGATCAGCGCCTGCAATTCCTCCTGTTTCTCCCGCGCTTCGGCCTCGGTTTCCGCCACCACGGGGGAGACGCCCGGCATGATCTTGATGTCGTCGGGCTGACGCCCATAGGCAGCCATACGGCCCTTGAGGTCGTCGTAAAAGCCCTTGGCTTCCTCGAGGGTCTGCGCCGCCGTGAACACGACGTCGGCGGTGCGGGCGGCAAGGTCGCGGCCGACATCCGAGGCGCCGGCCTGCACCATCACCGGCGCGCCCTGCGGCGAGCGCGGCAGGTCGAGCGGGTCGCGCACCGAAAAGCTCTGGCCGTTGTGACCGTGAAAGCCACTGCCTTGCCAAAGTCCTGATACCACCTCGGCGAATTCGCGCGCCCGCTCGTAGCGGTCGGCATGGGGTTTCAGGCCCATCGCGCCGAAATTGGCGGCTTCGATGGGGCTGGCCGACGTCACCAGGTTCCAGCCAGCCCGGCCACCACTCAGATGATCGAGCGACAGAAAGGTGCGCGCCAGACCGTAGGGCTCGTTGTAGCTGGTCGACGCCGTCGAAACGAGGCCGATGCCGCTGGTCTGCACGGCGAGCGCGGACAGCAGGCTGATCGGCTCGAAGCCGATCGAGCGTGAGGTCTGGCTGGCGATGCCGACATTGGCTTCGCGCAGACCGGCGGCGTCCTCGCAGAACACCATGTCGAACTTTGCCGCTTCCGCCGTGCGCGCCAGCTGGATGTAATGATCGATGTCGATGCCTGCCGTAACGTGCGCCTTGGGGTGACGCCAGGCGGCGATGTGGTGGCCCGTCGCCCACAGGAAGGCGCCAAGCTTCATCTGGCGGGTCATTGCGTTCCTCCGGCAAATCCGAGATGCGAGCGCAAGATGGTGCCGGGATAATCCGGGCGGACGAGGCTGCGGCGCTGCAATTCCGGCAGCACGCGGCCGATGAAACCGTCAATCGCGGCAGGCGGTATTGCGATGTTGAACCCGTCGCAGCTTTGCGAGCTGAACAATGTTTCGAGCGCGTTAGCAGCGACATCTGCGCCAACGTTCAGCAGCAGCTTGACCGCACCCGGATCGCGTCCGCAGGCCACAACGCGGCGCTTGAGATCGTCATGGCGCGCCTTGGCGTCCTCTGTGGGTCTGTCCAGCAGGACGACATCGGCGGTGCGGGCGGCGATATCCAAGTCGGCCTCGGACAGGCCGGACAGCACCAGCACCGGCGTATCCTGCGGCGAGCGCGCGACGTTCAGCGGCCCGCGCACGGAGAAAAATTCGCCTTTGTGGTCGAGCAGGTGCATTTTTTCGGGATCGTGGAAGCGGCCGCCGGCCTTGTCGAACAGCAGCGCGTCGGCATCCCAGCCCTGCCACAGGCGCTGAACGATGCCAATGTATTCCTGCGTGCGGCGGCGGAACACATCGTCCGAAAATCCATCCGGCCGGCTGAAATTGGCGGCTTCCCCTGGCGCCTGCGCCATGGTCGCGTGCCAGCCGGCGCGGCCATGGCTGATGATGTCGAGCGAAGCAAAACGGCGCGCCAGATTGTACGGCTGGTGAGCGACCGTCGAGGCTGCAGCGACAAGGCCGATCCGACTTGTCACCGTCGCCAGCGCCGCCAGCAAGGTCGTCGCTTCGAAAGAACTCGACCCGGCGCTGTTCGGCGCGGAATCATCGAGGACAATCATGTCCAGCCCAGCCGCTTCCGCTTGCTTGGCAAAGCCGGCCAGGTCGCTAAACCCGAGCGGCTGCCCGGAAGTAATGTTGAGCGAAACGGCAAGATGCATTGTGGCTTGCTGGTCAGTCGGCATGGGACCATCGATCATAGGGCAGCGTATGCGACCCTAAGGTCACCTGCTTGTAAGACAACCCTGGCGACTGGGCCAACAGCCTCTCACCTGCCGGCCAGCAAATCCTTGATCAGCCGCTGGCAACGCTCGGCCATGAAGTCGAGCAGCAGCCGCACCTTGGGGTCTTGCAGCTTCTTGTGCGGATAGACGGCGGCGAACTGCACCGGCGTTGGCGGCGTGCTGGCCAGGATGACCTGCAGCCGCCGGTCGCGGATGAAGGGTTCCACCTCGAAGCGCGGCTTGTTGATGATGCCGCGGCCCGACAGCGCCCAGCCGGTCAGCACATCGCCATCGTCGGTGTCGTAGGGGCCGTGCACCTCGAATTTCTGCGGGCCGGACGGCGTCTGCAGCGTCCAGACATATTCGCGCGCCCCGGAATAGCGCAGCATCAGGCAGTCGTGCTTCTTGCCGATCAGCTCCTGTGGCGCCACCGGCTCGCCGCGCGCTTCGAGATATTTCGGTGCCGCCACCAGCACGCGTTCACATTCCATGATGCCGCGCATCCGCAGGCTGGAATCCTCAATGATGCCGAGCTTGAAGGCGACGTCGATGCCTTCCTTCATGATGTCGATATTGTGGTCGGAGAGCCTCAGCCGCACCTCGATATCGGGGTATTTGTCGTGGAAATCCGGAATGCCCGACGCAACCAGCCGCCGTCCAAGGCCGAGCGGGGCGGTCACCTTGATGGTGCCGCGCGGCTGGCCGGAAAGAGCCGAGACCGCGGCTTCCGCCTCGGTGATCGCCTCCAGCACCTGCTTGGCGCCGGAGTAGAACACCGTGCCATGCTCCGTCGGCATCAATTGCCGTGTGGTGCGGTTGAACAGCCGCACGCCGAGGTGTTTTTCCAGCTCCTTGATGCGGTTGGAGGCGACCGCCGGCGAAATGCGCATGTCGCGGCCCGCCGCCGAGAGATTACCAAGCTCGACGACGCGGACGAAGACGGCGATGTTGTCGAGATAGGCCATTCGTGGCTCTTTATGTGGCGGCGTACGTGGTCAGCCTAGTATTTTCCATTTTTTTTTGAAAGTCATCGTACACCTCGCCTCTTTTCGTTTGCGCCCCACACCGTAAAGTCAGCCGATCGGCAGGGACGATTTCACATGATGGATTTCGCGATTTTCTGGGACTGGCTGAGTTTCGCCGTGCGCTGGCTGCACGTCGTCACCGGCATCGCCTGGATCGGCTCGTCCTTCTATTTCGTCGCGCTCGACCTTGGCCTGCGCCAGCGCCCCGGCATGCCGGTCGGCGCATTCGGCGAGGAATGGCAGGTGCATGGCGGCGGCTTCTACCACGTCCAGAAATATCTGGTGGCGCCGGCCGAAATGCCGGAACACCTGACCTGGTTCAAGTGGGAATCCTACGCCACCTGGCTGTCCGGCTTCGCCATGCTGTGCGTGGTCTACTATGCCGGCGCCGATTTGTTCCTGATCGACCCCAATGTGCTGCCGATGTCGGTGCCGGTCGGCATCCTTTTGTCGATGGCCACCATCGGCGTCGGCTGGGTAGTCTACGATCTGCTCTGCCGCTCGCCGCTCGGCAAAAGTGACACCGGACTGATGCTGGTGCTCTATGGCGTGCTGGTGTTCATCGCCTGGGGTCTGACGCATCTGTTCACCGGCCGCGCCGCTTTCCTGCATCTGGGCGCCATCACCGCCACGATCATGTCGGCCAATGTCTTCATGGTGATCATTCCAAACCAGAAGATCGTCGTCGCCGACCTGATTGCCGGCCGCAAGCCCGACCCGAAATACGGCAAGATCGCCAAGCAGCGCTCGCTGCACAACAATTACCTGACGCTGCCCGTGCTGTTCCTGATGCTGTCGAACCACTATCCGCTGGCGTTTGCGACGGAGTTCAACTGGGTCATCGCCTCGCTGGTGTTCATCATCGGCGTCTTGATCCGGCACTATTTCAACACCGTGCACAAGCGTGCCGGCAATCCGCACTGGACCTGGATGGCAGCTGCCGTTCTGTTCATGATCATCATGTGGCTGTCGACAGCGCCGAAAATACTGACCGGCGAGCCCAAGGCATCCGCCGCGGCCGAAGTCTATATCGCCTCGTCGCATTTCCCGGCGGTGCGCGACACCGTGCTTGGCCGCTGCTCGATGTGCCATACGGCCGAGCCGGTCTATGAAGGCATCTACCATGCGCCGAAGGGCGTGATGCTCGACACCGACGCCGGCATTGCCGAGCATGCGCGTGAAATCTATTTGCAGGCCGGGCGCAGCCACGCCATGCCGCCCGCCAACGTCACCCAGATCAGCGACAAGGAACGGGCGCTGCTGGTCGCCTGGTTCGAAGGCGCAGGGAAATAGGGATGACCTCCACACTTCTGCGCGGCCGCACCCTAAGTTTTTTGCGCTGGCCCGAAGCCATCGACGACCATGCCGCCTGGCGCTATGAGGAGGATGGCGGCCTGCTGATCCGCGACGGCCGGATCGTTGCCGTAGGCAGCTACACGGAAGTCGAAAAGCAAGCGGGCGACGGTGCGAAAAAGATCGATCATCGGCCGCATCTGCTGCTGCCCGGCTTCATCGATGCGCATGCGCATTTTCCGCAGATGCAGGTCATTGCCTCCTACGGCGCCGAACTGCTCGACTGGCTGAACACCTACACCTTTCCCGAAGAGACCAAATTCGCCAACGCTCAGCATGGCCGCCGCATCGCCCGGCTGTTCCTGGACGAGATGGTGCGCCACGGCACGACGACGGTCGCCGCCTACTGCTCGGTGCACAAGGCGTCTGCCGAAGCGTTCTTTGCCGAATCGCATGCGCGCGGCATGCTCAACATTGCCGGCAAGGTGATGATGGATCGAAACGCGCCGGCAGGCGTGCTCGACACGCCGCAATCCGGCTATGACGATACGAAGGCACTGATTGCGGAATGGCACGGCAAGGGCCGCCAGCTTTATGCGATCACGCCGCGCTTCGCCATCACCTCTTCGCCCGAACAGTTGGAGATGTCGGGCGCGCTCTGCCGCGAGCATCCCGATCTGCATATGCAGACGCATCTGTCGGAAAACCACGCCGAAATCGCCTTCACGCAAAAACTCTATCCGCAGGCGCGCGACTACACCGATGTCTACGAGCAGTATGGCCTGCTGGGGCCAAAGAGCCTGTTCGGCCACTGCATCCATCTCTCGGAACGCGAGGCCGATGCGCTGTCGGACAGCGGCTCGGTGGCGGTGTTCTGCCCGACCTCGAACCTGTTCCTCGGCTCTGGCCTGTTCGATTACCAGCGCTTTCGGGGCCGCGACAAGCCGCTGCGCATCGCCGCGGCCAGCGATGTCGGCGGCGGCACCAACTATTCGATGCTGCGCACCATGGACGAGGGCTACAAGGTGATCGCGCTGACTGGCGAAAAGCTGAACCCGTTCCAGTCCTTCTGGCAATTAACACGTGGCAATGCCGAGGCGCTGTCTATGGCGGACAAGGTCGGCACGCTGGATGAAGGCACCGATGCCGACATCACCGTGCTCGACGCCCGCGCCACGCCGGCGATGCGGCTGAGGATGGAGACTGCGGAGACGCTGGCGGAGGAGTTGTTCCTGCTGCAGACATTGGGCGACGACCGCGCGGTGCGCGAGGTCTATGTTGCGGGGCGGCCAGCCAAGAGTGATATGATCGCGGGTTAGGACTCATCATCCGCGCGGGACAAGATGATGATTGCGCCTGGTTGCCAAGAGGTTCCCCCACTCCGTCGCCGCTTCGCGGCGCCAACTCTCCCCCCTCCGGAGGGAGAGGAAGGGAGCCTTTGCTTCGGAGGACGGGCGCCGGTTCGGACAGCTTTGCGCCCTTCCTCTACCCCGTCGATCGGGGGAGAGGTGTCGAGAGAAGCTCGACGGAGTGGGGGGCGACCCTGGCGGGGCAAGACCACCACCGCGACGAGACCTTGACCGGGCGGAGCTTGTCGTACACACGATTTGTGACGATTTCGGAGAACAAAAATGGCCGCCGCAGACGACATCGCTCTGATCCAGAAACAGGAAGAGACGCTGGTCTTCCCGGCCTTCGACGAGGCCGTCGCCTTCAAGGTCGGCGCGGCGATCCGCGAGCGGGCGCTGGCCGAAAAGCTGCCCATCATTGTCGATATCAGGCTGTGGGATCGGCCGCTGTTTTATGCCGCGATGCCCGGTTCAAACGCCTCCAACCCCGACTGGGCACGACGCAAGATCAATGTGGTCAAGCGCTACCTCAGGAGCACCTATCGTCTGGTGCTGGAACAGCAGCGACCGGACCGCACCTTCAAGGTCGGCGAGGGGCTGGATATTGCTGATTACGTACTGGCCGGCGGCGGGTTTCCGGTGACTGTAAAGGGTGCCGGCGTCATCGGCGTCATCGCCGTCTCCGGCCTGCCGGAACGCCAGGATCATGGCGTCGTCGTCGATGCACTGTGCGATCATCTCGGCGTCGATCGGACACAATTGGCGCTGCCGCCGGAAGGTAAATCGTGACGTTGGCGCTGCCCCTCATCCGCCTGCCGGCACCTTCTCCCCGTATAGTGACGGGAGAAAGGACAAGCTCGAGCGCTGGCGATCCCCTCTCCCCGTCTTTCACGGGGTGAGGGTGAGGGGCAGCGCCAACGTTTGCTCATTTTGAAAACCGCCAGTTACGGCCAAGGATAACCGTGCTCGATCCCAAATCCTTTCTCATCTCGATCTTCAATGCCGCTGTTGCCGCTGCCGATCCTGAACGGACCATCAGGGATCATCTGCCGGCCAGGCCCAAGGGCCGTACCATTGTCATTGGCGCCGGCAAGGGCTCGGCGCAGATGGCGGCCGCGTTCGAGAAGGTGTGGGATGGCCCAATCGAAGGGCTGGTCGTCACCCGCTACGGCTATGGCGCCAGATGCGAGCGCATCGAAATCATCGAGGCGGCACATCCGGTACCGGACGCTGCCGGTCTTAAGGCGTCGCGGCGCCTGCTCGAAAAGGTGCAAGGGCTGACTGCGGACGACCTGGTAGTGGCGCTGATATCGGGCGGAGGATCGGCGCTGCTGCCGTCGCCTGCCGCCGGCCTGACGCTCGCCGACGAAATCGCCGTCAACGAGGCGCTGCTTGCCTCCGGCGCGCCGATCGCGGCGATGAACACAATCCGCAAGCATCTCTCGACCATCAAGGGCGGCCGGCTGGCAGCTGCCGCCTGGCCGGCCAAACTGGTATCACTGGTTGTCTCTGACATTCCCGGCGACAACCCGGCCCTGGTGGCCTCCGGCCCGACCGTGCCCGACTCCGGCAACCGCGCCGATGCGCTGGCCTCGATAGCGGCCTACGGTATGAAACTGCCCGACGCCGTCATGGCGCACATCAACTCGCCAGAGGCCGATGCGCCAGATCCGGATGACCAGCGCTTTTCACGCAATGAAGTGCACCTGATCGCCTCGGCTGGCGTGTCGCTGGAAGCGGCAGCCGCTGAGGCAAAACGGCAGGGCATCGAAGCCGTCATCCTCTCCGATTCCATCGAGGGCGAGGCGCGCGAGGTCGGTGGCGTGCATGCAGCCATTGCGCGCGAAGTGGCGACGCGCAACCGGCCGTTCAAAAAGCCGGTGCTGATCCTGTCCGGCGGCGAGACGACCGTGACCTTGCGGGCCCCTGTTGACGGAAAAAGGGGCAAGGGCGGCCGCAACTCCGAATTCCTGCTCGCCTTTGCCATCGGTATCAGCGGCGCGGAAGGTATTCATGCATTGGCCGCCGATACCGACGGCATCGATGGCTCTGAAGACAATGCCGGCGCCTTTGCCGATGGCTCAACTGTCTCGCGCATGCGTGCCGCCGGCATCGACGCCAAGGCGATGCTGGCCGGCAACAATGCCTGGACGGCGTTCAACGCGATCGGCGATCTGTTCGTGCCGGGGCCGACGGGTACGAATGTGAATGATCTGAGGGCAATCCTAATCAGTTAATTCGGCCGTGGCGGCCGAAGTTTCCAACGTTGGATTCACGACCGTAGGTGATTGGCTGAAGCCACTCAGCTTCGTCATCCCTGGGCGAAGCAGGAGCGAAGCTCCGTCGCGAAGCCCCGGGTCCATTCCGTGATGTTAGCCGTCGAGCGCAGCGGAGCAGAATTCTGCACCGTAGCAGCGTCCAAACGTCGCGGCATGAATCCTCGGGTCTGCGCTGCGTCGCTTCACTCCTTGCTCCGCCCGCGGATGACGATGTCGCTGAGGCTTTCGCTCATCTCACGACCCCATCAGCCGCTTCACCTCTCTCATATCCCTGAGAAACCGCTCGCGCTCTGCCTCCTTGTCCGCGGGCTCATGAATACGCAGAATAAAGGAGGGGTGGATGGTGATGAACACGCGCAAGCCATCATCGCGTTCGATCAACTGGCCGCGCATTTTCGTCACGGCAATGGCCTTGCCCAGCAGCGACAACGCCGCCGTTGCCCCAAGCGCCACGGCGAGGTCCGGCTTGATCAGCTCAAGCTCCCGGCCGATCCACCAGCGGCAGGCCTGGACTTCGCCGGTATTTGGCTTCGAGTGGATGCGGCGCTTGCCGCGCGGCTCGAACTTGAAGTGCTTGACGGCGTTGGTGACGTAGACTTTTTGCCGGTCGACGCCTGCGTCATCGAGAATTGCATCGAACACTTTGCCCGCTGGCCCGACAAAAGGTTTGCCGGCGAGATCTTCCTGATCGCCCGGTTGTTCGCCGACGAAGACCACTTTGGCATCATCCGGCCCCTCGCCGAACACGGTCTGTGTCGCGTCGCGCCACAACGGGCAGCGGCGGCAGCCTTTCGCGGCTTCGCGTAGCTCGGAAATGGTGTTGGCGTCATCGTCCGGCGCCTCGGCCGGCTCGCGCTTCGGCCAATGTTTCGCCTGCAGCTTGGCGTGGTGCGGCGCCGGCGTTGTCGGCAGTCTGGCAATCATATCCCTGGCGGCCTCGTCCGCTCCTGCGATCAGATCTGGAATGAGCGAGGCCTCGGGAAGGTTCCGCCAATATTTCTTCGGCATCTCCTTCTGCATCGCCTTCACCTTGAGCCGCGCCGGGTTGAAGATGTTTTCGAAATAGGTCAGCCACAACGCCTCGGTGTCGTCCTGATCGGGTGCATCGCCCTTGGCCGCACCCGGCCCGATCGCCAGCCTTTCGCCGTTCCAGTCGGCGGAGGCATAGGGCGTCAGGATGGTCCAGCGCATGCCGGTGAACCGCCGGACGAAGAAATCCGCGTTGCGCTCGACAATGAAATGCTCCGGCTCGAACCAGGCGACGTAGCGCTCGTTCTCGCCGTCGCCGATCTTCCGGAAGCGTACGAAGGCATGCATCTTATGGCTGTCGCGCCGCACCGCCTTTTCCATGGCTTCGAGCCGCCTGGTGTCGGGATCGGATGCGATCGCCAGCAGTTTCGGCTCGGTGCGCAGGCGCCAAAGCATCCAGTAGAGAAAGGCAAACCGGCCGGGGTCGGAGTGGCAGAAGGCCGTTTCGGCATGGGCGATGAACTCGCGCGGGACGGTAAGCTGCGCGCCCTCTGGCACCGCCGGCAAGGCATCTTGAGTATCATTGGCGTCGGACCCGACACCCCAACTAATATCCTCAGGTCGGACCTCATTCAGCGCCAGACGCCGTGCCGCATCGCGCCAACCGGCGAAATCGGTCTGGCTCGCTAGCCGGACAGTGTATCGGGCAAGGTCGAGCTGGGCCGGCTGCATGGTCAAAACAGAGACAGTTGTTCGCAGGACTTTACGATCGTGTCGCGCAAGCCGGTCTTGTCCGTTAGTCCACCCGGCGACCAGCCTTCGGCGATGATGAAGGGCCTCAGCTTGGCGATCGAATGGCAGATCCGTCCGACATCTTCCAGCCGCATGTGTCGGTGGCGGCGGGTTTCAAGGATCTTCGCCACCACCTTGGTGCCCAGACCCGGAACCCGCAGCAGCGCTTCCCGATCGGCGCGGTTGATGTCGACGGGAAACCTCGCCCGATTGCGCAAAGCCCAGGCGAGCTTGGGGTCAATGGCGAGATCGAGCATGCCGTCGCTGCTGCCGGCGAGGATTTCCGGCTGCGAAAAGCCGTAGAAGCGCATCAGCCAGTCGGCCTGATAGAGCCGGTGCTCGCGCATCAGCGGCGGTTTCTGCAGCGGCAGCGACGATGACGAATCCGGGATCGGGCTGAAGGCGGAGTAATAGACGCGCCGCAGATGGTAGCTGCCATAGAGCCGCGCACTGGTGTGCAAGATGCCGTCGTCGGATGTCTTGTCGGCGCCGACGATCATCTGCGTCGACTGACCTCCGGGCGCAAAGCGTTCGCGCTTCTTGGTCCTCAGCGTCGGCTCGGCTTTTTCCTCCATCTTCCGGCGCAGGTTCGCCATGGAAAGGCGGATCGTTTCCGGCTTCTTCTCCGGCGCCAGTTTCTTGACGCCCTCATCGGTCGGCAGTTCGACGTTGATAGACAGCCGGTCGGCGTAGAGCCCGGCCTGCTCGACCAGTTCGGCCGAGCTTTCCGGAATGGTCTTCAGATGAATATAGCCGGAGAATTTTTCGTCCAGCCGCAGCCGCCGCGCCACCTCCACCATCTCGGCCATGGTCTCGTCGGGCGAACGGATGACGCCGGAGGACAGGAAGAGGCCCTCGATGTAGTTGCGCCGGTAGAAATCCATGGTCAGCTTCACCACCTCGTCGATGCTAAAGCGGGCGCGGCGCACATTCGATGACGAGCGGTTGATGCAGTAGCTGCAATCGTAAATGCAGAAATTGGTGAGCAGGATTTTCAGGAGCGAAATGCAGCGGCCATCCGGCGCGTAGGAATGGCAGATGCCCATGCCTTCTGTGGAGCCGATACCGCCGGATTGGAGCGAATCCTTCTTCGCCCAGCCGGACGAGGCGCAGGAAGCATCGTATTTGGCGGCGTCAGACAGGATTGCCAGCTTTTCACGGACGGTAGGTGCGCTCATCCGTTCATGATATGTTCTTGAAGGCTGCAGCGCCACCTCATTTGATGCAGGCGGCGAAAAAGTAATCGCCGCCTGATCGTCGGGCTAGCAGGACGACTGCCCGAGTTCCAGGCGGTCTCTCAGACCTCATGGAGGTAGAGGTGGTAATCCAGCTCGCTGACGGTGCGGGCGACGCGCAGATACTCCGACTGCTTGATCGCCACGAAGGTGCGATGCAGATCCTCGCCAAGCGCCTCTTTCAGGAAGCTCGATGCCCGCGCCGCCTCGATCGCAGCGCGCCAGTCGACCGGCATGGTCGTGCGCGTGATGGCGGCTTCATAGCCATTCCCAGTGGTTTCGGGGCCGGGGTCGAGGCCTTCATCCAGACCCTTGATGATGCCGGCCAGCACCGTTGCCGCGATCAGGTAGGGATTGGCGTCGACACCCGACGGCCGGTGCTCGATGCGCCGGTTCTTGGCGTCGCCCGCCGGGATGCGCAGCGCCACCGAACGGTTGTTGACGCCCCAGGTCGGCGCCACCGGCGCATAGGACTGCGAGACGAAGCGCCGCCAGGAATTGGCGTGCGGCGCAAACACCAGCATCGATTCGGCCATGGTCTGGATCAGCCCGCCGAGCCCCTGCAGCAGCGGCAGCGACCAGCTTTCGCCGCCAGCCTCGGCAAAAACGTTGCGGCCGTTCTTGTCCTGCAACGAAACATGGAAATGCATGCCGGAGCCGGCGTATTTTTCGATCGGCTTGGCCATGAAGCAGGCGGTGACACCATGGCGGCGCGCCTGCGCCCGCACCAGCCGCTTCAACATGACGAGGTCGTCGGCCGCCCGCATGACATCCTTGCGATAGTTCAGCGTCAGCTCGTACTGGCCGGGCGCGTATTCGGAAATCACCGTTTCGGCCGGAATGCCTTGCGCCTTAGCCGCGGCATAGATGTCGGAAAACAGCGGCTCCATGCCGTGCAGATGGTCGACGGAATAGACTTCCGTCTTGGCCGAGCGGCGGCCGTCGAGCACGGCGTCCGCCGGCTTTACCTTGCCGTCGGCGTCACGCTGATTGGCAAGCAGGAAAAATTCGAGTTCGAAGGCGCCGGCGGGATAGAGGCCCTTGGCCGCCAAGATGTCGACCTGCCTGGCCAGCGCCAGCCGTGGGTCCGACGACATAGGCTGTCCCTCGAGATGGTACATCGCCATCAGCAACTGGCCGCGCGGCGGGTTCGTGCCGTAAAGCGGCACCAGGGTGCCGGGGATCGGCCAGGCCCTGAGGTCGCCATCGCCGGTCGTCCAGATCAGCCCGGTTTCGTGAACATCCTCGCCGGTGATGTCGAGGCCGAGGATCGAGATCGGCATGTGGCGGCCGCCCTCGAAGATGCTTTTCAGCTCATGCCGGCGCACGATCTTGCCGCGGCCGACCCCGTTGGCGTCGGTCAAGACGATATCGAAGGCTTCGATTTCGGGATGGGCGTCGAGAAAGGCTTGCGCCTCGGCGGGCGTCGAGCCCGAAGGTGAAGTCATGATTAGTGTACTCGAGTTTGGCTTGGCAGCTTGTCTCATGCCGTCAGCCTTGCCGCAACCGTGGCGAAGGCGGTGATCAGCCGGTTGACCTGGGCGCCGGTGGTGGCCGGTGAGATCAGCATCATGTTGTGAAAGGGCGCGATCAGCACGCCCTGGTTGACCAGCGCGACATGGATAGCCGCCTCAAGCTCCGGCGCATGGGCAGTCTCGGCTTCGGCGCCGTTCCTGAGCGGGCCAGGGGCGCAGATGAACTCGACGCGGGCGCCGACGCGGGCGACATGCCAGGGCAGATTGTAGCGATCGATGACGCCGGTCAGCCCGGCATCGAGCCGCAGGGCGAGGCGATCCATCCGGGCATAATTCTCCTGCGTCATCACCTCTTCGAGCGTTGCGCGCATGGCTGCGAACTGCAGCGGGTTCGCCGACAGCGTCGTGCCCATGCCGGAATAGCCCGGCTCCTTGGTTCGGTTGTAGTCGGCATAGCGCGAGGCGACCTCGTCGCTCATGCCCCACACGCTTGCCGGCACGCCACCGGCGATCGGCTTGCCCAGCACGAAAAGGTCGGGCTGCAGCCCGAATTTTCTGGTGTAGCCCCCTGGGCCGGTCGAGATGGTGTGGGTCTCGTCGATCAGCAGCAGCGTTCCGGCCGCGCGCGTCAGTTTGCGCAAGGCGTCGTGAAAACCCGGATCGGGCAGCACCATGCAGGAATTTGTCAGCACCGGCTCGGCGATGACGCAGGCGACATCGCGGTCGGCGAGCGCCGCTTCCAGTGCAGCAACATCGTTGAATTCGATGACCTTCGCCGTCCTGGTCAGGTCGCGGAATTCGCCCGCCAGGCCCGGCCGGTTGACAGCTTTGCCGTCGACCAGCCGGACCATCGTCTCGTCGACCGAGCCGTGATAGCAGCCGTTGAAGACCAGGATCTTTTCCCGACCGGTGATAGCGCGGGCAACACGCAGCGCGAAGCGGTTGGCGTCGGTGGCGCTGGTGGCGATCTGCCAGAACGGCAGACCGAAACGCTGTGTGAGCAGCGGCCCGATGGCCAGCGCATCCTCCGAAGGCAGCATATAGGTCAGGCCGCGCCCGGCCTGGCGGCGGATGGCGCGCGCCACCGGCGGCGGCGAATGGCCGAACATCGAACCGGTGTCGCCGAGGCAGAAATCGTCCAGCCTGTTGCCGTCGATATCCGTGATGGCGGCGCCCTTGGCGCTTTCGACCAGGATCGGGAATGGCGTCGGCCAGTCGTTCATCCAGTGCATCGGCACACCGCCGAAGAAGCCTGGCAGGCCGTTACCGACCTTGGCCTGCGATTTCGGCCGCGCCTTGCGGAAGGTGTTCGCCTCGCTTGTCCGCAATGCAGCGATGCGGTCACGGCTGATACCGCCAATGGACGCCTTTGAACTGTTCGTGCTGTACATGAAATCCCTCTCGGCCGGCACACTACCCAATTGGCGACGGCAACCGCAATTGGCCGTGTTGGTGCGCTGCATTGGGTCAGCAGCAAGTTCGGCAGACTTGACCTTCCGGCGCAGTCGGGCGCCAATGCGATCGGGTCTGTGGTTTGGGGAGAAAAATGCGGACGATCATCTGCGCTATTGCGCTACTCTTGTCGGCCGCTGCGGCTTCCGCATCGGGCGGCGTCTGGTGTTCCGTCGATGACAAAGCGGTGCAATTCGAGGTCGGCGCCGGGGTCACCAGAGGTATGGGCGGCCCGACCTTCAATTTTCGCGGCGATCTCGAGATACTTGGCCGGCCGGAAGGCGACAGTCTGCGCAAGACCGTCTTCGAGGATTCCGACCTCACCCAGTACTGGCTGGACGACAAGGAGTTGCGGCTGAACGTCTACCACGAGCATCAGCTCGGAGATAAATTCAACTCTGTCGAACTGACGATCCTGACCAAGACCAGTGACGAGGGCGTCTATGACGGCCGGTACACGCTTGCCGTCTACGACAACGCCGCCGACACGGAACAGGACGGCAAGCCGAAAGAATTGACCGGCAAGGTGTCGTGCGGAGCCGAATAGGTCACGCCGAGATATCGATGACGCCGCAGTCGCCGGCGGCACTGCCGAAGGCGACCCGGCGCTCTTCCTTGTCCCACATCATCGCGGTGATGGCGCCCATGCCCGGGCGGCGCAACAGCACCTCTTTGGCATCGGTAAAGCGCACCGCCATGACCATGCCGTCATCATAGCCGACGGCGACGACATCCTGGCTCGGATGGCAGGCAACCGATGTCACCATGGCGTTGCCGCGCGTGCCGAGCTCCAGCGGCGCCTTGCCCATCGGGCCGTCCTTGCCCGAAAACGGCCAGACGATCGCCGCCGGCGCGCCGGAACTCGCCAGCCACTTGCCCTTCACGCTCCACGACAGGCTTTTGACCTTGCCGGGATAGCCGGTCATGCGCATGTGCTTGCCGTCGGCGAGCTTCCAGCCATGCAGCGCGTTTTCCTGCATGGTGGTGACGAGGAAGGCGCCATCCGGCGAGAAGGTCACGCCGGTATGGGCGCCGGCCCATTCCAGCTCCACCGGTCTGCCCTCGGCGGCCGGGAAATGCAGCGTCGCGCCATTGTAGCGGGCGACGCCGAAGCGCATGCCCTTGGGGGAGAAGGCCAGCCCCTCGACCGAACGTGGATGGGCAAACTCTTTGGTCTTGCCGTCGGCAAAGCGCACGAACGCAGTCTTGCCTGTGGCATAGGCGATAGCGCCTTGCGGCCCGGCGGCGACGCTGGTGATCCACTTCTTGCCGGCGCTGGCGAGTTCGCTGACATTGCCGCCGGCGGCAACGGCAAAAATCTTGCCGTCCTCGCCGCCGGTGATCAGGCGGTCGTTGGCGGCGTCATGGAACGTGGAGAGCAGGCCGTCATTGGCCTGAATTGTCTTGTGGCCGTTGTCGAGCCTATGAACTGTCCCATCGGCGAGCGCAAAATGCGGCACGTTGTCGAGGAAGACGGCGGCAAGGCAGTGACCTTCCAGGTCGAGGGGAGCAACTGTGGGCATCAGGACCATTCCAATGAAGCTGTCACCACTCCCGGGAAGCCACTGAGGCGGCCAGGCCTGGCGTCAACCTTCTCCCCTTGTGGGAGAAGGTGGATCGGCGCGCAGCGCCGAGACGGATGAGGGGTGTTGAACGGATCGCCGTCGGTGCCGAGCTGGAGCACCCCTCATCCGACCTCGCTTCGCGAGGCCACCTTCTCCCACAAGGGGAGAAGGAAGAGCGGGCAGCGCTAGCGCCATAGAGTCCGGAAATCAAGCCGCCTGGCAGGCGTCAAAGCTCTTCTTCAGCCGTTCGGCGTCAAGCTCGCGGCCGATGAACACCAGCCGGCTCTCATGCTTTTCGCCGTCTTTCCAAGCGCGCTGGTGGTCGCCTTCGATGATCATGTGCACGCCCTGGATGACATAGCGCTCGTCGTCGCCCTTGAGCGCGATGATGCCTTTCAGCCGCAGGATGTTGGGACCTTCCATCTGAGTGATCTTCTCGATCCACGGGAAGAATTTCTTCGGGTCCATCTCGCCGCCGCGCAGCGACACCGACTGTACGGTCACGTCATGGATCTCGGAGGGATGCGCGTGATCGTGATGATGATGGTCGTGATCATGGTCGTGGTGATCGTGGTCGTGATCATGGTGGTCGTGATCATGATCGTGCGCCTCGAGAAAATGCGGATCGTTTTCCAATGCGCGCGACAGGTCGAAGGCGCCGCGGTCGAGCACTTCGGACAGCGCCACGCCGGCGCGCGTGGTGCGGTGAATCCTGGCCGCCGGGTTGATGGCGCGGATGGTGGCTTCGACCTTGGCCAGCTCTTCGGGCGTCACCAGATCGGTCTTGTTCAGCACGACAACATCGGCGAAGGCGATCTGGTCCTCGGCTTCCTTGGAATCCTTCAACCTGAGCGGCAGGTGCTTGGCGTCGACCAGGGCCACGACAGCGTCGAGTTTGGTCTTGGAGCGCACGTCGTCGTCCATGAAGAAGGTCTGCGCCACCGGCACAGGATCGGCGAGGCCGGTGGTCTCGACGACGATGGCGTCGAAGCGGCCGGGACGGCGCATCAGGCCTTCGACGACGCGGATCAGGTCGCCGCGCACCGTGCAGCAGACGCAGCCATTGTTCATTTCGTAGATTTCCTCGTCGGATTCCACGATCAAATCATTGTCGATGCCGATCTCGCCGAATTCATTGACGATGACGGCATAACGCTTGCCATGGTTTTCCGACAGGATGCGGTTGAGCAGCGTCGTCTTGCCGGCGCCGAGATAGCCGGTGAGAACGGTCACGGGGATTTGCGTCTGTGCTTCGCTCATATCTTGCCTCGAAATGGCTGGGCCACGGAATTGCGGGCCGCAAGAAGGGATTGTTGGCCTGATATAGGATGTGTGCCGGCCTTTTGCACGAGGCAAACCGCCTGGGTGTTTGACCCAGGATTGACGAAGCGGATGGGTAGACCCGAGAGGCCGAGTGCAAGGGATGCCGACCATCAACGTGTCGCTGGAAACGCCTCTTCGTTGATCTGTGCTAAGCCGCGCCGCGTCAAACCGTTGCAATCGCCTTGGCGGAAACTCGTTTGTCATCTAACTGAAATAAACATCTGGCATCACCATTTCGAGCACCACAAATGCTTGCCGGCAAAGCTGTTTCGAAAGCCGGAATCTTTTTGATCGTCGATTGCCAACCGGCCGGCTGCGTCTATGCTGCACGCACCGGTACGGCCGAAGAGGGATCACCATGGCCAAGGCGGACAAGACTGCAACGATGAGCCGGCTGCATTCGGCGGCAAGGCTGGCAAGGACCGCGCTGGCGGCGCGGCTTCTGGCGCACGGCTTCTATGCCGGCCAGGACCAGATCATGCTGACGCTCGACCGCGAGGACGGCCAGACGCCCGGCAATCTCGCCGGCCGCCTCGGCGTGCGCCCGCCGACCATCACCAAGACCATCAACCGGCTGCAGGCCCAGGGCTTTTTGGAAAAGCGCGCCTCTTCCGCGGATGCACGCCAGGCGCATATCTTTCTCACCGACACCGGCCGCGAGATCATCCACGCCATCGAGAAGTCGGTGAAGAAGACCGAGAAGCAGGCGTTGAAGGGCCTCGACAAGAAAGAACAGAAGACGCTGTTCAAGCTGCTCGCCCGCATCGAGGCCAATTTGTCGAACGAGGAGCTGGTGCTTGTCGACGACGATGGCGACATCGACGATTGATCTTCCTGACCTAGGCGGCTACCGAAGGCCCGCGCACCAGGGTCGACCAGCGGCCGGGCGTCAGGCCGAATGCTTTCTTGAAATGCCTGTTGAAATGGCTCTGGTCGCTGAAGCCGGCGCCAACGGCAATCTCGGCCAGCGGCTCGCCCACCTCGATCATCCGTCTTGCCTTTTGCAGCCGGCGCATCAGCAGGAACCGATGCGGGCTGGTGGAATAGGTCGCGCGAAAATGGCGTGACAGCGCATAGCGGTCGAGCCCGGTGACGGCTTCCAGCTCATCGGAACGAACGGACCGCTCGGCATTCTCCTCGAGATAGCCGCGCGCCAGCGCCGCCGCACGCGAGGCCGACTTCCCCATCGGCTTTGCCTTCTGTCCCGCATGACGCCCCAGATGCTGCGCCAGCTCCGCAACGAAATCGGCGACGAACAGCTCGTCCAGTTCCTCGTCGAGCGGCGCCAGAGCCGAAAGCAGCGTGCCACGCAAGGCAGGATCGCTGACCACAGCATCCCTGACGAAAGGCAGCGGCGCGCCGTCGAGGCAGTCGAGCAGCAGTGACGGTTCCAGATAGAGGATCCGGTAGCGCAGACCATCCTCGGTCCCGGCGCCGCCATCGTGCACTTCGTCGGGATGCAGCACGATAACCTGGCCGGGCAGGCTGTGGTTGACAGTGCCCCTGTAGTGGAAGCGCTGCACACCGGAAAGCGTCACGCCGACGGCAAGTGTATCATGACGGTGCAGGTCGAAGGCGTTGCCATGGAAATGCGCCTCGATGCGCTCGATGCCAGCGGTAACAGGCGCCGACACGATCCGGTCTTCATCCGCGCACGAACGTTCAAGACCCTGCGTCGCCTCACCTTCTAGATCGTGCGTCATCACCTATCCCTGCCCTTCATGGGCGTGCTCCGGAGTCCTCATTTTGGTGTTCGATACGAAATTTGCAATCGTGCTGCGGGACGATCTCGCCGTCTGGCAAAAGCTCAACGTCGCCGCCTTCCTGACCAGCGGCATCGTCGCGCAATTCCCCGGCATTATCGGCGAACCCTACCGCGACCGCGCCGGCAACCTTTACAATCCTCTGTCGATCCAGCCGGTCATCGTGCTTTCGGCCGATGGGCCGACGCTCAACTCCATCCACCGGAAGGCGCTGGAGCGGGGCGTGACGGGGTCAGCCTATGTCGAGGAGATGTTTGCCACCGGCTTCGATGCGGCCAACCGCGCGGTCTTCGCCGAGTTCGGGCCTGAGGACGCCAAGATCGTCGGCATCGCGTTGCGTACCGACAAGAAACTCGTCGACAAGATCACCAAGGGCGCCCGCATGCACGCCTAATTCAGCAGGAAGCGTGTAACGGCGCTCATGAATTCAGTCGGCCGCTCGACGTTCAGCATATGGACGCCCGGAAGCAGTGTAAGCGTGGCGCCGGGGATGCTGGCTGCGATCGCCTCGCTGTGGCTTGCCAGCGTTACCTTGTCGTCTTCTCCACCGATCACCAGGGTGGGCGCGGTAATGAGGGAGACAGTCCGGCGCAGATCGCAATCGCGTACGGCGGCGAAGCATCCCGCGAGACCTTGGGGCGGCGTCGCCAGGACCATCGCGCGGAACGCGTCGACGGTTTCGTTTGGGCCGACAAGCATCGAGGCGGGAAACCAGTTGTGCATGAACATATCCGCGGTGGCCGACATGTTGCTCGCTGCAAGGACAGTACCGATCTGCTCATCAAAGTAAGACGCCGGCCCGAGATGCGGCGAGGTGTTGGAAAGGATGAGACGCTCGATGCGGTCCGGGGCATGGATACCCAGCCACTGCCCTACGAAGCCGCCCAGCGACAGCCCGCAGAAATGCACGCGGGCGATCTGAAGCGCATCCAGCAGCTCAAGGACGTCGCGGCCCAGCCGATCGAGCGAATAGGCTCCGGCCGGAGCATCGGAACTGCCGTGGCCGCGCAGATCATAGCGCAGCACCCGGAAAGATCCGGCAAATTCCGCAAGCTGCCGGTCCCACATATGCAGGTTCGTCGCAATGGAATTCGAGAGCACAAGCACAGGGCCGGCCCCCGCCAGCTGATAGGCGATCCGGCAGCCGTCGCCCGTCGTAAAATAAAGCGTGTCAGTCATCTGGTCCTCATCTCACCCTGGCGAAAGGAGTTCGATGCTCCCGCCGCCCTTTGAATGAGCCACCCTAGGCCTCGTAATTATCCAGGAAAATTACTATGATTGGACAATCTCAGTAGGTTTTGACTATAATGAATGGTCTGAAACTCCACGACCTACGGTGCTTTGACGCCGTGGCAAGCGAGGGCAGCTTCCAGGCGGCCGCCCTTGCCTTGAACCGATCGCATCCATCCGTCTTCGCCGCTGTTGCACGCCTCGAGCAGTTGCTCGGGCTCACACTTCTCGACCGCAGCGGATATCGGGTGGGGCTGACGGAGGCGGGCCGCGAGTTTCGCGCGCGAGCGCAGCTGACATTGCGCGAGCTCGACCATCTGCGAACCTATGCGGGCCAGTTGGCGAGTGGCGAGGAGACGGTCCTGCGTGTCGTCATGGGTGATCTGTGCCCGCGACCGCAAATCCTGCCTATGCTCAGCGGCTTCTTTGCCGAATGCACCAGGACACGCCTGCGTCTGGAGTATGAGGCGATCGGCGGTCCGCTCGAACGGTTGATGGAAGGCGAGGCTGACCTCGTCTTCCATCGCGCGGATCCTTCCGATCCGCATCTCGAGCGGATCGATCTCTGCGCGGTGACGCTCGTGCCGGTGGTGGCGCCTGGGTTCCTGCCCTTCGCGCCTGGCCGGGAGATTGCGCCGGAGCAGATGCGGCCCTTCACCCAGTGCGTGATCCGCGACACGGCGCGGCGGCCGTCGCCGGAGAGCTATTTCCTCGTCGACGGTGCGCATCAGTGCTCGGCGCCGGATCATCTGATGAAGAAGGAACTGATCCTTCACGGATTGGCCTGGGGCCATCTGCCGGGATGGCTGATCGAGGATGAACTGCGGGATAGGAGGCTGATCTCGATCGCTGGTGCACATCTGCCCGGCCGGACGGAGACCTTGGCGGCGGTGCGCCGGCGCGACCGACCGCATGGACCCGTCGCCCAGGCGTTGTGGCTTCATCTCCAGGCGCAAATGGCATCCGACGGCAAAGCACCGGGATGTCAGAACGTCGCAGCGGAACGCAAGGCGCCTTAGCTGGCATCGGATTGGGCATCGGATTGGCCTGCGCTGAACCTGTCTCAGACGCCTGTTGTGCCAGTCGCTTTTGGCTTGCCGGGCGCAGGCGATTGCCGCAAAGGTTAAGCGTTGCTCCTCCCTGCCCGGCCTGACATTGAACGTTCCCGCAAGATCAGACGAAAGCGCAACGCCGCCCGCCGCGATGCTGTTCATGCTTTCCACCTATGTCTTTTTCACCTTTCTCGACACATCGAGCAAATATCTGGTCCTGGCCGGCGTCTCGGCGCTGATCGTCGCCTGGGCCCGCTTCACCGTCCATGTCCTGCTTGTCGGCGTCTTCCTGCGCGGCTGGCGCGAGCCGTCGCGCTTCCGCGCCAACAATTTGCCGGCCCACATCCTGCGCGGCGGTCTGCTGTTCGGCTCGACCATGTGCAACGTCATGGCGCTCAAAACGCTTCAACTGGCCGAGACCACCTCGATCTACTTCTTCGGGCCGATGGTGATCACCGCCCTTGCCGGACCGCTGCTTGGTGAATGGGCCGGCTGGCGGCGCTGGCTGGCAATCCTGTCGGGCTTTGTCGGCGTGCTCGTCATTACAAGGCCGGGCATCGGCGTGTTCGGCATCGGCCATCTTTTCGCGCTCGGCTCGATGCTGTCGAACAGTTTTTACGTCATCATGACGCGGCGGATGTCAGCCAGCGAAACCTCGGAAAGCCTGATCCTGTTTTCGGCGCTGGCGCCGGCCGTGCTGCTTCTGCCGATGCTGCCGTTCTCGCATGGGCTGCCGCAGGATGGCTGGCACTGGTTCATACTGATGATGCTGGGCGTGTTCGGCGCCGGCGGCCACTGGCTGCTGGTGCAGGCCTACCGCCTGGCGACTACCACGGCGCTGGCGCCGTACCCCTATTCGCAGATGGTCTGGATGATCCTGTCCGGCTGGATCATCTTCCACCAGTTCCCCGACCGCTGGACGCTGGTGGGTGCTGCCATCATCGTCGCCAGCGGCCTTTACATCATCCATCGCGAGCACCGTTTGCGGCTGCGCAATCGCACGACCGTCGATGCCGAGGCGGAGGCGCTGGCGAAAAAACTTTGATTTGCTCCGAATCCGATGGCATAACGCCGCATTTAAAAAATTTTAAAAAAACTCGGGGAGCGAAGGGCTGGCACAAAAGATCAAGCTTTCGACGATCGCGGATGCGCTTGGCGTGTCCACGGCCACGGTCTCCCTCGCACTGCGCGACAGCCCGCTGGTCGCCGGCGCCACGCGTGACCGCATCAAGGAACATGCGCGGGCCATCGGTTATATCTACAACCGCCGCGCCGCCTCACTGCGCACCTCGCGCTCGGGCATTGTCGGCGTCGTCGTGCATGACATCATGAACCCGTTCTTCGCCGAGATCCTGCGCTCGATCGAGAGCGAACTCGATCGCAGCCGGCAGACCTTCATCCTGTCCAATCACTACGACCAGCTGGAAAAGCAACGCACCTTCATCGACACGCTGCTGCAGCTCGGCGCCGACGGCGTCATCATGTCCCCGGCCATCGGCACGCCGGCCTCCGACATCGTCATGGCCGAGGAAAACGGCCTGCCGGCGGTGCTGATCGCACGCAGCGTGGAAGGCGCCGACGTGCCGGTGTTTCGCGGCGACGATGCCTATGGCACGGCACTTGCCACCAATCATCTGATCTCGCTCGGGCACAAGCGCATCGCCATGATCGGCGGCACCGACCAGACCTCGACCGGGCGCGACCGCTACCAGGGCTATCTCAACGCCATGGAGGCCGCCGGGCTTGAGGTCAGGCCGTCCTGGCGCATCGCCGGGCCGCGCACCAAGCAGGGCGGATTCGAGGCGGCTGGACAGTTTCTGGCGCTTAAAGACAAGCCAACCGCCGCTTGCTGCTGGAATGATCTGGTCGCCATCGGCCTGATGAACGGCATTGCCCGCGCCGGCCTGGTGCCGGGCGCCGACATCTCGGTGACCGGCTATGACGATCTCGAGGAGGCGGCAATCGCGACACCGGCGCTCACCACAGTCTGGAATGGCCAGCGAGAGGTCGGCCGCCGTGCCGCCAGCGCGCTGCTCGACAAGCTGAACGGACAGGCGGTACGGCCGTCACAGGAACTGATCAAGCCGGAACTGCATGTGCGCCAGTCGACCGGCAAGCCGGTGGAGCGTGCATGACCAAGACTGATGCGTTGCAGACCGTCGCCGTTCTGGTGCCGGGACATTTCAACGACCATGCGGTCGAGCGCATCGACCGCACCTTCAAGCGGGTCAAGATAGAGCGCGCCGATCCCGCCCTGGTCACCGAGGAGATGCGCCATGACGTGCGCGCCATTGCGTCCTTTGCCGGCGTCAATGCGGCATTGATGGATGCATTGCCCAACCTCGAACTCATCGCCTCCTTCGGCGTCGGCTATGATTCGGTCGATGCCGGCCATGCGGCCAAGAAAAACATCATGGTCACCAACACCCCCGATGTTTTGACCGAGGAGGTCGCCGACACCACGATCGGCCTTTTGCTCAACACCGTGCGTGAACTTTACAACGCCGAGAAATGGCTGCGCGACGGCAGTTGGGTGAAGAAGGGCAACTATCCCCTGAGCCGGCTGACCTTGCGCGGTCGGCATGTCGGCATTTTCGGCATGGGCCGCATCGGCCTTGCCATTGCGCGCCGGCTGGAAGCGTTCGGGCTGCCGGTGGCCTACCACAACAGGCGCAAGGTCGAAGGTCTGGCTTATGAATACCACCCGACGCTGAAGGGCCTTGCCGAAGCGGTCGATACGCTGATTTCCGTAGTGCCGGGCGGCGCTTCCACGGAGAAGGCGGTCAATGCCGAAATCCTGGCGGCGCTTGGCGCCAACGGCGTTTTCGTCAACATCGGCCGTGGCAGCACGGTCGACGAGGCAGACCTCGCCGCAGCGCTTGCCAACGGCACCATCGCCGCGGCCGGGCTCGATGTTTTCGCCGATGAACCGAATGTGCCCAAGGCTTTGCTGGAGGCGCCCAACACCTCGCTTTTGCCCCATGTCGGTTCGGCCTCGCACCACACGCGCCGCGCCATGGCGGATCTGTGCGTCGACAATCTGGTATCCTGGTTCAGCGAGCGCCGGCCACTGACCCCGGTGCCGGAGACGGCGCAAGTCAAGCCACGAAGCTGAGCGGCTGTCTGCCACACTCGTTAACGTCGGCTTAACGCTTTGGAATCATTCTGCATCTGCGCCGGGGGGCGCGGAGTGCAAGATGACGAAACTTCCGGCATTGATTGCGGCAGCGGCACTTTTCGCCGGCTTTCAGCTGTTTCACGGCGGCAGCAGTGAAAGTTCGGCCAATGAAGCAAGGCCGGCAACCACCTTCAGGCTGGTCGCCAATGGCGACGAAGGCGACTGCGCGGTTAGCCGCGGCGCCGCGATTGACGATGGCCTGTCGCTGTTGACCGTGGCGCCGAACTGCCGCGGGTTGCTGCCGGGGATCGAGCGGGCAAAATTCTGGCGAGAGGGCGAGGACGGCACGATCGCGTTCAGCGCCGACGGCACCGACCCGATCGTCACCTTCTCGGTTGCGGATGGCGACGGCTACGAATCCTACGCTCCGGCCACGCCGCTGCTTTCGCTGGCGACAACCGGCGAACGGGATCAATCCGCCGGCAATTGATCGTCGGGATTTATTCCGCCGCCGCCCGCGCGCCGGCCTTCGCCGCCGCATGCAGCCGCACCGCATCGCCGAAGGCGCGGAAGATCTTGGCCGAGTTGTTGTCCGACTTGACCCAGTATTCGGGGTGCCATTGCACGCCGACGGCGAAGGCGCGGGCGTCCTTCACCGAAACTGCCTCCACCGTGCCGTCGCCGGCAACCGCCTCGACCTGCAGCTTCGAGCCGAGCCGGTCGATGCCTTGGCGGTGCAGCGAGTTGACCTTGATGTCGCCGGCGCCAAACACGCCGGCCAGGCAGCTGCCCGGCTTGATCGAAATGGTCTGGTGAATGGCGAAGCGTTCGTCCTGGTTGTCGCTCACCGGCGCGCGATGGTCGAGCGAGCCTTCGCGCTCCTGGATCTCGGTGCCAAGCGTGCCGCCCAGCGCAACGTTCAACTCCTGGATGCCGCGGCAGATGGCAAGCAGCGGCACGCCGCGCTCGATCGCCTTGCGGATTAGCGGCAGCGTGGTGGAATCGCGCGCCGGGTCGTAGGGGCCGTTGGCTTCGCTGGCGTCGCCGCCATAGAGCGATGGATGCACGTTGGACTTCGAGCCAGTGACCATGACACCGTCGACCGAAGACAACAGCTCGTCGAAGTCGAGCCGGTCACCGAATGACGGCACCAAAAGCGGGAACACGCCGGCGCCGGAAAGTGCTGCCTCGATATATTGCTGCGGGACGGCATGCCAGGTGTAGTTGTCGAACTGACGGACGTCGGTTGATATGGCGACGAGCGGCTGGTGCATTTTGGGTCCGGATTCCATTTGGCGCGAAGCGAATAGCTATTGTGCCTGCAAAATAGGCGATCCGAAGGCGCTTTTCCATGGCAAGTTTCGCCATCTCGCATGGGCCACGCGGCGAACGTTAGACTATAGTTGCAGGCTGGCCGGCCGGCCCGCGGATTTGTCGCCAGCGCCGCCGTCAAATCCCGCCACCATGCTGGACTCGACCTTTTGCCCGTGTATTGTTTCGGGCAAATCGATACCGGACGTGAGGAGATGTCCCTGATATCGGTTGTTGGTCCAATAGGGAGGAACTGCATGGATCGTCGTTCATTCATCCGCAAGGCCGGGGTCACCGGCGTGGGCGCAGCGGCGGCTGCCGCTACGCTAGCCGCACCGGCAATCGCCCAGTCCAATCCGAAAGTGACGTGGCGGTTGGCGTCATCCTTTCCCAAGTCACTCGATACGATCTATGGCGGCGCCGAAGTCTTCTCCAAGATGCTGTCTGAGGCGACGGACGGCAATTTCCAGGTCCAGGTCTTCGCCTCCGGCGAACTCGTGCCCGGCCTGCAGGCCGCCGACGCCACCACTGCCGGCACCGTCGAGGCCTGCCACACGGTGTCATACTATTATTGGGGCAAGGACCCGACATGGGCGCTCGGTGCGGCGGTGCCGTTCTCGCTCAACGCGCGCGGCATGAACGCCTGGCACTATCATGGCGGCGGCATCGACCTGTTCAACGAGTTTCTTGCCACGCAGGGTCTTTTCGGCCTGCCCGGCGGCAACACCGGCGTGCAGATGGGCGGCTGGTTCCGCAAGGAGATCAACACCGTCGCCGACCTGTCCGGCCTCAAGATGCGCATCGGCGGCTTTGCCGGCAAAGTGGTGCAGAAGCTCGGCGTCGTGCCGCAGCAGATCGCCGGTGGCGACATCTATCCGGCGCTGGAAAAAGGCACGATCGACGCCGCCGAATGGGTCGGCCCCTATGACGACGAGAAGCTCGGCTTCTACAAGGTCGCGCCCTACTACTATTATCCCGGCTGGTGGGAAGGCGGCCCGACCGTCCATCTCTTGTTCAACAAGGCCAAGTACGAGGAGCTGTCGCCCGCCTACAAGTCGCTTGTGCACACCGCCGCGCAGGCGGCGGACGCCAACATGCTGCAGAAATACGATTTTCTCAATCCTGCGGCGGTGAAGCGGCTGGTGGCCGGCGGCGCGAAATTGCGCCCGTTCAGCCAGGACATCATGGCCGCCTGTTTCGAGAAGGCCAATGAGGTCTACACCGAAATGGAAGCCACCAACGCACCGTTCAAGAAGATCTGGGACTCGATCAAGGGCTTCCGCAAGGAGCACTATCTGTGGGCGCAGGTGGCCGAGTACAATTACGACACCTTCATGATGGTCCAGCAGCGCAACGGCAAACTGTAGGCTGGGATCTGTCCCTTCTCCCCGTCACTATACGGGGAGAAGGTCCCGGCAGGTGGATGAGGGGCGGCGCAAACTTCGGCGATCGATCGCCTTGGGCTTGGTAGCCGCCCCGAAATTACAGCTTATTTTTCCGAGCGTTGACGCTACCCCTCACCTGCCTGCCGGCATCCTGTCCCCGTATAGTGACGGGGAGAGGGGCGCGGTCATCGCCGTTTCGCCAATCGCCAACGCCGCAGGATTGAGGCTGCCCTTCATTCCATGCCCGGCACCACCAACACCTTGACCTCGCCGGGCGCTGCCGGATTGGCGATCACCGAGGCGGCTTCCTCCAGGCCGACCTGCCTTGAGATGAGCTTGTCGATCTCGATTGCGCCGGACGCGACAAGGTCCGCCGCCCGCCTGTGGGTGAAGGGGTTGATGAACGAGCCGAGAACCTTCAGTTCGCGAAACAGGATGTCGAACGGTTCGAAGGGCACTTTCACGCCTTGCGGCATCACGCCGACGATCACCACCGAGCCGCCGGACTTCGCCAGCCGCATCGATTGTTCGACGGTATCGGGGACACCGGCGCATTCGAGCACCACGTCGGCCCCGCCGGGCACAAGGCCGGTTGGGCCGGCGATCGCCTCGATCGGGTCGACCGCGTTTGGGTCGACCGTCGCCGTTGCACCGAGCTCTTCGGCGAGCGCACGGCGGGAGGCCTGCCGCGTCGACAGGATGATGGTCGCCGCTCCTGCGAGCCTCGCCAATTGCACGGTAAGCAGGCCGATGACGCCGCCACCAAGCACCACCACGGCAGCGCCGGGTCTGATTCCGGCGAGGTCGACAGCGTGCAGGCAGCAGGCCAGCGGCTCGCAGAAGGCGCCATGCGTTGGCTTGAGGTTCGCAGGCAGAAGAAAGGCCTGGCTCTGCGGCATCACGACGTAGTCGGCGAAGCCGCCGTCGCGATGGATGCCGATGGCCCTGAGATTGCTGCACAGATTGACGCGGCCGGCTCGGCAATGACTGCAGCGTCCGCAGAAGATGTTGGGATCGCCGGTAACACGGTCACCGATGGCGATGCCGGAAACCGCGTCGCCGACAGCCTCGACGATGCCGCAGAATTCGTGACCAAGCGTCACCGGCGGGCTCGAAGGGAATTCGCCGTGGAGGAGGTGACGGTCGGTGCCGCAAACGCCGCAGGCTTCGACGCGCACCAGAACGTCCTGCGGTCCCGCAACAGGCTTGTCGACCTCCCGTAGCGCAATGCTGCCCACCGCTTCCAGGCGCACGGCTCTCATAACATCCTCACTCAGGTTCTCAGTGTTCACACATCAGTTGAAGTTCGGCGGCTGCGACAGGTCGGTCGCCGGCGCCGCCGGCTTGGCGGGCGGCGTCTCGCCGAAATTCGGCGGCTGCGAGAGATCGTTCGACGGTGGCGCCGCAGGTGATGGACCACCGTTGGCTGGTGGTGGTGTGCCGAGAGGCGCAAGGCCTGGCATATCAGGCAAGTTGATCTCGATCGTACCCGGATCGACGGCCGCACCCTTGTAGCGCATGACCATTTGCGGGAAGGCGATGGTCAGCCCGATCATGATCACCTGGATGCAGACGAAGGGCACGGCGCCCCAATAGATCTGGCCGGTGGTCACCGGCGCGATCTGCTTGCCGGTGAGGCGATCGAGATAGGGCACGCGCGCGGCGACTGAGCGCAGGTAGAACAGCGCAAAGCCGAAAGGCGGATGCATGAAGGAGGTCTGCATGTTGACGCCGAGCAGCACGCCGAACCAGATCAGGTCGATGCCGAGCTTATCGGCAGCCGGCGCCAAAAGCGGTACGATGATGAAGGCGAGCTCGAAGAAGTCGAGGAAGAAGGCGAGCACGAAGACCAGGATGTTGACGCCGATCAGGAAGCCGACTTCGCCGCCCGGCAGCGACGTCAACAAATGCTCGACCCAGACGTGGCCGTTGACGCCGTAGAAGGTCAGCGAGAACACCCGCGCGCCGATCAGGATGAACAGCACGAAGGAGGAAAGCCTCGTGGTCGACGCGAGCGCCTGTTTGATGACATCCAGCGACAACCGCCCCTTCATTGCCGCCATCGCCAGGGCGCCAACGGCGCCCATGGCGCCGCCCTCCGTCGGGGTGGCGATGCCGAGGAAGATGGTGCCCAGCACCAGGAAGATCAGCGCCAGAGGCGGGATCAAAACGATGATCACCTGCTGCGCCAACCTGGACATCATGTTGATGTTCAGGCCCTTGTCGGCGATCGCCACGATATAGATCAGGATCACCCCGATGCTGGCGCCAAGGATATCGGCATTGTCGCCATGCGCCGGCGCAAGGTAGCGATAGGCCGCATAGGAAGCCGCGACTGCCACCAGCAGTGCCGCGAGCAGCGACAGCACGCCGTGGCCAAGCGTGCGGGCCGCCAGCGGCAACGCCGGCATCGAGTTCGGCCGGACGATCGACATGATCAGGATGTAGAGCGTGTAAAGGCCGGTCAGCACCAGGCCGGGGATCAGCGCGCCGGCATACATGTCGCCGACCGAACGGCCGAGCTGGTCGGCCAGAACGATCAGCACCAGCGACGGCGGGATGATCTGGGCGAGTGTGCCGGATGCCGCGATGACGCCCGACGCCAGTCGTCGGTCATAGCCGTAGCGCAGCATGATCGGCAGCGAGATCAGGCCCATGGCGATGACCGAAGCCGCGACCACGCCCGTGGTCGCGGCAAGCAGCGCACCGACGAAGATCACCGCATAGGCAAGGCCGCCGCGAACCGGGCCGAACAGCTGGCCGATCGTGTCGAGCAGGTCCTCGGCCATGCCCGATCGTTCCAGCACGATGCCCATGAAGGTGAAGAACGGGATTGCCAAGAGCGTGTCGTTCGACATCACCCGGCTGCCGTAGAAATTGTCGGGCAGCGCATGCAGCAGCGGCCACGCCAGGTTGATCGAGCCGCCCGAATAGGGCGACAGCACGACGCCGATGAAGAAGAACATCAGGCCGTTGGCGGCGAGCGAGAAAGCGACGGGGTAGCCGATCAGCAGGAAGATGATCAGCGAGGCGAACATGATCGGCGCCATGTTCTGGGCGATGAACTCGATCATGGGCGCGCCTCCTGGGCGAGCGCCTTGGCTTCTTCGGCAAGGGCTTTCGCCTCGAGCTCGGCCTGTTCGTGCACCGAGATGAACGGATTGGGATCGTCCATGTCGCCGCGCATGATGGCGATCTTCTTGATGATCTCGGAGATGCCCTGCAGCGCCAGCAGAAAGAAGCCGACGAGCAGGATCGCCTTGGCCGGCCAGATGATCAGGCCGCCGGAATTGTTCGACATTTCGCCGCTGCGGAACGACAGCGACACGTAGGGTACAAAATAGATCACCATCAGCGTCACAAACGGCATCAGGAAGAAGACATGGCCGAGCAGGTCGATCCAGTGCTGCACGCGGCGCGACCACATGCCGTAGACGATGTCGATGCGGATATGGTCGTTCTGTTTCAGCGTGTAGGCGGCGGCCAGCATGAAGGCGGCGCCGAACAGATACCACTGCAGTTCCAGCCAGGCATTCGACGAGACGTCGAAGACCTTGCGGATGATGGCATTGGCGGCGCTGACCAGGATTGCCAGCAGGATCAGCCACGATATCCACCGGCCGATGAACTCGTTCATACGGTCGATCGTTCTGGATAGAGCGAGCAGCCCTGCCATGCATTTCCTCCCTGAGGTCGAAGGCGCGCCGGCTCCCCTATTTTCCGTCGCGCCGCTGTGGCCCAACGGTATGCCGTGCGTGGTTCGGCGGGTCAACATGGCATGGGCGCGATCAACGCCGTCGTGACGGGAGGCAGGGGATAAGTGCCGACCGGCTGCTGCGTCATGCAACCAAAGTCTGACAGCGGATGCGGCGATCAGGCGATCTTCTGCTGGTCGCGGCCGGGACCGATCAGCACAAGTGCCGCGACCAGGAACAGATACATCCAGCCATCGCGCCATTCGATCGGGAAATAGCCGGCCCATAGCGACTCCGCCATGCCGAAGGCGGCCGCACCGAGCGCGGCCCGAGGCGGAGAGAGATAGCCGCCCACCGCCGTCACGAACAGGATTTTCAGCCCGTAGACGAGGCCGGAGCCGAAGCTGACATTGCCGTAGTAAAGGGCGGCCATGATTCCGGCCAGCGCGGCGCAGAAACCGCCGAACAGCACCGCATGCCGGAACACTGCGCGCACGTCCACGCCGCACATGGCAGCCGCTTTGGGATCGTCGGAGACGGCGCGCCAGCGGCGGCCGAAGCCCGAGCGGGCAAACGCCCATGCAGCGAGCATGATTGCCGCCAGAACCACCGCGCAATCGATGAGCTGGATCAGCGTCAGCGTCGCCTGGAAGCCGGCATCCTGAGCAAAAACGATGGGCTGCGCCAGCATCGGCGGCAGCCACCAATCATGCGTGTCGGCGGCGATACGGCTTGCTTCCGACAGCACCAGCAGGATGCCGAGCGTCGTCACCACAATGGCATTGGGCGTGCGGTCGGCCAGCGGTTCGAAGACGCTGCGCGACAGCACGTGGCCGATCAGCGCGGCATAAAGGAAAGCCGTGACGACGCCGAGCACCACTGCCGCCAGCAAGGTCAGCCACAATACCTGATAGCCGAAGGCCACGGTCAGGATCATCGTCTGGCCGCAAAAGGCGAACAGCGCGCCGTAGGCGAGATTGGTCCGGTGCAGGATGCCGTTGGTCAGCACGTAGCCGAAGGCAAGCAGCGCATAGAGCGCGCCGGAATGCAGCCCGTTCAGCACCTGCTGGAAGAAATAGAGCATAGACAGCTTTCCGGGCGCCGGAGCCCGCGCCAAGGTTTGCATCGTAGAATCTAACTTGTCAAATGCGTTTTATGGGTTAGATTTCTGATATGACAGTATCTTGGACCCCACATCGCTTCACCGGCGGCATTCTTGCGCTCGATACGGCCAACACCGTGGTGTTGCGCAACGATCCGGAAAAGACCTTCGACCGTTTTGACGATCCGGCCGAGATCGCGCGCTTCGCCGATGCCGCAAGCGGCTTTCGCGGTGCCGAGCTTGGCGGCAGACCGCTGGAGGCGACCTCGCCGGACAGGATCGCCCCGGTGGTGCTGGCGATCCGCGAGACGACCGACTGCCTGTTTCGCGGCGCGGTGTCGAAAGGTGCGCTTGCCGCCGGCGACCTCGCCGCTTTTCTCAAGGCCTGCGCCAACGGCCTCGACCGGAGCCTGGCCGAAATCGGCGCACCGGGTAGACCGTTCGGCGACCCATCGACGCCGATCGCGTTCGAGGCGGCGCTGGCGGTTTCGGCCTTGTCGCTGCTGCGCGACGACACGGTCGCCAGGCTCAGGATCTGTCCCAATTGCAGCTGGCTGTTCGTCGACAGGAGCCGCAATTCCAGCCGCCTTTGGTGCGATATGGCTGTGTGCGGCAACCGCCAGAAAGCAAGCCGTCACTATCGCCGCCGCCGCACGGCGCCCCATGAGGTCAACAATGCCTAGGGTTGTTTTTCGTTCGATCCTTGTCGGTGCTGCGCTCATTGCAGCCGTTGCGCTTGGCGCCTGCCGCGACACCGGCGGCGACGGCAAGCTGTTCGAGGTTTCCGGCAAGGTCGTCGTCTTCAATTACCGCCTCGCCCGGGCGACCTATGTCGTGACGCTGCGGCCCCTGCAGCCGATGGGCGAAGGCCAGGTTGCGGTCGCCAGCTTCCAGAATCCGGCTGGCGGTCCTCCCCTGGTGATCGAGCAGAAGGTCTGGCCGAAGCTCGACAAGGTCAGCCTGGAAAGCCCGGCGCTGACCTGTATCGTCAAGGACAAGCCCTATGCGATTTCGATCAGCATCAGGGGTCCTGACGGCACGTTCCTGCAGAAGATCGACACGACGCTGATGTCGAGCGAGGACCAGTCGATCCTTCCCGACCGGCCGCTGGTGGTCGACCAGCTCTATACGGCCAATCCCGATCTTGCCGGCCATCCCGACGGCAAGCTGCCGGGTGAGCCGAAGCCGGATTGCTCGAAAGGCTGACGCGTCTTAGCCCGGCGCGATTGCGTGGAAATTTTTGGTCGCCGGACAACCGCCGCGGACCGATTTCGTGCCGGATACGCGACGGCAGCGGATCGTTCGTTGCGCTTTGCCTGGCACTTTCGATTTCGTTTGACCTGCCTTGCAAGCGGAGAAAGACTGCGCCATCTCACTCCTACGTTGGCTGCGCGCCCCCGGTGCTGTCTCCGCAGAGGAAATGCCTGATGACGCTGCACGACGTCGCGCTCGACGACAAGTTCGATCTTGGTAAGGAGCGCATCTTCCTGTCCGGTGCACAGGCGGTCATCCGCATGCTTTTGATGCAACGCGAGCGCGACCGCCGGGCCGGCCTCAACACGGCCGGCTTCGTGTCCGGTTATCGCGGCTCGCCGCTCGGCGGCCTCGATATGCAGCTGTGGCGGGCGAAAAAGCAGCTGGCGCAGGCCGACATCGTTTTCCAGCCCGGCCTCAACGAGGAGCTTGCCGCCACCGCCTGCTGGGGCTCTCAGCAGACGGAATTGCTGGGCGAAGGCAAGCATGACGGGGTATTTTCGGTCTGGTACGGCAAGGGTCCGGGCGTCGACCGCTCCGGCGACGTTTTCCGCCACGCCAACCTCGCGGGATCGTCGAAGTATGGCGGCGTGCTTGCGCTGATGGGCGACGACCATATGGCCGAATCATCGACCAATGCGCACGCCACCGAATTCCTGTTCGTCGACACCATGGTGCCGATCCTCAACCCGGCCGGCGTTCAGGAGATCATCGACTACGGCCTCTACGGCTTTGCCATGTCGCGCTTCGCCGGCACCTGGGCGGCTATCAAATGCGTCAAGGACAACATCGAATCCACGGCCTCCGTCGATGCCGCGCTCGAGCGCCTGAACATCGTCGTGCCGGAGTTCGATATGCCGCCCGGCGGCCTCAACATCCGCGATGAGATCGACATGCTCGGCCAGGAGGAGCGGCTGCATGAATACAAGCGCGCCGCTGCATCCGCCTTCATCCATGCCAACGGCCTGAACCGCATCGTCTATTCGGGCGGCCGCGCGCCGAAGCTCGGTATCATCACGCTCGGCAAGAGCTATCTCGATGTCCGCCAGGCGCTGGAAGACATCGGCATCGACGAGGCCGCCGCCGGCCGCATCGGCATCCGCCTGTTCAAGGTCGGTTGCCCATGGCCGCTCGACCTGCAGCATATCGCCGAATTCGCCCGCGGCCTCGACACCATCGTCGTCGTCGAGGAGAAGCGCTCGCTGATCGAGGTGCAACTGCGCGAAAACCTCTACGGCACCGCCACCCAGCCGATGATCGTCGGCAAGAAGGACGAGCGCGGCGACTGGCTGTTCCCGGCCAAGGGCGCGCTCGACCCCAACGAGATCGCCATTGCGCTGGGCGAGCGCATCCTGCGCACAATCGGCCCTTCGGAAGAGATCACTGCCAAGGTGGCAAAGCTGCGCCAGTTCCAGGCGATGCTTGCCGACACCAGCGATATCGGTTCGCGCACGCCGTTCTTCTGCTCCGGCTGCCCGCACAATTCCTCGACCAAGGTGCCGGTCGGCTCGATCGCCGCCGCCGGTATCGGCTGCCATTTCATGGCGCTGTGGATGGACCGCAACACGGTCGGCTTCACCGCCATGGGCGGCGAGGGCGCACAATGGGTCGGCCAGGCGCCATTCTCCAAGCGCGGCCACATTTTCCAGAATCTCGGCGACGGGACCTACAATCACTCCGGCACGCTGGCGATCCGCTTCGCGCTGTCGACCGATGCCAACATCACCTACAAGATCCTCTACAACGACGCCGTCGCCATGACCGGCGGCCAGCCGCATGAGGGCGGCCTGACTGTCGACATGATCGCCAGGCAGGTGCGCGCCGAAGGCGTCGAGCGCATCGCCATCGTCACCGACGAGCCGGACAAATATGCGGGGAAGGCCGAATTCCCCTCCGGCGCCACCATCCACCACCGCGACGACCTCGACCTCGTCCAGCGCGAGCTGCGCGACGTCAAGGGCGTCTCGGTGCTGCTCTACGACCAGACCTGCGCCGCCGAAAAGCGCCGCCGCCGCAAGCGCGGCACCTTCCCGGATCCCGACAAGCGGGTCTTCATCAACGAACTGGTCTGCGAGGGCTGCGGCGATTGCGGGGTGCAATCGAACTGCGTCTCGATCCAGCCGGTCGAAACCGAGTTCGGCCGCAAGCGCAGAATAGACCAGTCGAGCTGCAACAAGGACTTCTCCTGCGTCAACGGCTTCTGCCCGTCCTTCGTCACCGTGCACGGCGCCAAGATCAGGAAGGCCGAAGGCATTGCCGGGCGCTCCGACCCGCTTGACGGCGTGCCGGTGCCAGCCGAATTCCCGCTCGGTAGCGAGGGTTGGGCGGCGATCATCGACGGCGTCGGCGGCACCGGCGTCGTCACCATAGGTGCTGTGCTCGGTATGGCCGCCCATCTCGAGGACAAGGGCTGCGGCATGATCGACATGGCCGGCCTCGCCCAGAAGGGCGGCTCGGTGTTCACCCATGTCCGCATCGCCCGCACTCCGGACGACATCCACGCGATCCGCGTTTCGGCCGGCAAGGCGGACCTGGTGCTCGGCTGCGACCTCGTCGTCTCGGGCGCCAAGAAGGTGCTGGCCGCAGTGCGCGAAGGCCATACCATCTTCCTCGCCAACACCGCCGAGATCATGCCCGGCGAATTCGCCCGTTCGGCCGATTTCTCGCTGCCGATCGAGCGCCTGAAGAAGGCGATCCGTGCTGCCGCCGGCGAAGACAAGACGCATTTCTTCGACGCCACGCGCACCGCCACCCAATTGTTCGGCAATTCACTCGGCGCCAATATGTTCATGCTCGGCTTCGCCTTCCAGAATGGCGGGCTGCCGCTGTCGGCGCAAGCCGTTGAAAAAGCAATCGAATTAAACGGCGAGGCGGTGGCGATGAACATCGCCGCCTTCCGCTGGGGCCGGCGCGCCGCGCATCAGCCGGAGTTTGTGCGCGGCCTCGTCGCCCAGCCGGGCAAGGCCACTGAGATCGCCAAGACGCTGGACGATATCATCGCCCGCCGCGTCGCTTTCCTCTCTGCCTATCAGAATGCCGCCTATGGCAGGCGCTATGCCGAGAAGCTGGCGGTTTTGCGTGCTGCCGAGGCCAAGGCCGTGCCTGACTCGACCGCGGTGACCGAGGCCGCCGCCAGAAACCTGTTCAAGCTGATGGCGATCAAGGACGAATATGAGGTGGCGCGGCTATACACCGACGGCTCCTTCGCTATGGAGCTCTCAAAACAGTTCCAGAGCTACGACAAACTCGAATTTCATCTGGCGCCACCGATCATGGGCAGGCGCGGCAATGACGGCAAGCCGAGGAAATCGAGCTTCGGCCCGTGGATGATGAAGGGATTTCGCCTGCTGGCGGCGCTGAAAGGCCTGCGCGGCACGGCCTTCGACGTGTTCGGCTACAGCACTGAGCGGCGCATGGAGCGGCAGCTTCTGGCCCGCTATGAGGCCGATCTGGAGCTTGTCGCCAAGGCACTTGCGCCAGGCAGGATCGAGGCCGCCATCGCCCTTGCCTCGGTGCCGGCGCTCATTCGCGGCTACGGCCATGTCAGGCAAGCCAGCGCCGAAAAGGCAGAGGGCGAGCGCACAAGGCTTGTCGAGCGGCTGGCCAACACGCCGGCGCGGCCTGAACTTCAGGCCGCCGAGTGATCGATACGCCTTGTTTACCTGAACACGAATTTTCGCGGTTTACGCCGATGGAGCCGACTTGACGCCAGGCGTCGGAACGGCATCTCTAAACCTTTCTTAAGGCGAATGTGACATGACTGCGGTTCGTGCGACACCGCAGGCCATGCAAGAAAACAAAGCCGCAGAGATAGGTGAGGACGTCTATGCTGGGTTCGTGCGATCGTTGTTCAACGATCCCGGGATCCTGCTGATTGGCGCATTTTGCCATGGCCTCATCGGCATTCTGGTTTATTTTACCTCGGGGCATCCGGCCTATCTTGCATTGGCCGCGCTTATGCTTGCGGCGGGGCTTTACCGTTACTACGGCATCCGCAAAGGCCTGCGCATAGGCAGTTTCGAAACTTATGAACAAGCCAAGAAGTGGGAACGCTACTACCTGGTTGGCGGCACCATCCAGGCTTTCTTCATGGGGCTTTTCTGCTTCACCTCAATCTATCTCATTCCCGATGTCTTCGGGGAAAGTGCCGCCATCGCCGTCATAATGGGCTCGACGGTGACCATTGTCGGCCGCAATTACGGCTCCAAGACCATGGTTGCGGTGCAGGCCTTCACGGTCGTGCTGCCGATCGCGGTCGGGCTGATGCTCAAGGGACATCTCGGCGATTTCATCCTCGGCCTCTACATAGTGCCGTTCATCTTCATCATCACCCGGATGGCCAGCCACGTCCGCACCGTGCTGTTCAACGCCATTTCGGAGCGCAAGACGGCCGCCAGGCTCGCCGAGCGCTTCAACCGCGCGCTCAACACCATGTCGCATGGCCTGGTCATGCTCGGCCCCGACGGCAAGGTCGTGGTCGGCAATGCCGAAGCCGCGCATCTGATGTCGCTGCGCTCGCCCGACCAGCTGCTCGGGCGGTCGATCCATTCGCTGCTCCTGCGCGGCGTTGCGGGCGGCATGCTGGCGCCGAAAGACTGTCGTTATGTCGAAGCGCAGCTGACGCGCGCCTTGCGCGAGGGCCGCGACCGCAAGGTGCTGGTCTCCTTCTCCAATGGCCAGCACTATGAGTTCTCGGCCCGCGAAGGCAATCAGGATCTCGGTGTCATCACCTTCGAGGACGTCACCGCCCGCGTCGAGGCTGAGGAAAAAATCCGCTTCATGGCGCGCTATGACAGCCTTACCGGCCTGCCGAACCGCGCGTATTTCCATGAGCTGGTCGGTGAAGCCATGGCGTCGGGCAGCCGCGACCGCCTGTGCGCCCTGGCGGTGCTCGATCTCGATGATTTCAAGAGCGTCAACGACACCCTCGGCCATCCGGTCGGCGACGGACTTATCTATGCCGTTGCCGAGCGACTGGCGGCCGTCGCCGGGCAAGGCGTCAATGTCAGCCGCTTCGGCGGCGACGAGTTCATGATCTTCTTCGACCGCGTCGAGGATGAAAGCCATCTGACGGGCCTGCTCGACCAGATCTTTGCCGATCTGCAGGGCGAGGTCGACGTCGCAGGCCACGGTCTGCGCATCCAGGCAAGCGCGGGCGCCGTGCTGTCCAGGGTCGACGACACCGATGTCGACGCCATGATCGTCAAGGCCGATCTGGCGCTCTACAAGGCCAAGGAACTCGGCAAGAACAACTGGCGGCTGTTCGAGGCAGCGATGGATGCGGCGTTCCGCAACCGCCAGCTGATGAAGGCCGATCTGCGCACGGCGGTCGAAGGCAAGGCGCTGCGGGTGGTCTATCAGCCGATCGTGGCGATGAACACCATGCGCATCGCCAGTTGCGAGGCGCTGTGCCGCTGGGATCATCCCGATCTCGGGCCGGTTTCGCCCAGCATCTTCATTCCGCTGGCCGAAGAAATGGGCATCATTTCCGAGATCAGCACTTTTGTGCTCGCGGCTGCCTGCGCCGAATGCGCTAAATGGCCCGCACAGACCAGCGTCTCGGTCAACCTTTCGGCCAAGGATTTCCGCAACCGCGACGTTGTCCAGAAGGTTCGCGACGCGCTTGCCACTTCGGGGCTCGCCGCCGGCCGCCTCGAGATCGAAGTCACCGAAACCGCACTGCTCGACGACAAATCGCTAACGCGCCAGTATATCGAGGAACTTAAGCAGCTTGGCGTGCGCATTGCGCTCGACGATTTCGGCACCGGCTATTCAAGCCTGAGCTACCTCCACAAGCTGCCGCTCGACAAGATCAAGATCGACCGTTCGTTCCTGATGGACGTGACCCAGAACAAGCGTTCGCTCGACTTGTTGAAGGGCATCGTCGACCTGACCCGCGTGCTCGGGCTGACCGTCACCATCGAAGGTGTGGAAACCTTCGAACAGCTGAAGATCCTGGTGCATTCGGTCAAGCCGGACCTCGTCCAGGGCTTCCTGTTTGGCGCAGCACTCAGTGCCTCGGGCATAGAGACCATGTCCAACGTGACCTGGCCTTTCGCCGCCGAGCTGCGGCCGGCGGCAAAACTCGCCACGCCCTGACCCGTCATTAAATTGCGCTTGAAAAGCCCGTCTAAAAAGCGTTGTATTGTCTAGGCGTTAACTGATTGTTAAGGTTAATGATCGGTAAACACAGACGATTAGAGTTTCATCTTCTTGTTCCTTCGGTCGTCCGGTATTGTTCTCCTGCGGCGGTACGAGGGGAAGTAATGGACACGCATCAGTCAGGTGTGCTTTCGGGTGCGGCAGTCAAATCCGGCCCGCCTTCCTTGTTCGCCCGCAACGTCCTCGACGTCCTCGAGCGTGTCGAATACCGGCGCTGCGAAAGCGGCGAGGATCTCGAAGCGGTCTACCGGCTGCGCTACAAGGCCTTTCATACACACGGCCTGCTTGACACCATTACCGAACAGAAGCTCGTCGATCCCCTTGACGAAGTGCGCAATTGCTACTGTTTCGGCGTCTTCATGGATGGCGAGCTGGTCAGCACCGTCAGGCTCCACCATTTGACCCGTGAGACCCCCGAAGCGCCGATCATGACCGTTTTCGGCGACCGGCTGCTGCTGCGGCTGGCGCGCGGTGAAACCTTCATCGACCCGAGCCGGTTGGCGATCGATCCGCAAATGTCGTCGGCCAACCGCGCCCTGCCCTATGTCACGCTGCGGCTCGCGGTTATCGCCAACACCTTCTTCAACGCCACCAGCTGCATTTCGATGATCCGCGAGGAGCACACGGCCTTCTACCATCGCATCTTCGGATCGGTGCAGGTCGGCGAGCCGCGCCTCTACCCGCCCTTCACCATGCCGATCTTCTTCTATGAATCGATCTGCGAGCAGAACATGGCCCCGACGCTGGAGCGCTTTCCCTTCTTCCAGTCGACGGCGCTGGAGCGGCGTATGCTGTTTGCCAAGGCGCCGGCCGGCGAGCTCGCGCCGCTGACCATCCTGCCCACCGCTAAATATTTTCGCGAAGCAGCGTAATGTCGGCAAAGCCGGCGCACTTTAGCGCCCGGTGCGAGGAGCTTTCCGGCCGCTTCGGCGTTCTGGACGTCACGACGCCGACGCGGCCATAGAAAGGAACCGACATGCATATTCCCGAGCTAGCACTGACCCCGCTGATCTCGCTGATTGCCGGCGTGCTGATCCTGGTGATGCCGCGGCTGCTCAACTACATCGTCGCGCTCTATCTGATCGTCATTGGGCTGCTCGGGCTGTTTCCGCATCTAGCCGGTTGAAACGCAAAATCCTCAACCTTCGACGCCAGGCCGGCGACAAGCCCATACCGCCGGCTTTCAACATTCCTTTGAGGCTGTTGTCACTGGTCGTGCGGCAATAGCGCCATTGCTCTTGGCCCGGCTTTTCGCTATGTGCCTCAAAGATGTCTTCGAAGGGGTATTCCTATGGCTGATCACACGCCGACCGGTCCTGTCGAACTGGGCGCGAAGATGGACTATGCCGAACATGACCGCACCTATCATGGCTTTCTGGCGCTGGCCAAATACGGCTCGCTGTTCTGCGGCGCCCTGCTCCTGGCCATGGCTTTCGGCTTCTTCGCAGGCGGCTTCTTCTCCGCGACCATCCTGTTCGTGCTGATCCTCGCCCTCGGCGCCTTCATTCTCCGATAGTCTATACAGACCCCTTGCCAGGGCGTAGCCGGATATCCGGCCGCACTCTTGCGCAAACAGGTTCCAGCCGAAAGGATCATGCGGTGGGACAGACGGTTTTCATCCCTCGCGAGCTCGATGCCAGCGAGCCTCGTGTCGCGGCCTCGCCCGATACCGTGAAGCGGCTGGCGGCGCTGGGCTTCGACGTCACCGTCGAGACGGGCGCCGGCACCAAGTCGCGCATTCCCGATGAGGAGTTCGCCAAGGCGGGTGCCGCGATCGGCAAGGCTTCGGATGCGAGCCGGGCGGATGTGGTGCTGAAGGTGCGCCGGCCGACCGACGCCGAGCTGAAGGGCTACAAATCGGGTGCGGCGGTCATCGCCATCATGGATCCCTACGGCAATGATGCCGCGGTCGCGGCGCTTGCCGAGGCTGGGGTCACCGCCTTCTCGATGGAATTCATGCCGCGCATCACCCGCGCCCAGTCGATGGATGTGCTGTCGTCGCAGGCCAATCTCGCCGGCTACCAGGCCGTGATTGACGGCGCATCGGAGTATGACCGCGCGCTGCCGATGATGATGACTGCGGCCGGCACCGTGCCGGCGGCGAAGATCTTCATCATGGGCGTCGGCGTTGCCGGCCTGCAGGCGATCGCCACGGCGCGCCGTCTCGGCGCTGTCGTCACCGCCACGGACGTTCGTCCCGCCGCCAAGGAACAGGTGGCGTCGCTTGGCGCAAAGTTCCTCGCCGTCGAGGACGAGGAGTTCAAGGCGGCCGAGACCGCCGGCGGCTACGCCAAGGAAATGTCGAAGGAGTACCAGGCGAAGCAGGCAGCGCTCACCGCTGAGCACATCGCCAAGCAGGACATCGTCATCACCACGGCGCTGATCCCCGGCCGGCCGGCGCCGAAGCTGGTGTCGGCGGCGATGGTCGCCTCGATGAAGCCGGGTTCGGTGATCGTCGACCTCGCCGTCGAGCGCGGCGGCAATGTCGAAGGCGCGGTTGCGGGTCAGGTGGTGACGACGGCCAACAACGTTAAGATCGTCGGCCACCTCAACGTGCCCGGCCGCGTCGCCGCATCGGCCTCGCTGCTCTACGCCAGGAACCTGTTCGCCTTCCTCGAGACGCTGGTCGACAAGACCAGCAAGACGCTCGCCATCAACCGCGAAGACGATCTGGTTAAGGCGACGATGCTGACCGACGCTGGCCGCGTGGTGCATCCGGCCTTCGCCAAGGCGGCGGAACAGCCCCATATCGAACCGGCGGCCATTCCGGCCGAGACCATGGTGGCTGATGCCACGCCGAAGAAGGCTGCACCGAAAAAGGCGTCCGACAAAGCCACTGCCGGCAAGTCCGCCGCCAAGCCGAAGGGGATCGCGTGATGGATCAGACCTTGCAGAAAGCCCTCGATCAGCTCGACCAGGCAAGTGCCGCCGTCCGGCTGGCTGTGCAGAACCTGGCCAACGCGCCCGGTGGCGTCGATGCGGCGGGCGATGCCGCGCACGCACTGTCCGGCGGCGCCATCGATCCCTTCGTCTTCCGCTTCGCCATCTTCGTACTTGCGATCTTCGTCGGATACTACGTCGTCTGGTCGGTGACGCCGGCGCTGCACACGCCGCTGATGGCGGTCACCAACGCCATCTCCTCGGTCATCGTCGTCGGCGCGCTGCTGGCCGTCGGCATCTCGGCCTCCGGCATTGCCACCGGCTTCGGCTTCGTCGCGCTGATGCTGGTCTCAGTCAACATCTTTGGCGGCTTCCTGGTCACCCAGCGCATGCTGGCCATGTACAAGAAGAAGGACCGGTAGAGAGCCATGAACGCCAACTTCGCGTCCTTCCTCTACCTGGTCTCCGGCGTCCTGTTCATCATGGCGCTGCGCGGCCTGTCGCATCCGACCACCAGCCGCCAAGGCAATCTCTACGGCATGATCGGCATGGGCATTGCCATTGCCACCACGCTGGCGCTGGCGACTCCGTCCGCCGGGCGCTTCGGCCTGATCGTGCTTGGTCTGGCCATCGGCGGCGGCGTCGGCGCCGTTACAGCGCGCCGCATCGCCATGACGTCGATGCCGCAGCTGGTCGCCGCCTTCCACTCGCTGGTCGGCCTTGCCGCCGTCATGGTAGCGGCAGCCGCCATCTACGCGCCGGAAAGTTTCGGCATCGGCACCAATGGCGACATCCACGCCCAGGCGCTGATCGAGATGAGCCTTGGCGTTGCCATCGGCGCCATCACTTTCACCGGCTCCGTCATCGCCTTCCTCAAGCTCGATGGCCGCATGTCGGGCAAGCCGATCATGATCGGCGGCCGTCACATCATCAACGCGGTCCTCGGCATCGCGCTGATCGTGCTGATCGTGCTTCTGGTCACCACCGAGGCCAAGCTGGTGTTCTGGCTGATCGTCGCGGCGTCGCTGGCGCTCGGCGTCCTCTTGATCATCCCGATCGGCGGCGCCGACATGCCGGTCGTCGTCTCGATGCTGAATTCTTATTCCGGCTGGGCCGCCGCGGCACTCGGCTTCACGCTTGGCAATCTGGCGTTGATCATCACCGGCGCGCTGGTCGGCTCGTCCGGCGCCATCCTGTCCTACATCATGTGCAAGGGCATGAACCGGTCGTTCATCTCGGTCATCCTCGGCGGCTTCGGCGGCGAGACCGCGGCGGTTGCCGATGACGGCATCGAACGCACGGTCAAGCAGGGCTCGGCCGACGACGCTGCCTATCTGATGATGAACGCACAGAAGGTCATCATCGTGCCGGGCTACGGCATGGCGGTCGCTCAGGCCCAGCACGCGCTGCGCGAAATGGCCGACAAGCTCAAGGCCAATGGCGTGGATGTCAAATACGCCATCCACCCCGTGGCCGGCCGCATGCCCGGCCACATGAACGTGCTGCTCGCCGAAGCCAATGTTCCCTATGACGAAGTGTTCGAACTGGAAGACATCAACTCCGAGTTCGCGCAGGCCGATGTCGCCTATGTCATCGGCGCCAACGACGTCACCAATCCGTCCGCCCGCGACGACAAGTCGTCGCCGATCTACGGCATGCCGATCCTCGACGTCGACAAGGCCCGCACCTGCCTGTTCGTCAAGCGCTCGCTCGGCTCCGGCTATGCCGGCATCGACAACACGCTGTTCTACAAGGACGGCACCATGATGCTGCTCGGCGACGCCAAGAAGATGACCGAGGAAATCGTCAAGGCCATGGATCACTGATCCCGCTGCAACCTTCCACTGGAAGGTTGTCGGTCCATCATCGGAAACAAAAAAGCCCGGTTCGACCGGGCTTTTCTATGTTGAAGACCGGTTCAGCGGCTGGTCAGGAAAACCGCTTCCTCGTCGTCGCGCTGCCTGCCGCCCAGTGCTGCCGCAGCGCTGGCGATGAAGGCGCCGATAACCAGCGACAGGGCGCCAAGCAGTGCGAAGGTGGCGCTGCCTTTCCGGGCGGCGTCGGCGGCCTGCTTGGCCTTGACCTTGCCGTCCTCGACCCTGGCCACCAGGGCGTCGACACGCGCCTTGGCGTCAGCCTCGGAAAGCCCGGTGCGGGCGGCGACGAGCTGCGACAGATAGGTCTTGTCGTCAGCCGAAATTTCGCCTGCCGCCGCACTGGCGATGAGGATGCGCGAAGCCTGCCCGGCCGCAGCCGCATCGCTGTCCGGATTGGCCGCCGCGAGCCTGGCGGCATCAGCCGGACGGAACAGCGTATCCACAAGATAGGACGTTGCATTGTCGGCCGGTGCGCTGCCGGCATTGGCGGACGCGCCGGCCGAAGCACCCATGGCGGCGCCTGAGGCAACAGTAGAAGCCGCCTGCACGCCTGAACCAAGCACTGCCGACAGCGCCGACCCGAGAATGCCGACGACCAGCAATGTCGCCAGCGCCCAGGCGAGGAGGCCGTGCGCGGTGTCACGGAAATAGACCTCGTCGGTGTGGATGCCGACCCATTTGGTGCGCAGGCGTCCGGCAAGATAGCCACCGACCCCGGAGGACAGCCATTGCACGATGATGAGCCAGATGGCGCCGGACACCGCGAAGGTGGTCAGCGAGGCACTGGCGCCGGACCACGGCGAGACCATGGTCAGCCCCAGCCCCGAACCGAGCAGCATGAGGATGAAGGTCAGCGTCGAGGCCGCGAAGGCGCCGGCGATGATCGGACCCCAGCTGACGGCCGGGGCGGAGGATTCTGTTGAGGCGGATACGTCGACAGCCGACACGGTGGACTGCATCGACGCCTCCTACCGTACGAACAGCATGATGAGAATGATGATCGGGATCGGAATACCGAGCAACCAGAGCAAAATACCGCGTCCCATAAAGAGCCTCCCTGCGAGAAATTGATCGATGTCGTCACAATGTTCCTGAGCGATTTCCGTTCCGAAGGGCAATGAAATGATTTGCTTGCCGGGAACGGAACTATTTTCCGCGCGGCCCGAGGCACGACTGCGAAACTGTGGATTGGTTCACGGAGTTCCACATGGGCTGCCGTGTATTGTTGGCTCGGTGAGCCGGGGGTAGCATGAGCGACTCCCGCCGTCGGATGTCGTCAACGGAGACGCTGATGCCCAAGACTGTCGCATCGCTGGCTTACAAAAAGGCGCAGCCCGGCCAGGCGGTGGTGATCGTGCACGGCATGGGCGAGCAGCGGCCGATGGGTACGCTGAGGGGATTCGTCCAGGCGGTCTGGAGCAGCGATCCCACCCGTGCTCCACCCTACGCCCAGATTCCCGATCCGGCCGTTTCCGGCGCCACGATCAACCAGAGCTGGATCACGCCCGACAGCCGGACCAAGTCACACGAGCTGCGCCGCATCACCACGCCCTACGACGTCGATGGCCGCCGTACCGATTTCTACGAGCTTTATTGGGCCGACATCACGCAAGGCACGACGCGCGGCCGGCTGGCCGCCTGGGTGACGAACCTGTTGTGGCGCAAGCTCGCCGACATTCCGCTCGACGCCCGCAAGCTTTACGTCGCCACACTTCTGATCGTTATCGTCATCCTGGGCGCAGCACTCGTGCTGGCAACATCGGTCTGGCAACAGGCCGTTACCTTGACGACCGGCCTGATGATCACCATCCTCGCTTCTTTTGTCATCTGGGCGGTGGATCAGTTCGCCCTGCCCTATTTCGGCGACGTCGCCGCTTATGTGCGCGCCGAGGCGGCGACGATCGAGAAGCGTGCGCTGATCCGCGACAGAGGCCTGACGCTGCTCAAGACGCTGATGAAGGACGATGCTTACGACCGCATCGTGCTGGTCTCGCACAGCCTTGGGTCGATCATCGCCTATGATTTGCTGCAGATCCTGTGGGCCGAGTTCCGGCCGCGAAGGCTGGAAGCGGTCCGCGACAAGGCCAAACTGGCGGCGGTCGAGGCCATCGACAAGGCAACGCTCGGCTCTGATGGGTCAGCGTGGCCAAAGAATCTTGAAGACCTCGCCGGGTTCCGGCGCGGCCAATGGGCGCTCTACCAGCAGCTTCGGACCAAGGACGCCGACCACCCGCTGCCCTGGAAGATCAGCGATTTCGTCACGCTTGGCAGTCCGCTCTCCCACAGCGAATTCCTGGTGACCTACAATCTCGCGGAATTCAGGCGTGGCCTTGCCGAGCGCCTGTTCTCGGCCTGCCCGCCGATTGCCGATGACGGGCGCGCCGGCGGCACCGTGCTTTACCAGGAAGGACACAGCCAAGCAGGCAAGGCGCAGCGCGCGGTGCATCATGGCGCGGTGTTTGCGGCAACGCGCTGGACGAACGTCTACGACCGCGGCAATGGCTGGGCGACAGGCGATCCGATTTCCGGTCCGATGACGGAAAATTTCGGCCCCGGTGTGGAGAACATCCAGGTCGAGCTTCGCAGCTCACTTGGCCGTATCTTCACCCACACGCTTTATTGGTCATCGACGGCAAACGGCGTCGAAATCGCCCCGCCGGCGGGCACCGCGCCGCGCTCGCATCTGCAAGTGCTGCGCGACGCGGTGGACCTCGGGCGAAAGCTGGAACCGAGTTGAGTGGCGGCGTTGAGAACGGTTCATCGCAAACGCTGGAGATTGGCTGAGGCCTCACCCACGTCATCCTAGGGCGAAGCAGGAGCGAAGCTCCGTCGCGAAGACCCTAGGATGACGAAGCGATGGGCCCCCAGCCATCAAATGTCCAGATTGGCCACCGACAGCGCGTTGTCCTGGATGAATTCGCGCCGCGGCTCGACCTCGTCGCCCATCAGCCGCGAGAACAAGCTGTCAGCATCGGTGGCGTCATTGACCTTGACCTGCAGCAGCGAACGCACATTCGGGTCGAGCGTGGTTTCCCAGAGCTGCTCGGCATTCATCTCGCCGAGGCCCTTGTAGCGCTGCATGGTCAGGCCCTTGCGGCCGGTCGCAAACACCGCGTTGAGCAGCGCCAGCGGCCCCGAAATGGTTTCGGAGACATCCTTGCGGCGCAGCACCGGCGGCTCGCCATAGACTTCCATGAGGCGCGGGGCATAGCGGTCGAGCTGGCGTGCGTCGGCCGAATTTATCAGCCCGGCATCGAGCTGCGCGAATTCCTTGACGCTGCGCACCGTGCGTTCGAACACATAGCCGCCGACGCCTTCATTGGAGGTCGACAGCCGGCCGGTCCAGCCGCGCTCGGTGTCCTCGGCAATGATGTCGAGGCGCTGGGCGACGCGTTCGGCCATGGCATTGGCGCGGCCGAGGTCGTTTAGCACATCGGCGTTGAGCGCGCCGGCGATCGCCGCCTGTTCGACCACGCCCCTGTTGTAGCGCGTGTGCAGCCCGTTGATGAGCTGGCGCACGGCCAGTGCATCATCGATCGAGCCGCGCAGATCCTGTCCGGCCCGCGCCTCGCCGGAGGCAAGCGTCAGCGACGCCTCTTCCAGCCCGGAGCCGATCAGGAACTCCTCGAAGGCGCTCTCGTCCTTGATGTATTGCGAGCTTTTTCCGCGCGTCACTTTGTAGAGCGGCGGCTGGGCGATGTAGAGATGGCCGCGCTCGATCAGCTCCGGCATCTGGCGGAAGAAGAAGGTGAGCAGCAAGGTCCTGATATGGGCGCCGTCGACGTCGGCGTCGGTCATCAGGATGATCTTGTGGTAGCGCAATTTGTCGGCGTTGAACTCGTCCTTGCCGATCGAGGTGCCGAGCGCGGTGATCAGCGTGCCGATCATCTCGGAGCCGAGCATGCGGTCGAAGCGGGCGCGCTCGACATTGAGGATCTTGCCGCGCAGCGGCAGGATCGCCTGGTTCTGGCGCGAACGGCCGCCCTTGGCGGAGCCGCCGGCCGAGTCACCCTCGACGATGAAGATTTCGGATTTCGCCGGGTCGCGTTCCTGGCAGTCGGCAAGCTTGCCGGGCAGAGAGGTGACGCCGAGCGAGCTTTTGCGGGTGATGTCGCGGGCCTTGCGCGCGGCTTCACGCGCCGCGGCCGCCTGGATCACCTTGTCGATGACCACCTTGCCCTCGGTCGGGTGTTCTTCCAGCCATGTGCCAAGCGCCTCGTTGACCAGGCCTTCGACCACGGGCCGCACCTCTGACGAGACCAGCTTGTCCTTGGTCTGCGAGGAGAATTTCGGGTCGGGCACTTTGACCGACAGCACCGCCGTCAGGCCTTCGCGGCAGTCGTCGCCGATCAGCGCCACCTTTTCCTTCTTGGTCAGGCCCGACGATTCGCCATAGCCGGTGATCTGGCGCGTCAGCGCGCCACGGAAGCCGGCCAGATGGGTGCCGCCATCGCGCTGCGGGATGTTGTTGGTGAAGGCCAGCACGTTCTCGTGGTAGCTGTCGTTCCACCACATCGCCACTTCGACGGTGATGCCGTCGCGCTCGGCCTTGATGGCGATCGGCTTGTCGATCAGCGGTTTCTTGACCCGGTCGAGATATTTGACGAACTCTTCCAGGCCGCCATCATAGTGCAACTCGTGGCGCACGAGATCGGCATGGCGGGCATCGGTCAAAATGATGCGCACGCCGGAATTCAGGAAGGCGAGCTCGCGCAGCCGGTGCTCCAGCGTGCCGAAGTCGAACTCGACCATGGTGAAGGTTTCGGACGACGGAAAGAAGGTGATCTCGGAACCGCTGCGGCCCTCATAGGTGCCGGGCTGCTTGTTCTGCTCATAGCTGCCGGTCGCCTTGAGCGGCGCATCGGCATTGCCATGCGTGAAGCTCATCTCGAAAATCTGGCCGTTGCGGCGGATTTTCAGCTTCAGCCAGGCCGACAACGCGTTGACCACCGAGACGCCGACGCCGTGCAGGCCGCCAGACACCTTGTAGGAATTCTGGTCGAATTTGCCGCCGGCATGCAGCTGCGTCATGATCACTTCGGCCGCCGAAATGCCTTCGCCAGTGTGAATATCGGTCGGAATCCCGCGGCCATTGTCGATAACGGTGACCGAACCGTCGGGATTGAGCGTCACCGTGACCAGATCGGCATGGCCGGCCAGCGCCTCGTCGATGGCGTTGTCGACCACCTCATAGACCATGTGATGCAGGCCCGAGCCGTCGTCGGTGTCGCCGATATACATGCCCGGCCGCTTGCGGACAGCGTCCAACCCCTTCAAAACCTTGATGGAATCGGCGCCGTATTCGGCCTCAGCGCCGTTGGCGTTGTCGCTTTGATCGCTCATGAAAACCTGTCTGATTGATGCCGCATGCTCAGCGCGAAAAAATGGCTTCGAATCACGCCGCTTTGATGTCCTAGATATAGGCGCAAAAGGCGGTTTTTCCAAGGTTTGCGGGCATTTCAGGGCTGAATCCCGAGCTGGCAGCCGGCTATTTTTTCGCGGCTTTCAATTTGGCCAGAAGACGGCGCAGATATTTGATCGTGGGTTTGTCCCTCGGCGCCAGTTTGCCTGTGCGGTCAAGCTCCAGCGTCAGGTCTAGCGCCTGCGACAACACAGCCTTCGGATTCTTCGCCACATAGGCATAGTTGATATAGGCCTGTACCAGATCGAATTGCCAGATCGCATTGTCCGGATCGGACAGGGCCAACCGCTGGCGGATGGCCAGGCTGGCTTCGAAGGCCTTCTTCGAGCCCTCATAGTGGCGCTGCTTGGTCTCCAGCAGGCCTATTTCCTCGAACGTGATCGACAGGTCGCGCTGCCAGTCGGAATTGCCCGGGTCGAGATTTGCCAACCGGTCGGCAATGACGAGACTGTCCTGGTAGTTCTGCAAAGCACCGGCGATATCGCCCTGGGCATCAAACACGCCGGCAATTTTTTCCAGACAGACCGACAGGTCGCGCTGCCAATCGGTGTTGCCTGGGTCGCTGGCGGCAAGGTCTCGCGCCGTGGCCAGCGCCTGCTGGTAGGCCTCCAACGCGAATGGCCAGTCCTTCTGGTCGCCGTAAGCATTGCCGATCTTGGCGTAACCGACCGACAGGTCGCGCTTCAAATCGGTGTCGTTTGAGTCGCGGCGCACCAGCGCTTCGGCGATTATTTGGCTCTTGTTGTAGGCGTCGAGCGCGCCCGCAGCGTCGCCACGCTCGCGCAGGACGTCGCCGATCCTGGTGTAGCTGACGGAGACGGCGCGCTGATGCCTGGGGTCGTCGGGGTTGTTCTGCGCCAGCGCCAGCCGAATTCTCAGGCTCTCTTCGAATGCAGTCTGGGCGCCATCCAGCTGGCCGGCGGTACGGGCAAGACCGCCGATTTCGTCGTAGGTAATGGTCAGGTCGCGCAGCAGATAGACGCTGTTCGGCTCGGCATCGGCCAATTGCTGCTTGATGGACAGGCTTTGCTGGTAGGCCTGGGCTGCCGCACCCAGGTCGCCTTGCGTGGCCAGCACATTGCCGATCTTGTCATTGGCCATGGCGAGATCGCCGAGCCAGTCCTTCTTGTCCGGCACGTCTGTGGTCAGGCCCTGCAACATGTCCCTGGCCGCCTCATAGTTTTGCAGGGAGGCCGGCAGATCGCCTTGCGCCATCTTGATGTTGGCGAACTTGATATGGCCGATGGCGAGGTCGCGCTTGACGCTCGGATCGGTTTCCTGGCGCGCTCGCTGCTCAAGATTGGCGACCAGCGCCGCAAAGGCGCGGCCGGCGGCGTCGGTGTTGCCGACCGTTGTGTAGAGGATGCCGAGCTCTTCCAGCGTGCGGCTTTGGCGGTCGGCCTGTTCCAGGCTGAGCGAGGTCTGCCCGGCTTCGCCATAGAGCGCCAGCACCGTTTCATAGTCCTTGATGGCGGTTGCATAGTCCAGGGTGGCACGCGCCGCGCCGCCCGAGAGAAATCGCGTCGCGGCTTCGGACAGGGTGCGGCTGACGAAATTGGCCTTCAACGCCTGGCGCGAGACATTGTCGACGTCGGCGGCCTTGGCGAGGATCACGCGTGCACCATCGAAAGCGCCGAGCGCCAACTGTTCCTCGGCCTGGCGGCGCAGTTCGGTCACCTGCGGGTCGTCGGCGGCCAGCGTCTTCATCTCGCCGCGCACCTTGACGAAGGCGTCGGCCGCCTCGCGCAGCTTGGCGTCCAGGCTTTCGCCGGAGAGATGGCTGGTGTCGGAACTGATCAGCGCGCCATAGAGCGGCGCCAGCGGCATGTCGGCATCGCTGGCGACCCGTTCGACCGCGCCGCGCATTTCCGGCGTCACATCGGCCATGGCAAGCAACAGCCGCTCGCGCTCCGGCAGTTGTTCCTTGGCCGCCGAGGCGAAGAACAGCTTCGGCAGCCCGCTCTCGACGTAGGGCAGCTGTTTTCCGCGCGAAAGGTCGTAGACCTCCTGCTGCACCAGCGTCAGCACCGAGCGGATTTCGAGCCCGTCGGTGCCGAGGTATTTGATCAGCGCCGCTGTAAAGGGCGAATTCGCACCGGTACCGTCGGCAGCCGTCTCGCCGGGCGCCGCCGAAAAGGCGAACAGGATGTTTTCCGCCTTGCCGACGCGTCCGAGGCCCGGCTTGATCTTGTCCACCAGGTCCTTGATCAGCGATGTGGCGCCACGCCCGTCGCCGTTGCCGCCTGTGAACGGATCGCTGCGGCAGGCGTCGAGCACGATCAGCCCGACCTTCGCCGTGGCGGCAACCGCATCGCGCACTTCCTCCAACGGCAGGCTGGTCTTCTCCAGCTGGTCGAGCGAGGAGGCATCGGCATCGACCGGCAGAAGACGGTTGTCGCCGGAGATTTCGACGCCATGGCCGGAGAAATACACCAGCGCCACGTCGGCGCCCATGGCGTCCTCGCGAAAATCGTCGAGAGCCCGGCGCATGCGCCTGAGATCACGATTGGTCTCGACCACGACCTCGAAGCCGAGCTTCTTCAGCGCCACTTCCATCACCTCGCCGTCATTGACAGGATTGGCCAGCGGCCGCACCAGCCGGTAGTCGTCCTCGGCAATGACCAACGCCACGCGCCGCTCCGCCACCGCTGTGGCGGTGGTCGCAAGCATCAACAGCAAGGCAAACAACAGGCGCAAATCGAACCGCCCCCGGCTCAGTCACCTGCCGACCATTCCACCTCTTTATGGCATGAGCAAGCCGGGGCCGGCTGCGTTACGTAGCCCGCATCGGCTTCAGCGCCCCGCTCCAGCGCGAGAGCTCGTCCAGCATGGTCTTGGTCCCACCCTCTACCTGCTCACTAGCCTGGAAGGAGCCGTCGCTCTCCAGCAGTTTCTGATACATCGGCAGCGCGACGCCTTCCGAGATGGGCATGACGCCCACCGCGGTCAGCAGCGGCTTCAGCGCCTGCGCGGCGCGCAGGCCTCCGGAAATGCCGCCATAGCTGAAGATGGCGGCTGGCTTGTATTTCCATTCGCGCGCAAGGTAGTCGATGGCGTTGACGATCGCAGGCGCCACGAAATAATTGTACTCCGGCGCCACGAACACGAAGGCGTCGGCGGCATCAATGACCTTCGACCAGGCTTTGGTGTGGTCGTTCTGGTAATTGCCGAGCCTGGGGTGATGCGGCTCGTCCAGAACCGGCAGATGGAACGTGGCAATGTCGGTCAGCACCGGTTCGAATTTGCCGTGCTCGCGGGCAAAATCCTCCAGCCAGTGGGCGAAGACCGGCCCGGCGCGGCCCGGCCGCGTGCTGCCGATTATGATGTTCAGCTTGTGCTTCAAGCGGACTCTCCTGGGCGATTGGCAGTAGCTGTTGGTAACTGTCACCTATGGCAGAGTGTCCAACCGGACAAGCCGCAACCGTTTCACCGGCGGTCACGATCCGATGAACACACCGTCTGTCGGGCACACCGGGCGCTGCAGCGTTTCAGTTTGCCGTTCGGTCACATGGACGCCCGGATTGCCAGCCACTACATCTGAGCTATCAGCGGAGCACCTCATGGACACGCAGCCCGTCCCCTTCGTGCCGCCGGCGCCCAGGCCGCGCACGACGCCGCCTTCGACGCTGGAGATGATGCGGATCGTCTACCGCAATCCGCTCGAACTGTGGGGCGAGCACACCTACAACGAGCCCTGGATTTCGGCGAATGGCGTCGGCGGGCATCTGATCGTCGCCAACGATCCCGGCCTTATCCGCCACGTGCTGATCGACAACGCCAAGAACTACAAGATGGCGACGGTGCGCCAGATGATCCTGCGACCGATCTTGCGCGACGGGCTGTTGACCGCCGAAGGCGAGGTGTGGAAGCGCTCGCGCAAGGCGATGGCGCCGGTGTTCACGCCGCGGCATATCTTCGGCTTCGCCGAGCCGATGCTGCGCCGCACGATGCAGTTCGTCGCCCGCTATGACGAAGGCGGCATGACCGATGTCGCCCATGACATGACGCTGCTCACCTACGATATCCTGGCCGAGACGCTGTTTTCGGGCGAGATTGCGGGCGAGCCCGGCAGTTTCGCGCAGGAGATCGACCGCCTGTTCGAGACCATGGGCCGCGTCGATCCGCTCGACCTGTTGCGCGCGCCCGAATGGCTGCCGCGGCTGACCCGCATCCGCGGCCGCAAGACCATGGCCTATTTCCGCAAGATCGTCACCGATACGGTCAAGATGCGCGAGGAGCGGCTGAAGCGCGACCCCGACACCGCGCCGCAGGATTTCCTGACGCTTCTGCTGCGCGCCGAAGGCCCCGACGGGCTGACGCGGGCGGAAGTCGAGGACAACATCATCACCTTCATCGGCGCCGGCCACGAGACCACCGCGCGGGCACTGGGCTGGACGATCTACTGCCTCGCCGAAGCGCCGTGGGAGCGCGAAAAGGTCGAGCGCGAGATCGAGGCCGTGCTGGCGCGCGAACCCGACCCAACGAAATGGCTCGAGGCAATGCCGTTCACCCGCGCCGCCTTCGAGGAGGCGCTGCGGCTTTATCCGCCGGCGCCGTCGATCAACCGCGAGCCGATCGAGACGGAGACCTGGAACGATCTGGTGCTCCCCAAGCGCGCGGCCGTACTGGTGATGCCTTGGGTCGTCCACCGCCACAGAAAACTGTGGGACATGCCCGACGCCTTCATGCCCGAACGCTTCCATCCGGGAAACCGCGAGAAGATCGACCGCTTCCAGTATCTGCCGTTCGGCGCCGGTCCGCGCATCTGCATCGGCGCCAGCTTCGCCATGCAGGAGGCGATCATTGCGCTGGCCATCATGCTGTCGCGCTTCCGCTTCGATGTGACCGCCGAGACCAAGCCGTGGCCGGTGCAGAAACTGACGACACAGCCGCAGGGCGGCCTGCCGATGCAGGTCACGCGGCGCGTTTAACGGCGCAACGCCTTGTTACGCGATACCGGCGGGCTTGCGCTGGAACTGGCCTGCGGCGCGGAAGCGCCAGAGATAGCTGGGCAGGATGGTGCCGATAGACTGCGGCTGGATGTCGAGGCCGGCAAGGTTCCGGTTGGCCTTGTTGGCCTCCTCCGACACGATGTTGGGCTGGCGCAGCAGCAGCACCTGGTCCTTGGTCAGCAACGGGTTGGGCAGCAGGCCGAGGATCGAGGCCTGCAGATTGGCCATCCACCACGGCACCGGTACCAGGAGCCGCTTGCGCTCGATGACGGTCAGCAGCTCTTCCATGCACTGCTTGAAGGTGAGCACTTGCGGCCCGCCGAGTTCATAGATCTGGCCACCCTTGACCTTGCCCTCGACCGAACGCGCCACGGCTTCGGCGACATCGCCGACATAGACCGGCTGGAACTTGGTCTGGCCGCCGCCGATCAGCGGCAGCACCGGCGAATAGCGCGCCATGTCGGCGAAGCGATTGAAGAAACTGTCCTCCGGTCCGAAATTGATCGCCGGACGGAAGATGACGGCGTCCGGGATCGTCTCCAGGACGGCCTTTTCGCCGAGCGCCTTGGTGCGGGCATAGTCGGATTCGGCGTTGAGGTCGGCGCCCAGCGCCGAGATGTGGGTGAGCCCTGCGCCGACCGAGCGTGCGGCTTCGGCGACGGCGCGGGCGCCGAATTCGTGCACGGTGTTGAATTTCTGCCGGCCGCTTTCATGCGGGATGGCGACCAGATTGATGACATGGTCGGCGCCCTGCACGGCGCGGTCGACCGACCAGCGCACGCGCACATTGGCCTGCACCGGCTGGATCTGGCCGACATTGCCGAGCGGCTGCAGATGTCCCGCCAGATCGGGCCGGCGCACCGCCACCCTGATGCGGTAGCCGCGCTTGGCCAGCGCCCGCACGATGTGGCGGCCGACGAAGCCGGAGCCGCCGAAGACGACCACGAGCTTGGGGATCTGCAGGATTTCGGTCATGGCTGGCTCCGGCGCTCGAAAGCTTGGCTGAAGCCGTTTCATAGTCCGTTTTGGGCCAAAGGCAAAGGGTGACGCGTCGTCGCTGCCACCCTCTTATAGACCCTTCAGAACGCCTTGCCGAGGCGCGCGTCGACCGACTGGCGGTTGCCGCCGCGGATAACGAAGAACAGCAGGATCGCCGCCCATAGAAGCGACTTTTCAGCGCCGGAAAAGCCCTGGCCGACAGTGATCCAGTGGAACCAGACGGTGACCAGCAGCACGATCATGCCGGCAAAGGCGGCGGGCCGAGTCAACAGGCCGATGGCGATCAGAATGCCGCCGAAGAATTCGGTGCAGGACAAAAGCAACGACCAGAACGCGCCGGGATAGAAGCCGAGGCCTTCGACCATCTCGGCGGCGCCGAAAGGGTTGGTGATCTTCTGCGAGCCGTGAATGGTGAGAAACCCGCCGGCGACGACGCGCAGAAGGGTTTCGGCGCCGTCATGCAGCGACGAGTACAGGCGGCCAAACACCGGAATGATCAGTCTGCCGCGGGAGGCGTCGGTGGTTGCGGACATCGTAGCTCCTGTTGTTGTGATGACCTCTCGCAAACGCCCGATGGTCCCATCAAGTCAAGTTAACAAAAGTTAACTTTCACCGTCATGTTTATTGCTCACGGAGGGATGAAACGCAGAAAACCCCGCCGAAGCGGGGTTTTCCGGGCAGCATCAGGACGAAGCCAGGGGCCGACGGAGCGGCCTGACCTGAGACGGTATCAGGAGGGCGTGAAGCAAGTACGCCCACCCCAGCCCTGGACATCCGACATGGTGCCGCCGACCTGCTTGCAGGCCGCGATGAAGTCGGCGCTGCAATTGGCAAATTTGGCGTGGCCGTTCTTGCAGTAATGGTCCTCGGTTGCACCGCCGCTCGGAGCCGTGATGACGCCGGCCGAAGATGGCTTGACCGGCGCGGCCTTCAGGGAGGCCGCCTGGGTGGCGCCCATGAAAGAACCGAGCAGAAGGACTGCTATCAGCAGGGTGGTCTTGGTGTTGGTCATGATGATTTCCTTTGATTGCGGTTGATGTTTCCGGAGCGCAAAGGGCACACCCTTCGCGTGAAGCAGGCTTTCGATTTGGTTGGGTGTTTCCTCCGGTCTGGTTCGGGCAAGCTCACCTTGCCCTGGACAAGGATGGGTCGCCGCAAGACGCAAGAAGGTTCAGCAGGCGGCGCAAATGCGCGCCTGCCCGTCGCCAACCGGAAGGTCAGTTTAAATTGTTTGATAAAGAAGGATTCTTCAGCCCGAATAGCGCTCGGCGAATTCGGAAATGCGCTGCACCACGGCTTTGGGGGCGTTGATGCCGCGCGCCTGCGCCTTCTCCGCCGCTTCGGCCCGCGCCCGGCCCGGCACGTGCACGCCAAAGCGCCGGCGCAGCCGGTCGAGCTGGTCCTTCATGCGCTGCTCAAAATCCGGGTCGAGCAGCTTGGGCTCGACGGCGAGCACGAACAGGCCGGTTCCCGGGCTGTCCGGTCCGCCGGAGAACCAGGGCGCGTCGAGCGACCAGTTGGCGCCCGACAGGCCAGCCGCCAGCACTTCGACCATCAGCGCGATGTTGGCGCCGCGCTGGCCGCCGAAGGCCAGCATGGCGCCCTTCATGGCCGCGGCCGGATCGGTGGTCGGGTTGCCGCTGGCGTCCAGCGCCCAGCCTTCGGGGATCTTCTTGCCGTCCTCGGCCGCCTTGCGGATGTTGACGAAGGCGGTGGCGCTCGACGACTGGTCGATGACCAGCGGCGCGCCATCAGCGGCGGGTGCCGCAAACGACATCGGGTTGGTGCAATAGACCGGCTTGACCGAGCCCGAGCCTGCCAGCACCGCCGGCCCGTTGGTGGCGGCGAAGGAGACCAATCCCAATTGCGCCAGACGCCCGGTGAAATAGCCTAGTGCGCCGCAGGTATAAGCGTTCTTCTGCGAGAAGATGGCGACGCCGAACAGCCTTGCCGCCTTGGCGAGGTCGTCGATGGTGCGGTCGAAGCCGGTATGGGCGAGGCCGCCACGCGCATCGGAGAGATGGACGGCGAGCGCCGGCCTGGTGATCACGGGATCGGCATTGCCGTCGATGCGGCCGGCTTCCAGCGCTTCGAGGTAATCGATGAAATGGGTCAGCCCGACGGTCGAAAGCCCTTCCGCCTCGGCGGCAATGATCGAGGCGGTGAGCGACCTCGCCGCCTCCTCATTGGCGCCGGCGCCGAGCGCCGCCATCCGGCACAGCCCTGTTGCCTGGTCGAGAGAGAGTTGCATGGTGCGGACCCGATTGGTGGTGAGAGTGAGTAGGGAGTAGTCAGTAGGGAGTAGCGAAAGCAAGCGGTTTCCCGGTCATATGCTGACTACTCACTACTGCCTGCTCACTGTTCCCTAGCCCACCTTGTTCGGTATGCGCGCCTCGATCTTGCTGAATGCAAACACCAGTATGCCGGTGATGATCATGTAGATCAGCGCCAAAAGCAGCAAGGGTTCGTAGGTGAGGTAGGTGTCCTGCCGGACCTTGGACGAGACTGCGAAGATGTCGATGACGCTGATCGTCGCCACCAGCGGCGTCGACTTCAGCTGCAGCACGGTTTCGCCGGTCAGCGTCGGCAGCGCCCGGTAGATGGCCTGCGGCAGCCAGATGCGGCGGAAAATCTTCCAGCGGCTCATGCCGAAGGCGCGGGCTGCCTCGAGCTGCCCCTTGGGCACGCCGGCAAAGGCGCCGCGCATCACTTCGCCCTCATAGCCGGCGAATGACAAGGTCAACGCCAGCACGCCATAGGGCCAGGCTTGCCTGAGATACGGCCACATCCAGGATTCGCGAATCCACGGATATTGCGGAAACAGCGAGCCCAGCCCGTAATAGAGCAGCCACAGCTGGATCAGCAGCGGCGTGCCCCTGATGACGGTGCAGAATGTCCTGGCTGGAGCGGAAAGCCAGAACGGGCCGGCGGCCTGCGCCAGCCCGAGCGGCACGGCGAGCAGGAAGCCGAGAAAGCAGGTGACGGCCAGGATCCACAGCGACCGCCAGATGCCGAGAAGCCCCATTTCGTAATATTGCGGCAGCCAATCCCAGCGCATGAAGAAGGCTGCGCCGAAAACCAGCGCGATCGCGACCAGGATCAGCACGATGCGATGCGGCTGCAGCCACAGCGACGTGCGCGCGGCAGCGTTGATGATGGTCGCTTCTCCGGCCATCAGCGCGCATCCTTGAGCGACGGCATACCGCGCCGCGACCAGGCCTCGAGGCGGCCGATGAGCAGGTTGGAGACCAGCGACAAGATGAGATAGAGCACGCCCGCGGCGAAAAAGAAGGTGAAATAGGCTTTGGTGACGCCCGCCGCCTGCCGCGTCGCCAGCGCCAGTTCGTAAAAGCCGACGACCGCCAGAAGGGCCGTATCCTTGGTGGCGATCAGCCACAGATTGGCGAGCCCGGGTATGGCGAAGGGCAGCATTGCCGGCAAGGTGATGCGCCGCAGCATGAGCCCGGGTGACATGCCATAGGCGCGGGCGGCTTCGATCTGGCCCTGCGGTATGGCCAGGATGGCGCCGCGGATCACTTCGGTCGAATAGGCGCCCTGGACAAAGCCGAGCACGGCGATGCCCGCGGCAAGGCCGCTGATGTCGACGCGCTGGTAGCCCATAGCGGTCAGCGCCTGGTTGATCAGGTCTGTTCCGGCATAATAGAGCAGCAGGATCAGCACCAGTTCGGGCACGGCGCGCACGATGGTGGTGTAAACCGCCAGCAGGTCGCGCACGACAGGACCGCCATAGAGCTTGCCAAAGGCGCCACCGGTGCCGATCAGAAGACCGAGGACCGTGGCGCCGAGCGCGATCTCGATCGAATGGAGCAGCCCAAGCAACAGCGTGCCGCCCCAGCCCGGCGGATTGGGCGAGAGAAGTTCTATGATGCCGGCCGCCGAGGCCGAAAGAAGTGCGTCGATCAGCGTCGCCCCCGGATTGCTGGGTCCAACCACCGCCGACGGCAGCGCCGGCGGCAAGCATGTCTGGGAAAGGTCGGGCAGGAGGGGCATGGCGTTGGCGCCATGCCCCTCAGCTCATGCGAGGATCGTCAGTTCGACTGCGCGCCGCCACCACCGTAAATGTCGAAATCGAAGTATTTCTTCGATATCTCGTCATATTTGCCGTTCGAGCGGATCGCCTTGATGCCGGCGTTGATCTTGGCCTTAAGGTCGGTGTCTTCCTTGCGCACGCCGGCGCCCACGCCCGGTCCGAGCACTTCATCGTCCGGAGCCACCATGCCCTTCAGATCGCAGCAGGCCTTGCCCTGGTCCGACTTCAGAAATGCGTCGAGCGCGATCGAATCCGCCTGGACGGCGTCGAGGCGGCCTGCGGCCAGATCGTTGTTGGCTTCGTCCTGCGTCTGGTATTCCTTGATCTCGGCGGCCGTGGGCCCGAAATGCTTCTTGGCATAGGCCGAATGGGTGGTCGACACCTGCACGCCGAGCACTTTGCCCTTGAGATCGTCGGGCGTGGCGCCGAATTTCTGGTCCTTCGGCCCGATGATGGCGGTCGGCGTGTTGTAGTACTTATCCGAGAAGTCGATGGTCTTCTCGCGTTCGGCAGTGATCGACATCGAACTGGCGATGACGTCGATCTTCTTGGTCGTCAGCGCCGGGATGATGCCGTCCCAGGCGACAGGCGTGATGACGCAGTCGAGCTTCTCCTCGGCGCAGACGGCGTCGATGAACTCGATTTCCCAGCCAACCCATTTGCCGGAAGCGTCCGGCGAGGTGAAGGGCGGATAGGGCTCGGCGGCGACGCCGATCTTGACCGGATCGGCCTTGGCCACGCCCATGGCGGCGACGCCGAGCAGCAGCGCTGCGGCGAATGTTTTCAGAACAGTCTTCATGTCACGACTCCCAGTTTGTTGTTGGTTCCCGGTTTTCTTCCGTCCCGGCTTGTCCTAGCCGATGTTGCGGATGAACTGCTTCAGCCTTTCGGATTTCGGTGCGCCGAATATCTGCTCCGGCGGCCCCTCTTCCTCGACCAGCCCGTTGCAGAGGTAGACGACATGGGTCGCGACCTCGCGGGCGAATTTCATTTCATGCGTGACCAGCACCATGGTGCGGCCCTCGCGCGCCAGGTCGCCGATCACCTTCAGCACCTCGCCGACCAGCTCCGGGTCGAGCGCCGAGGTCGGCTCGTCGAACAGCATGACGCGCGGGTTGATGGCCAGGGCGCGGGCGATCGCCGCGCGCTGCTGCTGGCCGCCCGAGAGATAGGCCGGATAGACGTCGCGCTTTTCGGCCAGGCCGACGCGCGCCAAAAGCTTTTCGGCTTCCCTGATCGCCACGTCGCGCCTGACGCCCAGAACATGCACCGGAACCTCGATGACGTTCTCGATCAGCGTCATGTGGCTCCACAGGTTGAAGTTCTGGAACACCATGCCGAGCTTGGCGCGGATGCGTTCGATCTGCCGGCGGTCGGCGGGCACGGTGTGGCCGTGGCTGTCGGCCTTGAGTTTGATCTCCTCGCCATTGACGCGGATGATGCCGCTGGTCGGGTTTTCCAGGCAGTTGATGCAGCGCAGCAGCGTCGACTTGCCGGAACCCGAGCCGCCGATAATGGCGATCACCTCGCCGTCGCGCGCCGACAGCGAAACGCCTTTCAGCACATGCAGATGGCCGAATTTCTTGTGCAGGTTCTCGACATGGATGGCTTCGGCGGCGCCGTCCTGCGCCTTGCCGGATTGGACTGCGGCGGTTCCCGCCGCGCTCACCGGGGAACCTCTGCCACAGGGTCCACGGCAGATCGTCGAACGTCTATCCGGCTAATCAACATACGCTGTAATGCCCACTCCAGACTTCAGCATGGACCCAACAGCGCGAGCCCGTCAATCCCGCTCATTACGGCACTTGCGGCCTTATTGTGCAAGTGTATAAATAGCCTCCGATGAAATTTCTTCCATTTTTTTCACCCTGAACACGGCATTGAAAAGGGCACTGATGAGCGCTTTCGGATCACAGTCCATGGCGGCGCCGTTGCGGCGCGTGCTGATGCGGTCGGCGGCCAATGCCATGCGCGGTGCCGACCGGGCTACCTGGCACTATGGCCCGGGTTTCGACCCGGCGAAAGCGGCGGCGCAGCACGCGGCTCTCGCTGAGCTGGTGACGGCGTCCGGCGCCGAAATCGAATGGATCGATGACAATGCCGACGGGCTGTCGGATTCCGTATTCACCCACGATCCGTCACTGATGACCGATCGCGGCGCGCTGATCCTGTCCATGGGCAAGCCACTGCGCGCCAGGGAGCCATCGCTGCATGAGGAAACCTACACACGCTTGGGTATTCCTATCCTCGGCCGCGTCGAGGCTCCCGGCCAGGTCGAAGGCGGCGATTGCGTATGGCTGGATAAAAACACGCTGGTAATCGGGCGCGGGGTGCGCTCCAACCAGGAAGGCATACAGCAGGTTTCCAACCTGCTGACGCCGCTCGGCATTTCCGTCTACGGCTTCGATCTGCCGCTGTGGCAGGGCGAGGAGGCGTGCCTGCATCTGATGTCGGTGATCAGCCCGCTGGCCGACGACCTGGCCCTGGTCTATTCACCGCTTTTGCCGGCGCCGTTCTATCAGTTGCTGAAGGCGCGCGGCATCCGGCTGGTGGAAGGCGACGCCGAAGAGTTTGCCGCGTCCAACGGCCTCAGCCTGAACGTGCTGCCGACCAGCCCGCATAAGGTCATTGCCGTCGCCGGCTTTCCCAAGACCAAGGCCGCGATGGAAGCCGCCGGCTGCACGGTTCAAATCTTCGAGGCGGATGCCCTCTGCATCGCCTGCGAAGGTGGGCCGACATGCCTGACGCGGCCCATCCTGCGGCAATGAATGAGCGCCGCAAGTTCCGCCGCGAGGGCGAGGAGCGGCGGCGGCAGGATTTGATCGACGCGACCCTGGACAGCGTGGCCGAACATGGGCTGGAGGGCGCCAGCCTGCGCACCATCGCACTGCGCGCCGGTGTCACCGCCGGGCTGATCCGGCACTATTTCCCCGGCAAGGAAGACTTGCTGCAGGAAGCGTACGCGGCGCTGATGGGCCGCATGACCGAGCAGGCGAAGGCGGCATTGCTCATGGAAGACGCCTCGCCGCGCCAGCGCCTTGCGGCCTTCGTTGCCGCCAACCTCAACGCGCCGATCATCGATGCACGCGTGTTTTCGCTCTGGGCAACCTTCATCGGCCGCGCCGGCGCGGATCCGAGCCTGGCTCGCGCCCACCGCGAAGGCTATCTCGGCTTTCGCAACGAGGTGGAAGCAGTCGTTGCCGAAGTGCTCGGCGCCGAGCAGCGCAGGCCAAACGCAAATGAGCTGCGCCGCCATGCCATCGCGATCAACGCGATCATCGACGGGCTCTGGATCGAAGGCTGTCTGGCCGCAGAGATGTTCTCGCCTGGCGAATTGGCGGGGATCGGCGTCAAAGCCATAGAGGCCGAGCTCGGCCTCGCGCCGCAAACGCAATTCCAGGAAAAGTGAGAAGCGGTTTTCCGTCCGGAATTGCGTTAAAAACAAAGAGGTAGAGCCGATCATTGTTTCCGTTGAACAGTGGTCGGCACTAACGGGAGAGAACCCATGACCACCATCGGCGAAGCCCTCATCACGCTGCTCGAAGCGCATGGCGTCGACACCGTTTTCGGCATTCCTGGCGTCCACACTGTCGAGCTTTATCGCGGGCTGGCGCGTTCAAAGATACGCCATGTCACGCCGCGTCACGAACAGGGCGCCGGCTTCATGGCCGACGGCTATGCCCGTGCCAGCGGCCGGCCGGGCGTTGCCTTTGTCATCACCGGACCGGGGCTGACCAACACCATCACCGCAATGGGCCAGGCGCGCGCCGATTCGGTGCCGATGCTGGTGATTTCGGGCGTCAACGCGATGCCGACGTTGGGAAAGGGACTGGGCTTCCTGCACGAACTGCCGGACCAGCGCGGCATGATGGAGAAGGTGGCGCTGTTTTCGCAGCGTGTCACCGAGGCCAGCGAATTGCCTGGCGCTTTGGCGCGGGCCTTCGCGCTGTTTTCGTCGTCGCGGCCGGGCCCCGTCCATATCGAGATCCCGACCGACGTCATGGTCAAACCGGCCGACGGCATCGCTGCTTCGCTCACCAATGCAGCGCCGCCGGCGCCGGATGGCGCGGCCATTGCCGAGGCAGCCAAACTGATCGCAGCCGCGCGCCGGCCGCTGATCCTTGCCGGTGGCGGCGCCAAGCGCGCCGAACAGCCATTGCAGCTTTTGGCCGAGCGGCTCGGCGCGCCTGTCGCCCAGACCGCCAATGCGCGCGGTCTGCTGCATGCACATCCGCTTTGCGTGCCGGCCAGCCCCAGCCTGAAGGCGGTGCGTGCGCTGATGGCAGACGCCGATCTGGTCATCGCCGCCGGCACCGAATTCGGCCCGACCGACTATGACGGTTACAGCGATGGCGGCTTCGTGCTGCCCGCCAATCTGATCCGCATCGATATCGGCGCCGACCAGCTCGCCCGCCGCCCGGTGAGCGTCGGCATCCAGGCCGATTGCGCGGAGGCGCTTGGCGCACTGCTTGGCGCGCTCCACCCTGATCATGCCGCGGCGAAGGACGGCGAGAGCCGCGCAGCCGCGTCGAGAAAGGCGGCCTTTGCCGAGCTCAGCCCGGCCTATGCCGCGCAGGTGCGTGCGGTGGAAACCATTCGCGACGCGCTGCCGGGCGCCATCATCGTCGGCGATTCCACCCAGCCGATCTACGCCGCCAACCTTTACTACGACCATGACCGGCCAGGCGGCTGGTTCAATGCCGCCACCGGTTTCGGCGCGCTCGGCTACGGACCACCGGCGGCGATCGGCGCAGCCCTTGCCATGCCCGGCGTGCCGGTGGTCTGCCTCACCGGCGACGGCGGCTTCCAGTTCACCTTGCCGGAGCTGGGCGCGGCGCTCGATGCACCCGCACCGGTCATCTTCGTCGTCTGGAACAACAGATGCTATCGCGAGATCGAAACGTCGATGCTCGATGTCGGCGTCGAGCCGGTCGGCGTGTCGCCGGCGCCGCCGGATTTCTGCAAGCTGGCCGAGGCCTACGGCATATCAGCCGAACGGCTTGCCGGTACTGCCGGTCTCGCCGATGCGCTCAAACGCGCACGCGCAACCAGACTGCCGCACGTCATCGAAATCACCATCGACTGACGCTTGACCGCGCGCTTTACGTCAATGCGCGGGTCAGAAGGGGGCGGTCGGCGACTTCGAGCGATGCAAAGACGCAACAACTGCCATGTCGAGATGTCGGTTGAGTGATCGTGCAAAAGGCGCGACGCTCTGCGTCGGCGCGGCACGACAAGCGACATAATCATAAGAAACGACAGGAGCGTCCAGGATGACGGAAACAGTTCAGGGCAAGCATATCGTGGTGACCGGTGGCACCGGGGCGCTGGGTGCCGCGGTCGTCGGCAAATTGCTGGCGGACGGCGCGATCTGCCATGTGCCGAATGCCCACGCGTCGGCCCCCTCGCATTTCCCCTTCGCGGCCCATGATCGCGTCCGGCTGGCGCACAATGTCGATCTCGCCGATCCTGCCAAGGTCGATGCCTTCTATGACAGCGTCCCCGAATTGTGGGCCTCCATCCATCTGGCCGGCGGCTTTGCCGCAGCCCCGGTCGAGAAGATCGAATCCGCATCCTTTGCCGAAATGATGGACACCAACGCCCGCACCGCCTTTCTGTGCTGCCGCGCGGCAGTGCGCTCCATGTTGGGCTCGAACACAGCGGGCCGCATCGTCAATGTCACGGCACGCGCCGGGCTCGACCCGCGCCGAGGCGCCGGCATGGTCGCCTATACCGCGAGCAAAGCGGCAGTGGCGGCGATGACCGTGGCGATGGCGGAAGAGCTGAAGCACAAAGGCATACTGGTCAACGCGGTGGCGCCCTCGACGCTCGATACGCCGGCCAACCGCGCCGACATGCCGGATGCCGATTTCGGCAAATGGGTCAGCCTCGAAGCCGCCGCCGAGGCAATCGCCTATCTGGCATCACCGGCCAATCTGGCAATGAGCGGAACGCTGGCGCCACTTTACGGCCGCGCCTGAAGTTCCGCCGCGCAGGCGACTCATTTGGTTTGGCTTCCGATGGCGGCCTTTGCCGACCTCGCCTGAGTCTACAGCGGAGGTTGGCCATTCAATCATGGCGTCCGCCGACGCCTCCACGGCATTAGAAGGCCTGCGACTACGTCAGGTTCGAGACGCCCGCTTCCACGACCTCGACTGCGTCGCCGATGGCGATCGCGCCGGCGTTGTTGGGAATCGCATTCTGGCCGAAGATGATGCCGCCCTTGGCGGAGCGGTGGAGTTTGCCAAGCGTCTGCAACGGCTCGCGCGGGTCCGGCTGCTCGCCGCTCAACGGATCTCGGGTGGTGATGACGCAGCGCGAGCAGGGCTTTGCGATCCGCAACTCCACCGTGCCGATGCGGATCGTCTTCCAGCTGTCTTCAGGCCATGCGCCTTCTGCGTCGACGACGATGTTTGGCCGGAACCGCGCCATCTCGATGGGCCTGGCAAGATGGCTGTTCAGATGGTTCAGCGAGCCTGTCGTGGCGATCAGCAGCGGAAAACCGTCGGCAAAGCCGACGAAATCGCCGGGCTGGCCGAATTCCGCATCGACCGGCCGGTTTTGCGGATCGTCGAAATAGACGAGATCGACAGGCCGGCCAAGAATAGCCGAGAGATAGGCGCCGGCGGCCGGATCGCCCGGCCGCGCGGCAGCCATATCCTTCCAGATCTTGACTTGCCGGAGCGCGGTGCCGGGAGCCGGAGCCTCGACGAAGTGCGAGCCATGCCTGTCATGTTTCAACAGGATGCCCGTTCCGCGATGCTCGACGTCGATCGTCGTCATATCAGGTATCTGGCGAATGGTGAGGAACTGCCCATCCTTGTCGACGACCATCCAGCGGCGGTCGCCTTCCATGCCCATTGTCTCGATGTCGGCGCTCGGCACGGCATGGCCGCGCAGGCTCTTGACCGGATAGCGATAGAGTTCGACGACCTTCATCCCGCATGCTTCTCCGTTGCCCGAAGGGCCGGACTTCCGTGTTTACGTCTGCAACGACGGCCGAGCCTACAACCGCGCGTGTGGAATTGAAGGGGTTGCACAGTCTTAGTCTAGTGCCAATCGCGCAGCCGAGCATGAAAAACCCGCGAGCCTTGCGGCCCGCGGGTTTTCTTGTTCAGGCTGCGCGCGAGGCGCAGCCGAGGCTTACGCTTGCGCGAAGCGGCTTACGCGCTGCGCGCAAAGCGGCTTAGCTGCCCTGCTTCTTCAGCGCGGCGCCAAGGATGTCGCCCAGCGAAGCGCCGGAGTCGGTAGAGCCGTACTGTGCGACGGCTTCCTTCTCTTCGGCGATTTCCAGCGCCTTGATCGAGACCTGCAGCTTGCGGGTCTTCTTGTCGAAGGCGATGACGCGGGCGTCCAGCTTCTGGCCGACCGAGAAGCGCTCGGGGCGCTGCTCGTCACGGTCACGGCTGAGGTCGTTGCGCTTGATGAAGGTCTCTATGCCGCTGTCGACCAGCCGCACTTCCAGGCCGCCATCCTTGATGCCGGTGACTTCGCAGGTGACGACCGCGTTCTTGCGCAGTTCGCCTGAAGTCGCCGCTTCGCCGACCGTATCCTTGGCCAGCTGCTTGATGCCGAGCGAGATGCGCTCCTTGTCGATGTCGACGTCGAGCACCTGCGCCTTGACCATGTCGCCGCGATTGTACTCTTCGATGACCTGCTCGCCCGGACGGGTCCAGTCGAGGTCCGAGAGGTGCACCATGCCGTCCACGTCGCCTTCAAGGCCGATGAACAGGCCGAACTCGGTCTTGTTCTTGACCTCGCCCTCGACCTGGCTGCCGACCGGATGGCTCGCGGCAAAAGCCTGCCACGGATTCTCGAGCGTCTGCTTGAGGCCGAGCGAGATGCGGCGCTTGGCCGGATCGACCTCGAGCACGACCACGTCGACTTCCTGCGTCGTCGACAGGATCTTGCCGGGGTGCACGTTCTTCTTGGTCCACGACATTTCCGAAACGTGGATGAGGCCTTCGATGCCCGGCTCCAGCTCGACGAACGCGCCGTAGTCGGTGATGTTGGTGACGGTACCCTTGATCTTCTTGCCGATCGGGAACTTGGTGCCGATCTCGGACCACGGATCGCTCTCGAGCTGCTTCATGCCGAGCGAGATGCGGTGGGTTTCCTGGTTGATGCGGATGATCTGCACCTTGACCGTCTGACCGATGTTGAGGATCTCGGTCGGGTGGTTGACGCGGCGCCATGCCATGTCGGTGACATGCAGCAGGCCATCGATGCCGCCGAGGTCGACGAACGCACCGTAATCGGTGATGTTCTTGACGACGCCTTCGACAACCTGGCCTTCTTCGAGGTTCTGCACGATTTCCGAACGCTGTTCGGCGCGGCTTTCCTCGAGCACGGTGCGGCGCGACACCACGATGTTGCCGCGGCGGCGATCCATCTTGAGGATCTCGAAGGGCTGCGGGTTGTGCATCAGCGGAGAGACATCGCGGATCGGGCGGATATCGACCTGGCTGCGCGGCAGGAAGGCCACGGCGCCGTCGAGGTCGACGGTGAAGCCGCCCTTGACCTGGTTGAAGATGACGCCTTCGACGCGCTCACCCTTGGTGAACTTCTCTTCGAGCTTGACCCAGCTCTCTTCGCGGCGGGCCTTGTCGCGCGACAGGACGGCTTCGCCCAGCGCGTTTTCGATGCGCTCGACCATGACCTCGACCGTGTCGCCGACCTTGAGCGTCGAGTCCTTGCCCTTGACGCCGAATTCCTTCAGCGGCACGCGGCCTTCGACCTTGAGGCCGACATCGATGATGGCCATGTCTTTTTCGATCGCCAGGATCGTGCCCTTGACGACCTGACCTTCGCCGGAGTGACCGGTGGTAAATGATTCTTCGAGCAGGCTCGCGAAATCGTCGCGAGTGGGATTTGCAGCTGACATATTTTCTCCTGGAGTGCCCCGCATCTGAAGCGGGACGGGCGCCGTGGGTTAGCGTTGCGTTGGCCTGCCGGCGTTCCGGGCTACAAAAGCCCTGGGCCGCCTAAGCGGCAATTCCGGCGCATGAAGAATGCTGGCAGGCTGGTTCGTGCCCGATATGGGTATTTTCTTCGCTTCCGGCAATCGGTGGAGCGGGAAAACCCTGGATCAGGCTTTGTCTCTCTTGGCCAGGGCGTCGTCGATGATCGCTTTGGCCGCCAGAAACGCGGCCTCTATAGCCATTTCGGAGGTATCAAGCAAGTGCGCGTCCGCCGCCGGCTTCAGCGGCGAGTCGGCGCGGCCCATGTCGCGCTCGTCGCGGCGCACAATATCGGCAAGAATTTCGGCGAAATCGGCGGTGCCGCCGATGCTTTCGATCTCGGCCAGCCGGCGCTGCGCCCGCACTTCGGCGCTCGCCGTCACATAGAGCTTTATGTCGGCGTCAGGGCACACAACCGTGCCGATGTCGCGCCCGTCGAGCACCGCGCCTGGCGGTGTCCTGGCGAAATCGCGCTGCTTTTCGACCAGGATGCGCCGGACGGTAGGGTAAATCGCGACCTTCGAGGCCGCCTCGCCAACCGCATGCGCCGACAGCACCGCACGGTCGAGCTTTGCCAGATCGACCTGGCGTGCGGCGGTTTCGGCTGCTGAGACATTGTCGAGTGGCAGCGCGTGCCGGATCAACGCATAGGCGACGGCGCGGTAGGTGAGGCCGGTGTCGAGCAGGTTGAGGCGGTAGTGGTCGGCCAGCCGTCGGGCCAGCGTGCCTTTGCCGGCGCCGGCGGGACCGTCGATGGCGATGGTGAAGGTCATTGGCGGGCCAACACGAAAGACAGACGCCGCGATCCTTCGCGCCCCCCTCTGTCCTGCCGGACATCTCCCCCTCCAGAGGGGAGATCAGAAGCTTCTGCGCCCCACTCTTTCCTGCAATTTCGAAAACTGGCGAAAGCCGCTGTGACGGCCGATCTCCCCCCTTGAGGGGGAGATGTCCGGCAGGACAGAGGGGGGCGCTGTCCCGCCGACATCTCTGCTTGCTTTGCGCTTGGCATCAACCTACCCGATCTCCGCACCGAGCCCCGTCATCAGACCCATGAACTCCGGGAAACTCGTCGCGATCATGGCGGCGTCGTCGATGGTCACCGGCTTTTCCGTTGCCAGCCCCATTACCAGGAAGCTCATGGCGATACGATGGTCGAGATGCGTCTGCACCGTCGTGTCCTGGCCATTGGGATGGCCGCCCAGCCCCTTGCCGCCGGGCTTTCCGCGCACCGCGAGCGAAGCTTCGCCTTCGGCGCAGTCGACGCCGTTGAGCTTCAGCCCATTGGCAACCGCTGCCAGTCGGTCGGATTCCTTCACCCGCAGCTCTTCCAGCCCCTGCATCAACGTCTCGCCCTCGGCGAAGCTCGCGGCAACCGCCAGCACCGGATATTCGTCGATCATAGACGGCGCCCGCTCGGGCGGCACGGTGACGCCCTTGAGCTCGGAGTAGCGCACGCGCAGATCGGCAACATCCTCGCCGCCGGCATTGCGCGGGTTCAAGATGTCGATCTGGCCGCCCATTTCCTGCAACGTTAGAAGCAGGCCGGTGCGGGTGGGGTTCATCAGCACGTTCTCGATGACGATGTCCGAACCCGGCACGATCAGTGCCGCGACCAGCGGGAAGCCGGCCGAGGAGGGGTCGCCGGGCACGGCGATGGTCTGCCCCGTCAATTTGCCCTGGCCCTCGATGAAGATGTGGCGCACGCCGCGCTCGTCGGTCTCGACCGAGAGATTGGCGCCAAATCCCCTAAGCATCTTTTCGGTATGATCGCGCGTCATCACCGGTTCGATCACGGTGGTGATGCCGGGCGTGTTGAGGCCTGCCAGCAGCACGGCCGACTTCACCTGCGCCGAGGCCATCGGCACGCGGTAGGTAATGGGTGCGGCGTGTTTCGGCCCATGCAGCGTGATCGGCATGCGGTCGCCCGGCGTCGCCTTCAGCACCTGCACGCCCATCTGGCGCAAGGGTTCGAGCACGCGGCCCATCGGCCGTCCCGACAGCGATGCGTCGCCGATGAAGGTCGTTTCCATGTCGTAAGTGCCGACGAGGCCCATTGTGAGGCGGGAGCCGGTACCGGCATTGCCGAAATCGAGCGGGCCTTCCGGCTGCAGCAGCGCGCCATTGCCGGTGCCGCGGATCACCCACTCGGCGCCGCGCTTCTCGATATGCGCGCCCATCGCCTTCATGGCGGCCGCCGTGCGCATCACATCCTCGCCTTCGAGCAGGCCGGTGACGCGGGTTTCGCCGGAGGCAAGGCCGCCGAACATCATGGAACGGTGCGAAATCGACTTGTCGCCCGGCACGCGAGCGGTGCCGGAAAGGGCGGATGATTTGCGGGCGGTGGCCGGCTTGGCAGCGGCGGCGTGAGACATGGAATTTCCCTGGACGGAATGCCGGCGCACCGGCGCTTTTCATTTGTTGCGGCGGTCTCGTATCACGGCGGGCACGAATGGTCATCCCCATGGTCGTCGCTTGGCGCGAGGCCTTTCAGTGCTTGGTTTTGTGACGCCGGCTTTTCGCTTTGACAGCGCGGTAAACTGTGGTTAAGGGGACCACTCTTTTACTGACGAGGCTTGACGTGGCAAAAAACGAACTTGGCACAAAGCGTGTCGACCCTGAAACGGGCCGAAAATTCTACGACCTGAACAAGGACCCTGTCGTCTCGCCCTATACGGGCAAGACGTATCCGCGTTCCTATTTCGAGGACGGCAAGATCGCCGCCCTCGAAGAGGAAGAGGAAGTGGCCGAGAAGGAAGTGGACGCCGAGGAAGAAGAAGGCGTTGAAGTCGTCTCGCTTGAAGAGGCCGACGAAGACGTCAAGGCCGGCGACGAGCTTCCCGACCTGGGCGACGACGAGGACGATGTCGATCTAGGCGACGATGAGGACGATACTTTCCTTGCCGACGAAGAGGAAGAAGACGACGATGTCGCCGACATGATCGGCGTCGGCGACGACGACGACGAAGTCTAAGAACGCTTCGAACGCATGCATTTAGCGGCGTTCACGGGCTATGACGAAAAAGCGGCCCTCGAAGGCTTGATCTTCAGGGAAGGCGGGGTTAGAAGCCGCCTGCACTAAACGGCGCGGTCCTGAAACCCGCGCCGGACCTCTCGCCGGCAACGGCGACGGCTGACTGCCGGAGTGGGGCCATAGCTCAGTTGGGAGAGCGCTTGAATGGCATTCAAGAGGTCGTCGGTTCGATCCCGATTGGCTCCACCAAACAGTCTCTTTCCGACGCTCGGTTTCGCGGCATTCATGCTTGTCGCCTGCCAGTCGGCGCCTGAACCATCATCGCCGCCCGCACCTCAGCCCATGGAGCCTGCCGCGATCTCTGCTCCTGATGGTGCGGCGGTCCTCGATCCATCCGTGCGGGTTATGCCGCCCGGCGAAGGCGTCCCGGCCAAATATGTCGCGTTTTCCGGCATATGGGGCGGACAGCTGGACGGGATGTATGACGGCAAGCTCGCCGTGCTGACGATTACGCGCGGCGGCAATGTCACCGCCACCTATGCCTGGGGCGATGTCGCCGACAACAAACCGGGCGTGGCCGATGGCGAAGGCAAGATTTTCGGCAACACGTTGAAACTGCGGCGCCTTCCCAATGGCGCGGACGTCAGCGCGGTCATTCAGGCGGACGGAACGCTGGCCGTCACCTATGGGCTTGCCGACCGAACCTATACGGGCACGTTCACCAAGCAATAATCGCGAGAGCTAATCTTCCGGGGGAGCCACGGCTGGCCCCTTCCCTTGATCAGTGCAATCCGAATTCGCGCAGCAATTCTTCACGGTAGCGCACGAAGCGGCTCTCGCTGCGCTCGCGCGGGCGTGGCAGGTCGATGTCGATCAACCGCGCCGCGCCGCCTTTCTCCTTGGGCAGGATCAGCACCCGGTCAGCCAGATAGATCGCCTCCTCCAGATCGTGGGTGACCATCACCATGGTGACGTTCTCCTCGCTCCAGATGCGCGCCAGTTCCTCCTGCATGCCGATCTTGGTCATGGCGTCCAGGGCCCCCAGCGGCTCGTCGAGCAGGAGGATCTCGGGCTGCACGGTGAGCGCCCGGGCGATGCCGACGCGCTGCGCCATGCCGCCGGAAAGCTGGCTCGGAAAAGCATCGGCGAATTCGGCAAGGCCGACCAGGGCGACGTAGAAGCGGGCGCGTTCCTCGGCCTGCCTCTTGGGAACACCGCGCACTTCGAGGCCGAACGCGACATTGCCGAGCACGCTCAGCCACGGCAGCAGCCGCGGTTCCTGGAAGATCACGGCACGCTCGGCGCCGACGCCATGCACCGGCTGGCCGTCGATCGCGACACCGCCGCTGTCGGCCGCCTCCAGCCCGGCCAGAATACGCAGCAGCGTGGTCTTGCCGGAGCCGCTGGCGCCGACGATGACCAGGCATTCCCCCGAACGAATGTCGAGGTTGAGCGTCCGCAGCACGGCAAGCTGGCGCCCGCCGAGGCTGAAGGATTTGGACAGGTCGCGGATCGAGACCTCTCCGCCACGGTTGGAACCGGCCATCTTGTCTCTCAGCTATTTCAAAGCTCAGTTGATCTTGGTTTCGCCGGGCCGGTACAGGATGTCGGCGGCTTTCAGCTTGCCCTTGGCCAGACGGCCGTCTCGCTCCAGCACGGCGACCCAGAAGTCGATGTCGCGATCGGTCGCCTGCGCACCTTCGCGCAGACCAAAGCCGGTCCAGTAGCGGGCGAGATCGCCGTTTTCGCCGCGCTTGTCGAGGATAGTGGCCAGCACCTTGCGGGCTTCGTCCGGGTTCTGGCGCGACCAGTCCGAGGCGCGCGCCGACTGTTCGACGAAGTTGCGCGCCGCATCCGGGTTGGCGGCAATGAAGTCGCGCCTGAGTACGACGAAGCCGCCGGCGAGTTCGCCGAGCACCTGGGTGTCGTCGAACACGCCGCGCACGCCGCCGTTGGCGACCAGCGCGCCGGCAAAGGTCGCCTGCCAGTAGCCGAGGCCGGCAATGTCGACCTGGCGCGAGCGCAGCGTCTGCTCAAGCTGCGGGCCGGGCACGACAATGAGGTTGGCGGCGGTCGGCGGCAGGCCGACGCTGTGCAGGGCCTCACGCACCGTATAGTCGAGATGAGCGCCGAGCGTGTTGACCGAGATGGTCTTGCCGGCAATGTCGGCGATCGATTTGATCGGGCTGTCTTCCAGCACGTAGAAGACGCTCTTCACATCCTTGTTGATGCCGTTGCTCGGATACGCCGCGACGAAGTCGTTGCCGCCGGAGATCGAGTTGATCACCGCTGCGGTGGCGGCCGAGCCGATGTCGACGCTGCCGGAAGACAGCGCAAACAGCGATTCCGGTCCACCCGAGGAATAGCCGACATTCTCCAGCTCGACGCCGAGCCCTTTGAAGTAGCCGAGCTCGTCGGCCAGCTCGTGCGGGGAGATGCTGCCACGGCTGGCGAGGTAGCGGAACTTGACGGCTGCGGCTTGCGCAAAGGCCAGGCGCGGCAGGCCGGCGGCGATGAGGCCGGCGGCAAGCGGCGCGCCGGCAAGCAGCGAACGGCGGGTGATTTTCATGATCGGGTCCTTGTGAGGTAAACGGTGAGGGGCGGACTGCTCAGTTGACAGGATTGCTCCAGCGACAGAGCCGCCGCTGCAGGGTGACCAATGCCTGGTTGGCGATCAGGCCAAGCCCGGCGAGGATGACGATTGCCGCAAACATCAGCGGGATCTGGAAATTGTACTGCGCGTTCATCACCTGGAAGCCGATGCCCTTGTTGGCACCGATCATCTCGGACGCGATCAGCAGCAGCAGCGCCGTGGTGGCGCTCAGCCGCAAGCCGACGAAGATCGACGGCACGGCGCCCGGCAGTACGACGCGGCGAAACACGGTGAGCCGGCTCGCACCATAGACGCGCGCCATTTCAAGCAGCTTGGGATCGACTTCCTTGACGCCGCTGGTGGTGTTGAGCAGCAGCGGAAACAGCGTCGCCCAGAAGATGACGAAGATCTTCGAGGTCTCGCCAAGTCCCAAGAGCAGGATGAACACCGGATAGAGCGCCAGCGCCGACGTCTGCCGGAACACCTGCAGGATCGGATCGAGCGCGGTTTCGACCGGGCGCACCTGGCCCATGAACAGGCCGAGCGGAATGGCAACGGCGACAGCCGCCGCAAAGGCGATGCCGGCGCGTTGCAGGCTGATGGCGATGTCGCCGAGCAGGCTGCCGCCGGCAAGCCCCTTCCAGAGTGCGACGACGATCATGTCGATCGGCGGCAGCACCGCCGCGTTGACCCAGCCGACGCTGCTCGCCACCTGCCAGAGCGCCAGGAAGCCGGCAAGCACGCCGTAGCGCTTCAGGAAGCGAACAGCCGCCTTGCTGCCGAGGTTCAGGAAGTCGGTGCCGAGCCCAGTTTCGCCACCACTGCGGCGAACCGTGATCTGCCGATCGATGTGCTGCAGCGTCATTGCTTCACCCCTTCGATGCCAAGGTCATTCGGCGGCAAGGACGGTCGAGCGGGCGACGGTCCATGGATTTTCCGGGCGCCTGAGGCCGAGATTCTCGCGCAGCGTGCGGCCTTCGTAAGCCGTGCGGAACAGGCCGCGCCGTTGCAGTTCGGGAATGACCAGGTCGACGAAATCGTCGAGCGCGCCGGGCAGCCAAGGCGGCAGGATGTTGAAGCCGTCGGCCGCCTCGCTGGTGAACCATTCCTCCAGCTGATCGGCGACCTGCGTGACGCTGCCGACGATGGTGTAGTGGCCGCGCGCCGTCGCTACCCATTGGTAAAGCTGGCGGATGCTGAAATTGTGCTCGTCGGCAATCTGCCGGATCAGCGCCTGGCGGCTCTTCATGCCTTCGGTTTCCTTGCTCGGCGGCAACGGGCCGTCGAGCGGATAGCCCCTGATGTCGAGCGTCTGGCCGGCAAGACCGTTGAGGAGCGCAACACCGTCCTCGGGCAGGATAAGGTCGTTGAGCTGTTGGTATTTGGCGCGGGCCTCGTCCTCGGTGCGGCCGACGAAGGGCGCGACGCCCGGCATGATCAGCACTTGGTCGGGATCGCGGCCGACTTCAGCCACGCGCGCCTTGATGTCGCGGTAGAATTCCTGCGCCGTCTCGAGCTTCTGATGGGCCGTGAAGATGACCTCGGCCGAGTGCGCGGCAAGCCCACGGCCGTCTTCCGACTGCCCCGCTTGTACGACAACCGGATGTCCTTGCACCGGGCGCGGCACGTTGAGCGGACCCTTGACGCTGAAATGCTCGCCCTTGTGGTCGATGTCGTGCAATCTGTCCTTGTCGTAGAAACGGCCCGACTGCTTGTCGCGGATGAAGGCGTCATCCTCCCAGCTGTCCCACAGCGCCTTAACCGTCTCGACATGCTCATGCGCCCTGGCATAGCGCTCGGCATGGCTGGGCTGGACGTCGCGGTTGAAATTGCGTGCCGTTTCGTCGCCGGCCGAGGTCACCACGTTCCAGCCGGCGCGGCCGTTCGACAACAGGTCGAGCGAAGCGAATTTGCGCGCCAGCGTGTAAGGCTCCTCATAAGTGGTGGACGCCGTTGCGATGAAGCCGAGATGCGTCGTCAGCGGCGCCAGCGCCGCAAACAGCGTCACCGGCTCGAAGCCGGCGATCTTGGCGTTGCCGCCCTCGCGGGCGCCGAGGCCGACGGTCAGGTTGTCGGCCAGGAAATAGGCGTCGAACAGGCCGCGCTCGGCGATCAGCGCCAGCTGCTTGTGGAACTCGAAATTGGTGGCGCCGTTGGCCGGCGCATCGGGATGACGCCAGGCGGCGATATGCTGCCCGCCGCCGGGCAGGAAAGCGCCTAGCTTGATCTGCCGCGGCCTGCTATCGGACTTGCTGGCTCGAGTCATTGCAGGCGTCCTTCTGGTCTATGCGGGATGGAATATTGCGTCGCGGATCGTGGTTTCAGGCGGCAAGGACGACGCTGTAGGGCACGCCGGCCACCCGGCATGCCTCGGCGACCGCCTGCCGGGCTCGCGCCTTGACTGCCTCTGACACCAGCACGCCATCTGCAAAGTCCTTGTCCGAGGCGTAGATCGCGGTCGGCAGGGTCTGCGCCTCGAAGAAGCCGAACAACGGCCGCAACTGGTGTTCGACGACAAGCGAATGACGCTCGCCGCCGCCTGTTGCCGCCAGGATGATCGGCTTGCCGCGCAGTGACGACGGGTCGAGCAGGTCGAAGAAGTGCTTGAACAGCCCGGTGTAGCTGCCCTTGAAGGTCGGGGAGCCGACCACCAGCACGTCGGCGCCGAGCAGCTGCTCGATAATACCGCGCGCCGCCGGATCGAGATCGCCAAGCTGTCTTGCAGGCGCAAAGGACGGGCCGAGATCCTCGATGTCGAAAACGCTCAAAGCCGAGCCGGCCCGGCTCGCCACCTCACCGGCGATGTGGCTGACGAATGCCTTCGTCTTGGACGGACGGGTCAGGTTGCCGGACAACCCCACCACCAGCTTTTTTGACATCCGAGGCTCCTTCTCGCAAACGCACTATCCGCATTAAGCCTACCGATTTTGTAGAATTAAATGAGCGAGAAGATTTCAAAACCGGGCTCTGAAGCGAATGGAGTTTGCGGTACATCGCCTTTGGTTGGTTCATTTGGCCCCAAAAGCGCCGCGGCAGATGCTGACGCGGTCGCGCAGGGCATCGCCGGGGACCATGGCCTTGGTCCTTTGCGCACCGATGGGTATCGTCGCGAAACCGTCAAGGGCCGGCGGCATTGACACTGCGTTGTGTCAGTGTCGATTGAACCCAATCGCGTGGGCGACGAAGTAGGCAACTGCAATCAAAGAACAGGATACGCGCATGAAGAAGATCGGCTTTCTTTCCTTCGGCCATTGGTCGCCCTCGTTGCAATCGCAGACGCGCTCGGCGTCCGACGCGCTGCTGCAGTCGATCGACCTGGCCGTCGCCGCCGAGGAGCTGGGCGCGGACGGCGCCTATTTCCGCGTCCATCATTTTGCCCGCCAGCTCGCTTCGCCGTTTCCGCTTCTGGCCGCGGTCGGCGCCCGCACCAGCCGCATCGAGATCGGCACCGCCGTCATCGACATGCGCTATGAGAATCCGCTGTATATGGCCGAGGATGCGGGTGCTGCCGACCTGATCGCCGGTGGCCGGCTGCAGCTTGGCATCAGCCGCGGTTCGCCGGAGCAGGTGATCGACGGCTGGCGCTACTTCGGCTACGTGCCGCAGGACGGCAAAAGCGATGCCGACATGGCGCGCAATCATGCCGAGGTTTTCCTGAATGTGCTGCACGGCGAAGGTTTCGCGCAACCCAATCCGCGGCCGATGTTCCCCAATCCTCCGGGAATGCTGCGGCTCGAGCCATTCTCGGCCGGCCTGCGCGACCGGATCTGGTGGGGCGCCGCTACCAACGCGACCGCCGAATGGGCGGGCAAGCTCGGCATGAACCTGCAAAGTTCGACGCTGAAGTTCGATGAGGGCGGCCAGCCGCTCCACATCCAGCAGGCCGAACAGATCCGCGCCTATCGCGCGGCGTGGAAGGCGGCCGACCACACACGCGAGCCGCGCGTGTCGGTCAGCCGCAGCATCTTTGCGCTGGTGAACGACCGCGACCGCGCCTATTTCGGCGGCGGCAGCAGCGAAGATCATTTCGGCTATATCGAGCCTGAGAAGCTTGCCGTCTTCGGCCGCTCCTATGCCGCGGAGCCCGATGTGCTGATCGATCAGCTGAAAGAGGACGAAGCGATCGCCGAGGCCGACACGCTGCTTCTGACCGTCCCCAACCAGCTTGGCGTCGAGTACAACGCCCACGTCATCGAGGCGATCCTGAAGCACGTCGCGCCGGCTCTGGGCTGGCGCTGACAAGAGGCGCCAGCCGCCCGGCAAACAAAGAGATAGACCGTTTCGCCGGCAAACGGTGAAACGCTCTAAGGGAAGAGGCGGCTAGGCATCCGCCTTGAAGGTCTGCTTCTGCTGGCCGAGCCCCTCGATGCCCAGTTCCACCACATCGCCGGGCTTCAGGAACACCGGCGGCTTCATGCCGAGACCGACGCCGGGCGGGGTGCCGGTGGAGATGATGTCGCCAGGATGCAGCGACATGAACTGGCTGAGATAGGAAACGAGATAGGCGACGCCGTAGACCATGGTCCTGGTCGAGCCGTTCTGCATCGTCTTGCCGTTGACCGTCAGCCACATTTTGAGGTTCTGCGGATCGGCAACCTCGTCCTTGGTGACAAGCCACGGCCCGGTCGGACCGAACGTGTCGCAGCTCTTGCCCTTGGTCCACTGGCCCTGGCGCTCGGCCTGGAAGGCTCGCTCGGACACGTCATGGGCAACGGCATAGCCGGCGACATAATCCAGCGCATCGGCCTCGCTGACATATTTGGCTTTTCTGCCGATGACCACGGCGAGTTCAACCTCCCAGTCGGTCTTTTCCGAGCCGCGCGGGATCAGCACATCATCGTCGGGGCCGACAATGGCCGAACTCGCCTTCATGAAGATGATCGGCTCCGGCGGCACGGTGGCGCCGGTTTCGGCGGCATGATCGGAATAATTCAGGCCGATGCAGATGAACTTGCCCGTGCCGGCGACGCAGGCGCCGAGGCGCGGCTTGCCGGAAACCACCGGCAGCGACTTCGGATCGAGCTTCGACAATGTCTCGAGCGATGCCGGATCGAGCGCCTTGCCGGCAATGTCGGCGACATGACCCGAAAGATCGCGGATCGTTCCATCCGCATCGAGCAGGCCGGGGCGTTCGCTCCCTATCTCGCCATAGCGCAGCAGTTTCATCTTGCTCTCCAAATTGCGGCCCAAGGCCGTTTTCAACTCACTCTGCCAAAGCGACGAGGACTGGCCGACTCTGGCTAACGGATCCGACCTGGGGCAAGCCGGACTTTAGGACTGGTCGACCCGGAACCTGCGTATCGAGACTATGCTCAGATCGACCAGCCGCCGTCGATATTATAGGCCTGCCCCGAGGTGTAAGTGGCGCCGGCGAGGTAGACGGCAAGGTCGGCGATTTCCTCGGGCGTGCCGAGACGGCCCATCGGCTGGCGGGCAATGAAGGCTGCACGGGCCGCCTCGTAATCGCCCTGCGCATGCATGCGGTCCTGCAGCGACGGACTCTCGACGGTGCCGGGGCAGATGGCGTTGCAGCGAATGCCCTTGGCGACATAGTCCGCGGCAACCGCCTTGGTGAGACCGATCACGGCCGCCTTGGAGACGCCATAGGCGAAGCGGTTGGGCACGCCCTTGCCGGCGCCGGCGACGGACGACATGTTGATGATCGAGCCATCGCCGCGCTCCAGCATGCCGGGCAGTACCGCCCGAATGGTGCGGATCATGGCGCGGACATTGAGGTTGAAGGCGAAGTCGAGATCGGCATCCTTCATCTCGAGGATGGACCCGGAATGGACGAAGCCGGCGCAGTTGAACAGCACGTCGACGCGGCCGATTTCGGCGAAGCCGGATGCCACCGCATCGTCGTTGAGAACGTCGAGCTTGCGGGTCTTGATGCCGGAGGTCTTGGCGAGTTCGGCCAGCAGCGCCTCGTTGATGTCGGTGGCGTGCACGATGGCACCTGCCTTGGCGAAGGCCAGAGCGCTCGCTCTGCCGATGCCTTGCGCCGCCGCCGTGACGACAACGACCTTGCCTGCCAGATCCGCCATGCGTTTCTCCTCGCCCTCTTTGGCCACTTCCCGGCCCGATTTAATGCGGGCTGACCAGGGCGTCCTGTGCCAGACAGGCGCGACTATGCGGCCTGCACAATCCATCAGTCCAAAATAACAAATGTTTTTTCTGGTTAAAGAACACACGTCCGGGCGTCAAGCCCGAACGCGATCACCTTCGCGACGGCTGATGTAATGCACATCGCTTGCTCTGATGCAACAACATGTATGACAACCGGGCAACGAGTCACGTTGCCATGGTTCGCTCAAGCACAGCGCATTTCAGGCGGCATTAGTCGCCGTATGGCACCCAGACGTTCTTCACTTCGACGGCGCGGCGCAGCAGGGCATCGCCGGCGGCCTCGTCGGACGCCCAGTCGAGGCTGCGGCCGTTGCCGGTCCAGACGCGCTTGAGATTGCCGACGGAATCGGCCTCCGCCTTGGCGCAAGTGTCGGCATCGGCAAACAGCCAGAGCCCGTCGACATCGTCATGCTTGGCCAGCACGCCGGAAAGTTCGGCGCTGCGGCCGGTGACGATGTTGATGGCGCCTGCCGGAACGTCGGAATATTCGATCACCTGGTAGAGATCGGTGGCGAGCAGCGGGTATTTTTCCGACGGCACGGCCACCACGGTGTTGCCCATGGCAAGCGCAGGTGCGATCAGGGAGATCAAGCCGAGCAGCGGCGCGCTGTCCTGGGCGACGATGCCGAGGACGCCGACCGGCTCGTGCAAAGCGAGCGTGACGGCGCGGGCCGGTGGCTGATGCACCCTGCCCTCATACTTGTCGGCAAGGCCGGCATAGAGGAACAGGCGCTCGATCGATTGTTCCACTTCCTCCCGCGCGGCCTTGGCGTTGGCGCCGGTCAGTTCGGTCAAGCGTGCGGTAAATTCGCCGGTACGGCCGGACAGATTTTCGGCGAGGTAGTAGAGCACCTGGGAACGATTGTAGGCGGTCGCCTCCGGCCACGCCTTGCAGGCGCGGGCGGCGGCAACGGCGTCGCGGATGTCCTTGCGGCTGCCGAGACCGACTTCGCCGGCCAGCTTGCCCCTGGCAGTGGCGACAGAAAGCGAATAATTGCCATCGGGCCGCACCTGCTTGCCGCCGATGAACAGTTTGGCCGTACGATCGATGGCGCCGCCATCCGATTGCTCGACCGGCTGCGCCGAAGAGGTCGCCGGCTTGATCACGGGACCAAGCGGCAGTTTCACCGACAGATATTCGAACATGCCCTCGCGGCCGCCTTCACGGCCAAAACCGCTTTCGCGGTAGCCGCCGAAGCCGCAGGCTGCGTCGAACATGTTGGTACCGTTGACCCAGACGACGCCGGCCTTCAGCTGCGGCGCGACATGCAGCGCGAGGTTGATGTTTTCGCTCCACACCGAGGCGGCCAGCCCATAGCGCGTGTTGTTGGCAAGCTCGATCGCTTCCTCGGTGTTGCGGAAGGTCATGGTGGCCAGAACCGGACCGAACACCTCTTCCTGCGCCAATATATTTGCCGGCGAAACACCGGTGGCGAGCGTCGGCAGGTGGTAGTAGCCGGAAGACGGCAGCACCGCGTCGGGCTGCCAGCAGACGGCGCCCTGTCTGGCGCCTTCGGCGACCAGACCCTTGACGCGGTCCAGTTGCGTCAAGTCGACCAGCGGTCCGATATCGGTGTTCTTGTCGAGCGGGCTGCCGACGCGAAGCCGGCTCATCCTGACCTTGACCTTTGCGATCAACGCGTCGGCAATGCCTTCCTGCACCAGAAGCCGCGAGCCTGCGCAGCAGACCTGGCCCTGGTTGAACCAGATGCCGTCGACCAGTCCTTCGACGGCGCTGTCGAGATCGGCGTCCTCGAAGACGATGAAGGCCGATTTGCCGCCAAGCTCCAATGACAGCTTCTTGCCCGATCCAGCCGTGGCTTTCCTGATGATCTTGCCGACCTCCGAAGAGCCGGTGAAGGCGATCTTCTGGATGCCGGGATGGTTGACGATGGCGACGCCCGCTTCCGGCCCGCCCTGGACGATGTTGACGACGCCCTTGGGCACGCCGGCACGCTCGCAGATCTCGGCAAACAGGATGGCGGTGAGCGGCGTGAACTCGGCCGGCTTCAGCACCACCGTGCAGCCGGCGGCGAGCGCCGGCGCAATCTTCCAGGCCAGCATCAGCAGCGGGAAATTCCATGGGATGATCTGGCCGACGACGCCGACACCCTTGTGGCCTGGGAAATCCTTGTCCAGCGCCTGCGCCCAGCCGGCATGATGGATGAAATGGCGGATGGCCAGCGGCACGTCGATGTCGCGGCTTTCGCGGATCGGCTTGCCGTTGTCGATTGACTCAAGCACTGCGAACAGGCGCTGATGACGCTGCATCGCGCGGCCAATGGCGTAAAGCACTTTTGCGCGCTGGTAGCCCGAGGATGCCGACCATTTCGGCAACGCCCTGGTGGCTGCGGCGACGGCTGCGTCGATATCGGCGGCGCCGGCATCGGAGATCTTGGCCAGCAGCTTGCCGGATGAGGGTTCGCTGGTCTCGAAGGTCTTGCCGCCGCCTGCTGCCTTCCAGCCGCCGTCGATGAACAGCGCCTTGCCGAAATCGCGTCCGGCAAGCCAGGCATCGGCCTCGGTGCGGGCTTCCGGCGCCGGGCCGTATTCCATGGCGTGATAGCGTTCGAGAATGTTCATGACGCGCTCCAGATAATCGTCTTGGCAGGCGCTCTGTGGCGCCCCCCTCTGTCCTGCCGGACATCTCCCCCACAAGGAGGGAGATTAGCCTTCGCGCCTGTCGGCTCTGAAACGTCGACAATTGGCGAAATCGCCGACGTTAGCCAATCTCCCCCCAAGTGGGGGAGATGTCCGGCAGGACAGAGGGAGGCGCGAAGGAACACGACGTTCAAGGCCTTCATCCGCCTCACGCCATTGCGTGGCGGTGATTGGCCGAATAATGCCCGGTCAGATGATGCTCGAGCTGGCGCTCGATATCGGTGAGGAGGCTCGAGGCGCCGAAGCGGAACAGGTCTGGCTCCAGCCAGGGCCGGCCGAGCTCCTCCTTCATCAGCACCAGCCAGTCGAGCGAGGCCTTGGCGGTAGAGATGCCGCCGGCCGGCTTGAAGCCGATGAGAAAGCCGGTCTCCTCGAAATAGGCTCGGATGGCGCGCACCATGGCAAGGCCGACGGGCAGCGTGGCGTTGACGCTTTCCTTGCCGGTCGAGGTCTTGATGAAATCGGCGCCGGCCATCATCGCCACCATCGAGGCTAGCATGACATTTCGCAGCGTGGCGAGGTCGCCGGTGCCGAGAATGACCTTGAGATGCGCATCGCCGCAGGCTTCGCGCATCGAGACGATCTCGTTGTAGAGCTCCTGCCACTTGGCGCCGAAGACCAGGCCGCGCGGGATGACGACGTCGATCTCGTCCGCGCCGTCGCGCACCGATGCCTCGATCTCCTGCAGGCGGGTCGACAGCGGCGCAAGGCCGTGCGGGAAAGCGGTGGAGACGGCGGCGACATGGATGCCGGTGCCGCGCACGGCATCAACAGCCGTCGCGACGAATGGATGATAGACGCAGACCGCCGCCGGGCGGATTTTTTCGCCCTCGATGCCAAGCCCCTCGACGATGTCGCGGCGGAACGGGTTGATCGCCTTGGCGCACAGGCGGCGCACGCGCTCTTCGGTGTCGTTGGAATTCAGCGTCGTCAAATCCATGCAGGAGACGGCGCGCAGCAGCCATGCCGCCTGGTTGTCGGCCTTGATCGAACGACGCTTGGTCAGGCTGGCGACGCGGCGCTCCAGCGCCGAGCGATTGACCGAGCGCACCGATTCCATGAAGCCGAGATCGAGCCGCATGCCGGTGTTGCGGGCGATGCCATGCGATTGCGGAACGGGCGTGTTGGCTGCGGCACGCGCCGGCAGCGGCGTGACCTTGGACGCGCCGAGATCGGCTTCGCGGATTGTGCTGCTCATCTCCTGCCCTTTCGCTCGACGATTTTACGTCGTGGTGCGTGTCGTTGCTCCCGGACCGCACGGCGGCTTTAGGCGACGCACACCGAAGATAGCCCGTGAAGCATCGCTTCACGAGTCCTTCAAGCGGTCATAGCGGAAAAAGGCGGCGAAAGCAGCTGAATTTTGACCGCATGGTCAAAATTCCAATCGAGAAGCAGGCGCCGAGGCGCCTGCTGATGTCAGCCGACGAAAGCGCGCTCGACGACGAAGGTCGAGGGATGGCTGAGCGAGCCCTCATGGAAGCCGAGGCCTTCGGCCATTTCCTTGACGTCCTTCAGCATATGCATCGAGCCGCAGATCATGATGCGGTCCGTCTCCGGATTGAGCTTCTCGATGCCGAGGTCGGCGTAGAACTTGCCCGAGCCGATCAGCGCCGTGATGCGGCCCATGCGCGCCGATTCTTCGCGGGTCGTCGAATTGTAGAGGGTGACGCGGCCGCCGGTCAGTTCGCCGATCAGGGGATCGTTCTCGAGCGCGGCCACCAGTTCCTGGCCATAGGTCAGTTCGGCATTGTCGCGGCAGGTGTGGGTCAGGATGACCTGATCGAATTTTTCGTAGGTATCGGGGTCGCGCAGAAGGCTGGCGAAGGGCGCGATGCCGGTGCCGGTCGAGATCATGAACAGGCGCTTTGCCGGGGTCAGCGCGTCGACAACCAGCGTGCCGGTCGACTTCTGGCGCATGATGACGGTGTCGCCGACCTGGATCTTCTGCAGTTCGGAGGTCAGCGGACCATCCGGCACCTTGATCGAGAAGAATTCCAGCTCTTCGTCCCAGGCCGGGCTGGCGACCGAATAGGCGCGGTACACCGGCTTTTCGGCATTGGGCAGCCCGATCATGACGAACTCGCCGGAGCGGAAGCGCAGCGACTGCGGACGGGTGATGCGGAACGAGAACAGGCGGTCGGTGTAATGCTTCACCGAGACGACGGTTTCGGCATAGACATTGGCCGGAATCGGAAACTGCAGCGGACGGGCGCCGGCTGTGTTGAGTGCGGATGTGGTGTTCATCAATCCAACTCTGTCTTGCCCACGCCTGTGCGGGCGCCAAACCGTTTCCTGCGCGCCCAGACCATTCAGGTCCCGGCGAGCCGTTCACACACTCCAAAGCAGTGAGCTCTTGTGTCCCAAATTTATTAGTATACAAACGATATTTGTGTCAAGATACCACGCTAAAACAGCTTTCCAAACTGCGGCATATTCGTAGTTCCGCCATTTCGGATTTCGACAATGAAAGAGAATTTTTCGGTGAAGCAGCCGGATTCCGCAGGCGACGTCGTTGCCGGCATCGATGTTGGCGGAACCTTCACCGACCTCATTTTGATCGACGGAAATGACGGCGGAAAGGTGCATATCGCCAAGACGCCGACGACGGTCGACAACCAGGCGTTCGGCGTGGTTTCAGCGCTGGGCGCCACAGGCTTTGCCATAGACGGCATCGACCTCATCGTGCATGGCACGACCACCACCACCAATGCGGTGCTGGAACGCAGGCTGGCGAAAACCGGCATGATCACCACGCGCGGTTTTCGCGACGTGATCGAGCTTGGCCGCCGCACACGGCCGCAGCCCTACGGCATGACCGGAAGCTTCGTTCCGATCATCCCGCGCGATCTCCGGCTCGAAGTGTCGGAGCGCGTCGAGGCGTCGGGCGCGGTGCGCACGCCGCTCGACGAGGCCGAGATGCGCGACGCCGTGAAGACGCTGATCGGGGCCGGCTGCGAGTCCCTGGTCATCCATTTCCTGCATTCCTACGCCAACCCTTCGCATGAGCGGCGCGCGGCCGAAATCGCCGCCGAGCTTTGGCCGAACGGCTACATCACGACTGGCCATGCGCTGCTGTCGGAAGCCCGCGAATTCGAGCGCGGCGTGACCGCCGCGGTGAACGCCTCGGTGCAGCCGATCCTCGAGCGTTATGTCGAGCGGCTGCGCAAGGAATTGGCTGCCAAGGGCTATGCCCGCGACTTCCTGATCATGAACGGCAATGGCGGCATGATCTCGGCCCGCTTCGTCACGCGCGAGTCGGCCAAGACCGTGATGTCAGGCCCGGCTTCGGGTGTCATCGCGGCCGCCTATACGGGCAAGCGCGCCGGCTTTGAAAACCTCGTCACCTACGACATGGGCGGCACCTCGACCGATGTGGCGCTGATCCGCAACGCCGAGCCGGCGGTCTCCAACGAGATCGAGATCGAATATGCGATGCCGATCCATGTGCCGATGGTGGCGGTGCATACGGTCGGCGCCGGCGGCGGCTCGATCGCGCGCGTTGATGCGGCCGGCCTGATCCAGATCGGCCCGGAAAGTGCCGGCGCCAATCCCGGTCCGATCTGCTACGGCCGCGGCGGCTTGGAGCCGACCATCACCGATGCCAATCTGGTGCTGGGACGGCTGGCGCCGAAAAAACTGCTGGCGGTCGAAAATCCGGTCACCGTCGAGCGCGTCACCGGCATCTTCGAAGACAGAATAGGCAAGGCCACCGGCCTCTCCGGCGTCGAGGCGGCGGGTGCAATCCTGCGGCTCGGCAACATGAAAATGGCCGGCGCCATCCGCATGGTCTCGGTGTCGCGCGGCCATGATCCGCGTGATTTCGCGCTGTTCGCCTTCGGCGGCGCCGGGCCGCTGCATGCAACCGCGCTGGCGCGCGAACTCGGCCTGCCCCGCGTGCTGGTGCCGGCCCGTCCGGGCATCACCAACGCGCTCGGCTGCGTCGTGGCCGATCTGCGCCATGACTTCGTCAACACCATCAACCAGCCGGTCGCCGTGCTTGATGAAGCCCGGCTTCGCGAGGTGCTGGAACGTCACCGCGGGGAAGGCGAGGAACTGATCGGCAAGGAAGCGGTGAAGCCGGAAACGATCCGCGTTACGCACTCTGCCGACATGCAGTTCGTCGGCCAGACCCACATCATCAACGTGGCGCTGCCGTCTTCATCGGTGACAAGGCAGGAGTTGCAGGCGCTGTTCGAAAAAGCCTATTTCGCCCGCTTCAAGGTCGAGTTGCCGGAGATCCGCGCCAATCTGGTCAACCTCAACACGTCGGTGACGGGCGTGCGGCCGGCAATCGACCTGTCACGGCTGATCGACCCGGCCGGACGTACAAAGACGCTAGACGAGGCGCTGCGCGAGACAAGGCCGGTCTGGTATGCCGGACGCTGGCACGATACGCCGATATACGCACGCGAAAAATTGCCGCTCGATGCCGTTATCCAAGGGCCGGCGATCCTCGAACAGATGGACGCCACCACCGTGCTCGAACCCGGCGACCGCGCAAGATCGGACGCCGACGGCAACATCATCATCGACATTGGCGAGGCCTGAGATGCAAAAGCTCGACGCCATCACGCTTTCGGTCCTGCAGGCAGCCTTGCAGCAGGTCTGCGACGAGATGGATCTCACTTTCTCCCGCGCTGCCTTCTCGCCTGTCATCGCCGAGGCCAATGACCGCTCCGACGGCATCTACTCGGCCGTCGATGGTTCGTTGATCGCACAAGGCAGCCAGGGCCTGCCGGTGTTCGTCGGCGTCATGCAGTATTCGACCAAAACGGTGATCGAGATGATCGCCGACGGCCGTTGCCTGCCGCCTGAGCCGGGCGACATCTACATCGTCAACGATCCCTATCTCGGCGGCACGCATCTCATGGACGTGCGCTTCGCCATGCCAGTCTACCGCGACGGCAAGATATTTTGCTGGCTATCGAATACCGGCCACTGGCCCGATATCGGTGGCTCGGTGCCGGGCGGCTTCTCCGCCTCCGCCACAGCCGTCGAGCAGGAAGGCCTGCGGCTGCCGCCGGTCAAGCTGTTCAAGAAGGGCGTGCTCGACACCGAAATCTACGCCATCATCTGCTCCAACATCCGCGTCGCCGACCAGCGCATCGGCGATATAAGGGCGCAAGCCGCGGCACTGTTGATCGGTCAAGACCGGCTCAATGGAATCCTCGATCGTTACGGGGACGAAACCGTCGTCGGGGCGATCGCCGAACTGCGTCGCCGCGCCGCCGAGCAGATGCGCGCCAACATCTCCGCCATTCCCGACGGCACCTACAGCTCGAAGGCCTTTGTCGACTCGGACGGCGTGGTCAACGAGCCGCTGACCATCGCGCTCGCGGTGGAGAAGAAGGGCGATACGCTGACCTTCGATTTCACAGGTTCGTCAAAACCCTGTGCCGGGCCGATGAACAGCGTGCTGGCGACGACATTGTCGTCGGTCTATCTCGCCATGCGCCATATTTTCCCTGATGTGCCGATCAGCGCCGGCGCTTTCGAGCCGCTGATCGTCAAGCGGCCGGAAGGCACGTTCCTCGACGCCAAATACCCGCGTCCCGTCTCCGGCTGTGCGGCTGAAGTCTCGCAGCGCATCGCCGAGGCGGTGTTCGCGGCGATGGTGCAGGCGCTGCCGGAAAAGGTGACGGCCGCGCCCGCCGGCTCCAGCGGCAATTTCGCGCTGGGCGGCAACGATCCGGCGCGCGGCCGCGACTATGTGATGTATCAGATCTCCGGCGGCGGCTATGGCGGCAATTCCGGCCATGACGGCCTGACCAATGGCTGCTCGACCATCGGCATTTCGAAATCGCCGCCGGTCGAGATCATGGAGCAGGCCTTTCCGGTTCTCTACCGCCACTATGCCTTGCGCGAAGGCTCGGGCGGCGCCGGCAAGCAGCGCGGCGGCTTCGGCCTCGCCTATGAGGTCGAGATATTGCGAGGAGAGGCGCGCGCGTCCTTCGTCATGGACCATGGCCGTTTCGGCCCGCAAGGCGCGCTCGGCGGCAAGGACGGCGCGGTGAACACGGTGACCGTGTTCCGCGACGGCGAGGCACATGTGCCGCCGCATCTGTCCAAGGAACAGGACATCGCGCTCAAGGCCGGCGACCGCGTGAGGGTCGGCACGCCCGGGGGCGGCGGCTATGGCGATCCGCGTGAGCGCGACCCGAAACTGGTCGCCGAAGACATCAGGCTTGGTTACTACACCGTTGAACAAGCCAAAGAGCTGTTCGGAACCTGACAGCCGACAGGCCCGAGCCGCGTCAGGTCTGCAGCTTGGCCTTCAGCGCATCGGCGAATTTTTGCGCGATCTTCTTGAAGCCGGCGGGATCGGGATGCAGTTCGTTGGCCCAGTCGGCCACCTTCAACGTTCCCTGCGTGTCGACCAGATGGAAATTGTTGTTGGGATCGTCGGCCAGGCGCTTCACCACATCGCGGAACGCCGCCAGCGCGTCGTGAACGATGACCGTGCCCTTGGCGACCGTCCAGTTGCAGAAATCGAGCGACGGTTTCAGCCACGGGCCGACACAGGACGGATGCGCTCCGTTCGGGATCGGAAAATCATAGCAATGGCCAAAGATCGGCACGCCTGGCGCGACGCGGTCGCGCAGCGCGAACAAATCGAGATAGCAGGCCTCGACCATGCCGAGCGCCTTGGTGAAGCGGTTCTTGTTCAGCCCGGGGGCGTGGCCGTCATTGAAGTCGAGGAAGATGCAGAACTGGTCGCCGGCAATGTCGTTGCCACCGGCAGAGAACAGGATGGCATCGGGCTTGCCGTCCAGCCAGTTGGCCTTGTTGCGCAGGGCGGCGATCATGCGCTGCTGCTTGGGCAGCGACATCTCGTCGGTCGCCGCATCGCCATGATGGGCAAGGTTGAGGATGGTCGGCGGCATCGAGCCGATGCGGCGCAGCTGCGCGATCACATCGGTGTCGACGAACGGAAATCCGTTCCCGGTGAGCGGATAGTCGAACCAGGAATCGCCCTGCGCCAGCATCACCAGCGGCCGGTTGGCGACGGCCGCCTCGAGATTGCCGGCACTTTCCCTTGCGGTTTCGAGCCGCTCGATGTTGGCCTGGTGAACCCTGATGCGCTTGGCGATGTCGTCGTCTATGCGCCGCTGCGCGGCTTCCTGCACGAATTCCTGCTGGTCCATCCCCAGGTCCCTCCCACGACCGTCTACTTCCAGCTGAGCATGCGCCCATGTCCATGATCGGTCTGTAATTTAGATCACAGTAAGATTCCTGGGGAAGGACGGCTTGCCACGCCGTGATCGCCGCAGAGCATGTCGTTTCCGTCTCCGTGGGGCCTGCAAAAGACCATAGACTTCTATCCTTGTTTTCGCGCAATTCCGGACGGGAAACCGCCAACACCTTCCCTGGAATTGCTTAGTCAACGGAGATCAGGAACATGCGTCTTTTCGGTCGTTTCGTGCTTGCCGCTTCCGCCGCCCTGCTGCTTGGGACCGGTGCTGCCTCCGCCGAGAAACTCAGGATCGGGACCGAGGGCGCCTATCCGCCCTTCAACTATGCCAATTCGGACGGCACGCTGGGCGGCTTCGACATCGACCTCGGCAAGGCGCTGTGTGCCGAGATGAAGGCCGAGTGCGAATTCTCCGTACAGGATTTCGATGGTTCCATTCCGGCGCTGCAGGCCGGCAAGTTCGACGCCATCATCAACATCACCATCACGCCGGAACGGGCCGAGAAGGTCGAGTTCACCCACAAATATTACCAGACGCCACCGGCCATCGCCGTGCCGAAGGATTCGACCATTGCAGGCACGTCGCCTGACGATCTGAAGGGCAAGGTGCTGGGCGTGCAGAGCGCCACCATCCACCAGAATTTCGCCGAGAAGAAATACTCCGGCTCGACCGTCAAGGCCTATCCGACCGGCGACGACGCCCGCACCGACATGGCCAATGGCCGGCTGGACGCGATGATGGACGGCTCGATCATCCTGACCGAATGGCTGAAGAAGCCCGATGGCGCCTGCTGCAAATTGCTCGGCACGCTGGCCGCCGATCCGGCCATTCATGGACCCGGCGTCGGCATCGCCCTGCAAAAGGGCAACAAGGAACTGGCCGACAAGTTCAATGCCGCCATCGACGCCCTGCGTGCCAACGGCAAGTACAAGGAAATCAACGACAAATACTTCTTGTTCGACGTCTACGGAAGTTAACCCCTTCACCGCTCCTACCTCGGCAGCGCCATCAGGCGCTGCCGTTTTCATGAGATGACGGAGAAGTTTCTTGGTTGAGCGGCGCTCCCCTTTCTACACCAGCATCGTTGGCCTCGGCGCCACGATGGGCCGGGTCGGCGGCGATTTCGTCTCGGCCAAAACTTACTCCGGCATTGCCGACGAGCACCTGAACACGCGCAAGAATGTCGGCGTGCAGGATCTCAGCACCATGGGCAAGATGGACATCAAGGGGGCGGAAGCCGAGGCGCTGGTCAACCACATCATCGTCAACGATGCGGCCGCGATGAGCCCCGGCCAGGTGCGCTATTCCACCGTCTGCCGCGACGATGGCGGCATCATGGACGACCTCACCGTGTTCCGGCTGGGATCGGAGCATTTCATGCTGGTGACCGGTTCGGTCAACCGGCTGAAGATGCTGCCCTGGCTGCAGCATCATGCTGAAGCGCGAAAGGCCTATGTCACCGACATCACCGCGGCCGTCGCCTTTCCGACCATACAGGGGCCGCGTTCACGCGAGCTGCTGAAAGCACTGGTTTCGGATGCCGATCTCGATGAGTTGAAACGCTGGGCGTTCACTTCAGGGCGCGTCGGCGAGACCAAAGTCCTGATCTCACGCACCGGGGTGACCGGCGAGCTCGGCTTCGAACTGTTCGTGCCGGCGGACGAGGCCACTTCCGTCTGGGACGCGCTGATGCGGACCGGTAGCGATTTCGGCCTGAAGCCATACGGCGTGCTGGCCATGTTCACGCTCGGGCTGGAAAAGGCCTATCCGGCGCATGGCATCGACATGGACGAGAGCCGTACGCCCTTCCATGTCGGGCTCGATCGCTGGATCAAGTTCGACAAGGGCGAGTTCATCGGCCGCGAGGCATTGCGCACAATTCGCGACAAGGGGCTCGACGAACGCTGGACCGGGCTGATTCTCGACGGTGACAAGCCGGCCGCGACGGATGCCAGGGTTTTCGCCGACGGCGAGGATGCCGGCGTCGTCACCTACAGCGATCACGGCTATTCCTTAGGCAAAGTTCTGGCGACGGCGCATTTGCGGCTGCCGTTCACCGCCATCGGGACCGAACTCAGCATCGACATTGACGGCAAGCCGACCCGCGCGGTGGTGGCGCCGATGCCATTCTTCGATCCTGAAGGCGCTCGGCTGCGGGCCTAAATCAGGCTAACTTCGCTAGCAGCCGCATAAACGTGGCCGCTTCCTTGGCCGTCAGCGGCGCCAGTGTCTCCTGGGTGATGGCGCGGGCCAACGGGATCAGCCGTTCGATCGCCTCGCGTCCCTCTGGCGTGAGACTGACCAGCAGGCGCCTTTTGTCGACCTCATGCTTGGTCAGGTCGACCAGGCCACGCGCCTTCAGCCGATCGATCACGCCCTTGACGGTCGCCGCATCCATGGCGATCAGCGTTCCCAACTGGTTCTGCGAGGTCTCGCCGACATCGTGCAATTTGGCGAGCGCTGCGAATTGCGGCGGCGTCAGGTCGCTGATCTGGGCGGCAAAGATCGAGACATGGCGCTGATGCGCCTTGCGCAGGATGAAGCCGACCTGCTCCTGCAGGCGGTAGTCATGATCGTCAGGCTCTTCGGCCTCGACCAGTTTCAGAAGATTGTCACCGCCGCTCATCGCAAGCCGTCCCAAGCCTTGATATCGCCAACCGCGAGGCCGCCCATACGGTCGTGCACGCGCGGGCCGCAGCTCATGGCGAGGCAGAACAGGATTTCGTCGGCGCGCGGCCCGTCGCTGAGACCGACCTCCATGGCGTCGAAATGGCTACGCACATAGGCGGCGTTGGTGTGGCCGAGCGGCACGTCGAGCCGCGAGCCGAAGGCGCCGACCTTGGTTGCCGACGGCACGATCGCCTTGGCGTCGCCCAGCCGCTCGCGCATGGCGTAACCGCCCGGCACATGCCACAGCGCGCCGTGTTCCAGCTCCCCTGACGAACCGACGATGGTGCCCTTGCCGTAGGCGTCGATCTGCTTGATGTCGCCGCCCAATGCGGCAATGAGCTTGTCGGTGAGCAGCAGGCCGAGCGGCTTCAGATCGTCCATGGCGCTCTGCAGTTCTTCGACGTAGCGGCCGGCGAACGGGTTCTTCACCAGGGCCACGGCTGCAGCGCGGCGGCGCGGCAGAGCAGCGACCGGCCCGCCATCGTGAAAGATCTCTTCGGTCAGAACCGCGATCTTGCGGATCGGAAACTCAGGCATGGGCAACTTCCTTCCCTGGATTTTTGTTGGGCGCGGCAAGCGCCATGGAACCACTGATGCGGGCTTCCCCACCTAGAAACAGCGCCGATGCGGCAATCAGGCCGCGCCGGCGAAAATCTTCGGCGACGGCAAGGCCATTGTCCAGCGCCCGCTCCACATCGCCACGCGCGAGCATGCCGACGGCTTGTGTCACCAGCCGCGCGCCGAGATCGCTGTCGGGCGCCAAGTCCTGCGCGGGAATGCGCTTGATGGCGGGATTGCCGGGCAGGTCGACGGCGTTGGCAATGAGTGTCGCGGCCGCATCGGCCTCGGCGCCGGTGTGCGCCAGCACGGTGACGGCGTCGGCAATGCCAAGCGAGAACGAACGGCCGCGCCAGCCGCTGGTGGCGACGCCGCGCACGCCGTCCGCCGAGCGAATGGTGAGGCGGTCGGCCATGCCGTTGCCGGTGCCGGCGATCGCCAGGTTCATCGACTGGCCCTTGCCGATATGGAGGGCGCTGTCGCCGCCATTGTTGACATAGGCCCGGTCGAGCTTGCGACCGGCAAGCAGCGCGGCGAGCACTTCGTCGGCTACTGATCCGGCGACGGCGGCCATCGGCGTGATGAAGCATTCCGCCAAGGGCATGACGGCTGCTTCCATGCGCCGCGCAGTCGGGCCGGCGAAGGTGCGCGGCGCCAGGAAAAATGCCGGCAGCCGCAATTCGGGAAGCTCCTCGACCAACTCGATCAGGATCGTCTGGAAGCGCTCGATCGCCTGATCGTAGGCGGCACGACACTCAGCCGCCTCACCAAAGGCCTCGACGATCAGGTCGATCGGCCCGTGGTTGAGGTGCAGCCGCTTGCCGTCCTGCAGCCAGTGGACTTGCGGGCCTTGCATCAAGAGGCCCCGTTCGAGCCGACGCGGCGCAACTGCGCCAGCGGCGGCCATGGATTGTGGGCCTCGGCGCCTGAGCCGCGGCGCGGGTTGAGATATTCGCCGCCTTTGGCAACGATATCCTCGACGCTGCGTATCTCGGCCTCGTAGCCGCCCAGCCGGACATAGTCGTCGCGGCGTAGCGTGAATTCGATCGGCGCCACCAGCGCCGGCGTCGGGACATAACCGAACGCGCCTTCCGGCACGCGCATGACGTCGACCATCAGCGTGATGCCGCCGCCCGGCCAGACATAGACCGGCGCGCCGCCAACGGTAACATAGGTATTCAAGCCCTGCACCGAGCGGGTGAGATTGACCGGGTTTTCGGTGACGCCGGCGCGCAGCGAACCGCCGGCGCCGCCAATGAACAGCACGGTGCAGAGCGCCGGCTCGCAATTGTCCTCGATCAGGCCGACCGACTTCTGCAGCCGTTCCGGGAACGGTTTTTCCACCGGCTTCAACTCGTCGTCGAGCTCGTAATAGGCGAACTGCTCGCCGGTGGTCGACACCATCAGCAGCGACAGGCCGGGGCGGGCGCCCTTCTTGGCGTTCCATTCGCCGAGGATCGACAGCGGGTCGGAAATCGAGGTGCCGCCCCAGCCGAGGCCGGGCTCGGAAACCTTGAAATAGCGGCCCGGCGTCGAACGGCGGCCGATGATCTTGATGCCGGTATCCTGCCAGCCCAGCACCTTGCCGGCCTGATGCTCGGAGACGACGCCGGTGATATGGTCGTCGACCACCACCACCTCGTCGACAAGGCCGCGCCATTGCGTGGCGAACATGCCGATGGTGGCCGAGCCGCAGCCGACCCGCATGCGGTGTTCCTGCTTGCCGTCGATGACAGGTGGTTTGCCGGCTTCGACGATGATGGTGGCGCCACCGTCGATGGTCAGTTCGACAGGCTTGCGGTTGCACAGATTGAGCATCGCGTCACAGGTTGCGCGGCCTTCCGCCTTGGAGCCGCCGGTCAGATGATGCACGCCGCCCAGCGACAGCATCTGCGAACCGTATTCGCCTGTCGTGACGTGGCCGATCGGCTCGCCTTGCGCGCGCACGATTGCCGTTTCGGGACCGAGATGGCGGTCGGTATCGATCTTCACCTTGACGCCGCAGTACGAAAAAATGCCTTCGGTGACCACGGTCACCAGATCGACCCCCTCGACCTCCTGGCTGACGATGAAGGGGGCCGGCTTGTAGTCGGGATATGTGGTGCCGGCGCCGATTGCAGTGACGAAGCGGCGGCCGGTGTTGACCAGTTCGCCGTCCCATTGCTCGCCCTCGGCGGTGAAGGGCACGACCGCGGCGCCGCTCTCTGCCGCATGGTCGAGGATGGTCAGCGGGTCCATACGCACGATGCGGCCACCGACATTGCCGTAGCGGTCGCAGGCGCCGGTGCGGCCATCGGCGATGTAGCACATCACCGGACAGGCATCGCAGCGGATCTTTTCCGCCACCAGCTTTTCGCCGGGATCGTGGGTTTCGAAGCGTTCGGCAAGCTCGCTCATCGGCGTGCCTCCTGGTCGTGGATGCCATCTTTTTCGCGGATAGCAGCGCGGATGCGCGCCGGCGTCGCCGGAACCTTGGTGATGAGCACGCCGGTGGCGTGGCGGATGGCGTTGAGGATGGCGGGTGCGGTCGGGATCAGCACATGCTCGCCCAGGCCCTTGGCGCCGAACGGCCCCTCGGGATCGGGAACCTCGATCAATATGTGCTCGATCTCAGGCACGTCGCCGATGGTCGGGATGAGATAGTCGTGCAAATTCTCGGTGCGGCCGGGGATGTATTCCTCCATCAGCGCCATGCCGATGCCTTGCGCGATGCCGCCCTCGATCTGGCCTTCGACCAGCAGCGGATTGATCGCCTTGCCGACATCGTGCGCGGCGGTGATTTTCAAGAGCTTCACCGTGCCGAGCTTGAGGTCGACCTCCAGTTCGGCGATCTGCGCGCCATAGCCATAGACGGCGTAAGGCTTGCCTTGGCCCTTGGCGTCGAGCGGCAGCGTCGGCGGGTCGTAGGTTTCCTCGGCGCGGAAGACGTAGCCGTCCGCATCGACATCGAGCGCGGCGAGATCGATACGCCGAGTGGCTTCGCCCTCACGAATGACGATCGCCGGGCCGTCCAATTGCAGGGCCGCGTTCTCCGAGACATTGGCAAAGCGCAGGATCTTTTCGCGCAAGGCGCGGCCGGCTTTTTCGGCCGCCTTGCCGGTGACAAAAGTCTGGCGCGACGCCGATGTTTTGCCGGCGTCGGGGCTGATCGCGGTGTCGGCGCTCTTCAGCTTGAATTTTTCCAGCGGCAGGCCGAGTGCGTCGGCGCAGATCTGGGCGATGACGGTGTTGGAGCCCTGGCCGATATCGACGGCGCCCTGGTGCAGGATGACGTCGCCGTCTGGCGAGATACCGACCCTTATGGTCGACGGATTGGGCAGCGAGGTGTTGCCGCAGCCATACCAGCAGGACGCGATGCCGACGCCGCGCTTTTTGCTCGTATTGGCATTGTTGAATGTATCTGCGTCGGCCTTCGCGCGAGCCCAATGCGGTCGCAAGGAGTCGAGGCACTCGAAAATGCCGACGCCCGACTCCAGTCGCTGTCCGGTAACCGTTTCGGATCCGTTCCGAAGGCAGTTCTTCAGCCGAAAATCGAGCCGGTCCATGCCAAGCTTGCCGGCGAGCTCATCATAGAGCGTCTCCTGCATGATCGTCGCCTGCGGCACGCCGAAGCCACGGAAGGCGCCGGAAATCGGCCCGTGGGTGTGGATGGCGCGGCCTTCGGCGCGGTAGTTCGGCGTCGCATAGGGACCGGAGGCATGCACCGGCACGCGGTTGGCGACGGTCGGGCCCCAGCTGGCATAAGCGCCGGTGTTGAAATCGCCTGTGAAGACCATGCCGGTGACATGGCCCTCGGCATCTACGCCGATGGTCGCCTTCATCTCGGCGGGATGTCGCTTGGTGGTCGACATCATCGATTCGGTGCGGGTGTAGGCAAGCGCCGCCGGCCGGCCGGTCTTCAGCGCCACAAGGCCGATGAGCGGCTGCAGTGAAACGTCCAGTTTCGAGCCGAAGCCGCCGCCGGTCGCGGTCGGCACGATGCGCACCTTGTCGACGGCAAGACCGAGCACCTTCGCCGTTTCGTCGCGATCCATGTAGGGGGCCTGGGTGCAGGCGACGACGACCAGCGTGTCGCCGTCCATGTAGGCATGGCCGGCTTCCGGCTCGATATAGGCGTGCTCGACATAGGAGGTGTCGATGGCACCGGACACTGTGAAGGCAGCCTCGCCAAGCGCCGCCTCGGGGTCGCCGCGCTCGACAAAGCCCTTGGTCAACAAATTGGCCGGGCGGTTCGCGTGGATGAGCGCCGCCCCTTCTGCCTGCGCGTCGCCGGGCTGCAGAAAATGCGGCAGCTCGGTCCAGCGGACCGGGAAATCCTGGAGGTCGAGATCGAGCATGGCCTCGCGCTCGCCGGCGACCAGCGCCACTGCCTCGCCGCGCAGCCGCGCAAAGCCTTCGGCCAGCGCCGGCTGGTCGGCAAACGGACCGATGACGCCGAAACAGTTTTTTCCCGGAATGTCGGCGGCGGTGAAGACGCCGGCGATGCCGGGATGCGACTTCACCCAGCCCTCCAGGTCGCCGAAGGCGAAGCCGGCATGATAATGCGGCGAGCGGACCACCAGCACGGCCAGCGCATCGGCGGGAAAGGCATCGGCGCCGAATTTTTCAGCGCCGGTGACTTTTGGCACGCCGTCGAGCCGGACCGGGGAGGCGCCTACAGCATTCCCTGTGGTTGGCATTCTACGTTCAAAGTTGAATTCCAACGAATGACGTTGGCGCTGCCCCTCACCCTTACCCTCTTCCCGTGAAGAACGGGGAGAGGGGAGCGTCGGCGCTGGAGCACTTCCCTTCTCCCCGTCACTATACGGGGTGAAGGTGCCGGCAGGCGGATGAGGGGCAGCGCCGTCGGTCGACGTCTCGAACCGTCCCGCATCCATCACTGCCGCAATGATCTTTCTGTACCCGGTGCAACGGCACAGGATGCCACCCAGCGCATCCTGCACCTCGGTCTCGGTCGGATTCGGCGTGCCATCCACCAGCGCCGTTGCCGCGACCAGCAGCGCCGGCGTGCAGATGCCGCATTGCGCGGCGCCATGTGCCAGGAAGGACGCCTGCAGAGCCGAGAGCCGGCCATTGGCGAGGCCTTCGACGGTCGTTACGGACGTCCCGGCTGCGGAGGCCGCCGGCATCAGGCAGGCGCAGACGGCGTCGCCGTCGACCAGCACCGTGCAGGCGCCGCAATCGCCGGCATCGCAGCCAACCTTGGTGCCCGTCAGCTGCAATTCGTCGCGCAAAACCTGCGACAGACGGCGCAGCGGCGGCACATTGACCGAGACGGCGGCGCCATTGACGGCGAAGGCGATCTCGGCGCGATCGAGGCCGACGCCCGGCACGAGGTCGGGCAGGGCTTCAATCATCTCGGAGTGGCTCATGCCGCCACCATGCTGTTGTCGTTCGTCAGTCCGCAAGCCCTCAGCACGGCGCGGGCGACAAGCTCGCGCGCTGCGTCGAGCCGGTATTCGGCGCTGCCGCGCACGTCGGCAATCGGCGAGAGCTCGGCCATCGGCGCGGACAGGAGCGCATCGGCGAGTGCCGGGCCGACAGGCTTGCCCACCAGCACGGCTTCGACAGCGGCGAGCCGCTTGGCCACGGCCGAGCAGGACCCGACCGCGACAGCGGCTTCCATGACCATGCCATCCTCGGCAACGAGGCGCGCCGCCACCATGGCGATGGAGATGACGAGGTAGCGCCGCGCACCGAGCTTGACGAAGGCCGACGTGCCGGTGGCCCTGGGCTTCGGCACCCGGATGGCGGTAACCAGCTCGCCCGGTAGCAGCGCGGTGCGGCGGTTGCCGAGAATGAACTCCTGCAGCGGCAGATGACGCGTCCCGGCTGCAGAGCGCAGCTCGACCTCGGCGTCCAGCACCAGCAGTCCCGGAACGCCATCGGCGGCAGGCGAAGCATTGCAGAGATTGCCGGCGATCGAGGCGACATTCTGGATCTGCAGGGAGCCCACTTCGCGCGCGGCCTGCTTCAGCGCATCGAAAGCCGCCGGCAATGGATGGCGGACAAGGTCGGTCCAGGTGGTGCGGGCGCCCAAAACCCAATGGGTTTCGGTCTCGGCAATGCCGCGCAGCGAGTGCAGGCCGTTAATATCGAGAACATTGTCGCGGAACGGTTTGGCGCCCTGCGCTGGATAGAAATCGGTGCCGCCGGCAAGCACGCGCCAGGCGCCCTCGCCCAGCAGAGCGAGCGCCTCGTCGAGCGTGGTGGGTTTCGCGTAACGGATCACGCTTTGCCTTCCAAAAAAATCGGCCTTCCCATTGGGGCCTTCAAAGGTGGGGACTTCCCGAACCCGCCAGTGTCTGATCAGGCCAAATTCATTCGTATGCAAATGATATCAAGCTGGCGGAAATTGTCAAAGCCGGAGTTTAAGGGAACCCGGCCGCCAAGCATTTCTTACGCTTGCAGAGGTTGACGCAGGCGGCCATCCGGTCAAGTTTCAGCATCCGGTCGCATCAGCGGCGTATTTCACTCGATCCCCCGTTCGAGACGTAGAAGAGGAGAGGCGCCATGGCCGACGAAGCGCTTGTTGTCATCGACCTGCAAAACGACTTCTGCCCCGGCGGCGCACTGGCGGTTGCCGGCGGCGACGAAATCGTGCCGCTGGTCAACGATCTGATTCGGCATGCCGAGCATGTCGTGCTGACGCAGGACTGGCACCCGGCCGGACATTCGAGCTTTGCCTCCAGCCATCCGGGGGCGCAGCCCTTTAGCGCGATCGAGATGCCCTATGGGCCGCAGACGCTGTGGCCGGACCATTGCATCCAGGGCAGCCTCGGCTCGGATTTTCACTCGGGGCTCGCCTGGACCAAGGCCGAGCTGGTGATCCGCAAGGGATTTCGCCCTGATATCGACAGCTACTCCGCCTTCTTCGAGAACGACCACAAGACGCCGACGGGGCTCGCCGGCTACCTCAAGGAGCGCAGCATCGACAGTGTGACCCTGGTTGGCCTGGCGACCGACTTCTGCGTTGCCTTTTCGGCCCTCGACGCGGTCAAGCAAGGCTTCAAGACGACGGTGCGGCTCGACGCGTGCCGCGGCATCGATCTAAACGGTTCGGTCGAGGCGATGCTGAAGAGGATGCGCGATGCCGGGGTGAAGCTCGAAGACCCGATCTCGGAGTGACTGGATCGTGACGCATCGAGGGGGCTGCACACAGTTGGGGAAGGCTTTCGCGGCAGGTGTACTCGCTTCCGCTGTGTCTCCGCAAATGGCCTTCGCGGCCGAGGCCCGCGGCCTGCCCGATGCTGCCATGTCGCTGTGGTGGGCGCTGCCTTTCGCCGGCCTGCTGCTCTCGATCGCCACCGGACCGCTGCTGTTCCACTATGTCTGGGAGCATCATTACGGCAAGATCGCCGCCGGCTGGGCAGCGCTGGCGGTCATCCCGCTGATGGTTGCATTCGGCGTTCCGGTAGCCGGTGAAGCCGTGCTGCACACGCTGCTCACCGAATACATGTCCTTCATTATCCTGCTGTTCGCGCTCTACACCATTTCGGGCGGCATCCTTGTCGCCGGCAACATCCATGGCACGCCGCTGGTCAATGCCGGGCTGCTGCTCGTCGGGGCGATGCTGGCCTCGGTGATCGGCACCACCGGCGCCTCGATGATCCTGATCCGGCCGATGCTGCGCGCCAACGACAACCGGCAGTTCAACGCCCATGTCGTCATCTTCTTCATCTTCCTGGTGTCCAACATCGGCGGCTCGTTGACGCCCTTGGGCGACCCGCCATTGTTCGTCGGCTTCCTGCGCGGCGTCGACTTCTTCTGGACGTCGGCGAACCTCTGGCGCGAGACGCTGTTTACCGGCGGCCTGGTGCTGCTTGTCTTCCTGGCCATCGACATCATGCTGCATCGCCGTGAAGGCGGCGCGCCGAAGATCAAGGATCCGACGCCGGATACGAAGGTGCGCCTTCGCGGCCTGGCCAATCTGCCGCTGCTGGCCGGCGTCATTGCCGCGATCCTGCTGTCGGCAGCGTGGAAGCCGGGCGTGAGCTTTTCAGTGCTGGGCGTGAGCCTCGAACTGCAGAACCTGGCGCGCGACGCCATTATCCTGGGGCTCGCCGGACTGTCGCTTGTCGTGTCACTCAAGAGCCATCTCGAGGCCAACGGCTTCACCTGGGGCCCGATCGCGGAGGTGGCGAAACTGTTTGCTGGCATCTTCATCTGCATCGTGCCGGTCATTGCCATCCTTCGCGCCGGCCATGACGGCGCGCTGGCGCCGCTGGTCGCGCTGGTGACGTCACCCACCGGGCAGCCCAATGATCTCGCCTATTTCTGGCTGACCGGCGGGCTGTCGTCCTTCCTCGACAATGCGCCGACCTATCTGGTGTTCTTCGAACTCGCAGGCGGCGACGCGCGGCACCTGATGACGGAGGCGGCCTCGACGCTGGCCGCGATCTCGGCCGGCGCGGTGTTCATGGGGGCCAACACCTATATCGGCAATGCACCCAACTTCATGGTCTACGCCATCGCCCGACACCGCGGTGTGAAGATGCCGGGCTTCTTCGGCTACATGGCATGGTCAGGGCTGGTGCTGATCCCGATCTTTTTGATCGCCGGGTTCCTGTTTTTCGGCTGATCAGCCGACGCCGACATAGCGCCTGACTGCCGATGGGTCGGCGCGCAATTGCTCGACATCGACGGTCTCGCGGTTGCGGCCGTTTTCGATGAAGCAGACGCGGTCGGCGACCGACAGCACGGCGTCGACGCGCTGTTCGACCAGAATGGTGGAGACACCTAGCTCACGCAGCTTCACCACCGTCTCGCGGATCTTGGCGATCATCGACGGCATCAGCCCTTCGGTCGGCTCGTCTAGCAACAGCACCTGCGGCTCCAGACAAAGCGCGCGGGCCATGGCCAGCATCTGCTGTTCGCCACCGGACAAAGTGCCGGAGCGCTGCCGCAGCCGCTGGCGCAGCAGCGGGAAGAGGTCGAGCACGCTCTCGCGCGTCGCTCTTCCCTTGCCGCGCGCCATCAGGCCGATCTCGATGTTTTCCGCCACCGTCATCTCGGCGAACAGCCGCCTGCCCTGGGGCACATAGGCGACGCCGGCCTTGGGCACCTCATGCGCCGCCAGGCCGGTCAACTCCTTGCCGGCGAGCCGGATCGAACCGGCGCTCGACCGAACCAGCCCCATGATCGCTTTCAGCGTCGTCGTCTTGCCGGCGCCGTTGCGACCGAACAGGCACAGCACCTCGCCCTTGTTGAGCACTAGGTCGAGCCCATAGAGCACCTGAACCTCGCCATAGAAGCAGTCGAGCCTGGAGATAGTCAGCGCTTCAGTCTCGTGGGCTTCAGTCTTGGGGGCTTCGCTCATGGCGCCGTCCCCAGATAGGCTTCCTGCACCTGTGTGTTGGCGCGAACCTGTTCGGGCGTGCCTTCGGCCAGGATCCTGCCGGCGTTGAAGACCGTGATGCGGTCGGCCAGCTGCATGACGACAGGCATGTTGTGCTCGATCAAAAGCACGGTGGCGCTCTTGGCGATCTCGCGCACCAGTTCGATGAAATTGTCGATCTCGCTGTCGGCCAGCCCTTGCGTCGGCTCGTCGAGGATCAAAAGCCGCGGCTTCAGCGCCAGGCCCATTGCCACTTCCAGCAGGCGCTGATGGCCGTAGGAAAGCTGGCCGGCCGGCATATGGGCGCGGCCGGCCAGTCCGGTGCGTTCCAGCGCGGCCATGACGCCGGTGCGCACCGCACCTTTCGAGCGGGCATCGGTCAGCGTGCGCTGCACCGGCAGCGCGACATTATCGTAGGCAGAGAGGTTGGCGAAGACGCTGGTGATCTGGAAGGTGTAGGCGATGCCCCGGCGCACCCTGAGATAGGCCGGCTGGCTGGTGATGTCGGCGCCGTCGAAGACGATCATGCCGGACGATGGCTGAATGCGGCCGCTGACCAGGCTGACGAAGGTGGTTTTGCCAGCGCCATTGGGACCGATGACGGCGCGGATCTCGCCCGGCATCAGCTGAAAATCGACACCGTCGACGGCGCGCAGGCCGCCGAAACTGCGCGCCAGGCCTTTGGTGGTCAGCAACGGCATCATGGCAGCCACCCGAGCCAGCGCTGGCGGATGGTGCCCAGAATGCCTTTGGGGAAAAACAGCACCAGCAGGATGAGCGCAATACCGACGATCAGGAGATAGGCGGAGGTGTAGCCGCTGGCGGTGTCGATGACATAGTACATGAACACCGTGCCGAGCAGCGCGCCCAGCGTCGTGGCGGCGCCGCCGAGCAGTACCCAGAGCAGCGGCAGGATGGAATACTGCACCGAGGCAAAGCTCGAGCCGACATAGCCGAACAGCAGCGCATAGGCCGCACCCGAGGCGGCGCAGATGGTGCCGGAGACGACGACGGCGATCAGCTTGTTGGAGAAGGTGTCGTAGCCCAGCATTTTCGTGCGCTCCTCGTTCTCGCGCACCGCGACCAGCACGCGGCCATAGCGGGAGCGGACGATGGCGAGGGTGATCAGCAGCACGACCGAGAACAGCGCCAGCGCGCTCATGTAGCGCACGGTCGGGTTGGTGAGGTCGAGCGATGTCGAGCCGAAGGCCAGAACCCGCGCCGGCTGCGGCACCACCAGACCCTGGTCGCCGCCGGTCCAGGCGGCGAAATAGAGGATGGTGAGGTAAAACACCTGCGCGAACATCATGGTGACGATCATGAAGGCGACGCCGGTGGTGCGCAGCGCCAGCAGGCCGATCACAAGTGCCAGCAGCGCGCCGCAGGCGATACCGGCGAGGAAAGCCAAAGGCACGCTCCAGCCGAGATGGATGACGGCGAGACCAGCGCCATAGAGCCCGGCGGCGAAGAACATGGCGTGGCCGAGGCTGAGCAGGCCGACATAGCCGAACAGCATGTTGTAGCCCATGGCGAACACCGCCAGCACCATGATGCGGGCGAGCAGGCCGTGATGATAATCCGGCAGGACGAAGCTCAGGGCGAACAGCAGCGCGATGGCGCCGATATGCAATGCATACGCTTTTGCCGGCGAAGCTTCGCTCATCGCGGCGCCTGCCCGAACAGGCCTTGCGGCCTGAACACCAGCACCATGGCCACCAGCAGCGTGGCTATGATCTTGGCCAAAGTCGGCGAGAAGAACACCGAGATGATGCCATCGGACAGGCCGATCAGCACGGCGGCAACGACGGTGCCGCGCAGCGAGCCGAGGCCGCCGATGATGACGACGATGAAGGACAACAGCAGCGGGTCCTGCCCCATCAGGTAGTGCGCCTGACTGATCGGCACGATCAGCACGGCGGCGATGGCCGCCAGCATGGCGCCGAGCGCGAAGACGCCGGCATAGACGCGGGCGACCGGAATGCCGAAGGCCTGCGCCGTCTCGCTGTCATATTGGGTGGCGCGCATGATGAGGCCGATCTTGGTGCGCGTCAGCACCAGCCAGGTGGCGATGAGCAGAAGGGCCGAAGCGGCAATGATCGACAGCTTGTAGCCGGAATAGCCGAACCAGGGCAAAAGGATGCGGTAGCTGAAGGGCGGCTCCACCGGGCGGGCTTCCGGGCCATAGAAGCTCAACGCCAGCTGCTGGATGATGTAGAGCATGCCGATCGTGGCGACGATGGTGGCTTCCGGATTGTAATTGAGCCGCCGCAGCACAAGCCGCTCGGCTACCAGCGCAATGGCGCCGACAATCAGCGGCGCAATCACCAGCGCCGCCAGGAAGCCGAGCGTGGGATGGCCGGGTATCGCCGTCGAGATCGCCCAGGCCAGCACCGCGCCCAGCATGAAGAACTCGCCATGGGCGACGTTGACGACGCGCATGACGCCGAACACCAGCGACAGCCCAAGCGCCGTCAGCGCCAGCACGGCTGAGGTGACAAGGCCTTCGAGGGCGGCGAGGAGGAGATGGGGTCCGAAATGCATTCAGGGCGCCCTTACCCTCCCCTTGTGGGGAGGGTGACCGCGCAGCGGTCGGGTGGGGGTTGGGCACGGGCCGTCGCGACCCCCACCCCGTCTCGCAAGCTTCGCAAAAGTGCGAAGCTTGCGTGCCGACCCTCCCCACAAGGGGGAGGGTAAGGCGCCTCACAGCGCCTGCGTCGTATAATCCCCTTCGGCCTCGTAAAGCCCGTCCTCGATCTTGGTCTTGTGGACGACATTCAGCTTGCCACCTTCGACCTTGGAGATGTTCTGGATGCCAAAACACTGGTGGATCTTGCCGTTGAAGGTCTTCGGCCCCTGCGGATGCTCCGGCCCTTCGGCGAATTCGGTCAGCGCCTCGGTCGCCTCGACCAGCTTGGCGCGGTCTTCCAGGCCCTTGTAGCCGGCGTCTTCCATCGCCTTCTTGACGACATAGAGCGTCTCCCAGCAGCCGAACATGTGGGCGGCGGTGGAGACGTCCTTGGGGTCGCCGACGGCAGCGCCATTTTCGTCGATGCCAACGGCGGCGCGGTAGGCTTTCTGCGCGGCCGAGTCATTGGCCTGGGCATAGCGCGGCGAGCCTTCCCAGAAATGGCTGCCGTCCAGGAATTCGAGGCCGGGGCTGTTGATGTCGGTGGCTTCGAGCGAATCGATGAAGCCGAACAGCTGCGGCCGGTTGGAGCCGTAGAACTCGCCGAGTTCCTTGACGAAGGTGAGCACGGCCGGGCCGACCATCACGTGGTAGATGACTTCGGTCTCGGCCGGTATCTGCGGGAAGTATTTCGTAAAAGACGACTCTGTCGGCGGGATGGCGATCTGGGCGATGACCTCGGCGCCTTGCGCCTTCAGCGCCGGCGGCAGGTAGTCGCGATGGTCGTAGCCGAAGGCGAAATCCGGGAAGATCTGCGTCACCTTCTTGCCGGCATTGGCCGCGATCCATGGCGCCATCGACTGGATCTGGCTCTTCACATCGGTGATGCCGGGCTGGAAGACGTAGCGGTTGAGCTTGGTCGAAGCGACATGGTGGCCTTCGCTGACGACGAAATAAGGGATCTTGTTTTCGCCGGCGGCCGGCGCCGAGCCGATCACGACATGCGAGAACAGCGTGCCGAAGACGATGTCGGTCTTGTGCTGGGTGGCGAACTTGCCGACCACTTCGGCGCCACGGCCGGGATCGGTGCCGTCATCCTCGATCACCAGTTCGACCGGCCGGCCGTTGATGCCGCCGGCATCGTTGATCGCCTTGACCGCGGCGGCACTGGTCTTTTCGTACCAGCGGCCATAGGCGGCGCCGATGCCGGTGCGGTGCGACTGGAAGCCGATCTTGATTGGCGCCGAACTCTGCGCCTGGCTGTAGCGGACGAAGCCGGGCGCGAGCGTCAGCCCGGCGCCGGCGGCGAGACCTTTCAGCGCGGTGCGGCGGCTAAGGGTGGATTTGGAGAGATCGAAAAACCCATTCTTGTCAGTCACGGCAGTTCCCCTGTTTTTGAGTTTTGACTGTCTGTAACGAGGCAAGGCCACTCCCTTGCAGGAGGGGCAGAAATTGCATGTGTACAAACTAAATCACCAAAGCACAGAGCTTGCAAGCGGGCTTTCCGCAAAGGCATGTTGATCAGCTTGTCTCATCCGGCCGTCGGCGTGGCAAGCAACCACAGGCCGAAGATCGTGTAGGCAATCATCAGCATGGTGAGCGGCAACTGGCTGAGGGCGGCGCGCGATGGCACCTGGTGCAGTCGCCAGGCCAGTCCATGGGCAACGAGCACCGCCAGCATATGGCCGGCGATGATGATGCCGGCCTGCAGGTTCCACAGCCACCAGGCGGAGTGGGCCCCGGCGACGATGCCGGCCTCGATCTGCATGTCGGCGGCGCCGAACAGGTTCCATCCCAGCGCGAACGGGTCGGACAGAGCGGCGATCGCATACTGGCCGTCGACCAGCAGCGCCGTCAGATAGTGCGCGACATGATAGGCGAGCGCGATCGGCACGATCGACCACACCAGCAGCCTGGCGGCCTCGCGGAGGGAATGTCGGCTGCCGGCGAGGCGCTGGCCGAGGATGACGGCCAGCAGGAATGCCGCCGCCAGCAGAACGAAGGTCAGCACGAGGCCGAAGCTGCTAATGCCGATGAGCGCGGTGCGGCCGGGATATTCCAGCGGGTTGATGCCGGACAGGCCGAGCCAGAAGAAGGTTTTCGACAGGCCGTCGAAGGACACCGATGACAGGCTGAGCAGCAGGAAGGCGATACCGCTTGCCGGCAGGGGCGCTGCGCCGAGCAGTTTTGCGCCGGGCCAGCAGAGAGCGAGGCGGCCGTGTTCATCGCGCTCGACGATGGCGAAACGAGCCACCATGGCGAAAAAGATCGTCAGGAATTCGCCGCGCCGGCTCCAATCGCGGTAGCCGAAGGCGAGCATGGCGATGAAGGTAAGCAACCAGTAGAGGCCGGCGGCATAGGCCAGCCGCGCCGGGTCGTCGGGCGCCGGGTCGATCAGCTCGAACCAGGCAAAGGCGAAGAACAGGATAACGGCTGGCCAGCAGCCGAGCCATGAAGGCAAACGCGATTTCTGTCCCTCACCGCCACGAAGCTTGAACAGGCGGCTTACGATCCGCCACGGGCCATACCATGGATTCGGCCACGACCAGACATCGCCGAACAGGCCTTGCGCGATGGCAAGGCCGACCCAGAGCAGCGTCCAGATGGTCAGGGGCAGCGGATTGGAGAGCGGATCGCGGCTGCCGAACAGGCCGGCGGCGATGAGCGTTGCGAAACCGGCAAAGGAGAAGAGGCTGATGATTGTGCGAGGGGTGTCGGCGAATGGGAAGAGCGGCAGGCGGCGGCGCCAGAAGCGGTCGAGGGTTGCGGGTGGCAGCAGGGCGAGGACGAGGAAGCTTACCGCGACGGCAAGCGCGCCGCCGGCGATGTAGTAGCCGGTCGGGAGGAGGAGGACGTGGCCGCGGTCGGAGGCGTGGGCGAAGGCAGGGGTGGGGAGGAGTGTGAGGGTGGTGGTGATAAGGGTTGGCCGGTGACAGCCGCGCTCTACGACGCCCCCCTCTGTCCTGCCGGACATCTCCCCCTCAAGGGGGGAGATTGGCAGTTGCCCTGCCGGCGCTTCCTTTGCAACGTCGGAGATTAGCGAAGGCGGAGATGACGGGGTAATCTCCCCCCTTGCGGGGGAGATGTCCGGCAGGACAGAGGGGGGTGGGCGGCAACTCACGCTATCGCGATTTCCATTTCGTCCAGCAAGGCACCCGCCGACCCTCAAACCTTGACCAGCTGCTCCACGCGGTCCTTCGCCCCAAAAATCCGGAGATAGCGCTCGATCTCCTTCTTGTCGCCCGTCGCTTTCGCCGGATTGTCCGACAGCTTCACCGCCGGCCGGCCATTGGCCTCCGTCACCTTGCAGACCAGCGATATCGCATCCAGGCTGTTGGTTTCGGTCGGCGCGCAGCCTTCGAAATCGTTGGTGAGGTTGGTGCCCCAGCCGAAGGACATGCGCACCTTGCCCTTGAAGTGCCTGTAGGTCTCCTCGATGGTTTCGACCTCGAGACCGTCGGAGAAGATCAGCAGCTTCTGCCTGGGGTCCTTGCCCTTCTCGCGCCACCAGTCGATGATTTTTTCGCCGCCTTCGATCGGCGGCGCGCTGTCGGGGCGGAAGCCGGTCCAGTCGGCGACCCAGTCCGGGGCGTCGCGCAGGAAGGATGCGGTGCCGAAAGCGTCGGGCAGCACGATCAGCAGGTTGCCGCCGTAATAGCGCTGCCAGTCCTGCAGCACCTTGTAGGGCGATTCCTTCAATTCCTTTTCCGACTTGGCAAGGGCGGCAAAAACCATCGGCAATTCATGCGCGTTGGTGCCGAGCGCTTCGAGGTCGTTGTCCATGGCCAGCAGCACGTTCGAGGTGCCGGTGAAGGCTTCGCCAATGCCTTCCTTGAGCGCCTCGACGCACCAGCGCTGCCACAGGAAGGAATGGCGGCGGCGGGTGCCGAAATCGGAGATGCGGATGCCGGGCAGCGCCTTCAAGCGTTCGGTCTTGGCCCACATCTTCCCCTTGGCGCGTGCATAGAGCACGTCAAGCGCGAAGGGACCGAAGGCGCGCATGGCGGCGCGGGAACGAAGCTCATTGATGATCGCCAGCGCCGGGATTTCCCACAGGGTGGTGTACATCCAGGGACCGCTGAAGGAGAGCTCGTACTGACCGTCGCGCTTGGACAGCTCGTAGTCGGGCAGCCGAAAACCTTCCAGCCAGGCGAGGAATTCCGGCTCGAAGATCTGCTTGCGGCCATAGAAATTGTTACCGCCAAGCCAGATCATCTCCTTCTTGGAGAAGCGCAGCGTGCGGGCATGGTCGAGCTGGTCGCGCAATTCGCCTTCGTCGATGTCGTCGGCCAGGCGCACCGAGGTGGTGCGGTTGATCAGCGAAAAGGTGGCGTCGACCTTGGGGTACATGCCCCAGATCATCTGCAGCATCAGAAGCTTGTAGAAATCGGTGTCGAGCAGGCTGCGGACGATCGGGTCCAGCTTCCAGGTGTGGTTGTAGACGCGCCGCGCTATATCGGTTCTTGCCATGTCCTGCCGTCGCCTTCGCTGCTCACGTCTTTCTTACGCAATTCCGGACGGGAAACCGCCGCACAGTTTTCCTGGAATTGCCGGGCAAGAGCTTATTAGCATTGAATTTTTGAAAGCGCCTCCCGCTTTCCGGGCTGGCCCGACAAAAAGCAGCCGCTCAGGTCCAGCCTCAACTCTTGGCGCCCACCACCCGCAGCGCCGGACGCTTCCTGCGGCTGCCGATGCGGCCGGCCACCGGCGCGTCGGCCCGGCTGTCGGCCTGTTCCTTTTCGGCAAACAGCCAGTCGACGAACAATTGCACGATAGGCGCCGAACGCATCTCGTTGCGGCAGACGACGTAGAAATCATCGACCGCCGGCACCGACAGGCTGAACGGCGCCACCAGCAGGCCCCTGGCGAGCAGCATGCTGGCGGTGACGGAATCGCCGAGCGCCACGCCATGTCCGTGCACCGCGGCTTCGATCGCCGTACGGGCGTCGCCGAGATGGTGGCGGCGGCCACGTTCGAGGTCGAGCCCATCGGCGGCGGCCAGCCAGGTGTGCCATTCGCGGCCATCATCGCCATGCAGGATGACATGGCCAGCAAGATCCCGGCAGATGCGGAGCGGCCGGTTGTTGATCAGCGTCGGGCTGACCACCGGGAACAGTTCGAGGCCCGACCATTTGCGCATCCAGCAATCGGTCCAGCTGCCGTCGCCATAGAGCACGCAGACATCGACCTGTGGGGCGCGGATGTCCTTGGGGTCGTTGGACGGGATCAGCGTCAACCTGATATCAGGATATTGCGCCATGAAGCTGCCGAGCCGCGGCGTCATCCACAGAAGCAGCAGCGCCGGCACGCAGGAGACCGACAGCGTACCGGCGCTGGCTGGCCTGGTCATGCGCTGGGTGGCGGCGGCGATGCCGTCGAAGGCGGTCGAGACCGCCGGCAGCAATTCGGCGCCGTGCGGGGTGAGCTTTACCCGCTGTCCGGTGCGTTCGAACAGTTTTACGCCGAGTGATTGCTCGAGCGCCTTGATCTGGTGGCTGATTGCGCCGTGGGTGACGTTGAGCTCACTCGCCGCCTTGGTCAGCGAGGCATGCCGCGCCGTCGCCTCGAAGGCGCGCAAGGGATTCAAGGGGGGCAGACGCTTGGCCATGAGCAACCGGATACTCTGTGAGATTTTCTCACAATCAGCACCGTAACAATATCAATTGATTTTTCAATGCGGCTGCCGGACACTTTGGCAGGTCAACAGCATCAATGACGTGAAATCTACAGGCAGCCAGCGGGACAGCGACCCGGCCGGATGATGGTCAGTTCGCAGATGTCGCCACGGCCGCATGCATCAGCCCGCAGGAGGAGACCGACATGGGTTATGACAGAGGCAAGCTGGAAGCCTTGCGCCGCAAGTATGGCGAGAGCCATGGCGGCGAGATGTTCGACCCGAAGTTCCGCAAGGTCGCCGACAAGATCTTCTCCAAGAGCGGCACCCGACTCGCGCCCTATGCCGGCATCCCGACCTTCCTCGCCGCGCCCTATCGCGAAATCGCAGCCGACAATCCCGATTTCGGCGATTTGCAGGTGGCGATCATCGGCGTGCCGATGGATCTCGGCGTCACCAACCGGCCCGGCTCGCGCTTTGGACCCAGGGCGCTGCGCGCCATCGAGCGCATAGGCCCCTACAATCATGTGCTGGAATGCGCGCCGACGCATGAGCTTCGCGTCGCCGACATCGGCGATACGCCGTTCCGCAGCCGTTACCGGCTGGAGATCAGCCACGAGGATATCGAGCGCCGCACCAACCAGATCGTCGATGCCGGCGTGCTGCCGCTCTCGGTCGGAGGCGACCACTCGATCAGCCATCCGATCCTGAAGGCGGTCGGCAAAAAGGCGCCGGTCGGCATGATCCACATCGACGCTCATTGCGACACAAGCGGGCTGTTCGACATGACCAAGTTCCATCATGGCGGACCGTTCCGCAACGCGGTGCTGGACGGCGTGCTCGACCCCACCCGCACCATCCAGATCGGCATCCGCGGCTCGGCGGAGTATCTGTGGGAGTTCACCTATGAATCCGGCATGACGGTCGTGCATGCCGAAGAGGTGACGGGTCTCGGCATTCCGGCCATCATCGAGAAGGCGCGCAGAATAGTCGGCGACGGCCCGACCTACATTTCCTTCGACGTCGACAGTGTCGATCCGGCCTTCGCGCCGGGTACCGGCACGCCGGAAATAGGCGGCCTGACGACGCGCGAGGTGCTCGAACTGCTGCGCGGCTTGAAAGGTCTCAACATTGTCGGCGGCGATGTCGTCGAGGTGGCGCCGCAATATGACGCGACCACCAACACCGCCCATGTCGGCGCCCAGGTCCTGTTCGAGATCCTGAGCCTGATGGTGTTCAGCCCGGCGATCGCCGGCAAGGGGGCCTGACGGATTTCACATGCAAAGGCGGCCGCCGCGCTGGAGCCGGCGGCCGTTTCCAAAACAAACAAGCTTCCAGAAGGGGAATACCAATGACAATCCAAATGAAATCAACCATCGCCGCCGCGCTGATGCTCGCCGGCCTCGGCTTCGCCGCCCAGGCCAATGCCGACGCCGTCGACGACATCACCAAGGCCGGCGCCATCAATGTCGGCATCTTCTCCGACTTTCCGCCCTTCTCCTCGGCCAGCGCCGATATGAGCATCAAGGGTTACGACGTCGACGTCGCGCAGGCGATCGCCGATTCACTCAAGGTGAAGCTCAATCTGGTCAGCGTCACCGGCCAGAACCGCATCCCGTATCTCACCGACAAGCGCGTCGATATCCTGATGAGCGTCGGCTATTCCAAGGAGCGCGAGGAGGTGATCGATTTCGCCGCCGCCTATGCGCCCTACTACATCGCCGTCATCGGTCCGGCAGCGCTTTCGATCAAAGGCAAGGAAGATCTCGCCGACAAGTCGATCGCCGTCAATCGCGGCACGCTCGAGGATACGTCGTTGACCGAAGCGGCGCCGTCATCGGCCGACATCAAGCGCTTCGACAACTACAATTCCGTCATCCAGGCCTTCATCTCCGGCCAGACCCAGCTGATGGTGGTCGGCAATGATGTCGGCGCCCAGGTGCTGGCCAAGCAGGACGCGCTGAAGCCGGAGCAGAAGTTCCAGCTCTTGACCTCGCCTTCGCATATCGGCCTCAACAAAAAAGAGGACCGGCTGAAGACGGCGGTCAATGATGCGGTTGCCAAGATGCTGGCCAACGGCAAGCTCGACGAGAGCTCGAAGGTCTGGCTGAAGACGCCGCTCAATCCCGACAACCTCAAGGATTGAGTTCTCGTGGCTTTTGCCTGGCTCCCAGGTGCTGTGGGCGACATCGCGCGCGGCGCGGCCACGACGATCCTGTTGATCGTCGTGACCACGCTCGTGGGCACGCTGCTCAGCATCCTGGGCGCTGCCGGCCGGCGCAACGGCCCGGTATTCGTGAAGCGCGCCATCGCGGTGTATGTCGAGGTGATGCGCAACACGCCGTTCCTGGTGCAGCTGTTCTTCATCTTCTTCGGACTGCCCAGCCTCGGCATAAGGCTCGATCCGATCCTGGCAGCCATGTTGGCAATGACGCTCAACATGGCGGCCTACACCATTGAAATCGTCGGCGCCGGTCTCGATGCCGTGCCCGGCGGACAGACGGAAGCCGCCTTGGCACTCGGGCTTCGGCCACGCCAGGTGTTTGTCAAGATCGTGCTGCCGCAGGCGCTCAAGGTGATCTATCCGGCGCTGACCAGCCAGATCGTCATCATGATGCTGGAATCGGCCGTGGTGTCGCAGATCGCCGTGCGCGAGCTGACCTATGAGGCCGACATGCTGCAAGCCCGCACCTTCCGGTCCTTCGAAACCTATTTCGTCGTGACCCTGGTCTACCTCGTCCTGTCCATGGCCTTGCGCCGGCTGCTGGTCACAGGCGGGCGCCGCGTGTTGGGGGCAGGTGTCACATGATCGAATTCACCCTCTGGGACATCGTTCGCAATCTGCTGCTCGCCGCCCGCTGGACGGTGCTGTTGTCACTGGCCGCCTTCGTCGGCGGGGCGCTGGTCGGGCTGATCGTGCTGTTCTTCAGGATCGCAGAGAATAAATGGAGCCAGCGGGTCGCTTCCGGCTACATCGCCCTGTTCCAGGGAACGCCGCTGTTGATGCAGCTGTTCCTGATGTTCTTCGGCCTGCCGATGCTCGGCCTGCGCATCGAGCCATGGACGGCAGCGGTGCTCGGCCTGACCTTCTTCGCCAGCGCCTATCTGGCCGAGATCTGGCGCAGCGGCGTCGATGCGCTGCCGCTGGGACAGTGGGATGCCGGCGCCAGCCTTGGCCTGCACCGTCTGCAGGAGCTCCGGCTGATCATCCTGCCGCAGGCGTTCTCGATCACAAGGGCGCCGATCGTCGGCTTCCTGGTGCAGTTGATCAAGTCGACGGCGCTGACCTCGATCATCGGCTTCGAGGAGTTGGTCAGAACCTCCAACGCCATCAACAACGCCACCTTCGAACCGTTCAAGGTCTACGGGCTGGTGGCGCTGATCTTCTTCGTCATGTGCTTTCCACTGACGCAATACGCCCGTACGCTCGAACAACGAGCGGCGGCCCACTGACGTCAGGCGGCGACAGTGCGTGAAGGGAACCTGCCGGAATAGAACGGCATCAACTGAGGAGAAACCAGATGAACAGACTGATTGGAAAATCCCTGACACGGCGCGGCGTGCTTGGTGCGGGCCTCGCTACAGCCGGCGTGCTCGCCATGCCGTCGATCCTGCGCGCGCAGGACAAGTCGCTGAAGGTCGGCGTCTATGGCGGCTACTTCAAGAAATCCTTTGACGAGCACGTCTTCCCAGATTTTACCAAGGCCACCGGCATTGCAGTGGAATCGGTCGCCGAGCCGACCGGCGAAGCCTGGCTGGTGCAGCTCGAACAGGCGTCCAAGGCAGGCCAGGCGCCGGCCGACCTTTCGATGATGTCGCAGACCTCGACGCTGAAGGGCCAGTCGACCGAATTATGGACGCCGCTCGATACGTCGAAGTTCAAGCACTACAACGACCTCTTGCCGCGCTTCGTCAACAAATATCCGGATGGCCGGGTCGCCGGCATCGGCGCCGTCGCCTGGTGGATCACGCTGGTCTCCAACACCGATGTCTACAAGGATGCGCCGACCTCATGGGAGACGCTGTGGGACAAGGCCAATGAGGACAAGCTTGGCCTCCTGGCGCTTGCCTCGAACTCGTTCCTGCTCGAAGTGACAGCCAAGACCTTCATGGGCGGCACCAATGCGCTCGACACCGAGGACGGACTGAACAAGGCGTTCGAAAAGCTCGCCGAGCTCAAGCCGAATGTCCGGCTGTGGTATCGCGACGAGGCGCAGTTCGAGCAGGCGCTGAAGTCGGGCGAGATCCCGATGGGCCAGTATTATCACGACGTCACCGGCCTCGCGGTCGCCGACGGCTTCCATGTCCGCTCGACCTTCCCGAAGGAAGGCGGCATCCAGGATTCCGGCAATTGGGTGCTGTCGCGCGCCTCGACCAAGGTCGACGAGGCGCATGCCTTCATCGACTATATGAGCCAGCCGTCGATGCAGGGCCTGATGTCGCGCAAGGTCGGCACCACGCCGACGCTGAAGAAAGAGGTGCTCGACCTCAAGCCGGAAGAGTTCGCCGCGGTGTCGTCGGATATCGATCCGATCATCCCGCGCTATGACCTCTATACGTCGAAGGCCGACTGGATCAACCAGAAGTGGACCGAGCTGATCGTCGGCTGAGCCGCCCGTTCCGCTTGAAAACTGATCGGCCGCCGGATTTCCTCCGGCGGCCATTTCCTGGAATTGCTCCAGCGCACAGCCTGAGAGGGATGAGCATGTCCGGACTAGATATCAACGCCGTCACCAAAAAATTCGGCAACTTCGCCGCCGTCGACAATGTCCAGCTCAACGTGCCGCATGGCACGTTCGTGTGTCTGCTCGGCCCATCGGGCTGCGGAAAGACCACGCTGCTGCGCATGATTGCCGGACTGGAGGAGCCGACCAGCGGCGCCATCGTGCTCGACGGCGAGGACATCACGCCTTTGCCGACGCACAAGCGCAATCTCGGCATGGTGTTCCAGTCGCTGGCCCTGTTTCCGCATCTCTCTGTTGGCGACAACATCGCCTATGCGCTGCGCATTCGCGGCGCCTCGAAGGAGGAGCAGAAGAAGCGCGTCGACGAGTTGCTGGGCCTGATCCATCTGACCGGCTTTGCCGACCGCCCGGTGGCCAAACTGTCGGGCGGTCAGCGCCAGCGCGTGGCAATTGCACGGGCCTTGGCGCTGTCGCCGAAACTGTTCCTGCTCGACGAGCCGCTGTCGGCGCTCGACGCCAAACTGCGCGAGGCCATGCAGGTGGAACTGCGCCAGTTGCAGCAGCGGTTGGGCATCACCACCATCGTCGTCACACACGACCAGCGCGAAGCCATGACCATGGCCGACCTGGTCGTCGTCATGGGCCACGGCAGAATCCTGCAGGCGGCGCCGCCGATCGAGATCTACCGCAAGCCGGCCGACGCCTTCGTCGCCGACTTCATCGGCATCACCAATCTGCTGCCGGCCGAGATCGACAGCACCGGGCGTACCACCATTCTGGGCACAGCCATTCCAGGTCTTGCCATGCCGGCGGGTCAGACCAAAGCGTCTGTTTCGGTCCGCCCGGAGGACGTGCATCTGGGCAGCCCCGGCGGCTCGGCCATTACCGGCGAGGTGAGTTTCGTTCGCGATCTCGGCGGCACCATCGAGACCTTCGTCGACGTCGGCGGTACCAGCATCATTGCGGTAACGACGCCGCGCGAGCGGCATGACGTGCCGGTCGGCGCCAAGGTCGGCGTAACATTGCCACCGGCAAGCTGCGTGGTGCTCGGCGCATGAGACGCGAAGCCCCGAAGTCGATAGCCGACTACACGCCGCTGTTCTTTCCGGCGCTGATGCTGGTCGTCTTCTTCGTCGTGCCGTTCTCGACGATGATCGCGGTCAGCTTCTTCAAACGCAACCCGTCCGGTTTCTACACGCCGGACTTCGTGTTCGACAATTACGCCCGCTTCCTGTCGGTGTTCTTCGGCGGCGTGCTCGGCTTTTCGCTGATGCTGGCGGTGCTGGTCGCCGTCTGCTGCGTCGCCATCGCCTTCCCCTTCACCTACCTTTTGACCCGTCGGCCGCGCCGCGTGCAGACGCTGTGGCTGGTCGGTCTGTTATCGGTGCTATCGCTGTCTGAGGTCATCATCGGCTTTGCCTGGTCGACGCTGTTTTCGCGCACCGCCGGCATCACCAATTTGTTCGTGGCGATCGGGCTGATGGACAAGCCGGTGGCGCTGCTGCCGACCTTTGGCGCGGTGCTGACCGGCATGGTCTACCAGGCGCTGCCCTATACGATCCTGGTGCTGTACCCCGCCCTCGTGCGCCTCGACCCGACATTGCTCGAGGCAGCGCGCACGCTCGGCGCCTCGCCGATCCGCGCCTTCTTCAACGTCGTCGCGCCGGCGCTCCGCAACACCATCGTGGCGACGCTGATCATGGTCTTCGTGTTCGCCCTCGGCTCCTATCTGCTGCCGCAGATTCTGGGACGGCCTCAACACTGGACGCTGTCGGTGTTGATCACCGACCAGGCGATCTACCAGTCCAACATGCCGTTCGCGGCCGCAATGGCGGTGTTCCTGGTGCTGATCTCGCTGGCGCTGGTCGGATTGACACTGCTCGTCGGACGAAGGGAGAACGCCCTATGACCGCGACCTTGCTGCGCCGTGTCTATTTCACCATCGTCGCGCTGTTCCTGGCGGCGCCGCTGATCGTCGTCGCCGGCGTGTCGGTCAATTCGCGCCAGGAGCTCTCCTTCCCGCCGGTCGGTTTCTCGCTCGCCTGGTACGCCCAGATCTTCACCGATCCGGAATGGCGGCTGGCGCTGATCCATTCGGTGACGCTGGCCGTCTGCTCGGCGGCCATTGCCGTGGCGGTCGCGCTGCCGCTGGCTTGGTTCCTGTGGCGGCGCATCGCGCCATGGGCGAACATCTTCCAGGTGCTGGGGCTTGCCCCCTTCATCCTGCCGCCGGTCATCACCGCGCTCGGCTTCCTCTCCTTCTGGGCGACGGTCGGGCTGTTCGGCCAGTTCTTCACCGCCATAATCAGCCACGCCATCTTCTTCGTGACGCTGCCGCTGGTGACGCTGTCGCTGGGCTTTGCCTCGATCGACCGCTCGCTGGTCGAGGCTGCGGCGACCATGGGCGCCGATGACCGCACAGTGCTGAAAACCGTGGTGCTGCCGTTGATCCTGCCCTACCTCGTCTCGGGCTACGCCTTCGCCTTCGTCTTGTCGCTCAACGAATACATCGTCGCCTACATGACGATCGGCTTCACCACCGAGACGCTGCCCATCAAGATCTTCAACGCGCTGCGCTACGGCTACACACCGACCATGGCTTCGGTGTCGGTGTTCTTCGTCGCGGTGGCGGCACTGGTGTTCGGCTCGATCGCCAGGTTCGGCGATATACGCAGGCTGCTCGGCGCGATGTCGTCGGACGGGAGCTGATTGCATTCATGCGATAGCACCTCTAGAGAATTGGTCAGGGCTCCAACGCCATCAACAACGTCACACCTTCGAACTGTTCAGTGGTCGGCCTGCCCGCTCGGGTGGCGAAGTGCAGTGTCACCGCAATCTTTGAATGAGCCAAAGGAAACTAGCGCGGAAAAATCCTCGAGCAGCTCCATCTCAAGTTGATGACCGGAGGTCGACCCAAAAGTGATGAAGTTCAAAGGGTGATACCGCACCTAACCGGGTCAGATCATGTGACGCAAAATGCAGTACTGAGGATCCGGAAAATGGACCGGGTTTAGGGAGTGCCGTGAGGCCTGCTTGAGCGAGTTGTTGCGTCACTTCACTCCAGATCGGATGGACATCCATCGACTGAACATAACCGATCATGGCACCTCCGATGTCGTCCTTTCCATAGAGGTGAGATTGATCGACAAATCGGTTGACCCCATGGGCGACATAGTTCGCGTTCAATGCCCATGTTCCGATCGCCTGACCTAGGCGCTTGCACTCGACGACGTATGCCCGTGTCGCGCGACCAAGATCCTCTGCCTGATCGTCCTGAAAGCTCCACTGAAAGTCTGGGCGCTTATTCTCACGCGGCGTTCTTTCTGGGTCGTCCGGGCTCGGTTGATTATTGGCCTCAGCCATTGGCGCGAGTGTCCATGTATGTTCGTGGCTCAGTGTCGGGCGCGGAAGCATATTGAATAGCGCCTTCTGCCTTTCAGCGGCAATGCGATGCATTCGGAAAAACAGATCACGGTTGAGATCGTTTTCGCACGAGGTGCCGAAGCCGCTGTCGTCCGCCGCAGCCGCGAGACTCTCAAGGCCCGCACGAACAACATCCTCGACCTTCTCGACGAACGAGGGCCACAAATTGATCGCAATAGCGGCCAACCCGGTCATTCGCGGTCACCCATTGGCACGCGAAGCCAGCTGAAAGAATAACGCTTCTGCGTCCTCACGCGCAGTGCTCGCGGTCCATAGTCGTCGTGCATTTTGTTTGATGATGATAAAACTGTCTGCCGATACTGTCCTGATAGCGCGCTTCGTGTAGAAAGCCGGCGAGAGCGGTTGGTCAAGAGCCTTTGCGCAACGCGCGACGACGGATCGCCAAAAGTCGGCGTCCTGCTTCTTTTCGCTCTGCGGACCGGTTAGGGCAAACACGACCGCGATCGCGTCTCGCGCCGGCGAGGCAATCGCCTGCCAATGCAGCTCGGAACTCTTTGGCAGTTGGGCGTTCCAGGTATCCAAAAACGCACGGAGATAAGGCTGCAATCCTTCGCGTATCGGGGCCTCCGGGAGATCCGCGAGGGTTCCATGTGCGACTTCGGGGAATGACAGACGGTTTGTCGATTTCGCTTCCGCCCCCTTCCAGTACAGGTCGTGGCTCTCGGCCCAGAAGTCTTCCACTAAGTCCCGCTCTGCCTCAGATAACTCAAACAAGTCGAAAATGGCGTTGTCGAGCTGGCATACCCACGGCTCTTCGGATTCTTTGTGGGGAAGAATGTCGAATAGGCCAGATGTCGAACGGGTTACCGGTGGAAGTTCGCGCAGCTGATCTACCGCCCGCACGATGCGTGCTGCCGCGTTGTTGTGTTCCGATCTGGACATGCCCCAGGAGGGCCTGAGCCGAACAGGAACGCGCAGCAGGTCGCGCGCCGTCACCTTGTCATGCCATCCGCCCCAGCTTCCAGCAGTCATGAACAGAAGATATCGACCAAGCGACGACCACAGCACACCGAGGGCCAGTTTCGCCTCGGTTTCAGACAGATGCGGTAGCGGAATGCAATAAAAGCTGTGGCGGAACGAGAATCCCTGGCTTTCGAGCCGGGCAACAGGGCCGATCGGTTCTCTGACGCCATGGGTGATAACCAGACGCTGCCCGTCATAGATTCGCTGATCGGGATCCCGCTTGATTCCAGTCGGCGGCGGGAGAAACCAGCTGTCGTCTAAAGGACCAAAGCGCTGAACCTTTCTGTTATTAAGCTCAAACAGGACCGCGAGCCTCCCCGTCGGCGCGGTGCTGCCACGCTGCCAGCCGTAGCGAGACTTCGGCTCCGTACCCTTGACGACCTCCCCAAGCGACCGCTCGAGCATAAGTCTGGACACCAACGCGGCATCGTGATGCCCGCCCCACCAGAAGACTTTCCAAAGATGATCTCCGTCTGCCAGGTCGCGTTGCGCCACGACCCGCCGGTCGAGCGGAACGGCGGCGATGGACCGCAATCGCTCGACGGGCCCCGCCCGCCTCGCATTCCAGAGCACCACCCTCTCATCAGGGGACGGCGACCGGTTCTCGGCCAAAAGAAATGCGAAGGGCGCAACAGCCTTGGCGAAAAATACGCGCCGCACATGCGCCATGTTCACAACCTGCCTGAGCGTCGCGCGCTCAAGGAGAGACTGGCGAAACCCTCTGCTGGTATCCCGGTCGTTCCAGAATATCTTCATGCCGATGAGCAGGCCAAGGGTCCCGCCTTCCCGAAGCATCGTGAGGGCGCGATGAATGAACAACTGGGAATACGATCCCTCGCCAGCGGGGAATTTGAATGCGGCGGCCCAAAGGCGGGGAATTGACTTCTCGGAGGGCGCCTCTTGCCAGGGAGGATTCCCAACCACCACGTCGAAGCTGGCGAGAGAGAGATCTAGTGTTCCGCCGCTGGCGAGTAAGCGCCTGTCATCCGCACGGCCTTTATAAGCCTTGTTGGCCTTTACACGCTCGGTAAGGAGCTGCTGCTCGTCAACGGTAAGGGCAAACGCGTCCGAGACCAGCAAAATGCCATAGTGGCTCTCGCCGCGCATGCCACTGTGCAGGAGATGGGGCAGCGGACCGCCCGAGGCGATGTCGGGCGGCTCCTGTTGGTCCAGCAGCGCTAGATATAGGCTAAAGGCTGCTACGCGTGCGGCCTCCGCATTTATCTCCACCCCGAAGATGCGATGCCGCAGAATATAGCGTAACTCGTCGGGCGACAGCTTTCGCTTTCGCTCCTGTGCTTCGTAGCGAACGATCCGCCGAAAGGCCTCCACGAGGAAGATGCCCGATCCGCAGGCCGGATCAAGGATCGTCGGTTTGAGCGCCAGACACGCTGGCGTCAGGGTGCGGCGCAGCGCATCATGAACAAGGTTTGCGGGCGTATAGTGAGTACCGGCGCCGTGCTTAAGCTCGTCTCCCTCAGGCGCATCCTCTTTAAGCACCTCCTCAATGTGTTCGACGATGAGGGATGTCTTCGACTTAGAATGAAAGTCTCGGCTGCTTTCACCTTGCCCCGAGGCGGCCTTGTCCCTCGTCTTTTGACTGAGGGAGTCGTGATAGAATTGCTCGTAGATGCTGCTGATAAGTGCGAGTGGAACTACTTCGAAATCATAGGCCCAGAAAAAGAGGGGCTGCTGCCCGGCTTGTATTTCTCCAAGAAGAAATGCCCGTAGCAGCTGCAACGCGGCATGATCGAACCTTTTCTCCCGTGCCTCTCCAAGCGCAAACAGGTCACCGTTGAAATCTTGAGCCAAGCTCTCGAACAAAGCGTGCGTGAAGCCGGCATCGCGGAGCACCCTGTCATACAGACGCTGCTTTCCCGGTGGGCCAAGCACGGGTATGACACCCTCGGCGTTGAGCGCACGCTGCCAGGCAACGTGTCTGCCAGCCACCCGCTCAAAATAACCTCGCGTCAGTACTCCGCGATCCTCCAAATACCGCACGAGGATGGATCGACCGATGAGCGCGTGGGCCTCAGCCATAGACAGGCCCGTCGACTCCAACTGCGCACGCACATGCCTCAGGTCCTCGATGAGCCGGCGGTCAGCACGCGCAGGTGCAGAACCGCCCACTTCCATCAGCCCCTGCAGATCGGGACCGTATCCGTCGATTTCTTGCGTAAGGCTAAGCACGTCGGCAGCCGAGGACAGCACCCGCCACGGGTCTTTTGGGGGACTTCCGCGCCTGGGCGGCAAATCGAGATCGTAGATGCGAAGCTCGTCCGGAAGCGCCACGAACAGGCAACGCGGCTCTGACATGCACCAAGCACGTCGATAAAGCTCACCCAGAGCTGCTTCATCCGGCGCCTTGCGGGCGTCAGTGAACACCGCGACCGGATCGCCGCGAACGAAGAGCACCTTTTCGGCTCCAAGTCTCTCAGCGAGGCCCAGCCATTCGCCGAGGTCAGTCCAGCGCTCAACGGAGCTGTCGTGTTCGCGAAGCGCACCGGGTTCTGACACCGCATCAAGGAGGTCATCCGACCGGTCCGAAAAGCTACTGTATATCTGATCAAGGAGCGCACGGCCTTTGCTATCCACAGCGTGCCCCCATCGCGATCTGCATGGCTCGGTGTTCCATCAGACGGGGCCCCATTCAGGAATATGGGCGGCGTGCTCAGCGGTCTGCATCATGTCCGGTCCGCAGCACGCGCGGGAGCGCAAATTGTTTCGTTTCCGTCGCATCCAAGAGGCGAACGAGGGCTTATTCCACGAGAGCCCCGGCTTGTGCCACTGCGTGAGATCTCAATGGCTATGGTCTTCGCATCTAAGCTGACGGAAACCTCACTTTGGAAGATATGCTGATATGCTGCACCACTATGCACGACTACGGCAACGAAGGGAATCCCGTTCCTGAGCCGCGCCTATGCTGTTCGGAACTTTGCGGCTGGTAAACAGCGCAAGACGCGGATCGTTCAGGGCTCAGCCACAGCCAAAGATGCGGAGACGGCCTAAAGGCGAGATCAGGATGACCGATTCGGGCGCTTGGCGGACGGGTTTCGCAGGCCGATCAGAAGGCGCCGTCGGACGAACCACAGTGGAAGGACATCACGCCGGCAACCACCGGCTGTCCGTTTCAATGCCCGAACACCAGTGGCGGCGCCAGTCGGTCCCGCCGCAGCCAGCGTGCGAGCAGCAGCACCGCCACCACCGCCAGGCCCGACGCCAGGCCGATCCAAATGCCGACGCCGTGCAGGCCGAAATGGAAGGCGAGCAGCACGCCGAGCGGCAGGCCGATGCCCCAATAGCCGATGGCGGCATAGATCATCGGCAGCTTGGTGTCGTGCAGGCCGCGCAGCATGCCGGCGGCAACGGCCTGCGCGCCGTCGAAGATCTGAAACAGCGCGGCAAAGGCCAGGAACGACACGGCCAGCGCGATCACCCTGGCGTTCGCCGGATCGGTCATGTCGATGAAGGCGCTGATCAACAGATGCGGCCACAGCACCATCACCAGCGCCATCAGCGCCATGGACGAGACGCCGATGACGAAGGCGGTCCAGCCGGCGCGCGAAACGCCTGCCGGATTGCCGGCGCCGTGGGCCAGCCCGACGCGCACGGTGACGGCCTGGTTGAGACCGAGCGGCACCATGAAGGAGATCGAGGCGATCTGGATTGCGATAGCGTGCGCGGCGAGCGAATCCGCATCGATCAGGCCCATCAGCAGGGCTGCTGCATTGAAGATCGTCACCTCGAAGGCGAGGATGCCGGCGATCGGCATGCCGAGCCGCAGCAGACCCTTGAAACGCGGCCAGTCGGAGCGCCAGAAGCGACCAAACAGGCGGTAGCGGCGGAACTTCTTCTCCAGCATCACCACGGCTGCCAGGCCGCAGAACATCAGCGTGCTCGACAGGGTGGTCGCCAGCCCCGAACCGGCAATGCCCATCGAGGTGACGCCGAGATTGCCAAACATGAACACCCAGTTGAAGAAGGCGTTGCAGGCGACGGCGACGAAGACGATGATCAGCGCCCAGCCCGGCCGCTCCAGCGCCGAGATGAAGGAACGCAGCACGATATAGCCGTAGAAGGGCAGCACCGCCCATTCCAGCCAGCGCAGATAGATGCCGGCCTGATGTGCCAATGCCGGCTCCTGGCCCATGGCCAGCAGAATGGCCTCGCCATGCCACAGCACCATCCAGATCGGGATCGAGATCAGGATCGCCAGCCACAGCCCTTGCCGCACGGTGCGGCGCAAATCGCGCACCGAATAGCGGCGGCGGCCAAGCTCGGTGGCGATCATCGGCGAGGTCGCCAGCATCAGGCCGAGGCCGAAGATCAGCGGCATGAAATAGAGGTTGGCGCCGAGCGCGCCGCTGGCCAGCGTGTCCGCGCCCAGACGCCCCATCATCATGACGTCGGTGGCGGTCATCGCGGTCTGGCCGAGATTGGTGAGCACCATCGGCCAGGCCAGCGCCAGCGTCGCCCTGATTTCCTGACGCCAAAGATTTTCCGGCGCACGAGCGCCGGCTTCGATCGCAGACATTGTCCTGCTCTTTCCGATTGCGGCGCGTCGGCAACGAGGCCGGAAGCCGCACTTCCAAACGGCAAAACCTTCGGTTTCGCAGCGTTTGCGTCGTTCTATTGGACGAAATGCGGCATGAAGGCAAGGGAGGACGGGCAGCCGGCGATTGAGCCAGAAGCGGGAACCCTCCTATCCGGCTGCCCTTGGATCAACCGATGCTTTCGCCACCGTCGATCACCAGCGCCTGGCCGGTCATGAAGGATGAGCGGTCGGAAACGAGGAACAGGATCGCTTCGGCGATCTCCTCGGCGCTGGCCCAGCGGCCCATCGGAATCCTGGTGCGGACATAGGTTTCGATCGCCTCGCGTCCGCCCATCTGGGCGATGAACGGTTCGTTGAAGGGGGTGTCGACCCAGCCGGGGCAGAGCGCGTTGACGCGCACATTGTGCCGGGCATAGTCGAGCGACATCTGCCTGGTCATCGCCACCACGGCATGTTTGGACGTGGCATAGGCGATCATCTCGCGGTCGTAGAAGACGCCCGAATTCGAAGCCGTGTTGAGGATGACGCCGCCGCCTTGCGCGACCATTGCCGGCATGACCAGCCGCGCGGCCAGAAACTGCGCCCGTACATTGATGCGCCATGACGCATCCATACCATCGACCTCGACCTCGGTCAGCGTGCCGCCGACCTGGATGCCGGCGTGATTGTGCAGAATGTCGATGCGGCCATACTTGCCGAGAGTGCCTGTGATGAGCTTCTCGACCGCGGCGTCGTCAGAGACGTCGGTAACAACGGCCTCGGCCTGCCCGCCCACTGCCCGGATGTCCGCCGCCGTGGTCTCGCCGCTGGCCAGATCCCGGTCGGCGATGACCACCAGCGCGCCTTCCCTGGCCATGATCATGGCGCCGGCGCGGCCGATGCCGGAACCGGCGCCCGTCACCACGGCGATGCGGTCTTTGAGGAGCATGAATTTGTCTTTCAGCTGGATGGCTTGTTCAGTTTGACGGCTGGCGCTGGCGCAGCTGCCATTGGGCAAGCACCACCAGAAGAACCGAGGCGACGAGCACGATGGTGGCGATGGCGTTGATTTCCGGCGTCACGCCGCGCCGGATCGAGGCGAAGACATAGATCGGCAGCGTCGTCTGCGCGCCGGCGACGAAGAAGGCGACGATGAAATCGTCGAAGGAGAAGGTGAAGGCGAGCAGGAAGCCGGCGATCATCGCCGGCATGATCTGCGGCAGCACGATCGAGCGAAACGTCGTCAGCGGCGTGGCGTAGAGATCGCTCGAGGCCTCGACCAGGTTGCGGTCGAGGCTGGCGAGACGCGTGCCGACAATCATCGTTACCAGCGCCATCGAAAACAGGCCATGCGCGGCGATGATCGATCCATAGCCGAGCGACAGGCGTGGCGGCTGGTCGTTTGGCCAGATCGAGGCGAGGAACGGGTTGAGCACGCCAAACAACTGGACCAGCGCGACGAGCGTCGAGATGCCGATGACGACGCCGGGAACGACGATCGCGGCACCCATCAGCGCGTCGAAGACGGCGCGGGTTCTGGGCCCGACCCGCGCCAGGCCGAGTGCGGCTGCCGTGCCGCACACCGCCGCCAGAAGCGCGCTGGTGGTGGCGATGAACAGGCTGTTCTTCAATGCCTCGACCAGGAACGGGTTCGACAGCGCCGTGCCGTACCACTGCACCGAAAAGCCGGTGAACTCGCTGGCATGGCGGCCGGCGTTGAAGGAAAACAGCACGACCAACGCAATCGGCAGATAGAGGAAGGCGAAGACGGCTGTGACGAAGGCGCGCATCAGATCAGATCCACCCTGCGGGCGCCCGACACCCGTGTCGAAATGCGGTTTGCCGCGATCAGCACCACCACCGAAACCGCCACCAGCGTGATGGCGATGGCCGATCCGAACGGCCAGTTGCGCGACTGCAGGAACAGGTCGACCAGCGCGTTGCCGATGAAGAACACCTTGCCGCCGCCAAGCAGGGTCGGGATCAGGTATTCGCCAAGCAGCAGGATCATGACCAGTGAGAAGCCGGTCATGACGCCCGGCAGCGACAGCTTCAGCGTCACCCCCAGAAAGGTTGAGAGCGGGGTCGCGCCGAGATCGGCGGAGGCTTCCAGCAGCCTTCGGTCGAGCCGCTCGAGACTGACATAGATCGGCAGGATCATGAGGGGCAAATAGCCATAGACGATGCCGAGCAGCACGGCGCCCGGCGTGTTGATCAACCTGACATCCTCGATGCCGACAAAGGCCAGCAGTGCGGGAATGCCGCGTCCGCCCAGAATGTACATCCAGGCGTAGGTGCGCATCAAAAGGCTGGTCCAGAACGGAATGACGACGAGCGCAAGCAGGATCAGCCGCCAGCGTTGCGGCGCCTTCAGGGCAAGGTAGTAGGCGACGGGGTAGGCGACGAGCAGGCAGGCAAGCGCGCCCACCGGCGCCAGCATCATCGTGTTCCAGAAGGCAGTCGCCCGCGCCGGGAGGTTGGCATATTGCGCCAGCGTGAAGGCGGCCTGGTAGCCGCCCTCCGGCGCCCGCTCGCCGACGCTGAACACGGCAATGGCGACGAACGGCAACACCAGAAACACCACCAGCCACGCTGTAGCCGGAGCGAGCAGCAGCGCTGTCAGGATGTTATACCGAAATCTGTTGCCGTGCATAGAAACCGCCCCGATGCCGGCGGACATAGGCCCACCGGTTTCCGTTTGCGTCAGGCCGGCCTCAAGCCGACTTGAAGCGCGCCATCAGCTCGGCGCGGCCGGGATCGGTCAGCGTCGCCGCCGCACCGAATTCCAGCGGTGTCAACAGGTCGGCCGCCGGATAGAGGATCGGATTGTCCAGCACTTCCTTGGGCAGCAGCTTGTTGACGCGTGCGTCGGTCGACGGCGCGCCGTTGGCCAGATGCTCCTTCACCGCGACCTCAGGGGTCATCAGATAGTTGAGCAAGGCATAGCCGGCCGGCTTGTTCGGCGCGTCCTTCGGGATGGCGTAGAAATCGGTCCAGATTTCGCCGCCCTCCTTGCCCAGCACATAGGCGATCTCCGGGATATCGCGATGCAGCTGTGCGCCGTCATTCGTCCAGCACATGGTCATCCAGGCGTCGCCCGCCCGCATGCCCGGCTGGTAGTCGGACGAGACCGCGAACAGATGCGGCTTGACCTTGAGCAGCAGCTCCTCGGCCTTGGCGAGTTCGTCCTGCTTCAGCGAGTTGAAGGAATAGCCGTGATATTTCAGCGCGTTGCCGATTGTGGTTAGCTGGTAGTCGTGGACCATGGTGCGGCCATCGCCCTCGGCCATGGCGACGTCCCAGAATTCCTTCCAGCTGGTCATCGGCTTGGCCAGCTTCTTGGTGTTGACGGCAAAGCCCGTGGTGCCCCAGTTCTTCGGCACCGCGTAGGTCGTGCCGTCGATCGTGCCTTCCGAGGTGAAGCGCGGGTCCTCCTGGGAGCTGTCGAAATTCGGCAGCTTGGCCATGTCGAGCGGATCGATGATGCCGAGTTTCTTGTAGGTCGAGATCGTGTAGTTGGTCGGCACGAACAGGCTCCAGCCCGAGGCGCCGGCCTGCAGCTTGGCCAGCATCTCCTCATTGGAGCCGAACACGTTGACCTCGACGGCGACGCCGGTGTCCTTCTTGAAATTCTCGAAGGTCTGCGGGTCGTGATAGTTCGGCCAGGTGGCGATCGACATGCGGTCGCCGAGGTTTTCGGCGGCGAAGGCCGGCGTCGGCATGATGCCGAGCTCGCGCGCCATCACCGCGGTTGCGATGCCAAGGCCGGTGAGGCGGAGGAAGTCGCGGCGGCCGATCGAGCCGCGCTTCAGGCGCATCAGCTGGTCGACGAAGTTCTCAGGGCTAATCGGCAGTCCGTCACGATATGATTTCGACATTTTTTGCTACCCTCTGGTTGGTCCCGTTGTTCTTGGTCTCCGGAAACGCCAGCGGCGTCCCGGAGGCAAAGCCGATGGCGACGGGTTCACCCGGCTTGAAGAGGTTGCCATGGCCGATCACATGGTCGGCCTTGGCCAGCAGCGTTCCGATGCCCTGCACCTCGATGGCGTATTCCGCCGTCGAGCCCAAGAAGATCCGGTTGCGCACGATGCCCTTGAAAGGGCTGCCTTTGGTGTCGCCGAGGCTTAGCGATTCAGGACGCAGGCTGACAGAAACGGTCTCGCCCTGCTGCAAGGCGGTTCGTTTGCGCGCGGCAATGACGGTTCCGTCCGCCAGCGCCACATTGACAAGATCGCCTGTATGCCCGGCAACCTTGCCGCTCAACAGATTGGTCTTTCCGACGAAGTCGGCGACGAACAGGTCGGCCGGCTCGTCATAGATCTCGCTCGGCTGGCCGAGTTGTACGATGCGGCCGCCATTCATGACGCAGACGAAGTCGCTCATCGACAGCGCTTCCTCCTGGTCGTGGGTGACCAGCACGAAGGTGATGCCGATCTCGCGCTGCAGGTTCTGCAACTCGATCTGCATGTCGGTGCGCAGTTTCTTGTCGAGCGCCGCCAGCGGCTCGTCGAGCAACAGCACCGCCGGCTTGTTGACCAGTGCGCGCGCCAGCGCGACGCGCTGCTGCTGGCCGCCGGAGAGTTCGTGGATCTTGCGGCGGCCATAGCCGGCGAGCCGCACCATTTCGAGCGCCTCGCCGGCGCGCCGGCCGATTTCCTGCGACGACAGGCGTGGCCGTGCCTGGCGCAGCCCGTAGGACACATTGGCTTCCACATCGAGGTGCGGAAACAGCGCGTATTGCTGGAACACCATGTTGACCGGCCGACGATAGGGTGGCGTTCCGGCCATGTCCCGGCCACGGATGAACACCTGGCCTTCGCTCGGCTGCTCGAAGCCGCCGATCATGCGCAGGCATGTGGTCTTGCCGCAGCCGGACGGTCCGAGAAGGGCGACAAAGGCGGAGGGCGGCACAGCCAGATCGATGCCGCTGACAGCGGTCACGGCGCCATAGCGCTTGGTGAAGCCGCGAAACTCGATGTCGGGCACTGCGGTCAAAGTGCTGGCTCCAGCAACAGGGCTATTTCAGGACGCTACCAGAGCCAATGGCGGCTAGTATATACCTCGCTGGTGGTATATCTGATCTATTTTCTCGTTTAAGGGGGTATATTTTGAGCGCATCTCGCAGCGACGAATACAGCCGGCTCGCAGCCCTTGTCGCGGCGACACGGGAGACGAGCGGCGACCTATTCGGCAAGGCAATGGTCGGCTGGTTGAGCCAGCATGTCGGCTTCGACCACTGCGTGATCTTCGGTTACCGCGGCGCCTCGCGACCGCCGCTGCTGTTCGAAACCTTCTCGCCGGCCGAGAGCCATGTCTTCGTCACGCTCTATCAGGAAGGACCTTATCTGCTCGACCCATTTCATCACGCGGCGGTGGAGCGCAAGGAGGGGTTCTGGCGCATGCGCGAACTGGCGCCCGACCGCTTCTATGCCAGCGAGTATTTTCGCACCTACTATAGCCAGACAAGGCTGGCCGAGGAGGTCGGCTTCTTCGTGCCGCTGCCCGGCAAGGATGCCCTGGTGCTGTCGCTGATGCGATTGCACGCCTCGGGTCCCTTCGGCACCGCCGATGCCAGGCTGCTGCGCGACATGGCGCCGGCGGTCATCAACTTCGCCCGGTTGCGCTGGCCCGCACTTGCGGCCGAGGAGCAGGACGAAGCGGAGCAGGGCGAGACGATCGCCGCCGTCAACGAGTTCGACCGCGCCCACATTTGGGAAAGCCTGTCGCTGACCCCGCGCGAAAAGCATGTCGTCGATCTGGTGCTGCAGGGGCATTCCACCGAGTCGATCGCGAGAGCCATGCGCATCGTGCCGGGAACGGTGAAGGTTCATCGCCGCAACATCCATCGCAAACTCGGCATCAAATCCCAGGCCGGGCTGTTCGCCCGCTTCATCGAGATCATCGAGAGCCGGCGTTGAAATCGCTGAGGCAGACATCGTTCACTTGCGGGCAACAGACTGCTACGGATTACCCGAAACCAGTCGCTTCCTCATACGCCCCGGAGAGCAGACGATGGCATTCAGGCGCAGAAAGAACACGGCCGCGATCCCTCGCACGGTGCCGGCTTTCGAGCACATCGTCACCGAGGCGAGCGACAGTTTCCTGTGGCGGCTCGACGACTATCCCTGGGAGCGCAATGTCTGGAATTTTCATCCGGAATACGAGATCCATCTCCTGAGGAAGTCTTCCGGGGTCGCGCTGGTCGGCGATCACATCGGCGAATTCGGGCCGGGCTACCTGAGCATCGTCGGCGGCGGGCTGCCGCATGACTGGGTGACATCGGTGCAACCCGGCGAGCTGATCGAAGGACGCGACATCGTGCTGCAATTCGATCCGCAGCGGCTGCGCGGCTCGGCGGGACTGCTGCCGGAGCTGCGCGAACTAGAACCGTTCCTGGAGCGATCGCTGCGCGGCATCGTCTTCCATGGCCGCGCCGCGCTCGACGGCGCTGCGCTGATGGAAAGGATGGGCACCGTGCACGGGCTCGCCCGGTTTTGCCTCTTCCTCGAACTGGTCGATCTGCTGGCCAGGACCGACGAATACGAGCTTTTGTCCTCGCCGGATTTCTCACCCGCGCTCGACGCAACCTCGCTGGACATCATCCAGCGCACGCTGACCTATCTCTTCCAGCACTTCGCCGAGGACCTGAAGCTGCCGGAGGCGGCGGAGCTGGCGGGGATGAGCGAAAGCACGTTTTCGCGCTTCTTCCAGAAAAACACCGGCAACAGTTTCAGCGACCACATCGCCAAGCTCCGGCTCTGGCAAGCCTGCAAGCTGCTGGCGGACACCGATATTCCGATCACCGACATCTGCTTCCAGGTCGGCTACATGAACATCTCCAACTTCAACCGCGCCTTCCTGCGCAAGCACCGGATGACGCCGTCATCCTACCGCAAGCTGTCGAAGCAGCGGATGACGATGCGCGCCTGAAAACCGGCCTTCCTCACTCCATCGGTACTCATGTGACAGAGGCCGTGCAGGCGAGCCGGATTTTGCAGCGCACAATGCATAAAAGTACAGGTCTGCTGCAACGGGGCTTCTAGCGCGGCCTTTAGCAACTCCTCATTTTGGCGATGGGTGGCTTGTCGCTCGGGCGATGGCGAGGATCGCGCAACCGAAGACTTCCGCTTCCTGCGACTGTTCCTGGAGGAGAAAATCAATGAAACCAATTCGGCTCGCTGCGAGCATAAGCGCAGCTTTCATGCTTACCACGACCCTCTCGACCATGGCGCTGGCGGCGCCGGTCTGCTCGGCGCCGGTCAAGGTGCTGGCGCAACCGCGTGACGGGCTGACGCTGCTGGAAGCGTCCAAGGACGAGTTCCAGAAACTGGCCGGCGCCAGCTTCCAGATCGACTATCTCAACGAGAACGACCGCCGGGCAAAGTCGCGCGCCGATGCGTCCACGGTCGGCAACTACAACGTCTACTATGTCGACGAAGCCAATGTCGCGCTGTTCGCCTCGTCGAAATGGATCGTGCCGCTCACCGACTATTACCCGGCTGACTACGACTACGCCGATTTCGACCCGGGCCGGCAGAAGGTCGCCACCTATGACGGCAAGGTGTGGTTCGCGCCGCTGACCGGCGGCGGCGACCTGATGGTCTACCGCAAGGACATTCTGGAAGCCGCCGGCATCCAGCCGCCGAAGACGCTGGACGAGTTGATCGCCGACGTGCCGAAGCTGACCGATCCCGACAAGGGCATGTACGGCATCGCGCTGCGCGGCGCGCGTGGCTCGGGCGCCAATGTCTGGCGCTGGATGCCGTTCTTCAAGGCCTATGGCGGAAAATGGTTCGACGGTGACAAGCCGGCTTTCAACTCCGAGGCCGCGGTCAAAGCGACCGAGACGTATCTTAAACTGTTCAAGGATTCAGCGCCCGGCACGCAGACCGGCAGCTGGGATGAATCGACCGGCGCCTTCCTGTCGGGCCAGGTTGCCATCTTGGTCGAATCGACGCCACTGTCGGGCATGGCGGTCGACCCGAAGACCTCGCAAGTGGTCGGCAAGATCGGCTTCCTGCCGCCGCCCTCGCCACTGACCGGCGGCGGCTACGGCCACGGCCTCGCCATCGCCGCCAAGGCCAATGCCGATGACGCCGCGAAGCAATGCGCCGGCCTGTTCATCGCCTGGGCGACGTCGAAAGAGAACGAGAAGCGCCGGCTCGACGCGCACCAATTCGGCGAGCTCAACCGCACCAGCGTGCTGTCCAGCAAGGAGTTCGCCGACATCTATGGCGCCGATCTCGGCCAGGCGCTTGCCGATACCGGCAAGGTGACGGCGGTGAACTTCTGGCAGGATCCGCGCTGGCCGGATCTCGGCGACCGCTGGGGCATCATCCTGGAAGAGCTGGTCACCGGCACGCGCACCGACGTCAAGGGCGGCCTCGACGAACTCGAGGCCTACGCCAACGAGCTGGTGAAGAAGAAGTAATCCTCCCGCCCGCGGCGCGCGGTCCACGGCATTCGACCGGATGCCGGGACCTGTGCGCCGCGGGTCTCTCCAAAAGGGCACAGCCCGAGGATAGGCAATGCGCCGACGCTCTTCCCTGCCCGTGACGTTTCTGGTTCCGACGCTCGCCATTCTTCTGGTGCTGTCGATGGTGCCGACGCTGTACGCCATCGTCATTGCGCTGCAGAACCGCGAGCTGAGCTCGTCGGACTATTCCTGGGTCTGGCTGTCGAACTTCATCGACCTGTTCGCCGACCGGCGTTTCCTCAACGCGGTCTGGGTTTCGGTGAAGTGGGAAATCGTCACCGTGGTGGCGACGATGATGGTGGCGATCGGGCTCGGCGTGCTGATGTTCGAAGTAGCGTCGCCGCGGCTGCGCAACATCTACTGCCTGCTGTTCATCATCCCGGTGCTGTTGCCGCGTGTCTCGGCGGCCTTCGTGTGGAAGTTTGCCTATCATCCGCTCTACGGCATCGCCACCTATCCCTACAGGCTGATCACCGGCGGGCTGATCTTCGACCCGCTGTCGAAGCCGTCGACGGCCCTGTTTGCCGTCGCCTCGGTCGATGTCTGGCAGTGGGGACTGTTCTTCGCGGTCATCGTGCTGAAGCTTCTGGAGACCTTGCCGCCGCAGCCGATCGAAGCGGCGCGGCTCGACCACGCCAAACGCTGGCAGATCCATGCCTATGTGACCTTGCCTATGCTGAAGGCGCCGCTGATCAGCCTGATGTTCGTCAAGATGATCGAATCGCTGCGCTCCTTCGACCTGATTTATGTGATGACGCGCGGCGGGCCGGGCGTGGCGACCGAGACGCTCGACATGTACGCCTTCTCGCAAGGCTTCATCGAATCCGGCAAGGTGTCCTATGCCTCGGCCATGGCGGTGCTGATGATGATCGCGACTGTCATCACCTTCACCATGCTGTGGAAGCGGGTGCAGGCATGAGGCCGTATCGCATGAGACCGGGCCGCCTTATCGGGAAGATCATCCTGGCCTTCGCCGGCTTCATGGCGGTGTTTCCGCTCGCCTGGACGGCGGTCAATTCGCTGAAGAACAATGTCGACATCATCACCCGCGTGCCGCGCCTGGTGTTTACCCCGACCTTCGACAATATCAGCTACATCATCGGCCGCGACAGCGTAATGACCGGTCTCTATAACTCGGTCATTTCCTGCGGCGTCGCCGTGCTGATCGGCGTCATGCTCGGCCTTCCGGCAGCCTATGCGGTGGCGCGCTATCCCAATCGCTTCGCTGGCGACATCCAGTTCTTCGTGTTGTCGCTGCGCTTCCTGCCCCCGGTGGCAGTCGCCATTCCGCTGATGGTGATCTGGCTGCAGATCGGGCTCTACGACACCTTGCCGGCGCTGATCGTCACCTATTCGCTGCTCACCATCTCGGTGATCATGTGGCTCGCCATTCCCGCCTTCCAGGCCGTGCCGAAGGAAATCGAGGAAGCCGCTTTCGTCGACGGCTACGGCGCTTACTCGGTGTTCTGGCGCATTGCGCTGCCGGTAGCGGCGCGCTCGCTGATCGGCGCCGTCGCCTTCAGCTTCGTGCTGGTGTGGAACGAATTCCTGATCGCGCTGATGCTGTCCAGTTCCAACGCCAAGACATTGCCGATCGTCGCTTCCGAACTTTCACAGCAAGGCATGAACGTGCCGTGGGGAATCCTCAACGCCTCGGTCGTGCTGTTGTCGCTACCGCCGCTGCTGTTCCTCGGCGTGCTCAGCGGCTTCCTGAATTCCGTTTTCCGGCAAAAAAAGACTTGATGCGAGGACTTACCTATGCGGGCACTGGTGCTTGAGAAAAAAGGCGAACTGTCGCTGCGCGAGATCGCGCTGCCGCTCGACGTCGGACCGGGCGATGTCAAGATCGCCATCCACACGGTCGGCGTCTGCGGCAGCGACGTGCACTATTACACCCATGGCGCCATCGGCAGCTATGTCGTGCGGGCCCCGATGGTGCTCGGCCACGAAGCCGCGGGAACGATCGTCGAGATCGGCGCCAATGTCGGCACGCTGAAGGTCGGCGACCGCGTCTGCATGGAGCCGGGCGTGCCGAACCTGTCGTCGCGCGCGACCAGGCTCGGCATCTACAATGTCGATCCCGATGTCAGCTTCTGGGCGACGCCGCCTGTGCATGGCGTGCTGGCGCCCTATGCCGTGCACCCGGCCGCCTTCACCTACAGACTGCCGGACAATGTCACCTTCGCCGAAGGCGCGATGGTCGAACCCTTTGCCATCGGCATGCAGGCGGCGCGCCGCGCCCGCATCGTGCCTGGCGACGTCGCCGTCGTCGTCGGCTGCGGCCCGATCGGCATCATGATCGCGCTGGCGGCGCTGGCCGGCGGCTGCTCGAAGGTGCTGATCTCCGATTTTTCCGCACCCAAGCTCAAGATTGCCGCGCAATATCCCGGCATCGTGCCGGTCAATATAGGTGAGCAATCGCTGGTCGACGCAGTCTCCGCCGCGACCGACAATTGGGGCGCGGATATCGTGTTCGAGGCGAGCGGCAGCCCGAAGGCATTCGCCGACCTGTTCGATGTCGTGCGGCCGGGCGGCGCGGTGGTGCTGGTCGGACTGCCGGTCGAACCGGTCAGCCTCAACGTTCCGGCGGCGATCTCCAAGGAAGTGCGCATCGAGACGGTGTTCCGTTACGCCAACATCTTCGACCGCGCGCTGCAGCTGATCGCCTCGGGGAAGGTCGACCTCAAGCCGCTGATCACCGGCACTTATGATTTCTCGGACAGCATCGAGGCCTTCGAGCGGGCGGCGCAAGGCAAGCCGCAAGACGTCAAGCTGCAAATCCTTCTTACCGGCGAGAAGGGCTGACCATGTCCGCGATCGTTTGCTCCCATGTCGACAAGGCTTACGGCGCCACCACCGTCATCCTCGACCTCAATCTCTCGATCGAGGAGCACGAATTCGTCGTATTCCTCGGCCCGTCCGGCTGCGGCAAGTCGACCTTGCTCAGGATGCTGGCCGGGCTGGAGGATATCAGCGGCGGCGAAGTGTCGATCGGCGGCAGAGTGGTCAACGATCTCGAGCCCGGCGAGCGCGGCATCGCCATGGTGTTCCAGAACTATGCGCTCTACCCGCATATGACGATCTTCGACAACATCGCCTTCGGACTCAAGCGGCAGAAGGTTTCGGCGGCCGAAATAAAGAAGCGGGTCCAAGCGGTGGCAAAGACGCTCGGCCTCGAACCTTACCTCGCCCGCAAACCGACCGAGCTTTCCGGCGGGCAGCAGCAGCGCGTAGCGATTGCGCGCGCCATGATCAAGACGCCGAAAGTGTTCCTGTTCGACGAGCCGCTGTCCAATCTCGATGCCAAGCTGCGCAACCATATGCGGGTCGAAATCGCCCGGCTGCATCAGTCGCTGAAGACCACTACCGTCTATGTCACCCACGACCAGCTCGAAGCGATGACGCTGGCCGACCGGATAGTGCTGCTCAGGGATGGCGTCATCGAACAGATCGGCTCGCCGGCCGAGATCTATCGCCAGCCGGGCAATCTGTTCGTCGCCGGCTTCATCGGTACGCCGAACATGAATTTCATCGACGTGGCCGTCGGGCGGAAGGACGAACGCTGGACGCTGACAGGCGGCGGCTCGACCTTCTTCATAGAAGGCCTGGGCTTCGATCTGCGCGGCGTCCATCGCGCCGTGCTTGGAATCCGACCGCCGGACCTGAAGACCGCCGGTGCTCAGAGCATCAATCTTCTGCAAGGCACCGCCGACCTCATCGAGTTCCACGGCAATGACGCGCTGGTGACGTTCGCCTGCGGCGGCAAGGAGGTCGGCGCGTTGGTATCGGCCCGCGAATGCCCGGCGTTGCGCGCGCCTGTGCGCTACACATTCGAGGAGGAGAGCGTGCATCTGTTCGACGCGGCGACCGGCGCATCCTTGCGCCGGCGAGAGGAGGCCTAGATTTGGTACGCAATTCCGGACGGAAAACCGTTTCACGCTTTTCCTGGAATTGCTCTAGTTGATGGCGTCGAGCGCCTGCCGCTGGCGGTGCATTTCGAGGAAGATCCTGTAGTCGCGGTCGAAGCGGCCTGACGCGGTCGGGTTCGAGGTGCGCGCCCTGCCGCCTTGCTGCATGGCGACGCAGGCGGCATTCAGGTCCGGGAACAGGCCAGCGGCAGTGGCGGCGACCATGCCGGTGCCGAGCAGAACGGCTTCGTCGGCCAGCGGCTCGATCACCGCGCAGCCGGTGGCGTCGGCATAGAGCTCCATCAGCAACGGGTTCTTGGTGTGGCCGCCGGTGACATGCAGCGTGTCTATGAGATAGCCGTTCTCGTTCAGCGCCTCCAGCACATGGCGCACGCCGAGCGCGATGCCGACGGCGGTGCGCCAATACAGCTTGCACAGACTGTCGAAGGAGGAATCCAGCGTCAGCCCGCTGACCACACCGACCGCATGCGGATCGGCAAGCGGCGAGCGGTTGCCATGGAAATCCGGCAGCACATGCAGCCTTGCCGCCAGCTTGTCACCTTCGGTGCTGCGCAGTTCGGCGACGCGCCTGGCGATTTTTGCATGCATGGCCGCGTCCGGCTCGCCGCCGGCGCCGTGCCAGCGGATGATATGGTCGAGCAGCGCACCGGTCGCCGACTGGCCGCCTTCCGACAGCCAGAGTTTTGGCAGTGCGGCGCCATAGTATGGACCCCAGACGCCGGCGAAAGGCTGCGGGTCGGGCGACATCGCCATGACGCAGGACGAGGTGCCGGCGATCAATGCCAGATGGCGGCCGATATTCTGCTCGTCGCCAGCAAAGCCGCCGAGCACGCCAAGCGCGCCGGCATAGGCATCGATGACGCCGGCGCCGACCCGACAGTTTTCGCTCAAGCCCAACTCCGCCGCCGCTTCAGGGGTGAGCGTGCCGATGTCTGCGCCGACAGCACTTGCCTTCTCCGGCAGGCTGCCGTGTTCGAACAGATCGCCAAGCCCGACCCTGTCGAAGAAGTCACGGCGCCAGCCGGTTTCCTCATGCGCCAGATAGGTCCATTTGGCGGTCAGCGTGCATTGCGAGCGCGCCAGCGACCCGGTCGCCTTCCAGGTCAGGAAATCGGTGAGGTCGAATAGGTAGCCGGCTTCATGCCAAGTTCCCGGCAGATTGCGCTTCAGCCACATCAGCTTCGGCGTCGCCATTTCCGGCGACATGACGCCACCGATATAGTCGAGTACGGCGTGGCCGCTATCGGTGCATTCATCTGCCTCGGCGATGGCGCGATGGTCGAGCCAGACGATGGTGTCCCAGCGCCGTTCGCCCGTCACCGAGACGCTGAGCTGGCCGGCATTCCTGTCCAGCACCACCAGCGAGCAGGTGGCGTCGAACGACATGCCGACAATATCGTCGGCTGACACACCGGCCTTTTCGCGCGCGGCACGCACCGCGATGCACACAGCCGACCAGATATCCTGCGAATTGTGCTCGGCGTGATCGGCCTGCGGCTGGTTCATGACGATCGGATGCTCGGCGCGGCCGAGCAAGGTGCCTGACGTGTCGAGAATGCCCGCGCGGGCGCTCCCGGTGCCGACATCGACCGCGCAAACGAAGCTTTTCGTCAAGATGCTTTTACTCTCGCTCCCTAGAGCCGGATGATTTCAGGTCTGTTCGACCTGAAATCTGAATCCGTCTCTAAATCAAAGAAGTAGAGCATGATGTCGTCCGAAAACCGCTTCACACTTTTCGGCATCATGCTCTAGCCTGCAATCAGATCGGGCAATTGCAGCATGTCCGCGAATATAAAGTCCGGTTCACTCGACGCAAGCCGCGCTTTCAAGGCCGGGTTGCCGGCGTGCGAACCGCCGGTGAAAGCAAAGACGCGCATACCGGCCGCACGCGCCGCCGCGATGCCGGCAGGGCTGTCCTCGATTACGATGCAATTACCGGGATGCGCGCGCATAGCAGCGGCGGCATGGAGAAAAAGATCCGGCGCCGGCTTGCCGCGCGCGACCATGGCAGCGCTGAACAGATGCGGCTCGAGCAGGCCGAGCAGGCCGGTAACGTCGAGCGCATAGCGAATGCGGTCGAGCGTGCCGGAGGAAGCGACGCAGCAGGGCACGCCCAGCCTCGGCAGGATGTCGCTAATGCCGGGAATCGGCTTCAGCTCCTCGCGGAATTTGCGCATCAGCTCGACGCGCATATCGGTCAGGTGCACGTCGGTGATGTCGATGGTGAAATCGCGAAGAAGTATCTCGCGCACGCTCTTCATGCTCTTGCCGAGGAAATGCTCGTAGGCCGCATCCTCGCTGACCGAGCCCCCGGCGGCAGAGATCATGCCGAGCAGAGCCGAAACCGACAGCGCCTCGCTGTCGACCAGCACGCCGTCACAGTCGAAGATGACCAGTTCGGGCGTCATTGCGGCTGGCGTCAGAGCTTGCCGGAGATGTAGCGCGTCAGCGTCGCGCGCGTGCCATTCGCCCACAAGACGTTGAGCGCATGGGCAAAGGCCTCGGCGAACGCCGCCGAGCGGCCGACATCGCCATAGATGTCCTCCATCGCAAGCCAGGCGCCGGGCGCATCCTTCGCCGCCTTGGCGGTTGCCTGCAGCCGGTCCCAGCTCGGGTCGTTGGCCTCGATGACCGCGCCGCTGTCGGTGGTGCCGAAACAGTAGCGGCACCACAGCGCCGACTCGAGCGCCAGACCCGCAACGCTCTTCCCGGCTTTCAGCCGGTCGGCGATGGTCGGGATGATGAATTTCGGCTGCCGGTTGGAACCGTCGAGGCAAAGCCGGCGGATGGTGTCGCCGATCTTCGGGTTGGAAAAGCGGTGCTCGATGAGCTGGTAATAATCCTCCAGCACGGTGTCCGGCACCGGCGGCACGGTCGGGATGATCTCGTCATGCTCGAGCTTGGCGAGGAAGCCGCGCACCAGCGGCTCCTGCATCGCCTCATGGACGAAATGGATGTCCATCAACCCTGCGGGATAAGCGATCGTGGCATGACCGCCATTGAGGATGCGGATCTTCATCAGCTCATAGGGCGCGACATCCCTCACGAATTGCACACCGACCTTTTCCAGCGGCGGGCGGCCGTCGGTGAAATGATCCTCCAGCACCCATTGCTTGAACGGCTCGCAGAACACCGGCCAGTTGTCCTCGAGGCCGAACTCGGTGGCGAGAATGCCGCGCTCGCGGTCGGAGGTGGCGGGGGTGATGCGGTCGACCATGCCGTTGGGAAAGGCGACATTGTCGCTGACCCAGTTTGCCAGATCCTCGTCGATCAGCCGGGCGAGGCCGATGACGCCATCCGAGGTGACATGGCCATTGTGAGGGATGTTGTCGCAGGACATGACGGTGAACGGCACGATGCCGTCGGCCCGGCGGCGCATCAGCCCGGCCAGGATGAGGCCGAACACCGTCTTCGGCGTCGTACCTGCCTGCGCGTCGGCAACGATATCAGGATGGGTCGGGTTGAACTTTCCCGAGGCCGGATCGATGAAATACCCGCCTTCGGTGATGGTCAGCGAGACGATCTTGATCGCCGGATCGGCGAGCTGGTCGATGATCGCATCCGCATCGCCGGGCGTCAGGAAATCGATCATGACGCCGGTGACGCGGGCGCTCATATGCTCGGAATCCTGCTCGACCACGGTGGTCAGCCAGTCCTGCTCCTGCAGCTTGGAACGACCGATTTTTTCGCCCTCGAAGACCCCGGCGCCGACCAGCGCCCAGTCATGGCCGATGCCTGCATTGAAGAGATCGTCGAGGTAGACCGCCTGATGCGACCGATGGAAATTGCCGACGCCGAAATGGACGATACCGGGTTTGAGCCTGGAGCGATCATATCTGGGACCGGCGACCTTGGCGGGGAGTTCAGAGAGGATCGAGGAGGAGAGTTTCACGGTCATTTTTCTACCCTTTTGGCCGGGCTGCGGCCTTCGTGATCCCGGCCCATCAACTCATCCATTGGCCGCCATCGACATTGTAGGTCTGGGCGACGATGTATTCGGCGTCGTCGCTGGCCAGGAAGACCGCCATGCCGGTCAGGTCCTCCGGCTTGCCCATGCGGCCATAGGGCACGCCCTCGCCGACCAGCCGCTTCTTCTCGCCCTTCGGCCGGTTCTCATATTTGGCAAACAGCGCATCGACCTCATCCCACATATCGCTGTCGACGACGCCGGGCGCGATGCCATTGACGTTGATGCGGTGCTTGATCAGGTCGAGCCCGGCGGACTGGGTCAGCGAAATCACCGCGGCCTTGGTGGCGCAATAAACGGCGACCAGCGGCTCGCCGCGCCGTCCTGCCTGGCTGGCGATGTTGATGATCTTGCCGCCCTTGCCCCTTGCGATCATCGAACGCGCCGCTGCCTGCAGCATGAACAAAGTGCCGGCGACGTTGACGGAGAACAATTTGTCATAGCTCGCTTCGGTGATCTCGACGATCGGCGCCAGGTCGAACAAGGCAGCATTGTTGATCAGTATGTCGAGGCCGCCGGTCTTTGTTTCGACCGCCTTGACCGACGCCTGGATCGAAGCAAGGTCGCTGACGTCGAGCCTGACCGGATAGGCGTTGGCGCCAATCTCGGCGGCCGTGTTTTCGGCAGCCGCCAGATTGATGTCGGCAATGGCCACCGTGGCACCCTCGCGCGTATAGGCTTCGGCAAAAGCCCTGCCGATGCCGCGCGCGGATCCGGTGATCAGCGCCGATTTGCCTTTCAGTCTCACTGCGTCAGCGCCTTTCCGTCGGGGCCGAAGCGATGCATGCGGACCTTGTCCGGCGTCAAATAGATGGTGTCGCCGTGGCGTACGGCCAGTTCGCCATCGGCGCGTACCGTCAGCGGACCGACGCCGTCGGCCTGGACATGCAGGAAGGTGTCGGAGCCCAGATGCTCGGCGACGCCGACAAGGGCTTTCCAGTCACCCGCGGTGGTCGATATCCCCATATGCTCAGGACGAATGCCGATGGTCTTGGCGTTGTATTTGGCCGCCGGCGCACCTTCGATCAGGTTCATTTTCGGCGAACCGATGAAGCCCGCCACGAACAGGTTCTTCGGCGACTTGTAGAGTTCCATCGGTGAGCCGACCTGTTCGATGTTGCCGGCGTTGAGCACGACGATTTTGTCGGCCATGGTCATGGCTTCGATCTGGTCGTGGGTGACGTAGACCATCGTCGTCTTGAGCTGATGGTGCAGCTCGCTGATTTCGAGCCGCATGGTGCCGCGCAGTGCGGCATCGAGGTTGGACAGCGGCTCGTCGAATAGGAATGCCGAGGGCTGGCGCACGATGGCGCGGCCGATGGCGACGCGTTGCCGCTGGCCGCCGGAGAGCTGGCCGGGCCGGCGTTCGAGATAGTTGGTGAGGTTGAGGACCCGGGCTGCGTCCTTCACCTTCTTGTCGATCGTCGCCACATCCTCGCCCGCCATCTTCAGCGGGAAGCCGATGTTCTTGGCCACCGTCATATGCGGATAGAGCGCATAAGACTGGAATACCATGGCCAGCTTGCGCTTGGCCGGCGCCTCGCCGGTGACGTCACGGCCATCGATGTTGATGGTGCCCCCGCTGGTGTCCTCGAGCCCGGCGATGAGGCGCAGCAACGTGGACTTGCCGCAACCCGACGGCCCGACGAAGACAACGAACTCGCCATTCTCGATGACCAGGTCGAGGCCTGGAATGATGACCGTCGATCCGAAATGCTTGGAGACGTTCTTGAGCGTGATGTTTCCCATGGTTTCCTCCCCGAGGGGTTATTTGGCCGGATTGCTTCAGGCAACGTCCGTTATTTTACCGCGCCGAATGTCAGGCCGCGCACCAGCTGCTTCTGGCTGAACCAGCCCATGATCAGGATGGGGGCGATGGCCAGCGTCGAGGCCGCCGAAAGCTTGGCCCAGAACAGGCCTTGCGGGCTCGAGAACGAACTGATGAAGGCCGTCAGCGGCGCCGCCTCGGTGGTGGTCAGGCGGATGGTCCAGAACGCTTCGTTCCACGCCAGGATGATGTTGAGCAGCATGGTCGATGCGATGCCCGGCACGGCCATGGGGGTCAGCACATAGACGATCTCGCCCCACAAGGTGGCGCCGTCCATGCGTGCCGCTTCCAGGATCTCGCCGGGGATTTCGCGGAAGTAGGTGTAGAGCATCCAGATCACGATGGGCAGGTTGATCAGCATCAGCATGATCATCAGGCCGATGCGGCTGTCGAGCAGTCCGGCATCGCGGAAGATGAGGTAGATCGGGAACAGCACGGCAACCGCCGGCATCATCTTGGTCGAGAGCATCCACATCAGGATGTCCTTGGTCCACTTGCCCGGCGAGAAGGCCATCGACCAGGCGGCCGGAACCGCGACTATCAGGGCCAGGATGGTCGAGCCGACCGAGAGCAGCACCGAGTTGAAGAAGAACTTGAAGTAGCCGCTCTGCGCCTGGACCTCGGTATAGCTCTCGAACGTCCCCGACGGGATCAGCGCGAAGCCCTGGATGGCCTCCTGCTCCGACTTGAACGAGGTGATGATCGTGTAGAGGATCGGGAAGAAGATCAGCAGCGCGACGATCCAGGCGGCGCCTGTCGCAATGACCTTGTGTTGGGTGGTGACTGCACGTGCCATCGTATCCTCCCTTACTTGTCCAGGTTCTTGCCGACCGCGCGCATGGCGAAGAAGGCGACGATGTTGGCGAGAATGACGGCGATGACACCGCCGGCCGATGCCTGGCCGATTTTGAACTCCAGCAATGCCTTCTGGTAGACGAGGAAGGGCAGGTTGGTGGAGGCATAGCCGGGTCCGCCATTGGTGGTGACCAGGATTTCGGCATAGACCGACAGCAGGAAGATGGTCTGGATCAGGATGACGACGGTGATGGCGCGCGACATGTGCGGCAGCGTCAGATAGATGAAGCGGCTGACGAAGCCGGCGCCGTCCATCTCGGCGGCTTCCTTCTGCTCGCCGTCGAGCGACTGCAGGGCGGTCAAAAGGATCAGCGTTGCGAAGGGCAGCCATTGCCAGGCGACGATGATGATGATGGCCAGCATCGGGTGCTGCCCGAACCAGTCGATTGGCTGAGCGCCGAAGAAGCGCGCAATGTCGGCAAAGACGCCGTATTGCGGGTGCATGATCATGTTCTTCCAGACAAGTGCAGCCACCGGCGGCATGACGAAGAACGGAGAGATGACGAGGATGCGCACGATCCCCTGTCCCCACATCGGCTGATCGATCAACAGCGCCAGCATGATGCCTCCGATGACGGTGATCAGCAGCACGCTGCCCACCAGGACCAGCGTGTTGAGGATCGACTGCAGGAATGCCGGGTTGGAATAGAACAGCGAGTAATTCGAGAACCAGACGAAGCCGTCGCGGATCGGGTTCAGCGGATTGTATTGCTGGAAGGAGAACCAAAAGGTGATGACCAGCGGCACGATCATCCAGACGAACAGCAACACGACGGACGGCGCCATCATGAAGCGGGCAAGCGAACGGGTCTGCTGAGTAGCCATGACGGTCACCCTTCAAGGTCAGCCAAATTTTCAGGTGTGTGAAAGGGGCCGCCCGAACTGGGATTCGGGCGGCCGTTGCCGGCCAAGGAGGCGGCCGGCATTCGGCACCGGGAGGAGCCTTACTTGATATAACCGCCTTCGGTCATGGTCGCGGTGGCGGCGTCCTGCGCCTGCTTGAGCGCGTCGTCTACGCTGGTCTGGCCGGCGAGCGCCGCCGAGAACAGCTGGCCAACGGTTGTGCCGAGGCCCTGGAACTCAGGAATGGCGACGAACTGCACACCGACATAGGGCACCGGCTTGACGGTCGGATGCGTTGGGTCGGCGGCATTGATCGAGTCCAGCGTCATCTTGGCGAACGGAGCCGCCTTCTGATACTCGGCATTGGCGTAGAGCGAGGAGCGCGTGCCCGGAGGAACGTTGGCCCAGCCTTCCTTCGAAGCAACCAGTTCTGCGTAGTGCTTGCTGGTCGCCCAGGAGACGAACTTCTGTGCGGCGTCTCCCTTCTGCGTGCCGGCCGGGATGGCCAGCGACCAGGCCCACAGCCAGTTGCCGCGCTTGCCCAGACCATTGTCGGGGGCCAGTGCGTAGCCGACCTTGTCCGCGACGGTCGAGTTCTTCGGGTCGGAGACGAAGGAGGCGGCGACAGTGGCGTCGATCCACATGCCGCACTTGCCCTGCTGGAACAGCGCCAGGTTTTCGTTGAAGCCGTTGGACGAGGCGCCCTCGGGACCGTCGGCCTTCATCAGGTCGACATAGAACTGCAGCGTGTTCTTCCATTCCGGCTGGTCGAATTGCGGCTTCCAGTTCTCGTCGAACCAGCGGGCGCCGAAGGAGTTCGACATGGCGGTGAGGAAGGCCATGTTCTCGCCCCAGCCGGCCTTGCCGCGCAGGCAAACGCCGTTCACGCCATTGGCGCGGTCGGTCATCTTGTCGGCGGCCTGCTTGATGAAGTCCCAGGTCGGGGCGTCGGGCATCTTCAGCCCGGCCTTCTCGATCAGGTCCTTGCGGTACATGACGAACGAGCTTTCGCCGTAGAAGGGCGCGGCATAGAGCTTGCCGTCGACCGACAGGCCGCCGGCGATGGCCGGGATGATGTCCTTGGCGTCATAGTCGTCGCCGAGCTTGTCGAGCGGCAACAGCCAGTTCTGCTTGGCCCAGATCGGAACCTCGTAAGTGCCGATGGTCATGACGTCATACTGGCCACCCTTGGTGGCGATGTCGGTGGTGACGCGCTCGCGCAGCACGTTCTCTTCGAGCGTGACCCAGTTGAGCGTGACGTCGGGGTTCGCCTTGGTGAAGTCGTCCGTCAGCTTCTGCATGCGGACCATGTCGCCATTGTTGACCGTGGCGATGGTGATGGATTCGGCGTGTGCGGCAAAAGCGAAAGCGCTGGCCGACAACAAGCCCAGGGTGAGCGTGCGCAGTTTCATCAAATTCCTCCCATGAACCAAGATGAGCATTTGCCTTGGTAATGGGCAATTACTCACTTGGCGTTAAATATGTCAAGCCGGATTCGATGCTGCAGCGCAGCACACGGGGCAGGTGCGCGACGTTGCGCGCGTAGAGGATATTGAATGGATTTGGGAAGCTGTTTGCACGGGATGTGAGAGCGGGTTGATGCCGACCCATCTCAACCCAATCATGGCGCCAGGGAGCGATAGGGCCCAGCCCGTCAGCCGTGGGACGGGTAGCTTCCCACGGAATATTCGAAAACCCTGCCGTCGCGTGTTTGCTTGGCTCTGGTCAGCACTTCCGTCACCTGGATCCAGCTGGGTTCGTCCTTGCGCAGCCTAACTTCCCGGCCGATTGCCTTCACGGCAGCTTGAAACGGCGTAAATGCTTCGATCACGTGCGTCGTGCGCACGGTGTTGTTTTCGATTTCTTCGACGCGATAGACTTTCATCAGCCGGCTGATCGACCCTGTTTCAATCTGCAGACGATTGATCCTGCTCAATTGGGTCGTCACAAGCACAAGCCTATGCCGGGCGAGTGATATCGACAGCGTTTTTGTCAAGCTTGGTTAACCGGGTGGCCCGATCGCAGCTGTTTGTCCGCGAAAGCGAGCATTCGTCGCGGATCCATGGCTCGCTTTGCATCTCGGAAATCAATCCGCGAGTCGCTCGCCCTCAGGCGCAGGCGATCTCGGCCAGGATCCAGTCCCGGAAGGCTTTTATCTTCGGCACGTTGCGACGCGCCGTCGGGTAGACCAGCCAATAGGCGTGGCCGTCGTCGCCGACCAGGTCGAAGGGCTGGATCAGGCGGCCGGCGGCGAGCTCGGTCTTGAACAATGCGGTGGTCAGGATCGCCACACCATGGCCGGCGATGGCAGCGTTCGCCTCATAGGCCTGCGCGCCCATGCTGGTGCCGGTGCGCCTGGCAAGTTCGTCCGCCGGGACGCCGGCAAGGGCGAACCATTCCCGCCACCAGATGTCGCCGGGATCGAGAATGGGCAGCTTGAACAGGTCGGCGGGTTCGTGGACGCCACCTATGGTGGCAGCGAGTGCCGGGCTCAGCACCGGGGTGAAATCGGCCTTGAACAAAAGATGGGTCTCCACTCCAGGCCACTTGCCGCTGCCGGAGCGGATAGCGATGTCCATGTCCTCGCGGGCAAAATCGATCACCCTGTTCGAGGTATCGACGCGCACCGCCAGCGACGGATGCGCGACCTGGAAGGAGCCGAGGTGCTGCGCCAGCCAGTTCGAGGCAAAGGTCAGCAGCGTCGAGACGCACAGCACACCATCGGCGCCCCCACGCGCGGCGGAATAGGCGCTTGAGAGCAGGCTGAACGCCTCGCTGACGGCGGGCGCCAGGCGCTGGCCGGGTTCGGTCAGCACGATCTGGCGCGGCTGGCGCAGGAACAGCGGCGAACCGATGCGCTCTTCCAGAAGCTTGATCTGGTAGCTGGCGGCGGCCTGCGTCATGCCGAGTTCCTGCGCGGCCTTGGTGAAGGAGAGATGCCGCGCGACGGCTTCGAACACCCTGATGGCCTGCAGCGGCGGCAACTGGGCGAGCTGTGGTGCCTTGAGATCGGGCATAAGCCCTCCTTATGGGTCGTGATCGACGTTTGATTGGCGGGAAGAGCCAATCAGGCCGATATCTGGTGTCAACGATCAATCAAGTTCAAGCATAGCGGAGGCTGAAGATCATGACCACGGTACAGCAAAAGCTCCATTCGACCCCGGCGCAGAGCTGGTTTTCCCTGCTGGTGCATGAATTTTCCCTGCTGGTACGCCGCCGCCGCAGCTATGTCGACGTCAGGGAATTGTCGCCGCATCTGCAGCGCGACATGGGTTTCCTCGATGGAAATGATGTTTGCGGACGGCACAAATAGCAGTGCCGATTTTATCACCAGATCAGGCACCGTCGAGCAGGGCGGCAGCGGTCCGCTCGTCGGTGATGAGGCCATTGACCAGCCGGCGGTTCACCGCGGCCAGGATTCCCGGCAATTTGCGCTCGCCCATGGCGAGCGCAATGACCAGCGACTTTTCGCGTGACGGCAAGGCTGCCGACGATACCCGGTCGTTGGTGATGCCCTCGATCATGCGGCCTTCCCGATCGAACACCCAGCCGACGATCTCGGCGACGCCGCCAGCCTTTTGCAACGCCTTCAACTCGCTTTCCGAGATAAAACCGTCCTCGTAGAGCGGCGCCTTCGGGCCGAGATCGCCGATGCCGACAAAGGTCACGTCGGCTTCCGCGGCCAGCGCCAGCGTCGGTTGGATCATCGGCTGGGCAAGCAGCATCTCGCGCTCTTCCGGCGACGAGGCGATGACCGGCAGCGGCATCGGGAACGAGCGCGCCTTGACCCGGTCGGCCATGGTGAAGATGACGTTGTAGAAGGCGGCCGAACCGTCGGGCGAGATGTTGCCGGTCAAGGACACAACCTTGTGCTGCGAGCATTCCATCGGCGGCAATTGCTCGATCGCCGCCTTCAGCGTGCGGCCGGTGCCGATGGCCAAGACGATGGGCGTCGGTGACCGCAGCCGCCGCTCGATCTCGGCCGCAGCCGCCTCGGCAATGCCGATCGTGGTCGAGGATGAGGTTGGATCGCTCGGCACCACTTCGACGAGGTCGAGCGCGAAGCGTGACTTCAGTCTAGCTGCGAGATCAAGGCAATTGGCGATCGGGTGATCGACGCGAACCTTGATCAGCCCCTCCGACACCGCCAGCGACACCAGCCGCTGCGCCGTCTGCCGGGAAATGCCGAGCGTGGCGGCGATCTGGTCCTGGGTGTTGCCGGCAACATAATAAAGCCAGCCGGCGCGCGCTGCCTCGTCCAGCCTGCTGCTGCCACCATCTTGCCGCGAATTCAAAATGTGCCTCCAGCCCTGCCCCTTTGCGCGCCCTTGGGCGAAGCGTCATAGTCTTGCAGGGAATGTGTCGGCGCGCAATTGTTCAATCGGGAGGACAATTGCTTGCTGCTTCGATCCGGCCGCCGCGCGGCAACCAACCCAGCGAAAATCGCCAGCGGACGGGCTCGGCGGTTTATCTCCTGATACAAACGCTTTAAGGGGATCGGCAAAGGAGCCTCGCATGACGCCGAAAGCGGTTTTCTGGGATATGGACGGCACGCTGGTCGACAGCGAGCCGCTGCACGAGGCGGCCTTGGTGGCGGCGCTGCGCAGCGTCGGTATCACGCCGCCGGCCGACCTGCATGAGCGGGTGCTGGGCGTCGCCGCCGCACCGGTCTACGAGATGCTGCGCAGCGAGTTCGGCCTCGACCTGCCCTTCGACGACTGGATCGTGCGCAAATACGATCAGTACATGCCGATGGCCGAGACGCTGAAGCCGCGCCCCGGCGCGATCGAAGTGTTCAACGAGTTGCGCGCGCTCGGCGTGCAGCAGGCGGTGGTGTCCAATTCCGACCGGGTGATCGTCGATGCAAATCTGAGCGCCGTCGGCCTGATCTATCCCGGCATGCGCACGATCAGCCGAAACGACGTGCGCGAAGGCAAGCCGCATCCCGAACCGTTCCTGCGCGCCGCGTGGCTGGCCGGCGTCGATCCTTCAGACGCGGTGGCCGTCGACGACAGCGTTACCGGCGCCACATCAGGCCTGGCCGCGGGGATGCGGACGATCTTCTGGCCGGAAGCGCCGATGGCAGGACCGAAGGGCGCTGTCGTGATCAACAGTGCGGAAGAGTTGCGGGCTCAGTTGGGACTCTGAGTGAGCCTATGAACGTCGGCGCTGCCCCTCATCCCCCTGCCGGGACCTTCTCCCCGTGAACGGGGAGAAGGGTGAACTCATTCAGCTGCGGTACACCGGCTCCTCCTCGTCGAGGATCGCCTTCAGCTCGGCAAGGTGACGCTCCGCCTGGCCGGGATAGTCGTCCATTTCGCTGGCGGTCTTTTCGGCAATGGCGTCGGAGAGCGTGCGCAGCGGACGGCCGGTCCACAGCGCCTTGATGTAGGTCTCGGCGGCACGCTCGAAATAGAACATGCGGTTGAAGGCGTCGGCAACGGTGTCGCCGATGACCATGACCCCGTGATTGCCCATCACCATCACCTTGACCTTAGGGTCGGTGAGCAGTTGCGAGCAGCGCTCGCCTTCCTCCTCGAAGGCCAGCCCGCCATAGTGGGCATCGACGACGTGGCGGTTGAAGAACATGGCCGAGTTCTGGTCGATCGGCGGCAGAGTCGAGTCGGCCAGCGATGCAAGCACAGTGGCATGAATGGAATGCACATGCATGGCGCAGCGCGCATGCGGCACGTTGCGGTGAATGGCGCCGTGCAGACCCCAGGCGGTCGGGTCGGGCGCATTCGGGCCGGACAATGTCTCGGGATCGTTGGCGTCGATCAGCAAAAGGTCGCTCGCCTTGATGCGCGAGAAATGCACCTGGTTGGGGTTCATCAGGAATTTGCTGCCGGCCTCGTTGACCGACAGCGAGAAGTGGTTGGCCACGGCTTCATGCATGTTGAGCCGCGCCGTCCAGCGGAAGGCGGCGGCAAGGTCGACGCGCTCCTCATAATAGGGCAGGTTGGTCAGCGGCTCTTTCTGCAAACGGGCGATGCTCATCAAAAAATCCTCCATTTCCCCGAGAATGCCGCGCCCAATGCCGACCAGCAACCGGTAAGTACTGGGTCAGGCCGCCGAGCGGGCCGACTGCAGCCCGCCATGTTCGACGATGAAGTCGATGACTTCCTGCAGTCCCTTGCCGCGCGATAGATCGGTGAAGCCGAACGGGCGCTTGCCCCGCATTCGGGCGGCGTCGCTCTCCATGACATCGAGGTTGACGTTTACATAGGGCGCCAGATCGCTCTTGTTGATGACCAGGAAATCGGAACGGGTGATCGCCGGCCCGCCCTTCCTGGGGATTTCCTCGCCCTGGCAAACCGAGATGACATAGAGGGTCAGGTCGGCAAGGTCCGGCGAGAAGGTGGCGGCAAGATTGTCGCCGCCGGATTCGATGAAGACGATGTCGAGATCGGGGAATTTCCTGTTCAGCCCGGCGATCGCCTGCAAATTGATCGAGGCGTCCTCACGGATGGCGGTGTGCGGGCAGCCGCCGGTCTCCACGCCGACGATGCGGTCCTCAGGCAGCGCCTGCAGGCGAGCCAGCATCATGGCGTCTTCCTTGGTGTAGATGTCGTTGGTGACGACGGCGATGGAGAAATCGTCGCGCAGCGCCTTGCAGAGCTTTTCCGTCAATGTCGTCTTGCCGGAGCCGACGGGACCGCCGATGCCGATGCGCAGGGGACCGTTGGCCTGAGTCATAGCGAAAAATCCGTCATGCCGAAAATTCCGTGATGGCGAGGATGGCGAAGCTGAGCCCGATCAACAGGCAGAGCGGCGAATAGAAGCTGACATCGAGCCGCGCAAAAGGCTGTTCCGGCGCAAGACGGCGCCACCACGGCGTGAAGCCGGCAATGCCGCGGCCGAGGAAGACCAGCCCTATGAGCAGCGCTGTGGCGGCAAGGCCTTCCCTTGGAAAGGGGGTGGCGAAGACCCCGGTCAGCGCCAGCGGCCACAGGGTTGCGAGGCACAGGCACGCGGCAACGGCGAGACAGGCAAACGGCGTCGGCATCTCGTCGACGCCGCGAAAGCCGACGACGGCGTGGGCGCAGGAGACGCCGTCCCTGCCCGGCCAGATGCCGCCAAGGCCCCAATAGACATGCAGCGCGGTGATCAGCAGCAGGACGGCCGAGAGGGCGAAGGCGAGGACGATCATGAGCGGAACAGCCTGGAATACTGCGTCTCGTGCTTCATCGCCATGATGTCGGAGATGAAGGCGCAGCCGCCGAGATCGTCCAATGTCGAGCCGGCGGCGCGCGCGGCCGTCGACAGCGCCAACGGCTCGAAGCCGGCGAGCAAGGCCATAGCGTCCGTCTGGCCGACGATTCCGAGTCGGATCGCCGCCTGGACGAGGTTGGAGAAGAAGGCCTGCAGGAAGGCCGACATCGCGTCCTGAAGCGCGATGCCGTTGCCGCCGGCAACGGCGCCGACGGCGACACAGTAGGCGCATTCGGCCGGCAGGCGGCCCAATACCGGATTCGCCCACGCCGCTGCCGCTTTCAGGAAGGCGGCGCCTTGCAGCATGGTTTCGGTGTGGCGCTCACGCGAGCCGGCCAGCGCTTCGGCGAGATCGGCAATTTCATGGAGGTCGCCTTCATGGAGGTCGCCGCCGTCGCGGGCGCGGCGCCAGCTTTCCGCGAAGAGCACGGCGTCGTTCCAGCCCGAGCCCATCTCGACCAGCGTCTCCAGCCAGAAGGCGAGGCTGGCGGTATCGGCAACCAGCCCGTCTTGCCCGGCGCGTTCGAGACCATGGCTGTAGGCAAAGCCGCCGACCGGAAAGGCCGGCGACAGCCACGCCATGAGCCGCAGCAAAGCGATGCCGGACGGCTGGTCAGTCATGATCGTGATGATGCCCGTCATGGGAATGGCTGTGCGAATGCGACTCGCTGTGTGCGTGGGAACGTCCATCATGGGAATGCGCTTCGGCGTGCGCATGCGCATGGCCATGATCATGACCATGCGCACCTTGGGCGGAATAGGCGCCGCGCACCGGCTTGAACGGTTCGGAGACTTCGCGCACCGTGGCGCCCAGCCCTTCCAGCATAGCCTTGATAACATGGTCGCGCAAAATCAGGATGCGGCTGGGCTCAATCGCAGCCGCCAGATGCCGGTTGCCGATATGCCAGGCGAGTTCGGTCAGATGCACGGCGTGGCGGGCGCGGATGTCGTAGACCTCTTCGGGTGCCGCGGTGATCTCGACCTGGCCGCCATCCTCCAGCACCAGCCGGTCGCCATCGTTCAAGGTCACGGGTTCGGGCAGGTCGACCAGCACCTTGCTGCCGTCGGCAAGCTCGATGGCGCGGCGGCGCAAATGACGCTCGTCATGGGGCAGGACGGCACGGCCGGATGGCGGCGTAGTTCCGGCAGTGCCGGCAGGCACCACCGAGACGGCCCGGGGGAACTTGGTGAAGTCGGTGTTCAGGTTGAGTTTCATCGCATGGCTCCACCGTTAGCCTGGGCTCTCGCACGGGCAGGCCGCGCCAGGACGCGGTCGAAATACGCGTTGACGCGCTCGGATTCGATCGGAAATTTTCCGGCGCGGGCCCAGCCGCCCATGTCGCCCAACAGCACGTCGACGGCGGAAAACCGGTCGCCCAGCGCAAACTCCCGATCCCCCAGCCGGCCGTCGAGCGCCTTGGCCGCCGAGGCGAAATCGTAGGCGGCGGCGGGGCCGACATCGACCCGCACGTCCTTCGGCAACAGGAAGCGGTGGCGCAGCTTGTTCCACAGCGGCGCTTCGAACTCGGACTGGGCAAAATGCATCCAGGAATCCATTTCGGCGCGTCCGGCCACACCTGGATTGGCGCCCATGCCTTTGTCGGCGTGCTTGTCGGCGAGATAGACGCAGATTGCCGCCGAATCAGTCACCGTCAGTTCGCCATCGATCAGGATCGGCACCTTGCCCGACGGGTTGAGCGCATAGGCTTCGGGCGAACGCAATTTGACCTCGACGAATTCATAGGGCTGCCCGAGTTCCTCGAGCATCCACAGAACGCGGCTGACGCGGGATCCACGCGATCCGATGGCCTTGTACATGGTTGAACCCTCTTTCCTGCGACCCTAAACCATAGCCACTGTTCAGACGATGGTGTCGAAGAGCCGCAGGATGAACGATATCTGATAGATCAGCGTGCCGGCGACGAAGGCGATGTGGAAGCGGCGGTCACGCACCAGTATGGCGGCGATGCACAACACCACGAAAACCGGCGTTCGGAACAGATATTCATTGCCGTAGCGGGCGAAATGCTCGGGACCCTTCAGCAGCGTGTCGACGACGTCGAGCAGATAGGTCGTCGCCAGCAGGCCGAAGAACCAGCCACGGCGTGAATAGAAGAAATCCTCGTAGCTGGTGTAGTCGAGCATCGAATCCGGAAACAGCAGCGCGCACAGCAGGAACAGCGTGATGGCGTAGAAGATCAGGAACAGGTACTTGCCGAAAGTCCAGACCTCTATGGTGTAGAGGCCGAACTCCCACCACCAGAAGTGCACCAGCAGCAACAGCATGGAGGCGACCCAGCCGAGGTGCACGGGATAGAGCCTGTACTGGCCGGGATGCTGGACGATGCGCGCCACCCCCGACAGCAGGCGAGCGACGCCAAGTCCGATCACCATGCCCATGACGATGCGGATATGCGGGAAGATATCGTGGGCGGAGGCTATTTCGGTGGCCATGACCTGCTACGCGGTTTCTTTGAGCCGCATATTGCGGCGGCACCGACCGGCTCGCAACGGAATTTGCCGGGTCGATCAAATCGCCCCTCGCCTCAAAACAGGAAATACCGCTGCGCCATCGGCAGCACGGTTGCCGGCTCGCAAGTCAAGAGTTCGCCATCGGCGCGAACCTCATAGGTTTCGGGATCGACCTCGATATGCGGCGTGGCGTCGTTGAGGATCATCGAGTGCTTGCCGATGCCGCCGCGGGTATTTTCGACCGCGACGAACTGCTTGTCGACGCCGAGCCTGCCATGCAGGCCGGACTCCAGCGCCGCCTTCGAAACGAAGGTCACCGACGAGTTGGTCCTGGCCTTGCCATAGGCGCCGAACATCGGGCGGTAGTGCATCGGCTGCGGTGTCGGGATAGAGGCGTTTGGGTCGCCCATCGGGGCTGCGGCTATCATGCCGCCGATCAGCACCATGTCGGGCTTGACGCCGAAGAAGGCTGGGTTCCACAGCACCAGATCGGCGCGCTTGCCGACCGCGATCGAACCGATGTCCCTGGAAAGGCCATGCGCGATTGCCGGGTTGATGGTGTATTTGGCGATGTAGCGGCGGACGCGGAAATTGTCGTTGTTGCCGGTCTCCTGCGGCAATGACCCGCGCTGGCGCTTCATCTTGTCGGCGGTCTGCCAGGTGCGGATCGCCACCTCGCCGACGCGGCCCATTGCCTGCGAGTCCGACGAGATGATCGAGAAGGCGCCGATGTCATGCAGAATGTCTTCCGCCGCGATGGTTTCCTTGCGGATGCGGCTTTCGGCAAAGGCGATGTCTTCGGGGATCGACGGCGACAGATGATGGCAGACCATCAGCATGTCGAGATGCTCGGCCAGCGTGTTGACGGTGTAGGGCCGGGTCGGGTTGGTCGAGGACGGGATGACGTTGGGCAGGCCGCAAACCTTGATGATGTCAGGCGCATGGCCGCCGCCGGCACCCTCGGTGTGGAAGGCGTGGATGGTGCGGCCCTTGATGGCGGCGACGGTGTTCTCGACGAAGCCGGATTCGTTCAGCGTGTCGGTGTGGATCATCACCTGCACGTCGTAATCGTCGGCAACCGACAGGCAGCAGTCGATGGCCGCCGGCGTCGTGCCCCAGTCCTCGTGCAGCTTCAGCGAGCAGGCGCCGCCCAGCACCATTTCCTCGAGCGCTGCCGGCAGCGAGGCGTTGCCCTTGCCGGACAGGCCGATGTTCATCGGGAAAGCGTCGAAGGACTGGATCATGCGCGCCATGTGCCAGGGTCCAGGCGTGCAGGTGGTGGCCAGCGTGCCATGCGCCGGGCCGGTGCCGCCGCCGAGCATGGTGGTGATGCCCGACATCAGCGCTTCGTCGATCTGCTGCGGGCAGATGAAGTGGATGTGCGCGTCGAAGCCGCCGGCGGTCAGGATCTTGCCCTCGCCCGCGATGATCTCTGTACCGGGGCCGATGACGATGGTGACGCCGTCCTGCGTGTCGGGATTGCCGGCCTTGCCGATCGCCGCGATGCGGCCGTCCCTGAGACCGATGTCGGCCTTGAAGATGCCGGCCGTGGCATCGACCACCAGCGCGTTGGTGATGACCGTGTCGACCGCGCCGCCGGCGCGCGACACCTGGCTCTGGCCCATGCCGTCGCGGATGACCTTGCCGCCGCCGAATTTCACCTCCTCGCCATGGACGGTGAGGTCCTTTTCGACCTCGATAAACAGCTCGGTGTCGGCCAGGCGCACTCTGTCGCCGACCGTCGGGCCATACATCTGCGCGTAGGCGGCGCGGGTAATTCTAGCCATCAGTCAATGCTCCCCAAACGAGAGGCCGGCCGCAGCCGAACTCCACATCGTCGCCATCCAATGGTCATGCAATGACCCGCCCGGCGACACCTTCTGATCCCATTTGGCCGTTGAGGTGGTCGTGCCACCCCAAACCGCCCGTTTGCCAAACCCTTGGCCAAATCGATGAAGGAAAATACATGCGCAAAATCATCGTTCTTGCAGCCGCCGCCACGCTGGCCTCCGCAACTGTAGCCGGCGCCCAGCAGCAGCCCACGCCGCAACCGAAGCCGGCGGCGCCCAGCGCTCAGCCGGCGGCGCCGGCGATCCAGAAGGTCAACATCGTCGATATCAGCGAATTGCCCAAGGCCACCCAGACGCAGGTCAATCAGGTGATCGCCCAGCGTGGCGATGCCGGGCTGCAGAAACTGCGCTCTTCGATCGACGCGACGCCGCAGATCAAGTCGGCGCTCGAAGCCAAGGGGCTCACCTCGGCACAGGTGGTCGCCGCCAGCATGACCACCGATGGCGCGCTGACCCTTGTCACCAAGAAGGCAAGCTGAAAGAAGCGCTTGGCGGGCCGGCACCCGGCCCGCCAGCCCACAGGGAACCTTCGCCCGACAGGAGGCGTTTCGTCCCTTTGGCGCCGAACGGCGTTGCACAGAAAAGTCCACCAGGAGCGAGCAATGCCTGTCTTTGCCGACACCAGATGGCTCCAGAGCCTTGCTGCCTGCGCATTTCTCGCAGCTTTCGGCCCGCAAGCCGCGCAAGGTCTTGAAAGCGCTGACGCCGTCAACCGGGCCGACACCGTCAACAGGATCGTCGGCTCCGATGTCCGGCAGGAGGAGGCGCGGACGGAACCACAGACCAACAAGATCATCACCGCGATCGAGCGGACGCGTGAGAACATCGGCGCCGTGCGCAAGACGTCCAAGCTCGATACAGTAGATATCGTCTTCCTCACCGACGCGGCGCGCAGCGAAGGCGGCCCGCCGCCGGCCGTCGAGAGCAAGGTCGAACAGCATCAGGACGACATTGCGGAACTGCGCAAGGAGATCGACGCCAACGCCTTGCTGTTCAACGCCATCGATTCGCGGCGCGTGCTTACGGAAGACGTCCTTGCGGTGGAATTCGACGGCTCGGCAAGAATCGTCATCTACGCGGCGGCCAGGCCGTCGAACTGACCTCAGGGCGCTCGACCCCGTCGATCTCACAGCCTGCCCATGATCTTCTGCTGAAAACCGTAGACCTCGCGTTTTCCTCCGAACGGCACCAGCGTGACGTCCCGCTCTTGTCCCGGTTCGAAGCGCATCGCGGTGCCGGCGGCAATGTCCAGACGCATGCCGCGCGCTTTGTCGCGGTCGAATTTCAACCCCTCATTGGTCTCGAAGAAATGGTAGTGGCTGCCGACCTGGATCGGCCGGTCGCCGCTGTTGGCGACCTTCAGCGTCACCGTCGGCAGCCCCTTGTTGAGCTCGATGTCGCCGCTTGCGGTGATGATTTCGCCGGGAATCATCGTTAGCCTCACAAAACGCCGAAGACCAGGCCGCCGCCGACTGCAGCACAAGCGGCGCCAGCGGCGCGGGCAAGCCCGCGAAAGCGCATGCCGAGGCCAAGGCCGGCAGCGATGCCCATGGCATGGAGAAGTGCGGTGGCAACGGCAAAGCCGGCCAGATAGTCAAGCCCACCTGCATTTTCCGGCACTTCGGTGCCGTGGGCATGGCCATGGAACAGCGCGAACAGGCCGATGATGGCGACTCCGGCCGAGACCGGCAGATCGACCGCCAACGCCACCAGCAAGCCAAGCGCGACGACGGAGGCAAGGATGCCCGGTTCGACGAAAGGCACCGGCACGTGGAGCATGCCGAGCGCGCCGCCGACCAGCATGACGCCGACAAAGGCCAGCGGCCAGGCCCAGATTGCCTTGCCGCCCTTGAGCGCCGCCCACAGGCCGACGGCTACCATGACGGTCATATGGTCGAGGCCGGACAGCGGATGCGCGAAGCCCGCCGCGAAGGACGAGGTCGTGCCGATGCCGACATGGGCATAGGCGGGCATCGCCGCCGCCAGCAGCAGGATCGCTGCAAGCGTGGTGCGTTTGGTTGAAGCAGAGATCATCGGTCTTCCCTTCGAAGTCACGAAAACAATCACGCAGCCTTGCGCGGGCCGCAGCCCTCGGCCTTGAGCACGCGTTGGGTCGAGGCCGGATATTTCACCAGTTTCTCCACTGGGCGGATCGGGCGTGCGGAAAAATTGCCGCCGCAGTTCGGGCAGACGCCGCCCAGCACATGTTCAGCGCAGTCAGCGCAGAAGGTGCATTCAAAGGTGCAGATCAGCGCGTCCGCCGCTTCCGGCGGCAGGTCCTTGTCGCAGCATTCGCAATTCGGTCGCAGCTCCAGCATCGTTTTCTCCTCACCTGATCGGTTCGTGAACGGTCACCAGCTTGGTGCCGTCGGGAAAGGTCGCCTCGACCTGCACGTCGTGGATCATCTCGGCGATGCCTTCCATCACCTGCGCGCGGGTGATGACATGGGCGCCGGCCTCCATCAGTTCGGCGACCGGGCGGCCGTCGCGGGCGCCCTCGACGACGAAATCGGTGATCAGCGCGATCGCTTCGGGGTGATTGAGCTTGACGCCGCGTTCCAGCCGCTTGCGCGCCACGATCGCCGCCATGGCGATGAGCAGCTTGTCCTTTTCACGCGGCGTCAGGTTCATGCGCTTTCCTGGATTTGGCCTGTATTTGGCTCAGAGTGACCATAATTTGGGCAGACCCGCCCGCCCGTTGAGCAGTTCGACGAGCGGAACCAGCCGCTTGCGCAGCTGATAGCCGTCCTCGGCAAACAGCCTCGCAAGAAGCTTGCCAGATTTTTTGACGCTCCAGGCGCTGGCATCGCCGTCGGCGCCGACGATGTCGCGGGCCGGATCGAGCAAGGCTTCGGCCTGCGGCGAGACCATCAGCAGCGTCGCAGCGGCAATGGCGCCGCCGGCGACCGCCGGGCGGCCAAGTGCCGCCGCGATAGCCGGCCCGATGCGGGAATCCTCGGCATGAACGAGCGCACCATCCTGGCGGACACGCCAACGGTCGTGGAAATGGCCGTGCGCGGCCTCTTCGCCCATGGCGAGGCGGCCGAATATGGTGGCTTCAAGCAGCAATGCCTCGGCGCCTGCGGCAAGCTCGACCTCGAGCGTGCGGGCAAAGGCCGAGCGGTCGAAGACGATGGTTTCCTGGGGCAGCCAGGCGATACGCCCGCCCGCGCCGACGCTGAGCTTCACCCGAACTTCGGCGCGGTCGCTAGCGGCACGATAGATCTTTTCGCAGGCCTGGGTGGTTATCGAGGCGGAGGCACCTGGCCCGACATCGATTTCCCAGCCGAGCCGATCGCCGCCGGTCAGACCGCCGGCGGTGTTGATGAGCACGGCTTCGAGCGGATCGGCCGCAACGGCCGGCATGCGGATTTTGGCCGAGCCGTCCTGATAGAGGCGCAAAAGCCGGGTGCGTCCATCCCTGACGCCGCACGCAAGCCGGGCCGCCCCGGCCGCGCGCTGGGCCGGAAGAGCTGAGATCAAGACATGCTGCAACGTATCCACGGCGCTAACGTTAAGCACTCCCGGCGCTTTGTCGATATGGTGCTTGTTGATATAGCTTGTTGCTTGACAGCGTTTCCGTTTCTATAGAGGGAGCCTCTTTGGAACGGTCATGCTGCGCCTGGCAGGTTTTTGAAGGCGACGGCGATTTCAGTCCAGGCAACAGGGGCGCCAACCAATCGGCACCGCGGCGTTATAAAATTGGGGAAGGAATCGAATGGCTGACGAGCTGGCAACGGAAATCATCGCCAAGATCAGGGCACATGCGGAGCCCGGTGGCGAAGAGATCACCACCAATACGGAATTGACCGCGCTTGGCATCCATTCCCTGGAACTGACCGAGATCATCTTCGATCTCGAGGAGCAGTACGGCATCGAGATCGAGATGAACACGGTCGATGCCTGGAGCAATCTCAAGAATGTCGGCGATATGGTTGAGGCTGTTCGCGCGCTGATTGCGAAAAAAGCCTGAGCTGAATGCAAAAGCGCGTCGTCATTACCGGCATCGGTGGCATATGCGGGCTCGGCGCCAATGCGCCTGCAATCTGGAACGAGATGCGGGCCGGCCGATCGGCCATCGGTCAAATCAGCAATCCCGGTTTGCATGATTTGAAGGTCAAGGTCGGCTGCGAAATCAAGACGCTGCCCGACCATGGCATCAGCCACAAGCAGACCGTGTCGATGGACCGCTTCAGCCTTTTGGCGACGATTGCCGCGCGCGAAGCCATGCAGCATGCCGGCCTGACATCGAATGAAGCAACCACCTACCGGATGGGCGCGGTTGTCGGCGTCGGCGTCTGCGGCTGGGAGGCGATCGAGGAGAACTATCGCGCCATCCTGGTCGACGGCAAGAACCGGGCCGGCATCTTCACCGTGCCGAAAGTGATGCCGAGTGCGGCATCCGGCCATGTCAGCATGAATCTCGGCCTGCGCGGGCCGGTGTTCGGCGTCACTTCGGCCTGCTCCTCGTCCAATCACGCCTTTGCCTCGGCGGTCGACCAGATCCGGCTCGGCCGCGCCGATGTCATGGTCGCCGGCGGCACCGACGCGCCGCTGCTCTGGGGCATCCTGAAAGGCTGGGAAGCCCTGCGGGTGCTGGCGCCCGATACCTGCCGGCCGTTCTCAGCCGATCGCCAGGGCCTGTCGCTCGGCGAAGGTGCTGGAATGGCGGTGCTGGAAACGTATGAACACGCCATGGCGCGCGGCGCTACCATTCTGGCCGAATTTGCCGGAGCCGGCCTTTCCGCCGACGCTTCCGATATCGTCGCGCCGACTGTCGAGGGACCGACGGCGGCGATGCGCGCCTGCCTGGCGGACGCCGGGCTCAATCCCGAGGACGTCGACTATCTCAACGCCCACGGCACCGGCACCAAGGCCAACGACCAGATCGAGACGGCGGCAATCAAGCGCGTCTTCGGCGACCATGCCTATAAGCTGTCGGTGTCGTCGACCAAGTCGATGCATGCCCATTGCCTCGGCGCCTCGGGCGGCCTGGAAATGATCGCCTGCGTGATGGCGATCCGCGAAGGCATCGTGCCGCCGACGGCCAATTTCCGGCAGGCCGACCCCGACTGCGATCTCGACATCACGCCGAATGTGGCGCGCGAGCGCAAGGTGCGCGCGGCGATCAGCAACGGTTTTGCCTTTGGCGGCACCAATGCCGTGGTCGCGTTCAAGGCGGTCTGACGGCAAGCGACTGGCCCCTGAGCGACTGGGCCTGAATGACTGCGAAGACGGTGTCTGCACCGTCGACCGGTTGATCAGCAAAGACGCCGAGGATAATCCTTCGCAACACGCCAGATGGCGCGATACCGCGCCAAATTCCCGACCGGAGCTTTCGATGACCGACCTGTCCGCCTTTCCGATCACCAAGCGCTGGCCGGCCAGCCACCCCGACCGCCTGCAGCTCTATTCCGCGACGACGCCGAATGGCGTGAAAGTCTCGATCGCGCTGGAAGAACTCGGCCTGCCCTACGAGGCGCATCTGGTGGATATCGGCAAGGACCAGAGCTGGACGCAGGAATTCCTGTCGCTGAACCCGAACGGCAAGATACCCGCGATCATCGACCCCGACGGTCCGGGCGGCAAGCCGCTCGGCCTGTTCGAATCCGGCGCCATCCTGCTCTACCTCACCGACAAGACCGGCAAGCTGATCCCGGTCGATCCGGCGCGGCGCTACGAGACCATCCAATGGGTGTTCTTCCAGATGGCGGCGATCGGGCCGATTTTCGGACAGGTCGGGTTTTTCAACAAATTCGCCGGACGCGAGATCGCCGACAAGCGGCCGCTGGATCGCTACCGCAATGAATCGCGGCGGCTGATCGGGGTGCTGGAGACGCGGCTGAAGGGTCGAACCTGGATCATGGACGACGACTATACCATCGCCGACATTTCGATGCTGGGCTGGGTGCGTAATCTGATCGGCTTCTACGAGGCGCGCGAACTCGTCGGCTTCGACGACTTCCCCACCGTCGCGGCATGGCTGGAGCGCGGGCTGGCGCGGCCCGCGGTGCAGCGCGGCCTGACCATTCCCGCCAGGAATTAACCTCGGCCGGCCGAAGCAACCAGGTCTATTTCGCCTTGGCCTTGCTTTTCGAGCCGCCCTTGCCGATGACGGACGCAGCGAGCGACGCGGCGCCCCTGGCTGTCGCCGCCACCGCACCAGCGGCGACATTGGCGGTCGCCTTGACCGTGCGCATGGCCCCGCCGGCCATCGAGCCGCGGCTTGCCGGCTTCTTGGGTTTGGCGGTTTTCACCGCCACCTTCGCCGTCGCGACCGGTTCTACCTTCTTTGGCGCCGCTTTGCCGAAAGCCGGCTTTGCGTCCTTGGACCGCTCGGCGATCGCCGGGCCGGCGCCTGCCTTGGCCTGCGTGGCCTTTGCCTGCCTGGCTTTGGGTTGAGCGGTCTTGCTCTTGGCGGGTGTTTTTGCCTTGGTTGCCATCTGACGGTTCCCTCACGGCGGCACGATTGCCGATGAGAGATAACGACCTGAAAGTCTTAAGGTTCCCGTTCCGAAGTCCAGCGAACTATGCGGGATCGCCAACAACCAGGTCGGCGGACCTGCGACGGCCGAGCACGCGATCGATGTTGGGCATGTCGTTGGAAGCGATCCAGGCGCGGGCGTCTTCGTCGGAGCGGCCATGCTCGTGCCAGCGCACCAGAAGGCGGCGCTCGAGTTCGGCCCGCGGCACATCGACAAAGATGGTGAAGTCGAACAGCGGCGCCAGCCGCGACCACGGCTCCTCGTCAAGCAGGAGGTAATTGCCTTCGACCAGGATGAACTTGGTCTCGGCGGCAACGATGGAGGCGGCGGCGCGCGACAATTCCATGCTGCGGTCGAACACCGGAATGGCGATGTCTGGCTCGCCCGAACGGATGCGCTTCAACAGCGTCTCGAAGCCGGCGAAGTCGAAAGTCTCCGGCGCGCCCTTTCTTGGCCGCAGGCCGCGCTGGTCGAGCACGATGTCGTCATAGTGGAAGCCGTCCATCGGCACGACTTCAGCCGCGCCCTCCGGCAGCAGATCATGCAGCCCGGCCGAGAGCGTCGACTTGCCGGCGCCGGGCGGGCCGGCAATGGCGACGATGAAGCGTTTCGCCTTGCCGGCGCGCTTGAAGATGGTGGCGGCGAGATGGGCGATTTCGGACATTGGGCGCTTCCAGCTATGCTTTGCATCTTGTCGGCAGTTTGAGGAAATTTCAAACCGCGATTTGGGCAATCTCACGACATCCGCCACGTCAGCGCCGCCCCTCGTCGCCCTGCCGGTGTCCAGCCGATAGATGGGTAACACTTCTCCCCCTATGCGTCCGCCGCAGCGCCAAGCAGATTGGTTGGCGCGGCGGTGCGGCGGACAAGCTCCATGTGCCGTGTGTCGAGGATGCCGGCAGGCAGGTGAGGGGCAGGGCCAGCGTTCGAAAATCAGCCGGGCTGGCCGATCCGCAGGAAATCGCTGTCGAACCTGACATCGCGGGTCGAACCATCGGCTCCGGTGAGACGCATGTGACCTGAGGCTGTCCCGATATCGCGCGGCGGCTCGCCGTTTGCCTGCGGCAGCGCGCCGATGACATGGCGGAAGGAGACTTCGCCGCCGAGGGTAAAAGCGGTCGCGACCCCTTCGCGCTTCAGCCAATTGTCGTCGATCGATGCGGCATGGCCGATGGCGGCGCGGCCGTCCTCGATGCCGAGCACGCCGCGATGGCGGCTGCTCCACGGCGCGTAATCGCGGCCGCCATTGCTGAACCACAGCATGGTGACCGGAAGCTCCGCCGGGTTCTTCAGCACCAGCACCAGATCCTGTTCGGCCCGGCGCGCCAGCGCCGTCCAGCCCGGACCGTCATGATCGGCTTCGACCAGGGTGATGAAATCCTCGCGCTCATCCTCCATGCGGTAGTCGGTGAGATCGAGCGTGCCGCCGCCAGTGGCTGGAAAGCGCGTCAGATCGGTCGAGCGGGCGGGATAGGAAAGCTTGAAGCGACCGCGGGCCGGATCGGGCTCCAGCGGTGCGTCCAGTGTCCCGGCAAAGCGCTTCGGCGAGAAGGCGAGCCGGCCGCCATCGCGCATCGCCGCCATCGGATGGTGGGCGGCGGAGACCGCGCCGGAACCGCCGGAAAAGACATGCTCCTGATAGAGAAAGGGATGACTGTTGCGGAGCGTGAAGATCTTGTCGACCGTCGCGCCCATCACCGTGCGGCGCAACCGGAAGACGGCCCGCCAGCCGTCGGATGTCGCTTCGCTGGCGGTGACATCCCAGGCGCTGTTGGCCGGCCAGCCATGCAGCGGTGCGGCCTCGATGTCGCTGGCCGAAAACGGCGCGCAGAGGAAATCGCCCGACAGCCGCACCGTGCCTTCGGGCAGGTCCGGCGACAGCGCCTCGCCGGCATCGACCCAAGGCGCGCGGTGCAGCGGTTTCAGCTGGCGGCCATCGCTTTCGACTGTCATGTCGGCGATGTGCCCGACGGTGAGGTCGAGCGTGACCGAGATGCCATTTGCCTTGATCGTGACCTTATCCATCCGCGCACCTGCTGATTCTGATGGCAGCGAACAAACCCGCTCCGTGACGGATGCGCAAGCACAGCGACCGGCATTTTGCATCAGGGCGATTTTTACCCTCCCCCTTGTGGGGAGGGTCGGCGAGCGATCGGAGCGAAGCGGAGATCGATCGACGGGGTGGGGGTAGCGCCCTACGAGGACCCCCACCCCGATCCGCTACGCGGATCGACCCTCCCCACATGGGGGAGGGTGGGCGCCTACTGCCGCTTATACTCGCGCACCGGCGACTTGGTGCCGTCGGTGTAGGTGACCTGCACCGCCATCGACGTCACGTTGTCGGCGACCTTGAAGTAAGGCTGGTAGTCATAAGGAATGGCGTACGGGTCCTTCTTGTCGCAAGGCGGCAGCTTGATCTCCTTATCGAGCGCCGTGCCGTTCAGGCTGTAGCGCACCTCCTTGATGCCGCAGCGGAACGACAGCATCTGCGAGAAGTAGACCAGGCCGTGATTGCCGCTGGCGTCGAAGGCGATCCACGACGTCCAGAACTGGTCGAGGATCTGTTTGTTGCCCTGCTGGAGAGCCGCGTCCGGATCGAAACTTATGTTGAACGGCCCGGTCTCGCGGCCCCGGAGATCGAGATATTTAACTCCGATGGTGGTGGCCGTGGTGCTGTCGGGCAATTCGAAACTCGGATTGGGCATCGGCTTGCCGGTGCGCTGGTCGTTCATCGCCATCAGCCCGGTATCGGTGAACGGACCAGACTCGCCCATGCGCCAGGAAATGCCGGTCGCCGCCTCAGGCAGCGAGATGGAGATCGTCCAGCCGGCATTGGAGCGCATCGGCGTCAGCGTCGGGGCAAAGCGGGCGGGATCGAGCACGTCGCCAAGGGCAGTCAATCGGGTGCGGCTGCGGTCGAGCCAGTCGGCGAGCTGCGTCTGGTCGACGAAATATTTGAGCAGCCCGCCTTCCTTTTCATAGGAGACGAACCTGGTCAGCGCCTCGGCCTCGCTGCGCTTGTCGGACAGCGACTGGACGCCGAGGCGATCCTCGGAAAACTCCTGCGCGAGCAGGTAATAGGCCGGTGCGAAATCAGGATTGGCCGCGATGAAGGCGTTGAGCTTGTCGAGACGTTGGGCATCGTCGAACTGCAGGATATGGACCAGCTTGATCGACAGCGCCTTGGCCTTGTCGGCCAGGGCGCCGAACACTTCGCGGGCGCCGGCCTTGCCGTCCTGCACGCGCAGCAGGGTGGCGAACCGTGTGTAGGGATCGACGGCGTCGACGTCGAAACCGGCGAAAGCGAGATAGGAGCGCCGCGCATTCAGCATGTCGCCGGAAAGCTCGTAGACGCGGGCATTGTGATAGAATTCGTCCGGCCGCTTCGGCCCGGCGATCGTCCCGCCCTGCGCGGCCAATGCGGCAAAGCCCTTCGCGATGGTGTCGATCGAGGCGGCGATCTGCTCGGTGGTCGCCTGAAGCTTATCCGCCTGCTCGGCCTGTTTCTGCTGGCCGGCAGCGAGCGTTTCGGTCGTCTGCTTGACCGCCTCTACCGACTTTTGCGTCTGCGCGCCCTGCTCAGCCTGCTGCTGCTGGGTCGACGCAATTTCCTCGGTCTTCTTCGCCACCGCGTCGGTCGATTGCTTGACCTGGTCGACCGCCAGCTTCGTCTCGGTTACCGTTTGCTCGATCCTGGCCACCCTGGCCGAGACGATGCCCATCTGCTGCTGCAACTGGGCGATGGCCGGCACCAGGCCGGCGATCACACCGTTCTGCGAATTGGTCTGCTGCTGCAGGCCATAGACGCCGCCGGCGGCGGCGGCAGCGCTGGTGGCAAAGATCAGCGCCGGCAGCGCCTTGGCGGCCAGCACCAGCCGCAGAACGATGGCAATGGCGATGATGGCGGCGGCAACCGAAGCGACCAGCGCGATATAGGCGGCGAACGGCGCCAGCGGATTGAGGATGTCGGAAGCAGCGCCGCCGATGAAAGCGACGCTGCCGGCCCATTTGCCGGTGCGGCTGAGCGAAGCCCTGATAAGAGTTGGCGCAGCCGCGCCGATGTCACCGGTCATTGTCAAATCCCCAAGCAATTGCCGCCTCTATAGCAGCACCGCGACCCCGCAGGCAAAACAGGACAGGAAGCAGGCGATTTCGGGGCGGGTGGGCGGATGTCGAGGTTGCCGTTTCAGCGCCGATGGTTGGCGAAGCCGAAGCGACATCTGATCTCCCCCCTTGCGGGGGAGATTGGCAGCGTCATCGGCAGCTCCGCCGTTAACCAAATGGACGAACACAATGGGTTAGGCTAGGTTCCGGCCCTCTCAGCAACGCCGGACTTGCCTTGCCAAACTTCCATTTCCCCTCCCTCATACAAAAATTCGTCGCGGCCTTGCTGCTGCTCGTCTTCGTTGCCGGCTGCAGCACCACCGCGCCGCCCGACAGCGTGCTGGCGGTGCCGGCGCCACAGGAGAAATATGCCGCCATCGTAATCGATGCCGGCAGTGGCAAGACGCTGTTCGAAGTCAGTTCGAGGGCGCAACGCTATCCGGCGTCGCTGACCAAGATGATGACGCTGTACCTGCTGTTCGAGGCGCTGGAGTCCGGCCGCGTCTCGAAGGAAACGCAGATCCCGGTCTCCGACAATGCCGCCCGGCAGCCGCCGACCAAATTGCGCTTCAAGCGCGGCGAGAGCATCGATGTCGATTCGGCGATCCGGGCGATCGTGGTCAAGTCGGCCAATGACGTGGCGGTGGCGGTGGGCGAATATCTCGGCGGCTCGGAGGACCAGTTCGCCGCCATGATGACGTCCAAGGCGCGCCAGATCGGCATGAGCAGCACCGTCTTCCGCAATGCCTCCGGCCTGCCCGACGATGGCCAGCACACATCGGCGCGCGACATGGCGACGCTCGGCATGGCGCTGCGCGCCCGCTTCCCGCAGCAGTTCCACTATTTCTCCGAAAGCGACTTCATGTTCCGCGGCCGGCTGGTGCGCGGCCACAACGACATGCTCGGCCGGGTGCGCGGCGTCGACGGCATCAAGACCGGCTATATCAGGGCATCCGGTTACAATATCGTCACGTCCTACAATGCCGACGGCCGGCATCTGATCGTGGTGGTGATGGGCGCCGACAGCGCTAGGCAGCGCAACGACCATGTCGAAGCGCTGATCCAGCGCAGTCTGTCGCCCGCCATGGCCGATACGAAGACGCGGCTGATGTTTGCGGGAGATCAGCCGGCCGCGTCGCCCAGCCTGCCGCCGCCTGGTTTGCCGGCGCAGGGGTCGCAGTTGCCTGGTTTACCGCCGCAATAGAACCCGTCGTTGGGTGGAGGAACTCTGAAACGCCGGCGGGACAGCGCCCCCCTCTGTCCTGCCGGCCATCTCCCCCTCAAGTGGGAGATTAGTAGCTTCGGCGTCTCGCCTCTTTTTCGTGTTTGGCAAAGCCATGGCGACATCTGATCTCCCCCCTTGAGGGGGAGATGTCCGGCAGGACAGAGGGGGGTCGTGAAGGATCGCTGCCTCATCTTAACTCTGCAGCAGGCGCAACAGCACTTCGGCGGTCTGGTTGCCGAGCAGCAGGCGAGCGAGGCCCCGGGGGGCTGCGCCGCCACAGGCAATTGCAGCAGGCATTCATCACAAGCGCTTGCACAAGCCCCCAATCTTCACCGCCACAGTGGCTATGGCGTGCCGGCTTGGCGTATCGTGGGCGCGACAGCAGGAGCCGGCATCATGAGCCCAAAACCATCCGAACAGGCCGCCAATGAAAACGACAGCGGCGGCGAGTATTTCGAGGCGCCGCCCATCGGCGATCATGACGCCGAACTGGTTGCCGACGAGGCGCTGGAAGCGCCCGATGTGCCGGACTCCGAACCCCATGGCCGCCTGAAGCCGAAGCGAAAACCGTCGGCGATATCAGGTAGAAAGTTTCGCAAGCGTGACCTGGTGCGCATCGACGACCTCAGGCCGAGCCTGGCCGACCGCATCCGCTCCGATCATCCCGACCTGCCGCGCGGCGCCCGCATCAGCCGGGAGGAGCTCGGCCGTTACCGCATGCGCTACATGGAGGAGCTGCTGCAGCAGGAGCATGGCGAATTCTCCGAGCTCGACCGCCAGGTGGTCGAATCGATCGCCAGGCAGGACACGATTTCGGAAAACTCGGAAGAGGAGTTCGAGGAGCACCGCTCGTTCGCCGACCGCGTCTCCGACAACATGGCGGCTTTCGGCGGCAGCTGGTGGTTCCTGATCTCGTTCGGCAGCGTGCTTGCGGTGTGGATCGGCATCAATTTGATCGCGGGCGTGAGCAGCGCCTTCGACCCCTACCCCTTCATCCTGCTCAACCTGCTGCTCTCCTGTATCGCCGCCATCCAGGCGCCGATCATCATGATGAGCCAGAGACGGACGGAGGCCAAGGACCGCCTGCGCTCGTTCAACGACTACCGGGTGAACCTGAAAGCCGAGCTGGAAGTGCGCCATTTGCACGAAAAGCTCGACTATCTGATCTCGCGCCAATGGACGCGGCTGGCCGAAATGCAGCAGATGCAGCTGGATGCGATGCACGAACTGACCGGCGCGAAGAAGGCGAAGCGGGCGCCGCGCAGGGTGCGCAGGCGGGTGGCGAAGGTGGAGGTGGCGGGGTGAGTCCCGGGCTGAGGCTGCAAGGCGGACGCGAAGTTGCCGAGCCGCGCGACGTGGCTTCGAAAATATCGCCACGCCAATTGCCCGTTGAAGCCCGCGCCGGCTTCCGCTAAGAAGCCGTGGCTGGCCGGCCTATCGGCTGGTTCGTTTTCAGGTTCCCTGAAGGCACCCGTAGCTCAGCTGGATAGAGCGCTGCCCTCCGAAGGCAGAGGTCACAGGTTCGAATCCTGTCGGGTGCGCCAGCTTACCGAGGGTCCATTCCGGACACATAGGTTACGGTTTATATCGGAGACATGGGTAACACTTTTGGCCCGAAGGGGTTTTGGAGTGGTTCGAGCCTGCATGTCTCATCATCGAAGTAGCCCAAATCATAATCCATGAAGGAAGCCAGCCAGATATGGTCCTCGACCTGTTTGATGCCGACGGTCTGGCCGGCAAAGACGAGGCTGAGGTTGATCTTCTTGCGATTGTAGCAGATGCGGCCGCAGGTGGTGACGGTGACGGCCTTGTCGTGAAACGGATAATCGAGATCCGGCAGGCCGGCAATAGATGCGCGGTGACGGCGTGTAGCGCTCGGCTGGACAGGCCATGTCGAGCGCCTGATGTGGGCGTTCTGAGTTGAACTCATTGATGAAGTCATCGAACCTGGCCTGCTGCTGCAGGAAATTGGCGCCAGCCGGTTTGGTGGTTTCCTTCTTGAGAGTCAGGTGCATGCGCTCATGGCGCCCGTTCTGCTGCGGACAGCCCGGCTGGATGCGCTCGATGTCGATGCCCAGGCGCAGCCACCAGACCGACAGTTTGCTGAGATTGAACAGCGCGTTTGGGCTGGCAAAGGGAACGCCGTTGTCGGTCCTGATGGCGCTGGGCAGGCCGAACTCTTTGAAAACGCTCTCGAACACCGTGAAGGCATAGGCTTCCTTGGTAGTCGACAACGCCTCGCAGGCGATGAGATAGCGGCTGGCGAAGTCGGTGATCGTCAGCGGGTAGCAATAGCGCCGATCGGCGAGCATGAACTCGCCTTTGTAGTCGGCACACCACAGATCGTTGGGCCGATAGCCGTTTGAAAGTGGTGTTCCCATCGCCCTGTTGCGCCTTCGCTTGCGGCGCTCGACCAGGCCATGGCGGTCGAGAACCGCATGCACCGTCGAGATCGCAGGCCGGTGAACGTCAGGATACAGCCGGGCCAACCGTTCGCGTATCTTTGGCGCACCCCAGGTCGGCTTGTCTTGCTTGAGGCGCACAATCAGCTTCTCGATTTGAAACGGAAGCTGATTGGCGTGGCGGTAGGGTCGGCGTGATCGATCCGTCAGCCCCTCAAGGCCACTGTCATTGTAGCGTGTGAGGATCTTGTAGCCGGTCTTGCGCGAGATATCGAACTCACGGCAAAGCACCGCCATCTTCTCGCCGTCCAGCAGCCGGGCAATGAACTTCAGCCGCTCTTCCATGACGTTACACTCCTTCCAAGGCACCTTGCTCTCCTTGCAAAGGGCCGAAAGTGTAACCCATGTCTCCGGAATGAACTGTCACCCATCTCTCGGGAAGGGCAGATGCATTACAATAGCTTGGATAACCCTAAAGAGCGTCGCGCTGAACGGATTCATGCGACCGCTTGAAGTCTTTGTTTAATGCATGTCGTTGTCCCACAACCTCGGCACTTCTGGGCGACATGCATGAGTGCCCGGGTCTAGGCACGGGCGATCAGTCGATATTCGGTGTTATTGGCGCGTCGATTACCACTTCCGCCCGTTCAGTCAGACGCTATGCTGCTGACCGTGACACCAAGGCGCGCGTTCCGTTCGTGATGAAGCAAAGTCAACACCGCTTGCATGAGCGGATGACCATTCGCGGCCACCTCGAACCCGCGTCCTTCCTGCCCTGGATCATGCGCCATGCGGCCAAGCTCGGTCTCGCGCACCACATCGCTCATGCAAGCACCGATCGCATCGAACTCGATATTGCCGGTGCGGCGGAACTGATCGACATGATGGAGATGGGATGTTCGCTTGGGCCCATTGAAGTCTGGGTCGAGACGATCGACCGCGCGCCTGTCGAGCAAAAAAACATATAGCTTTGCGTGTGGTTACCCTCCGTTTGCACTTAATTTAATCAATATTGCAATTGCGAAATAATTATGCATACGTCAGCCGCATCGAGCGGTTCGCCAACTCCTTGCGCCGGCATCTCTCTGGTCGGGAAACAGTAGTATCAGTACGGAAAGTAAGGTCATGCTGTCCGACAAGACGGACACCTGGGTGCCGGTCGCCCTTTCCCAGGATCTGCCAACAGGACAGGTAATGCCGGGGCGGACGCCCGCCGGTCCCATTGCCCTCTGGCGAAGCCAATCGGGGCGCTTGGCGGCATCGGCGGATCGCTGTCCGCATCGCGGCATGCGCCTCTCCCATGGCTTCGTGCGCGGCGAGGCGCTCTCCTGCATCTATCACGGCTGGACCTATTCGCAGGCCGGTCAGTGCCTGCGCATTCCTGCCCATCCCAGCCTCACGCCGCCGGAGACGATTCGCGTTGCGACCCGGTTGGTCGAAGAGGCGGGCGGGATCATCTGGGTCGCTGATGGAGAGCCTGACGGCAAGCCACCCCTTTTTGAGGGTTACGTCCCGCTCCGTTCATTGACGGCCCGCGCCGGATGTTCGGCACTCTCGGTCGCTGCCGGTACGAAGGCCACCGTTGAAGGATACGTCTGGCAGGCGCCCGGCGCGCCGGCAATCCGCCTGGTGCCTATCCCGCAGGAAGCCGGCGAGACGCTGATCCACGTCCTTGTTCCAGCCGATTGCGATGCGTCCGAGCGCATCGCCGCCTCGCGAGCCGCCGAGAGCCTTCGGCGCATGGCCGAAGGGATCGAGGCGAAAGGGGCTGTGCCATGATCGACGATGCGATGCGCGACGAATGGTATCCGGTCGGGCTTTTCAGCCGGCTCGACCGCTATGGGCGCGAGACCACCCTGATGGACGAGCCGATCAAGGTTGCGCTCGACGCCGATGGCGCGGCGAAAGTGACAGGCGAAAACGGGCGCGTGCTGCCGGTTTCGGTGCGCTATGGCCATATCTGGTCGTCGCTCGGCGAACCGAAGAAACCGGTCTTCCCAATTCCCGAGGCAGACCAGCCCGGGCGCCGCTTCGTCGATGTCGGCGTGGTGCGGGTGCGCTGCTCGCCGCTCCGCGCCGTCGAGAACTTCCTCGACATCGCACACTTCCCCTTCGTCCATACCGACATCCTCGGCTCGGAGCCGCATACCGAGGTCGAAAACTACAAGGTCGAGATCCGCGAGGAAGAGGACGAGGTCTGGGCGACCCAGGTGAAGTTCTACCAGCCGCAGGCGGCGAAATCCGCGAGCGGAGGTATCACGACGGAATACATGTACCGCGTGCCGGCTCCGACCTGCTCAGTCCTCTACAAGACCTGCCCGCCGCGCCCGGGCGAATGGGATGTCATTACGCTATTCGTCCAACCGCTTGCCGAGGATCTCTGCGACGTCTGGCCGTGGATGGCGCTTTTCGATGACGAGACGCCACAGACCGACCTCATCCATTTCCAGCAGACGATTTTCCTGCAGGACCGCTCGATCCTCGAAAACCAGATCCCGCGTCTTCTGCCGCTCGATCCCGGCATGGAAATCCCGACGCGCGCCGACCTGACCTCGGTCGCCTATCGCCGCTGGCTGAAGCGCCACAATTATACCTACGGCGCGCAATTGGTGGCACAGTGAAGCTTTACGACTACATCCTCTCCCCAAGTTGCTACAAGGTGCGCCTGATGGCGACGCTGTCAGGTGTGAAGCTCGAAATCCGCCCGGTCGACTTCCATCCCGGCGCCGAGCATCGTGGCCCCGAGCTTATGGCGCTTAATCCGGGAGGCTCCATCCCGATCCTTGAAGACGGCGACCTGATCCTGACCGAGTCTTCCGCCATGCTTGGCTATCTCGCCGCGAAGGCAGCACCGGCCTGGCTCGGCAGCGGCGCCCCCGAGGAGACGGCGCGCATCCAGCAATGGCTTTCCTTCTCGCACAGGCTGACCGCCAACCTCGGCGGCGCGCGCCTGCATGAGATGCTGCTGCGCCCCGGTGACATCGGTGCGCTTCAGGCCAATGGCATAGCGGCACTACGTGAGCTGGAAGCCGGCCTCTTCGAACAAAAAATGCGTGGCGACCGGTTTCTCGCTTCCGACCGGCCGACGATTGCCGACATTGCTTGCTTTCCCTATGTCGCGCTCGCGCCCGACGGCGGCGTTTCCCTCGATTCGTATCCCACGATCCGGCTCTGGTCGCGAGCGCTCCGCAGCCTCGACAATTTCATCGAGATGCCCGGTATCCACCGGCTGCACGAGTTGAAGCCCGAACCGCGACCCATGCTGGACGAGGCGTGAGGTGACCGGCTATCTCCTGAAGAATTGCGCAGCGGTCATCACCGACGAGGGCAGGGGTCCGAGCGTCCGGCGCAATGTCGATGTGCTGACGAATGGCCCGCAGATCGAGGCAATCGGGCAAGGCCTGCACAGAAGCGAGTTGCCGGCCGGTACTATCGTGCAGGACGCCGACGGCTGGTTCGTCTATCCCGGCCTCGTCAACACGCACCATCACTTCTTTCAGTGCTTTGTGCGCAACCGTGCCGAACTCGACTGGACGAAGCTGTCGGTCATCGAATGGCTCGACCGGATCTATCCGATCTTCTCCCGGCTCAACGAGGATTGTTTCTACCACGCCTCGATCACGGCGATGGCAGAGATGATAAAGCACGGTTGCACGACGGCCTTCGACCACCAGTACAATTTTCCGCGCCATGCCGGAAAACGGCTCATCGACCGGCAGTTCGAAGCGGCCGATCTTCTCGGCATGCGTTTCCATGCCGGCCGCGGCGGCAACACGCTGCCAAAATCGGAAGGCTCGACCATTCCAGACGAGATGCTGGAGACCACGGACGAATTCATTGCCGACTGCGCACGCCTCATCGACACTTATCACGACACCAGTCCCTTCAGCATGCGTCAGGTCGTGGTCGCTCCCTGCCAGCCGGTCAACTGCTACCGCGAGACCTTCGTGGAATCGGTTTCGCTGGCGCGTGATCGCGGGGTGCGGATGCACACCCATGTCGGCGAGGGCGAAAGCCCGATCATCGAGGCCCGCCATGGCATGCGTACGGTGGACTATCTCGAGGACCTCGGATTTGCCGGCCGAGACACTTTCTATGCCCATTGCTGGGAGCTGACGCATGACGAACTGCGGCTGATGGCGGCGAGCGGCACCGGTGTCTCGCATTGCCCGGAGCCGGTCTATCTGGTGGGTGCGGAGGTGACTGATATTCCCGCCATGTCCGCCTTTGGCCTGCGCGTCGGTCTCGGCTGCGACGGTGCTGCCTCGAACGACAACTCCAACCTCATGCACTGCATCCATTCCGCCTACATGCTGCAATGCCTGGCGGCCTCGACGCGCGCTCATCCCGTGCCTGCGCCGGTCGATTTCCTCGGCTATGCGACAACGGGCGGGGCCGCGCTTCTGGGCCGCAATGACATCGGCCGACTGTCGCCCGGCATGGGCGCCGACCTCTTCGCGATCGACACGCGCCGCATGGATTATGTCGGCACGCGCCACGATCCATTGAGCCTGATCGCCAAGGTCGGTATCGGCATGCCCACCGACATGACCATGATCAACGGCCGCATCGTCTGGGAGAAGGGTGCGTTTACCGGGCTGAACGAGGCCCGGCTTGCTGCGGACGCGGAAGCCGCCTTTGCCGCGGTGGAATTCTAACAACTTAAGACAGGGGAACTGACATGCTGAACTATCTGACCCGCAGAACTCTGATGAAGGGCCTTGCCGCGACAGGGCTTGCCGGCGCGCTTGGCAGCCGTCCCGCCTTTGCGGCCGACGAGCCGCTCGGTATCACGCTCGTGCTCCCGTCGCCGGTCGGCGATGTCGGCTGGGGCCATGCGCTCGCCGCCGGCCTCGAGCCGGTCAAGGCCGCATACGGCGACAAGGTGAAGATCACCGTCATCGAGAACATCGCCGAAGGGCCGGACGCCGACCGGATCATGAACAAGACCGTCGCCGACGGTAACAAGTTCCTGATCGCCGGCTCATTCGGCTACCAGAATGGTGCATTACAGATCGCCCGCCGCGATCCTGCGGTCACCGTGCTGCATGCCTCCGGCTTCCAGACCGCGCCGAATTTCTCGCCCTTCGCGGCGAAGTATTTCCAGGGCACTTACCTGCTCGGCATAGCCGCCGCAGCTCTTTCCAAGACCGGCAAGGTCGGCTCCGTCTCGGCCTTCGCCATTCCGGAGCTGATCACCTCGATCAACGCATTTACGCTCGGCGCACAGACCGTAAATCCCGATATCGAGGTATCGGTCGTCTGGGTGAACTCCTGGTTCGACCCGGCCAAGGAACAGGAAGCCGCCAAGGCGCTGATGGCACAGAACTGCGACGTGATCTTCTCGAACGCGCAGGACACACCCTCCGTGATCTCGGCCTGCGAGGAGGCTGGCGTCTACGCGTTCAACCTCAATTCGTCGATGAAGAAATATGCACCGAAGAAATATCTCGGCTGCATCGCGACAGACTGGTCGCCCTTCTTCAAGGCTTCCGTGGATGCCCATCTCGCCGGAACTTTCAAGGGCGCCAACACCTTCCTCGGCGTCGCCGAAAAGGTGGTGGAGGTCGTGGACTGGAACTCAGATATCCCAGCCGACACGATGACGAAGATCAAGGAAGTGGCGGCGAAGATCGCCGACGGCAGCTTCTCGCCCTTCACAGGTCCAATCACCAAGGCCGACGGCAGCGAAGCCGCCGCCGCCGGTGCGACGATAGCGGATCCCGAGATCGTCGCGATGGACTGGCACGTCAAGGGTGTCACCACACCACTGCCGAAGTAAGTCATGACCCCGCCCCTTCTGTCGCTCCGCGGCATCTCGAAGAGCTACGGCCAGATCCGGGCCAACCAAGCCATCGATCTGGACGTGGCGCCCCAATCGATCCATGCGATTCTCGGGGAGAATGGGGCGGGCAAATCGACGCTGATGAAGCTCATCTATGGCGTTGAACAGCCGGACGAAGGCACCGTCGTCTGGAACGGAGAGCATCTGCGCCTTGCCTCGCCGGCTGAGGCACGGCGCAGGGGCATCGGCATGGTCTTTCAGCATTTCTCGCTGTTCGAGACGCTGACTGTCGTCGAGAACATCCAGCTCGTCGTCCCCGGCGGCAAGGCGGAGCTGGCGGGGCGCATCCGCAGCCTCGGCCAGGATTTTGGCCTTGAAGTGGATCCTCTCGCCGATGTGCACGCGCTCTCGGTCGGCGAACGGCAGCGGGTGGAGATCATCCGCTGCCTGATGACGGACCCGAAGCTGCTCATTCTCGACGAGCCGACCTCGGTCTTGCCGCCGCAGGCGGTGAAGAAGCTGTTCGACACGCTCAGGCGCCTTCGCGACCGCGGCGTGTCCATCCTGTTCATCTCCCACAAACTGGAGGAAATTCGCACGATCTGTGACCAGGCGACGGTCTTGCGTGGAGGGCGCGTTATCGGCACCGTCGACCCGCGCGACTATGATGCGCACGACCTCGCCCGGATGATGATCGGCCGCGACATGCCCGAGGTGATGCCCGCGTTGGCCATGCCCGAGGGGGAGAAGCGGCTGGAAATAATCGGCATGGACTACACGCCGGACGACCCCTTTGCCACGCCGCTCTCCGGCATCAGCCTCACGGTACGATCAGGCGAGATCCTTGGCATAGCCGGAATATCGGGCAATGGCCAAGGCGAGCTTGCCGCGCTTATCTCGGGCGAAGCGATGCTGCTGAAGGAACAACGCGACCGGATTTACATGATGGGCCGCGACGTAGGCGCACTCGATGCGGCCGCGCGCAGGAGATTTGGCTTCGCCTTCGTGCCCGAAGACCGGCTGGGACGCGGCGCGGTCCCTGAAATGTCGCTCGTGCTCAACACCGTTCTTACCGCCCATCCTTTCGATCTCGTGAGGCGCGGCCTCATCAACAGCGCCGGAGCGACGGCTTTCACCAGCGAATGCATCCGTCGGTACGACGTCCGCGCCTCCGGCCCGGATGCCGAAGCGGGCTCGCTGTCCGGCGGCAACTTGCAGAAATTCATCGTCGGTCGCGAGATGATGCTGTCGCCAAAACTGCTTTTCGTGGCGCAGCCGACCTGGGGTGTAGACATTGGCGCTGCATCCGCCATCAGAAGGCGGCTCATCGCGTTGCGCAACCTGGGCGTGGCGATCCTCGTAATTTCCGAGGAACTCGAGGAACTTTTCGAACTCTGCGATTTCATCCAGGTGCTCCATCATGGAATGCTGAGTCCGCCTCTGGTCACGCGGGACACGCGCCCCGAAGACATCGGCAGATACATGATCGGAGCACATGCCTCGCCAGAGAAGGTTCCTGCATGAGCGTTTGGGCCGCGCCGTTCCTCCCCGCGCTCGTCCGCCGGGAGCATGCCTCGCTCGTCGCGGCCATGCTGGCCCCGGCTGTCGCGCTTGGCATGGCGATCATCCTCAATCTGGGCCTTTATGTGCTGATAGGCCGAGATCCGGCGGCCGTCCTGTACGCGATGCTTCTCGAGCCGTTCCTCTCCTGGGCATCGTTTGCGGAGGTGCTGCTGAAGGCGGGGCCCCTTCTCCTCATTGCGCAGGGGCTGGCGATCGGTTTCCGCGCAAAAGTGTTCAACATCGGCGCGGAGGGCCAGTTTATCCTGGGCGCTATTTTCGCCTCGGCGATCCCCGTCTGGTTTCCGCAGGCGACCGGGCAGTGGATCTGGCCGCTGATGCTGCTTCTCGGTGCCCTCGGCGGTGCACTTTGGGCATCTATCACCGCCTTCTGGCGCGTCAGGCTCAATGCGAACGAGATCCTGGTCTCCCTGATGCTGAGCCTCGTTGCGGCGCAAGTCCTCAACTACCTGCTGCTCGGCCCATGGAAGGACCCGGCCGGCTTCAATTTCCCACAATCCGTCATGTTTCAGAACGACGCGATGGTGCCGACCCTGATCACCGGTACCCGCGTCAACGTCTCGCTGCTCATCACACTTGCGCTCTCGCTGGTGGCCTGGGTTTTCATGCAGCGAAGCTTCATGGGGTATAAGCTCAAGGTCGGCGGCCTTGCCCCGCGCGCGGCCGGTTACGCCGGCTTCAGCGAAGGGCGTGCGATTTGGCTATCGCTTCTGATCGGTGGCTTGGCGGCGGGACTGGCAGGCGCGGCGGAAGTCGCGGGGCCGCTCGGCCAGCTGCAGCGCTCGATCTCGACCGGCTACGGTTATGCGGCCATCATTGTCGCCTATCTCGGCGGCTTGCATCCAGTCGGCATCATCTTTTCCGCGCTCTTTATGGCTGTCCTCTATATCGGCGGCGACAATGCGATGGTGTCGGCAAACCTGCCGATCGCCGCCGTCCGCGTCTTCCAAGGCAGCTTGCTGCTCGCCTATCTCGGCGCTGTGGCCTTCGTGCGCTACCGCATCGAGTGGCGCCGCCCCCATCACCTGAGCCAGCCATGAACGCCGTCGAGTTCATTATTTCGGGCATGCTCGCAGCGGCAACCCCCTTTCTCCTTGCCGCACTCGGCGAGTTGGTGGTCGAGCGCGCCGGCGTTCTTAACCTCGGCGTAGAGGGCCTGATGGCCCTCGGCGCGGTGCTCGCGTTCATCGTCGTCTACCACGGCGGTGGACACCTGCTGGGGTTCGTTGCCGCCGGCCTCGGTAGCGCCGTCCTGTCCCTCGTCTTTGCAGTGCTGGCACTCGGATTCCGGGCAAACCAGGTCGCGACAGGCCTTGCGATCGGCATTCTCGGCCAGGGCCTTTCGGCGCTGTTCGGCAAAAGCTACGAGAGCTTGACGGTCAAGGGGCTCCCGAAACTTGCCTTTCCCGGCCTCTCGGAAATCCCGGTAGTCGGCAGGCTGTTTGTCCAGGACGTCGTCGTATGGCTTTCCCTTGCCGTGACGTTTGCGATCTGGGCGATGTTTGCCTATACGAGAGTCGGCCTTGTCGTGAGGGCAATCGGCGAGAATCCCAAGGCAGCCCATGCCATCGGCTATCCGGTCATCGCTATCCGTATCGCGGCCATAGCTTTTGGTGGCATGATGGCGGGTTTTGCCGGCGCCTATGCGGCGGCGGTGTACACGCCCCTTTGGGCGGACGGTATGATTGCCGGACGTGGCTGGATCGCGATCGCACTCGTTGTCTTTGGTACGTGGCTCGCTGGCCGCATCTTCCTGGGTGCCTGCCTCTTCGGTGCGGTTTCGCTGATGAGCCTCGCCGCCCAGGCGACCGGTCTGGACTTGCCATCGCAACTGCTTTCCAGCCTTCCCTATCTCGTTACGATCGTCGTGCTCGGTGTCATCTCGGCGGACCGCCGCTTGCTCAGGCTGAACGGTGTCGCCTCGCTTGGCGAACCCTTCGAACGTTAGCCGGGATTAAAGTGGATTTGCGAAACTCGGCGTAAGTTGAAGAGATTCGAAACGCCAGCGGACGATCGGCATCCGATCCAAAGGGCAGAAACGCCAAACGGGGCGAAGGTATGCCCGCAAGGGTAGCGCTGACGCCGTCGACTGCGAGCAGCGGAACGATGTGGCGCACAACGCGCCCGACATCGGTGGAGATCGTCACGGGTTTCTTGGATCGTCCCCTTTTCTGCAGTACGAGCCCCATTCTCGAGGGTCCATTCTCCACCGCAGCCTAGCGAAGCGGCGTCGCAACATGGCCTGAGGCATGCGCCCGGTAAATTCCCGCATGCGAGCACTCGTCCTGCCTGTCTAAGGTTCCGAGTCTAACCGCAAATCCTCGATTTTTTCCGCCAATTCCAAAATATATATTCCGGTCGCCGCAAGAAGCTATAACAACGATTTCCAATACTACCTATTCTTGCAGAAACTAAAAACGCTACACTCGCGTAATCATATTGGTAACGGATGCTGTTCAACCTGCGTCCAGGCAACCAGCACGGGGAGCGGCGTTATGGATTTCTTTAAAAGTTTAACAAAGGTCTTGGCCGGCGGCGCGGTTTCCGTGGCTTTGTGCTTTCCGGCTGGCGCGGGCGGGCTCAGTGTGGGCATCGGCGGCAGCGGTGGGGTGGGTGTTTCGGTCGGCGGCAGTGGCGGCGGGCTTGGCGTCGGTGTCTCGGTCGGCGGGAGCAAGGGCGTCAATGCCGGAGCGACGGTCGGAGGCACCAGCGGCACCACCGCCAGTGTCGGCGCCTCGGTTGGCAGCGGCGTTACCGCGGGCGCCGGCGTATCGGTCGGCACGGGCGTCGGGGTCGGGGTCGGCGCAACCGTCGGCAGCAGTGTCGGGGTCGGCGCCGGGGTCGGGGTGGGCAGTGGAGTGACGGCCGGGGTCGGCGTCGGCATTGGCACACAGACAACGTCCACCAGCCCTAGGGATCCCAACACGCCGGCGGTGCCGGCGCGGCCGGCGGTGGTTGCCATCAGCGCCATGTCGGCCGGCCAGATCGCCAAGATGAAGAAACGCTGCGCCAGCGTGCTCAGCGGCAAGGGCACCTACGACCGGGACCTGAAGGAGCTCTGCCGGATATTGGCGCGGCGCTGAGTACCGCAACATCGCATGTGCCGTGGGGCATCAGTCTCTCAGCCAGCCCCAATGCCGCAAGGTGGCGGGCATTCTTAGGGAGAGAGCTTTGCCGAGCGGTTCAGCGTTTCGCGGAAAGGCGGAACCGGTCAGGCTGTGCGCTTTCATCGGCGGCATTCTGCATGGCTTGGTCACCGAGCCGAAGGAAGCGCGCCGCCCGGTTGCGGCCTTAATCTGACCTCTACCGTCCGTCCGGTCACCCGGTTGGGCCGGCTCGAAGATTCGCCTCTGGCCTTTTGTATCACCCGCTCTAGCTGCATTGTGTTAGGCTCGTCATGTTAGCCTTGTCTTGCTGATGGAGGTTTTGATGGATCGGCGATCATTCTTGACAGCATTGTTTGGCGTTGCGGGGGCCGCGGCGCTTGCTACCTCGGTTCGGCCTCTCGAGGCCGTGGCCGGGGTTCCCAATGTCGGTAACGGCATTCTCGATGAACTCGACAAGCAGGATGCCAATTCGTTTGATGACGACGAAGGCGCTGGCGATGTTGAGCAGATCTCGCATCGGCGATGGCACCATCGTCGCCACCACAGGCGGCATGTCTGGAGACGGCACTGCCGCACGTTCTGGCGGCATGGCCGGCTGCGCCGGCGCTGCTATCGCAGGCGCTCCTTTGTCGTCTTGCGGTTCTAACCGCGGCACGTTCCCGGATAGTCCCTGCCCTGAGGCGCAACCACCAAACAGACCCATCCCGATTTGCATCGGGATGGATTGGTTCAGCTTTATCCAGCCACAGCTGCCACCGACTCCCGCTCGACCAGCGGGCATTCCAGCTTGGTGATGGGATAGCGGCCGCGGCCGGCAGGCGGCGGCACTTCGAGCTGTTCGATCGCCCATTGGCCCATCGCCATGTGCGGCAGGATCGATGTCGTCAGCGGCGGGAACAGGTGACGGGCGATCTCCTCGTCGTCATAGCCGACGACGGAGATGTCCTGCGGGATGTGCAGGCCCGCCTCCTTCAGCGCTTCGTAACAGCCGATGGCCGTGCGGTCGTTCTGGCAGAAGATAGCGGTCGGACGCTCTTTCAGCGCCAAAAGCTTCACGGTCGCCGCGTAGCCGGCGCTCGCCGACCAGTCGCCCTCGACCACCAGTTCGGGATCGAACGGGATGTCGGCGGTGGCGAGCGCCCTGCGGTAGCCTTTGAGGCGGTCCTGCGCGGCCTGCATCCACGGCTCGCCGGTGATGGTGGCGATGCGGCGGTGGCCGTGGCCGATCAGATGCCGGGTCGAGTTCTGGCCGCCGGCGATCTCGGACGGCACCACGGCCGGGAAGGCATAATCGGCCGTGTAGCAGTTGAGCAGGATGACCGGGATGTCGAGGCCGTAGAGGAAGTCCGGTGCCGTGATCTCGCGGGTGAAGATGGTCATGTAGACCAGCGCCGAGATGCCGCGCCTGGTGAGCGCCGCAATGGCGCGCGGCTCCATGACGGAGTCGCCCATCGTCTGCGCCACGAGCAACACATTGCCGGCGTTCCACGACGCCTGGCGCGCGCCCTCGATGGCGACAACGGCTTCCGGGCTTGTCGCCAGCTGGTCGACAGCGAAACCGATGACACCGTCAAGTCCATCGAAGGCGGGAACAGGTTTGCGCAGCGCCGAGAAGGCGGGTGCTGCGTAGCCGAGCGAGCGCGCGGCGTCGATCACCCGCTCGCGCGTCTGCTGCGACAGCCGGATGCCGGGCGAATCGTTGAGCACGAAAGAGACGGTCGCCTGCGAGCAACCGGCTGCCCTGGCGATGTCGGTCATGGTGACGCGGCCGCCCTTGGCGGCTCTCGCCGGCGCCTTGCGCCGCTTCGCCGTGTCGTCCGGATCCCTCGTCTCGCTCATGGCATTGCGTCCCAATCCCCAGCCTGTCTAGTCGCAAGCCTGCCACACCGACAAGATGGTGTCGCGCCGTCGACCAATGGAAATAGTCGAAGGCGTTTATCTTTATTAGCAGCTTTGAAGTTCGCCGCCATGCCGCTTCGGGCCGCGTGAAATTTGAGGACTGCAAGGCATCTGCTTGCGCGAAGCCGTGCTGCACCTGTTCGGGCAAACTAGACCTAGGCCCACCGCCGAGTGTCCGCGCGAGACCTCTGCTAATAGTGTTTACTAATACAAAACGACGCTGTAACGTCAATCCGCCGTGTCCGGTCAGGTGGGACCCCGTGCGGCGAGAAGTGCACGTGAATGGCCCGATGGCGAGCGGGGTTTGCCTCCGCAAGCCTGGTCTCGGACATGTGATATGTCAGACAAATCAGACTATTTACGAGCACGGGATGAGTCTCTAAAGTCCGTGATCGCGACCGACGACGCCATTCTTCAGCGCCGGGAACCCCTGAGGAGGAGGGCGTCCAAATCGCGAGCGGCAAGTCAGTGAATTCAGATCGGTTCAGTCCGACGACTGAGCCAAAACGGGAGGTTGAACATGAAATCCTTGATACGACATGCATCCGTGGCCACCGCAGCCCTGCTGCTTGGCCTGACCGCGACAGCCATTGCGCGCGCCGACGACAAGCCGACGCTTGCCTTCGTCGTCAACGGCGCTTCCGATTTCTGGAAGGCCGCCGAAGCCGGCGTCAAGAAGGCGCAGGCCGAATTGCCCGACTACAATCTCGAACTCAAGTATCCCGAGCAGTCCTCGGTCGCCATCCAGCAGCGGCTGATGGACGATCTGGTGACCGCCGGCGTCAAGGGCATCATGGTCTCGGCCGTCGACCCCAAGACCTCGACCGACGGCCTGAACAAGATCGCGTCGGAAACGGCGCTGTTCACCACCGACTCCGATGCCCCGCAGACCAAGCGCGTCGCCTATATCGGCTCGTCCAATGTCGACGCCGGCAAGCAGGCGGCCGAGATCGCCAAGAAAGCGATGCCGGACGGCGGCAAGTGCCTCGGCTTCGTCGGCCTGCTCGGCGCCGACAATGCCAAGGAACGCATCCAGGGCATGAAGGACGGCCTCGCCGGCAGCAAGATCGAACTGGTGGACGTGCGCGGCGACGACATCGACCAGGCGCGCGCCAAGAAGAATGTCGAGGACGCGCTGGTCGCCAGCCCCGACATCACCTGCATGGTCGGCTTCTATTCCTACAACACGCCGCGCATCTATGAAGCGCTGCGCGACGCCGGCAAGCTCGGCTCGATCACCGTCGTCGGCTTCGATGACGATCCGATCACGCTGGGCGGCGTCAAGGAAGGCACCGTGGCGGCCACCGTCGTGCAGCAGCCCTTCGAATGGGCCTATCAGGGCATGAAGCTGATGGCCGCCTATCTCAAGGGCGACAAATCAGGCATTCCGGAAGGCGGCCTGATCATCATCCCGACCAAGATCATCGGTAAGGACGATGTCGACACCTATGCCGCCAATCTGAAGGCGATGTCCGGAAACTGAGACCACGAGCAGTTGCGCCGGCTCAGGGTTCGCCTTGAGCCGGCGATCGTGTTGACGGGCCGGCCAAGGCCCGTCAGTCTGTAGCCCACCGGCTGCTGGCAAGCCTGATCAAATATGGCGTGATGAATTATTCCGACCCATCCATCGTCGCAACCACCCCGTTCCTCGGCCTCGAGAACGTGCGCAAGACCTATCCGGGCGTGGTGGCGCTGGACGGCTTTTCCATGGAAGTCAGGCCGGGCGAGGTGATCGGCCTGGTCGGCGAAAACGGCGCCGGCAAGTCGACCTTGATGAAGATCCTCGGCGGCGTCACCAGGCCGGACAGCGGCGCCATCACCGTCGACGGCGTTGCGCATGACGGGCTCACCGTCGAAGGCAGCCTGGGGTCGGGCATCGCCTTCGTCCACCAGGAACTCAATCTGTTCGAAAACCTCGATGTTGCCGCCAATATCTTCTTCGGCCGCGAGCCGTTGCGCGGCGGGCCGCTGAGATTGGTCGACCGCGCCAAGCTGCGCGAAATGGTGGCGCCGCTGCTGAAGCGTGTCGGCGCCAACTTTTCCGCCGATACGCCGGTTGCCTCGCTGTCGCTTGCCCAGCAGCAGATGGTCGAGATCGCCAAGGCGCTGTCGATCAAGGCCCGGCTGGTCATCCTCGACGAGCCGACATCGAGCCTGCCGCTTGCCGAAACCGACAAGCTGCTCGACGTCATCAAGGCGCTGAAGGCCGATGGCATCAGCGTCATCTTCATTTCGCACCGGCTGCATGAGGTCGAGCGCGTCGCCGACCGCGTCGTGGTGCTGCGCGACGGCATGCTGGCCGGCACCTTGCCGAAGAGCGCCATCAACCACGACCAGATGGTCAAGCTGATGATCGGCCGCATGCTGAAGGAGCGCGAGAAGGCCTCCGAGGCGGCGCGGGCGCCGGGCGCCACGGCTCTCTCGGCCAAAGCCATCCGCACCCCCGCCTACCCTGCCCGGCCGGTCGACCTCGACATCAGGCGCGGTGAAATCCTCGGCCTTGCCGGTCTTGTCGGCTCCGGCCGCACCGAACTGGCGCGGGTGTTCTTCGGCATCGACAGCACGCTTGGCGGTGGGCTCGAACTCGACGGCAAGCCGCTTGTACTGGGTTCGGCGGCCGATGCGGTCGCGCATGGCATTTTCCTGGTTCCGGAAGACCGCAAGCTGACCGGCATTTTGCTTGACCTGTCGATCGCGCAGAACATCTCGCTGCCCAACCTGCCGGCGCATGCGAAGCGTCGACTGGTGTCGGCAAGCGCCGAGACCGCCACCGCCGAGAAGCAGAAGAGCAATCTCGGCATCAAGGCGCCGTCGGTGCAGACGCGAACCGGCACGCTGTCGGGCGGCAACCAGCAGAAGGTGGTGCTGGGCAAATGGCTGGCGATGAACCCGAAGGTGATGATCCTCGATGAGCCTACGCGCGGCATCGATATCGGCGCCAAGGCCGAGATTTACGGGCTGATGCGAGCCTTGGCCGATGCCGGCGTGGCCGTGCTGATGATCTCCAGCGACATGGAAGAGGTGATCGGCGTGTCCGACCGCATCGCCGTCATGCATGAGGGCCAGATCTCGGGCATTCTCGACAAGGAACAATTCAGCCAGGAAAACGTGCTGTTGCTGGCGGTCGGCAAGCCGGCAAACTAGCGGGCTTCAGGCGATTGCCGGTCCGGCGCATTGGGGAGAAGACGATGAGCAAAAAAGATCTCGGCCTGCTGATCCTGATCCTGGTGGTCGGCGCCGTGGTGACCGCCATCAACCCGCGCTTCCTTTTGCCGATCAACCTCGCCAACACCTCGAACCTGATCGGCCTGTTCGGGATTCTCGCCATCGGCCAGGCCTTCGTCATCATCACCGGCGGCATCGAATTGTCGGTGGGGTCGCTGGTGGCGCTGCTCGGCACGCTGTTCATCGATTTCATCGCTGTGCGCGACATGCCATGGCCGCTGGCGCTGCCGCTGATCCTGGTGCTGGGCGGCATCATCGGGCTGGCGCATGGCTGGCTGATCACAAGGCTGAAATTGCAGCCCTTCGTGGTGACGCTGTGCGGCCTTTTGATCTATCGCGGGGTCGCCCGTTTCTATACCGCCGACGGCACCGCCGGCTTCGCCTTCGGCCAGAATTTTCCCGAGCTCGAATTCCTCACCGCGGGCCGCAGCTATGGCGTGCCCAACAGTTTCATCGCACTGATCGTCATTTCGATCGTCATGTGGGTGGTGCTGCACCGCTCGGTGTTCGGACGCTACCTCTATGCCATCGGCAAGAACGAAGAGGCGGCTAAATATTCGGGCATCCGCACCGGCCGCGTCGTGATGGCCGCCTATGTCATCTGCGGCGTTCTGACGGCGCTGTCGGCGATCTATTTCGCCATGTACACGCGCTCGATCTCGCCGGCCAGCCACGGCCAGTTCTACGAACTCTACGCCATTGCCGCCGCCGTGCTCGGCGGCTTCTCGCTGCGCGGCGGCGAAGGCTCGCTGGTTGGCGTCATCCTGGGCACCGTGCTGCTGCAGGAGTTGCAGAACCTGGTCAATCTGCTCGGCATCCCGTCCTCGCTCAACTTCGCGGTGATGGGCGGCGTGATCCTGATCGGCGTGCTGGTCGACCAGCAATGGGGCGTGTTCCGCGCAAGGCGGCTGATGCTCGATGCCAGCCGCAAGACTGTCGCGGCCGAGTAGCGCTACATCACGCCGGATATATCCGAGAAGGCCATCGCCTTGCGCAGCACCTCGGCGAAGCGTTCTCCGGCGGCTTCGCGCCGGCCGCCATTGTCGATCGAGGTGACGCCGGAGCCGGACAAAGCGACATTGGCGCTGCGGGCGAGCCGAGCCAGCACTTCGCCGCGCGATTCGCGGCCGCGCTGGGCGAGACGCTCGGCGAGGATTTCCGGCGAGGCGGTGATCTCGACGACAGCCAGATTGGCATAGCGCTCCCGCAGCACCGGGATGACTGCGCGCGAGACATTGGCGACCGCGACATGGCCATTGGCGATGGACCAGTCGACATCGGCCGGAATGCCGTAGCGCAGGCCGTGCGCCTCCCAGGAAATGGCGAAGGCGCCGTCGGCCTCGGCTTCGACAAAGGCCGCGTCGGCCAGCGTGTCGTGATCCTCGCTTGCCGCATCGCTCGGCCTGGTGATGACCCGGCGGACGAACTCCAGCCTCGTCTCGTCGGCAAACAAGGTGCGGGCATAACCGATTACCGTATCCTTGCCGGCGCCACTCGGGCCGACGACGGCGACGAAGACGCCGTTGCGGACCGGAAAGGCCTCGCTGGTCAGTTCGCGCTCGATCGACGCCGAGACCATCAGGCGACCCGCCGCCCTTGGCGCCAGACGGTGCGCACGACCGGCACATGGTCGTCGACGCGCACCCGCACGAGGTCGGCGCGGCGGCCCTGTTCGATGACGCCGCGGTCGTTGAGGCCGATGGCCTCGGCCGGGTTCTTCGACACCATCGCGACCGCCTGCGGCAAGGAGATGCCCTCGACGACGTCGCCGAGGAAGAAGGCCGACTGGATCAGGCTGAAAGGGATATAGTCGGACGACAATATGTCGAGCAGGCCGTCGCCGGCCAGCGTGCGGGCCGAGACATTGCCCGAATGCGAGGAGCCGCGCATGACGTTGGGCGCGCCCATCAGCACGCCGAGCCCGGCATCCTTCGAGGCCTTGGCGGCTTCCAGCGTGGTCGGGAATTCCGCGACGCGCACGCCCTGCTCGATCGCTTCGTCGACATGGCCCGATGTGGCGTCGTCATGGCTTGCCAGCACAATGCCCCGCTCGTTGCAGGCGGCTGATATCGCCACCCGGTTCGGTCCCGAATTCTTCGCTGATTCCGACATCCGCTTTTCGCAGAACAATTGGAAGTCGCGATCGGTCAATTTCAGCTTGCGCTGATAGTAATGGGCGTAGGTCTCGAGATTGACGAACTGACGCTGTCCCGGCGCATGGTCCATCAGCGAGGCCAGCTTGACCCGCCCGTCGCCATCGAAATTGGCGAAAGCCCGCAAGCAATCCGGCGCCGAGACCTCGCAGCGCAGGTGCAGGAAATGGTCGGCCCGCAACCGGTCTTTCGCGACGCTGTCCTCGATCGCGCCGGCGAGCTTGCGGATGTCGTCGGAGGTAATATCCGCGTCCTCGTCCATGCCGACACGCAAAGCGTCGAGCACGGTGGTGATGCCGGCGGTGGCCACCTGCGCGTCATGGGCAAGGACGGCGGCGATCGGGTTCCAGCGCACTTTCGGGCGCGGCGCATAGTGGCCTTCGAGATGGTCAGTGTGCAGCTCGACCAGGCCGGGAATGATGTAGTCGCCGCCCATGTCCTCGCCGTCCATGCTCCCGCCGGTGTGGCCGGTGCCGGCGTCGACGCCGGAGATAAAACCGTCGCGCAGCACGAGCGACCCTTCGACGATCTCGTCGGCAAGCACGATGCGGGCGTTGTGGAGAACAGTTTCGGCGGTCATTCAGGCAGTCCTTGCTTACTCGGACGAATTGCGGTCAGGCGGTTTTTCGGGCAGCGCGGCGGCCGAGCGCATGATGCGAAAGCACCATGAACGGAGCGCCCGGTTCGGTTTCGACGAACAGCGTCAGCGCATCCACCAGCACCGGCTGCTGCAGCACATCGGCGAACAGGCTGTCAATTGCCGCGCGCAGACGTTGGCTTTCCTGCGGCCCGGCCCGGCCGGACAGTGTCATGTGGAAGCGAAAGGTCTCAAACACATAGGGATAGCCCCACTGGCAGAGATTGCGGAACTCGGCCGGCTTCAGCGAATCCGGGCTGCGCCGCTCGATCTCGGCCTCGGTGAGCGGCGCGCGAAAACGGTCGAAGCTAAGCACGACATCATCGGCGAAACGGTTGAGCGGCGGCAGCGGGCCTTCCGGCAGCAAAGCGAAGAAACCATCGATCTGGCTGACGACCAGGCGCGGGATGGTGACCGTCGGCGTTGCTTCGGCAAAGGCGTCCAGCGCCGCGCGCAACGAGCTTTCGGTTTCGTTGGCGGCCAACCGGAAGGGCGCTTTCAGCGTCGCATGAAAACCGTAGCGCCGCGCCGATGCGGTGTGAAAGGCGACTTCGGCCGCCGACAGCTCGCCCACCGCCTCGACCGGCCTGGTGGCGGCGCCAAAGGGGTCGCGGCTCAGCCAATTGGCGGCGATCCGCGCCAGCGGTTCGTCCTGCCTCGGGGTGAAATAAATGGCGTAGCGCATCGAAAAAAATCCTCGTCAGCCCGCTGCCATAGGTGATTTCCATGACGGATTGACGAAGCTTATGCGAGTTTTCGAAGGCAAATCGACCCCATGGATCGTTAGCCGACGATTTTTCGCTGCTGGACCAACAGCTTCCGGCGCAAGCGAAGGCCGATCAGGCCTTCATGAGCCATTCGTGCTCGGGCGCGTTGTGGAACTTCCACGTCCGCTTCGGCCCGGCCATGACGTTAAGGTAATAGAGGTCGTAGCCGTGACAGGCCGCGCACGGATGATAGCCCTTGGGCACCAGCACGACATCGCCGTCCTCGATCGCCATCGCCTCGTCCAGTTCGCGGGCGCCCGACTTGTCGGCGTCGGTGTAGACCCGCTGGAAGGCAAAGCCCTGCGGCGGGTTGAGGCGGTGGTAATAGGTTTCCTCAAGATAGGATTCGGCCGGCAGATTGTCCTGATCGTGCTTGTGCGGCGGGTAGCTCGATGTGTGGCCACCGGGCGTGATGACCTCGACCACCAGCAGCGAGTCGGCGGGCTTGCCCTCGGGCAATATGTTGGTGACGTAGCGCGTGTTGGTGCCTTTGCCCCGAGTCTCCTGGCCGAGGTCGTCGGGTGCGATGACGCGAACGGGCAAGCCGCCGCCCAGGCCCGGCGCCGAGCAGACCGCGAGTTCGAGATCGGTGTCGGCGGTGACCGACCAGTCCGAACCCTCCGGAATATAGACCGACCACGGCTTGCCCTCGAAGGGCGACATGCGCTCGCCGAGCAGGCCGAGTTCCTGGCCGCCGGCCCTTGCCGTGCCCTTGCCGGTGACGAACACCAGGCAGACTTCGCGATCCTGCGTCTTGCCGGATGCGGTCTCGCCCGGCTTCAGGCGGTGCAGGTCGAAGCCGACATAGGTCCATCCGGCGCTTTTGGGCGTGACATGGGCGACGCGGCCATGGCCCTTGTCGGCTTTGACGAGCAGTTTCGACATGTTTTGTCTCTCCTATCGCAAGTCTTCGAGGTCGGCCTCTCAACTTCGTCATCCTAGGGCGAAGCAGGAGCGAAGCTCCGTCGCGAAGACCCTAGGATGACGAAGCGAGGGACGTTCCGGCCAATCATCGACGTAGGCGATACGCCAGGTGTCCAGTGTCCGACCCGCAAGCCCTTCCGAGCCACGGCCGCTTCATTCCTTCGGTCCGGCGTCCGCCTTCGCTTCGCCGGTCTTCGGTCGATGAGGCGCAGCCTTGCTCTCCTCCACCGGCTTGTAAAGATAGAAGAACTGCCAGACGGCGTAGGCGGCAAAGCCGAGCGCAATGATGCCCCAGAATGGGGTGCCGGAGGCGAATTCTATTCCGGCCCAGATCACGCAGACGGCGACGACGGCAACGCGCCGCCACAGCGGCCGGAAGAACGGGTGCTCGTAATCCTTCATCGGATCGCCTCAGGCATTGGGAAAACCCTGCGTTTCCACCGTGTAGCCGGCCGCCGTCATCACCCGCATCAATTCCTTGTGGCCGACCTGCGCCATCTTGAGCGGCGGGTTCTTCTTCGGGTCCTGCTCGGCCTCGACGACGAACCAGCCTTCATAGCCATGGTCGGCGAAGCGCTGCACAATGGCGCCGAAATCGAGCGAACCGTCGCCAGGCACCGTGAAGGCACCGAGCGCCACGGCGTCGAGAAAGGACTGCTTTGTGCGGTCGAGCCCGTCGATCACGCCCATGCGCACATCCTTCACATGGACATGGCTGATGCGCTTGTGGTGGTTGTCGATGGCGCGCAGCACGTCGCCACCGGCAAAGGCGAGATGCCCTGCATCGAGCAGCAACGGAATGCCTTCGCCGGAATGGCGCATGAAGGCATCGAGCTCCGGCTCAGTCTCGACCACTGCCGCCATGTGATGGTGATAGGACAGCGGCATGCCTTGCTCGGCGCACCATTCGCCGAATTCGGTGAGGCGCCTGGCATAGGCCCTCATCTCGTCGTTCGACAATTTCGGCTTGGTGGCGAGAGGCCTGGAGCGATCGCCCTGGATCGAGCGGCCGACCTCGCCATAGACGATGCAAGGCGCATTCACCGCCTTGAACAGGTCGATCATCGGCTGGATGCGATCCTTGTTCCTGCCCATGTCCTCATCAACCAGGGTGCCGGAGAACCAGCCGCCGCACAGCGTCACGTCGGCCTGCTTCAGGATCGGCAGCATGATTTCGGGGTCGTTTGGAAAACGCCGGCCCATTTCCATGCCGGTGAAACCTGCCGAGCGCGACTGGCGCAGGCACTCTTCCAGCGAGACGTCGTCGCTGAGTTCGGCAAGATCGTCGTTCCACCACGCAATGGGGGACATGCCCAGTTTGGCTTTCAAGTTTTAGCTCCGGTTTCTTGTTCACCCTCCCCCTTGTGGGGAGGGTCGCTGCGAAGCAGCGGGGTGGGGTGCGGCGCCAGACCCCCACCCGGACCTGCGGTCCGACCTCCCCACAAGGGGGAGGTAGGGGGCGGGTGCATGTACATCAATCGCCGATTGTCTGCATCTGCCGCTTTTCGTCATAGGCCTTGCGCGCTGCGTTGACCTGCGGCCGTGCGGAGACTTCCGGCACCGCGACATCCCACCAATGGCCGCCGGCATCGGTGGAAATCAGCGGGTCGGTGTCGATGACCAGCACGGTGGTGCGGTCGTTGGTTTTCGACTTTTGCAGCGCAGTCTCCAGGCCGGTGATCGACGGCACCTTCTCGGCAATAGCGCCCATGCTCGCCGCATGCACGGCGAAGTCGATGTCGGGCAGGATCTCGTGGCGCGCGTCCTTCAGGAGGTTGTTGAAGTTGGCGCCGCCGGTGGCCATCTGCAGCCGGTTGATGCAGCCATAACCCCTGTTGTCGAGCACCACGATGGTCAGCTTCAAGCCAAGCATCACCGACGTGGCGATTTCGGAATTCATCATGAGGTAGGAGCCGTCCCCGACCATGACGACTATCTCCTGGTCGGGCTTGGCCATCTTGGCGCCGAGCCCGCCGGCAATCTCGTAGCCCATGGTCGAGAAGCCATATTCGCCATGGTACGAGCCGGGCGCGCCTGCCTGCCAGAGCTTGTGCAACTCGCCCGGCAAACCGCCCGACGCATTCAGCAGCGTTACGCCGGACCCCAGCGCGCGCTGCACGGCGCCGATCACCTGCGCGTCCGACGGGAAGGCGGCGTTGGTCGACGCCGTCACCTTCGAGGCTTCGGCCTGCCATGCCTTCTTGCCCTGGGTCGCATTGTCGGTCCATGTCGCCGGTGCTTTCCAGCTCCCCAACGCCGCACCCAGTTCGACAAGCCCTTCGGCCGCGTCGGCGACCAGCGGCAGCGCGCGGTGCTTGCCGGCATCGAAAAGCTGCACGTTGAGTCCGATGATGGTCTTGCCGGAATTCTTGAACAGCGCCCATGAGCCAGTGGTGAAATCCTGCAGGCGGGTGCCGATGGCGAGCACGACATCGGCTTCTTCCGCCAGCCGGTTGGCCGCGGACGTGCCGGTGACGCCGACCGCCGCCATGTTGAGCGGATGCGTGTCGGGCAGCGAGGATTTGCCGCCTTGCGTTTCGCAGACCGGAATGCCGGCGCTCTCGGCGAATTTCGCCAGTTCATCCGAAGCCTGCGAATACAGCACGCCGCCGCCGGCGATGATCAGCGGCTTCTTCGCGCCCTTCAGCGCCGCAACCGCAGCGGCAAGCTCGTTCCGGTCCGGACGCGGCCGGCGCTGGTGCCAGACGCGCTCGGCAAAAAAGCTCTCGGGATAGTCATAAGCCTCGGCCTGCACGTCCTGGCAGAGCGACAGCGTCACCGGGCCGCATTCCGCGGGATCGGTCAGCACCTGCATGGTCCGCGCCAATGCCGGGATGATCTGCTCGGGACGGGTGATGCGGTCGAAATAGCGCGACACCGGACGGAAGCAGTCATTGACCGTCGCGGTGCCGTCGGAAAAGTCCTCGGCCTGCTGCAGCACCGGGTCGGGAATGCGGTTGGCGAAGACATCGCCCGGCAAAAACAGGACGGGCAACCTGTTTACATGGGCGAGCGCCGCCGCCGTCACCATGTTGAGCGCACCGGGGCCGATCGAAGAGGTCGCGGCCATGAAGCGGCGGCGGAAATTGGCCTTGCCATAGGCGATCGCCGCATGCGCCATCGCCTGCTCATTGTGGGCGCGGAAGGTCGGCAATTCGTCGCGCAGCTGGTACAGCGCCTCGCCGATGCCGGCGACATTGCCGTGACCGAAGATCGCCCACACACCGCCGAAGATGGGCACTGGTCTGCCGTCGATCTCGGTCATCTGCTTGCTCAGAAAGCGGGTCAGCGCCTGCGCCATCGTCAGGCGGATTGTCTTGCTCATGGTGTTTTCCTCCGCAGTCCTCTTGCCGCGCCTTTATGCTGCTTTACGGCCACGCGCGGCAAGCCACGCTTCGGTCAACTGTTCGAAGCGCGCGGCCATGTCGGCGATAGCCTCGTCATCCGTCATCTTGCCCGCCAGCCATTGTTCGGCGGCGTGGACGAAGATGGTGCGGCCGACGGCAAAGCCCTTGACAATCGGCGCCTTGGCGGTGGCGGCAAAGGCCGCTTCCAGTTCGTCCTGCGGCGCTTCGAGACCCAGCAGCACGACGCCACGACACCAGGGATCGTGCTTCAGGATCACCGCTTCGATCTTGGCCCAGGCGCCGGCCGACGCCTGCGGTTCGAGCTTCCACCAGTCCGGCTTGATGCCAAGCGCATAGAGTTCTTCCAGGGCGCGCGGGATGGTCGTTTCGTCGAGCTTGCCGTGCTTGCCGGCGATGATCTCGACCAGAAGCTCCCGGCCGACCTTCCGCGCGGCTTCGAACAGCGAGCGCAGCTTCTGCTGCTGCTCTTCCTTGAGCGCTGCCGGATCGTCGGGGTGATAGAAGCACAGGCATTTGATGCAGTGGTCGACCGGCCATTCCACCAGTTGCGAGCCGATGTCCTGCGAGAACTCGAAGCGCAGCGGCCGCGAGCCCGGCAGTTCGACGGGACGGCCGAGCCAGGCAAAGGGGTGGCGGGCGAATTCGAACATCGCTTCGCGGCCATGCTTCTCGTCGATCAGCATGCCACAGCCGTCGCGGCCGGCGGCGACTTTCGCCGCAGCCTTGACCGCCAGCACCTTGAAATCGCGGATGCGCGCCGGATCGGCGCCGGTCCTGGCGGCGACGTCCTCGAGCTGCACACGGTGGTCGCAGGCGAGCGCCATCATGGAGGGGATGTCGCGGCGGCGGGTCGTCGCCCAATGGATGTGGTTGATCGCCTCGTCCTTGCGCAACGCTAAGTGCTTGCTGCCGTTCTTGAGGAAGAACTGCAATTCCTCGAAGGTCGGATATTCCGGCGCGCAGAGCAGCCGCGACACGGCGAAAGCGCCGCAGGCATTGGCCCAGGTCGCCGCCGTTGCCAGGTTTTCGCCACCGAGCCAGCCGCGCAGAAAACCGGACATGAAGGCATCGCCCGCGCCGAGCACATTATAGATCTCGATCGGAAAGCCCTTGCCGACGATACCGTCTTCCAGATCGTCGCTGACCGGTCCGTCATAGACGATGCAGCCCATGGCGCCGCGCTTCAGTACGATGGTTGCCTTGGACAGCGCGCGGATCGTCTTCAGCGCGCTCAGGCAATCGTCGGCGCCCGAGGCGATCATGATCTCTTCCTCGGTGCCGACGATGAGATCGCAATCGGGCAGCACCGTCTTCAGCTGGGCCGAGACGCGGTCGGATTTGACATAGCGCTCAAAACCTTCGGCATGGCCGGCGAGTCCCCAGAGGTTGGGGCGGTAGTCGATGTCGAACACCACCTTGCCGCCCCTGGCCTTGATGATGCGGATAGCCTTGCGCTGGGCGGCGTCGCTGTTGGGTCGGGAAAAATGCGTGCCGGTGACGACGATGGAACGGGCCGAGGCAATTAAAGCCTCGTCGATATCTTCTTCGGCGAGCGCCATGTCGGCGCAGTCGCTGCGATAAAAGATCATCGGCGAGACCCCTTCGCTCTCGACCGAAAGCAGCACCAGAGCCGTCAGCCGTTCCTTGTCGGTCTTCAGCCCGTCGACATTGACGCCTTCGCGCCGCAGCTGCTCGCGGATGAAGCGGCCCATCTGCTCGTCGCCGACACGGGTGAGCAGCGCCGAGCGCAGGCCTAGTCTCGCCGTGCCAACCGAGATGTTGGCCGGGCAGCCGCCGACCGATTTGGCAAAGGAGGTGATGTCCTCCAGCCGCGAGCCGATCTGCTGGCCGTAAAGGTCGACGGAAGCGCGACCGATGGTGATGACATCGAGCGTCGCCTGTTTGGCGTCCACGGCTTCGCTCATTGGAACCTCCCGTCGGTCTTGTTGTCTTGAGCAACGTAGTTGGGGGACACGCGCGAGCGGCAGCGTGGCGCCGGGAATATGAAATAATAATTCCAATCCATAGTCAATATGGAATGAGCATTCCTTTCGGGAATTCGAGCGCCCGGCGCCGGCCTAGGCTTTGCGCTTCTTGCCCGTGCTGCGCCGCTTCTCGCCGACGCCGACGGTGAGCGCCATGGCCAGCGCCATGGTGGCCGACAGCGAGCGGAAGCCGGCAAAATCGGCCTCGGCAACCTCGAACCAGACCTTGGCGAACTGCGCTAGTGGCGAAAACGAACTGTCGGTGATGGCGATGATCGGCACGCCCTGTTCGGAAATGGTGCGGGCCTCCTCGATGGTGGCCGGCGCATAGGGCGAGAAACTGATGGCAATGACGGCGTCCGCCGGGGTGGCGAAGGCGACCATCTCGGCATTGAGGCCGGCGGCGGATTCGATCAGCTGGTTGCGGATCTTCAGCTTGCCCAAGGCATAGGCAATGTAGCTCGCCACCGGGTAGGAGCGGCGCTTGGCCAGGACATAGATGGTCTCGGCCTTGGCCAGCAGCGAGATCGCGTCTTCCAGATGCGCCTCGTCCAGCGAGCGCGAAATATCGTTGAGCGAAGTGCTGGCGGCGGCGACGAAGCCGTCGAAGATGGCTCGGTGTCCAGCACCCGCATCGGCCTTGGCGCGCAGCGCCTGCAGGCGTTCGTCATAAGAGGAATTGCGCTCGCGCAGCCGCTCGCGAAACACCTGCTGCAGGCTGGTGAAGCCGTCGAAGCCTAGTTGCTGGGCAAAGCGGATCAAGGTGGACGGCTGCACGCCCGCCGAAGCGGCGATGCTGGCGGCGGTGCCGAAGGCGATGTCATCGGGATTGTCGAGCGCATAGGCGGCGATCTGGGCGATGCGCTTGGGCAAGGTTTCACGGCGATCGAGGATCGTGGCGCGCAGCGTCTCGAAGTCGCGAGGTACCCGTTCGTCCATCGTCGCCCCGTCCAAGCTCATCTAGAGCATGATGCCGAAAAGTGTGCAGCGGTTTTCGGACGACATCATGCTCTCTTTAACTCAAGTGACGTCCTCTCTGCCCCATCATAGCGAGCCTGCGCAAGAAGGCCATAAAAAATGAGGCAGACATTCCATTCGGAGAAGAAATGGACTAATTCATCCATCGATCGCTTCAGGTATTGGGAGAAAGAAATGGTCGGCGTTGGTCTTATCGGCACGGGTTTCATGGGCAAATGCCACGCCATTGCGTGGAGCGCCGTCGGCGCCGTCTTTCCCGATGTCGCCAAGCCGAAGCTGGTCCATCTCGGCGAGGTCAACGAGGAGCTGGCCAAGCGCAAGGCCGGTGAGTTCGGCTTCGCCAAGGCGTCGGGCGACTGGCGTGCCGTCGTCAACGACCCCGAGGTCGATATCGTCTCGCTGACCACGCCCAATCAGTTCCATCCGGAGATGGCCATCGCTATTCTCGAAGCCGGCAAGCATCTGTGGTGCGAGAAGCCGATGGCGCCGAGCTTTGCCGAAGCAGCGGCGATGGCGGCCGCGGCGAAGAAGTCCGGCAAGGTCGCAGCGCTTGGCTACAACTACATACAGAGCCCGGCCATCCGCCACATCGGCGCGCTGCTCGAGGAAAAGATCATCGGCGAGGTCAACCATCTGCGCATCGAGATGGACGAGGACTTCATGGCCGATCCGGAAGCGCTGTTCTTCTGGAAGCATGAGGCCGCATCCGGCTATGGCGCGCTCGACGATTTCGCCGTGCATCCGCTGTCGCTGGTGTCGACGCTGTTCGGCCGCGTCGCAAAAGTCATCTGCGACATGGCCAAACCCTATGTCGACCGCAAGCTGGCCGGCGGCGGCCGCCGTGCGGTGGAGACCTACGACATCGCCAGCGTTTTGATGCATCTGGAAAACGGCATTGCCGGCACGCTGCTGGTCAACCGCTCGGCCTGGGGCCGCAAGGGCCGCATCGCCATACAGATTTTCGGCTCCAAGGGATCGATCCTGTTCGACCAGGAGCGGATGAACGAAATCCAGCTCTACGTCACCGCCGATCGCCCGACCGAACAGGGCTACCGCACCATATTGGTGGCGCCGCACCACAAGCCTTACGACGCCTTCCTCCCGGCGCCGGGCCATGGGCTAGGTTTCAACGACCTCAAGATCATCGAGTGCCACGAATTGCTGACGCGGCTTGCCGGCAAGCCGGCACGGGTCATCGAATTTGCCGAAGGGCTGGAGATCGAGCGCACCGTGCACGCGATGGCGAGGTCGTTCGAGGAAAAGCGCTGGGTGGATGTGCGGTAAGATCCGCTTCAGCCGCCAGCGACAGCGTTCGCCTCCCAGCCACTGACCCAGACCTGCCGCAGGCGATCGCCTTCGCCCTTGAAGCGCAGCCCGGTCGCCCGGCAATCCGCGATGCGGTCGCTGCGGAAATTGCGGATGGCCTGGCGCAATTCGCACCAGGCGACGATGTTGGCGGTTTCTGAATAGTAGATCAGCGCGATCGGACGGATCAGCCGCTCGGAGGCGCGGCCGATTTCGTCGCGATAGGACAGGTCGAGCTTTTCCTCGTCGCGGATTGCGCGGCGCACCAGCGCCAGATCGATGGTGCCGATTGCCGGTGCAGCGAACCCCCAGACATGCAGTGCGTTGGCGTCGAACGCCTGGCGCAACGGCGGCGGCACGGCGCCGGCGATCTTGGCGCTGACGCGCTTGGCCGCCTGCTTGAGCTCGCTGTCTCCCGTGCGCTCCAGCAGCGCCAGCGACAGGACGATCGCCTCCATCTCCTCGATCGAAAACATCAGCGGCGGCAGGTCGAAGCCGGGCCGCAATATATAACCGATACCGCGCCCGCCTTCGATCGGCACGCGCATCGCCTGCAGTGCGGCGATGTCGCGATAGATCGAACGCATCGTGACTTCCAGCTGCCCGGCGATCATGGCCGCCGTCACCGGCTGCCGCGCCAGCCGCAGGATCTGGATGATCTCGAACAGGCGCGACGCCTTGCGCATTTCCTCTCCCTGATGAAACGCTACTGACACATCCCCGTCAGTTGGGATGATTTATTGGACTGCCTATCGGGTTGAAAATCAACAAATTCCTCAACGGCACCCCAGCAGGAAGCGACAGGCAACTGACATGAGTTACGCGGAAAATCTCTGGCTGTTCTTTATCCTGCTGTGCGGCATCATCATCGTGCCCGGCATGGACATGCTGTTCGTGCTTGCCAATGCGCTCACCGGCGGCCGCGACCGGGGCCTCGCCGCCACCGGCGGCATCATGGTCGGCGGCATCGTGCACACGCTGAACGGCGCCATCGGCGTCGGCCTGCTGATGCATTTCGTACCGATCCTGTACAAGCCGCTGCTGATAGCCGGCGCCGCCTACATGGCCTTCATCGGCATCTCGCTGATGCGCAGTTCCATCACCGTCGGCCATGACGGGCGCGCCGGCAGCCGTACGGCCTGGAAGGCCTTTCGCCAGGGACTGGTGACCTGCCTGATCAACCCGAAGGCCTATCTCTTCATATTTGCCGTCTATCCGCAGTTCCTGAAGCCGGATTACGGCCCGATCTGGATGCAGGCGACGGTCATGGGCTTGCTGACGGTGGCGACTCAGGCCGCGATCTATGGCGGGCTCGCCATCACCGCCGGCCGCAGCCGCAATCTGCTGGTGGCCAATCCGCGGAAGACCGCGTTTGCGGGCCGGGCGGCCGGACTGCTGCTGTTTGCGGTCTCGGTGTTTACGGCATGGGAAGGGTTGAGGGCAGCGTGATCCCGATCAAGCGATGACGCCGCGTTTCTTCGCCTCGGCGCGGCGCTTGCGGATCACTGTCCCGGTCTTTTCGTCGTCGAGGGCGGCAGCTACCCCGTCCGCGAGACCGATGACGTCATGACCGCCTCACGCCTTCGCCCAAGACGACGAGAAGCTCGTCCAATTGCTCGAACGTCTCGCCCATCGCATCCGCCGCCCCGGTACCGGCCGCGTCGAGAGCCTCCTTCGAGGGATAGAGTTCGTGCATGACCAGCAGCGTATTGCCACCCTTTTCCTCGAAGGTCAGCGTGGTGACGGGTCCACCGTCACCACCTTCGTCATTGGTCCAGACAAGGCGTGAGTGCGGTGTCACTTCGATATACCTGCCGAAGAATTCGTGAAGGTCCGAGGCGTCGTGGCCGAACACCAGGCGGTACGTGCCTCCGGTACGAGCATCCATCTCACATGAACGCAGGAACATGCCCATCGACTTCGGCACCCACCACTGCTTGAACAGCTCGGGCTTCGTCCACGCCTCGAACACGATGCGCGCCGGACCGTTGACTGTTCGCGTGACGACCAGCTCGCGCTCGGACTTCCGTTCGACCGTCGTGCGGTTGTTCGTGGGCTCACTCTCGGTTCTTTGGCGCATCGGCTTTCTCCTTCCGTTTCAATTCCTCGACAACCTTGTCCAACTCGTTGAAGCGTGCGTCCCAGAGCAGGCGGTGCCGCTCGATCCAGGCCGCCTCTTCCTCCAGTCCGCGCAGGCCGAGCTTGCAGGTCCGCACGCGGCCAACCTTCTGCGTGGTGACGAGCCCCGCCTGCTCCAGGACGCCGACGTGCTTCTTCATGCCCGTGAGGGTCATGTGGAATTTTCCGGCAAGCTCGGTGATCGAAGCGTCTGCGCGTCCGAGCTGCTCCAGAACGCCACGCCGGGTGGCGTCCGAGAGCGCGGCGAACGAGGAATCCAAGTCGGTATACTGAACCATACGGTTCAGTATTTAGCAGACCGGTTGCCGGGGTGCAAGGGGAGCCGCAGCGTCCTTCCCGCGCATCGCCTCGTATCAGGCGGCGCCCGGCCGGTTCTCCATCATGGCGCGGCGGGCTGAGCGGCGCCATTCTACGGCGCCGGCGAGGCCGTGCAGCACAGTCTCTGTGGTCGCCCAGTCGATGCAGCCATCTGTGATGCTCTGGCCATAGACGAGCGGCTTGCCTGATACCACGTCCTGCCGGCCGGCGACGAGATTGCTCTCGATCATGACGCCGATGATACGCTCGTCCCCTGCTGCCACCTGGCCGGCGACATCGGCCGCCACCTTCGGCTGGTTCTCCGGCTTCTTGCTCGAGTTGGCGTGGCTGACATCGATCATCAGACGGGGGGCGACGCCGATGCGGGCAAGTTCGACCGAGGCCGCCTCGACGCTCGCCGCATCGTAATTCGGCTGAACGCCGCCGCGCAGGATGACGTGGCAGTCCTCATTGCCGGTAGTAGTCGCAATGCCGCTGCGTCCGCCCTTGGTCACCGCCATGAAATGATGCGGCTGGGCGGCGGATTTCACCGCCTCGGCGGCGATCCTGAGATTGCCGTCGGTGCCGTTCTTGAAGCCGACCGGGCAGGACAGGCCGGAAGCCAGTTCGCGGTGGATCTGGCTCTCGGTGGTGCGCGCGCCGATGGCGCCCCAGGCGACGAGGTCGGCAATGTATTGCGGCGTCGTCATGTCGAGAAATTCGGTGGCCGAGGGCAGGCCGAGATTGTTGACCGCCGACAGCACGTTGCGCGCCATCCGCAGCCCCTTGTCGATGTTGAAGCTGCCGTCGAGATCGGGATCGTTGATAAGGCCCTTCCAGCCGACAGTCGTGCGCGGCTTTTCGAAATAGACCCGCATGACGATCTCCAACCGGTCGGACAGGGTCTCGCGCAGCGCCACTAGCCGGCTGGCATAGTCAACGGCCGCGACCGGGTCGTGGATCGAACACGGGCCAACGATGACAAGCAGCCGGTCGTCGGTGCCGTTCAAGATGGCATGGGTGGCGTTGCGTGATGCGCTCACGGTGCGCGTTGCCGTCAGCGTGCGCGGGATCTCCCGCATCACCTCGTCCGGCGTACTCAATTCTCGGATTTCCTTGACCCGAAGATCGTCTGTGGTGGTCAACACGGCTTTCTGCTCCTGTTTTTAGGAGACCTGCCGGCTGATACAAAAAAGCCGCCAGGTCTGGCGGCTGTTCGGACTTGTTGCTGCAATCTTCAGATCGAGCGCAATCCTCCCGCCGCCAGCGAGCTCGTAAAGTACCAATAGGTGGCGGTCAGGTTGATCATGAGGCTCATATAGTCGATGCGGGGGTGTTTGTCACGTGGGGTATGCGGAGACAATTCGGGATGGGCCGAATCCTCGCGATTTCGTCATCCCTGGGCGGAGCAGGAGCGAAGCTCCGTCGCGGAGACCCTGGGATCCATTCCGTGACCTGGGCCGTGGAGTGCGGCGGAGCAGAATTCTGGACCGTAGCAGCGCTCTGAAGTCGCGGCGTGGATCCTCGGGTCTGCGCTGCGTCGCCACGCTCCTTGCTCCGCCCGTGGATGACGAAGTGCCGGCGGTTCGCCAATCGCCAACACGTATAACGCGGAGCGGCTCATGCGGTCCAGGGATCGAAGAGTTCAAGCCCAAAGCCTTCGAAATCTTTCGTATTGCACGTTGCCAAGGTGAGCTCGTGCGCAATCGCAGTGGCTGCGATCAGGCCGTCCATCGACGACAGACCACGACCGCGGCGCTTCGCAAGACCCATCAGGTCGCCCCAGGCCAAGGCAACCGCATCGTTCACCGGCAAAACCCGCTGTTCGAAGCGCTGGGGCAGGTCCCGGGCGAGCCATTCGGCCAGCGCCTCGCGTTTGCGGCCCTCATCCATCAGAGAGACGCCGCGCCGGATCTCGGCGATCGACACTACGCTGATGAGGAGCGGTCCTCATCAAGCTCGTCCAGCCAGCCCAGGACACGTGCGTCAGGCGCTAGCCTCGTCACCTCGGACAGGACATTCGTGTCGAGCAGCAGTCTCACGGCGGCAGGTCACGCGGTTCGTCGCGCTGACGTTCAAGCTCGAGATCGGCGCCGCGCAGCGGCGAGTCCAGCAGGAACTCGGCAAGCGTACCCTTGCGTGCGATCTTGCGCTGCCATTCCTCGGCCGAGACGACAACCACGCTTGGTTTGCCGTTCTTGGTGATCGTCTGCGGCGAGGACTGTGCGCGCTCGATGACCTCGGAGAGCCGGGCTTTTGCCCCGGCAACCGTCCAGTTGGTGTCTTTGGATGACGTTAGCATCGCATGCTCGTGACTAGCCTGACTATAATGACTATGTGGGAATGGCGATGTTGCTGCAACAGGGTTTGAGGCTACTCCGGCGAGGTCCCCGCGACGTTCTGGTCGTAGTCAACCAGCGAGCCGGTCATGACACCGGATTGCGGGCTGGCCATGTAGCTGATCAGCCGCGCCAGTTGGTCGGGCTTCACCAGTTGGCCCATGGGCTGGCCGGCCTCTGCCTTTGCCAGCCAGTCGTCGGAGGCACCGTGCCATTTCTTCTGCACGATGTCCTCGCCCTCGGTGTCCATCCAGCCCGGTAGCACGGCGTTGCAGCGGATGCGGTTGAAACGATAGGCGTTGGCGACGTTCTTGGTCAGCGTCGCCAGCGCACCCTTGCTCGAGGAATAGGGCGCCAGGAAGGACTGGCCGCAATGCGCCGACATAGACAGCACGTTGACGATCGAGCCCGGCGCCTTCTGGTCCAGGAGATGGGCCACCACGCCCTGCATCAGGAAGAACGGGCCGCGCACGTTGGTCTGGAAAATCTGGTCGAAGGTCTCCTCGGAGGTTTCGACCAGCGACCCGCGCGCGGAGGTGGCTGCGGCGTTGACCAGCGCGTTGATGGTGCCGAAATGCGAGACGGCGGTGGCGACGGCACGCTTGCAGTCGGCCACCTTCGAAACGTCGGCGCTGATGAAGATCGCGTCGACGCCGGCGTTGTTGAAGTGGGCGACCGCCTTGTCGCCCTTCTCCTGCGAACGGCCGATGAGCGCCAGCGCCTTGCAGCCCTCGTCGGCCAGCGCTTCGGCGACGGCAAAGCCGATGCCTTGCGCGCCGCCGGTGACGATGGCGCGCGTGTTCGAATTGCGATCGGCGGATGTGCTCATCGCTCTGCTCCTGTGCCTTGGTTCCGGTTCTTACTTGTCGAGACGGACGGTCTTGCCTGATGTCGCCGACTTCAGCGCGGCATCGGCCAGCTTCAGCGCCACGAGGCCGTCGGCGCCGCTCGGCGATGCCTTCTTGCCCGAGGTTGCAGCAGTGATGAAAGCGGCAATCTCGATGGCGTAGGCGTCGAGATAGCGGGTCATGAAGAAGTCGTGCAGCGGCGGGCGCGTATAGCCCTTCTCATTGGCGACCTCGATCGACACAGGCCGCTGGTTTTCGGCGGCGACCATGCCCTTGGAGCCATGCACCTCGATGCGCTGGTCGTAGCCATAGGTGGCGCGGCGCGAATTGGAGATGACGGCCTGCTTCCCGGACGCGGTTTCGAGGATGACGCTGACCGAATCGAAATCGCCGGCCTCGCCGATCTTCTTGTCGACCAGCACCGAAGCATGGGCGCTGACCGCCGCCACCTCTTCGCCGAGCAGGAAGCGCGCCATGTCGAAATCGTGGATGGTCATGTCGCGAAAAATGCCGCCCGACCGCTTGATGTAATCGACCGGCGGCGCGCCCGGATCGCGCGAGGTGATGGTGACCATCTCGACAGTACCGATGGCGCCGTCGTCGATCGCCTTGCGCACGGCGGCGAAGTGCGGATCGAAGCGGCGGTTGAAGCCGACCATCAGCGTCGCCTTGGCCTTGTCGACCACGGCCAGGCACTTCTCGACGCGCTTGACGTCGAGGTCGATCGGCTTCTCGCAGAAGATCGCCTTGCCGGCCTTGGCGAAACGCTCGATCAGATCGGCATGGGTGTCGGTCGGCGTGCAGATGACCACGGCGTCGATGTCCTTGGCCTTCTCGATCGCGTCGATGGTGCGCACTTCGGCGCCATAGGCGGTTGCCAACTCGGTCGCCGCCTTTTCAAAAGCGTCGGCAACGGCCACCAGTCTGGCCTGCGGGTTGGAGCCGACGGCGCGGGCATGGACCTTGCCGATGCGGCCGGCACCGAGGAGGGCGAAACGAACAGTCATGGGGTATTTCCTCTAGGGGGATGGGTTCGAGAGAGTTGTGTCTCCACCTTCCTTTTGAGAAAGGTGGCAAGATAATTTTTGGAGCACGCCAGAAAACAGGATGACCATCCTGTTCAGGCCGCGAGTTCCGCCTCCCCGGTCTTGGCGCCGGTGATGTAGGAGACGATGTCGTTGCCGTCGGTGTTTTCCTTGCGCAGGTTGGCGACGATGCGGCCGCGCCGGAAGACGACGATACGGTCGCACAGGTCGAACACCTGGCGCATGTTGTGGCTGATCAGGATCAGCGGTTCGCCATTGTCCTTCAGCGTGCGGATGATGTTTTCGACCTGCGCGGTCTCCTGCACGCCAAGGGCTGCCGTCGGCTCGTCCATGATGATCAGCTTGGAGGCGAAGGTCGCGGTCCGGGCGATCGCAACGCACTGGCGCTGGCCGCCCGACATGTGGCGAATGGTGTTGGACAAATTGGGGATTTTCACTGCCGTGCGGATCAGCGCCGCCTCGGTCGCCTTGCGCATGTATTTGCGGTCGAGGATCGAGAACGGGCCGAGATTGAAAAGCACCTTTTCGCGGCCGAGGAACAGGTTCGACGGCACGTCGAGATCGTCGGCCAGCGCCAGGTTCTGGAACACGGTCTCGATGCCCGCCGTGCGCGCTTCGATCGGCCCGGCAAAATTCACTTCCCTGCCGTCGAACCAGATCTGGCCGCTGGTGCGCTGCTCGACGGCGGTGATCTGGCGCACGAAGGTGGATTTGCCGGCGCCATTGTCGCCCATGATGGCGACATGCTCGCCCTTGCGCAGCTCGAAATTCGCGCCTTCCAGCGCATGGACGCCGCCATAGCGTTTGGTCAGGTTTTCGGTCTTCAGGACGATGTCTGTCGTGGAGATATCTGGCATGGTCAAGCCCTCAATGCCCGCATGCGCTGGCGCCATTGGTCGAGAACGACCGCGCCGACGATGATCACGCCCTTGACCATCTCCTGATAGTAGGCGTCGAGGCGCAGGAAGGTGAAGCCGGAAATGATGACGCCGAAGATCAGCGAGCCGATCACGGTGCCGACGATCGAGCCGCGGCCGCCCGACAAAGAGACGCCGCCGATGACCGCCATGGCGATGGCGTCGAGCTCGTACATGACGCCCATGCCGGACTGTGCTGTCAGGTTCTTGGAGGAGAGCACGACGGCGGCCAGCGCGGCGAGGATGCCGGCAATGACATAGACGAGGATCTTGTGGTTGGCGATCTTGATGCCCGACATGCGCGCGGCATCCTCGTTGGAGCCGATGGCGTAGCAGTGCTTGCCGTAGCGTGTGTAGGTCATGATCAGCTGGAACAGCACCGCCAGCGACAGGAAGATGATGACCGGCATCAGGCCCTTGCCGATCCCAGCGAAACTTTCGGTCGGAAACGAGATCGGCTGACCCTTGGACCACCATTTGGCAATGCCGCGCGCGGTCACCATCATGCCGAGCGTGGCGATGAACGGCGGAATGCGCGTGTATGCAATCAAGGAGCCGTTGACGAGACCGGCGAGCAGACCGCAGCCGATGGCGACCAGTACCGGCACGACGACCGGCAGGTCGGTCCAGCCTTGCGCCAGGAACATCGCCTTGGGGTTGGGGTTACCGTTGACCGTCGCCACCTGGGCAAAACTCATGGCGATCATGGCGGTGGCGCCGACGATCGAGCCCGAGGACAAGTCGATGCCGCCGCAAATGATCACCTGCGTGACGCCGATGGCGATGATGCCGACGATCGACACCTGCAGGATGATGATCTGCAGGCGGGCCTCATTGAAGATCCCGGCGACGTTGTCGCGCGTGTTGAACAGGAAGCTGTCGCCAAGAAAGATGCGGCCGATCATTTCGAAGATGACGACCAGAATGACCAGCGCCAGGAAGACGTTGAATTCGGCCGGCCATGTCCGCCTCTTCGCGTCATAGCTGACCCCGCCGACGCCATGAGATGTCTGTGACATGTCTGTCCTCCGTGAGGCGGCATTTGCCCTCCCGCACGTAAGGGCGGTGAGGGAAACGGGAGCGGCGCGATTGATGCGCCGCTCCGTTAGTCGAAGGAGTCGCCGGCTCAGTTCTTCTTCAGGAACTTGTCGATGTTGGCTGGCGTCACGAGTTGGAAGGGCACGTAGACCTTGTGCTCGACCTTCTCGCCCTTGGCGAGCTTCAGCGCTGCGTCCAGAGCGCCGGCGCCCTGGCCGGCCGCATCCTGGAACACGGTGGCATCGAGGTCGCCGGCCTGCATGGCGGCAAGCGCGTCCTGCGTGGCGTCGACACCGCCGACGACGACCGTCTTCATGTCGATGTTGGCGGCCTTCATCGCCTGGATGGCGCCGATGGCGCTTTCGTCATTGTTGGCGATGACGCCGTCGAACGGCTTGCCGGTCGACAGCCAGTTGGTCATCAGGTTCTGCGCTTCGTCGCGGTTCCAGTTCGAAGTCTGCTTGTCGATGATCTTGATGAAGCTGCACTCCGGCGTGGCGATCACCTCTTCGATGTCCTTGGTGCGCTGCACGGCGGCCTGGTTGGAAAGCTCGCCCATGATGACATAGACATTGGCTTCCTTCTTGCCGGCCTCGGTGAACAGGCGGCAGACTTCCTTGGTCTCGAGCGTGCCGGAATCGGCCTCGTTCGACGCGACGAAGGCCTGGTTGTCCGGCAGCGTGTCGACATTGACCGGCTGGCGGTTGACATAGACCAACGGGATCTTGGCGGCTGCGGCGGCGTCCGACATCGCCTGCGTGGCCGAGGTGTCGACCGGGTTGACGATGATGGCGTCGACGCCCGAGGCGGCGAAGTTCTTGATCTGGTCGAGCTGCTTGGCGACGTCGTTCTGCGCGTCCTCGACCTGCAGTTCCACGCCGCTCATGCCCTTGGCCTGCTCGATCATGCCGTTGCGCAGCACGGTGAGGAAGTTGTCGTCGAACTTGGCCATCGACACGCCGACCTTGGCGGCAAAAGCGGACGAACTCATCAGCGCCGCAAAGGCGACGCCCAAAATCAGTTTCTTCATTGTGTTTCTCCTCCACATTGGTGTCCGGCTGCACCGATCTACCCGGAATCCCCGATAGCCCGAGGAATCTCTCCCTGATGCCTTCCTGTTCCGTATGGCGTTTTGTCCAAGGGATGGAACGCCAGGCTCCCAGTTTGAAACAGATGTTCCGGAACGAAAGAACCAAAATACCAATCTGATGAAATATTTATTCCATTTTTTCGCGAGACGTCAAGAGCGATTCCTAAGTCGGAAAGCGGATTTTCGGTCGCCGCGCCGCAATTTCACGTCGAATCAAGGCCGACAGCGGCCCAGGCCGAGTCTGAAGGCAGAATCTGATAGATTCTATCATCGCCGGGAGAGCCCACGCCGAACGGGTCGGCGCGGCAACGCGTTAGATATTTTCCGGCAGATAGATGTCGAAGGGCAGAAAGGTCTGGCCCGGCGCGTTGGCGGCGCCGGCCTCGATGGAATGCGCCATCAGGTCGACAAGCTCGCGGCACAAGGCGGCGAGCGGCGTCGAGATCACCATAGTCAGGATGTTGTCGGCGAGTGCCGCGCGCGATTCGGCGTTGATCTCGTTGCAGACGACCACCGGCATGTTTGCGGGCTTCGCTGCGCGCAGCGCCGAGACCGCGCCTTCCATGCCGCCGCCGGCGACATAGCAGCCGGCAAGATCCGGATACCGCACCAGGAGATCGATCATCGCATGGTGGGTGACCTGGTTGGCTTCCAGATTGACCAGCGTTTCCATCACCGTGAAGTCCGGCGCATGTTCGCGGAAGAAGGAGCGAAATCCGATCTCGCGCAGTTCATGGCCGTGGAAGCGATGACTGCCGACGAAAAGGGCGACCTTGCCGGGGTTCTTTGCCGCCCTGGCGATCATCCAGGCCGCGGTGCGACCGACCTTGCGATTGTCGAGGCCGACATATCCCTCACGGATGCCAGCGGCAAAGTCGGACAGCAGCGAGAAGACAGGTTGCCCCCTCGCTTTCAGCGACTCCACGACCGCCGTCAGCGTCGGATGGTCCGGACCGACAACGGCGATTGCTCTGGATTTCGCTGCCAGCTTGCGCATCTGGGCGGCGATCTCGTCGGCGGCTAGCGAGCTGGCGAAATCGATGGTGGCGACGCCGCGGAAGCGCTGCGATTGCGAGACCGCCATTTCTAGCTCCCTCGCGAAATCGCCGTAAAAAACATCATTGCCCCGCAGCAGCAGAAAGCCGAGGCGGTATTCCGGCAATTCCTGGCGCATGCGCCGCTTGATCAGCCCGGCGGCGTGGTAGCCGATGCCGGTCGCCGCCTCATAGACGCGGCGCGCGGTTTCCTCGCGCACCGGCAGCCGGTTGTTCAGCACCCTGTCGACAGTGGCGACGCTAACGCCGGAGATGCGCGCCAGATCGGTGATGGTTGGCCGTTTTGCCATGACTGTCCCGCATGAGTGCCTGCAACTGCTTACATCGTTCTGATGGAAAATGATAGAAACTATCTTTGTGATATTGAGACTATCACCGCATGGCGCTATTTTGCGCTCGGACACAGGCGCCTGTAATGGACATATCCGTCCTGACGGATGCTGTGGCCGACGGAGGCAGCCCCTATGGAAGCGACACTATCCACACCACCGTCCCGGCGCGACTACAGCCTGATCGGCCGCGACGCCAAGCTCGCCGTCGAGACCGGCCTGTCGGCGGCCGAGTGGTATCACACCGATATTCCGCGCAAGCAGATGAAGGAGCTGATGCAGCGCTCCGATGGGCCGGCGATCCGCGACACCACGATCTGGCTCGCCGCGCTGATCCTGAGTGCCGCCGGCGGCGCCTGGTTCTGGGGCAGCTGGTGGTGCGTGCCGTTCTTCTTCGTCTATGGCGTGCTCTACGGCTCGTCCACCGATTCACGCTGGCACGAATGCGGCCATGGCACTGCCTTCCGCACGCAGTGGATGAACGACGCGGTCTACCAGATCGCCTGCTTCATGATCATGCGCAATCCGGTGACCTGGCGCTGGAGCCACACCCGCCACCACACCGACACCATCATCGTCGGCCGCGACCCGGAAATCTCGGTGATGCGCCCGCCGGACCTGTTGCGCGTCGCGCTTGCTTTCGTCGGCGTGATCGACGCCTGGAAGGCGATGTCGGACATGCTGCGCAACGCCGCCGGCAATATCAGCGCGGCGGAAAAGACTTTTATCCCCGAACAGGAGCAGCCTAAAGCCATTCGCATCGCCCGAATCTGGACGGCCATCTATGCCGTCACCATCGCGATCGCACTGTATTTCGGCTCATGGCTGCCGCTGATGCTGGTCGGGCTGCCCCGGCTCTACGGCGCCTGGCATCATGTCATGGTCGGCCTGCTGCAGCATGGCGGGCTCGCCGAAAATGTCGTCGACCACCGGCTGAACAGCCGCACCGTCTACATGAACCCGGTCAGCCGCTTCATCTACTGGAACATGAACTATCACGTCGAACACCACATGTTCCCGATGGTGCCCTATCATGCGCTGCCCAAACTGCATGCGCTGATCAAGCACGATCTGCCGGCGCCGACGCCGTCGATCCTGGCCGGCTATCGTGAGATGATCCCGGCCTTTTTGCGCCAGCTGCGCAACGAGGACTATTTCCTCAAGCGCGAATTGCCGCCGACGGCGCGGCCGTACCGCGAGGAATTCCACAACGACGTCGTCGCCGCCGCGGCGGAATGATCGCGCGATTAAGCTTTTGTTTTGACGCAACTCCGAACGGAAACCGCAACGCACTTTTCCTGGAATTGCTTTTGGGAGGAACACATGAGCGACTGGATCGAAGCCTGCGCCGCCGGCGACATCGACGAAGAAGATGTGATGCGCTTCGATCATGGCGGCCGCACCTTCGCCATCTATCGCAGCCCCGATGACGACTACTTCGCCACCGATGGCCTGTGCACGCACGAAAAGGTGCATCTGGCCGACGGGCTGGTGATGGATGACATCATCGAGTGCCCCAAGCACAATGGCCGCTTCAATTACAAGACGGGGGCGGCACGGGGCGCGCCGGTTTGCGTCAATCTCGCCACGTATCCGGTAAAGGTCGAGGCCGGCAAAGTGCTGATCCAGATCGGGTAGGACCATGCAGGCGGGAATGGTCATCATTGGCGCCGGCGAGTGCGGCGGGCGGGCAGCCCTTGCTCTGCGCGAACTGGGCTATGACGGGCCGGTGACGCTGGTGGGTGACGAACCCCATCTGCCCTATGAGCGGCCGCCCCTGTCCAAGGACGCAATGACGAGCGACGCGGCCGAGATCAAGACGATCGCCAGCGACGCAATTCTGGCCGAGAAATCGATCCGGCATATCCATTCCGTTCAAGCGGTGGCGATCGACCGCCCGGCGCATATGGTGCGGCTGTCGGACGGTTCGGCCCTGCCCTACGACAAGCTGCTGCTGGCGACCGGCTCGACACCGCGCAAGCTGCCGATGCCGGGATTGGGGTCGCGCTGCGTCTACCTCCGCACCTTTGCCGACGCGCTGGCCATTCGCGCCCACCTCAGCCCGGCAAACCGCATCGCCATCATTGGTGGTGGCTTTATCGGCCTGGAGCTCGCCGCTTCGGCGCGCAAGGCAGGGGCTGCAGTCTCCGTCATCGAGGCGCAGCCGCGCATCCTCATGCGCGGGGTGCCGGCGGAGATCGCTGAAATCATCCATCAGGCGCATGAGGCCGAAGGCGTGACCGTGCTCACCGGTCAGGGCATCGCTGATATCGCCGACGACGGCGCTGAGGTGCACATCATGCTCGCCGATGGGCAGGACATCGTCGCCGATCTCGCCGTCATCGGCATCGGCGCCGTGCCGGTGACCGGGCTTGCCGCGGAAGCGGGCCTGACCGTCGATAACGGCATCGCCGTCAATGGCGAACTCCAAACAATCGATCCCGACATCTTCGCCGCCGGCGATTGCTGCTCGTTTCCGCTCGCTGTCTATGCTGGCCGGCGGGTGCGGCTGGAAGCCTGGCGCAATGCGCAGGAACAGGGTGCGCTGGCCGCGAAGAACATGCTGGGCGCCCGCGAAGCGCATGCCGCGGTGCCATGGTTCTGGTCGGATCAGTATGGTTTGTCGCTGCAGGTCGCCGGCCTTTCGGACGAGGGCAAAAGCACGGTCCGCCGCGATCTCGGCGACGGTGCTTTTATTCTGTTTCATCTGGCCGAGGATGGCAGGCTGGTGGCGGCGAGCGGCCTCGGTACGGGCAATGCCGTGGCGCGCGACATCAGGCTGGCCGAGATGCTGATCGCCAAGCGGGCTAGGCCGGCGCCGGAGGCGTTGGGGTCGCCGGATGTGAAGCTGAAGTCGTTGCTGGCAGCGTGAAGGACTGACTTACCCTCCCCTTGTGGGGAGGGTCGCTGCGAAGCAGCGGGGCGGGGGTGCGGCACCGGCCCCCACCCGGACCTGCGGTCCGACCTCCCCACAAAGGGGGAGGTAGACGGCTGAGCTAAGCCCGCTAAAACAGCGCCTTCAGCTCGTCCAGCTTGTCGTTGACCAGCCAGCCGTAATAATTCTCCTCGGGCAGTTTGACCGCCTCACCCGCCGCGCGGCGCTTGTCGTTCTCGGCCTTCAGCGCATAGGCGCGCTGCTCGGGATTGCCGACATTGTAGAGCGTGGCGGTCAGCCCCGGATTGCCTGAGATGTCGAAGCCGGCAATGTTTTTGTAGGCGTCGATCGACTTCCTGATCGTCGCTGCGACGTAGGGCAATGTCAGGTCCGGATCCATGATGGTCTTGTAGACCCCATTGGGATCGCCGACATCGAGCTCGGGCAGCCCCGACACCTTGTGCACGAGATCGCTCATCTGCAGCGCGGTCAGCGGGTTGAGCTGGCCGAGGCCAAAGGTCTGGCCGGCATAGTAGGGCTGGAAGAAGGTTGCGCCGAAGCGGTCGTTGGGAAAGCTTGTGCCGCCGACGGTCTTGCCGCGGAAGGAGCGGTTCCACACCTGCTCGCGGCATTCCCACAGGTCGTAGCTGTCCGACATCGTGCACTTCTTGAATTCCGGCCGCTGCACGAAATCGGTGATGTCCTCGCCGTCATAGGCGAAGGACAGCTTGCTGGAGAGGTAGGAGATCGCCTTGACGTAGTAGGTCTGCAGCCGGTCGTAGGCATCGACATTGTAGGTGTGCTCGCCGACGATGGCGCCGACGATGTGCAAGGGGTTGATGCCGTAAGCGGCAGCCGCCTTCCTGATCTTGGCGCGCAATTCGGCGTCGTTCTGCAACAGAGCGTAGACCTTGCGGTATTTGGCCTGGAAGGTGGTGTTGGTGGCCTGGGTGCGGCGGCTGGAGGCGCCCGGTATGTCAGGCTGCACGACATTGCGGTTGCCCGCCGGCACCAATGTCGCCGCGTCAGCCGCGAACAGCGTCGCCGCCAGCGTCAAGCCGAGAATGAGCAGGATCAGTTTTTTCATGCGCCGCCGCCTAGAGAATTGCCGCGCAAACTAGGTAAAGCTCCCGGTCGAGTCGAGAGCGCCCTTGCACCCGGCAAGACGAAAGGTGGCCCGATGATACCATCCGGCCACACATCAAGCTGTTAGCCGGATTGTTGCCTAAGCATCGGCCCAAAGATCGAAACCGATTTTTGGAAAGTCCGATGCATCGATTCAATACTGCTAGAGCGACCTTTGCGTGTCCAAAGGACGCGCGGCGCTCTAATACCGGCGCCGGATGAACCGGCGCCCTCGTTTAAAGGATGAATCGCGACAAATCTGTGTTTCGCGAGAGGTCGCCGACATGCTTTTCCACATAGGCGGCATCGATGGCGACGCTGGTGCCGTTGCGGTCCGGCGCGTCGTAGGAGATCTCGTCCAGCACACGCTCCATCACCGTCTGCAGGCGTCTCGCGCCGATGTTCTCGACACTGGCGTTGAGGTCGACGGCAATGCCGGCCAGCGAATCGATGGCGTCGTCGGTGAAGGTGAGATCGACGCCTTCGGTCTTCATCAGTGCGATATACTGCTTGATCAGGCTCGCCTCGGTCTCGGTGAGGATGCGAATGAAATCGTCCTTCTCCAGCGCCCGCAACTCGACACGGATCGGCAGGCGGCCCTGCAATTCCGGCAACAGGTCGGAGGGCTTCGAGACATGGAATGCGCCCGAGGCGATGAACAGGATGTGGTCGGTCTTCAACGGTCCATATTTGGTCGCCACCGTCGTGCCTTCGATCAGCGGCAGCAGGTCGCGCTGCACGCCTTCGCGCGAGACGCCGGCGCCCATGCCGCCTTCGCGCGAGGCGATCTTGTCGATCTCGTCGAGGAAGACGATGCCGTCATTTTCGGTCGCGTCGAGCGCCCGGCGCACCACCTCGTCCTGGTCGAGCAGCTTGTCGGACTCGTCGTTGACCAGCAGCGCGTAGGATTCCTTGACCGTCGTCTTGCGCGCCTTGGTCTTCTTGCCACCCATCGCCTTCGACAGCATGTCGTTGATGTTGAGCACGCCGATATTGGCGCCCGGCATGCCGGGGATCTCGAAGCCGGGCATGCCGCCGGTGCCGGTGTCGGCAACCTCGATCTCGATCTCCTTGTCATCGAGCTCGCCGTCGCGCAGCTTCTTGCGGAAGGAATCGCGGGTCGCCGGGCTCGCCGTCTTGCCGACCAGGGCTTCCAGCACGCGCTCCTCGGCATTGAGGTGCGCGCGCGCCTTCACGTCCTCGCGCATCTTCTCGCGCACCAGGCCGATGGCGATCTCGACCAGGTCGCGGATGATCTGCTCGACATCGCGGCCGACATAGCCGACTTCGGTGAACTTGGTGGCCTCGACCTTGACGAAAGGCGCACCGGCGAGTCGCGCCAGGCGGCGCGAGATCTCGGTCTTGCCGACGCCGGTCGGGCCGATCATCAGGATGTTCTTCGGCATCACCTCTTCGCGCATCTGGCCTTCCAGCTGCTGGCGGCGCCAGCGGTTGCGCAAGGCAATGGCCACGGCGCGCTTGGCGTCCTTCTGGCCGATGATGAAGCGGTCGAGTTCCGAAACGATTTCACGGGGAGAGAAGGTGGTCATATCACTGAATTCCACTTTGCCACTGCTTGATGGACTCGAACGGATGCAGCAGCATGATCACGTTGAGCGTCAGATTGTCCCGGATGAGGTAGCCGACACCCAGTTCGAAGATGAGGGCGAGGCCGACGATGCTCCATATAGGTAGCTTTCTGGCCATCACAAACCCCAGCACCATGGCCAGCGTGTCGGACACCGAATTGATGATGCTATCGCCATAGTAATCCAGCGAAATGGTGCCGGCGCGGTAGCGCTCGATGATGAACGGGCTGTTTTCCAGGAGTTCCCAGCCGCCCTCGATGACGACGGCGAAAGCCAGGCGCAGACCGATTGGCGAGCGCGGGAACAGGAACCAGGCCAAGGCGTAGAACAGGAAGCCGTGGATGATGTGCGAGAAGGTGTACCAGTCGGAAATATGCTGGGAATTCTCCGAACTGTTCACCACACCGTGCCAGAGTTTGACGTAACCGCAGGTGCAGATCGGCGTGCGGCCCATGCCGTAAAGCGCACCGGCCTGGAAGATGAGCAGAGCGAGCACGAGCAGAAGCCCCATCCGCCAGCTGTCTTCGTAGGCCGAGTAATTTTTGGCAGTGCCCGGTGTCGCCATCAACTCATTCCCCTTCTTCCGCGTCGCTCTCTTTGGCATCGACAGACATCAGCACGACGTCCCCATATCTAGAGTGTCTGCGATCGATAGCCCTGAAGCCCGCCTTTTCATAGGCGCGGATGGCGCGACCATTGTCGGGATGCGGATCGATGATGACGCGCGGCGCGCCTTCCTCGAACAGTTGCTCGACGAATTGCCTGACGATAGCCGAGCCATGACCTTTGCCGACCAGGTCCGGCACGCCGATCGACAGGTCGATGCCGAGCGTGCCGAACGGCTGGTCGGCATAGGGATGGTCCTCTTCCAGATGCGGATCGTAGCTCTGCAGATAGGCGATCGGCCTGCCCTCGAGCTCGACGATCAGCGGCTCTACAGAAATAGAGTCAATGTGCTCCCGGATTTCGGCGATTTCCGTCTCCGGATCGTCCCACCATTCGGCGACATGCGGCTCGGCCAGCCAGCCGGCGATCATCGGCAGGTCTTTTTCGGTAACCGGTCGAAAATCATAGAGCACCAGCGGGTTAGCCGGCATCGAGCGTTTCGACAACAAAGTTGTTGTTGGTATAAACGCAAATGTCGGAGGCTATCTGCATCGCCTTGCGGGCGATCTCCTCGGCATCCTTGTCGCTGTCCATCAGCGCGCGGGCAGCGGCCAGCGCATAGTTGCCGCCGGAACCGATGGCCATGACGCCGAATTCGGGCTCCAGTACGTCGCCGGTGCCGGTGAGCGCCAGCGAAACCGACTTGTCGGCCACCAGCATCATCGCTTCCAGCCGGCGCAGATAACGGTCGGTGCGCCAGTCCTTGGCGAGCTCGACGCAGGCGCGCGTCAACTGGTCGGGATATTGTTCGAGCTTGGCTTCGAGCCGCTCCAGAAGGGTGAAAGCGTCCGCTGTGGCGCCGGCGAAACCGGCAATGACATTGCCGCCTTTGCCGATGCGGCGCACCTTTTTGGCGTTGCCTTTCATGATGGTCTGGCCAAGGCTGACCTGGCCGTCGCCGGCGATCACCACCTTGTTGCCCTTGCGCACCGTCACGATGGTCGTGGCGTGCATACTCAGTTCATTGGACATTTTTAGCTCCGATTCGCGCGATCCCGATAAGGCGATTGGCGCGCGGTACGAGTGATTTCGATCGGCCATATGTATGCATGGGGCGGGTGATTGCAAACGGCGTACGCCATTGCCGGTGGCTGTCCGCATCGCAACTGGCAATCGCCGGATCATGCTGCTAGAAGGCTTTCGTTTTCAAGCAAAAGACAGCTTGGAACCCCGTCTTGAGTTTCGAACCCTCAGCCAAGGACAAGGTCATGGCGTCCCGTTCCGCCGAAGTCAGCCGCAAGACCAAGGAAACCGAGATCAGCGTCTCGGTCGATGTCGACGGCACCGGAAAATCCGACATGTCGAGCGGCGTCGGCTTCTTCGACCATATGCTGGACCAGCTGTCGCGCCACTCGCTGATCGACATCACGGTGAAGGCCAAGGGCGACCTGCACATTGACGACCACCACACGGTCGAGGACACCGGCATTGCGATCGGCCAGGCGCTGGCCAAGGCGCTGGGCGAGCGGCGCGGCATCATGCGCTATGCCTCTGTCGACCTTGCCATGGACGAGACGCTGACGCGGGCCGCGATCGACGTGTCGGGCCGTCCGTTCCTGGTCTGGAATGTCGCCTTCTCGTCCCCGAAGATCGGCACGTTCGACACCGAACTGGTGCGTGAATTCTTCCAGGCGCTGGCGCAGAATGCCGGTATCACGCTGCATGTCACCAATCATTATGGCGCCAACAATCACCATATTGCCGAGACCTGCTTCAAGGCGGTGGCGCGCGCGCTGCGTTTCGCACTGGAGCGCGACCCGCGCCAGCCGGAAGCGGTTCCCTCCACCAAGGGATCTCTGAAAGGGTAGGCTGATGGCCATCTATGTCGTGATGGAACCGCCAGGCCGCACCGAGGCGGCCGACGCAACCGTTTTGGTCCGCGACGGTTTTTCCTGGCTGGCTTTCCTGGTGGCGCCGCTGTGGCTGGCCTGGCACAGGCTGTGGATCGAGGCGGCGCTCGCCTTCGTCGCCATGGGGCTCATCTCGGTGCTCGGCCAATGGCTGGGACTGGACTGGGCCGGCTCCGCACTGTCTTTACTGGTCTCGCTCTATATCGGGCTGGAAGGCCAAGGGCTGCGGATCGCAGCGCTGCGCCGCCGCGGCTGGCATGAATGGGGCGTCGTCGAAGCCGACAATCCTGACGATGCCGACATCCGCCAGACACTGGACGCCGAGGCGCTTGCCGACGAGCCGGCGCCGCTGCCGCGCATCGTGCCGGACGCCAGCCTGGCCCGGCCGACGCAGACCGGGCTGACGCTGGGCCTGAGCCATACGCCGGGAAAAGCCTGAGATGCGGGTTGCCATCATCGATTACGGGTCGGGCAATCTGCGCTCGGCCACCAAGGCCTTCGAGCGCGCCGCGCATGAAGCCGGCATTGCCGCTGCCATCGAGCTGACCGCCGATGCCGAGCGTGTGCGCAGCGCCGACCGCATCGTTTTGCCCGGCGTCGGCGCCTATGCCGATTGTGCGGCGGGCCTGCGCGGCGTCGCCGGCATGTGGGAAGCGGTGGAAGAGGTAGCGATCGCCAAGGCGCGGCCGTTCCTCGGCATCTGCGTCGGCATGCAGCTGATGTCGGAGCGCGGCCTGGAAAAGACCGTGACCAAGGGCTTCGGCTGGATTGCCGGCGACGTCACGGAGATCACGCCCGCCGATCCGGCACTGAAGATCCCGCAAATCGGCTGGAACACCATCGATCTGGAGCGCAAGCACCCGCTGTTTTCCGGCATTGCAACCGGACCCAAGGGTCTGCACGCCTATTTCGTTCATTCCTATCATCTCGACGCGACAAAGCCGGACGAGGTGCTGGCCGTCGCCGATTATGGCGGCCCGGTAACGGCGGCGGTCGCGCGCGGCAACCTTGCCGGCACGCAATTCCATCCGGAAAAGAGCCAGGCGCTCGGCCTGGCACTGATCACCAACTTCCTGCGCTGGAGGCCTTGAGATGAGCAAGAAGGGTTACTGGATGGCGATGGTCGATGTGACCGATCCGGAAAACTATCCGAAATACATCGCCGCCAACAAAGCGGCGTTCGACAAATACGGCGCGAAATTCCTGACGCGAGGCGGTCAGTCGTCATGCCCGGAAGGGCCATCCGGCAATCGCCATGTGATCGTCGAGTTCGAAAGCTACGAGATCGCGCTGGCTTGCTTCCATTCCCCCGAATACCAGGCAGCGCTGAAATTCCGGCGCGCTTATTCGACCTCGCATTTCGCCATTGTGGAAGGGGTCTGAACGGTGATCCTGTTTCCGGCCATCGACCTCAAGGACGGCAAGTGCGTGCGGCTGAAGCACGGCGATATGGCGACCGCGACCATCTACAATGACGACCCTGCGGCCCAGGCCAACGCCTTCGAAGAGCAAGGGTTTGAATGGCTGCATGTCGTCGACCTCAACGGCGCCTTCAAGGGCCAGAGCGTCAACAGCGCGGCGGTCGGCGCCATCCTCAAGGCGACGAAAAACCCGGTGCAGCTCGGCGGCGGCATCCGCACGCTGGCGCAGATCGAGGACTGGCTCGACCGCGGGCTGGCCCGCGTCATCCTCGGCACGGTGGCGGTGCGCGATCCCGACCTGGTCCGGGAAGCCTGCAAGGAATTTCCTGGAAAGATCGCCGTGGGCATCGACGCCAAGGGCGGCAAGGTGGCGGTCGAAGGCTGGGCCGAGGCCTCCAGCCTCGGCGTCATCGAACTGGCGCAGAAATTCGAAGGCGCCGGCGTTGCCGCCATCATCTACACCGACATCGACCGCGACGGCGTTCTGACCGGCATCAACTGGGACGCCACGATCGATCTCGCCGACGCGGTGTCGATCCCGGTCATCGCCTCGGGCGGGCTGGCCTCGATCGCCGACATCGTGCGCATGACCATGCCCGACGCAAAGAAACTCGAAGGCGCCATCTCCGGTCGCGCGCTCTATGACGGGCGCATCGACCCGGCCGAGGCGCTTGCGGTGCTGCAGGGCAAGGCGATGGAGACCCGGCCGTGAAAATCTCCATCATCCTGGCCTCCTATGACAGCGGCCACTATCACGGCGGCATGGGCCGAGGCCCGGATGCACTCATCGCCGGCGGGCTTGTCGACGCGCTGACGCTCTCCGGGCATGACGTCGTCGTCACCGATATCGGCAGGGTTGGCGACGAACAGCAGCGCGAGATCGCCACCGGCTTTGCCGTGTGCGGTGCCCTCTCCGGCGAGGTCCGCATCGCCATAGACCGCGGCCGGTTTCCCATCGTGCTGGCGGGCAATTGCCTGACATCGGCCGGTGCGGTTGCCGGCGAGGATGCCGATGCGATCATCTGGGCCGACCAGCATGGCGATCTCAACACCCCGGAGACGTCCATCTTCGGCTTTCTCGATGGCATGGCGCTGGCCACGGTTCTCGGCCTGTGCTGGAAGCCGATGGCCTCGGCCATCCCCGGCTTCAGGCCGATCGATCCGGCGCGCTGCGTGCTGGTCAACGCACGCGATCTCGATCCGGCCGAAACGGAGCTGTTGAAGACGTTGCCGGTCATCCGCACCGAATGCCCGGACTGGGCCACGGCGTGCGGCAGGCTGAAGGCGCCGGATGCGAAGCGGGTGCACCTGCATCTCGATCTCGACGTGCACGACCCCGGGGCGCTGCAGGCCAACCGCTACACCACGCCCGGCGGCCCGGAGCCGAAACAGCTGCGCCAGGCTGTCTGCGGCATGGCCGGCCTGCTGCCGATTTCCGGCATCACCATTTCCGCCTACGATCCGGCGTTCGATGCGCAGGCCGAGGTTCCGCCGCTGGTCGGCGAACTGCTCAGCGAGTTGCTGGCGACGATGGAGAAGGGCTGATGCTGAAGGCCCGAGTCATCCCTTGCCTCGACGTCAAGAACGGCCGCGTCGTCAAGGGCGTCAATTTCGTCGACCTCATCGATGCCGGTGATCCGGTCGAGGCGGCCAAAGCCTATGACGCGGCCGGCGCTGACGAGCTTTGCTTTCTCGATATCACCGCGTCGTCCGACAACCGTGAAACCATCTTCGACGTCGTCGCCCGCACCGCCGAACAATGCTTCATGCCGCTGACCGTCGGCGGCGGCGTGCGCCAGGTGGCCGATATTCGCAAACTGTTGCTGGCCGGCGCCGACAAGGTGTCGATCAACACTGCGGCGGTGAAGAACCCCGATTTCGTCGCGGAAGCCGCCGACAAGTTCGGCAACCAGTGCATTGTCGTCGCCATCGACGCCAAGAAGGTGTCGGCACCCAATGAAGCCGACCGCTGGGAGATCTTCACCCATGGCGGCCGTGAAAAGACCGGCATCGATGCGGTAGAGTTTGCGCGAAAAATGGTCGATCGCGGCGCCGGCGAGATTCTTTTGACCTCGATGGACCGTGACGGCACCAAGGCCGGTTACGACATTGCGCTGACCCGCGCGATAGCGGATGCGGTGCGCGCGCCGGTGATCGCGTCGGGCGGCGTCGGCACGCTCGATCATCTGGTCGAGGGCATTCGCGACGGCCATGCCGGCGCCGTGCTCGCCGCCTCGATCTTCCATTTCGGCACTTACACGATTACGGAAGCCAAGGCGCATATGGCCGAGGCCGGGCTGCCGATGCGGCTGGACTATCCGGTTCAATCCACTCCACAAAGGCTGTAGGTTGCGTCATGGCTGAATTTTCGCTGTCCGATCTGGAAACGATCATTGGCGAACGCGCCCGTTCCGGCGACCCGGACTCGTGGACGGCAAAACTGTTCGCCAAAGGCATCGACAAGGCGGCGCAGAAGCTTGGTGAAGAGGCAGTCGAGACCGTCATTGCCGCCGTCAAGGGCGACGAGAAAGCCCTCGTTTCCGAAAGTGCCGATCTCATATATCATTGGCTCGTTGTGCTTGGCATGGCCGGCGTTTCGCTGGGCGAGGTGCTGAAGGAGCTTGAGGGCCGTACCGGCCGTTCGGGCGTCACTGAAAAGGCATCCCGGCCGAAAGGCTGACCGCGAGAGCCGGATGATTTCGGGCCGAGGCCTTAAATCTGAATCCGTCTTTAAATTGATAGAGGGAGCATGATGTCGCCCGAAAACCGCTTCACACTTTTCGGCCTCATGCTCTAGAGGGCAGGAAACTCGATGGACCAGCTCGCTCCGACCGAGAAATATTCCCCCTATCGTTTCTTCTCGGCCGAGCAATGGTCGAACTTCCGCGCCGACACGCCGATGACGCTGGGCGAAGACGAGATCAACCGTCTGCGCTCACTGAACGATCCGGTCGACCTGGAAGAAGTCAAGCGCATCTATCTGTCGCTCTCGCGGCTGCTTTCGGCGCATGTTGAGGCCAGCCAGCTGCTGTTTCGCCAGCGCCAGGCCTTCTTCAACGCGCTGGATGTGGTCAAGACACCGTTCATCATCGGCATTGCCGGTTCGGTTGCGGTCGGCAAATCGACCACGGCGCGCGTGCTGAAGGAGCTTCTGGCGCGCTGGCCGTCGAGCCCCAAGGTCGATCTCATCACTACCGACGGGTTCCTGCTGCCCAACAAGGTGTTGCGACGCGACAATCTGATGGAGCGCAAGGGCTTTCCCGACAGCTACGATGTCGGTGCGCTGCTGCGTTTCCTCTCGGGCATCAAGTCGGCCCAGCGCAATGTCCGCGCGCCCGTCTATTCGCATTTGACCTATGACGTCATTCCCGGCGAGTTCGTCACCATCGACCGGCCAGACATTCTGATCTTCGAAGGCATCAACGTTCTGCAACCCGGCAAATTGCCGAAGGACGGCAAGATAGTGCCGTTCCTGTCGGATTTCTTCGATTTCGCCATTTATATCGACGCCGACGAAAAGCTGATCCACCAATGGTACATCGCCCGCTTCATGCGCCTGCGCGAGACGGCCTTCCGCAATCCGGACTCCTTCTTCCACCGCTATTCGCAGCTTTCGGAAGACGCCGCGCGTGCCATTGCGGAAGGCTTGTGGGCCAACATCAACCTGAAAAACCTGCGCGAGAACATCGTGCCGACACGAGCGCGGGCCGACCTCATCCTGCGCAAGGGCGCCAATCATCTGGTCGAGGAAGTGGCGCTCAGGAAACTGTGACGACTGGGTTAACGGCGCCTTAGGCAATCCCGGCTAGTTTTTGCTGCAATTCCAGCGGGTCGGGAGCAAGCGGTGATCAATTCGAGCGATGCCGGGGGCCGCCAAGCCCCGGTCTATTCCCTGGTCATTCCGATCTTTAACGAGGAAGCGGTGCTACCGCTGCTGGTGCGGCGGATCCGCATGCTGCTGGACGCGCTGGACGGCCGTGCCGAAGCGATTTTCATCGACGATGGCAGCCGCGACACCAGCCTCATCTTCCTGCGCGGCATGGTTGCCGAGGACGACCGCTTCCGGCTGATCGAGCTGTCGCGCAATTTCGGCCACCAGATCGCCATCACGGCCGGCATGGATGCTGCCGCCGGGGACGCCGTCATCGTCATGGATGCCGACCTGCAGGACCCGCCGGAGGTGGTGCTCGATCTCGTCGCCAAGTGGAAAGAAGGCTACGAGATCGTCTATGCGCGGCGCATCCGGCGCGAGGGCGAAACCTGGTTCAAGCGGGTCAGCGCCAATCTGTTCTATCGCGCGCTCGAGCAGATGACCTCCGTCAGCATTCCGCGCGATGTCGGCGATTTCCGCCTCGTCGGCCGCAAGGCGCTCGAGACTTTCAAACGCATGCCCGAGCGTGACCGCTTCGTGCGCGGCATGTTCGGCTGGATGGGTTTCAAGCAGACCGCCGTGCCGTTCGAGAGGCCGACCCGGGCAGCAGGCGAAACCAAATATCCGTTCTGGAAGATGGTGCGGCTGGCCGTGCACGGTATCATCAGCTTTTCCGACAAGCCGCTGCGGCTGGCGCTGTGGGCGGGTCTGGCCATTTCCGGTCTCGCCGCCCTGCTTGGCCTCTACGCGGTGTTTTCCTGGCTTTTTGTCAGCGGCGTCGTCCATGGCTGGACATCGACGGTGGTGATCATTTCCTTCCTGTCAGGCATCAATCTGCTGATGACCGGCGTCATCGGCCTTTATGTTGGCGGCATTCATGCCGAGGTGAAACGGCGGCCGCTTTACGTCGTCGACCGGCTGACCGGCTTCGAGGAAGCGATCGCCGCCATCAGCAATTCCCAGGCGTCGAAAAAGACGCCGCCCGCGACGCACGAACGCCGGTTCGGTTGACTGTGCGCCAGGCGGTCAACGATCCTTTGCCCGGCTACCGGTTCTGGTCATGGGCCATGCGCCGTTCGGAGCCGGCGCGAATCCTGCGGTTTGCTGCAATCGGCGGCGTATCGACCCTGATCTACGCCGTGCTGACCTTGGCCCTTTCGGCTCTGCATGGCTTTGGCAGGCCTGCGACAATCGCCTCGGTCGCTGGCTATGGCGCCGGCGCGGTGTTCTCCTATTGCGGGCATCGCTTCGTGACGTTCATGTCGGACGGCTCGATTGGCTTCGAGATCGTCCGCTTCGCCTGCGCCACGGCGATCGGGTTTCTGCTCTCGGTCGGGCTGGCCATGATCCTTACCGACGTAGCTGGACTGCCGCCATTGGTGCCAGTGGCAATCGCTTCCATCCTGGTTCCGGTCCTGAACTTCATTATCCTGCGCAAATTCGTCTTCGTGGCTGCCCGATGAGTACGGAGATCCGCACTTCGCTCATCGAGAGATCCGCCCTGACTTCGGCCCAGGGCAGCTCGCGAACGCTGCCACCGACCAGGGTCATCTGCCTGCTCGTGCTGGTGGCGGCCGTGCCCTGGCAGATGCGCTGGGGCGTCATACCCGACACCAGTTGGGCAATCACCATGTCCGAGAAGGTGCTTGCCGGCTCACGGCTCTATGTGGATCTCTTCGAGGTCAATCCGCCGTTCACGCCGTGGATGTTCATGCCGGCCGTGGCCTTGGCGCACGCTCTCGGCATTTCGCCGGAAGTCGTCATTCATCTCTATGCCTATACGATCTGCCTGCTGGGTCTCGGCATTGCCGCGCGGATCGCTAGATTGGCCGGCTTTGCCGAGAACCATGTGCTGTTCTCGATGCTGCCGCTGTTTCTGGCACTGCTGATCATTCTTCCGGGCAACGCTTTCAGCGAGCGGGAACATCTGGGCATCGCCCTGTTTCTGCCGTTACTGGTGTTGATGGCTTGGCGCGCCGCGCCGACGGAAGGGCGCACGCCGAGCTTGTCGATAGCGGCATTGGCCGGCCTTTGTGGCAGCGTCCTGGTGCTGGTGAAACCCTATTATGCGCTGATGGTGCTGGTTCCGGCGCTGTACGTGGCCTTTCAGCGCCGGTCGATCTGGTCGCTCTTCCGCATCGAATACTGGGTAATCGGCTTGGTCTGCGTCGCCTATCTCGTCGCCGTGCTGTACTTTTATCCAGAGTTCCTCAACACCATCTATCCGGTGCTGACCGACACCTATATGCGGCTGCGGGTGGTGCAAGCGCTGTTGGTCAAGTATGCACCAGCCTATCTCATCGCTCTCTACATGTTGCGCTCGCTTCGGCCGGGCCTCGCCCTGTCGCCGATGATCGTGGTGTTCGTCCTGGCGTCATTGGCCGCCACCGTGCCTCTCGTCTACCAGGCCAAGGGCTGGCCCTATCATGCATTCCCGGCGATCAGCCTGATAGCGGCGGCGTTGCTACTCAGAGCCATCCAGATTGACCCGGCGAGGCAATCGCTATCGGGCATGGGGCTGGCGCGGATGCTTTTGCTTGCCGCCACCATTTTGGCCAATGCTGTCCCCTTCTGGCCCAGCCAGAAGCCCAGCGCCGATTTCGTCGCGACGATAAATGCCGCGGTAGACCATCCGAAGGTCGCGCTCATAGGTTCGGACATTGCGGCGGGCCATCCGCTGACGCGAATGGTCGGCGGGAGCTGGATCTCGACGTACTGCAGCGATTGGCTCGGGGGATTTGCTACCTATTTCGCGAAGGTCGAGGCGCAAAGCGGCAACGAGGCGGGGGCCGAACACTACAAGCGGATCACCGATCGCTACATCGATGACAAGGTTGCCCAACTCGAAACCAACCAGCCATCGCTGGTCATTGTGCAGAAGGAGGACATCTTGTGGCTGACCGAGCTTTCCGGCCGGCAGGATTTCGTCCGCTTCATGCAACACTATCGCCAGATCGCGGAGGACGATACGTTGAGGGTCCTTGTTCGCGACGACTTTAGCCGGGCTCCGTCACCCGCCGCAGCGTCAGATTGATCCGGCCGCCTTTTTTCAGAAGCGCCGAGGTCGACGGATAGATGCGGTCGACGCCGTGGAAGCAGAGCCGGCCTTCGCCGCCGAGCACGACGACGTCGCCGCTTTTCAGGCGGAACGATTTGGTACCGCCGTCGCGTGTGGCCCCCCTGCCCGTCACTTGGCCGACCCGGAACAGGCAATCGTCGCCAAGTGACACCGAGACCACTGGGGCCGAGAAATCGGCTTCGTCGCGATCCTGGTGCAGACCCATTTTGGCGTCCTGCGTATAGAAATTGACCAGGCAGGCCTCCGGCGGATTCGGATAGGCGGCGACCTCCCGCCACAATTGCAGCAGCGCGTCCGGGATCGGCGGCCATGGCTCTCCGGTGAGTGGGTGCGTTGGCTGGTAGCGATAGCCCAGCTCCTTGTCGGTGACCCAGCCGAGCGTGCCGCAATTGGTCATGCGCACGCTCATCTCCTTGCCGGTCCGCGGCATCGCCGGCACGTACAGCGGCGCCCGCTGTACAATTGTCCTCACCTCTTCGACCAGCGCTTCCTGCGCCGCGCGGGACAGATAACCAGGCAAGTGGCGGACGCCTTTGGGCAGAACGAGCATGACTTCGCCTCCGGTTGATACTGAAACCATGCCACCGCCAATCAGAAACGGCGACCCGAAAGCCACCGTTGTCGGCCTCCCTTTCTGTGGCAATGGCGAAACCTTGCGGCTGCGGCAGGGGAGGCCGCTTTATGCGCAGTCGGCGCGGTCCTTAGTCGTTCTCTACCCGGCCGCGCAGCTTTTTGATCGTGCCGCGCCCTGCCTTGCTTTGCAGCCGCCGCTCCACCGAGCCTTTCGACGGCCTGGTCTTCTTGCGCGGCGGCGGCGGCGGTTCCGCGGCCTTGGCGACCAGCGCCGTCAGCCTTGCCCGGGCATCGGCCCGGTTCTGCTCCTGGGTGCGGAAGCGGCCGGCCTCGATGACGATGACGCCGTCCTTGGTGGCGCGCTGGCCGGCGAGCTTGATCGTGCGCGCGCGCACGCGTTCGGACAGGCCAGCTGCATTGGCGGCGTCGAAGCGCAATTGGACGGCGGTCGCCACCTTGTTGACGTTCTGGCCGCCGGGACCCGACGAGCGGATGAAATCCTCGTGCAGGTCGCCCGGATGGATTACGGCTTCGTCTGATATGATGATGTCGTCGATAGGCATGCCGCAGTCATGGCGCGGCGGACCAAAAAAGAAAAGGCCCGATCGAGACCGCGCCTTTCAAGGATGCTTCGGTGAAGATGCCTGGACTATTCCGCAGCTTCCTGCAGGCGGGGTGCTGCGCCGAGCACGACGGCATCGACATGGCTCTCGAATTTCTCGAAGTTGACGGCGAACATGCCGACCAATCGCGCTGCCTGCCGGTCATAGGCTGCCTTGTCGGCCCAGGTCGAACGCGGGTCGAGAATGGCGCTCTCGACGCCAGGCACAGCAACCGGCACCTCGAAGCCGAAATTGGCGTCAGTGCGGAAACCGGACGCCTTCAGCGAACCGTCAAGCGCTGCGGCCAGCAAGGCGCGCGTCGCCTTGATCGGCATGCGCTTGCCGGTGCCGTAGGCGCCGCCGGTCCAGCCGGTGTTGACTAGCCAGCAATCGGCGCCGTGGCGGGCGATCAGCTCGCGCAGCAGATTGCCGTATTCCTTGGGGTGGCGCGGCATGAACGGGGCGCCGAAGCAGGTCGAGAAGGTCGCTTCCGGCTCGGTAACGCCCTTCTCGGTGCCGGCCACCTTGGCGGTGTAGCCGGAGAGGAAGTGATACATCGCCTGCGCCGGGGTCAGCCGTGCGATCGGCGGCATGATGCCGAAGGCATCGGCGGTCAGCATGATGATGTTTTTCGGGTGGCTGGCCCGTCCGCTCTTCGAGGCATTGGGGATGAAATCCAGCGGATAGGCGCAGCGCGTGTTTTCGGTGAGCCGGCCGTCGTTGAAGTCCGGCACGCGGTCGGCGTCGAGCACGACATTTTCCAGCACCGTGCCGAAGCGCTGCGTGGTGGCGAAAATCTCCGGCTCGGCCTCGGCCGACAGCCGGATCGTCTTGGCGTAGCAGCCGCCTTCGAAGTTGAAGATGCCGTGCGGTCCCCAGCCGTGCTCGTCGTCGCCGATGAGCGTACGTGACGGATCGGCCGACAGCGTCGTCTTGCCCGTCCCGGAAAGCCCGAAGAAGATCGCCGCGTCGCCGGCCGGGCCCTCATTGGCCGAGCAGTGCATCGGCATGACGCCCTTTTCCGGCAGCAGATAGTTGAGCATGGTGAACACCGATTTCTTCATCTCGCCGGCATAGGAAGTGCCGCCGATGAGCACGATCTTGCGGGTGAGATCGACCGCAATCACCGTTTCGGTGCGGCTGCCGTGGCGGGCCGGATCGGCGCGGAAGGACGGCAGGTCGATGATCGTCATCTCCGGCACGAAATCCTCAAGCTCGGCGGCCTGCGGGCGGATCAAAAGATTGCGGATGAACAGCGAGTGCCAGGCGAATTCGGTGATGACCCGCGTCGGCAGCTTCAGCTCGGCATCGGCGCCGCCGACGAGGTCCTGCACATAGAGATCGCTATTCGCGGCGTGGACAAGGAAATCGGCGAGCAGCATTTCGAACTGGCCCGCCGAAATCGCCTTGTTGTTGTCCCACCAGACATGGGGCTCGGTGGCGCCATCGCGGACGACAAACTTGTCCTTGGGCGAGCGGCCAGTGTGCTGGCCGGTCTCGGCAAGCAGCGCGCCGCCGGCGGTCAACCGGGCCTCGCCACGACGGATCGCTGCCTCATAAAGGGCGGCCGCACCAAAATTATAATGCACCGTGCCGGTGGTTTTCAGGCCGATACGATCGATCGCGCAAGCAGAATTGCGTTTGCCGACTTCCGACATCAAGGGTCCCTTCTTCTGGATTCGCCGCACTTTGCCGGCGCGTTTCCGGCGAGCCCGCGTTAGGGGCTGAGACGGTGAGAACCAGAAAACTCGAATGATATCAAATCATTAATCGATTTAAAAATTTTGAAAGTTGTTTAAATCGTTTATATGTGCAAAAAATCACGGTGGTTGCCCAAAGGATTGGCACACAGTGTTCGTCCAACCCGTGTAGAGGTTCCGATGGGGCCGCCGGCAAGCCGTCCGCGACAGCGGGTGGAGCCTGTGCCACATTTTGTACCTAATTTGTCCTGCAAAAGCCCCTTCTCTAAGACAGAAGGGACAGCTCATGAGGGAGCCGCTTGAAATGGCAACAATCGCGCTTGTCGATGACGACCGCAACATTCTGACATCGGTGTCGATCGCCCTCGAGTCCGAGGGGTATCGCGTCGAGACCTACACGGATGGTGCGTCGGCGCTGGAAGGCCTGGCGGCGCGGCCGCCGAATCTCGCCATCCTCGACATCAAGATGCCGCGCATGGACGGCATGGAGCTGTTGCGCCGGATGCGGCAGAAGTCCGACCTGCCGGTGATCTTCCTGACCTCGAAGGACGATGAGATCGATGAGCTTTTCGGCCTCAAGATGGGCGCCGACGATTTCATCCGCAAACCGTTCTCGCAGCGCCTGCTGGTCGAGCGGGTGCGCGCCGTGCTGCGCCGCGCCAGCGCCCGCGAAGCTGCGGCAAAGGCGCCCAGCCAGCAGGCCCGTTCGCTGGAACGCGGCCAGCTCGTCATGGACCAGGAACGCCATACCTGCACCTGGAAGGGCGAGCCGGTGACGCTGACGGTCACCGAATTTCTCATCCTGCACTCGTTGGCGCAGCGCCCCGGCGTGGTAAAAAGCCGTGATGCGCTGATGGATTCCGCCTATGATGAGCAGGTCTATGTCGACGACCGCACCATCGATAGCCACATCAAGCGGCTGCGCAAGAAGTTCAAGGCCGTCGATGACGACTTCGAAATGATCGAAACCCTTTACGGAGTCGGATACCGGTTCCGCGAAGCTTGAGTTGATGCATGTCGCCCAAAAGTGGTCGCGGTTTTTGGGACGACGACATGCATAAAACCAAAGACTAGGCGGGAGCTGCTATTCGATGGCAGTGGATGTACAGCGGAGCAGACGAACGAGCGCTGTCAGGCGGTCGCGGATTCTGCCCGCATTCCTGTCGAGGTTGACGGTGCCGATGCGCCGCTTTCTCGGCCACCACATCTTTTCCAGCCTGACCCGGCGCATCCTGTTCCTCAACCTGGCCGGTCTCGCCGTGCTGGTCACCGGCATCCTCTATCTCAACACCTTCCGCGACGGGCTGATCGACGCCCGCGTCGAAAGCCTGATGACGCAGGGCGAGATCATCGCCGGCGCCATTGCCGCGTCGGCGACGGTCGAGACCGATTCGATCAGCATCGATCCAGAAAAACTGCTTGAACTGCAGGCCGGCGAAAGCCTGGGGCCGGGCTCCGACCAGCTCGACAATCTGGATTTCCCGATCAATCCCGAGCGCGTCGCGCCGGTGCTGCGGCGGCTGATTTCGCCGACGCGCACCCGGGCCCGCATCTATGACCGCGACGCCAATCTGCTGCTCGATTCGCGCCATCTCTATTCGCGCGGCCAAATCCTGCGCTACGACCTGCCGCCGGTCGAGGACGAGCAGCCGGATATGCTGGAGCGCGTGCAGAAATTCGTCTTCGACTTCTTCCGCAACAAGGACCTGCCCGTCTACCATGAGCAGCCCGGCGGCAACGGTGCGGCCTTCCCGGAAGTGGTCAAGGCGCTGACCGGCAGTCCATCGACGATCGTGCGGGTGAGCGAACAGGGCGAGCAGATCGTTTCGGTGGCGGTGCCGATCCAGCGCTTCCGTGCCGTCCTCGGCGTGCTGATGCTGTCGACGGAAGGCGGCGACATCGACAAGATCGTCGCCGCCGAACGCAAGGCTATTTTGCGCGTGTTCGGCATCGCCGCCCTGGTCACCGCCATCCTGTCGATGCTGCTCGCATCCACCATCGCCAATCCGCTGCGCCGCCTATCGGCGGCGGCAGTGCGGGTGCGGCGCGGCGTCAAGAGCCGCGAGGAGATCCCCGACTTTTCCGACCGCCAGGACGAGATCGGCAATTTGTCGGTCGCGGTGCGCGACATGACCAATGCGCTCTATGCCCGCATCGAGGCGATCGAAAGCTTCGCCGCCGATGTCTCGCACGAGCTGAAGAACCCGCTGACCTCGCTGCGCAGCGCGGTGGAGACCTTGCCGCTGGCCAAGAACGACAATTCACGCGGCAGGCTGATGGAGATCATCCAGCACGATGTCCGGCGTCTCGACCGGCTGATCACCGACATTTCCGATGCCTCGCGCCTAGACGCCGAACTGGCGCGTGAGGATGCCGCCACGGTCGATTTGAAGAAATTCATCACCGATCTCGTCGCCGTGTCGCGCGAAGCGACGCGCAACAAAAAGGCTGTCGAGATCGAATTCAAGGCCGCCAAGCTGCCGCAAGGCGTCAAAGGCTATTTCGTCACCGGCCATGATCTCAGGATCGGCCAGGTCATCACCAATCTGATCGAGAATGCCCGCTCCTTCGTGCCGGAGGACCACGGTCACATCGCCATTTCCCTGGCACGCTCGGGCAAGGTCAACATCGTCACCGTCGACGACAACGGCCCCGGAATCCGCGCCGACGCCATCGACCGCATCTTCGAGCGCTTCTACACCGACCGCCCGGCCGGCGAGGCGTTCGGCCAGAATTCAGGGCTTGGCCTGTCGATATCCAGGCAGATCGTCGAAGCCCATGGCGGCACGCTGACCGCCGAGAACATCCCCGGCACCAAGCCCGGCGACATCAAGGGCGCGCGCTTCGTCGTTACGCTGCCGGCCGAAGGCTGATCGCGGCTGCGCATGCCCGATCCCACCGCGAAACCCGAGAACATCCATGCCACCGCAATCCTGATTGGCGAGCGGGGCGTCCTGATCACCGGGCCGTCCGGCTCGGGCAAGACAACGCTGGCGCTGGCGCTCATCGACCATTTCAGCCGGCTCGGGCTGTTTGCGCGGCTGATCGGCGACGACCAGCTGTTTGTCGCGGCGCGTTTCGGGCGGCTGGTCTGCCATGCGCCCGCCAGCATCGCCGGCCTCACAGAGGTGCCCGGACTTGGTCCGAAGCCGCTTTTGTTCCAACCTGTTGGGGTCATCGACCTTACGATCCAGCTGGTTGCCGCAAACGCTGTGGAGCGTTTCCAGGAAGAGTCGAGCGCGACCATTGCCGGCTGTGTGGTGCCGCGCATCGACCTCGTTCAGCGCAACGTCACTGCGGCTTTGCCGGCGGTAATGGCGCGGCTGGCGATTGCGCCTTTCGTATGATCCGCCGCCGGTTTTTTGCTGCAATGCGTCAAATTGGCCATGGCCGACGCAATTTTGGGCTTGTCAACGCGCCGCGCGTCGACAAGATAGCGCTCCCGCCGCCTGGGATGGCCGGCGAGCATAAAAAGCGCCTGTGAAGCGGCGATGACGGGAGCCACCATAGAATGATCGGACTCGTGCTTGTAACGCACGGTCAGTTGGCCGCCGAGTTCCGCCATGCCGTGGAACATGTCGTGGGGCCACAAGACAATTTCGAAACCGTGGCAATCGGCGCCGATGACGATATGGAGCAGCGTCGGCGCGATATCGTCGACGCCGTCGGCCGCGTCGACACCGGGACCGGCGTCATCGTTCTGACCGATATGTTCGGCGGCACGCCTTCCAACCTCGCCATTTCGGTGATGGAATCCGGTCGCACCGAGGTCATCGCCGGCATGAACCTGCCGATGCTGATCAAGCTGTCGTCGATCCGCAAGGGCGACAACATGGCGACCGCGCTCGACGAGGCGCAGGCCGCGGGGCGCAAATACATCAACGTCGCAAGTCAGCTGCTGAGCAGCAAATGAACGCGCTGTCGCCCGGTGAGATCGTGCGCGAGTTCCCGATCGTCAACCAGCGCGGCCTGCATGCGCGCGCCTCGGCGAAGTTCGTCCAGGTCGCCAGCGGCTTCGACGCCACCGTCCATGTCGAGAAGGATGGTCTCAAGGTCGGCGGCACCTCGATCATGGGGCTGATGATGCTGGCGGCGAGCCCCGGTTATTCGATCCGCGTCACCGCCAGCGGCGCTGAAGCCGCAGCGGCGATGGACGCGCTGGAGCAGCTGGTCGCCTCGCGCTTCGGCGAAGAGTGCTGAAGTTTTTGCTTTGAACGCCGTTGTCCCAAAACCGCGGGATACTTTTGGGCGGCATGCATCCCCGTAAAACACATACGCGCATAAAGATTTCTTTATATCCATTGTCGTCTTGGCGGCGATCTGCTAGTCAGGCCGGCATTCCGCGCCCTTCGACGCGCCGTGTGGCGCAGGCGCATTCTGAAGACAAATCACACCGGAGCACTGCCATGACAGGTAGCAAGGACTATGTGGTCGCCGACATCTCGCTTGCCGGCTGGGGCCGCAAGGAACTCGATATCGCCGAAACCGAAATGCCGGGCCTGATGGCCTGCCGCGAGGAATTCGGCGACAAGAAGCCGTTGAAAGGTGCGCGCATCACCGGCTCGCTGCACATGACCATCCAGACTGCGGTGCTGATCGAGACGCTGAAGGCGCTTGGCGCCGATATCCGCTGGGCCTCGTGCAACATCTTCTCGACCCAGGACCATGCGGCCGCAGCCATCGCCGAGGCCGGCATCCCGGTGTTCGCCGTCAAGGGCGAGTCGCTCGAGGAGTATTGGGACTACACCGACAGGATCTTCCAGTGGGCCGATGGCGGCCTCTCCAACATGATCCTCGACGATGGCGGCGACGCCACCATGTACATACTGATCGGCGCCCGCGCCGAGGCCGGCGAGGACGTGCTGTCCAACCCGCAGAGCGAGGAAGAGGAATACTTCTACGCCCAGGTCAAGAAGCGCCTGAAGGCCTCACCCGGCTTCTTCACCAAGCAGAAGGAAGCCATTCGCGGCGTCACCGAAGAGACGACGACGGGCGTCAACCGTCTCTACCAGCTGCAGAAGAAGGGCCTGCTGCCGTTCCCCGCGATCAACGTCAACGACTCGGTCACCAAGTCGAAGTTCGACAACAAATATGGCTGCAAGGAATCGCTGGTCGACGGCATCCGCCGCGGCACCGACACCATGATGGCCGGCAAGGTTGCGGTCGTCTGCGGCTATGGCGACGTCGGCAAGGGCTCGTCGGCTTCGCTCAAGGGCGCCGGCGCCCGCGTCAAGGTCACCGAAGTCGATCCGATCTGCGCGCTGCAGGCGGCGATGGACGGCTTTGAAGTCGTCACGCTGGAAGATGCCGCACCAACCGCCGACATCGTCATCACCACCACCGGCAACAAGGATGTCGTCACCCTCGACCACATGCGCTCGATGAAGGACATGGTGATCGTCGGCAATATCGGCCACTTCGACAATGAGATCCAGGTCGCGTCGCTGCGCAACCTGCAATGGACCAACGTCAAGCCGCAGGTCGACATGATAACCTTCCCGGACGGCAAGCGGATGATCCTGCTGTCCGAGGGGCGCCTGCTCAACCTCGGCAACGCGACCGGTCATCCGAGCTTCGTGATGTCGGCTTCGTTCACCAATCAGGTGCTGGCGCAGATCGAGCTCTACACCAAGCCCGGCCAGTACCAGAACCAGGTCTATGTGCTGCCCAAGCACCTCGACGAGAAGGTGGCGCGTCTGCATCTCGACAAGCTTGGAGCCCGCTTGACCGAACTTTCCGGCGAACAGGCCGCCTATATCGGCGTGACCCCGCAGGGTCCGTTCAAGCCGGAACACTACCGCTATTAGCCAAAGCGGCGTTTACCACTAGATATTGAAGCCGGGCGATTGACTTTTCGCCCGGCTTCTTTTTTGCGCGGATGATTCTTCACGCCGATTCCAGCACGCGCTATTGTGCTGATTCGTGGGCCGGGGACGAGGCCGGCGTACGCATCGAGAGCATGATTCGAACCGAAGGACCGCGTCAGCGAAAAGTGGGAAGCGGTTTTCGGAAAAGATCATGCTCTTTAGAAAAGAGTTAGGTCAGAAGGGCGTTTCCATCAAACGTGATCCTGATCTAGGCGGTCTTGCATTCAGGCGGCGAAGAGGACCAAGGCATGCCGGGGGAAAACCCGCCTCGCGCGGGATCGGCCGTTTCCGGCGGCCATGACGATTCCGATAGCAATGGCTCCGTCACGACAGGCGGTGGCCTGAAGAGGCGCGTTGGCGCCCGCACCGCCGGCTTTCTTGCCACCTCAGCTCTTGCCGGCCCGCTCACCTCGTTTGCCGCCCATGCCGAGCCGGCCATTGCGCAGAAGGCCGGACTGTCGGTCAGCGCGGTCGAAGTCATCCAGCTCGCCATGTTCGTCGGCGTCATGGGCGCGGCACTGGTCTCGGCCATCTTCCTGATCCGCGAAAGAGCCCGCACCTCGGCGCAGAATGTCGAACTCAGAGCCCGCATTGCCGACATCAATGCGGCGCTGCAGCGCTCCGAGGCGCTGCTCAATCTGCGTGACCAGCGCGTCATCGTCTGGGCGTCCGAGAACAAGAAGCCGGAGCTGATCGGCACGCTGCCGCTGGAAAGCGGTGCGCCGGACGACCGTGCAGCCTTCCTCGCCTTCGGCCGCTGGCTGATGCCGCGCTCGGCGGCGGCGCTCGAAAATGCCGTCGCTGGTCTGCGCGAGAAAGCGAAACCCTTTGATCTCGTGATCGAATCGCAGGCCGGGGCGCCGCTTGAAGTGCATGGCCGCAAGAGCGCCGCGCATGTGCTGGTGCGCTTCGTCTCGCTGTCGGAGACGCAGCGAAGCCAGGCCAGGCTGAAGATCGAGAACCAGCGGCTGGCCGCCGACTACGAGACCATGATCGGCCTGCTCGACGCCTTGCCGATGCCGGCCTGGCTGCGCGCCACCGACGGGCGGCTGAAATGGGTCAACCGTGCCTATGCCGGAGCGGTCGAGGCACCGAACGCCGAGACCGCGGTGCGCGAAGCCAAGGAATTCCTCGGCGCCCAGGCGCGCGAACAGATCGCCGCGCAGCACAAATCGCGCCCGATCTTCGAACAGACGCTGTCGACGGTGATCGAGGGCGACCGCCGCGTGTTCGCCGTCACCGACTTCGCCGGTGCCGACGGCTCGGCCGGCCTTGCCTGCGACACCAGCGCCACCGAAACCATTCGCGGCGAATATGAGCGCACGGTGCGCAGCCATGCCGACACGCTCGACCAGCTCAACACGGCGGTGGCGATCTTCGATGCCAACGAGAAGTTGCGCTTCTTCAACCAGGCGTTCCAGAAACTGTGGGGGCTGGACCCGGGCTTCCTGCACAGCGCGCCCGACAATGCCCTGCTGCTCGACCGGCTGCGCAGCGAAGGCAAGATCGCCGAGCAGCCGGAATGGCGGCGCTGGAAAGAAGGCCTGCTTGGCGCCTACCGCGCGGTGGAATCGCAAGAGCATTGGTGGCATCTGCCCGACGGCAAGACCATCCGCGTGGTGGCCAACCCGCAGCCGAAGGGCGGCGTGACCTGGGTGTTCGAGAACCTGACCGAGAAGATGGACCTGGAAAGCCGCTACCAGACGGCGGTGCGGGTCCAGGGCGAAACGCTCGACAATCTGGCCGAAGGCGTCGCGGTGTTCGGCCCCGATGGGCGGCTGCGCCTGTCGAACCCGGCCTTTGTCGCGCTGTGGGGACTGAGCCAGGATGTGATCAAGCCCAACGTCCATGTCTCGGCGATCCGCGATCTCAGCGACCAGCGCGCCGTCGACAGCCCGTGGGGCGGGTTCGTCGCCGCCATCACCGGTTTCGACGACGAGCGCCGCGACCGCCATGGCCAGACCGAACTGAAGAACGGCACAGTGCTCAGCTACGCCGTCATCCCGCTGCCCAACGGCCAGGTGATGATGACCTTTGTGGACGTCACCGACAGCGTCAATGTCGAGCGCGCGCTGAAGGACAAGAACGAAGCGCTGCAGAAATCCGACCAGCTGAAGAACGAGTTCGTGCAGCACGTCTCCTACGAGCTGCGCTCGCCGCTGACCAACATTATCGGCTTTACCGAGCTTCTGTCGCTGCCGGCGACCGGGCCGCTCAGCCCAAAGCAGCGCGAATATGTCGAGCATGTCGGCTCGTCATCCTCGGTGCTGCTCACCATCGTCAACGACATACTCGACCTCGCCACCGTCGACGCCGGCATCATGCAGCTCGACATTTCGGAAGTAAGCGTCGAGCGCACCATCGAGGCCGCGGCCGAACTGGTCGCCGACCGGCTGCAAGAGCATTCGATCAAGCTCCGGATCGACGCCGCTGCGGCGCCGAAGAGTTTTCACGGCGACGAGACCCGGGTTCGCCAGATCCTCTACAATCTGCTCAGCAACGCCGCCAATTACGCGCCGGAGGCGAGCACTATCACGCTTGCCTGCCGGCATTTGGAGCAAGGTGTGGAATTCTCCGTCCATGACAACGGCCCCGGCATGCCGCCGGACCTGCTCGATTCGGTGTTCCGCCGCTTCGAGCCGCGCACCAATGGCGGGCGCCGGCGCGGTGCGGGCTTAGGCCTGTCGATCGTCAAGAGCTTTGTCGAGCTGCACGGCGGCAGCGTGCGCATCGAGACCGGCAAGGACAAGGGCACCACCGTCATCTGCACCTTCCCCGATGCACCGTCGGGCATCCGCGCCGCGGCCGAGTAGCGCGCTCGATGACTGTTGTTGTGCTGGAGCGTTTTCTCGCCGACGAGGCTGCGACCGCAAGGCTCGGCGAAGACCTGGCCATGGCGCTGCGGCCGGGCGACGTGCTGGCGCTCAAGGGCGATCTCGGCGCCGGCAAGTCGACGCTGGCGCGGGCCCTGATCAGGGCGCTGGCCGATGATGCCGGCCTCGATGTGCCGAGCCCTACCTTCACCTTGGTGCAAAGCTACGACACGCGCATCCCCGTGCACCATTTCGATCTCTATCGCCTGTCCTCGGCCGGCGAGATGGACGAGCTGGGTTTCGACGAGGCGCTGCTGCAGGGCGCTGCCCTTGTCGAGTGGCCGGAACGGGCGGAGGCCGCTCTTCCGAGAACGTCGATCTGGATCGAACTCGTCCATCAGGACGAAGGACGATTGGCGAAACTATCGGGCCAAGGCGTTGCCTTCGAACGCGTGGCGCGATCGCTGGCGATGCGCGATTTCCTCAAAACGGCCGGTTGGGGCGACGCCGCGCGGCGTCATTTCGTCGGCGACGCCTCGGCGCGCTCTTACGAGATTGTTTCGCTCGCCGGCCTTGCGCCGCGCGTGCTGATGAATTCGCCGCGGCTGGTGCTGGGGCCGCCGGTGCGCGACGGCAAGCCCTATGCCGTGATCGCCCACACGGCGCAGTCGGTCACCGCTTTCGTCGCCATCGACAAGGCGCTGCTGTCGCAAGGTGTCAGTGTCCCAAAAATCCATGCCGAGGATCTCGAACGGGGCTTTCTGCTGCTGGAGCATCTGGGCTCGGAAGGTTTTCTCGACGGCAATGATGAGCCGGTGGCCGAGCGCTACGCGGCAGCGGCCGAATTGCTGGCGATGATGCATGGGAAGACCTGGCCGCAGCGCATGGAGGCCGTGCCAGGCGTCTTCCACGAGGTGCCGCCGTTCGATCGCGACGCCATGCTGATCGAAGCCGATCTCTTGGTCGATTGGTATGTGCCGATGGTGACCGGCAGCCCGGCAAGCGAGGCTTTACGCGCCGGCTATCACAGGGAATGGAACGCGGTTCTCGATCGGCTGGACACACAGAAATACACGCTGATGCTGCGCGACTTCCATTCGCCCAACATCATCTGGCGCGGTGACCGCAAAGGCCACGACCGCCTCGGCATCGTCGACGTCCAGGACGCGCTGATGGGTCCTGCGGCCTATGACGTTGCGTCGCTGGCCATGGATGCCCGCGTCACCGTTTCGCCCGATATCGAGCAGCGGACCGTGGACGCCTATGTCGCTGCGCGGCACGCCGCCGTCGGCTTCGATGAGGACGCCTTCCGCAGGGCCTATGCGATCATGGCGGCGCAGCGCAATTCAAAGATCCTCGGCATTTTCGTGCGGCTCGAAAAGCGCGACGGCAAGCCCTATTATCTCCGACACCTGCCGCGCATCCGCGATTATCTCAGGCGGGCGCTGGCGCACCCGGCGCTGGCTCAGCTGAAGGAGTTTTACATGGCACATGGCCTGCTGGAGGAACGGCTCCCGTGACCTTGACCACAGCGATGGTGCTGGCGGCGGGTCTTGGCAAGCGCATGCGGCCGATCACCGACACCATGCCGAAGCCGCTGGTGCGGATCGCCGGCAGGACCTTGCTCGACTGGGGGCTGGACAGTCTCGAAGCGGCCGGCGTCGAGAAAGCCATCGTCAACGTGCACTATCTGCCGGACCAGATCGTCGCCCATATCGCCCACAGGCGGGCGCCAAAGATCGTCATTTCCGACGAGCGCGACGCGCTGCTGAATTCGGCGGGTGGCATCGTCAAGGCATTGCCGCTGCTGGGTGCCGAACCCTTCTACATCATCAACGCCGATACGTTCTGGATCGACAGCGGCCAGCCCAGCCTCGAGCGCCTTGCCCTTGCATGGGACGGCGCGAAAATGGATATTCTGCTGATGCTTACCGATCTCGACTCGGCCACCGGACACGGTGTCGGCACGGATTTCCTGATGGCGCCGGATGGCGGCCTGCGGCGCTCGAAAGGCGATCCGGCCGGGTTGATCTATGCCGGAGCGGCAATCGTCAATCCCGCCATCTTCAGGGATGCGCCGGCCGGGGCGCATTCGCTCAACACCTATTTCGACAAGGCAATCGCCTCTGGCCGTCTGTTCGGCATGCAGATGCGCGGAAGCTGGATCACCGTCGGCACTCCCGACGCCATTCCGCAGGCGGAAGCGGCGGTCGCCGACGCTCTCGCGAAGGTGGTATGAGCGGCGCGCGCCGCGTTCTTTCGATCCCGCCCGGAGCGCCATTCCTGCCGACTCTGGCCGAGGCCTTGCTGGCCGGACGGCTGGTGCCCGGCTTCCGGTTCGACGGCGATCCGCTGGCGCTGGCTGATGTCACCATCTATGTGCCGACACGGCGCGCGGCCCGTGCGCTGCGCGGCGCTTTTGTCGACGCGCTTTCGGGACCGGGAGGGAGCCGCCGTTCGGCGATCCTGCCGGTCATCCGCCCGCTCGGAGAGTTCGACGAGGACGAAGCCGCCTTCGACGCCGGCACGCCGACCGAGCTTGAAATGGCGCCGCCGATCGCAGCCATCGAACGCCTGCTGCTACTGGCGCCGCTGGTGCGGGCCTGGAAGCGCACCTTGCCGGCGCATGTCCTTGATATGTTCAACGAAGAGATCGTCGTGCCGGCCTCCGCCGCCGATGCGATCTGGCTAGCGCGTGACCTCGCCCGGCTGATGGACGAGATCGAAACCGAAGGCACGGACTGGACCAGGCTTGCCGATCTGGTCACCGGCAATCTTGCCGGATGGTGGCTTGTGACGCTCGATTTCCTCCGTATCGTCACCGAGGCCTGGCCGAAATTACTGGAGGAGCGCGACCGCTCCAACCCGGCCGCGCACCGCAATGCGCTGATCCGGCGCGAGGCGAAGCGGCTGGAACGCAACCCGCCCAAAGGCCCGGTGATCGCCGCCGGCTCGACGGGCTCTATTCCCGCCACGGCCGAACTGCTTGCCACGGTCGCCAGCCTGCCCAACGGCGCCGTGGTGCTGCCCGGGCTAGATGGGATGCTGGACGAACCGTCTTTTGCCGCGATTGGGGCGCCCGGTGCGCGGCCGGCACTGCTTGGCCACCCGCAATACGGCATGGCCAAGCTGATCGGCAAGATTGGCGTGCTGCGTGGCGATGTCGAGGAAGTGGTCTCCGCCGAGCCCGCACTGGCGCTCCGCGCGGCCCTTGTCGGCGAGGCGCTGCGGCCGGCCGAGACCACGGAATTATGGGCCGAGACCCGCATATGCTTCAACGCCGTAGACATCGCCGAGGCCTTCGCCGACGTGACGCTGGTCGAAGCCGCCAGCGAACGCGACGAGGCGGCGGCGATCGCCATCGCGCTGAAAACCGCCGTGGAACAGCCGGGGCACAGGGCAGCGCTCGTTACCGGCGACCGCGGGCTGGCGCGGCGCGTCTCGGCCGAGCTGTTGCGCTTCGGTGTGATCGCTGACGATTCCGGCGGCACGCCGCTCGCCAACACGCCTGCAGCCAGCCTGCTGCGGCTCACACTTCACGCGGTATTCCGGCCCGGCGATCCCGTCGACCTTTTGTCGCTGCTCAAGCATCCGCTGCTCGGGCTCGGACTTGAGCGCACCGGTGTGCGCCATGCCGCCGAGCTCATCGAACTCGTGGCGCTGCGCGGCGGCACCGGACGCCCCGACATCGCCGCCTTGCCAGCACTGTTCGAGGAGCGTCTCGCCGGGCTGAGCGGGGACAAGCGCCAGCCCTTCTGGTTTTCGCGCCTGAGCGTGCGCGGCATCGACGATGCCCGCGATATGCTGAGCCGGCTTGTGGCGGCGCTGGCGCCGCTGACTGCCTTTCGCGGTGAAGAGAATGCCGATCTCGTCGCGTTGACCAGAGCGAGCGTCGCCGCGCTGGAAAATCTCGGCCGCACGGCGGAGGGCAGCCTGGCTGAATTTTATGCCGGCGACGCCGGCGAGAAACTCGCCGAGCTGCTGCGCGGTGTGGTCGCCGCGTCTGCATCGTTCGACTTCCCGGCCGACGAATGGCCTGATGTGATGGACGCGCTGGTAGCACCGGAAACGGTCAAGCCGGGGCAAGGCACAGACCGCAACATCGCGATATGGGGCGCGCTGGAGGCACGGCTGCAGAGCGTCGACACGCTTGTCATTGGCGGGCTGAACGAAGGCGTGTGGCCACGCAAGCCGGAAAGCGATCGCTTCATGTCGCGGTTGATGAAGACCGGCATCGATCTCGAGCCGCCGGAGCGGCGCATCGGCCTTGCCGCCCACGACTTCCAGATGGCGATGGGGGCGAAAAAGGTGGTGCTGACGCGCTCCGCCCGCGCCAGCGACGCACCGGCGGTGCCGTCGCGCTGGTTGCAGCGCATCCTCACCTTCATCGGCAAGGATCCTGCAGCCGCACTGCGCGGACGCGGCGACGAATTGCTTGCCTGGGCGCGCGCGCTCGATGCCGGCGAGCGGCAGCATTTCGCGCCGCGACCGCAGCCGAAACCGCCGCTGAGCATGCGGCCCACCCACTTCTCGGTGACCGAGATCGAGACGCTGCGCCGCGACCCCTATGCGGTCTATGCCAAGCGTATTCTGAGCCTTCTGCCGCTCGAGCCGGTGATCCGCGACCCCGGCGCGGCCGAGCGCGGCACGCTGTTTCATGACATCCTGCATCTGTTCTCGACAGAGGTGGCGGATCCCCGCGCGCCCGAAGCTCTGGAACGCCTCATCGCTGCCGGCCGGACCTGCTTTGCCGAGATCGCCCTGCCCGCCGACGTCGAGGCTGTGTGGTGGCCGCGCTTCGAAAAGCTTGCCGCCAACATCATCGAATGGGAGCGCGGCCGCGCTCCCGCCGTCGCCCGGCGGCATGCCGAGGAGCGCGCCGAAAAGACCGCTGTCGGCCGCACCGGCGTGACGCTGTCCGGCTATGCCGACCGCGTCGACCTTTTGGCCGGCGGCATGGCCGACATTCTCGATTACAAGACCGGCTCCTCGCCGTCCAAGGCGCAGGCCCACACGTTGCTGGCGCCACAGCTGGCGCTCGAAGGGGCGCTGCTCCGGCGCGGCGCCTTCAAGGGGCTTGGCGCGCGCGAGCCCTCCCAGCTTGCATTTGTGCGGCTGAAGCCGAATGGCGAAGTGTTCGAGGAATCCATCCTCGACTACAACCGCCAGCCCCGGACCGCCGAAGACCTCGCCGAGGAGGCCTGGGCGCGGCTGGAAAAGCTGCTGGTCCATTATGCAGATCCGACGACCGGCTACCTGTCGCGGGCGCTGCCGTTTCGCGAGGGCGAGAGCGATGGCGATTACGACCATCTGGCGCGCGTGCTCGAATGGTCGGCCGGCGGCGACAGCGATGACGAGGCGGGGGAGGCATGAAAAAAGCCTATCCCATCCCCAGCGAAACCGCCGCCAGCCAGGCGCGCGCCTCCGACCCGAAGAACTCGGCCTGGGTGTCCGCCAATGCCGGCTCGGGCAAGACGCATGTGCTGGCCCAGCGCGTCATCCGGCTGCTGCTCAACGGCACCGATCCGTCGAAGATCCTGTGCCTGACCTATACGCGGGCGGCCGCCGCCAACATGTCGAACCGCGTGTTCTCGACCCTGTCGGAATGGACGGCGCTCGGCGATGCCGAGCTTGCCACAAAGATTGAGGCGGTGGACGGCCGCCGACCCGACCGCGACACGATGCGGCGGGCGCGCCGGCTGTTTGCCGAAGCGCTGGAAACGCCGGGCGGGCTGAAGATCCAGACCATCCACGCCTTCTGCGAATCGGTGCTGCACCAGTTTCCGCTGGAGGCCAACATCCCGGCGCATTTCGAAATGCTCGATCCGCAGATGGAGGCCTCGCTGTTTGCTGGCGCCCGCCGGGACATGATTTCGGGCACGTCAGCCGGAGACACCGGACTGGCCGAGGCCTTTGCCACCGTGCTGGAGCGCGGCGGCGAACACGGACTCGATGCGCTGCTCGCCGAAATCGTGCGCAAGCGCGACGGCTTACGCGGCTTCATCGATGCGGTCCGGCGCGACGGCGGCGGCTTTCAGGCCCTGTTCGACGAATTCCATTTTCGCCCCGGGCAGAGCGCCGAAGACATAGCGGCATCGGTATGGCCGCTGGCGGGTTTCCTGCCGGACTTCTTTGCAGTGTTCGCCAGTGCCGCCGAGGCCGCCGACGCCCGCACCGTGCTCAACAATCTCTTGCCCTATGCCCGCTTGGCCTTTGCCGAGACGGACCCGACCCGCCGGCTGCAGATGCTCGGCAAAGCCTTTCTCAAGGCCGATGGCGACCCCTATGATCCCTCAAAGTTGTTCAAGAAGGCGCTGCTCGGCCGGCTGCCCGACCTTCCCGAGCGCTATCTGGCGGCCGTCAATGCGATAACAGAGGTCTCCGACCGGCTGGCGCTGTTCCGGATGCTGGAAGGCACGGTCGCGGCGTTGACCATAGCCGACTGGCTGATCGTGCGGTACGAGCGCCTGAAGCGCAGCCGCGGCTTTCTCGACTTCAACGACCTCATCACCCGCACCGTCAACCTTCTGGCGCGGCCGGATGCCGGACCCTGGGTGCAGTACAAGCTCGACCAGGGTATCGACCACATCCTGCTGGACGAGGCGCAGGACACCAGCCCCGACCAATGGGAGGTGGTGAAGCGGCTGGCGGAGGAGTTCTTTGCCGGCCACGGCCAGCGCGGCACGACCAATCGCACGGTGTTCGCCGTCGGCGACGAAAAGCAGTCGATCTATTCCTTTCAGGGTGCCGCGCCGGATTCCTTCGCCGACAGCCGGCTCTTGTTTTCCGGACGCGTGAACGCCGCCAATGCTTCGTTTGCCGACCTGAAACTGACCTGGTCGTTCCGGTCGACCGACGACGTGCTTGCCGCCGTCGACCGCGTCTTTGCCGATCCGGGCGTGCGGCGCGGCATCAGCCATGACCCCGATCCGCTCGACCACAAGGCGATCCGCAACGACGCGCCTGGCTATGTCGAGGTCTGGCCGTCGCTCGGCGCTGACGCCGTCGAGGAGCCCGACGACTGGACGCTGCCGGTCAATCATGCCAGCGCGCCGGCTGTGCGGGTGGCCGAGCACGTGGCTGCGGCCATCCAGACCTGGCTCAAGGACCGCGAGATCATCGAGGGCAAGGGACGCAGGCTGAGGGCCGGCGACATACTGGTGCTGGTGCGCAAGCGCGACCGCTTCGTCCATGCGCTGTCGCGCGCGCTGAAGGACCGCGATATTCCCGTCGCCGGCGCCGACCGGCTGAGCCTGCCCGGCCACATAGCGGTCAAGGACCTGATCGCACTCGGCCATTTCCTCATCCAGCCGCAGGATGACCTGTCGCTCGCCGCCGTGCTGCGCAGCCCGGTTTTCGACGTGTCGGAGGAGACGCTTTTTACGCTTGGCGCCGGACGGCCAGCCGGAACATCGCTGATCGCCTCATTACGCCAGCATGCTGGCGACAATACCGCGCTGACCAATGTCGTTGCCCGGCTCGACGGCTGGGCCAACGAGGCGGCGTTCCGGCCGGTGTTCGAATTCTACGCCGGGGTGCTGGCGCGCGACGGCCTGCGCAAGAAGATGATCGCCCGGCTTGGACCGGAAGCCGGCGATATTCTCGACGAGTTCCTGAGTTTCTGTCTGGCCGAAGAACGCACCGGCTTGCCGGGGCTGGAGGCTTTCCTGGCGACGCTGGAAAACACCGGCCCGGAGATCAAGCGCGAGATGGACCAGACGCGCGACGAGGTCCGCGTCATGACCGTGCATGCCGCCAAGGGCCTGGAAGCGCCTGTTGTCTTCCTGGTCGATGGCGGTTCGGCGCCGTTCAGCGACCAGCATCTGCCGCGGCTCATGCCGTTCGACGCTTCGGGCCGCAATTTCGACGGCAAGGGCTATCTCTGGCGCTCGGCCGCCGATGTCGCCAACGGCTTCTCCAAGGCGGCCTCGGCCAGGGCGCGGGAGCTTGCCGACGACGAATACCGGCGGCTGCTCTATGTCGGCATGACGCGCGCCGAGGACCGGCTGATCGTCTGCGGCTATCACGGCAAGCGTCAGCCCAGCACCGGCACCTGGCATTCGATTGTCAGCCGCGCGCTGCTTGCCGCGCCGGAAAGCACGGAGCGCCGCCACCCCGCCAGCAGCGAGCCGGTGCACCGTTTCGTCATGACCAAGCTTCCGCCGGTGGCGCAAGCGGCAGCCGACGAGTCGCGGCTGCCGCAACAGGTGCCGCCGCTGCCGGTGGGCTTGTTCCGGCCCTTGCCGCCTTATGAGGAGCTGCCGCGCCCGCTGTCGCCTTCCGGCGCGTCGGCGCTGATCGACGAGGCCAAGGAAGCTGTTGTCGATACCCGCTCGCCGGTGCTGGACAGCGAGGCGGAGCCGGGCTTTGCGGTGATGCGCGGGCTGGCGCTGCACAAGCTGCTGCAGATGCTGCCCGGTTTTGCCGAAGACGAACGGCAAGGCGCGGCGGCGCAGTATCTCACTCGAGCCGGCGCCGACTGGCCGGAGGCCGAGCGCAACAAGGCGCTGGCTTCGGTGATGGCGATCCTCAGAGATTCGCGTTTTGCCGGGCTGTTTTCGCCGTCGTCCCGCGCCGAAGTTGCTGTGATGGGCAGCCTTGAGGTCAAGGGCAGGCTGCGCTCGATCTCCGGCAAGATCGACCGGCTGGCGGTGACGCCCGGGCGCGTATCGATCGTCGACTACAAGACCAACCGGCCGGCGCCCGCAGGCCTGGCCCAGGTGCCGCCGGCCTATATCCTGCAGCTGGCGCTCTACCGCGCGCTGCTCCAGCCGCTTTACCCCGGCCGCGCGGTGACGGCAGCACTGCTGTTCACCGAGGCACCGAGGCTTATCGAACTGCCGGTGCAAGCGATGGATGACGCCCTTGCCCGACTCACGGGAGCGTGACACAAGTTCTGCTTGAAGAAGGGCTGCTGAACCACCACATTTGGTGCGAGATAAATTTCGAAAGGATTTTCGTATGGCCACCGTCAAGGTCGACAAGAGCAATTTCCAGGCCGATGTGCTCAACGCCTCGCAGCCCGTCGTCGTGGATTTCTGGGCCGAATGGTGCGGCCCCTGCAAGATGATCGGTCCGTCGCTGGAAGAGATCGCCAACGAACTCGGCGACAAGATCAAGATCGCCAAGCTGAACATCGACGAGAACCCCGAGCTTGCCGCCCAATTCGGCGTGCGCTCGATCCCGACGCTGATGATCTTCAAGGGCGGCGAAGTCGCCGACATGAAGGTCGGCGCCGCGCCGAAGACAGCGCTGTCGCATTGGATCAATGGCAGCCTCGCCTGATCCTGTAGGAGTTTCTGAAGTTAAGCCCGGCCCTCGCGCCGGGCTTTTCTTTGGCGTTATCGCCTGACCTCTCTGGCCCTCGCGCCTGAAGGCTCCATGTCTTCTGCTTGAGGCTGGACAGGAGAGACAACAATGACCGGATCCGCCAAGGCCACCGTCTTCATCGACAACGAGCGCGTTATTGTCACCGAGTATCGGTTCCAGCCCGGCGACAACACCGGCTGGCATCGCCACGGCCACGACTATGTCGTGGTGCCGCTGATGGACGGCAAGGTGAAGCTGGTGACCAAGGACGGCGAGAGTTTTGCCGAGATGAAGAAGGGTGCGCCCTATTTCCGAAAGGAGGGCGTCGAACACGACGTCATTAGCGCCAATGACGGCGAGTATGCCTTCATCGAGATTGAGCTAAGGTGATGGCTTGCCATCCTCTGCCATCTTGATGGCTCGTCCTAAATGGGGGATATATTTTCTCGAAGGTATTTTGAAATGGCCGAACCCCGGCTTTCCGTCCGCAGCGCAAAAGCACGAGATCTTGCGCATCGTCTTGCTCATCGCGAAAACCGCTCGATAGCGGATATCGTCGAACGCGCGCTTGAATCCTATGAGATTCGGGAGGCGGGGCGAGAACCGGCGTCCACCTTCTACTCCCGCCTGACGGCAAGCAGTGGCGCGGATATCGATCTGGAAGAAATCATCCGGAAAAGCCGCAAGGTCCATACAGGGCCGGAGCTTTGATCCTCGTCGACACCAACACAGCTCACCAGTCGGCGATGCGGTCGCCGCCGGCGAATTGCGCGCTTTTTGCGGTGTATTCGAACAGCTCGATCTTCACGCCGTTGGGATCTCGGATCCAGGCCTGAAAGGTGTCGTCGCAGGCATGCTTCTTGGCGGTAACGTCGATGCTCTTCGATTTGATGTGGGCGATCGCCGCGTCTAGATCTTCGACCTCAAGGCAGAAATGATTGATCTGGTTCTGCTCGCTATATGCAGTGCCGTCCTTCTGGAACACCTCGACATGGCTGCGGCCGCCGCAATTGAGGTAGAAGCCGAAGATCTTGCCGTCGCGCAGGAAATTGAACCGGGTGTCGAGGCCAAGCACGTCGCGGTAGAAGCTTCGCGTCGCTTCGAGGTCGTGCGCAAAGATGCAGACATGGGCGAGCTGCTTGACCTTGATCATGTTCGGCTCCTCGCAGTGAATAGCTTCAGGTCGGCGGCGTGCCGTTCTCGGCCAGCACCGCGCCGGCAAGATACAAGGAACCGCCGATCAGGATGCGCGGCGCCGGCCCATCCCAGGTGTCGCGCAACAGCATCAGCGCGCTGGCGACGGAACTAACCGGTTCAGCGGTGAGGCCGGCTTCGGTCGCCCGCACCGCCAGCTCGTCATTCGGCACGCCGGCATCGCTCCTGCTCACCGGCACGGTGTAGACATGCCGTGCCAGGCCCTTGAAGGCGTGGAAGTAGCCGCTCTGGTCCTTGGTGTTGATCATGCCGGAGATCAGAAACAGCGGCCGCGGGTTCTTTTCCTCCTGCTCGGCCAGCGCCTCGGCAATGACCATGCCGGCGCCCGGATTGTGGCCGCCGTCGAGCCAGATGTCGGCGCCCTTGGGCGCCAGCTCCATCAGCCGGCCCTGTACCAGTTTCTGCATGCGGCCCGGCCATGCGACGCTCGCCATCGCCTTCTCAGTGGCGCGATGACTGATTTCGAAACCGGCGGCCTTGACGGCGGCAATCGCTGCCGCCGCATTGGCGAACTGGTGGCGCCCGGGCAGGCGCGGTGGCGGCAGGTCCATCAGCCCGTCCTCATCCTGATAGACCATGCGGCCGTTTTCCTCGAAGGCGAGAAAATCCTGGCCGTAGACGAAGGTCGGGCAATCCAGCCGCTCGGCGGTTTCGATCAGCACTTGCAGCGCCGTCTCGCTCTCCTGCGCGCCGATGACCACCGGGCAGCCGCGCTTCATGATGCCGGCCTTTTCGGCGGCGATCAGTTCGACCCGGTCGCCGAGATAGGCTTCGTGATCCATCGACACCGGCATGATCACCGACACCGCCGGCCGGGCAACGACATTGGTGGCGTCGAAGCGGCCGCCAAGGCCGACCTCGATGATGGCGGCGGCAGCCGGATGTTCGGAAAACAGGATGAAGGTGACGGCGGTTAGGATTTCGAAGACGGTGATCTTCTGGCCTTGATTGGCCCGGGCGACGCGGGCGATGGCCTCGGCGAAGGTCTCGTCGTCGACCAGCCGGCCGCCGCCCTCGGCCGCCAGTCGGTAGCGCTCGGCCCAGTTCACCAGATGCGGCGAAGTGTGGACATGGACAAGGTGGCCGCCGGCTTCCAGCAGCGCGCGCGAAAAGGCCGCGCACGAGCCCTTACCGTTGGTGCCGGCGATATGGATGACCGGCGGCAGCCGCTCCTGCGGATTGCCGAGGCGTTCGAGCAGCCTTGTGATGCGGTCGAGCGAAAGGTCGAAGCCTTTCGGATGCAGCGCCATCAGGGCTTCGATTTCACGATCTGCGGCAAGCGTTGTCATGAGCGAATCCTACGCATGCGCGCAGGTGCACGCAATCGCGGTTTGCGGCCAGAAATGTCGCGTCAGGCCTGCGGGCGGGCTTCCGTCGGGATGACCGACGGCGGCAGGATTTCCGGCTCCAGCGGCTTTTGCTCCTGCGGCAGTTTGAGCAGGATTTTCAACAGCCGTGAAATCGTCTCGCGCAGTTCCAGCCGCGACACCACCATATCGACCATGCCGTGCTCCATCAGATATTCGGAGCGCTGGAAACCGTCCGGCAGTTTCTCCCGGATAGTCTGCTCGATGACGCGCGGGCCGGCGAAGCCGATCAGCGCGCCGGGCTCGGCGATATGCACGTCGCCCAGCATGGCGTAGGAGGCGGTGACGCCGCCGGTGGTCGGGTTGGTCAAGACGACGATGTATGGGAGGCCGGCTTCCTTCAGCCGATCGACGCCGATCGTGGTGCGCGGCAACTGCATCAGCGACAAGATGCCTTCCTGCATACGCGCGCCACCGGAGGCGGCAAACAGGATCAGCGGCCGCTTGCGCTGCAAGGCGACCTCGAAACCGTGCACAATGGCGTCACCCGCGGCCATGCCGAGCGAGCCGCCCATGAAGGCGAAATCCTGCACCGTCACTACAACCGGCAGGCCCTCGACCGTGCCCAGCGCATTGATGATGGCGTCTTCCAGGCCGGTCTTGGCCTTGGCGTCCTTCAGCCGGTCCGTGTAGCGCTTCTCGTCGCGGAACTTGAGCGGGTCCTGCATGACCTTGGGGTTCTCAAGCTGCTCGTATTTGCCGTCGTCGAGGAAGAATTTCAGCCGTTCCTTGGCCGAAATCTTCATGTGATGGCCCGATGACGGGATGACGAACTGGTTGGATTCCAGGTCCTTGTGAAACACCATCTCGCCGGTCTCGGGATCCTTGATCCAGAGATTCTCGGGCATGTCGGTGCGCCGGCCGAGCATCGAATTGATCCTCGGGCGAACGTAATTGGTGATCCAGTTCATCGCTTCGGCTCCTGTCCTGACGAAGAGTTGGTTCGTGCATGTCGCCCAAAAGTGGGAACCGGTTTTGGGATAACGACTTGCACAAGGCCTAAGTAGGGAAACTATTCGGCAGCAGCAAGGCGGGCCGAACGCACGCCCTGAGACAGTCCGCTGACCAGGGTGGCGACGGCCTCGGCCGGGTCGGCGGTCTTCTCGCCCTTCGGTCCCAACACATTGGCGACCGCGTTGACGATCGCGGTGCCGACGACGACGCCATCGGCATTGGCGCCGATAATGCGCGCCTGCTCGGCGGTCTTGACGCCGAAGCCGACGCAGACTGGCAAGTTGGTGTGGCCCTTGATGCGCTTGACCGCGGCGGCAACCTTGCCGGTGTCGGCCAAAGCCGAGCCGGTGATGCCGGTCATCGACACGTAATAGACGAAGCCCGACGTATTCTGCAGCACCTTGGGCAGGCGCTTGTCATCGGTGGTCGGCGTTGCCAGGCGGATGAAGTTGATGCCGGCCTTCAGCGCAGGGATACAGAGTTCCTCATCCATCTCCGGTGGCAGGTCGACGACGATCAGCCCGTCAATGCCGCTGGCAATCGCGTCCTTAAGGAAGCGGTCGACGCCGTAGATGTAGATCGGGTTGTAATAGCCCATCAGGACGATCGGCGTCTCATTGTCGCCAGCGCGGAAATCAGCCGCCGTCTTCAGCGTCTTGACCAGCGTCTGGCCACCTTTCAGCGCGCGCAGGCCCGCGGCCTGGATCGCCGGGCCGTCGGCCATCGGATCGGAAAACGGCATGCCCATTTCGATGATGTCGGCGCCGGCCTTCGGCAGCGCCTTCATGATCGACAAAGCGGTGTCATAGTCGGGGTCGCCGCTCATGAAATAGGTAACGAGCGCCGGGCGTCCCTCGGCTTTCAGTTTCGCCATGCGGCGGTCGATGCGGGTCACCATGATCAGATCTCCATGCCCAGCATCGAGGCCACTGTGTGCACATCCTTGTCGCCGCGTCCCGACAGGTTGACGATGACGATCTGGTCCTTGTCCATATCAGGCACGATCTTCACCGCATGCGCGATGGCGTGGGCGGATTCCAGCGCCGGGATGATGCCTTCGACGCGCGTCGTCAGCTTGAAGGCTTCCAGCGCCTCGTCGTCGAGGATCGGCACATATTCGACGCGGCCGGTATCGCGCAGCCAGGAATGTTCGGGGCCGACGCCGGGATAGTCGAGGCCGGCCGAGATCGAATGGCCGTCCATTATCTGGCCATCGGCGTTCTGCAGGAGATAGGTGCGGTTGCCGTGCAGGACGCCTGGCGCGCCGGCATTCATCGAGGCGCAATGCTCGATGCCGTCGAGGCCGCGGCCGCCGGCTTCGATGCCGATGATGCGGACTTGCCTGTCGTCGAGGAAAGGATGGAACAGGCCGATGGCGTTGGAGCCGCCGCCGACAGCCGCGATGATGGTGTCGGGTAGCCGGCCTTCCTGTTCGAGGATCTGGGCGCGCGCCTCGATGCCGATCACCGACTGGAAGTCGCGCACCAGCTCCGGATAGGGATGCGGGCCGGCGGCAGTGCCGATCAGGTAATAAGTGTCCTCGACATTGGTGACCCAGTCGCGCAACGCCTCGTTCATGGCGTCCTTCAGCGTGCCGTGGCCGGCGGTGACCGGCCGCACTTCGGCGCCGAGCAGCTTCATGCGGAAGACGTTGGGGCTTTGGCGGGCGACGTCGGTGGCGCCCATATAGACCACGCAGGGAAAGCCGAAGCGCGCCGCGACTGTGGCCGCCGCCACGCCGTGCTGGCCGGCGCCCGTCTCGGCGATGATGCGCTTCTTGCCCATGCGCTTGGCGAGCAGAATCTGACCGAGGCAATTGTTGATCTTGTGCGAACCGGTGTGGTTCAGGTCCTCGCGCTTGAAATAGACCTTGGCGCCGCCCCCGAGGCCCTTCGCCGAGGAAACCTCACGAAGATGTTTGGTCAGGCCTTCGGCGAAATACAGCTTTGACGGCCGCCCGGCATAGTGGGTCGAGAGGTTGGTCAACTCAGCCTTGAAGTCCGGATCGTTCTTGACCTCGTTCCAGTGCCGCTCGAGGTCGAGGATCAGCGGCATCAGCGTCTCGGCCACGAAGCGGCCCCCGAAGATGCCGAACATGCCCTGTTCGTCGGGTCCCGTGCGGAAGGAATTGGGTGTCGCCGGCTTGTTCATCGCCGATCTCCTGGTCTTGGTTCTGAGCATGTCTTATCGGAAAACCGGTTCCCACTTCTCCGGAACATGCTCGGGTTCGAAAGAAGTGCCTCAGGCAGCGCGGTCGTCGCGCGCGGCCCTGACGGCCCGGAAGAACTGCTCGATCAGCGCCGGATCCTTGACGCCCGGGCCGCTTTCCACCCCCGACGAAATGTCTATCGCGGGCGGATTGGCTGATATCAGGGCGTCGCCGATATTGGCGGCGTTGAGCCCACCGGAAAGCATGTAATCGAGCCCGGCGTCAAGGCCGGCCAGGATGCGCCAGTCAAAGGCGACGCCATTGCCGCCCGGAAGTTGCGAGCCCTTTGGTGGCTTGGCATCGAACATGAAGCGATCGGCAACGCCGATGAACGGCTTTAGCCGCTCGAGATCGGCTACCTCACTGACGGAGAACACCTTCATGACAGGCAGGCCGTAGCGAGCTTTCACCTCGGCCACCCGCTCGGGCGTCTCCGTGCCGTGCAACTGCAGCATGTCGGGGCGCATCTTCGCGACGATCTCATCCAGGAACGCGTCATCGGCATCGACCGTCACGGCGACCGCCCTGGCCTTGCCGATTGCCGCCTCGCGCAGGCGGCCGGCTGCCGCAGGCTCGACATAGCGCGGGCTTTTAGCAAAGAAGATGAAGCCGACATGGCTGGCGCCGCCGGCCAGGGCCGCGGCCATTGCCTCATCGGTCTTCAATCCACAGATCTTGATATCGAGCGCCATGGCGCGGGGATTGGCACGAAACCGGCCAAGAGTCGAGAAAAAGCATGCTGTTTGCCGGCAACGCCAAAGGCGCTACCTATTGATGGGAGAAGCAAGGCGGAGCAGACGAATGGCCGACCAGAGCATAGCCGAACTCAGGCAGAAGATTGCGCAAGCCCGCGACGTCATCGCCCATCTGATGCAAAAGGCCGCCTTCGACGGGGCAGAAGCGCACCGGGTCCTGGATTATTTCGGCAGCGATGCGTTCGAGCAGAATTTCCTGCCATGGCCGCGCCTTGGCGACGAAGGGCTGCGGCCTGAAGAGCTTAATGCGGCCAATGATGATTGAGCGCGGCGCCGGCGCAGGCTAATCGAACACAATCGCCTGCAATGCCCCACCATTCCGCTTCAGCCAGTCCTTGCAGCGGTCGGTATCGGGACAGAGCTGCTCGCACAATTTCCAGAATTTCGGGCCGTGGTTCATCTCCTTGAGATGCGCCACCTCATGCGCGACCAGGTAGTTTATCACCGGCGTCGGCGCCATCATGATGCGCCAGGAGAAGGACAGATTGCCATCGGAAGTGCAGGAACCCCAGCGGCTCGACGTGTCCTTGAAGCGGATCGCCTTGGCGCGCTTGCCGATGGCCTCGGTATGCTTGACCACCAGCTTCTCGATGTCCTTCTTGGCCTCACGCTTGAGGAAATCGGCGATGCGGCGCGGCAAATGTATCCGCTCGCCATGGACGATCAGCAGCGGACCGCGGTCGTCGCGCGACACGGTGACGGTGCCGCGTTTCGACGGTTCGTGGACGATGCGATGCGCGACGCCGCGTATCGGGATCTTGATGCCGGGGCGCACTTGCGGCCGTGTCGGCACCTTGGCCAGACGCTGCTCCAGCCAGTCCTGGTGGCGGTGAAGGAATTTCTCCACCTCGCCGCGGCGCAGGCCCGGCGGCACGGTGATGCGCAGCCCCTGGCCGCCCGAATCGATGCGCAGCGTCAGCCGCCGTGCGCGGGCGCTCTCGACGATCCTGAGCGGCAGTGTGCGGCCGGCAACGACGTGCTCTCGCTCTTCGACAGGCGAGGGTTTTGGTTTGGTCAGGTTGCGGAAAAAGCCGAAGGACATGGCTGAACGATACGCGATTCGAGGAAAACGACCAGAACAAAAAAGAAACGGCGCCGCTCGCGCGACGCCGTCCATCATGCCAAGGCCTGTCTTACAGCGCCGCGCGTCTCTGACGCGCACAGGACGCTGTAGCACTCTAATTTGGCGCATGAACCTTTCCGAAAATCGGTTCCGATTTTCGGGGTCATGCGCGCAGCCTCAGTCGTCAAGCAGGTTCGGGCCCTTGCGCTTGGGGGTCGCGGGCTTGGCCGTTTCGGCCGAGCCTGTTTTCGCAGGCGCCGTCGACTTGTTGCGGTTGGCCATGAAGCGGTCGAACTCGTCCTGGTCCTTGGCGCGGCGCAATTCGCGGGCGTACTCATCGAACTCGCTCAGCATCTCGTCGAGCTTGCGACGCTCTTCGGCGAGGCGTTCGAGTTCCTTCTCGCGCCAGTCGTCGAAAGCGACATTGCCGGTGCGAGCCGAACCGTGGCCCCAGCGCGCGGCCTTGTCGGAACCGCGGCGGCAGCCGGCGAAGATGCCGTCCGTGGCTCGGTTGACGTCGCGCTTGAAGCCGTCAAGCCGGTCGCCCCAGATGATGTAGGCGAGCATGGCGAAGCCAAGCGGCCAGAACACCATGAAGCCGATCACCATCAGCGCGATGGTCGCCGGCGTCCAGGCCGGGCGGATCAATGCGGATGTGTTCATTTTCTCCCATTCCTTCGGTTGGAGACAGCCAAGAGCGGCTGCGTGGATTCGAAATGGGATGAGAAAAACGGCGATTCAAGACAACGCCCGCCAAAACCGGACAACAGCCTGAAATGATTATTGCTTTTTGAGCGCTTCGAGGAAAAGCACGACCAGGCCAGCGACCAGGCCCCAGAAGGCGGCGCCAACGCCGAACAAAGTCAGCCCCGACGCGGTGACAACGAAGGTGACCGTGGCGGCCATGCGCTGGTCCTCGTCCTTGAGGGCGATCGACAGCGCGTTGGCGAGCGATCCCATCAGCGCCAGGCCGGCTACCAGAACGATCAGGCTCTGCGGCAGGACGGCGAAGATCGCCACCAGCGAGGCGCCGAAAACCGCGAAGATCAGATAGGCAAGTGCATAGAAGGGTCCGGTCTTCCAGCGCTCGGCCGGGTCGGGATGCACGTCCGGCCCGGTGCAGATCGCCGCAGAGATCGCGGCCAGATTGGTGGTCGAGCCGCCAAACGGCGCCGACAGCAGCGAGAACAGGCCGGTGACGCCGATCAGCGGGCCGGGTTCGGGGTGAAAGCCGGCGGCGCGCAGGACGGCGAGACCCGACAGGTTCTGCGACGCCATGGTGACGAGGTAGAGCGGCAGCGCCAGGCCGATGACAGCTGCGGCGCTGAAATGCGGGGCAATCAGCGTCAGCGTCGACAGTTCCGGCGCCGGCAGTCCGCCGACGCGGCCTGTCAGGAAGGCGGCGATGCCGCCGCCGATCAGCACCGCCAGCACCGACAGCGCCGGGTTGAACAGGCGAATGACGAAGAAGGCCGCGATCAGCGGCAGGATCAACCAGGGGTCGACCGGAATGGTCTTGACGGCATTGAGCGCGAAGGTGACGACGATGCCGGCCAGCATGCCGGACGCGACCGACGTCGGTATCCTTGATATAAGCTGGGTCAGCGGCTTGAACAGGCCGGTGGCGATCAACATTAGGCCGGTGACGATGAAGGCGCCGACCGCATCGGCCATGGTAAAGCCGCTCGATGCCGCCATCAGCGCCAGGCCTGGTGTCGACCAGGCGGTGATGATGGGCATTTTCGTGCGCCAGGACAGCCACAGGCATTCGATCGCCATCGCCACGCACACTGCTGTCACCCAGCTCGCGGTTTCGGCCTGGGTGGCGCCAACCGCCTTGGCGGCGGCAATGACGACGGCGAGCGTGCCGCCGAAGCCGACGATTGCCGCGACAAAGGCGGATATCGGGATGGAAATGCGCATTCTTGCCTACCCCGCCCGCTGAACCATGTCGCCCACCGCCCTCAGCAGCATGTCGAGATCCTGCGGCCGCGACAGCCGGTGGTCGCCGTCGGGAATGAGCGACAAGGTGACGTCGTCGGCCGGCAGCAGCGAGACCAGCTTCAGCGCATGGCTTGCCGGCACGTCGGCGTCGGCCAGGCCCTGCAGGATGTGGACGGGGCAGTGGGTATCGATCGGCCCGGTCATGACCCGGTTCGCCCTGCCGTCCTCGATCAGCGCGCTTGTGTAGATGTAAGGCTCGTCGGAATAGTCCGAAGGTTCTTCGAAAAAGCCTTTCTCCCGGAGGTCGCGCCTCTGTTCCTCCGTCAGAGCCGGCTCGACCAGCTCGGCGGTGAAATCCGGCGCCGGCGCGAGCAGCACCAGGCCAACCACATTGCTGTCGCCCGCCTTGCGCAGTTCCTGCACCATGCGCAGCGCGATCCAGGCGCCCATCGACGAGCCGACCAGGATTTGCTTGCCCTCGGTGAAACGCCGGAAGACGGCGAGGCTCTCGCCAAGCCATTTCGAAATGGTGCCGTCGGCAAAGGCGCCGCCGGATTCGCCATGGCCGGAATAATCGTGGCGCAGATATGCGCGGCCTTCCCTTGCCGCCCAATCCGACAACGTCTGCGCCTTCGTGCCCAGCATGTCGGATTTATAGCCGCCGAGCCAGACGATGCCGGGCGTTGCGCCCGAGGAATGGCGAACCGCGATATCAATGCCGTCGACATCCAGCAGGGTTGGGGTGGTCGCGGTCATGGCTGTGGATCAATCCTGGTTCTGGGGGCCTGATTGCGGGAGCCTGATTTTACTCGCCGGTCTTTTGACACAGGCACAGGCGAGGCGGAAAGTGCTCGCGACATCCTTTGTTTGGTGCAGGCCTGCGATCAGGGTGATTTTCTGTCAGCGCTGTGCTATTGACTCCGCCCGCGCGCTCACCACATTGGCGCGTCCCGAACATTTCTAGATTTGAACCCTGAACGAAACGGCCAAGGAGACCACGACCATTCGCAGACCTTTCAAAGCAGCGGCGCCCACCAAGGATGGCCCGCGCTCAAACCGTGATATCCGGGTTCCCCGGGTCCAACTGATCGACGCCGATGGCCAGAACCGCGGCGATATTTCCATCAACGACGCATTGCTGCTCGCCGAAGAGGCAGGGCTCGATCTGGTCGAGATCTCGCCCAATGCGGTGCCGCCTGTCGTCAAAATTCTCGATCTCGGAAAATTGAAATACGCCAACCAGAAGAAGGCGGCCGAGGCGCGCAAGAACCAGAAGGTCATCGAGATCAAGGAGATCAAGATGCGCCCGAACATCGACAGCCATGACTACGAAACCAAGATGAAGGCCGTGCGGCGCTTCTTCGAGGAAGGTGACAAGGTCAAGCTGACGCTGCGCTTCCGCGGCCGCGAGATGGCGCATATGGAACTCGGCATGCAGCTCCTGAACAAGGTGCGCGAGGAGACGGCTACCATCGCCAAGGTCGAAGCCGAGCCGAAGCTGGAAGGCCGCCAGATGATGATGGTGCTGGCCCCGCGCTAGATCAGTTCGGGCGTTGCGCTCTAAATCCGCCTGAATCCTGTCTCATGGCGTCCCGGCGATCGGCGGGACGCCGATTCTCCTGTCCAGACGCCGCGATCGCCGGCAAAGCTTCTCGACGATCGGATTCCCGACATGGCCAATGAAATCAACCCTGCGCCCATCAAGGAGCTGGGCGGCTACCAGCACATGCGCCGGATGGTGCTTGCGGTGCTGGTGGTGGTGCTGTTTGCGGCACTGCTGTTCGGCCAGTCGACCTTCCCGCCCGATACCCCGGTGCATGAAACGATCGAGATGGTCGGCGTGCTGCTGATCTTCCTTGGCGTCGTCGGCCGCTTGTGGTCGACACTCTATATCGGGGGGCGCAAATCCTCCGAAGTGGTCACCGGCGGACCCTATTCGATCACCCGCAATCCTCTCTACGTGTTCTCGACCGTTGCCGCCGCCGGCGTCGGGGCGCAGATCGGCTCGTTCTCCGGCATCGTCCTGTTTGCGCTTTTGTGCGCCGCCGCCTTCCACATCGTCATCCTGCGCGAGGAACGGTATCTCAAGGAGGTTCTCGGCGCGCCCTACACAGCCTATCTGGCGCGGGTGCCGCGTTTCTTCCCCAAGCTGTCGCTCTACCAGGAAGGCGACACCGGCAGCTTCAAGCCGCGCCTCTTGCTGACCACCTTGCTCGACGGGCTGGTGTTTCTGGTGGCGTTGCCGGTGTTCGAGACCATCGATGGCGCCCAGCAATCGGGCATTCTGCCGGTGCTGTTCAGGCTGCCCTGATCGCGGACAGAGCGTCGCAGCCGCTCGGGTGTTGCGCGCCAGCCCGCTTTGACGTATAGGACCGCCGTTCCAAGAAAACCGCCCGGCAGGGCATGCCGTGGCGGTTTCATTTGCTTTTCGGGCTTTTGGTCCGCCCGAAGCGAACAAGAAGCGCGATTGTGCGCCACCAATACGGAGTAGCAAAATGCCCAAGATGAAGACCAAATCGGCCGCCAAGAAGCGGTTCAAGATCACAGGTACGGGTAAAGTCCTGTCGGCTGCGGCCGGCAAGCGTCACGGCATGATCAAGCGTTCCAACAAGTTCATTCGAAATGCCCGCGGCACGATGGTTCTGGCTGAACCGGATGGCAAGAAGGTCATCAAGAATTTTCTGCCGAACGGCCTCTGAGCATTCGGTTTCAGGAACAGCGTTTAAGGAGATCATGACATGGCACGCGTAAAAAGAGGCGTCACCTCGCACGCCAAGCACAAGAAGGTCCTGAAAGCCGCGAAAGGCTTCTACGGCCGCCGCAAGAACACCATTCGCATCGCCAAGCAGGCGGTCGAAAAGTCGATGCAGTATGCGTATCGCGACCGCAAGAACCGCAAGCGCTCGTTCCGCGCGCTGTGGATCCAGCGCATCAACGCCGCGACGCACGAGCATGGCCTGACCTATGGCCGCTTCATCGACGGCCTCAACAAGTCCGGTATCGAGATCGATCGCAAGATCCTGTCCGACATGGCCATCCATGAACCGCAGGCGTTCGCCGCACTCGTGGCCAAGGCCAAGGTCGCGCTCGAATATCTGAAGAACACCACCCCGAATGCTTTTGAAAGCGCTGTCGCCTAAGACCAGCGCTTCCCAGCATTCGCAATTCTGATTGGGGAACCCGCGCTGGCACGGCTGGCGCGGGTTTTTCTTATGGCTGAACTTTCAACTTGAAAGTGACTTTCACCTCAAAGTTGACTCCCAACACAGCGAGTTTGACCGTGAACGACATAGCTACCGGCTTGGATACTCTCGAAAACTCCCTGCTTGCCGACGTCGCGTCGGCCGCCGATGAGGCTGCTATCGAAGCCGTGCGCGTCGCGGCTCTCGGCAAGAAGGGGTCGATCTCGGAATTGCTGAAGACACTGGGCGCGATGAGCGCCGAGGAGCGCCAGGTCAAAGGCCCCGCGATCAACGGCCTGAAGAACCGCGTCACCGAAGCGCTGACGACACGCAAGGCCGAGCTGAAGGATGTGGCGGTCACGGCGCGCCTTGCCGCCGAGACGGTCGACGTGACGCTGCCGGTGCGGCAATCGCCGGCCGAGCGCGGCCGCATCCATCCGATCAGCCAGGTCATCGACGAGATCGCGGCGATCTTCGGCGATCTCGGCTTTGCCATCGCAGAAGGTCCCGATGTCGAGAGCGACTATTACAATTTCACCGCGCTGAATTTCCCCGAAGGGCATCCGGCGCGCGAGATGCACGATACCTTCTTTTTCCAGCCGGACGAAAAGGGCGAGCGCAAGCTGTTGCGCACGCACACCTCGCCGGTACAGATCCGCACCATGGAGAAGCAGAAGCCGCCGATCCGCATCGTCATTCCCGGCAAGACCTACCGGCAGGATTCCGACGCTACCCACTCGCCGATGTTCCATCAGGTCGAGGGGCTGGTGATCGACAAATCGGCCAATGTCGCCAACATGAAGTGGGTGCTGGAAGAATTCTGCAAGGCTTTCTTCGAGGTGCCGCAGGTCAAGATGCGCTTCCGGCCGTCCTTCTTCCCGTTCACCGAGCCCAGCCTCGAGGTCGACATCCAGTGCGACCGCTCGCGGCCCGGCGAAGTGCGCTTCGGCGAAGGCTCGGACTGGATGGAGATCCTCGGCTGCGGCATGGTGCACCCCAATGTGCTGCGCGCCGGCGGGCTCGATCCCGACGAATATCAGGGCTTTGCCTGGGGCATGGGCATCGACCGCATCGCCATGCTGAAATACGGCATGCCGGACCTGCGCGCCTTCTTCGACGCCGATGTCCGCTGGCTGTCGCATTACGGTTTCAGGCCGCTCGACATGCCGACGCTGTTCGGAGGTCTTTCCGCATGACGGCGCCGCACACGGGTGGCTGCCGCTGCGGCGCGGTACGGTTCGAGGCATCAGTCGAACCGCACCATATCAGCTATTGCCATTGCGGCGATTGCCGGCGCGCCAGCGGCGCGCCGGTGTCGGCCTTTGTCGGCTTCCTGACCGAGCAGGTGGCTTTCACCGGCAAGGCGCTGAAGATGTACGAGAACGGGCCGGTGACGCGCTCGTTCTGCGGCATTTGCGGCTCGCCTATCGCCTATGTCGACGAGCGGCTGGAAGACCACATCTATTTCATGCTGGGCGCCATGGACATGCCGGCTTATTTCCGGCCGACGCACCATGCCTATGTGCGCGAGCAGCTGCCCTTCGTGCATATGCCCGACGACTTGCCGCGCCATTTGAAGACAAGCGTGCCCAGACCCGATGGACAAGGTCCGGGCGGGTACAGACAAAACGGAACATAGTGATGAAACTCACCCTTTCCTGGCTCAAGGATCATCTCGACACCGACGCCACGCTCGACGAGATCGTCGAGAGGCTGACCTCGATCGGCCTCGAAGTCGAGCATGTCGACGACAAGGCCGGCCTGAAGCCGTTCGTCATCGCCAAGGTGCTGACGGCGGTGCAGCATCCCGACGCCGACCGGCTGCGGGTGCTGACCGTCGACACCGGCAATGGCGCAGCCCCTGTCCAGGTGGTGTGCGGTGCGCCGAATGCCCGCGCCGGCCTGATCGGCGCCTTCGCCGCGCCCGGCGCCTATGTGCCCGGTATCGACGTGACGCTGACCGTCGGCAAGATCCGCGGCGTCGAGAGCCATGGCATGATGTGTTCCGAGCGCGAGCTGGAGCTGTCGGATGAGCACAATGGCATTATCGACCTGCCGGCCGATGCGCCTGTCGGCACCAGCTTCGCGGCTTACGCGCATCTCGACGATCCGGTGATCGAGATCAATCTGACGCCGAACCGGCCGGATGCGACCAGCATTTACGGCGTCGCCCGGGACCTGGCGGCAAGCGGGCTTGGCCGGCTCAAGACCGCGCCGGTCGAAGCGGTCCTTGGCAAAGGTGAAACGCCGGTCAAGGTGACCATCGAGGCGCCGGAGCTCTGCCCCGGTTTCGCGCTGCGCCTGGTGAAAGGCGTGAAGAACGGGCCGTCGCCGAAATGGCTGCAGCAAAGGCTGATCGCCATCGGCTTGCGCCCGATCAGCGCGCTGGTCGACATCACCAACTACGTCACCTTCGACCGTGGCCGGCCGCTGCATGTGTTCGATGCCAAGAAGGTCGCCGGCAATCTCGTCGTGCGCCGCGCACGCGACGGCGAGAAGGTGCTGGCGCTTGACGGGCGCGAATACACGCTGACGCCGCAGATGTGCGTGATCGCCGATGATAATGGCGTCGAATCGATCGCCGGTGTCATGGGCGGCGAGCATTCCGGCTGCGACGAGAGCACCACGGACGTGCTGATCGAATCCGCTCTTTGGGATCCGATCACCACGGCCCGCACTGGCCGTACGCTCGGCATCATCACCGATGCCCGTTACCGTTTCGAGCGTGGCGTCGACCCAGAATTCATGGTGCCCGGCGTCGAGCTGGCGACAAAGCTTGTGCTGGAGTTCTGCGGCGGCGAGCCGACGGAAATCGAGGTCGTCGGCTACGCCGGCCATACGCCGAAGACCGTTTCCTTCCCGCTTTCGGAAGTGAAGCGGCTGACCGGCATCGAGGTGCCCAGGGCGGAGAGCCTCGACATCCTGTCGCGCCTCGGCTTCAAGCCGCAGGGCTCGGGCGATGTCGTCGATGTAGCGGTGCCGTCCTGGCGCCCGGATGTCGACGGCAAGGCCGACCTGGTCGAGGAAGTCATGCGCATCCACGGTGTCGACAACATCGCACCGCAACCGCTGGGCGCGCATGATGCGGTCAATTCCAAGATCCTGACCACGCTGCAGGTCCGCACCCGCACCGCCAAGCGCTCGCTCGCCGTGCGCGGCATGATGGAAGCCGTCACCTGGTCGTTCATCCCGGCCAGGCACGCCGAACTGTTCGGCGGTGGCCAGACGGCGCTGAAGCTCGCCAACCCGATCGCCGCCGACATGTCCGACATGCGTCCCTCGCTGCTGCCCGGGCTGATTTCCGCCGCGCAGCGCAACGCCGACAAGGGCATTGGCGACGTCGCGCTGTTCGAGGTCTCCGGCACCTATGAGGGCGACGGCCCCGACCAGCAGCGACGCGTCGCCGCCGGCGTGCGGCGCGGCACCGCCAAGCTCGACGGCTCCGGCCGCAGCTGGGCCGGCAATGCAGGCCCGGTTGGCGTGTTCGACGCCAAGGCCGATGCGATTGCAGCGCTGGAAGCCTGCGGCGCGCCGGTCGACCGGCTGCAGATCCAGCCAGGCGGTCCGGCCTGGTACCATCCCGGCCGCTCCGGCACGATCAAGCTCGGCCCGAAGACCGTGCTCGGCACGTTCGGCGAATTCCACCCCAAGACGCTGGAGGGGTTGGACGTTTCCGGACCGATCTGCGGCTTCGAGGTCTATATCGACGCCGTGCCGGAGCCGAAGGCCAAGCCGACGAAAACCAAGCCGAAGCTGGAGCTCTCCGCCTTCCAGGCAGTGAAGCGCGACTTTGCTTTCGTCGTCGACAAAGGGGTCGAGGCCGGCACGCTGGTGCGGGCAGCGCTCGCCGCCGACAAGAAGCTGGTCACCGGCGTCTCGGTGTTCGACGTCTTCGAGGGCGCTTCACTCGGTGCCGCCAAGAAGTCCATCGCCATCGAAGTGTCGATTCAGCCGGTTGAAAAGACGCTCACCGACGAGGATTTCGAGGCGTTGGCCAAGCGGATCGTCGACAATGTCGGCAAGCAGACGGGCGGCGTGCTGAGGACGTAAAGGGATTGCCGGCAGGGGTGGCGAATCGCCCTCCTACTGGGAGTTGATTTGCTAGGGCAAGGCCGGATTGAAACGGAAGCTCAGGTCGTAAAACCGCGCGGGCTCCTACGCGGTCACGTCCAGCCTCGACAGAATACCTTGATACGTCCTGATGTGTTCCTGGGCGTGCTCAATATCTGTTTGTGTGGTGTCGCGCCATTCGGGATGCTCGATAGTGCTTTCTCTTGTTTTCAAATGCCCTGTTTCAAGCAATTCAACTTGCCGTTCGAGGACCTCGATCCGGGCGTTGATATCCTTTCGGTATGCGATGAGCACCGCAAGCCGAACGACGTTGGTAGGTATCTCGACGGGGCGTTGATCCTCGCGCCTGCTACCGCGCTCGTAATTTTCGATGGAACCACGTGAGACGCCGAGAACTGCGGCTGCAGCTTCTTGCGATAGCCCGAGATCCTTGCGCCAAGCCTTGAACTGTTCCGGTGTCATATTGGAATCTCCATTTTCGTGGCACGGAGTATCAGTTGCGTACTGAGTACGCAAGAGTTTTCTTCATACTCAGTACGAATTCTGACTCCGCAATGAGATAAGATCTCAAGTGTCCGGATTGCGGATCGACAGCGAATCGCCCTCCAAAGGGTGATGGATCATCTGCGCTATTCCGGGTTCTCGTTCGAAGCACAACGCGAAGCGCTTCTCGCCATCGTGTCGGCGGATGCACTGGTTCGCGACGCGCTGGCGCAGGCACGCTCGCTTGACCTGCCGGATTGGCTGGTGGTTTCAGGCGCGCTCTATAATTCCGTCTGGAACCATCTGACCGGCAAGCCATCGGGCTACGGCATCAAGGATGTTGATCTTTTCTACTTCGATGACAGCGACCTGTCCTACGAGGCCGAGGACGGTGTGATTGCCCGCACCGCTACGGTCTTCGCCGGCCTGCCGCTACCGGTCGAGGTGCGCAACCAGGCGCGGGTGCATCTGTGGTATCCGCAGAAATTCGGCCGGCCCTGCCCGCGCTATACCAGCTCCAGCCACGCGCTCCGCTTTTTCGCCTCGAGGACTCACGCGGTTGGCGTTCGCTACGACGCGGATGGGCAGCTTGAACTGGTGGCGCCGTTTGGACTCGACGATATCTTCTCGTTTCGCATCACGCCGAACCGGGTGATGGACAACCAGCAGACGCATGAGGCCAAGGGCAGGCGTGCCAAGGATACCTGGCCAGAGATATCGGTTGTACCTTGGTGATTTTTCACAAAGGTCGAAGGTGTCGATTCGCTGCAATTTTCAAGCGGTCATCGACCAAATCCACAAGATAATGTGTCCATCAGTGTGGAGGCCACAAAATATCGTTGCGCCAGATGGACTCAAATGCAGAATCGTGTTTCTTTTTGAGGGCTGGCTAAAAGAATGGGTCGACCACAGATTGCAGTCTGCGGCCGACCTTTGGTCAGACCCAGCAATTAACCCGTCGAGGGAGCTGGGCCGGTCTCGATTAAAGACGTGATCACTGAATCACGGCTGATTCGCCGCGTCAACCCTCGGCTTTGTTGTCCACAATGGAAGGACAAAGTAATGAGCGTTTATGGCCTGACCAAGGTGCCGCTTGGCACCAAGAAGCGTACCGGAGAAACCTGCCCCGAGAGCGGCGTCTGGAAGGTGGACGATCCTCGCGACTCCACCACTGGACCCTTTGCGAAGGGCAATACTTTCCCTCCGTACAAGGGAAAGGCAGTTACCTGGGTTCTCATTCAGTACGCCTAGCTGAAGACAAGGGGCTGAGCCGCATGGTTCAGCCCCTTTTGATCTGGCTATTGCTGCAAACTCACCCATTCACCAGCGCCAGCAATTCCTCGGTGTACCGCTTACCCACCACCTTGTCCGGCGACAGAGCATCGCCGATCGCCGCCACTTCGGCCGCACTCAGCTCGATCCCGGCCGCCGCCGTGTTCTGCTCGAGATGGCGGATTTTCCGCGCGCCGGGGATCGGCACGATGAAGTCGCCCTGGTGCAGCACCCAGGCCAGCGCCAGTTGCGCCGAGGTGACGCCTTTTTCCGTCGCCAGCTTTTCCAGCGTGGCGATCACCTTGGCATTGGCCGCCATGGCGTCGGCCTGGAAGCGGGGCAAGGTGCGGCGCCAGTCGTCGTCGCTCAGGGCCTCGGGCTTGGCGATGGTGCCGGTAAGCAGGCCGCGGCCGAGCGGGCTGTAGGGGACAAAGCCGATGCCGAGTTCGCGGCAGAGATCTAACACCTCGTCTTCGGGGTCGCGGCTCCACAGCGAGTATTCGCTCTGCACGGCAGCAATCGGATGCACGGCGTGCGCCCGGCGGATGGTGGCGGCACTGACCTCCGACAGGCCCAGCGCCCGTACCTTGCCGTCGCGCACCAGTTCGGCCATGGCGCCGACCGTGTCCTCGATCGGCACGTTGGGATCGACACGATGCTGGTAGTAGAGGTCGATGACATCGGTATCGAGCCGCTTCAGCGAGGCTTCCGCCACCGCTTTGACGTGCTCGGGACGGCTGTCGACGCCGACCATGCGCCCGAGGCCCGAGCCTTCCTCGGAAATCTTGAAGCCGAATTTGGTCGCGATCGTCACCTTGTCGCGCACCGGCTTCAACGCCTTGCCGAGAAGTATCTCGTTCTCAAAGGGGCCGTAAACTTCGGCCGTGTCGAAAAACGTCACGCCGATCTCGACAGCGCGGCGCAAAGTGGCGATTGCGTCGGCCTCTGCCTGACCGCCATAGGCGAAGCTCATGCCCATGCAGCCGAGGCCGACGGGGAAGACTTCGAGTTCAGTACCAAGTTTGCGGGTTTTCATGGCGCGTCTCCTTGTTGCGATGAAGGAGAGATAGTGCCTGGTCTTACGTTCGATAATTGGCTGTCATTCGCACGGGCTGTTCTATAAAATAGATCAATGAGTCGAGCGCATCTTTCTCAACTGGCTGTGCTGGCGACAGTCGCCCAATGCGGCAGTTTTCGTGGCGCGGCGCGCGAATTGGCCATTGCGCCTTCAGCGGTGAGCCATGCCGTGTCCAGCCTGGAGGCGCGGCTCGGCGTGCGGCTTTTGGCGCGCAGCACCCGCAGCGTGGCACCAACGGAGGAGGGCGCGCAGCTGCTCGAACGGCTGCGGCCGGCGCTGTCCGAGATCGATCTGGCGCTGGAAACGGCGATCGAGGCGCGCGACCGGCCGGCCGGGAACCTGCGGCTGACCGTGCCGCGCACCGCGGCCCACCTGGCATTGACGCCCAGGCTCGGCGGCTTTGCCGCGGCCTATCCCGACATCGTGCTGGAAATCGTCATCGAGGATCGCTTCACCGACGTCGTCGAAGGCGGCTTCGATGCCGGCGTGCGGCTCGGTGAGAGCCTGCAGCGCGACATGATCGCGGTGCGCATCGGACCGGACCTTCGCGGCGCCGCGGTCGGCGCGCCATCCTATTTCGCGACCATGCCAAGACCCCGCCATCCGCGCGATCTTGCCGACCACCGCTGCATCCGCTTCCGTTTTTCCAGCGGCATTCTTTACCGCTGGGAATTCGAGAAGGATGGCGAAGAGATCGAGATCGCGGCGCAAGGGCCGCTGATCCTCGACGAAGACCATCTGATCGCCCAGGCAGCGGTCGACGGCGCAGGGCTCGCCTTCGTCTTCGACGATTATGTGCGCGCGCCGCTCGCCGACGGCCGCTTGATCCGCGTGCTGGAAGACTGGTGTCCGCCCTTCGACGGTTTCTTCGTCTACTACCCCAGCCGCCGCCAGATGCGCCCGGCGCTGCGGGCGTTTGTGGATTTCTTCAAGGTCGGTGCTTAGCCACCTCCCCCTTGTGGGGAGGGTGGAAGAAAGCCCAGCTGCCATTCGTTCACCAGCCATGCCGGCATTCATCACCAACAACTCAACCCGCTACGGCTGGGCGGCGATCGTCCTCCACTGGCTGATCGGCATCCTGTTCATCGGCCAGTTCATGCTCGGCTTCATCATGGTGCGGTTGACCAGCCAGCGCACCGCCTTCGAGCTGATCCAGCTGCACAAATCCTTCGGCTTCCTGCTGCTCGGCCTCCTCATCCTGCGCATTGCCTGGCGGCTCGGCAATGCGGCCCCGGCCTTGCCGGCCTCGGTCGGAGGCCTGGAGCGTCGGACGGCGCCGCTGGCGCATCTGGCACTTTATGGCTTCCAGCTCGCGGTGCCGCTGTCCGGCTGGGCACTGGTTTCGGTGTCGATGCTGGAGATCCCCAGCATGCCGTTCAACCTTTTCGTGATGCCGAACCTGCCGCTCGGCGTGTCCGATGCGGCGGAAAACTTCTGGGCGGCAGCACACTGGTATCTCGCCTATGCCGGCATTGCCTTGGTTGCGCTGCATGCGCTGGCGGCGCTGCGGCATCATTTCTGGCTGCGCGACAGCGTGCTCACGCGCATGATCACGCCTTCGTCAGATCAGGACATGGAATAGCGCGCGCCGCGCATTCGTTCATTGGAGTGAGGGCGCAACACTTCGCCTGCCCCAGTAAGGACAAAACCCATGTATGCGCGCATCTTCGGATTGGCGGCTGTTGCCGCTTGCCTTGCCATGCCTGTCTCCGCCGCTGTGGACCTCGGCGACGCCGCCGGCAGCTACACGGTCAACCCGGCCAGCTCCAGCATTCGCTTCTCCATCGGCAAGGTCGGTGGCGGCGGCCTCGACGGCGCCTTTGGCCGCTTCAAGGGCTCCATCCGCATCGACAACAGCGATGTCGGCCGTTCCGCGGTCAACTTCACCATCTATCCCGAAAGCGTCGGCACCGGCCAGGGCCGCATCGACGCCTTCCTGCGCTCCGATGCGGTGTTCGACGTGGCCAACAGCCCCGAAATCCAGTTCCGCTCGACCAGCGTAACCCGAACCAGCGACACCACGGCGCTGGTCAGCGGCCGGCTGACGGCGCGCGGCAAGACGTTTGCGGAAAAGTTCACTGCCGAGCTCGGCGGGCTGAAGGGCGGCGTCATTAAATTCCACGTCACCGGCAAGGTGCTGCGCTCCCGGTACGGCATGGATGTCGGCACGCCGATCTATTCGAATATCGTCAATTTCGACATGACGCTAACGGGCAAGCGAGGCTAGCAGGACCAGCGATCCGCATTGGCTTTTCCTGCAATTTCGGGCAAACCTCCTCGCCTGTAAATCGATAGGAGAAGCCTGATGTTCCGATGGGGTGTTTTGTCGACGGCCAAGATCGGCCGCGAGCAATTGTTGCCGGCAATCGTCGAGGCAGAGAATGGCGTTTTGTCCGCGATCGCCAGCCGCGACCTGTCGAAGGCCGAGGCCCTGGGCGAGCGGTTCGGCGCCAGGCATGCCTTTGGTTCGTATGAGGAGCTGCTCGCTTCGAAAGACGTCGACGGCGTCTACATCCCGCTGCCGACCTCGCAGCATGTCGAGTGGACGGCCAAGGCCATCGAAGCGGGCAAGCATGTGCTGGTGGAAAAGCCGCTGGCGCTCGACGCCAAGAATATCGCACCGCTGATCAAGCTGCGCGACCAGAAGAAGGTGCTGGTCTGCGAGGCCTTCATGGTCATCTACCACCCGCAATGGATCAAGGTGCGCGATCTCATCGCCGATGGCGCCATCGGCCGGCTGCGCCATGTGCAGGGCGCCTTCTCCTATTACAATGTCGATCCCACCAACATGCGCAACCAGCTCGATCTCGGCGGCGGCGCGCTGCCTGATATCGGCGTCTATCCGACGGTGTCGACGCGGTTTTCGAGCGGCAAGGAGCCACTGCGCGTGCAGGCGACGATCGAGCGCGACAAGAAATTCGGCACCGACATCTATTCCTCGATCCGCGCCGATTTCGGCGATTTCGAACTGTCCTTCTATCTGTCGACGCAGATGGCGGCGCGGCAGGTGATGGTGTTCCACGGCGAGAAGGGTTTCATCGAGGTGTTCTCGCCGTTCAATGCCGGGCTCTACGACCATCACCGCATCGAATTGCACAACCAGAACCATACGGAGGCGCAGGTGTTCCGCTTTCCCGGCACGCAGCAATACCGGCGCGAGGTCGAGACGTTTGCCAGGGCGGCACAGGGTGGCAAGGAGCGTGTCTTCACGCTGGAGGAGTCCGTGCTCAACCAGAAGGTCATCGACGCCATCTTCCGCGCCGGCGGCAAGGAAGGCTGGGAGGCCGTCTGATACAGCAATCTTAGCGGGTAATTTCATGGGAGAAGGGCGTCCGCATTGTGCATGCGGACGCTCCTTTCCTGTTGAACTGACGATCTCACGCGCCTCTGAGCGTCAGGTGCAAGGTCTCGGCGAAGCGGTCGGGATAGGGCGCAAAGCCCATGTGGTCGCCGGGGAAGGCGGCGCGCTTGCTGCCGAGCCCGTCGGCCAGCGCCTTGCCCATGCCGTCGATCGGCTGGCCGATGGACTCTTCGCCGATGCCGACCACGACCGGGCGGCCGCGCAGCGCCTCGATATCAGGACGGTAGAGCGACAGCGGCATGACGCCATGCGCCAGCCAGTATTCGAAATTGCCGCTGACCCTGGCAAAGGTCTCGGCCTCCTCGGGCGACGGTTCGAACGAAGGCGGTCCGTCCTGCGGCCCGGCTTCATCCTGACCCGGCCCTTCCGACAGGCTGTTCTCGCTGAAGAATTTCTGCATCGCCGCCTCGACACCCTGGCTGCGATAGGTGTCGTGCAGGTCGCGCATGCGGCGACGGGTCGTCGAGCAGCATCATGCTGGGCGGCTCATGCGCCACCAGTGCACGAACCCGGCCGGGATGGCGGGCGGCGAGGTTGAGCCCGATCTGGGCGCCGCCGCTGGTGCCGAACACATAGGCCGGTCCGGCGCCAAGCGCCTCGATCAATCGCGCGGCATCGTCGCCATGGACATCGAGGTCCTGCTCTTGCGGCTCTCCGTCGAAGGTGCTGCGCGAATTGCCGCGCGGATCATAGGCGACCACCGTGTAGCGGTCGGCGAGGTGGCCCGCGACATCGGCGAAGACGCCGGCGTCCTGCGGTCCGCCGGGGATTATCAACAGTACGGGGCCGGAACCGCGCATCTCATAATAGAGGCTGGCGCCCGGTACTTTCAGCGTCGACGTTTGGGGGGTCATGTCCATCTCTCCTGTTGTTCTCATGTCAAAGTTCGGCTTTGCGCCGGGTCCGATCATTTGCTGGCGACAACCATGCGGTTGCCCTCGCTGTCGCGGAATTCGGCGACTGTGCGGCCCGGCTGCCAAGGCGCTTCCTGCGGCTCGGTGATGATTTCGACGCCGCGCGCCTTCAGGCCCGCGACCGTTGCCTCGACATCGCCATCAACGAGCACCAGCACGGGCTCAGTGCCCGGCGTGTCATCGGGGCGTTTGACGAAATGCAAATTGGTGACGGCGCCGGGAAATGTCAGCTCGATCCAGCGCCAGCCGCTGTCGCCCATCAGCTGGTCCTCCGCCACTTGGCAAGCAAGATGTCCGGTGTAGAAGGCCTTGGCGCGGTCCTGGTCGAACACCGGCAATTCGGCAAACTGGATGTGCATGATGGGTCTCTCCTGCTCCTGGACGGCTGCCGCGCAGCCGTCGACGGGAAAGACGATCCGGACGATCGAAAAGATTCGCCGGGCGACGAATCTTTTCGAGGCCGCGAAACGTCTTCTCTGTGCAGAGTTGAAAAACAGGAGACGACAATGGGCTACAATCTCATCCGCTACGGCGTGAAGGACGAAAGCATCGCCGAGAACCGTATGCTGGTTGCACAGGTGTTCGAGGCACTCGACGACACGAAGCCGCAATCCGTGCGCTACCTCGTCCTGGAACTGGAGAATGGCGAGTTCATCCATCTTGTCAGCCAGGATGGCGACGGCCTGACGGGGCTCGCAGCCTTCAAGGCCTTCAGCGCCGATCATGCCGGGCGCCGCTCGACGCCGCTTGCCAGATCGCCGGCAAAGATCGTCGGCAATTATCGTATGCTGGCCGGCGAGGTCGTGCCGGCTTGAATGCAAAGACCGGCATTTTGGGAACGGACAGGATGAACACAGCAAAACTCGACCGCGTTGCCCTGGAGGCGATGCTCGGCGCCTTGCGACCGAAGCTGCACCGCTACTGCGCCCGCATGGCCGGCTCGGTGATCGATGGCGAGGACATCGTCCAGGAGACACTGATCAAGGCACTGCAGGCCATCGACGGCGACGCCACCGTTGGGCGTCCGGAGCAATGGCTGTTCCGCATAGCCCACAATGCCGCGCAGGATCATCTGCGCCGGCGCCAGCGGGAGCAGGCGCGCATGAGCGAGACCGACATGACGACGATCGAAGACCCCTCCGCAAGCGCCGATGCGAGGCTCGCCACCGCCGCCAGCCTGCGAAGCTTCATGCAGCTGGCAACAGTGCAGCGCAGCGCCGTGATCCTTGTCGACGTGCTTGGCCTCAGCCTGCACGAAACCTGCGAAGTGTCCGGCGCGACGCTGGCCGCGACCAAGGCAGCGCTGCATCGCGGGCGGTCGCAGCTGCGCCTGCTGGCGTCACAGGACGAGCAGGCGCCTGCCCCAAAGCTCGACGCCGACGACGAGCGGCGCCTGCGCCGCTATGTCGACCTGTTCAACGCGCGCGACTTCGACGCCGTGCGCGCGTTGATCGCCGAGGATATCCAGCTTGAAGTCGTCAACCGCACCCGCATGCGCGGCAAGGCGCAGGTTTCCAACTATTTCGGCAATTACGACCGTGTCCAGGACTGGGCGCTGTCGCTCGGCTTCGTCGACCGCAGGCCGGCCATCCTGATCCGCAACCCGCAAACGGGAGATGACGCCGTGCGCGGCTTCATGCTGGTCGACTGGCAGGATGGAAAGGTCAGCCATATCCGCGATTTCCGCTACGCGCCCTATTGCCTTGCCGATGCGGACATCCGCTTCATCGACGAGTAAGCATCGGCCAGAGAGCGCGGACTTCGCGCCTCAGGCGAAGCTTTGCAAATTGGCGTCCTGCAGCTTGGAGCCGGCGAGCAAGGCCTCGAGCACCTGCTTCTTGAGCGACAGGCACTGCGAGCGGGCAAGCTTTGCGATGGCCGAGACTTCGGCCAGCTCGCAGGCAAGCACCAACTCCTTCTGCTGGCCGATGATCGCTTGCGTGAAGTCGCGCGATTTGAAGCCGAGATGGAGGACACGCTCCGACTGGTCGAGCGTTTGGTCGAGCAGGCGAACCAGCCGCAGATTGCCGGAGAGTTCAGCCAGGGCCAGGCGAAAGGCGCGGTCGGCCGCCAGAAAGGCGACATGGCTGCGCAGCGTCTCCGGCTTCAGCACCTTCTGCGCCGCCAGCCTGATGTCGTCGAGCCCGCGTTCGGTGAGGTTTGCCGCGGCCACCCGGAACACTTCCGGTTCGATCAGGCTGCGGAGGTCGAAGATCTCGTTGACGTCGCGCAGGCTAAGCGGTGCGATGACATAACCGCGGCGCGGCTCGCTCTTGATCAGCCCTTCCTGCGTCAGGCGGGCCAAAGCCGAGCGGATCGTCGCCTTCCTGATCTGGTAGCGGTCGCCGATCTGCTTTTCGGTCAGGCTTTCGCCGGGTTGCAGGACGCAGGCGACGATGTCGCTCTTCAGCTGCTCATAAGCTTCCTCGCTGCGCAATATGTCGGCGGTCGACGGCGCCTTGACGGCGGACGGTGACACTGATTTCGGAAGAGCCATATCTGCCTGCCCGTGTGGTCTGCCCGCGTAGTCTGCCCGCGTAGTCTGCTTGCCCGTTTCGACCATCCGGTTGACGGGTCTGTCGGCATTCGCTAGCCTGAGCATCTCAGCTGTATTGGTTGAGCTTCCCAATGGAGATGACGACAAATGTCTCTTGCCGCCAACTCGCCTCTCTACGCCGTAACCGCCGGTATCGTCAACGCAGCCAAAGGTGCTCATGCCATCGAACGGGTCAAGGCGGTGCTGCGCGAACACACCGACCGCTTCCATGCATCAGGCGTGCTCGCGCATGAGGAAGACGACGATGAGGTGCTGCTGCATGCCAGCCCTGACTTGACCATCTACCACATCACGCTGTCGCCCGGCCTGCGGTACCCGCCGCACAACCATCTGATGGATGCGCTGATCGGCATCTACAAGGGCAGCGAGACCAACTTCATCTATCCCGTCGACGGCAGCGAGATCGATGCGCCGGAACGCCACGACATCGCGGCGCCCGCGGTGGTGCACATGACCCCTGATACCGTGCACGCGGTGGCCAACACCGGCATCGCCCGCTCAGGCGCGCTGCATGTCTATCTCGGCAATCTGACCGAGACCCACCGCCACATGTGGAGCCCGGGCAGCACCCACGCCGAGCCGTTTGACAATGAGCGGTATCTGGCTGGAGCGAGGCCTATTGGGCCCTGATCCGGGAAAGGCGGAAGAAAAGTGAGCGTGCTGCGCGGCGGCGTGAATGAGCATTCAGCGTCGCTGCGCCCAGATAACGGTCGCCGCGTACTCTCCCGTTTCAAGAACATCGCAGCGCGTTTATAGCGCAGTCAGGCTGACGACTGGGGTAATAAATGAAGAAGCCCGGAATAGGCGGCGTCCAGTTCTCCAGCACTCGGATGAGGCGGTGCTCGGCAACGTGTTCCGCGACCTGCTCTTCATATGCGAGCCCAAGACCGAAAGCGGATCGCAGGAAATCGCAGATTCGGCGGAAATGGCGCGCCCGAAGAGATTCGAACTCCTGACCCCCAGATTCGTAGTCTGGTGCTCTATCCAGCTGAGCTACGGGCGCGCAACAGGCCATGCTTTACATAGCCCCGCTAACCGATCCTGACGACCGGCCGCGACAAGACGTGTTCCCTAGCGACTGAATTTCCGAAAAGCAAGCCAATCCGGCAAAAGTTTTGTCGCAGCTGCTTTCGACGGTGCCGATCAAAGGGGTGCTGAGATTCAGCTCAGTCCGGCTTCGGCTGAATATCAATACAGCTCAGGCAGGGCGGCGCAGGCCGTTGCGGGCCTGGTCGAGGCGGACCGGCTGGTCGGGGATGGTGACGGCGAAGGTGGTGCGGCCGCCGATCGATTCGACCAGTTCCACCGTGCCGCCATGGGCGCGGATCAGCTCGTGCGCGATGGCCAGGCCAAGGCCGGTGCCGCCGCTGCGGGCCGAGCCTCGAAACGCCGCGAACAGGTTTTCTCGCGCCTTCGCCGGCAGGCCGGGACCGGTGTCGGTGACAATGATGCGGCTTACGCTGCCTATGCGCTCGGCCGATACGGCGAGCCGGCGCACCAGCGCGCTCTCGGCGTCGGCCGCCATCGCCTGCACCGCGTTTCGGCACAGATTGGTGAGCACGCGAAACAGCTGGTCGGAATCGGCATCGACCTCGAAGGCGAGCTCGACGGCATTGACGAATTCGATGCCGTCCTCGATGTCGAGCAGGCCGTGGACGTCGTCGACCAGCTGGCGCAGCCGCAAGCGGCGGCGTGAGGGCGCCGGCTCCTGCGTGCGACCATAGTGGAGCACACCTTCGGAATAGGAGACGGCGCGGTCGAGCGCGCGCAACAGCTTTGGCGCGAAGGCCTGCACCGTCGGGTCCTTGACCAGGCGCAGGCGGTCCGACATCAGCTGCGCCGAGGCCAGGATGTTGCGCATGTCATGGTTGATCTTGGAGACGGCGAGGCCAAGATCGGCAAGATGCTTCTGCTCCGACAGCATCTTTTGCAGCCGTTCCTGCATCTGCGACAGTTCGCGCTCGGCAACGCCGATCTCGTCGGCACGGGCGGCCGGGTGGATGATGCGCCCTGGATCGTCGGGCGCCTCGGAGAAGGACAGCATCGAGCGCGTCATGGTGCGGATCGGGCCGATCATGATCAGGTCGATCGCGGCATAGACCAGCATTGCGGTGAACAGCGAGATCAGCAGCGAGACGAAGGCGACGTTGCGCGAATAGCGCAGCATGGCGTTGCGGAGGGAATAGTCGGGCATGATCAGCTCGAATTCCTTGTCGCTGTCGCCGACCGGGCCGAACACCCGCAGCATGCGCTTGCCGCCGAAGAACAGCGTATCCAGCGCCCCGGTCATGCCCTTGATCATGCCGACATTGGCGATGTCGATGTGCTCGTCGACCTGCGGCGGCATCTCGGCCACCACCAGCAGGCGCGATACGCCGCCGTCGCGCACCGCGATCGCCTTGGCGCCGATTGCCATCAGCACGTCGTTCTGGGCGGCGCGGGAGAGCGAATTGGGCTCACCCTGCACCAGCACGATCGACACCGCGGCAGCGGTGCTTAGCCGCTCCTTCAGCCAGGCCAGGCGGTAGCTGGCGATCCAGGGCAGGAAAATGAGGACTTCGGCCAGGAGCACGAAGACAATGGTGAGCAAGAGCAGCTTGGTCGACAGGCCGCGCGCCAAGGGCACTGAACGATTGGGCACCGAACGGCTCGCAACCGGGCGAACGGTCGCCGGGCTGGCATCGGCTGTCGCCGGGCCGCTCCCTTCATCCGCTGATGCAACTTCGCTCATTAAGGCCTGTATTCACAAACGCTTGATCGGTTGAGATTAGGCGATTGCGGCTTTTTTGCCAATTTCATCCTTCGTTGGACGATGGTGCCAGCAATAAAGATAGCCTCGAACTGGGTGTTCGCGCCGCGACGAACGGGGTGTCGCGTCGTGACGAACTGGCAGTTCGCACTGCGACGAACTGGCGTTCGCGCTGCGACGAACTCATAGTTCGCGCTGGATTGACTCCCAAAACCCTTCTTTCTATAAGCCGCTCACGCTCGGGCCATTCGTCCCGGCGCGGTTTCGATCGCGCCAATGCCGGCCCGGCAAAGCTCCTGTTACACAGTGACAGAATCAAGAAGGGCCGCACCCCGCGGTATTAAAACAAATGAAGCGTACCTACCAACCGTCCAAACTCGTCCGCAAACGCCGGCACGGTTTCCGTGCTCGCATGGCCACCAAGGGTGGTCGCGGCGTCGTCGCAGCTCGCCGCAACCGCGGCCGCAAGCGGCTCAGCGCCTGAACGGAAGACGAGATCGTTGCCCGCAACCGGCAAGCCAGTGGGACCAAACCCCAAGCGGCTTCTGAAACGTGCGGAATTCCTGGCCGTCCGCCGCGGTGAAAAGCGGCGCGGGCGGCTTTTTCTCGTCGAAGTTCTCGACCGCAATGACGGCCTGCCGCCGCGCGTCGGCTTCACCGTCACCAAGAAGGTCGGCAATGCGGTTGTCCGCAACCGCGTCAGGCGGCGGCTGAAAGAAGCCGTGCGCACCCATGCCGCAAGTGACATGGCGCCCGGCAATGACTATGTCATCGTCGGGCGTGAAGACGTGCTCCCCATTCCGTTCGGCCAGTTGAAGGCCGAACTCTCCCGCCGTCTCAGCGGAACACGATAGGCCAAGGGCTTTCGATGGAAAACAACCGGAACTTCTACATCACCATCGTCTTGTCGGTGCTAATCCTCGGGCTGTGGCAATATTTCTATGTGCTGCCGCGCAGCGAACAGCAGCGCGAGGCGGCCCGCATCGAAGAGCAGCGGGCGGCGGAGCAGAAGAAGGCGGCCGAGGCCGCCAACCCCGGCGGCACGCCGGCGCCCGCAGCGCCCGGCGCCATTCCAAACGCGCCCGGCACCTATGTCACGACGCCGGAAGGCCGCGCGCAGGAAGTGGCCAAGACGGCCCGCGTCAACATCGACACGCCGAGTCTGTCGGGCTCGATCAACCTCACCGGCGCCCGCCTCGACGACCTAAAGCTCAAGCACTACACCGAGACGGTCGACAAGACATCGCCGCAGATCCAGCTGCTCAATCCGCAGGCGCTGCCCACCGGCTATTATGCCGAGATCGGCTTTGTCGGCAGCGACACGACCGGCACGGTGCCGGGCCCGGAAACGGTCTGGAGCGTCGACGGCAATGCGACGCTGACGCCGGCGACGCCAGTGACGCTGACCTTCACCAACGACAAGGGCCTGACCTTCAAGCGCACGATCTCCGTCGACGGCGACTACATGTTCACCGTTTCCGATGCGGTGCAGAATTCAGGCTCGACCCCCGTCACGCTGTCCAATTACGGCCGCGTCATCCGTTTCGACAAGCCGGCCGTCGCCAGCTCCTATGTGCTGCATGAAGGCCTGATCGGCGTCACGGGAACCGAAGGCCTGCAGGAGCACAAATACGCCGACATCGAGAAGAACAAGCTCTATACGCCGAGCAAATCGACCGATGGCTGGCTTGGCATCACCGACAAATATTGGGCGGTTACCCTGGTGCCGACCGAGAAGCAGCCGTTCCAGCCGCACTATGCCTATTACGACAATGGCCGCCCGCGCTACCAGTCGGACTTCCTCACCGACCCGATCACCATTGCCGCCGGGCAGTCGGCGACGGTCGAGACCGAGATCTTCGCCGGCGCCAAGGAAGTCAACAAGATCAACGCCTACGCCCAGGACCGCCAGATCAGGCTGTTCGACCGGCTGATCGATTGGGGATGGTTCATCTGGATCACCAAGCCGATGTTCTACCTGATCGACACGCTGTACAAATTCTTCGGCAATTTCGGTCTGGCCATCCTTGCCACCACCGTCGTCGTCAAAACCCTCTTCTTCCCGCTCGCCAACAAATCCTATGCGTCGATGGCGAACATGAAGAAGGTGCAGCCCAAGATGCTCGAGATCCGCGAGAAATACGCGGACGACAAGATGAAGCAGCAACAGGCGATGATGGAGCTGTACAAGACCGAGAAGATCAATCCGCTCGCCGGCTGCTGGCCGGTGGCGCTGCAGATCCCGGTGTTCTTCTCGCTCTACAAAGTGCTCTACATCACCATCGAGATGCGGCACGCGCCGTTCTTCGGCTGGGTCCAGGATCTGGCCGCGCCCGATCCGACCTCGGTCTTCAACCTGTTCGGCCTGCTGCCCTTCGCGCCACCGGCCTTCCTGCCGCATATGGGCGCCTGGGCGGTGGTGATGGGCATCACCATGTTCCTGCAGATGCGCATGAACCCGACCCCGCCGGATCCGACGCAGGCGCAGATCTTTACCTGGATGCCGGTGATCTTCACCTTCATGATGGGCAGCTTCCCGGCCGGCCTCGTCATCTACTGGGCCTGGAACAACACGCTGTCGATCCTGCAGCAGGGCGTGATCATGAAGCGCCAGGGCGCCAAGATCGAATTGTGGGACAATCTGACGGCATTGTTCCGAAAGAAACCCTCGCCAGCTGAATAAACAGCGTGGCAATCAAAGCCCCGGCTCGTCCGGTGTTTTTTGTGGACGAGGCGCGCATCACGTTCCCGTGAGGCGCGAAACTTGCGGCGTGCAACCGGCGTGGCTGCTGCTTGTACCGCCAAGGCCGATCAACACCGATCAGCTCTAATCCGAAGACCGCTGTTTTTGATCCGTGACCCCGTCATGTCCATCGCGGGGATGCGGCGCGTGGAATGGGCATTCGCCTTTAAATATTTGTTATCATTATCCTTTTTTACTCTGCACCGAAACTTTCCCGCAATCGCCGCGTAACTCTTCCCGACAATCGAATCAACAATTGTCGCACCAGAAGGGTTCTCCAATGGCAAAGTCCATCCTCAAGGCATTCTGCTTTTCCGCCGGCCTGGCTCTATCGGGCCTCGCAGCTACGACGGCCTATACGCTCGCCAATCCCGCCGTTGGCGGCGCTGCGATGCTGACCTCGAAGAACATCGTCGAGAACGCCCTCAACTCGCCGATCCACAAGACGCTGGTTGCCGCCGTCAAGGCCGCCGGCCTGGTCGACACGCTGGAAAGCGCGGGACCCTTCACGGTGTTTGCGCCGACCGATTCCGCCTTCAAGAAACTGCCGGCCGGCACCGTCGCCACGCTGGTGAAGCCCGAAAATAAGGACAAGCTGACCAAGATCCTGACCGCCCATGTCGTGGCCGGCAAGATCTCGGCCAAGGATATGATGACCAAGGCCAAGGCGATGGGTGGCAAGTATGAAATGAAGACCGTCAGCGGCGACACGCTGATCGCCGAGGTAAAAAAAGGCGCGCTTTATATCGTCGACGAATCCGGCGGCGCCGCCAAGGTAACGGTCGCCGACGTCAACCAGTCGAACGGCGTCATCCACGTCGTCAACAAGGTGCTGTTGCCGAAGTAACGGCTTTACGCAACGGGGAATGACGGCGGGCTGCGACGGGCTTTCTCGGTCTGCCTTCCCCACCTCACGAGGAGGTGCCATTCTTTTGAAGCCGTCTTCGACACCACCGGGGTCCTGCTTGTCCTTCGCAGGGCCCCGTTTTTTTTGTTTCAGGGCGCCTTAGCCGACGGCGGCGGTCGACCTGATCGTGATCTGCCGCGGCACGAACTGAACATCGAAGCCCAGCAGGGCTCGCTCATCGGGCGATTGGTGCTATAGGGCGGATCACGCCATCTCGAATGGCGGCTTTAATTTGCGCCACTCTCGACGGATCTCGCCATGGACGGACCCAACCCAGACATCAAACACCCGATCCCGATGCACACCCGCGTCGGCTTCCTCAAGCCCCTGGTCACCGCGCCGAATATCGAGATCGGCGAGTTCACCTACTATGACGATCCTGACGGACCGGACAAATTCGCCGAGCGGTGCGTGCTGCATCATTATCCCTTCATCGGCGACAAGCTGATCATCGGCAAGTTCTGCGCCATCGCCGAGGGCGCGCGCTTCATCATGAACGGCGCCAACCATGCCATGTCCGGCTTTTCCACCTATCCGTTCAACATTTTCGGCCATGGCTGGGAGCAAGGCTTCGACCCGAAGACGTGGTCGCAGGAACTGCGCGGCGACACGGTGGTCGGCAATGATGTATGGATCGGCATGGATGCGGTGATCATGCCCGGCGTGTCGGTCGGCAATGGCGCCATCGTGGCGGCGAAATCGGTGGTGACGCATGACGTGCCGGCCTATGCGATCGTCGCCGGCAATGCGGCAAAGGTGGTGAAGATGCGTTTCGACGACAGGACGGTCAGGCGGCTGCTTTCCGTGGCGTGGTGGAACTGGCCGGTGGACAAGATCGGCCGCAACCTCAACGCCATTCGGGGCGCCGATATTTCCAGGCTGGAGGCAGCGATTTGAACGCGCTGGGCAACACCGTCATCGGCACCGACCTGTTCACCAAGGGGTGGATCTTCATCCGCGGCGTGCCGGCGATGAAGTTCCTGCCGCCGGAGGGGCCGCCTGAGATCGCCTTTGCCGGCCGCTCCAATGTCGGCAAGTCGTCGCTGATCAATGCGCTCGTCGGCCATAACGGGCTGGCGCGCACCTCCAACACGCCGGGGCGCACGCAGGAGCTCAACTATTTCGTGCCGGGCGGGTTTTCCGGCGAAGGCACCGACTTGCCGCCAATGGCGCTGGTCGACATGCCGGGCTACGGCTATGCCAGCGCGCCGAAGGAAAAAGTCGACGATTGGACCAAGCTGGTCTTCGATTATCTCAAGGGCCGCGTGACGCTGAAGCGAGTCTATGTGCTGATCGATTCCCGGCATGGCATCAAAGCCAAGGACGACGAGGTGCTGTCACTGCTCGACAAGGCGGCGGTGTCCTACCAGATCGTGCTGACCAAGACCGACAAGATCAAGGCCGCCGGCGTGCCGCGGCTGATCGAAGAGACATTACTGAAGATCAAGAAGCGACCGGCGGCGTTTCCGTTCGTGCTCGCCACGTCGTCGGAAAAGGGCGAGGGTCTGGACGAACTGCGCGCGGCGATCGTGCTGGCGGCCAATGGCGGTTAAAAGCAACTCCGGGAAAAGTGTGAAGCGGTTTTCCGTCCGGAGTTGCGAAAAAAGACCTTTGGCTAACTAGGCCTTTGCCTTGGACTTCGCCTCGAGCGCGATCATCTGATGGCTTTCTTCCTCGGCAAGCTTTTCGGTGCCGTAGGACTTCAGGAACAGGCTGACGCCCGACCGCACGATGTGGTCGATTTCATCCTGGCTCGGCGCCTTGGTGCGGTAGGCGAAGATGCACTGGCGAAACAGGCCGGCGAGGCACAGTTCGGTGAATTGATAGGCGGCAAGATCGACATCATCGATCTTGAGCAGGCCGCGTTCGATGGCTGCATTGAGGAACTTGACCACCTTGTCGTGGCCGCGTTTGGGGCCACGTTCGTAAAACCGCGCGCCCATGTCCGGTATCCTGTCGGAGGCGCCGATCACGGTGCGTTGCGCCTGGATGACCTTGGCCGAGGTGATCTTCATCGACAGCACCTTGCCGAATTTCACCAGCGTCTGGCGCAGATCGTCGGCGCGGTCGAGCATGTCGTACATGTTCTTGAAGATGGTGCCGCGCTCTTCCTCGATCAGCGCCTCGAACAGCTCTTCCTTGTTGGCGAAGTAGACATAGATCGTGCCCTTGGAGACGCCGGCCTCGCGGGTAATGTCGTTCATCGACGCCGCTTCGAAGCCCTTGTCGATGAACACGCGCCGCGCGCCCTCAATGATCTGGCTGCGCTTGACCGGATCCTGGCCCGCCGCCGGGCGGCCGCGACGCGCACTATCCAGCACATCGCACCGATCATTTTCGACGTCGGGTAACGTGTCGGCCATTAAAGTCACACCTCGCGAAATAATTCGAACCGAGCGGTTCGATTGCTCTTGATATGGGCCCGCCTTAGCGCTATGTCAACGTTCGCATCGAACCGAACGGTTCAGTATAACACATTTTCCTTATGTAGCTACGGTAGCGAGATATCATGTCCTCGAACACGCCAACCACCGCCGAAGTCCGCCCCTTTCCCAACGCCAAGGTCTCGCCGGTTATCGAAGCGCCGGAAGCGCCCATCAAGCCTGCCGCCGAAGTTTTGGCCGAGGTGCCGGCCAAGAAGAAGCGGTCGGCTCGCTCGTTGATGCTGCCGATCATCGGCCTCGCTCTGCTCAGTGCCGGCGCCTGGTATGGCTATAATTACTGGACCGACGGCCGGTTCCTGATTTCGACCGACGATGCCTATGTCCAGGCCGACATGTCGTTCGTCTCGCCGAAGATTTCCGGCTATGTCGATCAAGTCAAGGTCTCGGAGAACCAGCAGGTCAAGGCCGGCGATCCGCTGCTGACGATCGACGACGGCGACTACAGAATAGCCGTTGCCCAGGCGGAGGCGCAGATCGCCACGCTGGCCAAGACGCTCGACCGTATCGACGCGCAGACCAAGGCGGCGCAAGCTTCGCTGCAACAGGCGCAGGCGCACAAGGTCGCCGACCAGGCGGCAGCCGACAACGCCGCTCGCGCCCAGCAGCGCGCCGCGCAACTGGTCAAGACGCATGTCGGCACGCAGGCGCAACTGGACGATGCCCAGACCGCTCTCGACCAGGCCAATGCGGCCCTTGTCGGCGCCGACGCGCAGATTGCAGCCGCACAGGCCAATATCGGCGTGTTCGAAGCGCAGCGCGCCGAATCGGCCAGCACGCTGGCTTCGCTGCGGCTGAACCGCGACAAGGCCGCGCGCGATCTGTCCTTCACCGTGCTCAAGGCGCCTTATGACGGCGTCGTCGGCAACCGCTCGGTCGAGCAGGGCGACCTCGTCAGCCCCGGCCAGAAGCTCGCCGTCGTGGTGCCGCTGGACAAGCTCTACATCGTTGCCAACTTCAAGGAGACGCAGCTGGCCAAGCTGGTGCCCGGCGAGAAGGTTCGGGTCTCGGTCGACGCCACGGACGGCCATGATTTCGAAGGCACGGTGTCGTCGCTGGCGCCGGCTTCGGGTGCCGTGTTCTCGCTCCTGCCGCCGGAAAATGCCACCGGCAACTTCACCAAGGTGGTGCAGCGCATCCCGGTTCGCATCGACGTCCCGGCCGATGTGCTGAAGGCAGGCAGGCTGCGCGCCGGCCTGAGCGTCGTTGTCGCCGTCGACAGCCGCACGGCTCCGGCCGCGGCGAACTGAGCGAAAGCCGGGAGCAACGCCATGGCAACCGCAACCATAACAGCAGGAGCGGCGCCGGCCATGCCAGCGGTGCCGACGACCATCTCGACGCGCCGCCTCATCGCCTTCCTGGCGATGGTGTTCGGCATGTTCATGGCGATCCTCGACATCCAGATCGTCTCAGCCTCGCTGGCCGAGATCCAGGCCGGCCTCAGCGCCAGTTCCGACGAAATCCCATGGGTGCAGACCGCCTATCTGATCGCCGAAGTGGTGATGATCCCGCTGTCGGGCTTCCTCAGCCGGATGCTGTCGACGCGCGTGCTGTTTGCAGGCGCCGCGGCCGGCTTCACGGCGGCCAGCGCGCTGGCCGCGACCGCCACCAACATCGACCAGATGATCGTCTACCGAGCCATCCAGGGCTTTATCGGCGGCGGCATGATCCCGAGCGTTTTCGCCGCCGCCTTCACCATCTTCCCGCCGTCGCGCCGCGCCATGGTGTCGCCGATGATCGGCCTGGTGGCGACGCTGGCGCCGACCATCGGCCCGACCGTCGGCGGCTATATCAGCCATGCCATGTCGTGGCACTGGCTGTTCCTCATCAATGTCATTCCAGGCATTCTGGTGACGGTCACGACCTGGACCCTGATCGATTTTGACAAGCCCAATCTCGGCCTGTTCAGCAAGTTCGACTGGTGGGGCCTTGCCGGCATGGCGGCGTTTCTCGGCTGCATGGAATATGTGCTCGAGGAAGGTCCGAACCATGACTGGCTGCAGGAACAGGCCGTGTTCATGTGCGCCATCATCATGGTTGTCGGTGCGGCGCTGTTCTTCTGGCGTGCCTTCACCGCCGAGGAGCCGATCGTCGATCTCAGGGCCTTCACCAACGTCAATTTCGCCTTCGGTTCGCTGTTCTCCTTCGTCATCGGCATCGGCCTGTACGGTCTGACCTATCTCTACCCGGTGTTCCTCGGACGCATCCGCGGCTACGATTCCTTGATGATCGGCGAAGCCCTGTTCGTCAGCGGCCTGGCGATGTTCGTCACTGCGCCGATTTCCGGCATCCTGTCGAGCAAGATGGATTTGCGCATCATGATGATGATCGGGCTGTTCGGCTTCGCTGCCGGCACATGGTGGATGACGCATCTGACCGCCGACTGGGATTTCTGGGAATTGCTGATCCCGCAGATCCTGCGCGGCAGCTCGATGATGCTGTGCATGGTGCCGATCAACAACATTGCGCTCGGCACCTTGCCGCCGGACCGGCTGAAGAACGCGTCGGGCCTGTTCAACCTGACCCGCAACCTCGGCGGTGCGGTCGGCCTTGCCGTCATCAACACCGTGCTGATCGATCGCAGCGCCTTCCACTACGCCAGGCTGGCCGAGCATGTGGAATGGGGCAGTGCGGCGGCGCAGACCAAGCTGCAGAACATGACGCTCGACTTCCAGCAGACTCCCGGCCTCGACGCCACCAAGGCGGCGATCTCCAAACTGTCGGGCATGGTCCAGCAGCAGGCGTCGCTGCTGTCGTTCATGGACGTGTTCACCATGCTGACCGTGCTGTTCGCGACCATGGCGGTCTTCACCCTGGTCATCGCCAAGCCGGCGCCGCCCGCGGGCAGCGGTGGCGGAGGCCATTGAGCGCGCCGGATCCCCCGCCTGGCGCCCTCATGTGTGACCCCGGAAATCACCCCCGATTTCCGGGGTCACGCTTAAGCATCGATCGTTGTCAAGCTCCTTGGTCGAGGCGGCCCAAACCATTTGGTCAGCGAGTCGGTTAGCCCGGCTGCTTCAGGGCCGCCGACCCAGGCCACATAACCGTCAGGCCGGACCAGCACTGCGCGTGGGGCTTCGACTGCCCCCAGCACCGGAAGCTCCCACGCGCCATCGTAGCTGGCGTCGACCAGCTGAATCCGCTCCACCCACTGGCCGATACCAAAAGCGCCGGGCTCACCAAGATTAAGCAGCAGCGGCCGAGCGTCGTGCAGCAGGGCGAAAACCGGCAGCGGACCGGCAGCGGTGACGAGGTCGAGATCCGGCATGCGACGCCCCAGCAGCGGATGCCCCTCGCCAATATCGTAGTGGATGTCCAGGCCGGACAACAGGCCGGCAAAACGCTTGCGCGGCTCTTCCATGCCGAGAAGTTCCGACACTGTATCGCGCAGCGCCTTGGTGCGCTCGTCTTCGCGACGGAGCACGACCGACGCCATGGTGTTTTTCATCACACGCGCGGCAATCGGGTGGCGCTCTGCCTGGTAGCTGTCGAGCAGGCTTTCGGGCGCAGTTTTCCTGACCACTTGGGCGAGCTTCCAGCCCAGATTGACCGCGTCCTGCACGCCGGTCTGCAGCCCCTGTCCACCGTCCGGTGGATGCACATGCGCGGCGTCGCCGGCGAGCAGCACCCGCCCCTTGCGGTATGAGGCTGCCTGCCGGGTCATGTCGGTGAAGCGGGCCAGCGATGTTGGATTGTGGACGCCGTAATCGGTGCCGTAGACGGCAATGAGCGCCTCGCTGAGCTCATGCAATGTGGGCACGCCGCCGGTCCCGACCTCGCGTTCGGTCACCAGCACCCGCACCGTACCGTCTTCCAGTCTGCTGAGGCCGTGAATTCCGATGGCATCGCGGTGGATACCCCATTGCGGCTCTTCCGTTACCTCGATCTCGGCGATCAAATTGCTGGTTGTCGGCTCGGAACCGGGGAACTCGATGCCCGCCGCCTTGCGCACGAGGCTTCTGCCGCCGTCGCAGCCGACGAGATAATCGGCACGAAGCGACCCGCCATCGCTCAGCGCGACATCGACGCCGCCGCCATCCTGCACCAAGCCTGTCACCTCGCGGCCACGGTAGAACGTGACGCCAAGCTCCTCGACCCAGCAGGCAAGGATGCGCTCTATGTGCTTTTGCCACAGCGCCAGCCCGTAATTGTGGCGGGTGGGGAAGTCGCTGATATCAAGCGAAACGCCGGCGAAGCCTGCGACCTGTGCGGTCTGGCCTTGCGACAGGAACCGATCGGCAATGCCGCGCTGGTCGAAGATCTCGATGGTGCGCGAATGCAGGCCGCCCGAGCGCGCGCCCGCGAGGTCTTGGTTCTCGCGCCGCTCGACGATGGCGACATCGATGCCGGCCAGGGAAAGCTCGCCGGCCAGCATCAACCCGGTCGGGCCGCCGCCGGCGATCACCACGGAATGGGATATTCGCGGCCGGTCCGCATCAACACCGTCGGTCGATTTGGAGGTCGATTTGGGCTCGCCGTCGCGAGCCCGTGCTTCAGTTAGTTGCATAGGTTCTGGCCCTCTCGTTAAGGGCTGCGGAATCTACGCATAAAAAGCCGTCTGCCAATTCTTGAAGTTGACTGTTTTCGCCCCATTTCAAGAGATAGGAGGCGGTCGTCACGCCGGCGCCAAATCCCCAATCCCGCCAAAAGACGCCGAACGGTCAGGCAGTGGCCGGCTTGAAGCTGAGCGCCACGCCGTTGATGCAATGGCGCAGGCCGGTGGGTGCGGGACCGTCATCGAAGACATGGCCGAGATGACCGCCGCAGCGGCGGCAATGAACCTCGGTGCGGGTCATGCCCAGCGAACGGTCCTCGGTCTTGCCGACGGCGTTGGCAATCTCCTGCCAGAAGCTCGGCCAGCCGGTGCCGGACTCGAACTTGGTGTCTGAGGGGTAGACCGGCAGGTCGCAACCGGCGCAGGCGAAAATGCCCTTGCGATGCTCGTTCAGCAGCGGGCTGGTGCCGGGATACTCGGTGCCTTCCTTGCGCAGCACGTTGAAGGCTTCGTCGGACAGGATGGCGTGCCATTCGGCGTCGGTCTTGGTGACCTCGAAGGTTTCGGCAGCCTTAGCGGGCCCGCCCATGCGCAACGTTGCCGCCGCGCCGGCCACGGCAACGATGGCGGCGCCGCTCAAAAGCAAATCTCGACGGTTCATGACAGAAATCCTCCTGCGGGTTGTTTTGCCAATTTTGGCCGCCACTGGAAAATCAAAAGCCGGTGACGGTTGTCCTGCAAACGAACGCTCCACACCGGCTCCGCGCTTGTTGCGGACGGGATGGAGCGCTCGGTCGTTGCTCGGCCCACGGGGGCGGGGCCGCGCAATCTGCAGGAGCTTACCGCCTGTTCGTCGGCGGCAGGGGCTTTGTTACATCTTCGGCAGCAGGACCTTGTCGATGACGTGGATGACGCCGTTCGACTGCTCGACATCGGCGATCGTGACATTGGCGACATTGCCGTTCTCGTCGGCTACGGTGACCTTGCCGCCATCGGCCTTGAGCGACAGCTCGCAGCCGCCGACCGTCTTGACCTTGTGGGTGCCGCCATCGGCCTTGGCCATCGAGGCGACATCGGCGCCCATCGCCTTGGCGCCGATGACATGGCAGGTCAGGATCTTGGTGAGCTTGTCCTTGTTCTCGGGCTTGAGCAGCGTCTCGACCGTGCCAGCCGGAAGCGCGGCGAAGGCCTCATTGGTCGGCGCGAAGACGGTGAACGGGCCGGCGCCCTGCAGTGTCTCGACCAGGCCGGCAGCCTTGACCGCGGCGACCAGCGTGGTGTGGTCCTTCGAATTGACGGCGTTCTCGACGATGTTCCTGTTGGCGAACATGGCGGCGCCGCCAACCATCGGATTCTCGGCATAGGCGACCGTGGCGAGGGCGGAGACGGTAATGGTACCGGCGAGCAAAAGGGTGGCGATTCTACGCATAGTGTTCGAACTCCTCGGGGTTATTGTTTCCTCTTTCGGAACATGAGGAGATACGAAATAGAACTGCCTGAGTTTCCGCGCGCCGGGAAAAATTTCCTTTATTTTGTCGACGAATTAATCTCCGGAGATCGAACCTCTAATCTCCAGCAGCGTATCCAAAACGAAAACAGCGGAAGATGTACTTCCGCTGTCTTCATTGTCACGTCATGATCTTACGATTTATCAGATGCCCTTCAGGTCGCCCGCGGCAACGACCGGTCCGGTCGGCTGTCCGGTCGTCGAACCGCCCGTCGGCTCGACGCTGACGGCAAGCACGGCGCCTTGCGCCAGCTTCTGCTGCACTGCCGGGGTAACCGGAATGTGCGTGACCTGGCCGGCGGGAATGACACCCATCGAGACCGGCGCATTCTTGCCTTCGATCATCCACAGTTCGAAGTCCTTGCCGGGGGCGCGTTCGCCCGAAACCAGCGACAGGCCGACATCGCGGCGGGAAGCGTCGTAGACGACGAGGTATTTGACATCGCTGCCTTCGGCAGCCAGCGAGGCGACGAGGCGCTCCTGCGGCACGACGACCGGCGACCTGACGTAGGGCACGGCGACATAGAGCACCAGGGCCGCGAGAGCCGCTGCGGTGAGGCCGCGCCAGAAGCTAAGGCTGGACCACAGGCTGCCGCTCGGGGCCGTCGTCGACGCCGCGGTGGAGGAGAACAGCCGTCGATCGATAGCCGGCTTGATGGTGGCCGGCGGCTCTACCTCAGCATAAGCGGCAGCCATCGGCGAGAGATTCACTTCCCAGGAATCGACGAGACGGGCAAAGCCGGTCTCCGCGTCGATGCGTCCGGAGGCTATCTGGCGCTCATCCGCCGGCAGCACGCCGAGAACGTATTCGGCTGCGAGCAGGTCGTCGCCTCCACGTTCCGGTCCATTTTCTTCTGCCAGGGTCATCTTTCCAGACATTCTCTAAGTTTCAACAGGCTGCGGCGCAGCCATGTCCGCATCGTGTTGAGCGGAACCTTGTGACGTTCCGCGAGCTCGGCGTAACTTTCGCCGTTCAAATAAGCACCCCGAACGGCTTGCGCCCGGTCTTGTTCCAACTCTTCAAGGCACTGATAGATGCGCTCGGATTCACCGCCCGCAACAACCATAGCCTCTGGCCCCGGACCGGGGTCAGCCACGTCGAGCGCGGCATCGATATCGGCAGCGGGCTTGCGTCGCGACCGGATGCGATCAATCGCATGATTGCGTGCTATGGCCACCAGCCAGGAGATTGGGCTTAGATCAGAAACAGCGAAACGGTCCGCCTTCGTCCACACTTTGACGAAGACCTCTTGCAGCGCTTCTTCCGCATCTCCGCGATCCTTCAATACACGAAGGCACACGCCGAAAAGTTTCGCACTGGTTTGCCGGTAAAGCAGATCGAACGCAGTCCGATCCTTCATCGAGGTCCGGACAATCAGGGTGGAGATATCCTGCGGCGTCATACGGACAAGCTAAGCGATCACAATTTATTTGCAAAGGCAGAAATCTTGTTGTCCACGCAATCGATGTCCGCGCCCAATCGCCAGTAATCGCCGGTCGGTTGCCAAGGAAATCGGCTGTCGTTAGCCTCCCGCAGATAGGGGACAGCAATGTCGGCCGAACGGATGCTGTGGGAGAACGATGCGACCGGCTTGGCAGAGCTGTTGCACAGAGGCGAGATCTCGCCGCCGGACCTTGTCGATGCTGCGATCGCGCGCGCCGAGGCAACCCGATCATTGCGCATCCGCCGCTTGCCTGCGCGCCATGGACCCGAAGGGGGCCGACGAGCTCATCGAAACCTGCTCGAAAAATTGCATCTGACCCGTGCCTTGGAGATCAGATCCCTGTTTGGGCGATTGATGGACAAGAGCCTGTGGTTCACCACTGGCCGGCGATCCAGAATGGCCTGCCGCTCGGCATCCAGGCCGTCGGCCGCCCCGGCGACGAGCAGGACGCTTTTGTCGCTTGCCGCGCAGATGGAGAAGGTTTCCGGGTGGCTGACGCGGCGGGCGCCGCTCAAGGTGCCGGCCTGATCCGGCAGATTTCATCATCGTGATAGCAAAGCTGTTTGCGGCCTGGGCCAATTCCCGCTAAGACGCCGCCGTCCTTACCCGCATCCAGGGAACCATGCCGATGACGGAGATCACCGCCACCGCCGAAATGCAGGCCGCCCTGCTCTCGCGGGCTCTGCCCTATATGCAGCGCTACGAGCACAAGACGGTGGTGGTGAAATATGGCGGTCATGCCATGGGCGATATCGAGCTCGGCAAGGCTTTCGCCCGTGACATCGCGCTGCTGAAGCAGTCCGGCGTCAACCCGATCGTCGTCCATGGCGGCGGGCCGCAGATCGGCGCCATGCTGGCCAAGATGGGCATCGAATCCAAGTTCGAAGGCGGGCTGCGCGTCACGGACCAGAAGACGGTCGAGATCGTCGAGATGGTGCTGGCCGGTTCGATAAACAAGGAGATCGTCGCGCTGATCAACGCCGAGGGCGAATGGGCGATCGGCCTGTGCGGCAAGGACGGCAACATGGTGTTCGCCGAAAAGGCGCGCAAGACCATGATCGACCCGGACTCCAACATCGAGCGTGTGCTCGATCTCGGTTTCGTCGGCGAGCCGGTCGAGGTCGACCGCACCCTGCTCGACCTGCTGGCACGCTCGGAAATGATCCCGGTGCTGGCGCCGGTGGCGCCGGGCCGCGACGGCCACACGTACAACATCAATGCCGACACCTTTGCCGGCGCCATCGCCGGCGCCTGCCAGGCGACGCGCCTTTTGTTCCTGACCGACGTGCCCGGCGTGCTCGACAAGAACAAGAAGCTGATCGACGAACTGACAGTGGCCGAAGCCAAGGCGCTGATCAAGGACGGCACGGTGTCGGGCGGCATGATCCCCAAGGTCGAGACCTGCATCGAGGCGATCGAGCGCGGCGTCGAAGGCGTCGTCATCCTCAACGGCAAGACGCCGCATGCGGTGCTTTTGGAACTGTTCACCGAACACGGCGCCGGCACGCTGATCGTGCCCTGAGGTGCAACTGGCTTGGCGGCCAGTCGATCGGCTGGCCAGCCGTTAGGCAGGCTGGGGCAGGCGCGCGATGACCTTTATCTCGAAGTCGAAGCCGGCTAACCAGTTGACGCCGACCGCCGTCCAATTGGTGTAGGGCGGTTCACCGAACACCTTCAGCCGAACGGCATCGATCACGGGCCATTGCGCTGCCGGATCCGTGTGGAAGGTGGTCACGTCGACTATATCGTCGAACGTGGCGCCCGCTGCTTTCAGCACTGCCGCGAGATTGTCGAAGGCAAGCTGGACCTGCTTTTCGAAGACAGGTTCGGGCGACCCGTCCTCGCGGCTGCCGACCTGGCCCGAGACGAACAAAAGATCGCCCGATCGTATTGCAGCAGAATAGCGATTGATCTCATAGAGAGCCTGCCGGCCGGCAGGAAAGATCGCGTCACGTTTGGTCATTTTCACTCCATTGTCCGGGTCACTCACATACGCCCCGTATGCTTGAAGTGGGTACATACGCTGCGTATGTCAATACGCATACGGTACGTATCTATAAATGGCAGCGAGCCTGTCAGGGGCCGGCCGAGATCGCGACAGCCGCTTCGGCCGGCTTGCGCGGCGGGCGCATGACGACCATGGATTCCTCATCGGCATCCTGCGGCGCGCCCCAGAACTCAGCCAGCGTCGGACCATCCTTGAGGCGGCGGTCGCGGGCCAGAAAACCCCAGACCTCGCGGAACCAGACGCGGCGGCCCATTTGCGTGTACCAGCGCATCGAATGGCGCTGTTCGGGATCGGGGTGGAAGAGAATGCGCGCCAGCGCCTTCGGCCGCGACTGCACCGCGACCTCGATCAGCTTGACCGAGAAGAACAGCATCCACGGTTTCAGGCGGGTCATCTGCAGCACCTGGTGCTTGTAGTCCCACAGCCGGGCATCCGTCTGGATCACCTTGCGGTCCTTGGCGATGCGGAAGAACGGCGTCCAGCGGTGCGGCGTGACATAGAGCGCCTGGATCTGGTCGGGGTCATAGGCCAGCAACTGGCGAAAGCCGCGCCACAGATCGCGAAAGGTCTCATCCTCGAACCCGGCCACCCAAGTCGCCATCGACAGTATGCCATGCTGGCGGAGCAGCCGGATTGCCTCGCGATCGGATGAGGTGCTGCCGCCCTTGCGGATCAATTGAAGCGTCTGCTCGTCGGTGTTTTCCATGCCGAGCAGCCAGCGGATGACGCCGGCCTTGCGATAGAGGTGCAGGATGTCGGCATCGCGCACGATGTCGTCGGCCCGGGTCGAGCCGACGATCAGCACCGGCACGTTCTCGGCGATCAGCGCATCGAGAAAGGCGCGCCAAACCTTCTTCGATACGGTCGGGTTTTCGTCGGCGAGGTTGATCAGTTCGACGCCGTGCTGGCGGTGCAGCCAGGCAATCTCCTGCGCAAATTTCTTGGGGTCGCGGTGCCGCCAGCGGGTCCAGAAACCGCGCTGGCCGCAATAATTGCACAGATGCGGGCAGCCCCGCGAAAACTGCATGACCACGGCGCGCTTGCCGCCCCAATAGCTGTAGCGGCGGTGATCGATCAGCTCCCAGCCGACGCGGTACTCGTCCAGATTGGCAATGGTCCCGGCCGGCCTCGTCGCGAAGGGGCGGCCGAGATCGTCGCGATAGGCGATGCCCGCGACATCGGCCAGCGGCCGGCGATTGTCCAGTGCCACGACCAGGGCAAGGATGGTTGCCTCGCCCTCGCCGCGCACGATGAAGTCGAAGACATCGCTCGCCGCCAGTATGTCGCGCCAGTGATAGGTCGGGAACACGCCGCCATAGATCACCAGCGTCGCCGGCTCGAGCGCCTTGACCATGCGGGCGATCGCGAGCGCGGTGGGATGCGCCGAGGTCGAGCCGGAATGGCCGATCAGGATGCAATCGGGCTGGCCGCTGAGCGCATCGCGCACCAGCGTTTCCAACGGCATCGGCCCGAATTCGGCATCGACCAGCCGGACTTTATGGCCGGCGTCGATAAGCGGGCCGCCCAGTGCCAGCAGGCCGAGCGGTGGCAGATGGTCATCGGGCACGCGGCTGCCGATGGCGGTGTGCGGCGGATTGATCAGCACGATGTTCATGACGAACCTTTGAGCGACGGTCCGCATGGCGTAGCCGGCGTTTCAGTTTCGCATTTGGGCTCCGTTCAGCAGTTTGCGTGCAGCTTTTCCGCAGAAATGGCGATGCGTGTCCTACCGCCTGAGGTGGGCGAGCGGCACGTGGCCCGGGCCCTTGATGTTCTGCAGCACCAGCTGGGTGTGAACGTCGCGCACGCCGGCAAGGCGCATCAGGCGGTGCATGACGAAGGCGTTGAGTTCGTCGACCGACGGCACCATGACGTGCAGCAGGAAATCGTGGTCGCCGGTCATCGTCCAGCATGACGACACTTCGTCCATGCGTTGCACGGCGGCGATGAAGGTTTCGGGCGAACCGTCGCTGTGGCTGGTGAGGCGCACCTGGATGAACACCTCGACCATCAGGCCGACGGCGCGGCGGTTGAGCACGGCGGCAAAGCCCTTGATGATGCCGGCCTCCTGCAGCGCCTCGAAGCGGCGGGCGCAAGGCGTCGTCGACAGGCCGATCTCCTGCGCCAGTTCGGACACGGGCTTGCGTCCATCGCGCTGAAGAACATCCAGCATCTTGATCTCGAAATCGTCGAACTGAGGCATTTTCACTCTCTTTCAGCTTCTGCTTGGTGATTTCTACCTCAAATCATGGACCCAAGCCATCATCAAAGCTGAATTGCCTCGCCGGCCGCCGCTAGACTCTGCGGACATATTCAAGTGTCACGATCAGGGGAGAAGAACCATGACGACGATGAGCGTTGCCGAATATGTCCGTGATTGCGCGGCGCAAGGCCTGCGTGGCGACTATTCAGTGTGCCGTTCCGACTTCACCGTGGCGCAGGGCTACAACTACAGCGCCGACGAACAGGCGGTGTGGCGCACGCTGTGCGACCGGCAGACCAAGCTGACGCAGAAGCTGGCGCACCATTCCTATCTCGATGGGATCGCCGCACTCGGCCTGCTCGACAAGATCCCGGATTTCGGCGCGGTCTCAGACAAGCTGCGCAAGCTGACCGGCTGGGAAATCGTCGCCGTGCCTGGCCTCATCCCGGCCGCGCCCTTCTTCGACCATCTCGCCAACCGGCGCTTTCCGGTGACCAACTGGCTGCGCACCAAGGACGAGCTCGACTACATCGTCGAACCCGACATGTTCCACGACTTCTTCGGCCATGTGCCCATCCTGACGCAGCCGGTGTTTGCCGGCTTCATGCAGATGTATGGCGAAAAAGCCGAGAGCGTGATTGCGCTGGGCGGTGACGAGATGATCACCCGGCTCTACTGGTACACCGCCGAATACGGGCTGATACAGGAGGAGGGCCAGAAGCTGAAAGCTTTCGGCGCCGGGCTGATGTCGTCGTTCACCGAATTGCAGTTCGCCGTCGCGAGCCCGGACGCGCACCACGTGCCCTTCGACCTCGAAACGGTGATGCGCACCGGCTACGAGATCGACAAGTTCCAGCGCGCCTATTTCGTGCTGCCGTCCTTCGACGTGTTGCGCGATGCGTTCCGGACCGCCGATTTCAAGGCGATCGTCGCCCGCCGCAAGGGGCAGCCAGCACTGGATCCAGCGACGGTTTAGCAAATCCTGAAGGGTTTGCGCGGCACCTACCCCCACCCTTAATCCCTCCCCACAAGGGGAGGGAGATCTCGTTGGCGCTGATTTCCGAGGGTTTCGACACCAAGGCATGGGTAGCGCCGGTAGCAATCCTGTCGCGCCGTTCGCTTTTTTGACAATCAGACGGTGATGACTTCGTCACACCGGGGGATGACTTCGTCACACCGTGATTACTTTGGTCAGATGGTCGCCTAGCCGGCAGGCAAGTGCGGTGATCGTCGTCGTCGGGTTGCATTCGCCCGACGTGCAGAATACCGAGGAACCGCCGACATAGAGATTGTCCATGCCGTGCACCTTGCAGTTGGCGTCGACCACGCTCTTGGTGACATCGGTGCCCATGCGCGTGCCGCCCATATGATGGTTGCCGGCCAGTTCCTCATCCGTCGGGTAGTCCTCGCCATTGGTCAGCCAGTCCATGATGCGGACGCGGCCGAGGTCCTTCTCGATCAGCGTCGTTCCGAACAGCTTGAGCCCCTCGAGGATGGTGCGGCGCTCCAACGGCGACTTCTTCCAGTGCAGCTCGATGCGCGGCACGCCGGCACGGTCGACATCGGTCTTCGACAATTCGATATGGTTCGAGGCCAGCGGCGCCTGTTCCCAGGCGACGTAGAGCTGGGCGGCGCAGCGCAGGTTCTGGCTGAGCTGGTAGGCGACCCATTCGGCGGCCTCGGGCGCGGTGCAGGCAAGGTCGGCAATCAGGCTCTTGACGCCGGCATAGGGCGTCTCGATCAGGCGTATGCCGAAGTTCATGATCTGCAGCCGCTCCATGGCGGCGAGCGTCGGCGAGAAGAACGCCTCGTTGACGGCATCGACCTCGAACTCGCTGTAATCGGCCAGGATGGCATTGCCGCCCTCGAAGGTCGGGTGCTCCATCCAGTAGCGGCCAAGTGCCGTGGCGTTCGGCACCACGCCGCCATTCGAGCGCTGGTTCGACCATAGAAGCAGCCGCGAATTCTCCAGCCCGCCGGCGCAGACGATGAAATAATCGGCGCTGAAAGCGCCGGCATCCTTGCCGTTCGACCACAGCCTGGCGCCGGTCACTCGTTTGCCGTCGCCGGCAAGTTCGGTGGCATAGGTGTTGAGCACGAGCGCTATGTTTTTGCTCTTGTCGAGCTCGTCGGAGAATTTCTCGCCAAAGCGCACGGCCGGGCTCTTGATCAGCTGCACCCAGCGTATGTCGTCTGAAATCGGCACATCGGGCTTGAAGTCGGGAAGCTCGAGTATGTCGTGCACCTCGGGCAGATAGGGCTCGATGTCGGTCCGGGCGATTGGCCAGCCGGTGTCCGGCGCCCATGCCTTGGGCTCAAAGTCCTGCTTGTCGAGCACGCGGCACCAGCCGGCCCAGTGGTTCGACGACCCACCCATGAAGCGCAGCCGGGTGATGTCGAGATCGAAATATTGATCGCCGACCGTGGAGCCGCGGTAGAAATCCTGCGACTCGTCGCCGAATTCGCGTGCGCCGGCCTCCAGCACCACGACCGGAATGCCGGCGGCGCCGAGCTTTCTGGCAATGGTGGTGCCGGCCGGCCCGGAGCCGAGAATGCAGACCTTGGGCTTGAAATCCGAGGCTCGAAACGCCTCATAGCTGTCGAAGATCATGCCAGGTCGCCCCGCTTAAGGATCCAGCCATTGACCACGACGATCTCGCCGGGATCGGCCGGGGGGCGGTCGCCGTCAGGCAGCTTGCGAAAAAGCTGTAGCGCCGGCACCGCAATCAGCGCCTGCACGATGGTGCGGCGCGATATTTTCCTGATGAAGAAACTCATGACACGTCTCTGGATGAGGCTTCGATCCACGCATGGCGTTCCCTGAACGGCACAGGTACCGGCCAGACATGCCATTCCCGTGCCAAGCCTTGCCTGTAAACGAGTTACAACCCAGTAAACGGCGCAGTTGCGTGGAAACAATGTTGGCGAAGCGTTAACAGCCCCACCACCAACACCTCAGGCAGCTTCGGAAATGTCCCGGTCGAGGATCGACAAATTGCGGCCGCGGTGCTTGGCCTCGTAGAGCCGGCGGTCGGCGGCGCGCATCAGGTGCGAGACATCGGCATCTTGCGCACAGGTGATGCCGCCGATCGAGACGGTCAGCGGCACCGTACGCTCGTCGACCGGACGAAAGCGGACCAGCTCGACTTCACGGCGGATGCGCTCGGCCACGCGCCTGGCTTCGGCTTCCGTAGCGCCGACCAGGAAGGCGCCGAACTCCTCACCGCCAATGCGGCCGAGCACGTCGCCGCTGCGGACGCCGCGCTCGATGGCGCTGGCGATCAACACCAGTGCGTCATCGCCGGTCAGATGGCCGAAACTGTCGTTGATCGCCTTGAAATGGTCGGCGTCGATGATCAGCAGCGCGCCGCGATCGGATTTGCGCCGCGAGCCGTCCAACGCGGCAAAGAAGCTCTCGCGGTTGAGCATGCCGGTCATGTCGTCGCGGCTCGCCTTCGCCGACAGGCGCCGATGCGCGGCGGCGAGCTGGGCATGCGCGCGGGCGAGATCGCGATGCGCGCTTTTCAGTCGGTCGCTCTGCCAGAAGGTGCTGGCGCAGGCGATCCAGGCGAGCGCCAGCGGGCACACCGTCGATGTCAGCCAGACAGTGCGGTCGACCGGAAAACCCATGGCGGGAACGATGATCAGCGTCAGCAAAAGCGAGATGGCTACCGAGCCGAATGCGACCGCGGCGGACTTTAAGACTATGCGACTCATCGCTGGCTCCCACTGAACCGTCTCTGTGCCAGCAAGCCCTGAAGGCCACCTTTCCGTGATGGCTAAAATTTGAATGGTGAGCCCATTTTTTACAACTCTAGATGCACATAGGTTGTGGATAAGCTCTACATCAGAAAGGGGTTCGAACGGCAGATATTTCATGCCATAAGGACGCCATGACCACGCTGCCCGATCCCGCCCGCTTCGCCCATGTCACCGACTGGGTGTTCGACCTCGACAACACGCTTTATCCGCACCATTCGAATCTGTTTTCGCAGATCGACGTCAAGATGACGGCCTATGTCGGAGAACTGCTCACGCTGCCGCGCGAGGAAGCGCGCAAGCTGCAGAAGGAACTCTATCTCGAATATGGCACGACGCTGAACGGGCTGATGACGCGCCACGGCATCGACCCCGACGATTTTCTCGAAAAGGTGCACGACATCGACTATTCGTGGCTGGTGCCGGATCCGGTGCTGGGCACCGCCATCCGCCAGCTGCCCGGCCGCAAGTTCATCTTCACCAATGGCGACCGCAGGCACGCCGAGCGCACCGCGCGCCAGCTCGGCATACTCGACCATTTCGACGACATTTTCGATATCGTCGCCGCCGGGCTGACGCCGAAGCCGTCGCGGCAGACCTATGAGAAGTTTGCCGAACTGCACGCCGTCACCGGACACAATGCGGTGATGTTCGAGGATCTCGCCCGCAACCTGGAGGTGCCGAAATCACTGGGCATGACCACGGTGCTGGTGGTGCCGCGCAATTTCGAGCCGACCTTTGCCGAGATCTGGGAACGCGATCCGGCCAATGAGGACGACGTCGATTTCGTCACCGACGATCTCGCGACGTTTCTGACGGGGATAGTGGAGGGGGTAGAGGAATTGAGGAGCTGAAGAATTGAAGAACTGGTGAAAGGGAGACCGATCCGGACCTCCTTTTCCTCAATTCTTCAGTTCTTCAATTCCCGGTTCTCCTACTCCCCCAACTTGTAGAAGCGGCTGATGATCCCCCAGGCCTCGTCGGCGGTGTCGACAAAGTCGATGATATCCTGGTCGCCGGGCGTGATGGTGCCTTGTTCGGCCAGGAAATCGAGGTCGATCGCGCGCTGCCAGAACGCCTTGCCGAACAGGATCACCGGCACGCGCTCCATGCGGCCGGTCTGGATCAGCGTCAGCGTCTCGAAGAATTCGTCCATGGTGCCGAAGCCGCCCGGAAACACCGCGACGGCCTTGGCGCGCATGACGAAATGCATCTTGCGGATGGCGAAATAGTGGAAGTTGAAGCACAGCTCCGGGGTCACATAGGCGTTCGGCGCCTGCTCGTGCGGCAGGACGATGTTGAGGCCGATCGACGGCGCGCCGACATCGTCGGCGCCGCGATTTCCCGCCTCCATGACGCCTGGACCGCCGCCGGTGACGACGACGAATTCGCGGTAGTAGGACGTGGCCGATTGCTGTGAGCAGAGGCGGGCGAATTTGCGCGCCTCCTCGTAATATTTGCTGTTTTCCTCGAGGTTTTTCTTCTGCGTCTCGTTCTTGGCGGCCCAGGCCTCGCCGCCGGGCTCGGGAATACGCGCGCCGCCGAACAGGATGACCGTCGAGCGGATGCCGCGCTCGGCCAGGATCATTTCGGGCTTCAAGAGCTCAAGCTGCAAGCGCACAGCGCGCAATTCCCGGCGCGTCATGAAGTCGGGATCGTTCCAGGCCAGCCGGTAGGTTTCGGCGCGCGTCTGCGGCGTGTCGGGAACGCTTTTCGAGCGCTCCAGATCCTCGTCCGAATGCGGCAGCGGCGTCCATCCCGCCTTTTCCATAGGAGTCATATGCTTTCTACCCGTCCCAACAGTTCACTTGCGCCGTCCCATGGCGCACGCGCGATTGACCCCCAATACGCCTTAACATAGGGTCCGCGCGACTTTCAAAACAAGGTTAAGGCCGACGGCCTTAACAGCGTGGTAACGGAGCGAATTCATGTCGAAGCCTGATCTGGCCAGCCTCGAAAAGACGATCGAGAAGGCCTTCGAGGAGCGCGACACGATTTCGACCGCGACCCGGGGCGAAACGCGCGACGCCATCCAGTCCTCACTCGACCTGCTCGACCGTGGCACCGTGCGCGTTGCCGAGCGCCAGGCCGATGGCAAATGGCATGTCAACCAATGGCTGAAGAAGGCGGTGCTGCTCTCGTTCCGGCTCTATCCGATGGAGATCATCAAGGGCGGCCCCGGCCAGGCGGTCTGGTGGGACAAGGTGGCGTCGAAGTTCGACGGCTGGAGCGCGGTCGATTTCGAGAAGGCAGGCTTCCGCGCCGTGCCGTCTTCGATCGTGCGCCGCTCGGCCTATGTCGCGCCGGGCGCGGTGCTGATGCCGTCCTTCGTTAATGTCGGCGCCTATGTCGATAGCGGCACCATGGTCGACACCTGGGCCTCGGTCGGCTCCTGCGCCCAGATCGGCAAGAATGTGCACCTCTCGGGCGGCGTAGGCATCGGCGGGGTGCTGGAGCCGATGCAGGCCGGCCCGACCATCATCGAGGACAATTGCTTCATCGGCGCGCGCTCCGAAGTGGTCGAGGGCTGCATCGTGCGCGAAGGCTCGGTGCTCGGAATGGGTGTGTTCATCGGCCAGTCGACCAAGATCGTCGACCGCGCCACCGGCGAAGTGTTTTATGGCGAGGTGCCGCCGAATTCGGTCGTCGTCGCCGGCTCGATGCCGGGCAAGGCCTTTCCGAACAACGAGCCGGGCCCTGGCCTCTACTGCGCCGTCATCGTCAAGCGCGTCGATGCCAAGACCCGGTCGAAAACCTCGATCAACGAACTGCTGCGTGATTGATCCTGTCCGAGCAACCAGAGCGCTCCAGATTGCCCAACACACCACCACTTCCCTGGCTTTTCTTCAGCCTCTCAGGGCGCGTCAGCCCAAGTGCCTACGTGCTCGCCGGGCTGCTGCTGGTGCTTGCACAGTTTTTCCCGCTCTACCAGTTGTCGAGACTGGAACCCGGCACCGCAACCAGCCAGAACTGGGCACTTGTGTTCTGGGTCGTTTTGCTCATCTCGACATGGTCGAGCTTTGCGGTAACCGCAAAGCGGTTTCATGATTTCGGCAAGCCGACTTATTACGCGTTGATCTCTCTTGTCATCGGCCCCATTCTTCTCATCGTTCTAGCGTGTTTCCGGGGTGACCCCGGTCCGAACCGCTACGGCAAACGCAGCAACGCGCCGGCTGAACCATGAGCGCCGACCGGATATCTCGCCATGCGCTACCGCACGCTTGATCCGAAACTGATCATCGACACCGCCGAGCGGCTGGAAGAGCGCGTCGCCGAGCGTTTTCCCGATGCCGGCCTGCGCGGCGTCGCCGCCGAACTGGTGTCGCTGTCGCGCGACCTGGCCAAGGCGGCGCAGGCGCTGGAAGCGCCGATCTGGTGGCTGCGCGGCGCCATCGTCGCCGCTGTTGCCGCCGGCGCGCTGACCTTCCTATTCGTCGGCACCATCCTGCCGCTCATCCATATCTCGCAGGCCGACGATGCGGTGCAGTCGGTGCAAGGCATCGAAGCCACGATCAACATGATGATCCTTGCCGTGCTCGGCCTGCTGGCGCTGATCCGCACCGAGGAGCGCATCAAGCGCAAGCGGGTGTTTCGCCAGCTGCATGGGTTGAGATCGCTGATCCATGTCATCGACATGCACCAGCTGACCAAGGATCCGGCAGCATTGTCCGCCAATTTCAGGCCGACCGCGCATTCGCCGGCTCGCATCACCAATGCCGCCGACCTGGCGCGCTACCTCGACTATTGCTCGGAAATGCTGTCGATCACCGGCAAGATCGCGGCGCTGTTTGCGCAGTCCGTCAATGACGATGTGGTCATCGACGGCGTCAACGACGTCGAGAACCTGGCGTCCAACCTGTCGCGCAAGATCTGGCAGAAGATCACGCTGATCGAGAACCACCCGGCGGCGCAGCCCGTGCCGGCGCCAGGCCCGGCGAGCAAAGCGCCGGCTCCGAGGCGCGCACCAAAGCTGTGACGCGGCGGGCCCACGCGCCTGTTTTCGGGCTATGCGGGCCAAGGCCCGAGGCTCGCGGCAAGTAGACTATCCAGTGACGGCTTCCGGCGTCAGCCCGGGTGAGCCGCGCGTTTCCCGCTCGGCCTGCCGCACCAGCGCGGTGACCCGCTTCAGCAGAGGCGCCGGCGTGCCGGCCTTTTCGGCGAGGCTCAGGACGGCCCCCTGCAGGTCACCGATCTCGGTCGGCCGACCGCGCTGGAGGTCGTCCCACATCGACGAGCGCGCCTGCGGGTCGATGGCGAGCATGCGGCGGGCGACCAGCCGGAACAGCCAGTCCGGCAGCCGGAGCAGCTTCGGCAGCAGGCCGGGACGCAAGCCGCCGATCCGCGCCGGCGCGATATGTAACGCCTTCATCGCCGCCAAGGCCTCGTCGATCTGACCGGCCAGGATCCGCCGCCAGCGGCGGTCGGCAAGTTCGCTCGCCAGCGGCAGGCCGGACAAGGCGACAAGCGCGTTGTTGAGGTTGATCAGCAGCTTGCCCCACTGAACGGCTTTCATGTCGGGATGGGTTTCCACGCCAAGCCCTTCGACATCGAGAAGGCCGGCAAGCCCGGCCATACCGTCTTCAATCATCACCTTGCCGTCGCTGGCGCGATGCACGTGAAGCGGCAAATTGCCTACGGCCGACTGGACGACATTGAACGGCACCATGCCGGCGAGCACAGTCCGACCACCGAGCCCGGCGCGTAACCGGTCGGCATTGCCGACGCCGTTCTGGAGGCTGACCACCACGACTTCGCCGCGCGCATGTCCGGCAACAAGCGACGCCATCTCCTCGGTAGCGCCGTTCTTGACCGTCACCAGCACCACGTCGGCACTGGCCAGGGCAGCGGCGGGATCAGTGGTGACGGACTCCGGCCGGATGGATCGGTCGCGATTATCGAGATCGGTGATGCGCAGGCCGCCGTCCAGCAAGACCGTCGCGATGCCTGGCCGCGCCAAAAACACCACCTTGCGTCCGGCCAGCGCCAGGCAACCGCCGACATAGCAGCCGATGCTGCCGGCGCCGGCAATGACGATGGTCTTTTCGGCGTTGGCCATGCGATTACCTCGTGTTGGCCTGCACTATACGACATGAAAACCATAATGTCGGCGGCAGGACCGGTCATCATCTCTGGCCGTGACAGGCCTTTCGCTTTCGACTATCGCTTTGCCCATGAAACTGCCGACCGATCCCGCCGCCAACCTCGCGACCCTCATACGCTGCGCCTCCGTAACGCCCGCCGAGGGCGGCGCGCTGGCTGCCCTGGAAGGCATGCTGAAGCCGCTCGGCTTTTCCGTCGAACGCCCTGTGTTTTCCGAAGACGGCACCCCCGACATCGAGAACCTCTACGCGCGTCGCTCCGGCAACGGGCCGCATCTGATGTTTGCCGGCCATACCGACGTGGTGCCGGCGGGCGACGAGGCGTCGTGGACGCATCCGCCCTTCGCCGCCGAGATCGCCAAGGGCGAGATGTATGGCCGCGGCGCCGTCGACATGAAGGGCGGCATCGCCTGTTTCATCGCCGCCGTGGCGCGCCATGTCGAGAAAAAGGGTGGTCCGAAAGGCTCGGTCTCGCTGCTGATTACCGGCGACGAGGAGGGGCCGGCGATCAACGGGACGACAAAACTGCTCGACTGGGCGGCGGCCAAGGGCGAGAGATGGGACGCCGCGATCGTTGGCGAGCCGACCAATCCGGACACGCTCGGCGACATGATCAAGATCGGCCGGCGTGGCTCGATGTCTGGCAGTGTCACGGTCAACGGCCGCCAGGGCCATGTCGCCTATCCATTGCTCGCCGACAATCCGGTGCGCGGCCTGATCAGCCTGGTCGACGCCTTGCTGTCGCCCGTCTTCGACAAGGGCACGAAGGATTTTCAGCCGACCAATCTGGAAGTGACCTCGATCGATGTCGGCAACCCGGCGACCAATGTTATTCCGGCCAAGGCGACAGCCACCTTCAACATCCGCTTCAACGACACATGGACTGCCGAGACGGTGCAGGCCGAGATCCATAACCGCCTCGACCAGGCGGCGAAGCGCAAGAAATACCGGACCGGCAAGACGCCGGTCGACTACGAGCTGATCTGGCGCGACCGGCCGAGCCATGTCTTCCTGACGCGCGACGACAAGCTGATCGAGACGCTGCGCGGCTCGATCAAGGCGACGGTCGGCAAGGAGCCGGCGCTGTCCACCTCGGGCGGAACCTCGGATGCGCGTTTCATCAAGGACTATTGCCCGGTGGTCGAGTTCGGCCTCGTCGGCAAGACCATGCACATGGTCGACGAGCGCGTCGCACTGGCCGACCTCGAGACGCTGACCCAAATCTACCAGCGCTTCATCGATGACTGGTTCGAGCAGGGCTGATCATGCTTTCGGTTGACGAGACCTCTTCATCGCTTAACGGCGCCTGGCGGCTGATGCTCGGAAAGGCCGACGGCTTGCGGCTGCTCGACCTTTCGGCGGACGGCTTCTGGAATTCCTTCTTCGCCATCGTCGTCGCCGCGCCGGCGATGATCGTCGGCTGGGTCGGCACGGCCAACGAGATCGGCGATCCCAATGCGTTCGCCGGTCGGCTGGGCATGTTGGTTCGCCTGGCGACCGTCGACCTCGGCTCGTGGCTGCTGCCCCTGTTTGTGCTTGCCCTGGTCGCATCGCGCGCCGGCATTGGCGACCGCTTCGTCCACTATGTCGTCGCCAGCAACTGGGCGTCGGCGATCACTGCCTGGATGCTGCTGCCTTCAGCGCTGATCAGGCTTTTCCTGCCGTCTGGCAACCCGGTTGCCGAATTGGTGTGGCTGGTTCTGGTGGTGCTGTCGCTGGTACTCTCCTGGCGGATGACCAACGCCGCGATCGGCAAGGGCGCGGCTGTCGGCAGCGCCGTGTTCGCAGGCATGTTGGTGGTGTCTCTGGCCGTCTTGTTCGGCCTGGTGGCGCTGCTCGGCATCACTGTGCCGACCGCCGCTCCGGCTTAGAACTTTTCCGGATAGTCTACACCGACGAGAAAAAGCCCGTCGGGCGGCGCCACCTGGCCGCAGGCGGCGCGGTCTTGCGCCGCGAGCGCTGCCTTGAGGTCGGCGCCGGTCCAGCCGCCGTCGCCGACGCGTTTCAGCGAACCGACCATGGAGCGCACTTGGTTGTGCAGGAAAGAGCGCGCCGAGGCCCTGACTTCGATCAGGTCGCCCTGGCGGCTTACATCGAGCCGCTCCAGCGTCCGCACCGGACTGTTGGCCTGGCATTGCGTCGAGCGGAAGGTGGTAAAGTCATGTCGGCCGAGCAGGACTTTCGCCGCTTCGTGCATGGCGTTCGCATCGAGCCGCTTCGGCACCCACCAGACCTTGCCCTTTTCCATCGCTGCAGGCGCGCGCCGGTTGAGGATGCGGTAGAGATAGTGCCGCCCGGTGGCCGAGAAACGGGCGTCGAACTCATTGGGGACAACCGTCGCCTGCAGGATGGCGATGCGCGCGCCTGCCGCCTGCAGGTGCGCGTTGACGGCGTCGCGCACCTTGTCGTTTGGCCATGCCTTGGCGAGGTCGACATGCGCCACCTGGGCGGTCGCATGCACCCCGGCGTCGGTGCGGCCGGCGGCGCGTATCCGCACCGCCTCACCGCAGAATTTCTCGATCGCCTGCTCTATCGCCTGCTGCACCGAAGGCTGATCCGCCTGGTGTTGCCAGCCGGCGAAAAGGCTGCCGTCATATTCGATATCGAGACGAAAACGCGGCATACACCCTTCGTTCAGGCGGCGAGTGCGGTAAAGGCCTGGGCGTAGACCAGTTTGCCTTTTTCGGGTGCGTCACCCCAGGCCAGCGCCTGCAGCGCTTCGCCCTGATATTCGCTCTCGAACTTTTCGGCGCGCGCATGGCTGTAGCCGAAGCGGCCGTAATAGGCCGGATCGCCCAACACAACGGCGAGCGTCTCGCCGCCATCCCTGAGGCGGATATGCGCCTCGCGGATCAGCGCACCGCCAATGCCCGAGCCGTGGAACGAAGGTTCCACCGCCAACGGCGCCAGCGCCACGGCTGCGAACTGCTTGCCGCCGTTCTGGACGAACAGCCTGGAAAACAGGATGTGGCCGACCACCTGGCCGTCTTCTTCCGCCACCAGTTCGACAACGGCGTCGCCGCCGGTGACCAGAGCGTCGACCAGCCCGGCCTCCGCCTGCTGGCCGAATGCGTGTTCCTCGACCAGGCGTATGGCCTCGCGGTCCCGCGGCGTCGCGCCGCGTATCGACATCATGCTCATGAGAACTTCATTCCTTTTTCGATCTTGGCCCCGCGCAGAAACTCCTGCGCGGCAGCGGGCTTTCCGCCCGCCCGTTGAACTTCGACCAGCCTGACCGCGCCCGACCCGCAGGCGACCGTCAGCCGGTCATCGAGAATTCCTCCCGACTCGCCCATGCTTTCAGAAAGCGTGCCTTCCAAAAGCGTCGAGCGAAGCAGTTTCAGCCGTTCCGTGCGGCCGCCGATGTCGGCCTCGCACCAGGCGCCGGGAAATGGCGACAGGCCGCGAATGTGATTGTGGACCTCCGCAGCCGGGCGCGTCCAGTCTACACGTGTCTCCGACTTATCGATTTTCCTGGCGTAGGTCACCCCGTCAGCCGCCTGCAAAGTCGATGCCAGGGTATTTGTCTCCAATCGGGACAGCGCTTCCACCATCAGCGTGGCAGCAATATTCATCAAGCGGTCGTGCAGATCGCCGGCCGTCATGTCGGGCTCTATGGCGCATTTTTCAACCAGTGCCACCGGACCGGTGTCCAGGCCCTCTTCCATGCGCATCACCATCATGCCGGTTTCGACGTCGCCGGCCATAATGGCTCGCTGGATGGGAGCTGCACCACGCCAACGCGGCAAAAGCGAGGCGTGGCCATTGAGGCAGCCGAGGCGCGGGGCCTCCAGAATAGGCTTCGGCAACAGCAAACCATACGCGACGACGACTGCGACATCGGCACGCAACGCATGGAAAGCAGCTTGCTCGCCCTCGCCCTTCAGCGACAGCGGCGTGCGCACTTCGATGCCCAGCCGCTCAGCCTCGCGCTGCACCGGCGACGGTGTGAGCTCCAGACCGCGGCGGCCGGCGGCGCGCGGCGGCTGGGTGTAGACGGCTGCTATCTCGTGCTCGGCCTCGGCAATCGCGCGCAGCACCGGCACCGAAAACTCTGGCGTGCCCATGAAGATGACGCGAAGCGGCATCTTCCCTATCCCACCAGCTTGCCCGGCGCCTTGTCCTTGGCGAGCTTCTTGAACTTCTTGACCACCATGTCGCGCTTCAGCTTCGAGATGTGGTCGATGAACAGCACACCGTTGAGATGGTCGATCTCGTGCTGCAGGCAGGTCGCCATCAGGCCTTCGGCCTCGATCTCCTGCAGCTTGCCGTCGCGGTCGAGATATTTCACGCGCACCGAGGCGGGACGCTCGACCTCGGCGTAATAGTCCGGGATCGACAGGCAGCCTTCCTCGTAGACCGAGCGAGCGTCGGCGCTTTCGAGGATTTCGGGATTGATGAAGACATGCGGCGCCGGCGGCTCGTCTTCCTTGGCGAGGTCGATGACCAGCATGCGCAGCGGCTCGCCGATCTGGATTGCGGCCAAGCCGATGCCCGGCGCATCATACATCGTCGCCAGCATGTCGTCAGCCAGTTTGCGCAAAGGCGCGTCGACGCGTTCGACCGGTTTGGAAACCTGGCGCAGGATAGGATCGGGAAGGATGATGAGCGGCTTGATCGACATGGCGCCTCACCTAAAACGTCGCAGGAGAAGCGTCAACCGGTGCGAATCGGTCTCGTTCACGTTTTGATCTGTGCCAGGTCTGCGAATCGGCTATGCTGGCGGGATGAACGACCTGAGCACCATCCTTTCCGAACCCGTTGCCCGGCTTGGCGCTACGACGATCACGCTCGGCCATGCACTGGCCATCGGCGCGCTGGTGTTTCTCGGCCTGTTCCTGGCGCTTGTCGTGGCGCTGTGGCGATCGGCCAAGGCGCGCACCATCGCCGCGGCGGAAGCCGCCGACCACGCCCGCGACGCCGAGGCGCGGATGGCCGGCATTTTGCAAAGCCAGGCCGAGATGCAGGGCCGCATGGGCGCCATCGCCGACGTGTTCGGCGCAAGGCAGGCCGAACTCAACCAGTCGATCGGCCAGCGCCTCGACGCCATGACCGGCAGGCTCGGTCAAACCATGACCGAACAGACCAAATCGACGCATGAGAGCCTCGCCAAACTGCAGGAACGGCTGGCGGTCATCGACACCGCGCAAGGCAACATCCAGTCGCTGGCCGGCCAGGTCGTGCAATTGCAGGCGATCCTGTCCAACAAGCAGACGCGCGGCGCCTTCGGCCAGTCGCGCATGGAGGCGATCGTCGCCGACGGCCTTCCGATGGGCGCCTACGAGTTCCAGGCAACGCTGTCAAACGGCAGCCGTCCCGACTGCCTGGTCAGGATGCCGAACGGTGCGCCGCAGCTTGCCATCGACGCCAAGTTTCCGCTGGAAGCCTGGAACGCCATCCGCGCCGCCGATGGCGCCGAACAACAGAAGATCGCGGCCCAGGCTTTCCGCCGCGACATCGAAATTCACGTCCGCGATATCTCGGAAAAATACCTGATCCAGGGCGAGACGCAGGACACCGCCTTCATGTTCGTGCCGTCCGAATCGGTGTTCGCCGAAATCCACGAGAATTTCGACGCCGTGGTCCAGAAGGCGCACCGGGCGCGTGTCATCATCGTCTCGCCGTCGCTTTTGATGCTGTCGATCCAGGTCATCCAGGCCATCCTCAAGGACGCCCGCATGCGCGAACAGGCGCATCTGATCCAGGGCGAGGTGATCCGGCTGATGGAGGACGTCGCGCGCGTCGACGAACGCGTGCGCCGGTTGCAGACGCATTTTGGCCAGTCGGCCAAGGATATCGACGAGATACTGGTGTCGACGTCGAAGGTGACCAAGCGCGGCCAAAAGATCGAAGCGCTGGAGTTTGGCGAAAACGAAGCCGAAGTGCGCGGTGGCGGACCCGCCAAGGCCGAAGCCGGGGTGCGGGTGGCGGATTCCAAGACGGGGCAGCTCAGGCTACGTGTCGTCGAAGGCGACGATTAAAGTGCGTCGCGCTGAAACGGATTCATACGACGCGCTTTAAGTCTTTGTTTTGATGAATGTCGTTGTCCCAGAACCGCGGCTCACTTCTGGGCAACATGCATTAGACCGTAGCCACCATCACGTGCGCCTGGATCTTGGCCGCAACCTCGCCGCTGCCGTGTCTGGCTGCAATCACGGACGCGGCGTGATCGGTTGCGGCTTCCAGTTTTCCTCTGGCCTCGATTTCGTTGCGAAGCGGAGTTCCCTGGCAATAGGCAACCGCCGGAAGGCGCGGCGAGGAGGCACGGCTTTGTTCGGCCCTCGTGTCGATCACCACACGGGAGAAACCTGCGGCTTCCAACTCGCCGCGGATCAATGCAGTGTCATTGTAGCCGTGCGGCGTGCGGGCGAGAAAGCGGGGCGGATCGTTCGGAAAAATCTCCGCAAGAGCATTCGTCACATCATTGGCGAATACATTCTCTTCAATGCGATCCCACACGTTGAACAGGAAATGGCCGCCGGTCTTCAGGACCCGCTTTGCTTCGCGATAGCCGGCGGCTCGGTCGGGAAAGAACATCGCGCCGAACTGACAGCAAACGAGATCGAAAGCCGCATCTTCGAACGGGAGCGCCAGAGCATCCGCCTGACGCCATTGTATGCGACTGTCGGGAGCTTGTCGCGAGGCCGCGTAGTCGAGCATAGGCTGGTTGAGGTCGGTCACGATATAGCTTGCGCCGGGAGACAGTTTTGGAGCCAATGCGCGGGTGACAACGCCGGTGCCGGCGGCGACTTCCAGGACGGCGCCGGGCGACAAGGACGCTGCCCGTCGTGCCAAATCCGCGGCGAACGGCTCGAAGATCAGCGGCACCATGTAGCGGTCGTAGTTTTCCGGAATCGAGCCGGCAAACACTTTGTCCGTTTCCGACATTGCTATCCCCCGCCATCCGTTTGATGGGTAGCCTAGCACATTATTGGCTGGTTTGGGCCGCGTTTAACCGGGAGGCAGGTGCTACTGCGCCTCTACGATGCTTACGCCCTCGAATTCCGGAAGCCAGTGCAGGGCCGATCGGTGCCATTTCTGTTGGGTCGGAACGAGATCCTCGCGTTGCCGCGCGGTCCCCGCCCTGATCCCATAGACCTTCGGCCCGTCGCCAACCGACGTTGCGTAAAGATGCGAACCGCAGTCGCCGCAGAACGCCTGGGCACGCTTGGCGCCGCTCGATCCCGTCTTGATATAAACCTTCGGTGTGCCCTTTGTGATCCTATAATGATCCTCAGGCGCGGGAACAGTGACACGAAAGGCGGTACCGGTCAGTTGCTGGCAGTCGGTGCAATGACAGATAGAGGTCTTTTCCGGGTCGACGTCTGCTTCATAAGTTATGGCGCCGCAATGGCACCCACCATCGATTTTCATCGTTGATTCTCCGAAATCCGTCGGGTGATCTTAGCGGGACCAGGCGATGGCGCCAATGGTGGACTGCTGGTCCAGAACTAGTCCGACGCCGCCTCGACCTGCTTGCGCCGGTGCTCCCAGGTTCCGGTCGTCTGCGGCTTGACGAACAGTCTGGTGATCTCCGGCATTTCTTTTTTCAAGAGCGCCTCGATGCGCTCGACACAGGCTTCGATCTCAGGCGCCGTCAGATGGTCCTCGAATTCGATGCTCAGCCCAGCGACGATCTGTTGCGGGCCGAGATGGACGGTGAGAACGCCGTTGGCCCGCTGCACTGCCGGATCCTGCTGGGCGATGGTCAGCACCTTGGCCTGCACTTCCGGCGAGGCCGGCTCACCGATGAGCAATCCCTTGCTTTCGCGCGCCAGAAAGATGGCGGTGGCGCCGAGGATCATCGCGATGCCGATCGAGGCGACGCCGTCGAGTTCGGGCATGTCGAGGAGTTCGGCCGCCAATATGCCGGCGAAGGCGACGAACAGACCGAGCAGGGCGGCGCTGTCCTCGAACAGGATCGTGTAGACGCTCGGATCCTTGCTCGATTGCACGGCCTGCAGCCAGCCTTGCTTGCCCTTCTGCTGGCGGAACTCCTTCAGCGCCACGTACCAGGAGCTGCCCTCGAACAGCATTGAGAGGCCCAGCACGATGTAGTTGATTTTGGGATTGGCGACCGGCTCAGGCGCCATGATGTGGACGACGCCTTCATAGAAGGACACGCCGGCGCCGAGCGCGAATACGAGCAGGGCGACAATGAAGCTCCAGAAATACAGCTCGCGGCCATGGCCGAGCGGATGCGTGCGGTCCGGCGGGCGGGCGGCGCGGTGCATGCCGTAGAGCAGCAGCCCGCCATTGCCGGTATCCACCAGCGAGTGCACGCCTTCCGACAGCATCGCCGAGCTGCCGGTGAAGAAGGCGGCGACGAATTTGGTCACAGCAATAGCGAGATTACCGGCGAGCGCCGCGTAGATGACCGTCTTCGACCCGCCATGTGCTGCCATGCTGTCCCTCCAAGGAACCTGATGTAACGCCCCTGCCGCCGAGCTCCACAGGCATCACAACGCACGAATCGCCCGGTCGTTCAGGGTCTTGTAGGCAGCTTGCGGAAAGACGCCCCTATTCGATGATCTCGTCCGTCCACACCTTGAAACCAGCCAGCGTGCCCGGTCCGAAGATGTGGGTCAGCGGCACGTCGGCGGCGTCGCGACCCGACGCGATCAGGATGCGGCCGATGCGTGGCGAATTGTTGCGCGGGTCAAAGACATGCCAGCGGCCACCGAGATAGACCTCCATCCAGGCTGCGAAATCCATGCTCGCCCAAGGTTTGGGCAGGCCGATGTCGCTGATGTAGCCGGTGCAGTAGCGGGTCGGGATGTTTAGCGCACGGCAGAAGGTGACGGCGAGGTGGGCAAAGTCACGGCAGACGCCGCTTTGCTCGCGATAGGCTTCCGCCGCGGTGCGGGTCGGCCGCGCATTGCCGTAGCTGAAGACGATATGGTTGTGGACGAAGTCGCAGACCGCCTGGACGCGCGCAATGCCAAGCGGCGTATGCCCGAACAGCCGCCAGGCTTCGCTGGCCAGCAGATCGCTCTCGCAAAAGCGGCTCGGCAACAGGAAGAGCAATGTGTCCGACGGCAGATCGCGCACCTCGTGCTGCCAGGCCATCAGGTCGCCCATCTCGAACGTGCCGGGGTCGCGGATTACCGAATCGGTGCCGAAGGTGAAGCGACCGGGCGGGGCGACGAAACGGTTGCACCAATTGCCGAAACTGTCGCGGTAGCTCTGGATCGGCACCGGCGGGTTGGAGGTCAGGAAATCCGGGCGCTCGAGATCGGAGGCCCTGGAGTAGTGGACGTTGAGCATCGCGATCAGCGGCGTTTCCTGCGGAAAATCGAAACTCATCTCGCTGCCGATGCGGATTCGCATTGTCGTCCTGACCGCACTTCCTGATCATCGCCGGGCGAAGGCATGGCCGATGCTGCAGTGCGAAGGCAACCATGGCACGGACCGGAATGGTTTACGAGCAAATTAGAAACCGGTTGAAAGCGGCCCGCCGGCGCCGGCGACGGACGCCCGCCCCCTTGCAGTCCGGCGTTTCTCTTGTTTCACTTGGCCTCCCAGCAACTGGAGGAACGAATCATGGCTAAAGGTGCGATGAAGGCGGGCAAGGAAGCTCGCAAGCCGAAAAAAGACGCCAAGAGGCCCGCCGCGGCTCCGGCGCTGAAGGCGCCGCCCGTGAAGGCGATGAGGCTCAAGGAAAAGTAAGCCCGCCTTAGGTCGTCAATATCTTGGGACGGTTGAGATCCGGGCAAACCGTTTCGGCGCAGATTTTGACGCCGGCGGCATGAACGATGCTGCCGGCGTTTTGTTGATCGGACCGGCGCAGCCGCTTATACCGAAGCGGCGAGGACGACCTCGCGCCTTTCTCAAAAGTCCGGTCGGGACGCCCCGCCATCCTCATGGAAGGAGTGCATCCCGATGTCGTGGATTTTTCTGTTCTTCGCTGGTCTGTTCGAAATCGGCTGGGCGATCGGCCTCAAATACACCGACGGCTTCTCGAAGCCGCTGCCGACGGTGCTCACTGTCGCCTCGATGATCATCAGCCTGGGGTTGCTCGGCCTGGCGCTCAAGACGCTGCCTGTCGGGACGGCCTATGCGGTGTGGACCGGCATCGGCACGGTCGGCACGGCGCTGCTTGGCATCTGGCTGCTGGGCGAGCCGGCGACGGCCATCCGGCTCGCCTGCATTGCGCTCATCGTCTGCGGCATTATGGGGCTGAAGCTCGCCGCCTGAGCAAAGCAACCAAGGAAATCGACGCACAAACACATTCAGGGCCGCTGGAAGGCGACCCTGATGTCCGATCGTTTCGATCGAAGCGTTAGCGGGCGGAGAAGCCCGGAGGCGTCCTGCCGGTACGCTGCTTGCGGGCCGCATAGCGTGCGTCGCGCTTGGCCTTGCGTTCGGCTTCGTCGGCCAGCAAACGGGCAATGCGCTCGTTTTCTTCGGCTTCCTTGATCTTCGCTTCAGCCTGCGCTGCCTCTTCGGCCGCAATACGCGCCGCTTCGGCTGCTGCCTCGCGCTCGGCCTTCTCGACCGCCTCGCGTGCCAGCTTTTCCTGCTTCAGCCTGGCCTTTTCGGCCTCGCGTATCTCGCGAGCTTCAAGAATCGCCTTGCGTTCGGCCTGTTTGGCCAGAACCGCAGGATCATCAGCCGCCGGCTTTGACTTGAAGCGCTCCAGAAGCGCCTTCTTTGCCTCGTTCGCGGCATTGCGCCGCTCGAAAATGTCTTTTTCCCTGTAGATAGCCAAGTCCACTTCCCTGAAGTCAATTCGCGACGCTTACATACGCGCGAAAACCGAGAGTTCAAGCGCCAAAACGGTATGCCAGCCATGAAAGTTTATGCTGTTGCAGCCGGGAGACGCGTTTTCCCTGAAACAAAGCCGGCCGAAACCGACATGCACTGTTCACTATCCGCCCCTCTGGCGGCCGGGGCGGCTCGCCGCTACCTCTAGCGGCAAATCAGAACATTTGGATGACATGCCATGGAACTCGGTCTCTACACTTTCGCCGACGTCAGCCCGGAGCCCGGCCCCGGCGCGATCGGCCCGCATCAGCGGCTGCGCAATCTGATCGAGGAGGTCGAGCTGGCTGACCAGGTTGGCCTCGACGTCTTTGGTCTGGGCGAACATCACCGCCCCGACTATGCCGCGTCCGCGCCGGTGGTGGCGCTGGCCGCTGCCGCCGAACGCACCAAGCGCATCAAGCTGACCAGCGCGGTCACCGTGCTGTCCTCCGACGATCCGGTTCGCGTCTTCCAGCAGTTCGCAACGCTCGACCTTTTGTCGGGCGGCCGGGCCGAGATCATGGCCGGGCGCGGTTCGTTCATCGAATCCTTCCCGCTGTTCGGCTACAATCTCGAGGACTATGACGAGCTGTTCGCCGAAAAGCTCGATTTGCTGCTGGCCATACGTGACGGCGTCAAAGTTACCTGGTCCGGCAATCTGCGCGCGCCGATCAACGACCGCGGCGTCTATCCGCGGCCGCTGCAGGACAAATTGCCGATCTGGATCGCAATAGGTGGAACGCCGCAATCTGCGGCGCGCGCGGGCGTGCTCGGTTTGCCGCTGGCACTGGCCATCATCGGCGGCGAGCCGGCGCGGTTTGCACCGCTGTTCGACATTTATCGCGATGCCGCAAGGCGGGCCGGTACCGACCCCTCGGGCCTTGCCACCAGCATCAATGTGCACGGCTTCATCGCCGGCACCACTGAACAGGCGGCCGACGATTTCTATGGCCCGCAGGCCGAAGTGATGAACCGCATCGGCCGCGAGCGCGGCTGGGGCCCGACCTCGCGGGCGCATTTCGATCAGTCGCGTGGTCCGAACGGCGCGCTGTTCGTCGGCGATCCGGAGCAGGTGGCGGAAAAGATCGTCGCCCAGCACAAGATCTTCAACAATGACCGCTTCCTGCTGCAGATGGCGATCGGCGCCATGCCGCACGCCAAGATCATGAAGGCGATCGAACTGTACGGCACCAAGGTGGCGCCGATCGTACGCAAGGAGACCGCCAAGCCCGGCGTCGCCGTCGCAGCGCCAGCCGCCTGAGCGACGGGCGGCCCGGATTGAGGGCCTTGCCGGCTAACGGAACCTTGGGCTTGCAGAGGCGTTTCCGTCGTCGGAATGCACCAATTGCGGTGCGCCGCTGAGGGAAAATCATGAAAGCCGAACCCGCCGCTTTGGGTGCTGGCCTTGCCGAGACCGAAGAGGCGAGAGTTGTGGCGCGTGCCGACACGCATCTGATGCGTTCGCTGCTCATCGGGATCTTCCTGTTCATGGCCATCTACGCGCTGTATTTCGCGCGTGCTTTCTTCATGCCGGTCATCCTCGCCTTCCTGCTGACGCTGACGCTGACACCAATCGTGCGCTTCCTGCGCAAGCGCGGCATTCCGGAAGTGGTTTCGGCGACAATGTTGGTCGTGCTGTCGATCTGCGTCTTCGGCGTTGCCGGCTATCTGCTCAGCGGCCCGGTCATCGACCTTCTCAACAACACCTCGTCGATCGGCCAACAACTTACCGAACGGCTGGCGCAATTGCGGCGTCCGCTCGAGAGGATCATGCAGATCTCGCATCAGATCGAACAGATGACGGAGACCTCGCAGGAGCCGGGCATCCAGAAGGTGGCGATGGCGCAGTCCGGCGTCCTGTCGGCCGCCGCCAGCAACGTCCTGTCGGCGGGGACAAGCCTGACCATCATCTTCGTGCTGTCACTGTTCCTGCTGGCGTCGGGCACGATGTTCTATGAGAAGATCATCCAGTCCTTCGCCAGCCTCAGCGAGAAGAAGCGGGCCTTGCGCGTCGTCTATGACGTCGAGCGCGAAATCTCGCATTATCTGCTCACCGTCACCGTCATCAATGCCGGTCTCGGCGCGGTTATCGGCCTTGGCCTGTGGGCGCTCGGCATGCCCAACCCGCTCGTCTGGGGAACGATGGCGGCGCTGCTCAACTTCCTGCCCTATGTCGGCGCGCTGATCACCATCGTGCTGGTCAGCGTCATTGCGATGATCAGCTTCGACTCGATCTCCTACGCCCTTTTGGCGCCGGGCTTCGTGCTTTTGTGCGACATCGTCGAAGGCCAGTTCGTTACGCCGATGGTTGTCGGCCGACGCCTCGAGATCAACGCCGTGGCGATCTTCATCGCCATCGCCTTCTGGTCCTGGCTTTGGGGCTTTGTCGGCGCGCTGATGGCGGTGCCGCTGCTGGTCGTCGTCAAAGTGTTCTGCGATCATTTCGATGGCCTCAGCCATGTCGGCAATTTTCTCGCCGCACAGCAGACGGCCGTGGTGGAGGAGGAAGCGGCCGAAGAGAACGGAAAGGCCGCGGCATAAGCTTGCCGCGCCTGTCCGTCATCGCGCATTTGTTGTCTTCAGGCGGAGTGCCTATATCGAGCCGGTCAAGCCGGACCCTGCGATGAACGATGCCTCCTTCGACCTCGATTCCTATTTCGACCGCATTGGCTATCGCGGTCCGATCGATGCGTCGCTCGACACGCTGAGCGCGCTGCATCGCCAGCGTCCGCAGGCGATCCCGTTCGAGAATATGGACCCGTTGCTTGGCACCAGCTCGACATCGTCATTCCCGACCGCGCCTTCGAAACCAGGGTCAGGCAGTTGAACATCGTAGAGGCTTGAGGCCCATGACCGCACTTTCCGTTCTCGACCTGTCGCCGATCGTCGAAGGCAGCGACGCCTCGCAATCGCTGGCAAATTCGCTCGACCTGGCCCGCCATGCCGAGCGGCTCGGCTACAGGCGCTACTGGCTGGCCGAGCACCACAACATGCCGGGCATCGCCAGCGCGGCGACCGCCGTCGTCATCGCCCATGTCGCCGACGGTACCAAGACCATCCGCGTCGGCGCCGGCGGCATCATGCTGCCCAACCATGCGCCGCTGGTGATTGCCGAGCAGTTCGGCACGCTGGCGGCACTGCACCCCGGCCGCATCGACCTCGGCCTCGGCCGGGCGCCCGGCACCGATATGGGAACAGCGCGCGCGCTGCGCCGCAATCTCGAGGCGTCAGACAATTTCCCCCAGGATGTCGTCGAGCTGATGGGCTATTTCCAGCCGGCCGCGGAAGGCCAGCGTATCCACGCCGTGCCCGGCGAAGGCCAGAAGGTGCCGGTCTGGATCCTCGGTTCCAGCCTCTATGGCGCGCAGCTCGCCGCCATGCTCGGCCTGCCCTATGCGTTTGCCTCGCATTTCGCGCCGGCCGAACTCGACCATGCGCTGGAGATCTACCGTTCGCGCTTCCAGCCTTCGGAACAGCTGGACAAGCCCTATGTCATGCTCGGCCTCAACGTTTTCGCCGCACCGACCGATGGAGAGGCCAAACTGCTGTTCACCTCGTTGCAGCAGGCCTTCGTCAATCTGCGCACGGGGCGGGCCGGCCGCCTGCCGCCGCCGGTCGAGGGCTATGACCAGACGCTCGAGCCGATGGCAAAAACCATGATTTCGCAGGCGCTGTCCTGCGCCGTCGTCGGCTCCCCCGAAACCGTCCGGCAAGGCATAGACGCGTTCGTGCGCCGCACCGGCGCAGACGAGCTGATGGTGACCGCGCAGATCTTCGACCATGCGGCACGCGTGCGCTCGTTCGAAATTCTGGCCGAGGCGCATAAATCGCTGTCGCAGGCCGCGTGACGCTTTTGCCTGTGTCTGCTGTGGGCAGGCGCCTTCCTCAGCCAGGAGCCGCCTCTCTCACGCATAGGTGACGTTTTCTTGTGGTTTCGAAGCCCTGACTGGGCGCTTCGCCGGGGGATCGCGCAGATCCTGGGGTTTTGAGCGCGGTTTGAGCACATCCGGGCCGCCGGGCGGCTGTTCAAAGGCGCCAAGCGCGGCGCGGTGGATGCCATGCGCAGAATGCTTGCGCCCGATGCCGCCTGTTCTTATATACGCGCCAAGCCGCCCAGTGCCGGAATGCCGGTTGCCGGAGCGGAATTTCTTGTGAACAGGGGCTTTCGTCGGAACGCCTTACGGGTCCTGAGAGCCTGCTTAGCGGAGAGACTAGAAAAATGGCAAAAGTAATCGGTATCGATCTCGGCACCACCAACTCCTGCATCGCCATCATGGATGGCAAGGAGCCCAAGGTCATTGAAAATGCGGAAGGCGCGCGCACGACGCCTTCCATCGTCGCCATCTCGGGCGACGGCGAACGTCTCGTCGGCCAGCCGGCCAAGCGCCAGGCGGTCACCAATCCTGAAAACACCATCTTCGCGGTCAAGCGCCTGATCGGCCGCCGCTATGACGACCCGGTGACGGAGAAGGACAAGAAGCTTGTCCCCTACAAGATCGTCAAGGGCGACAATGGCGATGCCTGGGTCGAGGCCGGCGGCAAGAAGCAGTCGCCCAGCCAGATCTCGGCCATGATCCTGCAGAAGATGAAGGAAACGGCGGAGGCCTATCTCGGCGAGAAGGTCGAGAAGGCGGTCATCACCGTTCCGGCCTATTTCAATGACGCCCAGCGCCAGGCCACCAAGGACGCCGGCAAGATCGCCGGCCTTGAGGTGCTGCGCATCATCAACGAGCCGACGGCTGCAGCACTTGCCTACGGCCTCGACAAGAAGGATGGCAAGACCATTGCCGTCTATGACCTTGGCGGCGGCACGTTCGACATTTCGGTGCTCGAAATCGGCGACGGCGTGTTCGAAGTGAAGTCGACCAATGGCGACACCTTCCTCGGCGGCGAGGATTTCGACATGCGTCTCGTCGAATACCTGGCGGCCGAGTTCAAGAAGGAACAGGGCATCGACCTGAAGAACGACAAGCTTGCGCTGCAGCGCCTCAAGGAGGCGGCTGAAAAGGCCAAGATCGAGCTGTCGTCGACGACGCAGACGGAAATCAACCTGCCCTTCATCACCGCCGACGCGACCGGCCCCAAGCACCTGACGCTGAAGCTGACCCGTGCCAAGTTCGAGCAGCTGGTCGACGATCTCGTCCAGCGCACCATCGAGCCCTGCAAGGCGGCGCTCAAGGATGCCGGGCTGAAGGCTGGCGAGATCGACGAAGTGGTCCTGGTCGGCGGCATGACCCGCATGCCCAAGATCCAGGAGATCGTGAAGCAGTTCTTCGGCAAGGAGCCGCACAAGGGCGTCAACCCGGATGAAGTCGTCGCTTTGGGCGCCGCCATCCAGGCCGGCGTGCTGCAGGGCGACGTGAAGGACGTGCTGCTGCTCGACGTGACGCCGCTGTCGCTCGGCATCGAGACGCTGGGTGGCGTGTTCACCCGCCTGATCGAACGCAACACGACCATCCCGACCAAGAAGAGCCAGGTGTTCTCGACCGCTGAAGACAGTCAGTCGGCCGTGACCATCCGCGTCTTCCAGGGCGAGCGTGAAATGGCTGCCGACAACAAGGCGCTCGGCCAGTTCGACCTGGTCGGCATTCCGCCGGCGCCGCGCGGCGTGCCGCAGATCGAGGTCACTTTCGACATCGACGCCAACGGCATCGTCAACGTTTCGGCCAAGGACAAGGGCACCGGCAAGGAGCACCAGATCCGCATCCAGGCCTCTGGTGGCCTTTCGGACGCCGACATCGAGAAGATGGTCAAGGACGCCGAAGCCAATGCCGAGACCGACAAGCAGCGGCGTGCTTTGGTCGAGGCCCGCAACCAGGCCGAGGCGCTGGTGCACTCCTCCGAGAAGTCGCTGAAGGAATATGGCGACAAGGTTTCGGAAACCGAGCGCACGGCGATATCGGAGGCTATCACGGCGCTGAAGGCTGCTGCCGAAGGCGACGATGCCGCCGACATCGAGGCCAAGTCGCAGACGCTTGCCGAAGCATCCATGAAGCTCGGCCAGGCCATGTACGAAGCTTCGCAGAAGGAAGCGGCGGAAGCCGACGCCAAGGCGGACGCGGCCAAGGATAGCGACGTGGTCGACGCCGATTTCGAGGAAATCGACGAAAACGACGAGAAGAAGAAGTCGGCCTGACCGGTTGACGGCAAATAAAGCGGAAAGCCCGGCGCAAAGCCGGGCTTTTTTGCAACCCTCGCTGAAAAAGTGCGGGCCTTGCCGAAAAAGTCACTGAAAAACACAGGCACAAGCGCGCCGGCCCTAGCATCCGGGCAGCACCGCTCCTAAATCGAGACAACGTGCCGGCAAACGACGCAACATGCATCAAGACGTTGAGCATCCGGACTGCGGGAAAAGATGAAAGCTGATTTCTACGAGACGCTGGGCGTGCAGAAGGGCGCCGACGAGAAGGAGCTCAAGAGCGCTTTCCGCAAGCTGGCCATGCAGTTCCATCCCGACCGCAATCCCGGCGATCACTCATGCGAGCATAAGTTCAAGGAAATCAACGAAGCCTACGAAACGCTGAAGGACCCGCAGAAGCGCGCGGCCTATGACCGTTTCGGTCACGCCGCCTTCGAGCAGGGCGGCATGAATGGCGGCGCGCAAGGTTTTGGCGCAGGCGGCTTCGCCGACATTTTCGAAGATATTTTCGGCGACATGATGGGCGGGCGCCAGCGCCGCTCGTCGGGCGGCCGCGAACGCGGCGCCGATCTGCGCTACAATATGGAAATCACGCTGGAAGAAGCGTTTGCCGGCAAGACCGCGCAAATCCGCGTGCCGGCCTCGATCTCATGCACGGAATGCTCCGGGACCGGCGCCAAGCCCGGCACCCAGCCGGTGACCTGCTCGATGTGCCATGGCCACGGCAAGGTACGGGCGACGCAAGGCTTCTTCTCGATCGAGCGTACCTGCCCGCAATGCCAAGGCCGCGGGCAGACGATCAAGGACCCGTGCCCGAAATGCGCCGGCCAGGGCCGCGTCACCGAGGAACGCTCGCTGTCGGTCAATATCCCGGCCGGCATCGAGGATGGCACCCGCATCCGGCTTGCCAATGAGGGCGAGGCGGGCCTGCGCGGCGGCCCATCGGGCGACCTCTATATTTTTCTGGCGGTGAAGCCGCATGAATTCTTCCAGCGCGACGGCGCCGATCTCTACTGCAAGGTGCCGATATCGATGACGACGGCCGCCCTTGGCGGCTCGTTCGAGGTGACGACGCTGGACGGCAGCCAGACCAAGGTGAAAGTGACCGAAGGCACGCAGAACGGCCGCCAGTTCCGCCTCAAGGGCAAGGGCATGCCGGTGCTGCGCCAGCCCAATGTCGGCGACCTCTATATCCAGACCGCGGTCGAAACGCCGCAAAACCTGTCGCGCCGCCAGCGCGAGCTGCTGGAAGAGTTCGAGCAGCTGTCGTCGAAGGACAATTCGCCCCAGTCGAGCGGCTTTTTCGCCCGCATGAAGGACTTTTTCGAATCCTTCGGCGAGCACTGAACCCAAACCAAGGCCGCCACGCTTCCAGAACGTCATCAACATCTTATGCCAGATCGCGCCTTGCCTTGGACCTGTTAGCTGCTAAGTAGCGTTCGGGGAGTGTTGAGGAGAACTTGCATGGCACGTGGTCCGGGATTGCGGAAGGCGCTGGCGGAAAAGTTCGACGACGAACTCAAATTCTTCAAAGGCTGGATCGACAAGCCGAAGTCGGTCGGTTCGATCGTGCCGACAAGCTCCATCACCGCCCGCAAGATGGCTTCCATCGTCAATCCGAAGTCCGGCCTGCCGGTGCTTGAAGTCGGACCCGGCACAGGCGTCATCACCCGTGCAATCCTCGCCCAGGGCGTTAAGCCCGAAAACCTGTACGCGGTCGAATATTCCACCGATTTCGTGCGCCATCTGCGCCAGCTCTACCCCGGCGTCAACGTCATCGAGGGCGATGCCTTCAATCTCAACGCCACGCTTGGCGAGAAGAGCGGGATGGTTTTCGATTCCGTCGTCTCCGGCGTGCCGCTGCTCAATTTTCCGGTCGCACAGCGGATCGCCTATATTGAAAGCCTGCTAGACCGCATCCCGGTTGGACGGCCGATCGTGCAGCTGACCTATGGGCCGTTGTCGCCGATCCCGCCCGGCCGCGGCAATTACACGGTCAAGCATTTCGACTTCATCTTCCGCAACATCCCGCCGACGCAGCTGTGGATCTACCGGCGCGAAGCGCATTAGCTGGTATTGGGGGCGGGAGAAGTCTCTGGCGCCTTGTAGAGGATCGACGTCTCCCGAAGGAAGCTCGATTGAGGGTCGATCCACATCCTTGACTGTTATCCGCCTCGCAAACTCGTGGCGACCTCTCTGATCGCCGCGCACATGGCCCGCACGGCCGTTGCTTCGCCGCTCCTGGAGAACAGAAGCAGCAGAGGCCGACGCGCACGCGGCTCCAGAGGACGCCTCGCGACGGTTCGCTGCCAATCGGCCGGAAACGCCAGGCCTGGCGCAATCGACAAACCGCGCCCGGCCCCGACCAGAGCAAGCAGCGCCGCCATATCGCTCGCCGACAGGATGACAACTGGCGCAACGCCAAAATCCTGGAACAATTCGGCAAGCATTGGTCCGCAGCCGCCGCTCGACATGATGAATGGCTGGCCGTCGAGAGCGCGGATCGGAAATGACCCGCCTTGGACTGAGTTCTTTTGCGATGACGCCACAAAGAGTTCGTCGTCGACAAGTTCCTCGGCTTGGCAATTGCCGACGATGTAGGACAGTCCAATATCGGCGGCACCGCGATCGACCCACTCCGCCACCTCGGTATCCGTGCCCAAGAGCAGTTCGACAGCAAGCTCCGGGTGCCGGACGGAAGTAATGTTCAACGCATATGGAGCAATCTTTACCGAGGCGCTGCTGACCAGCGCGAGCCGTACTCTGCCTTTGATGGAGTGTTCCCGTAGGCCGACAAGACGGCCTAAAGCATGCAAAGCGGCGCGCGCCGCGTCCAAAGCCGCCTCGCCGGTTGCGGTGAAAGCGACACCGCGCCGATCACGTATGACGAGGGGCGCGCCAACGATCTCCTCCAGCGCCTTCATTGCATGGCTTATGGCCGATTGAGAAAGACAGAGCCGCTCGGCGGTTTTGGTGAAGCTGCGCGTCTCGCTGAGCGATGTCAGGACGCGCACCATCGTGATGTTGATATTAGCTTTGTTCATGGCTGCCGAAATATCTTTCATTTCGCTCATATTAAAGAGCGCTGTAGGTTTTGTGAAGGTGAGGGAAACGACCCTCGAAATCGGCGAGCGGCTTTCCTGGCCTCTCCGGCATGCAGGCGTGCGGTACGACGAGACTGAAACTGGAGTATCGCATGAGCTACCTTCCGCAATTCCTGACCCTTGCTTCGGTCTTCCTGCTCGGCGCCATGAGCCCAGGACCCGATTTTGTAGCCGTGACTTCCCATGCGCTGATCAGCCGTCGCGCGGGGTTCCATGTGGCGCTTGGCATTGCCGCAGCGATCATGGTGTGGGCGGCTCTCGCGATGTGTGGCCTGGGCCTCGTACTGACGCAGATTGCATGGGCTCACCTTGCCGTCCGGATCGCCGGTGCCGTGTATCTCGGTTACCTGGGCAGCAAGATCCTTTTGTCGGCTTGGCAGGCGCGGCCACCGCTGGCCGTCGGTGGCGCAGAGACTACGGCTCCTTGGCGAAGCGGATTCGTTGTCGGAATTACAAATCCGAAGACGGCCGCGTTCTTCGCGAGCCTGTTCATATCGGTATTGCCGATGCAGGCTCCGATCTGGGTCCAGGCAGTGTCGCTGGCCATAATCGGGCTGGTCGCGATGGCGTGGTTTGGGCTTGTCGCGCTAATGTTCTCCACAAGAAGGGTTCGGTCGGTATATGGCAGCGTCCGCAGGCCGATAGATGCCTTGCTCGGAGTTGCACTCATCGCGCTGAGTGCAAGAATTGCGGTCACCCACTAGCAATAGCCCAGCTGCTCGGCACACCTTCGCGCGCTTGCCCCCCGATCGTTTCCGTTTTTTGAGCCAGTGCGTTGATTTGCGCAGCCTCTGGCTGTACCTGTCCGGGAACAAGAGTGGCCAATGGCTGTGATCGCGAAAATCCTCGTCTTCGCCGGCTCGGTGCGCAGCGGCGCCTTCAGCGGCAGGACCGCCGATGTGGCGCAGAAGGAGCTGGCCATGCAAGGCGCCGAGGTGACGCGCATTTCGCTGGCCGACTATCCGCTGCCGATCATCGACGAGGACCTCGAAAAGGAAAAAGGCGTTCCCGACAACGCCGTGAAGCTCGGCCGGCTGATCGCCGCCCATGACGGGCTACTGATCGCGACGCCGGAATATAATGGCTCGATCCCGCCACTGCTCAAGAACACGATCGACTGGGTAAGCCGGGTGCGCCTCGATGGCGGCTGGCCGGTGAGGCCATTTGTCGGCAAGGTCGCCGGCCTGTGCTCGTCTTCGAACGGACATTTCGCCGGGATCCGCTGCATCAACCATCTGCGCGCCGTGCTGGTGCGCTGCCAGCTGGAGATGGTGACGCCGGAATGCTCGGTATCCGATGGCGGCAATGCCTTCGACGGCGACGGCAATTTCAGGGATGATAGACTGACCAAATCGATGGAGCACCTATGCCGCACGCTGATCGAAACCTCGCGCATGCTGTCGACCCGGACCGGGGCATGATTTCCACAGCCATGCAGGCCCATACGATGAGAGACAGGCTGATCGTCGGCCTCGACGTGCCGACGGTGAAAGAGGCCGAACAGGCGGTGCGCGAACTCGACGGCGTCGTCTCCTTCTACAAGATCGGCTATCAGTTGGCCTTCGCCGGCGGGCTCGACTTCGCCAGGGAGTTGGCCAGCGGCGGCACGAAAATCTTCCTTGACATGAAGCTGCTCGACATCGACCACACCGTGGCCAAGGGTGTCGAGAACATCGTGCGCATGGGCATGACGATGCTGACCATCCATGCCTATCCCAAGGCGATGAAGGCAGCTGTGGAAGCGGCGCGCGGCAGCGACCTGTGCCTGCTCGCGGTCAGCGTGCTGACCTCGATGGACGAGCAGGACGTGATCGACGCCGGCTATGAATATGACGCGCACACGCTGGTGCTGAGGCGCGCCGAACAGGCGCTGCATGCCGGCATGGGCGGCGTCGTCTGCTCGGCCGAGGAGGCGGAAGCGGTGCGCCGCATCGTCGGACCCGACCTGGCGGTGGTGACGCCGGGGATACGGCCCAAGGGCAGCGACCATGGCGACCAGAAACGCGTGGTGACGCCCGGCCAGGCGATCCGCAACGGCTCCAGCCATCTTGTTGTGGGCCGGCCAATCGTGGCGGCAAGCGACAGGCGCGCGGCGGCGGAAGCCATACTGGAAGAGATGCGCGCCGCGTAACGAGGAGAAGAAAATGCGCAAGGGATACTGGATAGCCCGCGTCGATGTGCGCGACGCTGAAGGCTACAAGGACTATGTCGCTGCCGCCAAGCTCGCTTTCGACCGTTTCGACGTGAAGTTCCTTGCCCGTGGCGGTGAGCATGAAAAGGCTGAGGGGCCTGGCCGCGCCCGCAATGTCATTATCGAATTCGAATCGCTCAGCGCGGCGCATGACTGCTACCACTCGCCGGAATACCAACGCGCCGTCGCCATCCGTCAGAAAGTGGCCGATGGCGAGATCGTGCTGGTCGAGGGTATCTGACGCGCGAAGCTGCTCTGCTCAGTGCGGCGCTTCCTCCTGCGCCAGCACCTCCAGTTGATGGCGGTGCCCCGACAGCTCATAGCCGACAACGGTGACGGCCGGCGCTAGCGTCAGTAAGATGAGGCAGACCGCCATGTCGACGCCGGCAAGGGCGGCGATGATGGCAAGTGCGACGACCGCAGCCGTTCCCGCCAGCAGCCAGACATGGAGGGGATCGAAGCGCTGGACGAGATAATAATACAGCGCGTAGATGGCCCCCAGGAACACGCCTAGCGGAATGGCGACCGAGAGCAGGGTCGCTACCGGGCCGATATGGGCCTTGTGCTCGATGAAATAGGCCGCGACATGCAGCCCGGCGCCGGTGGCGACGATGGCCGCCACGATCAGCATCTGGCCATAGCCCCAGACAAAAGAGCGATTGCGGTGCTGGTGCAGCACCGTCCCCGAGGGCAGCATGTAATAGACCCACCACATGCCGAAGGTGAGACCCATTCCGGCAATGCCGATCAAGGCGGCATCGAGGTTCCAGCCCTGCTCCTCGACCACGGCCGACAGCGTCGCCAGCGTGCCGACCACCCCTTCGCCCAGCGCGATGATGGCGAAGAGGCTGTAGCGCTCGGCGACGTGATGCGCGTGCCAGGGCGTGCCGCCATCCCGGCGTTCGGCGATGACCGGTCCGGCCAGCTCGATGAGAAGCAGGACCGCGCCGAAAGCCAGGCTCGTCGCCAGCGAGAAATCGACCAGGATCTGCACCACCCAGCCGATCTGGGCGATCGCGATGGCGATGGCATAGGTGAGACAGGCACGCCGCCGCCCAGGGTCCTGCCGCGCCGCGCGCAGCCATTGGAAGATCATGGCGACGCGCATGATGACGTAGCCCAGCACCATCACCGAATTGTTGAGGTGTTCGCCATGCTCGATCGAGGCGAACATGCGCGGCAGGCCGATGGCCAGCACCAGCACGCCGATCATCTGCACCATGGTGACGAGGCGGAAGATCCAATCGTCGGTGTCATAGGCGGAGGAAAACCAGGAGAAATTGATCCACGCCCAGCAGATCGCGAAGCTGGCAAAGCCGAAGCCGATCAGCGCCGCCGCGTAGTGGCCCTCGGCCAAGGCATGCGCCAGTTGCGACGAGGCAAGGCTGAAGGCGGTGACGAAGGTCAGATCGAACAGCAGCTCGAGCGGCGTGGCGACGCGATGCGCCTCATGCGGATCGCGCCCGGTCATGCGCCTTATGTGATGATGGAGGGAGCTTGCTGGTGTGCTCATAGCGCGGCCTTGCCTGAGGACTGTCCCGCGACACTAAAGGTGGAGCAAAAGCCGTCAAGGAGCGGTAGGTCGCGCTGGTCCCTCGACCGTTCAGATCGCCTGTCGGTTCAGTCGGTTCGCCGCCGTCTCGGCAACCGCATCGGCCAGCGTCATGCCCCATTGCATCAGGCAATAGGCGCGGAAATCGAAGCAGGGCAGGCCGGGACAGACCTCGAACTCGATGAGGTGGACATGGTCGTTAGCCTCGACCCTGAAATCGAGGGAAAACACGTCGCGCAGGCCGAGCCCGCTGACCAGCCGCTCGGCGATGCGGCGGATGGTTGCCGCGGCTGCCGGCTGGGTGTCGGCAACCGCCTCCAGCACCGGCTCGCTGTATAGTCCAGCCGCCTTGGCGGCCTCGCCGGTGTCGCCGTAAAGCGCCATCGAGTCCGCCATGGTCTGGAAATCGCCGCCGGAGTCGACGAATGCAACGCCGAGCGCTTCCGCCCCGGCATCCGTTTGCAGCCCAAGGAAGCTGGCGCGGACATTGCGACCGCCGACATAGGGCTGGACGACGACATCGTCGCGATAAGCGGCATAGACCCGCCGGCTAAGCTCCAGCGCATGGGCCAGGTCGTTGCAGCGTGAATCCGGCCAGATGCCTACCTTGGAGCCGAGCCGGTTCGGCTTGACGAACCAGCCGGCTTGCGAAGCTGGCGGGTCGGCCAGCCAGCGGCCGTCGCGGGCCAGGCCTGCCTGCGGCGCCGGCAGGCCGAGCGCGCAAAGCACGGCGCCGGAGCGGAACTTGTCCTGGCAAAGCGCGAACAGCGCATCGTCGGCTCCGATGGTTCTAAGCCCATTCAGCCTGGCAAGTGCGGGCGCTGCAGCACCGCGGAAATAGGCAATGCCGTCGGTCAGCGTCCAGACAAGCGTGGTTGCGGGATCGGCCTTCGCCAGCGCGCTTGACGCATCGTCGAGTGCAACCGGCATGAAGGCGAGGCCGCGCCGCCCGCAAGCGGCGGTGATTTCATCGAATTCGGGCGCGAGATCGGTCGATTGCGCCAGATAGGACGAGATTTCCAGGGCGCGCTCGGCGGGAAAGCCGTCGGCGACCAGCCGGTCGAGACAGGCCTTTTCCGGCTCATGGACGAGGATCAGGGTCGGGCGCGGCATGGATCAGGACCTTCGGTGGTGTTGTCCCACCATGGCATGGCCCCTGCTTCAGACTTGCGCGAAACCGACCGAGGCGGACGCCTGCGCGACAGCGCTCAGGCGATGACCACGCGCGGCTCGAAGCGGCCGTTGACGGGGATGTCGAGTAGGAAGGTCATGCCGGCCTGTGGGTCGAGCTTGCGCTGCTTGTCGTCCTTGCCTTTCCAGGCCGAGGTCACCGCCAGCCGATCGGCCTTGGCCCCGACAAAGGCCGGGCACGAGGACTGCCCCGCCGGCACGGCAATTTCGCGCAACAATGTGCCATCTGGCGAATAGGCCTTGACCGCCTTGCCGCCCCAGACGGCGTTCCACAGCACGCCGTCGCGATCAACGACCGAGCCGTCGACAAAGCCCTTGGACGAGCGATGGTCGACGAACACTTTCGACTCGCCGATCGGCAGGCCCGTCGCCGGATCGCAGGCGACACGCATCAACAGGCCGGTCGAGGTATCGGTGTAGTAGGCGATCGTTCCATCCTGCGAGAAACAGATCGAGTTCGACACGGTGATGCCGGTGTAAAGCGTGCGCAGCTCGCCCTTGAAGAACCAGTAGATGGAGCCGGCGCCCTTCTCCTCACCCTTGCCCATCGTGCCGACCCAGAAGGCGCCACAAGGGTGGACGCGCGAATCGTTGGAGCGGGTCAGCGCATTGTCGGCCTCGATGGGCGTATGCAGCGTCAGCTTGCCGGTCGAGACGTCGCGGACATGCAGGCCAGTCTCGGTGGCGATGAGCTGGCGATTGTCATCGACAATGGCGATGGCGCTGGCCATCTGGCCGAGTTCATGGACTTTCCGCGCGCCGGACGTGACACCCTGCTCCAGCAGCAGGCCGTTGACAATGTCGAACCAGAACAGCGTATCGGTGGCGGGATCGTAGCTCGGCCCCTCGCCGAGCTCGCAGACATGGTCCGAGAAAACCGAAACGTTTTCCATCATGCCGCTCCGCCGAAGGCCGCATCCCAGGCCGTCACCGCCGCCCGGGCGCGCGAGGCCACCTCGTCGACGCTCATACCAGGTTTGAACAGGCTGGAGCCAAGACCAAAAGCAGTCACCCCAGCGGCTTTGTAGCCGGCAAAGTCTTTGTCGGAAACGCCGCCGACGGCGCCGACCACGGTATCGGCCGGCAGCACGGCCCGCATCGCCGAAATGCCGCTAGGCCCGAGCACGCTTGCCGGGAAGAATTTGAGCGCCGAAGCCCCAAGCCTAATCGCCTGAAAAGCTTCGGTGGGGGTGAACACGCCTGGCATCGTCACCATGCCATGGTGCATGGCGCGGGCCATGACTTCGGCATCGATGTTGGGGCTGACCAGCAGCCTCCCGCCGGCCTTGGCCAGGGCGTCGACATCGGCTGAAGTCAGCACCGTGCCGGCGCCGACCAGCGTTGTCTTGGGCAATGCGGTGACAATGCTGGCGATCGATGAAAACGGCTCCGGCGAATTGAGCGGCACCTCGATGGCTTCGATGCCGGCGTCAAACAGCGCCTGGCAGATGGCAACCGCCTCGCTGGGTTTGAGGCCGCGCAGAATGGCGATAAGACCACGCTTGAGCTTCGGGAAGGGGGCGGTCTGGGTCACGCTGTCACTCCACTCTGGTGGTCATTTGGCGATCATGCCATTTTCGCGCGCTGCCTCAATAAGGCCGGCACGCACCGCCTCGTCGGCGTCGACCGTCCTGACGGCAAGCCCTGCAAGGTCGAGCGCCTGGCGGTAGAGGGCTGCTAGCGACCCCGAGGCGACCAGCACGATTGCAGTGGTGCTTTCGCCATAGCGGCGGCCCGCCGAGGCGATCTCGCCGCCGATCAGCAGGCCGGACAGGCAAGCGGCGGCATCGTCGGCCTTGAGGTTCTGCAGCAGGCCGGCGGCGCGGATCGAGAACAGCCGCGAGGTGACATCGCCGCCCTCCGCCAAAGCCTTGCGGCACCATTCCTGGAAGAACGGATTGTCCGGAATGACCGGCTTCGGGCTCTCGCCCAGCGAATGGCGCAGGATCGAGTGAGTGGCCAGCACCGAAAACAGCTCGCCGGTCGGCCAGGTGCAGAAGCCGTCGACCGCGCCGTCTTCGACCAGAACCCATTTCGAATGGGTGCCGGGCATGCAGACGAGATGGCGACCTTTTGCCGGCAAACCGGCGCCGGCAAGCTGGGTTTCCTCGCCGCGCATTACGTCCGGCGCATCTTCCAGGCGCTGCGCCAGGCCAGGCACGATGCGGATGTCGCGGCTCTGGCCGGGAATGCGGGCGGCCCCCGCGAGGATGGCACTGAGCGGCGCCGGCACGGTGACGTAAGGCGCTTCCAGCCAACCCTGGCGCGAGCCGGCCATGCCACAGATGATGACCGGCAGTGTGTCAGGTGCGCCGAGCGCCGCCAGATGGCCCTCGAGGATGGTCGAAAAGCCTTTTTGCTGCGCGGTGATCAACCCATCATCGCCGCGACGCTCGGCAAGCACCCCGCCCGCCTCGTCGACCAGCCAGACCCGCATGCGGGTCGTGCCCCAGTCGACGGCGGCGACTGCCGGCGTGCCTTTTGCCGGATTTTGATTCACCGGGCTCACAGGAAACCCCCGTCCACGATCAACATCTGCGCCGTCAGCATACGCGAGGCGTCGGAGGCCAGGAACAGCACCGTGCCGACGATGTCGTCGGGCTGCATGACCTGCTTGATGCATTGCTTGGCCACATGGGCGGCGAGCCCCTGCTCGGTGACCCAGAGTTCCCGCTGCCGCTCGGTGATCACCCAGCCCGGCGCAATCGCATTGACGCGGATGCCGTCGACCCCAAGCTTGCCCGCGAGACCTTTGGTGAGGCCGAGTATGCCGGCCTTGGCGGCGGTGTAGGCCGGCATATCGGGGTGGTTGATGAGATAGGAGGTTGAGGTGAAGTTGATGATCGAACCGCCGCCGGCCCGCTTCATGCCCGGCGCGACCGCCTGTGCGGTGAAGAAATGCGGGCGCAGATTGACGGCGAGATTGTTGTCCCAGAACTCGACGGTAACGTCAGCGACATCGTGGCGTTCGTCCCAGGCGGCATTGTTGACCAGCACGGTGACGTCGCCATGTGCCTCAGCCGCTTTGGCGGCCGAAGCGCGCAACGCCTCGACGTCACGCAAATCGGTCTTGAGGTAGAGCGGTCGCCGGCCAAGTTCTTTTTCGACGCGGTCGGCAAGCAGCGTGCTTGGGCCATCGGCGATGTCGATGAAGGCGACATGGGCGCCTTGGCGAACGAAGCCCTCGGTCAGTGCCGCACCAATTCCGGAACCGCCGCCGGTGATCAGCACCGAGGCTCCCCTGAGGTCGGCAAAATCGGCCGATGGCATCATATCTTCATCTCCCGGTCCGGTCGGCGCGCATCCTATCCAGCCAAGTCCGGGGAGCAAGGGCGAAAACGGCGATTTGATTGGCTTATGTCAGACAAAAGGCCGCAAGATGGCGGGCACAGTCGATCTGGCTCGCACCGCTGACTTGCTCGACGCAGGCCAGACCGCGGTCAGACTGCCTTGGCGTAGAGGGCGCCGCGATAGGAATCGCGGAGGTAGCCGAGCGTGGCGTCGGCATCGACTGGTTTGCCGAAGAGATAGCCCTGGCCGCCGGCGCAGCCGAACTGGACGAGGCGGTCGGCCTGCGCCTCCTCCTCGATGCCTTCGGCGACGACATCCATGCCGAGCCCTTCGCACATGGCCAGAATGGCGCGGATGATGTGTTCCGACGGTCGGTCGTCGAGGATCGAGGAGACGAAGGCGCGGTCGATCTTGAGCTTGTCGAAATGGAATTCGCGCAAGCGGCCGAGCGAGGACTGGCCGGTGCCGAAATCGTCGAGCGAGACGCGGATGCCGACGCGACGCAGGTCCTCGACGATCTTCTCGGCCGAGGCCGGATCGTTCATCAGGCCGGTTTCGGTGATCTCGATCTCCAGCCGTCGCGGATCGAAGCCGGTGCGGTCGAGGATCGACAATATGTGCAGGCCAGTGTTCTGGTCGACGAGCTGCGAGGGCGACAGGTTGAAGGACAGGAACAGGTCCTTCGGCCAGCTGCGCGCCGCTTCGGTCGCCTTGCGCAGCACCAGCTGCGATAGCGGGCCGATGATGCCGCGCTCTTCGGCGATCGGGATGAACACGGTCGGCGGCACCACGCCGAGGTCGCGATCGGTCCAGCGCGCCAGCGTCTCGAAGCCGATGGTGCGGCGGGTGGTCAAATCGACGATGGGCTGGAAATGCGGTTCGACCTCACCGGCCGAGACGGCACGGCGCAGCGCCTGTTCGATGCGGGTGACGCGCTTGGCCGCCTCTTCCATTTCGCGGGTGTAGACGACGACGCGGCCACGGCCCGAACGCTTGGCGTGGTAGAGCGCCGTTTCGGCCTTGTTGACGAGGATTTCCGTGGTTTCGTCGCCGGAATAAAAGAGCGAGCAGCCGACCGAGGCCGAAAGCCTGGCGGTGCGTTCGCCGACATCGTAGGGCGCCGACAGGATTTCGATCATCATGCGCGACTTCTCGGCCGCCGCCTCCTCCGAGAACACCATCGGGTAGAGGAAGGCGAATTCGTCGGCGCCGATGCGGCAGACCGTAGAGTGGCTGTCCATCGAGGCGCGCAGCCGCATCGCCACCTGGATCAATATGTCGTCGCCGGCCTTGTGGCCGAACAGATCGTTGATCGGCTTGAAGCCGTCGAGGTCGAGAATGCCGACCGTGAACGGCGCGGGATCGTCTGCACGGTCGCTGATCAGGCGATCGACCTTGTCGAAGAAGCGGCGATGGTTGCCAAGCCCGGTCAGCGCATCGGTGAACGCCAGATCCGAGTTTTCCCTGCTTGCCTGCCCGGTGCCAAACGTCGTTTGCATCGGTATCCTTGTTTGTGACGCCCGAAATTTAGGCTGAGACTGGCAGCAAAGCGTTTAGGAAGCGTATCGCGAAATCGATTTTTCGCTGGCGAATGATGCTTTAGCGGACGCGGTAGAGTTCGACCGGGGTTCCGCGCGTTTCGGCCACCGGTTCGAGCCAATCGGGGACGCTTCCCTGCATCAGCCTGGCCAGGAAGCCTTGCGGCGCCTTGGCGGCAAGCATCTTGCTTTCGGCGCTGCCGCGGCAGAGCGCCATCAGGCCGACGTGGTGAGCCGCCGCGATCGTCCTCGCCTGGTCCGCCGATCCGAGGAAGGCATCGAGCGCAAGCAGGTCGCCGGCGATGTTGCGATGATAGGGGCCGGCAAAGACGCGGTGCCCGGAATAGGCCAGGATGGGCGAGCCGAGATTGGAAATGGCAAGCACCGTGGTGTCCGGCAGCCGGGCCAACGCCGCGAAGGAGGCCTTGCGCTCGCAGGACGGATCGCTGTCGGTGTCCTGTGCCTCGACCGAGACCTTGTTGGCCTCGAACACGCTCGACGTCGCGGCGGCAGCGCCGGCCCAGACGGCATTCACCGACACCACCCAGACCGCCGCCATGCGCAGCGATACGCTGCGCGCAGGGCTGATCCTCGCCCGTTCGCGCCAGCTTGCGATCCAGGCCGACAGCGGGATGACGGCAAAGGCGATCGAGAATGTCGAGCCGCGGACCTGCCAGGCGCTGACGATGAAGGCGCCGACCAGCAAGGCGCCGACGAGGCTGTCCTGGCGGCGCCATGGTCCGCGCAGGCGAAGCGCCATCAGCGCGATCGCCACCAGCGGCGTGACATAGCGCGCCGCCAGCGAGGCCGGCTCGCTGGCGGCAATACTGAACAGCGACTGCGCCTCGTCGATGTGATCGAGCCACAATTCCTTGAGGCGCGGATCGAGAGTTGCGTAGGGAGCCGCAAGGCATTGCGGAAACAGCGCCGCGACAACGGCGCCCAGCACAAGCGCGAGCAGGCCGAGCGAAATCAGGCGGCGTCCGGCCGTGCCGTTGGACACCTTGAGCGACGTCACGGCGGCAAGGCCCAGTCCGGCGATTGCCGCGACGACGAATTGTACGGCCGAGAAGGCATCGCACTGCGCCTGGCCCCAGGCCGATGGCGGGATGGTGCTGACGAAGACCAGGGCTGAAACGCCGGCAAAGCCGAGACCGAAATCCCTGGCGATCCGGCGTTCGCCGCCGGGATCGACGACGAACAGCAAAGCGATGCAGGCGCCGATGGTGGCGACATAGGGCGCGGTTTCCATGCCGACGGCCAGCGTCAGGGCCGCACACAGCCCGGAAATCAGCGCCGCCCAGCGACGCGCCGGCGCCTCGAGCAGCAGGCTGAGGCTGGCCATGGTCAGCGTCAGCTGGACATTGTGATGATCGAGCGCACCCGGCAAGAAAATGCCGATGAAATGCAGCGCCGCCGCGCCGATAACGACCGCCGGCAGCACCGCGCCGACGCAGGCGAAGCTGCGCGCCGCACGGGCGAGGAAGAACACCGCCAGGCAAAACAGCAGCGCCGGCCACAGCACCTGCGCGATCGCTTCGGCCATGGCCATGCTGCCGGTCAGCGCCGAGGCGGCGAGGATGATGGCGGCGAGCGGTGCGTCGACCAGCCGCGACCAGTGCATGACGAAACCGCCTTCCGGCCCCATCCTGTACTGATGCAGGTCGAACCAGCCCTGGCCGGCCAGCATGTCGCGAACCTCGACCAGCCGCAGCAGGCTGTCATTGTCGCCGCCGGCATTGCTCAATTCGCGAAAGCCCGTGGCGGCATTGACGGCCAGCACCACCAGCATGGCAAGCAGCGCCAGCGTCATATCGGACTTCCAGGAGGAAGCACCCGCCTTGGCTGCGTTCATCATCATGACCTTCGTCGGAAAGACTGCGGCCTTAAACCTAGCCTTAACAGCTTCAATAAATAGTAAAGTCGCCTGAGCGAGGCCGCATATGAGCGCGGCCGGAGGCTCCGCCGGGCGTCGGGAGACGGAAATGCCGCACGAAGTCCGCCATGAGCCGGCCATTGCCGTGCTCCTGCCTTGTTACAATGAGGAACTGACCATCGCCGAGGTGGTGCGGCGCTTTCGCGAGACGCTGCCGTCGGCCGAGATCTATGTCTATGACAACAATTCCAGGGATTTGACCGCGCTCAAGGCGCGCGCAGCGGGCGCCATCGTCGTCCGCGAGCCGCGCCAGGGCAAGGGCAATGTCGTGCGGCGCATGTTCGCCGACATCGATGCGGACATCTATCTGATGGCCGATGGCGACGGCACCTATGCGCCGGAAGATGCCTCGCTGCTGATCAACATCCTGCAGACCGAGCGCTGCGACATGGTGGTAGGCACCAGGCGCGGCGTCACCGACGATGCCGGCCGTTCCGGCCATGCCTTCGGCAACCGCATCTTCAATAGCCTCTACAAGCGGCTGTTCGGCGCCGACTTCACCGACATCTTCTCCGGCTACCGCGTCTTCTCGAGGCGTTTCGTCAAGAGCTTTCCCGCGGTTTCCGGCGGCTTCGAGATCGAGACCGAAATGTCGGTGCATGCCTCGCAGCTCAAACTGCCGGTGAGCGAGATCGCGCTCGATTATGGCCGCCGGCCTGAGGGATCGTCGTCGAAGCTGTCGACCTATCGCGACGGCGCCAGGATCCTGTGGATGTTCGCCATGCTGATGAAGGAAACGCAGCCGCTGCGCTTCTTCGGCGCCTTCGCGATTTTCTTCCTGGCGTCGAGCCTTGCCCTGATGACGCCGGTGCTGATCGAATTCGCCCAGACCGGCCTCGTGCCGCGCATGCCGACCTGGGTGCTGTCGGTCGGCCTGCTGCTGCTCTCGATGCTTGCGATGGTGACCGGATTGATCCTCGATTCGGTATCGCGCGGACGCGCCGAGCAGAAGCGCATTTTTTATCTCTCGGTGCCGTCAGGCCGGGTCGAACGGCGCGAACGCACTGGTGAAATCCCGAAGGCCGAACCGGGCAAGACGCCCCGGGCCGCCTGAGCCGTGAGCCGGCTTGCCCGCTTCGTCCTGGCAGGCGGCGTTGGTTTCGTCGCCGATGCCGCGGCGCTCTGGCTGCTCTTGGCGCTGACGCCGCTCGGTCCCTTCGTCGCCCGTGTCCTGTCGATCGGCTTTGCGCTGTGCGTCACCTGGCAGATCAACCGGCACCTGACCTTTTCGCCGTCGAGCCGCGGCGTGGCGCAGGAGGGCGCGCGCTATGGCGGCGTCGGCATCGCCACCAGCATCGTCAACTATCTCGTCTACTGCGCCATCCTGTTTGCGCTGCCGGCGCTGCCGCCGCTGGCGGCACTTGCCGTCGCCTCGCCGGTCGCCATGGCGCTGTCGTTCCTCGGTTACTCCCGGCTGGTCTTCGACCGTTAAAGGTCTGGGCCAAGCAAGCGCGATTGGCAGAAGCCGCCAAGTTCCGTATATCGGCGACTTGCCTTGCCGCAATTCCGGACGGAAAACCGCTACGCACTTTTCCTGGACTTGCTCGACCCGCTGGAGACCAAAAGATGACCCTGAAGATCGCCGTCCAGATGGACCATGTCTCCACCGTCTCGATCGCCGGCGACACGTCGTTTGCGCTGTCGCTGGAGGCGCAGCGGCGCGGGCACCAGCTGTTCCACTACACGCCGGACCGGCTGTCGATGCTGGGCGGCAAGGTGTTTGCCCGCATCGAGGAGATGAAGCTCCGCGACGAGAAGGGCAATCATTTTTCGCTGGGCGACAAGGTGCGCACCGACCTGTCGGAGATGGATGTGATCCTGCTGCGCCAGGATCCGCCCTTCGACATGAATTACATCACCACCACGCATATTCTGGAGCGCATTCACCCGAAGACATTGGTCGTCAACGACCCGGCCTGGGTGCGCAACAGCCCGGAAAAGATCTTCGTCACCGAATTCCCCGATCTGATGCCGGAAACGCTGATCACCAAGGATCCCCAGGAGGTCGCCGCCTTCCGCAAGGAGTTCGGCGACATCATCGTCAAGCCGCTCTACGGAAATGGCGGCGCCGGCATCTTCCATCTCAAGGAGGATGACCGCAACCTCGCCTCGCTGCTCGAAATGTTCGCCCAGCTGTCACGCGAGCCCTATATCGTTCAGCGTTATCTCAAGGACGTGCGCAAGGGCGACAAGCGCATCATCCTGATCGACGGCGAGGCGGTCGGCGCCATCAACCGCGTGCCGGCCGACCACGACTCGCGCTCCAACATGCATGTCGGCGGCCGCGCCGAAAAGACCGAGCTGACGCAACGCGAACGCGAAATCTGCGCCCGCATCGGCCCATCGCTGAAAGAACGCGGCTTCATCCTCGTCGGCATCGACGTGATCGGCGACTACATGACCGAGATCAACGTGACCTCGCCAACCGGCGTGCGCGAAGTGCAGCGTTTTGGCGGCGCCGATATCGCCAGCCTGTTCTGGGACGCGGTGGAGGAAAAGCGGGGGGTAGGCTCGGCATAGGGAGCATCGCGATCGTGTGTGTGTTCCCGTAATGTTCTTGCCTTCGCCTGAAATCTATGGTTGTCTTGTCCTGACGTCGCTCGCGGTCTGAACCACGAGGCCGAGGCGAGCCGATATCCGGGGGCAGAGCAAGATGGTGGCGCGGGTTCGCACGGTTGCTTTCCAGGGCATCGAGGCCGTGCCGGTCGATGTCCAGGTGATGATCGCGCCGGGCAAGGTCGGCATGCAGATCGTCGGCCTGGCCGACAAGGCGGTGGCCGAAAGCCGCGAACGCGTGCAGGCGGCGCTCCATGCATCCGGCCTGTCGATGCCGTCGAAGAAGGTGACGGTCAACCTCGCTCCAGCCGATCTGCCCAAGGAAGGCAGCCATTACGACCTGCCGATCGCGCTCGGCCTGATGGCAGCACTCGGCGCCATTCCGGGCGACATGCTGGCCTCCTATGTCGTGCTCGGCGAATTGTCGCTCGACGGAACCATTGCCGCGGTTGCAGGCGCCCTGCCGGCTGCGATCGGCGCCAATGCCGAGGGCAAAGGCCTGATTTGCCCGTTCGGCTGCGGGCCGGAAGCGGCCTGGGCGGGAAAGGATTTCGACATATTGGCGCCGCGCAGCCTGATTGCCATCGCCAATCATTTTCGCGGCACGCAGGTGCTGTCGCGACCCGAGCCCGGCATTCATGTCTCGGCGCGCGACCTGCCCGACCTCTCAGACATCAAGGGCCAGGAAAGCGCCAAGCGGGCGCTGGAAGTGGCGGCGGCCGGCGGCCACAATCTCTTGATGGTAGGGCCTCCCGGCTCGGGAAAATCGATGCTGGCGCAGAGGCTGCCTTCAATTCTGCCGCCACTGGCGCCCAAGGAACTTCTTGAAGTCTCGATGATCGCCTCGGTGGCCGGCGAGCTCGGCGAAGGCAAGCTCACCGACCGGCGGCCGTTCCGCGCCCCGCACCATTCGGCTTCGATGGCGGCAATGGTCGGCGGCGGCATCAGGGCGCGGCCGGGCGAAGTATCGCTTGCCCATAACGGCGTCCTGTTCCTCGACGAGTTTCCCGAATTCACGCCGCAGACCTTGGATGCGCTGCGCCAACCGCTGGAGACCGGCGACTGCATGATCGCGCGCGCCAACCACCGCGTCACCTATCCAGCGCGCATCCAGCTGGTGGCGGCGATGAACCCGTGCCGTTGCGGCATGGCCGGCGAGCCCGGCTATCGCTGCCTGCGCGGCGAACGCTGCCGCACCGATTACCAGGCGCGCATCTCAGGCCCGTTGCTCGACCGCATCGACCTCAGGATCGAGGTACCGGCGGTCTCGGCCGCCGACCTGATCCGGCCCGACCGAGCGGAGAAAAGTGCAGCCGTCGCCCAGCGCGTGGCGCGCGCCCGCACCATCCAGCGCGAACGTTTCGAGCGGCTGGGCGTTACCAGCGCCACCACCAACGCCCATTGCTCGCCTTCTGTTATCGAGGACATCGCCGCGCCGGACGCAGCAGGCCTGTCGCTGCTGAAAGACGCCAGCGAGAAACTCGGCTTTTCTGCGCGCGCCTATCACCGCGTGCTCAAAGTGGCGCGCACACTGGCTGACCTCGACGCCAGCGAAACCGTCGGCCGAATTCACCTGGCCGAGGCGATTTCCTACCGCATGATGTCGGAGCGGGTAGCGCAGGCGGCGTAACGCTCCTCCTTGAGGGGAAGGTGGCCCCGAAGCGGCAGGGTGGGGGTCGCCGAAGAATGGTCGATCTTTTTGGAGCCGAGCCGAGAAAGGGCCTCTGCAATTACATTGCTTGTAGTGTCGTCCGAAGGGAGTCGCTGCACTTCACGCAGGACCCCACCCGGCCCTTCGGGCCACCCTCCCCTCAAGGGGGAGGGAAACGCAGGCGCTAATTCGCCCGCTCTTTCGCCTTCAGCTCCAGCCGCCGTGCGTGCAGCACCGGTTCCGTATAGCCATTCGGCTGTTCGCGGCCTCTAAACACCAGGTCGCAGGCGGCGTGGAAGGCGATGGAATTGTCGAAATCGGTGGCCATCGGGCGGTAGAGCGGGTCGCCGACATTTTGGAGGTCGACGATCGCTGCCATGCGCCGCAGCGAATCCATCACCTGAATTTCGGAGCAAACCTTGTGGTGCAGCCAGTTGGCGATGTGCTGCGAGGAGATGCGCAGCGTGGCGCGGTCTTCCATCAGGCCGACATCGTTGATGTCGGGCACTTTCGAGCAGCCGACGCCCTGGTCGATCCAGCGCACGACATAGCCGAGAATGCCTTGCGCATTGTTGTCGAGCTCGCGCTGGATCTCGTCGGGGGTCCAGTTCGGCCGCACCGCCACCGGCACCGACAATATATCATCGAGCTTCGCCTTCGGCCGGCTCTTGAGCGCCGCCTGGACGGCATGGACATCGACCTTGTGATAGTGCGTGGCGTGCAACGTCGCCGCCGTCGGCGACGGCACCCAGGCGGTGTTGGCGCCGGCCTTGGGATGCGCGATCTTCTGTTCCAGCATCGCCGCCATCAGATCCGGCATCGCCCACATGCCCTTGCCGATCTGGGCGTGGCCGGCCAGACCGCATTCCAGCCCGGTGTCGACATTCCACGCCTCATAGGCGGAGATCCAGGCGGCCTGCTTCATGTCGCCCTTGCGGATCATCGGCCCGGCTTCCATCGAGGTGTGGATCTCGTCGCCGGTGCGGTCGAGGAAGCCGGTGTTGATGAACACGACGCGTTCCTTGGCGGCGCGGATCGCCTCCTTGAGGTTGATGGTGGTGCGCCGCTCCTCGTCCATGATGCCCATCTTGATGGTGTTTGCCGCCATACCGAGCAGCGCTTCGACGCGGTCGAAAATCTCGACTGCGAAGGCGACTTCCTCCGGCCCATGCATCTTCGGCTTCACCACATACATTGAGCCCGCGCGGGAATTCATCCGACGCCCGTTGGCGCCGACATCGTGCAGCGCGATCAGCGCCGTCATCGCCGCATCCAAGATGCCTTCCGGCACCTCGTTGCCATCGCGGTCGAGGATGGCCGGATTGGTCATGAGGTGACCGACGTTTCGCACCAGCATCAGCGAGCGGCCAGGCAAGCTCAGCGCGCCACCACTGGGCGCGGTCCAGGCGCGGTCCGGATTGAGCTTGCGCGTGAAGGTTTTGCCGCCCTTGCTGATTTCCTCCGCCAGATCGCCCTTCATCAGGCCGAGCCAGTTGCGGTAGACGATGACCTTGTCCTCGGCATCCACCGCCGCGACCGAATCCTCGCAGTCCTGGATGGTGGTCAGCGCCGATTCCAGGATCACGTCGGCAATGCCGGCCGGGTCGGTGCGGCCGATCTGGTTGGTGCGGTCGATGAGGATCTCGATGTGCAGGCCGTTCTGGACCAGCAGGATGGCTTCCGGGTTGGCGCCGTCGCCGCGGTAGCCGGCAAATTGTTTCGGGTTGGCCAGTGTGGTGCCGCCGGCGCCGGCGCCGAGCCGCAAGGTGCCACCCGAAACCGTCAGCCCGTTCACGCCGGCCCATTTGCCCGAGGTGAGCGGCACGGACTCGTCCAGAAAACTCTTCGCCCAGGCAACCACCTTGGCGCCGCGCACGGGGTTGAAGCTTTTACCCTTCTCGGCGCCACCGGTCTCGGCAATGGCGTCGGTGCCGTAGAGCGCATCGTAGAGCGAGCCCCAGCGGGCATTGGCGGCGTTGATCGCATAACGCGCATTCATCACCGGCACCACCAGCTGCGGCCCGGCAACGGTGGCGATCTCGGGGTCGACATTGTCGGTCGACACGGAAAAGGCCGGCCCTTCGGGCACGAGATAGCCGATCTCACGCAAGAAGCTTTTGTAGGTCTCCATATCGATGGGCGCGCCATTGGCGCGGTGCCAGGCGTCGATCCGTTCCTGCATGGCGTCGCGTTTGGCCAACAACGCCCGGTTCTTCGGCGCGAGATCATGGACGATAGCCGAAAAGCCGTTCCAGAAGGCGTCGGCGGCAATGCCGGTACCCGGCAGCGCTTCGCCGACAAAGTCATGCAGTTCGCGGGCAATCCGCAATCCGGCGATCTCGACGCGATCGGTCATCAGGGCTTCTCCAGATGAAAGGCTTTGCGGCCTTTGGCATGTCAGGGGTGAAGGGTCAATTCAGCTTAGGGTGAAGGCGGGGAATTTGAAGCTGCTGATCTCTCCCCTCGTGGGGGAGATCACCTAAACCGCAATCCTCGGCCGACCCGATGCAACCGCCACCACATGCGCTTCGATAAACATCCGTTGGGCCTCAACCGTAGACACCTTGAACTCGGTCGAAACGTCGATCTCGGCATTATCCGTGCCGGCATCCTTCGCGCGCGCGGCTACGATCGCCCGCACATCAGCCTCCGCTGCCGCGATCGCCTCGGCCTCGTCCGTGAAGTCGCGCACCGTTTGCCCCGACGCCAAACGAAACAAACCTTCCTTAGGCTGGCTGACGCGGGCTTCGGCCGAGACGCGGACCTGGCCGACGACGGCGCCGAGTGCGTTGGCGACGTCGGTATCCTCCGGCACAACGCACTCATTACCGACCAGCTCGGCCAAGCCGGCATAGTGCAGCGGCGCCGAGGCGCCGAGGCCGATGACCGGACGATCGAGCGCGACGCTGAGCCTTGCGATGCCGGGATGGGAATCGACGGCGCGCTGCACCAGCGCATGCGCGACGGTGGCGGCGCCATCCAGCCCGTCTTCGGCAAAGGCGGTCTCCAGAATGTATTCGGCCGACCAGCGCGTCAGCGTCAGCAGCACGCGTTCGGAAATCACCTCCGGAGACGGCGCGATGTACTGGCCGCGGCCGTCGCGCTTGCGGGCAAACAGTTCGGCGCCGAGCCGGGCCGCAAGCGGGTCCCAGTTGGCCTGCTTGCCGAGCACATGCGCGGCGTCCGAAGGGGTGAAGCCCGAGATATGCACAAGACCGCGCGAGACCAGCCGGTTCAGCGTGGCGTTCTGGGCGTTCGAGGTGAGCAGCCTGTCGATGGCGAGCGGCACGGCACCAATGAGTTCATACAGTTTCGCCTCGGGCGCGGTCAGGCCGGCGGCGAGCCTGTCCGGCACGCCCGTGCGCAGCGCAAAGCGGCCGTCCATGCGGCCGGGGTTGGGCGCCCTGAGCTGGCGCTCGAGCTCCGATGTCACGGAAACACCATGCATCATGCCGGCCAGCGCCAGCGGCACCAGGCGGCGCGGCCCGAGCAGGATTTTCGGGTTGAGCGCGCCATCTTCCAGTGCCACTTCGGAATCGCCGCCGAGGCCGAAAGTGCGCATGGCGACCGCCTCGACCATGGTGCGGAAGCCGCCGACGGTGGCGCCTTCGGGATCGAGCCGAGGACGGCCGCCGTCGAGCACGGCGACATCGGTGGTGGTGCCGCCAATGTCCGACACCATGGCGTTGTCCAGGCCCGTCATGTGGCGGGCGCCGACCAGGCTGGCGGCCGGGCCGGAGAGGATGGTCTCGATCGGCCGCTGGCGGGCAAACGCCGCCGAAACCAGCGCGCCATCGCCGCGCACCACCATCAAGGGCGCTGCGATGTTGCGGGCTTCCAAAAATCCTTCGGTTGCCGCCACCAGCCGGTCGATCATCGAGATCAGCCTGGCGTTGAGCAAGGTGGTGAGCGCGCGACGCGGACCGCCGAGCTTGGCCGACAATTCATGGCTGGCGGTCACCGGGAGGCCGGTCTTTTCGCGGATGAGGTCGCGCGCGGCGAGTTCATGCGCCGGGTTGCGGGTGGCGAAATAGGCGCAGACGGCAAAGCCCGACACCGAGGCGCCGAGTTCAGGGAGTGCTGCTTCCAGCCCCGACAGATCGAGCTTGGCCGCATTGCCGTGCACGTCATGGCCGCCCGGACAAAACACCACCGGATCGGTGCCGAGCGCCGTCTTCAGCCCGTCGCGCGCAAGGTCGGCCCCGGTAAAGCCGATCATGATGAGCGCCACACGCCCACCCTGGCCCTCGACCAGCGCATTGGTGGCGAGCGTCGTCGACATCGACACGAGTTTGATCGCGGCCGGATCGGTGGCCGATTTTCCCAGCACCGCATCGACCGCGCCGGAAATGCCGACGGCAAGATCGTGCCGCGTGGTCAGCGCCTTGGCCTTGGCCAGCACCTTGCCTTTTGGCCCGCCTTGTTCCGACCACAGCACGGCATCGGTATAGGTGCCACCGGTGTCGATACCGAGGAACAGGGGTTTTGGCTTGGCGGTCATGTCTGGCGGTCCGGGATTCTGCTCCCCCGCCCTTAGCCGATACGGCCCGGCGGATAAAGGCGGGAGAGGTGGGCCAGTTTGACCCTCGTCGCCGCTCATGCCCGCCAAACTTTGTAACGGTCACATTTTTTCATTGGTGCGTGGCCTGCCTTTGCGTGCACCATGCGCCGATCTCATCCCTTTCAGGACTTCGCCATGACCACGCTTCCCGGCATCGCCGACATCCATGCCGCCGCCGCGCGGCTCTCCGGCCTGATCGCCGAAACGACCTTGATCGAATCGCTGGAACTCAACAAACGCTTCGGCGGCCGCATCCTGTTCAAGCCGGAGACGCTGCAGCGCACCGGCTCGTTCAAATTCCGCGGCGCCTACAACAAACTGTCTTCGCTGAGCGAAGAAGAGCGCAGCCGCGGCGTCGTCGCCTTCTCCTCAGGCAACCATGCTCAGGGCGTCGCCGCGGCGGCTGCCATGTTCGGCGTCAAGGCGGTCATTGCCATGCCGGCCGACGCGCCGGCGATGAAGATCGCCAATGTTCGCAAGATGGGCGCAGAAGTGGTGCCGTTCGACCGCTTTCGCGACGACCGCATGACGGTGGTGCGACCCTACATGGACAAGGGCATGGTGCTGGTGCCTCCTTTCGACGATCCGGCCATCATCGCCGGCCAGGGCACGATCGGTCTCGAACTGATGCGCCAGGCAAAAGCGCTCGGCGTCAGCCTCGATGCGGTCGTCATTCCCTGTGGAGGCGGCGGCCTGACGAGCGGCATTTCGATCGCCGTCAAGGATGCCTCGCCGGCCACAGCAGTCTGGGCCGTTGAGCCCGAGCATTTCGACGACACCCGCCGCTCGCTGATCGAAGGAAAAAGGGTTTCCAACGAGCCCGGCCACAGTTCGATCTGCGATGCCATCCTCACCGCAGAGCCCGGTGCCATCACCTTCGAGATCAACCGCAAGAACCTCGCCGGCGCCATCGCCGTCTCCGACAAGGCGGCCGCACAGGCGGTGCGCGACGCCATGGCCCATCTCAAGTTGGTGGTCGAACCCGGCGGCTGCGTGGCGCTGGCGGCGCTCTCGTCAGGCGAGATCGAACTGCCGGGCAAATGCGTCGCCGTCGTGCTGTCAGGCGGCAATGTCGATTTCACCACCTATGCCGAGATCATGGCCGCGGCCTGAGAACCGATATGGCAGACGCTGAGATAAGGGCGGCTCTCGATCGCCATTGGGCTGCCTCCGATGCCAATGATCTCGAGACGGAGCATCAGATCTATCGCGAGGACGCGGTGCTCGATTATCCGCAATCAGGCGAGCGCATCAGCGGACGGCACAACATCCAGTCGTCGCGCGCCACGCAGCCCAACCGGAAGCGCTTTGCCGTGCGGCGGATCACCGGGTCAGGCGACCTCTGGATCACCGAATATGTCCTGACCTATGACGGGATTCCGTCCTATACGGTGAGCATCATGGAGTTCGTGGATGGCAAGGTGGTTCGCGAGACCCAGTATTTCGGCGATCCGTTCGAGCCGGGGCAGTCGCGCGCGCAATGGGTCGAACGGATACCTTGAAACACGGCGGCGGTAGCATGACCGGCCACCATCCGCTCGATCGTGCCGAACTGCCTGATGATACGGCCGATCTCGCCCGCTATCTCATCGGCAAGCTCGTGGTGCGGGAGCTGCCGGAAGGCATCGTCAGCGGCCGTATCGTCGAGACCGAGGCCTATGTCACCGGCGACGCCGCCGGGCACGGCTATCGCGGCATGACGCCGCGCAACCGTTCGCTGTTCCTCGGGCCCGGACACGCCTACGTCTACCTCGCCTATGGGGTCTCCTGGATGCTCAATGTCTCGAGCGAGGGGCCGGGCACCGGCACCGGCGTGCTGATCCGGGCGCTGGAGCCGCTCGAAGGCATCGCCATCATGCGGCTGAACCGGGGCGTGGAGCGCCTGCGCGACCTGGCGCGCGGGCCGGGGCGGCTCGCCCAGGCATTGCGGATCGACCGTTCGCTGGACGGCCTCGATCTGTGCCGCCAAGGCCCGCTATGGCTGGCAGCCGACGAGCATCAGGCCAGCGACATCGGCCAAGGCATCCGCATCGGCATCACGAAGGATGCGGACCGCCCGCTGCGGTTCTATGTCAGGGGCAGCCCGTTCGTCAGCGGTCCGCGATCGGTCAATTCCTGAACGCTCAGTCGAGCGTGCGCCTGAACCGCACCAATGCGACGCCGGCAAACAAGGCCACGAACCCGACCAGCCAGGCGATCTCGCCCGCAACCGCCGGCAGTTCAGCGCCCTTCAGCATCACCGCGCGGGTGATGCGCAGAAAATGCGTCAGCGGGAAAATCTCGCCGAAGGTCTGCGCCCAGCCCGGCATGCCGCGATAGGGGAACATGAAGCCGGACAGCAGGATCGACGGCAGGAAGAAGAAGAAGGTCAGCTGCAGCGCCTGCATCTGCGTGCGGGCGATGGTCGAGATGGTGTAGCCAAGCAGCACCAGCGCCAGCACGAACACCAATACGGCGGTAAGCAGCAGCGACATCGAGCCGGTGAAAGGAATGGCGAACAGAAGCTTCGACGCCGCCAGCACCACCACCACCTGGACGCCGCCGACCACCAGATAGGGCAGCACCTTGCCCAGCATGATCTCAAACGGGCTGGACGGCATGGCGAGCAGGTTTTCCATAGTGCCGCGCTCGGTCTCCCGGGTCAGCGCGATCGAGGTCATCATCACCAGGGTCATCTGCAGGATGACGCCGAGCAGGCCGGGCACGATGTTGTATTGCGAGATGCCTTCCGGATTGTAGCGCTGGTGCACCACCACATCGAGCTGGCCCCTGGCGGCCTCACTCGCCGCCTCCTGCATGCCTTGCGCCCGAAGCAGCGCCTGGCTGGCCACTTTGCTTAGCGTCGAGATGGCGCCGCTGGCGGCGGCCGGGTCGGTTGCGTCGGCCTCGATCAGGATCTGCGGATTGTCGCCGCGCTCCACCCGGCGGCCGAAATCGGCCGGGATGGTGACGACGAAGGCGACATCGCCGCGCGCCATCAGGAATTCAGCATCCTCGGCACTTTGCGCGACATGGTCGAAGCGGTAGTAGCCGGTCGTCTGCAGGGCCGCGACAATGGCGCGGGTGTAGGGGTCGTTGCTGGTCGCCACCAGTGCGGCAGGCAGGCTTTTGGGATCGTTGTTGATGGCGTAGCCGAACAGCACCAGCTGTAAAAGCGGCACGCCCAGCATCATGGCGAAGGTGATGCGGTCGCGCCGCATCTGGATGAATTCCTTGATCAGCAGCGCACCGAGCCTGGCGAAGGAGAAGACGCTGTTCATGCCATATTGTCCTTCGAGCCGGACATGAACTGGATGAACACATCCTCGAGGCTGGTCTCGCCGGGTTTTACGCTGACGCCCTTGTGCTCCTTCTCGACATCGGCAAGCGCCTTTTCGAGCTTTGCCTTGTCGGAGCCGACGACATGCAGCGTGGCGCCGAACGGCGCCACCTGGTCGACGCCCGGCCGCCCCTTCAGTGCATCGGCGACCTGATCGAGGTGCGGCCCCTGCAGCACGAAAGTGGTCAACCCGGCGTTCTTCACCACCTCATCCACCGTGCCGGTGGCCAGCATCTTGCCGTAGGAGATGTAGCTGATTCGGTGGCAGCGCTCGGCTTCGTCCATGTAGTGGGTGGACACCAGCACGGTCAGACCGCCGCTCGCCAGCCGGTGGATCTCGTCCCAGAATTCGCGCCGCGCCTTCGGATCGACGCCGGCGGTCGGCTCGTCGAGCAGCAGCAGCTTCGGCTTGTGCATGATGCAGGCGGCCAGTGCCAGCCGCTGCTTCCAGCCGCCCGACAGCGTGCCGGCGAGCTGGTTGCGGCGGCTCGTCAGGCCAAGCTCTTCCAGCGTTTTCGACACATGCTCCTCGACCGGCTTCAGCCGGTAGAGCCGCGCCACGAATTCGAGATTCTCGCCGATCGTCAAATCCTCGTAGAACGAGAATTTCTGCGTCATGTAGCCGACTTCGCGCTTGATGCGGAGCGACTCGGTGCGGATGTTGAAACCCAGCACCGTACCTTCGCCCTCGTCGGGCGTCAGCAGGCCGCACATGATGCGGATGGTCGTCGTCTTGCCGGACCCGTTGGGCCCGAGAAAGCCGACGATCTCGCCCTCGGCCACCGTCATCGTCACATGGTCGACGACAGTCTTGTCGCCGAAGCGCTTGACCAGGCCATGAACGTCGATGGCGTTCATTTTGCGGAGGCCGCCAGCTCGACATCGACGATCTGTCCCGGCTGCAGCGCTTGCGCCTTGCCCTCAGGCCGCGCCTCGACGAGGTAGACCAGCTTCTGCCGGTTCTCGAGCGAGTAGATCACCGGCGGGGTGAATTCCGGGTCGGGCGAGACATAGCTGACGCGCGCCTTCACCTCCGGCCCGCAGCCGTCGCAATGGACGACAAGCAGCGTGCCGACCTTGATCGACGAGAACGCACTTTCCGGGACATAGACGCTGAGCTTTACCGCACCGTCCGGCAACATCGAAATGACAGGCGCGGTCGGACCGGCGGTGTCGCCGGGATTGCGGATGACGTCATTGATGCGGCCGGGCGAGGGTGCCGCCAGCACGCGCTTCGACAGCCGCCACTCAGACTGCTTCAACGCCGACTGCGCCTGTTTGACCTGATTGTCTGCCGCCTTGATCGTTTCGGGACGCGCAGGCAGACCGCCGACGGCAAGGTTGGCCTGCGCCTGGCCGACCTGCGCATTGGCGGTCTCCAGCGTCGCGGCGGCGGTGTCGTAGTCGGCCTGCGTGCCGGCGCCACGCTTGAACAGGTCGGCGGCGCGGTCGTATTTGCGCTTGGCATCCGTGGCCTGGGCCTTGGCCATGTCGACCTCGGCCTTCAGCACCGCGATCTCCTCCGGCCGCTTGCCGATCTGCAGGTCGGCAAGCTGCGCCTGCGCCTGGGCGAGCGCGGCCCCTGCCTGGGCGACGGCGATTTTTGCGTCGGCGCTTTCGAGAGTCACCACCGGCGTGCCTGATACAACACGGTCGCCGCGCTTGACCGCGACGGTCTCGACCTGCGCCACTTCGATCGGCGCCAGCAAGACATAGTCGCCCTCGACATAGCCGACGGCAAGCGGCGCTGCCGGCGCGCAGGCGCCGAACAGCTGGGCCGCGAGCGGCAGGGAACAGAGAAAACTCATCGCTTGCCCTCCTTGCGGGCGACCGGATTTCGGGCCGCCAGTATGGCGCCAAGATTGCTTGTGACCGCCGCCACCACCTTGGCGGCTTCGGTGTTACCGATCTCGCGCCAGCCCATACGACGCATCACTGCTTCGCGGCCGATGCGGAAATAGATGACCTGGCCGATCAGCGTGAAGACCACGAGCTTGGTGGCCTCGCTTTCGGCCGGCTCGCCCGTCGCCTGTTCCCAGATCTGGCAGAGGCGGCGATGCGTCGGTTCGAACACCCCGTCATAGATGCGGTCGAGGGCGGCCGTCGGATGCGTCAACTCTCTAAGTACGAATTGTACGATATCGCCAGCTTCCGGCCGGGCGACGATAAATCCTACCATCCGCTCCAATGCGGTCGAGAGCTGCGCCCGCGCCGTCTCTGAACTGGCTTGACCTTGCAGCTGCATGCCGCCGAGCGCCTGGCCGGCAACCGCCTGGATGGTCTCGACGATGTGGTCGGCGGCGGCCCCGCGGAGCCCTTCCTTGCCGCCGAAATGATAGGCGATGGAGCCGATGTTGGCCTTCGCCTCCGCCGCGATCTCGCGCGTCGAGGTGCCGTCGAAGCCCTGCCGCCCGAACAGTTTGAGCGCGGCCAGCACCAGTGCGGCGCGCGTCTGCTCGGCGGGCGATGTCTCCTGGCGGGGCATTTTGTCGGGCGCGGATTTGATCATGTCGGCCTGTTTAATCAATCGATTGATTAAAGTCAAATTGATTGTCTACGGCCGCTTGCCATGTCGAGCCGCAGACGCTTTAGTGCGCGGCCATGGGCAAGGAAGTCGAACGCAAGTTCCTGGTCTCCAGCGCCGAATGGCTAGAAATGGCCGAGGCGAATATACGCATTCGCCAGTTCTATCTTGCCGCAGCACCTGGCCGCACCGTGCGCGTGCGCATCAGCGACGGCAGTTCGGCGAAGCTGACGCTTAAATTCGGCAGCAAGATCCGCGAGCGCGACGAATACGAATATGAAATTCCTCTGACTGATGCCGAGGAGATGCTGGCCTTCGCCATCGGACATGTCATCGAGAAGACACGCCACCATGTTAGGCATCGCGGCTATCTCTACGAAGTCGATGTTTTCGGCGGGATCCTAGCCGGCCTTGTGGTGGCCGAACTGGAGACGCCGGAGGATGTACCTGACGAAATGCTGCCTGATTGGCTCGGCCGCGAAGTGACCGGCGAGCAGAGATTTTACAACGCGTCGCTCGCCCTAGAGCCGGATGATTTTAGGTCGGGTCGACCTAAAATCGGAATCCGGCTCTAAATCAAAAGAGATGGAGCATGATGTCGTCCGAAAACCGCTTCACACTTTTCGGCATCATGCTCTAGGGGGATTCCGGAGATCGCCGCATGAGCTTTCGCATCGATCCGCGCCTGCCGCTGACCGGCGAGGTCAGGCGTATCCTTGGCGAGGAGATCGGCAAGGCGCTTGCCCATCTGGCCGTCGCGCGCGACCAGCCGGAGCAGGCATTGCACAAATGCCGCAAGCGGCTGAAGAGCGCGCGCGCCTTGCTGCGGCTGGTCCGTTCCGGAAATGAAACATTCTGTCGGACTGAGAACCAATGCTACCGTCAGGTGGCGGCGCTGCTTGCCGGGCCGCGCGAGGCGACCGCGCTGGTCGAGACCGTCGACCGGCTGGCAGCCGCCTTTCCCGAGCAGGTTGCCGGCGGCGGCCTCGACAGCGTGCGCGACCGGCTGATTGCCCGCCAGCATGAAATGCATGCCGGCGGCGGCCTCGACGCCGCCATAGGCGCGGCCACCGCCGCCTGCGAGGAAGGCCTCATCAGGATAGAGCGGCTGCTGCTCCCCGATCTGCCTGAGCATGCAGCCGATGTGCTTGCGGAAGGCGCTCGCAAGACCTTGCGCCGTGCCAGGAAGGCGCTGGACCGGGCGGGATCGCGCGGCGAAGCAGAGGATTTCCACGATCTGCGCAAGGCTGCCAAGACCCACTCGATGCATTTGTCGCTGCTCGGCCGGCTGTGGCCGACGCCGATCAAGGTGCGGCGCAAGGCGGTCGACGAACTGGGCGAAAGGCTCGGCGAACTGCACGACGTCTTCGTCATGCGCGTGTTGCTCGAGGCCGACGGTGAGCCGCTCGGCGATGCGCAGGACACAAGGCTTCTTGGCAAGCTTTTGAAGCGCTCGGAAAAAAGCCTGAAGAAGAGCTGCCTCGCCGGAGCGGCCGAGCTGTTCGGCGACAGCCCCAAGCGCTCGACAAAGAAACTCGCGCGCAATGCGCGCGACGACCTCGCCGGCCCGGTATTGTCGAAAGAGGTCCCGGTCGGTTGATCATGGCCGAGGACGTCACCTCGTACTAGTCACACTTTACCATGACCGCGCCGCGCGACACGCTTCTCGACCGACTTGGCCGCTGGCTTGCCGGCCGGCTGCAGGACGAATCCTCGGGCTATGAGCCCTACACGCCGTCCGACGCCGAGACGTTGCGGCGCACGCTCGAGCCCGGCGACATCCTGCTCATCGAAGGCAACCAGAAGATCTCGGCGGCGATCAAATACCTGACCCAGTCGACCTGGTCGCATGCGGCCTTCTATATCGGCGATGCCTTGTCCGAGCCGGAGGACGGATCGGAACGGCGTCGGCTGATCGAAGTGACGCTCGGCGAAGGCTGTGTCGCCGTGCCGCTGTCGCGCTACCGCACCTACAACACCCGTATCTGCCGGGCGAGCGGGCTGACCCCGGAAGACCGCGACCATGTCGTCGCCTTCATGATCGGCAAGCTCGGCCTGAAATACGATCTCAAGAACATTTTCGACATGCTGCGCTTTTTCCTGCCGACGCCGCCGGTGCCGGTGCGCTGGCGCCGCCGCATGCTGGCTTTCGGTTCCGGCGATCCGACGCGCGCCATTTGCTCGACGCTGATCGCCGAAGCCTATGGCGAGATCCGCTACCCGATCCTGCCCGAGATCACCCGCGCGCCCGGCCGCGCCTCGGCGCAGTCGAACTATTCGCGCCGCGAAATCCTGCACATCCGCCACCACTCGCTTTACACGCCGCGCGACTTCGACCTGTCGCCCTTCTTCCGCATCGTGAAACCGACGCTGGAATTTGGTTTCGACTACCGCGCGGTGACCTGGGAGGACAAGGCAGGCACCGACGCCGCAGCCGCGAAGGCTGGCGCAATCGCCTCAGACACGTGATGGCTTCGGCCTGAGTCATGAGGTGCAGGCGTCTCACATGGCGGCCTGCATCACGCCGAAACCGCGATGGCGCCCTGGTTTTCGGCCCTGTGTTCGACCCAGACATGGACCGGTTCGTCCCGGCCGCGGATGCTAACCGGTCCATGATCGCGCGCATTCAGCTGTGTCCCGAGCGATTCCGCCTTCGCGGCCTCGATCAGTCGTGACCCAAAGCAAATATTCGCCTGAAGCTCCCGGCAGAGCGCCTGCAAACGGCTGGCGACGTTGACGGTGTCGCCCACCACCGCGAAGGACAGGTTGCGCTCGCTGCCGACCGCGCCGAGGACGACGGCGCCATATTGTGCACCGATCCGAACGTCCAGCGGCGGATATCCTCTGGACACACGCTGGACATTCCAGTCTTCGATAGCGGCGATCATCGCTTCAGCGCACCGGATGGCCCGGGTTGCGTCGTCATGGCTGGCTTGCGGAACCCCGAAGGTCGCCATGATGCAATCGCCGATATAGTTGTCGACGGTGCCATGGTGGTCGAAAACGACCTGCTCCATGCGACGGTGGAACTGACGCAGTAGTTCGAACACTGCTTCGGCCGGATGATCCTCGGAATAGTGTGTGAAGCCGACGATGTCGGCGAACAGCACCGCGATATCCTGCCGGCGGACCGGGCCGAAGGGCTCGTCATCCGTGGCGAGCTGGTCGACGACATTGGGCGAAAAATGCCGGGCGAGATTGGCGCGGGCGCGCTCCGCCTTGACATAGTCTTCCGACAGATGTCGGGAACGAGAGACGACCAGCGCCATGATCGCGCCGATAATCAGCACAACCAACACATTGGTCGCCTGCGCGAACGTATCGACGAAATTGGGGTTGAGATAGAGATTCAGTCGCTCTGTCAGCGGCAGCGAATAGAGGTTCGTTGCCGGAATGACGGTTCCCGCATGAAAAACCACCCATCCCACCCCGATCGTCCACGTCAAGGCCGCGAGCGCGCCGAGATAGAGCGCCAATCGTGTCGAAAGGGTCAGCGCGCCAAGGCATACGAAAATCAGCAGGAATTTGAAGCTGCCCTCGCGCAGTTGCATCGCGGCCGGCGCGACCTCGAGGGAAAACGGGTTGGGCGTTACCAGCAGAACGGTCAACAGAATGATGTCCAGCGTACCGACGAGGTAACCGATCCACCATGGCGCGTTGCGACGGCGCGCAAAGCGAAACTGGATCAGGCCGACGAGTTGGAACAGCGCGAGGCCCGCCAGCACGAAGAGCAGCGAGGCATCCCAGCGGCTGATCAAGGAAAAGAAGCAGGAGATCACGGCGAGCGATGCCGTGCGCGCCCAGAACTGCAATGCAGCACCCTGGCGTTCTGCCCGCTCCCGCAAATTTTTCAGGCGCGAATAGCGGCGAAGTTCAAGTGTTGGCGCGGTCGGCATAGGATCACTTCGATTTTGCGGGGACGGTCACGCATTCGGCAAACCCGCCCCGTACAGTCTGGCAAATCAGCGCGCGAACTCTATCATGAATGTGGCTTCATTTTTGAAGCACCTCCGGACTGGAGCGCGACAAGCTCAGCCGCCAGATGCAATCCTGCTCGGATGATGGCCCAGTCAGGCCGGCAACGGGCGGCGTCCCTTTGCCGGAGCGGTGGGCCGGTCGGACGCACCGGCATCCCTGGGGTGCGGGCCGATCGGCATGATCGCCGGAAACGGGGTTGCGCCAAAAGCAAACGTCCATTTGTAGCCGGTCAGCCCGTCTTCCGGCGTCGTGTGCTGGTCGTGATGGGCGAGCAGTTTGGCGCGCTCGGCCAGTTCCTCCGCCTCGCGCTTCACCATCTCCGCCGTCTCCGGCCGCATCCGCCTGGAGAAAGAGACGAAGGTCGCTTCCCGCTCCAGATGGGTGATCGCCCAGCCGATGAAATTCTTGTTTGTCATCTCGAACAGCGGCCTGAGCGGCCCTTCGAAATTCCACTGGATCGGTGTGTCGACCAGCAGCCGTGCCGACAGCCCGCCGCCCAATGCGATCAGGCCGAGCGCTTCGAGATCGCGCAGATAAAGGAACATCGAGGCTTCGCTCAAGCCTTGCGAGCGCATGACGCCTTCGGGCGTGAACTTCTCCGACAGCATGACGAAGATGAACAGCAGCGCCGGCCGTCCCGCGAGCTTGCGCTCGATCTCCGGCGCGATGCGATTGACCGGTCCCGGCCCCCGGTTCATCGACCCCAGCACGTTTTCCAGCTCGACGCCGGCGGCAGCGCAGATCCCGATGAGACGGTCGAGCTTGCAGTTGCGCTCGTGGAAGATGCGCTTCACCGTCGGCTCGGAAACGCCCATCCGCCCGGCAAGCTCACGATAGGTGACGCCCTTGGCCTTCAGCGTCCGCTTCAGCGCCTCGAAAATCAAGCCGTTCATGGAATGCACCTCTTTTGCGCCATTTCGTATCGGTTTCCGATACTAGCTCGAATCTTCCTTCCGGAAAAGTATCGAAACTCCTACCTCTCCGCCATCCATCACAGGAGACCTGGCCATGAAAACCCTCATCCCCTCTATTTGTCTCGCCGCCTTCGGTATCGCGCTCGTGCCTGCGGCCGAGGCCGCCGAACTCTGGCGCGCCTCGGGCTTCGAGCAACCCGAATCGGCGCTGTTCGATGCCGCCAACAATCGCATTATCGTCTCCAACATCGTCGGCAATCCCGGGGAGGCCGACGGCAACGGCTATCTCTCGGTGCTGTCGCTGGACGGCAAGGTCGTTAGCCGGCACTGGACCGCCGGCATGGATGCACCGAAGGGCTCGGCGATCTCTGGCGGCAAGCTCTACGTCGCCGACATCACCAAGGTGCGCATCGTCGATCTCGCCAGCGGCAAGCTCATCTCGACGATCGATGTGCCCGGCGCCGTTTTCCTCAATGACGTGACATCGGACAGTTCGGGCAAGGTTTATGTCACCGACATGCTGGCCGATGCGATCTACCGCATTGACGGCGACAAGCCGGAACTGTTCGTGAAGGATGCGAAGCTCGCCGCACCCAACGGCATCTTTGCCGATCGCGATCGGCTGATCGTGGCGTCCTGGGGCAAGGGCATCAAGCCGGACTTCAGCACTGCCGCGCCCGGGGGCCTGCTGTCGGTCGATCTCGCGACGAAAGCCGTGACGCCGCTGCCTGGCGCACAAAACTTTGCCGACCTCGACGGCGTCGTCGCCATCGGCGACAGCATCTACGCCACCGCCTTCATGACCGGCACGCTCTATCGGTACAAAGTCGGCGAGGCGCCGGAGGCTGTAGAGCAGTTCAAGCCGGGCAGCGCCGATATCGGCACAGACGGCACGCGGATTTTCGTGCCGCTGATGAACGAGGGCGAGATCGCGGTGCTGAGCCTGGACTGACGGCGCACATTTGCCGGCTCAGCCAACGGGCACGGCTTTGAGTTGCGCCCGCGCATCCTTGATCGAAGCGGCAAAGGTCACCAGCGGCCGCTTGACGCCGTGGTTGATCAGCATGCGCCGTGTCTGCGGCGAGGCGCCGGCGATGATGAAACGCACGCCGGCGCGTTTCGCCTTGTGCGCCGCGCCCTCGATGACATTGGCCGCGGTGGAATCGAAGAAGGGCACCGCCGAACAATCGAGGATGAAGTTCTTGCGCTGGTCGGCGATGCGGTCGAGCACCGTGCCGACAGTAGAGGCGGCGCCGAAGAAGAAGGCGCCGGAGATGCGATAGACGACGGTGTCGGCGTCGCTTGCCTCGCTTGCATCGTAGGCGCGGCCGCTGCTGTCGGCGACATCGTCCTGCACCAGCGGCAAATCCGCCTCCACGGCGATCGACTTGGCCATGCGGTCGATGAACAGGATCGAGCCTAGCGCGAAGCCGACGACGATGCCTTCGGTGAGGTCGCGGAAGACGACGATCAGGAAGGTTGCCATCAGCACCAGGGCATCGCCGCGCGAAGCGCGCAGCAACGTGGCGAAGGCCTGCTTCTCGAACATGTTCCAGCAGACAACCGCCAGCACCCCGGCAAGGGCGGCAAGCGGGATGTAGCTGGCCAGCGGTGCGGCCACCAGCATGAAGACCAGCAGAAAAAGCGAATGCAGCATGCCGGAAACCGGCCCATGCGCGCCGGCCCGCACATTGGTGGCGGTGCGGGCGATGGTGCCGGTGGTGCAGATGCCGCCGAACAGGGCAGACGCGATGTTGGCAAAGCCTTGCGCCACCAGTTCGCAATTGGAACGGTGACGCCGCCCGGTCATGCCATCGGCGACCACGGCCGAGAGCAGCGATTCGATGGCGCCGAGCAGCGCAAAAGCCACCGCATCCGGCAGCACCGCAATCGCCTTGTCGAGGTTGAGTCCCGGCAGTGCCGGCAACGGCAGGCTGCGCGGAATGCCGCCATAGCGGGTGCCGATCGTTTCCGCCGGCAGCGAAAGCAGCGCCACGACAAGGGAGGCCAGTCCGACGGCGATCAGCATGCCCGGCCAGCCGGGCCGCCAGCGCTTCACCCCGACGATGGTGGCGATGGTCAGCGCCGCCACCAGCGTTGCCGAGATATTGAGCGTGCCGGCCGCGTGGCCGATCGCCATCAGCTTCGGCAGCAGCGGCCCGGGCTCCGGCCCGGCAAGCCTCAGCCCGAACAGTTCCACGATCTGGCCGGAGAAGATGATGATCGAGATGCCGGCGGTGAAGCCGACCGTCACCGGGTAAGGGATGAATTTGATATAGGTTCCGAGCCGGAGATAGCCGATGGCGAGCAGGAAGATGCCGGCCATCATCGTCGCCAGCAGCAGTCCGTCGACGCCTTCGCGCTGCACCGTCGCCGCCACCAGCACGATGAAGGCGCCGGCCGGGCCGCCGATCTGGAAGCGGCTGCCGCCGAGCGCCGAGACGATGAAGCCGCCGACAATGGCGGTGAACAGGCCGCGCTCCGGCGTCACGCCCGAAGCAATCGCAATCGCCATCGACAGCGGCAACGCGACAATAGCGACGGTCAGCCCGGCCATGAAGTCGGCCTTGAACTGCGGCAGGCGGTAACCTTCGCGCCAGACCGTCACCAGCTTGGGCGTGAACAGCTCTGAAAATGTCGGCTTTGCCGACTTCTGGGCCGGTTGATGCACTGCCCGCCGGATCTGATCCATGGACTGCCTTCCGCTTGCGTGAAGGCGGCGGGATCGTCGGCAGGACTGTCGGCGGTCGCCGTCGCGACTATATGCCGGCTCAGCCTTGCGGGTTCGGCGGCGCGACCGGCTTGAGGCGCACGCCCCGGCCGCCGCGCTCGCTGGTCTGGTTCTCGCCGATGAGCTCCACCCCGGCCTCGTCGAGAGCCTGGATAACCTTCATCAGCGTATCGACCACACCCCTGACCACGCCGTCACTCGCTTCCATGCGCTGGATTGTCGGAAGCGAAACGCCGGCACGCTCGGCGAGTGTCTTCTGATCGATGCCGGCCAGCGCCCTCGCGGCGCGCATCTGGGCGGCAGTGATCATCGGTCGGAACCCCCGTCTGAGTCTGCGGAGACGACGTGTAATACAATCATAGTGATGTTTCAACCATCATAAAGCATACATGAAACATGATCTCCTCACAAAGCCGGATGCCGGGATACGGGATGAGCATGCTACGTTAACCGCCTTGGCTCTTATTGGCGGGGAAATATCAGTTGAAGATTTTCAGGACCTTGACGACGTCGGCAGCCTTGCTGTCGGCGGTTTTTCTGCTGGCAGGCTGCGGACACGGGCTGATCAACCGGCTGATTTGAATGTCGCTCCGGATCGTCAGTCTTCGGGCTCGTTGCCACCGGCCACCGCCTTGTTCCGCTGCAGCATTCGCGCCGCCAGCCAGCACAGCGTCGCCCAGGTGAAGCCGGCGCACCATCCCGCCAGCACGTCGGAAGGCCAGTGGACGCCGAGATAGACGCGGCTGACGCCGACCAGCAGCGTTACCAGCACCGCCAGGCTGAGGACATAGATTTTCGTCGTTCGTCCCGGCAGGAAGCGCGCTGCCAGCGAGCCCAGCGTGAGATAGGTCACCGCCGACAGCATGGCGTGGCCGCTGGGAAACGACAGCGACGTCTCGTTGGCCAGGTGCGAGACAAGATCGGGGCGCGGCCGGTCGATGCCGGCCTTGAGCAAGGTCGACAGCAGCTGCCCGCCAGCCACCGCGACAAAGATCAGCAGCGCCGTCCTCGGCCTACGGATCAGCAGGAGGTAGACGATCACCGCCGTTACGATCAGCACCAGCACGCTGGAGCTGCCGAGGCTGGTGATGTCGCGCATCGCGCCTTCCAGCCATGCCGGGCCGACGGGAACATCCGGCTGACCCACTTTTCGGAAAGCGAGCAGGATCTCAGTATCGAAAGCGTGCGGCGTGGTGGCCCGCGCCACCTCCATCAGTTCCTCGAAGCCCCACAGCCCGGCGGCTATCACCAGCCCGGCCAGCAGCACCGGAAATTCAAGCCAGTTGGTGAACGCACGCGGGGTCTTCATCGGATTACAGTCGCCCCTGCAGGTAAGGCCCGAGCGAGATCAGCACCACCGCCGCGATGGCCAGCACGATGCCGGTCGCCTGCAAGGCATTGACGCGTTCGCCGAAGAACACCAGCGCCACCACATTGACCGCCACCAGCTGGATCACCGCCGACAGGCTGAACGACACCGACATGCCGAACTCACGAACCAGCCGCAGCATCATCAGATTGCCCGCCGTATAGAGCGCCAGTGTCAGCACGATCTTGCCAAGGCTTGGCGCCAGCCCCCATTGCTTGGCCGCGATGGCCGCCAGCAGGAAGATCACCGTCGAAATGACGAGCTGCGCCAGTCCCCAGAAACTCACTTTTGTGCCTCGCTGTCCTTTGTGGCAGCTCTTGTTTCGCAAGCGTGGCGGCACGTCAAGCAGACTGCGGCGGAACAGGCCACGGCCGAGGTGCTGAATGAATGGCAGCGCGATCGCGGTCTGACTGCCACGCTCGGTCGGATTCGTGCAAACCCAGGCAGCTGCACTCAAGCATTGGAAAAGAATGGACTTTTAAACATGGCGTCCTACGTCTTCTGGAGGAGACTGCGATGCCAAAGTCCGTCTATGACCGTGGCCTGCTGAAACCCGACGACATCGCCAGGCTGCAACGCGTGTTCGACGAAGCCTGCCGCAGGCGCGACGTGCATCCCGATTCGGCGGAGGCGCGGGAGATCGCGCTGAACCTGCTTGCGCTGCACAATGCCGGGATGGTCGAGGAAGATATGCTTATGGAAACCGTGGGTTTCCGCAGGTTGGAGCCGAAATCAGCCTGAGGCCCGCAAGGCGGCCTATCCGGCGCGCTGCACGACGGCCACATTCATCTCTGCCCTCAGCCTGAAGCCGATGGACTCGTACAACCGGACCGCGCCGGCATTGCTGGCATAGGCATGCAGGTAGGGAACTTCGCCGCGCGCAAAAATTCGGTTGGCCACGAACACCGACAGCAGCCGGCCGAGGCCGCTGCCGCGAAATTCGGGATGCGAGCAGACGCCGCTGAGTTCGCTGTAGCCGGGCTGCTTCATGCGCTCGCCGGCCATCGCCGCCAGCCGGCCGTCGATCTTCACGCCCCAGAACTCGCCGAGGCTCAGCGCCTTGAGCGTGAACGGGCCGGGCCTGGTCAGTGACGCCAAAGCGAGCATCCCGGCCGCGTCGTCCTGCGTCAGCTGCTGCACACGCTCGTCCGACACGGCAGGCAATGGCGCCGCAGCAACCATCTGAACACCGAAGGCGGTCACGGTCGCGGTCAGTTCCGGCGGCAAGGCAATGGGGTCCGCCTGGAGCATGAACACGCTCTCACCTGCAGGAATGAGGCTTGCGAGCGCCTGCAGGCTCTCAGCGTCGTCTGCCCCGGAAGCCGCGAAGGGGACGATCGAGGAGGGATAGCGCCTGGCGAGCCTGTCGCCATACGCAAAGATCCGATGCCGCGTGTCGAGCGCGCTCCAGACCGGACGATCGAGGACATGGCTCATGGCGCGACATCCTGTTTCACACGACGGTCGAGCGGGGCCGCCGCCAGGCCGTCCTCCATTGCCGAGAGTTGTTCGAGAAGCGGCCCTGCAAGGCCTTTGCACAAGTCGGCAACGGCGTTCTCGATGCGCGGCCAAACGTCTCGCTTCGCCTTATCGACCAGGCGCTGGCCGTTCGCGGTCAGCGAGATCATCCTGCGGCGCTGGTCGTCGTTCGATGGCGCGGCCTCGACCAGCCCCAACTCGGCCAGCAGCGCCACGCTGCGCGTCACCCCCGGCTGGGTGATCCCCAGTGACTGCGCCAGCTCGCCGACAGGCAGCGGCCCGAGCCGGTCGAGCGCGGCCAGCAGAGGATACTGGCTGGACTGCACCGGCACCTCCAGCCCATCGAGCATGCGCTGCGTATCGGCCTGCAACTGCTCGCCGATACGCTTCAGCCTGCTGCCGAGGGTGAGGTAGCCAAGGGATCGAATGATGTCTTCCATGGGTGATCCGCATGCTGGATAAGTATAACATGTTATATAATGTTGCAATGAACGAGTTCAAGCGCCTGCTTTGGAGGTTGGTCGCAAGCATCTCAACTTCGTCGTCCTTGGGCGAAGCAGGAGCGAAGCTCCGTCGCGGAGACCCAGGGATCATGCCTTGGCCGTGGAAGCAGCGGGGCAGAACCTGCAACGCAGCGTAGCTCAGAAGTCACGGCATGGATCCTCGGGTCTGCGCCGCGTCGCTACGCTCCTTGCTTCGCCCGTGGATGACGACGGGATGGCGTTTCGCCCAATCGCCAGGATATTCGATCCCGTCTTGCAGATGCGTTGAACCACCAGTCCGCGCCACAGCAGCAGCCCGAAGTGCGGTGGTTCTCCGTCCAGAGGCGCTCGTCTACAACCCCTTGGCGATCTGACCGGCAATCGCTTCGGCCTGCAGGCCGGCGCTGTGAAAATAGCTGGTCAGGCTTGGCCGCATGCCGATGAACCACAGGCCGGGCTGGCCGCCCGGGGTGCCGCCATTGGCCTTCGGCACGCCCTTGGCGTCGAGCACGCCGAGATCGCCCAGCATGGCCTCCAGGCCGGTGCGATAGCCGGTTGCCGCGATCACCACATCCGGCTCGAGCACCGTGCCGTCGTTCAGCCGCACGCCGGCGCCTTCGAAAGCCGCCACCGGCGCCACCACCGAAATCCGTCCGGCCTTCAGCGCTGCGACGGCGCCGTCGTCGACGGCGATAGCGATCTGCTCGACGCCGAGCCGGCTGGCGCCGCCTTTCGGCGCCGGCGGCAGGCCGAAGCGGGCGAGGTCGCCGAACACCAGCCGCTGCGTCGCGGCAATCGCGGCATCGGCAATCCACGTCGGCAGCATCGCCATGAAACCGCCGAAGCGCGCCACGGCGACCTTGCCGATCCGTTTCGGCATCAGCGACGGACCCTGCCTGGCTGACAAGCAGATGGCCTTGGTGTCGGCGCGGGCGAGGTGGTTGAGCACGTCGAAGCCGGAATTTCCGGCTCCGACCACCAGCACGCTTTTGCCCACATAGTCCTGTGCTGTGCCGAAATCGGCGGCGTGGACAAGTTTGCCGGTGAAAGTCGCCTTGCCTTGCCAGTCCGGCGTCCATGGCAAGCGGTCGCGGCCGGTGGCGACGATGACATTGCGGGCGCTCAGCGTTTCCCGGCCCGTATGGACGAGCCAGCCATTGCCTCTGCGTTCGATCCGCTCGACGGCGGTACCGAATTCGACCCTTATGCCACGCGCGCGGGCAAAATCCTCGAGATAACCGACGATGGCATCCTTGTTCGGAAAGGCGGCGGTGCGTGGCGGATAGGCAAGGCCGGCAGGGCCGATAGCGCGCGATGCGTGTTGAGGGTCAGCTTCTCGTGCCGCCGTCGCCACGGTTCGGCGATCCGCGGCTCCTTTTCAAGCACGACGACCCGCACGCCGCGCCGGCCAAGCGCGTCGGCGGCCGCCAGCCCCGCCGCTCCGGCGCCGATGACGATAACCGTATCGTCGGGTCCTTTCGGCCCCAGGACGATAGGCATCGTTTCGCTTGTCGTAGCCGCCATTCGGTCGAGATTTCCTTTCAGGTGCGCCATGGGGACCCGTCCTATATGGCACGTCCCATATGGCACAGGGGCGATATGATCGATAATGAGGTCGCGTCAATGCGACTGATTCGAGGCCTTGGGGGCAAGCCTCTGTTTATCATCGGCACGCGGAAGCTCGACCATGCCCTCCTTGCGCATCTTTCTCGACAGACTGCTGGAGGGCGCCGCAGCCAAGGTGCCGCGCCAGGATTTTTCGCATGTCGAGCGGCTGGCGCTTGTCCGCCAGCACGGCGACTTCTCGCTGGCCTATTCGACCGCCGTGCAGCAAAAACTGTCCTATTTCGGCGACGCCGACGGCTACATCGCCTTCGGCACCAAGATGAAGCACCATTTCGCGCTCGGTGACCCGGTGGCCCATCCGGCTGATCGGCCCGACTATATCAGGCGCTTTGTCGAAGCCGCCGACAGCCCGTGGTTCGTGCAGATCGGCGAACCGACGGCGCGCGTTCTGGCCGGGCTCGGCTACCAGGTCAACCGTCTCGGCGTCGACACGCGGCTGGAACTGCCGGCTCACGATTTTTCCGGCAAGCGCAACGAAACCGTGCGGTATTCCGAACGCTGGCTGTTGAAGAAGGGGTTTTCCTTTGGCGAAGGAGCGGTCTATCTCGACGAGGTCCAGCGCCTGTCACAGAACTGGCGGGCCGACCGCATCGTCAAGCGCTGGGAGATGGCGTTCCTCAACCGCCCCTTTGCCGATCATCTCGGCATCGATATGCGCCGTTTCGTGCTCTACAGCCCGGAAGGCGAGCTCGTCGCCCTGCTCGATTTCGATCCGATGTTCCGGGATGGCAAGGTGATCGGCTACACCACCTCGTTCAAGCGCAAGCACATCGATGCCTCGCCGCATGCCGAAATCGGGCTGACCAAATTCGCCGTCGACCGGTTTCGCAATGAGGGCATTTCGGTCGTCACGCTCGGCCTGTCGCCGATGCTTGATGTCGGAGCCAACAGCTTTGCCGAATCGAGCTTCTGGCGCAACGCCTTCGAGCGGGCCTATGAGTCGCCCTGGGTCAACCGCAGCAAGTTCAACCTCAAGGGCCAGGCGGCGTTCAAGCGCCGCTTCCATGGCGTCGAAGAACCGACCTACATCGCCTTCCGCCAAGGCAGGCTGATCGAGATGCTGGGGTTGCTGCGCCTGATCAAGGCGATCTAGCGATATCCGTGGCGGCCAACGTGGCTGACCTGCCCTCAGCAAAACTGTTGATTGACCGGCGAATGAGCGATCGCCTAATGCATGTCGCTCAGAAGTGGCCCCGGTTTTGAGACAACGACATGCATAAGAACAAAGACCTAATGCGCGTCGCCTGAGTCCGTTCAAACGCGACGAGCTTTTAGGGCGGTTGGGGGTCAGTTCCTTAGCCGGTAGCCGGTGCGGAAGATCCAGGCGACGATGGCGATGCAGATGGCGAGGAACACCATCGTCATGCCCAGGCTGACGGCGACCGAGACATCGGACTTGCCGTAAAAGCTCCAGCGGAAACCGCTGATCAGATAAACGACCGGGTTGAACAGCGTCACCGTGCGCCAGGCCTCGGGCAGCATGTTGATCGAATAGAAGCTGCCGCCGAGGAAGGTCAGCGGCGTGATGATCAACAGCGGTACCAGCTGCAATTGCTCGAAGCTTTTCGCCCAGATGCCGATGATGAAGCCGAACAGGCTGAAGGTCAGCGCCGTCAACACAAGGAAGGCCAGCATCCAGAACGGATGCAGGATGGTGAGCGGCACGAACAGCGAGGCCGTCGCCAGGATGATCAAGCCGAGGATGATCGACTTGGTCGCGGCGCCGCCGACATAGGCGATGACGATCTCCAGATACGACACCGGCGCCGACAAGAGCTCGTAGATGGAGCCGACGAATTTCGGGAAATAGATGGCAAAGGAAGCGTTGGAGATCGACTGCGTCAACAGTGACAGCATGATCAGCCCCGGCACGATGAAGGCGCCGTAGCTGATGCCGTCGATCTCGGTGATGCGCGAGCCGATGGCCGAGCCGAAGACGACGAAATAAAGCGATGTCGAGATCACCGGCGAGACGATGCTCTGCAGCACGGTGCGGAACGCACGCGCCATCTCGACCCGGTAGATCGCCCATACTGCTCGCCAATTCATGGCTCTTGCCTCAACAGATTGACGAAGATCTCCTCGAGCGAGCTGTTTTGCGTGTCCATGTCGCGGAACTGGATGCCGGCCGTCTCGAGTTCGCGCAGCAGCGATGCGACGCCGGGGCGTTCGCTCTGGTTGTCATAGGTGTAGGTCAGCTGTGTGCCATCGCCCGACAGCTCCAAGGCGTAGTGCGAGAATGCATCGGGAATGGCGGTGAGCGGGTTGCGCAATTCGACGATCAGGCGCTTGCGGCCGAGCTTGCGCATCAGTTCGGCCTTGCCCTCGACCAGGATGATCTCGCCGCGGTTGATGACGCCGACACGGTCGGCCATCGCCTCGGCCTCTTCGATATAGTGCGTGGTGAGGATGATGGTGACGCCGTCGTCGCGCAGCCGTCGCACCATCGCCCACATGTCCTGGCGCAGTTCGACGTCGACGCCGGCCGTGGGTTCGTCGAGGAACAGGATGCGCGGCTCATGCGAGAGCGCCTTTGCAATCATCAGCCGCCGCTTCATGCCGCCCGACAGCGTGATCGCCTTGGCGTCCTTCTTGTCCCACAACGACAGGTCGCGCAGCACCTTTTCGACGAAGCCCGGATTGGGCGGCCTGCCAAACAGGCCGCGGCTGTAGGTGACGGTTGCCCAGACGCTCTCGAACGCGTCGATGGTCAGCTCCTGCGGCACCAGCCCGATCAGGCTGCGCGCCGCGCGGTAGTCTCGGTTGATGTCGTGGCCGTCGACGGTCACCGTTCCCGACGAACGGTTGACGATGCCGCAGACGATCGAGATGAGCGTCGTCTTGCCGGCGCCGTTCGGCCCCAGCAGCGCGAAAATCTCGCCACGTTCGATGTCGAGGTTGATTTCCTTCAGCGCCTTGAAGCCGGTGGCGTAGGTCTTGGTGACCCCGGAAATCGAAATGATGGAAGGCAAATTCGTGGAAGACATGAGGCCGAAAACGACTGTTTGAAAGAGGCGGGGATTATTATTGCGCTGAATGTCGGTGCGCACGGCGGGAAGTCAATGCCGCTGCTGACAATTGTGGACAAACGTTCCCCTTTTGCCGTTTCGTCATGGGGGTATCGGGGCACTGACGGATTGATCCCATCTGCTGCGACAACGCGCCCCGCGTGACGCCAAGCCGCTTTGACCGGACCGCATCCGCCGCCTATTCTGCGCCAACAAACAGCAGCCGGAGCCCGCATGGACCCGCTCATCCTGTCGCGAATGCAGTTCGGGGCGAATATCTCGTTCCACATCCTGTTTCCGACCATCACGATTGCGCTTGGCTGGGTGCTGCTGTTCTTCAAGCTCCGCTACAACGCCACCGGCGATTCCGCCTGGATGCGCGCCTATTTCACCTGGGTAAAGGTGTTCGCGCTGTCCTTCGCCATGGGCGTGGTCTCGGGCGTCACCATGAGCTTCCAGTTCGGCACCAACTGGCCGGGCTATATGGAGCATGTAGGCAACATCGCCGGGCCGCTGCTTGCCTACGAGATCCTCACCGCCTTCTTCCTCGAAGCGGCCTTCCTCGGCATCATGCTGTTCGGGTTCCGCCGCGTCTCCAACCGCGTCCACACGCTGGCGACGGTATTGGTCGCCGGCGGCACCACGCTGTCGGCCTTCTGGATCATTGCGCTGAACTCCTGGATGCAGACGCCGGCCGGCTTCGAAATGATCGACGGCAAGGCGCATCCCATCGACTGGTGGGCGATCGTCTTCAACCCGTCCATGCCCTACCGTCTGACACATATGCTGCTTGCCTCCGGCCTGACGGTGTCGTTCCTGATCGCCGGCCTGTCGGCGCTGCGCTATCTCACCGGCGACCGGTCGGAATCGATGTGGAAGGCGCTGCGCACCGGGGTCTTCACCGCCGCCATCCTGATCCCGATCCAGATCTTTGCCGGCGACCAGCACGGGCTGAACACGCTGGAGCACCAGCCGCAGAAGATCGCTGCCATGGAGGCGAACTGGAACACCGGCCCCAACGTGCCGCTGGTGCTGTTTGCGCTGCCCGACGAGGCGGCGAAGGAAAACAAATTGGAGATCGCCATTCCCGACGGCGCCAGCATGGTGCTGCGCCATTCCACCAGCGGCATCGTGCCGGGGCTGAACGACTATCCCGGCCTGCATCCGCCGGTCTTCCCGGTGTTCTGGGGCTTCCGCATCATGGTCGGCACCGGCATTTTGATGCTCATCGTCTCGTGGTCGGCGACCTTCTTCCTCAAGCGCCGCCACAGCCTGCCGAGGCCGCTGGCCATGCTGATGGTGCCGATGGCGCTGTCGGGCTGGCTGGCGACGCTGGCCGGCTGGTACACCACCGAAATCGGCCGCCAGCCCTGGCTGGTCACCGGCGTGCTGAAAACCGCCGACGCTATCGGCCCGGTCGCCGGCAGCCATGTCGCGCTGACGCTCGCCATCTATCTCATCCTCTATGTGCTGCTGCTGATCGCCTATCTTGGCGTGCTGGTGCACCTGGCGCTGAAGGCCGCCAAGGACGGCGATACCTCGCCGCTGCCGGGCGTCATGAAGACGGCGATGTCGCAACCGGCCGCAGCGAAGTGAGGAATGGTCCGCGTAGCGGACGAAAAGCCAACGATTTGGCTTTTCGAATGACGAACGCCCGGAGCCATAGCGAAGGGCAGAACCGTTGATGAGAGGGATGACAGACCGATGACCTTCGACTGGCCAACCGCGCTGCCCCTGATCTTCGCCGGCCTGATGGGCCTCGCCATCCTGATCTACGTCATCCTCGACGGTTTCGATCTCGGCATCGGCATCCTGTTCTCGGTCGCCGAAGATGCCGAGCAGGACACCATGATCGCGGCAATAGGCCCGTTCTGGGATGCCAACGAGACCTGGCTGGTGCTGGCCGTCGGCCTGCTCCTGGTCGCCTTCCCGCTGGCGCATGGCGTCATCCTCACCGCACTCTACATTCCGGTCTTCGTGCTTTTGGTCGGCCTCATCCTGCGCGGCGTCGCCTTCGATTTCCGCGCCAAAGTGCCCGCCGGCAAGAAGCATCGCTGGAACCGCATTTTCTTCCTCGGTTCCGTCATCGCCTCGCTGGCGCAAGGCTATATGCTCGGCGTCTATGTGCTTGGCCTCGATGTCGGCTTTGGCGGCATCGCTTTCGGGGCGCTGGTGGCGCTCTGCCTGTCGGCGGCCTATGCAGCGATGGGCGCTGCCTGGGTCATCTACAAGACCGAGGGCGAATTGCAGAGGAAGGCGGTGGCCTGGCTGCGCACGGCCCTTGTGCTGACCGCGCTCGGCATGGCGGCGGTGTCGCTGGCGACCCCATTCGCCAGCCCGCGCATCTTCGCCAAATGGTTCGTCTGGCCCGAAATGCTCTATCTGTCGCCGCTGCCGATCCTGTCGGCGCTGCTGTTCCTGTGGCTGTGGCGGCAGACCTTCCACCTGCCCAAGCCCGACGACCGCCATGCGCTGCGGCCGTTCCTGACGCTCGCTGCCATCTTCGCGCTCGGCTTTGCCGGGCTTGCCTGGTCGTTCTACCCCTTCGTGGTGCCCGAGAGGCTGACCATCTGGCAGGCGGCGTCGGCGACGGAAAGCCTCGCCATCATCCTCGCCGGCACGGTGGTCGTGCTGCCGGTGATCATCTTCTATTCGTTCTATGCGTATCGGGTGTTTGGGGGCAAGGCGACGGATCTGACGTATGATTGAAGGGCTCTCTAATCGCGGTTTGCGCGAGGCACCCCCCTCTGGCCTGCCGGCCATCTCCCCCTCAAGGGGGGAGATCAGCTCTCACTGCGGCCTTCGCCAACCTTGCAAGATGAGCACCGTCAGCGACGCTGCCAATCTCCCCCCTTGAGGGGGAGATGCCCGGAAGGGCAGAGCGGGGTGCTGTCCCGCTGGCGTCTCAGGTAGGGCGTCGCCGCTCTCTGCGTCCGGCCAAGTCCTATCGCCCCTCAGCTCTTCCCCGCCAGCACCAGCACCGGCTTCTCGCTATACAACCCCGGGAACAGCGCCTTCAAATTCGCCACCTTGGGCAGGTCGTTGTAGACGATGTAGGGGTAGGTCGGGTTCAGCGTCAGAAAGTCCTGGTGATATTCCTCGGCCGGATAGAAGGTTTTGCCCGTCTCCAGCGTGGTAACGATGGGCTTGGCAAACACCTTCGCCTGGTCGAGCTGGGCGATGTAGCTCTGGGCGATCTTCTGCTGCGCATCGTTCTCGGCAAAGATGGTCGAGCGGTACTGGGTGCCCGAGTCGGGGCCCTGGAAGTTCAACTGCGTCGGGTTGTGGGCGACCGAGAAATAGACCTGCAGCAGCTGGCCGTAGGTCACCTTGGACGGATCGTAGGTGATCTCGACCGATTCGGCGTGGCCGGTGCGGCCGCTGCCCACCGTTTCGTAGACGGCGTCATCCTTGGCGCCGCCGGTGTAGCCGGAGACGGCCTTGGTCACGCCCTTGACGTGCTGGAACACGCCCTGCACGCCCCAGAAGCAGCCGCCGGCGAAGATAGCCTTCTCGCTGCCGCTGGCGGCCTTCTCGTCCACTGCCGGCGGCGGGATCACCACCGCGTCCTCGGCCGAACGCGCCGGGCTCTGCCAGAAGGCAGCCGCGGCGGCGGCGACGATGAGCGCGGCAAGCGCGCTCTTGAAGATCGGCGTTCTCGTCCTTGCAATGCCGGTCATGTCTGATCTCCTTGATGGTGGCGAAGACTATACGACAGAACGTCCCGCCTGGTTTCTCAAATTGCCGTGCGCCGGCCCGGCCATTGTGCGGCCGGGCCATGGGACCAAGCCTTATTGCGCGGGCGCCATGGCGTCCGCCGGCTTCATCGCATCCGTTGCGGGTTTCATGGCATCGGCCGGCTTCATGGCGTCGGCGGCGGGTTTCATCGCATTCGTCGCCATCGGGTCGGCTGGCTTCATGGCATCGGTCGCCGGCGCCATGGCATCGGTCGCGGGCTTCATCGCATCGGTTGCCATCGCCGGCTTCATGGCGTTGGTCGCGTCTTCGGCGCGGGCGCCGGCGGCGAAGCCGATCATCGAAAGCGCAAAAGCGAGCGCGGTCAGGGTCTTGGTCATGATGGTATTTCCTCCTTGAAGAGGGCGCGCGGATGCGAGCCCGGTTATGCCGCGCTAGCGGCGTTGCGTAGAAAAAGAATCAGTCGGCGGCTGCAGCCAGGATCGGCCCACCACCCGGCGACTGCACCAGCACCGCGGTGCTCAGCCCGCCGCTTGCCGCCGGCAGCGGCAGTGTGGTGGCGTCGCCGCTCCAGCTGCCGAGTTTCTCCAGCGAGTGCACGACATTGGCATGCGGCAGCGTGCGGCCGGTATTCTCGCCGCGCGCCACCGGCACTTCGATGACGCCCTTGTTGTAGCGGACCAGCCAGACATCGGCCTTGCCGCCCGGCGCGGAACCGGCGCCGATGCTGATCTTGCCGCCGTCGAGCGACAGCGTCGGCCCGTTCGTGTGACCGCTCGCGGAAATCAGCTGCTCGATCTCGCCGGGCGCTGCACCCACCGCATCGGCACCGCCATTGACCACGACCTGCGGCGTGAACGGGCCGGAGCGGCCGAGCGACGGCTCATAGCGCACCTGGCGCTGGGTAAATTCCTCGCGGCCGAAAATGTCCTTCCAGCCGAGATAGTCCCAGTAGGTGACGTTGAACGACAGCGCCAGAACGCCCGGCTCGTCCTTGACCTTGATCAGATTGGCATTGGCCGGCGGGCAAGACGAACAGCCCTGGCTGGTGAACAATTCGACCACGGTGAGCGGCTGGGCGAAGGCGGTGCCGCCAAACATCATCAGCGCCGCACCTGCGGCAGCCAGCATGCCGGCGCGTTTTGGGTTAAGTCCAGTCATCGGGGGTCTCCGTTGCGGCGGGTTCATCCCACACTTCGTCGCTGCCCGAGGCTTCGTTACATGGTTCACCGCTTCGTGATTGGGGGCGGACGCGTCGTTGCCTTCTCCCCTTGTGGGAGAAGGTGGATCGGCGCGAAGCGCCGAACGGATGAGGGGTGTTCCAGCGGAGTGAGACGTTGGTTAATCTAACGTCATGCCACATCAGCCCGTCGCTCCTGCCAAACGAAACTTTGCCCGTTCGCTCCGACGTGAAATGACGGAGGCGGAAGACAAACTGTGGCACGAACTACGTGACCGCAGGCTCGATCGGATCAAATTTCGGCGCCAAGTTCCTGTTGGAAAATACGTCGCCGATTTCGCTTGTCTTGAATCACTCCTCATCATCGAGATCGATGGGAGTCAGCATGCGGACTCAGAGTCAGACCAGGCCCGTAGAACGGAACTGGAGGCGAGAGGCTTTCGTGTGTTGCGCTTTTGGAACGACGATGTCCTGAAAGACATGGACAGCGTCTGCACCACGATAATCGCTTATGTAAGGGATGTCAGTTTGCAGCCATGGCGGTGAAAGAACGCCGGCGTCAAGCTGGAACACCCCTCATCCGTCTCGGCGCTGCGCGCCGATCCACCTTCTCCCACAAGGGGAGAAGGCAAGGGCACCGCCACCCCGCTTGCCCCTGCAACCCGCCCCTGCTAAAGCGCGCGCCATGAGCACGCCTCTCGACCACATCCGCAATTTCTCCATCGTCGCCCATATCGACCATGGCAAATCCACGCTTGCCGACCGGCTGATCCAGTCCACCGGCGGGCTGGAGCTGCGCGACATGAAGGAGCAGGTGCTGGACTCGATGGACATCGAGCGCGAGCGCGGCATCACCATCAAGGCGCAGACGGTGCGGCTGAAATACCGCGCCAACAATGGCGAGGACTATATCCTCAACCTCATCGACACGCCCGGCCATGTCGACTTCGCCTATGAAGTGTCGCGCTCGCTGGCCGCCTGCGAGGGCTCGCTGCTGGTCGTCGACGCCAGCCAAGGCGTCGAGGCGCAGACGCTGGCCAATGTCTACCAGGCCATCGACAACAACCACGAAATCGTCGTGGTGCTGAACAAGGTCGACCTGCCGGCGGCCGAGCCCGAGCGCATCCGCGAGCAGGTCGAGGAGGTCATCGGCATCGACGCCTCCAACGCCGTGCTGATCTCGGCCAAGACCGGGCTTGGCATTCCCGATGTGCTCGAAGCCATCGTCCACCAATTGCCGCCCCCGCGCGAAGGCGATGCGTCAGCACCCCTGAAGGCCATGCTGGTCGACAGCTGGTACGACGCCTATCTCGGCGTCATCGTTCTGGTGCGCATCATCGACGGCGTGCTGAAAAAGGGCGCGACCATCCGCATGATGGGCACCGGCGCAAAACATCTGGTCGAGCGCACCGGCGTGTTCACGCCGGCCCGCATCAATGTCGACGAGCTTGGCCCCGGCGAGTTCGGCTTCTTCACCGGCTCGATCAAGGAAGTGGCCGACACCCGCGTCGGCGACACCATCACCGAGGACAAGCGCCAGACCGCGCACGCTCTACCCGGCTTCAAGCCGGCGCAGCCGGTGGTGTTCTGCGGCCTGTTCCCGGTCGACGCCGCCGATTTCGAGGATCTGCGCGCCGCCGTCGGCAAATTGCGCCTCAACGACGCCTCCTTCTCCTACGAAATGGAAACCAGTGCCGCGCTCGGCTTCGGCTATCGCTGCGGCTTCCTTGGCCTGCTGCATCTGGAAATCATCCAGGAGCGGCTGGAGCGCGAGTTCAACCTCGACCTCATTGCTACCGCGCCCTCGGTCGTCTACCGGCTGCTGCTTACCGACGGCTCGATGAAGGAACTGCACAACCCCGCCGACATGCCCGACGTGGTGAAGATCTCGGCCATCGAGGAGCCGTGGATCCGCGCCACCATCCTGACCCCCGACGACTATCTCGGCGGCATTCTAAAACTCTGCCAGGACCGGCGCGGCATCCAGGCCGACCTGTCCTATGTCGGCAAGCGCGCCATGCTGATCTACGACCTGCCGCTCAACGAAGTCGTCTTCGATTTCTACGACCGGCTGAAGTCGATCTCCAAGGGCTACGCCTCCTTCGACTACCACCTGACCGACTACAAGGAAGGCGACCTGGTGAAGATGTCGATCCTGGTCAATGAGGAGCCGGTCGACGCGCTGTCCATGCTGGTCCACCGCACGGCGGCGGAAAAGCGCGGCCGCCAGATGTGCGAGAAGCTCAAGGAGCTGATCCCGAACCACCTGTTCAAGATCCCGATCCAGGCCGCCATCGGCGGCAAGGTCATCGCCCGCGAAACCATCTCGGCGCTGCGCAAGGACGTGACCGCGAAGTGCTACGGCGGCGACGTGTCCCGCAAGCGCAAGCTGCTCGACAAGCAGAAAGAGGGCAAGAAGCGGATGCGCCAGTTCGGCAAGGTGGATATTCCGCAGGAGGCGTTTATCCAAGCGCTGAAGATGGGGGACTAAGCGGTCCGGCCCATGGCCGGACGCATCGACCCGGTGGGTCGATGCGAGCGCAAATCCGGGTGGGAGCTGCCGCAAGCAGCGGGTCCCACCCCGGGGGGTGCGGCAGTGCGGTGGCCCCATCGGGCGTTCACCCTCGGTACGCCGGTGGCATCAGACTACCGACCGCTGCCCATCTTACGTGGAGGACCCATGAGAAGGTCTAACGGTCCAAAGGTATCTTCTCTCATCCAGATATTGGTTGGTTCGACGTCATTCGTTGGGAAGTAACTCACTATCGCCCAGCCCGAGTCGTCCCGGCGGACATACACGGGCCTATTTGTGTCTAGGTCCAGGACTTCCATTGTTCCAAGGTGAAGTGCGGTAGGCGTGTCCCACACGACACCGTGCAAAATGGAGCCGCCATTTAGCCTCTCAATTCTTCTCACGATTAGCGGCAGGAAACCCTGCTCCTGTAACTCGGTTTTGAGCAACGTCAACTTTGGCCTGCCGGTACGGCCGAATGGCGAATATGTGAGCCGTTTGTTGGTGCAGGGATGCAGCGTCCATGGTGGACCAAGGCAGTCGAAAAAGGCGCCTCCGCCCCGTGGCCCGGAAATGTAGTAGACGCCAACTTGACAGACGGGGCACTTGGACCACGGTCCGTTGCTGTAACTGCGGATGGAGGCGCGCTTCCATCCTTTCCATCGGAATGTGGGTAATCGCGAACGTTGCCCGCCGCTAAAGTCGCATGTGCAGTTAGGATGATGGTTCCGACCATTACAAGGCATGCTCGCCTCCTGAACGAAGCTAAACATACGCGAGTCGCGCATTACAGCGTAGGACTCATAGCTCTACCAACGACAGAAACGCAGAATCACCAATTGTAAAAGCGCGGCCAGATTCTGTGCGCACTTCATCACCCTTGCACAGCGAAACTTATGTTCTAATCTCTGGCAAGAATCATCGCAGGCTTTCGATGGAATCATGAGTCAACGTTCACCAAAATTTTTCCTTCGCGAAAAAATAATAGCAGAAATAGTCAATCTGCCGAACTTGAAATCCACGTGGAAAAAGAAAACACACACAGACTTCAGAAATTTCTTTCTGACTGATCCAGTTGATCATCTCGATGTAAACATAAGAATAGACGATCTTTGCAATAGATTGTCACCAAGATAAAATCCGGTGAGTATTCCGTTTCCGGGACAAAAAGATACCTAGTTGAAAAGTCGAAGGGCTTGTGTAGGCAGATGACGCTGCCATCCGTTGAGGATGCGCTGACTCTTCAATGCTTGGCAGACGCTTTTTGGTATGAAATCAAAGCGAAAGCACCATCGAAGAATGCCTTTTTTGAACCGAAGGACCATTCGTTCGCTAAGAACGATGACGACGAACCTGAGTATGGATCGGTCAAGGCATGGCTTGAATTTCAGAAAGAAATTCTAGGGTTCTCGGAGGAGAATAAGTACATAATTATAGCCGATATAGCGAATTACTACGACTTCATTGATTTTTCGCACCTCAGGAATGTGATCGTTTCTATGGTGACCATAAGGGAACCCATCACAGATTTTCTTATGTACATGTTGTCTGGGATGTGCTGGAAGCCAGACTACATGCCAACCAGAGAAGTGGGAATGCCTCAAATAGATATTGATGCCCCGCGACTGTTAGCACACTGCTTTCTATTCGAACTCGATGCGGTCGTTGAGGATATGAAGTTTTCCAACTATGCGCGCTTTATGGATGACATCGATGCGGGTGCCAATGACATTGCTGAAGCGAAGAAGATCATTAAGTCCATAGATCTCACGCTTCAAACGCGGCAGCTGAGGCTGAACTCAGGTAAGACGCGTATCTTCACGTATGTGGAGGCTCGGAAGCACTTCAAAGTTCTAGAGAATAGGGTGCTCAAAAAATTCAAGAAGGATGTGATAGACGTTGATCCGCCGAAGGCAGCAAAGCGGCTACCAAAATTAATGTCGAACTGGCATCGCAGACGCGCCTTTGACGATGGGAACGGAGAAAAAATCCTCAAGCGAATTTTGACCCACTCCATTAAAGTTGGTGCAAAATTGGATCGGAGTTTAATTTACGATTTCATTCGCCTTAGACCGAACATACGCGAGTCGGCCTTTCGATACCTATCGCATGACGGATATACCGTCTCGGACATAGAGGGCATAAATAAGATAATTGAGGAGGGATACGTTTGCGACGATAGCTTTTTCGTCGAGTACGCCAAATCGCTGTCGGTGGGAAAGGTCTCACCTACCCAAGAAATGCTCCTAGCAATAAAGAAGACTATCACCACTATATGCACCGATGACTTTTACAGATTTTATGGCACCTTGTTATTATGCTTTAGGTTTATGGATGCCAATGAGACGATCCAGATTTTGAAAGCGCACGAGGGCGTTTGGCGCCATGATAGCCATCTCGGTAGGCTGGTTGGGGGGCTTTCACCGATAGCAAGGCGCGACAAGAAATACACCGAACTCAGTGAGATAATTCGGACTTCACTCAACGGCGACGCAATAGCCATTCTAAATTTTCACTACAGCGTGCGCACCGACGTGAAGTTTCTATCTCCAATTCTCACTAAGTTTTCTGCCCGAGATAATAGCTTTCCCTGTGGTATTAGATTGGGGAAATGGCTCGTGCTCCATAGCATTCTGCAAAATAAGGACCTGCCCGATGCCAAACGAAAGAAAATTGTCTCAATTTTCCAAGGCCTAAAGGGCGAGCCTCATTTTTCAATTGCCGAAATATAGCCGACACGCCTGTGGGGCCGATGTCGGTGATGGACGAATCCACCACCAACATTGGCAATTTCTTTCGTGGACTCGTACTGTCCGTCGGCGTCGCCATAAGCCGCTTGGTGAGCCCGCCTACCTTGGCGTATCCTCCCCGCCTTGGCGAGACACCACATGCGCTCCAATCTCGACACCATCGCCGCAATCGGCCTCGCCATCGGCGGCGCCTTCGGCCTGGCCGGCACCTTCGTCGCCAGCGCTCCGCTGCGCGAAACGCTGTGGGCAATCGATGGCGTGGCGCTCGTGGTGGCGACCGCGCTGCTGACCATGAAATACCAGCGGCTGGGCCATGACTGCGTCGCCGCGGGCTTCCTCACCTTCCTCGCCGGCGAGAGCTTGATCCTATCAGGCAATGCGGCGGGGCTGGAGGCCAGCGTGCCCTCCTATGTCGGCGGCATCTCGCTGTGGGCGGCAGCGCTGGTCCTGATCGGCGCGGCGAACACCTTTGCGCTGTGGATGCGGCTCACCGGCCTCATCGCCGCCATTCTGTTTGTCGTGACGGTGGCCATGGTGCTGTGGAGCGCGCCCTTGCTGCCGACCTCGGCGCCGCTGCCCGCCGCTGGCTATCCGTTCCTGGTGCTGACGTTTGTCGGCTGGATATGGACGTTGCTGAAGTCGCCGAGGTGATTGACGCGATCCGGCGGCTGGCGCCGCATGTGAAGTGGGGCAGTAGGGGGGGTAGGGTATCACGAGGCCGCCCCCTCATCCGGCCGCTTCGCGGCCACCTTCTCCCCGCTGGGGAGAAGAGGCGAGCACCAGCGCCGAGCGAGCTCCTCTCCCCTCGAGGAGAGGTCGGATTGCCCCGAATTGCCTTTCGCAATTCGGCTGGCAATCCGGGTGAGGGGGACTTGCCTAGCCGTGGCTCTAGGCCCGGCCCTCGCGGCGTGCGACCCTCGCATCTCCGATTCGGGATCCCATCATGCTCCGCCTCACCCTTGCCGCCCTGCTCCTCGCCACCCCAACCCACGCCGCCGACATGGCGTTCTTCGTCAAGAACCTGCGTAGCCAGGCGGTGGCGGTGGAGCTGTTCAGCCGTGACCGCAAGATGTCGTGGCCGGGCGGCGACCAGGTGTTTCTGATCGAGCCCAACTCGCAGAAATCAGTGCCGATCTCGTGCAATCAAGGTGAGAACATCTGCTACGGCGCCTGGGTGAATGGCAATGATGCGATTTCGGCCGGCGTCGGGCCGGATAATGACCAGCCGTGCGATACGTGCTGTTTCATCTGCGTGGAGAAAACGACCGAGACGATCGATCTGGTGGAGTGAGGGGCGGGGCGCCGAAGCTGCTGATCTCCCCCCTCGTGGGGGAGATGTCCGGCAGGACAGAGGGGGGCGCGAAGGATCGCCAGCGTATGGATCAGCAAGCCTAAAATTGAATGACGTGGCTGCAGGAATGAGAGGTCGGCGGGACAGCGCCCTCTGCCTTGCCAGGCATCTCCCCCACGAGGGGAGAGATCAGCCGTTCCGCCCTCCACCAATCACCCCAAAATCAGTCAGCCGCTCCCCTTCAATGTCAGCCGCCATCATGCGATGCTGATTCCCTCGGCCGGGGGGCCGATTTGCCTCGGGGGTTTCAATGTCTTTCACCATCACGCGCCGCATCTTCGTCGCGCTCTCGCTTGCCGCGATGTTTGCGCCGGCCGCGCACGCCGCCGACATCACCTTCGCCGTCAAGAACAGCCATCCCAACGCCATGCGCCTCGAGCTCTACAGCCAGGACCGCGACTATGTCTGGCCGGGCAACGACAAGGATTTCTATCTCGACGATGGCGAGACCAAGCAGATCCCGGTGTCGTGCGACGAAGGCGAGTCCATCTGCTACGGCGCCTGGGTGGACGGCGACGAGGGAACCTATTGGGGCGTCGGCCCCAACAACAAGGAAAAATGCGAGGATTGTTGCTACACCTGCAATGGCGGCGAGACGGAGGAAATTGAACTGACGCCGTAGGAAGTACAGCCAAACTCCCCCCAAGTGGGGGAGCTGTCCGGCAGGACAGAGGGGGCGCCATAGAGCGCAAGCCTCGGCAACCACCGAGCATCGTAATGCCGCACACGCCTCGACATCGCGCAAACGCCAGATCGATGCGCAAAGTCCTGACGCCAGCCGAACTCAAGCTCTGGAACGAACTTCGTGCCCACCGGCTATGGGGCTTGGCTTCCGGCGACAATTTCCGATTGCCGCCTACATCGTCGATTTCGCTTGCCCGGAGAAGAAGCTGGTCATCGAAGTCGATGGCTCCCAGCATGCGGACGCCGGCGCGGCTGCCGGTGATGAAACGCGGACATCGCACCTCGAACAAGATGGCTGGACCGTCCTGCGGTTCTGGAATGACGACGTCATCCGCGACGTCGACAATGTCTGCCAGCATATTGTGATTGCGGCTGGGCTTGGAGGCGCATCCTGAACCGTGCCGGTGCTGGGCTTTAGGCAGGGAAAGGTCGGCGGGACAGCGCCCCCTCTGGCCTGCCGGCCATCTCCCCCACGAGGGGGGAGATCGGGTTCCGCCTTGGCTTTCGCCAATTATCCCAGCAACGCCCTTTGACGCTTCGGGCCGCCCGCCTTGCGCCAGGAATTGAACCGGTGCGTCGCGGCGGCAAACGAGATCTTCATCTGCTGGGCGACCGAATAGCGCGACTTGCCTTCGTCGAACAGGCGGTAGCAGCATTCGACGCCCTCCTCGGTCAGCTTGCCGTCGGGCGCCTTGTTGTGCGGATTGGCGGGGTCGAATTTTTCGACCTGCTGTTCGACCAGGCCTTTCAGCCGTTGCAAATCGGCCTCGATGCTGGCGATCAGATCGAGGACGGGTTTCGGATCGAAGTGGTCGTGCGGCTTTGCCGTCATCTTGCTCATGCCTTTCGCTTGCGTATCGCGACCGATATAGGCGAACATTTGCCGATAATGAAGGGCGCGTTGCAATCCGGCGCTTCAACATTTCTTGACTGGTGATTGACCGCGGAGACTGCAGCGCCTAGTTTAGAATTGTTCTAAACTGGGGTGAATTTCTCATGCTTTCCCGTGTCTTCGGTTTCGGCCGCCGTCCTTTCGAAACGCTGTCGGAACAGGAGATCCTGGCCCTGGCAATTTCATCCGAAGAGGATGACGGGCGCATCTACCGCGCCTATGCCGACGGGCTGGCGGACAGTTTTCCGCAATCGGCGAAAGTGTTCGAGGCGATGGCGGAGGAGGAGGACGGCCATCGTGATTCCCTGATCGAGCTTTACCGCAAGCGTTTCGGCGAGCGCATTCCGCTGCTGCGCCGCGAGCACGTGAAAGGCTATTACGAGCGCAAGCCCGACTGGCTGGTGCGGCCGCTCGGCATCGAGCATGTGCGGCGCCAAGCCGAAGAGATGGAGCGGCAGGCCTATCGCTTCTATGTCGAGGCGGCCAAGCGCACCGGCGATGCCTCGACCCGGAAACTGCTCGGCGACCTGGCCGCGGCCGAGCAAAGCCATGAGAATTCGGCGCATCGGCTGGAGCAGAAACTTGTGCCGGGCGAGGTGAAGGACGAGGAAGCCAGCGCCGAGCAACGCCAGTTCATCCTGACCTATGTGCAGCCCGGGCTTGCCGGGCTGATGGACGGCTCGGTGTCGACGCTGGCGCCGATCTTTGCCGCGGCGTTTGCCACGCACGACACCTGGCAGACGCTGCTGGTGGGCCTCGCCGCCTCGATCGGCGCCGGCATTTCGATGGGCTTTACCGAGGTCGCTTCCGACGACGGCAAATTGTCAGGGCGTGGCTCGCCGATCAAGCGCGGCCTCACCGTCGGCATCATGACGACGCTGGGTGGGCTGGGCCACGCGCTGCCTTACATCATCCCGCATTTCTGGACGGCGACGGCGGTGGCGGCCGTGGTGGTTTTCTTCGAACTGTGGGCAATCGCCTTCGTCCAGAACCGCTACATGCAAACCCCGTTTCTGCGCGCGGCGTTTCAGGTGGTGCTGGGTGGGGCGCTGGTGTTTGCGGCCGGGGTGCTGATCGGGAATGCGTGAGCGCCAAGCGCCCCCTCACCCAGCCTCCGCTACGCTCGGCTGACCTCTCCCCGAGGGGAGAGGAGATTTTCGACGCCTGCGCCAGTCTCTTCTCCCCAGCGGGGAGAAGGTGGCCGCGAAGCGGCCGGATGAGGGGGCCTGGCGCGACGCCGATACCTAGTCACAATTCACCGCCCTGCTGTCCGCCGGCGCTTCATCCCGCTCCGTCAGGCCATAGTCCCGCACCACATGCGCAATGCGCAGCCGGTAGCCGGCAAATATTCCGCCGCGGCCCGCATGCTGCGCCTGCCGATGCTCTTCCGTATTGCGCCAGGCTTTCACCGCTTCCTCGTCGCGCCAGAAGGACAGCGACAGGACCCGGTTGGGATCGCCCAGGCTCTGAAAGCGCTCGATCGAGATGAAACCGTCGATGCCGTCGAGCAGCGGCCTGAGTTCCGCAGCGATGCCGAGATAGGCGTCGCGCTTTCCCTCAGCCGGTTGCACCTCGAAGATGACAGCGATCATATCTCCTCCTTGACCACGGTCTGGAACAGCTGCCGCGGTCCATGCGGCCCCGACACCAGCTTCAGGAAGATGCGGTCCTCTTTCAAGATGAACTTTTCCCGGCGGGCGAATTCGTAATTGGCCTTGCCCGCCGGATCCGCGGCGAGACGGGCGCGATATGCTTCGTAGGCGGCGAGGCTGTCGATGTTGTAGGCGGCGTAGGCGGTGGTGGCCGAGCCCTCGTGCGGGGCGTAGTAGCCGATCAAATCGGCGCCGCAGCGCGGGATCGCCTGGCCCCAGGCCTTGGCATATTGCTCGAAGGCCGGCTTGCCGAACGGGTCGATCTCATAGCGGATGAAGCAGGTGATGGTCATCGTGATCTCCTTGGGTTTCGCATCGATAGTTCGAGCGGCGTCGAAACGTTGTGCCGCAGGGTCTGCTAAGCAAAAGCGCTGGCTGTCAGGCCTGCCAGAAGGATTTTGCGCATTCGCGGCGCACATCCTCACGGGTCAGGCCGAGATCGCGCAGCAGATGGTCGTCGACCGCCGCGAGGTCGAGCCGCTGCAGATGGCGGTCGTACCAGCGGGCGAGCAGCCGCCGTTGCAGCCAGGTGACGAACGGAAACGGCCGGCGGCTGGCGAGTGGGGCGGAAGCGGTTGGCATCGGCGTTCTCCTTGATCCCGCCCGACAATAATGCTTATCTGACGAGAATGCTTCGATGGAGACCTAACTATGCGTGAAGGACCCGACATTGCCCGCATCGCCAGCCTGGTCGGCGATCCGGCGCGGGCAAACATGCTGAATGCGCTGATGGGCGGCACGGCTTTGACGGCCAGCGAACTGGCGCTGGAGGCCGGCGTCTCGCTGCCGACGGCGTCCTCGCATCTGTCGAAACTGATGGAGGGTGGGCTGCTGACCTTGGCCCGCCAGGGCCGGCATCGCTATTACGGCCTCGCAGGGCCGCAGGTGGCAGGCATGATCGAGGCGATCACCGGGGTGGCCGAAGCGGTCGGCCCCAAGCGGGTGCGGCCCGGCCCGCGCGACGGCGCCATGCGCGTCGCCCGCGTCTGCTACGACCACCTCGCCGGCGAGCAGGCGGTGGCGATGCTGGACCGGCTCGTCGCGCGCGGCATCCTGTTGCGCGACGACATTGAGATCAGGCTGGGGCCAGCAGCAGCCTCGCATTTTTCGGCCATCGGCATCGATGTCGGCGCCAAGCCGCGCCGGCCGGTCTGCCGCGCCTGTCTCGACTGGAGCGTGCGCCGCTCGCACCTCGCGGGAACGCTCGGCGCGGCTATTCTGGACAAGATCCTGTCGGAGAAATGGGCAAGGCGGGAGAAGGACAGCCGCGCGGTGGTGTTTTCACCGCCGGGGAAGCAGGCGTTCGAGCGGGTGTTTTTGGCGTAGAGGTTCGGCGGCGCTAATTGGGCGACGCTGGCGGGACAGCACCCCCCTCTGGCCTGCCGGACAGAGGGGGGTGTGACGGAACGCTTGCGTAGCAGGTGAGGCGCGCGACGCTTACCCCCGCTTCAGCACCTTCCCCTGCTCGAAGAAATCCACCCACGGATCGGCCTTCTCCAACTCCTTCAGCGTCGTCTTGTCGCCGATCGGGAAGGAATTCGGCGGCAACCCCTTCTCAACTTCCGCCCACGTCACCGGTACCGACACCGTCGCGCCCTTCTTGGCGCGGGAAGAGTAGGGCGCGACGGTGGTCGAGCCCCTGCCGTTGCGGAGATAGTCGACGAAGATTTTTCCCGTGCGCGCCTTTTTCGACAGCGTCGCGGTGTAGCGGTCGGGCGCGGCCTGCTCCAGCGCCTTGGCGAAATCATGCGAGAAGGTTTTGACTTCCTCCCAATCCGCCGAGGGTTTCAGCGGCACCAGCACGTGATAGCCTTTGCCGCCTGACGGCTTGACGAAGTTCGGCAGCGACAGATCGTCAAGCTTGCCTCTGATGTCGAGTGCGGCCTCGCGCACCGCCTTGACGTCGACGCCTTCATCGGGATCGAGATCGAAGATGATCTGATCCGGCTTTTCCAGCTCCTCGATCTTGCAGCCCCAGATGTGGACCTCGACCACGCCATACTGGACCAAGGCGGCAAGGCCGTCGAAATCGCGGATGAACAGGATTTCCTCGCCATCGGTTGGATCCTTCATGCGGGCAATCTTGTCGCTCATGCCGGCCGAGGCATGTTTCTGGAAGAAGCGCGGGCCGCCGATGCCATCCGGCGCCCTGACCAGGCTGAGCGGCCGGTTGACGACGAACTGCTCCATCCGCGGCCAGACAAGCGCATAGTGCTCAAGCAAAGCCTGCTTGGATATTTTCTCCTCGGGCCACAGCAGCTTGTCGGGGTGGGATAGTTTTACGCTGGTCGTGATCGTCGCGGGCGCCTTAGCCCCGGCGGCCTTGCCGGCGCTGCTTGCCGCCGGCTTTTGCTTGTTCGCCGCCTTCGATGGCTTTTCCTGCACGACTTCCTCCGCCGGCTTGTCCTCGCGCAGCCCCTGGAACGACGCGTGGCGTATTATACGGTCCGAGGTCCAGCTGCGGAACTCCACTTCGCCGACAAGTTCGGGCCTGACCCAGACCAGGCCCTTGCCCTTCGGCACGGCGGCGGCAAAGGGCGAGGCGTCTGCCTTCAGCGCATCGAGTTTTTTCTTCAAATCGGTGGCGCTCCTGGCTGTGAAGCCCGTGCCGACGCGGCCGGCGTAGTGGAGCTTGCCGCCCTCGTGGTAGCCGACCAGCAGCGAACGCAGGCCGCGGCCGGTCTTGTCCGAGGGCAGATACCCGCCGATGACGAATTCCTGGCGGGCCGTGCATTTCGATTTCACCCAGCTCGGGCCACGGCCGCTGCGGTAGGGCGCATCGGCGCGCTTGGAGACGATGCCTTCGAGGCCCATGCGGCAGGCGTGCTGCAGCATGATCTTGCCGGGCTCCGCGAAATGGTCGCTGAAGCGAACAGCGGCATTTTCGGCCGTCTCGCCGAGCAGCTCCTGCAGCGCCTGCTTGCGCTCGACCAGCGGCTCGCGGCGCAAATCCTTGCCGTCAAGCCGCATCAGGTCGAACACATAGTAGGTGAAGCGGTCGGTTCGATTGGCGGAGAGATCCTGCTGCAGCAGCGAGAAGGATGAAACGCCGCTGTCGGCGAGCACGACGATCTCGCCATCGATGATGGCGTCGCTGCATTTCAGCTGGGCCAGTTCCGCGACGATCTCAGGGCCGAATTTCTCCGTCCAGTCGAGGCCGGTGCGGGTCAGCAGCCGCACTTCCGTGCCGGCGATCTGCGCCTGCATGCGATAACCGTCGAACTTCACCTCATGCAGCCAGTCCTCGCCGGGCGGCGCCTCGCGCTCCAGCGTCGCCATCTGCGGCTCGACGAAGTCGAGGCGCTTGCCGGCTTTCGCCTTGCTGGATGCCGCGGGCTTGTTGGAGTGCCAGACCTTCGGCTTCTTGCCGTCGGCGGTCTTGCCTTCCGCGACCTCTTCGATGGTCAGGCCGGACTTCACCGATTTCGGTGCGTCCTTCAGGATATCCTCGCCGGGGCGGGCGGCGGCATCGTCGGATTTGATCAGCAGCCAGTTGTCGCGCTTTTCGCCCGGGCGGGGTCTTAATCTGACCAGATGCCACCGCCCATTCAGCTTCTGGCCGTTGAGTTCGAAGTCGATATGGCCCTTCTTCATCGCCTTGGCCGGGTCGATCTCTGGCGTCCATGTGCCTTCGTCCCAGACGATGACGGTGCCGCCGCCATACTCGCCCTTGGGGATGGTGCCCTCGAAGCCGGCATAGTCGATCGGGTGGTCCTCGACATGCACGGCCAGCCGCTTCTCGTGCGGGTCGAGGCTCGGGCCCCGCGTCACCGCCCAGCTCCACAACACGCCCTCATGCTCGAGGCGGAAATCATAGTGCAGCCTGGTCGCGTCGTGCTTCTGGACGACGAAGATGCCGCCGGGCTGCTTGCCGCGCGCGACCTTGCCCGCCGGCTCGGCCGTCTTCTTGAAATCGCGCTTGGACTGATATTGTTCGAGGTTGGCCACGGCGCGGACCCTCAAGCCGACTTGCGCTTGGGCGCAGAAGCTTTCGCCTTGCCGCTTTTTGCCGCCGGCTTGGCCTTCTTCGCCGAGCCTTCCGCCTGGCCGCCATCGGACAGGCTCTTCTTCAGCGCGTCGAACAGATTGACGACGTTGGACGGCTTGGGCGCGGCCTGCGCTTTCGGAGCCTTCTTGCCGGCCTTCTTGGCGCGGATCAGTTCGAGCAGCGCGTCCTCATACTTGTCCTCGAATGTCGACGGATCGAACTTCCCCTTCTTCTGGTCGATGATGCGTTCGGCCATATCGGTCATCTCCTGGTCGGTCTTCACCGCCTTGATGTCGCCGAAGATGCTCTCCGGCTCCCGCACCGTGTTGCCGTAGCGCAAGGTGGTCAGCACCATGCCTTTGCCGCGCGGCTCGATCATCACGGGCCGCTCGCGGCTATAGAGCACGACGCGCGCCAGGCCGGCCATCTTCTTGTCCGCCATGGCATCGCGGATGACGGCAAAGGCCTCCTCCGACACCTTGTCGGCGGGCGTGACATAATAGGGCGTGTCGAGATAGATCTGCTCTATCGAGGCTTTGTCGACGAAGCCGTCCAGCGCCATCGTGTGCGAGGACTCGATCTGCACCGCTTCGATCTCTTCGTCCTCGATATAGACGAACTCACCGGGGCTCACCTCATAGCCCCTGATCTCGTCGCCATCGCCCAGCGGCTTGCCGGTTTCAGAATCGACATAGATGCGCTTGACCGTGTTGCCGGTCTTGCGGTTGAGCACCCGGAACGAAACTTTTTCGGCGTGGGTGACGACGTTGGTCAGTTCGACAGCGCAGGTGACCAGCGACAGTTTCAGATAGCCCTTCCAGGCGGGGCGAGGTGCCATGGCGAACTCCTGCGCGATGCGGTTCAAGCGAGAACGGGCAAGGCCCGTTCCGGTTCCGGGCGCGCAACAAGGGGCATTTCGGCAGCGAGCATGGAATTTCGAGAGGCTCGCCAAATCTGAAACAGAACCGCGCTCAAGCGACATCGAGACGAAACATATGTGATGCAAAAGTCACAATGCCGGAAATGGCGACGAACCACACCGAAAGACCCCCAAACAGCCGCATTCCGGCCACGAAGCATGGGGTTTTCGACCAAAGATTAACATCGTGTTCACCGACTATTCACGCCTCGACACTATGATCCCCGCAATCGGACGGGACATCCGAAAATCGGGACAGGGACTTGAGTAAAATGAAACTCTGGGGCCACATCGCCGGCTATGCCGCCGCCATCCGCGAGTTCATCGCGCCGACCTATCGGCCGGAGCGCTACTACATGCGCGGCCCGGGTCCGGCCTGCGCCCGTCGCGGCAGCTCGCTCGGCGCGCATTGATCATGACGTTCGAAACGCGTCACGACAGCCGGATCTGCAGACCGGAGGCCGATCCCCGCGCAACCACCTATCGCGCCGAGCGCCCCGCGCTGGCCGCGAGAAGCCGTGCGACAACGCCGCGGCTTTGATCCCGCTGCCGGCGGGCTTAGTGTCTGAAGACACAAGCTGCCGGACGTCCCGTGACTTCTTCTCCTGAACCCTTCGATGCCAGCCAGCCATTGATCGTTTTCGACGGCGTCTGCGTGCTGTGCTCGGGCTTCGTACGCACGGTGGTCGGGCTCGACCGCAAAAACCGCTTCCGCTTCGCCACCGCGCAGTCGCCCTTCGGCGAGGCGCTGTTCCAGAAATACGGGCTGCGCACCGACAGCTACGAGACCAATCTGGTCCTTGTCGGCGGCGCTCCCTTCATGCGGCTGGACAGTTTCATCGCGGTGATGGCCGAACTGGGCTGGCCGTGGCGGGCCGCGAAAGCGCTGCTGCTCATCCCGCGGCCCTTGCGTGACTGGCTCTACGAACGCATCGCCAAAAACCGTTACGCCATGTTCGGCCGCAAGGACAGTTGCGAGATCCCGTCCGCCGCGATACGTGCGCGCATGATCGGCTAATCGCATGTCACCCAAAAGTGACCTCCAGTTCTGGGAAAACGACATACGCAAAAAGAGCGGCGCCATGAGGCTTCTGGTCGTTGGCGGCTATGGCATTTTCGGCGGCCGCATCGTGCAATTGCTGGGGGAGCGAGCCCCGCCTGATTCTGCTCGTCGCCGGGCGCTCACTGGCCAAAGCCGAGGCCTGGTGCAACATCCGCACCGGCGCGGCGGCGCAACTCGTGCCAGCGCGCTTCGATCGCAATGGCGACGTCGCGCAAGGCCGGCCTGTTCGTTCGCGCCTCAGTCCGGCAGCGCCGCGACGGCGACGATCTCGATGACGATGTCTGCCTGGGCAAGCGCTGCGACGCCGATTACCTCCGAAGGCGGCGGATTGCTGTCGCTACAATGCTTCGGACAATGCTCGCCGAAAAACGCGTCCAGCACGTCGAGACGAAAATTAGGCGAGCTGAGGACGCCGCCGTCGGGAAATGGCCCTTTGACGAAAAAGGTCAGCCTGATGAGATGGTCGAGCCCGCTGCCAAGTTCTTCCAGATCCGATTTGATGTTGCCGAGAACTTCCCGCCACTGCGCCGCGGCATCGCCGGCGAAGCCGCCACCCTTCTTGCCGGCCGGATCGTAGTCAGCCGATGTCGCGGTGTTGCCGCAGAGATAGACGGTGCCTTTCGCACCGCTGACGACCGTGCCTTTGCCCCATGGCATCAACCGGCCGTTCTTGAATTTCTTGTGGGTCACGAGTTCCATTCTCTTCTCCCATGCCTCGTGTGACGTGCCCGCCAATGACAGAGGATAGTGCTGTGCGGAGCCACGGCCAGTCCGCTGCCGGTCATCCGCCAGCAGACGGAGGAACATCTGATCCTTGCGAAATCTCCTGGCGGAGGCGAAAGTTTTTTCTGAAGCCTGTCGAAATCGGCCGCCGCCGCGCGACATACGTCTGGCCCCGCTAGGACGCGGCCTTCGAAACCACGGGAGAAGACCCATGCGATACATGCTTTTGATCAACAGCGACGAAGCCGCGCAGGCGAACACGCCAATCGAAAAGGCTCAGCAGATGAGCGCAGCATATGCCGCCTATACCGAAGCGTTGAAGAAATCCGGCGCATGGCTCGCTGGCGAACGGTTGCGCCCGACCCAGGCGACCACCTCGGTGCGGATCACAGACGGCAAGACCAACGTGATCGACGGCCCCTATGCCGACACCAAGGAGCAGCTTGCCGGCTTCTACATGATCGAGGCGGCCGATATCGATACCGCCATCGACTGGGCGGCGCGCTGTCCGGCGGCGAGCGCCGGCACGGTCGAGTTGCGGCCGATCTGGGAAATGGCCGACTACATGCCCAAGAAATGACAATGTGATGGACAGTCGCCCGGAGATCGCGCGGGCGGCGGCCGAAGCGGCCGCCCGGCAGAGTTACGGCAAGCTGGTCGCCTGGCTAGCGGCGCGCACCCGCGACGTGGCCGGCGCCGAGGACGCGCTGGCCGAGGCCTTTGCCGCGGCGCTGGAGCGCTGGCCACAGACCGGCGTGCCTGAGAAGCCTGAGGCATGGCTGCTGGCCGTCGCGCGCCGCCGTGGTGTCGATGCGGTGCGCCGTCGGCTGACCAGCGAGGCGAGCCGCGACCATCTCAAGCTGATGGCCGAGGAGATGGAGGCGAGCATGGAAGACGAAGACCTGCCCGACGAACGTCTCAGGCTGATGTTTGCCTGTGCGCATCCGGCAATCGAAGCCAGCGTGCGGGCGCCGCTGATCCTGCAAACGGTTCTGGGTTTCGACGCGGCGACGATCGCCTCGGCCTTCCTGGTTTCGCCGGCGACGATGGGCCAGCGTCTGGTGCGCGCCAAGAGCCGCATCCGCGAGATCGGCATTCCGTTCCGCGTGCCGGATCGCGCCGAACTCGGCGAGCGGCTGGAAACGGTGCTGGAAGCGATCTACGCGGCTTTCGCCGAAGGCTGGACCGACCCGGCAGGGACCGAGACGAGAGTGCGCAATCTGGCGACCGAAGGCATCTGGCTCGGGCGGCTGGTGGCATCGCTGATGCCGGACGAACCGGAAGCGCTCGGCCTGCTGGCGCTGATGCTGTTTGCCGAGGCGCGCCGCCCGGCGCGGCGCGATGCGGCTGGAGATTATGTGCCGCTCGCCGAACAGGATTGCCGTCTTTGGGATCACGCGCTGATCGACGAAGCCGAGTCGCTGCTGGGCCACGCCGCCACCATTGGCGTCATCGGCCGCTACCAGCTCGAAGCGGCGGTACAATCGGTGCATGCGACGCGGCGACGGACCGGCCAAACCGATTGGGCGGCGATCCGTAACTTCTACGATGCGCTGTCGGCGATATCAGGCTCGCCGGTGATTTCGATCAACCGCGCCGTGGCGATTGCCGAGGCCGAAGGGGCGGCGGCAGGACTGGCGGCGCTCTACGTGCTGGGCGACGACAAGCGGCTCAACGACTATCAGCCCTATTGGGCCGCTCGCGCCGGCCTGCTGGCCAGGCTCGGCAATGCGGCGCAAGCGGTCGAAGCCTATGACCGGGCGATCGGCCTTGAACGCGACCCCGCCGTGCGCCGCTTCCTGCAGGCGAAACGGGCGATCCTGCGAAATTGAAGCGTCCGTTCAGGCCGGCCACATTTCATGCGTGGTGTTGAGCCGTTTCATCAGCGGATGCGCGCGCAGCGCCGACCATAAGCGTTCGATGTTCGGCCAGTCGGCTCGCGCCTTGTCCATATCGGGGTGCCAGGCCACCAGCATGACGAGGTAGATGTCGGCCAGCGACATCGCGTCGCCGACCAGCCAGCCGCGCCCCTCGAGGGCTGCATCGACAATGGCGAAGCCGCGGTCCATCTCGGCAATGGCTGCCTGCTTGACGGCTTTCTTGCCGTCGGCATCGGCGGTGTAGCGATGGGCATAGTAGAGGCGCAGGATGGCGGGGTAGAGCACCGATGACATGAACGCCATCCAGCGCAGGAAACCGGCGCGATCCGGCGATCCGGCGGCCGGCGCCAGACCCGCCTCCGGATGGCGCTCGGCAAGCAGGATGCAGATCGCCGCCGATTCGGTTATCGATTGACCGTTGGGCAAGGTCAGCACCGGAACCTGGTTCAACGGGCTGATGTCGAGGAAAGCCGGGTCCGGCGGATCCTTCTTCGGCACGTCGATCTGGTCGAATTGCGCGTTTGCCAGCGCCAATGCGGCCTCGACGACAAAACCGCCGCTGCCTGGGCGCGTGTAAAGCTTGTACATGTGATTCTCCCCCTGCCCGCGCGAAGCAGGCCGGGGCGATTTGACCCTGAAGCCGCCTCCCGCTCAAGCCGGTGGCGGACGCCACGGCCGGGTTTTCTGCGGTCCAGCCATGAGACTTCCGATGTCGGAGGGACAGCACCCCCCGATGCCCGGCAGGGCAGAGGGGGGTGCGAAGGATCGCCGCCTATCCAGTTAAGACGTTAAGCCCCCAGCCCGTCGAACAGGATCGTCGACAGATAGCGCTCGGCGAAGGACGGGATGATCACCACTAGGTTCTTGCCCTTGTTCTCCGGCCGCGACCCGACGGCGATGGCGGCCTGCAGGGCAGCGCCCGACGAGATGCCGACCGGCACGCCTTCAAGGCGGGCGACGAGGCGGGCGTTGGCGACCGAATCCTCGTTGGAGACCTTGACGATCTCGTCATAGATCGAGGTGTCGAGGATCTTGGGCGCAAAGCCGGCGCCGATGCCCTGGATCTTGTGCGGGCCGGGCTGGCCGCCCGACAGCACCGGCGAGGCCTCCGGCTCGACGGCGACGACATGCACCGAGGGCTTGCGTTGCTTCAGCACCTGGCCGACGCCGGTGATCGTGCCGCCGGTACCGATGCCGGCGACGAAGATGTCGACCCCGCCATCGGTGTCGTTCCAGATCTCCTCAGCGGTGGTGCGGCGGTGGATCTCCGGGTTGGCCGGGTTTTCGAACTGCTGCGGGATGACGGCGTCGGGCAAGGTGGCGGCCAGCTCGTCCGCCTTGGCGATGGCGCCCTTCATGCCTTTCGGCCCTTCCGTCAGCACCAGTTCGGCGCCGAGCAGCGCCAGCATCTTGCGGCGCTCCACCGACATGGTTTCGGGCATGGTCAGGATCAGCTTGTAGCCCTTGGCGGCAGCGGCGAAGGCGAGCGCGATACCGGTATTCCCGGAGGTCGGCTCGATCAGCGTCGTCTTGCCGGGTTTGATCCGGCCCGACGCTTCCAGCGCCTCGATCATCGAAACGCCGATGCGGTCCTTGACCGAGGCGATCGGATTGAAGAATTCGAGCTTGGCAAGAAGGTTGGCAACGACGCCCTTCTCCTTGGCGAACTTGTCGAGCCGCACCAGCGGCGTGTCGCCGATCGTCTCGGTGATCGAGTTGTAGACACGGCCGCGGCCGGGCACGCGCGCGGAAGGCTTGTTCATTGGTTTCGCTCCCAAATCAGATCAGGCAATTGGCGTCGGCGGACAGAATAAGGCTTTCGCCCGCGCAAGATAGGCTGCCGGCCGAAAATATCGAGTGGGCCGCTTGCTGAAAACGCTTGTCTCCTCAAGCCGCATTTTCCGGATGGACCGATCGGCGGAATGGATGGGCCTGAACCGATCTACTGACGTGCGGCAATGGCAGCGGCCGCGCCCACCATGAAGCCGGCGGCGGTGCGGTTCAGCGCCTTCAGCGCGCGTGGCGATTTCAGGAACCAGCGCGCCTTGGCGGCCAGCGCCAGATAGGGCACAAGCACCACGAAGAGCACGATAACGGTGAGCGCGACCAGGATGCCGTAGTCGGCGAGCGTGATGGTCTTCAGGTCGACGATGGTCGGCGTGATGGCGAGGTAGAAGATCATCGTCTTCGGGTTGCCCAGCGTGACGGTGAGGCCGGCAAGGAAGCTCGATACCAGGCCGCCCTTGCCTTTCCTGGCCTCGACAGTCTCGGGCGTGATCCCGGCCGTCCAGAAACGCCAGCCGAGAAAGGCGAGATAGGAGACGCCCAGCCATTTGATGGCGAGAAACACCATGCCGAAGCTTTGCGCGACAAAGGCAAGGCCGAGCACCACCGCGGTGAGATAAATGAGGTCGCCGAGCATCAGGCCGAACGACATCGCCAGCGACGAGCGGAAGCCGGATCCGAGCGCCCGCGCCACAAGCGCGGTGACGCCGGGCCCGGGAATGGCGGCGGCGATGCCCAGCGCAGCACTATAGGCAAGGAAGCCGGTGAGGGTCATGACGGTCGCACCTCGTGAAACGACTCTGATGCCATGAAAGCCTGCAACGGCAAAACGGATTCGATTGCGCCAAGCAGGGCATGAAAGCCGGTCATCCTCGCCTGAAAGCGAGAGATGGTTCACTTACGCCCCGAAGGCGGTCGGCTATCTCGCATGGCTCCGAACGGCAGGAGCACCCATGTTAGCCAAAAGACTTCACATCCAGCTCATGAAGTGGATGCCCAACAACTATTCCGAAGCACGCGGTCACGTCCACGAGCTGGAATGGTATCTGTGGTTCGAGGGGCGTCAGGCTTTCAGCCTGTTCGACAAGGGCGATAGCGATGTCGTTCCGCAGACTGGATATTTTACCGACAGCCGGAACCCTGGCGCCTACCCCGTTCGTCCGATGATCTATCCGCTGGTCGTCAACAACCGCTTCAAGGTGCGGCTGGTGGCGATCGAGCGTGACGGACCGCAAAAGATAGACCCCGACGACACCGCCAAAGGCGAATTCTACATCGACCTCGACACCAAATATCCGCCGGTCTCGGACTGGCGCATCATTGCTGCCGATCCGCGCAATACCGACCTCAACGTGGAAGCGTCGTTCCAGCTGCAATGGCTGGATTATGTCGATACCGCCGAGATTGCCGAGGATGGCCCGCCACGCATCATCGACAAGTCCAATTATCCCTATCCCTGGGGCGCCAATGTGATGGTGTTCGAGCACTGGCTCGGGCTTGGCCGCAAGGCGCCGCTCAAACTCATCGACCCGAACCGCGCTTCGCGCCGCGAATACTGGATGATCATTGGCAATGCGGCCCGGCGCATGGTGCAGGACCTCTATCGCTTCAACGTCAACCAGCTTGGCGTCGCCAACGACACCATCAGCAGTGTTTACGTGCCGAAGCTCAATGCCGGCCACGTCACGGTGACGCTTTACGAACACGATTTCAGCGACGGCCGCTTCGCGCAAGGGGCGAAGAAGTCCTTCGGCTCGGTCGGCCTCTTCAATCTCAGGGATACCGGTTTCGATGACCGTGTCTCATCGGCCGAGGTGATCCATACCTATCCCAAGGTGATCCATCGGGACGTACATTAGGGCCGGTTGCGCAGTTCGCCGGCTCAGGACGGGCCGTCGACATGGGTGATGCGCCAGATGGTGCCGTTGCCATCCTCGGTGACGATAAGCGCGCCGTCCTTGGCCACCGCGACGCCGACCGGCCGGCCCCAGACGGCGTCGTCGGAGAGGACGAAGCCGGTGATGAAATCCTGGTACTCGCCGGTCGGCTTGCCGTCGCTGAATCTCAGCCGCACCACCTTGTAGCCGGTCCTCATACCACGGTTCCAGGAGCCGTGCAGGGCGACGAAGGCGTCATCCTTGTACTCTGCCGGGAAATTGCCGCCGTCATAGAAGGCGATGTTGAGCGGCGCCGAATGCGCCTGCATCAGCACGTCGGGCACGGTGACCGAGCCGGCGAGGTCTGGGCGCGCGCCCTCGTGACGCGGGTCCTCGTTGGCGCCGATATAATACCAGGGCCAGCCATAGAAGGCGCCGTCCTTGACTGAGGTGGCATATTCGAACGGCACATCGTCGCCGAGACCGTCGCGCTCGTTGACGACACACCACAGCGCGCCGGTGGCCGGTTGCACGGTCATGCCCGAACAATTGCGCAGGCCGGTAGCGAGGATGCGGCCATTCTTGCCGTCGGGGCCGAAGGCCAGCACGTCGGCACGGCCATCCTCGGAACCCCAGGTGGCGCCGAGTGGCTGTGATTTTGCCCAGGCGTCAAGGCCGCCCTTCGGTGCCTTCTGCATGCCCTCCGCGACGTTCGATCCGGAGCCGACCGAGAGATACAGCGTCTTCCCGTCCGGCGAGAAGGCGATATCGCGGGTCCAGTGGCCGCCGGTAGGGATGTCGGAGACAATCGTCTCCGGTTCGCCGGAGGCTTTAAGGTCGCCGTCGCGATAGGCGTAGCGGACCACGCTGTCGTTGTTGGCGACGTAGACCCATTGCGGCTTGTCGCCAGGCGGGTAGAAGGCGATGCCATAGGGCTGGTTGAGATTGTCGGCAAAAATGCCCTCTTCGGCCGGCTTCGCGCTACCCTTGGCCAGCCGATAGACGCGGATCTGGTTGGCGTCACTGTCGGCGACGAACAGGTCGCCGTTCGGCGCCACGCGCACGACCCGCGGATTGGAAATGCCGGAAGCAACCAGTTCGGCCGAAAACCCAGGCAGCAGGACGGGCTTCGCGCCCTCGGGCCGATCGCCAAGGCCGGCGCTGTTGGAGGCGGATTCGGTGATGTTGGGCTTTTGCAGATCATCCGGCTTGATCAGCCGGCGCACACCTGGCTTGTCGGCCGTCCAGTCGCCGAAAGCGTCTTTGCCGGTCAGCAGCGGTTGATCGGCCTCCTGGGCGAAGGCGCTGGTGGCCAGAAGCAGGGCAAGGCCTGCCAAGCCGGCAATCCGGATCATGCTGTTCTCCTCGAACTCGCGCCGGTCGGCGCGTCATGCACAAGGGAGATATTGTGCGGCCGCCGCAAAAGAGAAGCGTGCGCGCGCGCAGATTCGACGAGAGAACCGCTCAACTTTCCTCTTCGACGTCGAGATCGTCGTCGAGACGCTTTTCCAATGCGACGAGATCTTCCGGCAGCGGCAAGCCCATGGCGCGCATTTCGCGCAGTTTTTCGCGCAGCTGCTCCTGGATTTCGTGCTCGTCCTCCGGCTGGTTGACCATTTCTTCGAGCAGCATGCTGATCTGGGCCTTGAACGATTCAAGCGCCATTCTGCGCCCTCCTTTACGGTGATCCCGGCTTCGGAATTATCTTAACATCCGGGTAATCAATTGCGCAGTGTAGTCGACCATAGGCACGATGCGGGCATAATTCAGCCTGGTCGGGCCGATGACGCCGAGCGCGCCGACGACGCGGGCGTCCTTGTCGCGGTAAGGCGCCACGACCAGCGACGAGCCGGAGAGCGAGAACAGCTTGTTTTCCGAGCCGATGAAGATCCGCACGCCGGGGCCGTCCTCGGCGAGGTCGAGCAGCTGGATCAGCCCGTCCTGCGTCTCCAGATCCTCGAACAGGTGGCGCAGCAATTCGATATCGGCCTGGGCGGTGACGTTTTCGAGCAAATTGGCGCGGCCTCGCACGATAAGGCGCGCCGGCAGGCCGCTGTCGGCGCCGGCCCACACCGCCAGGCCTTTCTCGACCAGATCCTGCGACAGCGTGTCCAGCGCTGCCCTGGTCTCGTCCTTGATGCGGGCGATCTCGATGCGCGCCTCGGCGAGCGTGCGGCCCCTGATATGGGCGTTGAGGAAGTTGGAGGCCTCGTGCAGCTGCGAGACGGTGATGCCGGCCGGCAGGTCGACGACGCGGTTCTCGACATCGCTATTCTGCGACACCATCACCGCCAGCGCCTTGGTCGGCTCGAGCTGGATGAACTCGATGTGCTTCAGCGCCACCTCGTTCTTGGTGGCGAGCACCAGGCCGGCGCCGCGCGACATGCCCGACAGCATCTGGCTGGCCTCGGTCAGCATGTGTTCCAGCGTCGCGCCCGAGCCGGAGGCGCGCACCTGCGCCTCGATGACCCGGCGTTCCTCGTCGGAGAGATCGCCAAGCTCCATGAAGGCATCGACGAAGAAGCGCAGGCCGGTCTGGGTCGGCAGGCGCCCGGCCGAGATGTGCGGGGCATAGATCAGGCCGAGATGTTCGAGGTCGCTCATCACGTTGCGGATGGTCGCCGGCGACAGCGACGACGGCAGGATGCGCGACAGGCTGCGCGATCCCACAGGCTCACCGTCCTTCAGATAGGATTCGACGATGCGCCGGAAAATGTCGCGCGAACGCATGTCGAGCGATTGCAGCGCGGGCGCCAGCAGACTGGGTTCGGTGACTGCCTTGGTCATTCGAGCCAAAAACCTCCGGCTCAAGGATATAGACTTCCATCGCCCCCGCGCAACCCGGCGTCTGTGCCAGATCGCCCGGCCTTTTCCTTTGCGCCATGGGCTGCATGCGTCTACAAGCCGCCGACGCAACCATAAAAGAACAGAAAGAGGCCTCGATGCGCCCTTCCAAACGCCAAGCCGACGAAATGCGCGCCATCTCCTTCGAGCGCGGCGTCTCCAAACACGCCGAAGGCTCGTGCCTGGTGAAATTCGGCGACACGCATGTGTTGTGCACGGCGAGCCTGGAGGAAAAGGTGCCGGGCTGGATGCGCAATTCCGGCAAGGGCTGGGTGACGGCGGAATACGGCATGCTGCCGCGTTCGACCGGCGAGCGCATGCGCCGTGAAGCTTCGGCCGGCAAGCAAGGCGGCCGCACGCTCGAAATCCAGCGGCTGATCGGCCGCTCCTTGCGCGCCGTTGTCGACCTGCAGGCACTGGGCGAACAGCAGATCACCGTCGACTGCGACGTCATCCAGGCCGATGGCGGCACCCGCACGGCCTCGATCACCGGCGGCTGGGTGGCGCTCTACGATTGCCTGCGCTGGATGGAAGCGCGGCAGATGGCCAGTGTTGCCAAGGTGCTGAAGGACCATGTCGCGGCAATTTCCTGCGGCATCCACGACGGCAAGCCGGTCATCGACCTCGACTATATCGAGGATTCGTCTGCCGGCACCGACGCCAATTTCGTCATGACCGGCAAGGGCGGCATCGTCGAGATCCAGGGCACCGCCGAGGGCGAGCCGTTCTCGGAAGGTCAGTTCGCGGAGCTGATGGGGTTGGCCAAGAAGGGCATTCAGCGGCTGGTGAGCTTGCAGCAGATGGCTGTGGCCTGATTGAATTTAACGTGATGACGTCGGCGATCCTTCACACCCCCCTCTGGCCTGCCGGCCATCTCCCCCGCAAGGGGGGAGATCAGAGGTCGCTGCCGTTTTCGCCAACCATCAACGTTGAGACGCCGCCAGCGGAACTGCCAATCTCCCCCCTTGCGGGGGAGATGCCCGGCAGGGCAGAGGGGGGTGCCTGATGCAACCCTCCGCTATTCTTGAGTCAGCGCTTTACGTCACGGATCTCGCCGCTGCCGAAGCCTTCTACTCCAACGTCCTCGGCCTCCCTCTCCTCGGCAAGGTCGACGGCCGCCATCTCTTCTTCCGCTGCGGCCCGGGCGTGCTGCTGGTCTTCAACGCCGAAGCCACCAAAATCCCGCCGGCGCCCGATGCGCGGCTGAAAGTGCCGCCACATGGCACGGTCGGCGAGGGCCATCTCTGCTTTGCCGCAAGTGCGGATGAACTCGCACAGTGGAAGGCGCAACTTGAGGCGAAAAACATCGCCATCGAAAGCGAATTCGAATGGCCGCAGGGCGGGCGCTCGATCTACATACGCGACCCCTCGGGCAATTCGATCGAATTCGCCGAGCCAAGGATCTGGGGCCTTTGATGCATTCTCTCGATGGAAAGAAGATCGTCGTTGCCAGCCACAATGAAGGCAAGCTGCGCGAATTCGCCGACTTGATGGGTCCGTTCGGCTTCGAGGCGAAGTCGGCCAAGGACTACGGCCTGCCGGAACCGGAGGAGACCGGCACCACCTTCGAGGAAAACGCCTACATCAAGGCCTTCGCCGCGGCTAAGGCGACCGGCCTGCCGGCGCTGTCGGACGATTCGGGCCTGTGCGTCGACGCGCTCGACGGCGCTCCCGGCGTCTACACCGCCAATTGGGCCGAAGCTCCCGATGGCAGCCGCGACTTCGGCATGGCCATGCAGCGCACCGAAGTGGCCTTGCAGGAGGTCGGCGCCGCCGAGCCAGCGCAGCGCAAGGGGCGGTTCGTCGCCGTCATCTGCCTGGCCTTCCCCGATGGCGAGGCTGAGTATTATCGCGGCGAAGCTGAGGGAACGCTGGTGTGGCCGCCGCGCGGCGAACTCGGCTTCGGCTACGACCCGGTGTTTTTGCCCGACGGTTTCGACAAGACGTTCGGCGAGATGAGCGCTGAGGAAAAACACGGCTGGAAGCCCGGTCAGCCGACGGCGCTGTCGCACCGCGCCCGCGCCTTCCAGAAATTCGCCCGCGCCAGGTTAGGCTCAGCTTAATGTCGCTGGACCGCAGCCCGGGCTTCGGCGTCTACATCCACTGGCCGTTCTGCGCGGCCAAATGCCCGTATTGCGACTTCAACAGCCATGTCCGTCACCAGCCGGTCGACCAGGAGCGCTTTGCCCGCGCCTTCGAGACCGAGCTGAAGACGATGCGCGAGCGGACCGGGGCGCGCGAGGTGACCAGCATCTTTCTCGGCGGCGGCACACCGTCGCTGATGCAGCCGCAGACGGTGGCGGCGGTGCTGGACGCCGTGGCGAAGAACTGGACGGTGCCCGACGGCATCGAGGTGACGCTGGAGGCCAATCCATCCTCGGTCGAGGCCGAGCGCTTTCGCGGCTACCGAGCCGCCGGCGTCAACCGCGTCTCGCTCGGCGTGCAGGCGCTGAACGACAAGGATCTGCGCTTTCTCGGCCGACTGCACAATGTCGACGAGGCGCTGCATGCCATCGGGCTGGCACGCGAAATCTTTCCGCGCCTCTCCTTCGACCTGATCTACGCCCGCCCCGGCCAGACGCTGGACGACTGGCAGGCGGAGCTCGAACAGGCGATCGGCCATGCCGCCGACCATCTGTCGCTCTACCAGCTGACCATCGAGGAAGGCACGCCGTTCCATGCGCTGCATGCGGCGCACAAGTTTACCATTCCCGACAATGACCGGGCCGCCGATCTCTATGCGCTGACTCAGGAGGTCACCGCAGCGCATGGCCTGCCGGCCTATGAGATTTCCAACCACGCCAGGCCGGGCGCCGAGAGCCGGCACAATCTGACCTATTGGCGGTATGGCGAATATGTCGGCGTCGGACCGGGCGCGCATGGCCGCTTTATCGAGAACGGCCACCGTGTTGTGACGATCGCCGAGCGGATGCCGGAGACCTGGGCCAATCTGGTGGAGGCCAGGGGCCATGGCGTCACCGGCGGCGAGATCCTGACGCGCTCCGAAGAGGCCGACGAGTTCCTGCTGATGGGGCTGAGGTTGGCCGAAGGCATCGACCTTTCCCGCTACGAGGCGTTTTCCGGGCGCGGCCTGTCGAGCGCCCGGCTGACCGTGCTGCAGGATGAGGGGCTGGTGGCGCCGATCGGCAATGCCAGGCTACGCGCCACGCCAGCCGGCATGATCGTGCTCGATGCCGTGGTGGCGGATTTGGCGCGGTAGATCGCGATGAAGAACGTGCTGTTCGTCTGCAGCCAGAACCGCTTGCGCAGCCCGACCGCCGAGCAGGTGTTCTCCAAACGTAGGGATATCGAGGTCGCGTCGGCCGGCACCAACCACGACGCCCACACGCCGCTGACGCATGAGCTGGTCGCCTGGGCCGACATCGTCTTCGTGATGGAAAAGGCGCACCGCACCAAGCTGCAGAAGAAATTCAAGGAGAGCCTGAAGAAGGCCCGCGTCATCTGCCTCGACATCCCGGATGATTACGGATTCATGGATCCGGAGTTGGTGCGATTGCTGGAGGTGAGGGTGACGCGATACCTGGGCTGACTGATGTGGTTGGGGCGTTCCACGCCCGCGTTCGCCATCCTCGGGCTTCACCCGGGATTTGCCGCGAGGTTAAGGCGCTGCAGCGGTTCAGAATTCTGCGCCGCTGCATCCTTCGGCAGAGGTCACGGAATGGATCATAGGGTCTGCGCCGCGTCACTTCGCTCCTTGCTTCGCCCTAGGATGACGATGTTGCACCGATCGACAAACTAAGCGTCGTGCTTGAAGCGGCGCTTGCCGCGGTGTTTCTCGGCATGCGCCTCTCCGGTCCGGGCCGGCTTGGCGTCGCTCTTGTCCCGGCGGACGCTGTTCTGGTCGTTCATCGGATGCGGCGGCGCGCCTTCGCGGGCGCTCTTCGTTTCAAGACGGGTGATGAAGATATCGAAACGATTGGGCATCGTACGGTCAGTGCTCCGTCGTGCTGTCCGGTTTGTTGTCCGAAAGCCTGACATTCGTCGGCAAGGCGGTGGCCGCCCGACTGGCCAGGCCGGTGTCGCTTTCGGCGAGCGCACGCTTGCCCTTTCGCGCAGTGAAGCGCTTGCGCTCGGCATAATAGGGCTCGAAAACGTCCTGCAATTCCAGGCTGTCCATCCTGTCCTCCTCCTCAAGAGACTCAGGTATTCAATCCGCCAGCCACGCTTTCGTTCCCCACTGTGGCAAAGACATGGCCGCCGGGTTACATCGGCGTCAGGTTTGGCTCGATGTTCGGGAGTTTTGCAACCCGGCGCGCGCCGTGCCAAACAGGGCGAAATGGAGAGACCCCGGTGACCGGCGAGAAGCGCAGCTATGTGATCGGGCAGACCGAGATCGCGGTCCGGTCGCTGGCGCCGGCGCTGTATCTGGTGGCGACGCCGATCGGCAACCTCTCCGACATCACGCTGCGCGCGCTGGAGACGCTCGCCGCCGCCGACATCGTCGCCTGCGAGGACACTCGCGTCTCGCGCGTGTTGCTCGATCGCTACGGCATCCGGCGGCGCACCACCGCTTATCACGAGCACAACGCCGGCGAGGCCGGGCCGAAGCTGATCGCGGCACTCGAGGCCGGGCAGAGCGTGGCGCTGATTTCGGATGCCGGCACGCCGCTGATCTCCGACCCAGGCTACCGGCTGGTCGGCGAAGCGCTGGAGCGCGGCCTGCGCGTGGTGCCGATCCCCGGCCCATCGGCGCCGCTGGCGGCGCTGACGGCGTCGGGCCTGCCGTCCGACGCCTTCCTGTTTGCCGGGTTTCTGCCCGTGAAATCAGGGCAGCGGATGACAAAGCTGGAAACGTTCAGGGCGGTGCCGGCAACGCTGATCTTCTTCGAGTCGCCACGCCGGCTGGCCGAAACGCTGGTCGCCATGGTCGAGGCGTTGGGCGGCGCGCGCAAGGCCGCCATCGGCCGCGAGCTGACCAAGACTTTCGAAGAGATGCGGACGGGAACGCTGCAGGCGCTGGCCGATTATTATGCGGCGGCCGATACGCCGAAGGGCGAAATCGTCATCTGCGTCGGGCCCGCCGAGATCAAGGCCGACCAACCCGCCGACATCGACAGGCTGCTGCTGTCGCTGGCCGCCGAAATGCCGGCGTCCAAGGCGGCGGCGGAGGCGGCGAAGATGACCGGCGGGCAGAAGCAGGCGCTTTACCGGCGGCTGCTGGAACTCAGGGATGCGGTTGGAGAAGGCGAAGGTGGCTGAGCGCCCGGCCGCCAGCCGCCAAAAAGCCTATCGGCGCGGCCATCGCGGCGAGTGGCTGGCGGCAGCGGCGCTGATGCTGAAAGGTTATCGCATCCTCGCCCGCCGGCATCGCACCCGCTTCGGCGAGATCGACCTGATCGCCAGGCGCGGCGACCTGGTGCTGTTCGTCGAGGTCAAGGCGCGGCGCACGCTGATGGAAGCGATGGAGGCGATCGGCCACGAATCGGAGCGCCGCATCGAGGGCGCCGCCGACATCTGGCTGTCGCGGCAGCCGGACTACGGCAGATTGTCGATGCGCTTCGACATGATCGCGGTGCTGCCCTGGCGCTGGCCGGTGCATGTCGAGAACGCGTTTTTTGGGAGGAGTTAGCGGCCTTTACCCTCCCCCTTGTGGGGAGGGTCGGTGAGCAAGCGACCCGAAGCGTCGTTGGCGAAACGGGGCGGGGGCGTGGCGCCCCCACCCCGATCCGCTTTGCGGATCGACTGACCGGGGCGAGCCGCCTGTCTCGCCCGTCCTTCGGACCCCCACAAGGGGGAGGGTAAAGCTCACCCCCAAATGAAAAGCGCCACCAACCCAACCGCTCCCACCACCAGGCGCCACCAGCCGAACAGCGAATAGCCGTTGCGCGAGACGTAATCGAGCAGGAAGCGGACGACGATCAGCGCGGTAAGGAAGGCGGCGATGAAGCCGATAGCGATGATCGGCAGGTCGGCGCTGCTCAGCACGTTGCGGTTCTTGAACAGATCGAAGGCGAAGGCGCCGACCATGGTCGGGATGGCGAGGAAGAAGGAGAATTCCGCCGCCGCGCGCTTGTCGACGCCCAGCAGCAGCGCGCCGACGATGGTCGAACCGGAGCGCGACGTCCCGGGGATCAGCGACAGGCACTGGAACAGGCCGATTTGCAAATAAAGCCTTGTCGGGAAGCGCTCGACGTCGCGGTAGACCGGCTGCAGCTTCATGCGGTCGACGACCAGCAGCACGACGCCGCCGATGATCAGCATGATGCAGATCAGCCTTGGCGATTCGAACAGCACCGTCTTGATGAAATCATGCGCCAGCGCGCCGATGATGGCGGCCGGCAGGAAGGCAATCAGGATGCCGATGACGAAATGCCGCGTCAGCCGATCATGCGGCAGGTCGAGCAGCATCTGCCACAGACGGCGGAAATAGACGCTGAGGATCGCCAGGATGGCGCCGAGCTGGATCAGGATCTCGAACGCCTTGCCGGTGGAATGGAAGCCGAGGAAATGGCCGGCGAGCAGGATATGGCCGGTCGAGGAGACCGGGATGAACTCGGTCAGCCCCTCCAGCAGGCCGAGCAGCAGGGCTTCGACGATGGTGTGGCTATCCATGGCAACCTCGGCATTCAAGGGACGGAAGGAAACGGCTGGCAAAAGGGCTTGCTTGTCACGGCGCGGAAGTCCCCCTATAGGTCGCAGCACCGTGACGGCCGCATGACGGGCCGCCAAGACTTACCGGTGCGGACGGCGATTCGCCAGTGCGCCTTAATATCGCGGAATCATGCTGACGCTTTTCCATCACCCGATGTTCGCCACCTGCCGCTTCGTGCGCCTCGCCTTCGGCGAATATGGCGAGGAGCTGGCGCTGATCGAGGAAAAACCGTGGACGCGGCGCAAGGAGTTTTTGGCGCTGAACCCCGCCGGCACCTTGCCTATCCTGCTGGCCGAAGGCGACGTGCCGATCGTCGGCGCCATGGTGATCGCTGAATATCTCGACGAAACACGTGGTGTCCTGAAGCGCGACAAGCGCCTGTTTGCGGAAGACCCGATGCAGCGCGCCGAAATCCGCCGCCTGACCGACTGGTATCTCAACAAGGCCGAGAGCGAAGTGACCCGGCATCTGGTGCGCGAGCGCGTGCTGAAGCCGGTGATGCCGGAAACGGCGGGCGGCGGTTCCCCCGATTCGGCGGCGATCCGCGCGGCGCGCGCCAACATTCGCCAGCACATGAAGTACACCAACTGGCTGGCCGGCACCCGTCATTGGCTGGCCGGCAGCAAGGTCACCTATGCCGACCTGGCGGCAGCGGCGACGCTGTCGGTGCTGGATTATCTCGGCGAGATCGATTGGCGCGAGCATGCCGCGGCGCGCGAATGGTACACGCGGGTGAAATCGCGGCCGTCGTTCCGGCCGCTGCTCTCCGACCGGGTTCGCGGCCTGTCGCCGGTTTCGCATTATGCGGACCTCGACTTCTAGAAGCCAAACCCTGCGCGCGCTGATCGACGCCGAGGCGCGGCGCGCCGGCTTCGATGCGGTTGCCGTCACCACGCCTGACGCGATCCCGCTGGCGCCGGCCAGATTGGCAGAATTCGTCGCCGATGGTTTTCACGGTTCGATGGCTTGGATTGCGGAGACGCTCCAACGCCGCAGCGAGCCTTCGACGCTGTGGCCCGAGGTGCGCTCGATCATCGTGCTGGCAATGAATTACGGCCCCGACCACGATCCGCGTGCGCTGCAGGCAAGGCGCGATCGCGGCGCGATCTCGGTCTATGCGCAAAACCGCGACTATCACGAAGTGATGAAGGGCCGGCTGAAGGAGATCGCCGGCAAGATCGTCGCGCGGGCCGGCGGCGACGTGAAGGTTTTCGTCGATACGGCCCCGGTTATGGAAAAGCCGCTGGCTGAGGCCGCCGGGCTCGGCTGGCAAGGCAAGCACACCAATCTGGTCAGCCGCGAGCACGGCTCCTGGCTGTTTCTCGGCACCATCTTCACCACGGCGGAGCTCACGCCAGATGCGACCGAGGTAGACCATTGCGGTTCCTGCCGCGCCTGCCTCGACGCCTGCCCGACCGATGCCTTTCCGGCGCCCTACCGGCTCGATGCCAGGCGCTGCATCTCCTACCTGACCATCGAGAACAAGGGGCCGATCCCGCAAGAATTCCGCGAAAAGATCGGCAACCGCATCTATGGCTGCGACGATTGCCTTGCCGCCTGCCCGTGGAACAAGTTTGCCCGCGCCGCTTCGGAAGCCAAGCTTGCTGCCCGCGACGAACTGCGCGAGCCGCCGCTGGGCGAGCTGTTGCAGCTAGACGACACGGCGTTCCGGACCTTTTTCTCCGGCTCGCCGATCAAGCGCATCGGCCGCGACCGCTTTGTCCGCAATGTGCTGGTTGCCGCCGGCAATTCCGGCGATGTTTCGCTGGCCGGCCCGGTGCGCGATCTGCTTGGCGATGCCTCGCCGCTGGTGCGCGGCGCGGCGATCTGGGCGCTGTCGCGGCTGGTGCCGGCCGCCGAATTCAACAGGCAGGCGGCGATCTACTCGAACACTGAAACCGACACGACAGTGCGGGGCGAATGGCTGTCCGTATTGCCAATTGAGGCGCACGCATGAGCGAAAAACAGGTTTTTATCTTCGGCGCCGGCTATTCGGGCAAAGCCTTTGCACGGGCCAATGCGGAGGCGATTACGATCTTCGGCACCACGCGCTCGGCCGAGAAATTCGAGGCATTGCGTCAGGCCGGCATCGCGCCGCTGCTGTTTCACGGCGCCCTGACACCTGAAATCGGCGAAACGCTGGAGACCACCACCCATCTTGTCATCTCCGTAGCCCCGGAGGAGGCCGGCGACCCTGTGCTTCTCGCCGCGCGCAAGGCGATCGAGGCGATGCCGGCGCTTCGCTGGATCGGCTATCTCTCGACCGTCGGCGTCTATGGCAATTATGACGGTGCCTGGGTCGATGAAACGGCCGAATGCCGGCCGGTGTCGAAACGCTCGTCGATGCGAGTGGCGGCCGAGCGGGGCTGGCTGCAGCTTGGACTCGAGACCGGCAAGCCGGTGGCCATCCTGCGGCTTTCCGGCATTTACGGGCCGGGTCGCAACGCGCTGGTCAATCTGGAAAACGGCACGGCCAGGCGGCTGGTCAAGCCCGACCAGGTGTTCAACCGCATCCATTGCGACGACATCGCCGGCGCGCTCTGGCACCTCATCGGTGGCAATAGAGGCGGCATTTTCAACATCACCGATGACGAGCCGGCGCCGCCGCAGGATGTCGTCACCTATGCCGCTTCGCTGATGGGCGTCGAGCCGCCGCCGGAGATTCCTTTCGAGACCGCCCAACTTTCGCCCATGGCGCGGTCCTTCTATGGCGAGAACAAGCGCGTCGCCAACGCCGCGATCAAGGCAGCGGGCTACCGGTTCCGCTATCCGGACTACCGCCAGGCGTTCGATCGGATGTGGGCCGACGGCAGCTGGCGCGACGGCGAGCCGCGCAGCCCGATGAAGGTAGATAATCGAAACGCGAGCCCGAGGGTGATATGATTCGATTGTGTTGCGGACTTTTGCAGTGGGGTTCATGACGATTTCGATGCGATCCTTGACCGGCAGACGGCCGTTCCTGACGGCGGCGCTGGCGATCGTGGCGCTGGCCGGGCTGGTGGCGGGCGCAATCACGGCCGAGCCACGGGCAAAAGACCTGTTCGGCGCCAAGAAGCTGCCGGCGGTGGCTGCGGCGCAATCCTTCGGCTTCTATTCAAAGGGCTGCTTCACTGGCGGCGTCGCCATTCCGATGGACGGCCAGAACTGGGAGGTGATGCGTCCCTCGCGCAACCGGCGCTGGGGTCATCCAACGATGATTGCGCTGATCGAGAAACTGTCGCGCGATGCCGCCGCCGACGGCTGGCCGGGGCTTCTGATCGGCGACATTTCGCAGCCGCGCGGCGGGCCGATGCTGACCGGGCACGCCTCGCACCAGATCGGCCTCGACGCCGACATCTGGCTGACGCCAATGCCCGACCGCAAGCTCACCACCCAGGAGCGCGAAAACATCAGCGCCACGCTGATGGTCGACGACAAGACGCATCTGGTGAAGGACAGGCTGTGGAAGCCGATGCATACCAAGCTGTTGAAGCGCGCGGCTAGCTATCCGGAAGTCGAGCGCATCCTGGTCAATCCTGGGATCAAGAAGAAGCTGTGCGACACCGTCACCGGCGACCGTACCTGGCTGAGAAAAATCCGGCCGTTCTGGGGCCATGACTATCATTTCCACATCCGCATCGGCTGCCAGCCGGGTTCGCCCAACTGCAAGGGACAGGAAGCGACGCCCGACGATGACGGCTGCGGCAAGCCGCTGGCCTGGTGGTTTACCGAGGAGCCGTGGCGCCCCAACAAGAACCCGGATGCGCCCAAGGCGCGCGACCTGATGACGATGGCGAACCTGCCGAAACAATGCCAGTTCGTGCTTGACCAGCCCGACGCGGACTCGGCCGAAGCCGTCACCTATCGCGGCGGCGGCGTGCCGATCGCCGCCAGGGCGCCGGAACCCGACGCGCCTCCGCCTATTGCGGGCAATGCGGGCGGCTTGCCAAACGCAGCCAACGCCTTCACCGCCACGCCGGAGATCGGCATTCCCCTGCCAAGGCGACGGCCGCCGGCAAACGTCGGACAGTGATGGCGAACTGACGCTTTCCCTTTCCGGGGCCATGCGCTAGTCAATCGATTGAACACCGGGCGATTGAACACCGGGCGATTGAACACCGGGCGATTGAACACCGGGCGATTGAAAAACCGGGCGATTGAAAACCGGGCGATTGAAACGGTCGCAACGGCGCCGCAAAGGGGACGAGCAAGAGCATGTCAGGCGACGACGACACCGCGTTGCGGTTTCCAGTGCTGATCGGCGACATCGGCGGCACCAATGCGCGCTTTTCGATCGTGCTCGACGCAAATTCGGAAGCCGGTGAGCCGCATATCGTGCAAACCGCCAATTTCGCCACCATAGACGAGGCGATCCAGGCGGCGGTGCTCGACCGGTCGTCCATCCGGCCGAATTCGGCAGTGCTGGCCATCGCCGGACCAGTCGACGGCGACGAGATCCCGCTTACCAATTGTCCCTGGGTGGTGAAGCCGAAGCAGATGTTTGCCAATCTGGGCCTGGGCGACATCGTCGTGCTCAACGATTTCGAGGCGCAGGCGCTGGCCGTCGTGGCGCTCGGCGAAGAGCACATGGAAAAGATCGGCGGCGGCACGCCGGAGGAGAATGCCGGGCGTGTCGTGCTCGGTCCCGGCACCGGCCTCGGCGTCGCTGGGTTGGTTCATGCCCTCCACCACTGGATACCGGTGCCTGGCGAAGGCGGCCACATGGATATCGGTCCGCGGACGCCGCGCGATTTCGAGGTGTTCCCGCATATCGAAAAGCTGGACGGCCGCATTTCGGGCGAGCAGATCCTGTGCGGGCGCGGTCTGGTCAATGTCTACCGGGCGGTCGCCAAGGCCGACGGCAAGCCGGCGCCGTTCACCACGCCGGCCGAAATCACCGGGGCGGCCCTGGCCAAGACCGATGCGGTCGCCGAGGAAGCGCTGGCGCTGTTCGTCACCTGCCTCGGCCGCACCGCCGGCGACCTCGCGCTGGTGTTCATGAGCCGCGGCGGCGTGTTCTTGACCGGCGGCATCGCGCAAAAGATCGTGCCCGCGCTGAAGGAAGGCAATTTCCGCGCCGCCTTCGAGGACAAGGCGCCGCACAGCGCGCTGATGGCCTCGATGCCGGTCTATGTCATCACCCACCCGCTGGCGGCACTTCTGGGCCTTGCCGCCTATGCCCGCAACCCTTCGCTGTTCGGCGTCCAGACCGCGGGGCGGCGCTGGCGGGCATGATCCATTTCGTCCCGAAAACGGGTATTTTCTTGGAAATGGCTGCCGCTTTCGTGACCCCAACCTCGGGCCGCGACGAAGTTTCGCCATAGGCAAGCCGTAGCCGGGGCGCTAAGAGGGGCCGAATTCCAGCCTGGCATCCCTAGGGCCGGATGATTTCAGATCGAATCGACCTGAAATCTGAATCCGGCTCTAAATCAAAGAGATAGAGCATGATGTCGTCCGAAAACCGCTTCACACTTTTCGGCATCATGCTCTAGCAAACCACGAAGCGCCCGCGATTTGACCGCTCAAAGTCCACTCAAACTGAAAGTCCAGCCAGCTGAGGTCACTGCGGTGCTGCGCCGCATCCTGGCCGAAAACGGTAGTGAATATCGCTGGACCTATGTCGTTGCCGTCGGCTGCCTGCTGATTGTTTCCGCCACCACCGCCTTCACGGCGTGGATCATGGCCCCGATGATCAACGAGATCTTCTACGAACGACGCGGCGACATGATCGTCTGGATCTGCGCCGGGTTCATGGCCGCCTCCGTGCTGCGCGGCTTCGCCGGTTACGGCCAGGCGGTCGCGTTGGCCAAGATCGGCAACAATCTGGTCGCCCGCTACCAGAAGCGCAGCTTCGACCATCTGATGAAGCTCGGCGTCGACTTCTTCAACGATACGCGTTCCGGTCGGCTGGCGGCACAGGTCAACGAGAATGTCGGCGGCGTTCGCGATCTGCTGTCGCTGACGCTGACCTCCATCAGCCGCGACGCGGTCTCGCTGATCGCCCTCGTCGGCGTCATGATCTACCAGGATCCGGTGTTGTCGCTCAGCTCGCTGCTGATCGGGCCGCCGCTGATCTGGGCCGTCGTCTACATCACCCGCCGATTGCGGCGCATCAACCGGGAATCGGTGCTGATCAACTCGCGGCTGAACGGGTCCGTACAGGAGGCCACGCAAGGCATCGCCATCGTCAAGGCCTTCACCCTGGAAGCCGAGCTGGCGCGCCGGATCGGCATCATGGCCGATACGGCCGAGCAGCGTAACAACAAGATCGCCCGGGTCGCGGAGCGGCTGTCGCCGATTTCCGAGATTTTGGGCGGTCTCGCCATTACCTCCGTCCTTGCCTATTCCGGCTACCGGGCGCTGGTGCTCGGACAACCACCAGGCGCTGTGTTTTCCTTCATCACCGCGCTGATCATGGCCTACGATCCGGCACGGCGCCTGGCTCGTACGCAGGTCGGTATGGAACGTGCCCTGGTCAACGCCCGGATGATTTACGAGCTGCTCGACCTGGAGCCTAAACAGGGCGATGCGCCCGACGCGGTCGAAGCCAGGATCACCACCGGCGAGGTTCGCTTCGACAATGTGACGTTCGGCTACAGCGCCGACATGCCGGTGATCAGGAACCTGAGTTTCACCGCCGCGGCCGGCAAGGTTACGGCGGTGGTCGGGGCCTCGGGTGCCGGCAAGACGACGCTCGTGGCGCTGCTGCAGCGCTTCTACGATGTCGACAAGGGTTCGATCGAGATCGATGGCCAGGACATTTCCAAAGTCACCAAGCACTCGCTGCGCGGCTCGATCGCCTATGTCTCGCAGGCGCCCTATCTGTTCGAAGGCAGCATACGCGACAACATCCGTTTTGGCCGACTTTCGGCGACCGACGCCGAGATCGAGCGGGCGGCGGTGCTGGCGGCGGCCGACGAGTTCATCCGTCAGCAGCCGCAGGGCTACGACACGCCCGTCGGCGAGGGCGGCTCGACCCTTTCCGGCGGCCAGCGCCAGCGCGTCTCGATTGCGCGGGCGATCGTGCGCAATGCGCCGATCCTTTTGCTCGACGAAGCGACCTCGGCGCTCGACAACGAGGCCGAGGCGCGCGTCCAGGAGGCGCTGACCCATGTGATGGAAGGGCGCACCACCATCGTGATAGCGCATCGCCTGTCGACGGTCGTCAACGCCGACCACATTATCGTGCTTGAAGAGGGGCGCCTGGTCGAGGAAGGCACCCATGCCGCACTGATGGCCGATCCAAACAGTGTCTACGCCCGCTTCCACCGCATTCAAGGCAAGAACGGACTGGGGCTTGTCGACGACTCGAAGCCCGTCCAAACTCCGGTCCGGCGCAGCCGCGCCAAGAAGGCGGTGGGGAGAACAGCATGAGCGAATCCAGCGAAATGGGCCTGGTGGTGGTGGGGGCGGCCGGCCGCATGGGCCAGACGCTGATCCGCGCCATCCATTCGATCCCCGGCGCCCGCGTCGTCGGCGCGGTCGAACGAACCGGATCGCCCTATCTCGGCAGGGATGCGGGCGAGCTTGCCGGCATCGGCATCATCAATGTGACGATCGGCGACGATCCGCTGCCGGTGTTCGCCAAGGCCGACGGCGTGCTCGATTTCACCATGCCGGCAGCCACCGTCGAATTCGCAGGCTATGCCGCGCAGGCACGCATTGCCCATGTCATCGGCACCACCGGCTGCTCGGCGGAAGACGACGCCAAGATCGAGGCCGCGGCGCGCCACGCGACGATCGTCAAATCCGGCAATATGAGCCTCGGCGTCAATCTTCTGGCGGTGCTGGTCGAGCAGGCCGCGCGCGCGCTCGGTCCAGAGGATTTCGACATCGAGATCCTCGAAATGCATCACAAGCACAAGGTCGACGCGCCCTCGGGCACCGCCTTGCTGCTCGGCGAAGCGGCGGCGGCGGGACGCGGCATTTCCCTTGCCGGCAACGATGTGCGGTCACGCGACGGCCATACCGGCGTGCGCAAGCCAGGAACGATCGGCTTTGCCAGCTTGCGCGGTGGCTCGGTGGTCGGCGACCACAGCGTCATCCTGGCCGGGACCGGCGAGCGCATTACGCTGTCGCACCATGCCGAGGACCGCGCCATCTTTGCCCGCGGCGCGGTCAAGGCCGCGCTCTGGGCGCGCGGTAAAAAGCCCGGACTTTATTCCATGCGGGACGTGCTCGGCTTGAGCTAAACTATCCATAATTTTGAAGGAGCAAACATGTCGGGAACTCTCGTGCTCGTGCGCCACGGCCAGAGCGAATGGAACCTGAAGAACCTGTTCACCGGCTGGCGCGATGTCGACCTTACCGAGCAGGGCCACAAGGAGGCCAAGGAAGCCGGCCAGAAGCTCAAGGCACGCGGCTTGAAATTCGACATTGCCTTCACCTCGGCGCTGATCCGGGCGCAGAAGACCTGCCAGCACATTCTCGACGCGGTCGGCCAGAGCGATTTGAAGACGATCCGCGACCAGGCGCTGAACGAGCGCGACTATGGCGATCTCTCCGGCCTCAACAAGGACGACGCGCGCCAGAAGTGGGGCGAGGAGCAGGTGCACATCTGGCGCCGCTCCTACGACGTGCCGCCGCCCGGCGGCGAAAGCCTGAAGGACACCGGCGCCCGCGTCTGGCCCTATTACCTGCACGACATGCAGTCGCATGTTCTGAAAGGCGGCACCGTGCTGGTCGCCGCGCATGGCAATTCGCTGCGCGCGCTGATCATGGCGCTGGACGGCAAGAGCGGCGAGGAGATCGTCAAGCTCGAGCTCGGCACCGGCGTGCCGGTGATCTACAAGCTCAACGCCGATTCCACTGTGGCGTCGAAGGACGTGCTGGAGGGGTGAGGTTTTCGGCCAGCGCATTCGCCAAGTCGGCGCTGCCCCTCATTGCCCTGCCGGGCAGTTCTCCCGGTATAGTGACGGGGAGAAAGGGCTGGCCGCAGCCTCGGCGCTCTTCTTGTGACGCAGGTGACCGGCGAAAATCATCGATGAGAGCGCCCCTATCCCCGTCACTGTACGGGGAGAGGATGCCGGCAGGCAGGTGAGGGACGGCGTTGACCCCCGGGAAACTAAGCCGGCAGGCAGCGGCCCTCGAAAAAGCGCGTTGACACATATCGTTTGCCCGCTTACATGAGCCCGCACCAGCCCAGATGGCGGAATTGGTAGACGCGCACGGTTCAGGTCCGTGTTCCGCAAGGAGTGGAGGTTCGAGTCCTCTTCTGGGCACCAAATTCCCGTTTCGGATAAGTCCGAAATGATTTAGACGCGAAGCAAAAAAGCCCGGTTCCCGGGCTTTTTTGCTGATGGATGACAGATAGTCCAGCGGAGGGTCAATGCGGCGGGCGAACCGCTTTCATTGCTTCTTCTTCGAGTGTCTGGAGCTTCTCCCGAATCTCCTCCGGCTCGGCATGCTCCAAGCCGACGACATCGTTTCTGGTCTCATTCAGCGAAACGATAATCTCATCAAGCTTGGCGTGAATGGCGGCCGTGTCGCGGTAACCCTGGATCAGCACAACGCCGGTGATCACGATGGCCGCTACCGACAATGCGTAGGTGACCACATTCGTCAGGCCGAATGGCACCAACGCAGTACAGAGCAGCATGGCTACAAGAAGGACATAGAAGCCCGGTGGCCGGGATAGAAAGTCGCCCATCACAAAGAGGAAGCGGTTCATATCCAGGCCGCGGTCAAAAATGCCACGAGTGCGGTGACGGCTACGCAAATTGGAATTGCCGCGAGTAAGGCAGCTTCCAGGACCCAAGTTTCCTTGTCGCTAAACATCAGACATCCTCCCGTTGAGAAAAGGCTGCCCGTAGACTTTCACAGGGCAGCCACAGCCCGCCGCTCCAGACCGGAGCGGCGGGCTCGCGCGTTATTCGATGATCTGCACGACCTTGCGCGTGTCGGGATCGACGAGAACCGCATGATCTCCGACAACCGTATACTTGTAGCGGACATCCGGAACGTCGATTGCGTGGAGCTCGACAGTGTCTGGAAGTGCCGTGCCGACATTGAGTTCGACGCCGAGCAAACTGACTGAGGCCAGCTTCTGCTTATGGATATATTCGCGAACGACCGTCTGTTGTTCGGGCTTGAGAACAATAACGTCCTCGGCAAACGAGGTGCCGATGCCCGCCATAAGGAGGAGGGCGCCGGTGGCGCTGACGAAATATTTAGTCATGGGAATTTCCTTTTCATAGGTCAGTTCGGAAGCGTGGATACGAGCAGATCAGCCGCCACTCGCAGGGGCTGGGGCAGGTGCCGCAGGCTTTGCGGGTACAGCCGGAGCTTCCACCTTTGGCGCTTCAACCTTGACGTTGATATCCTTGCCGCCGTCGCCGCGGATATTGATGACGCCGGTAAAAATAAGCAATACTACGACTGCAATAAGTGCAAGAACAACGGCAATCGCAGTGCCGCCACCACCACCAGAATTAACAACAGTTGGGCCGTCGGCCATGTGTTCCTCTCCTGTTTTATTTAGTTGCATTTGGGAAACGCCTGCCCCACTTGAACGTTCCGCCTCGGGACTTGGGTCTTAGCTGATATCCGACTTTGGTCTGGTTCGCCGCAGACTGAAGTCACAGGAACAATCTGGCTGATCTCAAGTTCGGTCCCTCGGCGAACAGGCGTGGTGCCGTCGCCGGATTACGCGAGGAGAAAACCATGAAAATCCACTTTGCAAGTGCCGCTGCAGGCTTGTTGCTTTTGGCTGGGGTCGGCGCCGCCGCAGCTCAGGATGTCGTCATCACACCGGAGCAGGATACGGTCGTCCGCGAATACGTAAAAAAGCAGCCGCTGGCTTCGGTGAAGATCCCGGGCGTGGAGCTGAACGTCGGCAGTGCCTTGCCTGATACGGTCGAGCTGCACGAAGTTCCCAACGTCAAATACCGCTACGTCGTGGTCGACAACCGCACCGTCCTGGTCGATCCCAGCACCCGGAAAATTGTGAAGGTCTACGACTGATCGAATAGCTGCCGCCCGCCGCCGGCCATGGCGGCGGGCAGCGGATTTCACGTTGCGCTCCAGGATGATCGAAGATGATCGATGACGTCGAGACATCGCCAGCCCTTGATACCCGCTTGGGTTCTCTCAGGGCGAGAATGCGCGATGCGCGCATAACAGAGGCCGACATGAAGACCTTTCAGAAAGTCGCATCCATCATGGTTGGCGGCAGTGGCCGCATCAGCGGCGATGACCTGATTGCAGCGTCGTTCGTCCTCGAGGACCAGCCGGAAGGCTTGTGAGGCGGAGTACTCACGTGTGCAGGCTCCCGCAACGCTGATCCCAAGTGTTCTGGTGCTGAACACATTCCTGCTACGGGCCGGCGTCGAAGGCGTGCCCGCTGGCGAGGTGGCGTCGCGCTCAAGCATCGTCCAGAACACCATGTCGCCGCATGTGACGATACTCGGCCATGCTAGCCGATGCGGGCGCCATAGAAAATCACCGCGGCCGGCAGAACCGGGCAGGCCGGTCCAGAGCGTCGCCACGCCTGTGGTCAGAAATGTCACCGAGGCCAGTTTGGTGCAGATCGGATGATGGTAGCGAGCGATCGCCATATCGACCGTACGGGCGCCGGCCTGGGAAGGACCCACCAGCGCGCCAAGGCCGACCGCCGCGCCCAGCGTGGTCGGCGCGCTGTTTGCCCTGCAACGCGGGGCTATGCGGCGTGCTCGCACAAGTTAGCTCCAACTTGAGGCACGGCGTGAAGTCTCGGTGCTTGCCCCCACGATGGCGAGGTACGAAGTCAACAACGGTCAATGTGCTTAGCGATCTACAGTCGACTTCAGCCGCCGTTTCGAATGATGGCGCCCCGCAATCACGAGATTTGTCGATAATAATCAATATTAGGCTGTATTCGCGACTATCCCTCATAGTGGGCGATTAGATAAAATTGATATGTATCCCGGATCGGAGGAGATCGATCCATTCGGGCCGGCATCAGCATGATTGAACCGCAGCTACCGCAAGTTGACAGCGATCATCGGGCGGATCTGGTTTGGTACGAAGTCTTAATACGTCTCACCTAAGGTCCAACTTTGACTTCGGGAGCGCGACGTTCGACAGACATATCTCCGCAGGTTACATTCGCCAGTCAGACAGCGCTCCGCACTCGAATGGATGTCTCTGAATGCCCGGCCTCACGCCTTCACGACCGCACCCGAGAACCTTGGGATGGATGGGCACGACAGCGCTCGCCATGGGTGGCAGCAATCAAAGCCTGTTTCTGATTGCCGCCCTTTTTGTCGGTCAGGGGAATATTCCCGGTCAAGGAAGCGCTGCGGTTCCTTTGCTCGTTGTTGGTCTGCTTCTAGGCTGGGCCGCCGCGCCTGCGTGGACCGAATTGGTTCTCATGTGGCCAAACCGCGTCGGCGGTATCTCTGCAGCGTGCGCCGAAGCCTTCCGACCTTACAGTCCCGTTCTCTCGGCTCTGACGGGCACCTGCTATTGGTGGGGTTGGGTGCCGACCTGCGGACTGACAGCGGTTCTTTCAGCGTCTGCAATCCAGCAATGGTACCTGCCGGGCCTCCCCGTGGAGGCGGTCGCCTGCGGGCTCATCGCATTCTTTACGGCGGTCAACCTGTGTGGAATCAAGTGGGTGGTCCAACTGGCGATCCCGATCGCCACTGCCTCCGCGACGCTTGCGTTTCTCTCATCCCTCGTCCCGGTCATCAGTGGCTCGGTCGACTGGCGGCAGGCGACGGATTTTGCCCTGACCAGCCCGTTTACCGGCCTGTTCGGCGATATCACGTCGGTGATGGCGGGACTGTACCTGATCGGGTTTGCCGCACCGGCATTTGAGGCTGCAGCCTGCCATGTTGGCGAAACCATCGATCCCAACCGCAACATTCCTCTGGCGATGTGGGCCAGCGCCGCAATGGCCGGCGTCTATTTCCTGGTCCTGCCGGTTGTCTGGCTGGGTGTGCTCGGGCCGGAGCCGCTCGGCACCGACCTCGCCATAGCTCTCGGGCCCACCTTTGCGCCCTTGTTGGGGAGTTTCGGCAAGGCGGCCGCCATCTGGCTCATCATGCTGAACATGTTCCATGGAACGTTGCAGCCATTGGCAGGCGCCGCGCGGACCCTTGCGCAGCTGAGCGAAGACGGCCTGCTGCCGAGCTTCCTGGCCAGGCGCACCTCAACAGATTGTCCCTGGGCGGCAACGCTGCTCACAGCTGCCGCGGCAATCGGCTTCATGCTGTGCGGGTATCCGCTCTGGATGATCGCCGCGGCCAATTTTACGTACCTGATCAGCATCTGCATGCCAAACATCGCAGTCTGGCTCTTGCGCCGTGATAGTCCCGAAGCCGAGCGACCCTTCCGGGCTCCCAGGGGAACGATCATCCTTGGCGTAGGCGCGGCTGCAATATGGCTGTTGACCGCCATACTGGGATTTCAGCAATTTGGCCTTCCTACCGTCCTGTTCGGTCTGGCTTTGGCATATTCGGGTGCTGCGCTCTACGCCTGGCGCACGATGGAGGATCGATACGCACTCGGTCTACCCTTGCTGCCACATACGCTTCACCTGAAGCTTACCGGAGCCATGCTTTTTGTGCTCGTGCTTGACGGTGCCGGCTATTTCCTGGCGATCGGCAGCGTTCCCCAAGGCGACACTTCATTGGTCGCCGCGCTGGAGGACATTTTTGTCGTTGTCGCGCTGCTGACCATCAGCGTTGGCCTGATCTTGCCGGGAATGATCACCCATTCGGCGACCGAGGTGAGCAACGCGGCAAAGCGTCTGACATCCGGAACGCTGAAGGACTTCTCTCTCGCCATGGTCGCCTTGGGGCGGGGAGACCTCGCGGCGGCGCACGCCTCCGTGAACATCATGCCGGTTACCGTAAACTCTCGTGACGAACTTGGAGAGATGGCCGAAAGCTTCAATCTGCTCCAGGACAAGGTGAGGGAAGCCGCCCACGGCCTGGACGACGCGCGCGAGAACATGAACGTAGCGCGCACCGAACTGATGGCACGGCATGAGGAAATCGCGCATCTCGCGCACCACGATCCGCTTACCGGCCTGGCGAACCGAGCCGCGCTTGCAGCACACCTGGCCACGACGCTCGAGCGCGCAAAAGCAACGCACGCCAGCTTTGCCGTCTTCAGCATCGACCTTGACCATTTTAAAGAGGCGAACGACGTTTTCGGGCACGCCGCCGGCGACGATCTGCTTTGCACCATTTCCCGGCGTCTCCAAACCGCGGCGCCTGAGGCCTTTATCGCGCGCATGGGCGGCGACGAATTCACGGTTGTCCTGGCCATGGATGACCGGTCCGCGAGTGCCAAGGACGTTGCGGACCGTCTGTTCGAATCGGCGGCAGGCAAATTCGAAATCCGGGGCCAGCACATTTCGATCGGGGTGAGCATCGGGGCGGCGATCTATCCGAAAGACGGAGAGAATGCAGCGGCGCTGATGGCAAATGCCGACGCAGCGCTCTACCGGGCCAAGGCGGACGGTCGTCGAATGGTGCAATTCTTCGATCCTGAGATGGATAAGCGGCTAAGAGAGCGCTACGCCTTGCAGCGAGATTTGCGCTCTGCGGTCGCCCATGGCGAACTTGTGCTTCATTATCAGCCGCAAGCCAGGATGGACGGCGAAATCTTCGGTTTCGAGGCACTCGCCCGATGGCACCATCCAAAGCATGGGCTCATCTCGCCAAACGCGTTTGTCTCGCTTGCCGAACAGGATGGCACGATCGTTGAGATAGGTGAATGGACGCTCAGGCAGGCGTGCAGAGACGCGGCCTCCTGGCCCTCACCGCTGCAGATCGCCGTCAACCTCTCTCCCGTGCAATTCCGTTTCGGCGACCTGGTAGGCCTCGTTCATTCTATCCTCTACGAGACCGGCCTTGCTCCGGGGCGGCTGGAACTGGAAATCACGGAAGGGGTTCTCATCCGCGACCGGGCAACCGCCTTGTCGGTTTTGCGGAGGTTGAAGGCGTTGGGCGTCAGGGTCTCGATGGATGATTTTGGCACGGGGTATGCCTCGCTGTCCTCGTTGCAGGCGTTTCCATTCGACAAGATCAAGATCGATCGCAGTTTTGTTTCGGGTGTCGGTTCGAATGTCCAATCGGCGGCCATCGTGCGCACGATACTCAGCCTGGGGAATGCGCTGGCCTTGCCTGTCATCGCGGAGGGTGTCGAAACAGAGGACGAGCGTGCCTTCCTGATGAAGGAAGGATGTCCCGAAATCCAAGGATATCTGGTGGGGCGCCCGCATCCGATAGCGCTCTACAAAGATGTGACGAATGGGATTTCGCCAGGATCTGCCTTCGGGGAGCCCAAGGATACAACCGCACCTCAGGCGCTTGGCGTAACGCGATAGCCCGGCGCCGACCGTCGGCGCGCTGCTCTTGCAGCATACTGGTGAGCGAGGACTGCTGGCGGTACTGCTCGGGCTCGCCCTTATAAAGGTCGCACTTGTCGGCGCACTGTTTGCCTTGCAGCGCGGGGCCATGCGAAGCATCCGAACCAGATGGCGCGGGAGCCACCTCCCCTTCCGGCCAGTCCTCCAACAAACCACTTCAAACCCGGCAGTCTCGGCGCTACGTTCTATCTATGGCCCCACCCACCCAGCCGATCACCGTCACCCGCCGCGACCAGATGTTTCCTATCCTGGGCGACGCCGATATCGAGCGCATGCGCCGGTTCGGCGAGGCGAGTTCCTATGCCGCCGGCGAGCATATCGTCACCGCCGGCACCGTGGCGCCGGGGCTGATCGTCGTCCTGTCGGGCACGGTCGATATCACCCAGGATGTCAGGCCCGGCCGGCGCGAGACCATCGTCACTCATGGTCCCGGCAATTTCATCGGCGAGCTGGCGCAGCTTTCCAGCCGGCCGTCGCTGGTCAATGCGGAGGCGGCCGAGCCGGTCGAGGCCTTCGTCATCCCCTCGCAGCGGCTGCGCGACCTGATGGTGCAGGAGGCAAGCCTTGGCGAGCGGATCATGCGGGCGCTGATCCTGCGCCGCGTCGGGCTCCTGGAAAGCGGCTCGAGCGGGCCGGTCGTCATCGGCCCGGCCGGCAATGGCGACATGCTGCGGCTGCAGGGGTTTCTGCGCCGCAGCGGCCAGCCGCACCGCGCGCTCGATTCCGACAGCGACCCGTGCGCCAAGACGCTGATTGAGCATTTTCATGTCGACCCGCACCATCTGCCGATCGTGCTCTGCCCCAACGGCAAGCTGATGCACAATCCCGGCGAAACCGAACTTGCCCGCTGCATCGGCCTGCTGCGGCCGATCGATCCCGACATGGTCTATGACGTCGCCATTGTCGGCGCCGGGCCGGCGGGGCTGGCGGCCGCGGTCTATGCGGCATCCGAAGGGCTGTCGACCATCGTGCTCGATTGCCGCGCCTTCGGCGGCCAGGCCGGCGCCTCCGCGCGCATCGAGAACTATCTGGGTTTCCCCACCGGCATTTCCGGCATGGCGCTGATGGCGCGCGCCTACAACCAGGCGCAGAAATTCGGCGTCGAAATAGTCATCCCCGACGAGGCCAAGCTGCTCGGTGCAGCAGGCGAGGGCTACACGCTTACCGTCGGCGACGGTGAAAGCCTGCGCGCACGCACGGTGGTGATCGCCAGCGGCGCCCGTTACCGCCGCCTCGACATCGCCAAGCTGGCCGAGTTCGAGGGCACGTCGGTGCATTACTGGGCCTCGCCGATCGAGGCGCGGCTATGCACAGGGCAAGAAGTGGCGCTGGTCGGCGCCGGCAATTCGGCGGGGCAGGCGGCCGTCTATCTCGCCAGCCAGGTCCGCAAGGTGACGATGCTGGCGCGCCGCGGCCGCCTCAGGGAAACCATGTCGCGCTATCTGGTCGAGCGTATCGAGGCGCAACCCAACATCGAGGTGCTTGGCGAGACCGAGATCGAGGCGCTGGAAGGCGAAGGCGGCAATCTCACCCAGTTGCGCTGGCGCAACCCCGGCGGCGTCGAGACGCGGCCGATCCAACATCTCTTCCTGTTCATCGGCGCCGACCCCAACACCGATTGGCTGGCTGGGTGCGATATCGCGCTCGACGCCAGGGGTTTCGTGCGCACCGGCGCCGACATAGGGGCGGGCCAGATGGAGACCAGCCGCAGCGGCGTGTTCGCCATCGGCGACGTGCGCGCAGGCTCGGTCAAGCGGGTCGCCGCCGCCGTCGGCGAAGGCGCCCAGGTGGTGGCTGCCTTGCACGCCTATCTCGCGCGACCCAACGCAGCAGCGCCCGAACTGGACAGGAGAGCATAATGGATGAATGCAAACACACGCGCGACATTAAGACGGTGACGCCGAGCGCGCTCGGTTGCGAGGAGTGCCTGAAGAGCGGCTCCATGTGGGTGCATCTCAGGCTGTGCCGCACCTGCGGCCATGTCGGCTGCTGCGACGACTCGCCCAACCGCCACGCCACCAAGCATTTCCACGCCACAAAGCACCCGATCATCGAAGGCTACGACCCGCCGGAAGGCTGGGCATGGTGCTTTGTCGACGAGGCGTTCATCGACCTGGAAGGCGACGTGACGCCTCAGAACGGCCCGATCCCGAAGTTTTTCTGAGGCGGCCGACTGTCGGCCGACCGCTGCGCCTATTTCACCGAGCCAGTAACCGTGCGGTCTATGGCATTGGGATTGTGGTCGTTGCCGGCAAGTGCGGCAATGATCAGAAGACTGGCGACGACCGGGACGAACAGGATGGCCACGCGGGCCTGCACATAAAAAATGGCGCGCCATTCGCTGCGCTTTTCCGGGTTGTTGTCCATCATACTCACTCTCGCCATGCCTCCCCAGGCGGGACATAGCGGCGAAGGGTTAAGCAAAGGCTGCTGAATGTGTTAACGCGCGGCGGATTGGGATTTAATCTCGACGGTCAGCGCCGCCCCTCATTGTCATCGGTACGCATCTGGTACGCCTACCCCCGCAGCGCCTGGTCCAGGTCGGCGATCAGATCATCGCCATCCTCTATCCCCGACGACAACCGCACCAGCGAATCCGAAATGCCGATTTCCGCGCGCTTTTCCGCCGGGATCGAGCCGTGCGTCATCAGCGCCGGGTGTTCGATCAGGCTTTCGACGCCGCCGAGGCTTTCAGCCAGCGTGAACAATTGCGTCCGTTCGAGGAAGCGTTTGGTGCCGGCGAGGTCGCGGTCGAGGTCGACCGAGATCATGCCGCCGAAGGCATGCATCTGTTGGACGGCGATGGCGTGCTGCGGATGGCTGGCCAGGCCGGGATAGACGACGCGGCGCACATCTTTTCGCGCCTCCAGCCACTGCGCAATCTTCAGGCCGTTCGTGGAATGCCGCTCCATCCTGAGCGCCAGTGTCTTGATGCCGCGCAGCGCGAGAAAACTGTCGAAGGGACCGGAGATGGCGCCGATGGCGTTCTGCAGGAATTTCAGCTGGGCGGCGAGATCCTTGTTGCCGCCGACGATGGCGACGCCGCCGACCATGTCGGAATGGCCGTTGAGATATTTTGTCGTCGAATGGACGACGATGTCGATGCCGAGTTCAAGCGGCCGCTGGATGTAGGGGCTGCAGAACGTGTTGTCGGCGACCGTCAAAACCCCTTTGCGCCTGGCGAGTGCCGCAACGCCTTCGAGGTCGACGATGCGCAGCAGCGGATTGGTGGGCGTTTCGACCCAGAGCAGTTTCGTCTCCGGACGGATAGCGGCTTCGACAGCGGCGAGGTCGGTAAAATCGACGAAGGAGACCTGCAGATTGGCCGAGCGCTTGCGCACCCGCTCCATCAGCCGGAACGAGCCGCCATAGATGTCGTCGGTTGCAACGATATGGGCGCCGCTGTCGAGCAGCTCGAGCACGGTCGAGATCGCCGCCAGGCCGGACGCGAATGCAAAGGCGGCCGAGCCGCTTTCGAGATCGGCCACCGCGCGCTCGAAGGCGAAGCGGGTCGGGTTCTGGCTGCGGGCGTACTCAAACCCCTTGTGCACGCCGGGCGACTGCTGGCCATAGGTCGAGGTCGCGTAGATCGGCACCATCACCGCGCCGGTCAGCGGGTCATGGCTCTGGCCGCCATGGATGGTGCGCGTGGAAAAAGCCAGGCGGTTCTTGCCCGATGGGGGTGTTTCAGCAGTCATCGTGCGCGCCTTAAATGGTTGATCAGGTCGATACGGGTTATCAGGCCGACGAACTCGTCGCCATCGAAGATGATGGCGACCTCGTTGCGGTCGAACACCGGCAGCAGCGCATCCAGCGTCTGGCTGGCCTGCAGCGTGTGCAGATTGGAGGTCATGGCGGTGCGCACCGGAGCGTTGAAGCGGTCCCAGCGGCCTTCATAGGGGCCGTCGACCTTGGCCAATATATCGCCCTCATCGATAATGCCGACCAGCTTGCCGTTGTCCAGCACCGGCAGCTGCGAGACATCGGAGCGGCGCATGCGGCCATAGGCGTTGAGCAGGCTTTCGTCGGGGCCGACATAAACGGTGTCGCCGGTGCGGTGCGAGCGCATGACGAGGTCGCGCAGATCGCCATGCTGTTCCTGTTCGGCCAGCCCCTGCTCGGCCAGCCAGAAATCGTCGAACACCTTGGACAGATATTTGTTGCCGCTGTCGCAGACGAAGGTGACGACGCGTTTTGCTGTCGTCTGCTCGCGGCAATAGCGAAGCGCGGCCGACAGCAGCGTGCCGGAAGACGAGCCGGCGAGAATGCCTTCCTTCGAAAGCAGGTCCCGCACGGCCAGCATGCTCTGCTTGTCTGGGATGGAATAGGCTTTCCTGACCAGCGACAGATCGGCATTGGGCGGCACAAAATCCTCGCCGATGCCTTCGACGGTCCAGCTGCCGGCCTCTTCCATCTTGCCGGTCTTGATCAGCGGCGCCAGCACCGATCCGACGGGATCGGCCAGCACCATTTCGGTCTTCGGCGATGTTCTGGCGAAGTAGCGGCCAAGCCCGGTCAGCGTACCGCCGGAGCCGACGCCGACGACCACGGCGTCGAGGTCGCCATCGAGCTGGGCAAGGATTTCCGGTCCGGTGGTGGTCTCATGCGCCTCGGGGTTGGCCGGGTTGGCGAACTGGTTGGCGTAGAAGGCGCCGGGCGTTTCCGATGCGATCTTCTCGGCCATGTCCTGGTAATATTCGGCATGGCCCTTGCCGACATCGGAGCGCGTCATGCGCACTTCGGCGCCGAGCGCGCGCAGATGCTGGATCTTTTCGCGCGACATCTTGTCGGGCACGACGAGGATGATGCGGTAGCCCTTGGGGATGCCGACCTGGGCGAGGCCGAGGCCGGTATTCCCGGCGGTCGCCTCGACGATGGTGCCGCCGCGCTTGAGCTTGCCTTCCTTCTCGGCCGCGGAAATCATAGACAGCGCAATGCGGTCCTTGATCGAGCCGCCTGGATTCTGGCTTTCGAGCTTGATGAACAGCCGGCACTTGCCGGTGTCGAATTTGGTCAGTTCGACCACCGGCGTCTGGCCGATGAGGTCGAGCACCGAGGCGTAGGGCGGACGCAGGCGGGATAACGCGCCGTCCGAACTGCCTGGCGCAGCTTTTCCGTGCTCGCTCATATCGATGTGCTCCCTTGAACAAGCGACCGCCTCGGGGGCAGAGCGGCAGCGTAGCTTCTTTTCCGGCCGTTTGCAGTCGGAAAGAAGGTAGATCGTGCCAATCAACCGGCGAGAGGGGGAATGGAATTCCAGTTTTAGGCCGGCTTTGGACTCAAGCCCAACACCCTCCGTAGCGATCCTTCCCACCCCCCTCTGAGGGGCGTGCTATCCCACCGACGTCAACAGCTTTACCCCAGCAGCTGCTTGCTCAGCCGCGCACACTGGACTCGGATATCGGGGATGGCGTCGATCTCGAAGAAGGTGCCGCGGGTCAGCGGCCCGACGGCGAGGATCTTGGCCGATGCGGTGCCGTCGCCGGCGATGATTTCGCATTTGGCTGTGACATCGAGACCAAGCCGCAGCGGGTCGGGCCGCGCCAGGCCGCGGTCGACCAGCGAGCGCACGACGCTGTTCGACGTCGTCGAGATATCGCGGGCGATGCCGGTGCAATCATAGATGCGGGCGACCTGCAGCGTTTCCAGCGCCTTTGTGTGGCGGGACTGGATGCCGACGGTGAATCCATCGCCGGCCTCGATGCCGACGACACGGCCGGCGACCGGGCGGATGCGGCCGGTGCGCACCGCCTCGGTGACGCGGGCATGCACCTCGGGCGCCAGCCGATGGCGATGGATGTCCCACCAGGCCTTGGTGTGCTCGACGAAGCGGCGCTTGGCCGAGGACGGCCAGTTCTGCCAGATCTTCTGGTTGAAGGGTCGCAGCCCATCGACGACGTCGCGCCAGTCGATGCCGGCCTTCTGGTTTTCTCGGATCAGGTCGCGGAACCAGCCGACGAAATAGGAGAGCTGCGTGCCGAGCGGAATGTCGGCGACGTCGAGCTTGATCGGGTTGCCCTTGCGGTGCGGCGACGGCAGCAGGCCGCGCCGCGACACGGCGACGATCTCGCCGCGATGGCCGCGCTGCTCGAGCGACAGGAAGGCATCGACCATGCTGAGCCCGGTGCCCAGCACCAGCACGCGGGCTTCAGGATCGAGCGCTGTGTCGGCCTCGGTGCCCATGCGGATGGCATGACCTTGGCCGGCGCCGGGCTGCTCGTCGTGGCCGGTGGCAAGCACCGCCAGATGCGCGACGACGCTGGTGCCGTTGGCCAGCACCACTTCGACACCGGACGATGTCGGCGAGATCGACAGGCTTTCCTCGCGAATCAGCCTGAGACGGCCGGTTTCCTTTTCGCGCGCTTCGAGTTCGTCGAGCACTTCCTTGAGGTAGCGGGCATAGACGCTGCGCGGTGCATAGAAGGGTGTCTGCGGCGTCTGTTCCTGGCTTATCAGGCCGCGCCCCTGCAACCAACGCCAGAAATTCAGGGGATCGTCGGCATAGGCGCTCATCCCCGCGGCGCTGACATTCAGCACGTGCGCCGATAAGAGCGTCGAATAGGCGATGCCCTGGCCGAAATGCGGACGCTTTTCGATCAGCGTGACGCGAAGGTCCGGGTTGGGCGACTTCAGCAGATGCGCGGCAAGCACGACGCCGCTGGCGCCGCCGCCGACGATGATGATCGAGCTGCGGATGATCGAATTGGCGCGCGCGACGCTCATGCGAGCACGCTCAGGATCAGGCGGGGACCTTTTGCGCCGGCGCAAGCTCGTCGATGTCCCTCGCGACCGGAAGGTCGTCGAGGACGATGTCGCGCATCTCGGCCAGCGTGCGCTGGTCGAGCACCTCGGCGATCGCCTGCCGGACCTCGAGCATCAGATGTCGGACTTGGCATGTCGCCTCATTGCAGTCTTCACAGCGCTGATACTGGGTGCGGCTGGCGCAGGGGATGGGCGCCAGCGGTCCGTCGAGGACGCGCACGACATGGCCGACCTTGATCTCGTCGGCCGGGCGCGCCAGGCGATAGCCGCCATCCTTGCCCTTGCGGCTCTGGACGAAACCGGCATTGCGCAATTCGCCCAGAATGGCGTCGAGGAATTTCTTCGGGATGTTGTTGCCGCTGGCGATGTCGCCGACGAAGGCGAGCTGTCCCACCGGCAGATGCGCCAGATGGACCAGCGCCTTGAGGCCGTACTTGCCTTTTTTGGTGAGCATAGACCGAATGTTTCTCTGTCAGGCGATGGCCCAAACCATCGGTTGCGAAACGCCTGACGTGCCTCCCCGCCGCGTGCAAGCTGCTTCGACACATAAATTCTACTGACATGATATACAAGCCGAGAAACCTTGATTTTGCTTCGTTTTCACGCCGCAGGGGCCACTTTAGCAAGGCTTTGTGCCGTTAAGGTCACAGCCAGCCGCGAGCGATTGCGGCGATGAGCGGCGGCTCCTGCTCCCAATGTCGATAAGATTACTATACTTACCCTCGAACACGCGGAACGTGTTTTCAAATCAACCGTCTTTTACAGCATGGATTTGCGCCATTTGGGGCTTTGCCGGGAATTTTGGGTCGCAGCCCGCGGATCGGCGAAACATGACTCCCGACAACTCGGGCGCCGCCCTGCGCCCGATATCAGGACGCCGCCTTGCCGCTCTGAGGCCGGGCGGCCTTGGCGGCCACCGGCACGCCGCTTGACCGCAGCATCCAGCGGTGGCCGTCGCTGCGGAAGTCGGTGAGGCTCAACGGCTCGACATCGATCCTGCGGCAGGCCGCAAGCGGCGCGCCGAGCACCAAATCAGGCCTCTTCCGTAGGAGGGTTGGCAGGACCACCAACTCTTCAGCACCTTGGGGGCGCCGTTTGCGTTTGCGCACGGTTCGGCACGGGCCGGTCACCGCGCCCGCATCAGCCGGTGGTTTTTTTCTAACAAGTGCTTCTTGCTTGGAAGGATTTAACTCTACAAGAATGATAGAATTAGCTGACTATGAACAGGCATCCGGTTTTTCTCATTTTTCATGGAGCCTTTCATGTCCAGCATTTCGCGACGCATTGTCCTCCTGTCGTCGGCAGCTTTGGCGGGTGCGGCCTTCCTCGGCCCGGCCCAGGCGCAGGACCTCAACATCACCATCGGCTACCAGACGGTGGTCGAACCTTCCAAAGTAGCGCAGGCCGACGGCGCCTATGAAAAGGCGACCAAGGCCACGATCGACTGGCGCAAATTCGATTCCGGCGCCGATGTCATCGCCGCCGTCGCATCCGGTTCGGTCGATATCGGCTATGTCGGCTCGAGTCCGCTGGCCGCGGCCGCCAGCCGCGAACTGCCGATCCAGACCATCTTTGTCGTCGGCCTGATCGGCCAGTCCGAGGCGCTGGTCGCCCGCAATGGATCCGGCATCGAGAAGATCGCCGACCTCGCCGGCAAGAAGGTGGCGGTGCCGTTCGTGTCGACCACGCATTACAGCCTGCTTGCCGCGCTGAAGCACGAAAACGTCGACCCGAAGTCGGTCGAAATCCTTAATCTCAGGCCACCGGAAATAGCCGCCGCGTTCGCTCGCGGCGACATAGACGCGGCCTATGTCTGGGATCCGGCGCTCGGCCAGATCAAGACGACAGGCAAGGTGGTGCTGGATTCCTCGCAGGTTGCCGCCTGGGGCGCGCCGACCTTTGACGCCTGGATCGTGCGCACCGACTTCGCCGAAAAGAACCCGGACGCCGTGCGCGATTTCGTCAAGGTGACCGGCGAATCCTATGCCCAGTTCCTGGCCAAGCCCGAGGCATGGTCGGTTTCGTCGCCGGAAGCGGCCAAGATCGCCAAGATCACCGGCGCCAAACTGGAAGAGGTGCCGCAGCTCCTCAAGGGTTACGTCTTCCCGACATTGGAAGAGCAGGCTTCCGACAAATTCCTCGGCGGCGGCACGGTCAAGGCGATCGAGGCAGCCTCGGCCTTCCTCAAGGAGCAGGGCAAGATCGACGCCGTGCTGCCCGACTATTCGAAATACGTGTCGTCGAAATACGTGACCGAGGCTCTGGCCTCGAACTGACAGCTGAGTTTTAGAGCGTCCTTTTCGTGCCCCAGCGGCACGCGGCGCTCTAGTGCCACGCGCGGTTCTTCTTCCCTGACGCCGCGTGCTGCCTGTCCCGGATCCGCTTAACCGGGCCGGGGCAGGCTGATTTTCTTCCGGAGCCCCTTTTCATGCCGCATCTCGTACTCGACCCGCATCTCGTACTCGACAAGGTCTCGGTTCACTATGACGGCCAAGCAGCGCCGGCGGTCGACCGAGTTTCCATCGATGTCGCCAAGGGTGATTTCGTCGTGCTGGTCGGCCGCTCCGGCTGCGGCAAGACCTCGCTGCTCAATGTCGCCGCCGGCCTGGTCGAACCCGCGCGCGGGGTCGCCACGATCGGCGGCAGGCCGATCACCGGCCCAGGCTCCGACCGGGCGGTCGTGTTCCAGAACGATGCGCTGTTTCCCTGGCTGACGGCTCGTGAAAACGTCGCCTTTGCGCTCAGGCTACGCGGCGTGCCGCAAGCCGAGCGGGCGCGCCGCGCCGACCAGTTGCTGGCGCTGGTCAAGCTCGACAGCGTCGGCGACAAACGCATCTGGGAATTGTCCGGCGGCATGCGCCAGCGCGTCGGCCTCGCCCGTGCGCTTGCCGCCGAACCGGAATTCCTGCTGCTCGACGAACCGCTCGGCGCGCTCGATGCGCTGACGCGCGAGCGCATGCAGACGACGCTGCTCGACCTGTGGACCGCAAGCCGGGTTGGCGTGCTGATGGTCACGCATGGCATCGAGGAGGCGCTGGTGCTGGCCACAAGCATCGTCGTGCTCGCGCCGGGACCTGGCCATGTGGTGCGGACATTCGAAACCGGCTTCAGCCGGCGCTATGCCGCAGGCGAGCCGATCCGCGCCATCAAGGCCGATCCAGCCTTTGCCGCGGCGCGCGGCGAGCTGACCGATGCGATCTTCGAAGGAGAGGCGGCATGAGCGTAACCTCCTACAGCGAGCGGCCGGCCACCGGGACCGGCGAGGCCGATGCCATTTCGGTGCCGTGGTCGCGGCCGGTGCGGAAGCGGCGCGGGGTTTCCTCGCGGGCGATCAGCGCCGTCACCATCCTGGCCGTGCTGGCGGCATGGGCGCTGTCTGCGCGCCTGCAACTGGTGTCGCCGGTGTTCCTGCCGTCGCCCGCCGCCGTGTGGACCAAGTTCATCGTGGTGATCAAGGACGGCTTCGTCGACGCGACTTTGCTCCAGCACATCGTCGCCAGCCTCGGCCGCGTGTTCGCGGCGCTGGTCGCGGCCATCATCGTCGGCGTGCCCGTCGGTCTCGCCATAGGCATCAGCACCATTGGGCGCGGCATCTTCGATCCGCTGCTCGAATTTTTGCGCCCGATCCCGCCGCTCGCCTATCTGCCGCTGGTCATCATCTGGTTCGGCATCGGCGAGCCGTCAAAGATCCTGGTGATCGCAATCGCCATGCTGGCGCCGGTGGCGCTGTCGACGGCCTCGGGCGTGCGCGGTGTCTCAAAGGAGCGCATCGATGCGGCCCGTTCGCTTGGTGCGACGCAGCGCCAAGTGGTGCGCCATGTCATCCTGCCCAGCGCGCTGCCGTCGATCCTCACCGGCCTGCGCATCGCGCTCGGCGCCGGCTGGTCGACGCTGGTTGCAGCCGAGCTGGTGGCGGCAACGCGCGGCCTCGGCTTCATGATCCAGTCGGCCGCCCAGTTCCTGGTCACCGATGTCGTGGTGATGGGAATAGTGGTGATCGCGACAATAGCCTTCGTGCTGGAATTCATTATCCGCCGAATCGAGCGTCAGCTGGTTCCGTGGGCGGGAAAGGAATGACAACAAGTTCTGCCGGTTTGACCGGCTGCTTCCCTTCGCAGCACGGCGACCGCCGACCCCGGAACAGAAGGAGTGATGTCATGACCCAGTCCACCGCGGTGCTGTTCGCCCATCTCGGCAACTGGCTGCTCGCCTGGCGGGAGAACTCGTCGTCGCAGCCGCAACCGAAATCGCCGGCCCCGGTGCAACTCGACGCCGAACGCGACCGCCTGCCGCCACGCGACGAGGGATTTTACTGGGCCTGGCAGTATTGGTCGCAGTGAGGTGATGGTGATTAGCGCCAGCCTTCGCGATTTCGTCATCCTAGGGCGAAGCAAGGAGCGAAGCGACGCGGCGCAGACCCTAGGATCCATGCCGAGACGCTGATGCTACGCTCCAGGGGAGCAACAAACCGGGCGCCTACCACCCGGTTCCGCGAAACAGCTCAAACCACTCCGGATTGGCCTTCTCTATCAGTTCGATCTTCCACTGTCTCGGCCATCGCTTCAGCGACTTCTCGCGTTGAATGGCATCGGTGATGTCGAAGAATTCCTCATACCAGACCAGCCGTTGAACACCGTAGCGGCTGGTGAAGCCTGCGCCCTGGCCGGATTTGTGTTCAGGCATGCGGCGGGCGAGATCGTTGGTGACGCCGATGTAGATCGTGCCGCGTTTTTGGCTTGCAGTCATGTAGACGTAGCCGGTCATGGTTTTTTCAGGGTATCGAGCCTCGGTCCGCGCACAAGCGACATTCTGATCCGTTCCACTCTACGGCAAACGTCACGGCATGGATCCTAGGGTCTGCGCCGCGTCGCTTCGCTCCTTGCTTCGCCCTAGGATGACGAGCGCTGGGTTCTGAAGAAAATATTTCCACGTCAAGCAGCCAACTCGCAAAATCGTTTCTCTACTAAATTTATAGACCTACCTAGCCTTGTCTCTCATCCACGGCAGGGAGCCCTTCCCGGCGCCGGTTCGCAGCGAAGGAAGACGGATCATGTTCAGCCTGACCAGACGCGTTTTCGGCATCGGCCTGTTGGCGGCGGGCATTTCCGCCTCGCTCAGTGCCTCGGCGCAGGAGTTGAAGCAGCTCAACATCGGCTATCAGAAGACCGGCCTGCCGGTCATCGCCCGGCAGCAGCAGGTGATCGAGAAGGCGCTGAGCGACAAGGGTGTCGTGGTGAAATGGGTCGAATTCACCGCCGGCCCGCCGCTGGTCGAGGCGCTCAATGTCGGCGCCATCGATGTCGGCTGGACCGGCGACGCACCGCCGATCTTCGGCCAGTCGGCCGGCGCCAACATCGTCTATGCGGCGGCACTGCCAGCCAATGGCGACGGCGAAGCGATCTTCGTCAAGCCGGCATCGCCGATCCAGTCGCTCGCTGACCTCAAGGGAAAGCGCATCGGCGTCGGCAAAGGCACCAGCGCGCACAATCTGCTGGTCGCGGCACTCGAAAAAGCAAACATCCCCTTCGACCAGATCACCCCGGTCTATCTCAGCCCGGCTGATGCCTCGGCGGCTTTCGCCAGCGACCAGATCGATGCCTGGGCGGTCTGGGATCCGTTCTACGCCATCGCCGAGACACGCTACCAGCCGCGCGTGCTGGCGCGCTCCAGCGAGGTGCTCAAGGTGAACACCTATTTCCTCGCCAACAAGGATTTCGCCAAGGCGCATCCGGAGACGATCACCACGACGATAGCGGCGCTCGGCGTGGCGGCGAAATGGGCGGACGCGAACCGCGACAAGGTTGCCGCGGCGCTGCATGAGGTGACCGGCGTGCCGCTCGATGCACAGACGATCGCGGCCAACCGCACCAAATTCGGCATCTTCCCGATCACCGACGAGATCATCGCCGGCCAGCAGGCGACAGCCGATCGCTTCTACAAGCTCAAGCTGATCCCGAACGCGGTGCGCATCTCCGACGCCGTGTGGACCGCACCGGGCAATTGAACTTTCTTGTGTGGCGCCGGGCGGAAAACGCCCGGCGCCTTTGCCGTTTCAAGCCTCAGGGATTTCGCCATGACCGCTTCATCAAGCCCGCAAGCCGGCCCGCTCGATTTCTTCTGGTTCATCCCGACGCATGGCGACGGCTCCTATCTCGGCTCCGAACAGCAGCAGCGGCCGCCGGAGTTCGCTTACTTCAAGGAGATCGCACAGGCCGTCGACCGGCTCGGCTTTCCCGGCGTGCTTTTGCCGACCGGGCAGAATTGCGAGGATTCGTGGATCACCGCCTCCGGCCTTGCAGCGCTGACGGAAAAGCTCAAATTCCTGGTGGCGCTACGGCCCGGCGTGACGTTGCCCACCTTCGCGGCGCGCCAGACGGCGGCGCTCGACCGGCTGAGCAATGGCCGCCTGCTGCTCAATGTCGTGGTCGGCGGCAACCCGACCGAGCTTGCCGGCGATGGCGTGTTCCTGCCGCATGACGAGCGCTATGCGCAGGCGCAAGAGTTTCTGACCATCTGGCGCGCGCTGGTGTCGGGCGAGAGCGTCAACTTCAACGGCAAATATTACCGCGTCGACAATGGCCGTCTTGATCTTCTGCCGCAACAGGAGCGGCCGCCGCTCTATTTCGGCGGCTCGTCCGATGCCGGCCAGGAGCTCGCCGCCGATCTCGTCGACATGTACCTGACCTGGGGCGAGCCGCCGGCGCAGGTGGCGGAAAAACTCAGCGCGGCGCGCAACAAGGCTGAACGGCGCGGCCGCAAACTGCGTTTCGGCATCAGGCTGCATTTCATCGTGCGCGAGACCGAGGAAGAGGCCTGGCGCGCCGCCGACCGGCTGATCAGCCACGTCACCGATGCCCAGATCGAAAATGCCCAGGCCCGCTTCACCAAGGAGATGGACTCTGTGGGACAGCGGCGCATGGCCGAACTGCATGGCGGCCGCCGCGACCGGCTGGTGGTGTCACCCAATCTGTGGGCCGGCGTCGGCCTGGTGCGCGGCGGCGCCGGCACCGCGCTGGTCGGCTCGCCGGAGCAGATCGTCGAGCGCATCCGCGAGTATCAGGCGATCGGCATCGACACCATCATCGGCTCTGGGTACCCGCATCTCGAGGAAGCCTACCGTGTCGCCGAGCTTCTGTTCCCGCGTCTCGGCCTGGGCACCAGGCGGGCACGGGCGCATGAGAACATCGCCAATGAATTCGCCGTCGGCTTCCACGGCGCCAACCGCCTGCAGGCCTCGTCGTGAGTTTTGCCCGGCGCGTCAAACAGAACGGCATCGGCTGGCTGCTGCCGGCGCTGGTCATAATTGGCTGGGAAGCCGCCAGCCGCGCCGGCGTGATGCCGGCCAATGTGCTGCCGGCGCCGAGCGCGGTGGCCGAGGCCTTCTGGCGGCTGACGCTGTCGGGCGAGCTGATCGAAAACATCGGCGTCAGCACGCTGCGTGCGCTGGCCGGCTTTGCCATCGGCGGCTCGATCGGCTTTGCACTCGGCCTTGCCAACGGGCTGTCGGCGCTCAGCCGCGGCCTGACCGACACGACGCTGCAGATGATCCGCAACATCCCGCATCTGGCGCTGATCCCGCTGGTCATCCTGTGGTTCGGCATCGACGAGGAAGCAAAACTGTTCCTGGTGGCGCTCGGCGTGTTCTTCCCGATCTACGTCAACACGCTGCTCGGCATCCAGAGCGTCGACCCGCAGCTGGTCGAGATGGGCCGGGTCTACGGCATGGACCGCCGCGCGTTGTTTTTTCAGGTGATCCTGCCCGGCGCGCTGCCGGCGATCTTCGTCGGCCTGCGCTATGCGCTGGGCATCATGTGGCTGACGCTGATCGTTGCCGAAACCATCTCGGCCAGTTCCGGCCTCGGCTACATGGCCATGCAGGCACGCGAATTCCTGCTGATCGATGTGGTCGTGCTGTCGATCCTGATCTATGCGCTGCTCGGCAAGCTTGCCGACAGCTTCGCCCGCCTGCTCGAGCGGCTGTCGCTCGGCTGGCATCCCGCCTTCCAGAACGCCTGAGGGTTCGATGCCAACCGCCAGCCTGACCGCCATCCGTTCCTTCGTCGCCGCGCCGGAACCGTCACGGCCGGAGGAGGCCGTCGAAAGGCAGCGCGCCTTTGCCTTCAAGGGCATGGAAAAGCGCTTTGGCGACAAGGTCGTGCTCGACTGCATCGATCTCGACGTGCCGGTCGGGCAGTTCGTTGCCGTCATCGGCAAGAGCGGCTGCGGCAAGAGCACGCTTTTGCGGCTGCTGGCCGGGCTCGACCGGCCGACGGCAGGATCGCTGACATTCGGGCCGGAAGCCAAGGCCGGCGCTGGCGAAGAGAGCCGCTTCATGTTCCAGGAGCCGCGGCTGTTGCCCTGGGCCAGCGTGGTGAAAAACGTCGAGGTCGGGCTGACCGGGCTTGCCACCGGTGCGGAAGCCAGGCGGCGCGCGCTCGCCATCCTGGGTGAAGTCGGCCTCGCCGACCGCGCCGACGAATGGCCCTCGGTGCTGTCGGGCGGCCAGAAGCAGCGCGTGGCGCTGGCGCGTGCACTGATCGGACAGCCTCGGATCCTGGCGCTCGACGAGCCGCTCGGCGCGCTCGATGCGCTGACCCGCATCGAAATGCAGCAGCTTCTGGAACGTATCTGGCTGGAGCAAAAATTCACCGCCGTGCTGGTGACGCATGACGTCGCCGAGGCGGTTGCGCTCGCCGACCGGGTGGTGGTGATCGACGAGGGCCGCATCGCGCTCGATCTCGACGTGTCGGTGGCGCGGCCGCGCCGGCGTGGTTCGGTCGAGCTTGCCAGGCTGGAGGGCAGGATTCTGGATCAGCTGTTCGGGTAGAGCCTATCGCGGGCAGGGCATTCTATCCGAACCGGATAGATAGGTAACAGAATGGACCGGCAATATGGGGTGGCTGTTTTCTTGCTCGCCGGGTTGGCCCTGTTTGCGACTGCGGGTTTGACCAGCGCCTTCCCCACTCCGCCTTTCCTCTCCCCCGTCGATCGGGGAGAGGTGTCGAGCGAAGCTCGACGGAGTGGGGGTCGATCTGTGTGGGTCGATTTTTCGTCGCAACTCACCCCCGCGAACGGCTCGCCCATACCAGCCCGGCGAAACCGACCAGCATGGTCACGATGCCGATATAGAGCCATTGCGACTGGCCGGTCATGAAACTGCCGCCGACCACGCCAATGCCCTGCAGCGACCACAGCGCGCCGATGGCGAGCACGATCAGCGCCAGCAGATATCTGAACAGTCTCATCGCCAAGATTCCTTTCCGAAGTCGATCGTCACCTGCGCCATGACCGTGATGACAGAGCGAAAGGACGGCGCCCAATCGCGCTCTCTTCTACTTGTACTATAACGTCCTGCCTTGCTCACGGAATCTGTGAAACAGCTCGCAATATCGCCGGCGATACGGCCGCGCCACACGAAAGATGCCTGACAAACTGTTTCTCAGCGACTCCAAACGTGTGCCAGTGCCACGGAACTGCCCGATGCTTGCCGCATTTCCTGCCTTATTCGACACTTAACGGCTGGGGTCTGTCGAAAACGGAGCCAATCCCCCCAACATGAAGAAAACAAACCAGACCGCGCTTGTCGCGGTAACGGTCGCGGCTGGCCTAATGGTCGGTGCGTCCGCCTCCTCCGCCGCCGGCCAGTGCGGCCGCGCCTCCTGGTACGCACTGCATTCCAGGACCGCCAATGGCGAACGCATGAACCCGTCGGCGCTGACCGCCGCGCACCGCAGCCTGCCTTTCGGCACCAAGTTGAAAGTGACCAACCAGAATAATGGCCGCAGCGTCATCGTGCGCATCAACGACCGCGGCCCGTTCATCAAAGGGCGCGTGCTCGATCTGTCCAAGGGCGCCGCCGGCCAACTCGGCTTCATCGGCTCCGGCCATACCTCGGTGTGCATGGCGCGCGTCTAGATCTGTCCAAGTCCGGCCCGATCGGGCCGGACACATCCTGCCCCGTTGTCCAACAGCCTTGCATTTTGCAGTGCACATTGAGCCGGCTGCACCCGCCCAACGCGGTTTCTCAAGGCCTTGGACGAAAGATTGGCATATGTCACGCCACGTGACGTATTGCATCGCAGCAATATCTTGTTAACCTCCGCGCGAGACATTCAAGGCTCGGCGCTGTCCGTCGTCCCTTCGGTCACGGCAGCTGCGGAGTACCTGATGTTCTACCAGCTCTACGAAATGAACCATGCCGCCTTGCAGCCCGCGCGGCTTTATGCCGATGCGGTGCGGCTGTTCTACACCAACCCGCTCAATCCGTTTTCGCATACGCCGTGGGGCCGCTCGGTCGCCGCCACCGCCGAACTGTTCGAGCGCACGACGCGCCGCTACAGCAAGCCGCATTTCGGCCTGAGCAAGACCGTGGTCGACTGGAAGAGCGTCGAGGTCAGCGAAAAGACGGTGTGGTCGAAGCCGTTCTGCAATCTTACCCGCTTCGAGCGGTCGGTGCCCGCCGGGCGAAAGGCCGACCCCAAGCTTCTCATCGTGGCGCCGATGTCGGGCCATTATGCGACGCTGCTGCGCGGCACGGTCGAGGCGATGCTGCCCTATGCCGACGTGCACATCACCGACTGGGTCGATGCCCGCATGGTACCGGTGACCGACGGCCATTTTGACCTCGACGATTATATCGACTACATCATCGACATGCTGCATGCGCTGGGGCCGGACACCCATGTGATGGCGGTGTGCCAGCCTTCGGTGCCGGTGCTGGCAGCGGTGGCGCTGATGGAAAAGCGCGGCGATCCCTTCGTGCCCTCGACCATGACCCTGATGGGCGGGCCGATCGACACACGCCGCAACCCGACCGCGGTCAATCTTCTGGCCAAGGAAAAGGGCATCGACTGGTTCCGCGACAACGTCATCATGCATGCGCCATGGCCGGTGCCGGGCTTCGGCCGCGAGGTCTATCCGGGGTTCCTGCAGCTGTCGGGCTTCATGAGCATGAACCTCGACCGCCACATCACCGCCCACAAGGACTTCTTCATGCATCTGGTCAAGCATGACGGCGACAATGCCGAGAAGCACCGCGATTTCTACGACGAATATCTGGCGGTGATGGACCTGACGGCGGAATTCTATCTGCAGACCGTCGACACGGTGTTCGTGCGCCATGCGCTGCCCAAGGGCGAGATGACGCATCGCGGCGAGGTGGTCGACACCAAGGCGATCCGCAATGTCGCGCTGTTCACGGTCGAAGGCGAGAACGACGACATTTCCGGTCTCGGCCAGACCCAGGCCGCCCACGATCTCTGCCCCAACATCCCGGCTGACCGGCATGCGCATTACATGCAGCCGGCCGTCGGCCACTACGGCGTCTTCAACGGGTCGCGATTCCGCTCGGAAATCGTGCCGCGCATCGTCGATTTCATCACCAGCTACGGCCGCCAGAACCGGGTTGCGGTGAAACCAAGGCTGGTCCGCTCCGCCAAAAGCTGAGGCTCGATCCGGCTGCAGCGTGCATTGCCCACAAAAGCGGGGCGATTTTGCGCGCCACCGGCGTTCTGTTGCACAATAGACGCTGTTGGGCGGGCGCGGGTAACCATGCCGAAGAATCTGGCTCCCCTTATAATTGACACGGAGTGTAAATCCCCTTTAACCTTTCGTTAAGAACAAGGGCGAACGGGGACAATGACTTCCTCACCGATGGCACGGACGCTGCGCTTGTGGGCGGCAGCAGGGCTGGCGATCTCTGCGTGCTGGGCAGTGCCGGCACTTGCAGGCGGCGCCATGGCGACGGGCGGCATGACCTCGCAGCCGATCGGCCACTATGATTTCTGTAAAACCCAGCCCGGCGAATGCTCGATCCGGCCGAGCAACCTCAACCCCGCCGCGATGACCGACGCCTTCATGCGCAAGCTGATCAACGTGACGTCAAGGGTCAACGCCGCCGTCAAGCCGATGAGCGACTACGACATCTATGGCAAGGACGAGGTCTGGGCCTATCCCGACAAGGGCGTCGGCGATTGCGAAGACTATGTGCTGGAAAAGCGCCGCCAGCTCTCGCGCTCTGGCGTGTCGCTGGCCGATCTCTTGATCACCGTCGTGCGCAAGCCGGACGGCGAAGGCCATGCCGTGCTGACCGTGCGCACCGACAAGGGCGACTACGTCCTCGACAATCTGACCGACAAGGTGAAGATCTGGGACGCCACCGGCTATCGCTTCCTCAAGCGGCAGGCCATCGACAACACCGGCCGCTGGGTCTCGATCCGCGGCGGCCAGCAGGTGCTGGTCGGCGCGGTCCAGTAAATAAAGACGATGCATGTGAGCGCGTCGCTGCGAACAGCTTCGTCGGAAGCCCGCGGCTAATAACTTTCACGAGATAACCGCAAGTCGGCGCTGCCCCTCATTGCCCTGCCGGGCATTTCTCCCTGTATAGTGACGGGGAGAAAGATGCTGCCATCGGTTCGCCAATCGTCAACGTTGCAAAATAGTCGCCGGCAGGCGGATGAGGGCAGCGCTGCCCTCGAAATCTTATCTCTCGAAACGCCTCCTCAAAAAATTTCGCTACCTGCGTGAACCAAACCGTCTCCAGCGGCGACACACAGCCGTAACCAGAACCCAACCACCCAAACATGGAGACTTCAAATGACTGCTTTCCTTCGTAATGCCTTCCTCGCCGTTGTTGCGGTGTCTTCCTTGGCCGGATCCGCCATGGCCGATCAGACCGGTTGCGCCAAGACCAACAACTGGGGCAATCGCTGTTGCGAGCTCAACTCGGACTGCCTGGGCGGTGGCCGCGGCGGCGATCATGACAGCACTGGCGGCCGTGGCGGCCAGGCCGGCGCGAAGTAATCGTGACATATGCCCGCTGGCTATCGGCCGGCGGGCATCGCTTTCAGGAACAGCGCAAGCAAACCTTGCGCCTTGGCATCGCTTACCGGATTACTCTCGCCGCTCCAGTGCGGCCCGGATCGACGCGGTGATGCGGGCAAGCTCGGCTTCGTCCAGCTTCTCGATGTTTTCGGCCAGGAGATTGGCCAACTCGGTGGCGGCAGGACTGAGGCCGGACGTATCGAGTCTCACCCGCGGATGTGAGGCCTCGGCCAGACGCGCCAGCTCTTCGGCATCGTCCCAGATGACGTTGAAATAGCCGATGATCTTCTGGATCAGCGTCCAGGTCGGCGCGCCGCGGCGGCCATGTTCCAGCGCCGACAAATAGGCGGCGCTGACTCCGATCGCCTGCGCCATGTCCTTCTGGCGCAAGCCGCGCTCGGCTCGAAGCGCCCGCAGTTTTTCGCCGAAGGGCGTCATCAGCGGGTTCGCCTGAGCCGAACGTAGAGCGCGCCCGAACCGCCGTGGTTGCGGGCGGCGTGATCGTGGCTGGAGACCAGCGGCCGGAAGGCAGGCGTCGACAGCCAGGCAGGCACGGCGCGCCGCAAGACGCCGTCGCCGCCCGACGACGACCCTTTTCCCGTAATGACGAGGACATAGCGGATGCCGCCGGCATGGGCCCGGTGCAGGAACGAAAACAGCAGCGAATAGGCCTCGTCCTGGGTCATGCCATGCAGATCGACGCGGCCTTCGATCGGCAGCCGGCCCTTCTTCAGCTTGTCCAATGTCGGCTCGTCCAGCGCGTGCGATACATGCTGCGCCTTCGGCTTGGCGGCGAGGACCGGACCGACAGCGACCGGCGTCTGTGCCGGCCTAGGGTCTACGACGATGTCGGGAATCTCGACCGCGGTCCGGCCCTTCAGCGGTCGGGCGGTGCGCGCCACCAGGTTCCACAGCACCCGGTCGTCTTCGTTGAGTTTATCGGGGCGCTTGCTCATCGATTCGATTCCGAAACGAGAGCGCGTGGAACCAAGGCATAGAAATCGGCCGCATTGCGAACGACGCCGGCGATCTCGCCGGCCGCATCGCCGGAGCCGGCGAACAGATCGCCCCGCGCCGGTCCGATGATGGCCGAGCCGGTGTCCTGCGCAATCATCAGCCGCCGGAACGGTTTTCCGTCGAAGGCGGTCAGCGACGGAGTGTCGATGTAGAAGGGGGTACCGAATGTGTGCAGCAGCCGGTCGACCGCGAGCGAACGGCCCGGCGTCAACGGCACCTTGGCGGCGGCGATAGGACCGAGTGCGGCATCGTCGACATCGGCTTCGCGAAAGAAGATGTAGGAGCGGTTCTGCCAGAGGATCTCGTCGACGCGATCCGGATGCGCCCTGAACCAGGCGCGGATAGACTGCATCGTCACTTTTTCCAGTGGGATTTCGCCGAGTTCGGCGAGAATCTTCCCCGGACCGCTGAAACGCTGGCCGGATTTGGCGGCATAGGTGACGCGGCAAAGCCGGCCGTCCGTCATTTTCAGCCTGGCCGCACCTTGCACATGGATGAAGAAGACGTCGACCTTGTCGGCAAGCCAGGCGATTTCCAGGCCTTGGCCGGCCAGCGCGCCGCGCTCGATCTCACCGCGGTCGAAATATTCAACCGGGCCCTGCGGCGTGCTGCGGGCGAAGGCCAGATAGTCGTCCATGCCCTTGGGACGGTTGGCGTCGTCGATGTCGACGAGATCGGCCGGCCGCGCCAGAAGCGGCACCGTGAATTCATCCGTGCGCACTGGTGAGGCCTCGGCCTCGGGCTCGTAGAAGCCGGTGACCAGGCCGAGGTTTTCGGATCGAATCTGGACTGGGGCGAAATGGCGCTCGAAAAAAGCCTTGGCCGCCGACCGATTCGCCGGCGAAACGGTGCGCGCCTCGTCATAAGCGCCGGCAAACGCGTCGAACCGGACGCCCAACGAACCGGTGCGGTAGGGCTTGTTCAGGACATGAAAGGCCGAACGGCGGAAGGCTTCGAAAGCGGGCAGATGGTCATCGGAATTCCAACCGGGAAGATCATCGAAGGACTTTTCCACGAAAAGCGGCGAGAGCGACACCTCAGCCTCGCCACTGCCCATGTTTGCCTGCATGTCGCTATCCCAAAAAAGCTGCCCGCACCGGGCGACATGCATAGGCTCAGTCTTCTTCCTCGGTGGCGACCAGCTTCCAGTTCGGATCTCGCGAGCGTGTGTCGCGGGCGAAGGTCCAGACATCCTTGACCTCGGCCACCGTCTCGGGATCGCCATCGATGACCGCACCCGCCTTGTCGCGGGTCGCCGAAATCAGTTCGCTCACGATACGCAGCGTGATGTGGGCCTCGCCGCCCTTCATCTCGGCCGAGACGATGTCGGCCTTGTCGATGCCGACGAAGGAGGACTGGATCTTTTCGGCTTTCGCCTCGCGGTCGCCAATCGCGGCAACGAAGCCGTCAAAAACCTCGCGCGACAACAGGTTCTTCAGCGTTTTTCGGTCGCCATCGGCATAGGCCATGACAATCATCTCGTAGGCCATCTTGGCGCCGTCGACGAAGACTTTGGGGTCGAAGGAGGGATCATTGTCCTTGATCGCGCGCAGGCCCTTGTTGAGGTCGGTGTCGGGCTTGGCGAAGGCATCGATGGCCGCGTAGGTCTCGGCAGCCGTCTCGCCCGGCATGCGCTTGCGTGGCAGCGAAACCACATTTTCGGGCTTCTGGGTCGCGTCCTTCTCGGTGCGGCTGGCCGTGTACGGATCGAAGGGCGGGCGCTCGCTGCCCGTGCGGCGGCCAAGCACGTTGCGCAGCTGGAAAAAGATCACCACCGCCGCAATCAGAAAGAAAATGGTGCCGAAGTCGAAGAATCCCATATCTTTCGCCAATCAATCCCTGACCTGGCCGGGACCGCCAGCCAATCCGGGCGGCGGTCGCATGGCGTTAAACATGCAAAGCATATAGAACGCATGGCGCAATCATTCAAATCAAAGGCAGGCATACCTATCTAACGGCCTCAGTGCCAGCGGCGATTATGCGCCGCCCGGCAAACATGGAAACGATCGGTCAAGATTTGCGCATTTCCTTCCGTCCTCTGTTCCTGCTTGCGCTGCCGCTGCTGGAAATCGCCGGTTTCGTCATTGTCGGCCGCGAGGTCGGGGCGCTGGCGACGGTCGGTCTGGTGCTGGCTTCAAGCATTGCCGGCGTGCTTCTGCTCCGGCACCAGGGTTTTGGTGTCATGGCGCGGGTCCGCGCCGAGATGGCCGGCGGCGGCGACCCCAGCCGCCAGCTCGCGCATGGCGCCATGATCGTGGTCGCCGCCATCCTGTTGATCATCCCCGGCTTCATTACCGATATTGTCGGCCTGCTGCTGTTCCTGCCGCCGGTGCGCGACCTTGCCTGGCGCAGGCTCAAGGGCCGCATCGTCGTCGCGACCGATTTCACCGCCGGCGGTTTTCGCGGCAGGTCGCGCGACAAGGTCATCGACCTCGACGACCGCGACTATTCGCGCGAGGACGATTTCAAGCGCGGTCCCGACCATAACTCGCCGTGGCGCCGCCTGAAGGACGACTGAACGTCACCTTGCCAACGACTGACTATTGACCCCTTTCGGCCTGAAGGCGGCAAACCTTGTCTTGTCTTGCCGACCATGCTAGCCAACGCCCGATTTCAATTCGGTCAGCGCTGCTGTCCAGGCAAAAGGAACAAGGCTCATGGCCAGCAAAGATGACGCGCCGGTCGGCGCCGCCAACGGCAACGGCGAAACGGCGCAGCCGTCGCTCAACGTGCTTGCCCAGTATGTGAAGGACCTGTCCTTCGAAAGCCCCGGCGCGCCGAACTCGCTGCGCGGCCGCGACAAGGCCCCAGGCATTGCGATCAACGTCAATGTCAATGCCAACCCGCTCTCCGACAAGCAGTTCGACGTCAATCTGACCTTGAACGCCAAGGCGTCCTTCGACCAGGAAGTGCTGTTCAATGTCGAACTGGTCTATGGCGGCGTCTTCGCCATCGCCGGCTTCCCGCAGGAGCACATGCTGCCGATCCTGTTCATCGAATGCCCGCGGCTTTTGTTCCCGTTCGCCCGCCAGATCATCGCCGAAGCCACCCGCAATGGCGGCTTCCCGCCGTTGATGCTCGACCCGATCGATTTTGCACAGATGTTCCAGCAGAAGCTGGCCGAGGACCAGGCGGCATCGAAGGTCAAGGTGAGCTGAAGGCAAGCGTCACGCGCATGAGTTGAAAGCCCGGCTTCGTGCCGGGCTTTTAGTATACTGAGATGCTGGCGGGACAGCACCCCCCTCTGCCTTGCCAGGCATCTCCCCCTCAAGGGGGGAGATTGGCCGTCATCGCGACCTTCGCCAACTTTAGACGTTGCAGGAATGGGCTGGAGCGGCGAAGCTGCTGATCTCCCCCCTTGAGGGGGAGATGGCCGGCAGGCCAGAGAGGGGTGTGACGGAACGCTACCTCCGCGATCCGTTCACCCCGCCGCCACCTTCAGCCACAGCGCCTTTTCACCGAGCGTCGCCACCAGCCCCGCATGCGCCGCTCGCTCGCCCTCGGTCAGGCGCGGCGGCAGGGCGATTGGCCTGGCGGCGATCGAGATGTCGATATCGGCAACGTCGCCATTGCTGTTGAGCTGCACCACGACGGCGTCGAGGACAAGTGCGGCCTGCTTGCCGCCGATGAGTTCGATGTAGACTTCGGCCAGGAGCTCGGAATCGAGCAGCGCGCCGTGCTTGGTGCGGTGGCCGTTGTCGATGCCGTAGCGGCGGCAGAGCGCGTCGAGCGAATTGGGTCCCATAGGGTGCTTGCGCCGCGCCAGCGCCAGCGTGTCGACGACGCGCCCGGTGTCTATGGCCGGCTGGCCGAGCCGCCCGAATTCCGTGTTGAGGAAGCCGATGTCGAAATTGGCGTTGTGGGCGACGAGCTTGGCGCCGTCGGTGAAGGCGAGCCATTCCTCGGCGATTTCGGCAAAGGTCGGCTTGCCGACGAGGTCGGCGGCGCTGATGCCGTGCACGGCTTGCGCCTCGACATGGACGGCGCGCCCCTGCGGATTGATGAATTTGTGGAAGGTGCGGCCGGTCGGGAAGCGGTTGACCAGCTCGACGCCACCAAGCTCGATGATGCGGTCGTCGCGCATGTCGAGTCCGGTGGTTTCGGTATCGAAAATGATCTCACGCATAGAATCAACCCACTCCTGGAGGAGTAGAATCATGGAGCGGAACAAAATGGCAATGGGCAATGCCGACAGCCTGCCGTCAGGAGCCTGATGGGCGCGACTTATCCCCCAGGAGTTAGCAGGCAAGCTCAGCGTCCTGAGAGCTCGGCAATGATCGCGCCGACCGCGGCGCGGGCGGCGTCCATGCCTTCACCGGTGTCGATGACGAAATCGGCCTGCCGGCGTTTTTCGGCATCGGGCACCTGCTTGGCCAGGATGGCCGCCAGCTTTTCCTCGCTCATATCAGGACGCGCCAGCACGCGGGCGCGCTGGATATCGGCCGGCGCGGTCACGACAACGACCTTGTCGACACGGTTGCGGCCGCCGGTTTCGAACAGCAGCGGTATGTCGAGCACGACGAGCGGCGCGGCGGCGGCGCGGTGCCTTGCCAGAAAGGCGTCGGCATCGGCCCGCACCAGCGGATGAACGATCGCCTCCAATGTCTTCAGCGCGGCGGCGTTGCCGATCACGCGGCGCGCCAACTCGGTGCGGTCGACCGAACCGGCAATCACGGTGCCGGGAAAGGCCGCCTCGACGAGAGGTGCTGCCTTGCCGGCATAGAGGCGATGCACGGTCTCGTCGGAATCATGCACCGGCACGCCGGCGTCGACGAACATCTTCGCCGTGGTCGACTTGCCCATGCCGATCGATCCGGTGAGGCCAAGCACGATCATCATTTGGCGCCCATCATTTGCAACCCATCATTTGGCGAGGATGTCGGCGACGATCATCTGCCGCAGTTCGGCAGTGACCTGCGGCATCTTGCCGAACCAGCGTTCGAAACCGGGCACAGCCTGGTGCAACAGCATGCCGAGCCCGTCGACCGTCTTCAAATTTCTCGCGCGGGCAGCGGCAAGCAGCGGTGTTTCCAGCGGCACATAGACGATGTCTGCGACAATGGCGTGAGCTGGCAGGCCGGCCGGATCGGCGGCCAGCGTCGCATCGCCATGCATGCCAAGTGCCGTCGTGTTGATAAGCAAGCCGGCATCGCCAAGCAAGTCGCCGACCGCGCCATGCGCCGAGACGCCGGCCCCGAAGCGGTTGGCGAGTTCCTGCGCCCGCGCCAATGTGCGGTTGACGATGCGGATATCTTTGATGCCGCGCACTTTAAGCGCGTGGATGACCGCGCGCGACGCGCCACCGGCGCCGAGCACCACGGCCGGAGCGTTTCTCTCCCAGCCCGGGGCATGCTCGTCGAGATTGCCGGCAAAGCCGATCCAGTCCGAATTGCCGCCCCACAGCACGCCGTCGTCCAGCCACAGCATGTTGACCGCGCCGATCATCTCCGCCGCCTCGTCGCGGCGCTCGACCCGGGCAAAGGCGACTTCCTTGTGTGGAATGGTGACGTTGCCGCCCTGATAGCCATTGGCCGGGAGGGAAGAGAGGAACTCGGGAAAATCGGCCGGCGCGACATCGATCGCATGATAGCTGCCGTCGATGCCGTATGTGTTCAGCCAATAGCCGTGGATCTTCGGCGAGCGCGAATGCGCGATCGGATGGCCGGTGACGAAAGCTTTTTTCTCAACCATCGATGGCTCCGAGCGCACGCAATTCCGCCAGCACCGGTAACAGCGGCAGGCCGACAATGGTGAAATAATCGCCTTCGATCTTTTCGAACAGCTGGATGCCTTCGCCCTCGATCTGGTAGGCGCCGACGCTCGACAACGCCTTGGCGCCGACGCGGGCCAGATGCCGGCCGATGAAGGCCGGATCGAGCTTGCGCATGGTAAGGCTGGCGATGCCGACGTGACGCCACAGCACCTTGCCGTTGCGGCAGAGCACGGCGGCGCTGTTCAGCTGATGCGTCTTGCCCGACAGCGCCAACAGATGGCGGCGGGCGCCTTCCATGTCGGCCGGCTTGTGGAACACTTCATCTTCCAGTGACAAAGTCTGGTCGCAGCCGAGCACCAGGGCGCCCGGTCTGCGTTCGCTGACCTCGGTCGCCTTGGCTTCGGCGAGTATCAGGGCGACATCTTCCGGCGACACACCGCTGTCCTGCAACGGCGCCTCGAGCGCACGCTCGTCGACATCGGCAGGCACCGCTTCGATGCCGAGCCCGGCATTGATGAGCATTGCTTTGCGGAACGGGCTGCCGGAGGCAAGGATGATTTTTTCGGTCATGGGTTCTGGGCCTGGTCGATAGTGGTCGATTGGGGCAGGAGGTCGCGTTGCCATCCCATCATCTATTCTTCCCCCGCAGGGCAACAATGGCTGCCGCGGTCTCTTCGATCGAACGGCGGCTGACGTCTATCATCGGCCAATTGTGGCGGGTGCAGATCTGGCGGGCATAGGCGAGCTCTTCGGCGATCGAGGCACGGTCGACATAATCGGTCGCTTCGTAGGTGCTGCTGTTGCCGAGCACGCGGTTCTGCCGGACATGCGAGATGCGTTCGGCGGTGGCGATCAGCCCGACGATCAGCGGCTTGGTGGCAGCGACCAGGCTTTCGGGCACCGGCACGCCGAGCACGATCGGGATGTTGGCGGTCTTGATGCCGCGGTTGGCGAGATAGATGCTGGTCGGCGTCTTCGATGTCCTGGAAATGCCGATCAGCACCACATCCGCGTCGTCCATATTGAGCGGCAGCTGGCCGTCATCATGCTCCATGGTGAAATTGAGTGCGTCGATACGGTGGAAATAATCGGCGTCGAGCACATGCTGGGCGCCGACGCGGCGGCCGGCCGGCGTGCCGAGATAGGACTGGAAGACGGTGAGGACCGGCTCCAGCACCGAAACACAGGGTAGCCCCATGGTGGCGCAGCGCTCGTCAATGCCGCGCGCCAGCTTCTGGTCGACGACGGTGTAGAGGATGATGCCCGGTTCCTCCTCTATGTCCTCGAAGACTTTCGCCACCTGCTTTTCGGTGCGGATGAGCGGATAGATATGCTCGATGGCGCGCGCATCCTTGTATTGCGCCGAGGCGGCTCGGCCGGCCGCCAGCAGCGTCTCGCCGGTGGCGTCGGAAATCAGGTGCAGGTGAAAGAAGCTCTGGGGTTTGTTCACAGGGGGCGCCTCAGGCTGTGGGCTTGTGTGGATAAACCGGGGCCGCAAAGGCGACCGGCTGGAGGCGACTGTATCAGAAGGCCAGTTGTCCACAATTCGATGCGCTGTCAGCTTCACTGTGCGGTTGGGGACAAATCTGGGGACGGGCGTTTTTGCCAGCGCTTCATCCACAGAGGCGGTTTTTCAGCGGCTACGTCAAACCATTGACTCCAGTGATGGAATCCTGGTCATCCACACTCTTTGCCAATCCCGCGGAAGAAACACGCGACAAAATGCTGGCTGGCCTTTTCCAGGGCAAAGCGGGACAGGTGACAACCACCGATACCAACAGACTCTTAGAATCAGAAGATTCTAGAAATAGACTATTTAATTATAGAGAAGGCAGGGAAGAGAGCGCTCAATGCCCGAGAACCGCATCGTGCTGGACGTGCTGAGAGGCGAGGCAGTGTTTCCGCCGCCGCTCTGGATGATGCGCCAGGCCGGGCGCTATTTGCCGGAGTACCGCGAGACCAGAAAGCGCGCCGGGTCCTTTCTCGACCTTTGCTACAATCCTGATCTGGCCGTCGAAGTGACGCTGCAGCCGATCGAGCGCTTCGGCTTCGATGCCTCGATCCTGTTCTCGGACATTCTGGTCGTGCCGCATGCGCTGGGACGCGATGTCCGCTTCGAGGAGGGCCGCGGGCCGCTGCTGACGCCAATCACTGCAGCTGAGATTTCGGCTCTCAACAGTGAAACGTTTCACGTGAATCTCGAACCGGTCTACGAGACGGTTCGCCGGCTGCGGGCAAGATTGCCTGACGAGACCACGCTGATCGGCTTCTGCGGCGCGCCGTGGACGGTGGCGACCTACATGATAGCTGGCCACGGCACACCCGACCAAGCGCCGGCGCGGCTGTTTGCCTATCGCGAACCGACGGCCTTCAAGCATCTCCTGAAAGTGCTCGCCGATCACTCCGCGGCCTATTTGATCCGCCAGATCGAAGCCGGTGCCGACGTGGTGCAGATTTTCGATTCCTGGTCCGGCGTGCTTGATGATGCGTCTTTCGAGCAGTTCTGCGTGGAGCCGGTGGCGGAGATTGTCGGCCAGGTTCGTGCGGTTCATCCCGATGTACCGATCATCGGCTTTCCCAAGGGCGCCGGCGCCCGCTACGAGACCTATCGTGAGAAGACCGGTGTGACGGGGCTGGGGATCGACTGGACCGTGCCCCTGGCGGCTGCGAACGAACTGCAGCATTCAGGGGCGGTCCAGGGCAATCTCGATCCCTTGCGCCTGGTGGCCGGCGGCAAAGCCCTGTCGGACGGCGTCGATGCGATCCTCAAGGCGCTGGGAGACGGACCGCTGATCTTCAATCTCGGCCATGGCATCACGCCGGAGACGCCGGTGGCACATGTCGAGGCGATGGTGAAGCAGGTGCGGAGCGCGACACGCTGATGGCTCAATCGGATAATACGGGCGGCAACAGCACTCGTGGGGCGATGATGCGCATGACCATCGGCATCGGAGTGCTGGTTGTTCTCACCGCACTTTTGTTTTTCTTTGCGCCTGAGGGTTTCTATCCCTGGGCGAAGGCAATCCATCTCCTGGCCGTCATCTCCTGGATGGCCGGCATGCTCTATCTGCCGCGATTGCTGGTCTACCACGCCGACGCAGAGAAGGGGTCCGTCCAATCGGAGACCTTCAAGGTGATGGAGCGGCGTCTGCTGCGCGGCATCATCAATCCGGCGATGATCGTCACCTGGGTGTTCGGGCTTTGGCTCGCCTGGAAAGTGTTTGGCTTTCACGGCGGCTGGCTGCACGCCAAGATAGGCTTGGTGCTGTTGCTGTCGGGCGTGCATGGCTATCTGGCCGGTGCTGTCAGGAAATTCGCCGAGGACCGCAATGAAAAACCGGCGCGGCACTGGCGAATCGTCAACGAGATCCCCACATTGCTGATGATCGCCATCGTCATCCTGGTTGTCGTCAAGCCGTTCTAGGCCCATTTCGGTCGACAAAACGCAGCTTGCTCTTTCCCCCGACCGACGATAAAAGACGGGTCTTCCTTCCCGTCATGCGCCGCCCTTGATTGCTTTCGGCCGCGCCCGGCATTTATCGCATCCAGCCGATATATTTCCCCAAAGCAGATTCAGAGTCCGTCTATGCAAGAAATGAAACTCGCAGAGTTCAAGAACAAGAAGCCGCCAGAGCTGATCGCCTATGCCGAATCGCTCGAAGTGGAAAACGCCAGCGTCATGCGCAAGCAGGAACTGATGTTTGCCATCCTGAAGAAACTGGCCGCCCAGGACGTCGAGATCATCGGCGATGGTGTGGTCGAGTTGCTGCAGGACGGTTTCGGCTTCCTGCGCTCAGCCAACGCCAATTATCTGCCGGGTCCCGACGATATCTACATCTCGCCCTCGCAGATCCGCCGCTTCTCCTTGAAGACCGGCGATACCGTCGAAGGCCCGATCCGCAGCCCAAAAGAGGGCGAGCGCTATTTCGCCCTTCTCAAGGTCAACACGATCAATTTCGACGATCCCGAAAAGATCCGTCACAAAATCCATTTCGACAATCTGACGCCGCTCTATCCGACCAAGCGGCTGAAGATGGAGATCGACAATCCGACCGGCAAGGACATCTCGTCGCGGGTGATCGACCTGGTGGCGCCGATCGGTAAGGGACAGCGCGCGCTCATCAACGCGCAGCCGCGTACCGGTAAAACGGTGCTGATGCAGAATATCGCCCACTCGATCACGGCCAATCATCCGGAATGCTATCTGATCGTACTTCTGATCGACGAACGGCCAGAAGAAGTGACCGACATGCAGCGTTCGGTGAAGGGCGAGGTCGTGTCCTCGACCTTTGACGAACCGGCGGTGCGCCACGTCCAGGTCGCCGAAATGGTCATCGAAAAGGCCAAGCGCCTGGTCGAGCATGGCCGCGACGTCGTTATTCTGCTCGATTCGATCACCCGCCTCGGCCGTGCCTACAACACCGTCGTGCCGTCCTCCGGCAAGGTGCTGACCGGCGGTGTCGACGCCAACGCGCTGCAGCGGCCGAAGCGCTTCTTCGGCGCGGCCCGCAACATCGAGGAAGGCGGCTCGCTGACCATCATCGCCACCGCGCTGATCGACACCGGCAGCCGCATGGACGAAGTCATCTTCGAAGAGTTCAAGGGCACCGGCAACTGCGAAATCCAGCTCGACCGCAAGGTCGCCGACAAGCGCATCTACCCGGCCATGGACATCTTGAAGTCCGGCACCCGCAAGGAAGACCTGCTGGTCTCCAAGCAGGATCTGCAGAAGATCTTCGTCCTGCGCCGCATCCTGGCGCCGATGGGAACCACGGATGCGATCGAGTTCCTGATCGACAAGCTGAAGCAGACCAAGACCAACGCCGATTTCTTCGATTCGATGAACACGTAAGCAGTTTCACCGGATCATCGGTCATGCATGAAACCCCGTTCCGGGAAACCGGGACGGGGTTTTTCATTGCGGGGGCAAACAGGTCGCATTTCCGACAGGGCGTGGCCTTGGGCGGCAATTTCCATCGCCGTCGTCATGCGAGTAATCCCGTCTCGAAGATCGGAGGCCGCATGAAGAAAACAATCCCGACCCTGATCGGCTTCTCGGCCATTCTGACATGGTCGTTCCTGGCGCTGCTTTCGACTGCGGCTGGACCGATTCCGCCCTTTCAGCTGGCGGCGATGACGTTTCTGCTTGGCGGGTTGGCCGGCGCGTCGAGCTGGCTTGTCCGTCCGGCGGCGACCAAGTCGCTGCGCCAGCCGTGGCAGGTCTGGGCGCTCGGCACAGCGGGGCTGTGCATCTATCACTGCGCCTATTTCTTCGCCATCCAGTCGGCGCCGCCGGTCGAGGTCAGCCTGATCGCCTATCTCTGGCCGTTGCTGATCGTCGTCTTTGCCGCCTTCCTGCCTGGAGAAAAGCTTAGGGCCCATCACATCGCCGGCGTCGTGCTCGGCCTTGCCGGCGCCATTGTGGTGATCACCAAGGGCGGCACGATCGGACTGGCCAATGGTGTGATGAAGGGGCATGTCATCGCGCTGTTCTGCGCTTTCATCTGGGCCGGCTATTCGGTTTTATCGCGCCGCTTTGGCAAGGTGCCGACCGATGTCGTCGCCGGTTACTGCTTCATCACGGCTGCGGTCGCCTTGGTGCTGCACCTGACGCTTGAGGCTACCGTCTGGCCACAGACGGCGACGCAGTGGAGCGCCATCGTCATCTTGGGCGTAATACCGCTAGGCGCCGGCTTTTACGCCTGGGACTATGGCTGCAAGCACGGCGACATCATGATCCTCGGCGCCCTCTCCTACGCGGCGCCCCTCTTCTCGGTCATCGTGCTTCTGCTGGCAGGCTTTGGTGTGTTTCACTGGTCGGTGGCTGTTGCTTGCATCCTGATCACGGTCGGAGCGGTGGTCGCGGCCAAGGATTTGCTGTTCGCGCCGCGGCCGCTATCCATTGATGTGACGCGGCTTCCTTCGGCCTTGGACGGAAACACGGGTTGAGCTACCGGCGTCGCAGCAGCGGCTCGGTTCCTACGGATCCGGCCCCACGGGCAGGATAGCCGGTACATAGCTCCGGTCTGCCGGTCTGCGGCCGGATGCCACTGGCCAATGTTAAGTCGATTCGCATCCGTTCCGATCGCGGAGACGATCGGCGTGACGCGGGTCGGGATTTCCGATTCGCAACCGGAACGAGGCTTGCCTCATGGGGAGATGGGCTCCAGCTTCACGGTTCCGGGCCAGGAACAGGCATTAACGATGCCGGCCTGCCGTAGGGCTTGCTGGCCCGCCCAGAACTGCTTGGCGTCGGGATTAGGACCCGCCTGCTCGCACATGGATGACGAGGCGGCTATACAGATTTGGTAATGTCCGGCCGCTCCTCGCGATCGACCTTGATATTGACGAACAGCCGGTTCATGACGGCCGCGACACTGTGGGATTGTCGACCGGACAGCTAGGCGACCGGTGAGAAGGGCAAATGATTTCAGGCGATTCGATCGTTGCGCTTTCCAGCGGGCGCCTGCCCGCCGGCATCGCTGTCATCCGCATTTCCGGACCGAAGACTCGATTCGTCGTCGAAACGGTTGCCGGTGGTAAGGTCAAGGACCGGGTTGCAACCCTGCGCAAGCTCCGAACGGTGGACGGTTCGCTTATCGACAACGGCCTGGTGCTGTTTTTTCCTGGGCCGAACAGTTTTACCGGCGAGGATGTCGCCGAGTTCCACGTCCATGGCGGCCGCGCCGTGGCCGGCAAGATGCTGGAGATCATTGCCGGGTTTGACGGCGTGCGTCATGCGGAACCTGGTGAATTTACGCGCCGGGCTCTTCTCAACGGCAAGCTGGATCTGGTTGAGACGGAGGCGTTGGCCGATCTGGTCAATGCCGAAACCGAAGCGCAGCGGCGCTTTGCCGTGCAGAATGCCGAAGGAGTGCAAAGCGAACTCTATCTTGGCTGGCGCCGTCGGCTGATCCATGCACGGGCGATGATCGAGGCGGAAATCGACTTCGCCGACGAAGACGACGTGCCCGGTTCGGTTTCGGACACGGTCTGGTCCGATGTGCGCGCAATGGTGGGCGAGATCGGCCGGCATGTCGATGGCTTCCATGCCGCCGAGATCATCCGTGACGGGTTTGAGGTTGTCATCCTCGGTGCACCGAACGCCGGAAAATCCAGCCTGTTCAACGCGCTGGCCAGGCGTGAGGCGGCGATTGTTACCGACGAGCCCGGCACGACGCGGGACTTGCTCGAAGTGGTGCTGGATCTCCACGGAGTGCGGGTCAGGGTAACCGACACCGCGGGCCTGCGCGAGTCGCCCGGCAAGATCGAAGCGATCGGCATCGAAAAGGCGCGGGCCAAGGCGCACACGGCTGACCTGGTGCTGTTGCTGGAAGATCTGGCGGACGCTACTGCGATCGGCAACATGCCTGTCGAGGCCCCGGCTTTGAGAATCGGCACCAAGGTCGATCTCTTGAAAGGTTCGCCGCGATCAGAGGCGTATGATGCGTTGATATCGACGGTGGACGGCACTGGTTTGGCTGAACTGCTGGCTGAGATCGGCAGGCGCGCCGCGGCTGCTATCGGCGACGCCGGGGACATCCTGCCGTCTCGGTTGCGGCATGTGGAGCTGCTCAATGAGACCAGGCGCTTTCTGATCTCGGCTTTGTCGGGGCAAGAGTGCGGCCAGGAGCTGCGGGCGGAGGAGCTGCGTCTTGCGGCGGACCGGCTTGGCCGGATTGTCGGCGCGGTGGATGTCGAGGACCTGCTGGACGTGATCTTTTCGCAGTTTTGCATTGGGAAGTGACTCACGTGAAACAGGGGGGCGCGCTGTGTGAGTGACTCACGTGAAACACAGGGGGCCGCCCAAGTGCGTGTTTCACGTGAAATGAGACGGTTGGCAAAAGGGCAAGTGGCCGAAAGCCTGCACCGCCCCTCATTGTCCCCGTTCATGGGGAGAAGATGCCGGAAGGTAGATAAGGGGCAGCGCCAAACGAGGCTTCGCTGCTCCTATGACTCACGTGAAACACCTCTGCGACTTTCAGCACTCCGGTCCACGTGAACGAATCAACCTGCAATCCTTGACAGCGTCCTCTCGTGGGGACATGTGTCGGGAAATCTCTGAATCTGGAAGGGACAATGATCGATCGCTATGATGTGGTTGTGGTGGGCGGTGGCCATGCCGGGTGCGAGGCTGCGTCCGCTGCCGCGCGCGCCGGCGCCAGGACCGCGCTGGTCACGCTGCGCTTCGACACGATCGGTGTCATGTCCTGCAATCCGGCGATCGGCGGCCTCGGGAAGGGCCATCTGGTGCGTGAGATCGACGCCATGGACGGGCTGATGGGCCTCATCGCCGATGCTGCCGGCATCCAATTCCGCCTGCTCAATCGCCGCAAAGGCCCTGCCGTGCGCGGGCCGCGCACGCAGGCCGACCGCAAGCTGTATCGGCTGGCCATGCAGGAAGCGATTCGGCAGCAGAACGGTCTCGACGTCGTCGAAGGCGAGGTTCTGGACTTCGACATCGTGGATGGACGGGTCGCCGCTGTGCGCCTGGCCGACGGGCGCCGGTTGGTGTGCGGCGCGGTGGTGCTGACCACCGGCACGTTTCTCCGCGGTCTTATTCACATTGGCGACAGGAAGATTGTCGCCGGGCGGATGAACGAGCAGGCGAGCCTTGGCCTGTCGGCGACGATGAGCCGCGCCGGTTTCGCGCTTGGACGGCTGAAGACCGGCACGCCGCCGCGGCTCGATGGCCGCACCATCGACTGGGCGTCGCTGGAAAGCCAGGCGGCCGACGAACATCCAGTGCCGTTCTCGCTGCTCACCGACACAATCAAGAATCCGCAAATCCATTGCGGCATCACGCGTACGACACCGGCGACGCACGAGCTGATCCGCGCCAATCTCGGCCGCTCCGCCATGTATTCCGGCTCAATAGAGGGGGTCGGACCACGCTATTGCCCGTCGATCGAAGACAAGATCGTCAAGTTCGGCGATCGAGAAGGTCATCAGATATTCCTCGAGCCGGAAGGGCTGGACGACGACACGGTCTACCCCAATGGCATTTCGACCTCCCTGCCCGAGGATGTGCAACTCGACATTCTCAAAACTATACCCGGGCTAGAGCGGGCGACCATGCTGCAGCCCGGCTACGCTATCGAATACGACCATGTCGATCCGCGCGAGTTGGAGCCGACGCTTGAGACCAAACGGATTGCGGGGCTTTTCCTCGCCGGTCAGATCAACGGCACCACCGGTTATGAAGAAGCCGGAGCGCAGGGCCTGCTCGCCGGGCTCAACGCCGCGCGCAAGGCGGCGGCCGACGACCAAATCGTGCTCAGCCGCACCGAAGCCTACATCGGAGTGATGGTCGACGACCTCACCAGCCGCGGCATTGCCGAGCCCTACCGCATGTTCACTTCGCGGGCGGAGTTTCGCCTATCGCTGCGCGCCGACAATGCCGATGAAAGGCTTACGCCTCTGGCAAATCGGCTTGGTATCGTGTCGCCGGAACGGACGCAGCGGTTCAATCAAGTCACACAGGATCTTGGTAGGGCGCGCGAACTCGCAGTTGCGACGACGATGACGCCCAACGAAGCGGCGCGGCATGGGCTGGAGATCAACAGGGACGGCGTGCGCCGCTCCGCTTATGAATTGCTCGCTCATCCCGGGGTCGATATAGCCTGGCTGGCCCGTGTTGCGCCGGCCTTTAGCGCAATCGACGTCAAAACCGCTGAGCGGCTCGAAACGGAAGCGAAATATTCGGTTTACCTTGATCGCCAGCAGGCGGATGTCGGACAGATCCGCCGCGAGGAAAGCCGGTTGATCCCGGCGTCGGTGGATTTCGCCGATGTTCCCGGCCTGTCCAATGAGCTGAAGCAGAAGATGCTAACGCGTCAGCCGCGTTCGATCGCTGACGCGCAGCGTATGGAAGGCATGACGCCGGCGGCGCTGGCAATCATCGTCGCGCACGTCCGCAACGCTGAATCGGCCGCGCAAAGGGCCGTTGCGTGAGCGCTGCCTCATGGGCGAGCCTGCAAGAGGCCGCGGGACCGGTTTCACGTGAAACATTCGATCGGTTGGTGAAGTTCGAACAGTTGTTCCTGAAATGGAACCGCAGCATCAATCTGGCCGCGCCGTCGACGCTGGACGACGTCTGGGGCCGCCACATTCTGGATAGCGCGCAATTGGCGCGAATCGCACCGCAGGCCAAACGCTGGGCCGATCTCGGTTCGGGCGGCGGTTTTCCGGGCCTAGTGCTGGCTTTCCTGCTGGTCGAGCGCGATGGCGCGTCGATCGATCTGGTCGAGAGCAACCGCAAGAAAGCGTCGTTTTTACAGGCGGTCATTGGCCAGTTCGGTTTGCCGGCACGGGTCGTCGCCCGGCGCATCGACGACAGCTATGCGCTTGTTTCCGAACCGGAAATCATCACGGCGCGGGCGCTGGCCGCGCTGCCGGCGCTGCTCGATCTGTCGGCGCCGTGGCTGACCAAGGGATCGCGGGCGCTGTTCCACAAAGGCCGGGATTACCGCTCCGAGGTGGAAGAAAGCACTCACCGCTGGGCTTTCGATCTGGTAGAACATCCGAGCATGACCGACGCCCATGGCGTCATCCTCGAAGTGACCGATCTGCAGACTGCGTAAGCTCTCCTTCGCAACCTTGGCGACGCAATGAATACCTGGCCCACATGAATACCTGGCACAGACCCATGAAAACCGGACCTCGCATCATCACCGTCGCCAACCAGAAGGGCGGCGTCGGCAAGACAACCACCGCCATCAATCTGGCCACGGCGCTGGCCGCGATCGGCGAAAAGGTGCTGATCGTCGATCTCGACCCGCAAGGCAATGCCTCGACGGGTCTCGGTATCGACCGCAAGGACCGCACCGTCTCCTCCTACGATGTGCTGACCGGCGAACTGGGCCTGGAAGAGGCCGCCATTCCAACGGCGGTGCCCGGCCTGTCGATCGTGCCGTCGACGCTCGATCTGCTCGGCATCGAGATGGAAATCGCCTCGGCGCCGGATCGGGTGCTTAAGCTGCGCAACGCGCTGCGCGCCGCCACCGAGCGTGGTGCGCCGTTCGGCTATGTGCTGATCGACTGCCCGCCCTCGCTCAACCTTTTGACTTTGAATTCAATGGCGGCAGCCGATTCTGTTCTTGTGCCGCTGCAGTGCGAGTTCTTCGCGCTGGAAGGGCTCAGCCAACTCCTGGAAACGGTGGAGCAGGTGCGCCGTTCGATCAATCCGGACCTGATAATCCAGGGCATCGTGCTGACCATGTATGACGGCCGCAACAACCTCGCCAACCAGGTGGTGCAGGACGTGCGGGCACACATGGGCGACAAGGTCTACGAGACGATCATTCCTAGGAATGTGCGGGTGTCCGAGGCGCCGTCCTATGGCAAGCCGGCAATCCTCTACGACCTGAAATGCTCCGGCAGCCAAGCCTATCTGCAATTGGCATCCGAAGTGATCCGCCGCGAGCGAAAATTGCGCGCCGCATGATTAGGCAGGGTCGATAAACAAAGCCGATCCGGCACCGAAACGATCATGAATCTGGAATTGAGATGAGCGAAGACCTTTCGAGAAAGAGACTGGGGCGTGGACTGGCGGCGCTGATCGGGGAGATCGACCGCCCGGTGGCAGCGGCCGAAAAGCCGGGCTTGAATGCGGACGGCAAGGTGCCGATCGAATTCCTGAGCCCGAACCCGAAAAACCCGCGCCGGCACTTTGGCGACGCCGACCTGACCGATCTCGCCCAGTCGATCCGCGAACATGGCGTGGTGCAGCCGGTGGTGGCGCGGCCTTCGCCGACGCAGGCCGGGCGCTACGAAATCATCGCCGGCGAGCGGCGCTGGCGCGCGGCCCAGCGAGCCGGGCTGACCGAGATCCCGATCATCGTGCGCGACGTCAACGACCGCACAGCGCTGGAACTGGCGATCATAGAAAACGTTCAGCGCACCGATCTCAACCCGGTCGAGGAGGCGCTCGGCTACCAGCAGTTGATCGACGACCACGGCTACACACAGGCCGACCTCGGCAATGTCATCGGCAAGAGCCGCAGCCACGTGGCCAACACGCTGCGGCTGCTGAAGCTGCCCGACGTGATCCGCGACATGCTGGTCGACGGCGCGCTGTCGGCCGGCCATGCCCGGACGCTGGTGACGGCGCAGGATCCCGCCGGGCTAGCCAAGCAGATCGTCGAAGAAGGGCTTTCGGTGCGCCAGGCCGAGGCGCTGGCGCAGATGCCGGCGGGCGGCACGCCGCCCAAGGCAAAACCAGCACACGGCGCATCGGGCAAGGATGCCGACACGCTGGCGCTAGAAAGGCTGATGACCAACACGATCGGCATGATCGTGACCATCGAGCACAAGGGCAAAGGCGGCGCGATCCGCGTGGACTACCGCAGCCTGGAGCAGCTCGACGAGCTATGCCGGCGGTTGAAGGACGAGCGGTAGAAGGTTGAGGTTGCGCCATATTTAGCCGGCGAATGAAGTTCTGGCTTAGGATGAAGAAAGGGCTTGGCGGTTGCCGGCCCTTCTTTTTATTGGCGATTGCCGAAGGGATCGAACTGCTGATCTCCCCCTTGAGGGGGAGATGGCCGGCAGGCCAGAAGGGGTCGTCTCGCATCAAGCGCCGACCTCGTTTGTCGTTGCGAAAGGCGCCAGCGCTCCACGCGCGGCGACCCCCTCTGTCGCCTTTGGCGACATCTCCCCCTCAAGGGGGGAGATCACCGCTGCGCCAGCCTCGCGCTCTCCACCGCAATGCTGAGCAGCGCCTGCCGTGCCAGCGCTTCCGACAAATCCGGCCTGCGCCTGGTCTGCAGCACGGCCGATTGCAGCCGGTTCAGCGCGCGGCTGAGCGCCTCGACGTTCCAGCGCTCCAGCGCCTTCTCCACCAGCTTGCGCCGCGAGAAAAACACCGGCGGACGGGCGCCGGCCATGGCCGAGGCGGCGTTGCGGCCGGCGGTGTCCATCTGGCCGCGCATGACCTGAAGCTGCTGCAGCTGCCGCATCGCCGAGGACAGCACCAGGAAAGGATGGCCGCCGGACAGGCAGTGGCGGGTGAAGGCGGTGTCGAAGTCACCGATCCTGCCCTCCAGCACAGCATCGACCGCGTCGTCGAAGGAGGCGCCGGAGACGTCGCCGGACATCGCCCTTACGTCGTCGAGGCTGATGTCCTTCTGGCCGTGGGCATAAAGCACCAGTTTTTCGATCTCACCGCGTGAGGCCAACCGGTCGCCGCCGAGATTGCGGCGCAGCGCCTGGCGTGCGTCGAGCGCCATCGACATGCCGGCCTTGCGCAACTCGTCGTCGATGACGCTGTCGATGTCGCGGGCTTCATCGGCGTAGCAAGGCAGCGCCATGGCGGTGTCGGCGGCCTCGACGATCGCGCGCAGTCCGACGCCCTTTTTCAGGTCGCCGGCCTCGATGAGAATGATGGCGTCGCGCGCGGGCTCCGCGGTCAGCGCCTTGACGTCGTCGGCCAGGGCCTTCTGGCCGCTGGCATTTCGCACCCACAGAAGCCGCCGGTCGGAGAACATCGGCACGGTGCGGGCTTCGTCGAGCAGCCGGCCGTGGTCGCGATCGACCTCCGCGCCATCGAGCCGGACGACTGAGAACGGATCGTCGAGCGACAGGCCGGTTTTCGCGGCAAAGGCTTTGGCCCGCTCGGCGACCAAGCCGCGGTCGGGACCGTAAAGCAGGACGATCGATATGCGCGCGTCAGGCTTCGCCAGCCACGAATCGACCTCGTATCCTTTTTTCTGCGCCATGGAGGGTGGTTAGCATGATGCGGTCGCTGAGTGAACGTTCTCCAAAGCGTTCGAGACCTTGGCGCCCTTCCTCTCCCTCCGGAGGGGGGAGAGGTGGCTCGGCGAAGCCGAGACGGAGTGGGGGAGCCACGTGGCAATCGCCGCGAACGGACAAAGGAAGGGCACTATTTCAAGCATTGCCTAGCGCCCAAGGGTCGACCCCCACTCCGTCGAGCTTCGCTCGACACCTCTCCCCCGATCACGGGGAGAGGAAAGCGCGAGTTCGCCGACCTTGGTGCTTTATCTCTCCCGGATGCCGTGAAGTGACTATCTACCGGAAATCCTGCAAAACTTTGCGCCTAATTGCGCGCTGCTCCCCAACATCGACAAGAAATTTCGCAGACATATCTGCATCTTGGGGTCGCCTGCCGGCCGTGACGCCGGATGGGTTGCGGCGCCCCATGAATTGGCGCTGTGCCGGGCGCGCGGATGTGCAAATATCGACGCAGCAAATGGGAGGACCATGGTCATGACCGATGCTGGGATGTTGCGGTTTCATGTGCCGGAGCCGGAAGTGCGGCCGGGCGGAACGCCCGACTTCTCCAACGTGCCGATCCCCAAGGCCGGCTCGGTGCCGCGACCGGACATCGATGTCGATCCGCGCACCATCCGCGACATGGCGTTTTCGATCATCCGCGTGCTCAACCGCACCGGTGAGGCGGTCGGGCCGTGGGCCGGGCTGCTCACCGACGAGGAGCTGCTCGAGGGGTTGCGCCACATGATGACGCTGCGCAGCTTCGATGCGCGCATGCAGATGGCGCAGCGCCAGGGCAAGACCTCGTTCTACATGCAGCATCTGGGCGAAGAGGCGGTGAGCTGCGCTTTCCGCAAGGCGCTGGCGCCAGGCGACATGAATTTCCCGACCTATCGGCAAGCCGGCCTGCTCATCGCCGACGGCTATCCGATGGTCACGATGATGAACCAGATTTATTCCAACGAGGCCGATCCGCTCAAAGGGCGGCAATTGCCGATCATGTATTCGTCGAAGGAGCATGGCTTCTTCTCGATCTCCGGCAATCTGGCGACGCAATACATCCAGGCGGTCGGCTGGGCGATGGCTTCCGCTATCAGCAACGATTCGAAAATCGCGGCGGCGTGGATCGGCGACGGCTCGACGGCCGAATCCGATTTCCATTCCGCACTGGTGTTCGCCTCGACGTACAAGGCGCCGGTCATCCTCAACGTCGTCAACAACCAGTGGGCGATCTCGACGTTTCAAGGCATTGCGCGTGGCGGCTCCGGCACCTTTGCCGCGCGCGGCCTCGGCTTCGGCATTCCGGCGCTGCGCGTCGACGGCAATGATTATCTCGCCGTGCATGCCGTGGCCAAATGGGCGGCGGAGCGGGCGCGGCAGAATCTCGGGCCGACGCTGATCGAACATGTCACCTACCGTGCCGGCGCGCATTCGAGCTCGGACGATCCGTCGGCCTATCGGCCGAAGACGGAATCCGACGCCTGGCCGCTCGGCGATCCGGTGATGCGGCTGAAGAACCATCTGATCCAACGCGGCGTCTGGTCGGACGAGCGTCACGCCCAGGCCGAAGCGGAAATCCTCGAGACGGTGATCGCGGCGCAGAAGGAAGCTGAAGGCCACGGCACGCTGCATGCCGGCGGCAAGCCGTCGACGCGCGAGATGTTCGAGGGCGTGTTTGCCGAGATGCCGCCGCATCTCAGGCGCCAGCGCCAGCAGGCGGGAGTCTGACCATGCCGAGACGGACCATGATCGAGGCGATCCGCGACGCCATGGACGTGTCGATGGCGCGCGACGAACGCGTCATCGTCTATGGCGAGGATGTCGGCTTCTTCGGGGGTGTCTTCCGCTGCACGGCAGGCCTGCAAGCGAAGTACGGCAAGAGCCGCTGCTTCGATGCGCCGATCAACGAATCCGGTATTGTCGGCTCGGCCATCGGCATGGCCGCCTACGGGCTGAAGCCATGCGTGGAAATTCAGTTTGCCGACTACATGTACCCGGCGTACGACCAGCTGACGCAGGAAGCAGCACGCCTGCGCTACCGCTCGAACGGCGATTTCACCTGCCCGATCGTTGTCCGCATGCCGACCGGCGGCGGCATCTTTGGCGGCCAGACGCACAGCCAGAGCCCGGAAGCGCTGTTCACCCATGTGTCGGGGCTGAAGACGGTGGTGCCGTCCAATCCGCACGACGCCAAGGGACTGCTGATCGCGGCGATCGAGGATCCCGATCCGGTGATTTTTCTGGAGCCGAAGCGGCTCTATAACGGACCGTTCGATGGCCATCACGACCGACCGGTGACGCCATGGTCGAAGCATGAACTGGGCGAGGTCGCCGACGGCCATTACACGGTGCCGCTCGGCACGGCGGCGATCCGCCGGGCGGGCTCGGCCGTCACCGTGCTCGCCTACGGCACCATGGTCTATGTCGCGCAGGCGGCTGTGGAAGAAACCGGCATCGATGCCGAGATCATCGATTTGCGGACCCTGCTGCCGCTCGATCTCGACGCGATAGTCGCTTCGGTGAAGAAGACCGGACGCTGCGTCGTCGTGCACGAGGCGACACTGACCTCCGGCTTCGGCGCCGAGCTGTCGGCGCTGGTGCAGGAAAATTGTTTCTACCATCTGGAAGCGCCGGTGGCGCGCGTCACCGGTTGGGACACGCCCTACCCGCATGCGCAGGAATGGGACTATTTCCCGGGGCCGGCCCGTGTCGGCCGCGCGCTTCTCGAAACCATGGGAGCCTAGGGATGGGCGAACACATCATCAAGCTGCCGGATGTCGGCGAAGGCGTCGCCGAGGCCGAACTTGTGGAGTGGCACGTCAAGGTCGGCGACCTCGTGCGCGAGGACTCGGTGCTTGCCGCCGTGATGACCGACAAGGCGACGGTGGAAATACCTTCGCCGGTCGATGGCGAGATCCTGTGGCTGGGCGCGGAGATCGGCGACACGGTGGCGATCGGCTCGCCGATCGTGCGGCTGAAAGTGGCGGGGGAGGGCAATGTCGGCGAAGGCTCGAAATTGTCAGAGGTCACGGCGGCACCGACCCCCACCCCTGCCGGGGCGAGCCACGGGTCTCGCCCGTCCTCCGGACCCCCACAAGAGGGAGGCGTTTCGGCCACGAAATCCGACGCCAAGTCGCCACCACCTGCACCAGCAGCCAAAAGCGCACGGGCAGCTGAGACTGAATCCCCCTCCCCCTTGTGGGGAGGGGCCAGGGGTGGGGGTACTGCGCCGACATCTAAAGGTGCGGCACCCACCGGCGCGCCGCGCCCGGAGGGCGAAAAGCCCCTGGCGTCGCCCGCCATCCGGCTCAGGGCGAAGGAGGCGGGGATCGATCTGCGCCAGGTGTCGGGTACCGGCCCTGCCGGCCGCATCAGCCACGAAGATATCGAGGCATTCCTGGCACGCGGACCGCAGGTAGCGAAGGCGTCGGGTCTGGCGCGCAATGACAGCGTCGAGGATATCAAGGTCATCGGACTGCGGCGCAAGATCGCCGAAAAAATGTCGCTGGCGAAGTCACGCATCCCGCACATCACCTATGTCGAGGAGATCGACGTCACAGCACTCGAGGAGTTGCGCGCGGCGCTCAACAAGGAAAAGCGCAAGGGTGTGGAGAGGCCGAAGCTGACGCTGCTGCCGTTCCTGATGCGGGCGATGGTCAAGGCGATTGCCGACCAGCCCAACATCAACGCGCTGTTCGACGACGAGGCCGGCATCATCCATCAGCATGGCGGCGTCCATATCGGCATTGCCGCGCAGACGCCGTCGGGCCTGGTGGTGCCGGTGGTCAAGCACGCCGAGGCGCGCGACCTCTGGGATTGCGCGGCCGAGCTCAACCGCCTGGCCGAAGCGGCGAAGTCCGGCACGGCCAGCCGCGACGAGCTGTCGGGATCGACCATCACCATTACCTCGCTCGGCGCCATGGGCGGCGTGGCGACGACGCCGGTCATCAATCATCCTGAGGTGGCGATCGTCGGCGTCAACAAGATGATGGTGCGGCCGGTCTGGGACGGCACCAAGTTCATCCCGCGCAAGATGATGAACCTGTCGTCGAGCTTCGATCACCGGGTGGTCGACGGCTGGGATGCGGCGGTGTTTGTGCAGCGGATCAAGGCGCTGATTGAGACGCCAGCGCTGATATTTGTGGATTGAGGGGCGGAACGACCGAGATGACGGCGGGACAGCGCCCCCCTCTGCCTTACCAGGCATCTCCCCCACAAGGGGGGAGATTGGACGTCACGCAGGGTTTCGCCAATCTCCATCGTTGCAGGAATGAGCGAAGCGAAGAAGCTGCTGATCTCCCCCCTCGTGGGGGAGATGTCCGGCAGGACAGAGGGGGGCGCGAAGGATCGCGACGGAACATTCCCTCGCATCAAAGGGTCACGCCATGAAAGAAATCTCCTGCAAGCTGCTGGTCATCGGCGCCGGGCCCGGCGGCTACGTCTGCGCTATCCGTGCCGGCCAGCTCGGCATCGATACGGTGATCGTTGAAGCCGGCAAACCGGGCGGCACCTGTCTCAATGTCGGCTGCATCCCGTCCAAGGCGATGATCCATGCGGCGGAAGAGTTCGAGAAGGTCGCGCATATGGCCGGCGGCAGCAGTCCGCTCGGCATCTCGGTAGCAGCGCCCGTGCTCGATCTCGGCAAGACGGTTGCGTGGAAGGACGGCATTGTTAGCCGGCTGACCGGGGGCGTTGCCGGGCTACTGAAGAAGGCCAAGGTCAAGACCGTCTATGGCTGGGCGACGTTCCGCGACGGCAAGACCGTCGCGGTCGAGACCGAGACCGGCACCCAGATCATCCGCGCCGAAACGGTTGTGATCGCCACCGGCTCGGCGACGGTGGAACTGCCGTTCCTGCCGTTCGGCGGCCCGGTGATTTCATCCACAGAAGCGCTGGCTCTCGGCGAGGTGCCGAAAAAGCTCGCCGTGGTCGGCGGCGGCTATATCGGGCTGGAACTCGGCATGGCGTTCGCCAAAATGGGCGCCGCGGTGACCGTGGTCGAGGCGCTGCCGCGCGTGCTGGCGCAGTATGATGCGGAACTGACCCGGCCGGTGGTGAAACGGCTGGCCCAGATCGGCGTCGAGGTGATGCTTGGCGCCAAGGCCAAGGGGGTCAAGGGCGACGCGCTGCTGGTCGAGACCGCGGACGGCAAGAGCACCAAAATCGCGGCAGACAAGATCCTGGTCACGGTCGGCCGCAAGCCGGTGACGGAGGGCTGGGGCCTCGATCAGATCGATCTCGACGTGGCCGGCAAGTTCATCAAGATCGACGACCAGTGCCGCAGCTCGATGCGCGGCATCTATGCCATTGGCGACGTCACCGGCGAGCCGATGCTGGCGCACCGGGCGATGGCGCAAGGCGAAATGGTGGCCGAGATCGTCGCCGGCCACAAGCGCAGCTGGGACAAGCGCTCGATCCCGGCCGTCTGCTTCACCGATCCGGAGCTGGTGACGGCAGGGCTAACGCCGGAGGAGGCGAAGGCTTCAGGCGAAATCAAGATCGGCCAGTTCCCCTTCGCCGCCAACGGCCGGGCGATGACGAAACTCGGCGAGGACGGGTTTGTTCGTGTTGTCGCCCGCGCGGACAACCATCTGGTGCTGGGCATCCAGGCGGTCGGGCAAGGCGTGTCGGAACTGGCGGCGGCGTTCGGCCTGGCGCTGGAAATGGGCGCGCGGCTGGAGGATATCGCCGGGACCATCCATGCGCATCCGACGCAAGGCGAAGGCTTCCAGGAAGCGGCGCTGAAGGCGCTGGGCCACGCGCTGCATATTTGAAGTGCGCTTACCCTCCCCCTTGTGGGGAGGGTCGATCCGCGTAGCGGAGCGGGGTGGGGGTCCTCGCCGACCGTCAGCGCTCACCCCCACCCCGTCTCGCCATCTCCGCTTCGCTCCGACCGCGAGCCGACCCTCCCCACAAGGGGGAGGGTGGCCGCCCAGCCGTTGGTTGTCGCAGATCAGCGGAATGTACTAAGTGTCGGTCCATGGACACCGGCCTGAAGAAATACATCGCCATACGCTACAACATCGCCGCTGGCTTCAAGCCAAGCCAGTGGGACGGAAAGGGCCGCGCCAATCTCGACCCGGTCTGGCTGGTCGAGCGCCTGGCGTTGTTCGACACCTATTGCGCGTCGTCGCTCGAAGGCCAGTCGCTGAAGGATTTTACCGTCCTTGTGGCGTTCGATGCCGATACGCACGAGAACTATATTCGCACCGTGTGCAGCTGCGTGGCCGGTGTCGACGTCAGGCCGATCCTTGTCGAGGCCGGCGACGATTACAACAATCGCTTCAATGCTTTCGTCCACGACGACAGCGATGCCGAGTATGTCTCGCTAACGCGGCTCGACAGCGACGACGCGCTGGCGCCGACCTTCATGGAGCGCGTCGACCACTACGCGCGCCGGGAGATCGAAAAGCGTGTGGTGGACCTGCAGCCGCTCTACATTGCCTTTCCGGACGGCCAGAATTTCGAGACGGCAAGCGGACGCTACACGCACCACGACTATGTCACGTCGGCGTTCGGCACGCTGGTCGAAAGGAGATCGCCGGCGATGAGCGGCGTCTACAGCGAGCACCACGCAAAAATGGCGACGCGCTTCAACACCGTCGTGGCGGCATCGAAGGGCGCGCAATGGTGCATCGTCATCCATGACAACAACGCCGCCAACGTGTTGAGGGGGAAGCCGGTCTCGGGGCCCTCCTTCACGGTGGGCCGACCGGGTGTCGAACCCAAGGTGCCAGCGCGAAGGCAAAGCGCGCCACGACAGGCGACGCAGCCCCGCATGGCGCCGCGGACCGCGGGCAACTTCATCCGGTTTCTGCTCGGACGACCGATGGCTCTGCGGAAGTAGCGGGCGCTTTACCCTCCCCCTTGTGGGGAGGGTCGATCGCGGAGCGGAGCAGGGTGGGGGTCCTCGCCAACCGTCGGCGCTCACCCCCCACCCCGTCTCGCCATCTCCGCTTCGCTCCGATTGCGCGCCGACCCTCCCCACAAGGGGGAGGGTGAAGTAGCTCAGCTCGCCAGCCGGCTCACCATCTCGTGCTGCGCATAAGCGCGCCCAAAACGATTGGCGAGAAACGCATCCAGCGCGATGTCTTCCTGCTTGACGAAACCGGTCGCCGGCAAGGTGCCGTCGGCCAGCATGTCGAGCACGGCGCAGATGCCTGAGGCAGTGGTGATCTGGATTGCGCTGCGCACCTGGCTGCCAATGCGCTGCGAATAGATCTTGTTGGCGTAGGTTTCCTGCAGCAGGCGGCCATTGCGGCGGCCCGAGACGGTGACGAAGACGATGACCACGTCCTGCAGCGTTGCCGGCAGGGCGCTCTCGAAAATGTCCTTCAGCACGTCGCGGCGGTGGCGCAGGCCGAGATCGTTGAGCAGCGCCTTCATGATCGCCGCGTGGCCGGAATAGCGGATGGTGCGGTAGTTCAGCGTGCGCACCTTGCCCTTCAGCGTCTCGGCCAGCGTGCCGAGACCGCCGGAGGTGTTGAAGGCCTCATAGGTGACGCCGTCGAGCGAGAACTCTTCGCGCTCCTCCAGCGGCGGCACCTCGATCAGCTCGCCCTCGACGATCGCCTCGCAGGGTTCGCAATATTCGTTGATGACGCCGTCGGTGCTCCAGGTCAGATTGTAGTTCAGCGCATTGGACGGGTATTGCGGCAGCGCGCCGACGCGCATGCGAACGCTTTCCAGCGTGTCGAAGCGGCTGGCGAGATCATTGGCGACGATCGAGATGAAGCCCGGCGCCAGGCCGCATTGCGGAATGAAGGCGCTGTTGCCCGACTTGGCCAGCTCCTTGACGCGGCGGGTCGAGACGACATCCTCGGTCAAATCGAGATAGTGCACGCCGGTGGCGGCGGCCGCTTCGGCGATGCGCGTGGTCAAATGGAAGGGGGCGGCGCTCAGCACGGCGAAGGCGCCGGCAAGGGCGGCCTCGAGTGCGCCCGGCGCTGCGATATCGAGCTCCAGCCCCTCGACGCCGGCGGGAAGTTCGGCCGCGGCAAACTGCGCCGCCGCGCGGTCGACAACGGTGACGTGGTAGTCGCCGCTGTCGGCGAGCATGCCTGCAATGGTGGAGCCGATCTTGCCGGCGCCGACGACGATGATTTTCTTCATGACCTTGCCCCTCGTGAAAACTCTTTGGCCCAGACCGCCGCGCGGTGGACGCGATGCCTTCAAGAATCGCAGCTTGCCTGTCGAAAGGAAGCGTGGGATCGTTTGAAATGAACCCTGCACTTGAACGATACGCCGACGAGGTTCGTCGAAATGCTCAGTGACGCCGAACAAAAACTGCTTTCCCTGCTGCGCGCCAATGCCCGCGCGTCGACCACTGAGCTGGCGCGCCAGCTCGGCGTTTCGCGCACGACAGTGCAGAGCCGGATCGAGCGGCTGGAACAGCGCGGCATCATCACCGGCTATGGCGTGCGGATGGCGCCGGACTACGAGCAGGGGCTTGTGCGGGCGCATGTGCTGCTCACCGTCACGCCCAAGCTCGCCGACAAGGTGGTGCGGGCGCTGCAGGCGCTGCCGCCGGTACGGACGCTGCACTCGGTGAGCGGCAATTTCGACATGATCGTCATCGTCGACGCGCCGTCGATCAGGGATCTGGATGCGTTGCTGGACGAGATCGGGGCGATGGACGGGGTCGAGCGGACGTCGTCGTCGATTATTTTGTCGACACGGATCGATCGGTAGGTGGAACGCATGAGCTGCTAATCTCCCCCCTTGCGGGGGAGATGGCCGGCAGGCCAGAGGGGGTCGTTCGACTGGGCTCGGCCTACCTGCCGCTGCAGAAGGAGGTTAGCGCTCCACGCGAGGCGACCCCCTCTGTCGCCTTCGGCGACATCTCCCCCTCAAGGGGGGAGATTAGCTGCTAAGCCCGCCGCCTTTCCGGCCCGCTATCCAGCCACGCCACATCCTCCGCCGACAGCTTGATATCCAGCGCCTTCAAACTGTCCTCCAACTCGTCCAGCGTGCGCGGGCCGATCAACGGCACCGACGGAAAAGGCTGCGCCAGCACATAGGCGAGCGCGATGTGGATCGGACTTTTGCCCAGGCGCTGCGCCAGCTCGATGGCGCGGTCGCGGCGGCCGAAATTTTTCTCGGAATACCAGACCCGCACCAGCTCCTCATTGTCCTGCTTGTCGCGGCCGGCGCGGTCGGTGAAGAAGCCGCGGCCCTGGCTCGACCAGGCGAAGTTGGGCATCTGCCTTTTCGTCAACCAGGATTTCCAGTCGTCGGTGGACGAGGTGATGCAGCCGGCCCAGATCGGTTCCAGCATCTCGGCCAGCGAGAAATTGTTGGAGAGCACGCCGGGCTTCTGCTTGCCGGTGCGCTCGGCATAGGCAATCGCCTCGTCCATGCGCGCCATCGTCCAGTTCGAGCCGCCGAACGGGCCACGGATGCGGCCGGCCTTGACCTCGGCGTCCATCGCATCGACGAATTCGCCGACCGGCACATCCGGGTTGTCGCGGTGCATGAAATAGAGGTCGACATGGTCGGTCTGCAGCCGGTCCAACGACTGGGCGAGCTGCTTGCCGATGACATCGGGATAGCAGAGCGGCGAGTGGGCGCCCTTGGCGATGATCACCGACTGCTCGCGCACGCCGCGATTCCTGAGCCATTGGCCAAGCAGCGTTTCGGTGTAGCCGGCGCCGTAGACATAGCCGGTATCGAACAGATTGCCGCCGGTCTCGAAGAAGGCGTCGAGCAGGATTGCGCCCGACGAGAAGGTGCGGAAATCCTCGAAGCCGAGCGCCACCACGGAGGCCGGCTTCGACAGGCCCGGAATCTTGCGCTTGCCGATGGCCGTGCCGCCGGTGCGCAGCGGCCGGCCCGAAATGGTGTTGGTTCGCTTAGCCGGCTTTTCGATCTCATATTCGAGCCCGACGGCGGCGCGCCATCTGTCGAGGACGCGCAGCGTGCCGAGGCTGTCGGCCCAGCTCATGCCCGGCCAGGCGAACTCCTGTTTGCCGGCCAGGATCGCCTCGCCGGCGGCGTCGACCTCGAAGGAATAGAGATGGCGGGTTTCGTTGACGCTGATGGTATCGCGCGTGTCGTCGGCGAGGATTACATCGATCCGGCCAGGGCCGCCATCGCGGTTGCCGCCGCCGGCGAACCAGAAATCCGGCACTTCGATGCGGCCCTTGGTGCCGAGGATGCGCAGCACATTGTCCTGTTTGAGCGAGATGCTGCAGGATACCTCGGCGACGATGCCACCGGGAAAATGCAGCAGCGCCGAGGCCCATTCGTCGACGCCGGACTTGCCGAGATGGGCGGTGCCGACAACCTTGTCCGGCTCGGCGAAGGGTTTTCCAGTCGCAGCCCCGGCAATCAGCCGCACCATCGAGACGGGATAGCCGCCGACATCGAGGATGCCGCCGCCGGCGAGATCGTTGGCGTAGAGCCGGTGCTCGGGCATGAAGCCCGGCATGGCGAAGCCGAAGCTCGACTTCATCAGCCTGACATCGCCGATGACGCCCGACTTGATGAGTTCCACCAGCTTCGCCGTCTGCGGGTGCAGCCGGTACATGAACGCTTCGCCGAGGAAGGTGCCGGCCTTGCGCGCAGCATGGATCATGGCGTCGGCCTCGAAGGCGGTCAGCGCCAGCGGCTTTTCGCACAGCACATGCTTGCCGGCTTCCGCCGCCTTGATTGCCCATTCGGCATGGCCGGGATGCGGGATGGCGATATAGACGGCGTCGACCTCGGGGTCAGCGAGCAGCGCGTCGTAACCGTCGAGGATGCGGGCGCCGGGAAACGTCTCGGCCAGGCCTGCCTTGCCGGGATTGCGGGCGCCGAGCGCCACGATCGTGCCGGTGCGCGAGCCTGCCACGCCGCGGGCGAACGCTTTGGCGATGTCGCCAGGCCCGAGTATCCCCCAGCGGATGGGCGCGGTTGCAGTCATGGTCATTCTCCTTGCAAGGCTGGAAGCGCTCAGCGCAGCCGCTGGCCGTTTTCGTCGAACAGATAGGATTTGCGGATGGACACGGTGATCTCCTGGGTGTCGGGGACCTTTGCCGCGTCGCGCTGGATCACCAGGTCTTCGCCATGGGCGGTCCTGGCATAGATGAAGCTGGTGCCGCCGAGATGCTCGACCACGTCGATGCCGACGGTGAGGTCGGCGTCGCCTTCGCCGCCATTGCCGAAATGTTCGGGCCGCACGCCGACAATGACCTTGGCTCCTGTTTGCGGCACGGCGCCGGTCAACGGTTGCATAATGCGGGTCATTTCCTCGCCCACCAGCTCGACGGTGACGCTGCTCATGTTGCGCCCGACGACGCGGCCCTTGATGAAATTCATCTTCGGCGAGCCTACAAAGCCGGCGACGAACTGGTTGTCGGGATTGTCGTAGAGATCGAGCGGCCTGCCGATCTGCTCGACATGGCCACCGCGCAGCACGACGATCCGGTCGGCCAGCGTCATCGCCTCGGTCTGGTCGTGGGTGACATAGATCATCGTTGTGCCGAGTTCCTTGTGCAGGCGCGAGATCTCGACCCGCATCTGGACGCGCAGCTCGGCGTCGAGATTGCTCAACGGCTCGTCGAACAGGAAGACTTGCGGTTCGCGCACGATGGCGCGGCCAATGGCGACGCGCTGGCGCTGGCCGCCGGACAATTGCCTCGGCCGCCGCGCCATCAACTCTGTGATGCGCAGGATTTCGGAGGCCCGCTTCACCCGCCGCTCGGTGTCCTCCTTGGGGTTGCCGGTCATCCTGAGACCAAAGCTCAGATTCTGCTCCACGCTCATGTGCGGGTAGAGCGCGTAGGACTGGAACACCATGGCGATGCCGCGCTCGGCCGGCTCGACATCGTTCATCACCTTGCCGCCAATGGCGATCTCGCCGCCGCTGATATCCTCCAGCCCGGCGATCATCCTGAGCAGCGTCGATTTTCCACAACCCGACGGGCCGACAAAGACGACGAACTCGCCATCGGCGATATCGATGTTGGCGCCATGGATGATCTCATAGACGCCGAAGCGTTTTACGACATTGGTGAGGGTGACTGCCGCCATATCGCTGTTGTCCCTACTTGACGGCACCGGCGGCGATGCCGGCGATGAAATGGCGCTGCAGCAGCACGAAGACGACCAGCATCGGTACGGTCAGCATGACGGCGCCGGCCATGATGCCGCCCCATGAGACCTTGGTCAGGCCGATCAGCGTGCCGAGCGCCACAGGGGCCGTCATCGCGCCGGGCTGGCTGTTGATCAAAAGCGGCCAGAGATAATTGTTCCACGAGGCGAGGAACAGGATGATGGCGAGCGCCGCCAGCATCGGCCGCGCCAGCGGCAAAGCGACGAACAGGAAGATACGCCATTCCTTGACGCCCTCGACACGTGCCGCGTCGAAAAGGTCGGCCGGCATCATCGAGAAAGCCTGGCGCATGAACAGCACGCCCAGCGAATTGAACAAGGGTGGCACGATCAGCGCAATCCAGGTGTTGGCGAGCTGGAAGTCGCGCGCCACCATGATGAATTGCGGGATCAGCACCACCGCATAGGGCAGCGTGATGGTGCCGAGGATGATCGCCACCACCGCGCCCTTGCCGAAGAACTGATAGCGGGCGAGCGCCCAGCCGGCCATCGAGGTCAGCAGCACCGAGAAGAAGGTGTAGGTCACCGCCACCGCCACCGAAATGCCGATAGCGCCGACGAAATTGGTGTCGCGCTGCAGGTTGTTGAAATTGTCGACGAAATTGCCGTGCGGCAGAAGCTCGATGCCGGGGCTGAAAATGCCGTTGTCGGGCATGGTCGAAAACACCACCATCATCCACAGCGGAAACAGCCAGATCACCGCCAGCGGTGTCAGGACCAGATGCAGCAGGACGCTGCGGCCGAGCCGGCGTTGCGACAGCGAACTCATTTCGGCTCCCCTCTCATTTCGGCTCTCGTGTCAGCCACAGCTGCACCAGCGTGATGGCGATGGCCAGCCCCGCCATGGTGTAGGCGACGGCCGAGGCGTAGCCGAAATTGAGCGAGCGAAAACCCTGGCGGTAGAGCAGCAGGCCAAGCGTCTCGGTGCCGCCGCCGGGGCCGCCGCGCTCCGTGATCAGGAACGGCTCGGTGAACAGCTGCATCGTGCCGATGATCGACAGCACGGCGCAAAACACGATGACCGGCTTGAGCAGCGGCAGCGTTATGTAGAAGAACTGCTTGAGCTTGCTGACGCGGTCGAGCGTCGCTGCTTCATAGACGTCCTCGGGGATCGACTGCAGGCCGGCGAGCAGGATGATGGCGTTGTAGCCGGCCCAGCGCCAGGTTACCGCGATCATGATCAGCGCCATGGCCGGTGTGACGTTGGAGAACCAGTCGATCTTGGCCAGGCCGACGCCGGCGAGGAGCTTGTTGATGATGCCGAAATCCAGGTTGAACATCAGCCGGAACACGGCGGAATAGGCGACCTCGCCGACCACCACCGGAGCGAAGAAGGCAAAGCGGTAGAGGCCACGTGCTTTCAGCAGCGGCGAGTTCAGCAGCACCGCCATGATGATCGCCAGCGAGATCATCACCGGCACCTGGATGACGAGGATGAGCAGCGTGTTCTTCAGCGCGTTGAAGAAAGCGGGGTCGCCGATCAGGCGGCCCCAGTTGAACGTCGGCGCAAAGCGCCAGGGCACCGTGCGAGTCGCCTGGAAGGAAATCATGAACGAGGAGATGATCGGCCACACCCAGAAGATGGCGAAGATCAGGAGGTAGGGCGTGAGGAAGCGATAGGCCGTGGCGTTCTGGTAGCGCATGGTTCCTCCTCCTTCCTCTTTCCCGGCTGATATCCGGCGTGTTGTTAGCCGGCGGACGCCGCCGGCAATTGGCGATCTGTTGGGCGAGAGCGTCCCTTTCCCCGCCACTATACGGGGAGAGGATGCCGGCAGGCAGGTGAGGGGCAGCGCCAACGGTCCGGCAAATTGCCCTATATCTGGCCCGCCAGCATCACCGCCTTGGTCACTTGATCGGCAGTCCCGTCGCCGAAGCGATCTGGCTGGCGGCGTCGTCGAGGGCGGCCTTGGCATCGGGATAGCCGCCGCCGAGATATTTGGTCTGCACGGCGCGCATGATGATTTCGGCGTCGCTCTGGAACGGCGTGCCGCGGCTCGGCACCACCTTGGGCAGCGTGGCGAGAATGTCCTTCCACACTGCCTGGCCGCCCCAATAGGGCAGGCCTTGCGAGACATAGGGATCGTCGAGCGCCGAGATCAGTGACGGCACCAGGCCGAAATCCCTGAGCATGGTGATCTGGCCTTCATTGGTCTCGAGCGTGTATTTCAGATAGGCGTAGGCGGCCTCCTTGTTCTTCGAGGCTGAGGTGATGGCGAGCGACGAGCCTCCGAGATTGGCGGCGCGCGGGCCGTCGGCGGTCAGGCTCGGCATCAGATAGACACCCCATTTGCCGTTTTCGCCGGCGGATTCGGTGCGGATGGTGCCCTCATACCAGCCGCCATAGACCTGGGTGGCGACGGTGCCGGCGGTGTTGTTGGTGATCTTGGTGCCCCAGTCGGCCGACGAGATGATGCCGGCGTCCTTCATGTCCTTGATCTTGGCCAGCGTGTCGACGCATTTCGGCTGGTTGACGGTGATCGACTGCCCATCGGCGGCGAAATAGCCGCAGCCCTGTTCGTTGGAAATCATGCGGAAGAATTCGGTGTCGCCGTTGAAATCGGCATTGGTCATGGTGACGCCGGGATTGGCGGCCTGGACCTTCTTGCCGGCGGCGATGAAATCGTCCCAGGTCTTGATCGAGGCCGGATCGACCCCGGCCTTCTCGTAGAAGTCGCGGCGGTAGAAGGCGGCGACTGGGCCGGAATCCCACGGCATGGCATAGGCCTTGTCGCCGACCTCCAATTCGGTGCGCTTGAAATCCGGGAATTTCTTCTGGTCGTCGGCGGTGTAGCCCAGCGTGTGCAAATCGACGAAGCAATCGGGGAACTGGCTCCAGTAGTTCTCGGCCTCGCCGTTTTCGATCGAGACGATATCGGGCAGGCCGACGCCGCCGGCCGCACAGCCGGCGATCGACTTGTCATAGGTCGGCTGGTTGCCGAGATCCTGAACGGTGACCTTGACGTCGGGATACTGCTTGTTGAAGCCGGCCACCGTCGCCTTCAGCGACGAAGCGGCGATATTCCAGCTCCAGATCGTGATTTCGCCGGACTGCGCCAAAGCCGGGCCTGAGCCCAGGCCAAGCGCCAGCGCGGCACAGATCAGTGTCGTGCGCATTGAAATCCTCCCATTTCATTTGCTCTCTCTTCGCGAGCATGGCTAGACTAGGCGGCGCGGAAGGCTTGTCCCTGACAACGGGAATAAAAGATGGGCGGAAAGTAAGATGCCGGAACGGCCGTTTTACCAGCCTGGCGCCAGCAGCGTCGAAGGCCTGCCGATGGCTTTGCAGATGTTTCACAACCATCCGCTGGTGATGCTGAAGCCGCACTGGCATGCCCAGGTCGAGGTCAATTTCATCGTCCGCGGCAGCGTGCATTACCGCATGAACGAGCACGAGATCTCGCTGTCGGCCGGCGACATGTGCCTGTTCTGGGGCGGGCTGCCGCACCAGATGGACGATCTCTCCGACGACGCCATCTATGCCGGCGCGCATCTGCCGCTGGTGCATTTCTTCCGCCTGCATCTGCCGACGGATGTCCGCCACAGGCTGATGACCGGCGCCACGCTGGTGACATCGGCGACCGACCAGGCCGACCATCACAATTTCGAGCGCTGGAACCGCTATTTCCGCTCGGGCGATGCGGCGATAACCGAGCACGCCGTGAACGAGCTGCTGCTGCGGTTGGAGCGGGTGCGCTTCGAGCCCTACCGGCTGGTGCCGGAAACCGCCATCGGCCAGGAACCCGGCGGCCCGTTCGACCAGCAATCGCTGCGCAATGTCGGTCGCATGTGCGACTTCATCGCCGAGAATTTCCTCTACGACATAGACTGCGTCGACATCGCGGCGGCGGCCGACATCCATCCCAAATACGCCATGAGCATTTTCAAGAAATCGACCGGCATGACGCTCAACGAATATATGAATCTGCTGCGGCTGAGCTACGCGCAGGCGCTGCTGATGCATGAAGACGCCAATGTGCTGCGCGTCGCCATGGATTCAGGCTTCGGCTCGCTCAGCGCCTTCAACAAATCCTTCCGCAAGCTGGCAGGGATGTCGCCCTCGGATTTTCGCCGGGGTGCGGTGGGCCGATAGGTTCAACGATCATCTTGATTAACCCGCAGCCGTTCCGGGTGGAAACATGTGCAAGGCTAATCGCGACCGCCTTTGTCGGATGCGATCATCAACTTGGAGAAAGTTGTCAGCGACTTGGCGTTTCATGAGTGCCTTCCCCCACTCCGTCGCTGCTTCGCTCGACGGAGTGGGGTCGACCTGGCTCTGGCGTTGTCATTTCAAGCCGGGACCGGTGCCCTCCGCCCGAGGAAACCCGACAATTACCGCCAGCCCAGGCCGGCGATCCTCCAGCGCAATCGTTGCACCATGCAGGTCGGCGATGGCCCGCACAAGGCTGAGGCCCAGGCCGCTGCCGGGCGTGGTGCGGCTGGAGTCCAGCCGGTAGAGCCGCTGGAACACTTTTTCGCGCTCCTGCGCCGGGATGCCGGGGCCATTGTCGGCGACCTCAGCCAGAATGCGGTCGCCTTGCCGCCGCACCGATAGAAGGATTGCCGTGCCATCGGGGCAATGCCGCAGCGCGTTCTCAACCAGATTGGCAAACAATTGCGTCAGCAGGTCGCGGTCGCCGTGGACCAGGCATGGGGTGCCGTGGACGATCGTGGCCGACAGCGACTTGCCGTCATCCTCGGCGACACCGGCGTAGATTTCGGCAATGGCATCGATGACGCCGGTGAGGTCGAGATCGACAAAGCGCGACTTGCGGGCGCCGGCCTCGATCTGGGCAATACGCAACAGCGCATCGAAAGTATCGTTGATCTGCAGGCTTTCCCCACGTGCCTCCGCCAGCTCATCGGCAACGGCCTCACCCCGCGCGGTCCTGTCGGCCGCAGCTTCCAAAATCATCTGCAGCCGGTTGAGCGGCGTCTTCAGATCATGCGCGATGTCGGCGCTGACCTGGCGCATGCCGTCCACCAGCGCCGCCAGCCGCTCCAGCGCGGCGTTGACCTGGCGCGAGACGCCGTCAATGTCGTCGCCATTGCCGAGCAGTGGAATGCGGGCGTCGAGCCGGCCGTTGGAGACATCGTCCATGGTGGTGGCAATGCCGTCGAGGCGACGCTGCACACGCGACGCCAGCAAGGCGCCGCCAGCTACCGCCAGCCCTGAAATGATCAGGGTGGCCCAGCCGAAGCTCATCAAAACGATGCGTTCCAGCTCCTCGGTTTCGGAGAGCGAGAAGGCGATTGTCAGGCTGTTGGGCCCGACCGAACCGGTCCAGGCGCGGTACATAGTGTCCGGCGCAACGCCTGGCAGGGAAGCGGCAAAATCCGAAAAGCCATCGGGAAGGTCGGCGGCGGTGAAATTCCCGGCCAGGCGATTGCCGGCGGGATCGGTGAGCGAGAACAGCTGTTCCTTGCTCGGGCTGAGCGCGGCGTGGCTGTCGACTGCCGAAACCAGATCCTCCCGGTCGTTTCCGGCATAGGTCACCGCCACGACCGAATAGGTCTCCTTGACCGACTGGTCGAGCTGCTCGGCAAGATCCGCGCTCATCAGCTGGTAGACGATGGCGCCTGACAGGATGAAGGCGAGCACGAACAGCAAGGCGAAGGTCAGGGCCAGCCGAAACGGCGTGCTGCGCAGCAGGCGAGAGCCTGTCTCAGTCATAGTGCGTTTCAGTCATGGCAAGCTTCAGTCATGGCAAGTTTCTGTCATGCCGCGCCTCAGTCGTGAACACTGTAGCCAGTGTTGCGCACGGTGTGGATCAACGCGGTTTCGAACGGCCTGTCGATCTTGGCGCGCAGCCGGCTGATATGGGTTTCGACGACGCTGGTCTTGGGGTCGAAGTGAAAATCCCAGACCCGTTCCAGAAGCATGGTGCGGGTGATGACGCGGCCCTCGCCGCGCATCAGCACTTCGAGCAGGCTGAATTCGCGCGGCTGCAGGTCGATCGCCTGGCCCTGCCTGGTGACGCGGCGCTGGATCAGGTCCATTTCGAGGTCTGCGATGCGCAGCGTCGTCTTCAGCTCCTGCACCGCAGGGCGACGGCCGAGCGCGTTGATGCGGGCGAGCAGTTCGGAAAAGGCGAATGGCTTGACGAGATAGTCGTCGCCGCCGGCCTCGAGCCCTTCAACCCTGTCGTCGACGCCGCCGACCGAGGTCAGAAAGATCGCCGGCGTGCGCACGCCCGCCGCCCGCACCGCCTTGATCATCGACAGGCCGTCGAGGCCGGGCAGCATGCGGTCGACGACGATCACGTCATAGGCGTCGCGTGTCGCGGCAAACAGCGCGTCATGCCCGTCGCGCAGCAGATCGCAGACATGCCCGGCTTCGCTCAGGCCCTTGACGACATAGTCTGCGGTCCTGGGGTCATCCTCAACAAGGAGAAGTCGCATCTCTGTTCCGGTCTGTTGCCGAGGCTTTGCCAGAGCGGCATGCTAGCACCGGCGGCGGTCCGTTCCTAGAATATCCGCCGGCGCCTGGTCGCTCGTGGTCGTTGCACATGTCCATAAGTGTCATCCGACCGGATCGCGCGCAGGGACAAGCATCCTGCGCAGCACGGCGTCTTTCAGAATAAAATGATGGAAGAATGCCGCACCGGCATGAATGCAGATCAGAACGATGAATACCGGCTTTGCCCAAGTATGGACATCGCCCAAGGCAATCGTGGTGGTTTGCAGACGGACGCCCAAATTGTCGACCAGATTGTCGGTGATCAAGGTGCCGACGACGCTGATCAGCACCACCGCCAGCCAATAGGCATGGCACATAACGCTTCTGCGCGAATTGCAGCGCCAGCGCGACGACAAGGATGCCGGTCATGATCAGCGAGGTGACGGTCAGTCCGAAGCCAAGATTGACGGCCAGATAGTCGGCCGCCGTCTCGCTAGTGGGTGGCGAGACACCGGCGCTATGAGCCCTGCCGGGGTGCAGGAACTATGATGAGCTACGCTCCCCCCAAGCCGGCGCCGAAGGCGTTCGACCAGCACAAGCGCCTGCTCGTCATACAAGTGGCGGCAGCCCTCGCCGTCATGCTGTTGCTGTTCACCAAGCCCTTTCACGTCGAAGGCTCGGACGGGCACGGATACATTGAGGCGCTGGGCATCGGCTTCGTGCTGGTCTGCTTCCTTGGCCGTCTGTGGAGCATTCTCTATGTCGGCGGAAGGAAGAACGACGAGCTGGTCACCATCGGCCCGTTCTCGATGAGCCGGAACCCGCTCTACTTCTTTTCCACGGTCGGCGCGGCGGGCGTCGGGTTGATGTACGGCTCGGTGCTGGTGGCGGCGGCGCTGGCTCTGGTGAGCTACCTGGTGTTCCGGGTGACGGTGCGCAAGGAAGCCGAGTTCCTGTTTGGAAAGTTCGGCCCCGCCTACAGCGTCTATGCCGAACGCACGCCGCCTTTCTGGCCGAACCCGCTGCTGTTTCACGATCAAGCCGAACGCCGGTTCTCGACAAAGGCGTTGCGGCGGACATTCACGGACGGGCTCTATTTCCTGGCGCTGTTCCCGGCCATCGAGACGATTGAGCAGTTGCGGATCAGCGGCATGCTGCCGGTGTTTTTCACCCTCTACTGACCGGAGCGCCGTGCCGCGCGGCGCACGCTGTAGAGCAGGATGACGAGGCAGCCGGGCAGAAGCAGGACGCCGCCGGCAAGCGGCGGCAACGCCAGCAGCTTCACTGCCGCGGCAATCGCTACGATCAACAGCAGCGCCAGCGTCGCAAGGCTGCCGTCGTCGATGAACATGCCGACGAGCTCCTTTAGAATGAGGCGGACGACGTTCATCGAGCAACTCCTTGTGCAGCCTTGGGGTAGCTGGCGCGCAACCAGCGCACCATGGCGAAGCACGCGACGGCGATGATTGCGAAGATGGCCAGCAGCGCCAGATCGGCGCCCGGCCAGTCGGTGCCCAGGCCTTCGCCGGTCCAGAAAATGCCGAAGCTTGTCAACATCAGGCCGACGGCGAATTTGAGCGCGTTTTCCGGCACCCGCGCCAGCGGCCTGTGCACCGCAAGGCCGATGATCGTTACCAGGACGAAGGCTGCCAACGCGCCAAGGCTGGCATAGAAGGTCTGTGCATGCGCGGCGCCGACGGCAATGACGATGAACACCACCTCGACACCTTCGAGCAGCACCGCCTTGAAGGCCGCGAGCCCGGCCAGATAATCGGCGCGGCGGTCATTGGCCTGCTGCTGCAAAGCGGCGGTTTCCTTTGAAAAGGCCGCGTCCTCGTCATGCAGGGCGATGACGCCGACACTGCGCAAAATGGCCTTTCTCAACCAGCGCATGCCAAACAGGACTAGGAGCACGCCGACGACGAACTGCAGCACCGCAATGGGAATCAGCGCCAGCAGCGGTCCGAAGGCCAGCACCAGAGCCGCCAGCACCGCCAGCGCCAGCGCCGCGCCTGTCAGCGCTGGCCGCCAGCTGCGGGTGACGCCTACCGCCAGCACGATGGTGAAGGCCTCGACCACTTCGACGAAGGAGGCAAGGAACGAGGCGGTCACGGTGGAAAGTATGGGCGTCAGGCCGTTCATGAAGGTTTCCTGTCTGCGGGAATCACTAGCCTGAGAAGGATACAGCGCTCCGGCGGAAGGGAGAACGCGCCGGCATCGTCGCCATGGTCTATCTGTTGCGTCAACATCGGTGGCCCGGTCGCCGGCGTCGCTACGAGCTGCTCGGCGTCGGCGACAATTTCAAGCCGATCGTGCTAGGCCTTGTCATTGTGCTCGCCGTCATTCTGGATGCCTATCGGGAAAAGCTGTTGAGGGTGATCCGATAAAGCGCGTCGCGCTTTTTGGTTTTTGTTTTATGGATGTCATTTTCCCAGATCCGCCGGACACTCCGGGCGACATGCACTAGGGGACAAGAAATGACGACGATTGCCGATGTCGCGCGCCATGCCGGAGTGTCGGTCGCAACCGTCTCGCATGTGATGAACCGCACGCGCCATGTCGAGCCGGAGACGGCCGAGCGCGTGCATTCGGCCATCGCCGCCTTGCGCTACAGTCCGAACACGCTGGCGCGCAGCCTGAGGCGCGGCGAGACCAAGACCATCGGCCTGCTGCTGCCGGACAATTCCAATCCGTTCTTCGCCGGCGTGGCACGCCAGATCGAGGATGCCGGCTTCCTTGCCGGCTATACGGTGATCCTGTGCAACTCCGACGGCAGCGCCGAGAAGGAGGAGCGCTACCTCCAGGTGCTGATGGCCAAGCAGATCGACGGGCTGATCTTTGCCGGCTCGTCCGATCATGCGCGGGTGTTCTCCAGCCTTCTGCCCGGCGTCCCGGCGGTGCTGATCGACCGCGAGATCCATTCGGTCAATGTCGATTCCGTGCTGGTCGATCACGATTATGGCGGCTATCTCGCCGGCCGCTATCTGGCCGGGCTCGGTCACGAGAAGATCGGCGTCATCGGCGGCCCGCGCGATTCCAGCTCCAGCCCCGCCCGCCTGCGCGGCTTCGCCAGGGCGCTGCAGGAAGCCGGCCTCGACCTGCCGCCGGCCTCGGTGGTGGATTCCGACTACCACTTCGCCGGCGGCCGCATGGCGATGGAGCGGCTGATGGCGCAGGCGCCGGGGATCACGGCGCTGTTTGCCTGTAACGATCTGATGGCCATGGGCGCGCTGACAGTGCTGCGCGGGCGCGGATTGCGGGTCCCCGGCGACATGTCGATGATCGGCTTCGACGACATACCCTATGCCGTCACCACCTGGCCGCCACTGACGACGATCGCACAGCCGGTCGAGAAGATCGGCACGCGGGCGGTCAGCCTGCTGCTCGAGCGGGTTGCCGAGCCGGCGGCGCATTCGCGCCGCGAAGTGCTCACCCCGGTGCTCGTCGAACGGGAGAGCTGCGCGCCGTTGCGCGGCTGAAGCCCCTCAGGCGGCTGCCGGCTGCAGCGCTGCCCTGAGCAGCATGCCGAAGAGGTCGCGCGGCTCGTCGGGATCGGCGAGCAGGTCGAGCTCCTCGTAGAGGCCGGTGGCCTGAAGCTGGTCTCTGATATAGCGCAGTGCGGAAAAATCCTCGGTGGCGAAGCCGACGGAATCGAACAAGGTGATCTGTTCCGCCGTCTTGCGGCCTTCCGCCTTGCCGGTCATCACCTGCCACAACTCGGTCACCGGATGGTCGGCGTGGAGCTGCTGGATTTCGCCCTCGATGCGCGTCTGCGGCGAGAACTCGACGAAGATGTCGGAGCGCAAAAGGATGTCGCGGTGCAGTTCCGTCTTGCCGGGGCAGTCGCCGCCGACCGCGTTGATGTGCACGCCGGAACCGACCATGTTGTCGGTCAGAATGGTGGCGGACAGCTTGTCGGCGGTCACCGTGGTGATGATGTCGACTCCTTCCACAGCATCCTGGCCGGTGGCGCAGATGGTGATGTCAAAGCCTTTGCCGGCGAGGTTGCGGGCGCATTTTTCCGAAGCCGAGCGGTCGATGTCGTAGAGCCGCAGCCGGTCGATGCCGAGCAGCGCTTTGAAGGCGACAGCCTGGAATTCGGACTGGGCGCCATTGCCGATGATGGCCATCGAGCGCGCGCCTTTCGGCGCCAGATATTTGGCCGCGACAGCGGAGGTCGCCGCGGTGCGCAGCGCCGTCAGGATCGTCATTTCGGTGAGCAGCATCGGATAGCCGGAGCCGACATCGGCGAGCACGCCGAAGGCGGTGACGGTCTGGCGCCCCTCGCGCATGTTCTTGGGATGGCCGTTGACATATTTGAAGCCGTATAGCCGGCCGTCGCTGGTCGGCATCAGTTCGATGACGCCGTCATGGCTGTGCGAGGCGATGCGCGGCGTCTTGTCGAACAGCTCCCAGCGGCGAAAATCCTCCTCGATATAGGCGGCGAGTTCGGTGAGGAACCGCTCGACGCCGATGGTCAGCACCAGCTTCATCATGCGGTCGACGCTGACGAAGGGGACGATGGCAAGGCGGGAAGGCTGGGTCATGCAATGCTTCCGGAATGGCTGCGGGTCGGGCGGTCCATGATCCGGCGGCCCATCAGGCTGGCGGCGAGGTCGACCATCAGCGTGGCGGTGCGGCCGCGCTCGTCGAGGAACGGGTTGAGCTCGACCAGATCGAGACTGGAGACCAGGCCGCTGTCGGACAGCATCTCCATCACCAGATGCGCCTCGCGGAAGGTGGCGCCGCCGGGCACGGTGGTGCCGACGGCCGGCGCGATGGAGGGGTCGAGGAAGTCGACGTCGAGGCTGACATGCAGCAGGCCGTTTTCCTTTTCGACGATGGCCAGGAAGGCGCGCAGCAAAGGTGCAACGCCGTGCTCGTCAATGGTGCGCATGTCGTGCACGGTAACCCCCGCTTCGCTCAGCGCCCGGCGCTCCGCCGGATCGACGCTGCGCAGGCCCATGACGCAGATGTGGGCAGGGTCGACGGCGACAGGCAGGTCCGGGAAATAACCGTTGAAGCCCGGCCGGCCGCTGGCATAGGCGAGCGGCACGCCGTGCAGATTGCCGCTGACGGTGGTATCGAGCGTGTGGAAATCGGGATGTGCGTCGAGCCACAGCACGAAGAGCGGCCGGCCGCGTTCGGCGGCGCGGCGGGCTATGCCCGACACCGTGCCGGCCGATATCGCGTGGTCGCCGCCAAGGAAGATCGGCATGGCGTCTCGCGAAGCCGCATAGGCGGTCTCGGCAATTGCCGCCGTCCAGGCGGAAATCTCCGGCAGGGCCTTCAGCGCGAGATTGCCGTGGACGATTGCGCGCACGGCGGCCGGTTGCACCGCGCCCCAGTCCTCGACCTCGTGGCCGAGTTCCGACAGCACCGAGACAAGCCCGGCCGTGCGTAGCGCGCTCGGCCCCATCTCGCATCCCATCCTGCCGGCGCCGTCCTGCACCGGCGCGCCAACGATCCTGCAGCGCATGGTTTTTGGTGTCCTTGCAAATTGATTGGGCAATTGATGCGTGGAATGAACCATCCTGGACCGGCAGTTTGAACAGGCGAAATTGGCATTTCGAGAAGAATGATTTATCAATTCGATAAGTCAGTTTGGTCAAAGTGGATAGAATCATGGACTTGCTCGACGAAAGGCTGGTCACGCTGCTCAGGCATGATGCCCGGCGCAGCATCTCCGATCTCGCGGTCGATCTCGGGGTGTCGCGCGCCACGGTCAGGGCGCGCATGGAGCGGCTGGAAAAAACGGGCGAGATCATCGGCTACACGGTGGTGCTGCGCGCCGACGCGGTCGACCAGCGGATACGCGGCGTGATGATGATCGAGATCGAGGGCCATGCCGCCGACCGCGTGGTCCGGGCGCTCGGCGGCCTCGCCGAGGTTTCGACCATTCACACCACCAATGGCCGCTGGGACCTGGTGGTCGAACTCGGAACGGCGTCGCTCACCGATTTCGACGCGGTGCTTAGGCGGATACGGCTCATCCCGGGGATAACCGGCAGCGAGACAAGTCTGCTGCTGGCAACGCCGAGGACGACAAGGGCAAGGTTGGCGTAGCCGTCCTTCCGGCCGGCGTGTTCACGCAAAGCTTTGTGACGGATCTGGCGAATGGGTCGCCTGGCTGACGAATCTCATTGGGGCCGCAGCTATCCTCCACATGACGGAGGAAGCCGGCATGACGCGAGATTGCACCAGCTTCAACGGTGCAAGGACCGGACGCTTGCCACAGGCCAAGGCTGATGGCAGGATAAAAGGCCGCAACGTGCGGCCTCTGGCGGCCGTTGTGTTTCGATGGATTATGAAGCATTTTCCCAAGGTGCGGGTTCTCCTCACAATGTGCGGCAGCCTCGTTTCGCCTTGGTCGCCCTTGATTTTTCGCAATGTGCGCTTTGCCTGCCTCAGGCCGCAGGGCATTTAATTCCACGGGGTCAAGCCTCATGACAGAGATTTGTGCTCGGGCCGTCTATCGTCGGCGAAGACAAGGCATGGCGCCACAATCAGCGCCCCTGGCATTCGTGACCTGGTGAAGAATGCCGTTGCGTACCTCTCGCCCCCATGTTTCAAAACAGGTCGATAGACCCGCGAGAATGGTTTCGAAGCCTGCGGGGTTGCCCACGGTCCGGCGAGAATTCTAAAAGACGTTCACAATGACACAGCACGCAAAAGACGCACGAATTCTCATGTACAGCCACGACACGTTCGGGCTCGGCCATTTGCAGCGTTGCCGAACGATCGCGCATTCGCTGGTCGGGGATTTCCGCGGACTTCAGGTGCTAATCATTTCGGGCGCCACCATCGCCGGCGCCTTCGACTACCGCGCCCGCGTCGACTTCGTGAAGATCCCCAGCGTCATCAAGCTGCGAAACGGCGAATACACCTCGCTGGAAAAGGACATCGATCTGCACGAGACGCTAAGGATGCGGCAGTCGATTATCCGCCACACGGCCGAGAGCTTCCGGCCGGATATCTTCATCGTCGACAAGGAACCGCTGGGGCTGCGCGGAGAGATTGAGGATACGCTGTCCTACCTCAAGACGCGGGGCACCACGCTCGTGCTTGGCCTGCGCGAGGTGATGGACGCGCCGCATTTGCTCGAAGCGGAGTGGGCACGCAGGGATGTGATGCGCAAGATCGGCCTGTTCTACGACAAGGTCTGGGTCTATGGCCCGCCGGATTTCTACGATCCGTTGACCGGCCTGGACGTGCCGCCGGCGGTCAGGGCAAAGATGAAGTTCGTCGGTTTCCTGCAACGGAGCCTGCAACAGAACCAGTTGCCCGGCCACCGGCCCGAGGGCGACTATATCCTGGTTACCACCGGTGGCGGCGGTGACGGCGCCGACCTGATCCACAACGTCATCGAGGCCTATCAGCAGGATCCGCGGTTGCAGCACAGGGCGCTGATCGTGCTTGGGCCCTACATGCCGGCGCGCAAGCGCAACAAGCTGGTCAGGAAAGGGGCCAAGATCCCCTATGTCAAGATCATCGAATTCGACAACCGCATGGAAGAGCTGATTGCCGGCGCCAAGGCGGTGGTGGCGATGGGCGGTTACAACACCTATTGCGAGATATTGTCTTTCGACAAGCCGGCGCTGATCGTGCCGCGCGTCACGCCGCGCGAGGAACAGCTGATCCGGGCACGGCGCGCAGCCGAACTCGGCCTCATCGAGATGCTTTTGCCTGAGGAAGCCGAGGATGCCCAGCGGTTTGCCAATGCGCTGCAGGTTTTGCCGGGCCGGCCCCGCCCATCGCAGAGCAATGCGCATCTGACTCTGGAAGGGCTGCCTCATATTTCCGAAATCGTGGCGGAACTGCTCGACCGGCGGGCCGGCCATCACCTTTCGGTCATTGAAGGCATGAACTGAGTTGCAACACCGCAAGATCGTCGTGGTTCTGAAGGGCTATCCGCGGCTGTCGGAAACCTTCATCGCGCAGGAATTGCTCGGTCTCGAGCGTGCGGGGTTCGACCTGATACTTTTCGCGCTCAGGCGGCCGACCGACGCAAAACGTCATCCCGTGCATGATGAGATCAAGGCCCCCGTCCACTATCTACCGGAATATCTGCACAGAGAGCCGCTGCGCGTGCTTCGGTCGCTGTTTGCCTGTCTGCCGCGGCCTGGGTTCTGGCGCGCGCTCAAATCGCTGGCTGCCGATATCCGCCGCGACTTTACCCGCAATCGCGCGCGCCGCTTCGGGCAAGCGCTCGTGTTAGCCGCCGAATGGCCGCAAGACGCGGGATGGCTGCATGCCCATTTCGCGCACACGCCGGCATCTGTGACGCGCTATGCCAGCCAGCTTCGTGGCTTGCCCTGGAGCTGCTCAGCCCATGCCAAGGATATCTGGACGTCGGCGGACTGGGATCTGGCCGGCAAGCTTTCCTCGGCGCGCTGGACGGTCACTTGCACGAAAACCGGCTTCGACCATCTGAAAAAACTCGCCAACGGCAGTTCGTCCGTGCATCTGAGCTATCATGGGCTCGACCTTGACCGCTTCGGCAGTTTCGGCGAGGCGCGAAAACAGCGTGACGGCTCGGCGCCGGCCGAACCGGTCATGATCTTGAGTGTCGGACGCGCCGTTGAAAAGAAGGGCTATGATACGTTGCTGGAGGCTCTTGCCCTCTTGCCTGGCGATCTGGCGTGGTGTTTCGAGCATATCGGTGGCGGCGAGGAACTGAAACGGCTGAAGGCGCTGGCGCAAAGGCTCGGACTGGAGGGGCGCGTCTCCTGGAAAGGCGCGCTGGCGCAGGAGGAGGTGCTTGAGCACTACCGCAGCGCCGACATCTTCGCTTTGGCCTGCAGGATCACCGCGGATGGCGACCGGGACGGCCTGCCGAATGTTCTGGTGGAGGCGGCCAGCCAGCGGCTTGCCTCCGTGTCGACCGATATTTCCGGCGTGCCGGAGCTTTTATCGTCGGATGAAACCGGGCTGCTGGTTCCCTCGGAAAACCCGACTGCCCTGGCACAGGCGCTGGAGCGCCTGATCCGCGATCCCGTCCTGCGCGCCCGCCTCGGCGACGCCGCGGAGCGGCGCGTGCGAAGCAATTTCGACCATGTGGCAGGCATTGGACAGCTCAAGGAACTGTTCGAGCGGGAGTGGCGGGTCGCCGAATGAAGCGGCTGCGCGCTTTCTTCTATGTTCAGCACCTGCTCGGCATCGGCCATCTCGCGCGCGCCAGCCGCATTGCGGCGGCTCTGGTCGATGACGGGTTCGACGTCACCGTCGTGACCGGCGGAGCGCCGATCGCGGGATTTCCGGGATCGGGTGTAAAATCCGTGACCCTGCCGCCTGTCACCTCCGGTGACGAAGGATTTTCCGGACTTGTCGACCTGCAGGGCAAAGCCATCGACGATGATTTCAAGACGCGGCGCTCGGAGATGCTGCTGCAGGCTTTCCGGGATTACAGGCCCGACATCGTCATTATCGAGGCGTTTCCCTTTGGACGCCGGCAGATGCGTTTCGAACTCTTGCCACTGATCGAGGCCATCGAAGCGACATCGCCCAGACCGCTGCTGGCGGCGTCCGTCCGCGACATCCTTCAGGAGCGCGTGAAGCCGAGCCGAAACGAAGAAACGGTCGATATCGTCAACAGGCATTTCGATCTTGTCATGGTCCATGGCGATCCGGCTTTCGCAACCATCGACAAGACATTTCCGCTGGCTGGGGCGATCAGGGCCGAGGTCGCCTACACAGGGCTCGTTGCCGCGCCGCCGGCGCAAGCGGCCTCAGAGCGCTTCGACGTTCTAGTGTCGGTTGGCGGCGGGGCGGCCGGAAAGAGCCTTGTCAGATCCACCGTCGCGGCGGCGCGAAGTGCCGATAACGCCTGGACATGGTGTTTGATCACCGGCCCAAACCTGCCGAAGGACGAGTTTGACGCGATTGCACGCGATGCCTCCCCACGCCTGTCCATCTTCCGGTTCCGCGAGGATTTCGCCAGCCTGCTGACCGGCGCCCGCCTGTCGGTCTCGCAGGCGGGTTACAACACGGTCTGCGATGTCATGCGCGCGGGGTGTCGCTCGCTGCTCGTTCCATTTGCAGCCGGCGGGGAAACCGAGCAGACGCGTCGCGCTCTGATGCTCGAAGAGCTCGGTCTTGCAACGGTGCTGACGGAACAGGACCTGACGCCTGAACGTCTGGCGCATGCGATCGAGCAGGCGCTTGCGGGACCGCCGCCAGCCGCGCATCGTCTCGATCTGGAAGGGGCGCGGCGCTCGGCGCAAATTCTGCGCGAGCGCTTCAAACAGCTCCGATCAGCATGAAGCGTGTATAATTTTTTGTCGGCAATTCGCCGGAGAACCTGATCTGCCGCAGCGCCGCCATTGCTTCGAAGGCTGCAAGTGACGCCACGCAGTTGATGTGCGTCGGCTCGCTGAAATAGTCGTTCGACTGCAGCAGCACGTTCGTGCCCCGCGGAAGCAGGGCAAGCCAGGCGCTTAGGTCGGCTATGTGTTCGCAGCTCGTATTGACCACCAGGTCGGGCCCGCCGGCGGCATAGTCGAGTGCGTACATATCTGCCGTCAGCGCTTGAAACCGGTCGCCGGCTTGCCGGTTGAGTGTCCGGGCGACCGCGCCGACTTCGGGATCGATGTCGATGCTGTCGATCGCCGCGATGTCGAAGCGGGCGTCGTTGAAAAGCATCGCCGGCAATACGCCGTACCATCCACCCAGAACCCATATGCGTTCGAACCGGCCGCCGCAGCGTTCGAACAGCCTGTCGAGCGCCCACATCTTGCAGGCGACCTGCTTGTGGTTGAAGGCATTGGCGATATCGGCCTGCGGATGCTTGGCGATGACGCGCGCCAGCCCGGCCACGAGAGGGTGGTCGACATAGGCGGCAATTCCCCGCGTGAGGTCCAGGGCTTGCTCATGCCCATCCATGCCGGCATTGCGTGGTTGCGTGACATCCATCATATTCGTCTTCTATGTTGGGATTTCGGGCGACACAACGCAATCTTGCCTCATGCAAGGCTGTTCGACTTGCGGACGCGACTGTGCCGCAAGCCGTTTCGCCATTGCCCGGAGGCGGCCGATTGAATTTGTCCGGACCATCGGCGCCCATCCGCCTGGCGCGCAGCTGCCGCTTTGAGCTCGTCGTTGGCGGCGAAGACATGGCCGATACACCATTTGCCAGCAGGTGCCTTTACATTCCGCATCCTTCAAACTGACAATCGCATATGGAAACCAGCCTAGCCCGCTATATCTGGACGCACACCAGGAAGCAGCAGCTCTGGATATTGATGATCGTCGTGCTTTCGATGGTCCCGTATTTCATGTCGTTCGACCTGCCGAAGCTGATCGTCAACGGCCCGATCCAGGGCAAGGGGTTCGAGCAACCGGGCGCGACCCTGCCATTCATGCGGTTGCACTATAACCTGCCGTTCATCGGCGAGGTCCAGTTCTTCTCCGGTTTTCAACTGGACCGCACCTCGACCCTGCTTGCGCTCAGCCTTGTGTTCCTCTTGCTGGTCGTCATCAACGGCTTGTTCAAGCTCTACATCAACACTTACAAGGGCCGGCTCGGCGAACGCATGCTGCGGCGTATTCGTTTCGATCTGGTCGATCGTGTGCTGCGGTTTCCGCCGGTTTACTTCAAGCGGGTGAAATCCGCCGAAGTGGCGACCATGGTGAAGGACGAGGTGGAGCCGCTGGGCGGCTTCATTGGCGATGCCTTCCTGCAGCCGGTGCTGCTCGGCGGCCAGGCGCTGACGGCCATGCTGTTCATCATGGTCCAGAACGTCTGGCTCGGAATGATAGCGGTCGTGATCGTGGCGATCCAGATCGTGCTTATCCCGCGAATGCGGCGGCGGCTGCTCGTGCTCGGGCGCCAGCGGCAGTTGACGGCGCGCGCGCTTTCAGGCCGGGTTGGCGAAATCGTCGACGGCATCGGCGCGGTTCACGTCCACGATACGTCGAACTACGAGCGCGCCGACATAGCAGCCCGGCTCGGGCTCATCTTCAAAATCCGCTTCGATCTTTACCAATGGAAATTCATGGTAAAGTTCCTCAACAATTTTCTCGCGCAGCTCACGCCCTTTCTGTTTTACATGATCGGTGGCTATCTGGTCATCCAGGGGCGGTTGGATGTCGGCCAGCTCGTGGCCGTGATCGGCGCTTACAAGGACTTGCCCGGACCGATGAAGGAACTGATCGACTGGGATCAGGACCGGCAGGATGTCCAGGTCAAATATCAGCAGGTCGTCGAACAGTTCACCGTCGAGAATATCATCGCGCCGGAAATCGGAGCACTGACGGTCGACGATCCCGATCCGATGACCAAGCCGCTGTCGGCGGTCAGCCTGTCGATAGCAGACGATGGCGGCGCAATGCTCCTCAATCGCATCTCGCTCGAGGTCAAGCCGGGTGAGACGGTGGCGCTGGTCAGCACCGCAACAGGGGGAGCGGAGGCGCTTGCGGAAGCCTTTGCGCGGCTGACCTGGCCGGATAGTGGAAGGATCGTTTCGGGCTCCGATGACTTGCTCGATCTCCCCGAAGCCGTGACCGGCCGGCGCATGTCCTACGCTTCGTCGGATGTTTTCCTGTTCCAGGCAAGCCTGCGCGACAATTTGCTCTACGGGTTGAAGCATGCGCCGCTGACATCGGTGACATATGACGGCGCCGCGGCGGACCAGCACCGTTGGAATATCGACGAGGCGCGCCGGTCGGGCAATCCGGATCTCGATATCCGCAGCGACTGGATCAACTATGCCTCCGCCGGCGCCACCGGCCCGCACGACCTCTTTGAAGCCGTGCGCCGGGTGCTCGACGCGGTTCTTCTGTCGCGCGACATTCTGGATCTAGGCTTGCGCTCTTCGGCCGACCTCAAGCGCCACACGAAGCTTGCCGGGCGGATCGTCGAATTGCGTGCGGCGCTGCGAACCCGGTTGGAGGAAGAAGGCCTGAGCGCGCTGGTGGTTCCTTTTGAACCGGGCGCCTACAACAAGGAAGCGACGATCGGCCAGAACCTGCTCTTCGGCGCTGCGGCCGGCCCCGAACTGGCTCACAAGGCACTGGCGTCCAATCCCTATTTTGCTTCCGTGCTGAAGCAAGCCGGCCTCGACCGCACGCTCTACGAAATGGGCATGGAGATCGCCGAACAGGCGATCGAGCTGTTTGCCGACCTGCCGCCCGAACATCAGTTCTTCCAGCAGCTCGCCTTCATGAGCGCCGAGGAGATACCCGCCTACGAAACCTTGCTGCAACGGCTCAAGAATCGCCCCTACGATGCGGTTTCGGAGAACGACCGCGCCATGATGGTCACCTTAAGCTTTGCCTATATCGAGCCCCGGCATCGCTTCGGCCTGTTGACCGACGAGCTGATGAGCAAGATCATCGCTGCACGCAACCAGTTCTATGAAAACCTGCCGGCCGAGCTGGAGAAAGCTGTCGAACGGTTTGATCCTGCCAAATACATCGCCGCGGCCACCGTCATGGACAACGTCCTGTTCGGGCGTGTCGGCAACAACCATCCCGACGCGCCGGACCGTATTCGCTCCATCGTCTATGATATTCTTGACGAACTGGGACTTTATGCCGAGCTTCTGGATGTCGGCCTGGACTTCAACGTCGGCGCCGCCGGCAGGCGGCTGACCGGCGGACAGCGACAGAAGCTCGATGTTGCCCGCGCCTTGCTCAAGCGTCCCGATTTCCTCATTCTCAATCGGCCGCTGTCGGCGCTCGACCAGCGCGTGCAGGACAAAGTGTTGCGGAATGTGCTCGACGAAGCCAGACGCGACGGCCATTCGCCGGCAATTGTGTGGGTGGTGACGAATCCGGCAATGGCGGCGATGTTCGATCGGGTTGTGGTCTTTGACTCAGGCCAATTGGTGGAAGACGGAACACACGAGACACTCTTGGCGGGAAACGGTATCTTCAAGGAACTTGTGTCATAGTCTGGCAAACGCGAATTCAGGAAGGTTTGCGACAATGCTGCTCAAGGATGAAGTTGGAATGCTGCAACGCGTTCCCTTGTTCTCTGGCATCGAGCCGACAAAGCTCAAGCTGCTCGCGTTCACGTCCGATCGCGTGAACTACAGTGCCGGCCAGATTCTTTTCCGGCAGGGCGACGAGGCAGACGCGGCCTATGTCATCCTTTCGGGCAGCGCGGATATTCTGGTCGATTCCGACAATGGGCCGATCAAAGTTGCTGAATTGCTGCCAAATTCGATCGTTGGCGAGATTGCCATATTGTGCAACAGCTCCCGTACTGCCACCGTCAAAGCGGCAAGTGAGCTGGAGGCCTTGAGAATCCGCAAGGACCATTTCCTGAGGCTTATGAAGGAGTTTCCCGAAATGACCATCGAGATATTGCGGGTTCTTGCCGATAGGCTAAGCAGTACGACCGCGGACCTGATCGACGCACGAACGGCCGAGAGCGATTCACAGTTGCACTGAAGCGGCGAGCCGCTCTGTTTCTTTGTTTTGATGCAGTTTCCGGAACCGTGTCACACCTTTCCTGGAACGACTCTGGCAGCAGTTGGTTGGCTACGATGGGCGAAAGGGTGCATGGACGACGATTTCTTCCTTGTCAGGTTTTGGGGCGTGCGCGGCAGCATTGCGGTGTCGGGGCCAGAATTTGCTCGCTATGGCGGCAACACGATCTGCATCGAGATGCAATGCGGCAAGCATACGCTTCTGTTCGACGCGGGCTCCGGCTTGCGGCCTGCCGGCAGGACGCTTCGGGCGGCGGGCGTCACCGATTTCGACCTGTTTTTCACCCATTGCCACTACGACCACGTCATCGGGCTGCCGGCTTTCAAGCCTATTTATGAACGAGGCATCAAAGTTACGCTTTGGTCCGGGCATCTGGCTGGACGCATGACGACGCGGCAGATGGTCGATGAATTCATTCGGCCGCCATGGTTTCCGGTGACACTCGGTGTCTGCAAGGCGAGCCTCGACTGCCGCGATTTCGCATCCGGAGACGTGCTTCGGCCGCGCGAAGGAGTTGTTGTGCGGACCGGTAGTCTTACCCATCCGGGCGGCTGCATCGGCTACCGGGTCGAATGGGGGGGCCGCGTCGTGGCGGTCATCACAGACACCGAGCACGAGCCGGGCAAACTCGATCCGGCGGTGCTCGGCCTGATCGAGAATGCCGACCTCGTCATTTACGATTGCACCTACACCGAGGAGGAAATGGAGCGCTACCGCGGCAACGGGCACTCGACATGGCAACAGGGCGTCAAGCTCTGCGAGGCGGCCGGCGCGCGCGGGCTTGCGCTGTTTCACCACGATCCGGCACGCACCGACGATGAGCTGGACGAGATGGAGAAACTGGCCAAAGACAGATTTGCCGGCGCTTTTGCGGCGCGGGATGGCCAGACGCTCACATTTCCAGTCTTGCACAAAAAGCGCTGAGCTATTTTCCGGCGCTGCGTTCTGTCAGTGTGCTGATCGGAAGCCATGCGCAGCCTTCTGCCCGCGCGGTGATCGTGAACAGCCGTTCGAGGAAAAGCCAGGCCGATTCATCATGGACGAGATGGTGGGTGAGCAGGCCGACCGGTTCGCCGCCGCCGAATGCACGCTGCAATTGCGCGACGATGGCCTGAACCAACAGACCATGATCGCGGCAGCCGCGCGTGCCATGCCAATCCATGATGTCGACATTGCTGTTGATGACCGCCAGGGAAGCCGGCCTTGGCGGCCCGAACACCGACAATGCCGCAAATCCTATCGATCGGAGGTCGGGTACCAGGCCGGCGTCGATCCGGTTCCAGGGCGGCACCAGCATCGGAACCGCACGTGCGCCGTGCAGGCCGCTTACACGCGACAGCCCGCCGGCCAGCTCATCCAGCACCACCTCGCGTGGCCGATGCGCGCCAAGCTCCTGCTTTTTTTGACCCTCGGGCGCATGATTTCGGTGCGCCCAGCCATGAATGGCGACCGTGGCATGCGGCGCCGCGTCAAGCCGGACGACAAGCGTCCCGTCGGTCCGGGCCGGAATGACGGCCAGAGTGACCGGCACCCCGAAGTCACCGGTGAGGTCGAGCAACCGATCGAGCGCCGGCGTCGGATCCACGGCGTCATCGTCGCGCAGCCAGAACTCTGCCTTGCGGCCCGCCCGTTGCCGGTGCGCCAGCTCGTCCACCAGGGGCTGCCAAATCGGGTCGGATGTCATGACAACGGGATCATCTTGAGAAGTTCCGCCAGACGGGCCTTTGCAGCACCGAGAGAGCGTTCTTCGAGAACGAAACGTCTGGCCTCTGCAGCCATGATGGTTCTTTCGTCATTGTTGGCCAGAAGCCTTGCAATTGCGGAAGCGAACGCCGCTACATCGCCTGGCGGGGTGAGAAACCCGGTCTGGCCATGCCGCACGACCTCCGGCACGCCGGCAATGTCCTGAGCCACCACCGGAAGGCCGGCGGCCTGTGCTTCAAGATAGGCAATGCCATAGGCCTCGCCGTAACCCGGCCAGACGTAGATTCCCCCGCGATAGAGGACATCCGGCACGGCGACCGGCTCAATAGCGCCAAGCCATTCGATACGGTCGGCGGGCAAGCCGGCGAATTGCGCCTTTACCTCGTCACGGGCAGGTCCGTCCCCGACGACCGACAGCGTCCAGGGGAGATGGCCGATCAACCCGAGCGCCTGCGCCAGCATGCGATAGCTCAAGACCTTGTCGCCCGGGCGCATCATGGCGACGGTCACGAGGCGCGTCGGATAATCCAGTACCGGCATTTCGTGGAATGCCGATGTGTCGATGAAGGGTGAAAGCATACCGAGAGCGGCGTGGGGAACAGCATCCGCCAGCCCCTGGCGATCCCTTTGCGTGAAGCAGATGTTCAGCGCCGCCTGCTCGATGGCTCGCGCCACCAATGCCTGGCTATCGGCCCACGAACCGGCGTTGCGCCGTTCGGAATAGGAGGCTTCGGCCGTCACATAGGGGATGGCAAAGGCCAACGCCAGCTCGGGCCCGATCAGGTCGGGCGCCTTGTAGTAGGGATGATAGGAGAACCAGAGATCGGGCTTGCCGTCACGGTCCCAAAGCCTTGTCAGTCGCGCGGCTTCGTCCCGGGCCTCGATCATGAGCGCATCGAAACTTTTCGGTTCCGGCTGGCGTAGATAGAAGCGCAACTCCGATGCCAGTTCGACGCTATGCCCGCCATGCTGCAGCGCCTGGACCAGCATCCGTGCCATCTGGCGGTCGCCGGAGACAACGGGATGATTGGGCGACTTCAGCGGGGCGTAGAAGGCAATTCGCATCGCGCGATCCTATCATCGCAAAGCCTGCCCAAGTCAATTTCGAGGCATGATCGACTTCACCTTCAAGCGCTGGAATGTGCTATCTGATGCTTATGGAAACAGCTGTCGCGTCCGACCCGTTCGTCGCTTCTTTGCCGGTCTTCGCAAAGTTCGAAAGCGTTGCCGATATCGACAACTATCGGCCTCTCCCCGATGGCTGGGCGCTGGCCACCGCCGACATCGTCGGCTCGACCAAGGCGATCGAGGCCGGGCGCTACAAAACCGTCAATATGGCCGGCGCCAGCGTCATTTCGGCGCTGCTCAATGCACTGGGCCGGCAAGATCTTCCCTTCGTCTTCGGCGGCGACGGCGCGCTCGTGGCGTTTCCCGGCTCGGCGCTGGAGATCGCCCGTAACGCGCTGGCTTCTGTCCAGAGATGGGTGGCGGACGAACTGGACCTGACCTTGCGTGCCGCAATCGTGCCGATAAAGGACATAAGAGCGCAAGGCCTCGACGTTCGCGTGGCGAGGTTCCAGGCCTCCGAAGCAGCCTTCTATGCCATGTTCGCCGGCGGCGGCGGCAGTTGGGCGGAAGCCGAAATGAAAGCCGGGCGCTACCGCGTCGACCCCGCCCCGGCCGGCGCGCGGCCGGATCTGACCGGCCTCTCCTGCCGCTGGAACCCGATCGAAGCCCGGCATGGCGAAATTGTCTCGATCATAGCCGTGCCGGGGGCATCGCGCGACTTGCGTGGTTTCCAGTTTCTGGCTTCCGACATCATCGCCCTTGCCGGCAGGCAGGAGCGCGATGGCCACCCGGTGCCGGTGGACGGTCCGGCCTACAGCCTCCTGCCCGCCGGCCTCGATGTCGAGGCACGGGCCACGGCGCCGCCAGGGCGGCGGTGGCTGGCCAAGCTGTGGGTGATCTTCCTGATGACGCTTACGGCCGTCACCGACAAATTGGGCTGGACGATCGGCGGTTTCGATCCGAAGGTCTACAAGCGCGAGGTGGCCAGCAATTCGGATTTCCGCAAGTTCGACGACGGCTTGAAGATGACCATCGACGTCGACGCGGATGTGTTGCAGCGGATCGAGAACCGGCTGAAACAAGCGGAAGAGGCCGGCATCTGCAACTATGGCCTGCACCGCCAGAAGTCGGCCTTGATGACATGCCTCGTCATCTCGCCGCTGCAGCGCGATCATGTTCACTTCATCGATGGCGCCGCCGGCGGCTATGCAATGGCTGCCGCAAGCCTGAAGGCGAAGGCGCCGGTCTGATGACGGCTTGGGGAATCGATTTTCCGCAATGCGCCGCGGCCATGGTTCTTGGGACCCGGCGAGCCCAACGGGGCCTGAGCCGACCAATTATTTGCGCGATGTCAGGATCGGGATTGCACTTCGCCGGCAGCCTCGCCACATAGTGTTGCAGGTGATTTGTGCGGTCGACGTCTGCTTGCTTCCTGCAAGGACAGTCATTCGGGATATTCTTCGCCGGCTTCTGCCCCCGAAGCCGGCTTCATTGACTTCGAGAATTTTGCGGATCAAAGGAGATGGCTCGTCTTCGACGGGTTTCGAGATAGCATGAGCACAGCGCAAGCAGAAATTTCCAACATTCTCATGGATAAGGTTGCCGATTGGCTGACCCAGTCGGCGCTGGCGGGCGACGACCTGGAAACATTGGTCAAGGGTTTTTGTGAACGGCTGGCTGCTGCCGGCCTGCCGCTGAAGCGGGTGCATTTGAGCTTTTCGATGCTGCATCCGCTTTATGACGCTCTCGGTTTCACCTGGATTCGCGGCCAAGGCCTGGAAGTGGAAGGCTTCCGGAGTGAGAACGGCGTCCATTCCGACAGATTCCTGACCAGCCCATACTACCATCTGCTCAGCAACAAGCTCGATCATCTGCGGCGCCGGCTCGACCCGTCGGTGCGGTCGGAGTTTCCTGTTTTCGATGAGCTCAGGCTTATGGGCGTCACCGATTACATGGCTTTCGTCCATCCCTTCAACGGCGATACAAGTCAGGGCATGTTGGGGTCCTGGTCCACCGACAGTGCTTCAGGCTTCAGCGACAGCATGATTTCGGCGCTGCTGCGGATCCAGAACCATCTCGCTATAGCAAGCAAGATGGCGGTGCTCACCAAGCTCGCCGACAACATGATGACCACGTATCTCGGCGGTGACGCCGGCAGGCGCGTGCTGGACGGCCAGATCAAGCGCGGCGAGGGCGACACAATCCGGGCCGCGCTGGTGATGGGCGATATGCGCGGGTCGACAAGGCTCGCCGAAACCTCCGGCCGCGAAGTCTATATCGATACGCTGAACCAGTTTTTCGATGCCATCGCAGCACCTTTCAATCGCAAAGGCGGGCAGATCATGAGTTTCCTGGGGGATGGATTCATTGCCGTCTACCCCTGCGAAAGGCACCGGGCGCAGTCAGAGATCGCCTGCCAGGCTGCTCTTGCGGCTGCGCACAAGGCCAGCATGCGCATGATGGAGCTCAATCTGCGCAGAAAAGAGCAAGGACTGGGCGATATAAAATTTGGTATCGGCCTGCATGTCGGCAATGTGATGTTCGGCAATGTCGGGCTTACCGACCGACTCACATTCTCGGTCTTCGGCTCGGCTGTAAACGAGGTCCAGCGTCTCCAGACCCTGACCAAGAAATATCCGCACAGCGTTCTCGCCAGCAAGGACTTCGCCGGTTATTGCGGGGCCAACAGCTGGCTGACGCTCGGCGAGGAGGAACTGGCGGGCAGCAAGCAGAAGCTGACGGTGCTTTCACCCGATCTGTCGGGTGCTCTCGCACTCGATGAAGACGCTGCGCTGCAGCCGTTTCACGATCGGATATCGGACGCCGAGCAGGTCATGCTACTTCATCGCGATGCCGCGCGGCTGTCGGCGGGCGACCGGAGGAAGCTCCAGTAGTCACCACCATCCGATCTGGACGCCCTGGTATGCTGTCCGGCCGCCGGTCGCCGGGGAATTCGATTCGAATCCAAGTTGCTCTGCGCTGACAATGCGCTAGTCTTGCTTTTTGGGGCCGGTCGGGAGGCGCCAGATTGGGGCTGGTGTGGGAATGGATGCAGGCGTTGATCTGCTGCGGATCGAGGATGTTGGCATCTCTTTTGCCATTGTCGGGGGACCGTTGCATGCCGTCAGGCGGGCAAATCTTCGCGTCCTGCCCGGCAAGGTCACCGCGCTTGTCGGTGAGTCCGGTTCCGGAAAATCGGTTCTCAGCCAGGCCGTGATGGGCATCTTGCCGAACACGGCCCATGTTCGCGGCCGTATCCTGTTTTCCGATCCCAAAAAGCCCGGCACGACGCAGGATATCCTGCAGATGCCGCGAGACGGACCCGAAATCCGGGCGTTGAGAGGCAGCCGCATCGGCAAGATCTTTCAGGAGCCGATGACATCGCTGTCGCCGCTGCACACGATCGGCAACCAGGTCAGCGAATCCCTGCAGATTCATACGCACATGGACCGGACGGAGCGCAAGGCACGGACCGAGGAAATGCTCGGCCTCGTCGGGTTTCCCAATCCCAAGCGCGCCTACGACATGTATCCGTTCGAACTTTCGGGAGGATTGCGGCAACGCGCCATGATCGCCATGGCGCTTATCTGCCGGCCCGCTCTGTTGATCGCCGATGAGCCGACAACGGCGTTGGACGTCACCATCCAGGCGCAAATCCTGCAATTGCTTCGTGGACTCCAGACCAAGCTCAACATGGCAATGCTGCTGATCACACACGACCTCGGCGTGGTTGCCAATGTCGCCGACGAGGTGGTGGTCATGTACCATGGCGAGATCATGGAAGCGGGCCCTGTGGAGGCAATATTCCGCCGGCCAGGCCACCCTTACCTGAAGGGCCTGATGGCAGCCGTCCCGCATTTCGACCTGAAACCTGGCGAAAGGCTGAAGGCGCTCCGCGAGGTGCCGGTGAATGTCGGGACCCTGCTGGGCAAGCAGACGGCGCCGGAAGCGAAGGGGCCGGACGACATTCTGCTGTCGGTCAGGGATCTGAAAAAGGTCTACACCATCCGCAACTCCGGATGGTTCGGCGGGAGCCATCAGACCTCAGTTCGCGCCGTGGACGGCGTCAGCTTCGACATCAGGCGAGGTGAGTGCCTGGGCCTGGTTGGCGAAAGCGGCTGCGGCAAAACCACCGTCAGCAAGATCCTGATGCGGGCCGTCACCCCTACCGGCGGCTCCGTGATCTTCAACGGCCGCGACGGACCGATCGACGTCCTGGAAGCCGAGGGAGACGCCCTGCGCTTGCTGCGCGCGAAACTCCAGATGGTCTTCCAGGATCCGGTTTCGTCACTTTCGCCACGCATGACAGTGGAAAACATCTTGAGCGAGCCGCTGGAAATCCATCAACGTGGCAATGCTGCGTCCCGGCTAGCCACAGTCAAGAGCCTGATGCAGGCAATCGGGCTCGATCCGCGCTTCATCCAGCGTTATCCCCACAGCTTCTCCGGCGGGCAGCGTCAGCGTATCGGCATTGCGCGCGCCTTGGCGCTGGGGCCTGAACTGCTGATCTGCGACGAGCCGGTTTCGGCGCTCGATGTCTCCGTGCAGGCGCAGATCCTGAACCTTCTGAAGGACCTGCAGAAGGAACTGGGCCTGACCTACCTGTTCATATCCCACAATCTCGCGGTGGTGGACTACATGGCGGACCGCATCGCGGTGATGTGCGGCGGGCGTATCGTCGAGCTTGCACCGCGCGAAATTCTGCTCAGGAAACCGATCCACCCCTACACGCGCTCGCTGCTCGCCGCAGTCCCCTTCCCCGATCTCGACCGGCCGATGGATTTCAAGACGCTGAAGCTCGGCGGCGCTTCCGACACCAGCGCATGGGGCCCGCAATTCCGCGACGAGGGCGAAGAGGATATGCTGTCGCCGCTCGATCTCGGCGGCGGCCATCTCGTGCTGGCCCGACGTTCGGCCGATGTCAGCGAGTTACGCCATTGATCAGCCGCCGCACTGTCCTTGGTCTCATGGCTTCGGCATTTCTGCCGGGCACGGCGCGCGCCGGCGATCTGGAGCCGGATTTTCTTCAGCCGCAGCTGAAAGCCAGGGCTCTGCCGCCACTCGCGGAGCGCCTGCCCAAAAGCCCGCGCGCGTTGAACCTCGCGGCGATGGGCCGGCAGCCCGGCCAGTATGGCGGCACGCTGCGTACGATCATCGGCAGCCAGAAAGATATCCGGATGATGACGATCTACGGGTATTCCCGGCTGGTCGGCTATGACGAAAAGCTTAACTTTCAGGCCGACATTCTCGAAAGTTTCGACGTAAAGGATGATCGCGTCTTCACGTTCAAGATTCGTGAAGGCCATAAATGGTCAGACGGCAGCCTGCTGACGCCGGAGGATTTTCGTTATTGCTGGGAAGATGTCTGGCTGAACGATGAGCTTTCGCAAGGGGGGCTCGCCCCTGCCCTGCTGGCGGACGGCAAGCCGCCACGTTTCGAGATCGTCGATCCGTTGACGGTGCGCTACAGTTGGGACGCGCCCAATCCCGACTTCCTGCCCAAACTTGCCGCTGCTTCGCCGACACCGCTTGTTTTGCCAGCCGCCTATCTCAAGCAGTTCCACAAGAAATATCAGGATCCATTCCGGCTCGCCGGCCTGATGAAGGAGAACCGGACCGCAAAATGGACGCTGCTGCACATCCGCATGTCGCGGCAGTATCGCCCGGAGAACCCGGATCTGCCGACACTCGACCCCTGGCAGAACCGGACCAAGCCGCCGGCCGAGCAGTTCATCTTCGAGCGCAACCCGTTCTTTCATCGAACAGACGAGAACGGCCGGCAACTGCCCTATGTCGACCGGATCATCATGAATGTCAGCTCGTCGGCGATCATCTCCGCCAAGACCGGTGCGGGCGAGAGCGACCTGCAATGCATGGGAATCGACTTCAGCGATTACTCCTTCCTGAAGGACGCGGAGAAGCGCTACCCGGTGAAGATGCATCTGTGGAAACGCACACAGGGTTCGCGGCTGGCGCTCATGCCCAATCTGAATTGTGCCGACCCGGTGTGGCGTGGCCTTTTGCGTGACGTGCGCGTGCGCCGCGCACTTTCGCTCGCTGTGGACCGGCGCGAGATCAACATGGCCGTCTTCTACGGATTGGCGCAGGAAAGCGCCGATACGGTCTTGCCGGAGAGCCCGCTCTACCGGCCGGAATTCGCGAAAGCCTGGGTCGCCCACGATCCCGACCAGGCCAATGCACTGCTTGACGAGGTCGGGCTTCAGGCCCGTGACGATGACGGCCTGCGGCTACTTCCCGATGGACGCCCGGCGCAGATCATCGTGGAAACGGCCGGCGAAAGCACGCTGGAAACCGATGCGCTCGAACTCATCACCGATCACTGGCGCAAGATAGGCATCGCTTTGTTCATCCGGACTTCGCAGCGCGACATCTTCCGCAGCCGCGCGCTTGGTGGCCAGATCCTGATGTCGATGTCGTCGGGCATCGACAATGGCGTGCCGACCGCCGACATGAATCCATACCAGCTGGCCCCCACCATCGACGACCAGCTGCAATGGCCGCTCTGGGGCGCTTACTATCTGTCGCATGGCAAGATGGGTGAGGCGCCCGATGTTCCTGAAGTGGTCGAGTTGATGGCTTTGCTCAAGCGCTGGAACGGATCGACCCAATCCAGCGAGCGCGCCGAAATCTGGAACTCGATGCTGTCGATCTACACCGATCAGGTGTTCTCTATCGGTACGGTGAACGAAACACTTCAGCCGATTCTGGTATCCTCGCGGCTGCGCAACCTGCCTGACAAAGCACTCTACGGCTACGACCCGACCTCCTATTTCGGTGTCTACATGCCGGACACATTCTGGCTTGGAGGCTCCTGAGCGTGCTTCGATATCTTGTCTGGCGCATCGCCGTGATGGTTCCAACGCTGCTGGTCATATCGGCGCTTGTGTTCACCATCATCGAACTTCCGCCGGGCGACTATTTCGACAGCTATGTCGCCGAGCTTCGGGCCCAGGGCGAAGCGGTGGATTCCGACCGCATCCAGATGATGCGCAAGGAATATGGTTTCGACCAGCCGCCGGTCATTCGCTACTTCTACTGGGTGGGCGGGATGCTGCACGGCGATTTCGGCTATTCCTTCGAATATGAGCTGCCGGTTCGCGACGTCGTCGGCGACCGAATGTGGCTGACCGTGCTGGTTTCCTTCGTCACGATCATCTTCACCTGGCTCATCGCCTTTCCGATAGGCATGTACTCCGCCACGCATCAATACAGCTGGGGCGACTACGGCCTGACTTTCTTCGGCCTTCTCGGCCTTGCCATTCCGAATTTCATGCTGGCGCTGATCCTGATGTATTTCGCCAACATCTGGTTCGGCACGTCCATCGGCCACCTCATGGACCAGCAATATCTCGGCGAGCCGATGAGCTGGGCCAAGGCGAAGTCGATCCTCGCCCATCTCTGGATCCCGGTCTTGATCATCGGCACCGGCGGCACGGCGAGCATGATCCGGCGGCTGCGCGCCAATCTGCTCGACGAACTGCACAAGCAATATGTCGTTACGGCGCGCGCCAAGGGCCTGCATCCGTTCAAGGCGCTGGTCAAATATCCGCTGCGCATGGCGCTCAATTTCTTCATTTCCGACATCGGCTCGATCCTGCCGGCCATCATCTCCGGCGCTGAGATCACGGCTATCGTTTTGTCTTTGGAAACGACCGGGCCGATGCTGATCAAGGCGCTGCAAAGCCAGGATATGTATCTGGCAGGGTCATTCCTGATGTTCCTTGCCTTCCTGACGGTTATCGGCGTGCTGATTTCCGACCTGGCGCTGGCGCTGCTTGATCCACGAATTCGTTTGCAGGGTGGCAGCACCAAATGAAGCAGGACTCGCCGCTGCCCGCTCCGGGTGCTCCACTGCAACACTACATTTCCGGCGCGCCCTTCGACCTGCAGTCGGTCGAGGCGATGACGCCGGAGCAATCGAAGGTCTTTCAGGCATCGCAGTTGCGGCTGATGTGGTGGAAATTCCGCAAACACCGGCTTGCGCTTATATCCGGCATATTCCTGGCAGTGCTGTATTCCGGGATACTTATCTGCGAGTTCCTGGCGCCCTACAATCTGCACTCGCGCAACATGGACTACATCTATGCGCCGCCGCAGCACGTGCATCTGTTCCACAATGGCGAGTTCGTCGGGCCGTTCGTCTATGGCCGCCAGATGACGCTGGATATGGACACGCTCAAGCGGAACTACATCGAGAAGCACGACGATGTTCAGCGGCTCCGTTTCTTCTGCAAGGGCGACACTTATCGGTTCTGGGGCCTGATCGAAGGTGACAGGCATTTTGTCTGTCCTGCCGAAAACGGGCAGCTGTTTCTGGCCGGCACCGACAGGCTGGGGCGCGACGTGCTCTCGCGCATGATCTATGGCGCACGCATTTCACTGACTATCGGCCTCGTCGGCATCAGTTTCAGCTTCCTGCTCGGCATCGTCATCGGCGGGCTGGCCGGCTATCACGGCGGTATCTTCGACCTGATCGTCCAACGGATAATCGAAGTCCTGCAATCGATTCCCAGCATTCCGCTATGGCTGGCCCTGGCGGCGATCATGCCGATAACGTGGAGTCCGATCCTGATCTATTTCGGCATCACCGTCATCCTCGGGCTGCTCGACTGGACCGGACTGGCGCGGGCCGTGCGTTCAAAGCTTCTGGCCTTGCGCGAGGAGGATTACGTTCTGGCCGCGCAGTTGATGGGCGCCGGAAGCAGCCGCATCATCAGGCGGCATCTCATTCCCGGCTTCATGTCGCATCTGATCGCGACGGCGACGCTCTCCATCCCTGGCATGATCCTGGGCGAAACGGCGCTGAGCTTCCTCGGGCTCGGCCTGAGGGCGCCGATAACCAGCTGGGGCATCCTGCTCACCGAGGCGCGCAGCGTCAGCGTGATCGCGTTCTATCCATGGCTGCTTTTGCCGATGCTGCCGGTCATCCTCGTTATCATGGCGTTCAACTTCCTCGGCGACGGCTTGCGGGACGCCGCAGACCCCTACAAGTGATATCGCTGTTCCACCGCGCGGCCTGCCGAACACTCCACCCGGTATGACGCTTGTCGGCGGCCGGTTGCGTTATTGCAGGGTTCGTCGTTCGCCTTTATATGCAGCAAGCCTCGATCGGGGCTGCTGGTTCAGGACACACAATCGCATATGAGTCGCCTCGATAATTTCATCAGCAGGATGACCGCGCAGCGCGACATTCTTAATCGAATCTGCCCCGAGGTGGCGAAGATGGAGGGGCTTGTGCTTGAGCTCGGCCTCGGCAATGGCCGGACATTCCACCATCTGCGCGAGCTTCTGCCCGGGCGCCGGATCGTGGTGTTCGACCGCGAAGTTGGCGCGCACACTAGCTCAATTCCCGAAGCTGAAAACCTCGTGCTCGGCGAAATACGCGAGACGGGCCGCAAGTTCATTGGCATCGAAGCCGCCCTTGTTCATGCCGACATCGGCACCGGCTATGACGATCGCGATGCAGTGACCGCTACCTGGCTTCCCGATCTGATTGCGAGCCTGCTTCGCGTCGGCGGCTTCGCGGTCAGTGGCACGCCGCTCGATCACCCGCTGCTGCAACACCTCCCGGCGCCCACTTCGGAGCCCGCCGACCGTTATTTCCTCTGCAAGCGCGTGTGAGCGGTAGAGAACTCTTCAGGGGATCGTATAAACCGCAATCTCCCGCTCGATGCCGCGCAGCGAGACCTCGTGCGGCACGGGCGTCAGCGCGTTCCTGTGCAACAGATCGGCGGTGAGATTGTCGTCGACCACCGCACGCGTGGCGAAGATCGCCTGTGCGTTGGCGAGGTTCTGGACCCGCGAAGCAATGTTGACCGTCTGGCCGAAATAATCCTGCCGCTCGTTCATGGACACGGCTATGCAGGGGCCGGCATGAACACCGATCTTGAGCAGAAGGTCCTCGCGCCCGCTTTTGTCATTGAGCGCCCGCATGGCGTCGCGCATCCGCAGCGCCGCGGCAATCGCACGGTCAGGCGTCGCGAAGGTCGCCATCACCGCATCGCCGATCGTCTTCACAACCGCGCCTGCCTCCGCCGCGACGATCTCGTGCAGAACCTGGAAATGCTCGCGCACGAGATCGAAGGCTGAAAGATCGCCCACCCGCTCGTAAAGCTCGGTCGATCCGCGCAGATCGGTGAACAGGAAGGTCAGGCTGGTGATCTTCAGGCGCTGGTTGATGTCGAGCGTATCCGTGCGATAGAGATCCCGGAACGTCTGGTTGGTGAGCAGGCGCTTGGCGGTCACGAAGGGCCGGCGCTTGCCCAGGAAATCATGCAATACCGGGCAGGCGATGAAGACCGTCGGCAGCACGCGCGTGTCGGTCCTGTTTTCCAGCGAAATGCGCAATGGGCCGGGCTGCATCTCCAGCGTCTGGCTCTGGACATGGTCGCGGTCGAAGGCCAGAGAGAGGTTTCGCCGCTCTTTTGCCGGTTCGCCCTTCGCGTCGATGAACTGGGCCGAATGTGTGACCGGCTCGAAGACGATGATGAATTGGGGCGGAAGCTGGATGTGCAGAACCGCCTTTTCACCGGGCGCAAGCTCGATATCTTCCAGCGAGAACGCTTCCATCTTTTCCGCCAGATCCTCGTCCGGCAGATCGGCCCCGGACGCCCAGTAGATCTGGCGGTAATATTCCACCAACGGCAGTTCGTGTGGATTGTGGGCGGCAATCCTGCGCACGCGGGGACTGACGGTGAATGTCACCTCGACCATCTCGTCGAGGGTCGGCGAATAGCCCTGGGAGCACAGCGCGCAGGTGTATTCGTCCTTCTGCATGGTTTTCAGCGTGGCGTTGGTGTCGAGCACGCCGCCACAGCCGGGGCACAGAACATTCCAGGAAATGTCGAAGATGCCCACCCGCGCCGCATGGAGAAAGGCGCTTATGGTGCGTTCCTCGTCGAGGCCATGCTTGCTGGCGAAGGCGAGCGCATTGATGCGGCAAAGTTCGCGGTCCTTGCCCTCGGCGATGGTTTGCCGGATTGCGTCGATTGCCTGCGGATCGACATCGGTCGATTGCCGCAGAAGCGAGAACAGATCCTGAGCTTCGGTCATCGTGCAGGCTCCGGAAATTGCGCCGCTAGAGCATGATGCCGAAAAGTGTGAAGCGGTTTTCGGACGACATCATGCTCTTCCTGATTCAGAGGCGGATTCAGATTTCAGGTCGGACAGACCTGAAATCATCCGGCTCTAGGCGTGTTGGCCGGACCGATCTTCGACCCGAACGCTCCATCATACTGCTAAACGGACCGGACGGCCATTCGAATGGACAAGCCTGGTGACAGGTCAATTTCCATTTGTTGAATTCCAAACTATGATAGCCCATGGGGCATTCATCTCTGGGGTTTTCTCCATGCCGACACGCGACAACCCGCCATTTCCGGCGGCCCTGCGCCTTTTCTCGGCGGGGGTCATCATCGTCCTGATCGTCGGGGCCGGCCTGTTTTTCGCGCCTGCGCTGGTCAAGCCGCGCTGGCCCTGGGCCGTCACGCCGTTCAATGCCCGCTTCCTCGGCGGCTTCTACACCGCCGAAATGGCAGTGATGGCGGCGCTGCTGGTCTGGAATCGCTGGTCGCCCGGCAGGCTCGTGCTGGTCATGGCCTTCATCTTCACCGTCATCGTGTCGGCGGCTTCGTTCATCAATCTCGGTTATTTCAACTTCGAGCGCAAAGCCCCCTGGCTCTGGTTTCTGGTCTATCTTGCGTCAGCCGCGGTATCCGGGCTGTTCCTGTGGCGGGAAAGGGCCCGCCCTTCTGCAAAAGGCGTGATCTTGAACCCCGCATGGCGCGCCTACCTACCGGTGGAAATGACGATCCTCGGGGCCTACGGCGTCGGCCTGTTGCTGTTTCCCCTGACATTCGGTGGCTTCTGGCCATGGCCGATCGATGCCTTCCACGCCCAGGTCTACAGCGCCATCTTCCTCGCGGGTGCAGGCGGCACCTATCTCGTCTGGAGAAGTGCGCCGCGTGAGGAATTGCTGGTGCTCGGCCTGGCGCAGTTTCTGGTTGGCCTGCTTGCCGTCCTTGGCCTCGTCATCACCGACGCCGCCGTGCACCGGATCGACTGGACGGCGGCCGGGACATTGTGCTGGCTCGCCCTTTTCGGCTGGATCGGCGTCAGCGGTATCCTCAAACTCTACGCCGCCCCCCGGCATTTTGCCGCGCAATCGGCATAGGTCGCAGAGACGGCTGGATTTTCAGGTGACGTCCGGTGCATCGTGCCGGGCATATTGCCTCTGTCCTTTGTTCTGACGCAATTCCGGACGGAAAACCGCTCACACTTTTCCTGGAATTGCTGTAGCCGGAAAAGCCATGACCAGCACGCCACCCCTAGAGAAAATCCAGCCGCAGCTCCGGGCCGTCCGGCCAAGCGATGCCGAGGCGCTGTGCGCTATCTTCAATATGCCGGGGTTCCGCTGGGGCACGCTCAGGATGCCGTTCGAGATGGTGGAGCAGGTGGAGCGGCGCATCGCCAAGTCCGGCCCGGAAACCACCTGGATCGTTGCGGAGCTGGACGGCAAGGTTGTCGGCCATGGCAGCCTGGTCGCGCAGGGTTCGCCGCGCCGCTCGCATATCGGCGAGATCAATATCGGCCTTGACGATGGTTTTGTCGGCAGAGGCATCGGCTCTGCCATCCTAGGCGCGCTGCTTGACGTGGCCGACAACTGGCGCGCCCTGAAGCGGGTCGAATTGAGCGTCTATGCCGACAACGAACCGGCCATCCGTCTCTACACAAGCCACGGCTTCGAGGTCGAAGGCCGGCATGTGAAGGCCGGTTTTACCGCCGGGCAATACCACGACCTCCTGAGCATGGCCCGGCTGCGGTTCTGATGACCACCGTCCCTGCCCTTGCCCCTCCGGTGGACATTTTGGCCGTGCTGTCGCTGCTCTGCCCGGAGGTCGTGCGTGACATCGAGCAGAACTGGAATGCACCGGTTTCCGATTATGCCCGCCATCTGTGGCGGCCGGTGGCAAGGCCTGGATCGGCCCCGTCGATTGCTGCCCGCTCGATCCTGCGCGACGTCCTGCAGCAGCGCCTCGGTGCGATCATGCAACCTGAAGCGATCGGCAAGGCCCTCGACGAATTCGACCACAGACCGGTTATCCAGTCCGGCCTGCACTGCCTGCTTCTGATGGATCGGATCACCTTCGATGCCCTGCTGCTTGCCTGGCTCGGCGCGGTCGAAAACGGGCTGTCGGCTTTTTTCGGCTTCATGGGAACGACGATGACCATGGAGACAACCGGCCGGGAGGGGCCGGGATGGCTCGATGTCGGCGACGACAAGGTCAATTTGTTTGGCATGGGGCGCCACAAACTGTGCCGCAAAAGCGCCTGCGCGGCCGGTCCCGTTACCCTCAACGGGCGCGCGCTCGAAACGGTGGGCAATGAGACGGATGCCAGAAGCTGGCTGGGCACGCTGCTTGCCAGCCAGGACAAGGTGTTTGCAACAGCCGCCGATGCGCTGACAGAACTCAACGAGCATCTGGTCGCCGATTGGGATCGTTCCGGCATGGCCCGGCCGGTTTTCATCGATGATAGGCTGGCCGCGACTGTCGTGTCGCGGCATCTGGAAGATGAAGGCAGCCTTCTTTCCAGGCTGCTCCTCGAGCCCGCAAGGCGCCGGCGTCTCGACCATGCCTTGCAAGAAGCCGCATCGGGCCCATTTGGCAGGTTCCTGCCCAATGCCACGGCCTATTTCTGGGGCATCCGCGAGCAGCGCGTGCGCAAGCTCGTCCTCGAGAACGGGCGGCTGATCGAGCCTGACAGGCCGCATGGTCTTTCCATCCCGTTCGAGCGGCCGCATCTCCAGCAGGCACTGCTCGACGGCATGCTTTTGCCGGACTTGTTCCTGATGTTCCTTGCCCTTGCCATATTGCCGCGCGTGCGGGTTGTGGGCGGCCTGAGACAGATTGGCTATGTCGCGCTTTTCCACTCGATCCTGCTGGCTGCGCTTGATGAAAACGCGCCAGAAGAGCGCGATCTGGCCGCCGAGCTGCAGGTTCGGGAAAATGCCTGGGGCATGCGGGTCATCGATGAAAAGATCTCGGTCCGCGAGCAGCTTGCCAGCCTGCCGGAAGGAGCGCTCTTCCCGGACCTGCTGCGGCAATACCGGTTGCGGACATTTGCCGAGACGACCGATGACCTGAAACCGGTCCGCGAAAACGCCCGATGGCGCAAGATCGGCCGGGCCTCAGGCCTCTGATCCGGCCGGGCTTTAGCCCGTCATTGCACCACACTGGCCTTGCGGAGCCCCTCGACCATGAGTTCGAAATCGGCAGGGTTCTTGTAAGGCAAGACCTTGCGACGGTGTTCCAGCGAATAGGCGGGATTGACGCGAAGCAGGTCCTGCCATGCCGTATGGGCCTCCTCCAAACGGCCCAGATGGCCGTAGCATGCGGCCAGAAGCGCACGCGAGACGTCGGTGACAGCGTTGCGAGCCAGCCGTTGCAGCAAGAGGTCGACGGCCTCTTCGTACCTTCCCAGTTGAAACGATGCCAAAGCCTGGAAGTGCAGAAGCACATCCGGGAAGTATGGATTCAAGGTCTTTCCCCGGGCGAAACTCTCTAGCGCCTCCGCGGGCCTACCCGAATAATACAGCGCCTCGCCGCGGGCGACGTGCGCTTCGGCGAAGTTCGGATTGAGGGCTATCGCGCGCTCGACCTCGCCGATGGCCTCATCGTGCCGTCGTGTGTAAAGCTTGGCCGATGCCAGCGCCCAGTGCGCCCAGGGATCGCTGTCATCCAGCGTTACCGCTCGCGTTGCGGCCTCTTCCGCTTGCGCCATCGAGTCCGACGCACCCCACCTGTTGAGGTAATCGAGCCCGTACGTGAGGGCTAGGAAAGCGTGGGCAGAGGCAAATTTCGGGTCCAGTTCGATGGCCCGCTGCAAGAGCTCGCGGGCCGCGACGTTCGTGTCCTTCGTCAGCCGGTGCCATAGCTCCCGGCCCCGCAGGAAACAGTCATACGCCTCCGGGTTGCGCTGGTGTTCGGGCGCCAGCCGCAGACGGTCATCCTCGGTCAGATTGAGCGCCAGCGCACCGACGATGTGCTGCGTCACGTCATCCTGCACGGCGAATATGTCGGTCAGATCGCGATCGAACCGCTCCGCCCAAAGATGGCCGCCTGAGATTGCATCGATGAGCTGCGCGGTGATGCGTACCTTGTTCCCCGACTTGCGTACGCTGCCTTCAAGGACATAGCGCACGCCGAGCTTCGTGCCGACATCCTGCACATGGACGTTCTGGCCCTTGAAGATGAAGGACGAATTGCGAGCGATGACGAAGAGCTGTGACAGTTTGGACAGCGCCGTGATGATGTCTTCGGAGATGCCGTCGGCGAAGTAGTCCTGTTCGGCATCACCGCTCATATTGGCGAACGGCAGCACGGCGATCGACAGTTTCGGCGGCGCTGCCGCAGCCGGAGGCCTCGTCGGGGTTTGCGAGGTCACGGCCACCTTGGCCCCGGCGCCGACCTGCAGCGAATACACCCGGATCGGCTCGGCGATGTTCTTGAGCTGTGTGCTGCCGAGATCGCTGACCGAGAGGTCAAGCCTGGCCTTGACCTGGCGATAGGCATCCTCGGACAGGCAGATGGCGCCGGGCGCCGCAACGCCCTCCAGACGCGAGGCGATGTTGACGCCGTCACCCATCAGGTCGCCATCGCTCTCTTCGACCACGTCGCCCAGATGGATGCCGATCCTGAACTCGATGCGGCGCTCCTGCGGTACGCCGGCATTGCGCTCAACCATACCGTTTTGAATCTCAACGGCGCAGCGCACGGCATCCACCACACTGCGAAACTCAACCAGCGCCCCATCTCCGGTACGCTTGATAACCCGCCCGTGGTGCACTGCAATGATCGGATCGATCAGGTCGCTGCGCAGTGCCCGCAACCGCGCCAAGGTACGATCTTCGTCCGCGCTCGCGAGCCGGCTGTATCCGACCACATCTGCAGCCAGGATTGCGGCCAGCTTACGGTTCTCGCTCATGGGTCGCCTCCTCATCTCCATCATAGCAGGAAGACGGCGGGACGAGGGAATTTTCGCAAACCACGGCCACGCAGCCGCGCTACCGGCAGCGCTCTGACACCAGCCCACGCGGATGCCCATTTGCGCTGCCGCACCGACCAGTTCGGCGTTTATCCGAGCACGGCCTCCACAGTGGCGACAAAGTCATCGAGCGAGCGGTCGCCGCGAATCTCGATGCGCGGAAGGTCGATGAGATCGCTATGGAGGTCCGCCGGCCCGTGCCTGCGGCCGAAGCCTACTCGATAGCCGCACTCCCTGGCCAGCCGGCCAAGCCGTCGGTCGGTGACGGAGAAGGGTGCCGCGAACGCCGTGGTTGGACGGCCGGTCCAGCGTTCGATGAACAGACGAGAGCGCAGGAGCTCGGCGGCCAGGTCAGCGCTCGACAGACCATCGATGGCGCGATGCGTCGCCATGTGGCTGCCGAAGAAGGCGCCTTCGGCAGCGAGGCGTCGCACCGTCCCGGCGCCCATAAGCGGCGTCGGCGGACCGATGTCGGTGTCCCACTTTGCACTTTCGCCCACCAGGTCCGTCACCAGGAACACTTCCGCGGTCAGGTCGTTGGCGCGCAAGATCGGCCAGGCATGGTCGGCGAAGTTCTGGAAGCCGTCATCGAAGGTGATGAGCACCGGGCGGCCGACGAAAGGCTGACGGTTGGTGATGAACTGCTCCAACTGCTCGGAGCCAATGGCGTGAAAGCCATTGGCGCGCAGCCATGCCATCTGGCTGGCGAATGCGGCGGGCGTGAGCCGAAAGCGAGCGAGCGCGGCCGGACCTTCATCGGCAACGCCGTGATACATGAGGACAGGGATATGCCGGCGCTGCTCGTTACGTGCGACGTCGCGGCGCAAGGCTCGCGCCCCACCCCAGACGATATTTCGCGCGACGCCGATTTCGATGGGCGCGCGGATCGGCACATGATCGATCACCGGGTCCGTCGCCACATCGCCCGGCGACAGGCGGCGGAAGCGGTCTATGCGGTAGAGCTCGGTCTGGATCGATTGCTCGAAGACGAGGCCTTCGGTCGCCGCCAGCGTCTCGGAGATCGCCTGGGCACCGAATGTGTTCCAGTCGAAGCCCGTCTTTTCGACATTGTCACGCAACACGAATGCGTGTGCGCTGATGAAGCTGCCGCCAGGCGCCAACGCCTCGGCGAATTTCCTGGCGATGCGCCGTAGCTCGGCGAGGTCATCCAAGTAGTAGAGCACTTCCGAACAGACGATCAGATCCATCTCACCCGGCAGCGTGTCGGCAGCGAAATCGAGTACGCCGAACTCGACATTCGGCTGATCGTTGCATCGGGCGCGGGCTCGCTCGACGGCTATGGCGGAAATGTCGGTTGCGGCCAGATGGCTCACACGCGGAGCCAGCTGCCGCGTGAAGTGGCCCTCCGCGCAGGCCAGTTCAAGCGCCCGCCCGATGGGACCGGGAGGCAGGATTTCGAGCTGGCGCTCGTATTTCTCCTGCTCATAGGACGAACCGTAGTTCCACGGATCCTCGGTCGCGAAATAGCTGTTCCAGAACGCCGTGCGATCCTTGTCGTGCTTGTCCGCGACCCGTGCGCGGCGCGGCGCAACAGGCTCTGACGGTTCAGCGCTCGACCGAACCAGGTCATGCGCCTGTGCGGCCAATTGCGCGAGTTTGCCGAAGTGGCTGTCCTGATCGGGCTCGCTTCCCGCCATGGCAAACGATGCCTCGGCTGCAGGCGTGTTTGACGTGGTCGCGCCGGCGCCCTTTTGCGGTGCAGGCGATCCTCCCGCAAGCCGCTCAGCAGGCACTACATCCAGGATCAATTCAATCCAATGATCGCTTGTCACCGTCCCGAGTGCACCGAACTGCACTACAGCCTCGATCCGGCCATCCAGCATCAGATGGGCATAGATCTGATCGATGCCTTCCGGCAGTTCGGTCGCGGTCGGATTGCGAGCGTCGACGCGAATTCCGAGCGTTCGCGCCAGCCTGCGCGGCGTGGCAAGATCGTCGGGTTCGAGAAGCATTTGCTCAAGCTGGTACTGGACGCGGCGAGCTGCTGCGGGATTGTCCCAGATCTTGCCGAGTTCGATGATCAACGCGGTGGTTGCGCTGCCGAACCTCGCCCATCCGGCAGCCAATTGCGCCGGCACCGACAGGCTTCCTGCCATGAGGCCATCGAAGATTACCTTGGCAATCTCATGCGCCCACTTGCGTCCCGCCGGCAGTGCGCGCAGGGGCTGCGGGACGATCAAGCGCGAGCCTGAGCCGCATTCGGACGCGGCGTTCCGCAACGCCAGCCAAGCAAGCGCTTCGGATGCGGTGCCGCCTTTCGCCGAAATTGAACCCGAGGGATTGTGCGCCACGCCGTCTTACCTGCGCCTGGTTCTGAGGGAGAACAAGTGTCCCGCAACGCGCTTACATCGCCGGTCTGGAAAAAGCAAAAGGCGCCCCGAAAGGCGCCTCTTCATCGCTTGATTCCCCTAGAGGAAACTGGAGCGGGTGAAGCGATTCGAACGCTCGACCCCAACCTTGGCAAGTGTGTGGCCTGAGGGTCCCTCGTGGATATGGTGATCGCGCAACGCCGAAATCACCGCAGAAAGCAATGGCTTGAGAGTCTACGGTGGGTTATAGTTGGGTACGCCGGTTAACGCAATCGGTGCTGCCCGAGTGCTGCCCGAGATTTTGCCGTGCTGTCCAAGACAAAACTGACCGATTCCGTTGTGGCTCGCGCCGTCCTGCCGCCTGGAAAGTCGGAATCGGTGATTTGGGACACCGAAGTGACTGGATTCGGTCTGCGGCTCCGCGGCCGCGCCCGGACCTACATCGTCTCGTATCGCCCCGCCGGCCAAGGCAGAGCCGCCAATGCGAAGCGTGTGAAGCTCGGCACACCTGAAACCATTCGGACTGCCGCAGACGCCCGGAAGCTCGCGTTTGCGGCCCTCGGAAAGGCTGCGGCGGGCGGTGACCCTGCAAAAGAGAGAGCGGAAGAGCGGCGCCGCGACAAGGCGCGCGTGTCCGTACTGCTCGATCGCTACGAAGCCGATCTGAAGCGGCGCAAATACGTCGCATGGAAGATGGTGATGAGCCTATTGCGGCGGCGACTCAAGAAGCACGCCGAAAAAGACATCGCGGAGCTCAAGGGGACCGATTTCGCCGCTATCGTCGAGACGCTTGAGCGCACCGGCATGCAGGGTGCTGCGGACGAATTCCGGTCAAGGTGCAGGGCGTTTCTTGCATTCTGCCAGGTGAAGGCAAAGGTGATCGATGCCAATCCGCTCTACGGCTACCGCCGGCAGCGAGCCACCCGATCCGATCGCCTAGCCAAAACAAAGCATGGGCGAGCTCTTTCAGACGATGAGTTGGTGAGGGTGTGGAACGCTGCACTGCCGGCCACAGTCTTCGGCCGCTTCGTTCGCTTCCTGATTCTCACGGGTTGTCGCCGAGGCGAGGGTGCGGGACTTGAGAGAAAGATGCTCGACCGTCGAAATCCCAAGGCAGTCGCAGTGAACCTGCCCGCGACCTTCGTAAAGCAGGGACGGGGGCACACCCTAGGCGTTTCGAAGCAGCTGGATGCACTGTTCGCGCTTTGCCCGGTCGACTCGCGCTCCGACCTGATGTTCCCATCCGCGCGCACTGGCGGCCTGATGAGCGGCTGGAACAAGATGACGGCTGCACTCGTCAAAGAGAGCGGCGTGGACTTCACCTTCCACGATCTTCGCCGGACATTCCGCACTGGCCTGAGCCGACTAGGCATCGACACCGAAACAGCCGAATTGTCGTTGGGCCATGCCAGAGAAAACCTGATTGAAATTTATGACCGGGATAACGGCGCGGATCGGGTCCGCACCGCGTTTGAGGCATGGTCAAGCCATGTCGACCGCGTGGTGAGCGCGGCGCCGGCTGGAGCGTTTAGCTGATGGCGAGGTTCGGTGACATCGTTGCAAATGTGAAGCACGTGAGTGCCCAGCCGACCGATGGATTCGACCTCTTGTTGGCTTTGGCCGAGCGTTACGCTGTTGAGCCGGCCGAACTTCTCGATCAACTTTCGGGACCTGACGTGCTCGCAAGAATTTGCCGCGATGTTCTCGGCCTCCCAGGATCGACAAGGCGCCGGGGACGCACGCGAGACGATCAGACTAGCTGGCGGCTGTTCCGCTTCGTGGTCGAGCATCGTCTCTTGCACAAAGCAAGCCTAAACGACGCGATCCGCGCGTGGGTTGCTGCCAATGGCGGCGATAATGAAAACGGATCGGCCGAAGGCACGTGGCTGAAGCGTTACAAACGGCAAGCGAAGCGCTGGGGTGACATCAGCAGCCTTCAGATGCTGTACATGGCGGTTCCGCCAGAGGGGACGTAATTCAGAGGGGTTTGTGTCTCTGCTACCGGCGGTTCCTACCGGCTACGGTTGATCAATCAACAAACGATCAACTGGACCGTCCTCATGCCTTCGCCACTGCAAAACACCCCCGATCTGAGCACCCTGCCGCCAGACGCCCTGCTCACCCGGAAGCAAATGTCGGCACTGTCGGGCTTCACGGAACAAGCATTCAAAAAATGGGCGCGCCTGTGCCGGGGTCCTCACATCACCGTGATTGAAGGCCGCCCGCGATATCGCGTCGCCGATGCACGCGCCTGGCTCGGCGCCGCCCAATGAGCTTACTTCGACGGGCGCTTGTTGATCTCGATCGAGGTCCAGAAGACATCGTCGAGTTGTTCGGCCCTGACCGGGTTCAGGAAATCGCGGCTGCTATGCTGCGCGGTCGCGGATGCAACCTGGACGGCTCTCCGGCCGACGTCGAGCACCTGGTTGGGTACGCGATCAAAACCGACGTCGAGCCGTGGCTGCGAGAATGGCGCAAATCCTTCGAACCGTCCAAGTCTGGCCGCCCCACCACCGATCTGTTCGAAATCGTCCTATACACGGCGGCGCTGTATCGCTTTAGGGGCAAGGCGAAAAATCAAGCCGGGACCGCCGCGAAATGGCTGGGTGAGCCCGCGACAAAAGACAAAGTCGAAAAGCGCGACAAGAAGTTCCGTCGCATATTCGGCGGGGCCTATGAAAAGGTCGGGCTTTCGCGCGCAATCGCTGTGCAGCGATCCGCCGAGCTCCTGCTCGACGTAATCCTCGACCTCGAGAAGTTGGACGCCGCGATGGCCGACGAGCGAGCCGGTGGGCTTCGCGCCAAAAAGACCACCCGACATGCGTCTTTTTCGGCGCAACTATCGCCCGCAAATTGATCGCCCTCAACAAGGAAGGCGACCACCATGCAGATCCAGAAAATCGAATATGTGCCCTGGCGCGACCGCGCGTTTGTCTCGATCGCGGAGGCAGGCGAGATCGTCGCGCGATCGACCGACTGGGTTCGAAACCGCATCGCAGAGGGCCGGCTTCACGGCTGCCGGGTGACGCGGGGCGGCCCCCTCGTCGTCACGGTCCGCAGCCTCGTCGATCTTGTCGATGGCGCGCTGCTGGCATCCGCGCCGCCTCCAGGCCCGCGGCTTTATCTGGCGATCGACAACACCTGAAAAACGAAAGCCGGCCGCTCCTGGCAGAGCGAACCGGCCTGAAAGGTCTTGAGCACAGTGAATATACAGCACCTGCCGACCCCCGCGCAACCAGAGAAGGCCAATTGGGAGCAAGTGCGCGCCAGGGCGGGAAAGGCCTCTATCCCGTCGCCGCCACCAGCCGCATCAGATCATGCGCCGAGAAAAGAAATTTCATTTTCAGTCATGGAGAGCGCCGGCGCGTTGGCAAAGACGTTCAGCATCGACCCCGCGTCCGGCAAGCCGATCAGTACACGCAGTCCAGGCATGGCAACCGGGCTCGCCCGTCGTGTGACACTGGTGGGTGATGGGCCACAGGTCGCATCTGCGTTTTCGAAGCAATTGATGGCCTTGAGCCCTAACGAAGCCTTGGTCTTGGTTCCGCCGCCGGCAGGAGCCGAAAGCGTTCAGATTGTCACCGCCGCCATGCTGGATGGTTCCGACGCAGTCTCTCGGAGCAAGAGCTTTTTCGTCCATCCCCATGGCCCCGCAGTGCTCGGCCTCGATTTCGATGTGAAGGACTGGCCGGCCACGGTGAGAGACCGTGTCGGCGCCACGCCAGGCCAGCTGACAGGCATTCTCGCCCAAGTGTTTCCAGAGTTCGGAAAGGCCTGCACAGTTCTGCGGCCGTCATCCTCGACAGGTGTCGTCAATTCGCAGAACGGCTTGGCGACGGGCGCCAATAGCGGTCAGCACCGGTATCTCTTTGTCACCGACGGATCCGATATTGCGGCCTTTGCCGATAGGCTCTTTGCGCGGTTGGTGCTCGCCGGCTTTGGTTTCCCTTTCATCACGAAAAACGGCGCGGTGTCGGTGCGTACGCTCATCGACAAGGTGGCGACCAAGGGGCCGGAGCGACTTTGGTATGAGGCGGACGCCATGCTTGACGACGTGCGACTCGCCTACGAGCCGGACGCTCGGCAACCGCGCATCATCAACCCCACTGGCGGTTTCTTGGACACTCAGAAATTCGCGGACCTGTCGCCAGCGGAAGAAGCGGAATTTGCTCGTCGGGTCGACGACATCAAACGGTCTTGCGCGCCGGAGGCGCAGGCGATCGCTGCAAAGCATCGCGCCGAAGAAGTCGGGAAATATGAGGCAGCCGGCGAACCGCGCGCCGCTGCTGAGAGGATTGTAACGGCCGCGCTCGAGCGGTCAGAGTTGATAGGCGGATTTCAGATCCGTCTGGATGATGGCCGGCTGGTGACAGTGGCAGAGATCCTGGCGGACCCGGCTGCCTTTCATCGCAAAACATGCGCTGACCCGATCGAGCCCGAATACGGTGGCGGTCGGAACAAGGCCATCATCTACACCGACGGCGCCTACCCACACATCTCGAGCCAAGCCCATGGCGGGGCGGACTATCGATTGGCGCCGGACTTTGCCGCGATCTTTTTCGAAAGGCCTGCCCGGACCGGCTTGTCCGTCGTGACCGGTCTTGTCGACCCGAAAACGCTGCCGGTCCGTTCTTTCCTGATCGAGCCGCGGCTGCCAATCGGCGACGTGACGCAGTGTGTCGGCGAGCCCGGCATCAGCAAGTCAACCTTCGCCATCCGAGACGCCGTGATCGTGGCAACGGGAAAGCGCGAAGTGCTACGCGGCGCACACGGCGAAAGCCATGAGTTGCTGCACCGGTTCGGCCCTGTCCTGGTCTACAATGCGGAAGACCGGCTGAGCGAAATGGAGCGTCGCCTGGCGGCGTGCCAGCAATATCTGCATCTGACGCCGGAAGACATGAAACACCCGATCGTCCTGTGGTCGGGTGTCGATGATGAGACGTTGACTATCCTACACCGGCCGGATGCCCGTAAGCCGCTATGCCGCGCCCCAGGCGCCGATCTACTCGAGGCGCGCATCGTGGAGCATAAGCCGCTGTTGGTCGTTCTCGATCCGCAAGTCAGCCTGATGGCCGGCGGCGCCGAAAACAGCAACGATGACATTAACGCTCTTTTACAGGAGGTCGCGAACATCGCGGCCAAGCACGGCTGCTGCATTGAGATCCTGCACCACACGAGCAAGGCCAGCCGCGATCGCCGCGGCGACATGGGGGCCGGGCGCGGGGCGTTCGCGGCCGTCGGGAAGGTCCGCAGCGCCTTCACGCTAACGAATGTCACCGGCGAGGACGACGAAAAGACCTGGGGCGTGTCTCCAACCGACCAAATGATCCGGCTCGACTACGCCAAGGTCTCCCACAATCGGAAGCCGACGGAGCCAACGGTTTCCCGCCGGCTCAGCGTCGCCGTGAATAATGGGTCGGGCATTCCGCGCGGTGCGGCAGCCGCGATGTTTCAGGATGATCCGGCCGAGCGGCTGAAAGCTGAAGGCGACTTTGCCCCGGTGCTCGAACTGGTCGATGTGAAGAGCCGTGTCGGCGCGGCACGCGACGTTTCCGACGATGAAGCGTTGAATGTCGCCCGGATAGTCGACTCGGTGATGGCAAGTTTCGACGAGTGCAACCTGTCCGGTATATGGGCGACGGTCGGCGAACACCTTCGGCGGGAGGGCCTCATCAAAGGCAAACAGCGGCCGGCTGTTACCGGGTACGTGACCGCAATCATTACAGGCGCCGGGCGTGTGATCCAGCGCGGTGGACAAGATGTCCGACTTCGCGTTTTCAAAAAGAAGGACGGTGACACTGCCCCTTGGTTCGTGCGCCGCGATCCCGTGGAGGCTGACGCGTGATGAAGGGGCTTGTCGGCGCTTATTTCCAGCTTGTCGGCGACAAGCAAAACAAGCAGAGAAATCAAGCGCTTAATCTGTATGTCGCCCAGCTTGTCGGTGCTTGTTTTCTGAAACAAGAAACAAGGCGGCGAAAAACCCAATGATTTCAATGCTTGTTTCTTGTTTTTGCTTGTCGCTACTACGTAGGGGGTTGTCGGACCGACAAGCCCGACCCCCATACGGCAGACGGCGGGTTTTCAGAATACCTCATCACCTCTTCAGAGGAATCCAGCCATGAAGAGAAAGCGGCCACAACACGCGCCGACGGCGTGGCAGTCATCCGCGCAATGGCGGCTGATCGGATCGGCGGCCATTAGCGAGTGGAATGCCGAGCGGTCCAATCTTGCTAAATGCAATGCCGCACGGAAGCGCGACCGCGAGCCGTGCCAGCTGATCGCGATGGAGAACGGCAAGTGTTTCATTCACGGCGGACGGACACCGCGCGGCGACGAATGGCATCGAACGCAGTGGCCCGACGCAAAATCGCCCGATGCCGAAAAGAGGTTTCGGAAGAAACTGGCCGAGCAGGAGCGCGCGGCACGGAAACGCTCTATTCGCTTGGCGGCAATGTCGAGTGAGGAGCGCGAGCGCCACAAAGCCTGGCACGCCGCCCGCGAGCCTGGTAGCGCGGCCGCGCGCCAACGCAAGCGCGATGAGCGCAAACAGGCGGCTGAGGTTCGCGCCATGACGGAACGGCCACGGCCGGCGCCGTCTGCCGAGTCAGCCGAACTCGCGGATCAGATAGCAGCGCTACGGGCCGAGCTAGAGCGCCGCCGAGACGACGAACAAAAACCAAAGCCGATAGGGGCATTCGCATGAGTGAATTCGAGGATGAATTTGACGACGACGAGGCTGTGCGCGCCGAGATAATCCGACGCGCTCGGGTGGAGGGCGTCAAGGTCGCATATGAAAGCGCGCTGGAGATTTGCCGTGACAAGACACAGACTGCCGTTGCAAGGGCGTCGTCGCAACGGACTCTCCTTCAAATTGGGGGTATGCTCGACCGAGCGGACCGCAACGCGGGCGTCGTGAAAGATCCGGCAGAGATGGATGGCACCGAATTGGAGAAAGCCACCCAGGACCTCATGCGCAGACAGCGCCGCCCAGCGGCAGTTAAGCCAGCCGGCGGCGCCTTCGATTAGTCACTACTCGACAGGCGCGCTCCACTCTGCCCGGTAGGCCTGGATTGACGTCACCATCAGCGATGCGGGCAGGATCATCGAAAAAATGTGAAGTGCGGTCGGACCGGGCCGGTTCAAGCGATGATCAATCCGTGCATCCCACATGCGCGCCAGGTCCATACCCGGCGTCTCTGCAAATCGGGTTCTGAAATCTCTTGCCAGGGCGCGACAGCGGTGAAGTTGATCAGCAGAGAACACCAGCTGCACGAGCATCATCTGAACGGTAGCTTCGGGGACTTGGGTAGGGCGAAGCAAGTCCCATTGCGCAGTTCCAGGCTTGTGCATTGTGAGACGTGACAACTCAGGCATTTCGGTACTCCTTTACGCGTTACAAAAACGACATTGAGGCCCGCTGCGGGGAGCAGCGGGCCGTAGGAACTCGGCAAATTTGGCGTGGGGCGCGCCTAACTGGCGGCCCCGGCCTTCAAATTTTCGTGCTGGCGAAGCAGATCGGAACAGCGCCCCTGATGAGTGCACTCGACGAATGCTGCCGCATCGCGTCGACCTCGTCGATTAGCTCCGCCATTGCCGCCGGATCGGCACACTCCCTTTCCGCACGGCGCAACTCTGACGCAATCTGAAAGAACAAAATCGCTTCGTTCTGGCATGTATTCGTTGGCATCGTTTTTCTCCGCTTTCTGTTTAGGTGAGGATAGTAACGTGCCGTTCGCCGACGTCCGTCAACAGCTATTTTTCGTTGATTTTGTTGACTGTTATTGATCGAAGCGACCTTCACACTCAACTCGCACAAAGCATTGGTAGGATTGCTTTGTTTGATAAGGGAGTGGAAAAAAGTTGATCTTGATGATAGGTCGTTGATTGCAGATGTTGATCGGGGGTTGCCTTGGCCTTCACAGAACCAACTTTCTACGTGCCAATAGGCCTTTGCGTGGCTTACTTGGCTTGGCGATTCTTCGCCCCGTCGTTCTTCATGAACCGCGAGCTCGCGCGCTATGCCCGGATGGATGCGCAGCGGGATTACGAGCGCGGCCGCCTGGCGGAGGCGCTGGCGCCTCTCGAGCCGAAGGTCGGTCCTGGCGAGGTCGATGCGGCGATCGATCGTTATCTAGATGGGCGCTGAGTGGGCTTTTTTGGCTCAAAATAAGGCTCTGCTTGCAAGCCGCTACCATGCGGACCAGCTAAGCCCCTGACATCATTGGCGCCCTAACAGTATCAATATTGCGGTTGGTGCCTTGTCGTCCCCTCTGGCGGCGGTAGGAAAGCCGCGCCTGGGTTGCAGCGCAGGCACACATACAGAGGCAAGGGCGCTGCGCTGAAGCACCCGCGGCGGCGCCAAGCCCTGCCAACATGTGGCCCGCCCCCGGTACCCTCCCCTCGGCACACTCCCAATCGCGTGGCCGGAACCCCGGCGGACCGTCGTAGGAATTTGCGGCCGATCGAAACTTCAAACTGCAAAAGCCCCGCCGAAAGTGCCCGCAAATAACTGATTTTTCCGCGCCGCAGGCCGCCTTACCTTCAACATCGGACAACCGGATGCGAGCCGATGCAGACCGAATTCATCATCCCCTACGCCGACGAGCACTATGAGGCCGAGCCGCCGAGCCGTGAGACGATCGCGTTCGACGACGAGATCGACCGGTTCATATTCGGCTTCTGGAAAGTGACGCTGCCACACGTCGATATCGCGTTCGAACTGGCATGGGTCTTGGGCTCGCTTCGCAAGTTCCGGCCGCTGTTCCAGCTTGACGACGAGCGGTGCGACAGCTCACCACGGGCATCGCAGGGGCTGCGGTTGCGGCCGCTCAGCGATTGCCGGCTTGTCATCCTGGCAACGTCATCGTGTGCATGAGCGCCGCGGCGGTGATCGTCCAGCATTGGGCTGAAGACGATCAACAGCGAGCGGCCCGCCATCCACATCGGATCGAAGACGCTCGGCTGCACGTCAGGATGTTCGAACGCGATCTTCGCAACATCGCGGACTATGCCTGGCTTCAACAGCGGAAGGCGCAGCGCCAGCAAGAGGTTGTTCGCGGGTTGATTTCAGCAGCCGCCAACGATTTGGGCGCCGAGAAGATCGCAGCATGATGCTGGTCTTTGACGCAGCACCCGTGTATATTTTCATCGCCGGAACACACGCGGATCTCGGGCAGCCGCACCGCCACGGGCTCGCCCGTAAGTTCAACCGAACACATCCAGATCGCGCATTTCGCAGAGCACCACTCGCATGCGCCGATGGTTCGAATTGACGAGGTGTTCTAGTGTCCGGACCTTGGGAAAAATATCAAACGCCAGCCGTGCCGCCGGGCTTCCGTGTCGTGTCGCAGCCAGCGCAAAACAAGCCGCGATTCCCCGGCGTACCGGCAGACGACCCGTGGGCCGCTTTCCCCGACGCTCCGGCTACTAGTCTGCCGCCTGCCAGCCCGATCGGTCCTTTCCCCGGCATGCTGGAGCAGGGCAACATCGATCTGAACGCACGTCCGATCGTCAAGAATGCCGACGGTTCCTACAGCACCGTGCGATCGATGTCGTTTGAGAACAACGGCGGGCAAGAGGTTCTGGTGCCGACCGTTGCGGACGGACAGATTTTGCCCGATCAAGCCGCGATGGAGCGCTACGGGCAGACCGGCGAGAACCTTGGAAAGTTCGACAATCCGGCCCATGCCGACATGTACGCGGAAGCGCTCCACAAAGCGCAGGACCAGCACTATGGCGCAGCAGCACAGTCGAACGCGGCACCGGCTATCCCGCCAGGCTTCAAAGTCGTGCAGCCAGCCAGCGTGTCAGCCAAGGGCGACCGAGTAGGGCAGGGTTCGTTCGGGGCGCCACCATTCGCCCCGGCGAATGGACCCTGGACGAAGTATCAGGCCGCTGCCTCTCAATCTCCGAAAGTCTTCGATCAGTTCGAGCAGCCGGCGAAAGATGATCCTTGGGCCGGTTTTCCAGACGCAAGCCCGATCGAGGTCAAAGCGCCTGATGGAACGACCGTGAGGTTTCCTGCGGGAACGCCCGACGATGTGATGACCAAAGCAATGCGGGAGACGTTCGGCGGTCCGGCCGATCCCGCAGCCACGCCAGCGGCCGACGGGCCGTGGACGAAGTACGCTGCCCCGGCAGCGCCAGCCGGCGGCAACAACATTGAAAGCCTGATTCGCGGCACCGAGCAGGCTCCTGCATCGATGTCCACAGCCAAAGACGTCGGCCTGTCATTCGGGTCGGGTATTCCACGCGGTCTCGCCGAGACGGCCATGTTCCCGATTACCTTGAGCCGCACCGTCGAAGGCGCAGGAAATTGGCTCTACAACAAGGCTGAAGACGGCGTCCGCTACGCCATCGGCGCCGATCCGCTCTCCGACGAGGAACTGGCGCGCCGCGCCGAGCCCATGGGCGTAAACGGCTATCTCTACGGTGCCCAGGATCGGACCCGTGAGATCATGGATGCCGTTTTGCACAAGCCGGAGACGACCTCGGGCAAGTATGCAGGCACCATCGGCGAGTTCGTTGCACCCGGCGGTATTCCAAGCAAGGCGGCCCGGCTTGCGGCGACCGGCCGAGAAGTGGCCCAACGGGTCGGCGAGGATCTTGTTGGAAACGTGCTGGTGCCGGCAGTCGCATCTGAAGCCGCTGGGCAAGCCACAGAAGGAACTCAATACGAGGGCCTGTCGCGCTTTCTCGGCGCTCTTTTCGGGAACGCAGGGACGGCGGCCGGCAGGGCCTACAATGCCCCGGAGAGCGTAGTGCGCCGAGCGACAAGCGAAATGACCGACGCGGACTGGCGCCGTGCGCTCGGCCTTCAGGACAACACGACGGGAGTGCGGCTTACCGGACCGGAAGCCATTGCCCAGGCAACCAACGGCGCCAGCGCGTTGCCGAACCTTCTGCGCGTCGTAGAAGGCAGCGTCGATGGGCGTGCGCGAACTGCGCCGTTTTTCGCAGCGCGTCCGGCTCAGGTCGATACCGCTGTCGGCAATGTGCTCGACCAGATTGCCCCACAAAGCACGCAGCCATCGACACTCGGCCCGCGCGCTGCGGAAGCTGCCGGCAATGTGATCGACCAGACCCGCCAAGGCATCAATGCCCAGACCCGCCCGCTTTACGACGTCGCGCAGCAGCAGATTATCCCGCAAGCTCACTTCGGGCCGATCGCAGCTGATCCGCGCTTCACCGCAGGGCTGGCGCGCCTACGCGGAAACCCTGAACTGGCCCCAGACTATGCGCATCTGCCAGACAATTCCATTGGCGTCGTTGACGCTGTGACGAAGGATCTGAACGCCCGCGGCGAAGCGCTCTCGAGCGTCGCCAACCCGCTCTATGGCCCCGAACTCGCAGGCAAGAGCACGGGCAGCGCCGCCGAAGCTCGCAATGCTGCGACCAACCATTCGCCCGATTGTGCGCAAGCCTTGGCTGAGCAGGAAGCGTTGCGCCGCACCGCGCTCAATCCGCTCGAGCAAGGCCCCGTGGGCCGCGTTGCAGCGGCCAAGGACACCGCAGGCGCTGGCAATGCCATCCTCCCGCAGAACCCGCTTACAGGCTCCGCTGGGAGGCCGCCGCCGCCGCTCGTCGACTGGTCGCTGAGGATCCGGCCACGACCGCTGGTCTGGTGCGCCAGAACCTGGCCGACCGGTTTTCCAAAGCTAATACCGAAACTCAGGAAGGCGTTCGGGACTTTGCCGGAGCCAAATTCCACAAGGATGCCGCCGGCAACGATGCCCGGCAAGAGGTGCTTGACGCCGTGCTGCGCGAGATCCCTGGTGGGCAAGCAGCTGCCTTAATGCCGGAGTTGCTGGACGTTCTCCAAGCCACCGGACGGCGCAAGCAAATCGGCAGCGCAACGGAGTTCAACCGGTCGATGAATGCTGACCTGGGAGGCGCCGCGTCTCCAACCGGCATGGCCGTCAGCCTCGTGAAGTCTTTGGGCACATCGGTCGTGAAGGCCGGCGACGTCGCCAAGCGTGCCGCACTGCGCAGCAACCTCCGATCGCTTGCCGATATGTTTATAGATCCGCGGTCGGTCGAGCTCATCCGAAACGCCAACAACCGGGGCGCCAGGATCGGCTTTGGCGAAGGCTTGGCGCGCACCGGCGCCGAGACCGGTGCGACATTGTTCGACCCGGCCGGAGCGCGCTAGCGCCGACGACGGGCGTCCATCTAGCGCCAATCAAGCGACCGCCTATAATGGCTCATGGCAGAGTCGAAAGAAGAATTTGATCAAAGGATCGCGGACGCAAAAATTGCCTTCGGCAAGAACGACGAGAGGGCAAAAATTCACGCGGCTCAGGTCCAGACGTTCTCATCTGACGCGATGAAAGCCCCAGCCTTGGTTTCGGCTGCCGGGGTTGCTGCGGCGCTGGGGTTCTACAGCGCCAACTACGATCGCCTTTCGCAAAGTCCGGAAAATCTGCAAACGTTCAACAGCATCCTTTTTTGGCTGTTTGCCAGTTTGCTTTTCATCGTTTGCGCGCCAGGCTTTGCGTATTTTTCGCAAATCGCATACGGAGCCGCGATCTACGCTACGAGCATCCTTTCACCGTTGAGACCGCCAAGTCGAAACGCCTCAGATGGGTGGGCGACCTTTTCAGATGGCTCGCCGTGGTGCTGGTTGTCACGTCGATTGCCTGCCTGATCAGAGGTGGTTTCCTTTTCCTCCACATAGTTGCCTAGAGCGGTCGCCCACCAAAGTAGACAAGGCCGTTCAAACACACTGGTGACAAAAAATATTGTGATTCGGATCAACGGGTTGCGCCTAAAAGGCGCAAATTTCGACCGAATTTGGTCAAACTCGTTGTTGCCTTGTTAAGAAGGATGGGCCATATCTCGCCCTAACAACACCCGCCACGCCTCGGACAAAGCTTCGGCTTTGAACTGCGCACCCCGGCGGGTTTTTCTTTTTGGCGAGCAAGAATCCAGCTATAGCACGGCATGAAGTTCGTAAAGCCGTCGCTTTCCATCGCTGATCAAATTGCCCGTATCCAAGGGCGCGGGATGGCCGTACCGGACCACGCTCTCGCAAGCCACTGCCTTCAGCACATCAGCTATTACAGGCTTCGCGCATATTGGCTGCCGTTCGAGGAGGCATCTCCTGAACCGGGCGATCACAAATTCAGGGCCAACGTCTCATTCGATGATGTCCTCTCCCTCTACATCTTTGATCGGCGGCTTCGCCTCCTTGTGATGGACGCGGTAGAAAGGGTCGAGGTTTCCCTGCGAGGTAGTTGGGCGCATCATCTCGCCATGAAGTACGGGCCACATGGATACCTAGACCCCTCGTTATATCGTCGGACCGATCGCTTTGCCCAAGCGTTCACCCAGCTGATCGATGATCTCAGGCGCTCTAAGGACACGTTCATTGTCCACTACAAGAACAAATACGACGACCCCGAACACCCACCGATCTGGATGACTGCGGAAGTTATTTCGCTTGGGCAGCTCTCAATGTGGTTGAGTAATTTGAAGCACCGGCCTGACCGGCAGGCGGTTGCGAAGCCGTTCGGCCTCGATGAGATGATATTCGTCTCGCTGGCGCACCACCTTACCTATGTCCGGAACATCTGCGCTCATCACGGACGGCTATGGAACAAGCAGATCACGGTAAAAATGACCGTCCCCAAATACCCCACTAGCCTGAAACTTGCGATGAACGCGGCCTCGTTGGGCCGCATCTACAACACCTTGGCGGTGCTGGGCTATCTCATGGGTGTTGTCGCGCCGGGGTCACGTTGGCGAGAGGACATTATCGAGTTGGTAGATTCGTGCCCGTTGGCGAAGCCTGCTGCAATTGGCTTTCCCCCGAACTGGAAAACCCTTCCAGCGTGGCGCATCTGAGACGAAGCTGGTATTTTGGGCGAGTTCGGCTATGATGATGCGGCCGGAACAGAGCAGAACTCGGGCATCTGCACCAACCGCTTCGGATCCTGCCGGGGCTAACGTCAACGGACTTCCAATAAGCATCTGAAATCTGAGTGCGGAGCGCTGCTCCGGCGCCGCGATGCGATCTTGGAAGCGACGTTCTGGTGCACACCAAATGCCCTCTCCGACGAAGCCCGTCCTCGATTATTCATACACTAGCTACCAACAGGAACAGCAGGGCGTGTCGAATTTTCCCGGCACGCAGCTTGACGCCGATCTGGCCGAGCTCGTGCGCAGCGCCGACGAAACCATCGACGCGCTGGCCGACGTGCGGCGCAGTGACGGCGCGCTCAAAAACCAGATCGTCACCCCCGACAGCCTGACGCCGGCGACGCTGGCGCTGATCACTGGCGAGGGCGCAACAGGCCCCACGGGGCCGACTGGACCGGCGGGCGTCGGGGCTACCGGCCCGAGCGGCCCGGCAGGGTCTACGGGTCCGGCAGGAGCCACAGGACCGACGGGCGTTAGCGGCGGTGTCGGTGCGACAGGCATCACCGGACCGACAGGGGTAACGGGGCCAACCGGAGTAGTTGGGCCGACAGGTGTGACCGGCGGCGTCGGTGCGACAGGACCGGTTGGCGCCACGGGCGTCACCGGGCTCACGGGCGCGACAGGAGTGACGGGACCGACCGGAGTAACCGGGCCTACGGGCGTTACCGGCCCCACAGGCGTCACCGGGCCAACAGGGGTGACAGGAGCTACCGGTCCCGTCGGCGTGACGTTTGTGGCGACGCGGACGGCGATGAAGGCCATCAACACCGGCACCACGACTCAGGTCTATCTGACCGAAGTCGGCCGCGAGGGTATGTTTCTGTTTTTGTCGGGAAATTACTCGACGCACGTCACCGCCGACACGTTGGAAGGTATCTACGTCAAGGCCACGGCCATTGCGTCGAGCGTCGGCGCGTGGGTCCGCGTCTATGACGGGGTGCTGCAAGCCGAGTGGTTTGGCGCGTCGCCCAACACCACGACCGACAGTCAGCCGGCATTCGCCGCGGCCTATGCGCTGCTGGCGGCGATCAGCGGCACCACAGAAGGGCCGATCGGTCGCATCGAGGGTAAGAAGGGCAAATACCGTCTTGGATCCAGCCTTTCCTTCACGCTGCCGGTTGAACTGTTCGTTCCAGACTATTTCGAGTATACGCCGACCACGCTTTCGGCGGTCATCATCGGTCTGGCGGCGCCCGTTGGGGGCCGCAATACCGGCTACGATATCGAGATCGGCGGGATTCGCGCTATCAACGGCAACGGGGCGGCTCCGACCGGCGTAAATACGTCCGGTTGCTCCGGTTTCGAGATCAGGAACGCTCAGTTCTCGCGCTTCAAGATCGGCCGGATCATCGCCTTCACGAAATACGGCTTTTGGGGCAATCAGTCGAACGACATCTATTCCGGTCAGCATTGCCAGGACAACACGATCTGGCTCGGCGACATGGCGGTCAACGGAACCGGCGTTTACATCGAAAGCGTGTCGGCCTCGCTTGGTGCGTTCCAGGTCAACGAAGTCCACGTTCAAAACAGCTTCGCGAACTGGATCAATTTCAGCGCGCCGGCCGGCGACATCAAGACCAACAACAACACGCTGCATTTCAACGCGGCCGATGCTGACACAGGCGGCGGGAATATCTTTATCAATGGCGGCTGGAACGACTTCTATTTCGGCTACACGGACGGCACGCTGACGCTGCGCGCCGGAGCCGTCTACAACCGCGTCTTCGGTCACAACATCACGTTCACCGACAGCAGCGGCAACACGACTAACGAGATATCGGACGGCCAAAACGGCACGGTCACGCTCAAGAGGTTCAAAACTGGCGGGATCGCGTCGCTGATCCGCCTTGAAAGCACGGAGAGCGGAGCCGCCTCGGCTGCGCTGCTGGAAAACTATCGCAACTCGTCGACGCCGGCCGACAACGACAAGGGCGTCGCGCACGTCTGGTACATGAACGACGATGCCGCTGCGAAGCGCAAAGTCGGCGAAATGCGCATGGATTTTCCGACTGTCGCTGCCGGAAACCTGAATTCCCGTTTCGCGTGGGACACCGTGGTTGGCAACGTCTACGGTGAAAAGATGGTGCTTTGGCAGGGCATCACCCTCGGCAGCCCGGCCGGCGGCGACAAGGGCGCAGGGACCATCAATATATCCGCCAGCTACTATGTTGCCGGCACGAAGGTTCTTGGTGCGCAGGCGACTGGCTGGACCGCTGGAACTGGAACCGCGCTGAAAGGAATATGGGCCGCCTACGCGGGCCAGACGCACACCGGAGCCTACGTGCAGGCCACCATCCAGGCGCTTGACGATAACTGCAAAAACACCTCGCAGCGCGTCAAGGCAATTGAGGACGCTCTGCGCACCCACGGCCTCATCAACTAGGCCATTCCAACCAACGACAGGGCCTTTCGCTTGACGCGGCTTGCCAGAAGCAGCGCCACAGCTTTTGTTGACAGGATCGGTGGATGCACGGGTACCTCGATATGGACGGGTACCTCGATATAGATGGTCCTCGCCGGCATAGGCGGATTCCCGCTGCCAAACAGTTCTTGAGCCAACTCCGCGATCTGCCGTTGCGACAGTTCCAACCGCTTGGCATCGAAATCAGCCGATGACATCTTCGCAACCGGCGCGACCTTAAGCTGGACGATGAACTCGGATCCGTGGCTTTCCTCGAGACTTGTAATAGCTAGGCTGATCAGGCCCATTTGGCGCAGTTCAAGGACCAGCAATTCGAATGAAGCCGGAGTGAAGAACCAGGCGTGAGCATCGACATAGGGGCCATCGAGATTGGCGATGTCGGCCTGATAACATCCCCACGCATGGTCAAAATTCCCGGTAAAGCTCAGCGGCGCCTTCGACCCTGCAAGCCAAGAGCCCACGCCGTTTCTGTTAACGGAGCAGGCGCGGGCCTCAAAGAGAGTTTCCGGTGTGTGGCGGGTCCGCTTCTCTCGGTAGGCCGTCAGCACTTCGCGGATGCCGGTCGTCGGCTTCAGGACATCGAAGCACTTGCGCATGTCAGGTACGGCGAGAGAGACAATGCCCCCTGGCCGCAGAAGGCGTGATACCTGTTGCAAGAAGCTGACCAAATCGGGCGTGTGTTCAATGACGTGGCTGGCAATGAAAAAGTCGTAGCCGCCCGGCTTTCTAGAGAGTGCTAATGTATCTAGCGGCTCGCCTGACCAGACGATGTCGACATCTTCAATTTGATCGGCTCGCTTGCGTATGGCTTCGACTTTGTGATTGCGGGCCGCTGCGCGCAACGCTTCCCCATCCTGAAAATCGATTACCGTTGTTTTCCAGCCGTGGGCCTTCGGCGCAACGGGACTATAGAAAGGGCCGATCTCGACGCCGACCATAGTGCTCTTGTCGAGATTCCGCAGAAGCTCATCAAATCTCATCATGTTATCGCCACAACCTGATTGGTGTGGCGTTCTGTTCTCGTCATGATCAACCGTCGCGCCGGCTTTTCGATGCCGTAGTAGGTCAATGTAGCTGCCACGAGCGTACCGGCGAGGACCAATGAAGTGTAGAGGGCAGGATGTTCCGCGTAGCTGATCCAGCGTGACAACTGCGCCATGACAGGCCAGTGCAGCAGATAGATCGAATAGGATATTTCGCCTAAGTAACGCGCGGGGCGGCTGCCAAGCGTCCTGGTTGCCAAGGGGGCCGAGATTGCGGTTTGTACGAGAAGGGCGACTGCAGCGAAATTCAGAGGGGATTTCCAGAAATCGAAAAAGTCTATGCCGAGTCGTTTCGACACTGCTGGCATTGCGGCAAAAAATAGGGCGACGGCTACGGCAAAGCTGGCGTTTGATGACGTGCGCGGCAGCAGCGAAACGCCAAGCCCGACCATAAAGTACGAGACGAAAAAGAGCCGCCCGCCGAAGGTATCGGACATTATCACCAGCAGGGGGATCGCCGTTAGCAGCATTAGGATCGATGCTAGCCTGTTGATCGAGAACATCAGCCAGATGAGGCCGAAAAGAGCGTAGAATTGAACCTCGATCGGGACCGTCCACAAGACGCTCGTCGCCTGAAAGAAGGTCAGGTGGGCTGCCAGGTTGGAGTGGTCGACGGCATAAAGAACAGGGGTTCCCGTGAAGTTCATTATGACGAACGAAGCCAAAACTACCGCGAGATACATCGGAAACACCCGAGCGATCCGACGTCTGTAAAAGCCAGCCACTTCCGCCCCGCTGAACGGCAAGTTCAGGTACAGCATTCCCATAAGAAAACCGGAAAGGCAGAAGAAAAGTTGAACCCCGACCTGCGCACCACCGTCGCCGAAGACTCCAGGAAGGAAGCCGAGCACATTGCACACGTGGCCGGCGACCACCAACAGCGCAGCAAAGCCGCGCAGACCGTCAAGATTTTCTAGCCTTCCCATGCGTGTTACGTGCCCTGAATGGCGGTAACATGCCACAGGGTATAGGGATTACTTCGCTGATTTCAGGTTAGGCCGGCAAAAAGGTCACACAGAAGCTGACTAGGTAAGCCGGGTCACCGGCTTTTGGCTAGCCGCATCCACCGCAACTTCCGTTCGAGAGGATCGGAGGCGTGACGTAAACCGGGACTTCCACCACGATCGGGGTGTGTGTGTGTGTGTCTTAAGTCTCGCCATAAGAACGTATAGAGAACAAGGTTCTTGATCGTCAAGCCGATTTGTGGAATCTTTTCAACATGAGCGACGAACCATCACGGCTTGCCGAAGGCATTACAGCGCCCCCGCGCGATCGACGACGCGTCTACAATCATGTGTGCGAGCACCCCGGTTGCGGCAAGGATGCTGGGTTTGGCTTTGCTAAGCCGCGTCAGCCTTCGCACTGGTTCTGCCTGACGCATCGCGAGAACGGCGAGCGGGTCTTGTAAGGAAAAACGAGGTCCAATCACTGCCCGCGCCACCAACGTGCGCGGGCGCTGTCTAAAAGGGCTGCCGAGATCCTTGCCGCAGAGCCGTGCCACGGGCACCTATTTCCTGTGCTTCTTTCTGCTTTGTACGAGCTCCCACACGTTGTCGGAGCCGTTACATCCAGCTGAGACCACAGCGCTGCCGGTGTCTACCCAAGCCATACATTGTTTTCGAGTAAGAGATCTTATTTTCACTGCACCAAGCGCAGGCGGGTTATAGTTATCGATCTTCTTTTCGACGCAGTTTATGCGTTCTCCGAGGTCCTTAATTTTTGCGCACTCGCCACTCGCCCAAGCTGATGAAGTCGCCATCGCGACAGAACTAAAAACCAAAAACCGAAGCAGCCTACGCATATGAATTCCCCCTTTGTGCACACAGTCCAATTGACGGCGGCTAATTAAGGATATGCTTTAATACACTCCACGTTCAAGTAACAAAAAGTGGAGGTCAAACCTCCTCCCGAAAGTCCTGCAGCAAGGCGTGGCGCAGGTCTTCCTCGCCACGTAAGTGCTTTACGCGGCCGATCAGCCCCGGCTTAACCCACTGTGTCGCCGGCCGCTTCATGCCCTTCGGCGCCGGCCCGGCGCGCTCCGGGACGCGTCCAAGCTGTCCCGGATCGCCCCGCGCAGAGATCATGTCAGCGGCGAGGGTCGGCTTGCGCAGCTCCGCACAGATGCAACATTGACAATGTTCATGGTTTGTTCTACTACCGAAATCAGGTAGGACATCGACGTCTCATGCCTTCTTTTTGAACTGCTGTGCCGGACTGTCGGTGAGGATATCAGATGCGCAAATGCTGAGGTCGATGAGAAAGAAAAATGAAAGTTGGCCGCCTTGGGTTAGGGATTCGACCGCCCCTGCCTGCTCGAGAAATACGTCGGTGCCGTCCGTGACCAGGAACCGATAAGGGAGCGCCGAAGCGGTAGCATCGCGAAATTTCTTTCGAAAGTTTCTCAGTCCGCGGGATAGCCGTCTAATTTCGATGCCCGACTTTAGGAGCTGCCGGATCACTTTCATGGTGACCACATCTCCAAATGAAAACAGCCGACGGTTACCCCTGCCCCTCTTTGTGGAGGCCGAAGGCACTACGAAGCCCTCTCTGACCAGATAGTCGAGCATGGTGGTTGTCAAACCGGAAACCCGACAGGCTTGCTCGGTATCAAACTGATTCACAATGATAATTTTTTGGGGCATAACCATAGTACATAGCTAACGTATGTTCTAAAGATACGCTATAATGTTGTTCGTGGCGAGAGATTCGTTGCGCGATCGCTCGCCGTGCGATTAGGTAGCGGCCAAGGCCGCGTGGTGGGCAAATTCGTCAGCGCAGATTCTGAGCTGAAACTGGCGGTGGATTAAATGGCGCTCGAATTCGAAGATTTTACCCGCGGTTTTGTGGCAGCCTTGGTAGATGCCGATCGGACGTCTTTTCAGCCAAAAAATGAAGAGCAGCGCAAGGCTCTCTACCGAGTCCATGCGATGGTCCAAAACGAAGTTGGGGAGGCGCGTAAGAGCCCCACAAATTTGGATTGGCTGAAGACGGTAGTCCGCATCAGGAACGCGTTGGCGCCCGGTCAGACAGGTGCGTTCGATCAGTTTGAAACGGCTTTGCGCGATCTTCAGCTTAGTTTGACGGAATCTCCAAACCCGAGCTACGAAGACATCACTTTTCCGATTTCGCGCCCATTTGCGAAATCCGTGCTCGGCCGGCTAAAGCCTCGCGAACGTGCACTTGTCCAAAAAGCAGTCGGAACATTTTTGCAGGGCGCAAACGTCTGACATCGATCGGAAAAGTCGAAGAGCTTCGGGAATCCTGGCGAGGCAGTGGCGCACTCGCTGCCATTGAAGCCAGCTTAGATCGGCTTGGATTCACCGAGCTGTACATTAATGAACTCGCCGGCCGTCCCGTCGAAATGGAGAAATCCAAGGTCATCAAAGATGGCGTTTGGGGAATGGTGGAAGTTGATGGCGCATGCCTTCGCTTACTTGACAGTCCGCTTGTTCAGCGAATGCGAGGAATTCGCCAACTAGGATTTTCGTATCTAACGTATCCCTCGGCTGAGCACACACGCTTCATTCACAGTTTGGGGATGTATTGTGTCGTGTCACGTTTCCTAGACACGATTGCACGCAGGCAGGAGCAAGGCGGCGGTACCGACGGGGTATATAAAATCTGGACGCCAAAACACGAAGCCAACCTCCTGCGACATGCAGCAATCCTTCACGACGTCGGCCACCTCCCGTTCTCGCACGTTACCGAGCAAATCATCCAGCACGACCCAACGAGCTTCCGGTGCGGGCGGATCTCAGCCGATGCATTTGTGTTTGCAGCGGAAGACATATTGGAAACGAAGCCGAAGCTCGCCGAGGCCCTTTCGGTAGCGATTGTCCTGACCGATCGGTTCCATCATTTCTACCAGAATTGCATAGACCGGAAAGAAGCTGAAAGTCAGTGTTTGCGAATCGCGGCGCTTATCGCCGGGTTAGAGCCAGATCCGGGCTTGACGGGACTTGCCAGTCTCATTTCGGGCCCGTCGATCGATGCCGACAAGATCGACTACATCAATCGAGATGCTCTGGCATGCGGCATACCTGTTGGCGTCGATGTCAGCAGGCTTTTCTTAAGGTCATCATTTCTAGAGGTAACGCCTGCCGAACTCAGACGGATGAGATCGGCCACCGTCGATCCGCCCCGCTCAGAAGTAGTTTTCGTCGTGAATTCGTCCGGTCTCGACAGCATCGAGGAAATTGGCCAGGCGAGGACGGTGTTGTACCATCGGGTCTACCTTCACCAAACGACGCGAAATGCCGAACGGTTGCTTGGAAAAGCTGTTCAAGAGGTTGTGCTGGACCCCAATAGAACGGCCCAGAAGACTGAGATGAGAGACGTTGCGAAGCTTTGGGCGATGAATGACGCCAACCTCTTGGAGCAACTTTCAACAGGCCGAAATGCAAGCGCCGCGAGGATAGCCAGGAGGCTCCTGACTAGAAGGCTGCCTAAAAGAGCGTGCGTGTTCGGCCGAACCTACATAACCAGCGCGGTTCCCATCGACGACCTTTTCCCAAGAATGGATCAGGGTGCGAAGAAATCCTTGTCCAAGCAGATACTTGGCACTGCGCTCGAGGAATTGCGCGCGAGAAAACTGCGGGGTAAGGCGCAACGAGACATCGAAAATCTGATCCTACAAGAGGCACTCGCGCTTGCAGAGTTATTGGGGCCTGATGTGACCAAGATCGCGACCGGCCAACGGCCGGAAGTTGTCTCAATCCTTCCGATGTCAAACGTTGAGCCCAATCGCAGCGACTGCATTATACTGGAGAACGATCGTCTCAACTCAACTGCCGCAAGTAGCGTCTCTGATGAGCAGATGGAGGCGATGGATATAGTGAAATCTACGGGCTATGTGCTTACCGACCCGATCTGGCGGAGCTTGGTCTGCATCGCGACTCAGCGTGTTTTCTATGAACACGGGAGAACTGAAGCCAACGTTACGCTTGTTCCCTTTCCGGGCATTGAATTCACTGTTCGCGCGAGGAGTCGGCTTCTACTCGACCAAGTGGCCGTGCGAAGCAAAGTTCAACTCGACAAAGCCGAAATAGACAAACTGACTAGATCGGCCGTCCGCAAAAACTATTTCGACCCAACGCCGCGTTTGGCACCCCTGGATGTCGATGAAGGGGCGATCGCACAGATCGCATCCACCTTGGCCAGCTTCAACGGTCAAGGCGGTTGGACGGTTAGTTCCAACACAGTCAAGTCCTACATAGTGCAGTTCCCACCCCGGCATCGGGGCGAGATGGTGAAACTGCTCCAAAAATTCTATGTCCTTGATAGGTCCGAGTTGTCGCCAGTCATCGCCGGGCTAATACGACAAGTCGATCTTGGAGCAGGCCGAGGGTTCGTCGTGCCAATGTCCCCCGACAGTGGTAGCGCCGTCCGGACACAAATAGAACAAGACCTGAGCTCCAACTTCGCCGGGGGCAAGTTTCAATTCTGCAAGACGATCCGGGACGCTTTTCAGGTGGCTAAGCCAGGGGACACCCTAATCCTTTGTGACGACAACATTACCTCGGGATCCCAGGCGTTCTGCCAATTTCAGGCGTGGCTTGGGATCGAAAGGGTTCGCTGGGCGAAGGAACTTCGCAGGGAACGCGGAATCGAGAACACCGCGCTTGTCGAACGGGACATTGAACTTCTGAAGCAGATTAATATACAGATCGTCACTGCCGCCGGAACCGACGTAGCCAACGAATTTCTGAGCACTCGAATGACCAAGTTAGGTCTACGGTTCAATGGGGCCCGCTTCGGGCGAACGCTCTCTATGGTATCTCACAGTCTCGGCGATCTTGAAGGGTTTCTCCGGGGCGTCGGCGAGCAACTGGTTGCCTGGACACGATTCAATGCGGATGGTTTGCCGACTCTTTCGTCCGCGCAGCTAAGTGAGTGCAAAAGAGACGCGCTTGGTTATCGAGGGGCAATGGCATTAGCTTGCACTCCGCTGAACGTTCCAACGGGGACGATTACAGCGCTTTGGTCTCCGGGGTTCTACAATGGCGAACCTTGGGTGCCGCTGTTGATCCGCCGCGGCTATCTCGAAAAATTGGTGGTGGGGTGACAGCCCTCACTCGTGCTGCCCAGGTGCTGCCCGAAATGCGAAAGGCCGGATCTGTGATCCGGCCTTTTTCAGCAACCGCTTGATTCCCCTAGAGGAAACTGGAGCGGGTGAAGCGATTCGAACGCTCGACCCCAACCTTGGCAAGGTTGTGCTCTACCCCTGAGCTACACCCGCTCACACGGCCCTTTGGCCGCAAGCCGGGCCTATATGGCTGAAGAGCGCGGCGATTGCAACAGGGAAATGACGGGCTTTTTGGTCGCGCCAAATCGCTTGGCGGAACCTTGTCGGCCACGCGGGTGGTTCATCGACTTCCCGCATGACGGTCTTGTCTCGGCGGCATCATTGGCCGTAAACGGCTTTGCCGCGCGCCGATACAGGGGAAGACCACCAATGCCGAAGACCGAAGCCGAGCTTTTCGCCTTTCTTGCCGATCTCGGCATATCAGTGTCGACCGTGCGCCATCCGCCGCTCTATACGGTGGCCGATTCGCAGTCGCTGCGCGGCGAGATACCGGGCGGGCACACGAAAAATCTGTTTCTCAAGGACAAGAAGGACAATTTCTTCCTGGTCAGCGTCGGCGAGGAGGCGGTCGTCGACCTGAAGCAGATCCACACGATCATCGGCGCCGCCGGCCGGGTGTCGTTCGGCAAGCCGGAGATGCTGATGGAGCTGCTCGGTGTCATTCCGGGCGCGGTCACCGTGTTCGGGCTGATCAACGACACCGAAAGACGGGTCAAGGTGGTGCTCGACCAGGATTTGATGGCACATGCGACAGTCAACGCGCATCCGCTGACCAATGAGGCGACGACGTCGATCGCGTCCGCCGACCTCATCAGATTCGTCGAGGCAACCGGACATGATGCTGCTATCTTGAAAGTCTCGGCTTGATCGCCACATGGATGGCGAAAACTGACCTCTAGTTAAGGACGTCGCGCTGCTCCGCTGGGCGCGACCGGAAGGGCGACGACATGAGCGACAACAACAATCCGTTTGGCGGCCAATTCGGCGGCAATTCTGGCCAGTACACCACGTCCGTGCAATATGGCGGCGCCGAGCCGGCCAAGTCGGCACTTGGCCCGAGACCCGGCGCAGCACCTGCCGCTGGCGAGCTGATCAAGGACACCACGACCGCCACTTTCGCCGCCGACGTCATCCAGGAATCGCGCAAACAGCCGGTACTGGTCGATTTCTGGGCGCCGTGGTGCGGGCCCTGCAAGCAGCTCACGCCGCTTCTGGAAAAGGCGATCAAGGCCGCCGGCGGCAAGGTCAAGCTGGTCAAGATGAACATTGACGATCATCCCTCGATCGCCGGCCAGCTCGGCATCCAATCGATCCCGGCGGTCATCGCCTTCAAGGACGGCCAGCCTGTCGACGGCTTCATGGGCGCCATCCCCGAGAGCCAGATCGCCGAGTTCATCACCAAGGTCGGCGGCAAGGGCAATGGCGCGCCGCCCGTCGCCGAAGCACTGGCCGCGGCGGCGGAAGCGCATGCGGCGGGCGATGCGCAGACCGCAGCCGACATTTACGACGCCATCCTGGCGCAGGCGCCGGAGACGATCGAGGCGATTGCCGGGCTGGGCGAGCTTCTGTTCGAGGCCGGCGACAGCGACGGCGCCGAGGCGCTGCTGGCAACGGCGCCGGAGGCCAAGAAGAATGCGCCGGCACTTGCCGCGCTGCGTGCCAAGATGACGCTGGCTGCGGAAGCGGCAGCACTTGGCAATCCAGCTGAATTCGAGCAGCGACTGGCCGCCAATCCCGGCGACCACCAGGCGCGTTTCGACCTCGCCATGATCCAGAACGCCAAGGGCGAGCGCCATGCGGCGGCCGACAATCTTCTGGCGATTATAAAAGCCGACCGGACGTGGAACGAGGACGGCGCCAGGGCGCAGTTGCTGAAACTGTTCGAGGCCTGGGGCATGACCGACGAGGCGACGCTGGCGGCACGGCGCAAATTGTCGTCGCTGCTGTTTTCCTGAGCCGTTTGCCGGCCAAATTGCCGGGGCGTGGCTGTCGGGCCTTGCGGTCGGCGGCCGCCGCGCCAGATTAGGCCGATAACATCGCGCCCGAAGCGGGTCGGAGGAGTGAAGGTGCAGGTCGGAAACGCATTTTACCGGGTCGGCAAGGATCTGCCGGCAACCATTCCGGTGTTTCCGCTTGCCGGCGCGCTGCTGCTGCCGGGCGGGCGCATGCCGCTCAACATCTTCGAGCCGCGCTATCTGCAGATGGTGGATGAGGCGATCGCCGGCGCGCGGCTGATCGGCATCGTCCAGCCCAGCCTCAATGGCGCGTTGCGCGCCGACGGGGAGCCGGAACTGTGCAATGTCGGCTGCGCCGGGCGCATCATCTCGATGGCCGAGAGCGGCGACGGCCGCTATCTGATTTCGCTGCAGGGCGTCTGCCGTTTCCGCATCACCAGCGAATTGCCGGTGAAGACGCCGTTCCGGCAATGCAAGCTGGCGCCGTTCCTCACCGATCTCGCCGAAGACCAGGCGGCAAGCGAGATCGACCGGCCGGCGCTGTTGAAAGCGTTTCGCGCCTATCTGCAGGCCAACGATCTCGAAGCCGATTGGGAAAGCGTCAGCCGCGCCGAGAACACCATGCTGGTCAATGCGCTGTCGATGATGGCGCCCTACGGACCGGCCGAGAAACAGGCGCTGCTGGAGGCGCCCGACCTGAAAGCCCGCGCGGAGACGCTGATCGCGATCACCGAAATGGCGCTGGCGCGCGAGAATGAGGACTTTGGCTCCAGCCTGCAATAAGGGCTGAGCCGATGGCTGAAGGGGGATCCAATGGCTGCGGATGGGCGTGACGGCAAGTCGGTCAATGTCGATCCAAAATTGCTGGAGCTGCTGGCCTGCCCGCTGACCAAGGGGCCGCTGGCCTGGGACCCGGTGCGCGGCGAGTTGATCTCGCGGCTTGCCAAGCTCGCTTATCCCGTGCGCGACGGCATCCCGATCATGCTGCCCTCGGAGGCGCGGACTATTTCGGCGGAAGACGTGCTGTCGCCGCCGCGATTGGGTGGGCCGGGCTGAAGGGCCAGGGGTGGTTCAAACGGACCTCAGCCTAAGAAGCCATTCTGTTGGCGATCCTTCGCGCCCCCCTCTGGCCTTGCCGGCATTAATGTCATGGGCTCCCGACCGCCCTGCACTTGCCTACTGAAAATTCCGCCCCTTGGGCATGACCCTTTCAGCTTTGTCCGAGAGGGTGGCAATGTCGGGCCGGGCAGCCGGCGTCATCTCTTCCAGCAGCACCGTCAGCCACGGCGTCAAATCCTCGATCTTCTCGGCGACGATGTGGATGACGTCGGATTCCGACTGCAGCTTGCCGGTGACCTTGACGAAGCGCGCGCCCATGACGATGGGCCGGAAACGGGTAAAGGTCCGCTCCCAGAAAATGACGTTGGCGACGGCCTTGTCGTCTTCCAGCGTCAGGAAGATCGCATTGCCCTTGCCGGGCCGCTGCCGCACCAGCACCAGGCCGGCGACCGAGACCCGCCTGCCGTCGCGCACCGAGCCGAGATTGGCATTGGGAATGACGTCGGCGCGGTCGAGCCGCTCGCGCAGGAAGGCGACCGGATGCGCCTTCAGCGACAGGCCGAGCGCGCGGTAGTCGTGGATGACGTGCTCGCCGAGCGGCATTGTCGGCAGTTTTGTCTCGGGCTCGAGTTCGCGCAGCCGGATCGCCGGCTGGTCGAACAGCGGCAGCCGTTCGGCGGCGCTCTTGCCATCCAGCGCGCGCACCGCCCACAAGGCTTCACGACGGTCGAGGCCGAGCGAGCGGAAGGCGTCAGCCTGCGCCAGTCTTTCGATTTCGCCGACATCGAGGCCCGAGCGCAGCCACACATCCCTGACGCTTGTATAGCCGGCGCCGCGCCGCGCGGTGAAAGCTTCCATACGCTTCTCGGCCAAGCCCTTGATCTGACGGAAGCCAAGCCGGACGGCGTACCGGATCTTGATGACACCGCGCATTTCGGCATGGCGCCCCAGGATGCGGCCCGGATCGAATTGGGCTTTCTCCAGGGTGCAGTCCCAGTCGGAAAAATTGACGTCGACGTCGCGGATATCGACGCCATGGTCGCGCGCGTCGCGCACCAGCTGGGCCGGCTGGTAAAACCCCATCGGCTGCGAATTCAGGATCGCGGCGCAGAACACGTCGGGATAAAAGGTCTTGAACCAGCAGGAGGCATAGACGAGCAAAGCGAAGGAGGCGGCGTGGCTTTCGGGAAAGCCGTATTCGCCGAAGCCTTCGATCTGCTTGAAGCAGCGCTCGGCGAAGTCCTTGGTGTATCCCTTGCCGACCATGCCGTCGATCATGCGCTGGCGGTAATTGCCGATGGTGCCGGTGCGCTTGAAGGTGGCCATGGCGCGGCGTAGTTCGTCGGCTTCGCCGGGTTTGAAACCACCGGCGACGATTGCAATATTCATCGCCTGTTCCTGAAACAGCGGCACGCCGAGTGTCTTCTTGAGAATAGCCTCCAGCTCTGGCTTTTGATATTCAGCCGCTTCCTTGCCCTGCCGACGGCGCAGATAGGGGTGCACCATGTCGCCCTGGATCGGGCCGGGCCGCACGATCGCCACCTCGATGACCAGGTCGTAGAATTCGCGCGGGCGTAGACGCGGCAGCATCGACATCTGCGCGCGCGATTCGATCTGGAAGACGCCGAGCGTATCGGCGCGGCAGATCATGTCGTACACGTCGTTCTCTTCCGGCGGCAGGGTGGCCAGCACATAGGGTCGGCCGTAATCATCCCGGGCCTTCGGATAATGGTCGGTGAGCAAGGTGAAGGCGCGCTTCAGGCAGGTCAGCATGCCAAGCGCTAGAATATCCACCTTCAGGATCTTCACCGCGTCGAGATCGTCCTTATCCCACTCGACCATCTTGCGCGCCTCCATCGCCGTCTTGACGATGGGGACGATCTCGTCGAGCCGGTCGCGGGTAATGACGAAGCCGCCGACATGCTGCGACAGATGCCGGGGAAAGCCCATGATCTCGTTGGCGTGGGCGATCACGTGACGGGTCGAGGTCTCGTTGCGGTCGAGGCCGCCGGCATGCGCCTCCTTCTCGCCGAGCTCCGAGGTCGACCAGCCCCAGATCGAACTGGAGAGCGCAATGCGGACATCGTCCGACAGGCCCATGGCCTTGGCCACCTCGCGCAGCGCCGAGCGGCCGCGATAGCTGATGACGGCGGCAGCCAGCGCGGTGCGCTTGGCGCTGTATTTGGAGTAGATGTACTGGATCACCTCTTCACGCCGCTCATGCTCGAAATCGACGTCGATGTCGGGCGGCTCGTTGCGCTCCTCGGAAATGAAGCGCTCGAACAACGTGTCGATGCGCTCGGGGCCGACCTCGGTGATGCCGATGCAGTAGCAGACGATCGAGTTGGCGGCCGAGCCTCTGCCCTGGCACAGAATGCCCTCATTGCGGGCGAACTGGACGATGTCGTAAACGGTCAGGAAATAGCGCGCATAATTCAGACGCTCGATCAGAGCGAGCTCCTCACTGATGCGCTGCAAGACGGAAGCGGGGACGCCCGCCGGATAGCGCGTGGCGGCCCCCTCCCTGGCCAGACGCTCTAGCTCGGCCTGCGGCCCAAGCCCTGATTGCGTCGGCTCGTCGGGATAATTGTACTGGAGGTCGCTGAGCGAGAAGGTCAGTTCGCCGGCAAAGCGCAGCGTCTCGGCCAGCGCCCGTGGATGGCGGCGGAAGAGACGGGCCATTTCCAGCGGCGGCTTCAGATGGCGCTCGGCGTTGGCCGTCAGCTCCAGCCCGACCTCGGCGACCGGCAAATTGAGGCGGATGGCGGTGAGCACATCTTGCAGCGAGCGGCGCTCGGCGCTGTGATAAAGCACGTCGTTGGTCGCCATCAGCGGCACGCCGGCGATGTCCGCCATGCCCGCCGCCTGCTCGATGCGGAAACGGTCATTGCCGCGATAATCCGGCGCCATGCCTAGCCGCAAATTAGCGCCGAAACGGTCTTTCAGTTGACGGACCAATGCCAGGGGATCGTCGGCATTCGCCGAGAGATCCGGCAGCACCGCCAGCGACAGCAGGTCGCCCCATTCGAGCAGGTCGCTGCGCTGGAGAAGGGTCGCGCCCTTCTCGTTTTCATCGCGCAAATTGGCTTGCGTCAGCATGCGGCAGAGATGGCCCCAGCCCTTGCGGTTCTGCGGATAGGCGAGAATGTCCGGCGTGCCGTCGCCGAACACCAGGCGGCAACCGGGGTGATAGGCGAGCTTCTCGACCTTGGCCTGCTGCCAGGCGCGCACGACGCCGGCCACCGTGTTGCGGTCTGCCAGTCCGATCGAGGAAAAGCCGAGGAATTTGGCCGCCACCACCAGCTCCTCCGGCTTGGAGGCGCCGCGCAGGAAGGAGAAGTTCGACTGGATGCCGAATTCCGCATAGGGGATGACGGTCAGCGCGTTCATGCGAAGACCCCATGCATGAACCAGCGCGGCGGCACCTGCGGGTTGCCATAGAGGCCTTGCCGGTAGAGCCAGTAGCGGCGGCCGTCGGCATCCTCGATCCGGAAATAGTCACGCGTCGATGTGAGCGGATCGCTTGACGTTTCACGCCACCATTCCGGCGCGATGCGTTCCGGCCCCTCGGCGCGCGCGACCCGGTAGAGCGCGCGGCGCCAGCGGAAATTCATCGGCGGACCCTCAGGCATTTCGGTGGCCGGCACCTCGATCGGCTCGGGCGAACGGAACAGCCGGATCGGCCGTTCCGGCGGGAAGATGGTTGCGCGCGGCGCGTCTTTCGAGCCCGGCTTCCTGAGCGGTGTTTTGCGTTGTGGCGCTTCCGAGAACGGGATGGTGGCGATGGCGCGCTCCGGCAGATGGCTCTCGAGGGCGACCGGTTTCAGCACCGCACTGTCGCCGAGCCTGGCGCGGATGCGGTCGGCAAAGAGTGCCATGTCGGCGCCGTCATCCTCGGTCTCGCCGGTCAAATCGGCCTGCTGCATGTCGAAGCCGGCGGCCGCCAGCACCGAAAGCCGCACCAGGTCGAAGCCGTAGCCGGCATCGATGTCCTGTTCGAGCGCGGCCAGCCGCTCATGGAACAGGCGCTGGATAAGCTTGGGTTCGCGCAACGGTCGCGAGGTACCGACAGCGATGCGGCTGACGGCGCCGTCGACGCGAAACAAAAGCAGCGCCAGCATCCTTGCGCCCTCGCCGCGGCGTTCGAGATCGGCCTTCAGCGTCACCGCCAGCAAGAGCACCAGCCGTTCGATCTCGGCGGTCAGCACGACCGGCTCGGCCAGGTGGCGTTCGACCGAAAGCGGGGCCACGGGCAGGCGCGGCGATACCGCCTCGTCGAGGCGGCCGAGCGCCTGGTCGAGCCGCAACAGCAAGGTCGCGCCGAAGCGACGGGCGAGCGGCGCGCGCGGCGCTGCCATGACCGCGCCGGCGGTCCGCAGGCCGACGCTTTCCAAGCTGGCGCGGATATCGGCCTCGATGCGCAGTGCCGCCAGCGGCAAGGGGGCGAGCAGCGCTTCCTCCTTGCCGGAGACAACGATGCGGTTGCCGCAGAAGCGCGCCGCCGCCCAGGCTGCACCCGGCGTCGCGGCCAACCCGGCGCGGACATCGAAACCCTGCTGGAAAAACCGCGCAAGGATGTCGTCCAGCATGGCGCGCTCGCCGCCGAACAGATGCGTGCAGCCGGTGACGTCGAGATAAAGGCCATCAGTACCGTCGAGCGCCACCAGCGGCGTATAGCGATCGCACCAGTCGGCGAGGCCTTCGAGCAGCCGGCGATCGGCGTCCGGATCGGCCTCGACGATGTCGATCGAGGGATGCATGGCGCGCGCATCGGCAATGCCCATGCCAGGCTTCAGATGCAGCGCCTCAGCCCGCTCGTCGAGGGCCGATATGCGCTGGGCGTTGCGGTCGCGATGGCTGATCACGAGCGGTGGGTGAGATGGCGGCAGATGATCCGAAGGCCGGGAACGCCACGACCGTCCCAGGCGCTGGCGCAGGATCCGTTCTGCCGCCAGATGCGGGAACCACAGCGACAGAATTCTCTGCCCGTTTTTCGCGGGGCTTTCTTTCTTCGAATGCGTGTTCATCGGGGTTCCACTCCAGTGTGAATTGTCCAGGCAGAGCGGTGCGGCTCTTGCCGATGCTGACGGTGAAGGCAGGGTGGCCGATCGAGCCGGCAAGCGGCCCGGCGATCGTCCGGCGCGATTTCGCTGGTGCAGCCGACACGATGAGGCGCACCGGGGCGGCGGTCGGCTCGGCTTCGCCGGCCTGGCGCAGCAGGAACACCGGCCGGCCGGCGTTTTGGGCGCGCGCGTGCAGCCGGCGCGTCGCGGTGAGGTCGAGCCGCTGCGGGCTGCCACGGATCTCGAGAATGATTGCGGCGAGCGCCGTCATCTTGGCGGCCTCCTCGGCTACCCACAGCGCATCGGTGAGTTTCGGCGCCTCGGAAAACAGCAACTGCTCCGGTGCGATACCGAACATGCCCTGCAATCCCCTGGCATAGGGAAAGCCGGCCTCGCGAAAAATCTCCGATGTGCCGATCCACAGCACGGGCAAGGGCTGGCCCTTGAGGATCAGGCTGACCAGCGACAGCACAAAGCCGGCGACGGCCCCGGCATTGCGGGTCTCAAGGCCATGGATTTCGCTCAAGGCGGCTTTCGGCAGGCCGCCGCTCAGCGCCGCATCGAGGTGCTCGACGCCGGTCGCCAGGAAAGCATTCGGCGAAGCCACGGCAAGCCCGCGCCGGATGATGGTGACATCGGCATTAGGTTCGGGCGCACCGCCGATAGCGCTGTCAGCGCGCGCACGAGGTCGCTCGCCGGCCGGCGCGGCCAGGCGCTCGGGCAGCGTTCCCTCGATCTTCGCGATCTGGCGGCGCAGGGCAAAAACAGTCTCCCGCGCCACGGCTGATGTCGCCATGACGGTCAATTTCTCTCATAATTGTTCCTGTTATGTTCTTATAGATTCCAGAGGGTGCCGAAAGAGTCAAGCGGAGTCAGAAGGAATTTATTCCTTGATCAAAGGTGGCGAGGCCAACCTTGGACTTTGGTCGCAGCCATTCGGCGCAAAGAATTGGCCAGGTACCCGTCCATTTGCCGAGTCCGGAGGGAAAGCCTATATGCCGGATCAAAGGACAAAGCATGGCCCGCATCTACAAGACCCGCACCTGGCACGATGAACTCTCGCCTTCGATCGAGGAGATCGAGTTTCTGGCGCTGGAGGCGTACGCACATCTGCCCGACGATTTTCGCAAGCTGACCGGCGAGATCGTCATCATGATCGCCGAATTCCCGACCGACGAGATCATGGACGATCTGTCGCTGGAGACGCCGTTCGACCTGCTCGGCCTGTTCGAGGGCCGCGGCATCGCCGAGCGCTGGAACCCGCAGACCGGCGAAGGCCCGAACCGCATCACCCTCTACCGCCGCGCCATCCTCGACTACTGGGCCGAGAACGAAGAGACGCTGGGCGACATCGTCACCCATGTGCTGATCCACGAGATCGGTCACCATTTCGGCCTGTCGGACGATGATATGGAAAAGCTCGAAGAGGCGGCGGAATAGCCCCCGCCTTTGTCATCCTAGGGTCTGCGTCGCGTCGCTTCGCTCCTTGCTTCGCCCTAGGATGACGAAGACGCGGAGGTTGACGCCTTCCCTACCAGTCGCTCAGCTTTGTATCCGGCCCGTATTCCTGGCCGTCAATATCCTTCACCACCGACTGGCCGCAGCGCATCGATTTGGTCTTCTTGTCGTAGGCGTAGGTCGGCGAGCCGTACAAATGCCAGCCCTTGCTCAGCGCCGCGGTCACCTTGTGGCAGAAGGTTGAATCGTCGGGGGCGGACAGAAAGCGGTAAAGTCTCATGGGTCAGGTCCTGTCGTGAGTTCGTCTTTTCGGGGCGGATCATGCGCCGATGGCGGCGGCCTTCGCCAGCAGTTTTTCGGCCTGTGCCAGATGCAGCCGCTCGACCATCCTGCCGTTCAGAGCAATCACGCCCTTGCCGGCATTTTCCGGCAAGGCAAAGGCATCCTTCACCGCGCGCGCCTCGGCCAGAGCTTCGGGCGCGGGCGCAAAGGCGCGGTTGGCGGCTTCGATCTGGGCCGGGTGGATCAGCGTCTTGCCATCGAACCCCATGGCGGCGGCTTCGGTGCATTCGCGCGCAAACGCGTCGAGGTCGCGAAAATCGTTGGAGACGCCGTCGAGTATGCCGATGCCACCGGCGCGCGCCGCCAGCACCATCTGCATCAGCCAGGGCACAAGATAGCGGCGGTCGGGCGTCGCCAGAATGCCGGTCTCCTTGACCAGATCGTTCGTTCCGGCAACGAAACAAGCTAGGCGCGAGGCCGGGTCGCGGCCGAGTTCGGCAATGGCGCCGATGTTGAGCATGGCCTTGGGCGTCTCGATCATCGCCCAGAGCTTGACGCTGTCGGGGGCAAAATTGTCGTCGAGCACGTCGCCGACTTCGAGGATATCGCGCGGCGTGGCGACCTTGGACAACAGGATGCCGTCGGGCTCGAATTTCGCCGCGGTCAGCAGGTCATCGTTGCCCCATTCGCTGGACAGCGCGTTGACGCGCACGATCATCTCGCAGCGGCGTTTCGGTCGGCTGGCGAAAATGCCGGCCAGTTTGTCCCGCGCGGCGATCTTGTCTGAGGGCGCGACGGCGTCTTCGAGGTCGATGATCACGGCATCGCAGGCAAGCGTCGCGATCTTGGCCAGCGCCTTGTCATTGGAGGCGGGGACGTAAAGCACCGAGCGGCGCGGGCGGTAAGGTTCGCTTGTCATGGCCGATCTATGCCGCTTGTGGGCGGGGGAGGCAAGCGTCCGACCGGTACCTGATGACGAGCCAACTGCGAAAGCTTGCGCTGCCCCGCCCGTCCCGCAGCAGTTGCGGAAGGGGGCCTTTCCTCTCCCCCGTCGATCGGGGGAGAGGTGTCGAGCGAAGCTCGACGGAGTGGGGGTCGACGGAGTGGATGTCGACCCTTGGGGCGCAAGGCGAGGCGATGTTTGCACCGAATGCCCTTCCTGTGTCCGTTCGCGGCGACTGCCAGGTGGTTCCCCCACTCCGTCTCGGCTTCGCCGAGCCACCTCTCCCCCCTCCGGAGGGAGAGGAAAGGAGCCTGGCTGGGACAGTGCCAACGTCCGGAAAGATGGCGGGCAGCGCCCCGGCCGTAAGCGCAGGTCCTGCACGAAAACTGCACATCCCTGCGGAAAACCTCCTCCGCTCCGCCCCGCCGTTTCCATGCGAGCCCGCGACAACAGCGGCATGCAACAGCGAAACGCTCACCTTTGGTCCTTGCCCTATCGCCTGCGCAGCGAAAGCTGGTGGTTGGTCGATCCGCCCCGGGCGGAGGCCCGCCCTTACCTGGAAGCGAGCCTGCTCCCTTTTATCCGCCCACCGGCCGAGCGGACCCAGCCCATCAGGAAAATCCGCGCATGACATCGTTTGCAAGCTTTTCCAGCCGCTTCGGCATCGCCGTCCTGCTCGTGGCGCTGGCGGATTTTTTCTTTTACGGCCAGCCCGCCGGGATCACGGTGCTGCTGTTTGCCATCCTGATCGCCGGCGCGGTGGTCGCTGTGCATCCTGCCGCGCTGAATTCCACCCGACCCTGGCTCAAGCCGGCCGCTTTGTTCGTCGCGCTGCTGCCGCTGGCCGAGAACGTCAGCCCGCTGTCGGTGGCGATAGCTGTCGTGGCGCTGGTGGTGTTTGCGCTGTCCCTGTCCGGGCGGCTACGGCACGGCATCGCCCGCATTGCCGGCCAGGTCGCGCTGTTCCTGCTGGCGGCGCCGCTGCGCCTTATCCGTGACTTTTTCCAATGGCGCCGCACGGTGCGCCGGCTTGGCGGCCGCCGCATCCGCCTGGCGTCCATCATCGTCTGGGTCATGCCGGTGACGCTGGGCGCGGTGTTCCTGCTTTTGTTCGGCGCCGCCAATCCGGTCATCGAATACTGGCTGTCGCTGATCGACCTGATGAAGCTGCTCGATCTCATCCAACTGGCGCGGATCGTCTTCTGGCTGTTCGTGATCGCCGGCGTCTGGGCTTTCCTGCGGCCTCGCCTGCCGCGTTTCCCGCGCCGCCTTCCACCTTTGACGCCGCCTGCAGCTGTGGCCGCACCGGCCGCGACTAAACCAGCGACAACGATCGAGGCCGTCGTCTTCGGCAAGGCCGCGATCCTGCGCGCGCTGATCGTCTTCAACGCCTTGTTTGCGCTGCAGACCGGGCTCGACGCAGCCTATCTCTGGGGTGGGGTCGCCCTGCCGGACGGGTTGAGCTATGCCGCCTATGCGCATCGCGGTGCCTATCCGCTGATCGCCACCGCGCTGCTGGCCGCCGGCTTCGTGCTGGCGGCGCTGCGGCCGGGCAGCGAAACCTCAGGCGATCCGCTGATCCGCCGGCTGGTCTATGCCTGGGTGGCGCAGAACATCGTGCTGGTCATCTCGTCGATTCTCAGGCTCGATCTCTATATCGGCGTCTATGCACTGACCTACTGGCGCATCGCCGCCTTCGTCTGGATGGGGTTGGTGGCGTCAGGGCTTGCACTGATCATTGTCCGCATCGCGCTTGGAAAATCCAACGAATGGCTGCTCTCCGCCAATCTTGCGACGCTATCGGCGACGCTTTATGCCTGCTGCTTCATCAACTTCGCCGCAATGATCGCCAATTTCAATGTCGACCATTCCCTTGAAATGACCGGCGACGGCACGCCTATCGATACCGAATATCTGCGCTCGCTCGGCGCTGCCGCCATGCCGGCGCTGGACCGCCTCTACATGCACCAATTCGGAAACCAAACCACCTGTCTGGCCGACCAAATAATGATCGACGACACTATCGCCGAGCAGAAGCAGTGGCGCGCCTGGAGCTTTCGCGGCTGGAGGCTCGTGCAGGTTCTCGACAAGAGAGGTCCGCTCGTGCTTCCTCCACCTACCCAGCCCTCGCAACCTTCAGTGCCGGACCGTTAGATCCATGCCGCATCAGATCCTGGTCGCCGACGACGATCCGCACATTCGCGAGATCATCTGCTTTGCGCTGGAGAGGGCCGGGATGAAGACGCAGGCCGTCGCTGACGGCGCAGCCGCCCTGCAGGCGATCGAAGGCCGCGAGCCCGACCTCGTCGTGCTCGATATCGGCATGCCGGAGATGGACGGGCTGGAAGTCTGCCGGCGGCTGAGGCAGCGCTCCGATGTGCCGATACTGTTCCTGTCGGCGCGAGACGAGGAGATCGATCGCATCCTCGGGCTCGAAATGGGCGGCGACGACTATGTGACGAAACCGTTCAGCCCGCGCGAGCTGGTGGCGCGCGTCAACGTCATCCTGCGCCGCGCCCGCCCGGTGGCGCCCGACCCCGCCGACGACAAGAACTTCGCGCATGGCAAGCTCAGCCTGGCGCCGGCCAGCCACGGCGCCAGTTTCGACGGCAAGGCGCTGGCGCTGACGGCGATCGAATTCTCGATCCTCAGGGGATTTCTGGCGCGGCCGGCGCATGTGCTGGGGCGCGATCTGGTGGTGGCCAGCGCCTATGCCGCCAACATCCATGTCGCCGACCGTACCGTCGATAGCCACATCCGCAACATCCGCGCCAAGCTGGCGGCGGCGGGCTGTCTCGACGCCATCGAAACCGTGCATGGCGTTGGTTTCCGGCTCGGCCGATGCGGCGCCTGAGCGACGCCAAATGGATCGGCACCAAATGGCGGCCAAGGCTGGCCACGGTGGTCCTCGCCATCCTCATCATGGTGCTGGCGCTGCCGCTGGTCGGCTTGTTCTTCTTCCGGCTTTATGAAAACCAGCTGATCCGCCAGACCGAGGGCGAGTTGATCGCACAAGGCGCGGTCATCGCCGCCATCTATGCGCAGAATATCAGTGACGCCGCCATTGCCCCGGAGAAGCTTGGGGTGCCGATGCAGGCTGACAGCGGCGAAGCCAGCCGCGGCGACGACACGCCTTACCAGCCGATCGAGCCGACACTCGATCTCGCCTCCGACTATTTGCTGCCGACCCGGCCCGCCGGCGTCGCTGCCGCCACCGATCCGGCCTTTGCAGCGATCGGCGCGCGGCTGTCGGGCATTCTCGACACCACGCAGAAAACCACCCTGGCCGGCTTCCGGCTGCTTGACCCGCATGGCGTCGTCATTGCCGGGCGCGACGAGGTCGGACTATCGCTGGCCAATGTCGAAGAGGTGCGCACCGCCCTTGCCGGCCACTACGCCAGCGTGTTGAGACAAAGAATTCCCGACCAGCCGCCACCGCCCCTCTATTCGGTCAGCCGCGGCACGAAAGTTCGCGTCTTTGTCGCCATGCCGATCGCGGTCGACGGCCATGTCGCCGGCGTGATCTACCTGTCTCGAACGCCGAACAACATCGTCAAGCATCTCTATGGTGAGCGCGGCAAGGTGACGCTGGCGGCTATCGCCATGCTCTTCGGCATGCTGCTGATCGCGCTGGTCTTCCTGCGCACCGTGAGCCGGCCGATCTACGCGCTGATGGAGCGCACGAGGCGCATCGCCGCCGGCGACCGCGACGCGATCCGGCCGCTCGACCATCACGGCACGCGCGAAATGGCCGAGCTGTCCGCGGCCTTTCTCGACATGGCCGAAAAGCTGCAGGCGCGCTCCGACTCGATCCAGACCTTTGCCACCCATGTCTCGCACGAGCTCAAATCGCCGCTGACGGCGATCCAGGGCGCGGCCGAACTCTTGCGCGATTCCGGCGAGGCGATGGACGCGGCAGAGCGCAAGCGGTTTTCCGGCAACATCGTCAACGATGCCGGAAGGCTCAATCTGCTGGTACGGCGCCTGCTCGATCTGGCGCGCGCGGAAAACCTGGCGCCGAGCGGCGAAAGCACGTCGCTCGATGCGGCGCTGGCATTGCTGCCGGTGGACGGCAGGCTGGCTGTGACCATCGAGACGGGCGGCGAAACCGGTCTGCGCATCTCGGCCGAGAATGCGGCGATCGTGCTTGCCAACCTGATCGACAATTCCGCCAGGCACGGCGCGACCCAGGTTTTGCTGGCGGCTGCCAGCGCCGACGGCAAAGTGACGATTGCGATCAGCGATGATGGCGCCGGCATTTCGCCGAGCAACAGGGCGCGCATTTTCGAGCCGTTTTTCACCACGCGGCGCGAGTCCGGCGGCACCGGCATGGGCCTCGGCATCGTGCTGGCCCTCCTGAAAGCGCATGATGGCACGATCGCGCTGGTTGACTCCGGGCGCGGCACGCGCTTCGAGATTTCCTTGCCAGCCGCGTGAGGGCTGGTGGATCGGAGAACAAAGTGCGCTACGACACCGTCATCATCGGCGGAGCCATCGTCGGCTCCTCGGTCGCCTACTACCTTCGCGAGGAAGGCTTTTCCGGCTCCATCGCGCTGATCGAACGCGACCCGCAATTCGCCCATGCGGCAACGACGCTGTCCATGGCCTCGATCCGTCAGCAATTCTCGATTCCGGAAAATATCCGGCTGTCGCAGTTCACGCTAAACCTGTTCCGGCGGCTGAAGGAGACCTTCGGCACCGACGCCGATATCGGTTTTCGCGAAGGCGGCTATCTCATCCTGGCCGGCGAGGCCGGGTTGCCGATCCTGAAAGCCAACCACCAAGCACAGGTCGCCGAGGGCGCCGACATTCTGCTCGAGGATGCCGACCAGCTGGCAAAGCGCTTTTCGTGGCTGTCGACGGAAGGCATCAGCGCCGGCGCCTTCGGCCGCAGCGGCGAGGGCTGGTTCGACGCTCATGCGATGCTGACGCTGTTCCGCAAGGCGCTGCGCGACAGACAAATCGATTTCATCGCCGCCGACGTCACCGGCATCGAGAGGCAGGGCAACCGCGTCACCGGCGTGGACCTCGACAATGGCGAAAGACTGCAAGCCGGCATCGTCGTCAATGCCGCCGGGCCGAATGCCGGCAGGGTGGCCGGCATGGCGGGACTCGTGCTGCCGGTCGAGCCGCGCAAGCGCAACGTTTTCGTCTTCGAGGCGCGGGAAAAATACGCCGACATGCCGCTGCTGGTCGACCCATCCGGCATCTATGTCCGGCCTGAAGGCTCGGTCTATCTCACCGGCGGCGCCGAGCCGGAGGAGGGCGATGGCCCCGCCGACCCCCGGGATTTCGACGTCGACTGGCCGCTGTTCGAAGAGGTGATCTGGCCCGTGCTGGCAACCCGCATCCCCGCCTTCGAGGCGATCAAGCCGACCCGCGCCTGGGCAGGCCATTACGACTACAACACGCTCGACCAGAACGCCGTGGTCGGCCCGCATCCAGAGGTCGGCAATTTCATCTTCGCGAATGGGTTTTCAGGGCATGGGCTGCAGCAGGCGCCGGCCGTCGGCAAGGCGCTGGCGGAGCTGTTGGTGCATGGCGGGTATCGGACGGTGGATTGCTCGGCGTTTGGGTACGAACGGGTGGTCGAAGGGCGGGCGTTTCGGGAATTGAACGTGATTTGAGGCGGGCGGAATAGGATCGCTCTGTCGAGTTCCCGCCCACCCCCTCTGCCCTGCCGGGCATCTCCCCCGCAAGGGGGGAGATTGGCAGCTTCGGCGAAGGCGCCATTCTTGCAACGTCGGCGATTGGCGAAGCGGTCGCGGCATCTGATCTCCCCCCTTGCGGGGGAGATGGCCGGCAGGCCAGAGGGGGTGCTGTCCCGCGAGCGTCTAAGCAACCATCGCACTGACAGCCATCGCGTTCCCCAGTGCATGCCCGGCGGCCGTGTTGTCGAAAATCCCCCAGACCTCGGCACCGGAAGCGGCCGTTGCTTCCACTTGCCGCGCAAACCGGTCGAGCGTTTCGGTATCGTAACCCGAATGGTAGATGCGCGGCGCGCCGTGCCAGCGGAAATAGGCAAGGCCGGGCCAGCCACCCGGCCCTGCTGCCTCCGGAACCGAAGCCGGGTCGGCGGCGACCCGTGCGACCTGGTGACCGGCCAGCAGTGCGTCCGCCTCGGCGCCGAACCAGCTGGGATGGCGCGGCTCGCATGCCAGCCTTGCCCGGACACACTTGCTCAACATGTCGAAGAAACCGCCGGCGACCTCCGGCTCGAAGGGCAGGCTTGGCGGCAGCTGCGCCAGAAGCACGCTCAGCTTTTCGCCGAGACCTTCGACCTGCCCGAGAAAGTCCTCCGTCAGCCCCTCGCAATCGGCGAGGCGATGCTCATGGGTCATGCTCTTCGGTGCCTTGACCGCGAAGCGGAAGTGCTCCGGCACGGCGTGAGCCCAGCGCTCATAGGTCTCGCGGCGGTGCGGCTTGTAGAACGAGGTGTCGATCTCGACGACCGGAAAGCGTTTTCCGTAACGTTCGAGATGCGAACCGGACTGCGGAAACTCAGCCTTGTATCGAGACGGAATTCCCCAGCCGGCGGTGCCTATGAGAGATCGGCGATTTCCCATGCTGGGGATGTGGACCGGATGAAGCGCGGGTCAAGGGCGGCAAGGAGGCGTTGCTCAGCAGGGTCCTGAACACCGTTCCGCATTGCCCGATAACCTTGCCCGCCTTGACTGCCCAACCCGGTCGGCAATTGCGCCGATGCGGCGTCAGCCCTCGCGGGAGAACCAGAACGCGTCGGCCATGCGCTTCATGCCGATACGCTCGTAGAAGCCGACGGCGTCGGGCATCGAGATCAGGCTGATGGCGACCGAAGGCCCAAGCTGCCGGCGGGCCTCGTCCATCAGGCCCTTGCCGATGCCGACGCCTTGCGCCGATTGCGACACGGCGAGCTCTGAGACGTAGCACACCCAGGAAAAATCGGTGATGGCCCTGATAACGCCGATCAGCGGCCTGCCTTCGATGTCGAGCCGCGCCGTGAGCACCAGGTTCGCGCCTGAAAGCATCGCTTGCAGCCGGGCGTCGTCATCGACGGGGCGTGTTTCGCCGAGCGTGGATTCGACCAGCACGCGGCGGAATTCAGCGACGTCGAGCTCAGGCTCACTGGCATAGATAATATTCGATTGTGTGGTCATGGGCGCAAGGTGCACCAGCGGCGGCCGGTTTTAAAGACGTTTGCCGCCGATCTTTCGATCGGGCCGCGCACCAACAGTTGCCTTTTATTTGCCGGCGGCTTTGTGTAAACCGGGCGCAGCAAACCCTGACGCAACGAATTCGATCAAGAACGGGCAAAAGCCATGGAAAAATTCACCAAGCTCACCGGCGTCGCCGCACCGATGCCGATCGTCAATGTCGACACCGACATGATCATCCCCAAGGATTATCTCAAGACGATCAAGCGCACCGGGCTCGGCAGCGGCCTGTTCGCCGAAATGCGCTACAAGGACGATGGCTCGGAAAACCCCGACTTCGTGCTCAACAAGCCGGCCTACCGCAAGGCGCAGATCCTGGTCGCCGGCGACAATTTCGGCTGCGGTTCGAGCCGCGAACACGCGCCGTGGGCGCTGCTCGATTTCGGCATTCGCTGCGTCATCTCGACGTCGTTCGCCGACATTTTCTACAACAACTGCTTCAAGAACGGAATCCTGCCGATCACCGTCAGCCCCGAAGACCTGGAGAAGCTGATGGACGACGCCTCGCGCGGCTCCAATGCGACGGTGTCGGTCGACCTCGAGGCCAAGGAAATCCGCGGCCCCGACGGCGGCGTGGTCACCTTCGACCTCGACGACTTCAAGCGCCACTGCCTGCTGAACGGTCTCGACGATATCGGCCTGACCATGGAGAAGGCCGGCGCCATCGCCTCGTTCGAGAAGAAGAACGCTGCCGAGCGTCCTTGGGCCTGAGTGGTACGAGATGGCCCGGCCGCCACAAAGCCGGGTTCGTGGCGGCTGAACGGAGGGGACAGTCATGACACGTTTTCTTCTTGCCGGCGCCTGCGCGCTGGCGTGGATGCTGATGCCGGTGGCCGGCGCGCAAGCACAGACCGACAAGATACTCGTGCCGGCAGAAGATCCGTCCGCCGCCGATCTGGGCGCGTCGAACAATGCGGCCCTGGCGGACGATGAGAGCCAGGGGCCGGTCCCGTTCGAGGGCGGGCAGCTGACCATCACCCAGCCGGAGCAGGATGGCGAGAAGGTGCTGGCCTATGACGGCAAGCAGCTGGCCAGCAATTATGACGTGTTCTTCGACAGAACAGTCAAGGTCGGCGGCGTCGACGTGGCGCTGGTCGATGTCGGCGACGGCGGCAACCAGTGCGGCCCGGCCAAGGTCATCGTCTGGAAGCCGGAAGGCGGCGAGATACAAAGCCTCAAGGTCGAACAGGACGAATGCGGGGCGCCGCCGGCGGCGGTGGCCGACAACGCCATCTATTTCGTGCCGTATCTGTTGCCGGGCGATACGAAGCAAGCGCTGCAATGGTCGCCCAGCGACGGGCTGACGATCTCGGGCGACCTGACCTACGCGCCGGAGCCGGGTACGGACTGGAAGGACGTCGATCCGGCCAAATACCAGAACATCATCGACGCCTTCCACAATGAGGCCGTCTACAACGCGGCGCAGACGCTGCTCGGCGACACCATGCCCGACATGGCAACCAGCCTGCTGGTCGGCGGCGGCACCGAAAAGATGGCGTCGGGCCCCTTCTACGCCACCGGCTGCGTGCCGCACGCATGCGGCAGCAATGACGGTTTCATGGCGGTCGACCCGGCCAAGCACACGCTCTACTTCGCCCGCCGCGGCGACAATGGCGAGCCGCAGGCGTGGCCTGACGTGAAGACCTGGCCTGCGGATGTGAAGGAAGCAATGGACAAGGCGCAGGAGTCGGGGAACTAGAGTTCGCGGCAGCGCGGCGAACACTCGGTGTTCATGCTTGTTCCGTCGCGATCCGTCACACCCCCTCTGCCCTGCCGGGCATCTCCCGCTCAAGGGGGGAGATCAGACGTCACTCTGGCTTTCGCCAATCGCAAATGTGGAAAGCGAGAAAGGCCTCCGAACTGCTAATCTCCCCCCTTGAGCGGGAGATGGCCGGCAGGCCAGAGGGGGGTGCTGTCCCGCCGACGGCCAAGATTTGCACCTGACTTGGCCCATGGCCTGGCCGGCCCTTTCCTGCAAAGCGTCCGAAACCACAGCGAGGCTCCATGCGCACACTCATCTCCACCGGTTCGCCCTTCGAAAAAACCGCCGGCTATTCGCGCGCGGTGGTGCAGGGCGACTGGTGCTTCGTCTCGGGAACCACCGGCTATGACTATGCGACGATGGCCATGCCGGAAACGGTGGAGGCGCAGACGCGCAATTGTCTGGCGACCATCGCCGAGGCGCTGAGGGATGGCGGCTTCGACATGGCCGATGTGGTGCGGGCGCATTACTACATCACCGACCAGGCCTTCGTGGACGTGGTCTTCCCCATCCTCGGCGAGGCTTTCGGCGAGATCAGGCCGGCGGCGACGATGATCGTGTGCCAGCTCAACAAGCCGGAAATGAAGATCGAGATCGAAGTCACGGCGCTGCGGCGCACGGCTTGAGGAGGCAAAGCCATGACGGTCCGGCGCATCGTGGCCAATATCGGGACACCAGACGCGGCAGCGGCGAAACGCTTCTATCAGGACGTGCTTGGCCTCGATGTGCTGATGGATCAGGGCTGGATCGTCACCTTAGGCTCCGACGCACGGATGCAGGTGCAGATCAGCTTCATGGCCCAGGGCGGCTCCGGCACGCCGGTGCCGGACCTCTCCATCGAGGTCGACGATGTCGATGCGGCGCTGCAAGGCATGAAGGCCGCCGGCTTTGCCGTCGAATACGGTCCGGCCGACGAGCCGTGGGGCGTAGGGCGGTTTTATGTGCGCGATCCGTTCGGCCGGTTGGTGAATATTTTGTCCCATAAGTGATTTGTTCCTCTCCCCCGCCTCTGTCGAGGGCGAGGAACCCAGGTTCTGAGAGGCGGGCGCCGTCGTAGCGTTCTTCATCCCCTTGCGCCGCAAGCTCTTGGCGTTTAGCAAGGCCGCGGTTTCTCCAAACAGTGTTGGGACGGTTCTCCATGGCTTCGAAAAATCTTCTCCTGCTCGCCGGCGATGGCATCGGCCCCGAGGCGATGGCCGAGGTGAAGAAGCTGATCGCGGCCATGAACGTCAAGCTCGGCAGTGATTTCGTCACCGATGAGGGTCTGGTCGGCGGCTGCGCCTACGATGCGCATGGCGCGGCGATTTCGGATGCCGACATGGCAAAGGCGATGGCTGCGGATGCGGTTCTGTTCGGCGCCGTTGGCGGGCCGAAATGGGACAAGGTGCCTTACGAGGTGCGTCCCGAGGCCGGGTTGCTACGGCTGCGCAAGGACATGGAGCTGTTTGCCAATCTGCGCCCCGCCATCTGCTATCCGGCGCTGGCCGCGTCGTCCTCGCTGAAGCAGGAAGTCGTCGAGGGCCTCGACATATTGATCGTGCGCGAGCTTACCGGCGGCGTCTATTTCGGCGAGCCGAAGCAGATCATCGATCTCGGCAACGGCCAGAAGCGCGGCATCGACACGCAGGTCTACGACACGTTCGAGATCGAGCGGATTTCAGGCGTCGCCTTCGAGCTGGCGCGCACGCGCAAGAACCACGTGACATCGATGGAAAAGCGCAACGTCATGAAATCCGGGGTGCTGTGGAACGAGGTCGTCACCCAGACCCAGAAGACTCGCTATGCTGACGTCAAGCTCGACCACATGCTGGCCGATGCCGGCGGCATGCAGCTGGTGCGCTGGCCAAAGCAGTTCGACGTCATCGTCACCGACAATCTGTTCGGCGACATGCTGTCCGACATCGCCGCCATGCTGACCGGATCGATCGGCATGCTGCCGTCGGCCTCGCTCGGCGCGCCCGATGTGAAGACCAAGAAGCGCAAGGCACTGTACGAGCCGGTGCATGGCTCGGCGCCCGACATTGCGGGACAGGGCATCGCCAACCCGATCGCCATGATCGCGTCGTTTGCCATGTGCCTGCGCTACTCCTTCGGCATGGTCGATGAGGCCGACAAGCTCGAAGGCGCCATAGCCGCCGTGCTCGACGACGGGCTGCGGACGAAGGATATTTTGTCCGAGGGCATGACCGAAGTCGGCACTGTCGCAATGGGCGATGCCATCATCGCCAAGTTCCTGGCTTAGCGGCCGACTCAGCGGATCTCGCCGGCCAGCCGTTTCAGCAGGCCGACGAGTTGCGCCTCATCCACGGCTGAGAAAAAAGCAGCGTCGGCGGCTTCGACGGCGACGATAGCGCGCTGGACTGCGGCCGTCCCCGTCGTGGAGACGCGGATCACCTTGGCGCGGGAATCCCGCGGGTTGGTGTCCCGCACAATCAGTCCCTTTGCCTCGAGCCGGGCGACGACGTCCGATGTCATCTTCACCTCGGTGCCGGCCTGGGCGGCGAGCTGCACCTGGTTAGGCGGCTCGCCATAGCGGCCGAGCCACATCGCCGAAGCCAGCAGCACGAACTGGACATGCGTAAGGTCAAGCGGGGCCAGCGCCGCCGTCATGACGCGCTGCCAGCGCATGGTGGTTCGCCAGAGCAACAAACCGGGGCTCTCGGATGGTCCGCTGAAGCGCGTTTGCAGATCCCCCCGATCAGCCACCGTTCGCCAACTCCCTTGCCTGCTCGAACAGTTTGGCCATCGAAGTGTCGAAATCGCCGCTGATCTGCGGCCCGAGCTCTGGTCCGACCTCGGCGGCCGATGGGCCGGAAATCTCGAGGCGATGCGTCACTTGAGTGCCACCCTCGACCGGCGTCAGCGTATGCCTGAACAGCAGTTTCGTGTCGCCGAACGAGGTCTCGTCGGCATACGTCACAGTGTCGACAAGATCGACGATCGTCGATTCGAAGGTGTCCTGCCCGACGGGCGTTACAGAGAGGCGGGTGCCCTTGGCGAACGGGCCGTGCAGCACGAACGTATCGGACCCTTCGTAGGTGAGGCGGCCTTCGTGCAGCGCCTTGAGCGCGTTCCAGATGGCCTGCGCCGAAAGGGGGGAAATTGCGGTGTACTCGTTGGTCCACATTTGTCTTGGCTCCATCATCCGTTTTCGATCGTCGATTTAATGAGTGCACAGATTATCTGTGCGCAGACAAAATGGCAAGAGAAATATTTTGTTCGTCCGGTCAAAACAGCAGCTGCCTTCCTGGCTGCGACCTAAGCCATTGTTAAAGCACGGCTGTCCGCAAATAGCCGGCAGCTCATTTCTGGTGCGGTCTAGGCTCCGCCTCCTCCAGGCACCGGCCCCCACTGGTTTTCGTGGGCCTGGGTCGGGATCAATCCGAGTATCAGCGCGAGGATCAGCGTAGCCGGAGCGAACATGAAGGTGATTGCGAAGTAAGGTATTGCCAGCCAGCCGGTCAGGCCGATGTCGTGCAAGCGGCGCACGACGAGCCCGACCCAGGGCAGGAACGTCGCTAGCCAAAACAGCCCCCAGACGCCGATCATCACAATCGGCCAGTTGCCGGCATCGAAATTGCCGACAGCCTGGTCGGCGAGGGCGCCGGCAATTCCGACCAGGATGAAGCTGACGGTCCAGAACAGGCAGTAGCCCCAGAATTCCTTGCGGCGGGCGCGTTCGGCGAAGTTGATGTAGTTGCGCGTCACGCCTCGCCAGAAATAACCCGGCAGTCCGCTATCGCGAACCGCGCCGTCTTCCGCCAGGCGGCCGAAATGCTGTGGCGCGGCTGAAGCGGCAGCCGCCTTGGGCGGCGCGACGCTTGCCGCTGGCGCAGCGGTGGCGGGACTGGCGGGCTGGGCGCGGATTGAAAAAACGTCGCGCGCCTGACCGCTTGCCGGCAGAAACTCGACCACGGCGCCGTTCGCGATCACGGTATCACGGCGCAGATCCTCGCGCGCGAAGGTGTAGCGGTTGCCGTCCGCCCCGGTGATGAAGCCGAAACCTTGGGCCTCGTCATAGTGAAGAACTTCGCCGCGCATTTAGCCTTGCCCCCGTGTAGGCACAGACTGTTCAAAGTTGCGGCGGACTGCAAGGGGTTGGACGAAATGGAGGGTAAACGGTTCAGGCATGAGTTGCTTCATTTTCCGGTGCGTTGGCGCTGCCCCTCACCTGCCTGCCGGCATCCTCTCCCGTATAGTGGCGGGGAGAGGGGTCGCTGTTATCGACGATTCCGCCAATCGCCAACGTTGCAAGAAGAGCGCCAAGGCTGCGGTCAGCCCTTTCTCCCCGTCACTATACGGGGAGAAACGCCCGGCAGGGCAATGAGGGGCAGCGCCTACATCTGTAATTGGCCGATAAGAGCCTCAAACCGGCCGCTTCTTCGGTTTCTTGTTCTTCGGCGGTCCAGCCTTGTCGAATTTCGGTTTCCCGGCCCAAGGCTTTGCATCGCCGGGGGGCCGTTCCCGCTTCTCGAATTTCGGCTTGTGTGCGCTTTGCGGCGCCTCGAACGGGCGCTTGCCGCGATGCGGCTTCTTGTCGGGCTTCGGCGCCTGGTAGCCGGCCCGCGACAGGTCGGGCGTGCCGTCCAGGCGCTTCACCGCAATGTTGCCCTGCAATTTCTTGTCGGGGCCGACGGCGGCGAGGAAGCGATCGGCCCAGTCGGCCGCGATCTGCACGTAGGTCTCATCCTGCTGCATCTTGATGGAGCCGATCTCGCGCTTGGAGATGTTGCCGGTGCGGCACAGCATCGGGATCAGCCAGCGCGGCTCGGCATTCTGCTTGCGCCCGATCGACAGCGAGAACCAGACGCTGTCGCCGAAATCGTCGCGGCGGCTGGGCGCTTCGTCGCGGCGTTCGAATTTTTCGCCCGCCGGTCTGTCTCGCGACGGCGTGAAGGCCGCGACCTCCGTCAGTTCCTCGGGCGCCGAGCGGCTGGCGCGGCATTGGCGCACGAAGGCGGCGGCCACCTGTTCCGCGCCATGCTTGGCCAGAAGCGCGTCGATGAAGCCGCGCTCGTCCTCGGCAATCGGCTCTTCGAAGGCTGGATCGGCAAGGATGCGCTCGTCGTCGCGCTTGATGACGTCGTCGGCGGAGGGCGGGCTCGCCCATGTCGCCTTCAGCCCGGCATTCTGCAGCAGCCGTTCGGTGCGCTTGCGGGCGCCGTTGGGCACGATCAGCGCGCTGACGCCCTTGCGTCCGGCTCGGCCGGTTCGGCCGCTGCGGTGCAGCAGCGTTTCGGGATTGGTCGGCAGATCGGCGTGGATGACCAGTTCGAGATTGGGCAGGTCGATGCCGCGCGCCGCGACATCCGTGGCAATGCAGACCTTGGCGCGGCCGTCCCGCATCGCCTGCAGCGCGTGGGTGCGTTCGTTCTGGCTGAGCTCGCCCGACAGCGCCACGACGGAAAAATTGCGGTTGTTGAAGCGCGCCGTCAGATGATTGACGGCGGCGCGGGTGTTGCAGAACACCAGCGCGTTCTTCGCTTCGTAAAACCGCAGCACGTTGATGATGGCGTTCTCGCGGTCGGGATAGGCGACATTCAGCGCCCGGTACTCGATATCGAGATGCTGCTTTTCCTCGCCGCCGGCCGAGATGCGTACGGCGTCGCGCTGATAGCCTTGCGCCAGCGTGGCGATCGAGCGCGGCACGGTGGCCGAAAACATCAGCGTGCGGCGCTGAGCCGGTGCGGCATCGAGGATGAATTCGAGGTCCTCGCGAAAGCCGAGGTCGAGCATCTCGTCGGCCTCGTCCAGCACCACGGCTTTCAGCGCCGACATGTCGAGAGAGTTGCGGGTGATGTGGTCGCGCAGGCGGCCGGGCGTGCCGACGACGATGTGGGCGCCGCGCTCCAGCACGCGCCGTTCGGAACGCATGTCCATGCCGCCGACGCAGGACGCGACGGTGGCGCCGGTCGGCGCGTAGAGCCATTGCAATTCGCGCATCACCTGCAGAGCGAGCTCGCGCGTCGGCGCCACGGCCAGCGCCAGCGGTGCGCCAGCCTGGTCAAAACGCTCGGCGCTTCCAAGAAGGGTCGGCGCCAAAGCCAGGCCGAAGGCGACAGTCTTGCCGGAGCCGGTCTGCGCCGACACCAGAGCGTCGGCCTCGCCGAGTTCCAGCACCGCCTTCTGCACCGGCGTCAGCTCGGTATAGCCGCGTTTTTCCAGCGCCTCTGCCAGCGCAGGAACGATACGTTCGAAATTGGACATCTCACTCTTTCGGAATTCGGGGCATGGGCTCATCATGCAGCACATGCCGGGGCTGGCGCCACGCCAGCCAAACACTATTTGGGCGTTCGTACTTCTTGCGGCCGCTATTGTACAGGGCAAGCGAGTGCCTTGCCGCAATTGACTCCTGACGCAAACCGCGTAAAAGCCGGCATCGAACGGGATCATTTTCGATGCGCGGCCTTCTGATGGCTCTTCTTGCATTCGACTTCCCCGGCCACAATCATGGGGCCGGGCGCGTTGGCGCGTCTTACCGTTCCAGCAAAACTATGGCCAAAACCACCACCAAAACGGTGTGATTCCCTTGGCCTAACCACCCTCTCCCGGGTCCGGCCCGGGGGACAAAACCCGCATTGGCCGGCGGGTTTTCTCCAAAAACCAAGCGGAGAGGGACAGGAGATTTCTGATGAGTTTCAAAGTTGCGGTAGTCGGCGCCACGGGCAATGTGGGGCGCGAAATGCTCAACATACTGGAAGAGCGCGGCTTTCCGGTAAGCGAAGTCGTGGCGCTGGCCTCGCGGCGCAGCCAGGGCACCGAAGTGTCGTTCGGCGACCGTTCGCTGAAGGTCAAGACGCTCGACCAGTATGATTTTTCCGACACCGACATCTGCATCATGTCGGCCGGCGGCAACGTCTCCAAGGAGTGGTCGCCGAAGATCGGCAAGCAGGGCTGCGTCGTCATCGATAACTCGTCGGCCTTCCGCTACGACCAGGACGTGCCGCTGATCGTGCCGGAAGTGAACCCGGATGCGATCTCGCTGTTCACCCGCAAGAACATCATCGCCAATCCGAACTGCTCGACGGCGCAGCTGGTCGTGGCGCTGAAGCCGCTGCACGATGTCGCCACCATCAAGCGCGTCGTCGTCGCCACCTATCAATCGGTATCCGGCGCCGGCAAGGAAGGCATGGACGAACTCTTTACACAGACCCGCGCGGTGTTCGTCGCCGATGGCGTCGAGGTCAAGAAGTTCACCAAGCGCATCGCCTTCAACGTCATTCCGCACATCGACGTCTTCCTCGACGACGGCTCGACCAAGGAAGAGTGGAAGATGGTCGCCGAGACCAAGAAGATGCTCGACCCCAAGATCAAGCTGACGGCGACCTGTGTGCGCGTGCCGGTGTTCATCGGCCATTCCGAAGCCGTCAACATCGAGTTCGAAAAGCCGATCACCGCCGACGAGGCGCGCGATATCCTGCGCGAAGCGCCGGGCTGCCAGGTCTTGGACAAGCGCGAGGATGGCGGCTACATCACGCCGCTGGAATCGGCCGGCGAGGACGCCACCTTCATCTCGCGCATCCGCGAGGATTCGACCATCGACAACGGCCTGTCGATGTGGATCGTCTCCGACAATCTGCGCAAGGGCGCGGCGCTCAACGCGGTGCAGATCGCCGAGCTTCTGGTCGAGCGCGGCCTGATCCAGCCGAAGAAGAAGGCGGCCTGACGGCCGGTTTGTTTTCGCTCACGGGGTTCGGCCTTCGGCCGATTCCGTTTATTCGCTCACGGGCCGTATCGCCGCTGCCGCGGCGGGCCCTCCGCGGGGGCGCCGGAAAGCCGGCGGCCCGCAGTCGCGGGCTCGGCCTTCGGCCGAAGCCTTCCTTCTCCCGTTCACGGGGAGAAGGTCCCGGCAGGGGGATGAGGGCAGCGCTGACCTCTGTTGAGAAACGCCTTTGAACGATCCCACCAAAATCGTGCTGCGACCCGCCACGGCTTTGGATGCCGCGACCATCGCCATTGTCATGCGGGCCGCACTTGGCTCGTTCTCCTGGATGCCGGTCATCCACACGCCGGATGAGGATCTTGCCTTCATCCGCGAGATCGTGCTGTCCCGGCAGCAGGTGACGGTCGCCGAGGCCGGCACCGGCATTGTCGGCTTCATTGCCCTGAGCGGCGATTGGGTGGAACAGCTCTATCTCGACCCCGCCTGGACGGGGCAAGGCATAGGCAGCCGGCTGCTGGTGCAAGCGACCGCCGCGCTACGGATCGTTAAACTGCATTGCTTCCAGGCCAACACCGGCGCGCGTCGCTTCTACGAGCGCCATGGCTTTCGCCCCGAGGCGTTCGGCGCGGGCACCACCAACGAAGAAGGCCTGCCGGATATTCTCTACGTGCGTCGAGCTGATATTCAGCCGGCGTTATCCTTGGCCAGTTGGCGCAATAACTCCATCGCTTCCTCGGCCCGCTCAGCGGGCACGAACAGATGGTCATGATAGAAAGCAGAGACCGGATTGACGCCCATGCCGGCGGCGGCAAGCCGGGCGGTGATGGCGGCGAGGAAGCCGACGGCTTCCAGCGAGGAGTGGACGTTCAGGGTGATCATGCGGCAGCGGAACGAAGCGGTCAGCCCGGCCGCCCGTGCCGCGTCCTCGGTCACGATCAGTGTCACACCCTCGCGCTCGCGAAAGACCATCACGGGATCGAGGCCTGCCTGCCGGCTGATTCCAGGTGTGAGCGTAGCGAACACGTAGACGTCCGGCAGCAGTTCCGGCGTCATCGCCGCCAGCAGCTTTTCCAGATCAGTCTCGCCGGCCATTCGCTCGTCTCTCGCCCAGCCCTATCAATAGCCGTGACTGGTGGATGTCGATAGTCCGTCAAGGTGGAGGGACAGCGCCCCCCTCTGCCCTGCCGGGCATCTCCCCCGCAAGCAGGGAGATCGGCGGTTTCGATGCTCCGCTCATTCATGGAACATTGCCGAAGCGGTCGAGCGTGTAATCTCCCCCCTTGCGGGGGAGATGGCCGGCAGGCCAGAGGGGGGTGTGAAGGATCGCCACGCAGCGGCTTTTGCTTGCTGCTACCCAAAAAGAATCCGCACCCTGTAGGATCGCCGCCCCATCGCTCGTCCTTGGTCCGAAGCCAGCAAACGGCTCGAACCGCTTAGGAGGGAACACCCGTGAGTATTTCTCAAACCATGCCCGTCTCATCGGGCGCCCTGTGGACCGGCCGCGTGCTCAGCGGCCTCATCATCCTGTTTATGATCTTCGACGGCGTCATCAAGCTGCCGCCGCTCGATGTCGTCACCCAGACCATGGTGCCGCTCGGCTGGCCGGCCGATGTCAATGTCGCGCGCACGCTCGGCATTATCGGGCTGATCTCGACCGCGCTCTATGCGCTGCCCCGCACCTCGGTGCTCGGCGCCATCCTGCTCACCGGCTATCTCGGCGGCGCCATCGCCACAAATATGCGCGTCGGCAGCCCGCTGTTTTCGCACACGCTGTTTAGCGTCTATCTCGGCATCATCCTGTGGGGCGGTCTCTATCTGCGCGACCCAAGCGTGCGCGCCCTGATCCCGTTCAGCCGTTAAGCGAGGAGAAAAACATGCTCAGCACCATTCTCATCCTCCTGGTCGTCATCATCGCCGCCGTGCTCATCTATGCGGCGACGAGGTCGAATGATTTCGTCACCGCCCGCACCGCCCGCATCAAGGCCGCGCCGGAAGCGATCTTTCCGCTGATCAACAATTTCAAGCACTGGCCGGAATGGTCACCCTACGAAAAGCTCGACCCGCTGATGAAGCGCACGCTGTCGGGCGCTGATGCCGGCAAGGGCGCCGCCTACGCCTGGGAAGGCAATGCCAAGGCCGGCAAGGGACGCATGGAGATCGTCAATTCCGTGCCATCCTCGCCGGTGTCGCTGAAGCTCGACTTCGAGAAGCCGTTCCGGGCCAGCAACAGCGTCGACTTCACCCTGAAGCCCTCGGGCGACACCACCGCAGTCACCTGGGCAATGCGCGGCAGCCGGCCCTTCATTGCCAAGCTGATGGGCCTGTTCATGAGTTTCGATACGCTGATCGGCAAGGATTTCGAGGCTGGCCTCGCCAATCTGAAAAAGGCAGCCGAAAGGTAGAAAAGCCTGGATTTTCAACAAGCTCGGCGGCGGTCGGCACGAATGTGACCGGCGCGGACACCGCGATCTCTCACGTCATCGGGATCAAATCAGCCGTCTGGGAGTTAGAGCCGTGGCGGCGAGGACGGCGATCCGCGTGAGAGAGGAACGATAATGAAAAGAGCGATGATCATTCTGGTACTGGCGACCGCGCTGGGCGCGTGCTCGCAAACCGAAAAGGGTGCCGCGGTCGGCGGCCTCGGCGGCGCGGCGGTTGGCGCAGCTGTGGCAAATGATCCGGTTCAGGGCGCCGTCGTCGGCGGCGCCGTCGGCGCCGTGGCCGGCGCGCTGATCGGCCGTGCCAGCGAAAGCGGTCAATGTCGCTACCGCGGCCGGAACGGGCGCACCTATATCGCCAGCTGCCCCGACGGTTATTGAACACAGCCAGGTCCAACATCGGAAACCGGCGGCTATAGATCGCCGGTTTCGCTGTTGCCCAAGGCAGCTGGACCATTGGCTGCCTGCGCTACAGCAATCCCCGTATATGCACCCAAGCCAGGCGGCCCAGGCGCGTGTCGGCGTCGTCATTGCCGCCATGGGCATGCAGCCTCGAGCGCGGCGTGATTTCGCCCGGCAGCAGAATGCGGTGGCCGGCGTCGGGCACTGAGACGAGGCAGGTGGTCATTGCGGTGTCCTGGCGACGCCGAACGATCGACTGGGCAAAATCCAGCGATGGCCATAGCGCGTCGTCGCCGCCCGCAACCAGAACAATGTCCGCTGAAATAGCTTCGACGGGAATGGCAGCCTTGGCCGCTGCGTCCTTGAAGGTTTGCAAGGCACGCAGGAAGAGCCCCCGGTAGGACACCAGACCATCGACATACTCAGCGTTCCAAGCGGGATTGCTTGGGACAAACGGCAAAGGAATCCCCTCGATCGTCCACGACGATCGTTCCGGCCAGCTGACGCCGTCGCGGCCCGGCCCGATATTGCCCCAGACCACCGATGTCGGGCTGATCGCAACCACGAGGCCGATGCGTGGATCGTGAGCCGCCGCAAGCAGGGAGGCCTCGGCGCCTTTCGAGGTCCCGACATAGACGATGCGCCGGCATCCCATCTGGACAAGATAGTCGGTCGCCGCGAAAAACGTTTCGAGCGGGATCTCGCAAATGCCGGGCACCTGACCTTCGCCGCCAAACCATTGCAGCGCGAGAGCGGATGCTCCTTCCTTGGCAAAGAGCCGGGCGCGGGTGACGTCGATGCGGCCGCTCGATCCGCTGAGCACGACGACGCCTGTCGTGGCGCCGGCGCATAGCAACAGCGTTCCGGCTACGCCGCCGAAAAGGGTCTCTTCCGTGACGGTCCGCTCAGTCATCTTTCGTTCGAACGCATATGACATCGCCGCACATTAGCAAAACGGCGGGCACAGGCCCGCCGTTTTGTCGATGCGATGACGCGATGCTTATTCGACGGTGGCGGCTTCCGCTTCGGCCGGGGCTGCAGCAGCGGCGGCAACGGCGGCGGCAGCGTCTTCCTGGGCCTTCTTCAGCAGAGAGGCGCGTTCCTGCGCCTTCTTGCCGGGCTCGGCCTTCTTCGGGTTGGAGCGGGCTTCGCGCTTGAGGAGGCCGGCCTCATCGAGGAAGCGCAGCACGCGGTCGGTCGGCTGAGCGCCGTGCGACAGCCAATGCTTGACGCGGTCGGCGTCGACCTTGACGCGCTCGCCGTCCTTGGGCAGCAGCGGGTTCCACGAGCCGATCGACTCGATGAACCGGCCGTCGCGCGGCGAACGGGCGTCGGCAATGACGACGTGGTAGTAAGGGCGCTTCTTCGAGCCCGCACGGGCCAGTCTGATCTTCAAGGGCATTTCATTTCTCCTAAATTTCTGATTTCAGTGTTGGGTTAATGGCTTTGTCTGGTGCAGGTCGTTGTCCCAAAACCGCTGCGCACTTTTGGGCGACATGCATTTTGTTAGCCGGTTTTGCTTGCGCCGTTGGACGCGGCGATCTGCTCGTGATGGCGGATCACTTCGCGGACGACGAAGTTGAGGAATTTTTCCGCGAAATCGGGGTCGAGATGAGCGTCCTTCGCCAGCTGGCGAAGGCGGGTGATCTGCTCCTGCTCGCGCACCGGGTCGGCGGGCGGCAGGCCATGCTCGGCCTTGAGCACGCCGACCGCCTTGGTGCAGCGGAAGCGCTCGGCCAGCATATGAATGAGGGCGGCGTCGATGTTGTCGATCGAGGCGCGATAGCCGGCCAGGATGGTGCGTGCGTCGGCCATGTCTTTTTCTTCGTTCATAGCGTCCTCACTTCTTCTTTCCGAGGCCGGGCAGACCACCGCCGCCAAGGCCGGGAAGCTTCATGCCGCCGGGCAGACCGGGCAGGCCACCGCCGCTCGGGGTGGGCGGGCCCTTCATGCCGCCAAGGCCGGGCATCTGCTTCTGCAAGGCTTCGAGCTGCTTGGGATCCATCTTGGAGAGGTCGGGCATGCCGCCACCCATCATGCCGCCGGGGCCACCCATGCCGCCAGGCATCATGCCGCCGAGGCCCATCTTGGAGGCAAGGCCGCCCATCATGCCGCGCATCAAGCCGCCGCCTTTGCCCTTGCCGCCCATCGCCTTCATCATGTCGGCCATGCCGCGATGCATTTTCAAGAGCTTGTTGATCTCGGCCGCATCGGTGCCGGAGCCGGCGGCGATGCGCTTCTTGCGCGAATGTTTCAGCATGTCCGGATTGGCGCGCTCGGCCTTGGTCATCGACGAGATGATGGCGAGTTGGCGGCCGAACATCTTGTCGTCGAGGCCGGCGGCCGCCATCTGGTCCTTCATTTTGCCCATGCCGGGCATCATGCCCATGATGCCGCCCATGCCGCCCATTTTCGACATCTGCTGAAGCTGGCCGGCAAGGTCGTTCAGGTCGAACTTGCCCGACTGCATCTTTTTGGCCATCGCCGCCGCCTGCTCGGCGTCGATGTTTTCGGCGGCCTTTTCGACCAGCGAGACGATGTCGCCCATGCCGAGGATGCGGTCTGCAATACGCTTGGGGTGGAATTCCTCCAGCCCGTCCATCTTTTCGCCGGTGCCGATCAGCTTGATCGGCTTGCCGGTGACGGCGCGCATCGAAAGCGCGGCACCGCCACGGCCATCGCCGTCCATGCGGGTCAGCACCAGGCCGGTGATGCCGACGCGCTCGTCGAAGCTTTTGGCAAGGTTGACGGCGTCCTGGCCGGTCAGCGAATCCGCGACCAGCAGGATTTCGTGCGGGCTCGACATCTTCTTGATGTCGGCCATCTCCACCATCAGCGGCTCATCGATATGGGTGCGGCCGGCGGTGTCGAGGATGACGACGTCATGACCGCCGAGCTTGGCTGCCTGGACGGCGCGCCTGGCGATGTCGACCGGGTTCTGGCCCGCAATGACAGGCAGGGTCGCGACTTTGACCTGCTCGCCGAGCTGGCGCAGCTGCTCTTGCGCCGCGGGCCGCCGCGTGTCGAGCGAGGCCATCAGAACCTTCTTGTTCTGGCGCTCGGTCAGGCGCTTGGCGATCTTGGCGGAGGTCGTCGTCTTGCCGGAGCCCTGCAGGCCGACCATCATGATGACGACCGGCGCCGGCGCATTGAGGTCGATGGCGACGCCCTCGGCGCCGAGCATGTCGACCAACTCGTCATGGACGATCTTGACGACCATCTGTCCGGGCTTGATCGACTTGACGACGGCGGCGCCGACGGCCTTCTCGCGCACCTTGTCGGTGAAGGAACGCACCACTTCCAGCGCAACGTCGGCTTCGAGCAGCGCACGGCGCACCTCGCGCAACGCCGCCGAGACATCAGCCTCCGACAGCGCGCCGCGGCCTGTCAGGCCGTTCAGGATGGAGCCAAGGCGCTCCTGAAGTGATTCAAACATTGGTCAACCCGCCGCGCGAGAGCGCCTTGGATTCATGGTGATCCCTGTCGGGCCGATGGCCCTCCACGCCTCTTGTGCGCTCCTGCAGCGATTCAAACATTCCGTTTCCTTTTTCTCAGGCACCCCGATGGTGCCCGAGAGGTAGTGCGTTCGCGCCGCTCATCCAAGCAAAGCTCAAAACCAAAAAGCACCCGGGGGCGCTCAGCGCTGCCGGGTGTTGGCCTCCAGGATCTGTTTACAGCACCCACCTCAAAAGGTTTTGGCGTCCTGGTCGGCTTGCTCGGAGGGATACTCGTCGCGGATTTCGGGGCTGTAGACAGGAAATCGGCCGAAGAGTCAAGACAAGGGCGGCTTCCCGGTCTCTGGTTCGGTCCCTGTTTAGTTCACCCTGCATCCCGAGGGTCGGCCGTAACCTTCAGCGGCGAGCGCGGGTGCAGAAGCAGCAGGATCGTCAGCAAGGTGCAGACGATACCGATGGCGGCGATGATGACGGCATCCGTCGTCGTCCAGTCCGGACCTTCCAGCGGCTTGGCGTTGAACAGGGCGAAGGAATTGTAGTTCTCCTGATGCGAGATCAGCAGGAAGCCGGTGAGATTGTTGCCGAGATGGGCGCCGAAGGCGGCGCCGAGATTGCCGGTGACATAAACCACCAGCGTCAACAGCAAGGCGAAGGCGGCGATCGAGGCCAGCACGCAGGCGTTGATGGCGGGGGTCGAGCCCGGGCTCCAATGCAAGGAGGTGAACAGCAAAGCGGGCAATAGCGCCCACACGTAAGGGCTCTCGAAGCGCCTGGCCAGGCCGCGCAGCAGATAGCCGCGAAACAGCATCTCCTCGGACGAGGTCTGCAGCAGGGTCAGCACCACGATCGGGAGCAGGAACAGCAGCCAGGTCGACAGGTTGATCGTGCCGCGGGCGATTTCGGGCTGTAGCCAGTAGAGCAGGATTTCGGAAAGCGCCGATGTGATCAGCACCGCGACCAGGCCCTTGAGGAAGCCCGACAAGGACACGCGGCGACTGGCGCCGAAAAGCGCCGAGAGCGGCTCGCCATGGACGAAACGCATGGCAAGCCAGAGGCCGAGCCAGATGCCGGTAAACGAGGTGAGTGCGGGGAGTATGCCGATGGGCGAGGCCAGAAAGCCCTGAAGCGGCCCGCGCGGATCGTCCGGCAATACATGCCAGACGATCGCGACATAGGTGCCGCCAAGCACCACAACCAGGGTGATCGCCACCCAGAACAGGACGACGACTGCCGTTCCAATTATCAGCCGCGGCAGGTTCGTCTTTTCGGTGGCCGTGTTGCTATAGCGCTCGAAGGCGGCTGAATCTGATATCACGCGAGTTCCTCTGCCGAACGCATCGGGTCGCATGATCTAGGGGATCGTCGGCTCTCGCGCAATTGCTGCTGTTCAGCGACCCTTTTGCCGCCCTCAGCCTCGGCAGGAGGGCGGCACGAGTTCACTTGTCATTCTTTCCAGGCAAAATCAGCGCACGACGTACATGATGCGCCGTGTCTGCGGGTCGACCAGCGCCTGCTGGCCATTCACATAGACGTAGCGGTAGCGGTAGTCGGGGATTTCGCGCATTTCGACCGTGTCGGGCAAGGTGGCACCGGTCACCACCTCGCCCTCGAGATAGACAGGATCGAGCCGGTGCGTGCTGACATAGGTGCCGACTTCCGCCGGTGGCCTGTCGATGGCGTCGACGGGGCCGTCGTCGGACAGAATCGCACCGGTATAGGTATCGGGATAATCATCCTGCGGCGGTGTAACCACGGTGATGGCGGCGTTGGCGGGGCGGCGTGTCAGAACGACCCGGTTGCCGCCGAAATCGGCCGTGACATAGTCGGAATAGACCCAGCCCTGGCCTCCGGCTTCGGCAATGGTGCACCATTTGCTGTTTTCAATGCAGCCATTGAGCGTCGCCGACTGGCCGGCGGCGAGCACGCCGATCACAGGATATTGCGGGCCGGGGCCGGCGCGCACATTAAGATCGGTGACGGCCGAGACGGCGGTATCGGCAAGTGCCGCACCCGACATCGCGACAAGCGCCCCGGCGACGGCCGGAAACAATATGCGTCTCATGGTTTCTCTCCCTTTCATGGTCCCTCGCGACACCAAACGAAACCAGAACGCATGCGTTCCGGCTAAAATACCGACGCCAGCTCACGATTTGTTCCGGTTTCTTTCGGCAAACCGGTCAAAAGCTCATGCACGAAGCTGAGTTTCTGCGCCGTCACGTCCGAAATGACGAAGGGATAGAGGTCGGGCAGGCCCATGCAGCGGTTGATCGAGTTTGAGGCTTCCGAGAGTACCAGCCAGCGGGCGAGAATCTTTCCGAACGGCTCGGGCACGGCGTTGGGTTCCGCGGGCGCCGCCTGCAACCGGCCGCCGGTGTCGCCTTGCGGCAGCACATTGGTCTCCATCGTCTCAAGCTGGCCGAGTGGAAAATTCAGCGCGTGCACCATCTCCAGCGTGTCGGTGATGTGGAGATGGTGCGCCCAGGTCTCGGCCCAGTCTTCCCATGGATGCGACGTCGCATAGGCGGAGATGTGGTTCTGCTGCCAGTCGGGCGCAGCGCCATTGGCGTAATAGGCTTTCAGCGCCTGCTCGTAGTCGGGGCGTTCGTCGCCGAACAGCGCCCGGAAGGCATCGAGCCGTTGCGGCTCGTCGCGGATCAGCCGGTCCCAGTAGTAATGGCCAAGCTCATGACGGAAATGACCGAGCAGCGTGCGGTAATTTTCGCCCATCTCGACGCGACGCCGCTCGCGCTCGGCCGAGTCCGCCTCGGCGACGTTGAGCGTGATCAGGCCGTTGTCGTGGCCGGTAAGGATGCGTTCGCCGCCGGGACCGCCGCCGATCGGATCGGCAATGAAGTCGAAGGCGAGGCCGATTTCGTCGCCGTGCTTGTGCTTGGGCGCGACCGGAAGGCCGAAGGCGAGCAGCGAATAGACGGCGCGCTTCTTGGCCGCCTCGACGCGAATCCAGCGGCGGCGGTTGCCGTCGACGGAGAGGTCGGGGATCAGCTGGTTCAGCAAGCAGGCGCGGCAGTAGGTATGGCCCGGTTCGGCCATCCAGTTGCAGGCGCATTCATCCGCATTGGTGCAGTGGAAGATGCCGTCGACGTCAGACAAGGCAAAGCGCGCATGCTCGGGATCGTAAAGCACGAGACTCCCGCAATTCAGGCACTGCGCATTCTCGAAGTAGAGGCGGTGGCCGCAATGCGGGCAGTCGAACAGTTTCATGTCGATCTCGATGCGTCAGGCGTTGGCGTATGGCGTCAGAGGAGGAATATGGTGCGGAGCGGCGCCTCGCCCAAACGCCCGCCACGGGCCGCCGTTCCATGCCCCCGTCACCTCTTTTTACCCGAGCAGCGAATTCGCCTGCCCGGCGCCCGGGCGTTTCGGCCACAATAAGCACTTGATCGTAAGCAAATTCCGCTGCATTGGCCAGGGTAGCGCCGGGGGTACGGTGACAATGGCGCGTTTCGCTGGCAAGTTCGCAACCGGGACGTGATTCAGGCAATCAGGAGAAAAAGCATGGCATTGCTTGCCAAGGGAAAGATTATTGCTGCCGCGGTGGTCGCGGTACTTGCGCTGGCGACGGGCGCGCAGGCGGCGGCCAGCTGCGGCAAGACCGGCGCGGGCTTCGAAGCGTGGAAGCAGGACTTTGCCGCGCAGGCCAGGTCCGAAGGTGTCGGCGGGAAGGGTCTGGCTGCTCTGGCCGGTGCCAGCTACGCGACAAAGACAATCTCCGTCGACCGCGCCATCCACAAGGCTTTCAGCGGTTCGGTGGACGCCTTCATGAAGCGCCGTGGCGGAGCTGCGATCATTTCCAGGGGCCGTGCGCTGAAGAAGTCGAATGCGGCGATGTTCGACAGGATCGAGAGCAATTACGGCGTGTCGCCGGGCGTGTTGCTGGCCATCTGGGGCATGGAAACCGGCTTCGGAGCCTCCCTGGGCAACCAGAACACGGTCTCCGCCATTCTGACGCTTGCCTATGATTGCCGTCGCCCGGGCTTCTTTTACCCGCATGCCATTGCGGCGCTGAAGCTGGTCGATCGCGGCGCGCTGAGCGCCTCGTCGGTCGGCGCTGCGCATGGCGAGATCGGCCATACGCAGTTCCTGCCCGGCAATGTCCTGAAGTATGGCGTCGGCAACGGAAATCTGCGCGACAAGGCGACGGCCTTGGCTTCGACGGCCAACTTTCTCAAGGCTCATGGCTGGCGGGCGGGTGCGAGCGCGAGTGCGAATATGGGGGCCATCGCCGGCTGGAATTCCGCCAGCGTCTACCAGCAGGCCATCGCCCAGATCGCCGACGCGATCGACGGCGGCTGATAGAAATATCCAGATCGAAGAACGGAAAGCCCGGCCATGCGCCGGGCTTTTCTGCAAGGACTGGAGCTTTTGGCGTTCAAACCGTTCAGCAGCCGAGCGGCTACCCGCCTTTTATGACCTTCCAGATGTCCGTGGACTGGTCGAACTGGAGGCGGTTTATGTCGGAGAAGGTCAGCCGGCCGGTCTTCATGGCATCGACAAGGCGGCGGCACAGCAGTGGCGGCATGCGCTCCAGGGAAACGCCCATGAAAGCGGCGATCTCGTGTTTGGCCGATATATTCGATATGGCCACCTTGCTGACGCAGCGATCGAATGCCGCCTCGGGATCCTGTCTCACTTGCTCCTGCCCAGTCTGGCAACCGGCCAGCATGACGACCATTGCAGGCAGGGCCACAAACCACGGCTTCATTGTCAGCTGCCCCCATCGATTGTGAGGAGGCTAGATAAGGGCCCGAAAAGATCAAGCAGGAAAAGCACTGAGTTCTTTGCCGCCGCTCTATTTCTTTGTTTTTACGCAGTTACGGACAAAGTCGGGCATGCTCTTTCTCGAATTGCTCGATCGTTGGCGCAAATGCCGGCTGAGCGCCTGGGCTCTCAATAATGTGCGTAGCCGCTCAACGGGCACTTCTGGGAAATAGGAACCTCGAAGGCGCCTTCAGTACCTTTGCAGCTCCGGAATTTGGAGTTGCGCAGCACCGGCGCGGCCCTGGCAGCCGCCTTTGACTTGCCCTTGATGACCAGCCATATCTCGGTCGGCAGGTCTAGCTGCACTCTGTTCAAATCGGAGTAGCTGATCCGCCCGCTGCGTACTCCTTCGGTGATGCGCTGGCAGAACAGGGCCGGCATGCGCTCCTGCGAGACGCCCATGAAAGAGGCGATTTCGTGCTTGAACGTGATGCTCCATAGATGGACGGCGGAGATGCACCCGTCCTGCTCGCGTTTTGCGGCCGCCTGCGAGGACTGGCATCCGGTAAAGACGATGGCCGCCGCAAGCATGAGAAAAATGGCGTTTTTCACGATCGGAATCCCTCGTCCCGCGAAGGAATTTAGATGAGGCTTTTAAAAGGTCAAACGGAAACCATGTCAGCCAGCTTGGCCTCTTATATTAGAGGTATCAAATAAAAACCCTGCGTGACCGCCGGGTTTTCCTGGAACACTAGTTTGGTTCACCCTTGCGGCTCCTTGCCGCCAGCGTCCTCAGCCGCAGCGCATTGAGGCGGATGAAGCCGGCGGCGTCCTTCTGGTCGTAGGCGCCGCGGTCATCCTCGAAGGTGACCAGCGCGTCGGAATAGAGCGTCTTCTTGGATTTGCGGCCGGTGACCATGACATTGCCCTTGTAGAGTTTCAGGCGCACCGTGCCTTCGACGTCTTCCTGGCTCTTGTCGATCATCGCCTGGAGCATCAGCCGCTCGGGCGAGAACCAGAAGCCGTTGTAGATCAGCTCGGCGTAGCGCGGCATGAACTCGTCCTTGAGGTGGCCGGCGCCGCGGTCGAGCGTGATCGATTCGATGGCGCGGTGGGCGACGATCAGGATGGTGCCGCCGGGGGTCTCGTAGACGCCGCGCGATTTCATGCCGACGAAGCGGTTCTCGACCAGATCGAGCCGGCCGATGCCATTGTCGCGGCCAAGATCGTTAAGCGCCGTCAGCATGGCGGCCGGCGACAGCTTCTTGCCGTTCAGTGCAATCGGATCGCCCTTCAAAAATTCGATCTCGATCTCGGTGACCTTGTCCGGCGCCTCCATCGGCGAGACGGTGCGCTGATGGACGAATTCCGGCGGCTCGCTCCACGGGTCTTCCAGCACCTTGCCCTCGGAAGAGGAGTGCAGAAGGTTGGCGTCGACCGAGAACGGCGCCTCCCCCCGCTTGTCCTTGGCCACCGGGATCTGGTGCTGCTCGGCGAAGTTGATCAGGTCGGTGCGCGACTTGAACGACCAGTCGCGCCACGGCGCGATGACCTTGATGTCGGGATTCAGCGCATAGGCCGACAGCTCGAAACGCACCTGGTCGTTGCCCTTGCCGGTGGCGCCGTGCGCAATGGCATCGGCGCCGACCTCCTGGGCGATCTCGACCAGGTGCTTGGAAATCAACGGGCGGGCGATCGAGGTGCCGAGCAGGTAGGTGCCTTCATAGACGGCGTTGGCGCGAAACATCGGGAAGACGAAATCCGAGACGAATTCCTCGCGCACATCGACGACGCGGATATCCTTGATGCCCATCATCTCAGCCTTCTGGCGCGCCGGCTCCAGCTCGCCACCCTGGCCGAGATCGGCGGTGAAGGTGACGACTTCGGCGCCGAGCTCGGTCTGCAGCCATTTCAGGATGATGGAGGTGTCGAGACCGCCGGAATAGGCGAGCACGACCTTCTTGACGTCTTTTGTCTTGGGCATTGCTGGGGACATTTTGGCGGTTCCGCGCGTGAGTTTCGCGGGCGAGGTATCACGGCATTTCCGGCCAGCGCAAGGGATGAACGGGCGCCGGCCGCCGCAGCCGCTGGACCAGATGCGACGCCAGTCAGTTGCTGGCGTGAGCGGGGAGGCTGCGTTATAGACCGACGATCATTCGCTAGGGGCCACCGATGTCCTTCATTCCCGACACCACAACACTGATCCAGTTCGCCATCGCCACCATGATCCTGGCGATCACGCCGGGGCCGGATATGACGCTGTTCGTCTCGCGCACACTGAGCCAGGGCCGCGCCGCCGGCTTTGCCTCGCTGGCGGGTGCTCTGTTCGGAACGCTGATCCACACAACTTTGGTGGCGGTCGGCATCTCGGCGCTGATCGTCGCCTCGCCAATGGCCTTCCTGGTGCTGAAAATCTTCGGCGCCGTCTATCTGGTGTTCCTGGCCTGGCAGGCGATGACCAAGGGCTCGGCGTTTTCACCGCAGAAGAAGAATGGCCCGCAGATTTCGCTGTTCCGCAGCTGGGCCGCCGGACTCGGCGTCAATTTGCTCAACCCGAAGATCATCCTGTTCTTCATGACGTTTCTGCCGCAGTTCGTCTCGGCTCACGATCCGAACGCGCCGGGAAAACTGTTCTCCCTCGGCCTCATGTTCATCGTGCTGTCGATCCCTGTGACGGCGCCGATGGTGTTTGCCGCGGAAAGGTTTTCGGCGGCGATGAAGGCCAGCCCGCGCGTAACGCGGGTCGTCGACTATCTCTTTGCCGGTGTGTTTTCGGCCTTCGCGCTCAAGATCCTGACCGCTCAGGCGAAGTAGCGGCCTGCCACCAGCTTCCGGCCCAGCGGCCGGCGCTTAGCCAGTAGAAGATGCCGCCGACCATGCCGCAGCCGATCACCGCGGCGATGGCGCGCGGTTCGGTGACGTCGAAATCCACGTTCTGGTGGACGAAGCCGAGGAAGGCCGCGGCCACCAAGCCGCCCGCGAGTGCATAGAACAGCCAGTCGCGGCGGCTGAGGACCTCGGAGATCAGGATTGCGACCACCGCCGGTATGAAAGCGAAATAGGCGACAAACAGCGCCACGAACGGGATCGAAAAATACAGCGCCGCGGCCGCCGCTGGGTGCGCATCGTCCGGCATATAACCGACGGAAGCCAGGAACAGCACGTTGAGAAAGGCGCTCGCCGCCAATGAGGCGACGACATAGCCGAACAGGATGACAGCGAAACGGAGGATATAGGCGAAGAGGCGGCTCACGCCTCGCCATGCCCCGCAATCATCATGGCTTCCAGCGCCAGGCGGTCGACCTTGCGCATGCGTTCGGAGTCGGATTTGAGCTGCCCGCAGGCGGCCAGGATGTCGCGGCCGCGCGGCGTGCGGATCGGCGAGGCATAGCCGGCATTGTTGATGTAGTCGGCAAACTTCTCGATCGTCTCCCAGTCCGAGCACTGATAGTTGGTGCCCGGCCACGGGTTGAACGGGATCAGATTGATCTTGGCCGGAATGCCTTTGAGCAGCTTGATCAGCCCCTTGGCGTCCTCGATGGAATCGTTGACGTCCTTCAGCATCACATATTCGAAGGTGATGCGCTTGGCGTTGGACAGGCCGGGATAGGCGCGGCAGGCCTCGATCAGTTCCTTCAGCGGATACTTCTTGTTGATCGGCACAAGCAGGTCGCGCAGATCGTCATTGGTGGCGTGCAGCGAGATCGCCAGCATGACCCCTATCTCCTCGCCGGTGCGGAAGATCTCGGGCACCACGCCGGAGGTCGAGAGCGTAATGCGGCGCTTCGACAGCGACAGTCCGTCGCCGTCGGAGGCAATCAGCAGCGCCTTCTTCACCGCCTCGAAATTGTAGAGCGGCTCGCCCATGCCCATCATGACGACGTTGGAGACTTTTCTGCCCTCGGCAGGGACGATGGCGCCGTCGGGTGTGTCGCGGTCGGGGAAATCGCCGAGCCGGTCGCGGGCGGTGAGCAATTGCGCCAGGATCTCTTCCGCCGTCAAATTGCGCACCAGCTTCTGCGTGCCGGTGTGGCAGAACGAACAGGTCAGCGTGCAGCCGACCTGCGAGGAGATGCAGAGCGTGCCGCGGCCTTCTTCGGGGATGTAGACGGTCTCGATCTCGACGGGACGGCCGGCACCGCGCGGCGGAAAGCGGAACAGCCACTTGCGCGTGCCGTCGGAGGAAATCTGCTCCTCGACGATTTCGGGCCGGGCGACGGTAAAATGCTTGTCGAGTTCGGCGCGCAGATCCTTGGAGATGTTGAACATGCCGGCAAAATCGGAGACGCCGCGCACATACATCCAGTGCCAGAGCTGCTGGGCGCGCATTTTCGCCTGGCGCTCGGGCACGATGCCGGCACTGACAAGGGCTTCACCGAGCTCGGCCCGGGTCAGGCCGATCAGCGACGGCTTCTCGGGCGTGGCGCGAGCGCGCAACGCGTCGCGTGCGCCCTCAGTGGTGAGATCGAAGGAAAGGGTCATATCAGCGCCAATATAAGCGAATTGCGGCCGATTTCATCCATCGTGCCGAAAAGAAGCGCGGCGCATAGCACAGGTTGCGGCGAGAGTCATGCGGCGGGAACCGCGCTAGCCTACTTGCACTTGGCGATCGACGTCAGCGCGGCCGAGATGCCTTTCAGCGAAAACACATAGGTCGTCGGATTGCCGCGGCCAGACTTCGCCGAGACCTTCATGTCGGTGCCGGTCTTCATGGCGGCGATCAGCACCGGCTCTTCGGCGGCGTTCTCGACCCAGGCCGACTTGCCGCGGGTGAACATCGAGAACGTCTTCTTGTCGATGGTGACGGTGGCCTTGGAGCCTTCCTGGAATGTGTAGCCGGCGATGAATTGCGGCTCGTAGGACACTTGCTGGCCCGGCCGCTGGCTGACGAAGAAGAACATGTCGCCGTGATCGAGCGTCGGCGGCTGCTTGTCGGTCGGCACGGTGAGCACATAGCAGACCTTGCCGCCCTGCGCCTGGTAGCTGTAGGTGCCCCAGGCATTGTGCTGGCCGATCTTGGTCGCCTGCTGCGCCAGCGCCGGCGCGGCAAAAGCCACCAGGACCAGGCTCGAGACTAGTGCAATCAATCCGCGCATCGCTTTTCCCGTATTCCAAATGGTGCGGGGCAGGCCGGCTTGGCGTCCTGCCCGTCGCTTCATTTTGATTTAATCTGGGTTACCAAACGGTGAATTTCCCTCGGAAAAGGACATTCACCCATGGAAACCACCGCCATTTCCGCGCCGCTTCTTGAAAAAACGGCTTTCGCAATGTCCCTGCGGCGACTTGGAGGCCACGAAAGCGGCAAGAGTTTGACTTTTCCAACGGCCGCAGCGGAACCCGAAGCCCAGCCGCTATCGTCCTGTTTGAGCGGAGGATTTCTTCTGAACCAAGTTGCCAACGCGACGCCGATTCAGCTCTTGTCGGCGATCGCCTCCTTGGCGGCCTTGCGGTGCGCAGGGGTGATATGGGCGCTTACCGTGGAGATCGCGGCGGTCAGCACGGCGATGTCGTCGGTGAAGCCGAGGCCGAAGACGAAATCGGGTATGACGTCGACCGGCAGCACGAAATAGCCAAGCGCTGCCAGCAATATGCCCTTGGCACGCAAAGGCGTCTTCCTGTCGAGCGCGCAATAATAGCCGGCGACGACCTCTTCCATGAACGGAATCTGCCGGGCGGCCTTCTTGGCCGTGCGCCAGAATTTGGCGCGCACTTCACTTTCGTCGCCGAGCTTGCTGCCGAAGCCGAAGAAATCAAAACCGGGCTGCTGCGCCATCAATCCTCTCCTTGCCGGCCGTCGCGCTACGCGTTGCGCGCGGCCGCCACGGAAAATGTGGTGAAAGTCCCGGTCCACTGCAAGAGGATGGCGCCGATTTGGCGTTGCCGCCCCAGCGTTCAGCCGCCAGCATACCCATTCATCTTCTTGGCCAGCGCGATGTCGAGCGCAGTGACACCACCGGCATCATGGGTGTTGAGCGTCACGTCGACAGTCTTGTAGACGTTCGACCAGTCGGGATGATGGTCCATCTTCTCGGCGGCCAGCGCGACGCGGGTCATGAAGGCGAAGGCTTCGGAAAAATTCTTGAAGTCGAAGCTGCGCTTGATGGAGGCGCCATCGGCTGCCTGCGACCAGCCGGCCAGTTCGGCCAGTGCGGCGGCGATGGCGTCCTTGCTGAGTTTCTCTCTCGTCATGATGATTTCCCGTGCTATCCCAGATATCGACCCTCACCATAATGCAAGTCGCCCAAAAGTCCTTTGCGTTTTGGGCTTCCAAATGCACGAACGGCGCATATCGAATGAGCGTAAAGCCGATAAATTCCATACTCTTCGTCTGCCTCGGCAACATCTGCCGCTCACCCCTGGCCGAAGGCGTGTTCCGCGCCGTGCTGGCGGAACGCGGCCGCGACATGGTGCTGGACGACATCGTGCTGGACTCTGCGGCGACCGGCGGCTGGAACCTCGGCGAAGCGCCCGACCCGCGCTCGATCGCGATTGCGGCCCGCCACGGCCTCGACATATCAGGGCAGCGGGCACGCAAGGTCAGGCCGGAGGATTTTTCGCGCTTCGACCTGATCCTCGGCATGGATCGGCAAAATGTCCGCGACCTCAAGGCGTTGGCGCCGGCCGGTGCGCGGGAACGTATTCATCTCTTGGCAGAGTTTGCGCAGGGCAAAACCCGCGACGTGCCGGATCCCTATTATGACGGGGCCGAAGCGTTCGCTTCGGTCTACCGCATGATCCGCGAAGCGTCGGAGGCGCTGGCGACGAGATTGGTGGCGCGGGCGTCGACGCCGGAGAGCGGCCACGCCTCCTCGACAATGTAGGGACCGCCGCCGACCGAATCGCGCGACGACATCAGCACGAAGCGGCCGACGCGAAACGGTAGCGTCGCAAAATTGCCGCGCGCCGACAGGTACTGGGCGACGTCGAGCGGGCTCGAATTGCGCAAGCGTGCCAGCGTAACATGCGGGGTGAACTTGCGCGGGTCGGCGGGCAGGCCGAGCCGCTGGCAGATGCGGTCGATTTCGCTCTGCAGCGCCGAAAGGTCGGGCGAGGCGAAGACGCCGGCCCAGACGGCGTGCGGCTTCTTCTGGCCGAAAGCGCCAACTCCGGACAGGGTGAGCGAGAAGGATGGGCGGTGCACCCGGTCGAGCGCGTTGGCGATTTCGTCGGCGATATGGCCTTCGACGTCGCCGATGAAGCGCAGCGTCAGATGGTAGTTTTCGACATCGATCCAGCGGGCTCCGGGCAGGCCGCCCCTGAGCAGGGACAGCGAAAGAGCGGCGTCACGGGGTATTTCGAGGGCGGTGAAAAGACGCGGCATGGTGAGCCTCCCTTCCTCGAATCGAACTGTGCCCCTAGCGAATCATCGATAGTCAAACGGGGCAAGTGGTTTGTTGGTTGCAGGCATTTTTACGAACAGGCGCCTCCAAGCGATGAATAAGCACTATTGCCGTGCCGCCTCGGCGCTTGCATTACCCAGATGCTGCATATGCTCTTCGAGCGCAGCATGGATGACTCGGGTCATCGGCAGCCCGGTCTTTTGTTTCAAAGTTCGCGCGAGGCGAACGCCGCGTTATTCTCGTCAGGCCGGCGTTCAACCGCCACCCTGAACTGCCGCAACAGCCTTCTCCACGGCGGGCAGGATGCGCTCGACCATCGCTGCGATGCCCTTCGGATTGGGATGCAGGCCATCCTCCAACTGCAGGCCGGACTGCCCGGCGACGCCATCGAGAAAAAACGGATAGAGCGGCACATCGTATTTCGCGGCCAGCTTTGGGTAGATCGCATCGAAGGCGTTCTGGTAGTCGGCGCCGAGATTGGGAGCGGCGCGCATGCCGGCCAAAAGCACCGCGATCTTGCGCGCTTTCAGCTTCGCCAGCATGTCGTCCAGGTTCTTTTCCGTAATGCTGGGCGAGACGCCGCGCAGCATGTCGTTGGCGCCGAGTTCGAGGATAACCAGCCTTGTCCCATCCGGCACCGACCAGTCAAGCCGCGCCAAGCCGCCGCTCGAGGTGTCGCCTGAAACGCCGGCGTTGGCGACGGTGACGTCATGGCCTTTGGCCCGCAGCGCAGCTTGCAATTTGTCGGTAAAGCCATCGCCAGGCCCGAGGCCGAAACCGGCCATCAGGCTGTCGCCGAAGCCGACGATGGTGAACGTCTCGGCGCGAACCGACGAAATGGCGCCGCAAAGGGTGACGAAAAGGACGAGCCCTGCGGCATTCAAGCGTTTGAAAGACATGTGGCAGCCCCCATATACCCGAGGAATTCTTCCGGCGACGGCTTCCGGCAAGCAGAGCCTTCATCCTGATATAGGACGCTTTAATTGTGACAGAAGCCGTCATCGCGCTTAAAGACATATCCCTGACCCTGGGCCAAGGGGCTTCGTCTGTGCATGTGCTGAAAGGCGTCAGCCTTGACGTGACGCGCGGCGAGGCGACCGGCGTTGTCGGCCCTTCGGGTTCCGGCAAGTCGACCTTGCTGATGGTGCTGGCCGGGCTGGAGCGGGTCGATTCGGGCACGGTGCGCATTGCCGGCGAATTGCTGAACGGCAAAAGCGAGGACGAGATTGCATCGTTTCGGGGCCGAAACATCGGCATCGTCTTCCAGTCGTTCCATCTCATTCCCAACATGACGGCGCTCGAAAATGTCGCGGTGCCGCTGGAACTGGCCGGCCATGCCGATCCGTTCGGTGTCGCGGCGCGCGAGCTGGCAGCGGTGGGCTTGAGCGACCGCGTCACCCACTATCCGGGCGAGCTGTCCGGCGGCGAACAGCAGCGCGTGGCGATCGCCCGCGCGCTGGCGCCGTCGCCGCGCATTCTCATCGCCGACGAGCCGACCGGCAATCTCGACCAGGCGACGGGGCGGCAGGTTGCCGACCTTTTGTTCGCCAAGGCGGCCGAGCGCGGCATGACCTTGGTGCTGGTCACGCACGATCCGGCCCTTGCGGCGCGCTGCTCGCGCCAGGTGTCGATGCGCTCGGGCCGCATCGAGGATGCGCCGGTAGCGCAGGTCAAGGTGCCGGCCTGATGCCACTGTCGCAGACGCTGAAGCTCGCGTTCCGCTTCTCGCTGCGCGAGATGCGCGGCGGGTTGTCGGGTTTCCTGATCTTCCTTGCCTGCATTGCGCTCGGCGTCGCTGCAATCGGCGGGGTCAATTCGGTGGCGCAGGCGATCACCGCAGGCGTTGCAGACCAGGGCCAGACGCTGCTTGGCGGCGACTTGCGCTTCCAGCTCAACCAGCGCGATGCGACGCCAGCCGAAAGCACCTTCCTCGACCGCCTCGGCACTGTGTCGCACAGCGCCAATATGCGCTCGATGGCGCGGCTGGATGACGGCTCCGACCAAGCGTTGGTTGAGGCCAAGGCCGTCGACGACGCCTATCCGCTCTATGGCGCGCTCGATACCGCGCCGCAGCTTGGCAGAAAGGATTTGTTCGACGAGAAATCAGGCGTCTTTGGCGCCGCCGCGCCCGACCTGTTGTTCGACCGGCTGAATGTGAAGATCGGTGACCGGCTGAAGGTCGGCAGCGCGACATTCGAATTGCGGGCCAGGCTGGTGAGCGAACCGGATGCGGTGTCGGACGGTTTCGGCTTCGCGCCACGGCTGATGGTCTCGACCGCGGGGCTTGCCGCGTCCGGCCTGATCCAGCCGGGCAGCCTGGTCGAGAATGCCTACAAGGTTCGGCTGCCGGCCGGCGCCAGCGAGGCCGATCTCAAGACCATCCAGGATCGGGCGGCGAGCGATTTCCCTGAAGCCGGCTGGTCGATCCGCACGCGTTCCAATGCGGCGCCGGCGCTGTCGGCCAACATCGAGCGCTTCTCGCAATTCCTGACGCTGGTCGGGCTGACGGCGCTGGTGGTCGGCGGCGTCGGCGTTGCCAATGCGGTGCGCGCATATCTCGACGGCAAGCGCGGCGTCATCGCCACCTTCAAGAGCCTTGGCGCCTCGGGCGGCTTCGTCTTCACCGTCTATCTCGTGCAAATCCTGATGATCGCCGGCCTCGGCATCGCGCTTGGCCTCATCCTCGGCGCCGCCATGCCGTTTGCGGCGAGTGCGGCGCTTCAGTCGGTCATTCCGGTGCCGGCGCAAGGCGGTCTCTATCCGGACGCGCTGGCTATGGCGGCGCTGTTCGGGCTGCTGGTGACGCTGGCTTTCGCGCTGTTGCCGCTCGGCCGCGCCCGCGATGTGCCGGCGACCGCTTTGTTTCGCGAAATGGGGTTCGAGGGCCGCGGTTTTCCGCGCCTGCCCTATCTCACGGCGGCAGTCGGTATCGCGCTCGCTTTGGCGGCGCTCGCCATCCTGTTTTCCGGCGACCGGCGCATCGCCACGATCTTCGTCGGCGCGACGATCTTTGCCTTTCTGGTGTTGCGCCTGGTCGGTGCGCTGGTGCAGTGGGTGGCGCGCAAAAGCCCGCGTGTGCGCTCGGTCGCGCTCAGGCTCGCCATCGGCAACATCCACCGGCCCGGCGCGCTGACGCCGTCCGTCGTGCTGTCGCTGGGCCTCGGGCTGACGCTTTTGGTGACGCTGGCGCTGATCGACGGCAATCTCAGGCAGCAGATCTCCGGCAGTCTGCCGGAACGGGCGCCGAATTTCTTCTTCGTCGACATCCAGAATAGCGAGGTCGATGCCTTCTCGACACTGATCGGCAAAGAGGCGCCGAAGGGAACGCTGGTCAAGGTGCCGATGCTGCGCGGCCGGGTGATGGCGCTGAACGGCGTTAGTGTCGACAAGGCCAATGTGCCATCGGAAGGCGCCTGGGTGCTGCGCGGCGATCGCGGCCTGACCTACGACGCCAAACAGCCGGCCAATGCGACATTGACCGAGGGCAGCTGGTGGCCGGAGAACTACAGCGGCGAACCGCTGGTCTCGTTCTCCAACGATGAAGGCAAGGCGCTCGGCCTGAAGCTCGGCGATACCGTCACCGTCAATGTGCTCGGACGCAATGTGACGGCCAGGATCGCCAATTTCCGAGAGGTGCAATGGGAGACGATGGGCATCAATTTCGTCATGGTGTTCTCGCCCAGCACCTTTGCCGGCGCCCCGCATGGCTGGCTGGCGACGCTGACCGAAAAGGATGCCACGGCAGCAGAGGATGCCCGCCTGCTCAACGCCGTCACCCGCGCCTTCCCGGCGGTGACGACAGTTCGGGTCAAGGACGCGCTCGACGTCGTCAACCGGCTGGTCGGCCAGCTCGGCACGGCGATCCGGGCCGCGGCCGGCGTGGCGCTGATCGCTTCGGTGCTGGTGCTGGCCGGCGCGCTCGCCGCGGGAAATCGCGCCCGCATCCACGATGCCGTGGTGCTGAAGACGCTGGGCGCCACGAGGCGCACGCTGATCGCGGCGTTTTCGCTGGAATACATGCTGATCGGCCTGGCCACCGCGGTGTTTGCGTTGGCTGCCGGCGGCATCGCCGCCTGGTACATCGTTGCCCGCATCATGACACTGCCGTCGCATTTCATGCCGGAGGTGGCAGTGGCGACCTTGGTGTTTGCGCTGGTGATCACGGTCGGCATCGGCCTTGCCGGCACCTGGCGGGTGCTCGGGCACAAGGCGGCGCCGGTGCTGCGCGACCTCTAGGCCCCAAGCGGCAAGGTTGGCCGAATCTGCGGTTTCCGATTAAATCTTGGTAATGTGCAGTCATGGAAGCCCAAGAAAACCGGCTTCCTGCGATTCACCAAGCGTTGCAGCCTGTTACGGTCTTGTTCTTGACGTCAAGAACCATCATATTTCGCCACAGGCATGCTGGAGCCCCGCCAGCGGCGCCCAGGTCCGAAAGGGCCTGACACCGTACGGGGCAGAAGCAACAGAGGATTCCAATGGCTGAGCCCATTCGCAACTACCAGACTTCGGCCGTGCCGGGCGCGCGCGCCGACATCGACCAAGGCCTGCGCACTTACATGCTCAAGGTCTACAATTTGATGGGGCTTGGCCTCCTCATCACCGGCGTCGCCGCCTGGGGCGCTTTCCAGCTCGCCGTCACCGGCGACGGACAGCTGACCGCTTTCGGCACGCTGATCTATGCCAGCGCCTTCCGCTGGGTGGTCATCCTGGCTCCGCTCGCCGCCGTCTTCTTCCTGTCGTTCAGGATCCAGTCGATGAGCGTGGCCGCGGCGCAAACCACCTTCTGGGTCTATTCGGGCCTGGTCGGCCTGTCGCTGTCGACCATCTTCCTGGTCTACACCGGCGCCTCGATCACCCAGACCTTCTTTGCCACGGCGGCCGCCTTCGGCGCGCTGTCGCTCTACGGCTACACGACCAAGCGCGACCTTTCGGCCTTCGGCTCGTTCCTGGTCATGGGCGTGGTCGGCCTGGTGATCGCCATGCTGATCAACATCTTCCTGCAGTCGTCGGCGCTCGGCTTCGCCATCTCGGCGATCGGCGTGCTGATCTTCGCCGGCCTCACCGCCTACGACACGCAGACCATCAAGGAAATGTACTACGAAGGCGATCAGGCCGACGTTGCCGGCCGCAAGGCGATCATGGGCGCGTTGAGGCTATATCTCGACTTCATCAACCTGTTCATGTTCCTGCTGCAGTTCATGGGCGATCGCCGCTAGGCGGTCTTCCCATCAGGCAACTGGACCAGCTGATATCAAGAGGGCGGCCCAACGGCCGCCCTTTTCTTTTGTGCCGGCCTTTGCTGTCATGGAGGCAGAAATTATGAGCACTATTTCCATCCGCGCGGCCTTGGAAGGCGACCTCGGCCGAATCACCGAGATCTACGCTGACGCCGTGACGCATGGCACCGCGAGCTATGAGCTGGAGCCGCCCAGCCGCACTGAGATGGGTACGCGCTTCGACAGCCTGACGGTGGGGGGCTTTCCCTATCTGGTGGCGGAACGAGGTGGCGCGCTGCTCGGCTACGCCTATGCCGGCGCGTTCCGGCCGCGCCCGGCCTACCGCTTCATCGTAGAGGATTCCGTCTATGTCGCGCCTGATGCGAAGGGCCAGGGCGTCGGGCTGCTGCTGATGCAGGCGCTGATTGAAGCCTGCCGTATGGCGGGCTTTCGCCAGATCGTCGCGGTGATCGGCGACGGCCATGCAGACAGCGCCTCGGTGCGGCTGCATGAAAAGCTCGGCTTTCGCCATTCCGGTGGCCTGGAAGGCTCCGGCTACAAGCATGGGCGCTGGCTTGAGACGGTGTTCATGCAGCTGTCGCTGAATGGCGGCGTAACGGTTCCGCCCGATCCGCATTCGCTGCCGGAGCGGAAGTTTCGTGAGAGCCTGAGGAGGGGGAATTGAGGAGTTGAAGAACTGAAGAATTGAGGATTTGAATAGCTGAGAACAAACCCGGCGGTATTTCGACCGTTACATCCTCTTTTTTCAATTCTTCAGTTCTTCAATTCCCCAATTCTCAATTAGGCCTGGACAATCTTCAGCTTAGCATCGAAGACGTTGAGCACGCGACCGAGTTCCTGGCCGCGCTTGAGGATTCGGCCGCCGGCGGCGATGACGGCGAAGGCGCCTTGCCGGCGCGCCAGTTTCGGATCCTTGACGATCTGGAACAGCGGCACTTCGCTGGCCCGGCGGAAGACTGAAAACACAGCCCGATCAGACAGATGATCGATGGCATAGTCGCGCCATTCGTTGGCCGCGACCATGCGTCCGTACAGCCTCAGGATCTCGTCGAGTTCACGCCGGTCGAAACGGACCGGCTGGTCGAGGCGTTCGCGTCGCGCCTCGTGCAGCGGGATCAATATTGCGGATGCGTCCCCATCCTCCGTCCCACCGCTGCGATCGGTCATCCCGCGATCCTTTTGAAAATGAATCTCGCTTGCAGAAGTTGGCGTGTTCGCCGTGGAATTGCAAGGCCCGGCTAACCATCCCGGGACTGCGCTGTTTTCGCAACGTCCAGTCACTTTTATAAAACGCGGTGTTTGAATTGGTGATGCCTCGCCACATTTCCGCCTTTTTTTATCCGCGCTCATGCCCCAATGTCCGACGAATTTACCGGCGTTGCCTGAGACGGTTCGGTCCGGCACCGGCTCGTAAACCCCAAGCCCCCCGCCCACGGGTCTGCGTCGGATCGAACCAACCTCGGACTTTCCTCAGGGAGAGACCGGGTGCGACGATCCCAAAACCTAAATGACCGACGTCAGAAGCAAGCTGACGTCGGTTTTTTTGTTTTTGGCTGCTTGAAGAATTTGCCGGAGGCTGCGGTGCCCAGTTTGCGGGCGCATCCCCTCACCCGGATTGCCAGCCGAATTGCAACAGCAATTCGGGCCAATCCGACCTCCCCCGAGCGGAGAGGAGTTCGCGCCAGCGCTGATTCAGCCCCTTCTCCCCTCGGGGAGAAGGTGGCCGAGAGCGGCCGGATGAGGGGGCCTCTTAAGGCTTGTGAATAAACGCAGCGCCCAGAATAGGGCCCGGCAGGCCGTCCTTGCCGACCGACTGCAGCAGTACGGCGCAGCCGCCTTTCTTGGCGATCTCCGTCATCGGCAATTCGTAGCGCTGCGCCTTGCCGTGCCACATGCCGGCGGTCTGGATGCCGGTGACGGCGTTCCAGTAGGTCATGCTGCGGCCGGTGTTCTCGCCCTTGGCGATGGTCACCGTCTGCGGTGGTTCGAAATAGACGATGACGACATGGGCGTCGCTGGGGCCGCTACCGGCGTCGCCGGCATCGATCATGACGCGATCGCTGGTGCGGCTGACCTTGACGCTGACCCGCATGCCTTCACCGGATTTCTCCATGCGGGCAAGCGCGCCGTCGACCTCCTTGCGGCTGGCGCCGTTGACATGGCTGCGACCATTGATGACGGCTTGCGGCGTGTAGACGGAGCGGGTGCCGAAGGCGCGCATATAGTCATATTGCCGGTCGGTATTGTCCTTGCTGCTCAGCGTGTCCTGCCAGCCGAGATAGTCCCAGTAATTGACGTGGTAGGCGAGCGCGACGACGTTGTCCTTGGCCGCCAGCTCGGCAAAGAACGCGTCCGCCGGCGGGCAGGAATTGCAGCCCTGGCTGGTGAACAGCTCGACCACGCCCAAGGGCCTGTCAATCTGCGGTTTGTCGGTCTGGGTCGTTCCCGATTCCTCGGCGAACCCGGTCCCGGCAAGCGCCGAGAAGGCCAGCGCAAAAGCCGCAAGCCGCAGAGGGTGTCGAGGTGCCATGATCGTTCCGATTCCCGCCGGTGACGCCGGCCTTGTTCTGGTTGCCCAGATTTGTGGCAGAAGCGACAGTCAACGGGAAGTCACGTTGCGGTGAAATTTTTGCTGCCGCAACCATGGGTATGGCCATCACAGGGGGAGCACTTCACCGCCCGGTTCGATCGGGAGCATGGCATCAGGAGCGTGGGGCAGATCTTGCTGAGCCCAGCCGGTTTTTACTCCTGTCGGACAGGGCGGGGCTTCGATCGGGTCGGGCAATGCTTGGGAGTAGGGAGTAGGGAGTAGGGAGTAGGGAGTAGGGAGTAGGGGATGTCGTTCCCCGCTACCGCCCAATCCCTACTGCCTAAGCCCTGGCCGCTACGCGGCCAGATCGCGCAGCACGTATTGCAAAATGCCGCCATTCTTGAAGTAGTCGAGTTCGTCCAGCGTATCGATGCGGCAGATGATCGGCACGTTCTTCACGGTGCCGTCGCCATAGGTCACCTTGGCGATCATCGTCTGGCGTGGCTTGATGGTGCTTATGCCGTCGATCTCGACCAGCTCGTCACCCTTGAGGTTGAGCGAGGCCCATGAGGTGCCTTCCTCGAAGACGAAGGGGATGACGCCCATGCCGACCAGGTTGGAGCGATGGATGCGCTCGAAGGACTGGGCGATGACGGCACGGACACCGAGGAGATTCGTTCCTTTAGCTGCCCAGTCGCGGGAGGAGCCGTTGCCGTATTCGACGCCGGCGAAGATGACCAGCGGCACGCCTTCCTTTTTGTACCTCATCGCCGCGTCGTAGATCGATTCCTCTTCCTTCGACGGGTAGTGGATGGTGTAGCCGCCCTCGCGGCCGTTCTCGCCCAGCATGTGGTTGCGGATGCGGATGTTGGCGAAGGTGCCGCGCATCATCACCTCATGGTTGCCGCGCCTTGTGCCGTACTGGTTGAAGTCGGCAACGCCGACGCCATGGTCGGTGAGGTATTTGCCGGCCGGGGAAGCGGCCTTGATCGAACCCGCCGGTGAGATGTGATCGGTGGTGATCTTGTCGCCGAACAGGCCGAGCACGCGCGCGCCCTTGATGTCGCCGATCTTGCCGAAACCGGAGGTCATGCCGGCGAAATAGGGCGGGTTCTGCACATAGGTCGAGTTGTCGTCCCAGGCATAGGTCTGGCCTTCCGGCGCCTTGACGTTCTGCCAGTATTCGTCGCCCTTGAAGACGTCGGCATATTTGCGGGCGAACAGCTCACGTGTGACGTTCTTCTCGATGAACTCCTGGATCTCGGCCGAACTCGGCCAGATATCCCTGAGATAGACCGGCTTGCCGTCGCGGCCTTCGCCGAGTGGCTCGGTGGTCAGGTCCTTGGTGACGGTGCCGGCCAAAGCATGGGCTACCACCAGCGGCGGCGACGCCAGATAGTTCGCCTGCACGTCAGGCGAAACGCGGCCTTCGAAATTGCGGTTGCCGGAGAGCACCGCGGCGGCGATCAGGCCCTTATCGTTGATGGTCTTGGAGATCGGCGCTGGCAACGGGCCCGAATTGCCGATGCAGGTGGTGCAGCCGAAACCAACCAGGTTGAAGCCGATCTGGTCGAGCTCCTTCTGCAGGCCGGACTTTTCCAGATATTCGGCGACCACCTGGCTGCCCGGCGCCAGCGAGGTCTTCACCCACGGCTTCTGCTTGAGGCCGAGCCGGTTGGCGTTGCGCGCCAAGAGGCCGGCGCCGATCAGCACACTCGGATTCGAGGTGTTGGTGCAGGACGTGATGGCGGCAATGACGACATCGCCATGGCCGAGATCATGGTCGGTGCCTTCGACGGCATAGCGCTTGTGGATTTCGGCAGCCTTCTTGTACTCGGTCTCCATTGCCTTGGCGAAGCCGGCCGGAATGCCTTCGAGCGGAACGCGGCCTTCGGGACGCTTGGGACCTGCCATCGACGGCACGACGCTGTCGAGCTCGAGTTCGAGCAGGTCGGTGAAGACAGGGTCGGCCGAGCCGGCGTCACGCCACATGCCTTGCGCCTTGGAATAGGATTCGACCAGGGCGATGCGGCTTTCCTCGCGGCCCGACATTGTGAGGTAGCGGATGGTCTCGCCATCGACCGGGAAGAAGCCGCAAGTGGCGCCATATTCGGGCGCCATGTTGCCGATGGTGGCGCGGTCGGCCAGCGTCATGTTGGACAGGCCCGGGCCGAAGAACTCGACGAACTTGCCGACGACGCCCTTCTTGCGCAGCATCTGGGTGACGGTCAGCACCAGGTCAGTGGCGGTGATGCCTTCCCTGAGTTTGCCGGTGAGGCGGAAGCCGATGACTTCGGGCAACAGCATGGAAACCGGCTGGCCGAGCATCGCCGCCTCGGCCTCGATGCCGCCGACGCCCCAGCCGAGCACGCCAAGGCCGTTGATCATGGTGGTGTGCGAATCGGTGCCGACGCAGGTGTCGGGATAAGCGGTGGTTTCGCCGTCTTCCGTGTTGGTCCAGACGACCTGACCGAGATATTCGAGGTTGACCTGATGGCAGATGCCGGTGCCGGGCGGCACGACGCGAAAATTGCGGAACGCCTGCTGGCCCCATTTCAGGAATTTATAGCGCTCTTCGTTGCGCTCATATTCGAGCTCGACATTCCTGGCAAAGGCCAGTGGCGTGCCGAATTCGTCGACGATGACGGAGTGGTCGATGACGAGGTCAACCGGCACCAGCGGATTGATCTTCTGCGGATCCCCGCCGAGCGCCTTGAGGCCGTCGCGCATGGCGGCCAGGTCGACCACCGCCGGGACGCCGGTGAAATCCTGCATCAGGACACGCGCGGGGCGATAGGCGATCTCGACGCCGGCGGTGCCCTTGTCGGTCAGCCAGCCGGCCACAGCCTGGATAGAGTCCTTGGTGACGGAGCGGCCGTCTTCATTGCGCAAAAGGTTTTCCAGCAGCACCTTCATCGAATAAGGCAGCTGGGCAATGCCGGTGAGGCCGTTCCTCTCGGCCTCGACCAGATTGTAATAGACATAGTCCGCGCCACCCACGGTGAGGGTGCGGCGGCAATTGAAACTGTCGAGGGATTTTGACACGTGCGGTCCGTCCTTGTCTGTTCAGCCTGAAAGGGAACGGACGCCGATGGGCATGCAATCACGCGCAAAGGTGCGGGTACGGCCATTTCCGCTGTCCGTTCCCAGCCAACCCGAGCCGTTCAAGGCGGCGCGTGCGCTGGTTCGGCGCAAATTCTGTTCCCGTGCCGACCGCTGGCACGGATGTCCCGCATATAGAGAATTTTCTGGAATAGTTCTAGACAGTTGCGGAGCAAATTTGTGCGATGCGGCAGCTATCGCGCGGTAAAGTTTTCGGGACGGGCAGGCATGCGGCTGATTGCCGAAAATCTGGGCGGCGAACGCGGCGGCGAGACGGTCTTTTTCGGCATCGGTTTTGCGCTCGACAAGGGCCAGGTGCTGGTCGTCACCGGGCCGAACGGTTCGGGCAAATCGACGCTGCTCAGGGTCATCGCCGGGCTGCTGCCGAAGGCGCAAGGCGACGTGCGCATCGAGGGCGGCGGCGAGACGTTTCCGACGATCGCTTCGGCGGTCCACTATCTCGGCCACCTCAATGCAATGAAGACGGCGCTCAGCGTGGCGGAGAATCTGCGCTTCTGGCGCGATTTCAACGGCGATGGGCAGTCGGGTGTGGGGGAGGCGCTGGAGACGGTTGGTCTCGGCGGCATCGGCCATCTGCCTTTCGGATATTTGTCGACCGGGCAAAGGCGGCGGGCGGCGATTGCGAAATTGCTGGTCAGTCATAAGCCGCTGTGGCTGCTGGATGAGCCGACGGCTGGGCTGGACAAGGCCTCGGAGGCGCGGTTTGCGGGGCTGATGACGAGGCATTGCGCAGAAGGTGGGATTATTGTCGCGGCGACGCATTTGCCACTGGGATTGGATGGAGCACAGGCATTGAGGATGGGAGCAACAGGGTGATGCCGGCATTCCCGCCCACCCCCCTCTGCCCTGCCGGGCATCTCCCCCGCAGGGGGGGAGATCAGATGTCATGCCGGCTTTCGCCAATCACCGGCATTGAAAAAGAGGCGTCAGCAGTGGAGCTGCCAATCTCCCCCCTTGCGGGGGAGATGTCCGGGAGGACAGAGGGGGGTGTGAAGGAACGCCACCTTCGGCAAGATGGCGATCAAACCGCAGGCGCGGCTTGGCAATGCTAGCCCTCTTCCTGCGCGACGTCCGTCTCTCAATCCGCGCCGGCGGCGGAGCGCTCACCGGCGTCATCTTCTTCCTCGCCGTCATCGCCACCATCCCCTTCGGTGTCGGACCGGACCTGAAGCTGCTCGCCCGCATCGGTCCGGCGATCCTTTGGATCGGCGCTCTGCTCGCCTGCCTGCTCGGCCTCGACCGGCTGTTTCAGGCCGATCGCGAAGACGGGTCGCTCGATCTTCTGGTGCTGGGCAATGACCGCCACATGCTGGCGTTGACGGTGCTGGTGAAGTGCCTGGCGCATTGGGCGGGCAGCGTTCTGCCGCTGGTTGTTGCGGCACCTCTGCTGAGCCTGTTCATGAACATGGAGCCGCTCAGCATCGGCGCCACCGCGCTCACGCTGCTGGCCGGCACGCCGGCGATCACTTTCATCGGCGCGGTCGGGGCGGCGGTGGCGGTGGCGCTGCCGCGTGGCGGGCTGCTGATCTCGGTGCTGGTGCTGCCGCTGACGATCCCGGTGCTGATCTTCGGGGTGTCGGCGAGCTACGGCGCGGTGGCCGATCCTGATCCGTTCCTGCAGCCCTTCCTCATTCTTGCCGCGCTGACGCTGTTTCTTGCCGTGCTGGGTCCGGTGGCGGCAGCACTGGCGCTGCGGCATGGAACGGATTGATATGACCGCTGCGGCGCGACGATCAATTGCGAAGCCCCAGCCGCAAAGCTAAGAAAGCCGCAAAGCTATGGGAAGGCCATGATCGAGCACGACGAAGTGACGGTGGAAGGGGAGCGAAGCGCATGAGTGCACACGCACTCTATGTCGCGGCCGCCTATGGCATCACGGTGATCGTGCTGGCCGGGCTGATCGGCTGGATCCTGCTCGACCAGCGGACCCGCAAGCGCGAACTGGCAGACCTCGAAGCGGCCGGCGTGCGGCGTCGCTCGGACAAAGCCGGTACTGGGGCCAGCACTGGGGCCAGCACTGGGGCCAGCAAGCCATGAGCACGGAAAGCGAAACGCCGGCGTCGCCGCGCCGCCGCCTGGTCGTGCTGTTGCCGCTGCTGGTTTTTCTCGGCCTCGCCGGATTGTTCCTGTCGCAGCTTTTGTCGGGACGCGATGAGGCGGCAGTGCCGTCGGCGCTGATCGGCCTGCCGGCGCCGCAGACCAACCTGCCGGCGCTGGAAGGGTCAAACCTGCCCGGGCTGGATTCGAAAGCCTTCGCCGGCAAGGTAACGCTGGTCAACGTCTTTGCATCGTGGTGCGCGCCGTGCCGGGAAGAGCATCCGGTGCTCTTGCAGCTGTCGCAGGACAAGCGCTTCGTCATGGCCGCGCTAAACTACAAGGACCAAGCGCAAAACGCGCGCCGGTTCCTTGGTGATCTCGGCAATCCGTTCCAGGCGATAGGTGTCGACGAGGCCGGCCGCACGGCCATCGACTGGGGCGTCTACGGCGTGCCGGAAACCTTCGTCATCGGCAAGGACGGCAAGATTGCCTACAAGCATGTCGGGCCGCTGACAGGGGAGTCGGCGAGGGATGTTCTGTTGCCGCAGATTGAAAAGGCGCTCGCGGCACCGGGCTGACGTTGGCGCCATGCCCCCTCATCGAGCCGCTACGCGGCCACCTTCTCCCCGTGGGGAGAAGAGGGAAGCATCGGCACAGGCTAGCTCCTCTCCCGGGGGGAGAGGTCGAATTGCCCGAATTGCTCATGCAATTCGGTTTGGCAATCCGGGTGAGGGGGCGGTGCCCCGCTGACGTCTGAAATGCTCAGCCGTAGATCTGCCTGTGGATCTGGTAGAGCATTTCCGAGCGGTCGGCGCGCAGGTCGGCCAGATCGCGGCTCGTCAGGTTTTCGATTTCCGCGACGAGGCGGTTGTAGTGGCGGCGCTTGGCCATCGAGGAGCGCGCGCGGGAGAAGAGGTTGTCAAAAGCCATAGCAAGGGTCCTTTCGTGCCGCATATCAGCGGTGAATTTGTTCCTCCCTTGGTCGTTCGCACCATGACATAGGAATGGTGCGATGCAAAAAGAAGATGTTGCAATGCACCATTGCACAGGGCGCATAGCGGGTTAATACAGCGCTACAGCACCATAAACGGCCGGACAGGCTGGCGGGCCATGCCGGCCGGGCACCTTTTGTCTTACAAATTGCGCCTGCGCCACCTTGCCATCGCGCCCGCAGGCTGGCTTGATCCGCGCGTCACGTGATGCCCGGAGGAAATGCATGGCGACCGCAGACTATTACGAAATTCTGGATCCGCGTTTCGCGCGGCTGTTCAACGGCAACGCCCAGGTGGAAAAGCTGTTTACCGGATGTCAGTGGGCGGAAGGGCCGGCCTGGTTCGCCGCCGGCCGCTATGTCGTCTGGTCCGACATCCCCAACAACCGCATGCTGCGCTATGACGAGACCGACGGCAATGTGAACGTCTTCCGTCAGCCCTCCGGCAATTCCAACGGCAACACCGTCGACCGCCAGGGCCGACTGGTGACGTGCGAGCATTCCGGCCGCCGCGTCAGCCGCACCGAGCATGACGGTTCCGTCACCACCATCGCGGCCGAATGGAAAGGCAAGCGGCTGAATTCGCCCAATGACGCGGTCGTGAAATCCGACGGCTCGATCTGGTTCACCGATCCGAGCTACGGCATCGACACCGACTATGAGGGCGACAAGGCCGAAAGCGAGATCGGCGCTTGCAATGTCTACCGGGTCGATCCGGATACGGGCGAGGTCGAGGCCGTCATCACCGACATGGTCCGGCCGAACGGGCTTGCCTTTTCACTGGATGAAAGCCAGCTCTATGTCGTCGACACCGGCCGCACGCATGGCGCGCAGAACCCCGCGCATATGCGGGTCTTCAACGTCGGCAAGCACGGCAAGAAGGTCTCGGGCGGCAAGGTGTTCGCCGACTGCACGGCCGGCCTGTTCGACGGCTTCCGGCTCGACGAGGCCGGCCGCATCTGGACCAGTGCCGCCGACGGCATCCATTGCTACGATCCCGACGGCACGCTGATCGGCAAGGTCAAGGTGCCGGAAGTGACCGCCAATTGCGTGTTCGGCGGCAACAAGCTGAACTGCCTCTACATCGCCGGCACCACGTCGCTCTACATGGTGCGGCTGATGGTGAACGGGGCGAAGACGTATTGAGGCTGCTGCAAACGCTTCTCTGGCGGCCCTTGATGGCGTTTCTGCGCCTGCCGGCGGCGCCTGTTGCGCTGCGGCCGCCGGAACCACCGCCAAGCGGTTCGCCGGAGCGGATTTCGAAGCCGCCCAGCGGCGGCGGTATCAGACACAATTCAAGGGGAGGACATCATGCCATTCGTCAACATCCGCATCGTCAAGGAAGTGATCGCCGCTGATCCCGCTGGCAAGAAGGCCGACATTGCCAAAAAGGTCACGGCGGCCATCATGGACGCCACCGGGCTTAGCAATGACGACGTCTGGGTGGTGTTCGAAGAGGTCAACGCGCGCGACTGGTATGTCGGTGTGACCGATGTCGAGACGTTGCGGAAGGGGTAGCACTGCGGCACGTTGGGGTGCGCCGCACCCTTTCGTTCGTCATCCTAGGGTCTGCGCCGCGTCGCTTCGCTCCTTGCTCCGCCCTAGGATGACGAGGCAACGTTTGCGCGTATAAAACTCGCGAAAACCTGCACCGCTTCGCGCATGGCCCGCAGGTTCTCGTCCTCTCCCAGGATCGCTTCTATCTCCGGCGGTTTCTTGCCGAGCAAGGCAATCTCCAGAACCGCATTCTCACAAAGCGCGAACGACATGGTGCGCATGATCTCGGCCAGCGCGGCGCGGGCATAGAGCGAGCGCGCGGAGGCGTGGGCCAGCATGGCGGGCTTGCCGACTGCGGCGTCGCGCGAGACCAGCCAGTCGAGAGCGTTTTTCATGCCGCCGGGCACACCATGGGCATATTCGGGGCAGGAGACGATGATGCCATCGGCGCTGGTGACGGCCTCGATCAGCCGCATGGCCTCGGCCGGTGTGCGCTCGCCTTCGTCATCCGGGTTGAAGATCGGCAGCAGGCCGAGCCCGTCATAGACAGTTACGCGGCAATCCGAAGGCGCGTTCGCGGACAGCGCCGCCAGCAGCGCCGAATTGGTCGAGGCGGCGCGCAGGCTGCCGGAGATGGCGAGGAGTTCGATCACGGGGAAACAGGGCTAGGGAAACCGGCAAAGGACTGCAATGGCGAATCGTACGCGAAATTTACCACAGGGTCTTGCTGTAGGCCTCGTCCAGCGAGCGGTCGAAATCGTCGGCAGTTTCGGCATGCGCCATCTGATCGGACAGGATCTGACCGAGCGTCGGCAACGTCGCGCGGTCGTGCCAGCTGTCCGGCTTCCACAATTCGGAGCGCATGAAGGCCTTGGCGCAGTGCATGTAAGCGGCCTTGACGCTCACCACGACGACGCTTTGCGGTTGCTTGCCGTCGACGGTGAGGCGCTCGCGCAAACCGGCATCGACGGTTATGCGGGCGTCGCCATTGATGCGCAGCGTCTCGTTCATGCCGGGGATGAGAAAAAGCAGCCCGACCGAAGGGTTGAGCAGGATGTTTTCCAGCGTGTCCAGCCGGTTGTTGCCGGGCCGGTCGGGAATGGCGATGGTCGTGTCGTCGAGGACAAGGGCAAAGCCCGGTCTGTCGCCTTTCGGCGTCACGTCGGCATTGCCGGCGCCGTCGGAAGAACCGATCAGCACGAAAGGGCTCTTGCCGATGAAAGAGCGGCAGTGGCCGTCGAGCGCCCTGAGTTCCTTGCGCATCGAGGTGTCGGTCGGCCGCGGCGTCTTGTAGATCGTCCTCAGTTCATCGCGCGTGGTGACGAATTCCATGGCCGTCTCCGTTTATTCTGACGCAATTCCGGACGGCTTCACACTTTTCCTGGAATTGCTCTACTTGCCGGCTTCTTCCACCTTCTCGGCCTTATCCTCGATCGAATGGTGCAGGATCAGCGGCATCTGGCTGAAGGTGAACAACAGGGTGATCGGCATGATGCCCCAGACCTTGAAGGTAACCCAGAAGTCGGTGGAAAAATTCCGCCACACCACTTCATTGGCAAGAGCCAGGAACAGGAAGAACAGGCCCCAGCGGAAAGTCAGCTTGCGCCAGCCTTCGGCATCGAGGCGAAAGGCCGAATCGAAGACATAGCCGAGCAGCGATCGGCCGAAATACAGACCGCCGAGCAGCACGCCGCCGAACAGGGTGTTGACGATGGTCGGCTTCATCTTGATGAACACGTCGTCCTGCAGATAGAGCGTCAGCGCGCCGAAGATGAAGACGACGACGCCCGAGACCATCGGCATGATCGGCAAGGTGCGCAGCAGCAGCCAGGAGGCGATCAGCGCGACCGCCGTCGCCGCCATGAACAGGCCGGTGGCGACGAAGATCGGCCCGCCGAATTCGGCCAGGACAGGAAATTTCTGCACCAGCCAGGCGCCGCGTGCATTGGCGAAGAAGAACACCATCAGCGGCCCGAGTTCCAGCACCAGCTTGAGCAGCGGATTGACGCTTTCTTTCTTCTTTCGCGGGTCGGACGGGTCGCGTTCGAGGATGGGAGGGTTCATGACTTCCTTCTGACGCATGATCTTGTCCAAAAAAGCCAGCAGCTCTTCGGGATCGTGCTTTTTACGCTACGCCCGCGATCGCCCTGGCGAATTCGCTGGCCGAGAATGGTTCGAGGTCGTCGACCTGTTCGCCGACGCCGATGAAGTAGACCGGCAGTTTGTGCTTTGCCGCGATCGCGACCAGAATACCGCCGCGCGCCGTGCCGTCCAGCTTGGTCATCACCAGGCCGTTGACGCCGGCGACATTGCGGAAGATCTCGACCTGATTGAGCGCATTCTGGCCGGTGGTGGCGTCGACCGTCTGCAGCACGGTATGCGGCGCTTCCGGATCGAGCTTGCCCAGCACGCGCACGATCTTTTCCAGCTCCGCCATCAGTTCGGTCTTGTTTTGCAGCCGGCCGGCGGTGTCGATGATCAGCACGTCGGAGCCGGCCTCCTTGGCGCGTTCGAAAGCGTCGTAGGCGAGGCCGGCGGCATCCGCGCCTATCTTCGAGGCGATGACCGGCGACTTCGTCCTCTCGCCCCAGATCTTCAGCTGCTCGATGGCTGCAGCGCGAAACGTGTCGCCGGCGGCCAGCATCACCGACAGGCCACCATCGGTCAGTTTGGCGGCGAGCTTGCCGATGGTCGTGGTCTTGCCGGTGCCGTTGACGCCGACCACCAGAATGACATGCGGCTTGTGCGACAGGTCGAGCTCCAGCGGCATGGCGACATGGGCCAGCACCTTCTCCACCTCGGCCGCCATGATGGTGCGGACATCCGCGTCGGAGACATCCTTGCCGTAGCGGCTGGCAGCGAGGGCATCGGTGACGCGCAAGGCTGTTTCCATGCCCAGATCGGCACGGATCAGCACGTCCTCCAGATCCTGCAGCGTCTCCTCGTCGAGCTTGCGCTTGGTGAAGACGCCGGCGATGTTGCCGGTGAGTTCTTTCGAGGAGCGGGCAAGCCCGTCGCGCATGCGCTGGAACCAGGAGCGTCGCGGCGCCGGTTCGGGCGCCTTTTGCGGCTCGGCTTTCTGCTCGACCTTTTTGGTTACGGTGACTTTGCCGGGAGCTGGTTTTGACTGTGGCGAAGGTTGCGGGGCCGGCGCGGGCGCTAGCTCGGCAACGATGGTCTTGGCTTCGACCGGCGCGGGTACAGCTTCAACCGACGTGCGCTTTACCTCCCCCTTGATGGGGGAGGTCCCAAGCGAAGCTTGGGGGTGGGGGTGATTTGCGCTGGCGTCAGCGCTGTCACCCCACCCCGCCGCTTCGCGTCGACCCTCCCCACCGAGGGGAGGGTGGGGCGCCTCGTCCTTCTCCCCGTGGCTATACGGGGAGAAGGTGCCGGCAGGCGGATGAGGGGCGGCGCTGACCTCTGAGGTAGGCTGTGCGGGAGGCGCGGACGGTTGCGGCACTTCGATCGGGGCGGCCGGTTCTGCTGGAGTCTCGGCAGGCGTCGGCACTTCGACGGGAGCGGGCTCCAGCTGCGGTTCCGGACGCGATGGTTCGATCTCCGGCTCGGCCGGCGCCGGCGGCACTTCTTGGGGCTGCGGCTCGGGAGCCGGCTCCGGAACGGCTGGCGCAGGAACTTCTTCCGGTGCAGGCGGCTCGGGTATCTCCGGCTCAGGCTGCGGTTCTTCTACCGGCGCGGGCTCCGGCAACGGTTCCGGCTCGGATGGGACGACCGGTTCCGGCGCGGGCGGGATGGTCGGCGCGGGTTCGGGCTTCGGTTCTTCTGGCGCCGACTGCGGCGCAGGCTTTACCTCCCCCTCGACGGGGGAGGTCCCAAGCGAAGCTTGGGGGTGGGGGTGAGTGGCGCCGGCGTCGGCGCTCTCACCCCTCCCCGCCACTTCGTGGCGACCCTCCCCATCGAGGGGAGGGTGGGGCGTCGGCGGCTCGGGCTCCTCGCGCTTCAAGAACTCCGGAACGACCTGCTCGGCCGCCGGCTTCAGCGCCTCAAGCGCATCCCATTTGATCGGCGGCAGGGGAGCGGTTTCGTCGATGCGCTCCTCGACGACTTCCTTCTTGCCGAACGAAAATATGTTCTTGAAAAAACCGGCCATGCTTCAATCGTCTCAGGCGGCGCAGGCAGTGAGGGGCGAGGCTATCAGGCGCGCCCCATCATGGCCGGTGATGTCTGCCTCGACGATCTCGCCCGGCGCGCCTGTGCCGAGCGCGGCAAGCGTGAACCCTTCGGTGCGGCCGAGGCCGTCGCGCTCGATAAGGATCGTTTGGCGCGTTCCCGGGAGGGACGACAGATGGCGGCGATACGCAGCCTCACCAGCGGCGCGCAGCTGGGCCGCGCGCTGCTTGACCAATTCGCGGCGGACCTGCGGCATGCGCGCGGCGGGCGTGCCTTCGCGCGGCGAAAACGGGAAGACATGCAGGTGCGTCAGCCCACATTCCTCGACGATCTTTATCGAATTCTGAAACATTTCCTCGGTCTCGGTCGGGAAGCCGGCGATGATGTCGGCGCCGAAGACGATTTCGGGGCGCAGCTTGCGCACATCCTCGCAGAAGCGGATCGACTGGTCACGCAAATGCCTGCGCTTCATGCGCTTCAAGATCATGTCGTCGCCCGACTGCAGCGACAGATGCAGATGCGGCATCAGCCTGGGTTCGGTGGCGATGGCGTCGAGCAGATCATCATCCGCCTCGATCGAATCGATTGAGGACAGCCGCAGCCGCTTCACATCAGGCACCTGCTTCAGGATGGTCTTCACCAGCTTTCCCAGCTTCGGCGCGCCCGGCAGGTCGGCGCCGAAGCTGGTCATGTCGACGCCGGTCAGCACGATCTCGGCATAGCCGTTGCCGGCCAGACGCTTGACCTGCTCGACCACGGCGCCCATCGGCACCGAGCGTGAGTTGCCGCGGCCATAGGGGATGATGCAGAAGGTGCAGCGATGGTCGCAGCCGTTCTGCACCTGGACGAAAGCACGTGCCCGGCCCTCAATGGCGTCGACCATGTGGCCGGCGGTCTCGCGCACCGAGAAAATGTCGTTGACGCGCGCCTTCTCGCTGTCGTTGACGCCGAAATCCGGCAGCGCGCGGTAGGAGTTGGCCTTCAGCTTCTCTTCGTTGCCAAGCACGAGGTCGACCTCGTCCATGGCGGCAAAATTCTGCGGTTCGGTTTGCGCGGCGCAGCCGGTGACGATGATGCGCGCCGCCGGATTTTCGCGGCGGGCCTTTCTGATCGACTGCCTGGCCTGGCGCACCGCTTCGGCGGTGACGGCGCAGGTGTTGAAGATAATGGCGCCGCCTTTGAGCGCGCCGAGACCTGCGCTTTCGGCCTCGCGGCGCATCACTTCGGATTCATAGGTGTTGAGACGGCAGCCAAAGGTGACGACGTCTATGCCTTGGGAGTTGGGGCCCTTGGTATCGGCAAGTGCAGACATCAGGCCGCGCTTTCGGTGTCGCGGGCCCAGGTGCCGGTCGACGGATCGAAATTGCCGGAAAACTCCCATTCGGCAGCGCCGGTCAGGATGACGTGGTCGTCGTCGCGCCATTCCACATGCAGCGAGCCGCCGCCGGGCGTCATCAGCGTAACGCTGCGGCCGGTGCGCCGGGTGCGGGCAGCGGCGACGACGGAAGCGCAAGCGGCCGAGCCGCAAGCCTTGGTCAGGCCGGCGCCGCGCTCCCAGGTGCGGATGATCATCGTCTCCGGCGACGTTACCTGGGCGATAGTGATGTTGGCGCGCTCGGGGAAGATCGGATGGTTTTCGAGCAGCGGGCCGAAACGCTCGAGTTCGTAGGACCAGACATCGTTTTCGACCCAGAAGATGGCGTGCGGGTTGCCCATCGAGAGAGCCGAAGGCGAATGGAGCACCGGCGCGTCGATGGGGCCGATCTGCAACTCGATCATGCGGGTGTCGCGGAATTCCTCAGCCAGCGGGATATCCTGCCAGCCGAAGCGCGGCGTGCCCATGTCGACCGAGATGGTGCCGTCGGCATGTTCGACGGCGTTGAGGATGCCGGCGCGGGTCTCGAAGGTGAAAGTCTTCTGGCCGGTTTCGGCGGCCAGCGCCTGGACGACACAGCGCATGCCGTTGCCGCAGGCCTGCGCGCCCGAGCCGTCGGAATTCAAGATGTCGATGTAAAAGGCGGTGCCCGGCGTGCGCGAATCGTGGATCGCCATGATCTGGTCGAACCTGGTCGCCGCATCGGCGTTCAGCGCGACAGCCGACGCCGCCGTGACCCTATCGGCACGGCCACGCATGTCGGCGACGATGATTTCGTTGCCGATGCCGTTCATCTTGGCGAAGGGGGCAGTGCCTGCCATGATCTGAGGTAATTCCTGTACGTTTCGCCGCTATATGGCGGAAACGGGCGGGAATTACCAGTGTGGGCTGCGTCTAGGTTACCGCGAAAACGCCGAGTACGATCAGCAGGAAGATGACGAGAACGATGCCGATCAGCAGGCGCGCGCCGGTGGCGGCGGCACCGGCCAGCGCCGGCATGCCGAGCAGGCTGGCGGCGGCAGCAACGATCAGAAGAATGATGATCCATTTGATCATGGACAATGCCTCGCAAATTGACTGCAGCGGCCTAAGAACGCATCTGCCGCGCTCTGGTTCCCTCTTGCCGCGAGGCTCTCTCCGACTGGGCGCGCTATTCGGCAATCTCGAAGTCGGTCGTGAAAGGCGCCGTCTTTGGCGAGTTCTCGTCGTGCATGAGGAAATCCGCGCGGTATTTGCCGGGGGGAACGCCATCCAGGGAGACGTTTAATTTGAAGAACATCTCTCGGTTATGCGAGCGCGAGGCGAGCTGGACCCGACCAAGCTTTTCGACGGTTCCCAGCTTCTCGCCCGACTGGGAAAGCACGGTAAGGTCAACGTAAAGCGCGATCTGGTTGTTGCCGAGCCCATCCGAGCCGTAGCCGTAACCGACCGGCTCCATATAAAGCACAATCTCTTCGCCCGGCTTGTAGACATGGTTCGGGCGCTCGGCGTAGGCGCCGAACCCGCTGGCCGACAGGATATGCTTCACATTTTGCACGCCAAGCGGCATCGCTTGCCACAGAGCGTCCTCGGCGCTGCGGAATTTGTCCAGCGCGCCGGCGCCATCACCCGCCTGCAGTGCCTTTTCGGCTTCAGCGGCGCGATCGGAGATTTCGCCCGCGAAAGCGGCCGGCGTCGAAATTACCAGCGCGATCAAAACTGCCAAGATTGATTTCATCTGTTCCCCCCTGTTGCGATAGACCATCGGCTAAAACGGCAGTGCCGTAAACGGCCAAATGCAGACTTCAGCCGCGCTCGATCTCGGAGAACGTCCCAAAGCTCGCCCGGACGGAAGGCGCGAAACCGCTCACGCGCCAGGCCTTGCGCCTCAAGCGCTTCAGTCAGTTTTGCGCCGGCAGTTGCGCTCGACCGCCGATGCGCCGACCTGCTGCGGGCTCCGGTGCCGCTTTCGCAACCAATGTACCGGTTGGAACCGCGCTAGAGCGAAGACATGCCTTTTGTCCGCCAGCCATTTTGCGACAAATTTACAACAATTCGTGGTGCAAACCCTATTTTAACCATATCGGGTTGAAATTTCGCCACCTTCTCCATCTTGGTGAGGGGTGAGATTGTGCGGACGGCTTCCCCCCAGCCGGATCCGACGGAGGTTGGAATGATTTTTTCGAGAAGCGGGCTGATAGCCGTATCGCTGGCAGCGCTCGTTGCGAGCGGCTGTTCGACCTCGCGTTTTTCATCGATGGATGACCAGCAGCCCGCCCCGCTGCAGCCCGCGCCCGCCGGCACGGTGAGCGGAAGCCAACTGCCGCCCCCGGCAGCGCCGGGCACCACCGACCCATCGCAATTCCCGACCGCGCCGGCAGGCGCGCAGGTCGCCTCGCTGCCGCCGGACGGATCGGCGCCGGCCGGAGCCTCCGACCTTACCGCTGCGAGCGTTGCCGGCGTTTGGAACGCCAGCGTGTCCGGACAGAGCTGCAAGGTGGCGACGCCGCAGACCAAATTCGGCGCCGGCTTCCGCGCCGGGCCGCTGCATTGCCCGCCGCCCATCGACGGCATCAAATCGTGGAACGTCGCCGGCAAGCAGCTGACGCTCTATGACGAGAATGGCGGCACGCTGGCGCGGCTCTATTCCTCGGGCGGTTCGAAATTCGACGGCCAGACTACCAACGGCTTGCCGATATCGCTTACAAGATAGGCTGCCTATCCCTAGACAGCGACGTGACCGATGCATCTGCGTGACGGCCTCCAGACCCATGCGACCGTCAGGCAGCGCTACGACCATCTGGTCGCAACCGGCGCCATCGAGCGCGATGCGGCGCAGGAGCGCATCGCCGCCGCGCTCGACCGGCTGACCGACGAGATCTCGGTCAAGCGGCTGGCGCACAAGTCGAGCGCGCTCGGCTGGCTGTTTGCCCGCAAGCGCGAGACGCGCGAGGTCGTCAAGGGCCTCTACATTCATGGCGGCGTCGGTCGCGGCAAGACCATGCTGATGGATATGTTCTTCGAGCTGTTGCCGGTCAGGCCCAAGCGCCGCGTTCATTTCAACGACTTCATGGCCGATGTGCAGGACCGCATCCAGAAGCACCGGCAGGCGCGCAAGAACGGCGACGTCAAGGAGGACGACCCGATCCCGCCGGTCGCGCTTCAGCTTGCCGAACAGGCCTGGGTGCTGTGCTTCGATGAGTTTTCGGTCACCGACATTGCCGATGCGATGGTCCTGTCGCGGCTGTTTTCGGCGCTGTTCGCCAATGGCGTGGTTCTGGTCGCCACCTCGAATGTCGCGCCGCAAGACCTTTATCGCGACGGGCTGAACCGCCAACTCTTCCTGCCCTTCATCAGCATTCTCGAGCGCCACGCCCATGTGCTGACGCTCGATGCCGACAAGGACTACCGGCTGGAAAAGCTCGCCCGCACGCCTGTCTATGTCACGCCGGGGGATGCCGAAGCCGATCGTATGCTCGACGAAGCCTGGCAGGCGATGACGCACGGGGCGGCAACGGCCGAGACCGCGCTGACGCTCAAGGGGCGGCAGGTGAGAATACCGGCTGCTTCCGGCAATGCGGCGCGGTTTTCCTTCGCCGATCTCTGCGAAAAGCCGCTCGGCGCGCGCGATTTCCTGGCGATTGCCGGCCGCTTCTCGACCGTCTTCATCGATCACGTGCCGGTGCTGGGCGAAGGCAAGCGCAACGAGGCCAAGCGCTTCATCCTCCTGATAGACACGCTCTACGATCATCACACGCGGCTGGTGGTAAGCGCCGATGCCTCGCCCCCTGAGCTCTATACGGCCAGGCGCGGCAACGAGGTGTTCGAATTCGAGCGCACGGCCTCGCGGCTGATCGAAATGCAGAGCCGGGATTGGCTGGAGGACTGGGCGGAACGGCAAAAGGCGAAGGCGGAAGTGCAGGTCTGAGGGTTCGAAGAGGTCATTATGTAGTGATCCTTCGCGCCCCCCTCTGTCCTGCCGGACATCTCCCCCACACGGGGGGAGATTGGCGGTTTCGGCGCTCCGCTCATTCCTGCGGCCATTGGAGATTGGCGAAAGGTCGCGTGACGTCCGATCTCCCCCCTCGTGGGGGAGATGCCTGGCAAGGCAGAGGCGGGCGCTGTCCCGCCGACGCCTAGAGCTCGTACACATACATCACAAACGACTCCGCCGGCCCATGCACCTCCTTGCGCGATTCATAAAGCGCGCGCGCTGGAACATTGTCCGGTTCGGTGCCGACCCAGGCTTCGCCGCATCCCTGCTCGCGGCCGAGCGCGAACATGGCGTCGAGCATCTTTCGCGCGATGCCATGGCGCTGGTAGGCGGGTGAGACGCCGACCTCGTCGATGTAGAGTTCGCTGACCTTGTCCAGGTGGCGGTGGATGACGGCAGCACACTGGCCGACGACGACGCCATCGGCCAGTGCCACGATCATGAGATGACCTGATGATGAGGCGAGGTAGGCAGCAAGCCTGTCTGCCCGGACCGGCTCGTCGAACACGTCCTCGGCGATGCGCTTCACAAGGGCGTCATCGCCTGGATATAGTCTTCTGATTTCCACGCTCATTGTGTAAAATCTCCCAAGCTGGCCTACAAACTTTGACGTTTACGTAAGTCCCAATGTTTCTAACCGATTGAAATCATTCACTCGAAAATAATCGATTGAATATATTTTCCACCGGGGCTACTGGATGCGGCGAAATCTAGCTGAGACCATAGCATTCCGGCCTCTTCCTCGACGCCGTCAACAGATCGCCAGGGATTTTGGGCGTCGTCACAGACAAAGGGAAAATTTCCTCACATGGCACGCAACAAGATAGCGCTCATCGGCTCCGGCATGATCGGCGGCACGCTCGCTCACATGATCGGCCTCAAGGACCTCGGCGACGTGGTGCTGTTCGATATTGCCGAGGGCATTCCGCAAGGCAAGGGGCTCGATATCGCGCAGTCGTCGCCTGTCGACGGTTTTGATTCCCGGCTGACCGGCGTCAATGATTATGCCGGCATCGAGGGCGCCGACGTTTGCATCGTCACCGCGGGCGTGCCGCGCAAGCCAGGCATGAGCCGCGACGATCTGCTGGGCATCAACCTCAAGGTCATGGAACAGGTCGGCGCCGGGCTGAAGAAGTATGCACCCAAGGCCTTCGTCATCTGCATCACCAACCCGCTCGACGCCATGGTCTGGGCGCTGCAGAAGTTTTCCGGCCTGCCCAAGACCCATGTCGTCGGCATGGCCGGCGTGCTCGACAGCGCGCGCTTCCGCTATTTCCTAGCCGAGGAATTCAAGGTCTCGGTCGAGGACGTTACCGCCTTCGTGCTCGGCGGCCACGGCGATTCCATGGTGCCGATGATCCGCTACTCGACCGTGTCAGGCATTCCGTTGCCCGATCTCATCAAGATGGGCTGGACCTCGAAGGAAAAGCTCGACCAGATCGTCCAGCGCACCCGCGACGGCGGCGCCGAGATCGTCGGTCTGCTCAAGACCGGCTCGGCCTTCTACGCGCCGGCGGCTTCCGCAATTTCGATGGCCGAATCCTATCTCAAGGACAAGAAGCGCGTGCTGCCTTGTGCTGCGCATCTCTCGGGCCAGTATGGCGTCAAGGGCACCTATGTCGGCGTTCCCGTGGTCATCGGCGCCGGCGGCGTCGAGCGCATCATCGAGATCGACCTCAACAAGGCCGAGCAGAAGATGTTCGACGCCTCGGTGGCGACGGTGCAGGGCCTGACCGGGGCCTGCGTCAAGATCGCCCCGCACCTCGCCTCGAAGTGATCCCCCCAAGCAGCCGATCCGGAGACCATCCAGATGAACATCCATGAATATCAGGGCAAGGCGCTGCTGAAGAGCTTTGGCGCGCCGGTGGCCGAAGGCGTGCCGGTGTTCAAGGCAAGCGAAGCGGAAGCCGCGGCACAAGCGCTGCCCGGTCCGCTCTATGTGGTGAAGAGCCAGATCCATGCCGGCGGCCGCGGCAAGGGCAAGTTCAAGGAACTGTCGCCCGACGCCAAGGGGGGCGTGCGGCTGGCGAAGTCTGTCGCCGATGTCGTCGCCAACGCCAATGAGATGCTCGGCCACACGCTGGTCACCAAGCAGACCGGCCCGGCCGGCAAGCAGGTCAACCGCCTTTATATCGAGGACGGCGCCGACATCGATCGCGAGCTTTATCTGTCGATCCTGGTCGACCGCTCGGTCGGCCGCATCGCTTTCGTCGTCTCGACCGAGGGCGGCATGGACATTGAAGGCGTCGCCCACGACACGCCGGAAAAGATCATCACCCGCGCCATCGATCCGCTGGCCGGCGTGACGACCACCGACGTCGACATATTGGTGGAAGCGCTGGGCCTCACCGGCGATGCCGCCAAGGATGCCGGCACGCTGTTCCCGATCCTCTACAAGGCCTTTGTCGAGAAGGACATGAGCCTGCTCGAGGTCAACCCGCTGATCGTGATGAAAAACGGCCGCCTGCGCGTGCTGGACGCCAAGGTGTCGTTCGACAACAACGCGCTGTTTCGCCACCCCGAACTGATGGAATTGCGCGACACCACCGAAGAGGACGAGAAGGAGATCGAGGCGTCGAAATACGACCTCGCCTATGTCGCGCTCGACGGCAATATCGGCTGCATGGTCAATGGCGCCGGCCTCGCGATGGCGACGATGGACATCATCAAGCTCTACGGCGCCGAGCCCGCCAACTTCCTCGATGTCGGCGGCGGCGCGTCGAAGGAGAAGGTGACGGCGGCGTTCAAGATCATCACTCGGGATCCGGCGGTCAAAGGCATCTTGATCAACATCTTCGGCGGCATCATGAAGTGCGACATCATTGCCGAGGGCGTCATTGCCGCGGTCAAGGAAGTCGGCCTGCAAGTGCCGCTGGTGGTGCGCCTTGAAGGTACCAATGCCGAGCTCGGCAAGAAGATCATCAACGACAGCGGTCTGAACGTCGTGTCGGCGGACGATCTCGACGACGCAGCCAAGAAGATCGTGGCGGCGGTGAAGGGCTGAAGGCGAATGCCTCCGCGCAAGATAAACCTCGTCGAGGCGGCGGATGCGAAGATCAGCAAGGTCTTCGATCCGCATATTGCCGGCGACGTCAATGACAGCCAGGCGAAGGTTGCCAAGCTCGGCGAGACCTTCGACTGGCATGCGCATGAGCATGAGGACGAAGCCTTCCTCGTCCTGCGCGGGCGCATCGCCATCGATTTCCGCGACGGTCCGGTCGAGCTCGGCGAGGGCGATTTCATCGTCGTGCCGCGCGGCGTCGAGCACCGGCCGCGGTCGCTGACCGCCGAGCCGGTGGTGCTGATGTTCGAACCGGCAACGACGCTCAACACCGGCAACGCCAAGAGCGACCTCACCGTCTCCGACCTGAAGCGGCTCTGATCATGAACGCCTTCTCGCTCTCGGCCGATCACCAGCGCCTGCAGGCGCTGGTCGGCGCGTGGCGCGGCGAGGAAGAGGTGGCGGAAACGCAGTGGGCCGATGGCGGACCGGCGACGTCGGACGTGCTGGCAGAGGCACAGTTCGGCGGACTGTTCGTGGTCCAGCGCTATCGCCAGCGTCGCGACGGCACGGTCTCGTTCGGCTCGCACAGCGTGTTCGGCTTCGATCAGCCAAACAGGCTCTTCACCATGCACCAGTTCGACTCCATGGGTTTTGTGCCGGCCTCGCCGGCCACAGGAACGTGGAACGGCGATGAGCTGGTTCTGGAGCGGTCGTCGCCGCGTGGCTCAGCGCGCGTGACGTATATTTTCGACAATGCCGATGCCTACCGGATGCGACTGCATTTCAAACCTGCCGGCAGCGACAGCTGGCAAGACATGGTGAGCGGCGTCTACCGGCGCGTCTCGCCTTCCCCGATCAACGGCTTTTAGAAAAGGGCTCCGATGTCCATTCTCATCGACAAGAACACCAAGGTGCTGGTTCAGGGCCTGACCGGCAAGACCGGCACGTTCCACACCGAGCAGGCCTTGGCCTATCACGGCACCAAGATGGTCGGCGGCATCCATCCCAAGAAGGGTGGCGAGACCTGGACCGGCGCCAAGGGCGAAAACCTGCCGATCTTCGCTTCCGTTGCCGAGGGCAAGGAAAAGACCGGCGCCAATGCCTCGGTTGTCTATGTGCCGCCGGCGGGCGCCGCCGAAGCCATCCTCGAAGCCATCGAAGCCGAGATCCCGCTGATCGTCTGCATCACCGAAGGCATTCCGGTGATGGACATGGTCAGGGTCAAGGCGCGGCTCGACCGCTCGACCTCGCGGCTGATCGGCCCGAACTGCCCCGGCGTGCTCACCCCCGACGAATGCAAGATCGGTATCATGCCCGGCAACATCTTCCGCAAGGGCTCGGTCGGCGTTGTTTCGCGCTCGGGAACGCTTACCTATGAGGCAGTGTTCCAGACCACCAATGTCGGCCTCGGCCAGACCACCGCCGTCGGTATCGGCGGCGACCCCGTAAAAGGCATCGAGTTCATCGACATGCTCGAAATGTTCCTTGCCGACGACGAGACCAAGTCGATCATCATGATCGGCGAGATCGGCGGTTCGGCCGAGGAAGACGCCGCGCAGTTCCTCAAGGACGAGGCCAAGCGCGGCCGCAGGAAACCGATGGCGGGCTTCATCGCCGGGCGCACTGCGCCGGCCGGTCGCACCATGGGCCATGCGGGCGCGGTCATCTCCGGCGGCAAGGGCGGCGCGGAAGACAAGATCGCGGCGATGGAATCGGCCGGCATCAAGGTATCGCCATCGCCGGCGCGTCTGGGCACGACCCTGGTCGAGGCGATCAAAGGCTAAGTGAGTAGCGAGTAGTGAATAGCGAATAGGGAAAAGAGAGTAACGGCGCGATCCGGAAAAAATCCCTACTCGCTATTCGCTATTCACTATTCGCTTTTGAAAAGGAGACGGAGCCAGGCTCCGCAGACAAAAATGGCAAGACAAGATCAGGCCAACGACCAATTTTCGCTCACCTCTTTCCTGTATGGCGGCAATGCCGACTATATCGACGCGTTGTATGCCTCCTATGAGGATGATCCAGAGTCAGTAAACCCCGAATGGCAGGACTTCTTCGCCGGGCTGAAGGACGACGCCGGCGATGTGCGCAAGAACGCCAAGGGCGCTTCCTGGGCAAAGCCCTCCTGGCCGCTGCAGGCCAATGGCGAACTGGTGTCGGCGCTGGACGGCAATTGGGGCATCGTCGAGAAGCATCTGGAAAAGAAGGTCAAGGACAAGGCGGTCACCAATGGCGTCGTGCTGTCGGATGCTGACGTGCATCAGGCGACGCGCGATTCGGTGCGCGCCATCATGATGATCCGCGCCTTCCGCATGCGCGGCCATCTGCATGCCAATCTCGACCCGCTCGGCATCGCCAAGCCGCTTGAGGACTATAACGAGCTGTCGCCGGAGAATTACGGTTTCACCGCAGCCGACTACGACCGGCCGATCTTCCTCGACAATGTGCTCGGCCTCGAATTCGGCACCATCCGGCAGATGCTGGAAATTCTGACCCGCACCTATTGCTCGACGCTCGGTGTCGAGTTCATGCACATTTCCGATCCCGAGGAGAAGGCCTGGATCCAGGCGCGCATCGAGGGCGCCGACAAGGAGATTTCCTTCACCGCTACGGGAAAAAAAGCGATCCTGCAGAAGCTGGTCGAGGCCGAAGGCTTCGAGCAGTTCATCGATGTCAAGTACAAGGGCACCAAGCGCTTCGGCCTCGATGGTAGCGAAGGCCTGATCCCGGCGCTGGAGCAGATCATCAAGCGCGGCGGCCAGCTCGGCATGAAGGAGATCGTGCTCGGCATGGCGCATCGCGGCCGGCTGAACGTGCTGTCCCAGGTGATGGCCAAGCCGCACCGCGCCATCTTCCACGAATTCAAGGGCGGCTCGGCCGCTCCTGACGAGGTCGAGGGCTCGGGCGACGTCAAGTACCATCTCGGCGCCTCGTCGGACCGCGAATTCGACGGCAACAAGGTGCATCTGTCGCTGACCGCCAATCCCTCGCATCTGGAAATCGTCGATCCGGTTGTGATGGGCAAGGCGCGCGCCAAGCAGGACTATCTGTTCGGCCGCAGCCGCGAGGAGATCGTGCCGCTGGAAGAGCGCGCCAAGGTGCTGCCGCTGCTTCTGCATGGCGACGCCGCCTTTGCCGGCCAGGGCGTGATCGCGGAAATCCTCGGCCTGTCGGGCCTGCGCGGCCACCGCGTCGCCGGCACGCTGCATTTCATCATCAACAACCAGATCGGCTTCACCACCAATCCGCGCTTCTCGCGCTCGTCGCCCTATCCGTCCGACGTCGCCAAGATGATCGAGGCGCCGATCTTCCACGTCAATGGCGACGACCCGGAAGCGGTGGTGCATGCCACCAAGGTGGCGATCGAATTTCGCATGAAGTTCCACAAGCCGGTGGTGGTGGACATGTTCTGCTATCGCCGCTTCGGCCACAATGAGGGTGACGAGCCGGCTTTCACCCAGCCGATCATGTACGCCAACATCCGCAACCACAAGACGACGGTGCAGATCTATGGCGAGCGGCTGATCGCCGAGGGCCATATCAGCCAGGCCGAACTCGACAAGATGAAGGCCGACTGGCGCGCCCATCTGGAGTCCGAATGGGAAGTCGGCCAGCACTACAAGCCCAACAAGGCCGACTGGCTGGACGGCGCCTGGTCTGGTTTGCGCACCGCCGACAACCAGGACGAACAGCGCCGCGGCAAGACCGCCGTGCCGGTCAAGGTGCTGAAGGACATCGGCAAGAAACTGACCGAGGTGCCGAAGGGTTTCGAGGCGCACAAGACCATCATCCGCTTCCTCGAAAACCGCCGCCAGGCGATCGACTCCGGCGAAGGCATCGACTGGTCGACGGCCGAGGCGCTGGCCTTCGGCGCCATCCTGCTCGACGGCAATCCGATCCGGCTCTCCGGCCAGGATTCCGAACGCGGCACCTTCTCGCAGCGCCATTCCGTGCTCTACGACCAGCGCGACGAGACCCGCTACATCCCGCTCAACAATCTGTCGGCGGCGCAGGCCGGCTACGAAGTCATCAACTCGATGCTGTCGGAAGAGGCGGTGCTTGGCTTCGAATATGGCTACAGCCTGGCCGAGCCGAAGGCGCTGACGCTCTGGGAAGCGCAGTTCGGCGATTTCGCCAACGGCGCCCAGGTGGTGTTCGACCAGTTCATCTCGTCGGGCGAGCGCAAGTGGCTCAGAATGTCAGGCCTGGTCTGCCTGCTGCCGCATGGCTATGAAGGCCAGGGTCCAGAGCATTCTTCGGCCCGGCTCGAGCGCTATCTGCAGCTTTGCGCCGAAGACAATATGCAAGTCGCCAACTGCACCACGCCGGCGAACTACTTCCACATATTGCGCCGGCAGTTGAAGCGCGACTTCCGCAAGCCGCTGATCCTGATGACGCCGAAGTCGCTGCTGCGCCACAAGCGGGCGGTATCGACGATGCCGGAGATTTCGGGCGAAAGCTCATTCCACCGGCTTTTGTGGGACGATGCCCAGCTGCTGCAGAACCAGGCGATCAAGCTCACCAAGGATTCCAAGATCCGCCGCGTCGTGCTGTGCTCGGGCAAGGTCTATTATGACCTCTACGAGGAGCGCGAGAAGCGCGGCATCAACGACATCTACCTGCTGCGCGTCGAACAGCTCTACCCCTTCCCGGCCAAGGCGCTGATCACCGAACTGTCGCGTTTCCGCAATGCGGAGATGGTGTGGTGCCAGGAAGAACCCAAGAACATGGGCGCATGGTCGTTCATCGACCCTTATCTGGAATGGGTGCTGGCGCATATCGACGCCAAGCATCAGCGGGTGCGCTACACCGGCAGGCCGGCGGCGGCATCGCCGGCGACCGGTCTGATGTCGAAGCATTTGGCGCAGCTCGCCGCCCTGCTCGAAGACGCGCTCGGCGAATAGAACAAACCCGGCGAATAGAACAGACAGAGAAGAAACGGACAGGCACAATGGCTACCGAAATCCGCGTTCCCACTCTCGGCGAATCCGTCACCGAGGCGACCATCGGCAAGTGGTTCAAGAAGGTCGGCGATGCCATTGCCGTCGACGAGCCGCTGGTCGAGCTCGAAACCGACAAGGTGACGGTGGAAGTGCCTGCCGCCGCCGCCGGCACGCTGGGCGAGATCACCGCCAAGGAAGGCGAGACCGTCGGCGTCGGTGCGCTGCTCGGTTCGATCTCGGCTGGAGGCGCTGCCGCCGCCCCGGCGTCCAAGCAGGAGACCAAGCCGCAAGCTGTGTCGCAGGCGTCGAGCCCCGACGCGGCACATACGACCAAGCAGGCTGCGGCCGAGACCGCCAAGATTGCCGGCGATGCCGGGCCGGTCGAGCCGCGCGCCATGCCGCCGGCGCCAGCTGCCGCAAAGCTGATCGCCGAGAACAATCTGTCGGTCGACCAGGTTTCTGGCTCGGGAAAGCGCGGCCAGGTGCTGAAGGGCGATGTGCTCGACGCGATTTCCAAGGGCGCGCCGTCGCAGCCGGCCGAAATTCCGAAGGCCGCACCGGCTCCGGTCGCCGTGCGTGCGCCGTCCTCGGGCGACGATGCGTCGCGCGAGGAGCGCGTGCGCATGACCAAGCTGCGCCAGACCATTGCGCGCCGGCTGAAGGAAGCGCAGTCGACCGCCGCCATGCTGACCACCTTCAACGAGGTCGACATGTCGGCGGTGATGGCGCTCAGGACCAAGTACAAGGACATCTTCGAGAAGAAGCACGGCGTGAAGCTCGGCTTCATGGGCTTCTTCACCAAGGCCGTCACCCACGCCTTGAAGGAGATCCCCTCGGTCAATGCCGAGATCGACGGCACCGACATCATCTTCAAGAACTATGCCCATATCGGCGTCGCCGTCGGCACCGAAAAGGGCCTCGTCGTGCCGGTGGTGCGCGACGCCGATCAGATGTCGATTGCCGAAATAGAGAAGGATATCGGCCGGCTGGGCATCGCCGCGCGTGACGGCAAGCTCTCGGTCGCCGATATGCAAGGCGGCACGTTCACGATCTCCAACGGCGGCGTTTACGGCTCGCTGATGTCGACGCCGATCCTCAACGCGCCGCAGTCGGGCATTCTGGGCATGCACAAGATCCAGGACCGGCCCGTCGTGGTCGGCGGCCAGATCGTGATCCGGCCTATGATGTACCTGGCGCTGAGCTACGACCACCGCATCGTCGACGGCAAGGAAGCGGTGACCTTCCTGGTCCGCGTCAAGGACAGCCTGGAAGATCCGGAACGGCTGGTGCTCGATCTGTGATCGGAGCTGATCCGTCATGAGCGGCTGGCTGGCGCGGTTTGGGTTCAAGCTGGGTCGAGTAGCGGGTAGCGTATTGAGGCGTTCCCGGCCGGCGGCTTCCGCCGCCATCTCTCCGCCGGCGACATCGACTGAATGGGATTCGGCGCCAGCGAGCAGCAATCTCGGTGTCTTCGCTCTCAGCGAAGCCGAAATGGCGGAGCGGAAGATCATCGTCACCGCGATCGGTGAGCTTGAGCTACCGACCGGCGAAATCATCGCTTGCGATCCACTGATTACCGGGCTGGAACGGCCTGTGTTTAGCCGTAAGGTCAGGCCGGGATGCTATCCAGTCACGTTGCTTGAGGCGCAAGGCCGTGTTGCTGCAGCGGTATTGCGGTTTGGCACTGGCTTGCCGGTGCGGTGGGAGTTGGCTGCCTTCGTCCGCGACGTCGGCACATCGTCCTGGAAGTCTGGATTTATTGTCGATGATAATGTTGCTTCGTTCATGGACAAGTCGGTTCTGACGCTGATGTCCGACCAGGAGGAACTCGACAGCTATCTTGCTGACGTTGCATGCTCGTTCGACAAGTTCCGCATGGATAATCCGGTTGATGGAAATCCGCTTAATATAGCCATGTTCGACACTGGCTTCGGTGATGGGAACTATTATTCCTTCTGGGGACTGGATGCGGCCGGCGAGCCGCTGGTCTTGATGACCGATTTCGAGGTGCTCGAAAACGCCGACGGCCGCGAGAGCAGCCAGAGCAATTCATGACAAACATCGCTTCGCCAATGATCGGATTTATGGCCGGGCTGGCTGTTCTCGCAGCGGGTTACGAGGCGCATGCCGCCTGCCCGCTGGCGCTTGCTGTCTATGGCGATGCCGAAAGCGAGGCCGGCATTGATTTCCGGCCGACGACGGATGCGGTCACCGTCACCAACTCGTTCAAGATGGTGCTCGACAAGGGCATCGTTCTCGACGGCATTGTGATGTGGACCTCCGGTGTTTCGCGACCGCATGGCTCGCTGATGTACAAATGCCCGACCGGCGACGTCACCGGTGACGAGCTTGCCGCCTGCACGGTCTGGCAGGGCGTGGTCTACAGCGCCGACGACAAGGGCAACATTGCGCTGCTGGCGGCCGAAGGCACGGACGCGCCGCAGAGCCTGATCTTCCCCGATCTTGGTCCATCGTTGCAGATGTCGTCTGCCTTTGGCTCCAATGGTTTTTCGAAACTGCCGTGGGATGTGTTTTTGCTGAAAGGTTGCCAGGAATGAGCGCGGCGAAGAAAGTTCTTCTGGTCACCGGCGGCAGCCGCGGCATTGGTGCGGCCACTTGCCGGCTTGCGGCGAAGGCCGGCTACCGCGTCGCGGTCAACTATGCCGCAAACGAGGCCGCGGCCCAGGCGCTGGTCGCCGAGATCGAGGCCGGTGGCGGTGAAGCGATAGCGGTCAAGGGCGATGTCGGCGTCGAGGCTGACATCGTCGCCGTGTTCGAAGCCGTCGATAGCGCCTATGGCCGGCTCGACGCCCTGGTCAACAATGCCGGAATCGTCGACGTCAAGGCGCGTGTCGACGAGATGAGCCTGGCGCGGCTGGAGCGCATGATGCGCATCAATGTCATCGGCTCGTTTCTGTGCGCCCGCGAAGCGGTGCGGCGCATATCGAGCAAGCATGGCGGCCAGGGCGGCGCCATCGTCAACATCTCGTCGGCTGCGTCGCTACACGGCTCGCCAGGCGAATATGTCGACTATGCCGCGTCCAAGGCGGCGATCGACACCTTCACGCTCGGACTGGCGCGCGAAGTCGCGACCGAAGGCGTGCGGGTCAATGCGATACGGCCAGGCATCATCGACACCGAGATCCACGCTTCGGGCGGCCAGCCGGACCGGGTCGAGCGGTTCCGCGACATGCTGCCGATGAAACGAGCCGGCACGGCGGATGAAGTCGCGCATGCCGTTCTCTATCTTTTGTCGGATGAAGCGTCCTACACGACGGGCGCAATCCTGAATGTAAGCGGCGGCCGCTGAGCCCCAAGCTAAGGGAAACGAACATGGCTTATGATGTCGTTATCATCGGGTCGGGACCGGGCGGCTATGTCTGTGCCATCAAGGCGGCACAACTCGGGCTCAAGGTCGCGGTGGTCGAGAAGAACGCCACTTTCGGCGGCACCTGCCTGAACATCGGCTGCATCCCATCCAAGGCGCTGCTTTATGCCTCGGAGATGTTCGCCGAGGCCGGCCATTCCTTCGATGCGCTGGGTGTCGAGATACCGGCGCCGAAACTCAATCTGAAGAAGATGATGGCGCACAAGGACGCGACCGTTTCGGCCAACGTCAATGGCGTCGCCTTCCTGTTCAAGAAGAACAAGATCGACTCGTTTCGCGGCACCGGGAAGGTGGTCGCGGCCGGCAAGGTGTCGGTGTCGGCTGAGGATGGCAAGGTCGAGGAGATCGAGACGAAAAACATCGTTATCGCCACGGGCTCCGATGTCGCCGGCATTCCCGGCGTCAAGGTCGACATCGACGAGAAGGTGATCCTGTCGTCGACCGGAGCGCTGTCGCTGGAGAAGGTGCCTGGCCATCTGGTGGTGGTCGGCGGCGGCGTCATCGGGCTGGAGCTTGGCTCGGTATGGGCGCGGCTCGGCGCCAAGGTCACCGTGGTTGAATTCCTCGACACCATCCTGGGCGGCATGGACGGCGAGGTTTCCAAGCAGTTCCAACGCCTGCTTCCGAAGCAGGGTTTCGAGTTCAAGCTCGGCGCCAAGGTGACCGGCGTTGCCAAGGCCAAGAAGGGCGCGACCGTCACCTTCGAACCGGTCAAGGGCGGGGCGGCCGAGACCATCGAGGCCGACGCGGTGCTGATCTCGACCGGACGCCGCGCATATTCGGATAGCCTTGGACTGAAGGAAGCCGGCGTCGAGGTCGACGAGCGCGGCCGGGTCAAGATAGACAGCCATCTCAGGACAAACGTCGCCGGCATCTACGCCATCGGCGATGTCATCGCCGGACCGATGCTGGCGCACAAGGCCGAGGATGAAGGCGTGGCGGTGGCCGAGACCATTGCCGGCCAGGCCGGCCATGTGAATTACGACGTCATTCCGAGCGTCGTCTACACCAGCCCGGAAATCGCTTCGGTCGGCAAGACAGAGGAAGAGCTGAGGAAGGCCGGCATCGACTACAAAAGCGGCAAATTCCCGTTCACCGCCAACGGCCGCGCGCGCGCCATGCTGCACACGGACGGCTTCGTGAAGATCCTCGCCGACAAAGCCAGCGACCGCGTGCTCGGCGTCCACATTGTCGGCTTCGGCGCCGGCGAGATGATTCATGAGGCGGCGGTGCTGATGGAATTCGGCGGCTCATCCGAAGACCTCGCCCGCACCTGCCACGCGCATCCGACAATGTCGGAAGCGGTCAAGGAAGCGGCGCTGGCGACGTTCTTCAAGCCGATCCATATTTGATTCCGGCAGGAAGTTGCGACACGCCGACTGGACAGCACCACCCTCTGGCCGGCACCCACGCTCCGCCAACCTTCGAGATTATGCGTTCCCATTGGGCGCTGTTCGTGAACTGCCGATCTCCCCTCTCGAGGGGGAGATGTCCGGCAGGACAGAGGGGGCGGTGAAGAATCGCGACGCTCGCCGATAGGTGCCCCAAACAAAACGGCCCGCTTTTCAGCGGGCCGTTCTTGGCTGGAATCAAGATGCCAGATCAGTTGGCCAGATTACGGGCTCGGCGCCGGAGCGGGCGCGGGTGCCGGGGCTGGCGCAGGAGCCGGTGCGGGAGCAGGGGCTGGTGCGGGAGCCGGTTCGGCGGGCTTCATCGGCTCAGCCGGTGCAGGTGCGGGCGCCGGTGTGCTGGCTGCCGGCGGCTCTGCGGGTGCAGGATGTTCGCCGCTTCTGCCGAAAACATAGTACGCGACAATCGCAAGGATGACGACGACCAGCGCAATCAGCCAGCCGCTGCCACCACCCGACCTGGGCGCTGGATCGTTAGGGTTCGCCATAAAAGTGTCCTCCGTGGATGAAAAGCATCAATCAACACCCCTCAACGCGCAACCGTTGAACGGGTTCATACTAGGCCTTCAAATTGACGAACGCAGGAAAATTCTGATTCGCAAGCGCTTGTTGGCCTGTATTTCCCCCGCAAAATCAATCACGAACGAGGTAGAACGAGCTTAGCTGGCCTTTTCCGCCAAAAATAGGGCCAACCGCCTCCGCTTTGCGAATCAGTTGCGCACCGCACAGAGCCGGGCTTACGTGATTCGGTATTCAAGACGGGCGCTGCTCAGTCGACGGCGGTGACGGTATAGCCGGCCTTGCGAAAATCCTCGACCAGGCCTTCGGGGCCGGGAAGATGCATGGCGCCGACGGCCATGAAGGCATTGCCCTTGGCCAGGATCGGTGCGGCTTGGTCGGCCATGACCTTGTTGCGGCCGGTGATCATCGTCCGGTCGAATTCGGCGTAACCTGCGTCGTCGTCTTCGTCGGGCGAGATCGAACGCAACAGCGGCCAGAAGGTGCCGGTGTCGCCGCGCTGGTAAAGCACGATCATGGTTTCGTTGATGTCGTTGATCTTGTCGCCGAGCTTCAGGGTTTCGACCAGCCCCTTGATGTGGAACGCAAGCGGCAGCGAGGCCATGGCGTGCAGCTGGCTGGCGGCGGTCTCCAACCCTTCCACCGGCTTGCCCAAGGCCTTGGCGTCCTGCGCCAGCTTGACGTCCAGAACCGGTGCGCCGCCTGCCTGACGGGCGACCTCACAGACCGGCAGCGCGACCATGGCCGACAGCAGCCACGGCTTCATCTTGGAGACGCTCGCCGGCGGAATGCCGCGCGCATCGAGCCCTTTGTTCACCACCGCCGCATCCTCCGGCGACAACAGCGACGACAACGTCGTGTTGTCGGTGAACATCATCAGCTCGGGTTCCTTGAGCATGGCCTCCATCATCTTCTGCTTGTCGAGCACGTCGGTGGTCTCGATGATGATGGTGCCCGCAGCGTCATAGGCTTTCCTGGCTGCCGGCGGCAGAGTGGTCACGCGCGGGTCGGTCATGTGCATGGTGCCGAACAGGAAGGACGGCTTTTCGCCTGATTTCTCCAACTTCCACAACAGGCCCTTGCCGTTCAGCGTCGCTGCTGCTTCCGTCTCGATCCTGGCATAGGCGGCGGGGTCTTCCTTCTGCAGGGCCGATAGCAGATCGGCGCCGGCGCAGGCCGGGGCTTCGGCATGCGCCTTGCCCATGGCAAGCAGCAGCGCGACGAGAAAAGACAGGAAAAACAGGGCGTTGAGCGCGACGAGCAGCTTCAGCGACACAAGGGCCGCGCGGTCGGCGATGGCAAGGGCGCTTTTCATGGTGCGGTTCTAGGACTGAAAAGCGGCGAAACGGTTAACCGGCGTGGGGAAATTGTCCTGGACTTATACAGTGTCACGCGCGGGGATGGGCAGATTCGTAGATCTCGAGCAGCCTTGCCGTGTCGACGCCGGTATAGACCTGCGTCGTCGACAGACTGGCGTGGCCGAGCAGTTCCTGGATGGTGCGCAGGTCGCCGCCGCGCCCGAGCAGATGGGTGGCGAAGGAATGGCGCAACGCGTGCGGCGTCGCGGTGTCGGGCAGGTTCAGCGCCGAGCGCAGCCTGGCCATGTCGCGCTGGACGATGGCCGGGTTGAGCGGCCCGCCGCGGGCGCCGCGAAACAGCAGGCCCTTGGGATCGAGATGGTAGGGACACAGTTTTCGGTATTCGGCGATTGCCCTGAGCGCCACCGGCAGCACCGGCACCAGCCGTGTCTTGCCACCCTTGCCGGTGACGCGCAGCACGGTGTCGGCTTCCGATGCCAGGTCGGCGGCGCTGAGGCCCAGCGCTTCGGAAATGCGCAGGCCCGATCCATAAAGCAGCGTCAGCACGGCGGCGTTGCGGGCGGCGATCCAGGGCTCTTCAGCCAGCTGGCCTTCCACCGACACGACATGTTTGGCATCGCTGGCGGTCAGCGGCTTGGGCAGCGATTTCGGCTGGCGCGGCGCGCGCAACGCAGCGGCACCGGCGGCATTGGCGAGACCGCGCCGTTCGAGGAAGCGCAGCAGCGAGCGGATGCCGGCGAGGCCGCGTCCGAGCGTGCGGGCGCCGGCGCCGGCGTTGCGCCGCGCGGCAAGAAAGCCGCGCAGATCGGCCGGGCGCAGAGTGGCGATGTCGGAAAGACCAGGCGAGCCGCCGCAATGCCCTGTGAGGAAATGCAGGAACTGGCGCGTGTCGCGCTCATAGGCTTCGACGGTCGCCGGCGACAGCCGGCGCTCGCGCGCCAGCATCTTCAGCCAGCTTTCGCGCGCTGCCTGGAGGTCGGGTTTTGCCGGGATGAGAAATTCCTGCATGCCGCCATTGTCAGGCAGCCGGGTTAGGAAGCGGTGAAGAACCTGTCATTGAAATGACGCCGGTAGGGCGTTAGAGCAGGGCAAAGGATATCAGCCATGTCGAAGCCCCAGAACCCCGTGCAAATGGCCGTGATCGGCGCCGCCCACGGCATCAAGGGCGAATTGCGGGTGAAGACTTTCACTGGCGAGCCGATGGCGCTGGCCGATTATGGGCCGCTCTATGCCAAGGACGGCCGCGTTTTCCAGATCACCGACATAAGGCCCGCCAACACCGTCGTGGTGGTGCGCTTCAAGGGCATTGCCGATCGCAATGCCGCCGAGGCGCTGGCCGGAACCGAGCTGTTCGTCGACCGCTCGATGCTGCCCGACGATGGCGAGGAGGACGAATTCTACCACGCCGATCTCGTCGGACTTGAAGTCCGCGACGATAAGGGCGCGGTCATAGGCAAGGTGGTGGCGATGCATAATTTCGGCGGCGGCGACATTCTCGACGTTACCCTCGGCGGGCGCAAAGGCGTGCTGATCCCGTTCACCCAGGCCGCCGTGCCTCAGGTTTCGATCGCCGAAGGTTTTCTCCGCGTCGACCCGGCAGCCGCCGGCCTTGTCGAGGATGAGGATGGCGACGCGCCGCGCGAAGAAGATTTCGACGCGAAGGGCCGACCGCGCGGGCCGCGCGAAGCCGGAGGCAACCGGTGACGTTCAAGGCGTCGGTGCTGACGCTCTATCCCGAGATGTTTCCGGGCGGGCTAGGCCTGTCGCTGGCCGGACGGGCGCTCGCAGTCGGGACATGGTCGCTGGAAGCTATCCAGATCCGCGACTTCGCCAGCGATCGCCATCACACCGTCGACGACACGCCGGCCGGCGGTGGCGCCGGCATGGTGATGCGCGCCGATGTGCTGGCCAAGGCGATCGACCACACGTCGCCGGCGGGCGATCCGCGGCCGCGTTTGCTGATGAGCCCGCGTGGAAAGCCGCTGACGCAGGCGCACGTGCGCGAACTGGCTGGCGGGCCAGGCGCCGTCATCGTTTGCGGCCGGTTCGAGGGCGTCGACCAGCGGCTGATCGAGGCGCGTGGACTGGAAGAGGTCTCCATCGGCGATTTCATCCTGTCGGGCGGCGAGCCGGCGGCGCTCGTACTGCTCGACGCCGTTGTGCGGCTGTTGCCCGGCGTCATGGGCAATGCGGTGTCGGGCGAGGAAGAAAGTTTCGAGAACGGCCTGCTCGAACACCCGCATTACACGCGGCCACAGGAGTTCGAAGGCCGCCCCATCCCCGACGTGCTGGTCTCCGGTAATCACAAGAAGATCGCCGCGTGGCGGCGCGCCGAGTCCGAGAAGCTGACCAGGGAGCGCCGGCCGGATTTGCTCGCCGCTCAGCCCTTGGCAAAATAGTAGACGGCGAGAAACAGGCCGACGGCGATGACGAAGCCGCGTACTGCGTTTTGCGGCACGCGCTTGGCGATCCAGACGCCGGCATAGCCGCCGAGCGCGCCGCCGGGGATCATGACGATTGCCTGAGGCCAGGCAACAACGCCGCCGGAAACGAAGACCAGTATGGCAACGGCGGCGATGACCACGGCCAGCATGTTCTTCAGCGCGTTCAGCCGGTGATAGTCGCCGGATTGCGTCAGGCCGAGCGTCGCCAGCATCATGACGCCCATGCCGGCGCCGAAGAAGCCGCCATAGATGGCGGTAGCGAACTGCGCCAGCGAACCGGCCAGAGAGCCGACCGTGGCTTCATGCCCAGGCTTCGGCGTTGGTTTCAGCCACGGCCCGGCGGCGAACAAGGCGGTTGCGGCCAGCAGCAGCCACGGCACGAGGGCGCGGAACGACGGATTTGAGAGCGCCAGCAGGATGAGCGCACCAGCCAGCGCGCCCAAAGCCGAGATCAGGCAAAGCAGCAGCGCGCCGCGCCAGAAATGCTTGATGTCGGTCCAGTAAGCCAGCGTCGAGGTGATGTAACCGGGAAACTGCGTTACCGAGGACGTGGCGTTGGCGACGATCGGCGGCAGGCCGGCCAGCGTCATGGCGCCGAAGGTTATGAAGGTGCCGCCGCCGGCAACCGCGTTGACGGCGCCTGACAGAAAACCCGCGAGGAAGAGCAGGACTGCGTCGAAAACAGACATTGTGAGGCCGCCGGACAAGTGTGCTGCTCCCGGATTAGGAAGCTTGAAGGGCCGGCGCAACCCTGCACTGGACGATTGCGTGGTGGCATGCGACCAAAAAAGACAGGGCCAAGGCGTGACAAGTCAGTGAAATAGCTGTATGTGCCCGCCCGTACTGGCGAGAAAAATCTCCCGGACCCGTCAACAATGACGGTGTAGTCGCCCCTGCCCAATGTTTCGAAGACAAGATGTCTCGGGGACAAAGGGCATAGCCGAGCGGTCAATGGAACTGCAAGGCGAGTGTCGGACGCTCTGACTGTCGGAAGAACAAGAAGTGGACTATTGAGATGGATATCATCCGTCAGCTCGAGGCCGAACAGGCCGCCAAGATCGAAGCCAAGCGCAAGCTTCCCGAGTTTCAGCCCGGCGACACCGTGCGCGTCCAGGTCCGCGTGACCGAAGGCACCCGCACCCGCGTCCAGGCCTATGAGGGCGTCGTCATCGCCCGCGCCGGCGCCGGCTTCCAGGAAAATTTCACCGTCCGCAAGATCTCCTACGGCGAAGGCGTCGAGCGCGTTTTCCCGGTCTACTCGCCGATGGTCGAAGGCGTCGAGATCGTGCGCCGCGGCAAGGTGCGCCGCGCCAAGCTCTATTATTTGCGCGACCGTCGCGGCAAGTCGGCCCGTATTTCGGAAAACACCGGCGTGCGCGCCCGCAAGCTGAACGATGAGGAGCGCGACGCGCTGAACGCTGAGAAGGCCCGCATCGAGGCCGAGAAGATCGCCGCCGTGCAGGCGCTGGCAGCCGAGAAGGCCGCGCAGGAAGCCGCCGAGAAGAAGGCCGCCGACGAAGCCGCCAAGGCCGCCGACGAGGCTGCAAAGGCCGCGGAAGCGACCCCGGCCGAATAAGATCTCGACCAAGGATTTTGAAAAGGCGGCTTCGGCCGCCTTTTTCGTTTCACCAGACTGTGAACGATTGCCGGCCGAGAGTTGCGCCACGGCTGTTGACTCGAATTATCTTGTACACTAAATGATCGGATACAAACCAAATGGAGAACTGACATGGCACTCTACACCACACAGGCTCGCGTCACCGGCGGCCGCGCCGGCCACGGCGAGACCAGCGACGGCCTGCTGAAGGTCGACCTCGCTTTGCCGAAGGAGCTCGGCGGACAGGGTGGCGCCACCAATCCCGAGCAGCTGTTCGCGGTCGGCTATGCCGCCTGCTTCGAAAGCGCCATCCGCTTCGTCGCGCGCAAGCAGAAGCTGCCGCTGGAGGATGCGGCGGTGAGCGCCACCGTCAGCCTGCTTCCCAATGGTGAAGGCTTCAAACTTGGTGTCGCACTCGCCGCGGAGACCAAAGGCCTTGATCAGGCGGCGGCGGAAGCGCTTGTATCGGCCGCGCATCAGATTTGCCCCTATTCCAATGCGATCAAAGGCAATGTCGAGGTGGCGCTTTCGACCGTGGCGCTTCCGGCAAAGGCAGCATGACGACGAAGACCGAAACCAGGGCCAGCGAAGTCCCGGCGGACACTGCCGGGAGGATCGCCGTTCCGCGCCTCGACCAACAGCTCTGCTTCGCGCTCTATTCGGCGAGCGGGCTGATGACCAAGCTCTATCGGCCGCTGCTTGACCCGCTCGGCCTGACCTATCCGCAATATCTGGCGATGCTGGCGCTGTGGCAGCATGCGCCGAGCACGGTCGGCGAACTCGGCGAGGCGCTGGGGCTGGATTCGGCGACATTGACGCCTCTGCTCAAGCGGATGGAAGCGGCTGGTCTCGTCACCCGCCGTCGCGATCCGGCCGACGAGCGCCGCGTGCTGGTCGAACCGACTGCCAAGGGCCAGGCGCTGCGCGCCCGCATCAAGGACGTATCCGCAGGCCTTGCCTGCGCCATGCCGCTGGAAGTCGAGGAGCTGAAGTCGCTGCACCGGACCTTGACCGGATTTGTCGCCAAGCTGCGTGAGGCGACGTCACCATCCTGATCCGTCATCTGACGGGTTCCCGTGTCCAGGAGGGGCCTGGTTTGCCGGCGGCGCAATCACGGAATAAATTCCGACCACGGGGCGTTCTAAAACCGCGTTGGTTGAAGGCATTGGAATCCGCTTTCACCGGACGCTGAGCACCGGACCGGCTTGCAAGCCGTCTGCGGACGGCTAAAGTCGCGCCTGGATTTTCATGCGAGCCCGGCTGCAAGCGGGCTTCTCATCCTGGAGCGTGTCATGACCAAATCGAAGCTGCTGCTGGCCGCCCTCGCGGCCTGTTTCCTCGCGCCCGTCGCTGCATGGGCGGCCGATGCGCTGCCCGATCTCGGCGGCAAGAAGGTCGTGGTGGTGACGGAAAACGCCTATCCGCCGCTGCAGTTCATCGACGCCAAGACCGGCAAGCAGATCGGCTGGGAATATGACGCGATGGACGAAATCGCCAAGCGGCTGAACTTCAAGGTGGAGTACCAGAACACCTCCTGGGACGCGATGATCCAGGCGGTTTCCGACAACCAGTACAACATCGGCATGACCGGCATCACCATCAAGGACGACCGAAAGGAGAAGGTCGATTTCTCCGACCCCTATATGCGTTCGGAGCAGTTCATGCTGGTGCGCGCCGATGAAAGCCGCTTCACCGACGCCAAGACCTTCGCCGCCTTCAAGGACGGGTTGATCGGCGCGCAGGCCGGAACGACGCCGTTCTACACCGCCGTCTACAGCGTGCTCGACGGCAATGAGCAGAACCCGCGCATCAAGCAGTTCGAGACCTTCGGCGCTTCGGTGCAGGCACTGAAATCCGGCGACGTCGATGTCGTCCTGACCGACGGCACCGCCGGCAAAGGCTATGTCGATGCCTCCGGCGGCAAGCTCAAGCTGATCGGCGGCCCGCTCGGCACCGAGGATTTTGGCTTCATCTTCCCGAAGGGCTCGGACCTGGTGAAGCCGGTCAACGCGGCGATCGCGGCGCTGAAGGCCGACGGCACGATCGAGGCGCTCAACAAGAAGTGGTTTCTCGACTACAAGATGGGGCAGTGATGTCCGACTCCTTACCCTCCCCCTTGTGGGGAGGGTCGATCCGCGAAGCGGAGCGGGGTGGGGGTGCCAGCGCCGGCGCTTTGTCACCACCCCCACCCCGGCTCACCAGCTTTGCGATGCAAAGCTTGTTCGCCGACCCTCCCCACAAGGGGGAGGGTGAAGCGCCCTGATGGCCACGCCCCACGCCTCAACCCCAAAATCCGATTTCCCCTGGTGGCTTGCCGCCGCGATCGCGCTCGCCGTCGTCGCTGCGCTCTCCATTGCCGCCAGCGATCTCTACGCCCAGGTTTTTGCCACCGTCGCCAAAGGCATCGGCATCACCATTCTTGTCACCGTGGTCGCCTTCGCGCTGGCTTCCGCCGTCGGGCTCGGCATTGCGCTGATGGGGTTGTCGGGGTCGCGTTGGCTCAAGCAGATCGCTCGTTTCTATGTCGAGATCATCCGCGGCGTGCCGATCCTGGTGCTGTTGTTCTGGATCGCCTTCGCCGGCGCGCCGGCCTTCGTGGCTGCGTGGAATGCGCTGACCGCGCCGCTGCAAAACGCCGGCTATCTCGGCGAGCTTTTGGTGCGCGACGTGTCGCTGTTGTGGCGTGCGATCATGGCGCTGACCATCGGTTATTCCGCCTTCATCTCCGAGGTCTTCCGCGCCGGCATCCAGTCGGTCGAGAAAGGCCAGATCGAGGCTGCCAAGGCGCTCGGGCTGACGCGCACGCAGCGCTTCCGGCTGATCGTGTTCCCACAGGCGATCCGCACCATCCTGCCGCCGCTCGGCAATGACTTCGTTGCCATGGTCAAGGATTCCTCGCTGGTCTCGGTGCTCGGCGTCGCCGACATCACGCAGATGGGCAAGATCTACGCCGCCGGCTCGTTCCGCTTCTTCGAGACCTATTCGATCGTCGCCTATATCTATCTCATCCTCACCGTCAGCCTGTCGCTGGCGCTGCGGGGGCTGGAGCAACGACTGCGGCGGGCGCAGCAGGAATAGAAGTCCGACGCGGGCACGGCTACGATCGCGGAGGACAGGATTCCGGAGGATGCAGGCGATGACGATCGACAAGGCCAATGCGGCGCTGGGTACCGTCTATTCGGCCGATACGCCGGAAGGGCTGGCCAAGGCCTATGCAGACTGGGCCGCGACCTATGACGGCGAGACCGCTTCGCTCGGCTATCTGCTGCCGTTCCTGATCACCGCCTGGGTGGCGCGCCATGTGAAGGTGGGTGAAGGCCCGCTGCTCGACGCCGGCTGCGGCACCGGCCTGTCAGGCCCGTCATTGAAGGCGCTGGGTTATCACGACATTGCCGGCCTCGACCTCTCCGACGACATGCTGAAGATCGCCGGCAGCCGCAATGCCTATGGCGATCTGAAGCAGGCCATGCTCGGCGGGCCGCTACCCTGGCCGGACGGGCATTTCCGCGCCTTCTTCTCGACTGGCGTGTTCACCATCGGCCATGCGCCGGCGTCCGGCCTGCACGAGCTTGTCCGCATCACCAGGAAAGGCGGCCACGCCATCTTCACCGTGCGCGACCAGGTTTTCGAAAGCGGCGGCTTCCAGGACGTGTTCGACGGGCTGGAACGGGCCGGGAAATGGCAGCCGGTCGAGCAAAGCCCATGGTTCCGCTGCTATGCGATCGCCGAGCCGGATGCGTTGGTAAAGACTTTTGTGTTCGAGGTGCTTTGAGCGCCGCCCTCTTCGCCTTCTCTCACAAGGGGAGAAGCGAAAACACGCCGCAATTGCCGAAAACCGAAAACATTGGTATGAGCCACGCCATGGAAGAGCTTTTTGGCGATCCGGCCTATAAGGGTTTCGTGCTGCAGGACCGAAAACGCCTGCCGTCGCGTTTCTCTTCGCGCATTTCCGGCGCGCTCACCAGCCGACTTAGCTAAGCCGCTTTCGCCGGGCCGAAGGCTTCGGCGCGTCTGCCCTTCCCCTTTTTGCAAATCGACGGATTTACGCACATGAGCGCACCGCGCACCCTCTACGACAAGATTTTCGACGACCATGTCGTCGATCGCCAGGATGATGGCACCTGTCTGCTCTACATCGACCGCCATCTCGTCCATGAAGTGACCAGCCCGCAGGCCTTCGAAGGTCTGCGCATGACCGGCAGAAAAGTCCGGCATCCGGAAAAGACGCTGGCCGTGGTCGATCATAATGTCTCGACCTCGCCGGAGCGCAAATTCGGCATCAAGAACGAGGAAAGCCGCATCCAGGTCGAGGCCTTGGCCAGGAACGCTAGGGATTTCGGCGTCGAATATTATTCCGAGAACGATATCCGCCAGGGCATCGTCCACATCATCGGGCCGGAGCAGGGCTTCACGCTGCCTGGCATGACGATCGTCTGCGGCGACAGCCACACCTCGACGCATGGCGCCTTCGGCGCATTGGCGCATGGCATCGGCACCTCCGAGGTCGAGCATGTGCTGGCGACGCAGACGCTGATCCAACGCAAGGCCAAGAACATGCTGGTGCGCGTCGATGGCCAGTTGCCGGAAGGCGTCACCGCCAAGGACATTATCCTCGCCATCGTCGGCGAGATCGGCACCGCCGGCGGCACCGGCTATGTCATCGAATATGCCGGCGAGGCGATCCGCGCGCTGTCGATGGAAGGCCGCATGACGATCTGCAACATGTCGATCGAGGGCGGCGCGCGCGCCGGCCTGATCGCGGCCGACGAAACCACCTTCGCCTATGTCAAGGGCAAGCCGCGCGCGCCGAAGGGCGCGTCGTGGGACGCCGCGCTCGAATACTGGAAGACGCTGCAGTCCGACGAGGGCGCGCATTTCGACAAGGTGATCGTGCTCGACGCGGCCAAGCTGCCGCCGATCGTCTCCTGGGGTTCCTCGCCCGAGGACGTCGTTTCGGTGCAGGGCGTCGTTCCCAATCCGGAAGAGATCACGGACGAGAACAAGCGGACGTCAAAGATCCGCGCGCTCGACTATATGGGGCTGACGCCGGGCACGAAGATCACCGACATCACGCTCGACCGCGTCTTCATCGGCTCCTGCACCAATGGCCGCATCGAGGATCTGCGTGCGGTGGCCAAGGTGGTCGAAGGCAAGACGGTGAGTGCGCATGTCGATGCGATGATCGTGCCGGGCTCCGGTCTGGTCAAGGAACAGGCGGAGGCCGAGGGTCTCGACAAGATCTTCATTGCCGCCGGTTTCGACTGGCGCGAGCCGGGCTGCTCGATGTGCCTGGCCATGAACGACGACCGGCTGAAGCCGCATGAGCGCTGCGCCTCGACCTCGAACCGCAATTTCGAAGGCCGGCAGGGCTTCAAGGGCCGCACCCATCTGGTATCGCCGGCCATGGCGGCGGCGGCGGCGATCGCCGGCCATTTCGTCGACATCCGCGACTGGAAATAGCGCAGACTGGTTCAAGCCTGATCTGAGCGTATGCAAAACCCCGAACGGCAACACCGTTCGGGGTTTTGTTTAAAGCGCGCCGCTCTAAGACCCTTGGGGTATTATGCCCTAGCCGGCACGCCGGATGATTTCATGAAATTCCTCCCGGCTGCCGGGTTCGTCGGCCGCGACCACCAGCGCCAGTTCGCGCTCGTCGAAGATCTTGAACCACTCGTCCCATTCGACCAGCTCGTAGCCGCCTGCGTTGACCGGGCGTTCAGGCTGATCCTGGTCCTGATAGGCGTGCTGGCCGAAGACGAGCCTCAGCAACGGCTGCGTTCCGGTTTCGGGCGATACATCGACGATCGCCGGAAATCCGGCGCGCCCTGCGGCCCATGAGCGAATTGCTTCGTGATCGGTCAGCGTGATCGTGTCGGCCATGAACAACTTCTCCTTGATTGCTGTCAGGAAACGCCGGCCTCAGGTCCCGGTTCCGTGCACCAGCTTCATGAGTGGCGACTTGCATATTCGTCCCGGCTTAACCGCTTGTTGGGGCTTGCGCTCTAAGGTCTTCCCGGACGTCAAGCGGGAAGTCACCGTCCTTTGGACACCGGCCTGTTCATAGCGCTGCTCAATCCGACGATCGCGCTGGCGCTCGGCGCGGCGTTCCTCGTGCTATGGTTCTATCAGCGCCACCGGCCCTATCTGGCTGTGCTCGGCACGAGCTATTGCGTGTCCGCGCCCGGCTTCCTGCTGCAGTATTTCACGCTGCCCGGCGGCATGGTGCTGACCAAGCTGGTCTCCAACCTCTGCTTCACGCTCGCCGCCTGCTGCCTCGTCGGTGCGATCATCTCGCGCTACGGCAGGCGCGTGCCCTATATCGCGATCGGCATTCTGGCGGGTGGCGGGATGGTCGCATTCTGCTGGTTCCTGTTCGTCCAGCCGGACTTAACTTGGCGCATCCTGTCGATCAATTTCGGCTTTGGCGGCCTCAGCCTGCTGGTCGCCGCCGAGCTGCGCGCCGTGCGCAAGAACGGCCCGACGGAAAAAATCCTGTTCGTACTGTCGCTGCTGTCCGGGCTGAACTTCATCGGCCGCACGCTGCTCGTCGTCATCTCGCACGGGCCGTTCACCAGCTATGACGGGTTTTATGGCTCGTCCTACTGGACGACGGCGCTTTTGACGCACGCGTTGCTGTCGTTGCTGATCGCGCTCTGCCTGTTCTCGGCAGCTGCGCTCGACGTGATGAAGGCGCTGAAGACCGAGACGCACACCGATCCGCTGTCTGGCCTGCTCAACCGCAGGGGTTTCGAGGAGCGCGCCTTGCTGGTGCTGCAGCATTGCGCTGTTACCAAGGTGCCGGTCGCGCTGGTGCTGGCCGATCTCGATCACTTCAAGGCGCTCAACGACAAATACGGACATGCCGCGGGCGACCAGGTGATCGCCGACTTCGCCGCCAAGCTTCGCGCGGCCGCCGGCACGCGTGCGGTTGCCGGCCGCATCGGCGGCGAGGAGTTCGCCGTGCTTCTGTCGCTGAGCGATCTTGCCACGGCGCGGCTGTTTGCCGAAGCCGTGCGCACGCACTATTCGGCCGGCAGTGTCGACGGGTTGCCGCCGGGCACCAGGGTGACCGCGAGCTTCGGCGTCGCGGCGCGCACCGGCGACGAAGGGCTGGAGCCGCTGATGCGGCGCGCCGACGAAGCGCTCTACAAGGCCAAGAAGAACGGCCGCGACAGTGTGCGATTGTCCTATGAGCGGGCGGAAACGGTGTTCATCCCGGATACAGGCAGCGTCGGTTAGCGTCTCGCTTAAACGGCCTCTCGGCCGTGCCGGATCATCAGCGGCAAGGGCTGAGGTTGGGCATTTCGCCATCGGAGAGGCCGTACATATAGGAGCGGCCCTTCACGAACACCGGCGGCTGGTAGCAGCCACGCCTGGAGATGTGATCCGCCTCGTCTTCATAAAGGACTTCCGGTTCCGCTTCCGGCTGCCCGGCGCTGGTGTAGTCGGACAATTTCTTGGCCAGCCTGCCTTGGCCGACAATGATGCGCTTGTAGCCGGCGGCGCTGTCGATGACGAGATTGCCCAGGGAATCGGCATAGACGCGGTCATGATGGCGCGACCAGGCCATTGCCGGGGCGGCGAAGCCGAGACTGGCTGTCGCCAGCACAAGCGCCGCAAGGCGCGCTCTTCCTGAATTCGAAAGCATGGTGTCCTCTCTGCTGTGGACCCGATCGAATCGGAAATTAACCTTTTCTTAACCTTTGTTAAGAGGGCAGGCGCATCCGGCGGCGATCTCTCGCCAAACATGGTTAATATCCGACGGGATGGAAAACCCGGGCGTCATCATTCGGCCATGCTTGCCCGCACCATCGGCCGCGACGCACACAACTACGCTGACGTCGGGTGAGCTTGATCTTGGTGGAACATCGCGGCTAGTTAGCCGCGCAGGAGGACAGCATATGGCGTTACGCCGGACGTTTCGGGTGACGCTGTTGTCGATCCCTTTGCTGACTGCCGCAGCCTGCGTGCCGCAGAACGGCGCGCCGACGGCGGTGAATACCGTACCACCCACTGTCGCGCCCGCGCCGGCTCAGCAGTCCGCCGCACCTGTGGCGCCCCCGGCTTCCGCAACGGCTCCGACAGCACCTGCCGCACCTTCAGCCAAGATCGTCACCGATCTTACCGCGCCGCGGTCTGCTGTCGGCACGGCAACTTACAGATGCGGCAATGGCGGCATGATCACCATCCAGAACCTCGGCACGGCGTTGCGTGTTGTCAGGCCCGACGGCACGACCGAGGAGTTTGCCGCATCACCCGCCAACCAGTCCAGCCGCTACCAGGAAGCCGCGTCGCATGACGCAATCGTGATCGACGCGCGCGAGGCGCTGGTGATGAAGAGGGGCTCGACACCACAGACCTGCAAACGATAGCCTGGCGTCGATTGCAAAGGAAATGCCGCACTGCAGCGAACGGTGCGCCGGCTTTCGACGGTGGCCAAATCGATTGAAGCGAAACAGCGGCCTTTTGTCAGACTAAATGACGTTTTCAAAACGATTTTCCGGCTTTGACGCGGTGCAAAAAGAGCATTAGAAACCGGCTGTCTGAAGTCATATATCGAGGCGGTAAGTGCCGCTTTCCACCGCGGCTCCGGACATCGAACTGGGGCAGCCATGAGCAAATCACCAGCCACCCGAACCGCCAGACGTGAACGGCCGCTCTCGCCGCACCTGACGATTTACCGCCCACCGATCACCATGACGATGTCGATCATTCACCGCATCACTGGCGGGGCGCTGTATTTCGGCACGCTGCTGGTCGCCGCGTGGCTGATGGCGGCGGCGAGTTCGCAAGGCGCTTTCGATTGGATCAACTGGGCCTTCGGCACCTGGCTCGGCCGGCTCATCCTGTTCGGCTACACCTGGGCGCTGATGCACCACATGCTGGGCGGCGTGCGCCATCTCGTCTGGGACACCGGCGCCGGGCTGGAGAAACACACGGCATCGAAGATCGCCTGGGCGACGCTCGCCGGTTCCATCCTGCTCACGCTGCTGATCTGGGTCGCCGGCTACATGGCGCGGGGAACCTTGTGATGAGCGGCACGAACAACAACGATATGCGCACGCCGCTGGCCAAGGTCCGCGGTCTGGGCTCGGCCCGCGAAGGCACCGGGCATTTCTGGCGACAGCGGCTGACGGCCTTTGCCAACATCCCGCTGATACTGTTCTTCGTCGGGTTCCTGATCGCGCTCAATGGCGCCGGCTTCGCCGAGGTGCGGGCGGCGCTCGCCAGTCCGTTCGTGGCGCTGGTGTTGGCGCTGGTGCTCGTTTCCGGTCTCACCCATATGCGTGTCGGCATGCAGGTCATTATCGAGGATTACGTGCATGCCGAAGGCATGAAGCTGGCGCTGATCGCACTCAGCACGTTTTTCACCATAGCGGTCGGCGTCGCCTCGATCTTCGCCCTGCTCAAACTGGCATTCGGAGGCTGATTTGGCCAAGGACGCGAAATCGGCCACCGGCTATACCTTTGTCGACCACAAGTTCGACGTGGTGGTCGTCGGCGCCGGCGGCGCCGGCCTGCGCGCCACGCTCGGCATGGCCGAGCAGGGCCTGCGCACGGCCTGCATCACCAAAGTGTTCCCGACCCGCTCGCACACGGTGGCGGCACAAGGCGGCATTGCCGCGTCGCTGTCCAACATGGGTCCGGACTCCTGGCAGTGGCACATGTACGACACCGTCAAGGGTTCGGACTGGCTGGGCGACGTCGACGCCATGGAATATCTGGTGCGCGAGGCACCGGCGGCGGTCTACGAGCTCGAGCATTACGGCGTGCCGTTCTCGCGCACCGAAGAGGGCAAGATCTACCAGCGGCCGTTCGGCGGCCACATGATGAATTATGGCGACGGCCCGCCGGTGCAGCGCACCTGTGCCGCCGCCGACCGCACCGGTCACGCCATCCTGCACACGCTCTACGGCCAGTCGCTGAAGAACAATGCGCAGTTCTTCATTGAGTATTTTGCGCTCGACCTGATCATGGAACCGGACGGCACCTGCACCGGCGTCGTCGCCTGGAACCTCGACGACGGCACCATCCATCGCTTCTCCGCCAAGATGGTGGTGCTGGCGACCGGCGGATATGGCCGCGCCTATTTCTCGGCGACGTCGGCGCACACCTGTACAGGCGACGGCGGCGGCATGGCGGCACGGGCGGGCTTCCCGCTGCAGGACATGGAGTTCGTGCAGTTCCATCCGACAGGCATATACGGCGCCGGCTGCCTGATCACCGAAGGCGCGCGCGGCGAGGGCGGCTATCTCGTCAATTCCGAGGGCGAGCGCTTCATGGAACGCTACGCGCCGTCGGCCAAGGACCTGGCCTCGCGCGACGTCGTCTCGCGTTGCATGACGCTGGAGATCCGCGAAGGCCGCGGGGTCGGCAAGAACAAGGACCATATCTTCCTGCATCTCGACCATCTCGATCCGGCCGTGCTGCATGAGCGGCTGCCGGGCATTTCGGAATCGGCCAGGATTTTCGCCGGCGTCGACCTGACCAAGGAGCCGATCCCCGTGCTGCCGACGGTGCACTACAATATGGGCGGCGTGCCGACCAATTACTGGGGCGAGGTGCTGAACCCGACTGTCGAGAATCCTGACCGGGTGTCACCCGGGCTGATGGCGGTCGGCGAGGCCGGCTGTGCCTCCGTGCACGGCGCCAACCGGCTGGGCTCGAACTCGCTGATCGATCTGGTGGTGTTCGGCCGCGCCGCCGCAATCCGCGCCGGCCAGGTCATCGACCGTAATTCGGCGATCCCTTCGCCCAACGAAGCCTCGGTCGAAAACATCATGGACCGCTTCGACCGGCTGCGCCACGCCAATGGCTCGACGCCAACCGCTGTTCTGCGTGAGAAAATGCAGAAGGCGATGCAGGAAGACGCCGCCGTGTTCCGCACACAGGAGTCGCTCGAAAACGGCTGCAAGCGCATTTCGCAGATATGGACCGAGCTCAAGGACCTGAAAGTCTCCGACCGCTCGATGATCTGGAATTCCGACCTGGTCGAGACGCTGGAGCTGGAAAATCTGATGGCCAACGCCATCACCACGGTCTACGGCGCCGAGGCGCGCAAGGAGAGCCGCGGCGCGCATGCGCGCGAAGATTTTTCGGCCCGCGACGACATTATCTGGCGCAAGCATACGCTGGCCCGGCTAAGCGAGGACGGCCAGGTGAGCCTCAGCTATCGTCCCGTGCACACCGAGCCGCTGGTGGCGGAAAAGGACGGCGGCATCAGCCTTGCCAAGATCGCGCCGAAGGCCAGGGTGTACTGACCATGGTGCCGAAGCCCGTCATCCGAAAGGACCAGAGGTAATGGTCGAACTCACGCTTCCCAAGAACTCCAAGGTGCAGCCGGGCAAGACCTGGCCGAAGCCGGAGGGCGCCACCAACCTGCGGGAATACCGCATCTACCGCTGGTCGCCCGACGATGACGAGAACCCGCGCATCGACACCTATTTCGTCGACATGGACGATTGCGGGCCGATGGTGCTCGATGCGCTGCTCTGGATCAAGAACAAGATCGACCCGACGCTGGCGTTGCGCCGCTCCTGCCGCGAAGGCATTTGCGGCTCCTGCGCCATGAACATCGATGGCTCCAACACGCTGGCCTGCACCAAGGGCTGCGACGACATTTCCGGCGCCGTCAAAGTCTACCCGCTGCCGCATATGCAGGTGGTCAAGGACCTGGTGCCCGACCTCACCAATTTCTACGCCCAGCACGCCTCGATCCAGCCATGGCTGAAGACAGTGTCGCCAGAGCCGGCCAAGGAATGGCTGCAGAGCCATGAGGACCGCGAAAAGCTCGACGGGCTCTACGAGTGCATCCTATGCGCCTGCTGCTCGACCTCGTGCCCGAGCTATTGGTGGAACGGCGACCGCTATCTCGGCCCGGCGACGCTGCTGCAGGCCTATCGCTGGCTGATCGACAGCCGCGACGAAGCCACGGGCGAACGGCTCGACGATCTCGAAGACCCGTTCCGGCTCTACCGCTGCCACACCATCATGAACTGCGCCCAGACCTGCCCGAAGGGGCTCAACCCGGCCAAGGCGATTGCCGAGATCAAGAAGATGATGGTGGAGCGGCGGGTTTAGTTGAGGCGAGTTCGCTCGCGGCAATCTCGAACGCGGCGATCCTTCGCGCGCCCCTCTGTCCTGCCGGACATCTCCCCCACGGGTGGGGAGATATCCGGTAGGACAGAGAGGTGGGCGCTGTCTCGCCGGCGCTAGAAAGGATACTCAACCCAATGAGCGAAGAGCTTCCAATCCTTAATCCGATCGAAGTCCGTGTGCTCGGCTGCCTGATCGAGAAGAAGGAGCTGACGCCGGATGTCTATCCGCTGACGCTGAATGCAGCACTTGCAGCCGCCAACCAGAAGACGGCGCGCGAGCCTGTGATGGCGCTCGAGCCGACAGAGGTGCATCGGACGCTGAAGCTGCTCGAGCAGAAGGGGCTGGTGCGTCAGATGTTCGGCTCGCGCGTCGAGCGCTATGAGCATCAGATGGCGCAGCGCTTCTCGCTGACGAGGCCGCAGACTGCGGTGATCGGCCTGCTTTTGCTGCGCGGGCCGCAGACGGCGCATGAGTTGCTGGCGCGAGCTGAGCGCATGGCACGGTTTTCGTCGATCGAAGACCTGCGCGCTGAACTCGACATGCTGATCGGCCGCCGACCGCCGCTGATCCAGGAAATACCGCGCGGGCCAGGCCAGCGCGAGGACCGCTACGTGCATCTGCTCGCAGGACCGGTGGACGTCGCGGCGTTATCGGTGCAGCGGAGCGCGCCGGCCTTGCCTGCTTCCGACCTGGAAGCGAGATTGGAGGCTCTGGAGCAGGAAGTCGCAGCCCTTCGCGCCCGGCTTGATGCGCTGGGCGCCTAATAGTTATCCGAGACGTTGGTGGGACAGCACCCCCCTCCGGCCTGCCGGCCATCTCCCCCTCAAGTGGGGAGATCAGATGTCACGCCGGCCTTCGCCAATCACGAACGTCGAAAGAAAGTGCCAGCTACCGAGCTTCCAATCTCCCCGGGAGATGCCCGGCAGGGCAGAGGGGGGCGCGAAGAATCGCTACCCCGGGCAAAATCGGCGGATCACCCCAGCTTCGCGTCGAGCGACACTGCGATGGCCCCCAGCGCCTTCGAAACCGGGCACTCCGCCTTGGCCTTCTCGGCCAGTTCCTTGAACTTCGCCGCATCAATGCCCGGTACCTTGCCGACCAGGGTGATGGCGCTGCCGGTGATGCCGGTGCCGGGGACCAGCGTCACCACCGCCTTGGCGTCGAGCTCGGTGGCGGGCGTGCCGTTCTCGGCCAGGAAATGCGACAGCTGCATGGCGTAGCATCCGGCGTGTGCCGCCGCGATCAACTCTTCGGGATTGGTGCCGGATTTGCCGCTCTCGTCCTCGAAGCGAGCCTTGAACGAATAGGGCGTGCCTTTCAAAGTGCCGCTCTGGCTGTCGAGCGTGCCCGTGCCCTCCTTCAGATTGCCTTTCCAGACGGCGTTTGCGGTACGGTCCATAGAATTCTCCTTGATTACAGCGACAGCGCCGGCCACGCGGCGTTCCCTCCAACTATAGCGCGGCGGCAGGGGAAGACCACCGCGCTGTTTCGGCCGGATGCGACGCCGGCGTGCCCTGCAAATTCTTCTGAAAAAATGTGCGTGCAAAAATGTCGACTTGCATCGGCGCCGGCCGTCCTGCGAGCGTCCACGGATTCTCGTGGCGGATGGAGATCCAAGATGAACAATCTGTTTTCTGCCCATTGGAACGACGCCGACAAAAGCGCGCGTCTACACGAGATCGAGTGCTCGCGACCTTCCGGCTTCGGCCGGCTGCTTGCTGCGGTCGCCGTGATCGGCATTGCGGTCTGCGTGCTCGACCACGCTGCTGCCGGCAAGGATGCCGCCGGCGCCGTGATCGCATATGCTTCGTCACAGCAAGGGAGCTGGAAATGAAATATGTCTGTCTGGTCTACGGCGAGGAAAAGGACCTCCATGCCATGACGCCGGAGCGTCAGGCCAAGCTCGACGCCGATTCGATGGCCTACGACCGGTCATTGGACCAGCAAGGCAAGCTGATCATCGCGCAGGCGCTGCAATCGGTGAAGACGTCGAAGACGGTGCGGCGGCGCCAGGGCAAGCGGCTGATCACGGACGGTCCGTTTGCCGAAACCAAGGAGCAATTGCTCGGTTTCGTCATGATCGAGGCCGACGGTCTCGAACAGGCGCTGGCGATCGCAGGCGAGATTCCGCTGGCCGAAATCGGCACGATCGAGGTCAGGGCGATCTACGACGTGCCGGGGTCATAGGCGGCGGCGAGGTCATGCAGGCCGGCGGATCATATCCGCCGCCTTCTCGGCGATCATCACCACTGGCGAGGCGGTGTTGCCGGAGACGATGCGCGGCATGATCGACGCGTCGATGATCCGCAGCCCCTCGATACCGGTCACGCGCAGGTCCGGGCTGACGACGGCGCGGTCGTCGACACCCATCCGGCAGGTGCCGACCGGGTGGAAGATGGTCGTGGCGATCGAGCCGATCTGGTGCAGCAGGTCCTCGTCCGACTGGTGGGCGAGACCAGGCAGGATTTCTTCCGGATGGAAGCCGGCAAGAGCCTTGGCGGTCATGATGCCGCGCGCCTGGCGCACCGAACGCAGCGCGATCTCGCGGTCGCGCACCGTCGAGAGATAGTTCAGCCGGATTTCCGGCTGCACCGCCAGGTCGCGGGTCGTGGCGTGCACCGAGCCGACGCTCTCGGGCCGCAGATTGCAGACCGACATGGTGATTGCCGGGAACGGGTGCAGCGGGTCGCCCAGCCGGTCGGTAGACAAGGGCTGGACGTGGTACTCCAGGTCCGGCGTCGCCATCGACGGACTGGATTTCGAGAACATGCCGAACTGGCTCGGCGCCATCGACATCGGTCCCGAGCGGCCAAAGGCATATTGCAGCGCGATCTTCGCCTTGCCGCTCAGGCTGTTGGCTAGCGTGTTGAGCGTCAGCGCCGACGACACTTTGTAGACAGTGCGGATCTGCAGATGGTCCTGAAGGTTCTCGCCGACATCGGGGCTGGCGTGAACCACATCGATGCCGAGCGCGGCGAGGCGATCCGGCTCGCCGACCCCGGAAAGCTCCAGCAGTTTCGGCGTGTTGATCGAACCGGCGGTCAGCAGCACCTCGCTCCTGGCCTTTGCCTCAATGGTTCGGCCGCCGGCGCGATAACAAACGCCGATAGCACGCTTGCCCTCGAACAACACCGTCTCGACATGGGCGTTGACGACCAGCCTCAGGTTCGGCCGTCGCAGCGCCGGGCGCAAGAATGCCTTGGCTGTGTTCCAGCGCACGCCCTTGCTCTGGTTGACTTCGAAGAAGCCGGACCCCTCATTGTCGCCGTCATTGAAATCCTCGCGCGGCATGATGCCGAATTCCTTGGCCGCCTCCTGCACGGTGTTCAGGATCGGCCAGGACAGGCGTTGCCGCGCCACTTTCCATTCGCCGCCGGAGCCATGCAGCTTGGTCTTGCCGCCATGATGGTCCTCGGATTTGAGGAAGTAGGGCAGCACATCGTCCCAGCCCCAGCCGACATTGCCCATCTGCCGCCAGCCATCGTAGTCCGCCGCCTGGCCGCGCATGTAGATCATGCCGTTGACCGAGGTGCAGCCGCCCAGCACCTTGCCGCGGGGATAGACCAGCGAGCGGCCGTTCAGGCCGGATTCGGGGGCAGTCTTCATCATCCAGTCGGTGCGCGGATTGCCGATGCAATAGAGATAGCCGACCGGGATATGCACCCAGTGATAATTGTCGCTGCCGCCGGCCTCAAGCAGCAGCACGCGCGTCGCCGGGTTTTCGCTCAGCCGATTGGCCAGCACGCAGCCCGCCGTGCCTGCGCCGACGATGATGTAGTCGTAGTCGCCATCGAGCCGTTGGGTCATTGCGGTGGTTTACTCGGCGGTGTTCTACTCGGTTCTGCCGCCTGTTCGGCCCAGAACGATCGCAGCGTATCGGCAAGGCCGCAATAGGCGCGATAACGCCTGTTGTAATGGTCCTGCATGGCCGGGTTCGGACGGTAGGCGGCGCTTGACCGGGTCATGGCGTCGACGCCGGCCTCATAGTCGGCGAACAGGCCGGCCGCGACCCCGGCGCCGATTGCCGCGCCAAGCGCGCCGGTCTCGCGCGCCTCAGGCACGGTGATCGGCACCCCAAGCCCGTCGGCGAAGATTTGCGGCCAGTGCTCGCTGCGCGAGCCGCCGCCGGACAGGACCGCCTTGTCGAAGCTGACACCGGCGTCCTTCAGGACATTGATGTGGCGCCTATGCTCGAACATCACGCCCTCGAACAGCGCGCGCAGCATATGGCCTTCCTTGTGCCAGCCGGCAAGGCCGTAGAAGCCGGCGCGGTATTCCGCCCCTTGCCACGACCCGTAGAGAAACGGGTGGAACATCGGATCGTCCCAGGCCGGCGTCACCGCGCCGACAGCCGCATTGCAGTGGCCGAACGGATCGTCATAATGGGCACCGCGCTCGACGCGAAGTCGGCGTTATCGCTAAGCGGTTGCATCATTAGTGCCCGTGACGAGCGACCTGAACCCAGGACGTCCGATCTCGGCGTCTGGATGATTAGGGGGCCAGCTCTGTTTTCTCATCAGATACAATTCTTGCGTGTTGAAGCAACGCCGGAGTTCTCCTATCGTCGCCGCAATTTTCGGGGGAATTCGACATGCCTTTCCTGATTGCTATTCTCGGCGTGCTGGGAGCCGGGGCGTTCTGGTGGTATCGCATGAAGGCCATGAACGAAGCCGCGCGCGAGGTCGCCGACGTCGTCGGCCGCGTCCAGGGCAACATAAGGCGCAAGAAGCTGCGCAAGCAGGCGGCGCTGTCGCCGCTGACGGCGATCGACGATCCGGTGGTGGCGGCGGCAACGCTGATCACCGCACTGGCAGCGGAGCACGGCCCGATCCTGCCGAAGCGCGAAACGGTCATCCGCGAGGTGATCTCGCAGATTGCGGACAACCAGAAGAAGACCGATGAAGCCGTCGTCTACGCCAAATGGGCCGCGGCGCAGATCGACGACACGACGATCGTCATCGACAAGCTGGCGCCCTTCCTGCGCGAGCGCCTCGATCCGCATGAGCGCGAAGATCTGCTGCAGATGCTGGATCGTGTTGCCAAGAGCGGCGAGCAGAGTTTCAAGGTCGCCGACCAACGCATGCTGCGACTGCGGCAGAAGCTGGGGTTTGAGGTCAACTGAGAAACAGCCCGGGCGCATGTCATTCTGGATAGCGAGCGTGGTAGGATCGGCTGCCGCTTACCTTATCGGCTCTACGCCTGCCGGCTATCTGGCGGGGAAACTGCTTAAGGGCATCGATATCCGGGAGCACGGCTCCAAGTCCACCGGTGCGACAAATGTATTGCGCACACTCGGGAAATGGCCAGCATTGGTGGTGCTTCTGGTGGACGTGCTGAAAGGGGCGGCAGCGGTCATCTTTGCCCGTTGGTTTTGTTTCTGGTCCTCCGCAACGCCGCCGTCGGCAATATCTGATATGCCCGTTTGGGCTCCTTGGATTGTATGCCTGGCCGGACTCGCTGTTTTGCTTGGGCATAGCCGTTCGATCTGGCTGAATTTCACCGGCGGCAAATCGGCTGCGACGGGGTTGGGTGTTTTGTTGGCGATGTCCTGGCCTGTGGGCCTAGGCGCGGCGACGGCATTTGCCGTGGTGTTGGCAGTTTCCCGAATTGTGTCCCTGAGTTCGATGCTGGCGGCGCTCACCGCGATCGCCCTCGTCGGCGGCATGGGACAACCATTGCCCTACCGGTTGCTGGTCATCGCCGGCGGCATCTACGTGATCGTGCGCCACCGCGCCAACATTGCGCGGCTGATGTCAGGAGCCGAGCCGCGTCTATGACAAAGCGGCACTCATTCCCGGCCTAAATCGCCTCACCCTTGAGCAGCCGTGGTGTGCCGTTGGACAACCCCGACGCCTGGCGGATGAAGAACTCCTTCAGCCTGGGCATCCGTTCGACAAGGCCGAGGCCTATGTCGCGGAGCTGGCGCAGCGGGTCGATGTCGTTGGAAAACAGCCGGTTCAGCACATCTGTGGTGACGCCCATCTGCACCGTGTCGAAGCGGCGCCATTGCTGGTAGCGCTCGAGCACGTCGAGCGCGCCGATATCCTGTCCCAAGCGATCGGCCTCGACCACCACTTCGGCAAGGGCCGCCACATCCTTGAAGCCGAGATTGAGGCCCTGGCCGGCGATCGGGTGGATGCCGTGCGCGGCGTCGCCGGCAAGTGCTACGCGCGGGGCGACGAAGGCGCGCGCGCTGGTCAGGCCGAGCGGCCAGGCGCGCGGCTTGTCGGTGACGCGGATTTCGCCGAGCTTCAGGCCGAAGCGCATTTCAAGCTCCTGCTCGAAGACGAGGTCGTCGCCCGAGACCAGCTTCTCGGCATCCTCGGAACGTTCGACCCAGACCAGCGACGAACGGTTGGTGCCGTCCTCGGTGGGCTTGAGCGGCAGCGTTGCAAACGGGCCGGCCGGCAGAAAATGCTCTTCGGCGCGGCCATTGTGCGGGCGCTCATGCGCCACCGTGCAGACGATGCCGGACTGGCCATATTCCCATTTCACCGTCTTGATGCCGGCCATGTCGCGCAATTTGGAATTGACGCCGTCGGCGGCGACCAGCAGCCGCGCCTTAATCGCCGCGCCGTCGGCCAGATGCACGGTGATGCCGGCGCCATTGCCGTCGAACGATGCGACCGCGACACCTTCGATGATGTCGATGCCGAGCTTTTGCGCGCGGCGGCGCAAGGCGCCGTTCAGGTCCTTGTTGGTGACCATGTGGGCGAACGGTTCGCCCGGCGCGACCTCGCCATCGAAGGTGAGAAACACCGGACGCACCGGATCGGCGGTGCGCGAATCGGTGACGATCATCTCGGTGATCGCCTGCGATTGCCCGACGATTTCCTGCCAGACGCCGAGCTGGTCGAGCATGCGGCAGGCGGCGGCGGCGATCGCCGAGGCGCGGCCATCCTTTTGCCAGACGCCGGGGGGCGCGGCATCGACGACGGCGACAGCCAGGTTCGGCCGCGCCTGTTTCAGCGACACGGCGGCGGCGAGGCCGACATAGCCGGCGCCAGCGACCAGCACGTCGAGCGGGGTTTTTGCGTCCGGGTTGCGGTTCGCCATGTCAATTCCTTTCGAAGTCTCGACCATCCCCGCCCACTGGGGCATTCCGGCCTTGACTGCCCGCCATTCCTGTCGGAAACCGCCATAGCATCTTACGGCGAGGTCACGAAGCATGACGGCGGCCATGGACGAGCTTCTCAGCATTCTCGACCTCGAGCAGCTGGAACACAATCTGTACCGTGGTCGCAGCCCCAAGCTCGACTGGCAGCGCGTTTTCGGCGGCCAGACCATCGCCCAGGCGCTGGTCGCCGCGCAGCGCACCGTCGAGCCCGAGCGCCACGTGCATTCGCTGCACGGCTATTTCATGCGGCCCGGCGACACCAAGGTGCCGATCGTCTACGAGGTCGACCGCATCCGCGATGGCGGCTCCTTCACCACGCGGCGCGTGGTGGCGATCCAGCACGGCCAGGCGATCTTTTCGCTGGAAGCCTCGTTCCAGCAGGACGAGGTTGGCCTTGAGCATCAGCTGCCGATGCCGCGCGACGTGCCGCCGCCCGACAGCCTGTTGTCGCAGCGCGAATTGCTGGGCAAGTTCGGCGAGGCGGTGCCGGACGGCATCAAGCGCTACTGGGAGCGTGACCGGCCGATCGAGATGAAGCCGGTGATGCTGAAGCATTACACCAGCCGCGAAAAGCTGGAGCCGCAGCAGAACATCTGGATCCGCACCACCGGCCCGGTGCCGACCGACCGCGGCATCCAGGCGGCGGTGCTTGCCTACCTCTCCGACATGACGCTGCTCGACACCTCGACCTTTGCGCACGGCCGCGCCATTTTCGACCGCGACATCCAGGCGGCGAGCCTCGACCATGCGATGTGGTTCCATCGCAGCAATCCGCTCGATGACTGGATCCTGTACACGCAGGACAGCCCGTCGACGCAGGGGTCGCGCGGCTTCACCCGCGGCTCGCTGTTTGCCCGCGACGGCACGCTGATCGCCTCGGTTGCCCAGGAAGGCCTGATCCGGCTGAAGCGGCCGCCTGCGGAATAGGCATTTTCGAAAAATTGCCTACTTTTTAATCAGTGACTGTCCGTTGACAGTGCGCACCGTGGCGCCGGGACTCGAGCGATCCGTTTATTTACAATGAGTTAACACCCTGCTTCGGCAACTGGCACGGAGCTTGAATCCTATTGGGCACTCTCCGGGCTTTTTGGGATCGGTGAAGGTGTGCAAACGCGGGGGACCGCAACAGCAAAGGGTGAAACCTTATGAAAATCGTGATGGCAATCATCAAGCCGTTCAAGCTCGACGAGGTGCGCGAAGCACTCACCGCCGTCGGCATCCAGGGCCTGACCGTCACCGAAGTCAAAGGCTACGGGCGTCAGAAGGGACACACGGAAATCTATCGCGGGGCGGAATACGCGGTCAGTTTCCTGCCGAAGATCAAGATCGAAGTCGCGGTTAGCACAGACCTGGTCGACAAGGCCGTCGAAGCCATCACGGCGGCGGCCAAGACCGGCCAGATCGGCGACGGCAAGATCTTCGTCTTCGGCATCGATCAGGCGGTGCGCATCCGTACCGGCGAAACAGACACCGACGCACTTTGAGCGGCGAACACGTATTCCAATGGAGAGTTCAATGAATATACCTTCCACCTTGAAGTCAGTGGCGCGCTCCGCGCTGCTGGGCTCCTTAGCGCTCGGAGCATTGGGCACGGTTGCTGCCTTCGCGCAGGAGGCGGCTCCCGCCGTCGCGGCGGCAGCGCCAGCAGCGCCGGCTTTTACCGTCGACAAGGGCGACACCACGTGGATGATGATTTCCACCGTGCTGGTGCTGTTGATGACCATTCCCGGCCTTGCGCTTTTCTACGGCGGCCTGGTTCGTACCAAGAACATGCTGTCGGTGCTGATGCAGGTCTTCACCATCACCAGCGTGGTCATGATCATCTGGGTCTTCTACGGCTACAGCCTCGCCTTCACCCCGGGCAACGCCTTCGTCGGCGGCCTTTCGAAGATGTTTCTCTCCGGCGTCAACGTATCGACGCTTTCGGAAACCTTCAGCAAGGGCGTCGCCATTCCTGAACTGGTGTTCGTCGTCTTCCAGATGACCTTCGCCTGCATCACGCCCGCCCTGATCGTCGGCGCATTCGCCGAACGCGTCAAATTCTCCGCCTTGATCCTTTTCGTTATCCTATGGGTGACGTTAATCTACTTCCCGATCGCGCACATGGTCTGGTTCTGGGGCGGCCCGAGCGCCTATGCCGACCCGTCCGGCCTGATCTTCAGCTTCGGCGCCATCGACTTCGCCGGCGGCACGGTCGTTCACATCAATGCGGGCATTGCCGGTCTCGTCGGCGCGCTGATGATCGGCAAGCGCATCGGCTACAAGAAGGACATCATGGCGCCGCACTCGATGACGCTGACCATGGTCGGCGCTTCATTGCTGTGGGTCGGCTGGTTCGGCTTCAACGCCGGTTCGAACCTCGAAGCGAACGCCTATGCGGTGCTGGCGATGATCAACACCTTCGTCGCCACGGCGGCGGCGGCAGTGGCCTGGATCGTGCTTGAATCGCTGCTGCGCGGCAAAGCCTCCATGCTCGGCGCTGTTTCGGGCGCGGTCACCGGCCTCGTCGCGATTACGCCGGCTGCAGGTTTTGCCGGCCCGATGGGCGCTATCGTGCTTGGCATCGTTGCCACCTTCGTCTGCTACTTCTTCGTCTCGGTGGTGAAGAACACGTTCGACTATGATGACAGCCTCGATGTCTTCGGCGTCCACTGCGTCGGTGGCATCATCGGTGCGCTAGGCACTGGCATTCTGGTCAATCCCGCCCTCGGCGGCGCCGGCATCGTCGACTATTCGACGGCCGACTTCGCCGCCGGCTATGCCGGCACGGCCACGCAGCTGCTGGCGCAGGGCAAAGGCGTCCTGGTAACCCTGCTGTGGTCGGGCATCGGCAGCGCAATCCTCTACAAGGTCGTCGACTTGATCATCGGTCTGCGTCCGACAGCCGACGCCGAGCGCGAAGGCCTCGACCTGACTTCGCATGGCGAAGCGGCCTACCACTCGTAAGCCTTGCGGGGCGGCCTCGGCCGCCCCGCATTCTCCCATCCCGTCGTGACGCTCCCGAAAGGAGTTCACGCTTTGAGGCCCGGGTCATTCCGGGCCTCTCTTTTTGGCAACCGTGCTGGCAGGCCTCGGTCCTGCGCAATCACGTTCTAGTGATGGCCGCCGGCGGGGAGACGTCGACCGGATTGGTTCCGAACTGTTGAGACTGCCTACAGTGGAGTGAGCAAGATCGTGGCTCTGGGTGCGTATAGTTAATGCGGCCTTAACCTTCCCCCCGATAGTCTGACATCCGAATCTGCCGGAGTGCGTCATGCGCCCGGCCAGTCCATGACAGACGGGGAACGAAGCATGCGTTCAGGGGCTTCAGCACCGCTCGCGCTGACCGATACGGGGCACGGCATCCAGGCATTCGCGCGGCGCCAGGTCGGGCGGCTGGTCGGCGCCGGCCTGTTTGCGCTGGTCGCCTTTGGCGTCGCGGCGCTGGCGACCTGGAACGTCGCCGATCCCAGCTTCTCGCACGCCACCGCCAACATCGTCACCAACGCCATGGGTTATGCGGGCGCGGTATTCTCCGACCTCGCCATGCAGTTCTTCGGCCTTGCCGCGGTCGCCGCCCTGGTGCCGGCGGTGATCTGGGGCTTTCTCCTGTTTTCGGCGCGCGGCGTCGACAGGCTGCCGAAGCGCGGCCTTGCCTGGTTCGGCTTCGCGCTGCTCGCGGCGGCGATGGCCGGCTGCGTGGTGCCGCCCAAGACGTGGCCGTTGCCGACCGGCCTCGGCGGTGTGTTCGGCGACATGGTGCTCAATATTCCGGGCGTGGTCATTGGCGGCTACCCGACCGGCATCGTTGCCAGCATCATTGCCATGGTGCTCATTGCGCCGGCGCTGTGGCTGTTTGCCTATGGCTCGGCGCTGATTGCGCGCAAGAACGGCTTTGCCGTCATGGAGCGCACCGCGGAGCCCGATCCCCGAGAGGACGATCTGCTCTTCGACGAAGACGAGGACGAGGGCGACGAGGGGATACTGGCGCTCGGCGCCGTTACCCACTGGTGGCTGTCTTTCCGCGCCTGGATGCATCGCCGGGCTGTGCGCCGCCAGCAGGAGCGCGACGAGTTCGAGCCGGAGATGGAGCAGCGCTCCACCGCATGGCGCCGCGCCGCCGAACGGGTCGAATCGGCGGAATTCGCCGAAGCGCGGATGAGCCCGGATGGCCGCGCCCGCGTCGAGCCGGAATTCTTCGCCGCCATGGTCAATGACCGCAGCGTTTCCGTCGATCCGGACGATGACGACGTCCTCGATGCCGGTTTCGACAATGGCGACGAGGAGGTCGAACTCGACGACGAGCCGGTCCAGCGCCGTGCCGCGCCGAACGCCAAGGTGCAAAACTTCCGGTCAGATGCGGCGACCCGCGTCGCCGCACCTGCGCCGCGTCCCGCTCCCGGCGCGCGCGTCCAGCGCGAGGCGCAGACCTCGCTGATCGGCTCGGAAACATTCGAAATGCCGTCGCTGCATTTCCTGTCGGAGCCGAAGAACGTGGTGCGCGACGCCAGCCTGTCCAAGGACGCGCTGGAGCAGAATGCGCGCCTGCTCGAAGGCGTTCTGGAGGATTTCGGCGTCAAGGGCGAGATTATCGCGGTACGGCCCGGCCCGGTGGTCACGCTCTATGAGTTGGAGCCGGCGCCCGGCATCAAATCGTCGCGCGTCATCGGCCTGTCCGACGACATCGCCCGCTCGATGAGCGCCATTGCCTGCCGCGTCGCCGTGGTGCCCGGCCGCAACGCCATCGGCATCGAATTGCCGAATGCCAAGCGCGAGACCGTCTATCTCCGGGAGATCCTGGCCAGCCGCGATTTCGAGACGACCAAGTCCAAGCTGGCGCTGGCGCTGGGCAAGACCATCAATGGCGAGGCGGTGATCGTCGATATCGCCAAGATGCCGCATGTGCTGGTCGCAGGCACCACCGGCTCCGGCAAGTCCGTCGCCATCAACACCATGATCCTGTCGCTGCTCTACAAGCTGACGCCGCAGGACTGCCGACTGATCATGATCGACCCGAAGATGCTCGAACTTTCCGTCTATGACGGCATCCCGCACCTTCTGACGCCGGTGGTCACCGACCCGAAGAAGGCCGTGGTGGCGTTGAAATGGACGGTGCGCGAGATGGAGGACCGCTACCGCAAGATGTCCAAGGTCGGCGTGCGCAACATCGACGGCTTCAACGCGCGCGTGCAGTTGGCTGAAAAGAAGGGCGAAAAAATCTCGCGCACCGTGCAGACCGGCTTCGACCGCCAGACCGGCGAGGCGATCTACGAGACCGAGAACCTCGATCTCGAGCCGATGCCCTACATCGTCGTCATCATCGACGAGATGGCCGATTTGATGATGGTCGCCGGCAAGGACATCGAAGGCGCGGTGCAGCGCTTGGCACAGATGGCGCGCGCGGCCGGCATCCATGTCATCATGGCGACGCAGCGTCCGTCGGTCGACGTCATCACCGGCACCATCAAGGCCAATTTCCCGACCCGTATCTCCTTTCAGGTGACGTCGAAGATCGACAGCCGCACCATTCTGGGCGAGCAGGGCGCCGAGCAGCTGCTCGGCATGGGCGACATGCTGTACATGGCCGGCGGCGGCCGCATCCAGCGCGTGCACGGCCCGTTCGTCGCCGACGACGAGGTCGAGAAGATCGTCGCCCATCTGAAGCTGCAGGGCGTGCCCGAATATCTCGACGCCATCACCGAGGATGACGGCGAGGACGATGACGAGCCGTCGGGCAAGGGCGGCGCTGGCGGTGGTGGCAACAGCAATTTCGAGGATTCCGACGATCCCTACGACCAGGCGGTCTCGGTCGTGCTGCGCGACGGCAAGGCGTCGACCAGCTATATCCAGCGCCGGCTCGGCATCGGCTACAACCGCGCCGCCTCGATCATCGAGAAGATGGAGAAGGAAGGCATTGTCGGCCCGGCCAACCATGCCGGCAAACGCGAAATTCTGGTGCCGACCGAGGACGACAAGTTCTGATCAGCCGATATGGCCCGGCGGCAACCTTGAACCTTTTGGCGCGTTACAGCGACTGAGCGCTGTCCGGCCCGCCAAACTTAAGTCTAACTGGGGGTCCACGGACTGCAACGAGACACACACCACACGAGAGTGACCGGCATGAAAAACGATCTTTCCGCGATCAGCGATTTCGCTCCAAACCGTCGCCAGTTGCTCGGCCTTGGCCTGATGCTTGCCGGCGCCGCGGCCATCAACGTCGTGCCGGGGTTCCAGCTCTTGGCCTCGGCGCAGGCGGCGGTGCCGCCGACGGCGCAAAAGATCGCCGACCATTTCTCCTCGGTCAAATCGATGAGCGGCGAGTTCGTCCAGTTCGGCCCCAACAACCAGCAGACCGGCGGCAAGTTCTTCCTTGAGCGGCCAGGCAAGATTCGCTTCAACTATGACGGCAAGTCAAATTTTCGGGTGATTTCCGACGGCAAGTCGGTGGTCATCCTCAACAAGCGGCTGAAAACGTCCGATCTCTATCCGTTGTCGAAGACACCGCTGAAGCTGTTGCTCGACACCAAGATCGACCTCTCGGGCGGCCGCGTCAAATCGATCAAGGAAGAGAGCGACCTCACCACCATCCAGCTTGCCGACAAGTCGGTGTTCGGCAATTCGAAGATCACCATGATGTTCGATCCGAAATCCTATGATCTGCGCCAGTGGACCATCACCGACGCGCAGGGCAAGGACACCACGGTGATGATCTACAACACCAAGGAAGGCGTCAGCTTCCCTGCGGATACGTTCGCCATCGACTATACGGCGAACCGCGAGCTGAACACCAACCACCGCTAGATCCGGTCACGCCGGCCTGCAAATGGCGATCTCCTGCGCTTCCGGCGCTCACGTGGTTTAAGTACGCTCCGCTCCAGTTCTCGGAGACCACCATTTTCGACTCGGCCTGACCTGAATCAGGGCCGCCGCCCGCAAAGGCTGGCTTGTGTTTGTGGCGCTCGGCTGGCAGTAGATCGGCGACCTTGTTCGGATCGCCGCATGCCCTTCTCCATCGCCACCTGGAACATCAACTCCGTGCGCCTGCGCATGCCGATCGTCGAGCGGCTGCTGACGGAGCAGGCGCCCGATGTGCTTTGCCTGCAGGAGACGAAGGTTCCCGACGAGCTGTTTCCGGAAAAGGCGTTCCGCAAGGCCGGCTACGAGCACATCGCATTCCATGGCCAGAAGGGCTATCACGGCGTTGCGACGGTGGCGCGGCGGCCGATCGAGATTGTCGAGAAACGGCGCTTCTGCGAGATCGATGACAGCCGGCATCTGTCGGTCAAGGTGCAGGCCGGCGGCAAGGCAATCCTGGTCCACAATTTCTACGTGCCGGCCGGCGGCGACGAGCCCGATCCGGAGATCAACCGCAAGTTCCGCCACAAGCTCGATTTCGTTGCCGAGATGAACGCCATCCACGCCGCGCATAACCAGGTGTCGGCTTCGATCCTGGTCGGCGACCTCAACATCGCGCCGCAGGAGCACGATGTCTGGTCGCACAAGCAATTGCTCAACGTCGTCAGCCACACGCCGGTCGAGACGCAAAATTTCGACGCGATGCGGATCGCCGGCGACTGGGTCGACCTGATGCGGCTCGACGTGCCGCCAGAGCAGAAGCTCTACACCTGGTGGAGCTATCGCGCGCGGGACTGGGAAGCCTCGAACCGCGGCCGCCGGCTCGACCATGTCTGGTCGTCACCGAACCTGGTGCCGAGCTTTGCCGGCTATGAGATCCTGCGAGAGGCGCGTGGCTGGGAGCGGCCCTCGGACCATGTGCCGGTGATTGCGCGGTTCGACCTGGATTAGGCGTGCCGATATTCAGGTGAGGCCGGCCTGCAATGGCCGATACCTGCGCTTCCGGTGCGTACTTTGAGTACGCTCCGCTCCGGTTCTCGGTATCAGCCATTTTCGACTCGGCCTGACCTGAATCTCGACACACCCAAGCGTGAGCGCGGTCGCGGGGACCTACCCGCCAAACCTTGGGGCCAACTTCTCGATGCGGGCGATCATGGCCTGAAAATCATCGAGGATTCGCTGGTGCAGTTTCACCGCCACTTCGGGATATTCCTCCAGGATGCGGCGAAACATCTTGCGGCTCAACCTTATCACTTCCGAATCGGTCTCGGCCGAGGCGCTGGTCAGCCGTCTTGAGTCGGCGATCAGCGCCAGTTCGCTGAGGATCGTGCCGGGGCCGGCGGTGCCGATCGGGATGCGGTCGCCGTCATGCTCGCGGTAGAGCACGATGCGGCCACTGACCACGATATAGGCTGAGTCGGCTTCGTCATCCTCGCGGTACAGCTTGCGGTCGGCCTGCAGATGGGTGGCTTCGGCGCCGAAGGCGAGCAGGCGCAGCTGTTCCTGCGTGAAACCCTCAAAGAGCTTCACGGCGGACAGGATGCGGATGTCGTCATCCAGCGCCATCTCTAGCTGCGTCCCCGAACGGTCAGTCCAATCCCTCCCTTAGAGCGCCGCGCGTCCAATTGGACGCGCAAAGGACGCTCTAACACTTCAATCTGCGCAGCGGGCCGATCCAGGCTCCCCCAGCCGGATCCTCCCCGAAACAGTCCCGCCCCGACCGCTTATTGAACAATGAAAAGTTTAAGGAACCAGCTTGTAGCCGCCGCTTTCTGTCACAAGAATTTCAGCATTGGAAGGATCGCGCTCGATCTTCTGGCGCAGCCGGTAGACGTGAGTTTCCAGCGTGTGCGTGGTGACGCCGGAATTGTAGCCCCACACTTCCTCGAGCAGGACGTCGCGCGTCACCACCTTCTGGTCGGCTCGATAGAGATATTTGATGATCGAGGCTTCCTTCTCGGTCAGCCGCACCTTGCCGCCGCGCTGGTCGATCAGAAGCTTCTGGCTGGGCTTGAACGTGTAGGGCCCGACCGAAAAGGTGGCGTCCTCGCTCTGCTCGTGCTGGCGCAGTTGTGCGCGTATGCGGGCGAGCAGCACGGCGAAGCGGAACGGCTTGGTGACATAGTCGTTGGCGCCGGCCTCGAGGCCCAGAATTGTGTCGGAATCGGTATCGTGGCCGGTCAGCATGATGATCGGCGCCTTGTAGCCGCCCTTGCGCAGGATCTTCACCGCCTCGCGGCCATCCATGTCGGGCAGCCCGACATCCATGATGAGCAGGTCGATGAGCCCGCCGCGCGCCGCGGCGACGCCTTTGGCGGCGGTCGCTTCCTGCAAGACGTCGAATTCTTCGTAAAGGGCCAGTTGCTCGACGAGGGTTCCGCGCAGGTCGTCATCATCGTCAACGATCAGAATGGTACGTGATGTCATGGATCAATCCATTGTTTTGAAAAGAATTTTCAGTTGACCGCCCCCCATTTATGCGGAAGCTGACCGGCGCAACAGTCCGATCACAGTGATTTGTTCCGTGACACGATCATACAAGAAAAAACGCGATCGCAATGCAGCCGGCGCAATTTTGCCGAAAAGGCTGCGTGTGCTGGTGGTTCGGGCGAGGCCGGGCAACCCCAGCCAGGGGATATTGCAGGCCGGCAGCAAGGTGTTTGCCTGTGCGCTCGGACGCGGCGGCATCTCGGCCAATAAGCGCGAAGGCGACGGTGCGACGCCGCTTGGCGAGATGCGGATTTTGTCAGGATATTTTCGGGGCGATCATTTCGCGGCCGGCCGCAAAACCCGGCTGGCGATGGCGCCGATCGGCGCCGATCTCGGCTGGTGCGAGGTGCCGGACGACCGCAACTACAACCGGCCGGTGAAAATCCCCTATTGCGCCAGCCATGAGCGAATGCGGCGCGACGACCGCCTCTATGACGCCTGCCTTGTGCTCGACTGGAACATGGCGCCGCGCCGGCGCGGCCGTGGCAGCGCCATCTTCTTCCATCTGGCGCGCCCAGGCTTCACACCGACGCAAGGCTGCGTGGCGGTGACAGCGCGGACAATGGCGCGGCTGTTGCCGCTGGTGTCGGACCGGACGGTGGTGAGGGTGGTGAGGTAGGGAGTAGGGAGTAGGGAGTAGGGAGTAGGGAGTAGGGAGTAGGGAGTAGGGAGTAGGATGGTCTCGGCGTCGTTTCAATCCTTCACTACTCACTACTCACTACTCACTACTCACTACTCCCTACTCACCATTGCCTAACGCCTTCTCGGCTTCTGCCATCCAGTGTCCAGCAATCCAAGCCGGCCGAGTTCCCGGTCCACGGCCCGCGTCACGTCCTTGCGCTGCGCGCCGACATCGCGCAGTTGGCGATCCGAAAGGTCCTCCACGTCCTGGCGCGGCAGGTTGATGGCGACTTTCGCCTGGCGAAGCCAGTCCGTTACGGCATGGAACCAGTTCGAGCGAGCTGCGGGCGAGTTCAAAATGAAGATGGACATGATGCGCTCCGTGTTCCGCGGGATATCAAATCCGGCTTGATGGTGTTTCGATGGATGCATCATGCCGCATTGAAATCCATAAGAGAAACGAGTAGTTCTTTTCGGATCGTCAAGTTTTATTTGAGGATACGGTGATGTCCCGTCTGTTGCCCGGAACGCGCGCGCTGAGGACTCTGGAAGCCGCCGCCCGCCACCTCAATTTCACCCGCGCTGCCGACGAGCTCGGGCTGACGCCGGCGGCGGTCAGCCACCAGATCAAGGAAATCGAGGATCAGCTCGGGCTGGTGCTGTTCACGCGAACCAGTCGTACCATCCGGTTGACCGAGGCAGGTACGGTGCTGTTCGAGGCCTCGATCGATGCGCTCGACCTGCTCAACCGGGCGGTGTCGCGGGCGCGCAAGCTTACGCGCGGCACGGCATTGCTGAAGGTGACGCTCGACGCGCAGTTCGCGTCAAAATGGCTGATGCGGCGCGTCGACGATTTTCGCAAACTTCAGCCCAGTATCGAGCTGAGGTTCGACATCGGCTACGAAGTGCGCGATTTCGAACTCGACGACGTCGATGTCGGCATCCGGTTCGGGGTCGGCAAGTATCCGGGGCTTCGCGCCCATCGCCTGTTCGACAACATCCTCATTCCGGTGTGCAGCCCGAGCCTGCTGACCTCCGGCCCGCCGCTGCGCGAACCGCGCGACCTCTTCAACCACACGCTTGCCCATATCGAATGGTCGCGCCAAGGCGTGACATGGCCGAACTGGCGCATGTGGATGGCCGCGGCCGGCATCAACGATTTCGACGACAGCCGGACTATCGTGTTTGGAACCTCTACCGATGCCGTGCAGGCGGCGCTCGACGGCAATGCCGTGGCGCTCGCCGAGTTCGCCATGGTGGCAAACGACCTTTCCCAGGGAAGGCTGGTGCAGCCCTTTGAACTCGGTCTGCGCGTGGGGCCGGAGTTCGGCTACTTCCTGGTCTATCCCGAGAGCACTGCCAACGATCCGCGCATCATCGCTTTCCGCGAATGGATCCTCGACGAAGTCGCCAGGACGTAGACCTGACGACTTCTGCAGGCCTCAGCTGGCGACGACCGGCGCCCCGAACCAGCCGATCACCGCGCCGATGATCAACAGCACGCCGAGCCAGTGGCCGCCGTCGATCAGGGTCAGGTCCCAGCCGAAATTCTCATAGCGATGGTTGGCCATCAGCGTCGTGGCGACGAAACCCAGCCAGAGGACGAAGCCGAAGACCAGCCCTGCGACAAGGACCGGCTCGCCGCCGGTCATCGCGCCGACGACCAAGGCCAAGACCAGCGCCATGATCAGCTCGGCGATGAAGGAGATGATGAAGGGCAATATCGATTTCTTTGACGTTGACGGATCGATCCTGGCCGCCCTCATCCAAGGCTTGCTGAGGGCCGTGTACCAGACGGCGCCAAACAGCCACGCCGCGACGGCCGCGACAACCACCGCCAGCCAGTTCACCACTGAAAAATCCATAAAGTCCTCCCCTCAAGCATGCAGCCCAAAGCCTGACGGTTCTGGGATAACGACATGCGTATTCTTCAAATCAATGCGCGATGGAACGCCTGTTCGGCAATGCCGTCAAGCGAAGCGCCACACCGTGGTGCGCTTGACCAGGGCGTCCTCCAGCGCCCGCGTCACCGCCACTTCGTAGACTGCGAGCGGCTCCAGTCCCGCCTTCGGCATGTAGGAGCGGCCCGGATCGCCGACGAGGATGTCAGCGCCGCGCGCCTTCAGTGTCGAAAACCACGGCATCAGCGTGTCGGCGAAGGATTTGTCGTAGAAGACGTCGCCGGCCAGCACCACGTCCCAGCCGGCGTCGGTGCCGATGCAGTCCGTGCCGCAAAAGTCGATGGCAACGCCATTGGCCTCTGCGTTGAGGCGGATCGCCGTTTCGCAGAACGGGTCGATGTCGGCGGCGATCACGTGCGCCGCACCCGCCTTGGCGGCGGCGATGGCGACAAGGCCGGAGCCGGAGGCGAAGTCGAGCACGCGTTTGCCCCGCACATCCGACGGATTGTCCAGCACGTAACGGGCAAGGCCCTGACCGCCAGCCCAGGCAAAGGCCCAAAACGGCGGCGGCAGGCCGATTTCGATCAGCTCGTTCTCCGTGCGCTGCCAGAGGTCATGCGCTTCGTCGGCAAGATTGAGGACAATCTCCGGCACATGCGGCGGCGACATAAGCGCCGTGTTGTCGAGAATGAACTTTTTCGCGCTGTTCGAAGTGAGGACCGTCACGGAGCCGGCGTCAGGCCGCCCATGCGGCAGACTTCCTTCCATTCGGCCGGCGTCACCGGCTGTACGGAAAGCCGTCCAAGCCGCACCAGCGCCATCTCGGCAAGCTTCGGATTGGCCTTGACCTGCTCCAGCGTCGGCGGGTTCGGCACGTCCTTGAAGGCGCGGATGTCGACGCATTCCCAGCGCGGATCGTCGGTGGTGCTGTCGGGGTGGGCAAGCCCGCAGACCTCGGCAATGCCGACGACGTTCAGCCCTTCATTGGAGTGATAGAAGAAGCCGAGATCGCCGATCTGCATCGCCTTCATGTTGTTGCGCGCTGCATAGTTGCGCACGCCGTCCCACTGCGTGCCGGCCTTGCCCTTGGCCTTCAGCGCCTCGAAGGAGAAGACCGAAGGTTCGGATTTGAACAGCCAGTAGTTCATGTCTTTGCTCCAACTACTATTTTTTGCGCAATTCCGGACGGAAAACCGTTACACACTTTTCCTGGGATCACTCTAGGCGCCGCCGGAACTAACTAGCCGCCGGCTTGTTGAAGGTCCAGTTCCACTGGCGGATTTCGACACTTTCGAACAGCCCGGCCTTGGCATAGGGGTCGGCAGCCGACAGCGCCTGCGCACCGGCGAGGTCGGGCGCTTCGACGACGACGAGGCTGCCATTGGGCTTGCCCTCGGCGTCGAGGAACGGGCCGGCAAAGGCCAGTTTGTTGTCGGCGTTCAGGCGTTCGAGAAAGGCGACGTGGACCGGCCGCGTATCGACCCGCACCTGCAGGCTGCCCGGCTTGTCCTTGCAAATCAACGCAAACAGCATGTTAAACTCCGGTTTGTTTGGGGATCAGAGGTCGGTTTCGGTTTTCAGGGGTCGCGTCATCAGCGCGGACACAGCCTGCCGAATGGTGATCGTGCCGTCCAGTATCGCCGACACCGCAGCGATGATCGGCGCGTCGATGTGGCGCTCGGTGGCGATGCGGGCGGCGATCGCCGCCGTCGGCACGCCTTCGGCGAGCGGCAGTCCGGCCAAGGGCTTGCCTTGCCCCAGCGCCAGCCCATAGGCGAAATTGCGCGACTGGGCCGAAGAGCAGGTGAGCAAAAGGTCGCCGAGGCCGGAAAGCCCCATCAGCGTCTCCGGCTTGGCGCCGAAGGATGCCCCGATGCGGCGCAGTTCGACGAAGCCGCGTGTCACCATGGCGGCCTGCGCGCTGGCGCCGAGCCCAGCGCCGGTGACGGCGCCAGCGGCAATGGCGAAGACATTCTTCAAAGCGCCACCAATCTCGACGCCGATCAAATCGTCGCTGGAATAGCAGCGCAGATTCTGCGCCGAAAAGCGCGCGGCAAGCTCGGCCGCCAAGGCGTCGTCGGGGGAAGCAACCACGACAGCGGTCGGCAGACCCCTGGCCACATCGGCGGCAAAGCTCGGACCGGACAAGGCCGAAACCGGAGTTTCGGGCAGGATCTCACCAACGATCGCCGACAGCAGCGCGCCGGTGTCGCGCTCGATGCCTTTGGCGCAGAGAACCAGCGGGATGCCTTTCGGCATATGGGGCTTTGCCGTCGTCAGCATGGCGCGCAGCGCCTGCGCCGGCGCCACGGCCAGCGCGCAATCGGCATCGGTCAGGGCCGTGCTGATATCGCTCGTCGCCGCAATGCCTGTTTCAATGGCGATGCCGGGGAGATAACGCGGGTTCTCGCCGCGGCGGATCGCGGAAACCGTCTCTTCGTCGCGGGCGTAGAGCCGGACATCGTGACCGGCGCGCAGCATCGCCAGCGCCAGCGCCGTGCCCCAGGCGCCGCCGCCAAGCACGGCAACGCGCCAGCCGGTCTTGTCCCTGCCGCTTGTCTTGCCGGCGCTCATGCTTTCGCTCCACGCCGGCCGGAGCCGACCATCGGCGCCGAAATGCTGTCCAGCGGCCAGCGCGAACGCGGCACGAAATCGAAGCCGTTCTCTTGCGACAAGCCTGCCCGCAACCGCTCGATCCCGGCCCAGGCGATCATCGCCGCATTGTCGGTGCAAAGCTTCAGCGGCGGCGCGACAAAGGCGAAGCCGGCCTCGGCGCACTGCTTCTGCAGCGTCGCCTTGATCGCTCTGTTGGCGGCGACGCCACCGGCAACGACCAGCGCCGGCTCGGCCTTGTCCGGAAATTCGTCACGGAAGCGGGCCAGCGCGCGGGCCACGCGGTCGCCAAGTGCGTCGGCTACCGCCGCCTGGAACGAGGCGCAGATGTCGGCGACATCCTGCTCGCTTAGCGGCTGGATGGCGGTCGCCGCCTGGCGCACGGCGGTCTTGAGGCCGGAGAAGGAGAAATCGGGCTGCGCCGAGCCCCTCATCGGCCGCGGAAAGGCAAAGCGCGTCGCATCGCCCGACATTGCCGCCTTTTCGACGTTCGGGCCGCCGGGATAGGGCAGGCCGAGCATTTTGGCCGTCTTGTCGAAAGCTTCGCCGAGCGCGTCGTCGATGGTCGTCGCCCAGCGCTGGTAGTCGCCAACGCCGCGCACGGCGACGATCTGGGTGTGGCCGCCGGAAACCAGCAGCAGCAAATAGGGAAAGTCGAGCCCGTCGGTCAGCCTTGCGGTCAGTGCGTGGCCTTCGAGATGGTTGATGGCGATCAGCGGCTTGCCGGCGGCCGCTGCAATCGCCTTGGCCGTCATCAGGCCGACGATCAGCCCGCCGACCAGGCCGGGGCCGCCAGTGGCGGCAATGGCGTCGATGTCGGCCAGGGCTACGCCCGAATCCGCAAGAGCGGCCTCGACAATGCCGTCCAGCGCCTCGACATGGGCGCGCGCGGCGATCTCCGGCACGACGCCGCCGAAGGCGGCGTGCTCCTCGATCTGGCTGAGCACGATGTTGGACGCAATCACCGGCACGGAATCGCCTTCCAGCGTCACCACGCTGGCGGCGGTCTCGTCGCAACTCGTCTCAATGCCCAGAACGCGGATCAATTCGTCGCTGTCTCCAGAGATTGTGTCGCCGGACTTTCCTAGTTAGAGGGAGTGCCGGAAACGCAAAGCCAGCCGGGGGTTATCACGGACCGCGCGCCATGCAAACTTTGAAAATCGGAACACGCGGCAGCCCGCTGGCGCTCGCCCAGGCGCATGAAACGCAGGCGCGGCTGATGGAAGCGCACGGCATGCCGGCGGAAGCCTTCGAGGTCGTCGTCATTTCGACCAGCGGCGACCGCATCCAGGACCGGCCGCTGTCGGAAGCCGGCGGCAAGGGCCTGTTCACCAAGGAAATCGAAGAGGCGCTGCTGGCCGGCACGATCGATATCGCCGTGCATTCCTCCAAGGATATGCCGACAGTGCTGCCGGACGGGCTGGAGCTGTCCGCCTTCCTGCCGCGCGAGGATGCGCGGGACGCCTTCATCGGAAAGGCGGTGAAGCGCATTGTTGATTTGCCGCAAGGCGCCAAGGTCGGGTCGTCTTCGCTCAGGCGCCAGGCGCTGATCCGGCGCATGCGGCCGGACCTAGGCGTGGTCATGTTCCGCGGCAATGTGCAGACCAGGCTGCGCAAGCTGGAGGAAGGCGTCGCCGAAGGCACGATCCTCGCTTATGCCGGGCTGAAGCGGCTCGGGCTCGGCCATGTCGTCACCGATCTGATGCCGCTCGATGCTTTTCCGCCGGCGCCGGGACAAGGCGCAATCGGCATCGAAACCCGCATCGGCGACAGCGAGGTCGAAAAGATGCTGGTGGCCATCCATGATGTGCCGACAGGCCAGGCGCTGGCCTGTGAGCGCGCCTTCCTGGCGGCGCTCGACGGCTCCTGCCGCACGCCGATCGCCGGCTATGCGACGATCTCGGGCGGCAGGCTGGTTTTCGCCGGGCTGATCATTTCGCCCGATGGCACGCAATCGCATGAGGTCAAGGCCGAAGGCTTGGCGCTGGATGCCGCTGACATCGGCACGGACGCGGCCAGGATGGTGCGGGTCAAAGCGGGCGAAACCTTCTTCGACGGCTGGGTCTGACATGCGTGTCCTGGTGACGCGACCGCAGCCCGGGGCGTCGCGAACCATGCGGCGGCTGCAGGAATTGGGATTTGAGCCTCTCCTTCTGCCACTGACCGAAACGGTGACACTGCCGGTTGGCGCCGATGCTGCGTGCGACAATGCCGTGGCCGTCGCTGTGACCAGCGCCAATGCCGTGCGGCATGCGCCGAAAGAACTCATTCGTGCGCTCGCCGCCTTGCCTTGCCATGCCGTCGGACGCAGGACGGCTGAAGCGGCACGTTCGGCAGGGTTCTTGTCGGTCAGCGAAGGGGCGGGCGACGCCGAGCGGCTGGCCGAGGCGATTGCCGCCGGCCTTTCCGGCAAGGCGGTCGTCTATCTCACAGGGCGCGTGCGGTTTCCGCCCTTCGAGGCGCGGCTGCGAAATGCCGGCGTCGAGGTCCGCACCGTCGAAACTTACGACACGATTTCGCTCGATTATTCCGATGCTGAAACCCGTACACGCCTGTCCGACAAGGCGGTCGACGCGGTGCTGCTCTATTCAGCCAAGGCGGCGGCAGCGTTGCAGGCCTTGACCAACAGGGCGGGGCTGCGCGATCTCTTTGAAAACATGCAGGCTTTTGCGCTCTCCGAGCGCGTGGCAGCGGCATTTGACAATGCCGCCGGCAAAAAAATACGCATGGCGCGGGAACCGCAGGAGGAGGCGCTGCTTGAGCTGTTGCACCGCGGCGACTGAGCCCCGTGTCATCACGCCGCCCCTTTTCACCTGATGATGATGTGCTAGACCATTTTTCAAACCATCACGCGCCGTCGGGCGCCCAGACGAAGCAGGATTGCGGAGCCCAGGCATGGTCAAGACGCCGAAGATGCGACATTCGAAAAGCCGCCGCGAGCCGGTGACCATCGAACTCGAACCCGGCGCTGTCTCGCGCATCGCCGATGCGGATGCCGCCAAGACGGATGTCGCCAACTCGGATGACGTCGGGGCCCCGGCAGAATCGGTTGCGGCCGAGGATGCGGCTGCCATGGCCAATGCGCAGCCGGAGACGCCTGACGAGCCCGTTCATGCCGATCAAGCCGATCTCGAGCCGTGGGAGCACTCCGACGCCGCGGCGCAGGCCGCTCCCGAAAGCGCCGATGCCAAGGCGTCCACCCAGGCGGAGCAGCCTTACCCCACCGCTTCGGATGCGCCACCGCGCGCCAGAACCTCCGACTACAGTTTCGAGGATGCCTCGCCCAAGCCGGGTGCACCCAAGGAAACCCCAAGGACAGCCGGGAACCAGCCCATGGCCGCGCAACCGAAGCGCACGAGCGGCATTGCCGCCGGCATCATCGGCGGTGTCATCGCGCTGGCTGCCGCCGGCGGGCTGCAGTTTGCCGGCGTGCTTGGCGCTCCGGGCTCAGGGGCGGGCACGGTCTCGCTCGACGGCGTCAATGGCGAGATCGCTTCGCTGAAGCGCGAAATCGCCGACCTCAGGGAAGCCAGCGGCAATGGCGCCGCAACGGCCAAGGTCGACGGGCTGTCTTCGGCGCTGGATCAGGTCAAGGCCGATGTCGCATCGCTGAAATCGGCGGTCGAAAAGGGCGGCGCCGGCGACAATGCCGGGCTTGCCGCGCTTGGCGACAAGGTCAAGCAGATCGAGACCGCGGTCGCCGCCCTTGGCCAGGCCGGTGGTGCAGCGCCCGTCGATCTCGCGCCGCTCAATGAAAGACTGGCGGGCCTCGACGCACTGGTGAAATCGGCCGGCGAGGCAGCCAAGGCGCAGGAAGGCAAGATCGCCGCGCTGGAGCAGTCGGTGATGCAGCTCGCCGGCAAGGTCGATGCGCAGGCCTCGCAGCCAAAGATCGCGATGGCCATCGCCGCTTCGGCCTTGAAGGCGGCGCTTGACCGCGGCGCGCCGTTCGCCGCCGAGTTGGAGACCTTCGCGGCGATCTCGCCCGATGCACCGCAGATTGCAGCGCTGCGCCCCTACGCTGAAAAGGGCGTCCCGACCCGCACCGAGATCGCCGGCGAGGCCGACGCCGCGGCCAATGCGATGGTCGCGGCGGCGACGCCGGTCGATGAAAATGCCGGCTTCTTCCAGAACCTTTTGTCGAGCGCCGAATCGCTGGTCAAGGTCCGGCCGATCGGCGCCGTCGAAGGCGCCGGCGCGCCGGAAACCGTGGCGCGCATCGAAGTGGCGGTCAACCAGGGCGACTACGCCAAGGCGCTCAGCGAATACGCAACGCTGCCGGATGCGGTCAAGGCTGCCAGCGCCGACTTTGCCGGCAAACTGAAGGCGCGCATCGACGTCGAGACGCAGGTCGACGCGCTGATTGCAGGTGCGATGAAGGCATGAGGACGACACGATGATCCGCATTCTCATCTTTCTCGCCGCCGTCTTCGCGCTCGGCCTCGGCTTTGCCTGGCTGGCCGATCGTCCCGGCGAGATGGTCGTCACCTTCAACGGTTACCAATACCAGGTCAGCCTGATGGTGGCGGCGGTGGCGATCGTTGCCGTCGTCGCCGCGGTGATGATCGTCTGGTGGCTGATCAAGTCGCTGTGGAACAGCCCGTACACGATCTCGCGCTATTTCCGCGTCCGCCGCCGTGACCGCGGCTACCAGGCGCTGTCGACCGGCATGATCGCAGCCGGCGCCGGCGATGGCGCGCTGGCCCGCAAGAAGTCCAAGGAAGCCGCCAAACTGATCCGCTCCGACCAGGAGCCGCTGATCCATCTGCTCGAAGCGCAAGCCTCGCTGCTCGAAGGCGACCATGAGGGCGCGCGCGAAAAATTCGAGGCCATGCTCGACGACCCCGAAATGCGGCTGCTTGGCCTGCGCGGGCTCTATCTCGAAGCCGAACGGCTCGGCGACCGCAACGCCGCGCGTCACTATGCCGGCCGCGCCGCTTCCGTCGCGCCGCAACTGGCTTGGGCCGCCGAATCGACGCTGGAGGATCTGACCGTGCGCGGCGACTGGGAAGGCGCGCTGAAGCTGCTGGAGGCGCAGAAGTCGACCAGGCAGATCGAACGCGACGCCGCCAATCGCCGCCGCGCTGTGCTGTTGACCGCCAAGGCGCAGGCGCTGACCGACAGCGACCCCAATGCAGCCAAGGCAGCGGCACTCGAGGCAAACAAGCTCGCGCCCGATTTCGCGCCGGCCGCGGTTGCAGCCGCCAATCTTCTGTTCAAACAGAACGATGTGCGCAAAGGCTCGAAGATCCTTGAGGCAGCCTGGAAGGCGGAGCCGCATCCCGAGATCGCCGAGCTCTACACCCATGCAAGGCCGGGAGATGCCGTGGTCGATCGTCTCAACCGGGCGAAGAAGCTGCAGGAGCTGAAGCGCAATAATGCCGAATCGTCGATGACGGTGGCGCGCGCCGCGCTCGATGCGCAGGATTTTTCCACCGCCCGCCGGGAGGCGGAAGCCGCGATCCGCATGGATCGCCGGGAAGGCGCTTACCTGCTGCTGGCCGATATCGAGGAGGCAGAGACCGGCGACCAGGGCAAGATCAGGCAATTGCTGTCCAAGGCGGTCCGCGCGCCGCGCGATCCGGCCTGGGTCGCCGACGGCGTCGTCTCCGAACGCTGGGCGCCGGTATCGCCGGTCAGCGGCAAGCTCGACGCTTTCGCCTGGCGCGCACCGATGGAGCGGCTGGGCCAGCTCATCGACAGCCATGAAGACGAAGCCGATGTGCCGGTGCTTGCGGCACCCGCCAAGCCGGCAAAGGAAGCCGAAGTGATCGATCATCCCGCCGTTGCCAAGACGATCAGCGAGGCGCCGACCGAGCCGAAGCCCGCTGTGGGCGACGACCAGGTCACGCCGGTCACCGCCGCCGCTTTCGCCGCAATACCACCCGATGCCGAACCCGTCGAACCTGCCGAGGAACTGGCGCGGCTGCCCGACGACCCCGGCGTCGACCCCGATGACGAAGCGGAGAAGTCACCGCGCCGCTTCCGCCTGTTTTGATCCCTGAAGCATGATCCCAAAAAGTGGATACCGGTTTTTGGAAAAGATCATGCTCCAATAAAGTGAAGTGAGCACCATGTTCGAACGCGTCCTGGCCTTTCTGAAAGACCTGCCCTCCGGGGCTGGGGCTCGCGCCAATGCGGACGATCCGCGCGTTGCGGCGTCGGCTTTGCTCTATCATGTGATGAATGCCGACGGCGTGCGCCAGGATGTCGAGTGGGAGCGGTTCAAGCAGGTGCTGGCGCAGAGCTATTCGATCAGCGGCGACGAGCTCGATGCACTGGCCGCCGCCGGCGAGCGCGCCGACAATGAGGCGATCGACCTCTATGCCTTCACCAGCGTCTTGAAGCGCCATCTCGACGCCGAGGCGCGCAAGGCTTTCATCGGCCTGATGTGGGAAATCGTCTATGCCGACGGCGAACTGCATGAACTGGAGGACAACACCGTCTGGCGCGTTGCCGAACTGATCGGCGTCGAGCGCCAGGATCGCGTCGAGGCGCGCCGCAAGGCGGCGGCCGCCGCGCCCGGCGCCAGCGGAACGTCGAGCGACGAATAGGATTCCGCCTTTCCATGCCGTCCAGACCGAGCTCGAAACCAAAAATCCTGATCGTGCTGCATCAGGAGACTTCGAGCCCCGGCCGGGTTGGCCACATGCTGCTCGAGGAAGGTTTCGACCTCGACATCCGCCGGCCGCCTCTCGGCGACAGCCTGCCGGAGACGCTGGAGGGACACGCCGGCGCCGTGGTGTTCGGCGGGCCGATGAGCGCCAATGACGAAGATGAGTTCGTCCGCCGCGAGACCAACTGGCTCAATGTTCCGCTAAAGGAGAACCGGCCCGTCCTCGGCATCTGCCTTGGCGCGCAGATGCTGGCCAATCATCTCGGCGGCAAGGTCGAGGGGCATGGCGAGGGGCTGGTCGAGATCGGCTGGTATCCGCTGAAGCCGACCGAGGCCGGCAAGAAACTGCTGCCCTGGCCCGACATGGTCTACCAGTTTCACCGCGAAGGCTTTTCGCTGCCCAGGGATGCGACGCTGCTGGCGACGGCGGAAACCTACCCCAACCAGGCTTTTCGCTATGGCGACAATGCCTGGGGCATCCAGTTCCATGGCGAACTGACCCGGTTGATGATGCAGCGCTGGGTGGTGCGCGGCGCACACCGTTTCGAATTGCCCGGCGCGCAGCCCGGCCGCGACCATCTCGGCGGCCGGCTGATCTGGGATATGCACCTCAAGCGCTGGCTGAGCGAATTTTTGAGCCTGATCTTCGGCAAGCCTACTGAGGGATAGAGCAAAATCCAACTACTCTGAACGGCCGAGCTTGCCCAAAGACGACTTACCTCTGGGAGGTGTGTACGATGGATCCGGGACCTTAGCCCGTTCCCGCAGATTTGGATTGCGCCCCAAACACTCCGATGGATCGAAAAACTCCGTGGCGCATTTAAGCTTCGGCTAATAACGGCCCAGGAGAGAACCAATGAAGAAGACGCTGCTCATTTTGAGCCTACTCATTCCGCTCGCGGCATGCTCCCGCACCGAACAAGGCGCTGCCGTCGGTGGTTTGGGTGGCGCAGCTGTAGGCGCAGCAGTGGCCGGCGACCCGGTAAAAGGGGCGGTTGTTGGCGGGGCGGTCGGAGCGCTGGCCGGGGCGGTCATCGGGCACGCCAGCGAAGCCGGCCAGTGCAGATATCGCGGTCGGAACGGTCGAGTTTACGTTGCTCAGTGCCCGGACGGCTACTGATCTCAAAGGCGCGTGATCTCTTTCGATCACGCGCCTGCTCGGGGTAGGATAACTGAATGGCATATAACAGCAAAAGACTGCTGGCTTTCTGGTTAGCCGTTGTCAGCGCTGTCGCGATAAACGCCGAACTTTCGACCGCGGCCTTGGCCGCACCTGTAGAAGCGAAGACGATTGCCGATCACTTCTCATCGGTAAAGTCCATGTCCGGGGACTTTGTCCAGTCGGGCCCAAGAGCGGAAAGGACCAAAGGGAAATTTTTCCTCCAGCGGCCGGGCAAGATCCGGTTCAACTATGCAGGCCAATCAGGGGTCAGCGTAATTGCAGATGGAAAATCCTTGGTGGTCTATAACAAGAAGCTCAAGACATCGCGGCTTTATGCTCTCTCGAAGACGCCGCTCAAGCTGCTCCTCGACAATCAGGTCAACTTTTCCGGCAATCGCCTCAAAAGTATCAGGGACGATGGCGCCCAGGTGATCATCAGGCTGGCCGACAAGTCGGCCTTCGGCAATTCGAATATCACTATGGTGTTTGACAGGGAATCGCTCGATCTACGCAGATGGACCCTGACTGACGAGAGGGGCCTTACCTCGACAGTCACCATATCCAACGTGAAGCAGGGCGTTCGCGCTCCTGCGGGCACCTTCACTATCGACTATGCTGCAAACCGTGAATTCAACACCAAAACGAAATAGTCGGCAGCGCCACGAACTGCCCGTGTAACACTACTCGGCGGCCGTCTCGGACGGCACCTCTGCCGGTGCCGAAGGCTCGGCCTCGGCATGCGGATTGCGCCGTGAAAACAGCGACCTGAGCGTGACGTAGAACACCGGCGTCAGGAACAGGCCGACGAAGGTGACGCCGAGCATGCCGGAGAACACCGCGGTGCCGAGCGACTGGCGCATTTCGGCGCCCGGGCCCGTCGCGATCATCAGCGGCACGACGCCGAGGATGAACGAGAAGGCGGTCATCAGGATCGGCCGCAGCCTGAGCCGGCAGGCTTCGACGGCAGCCTCGGCGGCCGACAGGCCGCGTTCCTGCGCCTGCCGCGCGAATTCGACGATGAGGATCGCGTTCTTGGCGGCAAGTCCGATCAGCACGATTAGGCCGATCTGCACGAGGATGTTGTTGTCCAGCCCTCGGAACGACACGCCGAGCAACGCCGCGAGCACGCCGAGCGGCACCACCAGCACGATGGCGAACGGCAGCACCCAGCTTTCATATTGCGCCGCCAGCGCCAGGAACACGAACAGCACCGACAGTCCGAAGATATAGACAGCGGCATTGCCGGTGTTACGCTCCTGATAGGCGAGTTCGGTCCATTCGTAGGAGGTACCGGCCGGCAACGTCTGTGCCGTGATCGCTTCCATCTTGGCAAGCGCATCGCCGGTGGAAACGCCGGGCGCGGCGTTGCCCTGCAGCGGCACCGAGACGTACATGTTGTAGCGCTGGACCAGCGCCGGGCCGGTGACGTCGCGGATCTCGATCAACGTGCCCAGCGGAACCAGCGCGCCGGTCGCCGAGCGCACCTTCAGTTTCAAGATGTCGGCGCGATCGAGGCGGAACGCCTGGTCGGCCTGCGCGCGCACCTGGTAGACGCGCCCGAAAGCGTTGAAGTCGTTGACGTAGGCGGTGCCCAGATTGATCGACAGCGTCTCGAAGATGTTGGGGATCGGCACGTTCAGGATGCGCGCCTTGTCGCGATCGATCGCCAGGAAGAATTGCGGGCTGGACGCGGAGAAAGTGGTGAACACGCCGGTCAGCCCCGCCGTCTTGTTGGCCTTGCCGGCAATTTCATAGGCAAGCGCCAATATCTGCCGCATGTCGGCGCTGTTGCGCTCCTGGATCTGCAGCTTGAAGCCGCCGGCATTGCCGACGCCGCGGATCGGCGGCGGTGGCAGTGCGATTATGAAGGCTTCCTTGATGCTTTGCAGGCTGCCGAACAGATTGCCGATGACCTGGGTCGCCGACTGGCCGGCTTCCAGTCGCTCGTCAAACGGCTTGAACCTGGCGAAGATCACGCCCGCGTTGCTGGCGTTGGTGAAGGTCGCGCCGGAGAAGCCGGCGAAGGCGACCGCGTAGTCGACGCCCGGCGTTTTCTGGATGATCTGCGACGCCTGCTGGATGACGGCATCGGTCCGCGATAGCGAGGCGCCGTCCGGCAACTGGACGACGACGATCGCATAGCCCTGGTCGAGCGACGGAATGAAACCGCGCGGCACCGTCTGAACCATATAGACCGTGGCGTAGATGAGGGCCGCGAAAACGGCCAGCGTGGCGGCGATCGCTATCCGCGAGCCGACCAACACGCGCACGATGCTCGAATACCAATGGGCGACCTTGTCGAAGCCGCGATTGAAGCCGTTGGCGAGCGCCCGTCCGAACCGCGCCAGGAAAAAGCGCGGCGGCGCCGCAGCAGTGTGGTGCGGCTTGAACAGCAGCGCGGCCAAGGCCGGCGAGAGCGTCAGCGAATTGAATGCCGAGATCGCCGTCGACACCGCGATGGTGATCGCAAACTGCAGGTAGAACTGCCCGGAAATGCCGGGGATGAAGGCTGTCGGCACGAACACGGCTATCAGCACCAGCGAGATCGCGATGACCGCCGTTCCGACTTCGTCCATGGTCAGATGCGACGCCGGATTGGGCGCCAGCCCGCTGGCGATATTGCGCTCGACGTTCTCGACCACGACGATCGCATCGTCGACGACGATGCCGATGGCCAGAACGAGGCCGAACAGCGTCAGCATGTTGAGCGAGAAGCCGGCGGCGTAAAGCACCGCCAGCGTGCCGATCAGCGACACGGGGATCGCCACGATCGGCACGATCGCCATGCGCCACGATTGCAGGAAGACGATGATGACGATGATGACCAGCACCATCGCCTCGAGGATCGTCTTGTAGACCTCCTGGATCGACTCGGCGACGAACTCGGTCGGATTGTAGACGATGTCGTAGCTCAATCCCTTCGGGAAGTCCTGGGAAAGCTCCTTCATCTTGTCCTGGATCTCCGCGGCTGCGGCGAGCGCATTGGTGCCTGGCCGCTGGAAGATGGCGAGCGCCACCGCCGGTTTGCCGTTGAGATAGGAGTTGGTGACGTAATCCTTGGCGCCGAGCTCGATGCGCGCCACGTCCTGCAGCTGGATCAGGCGGCCGTCTTCGGCCGATTTGACGATCACGTATCGGAAGTCGCGTGCGTCGTTGAAGCGGCCTTGCGTGGTGACCGTGTACTGGAACGCCGTGCCGGTATTGGTCGGCGGCGCGCCGATGGAGCCGCCCGACACCTGGACGTTCTGGTCGCGCAGCGCCTGCACCACATCGCCCGAGGTCATCCCCAGGGCGGACAGTTTTTCCGGATCGAGCCAGATGCGCAGCGAATATTCGCGTTCGCCAAAGATGATGAGGTCGCCGACGCCGTCCAACCTGAGCAGTATGTCGCGCACCCGCGAGCGGGCGTAGTTCGAGACGTAGAGCTGGTCGTAGGTATTGTCGGGCGACAGCATGTGCACGACCATCATCAGGTCGGGCGAGCTCTTGATGGTGGTGATGCCGAGGCGGCGGACTTCTTCGGGCAGGCGCGGCTCGGCGACCGAGACGCGGTTCTGCACCAGCACCTGCGCCTGGTCGAGATCGGTGCCCAGCTTGAAGGTGATGGTCAGCGCCATCGCCCCGTCGCCCGACGAATAGGACGACATGTAAAGCATGCCCTCGACGCCGTTGATCTCCTGCTCGATCGGCGTTGCCACCGTCGCTGCCACTGTCTCGGCGTCGGCGCCCGGGTACTGGGCGCGAACGACGATGGTCGGCGGCGCGATCTCGGGATATTGCGCGATCGGCAGCTGGGTATAGGCAATCCCGCCGAGGATCAGCAGGACGATCGAAACGACCGATGCGAAGATCGGACGGTCGACGAAGAAATGGGCGAACCTCATTGCTGCAACCCGGCGGTGTCGACCTTGGGCGGCAACGTCACCATCTCGACTTTCACCTTGGTGCCGGGCCTGGCGTGCATCAGCCCATTGACGATGATCGTCTCGTCGCCGGTCAGGCCCGCGCGGATCACCCGGTAGCCGTCGAGAAGCGGGCCGGTGCGCACGGGCTTCGCCGACACCATCCCAGCCTCATCCACCAGGTACACGATGCGGCGATCCTGATCGGCGCCGACCGCCTCGTCGGGCACCAGGACGCCGCTATGCGGCAGCGACCCCGGCACGTTGATGCGCCCGAACATGCCTGGCTGGAGAACGCCGTCGGCGTTGGCAAACCTTGCACGCACCCGCATGGTGCCGGTCGCGTTGTCGATCCGGTTCTCGGCAAAATCGAGCTTGCCCTTGAATACCGCCTCCGCGCGGTCGGCGACGCGAACCACCACCTCGAGCCCGCCGGCGCCTTCCTGCATGCTGCCGCCGCGCTCCTTCGCGTCGCGGGCGTAGCTGAAATACAGGCGCTCATCGACGTCGAAATAGAAGTCGATCGGATCGCGCGTGACGATGGTCGTCAGCAAGGTGGAATCCGGCTGCACGAGGTTGCCGACCGACACCAGCCGGCGGTCGATGCGGCCGGACAAGGGCGCCTTGATCTCGGTGAACTCCAGGTTCAGGTTGGCCGTCGTCAGCGCCGCCGTCGCGCCCTGCATCTGCGCCTGCGCCGAAAGGTATTCCCGCCGGCGGTCGTCGACCGTCGCGGCCGAGATATTGCCGGTCTTGGCGAGCTCATCGGCGCGATCCAGCTGCATCTTGGAGAATTCGAGCAGGGACTTGGCGACGTCCACTTGCGATTTGGCGGCATCGTAGGCCGCCTGGTACGGACGCTGGTCGATGGTGAAGAGCAGGTCGCCTTTGTTGACCAGTGCGCCGTCCTGGAAGCTGATCTTGTCCAGATAGCCGCTGACGCGCGAACGGATGGCGACCTCGTCGACGGCTTCGAAGCGCCCGACGAACTCGTCGTCTTCGACGATTTCACGCACCACCGGCTTGGCCGCCGTCACCACCGGCAGTTGCTGGTCCTGCGCAAACGCGTTGCTGCTGAAAGCCATGCCGAGCAGGAATGCCACTGGGACGGCGGAGCGGGCCAGCCAGCCGACCGATCGGCTGGGTCGCCCGCTTGCGTCGCGATGCGATTGCCGATTCCCTGAAGTGTCCATTTGCGTCCCCGCTAGCTGGACCCGGAGGTCGGGTGGTTCTCTTCTATATTTAAGGTTTCTCGTCGAGACCAGAGCACTGCAGTATTGTGCATGGCAACATGATCATTTTCCATACGGACTGAAATGTCCACCCTGTGGCTGCCCCGCCATCTGGCTAGTTCGCCCAGAACCGGCCCATCCGCTTCCGGCCCATCTCAGCCGTCATCGGCGCAAGCTGATTTGGACCGAGCGCCGGATCCTGCGGCTTACTCGATCAGTTGCGGCTGTTGAGATGCCGCACCCTTCGCAGTTGCGGAAACAGCACCGCCCACAGTCCGGCGACGGCAATCGCACCGACGCCGCCGATCACCACCGCCGGCACGGTGCCGATCAGCGCCGCCATGGTGCCGGCGCGGAACTCGCCGACTTCGTTGGAGGCGCCGACGAAGACCTGGTTGACGGCGTTGACGCGGCCGCGCACCTCGTCGGGTGTCCACAGCTGGATCAGCGTCTCCCTGATATAGACGCTGAACATGTCGGTGGCGCCGAGGCCGGCAAGGGCCAGGATCGACAGCCAGGTGATGGTCGAGACGCCGAACAGCACGGTGAAGGCGCCGAACCCGGCGACGAAGCCGAGCATGATCTTGCCGGCACTGTCGCGCAGCGGATGCCCGGCAAGCCAGACCGCGACACAGATGGCGCCGATGCCGGGCGCCGAGCGCAGCAGGCCGAGGCCCCACGGGCCGAGTTCCAGAATATCGCGGGCATAGACCGGCAGCAGCGCCGAGGCACCGGACAGAAGCACGGCGAAGAGGTCGAGCGAGATGGCGCCCAGGACGATCTTCTCGCTCCAGATGTATCGGAAGCCGGCAAACAGCGTCTCCATCGTCGGCTTGTCGGTGGCGCTCTGCTGGGCCGGTTTCGGAATGGTGAAGATCAGCAGACCGGCCACCAGCATCAGCACGGAGGCAACGGCGTAAGCGGCTTCGGCCGAGACGCCATAGAGCAGGCCGCCGGCGACCGGGCCGACAATGGTCGCCGTTTGCCAGGCGGACGAGTTCCAGGCGATCGCATTGCCGAAATCTTCCGGCGGCACCAGATTGGCGAACAGCGACGACGAGGCCGGCCCATAAAAAGCGCGCGCCAGGCCGAACATAGCCAGCACGATGAAGATCGGCAGCGGGCTGACGAGACCGCGCAGCGTGAAGTACAACAGGACAAGCGCACAACCTGCCTCGACTACCGTCGCCAGCGCCATGATCAGGCGGCGGCCGAAACGGTCGGCGACAACGCCGGTGACCAGCACCAGCAGCAGCGACGGCAGGAACTGGACGATGCCGACAATGCCGAGATCGAAGGGATCGCGCGTCAGATCATAGATCTGCCAGCCGACGGCGACGGACACGATCATGGTGGCGAAGGTGGTCAGGAAACGCGCCGCCCAATAGCTCAGGAAGGAGCGATGGCGGAAGGCGGCGTAACGCCGGTCAGGCGGTGTATGGGAATGGGATGTCATGGATACAGGCCCCGTTGCTTGCATTGGCCGGCGGGGCACTTCCCGGAAATGGGCGCTGTTCCGGCCAATGAAACTTATCAAAGTTCGGGGCGCGTATGCGTGAAAATCGGGCCTGGATCAAGCGGTTTTCAAGCCGCTCGCCCGATTGCACGCGGACGTTACTGCCTCAGCGCCGCGGTGATGGCGTCGAGGCCGCCCTGTAATTCCGCCTCTTTCGGCCAGCCGAAACCGACGCGGAAGAAGCGCTTGGGCATATCGAACCAGTGGCCGGGACCGACATAGGTGCCGTGGTTTTCCAAGAGATTGACGTAGAAACGGTCGAGGTCGAAGTCTGGACTGACATTGAGCCTTGGAAATCCGACGACGCCGCCTTGTGGCCGCACCCAGTCGACCAGCGGCTCGCGGTCGATCCAATCTTGCACGATGTCGCGGCGTTTCGCCATCTCGGGCAGCAGCGCGGCCAAGAAAGCGTCGCGGCGCCCCAGCATGCCGCGCGCAATGCCTTCGTCGATGACGCTGCCGCAAATGCCGATCTGCTCCTTGGCGGCGAGGAAGCGCTCCTGCAGTTCGGCATCGCTGGTGATCAGCCAGCCAATGCGGATGCCGGGAATGCCGAAGGCTTTCGACAGCGACGAGACGCTGATCGCCTTGGGGCTGAGAGAAGCCGCCGCCGGCAGGCGCTGTCCATAGGAGAGGTCGCGATAGGTCTCGTCGACCAGCAGATGGCAGCCGCTCGCTTCGGCCAGCGCAATCAGCGCGTCGAGATCGGCCCGGCCCATCATCGTGCCGGTCGGGTTGTGCGGGCAGGTGACGCTGATCAGCTTGGTGTTCGGTTGCATGCTGGCGGCGACGCGGCCGAAATCGATGGCAAAGCCTGCGTCGAAATCGAGATCGACATAGGAGATGGCGCAGCCGATCGCCTTGGGGGTCTCGATGTTGGTGGCGTAGTTCGGCCGGACGACGACAAGGTGGTCGCGCTCCGACAGAAGCGAGGTCGAAATGATGAAGAGCGCGCCCGCCGCACCGGCGGTCACAAGAACATCGTCAGGCGAAATGCCGGAATCCTGCGCCGCGATCAGCGCCCGCAACTCCTTGTCGCCGCGATGCTCGCCGTAGAACAGCGTGAGATCCGGCAGCGACAAGCCGACGTCGGAGAGTTTCTGATCGGCGATCGAGCTTTCGGAGAGATTGAACCGAATGCGATCGTAGCCGTATTCCTCCGGCGCCTCTTTCTCGATCACCATTCTGGCGTAGTTCATGGCTGCTCCCCCAAAGTCCTGACACTCAGAGGTACAAGCCATAAAAGCACGAAGCCTGCCAAGGCTCATTCGCCGGCAGGCTTCTGTTCCAGTCGTCCAAACGATTGGCTCAGGGCCGAGGCGCTGATCCCACTCAGGCCGGAACTTTGGCCTTCCGACCCTTGGCTTTCGCCGGCGCGGCCACTGCAGCCTTGCGGCCGAGGCCGATCGACTTGGCCAGCTCGGAGCGCGACGCCGCGTAGTTGGGGGCAACCATCGGATAGTCGGCCGGCAGGCCCCATTTGGTACGATAGGCTTCCGGCGTCAGGTTGAAATGGACGCCGAGATGGCGCTTCAGCGATTTGAATTTTTTGCCGTCCTCGAGGCAGATGATGTAGTCCGGCGTCACCGACCGCTTGGGATTGACGGCCGGGATCTGCGGCGCCGCCACTGGGGCCGGCGGCTGGCTGAGCCCGCCGATTGACGCCGCAACGCTGGCGATGAGATCGCTCAGGCCGGCAACGGGCAAGCGGTTCTTCTCGACGTAAGCGGACACGATATGGGCGGTAAGCTCGAGCAGGTCGATGTCCTTGTCAGAGTCGTTGCTGTCGTCGGCCAATTTATCTCTCCGTCGCTAGGGGGGTGGCGGAAACTCCCAGAGCGGTCCCAGCGGAGCCGGAAATCCGCTCTAGTCATTTGTCTTGCCGCATATGTGCGGTTGCGCCAGATGATTCCATCCGGTGCCACCGATCTAATCGCCAAATCTGCGTAACGCAATGACTTCGTATCGCGACACACGTCATTTTGAACAACTATACTGAATTTTAATACTATCAGACGATCAGCGCCTTGTCGCGCCATAGTCGAAAACCGCCCTCGAAAGCGCGCGTATTGTCGCCGCGCCTGGATGTGGCGGGCAATTCATCCAGTCTGTCGACATTGCCGCCGCCAATGACGACATAATCCGGCTGCAGCGCCGCACGCAGCCGCCCGACGACGTCGAAAACGTTTTTGCGCCATTTTTTCTTGCCGTATTTCTCCAGGCCGCGCTCGCCGACATAATCTTCGAAACTGCCGCCCTTGCGGTACGGCAGATGCGCCAGTTCCATTGGCTGGCCGACATTGTTGAGGATCATCGCCGCGCCCAGGCCGGTGCCGAGGCCGAGGAACAGCATGCGCCCGCCATCGTAGCTGCCGATCGCCTGCAGCAGCGCGTCGTTGACGACCTTGACCGGCTTGCCGAAGGCGGCGGCAAAATCGTAGCCGTCCCAGCCCTTGCCGAGATTGGCGGGATCGAGCGAAGGCCTGTTGTGCCTGACCGGGCCGGGATAGCCCATCGAGATCACGTCATAGGGCAGCCCTTCGGCCAGCGTCTTCACCGTGGCGACCATCTGCTGCGGCGTCAGATCCGGTCCGGAATCGGCCCGGCGCATCTCGCCGCCTGCGCTGGTGAGGATTTTTACGTGCGAGCCGCCGACATCGATCGTCAGCACGATCGGTTCCGCCTTGGCCTTCGCGGGCCTGGCTGCCTTGGCCATGTCGTTTCCTCCGCTCACTTGGCGCGTTCCCCGTTTCAGGGAAACGGGGGAATGCTCCAAGTCTTTGTTTTTACGCAATTCCGGACGGAAAGACCGCTCGCACTTTCCTGGAATTGCTCAACTCGGATTGATCCAGCCGTTGGGCGGCCCGAAGCTGGCCATGGCGTCGGCCGGCCCCCAGGTCTTCGGCTCATACATATGCGGCGGCGTGGTGTCGCCGAGCACCGGGCCGACAATGCGCCAGGCAAGCTCGCTGGCATCCTGGCGGGTGAACAATTGGCCATTGCCGTTCATGGCATCGCCGATCAGCCGCTCATAGGGCGGCATGTCGCCCTTCGAATCGTCGAGCGCGGTGAGCTCGACCTGCTCGCCGACCATGTCGTCGCCGGGCGCCTTGCGCTGCGCGCCGATCGAGATCGCCACCTGCGGGTCGATGCGGAAGCGCACGTAATTGGCGTCGCTGGGCTTGATCGGATCGAAGACGTCGAGCGGCGGCCGCTTCAGCCGCACGATCACTTCGGTCACATGCACCGGCATGTTCTTGCCGGTGCGGATGAAGAAGGGCACGTCCTGCCAGCGCCAGGTGTCGACCATGAAGCGCACCGCGGCAAAGGTTTCGACCGGCGAGTTCGGCTTCACGCCGGGTTCAGCGAGGTAGCCGGTGAACTGGCCGCGCACGACGTCGTCCTTGGTCAGCGTGCGGATGGCGCGCAGCACCTGCACCTTCTCGTCGATCAGATCGTCGGCCGAGCGGCCGACCGGCGGTTCCATGGCGAGCAGCAAAAGGATGTTGAGCAGATGGTTCTCGATCACATCGCGGATAGCGCCGACATCGTCATAGAATTTGCCACGGCCTTCGACGCCGAAGTCCTCGGCCATGGTGATCTGTACGCTTTCGACGAAGTTGCGGTTCCAGATCGGCTCGAGAAAGGAATTGGCAAAGCGGAAATAGAGCAGGTTCTGGATCGCCTCCTTGCCGAGATAGTGGTCGATGCGGAAGATCGACTGCTCTTCGAACACCAGATGCAGCACGCGGTTCAGCCAGCGCGCTGATTGGAGATCGTGGCCGAACGGCTTTTCCACCATCAGCCGCGCGCCATGCGCGGTACCGGATTGCTCCAGCCCCTGGACAACGGTCTCGAACATGGTCGGCGGCACCGCCATATAGTGCAGCGGCCGCTGCGCCGAGCCGAGCGCCGTCTTCAGCTTCTCGAAGGTCGCGCCGTCGCGGTAGTCGCCGCTGACATAGCGCAGCAGACTGGCGAATTTGGCGAAGATCTTTTCGTCGATCTTGCCGACAGCGTTGACGATGCCGTCGCGGGCCCGCGCCTGCAATTGGTTGATGTCCCAGGCATCGAAGGCGACGCCGATCACCGGCTCGGTCAGCGTCCCCTTGGCTACCATCTGGTAGAGGGCCGGAAATATCTTCTTGTGGGCAAGGTCGCCGGTTGCTCCGAAGAGCACCAGCGTGTCGGATCGTTCCGGGCTCATCTTGCGCGTCTCCCCTGCGGCCTTCACTTGCCGGCCTTCGGCTTTTCGACATGGCCGCCAAAGGCATAGCGCATGGCCGACAGCAGCTTGTCGGCGAATTCGGATTCGCCCTGCGAGGAGAAGCGGTCGAACAAAGCCGAGGACAGAACCGGCGCCGGCACGCCGGTGTCGATCGCCGCCTTCAGCGTCCAGCGTCCTTCGCCGGAATCGGAGACGCGGCCGCCGAACTGGGCCAATGCCGGGTCGCTCTTCAGTGCGCCGGCGGTGAGGTCGAGCAGCCACGAGCCGATCACACTGCCATGGCGCCAGACCTCGGCCACTTGCGGCAGGTCGATGTCGAACTGATAGTATTGCGGGTTTTCCAAAGGGCTGGTCTCGGCGTCCGCCGTGCGCTGTCTTTTGCCGGCATTTGCCGATTTCAAAATGTTCATGCCTTCGGCATAGGCGGCCATGACGCCATACTCGATGCCGTTATGGATCATCTTGACGAAATGGCCGGCGCCGCTCGGTCCGCAATGCAGGTAGCCAAAGGGTGCGGTTCCACCCGCCTTGTCGGGCGTGGCGCCGACATCGGCGCCGGGCGCCAGCGTGGCGAAGATCGGGTCGAGGTGTTTGACCGCCGTGTCGGGGCCACCGATCATCAGGCAATAGCCGCGCTCCAAGCCCCAGACGCCGCCGCTGGTGCCGACATCGACATAGTGCAGGCCCTTGGCCGCGAGCTCGGCCGCCTGGTCGACAGCGTCGTGATAATAGGAATTGCCGCCGTCGATGATGATATCGCCGGGCTCCATCAATGCTGCCATCTGGTCGGCGATCCTGCCGGTGATCGCCGCCGGCAGCATCAGCCAGGCGCTACGCGGCTTGGACAGCTTGCCGACGAACTCTTCCATGGAGGCGGCGCCGATGGCGCCATCGGCAACCAGGGCGGCAACGCTTGCCGGGTTGATGTCGTAGACGACGCATTCATGGCCGTCGCGCATCAGGCGGCGCACCATGTTGGCGCCCATCCTGCCCAGTCCCATCATTCCGATCTGCATGGTGTTGTCCTAGTCGCTTGAGGAAAGAAAATTGTGGGCGAGTTAGTTCTCAATGCCGACGGTGAAGTCGACATTCTCCCAACGGTCGCCGTCGGGCCAGAAAAAAGTGAAGACGATCGTATTACCTCGCGGAATATCGGCCACCGGCAGATCCGCCAGATGGACGCCAAAGACATTCACGGACGTGTTGATTTCATGGCTGGTCTGCCACTGGTCGCCGCTCCAGCGGATCAGTGCCGGCTGCAGCAGTTCAACCCGCAGCGTCTTGCCGGCTTCCAGGGTGCGCAGCCTGTTGTTGAAGCGCCATATCCTCAGCGGCGAGCCGGTCTTGTCCCTGACATAGCGCTTGACGCCTTGCGGCGGCATGTCGAAGACGGCGCCGTCGCGGAGCGAGCGCAACAGCTTGATGTGTTCCGAATGCGCCCAGACCAGCGGCATGGCGCTGCCCGACGGCCTGCCCAGCCACAATTCGCGCTCCGGTATGTCGGCGCCGTCCCAGACCTGTTCCGGCAGCAGACCGCCCACACCAGCCGAAGCCTCGAATGTCCTGAGCAGGCTTGCCGCCTTGTCCTTGTTACCGGCGGCCAGCTCGTAGTGGGCGCGTTCGCCGGCCAGCAACGGCCAGGGTCGGCCCTGGCCGTTGCCGTCGAAGGGGGCGCCGTCGGCGTGTTCGCCATAACCGTCGCTGGTGTAGCGGTACCATAGAGGCCCTTGCGGCAGGTCGCAGCGCAGTTGCGCGTCGATGATCTTGACCGTGCCGACGATGCGCGGATCGTCCGCGGCCCTGAGGCCGAAGCGGACTAGCGCCAGCGCGTCCGGGCTGACAATCGCTTCGGCCGGCTTGTCGGTATCGCCCGGCGGACGGTTCTTGATCGGTACGAAGCCGTCCTTCGGCGATGCGGCGCCTGAACCGTCGGCCGGCGCGATGCGGATGTAGTAGCCGTCGACGCCAGCCTCGTGGCACGCCGGTGTGCCGCTGACATAGGTCCAGCGCTCGATCTGGTCGTTCCAGCAATCCGCGACCTCGCGCAAATAGTTAGCCGGCTCCGGTTTGCCGTCAACGTCGAACAGATCGGCGGCGCCAAGCAGTGCCGATATTTCGACGGCGAGCGTGAATGGGCTGTAGCCGGCATCCTCTTCCCAGCGGTCCTGCCCGGTGACGGGACCATTGCGCACGACATAGGACGCTGCTTTCTCGACCATCGGCATGAAGGCGGCGAGCTTGGCGCGCGGCAGGTGGCCGGCGCGGTGCAGCGCATCGGCAAGCAGCAGTGGGAAGGCGCATTCGTCCATCTGGATGCCCGGCCAATAGAGCGAGCCGTCGAGCCACACATTTTGTGGCCAGTGGCCGTCCGGCTGCTGGATGGAACGGAGATAGGCGAGGATCTCAAGCGCCTGCGCCGGATCGCCGGCGGCGAGCAAGCCGCCCGCGGTTTCCACAAGGTCGCGCGGCCAGACCAGATGATAGCCGCCAAGGTCGTCGTCGCCCTTGCTCGCTCCCCACGGGATCGACAGGCTGGCAACGGCCGCGCCGGGCCTCGCCAGCGACAGGTGCGTCGCCAGCACCGCTGTGCTGACGCGGTAGGTGTTGAGGCCGGATGCATCATGGTGGTCGAGCGGCGTCAGGCCTGCCTGCCATTTCCGCCATTTCGCGACATAGGCCTTTGCCGCCGGCTCAAAACCGCGTTTCAGGCTGGCGGCGGCGTTTTCGGCCGCTTCATCCGGCGTCGCCCCAAACCCAAGCGCAAGCAAGGCTTCGCTGTTGGCTAAAGAAAAGCCGATCTCGCCGGTCAGCGCGACATTGCCGTCCTCCGCGCTTTGGCAGGTCGGATCGAGCCGGCCGGCGCGGCTGAGTTGCTGCCAGCCGTCGGAAAAGCCTGCATAGCCGGCCGAGCAGTCGCCCCAGGGCAGCGAGGAGGCAAGCGCCAAGCAGGCGCCGTGCCCGGACGCAAACAGCATCGGCTTGCCCTTGTGCTCGCCGATCCAGGCGGTGTTGCCCATGCCGGCATTGACCAGATGCGGCGCCAGCAGGGCGTAGACGCGGTAGTCCGTGGCCACGCCCTCGAGTGCCGTGAAGCTGATTTCCTGCAGCAGGGCCGGGCGCGCCGGATCCGCCAGGATGCGCTTTTCGATCCGGTAACGCGCCGTCGCGTTGACCAGCCGGTAGGCGGGCACGCCTTCCTCGAACGGCTCGATGGCATGCGTGGCGTCACGCTTCTCCTCGGAAAACCAGCCGCCGAGGCCGGTGACCAGCAGTCCCATGTCGCGCGTGCAGGCGCTGTCGAGGCCGGGATAGTAGACTTCATTGACGATGCCATGGCTGAGCGTGAACCAGACGCGACTCGCCGTTGAAAGCGCGGCACCTACGCCGCTCTTGGCGCTTGACGTCCAGCGCGCCGGAATTCCGGGCGCGCCCATTCTTTTGGGTGCACTGGGGGGAAGGGTCGGCGGCGTCGCTGCCATGCATGGTCTCCTGGACCCTTCCCTAGACCAGCACGCGAAGGCTTTTCAACCGCCGCACCTGAAGTTGATCGTCCAAGCGTGATCGATCGCAGTTGACAAGCGGGCGTATCTGAATTTGTCTGACAATAGATAAAAAACAGGCAGACAACGCCAAAACCATCTGCAACAGTCGGCGGGGCCGACAATCTATGGGAGGATTATGACATGAAGACACTGCTCGTCCTGAGCGCTCTGGCGGCGATGCTCGCCTCGGGCACGGCGCTTGCCGACACCAGCGGCAAGAAGATCGCCTTCTCCAACAATTACGCCGGCAATTCGTGGCGCCAGGCGATGCTCGACAGCTACGGCATCGTCACCAAGAAGGCGGTGGAGGATAAGATCGTCGGCGCCGCCGACATCTTCACCACCGCCGACAAGGAAGTGCCGACCCAGGCTGCCCAGGTGCAGAACCTGATCCTGCAGGGTTATGACGCCATCGTCATCAATGCCGCATCGCCGGATGCGCTGAACGGCGCCATCAAGCAGGCCTGCGATGCCGGCATCGTCGTCGTCTCCTTCGACGGGACGGTCACCGAACCTTGCGCCTACCGCGTCGTCGTCGACTTCAAGGACATGGGCAAGCAGGAAGTCGAGCAGATGGCCAAGTTCCAGCCCAAGGGCGGCAATTTGCTGGAAATCCGCGGCCTTGCCGGCACCTCGATCGACGATGCCATCCATGCCGGCATCCTCGAAGGCGTCGCCGCCCATCCCGAGTTCAAGATCGTCGGTTCGGTGACCGGCGACTGGGACCAGACGACGGCGCAGAAGGCGGTCGCGACGATCCTGCCTTCGTTGCCCGACATCGTCGGCATCGTCGACCAGGGCGGTGACGGTTATGGCGCGGCACAAGCCTTTGCCGCCGCAGGCAAGCCGCGTCCGACCATCATCATGGGCAACCGCCAGGACGAGCTGAAATGGTGGAAGGAGCAGAAGGACAAGGATGGCTACCAGACCTGGTCGGCCTCGATCGCGCCCGGCGTGTCGTCGCTGGCCTTCTGGGTGGCGCAGCAGGTGCTCGACGGCCGCACCGACATTCCGCATGACCTTTTGGTGCCGTATCTCGCCTTTACCCAAGACAATTTCGAGACCGAGCTGCCGAAAATCAAGGAGGGCGGCGTCGCCACCCACGAATACAGCCAGGAAGACGCAATCGCGGCGATCAAAGCCAATATCAAGTGATGCATTGCATTCATTGCCAGCGGCATGACCGACCGGATATCGTTGAGCATGCCTGAGGCCAATACGGACATCATCAGACTGGGCGGCGCCGAAAAACAAATCGGCGCCGCCCATTTGGACATCATCAGGCTGAACGGCGCCGAAAAACATTTCGGCGCCGTTCGGGCGCTTAACGGCGTCGACTTCCATGTTGTATCAGGCGAATGCGTCGGGCTGGTCGGCCACAACGGCGCCGGCAAGTCGACGCTGATGCATATGGTGGCCGGTACGCTGCAGCCCGATGGCGGTGAGATCGCGGTGCGTGGCAATGCCGAAACCGACTACTCGGTGGCGCGCGCGCTGAAACTCGGCATACGCTGCGTGTTCCAGGAACTGTCGCTCTGCCCTAACCTCAGTATCGCGGAGAATACGCGCATCAACCATCCGGCGCTCACCGGCTTCGGCTGGCGACGCAAGGCGGCTGCTCTCATTGCCGCCAAGCTGGACGAAATCTTTCCGGATCACGGCATCTCGGCGGACGACATTGCCGGCGATCTCTCCATCGGCCGGCGGCAGATGGTCGAGGTGGCGCGCGCCTTCACGGTGACGCGCGATCCGCTCGACCTGGTCATCCTCGACGAGCCGACCTCTTCGCTGGACGCGCATACTGCGGGCCAGCTGCTTGCCTTCGTGCGCCGTTTCGTCGCCACCGGGGGCAGCTGCATCCTGATCTCGCATGTGCTGGGCGAGGTGCTGCAGAATGCTGACCGCATCGTGGTGATGCGCGACGGCAAGGTGGTCGCCACGGACGTTGCAAAAGCGTTCGACCGCGACCGGCTGGTGGCCACCATGGGCGGCGCGGAAGCGCGCGAGAAGATCGCGGCGGAGATCGCCGCCAGGCCGGCGGCGGGCCCGCTCAGGGTGCGGGCGCGGCCCGAGCGGCAGCAGGACGGCAAGGAGCTTGTCGCTCGCGCCGGCGAGATCATCGGGCTTGCCGGGCTTGCCGGCCATGGCCAGACCGACCTGTTGCTGGCGATCTTTGCCGCCGCGACGCGTAGAAGGCTTGATATCGAGGTGACCGCCCCGGTGGCGCTGGTGGCCGGAGACCGCCAATCGGACGGCATTTTCCCGCAATGGTCTATTGCCGAAAACATCGGCATCCGCTCGCTGGCGCGGCTGCGCAAAGGGTTGCTGATCTCGCCGCAGCGCGAGGCCGAGCTTGCTGAGTTTTGGAAGCAGAAGATCGGCATCCGCACGCCTGACATGACCAACAACATCTTCTCGCTGTCCGGCGGCAACCAGCAGAAGGCGCTGTTTGCCCGCGCACTGGGTTCCGATGCGCAGATCGTGCTGATGGACGATCCGATGCGCGGCGTGGACATCGGCACCAAGCTCGAGGTCTACGATCTCGTGCGCGAGGAGGCGGCCAAGGGCCGGACCTTCCTCTGGTACACCACCGAGACCGAAGAGCTCGACAATTGCGACCACATCCATGTCTTCAAGAACGGCCGCATCGTCGCCAATCTCACGCGCGACGAGCTGACCGAGGAAAAGATCATCCAGTCCTCATTCGGCGACGCGGCCTGAGATGACGGCAGTCGCTCCCGGCCCTACGTCCTCGCCGCGCAGCAGCGCGGCCCGCGCGCGCCTGCTGCGCAGCCTGTTGCCGGCGCTGTCGCTGGCGCTGGTGGTTATCGCCATCGCCTGGCTCAACCCACGCGCCATCAGCTATTTCGGCTTCAGCTTGATGTTGAACCTCGCTATTCCGATCGCGCTGGCGACGATCGCCCAGATGTTCGTCATCGCCGGCAATGAGCTCGATCTGTCGATCGGCACCTTTGTCGGCTTTGTCGGCTGCGTCACCGCGACCTGGCTGAAGGACGCGCCGCTGCTCGGCGTGATCATCCTGCTCGGCTCCATAGGCGTTTATGCGCTGCTCGGCGCACTGATCCATCTGCGCAATCTGCCGTCGATCGTGGTGACGCTGGGCATGAGCTTCGTCTGGCAGGGACTTGCCATTCTGGTGCTGCCCAAGCCCGGTGGCAAGGCGCCGGACTGGCTCTTGTCGCTGATGGCCTTCAAGCCGCCCTTCATTCCGTTCCCTATCATCGCCGCGCTGGCGATCGCAGCGGTGGTGCATTTTGGGCTGATGCGCACCTCCTATGGCGTCATCCTGCGGGGATCCGGCGGCAATCCGGCGGCGCTCAGGCGCGCTGGCTGGTCGCTGCTTCGAACCAAGATCGTGCTGTTTGCGCTGACCGGCCTATTCGGCGTTCTGTCCGGCATGGCGCTGATCGGCATCACCACCTCGGCCGACGCCAATATCGGCAATGGCTACACGCTGCTGGCGATCGCCGGCGTCATTCTCGGCGGCGGCGAGTTCGTCGGCGGCCGGGTGTCGCCGATCGGCGCCGTGCTCGGCGCGCTGACACTGGCGCTGGCGGCATCGCCTCTGCTCACCTTCATGCACATTCCGCCGGACTGGCAGGTCGCGGCCAACGGCGCCATCCTGATCATCGTGCTGGCAGCCCGCGTCCTGATCAGCCGCAGGGAGAGGTAGCGATGACGCTGGTTAAATCGCTTGTCGCCAAACCCTGGATCTGGTCGTTCATCGGCGCGATGTTCGTCTGGCTGGCGACCATCGCTTTCACCGGCGGCTATGGCGGCGGCGGCATGATCACGGCGGCACTTTCGCTTGCCGTGTTCACCGTGATCGTCGGCGTCGGCCAAATGTTCGTCATCACGCTCGGGCCAGGCAATGTCGACCTGTCGCTGCCGGCCAATATCGGGCTCGCCAGTGCCGTCGCCATGAAGGTCATGGGCGGCAGCGATTCCATGATCGTGGTCGGGCTGCTCGCCGCGCTCGCCTGCGGCGCTGCCATCGGTGCCGTCAACTATCTCCTGATCTGGGCGCTGAGGATCCCGCCGATCATCGCCACTCTGTCGGCCAGCTTCATCATCCAGTCGATCGACATCAGCTATGGGCGTGGCCTGCAGATCAAGCCGCCGCCCGGCTTTGCCGATTTTGCCAATTGGCAAATCCTGGGCATTCCAGTGCTGGCGATCCTTACCGTATTGTTCACCATCGGTGCGGCCATCGCCTTGCAGCGCATGATCTATGGCCGCTCGGTGCTGGCGATCGGCCAGAACATCCGCGCCGCGTGGCTTGCCGGCGTCAATGTCGGCCGCACCCGCTTCCTCACTTACACGCTGTCGGGCGCGCTCGGCGGCATGGACGGGGCGCTGCTCGCCGGCTATTTCCGCGGCGCCAATGTCGATATCGGCAACGAGTACCTGCTGGCCTCGATCGCCGTCGTCGTCATCGGCGGCACCTCGGTCGCCGGCGGCAAGGCCAATGTTCCCGGTGTCTGGGGCGCGGCGCTGTTCCTGGTGCTGCTTCTGACCATGCTCAACACGTTCGGCGTCAGCGCCGGCGTTCGGCTGTTGCTGACCGGGCTGATCATCGTCGGCGTCATCACCGTAGCCGGTGGCGAGAAGGCGGTACGCTAGCGCCGGCTCCTGCCAGCGACACGGCCAAATTTGACCATGTGGACAAAAGTCCGCACCCGTTCCATAGTTCCGCGTCTGATTTCGGAACAGCCGGCTCGACACGGCTGTCAAACAGAGGGGCACTAGATGGAAAACCGGAAAAACAAATCGCAATCGACCGGCCTGTCGCGGCGCGACGTGCTGGAACTCGGCGCACTTGGCCTGGCCGCAGCCATGCTGCCGGGTGCAGCCTTCGCCAAGGACAAGAAGCTGAAGGTGGCGGCGATCTTCGCCACGCCGATCGAGGAGCCGTGGGACAACCAGATCCACGTCGCCCTTCAGAAGGCCGAGAAGGAACTCGGCATTGAATACAAATGGTCGGAAAAGGTGCAGACCGCCGATTTCAGCCGCGTCATGCGCGAATATGCGCAAGGCGGGTATCAGCTGGTGCTGGGCGACGCCTTCGCCGCCGAGCGTGAATCGCGCCGCACGGCAAAGCAGTTCCCGAAGACGGCATGGCTGTTCGGCTCGGGCGCCGGGCCGGCCGAGCCCAATTTCGGCGTCTTCGACAACTGGATCCACGAGCCGGCCTACCTCTCCGGCATGATCGCCGGCAAGATGTCGAAGTCGGGCACGATCGGCGCGGTGGCGGCCATGGGCATTCCGGAAGTGAACCGGCTGGTCAACGCCTTCTTTGCCGGCGCCAAGGAGGTCAATCCCAACATCAAGAAGAAGGTCGCCTTCATTGGCTCGTTCTTCGATCCGCCCAAGGCCAAGGAAGCGGCGGTCGCCCAGATCGATGCCGGCGTCGATGTCATCTATGCGGAGCGCTTCGGCGTCATCGAGGCGGCGGTGGACAAGAAGATCCTCGCCATCTCCAACATGTCCGACCAGTCGAGCCTCGGCCCCGACACGGTCATAACCGGGCCGGTCTGGGACATGTATCCGACAGTCGAGCAGGCGATCAAGCTGGTCAAGGCCGGTGTCTTCACCGCGCAGGACTATGGCGATTTCTCGCGCATGGCCAAGGGCGGGTCGTTCCTGGCGCCCTACCATAAATTCGACAAGACGCTGCCGGCGGATGTGAAGGATCTGGTCGAGAAGAAGAAGGCCGAGATCCTGGAAGGCAATTTCCGGGTGGATGTGGATGAGAACACGCCGGTTTCGGATTAGCTCGGCGCACCCCCTCCCCCTTGAGGGGAGGGTGGCCCGCAGGGCCGGGTGGGGTCCTCCGCGAAGTGCTCCATCCTGCTAAGTCATGGGTTGAGGCAGTTGAGGTGACCCCACCCGCCTCGCTTCGCTAGCACCCTCCCCTCGAGGGGGAGGGGTATCTCCGCAGGAGCATCCTTGTCCGCCCCTCTCATCGAAATGCGCGGCATCACCAAGAGCTTCGGCGCCGTCAAGGCGAATGAGGCTGTCGATCTAAGCGTCGCCCCAGGTGAGATCCTCGGCCTGCTGGGCGAAAACGGCGCCGGCAAGACGACGCTGATGAATGTGCTGTTCGGCGCCTATGCGCCGGATGCCGGCGAAATTCTTATCCAGGGCAAGACCGTGCGGATCACCAGTTCGGCCGATGCGCTGGCCGCCGGCATCGGCATGGTGCACCAGCATTTTCATTTGGCGCCAAGGCTGACGGTCCTGGAAAACCTTCTGATTGGCATTCCCGGCAAATCCGGCCGCATCGACCGCGCCGGCGGACTTGCCCGGTTGTCCGACATCAGCCGTCAGCATGGGCTGACGCTGGACCCCAACCTGCCTGTCTCCGCGCTGTCGGTCGGCGAGCAGCAGCGGCTCGAAATCGTCAAGGCGCTGTTTCGCGGCGCCAGGCTGTTAATCCTCGACGAGCCGACGGCGGTGTTGGCGCCGGGCGAGGTCGACGGGCTGTTTTCGGCGCTGCGCTCGATGGCGGCGCAGGGGCTCGGCATCATCTTCATCTCGCATAAATTGAACGAGGTGCGGGCGCTCACCCATCGCTGCACCGTATTGCGGCACGGCCGCGTCGCCGGCCGTGTCGACGATCCGGCGAACACGACATCGGCAGAAATGGCGCAGCTGATGTGCGGCCATGAGATCGTGCCGCCGGCAAGAGGACCTTCGACCCCAGGCGCGGCGGTGCTGACGCTCGACGGTATTTCCACCTCACGGCATTCGGGGACGCCGCTGCGCGATGTATCGCTTGCCGTTCGCGCGGGCGAAATCCTCGGCATTGCCGGGGTCTCCGGTAATGGCCAGCGGGCGCTGGCCGAGGTGATTTCCGGCACGCGCGCGCCCGACGCCGGCGCGATGACGATAGCCGGCAAACCTGTTACGCGGTTCTCGCCGCGCGAGGTGCAGGCGCTCGGCCTTGGCCGCATCCCGGAAGACCGTATGACGACCGGGCTGGTCACCAATCTGCCGCTCGCCGATTCCATGGTGTTGCCGCGCATTGGTACTGCGGCTTTCAGCAGCCGGGGCCTGCTCAAGCCAGATGCGATCCGCGCCTTCGCCGAAGAACAGATCAAGGCCTATGACATCAGGTGCCCCGGGCCGATGACCCGCGCCGGCGCGCTGTCGGGCGGCAATCTGCAGAAGGCGCTGCTGGCGCGCGAACTGGCTTTCGACCCGAAGGTGCTGATCGTCTCGCAGCCGACGCGCGGCCTCGACATCGGTGCCGCCCGCTTCATCCACGAAAAATTCCTCGACATGCGCGCCAAGGGCTGCGGGATCATCGTCATCGGCGAGGATCTCGAAGAGCTGCTGGTGCTCTGCGACCGCATCGCGGTGATGTATGAGGGCCGCATCGCCGGCACGCTGGACAGCGCCGATGCGACCATCGCGCGGCTTGGGCTGCTGATGACCGGGGCGGAGGGCAGAGCCTAGATGGACTTTCTCACTCGGTTCCTCGCAGACACCTCAAATAATACTGCCCGCTTTTGGCTGACTTTAAGCGTCAGCGCTGCCCCTCACCTGCCTGCCGGCATCCTCTCCCCGTATAGAGACGGGGAGAGGGGCTCTCACCCATGGTTTCGCCAATCGCCACAGCTGCAAGAGGGGGTTGCCATAGGGCCCAGAACCCTTCTCCCCGTGTCTATACGGGGAGAAGGTGCCGGCAGGCGGATGAGGGGCGGCGCGACCGTCTGGGCGGCGGAGGGGCATAGCTGATGTTCCGCCTCGAAGCCCGCAGTTCCACCCCCGCCTGGTTCAATCTCGCTTTGCCGCTGCTGGCCATCGGTGCAGCGCTGGTCCTGTGCAGCGGCCTCATCGCGCTGGCCGGCGCCGGCGTGCTTGAGGCCTATGGCGTGATGCTGTCGGCCTCGTTCGGCGACAGCTATGCCATCACCGAAACGCTGGTGCGCGCCGCCCCGATGATCTTCACCGGGCTGGCTGTGGCCGTCGCCTTCCGGGCCAAATTCTGGAACATCGGCGCCGAGGGCCAATTGCTGGCCGGCGCCGTGGCCAGCTGCTTCGTCGGCGCCATCCCAATGCCGGGCGCGCTGGCGATCCTGTCGATGGCGCTGGCGGGCGCTGCTGCCGGTGCCGCGGTAGCGCTGGTGCCCGCGACGCTCAGGGTCAAATTCAAGGTGGACGACGTCGTCAGCTCGCTGCTGCTCAATTCGGTCATCTACTATGCGCTGATGGCGCTGATCGAGGGGCCGTGGAAGGACTCGTTCAGCGGCTATCCGATCTCGCCGCCGATCGAGGATTCGGCGAATTTCCCGGTGCTGCTCGAAGGCACAAGGCTGCATCTGGGTGTCATCGCCGCGTTGATCGCGGCACCGTTGATCTGGTTCCTGATCGTGCGCACCACGCTCGGCTTCCGGATCAGGGTCACCGGCGAAAGCCCGGAAGCCGCCCGCTATGGCGGCATCCACGTCGAGCGGGTCCTGATTTCGACGGCGCTGCTGTCGGGCGCGCTGGCCGGGCTTGCCGGCGTAGGCGAGGTCGGCGGCGTGCATTTCCAGGTGATGAGCGACATTTCGCCGGGCTACGGCTATTCCGGCATCGTCGTTGCCATGCTGGCCAGGCTTAATCCGCTCGGCGTCGTACCGGCGGCGATCTTCCTGGCCGCCGTGATGACCGGCGCCGAAGCGATGTCGCGCGCCACCGGCGTGCCGGCGTTCCTCAGCGATGTCATCCAGGGTACGGCACTGCTCGCCATGCTGGTGGCACTGCTGTTCACGGCCTATCGCATCCGCCGCGTCGGAGCCGCCTCGTGAGCGCGGTGTTCGAACAGATTTTTCAGGTCGGCTTCCTCGCCGCCATTATCCGCATCGCCACGCCGCTGGCATTTGCCACGCTGGGCGAAATGTTCTCCGAGCGGGCCGGCGTGCTCAATCTCGGTATCGAAGGCATCATGCTGCTCTGCGCGATGACCGGCTTCACCGCCGCCAGCCTCAGCGGCAGCCTGTGGCTCGGCGTGCTGGCCGCGGTGTTGACCGGCATGGCGATGAGTGCGCTGCATGCGCTGTTCACCGTGGCGCTCGGCCTCAGCCAGCATGTCTGCGGCATCGGCGTTACTTTGTTCTCGTCCGGCCTTGCCTATTTCCTCTACCGTCTGACCTTCGGCCAGCAATCGGTGCCGCCCAGCATCAAGGGTTTTCAGACGGTGCCGATCCCGCTGCTGTCGGATATTCCGGTTCTGGGGTCAGCGGTTTTCAACCAGTTCGCGCTGGTCTACTTGGCAATCATTGCCATCCCGCTCGCTGCTTTCGTGCTCTACCGCACGCCTTGGGGGCTGTCGGTGCGGATGGTCGGCGAGAACCCGCGCGCCGCTGATTCCGCTGGGGTCAGCGTCATCGCCACGCGCTTCCAGGCGGTCATCCTCGGCGGTGCGCTGATGGGGCTTGCGGGCGCCTTCCTCACCATGGCACAGTTCAACGCCTTCACCTTTGGTGTCGTGTCGGGCCGTGGCTGGGTGGCGATCGCGCTGGTCGTGTTCGGCCGCTGGGACCCGTGGCGCTCTGCGGGCGCGGCGCTGCTGTTCGCCTTCGTCGATGCGCTACAATTGCGCATGCAGGCGAGCGGCCTCGGGCATATTCCCTATGAGACGTTCTTGATGCTGCCGTTCATTTTCACCATCGTCGCGATGGCCGTGATGTCACGCAACGCGGTTGCGCCGTCGGCGCTGCTGAAGCCGTTTCGACGAGAAGAGCGGTAAGCGAGTAGGACTTGGCGCCCTTCCTCTCCCCCGATCGACGGGGGAGAGGAAGGGCGCCAAGTCTGGGATACTCACATCGCCGTAAAACCATTATCGACAAACAGATGCGTCCCGTTAACGAAGCTGGACTCATCGCTGGCGAGGTACAGCGCTGCCTTGGCCACTTCCTCAGGCTCACCGATGCGGCCCTGCTGTGCGGCCAATGCGGCGTCCGACACGTCGACGCCGAGCTTGCCGAGATCGGCGACCTCGCGCAGGCCGTGCGGCGTGCGGATGAAGCCGGGACAGACGGCGTTGCAGCGTATGTTGCGGTCGCGGAATTCGACTGCGATGGCGCGCGCGAACATGTGGCAGGCGCCCTTGGTGGTGTCGTAGAGCACTTCCATGGGTGTGGCCGCCACAGCCGAGATCGACGAGGTGCAGACGATCGAACCGCCACCGGCAGCGATCATGCCCGGCAACACGGCGCGCGTCATCAGGAACATCGAGCGGACATTGACCGCATGCAGCCAGTCCCATTCCTGCACTGTCGTCTCCAGGAACGGCTTTATCACGATGGTGCCGGCATGGTTGAACAACACCGTGGCCGGGCCGAGCCTGGCAGTCGCCGCCTTCACTGCGGCCTCGACCTGCGCCTCGTCCGAGACGTCGGCCACCCAGTGTTCGGCGATATGTCCCCGCGCGCGTATCGCCGCCGCAGTGGCTGCCGCCGCCTCGCCATTGCGGTCGATGATCGCCACCTTGGCGCCCTCGGCGGCGAACAATTCCGAGGCAGCTCCGCCCATTCCGGTCGCGCCGCCCGAGATGATTGCAATCTTGCCGGCTAGTCTTGTACCCATGTTCTGTTCCCCGTTCCCAATCGAAATGATCCGCATTTATGCCGGAATGGCGATGCTATCGCCTATGCAGACGTCGGCCAAGCTTGTCGCTCGCTTGTCGCCAGCAGGGGTCCCCCAGCAATCCAAAACCAAATAATAAGGCATTCTGAGAAAATCGTTCTACATATCGCCAAAAAATAGCACTCGACAAAGTCTACTGATTTTATAGATTAATCCGCAAGACGGAGGTCGATATGTCCTATATCCAGAACGCCGAGACGGACCGCACCAGCCAGAGGCTGGCCAATAGCCAGGCTTTCCGCCCGGCCTATGCCGGCGCCTTCGCCTATCTCGTCTTTGCCCTTGCGTTCGTGTTCACCGGGGCAGTCGTGCTCGGCTTGATTCCCTGACCCGTTCAGGCCGAAGGGTGGCGACCTATCGCTTTCAGTGAGTGACCGGAGTTGATGAACCGAATGCGGATGCGCTTTGGCGCTGACCGCTTGTTTTTACGCATGTCGTCGTCTCAAAAACCGGGGCCACTTTTGGGCGACATACATCCAACGTGATGGAGGAGATGGCAATGCCGATCGAGTTCACGCATGTTCCCGGTAAAACGCATGCCGCCGACGCCGGTTCGGCCGTTCCGTTCTTCTATGATTTCGTCGAGACGGCGACAAAGCTGTCGCTGATCGAGGATTCCGGCTTCCAGAACATCGTCGTCGACGACCCGGCCGGGCTGTTGACCAATATGGACATCGCCGCCCAGGCGCTGGACCGCACCTCGTCGCTGGAAGTGGTGCTGACGCACTGGGCCGGCGTGATCGCGCCTGCGGTTGCGGCGCGGCAACTGGCGGCGCTCGACGCCAGGAGCGGCGGCCGGCTGGCGCTGAGGATGCTGAGCGAGCCGCTGGATGACGACGATGCCGAGACGCGTCCGGTCGGCCACACCGTGGTCTGGCAGCGCATCGACGAATATCTGGTGCTGCTGAAGCGGCTGTGGTCGAACGACCGGCCCTTCGACCATGAAGGTGCGTTCTACAGCATCAAGGGTGGCTATGTGCCGCGCAAGGGGCCGCATGGCGTCGATATCACCATCCGCATGGGTGGCCAGTCCGGCACGGCGCTGAAGGTCGCCGGCCGCCATGCCGACGTCTTCGAGCTGGCGCCTGGTTCGCCCGACGAGATCCGCCAGCTGATGGAACGGGCGCGCAGCGCCGCCGCCGAGCATGGCCGCGCCGGCAAGCTGCGTTTTGCGCTTCCGGTCCGGGTCCGCTCGGAGGGTGGCGCCTCTACCGTCGGACACAAGGCGGTCGAACTTTCCGGACCACCGGCGCAGATCGCCCTGTCGCTGCTGTCCTATGCGGCGCTGGGCATCAGCGAGTTCATGATCGTTGGCGTCGACAGGCCGCGCGAGATCGCCGGCGTCGGCCGCGAGACGATCGCGCTCTTGCGCAACTCGCTGGCACGCCGTGAGGCTGAGGTGCCGCAGCCCGGCGCGTTTGCGCGGGCGGGTGGGGACATTCACGCAGGGTGAATTTGCGGGTGGAATGAAAAGCTATTTCGTAGCGTTCCGTCACACCCCCCTCTGCCCGGCAGGGCAGAGGGGTGCTGTCCCGCCAGCGTCTAATCACCACTCAGCACTGCCAGCGCCACCAACACCGCGTCAGATTCCGTCAGCGTACCAAATACCCCGTCCTCCACCGTCACCATATGCAGCGCCGCGTCATGCGCGTATTGGTCGCCGCTGGCGCAGGCATCGGCGATGGTCAGGCACTGGAAATTGCGGTCGCAGGCCTCGCGCAGCGTCGTGTGCACGCAGACATCGGTCGTGCAGCCGGAAAAGATCAGATGGGTGATGCCGCGTGCGCGCAGCACAAGTTCCAGGTCGGTGTAGGTGAAGGCGCTGTTGCAGGTCTTGTCGACGATGATGTCGTGCGGCGCGACGTCGATGTCGGCGACGATCTGAAAGCCGGGGCCGGAGCGCAGCAGCACGTCGGTGCCTTCGAGACCCGCCCGCTTGCGGCGCCATCTCTCGTACGGCGTCATGTCGGCCATGTCGCCGCGATATCCCTGCCTGGTGTGAATGATGGTGAGGCCGGCCGCGCGTGCCGCTGATATCAGTCGGTTGACTGTCGGCAGGATGGCGCGCAGCGGCGCGGGGTCATAACCCTTCCTGGCGAAATAGCCGGTCGGCGAGAGGAAATCCTCCTGCAGGTCGATGACCAGCAACGCGGTGTTTGCCGGCACCAGCCGGCCGTCATAGGGGAAATCGAACGGTATCGCCTTGATCATCGCAGCCTGCCTCAATTGCTGCCCGGTATCGTGGCCCAGCAACCCTGCGGCCGTCCATCCCTCAGTGCGACGACACCAGGTAGACCGACGCCAGGACGATGTGCCGCTGAGACATCGCGCCGATAATCGTTGGCCAAAAAAGCCATCTTGTTTGTTGACTAGTAAACTCATGTTTTATAGTCAAGCAGGGCACTCGGCCGCCTGAATTGTTTCCAGCGGCTGTGCCGCGTTTGAGAGAAGCCAGAACCAGTGGCTGGATTTCCGGGGTCGACATTCCGTCACCGACCAGCCGATCGTACGTGCAATGACGAAGCGAGGAAGAAGCGTGTCCAGAAATGGTTTGTTGGCGGCGCTGGCCGCGGTCATGCTGTCGGCCGGCAGCGCTGCTGCGCAAGAGCAGCCAAACACGCAGCCCAGGGTGACGACGGAACCCGCTGCAGCTGCCCGGTCGGCGGCCCAGCCTTCCCCGGTCGCAGTCGAACGGCCCGCACCGGCTGCGCCTGTCGCGCCGGCTTCGCCAACTGCCGGGCAGGCGGCGCCGACCGCGCCACAGCCGGCAACCCAGCCCGGTGCATCCGCGCAGGCCGAGCCTTCGGCAATATCGCTGACGCTGCCGCACGATCTGTCGCCCTGGGGCATGTTCATGGCCGCCGACATCATCGTCAAGGCGGTGATGATCGGGTTGGCCTTCGCCTCGCTGGTCACCTGGACGGTGTGGCTGGCCAAATCGCTGGAGATTCTCTTCGGCAAGCTCGGCGCCCGTCGCGCTGCGCGCGCCATCGGCAATGCCGCCACGCTGCGCCAGGCCGGGCGCGCGCTTGGCAACAGTGGCGGCCCCGGTGCGCTTTTGGTGCGGGCGGCCGAGGAAGAGACTGCCCTTTCGGCCGGTGCGCTCGGCCATGTCACCGGCGACGGGCTGAAGGAACGCGTGACGTCGCGCCTGTCGCGCATCGAAGCGGCGGCGGCGCGGCGCATGTCGCGCGGCACCGGCGTGCTGGCGACGATCGGCTCGACGGCGCCCTTCGTGGGCTTGTTCGGCACCGTCTGGGGCATCATGAACGCCTTCATCGGCATCTCGCAGGCGCAGACCACCAACCTCGCGGTCGTCGCGCCCGGCATCGCCGAGGCGCTGCTCGCCACGGCGATGGGCCTGGTCGCGGCCATTCCCGCGGTGGTCATCTACAACGTCTTTGCGCGGTCGATAGCCGGCTACCGGCAGCTCCTTGCCGATGCCTCGGCCGGGGTCGAGCGGCTGGTCAGCCGCGATCTCGATTTCCGCACGGTGCCGCAGGCGCCCGCGCTGGCGGCGGAGTGATGGGCTATGGCGGCTAGAATTCGCGAGGCTATCGATGGCGATCTCGAGGAAAACCACGAGATCAATGTCACCCCGTTCATCGATGTCATCCTGGTGCTGCTGATCATCTTCATGGTCGCTGCACCCTTGGCGACAGTCGACGTCAATGTCGATCTGCCGGGTTCGACGGCGACGCCAGCACCCCGGCCGGAAACGCCGCTGTTCCTGACCCTGAAGGACGATCTGACGCTCGCGATCGGCAATGACAGCGTGCCGCGCCAGGCTTTCGCCGCGGTGCTCGACGGCAGAACCAAGGGCGACAAGCAGACCCGCATCTTCCTGCGTGCCGACAAGGCGGTCGGTTATGGCGAGCTGATGGAGGTGATGAACCTGCTGCGCGGCGCTGGTTATCTGAAGATCGCGCTGGTGGGGCTGGAGACGGTGCCGGCGGACGCATCCGCGGCGCACCGGGGCGCCGCCCCGTGACGCAACTGGCCGCCGCCGCACCCGCGGCCGACCCGCCACGCGCCGGCCTGCGCGAAATTGGCTTGTGGGCGGCTGCGGCCATTGTCATTGTCGGCGCGCATGTCGCGATCGCCTATGCCGTCCAGAGCTTCAGCCTGGCCAACATGGCCGATGGCGGCCCGCCGCCGGCTGTGGCTATCGAGCTGTCGCCGATGATGGTGGCGCCGGCGGTGCAGGAGGACTCGATGGCCGACGTGGTGACGCCTGAGCCGCCGAACCAGATCGAGGAGGCGGTTGCCGAACTGAAGCCCGTCGTGGAGCCCGAGCCCGGTCAGCCGGGGCCGGTCGCCGAGAAGACGGAAGCGGTTCAACCCGCCGCTCCGATCGAGACGGCAGCGGCCGAGCAGCCCGATCAATCGCCGCCGCTGGATGAGGTGGTGCCCGACATCGTCCCGACCATAGCGCCGGATGTGGTCATTCCGCCGCCCCAGACCAAGCCGGCGGAGACCAAGCCGGCGGAGACCAAGCCGATCGAGAAGGCGAAGAAGGCTGCCGAAAAACCCAAGCCGAAAGCAAAGAAAGAGAAGAAGGAAAAGGCCGCGCCGGCGAAAGCGGTCGTGACCGCCAGTGTCGATCAAAAGGCAGCGGCGAAGGCGTCGGCGCCGAAGGCTTCGCAATCGAGTGGATCATCAGTCAGTGCAAGCAAATGGAACTCCCAGCTGATCGGATGGATCAATCGGCACAAGCGCTACCCGAGCGCGGCAAGGTCGCGGCGCGCCGTGGGTACCGCAAATGTGACCTTCGTCGTCAGCGCTTCGGGCAAGGTGACCTCCGTCCGGCTGACCCGATCTTCGGGGGACGCCGATCTCGATCGCGCCGCGCTCGGCATTCTGCAGGGTGCGACGGTGCCCGCGCCACCGCCTGAGAAGGCCGGTACGGCTGTCGTGGCGCCTTTGATGTTCACGCTGCGGAACTAGAAGCAGCCGGACAAGGCCGATCCCATGACCACGTACTTTCCCGCTTGACTGACCCGCCGGACCGAATACGCTAGCGCAAAATACCGGCCTTGGTCGCCGGGCGGCAAATATGCCTCGTATGCCTCGCCCTCCGGCGCTGGCTGCGGGGCATTGTCATTTCTGAGGATCGGTTTGAAACGGCGTATCGAGATCGGCATCCTGTATTCCCGCTCGGGCAGCTACCAGTTGGTCTCCGATGCGTGCCGGATGGGCGCCACGCGCGCCATCGCCGACATCAATGCCGATCGGAGCTATGGCATCGAACTGGTTCCGGTCGAGCGCGATCCGCAAAGTAATGCCGATCGCTACGCGACTTTGTGCGAGGACATTTTCAGGACCAGCAGCGCGCGCCATGTCGTCGGTTGCGTCACCTCGTGGAGCCGCAAGGAAACCATCCCGGTGCTGGAGAAGGCCGGCGGCATGCTCTGGTATGCCTGCCCCTATGAAGGGTTCGAGGCCAACGAGCATGTCGTCTACATGCACGCCTGCCCCAACCAGCATCTGGTTCCGCTGATGGCGCATGTCGTGCCGCGTTTCGGCGCCAACGGCTTCCTGCTCGGCTCGAACTACATTTGGGGCTGGGAGATGAACCGCGTGGCGCGCGACCTGATCGCGGATGCCGGCGGCAAAGTGCTGGGCGAGCGCTATCTGCGCATCGGCGAGACGGACGTGTCGCGGTTGATCGCGGAAATCCGGGCGACGAGGCCGAGCTTCATCCTCAACAATCTGATCGGCACCTCGTCGTATGCCTTCCTGGCGGCTTACCGCGAGTTGGGCGATGAGGATGCGGCATTCAGGCCGGAAAACTGCCCCGTCATCTCCTGCAACCTCACGGAAGGCGAGTTGCCGGCGATCGGCGAGACAGGGAAAGGGCATCTGTCGGTCGGGCCCTATTTCGCGCCCCGGCCGGCTGCCTTCGCTTCGTCCTTCGAGGCCTCCGCCTATGCCTCGGTGCAGGTGATGGCCGACGTGCTGTCGCGCAACACTGATGCCGGCCCGGCGGAATTTTCCAAGGCCTTCGCCGAGCGGCGCTTCTCCACCCGGCTCGGGCCGATCGCCATCGACGCCCACTCCCAGCACGCGACGCTGCCAGTGATCATCGGCCGGATCGCCGATGGCTTCTTCGAGGTCGTCAGCCAGGAGGATGAGGTCGCGCCGGATCCCTATCTGTCGCGCTACGACCCCGCCAAGACATTCGGCCGTCCGCGTCTGAGGGTGGTGTCATGACGCGGACGCGCATCCCCAATCTCGGCGGCGCGCGGGCTTTCATCCTGCATCGCCCGCATCCGACGGTGCAGGCCATCACCAGGCAATTGTCGGCCATCGGCCTGGCTACGATCGACTGCTGGCCGGAATTGCCGCCGGAAGCTCTCGCCGCCGATTTCGTCTTCTTCGATGCCGATCTCGGTTTCGACGAGCAGTTCCCGTGGGAAGCCGGTGAGGCGCCGATGCCGCTGGTGGCGCTGATCGGTTCCGAGGCGCCGGGGCGTATCGAATGGGCGCTGTCGCACAAGGCCGATGCGCAGCTGCTGAAGCCGGTCGGCAATGCCGGTGTGTACAGCGCATTGCTGATCGCAAGGCAGAGCTTCGAGGCACGCAAGCATTTAGCCGGCGAGATAGCGTCGCTGCGCCAGCGCGTCGCCGAGCGCCAGACCATTGTGCGCGCGGTGACGGCGCTGTCGAAAGGCAGCGATGACGAGCGTGCCTATGCACAACTGCGATCGCTGGCGATGAGCTGGCAGATCAGCGTCGAGGATGCCGCGCGCAGGATTGTGGCAATGACGGATGAGGAAGGCGGCGATGACCAGTCCCATCGCGCCTGATCTCCCGGTACGCATGCCGGCAAAACCGCGCGCCGGCGTCTGGCGTCGGCTGGTCAAACGCCGCCTGGCGCTGCTCGGGCTGGTCATCGTCGCCATTGTTGTCGCCGGCGCCGTGCTGGCGCCCCGGCTGACCGGCTACGATCCCAACGAGCAGATGTTCGACGGCCTGACCATCGAGGGCTCGCCGCTGCCGCCCAGCGCCCAGTATTGGCTCGGCACCGACCTGCTCGGACGTGACCTCTTGACCCGCATCCTCTACGGCGCCCGCACCTCGCTGATCATCGGCATCGTCGCCAATGGCGTGGCGCTTTTGATCGGCACTTTGGTGGGCGTCACCGCAGGCTATTTCCGCGGCTGGATCGGCAGTGCGCTGATGCGCTTCACCGATCTGATGATGGCGTTCCCGGCGCTGCTGCTCGCCATCTGCCTGGCGGCAGTGTTTCAGCCGAGTCTGTGGATCGTCGCCATGGTCATCGCGCTGGTCAACTGGGTGCAGACGGCGCGTGTCATCTACACCGAGACCTCATCGCTGGCCGAGCGCGAGTTCATCGATGCCGAGCGCAGCATCGGGGCGAGTGCGCCGCGCATCCTATTTCGCCACATCCTGCCGCATCTGCTGCCGACCATCATCGTCTGGGGCACGCTCGGCATCTCGACCACGGTTCTGCTCGAGGCGACGCTTTCCTTCCTCGGCATCGGTGTGCAGCCGCCGACCGCGTCGTGGGGCAACATCATTTTCGAGAACCAGACCTATTTCCAGGCCGCGCCCTGGCTGGTGTTCTTCCCCGGCGCCGCAATCCTCGCGTTGGCGCTGGCCTTCAATCTGATCGGCGACGCGTTGCGCGACATCCTCGATCCGACGCAAAGGGGCCGGGAATAATGGGGGGCCGGTCATGATCGCCTATCTCGGCCGCCGGCTGATCCAGTCGCTGCTCATCCTGCTTGGCGTCTCGCTGATCACTTTTGCGCTGCTCTACCTCTTGCCGGCCGACCCGGTGCGGCAGATCGCCGGCCGCAGTGCCACGCCGCAGACGGTGGAAAACATCCGCCAGCAACTCGGCCTCGACCAGCCTTTCGTGGTCCAGTACTGGCACTATCTGACGAAGCTACTCAGCGGCGATCTCGGCCGCTCCTACATCCAGCGCTCGGAGGTCACCGAACTCATCGTCTCGCGGCTGCCGGCCAGCCTGCTTTTGATGGTCGGCGCCATCCTTTGCGAATTGCTGATCGGGCTCTCGATGGGCCTGATCGCGGCCGTCAAGCGCGGCACCGCCACCGACCAGACGCTGATGGTCGCCTCCTTCGTCGGCGTCTCGGCGCCGCAATTCGTGGTTGGCCTGTTGCTGCTCTACGTCTTTGCCGTGCGGCTAAGCTGGTTTCCGATCGGCGGCTACGGCACATGGCGCCATCTGGTGCTGCCGTCGCTGACCATGGGCATACTCGGCGCCGGCTGGTACGCGCGCATGATGCGCTCGTCGATGATTGACGTCCTGCGCCAGGATTATGTCCGCACGGCGCGGGCCAAGGGCCTGGCGCGCAGCGCCATCATATTCCGCCACGCACTGCCGAATGCCATCCTGCCGGTCATCGCCATGATCGGCATCGACATCGGCATCTTCATGGGCGGCATCGTCGTCGTCGAAAGCGTGTTCGGCTGGCCGGGTATCGGTCAGCTGGCGTGGCAGGCGATCCAGCGCGTCGACATTCCGATCATCATGGGCGTCACGCTGGTCTCGGCCTTCGCCATCGTGCTCGGCAATCTGCTCGCCGACATCATCGCGCCGTTCATCGATCCCCGCATCAAGCTCAGATGAAAATGAAACAGAGAAAGGGAACACAACAATGAAAAAGTTTCTAGCATCCACAGTCGCGGCATCGGCCTTGGCCCTCATGCTCGGCATGACAAGCGTCCGCGCCGAAGACACGGTCGATCCCAACGCCAAGCAAGGCGGCGCCATCACCATCACCTACAAGGACGATGTTGCGACCCTCGATCCGGCGATCGGCTATGACTGGCAGAACTGGTCGATGATCAAGAGCCTGTTCGATGGGCTGATGGATTACGAGCCGGGCACCACCAATTTGAAGCCCGATCTGGCAGAAAGCTACGAGATTTCGCCCGACGGCCAGACCTTCACCTTCAAGCTGCGCCATGGCGTGAAATTCCACAATGGCCGCGAGATGACGGCCGACGACGTGAAATATTCGCTCGACCGCGTCACCAATCCGAAGACGCAGAGCCCCGGCGCCGGCTTCTTCGGCTCGATCAAGGGCTATGACGATGTCGCCGCCGGCAAGGCCGAAGGCCTGTCCGGTGTCACCGTCGTCGACCCCTACACGGTCAAGTTCGAACTGACCCGGCCCGACGCCACCTTCCTGCATGTCATGGCCATCAATTTCGCCCATGTCGTGCCGAAGGAAGAGGTCGAGAAATATGGCGCCGATTTCGGCAAGCATCCGGTCGGCACCGGCGCCTTCAAGCTCGCCGAGTGGACGCTGGGACAGCGCATCGTCTTCGAGCGCAATGCGGACTATTGGCACAAGGGCCTGCCGCATCTCGACAAGATCACCTTCGAGATCGGCCAGGAGCCGATCGTGGCGCTGCTGCGCTTGCAGAAGGGCGAGATCGATGTTCCCGGCGACGGCATTCCGCCGGCCAAGTTCCAGGAGGTGATGGCCGATCCCGAGCAGAAGGCGCGTGTCGTCGAAGGCGGTCAGCTGCACACCGGCTACGTCACCATGAACACCACCATGGCGCCGTTCGACAATGTTAAGGTGCGTCAGGCCGTCAACATGGCGCTCAACAAGGCGCGCATCATCCAGATCATCAACGGCCGCGCCGTGCCGGCCAACCAGCCGCTGCCGCCGTCGATGCCGGGCTACGACAAGGACTACAAGGGTTATCCCTATGACGTAGCCAAAGCCAAGGCGCTGCTGGCCGAGGCCGGTCATGCCGATGGTTTCGACACGCAGCTGTTCGCCATGAACACCGATCCCAACCCGCGCATTGCCCAAGCGATCCAGCAGGACCTGGCGGCGATCGGCATCAAGGCCAGCATCCAGTCGCTGGCGCAGGCCAATGTCATCGCCGCCGGCGGTGACAAGGCCGGCGCGCCGATGATCTGGTCGGGCGGCATGGCCTGGATCGCCGACTTCCCCGATCCGTCGAATTTCTACGGCCCGATCCTCGGCTGCGCCGGCGCGGTGCCCGGCGGCTGGAACTGGTCGTGGTATTGCAACAAGGATCTCGACGCCAAGGCGGCCGAGGCGGATTCGGTGGTCGACCCGGCAAAGGCCGGCGAACGCGACAAGATGTGGAGCGCCATCTACGACAAGGTGATGGAAGACGCGCCCTGGGCGCCGGTCTTCAACGAACAGCGCTTCACCATGAAATCCGCGCGCATGGGCGGCGCCGACAACCTCTATGTCGACCCGGTCCATATCCCGATCAACTACGACAATGTGTACGTAAAAGATGTGCAATAACTGCGACTACACCATCCATGGGCGCCACCACCATTTCGGCTGGGACAATTCCTTTGTCCCGGCCGAGCGGGTGGCGCCCGGCGCGACCATCGAGTTCCAGTGCCTCGATGCCGCCGGCGGCCAGCTGAACGCCGACAGCACGGTTGCCGAAATCGCCAAGCTCGACTTCGCCGGGGTCAACCCGGTGACCGGGCCGATCTTCGTCGAGGGCGCCGAGCCGGGTGACGCGCTCAAGGTGACGATCGAGATGTTCAAACCGTCCGGCTTCGGCTGGACGGCGAACATTCCGGGTTTCGGCCTGCTCGCCGACGACTTCACGGAACCGGCGCTGAACATCTGGAAATACGATGCAGCCGCGCTCGAACCGGCGCTGTTCGGGAAAAACGCGCGCGTACCACTGAAGCCGTTCGCCGGCACCATCGGCAATGCGCCGGCTGGGATGGGGCTTCACTCGGTGGTGCCGCCACGGCGGGTCGGCGGCAATCTCGACATCCGCGATCTCGCTGCCGGCACGACGCTCTATCTGCCGGTTGAGGTGGCCGGCGCGCTGTTCTCGGTCGGCGATACGCACGCCGCACAAGGCGACGGCGAGGTCTGCGGCACGGCGATCGAAAGCCCGATGGACGTCGTGCTCAAGCTGGACCTGGTCAAGGACGCCAGGCTGAAGACGCCGCGCTTCACCACCGCCGGTCCGGTGACGCGCCATCTCGACGCCAAGGGTTACGAGGTGACGACGGGGATTGGGCCGGATCTGATGGCGGGCGCGAAGGAGGCGGTGGCGCAGATGGTCGATCTGCTCGCCGGCCGCTACAAGATCGACCCGGTCGAGGCATACATGCTGGTTTCGGTGTGCGGCGACCTGCGTATCAGCGAGATTGTCGACATGCCGAACTGGGTGGTGTCGTTCTATTTTCCGCGTTGCGTGTTCGAATGACGTCAGGTCGGCGCTGCACCCCCACCCCGCTGCTTCGCAGCGACCCTCCCCACAAGGGGGAGGGTAAAGCGCTGCCGCCCCACCTCCCCTTTGTGGGGAGGTCGGACCGGAGGTCCGGGTGGGGGTCAGCGCCAAGGTTTGTGCGAATGGTGCGACGGAACCAATCCGTCGCAGGGCTCCACCCACAATGACCCTCGCCGACACCTCCATCCTCTCCATCGCCAACCTCTCCGTCAGCGTGCGCGGCGAGGACGGCGAGCGCGATGTAGTCTCCAACCTGTCGCTGACGCTGGCGCGCGGCGAGACGCTCTGCATTGCCGGCGAATCCGGTTCCGGCAAGTCGATGACCGCGCTGGCGATCATGCAGCTCTTGCCGCAGCCGGCGGCGCGCATATCGTCAGGCATGATCCGTCTTCGGGATGGGAATCGGGGCGACACCGACCTAGCAACCCTCGACGAGCGCCAGATGCGCCGCATTCGCGGTGACCGCATCGCCATGATTTTCCAGGAGCCGATGACCTCGCTCAACCCGGTGCTGTCGATCGGCCGGCAGCTGACGGAATCCATCGAGGCGCATACCAGCCTGTCGCGGGCCGAGGCCCGCCAGCGCGCGATCGAGGCGTTGAAGGCGGTGCGCATTTCGGAGGCGGAAAGCCGGCTAAAGCAGTTTCCGCACGAACTCTCCGGCGGCATGCGCCAGCGGGTGATGATCGCCATGGCGCTGGCGCTCGAGCCCGACGTGCTGATCGCCGATGAGCCGACGACGGCGCTCGACGTCACCGTGCAAGGCGAAGTGCTGGAGCTGTTGCGCGACCTGCAGCGCCAGCATGGCACCAGCGTCATCCTGATCACCCACGATATGGGCGTGGTTGCCGAAATGGCCGACCGGGTCATCGTCATGCGCGACGGCCGCATGGTCGAAGAAGGCACGACATCGGATATTTTTGCCCGCCCGCAGGCCGACTATACGCGCGAACTGCTGGCTGCCGTGCCGCGCATCGGCAGTGGTGTCGGTCGACAGAAATCCAGGGATGCGATTGACGTCTTGAAACCGGCCAAAGTCGCCGAGGTCAACGACCTGCATGTCCGCTTCGATCTGCGTGGCGGCATCTTTGGCCAGGTCACCCGCCGCGTCCACGCCGTCGAGGGCGTCAGCTTCTCGATCGCGCCCAACGAAACGCTCGCTCTGGTCGGCGAATCCGGCTGCGGCAAGTCGACCACCGCCAAGGCGCTGGCCGGACTGGCGCCGTATAGCGGCGACATCGTCATTGGCGGGCGCAATCTCTCCGGTCTTGGCCGCGACGAACGCAAGGCGGTGCGCCGTGACGTACAGATGATTTTCCAGGATCCCTTCGCCTCGCTCGATCCGCGCATGCGCGTCGGCGACCTCGTTGCCGAGCCGCTGGTGATCCATGGCATCGCTTCGAAGGACGAGCGCCGGGAACGGGTGGGGGCGCTGTTCGAGCGTGTCGGCCTGTCGGCCGAACAGATGGAGCTTTACCCGCACGAATTCTCCGGTGGCCAGCGCCAGCGCGTCTGCATCGCCCGAGCGCTGGCGCTACGACCAAAACTGATCATCGCTGACGAAAGCGTCTCCGCGCTCGACGTCTCGGTGCAGGCGCGTGTGCTCGATTTGCTGAAGGAATTGCAGCGCGAATTCGGCGTCGCCTATCTCTTCATCTCGCACGACATGGCGGTGGTCGAGAACATTTCCGACCGCGTTGCCGTCATGTATCTCGGCCAGATCGTCGAGATGGGCACGCGCGACCAGGTGTTTTCCAACCCGCTCCATCCCTATACGAGGCGGCTGATCGAAGCGGTGCCGGTGCCCGATCCGGCGCAGCGCAGAACGCGCTTCGCGCGCCTCGACCAGGAAATCCCGAGCGCCACCCGCAGGATCGGGGAGGCGCCGCTGAAGCTGGCGCTGAACGATGTCGGCGGCGGCCATCTGGTTGCTGCGGAAAGCTGAGCCCGCACTGGCTGGCAGCTGTTCTTTTACTTTGTTGAGTACAACCAAGAACTGCCGTCTCGGGTTTACCGCGTCTTAGGTGGACGGCGGCCACTATACGGTCGGCGTTCTTGCCACGGGGAAAAATAGTGCTCAAGGCGGTTCTGCAGCTGCTGCCGGGTCGGTTCATGGATGTGCGCATGCGCGTATCCGCCGACTACGAGACGCGTGTCGTGGAGCGGCCCGGGCGCTGGATGAAGGCGGCCGAGCTGGAGCAGTTGAGCAGCGATCTGCGGCTGGTGGCGTCGAAGACGCTGAAGTCCGGCAGCCTGACCTATGGCGTGTTTTCCGGCGACCACAGCCGGCTGGAACATTCCATCATCACTATCGTTTATCGCCGCAGCGACGGGCGGCCGATCGCCTTCAATGCGCTGGCCCTGATGGAGATTTCGCTGGCCGGCAAGCCCTATGAAGTCTTGCACCTTGGTCTGGTCATGATCGATCCGGACGAGCGCAGCCGCGGTCTCAGCTGGATCCTCTACGGCCTGACCTGCTTCCTGATGTTTTTGCGCAACCAGTTCAGGCCGATCTGGATCTCCAACGTCAGCCAGGTGCCGGCCGTCGTCGGCATGGTCGCCGAAGCCTTCAGCAATGTGTTCCCAGGACCGCATGCCGGCGCGCGCCGCTCGCTTACCCATGTGCTTCTGGCGCGGCAGATCATGGCGCGCCATCGCCATGTCTTCGGTGTCGGCCCGGAAGCGGGTTTCGACGAAGAGCGCTTCGTCATCACCAACGCCTATACGGGCGGCTCGGACGATCTGAAGAAGACCTTCGACGAGGCGGCCAAGCACCGCGTCGAGACTTTTAACGAGTTCTGCCACAAAGAGCTCGACTACACGCGCGGCGATGATGTGCTGCAGATCGGACAGATGAGCTTTCAGTCGGCGCGCACCTATCTCGCCGACGCGGTTCCGCGCGGCTCGCTTGCCGCCCTTGCGGTAGCAGGTGCGGCGGCCACGCTGCAGCGGCTGGTGCTGCCGGTCATCCACTGGGCGGATAGCAGCCGGCAATGGAATGTGTTGCGACCATGGACACGCTGATGGCTTCATCCGTGGCGTCTCGGTTTATCCGCAAGCTGATGGCAGCCGGCCGATGATGAACCTCGACGGCACGCTCGTCGCCGACACCATCACCTCGCTGGCGGCGCTGGTTGGCCTGCTTGTCGTGATATCGATCATAGGCGGGCGCGACACGGGCGATCCGCTGTCGCGGCGCTTTCTATTCGGCCTCAAGGTGCTGGCAGTGCTGCTTGCCTGCCGCATCCTCGACTGGACCACGGGTCTTGCCTTTTTCCGGTTCGTCACCATCACGGCGGCGGGTCTGCTGCCGCTGGCCGCACTGCTGCTGACCGAAGGCCTGCTGCGCCGGCACGCGCCGTTCGCTCTCAAATTGTTCGCCGCCGGCGGTGCCCCGCTGTTCTTCCTTCTGGCGCCGATCCCGGCACGTTTCGCTGAACCATGGCGAATGGCGGTACTACTTGCCTTCCAGTTCGGAGGTTTTCTCGCCATCGGCTGGCTGGTGATGGCGCGCGATCGCGACAGCCTGTCGGCGGCCGAAAACCGCACGGTCGAGCGCATGGCGCTGTCGCTGCTGTTGATCATTCCGTTCATGGTCACCGACTACCGGCCCGGCCTGTTCGAAGTGCCGGTTCGGCTTGGCGGCATCGCCATCCTGTTCCTGTGCTGGCTGACGATCGGCCTTGGACGGGCAAGCCTCGGCCATCGCGACACGATCGGCGCCTTTGCCGTCATTGCGCTGAGCTCGGTGTTTGCCGGGCTGGCGCTGGGCGGCATCGACGATCTCGGCTGGCGCGGCAGCGTGCAGGGCGTGGTTATCGTACTTTCCGCAACGCTGCTGGCAGTCATCTACAATGACAGCGTCAGCCTCACCGCCGAGAAGCGCCGCGACTCGTTGCTGAAGCATATGGCCGAGGGCGACCTCACCGATTCGGCGCGCTTCCTGCGCGGCCTGCAGAGCCATATCCTTGTCGACGGCGCGCTGATCCTGCCGGCAGGGGACCTCGGCGATTTCGACCTGAAGGTGCTGGCCCGTGCACTGGAGCAGGAGCCCGTGCGCTCGCTCGCCGATACGCAGCCGGGGGCGCCAGTCGACCAGGATATACGCGAGCAGCTGGCATGGCTGTTCGAGAAATTTGAGGCGACCCATGTGCTGCTGGCGACGCTCGAGCCGTTGACCGTGGTGGCGCTCAACATGCCGGCGCTGGCATCGTCGCCGGGCGTGGAAATGGAGCTGCGGGCAGTCCAGCGCATGGCGATGCTGATCTCGCAGCGGCATGCGAAGGGTTGATCATACTGAACGGGCCGGCTCTTGCGTCGGCCCGTTGCCGTAGCCGGGTCAGGCGGCCTTGGTCTTCAAGGCCTCTTCGTCGCGCACCATTTTTGTCACGGCGGCGAAGTCGAGCTTGCCGGAGCCAAGGACCGGTACCTTTGAGACCACCCGCACTTCGGCCGGGACCATCAGGTCCATGGCGCCGTTGGCCTTGGCGTAGGCGAGGAATTCCGCTCGTGTGGCGCAGGATGCCTCAGTGATGAGGATCAGCTTTTCGCCCTTGCGGGCGTCGGGCACCGTGGCGACCGCCGACAGCGAGCCCTTCCACAATTCGCCGGCCAGCGCTTCGACAGCGGCGAGCGAGATCATCTCGCCGCCGATCTTGGCGAAGCGCTTGGCGCGGCCGCGAATGGTGATGAAGCCGCCTTCGTCGATAGCGACGACGTCGCCCGTATCATGCCAGCCGTCCTCCAGCGGTTCGAGCACGCCGGGCTTCTCGGCCCGGAGATAACCGGCCATGACATTGGGGCCGCGCACGAACAGCCGGCCGCCTTCGTCGACGCCGGGTACCGGATCGAGGCGGTATTCCATGCCGGGCATGATCTTGCCGACGGTTCCGGAGCGATTGTACATCGGCGTGTTGATGGAGATCACCGGCGCCGTCTCGGTGACGCCGTAGCCCTCGAGGATGCGTAGGCCGAACTTCTCCATATAGGTCATGCGCGTCGCTGTCTTGACCGGTTCCGCGCCGGCAAAACAATAGCGTATCGAGCGGAAGTCGTAGGGGTGCGCGGTGCGGGCATAGCCGGAGAGGAAGGTGTCGGTGCCGAAGATGATCGTCGCGTTCGAGCCGTAGATCAGTTCCGGCACGAGGCGGTAGTGCAGCGGCGAGGGGTAGAAATAGACCGGCACGCCGGAGATCAACGGCAGCACCGTGCCCGCGGTCATGCCGAAGGAGTGGAAGATCGGCAGCACGTTGAACACCTTGTCGCCCGAATGGAAGTCGATACGCGACGCCGCCTGGGCGGCGTTGGCCAGGATGTTGCGGTGGGTCAGAACGACGCCCTTCGGCGTGCCTTCCGAACCCGAGGTGAACAAGATCACCGCCGCATCGCCGGGCTTGCGTTTCGCGCGCGGCGTCGACTTGCGCAGCAAGCCGAGCAGCTTATCCTTGAGACTGATGGTCTTTCTGAGATCGTCGAGCCACACGATGTCGACCGAGCGACCGAGTTCCTCGACTACAGCGCCGAGCTTTGCCTGTTCGACGAACGCGCGGGACGTCAGCACGGTGCGGACTTCGGCGGCCTTGCAAGCGGACAGAATATTGGCAGCACCTGCGGTGAAGTTCATCATCGCCGGAACCTTGCCGGCGGACATGACGCCGAGCAGCGTCGCGCAAGAGCCGTTGGCGTTGGGCAGCATGATGCCCAGCGTCTGCTGGTCGGCATAAAGGTTCTGGAACTTCTCACCAAGCACGGCGGCAGCCGTGAGCAGCTTGCTGTAGCTGAGAGAACCGGTGACCGGATCCTGAACTGCGAGCTGATTCATGCCGCGTTCGTTCGCCGTCTCGATGATCTTTTCCAGTACGGTCTTGTCGATGTCCTGGGTGCGGAAAACGAGATCCGACATCACCTGGTAGAGCGCGGAACCCGCCGCGGCGCGGCGCTTGCGGCCCTTCAGCTCTTGCGGCACCTCGAGCTTGACCGGTTCCAGAATGGTCACCTTGACCTTCGGGAACAGGCGGCGGCGCACATGCTGCGAGCTCAACCGCGAGAAGTAGGTCTTCTCCAGCCCGTCGATGCGCACCGGCACAACCATCGAGCCGGTCTTGTCGGCAACCATGGCGGCGCCGTCATAGACCTTCATCAGGCCGCCGGTCACCGTGATGCGTCCCTCCGGGAAGATCACCAGCGGATCGCCGCCCTGCACGATCTTGATCAGCGTGCGAGTCGACATCGGCTTGGCCGGGTTGAGCGGCAAAGCGCGGGCAAGTTTCATGAACGGCTTCATCCACCAGGCCTGGGCAATGGTGTAGTCGATGGCGAAGACCGGCTCCTCATCGGTCAGCGTCAAGGCGAGCGGACCGTCGAGAAAGCTGACATGGTTGAGCGCCAGGATCGGTGCCTTGCCGGCCGCCTTGAGGTTTTCCATGCCCTCGACTTCGAGGCGCAGGAAAGCGCGGAACAGGATGGAGACGAAGTCACGGAAGGGGTTCGTCGGCAAATATTTCAGCATCAGCCAGGCGGCAATCGCATTGGCCGCGGCGAGGCCGAACAGGATGCCGCCGGTCGAGACCTTTGTCTGGATCAGGGCCATGATGATGCCGCCGCCAGTCATGAAACCGGCATTGACGATACTGACGGCGGCGACGACCCGGGCGCGCCGCGCTTCGGGCGACCAGGCCTGCACGGCGGCGAAGGTCGGCACCACCAGGAAAGCGGCTGCAATGGCCATGCCGGCGAGGTCGATGGCGACGCGGATCGTGTTTGGGCCGGCGAAGAATGCGCCAAGGGTTTCCGCCTGGGGCGACGGCGTCATGCCGGAGATGGTCCAGGCGAGATGCAGGCCGAACAGGGCGAGCAGCGCCGTGCCGACCGGTGCCGGCAACAGCACGATGCGGCCCTGCGACATCCAGGCGGCGATGGCCGAACCGATGGCGATCGAGACGGCGAACACGGCGAGGTAGACGGTGACGGCCATTTCGTTGCCGCCGAGCGAATCCTTGATCAGGACCGGCAGGAGCGAGAGCACGATGGCGCCGATCAGCCAGAACCACGACGTCATCAGGCCGGCGCGCCAGATGCGCGTGTCGGTGCGCAATTCGGCGACCTGGCGCCAGGTCGAGCGGAAGATGTTCTTGTCGATGACAAGGTCGGGCGCCGCCGAACCGGTGGACGGGATATAGCGGCTGACGAGCCAGCAACCGACGGCGAGCGCCATCATGATCGGTCCGAACACCGCGACGCCGATGCCATCGGCGGAAACGACGCCGCCGGCTATGGTGCCGCCGAGAATCGCGGCAAACGTGGCTGACTCGATCCAGGCGTTGGCCTTGGGCAGTTCCTTGCGTTCGAGGTGATCGGGCAGGATTCCGTATTTGATCGGTCCGAACAGCGCCGAGATAACGCCGAACATCAACAGCGCCGTCATCAGCACGGGAATGGACGACAGGGCGATGCCGACGACGGAGACACCCGCCGCGGCGATCTCGGCGAATTTCAGACGCTTGGCTATGAGAGCCTTGTCGAAGCGGTCGGCGAGCTCGCCGCCGAGCGCCGACAGGAGCAGGAAGGGGGCCATGAAGACGGCGCCCGCCAAGGTGACCAGTGATGCCGCCTGGTCCGCCGCCAGCGTGAACAGAATAAGGAACACCAGCGTGTTCTTGAGGAAATTATCGTTGAAGGCGGACAGGAACTGCGTCCAGAACAAGGGCGCAAAGCGCCTGGAGGTCATCAGATGAGCTGTCGGTCGGTTGATCGGGGCGATTTCCATAGCGGCGACTTCCATTGGGCTAGACCGGTGAAAATCCTGACTGGATTGATCAGCGGTCTTGCGCGTTGAGCCTTGTTTAGCGGGAACCCGGTTACACTTCGTTACTGCGGCTGACTTCCATCAGCAACTTCTCGGTCTTGGCGTCTTCCAGCCGGTTGATGAAGCGGCTTGCCTCTTCCGAGTCGCGCAGTGTCTTGGTGATGGTGATCGAGGTGTGCACGAGCATGATGGCGGCCATGGCATAAAACCCCTTGGCGGCGAAGCTCGCCTCCATGAAGTAGATGCCGCCGGCCATCATCGTGGCGGCAACGGCGAAACTGGCCATGGTGAAGGTCTTCCAGGCGCTTGAGTCCTTGGGGGAATAGGTGTTCGGGGTCATCGATATGGTCCTTTCGTTTCAAGGTTAGGTTGGTTGGGCGTGGGTCTGTTTCAGGCTGGATACAATCAGGCTGGATACCATCAGGCCGGATACAATCAGACTGGATACCAATCAGGCCGGCTTGGTCATGGTCTTCGTGAGCCGTTCGAGCACGGCGTCGGCGCTGCTTCTCAGCGGCGCACCGCAGCCGGCGGCCGCAAGCTTCTCTGAGACGGCGGCAGGATCGCCCGACTGTTCCATCTCGGTCATGGCGGCCGCGGTGGCGTCGATCTGCTTTTGCCTGGTGCGCAGGCGCAGCAGCGTCTCCTCGGCGTCCCTGAGCGCCGACAGGCTGGAGCCGGGCGCGCTTTCTCGCAGGCGCTGGGTCGAGTCGACCGCGGCAACGATGCGCTGGCCGCGCTGCAATTCGCGCAGGCGCATTTCGGAGACGCGGATGATCCGCTTGAGACGCTCGATCTCGGTGTCGAAGCTTTTCTGCGCCTCGGCGGAGGCGTCGCGTTCGGCTTCCAGCATGGCGATGGTTTCGGCGGCTTCGCGGGCCAGTTCATTCTGTCCCTGCTCGATGGCGGCGATCGTGCGCTTCTCCAAATCGTCGATGCGGAGGACAAGCTTCTTGAACTGCGCGACTTCCTGTTCGTTCTGGGCGATGGCAATTGCAACCGCCCGGCGGGCGGCCGCGATAGCGTCGGCGCAATCGCGGATCTGCTGGCGCAGGATTATCAGCGCGTTGCGGTCGACGACCGCCTCGGCGGCTTCGTAGCTTCGGCCGCGAACGAGAGCAAAAAACTGTTTCAACATTTCCGTTTCTCCTCTATGAACGTTGTTCATGAGGCAAAGTAGCACATTGTGAACGGCGTTCAAGGAGAAAATGAACGGTGTTCATGATTGCGCATAAGAGAAGGTTAATGACCGCAAAACGGGACGCCAAACGCGAGGACCTCAAAGGCAGGCTGATCGAGGCCGCGCAAGCGCGCATCCAGTCCTCGGGGCTCGCCGGTCTGCGTGCGCGCGACATCACGGCCGATGCCGGCTGCGCGCTGGGCGCGCTCTACACCGCCTTCGCCGACCTGGACGAGCTCATCCTGCACGTCAATTCGATCACACTGGCCAGGCTGGGGGCGGCCCTGCAGCAAGAGGCGACCGGCGTCGCCGAGCCTAGGGCAAGGCTGAAGGCGCTGGCCAAGGCCTATCTCGGCTTCGCCCGCGACAACCGCATGGCGTGGAAGGCGCTGTTCGAGCACCGTATGGCGCCAGGCGTGGCGGTGCCCGAATGGCATCTGGCCGAACATGCGGTGCTGATCCAGCATCTGGTTGAGCCGCTGGCCCAGCTGCTCCCGGCGGCGGCAACGCCGGAGCTTTTGGCCCGCGCGCGCACGCTGTTCTCCGCCGTGCATGGGATCGTCGCCCTCTCGCTCGAAGGCCGTTTCATTGGCCTGGCGTCCACCGATCTCGAAAGTGAGCTGCTGGGTTTCGTCGGCACGCTGGTGAGCGGACTGGAGACGGAAAGGGAATGAACTGCTGCGATCGGCTCTTGCCTCACGGCACTCTGCCCTTATGAAGATCGTGGCGCGAATTGCCGGTTGATCCAGGCCGGCTGAGACTGTTGGGGGATACCCGGTGACAATCGATCAGAACCGTCGGTTTCGACCCGAAATACAAGGGTTGCGCGGACTGGCCGTCGCTCTGGTCGTCGTCTTTCACCTGTGGCCCCATGCTCTTCCCGGCGGATATATCGGCGTCGACGTCTTTTTCGTCATCTCTGGCTATCTGATCACCGGGCTGCTGGCGCAGATGGCGCTGCGCGACGGTCGCGTCTCGCTGATCGAATTCTATTCGCGACGAATCCGCCGGCTCCTGCCAGCAGCGATCCTGGTTCTATTGGTGACGCTGCTCGGTACGCTGCTGTTCATTTCCAAGGCGCGCTGGGAGGAAACGGCCAACCAGATCCTGGCCAGCGCTCTCTATGTCGAGAACTGGCGTCTGGCCCACGAGGCAGTCAGCTATCTCGACGCCGACAATCTGCCGACGCCGGTGCAGCATTACTGGTCGCTTTCCATAGAAGAGCAGTTCTACATCGTCTGGCCGGTGCTCATTATCGGCGTGATCTGGCTGGCGCGGCGATGGCATCTCTCCTTGCGACGATGCTTGGCGACGACATTGTCGCTCGTTTTCCTGGCATCGCTGGCCGCCTCGGTCATCCTGACGAAAACGGATTCGGCACAGGCCTATTTCGTCAGCCATACACGCCTGTGGGAATTGGCGTTGGGCGGCCTGCTGGTGCTTGGCGAGCACCGGTTCCGCCTGGGCGCGGGTGCAAGCCGGGTGATGGCGCTTGCCGGCACCGCCGGCATCCTTGCCTCCGCTCTTCTGTTTTCAGCGGCGACACCGTTCCCTGGCCTCAGTGCCTTGCTGCCAACCCTGGCCACCGTGCTCATCATCCTGGCTGGCGAAGTCCAAGCCGGTCGGTTTCGTGGGCTCGATTTGTGGCCGCTTCGGTTCATCGGCGATAGGTCCTATTCGATCTATCTCTGGCATTGGCCGTTGATCACATTCTTCCTAGGACAGGGCTTTTCGCTGACCTTTGCCAGTGGTGCCGGCCTGATTGCGGTGACCGTGGTCCTGTCGGACCTGTCTTATCGCTATGTCGAACAACCCTGCCGGCAATCCCGGGGTGCCTGGTGGAAGCCGCTGGGGTACGGCACCATCGCTGTCCTGGCATGCGTGGCGGCATCGGAGGGGCTGCTGCATTTCGTGACGACGCAACGCACCGACATTACGCTGATCGGCACGCCGGCCTATCCCGGGCCTGCCGCCTTGCTGACCGGCGCCGCGGTTCCGGACGATGTGGACCTCCTGCCGCCGCTGGCCCGGCTAAGGCGGGATGTGTCGAGGTTGTTCTCGGCGGGATGTCAGCAGAACCTCAAAGGCGCAAAACCGGTGGGATGCGTGCTGGGCGACCCCGCCGGCCCGAAAACCATCGTCCTCGTTGGCGATTCCCACGCTGCCCAATGGGGTCCAGCCTTGAACAAGATCGCCAGGGACCGCAAATACAAGCTGGTTTCTTTCTCGAAATCCGCCTGCGCATTCGCGCGTGCGCCCACCAATTCGGACGGCAAGCCGTATCCATCTTGCTACGAGTGGAGGGAGAAAGTGCTGGCTGAGATTTTAAAGCTCAGGCCGCTCGCCGTCATCACCAGCCAGTCCAACGCCGGATCGGTTCCGGATGACCTGATGATCGAGGGGCTGCGCAATGTCTGGAGCGAACTGACCGAGGCAGGTTCGCAGATCATCGTCATCCGCAACACGCCCTTGACGCGATTCGAACCCGGCGATTGCCTGAGCGCCACGCCCGCAAAATGCTTCACCAAAAGAAGCGACGCCGAGCTCAACAACCTGTTGGCGCTTGCCGCGGAGGGTCAGAAAAACGTGCGCGTCGTCGATATGACTGACGCTTTGTGCGGACCGGAACTATGCCCGGCGGTCGTCGGCAATATGATCGTCTGGCGCGACACCGGTCATTTGACGGCCACCTATTCGCTTGCGCTCGCGCCTTATCTCGCCCCCAGGCTCGGCCTCTGATGCGATTCCCAAAGCGAAAGGGCCACGCGCTTTCCCAAGTTGCTCCAGCAGGCACAGAGTCCAGATATTTTTCGGGACGAGCAAGGAAATGGAAATTCCGCTGGTGGAGCTGAGGAGGATCGAACTCCTGACCTCGTCATTGCGAACGACGCGCTCTCCCAGCTGAGCTACAGCCCCGTCCAGCGGATGGCGCATTTATCGAATGCTGCGGTTTCCTGTCAAGGCGGGGTTTTGCCGAATTCCCTTGTGCCCGGTGCTTGCAGGCGACCGGCCCTTGCCGGTTTCGCGCGCAATGGCTACATGTCGGCAACAATCGGAGACCGGCATGCTCGCCCTCATTCAAACAATCGTCATGGCGCTGGACCTATACTGGTGGGTCATCATCGCCTCGGCGATCTTTTCCTGGCTCTATGCGTTCAACGTCGTCAACTCGCGCAATCAATTTGTCGGCAGCATCGGCAACATGCTCTACCGGCTGACCGAGCCGGCGCTGCGGCCGATCCGTCGGTTCATGCCCGACCTCGGCGGCGTCGACATTTCGCCGATCATCCTGCTTCTGCTCCTGTTCTTTCTCAGGCAGCTCATTCTCACCACGATAGCGCCGCTGGTCCTGTGAGCCTGACGATGGCATGAGCGCGCCATTCCGCTTGCGCGCTGACGGCATCGACCTGTTTATCCGGCTGACGCCGAAGTCTTCGGTGGACAGGCTCGAAGGCGCCGAGGTATCGGCCGACGGGCGCAGCCATTTGAAGGCGCGCGTGCGCGCCGTGCCGGAGAATGGCGCGGCCAATGCGGCGCTGGAACCGCTGGTGGCCAAGGCGCTGGGCGTTCCGGCATCGGTCGTGTCGGTCGTTGCAGGCGGCACGGCGCGGCTGAAGACGGTGCGTGTCGGGGGTGATCCGGCGGTGCTGGCGCAGCGTATCGGGGCGCTCAGCGGCTGATCGAAGATCCAGCGTTGCGGCATGCAGCCCCTTGATCTGTCGGCGGAACAGCGCCCCCCTCTGTCCTGCCGGACATCTCCCCCACGAGGGGGGAGATTGGCAGCTTCCGCCCCACTCTCAGTCCCCCAGCGGCAGCTTCGGATCGTCGACCTTCAGCGTGTTCACGCTCTGCTTGATGCGGCGCAGGTTTTCGAGAACCCTGGGTCCGCGCGTCTCGGCCACGGAGGTGACGATCATGTCGACGATCGACAGCAGAGCATAGCGCGACGAGGTCGGCTTGTAGATGTTGCCGTCCTCCAGCGACTGGAACTGGATGACGGTATCGGCGGCCTTGGCGAGCGCTGATTCCGGCGGGGTTACGGCGATGGTGGTGGCGCCATATTGCTGGGCCACCTGAACGGCGTCGATCACCGAGCGCGCATAGCCGGACACCGAGAACGCGATCAGCGTCGTCTCCGATGTGGCGACCGCGGCATACATGCGCTGCAATTGCCCGTCGATCTGCGCCAGCACCGGCACGCCGAGCCGAAACAGCCGGTTCTGCATCTCGGTCGCCATCATCGAGGAAATGCCGCCGGAGCCGATGCACAGCACATTGCCCGAACTGACGATGCGCGCGGCCACGCCCACCAGCGTCTTCATGTCGAGGTTTTCGCTGGCGCGCTGGATGGCGGCGATTGCCGCTTCGGTGATGGCCGACGCAATGCGCTGCTCGCGCGCGTCGCGGTTCAGCGGTTCGGGCGACAGATACTGGCCGCCAATGGCAATCGCCTGCGCCAGGTAGAATTTGAAATCGCGCAGACCCTCGCAGCCGAGATTGCGGCAGAAACGGGTGACCGTCGGCTCGCTGACGCCGACGCGCGCCGCAATTTCCGAGATTGCCGCCTTGGAGGCGAAGTCGAGATCGGTCAGCACGAGGCCGGCCAGGCGGCGGTCCGATTTGGTGCCGTCCTGCGACATCAGCTGCAGGCGCGTGATGATGTCGGCCGGCGTTTTCATTTCTGGGTTGTCGTCTTCATAGCGCTGCCTTCATAGCGGCAGGCCTGTTGCCGTGTCGAACAGATGAATGTTGCCCGGCGCGACGGAGACCGGCAGCATTTCGCCGGGCTTGACCTGAACCCGGTCGCGGAATACGGCGCGCACCGTGTCAGCGCCGATGGCGCCATAGACATGGGTTTCCGAGCCGGTCGGCTCGACGACATCGACCTTGATCGCCATCGCGTCGACAGCCTCGCCGATGACGAAGTGTTCGGGCCGTATGCCGGCCTCGACCGTGCTGCCAGCCGGCACCGTCTTGCCGGCAAGTGCCAGACGTCCGCCCCCGGCCGATTCGAACCAGCTTTTCTCGGGCGTCGTCTTCAGGGCGCCGGAGACAAAACTCATCGACGGCGAGCCGATGAAGGAGGCGACGAATTTGTTGGCGGGACGGTCGTAGAGTTCCAGCGGTGCGCCGACCTGCTGGATCTTGCCGCGGTCCATCACCACGATGCGGTCGGCCATGGTCATGGCCTCGATCTGGTCGTGGGTGACGTAGACGATGGTCGATTTCAGCCGCTGGTGCAGCGCCTTGATCTCGGTGCGCATCTGCACGCGCAATTGCGCGTCGAGATTGCTGAGCGGCTCGTCGAACAGGAACACCGAGGGTTCGCGCACGATGGCGCGGCCCATGGCGACGCGCTGGCGCTGGCCGCCCGACAACTCCCGGGGATAGCGGTCGAGATAGGAGAACAGGTTGAGGACGCCGGAGGCCTTTTTCACCTTGTCGTCGATTGCCGTGCGACTCTCGCCGCGAATCTTGGGACCAAAGCCGATATTGTCGGCCGCTTTCAGGTGCGGAAACAGAGCATAGGACTGGAAGACCATCGCGATGTTACGCTGTTGCGGCGGCAAATCGTTGGCGCGCACGCCGCCGATCAAGAGGTCGCCTGAGGTGATCGGCTCCAGCCCGGCCAGCATGCGCAGCAAGGTCGACTTGCCGCAGCCGGAAGGGCCGACCAGCACGACGAACTCGCCGCTCTTGATGTCGAGGCTGATGTTTTCGAGGATCTTATGGCGTCCGAAAGATTTCGACAGGTCGCGGAACTCGACATCGGTCATGGTCAGGCTCCCAATATGTCGTCGATGAAGGGCAGGAAGCCGGCGGTCAGTCCGGCGTCGACCGGCACCACCGCGCCGGTTATCCCCGATGCGCGATCCGAAACAAGGAAGGCCACCGCTTCGGCCACTTCCGTGGCGTCGACGATGCGGCCGAGCGGATAGAGCCGCTTGAGCTTGCCGAGGACATCCGGGTTCTTGGCCAGCCGATGGTCCCATGCGGCGGTGCGGATCGAGCCGGGGCAGACGACATTGGCGCGCAGCCCGTTGCGGCCGAGTTCCACAGCGATCGCTTTGGCATAGGCATTGATGCCGGCCTTGGCTGCGGCATAGGCCGGGTTGCCGAAGTGGGCGATGGCGTTGACGGAAGAGATGAAGACGACGCTGCCCGAACCGCGCGCGGCCATCGCCTTGATCAGCGGATCGGCGAACAGCATCACCCCGGTCAGATTGAGGTCGAGTTCGTGCTCAATCTTATCGGGTGTCAATGCGGCAAGCGTCTCTGCGCGCGTCCAGCCGGCATTGTTGATCAGCATGTCGGGAACGCCATCTTTCTCAAGGATCGCTGGTATCGCCGCCTCGATGGAAGCCCGGTCGAGGAGGTCGAAGGCGTAACGCGACGCCAGGTGTGGGCTGCGCAACGCATCTTGCGACTGGTCGCAGCCGACGACCCGCGCGCCTCGTTCGGCCAGCAGCGCCACAATAGCCGAGCCGAGCCCGCCGCCGGCGCCGGTCACCAGCACGGTCTTGCCCGCGAATTCGGCCGTTGAAACCACCCTGCGCGCCTCCCTGGGATCTACGATAGTCGGAAACGCTATTTTAAGAAATGTAATTAAGCAACAGGATAATCCGCTTGCACAGCGGGAAATCATGGATAATGTAGGAAAGTCACATAGAGCCTTGGCCGCCCCAAAGCCGCAAGAGTGCAGACGCAATCAAAAGGGAGAGATCGAATGAAGCTTGCAAAATGGACTGTCGGCCTGATGGCCGGAATGAGCCTGCTCGCCCTGGCCGCGCAGGCAGATGCCGGCGAGGTGCGCGTAACCGTCGCCGAATACAGCGCCAAGACCGGCCCGTATTTCGAAGCGGTGAAAAAGGAATTCGAGGCAGCCAACCCGGGTATCACCGTCAAGTTCGAAGTTGTGCCGTGGGACGTGCTGCTGCAGAAGCTGACCACCGACATCACGGCCGGCACCAATGCCGACCTGTCGATCATCGGCACCCGCTGGCTGATCGATTTCGTCCAGCAGGATGTCGCCGAGCCGCTCGACGGCTACATCAAGCCAGACTTCAAGGACCGCTTCATCGACACCTTCCTGTCGCCGTCGATCATGGAGGGCAAGACCTACGGCCTGCCGATCGCGGCCTCGGCGCGCGCCATGTACTACAACAAGGAATTGTTCGAGAAGGCCGGAATCGCCAACCCGCCGGCAACCTGGACCGAGTTGCAGGAGGATGCGCGCAAGATCAAGGCGCTGGGCACCGGCACGTTCGGCTTCGGCCTGCAGGGCAAGGAGATCGAGACCGACGTCTATTACTATTATGCGATGTGGTCGCAAGGCACCGAGATCCTCAACAAGGATGGCACGTCGGGCCTCGGCACGCCGGGCGCGCTCGAAGCCGCCAAGCTCTACAAGTCGATGATCGACGAAGGCCTGACGGAACCCGGCGTCACCTCCAACAACCGCGAGGACGTCCAGAACCTGTTCAAGCAGGGCAAGGTCGGCATGATGATCACCGCGCCCTTCCTGTCCAACCAGATCAAGGACGAGGCGCCGAACCTGAAATACGGCGTGGCCGCTATCCCCGCCGGACCGACCGGCGCGCGCGGCACGTACGGCGTCACCGATTCCATCATCATGTTCAAGAATTCCAAGAACAAGGATGAGGCCTGGAAGCTGCTCGACTTCCTGTTCACCACCGAACAGCGCGCCAAGTTCACGCAAGGGGAAGGCTTCCTGCCGGTGAACAAGGAAGAGGCCAAGATGGACTATTACGTCAACAATGCCGACCTCGCCGCGTTCACAGCACTGCTGCCCGACGCTCGCTTTGCACCGGTCATCCCCGGCTGGGAAGAAGTCGCCCAGATCACCTCGGATGCCATGCAGAAGATCTATCTCGGCGGCGACCCCGAGGCAGGCTTGAAGGAAGCGGCTGCCAAGGCCAACGCCGTGATCAAGAAATAGGGCGTATCTCCCTGCGCCCGGCGCGCCCCAGAGATCGGGGCGCGCCACACTTTCCTCTCCCTCCGGAGGGGGGAGAGGTGGCTCGGCGAAGCCGAGACGGAGTGGGGGAACCACTTGGCAACCGCCGATGGACATAGGAAGGGCAATAGGGGCAAACATCACCTCGCCTTGCGCCCCAAGGGTCGACATCCACTCCGTCGACCCCCACTCCGTCGAGCTTCGCTCGACACCTCTCCCCCCGATCGACGGGGAGAGGAAGGGCTCCCTTCCGCAACCGTTGCGGAGGATGGGCAGGCAGGTGAGGGGCAGCGCAAACGTCCGCAGGAGATTCAAACCCTGAAGCGCTGCATTAGACCGATATGCGAGATTGATCCGAGCTGGCGCGCCAGCGCCACTTATGTCCAACACGGTACGAATCCGGCCGATGCAAAATCGTTACCTGCCCTATTTATTGACCTTGCCCAGCCTGTTTCTGGCCGCGGTCGTCATCTTCTGGCCGGTCTGGGACCTGATCCAGATATCGACGCATGATGTTAGCCGTTTTGGGCAGCTGCGCGACTTCAACGATTTCGCCAATTATTCCGCCTTCCTCGCCGATCCCGATTTCCTGGCGGCACTCTGGCGCACCGGCCTGTGGACGTTGCTGGTGGTCGGCGGCGCGCTGCTGTTGTCGGTGCCGGTGGCGATGATCCTCAACACCGATTTCTACGGCCGCGGCATTGCCCGCGTCATCATCATGCTGCCCTGGGCGGTGTCGCTGACGATGACGGCGGTGGTCTGGCGCTGGGCGCTCAACGGTGAAAGCGGCATGCTGAACTCGGCGCTGATCGGGCTCGGCCTGATCCATGAGAACATCCAGTGGCTGGCGCGCGCCGAGACGGCATTCCCGATGCAGGTGCTGATCGGCATATTGGTGACGGTACCGTTCACCACGACCATCTTCCTCGGCGGCCTGTCGTCGATCCCCGACGACCTCTACGAGGCGGCGGCCCTGGAGGGGGCGACGCCGCTGCAGCAGTTCCGCGAGATCACCTTTCCGCTGCTGAAGCCGTTCATCAACATCGCCATCGTCCTCAACACCATCTACGTCTTCAATTCCTTCCCGATCATCTGGGTGATGACGCAGGGCGGGCCGGCCAACTCGACCGACATATTGGTCACCCATCTCTACAAGCTGGCCTTTCGCATCGGCAAGCTGGGCGAAGCATCGGCGGTGTCGCTGCTGATGTTCGCCATCCTTTTGATCTTCACCATGATCTATGTGCGGCTTGCCATGCGGGAGCAGCGCACATGACGCCCAAGCTGAAGCGTACGATCATCGCATGGCTGCTGCTTTCGCCGCTGCTCGTGGTGACCATCTTCCCCTTCGCGGTAATGTTTTTGACCGCGGTCAAACCGCGGCAGGAGGTGCTGTCGCCGACCTGGTGGCCAAGCGAATTCCACTGGTCGAATTTTGCCGACATGTGGGTGGCGACCGGCTTTGGCCAGGCGCTGGCCAATTCGCTCTATGTCTCTGTTATCGCCACCGTCGGCGCCATCCTGATCTCGGTGCCGGCCGCCTATGCCATGTCGCGGTTTCGCTTTGCCGGCTATGGCGCCTTCCGCCAGTTCCTGCTGATCTCGCAGATGATCTCGCCGATCGTGCTGGTGCTCGGCCTGTTCCGGCTGATGGCGGCCTGGGGTCTGATCGAATCCACGACCGCGCTCGGCGTCATCTACATGGCTTTCAACGTCGCCTTCACCGTGTGGATGCTGCAAAGCTATTTCGACACCATCCCGCGCGATCTCGAGGAAGCAGCGTGGATGGAAGGCGCCGGCCGATGGCTGACCTTGCGAAAAGTGTTTCTGCCGCTTTGCCTGCCGGCAATAGCGGTGACCGCCATCTTCACCTTCATCAACGCATGGAATGAGTTCGTCGTTGCGCTCACAATGCTGCGCAGCCAGGAAAGTTACACGCTGCCTATCCAGGTGTTCTCGCTGGTCGCCGGCCGCTACACGATCGAATGGCACCATGTAATGGCGGCGACGCTGCTGGCGACGCTGCCGGTGGCAATCCTGTTCATCTGGCTGCAGCGCTATCTCGTCCGCGGGCTGGCGCTCGGGGCGGTCAAATAACGGCGCCATTCACAACGGAGCTTTCATGCGCATCTTCACCGCCTCGCTGGCGACCGAAACCAACACCTTCTCGCCGGTGCCGACCGACCGGGCGTCGTTCGAGATGGCGTTCTATGCCGGGCCGGGCAAGCATCCAGACACGCCGACCTTGTGCTCCTCGCCGATGGTCGCGCTGCGCCGGCGTGCGGCTGCCGAAGGGCTGACCGTCATCGAAGGCACCGCCACCTGGGCGGAGCCGGGCGGGCTGGTGCAGCGGCAGACCTATGAGTCGTTGCGCGACGAGATTCTCGGCCAGTTGAAGGCAGCCTTGCCGGTCGACGCCGTCATCCTCGGCCTGCACGGCGCCATGGTGGCGCAAGGCTATGACGATTGCGAAGGCGATCTGCTGGAACGGGTTCGCGCAATCGTCGGGCCCGACGTGGTGATCGCGGTCGAGCTCGACCCGCACAGTCATCTGACCCCAAAGCGCGTCGCGGCATGCAATGTCATGGCCTATTTCCTCGAATTCCCGCACACCGACTTCTATGAGCGCGGCGAACATGTCGTCGAGCTTGGATTGGCGGCGGCGCGCGACGAGATCAAGCCGGTGATCTCGACGTTCGACTGCCGCATGATCCAGGTGCTGCCGACCAGCCGCGAGCCGATGCGCTCCTTCGTCGACCGCATCAAGGCGCTGCACGGCAAGGACGGCGTGCTGTCGGTCTCGGTCATCCATGGCTTCATGGCCGCGGACGTGCCGGAAATGGGCACGCGCATCCTGGTCGTCACTGACAATGACAAGGCCAAGGGCGATGCGCTGGCGGAGAGGCTAGGGCACGAGCTTTACGCCATCCGCGAAAGGACGGCGATGACGATGCTGAACACCGAGGACGGCATCGCGCGGGCACTGGCCGTGCGCAAGGAAAATCCCGGCAAGCCGGTTGTGATTGCCGACATCTGGGACAATCCCGGCGGTGGCGTCGCCGGCGACGGTACGGTCGTGCTGCGCGCCATGCTGGAACAGGGCGTGGACAATTTTGGCGTGGCGACGATCTGGGACCCGATCGCTGTCACCTTTTGCCAGGCGGCAGGCGAAGGCGCCGTCATCGACCTGCGCTTCGGCGGCAAGGCCGGGCCGCTGGCCGGCGAACCGATCGATGCGCGCGTCAAGGTGTTGAAAGCCGTCCCCGAGGGCTGGCAGAGCTTCGGGCCGAGCCGGGTGACGCTCGGACCGACGGCGCTGGTGCGGCTCGAAGGCACCGAAATCGACATCATCCTCAACACCAACCGCACGCAGACCTTCGAGCCGGATGTCTTCTCCAACATCGGTGTCGATCCGTTGTCGAAGGACATATTGCTGATCAAGTCAACCAACCATTTCTACGCCGGCTTTGAACCGATCGCGGCGGAGATCATCTATGTCTCGGCGCCGAGCTCGTATCCGAGCAATCCGGCGGTGACGGATTACAGGAAGCTGACGCGGCCGGTGTGGCCACGGGTGGCGGATCCTTGGCGCTGGTGATCTCCCCACTTGAGGGGGAGATGTCGCCAAAGGCGACAGAGGGGGTCCTCGCGCGTGAAGCGCCGACCTTCATCTGCCGCAGGAGGTCGAGCCCAGTCGGACCGACCCCCTCTGGCCGCTTTGCGGCCATCTCCCCCTCGAGGGGGGAGATAAGGCGGCGCTATAGCAATCCCCGCTTCACCATCATCGCTTCCGGCGAAGGCATCTTGCCGCGGAACGCCGTGTACAGTTCCTCCGGATCCTTCGACCCGCCGGCGGCATAGATATTCTTCCGAAGCCGCTCCGCCAGCGCCGGGTTGAAGGGATCGCCGGTCTCCTCGAAGGCGGCGAAGGCGTCGGCGTCGAGCACTTCCGACCACATGTAGGAATAGTAGCCGGCTGAATAACCGTCGCCTGAGAAGATATGGCCGAAATGCGGGGTGCGATGACGCATGGCGATGGTGTCGGGCATATCAAGCTTTTCCAGCGTTTCGGCTTCGAAACGCAGCGGTTCCGCCGGCGCATCCGGCCGCGCGTGATACGCCATGTCGATCAGCGCCGACGCTGTGAACTCGACCGTGGCGAAACCGGCGCCGAACGTGCGGGCGGCCAGCATCTTGTCGAGCAGCGACTTCGGCATCGGCTTGCCGGTCTTAACATGCAGCGCATGCTTTTCCAGCACTGCGGGCACCGTCAGCCAGTGCTCGTAGAGCTGCGAAGGCAGTTCGACGAAATCGCGGGAAACCGAGGTGCCCGCCACCGACGGCCAGGTGACGTCGGTCAGCATGCCGTGCAAAGCATGGCCGAATTCGTGGAACAGGGTCTTGGCCTCATCGACCGACAGCAACGCCGCTTCCCCCGCCGGCGGCTTGGCGAAGTTCATGACGTTGTAGATCACCGGCTTTGAGCCATCCCCAAGCTTGTAGCCAGACTTCAGCGCGCTCATCCAGGCGCCAGAACGCTTCGAGGATCGGGCGAAATAGTCGGCGAGGAACAGGCCGCGCTCGCTGCCATCGGCGTTCTTCACCACGAAGACGCGCGCGTCGGGATGCCAGGCGGCGATGCCCTTCTTCTCCTCGAAAGTGATGCCGAACAGTTTTGTGGCGACGTCGAAGCAGGCGTCGATGATGCGGTCGAGTTGCAGATAGGGTTTCAGTTCCGCCTCGTCGAAGGCGAATTTTTCGGCGCGCAATTTCTCCTGGTAGAAGCGCCAGTCCCAGGCGGCGAATTTTTCGTTGCTGCCTGCCTTGGTCGCCAGCCGCTCCAGCTCCTTCTGGTCGGCGGCGGCCTTCTCCAGCGCTTTCTCCCAGACCGGGTCGAGGAGGTCGTGCACCGCCTTCGGCGTCTTGGCCATGGTGTCGTCGAGTTTCAGCGCGGCGAACGAGGCATAGCCTAGCAGCCTGGCCTTTTCGGCGCGCAGTTTCAGCATGTCGCGCACCACTGCGGTGTTGTCGCTGGCGCCGCCATTCTGGCCGCGCATGGTGAAAGCGCGGAAGGCGCTCTCGCGCAGGTCGCGGCGTTCGGAGAAGGTCGTGAACGGCTCATAGATAGAGCGCGACAAGGTGACTGCGTAGCGGCCTTTCTGGCCGCGCGTCTCGGCGGCTTCGGCCATCGAACTCTTCACGAAGTCCGGCAGGCCCGCAAGATCAGCCTCGTCGAGGAACAGCGCCCAGTCGCGCTCGTCGGCCAGCACGTTCTGGCCGAAGGTCGTGCCGAGCGAGGACAGCTCCTCGCTGATGTTGGCCAGCCGCTTCTTGCCGTCGGCGTCGAGTTTTGCGCCCGATCGCACAAAGCCTTTCCAGGTCTTCTCCAGCACCCGCAGCGTCTCGGCGTCGAGTTTTAGCGTCTCCCGGCGCTGGTAGAGGTCGTCGATGCGGGCAAACAGTTTCTCGTTCATCGAGATCGCCGAGAAATGCCGCGACATCTTCGGCGAGATCTCACGCTCCAGCGCCTGGATCGCATCGTTGGTGTGGGCGCCGGCCCGGCACCAGAAGATCGACGAGACATGGTCGAGCGGCTCACCGGCGAGTTCGAGGGCTGCCAGCGTATTCTCGATGGTCGGCGCATCCTTGTTGCCGGCGATCGCATCGATTTCGGCCTCATGTGCCTTCAGCGCCGCGTCGAACACCGAGGAGAAATCGTCGTCGCCGATGCTGGCAAAATCCGGCAGGCCGAGCGGCCCTTGCCATTTGGTCAGCGGATGGGCGGCGAGATCGACGGTTTTCGTGGACGGCATGGGGGATCTTTCGATGATTGGCGGAGCTTGCTGACCGATGTAGGGCGATGACTGGCGCGGCGCAACAGCGCGGCCGTTCAAGCCGCGTCAGAAGCCGTCGCAATTTTCCGCGATCGCCGCTTGCGAACTGGCGGTGATGCGGTTGCCGGTGACGGCGAACGTCTCCTGCATCAGCATGTCATTGTTGGGGAAATCATAGCAGGCGATGACAGTTGTGACGCCGGCCTCGCTCTTTTCGACGCGATGCCGGATTGCGGCGCCGGCGACCGCGCCCTTCCATTCGTCGATCGACGCGATGAACTCCTGCTTCGACTGTACGACGCCGAGATCGTCGAGCTTGATGCGGACATCGTCGGCGAGCAGGTCCGACAATTCGGTGCGATCGGCGACCAGCAGCGCCGAATACCAGCGGTCGATAATGGCGCCGTCATCGGAGCGGGCAGGGACGAGCGAAATCAGCAGCGCCGCTACGGCGAAAGCGATCGCAGGCCAAACCCGCATTCTTGCCTCCTCTTATTTGACCATGCCCTTATCCGAAAACCGGTTCCCACTTTTCGGGATCATGGGTCTACGTCAAATCCGGCCGCTCGAAGTCGCCGGTGTCCTTGTTCATCACCCAGAGCTCGCCGGTCGAGATGTCGAACCAGGCGCCATGCAGCGACAGCCGCCCCTTGCCTTCGAGGATGGAGACGCAAGGGAAGGTCCTGAGATTGGCGATCGAATAGCGGATGGAAATCCGCTCCAGCGCCGTCTGCCGTTCGGTTGTCGTCATGAACGTGCTGGACGAAACGGTTTCGGCCGCCGGCGCGATCAGGCTCATCCATTTGCCGATGAAGTCGCCGGGCGACAGCGGCGCCGAATTGGTGTCGAGCGCGGCGCGGATGCCGCCGCAGCGGCCATGGCCCATCACCACGATGTTTTTCACCTTCAGGCTCTGCACGGCGAATTCGAGCGCGGCCGAGGTCGAGTGGAACTCGCCGTCCGGCGCATAGGGCGGCACCAGATTGCCGACATTGCGCAGGACGAACAGTTCGCCCGGACCGGCGTCGAAGATCGCCTCGGGGGCAGAGCGGGAATCGCAGCAGGCAACGATCATGGTTTCGGGCGCCTGCCCCTCGCGGGCAAGCTCGCGATAGCGTCCGCTCTCGGTGAGATAGCGGCCATTCATGAAGTTGCGGTAGCCGGTCCAAAGATGTTCGGGGAGATGGGGCATGGGCTAGGGATGAAGCCTTTCGGGGTTAGCGACGGCAGCTCATTTCAAGTTAGAAAGGCTCTAACGGCAAATGCCCGTCGCGGGCAATGCCGAATTGCGGATGGCTTCGTCGCAAATCGCCATGCCGCACGCATGGCGCCGCTTGCCTCACGCCCAGATCGCCAGGGGAATGCCGAAACGGTCGGCAAGCGGCGGGTCGGGAAACGGCGTTGCCTCCCCGCCGGCAATGCGTCCGGCAATCAGCATCATCGCTGCGGCGTCGAGGAAATCGTCGGCGGCAGCACCGCGTTGCGGCGGCTGGTCAAGGAAAGCTCTGGTATAGCCGTGCCGGCAGAGCAGTGCCTTGCGTTCTTCCATCCCGGCCGGATTGACGGCGCCCTTGATCTTCTTCGGCAGCGTCATCGGTTTTTCGCCGTTCAGCCGGCAGAAGGCCACTTCGGGATGCGATTCGAAGACGCGGCGGCGCAGTTGCGGACGTGCGATCAGCAGCGCGTCGATCTCGCGTATCTTGGCAAAGATGCCGAAGGCCTGGATCGAGACGCCGCGTGGCGGATCGGAGGTCGCCTTGGCCACCTCGCTGGCGCGCCGATGTGCCTCATACCAGGCCTCGACCGTGGTGAAGCCGCTGGTGTCGGCGTAGAGGGCCGGGCGGGACGGGATAGAGAAGACGCTGGATTGCCGTGCTCCGAGCATTGGCCGTACCAAGGTCTCCGGCCCGCGCCCGCCTCTTTTCGAGACGTCCGGCAGGCCGATCGGCATGTCGACGACCACTGTCGCATCGGCGGGCAAGGCGTCGAGCAGGGTCGCAAAGCTGGGAAAGACGCGGACTGACGGCGCGGCATCCAGATCGCGGCGGACGGCGATCCAGCCGGCCTTGCAGCCGTCGACGCCGACGACCACGGTCGAGGTCACGCCCGGCGGTCCCGCCCCGGATGCGTGAGGTGGCGCAGTTGCACCATCGCCATCGGATGCGACAGGCTCTGGGCATCGGTTTCAAGCTGCAACTCGTCGCCGCCACGCTTGGCGGTTCGCGCCAGGATTTCGTAGACGGCGGCGGTGGTCGATTGCAGCGCCTTGATCGGCGGCTGCCCCGACAGGATGCGGGCGAGGTAGACGGCCGCAGTCAGGTCACCGAGGCCATTCGGCGGCTTGTCGATGAGGCGGTGTTCGGCCAGCAGCGCCTGGGTGCCGTCAAGCAGCAGATTGCCGGTGCCGCCGGTCATCATCGACTGTGCCGACGTCACCAGCATTGTTGACGGTCCGGCATGGAGGGCGGCCGAGATCACCGATTTCAGATCGGGCAAAGGCGCGCCGGCCATCCACTCCAGCTCATAGCGGTTGGGGGTGGCGATGTCGGCGATCGGCATCAGCCGGTCGCGCATCGCGGCGGCCGTCGGCTCGGGCACATAGAGCCCGCCGGAATCGCCCATCACCGGATCGCATATATAAATCGCGTCCGGCGTCTTGGCCTTGACCGCCGCAACCAGCGAGGCGACGGCCTCGGCCTGGCCGGCCTCGCCAAGATAGCCCGACAGCACCGCGCCGACCTCACCCAGCCAGGGCGCGCGCTCGAGATCGGCCATCAGCGCCTTGAACTGGTCGAGCGGCGGCACGATGCGCGTGGCGCGGCCATGGCCCGGATGCCAGGGCAAGATGACCGTCGGTACCGCCCACACGGGAAAGCCCAGCGTCTCCAGCGCAAACACGGCGGCGCGGTTACCGACCGAGCCGCGGGCGACATGGCTGGAAATGACGATGACCGCGCGCGGCGCGTCGGCTTTTTCGCGGTTCATGGAAAATCCTAGATACGGATAATTTTTCGTTGAATCGTCATCCTGATCTATCTCTTTGGTTGGAGGATGATCTCCGGACAAAACGGTTCCCGTTTGTCCGAGAAAACCGGTTCCCACTTTTCAGGATCATGCTCTAGCTGCCCCGGGAGACGTAGTACACGAGCCAGATCAAAAGGCCGAGGGCGACGATGAGCCCAAGTGCGCGACCGATGCGGGTGCCCCAGACCTCGATCGGATCGGATCGGTCGGCCTCGGCTGCGGTAACATGATCGCGGGCGCCTTTCGCTGCCCGTGACACCAGCGATGCGCCGCCAAGGCCGCCCTCGTTCGCCACGCGCTCAATAATGCGGCGCGATTCGCTGTCATCGTCGCGGCGTTCCGCCATGATCCTGTCCTGTTTGCCGGCAACCATATCGTGTTCGCGCGATCAATCACAGGGCCTCGCCGGCGCATGAATGCGCGCCAGGAATGCGCGCCAGCGGCAGACATTTTCTTGAGCGCGGATTGTGCTAATGCTTCGCATGCAACTTCTGTCGAGGGACCTCACCATGTTTGCCCAGCGCCTTGCCTTCCCTTTCCGCAGTCTGCCGGCCGTGCTGATGATGGCCGTCGTGCTGCCTCTGCTCGCCGGCTGCGGCTTCAACACCATCCCGACGGCGGAGGAAAACGCCAAGGCGGCATGGAGCGAGGTGCTGAACCAGTATCAGCGTCGGTCCGACCTCATTCCCAATCTGGTCGAGACGGTGAAGGGCTATGCCTCGCATGAAAAGGACACGCTCGATGCGGTGGTCGAAGCGCGCGCCAAGGCGACGCAGATCACGGTGACGCCGGAAACGCTGAAGGACCCCGAAGCGCTCAAGAAGTTCCAGGATGCGCAATCAGGGCTGACCAGCGCGCTGTCGCGGCTGATCGCGGTGTCGGAGGCCTATCCCGACCTCAAGGCCAACCAGAATTTCCTGGCGCTGCAGGCGCAACTCGAAGGCACCGAGAACCGTATCGCCGTGGCGCGGCGCGACTACATCCTGGCGGTCAAGGATTACAATCTGACGCTGAGGACCTTTCCGTCGGTGCTATGGGCAACCTTCTGGTTCCGCAGCAACGAGCCCTTCGCCAACTTCACCGTCGAAGAAGACAAGATGCAGCCGCCGAAGGTCGATTTCGGCACGAAGCAGGGCGGGTGATGACGTCTGGGTGAGCTTGGCCTTTGCCAGCCTTGCGTTCCTTCACACCCCCCTCTGTCCTGCCGGACATCTCCCCCTCAAGGGGGGAGATCAGCTGTCTTCTGTCCTTGCGCCAAATATCAGCGTTGCCGGCTGAGCGTCGGCAGCGAGATTGCCAATCTCCCCCCTCGAGGGGGAGATGTCCGGCAGGACAGAGGGGGACGCGAAGGAACGCCAACCTTGGTGTTCTTCTCGCCTTTCTGGCCGTCTTCCTGCCCCTCACCGCCTTCGCCGCCGACCTCCCCGCGCTGACCGGCCGCGTCGTCGACAATGCCGGGATCATCGATGCAGGCACCAAAGCCGCGCTCACCCAGAAACTCGCCGACTTCGAGACCAGAGGCTCCGACCAGATCGTCGTCGCAACCATCCCCAGCCTCGACGGCGAGGAGATTGAGCCTTACGCCAACCGGCTGTTCCGCTTCTGGAAGCTCGGCCAGGCCAAGGAAAACAACGGCGTGCTGCTGCTGGTGGCGCCGAACGACCGCAAGATGCGCATCGAGGTCGGCTATGGGCTGGAAGGCACGCTGACCGATTTGCACACCAAGCTGATCATCGAAAACGACATGGTGCCGGCGTTCCGCGCCGGCGATTTCTCCCGGGGCATTTCGAAGGCCGTCGACGACATGGTGATGGTGCTGGAAGGCAATCCGGAGGAATTGGAGGCGCGCGGCGAGCGCAACCAGAAGCCGCCCATCAATACCGACAATCTGTTCTTCGGCGTCTTCATCAGCATCTGGGCAATCATGTTCTTCGGCAGCATGGCCGCCTCCATCCTGCCGCCGATCTTTGGCAAAAAGCTCGGTCCCGGCCGCTATCGCTGGCTCGGCATGACATTCGAGCCGGGCCGGCGGTCGTCCAGCGGCGGCTGGTCTTCGGGCGGGGGCGGCTGGTCGTCGGGTTCAAGCGGTGGTGGCGGCTTTTCCGGCGGCGGCGGTTCGTCCGGCGGCGGCGGCTCCTCGGGAAGCTGGTGACGAGATGACAACACGCATCGCCAATCCCTGGCATGGCCGCTTCGCCACGATGACCGGCGCTGCCTTGCTGGTCTTGCTCGTCAGCGTCGCGGCGCTGGCAGCGGAGCTGCCCGCCCTCGCGGGACGCGTGGTAGACAATGCCGACATCATCGATGCCGCGACCGAGGCGGCGCTCACCCAAAGACTGGCCGATTTCGAGACCAAAGGCTCCGACCAGATCGTCGTCGCGACGGTTCCCAGCCTCGACGGCGAGGAGATCGAGCCTTACGCCACCCGGCTGTTCAACGCCTGGAAGCTCGGCCAGAAGGCCAAGAACAATGGCGTGCTTCTGCTGGTGGCCGTGAACGACCGCAAGATGCGCATCGAGGTCGGCTACGGGCTGGAAGCCACGCTCACCAACCAGCACGCCACACGGATCATTGAAGGCATGGTGCCGGCCTTCCGCGCCGGGGATTTCTCCGGCGGTATTTCCAAAGCGGTCGACGACATGATCATGGTGATTGAGGACAGTCATGGTGGTTGAGGGGAACTGGTGACGGCATGACAGTACGCGTCTTCAATCCGCCAAGACCTGGCCGCGCAGCCGCGACGATCGGCATCGCCCTGTTGACGATGCTCACCATGCTGTTTGTAGCCTTGGCGGCAGACCTGCCGGCACTCACCGGGCGGGTGGTCGACAATGCCGGCATTATCGACGCCGCGACCAAGGTGGCACTGACGCAGAAGCTCGCGGATTTCGAGACCAAAGGCTCCGACCAGATCGTCGTCGCCACGATCAACAGCCTCGACGGCGAGGAGATCGAGCCTTACGCCAACCGGCTGTTCCGCTTCTGGAAACTCGGTCAGGCCGGCGAAAACAACGGCGTGCTTCTGCTGGTGGCCAAGAACGACCACAAGATGCGCATCGAGGTCGGCTACGGGCTGGAAGGCACGCTTACCGACCTGCACACCAAGCTGATCATCGAAAACGACATGGTGCCGGCGTTCCGCGCCGGTGATTTCTCCGGCGGCATTTCCAAGGCCGTCGACGACATGGTCATGGTGCTGGAAGGCAATCCGGAAGAGCTGGAGGCGCGCGGCAAGCGCAACCCGGCCGACCACAGCGCGCCCATCGATCCTATAGCCGCGGTCTTCCTGATCCTGTGGGCGGCGATGTTCTTCGGCGGCCTGGCGATGGCCTTCCTGCCGCCGATCTTCGGCACCAAGCTGTCGCCGGGCGTGTACAAATGGCTGGGCATGACCTTTCGCTACGGCCAGGGGCCGAGCGGATCGTCGTCGGGCTCCAGCAGCTGGACAACAAGTTCGTCGTCGGGCAGCGGATGGTCATCGGGAAGTTCGGGCAGCAGCTGGTCTTCGGGCTCAAGCAGCGGCGGCGGGTTTTCAGGCGGCGGCGGTTCGTCCGGCGGTGGCGGGTCTTCAGGGAGCTGGTGAGAGAAGATGGCAACACGACCGATCAGCCCACAGGACCATGAGCGCATCGCCACCGCGATCCGCGCGGCCGAGGCCAAAACCGACGGCGAGATCTACTGCGTCGTTGCGCATGCCAGCGACGGCTATTTCTTTCCCGCCGCCTTCATGGCGACATCAGGCATGCTGATTGCCAGCCTCGCCGTCGCCTATGGGCTAGAAACCTGGTGGCTGTCGATCCGGCTGCCGCATTTCGTCATTGTCCAACTGCTGGCACTGGCCTCGGTGTTGGTGCTTTTGTGGGCGCAGCCTGGCTTGCGCATCCATCTGGTGCCGCGCCGGCAGCGTTATCAGGCGGCACATCACAATGCGCTCAGGCAGTTCCTCGCCCGCAATGTCCACCGCACCACGGCGCGCACCGGCGTGCTGGTCTTCGTGTCGATCGCCGAGCGTTATGCCGAAGTGGTCGCCGATTCCGGCATCGACAGCAAGGTCGGCCAGCATGTCTGGGACGGCGTGGTGCGCGATCTCCTGCAGCATGCCGGCGACGACCGGCTCGCCGACGGCTTCGTCAAGGCGATCGGGCAGGTCGGCGCGGTGCTGGCCGAGCATTTCCCGGTGACGTCGGGCGATGCCAATGAACTGGACGATCATCTCGTCGAGATCTGAAAAGCCAGCACGCGCTACCCGGACGGACGCCTGACCGCGCCGGCCGGGTGCGTTTTCCAGGCAGGCTTTGCCCATTGTCAGCAGTATCGCGATCGGCTGTGAGAAAGCGGTCGGCGGGCTGACCTCGACTCTTGCAAATGGCCGATGCGGGTTTATGGTTAACAAATCATGAATACGCTGAGCATCGACATCAGGAAAGCCGAACCGCGCGACGCTGGCGCCATTGCGGACGTGCACCAGCAGGCTTGGGAGGGCGCCTATTCCGGCATCATCCCGCATCGCTCGCTGACCTCGATGATCAACCGCCGCGGCGCCGACTGGTGGGCCAACGCCATCCGCCGCGCCGCCACCGTTCTGGTGGTCGAGATCGGCGGCACCATCGCCGGCTATGCCACGATCGGCAAGAACCGCGCCCGCGAGCTGAAGCAACAGGGCGAAATCTACGAACTTTACCTGCGTCCGGAATATCAGGGCATCGGGCTCGGCAGCCGGCTGTTCAAGGCGGCGCGGGCGCGGCTTGCCGACCACGGGCTGAAGGGAATGGTGGTGTGGGCGCTGGAAGACAACCAGAACGCACTTTCCTTCTATGCCGGCGCGGGTGGCCGTGACGTCGCCGAAGGCGTCGAGATTTTCGAGCAGAGGGCGCTCAAGAAGGTCGCCTTCGTCTGGGAATGACCGGCTTCGGTTACAAATCATCATAAACCGTGCGCTTCCGTTAGCGCTTCGCACCAATCGCCGCATTGCACCATGCCGCGCCGCCCGCTATCGATCTTGGACATCGAGAGAGGGATTTAAGCCATGCGAATCGAAGCCATTGCCATCGGAAAGAACCCGCCCGAGGACATCAACGTCATCATCGAGGTGCCGATCGGCGGCGAGCCGATCAAGTACGAGATGGACAAGGAGGCCGGCACGCTGTTCGTCGACCGTTTCCTGCACACCTCGATGCGCTACCCCGGCAATTACGGTTTCGTGCCGCACACGCTCTCGGGCGACGGCGACCCGATTGACGTTCTGGTCTGCAACACCCGCGCGCTGGTGCCGGGCTGCGTCATCAATGTGCGGCCGATCGGCGTGCTGGTGATGGAAGACAATGCCGGCCAGGACGAGAAGGTCATTGCCGTGCCGTCGCCGAAGCTGACGCTGCGCTACGAAAACGTCACCGAATACACGCAGCTGCCCGAGATCACCCGCGACCAGGTCCAGCACTTCTTCGAGCACTACAAGGATCTCGAGCCCGGCAAATGGGTCAAGATCGAAGGCTGGCACGATTCCAAATACGCCAAGAAGATGATCGTCGACGCGATCGCACGGGCGAAGGCGGCAAAGTAGCGCCGAGAGAGGCCTGCGTCTCGTTCAAGTAAGCGGCAAACGCCAGCGCGAGGCACCCCCCTCTGGCCTGCCGGCCATCTCCCCCTCAAGGGCATAGGCGCTAAGATAGCTTTGGCATGGACTGAAATTTGCGCTTTCGTGGTGGTTCGCGCCAGCGATATCGCAAGGCATGGAGATTTTGGCGCAGGGCCGCCAAGGAAGGTTGAGTAAAGATGGTCGCGATCAGAGAGGCGACGATCTGGCGGGTTGCGCGCCACAGCAGCGGGCGCCCGTCGCTCAAGGGGGAGAGACACCCAACTCCTGCGAGAGGGGTTCGGTCACAAGCGCGATGAGGAAGTGTGCAAGGATCCAAGGCTTTGCGATCCTTGGGTCCTTGGCGGGAGGAGAGCGCAGCCCGATCAGGCTCTTCAGGCGCTTGAAGGCGAGTTCGATGCGCCAGCGCATGCGGTAGAGCTTGAGGACCGTATCGGCGGGAAACTCCTCCCGGTCAAGCGAGGTCACAAGCAGGACGAAGCCGGCCGCAATCAGCGTCTGCGGTTGAACCTTGTTGCCCTTGGCCCTGGCTTCCTTGTTGATTTTGCGCCGCGCTTCTTGTGCCGCGGCCTCGGATTTGCGCAAGGCGATCAGGCGCATATTCACAGGCTCGCCCTTCTTGAGTGCCAGCCGGGCAGGCGTTTCGCAGACTTCCTCCCGGCAGTTCTCCAGGTAGCCGATGAGATCGAACGCCCTGCCGTTGGCGTCGAGCCATCGCGCGTTTTTCCACGACGCGCGCACAACAACATCGCCGCCTTGCGCCATCACCTTTGCGATCCGCTCGGCCTGCAGATAGGCGCGGTCACCGATGCGGATCTCGCCCGCCACCACCGGCACGCGGTCGATCAACTCGGCCTCGCTCTGGTCGGTGATCTCGATGAAGTCGAACTGCTCGCGCTCAAGCTCGAAGGCGCAGTGCATGCGCCAAAGACCATTGTTCTTCTTCTCATACGCACCGGCCTTGGCAACCGCTGTCGCATCGAGGATGCGGATCAGCCGGCCTTTGGCCAAACCTGCATCCTCGCGCTTCAAAAGGTGCCCAATCAACTGCTGCAGCCATGGTCCTGCATTGCGCAGCCGGCCAAGCAACGCCACGTCCGAAATGTCGGCAATCCCGCTCGCCGCCGCCCAGGCCACGACGCCCCGCATGCCAACCTTGCCAAGGCAGTAAGCCAGTGTCAGGCGCAACAGGTCGCTCGCCGACCTGACGCCGCGCGGGCGCAGGAACGCCTTCGTCTCGCGGGCGCTCTGCGTGAGCAAATCTTCGCCGCCGAGAAGCTCAATCGTCTCGGCCCAGCCGTCATCAACAAGCGATTCGTGTGTCATCGCAGTGTAGAATCACACCCGATTCCGCAGGGCAATACCTATCTTAGCGCCTATGCCCTCAAGGGGGGAGATCGGATGTCGCAACGGCTTTCGTCAATTTTCAGCGCCGAAAGAAAAAGCGCCGCCAGCGAAGCTGCCAATCTCCCCCCTTGAGGGGGAGATGCCCGGCAGGGCAGAGGGGGGTGCCTTGCACCTACGTGACTAGTTATCCACCCGACCAAACGCCGGCACGTTGCCGATGACGGTGTGCTTGTCCTTGCCACAGGCGAAACTCTTCGCCTTTTCGTCGGCCAGCTTGCGCGCCTGGTCATTGGCCTGCGGGTTGCCGGTGGCCAGCACGAGGCCGATGGTGCAGCCGTCGCGGGCTTCCATCTGGGCGACCTTGGCGACGAGCAGCACTTCGGTCGGCTTGTTCTCGTCCTCGGGATTGCTGATCGAGCGGCGGTGGATCACCGCGAAGGGAACGGCAACGTCGCCCTTGGTCTCGATGCGCCATTCGACCTTGGCGCCGGACGAGTTGAAGCCGGAAAAGCTCTCCCAGACCGAGGTCATCTCGCCGCCGGGCGGAAACCCGTAGAATAGCGATTCACGCGCATCGTCGTAGGCGATCAGCACGGGATAGCCGCGATAGCCGGAGCAGGCGAGTTCGGCCCAGTCGCCATCGCCTTCCTCGGCCTGCGCATAGGTCACGCAATCCTTTTGCGAGTCGAGGTCGGTGTAGACGCTGGATATGCCATCGGCATGGGCTGCCTGGCAGAGGGCGGCGAGGGCGAATGGAACAAGCAGCAGGGTTCGCATGCGGACTTTTCCCTTGAGGTTGGCCCCAGCCTATCGCCAAATTTGCGGCCGGCCTAGCGTGCCAATCTCAACGTTGGCGCCGCCCAAATCGCCCTGCCGGGCAATTCTCCCCCTGAACGGGAGAAAGTGGCCGGCTGCGCCGCTGGCGACAACCTTGCAACGCTGGCAATTGGCGAAATCGTGATGAGAGCGTTCCTCGCCCCATTTCCGGGAAAGGATGCCGGCAGGTGAGGGGCGGCGCCAACGTTCGAAATGTTATTTCTTCAAGCTCGCCTCGATCAGCAGGTCGGCGTTGCGGGCGACCGCTGCCGCCGGGCCTCCGAGGCCGAAGAGCTGGCCACTGATATAGGCGCCTTCGATCAACAGCAGCAGGCCGTCGCCGAGCGTGTCAGGGTCTTTAGCGCCCATCGCTGCGGCCATCGCGCGCAGGCGGTGGCGCAACTCCTGCTTGTTGGCCTCGCTGACGACGCGCGCCGGATGGCCATGTTCGGGATATTCCACCGCCGCGTTAGTCATGCCGCAGCCGCGATAGTCCGGCCTTTGCGTGCGCTTGCCGACGCGAGTCAGGAAAGCCCTGAGCTGTGCCCGTGGGTCGCCGGGATGGGCAGCCACGGCTTCGTCGAAACGCTCCCAATACTCACGGTCATATTGCCTGAGATAGGAAGCGGCGAGCTCGTCCTTGGAGGGAAAGCTGCGGTAGAGGCTGGGCTTGGTGACGCCGGCGCGCTTGACGATCTCGTCGACGCCGATCGCCCGGATGCCGCGGCGGTAGAACAGGTCGTAGGCCACGTCGAGGATTTTCTTGGCGGCCTTGGGCGGTGCGGCTGCATGACCGTCCTTGATGGTCAGTTCAATATTTTTGTCCGTTGGCATGGTATGACTCGATTGACGTGTTACCGATCGGTACGTATACATGACCTCACCCTGCAACGTACCGGTCAGTAACATGATAGCTCAATCCCGTCCCTTTGGCCAGCGCTACGCTTTCGTCGTGGTTGGCGTCATCTTCCTTTGCCTGTTGATCGCGGCCGGGCTTCGTTCCGCACCCTCGGTGATGATGCTGCCGTTGGATAAAAGCTTCGGCTGGGGGCGCGATACGGTTTCGATTGCCGCTGCGATCGGCATCTTCCTTTACGGCCTGACCGGGCCGTTTGCCGCCGCATTGATGGAGCGTATCGGCTTGCGCCGCACGCTGCTTGCCTCGCTTGTGATCATGTCGGGCTCGACCGCGCTCAGCCTACTGATGACCGAGCCCTGGCACCTGTTCCTCACCTGGGGCGTGTTTTCCGGCATCGGCTCCGGCGCGGTCGCCACCGTGCTCGGCGCCACCATCGTCAACCGCTGGTTCAAGACCAATCGCGGCTTGGTGATGGGGCTGATGTCTGCCTCCAGCGCCACCGGCCTGTTGGTGTTCCTGCCGCTGCTGGCATCGCTCGCCCAGTCGGGCGGCTGGCAGCCCGTCGCTACCGCCGTCTCGATCGCCACCGCCTGTCTTCTGCCGCTGGTCTGGCTGTTGGTTCCGGAGCGTCCCGCTTCGATCGGCATGGTGCGCTATGGCGCCGGGGCCGATGACGTGCCGCCGGTGTCGCCGGCATCGCAAGGCAATTTCCTGGCGCATACGCTCAACACGCTGCGCCGCGCCGCCGGCACCCGCGTCTTCTGGTATCTGTTCGCCACCTTCTTCATCTGCGGCTTCACCACCAACGGGCTGGTCGGCACGCATCTGATCTCCTTCTGCGGCGACATGGGCATCCCCGAGGTGCAGGCCGCGGGCCTGTTGTCGCTGATGGGCATTTTCGACCTGATCGGCACGACTTTGTCGGGTTGGCTCACCGACCGTTTCGACCCGCGCAAGCTGCTCGGCGTCTACTACGGCATTCGCGGCCTGGCGCTGATCTATCTGCCCTATTCCGGCTTCTCGGCGACCAGCCTGATCATCTTCGCCGTGCTGTACGGTCTGGACTGGATCGCCACCGTGCCGCCGACGCTCAGGCTCGCCAACGAGGCCTTCGGCGACCGCAGCGGCCCGATCGTGTTCGGCTGGATCGTCGCCGGCCATCAGGTGGGGGCCGCCACCGCCGCTGCCTTCGGCGGCACCATGCGCGAATTGCAGGGCAATTACGAACTGGCCTTCCTGATCGCCGGCTTGACGGCGATCGTGGCTGCGTGTCTGTCGCTGCTGATCAATACGAGCAGGCCGGCTTTCGATCCGGAGCCGCAAGCGGCGTAAGGCGCGGTACTAATCTCCCCCCTCAGGGGAGATGGCCGCGAAGCGGCCAGAGGGGGTCCGTGCGACCGGACTCAGCCTCTTGCGCATAGGAGGTCGGCGCTCCAAGCGAGGCGACCCCCTTCTGTCGCCTTCGGCGACATCTCCCCCCTCAAGGGCGGAGATCACCTGTCGATTGTTATCAAAGTTTCATCTTCCCGAGATGTGGCTGAAACATTGAAGCTGGAGCTTGCTGGCACCGTTCGAAGCCATCAGGAGACAGCCATGAACAAGATCTCGTTGACCCGCCGCGCTTTCGTCACCTCTGCCAGCGCCGCCGGTCTGCTCGGCGCATCGGGGCTCGCTTTGCCCTATTATTCACGCGCCAGCCAGCGCCCGGCCTTCACCCATGGCGTCCAGTCCGGCGATGTCGATGCCTCGAGCGGCATGGTGTGGACGCGCACCGACCGGCCTTCGCGCGTCATGTTCGAAGTGTCGTCGACGGAAAACTTCGCCAATGCGACGCGGCTGGCGCCGCTCGATACCTCGCCGGCCAGCGACTTCACGGTCAAGCGCCTGCTTACCGAGCTCGCCTCCGACCAGGATATCTTCTACCGGATGACTGCCGGCGACCTGTCGGATATCAACGCCGTTTCCGAACCGATCGTCGGCCGTTTCCGCACAGCACCCGCCTCGAAGCGCGACATAAAATTCGCCTGGTCGGGCGACACGGCCGGCCAGGGCTGGGGAATCGATGAGACCGGCATGAAAACCTACGCCACCATCGCCAGGCACACGCCGGATTTCTTCCTGCATTCCGGCGACACCATCTATGCCGATGGCGCCATGAAGGACGAGGTAGACCTGCCTGGCGGCGGCAAGTGGAAAAACGTCGTCCTGATCGACGGCAAGCGCAAGGTGGCCGAGACGCTGGATGAGTACCGCGACCAGTGGAAATACAACATGATGGACAAAAACGTTCTGGCCTTGAGCGCCATCTGCCCGACCTTCTACCAGTGGGACGATCACGAGGTGCTGAACAACTGGTCGGATTCGAAGAATCTCGGCGCCGACAGCCGCTACACCGAAAAATCCGTCCATGTGCTCGCGGCGCGTGCGGCGCGCGCCTTCCATGAGATGACGACGATCCGCTACGAGCCGTCCGAGCCCGGCCGCGTCTACCGCAAGATCGCGCATGGGCCGCTGCTCGACGTGTTCTTCCTCGACATGCGCTCCTATCGCGGCCCGAACGGCCCCGACATGCAGGAGGACATGACGCCGCAGTCACGCATGCTGGGCGAACAGCAGACGAAATGGCTGAAGCGCGAGCTGACGAATTCCAGGGCGACCTGGAAGATCATTGCCGCCGACATGCCGCTCGGCCTCGTCGTCTGGGACGACGGCGCCAAGAAGGTCGGCGCGGAAGCCATCAGCAATGGCGACAATGGCCTGCCCAAAGGCCGCGAGCTCGAGATCGCCGACCTGTTGCGCTACATCAAGACTGCCGGCATCACCAACACGGTCTGGTTGACCGCCGATGTCCACTACACGGCGGCGCACTATTACAACCCCGACAAGGCGCGGTTCCAGGATTTCAATCCTTTCTGGGAATTCGTCTCGGGCCCGATCCACGCCGGTACCTTCGGTCCCAATGATTTCGACATGACCTTCGGCCCGGAGCTGAAATTCATCAAGGCGCCGACCACCGAACAGGGCCAGAACCTGCCACCCTCGGCCGGCCTGCAGTTCTTTGGCCTGGTGGACATTTCAGGGGCGACAGAGCAGCTGACCGTGCGGCTGATGGATCGCGACGACATCGAGCTTTACAAGGTGACGCTCGATCCGGTGCGGTCGGCGTAAGCCTTTGGGTCGGTGCGAAGGATCGCTATGCCTGGAATGGGCAGCCGTCAGTCCGGGTAGCAAACCGTCGGAATCTTCGGCCACACCGCGCTGTCGCAGCCTGCAACCTGCTGCCTCTGCTTGAAAGAGGCGCTGACCGGGCCGGTGACCACGGGGTCGACGCCATCAGGGGCGTCGGCAAACATCTGCTCGGCCGTCCGGTCGGACGACGAAGCCGGATTGGCTTCCTTCACCGTGGCGGCCGATTGAGCGGCATTGGCCGCCAGCACGGCAGCGAATGCGACCGAAGCGATGAGGGGCCAAAATCGGTTGAGTTTGTCGGTCATGAATTTCGAACTACCCGGGCCCAGAAAGGTTCCCGCCTTGGTTAACAAAACCATCTCACACCGAGATGCTTAAGATTTGATGAGTATTTGGTGGTGCGCCTCCTCTTTCGCAATTGCGAAAAACCCTGTATGAGCCGCGCAACCGAAAGAGGCGGCGCCTTTTGGCCTGCTGCCTGCAACGCTCCCGAGACCACAAAATGAAAATTCGTAATATCGCGATCATCGCGCACGTCGACCATGGAAAAACCACCCTCGTCGACCAATTGCTGCGGCAATCCGGTTCCTTCCGCGACAATCAGCGCGTCGCCGAGCGCGCCATGGATTCCAACGACCTCGAAAAGGAACGCGGCATCACCATCCTGGCCAAGGCGACCTCGGTCGACTGGAAGGACACCCGCATCAACATCGTAGACACCCCCGGCCACGCCGATTTCGGAGGTGAGGTCGAGCGCATCCTGTCGATGGTGGATTCGGCGATCGTGCTGGTCGACGCGGCCGAAGGCCCGATGCCGCAGACCAAGTTCGTCGTCGGCAAGGCGCTCAAGGTCGGCCTGAAGCCGATCGTCGTCATCAACAAGATCGACCGTCCGGACGCCCGCCACGTCGAAGTGGTCAACGAGGTGTTCGACCTGTTTGCAGCGCTTGACGCCACCGACGAGCAGCTCGACTTCCCGATCCTCTACGGTTCTGGCCGCGATGGCTGGGTCTCGGAAAATCCGGAAGGCCCGAAGGACCAGGGCCTGGCGCCGCTGTTCGACCTCGTCATCAAGCATGTGCCGGAGCCGACCGTTCATCCCGGCCCGTTCCGCATGATTGGCACCATCCTGGAAGCCAATCCGTTCCTCGGCCGCATCATTACCGGCCGTATCGAGAGCGGCACGCTGAAGTCCAACCAGGCGGTCAAGGTGCTCCACCATGACGGCACGCAGATCGAAACCGGGCGCATCTCCAAGATCCTCGCGTTCCGTGGCCTCGAGCGCCAGCCGATCGAAGAGGCGCAGGCGGGTGACATCGTCGCCATTGCCGGCCTGTCCAAAGGCACCGTCGCCGACACGTTCTGCGACCTGGCGGTGACCGAGGCGTTGCATGCGCAACCGATCGATCCGCCAACCGTGACCATGTCTTTCCTGGTCAACGATTCGCCGCTCGCCGGCACTGAAGGCGACAAGGTGACCAGCCGCGTCATCCGCGACCGCCTGCTGCGCGAAGCCGAAGGCAATGTCGCGCTCAAGATCGAGGAATCGCCCGACAAGGATTCGTTCTTCGTTTCCGGCCGCGGCGAATTGCAGCTGGCCGTGCTGATCGAGACGATGCGCCGCGAAGGCTTTGAAATCGCCGTGTCGCGTCCGCGCGTCGTCATGCAGAAGGGCGAGAACGGTGAATTGCTGGAGCCGGTCGAGGAAGTCGTCATCGACGTCGACGAGGAGCACGCCGGCATCGTCGTGCAGAAGATGTCGGAGCGCAAGGCCGAGATGGTCGAGCTGCGGCCTTCGGGCGGCAACCGTCAGCGCATCGTCTTCCACGCGCCGACGCGCGGACTGATCGGCTACCAGTCGGAACTGTTGACCGACACGCGCGGCACCGCCGTGATGAACCGGCTGTTCCACGCCTACCAGCCCTACAAGGGCGAACTGCCGGGCCGCACCAACGGCGTGCTGATCTCCAACGAACAGGGCGAGGCAGTGGCCTATGCCATGTGGAACCTCGAAGACCGCGGCCCGATGGTCATCGACCCGGGCGTCAAGGTCTATCAGGGCATGATCATCGGCATCCATAGCCGTGACAACGACCTCGAAGTGAACGTGCTGAAGGGCAAGAAGCTGACCAACATCCGCGCCGCCGGCAAGGACGAGGCGGTGAAGCTGACGCCGCCGATCCGCATGACGCTGGAGCGCGCGCTGGCCTGGATCCAGGACGACGAGCTGGTCGAGGTGACGCCGAAGACCATCCGCCTGCGCAAGCTCTATCTCGACCCGAACGAGCGCAAGCGCTTCGAGAAGTCGGCCAAGGTTGTGGGCGCGGCGTAATCGTCTGATTGTCTAAATTCGAGAGGGGCGAAGCACCGGTGCTTCGCCCCTCTTGTCATTCACCCACGGCAGCCGAAATGATGGCTTCACGATCCGGCTCGTCGGCCAGGTCAATGCGAATCGCCGTGCCGTCGCCGGCCGGCTTGCGCAAAGCTCTGGCGCCTTCGGGAACAACAACCAGCAATCGTTTCTCCTCCAGCGCCTGAAGCCTTGATCGGGAGATGCCGAGTTCGCCGGCGAGCAGACGGTCGAGCCGCAGCGATGTCGGCATTTCCAGCCCAAGCCTGATTTCAAGCGCGGCTGCGGGTCGGCCTTCGCCGCCGAGCCGGTGTTTGTGAACGGCGACATCGGGAAACTCCTCGACGCGGCTGACCCGGTTTCGCAAAGCCACGACATCGAAGGCATGGCGGCGGGCGAGGGCCGGATCGTTGCTTTCGAGCGCTGCCAGCAGCGCGGGTTCGATGTCGCGGCGGTTGCAGCGTTCGAAAATGCCGAAATTCCACGAATTGTCGCAGTCGATGCAGCGATAGATCAGCCAGACATCAATGCGTTTGCCATTGGCGTTGACGCGGAATTTGTCGCTGCAGCGATAGGCTTTCACGGCGCTGCAGCGGTTGCAGTGGACCAGGGGTCGAGGCGCGATTTCGGGCGTGATTGCCCAGTGGATAGCGAGATGTTGGGACAAGCCGGAAGACCTTCCAGTGTGGAAGTTCTTCAGGTCGGCAATGGCGAGATGCCCATGCGGGCACGGCGTGGCGAGAGCTAGCTATGTCGGAAATCAGCTGTCACGGGCGGCAAAGCGCGCGACAACGGTTCAGCAGTGCCAAACCGGTCTCGAACCGCCGCCTGAGGAACACGTGAAATGGAGCAGGCACCGCTTAGTGCGGCGCCCTGCCAAGCGTGATCAGGGGAGTTGGCGAGACCGGCGGTTACTGAGGCAAAATGAAGCTCGAAATGAATGTCGGGACGGTTCTTCTAGCGGCAAGATGCCGAGCGGGCAAGGTTCATAGGGTGTCTCGCCCTGCTCAGGCGAAGGCGATCTGTACCTTCATCGATTTGTTGCGGTCGCCGGCGATCTCGAAAGCCGCAACCGCCTCGTCCATTGGATAGATGCCGGTCAGCAGCGGCTTAACGTCGACGCGACGGTTGTTGATCAGATCGACGGCCAGCGCGAACTCGTCGTGGAAACGGAAGGAGCCGCGCATTTCGATCTCCTTGGCGACGATGAGATTCTGAGGCAGCGACATGTCGCCGCCTAGGCCGAGCTGCACGAGCACCCCGCGCGGCTTCAGCACATCGAGCCCGGCTCGCACCGCGCGCTCATTGCCGGAGCATTCGAACATGACGTCGAAACTGCCCTTCTCGACATTGTAGCCAGCGAGCTTGTCGGCATCTGTGGCGACATTGATGGTGCGGTCGGCGCCGATCTCGTTGGCCTTGGCCAGAACCGCGTCCATGACATCGGTGACGACGATCTCACGCGCGCCGTGGACACGTGCGGCAAGGATGCTGAGCGCACCGATCGGCCCGCAGCCGGTGACCAAGACCCGCTTGCCGAGCAGCGAGCCGGCGCGGTTGACGGCATGCAGCGTTACCGCGAACGGCTCGGCAAAGGCGGCTTCGTTGATGGAGACATAATCGGCGATCTTGTGGCACTGCCAAGCCTCGGCGACGAGGCGCTGGCGGAAGGCCCCCTGTATGTGCGGCATCGGCATGGCGCTGCCGTAGAATCGCATGTCGAGGCATTGGTTCTGCACGCCCTGCAGGCAGTATCGGCACGCATTGCAGGGCCGGCTGGGCGAAATAGCGACGCGGTCGCCGACGGCGAGGCTGGAGACGCCGGCGCCAAGCGCCTTCACCGTGCCGGCGACCTCATGTCCGAGGATCATAGGCTCGCGCAGGCGCACCACGCCGAAGCCGCCATGATTGTAGTAGTGCAGGTCCGAGCCGCAGATGCCGCCGGCCTCGACCGATATTTCGACCTGTCCGGCGCCAGGCGCGCCCGAATCGGTCTCTTCGATGCGCAGGTCTTTTGCGGCGTGGATGACGATTGATTTCACGGCCGCGATCCTTTCTCAAACCGCTGGCACGGGCAAGTCCGATCTCCGAAATGTGTCGCGTTCGTTGGCCCATCAGGCAGAGGGGTGCCAAATTGACGCCGATCGGATATTCTTCGCCATCCAACGCTCGAAGGCTCCGTCATGCACCTCACCTCGCTCCTGATCTTCGCCGCCGCTTTGTTCGTCGCCGCCGGTTCGCCCGGACCGTCGATCGCAGCCCTTGTCGCCCGCGTCATCTCGAAGGGCTTTCGCGACGTGTTCCCGTTCCTGCTTGCCATGTGGATCGGCGAGGGCATCTGGTTGTCGCTGGCGGTGTTCGGGCTGGCGGTCGTGGCGCAGACGTTTCATTTCGCCTTCGTCGTCGTGAAATGGGTGGGCGTCGCCTACCTCGCTTACCTCGCCTGGAAGATGTGGACGGCGCCGGTCGAGGCCAGGGAAGGCGAGATGCCGCGTGAGGATTCGCCGCTCAAGCTCTTCTTTGCCGGCATGGCGGTGACGCTCGGCAACCCCAAGATCATGATGTTTTATCTGGCCCTGCTGCCGACGATCATCGACCTTGCTTCGGTCAGCGTCATCGGCTGGGTCGAACTGACGGCGACGATGGCGGTTGTGCTCATCGCCATCGATCTCGCCTGGGTGATCGCGGCGTCACAGGCGCGCAAGCTGTTGAAAAGCAAGCGCGCCATGAAGATCGCCAACCGCGTCAGCGCCACGACGATGGCCGGCGCCGCCGCGGCCATCGCGGCGCGATCCTGATCGCCTTTCTATGGCACCTCAAAACTAGACTTTGTCCAACAGGTCCATGCTGTCGCCGGTGCCCACTTTCCAGCCGGCGAAGCATCCCAAAACGCCACAGGCGCGCATCGTTCGCCAACATAAAGCCAGCGAACGCCGCCACGTCCCGGGTAGATGGAAAACCCGACGCCGATGTTTGCAGCTTCGGAGCCGCACTCGGTGCACGCCCATCGTTCCGGCTGGGCTTCGTCCCAAAATTCCTCGCTGTCGCAGATAAGATGCTCGGAGCCACAGGCTGTGCATGTTCGTCGCGCTACACCCTCGTCATCGTCGGCATCGAGGAGAAACGAGATGGAACCGCACTTGCAGCGGGCGAGCCTGAAGTCGTGAACCTCATATCCTTCGGAGGCATACCCCTCCAGGTATTCTGCGATGTCCGTGGTTCCCTCCAACCCACCATTTGCCTGAGGTGTCTATGGTCATGAGTTATCTCGTCTATGGCGTGATATCGTTCGTTCGGCCGCATATCGATGGCCGCCGTTACGACTCTCTATTTAGCTGTCGGCGTAACAGTTATGTTCCATATGTCGCCGAACACCTTTGTCCTGTTCTGCCCAATTGCCTCAAGCTTTTCCTCGTACAAAACATGTCTGGTCACGCCGCTATCGATGTCGACCGTGCAGTCAGCTGTGTTTGATTTGTGAACCGCAGCATCGGTACGGACGATCTGCTTCTCCGTTTTACCCGTTTCTGGATTCAGTTTCTCGACCGTGTCGACAAGAACCCCGGAGAGTTTCTCGGCATCCGAGGTCATGTGGAATTTCAACGTTGCCGTCCGCGCAATCTGATCGACGCCAACGAGCAGACTCGAGCGCGAATTGGCGAAGGGGTCACCGGCTTCATTTAGCGTCGTGTCGGTCGACGCTGTTTCCCTGCCTATGGGTAAATCGCTGTTCTGGCAGGCCGCTATGATATCAAGTTCCTGTAGGAAGTAAGGAACAGCCGTCTCGGGAGTTAGACCCGCGAAAAACTTACGAATCGTATTTTGAGCTGCTTCGTGATTGGCGTATTTGGGCAGTGCGAACAGCTCCTTCTCGACGACGTCTCGAAAAGCTGGCCAACTCTTCAGGGCAACAGGCGCTCCCCGAATGTCGGTATCGAACTCGATGCGCATTCCGCGAAGCGCCGAGACGGTAGCCCAATTGTAAAGCGGGACTGGCCCGCTGCTAAGTTCTGTAGTGGTCCAGGCAGAGGAATAGCCGCCTTCGCGGCTTTCTATCACTTCATATCGACCGCTGATCCTGCCTCTTTCCGTTGAGGTGACGCCGCGATCGGCAATCGTCTTCGTCCGCTCTATTTCGACAAGCCAGACTTGTCCCGCGGTTGGTTGGTAGGGAAGGGAAATGGATGCGCCGGCGGGGGCGGTTGTCTCACCATGCGTTTCATGGCCTACCAGCAAAACCGATACGATGGCGGCTGCAAAGATAGAAGCTCGAACCACTTAACCCTCACCTCGCCATGGCGTGGTATTCGTCGTTCGGCTGCATGTCGATGGCCGCCGCCACGCGGTTCGACATGTTGAAGAAGGCGGCGGTCGAGGCGATGTCCCAGATGTCGCGGTTGGTGAAGCCGGAGTTGCGCAGTGCTTCCCTGTCCGCCTCGACGATCTTTGCCGGCTGTTCCGTCAGCTTGACGGCGAATTCGAGCATCGCCGTCTGTTTCGGTGAAAGATTGGCAGCGCGGAAGTTCATCACCATCATCTCGCCGAGAGCCGGATCGCCGGAGAGCTGGCGCACCGCCGCGCCATGCGCGGTCAGGCAATAATAGCAATGGTTGATCGAGGAGACGACGACCGCGATCATCTCCCGCTCCAGCTTCGACAGGCCGGATTCACTCAGCATCAGATCATTGTAGGTGTCGGTAAAGGCGCGCAGCTTCTTCTCGTCGAAGGCATAGGCAAGAAGCACGTTGGGAACCAGGCCGAGCTTTTCCTCGCATTTGGCGAAATAGGCTTTTGTCGCCTCGCTCAGCTCCGCGATACCGAGGTCAAGTGCGCTGATTTTGCCGGACATGGGGTCTCCTCCTGGTTCACCGCCGCCTGACCGTCGAATTCCTGTAATTCTTATCGAGCCGTCAAACCTTTGTCGCCAAACAGCGGTCATCTGCTACCATAGTCGTAAAAGCATGTGACGGGAGGACAACATGGCGAGCGTGAAATCCGCAGCTAAGCCGAAGAAAACAGCCACTGCCGGGGTGAAACCCGACGGGAAGCCGGCCAGGCTCGCCGACTATCTGCTGGCCCGCGCGCCGGCCGAAGACATTGCCGCCTATGACGCCGCCGACCTGGAGCGCGCCGCCGACCTGGCAGGACGTGCGGTCGCCGCCCACAAGAAGGGCCAAAGTGTCGTCGCCGTCGATGCCGGGTCGGGCGTCTCCCGCGAGGGCCGCCCGATGACGATCATCACCGTCGTCAACGACAACATGCCGTTCCTGTTCGATTCGATCCTCGGCGAGATCACAGAAACTGCCGGCGAACCGACTTTGGTCACCCATCCGGTCATCGTCGTGCGTCACGGCAAGGCCGGCGTCGACGAGATCCTCGGCGACGGCAGCGCCCTCAAGGACGATGGCAATCACGACCGGCTGAGCGTCGTCCATGTCCATATTCCGCGCCTGACGGCGGAGCAGGCCGACGCGCTGGCCGACCGCCTGCGCAAGATGCTCAACCAGGTGCGCGCCGCCGTCAGCGACTGGAAGCCGATGCTCGCCCGTCTCGACCAGGCGATTTCCGAATTCCGCTATTCCGCCGTGCCGCTCGACAAGAAGAGCGTTGCCGAGGCCATCGCCTTCCTTGAATGGCTGCGCGACGACAATTTCACTTTCCTTGGCATGCGCGAGTTCAAATATTCCGGTGGCGCGGAGAGCGGCAATCTAGAGCGCGCCGACAAACCCGGTCTCGGCATCCTCGCCGACCCGGATGTGCTGGTGCTCCGGCGCGGCACCGAGGCGGTGACGACGACGCCCGAAATCCGCGCCTTCCTGCATGGGCCGGAGCCGCTGATCGTCACCAAGGCCAACGCCAAGTCGCTGGTGCACCGCCGCATTTATCTCGATTATATCGGCGTCAAAACCTACACCGCCAAGGGCACGCTTGCCGGCGAGTTGCGCATGGTCGGCCTGTTCACCTCGACTGCCTACACGCGCTCGGTGATGAAAATCCCGTATCTGAGGTCAAAGGCCGAGACCATCATCGCCAAGTCCGGCTTTGACCGGCACGACCATTCCGGCAAGGCACTGATCAACGTTCTGGAGAGCTATCCGCGCGACGAACTGTTCCAGGTGCCGGTGCCGATCCTGAAGAAGCACGCCGCGGCCATTCTCGGCCTGGTCGAGCGGCCGCGGGTCCGGGCGCTGGTGCGCGCCGACCAGTTCGACCGCTTCGTCTCGATCCTCGTCTTCGTGCCGCGCGACCGCTATGACAGCGTCGTGCGCGAGAAGATCGGCACCTATCTCAAGACCGTCTTCGAGGGCCGTTTGTCGGCTTACTATCCGGCTTTCCCCGAGGGCGGGCTGGCGCGTGTGCATTTCATCATCGGCCGCTCCGGCGGCAAGACGCCGAAGGTCGAGCAGGCGGTGATCGAAGCGGCGATCCGCGACATCGTGCGAACCTGGGACGACGCGCTGGCCGAAGCCGCGGAAGCCGTCGGCGGCGATCCATCGCTGAAGGCGATCGCCGCGCGTCTGCCTGAGAGCTATCGCGATTCCTTCAGCGCGGCCGTCGCGCTGAAGGATGCGGGGCGCATCGCCGGCATCAGCACCGCCAACCCGATCGCCATCGACTATTACCGCCATGCCGAGCAGAAACCGCATCAGGCAGCGCTGAAGATCTACCACCACGGCAGCCCGGTAGCGCTGTCGCGTCGCGTGCCGGTGCTGGAAAACATCGGCTTCCGCGTCATCAGCGAGCGCACCTTCGAAGTTGGCGAGGACGGCGGCGACACCGTCTTCGTCCACGACATGGAACTGGAGAACAGCTACGGCAAGCCGATCGACCTCAGCGATGGCGGCGCGCTGTTCGAGGACGCGTTCCTGTCGGTCTGGCGCGGCGACATCGACAATGACAGCTATAACGGGCTTGCCCAGACCGCCGGCCTGTGGTCGGGCGAAGTCAGCATTCTGCGCGCCTATGGCCGCTACCTGCAGCAAGCCGGTATCCCGCAGAGCCAGGATTTCATCGCGGCCGCGCTCAACCGCTATCCCGACATTGCGCGCGGCCTGCATGCGCTGTTCGTCGCTCGTCTCGGCCCGACCGCCGAGACGGAAGGCGTGATCGCCGCCAAGCACCTCAAGGCCAAGATCAAGGACGCGCTGGAGGAAGTCCCTAACATTGATGACGACACGATCATCCGCCGCTATCTCAACCTGATCGAAGCCTCGTTGCGCACCAACCATTTCGTTGCGGGAACGAAGGCGCGGGGCCAGTCGCTGGCGATCAAGCTGGACTCGCAGGCGGTCGAAGGATTGCCAGCGCCGCGGCCGTGGCGCGAGATCTTCGTCTATGGTTCCGAGGTCGAAGGCGTGCATCTGCGCTTCGGCCCGGTTGCGCGCGGCGGCCTGCGCTGGTCGGACCGCGCCCAGGATTACCGCACCGAGGTGCTCGGCCTGGTCAAGGCGCAGCAGGTCAAGAACGCCGTCATCGTGCCGGTCGGCGCCAAGGGCGGCTTCTATCCGAAGAAGCTGCCGATGAGCGCCGGCCGCGACGCCATCTTCGAGGCCGGCACCTCGGCCTACAAGAATTTCGTTTCCAGCCTGTTGTCGATTACCGACAATATCGGCCTCGATGGCGTCATACCCCCAGCCGGCGTCGTCAGGCGCGATCCTGACGATCCCTACTTTGTCGTCGCCGCCGACAAGGGCACGGCAACCTTCTCCGACACCGCCAATGCCATTTCGGAGAAACACGGTTTCTGGCTCGACGATGCCTTCGCCAGCGGCGGCTCGGCCGGTTACGACCACAAGAAGATGGGCATCACCGCCAAAGGCGCCTGGGAAGCGGTCAAGCGGCATTTCCGCGAGATCAACCGCGACATCCAGGCCACCCCCTTCACCGTCGTCGGCGTCGGCGACATGTCGGGCGACGTGTTCGGCAACGGCATGCTGCTGTCGCCGCAGACCAGGCTGATCGCCGCCTTCGACCATCGCGACATCTTCATCGATCCCGATCCAGACAGAGTGGCGTCGATGGCCGAGCGCGAGCGCATGTTCGCGCTGCCGCGTTCGTCTTGGCAGGACTATGACGAGACCAAACTGTCGGAAGGCGGCGTCATCGTCTCGCGCAGCCAGAAGTCGATCACGCTGCCTGCGGCAGCGGCGGCGGCGATTGGCCTCGCCAAGACCACCGCGACACCGGCCGAGATCATGACCGCCATCCTCAAGGCGAACGTCGACCTTCTGTGGTTCGGCGGCATCGGCACGTATTTACGGGCCTCGGGCGAAACCAATGCCGAAGTCGGCGACCGCGCCAATGACGCCATCCGCATCACCGCGCTCGATGTGCGGGCCAAAGTGATCGGTGAGGGCGCCAATCTCGGCGTCACGCAGCGTGCCCGCATCGAATTCGGCATGAATGGCGGTCGCTGCAACTCCGATGCCATCGACAATTCCGGCGGCGTCAACTGCTCCGACGTCGAGGTCAACATCAAGATCGCGCTGGCGTCCGCCATGCGCAAGGGATCGCTGACCCGGCCGGCCCGCAACAAGCTGCTGGCCGAGATGACCGACGAGGTCGCCGGCCTCGTGCTGTCCAACAATTACGAACAGACGCTGGCGCTTTCCATCGCCCGCAAGCGCGGCCTTGCCGACATCGCGCACCAGAGCCGGTTCATGGCGGCGCTGGAGGCTCGGGGCCTGCTCGACCGCGCTGTCGAGACGCTGCCGTCGCCGGCCGCCCTTGCCGAGCGCGAGGCGCGTGGCGAGCCGCTGACCCGGGCGGAGCTTGGCGTGCTGCTCGCCTATGCCAAGATCGTGCTGTTTTCCGACATCGTCGCCAGCGACGTGCCTGACGACGCGCATTTCGACCGCGACCTGATGGGCTATTTCCCTGACCGGATGGCGAAGAAATATGCGGCCGAGATCCATGGCCACCGGCTGCGCCGCGAAATCATCGCCCGCGTCGTCGCCAACGATCTCGTCAATCGCGGCGGACCGTCATTCGTCAACCGGCTGCAGGAAGCCACGGGGCGCAGCGCGGCCGACGTGGTGCGCACCTTCGCCGTGGTGCGCGACGGCTTCGCGTTGCCGGCGCTCTATCGGGAGATCGATGCGCTGGACAGCCACATCGACGGCCAGGCGCAGCTCGATCTCTACCAGTCCGTCAGCCGGCTTATCTTCGTGACCAGCGGCTGGTATCTGAAGAACGATGCCGGCACCGCAGCGCTCGGCCAGCGCATTGCCGAACTGCAAGAGGCGCGCATGGCGCTGGAGCCGAAGCTGCTCTCGCTGCTACCGGCCTTCTCGCGCGAGCGGGTCGAAGAGCGGCGGCACGGCCTCTTCAAGGCCGGCGCCCCGGAAAAGCTCGCCGGGCAGCTGGCAATGGCCGATGTGGCGGGACTGATCCCCGACATCGCACTGACGGCGCGCACGGCCAATGCCGACGTCGTCGCCTCGGCCAAGGCGTTCTTCGCCGTCAGCGATGCCTTCCGCATTCCGCGCGTCGAAGAGGCGGCGCGTTCTATCACGCCGTCGGACTATTACGACCAGCTGGCGCTGTCGCGCGCCACCGACACGATCGGCGCGGCGCGGCGCGGCATCGCGGTGGCGGCTCTCGCCGGCCATGCCGGGACGGCGGATCCTGTGGCGGCCTGGCTGGAAGCCGGCGGCGAGCGCGTGGCGCGCATTCGCGAGCGGCTGCAGGCGCTGACCGAAGGCGGGGATATCACCGTGTCCAGGCTGTCGGTGGCTTCGGGGCTGATGAGCGATCTGACGGGGATGTGAGGCTCGGGACTTACCCTCCCCCTTGTGGGGAGGGTCGCTGCGAAGCAGCGGGGTGGGGGTGCGGCACCGACCCCCACCCGGACCTTCGGTCCGACCTCCCCACAAGGGGGAGGTAGGGGCGCGGCGCCTTTCTTCGCGTCTCTATGCAGGTAGACAGCGGCGACATCCAGGTGAGGGGCAGCGCGAATCTTTGGCGGTTTGCATGAGCATTCGAAACATGCAGACATGGCGTCCGACAAGCGCGGTGTCCGGGGGAATCATCATGGCGGCGATAGATGCAGTGCAGCGGGCATCCGGGCGTGGCATCTGGGGGTGGATGTTCTTCGACTGGGCGGCGCAGCCGTTTTTCACCGTCGTCACCACCTTCATCTTCGGGCCTTATTTCGTCTCGCGCATGGCGAGCGATCCGGTCTCAGGCCAGGCGGCCTGGGGCTACGGCATCGCTGTTGCGGGCCTGGTCATTGCCGTGCTGTCTCCCATCCTCGGCTCGATTGCCGACCAGACCGGGCCGCGCAAGCCATGGATTGCGTTCTTCGCCTCGATCAAGATCATCAGCCTTTGCCTGCTATGGTTCGCCGCTCCCGGCTCGAACCTTTTCCTGGTGGTGCTGTTCTTTTCTCTCGCTTCGGTCGCGGCGGAATTCTCGACCGTGTTCAACGATTCGATGATGCCGCGCCTGGTGCCGAAGAGCGAGATCGGCCACGTCTCCAACATTGCCTGGGGACTTGGTTATCTCGGCGGCATGATCGCGCTGATCTTTGTCGTCGCCTGTCTGGCGGGTTCGCCGGAGACCGGCAAGACGATCATCGGCATCGACCCGCTCTTTGGGCTCGACCCGAAACTCGGCGAGGACGCGCGCGCCACCGGGCCGCTGTCGGCCGGCTGGTATTTCCTGTTCATCCTGCCGATGTTCTTCTTCACGCCAGACGCCATCAAAGGCATTCCGATCGGGCCGGCGGTGCGCGAGGGGCTGTCGGAACTGGAGTCGACGCTGACTGAAGTGCGCCGGCGCAAAGGCATCTTCCGCTTCCTTGTCGCCCGCATGATTTATCAGGACGGCGTCAATGCGCTGCTCGCTTTGGGCGGCACATTTGCGGCAGCGATGTTCCACTGGTCGATCACCGAGATCGGCATGTTCGGCATTATCCTCAACGTCGTCGCCATCGTCGGCTGCCTGGTTGCCGCATGGCTGGACACCGCGCTTGGCTCCAAGACCATCGTGATGATTTCGCTCGTCCTGCTCAGCATCGCCACCATCGGCATCGTTTCGACCGGGCCAGGCTACACATTGTTCGGCGCCTGGATGATGCCGGGAGCCGATAGTGGCGGCCTGTTCGGCACGGCGGCGGAAAAGGCCTACATTTTCTATGGCCTGTTAATCGGGCTGGCGTTCGGACCGGTGCAGGCGTCGTCACGCTCCTACATGGCGCGCAGCGTGACCGCAGCCGAATCCGGCCGCTATTTCGGCATCTATGCGCTGGCCGGAAGGGCCACGAGTTTCCTGGCGCCGTTCATGGTGGCGTCGATCACGCTCGCCAGCGGCTCGGCGCGGCTCGGCATGGCGGCCATCGTGCTGTTCCTGGGCGTTGGGATCGCGATATTGATCTGGACGCCGTACCCGGCGGATCAGCCGGTGGAATAGCGCCGCACTTTTCCTTCTCCCCTTGTGGGAAAAGGCAGAGGCGCTCAATGCCTGAAATGCCTCACGCCGGTAAACACCATAGCAATGCCATGCGCGTCGGCAGCGGCGATAACGTCGTCGTCGCGCATCGAGCCGCCGGGCTGGATCACCGCCGTGGCGCCGGCTTCGATGGCTGAGATCAGCCCGTCGGCGAAAGGGAAGAAAGCGTCGGAGGCGACCACCGAGCCCTTGGTCAACGGCTCCGCGAGGCCAGCTGCTTCCGCCGCGTCGAGGGCCTTGCGGGCGGCGATGCGCGAGGAATCGACGCGGCTCATCTGGCCGGCGCCGATGCCGACGGTAGCGCCGTCTTTTGCATAGACGATGGCGTTCGACTTGACGTGCTTGGCGATGCGGAAAGCGAATTTGAGGTCGGCCATCTCGGCCGCACTCGGTGCGCGCCTGGTCACCACCTTGAGCTCGAGATCGTCGACCACCGCGTTGTCGCGGCCCTGGACGAGCATGCCGCCGGCGACGGATTTCACAGTGATGCCGCCGGCGTGCGGATCGGGCAGACCGCCGGTGACCAGCAGTCGCAAATTCTTTTTGGCGGCGATGATGCGGACAGCGTCCTCCGACGCGTTCGGCGCGATGATCACCTCGGTGAAGGTTTTTACGATCTCCTGCGCCGCTTCCGCATCGAGGATGCGGTTCATGGCGACGATACCGCCAAAGGCCGAAACCGGGTCGCAGGCCAGCGCTCTCGCATAGGCAGCAGCCAGCGAAGCGTCCTCGGCGACGCCGCACGGGTTGGCGTGCTTGATGATGGCAACGGCGGCGCAGCGGTTGGGGTCGAACTCGCCCACCAGCTCGAAGGCGGCATCGGTGTCGTTGATGTTGTTGTAGGACAGCTGCTTGCCCTGCAACTGGCGAGCCGTGGCGACCCCCGGCCGCTTGTCGCCATTGACATAGAAGCCGGCGCTCTGATGCGGGTTCTCGCCATAGCGCATGACACTTTCCAGCCTGCCCCCGAAGGCGCGCCAGGTCGGATGCTCGATCTCCAGCGTTTCGGCGAACCAGCCGGAGATCGCCGCATCGTAGCTGGCGGTGCGGGCAAAGGCCTTTGCCGCCAGCTTCTGGCGGAAATCCAGCGACAGCGAGCCGATGTTCATCTCTAGCGCGTTCAGCACCGAGGCATAATCGCCGGGATCGGTGACGATGGCGACATAGGCATGGTTCTTGGCCGAGGCGCGGATCATCGCCGGGCCGCCAATGTCGATGTTCTCGACAACAGCGGCATAGTCGGCGCCGGAGCGGCGGACCTCCTCGAACGGGTAGAGATTGGAGACGAGCAGATCGATCGGCTCGATGCCGTGATCGTGCATCGCCTTGGCGTGTTCGGGATCGTCGCGCACGCCGAGCAGTGCGCCATGCACCGACGGGTGCAGCGTCTTGACGCGGCCGTCCATGATCTCGGGAAAGCCTGTCAGTTCCGAGACGTCACGCACCGCCAGCCCCGCCTCGGCGATCGCCTTTGCCGTACCTCCGGTCGAGACCAGCTCGACGCCAGCCGCGACCAGCCCTTTGGCGAAGTCGGTCAGGCCGGTCTTGTCGAAGACGGAAAGCAGGGCGCGGCGGACCGGAAGGAGGTCGGGTGCCGGAATGTTCTTGGCGGCGACGGCCATGGGCTGGCGGCCTTTCAGGGCTGATTGGAGAGCGTTGCCGGGCCGTAGCACATGAGGTCAGGAAATCAAGCCGGAAGCTCGATCAAGCCGGCGCCGGCAACGACGCTCAGCTGTTCTCGGGATAGCCGGCGATGCCGGTGCGCGTGAGCTGCCAATGCACCTCGGCGATCTCCGAGGCCTTGAAGGCGAGCACGATCTGGCGGCTGCGGCGCGGGCCGCCAAGGCCGGCGAAATAGATCGATTCCTCGACCTCCGGCACCACTTCGGTGCAGGTGAACACCCATGTGTCGGCCTGGTCGGCGGTCAGCACCAGGCGGTCATGCTCGTCCTGCAAAAGGTTGATATCAGGGTGGATGTGGAAGCGCACCACGACGAAGTCGCGGCCATTGTTGCGGATCGCCGCACCGCCCGGGCGGAGGAAGCGATCCCTGCCGGCGAGCACATTGCCCTCGCTCGACAGTTTCAGCTCGCGCTCATGCAGGAAGCCAAAGCGCTGCATATAGCCGTCATGGCGGGCGATGAAGCCTTGCGTGCCCTTCTGGTCGATGCGCTTGCAAGGCACATGCTGCGGGCCGCCGAGCAAGGGTGAGCCGAGCAGGTCGTTGACGCGCAGCGAATGGGAAAACCGCGCCGACGAGGTGTCGTTGATGGTGGCGGTCGAATGCGCCGCGGTGGCACGGGCCAGCGGCCGGAACTCGGCAGCGCCATAGGTGTCGATGCCGGCATTGACGATATAATGCTGGCGACCGGACGAGAGTTCGAAGGCCAGGCACCCGGCATGCGCGGCGTTGGACACATCGACGGCCGGCGACGGGCCGGTATCGGCAATCACCGTCACGCCGCCCATCGACAGGCGCTCATAGCCGGAATGCGGCGCGTGCAGCAGCGGCGCGCCGGCGGTGTCGTCGTGGCGCAAGATGGTGGCTATACGGTCGTGGATGGTGGCGCCCATGCCGTTGAAGCGGGCGAGGCTGCCATCCTGATGGCGGAAGAAGCGCAGCGCCGGCAGCATGCGGTCGATGGCGCCCATCAGGGCGGCCGGTGGCGTTTCGGCCTGGTTGGCATAGGTCTGACGCAGCGGCAGGAGATCGGCGAGCAATTCGAGCACCGCCATCGGGTTGCGCGAAATATGGCCGCCATCGGGAAGGATCTGGCGGTCGAGTTCTTCCGCCAGGTTGCGGGTGGCGCCGCGCAGTGCCGAGGCCGGCGCCGGCAGCGACAGCGCGGCGAAGGCAAGCGCGATACGAGCGCGCAGCCTGTCCTTGCCGTCCGGCATCTCGCGCGCCATCGAGCGGAGATAGCGGATCTGCACGGCGAGCGATTTCAGGAAGGCGCGATAGAACGGAAATTCGGCCCCTTGTAGGACAACCGAGGAGTGTTGCAACCAGGCAATGACTCGCTTGGCGGTGGTGCCGGGCTCCCAGGCTATGCCGGAAATCTGGTTGCCATGCATGGCGATCCAGTCGGAGACAAGCGCGCGTGCATTGGCGGCGGCCAGCTCGGTGCCGGCGGCGCGCATATGGCGCAGCCAGCGAAAGCCGTGCAGCGTCTTCACCCAGCCGCGATTGGCGACATCGATCTGGAATGGCGATTTGCCGCCGGTCTCGACCAGATGTCCCGACAGCGGATAGCGGCCATAATAGATCTCGAGCGCGATCTGCGGATCGGCGAGCCTGAGGTCGGGCGGTGCAATCAGGACGCGTTCGGGCGTGCGCCCGGAATAGCGCCAGCGATAGACTGGCCCTGCGCGAAGGCGCCGGCGCGTCTTGCGCCAAAACTCCTTAGCGACAAGCGTCCACAGACGTGTCGTGCTGCCGGCAGCCAGTGCCAAAACCCCTCCTCGTCGCCTGGAGATAGAGCATGCTGTCGCCCGAAAACCGCGTCACACTTTTCGGCATCATGTTCCGGTACCCCAGCACAAGCTTATATGATTCAAGAACTTGTGCGAAGTCGAATTCCGCCGACGTGAAGCGCCTCACGCTGCCGGCCACCGACCCGCCCCGAAAAAAGTCAAGCGCTTCGCGGGTTTAAGCCCGGCAATCCGGCACTCACTTGCGGTTGTGGCGAGACCGAAATTCGCTGGGCGAACAGTTTTCCCGGTCGCGAAACAGACGGGAGAAATAGAAGGCGTCGTGGATGCCGACGGCGGCCGCAATGGACTCTATGGGCGAATCGGAGGCGGCCAGCATCTGTTTGGCGCGGTCGAGCCTCGTGCGCAGTTGGAAGGCCTTGGGCGACATGCCGGCTGCCCGCGCAAATCTGCGCCGCAAGGTTGCCGGCGACATCGAGAATTTCGCGGCGAAGGCATCGAGATCCACCGGGTCGCACGCGCAGCGGCGCAATTCGTCGATGATGGGCTGCATGTCAGCGGCATCCTGGAGGCTGGGGTTTCGTTGACGGTTGTTCCAATCCATTGCCTGGCGGGCAGCACGCACGACGATGCGATGCATCGTGGCGGCGGCTTCTGCCTGGCTCAGCATCGTATCGAGCGACAGCTCACCGTGCAGCCTGTCGAACAGCCGCTGCATTTTGCCGAGGTCGCGCAAGGGGACGACAGGGGCGTCCTCGGCGATCAGCCGCAGCCGGGTGAAATCGCGTATCAAGGCCCCGTCGAAGAGCGCCCAGCGTTCGAGCCAGCCCGATGCGTCCGGCCCGTAGGAATGCATTCTCCCGGGAAGCAGCCAGAACAGGGCCGGCGCTTGGATCGTCTGCATGCCGGCAGTCCTGGTTTCAAGCCAGCCTTGACCGTTCTCAATCAGCACCACGGCGAATTCCGGCAATTTGCGCGCTTGGATCGCCTGAGTGACGCGATGCCGACCAATCCCTGTAACCGACAGGCCGCCGGCCGCGGCCGGTGCGGATCTGTAGAGTGCGTAAGAGAGATCGTTCATGAGCGAAAAGTCCATGGCTTCGTTCTGTCCATGGGCGAGTGTGCGAACAGTATGACATTTCCAGCTAAGGATAAAAAATCGCAGGTGGCTGAAATGTCAAGCTCAACAGGTGGCACGCAACGACAGATTCCTGTTGCGTCAATCGATCTGAACGCCAACGGCAAGACATTATCGATGGCGCCGAACCGGTTGGGTCATCTCGTGCCAACCGACGCCGGGGTCGGCATCGATGCCATTCGCGGCCTCCTTGCCGAGCAAGGCTATGTCTGGCTGAAAAGTATGCTGCCGCGCCGCGACGTCATCGATTTTCGCGGCTGGGTGTTTTCGTATCTGGCCGACACCGGCTTGCTGCAGCCCGGGTCCGATCCCGCGCTTGGCCTGGCGGCGGCCGCCGGCACGTTCGACCGTCAGCTCGCCGATCGCCGGTTGATGGCGCTGGTTCGCTCCACCGCCTATGAAGGGTTTTGCGCACAGCCCCGGATGGCGCGGCTGATGGATGGGTTTGTCGGCGGGCTGTCCTATTTGCACAAGCGCAAGATCATGCGCTTCACCCAACCGGGCACCGCCGTGGCGACGCCGGCGCATTACGATCTCGTCTATCTTCGCGGCGGCACCAGCCGCATCGTCACGGCCTGGATCCCGATCGGCGACGTTCCCGTCGACATGGGCGGCCTGGTCTATCTCGAGGGATCGCACGCCATCGGCCTCGACATGGAAGCCCGGTTCGCCAGGGACAATGCCGGGCTGAGCCCGCAGGAGCGCATCAGCGCCTACAACAGGAACATGAGCGAGGGCGGCTGGGTGTCGAAGGACCTGCCCGACATGGCGGAGCGGTTCGATACACGCTGGCTGATCGCGGATTTCGAGGCCGGCGATGTCGTCCTCCACTCGCCCTATATGATCCACGCCTCGACGACCAACCAGAGTGCGGAGGGGCGTATCCGGCTCTCCACCGATATCCGCTACCAGAATGTGGATGATGAGATCGATGCAAGGTGGAGGAAGCACTGGAGTCTGAACGACATGCTTTAGGCATGTCGTCGCGTCGGAGTCAGGCCAGACGTCGCATGCGGGCTGCGAAGAAGCCGTCCAGGCCGGAAACCCCTGGCGAACCACTGTCAAGATCGGCGGGTGTGGTGCGCAGCGTGCCTTGCGGGGTCAGGAAAGCGTCGATGCCGGCGATTTCGCCGGGCTGCAGTGGATCGTCGGCGACGGTTTTGTTGCCGGCCAGAAAGACGCGATACAGATCCTCGCCTTCGATTGGGTCCAGCGAACAGTTGGAAAAAACAATCCGACCGCCCGGTTTGACCAAAGTGACGGCGCGGGCGAGCAGCTTTGCTTGCAGATCGGCTAGCTTTTCGACGTCGGCTGCCGTCTTGGTCCATGGCACGTCGGGGTGGCGCCGAACCGTGCCGGTGGAAGAGCAGGGCGCGTCGAGCAGGACGGCGTCGAAAAGCTCCGCCGGCTGGTATTTCAGCAGATCGGCCTGCACGATCTCGGCGGACAGCCCGAGCCGTTCGAGGTTCTGCGTCAGCCGCGCCAGCCGGTTCTTCGAGGTGTCCACGGCGGTGACTTTGGCGCCGGCAAGGATCAGCTGAGCGGTCTTGCCGCCGGGGGCGGCGCAGAGGTCGGCGACGCGTAATCCTTTGACATCGCCGAACAGCCGCGCCGGAAAACTGGCGGCGGCGTCCTGGACCCACCATGCGCCTTCGCTGAAGCCCGGCAGTTCGGTGACGGAGGCGTTGAGCTTTTCCACTCGCACCGTGCCGGTCGGCAGCACGATGCCGCCGAGCTTTTCGGCCCACAGTTCGGGATCGGCCTTGACCGTGAAATCGACCGGCGCCTCAACGCGATGCGCCGCCAGGATCTGTCTGGTCATCTCGGCGCCATAGGCGGCCTTCAGCCGGTCGGAGAACCATTTTGGCGCCTCGTCGGTGGCGGCAAGAGCTGCCGGCAGTTCGGTCTCCTTGGCGCGCACCAAAGTGCGCAGCACGCCATTAACGAGGCCGGAAAAGCGCTGCGTGCGTGGGTCCGACTTGGCGTGGGTCACAGCCAAATCGACGGCGGCGCTGTCGGGGATGTCGAGGAACAGGATCTGCGCCGCCGCAACATGCAGGATGTGCGACAAAGCTGTGGCGTTGGGTGGCAGCGGCTTTTCAAGGCGGCGGGCGAGGAGCCCGGCAATGGTCATGCGGTAGCGCAGCGCGGTCACCAGTATGGCGCGCACCAGGCCGCGGTCGCGCAGGTCGAGCACCTTGTATTGCGGATGGCCGTTCTCGTGGTCCGTCAGCCCGTCGAGCGGCGTCTTGGCGTCGATAACGGCGGCCAGCAGCCGCGCCGCTGCCTTGCGCGCGGCGAGGCCGGCGACGAATTCGTCCGAGCTGTTTTCGCGATCGCCTGAATGTGCGGGCCGGGATCTGGCGCCGCTCACGACCACGGACCTTTGGGTCCGGTCGGATTGCGGCCCCACGGATTGGCTTTCGGCTTGGCCGGTCTGGTCGGCGGAGTGGGGCGTGCTGCCTTGCCCCACGGGCCTTGCACGGCATCGGCCGGGAATTCTTCTGTTTGCCCGGGCGTCGGCGCTTGGCGCGGCGCCGGCTGGCGGCCTGCCATGTCGCGCGCCATCGCCTGCAGCGCGGCGATGCGGTTGTCGGTATTCGGGTGGGTCGAAAACAGGCTGTCCATGCGCTCGCCGTGAAGGGGATTGATGATGAAGAGATGCGCGGTCGCGGGATTGCGTTCGGCATCCTGGTTGCGGATGCGTTCGGCGCCGCGGGCGATCTTGTCAAGCGCCGATGCCAGCCAAAGCGGATTTCCAACGATTTCGGCGCCGCGCCGGTCGGCCTCGTATTCGCGCGTGCGGCTGACCGCCATCTGCACGATCATGGCGGCGAAGGGTGCGACCAGCATCGCCACCAGCACGCCGACAAAGCCGAACGGGTTGTTGTTGTCGCGGCTGCCGCCGAAGAAGAAGGCGAAATTGCCGAGCATCGAGATGGCGCCGGCGAGTGTCGCGACAATGGTCATGGTCAGCGTGTCTCGATGCTGGATGTGGGCCAGCTCATGCGCCATGACTGCCGCCACCTCCTCATGCGACAGGCGCTCCAGCAGCCCGGTCGAGGCCGCGACCGCGGCGTTCTCGGGATTGCGGCCGGTGGCGAAGGCGTTCGGCTGCGGATTGTCGATCAGATAAGTCTTGGGCATCGGCAGGCCGGCCTGCTTGGCCAACGCCTCGACGATGGCGTGGAATTCGGGCGCGTTCTTCGCGTTGACCTCGACGGCGCGGTTCATCGACAGCACCATCTTGTCGGCATTCCAGTAGCTGAACAGATTGGTGCCCGCGGCGACCAGGAAGGCGATCATCATGCCGCCGGTGCCGCCGATCAGAAAGCCGACGCCCATGAACAGCGCCGTCATCGCGGCCAGAAGCATGGTGGTGCGTAGCGTGCTCATCATCTGCTCCCTGTGCGGCCGTGGCAAAAAAAGGTCGATCGGGGTGAACTCATGGCTATATGATGGGAAACGCCGCCCTTCGTTTCAATCCGCCCGGACTATCGCATGACCGACCAACCCAGCAAAGCCGATGCCGACCGGGAGAAGGACCTGACGCCGGCGGCCAGCCGAGCGCTGGCTGAAGCCGAGGCGCGCCGTGAAGCGTATCGCCAGAAGGAAGCTGCGTTGCCGAAGGAAATCGGCGGCCGCGGCGGCAAGGAACCCGGCCGCTACGGCGACTGGGAAGTGAAGGGACTGGCTAGCGATTTCTAGGGGTTCAGGAACGGAAGAACTGGGGAACTGGTGAACTGAAGAGTTGAAGAAAAAGGCGCATAGCAGTTCTCCAGTCCTCCAGTCCTCCAGTCCTCCAGTCCTCCAGTCCTCCAGTCCTCCAGTTCCTCAGGCCGCGCTGCGCTGTGCCCCCAGCGTCATCCAGCCGCTGTCATCGATGGCGATGGAGACGGTTTCGTAGCCGCCAATCGAGTTGTGCTGAGTCGTCATTGGATGCTGGTGAGTGGCGCTGATCACCATCACCGACGCGCCCGCTGCTTCCGCCGCCGCGATACCGGCCGGTGCGTCCTCGAAGACCAGACAGTCGCCGATGTCGACGCCGAGCCGTTTTGCCGCCAGCAGGAAACAGTCGGGCGCCGGTTTGCCGTGCGACACATCCTCGGCCGCGACCACCAAGGCGGGAACCGGGATGCCGGCGGCCCGCATGCGCAGCAGCGCCAACGGGCGCGGCGCGGAGGTGACGATCGCCCAGCGCTCGGCCGGCAGCGCGTTGAGAAACCGTACTGCGCCGGCGATCGGCAGCACGCCTTCGACATCGTCCGACTCGGCCTGCAACAGCACAAACGCCTCATGAACAGGGTCGACGCCGGGAAGCGCCAGCCTGGTGATGGTCTCGACCGCCCGCACGCCATGGATCGTCGGCAGGAAGGCTTCGACGTCGAGACCGTGCTTAAGCGCCCACGCCGCCCAGACGCGCTCGGCCGAGGCGATCGAATTGAGCACCGTGCCATCCATATCGAACAGGAACGCGGCGAATTTTCTGCCTGCAAACATCAGATTTTCCACGGGTTAGGGATCGTTTCGGGAGGTCGAAACATGTCGTTCGACCGTAACGTCGCCACGCCTGCCTGGGAAGCCGCGGGAGAGCCTTTTCGATAGTTCCAGGGAACCATGGTCCCGCCTCTGGCGTTTTGAGCATACTGTTTTCCACGGGATCGAAGGGGCAATCATTGTGATGATCCGGCTCGGCTACGAAATCGCCATTGAATGCGTCGGCGCCACGCCGGTCATCTCGCTGCTTGATATCCACAGGGATCGTCAGGCCGACATCAAACGGCAGACGCGCGTGCTGACGTCGCCTTCAGTGCCGAGCAAGGTCTATCACGATCTGTTCGGCAATACCTGCCGCCGCTTCACCGTACCCGCCGGCAGTTTCCGCATTCTCTATGACGCAGCCGTCGAGGACAGCGGCGAGCCTGACGCGGTCAACACGCTGGCCAGGGAAGTGCCGGTGGCGGAACTGCCGGACGATGTGCTCGGCTACCTCCTCGGCAGCCGCTATTGCGAGACCGATCATCTGAGCAGTCTGGCCTGGCAGCTTTTCGGCCATGTTCCCTCCGGCTGGGCGCGGGTGCAGGCGATCGTCGACTATGTCCACAACCGGCTGTCCTTCGGCTATGGCTATGCGCGGTCGACGCGTACCGCAGCCCAAGCGCATGAGGAGCAGGTTGGTGTATGCCGCGACTTCGCCCATCTGGCGATCACGCTCTGCCGCTGCATGAACATCCCGGCCCGCTATGTGAACGGTTATCTCGGCGACATCGGCGTACCGGCCGACCCGGCGCCGATGGATTTTTCAGCCTGGATGGAAGTGTTCCTCGACGGCAAGTGGTACACGTTCGACCCGCGCCACAACAAACCCAGGATCGGCCGCGTCGTCATCGCGCGCGGCCGCGATGCCACGGATGTCCCGCTGCTGCACAGTTTCGGCCCACACCAACTCTCGCTGTTCAAGGTCTGGACCTACGAGCAGGAAGGCAAGCTGTTCAATCCGCCCTATCACGGCGTCGACAAGACGATCAGCGCGCGGATGCTGGCGTGACCGGATTCTGATCTGCTTCGACACACAATCCGGAAATGGAAAAGGCCGCCGCTTCTTGACGAAGCCGGCGGCCTTCCGTGTTTCCGTCCGTGGCGCGGCCAATGGCGGCGACCGAGGTCACCCGCCGCGCTTATCGCGCCTTAACGGGAAGACTGCTTCCCGAAAGTGCAATCCGCTGAGGCCACGTTCTGGAAAACGAAATCACTCGACATCGGATCACCTCCTTTCGATTTGTTGAACACGTACAGATGATGGGGTGCGTTGCAGCAAAAAACAAGATGCCGATTTGAAATAGCTGGCGAGCCGCCTTTTGCGCCGGGTTGCGAAGAGCCGCGAGGGCGGGCAAAATCCATGCAAGGTGGATTGTCAGGACTCGGGAGGATGGCCATGGAGGCAGCCGAGAAGGCCGCGCGCATCGTGCGAACGGTGATCGAAACGCTGAAGCCGGGTTTTGCGGTCAAGCTGTGGACCGGCGAGCGGATCGGTCCCGCCATCGGGCCCGTGCTCACCATCAACGACCAGGACATCGTCTGGCAGGTGGTGAAGCGGCCATCGCTGTCGACGCTGATCGAGATGTGGATCTCCAAGACGATAGACATCGAAGACGGGACGATTTTCGATTTCTACGCACTGCCGTCGCAAGGCAAGCTCAGGACCAAGCTCAAGTCGCTGCCGAAGCTGGCGATCCTGCGCGACCTGCCGGCGGTGCTCCTGTCACGCAAGCAGATGAGTGCACGCACCGATCTGTCGGGTCGCAACCCCTATGTCAGCGGGTCGAGCCAGGAGGCGATCCAGCATCACTACGACATTTCGAATGCCTTTTACCGGCTCTTCCTCGACGAGCGCATGGTCTACAGCTGCGGCTACTTTAAGGATTTCGCCGATGGCATCGACCAGGCGCAGGCCGACAAGCTCGACCATATCTGCCGCAAGCTCAGGCTGAAGCCGGGCGAAAAGCTGCTGGACATCGGCTGCGGCTGGGGTGCCATGCTGATCCATGCGGCCAAAAATTACGGCGTCGTCGGCCATGGCGTGTCGCTGTCGCAGGCGCAGACCGATCTCGCCCGCGAGCGCATCCGCGCCGAAGGGCTGCAGGACCGCATCACCATCGAAATCAAATCCTATACGGAGCTCAAAGGCTCCTTCGACAAGATATCGTCGATCGGCATGTTCGAGCATCTCGGCCTCGCCAACCACGCCACCTATTTCAAGACCATCCATCGCTTGCTGAAGCCCGGCGGCATCTATCTGCACCACGCCATCACCAGGCGCAGCAAGGGCGACTTGAAGAAAACCTTGCGCAAGGGGCCGGAGTTCAAGGCGCTGCTCAAATACATTTTCCCAGGCGGCGAACTCGACACGATCGGCATGACGCTGGGCAATCTGGAGGCGCATGGCTTCCTGGTCTACGACGTCGAGAATCTGCGCGAGCACTATGCGCGCACCTGCCGGCTGTGGGCCGAGCGGCTACAGGCTCGCTTCGACGAGGCGGTCGCCGAAGTCGGCGAGGCCAAGGCACGGCTGTGGCTGCTTTATCTCACCGGCTGCTCGATCACCTTCGAGCGCGCCTCGGCGCAGATTTTTCAGACCGTCGTCACCAAACGCGCACGCGGGCCGAGCGGGCTGCCGCCGACACGGGCGGATCTGTATCGGTAGAGATAGGATTCGGGGCCGAACCCCACGCTTTCCAAGGTCTGCGATTCGCTGCCTCGCGGTAGAGGCCTACACGAACCGCATCGGCGCGCCGATCTCGACGCGGGCAGGCCTGTCCACAGTGCAATAGACGCCAAGATTGTGCGCGTTGTGGCGGACCAGATTGCGCAGGATGCCGGGATCGTGGTCGAAGCCGTCCTGGCTGATGATGGTGAAGCCGCAGCGGCGGCACGGCTCCGAGACGGTCACCAGCAGATCGCCGATGGCGAGCTTGCGGCCAATCCATTCGGTCTCGGGAAACGAGCCTTTGACCGCCGCCATGTCGACGACGATGTTGGGGCGGAAGCGGCGCGGATCGGGAATGCCTTCGGGGTGCAGCGCCTTGAGCCGCGCCAGCGATGCGGTGGTCAAGAGATGGATCGGCGCTTTGCGGTAGCGCGCCGCGGTGAGCGGGCCGGTGTAGCCGGGAGCGTTGTCCTGGCTGAACGGCCTGATCGAGGCGGCGAAGCCGAGATAGGCCGAGATGGCTTGGTCGCATTCCACACCCGGCACTGCCAGCCAGTCGCCGTCGGGAACGGCGATCTCCAGCTTGCGGTCCTTGCTCAGCCGGGTGCGGATGCGCGGCACCTTGTGCCACTTGGCGTCGCGGTCGGGCCGCGCGATCTCATTGTCCGAGACATCGACAAGGCCGAACAGCCGGTCGCCGTCGATGGTTTCAAGGCCGACCGAAATGGCGTCCTGGCGTTCGCCGGCAAGCGAACTTGCGGGGTAACGCCAGAGCTCCGTGACTGCGCCCAGTGCAGCCATCAAATCCCCTCAGCCCTTCTTGTTCTGGCGGTTGGCGATCAGATCATCGACCACGGCCGGATCGGCCAGTGTCGAGGTATCGCCGAGCGCGGAAAAATCGTCCTCGGCGATCTTGCGCAGGATACGGCGCATGATCTTGCCGGAGCGGGTTTTCGGCAGTCCGGGCGCGAATTGCAGCTTGTCGGGCGAGGCGATGGCGCCGATCTCCTTGCGGACATGGGCCACGAGCTCCTTGCGCAGTTCCTCGCTCGGCTCCACGCCTTTCATCAAGGTAACGTAGCTGTAGATGCCCTGGCCCTTGATGTCGTGGGGATAGCCGACGACAGCTGCTTCCGACACCTTCTCATGGCTGACGAGCGCCGATTCGACCTCGGCCGTTCCCATGCGGTGGCCGGAAACGTTGATGACGTCGTCGACGCGGCCGGTGATCCAGTAATAGCCGTCGGCGTCGCGGCGACAGCCGTCACCGGTGAAGTATTTGCCCTTGTAGGTGGAGAAATAGGTCTGCACGAAGCGGTCATGATCGCCATAGACCGTGCGCATCTGGCCGGGCCAGGAATCGGCGATGCAGAGATTGCCGTCGGCCGCCCCTTCCAGCACCCTACCTTCGCCGTCGACCAGCTGCGGCCTGATGCCGAAGAAGGGCCGCGTCGCCGAACCAGCCTTGAGGTCGGTGGCGCCGGGCAGCGGCGTGATCAGGATGCCGCCGGTCTCGGTCTGCCACCAGGTGTCGACGATCGGCACCTTGCCGTTGCCGACGATGTTGAAATACCACTCCCAGGCTTCCGGATTGATCGGTTCGCCGACCGAGCCCAGCACGCGCAGCGACTTGCGCGAGGTCTTCTTCACCGGTTCGTCGCCGGCGCCCATCAGCGCGCGCAGCGCCGTCGGCGCGGTGTAGAAGATGTTGACCTTGTGCTTGTCGATGACTTCCCAGAAGCGCGACTGCGAGGGGTAGTTCGGCACGCCCTCGAACATCAGCGTGGTGGCGCCGTTGGCGAGCGGGCCATAGACGATATAGCTGTGGCCGGTGACCCAACCGACATCGGCGGTGCACCAGTAGATATCGCCATCATGGTAGTCGAAGACATATTGGTGGGTCATCGCGACATAGACGAGATAGCCGGCGGTGGTGTGCAGCACTCCCTTCGGCTTGCCGGTCGAGCCTGAGGTATAGAGGATGAACAGCGGATCCTCGGCCTTCATCTTCTCCGGCTTGCAGTCGCCTTTCACCGTGGCGATCTCGTCATGGTACCAGATGTCGCGTCCCTGGACCCAGCCGGTCTTGCCGCCGGTGCGACGAACGACGACCACCTTATCGACCTTGGTGCCGGCCTTGGCGGCGATTTCGATCGCTCTGTCGGTGTTTTCCTTCAGCGGGATCGGCTTGCCGCCGCGCAGGCCTTCGTCGGCGGTGATGACGAAGGTCGACTTGCAGTCATCGATGCGGCCGGCCAGCGCGTCCGGTGAAAAGCCGCCGAAGACGATCGAGTGGATGGCGCCGATGCGGGTGCAAGCCAGCATCGCGTAGGCCGCTTCCGGGATCATCGGCATGTAGATGGTGACGCGGTCGCCCTTCCTGACGCCGTGCTTCTTCATCACATTGGCGAGCCGGCAGACATGCTCGTAGAGCTCGTTATAGGTGATCTTCTTGTCGTCGTAGGGATTGTCGCCTTCCCAGATGATGGCTGTCTGGTTGCCGCGCTTCTTCAAATGGCGGTCGATGCAGTTGTAGGAGACGTTGGTTTCGCCGTCCTCGAACCATTTGATCGAGACCTTGCCCTCGAAGGAGGTGTTCTTGACCTTGCTGAACGGCTTGAACCAGTCGATGCGCTTGCCGTGCTTGCCCCAGAACTTGTCCGGATTCTTCACGCTGTCGGCATACCATTTGAGGTAGGTGTCGTTGTCGATCAGCGCATTCTTCTTCCACGCCGGCTGGACGCGGTGGATCTTCACCTCGGACATGTCTTCACTTTCCTCCCAAACCACCCCGCCGGCTTGACCACAGCCAGGATCACGGCGACGCAGCCGCGAATTCGGCGGCATTATTAACAGTTCCGCGCTGACGGCAACATTAGACGTTGGATTCGCGTGGCGCGATGCCGCAGCTCCCGTTTCGGTTGTATCAGCACTCGGCAGCGGTCGCTGCTAACTGCATGTTTTCGTGCATAAAACCCGACTGGGATCAGGAAAATCATAGACAGTTAAGGAACGGCGCGCACAATTCGGTGTTGGGAGGAATGGAGAATCAACTAGGCCAAGGGGCTGTCATGCGCGATCATTCCGAAATGGACCTGATGCTCAAGGGGTATGGCCTGACCACGGCCAAGATTCTGTACCATTTTCCCGACCACCCGCATCTGCTGCAGAGCTTCATCTGGCAGGATTACGATCTGGCGCCGAAGTTTCCGGTGCTGATCAAGTTCATCGAGTTCTGGAAGGCCAGGCTCGACGGGCCGCTGCATTCGATCAGCTACACGCACCAGAAGCTGATCGCGCCGAACGAATGGCGGAAGGTGGATGGGGAGTTCGTGCTGCACTGAGCGGCAGTATAGCTGATCTCCCCCGCAAGGGGGGAGATTGGCAGCTTCAACGTCGTGCGATCACACCGCAGGCGGGTTCAGTCGGGCGAAACCTTCCTGGCGGCGATAAGGGAAGTACGGGTAGGGCGCGGTCACTTCGCTTGCGGCGTCGAGCTTTTTGACCTGCTCCGGCGTCAATGCCCAGCCGACGGCGCCGAGGTTCTGGCGCAGCTGTTCCTCGTTGCGGGCGCCGATGATGACCGAGGACACGGTCGGGCGCCGCAACAGCCAGTTGATGGCGATCTGCGGCACGGTCTTGCCGGTCTCTTCAGCCATCGCATCAAGCGCATCCATGACCCGGTAGAGATGTTGGTCCGCGACCGGCGGGCCGAAATCGGCGGTGTCGTGCAGCCGGCTCTTTTCCGGCAGGGGCTGGCCGCGGCGGATCTTGCCGGTCAGGCGGCCCCAGCCGAGCGGGCTCCACACCAGCGCGCCGATGCCCTGGTCGATACCGAGCGGCATCAGCTCCCATTCATAGTCGCGACCGACCAGCGAGTAGTAGACCTGATGCGCGGCGTAGCGCGGATAAGCATGCTTGTCAGCTTCCGCCAGCGATTTCATCACCTGCCAGCCGGAGAAGTTGGAGACGCCGACATAGCGCAGCTTGCCGGCGCGCACGAGGTCGTCCAGCGTCGACAACACCTCCTCGATCGGCGTGCCGGCATCGAAGGCGTGCAGCTGCAACAGGTCGATGTAATCGGTGCCCATGCGCTTCAGGGCGGCGTCGACGGCTTTGATCAGCCGCGAGCGCGACGAGCCGTAGTCGGCCGGTCTGTCGCCCATCGGCAGCGAAGTCTTGGTCGAGATCAGCACCGCGTCGCGGCGGCCTTTGATGGCTTCGCCAAGCACTTCCTCGGAGGCGCCGTTCGAATAGACATCGGCGGTGTCGAACAGATTGACGCCGGCCTCGAGGCAGATGTCGATCAGCCGCCGCGCTTCCTTGGCATCGCTGTTGCCCCAGGCCCCGAACAGCGGCCCGGAGCCGCCGAAAGTGCCGGCGCCGAAAGAGAGTGCGGGCACTTTCAGGCCCGATGCGCCGAGACGTCGATAATCCATTTTATGCTCCTTGATGATGTCGAAGAAGGATTGCGCGTGATGCTCATGACTGGGCGCAGACCGGCACCCCGATTGTGGGGGCGCGATCGAGGCGCAGCGCCAGGGCAGCGACGCCAAGAGCCGCGACCGGCAGCAAAGCGGCGATCCAGGTTAGTGAGCCGAGGCCGAGGTCATGGGCAATCACCGCGCCGCCAAGCCAAGCGCCGGCGGCATTGCCGAGGTTGAAGGCGGCGATGTTGAAGGACGAGGCGAGGCTCTGGCCCGCGCCTTGCGCCTTTTCCAGCACCCACATCTGCAGCGGCGCCACGGTGGCGAAGGCGGCGGCACCAAGCAGGCCGACATAGATGACGGCCAGGATTTGGCTGTGGACGGCGAAGGTCATTGTGGCCAGCACCAACGCCAGCACCACGAGGCTGCCGAGCACCGCCGGCACCAGCCAGCGGTCGGCGACCTTGCCGCCAAGCAGATTGCCGGCGATAAGACCGCCACCGAAGACGAGCAGGATCGGCGACACGGCGGCTTCCCCAAAACCGGTGATCTCGGTGAGCAGCGGGGCGATGTAGGTGAAGACGGCGAAGACGCCGGCATAGCCGAGCACGGTGGTGGCGAGGCCGAGCAGCACCGGCGTGCGGCGCAGCACTGCGAGGTCGGCGCGCAGATTGGTCTTCTCGGGCGCTTCCTTGCTGCGCGGCACCAGAAGCAGGATGACGGCAAAGGCTGCCAAGCCGACCAGGGTTACGGCCCAGAAAGTGGCGCGCCAGCCGAAGGTCTGGCCGAGCCAAGTGCCGAAGGGCACGCCGAGGATGTTGGCGATAGTCAGGCCGGTGAACATCAGCGCGATCGCCGAGGCTTTCTTGTTGGGCGCGACCAGGCCGGTGGCGACCACCGAGCCGACGCCAAAGAAAGTGCCATGGGCAAAGGCGGTGATGATGCGGGCGCCCATCAGCGTCCAGTAGTCGGGGGCGATCGCACAGGCGAGGTTGCCGAGCGTGAAGATCGCCATAAGGGCCAGAAGGACGGTCTTGCGGGGCCAGTTGCCGGTGGCGATGGTCAAAAGCGGCGCGCCGATGACGACGCCCAACGCGTAGCCCGAAATCAACTGGCCGGCGGCCGAGATCGAGACTCCGAGATCTTTGCTGACATCGATCAGCAGCCCCATGATGACGAATTCGGTGACACCGATGCCGAAGGCGCCGGCAGCGAGGGCGTAGAGAGCAAGAGGCATGGCGGTTTCCAGTTCGAACTCGATGAACGCGACCAGACCCGCGCCCCGACCGCAGAGATCGTGTTGCCATGCCTTGTGAACCAGACTTGCCTTGGGCATATTTCCTGTGAAATAGATTCACAAATGGCCAGACCCGATATCAGCCGTTCCGGCGAGATCGAAGTGTTCGTCCGCGTCGTCGAGGCGGGCAGTTTCTCGGCTGCGGCTCGTTCGCTGCGTATGACACCGTCGGCGGTGAGCAAGCTGATCGCGCGACTGGAGGCAAGGCTCGGCGCGCGGCTGGTCACGCGCTCGACGCGCAAGCTGCAGCTGACGCCGGAAGGGACGGCGTTCTATGACAGCGGGGTGCGCATCCTGGCCGATATGGCGGCGGCCGAGCGCGAGGCGGCCGTGGGTGCCGCGCCGCGCGGACGGCTGCGCGTCAACTCCTATGTGCCCTTCGGGGTGCATCGGCTGATCCCGCTGCTGCCTGATTTCCTCGAACGCTACCCCGGGATTTCGGTCGATCTGGTGCTGACCGACAGCGTCATCGATTTGATGGCTGAGCGTGCCGACGTCGCCATCCGCGCCGGGCCGCTCGGCGAGTCGCGGCTGGTGGCGCGCAAGCTCGGGCAAAGCCGGATGACAGTCGTTGCCGCACCGTCCTATCTCAAGACGCATGGCACGCCGCTGGTTCCAGCAGATCTCGACCGGCACAATCGCATGGCTTTCGGCTTTGTCCGGCATGTCGATGGCTGGTCGTTTGTCGATGCAACCGGGAACGCCGTCATGGTGCCGATCACCGGAAACACGCTGGTCGGCGATGGCGAGTCGATGCGGTTGATGGCGGTCGGCGGCGCCGGCATCGCCCGGCTGGCACACTGGCATGTGGCCGATGACATCGCGGCGGGGCGGCTGACGGCGCTGCTGGAGGATTTCAATCCGGGCGACGAGGAGCCTACCCACGCCGTCTATGTCGGCCAGGGCCGGCATTTGCCCGCACGGGTGCGGGCGTTTCTCGACTTTCTGGTCGAGAGCGTGCGGATGAGCTGAAAAGACGTTGGGGAGCCAGATGACCCCCCAAGCATCAGGCGACAGCGATGACTATTTCTTCGGGGTGAACGGCGCCGGGCGGCGACCGGCGCCCTGACGCTCCAGCATCCAGCCGGGATATTCGGCCGGCAGCGCGCTGACCTCATCCAGTTTGGCGAGATCGTCGGCGTCGAGCTTCACCTCGGCCGCGGCTAGGTTCTGCTCGAGCTGCTCCATGCGGCTGGCGCCGATGATGACGCTCATGACGAAAGGTTTGGCCAGGACATAACCGAGCGCGACCGTAGCGACGCTGACATCGTGCTTTTTGGCGATGTCGCGCATGACGGCGACGGCTGCCCAGGCGCGGTCCTCATCGACCGGCGGGAAGTTGAAGGCGGCGCGGCGGCCCTCGCCATTGCCGGGCGCGCCGGGACCGTATTTGCCCGACAGCAGGCCGCCGGCCATCGGCGACCAGACCATCAGGCCGAGCTTTTCCTCGTTGATGAGCGGCACGATCTCACGCTCGAGATCGCGGCCGGCGATCGAGTAATAGGACTGGATGGTCTCGAAGCGGGAGAACCCCTTGCGCTCGGCAATGCCCAGAGCCTTGGCGATGCGCCATGCCTGCCAGTTGGAGACGCCGACATAGCGAACCTTGCCGCTGGCAACCAGGTCATCAAGTGCCCGTAGCGTCTCGTCGATCGGCGTCACCGTATCGGTGCCGTGCAACTGATAGAGGTCGATATGGTCGAGCTGCAGCCGCTCCAGGCTGCCCTCGACCGAATCCATGATGTGGCCTCGCGAAGAGCCGCGCTCGTTCGGGCCCTGGCCCATGGCGCCATGCACCTTGGTGGCAATGACGACGTCCGAGCGCTTGACGCCGAGATCCCTGAGCGACTGGCCGAGCAGGCGCTCGGACTGGCCGAAGGAGTAGACGTCGGCGGTGTCGAAGAAATTGACGCCGGCGGCGATCGAACGGCCAACGATGTCGTTGACGCCCTTCTGGTCGAGGCTGGCGATCAGACCCCATTGGGCATTCTCGCCGGCGGCGCCGAAGGTCATTGTGCCGAGGCAGAGTTCCGAGACGAACATCCCCGTATTTCCGAGTTGATTGTAGCGCATGGTGGCTCCAGCAGATTGGTGATGACGCCAAGCAAATAGGAACGGCGCGTTTCGTTTCCAGTGATGGCGCAATGGACGCGTCGCGTCTGGCATCATGGAACCTTAGCCACGCCGGGCATTCGCTGGGGTTGTCCGGTGGATCATAATTGCTCGGAACGGAAACGTTGGAGATTAGCCGAAACGTTTCTCACTTCGTCATCCACGGGCGGAGCAGCCGCGGAGCGGCGTCGCGAAGACCCGAGGATCCATGCCGCGACCCTGACCAAAGGGCGCGGCGGAGCAGAAATTCTTCACTGCAGCGGAGCTCAGATGTCGCGGCATGGATCCTATGGTCTGCGCCGCGTCGCTTCGCTCCTTGCTTCGCCATAGGATGACGAAAGCACGATCGCCCGCTGCCAATCGTATATCGTCGAAATTGGCTTACCGGCTCCCAAAAATCGCCGAGCCGACGCGGACGCTGGTGGCGCCGAAGGCTATGGCGGTCTCGAAGTCGCCGGACATGCCCATCGACAGTTTTGCGACCCCGGCTTCCTTGCCGAGCTTTTCCAGCAGGGCGAAATGCGGGCCGGGGTTTTCGTCGGCCGGCGGGATGCACATCAGGCCTTCGATGGCGAGGCCATGGACATCGCGGCAGCGGGCGACGAAGGCGACGGCGTCGCGCGGCTCGATGCCGGCCTTTTGCGGCTCCGAGCCGGTATTGACCTGGACGTAGAGTTTCGGCGTGCGGCCCTGGCGCACGATTTCCTTGGCGAGTTCGGCGGCGATCTTTTCGCGGTCGACGGTCTCGATGACGTCGGCGAGAGCGACGGCTTCCCTCGCCTTGTTCGACTGCAGCGGGCCGATCAGATGCAGTTCGATATTAGGGAATTCCGCTTTCAAGGCCGGCCATTTGCCTTGCGCTTCCTGCACGCGGTTTTCGCCGAAGACGCGCTGGCCAGCCTCGATGACCGGGCGGATGACGTCGGCCTCAAAAGTCTTCGACACCGCAACCAGCGTCACCGAACCGGCGTCGCGGCCGGCCTCGCGCTCGGCGGCAGCGATCCTCGTCTTGACGGCGAAAAACTGTTCGACGGCGCTGGCCATGTCCATATCCTGCCTGTCTTTAATCGTCTTGGCCGGCTCGCCGCAGTTGACGGGTCCGGCAATCCATGGTGAACACCGCGACGACATTTACCTTGGCCACCGGGCCTTGTCCGGCGGTCTGCGCCTGCTTTTAAGTGAAAATCATCCGATGGCAACCGAACGATACAATCCGCGCGCGTCAGAGCCCAAATGGCAGAAGGCCTGGGCCGAAAAGAAGCTGTTCGAAGCGCATAACAACGATCCAAAGCCGAAATACTACGTGCTGGAGATGTTCCCCTATCCCTCGGGGAAGATCCATATCGGCCACACCCGCAACTACACGATGGGCGATGTGGTGGCGCGCTACAAGCGGGCCAAGGGCTTCAACGTGCTGCACCCGATGGGCTGGGACGCTTTCGGCATGCCGGCCGAAAACGCGGCGATGCAGAACAAGGTCCATCCCAAGGAATGGACCTACGCCAACATCGCCGCCATGCGCGAGCAGCTCAAGATGATGGGCCTGTCGCTGGACTGGGCGCGTGAGTTCGCCACCTGCGACGTCGACTATTACCACCGCCAGCAGATGCTGTTCCTCGACTTCGTCGAAAAGGGGCTGGTGACGCGCAAATCCTCCAAGGTCAACTGGGACCCGGAGGACATGACGGTGCTCGCCAACGAGCAGGTCATCGACGGCCGTGGCTGGCGCTCGGGCGCGCTGGTCGAACAGCGCGAGCTGACGCAGTGGTTCTTCAAGATCACCGACTACGCGCAGGACCTGCTGGACTCGCTGAATGGTCTCGGCGAGTGGCCGGAAAAGGTCAAGCTGATGCAGCAGAACTGGATCGGCCGCTCGGAAGGGCTGCTGATCCGCTGGCCGCTGGCCGCTCCGGTTGGCGATGCGAAGGAACTGGAGGTCTACACGACCAGGCCCGACACCATTTTCGGCGCGTCGTTCATGGCGGTTGCCGCCGACCATCCGCTGGCCAGGAAGGCCGCCGAGACCAATCTCGATCTGGCCAAGTTCATCGACGAAATCAGGCATATGGGCACGTCGGTGGCCGCACTGGAGACGGCCGAGAAGAAAGGTTTCGACACCGGCATCCGCGTCGTGCATCCGTTCGACGACTCGTGGACCCTGCCGGTCTACGTCGCGAATTTCGTTTTGATGGAATACGGCACCGGCGCCATATTCGGCTGCCCGTCGGGCGACCAGCGCGACCTCGATTTCGCCAACAGATACGGCCTGCCGGTGATCCCGGTGGTGATGCCGGAAGATGCCGACGCCAAGACCTTCCAGGTCACGGAAGAGGCCTATGTCGATGACGGCGTGATGATCAATTCGCGTTTCCTCGACGGCCTGAAGCCGGAGCAGGCGTTCGACGAGGTGGCAAAGCTCCTGGAGCAGAAGACCATCGGCGGCCGGCCAATGGCGGAGCGCAAGGTGAACTTCCGCTTGCGCGACTGGGGCATTTCGCGTCAGCGCTACTGGGGCTGCCCGATCCCGATGATCCATTGCGAGGATTGCGGCGTCGTGCCGGTGCCGAAGGCCGACCTGCCCGTCAAGCTGCCCGACGACATCGAGTTCGACCGTCCCGGCAATCCGCTCGACCGCCACCCGACCTGGCGGCATGTGAAGTGCCCGCAATGCGGCAAGGATGCGCGCCGCGAGACCGACACGATGGACACGTTCGTCGATTCGTCCTGGTATTTCGCGCGCTTCACCGCGCCCTGGACCAACGAGCCGACGGAGCCGAAGGCTGCCGATGACTGGCTGGCCGTCGACCAGTATATTGGCGGCATCGAGCACGCGATCCTCCATCTGCTCTATTCGCGCTTCTTCACCCGCGCCATGCGCGCGACCGGGCATCTCGACCTGGCCGAGCCGTTCAAGGGCCTGTTCACGCAAGGCATGGTGGTGCATGAGACCTACCGCGTCGGCGGTGCGTCGAACAATGGCCGCTGGCTGTCGCCGGCTGAGGTCAGGATCGAGGATGTCGGCGGCAAGCGCCGCGCCATCGAGATCGCCACCGGCGAAGAGGCGGCGATCGGCTCACTCGAAAAGATGTCGAAGTCGAAGAAGAATACGGTAAGCCCGGAAGACATCACCGACGGCTACGGCGCCGACACCGCACGCTGGTTCATGCTGTCGGATTCGCCGCCCGAGCGCGACGTCGAATGGACGGACGATGGCGCCGCCGGCGCACATCGCTTCATCCAGCGTGTCTGGCGCCTGGTGTCCATTGCCGCCGAGACGCTTGACGGCGCCAAGCCGCAGGCGGCGCCGGAGGGCGAGGCGGGGGCCGTTTCCAAGGCCGCGCACAAGATCCTGAAGGCTATCGGCGAGGATATCGAGAAGCTCGGCTTCAACCGGGCCATCGCCCGCATCTACGAACTGGCCAATGCCTTGACCGCGCCGCTCAACGACGTCGCCGAGGGCAAGGCCGACGCGGCGCTGAAAGGCGCCTGCCGCGAGGCGGTGGAGATCCTTGTGCATGTGGTCGCGCCGGTCATGCCGCATCTGGCTGAAGAGTGCTGGCACACGCTCGGCGGCACCGATCTGGTCGCCGAACGGCCTTGGCCGGTCTACGATCCGGCACTGGTGGTCGACAACGAGATCGTGCTGCCGGTTCAGGTCAACGGCAAGAAGCGCGGCGATTTGACAATTGCCCGCGACGCGGACCAAGGTGCGGTCGAAAAAGCGGTTCTGGCTCTCGACTTCGTGCAGAAAGCGCTGGAAGGTAAGGCGCCCCGCAAGGTGATCATCGTGCCGCAGAGGATCGTCAATGTCGTTGCCTGATTTCAAAAAGACGGGGCTTGACTTCGGAAAGACGACGCATGTGCTGCGCCGCACCGCGCTCTGCGGGCTGGTGGCCTCGATGACGCTGGTTTCGGCCTGCACGGTCAGGCCGCTCTATTCGAGCGCGCCGCTGACGGCAGGCTCGACTGTCAGCGCGTCGGCGGAGCTCGCCTCGATCGCGGTCAAGCCGGTCAAGACCCGCTATGCCCAGCAGGTCCGCAACAATCTGATCTTCGCCTTCGGCCAGGGTGCCGGCGAGCCGCCGGCGCCGGTCTACATGCTCGATCTCGGCGTCACCGAACTGGTCGAATCGGCCGCGGTGGTGCAGATCCAGACCGACGAAGACGAGCCGACGGCAGGCACGGTGACGCTGACCGCAAACTATGTGCTGACCGATGCCAGGACCGGCGTGGTGATCGCCACCGGCAAGCGGTCGATCCCATCATCCTTCGACAAGCCGACGCAGGAGTTCGCTTCCTACCGGGCGCAGCTCGACGCTGAGAACCGCGCCGCGCGTGAACTGGCTGAAATGGTGAGCCTGTCCGTCGCCCAGGACTTGGTCAGGCACGGCAAGAAGGCCTGAGCATTCCCTGGCGCTGCCAACTAGACTTTTAGCAGTCCGCAACAAAAAGGCCGGTTTCCCGGCCTTTTTTCGTTTGTATCGAACCGATCTCAGCCGATCTTCTGGCCGGTCTTGGCCCAGTCGGCAGCGAACTGATCCAGGCCCTTGTCGGTCAACGGGTGCTTGACCAGCGCCTTCAGCGTCGCGGCCGGCGCGGTAACGACATCGGCGCCGATCAGGGCTGCCTGCTTGACGTGGTTCACGGTGCGAACCGAAGCGACGAGGATCTCGGTGTCGAAATCGTAATTGTCGTAGATCTGCCGGATCTCCTGGATCAGTTCCATGCCGTCCGCGCCGGTATCGTCGACGCGGCCGACGAAGGGCGAGATGAACGAGGCGCCGGCCTTGGCCGCCAGCAGCGCCTGGTTGGCCGAGAAGCACAGCGTTACATTGACCATGCGGTTCATCTCGGTGCGGATCGTCTTGCAGGCGCGCAGGCCGTCGAGCGTCAGCGGCACCTTGATGCAGACATTGTCGGCGATCTTGGCCAGGATGTTGGCCTCGGCCATCATGTCCTTGTATTCGATCGCAACGACCTCGGCCGAAACCGGGCCTTTGACGATGTCGCAGATCTGCTTGGTGACCTCGGCGATCTTGCCGCCGGATTTCAGGATCAGCGAGGGATTGGTGGTCACGCCGTCGAGCAGCCCCAGGTCGTTCAGTTCCTTGATGTCCTTGATGTCAGCGGTGTCGACAAAAAATTTCATGGGGGTCTCCTGAAAGATTTCCATGTGCATGCCATGCACATTCCGGGTTGCCCTTTGATCTAGACCAAAGTCGGGGCAAGGTCACGCCCGATGATCGAAGATTCGCCCTTTGTCGCAGCCGCGCCGGTGCTGGTGCCGATGCCGGCCGAACGGCCCTACACCTACGCTGTGCCTGCCGGCGTGCGCGTGGTGCCGGGCTCGATCGTGCGCGTGCCGCTCGGTCCGCGCCAGGTTGCCGGCATCGTCTGGGATGGTGCGGTCGAGAATATCGACGCCAAAAAGCTGCGCCCGATCGAACAGGTCTTCGACTGCCCGCCGATCGACCGCGGCATGCGCCGCTTCGTCGACTGGCTGGCGCAATACACGCTGTCGCCGCCCGGCATGGTGGCGCGCATGCTGTTGCGCGCGCCGGAGGCGTTCGATCCCGAACCATGGATCGAGGGCCTGCAGCGGACCCTCGTCATGCCCGACCGGATGACGGATGCCAGGACGCGCGTGCTGGAGACGGCGGAAGGGGGGCTTGCCTGGACGCGATCCGGCCTGGCGCACGCGGCGGGCGTGTCGTCGACGGTGGTCGAGGGGCTCAAGGTGCAAGGCGTGTTCGAGACGGTGATGATCCCGCCTCGACCGGTGGTCGCCGCGCCCGATCCCTCCTACGCCATGCCGGAGCTGATGCCGGACCAGGCAGACGCGGCCGCCATGCTGCGCGCCAATGTCGCGGCCGCTGCTTTCAACGTCACGCTGCTCGACGGCGTCACCGGCTCGGGCAAGACGGAAGTTTATTTCGAGGCGGTGGCGGCAGCCCTCGACCAGGGCAAGCAGGTGTTGATCCTTTTGCCGGAGATCGCGCTGACGCATGCCTTCCTGGAACGCTTTCAGCAGCGCTTCGGCGCCAAGCCGGCGGAATGGCATTCCGACCTGCCGCCCCGAATGCGCGAAAAGGTCTGGCGACAGGTGGCGGAAGGCGGCGTGCGCGTCGTCGCCGGCGCACGCTCGGCGCTGTTCCTGCCGTTCCGCGAGCTCGGGCTGATCGTCGTCGACGAGGAGCACGACCCTGCCTACAAGCAGGAGGACCGTGTCTTCTACAATGCCCGCGACATGGCGGTGGTGCGCGGCCATATCAGCGGCTTCCCGGTGGTGCTGGCGTCGGCGACGCCGTCGGTCGAAAGCCGGGTCAATGCGAGCCAAGGTAAATACGATAGAGCGGTTCTCTCTGCCCGCTTCGCGGAGGCGGCGCTTCCGCATCTCAAATCGATCGACATGCGGCGCGCGCCGCCCGCGCGCGGGGGGTTTCTGTCGCCGCTGCTGATCGGTGAGATGCAACGTACGCTGGAGAAGAAGGAACAGTCGCTGCTGTTCCTCAACCGGCGCGGCTACGCGCCGCTGACGCTGTGCCGCGTCTGCGGCCACCGCTTCGGCTGCCCGGTCTGTTCGGCCTGGCTGGTCGAGCACCGCTTTCGCGGCCAACTCGTCTGCCATCATTGCGGGCACAATGAGAAGCGGCCAGAGGCTTGTCCGGAATGCGGCACGCTCGACCATCTGGTGGCCTGCGGGCCGGGCATCGAGCGGATAGCCGAAGAAGTCGTGGCGCATTTCCCCGACGCGCGCACGATCGTCCTGTCATCCGATTTGATGGGCGGGGTGCGCCGGCTGCGGCTGGAGCTCGAGGCCATCGCCAATGGCGAGGCCGACATCGTCATCGGCACGCAGCTGGTCGCCAAGGGCCATAACTTTCCCAACATGACGCTGGTCGGCGTCGTCGATGCCGATCTCGGCCTCGCCAATGGCGATCCGCGCGCCGCTGAGCGCACCTTCCAATTGCTCAGCCAGGTGACTGGACGCGCCGGCCGCACCGGCAAGAAGAGCCTCGGCCTGCTGCAGACTTTCCAGCCGGACCATCCGGTGATGCGGGCGATCGTCTCGGGCGATGCCGAGGCCTTTTACGAACGCGAGATCACTGAGCGCGAACGGGCAGCCCTGCCGCCCTTCGGCAGGCTTGCCGGCGTCATCGTCAGTGCGGTAACGCGGGCCGAGGCCGAAGGCCACGCGCGCGGCCTGCGCCGTGCAGCACCCCAGGCCAGCGACCTGTTCGTGCTCGGTCCGGCCGAGGCGCCGCTGTCGCTGCTCGGTGGGCGCCATCGTTTCCGCTTGCTGATCCAGGGTGAAAAGCGCGCCGACATCCAAGGCTTCATCCGCACCATGCTGGCCGAAGGGCCGAAGCAGCGCGGCTCGGTCCGCGTGCAGGTCGACATCGATCCGCAGAGCTTCTTGTAAGCACAAAGGCTGACGCCGCCGCCGGCCGCCCGTAAGCCGTTTGTCAAGAAAACTCAGCATCTTAGTGCCGGCTAAAATGCGCGCCGTTCATGTACCCGGCTCCCATCCGTTCGCTGACTAATCCTGATTTGAAAAGCCACAAAATAAATGTTGACTCGTTTTATCATGAATTATAACTGGGCCTTTCCGCTCTGGCGCTGGGGACCAGGGCATGGATGGGGACATCATGCGCAGATTTTTCAGTACGCTTCTTTGGTCATCGGCTTTGGGTTCGTCGATTATGGCAGGCGCGGCATTTGCCCAGGAAGCCGCTCCGACGGACCAGCAGGGAGCCACCGTGCTCGATCAGATACTGGTCACCGGCCGCAATGAAAGGTCGATTTCCAGCGTCGCCCAGTCTGTCCAGGTCGTGGAACAGGAGCAGGTCGAGGAAGCCGCGCAGGAAAATATCGACGCCGCGACGCTGATCAGCCGCATCGTTCCCGGCTACGCGCCGCGCAACCAGACCATTTCGGGCGCCTCGGAAACCTTCCGCGGCCGCAGCGTTCTCATCATGGTCGACGGTGTGCCGCGCAACACACCGCTGCGGGACGTCTCACGCATCCTGTCGATGATCGACCTGAATTCGGTCGAGCGCATCGAAGTCATCAATGGCGCGTCCAGCCTTTATGGCGCCGGCGCCACCGGCGGCACGATCAACTTCATCACCAAGCGCGGCGACAGCGACAAGCCGAAGGTGACGGTGCGCACCGGCGTCACCGCCTTCACCGAAAACCCCGGCAAGTCGGCCGGGCCAAGCACCAGTGTCTCAGTCGAGGGCAAGAAAGGCGATTTCGACTATTTCTTCTCGGCGTCCGGTGATCTGTCGCGCCGCACCTATGACGGCCACGGCAACGAGGTGGCTTCCGACGCCATGCTTGGGCAAGGCGGCGGCGACCGCACCGGCAGGGGCAATCTCTTCGGCGTGGCCGGCTACCAGTTCGATTCCAGGCGCTTCGAGGCCAGCGTCGACTGGACCTATGCCAACCAGAAGCCGGACTGGTTCACCGATTACACGACCAATCCCGTCTCCCCGGATTTCGGCGATCCCTATGAAGGCAAGCCGCTGAAGGAAGATACGAAATATCTGACCGCCAAATACACCGACAGCGACTTCGCGCTCGGAAACCTCGAGGTCAAGGCGTTCTACAACGACATCTTCAAGCAGTCGCCCTTTACCAAATTCTCGGCCGTCAACAGCCAGGTGTATTTACCGACGAACCCGACGCGGCCGGTGATCCTGCCGCCGGGTACGGACCCGACCGCCGACTTCAACCAGACGGCGCTGCAATCGCGGCGCAGCGGCGTCAACCTGACCGTCAACACGCCGATGGACTTTATCACTCAGGGCAGCACGCTGACCTGGGGCGCCGACTACGTCTTCGATGCCACCGATCAGCAGCTGACCAACGGTCAGGACGCCATCTCGCCCACGACCCAGAACTCGGTTGCCTTGTTTGCGCAAGGCGAAATTCCGGTGACGGATCGCTTTCGCATCAGCGGCGGCGCGCGCTACGACCAGTTTTATCTCAATGTTGAAGACTTCACCCGGCCTGCCGCTGCCGTTCTGCTCGGCCGCAACATTATCGGCCTGCCGGCGATCCAGGTGACCGGCGGCTCGTTCGACTACGACGCCGTCACCTTCAACGCCGGCGCCGTCTACGATCTGACCGAAAGGATGCAGCTTTTCGGCAATTTCTCGCAAGGCTACAGCCTGACCGACATTGGCGGCTTCACCCGCCGGGCCGGGTTGAACTCCAACGCCGAAACCTGCGACGCCTATGGCACCGCCATCCGGCCGCTGCTGCCATGCACCAACGCGCCGGATTACGCGATCAGCTATGCCGATATCGCGCCTGAACCCCAGCTGGTGAACACCTGGGAAGCCGGTCTGCGCGGCGATTGGGGCGACTATCGCGGCGGCGTCAGCACCTATCTGTCGACCTCGGACAACGGCGTCAGCTACGACATCGTCAACAACCGGGTATCGCAGCAGAAGGAACGTATCTGGGGGGTCGAAGCCAATCTCGAGGCAGACCTCAGCGGCATGTTCACGCTGGGCGGATCGGTCGGCTATGTCGAAGGCAAATACGACGCGGATCACGACGGCCACATCGAAGCTAACGAATATCTGCCCAACAACCGTATCCCCTCGACCTACAAGGGCCTGGTCTATCTCACCACCCGTTTCGAGAACGAGCTGACCCTGCGCAGCGAGTTGGAGCTGTTTTCCGGGCGCGACCGCATCGCCACCCAGGAACTGGACGGTGCAGCACTGGTCAATCTTGCAGTCTCGAAGACGTTCGCCAATGAGAGTGTGCTGAACCTTGCCGTGCGCAATGTGTTCGACACCTACTACATCAACCCTTCCGCATCGGCGACCCGCGGCGCCGACGTTCCGGGTCTGGGACGTTCGGTTGCGTTGTCCTACCAGATCACATTCTGAGGGGCGGCGGTGGCGGTGTCTCTCCAACGAAACGGTGCATTAGTCTCGCTGCTGGCAGAAGCGCCAGCCGATCCGGCGGATGGCGCGCGCTATATCGAGGCGCTCGGCCGCCTTTCGCAGGAACGGGAGCCGTTCGTGCTCCTGGTCGATATCCGCATCGAGATCGCGCTGAGCGACGCCCAGCGCAAGGCGCAAAACCTCTGGTACAAGGCGGAACGCGAGCAGCTCGAAAAAGCCTGCCGCGCCTGTGCGCTGGTGCGCCCCGCCGCCGACGAGAACATGCAGCGCGTCTGGCAAAGCCTGTTCGGCTTTCCAGTGCTCGTCACCCGCAGCCGGGCGGAGGCCGGCGCCTTCCTGAACGGTTACGCACCGAAGGACTATGTCAAATGAGCGCCGACGCAGACCGGCCGGCGCCCGCCGGGCTTTCGCGCCTGCGGCTTTTCGTCGTTCTCGCCTGCCTTTATCTGGCGCAGGCCATCCCGAGCTATCTGTTTGCCGCGGCGATCCCGCCGATCCTGCGCGAGCAGGGCGTGTCGCGCACCGCCATTGGCTCGATGGCGCTGCTGATGCTGCCGCTGGTGCTGAAATTCCTCTGGGCGCCGCTGGTCGACCGCTTTCGGCCAATGGCCCGCGCCCATCGCGCCGGCTGGGTCATCATCACCCAGATCGGCGTCATCGCCGGCATCGCCGCCATGCTTTGGATCGAGCCGACCGATGTCGCCGGGATCTTTGCCGTCGGCCTTGTCGTGAGCCTGTTGATGTCGACCCAGGACATCGCCACCGACGGCTACGCGGCCAAATATCTCGACCCGAAGGACAGGCCGATCGGCAATGCGATCCAGGGCGGCGCCGTCGCGCTCGGCGTCGTTCTCGGCGGCACGCTCGGCCTGTTGGCTTATCATCATGCCGGCTGGCAAACCATGGTGGCCATGGTGGCCGCGCTGTCCATCATCCCGCTGGTCGCCGCCTTCGCCATGCGCGAGACCGATCCCGTCGCCAGCGCGCCGCAGGCGGCCATCGACCGCCCCTCGATCCTGCGCTTTCTGCGCCGGCCGGAGGCACGCCAGATCCTGTGGATCGCGCTCATCTACCGCGCCAGCGAGGGGCTGGTGAAGTCGATGGAAGGCTCCTATCTCGTCGATGCCGGCGTGCCGCTCGATATCATCGGTTATCTCTCGGGCGGTGCCGCGCTCACCGTCGGGCTCGGCGGCTCGGCGCTGGCGGCGTGGCTGCTGCACAACAGGGGCGCCGCCTCGGTGCTCGGCCTGCTCGGCGCGCTGCGAACCATCTGCTTCTGATCTTCGCGCTGCACGCTTTCGGCGCTATCGCCGGCTTCTGGCCGATCTTCGGCGCCTCGTTCCTGCAGACGCTGGTGCGCTACATGGAGATCGTGGCGCTCTACAGCCTGTTCATGTCCGTCACGTCGTCGGACCAACCCGGCACCGATTTCACCATCCTGTCCTGCGCCCAGCTCATCGTCTACCTCGTCGGCTCCATGCTTGCCGGCCGCCTTGCCGACATGCTCGGCTACTCCGCGTTGTTCACCCTGGCGACAGTGCTGTCGGGCATCGCCGTGGTGGCGACCTATCGCATGCTGAATGCCCATTTCGCCGATGCCGCAAAGACCCAGCCAGGAACGCCGATGCCGCTGCCGAAGGTCGCCGAATGAGTGCGGGTTCGCTAGTGCTTATGAACCATGGCTGCAAGACCGGCTGCGGCCAGAGCCAGCGCCGCGCAGCCGGCCAGCGGCGCAAAGGGCCAGAGCGTGAAGGCGAAGCCGCCGGCCAATGCGCCGATGCTCTGGCCGAGCACATGGGTGCTGGTGAGCCAGCCGGCCGCCGCGCCCTGCTCGCCGGGCTCCAGGCGCTTCATCAGCCAGGCGGTGTAGCCGGGTGTCGCCAGGGCAATGCCGGCCGCCGCCACCACCAGAGACGCTGCCGAGGCAACATGGCTGGCCGTGACGGCCAGCGCCGTCATGCCGACGCAAACCATGAGACAGCCGACGATGACGCTGTTGCGCTCCGCCAGCCGCAGGCGCGCCATGAGCAGTCCCTGGACCAGAACCATGACGACGGCGACCAGCATCAGGGCCAGGCCGGTCAACGTCGTGGCCTGCGTCGCACCAAGGCCAAAACGCTGCTGGGTCATCGGGCCGAGCATCATCTGCACCTGTCCGAAGCCGAGCGTCAGGCACAAGCCCATCGCCAGGCAAGGCAGAGCGCGGCGATCGAAGGGCGATATTCCACGGCCGACGTCGGCCGCCCTGCCGTCGGTCCGTCCGCCGGCTTCCCCTTTGCCCCGCGCGAGCCACAGCAACAGCGGGCTGAACAGGAACAGGATGGGCGGCAGCAGCGGCGACAGGACGGCAGCCGTTGCCGCCAGCGCGCCGGCCAGCCGCCCCATGCTGACGCCGGCGCCAAGCAGTCCCAGCGCGGCCTGTCGCCTGTCATCGGCAACCGAGCGGCTGGCCCAGACCTGCGCCGTCGGCATGACGCCGGACGCGGCAAAACCGTACACGGTTCGCGAAAGCATCAGCAAAGCGATGCCCAGCGCGGCTCCCGTGCCGGCTATCAGCAGAATGGCGAACACCGCCTGGCCGGCCAGCATGGCGAGGCCGAGCAAGCGCAGCAGCCTGGCATGGCCAAGCCGCTCGCCCATGCGACCCCACAGCGGCGAGCCGACCAGAAAGGCCGCCGCGCCGACAGCAGTTGCCGCGCCGATGGCAAACGTGTCGAGCCTCAGCCGCTCCATCACCAGGGGAACGAGCGATACGAAGGCCGACTGGCCGAACCCGATTGCCGAGACCGCGGTTGCCAGGCGGCGCAGAAGCGAAGATCGATTTTTCATACGGGTCGTCACAAGACCAAGCTTATTTCTTGTTCAGAATAGATAATCAACAGAAATGTTTAAAGACGACAACGTATAAATGCAATGCATGCAGTTATGGGATTTATGGGGGATGCACATGGAACAAGTAAAACCAGAATCTTCCTCTGCATTAAGCCCGTTACTCAATGCGTTGCTGCGGGAATGGGATAGCTGGGAATTCGTCGACGCCAGGCAAACCGGGCTGTTTCGGCCGCAGGCAGCCGTGCTGCGTCTGAATTTCCCTGCCTCGCGCGCGGCGGTGCTCGTCGAGGCGCGGCATCGCTCGAAGGTTGGTTACCACGATTTAGCGATGCCGCTCTGGCGCCTCGATACTAGTAACGAGGGGGCCGATGGCGAAGCGACCGAGATCGACCTTTTCAGCCTTTTGGCGCTGATCCTGGCGGATCCCGACATTGCCGGCCGGGCGACAGCGAAAAGCCGACTGACCTTCCTGCGCCGCAGCCTGGCCAGCATCGCCGCAATCGCTGACGCGACTGCGGCGCGTGGATCGTCGCGGCCCTTCTCCGAAGGCGATCCTGATTTCATCGATGCCGAAAGCGCCCTGCGCTTCGGCCATGCCGTGCATCCGGCGCCGATGAGTCGCGAAGAGTTCACGCACACGGATTCCGCGCGCTTCGGGCATGAATACTGCAATGCGTTCAAACTGCGCTGGTGGGCCGTCGACCCGACCATCCTCACTGGAGGCAGCGTCGAGCCGCTAGATGTCACCGAGATGGTCCGCGGGCTTGCCGCCAGCGATCCGCAGCTGCTTGCTCGGGCTGGCAAGCAACAGGGCAAGGTTCTCGTTCCGATGCATCCGTGGCAGGCCGTACGGCTCATGCTGGAAGACCGCGTCGAGCGCCTGTTTCGCGCCGGTCGTATCGTCGATGTTGGGCTCGGCGGACCAGCGTGGCGGGCCACGACCTCGCTGCGCACGGTTCATTCGTCTGAAGCCGAGTGGATGCTGAAATTCTCGCTCAGCCTGCGCCTGACCAATTCCAGGCGCATCGTCGAGGAGCATGAGTGCCGGCGCGGCCTTTCGGTGCACCGGCTGGTCAAGGGCAAGCTCGGCTATGCCTTGCAGCGGCGCTGCCCGACCATGACGGTGCTGGGTGAGCCCGCCTGGTTCGGCCTGCGTGACGAAGACGGCCGGCTGATGACGGATACCATCGTCTCGTTTCGCGAAAATCCGTTTCGCGGCACGGGCAATCCGCCGGCTGCCGTTCTCGGCGCGCTTTGCGAGCGCCATCCCGGCCGTACCGAAAGCCATCTGTCCGACCTGGTCCACCGTATCGCCCGCGACGAGAAGCGACCTGTCGAGGAAACGGCGCGTTTGTGGTTCGAGCGTTTCCTTCATGCCGCCATCGAGCCGTTTATCGTTGCCTTCTCGGAATTCGGCCTGCTGTTCGGCGCCCATCAGCAGAACCTCGTCGTCGGCCTCGCCGGCGGCTGGCCGAATGCGCTCTATTTTCGCGACTGCCAGGGCACCGGGTATGTCGAGGAATTCCTGCCCAGGCTGCGCGAATTCGTGCCCGAGGCCGGTCAGGCGGGCGATCATGTCTTCCCAGCGGAAGCGGCTGCGAAGCTGTTCGGCTACTATCTGGTCGTCAATGGCGCTTTCGCCGCCGTCGCAGCCCTTGCCGCCGCTGGCCTCACCAACGAAGACGATCTGCTGGCGATATTCCGCCGCTCGCTCGAGCGGCTGGCCGCCACGCCGATGGCTGACCGGTCCTGCGTCGACTATTTGCTCAACGCGCCGACGCTGGCTGCCAAGGGCAATTTCCTGATCGCGCTGCGCGACATCAATGAGAACACCGAGGTGACCGATCCGCTGGCAGGTTACGTCGAGCTTCCCAACCCCCTGCATGTGAGAGAATACGCATGAACATCGAGGCTGCGAAGAACTGGTCACCCGCCACCGTCGCCGGCAACGAAGGATGGCAGCATCTGGCCTCGGCCGCGGAGCCGCTCGCCATCCGTGCCGGCGATGGCCATGTCAGCCTGGTCAACGCTGAGGGAACAGCGGTGGGACAGGCCCGCATCTCCATCGCGGATGGCCGCCTGCTCATCGACGATGTCGCGTTCACTGGCGGCCGCCTCGACCAACCGCAAATCCTTGCAGGTCTCGTCGACGCCGCGCTGCGCCTGCATCCTTCCTTCGACCGCGCCTTCCTGCCGGCGGCCAAGACGCTGTGGCCGGTTTCGGCGCTGGCCACCGAGACGGTTCCGGGTGAACCGGAACGCGCCGTCATCCATCGCTCGGTCCTCCGCCAGCTGCCGCTGCTGTGGCGCAGCCAGGCCTCGCATGTCACCTATCCGGCATTGACGACCGCTATCGGCCCGCAAGACCGGCTGCCGCCATTGCGCCAACCGCGCCCCTGCGCCCCGATGTACGAACGCTGGATTGCCGAGATCGGTCTCACCGTGTCGTTGCGGCCGATCGACCGCCGGACCGATCTCGACCTCTTCCATCGCTGGATGAACGATGGCCGTATCGCCTTCTTCTGGGAGCTTGCCCGGGGCCATGAGGAGCTCGACAAATATCTCGCCGAGCAGGAGAGCGATCCGCATATTTTCGGCGTCATCGCCAGCTTCGACGGCGAGCCGACCGGCTATTTCGAGTTCTACTGGGCCAAGGAGGACCGGCTCGGGCCCTATTACGAGCCGCTCGACTGGGACCGCGGCTGGCATGGGCTGATCGGCAATACGCGCCATCTCGGCCGGCCGAAGACGCTGGCTCTGTTCCGTTCCGTCACCCACTATCTGTTCCTCGACGAGCCGCGCACGCAGCGCGTCGTCGGCGAGCCACGCGCAGCGCACCAGAAGATGCTGAGCTATTGCGCCGGCGCCGCCTACGACAAAGTCAAGGAGTTCGACTTCCCGCACAAGCGCGCGGCACTGGTCTGCTGCGAGCGGGAACGCTTCTTCCGCGAGGTGCCGATGTGACGGTGCAGCAACCGATTGCCAAAGCGGGCGAGGCGACACGCTGGGCCGCGATCAACCGCGATGCCGTCGCCAAGGCCATTTCCGAACTGACCTTCGAGGAGTGCCTGTCGCCGCGCGAGCTTTCGCCCGGCCGATGGAAACTGACGCTCGGCCCCGGCTTGACCTATCGCTTTGCCGCGACGCGGCGCCTGTGGGGTCAGATCGCCGTCCGTCCGGAGACGCTGACCCGCGATGCCGGCATCGAGCTGCCGGTCGACGATGCGGTCGCCTTCTTCGCCGACGCGCGCGAGACGCTCGGCATGCCGCCGGCAACATTCTGCACCTATGCGAAGGAGCTTTACAACACGCTGATGGCCGACATGCGGATCGCCAAAGCCCGCGGCAATCGACCAGCCGCCGAACTAGCCGCGCTGCCGGATACCGAGTTGCAGGCATTGCTCGACGGCCATCCGAAGGCGCCCGCCAACAAGGGCCGGCTTGGCTGGGGACGGGACGACTTCGAGCGCTACGCGCCAGAATCGGCCACCGCATTCCAGCTCTTCTGGCTTGCCGCCGCCAGCGATCGCTGCCTGCTGGCGCTTGACTGCGGGCTCGACGAAGAGGCGCTGCTGCAGGCCGCACTCGGCGACTACGAGCGCGCAAGGCTCGAAGCGGCTTTCAGCGCCGCCGGGATCTCGCGATCGACGCATAGGCTGCTGCCGGTCCACCCCTGGCAGTGGCAGGCGATGATCGCCTCGCAATATGGTAGCGAGATCGCTGCCGGCCGGCTGGTGCCGCTTGGCCAGTTCGGCGACGCGTTCCTGCCCTTGCAGTCGCTGCGCACGCTTGCCAATGTGGCACGGCCCGAGGCGCTGCATGTCAAGCTGCCGCTGACCATCCTCAACACCTCAGCGTGGCGCGGCGTGCCGGGCAAATACATGGCGATCGGCGCCGATCTGTCGCGCTGGCTGGCCACGGTGGCGGCCGCGGACCCGGTGCTCAAGGACGTCAAGGTGCTGAAGGAAGTCGCCGGCGCCTTCTATCCGCATCCGCACTATACCGGCGTTGAAGGCGCGCCCTATCAGTTTTGCGAGATGCTGGGCGCCATATGGCGCGAAAGCCCCGAAAAGGATCTGACAGCGGGCCAGCGGCCGATGATGATGGGCGCCCTGCCGCAGCGCGACGCGCATGGCAGGCCGATCGCCAGCGCCCTGATCGAGCAGTCCGGCCTTGGTCCGGAGGCATGGCTCGATCGCCTGTTCTCCACGGCCTTCGTGCCGCTCTACCACTTCATGTGCCGTTACGGCGTCGGCTTCATCGCCCATGGCCAGAACGTCACCATCATCCTCGACGGAGCGACGCCTCTCGGCGTGGCGGTCAAGGACTTTCAGGGCGACCTCGACCTCGTCGACCAGCCGTTTCCCGAACTGGCCGGCCTCGACCCCAAAATCCTGTCGACGCTGAAGCGCCGGCCGCCGGCACATCTTCTCCAGCATTTGCAGACGGGACACATCGTCAGCGTTCTGCGCTTCCTTTCCGAGGCGCTGGCCGCCTATGACCGCTTCGACGAGAGGACTTTCTACGCCATCCTGGCCGCCGCCATCCGGCGCTACCAGGCGCAGAACCCGGAGCTGTCGGAACGGTTCGCGCTCTTCGATCTGTTTGCTCCGAAGATCCCACGCATCGCCATCAACAAGGTGCGCTTCGCCATCGGCTACGGCGACAGCGGCGAACGCCCTCTGCCCGACCTTGGCACACCGCTCGACAATCGGCTTAACCCCGAGTCAGCCCGGCGATCTCCCATCAGCCCAGCCAGCTCCATAAGGAGTTCGCCATGACCCATACGCTTGACCTCGCAGGCATCGGCATCGGGCCGTTCAATCTCAGCCTCGCCGCCCATCTCGATGCGGTGGACGGCGTCGAAGCGCGCTTCTTCGATCGGGCGACGCGGCTCGAATGGCACCCGGGCATGATGCTGCCGGGCGTCGAACTGCAGACATCCTTCCTCAAGGATCTCGTCACCGCGACGCATCCGACCAGCCCATGGTCGTTCATGTCCTATCTGGTCGCGCAGAAGCGGTTCTATGAATTCCTCAACGCGGATTTCTCAGCCATCCCGCGGCCGGAATTCGCCCGCTATCTCGGATGGGTCGGCGAGAACTTGTCTTCGCTGCGCTTCGCCAGCGCCGTCGACCGGATCGACTTCGACGGAACGAATTTCAGGCTGCGTATCGGCTGCGAGCAGGTGAACGCGCGCAATCTCGCCATTGCCGTCGGGCTGGTGCCCAACATCCCCGCCTGGGCGCGGGCGGCGGCCTCCGATCAATGCTTCCACAACGCCCAGGCCGCCAACCGCCTCGATCGCCTGAGCGGACAGCGTGTCGCCGTGATCGGCGGTGGCCAGAGCGGCGCCGAAGTGCTTCTGCATCTGATCTCCTCCGACCGCTTCGCCGGCCGCGAAATCGAGTGGATCTCGATGCGGCCGAATTTCCTGCCACTGGACGACTCGCCTTTCACCGACGAACTCTTCACGCCGGGCTATGTCGAAAACTTCCATCGGCTGCCGCAAGGGCGGCGCGAGACGATCCTGGAACAGCAGCTGCTTGCCGGTGACGGCGCATCGACGAGCACGCTGAAGGCGATCTATCGCCAGCTTTACACGCTGCGGCACCTCTCGGAGGAAACGACGGCGGTCAACATGACGCCGCACCGCGAAGTGCTGAACGTGACGCGGGAAGGCAGCGAATACCGGCTGATCATGCGCAACGGCTTCGACGGCGCCATCGAGACGCGCACCGTCGATGCGGTGGTTCTGGCCACCGGCTATGCCTTTGCCATTCCTGATTGCATGGCACCGCTCACGAACAGGATCGCGCTGGACGAGCGCGGTCATTACAGGCTCAACGCCAGCTTCGAGGTCGAATGGGACGGGCCTGACGACCGCCGGATCTACGCACTCAATGCCGGCCGGCTCAGCCATGGCATAGCCGAGCCGCAGCTCAGCCTGATGGCTTGGCGCAGCGCCAAGATCGTCAATTCGCTGCTCGGGCGGGCACAGTTCGATCTCGATCTGCCCGATCCGCCGGTTGCCTGGAGTTCAAGGCACACGACACAAAGCCTGCATCATCTCGGCGCCAATGCGAGGATGACCGAATCGGGCGCGCGGTGATGTTTGTGGAGGCGGGCCGAAGAGCGTGGTACGGCGCGCGTTAAGATTGACATCGACCCGTAAAGCTTTTCTGTGAGAGAGATCGTTCGGTCCTGCTGGAGGCTCAGCGCATGAAAACCCTTGGCCTTATCGGCGGCATGAGCTGGGAATCGACGGCGATCTATTATCGCCTGCTCAACGAGATCGTGCGCGTGCGGCTGAGCGGGCTGCATTCGGCAAAGCTGTTGCTCTATTCCTTCGACTTCGCCGAAATCGCCGACCGGCAGCATCATGGCGACTGGGACAGTGCGGGCGTGCTGCTGGCGGATGCGGCGCGCAAGCTGGAGGCGGGCGGCGCCGAGGGTCTGCTGATCTGCACCAACACCATGCACAAGCTCGCCGACCGGGTGCAGGCGGCGGTGTCGATCCCGCTTATCCACATTGCCGACGCCACGGCCGTCGCGGTCAAGGGCGCCGGCGTCAAGCGGCCGGCGCTGCTGGCGACCCGCTTCACCATGGAGCAGGATTTCTACAAAGGCCGGCTGACGGAGAAATACGGGCTGCAGCCCGTGGTGCCGAACCAGGCCGGGCGCGACATGGTGCACCAGGTAATCTACGACGAGCTCTGCCAGGGCATCGTCAGCGCGGCATCGAAGGCGGCCTATATCGACGAGGTGGCCCGTCTGCGACGCGATGAGAAGATCGATGGCGTCATCATGGGCTGCACCGAGATCACCATGTTGATTGGCGAGCGCGATTTCGACATTCCGGTGTTCGACACCACGCGCATCCATGCTGAGGCGGCGGTCGCATTCATGCTGCCCTGAAGGGCCAAAACAGAGATCAGGGCTGGGCGGCCACGGCGACATTGCCGCTGCCGACCACTTTCAGCTTCCATCGATCTGCTTCCGTGCCGGCCAGATTGAGGTGCCCGGTCAGGAAATAAAGGCGATCGGTGTCGGGGCCTTTGGCTGTGCAAAACCGGTCCTGCAGATAGGAGGGAGGCGTCGCCTGATAATACAGGTTGGCCACGATGCTGGCCGGACGCGCGCGCGGCCTAAACAGCCTTCCGCTCCTTCACGAATTGCGTGCCAAAACTGCCGCGCGCTTGACTTCTTTTTGCAGCGACATTCAATGCATCCGGCATTGCTGTGAGGGGATGAAAGCAAGATGGAATTTGCGTTTCCGTGGCCGACCAGCGAAGGCGAATGGCTGGCTTGGTCCAGCGCCGTGGTCACCTTGGCGCTCGGTCTGCTGTTTTTCCTCGCGCCAGGGCTGGCATTTCGGATTCTGCGGCTGCAGGTCCGGCCCGAAAGGGCAGCGGCAATCGCGGAAGGGCGCGGCCGGATGTCGGGCTTCTATCTCGGCGTCAGCCTGTGCTGCATTCTGTTGGCGCAGCCGTGGCTCTATATGGCACTCGGCTTTTCCTGGCTGTTCACCGCTTTTGGCCGTTTGCTGTCGATGATGTCGGACGGCGCCAACACGCCTTTCAACTGGGCGTCGATCGTCGTCGAACTCGTCCTGGCCGCGTTGCCGCTCGCCTTCGTCTTCGGCTTTCTGCCCTGAATCGGCAGCCAATCCAAAGGCTTCGGTTGAACTCTACGGCCGGATGCGACAATAGTGCCCGAAAAGCATGCGGAACGACGCATTGCGGTCTTAAAATGCCTGTGCTAGACGGCAATCGACTTTCGGCCGGGGATAGCGGAAGCCGCGCCTCCGTGCTTGGAAAAACTTAGTAAGGTCAAAGATTTAGCCAGAGTTTTTGCTCGCGCCAACAATCTGCGGCCCCTCAGACAAGAGAAAAGACGGTCCGTGGCTCAATCGTCATCGCCAATCTCGGGTGTCGCAGAACGCTACGCGGGTTCGCTGTTCGAACTTGCGCGGCAGTCGAATTCGGTGGCCAAGGTCGAGGCCGACCTCAACAGTTTCGCCAAGATGCTGGATGACAGCGCCGACCTGACGCGCCTCATCAACAGCCCGGTGTTCTCCAGCGAGGACCATGCCAAGGCAATCGCGTCGATCGCCGACAAAGCCGGCATCACCGGCCTGACCGGCAATTTCCTGCGCGTCGTCGCCCGCAACCGCCGGCTCTTCGCGGTGCCCGGCATGATCAAGGCATTTCGCCGGATCTCTGCCGAACAGCGCGGTGAGACATCAGCCGAGGTCACTTCGGCGCATGAACTGACGGCTGCCCAGCAGACGGAACTCAAGGCCGCGCTGAAAGGCGTCGCCGGCAAGGACGTGGCCATCACTGTTACCGTCGATCCGTCGCTGCTCGGCGGGCTGGTGGTCAAGATGGGCTCGCGCCAGATCGATACGTCGCTCAAAACCAAACTCAATTCGCTCAAGCTTGCACTGAAAGAGGTCGGCTGATGGACATCCGCGCCGCGGAAATTTCCGCAATTCTCAAAGACCAGATCAAGAATTTCGGCAAGGAGGCCGAGGTCTCCGAAGTCGGCCAGGTGCTGTCCGTCGGTGACGGTATCGCTCGCGTCTACGGCCTCGACAATGTCCAGGCCGGCGAAATGGTCGAGTTCCCCGGCGGCATCCGCGGCATGGCGCTCAACCTCGAAGCCGACAATGTCGGCGTCGTCATCTTCGGCGCCGACCGCGACATCAAGGAAGGCGACATCGTCAAGCGCACCGGCGCCATCGTCGATACGCCTGTCGGCATGGGCCTGCTCGGCCGCGTCGTCGACGCGCTCGGCAATCCGATCGACGGCAAGGGCCCGATCAAGGCGACCGAACGCAAGCGCGTCGACGTCAAGGCGCCAGGCATCATCCCGCGCAAGTCGGTCAACGAGCCGATGTCGACCGGCCTCAAGGCCATCGATGCGCTGATCCCCGTTGGCCGCGGCCAGCGCGAGCTGGTCATCGGCGATCGCCAGACCGGCAAGACCGCGATCATCCTCGACACGATGCTCAACCAGAAGGCCGTGCACGACAACGGGCCGGAAAAGGAAAAGCTCTACTGCGTCTACGTCGCCATCGGGCAGAAGCGCTCGACGGTCGCGCAGTTCGTGAAGGTTCTCGAAGAGCGCGGCGCCCTTGAATATTCGATCATCGTCGCCGCCACAGCTTCCGATCCGGCGCCGATGCAGTTCCTGGCGCCGTTCACCGGCGCCACCATGGGCGAATATTTCCGCGACAACGGCATGCATGCGCTGATCAGCTATGACGATCTGTCGAAGCAGGCCGTCGCCTATCGCCAGATGTCGCTCTTGCTGCGCCGCCCGCCGGGTCGCGAAGCCTATCCGGGCGACGTGTTCTACCTGCATTCGCGCCTGCTCGAGCGCGCCGCCAAGCTCAACGACGATCTGGGTGGCGGTTCGCTGACCGCGCTGCCGATCATCGAGACGCAGGCCAACGACGTGTCGGCCTACATCCCGACCAACGTGATCTCGATCACCGACGGCCAGATCTTCCTCGAAACCAACCTGTTCTTCCAAGGCATCCGTCCGGCGGTCAACGTAGGCCTGTCGGTGTCGCGCGTCGGTTCGTCGGCGCAGATCAAGGCGATGAAGCAGGTCGCCGGCTCGATCAAGGGAGAGCTGGCGCAGTACCGCGAAATGGCTGCGTTCGCGCAGTTCGGCTCCGATCTCGACGCCGCCACGCAGCGCCTGCTCAACCGCGGCTCGCGCCTGACCGAACTGTTGAAGCAGCCGCAGTTCTCGCCGCTCAAGGTCGAGGAGCAGGTCACGGTGATCTTCGCCGGCGTCAACGGCTATCTCGACAAGCTGGCGCTGAACCAGGTCGGCAAGTTCGAGCATGGTCTGCTCAGCCATATGCGCTCGGCCGGCAAGGACGTGCTGGACGGCATCCGCAAGGAAAAGGCGCTGTCGGACGATCTGCGCGCCAAGCTGAAGGCCGAGATCGACGCCTTCGCCAAGACCTTCGCTTGAGAAGAAGCCGGACGCTCGGGATCAGGTTTGAAGCATGCCTTCATTAAAAGACCTTCGTAACCGTATCGCCTCGGTCAAGGCGACGCAGAAGATCACCAAGGCGATGCAGATGGTCGCCGCGGCGAAGCTGCGCCGCGCGCAGGAAGCGGCGGAAGCGGCGCGTCCCTATTCCGAGCGGATGGGTGCGGTGCTGGCCAATATCACGCAGGCGATCGGCGGCGGCGGCGATGCCCCGGCACTGATGACCGGCACCGGCAAGGACGATGTGCATCTGCTCGTCGTCTGCACCGCCGAGCGCGGCCTTTGCGGCGGCTTCAACTCGCAGATTGCACGTCTGGCCCGCGACCATATCCGCCGGCTGCTGGCCGACGGCAAGCAGGTCAAGATCATCTGCGTCGGCAAGAAGGGTTTCGACATTCTGCGCCGAGACTATGCCTCGCTCATTATCGACCGCGTCGACCTGCGCGATGTCAAGAAGCTCGGCTTCGTCAATGCCGATGCCATCGCCCGTAAGATCATCCATCTGTTCGGCGAAGGCGGCTTCGATATCTGCACGCTGTTTTATTCGCAGTTCAAGTCGGTGATCAGCCAGATTCCGACCGCGCAGCAGATCATTCCTGCCGGCGTGGCCTCCGCTCCCGCCGAAGCGACCGCGGGTGGCAATGCCGTCTACGAATACGAGCCGGAGCCGGGCGAGATCCTCACCGACCTCATTCCGCGCAACATCTCGGTCCAGGTCTTCCGCGCGCTGCTCGAAAACGCAGCCGGCGAGATGGGCGCCAAAATGAGCGCCATGGACAATGCAACGCGCAATGCCGGCGACATGATCAACAAACTGTCGATCACCTATAACCGCCAGCGGCAGGCGCAGATCACCAAGGAACTGATCGAAATCATTTCGGGCGCCGAAGCGCTCTAGGCGCGACCGCCAGGAGGTCATCGACCTTCTGATGGAGCGTGAGAAACAAAGGACGAGAAGGGTAAAGACGATGGCGAAAGCAGCGACCCCCGCGAAGACGGCCCCCAAGGCGGCCGCAAAGGCTCCGGCAGCAGCGGCGAAGGCCGCTCCGGCCAAGAAGGCGGCCGCGCCCGCCAAGGCCGCGGCTCCGGCAGTGAAGACGACGAGCGTTGCCGTCAAGAAGACCGGCGCCATCGGCAAGGTTCGCCAGGTCATCGGCGCCGTCGTCGACGTGCAGTTCGGCGATCATCTGCCGGCCATTTTGAACGCCATCGAAACCTCCAATGTCGGCAACCGCCTGGTGCTCGAAGTTGCCCAGCATCTGGGCGAAAACACCGTGCGCTGTATCGCCATGGATTCCACCGAAGGCCTGGTTCGCGGCCAGGACGTCTATGACACCGGCGCGCCGATCACCGTTCCGGTCGGCCCGGGCATGCTCGGCCGCATCATCAACGTCATCGGCGAGCCGGTCGACGAAGAAGGCCCGGTCGACGGCATCGAGATGCGCGCCATCCACCAGCCGGCGCCTACCTATGTCGAACAGTCGACGGAAGCGCAGATCCTGATCACCGGCATCAAGGTGCTCGACCTTCTGGCGCCCTACGCCCGCGGAGGCAAGATCGGCCTGTTCGGCGGCGCCGGCGTCGGCAAGACGGTTCTGATCCAGGAGCTGATCAACAACGTCGCCAAGGCGCATGGCGGCTTCTCGGTCTTCGCCGGCGTCGGCGAGCGCACCCGCGAGGGCAACGATCTTTATCACGAGTTCATCGAGTCCGGCGTCAACAAGAAGGGCGGCGGCGAAGGCTCCAAGGCGGCACTGGTCTATGGCCAGATGAACGAGCCGCCGGGCGCGCGTGCCCGCGTCGGCCTGACCGGCCTGACGGTCGCCGAATATTTCCGCGACCAGGGCCAGGACGTGCTGTTCTTCGTCGACAACATCTTCCGCTTCACGCAGGCCGGTTCTGAAGTGTCGGCGCTGCTCGGCCGTATTCCTTCGGCCGTGGGTTACCAGCCAACGCTGGCCACCGACATGGGTGCGCTGCAGGAACGCATCACCACAACGACCAAGGGTTCGATCACTTCGGTGCAGGCGATCTACGTGCCGGCCGACGATTTGACCGACCCGGCGCCTGCGACCTCGTTCGCCCACCTGGACGCGACGACCGTGCTCAACCGCGCGATCTCGGAAAAGGGCATCTACCCCGCCGTCGATCCGCTCGACTCGACCTCGCGCATGCTCGATCCGCTGGTCGTCGGCGAGGAGCACTATGCCGTCGCCCGCCAGGTGCAGTCGATCCTCCAGCGCTATAAGTCGCTGCAGGACATTATCGCCATCCTTGGCATGGATGAGCTGTCGGAAGAGGACAAGCAGACGGTGGCCCGCGCCCGCAAGATCGAGCGCTTCCTGTCGCAGCCGTTCTTCGTCGCCGAAGTGTTTACGGGTGCGCCGGGCAAGCTGGTCGACCTCGCCGACACAATCAAGGGCTTCAAGGGCCTCTGCAACGGCGACTACGATCACCTGCCGGAAGCCGCCTTCTACATGGTCGGCGGCATCGACGAAGCGGTCGAGAAGGCTCAGCGCCTGGCGGCTGAAGCAGCGTAATCAAGGCAATAGGGAGTAGTCAGTAGTCAGTAGTGAATAGCGGCCGGGTGATCAGGACAGCTGTCCTCTCCTTACTCCCTACTCACTATTCCCTACTCACTAAATTGACATGGCTGAAGCTTTCAAGTTCGAACTGGTCTCGCCGGAGCGCCTCCTGGTTTCCGAGCAGGTCGAGTCCGTCGTCATTCCAGGCGCCGAAGGTGAAATGACAGTCATGGCGCACCATGCGCCAGTCATGACCACGATCAAGCCGGGCGTCGTCACGCTGAAGACCGCCGGCGGCAAGGAAGAACGCTATGTGGTGTTCGGCGGCTTTGCCGACATCGTCCCTGCCGGCTGCACGCTGCTCGCCGAATCGGCGGTCGCCGTCGGCGATATCGACCGCGCCGATCTCGCCCGCCGCATCCAGGAAGCCAAGGAAGACGCCGCCGACGCCAAGGACGACCAGAGCCGCAGCAAGGCGGAGCAGTTCCTTAGCCAGCTTACCACGCTCGAAGGCGCGCTGCTGCCGGCGTAAGCCGCAGAATGATTGGACGTGATCCGAGGGGTCATGGTCGGGCAAAGGTATGAAACAGGCCGGGCTTAAGCCCGGCTTTTTGTATCCAGGCGACGTCAGGTCACCTGGTCTTTCCCGGTACACCCAGTGCCGCGAGCGCGAGCGCCACCCCGCCTTGCAGGATATGCTCGCGATGGGCGGCAACCAGTTCGATCAGCGTCTGGCGCTCGGGGCTGCCGCTGGCGAAGCCGGCGAGGTCAAACACCGTCACCACCCGTTCCAGCGTCGGCTGCGCTCCGAGCGCCGCCAACGCGGCGTCGAGCGGATCGGTAAAGTGGGCTTCCGGCAGGTCCTTGCCGCGCGCCTCGCAGGCGGCGATCCAGGCGGCGATCACCAGCGTCAGATGCTCCGGGACCAGGCCGGCCTGGATGCACTCGATGGCGGTAGCGACAATGCGCTGCGGCAATTTCTGGCTGCCGTCATTGGCGATCTGCGCGGTGCGGTGGGCCAGCGCGGTGTTGGAGAAACGTTCGGCAAGTTCGGCCGTATAGGCTGACGTGTCGAGCCCGGCATCCGCAGGCAATGTCGGGATGGCCTCGGCCCAGAGCCGGTCGACGAACGCGCGGATCGCGGGATCCGCGAAGGCGCGGTCGACGGTGACGTGGCCGCTGAGCAGGCCGATATAGGCGATGCCCGAATGGGCGCCGTTGAGCAGCCGAAGCTTCATGTCCTCGAACGGCCGGACATCCTCGACCATGGTGACGCCGAATTTCTCCCAGGCCGGGCGGCCGGCTGGAAACCTGTTTTCGATCACCCATTGCCGGAACGGTTCGGTCATCACCGGCCAGGCGTCCTCGAGGCCGAGTTCGACCGCGATGCGCGCCCGGTCGGCATCGGTGGTTGCCGGCACGATGCGGTCGACCATGCTCGATGGGAATGCAACGTCATCGGCTATATGACCGGCGAGGGCAGCGTCGCCTGAAGCAGCAGCGCCGGCATCGCGCAGTTTTGCAAACCCGACCAGCAGCCGGTGCAGCGTGGCGCCATTGGCCGGCAGGTTGTCGCAGCAAAGCACGGTGAAGGGCGGCGTGCCGGCGGCCCGGCGTCGCACCAGCGCTTCCGCCAGGAATCCATGCGCTGTCCTGGGAGATCCGGGATTGCCCAGATCGTGGACGATATCGGGATGGTTTTCGTCGAGGCTGCCGTCGGCGGCCCTGAGATAGGCCTTTTCGGTGATGGTCAGGGTGACGATGCGGGTGCGCCGGTCGGTCAGCGCGGCCAGCACCGCGCCGGGGTCTTCCGGCGCGACCAGCATCGACTGGATCGAGCCGATAATGTGCAGCGCTTCGCCATCGCTGCCGCGCACCGCCAGCGTGTAGAGCCCGTCCTGTGGCGTCAGCGCATCGCGCGTGTCGGGGCTGCGCAGCGAGACGCCGACAATGCCCCAGCCGGTCTCGCCGGCCGCCAGGCAGTCATCGACATAGGCGGCCTGATGGGCACGGTGGAAGGCTCCAACGCCGAGATGGACGATGCCTGGGGCGACACTGGCGCGATCATAGGGGGGGACCGCGACCGAGGCCGGCAAGGATTGCACTGTTGCGTTGGAAAGGCGTCTGCTGGTCATGGCGCGGCTTGTCGCTGGATGGTGTGCGGGGCGGGATCTGCTAGCGGCGTAACATCCGCTCTTCCGCCGCACAATGACCTGACGCCGGTTAAAAGTCATCATACAACAATCTAGTTTTTGTATGTTGACATTATTTCTTTCCAATCCTACCGATATCGCCCCTGGGAGGAACGACGTGGCGGGACTGACCGATCCGGATCTGCTTTTTGCCGCCGAAGGGCGCGCGCTGTCGATCGCGCGCGATCTCCATGCCGGCATCAAGGACCTGCCGATCATCAGCCCGCACGGCCACACCGATCCGCGTTGGTATGCGCTCAACGAGCCATTCCCCGATCCCGCGCAATTGCTGGTGGTGCCCGACCACTACATTTTCCGTATGCTGTTCAGCCAGGGCGTGCGGCTGGAAGATCTCGGCATCCCGACCCTCGACGGCTCGCCGGTCGAGACCGATCCCAGGGCGATCTGGCGGCGCTTCGCCGAGCACTATTACCTCTTCCGCGGCACGCCGACGCGGTTGTGGCTCGACCATGTGCTCGAGCATCTGTTCGGCATCGAAGAGCCGCTCAACGCCAGCACCGCTAGCCGCCATTACGACACCATCGCGGCGCTTTTGCAGCGCGACGATTATCGCCCACGCGCGCTGTTCGAGCGCTTCAACATCGAGGTCATCGCGACGACCGAGGGCGCACTCGACGATCTCCAATGGCACAAGACGATCCGCGACAGCGGCTGGCAGGGCCGCGTCATCACTGCCTACAGGCCGGATGCCGTCGTCGATCCCGACTTCGAAGGATTTTCGGCCAATCTCGATCGTCTGGGCGAGATCGCCGGCTGCGACACCGGCACATGGGTCGGCTATCTCGACGCCCATCGCCAGCGCCGCGCCTTCTTCAAAAGCTTCGGCGCAACCTCGTCGGACCACGGCCATCCGACGGCCGAGACCGCCAATCTTTCCGATGCGGCGGCGGAAGAGCTGTTCAACCGCATCCGCCGCGGCTCGGACGACGAGCGCGAGCGCAAGCTGTTTCGCGCCCAGATGCTGACCGAAATGGCCAAGATGAGCCGCGACGACGGGCTGGTCATGCAGATCCATCCCGGCTCCTGGCGCAACCACTCGCCTGGTGTTTTCCAAAAATTCGGCCGCGACAAAGGCTTCGATATTCCGACCCGCACCGACTATGCCGCGGCGCTCAAACCCTTGCTCGACTGCGTCGGGCTGGAGCGCGACCTCTCCATCATTCTGTTCACGCTCGACGAGACCAGCTACGCGCGCGAACTGGCGCCGCTGGCCGGCGTCTATCCGGCGTTGAAGCTCGGGCCGGCCTGGTGGTTCCACGACAGTCCGGAAGGCATGCGCCGGTTCCGCGAGATGACCACCGAGACCGCCGGCTTCTACAACACCGTCGGCTTCAACGATGACACCCGTGCCTTTCCGTCGATTCCCGCCCGTCACGATGTGGCGCGCCGGGTTGACTGCGCCTTTCTCGCCCGTCTCGTCGCCGAGCACCGGCTGCGTGAGGACGAGGCGCATGAGCTGGCGCGGGAGCTTGCCTACACGCTTGCCAAGAAGGCGTACCGGCTGTGAGCCGGGCGCGTGGAATTTTAAAAGGGAGGAAGACAGTCATGTTGCATTTTTCAAAACTGATGGCAGCCACATTCGCCTTCGGCTCGCTGATGATCGGCGTTGCCGGCGCCCAGACCGTACTGCGCTCGGCCGACACCCATCCGGACGGGTATCCGACCGTCGAGGCGGTCAAATATCTCGGCGAGCTCATCAAGGAGCGCACCGCCGGCCGCTATTCGGTCGAGGTCTATCATTCGGCGCAGCTCGGCGAGGAAAAAGACACGATCGAGCAGACGCAGACCGGTGTAATCGATCTGAACCGCGTCTCGATGGGTCCGTTCAACGGCATCGTGCCGGAAACCGCGGTGCCGTCGCTGCCCTACATGTTCCGTTCGGTCGAGCACATGCGCCATGTCATGGACGGGCCGATCGGCGACGAGATCCTCAAGGCCTTCGAGACGCATGATCTGGTCGGCCTTGCCTTCTACGATTCCGGCGCCCGTTCCTTCTACAACACCAAGAAGGACATCACCTCGATCGCCGATCTGAAAGGCATGAAGTTCCGCGTCATCCAGTCCGACGTGTTCGTCGACATGGTCAACGCGCTTGGCGCAAACGCCACGCCGATGGCCTATGGCGAGGTCTATTCGGCGCTCGAAACCGGCGTCATCGACGGCGCCGAGAACAACTGGCCCAGCTTCGAATCCGCCAAGCACTACGAAGTCGCCAAGCACTATACCGTCGACCAGCACCAGATCGTGCCGGAAGTGCTGGTGATGTCGAAATCGAGCTGGGACAGACTGACGCCGGAAGACCAGGCGATCGTCAAGCAGGCGGCCAAGGATAGCGTCGTCAAGATGCGCGAATTGTGGGACGCGCAGGAGAAGAAGTCGCGAGAGATCGTCGAGAAGGCCGGCGTCAAGGTCAGCGAGATCGACAAGCAGCCGCTGATCGATGCGATGAAGCCGGTCTACGACAAGTATCTGAAGACGCCGGAGCTCAAGGACCTCGCGACGCGCATCCAGGCGACCAAGTGATTTTCTGGCGGGGCGGCATGGCGCCGCCCCGCCAATCGCTTTTAGGGGACGGAAAGACCGGGAGGATCGGATGACTGCGGGAACGGCCAGGAGCGGAGCGCCACCGCGCTTCAGCGCGGTGCTTTCGAAGATTTGCGACGGTGCGCTCTATCTCGCGGGCATCGGGATGGTCGCCATGACCGCGCTTGTTGCCTACCAGGTGTTTTCCCGCTTCGTGCTCAACGCGTCACCGAGCTGGACCGAAGTCACCGCCATCATGCTGATGAACTGGTTCATCTTCCTGGGCGCTGCCGTCGGCGTGCGCGAGAATTACCATATGGGCTTCGACGTGCTGCTCTATATCCTGCCCAAGGGCAGCAAATGGGCGCTGCGCACCCTGTCCGACCTGATCGCGTTCGGCTTCGGCTTCGGCATGGTCTGGTACGGCTGCAAGCTGGTCGGGCTGACCTGGCACACTGTCATCCCGGCGCTCGAACTTCCCGGCGGTTTCGACTATCTGCCGCTGGTTGCCGGCGGCTTTCTGATCTGCCTGTTCTCGGCCGAACGCATCGCGCTGCGCTGGTCCGGCGCCGACATCGACAAGGATATCAATCTCGAAGAAGTGCCGGAAATGCCGGCCGTGCAGGAGGCCTAGATGGAACTCTGGATCCTGTTTGGCGTCTTCACGCTTTTGATGTTTGCCGGCACGCCGATCGCCTTTTGCCTGGGTGCGGCGTCCTTCGCCACCGTGCTTTATCTCGGCCTGCCGCCCCTGGTGGTGTTCCAGCAATTGAAGTCGGGCATGTCGGCGTTCTCGCTGATGGCGATCCCGTTCTTCATCTTTGCCGGCGACCTGATGGTGCGCGGCGGCATCGCGCAGCGCATCGTTTCCTTTGCCGGCTCGCTGGTCGGTCATGTCCGCGGTGGGCTCGGTCAGGTCAACATCATCGCCGCGACGTTGTTCGGCGGCATTTCCGGCTCGGCGGTGGCGGAAGCCGCTGCCGTCGGCGGGCTGATGATCCCGCAGATGAAAGCGCGCGGCTACGGAGCCGACTATGCCGTCAACGTCACCTCGATGGCGGCGCTGATCGCGCTGCTTCTGCCGCCGTCGCAGAACATGATCATCTATTCGATCGCCGGCGGCGGCAAGATTTCGATCGCCGACCTGTTCACCGCCGGTATCCTGCCGGGTCTGCTGTTCGCCGCTTCGCTGATGGTCACCGCCTATTTCGTCGCCCGCAGCCGCGGCTACCCGGTCGAGGCTTTTCCCGGCTTCTCGCGTGTCGGCCAGCTGGCGGTCATCGCCATCCCCGGACTTCTGCTCATCGGGATCATCTTCGGCGGCGTTCGCTCGGGCATTTTCACGGCGACGGAAAGCTCCTGCATCGCCATCATCTACGCTTTGCTGGTCACCGTCTTCGTCTACCGGTCGATGGCCTGGGGCGATTTCGTCCATGCCACAAAGGGCGCGGTGCGCACGACCTCAATGGTGCTGCTGATCATCGGCACGGCGGCCTCGTTCAGCTGGCTGATGGCCTATCTCAAAGTGCCGGTGTTGCTGATCGCAGGCATGAACGCCATCTCCACCGATCCGCTGGTGGTGCTGCTTCTGCTCAACGTCTTGATGCTGCTGCTCGGCACCTTCATGGACATGGGGCCGATGATCATCATCTGCACGCCGATCTTCCTGCCGCTGGTCACCCATTACGGCGTCGACCCCGTGCATTTCGGCGTCATCACCATCCTCAATCTCGGCATTGGCCTCAACACGCCACCGGTCGGCACGGTGCAGTTCGTCGCCTGTGCCGTCGGCAAGATTACGGTCTGGGAAGCGATGCGCTCGATCTGGCCGTTCTATGGCGCGGGCATCGTGGTTCTGGGGCTGGTGACCTATATTCCGGCGATTTCGCTCTGGTTGCCGAGCGTGTTCAAATAGGCGTCTTCAAACAGGGGTGCGATATGGCATCGGATAGCGCTGTTGATCTCAGGGTCGAGAGAAAACCCAAACTGTCGGAGACCGTCGTTGCGGCGATCCGCAAGCAGTTGCAGGCGGGCGAGATCCTGCCCGGCCACAAATTGCCGACCGAGGGCCAGCTGACCGAGACCTTCGGCGTCAGCCGCACCGTCATCCGCGAAGCGCTGGCCAAGCTCGCCGCCGACGGGCTGGTCGAGGCGCGCCAGGGCGCAGGCGTGTTCGTCACCGAGCACATCTCAACGATGTTCGGCGCGCTCGCCGCCGACATGGGCAGCAAGGATTCCATCGCGCTCAATGTGCTCGAAGTGCGCCTGGCCGTCGAAATCGAATCGGCCGGGCTCGCCGCCATTCGCCGCAACGCCGCGCAGGAAGCAGCGATCCAGGAAGCGTTCTTCGAATTCGAACGGCTGCTTCTCAACAGCGAGCCGACCGGTCCGGCCGATCTCGCCTTCCACCGGGCAATCGCCAGCGCCACCAACAACCCGTTCTATGTCGAGATGCTCGATGTGCTCGGACGCCGCGCCATTCCCTGCGACGTGACCTCGCCCTGGTCGACGGAACTTGTGCAATCCGACAGCTATCAGCGCGGGCTGCAGCGCGAGCATCTGGTGATCCTGAATGCGATCACCTCGGGCGACGCCGAAGCTGCGCGCGAGGCGATGCGCGCTCATCTCACCGCCAGCCAAGAGCGCTACCGCGAGCGGCTGCACGCCCGCCAGGTCTACTACGCCGACTCGGTCAAGGCGTCGGCAACCAAATAGCCATTCATTCAGCTGGAGCAGCAATGACTCAAAGTCACCCGCATACCGATTTCACCTCGCGTTTCGCCATCGACCCGGTCGCCGCGGCTTCCATGGGCACCGACGAACTGCGGCACAACTTCCATATTGACGACCTGTTCCAGCCGGGACGCGTCAGCCTGACCTATGCCCATTATGACCGCATGATCGTCGGCGGCGCCGTGCCGGAAGGGACAGCGCTGCCGCTGGAAGCGATCAAGCCGACGGGGACCAAGAATTTTCTCGACCGCCGCGAACTGATCATCGTCAATATCGGCGGCGCCGGCTCGGTGACGGCAAATGGCGAGACCCACCAGTTGCAGGCGCGCGACATGCTCTATCTCGGCATGGGCAGCACCGACGTTTCGTTCGCATCGGCCGAAGAGGGCGCACTGGCCAAGTTCTATCTGCTCAGCGCGCCTGCGCATCACACCCATCCCAACCGGCTGATCCGCATTGGCGATGCCAAGCGCCTCGATCTCGGCAGCAAGGAAACCTGCAACGAACGCTCGATCTTCCAGTTCATTCATGCCGATGGCGTCAAGACCTGCCAGCTGGTGGTCGGCATGACGCAGCTGGCGCCGGGCTCGGTGTGGAACACCATGCCTTGCCATGTGCATGACCGGCGCATGGAGGCCTATCTCTATTTCGACCTGCCGGAGACGGCGCGCGTCTTCCATTTCATGGGCGAGCCGGACGAAACGCGGCATCTGGTGATGGCCAACGAGGAGGCGGTGCTGTCGCCGGGCTGGTCGATCCATTCGGGGGCCGGCACCTCGAACTATGCCTTCATCTGGGCGATGGCCGGCGACAATGTCGACTACACCGATGTCGATCCGGTGCCGCTGGGTGAATTGCGTTGAGCGGCCCTTCCTCCTTCAGCCTGGCCGGCAAGCGTATCCTGGTCACCGGCGCGAACACCGGCATCGGCCAAGGCATCGCCGTCTCGATCGCGCGCGCCGGCGGTACGGTGATCGGCGTCGGCCGCTCGGCGATGGACGATACGCAAAAGAGGGTCAGCGAACTGGGCGGGCCATTTGAGGCCGTGCAGTGCGATCTCGCCGATCACGTAGCCGCCAAGGCCATGCTCGACCAGGTGTGGGAAAAGACCGGACCGCTCGACGGCCTGGTCAACAATGCCGGCGTCATCCGCCGCGCCGATGCGGTCGATTTCTCGGAAACCGACTGGGACGACGTCATCGACGTCAATCTGAAGACGCTGTTCTTTTTGAGCCAGGGTTTTGCCAGGCGCGTGCTGGCCGATCCGGGCCGGCGCGGCAAGATCGTCAACATCGCCTCGGTGCTGAGTTTCCAGGGCGGCATTCGTGTCGCCTCCTACACCGCGTCGAAACATGGCGCGCTCGGCGTCACAAGGCTGCTCGCCTGCGAATGGGCGGCGAAAGGCATCAACGTCAATGCGATTGCGCCCGGCTATATCGAAACCAACAACACGCAGGCGCTGCGCGCCGATCCCGACCGCAGCGCCGCCATACTGGCGCGCATCCCGGCCGGCCGTTGGGGCGGGCCGGAAGACATAGGCGACGCCGCCGTCTTCCTGCTGGCGCCGGCGTCCGACTATATGCATGGCGCCGTGGTTCCGGTCGACGGCGGCTGGCTGGCGCGATGAGGAGAGGACAATGACCGAGGCAAAGATCTTCGCGCAGCCCGGCGAGAGCGCCTGGACGCCGACGCCGGACGGCAACAGGCGGCGCGTTCTCCTGCACACCGACGAACTGATGATGGTCGAGTTCGGTTTCGACAAGGGCGGCGTCGGCGCACTGCATTCGCACCCGCATGTCCAGGCCAGCTATGTCGCCGAAGGTCGCTTCGAGGTGACCATCGACGGCCGCACCGCGACCATCGAGACCGGCGGCAGCTTCATCGTGCCGTCCAATCTGGTGCACGGCGTCAAGGCGCTGGAGGCCGGGCGCCTGGTCGACAGCTTTACCCCGCACCGCGCCGATTTCCTGGCCTGAACCTTTTTCGGCAATTCCAGAAACAGGAAACCCGCGCCTCCTGGGGAGGCGCGGGCTGTTGCCTGTGCGCTCGTGGCGCAGCGGTACTCGAAACATCGCCGCAGGGTTGGACGGTGCCGCAACATGGTGAAGATAGGTTTAACGATGCCAATCAGGTCGATCGCCGGTGGGGTGTTGCTGCTGCTTGTTGTGGTCACGCAGGGGCTGCGCTAATCGTTCTGGCCACGCCGCTGCTTCGGGCGGCCGATCGCAAAAACATCAGTGATGCAGATATCGACGACAAGCGTGCCGACGCACGATCGCAAACGGCGCGTCCTCAAGGACGTGTTCGGCTTCGACGATTTCCGTCCCGGACAGGCCGCGGTGATGGAGGCGCTGCTTGGCGGCCGCCATGTGCTGGCCGTCATGCCAACGGGTGCCGGCAAATCGCTGTGCTACCAGGTTCCGGCGCTGGTCAAGGGTGGGCTGACCATTGTCGTTTCGCCGCTGGTGGCGCTGATGCAGGATCAGGTCGCGGCACTGCGCCTCGCCGGCGTCGCCGCCGATACGATCAATTCCTCGATAGACCGTGATGCCAATGTCGCGGCATGGCGCCGCGTCGCGTCGGGCCAGACGCGGCTGCTCTACCTCGCGCCGGAACGGCTGATGACCGAGCGGATGCTGGATGCGCTTGCCAGGCTCGATGTCAGCCTGATCGCCATCGACGAGGCGCATTGCATTTCGCAGTGGGGGCCGGCGTTCCGGCGCGAATATGATGACCTGTCGCAGCTGCGTGGCATCTTTCCCGACGTACCGATCATTGCGGTGACGGCGACGGCGGACGAGACGACGCGGGCAGACATCGAGAGACGGCTGTTTGGCGGGCGTGTCGAAACGCAGGTGCTTGGCTTCGACCGGCCCAACATCAAGCTTGCCATCGAGCCCAAGCAGGACAGCAAGCGGCAGTTGCTCAACTTCATCGAGCGCCATCAGGGGCGCAGCGGCATCGTCTACTGCCTGTCGCGCAAGAAGACCGAAGAGATGGCGGCGTTTCTCGAAAAGAACGGCGTGACCGCGCTCGCCTATCACGCCGGGATGAGCAAGGAGGCGCGCGATGCGAATCAAAACGCCTTCATGACCCTGTCGGGCGTCGTCATGGTGGCGACCATCGCCTTCGGCATGGGGATCGACAAGCCTGATGTCGCCTATGTCTTCCACACCGATCTGCCCGGCAGCCTGGAAGCCTATTACCAGGAGATCGGCCGTGCCGGTCGTGACGGGCGGGCGGCTGAGGCGCATATGCTTTACGGCCTCGGCGATATCCGCATGCGCCGCATGTTCATCGACGACGAGGACGCCGCTGTCGAACACAAGCGCCGCTCGCATGGCCGGCTCGATACGCTGATCGGCTATTGCGAGACGGCCGAGTGCCGCCGCCAGGTGCTGCTCGGTTATTTCGGTGAAGAGGCGGTCCCTTGCGGCAATTGCGACAATTGCCTGGAACAGGCGCCGCGCGCCGACGGCACCGCCGAGGCGCGCCTCATCCTGGCGGCGGTGGCGCAGAGCGGCGAGCGCTTCGGCGCCGGCCATGTCATCGACATCCTGATCGGCCACGAGACTGAAAAGATCGCGGCAAGGGGGCATCACAGGCTGGCAGCCTTCGGCAATGGCGCCGCGCACAAGAAGGATTTTTGGCAATCTATGATTCGCCAGCTGGTCGCGAACGGTTTCCTGATGCCGGACCCGGCCGGCCATGGCGGGTTGGCCATCGCGGACAAGGGCCACGCACTCGGCCGGGGCGAGGTGCCGTTCCAGTATCGGGTCGAGATGCGCACGCGCGCCGCGCGCCGCGCGGCTCGTGCCGGGCAGAGCCCCCAGAGCGAAAATGTAGATGCGTCGCTGCTCGCGACGCTGAAGACGCTGCGGCTGCGTCTGGCCAAGGAACGCCAGGTGCCGGCCTATGTGGTGTTTTCGGATCGTACACTGATCGACATGGCCGAGCGTCGTCCGCAAGACCTCGACGATTTTGCCGGGGTCAACGGCGTAGGTGCGGCCAAGCTCAAGGAGTTCGGCGCGATTTTTGTCAGCGCCATTGCCGCGCACCTTTCCGAGACGCCAGGCTGAAAGGGGTTTTGCTGGACCAAAGCCCGATCCGGCATCAGTACGCCTTCAACTTGCCCGCCCGCTTATCCTTTCATTTTGGCGCTACCCTGCCGTAGGGGAATGGCCTTCCAAATTGTATGGAACCGTGACGACAACACACATTCCTGAATCTATGCGGTCGATTCTTCGGATGTAGCCGTGACTATGGAAACCCGCTGTTGCGCGCGGATGGCGGTTTTCTCGGCCTTGGAGACGCTACGTCGGCAGCCGCTATCCCTGACCCGAATGGTATGATTCAGACCATCTTTGTTGTTGAAAACCCGCTTTCGACGGGAGTATAAAACTTGAGGTTACCATTGCTTTTCGTATAGAGGCTGTGGTGGAAACGTGGGTCCAATCCGCAAAGCATTGCCTTGCGTGGAAGTGGTCGAAGCCGGCGGCGAATGGTCCGTTCCTGTGGCCAAGGAAGACCAGGAAATTACCCGATCATTCGTGATTGAACCGTTTGCGCTGTCCTATGCTGAGGGCCAGCGGATACGCCTGCTTCTCGACAAGTTCGTTCGTCTGTAGAGAGGCTAAGCCCGATGAAAGACCGGTGGGAACCTGACCACCAGTTCATTGAAAGCGCCCGCCGTAGCCAGCTCCGAGCGGAGAGCCAACTGGACTCCCTGCAATCGACCATCGCCGAAACGCGACGCGTCCTAGAGGCTTCACGGAAGCTCTTGGAAAAGATTGCCGAGCGGGAACACCATACCCAGCCATAGGGAATGGCCGGTGCAGGTTGGGCATGCTTGTGGGGCTTCACCGCACCGGCCACTGCGGGAAGATATGAGGCCCCCCGCGCCGCCTAAGATATAGGCATATTAGCAATCGCGCAATTAACCCTATTGCGCTACCCAGCCGTAGAGGCAAGGAAATCGGAGAAGTTGGTGCCGGTTAACCGCCAGCACGCGAGCAAGTCATTCTGAAAGCATGAAAAACGCGATTTTGCTCGTGTCAATTGAGCGTCTGAAATCTAGTTCCTGCTGCCGATTATCCCTAAGTTAACTGAAATACTTATATTCCCGAAGGGTTGCGAATCAGTCGATTGTCAAGCGCATGCCATGGAGCAAGCAAGGGATCGATCTGAGCAGAAGGGCCGCAGCGGTCGAAGCGCGCTGGGAAATCCGAGCGGCTTCGGCAATTGTCCGCTCTGGCTCGCCCGCTACAACTCGACTCGCGCAGTGTGGACGGAATCACCGGCCATGTGGACGAGAACCATCTGGCGATGTCGTTCACCGAGTTTCGTTCGCGCTTCAGCCTTTAAGGGCAAGGTGATCAAGGCGATCGGATCGCCGCCTCAGGCGGCTTCGCGTTCGGCCTGCGCAGTCAGGTCCGGCTCCCGGCGGCTGTACTGCCGCGGCGAACAGCCCATGACGCGCTTGAATGCCGTGCTGAAGGCGCTTTCGGATTCGTAGCCGAGCGCCAGCGCGATGACGGAAACCGGATCGCCGGAATGCATCAGCCTGTCGCCGGCCAGCATCATGCGCCAGCGCGTCAGATAATCCAGGGGTGAGGCCCCGACCGTCTGCTTGAATCTGAGCGCAAAAGTCGATCGCGACATGCCCGCGCGCTCCGCCAGTTGCTGCAATGTCCAGCCATGCGCCGGGTCCTCGTGCATGGCGCCGATCGCCGCGCCGATCTGCCTGTCGGTCAGTGCGAACAGCCAGCCGACATTGCCTTGCGCGGTCATATGCAGGCGCAAGGCCTCGATCAGGATCATGTGGGCGAGGTGCTCGACGATGAGAAAGCCGCCGGGACGCCGCTGGCGCAATTCCTGCATCATCCGCTCCACCGGCCAGCGAAGCGCCGAATGGTCGCTCTCGCCGCGGATGTGGACGATGGGCGGCAGCATCCGCAAGAGGATGCCGGCATGGTCGCCGGACAGCGTGAAGCGACTGCTGACCAGGAGGAAATCGCCGCCGCCATTATGGACGGTGATGCCGCCGGTCCGCGCCGGTGAAAAGATCGTTCGCGCATCGACCGTCGGCAGGCCGAGATCGCTGGCAAGGCGGAAAGGCCGGCCGCGCGGCAACAGGAAGCAGTCGCCCACGTCCAGCCGCACCGCGTCAGGGACGCCCTCGACCGACAGCCAGCATCGGCCGGACACCACGGCGCCGCATTTGATGGCGGCCTGCTGGTCAGGAAACTGGATCGCCCAGTCGCCACCGGTTTCCAGCCCAGCCGACAGGTAATTGCGCGGCTTCAGTAGCGACAGCACGTCTGACAGCGGATCCATGAGCGTTCTCGGACGATTGCGAAGATATCTCGGATTTTACAGTATAGATCGTATGATCTCAAACTTCTATCTCCTTCGCAACGGGCTGCCTTTACGGCGTTCGACAAAAACCAAGGAGAAATGATCATGCGTGTGTTCGTTACGGGCGCCACCGGTTTTGTCGGTTCGGCGGTTGTGCGGGAATTGCTCGGGGCGGGCCATCAGGTGCTTGGCCTCGCACGGTCGGGAGCAGGTGCGAAGTCGATCGTGGCAGCGGGTGCCGAGGCGCATCGCGGCGATATCGAGGATTTCGACAGCCTGCGCAGCGGCGCTGCCCAATCGGATGGCGTCATCCACACGGCCTTCAACCACGACTTTTCGAGATTCGCCGCCAGTTGCGCAGTTGACCAGCGCGCCATCGAAACGCTCGGCGCGGCGCTCGAGGGTTCCGAGCGGCCGCTGCTTGTCACCTCCGGCCTCGCCGGTTTTGCGCAGGGAAGGCCGGCAACCGAAGACGACAAACCCGCGCCGCCGTCGGCCTCCATGCCGCGCGCTTCGGAGGCAACGGCCGTGGCGTTCGCCGCGCGCGGGGTGCGCGCATCGACGGTGCGGCTGGCGCCGACGGTCCATGGCGAGGGCGATCACGGTTTCGTGCCGATGCTGATTGCCATTGCGCGTGAAAAGGGCGTCTCGGCCTATGTTGGCGACGGCGCAAATCGCTGGGCGGCGGTGCACCGGTTCGACGCCGCCACCCTGTACAGGCTGGCGGTGGAGAAGGGGGCGGGCGGCGTCAGCTATCATGCGGTTGCCGAACAGGGCGTGGCGAGCAAAGAGATCGCCGAGATCATCGGCCGCCGGCTCGGCCTGCCGGTCGCTTCCATAGGCCCCGAGGACGCGGCTGCGCATTTCGGCTTTCTCGGGCATTTCATCGGCAGGGACTTGTCGGCGTCAAGTGAGCAGACCCGCACTGCGCTGGGATGGCAGCCGACCGGGCCGGGGCTCATCGCCGATCTCGATCGTGCCCGCTATTTCGAGGCCTGATCAGGCCGGCCAGTCGCGTTGCATTGCACGACCGACAGCCTGGCGATCAGCGGCAGTGCCAGCAACACGGCCAGACGCAGCCCGCCGAGCGGGCAGCACCGTCGTGCTGCTGGAACCGCCGCCACATCTGTATGGCGGCAAGCAGAACGAACACGGCGTAGGCCGCCCGCAGCCCGGACGACCTGCTCGCCCGTCGCCGGAAAGCCGGCGAAGGCATGGCCTCGTCATGGCAGACCTACCTTGTTACGGGGATGCGCGCGCGATTCCCGCGCCTAGTTAGAGATCGCCCTTCCTCACCTTGCCGTAAACGATATTCCGGTTCGAGCCATAGTAGACTTTCGCGTCGAAAGGACTCCCGCCGAGGGCGGCATTGATGATGTCCCACATATCGTCGGCCGAACGTAGGATGAGCGGCCAATCCATGAAAGTCTCCATGTAACCATCCGTCGTTATCTCGTCGCTGAAATTGGCAAACAGGAATTCGCCACCGGGCTTGACGAGTTCCATGGCTCTTTGAAGCAGGCGGACGCCGATGGCACGCGGCAGGTAATCGTAAAGCCCCGATGCGTAGACGAGATCGAATGTGCCAAGGGCGTAGGCGCGGCGTAGGATGCCGCGTACGGAACCCTGGACTGCCTCGACTGCCGTGCCGGCAAAGTCGTGGTTCACCGTGGCTACGCTGACGGGGTCCTGATCCAGGCCGATCCAACGTTGCAGTTTATGCCTGGCCAACGCGTCGGAGCGTTCGGCTTCCCTGAGGTGGCCGCAGGCAATCGCCAGCACCTCAGCCTTTTCCACACTGCTGGCCGTCTCGTCCACGGTCCTGGCCAGAATATCCCGCCGCTCGCGCCCCGCCACCGAACTGGCAGCTTCACTGGTGTACGCATAGATTTGCCGACCAAGTAAGGTCGACGAGGCCACGATCTCGTCGGCGATCGGATGCTTGTAGTAAATATCCAGCAGGCCTGCATCGCCCGAATACCCGCGCGGTTTTTCGACCGACCACCGCGTGAACGGGTCCTGGAGCAAATATTCCGCGACCCGATGCTGCTGAGCCAAAGGAACGAGTTTCTGCCAAACCGCGGTAGCAACCTGCCGGCGGAGCTTGTGGAGTCGCCCCGCCAAACGATGGACGACGGGGGCGGCCGGTTTGTTTCGCGCAAAGGCTTGATGAGCAAGGTCCAGTATCAGGGCGAGCTGGGCCGTGCTGTCCCTCAACTCGTCGGAGTCAGCCGCCTCTTCGGAGGTCGCAACATGTTTCTTCATCAGCCTGGTGGTGACCAGGCTGTATTGGTCGAGCTGCAGTTTTGGCTTGATAGGCATGCCGTTTACTCTCCGGTTTACCGCCCCGGTCCCCGGCCAGCAGCATAGGTGCGCCGCCAACCAATGCTAACAATTTTAATAAAATTTTAGTAAAATTTTAATCAACGGAACGGCCATCAATCCTGCAAACTGGCTAAATCCGAACCGCCCGTTTACCCTCGGTTAGCGACATCTGACTTTTCTTGCGGACAGGGACGTCTTCATTCCCCGACCGCAGGCGACGTCGGCTGTTGCATTCGCTACTGCAGATCGCGGAGGAGCGTTGCGATGCAACTGAGCGAGGACGTTGCCCAGAAGGTGGCGGCAGCGATTGGACGTCCGCGGTGGCATTCCGCCGATCCGGAACTCCTGACACTGTTCCTGCAGAAGGATGCCGATGAGAATCGCAGCCTTGTGCGATGGGGTATTGCGGCTGCTGTATTCAGCTATGTGGCCTATGGCCTTTTCGATTGGTTTCTTTTTCCGGATATCGCCGGCCGGCTTGTTTTGACGCGCGTTACGCTAGGGATCACTTCCCTGGCGCTTGTCGAATTTGTCGCCCGACGGGGCTTTGCCCTTGCCACCTTGCACCTTGTAGCAGCGCTGGCGATTGTATCCGGTGCCCTTGGGTGGCTCGTCTCCGCTGTTGGAACAGAGCATCAGGATGCCCTCTCCCATTTCATGGTTTTTGGCACCGTGTTCATCCTGGGTGCGAATCTGTTCTTCAACTTCCGTTTTTGGCTTTCAGCCCTTGCCTCCGCGACGGTCGCCGCAAGCTTTGTGTACGCCGCGATGTTCTCCCTTCAGGCCGAGATCGCCGGTCGGGTCGTGTTGTCGGCCTATTTCGTGAACTGCCTCGTCTTGTCGCTTTATCTTTCGTGGCGGCTGAGCCTGGAGCGTTACCAGACCTTCCTGCACGCGCTTCGGGCACAATTCCAGGAGCAGGCTGCTATCAAGAAGGGGCAAAAGCTAACCGAAATCGCCGACACCGATCCGCTCACGGGAATGAAGAACCGCAGGGCGATCATTCGAGAATTCTCGGAGCTGCGCGAAGACTGGGCCGCGGACGACGACGAGATAGGGCTCATTCTGATCGACGTCGACTACTTCAAAAGGTTCAATGACGGACTTGGTCATCAGGCCGGCGACGATTGCCTGATCAAACTCGCCCATGTCCTCTCCGAGATGGCGGCTGCCAACAACGCCATCGCGGCCCGCTATGGCGGAGAAGAATTCGTCATTCTCTGCAAGGTCACCGGGCGGGCTCACCTTCATGAGATAACGAAGAAATTCTGTCGCGCTGTAGAGGATTTGGATATCTATCACCCTGACCGGGGCGACAAGCTCAACATCGTCACGATCAGTGCCGGAGCGTCGTTGACGCGCGCCGATCAGAGCATAGAGCTTAGAATCCTGCTGCAGGAAGCTGACCGCGCACTCTACGCGTCCAAGTTTGCCGGTCGGGCTACGTTCACGATTTACGACCCACACGCCACCAGCCAGGATCGCTCGGGCGAAAATCTTTCAGAACTGCTGAAGGTGGCAGTTTCCAACCAGCTCGTTTCTGTCGCCTACCAGCCAATTCGCGAGCTGGCGTCGGGACGCGTGCTGGGCCACGAGAGTCTGATGCGGGTATGCGACTTCGACGGCACCATGATCAGTCCGTCCGTATTCATACCCGTTGCCGAGCAGACCGGAGCGATCGTGGAACTGGGTACGTGGCTGATCGATCGAGCCTGCGGTGACATGACGGAATACGGATTGGGCTCGGTCGTGACGGTGAACGTCTCCGTTCTTCAGCTCAAGGCTCCCAACTTTTCGCTCCGGATCACCGAAATCCTTGGCAGGCACGGTCTTGCGCCCCAGAAACTGGCCATCGAAATCACCGAAGGCAGTGACATCTTTCTGGAGGCGCAAGCGGTAAGAAACGTGGAGCGGTTGCGAAAACTCGGCGTTCAGATCTGGCTGGACGACTTCGGAACGGGATTTGCCGGCCTGACATGGCTCCGCCGCTTCAAATTCGACGTGGTCAAGATCGATCGCAGCTTCCTCCACGATTGCCAGACGTCTCGTGGCTTGAGCCTGTTGCGGGACATGGTCGGACTGCTTCGCAATCTCGGCCATGTCGTGCTCGCCGAGGGCGTTGAAACGGAGGAGCAGTACATATTGCTGCAGCGCCTGGGGGTAAATTTGATGCAGGGCTTCCTCACCGGGCATCCAGTCCCGATCGAAGAGGTAAACCAAATGAGGCAAGGCCTTGTTGCCTAGCGGCAGCCCCTTCGCTGAAGCTTCGGAGGGCATCCTGCTTCGTTCCGGTCCCCCTACGCTACTTCGTAGCTTCGGGCGACACTCCTACGCCCAGATGCGGTTCCGGGTGGCCTGCCACCCGAAGCCCGCAGGGCGTAGGGTGGCGGAGAGGGAGGGATTCGAACCCCCGATGGGCTTGCACCCATGCCGCATTTCGAGTGCGGTGCATTCGACCACTCTGCCACCTCTCCGCGGTCATGGTCGGCCGTTGCCGGCGCGGCGCACTAGATAACGGCTGGGCGGGCAGGTTACAAGGCCAAATCCGCGGGGGAATTCAGCTTCCTGTGCGGGCTCTGTCTGGAGGGCTGCGTTGCGGCCACGTCGGCAGATGGGGCCAACCGGTCCTCGACCGGAGAGATCGGGGGCGGCAAGGAGGCGGCGTGGCCAAGGATTCCGCCCGTTTGCCTTGACTCGTACCGAACCTTCGGTTAGGGGAAGCGCGCAATCGGCGTGGAGGGTTCTTCCACGCCGCTTGTTTTTCGAACCCGCAGACTGACAAAAAGACGGCCGAACCGCGTGACGCGGCTCATCGAGGCCGACCGAACAGCGAAAGGCAAAAAATGTTCGCAGTCATTAAAACGGGCGGTAAGCAGTATCGCGTTGCCGCCAACGATCTCCTGAAGATCGAGAAGCTCGAAGCCAATGTCGGCGATATCGTCGAAATCGGCAGCGTCCTCGCCCATGGCGAAGGCGAAAATGTCACCTTCGGCGCCCCGTTCGTCGATGGCGCTCTGGTCACGGCGGAAGTCGTCGAGCAGGGCAAGAACCGCACCGTCATCGCTTTCAAGAAGCGCCGCCGGCAGAATTCGCGCCGCAAGATCGGCCACCGCCAGCTTCTGACCACCGTGCGGATCGCCGAGATCCTGCTGGGTGGCGCCAAGCCTTCCAAGAAGGCCGCAGCCAAGGTGGAAGCCAAGGAAGTCAAGGCTGACGTAGCGCCCGAGGCGAAGGCTGAGGCCGCGCCGAAGGAAGCCAAGGCGAAGAAGGAAGCCAAAGCCGAGGCTGCTCCGAAGGATGAAGCCAAGACGGAGACCGCCGTCGCCGCGCCGCTGTTCAAGGCGCCGAAGGGCGAGCCGGACGATTTGGCCGTGATCAAGGGCATCGGCCCGGTTGCCGCCGGCCAGCTGCACGAGCAGGGCATCACCACCTTCGCCCAGCTTGCCAAGCTGTCGGACAAGGACGTGGCCAAGATCGACGCGCACATGCCCTTCAGCACCGACCAGATCAACGACTGGCGCGAGCAGGCCAAGGAACTGGCGAAGAAGTAAAACGAACCGGCGACAAGGTTGCCGGATCGGACTTGAAACGGAACGCGAACGCGTTCATAAGACCATTCAAGCGCCCCAGGGCGCATCGGAGTTAGTTAGATGGCACACAAGAAAGCTGGCGGCTCGTCGCGCAACGGTCGCGACTCGCATTCCAAGCGTCTGGGCGTGAAGAAGTTCGGCGGCGAAGCCGTCATCCCGGGCAACATCATCATCCGTCAACGCGGCACCACCTGGCATCCCGGCGTCAATGTCGGCATGGGCACGGACCACACCCTTTTTGCGCTCGAGACCGGCGCAGTCACCTTCAACAAAAAAGCCAACGGCCGAACCTACGTATCGGTCAACCCGATTACCAAAGCCGCGGAGTAGCCGGTTCCGCACTATAAAACCGGCGCCCATCTCGGGAACCGGTGTCTGGCCAAACCATTGAATGGAGCCAGGAAAAGGATCAGGGGAGATGGGTTTTCCATCTCCCCTTTTTTCTTGCCTGGAGGACGTCGAATGGTTGCCGAAGCGGAAGACACCGAAGACGAAAGTTACGCGATAGATCGCCCGGTGCTGGCCACGGAGCGGCTGGTGATGCGCGCCCCGTGCGAAGCCGACATCGCGCAACTGGTCGAGCTTGCCGACAACCGTCACGTCGCCGAGATGCTGGCCCGCATGCCGCACCCCTATGGCGAGGCCGAGGCACGCGCCTTCCTGGCCATGACCCGGTCGCGCCGGGCCGGCATCGCCTACGCCCTGACGCTCGCCGGCACCGACATTTTCGTCGGCTGCGCCGGCCTCAACATGACCGATCGCGGGCTGGAACTCGGCTACTGGATCGGCGAGCCCTATTGGAAGCGCGGCTATGCGACGGAGGCCGCGCACGCGTTGGTCGACCTCGCCTTCCAACGGACGTCGATCCAGGTGCTGCAGGCTTCGACGCGGGTGATCAATCCGGCCTCGCGCCGGGTCATCCACAAATGCGGCTTCCAGTATGCCGGCCAGGGCATGCTGAACTCGATCGTCGCCGGCCAGGTGCCGGTCGAGCGGTACCGGCTGGACAGAAAGACCTGGATCAGCCTGCGCAACTGGGTGCATTTCTAGGTGTTTTGATATTCAGGTGAGGCCGGCCTGCAAACGCGGGTTTTATACGCTTCCGGTGCACGTACTTAAGTACACTCCGCTCCGGTTCTCGAAAACCAGTGTTTTCGGCTCGGCCTGACCTGAATCTCAACACACCTAGGCGCGTGCCTCCAAACGACAGGTTTGGAAACGTTGGTGGTGGATCGGGCTCAACTCAGCCCATCTCGACCCAAATCGGGAGATGGTCCGAACCGACCGCTTGCGGGTCGACCCACAGGCGCTTCAGCGATCCGGCGAGCGAGGCCGAGGTGAAGATGTAGTCTATGCGCTTGTGGCGGCTTGTGTCTTCGGGTCGCGTGGGATCGACCCAGGTGACGACGTCTGGTGTGTTCAGGCGCTGGGCGACGTCGACGGCGAGATCGGCGGTCAGCGGCATGCCGAATTCATGGTCCGGGCGGCCGACGAGTTCGACATATTCGGGCGAGCCGGGCAGCATGTTGAAGTCGCCCATGACGATGAAGGCTTCGGGATAGGGCAGGTCCGGCAGGCCGATCTCGGGAATGCCGGAGAGGCCGCCGCCCTCGAAGGCATAGTTCAACAGGCGCTGGCGCAGGAAACGGATCTGGCTGGCGCGTTCAACCGGACTGCGATGGTCGAGATGCGTGGAATAGAAGCGGATGAAGCCGAGCGGGGTCTCGACCAGCGCCTCGAGCGCGCCGCGCTGGAAGTTCATCGCCTCAAGGCTGCGGCTGCGCGGCAAAAGCAGATTGCGCGACAGATGGATCGGCGTCTTCGACAGCACCATGTTGCCGAGCTGGAAAGTGGTGGTGATGGCGCGGCCGGCCTCCAGGCGCGAGCCGACATTGACCTCGAAATTGCTGCCGTAGGCGGCAAAATATTCGGGCAGCGCCTCGCCGATCTCGGCGACCATGTCGCGGTTGCCGTTCCTCGGATTGTTGCGGGTCACTTCCTGCAGCGCGATCACGTCGGCGCCGCGAACCGCCGCGGTGATGCGGCCGAGATCGTAGCGGCCATCCAGACCGATACCGTACTGGATGTTGTAGCTTACAACCTTCATTCCCGCGCCCCTCAAGCTCCGTCCGCGAACACTGCTACCGCGTCCCCGGCAAAAGGGCTTCCGGCGCTTTAGTCGCAAAACGGCCTCGCCCTTGGCCGCGCCTTGGTTTAGAGCAAGGCGCAAGATCTAAAGCAAAGCCGCAAGGCCAACAGAAACTGCGTAGTCCAATGAAATTTCTCGATCAAGCCAAGGTTTATATCCGCTCCGGCGACGGTGGCGCTGGCTCTGTGTCGTTCCGGCGCGAAAAATTCATCGAGTTCGGCGGCCCGGATGGCGGCGACGGTGGCCGCGGCGGCGATGTCTGGCTGGAAGCGGTCAATGGGCTGAACACGCTGATCGACTATCGCTACCAGCAGCACTTCAAGGCCAAGACCGGTGTCCACGGCATGGGCCGCAACATGACCGGCGCCAAGGGCGCCGATGTGACGCTCAAGGTGCCGGCCGGAACCCAGGTGTTTGCCGAGGACAATGAGACGCTGATCTGCGACCTGACCGTGGTCGGCCAGCGCTTCCTGCTGGCCAAGGGCGGCAATGGCGGTTTCGGCAACCAGCATTTCAAGACCTCGACCAACCAGGCGCCTCGCCGCGCCAATCCGGGCCAGCCCGGCGAAGAGATGAATGTCTGGCTGCGGCTGAAGCTGATTGCCGACGCCGGCCTGGTCGGGCTGCCAAATGCCGGCAAGTCGACTTTTCTGGCAACCGTCACCGCAGCCAAGCCAAAGATCGCCGACTACCCCTTCACCACGCTGCATCCAGGTCTCGGCGTTGCCCGCATCGATGCGCGCGAATTCGTCATCGCCGACATTCCGGGCCTCATCGAGGGCGCGCATGAGGGTGTCGGCATCGGCGACCGGTTCCTCGGCCATGTCGAGCGCACGCGTGTGCTTTTGCACCTGGTCTCGGCGCAGGAGGAAAATCCTGGAAAGGCCTACAAGACCGTGCGCGCCGAGCTGGATGCCTATGGCAATGGGCTGATCGAGAAGGTCGAGATCGTGGCGCTGAGCCAGGTCGATATCCTCGACGCCGATGAGCGCAAGAAGAAGGTTGCGTCGCTCAAACGCGCTGCCGGCCGCGCGCCGATGCTGCTGTCGGCGGCCACCGGCGAGGGCGTCGAAGCGGTGCTGCGGGCGCTGATGGCGGTTGTCGGCGAAGCGCGCGACAGGGCTGCCGCTCCCGTCGAGACCCGCTGGGACCGATAGCGATGACGGCGCAGTCGCTGACAAAATACCGGCGCATCACGGTCAAGATCGGTTCGGCCTTGCTGGTCGACCGCACCAGCGGCCTGAAGCGCGACTGGCTGGCTTCGCTTGCCGAGGATATTGCAGTGCTGGCCAATGGCGGCGCCGAGATCCTGGTCGTGTCGTCCGGCGCCATTGCGCTCGGCCGGACCATTCTCGGTCTCGGCAAACGGGCATTGAAGCTGGAAGAAAGCCAGGCGGCTGCGGCCGTCGGCCAGATCGCGCTGGCCGGCGCGTGGTCGGATGCGCTGGGCAAGGGCTCGCTGAAATCGGGCCAGATCCTGCTGACGCTCGGCGACACCGAGGAGCGCCGACGCTATCTGAATGCGCGGGCGACGATCTCGACACTGCTCAAGATGAAGGCGGTGCCGGTCATCAATGAGAACGACACGGTGGCGACGTCCGAAATCCGCTATGGCGACAATGACCGGCTGGCGGCACGCGTGGCGACCATGATGGGCGCCGACCTGCTGGTGCTGCTCTCCGACATTGACGGGCTCTATACGGCGCCGCCGGCGCGCGATCCCGCTGCGAAATTCATTCCGGTGGTCGACCGCATCACGCCCGATATCGAGGCTATGGCCGGGGCGGCCGCATCAGAACTGTCGCGCGGCGGCATGCGCACCAAGCTCGATGCCGGCAAGATCGCCACCGCCGCCGGCACCGCCATGATCATCACCTCGGGCACCAGGCTGTCGCCACTGATGGCGATCGAGCGTGGCGAGCGCGCCACCTTCTTCAGGCCGAGCGCCAATCCGGTGAAAGGCTACAAGACCTGGATCGCCGGCCAGCTCGAACCGGCCGGGCGGCTCACCGTCGACGCCGGCGCCATCGGTGCGCTGCTGTCCGGCAAATCTTTGCTGCCGGCCGGCGTCAGGCTGGTCAGCGGCAATTTCTCGCGCGGTGACACGGTGGCCATCCTGTCGCCGGAAGGGCGCGAGATCGCGCGCGGGCTTGTTGCCTACGATGCCGCCGATGCCGTAAGGATCGCAGGCCTGAAGACAGCGGAGATCGAAACCGTGCTCGGCTACGAGGCGCGCTCGGCGATGATCCACCGCGACGATCTGGTGGTGAGCGATCCGGGTGACCAGATACGGGCTGCCGGCCAGGTATGGGCCGGGGGCGAGGTAAGCGGAGGATGAGACATGCTGAAGTTGCATGAACAATCCGGGGATGACACCGTCGCGCTGATGGCTGATATCGGCCGCCGCGCCCGCGCGGCCGCCCGACCGTTGGCGATTGCGACCGCCGCCGCCAAGGATGCCGCACTTCTCGCCATGGCCGACGCGATCATCGCGCGCCAGCAGCAGATTCTCGATGCCAACGCCATCGATGTCTCTAACGGACACGAATCGGGCTTGTCCGGCTCCTTCATGGACCGGTTGAAGCTCGATCCGGCGCGCACCCGTGCCATGGCGGATGGCATCCGTGAAATCGCCGAGCTCAGGGACCCGGTCGGCGATGTGATTGCCGCCTGGGATCGCCCCAACGGCCTGCAGATCGAGCGCGTGCGCACGCCGCTCGGCGTTGTCGGCGTCATTTATGAAAGCCGGCCGAATGTGACGGCGGATGCCGGCGCGCTCTGCCTCAAGGCCGGCAATCCGGTGATCCTGCGCGGCGGCTCGGACTCGCTCAATTCGTCCGCCGCCATTCATGCCTGCCTGGTCGAGGGGCTGAAGGCCGCCGGCCTGCCGGAAGACGCCATTCAGCTGGTGCCGACCACCGACCGCGCCGCCGTCGGCGAGATGCTGAAAGGGCTTGGCGGCAATCTCGACGTCATCATTCCGCGGGGCGGCAAGAGCCTGGTCGGGCGCGTGCAGAGCGAGGCGCGGGTGCCGGTCTTTGCCCATCTTGAAGGCATCTGCCATCTCTACATCGACCGCTCGGCCGATCTCGACATGGCGGTCAGGATCGCCGTCAACGCCAAGATGCGGCGCACCGGTGTCTGTGGCGCTGCAGAGACTTTGCTGGTCGACCGCGCGGTGGCCTCCACACATCTGGTGCCGATCCTCGACGCGCTACGCGCCGCCGGCTGCGAGATCCATGCCGATCAGGAAGTGATGAAGCTGTTCTTCGACGCCAAGCCGGCGACCGATGCCGACTGGGTGACCGAATATCTCGACGCCGTCATCGCGGTAAAACTGGTCGACGGGATTGCCGGCGCCATCGACCATATCGAGACGTTCTCCTCACACCACACAGAGGCGATCATCGCCGAGGATACCAAAGCGGTCGAGCGGTTCTTCAACGAGATCGACTCGGCGATCCTTTTGCACAATGCCTCGACGCAGTTCGCCGATGGCGGCGAATTCGGCATGGGCGCCGAGATCGGCATCGCCACCGGCAAGATGCACGCGCGCGGACCGGTTGGTGTCGAGCAGCTGACCTCGTTCAAATACCGCGTGCGCGGGTCGGGACAGGTGAGGCCTTGAATCATTCGCGTCAGGGCTTGAGGCATTGAGCCCAGACACCCCCCTCTGTCCTGCCGGACATCTCCCCCGCAAGGGGGGAGATCAGGTTTTTCTTCCGCTTTCGCCAATCACTAACGTTGCAAGAAAAGTGCCTTTGCCGAAGCTGCTGATCTCCCCCCTTGCGGGGGAGATGCCCGGTGGGGCAGAGGGGGGTGCCTAGCACCATGCTGTCGTCCCTTCAGCCCGCCATCCCCTCGCACTACCTCCGTATGCCGCATGCCGAGAAAGGCCTCGCCGTCGGTCTGTTCGGCGGATCGTTCAACCCGCCGCATGCCGGCCATGCGCTGGTGGCGGAAATTGCCTTGCGGCGCCTCGCGCTCGACCAATTGTGGTGGATAGTGACGCCTGGCAATCCGCTGAAGAGCACCAGGGAACTGGCGCCGCTGAGCGACCGGCTGCTCCAGTCGGAGCAGATCGCCAAGAACCCGAAGATCAAGGTCACCGCCTTCGAGGCGGCGTATCATATTCGCTTCACCGCCGACACGCTGGCGCTGGTCAAGGCACGCAATCCCGGCGTCGACTTCGTCTGGATCATGGGCGCCGACTCACTCCGCGATTTCCACCGTTGGCAGCGCTGGCGCCAGATCGTCATGACCTTCCCCATCGCCGTCATCGACCGCCCGGGCGCGACGCTGTCCTTCCTGTCCTCGGTCGTAGCCAAGACCTTCGACTATGCCCGCGTCGACGAGGGTGACGCGCCCCGGCTCGCCCGCATGAAGGCGCCGGCCTGGACCTTCATCCACGGCCCACGCTCGTCGCTGTCATCGAGTGCTATTCGCCAGCAAGCCAAGGGGTAACTCCGTAAGACCAGATCGCCGATGTCGCTTTTACGGCGGCCTTTCGCGATTGGCTGGGCGATGCTGCGCTGGATATGGCCACTTCAGTGAACCAGACCGACATCGACCCCAATCATGGCGCCCCGCCGGCGCCCGTGATCGCCATTGCCAGCGTAATCGTGTCGATGGCGCTGATCGCGGTCGGCAACGGGTTGATGTTCGCCTATATCCCGGTCCGGCTTGGCGTCGAGCGCTTCGATCCGACCTGGGCCGGGCTGATCATCACCGGCCTGTCTGCCGGCGGACTTGCCGGCTGTATCCTGACCGGGCCGCTGGTGCGCCGCGTCGGGCACGCCCGCGCCTTCATGGTGCTGTCGGCGCTGATAGCGCTGTCGAATGCTGCCATTGGCGCCGGCACCTACCCGCTGCTGTGGATCGCGGCGCGCGCGCTTTACGGTTTTGCAATATGCGGCCTGTTCATCGTCGCCCAGAGCTGGCTCAACGATGCCGTCGCAAACGCCATTCGCGGCCGGGTGATGGCGGTGTTTTACGTCGCCTATGTCGCCGGACTTGGCGTCGGCTATGCCCTGCTGGCGGCGGTCGACATCGCGACGGCGCAGGCGCCGCTGATCGGCATTGCCTTCACCGCGGTGTCGATCCTGCCGGTCGGCATGACGCGGTTGGCTCAACCGCCGCCACCTCGCGCAGCCTCCGTGGCGCTTGGCCGCGCCTGGCGGATCTCGCCGGTCGGCGTGGCCGGCATGCTGGCCGTCGGCGGCCTGTCGATGGCGATCGCCGGGTTCGCACCGATCCATGCCACGGCCAAGGGCTACAGCCAGGCCGATGTGGCGCTGCTTTTGTCGGCCATGCCCGTCGGCACGCTGATCCTGCAGATCCCGCTCGGCTGGATTTCGGATCGTACCGATCGCCGTTACGTGCTGGCCGGCGCTGCGGCACTGGCCATCGTTGCCGGTATTCTGGCTATCGGCTTTGACGGTGGCGCTCTGGCGGTGCTGGTGGTGATCTATGTGATCTGGGACGGCGCTTCGGAATCGATCTATTCGCTGGCCAGCGCACACGCCGCCGATCGCGCCGGCAAGGACGACATGGTGGCGCTGTCGAGTTCGCTGCTGTTTGCCTGGTCGCTGTCGGGGTTCATCGTGCCGGGTATCGTGACGGCCCTGTCGGCTGTCTATGGCACGCAGGCCTTCATCTATGTGGCTATCGTCATCGCCACCGTCTTCTGCCTGTTCGTGCTGTGGCGAGTGGCCACCACGCGCGCCGTCCCCGCTACCGAGACCAGCAGTTTCGCGCCGATGTCGGCGCAGGCGCCGCTGCCGGTGGAGCTCGCCTACGCGCCGGAAGATCAGCGCTGACGTTGCTTCGCTATTGCCTGGTCGCGGAAGGCTCCTGCCGCACCCCTGGCGGCGGCGCCGGTACCGAGATGGCCTCGGCGTCGAACGCCTGCTTGACGCGTTTGGTGAGATCGATCTGGGTGGCGAAGAAATCCGCCGCCGTGGTCCAGTAGCGCAAGGTGATGGCGACGCTGGCATCGCCCACGGTGGCAACGAAGGCGATCGGCGCCGGCTCTCGCTTGACGCGGCGCTCGCTGCCGGCAACGCCCAGCATGGTTTTCTGCGCCAAGTCGATGTCGTTCCAGGAGCCGATGCTCAGCGTGATATCGCCGCGGCGCACACCATTACGGGTAAAATTGCGCACCGGCTGGTTCCATAGCGTCGAATTGGGCGCCAGCACATAGACGCCGTCTGTCGTGCGGAGCTTGGTGGCGAACAGGCCGATTTCCTCGACGGTGCCGGAAATGGCGCCGACCTCGACATATTCGCCGATACGGAATGGCCTGAGCGCCAGAAGCATGATGCCTGCGGCGATGTTCTGCAGCGTGCCTTGCAGCGCCAGGCCGATTGCCAGCCCGATGGCGCCGATGGCGGCGATGATCGAGGCCGTCTGAACGCCGAACTGGCCGAGCACCATGATGACCACCAGGATCAGGATGGCGTAGCGCACGATCTTCGAGAAGAAATGGCGCAGCGTCGCGTCGAAACCATGGATATGGCCGAGGCCGGCTGAGATCGATCGTTCTGCGAGCCCGGCGACGAGATAGCCGACGACCAGCAGGATGATGGCGCCGATGGCGGAGAAGGAATAGGAAACGATCAGTGTGCTGAGTTGCGCAAGGCCAGCCTGCACGGTGAGCAGCGTGTTCTGGGGGTCGATTGGCATCAGGAAAATCCGTTTGGGGGGTGTGTCGATAACCCCTGCCGCGGCCATGGGTTCCGATTTTTCTCAAGGCTCCGGAACCGGAAGTCGTGCACTGCGTTCGCGCTGGCAGGGCCTCCCGTCTTGAAACTGCAAGGGAACTCTGCCTATCTATAGGGTGTCACCTGATTTCGTGGGTGATTTGGTTGTTCTTGCTGCGAAAGGAAATACACTGAGAACAGCATTGCGGAAGAAGGCTGACATCATGCCTTCGCCGGCCAGGATCAGCGTAGATGACGCCGTGTCCCGTGCCATCAAGACAGTCCTTGCCAGTCTGGAAGACTCCAAGGCCGAAAATATTGTCTCAATCGACATTCAGCGGAAATCGAGCCTCGGCGACTATATGGTCATCGCGTCGGGCCGGTCGCACCGTCATGTCTCGGCTGTCGCCGACCACCTCCTCAAGGCGCTCAAGGATGCCGGTCTCGGCACGGCGCGCGTCGAGGGGCTGTCCGGCGCCGACTGGGTCCTGATCGATTCAGGCGACATCATCGTCCATGTCTTCCGCCCAGAAGTCCGCGAATTCTACAATCTTGAAAAGATGTGGCAGGCGCCGGACCTCGAGGAAGAGACCTTGCACTGAGCTTCGTCTCATGTCGTAACCATCCTGGGTGCGACATGGATTGAAAGCTCGCCGAGGCAGGGATGAAGATAGCAGTTCATGCCGTGGGCCGGATGAAGGCCGGCCCCGAGAGAGAGCTCGCCGACCGCTATTTCGAGCGTTTCGCCAAGAGCGGCCCGGCGATCGGGTTCGAATTCTCTGGTGTCGCCGAGATCGCCGAGGGACGAGCCCAGAACGCCAATGAGCGCCGCCGCGAGGAAGGCCAGAAGCTGCAGGCACAGCTGCAGCCGGGCACGGCGCTGTTCCTGCTCGACGAACGCGGCAAAAACCTGTCCTCAGACGATTTCGCCAGCCGTATCGGCCAGCTGCGCGATGGCGGACGCAAGGCGTTGGTCATCGCCATTGGCGGCGCCGACGGGCACGACCAGTCGATTCGCGATCAGGCTGAGCTGATGGTCTCGTTCGGCGCGGCGACCTGGCCGCACCAACTGGTGCGCGTCATGCTGGGCGAGCAGCTCTATCGGGCGGCAACGATTCTTTCGGGACATCCCTACCACCGTTCGTAAATCAGGGGTCGAGGATCAATCGTCCGGATTTCCGCCCCAATGCGCGGCTGTTTTGTGCTAGGCTTCGGTTCGATCATGGTTGATGGTTCGTTAACGAAGCCACGCATAGAGTCGGGCTTCAATGGCTGACAACGGGAAATCACGAACGGGCTTCCGGCACGCGCGCTGCGGCATCGCTGCAGCGGTGGTTTTGCTGTCGCTCGGGCTTGCGCGAGCCGAAAATACGCTGGACGTGGCGCCCGACCCCGATTTGAGCCGTGCCGAATATGAGAAGGTGTCGGCCGAGATCACGCTGTCGTCCGAACGGCTGGCCAAGCTCGCCGCCGACATTGCTTCGGTCAAGAAGGACCATGCCTCGATCACCGCGGCGCTTATCCAGTCGGCGATGACCGAGCAGAAGCTCGGCCAGGACATCGAGGATATCGGCGCCAGGCTCGAAGGACTGAAGGGCGAGGAACAGAAGATCCGTGTCTCGCTGGCGGCGCGGCGCGACGTGCTGGCCGAGGTGCTGGGCGCGCTGCAGCGCATGGGGCTCAATCCGCCGCCGGCGATCCTGGTCAAGCCGGAAGACGCGCTGTCGTCGGTGCGCAGCGCCATCCTGCTCGGCGCAGTGGTGCCGGAACTGCGCCAGCAGACCGACAAATTGCTGGCCGACCTCAGGGAACAGACCCGGGTGACGGCCTCGATCGAGGCCGAGCGGACGCGGCTGACGGCGGCGGTCGGCGAGCAGACGGCGGAAAAGAAACGCCTCTCCATGCTGCTCGAAGCCAAGCAGAAGCTCGAGGCGGACACCTGGACGGCGATGGCCGCTGAAAAGCAGCGGTCCCAGGCGCTTGCGGCCAAGGCCGGCAGCCTGAAAGAGCTGATCGCTTCGCTTGAAGCCGACAAGAGCCGCAAGGCGGCGGATGCCGTCAAGGCAGGCGAACAGAAAGCGGCCGACAGCGATAAGCCGGACGCCGATAACGCCGATGCCGGCACAACCGCGTCGACGGAGCTGGCTTCGCTGCCCGTGCCGGAAGGCAACCGCCTCACCGCCGCCGCGCCGTTTTCGGCACTTCAGGGACAAGTCTCGCTGCCGGTCACCGGCAAGATCAAGCTGCGTTTCGGGGCCGATGACGGTAACGGCGCGGTGATGCTCGGCGACATGGTTGCGACACAATCGGGAGCCATCGTCACGGCACCGGCGGACGGAAATGTGCTTTATGCGGGGCCTTTTCGCTCCTATGGTCAACTCTTGATCCTCAATGCGGGAGACGGCTATCATGTCGTCCTGGCGGGGATGAGCAGAATCAGCGTCGCGTCTGGCCAGTCGGTGCTCGCAGGAGAGCCGGTCGGCGCGATGGGAGAGGCCCGGGTGGCAAGCACCTCGGCCTCGAAGAATGGAAATGCCACGCCGGAACTCTATGTCGAGTTCCGCAAGGATGGAAAACCCGTCGATCCGACCCCATGGTGGGCGGACCGCTTCTCTGGAAGGACGTGAAATGATGCGGAAACTGTCGCTTCTTATTGCCGGTGCGCTGATGGGCGCGTCAGCGATGAGCCTGGTCTATGGGGCGCCCGGCTCAACGGCGAACGCTGCAGGCTCCGAGACCTATAAGCAACTGGCGATCTTCGGCGACATCTTCGAGCGCGTGCGGGCGCAGTATGTGACGCCGCCGGACGACAAGTCGCTGGTCGAAAACGCCATCAACGGCATGCTCACCTCGCTCGACCCGCACTCCTCCTACATGAATGCCGAGCAGGCGCAGGACATGCGTGTGCAGACCAAGGGTGAGTTCGGCGGCCTTGGCATCGAGGTCACCATGGAGAACGACCTGGTCAAGGTGATCACGCCGATCGACGACACCCCGGCTGCCAAGGCAGGCGTGCTGGCCGGCGACTATATCGCCAAGATCGACGGCCAAGAGGTTCGCGGCCTGACGCTCAACGATGCGGTCGAAAAGATGCGCGGCCTGGTAAACACGCCGATCAAGCTGACCATCCTGCGCCAGGGCGCCGACAAGCCGATCGAGTTGACGGTGGTGCGCGATATCATCAAGGTCAAGGCGGTCAAGTTCCGGGTCGAGAACGACATCGGCTACATGAAGATCACCTCCTTCACCGAAAAGACCTATGACGACCTCGAGAACGCCATCGACACCATCAAGAAGCAGGTGCCGAACGACAAGCTCAAGGGCTATGTGCTCGATCTGCGCCTCAACCCGGGCGGCCTGCTCGACCAGGCGGTGAGCGTGTCCGACGCCTTCCTCGACCGTGGCGAGATCGTCTCGACCCGCGGCCGCGACCCGAAGGACGTCACACGCTTCGACGCCAAGGCAGGCGACGACATCGGCGCCAAGCCGCTGATCGTGCTCGTCAATGGCGGTTCGGCCAGCGCCTCCGAGATCGTCGCCGGCGCGCTGCAGGACCTGCGCCGCGCGACAGTGGTCGGCACGCAGTCCTTCGGCAAGGGCTCGGTTCAGACCATCATCCCGCTTGGCGAGAACGGCGCGCTGCGCCTGACGACGGCGCTCTATTACACGCCGTCCGGCAAGTCGATCCAGGGCAAGGGCATCACGCCCGACATCAAGGTCGACCAGCCGCTGCCGCCCGAACTGCAGGGCAGGGACCTGACGCGCGGTGAATCTGACCTCAAGGGCCACATCAAGGGCGCCGACGAGAGCGATACCGGCTCGGGCTCGGCTGCTTATGTGCCGCCGGATCCGAAGGACGATCTGCAGCTGATCTATGCCGAACAGCTGCTGCGCGGCCAAAAGACCGATCCGGCATTCCCGCCGAATCCGGAGAAGGCAGTGCTTAACCAGTGAAATCGACTGGTAGCTCTGGCTGCCCAATCGAAGCGATGCAATGCTGCCGGGACCGTGAGGTTCCGGCAGTTTGATTCGGGGGCAGCTGGGCGCTGTGCCTCAAAGGCGCAGGGGACGCGCCGTCAGTTTTGGATCTGCGCATGGCGAAGATTTCGCTGATCACGCGCCGGGGGATGCGGCTTGGCTGACGTCGGCAAGGACATCGAACGCCCGCTCGGACAGACCGTCCGACCGCGTGCCGCGTCGCGCGGGATCAGCGCTGGCGCCGTCGCGGCGACGCTGGTCGTGCTGGCCGCGGTCGGCATCTCCGGCGCGATCGCGCTGCGCGAGAAGCCGTTCCGCAAACCGGAAGCAATCGCGGTCTCGACGCCGAAGGTGACGGCGGCGGCCGAGCCCGCGGCCGCAGCGCCCACTGCTCAAGCGACGGCGGCAGCGCCGAAGGCGGAAACGCCCAAGGCCAGCGGTCCGCAGATCATCCATGTGCAGTCCCAGGAGGGTGATGGCCCGCCCAATGCAGCCATCGTCATCCACGACCCGTCGACGATCGGCCAGAACCTGAAGATCGCGCATATCCCCGACAGGGCGCTGATCGAGGCCAGCGACACCGGCCCGTTGCCGGTTCGCGCCGCTGACGGCCGGCGGCCGTTCGATGTCTATGCGCGGCCGTGGTCGGGTTCGCGTGGCGCTCGAGTGGCAATCGTCATCGGCGGGCTTGCCGTGTCGCAGACCGGCACGCAGGCCGCGATCGCCAAGCTGCCGGCCGAAGTGACGCTGGCTTTTGCGCCGCAAGGCAACAGCATCGGCCGCTGGATGCAGGCGGCACGGCAGAGCGGGCATGAGGTGGTCATGCAGGTGCCGCTCGAACCGTTCGACTATCCCAACGTCAATCCCGGCCGCAACACGCTGACAGTGGCGGCAAGCCAGGACGACAATCTGAAGAATCTGCGCTGGGCGCTGTCGCGGACCACCAACTATACCGGCGTCATAAACTATATGGGGGCGCGCTTTTCGGCCGACGCGACAGCGATGGGGCCGTTCATGGCCGAGCTTGGCAAGCGCGGCCTTGCCTATATCGATGACGGCTCGTCCGCGCGGAGCCTGGCGTCCGATCTCGCCTTGAAGGACGGTGTGCCGTTCGTCGCCGGCGATACGGCAATCGACGCCGTGCAGGACCGCGGCGCCATCCTGAAAAAGCTCGACGCGCTGGAAGCGACCGCGCGTGCCAAAGGCTCCGCCGTCGGCATCGGCTCGGCCTTCGACCTCACCGTCGACACCGTGGCGTCCTGGGCGGTCGAAGCAAAAAAGCGCGGCATCGAGATCGTGCCGATCTCGGCGGTGGCCATCGACCCGGAAAAAGGCTGATCGGCGCTTGTGGCGATTTTCAACGATGCCGAGAAAAGAGCTCTCTCTGGGCCTGATTGATTGAACCATCATCCCAGTCGACCTCGCGCTTTGATTGCGGGATGTGTCTCCGCCGATATTCGTTGTTGTAGAACAGGGTGCCGTGGATTCCGAGCACATCGCGTTTCAGGATGGGACGACCCCAAAGCGGCGCCAGCACGCGACCTGCCTCGTCTTCACCAAGCCGCTCAAATAAATCTTCGGCCAGTTCCATGTCTCTTCCATCCGGGAAGATGGCGGCGTACTCCTCCTCTGTTGCCTCGAACACGCTGAAGGTTGCGTTCAAGGCGCCGTCGATGATTTGAATATTTTTCATGGGATTACTCTGCCATTCGACCGCAACGGCGGCAACGGGGCCGGGTGGCAGTGACTGGAACGAACCCACGTTTTCCGCTTCCGGGGCAAGCCTACTTTGAGTACGCTCCGCTCCGGTTCTCGAAATCATTCGCCACTGCCTCGCCGGAGCGAATCTCAGAACGGCTTTAAACTCCGATGGCTAAAAAGATCGATCCCGAGACGCTGCCATACCGCCCCTGTGTCGGGCTGATGATCCTCAATGGCGACGGGCTGGTCTGGGTTGGGCACCGCATCGCCGAACCGGACAGCGAATTTGCCGGGACCACGCAGCTCTGGCAGATGCCGCAAGGCGGCATCGACGAGGGCGAGGAGCCGCTGCAGGCGGCCGGGCGCGAGCTCTATGAAGAGACCGGCATGCGCTCGGTCACGCTGCTGGCCGAGGCGCCGCATTGGATCAACTACGACCTGCCGCCCGATCTGGTCGGCATCGCCCTCAAGGGCCGCTATCGCGGCCAGACGCAGAAATGGTTCGCCTACCGCTTTCACGGCGAGACCAGAGAGATCCAGATCAATCCGCCGCCGGGCGGCCACACCGCCGAATTCGATGAATGGGCATGGCGGCCGATGCAGGACCTGCCCGATCTGATAGTGCCGTTCAAACGCAAGGTCTATGAGGATGTGGTGGCGGCGTTCCGTCATCTTGCCTAGCTGGATGTGACGGTTCGCACGGCACCTGATTCGTGCTTTATTGATCGGGACACCCGCAGCCACGAGACCCATATGAACGACGCCGGGCAATGGCCTCTTAGCGCAGCGTCTGGGCTGCCCCTCACCCGCCTGCCGGCTTTCGTCACTCGAAAAGCCAAGCAGTTGGCTTTTCGTCCGCTTTACGCCGACCGCTCCTCAACTCCCCGTATAGGGCCGGGGAGAAATATCCGGCAGGACAATGAGGGGCAGCGCCGACTTCAGCGGGTCTGCGATGCATAAAGCCAAAGATACGATCAGCGAAGCGGCGGCCGGCGCCATTCTCACCATCGATCTCGGCGCTATCCGAGAGAATTACCGGCGGCTCAAGGCAAAGCTCGGCGGCGTGCGTTGCGCCGGCGTCGTCAAGGCCGACGGTTACGGGCTCGGCGCGCGGCAAGTGGCGGCGGCACTGGTTGCCGAAGGCTGCGACAGCTTCTTTGTCGCGCATCTCACCGAGGGTGTCGCGCTGCGCGACGCACTCGGACCGAAGCTGGAAATCCATGTGCTGAACGGGCTGCCGCCGGGCTCGGAACCCGAAGCGGTGGCTGCCGACCTTGTTCCCGTCATCAACAGTGGCGGACAATTGAAGGCGTGGAGCAAAGCCGGCCAGAAGGCCGGCCGCAAGCTCAAGGCCGCCATCCAGGTCGACAGCGGCATGTCGCGGCTGGGCATGGCGCCGGCAGAGGTCGAGGCGCTTACGGCCGATGCTTTCGCCGGCGTCGATGTCGTTCTCGTCATGAGCCATCTGGCCCGTGCGGACGAACCGACCAATGCGGCCAATGACGCGCAACTCAGGGAGTTCGAACGGCTGCGCAAAATGCTGCCCAAGGCGCCGGCGTCGCTGGACAATTCCTCCGGCATCTTTCTTGGGCCGCGCTATCAGTACGACCTCGCGCGTCCGGGCGCTGCGCTCTACGGCATCAATCCGACGCCTGATGAGGCGAACCCGATGCTGCCGGTGGTGCGGCTCGAGGCAAAGATCATCCAGACACGCGGCATCGATAAGGGCGCGGGCGTCGGCTACGGACATGCGTTTCTGGCCAGCGGTCCCTTGCGCGCGGCCACGATCTCGCTCGGCTATGCCGATGGCTGGCACCGGCGCGCGGCTTCGGCTGCCTGGCTCGACGGCGTGCGACTGCCCTTTGTCGGGCGGGTGTCGATGGATTCGATCATACTCGACATCTCGGCCCTGCCGGCCGGCCGGCTGCGCGAGGGCGACCTTGTCGAACTCCTAGGCCCCTCGCAGAGCGTCGATGACGCCGCCGGTCATGCCGGCACGATCGGTTATGAAATCCTGACCAGTCTCGGCCCCCGCTTCCACCGCCGCTATATCAACGAATAGAGCCGCGACACGCCGCCCCTTGGCGGACGCCGCAGAATCCGGCAGACAGGAGGCGGCGGCCCTCTGACGGAAGTCGTCGTGGAGAGTGATGCGATGAAGATCTTCGTGTTGGGCGGCGGCGTTATCGGGGTCACCACTGCCTATTATCTCGCTGAGGCCGGCCACGAGGTGACGGTGTTCGACCGCCAGAAAGGGCCGGCGCTGGAAACCAGCTTCGCCAATGCCGGCGAGATCTCGCCGGGCTATGCTTCGCCCTGGGCCGGCCCCGGCATTCCGCTGAAGGCAATCAAGTGGCTGTTGATGAAGCACGGCCCGCTGGTGGTGCGGCCGGCCTTCGATCCGTATATGTGGACATGGCTCATCAAGATGCTGCGCAATTGCACCGCGGATCGCTATGCCATCAACAAGGCGCGCATGGTGCCGCTCGCCGAATACAGCCGCGACACGCTGAAGGCGCTGCGCGAGGCGACCGGCATCGCTTATGATGAGCGGACCAAGGGCACGCTGCAGCTGTTTCGCACGCAAAAGCAGCTCGACGGCACCGGCGGCGATGTAGAGGTGCTGAAGAAATATGGCGTTCCCTACGAGTTGCTCGATCCCGAAGGCTGCATTGGCGCCGAACCTGCGCTGGCCGGCGTGCGGGAAAAGTTTGTCGGCGGGCTGAGATTGCCCGGCGACGAAACTGGCGACTGCAAGATGTTCACCGATCGGCTGGCCGAGCTCTGCGTGGCGCGCGGCGTCACGTTCGAGTACGGTACGCAGATCCGGCGCTTCTCCAAGAACCGCAATCGCATCGTCAGCGTCGGCACCGACCAGCGCTCGCGCGCGGCCGACGCTTATGTGCTGGCGCTGGGCAGCTATTCGGCGCGCTTCATGCGCCTGCTCAGGCGCCCGATCCCGGTCTATCCGGTCAAGGGCTATTCGATCACCGTTCCGATCAAGGACGCGGTCGCCGCCCCGGTGTCGACGGTAATGGACGAAACCTACAAGGTGGCGATCACCAGGCTCGGCGACCGCATCCGCGTCGGCGGCACGGCGGAGATTTCCGGCTTCGATCTCAGGCTGCATGAATCGCGCCGGCGCACCCTCGAACATTCGGTCGGCGATCTGTTCCCGGATGGCGGCGACCTCAAGGCGGCGTCCTTCTGGTGCGGGCTGCGGCCGATGACGCCGGACGGGCCGCCGCTGGTCGGCCGCACCGAGTTCTCCAACCTCTATCTCAACACCGGGCACGGCACGCTTGGCTGGACCATGGCCTGCGGCTCGGCCAAGGTGCTGTCCGACATCATCTCCAGCAAGGTGCCTGATATCGATGTGCGGGAGCTGGGGCCGGAGCGGTATTTGAGGTAGGGGTGCTTTTTAAAGCTGGCGGGCCAGCACCCCCTCTGTCCTACCGGACAGAGGGGGTGTAAAGGATCGCTACAGAACGGCATTCCTTCAGCGTCGCCAGCCCCTCAAAACGCCTCTTTCACCCAACCCTTCGAGAACAGCCATCGGTAGGCCCACGGTATCGTCACCTTGGTCGATACCGGGTTCGAATGGGCGACATAGTCGTCATAGACCGGCTGCATCCTGGCGTAGAAGGCAGGGTCGAGCACCGTCATGCCGTTCTCCAGATCGTGGAAGAAACTGCGGTTGTTGAGATTGACCGACGAGATCGTCACCAGCCTTTCGTCGATCATCATGATCTTGGAGTGCAGCACGACATCGGGCGCCTTGAATTCGCGGATGTTGATGCGGTCGCAATATTTCTCCACGAACAGCTTGTTGAGCGCGGTCAGCAGCTTGCCGCCAATATCGCCCTTGAGGTCGATGCGGCCGACAATGTCGATCCTGACGCCGCGCGCCAGCGCCCGCTCGATGGCCAGGCTGAGCTTCGGCGTCAGATTAAGGTAGGGATTGACGATCTCGATATGGTGCCGGGCAGTGTCGATCAGCTCGACGAAATAGGTCTCGAGCGCATGGTTGTCCTCGTAGGGCACGGAAATGAAATGGCGCACCGTGCCCGGCGGGCGCCGGCTGTCGGAGCGCACCGGAATGGAGAAGGGTCTTGCGATGTTGGTGTCGGCGTCGCGCAGCCACAATGTCGAGAGATGCGCGGCCAGCGTCTCGACCGTGGCCGGGTCGGCAAACTCGATGTCGAAATCGCTCCAGTTCGAATAGTAGTTGAGCGAGAGGCCGTCGGTCTTGCCGTATTGCTCGAGGTTCGGATAGCGCGACAGGTCGATCGGCTTGTGGAACAGGAAGCCGTCATGAATGTTGCGGCCGCCGATGATGACGCGCGAGCGGGCGGGATCCTCGGCAAGTGTCGCCAGCATCTTGACGTGATGGGTCTTGTGCAGCTGTGACAGTTGCTCGTCGACCGGCGCGCCGTGGTCGGCCCGCCAGCGATATTCCTGCAACTCGACATTGGGATAATCGGCCGCCAGCCGGTGCAGCAGCGCGTCGTCCTTGTCGCGCTCCAGCACGTCTGTGACCATGATGCGCACTTTGGTGCCGAGGCCTGCGTGATGGCGGATCAGCCGCTCGATGACGCGGCCGGAAAAATCGGCCTTGAACTCCAGCGACGACAGATAGACCAGCTTGAGTTTCGGCGCGCGCGAGAAATCGAGCGGCAGTTCGGGGTCGGCCTTGTCGAAGGCGCTGTCGGGTAAAGGCGCGCCGAGCAGCGCTTCGACCTTGGCGTTAAAGCCGTCGCGCGACTTGCGTAACAGGCGCGGTGACCCGAGCGGCAGCGAACAGCTCTGCGACAGCCAGCGGCCGGCGTAAAAGACGCTGGCAAGCTTATCCAGGCGGGATGGATCGGGCACTGGACAACGCTCGTAGCGGCTGTCGAGCGCGGCTATCGCCGGATAGGCAACCTCTTCGCGCAGGATGGTGAGCGGGGCGCCTGCCGGCGCCAGACTGGAGCTGAGCTTGAGGCTGCAACGGTTCAAACCATCGCTGGGGAACAGGCTGGCGGTTTGCCCGGCCGACAGGCGGAGGCGGAAGGCGGCACCGCTCGCCACGCTGCGCGAGCCACCGCCGGCGCGAATCGCCAGCGCCCCGTCGCAGGCGCCAGATATCTCAACCGGCTGCTTTCCCGCCTGGCGCATCACGATCTCGATCGAGCGCGCCTGCAGGCCGGAAAAGCTGAACGTCTTTGGCGCGGAGGGCCGCGCGGCGGCGTTGACATAGAGCGTCTGCCGCGACACGCGCCAACGGCCGTTGAAATGGCCTTCGCCGGTGCCCCTACCTGCCGGCATCTGTTCGGCGCTAACCGGCTTCGCCAGCTGTTCCAGCGTCCGGTAGGTGGCCTGGAAATCGCGGTTGGCGATGGCGTGGCGGTCATGGCCGAACGGACCGGTGCCGTTCGCCCTGTCGATGGCGCCGATCTGGTTGTGGGCGAGCAGCGCCAGGAACTGCCTTTCATAGTCGCTGGCACCGGCATCGCCGAAAAACGCTGCTGCTGCAGTCTGCGGTCCGGGCGTGCCGGCCGATACCGACGGCCGGCCGCAATCCTTCGCATCGGGGAAGAAATCGCAGCTGTGCCGGATCGGGGCGGCGCAACCGACAAGGGCCGCCAGCCCCAGCCCGGCCAGAGCCAGGCAGATGGCGCGGTTCATCCCGTGGCCCCGTTCATCGTCTTCAGCTCAGCCGGGTCGCGCGGCGGCATAAAGCCTTGCGGAAAGACCTTGCAGACGGGAAGTGCGAAAGTGGCGATCAAAAGCTCGGCCTCGCCGCGCACCTTTTTCGGCGCTGTCTTGTCATCACGGATCGCCTTTGCCGAGGCGACGAGCGCGCCGTCGCAGTCGCAATGATTATGGCGCGCGATGTAGCAGGCGTCATGGATTTGGCAGGCGCTGTCGAGGCGATTGACAGGGCGAGCCGAGAGGTCGCCGGTGCGGGTGCCGGGACCGCAGTAATTGCCGAAGACGAAAGGCGACGGGCGGGCCATTGCGATGCGGACCGGCTTGGGCAGTTCGGCTTCCGGAACTGCGGTCCATGGATTGGCGCAGGCGGAAAGCGCGACAAGCGGCAAGATGGCGAGCACCGCTCGCATTTTGATCCGCACCAGCTTTGCAAAAAAGTGTCCCACCCGGCGCAGCCAATCCCTAATGATAGGCGACATCGCGCTTGTTGCCACACTGGCCGATTTTGTGGCGAAGGCAAGGCGGCGCGGCCATCAGACAAACAGCCCGCGCTCTCTCTCGACCGCCTTGGTGATGAAGTTGGCGACGATCTGCACGCGGCGCAGCGGCCGGACCGATTCATGATAGACCAGCCAGTAGGCGCGGCGGATCGGCGTCACGATGTCGACGGGGATCAGCTCCGGCATCGAGCGGGCGACAAAGGTGTGCAAGATGCCGATGCCAGCGCCCGACCGCACCGCTTCGGCCTGGCCCAGCGCTGAGGAGATGGCGAAGCTGGTGCGCCAGTCCGGGCTGAACTCTGCCGCATAGTCGAGCGACGGGCTGACGATCAGGTCTGGGACATAGCCGATCAGCGTATGCTGGCCGAGTTCGGCAGCGGTTTCGGGTAAGCCGTGCGCCTGCGCATAGGCGCGCGAGGCAAACAGGCCGAGTGTGTAGTCGACCAGCTTTCCCGCCACCAGCCTGCCTTCGCTCGGCCGCTCGACGGTGATGGCGATGTCGGCCTCGCGCCGCGACAGCGAGAAGGAGCGCGGCACCGGCACCAGTTGGATGGTGAGTTCGCGGTGCAGCGCGGTCAGCGCGCCAAGACGCGTGGCGAGGAATGCGACGCCAAACCCGTCGGGCGCGCCGATGCGCACGGTGCCTGAGATATCGTCGCCTTCGCCCGACACGGCGGAGCGCGCGGCGATCATGTCGGCTTCCATGCGCTCGGCAATGTCGAGAAAGCGCTGGCCGGCCGGCGTCAGCTCGCTGCCGGTGGTAAGCCGGCGAAACAGTTTTGTCCGTAACGCATCCTCAAGCGCTGCGATGCGGCGCGAGACGGTGGCGTGATTGAGTTCCAGCCGCTTGGCGGCGCCAAGGATCTGCCCGGCGCGGGCCACGGCGAGGAAGATGCGGACGTCATCCCAGTTCATGGGGGTGGTCCGGGCTAGCGGCGAACGCGGCGTTCCCGCCCACCCCCCTCTGGCCTGCCGGCCATCTCCCCCGCAAGGAGGGAGATTGGCAGCTCCGCCACCTGCGTCTCTTTTGCTGCGTTGAAGATTTGCGAAGGCGGCGGCCACATCTGATCTCCCCCCTTGCGGGGGAGATGTCCGGCAGGACAGAGGGGGGTGTGACGGAGCGCAACCTTCGGGCCTTTCAGCAATCTGTAATTTGCGGCAATTAATGCACACTCGTCCTTCGTTGTCTATTTCTTGCACAACGGTTGCGTTTCCCCTCGCGTTGCCTTCGCGCCTGCAAAGGCGTTGAATGCTTCATCACAAACTCAGGGAGAGAAACCATGATCGAATACGGTCATTTCATCGGCGGCAAGCATGTCGCCGGGACCAGCGGGCGCAAGCAGGACGTCATGCAGCCCATGGACGGCTCGGTGCGCGGCACGGTGGCGCTGGCGTCGCCGGCGGAACTGCGTGCGGCTGTGCTGAACGCCAAGGAAGCACAGATCAAATGGGCTGCGACCAACCCGCAGCGGCGTGTGCGCGTGCTGATGAAGTTTCTTGAACTGGTTGCTCGCGACTATGACGAACTGGCCGATCTCCTGGCGCGCGAGCACGGCAAGACCATCGCCGACGCCAAGGGCGACATCCAGCGCGGCCTCGAAGTGGTCGAAGTCTGCATCGGTGCGCCTCACATGATGAAGGGCGAGTTCACCGACGGCGCCGGCCCCGGCATCGATGTCTATTCGATGCGCCAGCCGCTTGGCGTCGTTGCCGGCATCACCCCGTTCAATTTCCCGGCGATGATCCCGTTGTGGAAGATTGCCCCGGCGCTGGCCTGCGGCAACGCCTTTATCCTGAAGCCTTCCGAGCGTGACCCTGGCGTGCCGATGCGCATCGCCGAACTGTTCCTCGAGGCTGGCCTGCCGGCTGGCGTTCTCAACGTCGTCAATGGCGACAAGGATGTCGTCGACGCCATCCTCGACGATCCTGATATCAAGGCTATCGGCTTTGTCGGCTCGACGCCGATCGCGCATTACATCTACTCGCGCGGCACGGCCGCGGGAAAACGCGTGCAGTGCTTCGGCGGCGCCAAGAACCACATGATCATCATGCCCGATGCCGACATGGACCAGACCGTCGACGCGCTGATCGGCGCGGGCTACGGCTCGGCCGGCGAGCGCTGCATGGCGATCTCGGTTGCCGTTCCCGTCGGCAACGACACCGCCAACCGGCTGATGGAAAAGCTGATCCCGCGTGTCGAAAGCCTCAAGGTCGGCCCGTCGACGGATTCGTCCGCCGATTTCGGCCCGCTGGTGACGGCGCAGGCATTGGAACGCGTCAAGGGTTATGTCGACACCGGCGTCAAGGAAGGCGCCAAGCTGGTCGTCGATGGCCGCGGCTTCTCCATGCAGGGCTACGAGGATGGCTACTATATGGGCGGCTGCCTGTTCGACAATGTGACCGCTGACATGCGCATCTACAAGGAAGAGATCTTTGGTCCGGTGCTGTCGGTGGTGCGTGCGCCGACCTATGAGAGCGCCATCAAGCTCGCCAACGATCATGAGATGGGCAATGGCGTGGCCATCTTCACCCGTGACGGGGATGCTGCTCGTGATTTTGCTTCGCGCGTCCAGGTCGGCATGGTCGGCATCAACGTGCCGATCCCAGTTCCGATCGCTTACTACACGTTCGGCGGCTGGAAGGCGTCGTCCTTCGGCGACCTCAACCAGCATGGTCCGGACGCGTTCCGCTTCTACACCAAGACCAAGACGGTGACCTCGCGCTGGCCCTCCGGCGTCAAGGACGGTGCCGAGTTCGTCATCCCGACGATGAACTGACCGGACGATTTCGAAGATCGGCAAGAAGGCCCGGGTTCAACGTCCCGGGCCTTTCTTTGTACGAAACCGACATTGGCGATCACGTTCAAGCGATGGAACCAAGAGCCTGTCATCTGCCTTAAATTGCATTCCTGCCGTGTGCAGGCCATCAAAATAGCGCCGGTTGCAGCCGGGGTTCTCGTCTGGCGCAAGGAGGTGTCAGATGACACGACGTCTTGTGGCGGCGATATTCTTTGCGGTGTTCGCGATGTCCGGCATCGCCGAGGCCAAAGCCGATCAATGCGCGGCGCGGACCGACTTGGTCAAGGCGCTCGGCGAGAAGTTCCACGAAAACCAAGCCGCTCGTGGCCTGGTGAACCCGAATGTGGTGCTTGAGATATTCGTCTCCGACCAGGGCACCTGGACCATCCTGGCCACCGACACACACGGCCAAAGCTGCATCATCACGGCTGGCGAAGGCTGGGACGGGGCGACCATGGCCGCAGTCTTGCCGGGCACCTGATAAAGACCGGTCGGAAGTCTGGAGCAGAGACGGAGTTCAGCGTGTGGCGGCCACTTCGGCATGGCCGCGCAGCAGTGCCATAAGGCGTTTGGCGTCCTTGGCGGCAGCCTCTTCGTCACCAGCCAGGATCGAGCGGATTAGCGCGACGTGGTGCTCAGCCGATTCGGCCAGTCCTGTGTCGGCCCTGTAGCGGAACCAGAAGCGGCGGCTGTGGGTCTGCAGGGGCGCGGCCAGACGGGCCGCAAACGGGTTGTCGGCGGCCATCGCCAAGGCCTCGTCGAGCGCCTTGTCGGCCTGGATGAAGGCCAGCACATTGCCCGAGATGACGGCCTTCTGCATGGCAAGGGCTGCCTCATGAAACAGGTCGGCGGCCTCACGGGTGACGAAGCGGGCGGCCGAGCGCGCCAGCACCACCTCGACGCCGCGCCTGGCATCCAGCACGCGCAGCCAGTCGCCGGGATGAAGCGGGGCAATGGCGATGCCGGCGCGTGGCCTGACATCCAGCAGTCCTTCCCAGGCGAGGCGCTGGATCGCTTCGCGCACCGGCGTGCGTCCTAGCGCCAGCTTCTCGATGAGGGCGCCTTCGGTGACAAAGCTCGCCGGCGCCAGTTCCAACGTCACGATCATATGCTCGAGTACATGGTAGGCCTTGGCGGCGGCCGGCTCGGGGTATGCTGTCTCACTGGATATCAAAGGTGGGCTCCTGATATATCTCACATATATCATAACGAATTCCGCGTTGACAGCCGGTTTTCAAATAGATATACGGCTGATATATCAGATGGAGAGACGATCATGTGGACCGGAGTTTTCCCCGCCGTCACGACCAAGTTTACTGATGACGACCGCCTCGATCATGCCGAGATGGAGCGCTGCTTTGCTTTGCAGATGGAGGCAGGCTGCGACGGTATCATCGTCTGCGGTTCGCTCGGCGAAGGGCCGATGCTGTCGCATGACGAGAAGATCGAGGTGCTGAAGACTGCCCAGAAAGTTGCAGGCAACAAGCCGGTGCTGCTGACGGTCAACGAGGCGGGCACCCGCGAGGCGGCGAGCATCGCAAAGCGCGCGAGCCGGGAAGGCGCCAACGGGCTGATGGTGGTACCGAGCCCGATCTATCACACCAACCCGGAAGAGACGGTCGCCGCCTTGCGCGCCGTCGCTCAGGCCGGCGACCTGCCGGTGATGATCTACTCCAACCGCCTCGCCTACCGCGTCGACGTCACCGTCGACCAGATGGAGGAACTGACCGCCGACAAGCGCTTCGTCGCCATCAAGGAGTCCTCCGACGACATCCGCCGCTCGACAGAGATCATCAACCGCTTCGGCGACCGCTACGATTTGTTCACCGGCGTCGACAATCTCGCCTTCGAGGCGCTGTCGGTGGGCGCCATCGGCTGGGTGGCGGGTCTGGTCGTCGCCTTCCCGCGCGAGACCGTCGCCATCTACCAGCTGATGAAGCAGGGCCGCCGCGAGGAGGCGCTTTCGATCTACCGCTGGTTCCGGCCGCTGCTCGATCTCGATGTCTCGACCTATCTGGTCCAAAACATCAAGCTTGCCGAAGTGCTCGCGATCGACACAAATGACCGCGTGCGCATGCCGCGCCAGCCGCTGTCGGGCGAGCGCCGCAAAGCGGTCGAGAAGATCGTCAAGGACGCGCTGGCGGTACGGCCGAAGCTGCCGCAGTTCTGAAGGCTTTCTTCTCCCCGTGCACGTGCACGGGGAGAAGATGGCGGCAGCCAGATGAGGGGCAGCGCCGACGTGCAAGGAAATTCCAGGGACACAGAGGAGGGCCGCCGCCCCTCATCCGCCCTTCGGGCCCCGCAGCCCTTCGCTGGCGCTCCGGGCGTTCGTCGTTCGGAAAGCCAAGCAGTCGGCTTTTCCACCGCTTCGCGGACCACTCCTCACCCCCGTGAACGGGGAGAAGGGGTAGATATCGCCATTGTCGGTGGCGGCATTGTCGGCATCTGCGCGGCGGCCATGCTGGCCGAGGCCGGGCGCAGCGTCACGGTCTTCGACCGCACCGGCATCTGCGAGGAGACGAGCTCCGGCAATGCCGCCGCCTTCGCCTTCTCCGACGTGCTGCCGCTGGCGCATAAGGGCATGATGCGGCACTTGCCGAAATGGCTTGCCGATCCGCTCGGGCCACTCAGCATCCCGCCGGCCTACTTGCCGAAGCTGTTGCCTTGGCTGTTGCGCTTCTGGCGCGCTGGCGCACCAGAAAAATATGAGGCGAGCCTTGCTGCTCAGGCAGGCATGATGAAGCTCGCCGAGGCTGAATGGATGGGCCTGCTCGACCGTTCCGGCACGCGGCTGATGCTGCGCGAGGACGGCTCGCTGGAGCTTTATGAAAGCGAGGCCGAATTTCAGGCCGGGCTGCCGGGCTGGGCGGCGCGCGAGCGCTTCGGCATCGGCTTTCGCCATGTCGAAGGCGACGAACTGGCGCGGCTGCAGCCGGGACTGTCGCCGCGCTTCATCAAGGGCGCCTTCGTGCCGGGCTGGAAGACCGTCGCCGATCCGAAACTGCTCGGCAAGGGGGTGTGGGCCTATGCCGAAAGGCTGGGCGCGCGTTTCGAAAAGGCGCGCATAGAGCGCGTCGCCGCCAATCCTGATGGCGCGACGCTGACGCTGACGGACGGCACGACCAGGCAGGCAAGACATCTTGTCGTGGCCGCCGGGGCATGGTCGCATCTGCTGACGAAGGCGCTTGGCGACACCATCCCGCTCGAAACCGAGCGCGGCTACAACACGACACTGCCGAAGACCGCTTTCGACGTGCAGCGGATGCTGATCTTTTCCGGCCATGGCTTCGTCATCACGCCACTCGAGACGGGCTTGCGCGTCGGCGGCGCCGTCGAGTTGGGCGGTCTCGACCGGCCGCCGAATTTTGCGCGTTCGAAGGCCATGCTGGAAAAAGCCAGACAATTCCTTCCGGGGCTGGACGCGTCAGGTGGCCGCGAGTGGATGGGGTGTCGCCCGTCGCTGCCGGATTCGTTGCCCGTCATCGGCACGGCGCGCACCGCGTCCAACGTCGTCTACGCCTTTGGCCATGGCCATCTCGGCCTGACCCAGGCGGCGGCCAGCGGCCGCTTGATCCGCGATCTTGTTCTCGGGCAAACTTCGCGGATCGATCTTGCTCCCTTCAGCCCGCAACGGTTTTGAGTTCGAGGAAATCATGGCCAAAAAATCCTTCTTTTGCATCGACGGCCATACCTGCGGCAATCCGGTGCGGCTGGTCGCCGGCGGCGGTCCCTTGCTCGAGGGGTCGACGATGATGGAGCGGCGGGCGCATTTCCTGGCGGAGTATGACTGGATCCGCACCGGGCTGATGTTCGAGCCGCGCGGCCACGACGTCATGTCGGGCTCGATCCTCTATCCGCCGACGCGCGAGGATTGCGACATAGCCATCCTGTTCATCGAGACGTCGGGCTGCCTGCCGATGTGCGGCCACGGCACGATCGGCACGGTGACGATGGCCATCGAACATGGGCTGATCAAGCCGAAGACACCCGGCGTGCTCCGGCTCGACACACCGGCCGGGCTGGTCATCGCCGAATACAAGCAAGTCGGCGACTATGTCGAGGAGGTGCGCATCACGAATGTACCGTCCTTCCTTTATGCCGAGGGACTGACGGTCGACTGCCCGCAGCTTGGCGAGATCACCGTCGATGTCGCCTATGGCGGCAATTTCTACGCAATAGTCGAGCCGCAGGCGAATTTTCGCGACATGGCTGATTATTCCGCCGGCGATTTCGTCGCCTGGAGCCCTGTGGTGCGGCAGCGGCTCAACGAGAAGTACTCGTTCGTGCATCCGGAAAACCCCGGCATCAACCGGCTGTCCCACATGCTGTGGACCGGCGAGCCGACGGTGGAGGGGGCCGACGCACGCAACGCCGTCTTCTATGGCGACAAGGCGATCGACCGCTCACCTTGCGGCACCGGCACCTCGGCGCGCATGGCGCAGCTCCATGCCAAGGGCAAGCTCAAGGCCGGCGACAGTTTTGTCCACGAATCGATCATCGGCTCGCTGTTCAAGGGCAAGGTCGAGAAGGACGTCACTGTTGCCGGCAAGCCGGCCATCATTCCCTCGATCGGCGGCTGGGCGCGGATGACCGGCCTGAACACCATCTTCATCGACGACCGCGATCCGTTCGCGCACGGTTTTGTGGTTAAGTGATACGGTAGGCTGTCGATCATCCACCGAGACCAAGACTTGGACCCAGAGCGGGACCTCTTGGCGAAACCAGTCAGCGAAAGGTTAGCGCGTTGGGCGAGGCATCCACCGCCATAAGTCGGGAAGGAACCCATGTTGCAGCTGGTCAGTACGGAATGTGGCTAAAAAACGAAGCCCGCCAACAACGCAAGGATTCGTCTCATCGCCGAATTTTGACCGGGATTTCTTCGAAATGAGGTCGCTGGCCCGGCTGAATCGTCAAAGACATTGCGTTATGCCAATGATAGGGTCCGCGATAGTCCAGGGGTCGGGAGCAAAAAAACGGGCAATCGGAAGGCGTGCCGGCAAAACACGCTCGACGTTTGAAAAATCACGTTGCAATCCGGGCTCGAAACTTTACGACTAGGGGAAATACGAAAAGGAATGCGTCTGCATGGGCGACATTCCAGGGGAGCCATGTACACATGCAGTACTTTGTCCAGCAGCTTATCAATGGGCTGACGCTGGGATCGATCTATGGGCTGATCGCAATCGGCTACACGATGGTCTACGGCATCATCGGCATGATCAACTTCGCCCACGGCGACATTTTCATGGTCGGGGCATTCGCCGCCCTCGTTGTCTTCCTCATCCTCGGCTCCTTGTTCTATTCGGTCCCGGTCGTCCTGGCGCTGCTGATCATGATGATCGTGGCGATGCTGCTCACCAGCCTCTACAACTGGACGATCGAGAAGGTGGCCTACCGGCCGCTGCGCGGTTCGTTCCGGCTGGCGCCGCTGATCACCGCCATCGGCATGTCGATCGCGCTGTCGAACTTCATCCAGGTGACGCAAGGTCCGCGCAACAAGCCGATCCCGCCGATGGTCAGCCAAGTCTACAACATCAACGGCATCAGCGTGTCGCTGAAGCAGATCATCATCGTCGTCGTCACCGCCCTGCTGCTGGCGCTGTTCTGGTACCTGGTCAACAGGACTTCCCTCGGCCGGGCGCAAAGGGCGTGCGAGCAGGACCGCAAGATGGCGGCGCTGCTCGGCGTCGATGTCGACCGTACGATCTCGATCACCTTCATCATGGGTGCAGCGCTTGCGGCCGTCGCGGGCACGTTATTCCTGATGTATTACGGCGTCATCGCCTTTTCCGACGGCTTTGTGCCGGGGGTCAAGGCCTTCACTGCGGCCGTTCTCGGCGGCATCGGGTCTCTGCCGGGCGCGGTGCTTGGCGGGCTTTTGATCGGCTTCATCGAGAGCATGTGGTCGGCGTATTTCTCGATCGACTACAAGGACGTCGCGGCGTTCTCGATCCTGGCGATCGTGCTGATCTTCCTGCCTTCCGGCATTTTGGGCCGGCCAGAAGTCGAAAAGGTCTGAGACAATGGCGGTTTCCGTATCCTCGGAGCGCGACACCGTCGCCTCCCCCGTGCAGCGTGCATTGCGCGAAGCGTTCTATGCCGGCGCCATCTCGCTGGGGTTGTTCATTCTCTTCATCGGCCTGAAGACCGACCAGAACATAAGCAACCAGCTGATCCTGGTGCAGCGCTGGTTGCTGCTCATCACCGTGGTCGTGCTGACCATGCTTGGCCGCTTCTTCTACATTGCATATGGCCAGCCGTTCATGGCCAATCAGAAGATCACCAATGTCGCCACCGGCCTGTTGCCGGCGAGCGTCGCGTCGCGCTTCTTCCTGCTTCCGGCCTTCATCGTCGCCGTTGTGCTGGCGGTTGTCCTGGTTGCGTTCGGCAGCGCCCTGCCGGTGTTGGTGGGACCCGATCTGGCCGGCTACCTTCAGTTCCTGCGCGCATTGGCCGTCATTTACGCGCTCGCTTGCGTGATCTTCTATTTCCGCTCCTTCATCCACGCCAATTTCACCAAGCTCGGGATTGCGGCGCTGGTGCTATACCCGATCCTCGTCGTCGTGGTGCTGTCGATCTACGCGTGGTCGATAACCGGCGGCCTGCAGGGCTCGTTGAAGTGGGTCGACAATTTCGGCATCCAGATCCTGATCTATGTGATGCTGGCCTGGGGGCTGAACATCGTCGTCGGCCTCGCCGGCCTGCTCGATCTCGGCTACGTCGCCTTTTACGCGGTCGGTGCCTATGCCTATGCGTTGCTCGGTTCGCAATACGGCCTGTCGTTCTGGATCCTGCTGCCCGCCGCCGGCGCCATGGCCGCCTTCTGGGGCGTTATGCTCGGCTTTCCGGTGCTCAGGCTTCGTGGCGATTACCTGGCGATCGTGACGCTGGCCTTCGGCGAGATCATCCGCCTGGTGCTGATCAACTGGCGTGAAGTCACCAACGGCTCGGCCGGCATCTCCGGCATCCCGAAGGTCACCTTCTTCGGCCTGATGACGTTTAATTCGACCGACCCGAACTATATCGGCAAGGTGCTGCACATCGCCCAGTCAAGCGCCTACTACAAGATCTTCCTCTACTATCTCATTCTCGGGCTGGCGCTGCTGACCGCCTTCGTCACCATCAGGCTCAGGCGCATGCCTGTCGGCCGCGCCTGGGAGGCGCTGCGCGAGGACGAGATTGCCTGCCGCTCGCTTGGCATCAACACCACCACCACCAAGCTCACCGCCTTTGCCACCGGCGCCATGTTCGGCGGTTTTGCCGGCGCCTTCTTCGCCGCACGGCAAGGCTTCGTCAGCCCTGAATCCTTCGTCTTCCTGGAATCGGCGATCATCCTGGCCATCGTGGTGCTCGGCGGCATGGGCTCGCTGGTCGGCATCGCGGTCGCCGCGCTGGTGATGATCGGCGGCACCGAGGCACTGCGCGAACTCGATTTCCTGAAAAGTGTCTTCGGAAAAGATTTCACGCCGGAGCTTTACCGCATGCTTTTGTTCGGCATGGCGATGGTCATCGTAATGCTGTGGAAGCCGCGCGGCTTTGTCGGCAGCCGTGAACCGACGGCCTTCCTCAGTGAACGAAAAGCGGTCTCCTCCTCCTTCACCAAGGAAGGGCACGGCTGATGAGCGCGACCTCCATTCAGAAGACCAATCCGGGTATGAAAGACGCCATCCTCCAGGTCGAGCATCTTTCGATGAAGTTCGGCGGCCTGATCGCCATCGGCGATCTGTCGTTCCAGGCCAAGCGCGGCGAGATCACCGCTCTGATCGGACCCAATGGCGCCGGCAAGACCACCGTCTTCAATTGCATCACCGGCTTCTACAAGCCGTCGGAAGGCATGATTACGCTCAACCGGGCCGACGGCTCGAGCTTCCTGCTCGAACGGCTGCCCAATCATGAGATCCCGGCGCGCGCCAAGGTGGCGCGCACCTTCCAGAACATCCGCCTGTTCTCGGGCATGACGCTGCTGGAGAATCTGCTGGTTGCGCAGCACAACAAGCTGATGAAGGCATCCGGCTATACGATCCTGGGCCTATTCGGGATCGGCGGCTACCGCAGGGCCTCGGCTGAATCGGTGGAGCTTGCCAAGCACTGGCTGGAGAAGGCCGACCTTGTCGATCGCGCCGACGATCCGGCCGGCGACCTGCCCTATGGCGCGCAGCGGCGCCTCGAGATTGCGCGCGCCATGTGCACAGGGCCCGAACTTCTGTGCCTCGACGAGCCTGCGGCCGGTCTCAATCCGAAGGAGTCGGCTGCGCTGAATTCGCTGCTGATGGACATCAAGAGCAGTACCTCGATCCTGCTGATCGAACATGACATGTCGGTGGTCATGCAGATTTCCGACCATGTCGTGGTGCTTGAATATGGCCGCAAGATTTCCGACGGCAGCCCGCAATCGGTGCGTACCGACCCGCGCGTCATCGCCGCCTATCTCGGCGTCGACGACGAGGAGGTCGAGACGGTGCTGACCGAGGTCGGCGATGAAGACGTCATCGAGCAGCTGGACATCGGGCCGGATTCGGCTCACGGACCAGGCACATCGTCTTCCTATCTCGCCGGCCCGGTAAGCGACACGATCGGCCACAGCCAGGGCGAGCGGGTCACAGTGTCGAAGGGAGCTTCAAAGGCCACCCAATACGATACAAGAGCCAACTCCGCGCCAAGAGCACCGTCCGAGCGTCTAACGGCCAAGTCCAAGCCGGCGCCCACCAAATCCCCGACAGGCAAGCCGCGCGGAGGGCGTAAGTGATGGCCGAGACAACGCTGCTCGACATCAAGGGCGTCGAGACCTACTACGGCAACATCAAGGCGCTGAACGGCGTCGATGTCCACGTCAACCAGGGCGAGATCGTCGCGCTGATCGGCGCCAACGGCGCCGGCAAGTCGACGCTGATGATGACCATCTTCGGTGCGCCGCGCGCTCGTGCCGGCTCAATCACTTTCGCCGGCACCGACATCACCCAGATGCCGACGCACGAGATCGCCCGCATGCGCATTGCGCAGTCGCCGGAAGGCAGGCGCATTTTCCCGCGCATGACGGTGATGGAAAACCTGCAGATGGGCGCCGGTCTCGACAATCTCAAGCACTATGACGAAGATGCTGAGAAGGTGTTCGCGCTGTTCCCGCGCCTCAAGGAGCGCATTGCCCAGCGCGGCGGCACGCTGTCGGGCGGTGAGCAGCAGATGCTGTCGATCGGACGTGCGCTGATGGCGCGGCCTAAGCTGCTGTTGCTCGACGAGCCGTCGCTGGGTCTGGCGCCGCTGATCGTCAAGCAGATCTTCGATGCCATCCGCGAGCTGAACCGCACGCAAGGGCTGACCGTGTTCCTGGTCGAGCAGAACGCCTTCGGCGCGCTCAAACTCGCCACGCGCGGCTATGTCATGGTCAACGGCAACGTGACCATGAGCGGCACAGGCAAGGAATTGCTCGCCAATCCGGAAGTGCGGGCGGCCTATCTCGAAGGCGGCCATCACTGATTTTGGAGCGGAATGTATGCATACGGTATTCCGCTCCAACTTGTTTGTTTGTCGCATGACCTTTGTCCGAAAAGTCTGCAACTTTTCGGGATCATGCTAGGGAGTCTTCATCATGCAAGGCATTCTTCACGAGGAACCTTCCATCTGGCAGTTCTTCTTCGTCACCTGTCTGCTCGGCGGCTGGGCGGCATGGATGACCGGCAAGGCCAGCGCCCAGACATGGCGCAGCCTGCCGGCGCTGTTCGCCTATCTGCTGGGTCTCGGCATAGGCATCAGGTTCATCCATCATGCCTTGTTCGGCGGCACGATGTTTTCGCTGCAATACTATGTCGTGGACACAATCGTGCTCATGATATTGGGATTTGTCGGCTATCAATACACGCGTACGAACCAGATGGTGACGCAGTATAATTGGCTTTACGAACGGGCTTCGATCTTAAGCTGGAAACCGAAAGGTTGACGTTCATCATTAACGCCGTTCCGGGGATGAATCGGCGTGACAAGGGCCTGAAAATCGGCAAAGTACGCTTTCTGCGATAAGGGTGGGCATCGCATGAAAGTTTCATCCACGCCCACCTCGTAAATGGGAGCGTTTAAATGAAGAAATCACTTTTGTCCGCCGTTGCCCTGACCGCGCTTGTCGCGTTCGGTGGCAATGCATGGGCTGACGTTATCGTCGGCGTCGCAGGTCCGATCACCGGTCCGAATGCGGCCTTCGGTGCGCAGCTGCAGAAGGGTGCGGAAGCGGCCGTTGCCGACATCAACGCAGCAGGCGGCATGAACGGCGAGCAGATCAAGCTCGAAGTCGGCGACGACGTCTCGGATCCGAAGCAGGGCATTTCGGTCGGCAACAAGTTCGTCGGCGACGGCGTGAAATTCGTGATCGGCCACTTCAACTCGGGCGTCTCGATCCCGGTTTCGCAGGAAGTCTACGTCGACAACAACATCGTCGAAGTGACGCCTGCGGCGACCAACCCGAAATTCACCGAGCGCGGCCTGTGGAACGTGTTCCGCACCTGCGGACGCGATGACCAGCAGGGCGGCATCGCCGGCGGCTATATCGCGACCAACTTCAAGGACGCCAAGGTTGCCGTCATCCACGACAAGACCCCCTATGGTCAGGGCCTTGCCGACGAGACCAAGAAGGCGATGAACGCAGCCGGCCTGACCGAAGTCATGTATGAAGGCGTCAATGTCGGCGACAAGGACTTCTCGGCGCTGATCGCCAAGATGAAGGACGCCGGCGTCACCCTGATCTATTGGGGCGGCCTGCACACCGAAGCCGGCCTGATCATCCGCCAGTCGGCTGACCAGGGCCTCAAGGCTACATTGATGTCGGGCGACGGCATCGTGACCGACGAGCTGGCTGCGATCGCCGGCGATGCGGTTATCGGTACGCTCAACACGTTCGGTCCAGATCCGCGTCTGATCCCCGAGAACAAGGCACTGGTCGAGAAGTTCCGCGCCCAGGGCTTCGAGCCGGAAGCCTACACTCTCTACTCCTACGCCGCCATGCAGGTGATCGCCGAGGCCGCTGCCGTGGCCAAGTCGAACGACCCCGTGGAAGTGGCCAAGGCGCTGCACGAGAAGGGTCCGTTCAAGACCGTTCTGGGCGATCTCGCCTATGACGCGAAGGGCGATCCGAAGCTCCCGGGCTACATCATGTACGAATGGAAGAAGGGTCCGGACGGCAAGATCTCCTGGTTCCCGAAGTCGTAATTCGGGACACAGCTCTATGGAATGCCCGGCGCTCGCGCCGGGCATTTTTCTTTGGTGACAGGGCGCAGCGAGGGTGGCTGGATAAGCCGCTAGCCGGGGTCGAATTTGTGCGGGCACGACAATTAGCGTCACCTCGCGACGCCAATCGCACGCAGCTTTTCGAGCAGAGGTGCTAGAATCCCATTTAAATCGGTTTAATCTCTCCCCGATTTTGGTTGCACTGCAGCATTTTCGCGTTAATCATGCCTCTGCCCCATCCCTCCCTGTCCGGAGCCTCCTTCCTTGGCCATCACGAAGATCCTCGTCGCCAACAGGTCCGAAATTGCCATCCGCGTCTTTCGCGCGGCCAACGAGCTCGGCCTCAAAACCGTGGCGATCTGGGCCGAGGAGGACAAATATTCGCTTCATCGGTTCAAGGCCGATGAAAGCTACCAGGTCGGGCGCGGGCCGCATCTGGCCAGGGACATGGGGCCGATCGAAAGCTATCTGTCGATCGAGGAAGTGATCCGGGTCGCCAGACTGTCCGGCGCCGACGCCATCCACCCGGGCTATGGCCTCCTGTCGGAAAGCCCTGAATTCGCAGATGCCTGCGCCGAGGCCGGCATCACTTTCATAGGGCCGAAGCCCGACACGATGCGCCGGCTCGGCAACAAGGTCGCCGCGCGCAATCTGGCCATCGAGGTCGGCGTGCCGGTGGTGCCGGCAACCGAACCGCTGCCGGACGACATGGAAGCAGTCAAGCAGCTCGCCAAGACAGTCGGCTATCCTGTGATGCTCAAGGCATCATGGGGCGGCGGCGGGCGCGGCATGCGCGCCATCCGCGCGGAAGCCGACCTCTCCCGCGAGGTGATGGAAGGCAAGCGCGAGGCCAAGGCCGCCTTCGGCAAGGACGAGGTCTATCTCGAAAAGCTGATCGAGCGCGCCCGCCATGTCGAGGTCCAGGTGCTCGGCGACACGCATGGCAACGCGGTGCATCTGTTCGAGCGCGACTGCTCGATCCAGCGCCGCAACCAGAAGGTCGTCGAACGGGCGCCGGCGCCCTATCTCAGCGAGGCATTGCGCCAGGAGCTTTGCGGCTATGCGCTCAAGATCGCGCGCGAGACCAGCTATATCGGCGCCGGTACGGTGGAATTCCTGCAGGACGCCGACACCGGCAAATTCTACTTCATCGAGGTCAATCCGCGCATCCAGGTCGAGCACACCGTCACCGAGCAGGTGACCGGCATCGACATCGTCAAGGCGCAGATCCACATACTGGACGGCTTTGCCATCGGCACGAAAGAGTCGGGCGTGCCGGCGCAGGCCGACATCAGGCTGAACGGTCACGCGCTGCAGTGCCGCATCACGACCGAGGATCCGGAGCATAGTTTCATTCCGGACTACGGCCGCATCACCGCTTATCGCGAAGCCGCCGGTTTCGGCATCCGCCTCGACGGCGGCACCGCCTATTCGGGCGCGGTCATCACCCGCTTCTACGATCCGCTGCTGGAGAAGGTGACTGCCTGGGCGCCGACACCGGCCGAGGCGATCGCCCGCATGAATCGGGCCCTGCGCGAGTTCCGCATCCGCGGCGTGGCGACCAACCTCACCTTCCTCGAGGCAATCATCAACCACCCGCGCTTCGCCGACAATTCCTATACGACCAGGTTCATCGACACGACGCCGGAGCTGTTCGCGCAGGTGAAGCGGCAGGACCGCGCCACCAAGCTGCTCAACTATCTGGCCGACGTCAGCGTCAACGGCCATCCCGAAACCCGCGGCCGACCGATGCCCAAGACCGATGCGGCAGCGCCTGTCGTGCCCTATCTCAACGGCAATGTGCCTGATGGCAGCAAGCAGAAGCTAGACGCGTTGGGGCCGGAGAAATTCGCTGCCTGGATGCGTGAGCAAAAAGAGGTGCTTGTCACCGACACGACGATGCGCGACGGCCACCAGTCGCTGCTCGCCACCCGCATGCGCACGCATGACATTGCCGGCATTGCCGGCACCTACGCGCGGGCGCTGCCGCGGCTGCTGTCGCTGGAATGCTGGGGCGGCGCCACTTTCGACGTCGCCATGCGCTTCCTCACCGAGGATCCGTGGGAGCGGCTGAGCAAAGTGCGCGAAGCAGCCCCCAACCTTTTGCTGCAGATGCTTCTGCGCGGCGCCAACGGCGTCGGCTACACCAACTATCCCGACAATGTCGTGCAACATTTCGTCAGCCAGGCCGCTGCTGGCGGCGTCGACCTGTTCCGCGTCTTCGACTGCCTGAACTGGGTCGAGAATATGCGCGTCGCCATGGACGCGGTGGGCGCCGAGGGCAAGCTGGTCGAAGCAGCGATCTGCTACACCGGCGACATCCTCGATCCGGCGCGCGCCAAATACGATCTCAAATATTATGTCGGGCTGGCGAAGGAATTGCAGGCCGCCGGCGCCCATATCATCGCCGTCAAGGACATGGCCGGGCTTTTGAAGCCTGCCGCCGCCCGCGTGCTGTTCAAGGCGCTGCGCGAAGCCACCGACCTGCCGATCCATTTCCACACCCACGACACGTCAGGCCTGTCGGCGGCGACGGTGCTGGCGGGCGTGGAAAGTGGCGTCGACGCCATCGACGCGGCGATGGATTCCTTCTCCGGCAACACCTCGCAGCCTTGCCTGGGCTCGATCGTCGAGGCGCTGAAGGGAACCGAGCGCGATCCCGGCCTCGATCCGCAATGGATCCGCAACATCTCCTTCTACTGGGAAGCGGTGCGCAACCAGTATGCGGCCTTCGAAAGCGATCTCAAGGGGCCAGCCTCGGAAGTCTATCTGCACGAAATGCCGGGCGGCCAGTTCACCAACCTCAAGGAGCAGGCGCGTTCGCTCGGGTTGGAAACGCGCTGGCACGAGGTGGCCCAAGCCTATCACGACGTCAATTTGATGTTCGGTGACATCGTCAAGGTGACGCCGTCATCCAAGGTGGTCGGCGACATGGCGCTGATGATGGTGAGCCAGGACCTGACCGTTGCCGACGTCGAAAACCCGGCCAAGGACATCGCCTTCCCGGACTCGGTCGTCTCGATGCTGCGCGGCGATCTCGGCCAGTCGCCCGGCGGCTGGCCTGAGAAGCTGCAGAAGAAGGCGCTGAAGGAAAACAAGCCGATCACCGTGCGGCCGGGCTCGCTGCTCAAACCGGCCGACCTCAAGGCCAGCCGCAAGGAGATCGAGGCGAAGCTGGAGCGCAAGCTTTCGGAGTACGAATTCGCGTCCTGGCTGATGTATCCGAAGGTGTTCACCGACTTCGCCGCCGCGCAGGAAACCTACGGGCCGGTCAGTGTGCTGCCGACGCCGACCTATTTCTACGGCATGAAGTCCGAAGACGAGATCTTCCTGGACATCGAGAAAGGCAAGACGCTTGTGGTGCGCTGCCTTGCGATCGGCGATGTCGATGAGAAGGGCATGGTCACCGTGTTCTTCGAGCTCAACGGCCAGCCGCGCCGCGTCAGGGTGCCGGACAGGGCGCATGGCGCCTCGGCAGCCAAGGCACGGCGCAAGGCCGAGCCCGGCAACGAGGCGCATGTCGGCGCGCCGATGCCGGGCGTGGTCTCCGCCCTTTCGGTTGCCGCCGGCCAAGCGGTCAAGGCCGGCGACGTGCTGTTGTCGATCGAAGCCATGAAGATGGAGACGGCCCTTCATGCCGAGCGCGACGGCACAGTGGCCGAAGTGCTGGTCAAGGCCGGCGATCAGATCGATGCGAAGGATCTGTTGATCGCGTTTGGCTGACGCGCGGATCCATCACACTGGGGACGGCTGGCAGCAGCCGTTCACGAAGCGCCGATAATGGCTTGACCCGCCGCGCCCGCTCGGGCATCGAACCCGCTCCCAATTTACCGCGCCAGAATCGCGGTGCTTAAAAAGTAGCGGAGAAAAAACATGGCCGACGACATCACAGATACCAGCCAGACTGTTGCCGCCGGCCAGTTGCGCGCCTTCATCGAGCGCATCGAGCGGCTCGAGGAAGAAAAGAAGACCATCGCCGACGACATCAAGGAAGTGTTCGCCGAGGCCAAGGGCACCGGCTTCGACACCAAGGCGATGCGGTCGATCATCCGGCTGCGCAAGAAGGACCAGGCCGAGCGCCAGGAAGAGGAAACCATCCTCGATCTCTACAAGGCCGCGCTCGGCATCGTGTAAGGCTGTCTGGAAATTCTACTCCGGCTGATATCGCCGGAGCGAATTTCGAAACAGTCTCGGGCCAAGGAATGATGCTGGAACGGGCATCGAACCATGAGCGAATTCGACTTCGGCGCCCGCCGCGCCTCTGAATTCCGCCAACGCAGCTTCTGGGCGCTGTTCGCCGAACGGCATCCGGAGGAACGCGCTTCCATGGCGCGGCGCGGACCCTGGTTCTGGCAGCGCGGGCTGCCTGACGTCGCTCTGGTCCTGTCCATGTATGTCGCGCCGGCGCAAAGCCAAGTTGGCGTCTTTTTCGGCCGTAACGGGAAGTTCGGCGCGACCGGGGTCTGGTCGCGGCTGAAGCCGTTCCAACCGGCAATCGAAGACAGGCTGAAGCTCAGGCCGGAGCAGAGCTGCGAGGGCCTCGGCATCAATTCGATGTGGCGGGTGAACTGCTATGCCGAGGACAACTGGCCGGCCATGGCCGACTGGCTGGTGACGGAATGCTCGCGCTTCGAGCGCGCCGTCACCGACGTGCTGGGAGAGGGATAGCTATCAGGTGTTGGTGCAAAGCATCGGATCCTTCTTCGGCTCGCGCTGGCAAGGCGCGGTGCCGGTCGAGCGGTTGTTCTGGCGCGATCTAGTCCTTGTCGGCACGGCGATCAACATCGCCTCGTCGGTGGCCGCGCTCATTCTGCTCGGCTTGAAGCTGCCGCTCGCCGTCGTCCTGGCGGTGCATTTCGCGCCCGTGCCCTACAACATCTTTCTGACCTTTGCCGTCTGGCGAACCACGGAAAAATCCAGTGGCGCCAAGGCTTCGTTGATGACGCTCGGGGCTACGCTTTGGCTGATCCTGGTGGTGGTTGTCTGAGAAGATTGACACGAAAAAGGGCGGCCGAAGCCGCCCTTTGAAGATGGTGGTCAAGCCGCGGCTTAAGCCGCCGGCTCGAATTTCAGCGCCACGCCGTTGATGCAATAGCGCAGGCCGGTCGGCGGCGGGCCGTCCTCGAAGACATGGCCGAGATGGCTGCCGCAGCGGGCGCAGTGACATTCGGTGCGGACCATGCCGTAGCTGCGGTCGACGGTGTTTTCGACCGAACCGGGCACCGGATCATTGAAGCTCGGCCAGCCGGTGCCGCTCTCGAACTTGAGCTTGGATTCGAACAGCGGCTGGTCGCAGCCGACGCAGGAAAAGGTGCCGGCGCGCTTTTCGTAGAGCAGCGCGCAGCTTCCGGGCCGTTCGGTGCCATGGCCGCGCATGACCGCATATTGCTCGGGCGTCAGGCGGGCGCGCCATTCGGCGTCGGTGCGGGTGATAGGGTAGGTGTGGGTGTCCATTTGATCTCCTCAGCCTTGGCGGCTTGTTGTTGGTTGCAAGCTATATTCGCTTAGAGATAGGCGTTTGTTACGTGTTTTGCTCGCATTTTCAGCCGAGCTCCTACCCAATCGCCTGAAGATAGCGGGCGATCGACGCATGAAATGCCGTTCTTGCGCCGCCGATGATGTTCTGCTGCCACCACGCGCCGTAGATGTCGTCGAATTCGAAAGGCTCAAGTGCCGCCGCGATGCGTCGCACGGCCGGCGCATTGAGCGGAATGTAGTTCGGATAGCTGTACATGAAGCTGACATGGCGACGCGTCGGCGTCACCTGCAATATGTCGCCGGACAGCAGGGCGTTACCGTCATCGCGTTTCCAATGCAGCACCTGGCCGCCGGCAAAATGGCCACCGCAACGCACGAGTGTCAGCGACGGGTTTATGGCCAGCGTCTCGCCCGCCCAGCTGACGATGGCGTTGTGCGGCCGCATGATCCACTGGCGGTCGTCGGCATGGAGATAGATCGGCACGCCGCCAAACGCCTCGCTCCACTCGACCATCACCGAATAATAGTGGCAGTGCGAAATGGCGATCGCGGCCAGGCCGCCGCGACGGTTGATTTCGGCTACCGCCTCGTCGCTCACCATCGAGATGCAATCCCACAGCACATTGCCGTGCGGCGTCTGCGCCAGCAGCGCCCGCTGGCCGATAGCAAAGCGCGGCTCGATGCCGAAAGCGAGAACGCCGGCATCGTCCTTCATCACAAGCCTATGCCCGGCAGAGAGTTCTTCCCCAGTGGTCCAGGCCTGGCCTTCCCAGCGCACATATTGCCGCTCGTCCTCGCAGATCGGGCAATTTTCTGGAGGGGTCTGCGTTGCCGCGAACTGGACGCCGCATTGCGGGCAAAGAAAGCAGGTCATCGGTTTTCCTCTCATATCAACGCTTGCGTGAGAGCTGCTTCGTCGCGGCTTCCAACCCGGCCAGCGTCAGTGGGAACATGCGGCCGCCGAAGAGATCGCGGATCATCGCGATCGAATGGGTGAAGCCCCAGTTTTTCTGATTTTCGGGGTTCAGCCAGACCGCATTCGGCCATTGCTGGATGAGGCGGTCAAGCCAGACACTGCCGGCTTCCGGGTTCCAATGCTCGACCGAACCGCCGGGATGCGCGATCTCGTAAGGGCTCATCGAGGCATCGCCGACGACGATCACCTTGTTGTCGGGGCCGTATTTGTGAAGCAGATCGAAGGTCGGGATGGTCTCGGCATGCCTGCGCCGGTTGTCCTTCCAGACTCCCTCGTAAAGGCAGTTGTGGAAGTAAAAATATTCGAGCTGGCGGAATTCGGCGCGGGCGGCCGAAAACAGCTCCTCGACGCTTTTGATGTGGTCGTCCATCGAGCCGCCGACATCGAAGAACATCAAGAGCTTCACGGCGTTGCGCCGTTCGGGGCGCGTCTGCACATCGAGATAGCCGTGCTCGGCGGTGGCATGGATGGTGCCGGGCAGGTCGAACTCTTCCTCCGCACCCTCGCGCACCCAGCGACGCAGGCGCTTCAGCGCCACCTTGATGTTGCGGGTGCCGAGCTCGACGGCGTCGTCGAAGTTTTTGAACTCGCGCTTGTCCCAGACTTTCACCGCACGGCGATTGCGGCTTTCATGCTGGCCGATGCGCACGCCTTCGGGATTGTAGCCATAGGCGCTGAAAGGCGAAGTGCCGCCGGTGCCGATCCATTTCGAGCCGCCCTGGTGGCGGCCTTTCTGCTCCTCCAGCCGCTGCTTCAGTGTCTCCATCAGCTTGTCGAAACCGCCGAGCGCCTCGATCAGTTTCTTCTCTTCCTCGGTCAGGTGCTTTTCGGCGAGCCGGCGCAGCCATTCCTCAGGGATGTTGGCGACACCGACGGCATCGGGGCCGGTGAGCGCCTCGATCCCCTTGAAGACATGCGCAAACACCTGGTCGAAGCGGTCGATATGGCGCTCGTCCTTCACAAGCGCGGCGCGGGCGAGGTAGTAAAAACCCTGGACGTCATAGTCGACCAGCCCGGCTTCCAGACCTTCCAGCAGCGACAGATATTCCCGCAGCGAAACGGGAATCCGCGCGGCCTTCAGTTCGAGAAAGAAGGGGAGGAACATGGTTGGCCGTTATCTATGCCGAACGGTCACGGCGGAGTCGCCACCGGCACTGTCGATTTCGCCGGATTGCAGAAGATTTGCCACAGTACGTGGGTTGGGCATGGGCAAGTGCTTTGCGATGCGGGCTTCCGCCCATTCGCGCATAGCCGACGCGGCATCGGCTATCGCTTCAGCCGGGTTTGCGCCGGCCCCGTGGCAGCCGGCGAGATCGGGCATCCGCACTCCCCAAACGCCGTCACTGCCATCCAGGATTCCGACATAGCGGATCATTCGGCTCCTTCCGCGTTATTTCGATCGCGCTCGCATCATAGCAGATCATACTCGATAAACCCTGTCCGCCGCGCGACATGGTCGTAGAGCTTGCGCGCTGTGGCGTTGGTTTCGTGGGTCATCCAATAGACGTTCTTGACGCCGATCTTGCCGGCTTCCTGCTTGACCGCTTCAATGAGGGCCGCACCGATGCCCTTGCCGCGCACATCAGGGTCGGCGAACAGGTCCTGCAGGTAGCAGTTGTTTTTCTCCGACCAGCCGGAGCGATGATAGAGATAATGGGTCAGGCCGACCGCCTTGCCGTCGAGCGTGGCGATAAACCCCTTCGGTTCGAATTCACCTTCCGTGAACAGTCGTTTCCAGGTGATGTCGTAGGCCTCGTCCGGCAGCTTGGTCTCGTAGAAGGTGAGGTAGGCAGTCCACAGCCGCCGCCAGTCGGCATGGTCGGCCAGCGCCAGCGGGCGGACGGTGATCTCGGTCATTTCGGTTCCTCCAAAGCCTTATCGGATTCCGGCGGAATCAGATCGGAAACACCATCGCCTAATCCACCGGCGAATTGTACTCGCGAAATGCGGTTGCCAGCATCTGCAGCGCGTCACGCGCGCGCGGCGCCAGATTGTGCGAATGCAGCACCACTTCGGAAGGGTGAAGCGATGGAAGACCAAGTTTGCGGCCAACCTCGATCAGGCCGGGCGGAGCGACGCAGTGAGCCAGCGCCGAAACGGCAAAGCCCGCCGATATCGCAATGTTGACGGCCGCGCCGCCGCCGCCGACGAAGGCCTCCTCCCAGGCGATGCCTGCTTTGTCCAGCGCCTCGATCGCCCGCACACGATCCGGACAGTTGCACACGGTGCTTAAGAGCGCGAGGCGCAACGGCGTTCCGCGCTGCCACTCGAAGGAAGGTGCGGCGAACCAGCCATAGTGGTTGCGCGACAAGGTCCGGCCAGGACGGCTGTCGCCTTCGCGGTGCACGATAACCGCGTCGAGCTCGCCGTGATCGAAAGCTTCCTTGAGCACCGTGCTGGTATCGATCCTCAAACTGAGCGTCAGCGATGGATCGTGCGCATGGAGCTGGGCAATCAGAATGGACAGCGCCGGACCGGCGGCATGATCGACAAAGCCGAGCGCAAGCCGGCACGGTGCTGACGCAAACTCCGCCATGGCGCGCTCGTGCGCGGCAAGGAAGTCGCGCGCGGCGGGAAGGAAGACGGCGCCTCGTGCCGACAGGCTGACGCGGCGCGGCGTTCTTTCGATCAATCGCGCGCCGAGCTTTTCCTCAAGACGGCGCAGCTTGACGCTGATTGTCGCCTGGGTGCTGCCCAGCGCCGTGGCCGCCTGGGTGAAGCTCTGCAGATCGGCCACCATCACAAAGGTTCGTACGGCGTCCACATCAAGACTGGTCATCGCAGCACTCCATTGCGCCAATCATTCCGTTTTGTCATTTCTGATATAGCCTAGCATAGCCTTTTTTCATGATTAAGTCTCCTCTATCTCAACTTAATCGCGGTTTGAAGAGCGCCTCATGCTCGGATGGAAAGAGATCGATATGCCGATTCAACGAAACACCATCGCGCTCACCGGCGTGTGCCTGGCGTCGCTCTTATTCGGGCTCGAAATCTCCAGCGTGCCGGTGATCCTGCCGAAACTGGAAAGCGTGCTCGCCGCCAATTTCAGGGATTTGCAGTGGATCATGAATGCCTACACCATCGCCTGCACGACAGTGCTGATGGCGACAGGGACATTGGCCGACCGTTTCGGCCGCAAGAGCGTGATGGTGATCACCACCGTCGCCTTCGGCCTCGCCTCGCTGCTGTGCGGCCTGGCGCCGAGTGCGGCGCTGCTGATCGCCGCCCGCTTCCTGCAAGGTCTCGCCGGCGGCGCGATGCTGACCTGCAGCGTCGCCGTGCTCTCGCATCAGTTCCAGGACGGCCGCGAACGCGGCAAGGCTTTCGTCGCCTGGAGCGTCGTCTCAGGCATCGGGCTCGGTTTCGGGCCCGCCATCGGTGGCTTGATCGTGGCGCTGTCGAACTGGCAATGGGTGTTCCTCATCCACGTGCCGCTGGCGCTCCTGGCGCTCGCCTTTATCGGCGCCGGTGTCACGCAATCGCGCGATCACAACGCCCAGAAGCTCGACTGGGCCGGCATGCTGACGCTGTCGGCTTCTGTGTTCGGCTTCTCCTATCTGATTACGCAGGGTGCGGATCTCGGGACCAGCGCCCGCATCGGCGTGATATCAGCCTCCGTGGCTGCGTTCATCGCTTTCCTTGTCGCCGAGAGGGTCAATCCCTATCCGATGTTCGATTTCTCCGTGTTCCGCATCCGGCAGTTTTCCGGCGCGATCATGGGCGCCATCGGCATGAATTTCAGCTACTGGCCGTTCATCATCTATCTGCCGATCTATTATTCCGGCGTTCTCGGCTATGACAGCACGACGACCGGCCTGCTATTGCTCGTCTACACGCTGCCCTTCATGGTGATGCCGCCGATCGCCGAGCGCATTCGCGCGCGCTATCAGGCACGAATTGCCATCCCGCTCGGTCTGCTGACGCTAGGGATCGGTTTCATCGCCATGTGGATCGGCTCCAGGCTCGAGGGCGCCACCTGGCTGACCATGCTGCCCGGCACGCTGATTGCCGGCATCGGCATCGGTCTCACCAATTCGCCGACCACAAACACCACGACCGGCGCGGTATCGCCGGATCGTGCCGGCATGGCGTCCGGCATCGACATCAGCGCACGCCTGATCACGCTCGCTATCAACATCGCGATGCTCGGCCTGCTGCTGACGCAAGGTATCGTTTCCCACCTGCGGGCCACACTCGGCGCGGCTTTGGAGCCGGATGAGTTGCGGGCACTGGCGGAAAGGGCCGCCACCGGCAATCTGGAGGGCCTTGCGCAGGGGACGCCGAAGCTCGCAGCCCTCGACCCATCCGGCGCCATCGTGCATGCCGCGCTGGTCAATGGTTTCGGCTGGGTCATGCTCTATTGCGGGATCGGCGTTCTCGCCCTGTCGGTCATCGGCTTCGTCATCTTCGGGCCGAAGCGCGTCGCGCCGCAGGAGAGAGGGTTTGCTCCCGCGGAGTAAGCGGCCAAAGCCGCCCGTAGCTGTCAGCCAACCCTCGATCCTCACCCCTGCCGTCTGGCCATGAAGGCCAGGCGCTCAAACAGATGCACGTCCTGCTCGTTCTTGAGCAGCGCGCCGTGCAGTTTCGGCAGCGCGTTCTTGGGGTCGGCGCGCAGATCCTCGGGTGCGATGTCGTCGGCGACCAGCAGGCGGATCCAGTCGAGCGCCTCGGAGGTCGACGGCTTCTTCTTCAACCCCTGCACATCGCGGATCTCGTAGAACTGGGTCAGGGCAGCACGCACCAAATTCTGCTTTATGCCGGGATAGTGCACGTCGACGATTTTGTGCAGCGTGTCGACATCGGGAAAGCGGATGTAGTGGAAGAAGCAGCGGCGCAGGAAGGCGTCGGGCAGTTCCTTCTCATTGTTGGAAGTGATGATGACGATGGGGCGCACAGCGGCGCGGATCGTTTCGCCGGTTTCGTAGACGAAGAACTCCATCCGATCGAGTTCCTGCAGCAGGTCGTTGGGGAATTCGATATCGGCCTTGTCGATCTCGTCGATCAACAGCACGACCTTCTTACCGGCCGCGAAGGCGTGCCAGAGCTTGCCGCGCTTGATGTAGTTTTTGATGTCGTTGAACCTGGCATCGCCGAGCTGGCTGTCGCGCAGCCGCGAGACAGCATCATATTCATACAGTCCCTGCTGCGCACGGGTGGTCGACTTGACGTGCCATTCGATCAGGTCGAGGCCGAGCGCCGATGCCACCTGGCGGGCAAGCTCGGTCTTGCCGGTGCCCGGCTCGCCCTTGACCAGCAATGGCCGCTCCAGCGCGATCGCGGCGTTCACCGCCACCATCAGATCCTTGTCGGCGACATAGGCCGCCGTGCCTTCGAAACGCATACTTGCTCCTCGGTTGGTCAGCGCGAGCGTAAGGACGCTGCTTGACCTGTGCAAGGGCGAGCCGGCTGCGACCAAAGCGTGTGAGATCGAAATGGAAACATCGGCTCATGTCACTAGCGCTTGACCGACCAGCCGCCTATATTGGGCTTGGCGGTCTGCGCTTCCCGGCAGGAGAACATTTTCCCCGGGGCCTTAACGATCCTTAGGGAGCTGTCCCTGGGAAGACCCGTGGGTTTTCTCATACGGCGCCCACCTACTTTGTAGGTTCCCGGGATCGCTCTCTCCACCGGTTGTGTGGATCGTCACTTACCTGTATCCGCCCAGTTTGGCGGATGATGTGGTAGAAAACGTCGCTCATGAAACGTCACCCAGATCCGACCTTTTCTATCGTCCGCGGATGACATCTCCCAAAGCCCTGAAAAAGCAGCTGCGCCTCGAGGCACTCGGCCGCCGCGATGCGCTCGATCCGCTGTGGCGGGTGGAGATCGCGCTTGAAATGGCCGAGACGGCGCGCGACCACCTCGCCATCGAGCCGGGTCAGATCGTTTCAGCTTTCTGGCCGATGCGATCGGAAGTCGACGTCAGGCCGCTGATGTTCGCCTTGCGCGAGAAGGGGGCCAGGCTTTGCCTGCCGGCCATCCTCGACAAGACCACCATAGTCTTTCGCGAACTGGTGCGCGGCGCGCCGATGGTCGAGATGGGTTTTGGCACGGTCGGTCCGCATGCGGAGGCCGAGGTTCTCGATCCCGCGGTGATGCTGGTGCCGCTCGCGGCCTTCGACAGCCGCGGTCATCGCATCGGGTATGGCGCCGGCTATTACGACCGCGCCATCGCCAGGCTGATCGACAAGGGCCAGCCGCCACGACTGATCGGCATCGCCTTCGATTGCCAGGAGGTGGGTCTGGTGCCGGATGAGGCGCACGACGTCATCATCCCGGAAATACTCACCGAGAGCGGTTTGCGCCGCTTCGATATCGCTTAAACGACCGCGATCCCGCTTAACGCGTTTCCAAGACGTGCCGGATAGTATTCCGGCAACACAGTCCGAGCCGATGGCGGCCATCATGTTTGTCTTCGCACGCTTCCTGCTGATGCCGTTCGTCCTCATCGCGGTAACGCTGTTCGCGATGGCATTGCACATTTCCGGAACGGCCCTGCACCACCAGTTCGCCTGGCATCAGACGGTTGCCACAGTGACGGATGTCAGTTCCTACAGCGAAGCCCAGGGTAATGGCCTCACCGCGAAAGGCATCAACGTCGCTGTCACCTATGTCGCGAACGATGCACCGATGACGTGGTCCGGCAAGGGAAAGGACATCGGCCTCTACACGGCGTCCAAAGGCGACGCGGTGAAGTTGTATTACAACCCTGCCAATCCATCGATCCTCGATACCGCGGCGATGAAGGGCTGGCGCGGCGGGCTGTTGCTCCTGGCCGCTACTGGTGGGTTCACTGTTTTTTACGTGTGGTTCTTCTGGCTGCGCGGACGCACCGCACCGCCGGCGTCACCGATGATGCCTTCGGCAGTTCGCGTCGCGGGCGCGAGCGCAAAGCCGTCTCAACGGCAGCGTGGTACTTTCGGCCGGCGTTAGCGCCAATCGCCTGGGTAGCGCTTGCCTAGCGTCCGTGCCTCTGGATAGAAGTGGGCATGAGACTTCTCTTCCTCGGCGACATGGTGGGTAAATCGGGACGTACGGCGGTGTGGGAACAACTGCCCGGCCTGATCTCCGATTTCAAACTCGACTTCGTCATCGTCAATGGCGAGAACGCCGCCGGCGGTTTCGGCATCACCGAAGACATTTTTCGCGACACCATCGCGGCCGGCGCCGATGTCGTCACCACCGGCAACCATGTCTGGGACCAGCGCGACGCACTGGTCTTCGCGCCGCGCGAGGAGCGTTTCCTGCGCCCGTCCAATTTCCCCAAGGGCACGCCGGGGCGCGGCTCCGGCGTCTACATTGCCAAAAACGGCGCGCGCGTGCTGGTCGCCAACATTATGGGCCGGGTGTTCATGCATCCCGAGCTCGACGATCCGTTCCAGGCCGGCGAGCGCGAGCTTGCCGCCTGTCCGCTGGGCGAGCAGGCCGACGCCGTGGTCATCGATTTCCACGCCGAGGCGACCTCGGAGAAAATGTGCTTCGCGCATTTCGTCGACGGCCGCGCCAGCCTCGTCATCGGCACCCATACGCACCAGCCGACGGCCGACCACCAGATCCTCAATGGCGGCACCGGCTACATGTCCGACGCCGGCATGTGCGGCGACTATGATTCCTCGCTCGGCATGGACAAGGAAGAGCCGCTCAACCGCTTCCTGTCGAAAGTGCCGAAAGGCCGCTTCGAGGCTGCAACCGGACCGGCGACATTGTGCGGCGTCGGCGTCACTATTTCCGACCGTACGGGCCTGACCGAGAAGATCGCGCCGTTTCGTCGCGGGCCGCGGCTCGAAGAAACCGCGCCATCCTTCTGGTCATGACATTGATATAGTCGAGTAAAGTACCTAACTGGCGACGAAACTGCTCTAGATCGTTAAAGAGGGGACGACCTCCATGCAGCTGATCGAGTTCTTCGCGCCGCATTTTCAATTCGTTGCCGACCCCACCGCGTGGGTCGCGTTGCTGACGCTGATCGTGCTTGAGGTCGTGCTCGGCATCGACAATCTGATCTTCATCTCGATCCTGACCAACAAATTGCCGGAAGCGCAACGGGCGCGTGCCCGCCGCCTCGGCATCTCGGCGGCGCTGATCATGCGGCTGGTGCTGCTTGCGACCATTTCCATCATCGTGCAGCTGACGACACCGGTATTCACCGCTTTCGGCCACGGCTTTTCCTGGCGCGACCTGATCCTGATCGCCGGCGGCCTGTTCCTGGTCTGGAAGGCGACCAAGGAAATCCATCACACGGTCGACCCTGAAGACCACAAGGATACGATGATGGGCGAGACGCTGCAGATCTCGCTTGCCGGCGCCATCTTCCAGATACTGCTGCTCGATCTCGTCTTCTCGATCGATTCGATCATCACCGCCGTCGGCATGACCGACGAGATAGCCATCATGTACATCGCCGTGATCGTGGCGGTGAGCGTGATGATGCTGGCGGCCGGGCCGCTCGCCAATTTCATCGCCAAGAACCCGAGCATCGTCATGCTGGCGCTGGGCTTCCTGCTGATGATCGGCATGACGCTGATCGCCGACGGCATGGGTTTTCATGTGCCGAAGGGCTACATCTACGCCGCCATGGGCTTTTCGGCCTTGGTCGAAGGCCTCAACATGCTGACGCGGCGGAAGAAGAAATCCGGCGGCGGGCATTGACCATCAAAGAGCTCAGCTAGGACCAGCGAGATCAGTTAGCCAGTCTGGCTGGCTTGCCCGACGGCGAGATCGATACTTCGGACATTCCTGAAGCCCCAAAGGGGAATTGGATACGAGCTCACCGCGGGAAGAAGAAGCGCGAATCTGAGCCGGTTCAACGCCCCGGCACGCCCTTCGGATAACGGTCGCCGATCAGGCCAAGCGACAGGCCCTGTTCCAGCCATGCTTTGGCACCAGCCAACACCAGTGCGAAGCCGTCGGTCGAGCCGATCGCTTGCTTGACCTGCTCGTCGACGGTGCCGGCGAAGTCGAAATTGCTGACCTCAAGAAAGGTAGCCCCGTCAGGCGTTTCGGCACCGGGCATCTCCGTGAAGGTCCAGACCACGGTGGTCGGCGGATCGCTCCATTGCATGACGATCTTCTTGTTCTCGACGATCTCGCTGACATTGACCATCGCCGAGGCCCCGTACATGCGCCACTCCCAGCGAACCTCTTTGCGGCTATCCAGCCGGCCGCTACTGTGGGTAAACCAGAATTTCGTGGTGATGGCCGGGTCGACGATCGCCTCGAAGACCTCGGCGACCGGCCGCCTGATCAGCATGCCGGCTTCGGCAGTCGGCGTTTTGTGAATTTCCATCGATGCTCCTTTCCTTGTCCGGTTTGCGCTCACCAGGCGTCAGGCTCGCGCACCATGTGAACGATGCTGGCCGGGTTGGCGATCCAGAAGCCGCGAAAGCCTTCGCCCAGGGGCTCGACCGCGTCGCAACGGACGACGCCGGCCTTGGCGAGATGATCCGCAATGGCTGCAGAATTGTCGGTGAAAAGCTCAAGCCAGACTTCGGCCTGGCTCAGCATCGGCGCCTCGTCGATCCACAGACGGTTTGGGCCAAGCTCGAAGCCGATGGCCGGCGTCTTGGCGGTGAATGGATTCAAGCCGACGACGTCGCGATAGAAGGCGATCGTCGCCTCGTACTGATGTGACGGGACTTTCATGGCGATGTTGATTCCACCTGTCATTTTCGCGGTCATTGCGGGCTCCGTTGCGCTGTTCATCTGTTTGTCTCGTTGGCCGGCTCGCCCCTCATCTCGCCGCGGTAGTAGCCGTCGCGCAGATTGATGCCGTATTCGACATAGGCCTTCATGCAGGCCAGCATCTGCGACCAGCCCTCGCAATTGAGGTAGGATTTCTGCAGGCCGACCACGCCTTCCGGCCAGCCGGATTCAGCAATGGTCACAAGGGTGCCGCCATCGTCCAGCGGCTCGAAGTTCATCTCGATGCGTGTCTTGTAGGCGGGCTTGCCTTCGGCATCGGTGGCATCCCAGCGCAGCACGATATGGCGGTCCTTGATCACCTCATCGACTTCGACGGGCACCTTGCCCCACCAGACCACCCCGGTGCCGGCCTTCAGCGGCGCGCTGGCGCCGCCGATGGTGGTGAAATAGCCACTCAGCTTTTTGGGATTGACGACGGCGTCGAAGACTTCGGCGACCGGTTTGCCGATGCGCCCGGAAACTCTGAATCCAAGAGACATATCCACAGCTCCTCCTTGATTGGCTCGACGATATGTTATAGAAACATAACATGTCAAGCCAAACCGCAGACGATCACGTTTTCAAGGCGTTGGCGCATCCGCGCCGTCGCGAATTGCTGGATCGGCTGAAGGATGCGCCGCAGACGACCGGCATGTTGTGCGAGGCGTTTCCCGACATCGATCGCTGCACCGTCATGCTGCATCTCAAGGTGCTGGAAGAAGCCGAACTGGTGGTGGCAAAGCGCCAAGGGCGAGAGCGCTGGAACCATCTCAACGCGCTGCCGATCAAGCACATCCACGACCGCTGGATCAGCCAGTATGCCGGCCATGCGCTCAGCATTATCGACCGGCTGAAGTCCGATCTGGAGGACTGAACCGGCGCGGCTGGACGAATTGAGCCGATTTATCTATAAGCCGGCCATTCCGACAGAGAACGCCGTGCATCCATCGCGTTGCACCTTGGACGGCTCTGAAAATTTGAATTCGAGTACCCGGGAGGACGAGGTGAGACCACCTCGCTTCGGGATGCTCTAGCCGAAGACGACAGGGGTGCCATGGCCGGCCATTCACAGTTCAAGAACATCATGCACCGCAAGGGCCGGCAGGACGCGGTGCGGTCGAAAATGTTTTCCAAGCTGGCGCGCGAAATCACCGTCGCCGCCAAGAGCGGAACACCGGATCCGTCGATGAACCCGCGTTTGCGCCTGGCCATTCAGAACGCCAAGGCGGTGTCGATGCCGAAGGACAACATCCAGCGCGCCATCAACAAGGCATCGATGGGCGATGCCGAGAATTACGAAGCGGTGCGCTATGAAGGCTATGGGCCAGGCGGCGTGGCGCTGATCGTCGAGGCGCTGACCGACAACCGCAACCGCTCGGCCTCGAGCGTGCGCGCCGCCTTCACCAAAGCCGGGGGTGCGCTTGGTGAAACCGGCTCGGTGTCGTTCATGTGGAACCGCGCCGGCGAGATTTACTATCCGGCCTCCGCCGGCAGCGCCGACAAGGTGATGGACGCGGCGATCGAGGCCGGCGCCGATGACGTCGAGTCCGACGAGGAAGGCCACACCATCTACTGTGCGTTCGAGAGTATGGGCGAAGTGTCTAAGGCGCTGGAAGCCTCGCTTGGCGAGGCCGAATCGGTGAAGCCGATCTGGCAGCCGCAGAACAATGTCCCGGTCGACGAAGAGCGGGCGCAATCGCTGATGAAACTGGTGGCAACGCTCGAGGACGATGACGACGTGCAGAGCGTCTACGCCAATTTCGAGGTCGACGACGAGACCATGGCCAAGCTCAGCGCGGCGTAGGTCCGTGCAATACAGTCGGATGCGAATATTGCTGTATGACGGCGGCCTGCCTATAGATTAGTCAGTTTTCAGGGGGGGCCGATGACCGACTATAAAGAGGCAAGTTTTGCCGATGCGGTGGCCTGGCCTCGCCGGCCCGGCATATGGCGACGGTTTCTCGCTGCACTCATCGACTACCTTGTAATCCTGATCGCCCTCTATTTGCTCGTAGGGGCTCTATTTCTGCTGACCAACGGTGGCGTAAAAGGCAGCTTTTGGCTGAACTGGAAACTATGCCAGGAGGGTACGGTTCACGGTGCCCCGACACTTGCCCGTTATGATTGGCAGGTGTGTAGAACATCAGTACTCGGTTTGCCGGTCGCCATATGGAGCGTGGGTACGGCGCCGGGCTCAAAGCCTGGAGAAACCTCCTCCATCTCGATCGATCTGGATTCGCAAGGGAATTTCAGGCCTGCAGCATTGGACCTGGGTTTCCTCGAGCAGATCGCTCTGGCGTCTTATCTCCTCATTATGGAGTTGAAGTCCGGCCAATCAATCGGCAAGCGGCTCACGGAGCTCACTGTACATGATGAGGACGACAGACATAGGGTCGGCCTGCCGGCGAGAAAGGCTGTTCGGCGGCAACTTATCAAGTTTCTCGGCGCATTACCGATCGTCCTGACGGGAAGCTGGTATGCTTTTCAGGCTTGGGGCACCGCTCCCGGTGGCGTGCAGGATTACTCCAGCCTGGAAATAGTGGTTGCATCCGCTGCCCTCGTTTTGGTGCTGATCTGGCCGGTCTGGATTGCGATATCCATAGCTCTGGGCGACGACCCGATACACGATCGATTCGCAAATACCACGGTGCGCATACAGGAGGCCCAGACATGAGTGTGCCGGAGAGGCCCCGCGTGGTCATCACCTATTGCACGCAGTGCCAGTGGCTGTTGCGGGCCGGCTGGATGGCGCAGGAACTGCTCTCCACCTTCGGCACGGATCTTGGTGAAGTGACGCTGGTGCCGGGCACAGGCGGCATCTTCACCGTTTCCTGCAACGATGTGCTGGTCTGGGACCGCAAGCGCGACGGCGGCTTTCCCGATGCCGCCAAGCTCAAGCAGCTGGTGCGCGACGTCATCGATCCGGGCCGCGATCTCGGTCATTCCGACCGCAAGGGTCACACGCAAAAGGACCCCGCTTGAGGCGAGGTCCTTGCGTTTGCGAAGTGTCATTTTTCAGAGCAATGCGAAGATGAAGCAGGCCATCGACACGATGGCGGTGATGGTGCGGATGTGGTTCCACATCACCCATTGATTTAGATGGTTCGCCCACACGGCTGCGCCATTGGCGCTGGCCGGGTCGACGGCGGCGAGCGCATCGTTGAGCGGCACATTGAAGACCATGGTCACGATCGGGTTGCCGATCAAATAGATCACGGCGCCGGCAAGCAGCCAGTATGAACCGGACTGGCTCCAGCCCATGATAACGGCGGCGATAAGCACCAGACAGAGCAGGCCGGTGCCGAACAGCGCCGTCATGAAGGTGGGCGTGATCACCGTGATGTTGATCGAATTCATCGCTGCGATGCCTTGGGGGACCGGCAGCCGGGCAAGCGCCGCCATGATAAAGTTGGAAAAGGCGAAGAACACGCCGCCGACGACGCCCGAGCCGATGGCGGCGATGATGGTGAGGGTGGGAAGAAGCTTGATCATCTCAGTTGCTCCAGATGCCGGTTGCAGCGGTTTCATTTGCGTAGGCGGAAAAGTCTTTCGGCGCGCGGCCGAGCACACGCTGGACGCCGTCGGTCAGCGTCTCGTTGCGGCCGTCAAGCACTTCGGTGAACAGCTCGTTGAGCAGCCAGGCGATTTCGGGCGGCAGTTCGTATGCCGCCGTCGCGGCGGTGAATTCGTCATGCGAGATCTTGATATAGCGGATGTCGCGGCCGGTCGCCTTGGCGATCTCGGCAACCGCGTCGGCGAAGCTTAGCAGCCGCGGCCCGGTCAACTCATAGAGCTGGCCGACATGACCCGGTTCGGTCAGCGCAACGAAGGCAGCATCGGCGATGTCGTCGACATCGACGAAGGGCTCGCCAACAGGGCCGACAGGCAAAGCCACTTCGCCTTGCCGCAAGGACTCGACGAGAAAACCTTCACTGAAATTCTGCGAAAACCAAGCGCAACGCAGGATCGTCCAGTCAGCGCCCGAGGCTTTGACCATCTCTTCGGCGCGCTGGGCTTCGGTCTCGCCGCGGCCGGAGAGCAGCACCATGCGGGTGACGCCATTTGCCACCGCAAGCCTGGCGAAGGCGCCGACGGTCTCGGCGGCGCCCGGCACGGCGATGTCGGGATAGTAACTGATGTAGACGGCGCCCACGCCCTGCATGGCAGGCTCCCAGGTCGCCGGAACCTCCCAGTCGAAGCGGGGGCTGCCGGAACGCGAGCCGATGCGCACGGGAATGCCCTGTGAGGTCAGCCGCTCGGCGAGGCGACGGCCGGCCTTGCCAGTGCCACCGAGGATCAGGACTGGTTTGGTGTCGGTCATTGTGGTTTTCCTCTGTTTATAAATATGAGTAATCCTCACATTTGCAAAACGTGATAAACCCTCGTATTTTGGGAGTCAAGCCGTCTGTTGGCAGATTTTGTCGAGACCGGAGGCCGTCATGGAAGACACAGCAACGCCCGCATCTGCCCAGGAGCAGGTCGCATCGCCGCGACGGGCGCCCACCCAGCAGCGCAGCCGCGAGCGGGTCGAGCGCATGCTGGCCGCAGCCTCGGCGCTGATTGCCGAGCAAGGCAGCGACGCCATGCGCATGGGCGAGGTGGCGGAACGGGCCGCGGTGTCGATCGGCTCGCTCTACCAGTTCTTTCCCGACAAGCGGGCGATCGTCTGGGCGCTGGCCGAGCGCTACACCGCCGAAAGCCAGGCCTGCATCTCCTCGGCGCTCAAGGATGTCGTCGACGCCGAGGGCCTGCGGCAGGCGTTTTCGGAGCTGGTGGATATCTACTATCAGCTGTTCCTGGCCGAGCCGGTGATGCGCGACATCTGGTCGGGCACCCAGGCCGACAAGGCGCTGCGCCAGCTCGAACTTGCCGACAGCCGGGCGAATGCCGAATTCCTGACCACGGTGCTGAAGCGGCTGCATCCCGGTGCCGATCCGGTGGCGCTGGAGACGACGGCCTTCCTCGTCTGGCAGATGGGCGAGGCTGCCGTGCGGCTGGCGATCTCGGTCGACCGGCAGGAGGGCGACAGGCTGGTCGCCGCCTACAAGCGCATGGCGCTGCGGGAATTGGTGGACGGGTAGGCTCGCACCACCCTGGGAAGGGTCGCTTCGAAGCAGCAGGGTGGAGGCGTCGGACCACCCGACCCTTGGGCCGACCTCCCCACAAGCGGGAGGTATCGGCGCGTTAGCTTGAAGCGACTGACTTTGGCGGCGACAAAAAACCCGCCACAAAGGCGGGTTCTTGATTCAGCGATACAGGTAAACTTTAGAGGCCGAAGCCTTCGAAGCGCTTCTTGAACTTCGACAGGCGACCGCCGCGGTCGAGCAGGGTCTGCTGGCCGCCGGTCCAGGCCGGGTGCGTGGTCGGGTCGATATCGAGGTTCATCGTATCGCCTTCCTTGCCCCAGGTCGAACGGGTCGAGTATTCTGTGCCATCGGTCATGACGACCTTGATGGTGTGGTAGTCGGGATGGATATCGGCCTTCATTGTCGTGCTTCCTGGCTTGTGGCGCTACAGACGGGCCCGCGGCCTGCGTCGATGCGCCCCTTTTTAAAACTCGAAGCCGCAGCTATTGAAAAGCCACGGCTTCTAAAACGGTCGGCGAGCCTATACATCAGCCGGAATTGAATCACAAGGCCACGGCAGGCGCATATTGAACGCGCCCACCTGGAAGCGGCCAGAGGAAACGGTCATGGCGGACATCAGCGGCGAGCAAGACGGGCGCAGGCGCTCGCTCGGGCCGCTCAGGCGCCTGTATCCCTATATATTCCGCTACCGCAAACTGGTCATAGGCGCCCTCATTTCGCTCGCCATCGCCGCGGCGACGACGCTGGCGCTGCCGCTGGCCGTGCGGCGCATGATCGACCACGGTTTCAGTGCTTCCGGCACCGTCTTCATCGCCGAATATTTCGCCGCCCTGGTTGCGATGGCAGCCATTCTGGCGGCGGCGTCGGCCGGACGCTACTACTTCGTCATCACGCTCGGCGAGCGGGTCGTCGCCGACATCCGCAGCGACGTGTTTTCGCATGTCACGACGCTTTCGCCGTCCTTCTTCGACACCGCGCAATCGGGCGAGATCGTCTCGCGGCTTGCCGCCGACACGACGCAGGTGAAATCCGCCGTCGGCGCCACCGCCTCGGTGGCGCTGCGCAACGTCATCCTCGGCCTTGGCGCGGTGGCGATGATGGTCGTCACCAGCCCGAAACTGTCGGGCCTGGTGATCGCGGCCATTCCGCTCATCGTGCTGCCGCTGGTCGCGTTCGGCCGTTCGGTGAGGCGCCGGTCACGGCAGGCGCAGGACACGCTGGCGCAAGCGACCGCCTATGCCAGCGAGCAGATCGGCGCGGTGCGTACGTTGCAGGCGTTCACCAACGAGACGCTGGTCACCGGGCGGTTCTCGGCCGCGGTGGAAGCCGCCTTCCAGGCGGCGCGCTCGTCGATCTTCTCCCGCTCGCTGCTCACCTTCTTTGCCATCTTCATGATCTTTTCCTCGGTCGTGGCGGTGTTGTGGTTCGGCTCGCGTGACGTGCTTGCCGGCACGATGTCGCCCGGCACGCTCGGCCAGTTCCTGCTTTACTCCGTGTTTGCCGCAGGCGCGCTGGGCGCACTGTCGGAAGTCTGGGGCGAGCTTGCCCAGGCGGCGGGTGCGGCCGAAAGGCTGACCGAGATACTCGACGAGACGCCGGCGATTCAACCGCCGGCCAATCCGCTGCCGCTGCCCGCCAAAGCGACAGGCGCGATCAGTTTCGACGACGTCTCCTTCTCCTACCCGGCAAGGCCGGACCGTGCCGCCGTCCACGGCTTGAGTTTTCAGGTCAAGCCCGGCGAGACGGTGGCGATCGTCGGCCCGTCGGGCGCCGGAAAGAGCACCGTCTTTTCGCTGATCCTGCGCTTCTACGATCCCGAAACCGGCCGCATCGCCATTGACGGCGTCGACGTGCGCGAAGCCGATCCGGCTGAAGTGCGGGAGCGCATTGCGATCGTGCCGCAGGATGTCACCATCTTTGCGGCAAGCGCGCGCGACAATATCGGCTTTGGCCGGCCGGGCGCGACGAATGCCGAGATCGAGGCCGCCGCCAGGGACGCGCTGGCCGACGAGTTCATCCTCAGGCTCGACAAGGGCTACGACAGCCAGGTCGGCGAGCGCGGTGTGACCTTGTCCGGCGGCCAGCGCCAGCGCGTGGCGATCGCCCGCGCCATCCTGCGCGACGCGCCGATCCTGCTGCTCGACGAGGCCACGTCGGCGCTCGACGCCGAAAGCGAAACGCTGGTGCAGACGGCGCTGGAACGGCTGATGCAGGGCCGCACCACCATCGTCATCGCCCACCGGCTGGCGACCGTGCTGAAGGCCGACCGCATCCTGGTCATGGATGGCGGCCGCATCGTCGAGGAAGGCACGCACCAGAGCCTGGTCGCCAAGGGCGGAATCTATGCAAGGCTGGCCAAGCTGCAGTTCGAAACCGGAGCAAGCGCCTTCAGGGGTGCCGCGGAGTAGCAACCCGCAATCAGGCGGGACCATACCGCTTGCGGAGATGCTCGGTGAAATGCGCGGCATTCAGTTTCTCGCCGGTGGCGCGCTCAAGCAGTTCGGGCGTCGACCAGCGCGATCCCTGCGACCAGATCTTGTCGCGGCGCCAGTCATTGATGGCGGCGAAATTGCCCCTGGCGAGATCGCTGTCGGCTGAAGGATGGTCGCGCGTCAGCGCAGCCCATTGCTGCGCCGCCATCATGGCGCCCAGCGTATAGGACGGGAAATAGCCGAAGGCGGCGCCTGGCCAATGCACGTCCTGCATCGGTCCGTCGGCTGGGTTGTCGATGGTCGAAAGGCCAAGATACTCCCGCATCTTAGCGTCCCAGGCTTCGGGCAGGTCGGCCGCCTGCAGCCGCCCCGAGACCAGCTCCTGCTCCAACTCGTAGCGCAGGATGACATGCAGCGGGTAGCTTACCTCGTCCGCGTCGACGCGGATCAGGCCGCGCTCGACCCGGTGCACATGCGGCAGGATGTCGTCGAGCGACCAGGCTTCGCCGAGATGCTTTTCGACCACGGGCAGCGCCCAGCGCCAGAATTCGGGGTTGCGGCCGACCTGTTTCTCGACGAACAGGCTCTGGCTTTCATGCACCGCCATGCCGCGCGCCTTGCCGAGCGGCCAGTGCGCCCAGGCCTTCGGCAGGTTCTGCTCGTAGAGCGCATGGCCGGTCTCGTGCAGCACGCCCATCAAGGCCGACAGGAAGTCGGACGTTTTGTAGCGGGTGGTGATGCGCACGTCGCTCGGCACGCCGCCGCAGAAGGGATGGTGCGATACGGACAGAGAACCGTGGGTGAGGTCGAAGCCGACCGAAGCCATCATGGCGAGACCAAGCTCGCGCTGCCGGTCGATCGCATAGCTGCCGGAGAGCGGCTTCACGGGATGCTTGGCCAGGCGCGCTTCCTGCGCGGCCAGGGCTTCCGGCACGAAGCCCTTCAGGAATGTCTTCAGCTCGGTGAAGACCGGCGTGATGTCGGCGGCGCGGTTGCCAGGATCGTATTGCTCCATCAGCGCGTCGTAGGGATCGAGGCCGAGCGCGTCGGCGCGCAGGGCGGCTTCCTCGCGCACCAGCGCGATGACACCTTCGAGCGCCGGCAGGAATCCGGCCCAGTCGTTCTTGCCGCGCAGGTCGCGCCAGAGTTGCTCCGAGCGCATGCGCGCTACCGTCTGGCGCTCGACGAATTCGACCGGCAGGCAGGTCAGGTTGGTGTATTGCCGGCGCAACTCCCGGACCGCCGCTTGCTGCTCCTCGTTGAGCGCTTCAGCTTCTGCAGCGGCGAGCCAGTCGGCGATCTCCGGCGCCGTTGCCCTGATATGCAGCATGCCGGCAAGGGAAGCCATCGCTTCGGCGCGCTTCTCGCCGCCGCCGACGGCCATGTGGGTCGCCTCGTCGGCGCCGAGGATAGCGAGCGCATGTTCCAGCGCTTCGAGCTTGTGGCCGAGATCATCGAGCTTCTGAAAAGACATGGCAGGTTCCGCGTTTTGGACCGCGGGAAAAGATACCAACGCGCCAGGATTGGCAACCCTCAAAGGTGGCTATGCAGCTTGCGCCGATGAGCTTGTGCGTGGAATGCTGGCTGACGGTGGAACACCGCCATGGAGGGGAGACTAAGATGATCGGCAATATCCTGGTCGGGCTGGTGGCCCTGATCCACCTCTATATCGTCTATCTGGAGATGGTGGCGTGGGACACACCGCGCGGGCACAGGGCGTTCAACCTCAAGCCGGACTTCGCCAGCGCATCGAAGGTGCTCGCCGCCAATCAGGGGCTCTACAACGCCTTCCTTGCCGCCGGGCTGATCTGGGGCCTCTATCTCGGCGCGGCGGGATTCCAGATCAAGGTGTTCTTCCTGCTTTGCATCGCCGTCGCCGGGCTCTATGGCGCGGCGACTGCCAGCCGGAAGATCCTGTATGTTCAGACCGTGCCGGCGGTGCTGGCCCTCGCTGCGCTGTGGCTGGGCTGGTGACAAAAAAGACGCCCTCGGAGCCAGATCCGGGGGCGTCAGACAGTCCCTTCCTCATTCCTGGAGATATCAGAGCGGATCTCAGCCGTTCGGATAATTTCCGCCGTCGGAGCCATCACCGATCATGAAGCCGCTGCCGGTGTCGGACATCAGCCTCTGATCGACATTGTCGAGGCGGCGCAGCAGATCGTGATATTGCGCGGCCGGGATCCGGCCATGGTCCGAAGCGGCGACCCGTTCGGCGGCCTGGCCGATATGCGCCGCACGCAGATGCAGCCGCTGCGCTTCCGAGGTCGAGATGCCCTTCGTTTCGCGTGCATCCGTGATGCCCTGTTCGACGCCCCGCACCTGCTCGATCAGGCCGGTCACGCGCGGAGCGGTCATGTCGGTCGGGTCGCTGGCGTCGAGGGCGCCCTTGTGATGTCCGGCGGCATAGGCGCCGGCGAGTGGAACAGTGATCAGAAGTGTCGTGAGGGTTGCGGTCCTGAGAGTCTTCAAAGAGCGCACGATGTGCGTCTCCTCCTGCTGTGGAAGGGGCAAGCGCTTTCGCTCCGCCTTCCGGAAGCGGGCCGTCCGGTTCCGTCGCGTCGCGATGGGAGGCATCGCCGGCGGTTCTCGGCCCTGCGCGTCAAAGTAGGAGCCCGGAAACGCGAAGTGTAATTAAAGAAAGATAATGTTTTCAGGCCTTGCCGACCTGGCGTTGCGCCCTAGAGTTGATCCGGCAAACAATTTCGCGTGACTGAAAATCACCGTTCGGTGAGCTTCAGTTCAATGCGTCGGTTCTTGTTGCGGGCGTCTTCGGTGTCGGCGGGGTCGAGCGGCTGGAATTCGCCGAAGCCAGCCGCAACCAGCCGGTTGGCGGGGACGCCGTTCTCGATCAGGAACTTGACCACCGAGGTCGAACGCGCCGTCGACAATTCCCAATTGTCGCGATAGCGGCCGGCGCCGGACAGCGGCTTGTTGTCGGTGTGGCCGTCGACGCGCAGCACCCAGTTGATCTCGGGCGGGATTTCCTTTTGCAACTCGATGATGGCATCGGCGAGCTTCTTCATCTCGACTTTGCCGGCATCGTTGATCACTTCCGACCCGGTCGGGAACAGAACTTCCGACTGGAAGACGAAGCGGTCGCCGACGATGCGGATGTTCTCGCGGTCGGCGAGGATTTCGCGCAGGCGGCCGAAGAAGTCGGAGCGATAGCGGTTCAGCTCCTGCACGCGCTGCGCCAGCGCGACGTTGAGCCGACGGCCGAGATCGGCGATCTTGGTGTTGGAATCGCGGTCGCGCGTTTCAGAGACGTTGAGGGCATCCTCGAGCGCGCCGATCTGCTTGCGCAGCGCCGCGATCTGCTGGTTGAGGATCTCGACCTGGCTCAGCGCCTGCTGGCTGATCTGGCGCTGGCTGTCGAGTTCGCCGCCGAGTTCCGCGGCGCGCTGGGTGGCGGCGTCGCCGGCGCCGGCACCTTGCGCCAGCAGCTGCTCGAGCCGGCTCTTCTCAGCTTCGGCGGCCGACAGCGACGCCTGCAGATTGGCCAGCGAATCGTCCTTGTCCTGCGCGCTCGAGCGCTCCAGCGCCAGCAACTGCGTCAGTTCGTTGATCTGCGAGTTGAGGCGCGTGAGCGCCGTATCCTTGCCGGAGAGTTCGCGTCCGAGCAGGAACTGCGCCAGCACGAAAACGGTGAGCAGGAACATGATGGCGAGCAGCAGCGTCGACAGCGCGTCGACGAAGCCCGGCCAATAGTCGATCCGGCGATCGGTGCGCCGGCCCCTGGCGAGAGCCATGCTAGTGGACCCCGGGTTTCTTCAGCGCGTCGGCGATCTTTTCCAGCGTGTTGCGCATCGCCTTCTGCTCGTCCGACTGGGCCTCGACCCAGTCGCGCATGATCTGCTGCTCGGAGCGCATGTTCTTGACCAGGCCGGAAATGCCGTCGGCGAGATTGGCCATGGCGGTGGCGACGCGCGGATTGGAGCCGCCGCCGCTTTCCTGCATGCTGCGCAGCCGTTCCGACAGGACCCGGATCTCGTCGGAGGATTCAGTCTTGGCCGGGTCGGCGACGGCGATGTCGGAGGAGAGATCGGTGACCGAGGAGAGCCAGTTTTCCAGCTCGGTATAGAAGCGGGTCTGCGCGCGGCCGGCCTGCAGGTCGAGGAAGCCTAGCACCAGCGACCCGGAAAGGCCGAACAGCGAGGACGAAAAGGCCGTACCCATGCCGGCCAGCGGCGCCGACAGCCCCTGCTTCAGCGAATCGAGCACGGCGGCGGCGTCGCCGGTGCCGGGATCGAGCGATTCGATGGTTTCGCGGATCGAGCCGATGGTGTTGAGCAGGCCCCAGAAGGTGCCGAGCAGACCGAGGAACACCAGCAACCCGACGAGATAGCGCGAGGTGTCGCGGCTTTCGTCGAGGCGGGTGGCGATCGAATCCAGCATGGTGCGCATCGAAGACGTCGAGAAGGCGACCGTCGAGGAGCGGCCGATCATCGCCTTCATCGGCGCCAGCAGCACCGGCTCGGTGGTTTCGGAACCGGCGCGGAAGGAATTGACCCAGCGCACTTCGCGAAACAGTCGTCCGACCTGGGCGAAGGCAAGCAGGATGCCGACCACAAGGACGCCGACGATCAGGCCGTTGAGGCCGGGATTGCTCCCGAAAGCGGTCGAGATCTGGCGGGTGAGGATGGCGGCGATGAAGGCGACGATGACCAGGAAGATGACCATGGTCAGGAGGAAGACCTGCGGGCTCGACAGTTTGTGCGGATCGTACATCAGGACATCAGAACGCCTGCCCACGCCGAAGGATCTGAGAAAAGCCATCCGTGCCCCGTTTCCGATGCTCTATTTGCCTTGACGCAATTCCGAACGGGAAGCCGCTCATACTTCCCTGGAACCGCTCCAGTGCCGCCGATCACGTAATTCGCGACTCTAAACGGAATTGTGACCAAATTGAATGGCGCTTGGCAATATTGCCCGACTGTCGGGCCGCACCACGCCGTTCAGAGGCGGTTGACGACCAGGCAGTCGACCATGGCGGCAAGATGCAGCCCGGCGCCGGTGACGACAAAGCCGTGCCAGAGGGCATTGTGAAAGCGCAGGCGTTTCCAGGCGAAGAAGATGACGCCGCAGGAGTACACGATGCCGCCGGCGACAATCAGCGCGATCGAGGTCGTCGGCAACGTCGCCACCAGCGGCTTGACCAGGACGACGCCGCTCCAGCCGATGGCGAGATAGAAGACAATGGCCAGACGATCGAAGCGGCCGGGCAGGAACACTTTCATGGCAATGCCGGTCAAAGCAGCGGTCCAGACAAGGACAATCATCGGCAGCGCCAGCGGCGAGCCGTCGAGCTGGGCCAGAAAGGGCGTGTAGGTCGCGGCGATCAGGAGATAGATCGCCGCATGATCGAAGCGCCGCAAGATCCACTTCGCCGGCGACGTCACCGGCCACAGATTGTAGGTCAGCGAAATCGACAGCACAGTCAGCAGCGACACCACGAAGAAGGCGGCGGCGATGTATTCGCCGGGACCGGCATGGAAGGCGGCCAGCGCCAGCAACGCCGAGCCGGCGGCTATCGCCAGCACGATGCCGACCGCATGGACGATGCCATCGGCGATCATCTCCGCACGCGAGTAGTGCCAACGCCCGACATAAGGGATTTCAACTGGCTGGTCTGGCTGCGCTTCTCGCGAGGATAGTGAAGGTATGCTCGTCATAAAAAATCCTGCGTCACCCTTATCTGGGCGGCCGCCGGGCAGTATTTCAAGCTTTGATTGCGGTTTTGCGACTGCGGCGCTTCAGCACGCCGCGCCGGCATGCCAAGTGATCAGCGCGCCGAAAGCGGCTTCTTCACCGCCTTGAGCAGCGCGCGCTGTATGACCTCGTTGCCGGCGACGAGCGAACCCGCTTCGAGCATATCCTGGCCGCCATCCATGTCGGAGACGAAGCCACCGGCCTCGCGGATCAGCAGCAGGCCGGCGGCAATGTCCCAGGCCGAAAGGCCGGTTTCCCAAAAGCCGTCCATGCGGCCGGCGGCGACATAAGCGAGATCGAGCGCGGCGGAACCCAGGCGGCGCACGCCCGAGACCTCGGCCATCACATTGCGCAACTCGACGAGGAAATTGCCGTGCTGGCCGCGGCCGAGATGCGGCACGCCGCAGCCGATGACGCAGTCGGTGAGCTTGCTGCGGCCGGCAACGCGCAGCCGGCGATCGTTCATGAAGGCGCCGCCGCCGCGCTCGGCGGTGTAGAGCTCATCCATTGCCGGATTGTAGATGACGGCGGCGACCAACTGGCCCTGTCGCTCCAGCGCGATCGAGATGGAAAAGATCGGAATGCCGTGCAGGAAATTGGTGGTGCCGTCGAGCGGGTCGACGATCCAACGGTGCTGGTCGTCGTCCCCTGCGATCATGCCGCGCTCTTCCATCAGGAAGGCATAGCCCGGCCGTGCCTTCGACAGTTCGGCAAACAGAATGTCCTCGGCCTTGCGGTCGGCTTGGCTGACATAGTCGCCCGGTCCCTTCATCGACACCTGCAGGTTCTGCACCTCGCCGAAGTCGCGCGACAGCGAGCGGCCGGCCTTCATGGCGGCCTGGACCATGACATTGAGAAGTGCGGAGCGTGCCATCGTATCTGTTCCTGCCTACGCGTCAGTCTGCGCGGCGCATGTAGGTGAGTTCGTTGGTGTCGACGACGATGCGTTCGCCAGCGCCGATGAATGGCGGCACCAGCACGCGGATGCCGTTTTCCAGCACCGCCGGCTTGTACGAGGACGCGGCCGTCTGGCCCTTCACCACCGGGTCGGCCTCGGTGATGGTCAGCGTCACCTGGTCGGGCAGCGAAATGCCGATCGGCCTGTCCTCATAGAGCTGGACCGTCACCATCATGCCGTCCTGCAGGAAGGCGGCGCGGTCGCCGACGAAATCCTTCGCCAGCTCGAGCTGCTCGTAGCTCTGCGTGTCCATGAACACCAGTGCGTCGTCCTGGGCGTAGAGGAAGGAAAAATCCTTCAGGTCGAGCCGGATCTGCTCGACGGTCTCGGCCGAGCGGAAGCGCTCGTTGAGCTTGGTGCCGTTGATCAGGTTCTTCAGTTCGACCTGGTTATAGGCACCGCCCTTGCCGGGCTTGACGGTGTTGGTCCTGACCGCCACCCAAAGGCCGCCATCGTGCTCGATGACATAGCCGGGACGGATTTCGTTGCCATTGATCTTGGCCATGATGAGATTGATCCGGGATGCTACCAACGGCTTGGCCGTTGGTATGGGGATGGTCGCTGGACAAGCGATTTCGGGCTCCCAAGACCACAAATCGGCAGGAGAGGCAAGGGGATGCCAGATCGCCCGACAAGGGCTGGTAGCCTCAAACCTGGGCCGCAATGACTCTGCCGACAGCCTCGACGATGGCGTCCGCAGCCTCAGTCAGCCGGTTAAGATGAGGCGAACGAAGTGCGGCGACCTGCAAGGAAAGGTCGACATCTTCCGTGTTGACCAGCATGAGGCCGTCGGGAAGTCCGCGCCTTGCAAGACGCAACGGCACTAGCCCAAGGCCGTGCCCCCGACGGACCCATTCCATCTGCAAGGCCGGATCCTGTATCTCCGCCGCGATCTCGAAATAACGCCTTCCGCCGACCAGAACGGACATGAGTTTCTGGCGCGCGTCGCAAGGGGCCGGACTAAGCACCCACGGCATGGGTGTCCGGCCACCGTCTTCCGGATCGGGGACGGTGGACGCAGCTATGACGCCAAGACGTTCAGTGCCAAGCGCTTCCGGGCCTGGCTTATCCGACGATCGCAGAACAATCGTCACATCGAGCTCGCCGCGTTCGAATTTATCGATTAGTTCGGCGCTCCAGCCCGTCTTGAGCCGTAGCGACACTTTCGGGAACGCCGCCGCGGCGTTGGCGATGGCCCCGGCGATGTCGCGGTCCGAGAGGCCATGGGCGAGACCCAGGCGGAACAGTCCTTCCGGCTCGGTCTTTCCGGCGAAGGATTTCAGCGCTTCTACGGAAGCGATGATATCGCGTCCGCGCGCCAGCACTTCCAGCCCCGTCGGCGTCAGTCGCGGCGGCTTTTGCCGGCGGTCGAGCAGCGTCGTGCCAAGCATGTCCTCCAGCCGCTGGATTTGCCGGGTCACAGCCGGCTGCGTCAGCGGCAGGCGCCGGGCGACCTTCTGGATCGAGCCCTCCTCGGCAAACAGGGCGAGCGTGCGCAATTCCTCAAGCATAGCTAGAACTATGTCTCGTAAGCATAATCATTGTAAACATTATGAATTTGAAATCCATCGCCTGTCAAGCAATTTTCCTTTCAAACGAAAGGACGACGACAATGAAGGCAATCGAACTGCAGAAGCCGGGCGGCATCGACAATCTCAAGATGGTCGAACGACCAATGCCGGAGCCCGGCCGTCAGGAGATGATCGTCCGCGTCAAGGCGACGGCGCTCAACTATCGCGATGTCGAGATCGCGCGCGGCAGCTATCACACGACATTCCCCTTGCCGCTGGTGCCGCTTTCCGACGGCGTCGGCGAGGTCGTCGCGCTTGGCCCCGAGGTCAGCCGCTTCAAGGTTGGCGACCGGGTCTGCGGCACGTTCTGGCAGCGATGGGTCGGCGGCAGCTTCGCCATGGCCGAACCTTCCTACCAGCGCGGCGGCCCGATCGACGGTTTGCTGAGCGAATTCGCCCGGCTGGACGAACAGGCGGCTGTCATCGCGCCGGCGCATCTCAGCGACGTAGAGGCGGCGACATTGCCTTGCGCCGCCGTCACTGCCTGGCATGCGTTGTTCACCGAGGGCAAGCTCAAGCCAGGCGAAACCGTGCTCAGCCTCGGCACCGGCGGCGTGTCGCTGTTTGCCGTGCAGTTCGCAAGGGCGGCCGGAGCGCGCGTCATTGTTACGTCGAGCAGCGATGAGAAGCTTGCCTGGGCGAAGGGGCTTGGCGCGCATGATGGCGTCAACTACCGCGACGATCCGGATTGGTCGTCGGCCGTGCTGGCGCTGACCGATGGCCGCGGCGCCGATCACATCATCGAAGTCGGTGGTCCCCAAAGTTTCGCGCAGTCGCTCAAGGCGTCGGCGCGCGGCGCCCAGATCAACGTCATCGGTTATCTCGGCGGCAGCGAAGGGGTGATCAATCCGCTCGACATCTTCCGCCGCCAGGTGAAAGCACGCGGCATACCGGTCGGCTCGCGCGAGTCCTTCGAAGCGATGAACCGGGCGCTCGCCGTCCATCGGCTGCGGCCGGTGATCGACCGGGTCTTCCCCTGGGCAGAGGCAGCACAGGCCCTTCGCCATCTCGAACACGGCTCTCCCTTCGGCAAGGTCGTGCTGGATCATACACAGTGACGTTGCGTGTCAGGGCAGGCGGTTGGCCTTCTGCAAGGCTTGCTTTGTCTGGTCGTCGGTCAGCCCTTGCAGGAAATCGTCCATCTCCGGATCGATAAGGCCGGCGCGCCGGGCGACCACATACCAGGCCCCGGCCAGGATCAGGTCGGGGTCGGTGCCGATGCCGCCCATATAGAGCTTTGCCAACCGGTTCTGGGCAGCGACATTGCCGCCTTCAGCTGCCTGCTTCATCCAGTTGAAGCCGGATTTCAGGTCGCGAACACCGCCCCGGCCCTCGATCATCCAGGCGGCAAGATCGATCTGCGCGGTGTCGTAGTTCTGCCTGGCAGCCTGTGCCAGCAAGCTGCGCGCCTTTGCATCGTCCCGCGTCTTGCCGCCGACGCCATTGGCATAGACCTGCGCCATCGCATACTGGGCGTCGGCAAGCCCTGTCGCCGCGGCACGCTCATAATAGGGCACAGCCCGGGCGATGCCGGCATCGCCCGGATCCTGCTGCACGAGCAATTGCGCGAAGTTGAACTGCGCCAGCCGGTTGCCGGCCTCGGCGGCGGCCTGCATCAGCGCATAGGCTCCCTTCTCGTCCTTCTTGACGTAGCGGCCGTCGAGCAGCATCAGCGCATACTGGAACTGCGATTCAGGAATCCCCTGCTCGGCGGCCTGCGCATACCATTTGGCGGCCTCAGCCGGGTTGAGCGGCACGCCCAGCCCGCGCGACAGAATCTCGGCCACGAGCGTTTGCGCCGCCGGGTCGCCATTCTGAGCCCGCACCAACGCCAGATTGTAGGCCGTCTTGTAAAGGCCGCGCTGGAAAGCGCCATAGGCGGGGTCCGCCGGCTTGGCGCCGAAACGTTCGGGGTTGATCGCGTCGGCCGACGGCAGCGGCGCGGTTGTCGCCGGCTGCGGCAGCGGGGTGTCGATCGGCTTGTCGATATGGACGCCGGAATCCGTGGCACCGGCTTTTGGAGCACCCGCATCGGGAGCGATCGCATCCGGCACGCTGAGGGCGGGCGCGCTGGTGTCCGGCCTCGGCTGCGGCAGCGGAACGGTCTCCGCCGCGATCGCTGCCCCGCTCATCAAGGCCGCAACGAGAACCGCGAGAGGAAGTCCATGTCGGCGCACGTCAGCCCTCGAAGCGCGGCGCGGTTTGGTCGAGCAGCGCATTGGCGGCGGCAATCGCCGCCTTCGGATCGGCGCCTTCGGCAAAGACGGCGCTGGACAGCGCCACGAACTCGGCGCCAGTGGCGGCCACCGCTTCTACCGAATTGATGGCGGAACCGGCCATAACGACGCAAGGGATCTCGATCACGTCCGCCCACCATTGCCCAAGCGACAGGTTGCGCGGGTGCGGCTCGGGCTTGTTGTCGTAGCCGAAGCGGCCGAAGAAGATGTAGTCGGGCCTGGTTTCGCCGAGTTCCAGCGCGTCGTCGCGCGTCTTGGCGCCACCGGCGCCGACCATCATCTTGCCCTGGAAGTGTTCGATGGTCTCAGCGAGCGCGTCCTTGGAAACCTCGACATGAATGCCGTCGGCCTGGACACGGCCGGCAATGCGGGTATCGCCGGCGATGATGACGGCGATGCCGGCCGCTTGCGCGGCCGGTACGATCTGTTCTGCAAAAGCCTGGAAGGCAGCCTCGTCCATGCCGTTTTCAGGCAGGATCAGCGAAGCGATATCACCGCCGTCGAAGGCAGCCGCAATGCGGCGCGCCGGAGCGTCCTTGGGTGCGATCAGCACGATGCGGCAGCGGTTGGGGGGTGTTGCGTCGTTCATGGCTTTCGATCCCGGGTTTCGCCTATGCCGGGCGAAGATGGTTGCATTGCGGCATAGAACAAAGCGCCCGCCTTGAACAGGCGGGCGGGGATCGATGAGATGGCTTTGGTTTACGATAGCCCGCAAGAAGACGGTCTGCCGCTCATTTGACGGCTTGCGGGCTTTCGACCGTTGGTTTGGCTTTCCACAAAGTCCAGCCGAGGTTCATGCCGGCGGCGGCGACCAGGATCGCGGCGGCGCCGACGAGCTGGGCCGGATGCAGCCGGTGGCCGAAAGCCATGACATCGACCAGGATCGCCACGACAGGATAGATGAAGGACAGCGACCCCTGCAGATGCGTCGGCAGTTTCTGGATGGCGGCGTACATCAATATGTACACCAGGCCGGTGTGAACGACGCCAAGCGTGGCCAGCATGGCCCAGCTCCAGGCATCGGCGGGCAAATGCGAGAGGTTGGCGAAGGGCGCCAGCATGACGACGCCGACGCAGACCTGGATCAGCGCGATCAGATGCGGCGGGGTGCCCTTGAGCTTCTTGGCGACGATTGCCGCGACAGCCCAGAAGAAGGCCGCTCCGAGCGCCATGACGATGCCGATGACATAATCTGTGCCGGTTATGCCGGAACCGACACCCGCATCGGGCCCTGTCTGCACGATCAGCAGCATGCCGGCGAAGGCGATGCCGAGCCAGGTCAGCTTGGCCAGGGTCAGCCGCTCGCCGAAGAACAGCGCGCCGAAGCCGACCAGCATGAAGGGCTGCGTGTTGTAGACCGCCGTGGCAATCGAGATCGAGGCGCGGGAGAAGGCGCTGAACAGCAACAGCCAGTTGATGACAATGGCCGCGCCGCCAAGAGCGGCGATGGCAACAATGCGCAGCGTCAGCCTGCCGCGCAGCAACCCGAGTGCCGCGCAGGTGATCAGCAGCGCCACCGCGCCGAAGGCGCAGCGCCAGAACACCACGTCCATGACGGGCTGGCCCGACATGACGACAAACCAGCCGATCGTGCCGACGATCGTCATCGCCGCCGTCATCTCGATCGTGCCGCGTACCGTGCTTTCCATGACAATACCTCTATCCGTTGAGGCCATAATCTCATGCCGTCTTGAGGGTTTATATGCCCTATGAAAGGTGATAAGGGGACAACACCTTATTTAATAAGGCGCGCGCTGCCCTTTTGCGAGGAGATGAAAATGCTGGACGAGTTGGACAGAAAGCTTCTCCACATCCTGATCCTGGATTCGCGGACTTCGTTGAAGGAGCTGGCGCAGCAGGTCGGGCTGTCGTCGCCGAGCGTCTCGGAACGGCTGCGGCGGCTCGAGGAACGCGGCGTCATCCGCGCCTTCACCATCGAGATTGACCCGGAGGCGCTGGGGTTTCCGTTGCAGGCGATCGTGCGGGTGCGGCCACTGCCGGGCAAGCTGCATATCGTGCAGAAGCTGATCGAGGAGATCCCGGAATTCGGCGAATGCGACAAGGTCACCGGCGACGACTGTTTCGTGGCCCGGCTCTACGTGCGCTCCATCGGCGAGCTCGACAAGCTTCTCGACCGCATCGCCGACAAGGCGGAAACCAGCACCGCCATCATCAAGGCGCAGCCGATCCGGCGCCGTCCTCCACCGCTGAACTAAAGCTCCAATTTGTAACCGATGTGGCTGGCCTTGAAGCCGAGCCGGTCATAGAAGCGATGCGCGTCCTGGCGGCTCTTGTTGGTGGTCAGCTGGATAATCTTGCAGCCGCGTTCACGGCACTGTTCGATCGCCCATTCCAGCAGACGCTGTCCCAGCCGTTCGCCGCGGCGGTCTGCGACGACGCGCACAGCCTCGATCTGGCCGCGCAAGGCGCCCTGCAGCGACAGCCCGGCGAGATAGCTGATCTGCAACGTGCCGATGACGCGGCCAATATCCGTCATCACGGCAAGAAACTGGTTGGGGTCGGCGTCGATGGCGGCAAAGGCGTCGCGATAGGCCTTGGCGAGTGGCTCGGTCGCATCCTCGCGGCTGCGGCCAAGCGGATCGTCGGCGAGCATGGCTACGATGGCAGGCAGGTCGGCCGCTTCGGCGCGGCGGATGTGGGGTTCGCTCATTGTCAAAAACCTGGGGTCAAAAACCTGGGGTCAAAACCTGGGGCCAAAACCTGGGGTCAAAACCTGATGCATCGGACGGCGCCCTTATGCATCGGCGGCGATCTTGCCGTAAATCCGGAACCGTCGCTTTACGCACAGTTGATCGACACGGCCGGCATTTTCCCGGTCGCGGCGCAAGGGTTTCTGGGCTATTGCAGGGCAACCGTCTTCCCTCCAGCATTTCCAGTTCATGTCAGGTCTGCTCGCCGATCCGTGGTTTTATGCCGCCGCCATTCCGGCGGTGATACTTGTCGGGCTGTCGAAAGGCGGCTTCGGCGGCGCTGTCGGCTTCGTTGGCGTGCCTTTGATGGCGCTGGCCATGCCGCCGGTGCAGGCGGCGGCCATCCTGCTGCCGATCCTGTGCCTGATGGACATCGTTTCGGTGTGGACGTGGTGGGGCGTCTACGACAGAAAGATGCTGGTCGACATGATGCCGGGCGCGGTGATCGGCATTGGGCTCGGCTGGCTGACGGCAGCGCTCGTAACCGAAGAGATGGTGCGGCTGATCGTCGGCGCTGTCGCGCTGATCTTCGTGCTGCGCTGGCTCTATCTCCAGTTCCGCCACGGTTCCGACCATGCGGCGGCGCCCAACCGCATCGCCGCCGCCTTCTGGGGCACCGTCGCCGGCTTCACAAGCTTCGTCGCCCATGTCGGCGGGCCCCCCTTCCAGGTCTATGCGCTGCCGATCCGGCTCGATCCGAAGGTGCTGTCGGGGACATCGGCGATCTTCTTTGCCGCCACCAACGCGCTGAAGCTGATCCCCTACTTCGCGCTTGGCCAGTTCGACACCGCCAACCTGACGGCGTCGGCCGTGCTGATGCCGCTGGCGCCGCTGGCCACCATCGCCGGCGCCTGGCTGGTGCGGCGCATGCGGCCGGAGATTTTTTATCCCTTCACCTACGCGACCGTGGCCGTGGTCGCGGTCAAGCTGCTTTGGGACGGGATCGCCGGCCTGCTCTAAATCCCGCTCAGGCGGCTGCCGGTTTGGTTCGCGGGGCGCTCGCAAAGGTCAGCGATGCACCACCAACGACCACGACCGCCATGGCGCCGAGAGTGGCGATGTCGTGCGCGGTCGGCTTCAGCACCATGTCGGCGACGACGACGATCATGATGACGAAATCGAACTTGACGATCCGTATCATGCGGCGCCCAAACGATATGGCAGCCGGGGTCATGCCGTCCGCGGCAAGCATTGTGGCAAGCTTTTCGAACGAAGGCTTCAGCACGAGGATACCGGTCAGAAACGCGGCGGCGTAGCCGCAAAGGCCGATGACGACCCAAAGGTCGGAGAAGCCGGTCCATAGCGAAGTCAGCACCAGACCAGAAGCGAGGGTCGCGATAGACGCCGGCACGAACAGACGCAAGCCGAGTTTGTCCGTCGTTCTCAGCATGACCATCAGCGTCTCGTCGTCGCCGTCGCGATCGGCGAGTATCGAAACCAGCAGCATGGCGAAACCGCCGCCGAGCCAGAGGATCGCTGCCATGACATGCAGGAATTTGAAGAGAGAATACCAGTCCATTGCCGCTCCTTGTGCATCGTTCCGGGGGTAAACGCTGCTTTCGCGCGTCTGCTTCCGAAGGAGGGCGGATTATCTCCGTACATGTATCCAGAAGATGCCGCGTGGGTGCCGGCTTGTTGCGGTGGCGCCGTCGCCGGATTTTACCGCCAGCCCGCACAATACCCGGCATTTGCCGGATAGACGCCGTGTCGGCATTGGCTGGTTCGCGGCATGATCCTGAAACCTGCGGGGACTAAGCCGCTCGCGACCGACGCTCCATTTTGGCCGCGCGCGGTCGGACCAAGTCTGCAACAACCAACGAGGGTATCCCATGCAAGGCGTAGCACGAAATTTCTTCACCCTGGCCGTCATCTATTCCCTGTGCGGCATGGCGCTCGGCCTGCATATGGCGATCTCCAATGACCATGGGCAGATGCCGACCCACGCGCACACCATGGTGGCGGGCTGGCTGATGTCGGCGGTGTTTGCTTTCTTCTACCACCTGTTTCCAGCGGTCGGGCAAAAGACGATTGCCGTCGTGCATTTCTGGCTGACAGCAATCTGCGGAATCGCACTGATGATCGGGCTTTACTTTGAACTTGCCGGCCATCCGGAGATCGAGCCGGTGCTGGCTTCCTCCTCGATGGGCTTTTATGCGGCAATGCTGCTGTTCGCCTTCATTTCCTTGCCGGCTGTATGGAAGAAGGCATGAACAAGCTGACGACCAGGCTTCGGGGGCCGTTGTGCTGACACGGCACAGAAGGGCAGCGGTCGAACAAGAAATATCCGCGCGTTAAGGGTTCATTAAGCTTTACAGGTGTTTACTATGTCCATCCAGTGATCTGGATTCTTACCGAGTGGTTGGAGCCACTTCGTTTGACGCCTCCCTGTTAAACTCCTGAGAGCCGCCTTATCCGCGGCTCTTTTTTTGTCTGCTTTTGGTCCGCTTGGCGCCCCTGCGCAGGCGTTAACCGTTTGTTAAACATGTGCTTGCCTTCGCCGGCGGCGAAGCGCATTTTCAAGCTTCAGTCATCTAGGGTGCCGGCGTGACGGCGATGAAGCCGAATCAGCCGACGGGGCAGTGCAGGGGCGTATCGATGAACGAGCCTTCGAAGGGCAGCGCGAAAACCATCAAGCTGGCGGAACGCCGGGTTTTCTCCCAATCCTTCAAACCGCTCTACCAGGAAGGCATGGGCCTGGTTGAGCAAGCAGCGGAATATCTCGACGGCAAGGGCCGGGCCGAGGCCAAGAAGCTGTCCAGACTGGCGGCGACGCTCTATGCGGCCGAATCGATGCGGCTGACCACAAGGCTGATGCAGGTCGCCTCCTGGCTGCTTTTGCAGCGGGCGGCAAATTCCGGCGAGATGACCCGCGACCAGGTCGCCTCGGAAAAATCCAAGGTGCGTCTCGACACCGCCTCGGCGCATGACGAAGCGGTCGGCTGGGGCGAACTGCCGAAGGATTTCCTCGACCTCGTCACCCGCTCGCTGCGCCTGCAGGCGCTGGTGCGCCGCATGGACGAAGAGATCTATGGCGGCGCGTTTGCCGAGACGCCGGTAACAGGCCGCCGCGCCAATCCGGTTTCCGACCAGATCACGCTGCTGAATACGGCTTTCGCTCGAGGTTAAACGCTTCCCGTTTCCGGTTTGTTCACATTTCCCTGACATCGCTGTGCGCCGGAGGTAGACTTCGCGCATGAGGGAAGCGATTCGCATTATCGGTATCGATCCGGGGCTGAGGCGCACCGGATGGGGCATCGTCGAGAGCCTCGGCAACTCGCTGCGCTTTATCAGCTCCGGCACTGTACGCTCCGACGACAAGGCGGCGCTGGCGACACGGCTCTGCCAATTGCATGACGGGCTGGCCGAGATCCTGCATGCGGCCATGCCGCAGGAAGCGGCCGTCGAGCAAACCTTCGTCAACAAGGATGCGGTGGCGACACTGAAGCTCGGCCAGGCGCGCGGCATAGCCATGCTGGTGCCGGCGCTCGCCGGCCTTGTCGTCGCCGAATATGCCCCCAATGCCGTCAAAAAGGCGGTGATCGGCGTTGGCCATGGCGACAAGAAGCAAATCCACATGATGGTCAAGGTGCTGTTGCCGAAAGCCGTTTTCGACACCGAACATGCCGCCGACGCGCTAGCTATCGCCATCTGCCACGCGCATCACCGGCAAAGCGTCGCCTACAGGATGGCGCTGGCATGAGGGATCACGCATGATCGGCAAATTGAAAGGCACGCTGGACGAGATCGACGAGGATTTCTGCCTCGTCGATGTGCACGGCGTCGGCTATGTCGCCTATTGCTCGGCGCGCACGCTGGCCGCGCTGCCTTCGCCCGGCGAGGCGGTGGTGCTGTTCATCGAGACCTATGTGCGCGAGGACATGATCCGGCTCTACGGTTTCCAATCGGTGCTTGAGCGCGAATGGTTCCGGCTGTTGATGAGCAATGTGCAAGGCGTCGGCGCCAAGGTGGCGCTGGCCATCCTGTCGACGCTGGCGCCGGCCGACCTCGCCAATGCGATCGCGCTGCGCGACATCGCCATGGTCAGCCGCGCGCCCGGCGTCGGCAAGAAGGTGGCCGAGCGCATCGTCACCGAATTGAAGAACAAGGCGCCGGCCTATGCCGGAACCGCCTCCGGCGCCATCGGCCTTAAGCAGGAACTCGGGGAAGGCGTGGCGCCGGCGCCGATCACCGACGCCGTCTCGGCGCTGGTCAATCTCGGCTATTCGCGCGACACCGCAGCCAATGCTGTCGCGGCGGCGCTGAAGACGGCCGGCGAGGACGCCGATGCCTCGAAGCTCATTCGTTTCGGGCTGAAGGAACTGGCGCGGTGAGTGATTGCTTGTCCGGTCCTTTGCCCTGTGCGAGGAAGGCCGCATGAGCCTTTCACCCCGCCTCATTGCCCCGGAAAAGCGCGGCGAGGATGCTGAGCAGACCTTGCGGCCGCAGACGCTCGCCGATTTCGTCGGCCAGGCCGCGGTGCGGGCCAACCTCAAAGTCTTCATCGAGGCCGCCAAGGGCCGCAGCGAGGCGCTTGACCATGTGCTGTTCGTCGGGCCGCCGGGGCTTGGCAAGACAACGCTGGCGCAGATCATGGCGCGCGAGCTCGGCGTCAATTTCCGCTCGACCTCCGGTCCGGTGATCGCCAAGGCCGGCGATCTCGCCGCACTTCTCACCAATCTGGAAGACCGCGATGTACTGTTCATCGACGAGATCCACCGGCTCAATCCGGCAGTCGAGGAAATCCTCTATCCGGCGATGGAGGATTTCCAGCTCGACCTGATCATCGGCGAAGGTCCGGCGGCACGCTCGGTCAAGATCGATCTTGCCCGCTTCACGCTCGTCGCCGCCACCACCAGGCTCGGCCTTTTGACCAACCCGCTGCGCGACCGTTTCGGCATTCCGGTGCGGCTCAATTTCTATTCTGTCGAGGAACTGGAGCAGATCGTGCGGCGCGGCGCCCGCATCCTGCAAATGCCGCTTGGCGACGATGGCGCGCTGGAGATCGCACGTCGCGCCCGCGGCACGCCGCGCATCGCCGGCCGGCTGCTGCGCCGGGTGCGCGACTTCGCCTCCGTTGCCGGCGACGGTCACGTCGACAAGCAGGTTGCCGACGAAGCCCTGACGCGGCTGGAGGTCGACGCGCTCGGCCTCGACGCGCTCGACCGCCGCTATCTCTCGATGATCGCGCGCAATTTCGGTGGTGGGCCGGTCGGCATCGAAACCATCGCCGCCGGCCTGTCCGAGCCGCGCGACGCCATCGAGGACATTATCGAGCCCTATCTGATCCAGCAGGGTTTCATCCAACGCACGCCACGCGGCCGCGTGCTGACCGCCAATGCCTGGCGCCATCTCGGCCTCGACGCACCGAAGGATCTGGCGCAGCAGCAGATCAACCTGTTCCAGGAAGAGTAACGGAGATTTGTCCTCCGGAACGGGCTGTCTGCGCAGAATTTCCTCAAGCCTGCCAGCGTGAAGGCGCATTCCTGGATGCTATCGGGCGTCGTAGTGTCGGCGCGAACTGCTCCGATCAAGCGTCGGAGCCAGAAAAGTGATCACCAGACGCGGGTTCCTGAAATTCGTCGGGGGTTCGTTCCTCTCGCTGGCGTCGCTCAGTGCCTATGCGGTCGGCATAGAGCCGATGCTGTTGACGCATGTGAAGCGCTACCAGCTGACGCCGCCGCATTGGCCGGCGGGCTTGAAGCTGCGCGTTGTAGCACTTGCCGATATTCACGCCTGCCGCCCCTGGATGACGCCTGAGCGGATCGCTTCGCTCGTCGAGGGTGCGAACGTGCTGCAGCCCGATCTGATCGTACTGCTCGGCGACTATATCTCAGGCATGTCCCTGCTGATGCACCGGATGGAAGCCCATGAATGGGCGACGGCCTTGTCAGGACTGAAGGCGCCGCTTGGTGTCCTGTCGATCCTCGGCAATCACGATTGGTGGCACGATCCTTTCGCGCAGCAGGCCGGAGCGGGGCCGACTGTGGCGCGCAAGGGCCGGCATCTCGGTTCTGGAGAACGACGCCGTGCGTCTGGAAAAGAATGGATACGGCTTCTGGATCGCCGGACTCGCCGACCAGCTGGCCCTGTTACCGAACAAGGCCGCAGGCCGCGACAGATTTGAAGGCCTGGACGATCTCGACGGCACGCTGGCCAAGATCATCGACCAGGCGCCCGTCATCCTGCTCGCGCATGAGCCGGATATTTTCCCGAAAGTGCCGGGGCGGGTTTCGCTGACGCTGTCGGGCCACACACATGGCGGGCAGGTCAGGCTGTTCGGCTATTCACCGGTGGTTCCGTCCCGCTTCGGCAACCGTTTCGCCTATGGCCATGTCGTCGAGAATGACCGCAATTTGATCGTGTCAGGCGGGCTCGGCTTCAGCATCGCACCGGTGCGCTTCGGCATGCGGCCGGAAATACTACAGATCGACCTCGGTTAGAGCATGCCGGTATTCAGGTGATGCCGGCCTGCAAATGAGGTGTTCCTGCGCTTCCGGTAGTCACGGACCAAAGTCCGCTCCGTTCCGGTTTTCGGACCCCTCATTTTCGACTCGGCCTGACCTGAATCTCGACATGCCCTAGGGCTAATGGAGCGAGCGGATCGCATCCATCACGGCGGGTTCGGCCTTTTCGCCGTTGAAAGCGTCGACGATGCCGAAGGCGCCGCCAAAACTCCACACCGACCATGAGAAACCATGCGCCTCGGCGCGCGCGATCATGTCCTTGACATAGGCGGCGCGGTATTTGGGCGGCATCACATAGGCATTGCCATACTCCTGGCGGACCATGCCGAACTCGCCCAGCGTGATGTTTTCCGGCTTGATGGCGTTGGCCTTCGCCCAGGCCTCGACCTTTTCGAACGGCGCATCCATGACGCCGAGCAGCTTTTCGCCCGTGTCCATGCTGGCGACTTGTTCATCGAGATAGGCGAGCAGGCCGTTCCGTCTGGTCCACGGCGCCTCGGCTTTTATCTTGGCGCGGATCGCATCCAGCGTCGCATCGAGCTCGGCGCGCGGCACCGCGGTCAGCGGATAGGGCAGGCCGGTGACATAGGGAATGAAATCGCCGGCCCAGGTCGCGCCCTGATGGGTCAGCACGAACGGGTCGTAGGAGTGGAAGGTCCAGATGATGTTGTCGTCGGGGATGGTCTTCGGATCGATCCTGACCAGCGAGGCCGCGTTGGAATAGCAGGCGCCGGTCAGGATCAGCGTCAGCCTGGTAGCCGAGGCGCGCGCGGCCGCGAACAGCTTCTGCTGACGCTCCGGCCAGAGGCTGGTGCCATCGCTGTCGCAGTCGACGATCGGCTCGTTCATCGGCTCGAAGGCGACCTGCGCCGGGTCCTCGGAGGCCAGCGTGCGCGCAATTTTGCGGATGACCTCGACATAGGCGTCGAAGGTGGCGGGATCGTCCATGACCTGGCCCATGCCGATCTCGCGGCCGCCGCCGGCGGGGATCAGGTGCATGTCGACGATCACTTTCAGACCGGCGCGGTTGATCATGCGGGCCGAGTCCCGCACGCTGGCGTAAAGATCGTCGCGCAGCGCCAGCGTCTGGTCCGACATGAACGGCGAGGGATCGACTGGCATGCGCAGGAAGTCGAAACCGGCGGCCTTCAGCGCCTTGAGGTCATCCTCGTGGAGAAACTTGCGCCATTCCGGATAGGGCAGGATGGCTTGTCGGTCGTTCCATTTGTCTTCCCCGACCCAGGTCGTCCACTGGTCGAGGTTGAGGCCGCGCTTGATCGAAAAGCTCGCGGCATGGCCGGGCAGCGCAGACGCCGCCAGCACCAGCAGCGCTGCCATCACGGTCTTGATCATCGCCGTCAACAGTGCCATCCGGTTTGCTGCGCTGGTGATTTTGGCAAGACAGGTGCCCCGCCGGGGGCAAAAAGGAAAGCGCGATGGACGATCATGGTGAATCGGCGGCACTCGCTGCCGGGCTTTCGGGCGCGCTGATGGAATTCGGCCATCGGCTGATGGCGCGGGTCTATTATGCCGACACCGATTTCTCCGGCGTGGTCTATCACGCCCGCTATCTGGAATTCTTCGAGCGCGGCCGCTCGGACTATCTCAGGCTGGCCGGCGTCCACCACACCGAACTTCACCAAGGTAAGCACGGCGAGAGGATCGTCTGGGTGGTGCGGCGCATGGAGATCGACTTCCGTGCACCTGCCCGCATGGACGATATCCTGACCATCGACACATCAACGCAGGATATTTCCGGCGCCCGCATCGTCATGGCGCAGCAATTGAAACGCGGGACAGAGGTGCTGGTCGAGGCAAAGGTCGAGGCAGCGATCATCGGCGAGAACGGCAGGCCGAAACGCTTTCCGAAAGAATGGATCGCGGCCTTTCTACCGAGAGCAAGCTGATATCAAGGTCTGGCGGCCGGCAACGAGCGGCCAATCGGCAGCGCATTCGATTGTGGATGGACGGCCTGCGGCGTCGCTGGGCGCGGCAATGCGCCGCGCCATATTTCCTAACCCATCCTTAACCATAACGGTTCATGAAGAGATCGGTGAAGATTGGAAGAATCCGCGCGCCTTCCTTTCACCAATATTTGCCCTGAAAAGGCCGCCAACGGTGCATTTTGGGGTTAATCCGGAAGCCAAGCGCGAACGGACCACAAGGGATGCCCATGGGCCAGCCGCCAGCGATGCCCGGAAAATCTTAAGGACTGAAGCATGGAAACTACCGCACTCGCCGATCCGGCAGCGCAATTGTCGATTTGGGCGCTGTTCACACAGGCCAGCTGGGTGGTCAAGCTGGTCATGATCGGTCTGCTCTGCGCCTCGGTCTGGACCTGGGCGATCATCGTCGACAAGCTGGTCAGCTATGCCCGCATGCGTCTGTCGCTCAATCGCTTCGAACAGGTGTTCTGGTCGGGGCAGTCGCTGGAAGAGCTCTATCGCACGCTTGCCGACCGGAAGACCACGGGCATGGGTGCGATCTTCGTCGCCGCCATGCGCGAATGGAAGAAGAGCTTCGAGAAGGGGGCCAAATCGCCGCTCGGCCTGCAGACCCGCATCGACAAGGCGATGGACCTGGCGTTGACGCGCGAGATGGAGAAGCTGGAGGGCCGTCTCGGCTTTCTCGCCACCACCGGTTCGGCTGCACCCTTCATCGGCCTGTTCGGCACCGTCATCGGCATCATGACCTCGTTCCAGGCGATTGCCGGTTCGAAGAACACCAGTCTCGCGGTTGTTGCACCCGGCATTGCCGAAGCGCTGCTGGCGACGGCCATCGGTCTTCTCGCCGCCATACCGGCGGTTATCGCCTACAACAAGCTGTCATCCGACGCGAACAAGATCGCGGTGCGGATGGAAGGGTTCTCGGATGAGTTCTCCGCCATACTCTCGCGCCAAATCGATGAAAAAGTAGCGCCTAAGGGCTGAGGTAAGAAGATGGGTATGTCGGTTGGCATGGCAGGACGCGGCGGGCGCGGACACAGGCGGCGCGGCCGCCACCATGCATTGATGTCGGAAATCAACGTCACGCCGATGGTCGACGTGATGCTGGTGCTCTTGATTATCTTCATGGTCGCCGCACCTATGTTGACGGTCGGAGTGCCGGTCGACCTGCCGGAGACGAAGGCCAAGGCTATGAACGCCGACACCCAGCCGATCACCGTTTCGATCGACGCGGCCGGCAAGATTTTCCTGCAGGAGACCGAAATCCCAAGGGAAGAGCTGGTCGCCAAGCTGCAGGCGATTTCCAAGACCGGCTACGAAGAGCGCATCTTCATCCGCGGCGACAAGGCGACCAACTATGGCGCCGCGATGGAGGTCATGGCCCTCATCCAGGCCGCCGGCTACAAGAATATCGGCCTGATTTCACTGCAGCAACAGGATCAGTAGACGCACGATGAAGACCGGCCTCACCACATCGGTGATACTGCATACGGTGGCACTGGCTTTCGGCCTGTTCACCCTGTCGGCGCCGGCCGCGCTGCCGTCTACGGATGTCGAGTCGATAGCGGTCGACATCGTTCCCATGGAAGCCATTGCGCAGACGCTGCAGGGCGACAAGAAGGCGGTGATGCACGAAAAATCGGCGCCGATGCCGACCAAGCGTCCCGACATCGTGCCAGATGCACAGAAAATCGGCGAGAACAGCGTTGATACCGACAAGCCGGTGACGGACGAGCCCAAGCCGAAGCCGGTGGAGAAAACAGCGACGGCTGCTCCGGCGCCGACCCCGACCGAAAAGCCGAAGACCGAGGACACGCCGAAGCCGAAGGAAGCGCCGAAGCCGACACCTGCGACGGAGGTGGCGCCGGAGCCGCAGCCGAAGGAAGAGGTCAAGCCCGAGCCGGTGAAGCAGGTTGAACCGAAGCCGACCCCGGTGAAGGAGCCTGCACCAACACCGCAGCCGGACACGACCGCCGCCATAGAGCCGAAGCCACGCGTGAAGCCCGATGCGGTCGCCGAAGCCATATCGGATCAGCAGCCTCTGGAAGAAGCGCAGCTTCCGACTTCCGCTCCTGCTCCCGAAGCACGGCCGAAGCCGCAGCCGGCGCAGGCCGAAAGCGCGAAGGCTCCGGACCGCAAGGACACCGACAAGCCGGTCAAGGAAGCCTCGTCGAAGCCGAAGTCGGATGACAAGCAGTTCAATGAGGCTGACATCAAGGCTTTGCTCGACAAGCAGAAGCCATCCGGCGGCGGCGCCAAGCGCTCGACCCAGCAGGCATCGCTAGGCGGCGACAAGGATCAAGGCCAGAAGCTGTCGAAGTCCGAGCAAGGGGCATTGGAAGAACAGCTCGGTGGCTGCTGGACCCTCCCGGTTGGGCTTGAGGGTTCTGAGGATTTCACCGTGGTGATCCGTTTCAGCCTGGATGCCTCCGGCAAGCTGGAGGGCCGTCCGACCGTCGAGAAGTCCAGCGGCAACCCCCAATTCGACAGCAGCGCGGTTCGCGCTGTGCAGAAATGCGATGTCGCCGGCCTGCAGGTGCCCGCCGGAAAGCATGACATTTGGTCCGACGTTCGCGTCAACTTCGATCCCAGAGCGATGCTTGGCCTGTAGCCTGAGCACCCAGAAATCAGCAAGAGAAGCGAGAAGACATGAAATCCATCCTCAAGCCGCTCCTGATGGTCGCCGCGATGGCGATGGGCATGAACGCCGTCGTCACCTTGCCTGCTCGAGCAACCCTCGAGCTCAACGTCAACAAAGGCAATGTCGAACCGATGCCGATCGCCATCCCAGATTTCCAGGGAGGGCTCGGCGCGCAGATTTCCGAGATCGTCACCGCCGACCTGAAGCGCTCCGGTCTCTTCGCACCGATAGACAAGAACGCCTTCATCGAGAAGATCGCCAATCCGGATGCGCAGCCCCGTTTCGACGACTGGAAGGTGATCAATGCGCAGGCGCTGGTCACCGGCAGCGTGAGCAAGGAGGCGGACGGCCGAATCCGCGCCCAGTACCGACTATGGGATATTTTTGGCAACCAGCAGATAGCCGGGGAGCAGTTTTTCGCCAACGACGCAAATCAACGCCGTGTCGCCCACATCATCGCCGATGCGATCTATGAGAAGCTCACCGGCGAGAAGGGCTATTTCGACACACGCGTCGTCTTCATCGACGAATCCGGCGCCAAGAATGCGCGTAAGAAGCGGCTCGCCATCATGGACCAGGACGGCGCCAATGTGCGCTATCTCTCCGATGGCCGCTCGATCGTGCTGACGCCGCGTTTCTCGCCGAATCGGCAGGAAATCACTTACATGTCGTATGAAAGCGGCCAGCCGCGGGTCTATCTGCTGCAGATCGAGACCGGACAGCGCGAACTGGTCGGCAACTTTCCCGGCATGACCTTTGCGCCGCGCTTCTCGCCCGACGGCCAGAAGGTGATCATGAGCCTGCTGCGCGATGACGGCAATTCCAACATCTTCGCCATGGACCTGCGAAGCCGCTCGACCACCCGGCTGACCAACTCGACCGCCATCGACACCTCGCCCTCTTATTCGCCCGACGGCAGCAAGGTGGTATTCACTTCCGATCGTGGCGGCCGTGCGCAGATTTATGTGATGGGCGCCGACGGCTCGGGCCAGACCCGCATTTCGTTCGGCGACGGCGTCTATTCGACGCCGGTATGGTCGCCGCGCGGCGACCTCGTCGCCTTCACCAAGCAGACCGGCGGCGAATTCCAGATCGGCGTCATGAAGACCGACGGTTCGGGCGAGCGCATCCTTTCCTCGGGCTTCCAGCAGGAGGGACCGACCTGGGCGCCCAACGGCCGCGTGCTGATGTTCTTCCGCGACTCCGCCGGCGGCCCAAAACTGGTTTCCGTCGATCTCACCGGCCGCAACGAACAGTCGATCCCGACCGCGAATTTCGCGTCGGATCCCGCCTGGTCGCCGCTGCTGGAGTAGGTTCGGCCGAATTGCCACACCTGCTAAAAAGGGGCCCGTTTGGCCCCTTTTCCATTCATTAGTCGCGTTTCGGCCGCATTTCCGCCTAGGGTCCGCGCCAACTGTGACCGTGGATTTGAAGGTCGTGGACGGACGATCGAAACCAAACATTAACCGTATTTCTTGAATGCCGGTTAACCCAAACGTGGTTACTGGGTGATCAACGAAATCACTCGAAATACGATCACTCGAATACGAAGGAGAGGCGGCATGGGCCGTATCGCAGCACTTACCAGAAACCCGGCGATGATCGCCCTGATCGCGATGCTCGCCATCACCGGTTGCGCCTCGAAGAAAACCCCGAACAACGCTGCCGATCTCGGTCTCAATGGCGCGGGTGCCGCAACGCCGGGCTCGGCGCAGGACTTCACCGTCAACATTGGCGACCGCATCTTCTTTGACACGGACTCGACCGCGATCCGCGCCGATGCGCAGACGACGCTGTCGCGGCAGGCACAGTGGCTCAACCAGTACAAGCAGTACGCCATCGTCGTCGAAGGCCATGCTGACGAACGCGGCACACGTGAATACAATCTGGCTCTCGGCGCCCGCCGCGCCGCCGCCACTCGCGACTTCCTGGTCGCCAGGGGCGTCTCGGCGAGCCGATTGAAGACGATTTCCTACGGCAAGGAACGTCCGGTCGCGGTCTGCGACGACATCTCCTGCTGGTCGCAGAATCGCCGCGCCGTCACCACGCTCTCCGGCGCCGGCTCCTGATGAGTAAGACGGCGGCGCGCCTTCTTCTTCCGCAATTCCGGACGGAAAACCGTTTCACACTTTTCCTGGAATTGCTTGTGTCGCATAATTGCAACACCTCCATGCGAAAGGCGGCCTTGTGGCCGCCTTTTTCAGTTTCGGCCCCGGAAACAAACCCGGAAACAAAATTTGGCCGAAGTCTCGCCTCCTGCTAAGAGCCGAGGGCGTCGTGCCGGTCCCACTGTGATCGGAAGGCGCGAACAGGCTCACGATATTCACGGCGAGAGGCACATGCATTTCAGATCGGTCTTGAGCGGCACGCTTGCGCTGCTGCTCGTATCAGGCTTCGCGGCTTCTGCGAGCGGCACCGGACAACCCGCGGATAGCGGCTTTTCCTTCCATCTGCCGACGCTCGGCATTTTCGGCAAGAAGGAGAAGCCGGAGCAGCAACAGATCGCGCAGCAGCAGGACGGCACCGCCGCCGCGGGGCTGGAAGATCAACTCCGGCAGATGAACGGCAAGCTCGAGGAACTCAACTTCCAGATCCTGCAGATGCAGGAGCAGATGCGCAAGCAGCAGGAAGACAACGAGTTCCGCTTCCAGCAGTTGGAAGGCGGCTCCAGCGGGCAGCCGCCGGCCCAGAAGAAATCGGAGGCCGCGCCGCAGGACGGTGGCGCGGGCACCGGCGTCGCCGAGGCCCCGGCAGACCAGGCGCCGGCCGATGCCGGCGCGCAGTCGGATGGCGGCCAGAGCGTCGGCGAGGTCATCGTCGAATCGCAGACCGGCGATCCCGGCAAGGTGATCAACGGCACGCCGCCCAAGACCTTCGGCACCATCACCGTCGACAAGAACGGCAATGTAATCGACGCCAGCGGCAACACGCAGGCAGCGGCGCCGGCGGAAGGTGCGGCTCCCGCCGCCGAGGCGCCGGCTGCCGGGGCTAAGACCGGCAAGTCGGACGGCACGGTGGTGGCGGCGCTGCCTGCCACCAACAACCCGGAAGAGATCTACCGCAACTCCTACCAGTTCATCCTGTCGGGCGACTACAGCACCGCCGAGCAGGGTTTTCGCGACCACATCGCCCGCTTCCCGAAGGACGCCAAGGCGGCGGACGCGCATTACTGGCTTGGCGAATCGCTGCTTGGCCAGCAGAAGTATCATGACGCTGCCGAGGTTTTCCTCTCCGCCAGCAAGGACTATCCGAAGGCCAAGAAGGCGCCTGACATGCTCCTGAAGCTTGGCGTGTCGCTGGTCGGCCTCAAGCAGAAGGATGTCGCCTGCGCCACCTTCGGCGAGATCGGCAAGCGCTATCCCGATATTTCGGCCGCGCTCAAGGAACGCGTCAAGCAGGAGAGGGCGCTGGCGGCGTGCTAGTCTTTGCCGTGTCGTCCCTGAACCGGGACCACTTTTGCGCGACATGCATTGATGCTCGATACCGAGCCTGACCTTTCGAATTTTTCGCAGATCGACTTTACCAACGGCGCGCTTGCGGCCGTGTCCGGCGGCAGCGACTCGACCGCCCTCCTTCTTCTCCTCAAGGCTCACCTCGACCGCAGCGCCCCGACAGCCCGGCTGCTGGCGGTGACGATCGACCACGGCCTGCGTCCGGAAGCAGCAGTCGAAGCGCGCAGCGTGGCAAAGCTTTGTGCCGAGCGCGGCATCGCGCACCGGACGCTCAACTGGTCCGGCGCCAAGCCGTCGGCCGGCCTGCCCGCGGCGGCGCGCGAGGCGCGCTACCGGTTGCTGGCCGAGGCAGCGCAGGCGCAAGGCATCGGTGTGATCGTGACCGGCCACACCGCCGACGACCAGGCCGAGACCGTCCTGATGCGAGTCGCGCGGAATGACGGGCGAGAGCTTGCAGGCCGAGGTCTCGCCGGCATGGCGCCTGCCACCCTCTATGACTGGCGGATCTGGATCGCGCGGCCGCTGCTCGGCGTACGGCGCGCGGCGTTGCGCGCCTTCCTGCAGCGCGAACATGTCGGCTGGGCGGAGGATCCGACCAACATCGACACGAATTTCGAACGCCCGCGCATCCGGGCCGTGCTCGGCGAAGACCGGAGCGGGCAGCGTTTTGCCGAGGCAATCGGCCTGGCTGGGCGGGCTGCCGGCGATCGCGAGGAACTCGGTCGCCGCGCCGCCGCCCTGATCGGTGAATTTGCCAGCCGGCCGGCGAGGGGTCTCATCCGTCTCGATCCCGGTCTTGCCGAAGCTGACGACACGCGAGCCGCGGTATATGCGCTGCGTGTCCTGCTGGCGGCGACGGGCGGCACCGCCTTGTTGCCGGACCAGGCGCGCGGCGAAGCGCTGTTCGAGCAAATGCGGGCCGGTCGGCTTTGCGCCACATTGTCGCGGGCGGTCGTCGATATCAGGCGAAACGGCATCTTCCTGCGCCGTGAATCGCGCGACCTGCCGCGTTCCGCGCCGATAGCTGGCACTCTGCTTTGGGACGGTCGCCGGCGGATCACGCCAGACATCGAAGCCGGGGCGATCACATTGGGCGACAGTTCGGGTGCATGGTTGATCGCGCCGCTTGGCGCTGCTGCCGCCGCCAAAACGCCGATTGCCGGGGATGGCGCGCTGCCAAGCCTTGTGCGCGCCGCCCTGGCTGCGGAACCGGCGCTATGGCGCGGCGGCGAATGCCTTGGTTTTGCAGGGGATGTAGCGGCGGCGGCGGCAATCGCCGTCAGTCCCGCCGTTGCGCCCTTTGCCCGTTTTCTGCCGTGCTTCGATCTGGTGTTGGCGCAGGCCGTCGCCGAGTTGATCGGCGCACCGCCTGTCCCGGCTTGCCCTTTGGCCGCCACAGTGCCGGTTGATCATGGCGCGAAAGCTTAACCCAGACGTGCTGTTATGCTTGGCAAGGGGGGGCGCTCTCCCTATGTTAGGCGCAAGTTTCCTCTCATGACGCGTGTCCCAGCGGGCACCAACGGGACAATTGATGAATCCGAATTATCGCAATCTCGCGCTCTGGGCGATCATAGCGGTCCTGCTCATTGCTCTCTTCAATCTGTTCCAGACGCCGCAGACTCGCGGGGCCTCGACCGACGTTCCCTATTCGCAGTTCCTGCAAGAGGTTGCGGCCGGCCGGGTCAAGACGGTGGTCATCGCCGGCGCCCGCATCACGGGCACCTACGCCGACAACGCCAATGGCTTCCAGACCTATTCGCCTGGCGATCCGCAGCTGGTCTCGCGGCTGCAGGACAAGAACGTCACCATCAATGCGCGGCCTGAGTCGGACGGTTCCAACTCGCTGTTCAGCTATCTGATCTCCTACCTGCCGATGATCCTGATCCTTGGCGTGTGGATATTCTTCATGCGCCAGATGCAGTCCGGCTCCGGCCGCGCCATGGGTTTCGGCAAGTCGAAGGCCAAGCTTCTCACTGAGGCGCATGGCCGCGTCACCTTCCAGGATGTCGCCGGCGTCGACGAGGCCAAGGAAGATCTGGAAGAGATCGTCGAGTTCCTGCGCGATCCGCAGAAGTTCCAGCGCCTCGGCGGCAAGATCCCGCGCGGCGTGCTTCTGGTCGGCCCTCCCGGCACCGGCAAGACGCTGCTTGCGCGCTCGGTCGCCGGCGAGGCCAATGTGCCGTTCTTTACCATTTCGGGCTCCGACTTCGTCGAGATGTTCGTCGGCGTCGGCGCAAGCCGTGTCCGCGACATGTTCGACCAGGCCAAGAAGAATGCTCCCTGCATCATCTTCATTGATGAAATCGACGCGGTCGGCCGCCATCGCGGCGCCGGCCTCGGCGGCGGCAATGACGAGCGCGAACAGACGCTGAACCAGCTTCTGGTCGAGATGGACGGCTTCGAGTCCAACGAGAGCATCATCCTGATCGCCGCCACCAACCGGCCCGACGTGCTCGATCCGGCGCTGCTGCGTCCGGGTCGCTTTGACCGCCAGGTGGTGGTGCCGAACCCCGACATCGTCGGCCGAGAGAAGATCCTCAAGGTGCATGTGCGCAACGTGCCGCTGGCACCGAATGTCGACCTCAAGGTGATCGCACGCGGCACGCCGGGCTTCTCGGGCGCCGACCTGATGAACCTTGTCAATGAATCCGCTCTGATGGCGGCGCGCCGCAATAAGCGCCTTGTCACCATGGCCGAGTTCGAGGACGCCAAGGACAAGATCATGATGGGCGCCGAGCGCCGCTCGTCGGCCATGACCCAGGCCGAAAAGGAACTCACGGCCTATCACGAGGCCGGCCACGCCATCCTGGCGCTCAACGTGCCGTCGGCCGATCCGCTGCACAAGGCGACCATCATCCCGCGCGGTCGCGCGCTCGGCATGGTCATGCAGCTGCCGGAAGGCGATCGCTATTCGATGAGCTACAAATACATGATCTCGCGGCTTGCCATCATGATGGGCGGCCGCGTCGCAGAGGAGTTCAAGTTCGGCAAGGAGAACATCACCTCCGGCGCGTCCTCGGACATCGAGCAGGCGACAAAGCTGGCGCGCGCCATGGTCACGCGCTGGGGCTTCTCCGACAAGCTCGGCCACGTCGCCTATGGCGACAACCAGGAAGAGGTTTTCCTCGGCCATTCTGTGGCGCGCACGCAGAACGTCTCGGAAGAGACTGCGCAGATCATCGACGCCGAAGTACGCCGCCTGATCGACGAGGCCTATGTCACGGCCAAATCCATTCTGACCAAGAAGAAGAAGGAATGGATCGCTCTGGCGCAGGGCTTGCTCGAATACGAGACGCTTTCGGGCGAAGAGATCAAGCAGCTGATCGCCGGGCAGAAGCCCGCGCGAGATTTGGGGGATGACACCCCCACAAGCCGCGGCTCGGCTGTGCCGAAGTCCGGCCGCCGCAAGAAGGGTCCCGAGCCCGAAGGCGGCATGGAGCCTCAGCCATCGAGCTGAGCTGACATCACTTGATGCAAGAAAACGCCGCGGCTCAATCCGCGGCGTTTTGCTATTCAGGGTCTCTCAAAGAGCATGCGGGACGGATGCATTTGCTTTGCCGGGGCGCACACCGTCAGTCCGGCCAGCATGTTGCTTGCCCCATCTGGCCAGCGGGATCAGGGCATTGTCCAGCTCGATGCCGAATTCGGTAATCGAGTATTCGACCCTCGGCGGCACCTCGGGAAAGATTTCGCGATGGACGATGCCGTCGGCCTCCATTTCGCGCAGCTGTTGGATCAGCATCTTTTCGCTGATGTCAGGCACCAGCCGCTTCAGCTCACCGAATCGTGCCGGCGCCTTGTGAATCTGCCAGAGCAGTAGCGCCTTCCATTTGCCGCTGATGACCTCCAGCGCCGGCCCCAATCCGCAACTATCTGGCTGTTTCTTTCCCATGTTTCATCCAATTCTGAGCAATCGGTGGGTAGCTTACATTTTTGTCGGTACTTGAGAAAAACCAAGCCGGTCCATAGCTTCAAACCAGCTCGCCGGCATCGGCGAACACCACAACATCATATCGGTACCCCGCTTCGACCTGCAAAGGCCGTCGGCGGCCGGATTTTGTCAAAAAGGGATGGATCATGACACGATACGCAAACAAGAAGGCCGTTGTCATCGGCGGGACGCACGGCATGGGGCTCGCCGTTGCCGAAGCCCTGATCGAAAGCGGCGCCGAGGTCCTGGTCACCGGCCGCGACCAGCGCAACATCGAGGCCGCGCGAGCCAAGCTGCTTTCGCGAGCTCATGTCGTGCGGTCCGATATCTCAGACATGGCCGATATCGTCACGCTCGGTGCCGAAGTGGGGCAGAAGCTTGGCCACATCGACTTCCTTCACGTCAATGCCGGGGTGGCCAATCTCGAACCCGTGGAGCGGGTCACCGAGGACAGTTACGATCGCACCTTCGACATCAACACCAAAGGCGCTTTCTTCACCGCGCAGCGCCTGCTGCCCCTCATCAGGGATGGTGGCGCCATAGTCTTCACCTCGTCGATCGCCGACGAATCCGGCACCGGCGGCATGAGCGTCTATTCCGGATCGAAGGCGGCACTGCGCGCCTTCGCCAAGGTCCTGGCCGCCGAGCTTCTGCCGCGCCGCATCCGCGTGAATGTGGTCAGCCCTGGTTTCATCGATACGCCGACGATGGGTGTGGCCGACGCCTCGGCCGAGGAGCGGGCCGCCTTCATGGCGATCGGCGACGCGGTCACGCCGATGAAGCGCCACGGCACGATGGAGGAGGTGGCGCGCGCAGTGCTGTTCCTGGCGTTCGACGCGACCTTCACCACGGGCGCGCGGCTGACCGTGGACGGTGGCCTTGGCCAGGACCTGAGCCCGACACCGGCGTAACCGCGCAACCAAACCAAGGAGAAGCAGAATGAGCGACATAACAGTGATCGGTCTCGGCGCCATGGGCACGGCGCTTGCCGAAGCCTTTCTGAACCAGGGACATGCGGTGACGGTGTGGAACCGTTCTCCGGCAAAGGCTGAGGCTTTGGCAGCCAAGGGCGCCACTGTGGCCAAGAGTGTCGAGGAAGCCGTCAGATCGAGTCCACTGATCGTGGCGTGCCTGCTTGTCTATGACACCGTTCGTGAGGTGCTCGGCCCAAGCCGAGACGCGCTGTCGGGCCGCACATTCGTCAATCTCACCAACGGCACGCCCGAGCAGGCGCGGGCGATGTCGGCCTGGGCGGTGAGCCAGGGCGCCAGCTACATCGACGGCGGCATCATGGCGGTGCCGCCGATGATCGGCGGGCCGCACGCCTTGATTCTCTACAGCGGTTCGCGCCAGGCGTTCGATGCCTGTTCGGGGCAGCTCGGAGCGCTCGGCACCAGCAAATTCCTCGGTGAGGATGCTTGCCTCGCGCCGCTCTATGATATCTCGCTTCTGAGCGGCATGTACGGCATGTTCGCGGGCGTTCTGCAGGCGTTGGCATTGACGGGCGCAGCAGGGATCCCGGCCGGCGAGTTCATGCCGCTGCTGGCCTCCTGGCTTCAGTCGATGCAAGGCCTGCTGCCGAAGTGGGCGGAACAGATCGACAGTGGCGATCACACCAGCAATGTCGTTTCCAACCTGGGCATGCAGGCTGATGCCTACGTCAATCTCATCGATGCCAGCAGGTCGGCTGATGTCAGCACCGAACTCGTCTTGCCGATGCAAAGCCTGATGAAGCGCGGGGTGGCTGCCGGCCAGGCCAATGCCGATCTTACAAGCCTGGTCGCACTGCTCCAGCTCTCGAAACAAGGCGCTTGACGGGGCAAGACCCAAGAGAAGGCCCGCCAACCTTGCGGTTGGGGGCCTTCGATCTTCAAACGCTGCTGGTCGATCAGCTCTTCAGCTTGGCGTTGCAGAGGCTGTAATAGCCGCCGCCCTTCTGGATCCAGCGAAGGCCGTTCAACGTACCCGCGTCCTTGTTGCCGTGGTAGCCCTGCAGGCAGGTCTTCATACGCGCCTTCGAGGGCTTCTCGGTCTTGAATTCGGCGGCGAGGGTGGTCGGGAATGTCACGCCCGTCGGCGCTACAGCGGGGGCGACCGCCGCGCTGGTTTCCTTCTGCGACTGCGGCTCGGTTTTGACCGCATCCGCATTGGCACTCTCCGCAGCTGACGTCGCGCATTTCTCGGTGCGGAAAGCGGTCCAATCCATGCCGTTCAGAGTGCCGCCTTCCTTGGCTGTGCGATAGGCCTCGCCGCATTCCTTCATCGTCAGTGCGCTTGCAGGGGCGACGCTCCACGCAATCCATGCCGTCACAGCCAATGCCGCCAATTTCAATCTGGACATAAGACTCTCCTGGTTGACAAAAGTTCGATGTCCTTTTGTATACCATTTGTTCTACATATGTTCAATTGGAATCTTTGCGAACCACCGATATGTCTGGCGGTTGGCAGGGTGGGCGAATAGATGATGCCGACAGCTTCCGCGGTATGTAGACGCGGGCAACGCCGGGTGTGTTCGAGCGCAACAAAAAGGCCCGCGCATGCTGCGATGCGCGGGCCTCTGTCTGGAGAATATGGCTACGCGATCAGCTCTTCAGCTTGGCATTGCAGAGGCTGTAGAAGCCGCCGCCCTTCTGGATCCAGCGCAGGCCATTCAGCGTGTTGGCGTCCTTGTTGGCATAATACACCTCGAGGCAGGTGTGCATGCGGCCCTTGGCCGGCGTCTCGCCGGCGTATTTCTTCGAGATCGCGGCCGGGAACTTCACGCCCTTGGGAGCGGTGACCGAGGGCTTCTCGGGCTCGCTGGTATAGGTCGCCTCGCTCGGAGCGGGCACGGTGTCGTCGTCATCTGCGCCTGCGCGGCATTCGGCCTTGCGGAAGTCGTTCCACTTCTTGCCGCCCAGAGTATTGGCAGACTTGGCAGCCTGGTACTTGGCGCTGCAATCGGCCATGCTCAGGCCCTTGCCGCTGCTGTCGGCAGCTGCCTTGGTGGTTGCCTTGGCGGGTGCTGCCGCGGCCGAGGCCCCGGCGGCGCATTCGGTCTTGCGGAAGTCGTTCCACTTCACGCCGTTCAGTGTGCCGGCGGCCTTTGCCGCCTGGTACTTGGTGCTGCATTCCTTGGCCGTCAGGCCCTTGGCGCCATCGTCGGTTGTGGCTGCGGCCTTGGTCGTGGCCTTGGCGGGTTCTGCCGCGGCGGATGCGCCGGCGGCGCATTCGGTCTTGCGGAAGTCGTTCCACTTTGCGCCATTGAGCGTACCGGCGGCCTTGGCAGCCTGGTATTTAGCGCTGCATTCCTTGGCCGTCAGACCTTTGGCGCCGTCATCAGCAGCGGCGGCGGCCTTGGTCGTGTCCGTCTTGGCCGCAGCGGCCTTCTTGGCTGCCGGCTTTGCGGTCTCGGTGGTGGCCGCCGCGTCGGTGCCGCACTCGGCCTTCCGATACTGATTCCAGGTCTGCCCGTTCAGCGTGCCGGCGTCCTTGGCGGCATTATACTTGGTACTACACTGGGCCATGGTCAGCGCGCTGGCGGGCGCCGCCATGAACAAGGTTGCGACGGCAAGACCCGTCAAAGTTGCAAGTCGGTGGATGAGCATGGCGTTCTCCCGTTGCTGCGCCATAGGTTGTATCTGTGTCAATCAATAGCTCTCAACGCTAGGCTGCGCCAGATGCTAAACGGCGTTCTCCCGATAAGGTGATGGACCCTTGCGATCTGCCCCTCCAACAGTCCCGGCTTACCGGCCCAATCTGCGCAGTGTGGCCCAGTGTGAATGCTATATTGCGGCAACACCGTGTCATGATACGCTGCCCAACGCTCCGAACAGCCTGCTACAATGATTTTCTAAGAATTGGTAATATACAATCACACAATGTGATAGTCGGGCTCGGACCAATTGTGGCATTACGAGCCGGCTGAAAAACCGACGGGGATTCTGGCAAGCATGGCAGGACGTTATTTTGGCACCGACGGCATTCGCGGGCGCGCCAACAAGTTTCCGATGACGGCTGAGATCGCGATGCGGGTCGGCATGGCCGCCGGCCTGTCGTTCCAGCGCGGCAGCCATCGCCACCGCGTCGTGCTCGGCAAGGACACCAGGCTGTCCGGCTACATGATCGAAAACGCCATGGTGTCCGGCCTGTGCGCGGCCGGCATGGATGTGTTCCTGCTCGGCCCGATCCCGACACCGGCGGTCGCCATGCTGGTGCGCTCGCTGCGCGCCGATATCGGCGTCATGATCTCGGCCTCGCACAACCCTTATTACGACAACGGCATCAAGCTGTTCGGTCCCGATGGCTACAAGCTCTCCGACGAGATCGAGGAGCGCATCGAGAGCATGCTCGACAAGGATATCGAACTGGCGCTCGCCGATTCCGACGGGCTCGGCCGCGCCAAGCGCGTCGACGGCGTGCATGACCGCTACATCGAATTCGCCAAGCGCACGCTGCCGCGCTCGATGTCGCTGTCGGGTCTCAGGATCGTCGTCGATTGCGCCAATGGCGCAGCCTACAAGGTGGCGCCCGCCGCACTTTGGGAACTGGGCGCCGAGGTCATTGCCATCAATGTCGATCCGAACGGTTTCAACATCAACAAGGAATGCGGGTCGACCCATCCGGCCGGCCTGCAGAAGAAGGTGCATGAAGTGCGCGCCGATATCGGCATCGCACTCGACGGCGATGCCGACCGTGTCGTCATCGTCGACGAGAACGGCGCCATCGTCGACGGTGACCAGATCATGGCGCTGATCGCCGAGTCCTGGCACCAGAGCGGGCGACTGGCCGGCGGCGGCGTCGTCTCGACGGTGATGTCCAATCTCGGCCTCGAACGCTTCCTTGGCGACATGAAGCTGCAGCTGCATCGCACCAAGGTCGGCGACCGCTATGTCGTTGAGCATATGCGCGCGCACGGGTTGAATGTCGGCGGCGAGCAGTCGGGCCACATTGTGCTGTCCGATTTCTCGACCACTGGCGACGGGCTGGTCTCGGCTCTGCAGGTGCTGGCCTGCATCAAGCGGCAGAACCGGCCGGTCAGCGAATTGTCGAAGAAATTCGAGCCGGTGCCGCAACTGTTGAAGAATGTCCGCATCGCCGGCGGCAAGCCGCTTGAAGAAGCCTTAGTCAAGGCGGCGATCGAAGATGCGCGCAACCGTCTAGGCAAGGCCGGCCGCCTGGTTATCCGGCCCTCGGGCACCGAGCCGCTGATCCGCGTCATGGCCGAGGGCGACGACCCACAGCTGGTCGAGGCCGTGGTCAACGACATCGTCGACATCATCTCGGAAACGCGCAGCGCCGCCTGATTGCGCTGCCTCCGACGGGCAGGGGCGAACTGCCGGCTCAAGACTTCAAGCCCGCCTGCAGGCGGGCTTTTTGTTTCGGCCAGGGTTGGTCCCAGCGTCATGCCGGCGGAGGCCGTTTGGTAAAATGTCGAGAATTCGTGGTTAATTGACAGGGTTAAACGCCTTTTAACTTTTGCAATTCATTATCCACAACTGAGGTCAAACACATTCGAGCGGATTCAAAGTTCCGACGGGTTCTCAGGGGTGACAAACATGTTCAATACAGCAAAAAGGGCTTTCCTTGCCGCGCTGTTCGCAGGCGTGGCCGGGCCAGTATTCGCCGCCGATCTGGCGGAGCCGCCAGTGGTCGAAGAGGCGCCGGCGCCGATCGCCTATGAACAGCCGGCCGATTTCGGCGGCTGGTACATCCGCGGCGATATCGACTATCACTGGTCGAAGTTCCGCGGTGGTGACTACACCACCTACAGCCCGGCACCGCCCCAACTCCCCGGTTCGTTCGCCTCCGGCAAGTTGAAGAGTTCCTTTTCGGCCGGCGCCGGTGTCGGTTACCAGGTCAACCGGTACTTCCGCACCGATCTGACCTTCGACTGGATGGGCAAGTCCAATTTCCGCGGCTCGACCAATGGTTTCTGCGGCGGCGGCATAGCTTGTACCTCCGTCGACACATCGTCCTATTCGGCGATGCTGCTCCTGGCCAATGCCTATGTCGATATCGGCACCTGGCACGGCGTGACGCCCTATGTCGGCGCCGGCATCGGTGGTGCCTGGGTCAAGTGGGATACGCTGCACAATACCGATCTCGATGGCTCCTTCGAGCACAGCGGCGGCAAGGGCTGGCGCTTTGCCTATGCCCTCATGGCCGGCGCCTCCTACTGCCTGACCGACCGGGTCAAGCTCGATCTCGGCTATCGCTACAGCCACATCAATGGTGGCAAGATGTTCAACTACGCCTCCGACAGCGATGTCGGCCCGGGCTTCGATCGCGGCATCAACGTGCACGAAGTGCGCGGCGGCCTGCGCTACCAGTTCGGCCGGTCGGACTGCGCCCCGCCGCCGGAGCCCTACGTTCCCGAACCGGAGCCGGTCTACACCAAGTAGTCGCTTCGAAATCCAGGAATTTGCGAACCGCCCGGCCATGCCGGGCGGTTTTTGTTTGCCGATTGCGGTGCACTTCCAGGCCGCGGCGTGCGGAGAGAAAGCCTATCGAAATCAAATCGGTAACGTCGCGTTATCCTTAACCCGCACTTAACCACTATGGTTAACAATGCCCACTGAAACGGCGCTTGCGATCAAAATGAAGAGCGCCAATTTCAGGAGCCGGGGACCCATGAATTTAAAATTGCTGACAGCGCCGGCACTTGCCGCACTCGCACTTGCGCTGCTGACGCCGGCGCAAGCCGCGGACTACGATCCGCCGATCTATGTCGATCAGGCGCCGGACTATCAACCGGTCGAGGTCGGCTCGGGCTGGTATCTGCGCGGCGATGTCGGCTACGCGTTCAGCCATCCCTTCGAGCATGAGGAAGCGACAACCGGCCCGCTTAACAGCTTTACCGATGAGAGCAGCCTTTTCACAGGCAGTTTCGGTATGGGGTATCATGTCAACGACTATCTTCGGGTCGAGCTGAACGGCGGGATTCTTCCGACCGACAAATTCGGGGAACACGCCAAGTTGGCAGCCACTTGCGACGGCCATACGCTTGTGGACGACGGTTTTGGCACCATCAATTCCGTCGCGGCTACGCAGGCATGCGATCTTTCCGACAATGCTTCCAACAAAGGCTACAGCATCATGGCCAATGGCTATGTCGATCTCGGCACCTATGTTGGGATCACTCCATATCTTGGCGGAGGGATCGGTGTCGCATACAATAAATATTACAGGAGCATTGGGGCGAAGGATTGCGTGGAAGTGGCCCCCAATTCGTCCGGTACGGGCGGGTTCTCTTGTGACGATCCGGCCGGTTACGAGGGTGCAACGGATAAGGAGGGCAAATTCAACCTTGCCTATTCGATCGGTGCCGGCCTTTCCTATCAGGTGGCCAAGAACGTGTCGGTTGACCTTGGCTACGAATATTTCTCGGTGCCGGAGGGCAAATACGTCGCCTATGACAGCGGCGCCTTCAACATCCACAAGGGCATCAATTATCAGACGGTCAAGCTCGGGCTGCGCTACGACCTCTGGTAGGCTGGCTGCAGATACGAAACCCGACGGCGGATCTCTTCGATCCGCCGTTTGCGTTTGAGTTCACGACATACTGATCCCGTATCGCCAGTATCCCGCCAGCGACAGAAACTTTCCTCTTGACGCCTGAGGGTTGAACGCATATCGCCGTCCGTGGGCCACCCCTCCCCAACGAGGGGCCACTATCTGGAAGGATAGACCACGATGACGACGCATACGAAGCCCGGACTCCGTCCGGCAAATCCCAATTTCTCCTCAGGTCCCTGCGCAAAACGCCCCGGCTGGTCGGTCGAGGCGCTGAAGAATGCCGCGCTCGGCCGTTCCCACCGCGCCAAGATCGGCAAGACCAAGCTCGAGCAGGCGATCGAGCTGACGCGCGAAATTCTCCAGGTTCCGGCGGATTACCGTATCGGCATCGTGCCGGCGTCGGACACGGGTGCTGTCGAGATGGCGCTGTGGTCGCTGCTCGGTGAACGCGGTGTCGACATGGTGGCATGGGAAAGCTTTGGCTCGGGCTGGGTGACCGATGTCGTCAAGCAGCTGAAGCTCGCCGGTATCAGAAGGATCGAGGCAGGCTATGGCGAACTGCCGGATCTCACCAAGATCGATTTCGACCGCGATGTGGTCTTCACCTGGAACGGCACGACCTCAGGCGTGCGCGTGCCGAATGGCGATTTCATCCCGGCGGATCGCAAGGGCCTGACCATCTGCGATGCCACCTCAGCGGCATTCGCGCAAAAGCTCGATTTCCAGAAGCTCGATGTCGTCACCTTCTCCTGGCAGAAAGTGCTGGGCGGCGAGGGCGCACACGGCATGCTGATCCTGTCGCCTCGCGCCGTCGAGCGACTGGAAACCTACAAGCCGGCGTGGCCGCTGCCGAAAATCTTCCGCCTGACCTCGGGCGGCAAGCTGATCGAAGGCATCTTCAAGGGCGAGACCATCAACACGCCGTCGATGCTGTGCGTCGAGGACTATCTCGATGCGCTTCATTGGGCGAAGTCGATCGGCGGTCTCGATGCGTTGATTGCCAGAGCCGATGCCAATGCCGCCGTGCTCGATGGCTTTGTCGACAAGTCGTCCTGGCTCGGCCATCTCGCGGTCGATGCGGCGACACGGTCCAACACGTCCGTATGTCTGTCCTTCACCGACGCCGATGTCGCGGCGCTCGACGCCGACGGGCAGGCGGCCTTCGCCAAGGCGATCGTCTCTGTGCTCGACAAGGAAGGCGTCGCCTACGACATCGGCTCCTATCGTGACGCACCTTCCGGTCTGCGCATCTGGTGCGGCGCCACCGTCGAGACCTCCGATCTCGAGGCGCTGCTGCCCTGGCTCGACTGGGCCTTCGCCGCGCAGAAGGCTTCGCTGAAGGCCGCAGCCTGAGATTTCGTGGTGGCCTGCGGGCCGCCCTTTCCCGACAATCCAGTTCAAGGAGGCCGCCATGGCGCCCCGCGTTCTCGTCTCTGACAAACTCTCCACCACCGCCGTCCAGATATTCAAGGACCGCGGTATCGAGGTCGACTATTTGCCCGATCTCGGCAAGGACAAGGAAAAGCTGCTCGAAGTCATCGGCCAGTATGATGGCCTTGCCATCCGCTCGGCGACCAAGGTCACGGAAAAACTGATCAACGCCGCGACAAGACTCAAGGTCGTCGGCCGCGCCGGCATCGGTGTCGACAATGTCGACATCCCCGCGGCGAGCCGCAAGGGCATCATCGTGATGAACACGCCTTTCGGCAATTCGATCACCACGGCCGAACATGCGGTGGCGATGATCTTTGCACTCGCACGGCAGATCCCGGAGGCCAATGCCTCGACCCATGCCGGCAAATGGGAAAAGAACCGTTTCATGGGCGTCGAGATCACCGGCAAGACGCTGGGTGTCATCGGCTGCGGCAATATCGGCTCGATCGTCGCCACGCGCGGCGTCGGCCTGAAGATGCATGTCGTTGCCTTCGACCCGTTCCTGTCGGACAAGCGCGCCGAGGAACTCGGCGTCGACAAGGTCGAGCTGGACGAGCTTTTCGCCCGCGCCGATTTCATCACGCTGCACACGCCGCTGACCGACAAGACGCGCAACATCATCGACGCGGCGGCGATCGCCAAAATGAAGAACGGCGTGCGCATCATCAATTGCGCGCGTGGCGGGCTCATCGTCGAAGCCGACCTGGTCGCGGCGCTGAAGAGCGGCAAGGTGGCGGGCGCCGGCGTCGATGTGTTCGAGGTCGAACCGGCGGAGAACAACGCGCTGTTCGGCATGGAGAATGTGGTGGCAACGCCGCATCTCGGCGCCTCGACAGCGGAAGCGCAGGAAAATGTCGCGCTCCAGGTGGCCGAGCAGATGGCCGACTATCTGATCAAGGGCGCGGTTTCGAATGCCATCAACATGCCCTCGATCACGGCCGAGGAAGCACCGCGGCTGAAGCCGTTCGTCAAGCTCGCCGAAGTGCTCGGCGCCTTTGTCGGCCAAGTCACCGAGGACCCGATCAACGAGGTCGAGATCCTGTTCGACGGCTCGACCGCGACGATGAACACGCGTGCCCTGATCAGTGCCGCGCTTGCCGGACTGATCCGGCCGCAGGTCGCCGACGTCAATATGGTGTCGGCGCCGATCATGGTGAAGGAGCGCGGCATCATCGTCGCCGAGGTCAAGCGCGACAAGTCGGGCGTGTTCGACGGCTACATCAAGCTGACGGTGAAGACCGAGCACATGACGCGCTCGATCGCCGGCACCTGCTTCTCCGACGGCAAGCCGCGCTTCATCCAGATCAAGGGCATCAATCTCGACGCCGAGGTCGGCCAGCACATGCTCTACACAACCAATGCCGATGCGCCCGGCATTATCGGCCTGCTCGGCACGGTGTGCGGCGAGAACGGCGTCAACATCGCCAACTTCCAGCTCGGCCGCAACCGGCCGGGCGGCGACGCGATTGCGCTGCTCTATCTCGACGCGCCGTTCCCGGAAAAAGTGCTGGAACAGGTCAAGGCGCACAAGTCGATAGACTCGGCCAAGCGGCTGCAGTTCGACGTCAACGCGATGTAGTTGACGGCGTGGCGGACGCGGCGGTCCTCCCCCATCATTGGGGCGGCCGCCGCACAGGCCGGTTCAGGTCAATTCGTCTGAGCCGTCGGAGACGCCCACGCGATGCCGATAGACCAATTCCCAGCCCTTCCAGCCTGTAAACAGCAGGACCAGAACCACGATCAGCGACAAGATAAAGCCGGTCGGAATCACGGCCGCCGCTCCAGCGACATAACGCGAGTACCAGTTGTAAAGCTCGATCAGCACGACGAGAACGTTGCCGCCGGCATGGAGCCATGCCGTCGTGAGATTGCGGATCTGAACATCGCCGAGGACATCCGTCAGGCCGGTAAGAGCGGCCAAGGCGCCCATGATCAGGCCGGCGCCGAGAAGCCAAAGCGATCCGGTGACCCACCCGGGATCGGCTGTCTGCCAGAAAATCAGATCGCAAACGAAGGTGCCGACAAAGAAGGCGATCGGAAACGGAATCAGCATTGGATGAATGGGGTGACCGGCAATGCTTGCCGTGCTGCGAGGGTTATGGCTCATCTTGTTGCCTCCCACGCAAGCAAACTCCGCCAGAGGTAAAATGTTCCAGGTCGGCGCGCGGCAGCAGTTATCGCGACGGCGGCGTAGCGCGGCAGCAGCCAAATGTTATCCGCGGCGGTTCGGTGCCGCCATCTTGCGCCCGCTGTATTCGGCGAGCGAAATGCCGCCCAGCACCAGGACGAGCGCCAGCGCCTGGTAGAGCTGGAATGTCTCGCCGACGATCAGCACTGACAGCAGCGTGCCGAAGATCGGCACCAGATTGATGAACAGCCCGGCACGGTTGGCGCCGATCAGTTCGTTGCCCCTGATGTAAGTGATCTGCGAAATGACCGAAGCGCCGATCGCGGTATAGACGATGACCACCCAGCCGCTGATATCGGGGACGATAACCTTGCCGGCGGCGACCTCCCACAGGAAGAACGGCAGCGAGGTGATGAGGGCAGCGATCGCCAGGGACAACATCAGGCTCTGCCAGCGCATCACCGGCTTCAGCCGCAGCCCGACCGAATAACCGCTGTAGAGGACGACCGCGACCAGCATGATGGCGTCGCCGAAATTGAGTTCCAATGTGAGCAGCCGGCGCGGATCGCCGTGGCAGGCAGTCAAGATGACACCGAAGATGGTCAGCACCACGCCCGCAATCTGCGCCCAGCTCACGCGCAGGCGGAAGAAGAAGAAATTGGCAATGATGATCAAGACCGGCATCGCCGCCTGTTCGATCGAGACATTGATCGCCGTCGTGTAGTTGAGCGCGGTGTAGAAAATGGTGTTGAACAGAGTGAAGCCGCTGGCGCCAAGTGCAGCCAGGACGAACCAGTGTTTGCGCACCACCGGCCAGTCCTCCCTGATCGTGCGCCAGCCGATCGGCAGCAGGATCGCGACGGCCAGCACCCAGCGCAGGAAGACCAGCGTCATCGGCGAGACGTGACCGACCGCCAGCTTGCCGGCGACGGAATTGCCGCCCCACAGCAAGGTGGTCAGCAGCAGGAACAGGTAGGCGCGTCGATGCATGCGGGATTCCGGCCGCCTGGGAAGTTGTGTTTGCCGGCCTATTGCCCCCGCCGACGCAAGTAAATGATGTCAAAGCCGAAAATTGTTGTGCCTCAGGGCATTTTCGACGGCAAAGAAAGGTCGCGCTTGCGAGGTCTTGACGCTATAGAGGCCTGTCGTTTCGAACCATATCCAGGCCGCCAGGGCGGCATCTCAAGGGAAAAGAAACATGGCCAATGTGGTGGTCGTCGGCTCGCAATGGGGCGACGAAGGCAAGGGCAAGATTGTCGACTGGTTGTCGGAGCGCGCCGACGTGGTCGTGCGCTTCCAGGGCGGCCACAATGCCGGCCATACGCTGGTCGTCGACGGCAAGGTCTACAAACTGTCGCTGCTGCCGTCGGGCGTGGTGCGGCAAGGCAAGCTGTCGATCATCGGCAATGGCGTCGTCTTCGACCCGCACGCCTTTGTCGCGGAAGTGGCAAAACTCAAGGCGCAAGGCGTCGAGGTCACGCCGGACCGCCTGAAAATAGCCGAAAACACCGCGCTTATCCTGTCGCTGCACCGGGAGCTGGACGGATTCCGCGAGGACGCCGCCTCCAATTCCGGGACGAAAATTGGCACGACGCGTCGTGGCATCGGCCCCGCCTATGAGGACAAGGTGGGCCGGCGCGCGGTTCGGGTGATGGATCTGGCGGATTTGGAAACGCTGCCCCTCAAGGTCGACAGGCTGCTGACGCATCACAATGCGCTGCGTCGCGGGCTTGGCCATGGCGAAGTCACGCATGAGGCGATCATGACCGAGCTGACCTCGGTCGCCGATGAGATCCTGCCCTATATGGACCGCGTCTGGAAAATCCTCGACGACAAGCGCCGCGCCGGCGAACGCATCCTGTTCGAGGGCGCGCAAGGCACGCTGCTCGACATCGACCACGGCACATATCCGTTCGTCACCTCGTCCAACACCGTTGCCGGCCAGGCAGCCGCCGGCTCGGGGGTGGGCCCCGGCGCCATCGGCTATGTCCTGGGCATCACCAAGGCCTATACGACGCGTGTCGGCGAAGGCCCGTTCCCGACCGAGCAGAAGAACGAGATCGGCGAATTTCTCGGTACGCGTGGCCACGAATTCGGCGTCGTCACCGGGCGCAAACGCCGTTGCGGCTGGTTCGACGCCGTGCTGGTGCGCCAGGCCGTCGCCGTCAACGGCATCAAGGGCATCGCCCTGACCAAACTCGACGTGCTCGACGGGCTGGATGAGATCAAGGTCTGCACCGGCTACCGTCTCGACGGCGAAACGATCGACTATCTGCCGGCCAGCCAGGGCGCGCAGGCGCGTGTCGAGCCGGTCTACGAGACGCTCGAAGGCTGGAAAGGCACCACAGCCGGCGCGCGCAGCTGGAACGACCTTCCGGCGCAGGCCGTCAAATATGTCCGTTACATCGAGGAGCTGATCGGGGCACCCGTCGCGCTCCTTTCCACCAGCCCGGAACGGGACGACACGATACTTGTGACCGATCCGTTTCAAGACTAGTTTTCTGAAGCCTTTCCGGGCATCGCGGCCGATTTGCGGGGGCCGGCGCGGAAACAAAATACAGGTCGACTGAAGCATGGCAGATTTCGTTGCTATTCTGAAAAAGGCGCTCGACAAGCACGGCGACGAAACGCCCGAAAAGCGTACGCGGATCTATGAAAGCGTTCGTACCATGCTGGCGAAGAAGCTTGCGGAGTATTCGCCGCCGCTGGCCGCCGAAGCCATAAGCACGCAGAAGCGATCCCTGGAAGATGCCATCTCGAGCGTCGAGCGCGACTATGCCAGGGCGGTGCCGGCATCCGATCCGCTGGCGGAGCTGGAGCACATCTTCTCCTCCATAGACCGCAACAAGAACCAGTCCAGTCATGTAAAGCCTTCCGCCACGCCTGCGCCGGCCTGGCAGCCGGCGAAACCCGTGCAGCCGGCGCCGACCGCCAGGACAGAGCCGAGCTGGCAGAGGCCCGCGCCGACACCGCCGTCGCCTGCGGCGCGTGCAGAAACCATCGACAAGCAAGCCGTGGAGCTGGACGCCGACGACGACAGCGCCGATGTGTTCGCCAATGACGAGCAGCCGGTCGCGGACACGTTCCAGCGCCTGCGCCCAGCCGAGCGCAGGCGCAGCTATGGCGGGTTGATCGCGGCTGTCGTCGCGCTTCTGGTGGTCGCCGGCGGCGGCTATGGCATCTGGCTGAACAAGGATGCCTTTGGCTCGATGCTGGGCCTCGGCGGCGACACCAAGACGGTCTCGACCGAACCGCTGGTAAAGCCGGCGCCGGCCAAGCCCGCGGCCGATGCACCGGCACCGGCCGCTGCCGGCGAGGGAACGAAGTTCACCCAGCGCCTGTCGCCCGAAGGCGGTGAAACCGACCCCGGTCCCGCGGCCGGTCAAAGCGGCATCGGCGAGGGCGAGTCCGTCGCCGCGCTGACCACACCGCCCCCCCGGCTCCAGCGCCACCTGCGGCTCCAGCGCCTGCGACCCCGCCGGCCGGCGACGCCGCAGCCACGGGCGCGCCCGCCACGCCGGCGCCCGACGCTTCCGCCACGCCACCGGCAACGCCGCCCGCCGATGGCGTCGCTCCGCCGGCCAATGGGGCAGCACCGGCTGATGCCGCCGCCACGCCGCCCGCTGCGCCGGCGGCCGCCGCTCCCGCGCCGACCGTTGCGGTCGGCCAGAAGGCGATCTTCTACGAGGAACGCACCTCGACCGCGCAAGGTTCGGCCGAACCCGGCAGCATCGTCTGGTCGCTGGTGCAGGAATCGCCCGGCGGCGACCTGCCGCCCGAGCCGGCGATCCGCGCCGAGGCGACCATTCCCGGCAAGGACATCCAGCTGCGCATGACCATCCGCCGCAATACCGACCAGACGCTGCCGGCCAGCCACATCATCGAGATGATCTTCCTGACGCCCGAGGGCTTTGACGGCGGTGGCGTCGACAACATCCTGCGCGTCGCCATGAAGAGTTCGGAACAGGATGCCGGCAGCCCGCTGATCGGCATTCCGGCCAAGATCGCCGACGGCTTCTTCCTGGTGGCGCTCAACGACACCAAGGCCGACGAGGACGCCAATATGACCTTGCTTCGAGGCCAGGACTGGATCGACGTGCCGGTGGTCTACAAGACCGGACGCCGGGCGCTGCTGACCATGGAAAAGGGCATTCCGGGCGAGAAGGTGTTCGACGAGGCGCTGAAGGCCTGGCAGGCCAAGACGGCAGGTTGACGGGCGGCAGTAGCGGCTGCCTTCGCTCAGAAGCCCTGGAACAGCATGTCGAGGGCGGCGACGATGTCGTCGTGATGTCTAGAAAGGTTTCCCTCTGGCATCCGCAATTCGGACGCGCTGAAGGCCGACACAAACTGTGTGACCATCACAAGATCTTTGCCGTTTATAGCGAAGGTCGGGTTCAGGCGGCGGCCAGGAAGCGGGGCAATCTCGGGCGGCATCAAAGGAACGACCACCCTCGTGCTCAGCCCTTCAAGCATATCTGACTGCACGTCGAGAAGATAACCGTCGCTCTCGGTACTCCGATAGAAATCGTAACGCGCCATCAGAACGGCCGGTGTTTAGCCAATGGCAGTCCGTTCTTTCGGACATATTCGTTGGAGCTTTCGATGGCTTCCCTGTTTTCTTCTTGCCATCGACGCGTTTTCTCCGCCGCAATCGCTTTCGCGATCCCTGCTTCGGCAGCGCGGGAGATGTTGATGCCCAACGCTTTGGCGTCCTTGATCAACTGAGAGTCAATGGACGTGTTGACAGAGGTCCGCTGAGTTTTTGGCGTCGATTGAAGCACGGAGATGCCTCCTTTCATGCGCACAATATACGCGCATAAAAGACCGCAGGCAATGCTACCCCTCCATCTCCTCACGCAGCATTTCCAGTTCCAGCCACTCTTCCTCGAGTGCGGCCAGCGTGGCGCGTTCCTTGTCGAGGGCGGCGATGGTCTTTTGGAACGAGGCCGGGTCGCGCTCGTAATAGGCGGGATCGGCGATGTTGTTTTCCAAACGCGAGATCGAGGCCATTACCGCCTCGATCTTCTTGGGCAGCGATTCCAGGGCGAATTTCTGCTTGAACGACAGTTTCTTCGACGGCCCTTTTGGCGCTGCCGGCTCGCTCTTGCCCGGCGCCGGCGCATCGCTGGCTTCGGCCTTGGCGCGCGCCTTGCGGTCGTCGAGCCGGGTGCCGCCGCGCTGCGCCAGCATGTCGGAATAGCCACCGGCATATTCGATCCAGCGGCCGCCTCCGTCCGGGGCGATGATGCTGGTGACGGTGCGGTCGAGGAAGTCGCGGTCGTGGCTGACCAGGATGACCGTGCCGGCAAAGCCGGCGACAAGTTCCTGCAACAGTTCCAGCGTCTCCATGTCGAGATCGTTGGTCGGCTCGTCGAGCACCAGAAGGTTGGCCGGCCGCGCCAGAACACGCGCCAGGAGCAGCCGCGCCCGTTCGCCGCCGGACAGCTCGCGCACCGGGGTGCGCGCCTGTTCCGGCTTGAACAGGAAATCCTTCATGTAGGACACGACATGGCGCTGCTCGCCATTGATGACGAGGTTTTCGCCGCGCCCGTCCGTGAGATACTGCGCCAGGGTCTCGGCCGGATCGACCGCCTCGCGCTTCTGGTCGAGCGTGGCGATTTCCAGATTGGTGCCGAGCCGCACCGAGCCGGCATCGGGCTTCATCTCGCCGGTGAGCATCTTCAACAGCGTCGTCTTGCCGGCGCCGTTCGGCCCGACAAGGCCGACGCGATCGCCGCGCTGGATGCGGGTCGAGAAGCCCTTGACCACGGTCAGGTCGCCAAAACTCTTCTCGATGTTCTTGGCCTCGATCACCAGCTTGCCGGATTCGGCGGCGTCGCTGGCCACCATGGTCGCCGAGCCCTCGGCGCCGCGATGGCCGCGAAAACGCTGGCGCATGGTCTGCAGTTCGCCCAGGCGGCGCATGTTGCGTTTGCGGCGAGCCGTCACGCCATAGCGCAGCCAATGCTCCTCGCGCACGATCTGGCGGCCGAGCTTGTGCTGTTCGCGCTCTTCCTCTTCCAGCACAAGGTCGCGCCATTCCTCGAAATGGCCAAAGCCCTTGTCGAGGCGGCGGGTCTGGCCACGGTCGAGCCAGACAGTGGCGCGCGAGACGCGTTCGAGGAAGCGACGGTCGTGCGAGATGACGATCAGCGCCGAAGACGTCCGGACAAGCTCTTCTTCCAGCCATTCGATGACCGACAAATCGAGATGGTTCGTCGGCTCATCAAGCAGCAGAATATCGGGTTCGGGCGCCATGACGCGGGCAAGTGCTGCGCGGCGCGCCTCGCCGCCGGAGAGATCGTTGGGGTTCTCCGTGCCGGCGAGGCCGAGATGCTCCATCAGATATGTGGCGCGGTAGGGATCGTCGGCAGGCCCAAGCCCGGCCTCGACATAGGCGCGCACATTGGCAAAGCCGTCCATGTCGGGCATTTGCGGGAGATAGCGCACCGTTGCCGAAGGCTGGCGGAAGACCTCGCCGTCTTGCGGCTCGATCAGACCAGCAGCAATCTTCAGGAGCGTCGACTTGCCGGAGCCGTTGCGGCCGACGAGCGCGATCTTGTCACCGGCGGACGCCGTCAGTTCGGCGCCATCGAGCAGCGGCGTGCCGCCAAAGGTCAGTCTTATGCCGTCGAGGTTGAGAAGGGGCGGGGCCATGTCAGCTTTCAGGCAAGGGGTAGGGGTGGGCGAGCAGCAGCGCGCGGCCATGGCCGAGCGCGATTTCGAGGCCGCCCCCGGTCGTGTTGGACTTGACCTCGTTCGAGATGGTCAGCGACGAGCCGAACACGACCTCGACATGGTCGAGCGGCCACTTCGCGCCGGACACGGTGAGGCCCGAAAGATCGGAAAAGCCGAGCACCGAAAACAGCGTTCCGTCGGCATAGTCGAAGCCGGCCTTGCCAGGCAGCAGAGGGGCGCCTTCCTGCGCTCCGCTGGTCAACAGCAATTTTGTGCCGGCCTCGGCCAGCCGCAGGCTGAGCGCCAGATGGAGGAAGGCGTGGTCGGCGCGCTTGCCGCCGAAAGCGCCGGCCAGCACCAGGCTGGTGGCGCCGCGTTCCAATGCCGCCGCGATCGCCAGTTCGCCATCGGTCTTGTCCTTTTCGGGAGGAAACACCTCCCGCGGCACGGCGGCGAGATCGGCAGGCAGGTCCGCCGGCACGGAATCGAAATCGCCGACCCACAGCTCCGGCATCACGCCGAGCAGGCGGGCATGATCGATGCCGGCGTCGGCGGCGATGACGCGCGTGCCCGCGACCTGGCGGTCGAGCCGCGGCGTGCGGACGAGATCGCCGCCAAGCAGGATGGTGAATGTGCTCATATCCGCTGGCCCTTACCAGCCCCGCCGACGAAACGGAAGGCCGAGCGGCACCGTCACTCTTTGTTGGAGCATGATCTTTTTCCGGAAACGGATTCCACTTTCCGGGATCACGCTCGGGCAAACTTCCACTTGCGTGGCACCTTGGCCGGGCCTATGTGTCGAAACGCTCTAACGGGGTGCCGGACGCGATCTTCGCGGACCGGCTGAGAGGCAGTCTCGCCAACCCGCTGAACCTGATCCGGTTTGTACCGGCGGAGGGATTAGACGCTTCGGACAGCCCGACGCCTCAATTCCTTTCAACACGAATGAAGGAGGCGCCGATGCGCATTTTTTTGTCCCGTCTTGTCCCAGCGCTTGGGCTTGCTGTTTCGCTACTGGCAAGCCCTGCGTGCGCGCAGGAAAAACTCACGATCTATACCTATGAGAGTTTCACTGCCGACTGGGGTCCGGGCCCCCAGGTGAAGAAGGAATTCGAAGCCGAGTGCGGCTGCAGCGTCGACTTCGTCTCGGCGGCCGACGGCGTCGCACTTCTCAACCGCGTCAAGCTGGAAGGAGCCTCGACCAAAGCAGATATCGTGCTTGGCCTCGACACCAACCTCACCGCGGAAGCCAAGGCTTCCGGCCTGTTTGTCCGACATGGCCCGGTGGCTGAAAACAACGTGCCGGGCGGCTGGAGCGACGACACTTTCGTGCCCTATGATTATGGTTATTTCGCCGTCGTCTACGACACCGAGAAGCTGAAGAACCCACCGAAGAGCCTGAAGGAACTGGTCGAGGGCGATGCCGCCGACAAGATCGTCATCCAGGATCCGAGGACGTCGACGCCGGGCCTCGGCCTGCTGCTGTGGGTCAAGTCGGTCTATGGCGACAAGGCGCCGGAAGCCTGGGCGAAACTCAAGGGCAAAGTGCTGACGGTGACGCCGGGCTGGAGCGAGGCCTACGGCCTGTTCACCAAGGGCGAGGCGCCGATGGTGCTTTCCTATACGACGTCGCCGGCCTACCACATGGTGGCCGAGAACACCGGGCGCTTCCAGGCGGCGTCGTTCGAGGAGGGCGAGTATCTGCAGGTCGAGGTCGCCGGCATCACCACCACGGGCGCGAAGAACCCGCTGGCGGCGAAGTTCCTGGCCTTCATGACCGGGCCGAAATTCCAGGATGTCATTCCGGAGACCAACTGGATGTTCCCGGCCGGGAAAACCGACAAGCCGCTCAATCCGGCTTTTGATAGGCTGGTCAAGCCGGCGAAGACCTTGCTGTTCAGCCCGGAACAGGTCGCGGCAAATCGCAAGGCCTGGGTGGATGAATGGCTGGCGGTGATGAGCAAGTAGCTTTGGCTGTATGATCGAAAGATGAGTGCCCTACGGCGCCCCCCTCTGTCCTGCCGGACATCTCCCCCACGAGGGGGGAGATTGGCTATCGTCGGCGATTTCGCCAGTCGCCAAGGTTGCAGGAATAAGCGGGGCGCGGAAATAGCTGATCTCCCCCCTTGTGGGGGAGATGTCCGGCAGGACAGAGGGGGGCGCGAAGGAACGCGACGCCCGGTAAAGAGTGCAACGCTCTGACCCCCGCATCACGGCCGGCATTGTCGCGCTTGCGGCAATCGCGCTGCTGATCGGTGGCGCCTTCGCCGGCCTTATCCGGGAAGGCGCGCACGACCTTTCCGGCGCCGCGTCCGCCTTTGACCTCTATCTCGTGCGCGTTGTCCGCTTCACGCTCTGGCAGGCTGCGCTCTCGACTCTGCTTTCCGTCGTACCGGCGCTGTTCGTCGCCCGCGCGCTGTCGCGGCATCCGCGCTTCTTCGGACGCGGCTTCATCCTGCAGCTGTTTACTGTGCCCCTTGCCTTGCCGGCGATTGTCGCAGCGCTGGGCATACTGGCGCTCTATGGCCGCGCCGGTTATTTCGCCGCGATCGGTGGCCAGAGCTGGCCCGACATCTATGGGCTGCCAGGCATCCTCGTCGCCCACGTCTTCTTCAACCTGCCGCTGGCCACCCGGCTGTTCCTCGAAGCGCTGGGAACGGTGCCGGCCGATCAATGGCGGCTGGCGAGCCAGCTCGGCATGGGGGCGAGGCCAGCCTTCCGGCTGATCGAGTGGCCGGTGCTGCGCGCCGCGCTGCCGGGCGTCGCCGGGCTTGTCTTCATGCTTTGCATCACCTCCTTCACCATCGTGCTGATCCTCGGCGGCGGGCCGGCGGCGACGACGCTGGAAGTCGCCATCTATCAGGCGCTGCGTTTCGACTTCGATCCGGCGCGAGCGGTGACGCTGACGGTGCTGCAGATCGCGCTGACTTTTGCCGTCATGCTGGCGCTGACGCGGCTCGGCGCCAATGTGACCGGCGACGCCAATTTGCCTGTCGCGCCGCGCCGCTATCACTTGGCCGGCAAAGCAGAAACAGCGTTCAACGCCGTCCTGATCGTGCTCGCCTTGCTGTTCGTCGCCGGACCAATGGCGGCCACCGTCGCGTCCGGCCTCGACGCCGATCTCGGCCGGTTGGCGGGCGAGAGTGCCGTGCGTCAGGCGACGCTGACCAGCGCCGGTCTCGCCTTCTCTGCGGCGCTACTTTCGGTGTCGCTGTCGCTGTCGCTGATCATGGCTCGGCGGGCATTGTCGCTGCGCCGCCGGTCCAGTGACCGTTCATTGCTCGAACATGCCACCGACACCGGCGCCGGCTTCGTCCTCGTCGTGCCGCCCATCGTCATCGGCGCCGGCTGGTTTCTCCTGCTGCGCACGGTCAGCGATGTCTTTGCCATCGCGCCGGTCATGGTCGTCACCGTCAATGCGGTGATGGCGATGCCCTTTGCCATCCGCGCGATGCGCCCGGCCTATGATGCGGCGAGCGAGCGCCATGAAAAGCTGTGCGCGCAGCTCGGCATTGCGGGCTGGAACCGGCTGCTTCTGGTCGACTGGCCATCGCTCCGGCGGCCGCTGGCCACCGGCTTTGCCTTCGCCATGGCACTGTCGCTCGGCGATCTCGGCGTCATCGCGCTGTTCGGCAGCGATTCGGTGCAGACCTTGCCCTATCTCCTGCTGGCGCGCATGGGCAGCTATCGCACGGCCGATGCTGCCGGGCTGGCTTTGCTGCTCGGGGCGGTCTGCCTTGCATTGGTGGTCGCGGCAGACTGGCTGGGACGGGGAGAGAGATCGTGACGTCCGCTGTGGAGAAAGGCACGACTGTCCGGCTGGACAAGGTCTCGTTCAGCTATGGCGAAACGCCATTCCTGTTCGATGTCGAATTCGATACATCTAAGATCACCGCCATCATGGGGGCAAGCGGTTCGGGCAAATCGACCTTGCTCAATCTGGTGGCCGGTTTCGAGACGCCGGAGTCCGGTCGTGTGCTGATCGGCGCCGCCGATGTCGGCGCCGAGCCGCCTTCGGCGCGGCCGGTGTCGATGGTATTCCAGGAAAACAATCTGTTTGCTCATCTCTCGGTGGAGAAGAATGTCGGGCTCGGCCGCTCGCCATCGCTCAACCTGACCGACGCCGATCGCGCCGCAATCGCCGAGGCGCTTGACCGCGTCGGCCTGGCCGGCAAGGAAATGCGCCTGCCGCGCGAACTCTCCGGCGGCGAAAGGCAGCGCGTGGCGCTCGCCCGCGTTCTGGTGCGCGACCGGCCAGTGCTGCTGCTCGACGAGCCGTTCGCTTCGCTCGGGCCAGCACTGCGCGACGACATGCTCGACCTGGTGGCCGGCGTTCATGCCGAGCGGGCGATGACGGTGCTGTTCGTCACGCATCAGCCGGAAGACGCTCGCCGTATCGGCGAGCAGATGGTTTTTCTGGACAATGGCAGGGTTGCCGCGACGGGACCTGCCGGCGATTTTTTCGACGGCACTGGCCCTGAAGCGTTTCGGCGCTATATCGGCGCAAGTTCGGGCGGATCACGCGATATTGCCCGGAAGCGGACATAATTTACGACCAAACCGGCTACAGGTGATGTGGCGCTTGCTTGCCATGGTCCAGTCGATGTGGCTAGGTCCGCTTAGTACTGGTCCGGCACGAGCCGTGATTTGCCCCTACAGCGCCGCACCCGGCCGGATGCGTAAACGCTGTAGGTTTTTTGATGTGTGCAGGATTGCCAACGAAACCGATTTTTCGCTGGCGCGGACCCCGGTTCCAAATCATGCGCCGAGAGCTGAAGGAACGCCGTGCTGCCGACCGGCACTGACACTTTGAAACGCAGACCGCTGGTGCGCTTCCTCGCGCTGGCCGGCCTTGCCGTGGCGCTGGCCAGCTGCCAGATGTTCACGCCTCCCGAAGTGCAGGAATCCGGCTTCCAGCCTTCCGACAAGCCGATCACGGTCGACAATGTCGCCGCCAACAGCAAGCTTGCCGAACTGGCGAAGGCACAGCATCCGCGCATCCTTGCCACCTATGGCGGCGAATATTCCGATCCCAAGCTCGAGCGCATGGTGGCCAAGGTTGTCGGCAGCCTGACCGTGGTGTCGGCCAATCCGACCCAGACCTATCGCATCACCATCCTCAATTCGCCAAACGTCAACGCTTTCGCGCTGCCGGGCGGCTATCTCTACGTCACCCGCGGCCTGCTGGCGCTGGCCAATGATTCGGCCGAACTCGCCGCCGTCATCGCGCATGAGATGGGCCACGTCACCGCCAATCACGGTCTGCAGCGACAGCAGCTCGAGGCCGAGGAAGGCCTGGCGACCAAGGTGGTCTCCGATGTGCTGGGCGACAGTCCGACCGCCAAGCAGGCATTGATCCGCGGCAAGCTGAGGCTGGCGCAGTTCTCGCGCAACCAGGAGCTGGAGGCAGACGCGATCGGCATCAAATCGATCGGCGAGGCGGGTTACGATCCCTATGCCGCCGGGCGTTTCCTGCAGTCGATGTCGGCCTATACCGATTTCCGCTCGATCAGCGGCGCCACCGACGCCAGCCTCGACTTCCTGGCTACGCACCCCAACACGCCGCAGCGAATTGATCTGGCGCAGCGCCACGCCCGCCAGTTCGGCGCGCCGGGCATCGGCACCCGCGACCGCGATTCCTTCCTGGCCGGGATAGACGGCCTGCTCTATGGCGACACGCCGGAAGAGGGCTATGTGCGCGGCCAGACCTTCCTGCATCCGGGCCTCGGCGTTTCGTTCACGGTGCCCGACGGCTTCATCATCGACAATTCGGCGGCGGCGGTGACGGCGACCGGTCCCGGCGACATGGCGATCCGCTTCGACGGTGTGTCGATCGACAAGGATCGTGCGCTGACCGACTACATCAGAAGCGGCTGGGTGGCCGGTCTCGACGAGACCAGTGTGCGCCAGGAGACGATCGACGGCAACGAGGCGGCGACAGCGCACGCCGGCGCCGATGGCTGGCAGTTCGACATTGCGGTGATCCGCGCCGGCGGCCAAGTCTACCGGCTTTTGACAGCGGCCCCCTCGGCCAGCACGACACTCGATCCGGTGGCACGCTCGGTCAGCGGTTCGTTCCGCGTGCTCAGCCCCGCCGAGAAAGCGGCACTGAAGCCGCTGCATATCCGCGTCGTCACGGTACAGGCCGGGCAGACGATGGGCACACTTTCGGCGCAGATGGTCGGCGTCGACCGCAAGCTCGATCTGTTCCGCGTGCTCAACGCGATGTCGCCGGGCGCCTCGGTTTCGGCCGGCGACAAGGTCAAGATCGTCACGGACAGATAGCGCCGGTCTTCGTCAGAAACCCCAGCCTTCGTAGTGCTTTTTTCTGAGATAACTTTTCTGAGATAACTCGGGGCGGTACCCCTGTTCCTGGCAATCTCACGCTGCCATGAATTCGGGGTTCTGCTTGACCAGCGCGAGCTTGAGCTTTTCCATGGCGCGGGCCTCGATCTGGCGGACACGCTCTTTGGAAATGCCGAGCGTCTCGCCGAGCGCCTCAAGCGTCGCACCTTCGTCGGTCAGCCGACGCTCCTCGATGATCCTGAGTTCGCGGGCATTGAGCGCGCGGAGCGCCGTCTTCAGCCACATCAGGCGCCGTTCGACGTCGATGGTGTCGCCGGCGACCTCGTCAGGCAATGGATCGTCCGAAATCAGGAAGTCCATCCGCTCGGTGGTACCGGCCTCATCGGCGAGGGGTGCGTTGAGCGAAGAGTCAGGTGCTGAAAGCCTGGAATCCATCTTCTCGACATCGGCCTCGGAGACGCCGAGGGCTACCGAGACTTCGCGGTAGAGCGTGGCGTTAGAGATCGGCTCGGCGCCGTTGGCAAGACGGGCGCGCAGGCGCCGCAGGTTGAAGAACAGCGCCTTTTGCGCCGAAGAGGTGCCGCCGCGAACGATCGACCAGTTGCGCAGGATGTAGTCCTGCATCGAAGCGCGGATCCACCATGTCGCATAGGTCGAGAAGCGCACCTCGCGCTCCGGCTCGAAACGCGCGGCTGCTTCCAGCAGCCCGACATGGCCCTCCTGGACCAGATCGCCGAGCGGCAGGCCGTAATGTCGGAATTTCGAAGCCATGGAGATGACCAGCCGCATATGGGCGACGGTAATCTGATGCAGCGCCTGCTGATCCTGGTCTTCCTTCCAGCGCAAGGCGAGAACATGTTCCTCATCGCGCTCGAGGTAAGGGGCTTTCATTGCCGTGCGGACCATGGTCCGTCCTGCCGTGTCTTCGATCATGCCGCGCTCCTGCTCCCGGACATTTTCGGACGGCCTGGCGGCCGTTATCTCTGTTTGACGCAATTCCGAGGGAAACCGCTTTCCCACTTTCCTGGAATTGCTTCGGGCCTAGCGCAGCCAAGGGTTCTTGAAATGGAAACGCGGCGCCCTACAACAAGCCATGAACGTGCCACACCGGGGATTGGTTCCGCCGCCGATGGCGGTTGTTTTGTGCGGTCCGACAGGGCGCATCGACACCGCAGATCGGGACTATTGGCACCGATCCGAGCTGCTTTGAGAATCTGATTTCTGGATCGTCGTTTTTTTGAAATCTGGTTCCTTATTTTGCTGCGCTGTATCTGTCAGTTTCCGGCTCTCACAAGCGCCGGACACCGGCCAAGGACGGGATCACACAGAAATGAAATGGCTCAAGTCGCTCATCGTCGCCGGAACGCTTCAGGTTCTGGCTGTTACATCAGGCCACGCCGGCGCCAATCTCGACCAGATCAAGCAGGCCGGCACACTCAAGGTCGGCACCGAAGGCACCTATGCGCCCTTCACCTATCATGATGCTTCCGGCGCGCTGGTCGGCTTCGACGTCGAGATCGCCAAGGCGATCGGCGACAAGCTCGGCGTCAAGGTCGAGTTCCTCGAAGGCAAATGGGACGGGCTGATCGCCGGCCTCGACGCCAACCGCTACGACGCCGTGATCAACGAGGTCGGCATCACCGACGCGCGCAAGGCCAAGTACGATTTCTCCGATCCTTACATCGCCTCCAAGGCCGTGCTGATCGTGCGCGGCGACAACACCGACATCAAGACCTTCGCCGACCTCAAGGGCAAGAAGTCGGCACAGTCGTTGACATCGAATTTCGGCAAGCTCGCCGAGACCAACGGCGCCGAACTTGTCGGCACCGACGGCTTCGACCAGTCGATCCAGCTGCTGCTCACCGGCCGCGCCGACGCCACCATCAATGACAGCCTGTCTTTCCTCGACTTCAAGAAGCACAAGCCGGACGCCAATGTGAAGATCGCCGCGCAGGAAGAGAACGCCGACTATTCCGGCGTCATCGTGCGCAAGGGTGATCCGGAGCTGGTCGCGGCGATCAATAAGGCGCTGGCCGACATCAAGGCCGACGGCACCTACAAGAGGATCGCCGATACCTATTTCGGCCAGGATGTCTCGCAGTAAAGACCATCTCCCGGCGGTTTGCCGGCAATGACCAATAGCGGCGGGCCGTCTTTGACGGCTCGCCGTTTTTCGCATGATATGAGAAGCACACAATCGCACTGCCGTCACCGCGGCGGTCTGTGAAGGAGGAGCCGTTCGTGCCGCACTGGCTACACCTGATGCTGGACTCGTTGCCGACACTGCTGTGGGCGGCGTTGATCTTCACCGTACCGCTGACATTGCTATCGTTCGCACTCGGCCTGTTCGTCGGCCTGGTTGTCGCCCTGGTGCGGCTGTTCGGTCCCAAGCCTCTGGTTGCCGTGGTCCGCTTCTATGTCTGGATCTTTCGCGGCACGCCGCTTCTGGTGCAGCTGTTCCTGATCTTTTACGGCCTGCCTTCGGTCGGCATATTGCTGGACGCTTTTCCGGCGGCGCTGATTGGCTTCACCCTCAACATAGGCGCCTACAGTTCGGAAATTATCCGCGCCGTGATCGGCTCGGTGCCGAAGGGCCAGTGGGAGGCGGCCTATTCGATCGGCATGACCTGGAGCCAGGCGATGCGGCGCACCGTCCTGCCGCAAGCCGGCCGCGTCGCCGTGCCGCCGCTGTCCAACACCTTCATCTCGCTGGTCAAGGATACGTCGCTGGCCGCCGCCATCACTGTGCCGGAGATGTTCCAGGCGGCGCAGCGCATCGTCGCCACCACCTATGAACCGCTGATCCTCTATGTCGAGGCGGCGATCCTTTATCTGGCGATGAGCTCGGTGCTTTCGGCCTTGCAGACGCGGCTGGAGGAGCGGCTCAACCGCTATGGCGGCTTCCTGGAGGCGCGCTCATGATCGGCCTCACCGACATCGAAAAGCGCTTCGGCGACAATCTGGTGCTGAAGGGCGTGACGGTCACCATTGCCGAAGGCAGCGTCACCGCGCTCGTCGGCCCCTCCGGCGGAGGCAAGAGCACACTGCTGCGCTGCATCAACCTGTTGGAGATCCCGACCTCGGGCATGGTGCGCATCGGCGACGAGACGCTGGAATTCCGTCCCGGCATCAAGATCCCCAGCCGCGACATCCAGCGCCTGCGGCTGCAGACCGGCATGGTGTTCCAGAACTTCCAGCTGTTCCCGCATCGCACCGCGATCGAGAACGTCATGGAAGGCTTGGTGACGGTGCTGAAATGGCCGACGGCAAAGGCGCGCGAGCGGGCACTGGCGCTGCTCGAGAAGGTCGGCATGGCGCACAAGGCGGACGATTGGCCGGCAACGCTGTCGGGCGGCCAGCAGCAGCGTGTGGCGATCGCCCGCGCCCTGGCGCCGTCGCCGAAAGTGCTGCTTTGCGACGAGCCGACCTCGGCGCTCGATCCGGAACTGGCGCAGGAAGTGGTCGACGTGCTGGGAAAACTCGCCAGCGAAGGCACGACCATGGTGATGGCCACGCACGACCTTCGCCTTGCCTCCAAGATTGCGCAGGAGGTGGTGTTCCTCGACGCCGGCGTCATCGTCGAGAAGGGGCCGTCCGCCGTGGTGTTCTCCAACCCGGAGCGTGAACGGACCAAGCGTTTTATTGCGACGCTGAAGCAGGAGGCGGAGAAGGAAGCCGGCGGCTGAGCCTTCTACGTTCCCCTTGTGAAGAGGTCGGACGGAAGGTCCGGGTGCGGTCTGGTGTCGTCCCCATCCTCTCTGCTTCGCAGCCACCTGCCTGGGCGAGCCACGGGTCCCGCCCGTCCTTGGAACCCCACAAGGGGGTAAAAACAAAAACCCGGCACAAGGCCGGGTTTTTCATGAATTCGACGGTGAAAGCGATTAGGCAGCTTCTTCCTGCTCGGCTTCCTCATTGTCGGCCTTGGCGCCGCGCTTCGGGCCCTTGTTGAGGTTGACCTCGATCAGGCGCACGGCTTCGGTTTCCGACATGCGGTTGACTGCCGCGATCTCGCGCGCCATGCGGTCGAGTGCCGCCTCATAGAGCTGACGCTCGGAATAGGACTGTTCCGGCTGGTTGTCGGCACGGTAGAGGTCGCGCACGACTTCCGAGATCGAGATCAGGTCGCCCGAATTGATCTTGGCATCATATTCCTGCGCACGGCGAGACCACATGGTGCGCTTGACGCGGGCGCGGCCCTGGACGACCTTCAGCGCGCGCTCGACATAATCCTCTTCCGACAGCTTGCGCATGCCGATGGAGGTCGCCTTGGCGACCGGAACCTTCAGGCGCATCTTGTCCTTCTGGAAGTCGATGACGAACAGTTCCAGCTTGTGGCCCGCAACTTCCTGCTCGTCGATCGAGACGATCTGGCCGACGCCGTGCGCCGGATAGACGATGTACTCGCCGGTCTTGAAACCGTGGCGTGCCGAGGTGGACTTCTTCTGCGGGGTGATCGTTGCCATTACGCCCTGAACTCCTTGTTGTGGCACCGGCGGCCTGCCGGTCCGAACGCATGCGACCGGGGACACCGATCGTTAGCCGCACAACAGATGAACCCATCGGAAAAAGCCGGGACCGGCAAACCGCATACATAGCGACTGCCTGGCCCAGATCGCTCTGGTCCGATTGGGGATTTCACCTTTCAGTGATTTGGGGCGCTTGCGCCATAAATCGACGTTGTGTCACCGGCATGTTTCAACTGGTGTAGCACAAAAAGTCGGAAGAATCAAGGTTTTGCTGCAAACGCGAAGGTCGAGCGCCATCGCCGCCTGTCAAGGCAGTTAATGTATGAGGCGCGTTACGCAGCGTTATGACGATCCAATAGGCCGCACTTTTTTGCTTTGCGCATCACCCTTTCCGAAATCGATTCCGATTTCAGCGTCATGTGCTCAGTCGCCTTCGCCGGGCTCGGCGGAGAAATATTTCTCGAACTTGCCGGCTTCGCCGTCGAAGCTCTTGGCATCTGCCGGAGGCTCCTTCTTGGCGGTGATGTTGGGCCATTTCTCGGCGTATTCGGTGTTGACCTGCAGCCATTTGTCGAGGCCCGGCTCGGTGTCGGGCTTGATTGCATCGGCCGGGCATTCCGGTTCGCAGACGCCGCAGTCGATGCACTCGTCGGGATGTATGACAAGCATGTTCTCGCCCTCGTAGAAGCAGTCGACCGGACAGACCTCGATGCAGTCCATGTACTTGCATTTGATGCAGTTGTCGGTCACGACATAGGTCATTGGTCGGCTCCGGGACGTCCCGTTCTTGCTAGAGCGACGTGCGTCCACTTGGACGCATAAAGTACGCTCTGACACTTTGAATCTGCGCATCGTGCCTTCCGAAAAATCGATTTCCGATTTTCGGGCCGATGCGGCGGCTTTTTTGGTGAGGTAACGCCTTTGCCTGCCGCTTGCAAGGGCAGCCATTGCAGGCGGGGCCCGCGTGTCCGGAATGAAATTCCAGACCGCCGGCATGGCGCAGACGGCCAAGGCTTCAGTCTTCGCCGAACAGCCGGTCGGTTTGCCTGCGCTCTTTCTTGGTCGGCCGGCCGCTGCCGGCGTCGCGCAGCGCCGGAATGGCATCGGCAACAGCCTCGCCTTTTGGGGCCGGCGGCGGGGACATGTCCTCGTAGAGCGTGCGCGCTTCCTCGGCCGGACCGCGCCGCACGCCGGTGCCAAGCACCTTCCAAACGAAGATGCGGCGCTCGTGCGTAATGGTCAAAACGTCGCCAGGCTTGACCAGATCGGAGGCCTGCGCTGCTTTGTCGCTATTAATGCGGACGCGTCCGGCGACAACCAGCTTGGCCGCCAGCGAGCGCGATTTTATCGCGCGCGAAAAGAACAGCCACTTGTCGATGCGCTGACGACCTTCAGCAACCATCGCAGCGAACCTGGGGCTTATTTCTTCAACTGGTCGCGCAAGGCGGCGAGCTTGGCGAAGGGCGAGTCCGGATCGAAGCGCGCCGGGCGTTCCTCGCGTGGCTTGGCCTGGAAAGCCGGCTTGGCGCCTTGCGGTCCGCCTTTGCCTTCCGGCCTGCCGCCTTTCCAGTCAGGCCGGCCCTCGCGCGGACGCTCGCCTTGCGGCTTGCCGTCGCGGCGCTGTTCGCCCTCGGCCTGCGGCTTGGGCTTGAACTTCGAACGGTCGAAGCGTGGCTTGGCGGCACCGTCGCGCTGGTCGCGCCGGCCCTGATAGGCCGGCCGTTCGCCCGGTGCCGGCTGTCCGCCGGCAGCGTCGGCCGGCGCATCGGCGCGGCTAGCCTGGCCGTTACGCGGGCGATTGTCTCTGCGGTTGTCTTGCCGATGGCGCGGGCGCTGCTCGAAACGACCCTGCCGCCACAGCAAGATGGGCTTTGGCGCTTCGGCCTCGGGGACAGGCTCAGCGCTTCCACCCTCCCCCTCGTGGGGAGGGTCGGCGCGCAGCGCCGGGGTGGGGGCAGCGCCGGCGTCGGCGGTTGCGCCTGAAGTGTCTGCTGTGTCTGCACCTGCTTCGTTAACGCTGTCACCCCCACCCGCGTCGCTTCGCGCCGCGACCTCCCCCATCGAGGGGGAGGTAAGGGCGTCGGCGTTTTCGGCGACGGTGGCGTCGGCGCTTTCGGGGACGGTGGCGTCAGCTTCTGCAACAGCCGGAGCTTCTTCCGCGATTTCTATGGGAGCTTCGACCTGTTCTTTCGCGACGGGCTCCGCCGTTGCTTCCTCGATGGCTGGAGCTTCGGCGGTGGCTTCAACGGCCGCAGTTGGCTCCGAACCCTCGGCAGGCGCGCCCGGCTGAGCGTCCGCAGCAACGGCCGCTGCGACTTCGGCGACGGGCTCCTCAGCCGCAGGCTCAGCGGCGGCAACCGCATCCGGTTCCGAACTGTCGGTCGGCGCTTCAGCGACAGCTTCGCCTGCAGCGGCTTCCGCCGTCTGGGCCTGCTCGGCCTTGGCTGCCGCTTCCGCCAGCTTTGCCGCCGCCGCTTCCCGCGCCGCGTTGTCCTGTGCTTCCAGCCGCGCCTTGACCTCTGCCGGCGGCTTCGGCTCGGCGCGATAGCCGAGACCTTTCAGGATCTCTTCCATGTCGTCGGCGGTGGCGCCGAGGATGGACATCATCGGCGGCGTCACCATGAAGGACTGGCCGTCATAGGCGCCGTCCGGGCGCTGTCCCAGACCGGGCTTCCAGTTGGTCGCAGGCCGGATCAGGTCGGCCAGCCGTTCCAGAATGTCGATGCGCACGGCTCGGCGGCCGAGATTGCGGTATCCGGCAAGCTTGTAGAAGCTCTTGTCGAAAGCAGGATCGATGACCACCGAGGTGCGGCCGGAAGCCAGGGCGTGCACCACGTCGCCAAAGCCCGGCTTGTCCTTGCCGTCGTTCTTCAGCGCCCACAACAGCGTAATCAGTCCGGCGGGCGCCGGCTTGATCAGCGCCGGCACGAAGACGTGGTAGGCGCCGAAGCGCACACCGAGCCGGCGCAAGGCGGCGCGACCCTCCTGGTCGAGCGACTTCATTTCCTCGGCGATGTCGCGGCGGTTGATGAGGCCGAAATGCTCGACGAGCTGGAAGGCGATGCCACGGCCGATGCCGGCGATCTGCTCGGCATTCTTCAAATCGACCAGCGGCTTCAGCAGCGACTCGATCTGGAAATTGACGAAACGCTCGGCGCGCGCGGCGACCTTGTCTCGGGCGGGGCCGGTCAACTGCTCGTCGGCCAAAAGCACCAGGCGCGGCTTCAGCGCGTCCTCGCCGGCAACCAGCGTGCCGATCGGCGCGCCGATCCAGCGCAGCGTGCCGTCGGAGCCGAGCGCAAGCTCGCCATTGGCGCAGGCGCCGAAGCGTTCGGCACGCGCCTCGAACTCGGCGGCCAGCGCTTTTTGCGCTGCCGTACGCACGGCCTTGGCGTCTTCGCCGCCGGCGCTCTGGTCGGCGGTGAAGCGGAACCCTTGCAACTCGCCGACATGATGGCCTTCGACAAGGACGGTTCCGGTAGGACTGATTTCGGCTTCAGGCATTGTATTTTCTCTAAGGCGCCGCATGAGGACGGAAGTCCTGCGGTCTACAAACCGTTTCGTCAACCGCTCATGCAGCGCATCCGACAATCTGTCTTCGATTTCGCGCGTCTTTTCCCGCCAGTGTGCCTGATCGGCCAGCCAGCCCGGCCGGTTGGACACGAATGTCCAGGTGCGGATCTGCGCAATGCGGTGCGACAGCGTGTCGATGTCCCCCTCGGTCGTATCGGCGCGGCGCACCTGCTCGGCCATGTAGTTCTCGTCGACATGGCCGTGTTTGGCGAGGTCGGTGTAGATCGAGGCGATCAGGTCGGAGTGCTGGGCAGGCGCGATCTTGCGGTAGTCGGGCAGCGCGCAGGCTTCCCACAGCAGCGCGACGCGCTTGGCATTGGTAGCCAGCGCGCGGATGTCCTCGTCGCGGGAGAGATGTTCGAGCGCCTGCGCATCGACCGCCGGCAGCGCGCGCGTCAGGCCTTCGACCGGCGCGTTGGTTTCGATCGAGCGCTTCAGCGCGTCGAGGCTGGCGAAGTCGAAATGCGCGGTGCGCCATTGCAGCACCTTCACCGGATCGAACTCGTGCCCCTCGATGCGCTTGACCAACTCCTCGTCCAGCGGATCGACCTGGCCGGTGACGCCGAAGGTGCCGTCGCGCAGATGCCGGCCGGCGCGGCCGGCGATCTGGCCGAGCTCGGCCGCCGTCAGGTTGCGGTACTGGTAGCCGTCGAATTTGCGGTTCTGGGCGAAGGCGACATGATCGAGATCAAGGTTGAGCCCCATGCCGATGGCGTCGGTGGCGACGAGATAGTCGACGTCGCCTGCCTGGAACATTGCCACCTGGGCGTTGCGGGTGCGGGGCGACAGTGCGCCGAGCACGACCGCCGCTCCTCCTTGCTGGCGGCGGATCAGCTCAGCGATGGCATAGACCTCGTCGGCGGAGAAAGCGACGATCGCCGTACGCCGCGGCAGGCGGGTCAATTTCTTCGAACCGGCGTAGGCCAGGTGCGACAGGCGAGGGCGCGTCACCACCGAGACGCCTCTCAGCAGCTTTTGCAGGATGCCATGCATGGTGGCCGCGCCGAGCAGCAGCGTTTCCTGGCGCCCGCGCAGGTGCAGGATTCGGTCGGTGAAGATATGGCCGCGCTCGAGGTCGCCGGCGAGCTGCACCTCGTCGATGGCGACGAAGGCAACGTCGGTCTCGCGCGGCATGGCTTCGACGGTGCAGACCGAATATTTCGCGCCGGGCGGCTGGATTTTTTCCTCGCCGGTGATGAGCGCCACCTTGTGGGCGCCGACCTTTTCGCAGACGCGGGCATAGACCTCGCGCGCCAGAAGGCGGAGCGGCAGGCCGATAATGCCGCTCTCATGCGCCACCATGCGCTCGATGGCGAGATGGGTCTTGCCAGTGTTGGTCGGACCCAGCACGGCAGTCACGTCGCGGCCCGACAGGATCAGCGGCTCGGTGTGTTTCGGCTGGATGTTCATCGGCCTGGAGATGAGGCTTTCTGCATCGTGTTGTCGGGAGCGCGCCTCGCGTGGCGCGTATGACAGGCGACACATAGGGATTTCAGGCGCGAAGCGAAAGCGGAATGTTCCGGCCGGCAATCCCACGGTTCGTCTTTGAGGTCTCAATTAACAGTTGGAACGAGTCTGGAACGAATCGGCGACGAATCAGTGACTCCGGCAGATTCAGCTTTTGTTCACGGCTACATGTGGATTTTGCGAGGCTGAGTCTCACCATATGCTGAATCGCGGAAACTGGCCCGATTCCTGCAAGGCGACCATTGGCGTTAACCTTTGCCGGCGGGGCATCGTCGTGATCCGATACGCCTCGGCCAACATTATGAAATTGTTGAATTTTCTTAATCGGCCTTAACCATTTGCCGGTGATTTTCGGCGTTGGTCGTTAACGTTGCGCTCAAAGCCGGAACGAATCGGCGATCAATCAGCGATGGCGGGATTTTCCTGGTTTGTTCACCCCAACATGTTGTGTTGTCCACAGCTTGTCCACCGAGAATTCACAGCTTGCGAACCGGGTTTTGCACAGGGCGCCTGGAAATCGTTAATCTTTGCGTGCCGGAACGGGATGTCTAGCGCGCAGCCCGGAACATCGCCGGCCGGCGATGAAAAAACGGGCCATAAGCCGGCCCGTCCTACCGGGCGAAATGCTGTCGTTCAGGCGAAATACTGGCCGCCATTGGCTGTGATGGTCGAGCCGGTGATGAAACCGGCGTCCTCAGAGGCGAGGAAGACGACGCAACGCGCGATCTCTTCCGGTTCGCCGAGGCGGCCGACCGGGATCTGCGGAATGATGCGTTCATTCAGCACCTTCTCGTCGATCGCCTTGACCATCTCGGTGGCGATGTAGCCGGGGCAGATGACATTGACTGTGATGCCCGCGCGCGCGCCCTCCTGCGCCAGCGCCTTCGAGAAGCCGATGTCGCCGGCCTTTGCGGCGGAATAGTTGACCTGGCCGGCCTGGCCTTTCTGGCCGTTGATGGAGGAAATGGTGATGACGCGGCCGAATTTGCGGTCGCGCATGCCGCCCCACAGCGGATGCGTCATGTTGAAGACCCCAGACAGATTGGTGTCGATGACTTCCTTCCACTGCTCGCGCGTCAGCTTGTGGAACATGGCGTCGCGGGTAATGCCGGCATTGTTGACCAGCACCGAGACCGGGCCGAGATCGGCCTCGACCTGTTTGATTCCGGCGGCACAGGCGTCGTAGTCGGCGACCGACCATTTGTAGGCCTTGATGCCGGTTTGTGCGCTGAACTTCCCCGCTGCCTCGTCATTGCCGGCATAGTTGGCTGCAACGGTGTAACCGGCATTCTTCAGGCCGATCGATATGGCGGCGCCGATGCCGCGCGATCCACCGGTGACGAGCGCTACTTTGGTCATTGAAAGTTCTTCCTCCCTTTGGTCGGAAGAAGGGAATAGGGAGTAGGGAATAGCGAGTAGGGATCGATATCCAGCCGCGCTGCTCCTTCTTCCCCATTCACTACTCCCTATTCACTACTCACTTCTCTTTCACAGCGCTTCCACGCACAGAGCGACGCCCATGCCGCCGCCGATGCAGAGCGTGGCGAGGCCCTTCTTGGCGCCGCGGCGGCGCATCTCGAAAACCAGCGTGTTGAAGACGCGGGCGCCCGACGCGCCGATCGGATGGCCGATGGCGATGGCGCCGCCATTGACGTTGACGATCGACGTATCCCAGCCCATGCCCTTGTTGACGGCGCAGGCCTGCGCGGCGAAGGCTTCATTGGCCTCGACAAGGTCGAGGTCCTTGACCGACCAGCCGGCCTTCTCGAGCGCCCGCTTCGAGGCGGGAATAGGTCCGGTTCCCATGATCGCCGGATCGACGCCGGCCGTCGCCCAGGATGCGATGCGCACCAGCGGGGTGATGCCGCGCCTTGTGGCTTCAGCCTCGCTCATCAGCAGCGCGCCGGCGGCGCCGTCATTGATGCCCGACGCGTTCGCGGCGGTCACGGTGCCGTCCTTGTCGAAAGCCGGCTTCAGCTTGGACATGGCGTCGATGGTGGCGCCGTGGCGGATGTACTCGTCCTGGTCGACGACAGTGTCGCCCTTCCTGCCCTTGATCGTGAAGGCGACGATCTCGTCCTTGAACTTGCCGGCCTTCTGCGCGGCCTCGGCCTTGTTTTGCGAGGCCAGCGCAAACTGGTCCTGGTCGTCGCGGGTGATCTGGAACTGGCGGGCGACGTTCTCGGCGGTGTTGCCCATGTGGTAGCCGTTGAAGGCGTCCCACAACCCGTCCTTGATCATGGTGTCGATCATCTTGTAGTCGCCCATCTTGACGCCGGCGCGCAGGTGCTCGGCATGCGGCGACAGCGACATCGATTCCTGGCCGCCGGCGATGATCACCGTGGCGTCGCCGGCGGCGATCTGCTGCATGCCGAGCGCGATGGCGCGCAGGCCAGAGCCGCAAACCTGGTTGAGCCCCCAGGCGGTGGTCTCCTTGGGCAGGCCGGCATTGATCGACGCCTGGCGGGCGGGGTTCTGGCCCTGCGCGGCGGTCAGCACCTGGCCGAGAATGACCTCGTCGACTTCGCCCGGCTCGACGTCGGCGCGCGCCAAAAGCTCCCTGATCACGACGGCGCCAAGTTCATGCGCCGGGGTGGCGGCGAAGGCGCCGTTGAAGGAGCCGACAGCCGTGCGTGCGGCGCTGGCAACGACGATTGAATTGGAAGCGGACATTTTTCTCTCCAGACTTCGAGGTGTCGTGTTCTTGGGGGCTTGTTGGGACTTTTCTTGCCCGTTCCACACCCCAAGTCAAACCGGAAATGGGCATGCCGGCCAAGCGCCGCAAGCAGGGCGTGAGCGGCCGGCGGGATCGCCCAACCTTTGCTGCGCAGCATAATTGGCCGGCCATGCAGCAATAAATGATGCCGCACTGCACAAAGCGCTTGGAATTATAGAGCTTTTGCGCATATCCTTAAAAATGGCGCAATCGTTACCGGCGGCTTACTCAGGCGCGCCGGTGTCCCGGGAGGATGCTGATGGCCGCGAAAGACGACCCTATCATTATCAAGAAATATGCCAATCGCCGGCTCTACAATACCGGCACCAGCACCTATGTGACGCTCGAGGATCTGGCCGAGATGGTCAAGAAGGGCGAGGAGTTCACCGTCCAGGACGCCAAGACCGGTGACGACATTACCCATCCGGTGCTGACGCAGATCATCTTCGAACTGGAGAACAAGGATGGGCAGAACATGCTGCCGATCCCGTTCCTGCGCCAGCTGATCGCTTTCTATGGCGACCAGATGCAGCAGATCGTGCCGAGCTTCCTCGAACAGTCTATGATGGCCTTCTCCAAGGAGCAGGAGCGGTTCCGCGAACAGATGAAGGGCGCGATCGGCAAGTCGCCGCTGGATGTGATGAAGATCGCCACGCCGATCAAGGCGCTGGAAGAGCAGACACGCCGCAACATGGAAATGTTCCAGAACGCGATGCGCCTGTTCACGCCGTTCCCGACCGCCGCCACAAATGCTGCGGCCGCGGCTGCACCCGAGCCGGCCCGCAAGGACGTCCCGGAAAAGAGCGGCGACGACCTTCAGGAACTGAAGCAACAGATCGCCGCCATGCAGCGCAAGCTCGATACGATGTCGTAAGCGACCGCCGCATGGTCGACCGCCCTCAGTTGGTCGAGGCGGCCGTCACGGGTCGATTTTCAGCTGCCACGGTTCCCAGATATCATCGGGCTGGCCGTCGAGCGAGCGGTAGAAGGCTTTGGCCGGCGAGTTGGATTTCAGCACCGTCCATTTGATGGCGGAGGCGCCAATGCTCAAAGCGTGTTGGCGAAGCTGTTCAACAAGCGCATGGCCGACCCCCATGCCGCGCGTCGCTTCAGTGACGTAGAGTTCCTTCAGCCAGACAACCGGCTTCAGGTCGTAGGTCCAGGGGATGAGGTAGTGGACGGCGATGCCGACGATCACGCACTCTCGCTCCGCCACCAACACGCCGAACCGGGGCGATGGCCCCAGCCCGTGCTCGATGAGGTTCGCTTCGGTGACGCGAAGCTTGTCGTCATAACCCTCGAAGACGGCTAGCGCCCGCATGAGGGCGAGCACCGCACCGACATCCTGGCGCTCGAATGGACGAATTCTAACCATCGCCTTCTGCATGCTTGCTCAGTCTTCAAGGCCGACCATATCGCGTGGCCTCACGCGTGCAAGACACCGGGCTCCTTGCCTGAAGCGAAAGGAAGGTCCTCGTCCTGCCAACCGGTTATGCCGCCGATCATGATCTTCACGGGACGACCGAGGCTGGCCAGCTTGAAGGCCGCCTGATCCGCGCCATTGCAATGCGGTCCCGCGCAATAGACGACGAACAGCGTCCTTTCGGGCCATTGCACCATCCGCCCGGCCGATATTTCGCGGTGGGGCAGATGCCGCGCGCCCGGCACATGGCGGCGTCCATAGGCTTCCGGCGAACCGACCACATGCAGGAGAACAAAGTCCGGCTCTCCGGCACGCAGTGCGGCGGCGACGTCGGAACAGTCGGTCTCGACGGAAAGCCGGCGTAGAAAATGGTCGCGGGCGATATCCGGCGATGCCGCCGGAATGTCTGTCACGTGGCTCATCCTCGTATCTCCATTGCTGATGCGACGGAGAGATAAGACAGGAAGCAGGGCGATTGCAGCTGGCAGCTTTGCCATATATCGTCAAGATCATGCCATCCTCTGCGAATCCGCGCCCTGCCAACCCTCTTGTCGTTGCCGTTGCCTATGACGGGCTGTGCACGTTCGAGTTTGGCGTGGCGGTTGAGATCTTCGCCTTGCCCAGGCCGGAAATGGGTGAGGATTGGTACCGTTTTGCGGTTGCCGGTGTTGATACCGGTGAAATGCGCGCGCTGGGCGGCGTGCGTATTGTTGCCGACGGCGGGATCGATCTGATCGGCCAGGCCGGCACGGTGATCGTACCGGGATGGCGCGGAACGGAGGCGCCGGTGCCGCCGGCGCTGATCGTGGCGCTGCGGAAGGCGAGCGAGCGCGGCTCTCGCATTCTTTCGATCTGTTCGGGCGTGTTCGTGCTTGCCGCCGCCGGCCTGCTTGCGGGCAAAAGAGCGACCACGCATTGGCGCTACAGCGAGAAGCTGACGGAGATGTACCCCGACATCACCGTGATTCCGGACGTTTTGTACATCGATGAGGGCAATGTGCTGACATCGGCAGGCAGTGCCGCGGGCATCGACCTCTGCCTGCATCTGGTTCGGCGCGACTTCGGCACCAAGGCGGCAAACATGGTGGCACGGCGTCTGGTGGTGCCGCCGCATCGCGACGGCGGTCAGGCGCAGTATGTCGAGAGTTCCGTTCCCGAGCTCCATGAGCGCAGCCGGCTTGGACCGTTGATCGACAGGATGCGCGCCAATATTTCCGCCGACTATCCCGTCGCCATCTTGGCCGAGCTTGCCGGGATGAGCGAGCGGACGTTCCTGCGCCGGTTCGCGGCCGCGACCGGTGTCACGCCGGCGCGCTGGCTGCTGTCGGAACGGCTTTCGCGGGCGCGCACGCTGCTGGAAGACACCGCCATGCCGATCGAACGGATTGCCGAGACCGCCGGCTTTGGCGCGGCAGGCACGCTGCGGCATCATTTTCGTCAGCAGTTCGCCACGACGCCCGTCGCGTACCGTGCGCGGTTCGGGAACACGGCCAGGTCGGCTTAAGTCACGCGTCCCTCATAGCGGCCACGCGGCCTGATGATGCTGCCGCTAATGATCTGTTCGACCATATGCGCGGCCCAGCCGACACTGCGTCCGAGCGCAAACAGCTGGAACGGTGCATCGCGCGGCAAGCCAAGGCCGCGCGTTAGTGCGGCCAGGGCGAAGTCGATGTTGGGCTGGGCACCGACCGCCGCCATGGCGGCTTTTTGCAGCTGTTGCAGCGTCTCGTCGACAGGGATGACTTCCAGAAGTGCGGTGGCACGGGGATCGCCGTCGGGATAGAGCGGATGGCCGAACGCCGGCAAGGGCCGATCATGGCCGAGCCAGCGCCGGATCGCCGCATCCGCGCCGTGGGCTGCTGCATCTTCAGCCAGTTGCATCGCCGCTTCGCCGGCGCCACCGTGGCGCGGGCCGGACAGCGTTGCCAGGCCGGCCAGCAGGCATGCGGCAGGCGAGGCGCCTGTGGACGCTGCGACGCGGGCGGCGAAGGTCGATGCGTTGAGTTCATGATCGGCGAGCAGGACGAGGGCGCAGCGGATCGCTTCCGCGCCGGCATCATTCACCGACCAGCCCTGCGCCAGGCGCTTATGGACGGGCGCTGTGCCGGCTTCAGCGCCCAGCGACTGCGCCAGCGCTCCGACTGTGCGCGCGGCCTCGGTGCACAGCGAGGCGGCGCTGCGCCCGAGCGAAGGCCGCCCCTGGCCGGCAAGCATGGCAAGCTGCGCAAAGGCCGAGGCGCGGCCGACTGGATGAGGCGCTTCAGATGACGGAGCTTTGAAAGCCACCGGTTCAGTCGAGGCCCAGAGCACAGCAGCGGTTTCCTCCAGCGTCGCCGCTTTGGAGAGCGCAACGGCGTCTTGCCCTCGATAGATCAGTCGGCCGTGCAGCACAGTCGAAATCGCGGTGACAATCGAGGGTTCGCCCCAGGCGATCGCACTCTCGGCGATGGCCGAGGGACTGCGGCCCCGCGCCCGGCGGGTCGCCAATGCCGCGATGTCGTCGGCGCGGTACTGGCTGCGGCGCGGGTCGCTCTCATCCGGCCGCATGCCGATGCGGCCACGGCTGACATAGGCGTAGAGCGTCTGCGGCCGGACCTTGAGCCTTTCCAGCGCCTCTTCCCGCGACAGCCATTCGGACATTTGAGCTCACATATTGATTATATTGATCAAGATTGATCGAGGCGCAGCCCAACCCTTATCTCCCATGCAGAAAAGCTGCAAGGAGATGAGATATGGCGAACGGGCTCGATGATGTGGTGGCGGCGGAGACCGTGCTCTCCGATGTCGATGGCCTTGGCGGCCGCCTGACGATCCGCGGTCATTCGCTGCCGGAATTGGCGGGACGCTGGCGCTATGCGCAAGTGGTTCGCCTGTTGCTCGACGGCTTCTTCGACGGCCTTCCCGGCGATGCCGAACTGGCAGCGAGGCTGGGCAAGGCTCGCGTCGAGGTGTTCGAGCGGCTTGCACCCTTTCTGCCGCTGCTCGCACCGATTGAGATCTATGGCGCCATGCGCGCCGGCATGGCGCTGCTGCCGGATGGCGAGACGCTGACGGACGCCTTGCGGCTGATCGCGGCGCCCGCTGTGCTGACGCCGGCTCTGCTGCGCCTGGCGCGTGGCGAGCAGCCGATCGCACCTGACGCGAAGGCCGATCATGCCGCCGACATGTTGAGGATGCTCGAGGGATCCGTCCCGTCGCCGGCGCTGGCAAGGGCACTCGACACCTATCTGGTGACCGTCTGCGATCACGGCCTCAACGCTTCGACTTTCGCCACCCGCGTCGTCGCATCGACGCTGGCAGAGCTGACATCGTCGGTGCTGGCTGGGCTCGGCGCGCTCAAGGGGCCGCTGCACGGCGGCGCGCCCGGCCCGGTGATCGAGATGCTCGATGCAATCCAGGCGCATGGCGACGCGGCCGGTTGGCTGCGCGAGAAGGTCGCGCATGACGAGCGCATCATGGGTTTCGGCCACCGTATCTACCGCGTGCGCGATCCGCGCGCCGATGTACTGAAAGCCGTCGTGCGGCAGCTCGGCAGCGAAGGCGAAACCGGCCGCCGGCTGGCCTTCGCCGAACAGGTCGAGCAGACGGCGCTCGAAGTGCTGCGGATCGCCAAGCCGCAGCGCTCGTTGCAGACCAATGTCGAGTTCTACACAGCGCTTGTGCTTGAGGCGGCGGGCTTTCCGCCACAGGCGTTCAGCAATGTCTTTGCTGCCGGACGTGTCGCCGGCTGGATCGCGCATGCGCGCGAACAGCAGACGACAGGGCGGCTGATCCGTCCACAGTCGCGCTATGTCGGGCCGGTGCCGAAGCTTGTCGCTTGAGTTTTTTGCGAAGATGACCCCACCCTAGCTTGCCGAGGCGAGCCACGGGTCTCGCCCGTCCTTCGGACCCCACAAGGGGGGAGGGAAGCTGCCGCGCGCCGCCGAAACGTCGGTGGTTTGCTGAGATCAGCGTCTACCAAGTCTCCCTCCCCCTTGTGGGGAGGGATCAAGGGTGGGGGTATTCGTAGGGCGAAGACCTCGGCGTGGAGGACCATTCCCCATGACCAAAATTTCATGTGATCACGCGACCGTGTTCGTGTTCTTGCCTTGGTCATCCCTTATATGCTGCACTGCAATATAAGTCCGCTGCCCTCGAACCCGCCCGATTTCCGGGCGGAATGAGGCAGCAGCGACCAAACCGAACAGGAACGCCATGACCAAAAACGGCAAGGCGGAGGAAACGAAGAAGATCAACATCGCGCTGCAGGGCGGCGGCTCGCACGGGGCCTTCTCCTGGGGTGTACTCGACCGGCTGCTGGAGGATGGCAGGCTGGAGATCGCGGCGGTGTCCGGCACCAGCGCCGGCGCGATGAATGCGGTGGCGCTGGCCGATGGTTTTGTGCGCGGCGGCGTCGAGGGTGCACGGCAAACGCTCGACGACTTCTGGCGCGCGGTGGCGGCCAAGGGCCGCTTCAGCCCGGTGCAGCGCATGCCGTGGGACGTCGCCTGGGGCAACTGGTCGATCGAGAACACGCCCGGCTATTTCTTCTTCGACACCATGTCCCGAGTGTTTTCGCCCTATGTCGCCAATCCGCTGGGCTTGAACCCGCTGCGTGACGTGGTCGAGCAGGAGATCGATTTCAAAAATGTGCACGCCTGCAAGTCGATGGAGCTGTTCATTTCGGCGACCAATGTCGAGACCGGCCAGCTGCGCGTCTTTTCCGATGGCGAGATCGACCTCGACACGGTGATGGCCTCGGCCTGCCTGCCGCAATTGTTCCGCGCCGTCGAGATCAAGGGCGTGCCCTATTGGGATGGCGGCTATGGCGGCAATCCGGCGCTGTTTCCGTTCTTCAAGACGGCGGCGACGGAGGATGTGCTTTTGGTGCAGATCAATCCTGTGGTGCGCGAAGGCACGCCGAAAAGCGCCAACGAAATCCAGAACCGCATCGACGAGATCACCTTCAATGCCGGGCTGCTGAACGAATTCCGCTCGATCGCCTTCGTCAAGGAGCTGATCGCCGCCGGCCGGCTGCCGCCTGGCGAATACCGCGACATCTGCATGCACCGCATCGATGCCGACGAAGCGTTCAAGGATCTGTCGGCGTCATCCAAGGTCAACGCCGAATGGGCTTTTTTGACCTATTTGCGCGACCTTGGCCGCATAGCGGCGAGCGACTGGCTGGAGGAGAATTACGACGCCGTCGGCAAGCGGCCGACGCTCGATCTTTCCGGCGAACTCGATGACGGCTTCAAACCGGTGCGCGGGCCGGCACCGGGACGGCGGGTGAAGGAATTTCTCGCCGCCCGCAAGAAGCCGGACGCGGAACGCCGGCGGGCCTGAGTCCGCCCGGATCGATCAAGACGATCAGCGAAGTGTTCGGAAAATCGGAGTAGCGCCGATGACTTTCCGTCCCGGAACAACCGTTGCGTGTGACGGTATACAAAATCATACTGACGCCTGCTGCCATTCACTGAGTGGCTACGCAGGTCGCGCCCACATTTGAGCGTCAAAAACTAGTGCGGGCACAGGGGGGTGTCGGTGCTCAAAACGCCTTGAAAACAAAGCGCCTTCAACATCCGTATGGTTCCGAGACTGTGGTTCCGCCGCCTGACGGGGCGCTGACAAAACCGTTTCCCGTTGGCCACACTACATCGCCTGGCACAATGTTCCTGCAACTTTTCGACTGTATTGCGATGCAACTTTGATGTAGAAGCGCGGCTTCGCCGTTCACGGCAAATTGAACACGGCCTGGCGCGCACCCATATCGGCGACGCGCCCGAGTTGGAAGACACGGTAGCTGTTAGACGACGGACTCCTGTTGGATAACGACTTGGCCGAACCCCGCAGTGGAAAAACAATGATGCCGAAGATCAGGTTTCACAAGCTTGCCGCTATTGTCGTGCTCATCGGCTTCGCCGCCTGGATGGGAACAGGCGCGTTCTCGTCCGTCGGCAGCGCCGCTGTCGAAGGTGCTGGCAAGGCAGGCGATCAGGCCAAGCCGGGCGATCAGGCCAAGGCACCGGATGCAACCAAGACCGCCGAGGCCGAACCGAAGGCGCCGCTGCGCACCGTCGCTGTGGTGACGCCGCCGCGCAAGACCTATGCCCGCGCCATCCGCATTTCCGGGCTGACCGAGGCCGACAAGCGCGCCGTGCTGGCGACGCGCGTCGCCGGCGTCATCGAAAAGCTGCCGGTCAAGCAGGGCGATCACGTCAAGACCGGCGACCTGGTGCTGATGCTTGCGGCGGAAGAAAAGATCTCGATGGTCGACAGTGCCAGGCAGCTCGTCGCGCAGCGCCAGGCTGAACTCGACGCATCGCTGCGGCTCATGAAGACCGGCAATCTGCCCAAGCTGCAGCTCGACACGGCGCGTTCGAACCTGACCGCTGCGCAGTCGCAGCTGGAAACGGCGCAGGCCGAACTCGAGCGCAATCTGGTCAAGGCGCCCTTCGACGGCGTCATCGACCGGGTGCCGGTGGAGCTCGGCAGTTCCATCATGCAGGGCGGCGAGGTGGCAACCATCCTCAAGCTCGATCCGGTGATTGCGCGCGGCGAAGTCAGCGAACGCGACCTCGGCTATCTCAAGCTCGGCGACAAGGCTGCTGTGCGGCTGGTCAGCGGCCAGACCGTCGAAGGCACGGTGCGCTACATCAGCCGCGACGCCTCGTCGGCGACCCGCACCTTCCGCGTCGAGATTGCCGTGCCCAATGCCGATGGCTCCGTGCCGGCGGGCATGACGGCCGAGATTTCGCTCAGCGCGCAGCCGACCGATGCCGTCATGTTGCCGCGCTCCGTGGTGACGCTGGGCGACAAGGGCGACCTTGGCATCCGTGCCGTCGACAAGGACAACAAGGTGGTGTTCTTCCCGATCGACCTCGTTGACGACTCGCCGAAGGGCCTGGTGCTTGGCGGCATTCCAGCCGATGCCCGCGTCATCGTCGCAGGCCAGGAACTCGTCAAGGAAGGCGACGTCGTCAAGCCGGTCGAGGCCGACCAGGCGACCATCCAGAAGCTGTTGGGCGAAGCGACAACGCAGTAGCGCCGGAGCGGCCCCGGCCGGGGACAGCCGGGGCGGGGACAACCGGCGGCAATGCGGCTCCTGAAATCTTGAGAACAGGCCATGGATATCGTCAAACTCGCGATCAACAATGCCCGGCTGACCATTGCGGTGCTGGTGTTCCTGCTGCTGGCGGGCTGGGTCGCCTATCAGTCGACGCCGAAGGAAGCGGAACCCGACGTTCCGATTCCGATGATGTATGTCAGCCTGATCTATCAGGGCATTTCGCCTGAGGATTCCGAGCGCCTTCTGCTGCGGCCGATGGAAAGCAAGCTGAAGAGCCTCAAGGGCCTCAAGGAAATGCGCTCGGCCGCCTTCCAGGGCGGCGGCTATGTGCTGGTCGAGTTCCAGCCGCAGACCAATCTGGCGACAGCACTTCAGGACACGCGCTCCAAGGTGCAGGACGGCAAGGCCGACCTGCCGCAGGCGGCCGAAGAACCCGTCGTCACCGAGGTCAACATCTCCGAATTCCCCGTGCTGGTGGTGACGTTGTCGGGCGAATTGCCCGAGCGCGTGCTGACGGCTGCCGCGCGCGAATTGCGCGACCGCATCGAGGAAGTGCCCGGCGTTCTCGAAGGCTCGCTGCAGGGCGCGCGCGACGATCTTGTCGAGGTCGTCATCGACCCGATGAAGCTGTCCTCCTACGGGCTGCAGCTCGACCAGCTGATCGGCGCCGTCGGCGCTTCCAACAGCCTGGTCGCCGCCGGCAACATCGAGGGTTCGGAAGGCAAATACGCGGTCAAGGTGCCGTCGCTGATCGAGACACCCGAGGATGTGGCTTCGCTTCCGGTGGTCGCCGGGCCTAATGCCGTGGTGCAGGCGAAGGACATCGCCACGGTGCGTTCGACCTTCGCCGACGCCGAGACCATCACCCGCCTCAACGGTAAGCCGGCCATCGCCATCGAAGTCAAGAAGCGCATCGGCGCCAATCTGATCGACACGCTGGCCAAGGTGCGGGAAGTGTCCGACGCCTATGTCAAGACCATGCCGGAAGGCATGAACATCACCTACACGCAGGACAAGTCTGTCTTCGTCAACCAGTTGCTGGGCGACCTGCAGAACCACGTGATGATCGCCGTCATCCTGGTGTTCATCGTCATCCTCTATGCGCTGTCCGGCCGCGCCTCGCTGCTGATCGGGCTTGCCATTCCGTCATCCTTCCTGATCGGCATCCTGCTCTTGGCGATGATGGGCTACACCATCAACATGATCGTGCTGTTCAGCCTTATCCTGGCGGTCGGCATGCTGGTCGACGACGCCATCATCGTCACCGAATTCGCCGAACGGCGCATGGGCGAAGGCATGCCGAAGGCGGAAGCCTTCACGCTTGCCGCCAAGCGCATGGCCGGTCCGGTCATCGCCGCGACCATGACGCGCATCGCAGCGTTCTCGCCGCTGCTGTTCTGGCCCGGCATTATCGGCGACTTCATGAAATACATGCCGATCACGCTGATCGTCACGCTGTCGGCCTCGATGCTTTATGCGCTGGTGTTCGCGCCGACGCTGGGCGCGCTCTTCGCCAAGGCGCCGAAGCATCACGAGGAACAAAATCGCGACGGCTGGTACATGGCGCTGGTCAAGCAGGCGGTGCGCTTCCCGATCACCGTGCTGGTGCTCACCGCCGTCTTGCTGACCGGCGTCGGCTTCGCCTATTCGAAATATGGCGCCGGCGTCGAGTTCTTCCCCAGCGTCGAGCCCGATTACGGCCTGCTCTATGTGCATGCCCGCGGCAATCTCTCGCTGGCCGAAATGGATACGGCAACCAAGATCGCCGAAAACCGGCTGCTCGGCTGGCCCGGCGTGAAATCGGTCTACACCCGCGTCGGCAAGACGCAAGGCGGCGGCCAGGATGTGCCGGAGGACGTCGTCGGCGTCATCCAGTATGAGTTCATCGACTGGCGCGAGCGCAAATCGGCGAACCACATCCTGGATGAGTTGCGCACTGTCATGGCCGGCATTCCCGGCGTCGATGTCGAGGTGCGCGTGCCGGAGGCCGGTCCTCCGACAGGCAAGGCGGTGCAGCTCCGGCTTTCGGCCATCGATCCCAAAGGGCTCGACGACCAGGCCCGTGCGGTTGCGGCGCGCATCGCCAAGGTGCCCGGCGTCATCGACGTTTCCGACGGTCTGCCGCCGCCCGGCGTGGACTGGGCGCTCGAGGTCGACCGCGCCAAGGCGGCGCAGTATGGCATCAGCCCGACGGCCGTCGGCACGGTGGTGCAATTGGTGACCAATGGGTTGAAGCTGTCGGAATACCGGCCGGCCGGCGCCGACGATGCCGTCGACATCAGGCTGCGCCTGCCCGAAGATCGGCGCACGCTGTCGACGCTCGACGAGCTCAGGGTGCAGACCGCGCAAGGCTCGGTGCCGATCTCGAACTTCGTCGTGCGCAAGCCGGAGCCGACCGTCGGCATCCTCAACCGCATCGACGGCGCCCGCACCGTGGTCGTTCAGGCCAACGTCGCCGCCGGTAGCCAGGTTGCGGCGGTGCAGGCCGAGGTGACCAAGGCGGTCACCGACATGAAGCTCGACAGCGGCATACGCTGGAAGCTCGCGGGCTCCAACGAGGACAGCGCCGAAGCCAGCGCCTTCCTCGGCAAGGCCTTCGGTGCGGCGATCTTCCTGATCTTCCTGGTGCTCTTGATGCAGTTCAACAAGTTCACCAGCGTGCTTCTGGTGCTGTCCTGCGTGGTCATGGCGACGATCGGCGTGTTCCTCGGGCTGCTGCTGACAGGCGAAGCCTTCGGCATCGTCATGTCGGGCATCGGCGTCATCGCGCTGGCCGGCGTGGTGGTGAACAACAACATCGTCTTGATCGACACCTATGACCGGCTGCGCGAAGAAGGCTGGGACAAGATGGAAGCGGTGCTGCAGACCTGCCGCGAGCGCGCCCGCCCGGTGGTGCTGACGGCGGTCTCGGCCATTCTCGGCGTGCTGCCGATCGCCTTTGGTCTTGGGTTGGAAATCTTCCATCACGAGACGACGATCAACGCGCCGTCGACGCAATGGTGGATTTCGCTGTCCTCGGCAATCGTCTTCGGCCTGTCCTTCGCCACCCTGCTGACGCTGGTGGTGACGCCGTCCATGCTGATGATCTTCACGCGCAGCAAGAACAGCCGCTTCTACGCCTTCTTCCGCCGGCTGTTCGGCCGCGACAAGAAACGGGATGCGTCCACGGGGCCGAAGCCGGGTCCGCTCGATGAGCCGGCAATCGCCTTCCCGAAAGCCGCGGAATAGCTGCATTCGACCAGTCGGACAAAAGGCCGCCCGGAACAACCGGGCGGCCTTTTGCATTGTCCCCTCGTATCTGACCAGCAAGGCGAGGGACTCTTAATGACCGTCAGCACCATCCTCATCATTGTCTTGATCCTGATCCTGATCGGCGCCGTACCGGCCTGGCCGCATTCGCGCTCCTGGGGCTATGGGCCGTCCGGAATAGTCGGCGTTGTGCTTGTGGTGCTGCTGATCCTGGTGCTGATGGGCAGGGTTTGATCGGGGCTGAGATATCGGAGATTAGCGTTTCCTCTCCCGATGAAGCGCTGGCAATAAGCACACGGCGGTGCCAGCCCCCACTCCGGCCGCTGCGCGGCCACCTCTCCCCCATGTCCATGGGGGAGAGGAAATCCCAAGTCTTCAAAGGCCACGACCTCGGCGGTTAGCATTTCCTCTCCCCCACGAATGTGGGGGTAGAGGTGGCTCGGCGAAGCCGAGACGGAGTGGGGGAACGCCTATGCGATTGGCCTGAAATTGAGATGACGAGCACACGCTGTTCCCCCTTGGCCGCCCCGCTCCCTTGCGTATACGCTGCCCGCACAACAATCACCGAGGGAGCCATCAAGGTGAACACCGCCAGCCCGCCAAGGCCTCTCGCCGAGATCGCCAGCTATCACGCCCACATCTACTATGACGGGCAAGCCGAGCGGCAACACGCCGAATGGCTGCGCCTGCGCATCGGCGAACGCTTCCGCGTGCGACTGGGCAACTGGCGCGACGAGCCGGTCGGCCCGCACGAGCAGGCCATGTACCAGGTCTCCTTCGCCACCGAGATCTTCGCCACGCTGGTCCCATGGCTGATGCTGAACCATGGCGGCCTGAGCATCCTCATCCACCCCAACACCACCAACCCCAAGCGCGACCATCTGGTCGATCCGATCTGGATCGGGCGGCCGCTGGGGGTTCATGGCGAGGTGCTGGGTGAAGAGGATGAAGCGGAAGAGGCGCTGGAGGTGAATACGGAGCCGACGCTGGGGGCTTGAGGGCAGCAGAGCGCAACCGGCGTCTGTGGTACGGAGGCGCGTATGGCAAGCACGCCCGGGGCGATTGCTGTGACCACGACAAGAGCCCATCTGGGCCACAGACTTCCGTCGTATTTTCGAGGTGACTCTGATGGGTTCACTCAGGGTCGCTGATAGTAACATAGTAAGATGGCATCCCGTAGCCGGCGAAAAGCCTAACACGCACGGCGCGCCTCGTAACTCCAGACCATGATATCCGGCCGACTTCGATTTCGTGCAGCGCAGTGGAAGCGGGATCAGGTGTGCCGAGCAGGCAGCCAACGTGTTCGAGATATCCGATTGCCGGTCGTCTTGGCGGATACACCTGTCGCACCAACTGCGATACCGTTGATACGAATGGATTGTCACGCCAATAGTGTGAAGCATAGGCGTGAGCGATCTTTGCGATCATTTGCGCAAATCGTACCAAATCAACCGTCTGAGTGGACAGAGTATCCAAAGCGTATCGCTCGATCAGAGCGCGATCAGCATTGATGTTGTAGAGCCGAAAATTAAAGGGATCTGCAGCGCTCGCTGGGCGCCGGCTGTAGCTAGAAGCGGGAAACAACACCGGCAAAACCAACACAGTCGGATAGTCCACGATTGGTATCATAGCCCATTGGCTGGTCAGCCGGCCGATGTCGAGTGGGAAGTGAACGTGTGGCACCGCTCCCTTCTTGCCTGTCAGCCCAAATACCTTTCGAACCGGTCCAAACATTTCGCGGGAGATCGTGTATTCCACGACAGAGGTAGCCTTCGCGCACTTGGCACAAGAACTCGACGGCAGTTCCAGACCGGCGCCGAGAAAATCTGGAACGACATGTTCACTGGACAGAGGAAGCAAGTTACCTGAGCTATCCGCGACCTGCCCACAATAGGCGCATCGTCCTAGCTTTGGCAGCAATGTTCTCTTCCTGACGGCGGGAATAATTTCCAGATATTCGCCGTTGAAGCTGCCCTGGGCGAATGACCTGAATGCGCCACCTTTCGGTTGATAGTCGACGGTGCCCAAAGCTGGCAGAGCCCTTAGATCGTCCCATAGAAATTTCCAATAGCGCCGTAGCTGCCCGTTAGGTTCTTCGTCTCCCCTCATCGCCCCCTCGACAAATTAGACTGACATTATTTTGAATCTTGAAATAAGTACTGGACGGTAAAATTTATCTATTGCTGCACCGAATATTTCCGGGGGAAAAACAACCCTGCAAAGGATCGAGTAGAGCTAATAGCCATCCAGTGTATGCAAATTAGGCTAAAGGAGCCACTCTGGCGCGCCGTTTCATGCTCCAGCAAAAAAGACTTTGCGTGCCTGATCTTCATGAAGGTCGAAGAACGCTAAGTGTGCCTCCTTGGGGATTACCGACTCCGAGTAAAGGGAAAAAGGAAAGTCATCGAAGTTAATCTCCGCACTTACGGCCGAAAAATCCTTCTCGTAACAATCCTGGAGAATCTTGAGATTTGTCGATGCGAAACTGTCCGAGAATTCGCGGTTGAAGGTTGGAAGGAAATAGCGAATGAGCGCAGCTTCATATAGAGCAACACGCTCTTTTTCGGAAGTTCCGAAGAGTTTGTCGAGCCCCTGGCCGATGCGTTTTTCGCTTTGCGAGTCGTCCTCAGCGCGTGGGTTAAAAATCGTAACGACCTGATTAACGGGCGCAATTGCCAGCATCAGCACTTGAAAGCGGTAACCTTCAGGGACGCCTTTGATGGCAATTTCCTGTAGTTTTTCATGTTTCATCAACCGGTCAAGCGCGCTGCGAGAACCATCTTTGCCGTACGCTTGACCAATATATTTAACCAGGAACTTTCCCGTACCGAACTTTCTGTTCAGCCGCACTGTGCAACGGTCCAAAGGAGGCGGACTGGCAAGCATTCCGTCTTTGGAGAGGAACCACTGCTCGTCTTTCCGGACTAAGCCGACGCCCTCATCCATTTTCCAAGGTAGTTCATATACTTTGCCAAGGGCCCTGAAGAACATACGAAGGCTTTGGCCTTCGAGTGTGATATCGAGTAGCTCCATCTTCGGTACAAAGCCCACGATATAAATGTGACACTTCTTCGTAACGTCAGAGAATTGCTTTACACCATTGCTATCATACAACCCTTCAGCTGGTATGGTGACATAGCTCAGCGCGTAGAGTGTCAGCGCGTGCTCGACGTCAAATCTCTTGCCTTCTAGAATCACATTATCGCCCCTAACGCTTCGACGTAACTGATCTAGCCGAGATTATCTTTTTCACAAAGGCGACTGTGCAAAAGTCAATCGACTTCACGCCTACCTGTCAGCCTTGGAAGATCGGAGTGGATACCGAACGCTGCGCTCGGCCTCGGATCACTTATGCATCTGAGCCGCTAATGGACTCACCCCCCAGCCAGCCGCGGCAGCAGAAAAATCTCCGCCCCCTGTGGCAGCTCCTTCGACCACGTATCGCGGTAGATCGTGCCATCGATCGCCACCGCGATGCCCTTCTCGATCCAGGGCTCGATGCCGGGATACTGTTCAGCCAGTTTCCTGAACAGCTCCCTTATGTCCTTGGCCTCGACCTCGACCTTGCTCTGGCCGCCGGCGAGCTGGCCCAGCGCGCCCCAGAGCGTCACTTCGACCATTAGGGCAAGAACCTCATTTTTGCCCTAGCCTCCCCGTTCCGCCTCGATCGCGGCGAGAACCCTTGGCGGCGACATCGGGATGTGGGTCATGCGCACGCCGGCAGCGTTGGAGACGGCATTGGCGATCGCCGCCAGCGGCGGCACGATCGAGGTTTCGCCGACGCCGCGCACGCCATAGGGGTGGTTGGGGTTGGGGATCTCGAGGATCTGCGTGTCGATCATCGGCAGGTCCGAGCAGACCGGGATGCGATAGTCGAGGAAGCCGGCATTCTGGAGGCGCCCGTCCTTGCCGTAGATATACTCCTCGTTGAGCGCCCAGCCGATGCCTTGCGCCGCACCGCCCTGGTACTGGCCCTCGACATAGGTCGGGTGCACCGCCTTGCCGGCATCCTGGATCACCGTGTAGCGGATCACCCTGGTCGAGCCGGTATCGGGGTCGACCTCGATGTCGCATATATGGGTGGCGAAGGAGACGCCGGCGCCGTCGGCGACGAGCTCGCTGTGGCCGGCGATCGGCCCGCCGGTCTTGCCGGAAGCGGCGGCGATCTCCTTCAGCGACAGGGCTGCAAGATTGCCGTATTTTTCGCCCTTGGCGATGGCGTGGCCGTTTTCCCAGACCACGTCGTCGACGGGGATGTCCCACGTCTGGGCGGCGCGCTCACGCAGGATCTTGATGGCGTTGCGGGCGGCCGAGATGGTCGCCATCGAGGACGAGAAGGTGCCGCGGCTGCCGTCGGTCATGTCGTTGTAGCCGAGCGAGGACGTGTCGGCGACCACCGCCTTGAGCTGGGCATAGTCGATGCCGAGCTCCTCCGCCGCCACCAGCGACAGCGACGCGCGCGAACCGCCGACGTCCACCGTGCCGACGGCGAGCGAGACCGAGCCGTCCATGCCGATGTTGAGGTCGACGCAGGTCTGGCCGCCAAAGTTGAACCAGAAGCCGCAGGCCATGCCGCGGCCCTGGTTTTTGCCCAGCGGCGCCTTCATGTGCGGATGGGTCTTCGCCGCCTCCAGCGTCGGGCCGATGCCGATCGGGCCGTAGACCGGGCCGTAGGACGACCTTGTGCCTTCCTGCGCGGCGTTCTTGATGCGGAACTCGACCGGATCCATGCCGAGCTCCTTGGCCAGCTCGTCGACGGCACTTTCCACCGCGAAAGCCGCCATCGGTGCGGAGGGCGCGCGGTAGGCCGCGGTCTTCGGCCGGTTGACCAGCACTTCGAAGCCGACCGTCTTGACGTTGTCGAGCTTGTAGCAGGCGAATGCCGTCATGGCGCCGATCTCGGCCCATGTGCCGGCATAGGGACCGCTGGTGTAGCGCAGCGTCGCTTCGGCGGCAGTGATGGTGCCGTCTTTGCGAGCGCCGATCTTCACGTCGATCGAGGTGGCGCTGGTCGGGCCTGAGGCGCGGAACACCTCGTCGCGAGTCATCACCAGCTTCACCGGCCGTCCTGCCTTGCGCGACAGAGCGAGTGCCACCGGCTCGGCCCAGACATGGGTCTTGCCGCCGAAGCCGCCGCCGATCTCCGAGGAGGTGACGCGCAGCTTCGAGGCTTCCAGCCCGAGCAGTTGCGCACAATGCTGGCGGTAGACGAAATGGCCCTGCGTGCAGACCCAGAGGTCGGCGGTGCCGTCGGACGAGACGCTCGCCACGCAGGCGTGCGGCTCGATATAGCCCTGATGCGTCTGTTCGGTCTTGAAGGAGCGCTCGACGATGACATCGGCGTGCCCAAAGCCCTGATGGACATCGCCATGGCCGAACTGGCTGCGCTTGGTGACGTTGGACGGCTTTACCGGCTTTTCCTCGAGACCCTCGGTGAAGATCGTGTCGTTGATCAACGGCGCGGTGTGCTTCATCGCCTCGTCGACATCGGTGACATGCGGCAACAGCTCGTACTCGACCTCGATGAGCTTCAGCGCCTGCCTGGCCGTGCGGGCATCGACGGCGGCGACCGCGGCCACGGCGTGGCCGTCATAGAGCGCCTTGCCGCGCGCCATGCAATTGTCGAGGACGTCGTACATGGCGGCATCGCCATCGGTGAGATCGGGCAGGTCGGCGGCGGTGATCACCGCTTTCACGCCGGCGAGCTTTTCCGCTTTCGAAGTGTCGATCTTGAGGATCCTGGCATGCGCATGCGGGCTGCGCAGGACACGCCCGACCAGCTGTCCCGCCATGTTGAAGTCGGCGCCGTAGCGGGCGCGTCCGGTCACCTTGTCGACGCCGTCGGGACGGATGGGCCGCGTGCCGACGGAGGAGAATTTGCGGCCCGAAAAGCGTGGATCGAAGTTCATGCGTGCGCTCCCTTCATCACATTGGCCGCATCCTGGACCGCGCGCACGATCTTGTCGTAGCCGGTGCAGCGGCAGAGGTTGCCGGCGAGGCCGAAGCGGATTTCTTCCTCGGTCGGATCGGGGTTCTTGGCCAAAAGGTCCTTCGCCGCGATGAGGAAGCCCGGCGTGCAGATGCCGCATTGCAGGGCCGCATGCTCGAGGAACTTCTGCTGCAGCGGATGCAATTGATCGCCATGCGCCATGCCCTCGACGGTTTCGATATGCCGCCCCTCGGCTTCCGCGCCGAGCACCAGGCACGAGCAGACCAGACGGTCGTCGAGTATGATCGAGCAGGCGCCGCAATCGCCGGTGCCGCAGCCTTCCTTGGCGCCGGTCAGCCCGAGCCGGTCGCGCAGGACGTCGAGCAACGTCTCGTCGGGTTGGCAAAGGTATTCGACGCTGTCGCCGTTGATTGTCGTTGAAACTGCTACACCGGCCATCATTTGCCTCCTGCGCGTGCGTAGGCGGTCGTCGCGGCCCGTCCGGCCAGCACGCCCGCAACTTTTCGTCTGAACTCGATGGTGCCGCGCTTGTCGTCGATGGGGCGGCAGGCCCCGGCGCAGACCTTGGCGAGCCGCTCAAGTGCCGCCTCATCCAGCTTCCTGCCGATGAGAGCCTCGGCTGCTTCTTCCACCAGAAGCACGGTCGGGGCCGCGGCGCCCAGCGCGACGCGGGCGGCTGTTATGACGCCATGCTCGTCGAGCGTCAGGTTCACGCCGGCGCTGACCACCGCGATGTCCATCTCGGTGCGCGGAATGAAACGCAGATACGCGTCGCCCGAGCGCGGTGCGCGCTTGTCGAGCAGGATCGCCTCGATGATCTCGCCCTTGGCGAGCGATGTCTTGCCTGGCCCGATCGGCACGGACCCGACGGGAATGGTGCGCTTGCCCGAGGGGCCGACAATCACTGCCCTGGCACCGGCGGCCACCAAGGCCGGGACGCTGTCGGCGGCCGGCGAGGCGTTGCACAGATTGCCAACGATGGTGCAGCGGCCCTGGACCTGCTTGGAGCCGATCAGCTTCGCCGCTTCGACGACACCGGGCCAGGCCTTCTTCAGAACCGCGCTCTCGCCCAGGACGGCGCAGGGGACGGTGGCGCCGATGCTGAAGCCGTCGGCCGTCTCCCTGATCTCGCTCAAGCCCTCGATCGCCTTGATGTCGACGATCAGGTCGGGATCGACAAACCCGCCCTTCATCCGAACGAGGAGGTCACTGCCTCCAGCGAGAATGGCTGATGTGCCGGAAGCGTCGGCCAGCAGGCCAACGGCGTCTTCGATTGAAAGCGGACGTATGTAACGCATCGTCTCCCCTTGGTGATGGTGATCTCGCCGACCGTTATAAACAGTCTCCTCATAATGACCATCCGGTTGCTGATTTCCAGCGATTGGGCCAGCACCGCGAGAGAGATTTTTGTCTAAAGTCTTTGTTTTGATGCATGTCGTTGTCCCAGAACCGCGCACACTTCTGGGCGACATGCATTGAAGCGGCGTCTTTTGCACGGTCGAGGCTGATGCCGATGTCCTTCAAGGCCTCGGCCACGGCCTCGTCCAGCGGGGTGTGCGGGACTTCGCCGATGATGCCTTCTAGCCGGTCGGACACGAGCCGGTGCGGTTCGAAGCGCAGATAGGACATCGAGACGATCTCGCGCCACATCGCCACGAACGGGCTGCCGGCGCGCAGCACCCACCACGGCATGAAGGTCAGTTTCAGCGGACGGCCAAGCGCCTTCTCGGCCGCGGCCTTGATGTCCATGTCGGTGACGGCGTGGCCGGGGAAGTTGAGCGCCTCAAAGAAGCCGAGCTTGCCCTGATTGCGCGCCAGGCCGACGAAGCCGATGGCGAAGTCCGGCAAATAGGCCCATTCGTGCACGAGGTTGGCAGGGCCAGGCGCTGTGTAGACGCCCTTGTTCATTTTGGCGGCGACGACGAGGTCGAACCATGATCCGCTGCCGGTGCCGCCGAAGAAATCGCCGGCGCGCAGGATGATGGTGCGGACGCGGCCGGCATCGGCCTCGCGGCGAAACAGCGCTTCCATGGCGCAGCGGATGCGGCCCTTCTCGGTGGTCGGACGGAATGGCGTGTCTTCGGTGACCACCTCAGGCATCGGCGAGCCGTAATTGTAGACAGTGCCGGGGAAGAGATGCAGCGCGCCATTGGCATGGCAGGCGGCCATGACGTTCTCCGCCATCGGCAGGCATTTGCTCCAATCGGTGTAGATCGGGTTGAGACCGTTGAAGATGATGTCGACACCCTGCGTGGCGCGGATCAGCGCCTCGCGGTCGAGCGCATCGCCGGCGACGGCGGTGGCGCCCTTGAGTTCGGCTGGGACCTTGCCGCTGCGGGTGACGGCGCGGACGTCGAAACCGGCGTCGATGAAGGCCTTGCCAACCACGCGGCCGAGCCGGCCATTGGCGCCTAGAATTGCGATCTTGGTCATTTTTCTTCTCCGTGTCTGTGTTTGCACGGCGAATATGATGCGTTCATACGCGAATGAAAATTGACTATGAATGCAGATTTGTTATTCATAAATGAATGGAAGATATCGACTGGAACCTGATCAAGAGTTTCGTCACCGTGGCGGAGACCGGCAGCCTGTCGGCCGCGGCGCGCAAACTGTCGGCCAGCCAACCGACGCTCGGGCGTCACATCGGTGAGCTCGAACAGGCGCTCGGCGTCACGCTGTTCCGGCGCGGGCGGCGCGGCTATGCTCTGACGGAAGCAGGCGCCACGCTGTTCGAACGCGGCAGAGCGGTGAGCGAGCAGGCGAGCGCGTTTTCGCTATTGGCATTGGGCTCGGTCGAGGCGATCGAAGGCACGGTGCGTATTGCCGCCAGCGAGGTGGTGGCGGCCTATGTGCTGCCGAGGATGACGGCGCGGCTCGGCATCGAGGAACCCGGCATCGAGGTCGAGATCGTCGCCTCGAACCAGGTCGAGAACCTGCTGCGAAGGGATGCCGATATCGCCATCCGCATGGTCAAGCCGGCGCAGAACGAGCTGACGGCGCGCAAGGTCTGCGATATCAAGCTCTGCTGCTGCGCGGCGAAATCCTATCTCGGCAGGCACGGCCGCCCGCTCAAGCCCGCCGATCTTCTCGACCATCCGCTGATCGGCTTCGACCGCAGCGATGAGATGATCCGGGGCTTTACCCAGGCCGGCATCCCCGTCACCCGCAGCAGCTTCCGCTTCAGGACCGACAACCAGATCGTTTTGTGGGAAGCGCTGCGGGCGGGAAACGGCATCGGTCTCGGCCAGGAGCCGCTGGCCGACAGCGACCCGTCGCTGGAGAAACTGCTGCCCGGCCTGCCACTGCCCAGCCTACCGGTGTGGCTGGCCATGCATCGCGACGTGCGCACCAGCGTGCGCATCCGCCGCGTCGCGGATTTCCTCTATGAGGAGCTGAAGCGCTATTCGGCGGGGGCGGCCGCGAATTCGGCGCGGTGAGCGAGCCCGGCCATCAAAAGCACGACGACCAGCAGCGCCGACATGGCGACGAAGATCGGCCCGAAGCTGGAATGCTCGGCGACGAAGCCGATCGCCGACGGCGCTACCAATATGCCGGAATAGCCCATGGTGGTGACGACGCTCATGCCGGTGCCCGACGACATGCCTTCCTGGTTGCCGCCGGCCGAGAAGATGATCGGCACCATATTGGCGATGCCGAAGCCGCAGAGAGCAAAAGCCGCGATGGCGATCCAGGGCGAAGGCGACAGGCCGGCGACCAGCATGCCGGCGGCGGCGACCACCGCCGAGCCGCGCAGCGTCGCCACCGCGCCGAAGCGGTTGCGCACGCCGTCACCGAAAAAGCGCATGACAGCCATGACGCCGGAGAAGGCGGCGTAGGCAAGGCCGGCGATGGCGAGGTCGGCGCCGAGCTCCTGCCGGAGATAAAGCGCTGCCCAGTCGAGCACGGCGCCCTCGGAAATCATCGTCAGCAGCGCCATCAGCCCGACAAGATAGACCAGCGGGTTGGCCGGCAGCGTTAATCTGTGATGCTCGGCGGCCTGCGGCTTGTCCTCGGCGATGAGGTAGCCGACCGCCACGGCAATGACGGCAAAAGCAATGATCGTGACTACAGCCGCATGGGCGAGGTGGCCGTAAGTCTGGATGGCGTAACCGCCCAGACCGCCACCGGCGAAACCGCCGAGGCTCCAGAAGCCGTGCGAGGACGACATGATGGCGCGGGACAGCCGGCGCTCGACCACCACCGCATTGGCGTTCATGGCGACATCCATGCCGCCGATCGAGCCGCCGAAGATGATCATGGCGATCGCCGCCAGCGGGACGTTGGGCGCCAGCGCCACGATCAGCAGGCCGAGGCTGCCGCACAGGCCGAACCAGCGCAACACGGTGCGCGAGCCATGCCTGGAGATCAGATGGCCGCACCAGCTCATGGCCGCGACCGCGCCGACGCCGAACAGAAGGATCAGCAGGCCGAGGGTGAATTTCGAGATGTCGAGCCGGGTCAGGAACACCGGAATCTGCGGCGCCCAGCTGCCGGTCAGGAAGCCGTTGGCGAGGAAGATCGCTGCTACGGCCCATCGCCCGCGAATGGCGCTCTGCATGGTGTCTTGCGCGTTCATGGCCTGAATCCGGTCAAAGAATGGCTTTGCGCGGCAAATTAGATCGATTCAATTTCTCGTCAAGCGCTGGGCTGCGAAAAGCTTGTGGGCCACATCTAAGGGGAAACCGTTAGGCAGCGTTCCTTCGCGCCCCCCTCTGTCCTGCCGGACATCTCCCCCACAAGTGGGGAGATTGGCGGCTTCGGCGCCTCGCTTATTCTTGCACCGCTGGCGATTGGCTAGAGCCTGCGTGACGGCCAATCTCCCCCCAAGTGGGGGAGATGTCCGGCAGGACAGAGGGGGGCGCTGTCCCGCCGACGTCAATCCTGTGAACCGCGCGCTACTTCAATGATCCCTCGGCCGCCTCGCCTCGAATTCCGCCTTCTTGGCGTCCGAAGCCTCGGTCTGGTTCAGCGCCTGCCATTGCGCATAGGGCATGCCGTAGACGATTTCGCGCGACTGGTCCTTGCCGAGATCGACGCCCTCAGCCTCGGCCGCTTCGCGGTACCAGTTCGACAGGCAGTTGCGGCAGAAGCCGGCGAGGTTCATCAGGTCGATGTTTTGCACATCGCTGCGCTCGCGCAGATGCTCGACCAGCCGGCGGAAGGCCGCGGCCTCGAAATCGCGTTTCTGGTCATCGCTGAGTTCGGTCATTGCCTTGGATCCTCACAGCGGCCCGGTGCGCGAGCCGAACATCTTCACCTGATGCATATCGGGACGGCGGTCGATGGCGTCAACGATCGGCGCCAGCCGTTGCGCCCAGGCCAGCGCCCCCTTGCGGTCTGATATCAGGTCCTGGCGGATCTCGATCAGCGCATGGGCAAAGCCGTTGACGATGGCGTGCTTGAACATGGTGTCGCCGCGCAACGCGCCGTCATAGGGTTCATTGTCGCCGACGACGAGGTTTTTATCCTGCGCCAGCATGTCGATCAGCGGCCGCGCCACGCGGTCGTCGAGGTCCCACAATATGCCGACATGCCAAGGGCGGATGAAGCCCTGCATGACAGGGGTGAAGGAGTGTACGGAGAAGATGAACGGCGCTTTGCCTGAGGCGTGCGCCACCGACGCGATCATGGCGCCGACCGCGTCCTGATAAGGCCGGTAGAAGCCGTCGAGCCGCCTTTCGCGTTCTTGCGGCGCCATAGGGTAGTTTCCCGGCACGACAGTGCCGTCATAGAGCTGGCGGATCAACGTCGGGTCGTCCTCGCCGCGATTGGGATCGATCAGCAGCCGCGAAAAATTGGCGATCACCGCCGGCACGTCGAGCGCCGCCGCCAGTTCGCGCGTCACCGTCTCGACACCGATGTCGTAGGCGATATGGCGATCGAGTTCCGCCGCCGGCAAGCCGAGACTGCCATACTCCTCCGGCAGGTCGCGGCGGGCATGGTCGGCGACAAGCACGATGCCTCGCTTGCGGTCGCCTTCGACGATATCGAAAGGCGCGAAAACTGTGGATCGGGTCATTGGCTGGAAAGGTCTGTTCGCTGGCTTCCGGGGAGGGTGGTATCGTCATTCCCACGAAGAGGACTGTTGCGCAATGCCGTTGTTTGGCCACGGTTTCTGCGAAAATCCTGTGACGCGCGGCGTATCGCGTGTCGGGGCCTTTCTAAATCGATTGGAATTGGACAGAACGGCGCGTTGACATGCGCCCGGACTTTTCCGAAAAGGGGCGTTGAGAGATGCAGATGACGTTATTGAGGGGTTTCGGGATGGGTTCCGCCGGCAGGCCGCGTGCGCGCACCGCCTTTGCCGTGCCGCTCCTGACCCTGACGCTAGGGCTCACCGCGCTGGTCGCGGCTTCGCCTGCCCGCGCCGATTTCCGCGTCTGCAACGCCACGCAGAACCTGGTCGGCGTTGGCATCGGCTACCGCGCCAAGGCAGGCTGGATCACCGAGGGGTGGTGGCACATCGAAGGATCGAGCTGCAAGACGCTGATCGAAGGTCCGCTGTCATCGAGGTTTTACTATCTTTATGCAGAAGACGCCGAGCGCGGCGGGCGCTGGGATGGCCCGATCAACATGTGCGTGGCCGAAAAAGAGTTCAAGATCGCAGGCGTTACCGATTGCGTCGCCCGGGGCTTCCAGCGCGCCGGATTCCAGGAATATGACACGGGCGAGCAGGCAAGCTGGATGGTCCAGCTGACCGATGAGTCCACAACGGGAGGCGCTCCAGCCGCCCCGGGAACAAACAGTCAATGAGACGTAGCCGCAAGGTCAAGATCCTCGCCACCATCGGTCCTGCCTCCTCGTCCGAGGAGATGCTGCAGAAGCTGTTCGAAGCCGGCGCCGATGTCTTCCGCATCAATATGAGCCACACCGATCACGAGCTGATGCGCACGCTGGTCGGCCGCATCCGCGCGGTCGAGGAAAAGGTCGGCCGTCCGATCGGCATCCTGGCCGATTTGCAGGGACCGAAGCTGCGCGTCGGCAAGTTCGCCAACGGCAAGGAGGTTCTGACGCCGGGCCAGACCTTCACCCTCGACAACAATCCCGAGCCCGGCACGTCGACCCGGGTCTACCTGCCGCATCCCGAAATCCTGAGTTCGGTCGAGGCCGGCCACCGTCTGTTGATCGACGACGGCAAGCTGGAGCTCAGGGCGGTGAAGAGCGACGGCAAATCGATCACCTGCACCGTCGTCGCCGGCACCACCATTTCCGACAAGAAGGGCGTCAGCCTGCCCGACACCGACCTGCCGGTCGGTGCGCTGACCGAAAAAGACCGCAAGGACCTCGATGCGGTGCTGGCGGAAAGCGTCGACTGGGTGGCGCTGTCGTTCGTGCAGCGGCCGGAGGATTTGGCGGAAGCCCGCAAGATCGCGCGCGGCCGGGCGCTGATCATGGCCAAGATTGAAAAGCCGCAGGCCGTCGCCCGGCTGGCCGAAATCATCGAACTCTCCGACGCGCTGATGGTCGCCCGCGGCGATCTCGGTGTGGAAATGCCGCTGGAAGCCGTGCCTGGCATCCAGAAGCAGATCACGCGCGCCGCGCGCCGCGCCGGCAAGCCGGTGGTGGTCGCCACGCAGATGCTGGAATCGATGATCACCGCGCCGGTGCCGACCCGCGCCGAGGTGTCCGACGTGTCGATCGCCGTGTTCGAGGGCGCCGACGCCATCATGCTTTCAGCCGAATCCGCTGCCGGCGCCTATCCGGTCGAGGCGGTGGCGATGATGAACCGCATCGCCACCAAGGTCGAAACCGACCCGACCTATGCCGGCATCATCAACGCGCAGCGCTCGGAACCGGAAGCAACCGGCGCCGACGCCATTTCGCTCGCCGCCCGCGAGATTGCCGAGACTCTGAAACTGTCGGCGATCATAACCTATACGGCGTCGGGCACCACCGGCCTGCGCGCCGCGCGCGAGCGGCCGCAAGTGCCGATCATCGCGCTGTCGCCGATCCTCAACACGGCGCGGCGGCTGTCGCTTTTGTGGGGCACGCATTGCGTCGTCTCGCCCGACGCCAGCGACCTCGACGACATGGTCGACCGCGCCTGCCGCATCGCTTTCGAAGAGGGGTTCGGCCAGCCGGGCGACCGTGTCATCATCACGGCGGGCGTGCCGCTGAGGACGCCGGGTTCGACCAACATGCTGCGCATCGCCTATGTCGGATCGGACGTGCAGGCCACCCGCAACATAGGTTGACAGAGGCTTCAACTCATCACAGTTCGCAGCGCTCTTGCCGCACCTTCGGCGTGATCGATACGCTGAAGGAAGCGGTGTGCGCGAGGGAGTGGGTCATAGAGATACTGATCCGGGCCGCGCATCTTTCGCCGGTTGAGGTCGGCGGTGTCGAGCAGGTCGAAATCGACCCTTTCCAGCGTGCAGTGCCAGCCTGCGCTATGCGAAGCCCATCCCCTTCCGTGGTGCTGCAGAAGCCGCTCTCGGCTGGAATAGCCGTGATAGTCGAAGGCGATCACGCCGTTCGTCATGTAGATATGGTTGCCGTAGAAATCCTCGCCCGGAATGATCCGTTCGCCGTAGAATCCGTCCAGGGGAGGATGGCTGAGGAAGGTGCCCGCAAGGATGTGGCAGGCGCCGTAGCCGAAGAAGATGCTATCCGGTAGCGCCCAGAACGCTTCGGGGTTTTTCTTGATTCCGTGCTTCAGGACATACATGCGGCCGTCACGTCGGGGCGAGTTGCGCGTCGGGCACCGTAATGTCGGGGCACTGTGCATCGTTGTACGCATCGCCGGCGATGCGTGCTTCCACGGTTTTTGCCATTGCCTGCAGGTCGACGACCTTGCCGGCGACTTTCTCGATCGCGCCGACGACGAGGTCGGAGGCGATCCAATCCGGCTTGTGGCCGAGATTGTGGACCCAGATCAGTTCGGCGCCGGGGATGTCCCTGACCAGGCCGACCGAATGGATCGAGGCATAGACCACCTTGTCGCGGTCGCCCGAGATGACGATGGTCGGCGCTGTGATGTCGCGGTAATGCGGCGCGGCCTTCAGCGTATAGTCGTAGAGGCCGGCGACATCGATGGCGTTGGCGCGGAAAGCGCCGGGACGCAGCACCAGCGGAATCGAGGCATTGCCGACATAGCCTTCCGGCACCTTGTTGGGAGAAAACACGCAGGCCGTGGCGCCGTCCATCTGCAGCGTGCCTGCCGGATAGGTCAATGTCTCCGAGAACAGCCAGCCGATGATGGGGGTGGCGGTCAGCTTGTAGTACCAGGCGGTCGCGCCGCCCGGCCAGGGGTGGCTGACCGGCGACAGAAAGACCAGCCCGAGCGTCTTCTCCGGGTGTTCGCGGCCAAAGGCGGCGGTGATCACGCCGCCAAACGAATGGCCGACGATGATCGCATTGTGGATGCCGAGACGGTCCATCAGGCTGGCGATGGTGTCGGCCTGCGCCGACGGGCTCTCATTGTTGCCGGGGCCGCGTGCCGACCAGCCGAAGCCCGGCCGGTCGAGGAAAACCATCTCGGCGCGGCCTTCGAGCAAAGGCCTGATCGGCAGCATCTGATCCCTGAGATTGGCGCTGGCGCCGTGGATGAAGACGATGGCCGGCAGCTCTGCATTTTGCGGAGCCGGCACGTGGACATAGTGGATGCGGGTGCCGTCGATGTCGGCAAATTCGCCGGCCGGCGGGTTGCGCCACTCGATCAGCCACGCGCCGGCCCGGGTGACACCGGCCAGGGCAAAGACGAGCGCGAGGAGCAAAGCACAGGCGGCGTAAATGAGGTTCATGCGCGGAGATACGGGGGTGGAGGGGGATAAGTTCTAGGGAGTAGGGAGGTGGCGTCTCGACCAATCTTCTCTACTGACTACTCACTAATCCCTAATCCCTAATTCCTACTGCCTAATCAAATTCCTTCGCCGGCAAGCTCTTCCGAAATTGCCGCGACCTGGTCCTGGGCGCTGCGCATCATCGGATAGATGGTAAGCACCTTCTGCCAGGCTTCCAGCGCCGATTGCTTGTGGCCGGTGGCGGCCATGATCTGGGCCAGGCCGGAAAGCGCGCCGAAATGGCGTGGTTCCAGCTGCAGCGTCTGGTCGATGTCGGACATCGACTTCCCGAAATTCTTCATCATGTAATGCACGGTGGCGCGCCGGTTCCAGCCTTCGGCATATTTTGGCTGCAGGACGACGACCTGGTCGAGGAAGTCGAGGGCGACGTCGAACTTCTGGTCGTCCATCGCCTTTTGCGACCATTGCATCATCAGGTCGATCGAGGCGCTGCCGGACTGGAACCATTCGCCCCAGATGCGCCCGGCGATGCGCTCGGCCGCCTTTTCGTTGCGCTCGCGCTTCAGCTCGGCAAACAGTTGGTCGAGCCTGGCTTCCCTGGTCAGGGCAACCGGCGGCTTTGCCGGCGGATCGTCCGCCGACGCCGGAGCGACGCCGAAAAGAAACAGGGTCGCCAAAAATGCAAAAAGAATCCGCATCGCCGGAATCTAACCCCGGACGGCGGATCGTCAAACTGAAATTAGCGTGAAAGTGCCTGAAACCAGGCAATTACCATCGTATGGACGGAGGCAACGAGCCTCCGGCCGAACACTCAGCCCTGGCGCGCCTTGTAGCGTGGAGCGGTCTTGTTGATGATGTAGACGCGGCCCTTGCGGCGAACCAGCTGGTTGTCGCGGTGACGCGCCTTCAGCGCCTTGAGCGAATTCTTGATCTTCATGGTCTTGCCCGTCGGTCTGGGCCCTGTCCGGGCCGAATTATTAAGGCGCGCCTGAAAAGCGCGCCTTTGAACTTGCGGTGGCTCATAAACGAGGAGCCTTGCCCGTGTCAACCGCAAGCGTGCTGGATAGAGGCCGAGAATGGCTTTGGCCATCAAATATCCGCCATCTCGGCTCCACGCCATTGCGCGGCCGAAGGCGGGCTGGAATGGTGCGGCACCCGCAAGCCGATTTGGAGACCTCTATGCGCCTGTTGTTTGTGTCCGCGAGCCTTGCCGTTATGGCAGCCGCCTCCATCGCGCAGGCGCAGGAATGCGACCGCAACGACGACAGCCAGCAGATGATGAACATCTGCGCCGGCGAGGACTATCGGGCCGCCGATGCCAAGCTCAACCAGGCCTACAAGGATCTCGTCGGTCGCAACGACGACAAGGGCAGGAAGCTGCTGCAGGTCGCGCAACGCGCCTGGATCGCCTTCCGCGACGCCGAATGCGCCTACACGACGACAGACAGCGAGGGCGGCTCCATCCATCCGATGGAGGTTTCACAATGCCTGACCGAACTGACGGACCAGCGCATCAAACAGCTCACCGCGGGCGCCAATTGTAGGGAAGGCGATGCGAGTTGCGCCAGCCCCGACGAAGACGGGGATCTGAACGACGAGCTGCAATAGGGCTCGAGCCACGCCCTCGCGCAAAGTGCCGGAATGGCTTAGCTACGGCGGCTGATGCGCGTGAAATGGCCCATCTTGCGGCCTGGGCGCGCTTCCGCCTTGCCGTAGAGATGCAGCATCAGATCGGGCTCGGCGAGCAAAGCGGGTACGCGCAGCACATCGTCGCCGATCAGGTTTTCCATGATGCAGTTTGAATGCCGGCCAGGGTTGCCCAGCGGCAGGCCGGCAATGGCGCGGATATGCTGCTCGAACTGCGAAACGATGCCGGCGGCTTCCGTCCAGTGGCCGGAATTGTGCACGCGCGGCGCCATTTCGTTGGCCAGCAGCGTGCCATCGGCAAGAACGAAGAACTCGACGCCGATGACGCCGACATAGTCGAGGGCCGCCAGGATTTTCGCTGCCGACCCCTGTGCCGTCGCCGCCGTCTCCAGCCTGATCTGGGCCGGCAGGGTCGAGGTATGCAGGATGCCGTCGCGGTGGACGTTCTCAGCCGGATCGTAGGCGGCGACCGCGCCGTCCAACCCGCGCGCGGCGATGACCGAGATTTCGCGCTCGAAAGCGACGAAGGATTCGAGGATCAGCGGCACATTGCCCATGGTCTCGCATGTGCCGGCAAAGCCGCCCGTCTCCATGTTGCGGAAGACGCGCTGGCCCTTGCCGTCATAGCCCATGCGGCGGGTTTTCAAGATGCCGCTGCCACCGAACTCTCTCAGCGCCGCCGTCAGCTCGTCGTCATTGTCGACGGAGCGGAAATCCGCTGTCCTGATGCCGATGCCGTTCAGGAATAGCTTCTCCGCCACCCTATCCTGGGCAACTTCCAGCGCTCGCGGCGGCGGATAAACCGGGACCTTGGAAGCAAGAGCGCCGGCGGCCGCCACCGGCACATTCTCGAATTCGTAGGTGACGACGGCGCTGACTGCCGCCAGTTCGGCAAGGGCGTCCGCATCGTCATAGGCGGCGGTGATCTGGCGGTTGGCGACTTGAGCCGCCGGGCAATCGGCCTGCGGTTCGAGGATAATTGTGCGGTAGCCGAGGCGCGCTGCGGCAACAGCCAGCATGCGGCCGAGCTGGCCGCCGCCGATGATGCCGATGCTCGATCCCGCGGGCAGGCTCACGGCGCATCCGTCGGTTCGGTGGCGACCCTGGCGGTTTGGGCGGTGCGCCAGGCATCCAGGCGGGCGGCAAGTTCTTCGTCGTTCAGCGCCAGCACGGCGGCCGCCAGAAGGGCGGCGTTGGCCGCACCCGCCTTGCCGATGGCAAGCGTGCCGACCGGAATGCCGGCCGGCATCTGAACGATGGAGAGCAGCGAATCCTGGCCTGACAGCGCCTTCGATTCGACCGGTACGCCGAACACCGGCAGCGGCGTCATCGCCGCCGTCATGCCGGGCAGGTGGGCGGCGCCGCCGGCGCCGGCGATGATCACCTTGAAGCCGGCCGCCTTGGCGCCCTTGGCGAAATCATAGAGGCGGTCCGGGGTGCGGTGGGCGGAGACGATCAGCCGCTTGTGCGGAATGCCCAGCGCCTCCAGCGTTTCGGCGGCGTGGCGCATCGTCGCCCAGTCGGACTGGCTGCCCATGATGATGGCGACGTCGGCGCGGTGGTCGGTCAAGCGCATGCTCCCGGCGGTAAAGGCGCGCCTTAGCGGAATTCGGGCTGGCCCGCAAGGATGGCGGCTGCCGCAGCCTAGTCCGGCCAGCGCAGGGCGCCGGATGAATCCTTTCGCGGCTGTCTCATCGCATCCGCCGGCCTGTCGGCCGCGGTGAGCACGGCGCGGAGGCGTTCGGCGACGATCTCGGCCTCGCCTGGGTGCAGATTGCAGGGGTCGAGGAAGAAATGGCCACGCTCGACCTCGTGATTGCGCACGATGATGGGCGGCGATCCGGCCGCCAATGCCGAGGCGAGGCCGGCGGCACTGAAGCGGCTTTCGGGGGAGACGAAGATCTGCAGCCGGTCGAGCGGATTGGCGGTCGGGTCGGGAATGATGTTTGCGACGATGCCGGGTATTCCCTGCAGCGAATCCCTCCATAGATTGAGCGCCGCTTCCTCGCGTCGGCGGATGCCGGCATGGTCGCGCTTTTCCCAGGCTTCGAGCGCCGCCATGGTGCCGGCGATGCTTTCCTTGCCGACCTTCATGGCGCGGGCGACGCCGCGGTTTTGCAGATAGGCGGCGCGGACGAGATCCCTGCGGCCGGCGACGATTCCGCTGGTCGGCCCCGAAAGGAATTTGTGGCCGCTGTAGACGACGATGTCGGCGCCGCGCGCCAGGAAGCTGCGCAGGTCATATTCGGAAGCCGCATCGACGATCACCGGCACGCCCCTGGCGTGGCAGATATCGCAGAATTCCTCCAGGGAAAGCATGCCGTATTGCACGGTGTGGTGCGCCACGACGTAGAGCGCCGCCGCCGTGCGCTCATTGATCGCCTCGCGCACGTGATAATCCTGGGTGACGCTGACGGTACCGGCTGAAATGACCTTGGCGCCGGCGACGCGGATCGACTGGTCGATCGGCGCGCCGTAATTGACGATATGGCCAAGCTGGATGACGACTTCGGACTTCAGGCCTTCGGTGTCGTCGGGCAGCCGTTCGATCGCCAGCAAATTGGTGCCGGTCATCGCCCCGGCGATCGCCATTGTGATGCCTGAGGCGCAGCAGGCGGTGATGAAGCCGGCCTCGCCGCCGGTGAGGCGGGCGGTGATCACGCTTGCGGCGCGCTGCAGATCGTCCATCTCCACCCACTGCGAGGCGATCTCGGCCATGGCGCTGATCGCCTCGGGAACGATGATCGAGGCGCCGAGCGTCGTCATCGTGCCGGAGACGTTGATGATCGGCCTCAGTCCCAGTCGTTCGCGGATCGTGGTGTTGGAGCCGGTGTCGGAATAGGTTTTCATGTTCAGCAATCCCTTGACTGTCAGGCGGCGATCTCGACGACCGCTTCGATTTCGACGGTGATGTTTCCAGGCAGCGAGCCGACCCCGATCGCCGAGCGGGCATGGCCGCCGATCTTGTCGAAGACGCTGGCGAACAGGTCCGAGCAGCCATTGACCACTTTCGGGTGGTCGCTGAAGGTCGGCGTCGCATTGACGAAGCCGAGCAATTTGACGACGCGCACGATGCGGCCGAGATCGCCGGCGGCGGCGTGCATGACGGCGAGCAGGTTGAGGCCGGTGAGGCGGGCATGCTCATAGGCCTGCTCGACGGTGACGTCCTCGCCGACCTTGCCGGTGCACAGCGTGCCGTCGGCGCGCAGCGGCCCTTGACCCGAAAGAAAGATCAGCCGGCCGCTTTCCGCATGGGTGACGAAATTGGCGATCGGTGTCGGCGGCTCGGGCAGCGTCAGGCCGAGTTCGGCGAGCCGGATGTAAGGCGTCATGGAAGAATTCTCCTTGGGCCGGCCTGTTGTTTTACGCAATTCCCAGGGGAAAGCGCTTCGCGCTTTTCCCGGGAAAACCGCTTACACTTCTCCTGGAATTGCTTTGGGCCGCCCATGTCAGAAATGGGAGGCGCGGAAGCGCGCCAGGAAAGAGCGGAGGCGCTCATTGGTGGTCTCTTCGGCAAGGATCTCCTTCGGCGGGCCAACAGCGCTGACAACGCCATCGGCCATGAAGACAATGCGGCTCGAAGCGTCGCGGGCGAAGGCCATCTCGTGCGTGACCATCACCATGGTCATGCCGTCTTCGGCCAGGCTGCGCACAACGGCCAGCACCTCGCCGACCAATTCGGGATCGAGCGCGGAGGTGATCTCGTCGAGCAGCAGGATCTTCGGCTCCATGCCGACTGCCCGCGCTATGCCGACGCGCTGCTGCTGGCCCCCGGAGAGTTCCGCCGGCAGGCTGTCGGCCTTGTGGGCCAGGCCGACGCGGCTCAGCCAATGCTCGGCGATCTGGCGCGCCTCGGCCTTGCTCTTGCCGCGCACCTTGGTGAGGCCGAGCATGATGTTGCCGGCGGCGGTGAGGTGCGGAAACAGGTTGAAGCTCTGGAACACCATGCCGGTTTCGGCGCGCATATTGGCAAGGTCGCGCTCGCTGCGCCGCTGGCGCGCGCCGGCCTCACGAAAACCGACCTCCTTGCCGTCGATTCGGATCGAGCCTGAGTCGTAGCTTTCGAGAAAGTTGACGCAGCGCAGCAGGGTGGTCTTGCCGCTGCCGGAAGGGCCGATGACGGTGACCACCTCGCCCCTGTCCACCTTGAGGCTGACCGAGCGAAGCACCTCGACCGAACCAAAGGCTTTCGAGACCCCGGCAATGTCGAGAAGGGCAGCATTGTCGTTCGAGCTTGTGGCCATCGTGCTAGTCCCGGATGAAGGCAAAGCGCCGTTCCAGCCGCCGGCTGGCGTAGGAAAGCGCATAGTTGACGGCGAAATAGATCAAGGCGCCGAGGATGTAGAGCGGCATCGCCTCATAGGTGCGGCCGATGACCTGGTTGATCGCCTGCATCAGGTCGGTGATGCCGAGCAGCGAGACCAGGGCGCTGCCCTTGACCGCATCGGTGACGCCGTTGATCCAGGGCGGCAGGAAGCGCCGGAAGGCCTGCGGAAAGATGACGTAGGTGAGCCGCTGGCGAAAAGTCAGCCCAATGGCCATCGCCGCTTCTGACTGGCCCTTGGGAATAGAGCCGACGGCGCCCCGGAGATACTCAATGACCTGCGCCGTCTTGAACAAGGTCAGCGCCAGCACCGCCGCCGAGAAGGATTGCAGATGCAGGCCGATGGCCGGCAGGCCGTAATAGACGAAGAACATCAGCACCAGGATCGGGATGCCGCGGATGGTGTCGGAGAAGATGCGCACGGCCCAGCGCAGCGGCGCCGGGCCGTAGACCAGGCCGACGCCGAGCGCGACGCCGGCAATCAGCGACAGCACCACGACCAGCAGCGACACCCACAAAGTGATGGCGAAGCCCTGGGCGAGGAACGGTACGGCGTAGAGGATCTGGCTCAGCATGTCAGCGCGCAGCCCTGAACCGGCGTTCGACCAGCCGCAGTCCGAACAGCAGGGTGTAACCGGTCACCAGATACATCGCCGTCGTCACCAGATAGACCTCGACGATGCGGAAGGTGTTGAAGTTGATCCACTGGGCGCCGAAGGTGAGCTCGGGCACCGAGATCACCGAGGCGATCGACGTGTCCTTGAACAGCGAGATGAAGGTGTTGGACAGCGCCGGCAGCGTGATGCGCAGCATGGTCGGCAGGCGCACATGAACCAGCCGCTGCCAGGGCGTCAGGCCGATGGCTTTGCCGGCATCGAGCTGGCCGCGCGGCACGGCTTCCAGGCCGGAGCGGAACACCTCGACCAGATAGGCGCCGCTATAGACCGACAGCGTCAGCACGAACGAGGTCGGCGCGTCGTAGGCGACGTCGATCACCGTCGGCAGGCCGTAGAAGACGAGATAGACGAGCAGGATCAGCGGCACGTTGCGGATGAATTCGACGTAAGCCGCAATGATGGCGCGCACCACGCGTCCGGCCGAGACATACCAGACCGCCAGCATCAGGCCGATGACGACGCCGATGGCAATCGAAATCACGGCAAGCTCGAGGCTGAGCAGAAGGCCGCCCCACAGCTTGTCGAAATGCCGCCAGATCAGGTTGAAGTTGAGCGTATAGCCCATGCGTCTCCCGCAATAACCAAGGGGATGCGAACTAGAAGGCGGAAGGGCTAACCCTTCCGCCAGCGCTTGTCAGACAACCGGGAAACCCGGATGGCGGGCCGGCGGCTCTTGGCCGAAATAGTCCTTGAAGGCGGCGTCGTAGAGTGCGGTCTCATGGCCGAACATGGCGATGGTGAAGGTCTGGTTGACGAAGGTCAGCCAGTCCAGGTCGCCCTGCCTGACCGCCGCGCCGTAGAGCATCGAGTACCAGCTCTTGCCGGCATCGAAATATTTGTCGGGGTTGCGCGAGGCCAGCCAGCGCACGGTTGAAAGATCGACAGCGGCGGCATCGGCGCGTTTCGATTCCAGTGCCTGCAGCACATTGGCCTGGGTGTCGATCTGCAGCACCTGCGCCTCCGGCAGGGCGTAATGGACCGAGCTTTCGGCGTCGACATTCTGCAGGATCGAGATGCGCGTCGCCGAACCGCCGGCGAGCAGCTTGTCGAAGGTCTTGTTTTCCGCGGTCGGCAGCGTCAGCAGGGCGACGCCCTCGACATAGTATGGCCTGGAGAAGTGGATCAGCTGCGAGCGCTGCGCGGTCATGGTCATGAACTGGATGGTAATGTCGACCTTGTTGGTGGTGACATTGGGGATGCGCTGCGCCGGATCTTGCATGACGAACTCGACCTTGCTCGGATCGTCGAACAGACCCTTGGCCAGGATGCGGCCCATGGTGATGTCCATGCCGACCAGCTCGCCGGCATCGTTTTCGAAATGCCATGGCGCGTTGGTGCTGCCGGTGCCGACGATCAGCTTGCCGCGGTCAAGCGCGGTGCGCAGAACGCTGTCGGATGCGGCTTGTGCCGCCGCCTTTTCGGCGCTGACAGCGGTCATCACGCCCGCCGTTGCAAGCCCGGCCATGCCCAGTTTCAGAAAATCTCGCTTGGATGCGTCGTTCACTGCGACCTCCTGTTGTTTGAGTTCCCCTTACAGACACACGTGTCGCCGACTTGAATTGTCTCTTACAATAGACACATGTATCCTATACAAGACAGATACTAACATCAGGAATCAGTTATGCAAGACAGCAATGGACTCACGGATCGGGCGGAGCTTGGTCCAGCCGAGAGCCCGACGCCCGACAAGACCTCCGGCTCGCGCGAGAAGGGCCTCAACCGGGTGCTGGAGATCCTGGACTTCCTGCATGTTACGCAGCGCGCCATCGGCATTGGCGATCTCGCCAAGGGGGTGAATGCGCCGCGCTCCACCACCTATACGCTGGTGCGTTCGCTGGTCGATGCGGGTCTCCTGGAGATGGAGGGCGACGGCAACCGGGTCTATTTCGGCAAGAAGCTCTACCTCTATGGGATGGACTATGTCAGGGGCAACGACCTGCTTAGGCGGGGCCGGCAGGAGGTCGACAATCTGTCGCGCGAGACCGGCGAGACCTCCGAATTGTGCATGCTGCAAAGCGGGCGCTATACCATCGTCCATTCCAGCCCCGGCACCAGGCCGTTCCGCATCAGCTCGGCCACTGGCTTACAGATCCCGCTGCCATGGACGGCATCGGGGCGGCTGCTTCTGGCCGGATTGGAAAGGGCCGCCATCCAGGACATGGTCTCGGAAGACGACCTTTTGCTGCCCGACGGCCGCAGGCTGCAGTTCGACGACTTCATTGCCGATATCGCGACGGCCAGAACGACCGGCTATTGCATCACTTCGGGGCTGGTCGACGCCTACACCAAATGCCTGGCCGCCCCTGTCTTCGCGGCCGCCGGCAAGGTCGAGGCGACGCTGTGCCTGGTGGTGCCGATCGACACTTCAGCGGAGAAGACCGACGAATTGCTGACGTTGCTGCGCCATCGCGCGGCGCGGCTGTCGATAGCGGGGTGAGCAGTTAGGCCCCGAGGCCGTCGGCTAAGCGATGATGTCCGGAATGATCTTGTCTTCCAGCGCCATCAGCCGGTCCTTGAGGAAAAGCTTCTTCTTCTTCATGCGCTGGATCTGCAAGGGGTCGCAGCCCATGGCGATCATCGCATTGATGGCCGCGTCGAAATCGGCATGCTCCTGCTTCAGGCGGGAAAATTCGAGGCGGACATCGGCCTTTTCCTGGTCGGACATTCTCTACCGTCTGCATGTCTGCGGCGCCCGGCAATGGGCATGATTGGGCGGGGGCGGCATCAATTGCCGCCGGCGCGCAGCCAATATCACATATCACATTGTCGTGGAATGCTACCACGCAGCATTCGACATCGCAGCCGGATGGTGGCAGACTGTCATGGTGCCGTCACAGATGCGACCTGCGGTGGACGTGCCTTTGACGGCTGCAATCGAGGAAACCATGAAAGGGAGAACCAATCATGTCTCTTGCATCCCATCTTGATGAGTTGCAGCGGAAACACGGTGATATCGAACGCGAGATCGACGATGCGATGAACCATCCATCGGTCGACGACCTCGAAATCGTGAATCTGAAGCGACGCAAGCTGGCACTCAAGGACGAGATTGAAAAACTGAAGGCGAAACCGACGAGACACTGACGCCCTTCCAGGATTAGACGCGCCGCCTTGGCGCGTGACTATCGCTCCGGTGGCGACATGCCGCCGGAGGCCTGTTTTTGCTACTTGATTCCGATACTGTTGGCCGGCGAAACCCGTCTGTGGGGTCGCCGCGCTGCTGCGATTTGGCGGCTCTGCTTGTCTGTCGCCATTGACAAGCCATCTTTGCTCCTCCACCTCATGCCCGAACCTCAGCGCTATGCGCTGATAGCTGTTTGAGCGTGCGTCGACGTGGACGTATGTCGCTCGGGTGATCAAGAGGCTGCCGGCATGACCGGGTATTTTTCCTCCCCCTTTGCGCGCCGGACATCGGTCGGCGTCGATGTCGGCGGCGTGGTCGTCGGCGGCGGCGCGCCGGTCGTCGTGCAGTCGATGACCAACACCGACACGGCCGATATCGACCAGACCGTCGCGCAGGTTGCGGCTTTGCATCGCGCCGGCTCCGAGATCGTGCGCATCACCGTCGATCGTGACGAGAGCGCTGCCGCCGTGCCGCGCATCCGCGAACGGCTCGAGCGGCTCGGCATCAATGTGCCGCTGGTCGGCGACTTCCACTATATCGGCCACAAGCTGCTGGCCGACCATCCGGACTGCGCCGAGGCGCTGGCCAAATACCGCATCAATCCCGGCAATGTCGGCTTCAAGGACAAGAGAGACCGCCAGTTCGCGGCGATCGTCGAAATGGCGATCAGGCATGACAAGCCGGTGCGCATCGGCGTCAATTGGGGGTCGCTCGATCAGGAACTGCTCACCCGGCTGATGGACGAGAACCAGCGCCAAGGCTTCCCGCTGACGGCGCAGGAAGTAACCCGCGAGGCGATCGTGCAGTCGGCGATCCTGTCGGCCGAAATGGCCGAAGAGATCGGCCTCGCCCGCGAAAAGATCATCCTGTCGGCCAAGGTCAGCGGCGTGCAGGATTTGATCGCCGTCTATACCGAGCTTGCCACGCGTTCCAACCATGCGCTGCATCTTGGCCTCACCGAAGCCGGCATGGGCTCCAAGGGCATCGTCGCCTCGTCGGCGGCCATGGGCATCCTCTTGCAGCAAGGCATTGGCGACACCATCCGCATCTCGCTGACGCCGGAGCCGAATGGCGATCGCACTCGCGAGGTGCAGGTCTCGCAGGAACTGCTGCAGACCATGGGCTTCCGTCAGTTCGTGCCGATCGTCGCCGCTTGCCCCGGCTGCGGCCGCACGACATCCACCGTGTTCCAGGAACTCGCCCAGAACATCCAGGCCGATTTGCGCAAGAACATGCCGGTCTGGCGGGAGAAATATCCCGGCGTCGAGAACCTCAAGGTCGCGGTGATGGGCTGCATCGTCAACGGCCCCGGCGAATCCAAGCACGCCGATATCGGCATCTCGCTGCCCGGCACCGGCGAGACGCCGACCGCGCCCGTCTTCGTCGATGGCAAGAAGTCGGCGACGCTGCGCGGTCCGTCGATCGCCGCCGATTTCGAAAAAATGGTTGCCGACTATATCGAGCAGCGGTTTGGCCAGCACGGCAAGGCTGCGGCCGAATAAGCCATGCGGGGGCTGCTCAAAGCCGGTGTGATCCTGCTCTGCGGGCTGGGTGCCGGACAGGCGCTCGCCGATCCACCGCAATCGCGCTCGGCGGCGAAACGATTGATCGGCCGTGTCTGTGACCTGATCGAGACGCATGCCGAGCGGAACGGTCTGCCGAAGGATTACTTCGCCCGGCTGATCTGGAAAGAAAGCCGCTTCGACCCCAATGCGGTGAGCCCTGTCGGTGCCGAAGGCATCGCCCAGTTCATGCCGGGCACCGCCAAGATGCGCGGGCTGGCCGATCCTTTCGACATCGACCAGGCGATCCCGGCTTCGGCGAAATATCTCGCCGAAATGAAGACCGGCTTCGGCAATCTCGGCCTGGCGGCGGCTGCCTACAATGCCGGCGAGAGCCGCGTTTCGCGCTGGCTGGATTCCGGCGGTTTCCTGCCGATGGAGACCGAGAGCTACGTCTTCGACATCATGGGCGAACCAGCCGACAAGTTCTCCGACGGCGCCTACGCCGGAACGATCGAGCCGCTCGACGCGAAAACCAGCTTTGCCGTCGCCTGCCGCAAGCTGCCGGTGATCATGTCGAGAACCGTGGCCATGGCGTCGATCACTGTGAAGCCATGGGGCGTCCAGGTGGCCGGCAATTTCCGCAGGGGAGCTGCGATCAATCAGTGGCTGCGGGTCAGGAGCCGGTTTCCGGCGCTGCTTTCCGGTCGTGACCCGGTGGTCAGCCGGGTGCGCACGCCGATCGGCCGACGCGGCATCTACGCCGTCAGGATCGGTGTCGACGACCGTGCCGCCGCCAACGTCATCTGCCAGAAACTGCAAAGCGTCGGCGGCGCCTGTATCGTCGTGCGCAACCGATAGGGGGCGACATGACGGCCAAAATCGTCCTGCTTAATGGCGTCGGCAGCGCCGGCAAAAGCTCGATCGCCAGGGCGCTGCAAACAATCGCCACCGAGCCCTTCCTGCATGTCCAGATGGATGCTTTCATCGACATGCTGCCGCCGGCGCTGCAGGATCATGCCGACGGGTTTTCCTTTGAGACCGTGCTGGAAGACGGCAAGCCGTCGGTGGTGATCAGGAGCGGGCCGGTCGGCGCGAGCCATGCGCGGCATGCGCCATGCCATCGCCGCCACGGCCGGGCAAGGCAACAATCTCATTGTCGACGACGTGGTCTTCAATGACGAGATAGCGGAGTACCGCATGCTGCTGTCGGGTTTCGATCTGCATCTGGTCGGCGTCATGGCGCCGTTGGAGGTGCTGGAAGCGCGCGAGGCCGCGCGCGCCGACAGGCTGCCTGGCCTGGCGCGCTGGCAATATGGACGCGTCCACAACGGCATAGACTACGACCTCGAAGTCGACACCAGCCGGCTGACGCCGCTTGAATGCGCCCGTCGCATCCAGGAAAGATTCCGACTATAGTGGCCGGTGTTCTTTTGTTGCAATCATAGCTCTTCCAATCGCCCGAAAGCGATAGTCACCCGTCATGTGCAGGGTCGTGGCGATTAAATATTAATGAGCCCTGCTGTAGCAAAAGAGGTCGATATCTCGACGAGAGCTTTTGCGATCGTCAAAAAGGCGGGGCATGGGGGCGGTGGCAAATTTCCTTAGACGCGTTGTAAGTGAACTTGAAACGCCGCGCGCCAAACGGCCGTTCGGTTCTGGCTGGCTGTCCGGCTCGATTGGCTTGCTTGCCGGGGTCACCGCCCTGCTGATGGTCATCGTGCTGCGCTACCCGTCGCTTACATCGATGCCGGATCTGGCCCCCATCCACCAGATGCTGTTCTTCAAGCCGGTGCTCTATTTCGTCCTCATCTCCGGCTATATCCTGGCGATCCTCAGCATGACTCTGCGCAGGCAAAAGACGCTCGGCGCGGCAGCGATGTTCACTGTGCTGCTGGCGTCGCTGGTCGGCATGCTTCCGGTGCGCCATCAACTGCACATCGAAGGGGTGTTCTTCGGGCTTGATTTCTTCATCCTGAACGCCCTGTTCATGGGTGTGCTGTTCGTTCCGCTCGAACGTCTTTTCGCGCGCAACAAGGATCAGACCGTGTTCCGCGACGAATGGCGCGAGGACCTGTTCTACTATCTGGTCTCATCGCTGCTGGTGCAGATTTTGACCTACCTGACCTTGGCGCCGTCCAACTTCGTCAATGCGCAGGGCGCCCTTGGTTCGGTGCGCGCCTGGGTCCACGACTTGCCGTGGCTGGTGCAACTGCTGGCGGTGATGTTTCTGACCGACCTTGCCCAGTATTGGGTGCATCGGGCCTTTCATCGCATTCCCTGGCTGTGGAAGTTCCATGCCGTGCACCATTCCGCCAAGTCGATGGACTGGATTGCCGGTGCGCGCATGCATTTCCTGGAAATCATCGTGCTGCGCAGCCTGACGGCCACCCCGATGTTCGTGCTGGGGTTCGATGAATCGGCTATCCAGACGTATATATTGATCGTCTACGTCTATTCGTCTTTCATCCATTCCAACATCGGAACCAGTTTCGGTCCAGTCGAAAAGGTGCTGGTGTCGCCGCGTTACCACCACTGGCATCACGGCCTCGAGAAAGAAGCGATCGACGTAAACTTCGCCATCCATTTCCCGCTGCTCGACCGGCTGTTCGGTACCCACCATATGCCCGAAGGGCGCTGGCCGAACGGCTACGGCATTCACGGACATCCCGTTCCGAACGGATACTGGCAGCAATTCCTCTATCCCTTCCGGCGCGGCTAGACTGGAGTCCTTCGCGAAGCGCGCGTGTCACCGCGCCTGGCGAGGTTAGCCCAATCCATGACAAGCGACAGAGCCCCGAGATGCGTGACGGCTACATAATCTGCGGCACGCCGAGAACCGGAAGCACCTTGCTGTGCGGCCTTCTGGCCTCGACGAAAACAGCCGGCGATCCGCACTCGTTCTACCGGCGGCAGGACAAGGCGGAATGGGCCGAAGAGTGGAAATTGCCGCATCCCGAGACGATGAGCGCGCATGATTTCGACCTCGCCTATCTCGGTGCGGCAATCAGCGCGGGAAGGGGCGGAACGGGCGTCTTCGGCTTGCGCCTGATGCGGGAAAACCTGGATGAACTCTCGGCAATCCTCGACCGGATCTACCCAGACCTGCCATCGGACAAAGCACGCTTTGAAAAGGCCTTCGGGCGGGTCCTCTACATCCATCTTTCGCGCGAAAACAAGCTGGCGCAGGCGGTGTCGCTGATCAAGGCCGAGCAGACCGGGCTTTGGCACATCGCGCCCGACGGAACCGAGATCGAACGAGTCGCACCGCCGCAGGAACCCCGCTACGATTTCAAGCGGATCCAGCGCGAGCTTGCCGAACTCGAAGCCTATGACGCGGGCTGGAACGTCTGGTTCGCGGAGCAGGGGATCGTCCCGCTGCGCATCGGCTATGAGCGCCTGTCAGGCGATCCGGCAGCGGCATTGGCATCCATCTGCAAGGCCCTGGGCGTTCCGGCGCCGAATGCCGCCGACGTAAAGCCGGGCGTCGCCAAGCTCTCGGACGAGATTAGTCTGGACTGGATGCGCCGCTATCGTCTGGACGCGGCGATTTGATCAAGCCCTCTTTACCGCGACCGTTTCGCTGAGCCATGTGCCGATCTTGCTGCCGAGGCGGTCGGGCGACACCGGCTTAGGCAGATAGTCGTCCATTCCGGACTCGATACATTTGTCGCGGTCGCCCTTCAGTGCGTGCGCGGTGACGCCGATGATTGGTGTGTGATTGCCACTCGCTGCCTCCGCCGCCCGGATGGCGCGGGTCGCCTCGTAGCCGTTCATCTCCGGCATGGAGACGTCCATGAGGATCAGCTTCGGCCGCAGCGCCCGGTACATCTCAACGGCCGTGCGGCCATTGCTGGCGATGCGGTAGCTGAGGCCAAGCCCATTGAGGATTTGGCCGAACACCAGCTGGTTCACGTCATTGTCCTCGGCGATCAGAATATCGATCGGGCCGTTTGGCGTGGCGATCGATTCAGGCACTGTGGCCGCCGGAATTGCCGGGCCGCGAATGACGGTGAAGGCGGGTGGCGTCACGGGTGCCGCCTGCGGAACAACAGGCTCGCGAACGAACTGGGCCTTGCCGATCTGGGCCCGCGCTTTCTGGATGGCCGAGATGACGGTGCCGAGCAGGATGGCCGAGCGCGCCGGCTTGGTGAGATGCGCGGCGATGCCGAAATCGATGACCATCTTGCCGAAATCGACCTGATCGACCGAGGTCAGCAGCACCACCGGGATGGCGGAGAGACGGCTGTCGGCGGAAATCGCCTTGGCGACATCGGCGCCGTTCATGCCGGGCATCTGGTAGTCGAGGATGATGCAGTCGACCGCAGCACCGAGTTGGCTGGCCCGGTCTAGAAAGGCGAGGCCGACGGCGCCGCTTTCGGCGGCCGCGCAGTCGAAGCTCCAGCTTCTGAGCTGCTCCAGCAAGATCTCGCGGTTGACCGGGTTGTCGTCGATGACCAGCACGCGGGCGCCGGTGACATCGACCGGCACGATCTCGTTGCGCGTGTCCTGCTGATGCGCCGGCAGCGGCACGGCGAACCAGAACACCGAGCCGCGGCCGATCTCGCTTTCGACGCCGATCTTGCCGCCCATCAGGTCGATGAGGCGGGCGGCGATGGCAAGGCCGAGGCCGGTGCCTTCATGGCGGCGCGTCGACGAGCCGTCGACCTGCGCGAATTTCTCGAACACGTTCTCGAGCTTCTCGGCAGGAATGCCGATGCCTGTGTCCTCGACGCGGACCTTGAGCTGGACCATGCCGTCGACCACCTCGCCGCCGACATCGATCAGCACATGGCCCTTCTCGGTGAACTTCACCGCATTGCCGAGCAGATTGGTGACGATCTGACGGAACCGTCCGGCATCGCCGACGACATGGGCAGGCAGGCGCGGGTCGACACGCACGATCAGCTCGAGGTTCTTTTCGGCGACGCGCGCCGACACCAGTGTGGCCACGTCCTCGACCGCTTCGGCAAGCCGGAAGGGTGCAGGATCGAGCGTCAGCTGACCGGCATTGATCTTGGAGAAATCGAGGATGTCGTTGATGATGGTGAGCAGCGCATTGCCGGACTTGACGATGACTTCGGTGAAGGTTTTCTGGCGCGCGTTAAGCTCGGTCTTGGCGAGCAGTTCGGCCATGCCCAGCACGCCATTCATCGGCGTGCGGATCTCATGGCTCATATTGGCCAGGAATTCCGATTTGGCGCGGTCGGCCGCTTCGGCCTTGAACAAGGATGCGGCGGATTCGGTGAAGGCGCGGCGAATCGCATTTTCCATCGGCCGGAAGATCCAGAGGGCAACGATGGCAAGAACCGCGAACAGAAGGCCGCTTGCCCACAACAGCAGCCTGTCGCTGGAGGCGTCGGCCAGATGGCGTTCGCCATCCATGGCGGTACGCACACGCACCAGCATCGGCTGGACGAACAGGTCGTTCTGGTTGAGGATTTCGCGCGAACTCCATTCGTCGGTCTGTTGCGCCGCCGACATCAGGTTGAAGTTGCGCACGATGTCGCGCGACGACCAGAACAGGTCGCCGTTGACGGCGGCCGACGAGAGTTCGTCCAGCGTTTTGGCCGACAGGCTCGGCTTGATCGCGGCCAACTCCGCGGACAGTGTTTCGATCTCGCTGGTCAGGCGTTGCGAATGGCCGCGCGCTGCGGCGGCAAGGCCGTCACGGGTTTCGGTGCGCCAGGTCGTGCTGGCGGTTTCGGCAAAGCTGGAGGCGTTGCGCAGGTCGCGGGTGAAGACGACGAGATTGCTGCTCAGCGCGTCGATGTCGTGGCGGAAGGAATTGACGCGATTGAGCGCAAACATCACCGCGGTGGAAGCCAGCGCAAAGATGAGCAATCCCGAGATGTAGCGGATCCGGATCGAGCGGATGAAGAAAGAATATTCCGGCATGCGCAACCCCAACACATACGCATCATTTTAACGGTCGGGATTACGCTTGATTTACATTAAAATTCCGTTCGCGCCTGGCGGGCCGTCAAGATCCTGGCTGCACGTGCCCGGAGTTGGCGCCATAGAGGGTGGCATCGCATTCGCGCATCATGCGCAGTGCTTCTTCCTCGGTCAGGCCGAACTTGCGCATCATGCTCCGGATTTCGGGGTCTACAGCTATCTCCACCGGTCTTGCCGCCTGGCGGGTCTTCCTGGCCTTTTTCTTGGACATCAGTACGTTTCCCGTCTTGACCGACACATGTTTCGCATCAGCCCTGGCCCGGCCTCACCGTGCTGCGCCAGACCATGGGCGCATGGCAGATCAGGCGGCTGCCAGCCTCCTCCCGCGCGCCGGTCGCGAGCCGCACGGCGCGCCTGGCGATCTCCTCGATCGGCGGCGAGAACGTCGTCAGCCGGTAAGAGGCCCAGTCGGCCTGTTCAATGTCGTCAAAGCCGATGACGCAGAGATCGCGGGGTACGTTGATGCCGAACTCGTGGCGGGCCGCATCGAGAAAGCCGCACGCAATCAGGTCGGTCACGCAGAACGCCGCATCCGGCCGCTGCCGGCCGGAAAAGAGTCGCCTGGCGCCATCGGCTCCGGTGGCATAGCCGGTGCGGCCCTCGCGCCACACGGTCACCTCCAGCCCTTCCTTCTGCGCGGCGGTAAGGAAGGCGGTTTCGCGGGAGAGCAGGCTGGGCGTGCCGGCAGCCGAGGTCACCAAAGCGGGGCGGGTACAGCCGGCCCGGATGAAGGCATGCAGCGCTGCCTCTGCGGCTGCAGCGTTGTCGACACCGATATTGTGCGGGCCGTCGAAGCGGTCATCGCGATTGATCAGCACCAGCCGCTGGCCGTTCTCAAGACAGGTGCGGATCAGCAACTGCGGCGGCGAGCCGGACAGAACGATGCTCGCATCGGCGCGATAGTTCAGCGTGTTGCGCAGCGCCTGGTCGACATGGTGGCTGGGGCCGGAGGTGTTGAACACCATGGCCATTTTGCCGGCGTCCCGCAGATGTTGGGTCAGCGCCTTCTGCAGGCGGGCATGATAGGGCGTGTCGCCGTCGGCAACGATGAGGCAGACGATGCCGGTCGAAGCCCGCATCAGGCCGCGAGCCAGATGGTTGACGTGATAGCCGAGTTGCTCGGCCGCCAGCATCACCCGCTCGCGGGTTTCCCCGGAAACGGAAGCGCCGGGCGTGAAGGTACGTGACACGGCCGAGCGCGAAACCCCGGCGAGGTCGGCAACCTGCTGGGCGCTGGAAAAACCGGTGCGGATTCTCGGAACCGTCAAGCGAACGCTCTCGCTGCTGTTTTCGTAATTCTTTGCACGCCCGTGCAATGTAATGCAACTCTTCTGCCATTGCCACCCACCGCACTTGACAGGCATGGCGGAATGCAACAGCTTTGCACAGCCGTGCAATACAAGCCGGCTCAAGAGTGGCATCGGAGGAATACCCTGTCCATTTCGCCGAAGACGGCATTGAGGGCGCGACTGTCCGGACCGGCTGCATGAGCAGGGCGGCGGCGCATCCGAAGGCGGACCGGCTGTCCGAGGCCGAGATGGACAGGCGTGCCGAGGTCTGCCGGAAACTGCTTGTCACGGCCGGGCAACTGGCGATGGAAGGCTATGCCCGGCAGGGCGCCGTCCAGCCGGTGGCGATGAAAGGCCCGCAGGATTTTCTCACTGAAACCGACGGTAAGGTCGAGGAGCACATCCGCGCGACGCTGGCAGACGCTTTTCCGCAGGACGGGTTTTTGGGCGAGGAAGGCGGTGGCATCGGCTCTGCCCGCATGTGGGTCGTCGACCCCATCGACGGCACCGCCAATTTCATGCGCGGTATTCCGCATTTCTGCATTTCGATAGCTTTCGTCGAGGACGGCCGCAGCGAGATCGGCGGCATTGCCAATCCGGCCATCGGCGAAACGTATTTTGCCCGTCGCGGGCAAGGCGCGACACGCAATGGCGCGCCGATCCATGTTTCGCCGACGCAAGCGTTCGACCGTGCCTTTGTGGAGTTCGGCTGGTCGCCGAGGATTCCGAACCGTGAGTATCTCGACAAGGTGAGCCTGGTGTGGGCGCTCGGCGCCAATGTACGCCGCTCCGGCTCCGGAGCGCTTGGGCTGGCCTATGTGGCCGACGGCCGCTCGGATGCCTATGCCGAGCTGCACATCAATTCGTGGGACTGCCTGGCCGGATTGCTGCTGGTGGAGGAGGCCGGCGGCCGGGTGAACCGGTTCCTCGACGGCGACGGCATGGCGAAGGGCAATCCCGTGCTTGCGGCAGCACCCGGTGTCGCGGCGACATTGTCCCAGGTGATCGGAGTGCCGCTCGACGACGGGTAGATCGTTTCCAGTGAGAAGACAGGGAGGAATATCGATGAAGACATTTGACAGTAAGCAAGGCTTGCGCGCCGCCTGGCTTGGCCTTGGCGCGGCGCTGGCCATGTTCGGATTGGCGGGTGCCGCCCAGGCGGCCGACCGCAGCCTCACAATGTATTGCGCCGTCGACGAGGCCTGGTGCCGGGCGATGGCGACCACCTACCAGAAGGAGACGGGCGTCAGCGTCGACATGACCCGCATGAGCGCCGGCGAAATCTACGCCCGCCTCCGGGCCGAGAAGGACAATCCGCAAGCCGATATCTGGTGGGGCGGCACCGGCGACCCGCATCTGCAGGCGGCGGAAGAGGGCCTCACCCAGGAATACAAGTCGCCGCAACTGGCAAACTTGCGCGACTGGGCGCTGAAGCAGGCCGACAGGTCGAAGAACCGCACGGTCGGCATTTATCTCGGTGCGCTCGGCTATGGCTACAATGAGGAAGATCTGAAGCAGCGCGGGCTGACCGCGCCGGCGTGCTGGGCCGATCTGGTCAAGCCGGAATTCCAGGGCGAGATCGAGATGGCCGACCCGAATTCATCGGGCACGGCCTGGACCATGCTTGCCACCATCGTCCAGCTGATGGGCGAGGACAAGGCATTCGACTATCTCAAGCAGCTCAACAAGAACATCGCCGAATACACCAAGGCAGGGGCTGCGCCGGCGCTCGCCGTCGGCAAGGGCGAGACGCTGATCGGCATCTCCTTCCAGCACGACGTGATCAATGCCGCGAAACAGAACCCTGCCGTGAAGGTGGTGTCGCCTTGCGAAGGCACCGGCTTCGAGATCGGTTCGATGAGCATCGTGACGGGCGCCAAGCATGCCGAAGAGGCGCAGAAATTCTACGACTGGGCGCTGAGCCCGGACGCGCAGAAGCTCGCGGCGCCGAACGGCAGCTTCCAGATCCCGTCGAACACCGCCACGCCGGTGCCGCCCGAGGCGCCGGACCTCTCGAAGATCAAGCTGATCGACTACGACTTCGCCAAATACGGCTCGTCGGCCGAACGCAAGCGGCTGTTGAAGAAGTTCACCGACGAGGTCCGCAATGGCGGCTGAGCGCGTTCTTTCGCGCTCACTCTAGCATCTGATCGCCGGCTGCCCTTCGCGGCAGCTGGCGCACCGTCCTTTGGCAACAGAAAGACATTGAATGGCCGCGGCCGGTTCCATGGTCAGTTCCGCTCCTGGACGCAGCGCGCTCCCCTGGGTAATGGCCGCGTGGGCGAGCTTCGTGCTCTTGCCTTGGTACAAGGTCGAAGGCGGCTTCCTTTCGTTCGACTGGCTGGCACAGCCGGCGGATGCGACGCCGGCCATCATGCTGGCGCTCGGTGGCCGGCCCTGGCTGTTGCCGATTATCCTGCCGCTTCTGCTGGCGAGCTGGCTGGTGGCGCGCAACAACCCCAAGAGCCTGGCGGTTGCAGGCGCGGCGGGCCTGCTGTGGCTGGCCATCGAAGGCTTTTCCATCATCCATTCGGGCTGGGGATTTGGCTTGCTTACCCAGGTCGCCGGCACGCCGGGACCGATACAGCCGGGGCTCGGCTGGGGTGCGGCGCTCTATGCCGTGGCGATGCTGATGTTCATCGCCGAGGCGCTCGCTGCGCGGGGATGGTGCAAGGGCGACCGTTTCGTCGTCGGCTCGCTCTCAATCGTGATTGCTTCGCTGATCCTGTTCGTCGCCTATCCGCTGCTGTCGATCCTCACCTCGGCCATCAAGGACAATGACGGCAATGTCGTGCCGGCGCTGTTCTTCGATAAGATCTTTAGCGCCAACATATGGAGCCTGCGCTGCCTCTATGGCGAGGGCTCCTGCGGCGTGGCGTGGAACACGGTGGCGATCGCAGTCCTCGTCGGCTTTTTCTGCACGGCGCTCGGCCTAGCGCTGGCGCTGATCGCGCTACGCACCAAGCTGCCGGCCAAATGGTTGCTGCGCGGCCTGTCCATCCTGCCGATCATCACGCCGCCCTTCGTCATCGGCCTGGCGCTGATCCTGCTGTTCGGCCGCGCCGGCATCGTCACCAACCTCATGTCGGTGCATCTCGGCATTCCGCGCAGCCGCTGGATCTATGGCATGGCCGGCATCACCATCGCGCAGGTGCTGGCCTTCACGCCGATCGCCTTCCTGGTTTTGGTCGGCGTGCTGCAAGGGGTCAGCCCGAGCATGGAGGAGGCGTCGCAGACCTTGCGCGCCAGCCGCTGGCGGACGTTTCGCACCGTCACCTGGCCGTTGATCCGGCCGGGCCTGGCCAGCGCCTTCCTGATCTCGTTCATCGAGAGCATGGCCGATTTCGCCAATCCGCTGGTGCTGGGAGGCAATTTCAACGTGCTGTCGACCGATATATTCTTCGCGGTGGTTGGCGCGGCGCACGACCAGGGTCGCGCGGCGGTGCTGGCGATCGTGCTGTTGATGTTCACGCTGGCAGCCTTCGTCATCCAGCGCCGCTGGATCGGCAGCCGCAGCTACGTCACCGTCGCAGGCAAGGGCGATGGCGGCGTACCGGCGACGCTGCCCAAGGCCTTGCGGATCGGCTGCTACGCCGCCGTCGTTCCGTGGCTGGTTCTGACCATCGTGGTCTACGGCATCATCCTGGGCGGCGGTTTCGTGCAATCGATCGGGCGCGACAACACGCCGACGCTCCAATATTTCCTCACCGCCTTTTCGATCGAGAAAGGCGTCAATGGCTGGTTTTTCAGCGGCTCGGCCTGGCCGTCGCTGCTGATGACCATCGGCCTTGCGCTGGTGGCGATGCCGTTCACCGCGGCGCTCGGCATCCTGACGGCCTATCTGCTCGACCGGCAGCGTTTCGCCGGGCGTACCATGTTCGAGTTCCTGGCCATGATGAGTTTCGCCATTCCCGGCACGGTGATCGGCGTCAGCTATATCCTTGCCTTCAACGTGCCGCCGGTGCAGTTGACCGGTACCGGGTTGATCATCGTCATCTCCTTCATCTTCCGTAACATGCCAGTGGCGATCCGTGCCGGGCTCGCCAATCTGGGCCAGATCGACAAGAGCCTGGACGAGGCATCGCTGACGCTTGGGGCGCGGTCTTTTGCTACCTTGCGGCGGGTGATCCTGCCGATCCTGAAGCCGGCGATCGTGACCGCGATGATCTACAGTTTCGTGCGCGCGGTGACGGCGGTCAGCGCCGTCATCTTCCTGGCGAGCGGCCGGTTCAACCTTGCCACGGTCTACATTGTCGGGCGCGCAGATGTCGGCGAATACGGCATCGCGATTGTCTATTCGGCGGTGATGATCGTCGTCATGATGGTCATCCTCATTGGCATCCAGCTGCTGGTCGGCGAACGCCGGCTCGGCCGGCGCCGTGCGGGTCCGGAAGCCGTCGTGGCGGCAATCTGATGGGGAGAAGCGGCGTGGATCAGACGGCGAAGAATGCTGCCCCGGTTGTCACGGACAGGCCGGCCGTGCGGTTCGAGGGCGTCACCAAGAAATACGGCGCGGTGATCGCCGTCGACAATGTCAGCTTCGACATCGCGCCGGCCAGCCTGGTGACGCTGCTCGGGCCCTCGGGTTGCGGCAAGACCACGACGCTCAGGCTGATCGCCGGGCTGGAACAGACCAGCACCGGGCGCATCCTGATCGACGACAAGGATGTCACCTTGCTGTCCGCCGCCGAGCGAGATGTCTCCATGGTTTTCCAGTCCTATGCGCTGTTTCCGCATATGAACGTGATGGAGAATGTCAGCTACGGCCTGCGGGCGATGGGGCTTGGCAAGGCGCAGGCAGCCGAGCGCGCCGCCGAAAAGCTGTCGCTTGTCGGCCTGTCCGGCTACGAGAAGCGCCAGCCGAGCGAGTTGTCCGGCGGCCAGCAGCAGCGCGTCGCGGTGGCGCGCGCCATCGTGCTGGAGCCGAAGGTGCTGCTGTTCGACGAGCCGCTGTCCAATCTCGACGCCAAACTGCGCCGGCGGGTGCGCGACGAAATCCGCGGCCTGCAGCAAGATCTGGCGCTGACCATGGTCTATGTCACGCATGACCAGGAAGAGGCGCTCGCCGTCTCCGACCGCATCATCGTCATGAACGCCGCTCGCGTCGCCCAGGACGGTACGCCGCGCGACCTCTACAACGAGCCGACCAACCGTTTCATCGCCAACTTCATGGGCGACGCCAATCTGCTCGACGTCGAGGTGGTTTCCAGCAATGCGACCAGTGCAAGGGTCAAGGTCGGACCCTTGCTGCTCGACATGCCGGGTCGCGGTAACGCTCCGGGACCGGCGATGCTCGCTGTGCGCCCGAATGCCGTGCGAATCTTGCCCGGCCAGCCAGCGGGCACCATGAAGGGCCAGGTGGTCAAGAGCTCGTATCTCGGCGACCACATGGAATACCGGATCGCGATCAGCGATCCGGCGGTCGAACTGTTCGCGACATCGCCTGATGTCACACCCGCCGTGGCGGAAGGGACGATGGTCGGGATCGATTTCGATCCGGCGAAGATCGTGCTGATCAAAGACAATTGAACGCGCCGGGAAAACCGTTGCACACTTTCCCGGCGTTGCTTGGTGACGTTACAACAGGCGGCGACCAGGGATTAGCGACCCAGTTTTGCCTTGGGTTTAGAATCGTTGTTTTTGCATGCTCGCCTATTTGCGAGCCTGAGGGTCACCAGGGCGCATCGACCGAACTCAAACGAGCTTTTCCAGCGTGATCGGAAGGCTTCGAATGCGTTTGCCGGTCGCGTGGAAGACGGCATTACCGATCGCAGGTGCGACCCCTACGACACCGATCTCGCCGACGCCTTTGCCGCCAAGAGCGGTTGCCTGCATGTCCGGAATTCCAACCGAAATCACCTGGATGTCGGGCACATCGGCGTTAACCGGGACGGCATAGTCGGCAAAATTCGCGTTGATGGTGCGCCCGTCTCGCTGGTCGACGTAACCTTCTTCCAGGAGAGCCTGCCCGAGACCCATGACCATACCGCCGATCCACTGGCTTTCCGCAAGCTTCGGATTGAAGATCCTGCCGCTATCGAATGCCGAGACCATGCGCTTGACGCGGATCGTGCCAAAATCCTCATCGATCCGAACTTCCACGAAATGCGCACACCAGCTATGGGCCGAGACGCCTCCTTCCACAGCGCCCTTCAACTGTGCAAAACTGCGGTCAGCTCCGTTCTTCATCTCCTCGGTGGCGCCGGGAGCAAAGGTGTTACCCTCGATTTCCAGTTTGTCTTTGCCCACTGCCTTCAAGAGTTCCGCGATGCCGATACCGCCGTTCGGCCGTCGGGTCGGTTGCACCGAGCCGTTTTCGAACGTGAGGTCAGTCGCCTTCGAGGCTGCCAGCGGCGACTTCGGATCGGATGCGGCAAGCGCCAGCAAGGCGTCCCGTGCATTCCTGGCCGCCTTGTCCACCGCTCCCGTCAGGTTGTTGGCTTGCTGGGAACCGCCTGCGAGCGCCGATCTGGGGAGGAGGGTATCGCCCAGCCGCACCGCGACTGTCTCAACAGGAACGCCCAATGCGTCAGCCGCTGTCTGGGCGAGAATGGTATAGGTCCCCGTTCCCATGTCGGTGCCCGCGCTGAGGACTTCGATCTGTCCACTGGCATGGAGTACGATCTTGGCTTCGCTCGCGGTACGGATCATGGGGTATGACCCGGCGGCCATTCCATAACCGATCAACTCGCGGCCTTCGCGCATCGAGCGAGGGGCCGGGTTCCGGTTCCACCAGCTGAAGGCTTCCGCGCCCACGGCATAGGCTTCGCGTAACTGTCGAGTGCTCCACTTCATCCCATTGCTGGGATCCGTCTCCGCCCAGTTGGCAAGGCGCAGCGTGACCGGATCCATGCTGAGCGCGTACGCCAGCTCGTCGATCGCGCTTTCCACAGCATAGGCACTGGGGTTTTCGCCGGGGCCCCGTTTCCAGCCGGGCTGGACCGTATTGACCGGGACGACGTTGAGACGTGAAGAAAAGTTCGGCGTCGCATACATGATCTTCGTCACATTGTTGCAAGCCTCGATATGGACTTCGTCAATCGCCGTCTCGTTCCAGCTCTCATGGACGATCGAGCTTATCTTTCCGTCCTTCGAGGCTCCGATTGAGAGTGTCTGCCGTGTCGCCGGTCGGCCGCCAAGGCCGGTAAAGGTCTGCGGCTGCGTGAGAGAAACCTTGATCGGCCTGCCCAGTTTCCGCGAGGCCGCGCAAGCCAGCCCCACATGCGGATGTGCCCCGATCTTGGACCCGAACCCACCGCCGACATAGGGCGAGATCACCCGCACATTCTCGATGTCGATGCCGAGCCATTCCGACACGACGCTCCGTGCCCCGCCAACCCACTGGCTGGGCTCCCAGACGGTGATTTTCCCGTTGTCCCAGGAAGCGATGCACGCATGCGGCTCCATCGGCACATTGTATTCGCGTGACGTCGTGTAAGTGACGTCTACCTTGACCTCGGCATTGGCCAACGCTGTCGCCGCATCGCCCCACGCGGCACCCATCTCATCGATGGGCTGCACTTTTGCCTTGGGATCGTTGATGTCGAGAATAGGGTCGCCGTCCTCATATTCGATCTTGAGAAGACTTGCCGCTTCCGTTGCCTGCTCAAAGGTTTCTGCGACCACGAGCGCGATATGCATGCCGTTGAAACGGACCACATCGTCTTGAATTGGGGTAAATTCCTCGGTCGCTCCGCCGCCCTTGCTGTAGACGGTCGGCTTGTTGAGCTTCAGGGAATTCTGCGCGGTGTAGACATCCAGGACACCCGGTAGAGCCTTGGCGGCCGACGTATCGATACTGACGATACGCCCTGCCGGCCGCGTCGATTGGACAGTTACGCCATAGGCCAGGTTCTCCAGCTTCTGCTCGATCGCATAGCGAGCCTGCCCGGTTACTTTCAACGGGCCTTCGGCGCGGGAAAGCCTGGCACCGAGAGCTGGCGCCTTGGCGGGGACGGTCTCAGCCGCAACGGCTTTTGACGAGAGATCGACAGCGGCGCCAGCGACAGCGGCTACGCCGGCGCCGAGCTTCAAGACGGTGCGGCGGTTGAGTTCGAACGCGTTACCATGTGTCATGCGATACCTCCTACCGTCATCAGGGCGCGGGCCACGACCTTCGGTGCCAGTTCAACCTTGAATGCGTTATGTCCGCTCGACTTCGCGCCGTCGCCGGCGGCTGACGAGGCGCTACGAATCGTCGCCTCGTCGAGCGTCTTTCCCTTGAGCAAATTTTCGACGGCGCGCAGGCGCCAGGGTTTGGTGGCGAGGCCGCCGACCGCGATGCGTACTTCGCGAATTGTCTTGCCATCGGCTTCCAATTCGATTCCGACAGCAGCGCTGGCCGCGGCGAACTCGTACGACGCGCGATCCCGGACCTTGAGATAATGCGAGCGTTCCAGGGCTGCCGAACGCGGGATCTCGATCCCGACGACCATCTCGCCGGCCGACAGCTCATGCTCAAGGTGCGGGGTATCGCCAGGGAGAAGGAAGAATTCGTCGGCGGGAATTTTGCGTTCGGAAGCTCCCCGGATGATGACCGTGGCGTCGAATGCCACCAGGGAAACCGCAAAATCTCCGGGGTAGATTGCTATGCACGCGTCACTCGTGCCGAGCACCGCGTGGTTGCGGTTGACGCCGCCAAGGGCAGCGCATCCGGAACCTGGATTGCGCTTGTTGCAGTTCGAATAAGCGCCCGGGTCCCGGAAGTAGGTGCAACGGGTTCGCTGCATCAAGTTTCCACCGATGGACGCCATGTTGCGCAGCTGTGCCGAGGCAGCGCGCCACAGGCTTTCGGAAAGCACCGGCGCAGCCTGCTTGATATCGGCGTGGTCGGCGACCTTGCTCATCTTGGCGAGCGCACCGATGCGAATGGCATCCGCCGATACCTCGATCGTGTCCAGGCCGGAAAGGCGCGTGATGTCGACCACCCGCGCAGGACGCTCGACATTCAGCTTCATGAGGTCAAGAAGCGTGGTCCCACCGGCGAGAAATCTTGTCTCTGGCTTGGCAGCCTCGGCAAGCGCCCTCGCGGCATCTTTGGCGCGGAGATACTCGAAAGGTCTCATAGTGCTGCCTCCTTCTTCAGGCGGCTGGCGGCATCGCGCACCGCGGCGACGATATGGGGGTAAGCGCCGCACCGGCAGATGTTGCCGCTCATGTATTCGCGGATGTCCTCGTCCGTATCGGCGTGGCCCTCACGAATGCATGCAACGGCCGACATGATCTGACCGGGGGTGCAATAGCCGCACTGGAATGCATCGTGCTCGATGAACGCGGTCTGGACTGCGTGCATCACGCCGTCGGCAGCCTGGAGGCCCTCGATCGTCGTGACCTGACGGCCTTCGACCTGGGCCGCCAGCGTCAGGCAGCTCAATACCCGCTCGCCGTCGACGTGGACGGTACAGGCGCCGCACTGCCCATGATCACAGCCTTTTTTCGTGCCGGGCAGGTTGGCATGCTCGCGTAGTGCATCCAGCAGAGTCACGCGTACATCAAGATTGAACTGGTGGCGCCGGCTGTTGATGTCCAAGGCTAGCTGTCGGTGCTCTGGCATGTCGTCTCCTCGAGTGGCGGGCGGGATTGGGACTTCTCGCGAAATCGATCGGACCGACGAAGCCTACGGCATCGGTCGGAAAGGGACGTCTATTCGAAGGCCTGTCATTGGCCGGTTGCCTAAGGGTCAACCCTCAGGAGAGCACGGACGCGACATCCGAATTAGCCCTCAAAATTCGCATGAGCCTATCGACGGCGCTCATAAATAGACCTGCGACGACGGCAGTGCTGGATGCGACGTTCAGCTGTCGAAGGCCAGCGACCCGGATAGCTCCTCATGGGCATCGACCTGCTGCTGCAGCAGAGCGAGTTTCTGCCTGACCATTGCAAGAGCATCGGCGCCGGCGATGAACCGACGGGGCAACTCCGGCTTGTCGACCAGAGTGATCAACGCCTGCGCGAGTTTCGCGGGGTCGCCGACTTGCTGGCCGTTCGCGGCTTTCCAACCCGTTATCTGCTGGGCGCGACGTTCGCTGTAATCGCTGACGAATGACGGAGCATATTGTGTGGATTCGTCCGTCAGCAGCTCCGTGCGGAAAAACCCGGGGTTCACGATCATCGTTTCAATGCCGAACGGCGCCACCTCGGCTTGCAGTGACTCGATCCAGCCATCAACGCCGAACTTTGCCGCGGCGTATGCAGAACAGAACTCAAAGCCGACCAGGCCGGCCGTCGATGAGATGGCAATGACCTTGCCAGAACCCTGCGCGCGCATGACTGGCAGGACTGCGCGGGTGACGTTCATGGCGCCGGTCAGGGTGGACGCGAGCTGAAGTTCGATATGGGCCGGAGTCAGGTCCTCGAAATAGCCGGCATAGAAGCCCGCGGCATTGTTGACGAGCACGTCGAGGCGACCAAAGCGGTCCAGGGTTGCCTTCACCGCGGCGTCGGCGTCGGCCGGCTTGGTCACGTCCAACGTGACGACCAAAAGATTGTCCGACTGCCCGATCGCCTTGGCGACCCGATCTGGGTTACGACCGGTCGCAACGACCTTATCGCCGATGGCCAGGACCGCTTTGGCAAAGTCGAGGCCCATGCCTCGCCCTGCGCCGGTAATCATCCATACTCTGTTCATAGGCATATCCTTCATGGCCGGTATCTTTCAGTTTATGCTGCGTTGGCTTGTGGCACGTCCGTCTCAGCGTTCGTTGTCTGCCTGGTGAAATAGCGAATAGGACTCGATACGATTAGCCTCTATAATCTGCATGAAGTTAGAAATGGGATTGATAAATGAGGCGCGGAGATTTCAGCGAGCTGGCAGTCTTCATCGCCGTAGCAGAGGCGGGCAGCTTCACACGCGCCGCAGCAAAGCTTGGTCTATCGCAGTCGGCGCTCAGTTACGCTGTCAGAACGCTGGAACAGCGCATGGGAGTCCGGCTGATCTCACGCACCACCCGCAGCCTGTCCGTGACGGTAGCTGGAGAGCGCTTGCTGCGAAGCCTGCGACCGGCCTTCGATCACATCGAAAGCGAGATCGCCGCCGTCGCCGCCCTGCGCGACAAGCCCACTGGCCTCATTCGCCTGACGACATTCCGGTATGCTGCCAAATCAGTACTGTGGCCCGTCATCGCCAAACTCCTTCTGCAGTATCCGGATATCGAAGTGGAATTGAGCCTGGACGAAGGTCTGGTTGACATCGTTGCAAGCAAATTCGACGCCGGTATCCGGATCGGCGAGCAGGTCCAGAAGGACATGGTGGCAATAAGGATCGGCCCGGACCTGCGTATGGCGGTGGTTGGATCACCGTCGTATTTTGCAACCCGAACGGTTCCAAAGACACCGCGCGAACTTGGGGAACACAAAGGCATCAGCTACCGTCAGAAGACCAGCGGCGGGCTCTTTGCCTGGGAGTTCGAAAAAGGCGGTGAGGAACTTGAAGTCAGGATGAATGGCCCCCTCATTATCAATGACGGGGAAATGCTGGAGGCTGCGGCCCTCGACGGCCTCGGGCTAGCATACACGTTTGAGAGCCAGGTCGCTCCGTTCATCGCAGACGGACGCCTGATCCGGGTGCTGGAAGACTGGTGCCAACCCTTCCCGGGCTATCACCTCTATTATCCCAGCCGACGCCAGCACACTGCAGCGTTCGCTCTTCTTGTGGAGGCACTCGGTCTCAAGGCGTGACTGAGGGGCGAAACACGCCGCTCTAACTTGGCAAAGTGAGTTATCCCTCCTCATCAGCACGATTTTCGGGCGTCCAATCGATTTCCTCCGTCGCAAGTTACCCCCCTTACGGACTGCGTCGCGGTGGCCGTCCGATTCCGAGCCATGAAGCTGCCAGTCGCTTCCGGCCCTAATGCGGTCATTCCCTGATGCAGGTTGAGATGGCCTCGTGCTGGCAATGGCCGATGACTTTAGGCAAAGCGACCCTTCTTGTAATGCGGCCCGCCATGATGAGGATGTCAGGCTCTTTGCTGCTGCCGCTCTATCTCTAAATGGATGCCTTCTCGCCGTCACGTGGCTGGATCAGCCTGCGCGCGGCATCTGCTCCTGCCGCAAGGAAGCGATCCGACAATTCGGTCCCTGCCACCGCGCGGGCCAGTTGAAGCGCGCCGATGAGGGTCGCAAAGACGCCCATGGCAACGCCTTCCGGATCCCTGGCCTGCGGAAGCGCTGCAGACAACTGGCGCACCAGAACCAGCAAGCGTTCGGTATAGACTTGTCGCGTTTCGAGCGGCTGACGCGCGAGTTCCGGGAGCAGCGCGGCGTTGGCGCAGCCCGTTCCCGGGTTGTCCCGGTGCGCAGCTGACAGATACGCCGCTATGCCCATCTCCGGACCACCGGCGGCCAATACCTCCTGCAGTTGCTGCACCTGGCTCTCCAGTGCCGCTACAAGGCTTTCACGCACGAGCTCCGCCTTGGACTGGAAATGCGGATAGAAGGCTCCGTTCGTCAGCCCGGCGTCGCCCATAATGGCTGCCAGTCCGGACGCGGCGATGCCGTCACCGCGAAAACGCTGGGCTGCGACCTCGACGATGCGATCGCGGGAGGCGTCCTTTCGGCCCTTTTCGTAGCGCATGGCGGCTCTTCCTTTCTGCTATTGCATTATGAGTGTAATATGATATTACGATCATAATTCAATCAACGGCAAAAAGCTAGCCCTCATGTCTCTGGAGTATCAAATGAATACCCTTTCGGGAAGAACCGCAGTCGTGACCGGAGCCTCTTCGGGCATCGGCCGCGCCAGTGCCGAGGCCTTGGCGCGGGCGGGGTATACCGTCTTCGGGACAAGCCGCAGCAAGGCCGGCAACGGCCCGGCTAAGGTGTCCATGCTGACCTGCGACGTGACCGACGGGGAGTCCGTCAGCGCCCTCGTTGCAACCGTGCTGGCCCAGACCGGTCGTATCGATCTGCTGGTGAACAATGCCGGTGTCGGCCTGCTTGGCGGCGCCGAGGAATCTTCGGTCGCACAGGTGCAGGTTCTGTTCGACGTCAATCTGTTCGGCGTCATGCGCATGACCAATGCGGTGTTGCCGTCGATGCGGCGCCGCGGCCAAGGGCGCATCGTCAACATCGGCTCGATTCTAGGATTGGTGCCCGCGCCATACTCAGCGCACTACTCGGCGGTCAAGCACGCGCTGGAGGGCTATTCGGAATCGCTCGATCATGAGGTTCGCGCCTTCAACATTCGCGTCTCGGTCATCGAGCCGGCATTCGTGCGCACCGTCTTCGACCAGAACGGCATCGAGCCGGATTCCCTGTTGAAGGACTACGATCAGGCGCGCGCCGGTCTCAAGGCGCTGCTTGCCGATGTGATGCCCAAAGCCGATCGGCCGGAAGTGGTGGCGGATGTGGTCGTCAAGGCAGCGACCGACGCCCGTCCGCGACGGCGCTATACCGCAGGGAAGGCAGCGCGCCAGGTCAGCCTGCTGCGCCGCTTCGCCCCCGCGGGGATGTTCGACAAGACCTTGCGCAAGCAGTTCCGCCTGCCGGTCTGAACAACGATGGGACGGAGAATTTCACACACAAACGGCACACCAACGGACACTCTCAGAAAGTCACTGCCATGAAGGCATTCGTTGTCGATAAATATAACAAGAAAGGCATTTTGCGGCTGGCCGAGATGCCGGAGCCGGAGCTGCTGGACAATGACGTCCTGGTCGAGGTCCATGCCGCCGGGGTGAACCTGCTGGATTCCAAAATCAGGACCGGCGAATTCAAACTCGTCCTTCCCTATCGCCGGCCCTTCATCCTCGGTCACGACGTTGCCGGGAGGGTTGTCAGGGTGGGCTCGAAAGTCCGCAAATTCAAACCCAGCGACGCCGTCTATGCGCGGCCGCGCGACGGCCGGATCGGGACATTCGCCGAATTCATCGCAATCGATGAAGCCGACGTGGCGCTGAAGCCGGCGAACCTCAGCATGGAAGAGGCGGCCTCGATCCCGCTGGTCGGTCTGACCGCCTGGCAGGCTCTCATCGAGAGGGCGGGTCTGAAGACAGGCCAGAAGATCTTCATCCAGGCTGGCTCCGGCGGCGTGGGGACATTCGCCATCCAGTTGGCAAAGCACCTCGGCGCGATCGTTGCGACAACAGCGGGCGCGGCAAGCAACGATCTGGTCAGGGATCTCGGCGCCGATGTCGTCGTCGACTACAGGAAGGACGACTTCGAGAAAATCCTGTCGGGCTACGACGTCGTCCTGAACAGCCAGGACGCCAAGACGCTTGAGAAATCCCTGACTGTGCTGAAACCGGGTGGGAAGCTCATCTCGATTTCCGGTCCTCCGGATCCCGAATTTGCCAGGAAACAGGGACTGAACGTGGTGCTAAGGCTGCTGCTGCGGCTGCTGAGCCGTGGTATCAGGACCAAAGCCAAGCGCCGGGGCGTGGGATTTTCGTTCCTGTTCATGTCGGCGCAAGGTGAGCAACTGAGCAAAATCACGTCCCTCATCGAAGATGGGGCGATTCGCCCGGTCGTCGACAGGGTCTTTCCTTTTGAAGCGACCAATGAGGCGCTGGCTTACGTCGAAACAGGACGCGCCAAGGGCAAGGTCGTCGTCAAGGTCAGATAGCGCGCCCAGTTGCTTTGGGGCATTTGAGAGACACCAAAGCAAGGCAGCGCAAGGCCGACAAATTCCGAAAACGGTTCGGCATCCGATCGCCCAAACCTCAGTTGTTGCGGATTGCAACGAAGCTTGCCGCTGCCTTCAGCAAGGCTGCCTGTCCGCCGTAAGGCTCGAGCAATTCATGGGCCTGCTTGACCAGCCCATGGAGCTGGCTGCGCGCCCAGTTCGCGCCATGCAGCGCCACCAGCGTCGCCTTGCCGGCGGCTGCGTCCTTGCCGGTCGCCTTGCCCATCTGGCTGGCATCGGCGGTCAGGTCGAGCAGGTCGTCGGCAAGCTGGAAGGCAAGCCCGACCGCCGAGCCGAATTCGGCCAGCCGGTCGCGGTCCTGCGGTGCGGCGCCGGCAATGATCGCGCCGGCTTCGCAGGCGAAGCGGATCAGCGCGCCGGTTTTCATCGCCTGCAGCCGGATAATGCCGGCTTCGTCCGGCCTGTTGCGCTCGGCTTCGAGGTCGAGCGTCTGCCCGCCAACCATGCCCCCGGTGCCAGCCGCGCGCGCCAGCGCCAGCACCAGCGCCGCCCTGCGCTCCGCCGGCAGCGCCGTCGCCTCATCGGCGAGGACATCGAAGGCAAGCGTCAGAAGCGCATCGCCGGCAAGTATGGCGGTAGCTTCATCGAAGGCCTTGTGCACGGTCGGCTGGCCGCGGCGCAGATCGTCGTCGTCCATGGCAGGCAGATCGTCATGGATCAGCGAATAGCAATGCACGCATTCGAGCGCCGCCGCCACGCGCATCGCCGCCTCGCCATCGGCGCCAAAAAGGGCGGCACTTTCCATGACCAGGAAGGGGCGCAGCCGCTTGCCGCCGTTCAGCACGCCATGGCGCATGGCCGCCATCAGACGCTCCGGTCGGGCGATCTCGCCGGCAAGCGTGCGGCCGTCGAGCAGCAGCCTGAGCCCGGCCTCGATCGCCGCCGCCCGCCCCAGAAGTGCGGCCTCAAAGGCCAATTGCTCGTCTTTCGTCATGGCCGGGAGCGGTAGCCGACACTCAGACGTTGCGCAAGAAGCCTCGCGCCATTATGCCGGAGGCGGGAGAGTGGCGCGGGTGGGGGCGGCTTGACGGAACCGATCGTCGATCATGAAACCGAAGGGTTTGAGATGGCGCGACCAAGGCGCGTGAACCGCGCCGGTCTGAAGCGCCTGGCACGGCGCGGCCTGGTCGTCGCCGTCGTGCTGGCGGCGATACCCATTGTGCTGACCTTCCTCTATCTGCCGTCCTTCGTGCATCCGATATCGACCTTGATGGTCAAAGACCTCGCGACCTTCTCCGGTTACGACCGGCGCTGGGTGTCGATCGACGATGTGTCCCCGGTGCTGGCCAATTCGGTGATCATGTCGGAGGACGGGCAATTCTGCTTCCATCGCGGCATCGATCTCGGCGAATTGCGCGGCGTCGTCGACGATGCGCTGGCCGGCGAGGCGACGCGCGGCGCCTCGACCATCACCATGCAGACGGTGAAGAACCTTTTCCTGTGGTCGCGGCCGCTGGGCTCGGTGCGCAAGGTGGTCGAACTGCCGCTGGCCGTCTATTTCGACGCGGTGATGTCGAAACGGCGGATCATGGAGATCTACCTCAACATCGCCGAATGGGGGCCGGGCATTTACGGCATCGAGGCGGCGGCGCAGCACCATTTCGGCGTTTCGGCCAAACAGCTGTCGCGGCGGCAGGCGGCATTGCTGGCCGTCTCGCTGCCCAATCCGATCGCCCGCAATCCGGCCAAGCCCGGTCCGGGTCTGCGGCGGCTGGCGTCGCTGATCGAACGCCGCGCCGGCCGTTCGGGCGCGTATGTCGGTTGTCTTGATTAGGTAGAACCGCTGCCAGTTCAAAAAAAATCGCCACGGTGCTGGCCAAAACGGCGCAGGGCGTGTATAGGCACCCGACTTTCTCAGATTATGGCCCTGACGCGGCCCTTTCACGAGGGCTATCGGGGCATTTTGACCATGTAGTGGAGCATATCCATGGCCGTTCCGAAACGAAAAACCTCTCCGTCCAAGCGCGGCATGCGCCGCTCGGCCGACGCTCTCAAGGCCCCGACCTATGTCGAGGACAAGAATTCCGGCGAAATGCGCCGCCCGCACCATATCGACCTGAAGACCGGCATGTATCGCGGTCGCCAGGTGCTGACGCCCAAGGAAAGCTGAGACCAGCTTTCGAAGGGTTTGAATGCCAAAAGAACCGGCCATTGGCCGGTTTTTTTGCGTTTGGTGCGCCGCGCCGCCAACTATGCCAAAGACCGGGCGTCCGTGGCGATACAAGCTGCGGCGGCGGTGCTGTATTGAGTCCGCATGCCTTGTCGCGGCGCTTCCGCGCGATGATCGACCGGCTTCAGAGGGACCGCATGACCAAGCTCACCACAGCACCCCGCGATGTCTTCCAGACCTTCATGAACTTCCCGCTGGTCGAGGACCTCGATGCGCTGAAGGCGGATGTCGCCATCATCGGCATGCCTTACGGCAGTCCCTACACGATCGACGAGCTGGTCAACGACCAGACCAACGCGCCGACCGCGGTGCGGCGCGCCTCGCAGCGCATCAGCCTCGGGCTCGACCGCTATGATTTCGACATTGGCGGAACCCTGTTCGACGGGCAGGACGTCAAGGTGGTCGATGTCGGCGATGTTCCCGGCGATGCCGCCGGCGGCCACTACAGGTTGGCCGAAACGGCGATCCGCAAGATCCGCGTCGCCGGCGCCTTGCCGATCACCATTGGCGGCGATCACGGCATTCCAATCCCGATCCTGCGGGCGCTTGACGACGAAGGGCCGATCACCCTGGTTCAGATCGATGCCCATCTCGACTGGCGCGACAATGTCAACGGGGTCAGGGAAGGCTATTCCAGCCCCATCCGCCGCGCTTCGGAGATGGCGCATATAGCCGGGATTTTCCAGCTCGGCATCCGCGGCCAGGGCAGCGCCCGGCTCGAGGAGGTCGAGGCGGCCCGCGCCTACGGCTCCAACATCGTCACCGCCAATGAATGGCAGGATATCGGTACGGCGGCGCTGCTCAAGCGCATCCCGGACCGTGGCCGCTATTACCTGACCATCGATGCCGACGGTCTCGATCCCGCTGTCATGCCGGCGGTCGAAGGGCCGGCGCCTGGCGGCATCAGCTACCGGCAGACGATCGAACTGATCAAGGGCCTGTTCGCCAAGGGACGTGTCGTCGGCATCGACATCGTCGAGATCGCGCCGGCGCGCGACGTCAACGAGATCACCTCGATGACCGCCGGCCTTTTCATCCTCAACGCTATCGGCGCCGCCGTGCGGACAGGCCAGTTCAAGCGCTGAATCCCGGCGTGTCGGTGGTCAGCCGGGGCAACTGTGGCTGACAGGGTTGTTTCGCGCGGTCTTTTTCCGTGTTTGCGGGCGCTAGCGAAAAATCTTGACGGCGTGCCTGCGGGGCATTCTACAGAAGGTGCCCCCATTGTTTAGGCAATTCCTTGGGAAACCGCTTTCCTGGAATTGCTAGAGGAGACGCCTGATGTTCGGTGCCATCCCGCTGCTGATCGTGCCCTTCGTGGCCTACAATCTCGGACTCCTCGGAATATTCGGCAGCGGCGACGATCCGTGGGCGACCGAGATCTTCTCGTTCAGCATGATGTCGGGCGGAGTGTTTTCGATGACGCTCGGCGACTTGATGGTCGTGATCGGGCTGATCTTCCTGTTCCTCGAAATGGTGAAGTCGGTGCGCACCACGAACGCTTCGATCATGGACCATCTGTTGTCGACGCTGGTCTTCGTGGCGTTCCTGGTCGAGTTCCTGCTGGTGAAGGGCGCGGCGCACTCCGTCTTCTTCACGCTGATGGTGATCGCCCTGTTCGATGTGCTGGCCGGGTTTTCGGTGTCGATGCGGTCGGCGAGTAGAGACATAAATTTGAACTAGCCGCCTTCGTTGGATGGTCGCATCCGTTCGCGATTGGCGTGGCTGCTCTTTCTGGTCGTCATCCCAGGGTCTTCGCGACGGAGTTTCGCTCCTGCTTCGCCCTGGGATGACGAAGCTCCCCCTCAGCCCGGATCGGCGGTGAAGCCCGCCGCTTCGATGCCGGCGATGGCGGCGGCCTCGTCATTGTCCGACGTATCGCCCGAAATTCCGACGGCGCCGATGACGGCGCCTGCCTTGTCGCGGATCAACACGCCGCCGACGACCGGCAATACGCGTCCACCCGAAACGTCCGAAATGCCGGCGACGAGATGCGGCCGCTCCTTGGCGAAAGCCTCGACACGGCGCGAGCCCATGCCGATGGCCAGCGCCCCATAGGCCTTGCCGGCCGACATTTGCGGGCGCAGGAACGAGGCGCCGTCCTGACGCTGGAAGGCGACGAGATGCGCGCCGGCATCCAGCACGGAAACGCCGAGCGGCTTGAGCTTCAGCTCGGCGCCCTTGGCGAAGGCGGCGTCGATGATGTGCTTGGCTTTTTCGAGGGTCAGTGCGGTCATGGCTGTCTCCTGATCAAAACGCGTCAATCATCGCCTGACATGCGGGATGCGAAATCCCGGTTGCGGTTGAAATTGCTTCGCGTGGGAAAGCGGAAATGGCGGGCATTGCTGATCGTGGCACATGGCCGATACGATCCGCCGGCATCCAGATCGGGCGTCGATGAAGAAGGCCGCGCTATTTTTTCTTGGCTCGGGGCGCTTTCTTGACCGGAACGGCAGGGGCGTTGGCGAGGTCTTCCGCTTCCTTGGCAAGGCGCAATGCCCGGAGCTTGTTGGTCTTGGCCTGGCGGGCGTCGGCCTCGGCGACATACTCCGCCATCGCCTTTTGCCGCACCGTGGCGGCCTCTTCCTGCTTCTTGAAACGCATATCCGCCCGGGCGCGGGCAGTATCCTTAGAGTTCTCGACCAAGAGCGTTATCCAATCCCGTAAATTATGTTTTTCAGCCCCTTGATAGCAGAGCCGGCCTGATAATGGGGAAATAAGTTGGTCAAGCGGCGGGGGCCTCGATGCCGCTCGACGCCTTGCGGGCGACCACCGCCTCATATCCGGCCTGCAATGTAGCGCGGACGGAAGGCCCCGCGGGTGTGGCGACAGGCGTGCCCAGATGGTTGTGGCGCAACTCGTCCATGAACTGCTCCCACATTGGCGGACCGCCTTTCTCCAGCAGTTCGGCGCGGATCGAAAGCTCCTCGCTCACCGGCAGCCAGACGCGGCCCCAAGCGCCGAGATGCGCCATGATCGGCACCAGCGTGATGGCCATCTCGGTCAGGCTGTAGATCGCCTTCTGCTTGTGCGAGGGGTCGTCGGCCTTGGTCAGCATGCCGAGTTCCATCAGCCGCTTCAGCCGGTCGGCCAGGATATTGGAAGCGATGCCCTCGATCGAGCCGTTGAGCAGTTCGCGAAAGTGGCGTTTGCCGCCAAAAATCATGTCGCGCAGGATGATCAGGCTCCAGCGATCGCCGAACACTTCCAGCGACAGATTGATAGGGCATCCCGAGCGGTGTTCGGTTTTCATCCGACTCTCCTCAAAACCAGTTGCATTGTCGTATCAGTTTTATTATCGTGCAACCGATTGCAAAACGCAATCAGTTTGGTTGGCCTTTGATTGGCCGATGCGAGGAGAGTCCCATGACACGGGCCGCAGCACCCGAAATCGTCTCCCAGACGTTTGGGAATCCCAGCGATCCAACCGTTCTGCTGATCATGGGCGCCATGGCCTCGATGCTGTGGGGGCCGGAGGCGCTCTGCAAAAAACTCGCCGGCGAGGGCCGTTTCGTGATCCGCTACGACAATCGCGATACCGGCCTGTCGACCAAATATGCGACGGGCGAGCCGCCGTATACGTTCGACGACATGGCGGACGATGCGGTGCGCGTCCTCGACGGTTGCGGCATCGGCAAGGCGCATGTGGTCGGGATGTCAATGGGCGGCACGATCGCGCAACGACTGGCGTTGAGACATCCCTCGCGTGTCATCACACTGACGGTGATCAGCAGTTCGCCGGTGGGGATCGATACATCGCACCTGCCGGGGACGACCGAGGCCGATATGGAGCACTCGGCCGATGGCGCCAAGGTCGATTGGTCGGACCGCCACCAGGTGATCGGCTTCGTCGTCAAGGATGCGCGTGCGATCGCCAGCACCGCGCATCCGTTCGACGAGAAGGCGATGCGCGCGTTCGTCCAACAGGACTACGACCGATCCGGCGGCTTCCTGAGCGCGACTAACCATTTCATGCTGAAGAGCTGCGAGGATCTGAAAGGACGCCTGCGCGAGATCAAGGTTCCGCTGCTCGTCATTCACGGGACATCGGATCCGATCTTTCCGGTCGAGCATGGCGCAGCCCTTGCCGACGCTGTTGCCGGCGGGCGGCTTGTCCGCGTCGAAGGCGGTGGCCACGAACTGCATCCCGACGACTGGGGCACGATCGTTGCCGCCATCGTCACGCATACCAAGCCCTGAAGGCAGTCTCGAACCTTGACACATTCGCCTCACGGGAATAGTTAAGTAAATGCTTCAGTGTTGGCGCTGGCTGGCACCGCTCCAGCATCGGCGAACCACAAACAGACGAGCAAAAAATGTCCCTGACCTTCCATTTCCATCCGCTGGCATCGTTCTGCTGGAAACCGCTGATTGCGTTCTACGAGAACGACACGCCCTTCACGCCGGTTATCGTCGACCTCGGCGACGAGCAGTCGCGGGCAGCATTCCTGAAGGTGTCGCCGACCGGCAAGATGCCGGCGCTGCATGACGATGCACGCAATCGCACGGTGCTGGAATCGACCATCGTCATCGAATATCTGGCCGCGCATTATCCCGGGCCGGTCGAGCTCATCCCGGCCGAGGCCGACCTTGCTCTCCAGGTCCGCCAGGCTGACCGTTTCTACGATTTCTACGTGCAGGCGCCGATGCAGAAGATCGTCGGCGACAGGTTGCGCCCGCAGGACCGGACCGACCCGTTCGGGGTCGACGAGGCGCGCGCGCAACTGCGCAACGCCTATGCGATCATCGAGGAGGAGATGCGTTCGAAAATCTGGGCGGCCGGCCCCACCTTCACCATGGCCGACTGCGCGGCCTCGCCGGCGCTGTTCTACGCCAACAAGGTCGAGCCGTTCGGCGACAGCTATCCGGCCGTGAAACACTACCACGACCGCCTGCTCAAGCGGCCGTCCTTCGCCCGGGTGGTCGAGGAGGCGCAGCCCTACTTCAAGTTCTTTCCCTACAATAACGGCTGATCGCGATGCTGCACGATCCCGCCCAGCTCGACCTGATGTTCCAGGCGCTCGCAGACCCGGCCAGGCGCAGCATGGTCGAACGGCTGTCGCGTGGGCCGGCCTCGGTCAGCCAGTTGGCCGAACCGCTGGCGATGTCGCTGTCGGCCGTCGTCCAGCATCTCAACGTGCTCGAAGCAAGCGGGCTGGTGCGCTCGGAAAAGCTCGGCCGCGTGCGCACCTGCCAGATCGCGCCGCAGGCGCTGCGCAGCGCAGAACACTGGATCAACGAACGGCGGCTGACATGGGAGCGTCGGCTCGACCGGCTCGGCGATTTTCTCGCCGGGACCGAATGACCTGAAGCAGAGGAGAAATGACCATGCCCGGCAAAAGCAGAGCGGAGTTGATCCGCGGCTATTTTTCCGCCTACCAGGCGAATAACAAGGCTGCCGTCGCGGCGGTGCTCGCCGACGATTTCACCTTCACCAGCCCCTATGACGACGCCATCGAGCGTGCGACCTATTTCGAGCGCTGCTGGCCGGACAGCCCGGCCTTCAACTCGATCGTCATCGAGCGGATATGCGAGGACGAGGACGCCGCCTTTGTCCTCTATCGCTGCGAGACGGCGGGCGGAAAGACCTTCCGCAACACCGAACTGCATCTGTTCCATGACGACAGGTTGCGCGCCGTCGAAGTCTATTTCGGCGCGTCCTATCGCGACGGCGTCTTCGTCGCGCAGAAACCATCAAGCTGACCAAGAGGACCTGACCATGGCCGAACGATCCGTCGTCCACTCCACCTTCGTCCTCGAGCGCCTCTATCCAGTTGCGCCGGCGAAAGTCTATTTCGCGCTCAGCGATCCGGCCGCCAAGCGGCGCTGGTTCGCCGACCCCGACAACCCGATGACCCACAGGCACGAAATGGATTTTTGCGTCGGCGGCCAGGAGGTCAATGCCGGCGGGCCGAAGAACGGGCCGATCCACACCTATACCGCCACCTATCAGGACATCGTGCCCAACCAGCGCATCGTCTACAGCTACGACATGCTGTTCGGTGATGTCAGAATCTCGGTTTCGCTGGCGACAATTGAGCTTCGCCCGGAAGGCACGGGCACGCGTCTGGTGCTCACCGAGCAGGGCGCGTTTCTCGATGGGCACGACACACCGTCATCGCGCGAGCATGGTACCCGATTCCTGCTCGATGCGCTGGGCAAGGCGCTGGCAACGGACACTTGAAAGCCAGGGAGGCGAGCTGGAATCTCGGCCTATGCTTCCCAGAACTGATCAAGCCAAATATTGAGCTTGAGGAAGCCGGCACTGCTGACTGTATAGACGCGCCTCGTGCCCTCGGCCCTGGCCTGAACCAGACCGGCGTCCAGCAACACTTTCAAGTGCTGGGACACGGCCGGGCGGGAGACTGGAAGGCCCGAAGCCAGCTCGTTGACGGTTTTCGGGCCACGCCGGAGCTCTTCCAGAAGATAGCGCCGGTTGGGGTCGGCAATCGCCATGAAGGCGTCAGAAAAGATCATGCCTATACTTGTGGGGCAAAGCTTTTCAAATCTCAACCGTCGGCTTCCGCTTTTCTGAGCCGCAGTGCTTCAGGGGTGACCGAGCGATCGGCCGGCTGGGTCTTGAAGGCATCGCGGTCTTCGATCGGCACCGGCGCGCGGCGGCTGATGCGCAGCAACGTGTAGGCGGCGAGGCTGAGATGCGCCAGCGCGGTGGCCAGGAACAGGCCTTCGGGGCGGAGCCAGCCCATCAGGGCGGCAGCCAGCAAGGGCCCGATCATGGTTCCGAAGCCATACAGAAGCAGCAGGCCGCCCGAGACCTTGACGAAATCCTCCGATCGGGCGTGGTCGTTGGCATGCGCCACGGCGATCGAATAGAGCGTGTAGGCAAAGGCGCCGTAGGCAGCGGCGAAGACAATGACGAGGACGGCGGAACGCGGTTCGAACAGGAAGATCAGGATGGCGAACAGTGCGGCGCCGAAAGCCGCGCCCGCCAGCACGAAACGGCGGTCGGTCTTGTCGGAGAGGCGTCCGGCCGGAAGCTGCATGGCCGCGCCGGCAATAACGACAAGGCTCATCATCAGTGCGATCTGGGCGGTGGAGATGCCGATACGGGCGCCGTAGACGGCGCCAAGCGTGCCCCAGGCGCCATTGGCGATGCCGACCAACAGGCAGGCGATCGCCGACACCGGCGAGTTGGCGTAGAGACCTTTGACGTCGAGCTTGACGTCCTGCAAAGGCTTGGGAGACGAAGCCGACGACACCGCGGTCGGGATCAGCGACAGGCAGAACAATATGCCGGTGATCATGAACAGCGATGCCGATCTGACGTCGCCGCCGGCAACGATCATCTGGCCGCCCATGATCGAGGCATAGGTGACCATCATGTAGAGGCCGAAGACGGTGCCGCGGTTCTCGTTGGTGGCCTTCTCGTTCAGCCAGCTTTCGATGACCATGAAGGCTCCGGCCATGGTGAAGCCGGTGAAGGCGCGCAGCAGGATCCAGACATATTCGTCGATGATCAGGCCGGTAAGCAACGCCACGATGGCGCCCGAAGCGGCAAAGGCGCCGAACGCCCGGACGTGGCCGGCGCGGCGCACCAGGCGCGGTGCGAAGAAGCAGCCGGTGACGAAGCCACCGGCCCAGGCCGTGCCCATCAGGCCGAGCGATGCGGTCGAAAACCCTTCGAGCTGGCCGCGCAACGGCAACAACAGGCCGTGCAATCCCGAAGCCGCGAGCAGGAAAGCGGTGCCGCGAAGCAGCGAGAGGATCGGCCTGTAGCTTGCAAACATTGTTTGATCCGTCTGGAGATTCGGTGGCGGGGTCTGAAGACAGGCGCATTCGGGCTTTTCGGCGGCGGATGCTCAACGCCGAAACTAACGCGAAAACTAGCCGCGGCGAAACAGGGCTTCGGCCGCCGATTTGGTGCTGCCCTTGGTCTGGAGCTCGGCTTCGAGCCGGGCAATCTCCTCGCGCAGGATGCTGATCCGTTCGGTCAGGTCACCGACCGAAAGCAGCGACAGATCCTGTCCGATCTCATGCGGGCGGGCTTTCTTCTTGGGTTCGTCGTCGAAGATCGCCATCGTCGCTCCTCCCTATTCAGTATTGGGGCTGATTTGGCCATTTGCCTGATCCGGCAATCAGCATACATAGGGCAGGGGCGTAGATGCAAACAGCCGGCAAGAAGCTGGCAGCCGGCGGACCGAGACGGGAAATTTCATGGCGAGCGGACATAAAATTCCAGCCACGATGACGGCCATTGCAATCTCGCAACCGGGCGGGCCGCGGGTGCTGAAACCGGAAACGCGCGACGTGCCGGTGCCTGGTCCCGGCGAAATCCTGATCCGGGTGCGTGCGGCCGGCGTCAACCGCCCCGACGTGCAGCAGCGCAAGGGCGCCTATCCGGCGCCGCCCGGCGCTTCCGACCTGCCCGGTCTCGAGGCATCGGGCGAAGTGGCCGTCCTTGGCGACGACATATCGCGCTGGCGCATCGGCGACCGGGTCTGCGCGCTGACGCCGGGGGGCGGTTATGCCGAATATGTAAAGGTTCATGCCGGCAGCGTGCTGCCGCTGCCCGCCGGCTTCACCCACACGGAGGCGGCCGCGGTTCCGGAAAACTATTTCACCGTCTGGCACAATGTGTTCGAGCGCGGCGGCCTGAAAAAGGGTGAGACGCTGCTGGTCCATGGCGGCTCATCGGGCATCGGCACCACGGCGATCCAGCTGGCGTCGGCCTTCGGCGCCTATGTCGTCACCACCGCCGGCAGCAAGGAAAAATGCGACGCCTGCCTGAAACTCGGCGCCGACCGGGCGATCAACTACCGCGAGGAGGATTTCGTCGCGGCGGTCAAGGATGCGACCGGCGGCAAGGGGGCCGACGTCATTCTCGACATGGTCGGCGGCGACTATATCGCGCGCAACTACGAGGCCGCCGCGGTCGAGGGCAGGATCGTCCAGATCGCCGTCCAGGCCGGCGCGGTGGCGAGCGCCGATTTCTCGAAAATCATGGTCAAGCGGCTGACCCACACCGGCTCGACGCTGCGGCCTCGCACGGTCGAGTTCAAGGCGGCGCTCGCCGCCGCACTGGAAGCACAGGTGTGGCCGCTGCTCGGCACCCGGAAGGTAGCGCCGGTGATGGACATGATCTTCCCGCTGACCGACGCCTGGCGGGCGCATGAGCGCATGGAAGAGGGCGAGCATATAGGCAAGATCGTTCTCGACGTCGGCTAGATGGGGCGAGATTTAGGTGAGGCCGGCCTGCGAATGGCGGCTCCCTGCGCTTCCGGCCTTCGCCGGCCGAAGCCCTCATGAGGCGTTGCGGCAGTTAAGGCTACGGCCGGCGTAGGCCGGTGCTTCGTACTGAAGTACGCTTCGCTCCGGCCTTCGCCGGCCGTAGCCGTCATAAATGCCTCCGCTCTATGAAGGCTACGGCGGGCGTAGGCCGGTTCTCGGGAGCCGCCATTCTCTGCTCGGCCTGACCTGAACCTCGCGCCATGCTCCGCGCTCAGCCTGTCGGCAAGATGAACACAAGCTTAATGCTGCAATGCAGCATTTGCATTGCGGCTATGCAAAGACGTCTGTTCAATTCGTGGGCAGCACTGCCTATCTAAGCGTCATCGAAACGATTTGATCTAACAACTGGAGGACAACCATGAACCCGATCCGCGCTTTCCGTAACTGGCGTATGTACAACGAAACCGTGCGCGAGCTGAACAAGCTCAACGCCCGTCAGCTCAGCGACCTCGGCATCAGCCGCGGCGACATCGAGAGGATTGCCCGCAAGGCCATCTAATTCGAAGCCTGGTCGGCCGATGAGGCCTGACCACGCGGCAGAAGCAAGAGCCGCCGCAGACGGTATCCCGTCGCCGGTTCCGAGCCCGCTGGACCCTGTCCGGCGGGTTTTGTCGTTTTGGACCCCCTGTACAACTCGGCATCAATGATCGCCGGAGCCGAGGTCCTCCTGCCTCCCCCGCTGTCCGGTGTCCGACGGCTGCGCCCTGTGCCAAAAACATTGCGAAACGGCAGCGGAGCGGTTATACAGGCCGCGAATTTCCCATTTTGGTGGCTCTAAACCACCGCCCGCGCGGGAACGCGGGCGAACGAGAAGGATTTTTGAAATGGCCAATACGCTGCTGATGCCCAAGGCGACCGCCGTCTGGCTGGTCGACAACACCGCGCTTTCCTTCGAGCAGATCGCGCAGTTCTGCGGGTTGCATCCGCTCGAGGTCAAGGCGATCGCCGACGGCGAATCGGCGCAGGGCATCAAGGGCATGGATCCGATCATGACCGGACAGCTGACCCGCGACGAGATCGCGCGCGCCGAGAAGGATCCGAACCAGCGCCTGAAACTGTCCGACCCCAAGGTGCGGGTGCCGGAATCCAAGCGCAAGGGTCCCCGCTACACACCGCTGTCGAAGCGCCAGGACCGGCCCAACGCCATCCTGTGGCTGGTCCGCAACCATCCGGAATTGAAGGACGCGCAGATTTCGCGCCTGGTCGGCACGACCAAGTCGACGATCGAACAGATCCGCGAGCGCAAGCACTGGAATTCGGCCAATCTGCAGCCGATGGACCCGGTGACGCTGGGTCTCGCTTCGCAGATCGACCTCGACATGGAAGTCAACCGCGCCTCGCGCGGCCGCGAGCAGGCGCAGCCTGTCGGCGACACGCTGCTGCCGGCTGCCGTGACCGAGCGCCTGGTGCCGGCGCCGGAGAAGCCGAAGGACGAGGATGCCGAGCTCGACGCAAACGCCGTGTTCGCCAAGCTCTCGGCGCTCAAGTCCAAGAAGGAAGATGCGGACGACGAGTAAGGTTTGCGACAGTTCATCAAAAAAGCCCGCTTCGAGCGGGCTTTTTCATTGATTATCGAAGTCTCAGCTGCGCGCCGCCCGGTCCGGCGTCATGCCATAGTCCTCCGAGCGTTCGACGGCGCGGTAGAAGTCGGCAAGCTGCTTGCCGCGCTCAGGCTTGAAGATGCGGCCGGCGATGACCACCGAGCCGATGCGGTCGATGCGGAAGGCGCGGAAATCGTCGCGCATCTCGCACCAGGCAACCAGCGTCCATACCTTGCCCCAGAACCACAGACCGAGCGGACGGATGTCACGCCCGGTGCCGCGGCCGGCCTCGTCGCGGTAGTCGATGGTCAGCACCTGTCGCTTCTCGACAGCGCGCTCGATCACGTCGATCGCCTCACGCGCGGCGTCGCTCACCACCCACATCGGCGTGTGGATCTCGGTGCGGGCGATGCGGTCCTTCTCGGCGTCGGGCAGGACGGCGCCGATCTTGACCAGCGCCTCGTCGGCCGCACGCGCCATGGCCGCGCCGCCAAAGGCCCGCACCATGCGGGCGCCGGCGACCAGCGCGACGATTTCGTCACGCGTGAACATCAGCGGCGGAAGGTCGAAACCCTCCCTCATCATGTAGCCGACGCCGGCCTCGCCGTCGATCGGCACTCCGGTCGACTGCAAATCGGCGATATCGCGGTAGATGGTCCGCTCGGAAACCTCGAGCCATGTGCCGAGCTTCTGGGCGGTGACCAGCCGGCCGCCACGCAGGTGCTGCACGATCTGAAAGAGCCTGTCGGCACGTCGCATCGTATGGTCCCTCGGCTGCTTGTCTATGAATGTCATGGTCCCAAAACCGGTTCCGGGTGACATCCATGTCCTGTTTTATGCTTGTCGTTCTCCCAAAAACCGCTGCGCACTTTTGGGCGACACGCATTATGGTTTAAGTCCTTCGCGCTTGCGCTGCACGGCGACGAATTCCGCGCCGAAGGACAACTTCTTCGTTGTCGGCGTGTTCACGTCGAGCACACGCCAGTACGGCGTGATATCGTTCAGCGTCATGCCGCGTTCGAGATCCTCATTGGCGGCTTCGGCGACGGTTCGCAGATGATAGCCGATGGTGACCGGACATGTCACTTGCGCCCCATGCTCGATGGCGAGCGCGGTGCGCAAGGCGCGTACATCCATCTCGAGGCCGTTGGGGATCGTGCGGATGAAATCATCGACCTGACGGGCCGTCGGCACCAGCATCGGCTGGCCCTCGACGACGTTGCCCATTGTGCGTGGCGTCGGCTTCACGCCGTTGACGCCCGGCGTGTTCAGCCTGTCGTTCCAGCTTTTCACCATTCATGTCTCCTGACACGTTTATGGCATGGTGCTCCTGACAGCATTCTGTCAGGAGCCTTCAGCATTGTCCGTAGCAGGCGCCAAAAGTCTTTGCGCCAGCCCGAGGGGTCGCCGCCCGGGGGTCGATGTCAATGATCCGGGCGTTGCGGGGTCCGCATCCAAGCATTGTCATGTAAAACGCCTCAGATCTCGCGAATGCGGCTGTGACCCTCATACATATCCGGCCAGCCAATGTCCTTGCGGATGTCCGCCGGCAAGGAGTTCAGGAAGCGCTGGGTACGAACTTCATTGCGCATCGTGCGGATCTTGCCGACATAGTGCTGTACGCTGTTCAAAATACCAAAGCTGTTCATGACCATCTCCTCTTCTCTGATGGAGACACTATTGCATACCCCTCCTGACAGCAGTCTGTCAGGAGCATGACAGGTCGTTGAAGAAAGCTGCGAGGTGCTTCGCGGTCGGTTCGGAAACGAGCCTTTTGTCAGGAATGGCCAAGTCGACCGAGACCATGCAAGAACCGCTTTGACAGCCCGTCGCGATGCTGCTCAAAGGCGGGCATGTCGAAACTCCTCGCGCTCGTCATCATCGGCATGATGGCCATTCAGCTGATCAAGCCGCTCGGCTGGCCGGGCCTGAAGCGGCGCGGCGATTTCTGGAAGCTGGCCCTGATCGCCATGGCGGCCATCGCGCTGGCGGGTGCGCTGGGGCACTGGGCATAGCCTTGAGGGTCAGGTCGGGTCCACCGTTCCCATGGCAATCATCCGGATGGCGTTGAGGCTGGGCACGAAGAAGTAATCGCCACCGCGCGTCGTCATGAATTCCGGCAGGTTCGCCGCAATAAAAGGCGTGGCGTTGGCCGGGCCGGCCGGAATGACATGCTTGCTCGATTCGGCGCGGTTGCCGGTCAGCGTGCAGGTGTCGTTGCCGGTTTCGGAATCCAGGCCGTAGCTCATCCATTGCTGCTGGATGATATTCTGGCTCAGATCCATTGGAAGCAGGCTGCAATCAACAGTATTTGGAAATACTCGCGTCAGTTCTCTGAAGCCCACCAGTCCGAGCTTGTGCCCCCTCAGGTCAATCGGCGAGCACCCATCCGACCAGATGTTCGGCCCAGGCGCGGTAACCGGCTTCCGAGGCATGAAAGCCATCGGAGGCAAAGCCGGCCTCAGGGTTGGTGATCGGCAGCCGTGGCGCCGGCACGGCGCCGCGCTCGAAACAGAGGCGCTCGCCCATGCGGTTCGTTGCGGTAGCGCGGATTTCGAGTATCTTGCCGAGCAGCGGCGGCATGGCCGGCGCACGGGTGAATTCCAGCACCGGCGACCAGACGACGCGGGCCTCCGGCCATTTGGCGCGCAGCGCGTAAAGCAGGCCGCCGAACTCCTTCTTGAAGCGCGGCACCGAGTGGAAATTCTTGGTGTCGTTGGTGCCGATGGCCAGCACTATATGCGTCCACCGATCGGCCGACAGATTGGGCAGCACATGGTCGCGGATCTGGCCCGACGTTGCCGAGTTGAATCCGGCGGCGCGCCAGCGCACGGCAAGGCCGGTTCGTTTTGCGACCAGCATTGCAAGCTGCGCGGCAAGCCCGTTCTCGGAATTGCCGATGCCGACGGAAGCGGCCGAGGAATCGCCCAGCACCAGCAGCGAGATGGCCGGCGCCTTGCCCGATATTTCGTGCATGACCGGCCCTTGTGCCGGCAGCATGCGGGTGGTGCGGCGGCGCACGCCGAGGCCCTGCCAGACATAAACGGGGTAGGCGAGCCAGGTAAGAAGGGCCGGGAAGCGCATGGCGATACCGTTTAGAGATCAGCGGCAGCCTTAGCGCAAGTTTCGCCTGAGGTGAACGAGCTTCTAGTCGCAGCAGTTCGGCTTGTCCGCCTGCTTGTCCTGATATTCGTCATGCAGCCGCACCCAGTCCATCAGGCTATGATAAGGGCCATTTTCGCCGCGGCCCTTCGGTGTCATGTCGAGATAGTCGTAAGTGCCGATCTGGGCCTCGCCGCCGCGGGCGCGCGACATAAAGGTAACGAATATGTCGCCGTTCTCTTCCTTGTAGAAAACACTGGTGCCGGGAAGGTCCTTTGACGTGCGCGGACGCGTCTCGAAATTGTAGGTGGTGTCGCCGGCCGCGATCTGCTTGTCGGTGAAGGAGACCTGCATGTCGAAGTTCAAATCCGAGGCGTAGGACGACACCCAGTCGAATTTCCAGCCCATACGCTGCTTGTAAGGCAGCAGTTCCGCCAGCGGCGCGCGCGCAACCACCACCAGCGACACGTCGTGGTGCCTGAGATGCTGATCGGCGCCGTCTATATGGTCGGCAAGGAAGGAGCATCCTTCGCAGCGGTGGTTCGATCCTGGCGTCATCATAAAGTGGTAGACGATCAGTTGGCTGTTGGCGCCGAACAGTCCGGCCAGGTTCTTCGGACCCTGCTCGGTCTCGAAGACATAGTCCTTGCGGATTTTCATCCAGGGCAGTTCACGCCGCTCGGCGGCGATGCGCTCACGCAACCGTGTCAATTCCTTCTCGCGCGCCAGATGCGCCTTGTGCGCCTCAAACCAGTCTTCACGCGAAACCACCTTGCTGCGAGTCATGAAGTTCTCCCTGTCTGTTCACCCAAGGACGTCTGGGGTGGGCAGAAACCGACATCGCCGTCAGCTTTTGCCGAAAAGGAGATAAGGATGGACGAACTCCGTCCAAGCCGGGCTTTGCATAAACAAACCCGGGCGCATCGGCCCGGGTTGTATGACAACGGGAGGACTGCGCTCAGGCGGCCTGTTCGAGGCTCGCCGTCCATTGTCCCAGCGCCGCCAGATGGTTCATGTGGGCACGATGGGTGAAGGCGGCCTGGCCGGCGGCGACGTTCGATGCCTTGCCGCTCCAGGCCTTTTGCGGGGCGGCCTGCAAGGCGCGGCCATAGGAGAAGGTCAGCTTCCACGGATGCGGGCCGATGGCGTTGATGGCGTTGAGGTTGGCGGTAGCCTCCTCGTCCGACTGCCCGCCCGAAAGGAAGGCGATGCCCGGCACCGCTGCCGCTACGGTTTCGCGGAACAGTTTTATGGTCTTTTCCGCGACCTCTTCGGGGCTGCTCACCTTGCCTGATTTCCTGCCGGCCAGCACCATGTTCGGCTTCAGGATGGTGCCTTCCAGCACAACGCGCGCCGCATGCAGCTCGTCATAGAGCTTGATCAGCGTTGCCTTCGAGATGTCGTAGCAGGTGGCAATGTCGTGCGCGCCGTCCATCAGCACTTCCGGTTCGACGATCGGCACGATGCCGGCCTCCTGGCACAGTGCGGCATAGCGGGCCAGCGCATGGGCATTGGAGGCAATCGAATTGGCCGAGGGCACGCCCTTGCCGGTGTCGATGTCGATCACCGCGCGCCATTTGGCAAAGCGGGCGCCGAGCTTGTAATAATCCGCGAGCCGCTCGCGCAAGCCGTCGAGGCCTTCGGTAACGGTATCGCCGGGAAAGCCGGCGAGTGGCTTGGCGCCGGCATCGACCTTGATGCCGGGAATGGCGCCCGCCGCCTTGATGATGTCGACCAGAGGCGTGCCGTCGGCAGCCTTCTGACGGATGGTCTCGTCGTAGAGAATGACGCCGGAGATGTACTTCGTCATTGCGTCCTTGGCGCGGAACATCATCTCGCGGTAGTCGCGGCGGCTATCGGCGGTCGATTCGACGCCGATAACGTCGAAGCGCTTCTTGATGGTGCCGGAGCTCTCATCGGCGGCCAGCAGGCCCTTGCCGCCGGCCACCATCGCGGCGGCAATGTCTTCGAGACGTTCGCTCATTTTTGCTTCTCCTTGACGGTGTTGTTCCGCGCTTAAGGGAAGTCTACCGCCAAAGGAATGGCATCGGAAAGCTCGAATCGATTGAAAGTTTCCAGCGCCTCGTTTGACGCCCTCGTCCCGATCAGGCCTGCTTCTTCAGGACGTCGACGCCGGGCAGCGGCTTGCCTTCCATCCATTCCAGGAAAGCGCCACCGGCGGTCGAGACATAGGTGAAGTCGTCGGCGACGCCGGCATGGTTGAGGGCGGCCACCGTGTCGCCGCCACCGGCGACCGAGACCAGCTTGCCGGCCCTGGTGCGGGCCGCCGCGTGCCTGGCCGCCGCCACCGTGGCGTGGTCGAAAGGCTCGATCTCGAAGGCGCCGAGCGGGCCGTTCCAGACCAGCGTCGCGGCGCGGTCGATCCATTCACCGATCGTCTTCACGGTCTTTTCGCCGACATCGAGGATCATGCCGTCAGCCGGGACATCCGAAATGGCAACGGTCTCGCTGGCGGCACCCGCCTTGAATTCCTTGGCGACGACACCGTCGACAGGCAGGATGATGGCGCAGCCGGCTTCGGCGGCCTCGATCATGATCTGCTTGGCGGTCGCGGCAAGGTCATGCTCGCACAGCGACTTGCCAACAGCGGTGCCACGCGCGGCGATAAAAGTGTTGGCCATGCCGCCGCCGATCACCAGCGCGTCGACCTTCTTCACCAGGTTCATCAACAAGTCGATCTTGGTCGACACCTTGGCGCCGCCGACAATGGCGACGACAGGGCGGACCGGATTGCCGAGCCCCTTCTCCAGCGCCTCGAGCTCGGCCTGCATGGTGCGGCCGGCATAGGACGGCAACAGCCGCGCCAGGCCTTCGGTCGAGGAGTGCGCCCGGTGGGCGGCGGAAAAGGCGTCGTTGACGAAGATATCGCCATTGGCGGCGAGCCGCTCTGTGAAGGCCGGGTCGTTCTTCTCCTCGGTCTTGTGGAAGCGGGTGTTTTCCAGCAGCAGCACATCGCCCTTGTTCATGGCGGCGACCGCACTGCCCGCCGTGTCGCCGACGCAGTCGCCGGCAAAGCCGACGGGGCGGCCAAGCACCTCCGCGGCAGCCTTGGCGATCGGCTCCAGCGAGAATTCGGGCGAGGGACCATCCTTCGGGCGGCCGAAATGCGCGAGCAGGATGACCTTGGCGCCCTTGCCGGACAGTTCGGCGATGGTCGGCGCGATGCGTTCGATGCGGGTGGCGTCGGTGACCTTGCCGTCGGCGACGGGCACGTTGAGGTCGACGCGCACCAGCACGCGCTTGCCGCTGATATTGCCGATATCGTCGAGTGTCTTGAAGGCGGCCATGCTGATACCTTTCCGTGAAAAATCGCCGGGACCATACCTCGCATCGATGACGATGCAAGGCTTGAGCCGGGGTGCGAGCTAAATTTTGAGATCAAGGCGAAGGCTGTCGTGATGATGCGGGACGTCAGCGTGAACCGATCGCTTGTCAGCCTTCGGTCGTTATCTTTTCCGCCGTCGGCTCAAGGGCCTTCTCATTGGCTATCGCCTCTGCAGTCTGCGTCTCGGTCGGCTGGTGCCAGTTGCGGATGAAGGCGGAGACCCGATCGCCGATCTCGCCGGCGCTCAGGAACACCGGAACCCGCGCCACCGGCGCGGTCGGCTCGAAGGAGAGGCCGAGACCGGTGATCTTGCCCTTGTCGTCGACGTCGCGGACGATCAATTCGATCGGGCCGATCAGCACCCGGTCGGCATATTCGGCATGGCCGCCGAGCCGCGCCGTCACCAGCGCGCCGACGGTGAGCTTCTGCTCGGCTTCGCTCAATCCCGGAGTGTATGCGGCCTCGAGCTCTGCGGCCGAGCGGGCGGGATCGACGGCAAAGGCGCCGAAGAAGTCGGCATCCTCGGGGTCGACTACGGCGCGGCTGGCAAACAGCTTGTCAAGCAGGCGCGGATAGCGGTCGGGCACGAAGATGTAGACCTGGTCGCCGGCCGCGAGCCGGCCCATGTCCTGGAAACGCATCGAGCGGCCGTCGCGCAGCACCAGCGAGGGCCGTGCCCAGCGCGGGATGCGCTCGCCGCGCGCCACCGGGCTGCCGGGCGCGACGCGGTAGGCGAGCAGTTCGTGGTGGGCGGAGCCCGGCAGTTCGAGTTCGACCTTGTCGAGCGGCCCGAGTCTCGCCGGCACGATAAGGCCGAGCCGGCGCGCCAGCGGACCGACCGACCAGCCCTGCACCACCAGCGATACCAGCACGATGATGAAGGCGACGTTGAAGATGGTGCGGCCGTTCTCCAGTCCGCCGAGCAGTGGGGTGATGGCAAGCAGGATGGACACGGCGCCGCGCAGGCCGACCCAGGAGACGAAGGCGATCTCGGGACGCGGCAGGCGGAACGGGATCAGGCAGAGCCAGACGGCGACAGGGCGCGCGACAAACATCAGGAACAGGCCGAGCAGCACCGCCGGCACCATGATCGCCGGAAACTGCGAGGGTGTCGCGAACAGGCCGAGGATCAGGAACATGATGATCTGTGCCAGCCACGACATGCCGTCCTGGAAGCGCTTCAGGATGGTGACGGCGCGGATGTCGGAGTTGCCGGCAATCAGCCCGGCGAGATAGACCGCCAGGAAGCCCGAGCCGCCAATGGCGCCGGCGGCGGCGAACACCATCAGCGACAGGGTCAGCACGAAGATCGGCAGCAAGCCATGGTCGAGGTTGAGCCGGTCGACGAGGCGCACGATGCCGAGCCCGCCAAGCACGCCGACGACGGCGCCGAGCCCCATATTGAGCAGGAAGCCGAGGATCAGGTCGGTGACCAGCACATGGGTCTCGGGATTGGTGTGGGCAGCGATGATCTCGACCAGCGTGATGGTCAGGAAGATGGCGATCGGGTCGTTGGTGCCGGATTCGACTTCCAGTGTCGCGCGCACGCGCTCGCGCAGATTGATCTCGCCGGCGCGCAGCAGGAAGAACACCGCAGCCGCGTCGGTCGAGGCGACGGCAGCTCCAAGCAGGAAGGATTCCAGCCAGCTGAGGTCGAGCAGGTAATAGGCGGCGGCGCCGAACAGGCCAGTGGTCAGGATTACGCCGAAGGTCGCCAGCGACAGCGCCGGTCCGGCCGCCTGGCGCAGCGCGTTGAGCGGCGTGCCGAAACCGGAATCGAACAGGATGACCGCCAGCGCCAGTGAGCCGGCAAAATATGCCACGCGCGCATTGTCGAATTCGATGCCGAGACCATCGACGCCGCTGGCGAGGCCGATGCAGAGGAAGAGCAGCAGCAAAGGGGCGCCGAAGCGAAAGGCGATCAGGCTCGAGAACGCTGCGGCGACGACTAGCGCTGTGCCGACCAGCGTGACGAGATAGATCGCATGCTCCATCCGTGATTTGCCCCTCGAATTCCTCTTTCTACCGATTCACGGGAGAGTGGGGCGAAGGCATGGCCGGTGCAAGGCGCAAGGGTGGCTTTTTGCCTTATGCCGCTGATTTTCCGGCGTTTGGCGGCTCGGCGCGCCTTGCCCGGCGCGCTGACGAAAAACGCCCGGGCAAAGCCGGGCGTTCGAAGCTGCAAGACGATGCCTTCAGGTCAGGCGATGGTCTTGCCGAAGGCGACCGAGGTGTCGGCCATGCGGTTGGAGAAGCCCCACTCATTGTCGTACCAGGACAGCACCGAAGCGAAGTTGCCGTCCATGACCTTGGTCTGGTCGAGCGCCAGGATCGACGAGCGCGGATCGTGGTTGAAGTCGATCGACACATTCGGATGATGGGTGACGCCGAGAATGCCCTTGAGCTTGCCGTTGGAGGCGGCGATCACCGCTTCGTTGATCTCCTGCACGGTGGTGGCGCGCTTGGCGATGAACTTGAAGTCGACAACCGAGACGTTGGGGGTCGGCACGCGGATCGAGATGCCGTCGAGCTTGCCCTTGAGGTCGGGCAGCACCAGGCCGATCGCCTTGGCCGCACCGGTCGAGGTCGGGATCTGCGACAGGGCAGCCGCGCGGCCGCGGTAGAGATCCTTGTGCATGGTGTCCAGCGTCGGCTGGTCGCCGGTGTAGGAGTGGATCGTCGTCATCATGCCCTTTTCGATGCCGACGGTCTCGTGCAGCACTGCGGCCAGCGGCGCCAGGCAGTTGGTGGTGCAGGACGCATTCGAGATCACGATGTGGTCCTTGGTCAGCTTGTCGTGGTTGATGCCGTAGACGACGGTGAGGTCAGCACCTTCGGCAGGCGCGGAGACGACGACGCGCTTGGCGCCGGCGGTCAAATGCGCGGCAGCCTTGTCGCGGGCGGTGAAGATGCCGGTGCATTCGAGCGCGATGTCGATGCCGAGTTCCTTCCACGGCAGTTGCGCCGGGTCCTTGATCGCGGTGACCTTGAAGGTCTCCTTGCCGACGGTGATCTGGTCGCCCGAGACCGACACTTCGTGCGGGAAGCGGCCGTGCACGCTGTCATAGCGCAGCAGATGCGCGTTGGTCTCGACCGGGCCGAGGTCGTTGACGGCGACCACGTCGATGTCCTTGCGGCCGGATTCATGGATGGCGCGCAGGATGTTGCGGCCGATGCGGCCAAATCCGTTGATGGCAACTCTGACGGTCATTTTACTCTCCCTGGGAGCTGGAGGCGGCAGATGGGTCCGCAGCTTCATAGCGGCGGATGGCACAAGAATCCAGCCGCAGAAGGCCGAATTTAAATCGATTAGGTTGGTCCACCCCGCGAATCCGCCTCGGAGGTGCGCGGGACTGACCCTGATCTTACTGGCCGTGCAGGCGGGCTTCCGCCGCCTTGGCCGCGGCTTCGGCGGTGATGCCGAAATGCGGGTAGAGCTGCTCGATGGTGCCGGAAGCGCCAAAGCCGGTCATGCCGATGAAGATGCCGTCGGAGCCGATCAGGTGATCCCAGCCCTGACGGATGCCAGCCTCGATCGCCATCTTGATCGGCGCGTTGCCGATCGTCTCCTTGCGGTAGGCGTCGCTCTGCTGGTCGAACAGTTCGAAGCAAGGCACCGAGACGACGCGGGTCGGGTGCCCGTGCTTTTCAAGCAAATCACGGGCGCCGAGCGCGATCTCGACCTCGGAGCCGGTGGCGAAGATCGTCACCGCCGCTTCGCCGCTCGCCGCGGCCAGTTCATAGGCGCCCTGGCTCGAGAGGTTCCTGGCCGAGTGCTCGGTGCGCACCGTCGGCAGGTTCTGACGGGTGAGCGCCAGGGTGGACGGGGTCTTTTCCGATTCAATGGCGATCTGCCAGCATTCGGCGGTTTCCACCGCGTCGGCCGGGCGGAAGACATTGTGGTTGGGGATGGCGCGGAGCGCCGCCAGGTGCTCGACCGGCTGGTGGGTCGGGCCGTCTTCGCCCAAACCGATCGAATCATGGGTCATGACGAAGATCGAGCGGATGCCCATCAGCGACGCCAGCCGCATCGACGGACGGGCATAGTCGGAGAAGCACATGAAGGTGCCACCATAGGCGATGAGGCCGCCATGCAGCGTCAGGCCGTTGAGGGCGGCCGCCATGCCATGCTCGCGGATGCCGTAGTGGACATAGCGCTGGCCGTAATCGTCCGGCGTGATGTTCTTGGTCTGGCTGGTCTTGGTGTTGTTGGAGCCGGTGAGGTCGGCAGAGCCGCCGATGGTTTCCGGCACCGCGCCATTGATGACTTCCAGCGCCATTTCCGACGATTTGCGGGTGGCGACCTTCGGCTTGTCGGCCGACAGCTTCTTCTTGTAGTCGGCAATGACGGCATCGAAATTCGACGGCAGCTTGCCGGCGAGGCGGCGCTCGAACTCGGTCTTCAACTCAGACTTGGCCTTGGCCAGGCGGCCTTCCCAGTCGGTGCGCGGCTTGACGCCGGCCTTGCCGGCGGTGCGCCAGGCGTCGAGAATGTCGGCCGGAATTTCGAAGGGCGGCGAGTCCCAGTTGAAGAATTTCCGCGCGCCTGCGATCTCGTCGGCACCGAGCGGCGAACCGTGGGCCTTGTTGGTGCCGGCCTTGGTCGGGGCGCCGAAGCCGATGGTCGTCTTGCAGGCGATCATCGTCGGCTTGTCGGAATGGCGGGCGGCTTCGATGGCGTAGGCGATCGCCTCGGGGTCGGTGCCGTCAATGTGGCTGGCGTTCCAGCCCGAGGCCTGGAAGCGGGCGACCTGGTCGGTGTTGTCTGCAAGCGAAACCGGACCGTCGATCGAGATGTTGTTGTTGTCCCAGAAGACGATCAGCTTGTTGAGCTTGAGGTGGCCGGCCAGCGCGATGGCTTCCTGGGAAACACCTTCCATCAGGCAGCCGTCGCCGGCCAGCACATAGGTGTAGTGGTCGACGAGGTCGTTGCCGAAGGCGGCGTTCATGATGCGCTCGCCGAGCGCGAAGCCGACCGAATTGGCGAGACCCTGGCCGAGCGGGCCGGTCGTCGTCTCGATGCCGGTGGCATGGCCGTATTCGGGATGGCCGGCAGTCTTGGAACCCAGCTGGCGGAAATGCTTGATCTGGTCGAGGGTCATGTCCTCGTAACCGGTCAGATGCAGCAGCGAGTAGAGCAGCATAGAACCATGGCCGGCCGACAGGATGAAGCGGTCTCGGTCCGGCCAATGGGGGTTCTTCGGATCATATTTCAGAAAGCGGGTGAACAGCACTGTGGCGATGTCGGCGCAGCCCATGGGCAGGCCGGGATGGCCGGACTGGGACTTCTCGACGGCGTCCATGGAGAGAAAACGGATCGCATTGGCCATCCGGTCATGTTGTTCACGCGACGTCATGGTACCTCCGGGGTGGGAATTTGTGGGCTTGGCAGAGCCCAGGAAAGAGTGCGCGACACATAGCAGCCACGGGCTTTTAGTCAACAAATCGGCAGCACATTTGCCGGTCTTGTGATGGCTTTGAGACCTTATGGGGCGACCTACATTAGCGTTAGCGGGGGACAGTCGCGAGAGCTTTGTTGACGTTGCCTTCACCCGGTGCCTAATGTTTCCTTGTTAACGCGTTCTGAACGCGAAGCGATTCGGTGATGGGCAGGGCACAGGACGAAGGCCATGACCGGCGAAACCACACTCAAGGAAGTCATCCACAGGCTGGGCAAGGCCATCGAGGGGCTGGAAAACGCCGTCGCGGCCAAGCTCGAGCACGAGCGCGACTATTCCGAAGCCGAGGCTGAGGTGCAGCGCATGAACGCCGACCGTTCACGGCTGGCGCAGGAACTCGACAATTCCGAAGCCCGCGCCGAACGGCTGGAAGATGCCAACAAGGAAGTGTCGCGCCGCTTGGTGACCGCCATGGAAACCATCCGCGCGGTGCTGGACAGGTAGGAGCTGCAGGCCATGGCACAGGTCACGGTTTCCATCGACGGCAAGCAGTATCGCATGGCTTGCGACGAGGGTCAGGAGGAGCACCTGATCGACCTCGCCGAGCGGTTCGACCGTTATGTCTCGCATCTGAAGGATTCGTTCGGCGAGATCGGCGACCAGCGGCTGACGGTGATGGCCGGTATCATGGTGATGGACGAGCTTTCGGAGCTGCAGAAGCGGGTCAAGGGCATGGAGACCGAAGTGCAGACGCTGCGCAAGACGCGCGACGAAGCGCTGACCAAGGCCGACAAGAACGACACCGTGCTGACCAGCGCGCTCGGCGCGCTCGCCCAGCGCATGGAAGACCTGGCCACGTCGCTGGCGGTCAACAAGGCCTGAGCCTTCCCCGCACAAACGAAAGATTGTCGGCCCAACGTCGGTCCGTAGAACGAAAGTGCTCGTTCCGTCGCCAATAATAGTTTCCTATTGTCCTGCAGCCGCGATTTTTGCGCTAAGATGCGGGAATGCCGGAGCGTTGACGCCGTCCACGGCCGCTCCTGACGAAATCTGTTGCTGGGGAAATAATGCCATGAGCCTTCGTATCAACGACATCGCGCCTGACTTCACCGCCGATACCACGCAAGGGCCGATCAAGTTTCATGACTGGATCGGCGACGGCTGGGCGATCCTGTTCAGCCATCCGAAGAATTTCACCCCGGTCTGCACCACCGAGCTGGGCACGATGGCGGGGCTCGAAGGCGAGTTCAAGAAGCGCAACGTCAAGGTCATCGGCATTTCCGTCGATCCCGTTGCGAGCCACGACAAGTGGCAGGCCGACATCAAGACGGCGACCGGCCAGACGGTGAATTACCCGCTGATCGGCGACAAGGACCTCAAGGTGGCCAAGCTTTATGACATGCTGCCGGCGGGCGCCGGCGAGACGTCGGAAGGCCGCACGCCGGCCGACAACGCCACGGTGCGCTCGGTCTATGTCATCGGGCCGGACAAGAAGATCAAGCTGGTGCTGACCTACCCGATGACGACGGGCCGCAACTTCGACGAGATCCTGCGCGCGGTCGATTCCATGCAGCTGACCGCCAAGCACCAGGTGGCGACGCCGGCCAACTGGAAGCAGGGCGAGGATGTGATCATCACCGCCGCGGTTTCGAACGAAGATGCGGTCAAGCGTTTTGGCGCTTTCGAGACGATCCTGCCCTATCTCAGGAAGACCAAGCAGCCGTCAGCCTAGGTTTTCTCCGTCGGAGCTATTTCGGGCTTCAGTCCTATTTCTGGCAAGGCGTGCTTGACCGGCGCGCTTTGCCAGATGACCATGCTGTTGTTCAACCCGACGGAGAAAACGGTTCCTGTCGGGCAAGGGGCAGGGGGGCCGGACATTGGACATCGCTTCGGCCAAACCTGAGGTCGCCGGCTTCTACGACAAGCCGACCGGCGCCATCCAGTATGTCGTCACCGACCCGGTGACGAGACGCTGCGCCGTCATCGACCCGATCCTCGACTTCGACGAAAAATCCGGCGCGACGGCGACGAAGAATGCCGACGCCTTGCTGGATTTTATCCGCGAAAACGGGCTGGAGCTCGAGTGGATTCTGGACACCCATCCGCATGCCGATCATTTCTCGGCGGCGCACTATCTCCGGGAAAAGACCGGCGCGCCGACGGCGATCGGCGACAGGATCGTCGAAGTCCAGGCGCTGTGGAAGGCGATCTACAACTGGCCGGATTTCCCCGCAGACGGCTCGCAGTGGGACCGGCTGTTTGGGGAAGGCGAAACGTTCATGATCGGCAACCTGCCGGTCAAGGTGCTGTTCTCGCCCGGCCACACGCTCGCCTCGATCACCTATGTCATTGGCGACGCAGCCTTCGTCCACGACACGCTGTTCATGCCCGACAGCGGCTCGGCAAGGACGGACTTTCCCGGCGGCAGTGCCGCGCGGCTGTGGCATTCGATTGAGGGCATTCTGGCGCTGCCGGACGATACGCGCGTGTTCGTCGGCCACGACTATCAGGCCGGCGGGCGCGAGCCGTGCTGGGAGAGCACGGTCGCCGAGCAGAGGGCAAAGAATATCCACCTCGTTGCGGCGCGCAGCGAAGCCGAGTTCGTCGCCTTGCGCGAAGCGCGCGACAAGACACTGCCGATGCCGCGGCTGATCCTGCATGCGCTGCAGGTCAACATGAATGGTGGACGGCTGCCGGAACCGGAGGCCAATGGGAGGCGGTATCTGAAGTTTCCGCTTGATGGGCTTTGAGAGGGCAGTTGGCGAAGCTGCCGATCTCCCCCGCAAGGGGGGAGATTGGATGTCAAGAATGCTTTCGCCAATCGCCAGCGTAAGCGTAAGACATAAAAAAGGCGGCGCCGGTTTCCCGACGCCGCCTTCTGTTCCTTAGCCGAACCCGGCTTTACGCCGCCGGCTGCGCCTCGATCGTGCGCAGCGCCTGCATCTGGCGCTTGGCGGCGGCCTTGACCGCGTCCTGCACCTTCTCGAAGGCGCGCACCTCGATCTGGCGCACGCGCTCGCGGCTGATGTCGAACTCGGAAGACAGCTCTTCCAGCGTCAGTGGCTCCTCGGCGAGGCGGCGGGCCTCGAAGATGCGCCGCTCACGATCGTTGAGCACGGCCAGAGCGCCCGACAGCATGCCGCGGCGGTTTTCCAGCTCGTCCTGCTCGATCAGCATGTCTTCCTGGCTTTCGTGGTCATCGACCAGCCAGTCCTGCCATTCGCCGGATTCACCCTCGCTGGCGCGGATCGGCGCGTTCAGCGACGCGTCGCCCGACAGGCGGCGGTTCATCGACACGACTTCGGCTTCCGACACGTTCAGCCTGGTGGCGATCTCGGTGATCTGGTCGGGCTTGAGGTCGCCATCGTCCAGCGCCTGGATCTTGCCCTTCACCTTGCGCAGGTTGAAGAACAGGCGCTTCTGATTGGCGGTCGTGCCCATCTTGACCAGGCTCCACGAGCGCAGGATGTACTCCTGGATCGAGGCCTTGATCCACCACATGGCGTAGGTCGCGAGGCGGAAGCCACGCTCGGGTTCGAATTTCTTGACGGCCTGCATCAGGCCGACATTGCCTTCCGAGATCACTTCGCCGATCGGCAGGCCGTAGCCGCGATAGCCCATGGCGATCTTGGCAACAAGCCGAAGATGGCTGGTGACGAGCTTGTGCGCAGCGGAAGTGTCTTCATGCTCGGCGTAGCGCTTGGCGAGCATGTACTCTTCCTGCGGCTGAAGCATCGGAAAGCGGCGGATTTCTTCCAGGTAGCGGCTGAGGCCGCCTTCGCCGGAAACAATACTGGGTAGTGACTGGGCCATGATTGCGCCCCCTCTCTATTGGAGTGATGCCCCCGAAACGCGGCGGGCATGTGACGCGAGCACCAAAAGGCTCGCCCGCGACAACTGATTCATATAGGAACAAAACCAGAAAAGACAGGCATTTGTTCAACACGAAACAGTGTGTCACGCTGAAGTGAACAATGCCGCTCAGGTTTTAGCTGGCTCGTTTAGACGCAATTCCGGACGGAAAACCGTTTCACACTTTTCCTGGAATTGCTCGGGTTCAGAGCTTGCGGAAGCCGCCGACGAGTTCCTCCATGTCCCCCGGTATCGGCGCCTCGAACCTCATCGATAAATGGGTAGCCGGGTGCCGAAATGCAAGGAGCCAGGCATGCAAAGCTTGCCTGGAAAATGCCTTGACCTGGGTTTTCAGCGGCTCGGGCAGCCGGTTGGCCTTGGTGCGGAAGGCCTGGCCGTAATCCGGGTCGCCGATGACGGGGTGGCCGATATGAGCCATGTGGACGCGGATCTGGTGGGTGCGGCCGGTTTCCAGCCGGCATTCGACCAGGCTGGCGGCGGCGAACGGCTGCTGGTTTTCGCCGAAACGCTCCTTGACGGTGAAATGCGTGACGGCGTGGCGGGCGTCGTCACGGCCTTCCGGCACGACGGCGCGGCGCACGCGGTCGGCGGCACGGCCAAGCGGCGCGTCGACCGTTCCGGTCGGCCGCGACGGGATTCCCCAGACCAGCGCCAGATAAGCACGTTCGAGGTCGCCGGTGCGGCCGTGGTCGGCAAAGGCCTCCGACAGCGCCTTGTGGGCGCGGTCGGTCTTGGCCACCACCATGACGCCGCTGGTTTCCTTGTCCAGCCGATGGACGATGCCCGGCCGCCTGACGCCGCCAATGCCTGAGAGACTGTCGCCGCAGTGGTGGATCAGGGCATTGACCAGCGTGCCGGTCCAGTTGCCGGCGCCGGGATGGACGACGAGGCCGGCCGGCTTGTTGATGACGATCAACTCGTCGTCCTCATAAAGCACGTCGAGCGCGATGGCCTCGCCTTGCGGTTCGGCCGGTTCCGGCTCGGGCCTGACGACCGATACGCGCTCGCCGGCACTCATCTTGCGCTTGGTCTCGTCGACCGGCTTGCCGTCGATCGAAACGGCACCTTGCCGGATCAGCATCTGCACCCGGCTGCGCGACATGTCAGGCCCGAGGGCGCTCGCCAGCCATTGGTCGAGGCGCTGGCCGGCCGCTTCCGCGCCGGCTTCGAGCACGGTCGGCGCCGCCTCTATGAATTGTACAGCCTCTATCAATTCAGGGGTCTCTTCGTTATGAGCGCTCATCGAAAAAGTTCCGGAAAGTTCTGCCATGGCCCGGCCCGTTGCCGATGAAGAAGAAAAGCCGCTCGATCCCGAGATCGAAAAGGTGCGCGGCAGGCTCATCCGCTTCATGGCCATCAATCTCGGCCTGCTTTTGCTGGCCCTTATGGTGGTGATCGCGGCCATTGTCTACAAATCGCGCAGGGCGCCGCCCGCGAACCCGCCGCTCGCCAACGACATTCCAGTTCCGCCCGGCGAGCCGCTCGCGGCCGACATAGTGCTCCCGGTCGGAGCCAAGGTGATTAGCCAGGCTCTGTCGGGCAATCGCATTTCGATCGACGCCGAGCTCAGCGACGGCAGCCGCACCATCTTTGTCTACGACATCGCCGAGCGCCGTATCATCGGCCGCTTCGCCATCCGCAACAAATAGCCGGGCCGAAACAATGACCGGGTTTGCCGAACATCGCCGCATCGCAACCATCACGCTCGTCGTCGCCGACTATGACGAGGCGATCGCCTGGTATGTCGGCAAGCTTGGCTTTGTCCTCTGCGACGACATCGAGCTCGGCGACGGCAAGCGCTGGGTGACGGTAACGCCGGCGGTCGGGCAAGGGCCCCGGCTGCTTCTGGCGGAGGCGTTGGACGATGTGCAGAAGAGCCGCGTCGGCGACCAGACCGGAGGCCGCGTGGTTTTGTTTCTCGAAACCGATGATTTTGCCACGGACCATGCGACGATGCTGGAGAACGGCGTCGAGTTCCACGAAACGCCACGCCATGAGCCTTACGGCACCGTGGCGGTTTTCGCCGACCTCTATGGCAATCTGTGGGACCTGATCGAGCCGAAACGCTAGGTCCACGAACCGACATTGCACAGAAGCGGTCCGGCCGTTCGAAGCCAGTTGCTTTTTCCAAACCGTCAGCCTATATCGCCGGTTCTTGAACGCGCCCATCGTCTAGCGGTCAGGACACCGCCCTCTCACGGCGGGAACAGGGGTTCGATTCCCCTTGGGCGTACCAAGCAACGACTTTCCTTCCGCATCATCGAAAATTTCGGGCAGCAGCCGCGCGGATCGCGTGTGACCGCGAGGGTCGGCGGCATCAGCGAAATTCGGCAAGTCCGCGCACCCGAATACACCCAATTTAAGTCAGGCCGCGACGCTTGAAAGCGTAGCGATCTCTGTTACTTGCGGTGCGGGGATAGCATCTGCGGCAACGCGGATTTGGTTGGGCATAGCAGGCATGAATTCGGCAAAAATGATATGCCCGTGCTGTCACGGCAGCGGGCAGGTTTTCGATTGCTTGAAATGGCGTGAGTCGAAAGGGCATTGCTGCCCGCAAGGCACGCATCGGGCCGGCTGTCCCGGGCAGACCATGGCATGTGCCGAATGCGCGGGCCTGGGTACCCTGGCGGAGGCCGAACTCAGAGCCGTTGCGTAGCCTCAGGTCATGCAACCTTAAGCCTCTTTCACCATCCAGCGCCGGCAGTCTCCGCGAGCTTCTGGCGCGGCGCTGCCAATTGCACTAGCATCACTGTACGAAGCCTAGCCAAAGGGCTCTTTGCGGCGCGCAAGACGCCGGGGAACATAGGCGAGGGTCGGCGAGGAGGAGACCGATGCAGAAACTGCAGTCGCAGGGCGTCCATCACATCACGCTCGTCGGCGCCGGCCGCCAGACCTCGATCGATTTCTGGGAGGGCGTGCTCGGCATGCCGTTCATTTTCGAGCAACCCAATCTCGACAAGCCAAGCGAAAGCCATCTTTATTTCGATCCCGGCGACGGCAGGCTGATCACCGTCTTCACCGACGAGAGCCGCACGCCTGTCAAGCGGCGCACGCCCACCGAACCGGGCTGCGTCCATCATATTGCGTTCTCGGTGTCGCGCGTGACCTTCCTGCAGGCGGTCGCCCGGCTCGACGAGCGCGCCATCAAGCACAGCGGCGTCAAGGACCGCGGCTTCATGGATTCGATCTATTTCGAGGATCCGCTCGGCCTTTTGATCGAGCTGGCGTCCTACCGCTTCGAGCCGCCGGCCGGCTTCACCCACGCCGACGTCTTGATGCAGGCGCACAAGCTGCGCGTTGCGCGCGGCGACTACAACATCGCCGAAGTGCACCTTGCCGACGCGATCCAGACGCTGGTCGAACGGTCGCGCGCGACCTTGTCGGACGACCGGACGCCGAAGAATCCATACTGACGGCCAGCAAAGGGGGAGGACCATAATGGCAAAGACAGTGATCAAGAGCGCTGGGAAATCAGCGGCCAAGCCTGCGGCGAAAGCGGCTGCGAAGCCGGCGGCAAAAGCGGCCGTAAAGGCCGCGCCGAAGGCAGCCGCAAAACCGGCCGCGAAAGCCGCGACAAAGCCGGCTGCCAAGAAATCCGCGCCGAAGGTCAAGGCGGCGAAAAAACCGGCGCTGAAGCTCTCGATGCTGAAGCCGAGCGTCAACAACATGACCGTCCGGGTGTTTGCCCGTGCGGCTGGGTTCGACGCCGCCGAGACCGACGCTTGGGGCCACACGCGCTCGCCCGAATATATGGCGCGCAATCCGGCGCATCTGACGCCGATGATCGAGGACAAGGGGCTGCCGCGCGGCGTGCTCTGGGAGAGCTGTGCCATCATGCAGTATCTCGCCAACAAGCACGGACTGGAGAAATTCTATCCCAAGGCGCCGGCCAAGCGGGCGATGGTCGACAGCGCCATGTTCTACCTGATCGGCACGCTCTACCCGTATGTGGCGCGCGCCACCTATCCGGCGCTGGGTTTCCCGCACTATGCCGGCGAGGTCGGCCATAGCGACGCTCATCCGGAGAAGAAGTCCGAGGCGCAGAAGGCCGCCATGGCGGCGATTGCCGAGCCGCTGGAGGTGTTTCACTCCTTCTTCAGGGACGGCAAGCCGTTCATCGGCGGCAAGCACCCGTCGATCGCCGACATACGCCTGGCATCGACGCTGGAGTTCCTGGCCGTCATCGACTATGCGCTACCAAAATGGGCCAAGGAGTATGTCGCGGCGATGGAGAAGAAACTCGGTAAGGCCTATGCCGAGCCGGCCGGCGACGTGCGCGGCTACATCGCCTATGTGAAGTCGCAGGCCAGCGCGTAGCTAAGGATTCATTAACCAGAACGCTGTCTATTGAAGGCACCGCGCGACCACGGATGTACTGGCGCAAGGGTGAAGGGAAAGGTCGGCGCAATGCCGGCCTTTTGCTTTTCGCCGATGCGCCATCAGGCGCGTCTCATGCTGTAAGACATCAGGCATATTGCCATCGTCTGCTTCGACCCTACCATCATGGTCGGCGGACGACACACGAGGAGCTTTGCGATGAAGGGCGTAGCGAGAGTGTTTGCGATTGCCGGTGTTGTGTTGGCCGGAGGCTACCCGTGCAATGCCGCGCCGCTCGACACGATGGCGGAGGTCGGCGATGCCATCCAGGCGTGCTGGACGCCGCCGGCGGGTGTTGGAAATGCCAGCGTCACCTTGAGCTTCAGCTTCAAGCGCGACGGCACGCTGATTGGTCCGCCGCGGCCGACGGCGATCAAGGTCGATGGCGATGCGGATACCAGGAAGTCGTTCGTCGACGCCGCAACCACTGCTCTGCAAAAGTGCTTGCCGTTGAGCTTCTCGCCGACGCTGGCGCAAGGCGTCGCGGGCAATGTCTTCAACTTGCAATTCGCTTCGCCCAAGCAGTAGGCGAGCGGGCGAGCGTTTCACCGTTTCACAGAAACGGCGACCCCCTCTCTCGTTGTCTTGACGCAATTCCGGACGGAAACCGCTCGCACTTTTCCTGGAATTGCTCTGATCAGTTGTGCGGGCGCCTGATATCCACATGCCGCTGCAGTTCCGGCGCCTCGAAGACGTAGTCGGCCCAGGCGGATTCCGGAATCTGTCCGGCGAGATAGCATTCCAGCAACAGGCTCTGTTCGGGATCGAGCGCTCTCGGCGCCCGCTCATGGTCCAGCCCCAGCGAGTGGAACAGGTTCCTGGTCAGGCCAGAGACAGTGAAGTGAATAGACATCTTCGGTCTCCTTTGCCCGACACAACGCGAGACACCGGAGAAAGGTTTCATCCGCAAGGGCCGATAACGCGGGATCGATGATTGCGGCGGCCTGGGCTCGCCGGAGCCTGGCTACGTCTCAATCTTGAAACAAAAGTGTAATAGCGAATTTACAGGAACCGGCATAATACACTCGGCATAAAATACCTGGCGGTTCTTGCGTCTCTTCAATTAGACTTGCCTCACGCATTGAGGCTCAATCGGCTGGGCCGGCGATCGGCTCCACAGGGGTACAAGGACCAGGTGTCGCCGATGATGCATTTGTGGCTTGTCGTGACCTTTGCACTGGTGTCGGTAGCGGCAAGCGTCCTCGGCATTTCGGCTTCCCTTGCCGATCCATGCGCCGCGCTCAGGAGCCAGCTGGCACCGTCCGGCCCCAGCGGCGGGATCAGCTCCGAGCTTGCGCAGCTACGTCGCCAGCTTGCGGCGATCCAGGGGCTGGAGAGGCAACGCCGGTGCACGGCGCAAAGTGCGGTGGGGGGCTTCTTCAATGCTTGCGCCGACCTCGCCAAAAGCCGCACACAGGTGCAACGCCAGATCGCCGGCGCCGCGATTTCGCGCCGGGATGCGTCCGGACTGCAGGCCAGGCTCGTCGCGCTCGGCTGCACGCCCGCCGCCGGGCAACAAAGACAGCGTCCGGCTGGCGCCATGATCGGCAGCAATTCGATGCTGTTTTGCGTTCGTCTCTCGGACGGCTATTTCTTCCCGGCGCCGAAATCGCAGTTCGTGCAAGGCGGCGATGCCAAGGAGATGGTCGATCAGTGCCGCTACATCTGCGACGATGCCGGCGTCGACCTATACACGCTCAGTGACCCAAGCCTTGAAACCGAAGAGATGGTCGCGCTCGATACGCGCACATCCTACAAGGACCTGCCGACGGCCTTCAAATATCGCAATGATGCGAACTTCAGGGCCTGCGACCTCAAGCGCTATCACCGGCGCGTTGCCGAGCTGAGAGCGCGCACGGTGACGCCAGCCAATATGGCCAACGCGATCATTCCTTTGCCGTCAGCGAAGCCGGATCTTGGCACCGTGGCGCAACTTCTCCAGCCTGGCGCAGACGCTGCAGAGGCCAGGGGCGCCGCCCAGCGACAGTCGGTCGAGCCATTGGCCGGCTCGCGGCCGGTCAGGGTGGTCGGGCCGGCTTTCTTCCCGGCGGAGTAACCTGCGCCTAGAGCGTTTCACCGTTTCACCGAAACGGCGAACCGCTCTATGTCTTTGTTTTACGCAATTCCGGACGGAAAACCGTTTCACACTTTTCCTGGAATTGCTCTAGTATCAGCTATTCGCAAACCATCCTGTAGCGTTTGCCGGGTTCGCTGACATTCTTGCAGGTGAGCGGATTGGCCGGTTCGGAAGCCATGCTGGGCGGGCTGGACCTGACGTGCCGCCTTGGCGCAGCTATTTGTGTCGTGTGCCTGCGTGCCGCGGGCCGGTAGGGCTCCTGCGGCGGTGGCGTCGGAAACACACCGGCTGCCGCCTGCATCTGGCTGGCCTCAGTCTGCGACGGATCGCGATCCCAGACCCGCCTGATATCGAGCGGCTTCGGGATCACCACCGTGCCGTCATAGCTGCGTGCGCAGCCGCTGCCCGCAAGCAGCGCCAGGCACAGGAAACAAGGCACGATCCAACCGGTCATCAGCAACACCCCCGCTGACTTATAGCCCGGCCGGGGTTCCGCCGACAACCGGCGGAATACCGCAGGGCAATGTGGCTCTGGCCGCAGTCTGGATTGGTTATGGTTAGCGGATCATTAATGCTTCTCGGGCACATTCCGCCGGCGAACCGCTGAGGGGGTTCGGCCTTGGCTTTCGGGGTGGGAACGGGATGGCTGACGGGACTGTTGGAACACGTGGCGGACGCGGTTCCCTAAAAGGGGTGGTGAACGGCGAGGATACGTCCGTCGGGGGTTCGCCCGAAGCGCTGCGCGAACTGGTCGGGGCCGGCGCCGACTGGGTCTGGGAGACCGACGCCGAGCTGCGCTTTTCCTGGCTTTCGGAGAACTACCAGGCCGCCACCGGCATCGATCCCGCCAGCATTCTTGGCCGTTTCCGCTTCGATTTCCTCAAGCAGATGGTGCACGGCAATCGACACGCCGCCGCGCATCTGGAGGATCTGCAGGCGCATCGGCCGTTTCGCGACTTTGTTTATGAGTTGAAGGGCGGCCGTCCCGGCTGCCGCTGGGTTTCGATCACCGGTTCCCCGCGGTTCGACGGCGAAGGCGAATTCATCGGCTATCGCGGCATCGGCCGCAACGTCACGGCACTGGCCGGTGCGCTGGACGAACTGCGGCAGGACGAGAGCGATCCGCCGGCCGGCGAGGCTACGCAGCACCTCGCCGATCTCGAGCGGACAATGGATGCCATGCATATGGGCGTCGTGGTGCTTGACGCGAAGTTCGACACGCTCATCGTCAACAAGGCCTATCGCGAGCTCTCCAGGATCCCCGACGGCGCCGTCACGGTCGGCGCGCCGTTCAGCCTGTTGATGGAACTCAACCGCCGCAACGGCATCTACGGCGATCTCGATGGACAGCAGTGGCAGCACTACCTCGCCACCCGCATCGAGGAGATCAGCGCCGGCTCGGTTGCGCCACGCGAATTTCTCCATGCCAATGGCAGGACGATGATGTTCTCCGTGACGGCGTTGTCCGGCGGCAAGCGGCTGTTGACCTACTACGACGTCTCCGAGCTCAAGCGTCGCGACGCCGAGATCGAGAGTGCCAACGCCAAGATCACCGAGACCTTCGCCAATCTTCGCACGATGGTCGACCAGATGCCGATCGGCGTGCTCGTCCTCGATGCCGACATGCGCGCGGAGGTGATCAACCGCGCCTTCTATGATTTCTGGGAAATCGATCCCCGGCGCGCCGGCATCGGCTGCGGCTTCCGCGAACTGATGCAGGCCAGCCGCGATATGGACCCGTACGGTGCTGACGATGCGGAATGGCAGGACCACATCGCCGAGCGCGAAGCAGAAATCTCGGCCGGCCTGGTGGGCTCCAGGCAACTGCCACGCAATGACGGCCGTACGCTGATTGCCTCGCTGGCGCCGCTCGCCGGCGGCAAAAGGCTGATCTCCTATGTCGACGTCACCAACATGAAGGATCGCGAGGCTGAACTCGCCCAAGCGCTGGAGAAATCGCGGCTGGCCGAGGCGGTGATCAACGGCGTCAAGGACCCGATCTTCGTAAAGGACGACAATCTGCGTTTCGTCTTCGTCAATGAGGCGTTTTCGGCACTGTTCGGACAGAGCCCGCAAGCGATGCTGGGCAGGCCCGGCGGCGACTTCCTCAAGCAAAAGGACGCCGCGCAATTCGAAGACAGCGAACGCGCCGTGCTGGCGACCGGCACGCCCTACGAGGTCGAGGAGACTTTCGACGCCGAGGGCGCCAGCCGCTCGCGCATCGTGCGCAAGAACCGCGTCGGCATGCCCAGTGGCCGCAACTATGTCGCCGGTTTCCTGTTCGACATTTCCGACATGAAGCGCCGCGAGACCGAGGCCGAGGACGCGCGCAAGAACCTCGCCACGGTGCTGGAGTCGCTGCCGGCGGCCGTCATCATCTATGACCGCGACGACAAGTTCATCTTTGCCAATCGCAAGCTGCAGGACACGCTGCCGGCGCTGAAACCGGCATGGCAGCCCGGCCGCACCTTCCGCGAGGCGTTGGAACTTGGACATTCCGTGGGATATTTCCGCTTCAGTGGCGATCCGGAGACCGACAAGCTCTATGACGGCGATCGAGACATCTGGCTGGATGCCATTCTCGCCCGCTACCGCCTGCCGAACTCCTCCTACGAACGGAGCAATCCCGACGGCCGCTGGTATCAGGTCTACGATATGCGCACCGAGGACGGCACCTTCATCGGCGTGCGCGTCGACATCTCGGAGATCAAGAGCCGCGAAAAGGCGCTGCAGGAAAGCATGCGCCAGATCGACCTGTTCCGCCACGTCATGGACGAACTGCCGGTCGCCGCCTTCATCAAGGCGCAGGATCTGAGCATGGAATTCGTCAACAAGGCCTGGTGCGCGCTGACCGGCATCCCCAAGGAGGAGGTCATCGGCCGAACCGATCTCCAGCTTTTCGGCATAGACGACGCCGAAACCTACACCCATGACGACACCCAGGTCGTCGTCACCGGCCGCGGCCGCGAGATCGAGGAGCCCGTTACCCATCGCGACGGCACGGTGCGGCAATTGATGACGCGCAAGAGCCGGCTGGTGGCGCTCGATGGGTCGGTGCACCTGGTCGGGTCCAGCACCGACATCACCGACGTCAAGGCGCGCGAGCAGGCGTTGGAAGAGAGCATGCGCGAGAACGAGGTGTTCCGCAATCTCATCGACAACGTGCCGGTGTCGATCTACGCCAAGCGCTCCGACCTCAGGCAGTTCTACGTCAACAAGGGCTGGTGCGACCTCACCGGCCTCCGCAGGGAAGACGCGATCGGCAAGACGGACATCGAGATTTTCGGCGAGGACGGCGAAGCCTTCGTCAACAGCGATCTCGCCGTGCTGCGCACAGGCGATACACAGGAGATCGAGGAAACGGTGACGCTTGCCGACGGCAGCGTGCGCCACCAGTTCGCCCGCAAGGGCGCGATGATCGCGTCCGATGGTTCGCTCTATCTGATTGGGTCGACCACCGACATCACCGAACTGAAGCTGCGCGAGGCCGAACTGCGCGAGGCGCGCCAGCGCGCCGTACTGGCCGACCGCGCCAAGTCGGAATTCCTGGCCAATATGAGCCACGAGATCCGCACGCCGATGAACGGCGTACTCGGCATGGCCGAGTTGCTGGCCAAATCCGACCTCGATCCCAAGCAGAAGACGTTCACCGACATCATCGTCAAATCGGGTAACGCGCTCTTGACCATCATCAACGACATACTGGACTTCTCCAAGATCGATGCCGGACAGCTGGTGCTCGACCCTGCGCCCTTCAACCTGCCCGAAGCGATCGAGGATGTGGCGACGCTGATATCGACGCGCGCCAAGGAGAAGGACCTCGAGCTCATCGTGCGCGTCGAGCCGGGCCTGGAAAGCCTGTTCGTCGGCGATGTCGGTCGCATGAGGCAGATCGTCACCAATCTGGTCGGCAACGCGGTGAAGTTTACCGACGAAGGCCACGTGCTGGTCGACGTGACCGGACAAAGGGGGCCGACGGGGACAAAGCTTACCGTTTCGGTCACCGACACCGGCATCGGCATTCCGCAGCAGAAACTGAAGCTCGTCTTCGAAAAATTCAGTCAGGCCGACACCTCGTCGACCAGACGCCACGAAGGCACGGGGCTCGGGCTCGCCATCACCTCGCGGCTGGTCGAGTTGATGGGCGGCGAGATCGGTGTCGAGAGCGCCGAAGGCAAGGGCTCGACCTTCTGGTTCACCGTGACATTGCCCAGGGCCGAGGAACAGACCGGACGGCGGATCATGCCGGTCGACGTGACCGGCTCACGGGTGCTGATCGTCGACGACAATGCCGTCAACCGATCGATCCTGAGCGAGCAGATGGCGTCATGGACCTTCGATTCCTGCGCCGCCGAAAGCGGACCCGAAGGGCTCAAGGTGCTGGTCGCCGCGGCTGCCTACGGCGTGCCGGTCGATTGCGTCGTGCTCGATTATCAGATGCCGGGGATGAGCGGCGCCGAGATGGCGCGCGTCGTGCGCAGCACCGCAGGGCTGGCCGACACGCCGATCATCATGCTGACTTCGGTCGACCAGTCGCTCGCCAACACCAGCTATCGCGATCTCGGCATCGACGCCCAGCTAATCAAGCCGGCGCGTTCCTCGGTGCTTCTGGAAACGCTGGTCGCCACCATCCAGCGGCACCATCACAATATCACAGACGGCCGTGTGCTGCCGGCGGCAAGCAGCGGTTCCGGCGGCGGCAGGAACGAACCGTCGCCGGCAAAGCCGCCGCTCGCTGCCTCGGAACGCGCCCTGCTGCAACCGCCGCCGGTTCGTGCCCGCGCCCGGGCCGCCGGGGATGAACGTCGGCTCGACATCCTCGTTGCGGAGGACAATGAAGTGAACCAGATGGTGTTCACCCAGATAATCGGCGAAACCGGCTACAGTTTCGAAATCGTCGGCAACGGCCGCAAGGCGCTTGATGCCTTCGGCCGGCTTAATCCGCGCATGATCCTGATGGACGTCTCGATGCCGGAGATGAACGGGCTCGAGGCCACCGCCGCAATTCGCCGGCTGGAAGAACATACGGGTATGCATATCCCGATCGTCGGCGTCACCGCGCATGCCTTGAAGGGCGACCGTGAGCGCTGCCTGGAAGCCGGCATGGACGACTATCTGCCCAAGCCGATCAGCCCCAGGGCGCTGCTCGAAAAGGTCGAGCGCTGGGTCGGCATATCAGGCGAAGCCCAACGAGACGCTGGATAGCAACCTGCGGCGCCGGCCGGGATTCGGCCGCGCCGCAACAGCCAAGGCTATGGTGCGATCGCACCATATCAAAGCTGGCGCCCAGTCAGGACAATGGTCGCAACGAAACCGCTCATTCAGTTACGGGCGGGAGCAAGCGACCGCCGACAAGAAACAGCGTCGAATCTACCCCAACGGACCTGTTTTTGGCGATGGCTCGGCCAAAATTCGCTCTGGCCACGGGCAACGCGCTCCCGTCCGATTTTTCTTTCTCGGCATCGCGGCCTGCGATCTGCCGGGACTTGATGCCAGCACGAATCGCGCAAGCGTCTGATTCCAGCGGCAACTTCCATCCCCACAAACCGGCTTAAAGGCTGCGGCTCACGAGGCGTCTGTGCGACGTTACCGGGCTGACACGAAACTGTCATGCGACTGTAATAATCGAAGGCTATTGGCCTCAGCGGGCGCCGGTTTGAAGAGGGCGCCAAGAGACCATCTTCCGAACAGGAGCAGGCCACATGAAGAAATTCCTCGTTACGGCATCGGCCGTGGCGGTAGCGTTCGCCGCATCGTCCGGTGTCGCCGCTGCGCGTGACCAGATCCAGGTCGCCGGTTCGTCGACCGTGCTGCCTTACGCCAAGATCGTCGCCGAGCAGTTCGGCGAAACCTTCACCAACTTCAAGACCCCGGTGGTCGAGTCCGGCGGCAGCGGCGCCGGCATCAAGGAGTTCTGCAAGGGCGTCGGCGAAGACACGATCGACATCGCCAACTCCTCGCGCCCGATCAAGAAGGACGAGCTGAAGTCCTGCGCCGACGCCGGCGTCAAGGACGTCCAGGAAGTCCGCATCGGCTATGACGGCATCGTCTTTGCCACCGACATCAAGGGTCCGGACTGGGCGCTGGTTCCCGCCGACATCTACAAGGCGCTCGCCGCCAAGCTGGTGGTCGACGGCAAGCTGGTCGACAACCCGAACACCAAGTGGAACCAGGTCAATCCGAAGCTGCCCGACTGGGATATCGCCGCCTATATCCCGGGTGAGAAGCACGGCACCCGTGAAGTGTTCGAGACCAAGCTGCTCGACGCCGGCTGCGACAAGGCCGCTTTGAAGGCTGCCGGCATCGCCGACGACAAGGAAATCGGCAAGACCTGCATCGCCATCCGCAAGGACGGCAAGGCTGTCGACATCGATGGCGACTACACCGAGACGCTGGCCCGCATCGACTCCAACAAGACCGGCGTTGGCGTGTTCGGCCTCGCCTTCTACGAGAACAATGCCGACAAGCTGAAGGTCGCTACCGTGGAAGGCATCGTGCCTTCGACGCAGACCATCGCCGATGGCACGTACCCCGTGTCGCGGCCGTTGTTCTTCTACGTCAAGAAGGCGCATCTGGGCGTCGTTCCCGGCCTCAAGGAATATGTCGAGTTCTTCCTTGATGACCAGATGATCGGCCCGGAAAGCCCGCTCGCCCAGTACGGCCTGGTTTCCGCTCCCGACGCCGAACGTCAGGGCCAGCGCGACGCCTTCGCCGCCGGAAAGACAATGTAATCAACCGACCGGATCAGGGCGCGGACCAAATCCGCGCCCTGATTTCGCCGCTTGCCGCAACGGCGGCGGCGATCTGAATTTTCCCTGGGGTGGGTGATGTCGTCCTTGCTCGTACTCGCCATAGTCATTGCCATAGGCGTGGTCGCTTTTGTGATCGGCCGCCAGCGCGCCGCGGCGCAGGATACCGGCAAGGTCAAGCCGCATTCGCGCGCGCATTATCATGGCTGGTGGGCCTTTCTGATCGCGGTCCTGCCTGCCGTCCTTTTGCTCGCCGTCTGGGATATCGGCTCTTCCTTCTATCTCGACCGGCATATCCATGCCGCTTTGCCCGAGCGCACCGCCGACACAAAGGTGGCCAGCGAAGCGCTCGACGCCAGCCTGGTGAAGAGCCTGGCCAAGGGCCTGCGCCGGCTCGATGGCGATACCGCACTTCCCGCTACTTTCGCCGAATTGCAGCCGCTGCTCGCCGCCAAGGGCGTGGCACTGGCCAGCGACACCCAGGACTATATGATTCCGATCGCGGTCGAGGCGAACCAGGTCCAGGACCGGCTCGGCCTGTTCAGCGCCGTGCTGACCTTCGCGCTGTCGGTCGCCGGCGCCTTCTATGCGCTGAGGCAGATCGCGCCGCGCGCCAGGGCGCGCAACAACGTCGAGAAGCTGATGCTGTGGGGGCTGCTTGCGGCCTCGACCATCGCCATCCTGACCACGGTCGGCATCGTGCTGTCGATGCTGTTCCAGACCATCACCTTCTTCGAGAGCGTGTCGCCGATGAGCTTCTTCTTCGGAACGGTGTGGGATCCGCGTTTCGCCGCCGCCGGTTCCGGCGGCAGCCAGGGTCAGTTCGGCCTGATCCCGCTACTGGCCGGCACGCTCTACATCGCCGCCGTTGCGCTTCTGGTCGCAGTGCCGGTCGGGCTGATGTCGGCGGTCTACATGTCCGAATACGCCTCGCGCAGCGTCCGGTCGGTGGTCAAGCCCGCGCTTGAACTGCTGGCCGGCATCCCGACCATCGTCTACGGCATCTTCGCCGTGGTCACGCTCGGACCGTTCCTGCGCGACCTCTCGGCAGCCCTCACCGGCGGCTCTCCCTTCATCCAGGGCCAGAGCATCTTCACCGCCGGCCTGGTGATGGGCGTCATGCTGATCCCGGTCGTGTCCTCTTTGTCCGACGACATCATCACCGCGGTGCCGCGCGCAATGCGTGACGGCTCGCTCGGCCTCGGTGCCACGCGCTCCGAGACGATCAAGCGGGTGATCCTGCCGGCGGCACTGCCCGGCATCGTCGGCGCCATCCTGTTGACGGCGTCGCGCGCCATCGGCGAGACGATGATCGTCGTGCTGGCGGCGGGCGTCGCCGCCAATCTGACGGCCAATCCGTTCGAGGCGATGACGACCATCACCGTCAAGATTGTCAACCAGCTGACCGGCGATCTCGAGTTCAACTCACCGCAGACGCTGGTCGCCTTCGCGCTCGGCCTGACGCTGTTCGCGCTGACGCTGGTGATGAACATCGTCGCCCTCTACATCGTGCGCAAGTACCGGGAGCAGTACGAATGACCGACATCCCCCTGGACACGATGGCGGGTGCCGTCGCGCGTCCGCGCCGCGACATCGGGCTGAAGGCGCGCTATGCCGCCGAACGCCGGTTCCGCATCTATGGCGTGATTGCGATCTCGGTGGGCCTGGCGTTCCTGGCCATCATGCTGATCACCATCGTCTCGAAAGGCTACACCGCCTTCTGGCAGACGACCGTGACGCTGCCGGTGACCTTCGACGAGAAGGTGATCGATCCCTCCGGCAAGCGCGCCACCGACCCTACCGTGCTGATCAAGGCGAACTATCCCAAGCTCGCCGAAAACGCGCTGGTGGCCAAGCTCGGCATCGATCCGGCCAACAAGCCGATGATGCTGAAGCTCAAGGGCTTCCTGTCGGAAGGCGCCCGCGTCCAGCTGCGCGACATCGTCTCCGCCGATCCGTCGGTGATCGGCAGGACGCGTGACGTCGACATCCTGGCTGCCGCGAACCTCGACTCGGCCTTCAAGGGTCAGATCGACCTCGGCGTCGATGAAGCGCGCCGCAAGGTGTCCAACCAGCAGATCGACTGGATGAACAAGCTTAAAGCCGACGGCGTGATGGCCGAGCATTTCAACACCGGCCTGTTCACCTATGGCGCCTCCAGCCGGCCCGAAACGTCGGGCATGGGCGTGGCGATCATCGGCTCGTTCTACATGATGGTGATCGTGCTGTTGCTGGCGCTGCCGATCGGCGTCGCCGCCTCGATCTATCTCGAGGAATTCGCCAAGAAGAACCGCTTCACCGACCTGATCGAGGTCAACATCAACAATCTCGCGGCGGTGCCGTCGATCGTCTTCGGCCTGCTCGGCCTTGCCGTGTTCATCAACTTCCTCGGCATGCCGCGCTCGGCTTCCTTCGTCGGCGGCCTGGTGCTGACGCTGATGACGCTGCCGACCATCATCATCGCCACGCGCGCCGCCCTTGCCGCGGTGCCGCCGTCGATCCGCTCGGCGGCGCTCGGCCTCGGCGCCTCCAAGATGCAGATGGTGTTCCACCACATCCTGCCGCTTGCCGCTCCGGGCATCCTTACCGGCACCATCATCGGCCTGGCGCGTGCGCTCGGCGAGACAGCACCGCTGCTCTTGATCGGCATGGTCGCTTTCGTCGCCGATTATCCGACGACGCCTTTCGATCCGGCGACCGCGCTGCCGGTGCAGATCTATATGTGGGCAAACGAGGCTGAGCGCGCTTTTGTCGAGCGCATGTCCGGCGCCATCATCATCCTGCTCGTCTTCCTCATGGCCATGAACATCACCGCGATCGTGCTTCGGCGCCGGTTCGAGCGGCGCTGGTAGAAAAAAGGCAATTTGGTATGAACATCATGACCGAACAGTCCCTTGAAAATGCAGTGGGCGACAAAATGAACGCCAAGTCGAACGAAGTCATCAAGATGCGCGGCGACAAGGTCGGCGTCTTCTACGGCGAGAAGCAGGCGTTGTTCGACGTCAATCTCGACGTCCGCCAGAACCAGGTGACGGCGCTGATCGGCCCGTCCGGCTGCGGCAAGTCGACCTTCCTGCGCTGCCTCAACCGCATGAACGACACCATCGATTCGGCGCGGGTGACCGGCAAGATCACGCTCGATGAAGACGACATCTACGACAAGAACATCGATGTCGTCGAACTGCGCGCACGCGTCGGCATGGTGTTCCAGAAACCCAATCCGTTCCCGAAGTCGATCTACGAGAACGTCGCCTACGGCCCGCGCATCCATGGGCTGGCCAAGCGCAAGTCCGACATGGACCAGATCGTCGAGCAGAGCCTGAAGAAGGCGGCGATCTGGAACGAGGTCAAGGACCGCCTGCAGGAGCCCGGCACCGGCCTGTCCGGCGGCCAGCAGCAGCGCCTGTGCATCGCGCGCGCCATCGCCGTGTCGCCGGAAGTGATCCTGATGGATGAGCCCTGCTCGGCGCTTGATCCGATCGCCACCGCCCGTGTCGAGGAGCTGATCGACGAACTGCGCCAGAACTACACGATCGTCATCGTCACCCATTCGATGCAGCAGGCGGCGCGCGTGTCGCAGCGCACGGCGATGTTCCATCTCGGCTATCTCGTCGAGGAGGGCGCAACCGACAAGATGTTCACCAACCCCGACGACAAGCGCACCCAAGATTACATTACCGGCCGCTTCGGCTGAACCTTCCGGCGGGTGAATTTCAGGCACGAGGACCAAGATCATGGGTGAACATACCGTCGCCTCCTTCGATGAAGAGCTCGGGCAGATCAGCAAGCTGATCCGCGACATGGGCGATCTGGCAGGCTCGATGGTCAGCGGCTCGACCAGGGCGCTGCTCAATTCGGACAATGCGCTGGCACAGCGTGTCGTTTCCGACGACGCCATCATGGATGCGCGCCAGCGCGAACTGGACGACCGCGCCATCACGCTGATCGCCAAGCGCCAGCCGATGGCCAACGATCTGCGCGCCGTGGTCGGCTCGATCCGCATGGCCGGCGACCTCGAGCGCATCGGCGATCTCGCCAAGAACATCGCCAAACGCGTCGGCACCGTGGGCTTGAGCGTCACGCCGCGCGACCTCTCGCACTCCATCGATGCCATGGCGCAACTGGTGCTGATCCAGGTGCAAGGCGTCGTCGAGGAATATGCCGCCACCGATGCGGCAGCTCTTGCAAAACTCAGGAATGACGACGAGCGCATCGACGTCAAATACACGTCCGTGTTTCGTGAGCTCTTGACCTACATGATGGAAGACCCTCGCAACATCACCGCCTGCACGCATCTCTTGTTCTGCGCCAAGAATCTTGAGCGCATCGGCGATCATGTCACCAACATCGCCGAAAATGCGTATTATGTGCTGACCGGCCAGCAATTGCCCGCCAATCGTCCGAAGCAGGACGAGACGGCGATGGCCACGCCGGCCTGATGAGGGTGAACTGCCTATGATCGCGCCACGCATCATGGTCGTGGAGGACGAGGAGCCACTAGGCGTGCTCCTCCGCTACAACCTCGAATCCGAAGGCTATCAGGTCGAGGTGGTGACACGCGGCGACGAGGCCGAGATCCGCCTGCAGGAAAACGTGCCCGATCTCCTGGTGCTCGACTGGATGGTGCCGGCTGTTTCCGGCATCGAGCTCTGCCGGCGGCTTAGAGTGCGGCCCGAAACCGAGCGGCTGCCGATCATCATGCTGACCGCGCGCGGTGAGGAAAGCGACCGCGTGCGCGGCCTGTCCACCGGTGCCGACGACTATCTGGTCAAGCCATTCTCGACGCCGGAGTTCATGGCGCGCGTGAAAGCGCTGCTGCGCCGCGCCAAGCCGGAAGTGCTGTCGAGCGTGCTCAAGGTCGGCGACATCGTGCTCGATCGAGAATCGCACCGGGTCTACCGCAAGAAGAGCGAGATCAGGCTCGGACCGACCGAGTTCCGGCTGCTCGAATTCATGATGCGCCATCCCGGCCGCGTGTTCTCGCGCAGCCAACTGCTCGACAATGTCTGGGGCGAGACGATCTATATAGACGAGCGAACCGTCGACGTGCATGTCGGGCGGCTGCGCAAGGCCGTCAACAACGGCCGCATGCCGGATGTCATCCGTACCATTCGCGGCGCCGGCTACGCTATTAGGGAAGACTAGGATGCTGCGCGTCGCGCCGTTGCCGGCCATTCAGGCGACATGCTTGCCGGATTTCGCCTGAATGCCCGGCGCGAAAATCTCCTGGTCGACGAAGCCGAGCGCGCGCATGGCGCAGCCTTCGCGGATCAGCGGCAGCTCGTTGGGCTCGGTGTCGAAGGAGATCGATTTCGAGTGCTGGCCGCCGGCGGTCTGGGCGATCGCTTCGCGCAATGCCGGCTCGATCAGGTCGAAGGCGGCGGCGCTGACGCCGACCATGGCGACGGGTGCCGGATCGATCAGAGCAAACAGGCTGCCGAGGCCGAAGCCGAGCGCCTCACCGGCCCTGCGATAGGCTTCGCGCTCCGGGCCATCGGTTTCGCGGGCGCGCGCGGCGAGTGCGCGCATATCAGCGTCGCCGATATCGACCGGCTCGGCATCCTCGCCCATCATTTTGGCGCTGCGCCAGATGGCGTAGTTTCCGGCATAGGCCTCGACGCAGCCGCGCCGCCCGCAGCGGCAGAGCGCGCCGCCCGGACGGTGGATCATGTGGCCGAACTCGCCGCCCGAGGAATGGGTGCCGGTGAACAGTTCGCCTTTCAGCACCAGTCCCATGCCGATGCCGTGCGACAAGAGGATGGCGATAAAGTTGTCGCGGTAGCGCTCGGGCTGGCGCCATTGCAGCGCCACCGCCATCATATTGCAGTCGTTCTCCATGGTGGCCGGAATGCCGAATTCCACTTCCAACATGTCGGCGAAGGCAATGTCGGTCAGTGGCGTGATTGGCGACCACAGCATGGCGCGCGCCTGCGAATCGGTGATGCCCTGGATGCCCATGGCAATGCGGGCGATGCTCTGGACATCGAGGTCGGGATCCTCAAGCCGCCGCCGGACGATTGCTACGCATTCGCCAATCAGCTCGTCGCGCGGCTTGGTCAGCGTGTCCAGCCGGCGCTGTTCCTCGGCGACGACGTGGCCGGCATAGTCGATGACGGTGACGGACAGGAAATTGAGCGACAGCACGACGGTCATCACCGCCGCCGCTTCCGGGTTGAGGCCAAGGCCGACCTGCGGCCGGCCGCGTTTCAGTGCGCCTGTCTCGCCAGGTTTGCCTTCAATCAGGACGCCTTCTTGAATCAGATCAGACGAGATTGCCGATATGGTCGAGTGGCTGAGGCCGGTGGTCGCCGCAATCTCGGTCCGCGACGGCTGGCCGGCCCGGCGCACGGCCGAAATCACCATGGCACGGTTGCGACGGCGCAGATCGTCGTGGCGGATTCCAACCGACATTTGTTTCCTCCCGGCCTCCTCGCGCCTCATGATAGTGAAGGCGTTCGACGGCACCAGCCAAATATTGGCAGACGCCGGCAGCCCTGTCATTGTTTATTGCGGACCTCGAAAAAATTCGGCAAGGCCATCAGAATCCATCAGAATCGATGTTGACAGCGCCTTATCATTGAACCAGTATTTTTTCGAGGCTCGAAAAAATAGGGCCTCTGTGTGCCGGCCCTCGGGCCAGTTTTGTCGCGCCGCACGCGGCGCAGGGAGGATTATGATGAACAGATTTGCAGCCGCCATGCTGGCGGGTGTCGCCATGTCGCTGGCGCTGATGTCGGTCGCGCAGGCGAAGGACAAGGTCATCGGCGTGTCGTGGTCGAACTTCCAGGAAGAGCGCTGGAAGACCGACGAGGCGGCGATGAAAACGGCGATCGAGGCTGCCGGCGACAAGTACATTTCGGCCGACGCGCAGTCCAATCCCGGCAAGCAGCTGACCGACGTCGAAAGCCTGATCTCGCAGGGCGCCAACTCGCTGATCATCCTGGCGCAGGACGCCTCGGCCATCGGCCCGGCGGTGCAGAAGGCGCTGGACGAAGGCATTCCGGTCGTCGGCTATGACCGCCTGATCGAGAACAAGGACGTCTTCTACCTGACCTTCGATAACAAGGAAGTCGGCCGCATGCAGGCCCGCGAAGTGTTCAAGGCGAAGCCCGAAGGCAACTATGTCTTCATCAAGGGCTCGGGCTCGGATCCGAATGCCGATTTCCTGTTCTCGGGCTCGATGGAAGTGCTCAAGGAAGCCATCGACTCGGGCAAGATCAAGAATGTCGGCGAGGCCTATACCGATGGCTGGCTGCCGGCCAATGCCCAGAAGAACATGGAACAGTTCCTGACCGCCAATGACAACAAGGTCGATGCCGTGGTTGCGGCCAATGACGGCACCGCCGGCGGCGTTGTCGCCGCGCTGACGGCGCAGGGCCTTGCCGGAACGGTTCCGGTCTCCGGCCAGGACGGCGACCATGCCGCTCTGAACCGCATCGCGCTCGGCACGCAGACGGTGTCGGTGTGGAAGGACGCGCGCGAACTCGGCAAGAACGCCGCCGAGATCGCCTCGCAGCTTGCCGATGGCAAGAAGACGGGCGACATTGCCGGCGCCAAGGACTTCACCACGCCTGGCGGCAACACCGTCAAGTCGCTGTTCCTGACCCCCGTCGCGATCACCAAGGACAACCTCAACGTCGTCATCGACGCCGGCTGGATCAAGAAGGACGAAGTCTGCACGGGCGTCGCCGCCGGCAGCGTCGCGGCTTGCAACTGATCTCGACGACTTGAAGAAATGAGGCGCCGCGGCTGTCAAGCCGCGGCGTTTTCTCTACGAGAATTGTGTGTTTCCGCCATCGGCGGCAAACTTCTAGGCTGTGGTCCGGCATCCGCGCCAGACGGCAAGCCGCTGGAGGACATCATGACCGACACGACCTCAAATCCGCAGGCCGATACGGCACGAGCGTCTGAACTCGGCGCGGTCGCCCGGTTCCTGAAAGCGACCGAGCTCGACACGCGCATGCTCGGCATGGTCGGCGCGCTGCTGGTCATCTGGGTCGGCATACATATCCTGTCGGGTGGGCTTTTCCTGACGCCGCGCAATCTTTGGAACCTGTCGGTGCAGACGTCCTCGGTCGCGATCATGGCGACCGGCATGGTATTGGTCATCGTGATGCGCAACATCGACCTTTCGGTGGGCTCCGTCGAAGGCGTGATCGGCATGATCATGGGCGTGGCACAGGCCGAATTCCTGATTCGCGTCATCGGCTTCCAGCTTGGAAACCCCTGGCTCTGGATCGTCGCGCTTGCCGCCGGCGTGGTGCTTGGTCTGCTGATCGGCGCGTTCCAGGGCTTCATCATCGCCTATATGCAGGTTCCGGCCTTTATCGTGACGCTTGGTGGCCTGCTGGTCTGGCGCGGCATGGCATGGCTCATCACCAGCGGGCGCACGGTCGCGCCACTCGACGCCACCTTCCAGCTGATGGGCGGCGGACCACGCGGCTCGATTGGCGCCGCTGCCAGCTGGATCGTCGGCATTGTCGCCTGCGCGGCGGTCGCCTTCGCGCTGCTCAACGGTCGCTCGCAGCGCAAGCGCTTCAGCTTTCCACTGCGCCCCGTCTGGGCCGAGACCTTGCTTGGCGTGGTCGCTTGCGCGGCCATCCTCGGCGCCGTGTGGATCGCCAATTCCTATCCATGGCCGATCGGCATCGTGCGCCAGTACGCACAGCAGAACGGCATCACCGTTCCCGAAGGCGGGCTGTTCATCGCGCATGGCATCGCCATACCGGTGCTGATGGCGGTGATTGTCGGCATCATCATGACGTTCATCACCAAGCGCACGCGTTTCGGCCGCTATGTCTTCGCCATCGGCGGCAATCCGGAGGCAGCGGAACTCGCCGGCATCAACACGCGCTGGGTGACCATGAAGGTGTTCATGATCATGGGTGTGCTGGCTACAATCAGCGCGGCGATCTCGTCGGCCCGTCTCAATGCGTCGACCAATGCGCTGGGCACGCTGGACGAGCTTTTGGTGATCGCAGCCGCTGTCATCGGCGGCACGTCGCTCGCGGGCGGCGCCGGAACGGTGATGGGCGCCATGCTCGGCGCGCTTCTGATGCAGTCGCTGCAATCCGGCATGGTGCTGCTCGGCATCGACTCGCCGCTGCAGAGCATTGTCGTTGGCGCTGTCCTGGTCATCGCCGTCTGGCTCGACACCGTCTACCGCAAGCGCGTCTAGGGAGGAACGATTATGGAAAAAACTGCTCCCACCGGTACGCCACTGATCGACATGCGCAACATCTCGATCGCGTTCGGTGGCATTCGCGCCGTCGACGATGCGTCCATCGATCTTTTCCCGGGCGAAGTGGTGGCGCTGCTTGGCCACAACGGCGCCGGTAAGTCGACGCTGATCAAGATCCTGTCGGGCGCCTACAAGCGCGATGCCGGCCAGATCTTGGTCAACGGCCAGGAGGCCTCGATCTCCAATCCGCGCGACGCCAAGAAATACGGCATCGAAACGATCTACCAGACGCTTGCGCTGGCCGACAATGTCGACGCTGCCGCCAACCTCTTCCTCGGCCGCGAACTGATGACCGCGTGGGGGACACTCGACGATGTCGCCATGGAGGCCGAGGCGCGCAAGGTGATGGGCCGGCTCAATCCGCGCTTCCAGCGCTTCAAGGAGCCCGTGATCAAGCTATCGGGCGGCCAGCGCCAGTCGGTGGCGATCGCACGCGCCATCCTGTTCAACGCCCGCATCCTGATCATGGACGAACCGACGGCCGCGCTTGGGCCGCAGGAGACGGCGCAGGTCGGCGAACTGGTAAAGCAGCTCAAGGCCGACGGCATCGGCATTTTCCTGATCAGCCACGACATTCACGACGTGTTCGAGCTTGCCGACCGAGTCTGCGTAATGAAGAACGGCCAGGTCGTCGGCACCGCGCTCACCACCGATGTGACGCAGGACGAAGTGCTCGGCATGATCATCCTGGGAAAGTGTCCGCCCGGCGCCATTCCCGGTCCGGGTGCGCTGAAGATCGCGGCCTGAGACCACGATATCATCGGCTCTCATCTTCACCGATGTTCGACCGATAAGCCGGCTAAATATACGTGATATGCCAGCCGTCATTATGGCTTGGCCGCGCCATTGTCTTGCCGCCGCGACTTGCCCATAAAGGTTCCCGAACCGTCCGTGGGCCTGCGTTGAAGAAGTTTTTCCCGATCCTTGCCTTCATTGCCGTTGCACTGATCAGCCTGACGATGGCGGGCTTCGCCTATTTCGCCACCCAGGAAGCGGCGCGCATCAAGTTCGAGGCGACGGCCGACGACGCGCTCAACCGCATCGAAAGCCGTATCGATCTGCATCTGTCACTGCTGCGCTCGACGCAGGCGCTGTTCGACGCCCGCAATGGCGAGATTTCAGGTAGCGAATTCAAGGCCTTCTTCAGCGCCCTCAATGTCGATAACAATTTCGCCGGCCTGCGCGGCATCGGCTATCTCAGGCTGGCCAAGACCGGTGACGAAGCGGCGGTCGAGCGCGACATGTTGCGCGACCGCGGCGCCGCCCACACGGTCTATCCGGACACGACACAGCCATGGCGCACGCCCGTCGTGCTGTTCGAGCCGCTCGACCCTGCCAACGAATCCACCATCGGCTACGACATGTTCACCGAGCCGGTGCGGCGCGAGGCGATCGAAAAAGCGCTGGCCGATGACGCACAGCACGCAAGCGGTCTGGTCCAGCTCGGCCAGGATACTGGCGCGGCGCAGACCTTTACCGGCTTCCTGGTCTTCGTCAGGCTCAATGTAGAAACCGCGCCGGATGGTATCAATGCGTCCAGATCATCGACATCAGGCCTTCTCTACGCGGCCTTCCGCGCCCGCGACCTGTTCCAGACCGCGCTCAGCCGCACGCCTTTGCTGCCGGTCAACACCGCGGTCTATGACGGCACGGCGGACGCCGACAATCTTCTGTTCCAGTCCGAAACGCCGCCGGCCGCGAGCTTTGGCGACAGGCTGTTGGTGACGCGCAAGATCATCGTCGCCGGTCGGCCGTGGACGGTGCTGTTTCGGCCGACAAGTGCATTTTCGCAACCGTCCTCGCGCGCCATTCCGGTCATGCTCGGGCTGTTCGGCCTGCTTCTGGCCGGCGCCATCGCGTTGGTGGCCCGCTACCAGGAGCGCGCCTACGACGCCAAGTCGCTGCTGCATGAAACGACGGAAAAAAGCCTGCTCGAAAAGGATTTGATGCTGCAGGAGATGAAGCATCGGATCAAGAATTCGATCACGCGGGTGCTGGCGATTGCGCGCCAGACGGCAGCGCAAGCCACCGACGTGAAGGAGTTCTCAACTTCCTTCTCGGCCCGCCTCCAGGCAATGGCGGCTTCCCAGGATATGCTGACGCGTTCGCGCTGGCAGAAGGCCGATCTTGGCGACCTGCTGCGCATCGAGCTCGGCCAGGTGTTCGGCAAGGAGCTTCCGGAAGGGATATTGTCAGGGCCTCAGGTGCTTCTCGACGAGAGGACGACGCAGGCGCTTGGCCTGACCTTTCACGAGCTGGCGACGAATGCGCTGAAATATGGCGAGGCCGGCAATTCCGTGGGTGCGCTGAAGGTCAACTGGTCGTTCGAGGGGCGCGGGTCCGAGCGGATGCTGGTTCTGAACTGGCGCGAGGCCGGGCAGAAGGAACTCGAAGCGCCGGCGAAGACCGGCTTCGGCACCAAGCTGATCGACCTCAATGTCACGCAGGAATTGCGCGGCACGATTGCCCGAGATTTTCGCGTCGATGGGCTTACGGTGGAAATCAGGATCCCGCCGCCTCATGCAGGCAAACAAACGGAGACCGGCTGACCGGTCTCCGTCGCGATTGTCTGACGCTTTTGAAGCGAATCAGCAGCGAGCGGTGTAGAGCCGGCCGCGATTGTCGCGATACTGGCAATAGCCGTTGCGCAGGTTGCGCACCAGCAGGCCGGAACCGGCGCCAACGGCTGCGCCGATCAGCGCACCCTTGCCGCCGCCGATCAGTCCGCCGGCCAAAGCACCGACACCGGCGCCGACACCGACATCCTGCTCGGTCGTGCTGCAGCCGCTGACGGCGACCACCGCAACCATGGCAATAATCAATTTCCGCATAGAATCTCTCCTCACTTTTGTCCTCACTTTAGTAAGCTCCAGCCGCTATTTAGCACAAAACAGCAGCCTTTGCCCGCTCGATCTTATTGTTGGCTAAGAGAGTCTTTTTCGCGGCGCGTGGCGTTCGACGCGACCACGACACTGGAAATCTGCAAAGACGCGTCGAGGGTGCCGTCCGGGCGCACGTTCCAGACGATCTGGTCGTAATCATCTTCCAGCGCGGGGTCGACCGTAAGACATTTGGCAACGACGTGCTCGGCCTGACCCTGCACGTCGCCGGCAGCGAATGGACGTTCTGCCGTGCATGCTTCGGCGGTTTCGAAAACACTGACCGGCACCGGCAGTTCACGGCATTCGGTCATGTTGTTCGAACAGCCAATTACCAAAAGCAAAGCGGCGATGTGTTCCACGGCGACACGTCCTCTCGCCATAAGAACGGTCCACAGCCGTCAAAGTTCCTGTGTCGAAAGGGGCGTTAATAATTGGTCGGCTACGAGCTGGACAGTTTCTGAGCCAGGCTGCTTGGGAGCAGCGTGAACCTGAGCATCTGGCTCAGACCAATTGCGACGCCACGATCAGCACAACAGCGGCGACGAGCGCGACAGCGGCGACGCGAAGCAAGGGATGCCAGGCGTGCTGCAAAGGCGAGGCTGAAGCGTCAGGATCCTGAAAGCCGCTCATCGACACCCGGGCGGCCTGCTCCAGCCTGTTCATATCGGCAACCGTCATGATCATTCCTCCCATACTCGCGTTGCAGGCTGCGGCCGAAACATCGGTTGAATCGGTCAAGATCCAGCAATCTCTGGGAACCACAGCATCGGATTTTATGGTGAACAGCCGGTTAAGGAATCCCGCCGCTCATTCGGTTTCGAAATTGCCGTGCGGAACGACGAGGCGATATTCGAGGCGGTCACTGGTGATCTCCAGCGTCGCCGTGCCGTTCAGCGATGCCGGCACGACACGTTCGAGGGCAACGCTGCCGAAGCGTTTCTCGGTGCGCCTGTTATCATTGGCGACAATGGCCTCGACCCAGGTCAGCGACAAAGCCGGCTTGTCTGCGGCCTCTGCGACGTTCGACAGATCGGCGGTTACCTCGACAAAGCCGTCCGGCCGCGCCAGGGCGCCGTAGCTGAATGAATTGACGGCGAGTTCGTGCATTGCCAGTCCAATATGAATGGCCGCGTTGGGATTGAGGTAGGGGTTGACGCCATTGAAGCGCAGGCTCTGCGCGGGATCGGCGCCGTAGCGAACGACCTGGCCGCGGATAAGCTCGCGAAGTGCTGCACCCCGCCAGTTCGACGACGTTACCAGATCCTGGGAGGAAGCCAGTGACTGCAGGCGGCCGCGAAAGCGCTTCAGGAAATCGTCGGGTGTCTCGGAATAGCGGCCGGTCTGGGTGGCAATACTCTGGATGATGGCCAACAGGTTCTTGGAGCGGTGGCTGACTTCGCGCAACAGCGTCTTCAGCGTCTGTTCGCGGCGTTTCTGCTCGGTGGTTTCCACCATCGTGGTGACGACGCCCTGCACGTCGCCGCGATTGCCCCGATCGGCATCGACCCATACCTGGAACCAGCGCATGCCATCACCGGTGGGAACACTCAGTTCAAGGCGTTCCGGATTGCCGGAAGCGATCACATTGCTTTTGGCGGCGGCGATTTGCTCAGCTTGCGCCGGTGGCAACGCGCCGTTGCTGTCGGCTGTGTCGGAGACCCACGGCGCACGCATGTTGCGGGCCCATACAGTCTTCAATTCACGATCCTGATAGAGGACGGAAATGCCGGCATTGTGCAGAGCGTGAAGCAAGGCCCGGCCAAGCTGCATTCCGCTTTCAGCCGGGTGCAGTGCGATCACCTCGTCGCCCTGTCCGCTCTCGCCTCCGCCAATGGAACGCATCAATCACCTGTCCACCTGATCAGGACCGAACGATTCACTTGGACTCAGTTCCTGAGTAGGTCCCCAGAAAAGGTCCGCCGGACGATGTCCCGTTGGAGGACATCGCCCGGCGGTGGCTGGAAACCGTTTGAGGGGTGCGGCTTCCAGTGTTCGCCCGCTCCTACGATGCCCGTCTGAACAGGCCGGCCAGAAGCGAGATGACGAGGAAGGCGAGAAAGATGAAGAACAATATTTGCGCGATACCGGCCGAGGTACCGGCGATGCCGCCGAAACCAAGCGCGCCGGCGATGATCGCCACGACGAGAAATACGAGCGCCCAGTAGAGCATGATCTGTCTCCTTCCGATACTGAATCAAGAACGTGAGTGATTGCTGTTTGTTCCACCATTTGCCGAAAAAGAAGGTCTTTGGAAGTGGCCCGGATGCGAATTGATTCACGCGCGTGCGCCCCATACGGAGCGACGGGCAGCCGCCGATCGCCGGGCTAGGCGATCGCCAGTGCCGGCAACGCTGCGAGGCGGCGAAAAGTTGGAGATTGAAGGCCCTACTTCACGCGGCGGCCTTGGCCTGCCGGTCGAAGAACAGCGCTTGGCTGATCAGCGCCTTGACCATGTCGGGATTGAACGGCTTGGTGACGAGGAAGGCCGGTTCAGGCCGCTCGCCGGTCAGCAGACGTTCGGGGAAGGCGGTGATGAAGATTACCGGCACCGAAGTCGACGACAGGATTTCGTTGACCGCATCGATACCCGAGCTGCCATCGGCAAGCTGAATGTCGGCCAGCACCATCTTCGGCCTTGTCTTGCCGAACATCGCCACCGCCTCGGTATGGGTGCGCGCGGTTCCGACCACGTGGTGGCCGAGGCTCTCGACCATTTCCTCGATGTCCATGGCGATCAGCGGCTCGTCTTCGATGATCAGCACATCGGTCGCCACCTGGCGAGAGATCTCGTTGCTCGCCTGGGCAAGCAGTTCGGAGAATTCCTTGGCGTCGACATCGAGAATTTCAGCTGCCTCGTCTTCACCGAAGCCTTCGACCGCGACCAGCAGGAAAGCCTGGCGTGGCCGTGGCGCAATGGCGTTCAGATTGGCGGCGGCGCGCTGCTCCCATGCCGATTGTGCCTGCTCCTGCGGAACGCGGATGGCAATGGAGGTGAACAGTTTGGCGAATACCTTGTAGAGCGCGATGCGGTCGCTTGACGCTTGCGGGAAGATGTCGACGTCGGCGATGATGGCTTCGAGCATCGCGGCGACCAGCGCATCGCCACTCTCCTGCGATCCGGATACGGCGCGTGAAAAGCGGCGCAGGAACGGCAGGTGCGGAGCGATGGTTGCGGAAAGGCTCATGGTAGACGTCTCCCTCAGATGACGTGATTGCATAGATTGCAGGTCAAGCTGATTGCAAGCCCCAACACCCAAACGCGGGTTTTGCGAAAAAGTTCCGAGACTTGTGGAACGAAACCGTACGGGCGACGTTTGTGGTGCGATGGGCAACCAGACGAGGGGGCCGCTTTGCGTTGTGTAATGGGGCGGCTCGGGGCGCTGGATTTAAGGGCGAAATGAAGGACATGAATAAAGAAACGCTGGCTGGCGCCGCTGACAGGCGCCGGGCCAATTCCGGCGACCCGCTCGGGGCGAATTCGGAAATCGGCCGCAAACTCAAACAATATTATGACGAGCTGGTCTCGGACAATGTGCCGGATCGCTTTGCCCAGTTGCTCAGCCAATTGGAAAAGGCCGAACCTGCACAGAAGAAGGACTGAGGCATGGCAGCTGTCTCACAAGGGTTCAAGACCGACCTGCTCGGCTCGATCCCGAGCCTGCGGGCCTTTGCCGTGTCGCTGACGCAGAATGCCGACAAGGCCGACGATCTGGTGCAGGAGACGCTGGTCAAGGCTTGGGACAAGCATGAGAGCTTTCAGCCCGGCACCAATCTCAAGGCATGGCTGTTCACCATCCTGCGCAACGAGTTCTATTCCCAGATGCGCAAGCGCGGCCGCGAGGTGCAGGACAGCGACGGCATCATGACGGCCAGGCTTGCCGTTCATCCGGCTCAGCACGGCCAGCTTGACCTCAAGGATTTCCGCGGCGCGCTCGAGCAACTCCCCGAGGACCAGCGCGAAGCCATCATCCTCATCGGCGCTTCAGGCTTTTCCTATGAAGAGGCCGCCGAAATCTGCGGCTGTGCGGTCGGAACGATCAAGAGCCGGGTCAGCCGGGCCCGCACGCGGTTGCAGGAGATCCTCAAAATCTCCGGCGAAGACGAATACGGGCCGGACGCGATCTCGTCCCAGGTGACGGGTTCAAACGCTGCCTGACGGCGGAGGCCCCGTTTGCGGGCCTGGGCTCTTTACACATACGCATCGAAGATATCTCAGACTGGCGCGCGGCCGCAGGCCGCCGCCAGAGCCTCGACGAGATCGGTCCCCGAATAAGGCTTGGTGACCAGGCGGATGCCGGGAAAAGACCCTTTGATCTCATCGGGGTCCGAATAGCCGGAGGCAAAGACAAACGGCAGGCCCGATTGGCGCAGCCGCGCGGCGAAATCGAGTGTGGACGTTCCGCCCAGCATGAGGTCCACGATAGCGGCGTCGAACTCGCCAACGACCTTCTGCTCATCGATCTCGGCCAGAGCGCGGGCAATCACTACGTCGTTCGCGCCATGGTCGCGGCAAAGCTGCTCGACATCCATGGCGATCAGGAATTCATCCTCCAAGACAAGAATTCGCAATCCCTCAAGCAATGGCGGCACTTGGCAATCTCTCCTCAATTCTTGCAGCATCGGGTACAGTGACTCCAGTCAACCGCATCGCGGACCTTGGGGGATCGGTCAGGCCTTAATCCGAAAAGTTCGCCCACCGGCTCTACTCCACAAGCGAGCTTCGAATTCGCCTCAGTGGAGTGTAGCGAGTCATGATCGCTATTTGCCATCCTGTCATTTAAAAAAGACATGCCATCGGCAGCGGAACCGCGGCCTTGCAAAGGCGTAGCACTCAGTCTCTGGCAAGAGACTTTCGAAAGAGGGATCGAAATGTCTGGCCAGAATGGTCGTTCGTTTTCCAGCCGTCAGTACCCATGCGAGATCTGCCCGCTTCGGCCATTGCCGGTGTTCCGGGAATTCGAGAAGCAGGAGCTTGCCTATGTCAGCATGTTCAAGAAGGGCGAACTGGCCGTCGACAAGGGCGCCACAGTGCTGGTCGAAGGCAGCCAAAGTGCTCATCTCTACACCGTGCTTTCGGGCTGGGCCTTCCGCTACAAACTATTGTCGGACGGCAGGCGCCAGATCCTGAACTACTCCATGCCCGGCGATCTTATCGGGCTGCAGGGCAGCCTGATGGGCGAAATGCAGCACTCGGTCGAGGCGCTGTCGCCCATGCTGTTGTGCGTCTTCGAGCGTGAAAACCTGCACGAGCTCTACCGCAACCATCCGGGCCTTGCTTACGACATTACCTGGCTGGCGTCGCGCGAGGAGCGCATGCTGGACGAGAACCTGCTCAGCGTCGGTCGGCGCACGGCGGTCGAGCGCACCGCCTATCTCATTGCCTTCATCGCCAGCCGCGCGGCGGCAGTCGGGCTCAACGGCAAGGCGCCGGTGCAAATCCCGATTACCCAGCAGCATGTCGCCGATACGCTCGGCCTGTCGCTGGTCCACACCAACAAGACCATCCGCAAGCTCATCGATCGCAAGCTGATCGCCTGGCGCGACGGCGGTTGCGAAGTGATCGACGGGGAGGGGCTGAAGGATCTCGCGCGCTGGGAGGGCCTAAGCGAAGGCCGTCGGCCACTGATCTGACAGGCAGGCCTCCATCTGGGGCTGGACTCGCACTTGCAAACACCCTTTCATGGATACGGTCTCCGATTTCGGAACCATGACGTGTGTCGGGCGTTTGAAGCCAAGCAAACGCAAGGAGTTTAGAATGGCAACTGCCGCAGGAAAAACCGCCAACGAAAGTCAGACGAACGCCGACCTGGAAGCCGACATTCGGCAGTTGAAGGCGGATATCGAAAAGTTGACCAAGCAATTGGCCAAGACCGGCGAACATGGTTACGGCACGGCGCGGCGCGCTGCTGCCGAAGGCGTCGACCAGTTGCGCGCGCAGGGCGAAGCCGTCTTCGACAGCCTGCGTGGCAACGCCAAGGATCTTGAGGCCCAGATCACGGCCAATGTGCGCGAGAAGCCGGTCACTTCACTGGCGATCGCGGCCGGCGTCGGCTTCCTGTTTGCGCTTCTTGCCCGGCGCTAGTTTCGACAGAGATGGGCATGCTGGCACCGCTTATCTCGGCCTTGGCCTCGGGTGAAGCCATTGCCGCCATGCGCCGCGCGCGCACGGCGGCAATTGTCTACGGGCTCGCCGCCGTGGCTGCCCTGTGCGGCCTCGGGTTTCTCCTGGGGGCGGCCTACATCTGGGCGGCTGACCGTTATGGCTCGATGGCCGCCTGTCTTGGCTTCGCCGCTGGTTTCCTGGTACTGGCCGGGCTTATCGTGCTCATTCATCAACTTGCGGCTGGAACGCGTGCACGCCGACGTGCGCGAAGGCGCAATGCCGACCTGAAGGCGCTCGGTATCACCGCGGCGCTTGCCGTGCTGCCGGCCTTGCTCAAGGGGAAAGGCGGGAAGGGCGTCATTCTCGGCCCGATGATCGCGCTCGCGGCCTATGCCATCTACCGTGAGAACGTCAAGCCGGATCCGGGCGATCCAGACAGCGAAGCCGACTAAAGCGCGTCGCGCTGATACGCTGTTCCCGGGAAAACCGCTTCGCACTTCTGGAATCGCTTTTAATGCATGTCGCCCAGAAGTGTGCCGCGGTTCTGGGACAACGACATGCATCAAAACAAAGACTTAAAGCGCGTCGTATGAATCCGTTTCAGCGTGACGCGCTTTAAGCCGGCAGATCTTCAAGCGGCATCGATATTTCGGCGAACACGCCTTCGCTGCGGAATTCGTGGGTCACTTCGCTCGCTAAAACCTTGGCGAGGCTGCGGCGGATCAGGATAGAGCCGAAGCCCTGGCGTTCCGGCGGGTCGACTTTCGGCCCGCCGCTTTCGCTCCAGGTCAGCACAAGGCGGCGCGCGCCTTTCTTGCCCGCCGCCTTCCAGTCGACATCGACCTTCCCCGAGCCAACCGACAGCGATCCGTATTGCAGCGCGTTGCTGGCCAGTTCGTGCATGATCAGGCCGAGCCCCACCGCCTGGTCAGGCGAAAGCAGCAGCTCCGGACCGGAGATCACGATGCGCGGCCGTTCTGCCGAATCGAACGGCTTGACCTCGATCTGCATCAGTTCGCGAATACCGATGCCGCGCCATTCGCGATCCGACAGCAGGTTATGGGCAGCGCCCAGCGCCTGCAGCCTGGCGCCGAAGGCTTCCAGGAATTCGCTTGGGCGGCGAGCGTGGCGAACGGTCTGCGTCGCCAGCGCCTGCACCGTGGCCAGCGTGTTCTTGACCCGATGGTTGAGCTCACGCAGCAGCAGCCTTTGCCGGTCCTCGCCGAGCTTGCGTTCCGAGATGTCGTAGTTGACGCCAAAGATAAGCGTCGGCTTGCCTTCGCCGTCGCGCTCGATGACGCGGCCGCGGGTGACTATCCAGCGCGGCGGATCGAAGCCTTTGACCCGGTATTCGCCGAAATAGTCGTCGCTGCCGGTCAGGGCATCGCGAAAGCGCGTCTCGGTCTGGTAGACGTCGCGCGGGTCGATGGCGGCCAAAATGTCGCGCGCCCGCAGCCGGTTCGAACGCGGCAGGTTGAACAGCTCCGACAAACGCACGTCGCATTCGATCATGTCGGTGCGGATATCCCAGGCCCAACTGGCGAGCGAGGCGGCATCGAGCGCTATGGCTCGGCGCTTTTCCTCCTGCGCCAAAGCAGCCGTGGCAATGGCGCCGCTGCGGGTGGCGTCCTTCAGGGTAAACAGGCTGGCGGCGAGGCTGGCCAGCGATTTCAAATGATCGAGCGCGGCAGCGGACGGAAATTCATGCGGCTCCCGGTCGAGTACGCACACCGTGCCGACGCGCGCGCCGGCGACCACCATCGGCGCGCCGACATAAAAGCGGACATGGTGTTCGCCGGTGACCAGCGGATTGCGGGAGAAGCGAGGGTCGATGCTGGCATCCGGCACCACCATCGGCTCGTCGCCGGCGGCAATGGTATGGGCGCAGAACGATATGTCGGTCGCGGTTTCGGTCTCGTTGAAGCCGACACAGGATTTGAACCACTGTCGTTCGGTGTCGAGCAGCGTGACGAGCGCGATCGGCGCCCGCATCACGGCGGCGGCAAGGCCGGTGATGCGATCGAAGTCGGGATCGGAGTCGGTGTCGATCGCGTCAAGCCCGTGCAGTACGGCAAGCCGCTCCGGCGACGCCACGGCGCGGCGGACCTCAACCGGCAAACCAGCCTGCTTCGCCACCTTGCTATCCACCAAGCCCCCTCGCTTGCAGGCCCCACCCGCGGTGGCGCGCACCGTGCGCGGCCGTCGCGCGCCGGAACTTTTGTAGCAAGCAATCGTTACCCCACCATGTTTCACCGGCGATGGTTTTATCCACCATCCCGGTTGCACGACAGGAACGCCGCCAATGACCAAGATCGCCCCTGAAAACAAAGCCCGTCAGGGGCGCTGGGGTTGGCACGGCCTGCGCATATTGGTCGCCGCGCTGCTCCTGGCTTTCATTGCTTGGGGAGCGGCCGAGATTTATGGCCAAAAGATCGATCCAGATACCCCTGAAAGCCAGGGGCAGCCCACCGGCCAGAGCGCGCCGGCCAACCAGAGCGCGCCAGCCGGCGAGGGGCAGTCGGGCGGCTAGGGTTTTCCGCGTCATTCGTAATCGCATCAGGCGGCCTTCGCCTGGGCGGCTTGCGCCGGAACCAGGACGTTCAGTGCGCCAGGGTGGATCTGGATTGTCGTTTCGCGCTCCAGCTTGACCAGTTCGCCGTCGATGACGGCGCCGAATTTCTTGCTCCCGGTATGGATCTTCACGATTGCCTTGTCGGCCTGATGAGTTTCGACATGATCGCTGTCGCGCCACCTGCCTCGAGCCATGTCGAAGAGCGCCCTGACCAGCTCGCCACGCTGCCGCGCCACGGTTACATAGATGCCGAGCACGCCGCCGGCAAGATTGTCGGCATAAGGCAGATGGCCTTCGCCAAACAGATTGTTGGAAATGCCGATGCCGCTGATGCGGGTCACGATTTCGGCTTCGCCGACCGTCAATGTCACCTTCATGGCTGGAGGATTGTTGATCGTCGTCCAAGCGGCCTTGGCCGAGGCGCGAATCTTTCCCAGGCGCGAGGCGAATTCCATATTGTCGCGCAGCTTCACCATCCTGGCGTGCAGGCCGATGGAGAACTGATGCACGAACGGCCGGCCATTCGCGCTCGCGATATCGACCGCCATGATCTCGCCGTCGGCAAAGGACTTCAGCGCGCCATCGATGGTCTGCGGAATTCCAAGGCCGCGGGCGAACAGGTTCATGGTTCCTGCAGGCAGGACGGCCAGCGCCTTCTTGTCATTCATCAGCCGCCCCGCGGCGGCCGAAATGGTGCCGTCGCCGCCACCGGCCAGCACGACGTCGATGTCGCGCCGCGCGGCGACCTTGTCGAGCGCCGCGACAATCTCTTTGCCGGCGACGATGTCGATATCGATGGAGTGACCAGCCGCCTCGAGCGTCTGGCGCATGCGGTCCGTTAGCGCGGAAAGATCGGTGGTCCGCAAGGTGCCGCCGTCCCGGTTCAGCACCGCTGCAAATCGCATGCCCCGCTCCTTATTCTTTTTTAAAGGCCGGAATGCCAGCCGCAGGCTGAAACGGGCAAGCTTGGCAAAGGTTCCATCGGCCGGGCGGGAATGTCGGGCGATTCCGCGGACTTGCCCAGGGTATTTCGATGCTCCCGTTTTTTCGGAACAAGCGCCTTGTCACAACGTTGTGATCCCATTGGAGGCGCCGCCTTCGGTCTCCCGGCAAGTGGTTTGCCGATTGCGGCGCGCATGAGATCACGCAAGAGGAGACTTAATCATGATCCGCACACTGTTCGCGACGACCGCACTGGCAACGCTGATCGCTACCGGTGCGTTCGCGCAGTCAACGACGGCCCCGGCGACGACCCCAGCGCCGGCTGAAGCCCCTGCTACCATCGCGCCGGCGCCGCAACAGGCCGACGGCGCGCTGGTGACCAATATCATCGGCGAGTCGGTGTACAATGGCACCGGCGACGATGCGCAGAAGATCGGTGACGTCAGCGACGTCGTCCTCGATGAAAACGGCCAGGCGAAATCCGCCATTATCGGCGTTGGCGGCTTCCTCGGCATAGGCAGCAAGAACGTCGCCTTCGACTACGGCAAGTTGCAATGGGTCGAGAGGAATGGTGACCGCTGGCTCGTCGCCGAGACGACGAAAGAAGCGTTGACGGCGCTGCCCGACTTCGACCGTAAGCCCTACGATCCGGCCTCGGCGCCTGCTTCCACGGCGCAGAACGACCCGCAGAAGCCGGTTGATCTCAACGCCGCGCCGTCAGAACCGGCGGTGAAACGCGCTGACGGCAATCTCGCAACCAACATCATCGGCGAGAATGTCTACAATGGCACTGGCGACGATGCCCAGAATATCGGCGACGTCAACGACATCGTGCTGACCAAGGATGGCAAGGCGCAGTCGCTGGTGATCGGCGTCGGCGGCTTCCTCGGCATGGGTGAAAAGAACGTCACCTATGATTTCGCCAAGGCGCGGTGGGCCGAAAAGAACGGCGATCGCTGGCTGGTGGCGCAGACGACCAAGGAGGAACTGCAGGCGCAGCCTGATTTCGACCGGAAGCCCTATGATCCGGCGCCCGTGACGACAACCTCCGACGCGACGCAGCCGACTGCTCCGGCTGCCCCGACGGCCGTTGCACCGGCTGACAATGCTCAGCCAGCGGACAAGACCGCGGAAGCTCCGGCCGGGACAAAGGCTACCGATCCGACGCAAACGGCAGCGATCGACAAGTCCACATTGACCGAAATGCCGGTCGGTAACATCAGAGGCGACGACCTGAAGGGCACCACCGTCTATGGCGCCAACGACGCCAAGGTCGGCGAGATCGGCGACGTCGTGCTCACGCCCGACAGCAAGCCGGATGCCGTCATCATCGATGTCGGCGGCTTTCTAGGCGTCGGCGCCAAGGAGGTCGCGGTCGGCATGGACAAGCTCAAATTCATGACCGACAAGGACGGCAACAAATATCTCTACACCAACTTCACCAAGGAGCAGCTGCAGGCGCAGGCCGCCTATGACAAGGGCAGCTATGCTGAGAAGCGCGACCAGCAGCGGATGGTGGTACAGTAAGGGAATAGGCAGTAGGGATTAGGCAGTAGGCGAAAAACCAAGCGACTAGGCATCAGGCCGCCGGAAACATTCTGCTGCCTGCTGCCTGCTGCCTACTGCCTGCCCACATACCCCACCACCCCCTGGCCCGTCAGCTCTGCAAGCGCCAGCGACTGGTCGAGATGCTCGGCGCGCCAGGCAAGCAGCCGCTCGGCAAATTCAAGCCGCACGCTGAGATAGGCCGGGTCGGCGGCAACGTTGGCCAGTTCGCCCGGATCCTTCTCCATGTCGAAGAGCAGCGGCGGCAGGCCGCCGCCGAAATGCACGTATTTGAATTTTTCCGTACGGATGACGGCGAGGTTGCACTGGCGCGAGCCGATGCCGAAATGCCGTTCGGCCTCACCGCTGGCACTCGAGCGGAAGTCGAACTCCCAATGCGCCGCGTCGCGCCAATCCTTAGGCGGTTCATCTTGCAGGAACGGTTTTAGCGAGCGGCCGTCGAGATGCAGCTGGGCGTCGGCGTCAAGCAGATCGAGCAAAGTCGGAAAGATGTCGACTGCCTCGGTGAAGTGGTTGACGATCGAGCCGGCTGCATTGCCGCGTCGTGGGTCGCGCACGATCAATGGGATGTGATAGCTGCCGTCGAAGAAGCCGCCTTTGCCCAGCATGAAATGGTCGCCCATCATCTCGGCGTGGTCCGAAGTCAGCACGATGATGGTGTCATCCCATGCATTCGCCGTCTTGATCGCTTGCCAGATGCGGCCAAGCTGCGCGTCGACCTCCGAGATCATGCCGTAATAGATCGCGCGGATGGCCCGGATGTTGTCGTCGCCCCAGTCGCGCACGTGGCCGTCGGTGCCGGGGCGGAAGCTTCTCCGCTTCTGGCGACCAAGGTCGTAAGCCAGATAGGGATGCCTTTGCGCCTCGGCCTGCCAAGTCTCGACATGGCGGAAGGGCGGTCCGTCCGCCGGATCATACAGCGTGTTGTAGGGCTGCGGTACGACAAAGGGCGGATGCGGGCTGATGAAGGAGACATGCGCGAACCATGGCGAATCCTGTTCGTCCAGCCAGCGAATGAATTCGCCGGCAAGAAAAGCGGTCGGCGTCTCGTCCCTGGAATAGACGGGCGGCGCGCTGGTCACGGCGTCGCCCGCTTCCCCGCCCATGGGACGGTGAATGCCGGGAGAGCCCGCGCTGGTGTCGACGCCACGTGCCTTCAGCCATGACAGCCATGGTTTCTGATGCTCAGGCAGGAACTGGCGCACGCTGAAGCCGGGCAGCACGCCCTCATAGCTTTTCAGCCGGGGATCGCCCGGCGCCATCGTGCGCGGATCGGGCGAGACGTCGGTGTAGCCGAACAAAGTCGGATCATAGCCGAGGGCGCGGGCCGAAAGCGCGATGTTGCCGTGGCGGGCGTCGAGCGGCGTGCCGTTGCGGCAAACGCGATTGTTCATCTGGTAGAGGCCGGTGTAGAGGCACGCACGGGCCGGCGAGCAGGGCGCCGCGCCGCCGTAATGCCGCTTGAAAAGGACGCCTTCGGCGGCGAGCGCATCGGCATTCGGCGTCTTCACCACGGGATGGCCGGCAGCCGACAGGCAATCGCCCCGCCATTGGTCGCAGGAGATCAATAGGATGTTTGGGCGTCTGCTTTTCGCGGCCAATGCTCTATCCTGTCACGTCGGGAAGACGTTCAATGAACCGGAATTTGGCTGCGGCGCAAGCCTGTCGGTCTTGCTTAAATGGTGAACGAAAATTTCCTGCTGTTCACTATTAGGATACAGTCCATTCTGAGTTTGCCGCCTTTGCCATTGCCGGGCGGCCCCTCATATAGGCGTGGACAGCGGCAAGGGCCGCAAACCGAAGGGAAGGAGCAAGACAATGCTCGACCAGATCAAGGGCCTGCATCACGTGACGTCGATGGCCGGCGATGCGCGCCAGAACAATGATTTCTTCACGCACAAGCTCGGCCTGCGCCGGGTCAAGAAGACCGTCAACTTCGACGCGCCAGATGTCTATCACCTCTATTATGGCGACGAGCACGGTACGCCCGGCTCGGTGATGACCTATTTTCCGTTCCCCGACATTGCCAGGGGCCGCCACGGCGTCGGCGAGGTGGGTACCACGGCCTATTCGGTGCCGGCCGGCACGCTCGGCTATTGGGAAAAGCGCTTCGCCGATGAAGGCGTTGCGGGTGTCTCCCGCGAAGAGACGTTCGGCGAGAAGCGGCTGGCCTTCGCCGGTCCCGACGGCGACGGTTTCGCGCTGGTCGAAGACAAAGCGGACAGCCGCGCGCCATGGTTGAAAGGCGGCATTCCCGCTGATGAGGCGATACGCGGCTTCCACTCGGTCTCGCTCAGATTGAAGGATGGCGGCGCCACGGAAGAGCTGTTGAAGTTCATGGGCTATGAGCAAGTGGACAAGTCCGGCAGTGTCAGCCGGCTCGCCATCAAGAACGGCAACGGCGCTGATGTCGTCGATATCGAATCGCTGCCTACCGCGGGCTTTGCCAATCTCGGCGCCGGCTCGGTCCACCATGTCGCCTTCGCGGTGGAGAACCGCGCCCAGCAACTCCAAGTGCGCAAGGCGCTGATCGATACGGGTTATGGCGTAACGCCGGTGATCGACCGCGACTATTTCTGGGCGATCTATTTCCGCACGCCGGGCGGCGTGCTGTTCGAAGTCGCCACCAATGAGCCGGGCTTCGACCGCGACGAGGACACCGCCCATCTCGGCGAAGCCCTGAAACTGCCGACGCAGCACCAGCATCTGCGGCCCTATCTTGAAGAGCATCTGCAGAAGCTGGAAGGCTGAGACGATGAGCAAGGAAGCTTACATCCATAAGGCGCTGCCGGGTTCGCCCGGCGGCCCGCTGCTCTTCGTCTTTCACGGCACCGGCGCGGACGAGAGCCAGCTGCTGTCGCTCGGGCGCGACCTCGCGCCACAGGCGACGATCGTATCGCCGCGCGGCGATGTTTCCGAGCATGGTGCGGCGCGTTTCTTCCGCCGCACCGGCGAGGGCGTCTACGACATGGACGACCTCGCGCGGGCGACCGGCAAGATGGCCGGTTTCATCAAGGCGCAGGTGGCAGCGGCAAGGCCATCTTCGGTCTTGGGTCTCGGCTATTCCAACGGCGCCAACATCCTGGCGTCCGTAGTGTTCGCCGCGCCCGAGCTGTTCGATGCGGCGGTGCTGTTGCACCCGCTGATCCCGTTCGAACCGCAGGTGCAGGGCAGCCTTGCCGGACGCCGCATCCTGGTCACCGCCGGCAAACGCGATCCGATTTGCCCGCCCAATCTGACGTCGCGGCTGGAAGCCTATTTGCGTGCCGATAGCGCCGATGTCACAGTGGAGTGGCACGATGGCGGCCACGAAATTCGGCCAAACGAGATCGAAGCGGCAAGGCGGCTTTTCGCTGCCGTGCCGGTTGAAGGAGCAAGCGATGCCTGACGAATTGCCTAAGATCGAACTCGAGGACCGCGGCTCGAAGGGACGTTATGTGCTGCGCGGACCCGGCGGCGCCGAGGCGGAGATGACCTTTACCAAGGTCGGCGAGCACCAGATCATCATCGATCACACCGAAGTGCCGGACGTGTTTCGCGGCCAGGGCGCCGGCCTTCGGCTCGTCACCCGCGCCGTCGAGGATGCGCGGGCAGTGGGCAAGAAGATCATCCCGCTCTGCCCCTTCGCCAACGCCCAGTTCCGCCGCCATCCGGAATGGGCGGATGTGCTGAAGCAATAGACCTTTTTCCCTTCTTCCCTTGTGGGGTGAGTTGTCGGTCGCCGAAGGCGAATTCATCGTGCCGGTGGCACGATGAAAGGCCGGCGAACGCCGGGACGCTGCGAAGCAGCGGGGACCCGGCAGGTGGTCGGAGTCGCTCAGCCACAAGAGCGAACACCTCTCTGGCATTTGCGCAGTTCGGCCTTCTTGCCTAAGTACACAGTTCGCCGCGGTTCGTCCGCTCCTGCCAATTGACCGAATGGCTTCCTAATGACCGAACCCGATCTCGTCCCCGTCTTCGACGGCCACAACGACACGCTGCTGCGACTTTACCAGTCGAAAGACACAGACGTCGAAAAGCTGTTCATCGAGGGGACGCAGGGCGGTCATATAGATCTGCCGCGCGCCAAGAAGGGCGGCTTTGCCGGCGGCATGTTCGCGATCTTTCCACCGCCGGTCGAGAAGAGCAAACGCTCTGCGGTGCCGCCGGCGCCGAGCGACAATGAGCCATTGCCGCCGGAACTGCCACGCGCTGATGCGCTCAATTCCACCATCGGCATGGCCTCGATCCTGTTTCGGCTGGAGCGAGCGGGGGCGCTGACCGTCTGCCGCAGTGCCGGTGACATTCGCGAGGCGATGGCGAAAGGTTCGATCGCAGCGGTGTTTCACATCGAAGGCGTCGAGGCGATCGATCCCGAACTTACCTTGCTCGACGTGCTCTACGAAGCCGGCCTGCGCTCGCTCGGCATTGTCTGGAGCCGACCCAACGCCTTCGGCCATGGCGTCCCGTTCCGCTTTCCGTCGTCGCCCGATACCGGACCGGGGCTGACCGATGCCGGCAAGGCGCTGGTCAAGGCCTGCAATCAGCTCAAGATCATGGTCGACCTGTCACATCTCAACGAAAAGGGCTTTCGCGATGTCGCCGCGCTCAGCGATGCGCCGCTGGTCGCCACTCATTCCAACGTGCATGCGCTGTGCACCCATTCGCGCAACCTGACGGACTGGCAGCTCGGCGCTATCCGCGAGACCGGCGGCATGGTCGGGCTCAACTTCGCCACCGGCTTCCTGCGTGAAGACGGACGGATGAATTCGGACACCAGCCTCGACATCATGGTGCGCCATGTCGACTCGCTGCTGCAGGCGCTGGGCGAGGACGGCGTCGGTCTCGGCTCGGATTTCGACGGGGCGATGATTCCGGCCGTCATCGGCGACGTTGCCGGTCTGCCGAAGCTGATAGATGCGCTGGCCGCGCGCGGTTTCGGACGCGCGTTGATCGAGAAGATAGCCTATCGCAACTGGCTGAGCGTTCTCGAAAGAACCATAGGCTGAGGCTTAAGCGCCCATGCGCTTCAGCCAATCCTGGCCGCCGCGATCCCTGATCATCGGCAGCGGGTTCTCCCAGTCGAGCCGCGCGCAGATGCGGTAGACTTCGAGCGTCTCGGCGCTCATTTCGCCGCGCTTGTAGAAGTACATGGCGGCGGCATAGCGGGCGCGACCCGACCATTTTTCGCCGAGCGGCGTGTTGACCAGCTGCCACTGTTCGGCGGCTTCCGCCTCATCATCCGGTTCGTCGGCCATGATCAGAAATCCGCCGGCGGATTGGCGGTGCGGCGGTCGAGCTTGATGAAGGGACGGGCCACCACCTTGGCCCGCTTCATTAGCTTCTGGTACTGCAACTCGCGCATTGCGTAGATCTCGACCCAGAGGTCTTCGACCATCCTATCACCATAGGGACGCGTCAGCGAGGCGATGGCGATATTGCGCTTGGCCATCGGCGACCACATGGCGGCGCTGACCAGCCCGACCTCCTGATGCTTCTTGTGATAGACGATGGCGTGTTCGGCCGGGATGTTGCCTTCGATCTCCAGCCCGACCAGCACATGGCGCAGCTTGCGTTTGGCGCGCGCTTCGAGCATGGCGCGGCTTCCATTGAAATGGCCTTTTCCCAAATCGACCATAAAGCCGAGACCGATCTCGTCCGGCATGCGCAGACGGTCGGCGCGAATGGCATGCTCGGCGGTGGTGAAGTCGGCATTGGCGACGATGAGGCCGGCTTCCAGCCGGGCGCGGTTGAGGGCGGCGTAGCCGATGGCGCGGATGCCGCGCAGTTCGCCTGCCGTCATCAGGCGGTCCCAGAGGCTGAGCGCTTTTTCGGCCGGCACGAACAGTTCGTAGCCGAGATCGCCGGTGAAGCCGGTGCGCGAGATGGTGATAGTGCCGCCATCGTGCGGGAACTCGGCGAGATCGAACACTTTGAGTTTTTCAACGCCGGCAAAGCCGGCCTCGCGCAGCACGGCGAAGGAGGTTGGGCCTTGCAGAGCGAGACCAGCGACGCTTTCAGTCTCTTCTTCGACGGTCACTTCGAAACCGATGGCGCTGTCGAGCAGCCAGGGCAGGTGCCGCTCCTGCGAACACAGGCGGAAGCGGGTCGGCGACAGCCGGAACAGCGTGCCGTCATCGAGGACAAAACCTTCGTCGTCGCACCATGCGGTGTAGTGGACGCGGCCCGGTTTCAGCTTGGTGACATCGCGCAGCGTGACGCGATCGAGGAAGGCTTCGGCATCCGGCCCCTCGATGCGGTATTTGGTCATCGGCGAGATGTCGAACAAAGCCGCCTGGCTGCGGATGGCGAAATATTCGAGTTCCTCGTCCCACAGCGAACGCGGCGCGCGATAGCCGGCCCAATTGTACCAGTCCTGAGTTTTGGCCAGCGCATCGATGCGCGGCTGGAACGGCGTGCCGAGACGCAGTGTGCGGAAATGCGACTGCGCTGTGGTGCGGGCGGCGTTGTTGATCGGACTCGTCATGACGGCATTCCTTCGCCGTAAAGTGCGGCGTTGACTGGCTGAAACATCAGATCATCCCTTCATCGCGATGATGCGCCGCGCCGCATTCAAACCGGCAGCACCCGAAACGCCGCCGCCCGGATGCGAACCGGCGCCGGCCAGGAACAGCCCCTCGATCGGCGTGTCGTAGCCCGACCAGCCGGAGACGGGCCGCGACATCAACATCTGGTCGGCCCGCAATTCGCCGTGGTGCCAATGGCCGCCCGGCATGCGGCAATTGGCTTCGATATCGGCTGGCGTCAAAAGCTCGGCATGCAGCACGGACTTGCCGATACCGGGGGCGTACGCTTCGAGCTGCGCCATAACAGCCTTGAGGAATTTCGGCTTGCCGGCATCCCAACCCTCTTTCAGCGCATAAGGCGCGTATTGCACGATCGCCGACAGCACGTAGGCGCCGCTTGGCGCGAGCGACGGGTCGGAGAGCGACGGCAGTGTGATCTCCATCACCGGTTCGGCTGAGAACTCGCCATATTTTGACGGGTTGAAGGCGCGCTCGACATGGTTGGCCGAGGGCGCGATGACCAGACGGCCCTTGTGGCTGGCGGCGTCGACGCCGGCGAAGTGCGGCGGCCGGTCGAGCGCCAGATGGAGCTTGGCCGCATCGCCCTTCATGCGAATGTTCTTCACCTTGCGCACGAAGCCGGTGCCGATCTCGCGTGACCCGACCAGGCCGAGCATGGTGGTCGCCGGGTTGATGGCGGAGATGATGGTTCTGGCTTGCAGCACCTCGCCGCTGTCGAGGGTCACGCCGACGGCGCGGCCTTTCTCGACGACTATCCTGGCCACGGGCGCTGCCGTGCGGATGGTGACGCCGGCTTGCTCCGCGGCCGCGCGGATCGCGGCGACGACCGCACCCATGCCACCTTTCGGCAGCATCTGTGCCCCTGCCGCACCGCCGGTCTCGCCGGCCAGCCGATAGTAGAGGCCGAGCAGGGAGGTCGGCGAACGCGGGCCGAGATGGCTACCAAGCGTGGCGTCGAACCTTCAGCCTGATATCGGCAAGCTGCTCGTCGAGCAGGTCGGCGACGTTCATCAGGAGAACGCGCAGGAAGTCGCGCATGTCTTCCTTGCCGAGCTTTTTCAGCGCCACGACCGTCTGGCCGAGCGCTGCGGTTTCAAGCAGCGACATGCCACCGAGATCGGGCGGGCGCCGCGACAGGAACGGTTTCAGGATGCCGGCATAGCGCATGAGTTGGGCGCGCAATTCCTTCCAGGCGGACTGCTCGGACGGAGTGGAGCCGGTCAGCACTTCGCCATAGGCGCCATGCAGGACAAGCGGCGGGCCGTCCTTCGCCAAGGCGACCGACGGCATGAAGTCTGTACGGGTGACCTGCACCCCGTGTTTCTCCAGCTCCAATGTCTTCACCACGTCGGGGTGCAGGCGGTTCAGCACATGCGCGATCGAGGAGACCCGAAAACCCGGCGCAAACTCTTCGGTGCGGGCCGCGCCGCCGACATCGCCAGCGGCTTCCAGCACCAGCACCTTGCGGCCGGCCTTGGCCAGCGTGGCGGCAGCGACAAGGCCGTTGTGGCCACCGCCAATGATAATGGCATCAAATGACGTCATGGGCCGGGCTCATATGGGAGGTCGATTTGGCGAGGTCGCGCAGGATCTCGGCTGCCGCATTGCGGCCGGGTGCGCCCATGACGCCGCCGCCGGGATGTGTCGAGGAGCCGCACATATAGAGCCCGCCGACCGGCGAGCGGTATTGTGCGTAGCCCGGCACCGGCCGGTTGAACAGCAGCTGGTCGAAGGTCAGCTCGCCCTGGAAAATATTGCCTTCGGTCAGCCCAACCTCGGCCTCGATCTCGCGTGGCGTGCGCACCTCCATATGGACGATGCGGTCGCGGAAGCCTGGCGAGTATTCCGCGATCTGCGCAACCACGCTTTCAGCGAAACCGTCGCGGTCGGCATCGGTCCAGTCCTGGCCATTCACCTTGGGCGGCGCGTACTGCACGAAGCAGCTCATAAAATGCTTGCCCGGCGGCGCCATGGTCGGGTCGAGCGTCGTTGGGATGACCATGTCGAGGAATGGGTCGGCCGACCAGCGACCGGCCTTCCAGTCGTCATAGGCGCGCTCCATGCGCTCCATGGAATCGGTGAAATGCATGTCGCCGCGATAAACGGGTGAATCCTTCGGCAGTGCCGGGAATTCCGGCAGAGAATCCAACGCGATGTTGACCTTGCCGGAGGAGCCGCGGATCTTGAAGTTCCTGACCCGCCGCAGGAAAATGTCGGGCAGTTCCTTCTCCTCGACCAGTTTCAGGAATGTGCGTTTGACGTCGGCGTTGGAGACGACGAGCTTGCCGTAAATCTCCTCGCCGCCAGCCAGCACCACGCCCTTGGCCTTGCCTCGGCTCACCAGCACATGGTCGACCTCGGCGCCGGTACGGATGGTGCCGCCGGACGCCTTGAAGGAAGCGGCGAGCGCCTTGGTGACGGCGCCCATGCCGCCGCGCGCATAGCCCCAGGCGCCGACCGAGCCGTCGACCTCACCCATATAATGGTGCAGCAGCACGTAGGCTGTGCCGGGCGACATCGGCCCGAGCGCGGTACCGATGATGCCGGACAAAGCGAAGTTCGCCTTGATGACATCGGTCTCAAAATATTCGTCGAGGAATTCCGAGATCGACATGGTCCAGAAGCGCAGCGTCAGCGCCATTTCTTCTGATGACAGGCCGGCGAATTTCTTGCCGAGATAGAGAAGCTCTCCGAGGTCACGCGGCTTGAGACTGGTCGGGTCCGGTGCGGTGCGCATCAGCAGCGGCTGGATGAAGCGGCACTGCCGCGTCACGTCGCGCGAATAACGGTCATAGGCCTCGGCGTCGCGCCTGGAGAAGCGGGCAAATTCGCGCCGGTGCGCATCGTGATCGCGGTAGTTGGCGAGGTAGTCGCCATCGCGCGTGAACACGGCGCCGCCCTCATAGGAAATCACCTGCAAGCCGAAGCGCGGCAGTTCGAGGTCGCGCATGATTTCGGGGCGAAACAGCGAGCAGACATAGGAGCAGTTGGAGTAGAGGAAGCCCGGCGTCAGCTCGCGGCTGGTAGCGGCGCCGCCGACCCAGTCGTTCTTTTCCACCACCAGCACGTCGAGCCCGGCGCGTTGCAAATAGCTGGCGTTGACCAGGCCGTTGTGTCCGCCGCCGATGACGATCGCATCCCAAGCTTTCATTCGCGCCCAGCCTTCATGGTGCTCGACCCTTCATTTTTCGCGTGATTTGTCGCCGAATGCGCGGAATTTGGCACGGCAGCGGCTATTCTGTCCAGCCGTTCTGAATGAATGTTCAACAAATGATATTGCGTTTTCCTGTTAATACGCTACGCTTTGCCGGCATTCGAACCTGCGCAATTCGGCTGATGGGACTTAAGGTCTGATGATCGAAACGGCAGATGGCGAGCCGGAATATGACGACGCCGCGATCCGCTTCCTCGAGGCGCTGTGGGGCGAGGGTTATCTGTCGCCGGGCGGACCAGACGAGGTCGACCGGGTGGTCGAAGGGCTGTCGCTCAGGGGCAAGACGATCCTCGACATCGGCTGCGGCTCCGGCGGCATCGCGCTGCATCTGGTCGAGCGCCACGGTGCCGCTCATGCCACCGGCTTCGACATCGAGCGGCCGGTGATCGAGGCGGCCAGAAAGCGGGCTGCTGTACGAGGGCTTTCAGACCGCGCCAGCTTCGTCCAGGCGCCGCCCGGAGCGCTGCCTTTCACCGATGGCGCCTTCGATGTTGTGTTCTCCAAGGACGCGCTTTTGCATGTGCCCGACAAGGACGCGCTGTTTGCCGAATTCTTCCGCGTGCTGAAACCGGGCGGCGTCTTTGCCGCCTCCGACTGGCTGATCGGCCATGACGGCGAGCCGTCATCTGAGATGAAGGCCTATGTCGCGGCCGAAGGCCTGTCCTTCGCCATGGCCTCGCCGGCACGCTATGCGCAAGCGATGCGCAGCGCCGGCTTTGCCGATGTCGCCGTCAGAGACCGCAATTCTTGGTATCGCAAGGTCGCGCGCGGCGAGCTGGAAAGGCTGAAAGGCCCGCTCTACGAGACGGCGGCAGCCGCGGTCGGAGCGGCCTATATCGACAAGAACATCAAGACCTGGGAGGCCATGAAGAAGGTGCTTGACAGTGGCGAGCACCGTCCCACTCATCTTCGCGGGTGGAAGCCGGCTGTCGTGGGATAGCCGGCAATGTGGAGCATGACGGCACCGATGAAAGCTGCGCGCGAAGAGCGATCCTCCGACACGTCTGGAGAAACCGAACCGGAAAAACGCGGCCGCAAGGCGTCGAAGGAGGTCAGGCAACAGCAGCTGATCGAAGCGACCATCGATTCGCTGGCCAAGCGCGGCTACGCGGAGACGACGATGGCCGATGTCGCCGATGGCGCCGGCCTGTCGCGCGGCATCGTCAACTTTCATTTCGAGAGCAAAGAGAAGCTGCTGATCGCCACCCTGCAGTATATGTATGACGAGTATTCGGCACATTGGCGTGCTGCCCTGCGGAAAGCCGGTGATGACCCAGCCCGCCAATTGCAGATTCTGGTTTGGGCCGACTTCGACCGCTCGATCTGCAACAAGCGCAAGCTCGCCGCTTGGCTCGCTTTCTGGGGCGAGGCCAAGTCGCGGCCGGTCTATCAGGCGCTGAGCAGTTCCCGCGACGCATATTACCAGCAGGTCTTCATCGACCTCTGCGCGACGCTCAAGCAGAGCGGCGGCTATGCCTATGAGCCGCAGGTGATGGCGCTGGCGCTGTCAGCCATGTTGGAAGGCCTGTGGCTGCGGTTGATGATGGGAACCGAAGACACCACGCGCGAAACCGCGCTGCAAGCGGCCAACGCGTTCCTCGCAGCCGCCTTTCCCAAGCACTACGGATAACCAGAAGCCGGCCAGTCGAGTCGGCAATGCAATGACAAAGAGGATGGAACAGCATGAAAAGAATAACCCGACGCCTGACACTGACATTGGCGCTGACGGCGACGCTGGCTGGTTCGGCCGCGGCGATTGCGGTCGCCGCCGACAAGGACCTGATCGTGTTCGACTGGTCCGGCTATGAGGACCCGAGCTTCCACCCCAAATATGTCGAGAAGAACGGCGACTCGCCGACCTTCGCCTTCTTCGGCGACGAGGACGAAGCCTTCGAGAAAGTGCGCTCCGGTTTCAAGGCCGATCTTGGCCATCCCTGCTCGCAGAGCGTGACAAAGTGGCGTGAGGCGGGGCTGCTGCAGCCGCTCGACACCTCGAAGATCACCGGCTGGAAGGATCTCAATCCCGGCATCATGGCGATGAAGGATCTGGCCACCACTTCGGACGGCAAGGCCTGGTTCATGCCGTGGGACTGGGGCAACACCCAGCTCACCTACAACTCCGACAAGATCGACGCGAAGGATGTGCAGTCGCTGAAGGCCTTCGCCGATCCCAAGTTCAAGGGGCGGGTCTCAATCGGCGACAATGTCGACGACGCCTATGCGCTGGCCAGCCTTGCCATCGGGCTTAAGGACTGGACCAAGATGACGGACAACCAGTTCAAGCAGGCTTCCGACTTCCTGCGTCAGGTGCACAAAAATGTCCGCTCCTACTGGACCGATACCACCGACGTCGTGCAGTTGCTGAGCGGCGGCGAGGTCGATCTCGCCTGGGCATGGAACGATGCCACGGTACAATCCGTCGCTGCCGGTGTGCCGATCAAGTCCAAGAAGGATACGGACGAAGGCATCTCGACCTGGGTCTGCGGCTACGTGCTGTTCAAGGACGCACCCGGCAATGTCGACAAGGCCTATGACTACCTCAACGCGATCAACGATCCCGAGACCGCCAAGGTGCTGGTCAAGGACTGGGATTATGGCCAGGCCAACGCCAAGGGCATGGCCGGCGTCGACCCGGCGATCCTGAAAGAAAAGGGCTATGACGACGTGCAGAAATTCGTCGACAAGACCCTGTTCCAATCGCCCGTGCCGTCGTCGCTCAAGCTCAAGATGATCGCCGAATTCGAGAAGATCAAGGCAGGCTACTAAAGCTCTGTCCGGCCTCCTCCGTCTGCCTGTCAGTGCGCCGGGCAGACGGTCTCGCCAAGGCCGCTGAAATTCCGTAACGTCGCCCGGCCGCTTTTCGCGATGAGGAGTTTCGCGCCATGAATTCCATGCTTCGCCGCCTCGCCCTTGCCGCTGCTCTTACAGTAGGCGCCGGCGCCGTGCTTGCTTATGCCGAAGGCGGCGGCGACCTCGTCGTGTTCGACTGGTCAGGCTATGAAGATCCGTTGCTGCACCCCGACTACACCGCCAAATACGGCGCCGAGCCGACCTTTGCTTTCTTCGGCGACGAGGAGGAAGCGTTCCAGAAGATGCGCGCCGGCTTCAAGGCCGACATCGCCCACCCCTGCTCGCAAAGCGTGACCAAGTGGCGCGCGGCCGGCATTCTGCAACCGCTCGACACCTCCCGGATCGCCGGCTGGAAGGATCTCAATCCCGGCATCATGGCGATGAAGGATCTCGCCGTCACCGCCGACGGCAAGGCCTGGTTCATGCCGTTCGACTGGGGCAACACTTCGCTGCTCTACCGCACCGACAAGGTCACGGCGGAGGAAGCGCAGTCGCTGAAGATTTTCGCCGATCCCAAATTCAAGGGCCGCGTCACCATCGGCGACAATGTCGATGACGCCTATGCGCTGGCCAGCCTGGTCATCGGCCTCAAGGACTGGACCAAGATGACCGACGCGCAGTTCCAGGAGGCGTCCGCCTTCCTGCGTGACGTCCACAAGAACATCCGCTTTTACTGGACCGACGACACCGACCTCAACCAGGCCTTTACCGGCAATGAGGTCGACCTCGTCTGGGGCTGGAATGAGACCTTCGTGACGCTCAAGGGCCAAGGCATGCCGATCGCCATGAACCGCGACACCAGGGAAGGCATATCCACCTGGGTGTGCGGCTATGTGCTGATGAAGGACGCGCCGGGCAAGCTCGATCAGGCCTATGATTTCCTCAGTGCGGTCAACGCGCATGCCGTGTCCGATTACTTGGTCAAGACCTTCGGCTACGGCCACGGCAACAGCGCCGGGATGGCCGCGATCGACCATCAGGTGCTGAGCGACCGTGGCTTCGACAATCTCGACAAGTTCTTGGACAAGACGCTGTTCCAGCAGCCGGTGCCGCCTGAGCTCAAGCAGCGCATGGTCACGGAATTCGAGAAGATCAAGGCCGGCTATTGAGCGACAGGACTGAAAGAACCGATGTCGTCATCGTCGGCGCCGGTTTCACCGGCCTGTCGGCTGCGCTTGAGCTGAGAAAGGCCGGCATCAATGTCGTGCTGCTCGAGGCACGCGACCGCGTCGGCGGCAGGGTCGAGGCTATTCGCAACGGGCTTGGCGAGCGCATCGACAGCGGCGGCCAGTTTTTCTGCGAAGACATGCCGGAGGTGACGGCGCTGGCCGCGTCCCGTGGCAAGGCCTTCGTCGAAACCTATGTGAATGGCGATTTCATCACCCATCCATCGCTGTCGGTCGAACAGGCCGAACGGACCTATCATGGCGCGATGGCCATCCGAGAGCGCATGAATGCGATCGAGCCGGACGATCCCTCGATCGCCGGCATGAGTGTTGCCGCCTGGCTCGAACGCCAGCCTGATCCCACTGACGCCAAGACGGCTTTCCGGTCGATGATCGAAGGACTGTGGTGCCTGGCGATGGACAAGGTGCCGCTGTGGTACCTGATCGACAATGACCGGCGTATCACCAACGAGGTGCCGGAGCTGCAATATTCGCTGCGCGAAACCATGCAGTCGCTGGCCGAGGACATGGCGGGAGATCTCGGCGACAGGGTTTGGCTGAACCAACCGGTGACGCGCATCGAGCATGGGCCGCAAGGGGTTCGTGTCATCGCGGCAAGCAGCGCCATCGAAGCGCGAAAGGTGCTGGTCGCGCTGCCGCCGGTAACGACCGCGAAGCTCGATTTCGCACCAGCTCTGCCGCCAGCTCTCGCAAAGGCGCTTGGCGTCTGGGAAAGCGGCGCGGTGATCAAGATCCTGGTGCGCTATCCCACGCCGTTCTGGCGCGAGCGCGACCTGTGCGGCATGGTGATGTGGCGCGACTTTCCAGGTCTGTTTGCCTGTGACGCCAGCAAGGATGCGCAACATGCGGCGCTGGTCGTCTTCGTCGGCGGACCACTGGCGCTGCGTTGGCGTCCGCTTGGGGACGCGGCGCTGCGTGCGGAGGTCGCGGCAAGGCTTGTGGATGCTCTTGGCCCGGAGGCGGCCGACTGTGTCGATTTCAGCCAGCGCGACTGGATCGATGACCGCTGGAGCGGCGGCGCCTACAGCGACCTTATTGTCGATGTGACGGCACGGGATGCCGAGCGCACGATCCGTGCCGGCGCAGATCCTGTTCATTTCGCATCGTCGGAACTGTCGCCGTCATTCCCGGGCTATGTCGAAGGCGCCATCGTGATGGGGCGGATCGCAGCCAAACAGATCGCGACGGAACTTAAAATTCTTAATGGAGCATGATCTTATTCCGAAAATCGGTTCCCAATTTTCGGGATCATGCTCAGTCCGCCATCGCCACCAGGGCCTCGGGATCGTAGCCGAGGCGGACCGACGTGCCGACGGGGATATCGTCGGCGCCGAAGTCGTTGGTCTCGGTGACCGACAGTGGCTTTTCCAATCCGGGTATCTCGACGATCAGGTGGGTGATCTCGCCAAAATAGTGGCGTTCGACCACCTTGCCGGCCACTTCGAATTTCGCCGTCGCATTGTCCCACAGCACGCGCAATCGCTCCGGCCTGATGCCCAGAGTGGCGCCGCCGCCATTGCGCATGAAGGCCTTCGGCTTATCGGTCCTGACGCGGCCGAAGCCCAGCGTGTCGACGACCAGCGAGGCGGCATTCTCCTCTATGATCTGCGCTTTTACGAAATTCATGCCGCCGAGGAAATCGGCGACTTGGCGGTTGACCGGCCGCTGGTAGATTTCCTTGGGCGAGGCGACCTGGGCGATCTTGCCGCCGAACATTACGGCGATGCGGTCGGACATAGCGAGCGCCTCATACTGGTCATGGGTGACCAGCACGAAGGTGATGCCGACCGCCTGCTGCAGGCGGCGCAGTTCGACCTGCATCTGCTCGCGCAATTTCTTGTCGAGAGCCGACAGCGGCTCGTCGAGCAGCAGCACCTTGGGCCGCATCACCAAGGCGCGGGCGAGCGCCACGCGCTGGCGCTGGCCGCCGGAAAGCTCGGTGGCGAGGCGTTTGCCGAGGCCGGTGAGCGACACCTGCGCCAGCGCTTCCTCGACGCGGCGCTTTTCTTCCGTTCCTCCCAGCCTGAGCCGTTTCAGCCCATAGGCGACATTCTGCTCGACATTGAGATGCGGGAAGATGGCATAACTCTGGAATACCATGTTGGTCGGCCGGCGGTTGGCCGGGATGCCTTCCATCGACTGGCCGCCGACCGAGATCGAGCCGCTGGTCGGGTTGTCGAAACCGGCAATCATGCGCAGCAGCGTGGTCTTGCCGCAGCCGGAAGGGCCGAGCAGCGAAAAGAACTCGCCCTCCTTGATGGTCAGCGAGGCGTCGTCGAGCGCCTTGAACGCCCCATAGCTGCGGGTAACGCTGCGGATTTCGATCATTGCTCGGTCGGTTTGGGGTCGATCAGATTGGGCCCGCTCGGACTTATCTTGCTTGGATGGCTCATCCTGAGGCCGTTCGGCCCGGGACTGCTCAGGCATAGAGGCCTCCCTCGCTCTGGGTGCGTCTGGCCGCATGGCGGCGCAGGATCTCGGCAACGGTCATCAAAACGAAAGAGGCAACCAGCAGCAGCGTGCCCAGCGCCAACACACCCGGCAGCTTGGCGGCAAAGCGCAACTGGCCCCAGATATAGATCGGCAGCGTCGTCTCGGTGCCGGTCAGGAAGAAAGCGATGACGAACTCGTCGAGCGAGATGGTGAAGCAGACCAGGAGGCTGGAAATGATCGCCGGCGCTACCATCGGCAGCGTCACCCGCCGGAAGGTGCCGAAGGCACTCTCGCCGAGATCGGCGGAGGCTTCTTCGAGGCTGCGGTCGAAGCCCTCGAAACCGGCGGTCAGCACCGTCATCGAATAGGGAATGCAGATCAGGACATGGCCGAGCACGACGGTGAACAGCGACAGGCTCAGGCCTAACTGCAGCATGACCAGCAGCATGGAGATGGCGAGGATGATTTCCGGCAGCACCAGCGGCGCCATGATCAGGCCATTGATTGTGCGGCGGCCGGGATAGCGGTAGCGGGTGATCGAGCGGGCGGCGAGGATGCCGAGCAGCGTCGACAGCACCGATGCCGAGATACCGACGATCAGGCTGTTCCAGGCGGCGTCAAGCAGCGCTGGCGTCTTCGGCAGGTCTTGGTACCATTTCAGCGTATAGCCGGTGAGAGGAAATTTTGGCGTCGGCGCGGTGTTGATCGAGAAGATCGGCAGGAAGATCACCGGCAGATAGAGAAAGACGACGTAGAGGAAGGCGTAGGCGGACAGCCAGCCGCCGGGAAAAAGGCGCCGCCTCGCTGTCATCGCGCCAGCCTCTGCAGCGCGCGGATGATGAGCACGGTGGCGCCCGCCATCAGCGTCACGACCAGCATGGTGGTCACGGACAGTGCCGCGCCGAGTGGCCAGTTGGAGGCCTTATGGAACTGCGACTCGATGGCATTGGCGATCATCACGCCATCCTTGCCGCCGACCAGCCTTGGGGTGACGTAGTCGCCGACGGTGGGGATCATGACGATGAGAGCGGCCGAGATGACGCCCGGCGCCGACAGCGGCAGCGTCACGCGCAGGAAGGAGCGCAGCGGGCCGTCGCCGAGATCGGTGGCAGCCTCGACCAAGGTGCGGTCGACCTTCTCGAGCGAAACGAAGATCGGCAGGATGGCGAAGGCCGCCCAGGCGTGTGTGAGCGTGATGATGACGGCGCTGGAATTGTAGAGTAGCGCGGTCGATGGTTCGTCGATGATGCCGAGGCCCATCAGGCCGGAATTCAGCACGCCATTATAGCCGAGGATGACTTTCCATGACATCACGCGCAGGAGATAGCTGGTCCAGAACGGGATGGTAATCAGGAACAGCCACAGGCTCTTGTGGCGACCGCCATGGAACGAGATGAAATAGGCGATCGGATAGGCGAGGATGACGGTGAAAAAGCTCACCGTCAGGGAAATGTAGAGCGAGCGCCACAGAAGATCGCGGTAGATCGGCTCGGTCAGCGCGATGCGATAATTCTCCAGCGTGAATGTATGGTCGATGGTGAGGTAGTTCTGCGTCCAGAAGGAGTGGGCGAAGACCACCAGGATCGGCACCAGCAGCAGGATCAAAGCGTAGACCAAGGTCGGGCTGATCAGGGCAAGGCCCTGGACGGATTCGGACTGCAGAAGGGCGTTTCGCCTTGCTCGCGTCATGCGTCGCGTGGGCACCCCTTCGGCAGCTACCGTCATTGCAGCGACCCGGGCGTGATCTCGGTTGCTGGCTCGAACTGTTCCGCCATGATGCTCCCATTGACCGGGCCGGCTGCCTGTTCCCAATTTTTGCGGAGCGCGCTTTGCTGGTGCGCGCTCCAAGCTTGCCTGCTTTCTTTCATCATGAGCGCATCCGTGCATTGAAATCAAGCGCTATTTCTGTAATATTGATTGAACGGACATTCAAAATGAAGTGAAGAATGCCGGCTTTCCTGCCCTTGGCGCTTCGCTTTCTGTCCGGTGAAATTACGCTCAGACGATGCGAGGCAATGATGGCGGCTGCAAGAGACCTAAGAGCGATGGAAATGGCTGACGGTGGCGATGCGGTCGAGCTGGCCAAGCGCCATCTCATCCAGCCCTGGCCTTATGCCGGCTCGGTCGGCAATGAAGCGCGTGCGCTGATTGGCGAGGGCGATGGCATCTACATCACCGATGTAACAGGCAAGCGACTGATCGACGGGCCGGCCGGCATGTGGTGCATCAATGTCGGCCACCGCCGCGAGGAGCTGGCCAGGGTGATGTACGACCAGGCGATGATGCTGTCCTACAACACGCCCTGGTATACGATGAATGCGCCGTCGGCCGAGCTCGCCAAGCGCCTCGCCGATCATGCGCCGGGCGATCTCAGCCATACCTTCTTCACCACCGGCGGATCGTCGGCTGTCGAGACGGCACTGCGCTTCATGCAGTTCTACAACAATGTGCGCGGGCGGCCGGAAAAGAAGCTGATCCTCAGCCGCGGCGGCGCCTATCACGGCTCGACCTATCTGTCGGCCTCGCTCAACGGCCGGCCGCGCGACCGCGACTGGATGGACGGCGCCGACGATCTGGTCGTCAAACTGTCCTCGCCAGACCCGTTCCGGCGGCCGAAAGGCATTGACATCGCCGCCTTCTGCGATTTCCTGGTCGATCAGTTTCGCGATGCGGTCGCCCGCGTCGGCGCAGAGAAGATCGGTGCTTTCGTCGGCGAACCGGTGCAGGCATCCGGCGGCGTCGTCGTGCCGCCGGATGGCTATCTCAAGCGCATTCGCGAAATCTGCAGGGACAACGATATCCTCTATATCTCCGATGAGGTGGTGACCGGCTTCGGGCGGCTCGGCCATGTCTTTGCCTCCGGCGATGGCTTCGGCATCGACCCCGACATGATCACCTTCGCCAAGGGCGTTACATCAGGCTATTTCCCGCTTGGCGGCGTCATCATCTCGGAGCGGCTGCTTCAGGAAATGCGCCGTTCCAACCATCCCGATGCGATGTTCGGCCATGGCCTGACCTATACCAGTCATCCCATCGGCTGCGCGGTGGCGCTGAAGAACCTCGATATCCTGGAAGACAGCGTGCTGGCCCACACGCGCGATGTCGCGCCCTATTTCCAGGCGCAGTTGAAGACGCTGGAGGAACTGCCGCTGGTTGGCGAAGTCCGCGGCATGGGCCTGATGGGCTGCGTCGAGTGCGTAGCCGACCGCGAAAGCAAGGATCCGCTGCAGCTCGACAAGGATGTCGGCAAGCGCATCGACGCGCATTGCCACGAACTCGGCCTCCTGGTCCGGCCGCTGATCAACATGTGCGTGATGTCGCCGCCGCTGATCATCACGCGAGAGCAGATCGACGACATGGTGGCGATCCTGCGCGAAGGCATTTCGCGGACCATGGACGATCTGCGCAAAGAGGGCGTGTGGCAGGGGTGACTGGCAGTTCCGCCCCTACACCTGCGAGCGCATAGCCTCATTGAGGTTCCACATGTCCTTCTCCTCCGGCGCCGTCTCCAGGCCCAGCACCGGGATCTGCTTGCGCAGATGGTCGTGGTGGGTGCGCACACCGTATTCGAGGTCGGAGAGATAAAAACCCTCGAAGGCCTCCGAGATCATGGACTCGTTTGACCAGACGGAAAGCTGCACGTCCTCGTTCATGGTATCGCGGTCGATGCGGTAGGCGAGATAGCGGGCGGCCGCCTGTTCCCGGGTCTCGTCGGGGTAGCGGTAGATGGCGCCGCGCAGCAGCGTCTCGCCGGTCGACAGCGGGAACTCCTGATAGAACTGCACCGATTCCGGCATGATCGACAGCGCGTTGTTGGGGAAGATGCCGTAATAGATCCAGGCCCTGCGCAGATGCTCCGGCAGGTGTGAGGCATCGGGCGTGAGCTTGATGTATTCGCGCACGCTCCAGCGCCGGCCGGCATGCGGATTGTAGGTGGCAAACGAGCGCGACACGCCGTTGATGAACGGCTCATCGAAATAGGTCGAGCCGTAGAGATCCTGCAGCGCCGGATGCGCCATGGCGACGTGGTAGCCTTCATTGTCGACGTCGCGCACCGACTTCCAGTTGACCGGCGTTTTCTGTGTCCAGATGCCCCAGGACGGCACCATCTCGGCCGCATTGTAGTGGGCCATCTCGGCCTCGATCGGCTTCAACAGTTCGGCCACCGAAGGCTGCGGGCCCCCCTTGCGAAAGCGGACAAAGATGAAGCCCATCCATATCTCAAGGTCGAGCGGCATCAGGCCGAATTCGGTCTTGTCGAGCTCGGGGAAGGAGCGCGGCCGGGCGGCGCCGCGCAGCGTGCCGTCGAGATTGTAGACCCAGCCATGGAACGGGCAGACTAGCGCGTTCTTGCAGGTGCCCTGGCTGTCGGCGACGACGCGGCTGCCGCGATGCCGGCACATGTTGTTGAAGGCGCGCAAGACGCCGTCCTTGCCGCGCACGATGAGCGCCCGCTCGCCGACCACGTCCATAGTCAGATAGTCGCCGGCATTCGGCACGTCGCAGACATGGCCGGCGATCTGCCAATGGTTGCGGAAGACGTATTCCTTCTCAAGTTCGAGAAGCGCGTCGGAGTGATAACTCCAGCCCGGCAGACCCCGCCGGTCCCAATCATTGGGGATCGCCACGTCACGGAGATGCGGGTTCATAAAAAAGCTCTTCTTTTATTGAATACTCATTCAATAAAACCATATTTTGCGTTGAAATGCAATGGCTTGTAGAAATCTCAACTTTTCAAGTCGGCACAACAGGGCCGGCTGAAAGCCAGAAAATCCCGGAATATCCGGGCGTTAACCGGGGTCGTGAAATAGCTGTCCGGCATGCGGATTTGGCCGTGCCGAGCTTGCAAACACGGCCCGCTCCGAGACGAAAAATACCTGGCGTCCGCAAATTCGATCCGCAGTGTGAGCTTGTTCATAGTGCGGCCGACAGGAAGCGGGCTTGGTGCGTTCGCGGCCCGCCTGTCGTCAACATTTGATTGCGCGCATGAAACAGCTTCGCAAATGCATCTTGCCGTCGGCACATGACCGGATCTGTCCGGATATGCCCGAATTTCTTGTTTCAAACCTGTTACGCGGGCAAGCCAAGCGCATCATTCGCCCGTTACCAGGCGCGCTTAGGTTCGTTTCATAAGAAAACGAAGGGGAGCAGCAATGCATACGAAAATCGAGATCACCAGCAACGAACGGCGCGCCAAACCGGCACTGCGTCAGCGCGCCAGCGACCATCCGGTTGCGATGTTCTCCATGCTGGGCGCCTGCGCTCTGGCCGTCATGTTCCTGACACCGGCTTCCGGTCCGGCCTTCGCTTCGCTCAACCCGCCGGCCAATGTCGTCCAGGGCGCGCTGACCACCATCAAGACCGCCCGGCTGCCGGAGCCGGAAATCGATTTTGCCTGCCAGGGCCAGGCCTGGGGCGCCGAGAGCGCGGAGTGCCTGCGCGTCATCGCCGCCCAGTCCGGCGTGCACAAGGCGCGTGCCGTCCGCATGATCGCCAACGCAGCGCCGCTGACCACGACACCCAACGTTTTCTGAACCTCCCGAGCGCTTCCTCCCGCGCTCGTTCTTGGCTCCCGCCGCTTCCCTCGGTCGGGAGCCTCTTTTTTAGGGTCTATCGAGATTCGGGTGAGGCCGGCCTGCGCATGGAGGTTCCCTGCGCTTCCGGTGCTCGCGTACTTCAAGTACGCTCCGCTCCGGTTCTCGGGAACCACCATTCTCGACTCGGCCTGACCCGAATCTCGATAGACCCTACGTGGGTGCTTCGAAAACTTAGCCGGCGGCGGCGACCTGGTCGGCTATTGCCGAGAGTACGCCGCGGACGTCCAGCGTCGAGAACGGCTTTTCCAGGATTTGCGGGCGCTGCGGCGCCGGCAAGGCTTCGATCTCGGCCTTGGCGCCGATCAGGTCGCCGGTGACCAGCACGAAGCGTTTGGTCAGCGCCAGGTTGTCGGCGAGCAATTCGCGGTAGATGGCAATGCCGCTGGTGCCGGGCATGCGCAAGTCGGAAAAGACGATGTCTGGCGGCATGTGGCCGGTCAAGGTCGCCGCCGCCGACGTCCAGGCCGGCACAACCCGCGACTTGATACCCATCAGTTCCAGGATGTCGGAGAGGGAGCCGGCGACGTCGGGTTCGTCGTCGATGATCAGCGCATAGCGCAAGCCGCTGGAACGAGCCGGGCTGTCGCCGGCTGCTGCCGCGCCGCCGGTGATTACCGGCAGCTGGACGACGAAGCGCGCGCCGCGCGGCAGCACCTCCTCGAACCAGATATTGCCGTTGTGGCGCTCGACGATCGATTTCGAGATCGACAGGCCGATGCCGGTGCCGACGCCGACCGGCTTGGTGGTGAAATAGGATTCGAAGATGCGGCTGCGGATCGCCTCGGGAATGCCCGGTCCGTTGTCCTCGACCGAAAACCCGGGGTTGCCGCGATCGCTGCGGAATGTCCGCACCTTGATCAGGCGGTCGCCGCCGATACCGGCCAGAGCGTGTTGGCTGTTGATCAGGAAATTGGCGGCCACCTGCGTGACGTGGTCGGCATCGGCCATCGCCAGCAGCGGGCCGGGCGCGAAATCGGTGTCGATGATGATGCCGCTCGAGCGTGCGCCATAGGCGGTCACTTCGAGTGCCGCGCGGATCACCTGGTTGAGATCGGTCTCGGCCTGCGCCGCCGGATGCAGGCGCACCATCGACAGGAAGCTTTTGACGATGCGGCCGCAGCGCTCGGCAGCGGCGCGCACTTTCTCGGCGCGAACCTTGGTCTGCGGGTCGGTGGCGAATTCATGCAGCAGCGTCGACTGAGCAACGACCACGGCGAGCGGATTGTTGAGCTCGTGCGAAACACCGGCCAGCAGCGAACCCATCGCCGCCATCTTCTCGTTCTGGTGCAGTTTTTCGCGCTGGCGGTTGATCTCTTCTTCGGCGCGCAGCTTATCGCGCAGATCGCGGATCGAACCGAAGATGAGCTGACGGTCGGCCACCCGCATCTCGGTCGCCGTCAATTCGATGGGAAACACCTCGCCGGCCGCATTCTGTGTCACGGTCTCAAGCCGCTGGCCAACCATCGGCGCGCCGCGGCCAGACATGTATTCGGCGCCCGAGACATAGCCCTTGCGGTAATATTCCGGCACCACGGTATCGAGCAGGTCCTTGCCGAGGATGTCGCTGCGCTGATAGCCGAACATCTTTTCGGCGGCCGGATTGAATTCGATGATCGAGCCGGTCTCGTCGATGACGATGATGGCGTCGAGCGACGCCTGCAGCATGGTGCGGCGGATGACTTCGCTGGCATGGGCGTCGGACGGCGAGTGCTCGATGGCGTCGCCGATGGCGAGCGCGATGATGTGCATCGTCGCCTCTTCCTCTTCGGTCCATTCGCGCTCGTTTAGGCAGTCATTGACCGCGAACGTGCCCCACAGATGACCGTGCGCGAACACCGATACCGACAGGAACGACTTGATGTGCTGCTTTTCGAAATCGGCCCTGAGGAACCCGTCGAGATCGCGCGTATGGCCGGCGAAGATTTTGCCTTGCCGCTCGTCCTCTCCAATCCGCTCCAGCAGCGGATCGGTATCGACGATCGACTGCATGATCACCGTCGGCGAAGCCAGTTCGCCGCCGAAGCGAGGATCGATCCAGTAGGCGGCGACCGATTGGGCGAAGCCCTGGCCGGGCAATTCGCGCAGCCTGAACAGGATGCCGCGCTGGCAATTCATGGCGCTGCAGAGCGTTTCGAGGATGGTTTCCATCTCGCGCTGCCAGTCGCCGGCATCGCGCAACCGGCGGACGACTCGCACAGCCGTCATCGCGGCGCTCTGGCGAGCGCCTTGCGGGTCCATGCGTGGTGCTGGTTCAGCGGTCATGTCAGCCATCAGTAAAGGGCCGTCGGATTAGGCAGCTATGGAGCATTTCACGAAAAAGGTGAAACGCTCCATGTTTCAATGCAATCCCGAACGGAAAATCGCTACGTACTGTTCCTGGAATTGCTAGAGCGTTTCACCGTTTCACGGAAACGGAGAAGCGCTCTATCTCTTTGTTTTTACGCAATTCCGGGCGGAAAAACCGCGTACACTTTTCCTGTAATTGCTCTAGTGCCCGTCACCGGTCGGCAGCGAGAAGATATAGCCTTCGCCGCGCACTGTGCGCAAAAATTTCGGATTGGCCGGATCGGTTTCGATCTTCTTGCGCAGCCGCATGATGCGAATGTCGACGGCGCGCGACGATTCAGGATCCTCAACAAAACCAATCGCCTCGGAGATCGCCGATCGCGTCAACAGCCGGTTGGCGCGGGTCAGGAAAACCTCCAGCACATCGAACTCGCTCTTGGCCATGTCGATGACGGCGCCGTTGGCGCCGGTGACAAGCCTGCCGTCGAGGTCGGCCTGGAACGGGCCGAAGGTCAGGCGGCGGCCGCCATCGGCTTGTGTCTTCGCCGCCTGGGGCGGGCTCGGCTGCGGAACGCGGCGCAGCACGCTGCGCACACGAGCCAGCACCTCACGCAACTCGTAGGGCTTGACGATGTAGTCGTCGGCGCCAAGCTCCAGCCCGACAATGCGGTCGAGTGCGGTGCCGGCAGCCGTGGCATAGATGATGCCGACCGGTATTTTCGAGCGCAGCCAGCGGCCGAGCGACAGTCCGTCCTCGCCCGGCATGGCGATGTCGAGAATGGCCAAATGAAACGGTTCCGTCTCCAGCAAGGCGCGCGCCTCGGCCGCGCTTCCGGCCTGGGTCACATCGTAGCCGTTGGCGCCGAGATACTCGGCGACCGCGTCCCGGAGATCGGGCTCGTCCTCGACGACGACAATCCGTGCCCGCACTATGGCCTCGCTCCCGCTTTCAGCGGAAAGTAGATTGGGTATAAACATGATGTCCAGCACTCATATCCGGTTGCGGGGGAACGGGAAGAAAAACATGGCTGCACGATCCGTCATCGCGCTGGTTTCCGTCGCCGATGTGGTGGCCGGCGATCTTGCCGATCATCTCGACCGGCGCGGCCATGACGTGCGCGAGGCGCGGCAGCCCTGGGAAGCTGAATCCCTGCTTTCGGCCGGAGGCATCGATATCGTCATCGTCGGCGACAGCCTCAGCCAGGCGGAGGGGCGGGACCTGCTCAGGCGTTATGGCGGCGGCCAGAGCGCGGACGGGAAGGCGGGGCCGGATTTCATCCTGATCTGCCGGCCGGCCGATCTGGTCGACAAGGTGCTGGCGCTCGAGCTTGGCGCCGCAGATGTCGTCGAAAGTCCGCTCAATGTCAGGGAGCTTGCCGCGCGCATCGGCGGCCTGCTGACGCGGCGCGGCAGGTCCGCCCAGGAACTGATCGTGCTGGAAAATGCCACCGTCGATTTGCGGTCGGCCATCGTCATGCACCGTTCGGGTACGGAAGAACAGCTGTCCCCGGGCCAGGTGGCGCTGCTCAGGCTGTTTCTGGCCAGCCCGCGCAAGGTGCTGACGCGCGACGACATCATTGCGGCGGCGCCCGCCGAAAATGCCGATGCCTTCGACCGCTCGATCGATTCGCGCATCGTGCGGCTGCGCCGCAAGCTCGACACCGAAACCATCACAACTATACGCGGCGCAGGCTACCGGTTCGACCCGCCGACGCAGCGCGCCGACTGAGGGTTGGGAGGCTGGATTGTTCCTCGGCTCGCCCGAAAAAGCTGCGCAATCTTGGGCGCCACGCATAGGCGTCAGCGCACCACCAGAAGCGATGGTCCCGACGGCAATTCGCTGGCGACTACGATTTCGCTGGCGGCATGCGCGCGGTCCTTCAGAAGAACCGTGGCGAGACCGGCAAAGCCGAGCAGGCCTTGTGCATAGAGCAGTACCGAAAGCACGGAGGCTGCAGATTTCGTCTTCATCGGTTGTCCCCAAAAATCAGAACCGCGGGTGCTTCAGGATAAACCCGAAGTGCCCGCGTCGCCCACGGAGCCCCCCGTTGCGACGCGGGCCTTCGGTCCTCTCGGCAGCAAGTTGCCGGAGGGGCCGCGCATCCACTTCAACCCGAGGCCGACCCGCCAGAGGGCCCTGAGACGGTTGATGCGCAGACTGGAGACAATCCAGACCAAGGCTATGAACAGCGCGGCATGCAGCGTCGAAATCTCACCCGAATTCATCACCGCCAGTTTCGTCATCGGGGTGCCGGCTACTGTGCCGATGCCGCCGACGACAAATGCGGCGATGCTTATCCTGAAGTACCAGGACAGGGTGGTCGATTTGATGCTCATTTTCGTTGGCGCCGGCTGTTCTCGTTGGGATGACTGTGCCGCGAGCCTGTAACCAGATCATGCCGCCCAGGCCGCGCTTTGTTGCAAGTCGGTTTCGAGCGAAGCCAATCTTCTTTCATATAAGGACATCAGCACTTTCGTTTGTGGGCGCGGTGGGTGATCGGGAGTGCGCAGCGAAGACGGGAGCACGCTCCTTGTTGTCCACCTTGCTTGTTAATCCGAGGAAACAGATTCGAAACACAAACGAGCGTCAACCGAAATCAGCTTGAAACATGACGCAGGGATAAACGGCCATCGAATTGACGCCGGCCGGGCCGGCAAAGGGGAGCCATCATGTACAAAGCCATTTCCGCCAAACTCATCAGCGTCACCGCCGCCGCTGCCGGCGCCGCGCTTCTGCTTGGCGCCGCCAACAGCACCGCCCATGCCGCGGCAAACCAGATCGTCGCGCGTGTTTCGCTGTCGCAGCAGACCATGGAAGTGCTGGTCGATGGCCGGCCGACTTTCGCCTGGAAGGTCTCGACCGGCGACAGTGCGCATGTCACGCCGACCGGCTCGTTCAAGCCGACCCGCATGCACGAGATGTGGCATTCGAAGAAATACGACAACGCGCCGATGCCGCACTCGGTCTTCTTCAGCGGCGGCTACGCCGTGCATGCGACCAACGCCATCAAGCGGCTGGGACGGCCGGCGTCGCATGGCTGCGTGCGGCTGCATCCCGACAATGCCGCCGACTTCTACCAGTTGGTCGAAACCTTCGGCCCGACCAACACCAGCATCGTCATCGTCAAGTAGCAGACTGCGTTTGGAGCAATGGTGCAGCGCAGCCGGCCAGGTCATGCCGCACCGCAAGTTCCCGCCTGAAGCTCCATCAGAGCTTCGCGGTAAATCAATCCAGTCAAAAAAGAGGCCGGAAATTTCCGGCCTCTTTTCGTTTGTTCGCTAACGCCGTTCGCAGCTCAGTCCGCGTGCACCGGCATCAGCTTCGGGTCTGGCTTTTCGGCGTGGTGCGGCAGGTCCTTGCTGGCGATGAAGGTGTAGAACATCGGCACCACGAACAGGGTGAACATGGTTCCGACCAGGATGCCGGTGAAGATCACGAGGCCCATCGAATAGCGCGCCGCCGCACCAGCACCACTGGACACGATCAGCGGCACGACGCCGAGCGCCATCGCCGCTGTCGTCATCAGGATCGGCCGCAAGCGCACCTTGGCCGAGGCGACGATCGCATCGCGCCGCCTCATGCCATGCAGCTCGCGCTGCTGGTTGGCGAACTCGACCAGAAGAATGCCATGCTTGGTGATCAGACCTATCAGTGTGATCAGGCCGACCTGCGTGTAGATATTGAGCGTTCCAAGCCCCAGATTGAGCGGCACGATGGCGCCAAAGATCGACAGTGGCACCGCCATCATGATGATCAGCGGGTCGCGGAAGCTTTCGAACTGCGCCGCCAGCACCAGATAGATGACGATTACGGCGGCTGCGAACGCGATAAGGATCGTGTTGCCCTGCTCCTTCTCCTGCCGGGACTGGCCGGAATAATCGATGAAGAAGGTATCGGGCAGGCTCTCCTTGGCAAGGTTCTCCAGGGTCTGCAGCCCGTCGCCCGTGGTGACGCCGGGAAGCGGCAGCGCTGATATCGTCGCCGAGTTCAGCTGGTTGAACTGCTCGATCGCGGCCGGCGCGGCGTTGGTCGAAATCTTCACCACCGCTGAAAGCGGCACCATTTCGCCGGTCACGCTACGCACGAAATATTCGCCGAGCTTCTCGGGATTGTCGCGGAATTCCTTCGGCACCTGCGGGATGATGTCGTAGCTGTTGGAGTCGCGGTCGAACTGAGCCACTTCGGCGCCGCCGACCAGCAGCGTCAGCGTCTGGCCGATGTCGGCGATCGGCAGGTTGAGAGCCGCCGCGCGGTCGCGGTCGATGGTCACCGTCACCTGCGGAGCGTCAAAGGACATCGAGTTTTGCACGACGATGAAGCGGCCGGAGGCCTGCGCCTTGTTCTTAATCTGCTCGGCCGCCTCGTAGACCTCGGCGGAACCACCGGTCGAGCGCACCACCATGGAGATCGGCAGGCCGCCGCCGGAGCCCGGCAGCGTCGGCGGCGCGAAGACGAAGGCCTCGACGCCGGCCACCTTGCCGAGGCGTCCCTGGATATCGGCTTGAAGCTCCTTTGAGTTGCGCTGGCGCTCGGCCCAATCCTTGAAGGCGAAGCCGACAAAGGCGCCGTTGGTGGCGCCGCCAAAGGCAACGGCGGAGAATTGCGCCCTGGTTTCGGGAATGTCCTTCACCAGGCCGAGGATCTGGTTGACGTAGGTCTCGGTGTAGTCCGAGGTCGCGTAGCGCGGTGCCGTCACGATAGACAAGAGGAAGCCCTGGTCCTCTTCCGGCGCCAGTTCGCTCGAGGTCTTGGTGAACATGAAGCCGGTGAGCGCAACCAGCGCCACGACCATCAGCAGCGTCACCGGTCGATTTCTCAAGGAGGCGGTGACCGCCCGCTCATAGACATGCTCGACACGGCTGAAGGTTCCGTCGACGACGCGCTGGAAGCGACTGTGCGATCCCGCCTTGAGCAGACGCGCCGCCATCATCGGCGTGATGGTGACGGCTATGAGGCCGGACAGCACCACCGAACCGGCGAGCGTCACCGCGAACTCGCGGAACAGCGCGCCGGTCAGGCCGCCGGTGAAGGCCAGCGGCGCGAACACGGCGGCGAGCGTGATGGTCATGGCCACGATGGCGGAGAAAATCTCGCGCATGCCGTTGAAGGCCGCCTGCATCGGCGACATGTGGTCCTCTTCCATGTGGCGATGGATGTTCTCCACCACCACGATAGCGTCGTCGACGACAAGGCCGATGGCCAGCACCATGGCCAGCAGCGACAGAAGGTTGATCGAATAGCCGACCGCAAACAAAAGGAAGCAGACGCCGACCAGCGACAGCGGGATGGTCACGATCGGCATCATCACCGAGCGGAATGAGCCGAGGAACAACAGGATGACCACGACGACGATGGCGACGGCTTCGGCGATGGTCTTGAACACTTCATCGATCGAGGCGCTGATCTGTTCGGTGGAATCGTAGACGATTTCGATGGTCATGCCTTTCGGCAGCGTCTCTTGAATCAAAGGCACGATCTTGTGGATCGCCTCCGCCGTTGTCAGCGGGTTGGCGGCCGGCGTCGGGAAGATGGCGAGGAAGGTGCCGGGCTTGCCATTGAAGCTCACCCTCGTGTCGGTGCTCTCGGCGGCAAGCTCGACTCGCGCCACGTCGCGCAAGCGCACCACCTGGCCGTCCGTCGAGCGCAGCGGAAGCTCGGCAAAGGCCTCAGGCGTCTGCAGCGTCGAGCGAACCGTGATCGAAGAGACGACATATTCGTTCTCGGTGTTGCCGGGCGCCGACAGGAAGTTGGAGTTGTTGATCGCCGCCAGCACTTCGGCGGCGGTGACGCCACGCGCAGCAAGCTTGACCGGGTCGATCCAGACCCGCATCGAATATTCCTCGGCGCCGAAGATCTGCACGTCGGCGACACCTTCGACCGTCGACATGCGGGGCCGCACGACGCGCTCGATATATTCGGTGAGCTGCTCCTTGCTCATGTTCGGATTCTGCATCGAGATGTACATCATCGCGAACTCTTGGCCGGTGCCCTTGACGATGACCGGGTCCTTGGATGCATCCGGCAAGGTGCCGCGTACGCCCTGCACCTTCGACAGGACCTCGGTGAGCGCGACATCCGGATTGGAGCCGAGCTTCATCTGGACGACCACGGTGCTCGAAGACGGCCGGCTGGACGAGGTGACGTAGTCGATGTTCTCGGTCGAGGCGACGGCCCGCGCGATCGGGGCGGAGATAAAGCCCTGGATCAGGTCGGCGCTGGCGCCGGGATAGGCGGTGGTGATGGTGATCGCCGTCTCGTCAACCTTGGGATACTGCCGGATCGACAGGTTGAAGATGCCCTGGAAACCCAGGAGCAGGATCATGCAGGCGAGGACGGTGGAGAGGACCGGCCGGCGAATGAAGATGTCGGAAAAGTTCATTGCTGAGCCTGCTGGTTAGCCGACTTGCTGGGGTCAATGGTGTTGTCGACAGCGACGGACATGCCGTTGAAGAGACGGTTCTGACCGGCGGTGACGACCTCGTCACCGGCCTTGATGCCCTCGATGATCTCGACCATGCCGTCGTTGCGGCGGCCGGGCTTCACGAACACCTGCGACAGCACGAGCGCCGGCTTTTCCGGTTCTGCCGCGGGCTTCGCGGGGTCGACAGCCGGCTTGTCCGCGGGCTTCGCCGCGGCGTCTTCGGCAGCCGGTTTCGCGCCGGCCGGCTTTGCATCTGCCGCCGGCTTTGTCGCGTCGGCCCCTGCAGCAGGCTTTTCCTCGGGTTTCGCGGCTGGGGCGCCTTCCGCCGGCTTCGCCGGAACGACGACGAAGACGAAGTCGCCATACAGGCTCGACGTCAATGCCGTCTGCGGCAAGGACAGAATGTTTTTCTCCTGCGGCAGCTCGACGCGAACCTGGACGAACTGGCCGGGCGTCAGCTTGCCGTCAGGGTTGGCGACCTCGCCGCGGACGGACACCAGGCGGCTTGAAGCGTCGATCTTGGGATCGATGCCGCGAATGGAGCCGGCAAACGGCATGTCGGCGCCGCCGCCGGTGCCGCCGAGGCCGAGCCGCACCGCCTGGCCTATCTTGAGCAGCGGCAGCTGCTGTTCGGGTACCGAGAAATCGACCCGCATGGTGTCCAGATCCTGCAAGGTCACCACTGCGTTGCCGGGCGAGAGATATTGGCCGAGGTCGATCTTGGGGATGCCCACGGTGCCGGCGAACGGCGCCGTCAGCTGCTTCTGATCGAGCACGGCCTGCAGCTTGTTGACCTGCGCGGCGGAGGCCGATGCAGCGGCTTGAGCGGTGTCGAGCGTGGCGTCCGTGCCGACGCCGCGCCGTTGCAGTTCCAGCGCGCGTTCGAGTGCCGTCTTGTCGGACACGGACTGCGCCTTGGCCGCGACGAGATCCGCGCGTTCGACGGCATCGTCGAGCTGCAGCAGGACCGAATCGACCGGCACCTTCTGGTTGGCATGGAAAAGGATGTCCTTGACGATGCCGCTGGTCTCGACGGTAAGGTCGACACCGCGCACGGCGCGTACCGTGCCGATCGCCTCGACGCCCGGCGTCCAGTCGGAAGGCTTGACGACAACCGTCGATACGGTCGTCGCCGGCGGCTTCATGGTGGCGAAATACTGTTTGATAGCGTTGTCGCGGAACAGGTTGAAGCCGACAACGCCGACGCACACCAGACCGAGCAGAAGCAGAATTGCGGTGATAGAGATGAAGCGCTTCACGAACTGTCCCCTCGGCCGATGTCCGGCAAAATAGCCGAATAGCGGGACACTTATCGACGCCAGGTCCCGATTACAAATGACGGCGAACTTACTGTACCGTCTGGACGGTCTTGTCAATTCCGCCTAGGCTGGTGCGGGGGAAGGGATCGATGAAGACCCAAAGGGCAAATTCGCGCGACAAGATACTCGCCGCCGCCGCCGATGTCGCACGCGAGACCGGTCCCGGCAGCCTGTCGCTTGACGCCGTCGCCAGCCGCGCCGGCGTGTCGAAAGGCGGCCTGTTATATAACTTTCCGACCAAGGCCAAACTGATGCAGGGCCTGGTGGAGAATTACCTGCGCGCGTTCGAGCTGGCGCTGGAATCGGGCCGTGTCGCCGGCGCCAGCGGCGAGAGCCTGCTCGCCACCTATATCCGGCTCTCGGCGGATGATTGCGAGGAGCCGAAGCCGACGGCTTCGTGGATATTCTCGGCGATCGCCGAGGATCCGGATTTCCTGACGCCGATAAAAGCCTTCAAGTCGCAGCTGCTGCAGCGGCTGAAGAGCGAGACGCCGGACCTGAAGACGCTGCTGGTCTGCTTTCTGGCCATCGAAGGGCTGCGCAGCATGAACCTCTTCGATTCCGACGTGCTTTCCGCCGACGAACGCCGCTTGCTGGTATCGGCCCTGCTGGAGATTGCGGGATAGCTCAGGGCGTCGCGGTCGAAGAAGCGATACGGGCCGGGCGGAAAGGACGGTTGGTGAGCGGCATGGCATAGGCACGCATCACGACATCGGCGATTTCAAGCTACAGCCCCCTGATTCGTTGGATTGATGGTTCAGGAATGACTGCGCGAATGCGCGGCCGACTATGTTGCGCCGCACCATAACACTGCCGTGTCAGCCTTGAGACGGCGCTCGGCGAGGCCGGCAAAGCGCGTTTTAGGGCTGTGATCGCGCCGACATATGGTTATGGCATTGTCATGTTGCGGCGCACAAACTATGTGCCTTTGTAGTCCTCCCAACAGTCGCGAGATCTCCATGGGTTCCCTGTCTTCGAAGAATGCGCTCGTCACCGGATCGACCAGCGGCATTGGTCTGGCCATTGCGCGCGCCCTTGCCGCCGAGGGCGCCAACGTCACGATCAACGGCCTTGGCGAAGCCGCGGCGATCGAACAGGAGCGCGCCGGCATCGAGAAGGATTTCGGCGTCCAGTGCCGCTACTCCGGCGCCAACATGATGGACGGCGCAGCGGTGACCGCCATGGTGCACGAAGCCGAGCAGGCCTTGGGCAGCCTTGACATTCTGGTCAACAATGCCGGGATACAGCATGTCGCGCCAATCGAGGAGTTTCCCGATGACAAGTGGGAAGCCATCATCCGCATCAATCTGCTGGCCGCCTTTTACGCGATCAAGGCCGTGGTGCCCGGCATGAAGGCGCGCAAATGGGGCCGCATCATCAATACCGCGTCGGCGCATGCACTGGTCGCCTCGCCGTTCAAGTCGGCTTACGTCTCGGCCAAGCACGGCATAGCGGGTCTGACCAAGACGGTAGCGCTGGAAGTCGCGCAGGACGGCATCACCGTCAACGCCATCGCGCCCGGCTATGTCTGGACGTCACTGGTCGAAAAGCAGATCCCCGACACGATGAAGGCGCGCGGCATGACCGAGGAACAGGTCAAGCACGACGTGCTGCTGGCAGCGCAGCCGACGAAGCAATTCGTCACCGTCCAGGAGCTCGCCGCGCTGACCCTGTTCCTGTGCTCTGACGCAGCCAGACAGATCACCGGCACCACCTTGCCGATGGATGGCGGCTGGACGGCGCAGTAGGCGCGGTCCCCCGGCGCCGCTCTTTCCTTGACAAAGGCGAAGGATCAATCCAGCATTGTGGCAAGGGGTTCCTTCGCGACGACCCCGTGAGGCGTCAGCCCAATGATCGCGTCCAAACTCTCACTCTGGAGGTGGACGCCATGCCGTCAACAACCGCAATCACCGTAGCGCAGCTTTCCCGCCTTGTCGGTCTGTCCGACGCGCCTGTTCTTGTCGATGTCCGCATCGACGAAGACTACGACGCCGATCCGCGCCTGCTTCCGGCCTCGTGCCGGCGCGACTTCAAGTCTGTTTCGAGCTGGGCGGCCGAGTTCACGGGGGCTCATGCTGTCGTCATCTGCCAGAAGGGGCTGAAGCTCTCGCAAGGCGTTGCCGCATGGCTGCGCCATGAGGGCATTGCTGCCGAATCCCTTGAAGGCGGCTTCGAGGCGTGGCAGGCGGCCAAGGGACTTCTGGTCAAGGCCGACAAGATACCGCCCCGCGACGACAAGGGCCGCACGGTCTGGGTGACGCGTGCCCGCCCCAAGGTCGACCGCATCGCCTGTCCCTGGCTGATCCGCCGCTTCGTCGATCCCTCAGCGGTGTTCCTGTTTGTCGAGCCGTCTGAAGTGCTGGCGGCCGCCGATCGGTTTGGGGCAGTTGCCTTCGACATCGACGACGTGTTCTGGAGCCATCGCGGCGAGCGCTGCACCTTCGACACGATGATCGAAGAGTTCGGGTTGCGGTCCGAAGCGCTCGATCGCCTTGCGCTGATCGTGCGTGCAGCCGATACGGCGCGCCTCGATCTCGTACCGCAGGCGGCCGGGTTCCTCGCTGCATCGCTCGGGCTGTCGCGCATGTTCCGCGACGATCTCGAACAGCTTGATGCCGGCATGCTGCTCTACGATGCGTTCTTCAGATGGTGCCGCGATGCCACTGACGAAACCCACAATTGGCCCAGCGCGGGCAAAGCGCCATGAGCGCCCTCGCCGCGGACGACGATGCACAGGCTACCGAGGCTCCGATCGTCCCGACCTTCCGCCAAGCCGCGAAACTGTGGGCAAGGATCGGCCTGCTCTCCTTCGGCGGGCCGGCCGGACAGATCGCGCTGATGCACAAGGAATTGGTCGAGGATCGCCGCTGGATCGGCGAGCAGCGGTTCCTGCATGCGCTCAACTACTGCATGCTTCTGCCAGGCCCCGAGGCACAGCAGCTCGCCATCTATATCGGCTGGCTGCTGCACCGGACCGCCGGCGGCCTCGTTGCCGGCATCCTGTTCGTGCTGCCCGGTGCGTTTGTCATGCTGGGCCTCAGCATCTTCTACGTGCTTTACAATGATGCGCCCGTCATCGAGGCGCTGTTTTTCGGCATCAAGGCGGCGGTGCTGGCCGTCGTCGTCGAGGCGGTCCTCCGCATCGGCAAACGGGCGCTCAAGAACCGGGTGATGATGGCGATCGCGGTGGCCGCGTTCCTTGCCATTCATGTCATCAGGCTGCCGTTTCCGCTGATCATCCTGGTTGCAGGGCTAACCGGCTGGATCGGCAACCGCTTGGCACCGGCGCGTTTTTCCGCAGCCGCACGCGGCAAGGACAATTTGCCCGATGTCAGGGGCGCCGTCGACGTCATGTTCGAACGCGGCGAACTCGCTCACACCAAGCCGACGAAATGGCACGCGCCGCGCACCATCGCGATCTGGCTGCCGATCTGGCTCGGGCCGGTCGTACTGATCCTGGCGCTGACCGGCCCTGCCAGTGTTTGGGCACAGCTTGGCGGCTTCTTCAGCCTGATGGCGGTGGTCACATTCGGCGGCGCCTACGCCGCACTCTCCTATGTCGCGCAGGCAGCGGTGACCTCGTTCGGCTGGCTGGCGCCGGGTGAAATGGTCGATGGGCTTGGCCTGGCCGAGACGACGCCGGGACCATTGATCCTGGTGCTGCAATTCGTCGGCTTCGTCGCCGCCTATCGTCACGCCGGTGCGATGGGACCGCTTGTCGCCGGATCGCTCGGCGCATTGCTGACGCTCTGGGTGACGTTCGTGCCGTGCTTCTTCTGGATCTTTCTCGGTGCCCCCTACATCGAGGCGCTGCGCGGCAACAAGGCACTGTCGGCGGCGCTGAGTGCGATCACAGCGGCTGTCGTCGGCGTGGTGATGAACCTTGCGCTGTGGTTCGCACTTCATGTCGTCTTCGGCGCGGTGCACCGCGTTGGCCTGGGCATGGAGGTGCCGGTGCTGTCGTCGCTGGATTGGCGTGCCGCGCTGCTGGCGGCAGCCGCTATGGTCGCCATGCTGAAACTGAGGATCGGCATGCTGCCGACATTGGCCGGCTCGGCGCTGGCCGGACTGGCGCTGCTGGCCTTGCCTGCGTAGCGTTCGAAGGCGCGGCCAGCCATCATCACAGCCGGACTTCCAAGGCATGCCGGGCCGGCGCACAACGGTCGCGGGCGCTGGTGGGATCAGCGCCGGCCCCGGAGATACGCTTTACGTCGAACCCGATACCGCAAGCTGAACCTGCTCGACGCGGAGAGCGGCGCGCTGGTGAACTGATTTGACGAGGTTGGCCGAGCTGTTCAAAGTCGATCCTGGATCGCACAACGGGATATGACATGGTGGATTCCGATCGGATCGACAAGCTGATCGCAGGGGTGCCCCCTGCCTTGGCGCTTCGTGCCGGGCTGGACCTTGGCATCTTCACCCGGCTCGGCGGCGATGCTGCGACTGCCGACAGCCTTGGGGCAGCGCTCAAAGTCGAGCCCGCTCGTCTGTCGCGGCTCCTCTACGCGCTCGCCAGCATCGGTCTCCTCGACGTCAAGGATGGTCGGTTTCGCAACGGAGCCGAAGCGTCGAAGTTTCTCGACGCGTCCAAGCCGACCTATCGCGGCGGCGATCATGTGCTGCTGCGCGAACTCTGGGGAGCCGACCTTTTGACCGCAGAGTCGCTGCGGCAGAACCGGCCGGCCGCGCTGCATGACTTTTCTGAAGCGGGGCCAGAATCCGCAGCGGCGTTCAGCCGCATGCTCGCACCGGGAGGGGTGATTTTCGGCCGGAATCTGGCCCGTGAGCTGGACCTCTCGGCGGTCCGTTCGGTGATCGACATCGGCGGCGGCGCCGGGACCATTCTGGTCGGACTTCGCGAGCGATGGCCGCATATTGCGGCGACTTTGATGGAACTCCCGACGGTCGCAGCGGTCGCACCAGCGATCCTGTCGGAATACGGTGCCGGCGATGTGGTTGTCGAAGAAGGCGACATAACGGTCGCTCCATCGACCGGCCGGCATGACTTGGCAATCCTGAAGGCTGTCGTCCAGGTCCTGCCGCCGGACCAGGCGCGCAGTTCGATCCTGAACGCGGCGCGTTGCCTCACCCAAGGAGGCGAGATCGCAATTGCGGGGTGGGGTGTCGTCGATGACGACCGTCTCGGCCCGCCTGAGGGTGTCTTTCTCAATCTCACCTTCCTGAACCTTTACCGCGCGGGCGAATCGTACACGGAAGGTCAGTATCGCGGGTGGATGGCCGGGGCTGGGTTCCGGGATATCTCCAGGTCGCAGCTGACCGACGGCACCACGTTGTTTCGTGGGCGCCTCACGGACTGATCGTGGCTGGAGTGGTTGGTTTCGGGCGTGTGGCCCTCAAAGCCAGCCCCGGACGGATTGCACAAAGTTCCTGAGGCGGCGTGAGCCGATCTTTCCCCTTACCGGGCAGCGCGGTGTCCCCTGTCTTCTCGATAGCTTCTTCGCAGAGGGGGCATTTAAATGTCACTTGGTCGACAACAAAGTTCGCGATAGCGGCATATTTCGCATTCGTCGATTGGGGCGGAACCTCCGACAGGATGTTGCGCGGTCGCTGCAACTTGCGCCTAGCTAGCCCGTTTGACTACGTCGAATCGGAATGGAGTTTTTAGACATTCGTTTATCTATTCGTGGTTTCTAATACATATGGCATCCAACGCGTTCACCCGGATTTGGTTTGCTTTGAGCCGCCTAAGGCGCGCCACGAACGGTAACGTTGCCGTCATCTTTGCCTTCACCTTGCCGGTCGTGGTTGGCGGCGCCGGCCTCGGTGTGGAGACATCCTTCTGGTATTACAGCAGCCTTAAGCTGCAGGCCGTTGCCGATGCCGCGGCCTATGCCGGCGCGCTCGAGAAAGTCGCGGGTTCCGATAACCCGACCATCATCGCCGCCGCCACGCAGTCCGCGACCTCGAACAATTTTGCCACGCCGGGCACGATCCAGGTCAACACGCCGCCATTGTCCGGCCCGAACACCGCGAAGAAGGCAGTGGAGGTCATCGTCAAGCAGAACCTCGACCGCTACTTCACGGCGATTTTCAACCAGGCGCCCGTTGCCGAACAGGCAAGGGCGGTGGCGCTGATCAATGACGCCTCCAAAGCTTGCGTGCTGGCGCTCAGTCCGTCGGCCTCCCAGGCTGCGCTCTTTTCCGGCAACACCACCGTCAACCTCACCGGCTGTTCGGTCATGTCGGACTCGATTGCCTCGGACGCCATAAAGACGCAGGGCTCGGCGGTGCTCAAGGCCGACTGCCTGATCACGGTCGGCGGCATGGTGCTGAACAATCCAGCGACCACAGTCTGCAAGTCCAACATCACCCGAGCCTTGCCGGCAGCCGATCCTTTCTCCGGCTTGGCGACGCCGACAGCCGGCAACCCTTGCAAGAATGTCAACGGCAACAAGACGTCGCAAACACTCCAGCCTGGCACCTACTGTAGCGGCATGAGCCTCAGCGGCAACGTCACCCTGCAGCCCGGCGTCTACGTCGTGCAGGGCGGTATGAAGGTCAACGCCAACGCGGTCGTCGCGGGCAGCGGCGTAACCATCTTCATGGCAGGCAGCAACACCGTCAGCATGAACGGCAACGCCAAGGTGACGCTGAGCGCGCCTACCTCCGGAGCCTATTCCGGCGTGCTGTTCTACGGCGACAGGACCGGGACTGCGGCGCAGAGCACCTTCAATGGCACCGCGGACTCGCTTTTGACAGGCGCCATCTATTTTCCCAGGCAGCAGGTCAACTACCTTGGCAACTTCTCGGGGAACGGTGGCTGCACTCAGGTCGTCGCCGACACCATCCAATGGTCCGGCAGTACCACCATCAAGCAGGACTGCACCAGTCTAGGGATGGAAGACATTCCGGCGACGCAGTCCGTTCAGCTCGTCGAGTAGCCGGATGGGTGGGCGGACCTTGCGCATTGTCCGGGACAAATCCGGGATAGCTGCCGTGGAGTTTTCCATGTTGCTGCCGGTCCTGTGCCTCGTTTGCCTCGGCATCGCCGACGGCTGGTCCTACGTGACGAGTTACCTGCAGATGCGCGCGGGCGTTAAAACCGCGGCCAATCTCGTGATGGCCGGCGCGTCCAATGACACCGGGACGCAGGCGGTCGCGCTTTCGAGCTGGAACGACAAGCCCGAGGACGCCGCGGTCGTGCTGGTCCGCTCCTATTTGTGCGGCGCCACGGTCGTGGATGAGACCACCATCTGCGGCGGAACAAAGCTGCCGACTGTCTTCGTCCAGATAACGGCCACGGGCACCTGGGTGCCCCCGTTCAACTTCGGTGTTTTCCCGGACCCGCGCGCGATCAGCCATCAGGAGGTGATCCGTGTCCGCTGAAAGGATCGGATCCAGGTGGCGCCGTGACTGCTCCGGCGCAGCCGGGCTGGAATTCGCCTTGATCGCGCCTTTCCTGGTGATGCTTTTGTTCGGAATCTTCGCCTTCGGCTGGGCCATGAATGCCGTGTCGACCGTCCGCTATACGCTGGAAACCTCTTCTCGGGCGCTGCAGCTGAACAACACGCTTTCGCAGAGCGACATCCAGGCTATCGCCACGCAGAAATTGGTGAACCTGGGTCTGAAGAACGTCATTGTGACGATCGCGACCGACCCTGCCAGCGGCGGTTTCAAGATGGCGCATCTGACCGCCAGCTATGCCTTCGTCATCGCTTTCCCGTATTTCGACCAGTATCCGATAAATTACGCCACGACCGTCACGGTGCCCCTGGTTGCCAGCTAGGATACGGCCGGCTTGGTTGAGTTGGCGGCGCCGAACTCAGACCGTAACGGATTGACTGGGAGCCATCGCTCGATCTGGAATTGTACTTGCAAGAGGTCGATTCTCTTGGCGGCTGTAGATGCTTAAAGCTCGCTCCTGAGACCTCAGGGATGGACTTTTCTATGGAACTAAAGTTAGGCTGCTTGCTTGGTCGCGTCCGTGAAAATCACCGAAAACCAGTCCATCAGTGCTGCAACATGCCGACAGGCTATCTCAGTCACCAAGCCTTTGATCTTGCTGGTGATCCCGACAGGAATCGAACCTGTGACCTACAGATTAGGAATCTGCCGCTCTATCCTACTGAGCTACGGGACCACGCGGCCCGACACATAGCCGCTTCCGATCGTTTCGCCAAGAGGCTCGCCGAAGGCAATGAAGAGGCCGGCCGAAGGCTAATCGGCCGGCCTTTCGTCGGGGCAGGTCAGGCTGCCAGCGCCGTTTCGGCCAGTTTCACCCAGTAGCTCATGCCGTGCGGTATGACTTCGTCGTTGAAGTCGTAGGCCGGATGATGGAGGCCGGCGGTCTCGCCATTGCCGATGAAGATGAAGGCGCCAGGTCGGGCTTCCAGCATGTAGGAGAAGTCTTCGCCGCCCATCACCGGCTGGATGGCGCGGTGGACCTGGGTGTCGCCGGCGACATGTGCCGCGACATCGCCGGCAAAGACCGTTTCTTCCGGATGATTGAAGGTCACGGGATAGTTGGCGTCATAGTCGACAGTGATCGTCGCGCCGAAGGCGGTGGCTATTCCTTCGCAGATGGTGCGGATGCGCTCTTCCGACTTCTTGGCGATCTCTTTCTTCAGTGTGCGCACCGTGCCGGCAATCTCGGCGGTCTCGGGAATGACGTTGTAGGCGTCGCCGGCGTGGAACTTCGTCACCGAAACCACCACCGCCTCGACCGGATCGGTGCTGCGCGAAGCGACCGTCTGAAGGGCGCCGACCAATTGGCTGGTGATGACGATCGGGTCGATCGTGCCGTGCGGCATCGCCGCATGGCCGCCGCGGCCCTTCACGGTGATGGTGAACTCGGCGGTCGCCGCCATGATCGGGCCCGGCCGGATGGCGAACTGGCCCACCGGCAGGCCCGGCATGTTGTGCATGCCAAAGACGCGCGAAATATCGAAACGCTCCATCATGCCGTCCTTGACCATCTCGTTGCCGCCGCCGCCGCCCTCTTCCGCCGGCTGGAAGATGACCGCGACCGAGCCGGCGAAATTGCGCGTTTCGGTCAGATATTTGGCGGCGCCCAAAAGCATCGCCGTATGGCCGTCATGGCCGCAGGCATGCATTTTGCCGGGAATGGTCGAGGCATAGGGCTTGCCGGTGATCTCGTTGATCGGCAGCGCGTCCATGTCGGCGCGCAAGCCGATGGTCGCGCCTTGCCCCTTGCGGCCATGGATGATGCCGACGACGCCGGTCTTGCCGAGGCCCGTCACCACGTCGTCGCAGCCGAATTCCTTCAGCTTCTCGGTGACGAAGGCGGCGGTCTTGAAGACATCGAAATTCAGTTCTGGCGTCTGGTGCAGATGGCGTCGCCAGCCGGCAACTTCATCCTGCATCTCGGCGGCGCGGTTGAGAATCGGCATAATGGTTCCATCTCGCTGTTGGAGCAGACGATCTGGCCTGCTTGATTGCAATTGTGATTGCCATGCTTGTTGCCATCTTGGCACTTTGCCATCTTGGCGTCACATAGGGTAAATAGCACCCCAGACAATGTGATCCGGAAATTGAGGGCCGGATCAGGTCATGCTGGCCATCGCGTAACGAAATCTTACGGAGCCAGGGGCGACTACGGCAAGAGGCGATTTCGGATTCCATGATGCGGCACAGCCATATCCTCAAATTACTGCTAACGGGCGGCTTGGCGCTACCCATGCTGGCTGGGCCAGCTTTGGCCAATCCGGTGATCCTGTTCGACCTCAACAGCGGCAAGGTTCTGCAGCACCAGGACGCATTCAAGCGCTGGTATCCCGCTTCGCTGAGCAAGCTGATGACCGCCTATGTCACCTTCCGGGCGATTGCCGCCGGCGAGGTCCAGCTCGATTCACCGATCAAGGTGACCAAGCATTCGGCGGGCGAACCGCCGAGCAAGATGGGCTTCAAGCCGGGCTCGGTGATGCGGCTCGACAATGCGTTGAAGATGATGCTGGTCAAATCGGCCAACGATATCGCCATGGCCATCGGCGAAAACATAGGCGGCTCGCAGGTCGGATTCGCCGTTCGCATGAATGCGGAGGCGGCGCGGCTCGGCATGACCGGAACGCATTTCGTCAATCCGAACGGACTGTTTTCGCCGGAGCAGTATACGACGGCGCGCGATCTTGCCCTGCTGGTGATGGCGATCCGCAAGGAATTCCCGCAATACGCCCCCTGGTTCTCGATCGAAGGCCTTGCCGTCGGCAAGAAGGCGATCTCCAACTACAATCTCTTGATCGGGCGCTATCCCGGCGCCGACGGCATGAAAACCGGGTTCGTCTGTCCCTCGGGCTTCAACATGATCGGCTCGGCGACACGCAATGGCCGCACGCTGGTCGCGGTCGTGCTCGGCGAAAAATCGGCGATCAGCCGTGCCGAGACCGCCGCCAGGCTGCTCGACCAGGGCTTTGCCACGCCCGACCCGAACTGGCTCACGGTCGCGGCCATGCCTTCCTATGGCGATACAATGTCACCCAACGACATGCATGATGAGATCTGCAGGAAGAAGGCGCCGCACGAGCAGTCCGAGGCGGCTCCGCCGGTGGCCGCGAAGGGTGCCGACGTGCCGAAATCGCCCTATCAGGAAAAGCTCGACCACGTGCCGACGCTGGTTACCGTGGGCCTCGGCGGCGCCACCGGGCCGGCGCCGAAGGCGATGCTCGACCAGGGCGGCCAGGAATACGCCGATGTGCCGCTGCCGAGCTGGCGGCCAGACATTCCGGCGCCAAAGGGCGCCGAACCGGCCGTGGTGGGCCAGGCAACCGCGGTGCAGGGCGACCAGCTGGTCAAAGCCGCGAACTAGGCGATGGCTGGCTTTCCGATACCCGTCACGGTGGTCACCGGCTTCCTCGGCGCCGGCAAGACGACATTGCTCAACCGGCTGCTCAAAGATCCGGCACTGGTCGACACGGCCGTCATCATCAACGAATTCGGTGAGGTGGCGATCGACCACCTGCTGGTCGAGCAGGCCTCGGACGGCATCATCCAGTTGTCCGACGGCTGTCTGTGCTGCACGGTGCGCGGCGAACTGGTCGATACGCTGGCTGACCTCGTCGACCGGCTGCAGACCGGCCGTATCGCCCGCCTTGCCCGCGTCGTTGTCGAAACCACCGGGCTCGCCGATCCGGCGCCGGTGCTGCAGTCGATCATGGCGCATCCCGCCCTTGTGCAGGCCTTCCGACTTGATGGCGTCATCACGCTGGTCGACGCGGTCAACGGCAATGCGACGCTCGACGGCCATGTCGAGGCGGTCAAGCAGGTGGCGGTCGCCGATCGCATCGTGCTGACCAAGGTCGATCTGGCCAGCGATCCCGGCGACGTCGATGCTTTGCGAACGCGACTCCATCAGCTCAATCCAGGCGCCGTGGTGCTGGACGCCGGCGACGGCCGAACCGGCGTCACGGCGCTGTTCGATTGCGGCCTCTACAATCCGGCGACCAAATCCGCCGATGTCCGGCGCTGGCTCGGCGAAGAAGCCGCCCATGAGCACCACCATCATCATGATCATGACCACGGCGAGCATGAGCACCACCACCGCCACGATTCCCGCGTGCGCTCCTACTCGCTGGTCCATGACGGCCCGGTGCCGTTTTCGGCGATCGAGATGTTCCTCGACCTGCTGCGTTCTGCGCATGGCGACAAGCTTTTGCGGATGAAGGGCATCATCGAGCTTGCGGAGGACCCGTCGCGGCCGCTTGTCGTCCACGGGGTGCAGAAGATCCTGCATCCGCCGGCGCGGCTGCTGGCCTGGCCGGACGGCCAACGCGGCACCAGGCTGGTGCTGATCACGCTCGATATGCCGGAAGATTATGTGCGCCGGCTGTTTTCCGCCTTCACCAACCGGCCGTCGATCGACACGCCGGATCGCGCGGCGCTGGAGAGCAATCCGCTGGCGATAGCCGGGGGCTGATTGTCAGGCTCGCTATGCGCCGCGTTCGACCAGGAAGCGGTGGCCGCCGCTGACGGCTGACGTTTCGACAAGCTGGTGGCCAGCGTCGGCGCAAAAGGCGGGGATGTCGATGACCGCCAGCGGGTCGGTGGTCTCCAGCCAAAGCCGGCTGCCCGGCTGCATTGCCGCCAAGCGTTTTTTCGCCTTGAGAACGGGCAGGGGGCAGTTCAGGCCCTTGAGGTCATAGATCGCGGTGTGATTTGTTTGTTTGTCTTCATGCATGTCTTTGTCCCAAAACCGCGGCGCACTTTTGGGCGGCATGCATCGGCAAGGCGAAAACCTCAGCCGCCGAACATGCCTAGCAGCTTGTTCTTGATCTTCGACATCCGGCTTTCGTCCGCCAGCGGTTCCGCAGGCGCCGCCTCGACGCTCGCAGTGGCGACCGGCTGCTGGGCGGCCTGCTTGGCTGCTTCCTTTTCGGCCAGCGCTTGGGCCTTTGCGGCTTGCTTTTCAGCCAGTGCCTGGGCCTTGGCGGCCTTCGCTGCCTCAATGGCAGCAACCCGCTGTTCCTCGGCCTTGCGCTTGGCTTCCTTCTCTGCGTCCAGCGCCGCCATTTTGCGGCCGGCCGGCGAATCGATGCGGCCCATGCGCGCCGTCTCGGTCAGCGTGCCGTCGGAATTCAGCGACGGCGGTTCGATCGGCACGCGCTCGCCCCGGGCGCGGCGCTTCGACCAGTCGGAAACGATGCTGGCTTCCTTGATGCCGGCAATGGTCGGCTTGGGCGCCGGAACACTGGCCTTGACCGCGCCGGTGAAGGCCGCGTCATAGCTGCTTTGATAGGCGTTGAGTGCGCTCTTCAGCGAATCCGGCTGCGTGGTCGCGGGGCAGGCGCCAGTCGGATCGAATGTCGTGCCCTCAGGCGCCACCTGGTTGAAGACATAGCGCTTGTCGCAGACATCGACCTTCGGCGGCACCTTGGTGATCTCGAAGTTGTCGTAACCGACCTTCAGCATCTTCCAGAACTCATAGTTCGGGTCGTTGCGGTAACGCGCCATGTTGGCGGCGGTCATGCGGAATGGGAAGGCCTGGATCTGGAACTCGGTCTGGCCGCCCTGGAAGGCATCGCGACCAAAAGCGTAGATCTGCTCGATCTGCGGGTCGGTCATCGAATAACAGCCCGACGACGAGCAGGCGCCATGCACCATCAGATTGGCGCCGGTGCGGCCATTGGCACGGTCATAGGCGTTGGGATAGCCGATGTTGAAGGACAGATGATAGTTCGAGCGCGGATTCATCTGCGACGGGCGGACCGTATAGAAACCTTCCGGCGCCTGGCGGTCGCCCTCGGTGTATTTCGGGCCGAGCTTGCCCGACCATTTGCAGATGTCGTAGCTGGCGACCATCTCGTAGCGGCCGGTGGTCTTGGCCTTCCAGATTTCGAGCTTGCCTTCTTCCTTGAAGATGCGAGCCATCACCGACGAGGTGCGGATCATGCCCTTGGCCTTCATGTCGGCCAGGATCTTGTCCGGCAGCGGCTTGCTGGCTTCCGGCGCAAAATTCTTCATCGAGGAATCGTTGCAGCCGGCAACGCCAAGCGCGGCGATCAGAAGTCCAGTGCGGGCAAGCTTGGTAAACATGGATACGGCTATGTCTTTTTCTCGCGGCACGGCCGGATAGCGCCCGGGCCTGCATGCTGAACACTGACGGACCCTAAGCCCGTTAACCTTGAAAATTCCTTACCGCAAGCGTCGGACGGCGCCCCCCACGGCAATTCGCCCGGTGTCACGGATTTTTATTGAGCCGAATGAGGCGGCATTTTTGTGGCGAAATTGCTCCTTGACGCCACATTGCGGTGCGCTGCCAGACGAAATCAGAGGCTGCGGCCCATCGCCAGATATTTTTCGCGGCGCTGTTCGCGAAAATCAGTGTTGGCGCCGGCAAAATCCTTCATCGTCTTGGCGATGAGGTCGCCGGTGGCGGCGATCACCGTTTCGGGCGCGCGCTGGGCGCCGCCGAGCGGCTCGGCAATGATGGCGTCGATGATCTTCATTTCCAGAAGGTCCTGGGCGGTGATCTTCATGTTGGTCGCCGCATCTTTCGAGCGCGTCGTGTCGCGCCACAGGATCGAGGCAGCGCCTTCCGGCGAGATCACCGAATAGATGGCGTGTTCCAGCATGTAGACGCGGTTGGCGGTGGCGATCGCAATGGCGCCGCCCGAACCGCCTTCGCCGATGACGACCGAAATCGATGGCACTTTGAGGCCGAGGCAGGCCGAGGTTGAGCGGGCGATGGCTTCAGCCTGGCCGCGTTCCTCGGCGCCAACGCCGGGGTAGGCGCCGGCGGTGTCGACCAGCGTCAGAAGTGGGATCTGGAAACGGTCGGCAAGTTCCATCAGCCGCACGGCCTTGCGGTAGCCTTCAGGGCGCACCGAGCCGAAATTGTGCTTGAGCCGGCTCGCCGTGTCGGAGCCCTTTTCCTGGCCGATGACGGCCACCGGTTCGCCGCGGAAGCGGGCGAAGCCGCCGATGATCGCCTGGTCCTCGCCGAAATTGCGGTCGCCGGCGAGCGGCGTGAAATCGCTGAACAGACCCTTGATGTAGTCGAGGCAATGCGGCCTGTCGGTGTGGCGCGCGACCTGCACCTTCTGCCACGGCGTCAGCGCCTTGTAGATGTCGCGCAGCGCGTCGCGCACGCGCTTCTCGAGCCGGCTGATTTCGTCGCCGACGTCGACCGCCTCGCCATTCTCGGCAAGCTTCTTCAGCTCGAGGATCTTGAGTTCAAGGTCCTGCACCGGCTTTTCGAAATCGAGGTAATTGTACATTCTTGAGCGGACCGATGCGTCGGAAGGCAAACATCGCGCAGATGTAGGCTCCGCGCGGGCACGTTGCCCTCACATAGCGATATGAGGCCTAGTCGGCAAGCGGATGATGATCGTTGACCAACCGCACCAACCGCTCTTCCAGCACATGCGTGTAAATCTGCGTGGTCGAGATATCGGCGTGGCCGAGCAGCTGCTGCACCGCCCTGAGATCAGCGCCGTTCTGCAGGAGATGGCTGGCAAAAGCATGGCGCAGCACATGCGGCGAAATTTTGGCCGCCGATATGCCGGCCCGCGCGGCAAGGCCTTTGAGGTCGCGGGCAAAGACCTGCCGGGAGAGAAAGCCGCTGTCGCCGGCGGCCGGGAACAGAAACGGGCTGTCGGCGAAAGCCGGCACCGACGCCCGGGCCGTGAGCCATGCCCGCATCGCCATGCGGGCCTTGGCCGACAGCGGCACCATGCGCTCCTTGTCGCCCTTGCCGCGCACCATGAAGAAGCGGTCGTCGCGCTGGGCGACGGTCACCGGCAGGCCGACAAGTTCGGAGACGCGCAGGCCGGTGGCATAGAGCACCTCGACCAAAGCGTGCAGGCGCAGTGCCGCCACCCGGTCGCCATTGACGCCATCGCCTGTCTCAAGCGCCGCACGGTCGAGCAGCCGACCGGTATCGGCCTCGCTCATCGTCTTGGGCAGCGGCCGGCCCTTTTTCGGACTGTCCAGCGTGCCGGTCGGGTCGTCGCCGCGCAAGCCCTCGGCGTAGAGGAACTTGAAGAACTGGCGGATCGCCGACAGTTTGCGCGCCTGCGACGTCGACGCAAAGCCGCGCGCTGCGATGTCGTCGAGATAGGCGCGGATGTCGACTGCGGCGGCAGCGGCAAGCCCGCCGGCAATCTGCTGCGAAGCGTCTTCGAGATCACGGCGGTAGGAAGACAGCGTGTTTGCAGCGGCACCGCGTTCGGCGCTCATCATTTCGAGAAAGGCTTCGATGCGAGCCGCGCTGTTCATGTTCCAGGGGTCAGTTTTGGGTCAGTTTTTCTTGGGGTTCAGCTTTTCCGGTGGAATGCGCACGGTGATTTCGGCTTTTTTCGGCTCGACGAACATCGCCAACGCCACCATCGTACCATAGGCAATGCCGGCAAGAATCATCATCGTCACGACAAAGCGGAACAGTGTCGGCATCAATCTTCGCCCGTCTTCTTGCTCTGCGATTCCAAGCCCTGTGTCCTTATGGGACGCTAATTCCGTCAATTCAAGGACGAAGGGCTCTACGTGCGAAAGGCGCTATGCTTGACGCAAACGGGCTTTTGATGTCGATACGCCGGCAAAGACGGCTTAGAAACAGCATGGTCTCATGAACGCGTTACCAGCAAATCCTCCCGGCGATAGCCATGCCGCGCTGCTCGACAGGCTGGGCAGCCGCTCGATCGTCTTTGTCGGCCTGATGGGCGCCGGCAAGACGGCGATCGGCCGCAAGGTGGCGACGATGCTGTCGCTGCCCTTCGTAGACAGCGACCAGGAGATAGAAACCGTGTCGCGCATGACGGTGCCGGAACTGTTCGAACGCTATGGCGAGACCGAATTCCGGGCATTGGAGCAGCGCGTCATCCTGCGCGTGCTGGAGAGTGGGCCGCAGGTGCTGTCGACCGGCGGCGGCGCGTTCATGAATGCGCAGACGCGGGAAGCGATCGCCGGGCATGGCGTGTCGGTGTGGCTGAAGGCCGAGATCGACCTGTTGATGGAGCGCGTGTCCAAGAAGCAGAACCGGCCGTTGCTCAAAAGCGCCGATCGGCGCGCCGTGCTCGAGCGACTGATGGGCGAGCGCTACCCGGTCTATGCCACGTCCAACATCACCGTGCCGACACGCGACGACCGCAAGGAGGTCATTGCGACGGAGGTTGTCGACGCGCTGTGCGGGCATTTCGGCATTCCGGCTCCGACTGCGCCGGGCGAGGTGCGGCTGTGAGCGAACAGGTCACTGTCGAGGTCGGCCTTGGCGAGCGCGCCTATGACATCCTGATCGGCCCTGGCCTTTTGGCGCGCGCCGGCGCCGAGATTTCGCGCCGCCTGCCCGGCACGAGGGCGGCGGTGGTCACCGACGACAATGTCGCGGCGGCACATCTCGACGCGCTGAAGGCCGGTCTGGAAACAGGCGGCATCCAGCCTGCCGTCATCACTTTGCCGGCCGGCGAAAAGACCAAGAGCTTTGCCCATCTCGAAGAGGTGGTCGACGGCGTGCTCGCCGCCAAGCTGGAGCGCGGCGATGTCGTCATTGCGCTCGGCGGTGGCGTCATCGGCGATCTCACCGGCTTTGCCGCCGGCATCGTGCGCCGCGGCATGAATTTCGTCCAGATTCCAACCTCGCTGCTGGCGCAGGTCGATTCCTCGGTCGGTGGGAAGACCGGCATCAACAGCCCGCGCGGCAAGAATCTGGTCGGCGTCTTCCATCAGCCGAAGCTGGTGCTGGCCGACACCGAAGTGCTCGACACGCTGCCGATCCGCGAATTTCGCGCCGGCTATGCCGAGCTTGCCAAATACGGGTTGATCGACCGACCGGCGTTTTTCGCCTGGCTGGAAGCGAACTGGGAAAAGGTGTTCGCCGGTGGTGCGGAACGGGCGGAGGCGATTGCCGAGGCCTGCCGCGCCAAGGCCGATGTCGTCGCCCGCGACGAGTTCGAAACCGGCGACCGCGCACTGCTCAATCTTGGCCACACGTTCGGCCATGCGCTGGAAGGCGCCACACAGTATGATGGCGCCCGCCTCGTCCATGGCGAAGGCGTCGCCATCGGCATGGCGCTGGCGCACCGCTTTTCCGCAAGGCTCAATCTGGCCAGCCCGGACGACGCGGCGCGGGTCGAGGCGCATCTTCGCGCCGTCGGTCTACCCTGGCGGATGGCCGACATCCCTGGTGAGTTGCCCGATGCCGAGGCGCTGCTTGGCTTCATCACCCAGGACAAGAAAGTGTCGCGCGGCGCGCTGACCTTCATCCTGACGCGCGGCGTTGGCCAGGCTTTTATTGCCAAGGATGTACCGGCGTTGGAAGTGCTTTCGTTCCTCAGGGAAAACCACCCGGGCCAGGAAAGCCGGCCGCGATGATCAACGAGCCTGGCTGGACCGTCGTCGCCTTCCTTGCCATCCTCATCCTGCTGGTCCTGGCCGTGCGCACGCGCCTGCTTGCCATGTTCGGCTATGAGTTGTCGCGCATCGAGCCGCAGCGCTCGACCCAGGACGAGTTGCGCGGCGCGGTCGACGATTTCCGCCGCGACGGCCAGATGGTGCGAGAGGACCGCGACCGCGTCGGCGGGCTGTTCGATCTCGCCGAGCTCGAAGTCTCCGACATCATGGTCCACCGCACCAATATGCGCTCGGTCAATGCCGACAATGGGCCGGAAGCGGTGGTGCGCGAGATCCTGCAAAGCCCGCACACCCGCATGCCGTTGTGGAAAGGCTCGCTCGACAACATTGTCGGCGTGCTGCACGCCAAGGACCTGCTGCGAGCGCTGAACGAGGTCGGCAACGACTTTTCCCGGATCGACGTGATGAAGATCGCTTCGAAGCCTTGGTTCGTGCCCGACACCACCACGCTGCAGGAACAGCTCAACGCCTTCCTGCGCGCCAAGGCGCATTTCGCCATCGTCGTCGACGAATATGGCGAGGTCGAAGGGCTGGTGACGCTGGAGGACATTATCGAGGAGATCGTTGGCGAGATCGCCGACGAGCACGATGTCGACATTCAGGGCGTCAAGCAGGAGGCGGACGGTTCCGTGGTCGTCGACGGCACCGTCCCGATCCGCGATCTCAACCGGGCGCTCGACTGGAACCTGCCTGACGAGGAAGCGACCACCATTGCCGGCCTGGTCATCCACGAGACGCAGTCGATCCCCGAGGAAAAGCAGGCTTTCACCTTCCACGGCAAGCGCTTCGTGGTGATGAAGCGCGACAAGAACCGGATCGCAAGGATCAGGATCAGGCCGGCGGGCGAAGCCTGAGGTAACGAGCAGGCCCGCAACAGGACGCTCTTTGCCGAGCTTATGCCGCGATCTGGCTCGTAGACCGTTCGTGGATTGTCGCACCGGTTTGAGCGTCAACTGCGACCAGGCTGACCTCGTAGCCCCAGAGGCTGCGGACATGGCGGAGCGTCGCGTCACGGCTGGCCCCTTCGAGCACAACACCATCCTTTACCCTGTGTTGCAGCCGCAACTGCCGGTCGCCGAGCAGGTCGACATCAATCACCTGGATGTCCGGCCGATTCGCTCCAAGGTCGTAACTGTGGGCTAGCTGGGCGCGTATCTTGTGATAGCCACGTTCGTTGTGGATCGACGCGACTTCGAAATGCGGTTTGTCGGCTCCATCGCCAAGCACGAAGAACCGCCATTTTCGGATCAAGCTCGGGCTGAGGTACTGGCGGATAAAGGATTCGTCGCGGTGGTTGGCCCAGGCCTCAAGCAGGACCTCGCGCCAGTTGCCATGTCCTGCAATGTCCGGGAACCAGTCGCGGTCCTCCGCCGTCGGCTCGGTCGAAATGCGCTGTATGTCCTGCATCATGTCGATGCCGAGGGCATAGGGATTGATGCCTGAAAACCGGGGATCGTCAAAGGCCGGCTGGAAGATCACGTTCGAATGGTTGCGCAGGATTTCGAGCATGGCACCTTCGCCGATCCGGCCGCGATCGAATAGCATGTTCATGAGCGTATAATGCACGAAGGTGGCGCAGCCTTCATTCATGACTTGAGTCTGTCGCTGCGGGTAGAAATATTGCGCGATGACGCGGACGATCCTGATGATCTCGCGCTGCCAGGGTTCCAGGATCAGGCTGTTCTTCTCGAGGAAATAAAGGAGGTTTTCCTCGGGAAGGTTGAGCGATCTCTTGCGCTCCGCCATCCCTTGATCCTCATTGCCGGACTTGTTTTTGTTCTGCGACGGCGGCAGCGTGCGCCACAGATCGTTGTAGGAGCGCTCTTCGTATTCGAGGCGCTCGCGAAGCCCTTCGCGCTGTCGCTCCGACGAGAGCTTTGGCGGCCGGTGGTAGCGGAACACCCCTTGTTCCATCAGGGCATGGGCGGAATCGAGAATGGCCTCCACTGCTGCAAGGCCGTGCCGCTCCTCGCACCGGGCGATGTAGCCCTTGGCGAAGTCCAGATAACCCAGGATTGCCCCGGCGTCGGTCCATTGCTGAAACAGATGATTGTTCTTGAAGAAATGATTGTGGCCAAGCGCCGCGTGGGCCGTCACAAGGGCCTGCAACGCCATGGTGTTTTCCTCCATGAGGTAGACGATGCAGGGATTGGAGTTGATGACCAGTTCATAGGCCAGCCCCCGACCACCCTTACGGTAAAGAAGCTCCTGGTGAAGGAAATGTTTGCCGAACGACCAATGCCGATACATCAGTGGCATGCCGATAGATGAGTAGGCGTCGAGCATCTGTTGGGAGGAGATTATCTCCATCTGGACCGGGTAAGTATCGAGATGCAACTCGTCGACCGCGATCGCCTCGATCTCTTCAAAAGCCCGCGATAATTTCTCGAAATTCCAGTCAGAACCGGAAAACAACAAATTCGTTTCGTTGGCTCGCCTGACCATCTCTCTCTCTCAAGCGCTCTTGATGGCCGCCGGCTGCCTGGCGAAGAGCCGGTGGAAGACCGGGTAAATATCCGCGGGAGCAGCGATGCGGCTCATCTGGAAGTTGGGCCATTTCAGCTCGATCGTACTGTAGGCGCGCCAAAGCGACGTCCCGTTTTCGGTAGCACCGAATATGTGGCTCTCGCGTTCGTCGATGATCTCGACATAGGCGAAATACTGGCACAGGCGCATGAGCTTGCCGTTCATGAGTTCTATGCATCGCTCGGAATCGGTGGTGAAATTGTCCCCGTCAGAGGCCTGCGCGGCGTAAATGTTCCACTCGCTGGCAGGATAGCGCTGGCCGATAATGCGGTGCATTTCGTCGAGCGCGGTGGAGACGATCGTACCGCCGCTCTGCGTGTTGTAGAAGAACGTGTCCTCATCCACTTCGTGCGCCTCATGGGTATGGCGGATGAAGACGATCTCCGTGCGTTCGTAGCGCCGTTTCAAGAACAGGTGCAGCAGCACGAAGAAGCGTTTGGCCAAGTCCTTTTCGCGTTGGCCCATCGATCCGGACACGTCCATAAGGCAGAACATGACGGCATTGGCATTCGGCACCGGCCGGGCGTCGAAGCGGTTGAATCGGATATCGACCGGATCGACAAAGGCAATTCGCCTGCGCCGTCGCTCCAGCCGGTCAAGCTCGTCGCGTAATTCCGCGATGCGCTGGCGCACCGCCGCGCCGGCCGGGGCCGACTCAAGCGTGACGATTTCCCGGAGGATCGCCTCCAGTTCCTGCTGCGTGGGGCGCCTCAGCGCAATGCGCCGGCCTAGGCTGTTGCGCATGGTGCGGCCGGCATTGATGTTGGTCGGGGAACCGGTTGCCGCGAAGCCGGCCCGGCGCGGCTTGAAGGCAAGGATTTCCTTGAGATTGAGCTTAACCAGGTCGGGCAGTTCGAGATCCTCAAAAAAGAGTTCGAGCACCTCCTCGCGTGACAGCACGAAACGAAAATCGTCTTCCGACGCCGTGTTTCCTGGCGACGACGCCGCGCCGCCCCCATGCGGCTTCGGGAGCAGGTCTCCAGGGGAAAAATGCCTGTTGCCCGGAAGGATGTGTCGGCGCCGTCCGCTGGCCCTGTCATCGTTGAAGCTCGGCTCGGCCGTTTTCCTTTCAGGCATGGGCACGGCGTGCTCGGTATCCACGTCGGCGATCCTGCCAGTGCGGATTTGATCGCGAATGCTCCGCTTCAACTCCTCGCGAGCACGCCTGAGGAAGCGCTGTCGATTGCCAAGGCTCTTGTCCTTGGGGTTCAGGCGACGGTCGATGAAGATCGGCATGGAACCATCCGGCTCTGTCAACCCGCCTTGTTCACCCGCATGTACCAGTCCACCAGCCGGCGTACCTGCCGTTCTGTGTAGCCACGCTCGATCATGCGCTGCACGAATTCGTTGTGGCGCTTTTCCGTAACGCTGTCTTGCTTGGAGCCGAAGCTGATCACCGGCAAGAGGTCCTCGACCTGTCCGAACATCCGCTTCTCGATGACCTCGCGCAGTTTTTCATAGCTGGTCCATGACGGGTTGCGGCCGTGGTTTCTTGCGCGAGCGCGCAGAGTGAACTTCACCACCTCGTTACGGAAGTCCTTGGGATTGGCGATGCCTGCCGGTTTCTCGACCTGCGAAAGTTCGTTGTCCAGGATCTCCCGGTTGAGGATCTGGCCGGTGTCGGGGTCCTTGTAGTCCTGGTCCTCAATCCAGGCATCCGCATAGGCGATGTAGCGGTCGAAGAGGTTCTGGCCGTATTCGCTATAGGACTCCAGATAGGCCTTCTGGATTTCGTGGCCGATGAACTCGGCGTAGCGCGCCGCAAGCTCCGACTTGATGAATTCAAGATAGGCCGCTTCCGTTTCCTTCGGGAACTGCTCCCGCTTGATCGCCTCCTCCAGAATGTACATCAGATGCACAGGATCGGCGGCCACCTCCTCATTATCGAAGTTGAATGTCTGCGAAAGGATCTTAAAGGCAAAGCGCGTGCTGACGCCCGTCATGCCTTCATCGACGCCGGCGGCGTCGCGATATTCTTGGACCGACTTTGCCCTGGGATCGACTTCCTTCAGATTTTCGCCGTCATAGGCGCGCATCTTGGTGTAGAGCGGCGAGTTGTCGTGCTCGGCCAAGCGCGTCGAAACTGCAAAGCGGCTGAGGATGTCCAAAACTTCAGGGGCACAGGGGCTGGCGGCCAACTCGCTCTCACGCAGCAATTTCTCATAGATCTGCCTCTCTTCGGTGATCCGCAGGCAATAGGGTACCTTGACCACCAGGATGCGATCGAGAAACGCCTCATTGTTCTTGTTGCTCTTGAACTGTTGCCATTCCGACTCGTTGGAATGGGCGACGATGATCCCCTGGTAGGGAAAGGCGCCGAAATTTTCAGTGCCGTTGTAGCTGCCTTCCTGTGTCGCGGTCAGCAGCGGATGCAGAACCTTGATGGGTGCCTTGAACATCTCGACGAATTCAAGCAGACCTTGCGTGGTCCGGTTCAGGCCACCGCTATAGGAATAGGCATCGGGGTCGGACTGGCTAAAATTTTCCAATTGCCTGATGTCGACCTTGCCGACCAGGGCCGAGACATCCTGATTGTTCTCATCGCCAGGTTCGGTCTTGGCAATGCCGATCTGGCGCAGCCGCGAAGGCATCAGCTTGACGACGCTGAATTTGGAAATGTCGCCAGACAATTCGTCGAGGCGCTTGGCCGCCCATGGCGAAATCAATCCGTTCAGCCGGCGCCGGGCTATGCCGTATTTATCCTCTAGCAGATCACCCATGTGATCGGGATGGAACAGCCCAAGCGGCGACTCGAAAACCGGGCTGATCTGGTTGCCGACCTTCAGCGTGTAGATCGGGCGCTGCTCCATCAGTTTCTTCAGGCGCTCGGCCAGAGAGGATTTGCCGCCGCCGACCGGGCCGAGGAGATAGAGGATCTGCTTGCGTTCTTCGAGCCCCTGCGAGGCATAGCGGAAATATCCAGCTATGCGCTCGATCGTATCCTCCATTCCATAGAAGTCAGAAAAATGAGGGTAGATCTTGAGGGTCCGATTCGCGAAAATGCGGCCGAGGCGCTCGTCTTTGCTGGTGTCAACCAGTTTTGGTTCGCCGATTGCGTCGACCATCCTTTCGGGCGCCGAAGCGTACATCGATTTGTCTTCCCGACAGGCAAGAAGATACTGTTGGATGCTGACCTCTTCGTCCGCCGCATTGGCATAAATTTCCGAAAAAAGATCGAAGACGTCGGATTGGGTTGCACGCATGATGTTCTGCCCTCGGAGCCGATCTGGATTCCAATCGCCTCATCACCTTCAACTGTCGGAAAGCATTGTTGGTTCCCTTCACATGAAGGAGAGTGGCTGCAATCCGGGTAGAAGGCTTGGGAGGAATGGCGGGTTGCCCGGTGCTGCGGCGCTGATGGGCGGCGTTGTCGCCGGCCAGCTATCTCGATGGACACAAGCATCCGCCGACCTTCATCGCCTATTCGCGCGCCGAAGGCCGCGACGACCAATCGAAGGCTTTGCCAAATGCCTGCGCGCCATCGGCACTGAAGTGACGCTGTTCGACGGCAACGCCTACACGCATATGTCGATCAATCACGACTTCGGCGAGGACGGCGACGCGTTGACCGCCGCGATGCTGGCCTTCCTGAATGGACCGTCGGTTGATCGCCGGATCCCCGCGAGGCGTCCTGGATCAGACCAAAAGCCCCGGCGGGACATTGCCGACCCGGCGCCTACAGGTGCAATTGTTCCTGAATTGTCGATTGGGAAAGAAAATCATGAATGGCGCCGATCTGCTGTGCGACGTGCTCCTGGCCAATGACGTCACGGTCTGCTTCGCCAATCCTGGCACATCCGAAATGCATTTCGTTGCCGCACTGGACCGCAAACCTCAGATGCGTTGCGTGCTCGGCCTGTTCGAGGGCGTGGTGACCGGCGCCGCCGACGGCTATGCGCGCATGACCGACCGCCCGGCAGCAACGTTGCTGCATACCGGACCGGGTCTCGCCAACGGTTTGGCCAACATGCACAACGCAAGGCGTGCGCGCAGCCCGATGATCAACATTGTCGGCGACCATGCTTCTTACCATCTGCCGCTCGATGCCCCGCTGACCAGCGACATAGAAGGCCTGGCGTCGCCGATGTCGAACTGGGTTGGCCGCGTCAAGGGGCCGGCCGATATTGTGCCGGCCGCAGAGGCGGCTTTCCGCGCCTCACTCACGCCGCCTGGCGTCACGACGCTGATCCTGCCTGCGGATGCCGCCTGGGGCGAAGTTGCTGCGATTTCACCTGGCAAGGTGGAGCTGGAGCCGCCGCCCGCCGTCGACATGGCTGTTGTGCGCACGATCGCCGAAGCAATCCGCGCCGCGCCGGGCCGTGTCGGCATGGTGGTGCGTGGGCAGGCGGCGCGCGCCGATGGACTTGAAATCGCAGGGAGAATCTCATCGGGAAGCGATGTCAGGCTGTTCAGTGAGGTTCTGATCGCCCGCATGCAGCGCGGCCGCGGGCGGTTCGCCCCGACCCGCATTCCCTATCCGGTCGATGCGGCGACGGCCACGCTCCGGGATATCGATTTGCTGGTGCTGGTCGGCGCCAAGGAGCCGGTTGCCTTCTTCGCTTATCCCGGCAAGCCCGGGCGGCTGGTTCGGGACGATTGCAAGGTGCTTTCGCTGGCGGCGCATGGCCAGGATCTGAAAGCGGCGCTGGAGGCGCTGGCCGACGAGCTCGGCATCAAGCCGACGCAGCAATTCGCCGCCGCAACCGCCTTTCCAGACGAACCGACGCTGAGCGGCAGACTGACGGACGATGCCATCGCGCTGTCGGTGGCGCGCAAACTTCCGGCCAATGCCATCGTCTGCGACGAAGCAGTCACCTCGGCGAGACGGTTCTTCACGCTATCCGCCTTTGCGGCGCCGCACGACTACATGATGGGTACGGGCGGATCGATCGGCGGCGGCATTCCCATGGCTACCGGCGCGGCGATCGCCTGCCCGGACCGCAAGGTGATCAATCTCGAAGCCGACGGCAGTGGCATGTACACGGTGCAGGGACTGTGGACCCAGGCCAGGGAAAAGCTTGACGTCGTGACCATCATCTTTTCCAACCGGACCTACGCCATCCTGCATGGCGAAATGAAGAATGTCGGGGTCAATGAGATCGGCGAGAACGCCAGGCGCATGCTCGATCTCGACCATCCGGCGCTGGACTGGGTTGCGCTGGCCAAAGGCATGGGCGTCGAGGCGGCCCGCGCCGACACGTGCGAGCGGTTCGACGCGCTGCTCGACAGTGCCCTGTCGCGTCCGGGACCGTTTCTCATCGAAGCGGTGATCTGAGGCGGAGAGACTTACCAACGGGTCTTTTCGCCGGGTGCAGCCGGTTCGATTGCCAGCGCATGGACGCCGGCTTGCAGCTCCGCTGCCAGCAATTCGTTGACGGCGCGGTGGCGGTCGATGCGGCTCATGCCGGCAAAGACGGATGAGACGATGCGGACGCGAAAATGCGTCTCGCCAGTGCCGTCATAGGCAGCGTGATGGTCGGAGCCGTGGTGGTGATGACCGGCATGGAGATGGCTTTCATTGACGATCGCCAGGCGCTCCGGCGAAAACGCCTTGTTCAGCTTGTCTTCCATAGTCGCCTGTATGGACATCGCCATCTCCCTTCACCATATCTGCAAGGCGTGATCGGGAAATCGGGATCGATCCCGCCGGGCCGCCTCAAAAAATCGCCATTTCGCCCTGCTTTATGCCGCGATTCAGCGGTTAGGGCGATGATCGCGAAAATGTCAATTCTTGTTTCGCACGTGCGAACAGCCCATAAATGGGTGAGATGAAACCGTACCCCAAATATTTCGAGAAAATTCGGGTCCGTCCCGACAAGGATGCGGAGCTGAAGTCGCACTCGCCGATCTGCCAGTGGGACGGCTGCAAGGAGGCCGGTACCCACCGGGCGCCGGTCGGACGCATGAAGGAAGGCGAGTATTTTCAGTTCTGCTTCGATCATGTGCGCGAATACAACAAGGGTTTCAACTACTTCTCCGGCGTGCCGGACACCGAGATAGCCCGCTTCCAGAAGGAAGCGATGACCGGCCACCGGCCGACATGGAAGATGGGCGTCGCCGGCGCCTCGACGCGCTCCTCGCCCGATTTCGCCCAGCAGCGTTCCGGTCGCGCCGGCTATTACAACCGCATGCGCGATCCTTTCGACCTGTTCAAAGGGCCGAAGGACCCGCGCGAGGCGCGCGAACGCAAGGCCAAGCCGCTTGAGGCCAAGGCGCTGGAAACGCTTGGCCTTGATACAAAGGCGACTGGCAAGGACATCAAGGCGCGCTATAAGGAACTTGTGAAGCGCCACCATCCGGATGCGAATGGCGGCGATAGAGGTTCGGAAGACCGGTTCCGCGATGTGCTGCAGGCCTATCGCGTGCTCAAGCAGGCGGGTTTGTGCTGAGCAACCTAACGGTTCGTGTCGTTTTCCAACTTTCATAAGGGTGGAAAAGGCTCTAAGACCGCCCCCGGACAAAATCGATTGCCGGCGAAATCAGGCATTTCGCCCGTGGAGACTTGGATAGAGATGAACAAGGTCGATCGCGACATCGCCAATTTGCCCGACACGACGGTGTCGGTGAAAGACAAATTCGGCTTCGAGTCCAAGATGGTGGTGCCGGCCTATTCGGTGACCTCGGAACATGTGCCGGACATCGATCCGGACTATCTGTTCGACAAGGCGACGACGCTGGCGATCCTTGCCGGCTTTGCCTACAATCGCCGCGTCATGGTGTCTGGCTATCACGGCACCGGCAAATCGACCCATATCGAACAGGTCGCCGCCCGCCTTAACTGGCCCTGCGTGCGCGTCAACCTCGACAGCCACGTCAGCCGTATCGACCTCGTCGGCAAGGACGCCATCGTCGTCAAGGATGGCCTGCAGATCACCGAATTCCGCGACGGCATCCTGCCCTGGGCCTACCAGCACAATGTCGCGCTCTGCTTCGACGAGTACGATGCAGGCCGTCCGGACGTGATGTTCGTCATCCAGCGCGTGCTGGAATCGTCGGGCCGCCTGACGCTGCTCGACCAGAGCCGGGTCATCCGCCCGCATCCGGCGTTCCGGCTGTTTTCGACCGCCAACACGGTCGGCCTCGGCGACACTACCGGCCTCTATCACGGCACGCAGCAGATCAACCAGGCGCAGATGGATCGCTGGTCGATCGTCACCACGCTGAACTACCTGCCGCACGACAATGAGGTGAACATAGTGCTGGCCAAGGCCAAGCACTATCGCGACGGCAAGGGCAAGGACATCGTCAACAAGATGGTGCGGGTCGCCGACATGACGCGCTCGGCCTTCATCAATGGCGATCTGTCGACCGTGATGAGCCCGCGTACCGTCATCACCTGGGCCGAAAATGCCGAGATCTTCGGCAATATCGGCATGGCGTTCCGGCTGACCTTCCTCAACAAGTGCGACGAGCTGGAGCGTTCGGTGGTGGCCGAGTTCTACCAGCGCGCCTTCGGCGAGGACCTGCCCGAGAGCGCCGCCAACGTGGTGCTGGGCTGAGCAGAGCCTCGATGGCGGGTCCGGGCGACAACACGCGCAACAAGTCGAAGACGGGGTCTGAAGCCGACAGCTTCAAGCGTGCCGTCACCGTCTGCATGCGCGCCATCGCCGGCGACAAGGAGCTCGAAGTCGGTTTCGCCAAGGACCGCCCGGCGCTCGCCGGCAGCCGCGCCCGACTGCCCGAACTGCCGAAGAAAGCGTCCAAGACAGACATCGCGATTACTCGTGGCCTGGGTGATTCCATGGCGCTGAAGCGCGCTTGCCACGATCAGCGCATCCACACCAAACTGGCGCCGGAAGGCAAGCTGGCGCGCTCGATCTATGACGCCGTGGAACAGGCCCGCGTCGAGGCGATCGGCAGCCGCGCCATGCAAGGCGTCGCCGACAATATCGGCTCGATGCTGGAGGACAAATACGCCAAGGCCAACCTTGTCGACGTCAAGGACAAGGCCGACGCGCCGATCGAGGAGGCGCTGGCGCTGATGGTGCGCGAAAAGCTGACCGGACGGCCGATCCCGAAGAGCGGCGAACGGCTGGTCGACCTCTGGCGGCCCTGGGTCGAGGAAAAAGCCAAGGCCGATCTCGACGGACTGTCGGCCAAGCTTGGCGACCAGCAGGCCTTTGCCCGCGTCGTGCGCGAGATGCTTGCGTCCATGGAGATGGCCGAGGAACTCGGCGACGACCAGGAAACCGAAGACTCCGAGGACAATGACGACAACCAGCCGCAAGGCGAGGAGCAGAGCGAGGAGGGCGGTGAAGACGATTCCGGCTCCGAGCAGTCGCAGTCCGAGGATGCCGAGGCCTCGGCCGACGACGAACAGTCGTCCGAGACTGAGGCCTCCGACGCCACTGCCGACGATCTTTCCGACGATGACGATGCAGACGCCGAAACGCCGGGCGAGGCGCGCCGTAACGACAACCCCTTCGCCAACCTGCCGAAAGAGATCGACTACAAGGTTTTCACCACCGCCTTCGACGAGACGGTCGGTGCGGAAGAGCTGTGCGAGGAAGAAGAACTCGACCGGCTGCGCGCCTTCCTCGACAAGCAACTGGCCAATCTCTCCGGCGTCGTCGGACGGCTCGCCAACCGGCTGCAGCGCCGCCTGATGGCGCAGCAGAACCGTTCCTGGGATTTCGACCTCGAAGAGGGTTATCTCGATCCGGCACGCCTGGTTCGTGTCGTCATCGACCCGATGCAGCCGTTGTCGTTCAAGCAGGAGCGCGACACCAAATTCCGCGACACGGTGGTGACGCTGGTGCTCGACAATTCGGGCTCGATGCGCGGTCGGCCGATCACGGTTGCCGCCACCTGTGCCGACATTCTGGCGCGCACGCTGGAGCGCTGCGGCGTCTCGGTCGAGATCCTCGGCTTCACCACGCGGGCGTGGAAGGGCGGACAGGCTCGCGAGAAGTGGCTGAAGGACGGCAAGCCGCCGAACCCCGGCCGGCTCAACGATCTGCGCCACATCATCTACAAATCCGCCGATCATCCGTGGCGTCGCGCCCGGCGCAATCTCGGCCTGATGATGCGCGAGGGCCTGCTCAAGGAAAACATCGACGGCGAGGCGTTGTTATGGGCGCACAACCGGCTGATCGCCCGGCCCGAACAGCGCAAGATCCTGATGATGATCTCGGACGGCGCGCCGGTTGACGATTCGACGCTGTCGGTCAATCCTGGCAACTATCTCGAGCGGCACCTGCGCGCCGTCATCGAGCTGATCGAGACGCGCTCGCCGGTCGAGCTTCTGGCCATCGGCATCGGCCACGACGTCACCCGCTATTACAGGCGCGCCGTCACCATCGTCGATGCCGAGGAACTGGCCGGCGCCATGACCGAGCAGCTGGCCTCGCTGTTCGCCGAGGAAAACGTGCGCGATACACGCCGCGGCGGCTACCGGCGCGCCGGATGATTTTTTTGCGCGGCGGGTTTCGGCAGATGCTCTTCGCGGTCACTGCCTTGTCCGGCATGGCGTTTGCGCCGGCCATCGCCGCCGGCCCAAGCGCGGTCGAGCCGGTCGAAGTCTCGGCGCGGCCGATCACCACCTTCCATATCGGCAGCGCCGACAAGCAGTTTGGGCCGCTGGAATTCGTCGGCGGTCTTGAGATGAACTCGACGACGCGCGATTTCGGCGCGCTGTCGGCATTTCGGTTCGTCAAACCCGGTAGCGATTTCATCGGCGTCGCCGATACGGGCTTCTGGTTCTTCGGCTCGATCACCCATGATGCCGACAAGCGGCCGTCCGGCATCCAGAATTTCCGCATGCAGCAGATGGTCGATGAGAAGGGCCGGCCGATCGACAGGAAATGGGAAGTCGATGCCGAGGGCCTTGCAGTCAAGGACGGCATCGCCACCGTCGGCTTCGAGCGCGATCACCGCGTCGCCCAGTTCAAGATCGACCCCAGCAACATGACGGCGCCGTTCAAGCAACTGAACTTTCTGATTCCAGCCCGCGAACTGCGACAGAACCGCGGTTTCGAGACCGTCACCCACACCAATCCTAGCGGCCAGCACGAGGGCGGCCTCGTCGTGGTCTCGGAAAAGAGCTTGGACAAGGCTGGCAACATCTATGCCGCCATCATCGAAGGGCCGCACAAGGGCGTCTTCACGGTCAAGCGCAACGGTGATTTCGACATCACTGACGGCGCCTTCCTGCCGGATGGCGACCTGCTGCTTTTGGAGCGCAGTTTCTCGATGGCCGGCGGTGTCAGGATGCGGCTAAGGTGCATCTATGGCGAAAGCGTCGAGAAGGGCGCGGTTGCCGACGGGCCGGTGCTGATGGAAGCCGACATGGGCTACCAGATCGACAATATGGAAGGACTCGACGTCTGGACCCGCGATGACGGGGCGCTGATGGTGTCGCTGATCTCGGACGACAACCACTCGATCCTGCAGCGCAACCTCTATCTGGAATTCATCCTGCACCAGGATTGAGAGCCCTAAGGCTTGGTGGCGATCCAGATGACGTGGCGCGCGCCGCGCTTGCCATTGGCGCGCGTCTTCACCTCGTCCACGACAAAGCCCGCCTGCTTGAGCCTAAGTGTGAAGCCGGCATCGGGGCCTTGCGACCAAACAGCCAGCACGCCCCCGGGCCTGAGCGCTGCACGCGCCGCGCCGAGCCCGGCAGCGCCATAGAGGGCGTCGTTGCCCTTGTAGACGATGCCTTCGGGGCCATTGTCGACATCGAGCAGGATGGCGTCCCAGGCTGCCTTGTCGGATCTTATGATGTGCCCGACGTCGGCTTCGCGAACCGTCACACGGGGATCGTCGAGACAGCCGGCGAAGACCGCCTCCATGGGGCCGCGCGCCCAGGCGATGACGGCGGGGACAAGCTCGGCAACGGTGATGCCTGCGTCGGCGCCCAATTGGGCAAGCGCAGCGCGCAGCGTAAAACCCATGCCGAGGCCGCCGATCAGGATTTTCGGTTGGGCGCGGCCGCCGATCTTTTCACAGGAGAGCTTGGCCAGCGCTTCTTCGGAGCCGCTGAGGCGGCTGTTCATCAGCTCATTGGTGCCGAGCATGATCGAGAATTCGCTGCCGCGCTGCTTAAGGCGCAGTTCCTGTCCGCCGTCAGGCGTTTTGGCCGAGCCGAGCTGGACCCAAGGGATCACGGCCTAGACAGCCACGGCCGGCTGGCTCCAGTGGGCGGCGAGCAGCCGGTAGGGGATCAGGGCCACAACAGCGATGATCAGCTTCACCGAAAGGTCGCCCAGCGCCCAGGAGACCCAGCGCATGGTCTCGACCGGCAGCACGCCCATCAGCGGCGCCGTCTCCAGCGCAAAACTGTCGTTCGGGCCGGCAAAAGCGAAGGCGGCCGAAAAGGCGATGCTGAAGAACACCAGGGTGTCGAACACCGAGCCGACCAGCGTGCCGACGATCGGCGCGCGCCACCAGCTCTGCCGGCGCAACCGGTTGAACACGGTGACGTCGAGCAATTGCGCGCAAAGGAAGGCCGCGCCGGAAGCTGCGGCGATGCGCACCAGCCGGTCGGCTGATGTCTCGAACTCGATCAGGCCGTGGCGAAACAGGAAGGGCGGGACGAGAATCGAGCAGACCACCGCGGTCATGAAGCCGACAAAGACGATGCGGCGCGCCACCGTCGGGCCGTAGCGGCGGTTGGCAAGGTCGGTGACCAGGAAGGAGAAGGGATAGGTGAAGGCGCCCCAGGTCAGGATGTCGGCCAGCGACAGACCGCCGGCCTGACCCTGCATCGGGAACTGCACGAGGATGTTCGATACCACGACGACAAGCGCCATGGCGGCCACAAAGGGCAGATATCGCGAGAAGGAAGTCATTTTTTTATCCTGGGTAATGGAACCAGCCAGGCGCTAGCCGAAATCCGGATCGCGCTGCCTTGCAAGTTTTGAGCATCGGATTGCTCCGATGCTGCTGCCTTAGAAGTTTTGAGCATCGGATTGCTCCGATGCTCAGGGCGGTCGTCCCCCGCCTTGATATCGTTAAGCGGCGGGCTGGTCGGCCAGCTTCTTGGCGATCTGCTTCTTCAGCAGCCGCGCGCGCTGCGACAATTCCTTGGCGTCGGCCTTGGCCAGGAAGGCGTCGAGGCCGCCGCGATGCTCGACCGAACGCAGCGCGTTGGCCGAAATGCGCAGGCGCACATTCTGGTTCAGCGCTTCCGAAATCAGCGTCACATTGACGAGGTTCGGCAGGAAGCGGCGCTTGGTCTTGTTGTTGGCGTGGCTCACATTGTTGCCGGTCTGGACTGCCTTGGCAGTGAGTTCGCAGGTGCGGGACATGGTTCTAACCTTCAGTTCTGTCTAGCCTGCCAAACCTTGTTCGCCCGCGCCGGGTGGCGCGCGGTTTCAGTCAGGCGGCCTTATGGAAAAGTTGGCGTTCCATAGTTGCATTTCGCCAATGCGTCAAGCTCCGGCTTGCCCACGACTGTGACGAGCGTTTCACATAAAGGCCGGAATTCAGCCTATAAGCGGTCGGACAGGGACATCTCAAGCCGGAGTCGCCCGCCTCCGGTTAAAAAAATCAAGGACCGAGCCCGCCATGCTTCGCCCGTCACATGCCGTTGTCGCCATACTTGTCGCCGCCTTGCCAACATCAACCCTTGCCGCCGCGCCCGCAGCCACCGCACAGTCCTTCAAGGGCGAATACACGGTGTCGTTCCTCGGCCTTTCCGTGGCCAAGGCGACATTTTCCAGCCACTACGAAGGCGATAGCTATTCCATAGACGGCACCGTCTCCAGCGCGGGTCTCGCCACCTTGTTCGACGACACGAGCGGCACGATCTCGTCAAAGGGCAAGATTCTGGGCAAGCAGATGCAGCCGCAGGTATTTCGCGCCGATTATAAGTCCGGTAAGAAGGCTTCCATGGTCGATATCCGCTTTGCCAATGGCGCGGTGACCGCCACCCAGGTCATTCCCGAACCGAAAAAGCGCAATCCCAAAAACTGGATACCGCTGGGCAGCAACGATCTGGCATCTGTGCTCGATCCCATGGCGGCTACCGTTATCCATGCCGACAGCCTCGACCAGGTCTGCGGGCGCAAGGTGAAATTCTATGACGGCGAGATGCGCGCCGACCTGACGCTGACCTACGCCTCGAAAGGATCGATCTCGGTCAAGGGCTACAAGGGCGACACCGTTACCTGCAAGATGAGCTTCGAGCCGGTGGCAGGCTACCGCAAGGGCCGCAAGGCGCTGAATTACCTGAAGAAGAAGAGCCAGATGATGGTGACGTTTGCACCGCTCGGCCAAACCGGCATATATGCGCCGATCCACGCCACGGTCGGGACGCAGATCGGCACCTTGACTGTCAGCGCGGGGCGGTTCGAAGCTACTGAATAGACGCGCCCACCCGAATAGAAATGGGGCGAGTCGCCGGAGACGGGCATGGGGCGCGCAACACTGATCGGTTTCTCGGCGGTCGCCATGTGGGCGCTGCTGGCGTTGCTCACCGATGCGTCGGGCGCCGTGCCGCCATTCTTGCTCTCGGCCATCACCTTCACCATCGGCACCGCGGTCGGGCTGGTTGCCCGGCTGTTCATGCCGGCGACCGATAAAAGCCTGAAGATCCCACGCCAGGTCTGGGTGATCGGCATTGCCGGACTGTTCGGCTACCATTTCTTCTATTTCACCGCGCTGCGCAACGCGCCGGCGGTGGAGGCAAGCCTGATCGCCTATCTGTGGCCGCTGCTGATCGTGCTGGGATCAGCGCTGATGCCGGGCGAGAAGCTGGCCTGGAACCATGTCGTCGGCGCGCTGCTCGGGCTCGCCGGGACCGTGCTGATCGTCACCAAGGGTGGCGGCCTCGCCTTCGATGCTCGCTACACCTTCGGCTATGCGATGGCGGCCGTCTGTGCGCTGCTGTGGTCGTCCTATTCGCTGCTGTCGCGGCGCTTTCCGGCGGTGCCGACCTCAATCGTCACCTGGTTCTGCGCCGCCACGGCAGCCCTGTCCCTCATCTGCCATCTTCTGCTGGAAAAGACGGTGCTGCCCGATGGCCCCGGCCAGTGGCTGGCGGTGGTTGGTTTGGGGTTGATGCCGGTGGGTGCCGCCTTCTACGCCTGGGATATCGGCGTCAAACGAGGCAACATCCAGGTGCTCGGCGCGGCAAGCTATGCGGCGCCACTGCTGTCGACATTGGTGCTGATCGCGGCGGGCGTTGCCGAGCCGTCGCTGCGTATCCTGGCGGCCTGCGTACTGATCACCGGCGGCGCGGCGCTGGCGGCGAAATCGTTGTTCCTGCGCAAGGCGGCAACTGGCGGGGCAAGCGCATGACGATGCCGTTTGCCGGCGGCATCGACGCCAACGCAAATGCAACATTGATTTTTTCGCTGGTGGCGGCGGTGATCTACGCCTTCACCCTGGACATGCGGCCGACGCTGGCCCACTCGGCGGCAAAGACGCTGGCCGTGGCCATGCTTGCGGCGCTGGCCTTCATGCAAGGTGGGCCGCTGTTGCTCGTCTCTGCGCTGGCGCTCAGCGCCGTCGGCGATGCCTTCCTGTCGCGTGACGGCGAAAAGGCCTTCCTCGGCGGGCTGGCCAGCTTCCTTGCGGCGCATGTCCTCTATGTGCCGCTCTTCCTGCTCGGCGGCGGCGGGCTGGATGTGCTCAGCACCGAGACATGGCGCGGCGCCATCGCGCTTGCCATGGCGGCCTTCGCAGTCGTCATGCTGGCGGCGCTCTGGCGCCGTGTCAGTCCCGGCCTGCGGGTGCCGATCGCCATCTATATCGCGGCCATTCTGGCGATGGGCATCTCGGCGTTGACGCTCGCCAATCCGTGGGTCATCGGCGGCGCTGTTATGTTCATGGCATCGGACGGGCTGCTTGCCACGGAGAAATTCCTGGTTCCGGCAATAGCACCCTATCGCGCCGGCATCCGTTATGCGGTCTGGGTGCTCTACTATGCCGCCCAGCTCTGCATAACTCTTGGTTTTCTTCTGGCCTAAGGCTGCCAGCCCGGCTCGGCCATTTCAAACGCGGCGAAGTCGAAGCCCGGCGCCACGGTGCAGCCGACCAACGTCCATTCGCCGAGGCTGCGCGCCGATTGCCACCAGCCGGCCGGCACGACGATCTGCGGCCGCTCGCCCGCCGCAAGCTCAATGCCGAGCACCTGCTCGATCACCTGGTTAAGCATTGGACTACCTTCCTCGCACATCGACAGCGCCAGCGGCGCTCCGGCATGGAAGTGCCAGACCTCGGCCGCGTCCTTGACCCGGTGCCAGGCCGAAATCTGGTCCTGTTCAAGGAGGAAATAGATCGCCGTCGAATGGCCGCGCCCGGCGCCGTCGCGAAAGGTCTCGGCATACCAGCCGCCTTCCGGATGTGGCTTGAGGCCGAGCGTGGCGATGATTTCAGCGGCGCTGGTCATGGCTGATCCCGGAATGATGCTCAGAAATTGTCCTTGCGCTTGCGGATTTCCGCGAACACTTCGGCGTCGGAGGCCGCCTCCATACCGAGATGCTTGCGGATCGCCGGGTCGTGCCAGCGCAGGAACGGATTGGTCGACAATTCCTCGCCGATCGTGGTCGGCAGCGTCGCCTTGTTGTCGGCGCGCAGGGTCTCGATCTTGGCGGCGCGTTCTTTCAGCGCCGAATTGGTCGGGTCGACGGTCAACGCAAAGCGGGCGTTCGAAAGCGTATACTCATGGCCGCAATAGATGACCGTGTCGGCCGGGAGTGCGGCGAGCTTCTTCAGCGACTCATACATCACCGGCGGCTTGCATTCGAACAGCCGGCCGCAGCCGAGCGCGAACAAAGTGTCGGCGGTGAACGCCACTTTCGAGGCCGGAAAATGATAGGAGACATGGCCCGCAGTGTGGCCGGGCGTGGCGATGACATCGATCCGCTCACCGCCGAGATGGACGACCGAGCCTTGCCCGACGGTCTCGTCGATGCCGGGGATCTTTTCCTTTTCCGCCTCCGGTCCGACGATGCGCAGCTTGAAGCGCTCCTTCAGCGCCAGATTGGCCTCGACATGGTCGACATGGTGGTGGGTGGTCAGGATCATTGTCGGCTTCCAGCCGGTACGCTCGATAGCGGCAATGATCGGCGCTTCTTCGGGTGCGTCGATAATGGCGGTCTCGCCGCTTTTCGGGTCATGCACCAGCACGCCGAAATTGTCGCTGCGGCACATGAACTGTTCGATTTCGACGGGCATTGGCATCTCTCCATCTGTTGGCGCAGACATAGGGCGCTTGGCCGCTGATGTCATCTAGCTTTGCAGAACGTGCCGGCTTTGTTGAACTTGGGCGGCATCGCAGCTACCGTCCCGCGCATGCATTCCGATATCGTCGATCTCCGCTCCTTCTATTCGACCACGCTCGGCCGCCTGGCTGAACGCTCGATCACCATGGCGCTGTCCTCAATATGGGCAACAGTGCCCAATGAGCGGCTGGTCGGGCTCGGCTATACCTTGCCGTGGCTGGAGCGGTTCGGCACCGATGCCGAGCGGGTGTTTGCCTTCATGCCTGCTACGCAAGGCGCCGTCGTCTGGCCGGCGAACGGGCCGACGGCTACGGCGCTGGTCTTCGACGAGGAATTGCCGCTGGTCGATTCCTGCATCGACCGCATGCTGCTCGTGCATTCGCTCGAACATGTCGAAAACCCGCGCGAGACGCTGAACGAGATCTGGCGGGTGCTGTCGCCGGCAGGGCGCGTCGTCATCGTCGTGCCCAACCGGCGCGGTGTCTGGGCGCGGTTCGAGCACACGCCGTTCGGCAATGGCCGGCCGTTCTCGCGCGGCCAGCTGACAGAATTGCTGCGCGAGGCGAATTTCACACCGGCTTCCTGGTCCGACGCGCTGTTCTTCCCGCCATCGCCGCGGCGCTTCATGATGCGGTTCCACAATGTGCTGGAGCGCGCCGGCCGGCGGTTCTGGCCGATCTTTTCCGGCGTCATCGTGGTCGAGGCGCAGAAGCGGCTCTATCAGGGCGTGCCGGTCGCGCAGCGCGCCTCGCGCCGTGTCTTCGTGCCGGTACTGTCACCGCACGGTGCGACGCGGCTTGGCCGCCGGGCGGAAGGGGTGACATCGACGACGCGTCAGGTGACACCTTCGTGATCATCATGAAAACTGGTGTTGCGTGGGTTTTTCCCACCTATCTGTCGCAGATGCATTCGCGGTCCGTTTGAGCGGCGGATGCCTTCAAGTCTCTCCATCTGGTTCAGCAACGCTTCTGAACGCAAGGACCTCGTGCATGGCTGATCAACCGGACAAGTCCGCCACCGCTCAGCCGGCAACCGTCGAAGCCAGCAGCCTGCGCGATCAGGTGGCGACGATCAAACGGGCGCTGGTAGGCTCACCGGTGCGCAAGTGGCTGGTCTGGACGTCGGTCGGCATTATGGCGGTCATCGTCGCCACGTCGATCGGCCAGGTTCTGCTCAACCGCTGGAACCAGCCTTTCTACGATGCGCTGGCGCGTCGCGACATGGCGGCCTTCCTGCATCAGCTGATGATCTTTGCCGTGATTGCCGGCACGCTGCTCCTGCTCAACATCGCTCAGACCTGGCTCAACCAGATGATCCGGCTGAAGCTGCGCGAGGCGCTGACGCTCGACCTGATCGACCAATGGATGCGGCCGGCGCGGGCCTTCCGGCTCGCCAATGCCGGCGCCATCGGCGTCAATCCCGACCAGCGCATGCAGCAGGATGCCGCGCATCTGTCCGATCTGTCGACGGACCTCGGCGTCGGCCTGCTGCAATCCTTCATCCTGCTGGTGTCGTTCGTCGGCGTGCTTTGGCAACTCTCGTCGGGCTTCGTCTTCCACATCAACGGCTGGTCGCTGGCGATACCGGGCTACATGGTCTGGGCCGCGTTCCTCTATGCCGGCATCGCCTCCTGGCTGAGCTGGCTGGTCGGGCGGCCGCTGATCCGCCTCAACAGCGACCGCTACACCCGCGAGGCCGAGCTGCGTTCCGGGATGGTGCGCGTCAACGAGAATGTCGACGCCATCGCGCTCTATCACGGCGAAGCCGATGCCAAGAGACGGCTCGAAATCGACCTTGGCACGGTGCTGGGCGCGATGCGAAACATCTACAAAGCGCAGATCAACCTTTCCTGGGTGACCGATACCTATGGCTGGATCACCGTGGTGGCGCCGATCCTTGTGGCATCGCCGGTCTATTTTTCAGGCGATATCAGCTTTGGCGGGTTGATGATGGCGGTCGGCGCCTTCAACCAGGTGCACTCGTCGCTGCGCTGGTTCATCAACAATATCGGCGGCATCGCCGACTGGCGCGCCACGCTGATGCGCGTTGCCGACTTCCGCATTGCGCTCGATGAAACCGATGTGCTGCACGACAAGGAAAAGCGCATCGAATTCGGCGATAACGCCAATGGCAGCCTGACCTTCGAGAAGCTCCAAGTGGCCTCGCCGGAGGGCTGCACCAAACTTTCAGACAGCCATGTCGAGATCCATCCCGGTGAGCGCGTCATGATCACCGGCGACCCAGGCGCCGGCAAGACATTGTTCTTCCGCGCCATTGCCGGCCTTTGGCCCTGGGGCAGCGGGCGGATCGGCTTGCCGGCCGGAGAAACGCCGATTTTCGTGCCGCGTGTTCCGTATTTTCCTGCCGGCACGTTACGCGAAGTGCTGCATCCGAATGGCTCGGCGCCGGCTGGCGATGCTGATTTTGGGGCGGTGCTGGCCGAGGTCGGCCTCGAGCGGCTGTCATCCTCGCTCGACCGTTCCGCACGCTGGGAGCGTGAACTCAACGATGACGAACAGCGGTCGCTGGCCTTCGCTAGGCTGGCCTTGCGGCAGCCGAAATGGGTGATCATCGACGAAGCGATGGACGCGTTCGATGGTCCTTCGCTGCGAAGGGTGCTGTCCATGCTGGAGAAACGCCTGCCGGAAACCGCGATCCTCAACATCGGGCGCGGACTGCACAATGGTCATTTCTTTCCACGCGCATTGAACATCGTGAAGGATACGGGTGCTGCGCCACTGAAACCCGCTCGAGTCAGGACCGGCGCCATCGACCCGCCGCCGAAAGCGGCCGTGCGGCGAAAGAAGTAGAAGGGGCTTTATTTCGCCGCGATCGCGGCGAAGATTCACGGGTCGAAACATCCGTGGTGCGGCCATGCTCGATGCGCTCAGCCTGCTTGCCTGCCTTGCCTGCACCACGCCCGTGGCTGCCCCGGCCGTTGCCGTGGATGTCGAACTGGTGCTGGCCGTCGACATCTCACAGTCGATGGACGAGAGGGAGTTCGCGCTGCAGCGCGCTGGCTATGTCGAGGCGCTCAGGCATCCCGATTTCATCAAGGCCGTGCGCTCGGGAACCACCGGGCGCATCGCGCTTGCCTATTTCGAATGGGCGGGCGTCGTGCGCGAGGATGGCGTCATCGCCTGGCAGGTGATCGACAGCGCAGAGAGCGCCAACGCCTTCGCCGACAGAATAGAAGCGCGGCCGTTCCGCAGCTTTCGCGGCACCTCGATTTCCGGTGCGCTTGCCTTCGGCGCCGGGCTGTTCGAGGGCACGGGGTTCGATGCGCCACGCAGCGTCATCGACATTTCCGGCGACGGTCCCAACAACACCGGGCTGCCCGTCGCCACGACACGCGATGCGGCGGTGGCCAAGGGCATCGTCATCAACGGCCTGCCGATCCTGATCAGCCCGTCGCTGACCTTCAGCCATCTCGACCAGTATTATGACGACTGCGTCACCGGTGGGCCCGGCTCCTTCGTGTTGCCGATCTATGCGGCCTCGGAATTCGCCACCGCCATACGCCGCAAGCTGATCCTGGAGGTGAGCGGCATCGCCGATGCGACCATGGTCCCGATCGATGCCGCTGCACCCATGGACTGCCTACAGGGCGAACGCGACCGGCGGCTATATTCCGACCCATATCTGCCGGAACTCGACAAATGAGGTTTGAGGCAGTTCGGAGGGGAAAGCCGCTGCGCGGCTTGTCGGCAAACTTCAGGCCGGCCGTGCACCGTATTTGTCGCGAAATTCGGCATAGAGATCGCGGCGCCAGCGCCGGCCGCCGACATAGCCACGCAACAGCTGCGGCAGCGAATAGCCAAGCGCCTTCGACGACCGGTTGGCCATATAGCCGGAGAACGCCTGCGAAACCCTGCCCTTGAGTGCATCGGCGATGAGCTGCCGGGCGATCATGTAAGGCGGAATGTAGGGGTAGCGGTCGGCGATATAGGGGTGCTTGTCGATCAAGCTCGCATAGGCTTCGACATAGCCGTCCCGGCGACCGGAGATCGAATTCTCCGAGTTGTACTTTTTCCAGTCGATCACTTCGGACAGCTGCGCGCCGCTGCGACGGGCAAAGCGCAGCAACAATTCGCGATCCTGCATGCGCGTGACGTCACTGTCGTAGCCGCCGATGGCCAGCAGCGACTCGCGCCGGGCGGTGATTGCCGTCCCGGCAATGAAGATGGTCTGCGCGACAAGGGCCCGCTCCAGCGAGTCGCGGCTCAGCAGCGCCTCGCGGTTGACGCAGTTGGTGCGGCGATTGCCCTTCAGCGACACGAAGGAACTGATCAGCACTTCGAGCGAGGGATTTTTGTCGAACTGCTCCAGCGTCCGCGCCAGGCGATCCGGCAAATAGACGTCGTCGGAATCGAGGAATGTCACCACCGGCGCCTGCGCCCGCTCGATGCCGGCATTGCGGGCGGCATTGGCGCCGCGCCATTTCGAGCCAACATAGATCAGCCGTGGATCGCGGATTTCGGCAAGTGCGGCTGCCGTACCGTCGGTCGAGCCGTCATCGACGACAATGTGTTCGAACCGGGGAAAATTCTGCGCCAGCACGCTCTCCACGGCGCGCACCACCTTGCTGCGGCGATTGTGCGTCGGTGTGATCACCGAGATCAGCGGAGCGAGGTCGGTTGCCTTGGACATGTTGCTTCGATTGTGCCCCCAAATGCCTGGAGGCCGGAGGTTTTGATGGTCGCCGTCCAAGCCTTACACCGGGATGGCATTCGATTCGACGCTACAAAAAACCAGCGGCAATGTCATCACAAACTGTTGAGCCAGGACGCCGGTAAGCCGGCCGATTACCCCAGACGTAATCGACCGATGGCCATCATGTCTGCAGATTGCGCCAACGAAGCCGGTCGTCGGGCTTCGATCTCACAGGGAGTTCAGCCATGGCCGCCTACGCCGTCGCCCATATGCGTCAAGTCACAATGGGCCCGCAGATTGTCGAGTATCTGCAGAGGATCGACGCCACATTGGAGCCGTTCGGCGGCCGCTTCCTTGTCCAGGGCGGCGACATGGACGTGGTCGAAAACGAATGGCCCGGGCACCTGATCGTCATCGAGTTTCCGGACAGGGCGCATGCGTGGGGCTGGTACGATTCATCAGCCTATCGCGAGATTCTGGCCTTGCGCACCGACAACTCCCACGCCGATGTGATCATCGCCGATGGCGTTCAGACCCGCACAAGGCGACGGACGTGCTGGAATAGGGGCAAACTACCGCTTCAGCAAGAACACCGCTTGCTGGCCGAAGAAATTCCAGAACCACCATGGCATCGACAGGCCGATCTTCTGGCCGTTGCCGTCGAGCGCGGTGGCTTTCTCGACCGAGGCGCCGAGTTCCTCGACCAGATTGACGAAGTCGCGGATGGTGCAGAAATGGATGTTGGGCGTGTCGTACCAGGAATAGGGCAGGTCCGCGGTCACCGGCATCCGGCCCTTGACGAACAGCGACAGCCGCACCCGCCAGTGGCCGAAATTGGGGAAGGAGACGATGGCGCGGTTGCCGATTCGTAGCAGCTCGTCGAGCACCAGCTTCGGGTTGCGGGTCGCCTGCAGCGTCTGTGACAGGACGACGAAGTCAAAACCCTTGTCCGGATAGAATTCGAGGTCGGTGTCGGCATCGCCCTGGATGACCGAGAGGCCGCGCGCAACGCATTCATTGACGCCTCGCTGTGACAGCTCCAGCCCGCGGCCGTCGACCTGCTTGGTCTCCTGCAGGAGTTCGAGCAGCAGGCCGTCGCCGGAGCCGACATCGAGCACCCGCGACTGCGGCGGTATCAGGTTGGCCACGACTTCGAGGTCGACGCGCTGGCTGCCATTGACGCTCATGAGGCGAGCCCCCTTGCGCGGGCCGCCGAGCCGATGAAGCCCTTGATGGCGGCAAACAGTTCGGGTTCATCGAGCAGGAAGGCATCATGGCCGCGGTCGGTGTCGATCTCGACGAAGGAGACGGAGGCGCCGGCGGCGTTGAGCGCATGCACGATCGAGCGGCTCTCCTCGGTCGGGAACAGCCAGTCCGAGGTGAAGGACACCAGGCAGAAGCGGGTCTTGGTCCCGGCAAAGGCATCTGCCAACCGGCCGCCATGGTCGGCGGCGAGGTCGAAATAATCCATCGAACGGGTCATGTAGAGGTAGGAGTTGGCGTCGAAGCGGTCGACGAATGTCATGCCCTGGTGGCGCAGATAGCTTTCGATCTGGAAATCTGCGTCGAAACCGAAGGTCAGCGCTTCGCGGTCCTGCAGATTGCGGCCGAATTTCCGATGCAGGGCGGCTTCCGACAGATAGGTGATGTGGGCGGCCATGCGCGCCACGGCGAGCCCCTTTTCCGGGCGCTTGCCGTGCTCGAAATATTTGCCGCCATGCCAGTCCGGATCAGCCATGACAGCCTGGCGGCCGACCTCGTGGAAGGCGATGTTCTGCGAGGAATGGCGTGCGCCTGTGGCGATCGGCAGGGCCGAGAAGACGCGCTCGGAATAGCATGACGCCCATTCCAGCACCTGCATGCCGCCCATCGAGCCGCCGAGCACGCAAAACAGCTTTTCGATGCCGAAATGGTCGACCAGCATCAGTTGCGCCCGCACCATGTCGCGGATGGTGATGATTGGCAGGTCGAGGCCGTAGGGCTTGCCGGTGGCGGGATTGGTCGAGGCCGGACCGGTGGAGCCGAGGCAGCCGCCGATGACGTTGGAGCAAATGACGAAGAAGCGGTTGGTGTCGATGATCTTGCCGGGACCGATCAGCACTTCCCACCAGCCGGGTTTGCCGGTCACCGGATTGGTGCTGGCGACATGCTGGTCGCCGGTCAGCGCGTGGCAGACCAGGATGGCGTTGGTGCGGGCATCGTTGAGGGCGCCATATGTCTGGTAGGCGATCTGGAACGGCGACAAAAGCGTGCCGGCGTCGAGCTTCAGCGGCTTGTCAGGGCCAAAACGCAACACAGGGCTCGACGGGTTGTCTGCCTCGTTGTTGGTTTTTGTAGCGCGGAGCGCGGCCATGTGACTCTCCTTGCCCGCCGTCAGGCAATAAAAAACCGGCAATGCGATCGCAAAGCCGGTTACGTCACGCAAACGGCCCTTTAGCGAGTTGTTTAACGTGGCTGCAAGCCGACCGGCCAAATCACCACGGAACTGTTACGTTCTTCTAGAACTCGTGCGGCCCGGCGTCAACGGCCAGCTATTGCCCGCCTCTCGACATTCGCGGCTACGGCTTGTATTTCCGCTGCGGCCTCCGGACGGAGGCATTCTCGATGGATTTGCGACATGGACAAGACAGCGGACAAGGCACGGCCGACGCCCCGCGCGGGCATTATGGACATCGACGCCTATGTGCCGGGCAAGAGCACGGCCCCGGCCGGCGTTGCCAAGGTCCATAAATTGTCGTCGAACGAGAACCCGCTCGGCCCGTCGCCGAAGGCGATCGAGGCCGCGCGTGAAGTGGCTGCCAAGCTCGATGTCTATCCCGACGGCACCGCCCGCCGGCTGCGCGAGGCGATCGCCGAGGTGCATGGCCTCAACCCGGCGAACATCATCTGCTCCAACGGTTCCGACGAGATTTTGGGCCTGCTGGCGCAGACCTATCTTGCGCCAGGCGATGAGGCGATTTTTACCGAACATGCCTTCATGGTCTACAAGATCTACATTCAGTCGGCGGGGGCCAAGCCGGTTGCTGTGAAGGAAACCGAGGAACGCGCCGACGTCGACGCGATCCTGGCCGCGGTGACGCCGCGGACCAAAATCATCTTCCTCGCCAATCCCAACAATCCGACCGGAACCTATCTGCCGTTCCAGGAGGTCCGCCGCCTGCATTCCGCTCTCCCGGGCAACGTGCTTCTGGTGCTCGACGCGGCCTATGCCGAATATGTCAGGCGCAATGACTATGAGGCCGGCATCGAGCTGGCGGGCAGCGCACAGAATGTGGTAATGACCCGCACCTTCTCCAAGCTTGGCCTTGGCGGCGCGCGCATCGGCTGGATGTATGGCCCACTGCACATCGTCGATGCCATCAACCGCATCCGCGGCCCTTTCAACGTTAACGCAACAGCGATCGAGGCCGGCATTGCCGCCATCCGCGACCGCGCCCATGTCGAGCGCAGTTCGTTGCACAACGAGACCTGGCTTACCTGGCTGAATGAAGAGCTGACGAAGCTTGGGCTGCGCGTGACGCCCAGCGTCGGCAATTTCGTCCTCATCCACTTTCCCGACGACAAGAGGCATTCGGCTGAGGCGGCGGACGACTACCTCACCCAGCGCGGCTATATATTGCGGCGCGTTACCGGCTATGGCTTTCCCAATGCGCTTCGCATGAGCGTCGGCACCGAAGAAGCCAATCGCGGCGTCATCGATGCCCTCACGACATTCCTGAAAAGCTGAAACAATGACAGCACCGATGTTTGAAAAGATCGCGCTGGTCGGCATCGGCCTGATCGGCTCGTCGCTGGCCCGCATCATCCGCCGCGAGGGCCTGGCCCGCCATGTCGCCATCGCGACGCGCAGCCCGACCACGCTGGCACGGGCGAAGGAGCTCGGTCTTGGCGAGAGCTACACCACCGACGCCAGGGAAGCGGTCCGCGACGCCGAACTGATCATCGTCTCGGTGCCGGTGGGATCGTCGGGCGAGGTGGCGCAAGAGATCGCAGCGGCGCTGAAAAAAGGCGCCATCCTCACCGATGTCGGTTCGACCAAGGCCTCCGTCATTGCGCAAATGCAGCCCTATGTGCCGGAAGGCGTGCATTTTATTCCGGGGCACCCGCTGGCAGGTACGGAGAAATCGGGCCCGGATGCGGGTTTCGCCGAGCTGTTCGAAAACCGCTGGTGCATCTTCACGCCGCTGCCGGGAACCGATCCGGCCGCGCTGGAAAAGCTGTCGGAATTCTGGCGGCGCTGCGGCTCCAACATCGACACGATGGACCCGCAGCATCATGACATGACGCTGGCCATCGTTTCGCATCTTCCGCACATCATTGCCTACAACATCGTCGGCACGGCCGACGATCTGGAATCGGTGACCAAGTCGGAAGTGATCAAATATTCGGCTTCCGGTTTCCGCGACTTCACCCGTCTGGCCGCCTCCGACCCGACCATGTGGCGCGACGTATGCCTGCACAACAAGGATGCCATCCTGGAAATGCTGGCGCGCTTTTCGGAGGACCTCGCCTCGCTGCAGCGGGCGATCCGCTGGGGCGACGGCGACAAGCTGTTCGACCTGTTCACCCGCACCCGGGCCGTTCGCCGTTCGATCATCGAGGCCGGCCAGGATATCGACGTGCCGGATTTCGGCCGGCAGGCGGTCGAGCACCCGGTGAAAAGTTAAATCTGTTTCAGACGGGCCAGGTCGCCGCGACCATGGCCATTGCCTCGTCCCTGTTTGGCGCCCCCAGCCGGCCGCCGAAGCGCTGGCATTTGAGCGCGGCCGCCGCGCTGGCAAAGCGCAACGCCTGCTCGATCGGCATGGTTTCCGCCAACCCGACAGCAAAGGCGCCGTGGAAGACGTCGCCGGCGGCAAGCGTGTCAACCGCCTTGATCTTCGGCGCCGCGATGTGGCGCACGCATCCGGCGGACCGGTCATGCCACCAGCTTCCCGCGGCGCCGCCGGTCACCGCCACGAAGGCATCGGTGCGGCTGGCGAGGTCGGCACAGGCGGTTCCGGGGTCCAGCGCATGGCCGCAGACGATGCGTGCCGCCGTCTCCGAAGCGACGATGTGCGATGCCAGCGGCAGCAGGCGCTCCAGCACCTCAACCGGCGCCGTGTCGGCGTCGAGGATGGCGGGACGGCCGGCGCTGCGCGCGGCGGTCAAGGCAAGAGCGGCGGCGCCCGGCCAGCGCACATCGACCAGCACGGCATCGAAGCCGGAAAGATCGGCGACAGGCACCGCCTCGGGGTCGGCCTGCGCCTTTGGGTCGTAGAAGGGCACGATGATGCGCTCGCCATGAGCGTCGACCAGGATCGCGGCCAGCGCCGAGCGGGCGCCTTCGACGCGGCGGACAAAGTCGCAATCGACGCCCTCGGCCTCGATGCCGGCCAGCAATTGGTCGCCGACGGCATCGTCACCTGCACTTGCCCACAGGAACACCTCGGCGCCGAGACGGCGGGCGGCGCAGGCAGCACTTGTCGCCATGCCCGAGGCGATCTGGATGCCGTCCGAGGCGATGAACTTGCCCTGATGCGTGGGCAGGGTTTCGACGCGCAGGATGGTATCCAGCGTCAGCGCGCCAACGCTCAGCAGTTTCACCGGTCGGTTCATGCGTCGGCTTGCTCGAACATGATCTCTCCCCAAAAGCCATTCCCGCTCTTTGCGATCATGCTCTATCTCTTTGTTTTAACGCAATTCCGGACGGAAAACCGCTCACACTTTTCCTGGAATTGCTCTAATCGAGCGGCTTGATCTTGCCCAGCGGAATGAAGCCGAGCGAGACCTTGCCCTTCACCACCTTGAGCGGCATCGACGGTTCGTTGCCGAGCAGCGCCAGACCGGCAAAGCCTTGCTCGATCTGGCTCTTCTGCTCGGGGATTGCGGTGGCGAGGATTGCCGCCACGGCTTTGGGATCCTGCAGCTTGATCGTCAGGTCGGCATTGACCTGGCCGTTGGCGTCGACCGACACCGGGCCGGAGACGGTGATGCGCGCGGTTCCCGACGACAGATCGAGCTTGTGGATGCCGACCGCCTGGCCGCGCAGGCTCCTGGCCTGCGTCTTCATCAGCGCGACGCCGTTCTTCAGCGTCGCGTCGCCGCTGCCGTCGAGCGGCGGCAGCACGCGCCCGCCGATCGCGTCGGCGTCGATCTCAAGATCGGTGAAGCTGCCGACGTAGCCGATGTCCTGGCCGTCGGGTCGCAACTCGCCCGCCGCGGTTCCGGCGCTGAACAGTGAAACCGGGTCGGTGTCGTCGGCCGGATCGGTCTGGCCGGACAAGCTCTCGGCCTGCAGCGAAATGCTGCGTGGCAAGGGCCAGGAGAGCTTGGCATTGGCCTGCAGATTGTCCCAGTCGATCCATAGCGGCGCCATCCCCGGCACCGAGGTGCGCAGCGGCCCACGCAACTCGGCGGCAGGCGACAAAGGCCGGATGAGCTCTGCAACGAAGTTGAAGCTGCCTGCCGAGGCGGCAACGTTCCTGGCGTCGTCCTCGTAAGCCAGATTGTCACAGGAGATGGCAAAACTCAGGGGGTAGCCGCTGACGGTGAGGTTGGCGCAGCCGGCCTCGATGCCTTTGTCCTTGAGCGAGGCCACCGCCTTGTCGGCTTCGCTGCTGACGCGACCGGCGACATAGAACCAGACCGCGCTGTAGACGCCGAACAGCATAACGACCAAGGCAGCGAGCCACATCAGCCGGCGGCGAAACTTCGACGGACGCTCGTCACTTGACGTCATGCTGCGGCTTTCATTAACGCGGGCGTGTTGCGGGTGGACTGTGGCTTACGCAACAAGCAAAAAGAACAGAAGAGCACCGATTCCGATGCGGCGGCGTCACTCTCGTGCAATCAGGCTTGGCGATATGGGCGATTTTTGGGTTTTTGGCTACGGCTCGCTGATCTGGCGACCGGGATTCGCCCATGTCGAGACACGGCGCGCGCGGCTTTACGGCTACCGCCGGTCGCTGTGCGTCTATTCCTTCGTGCATCGCGGCACGCGCCAGCGGCCGGGCCTGGTGCTAGGCCTCGACCGTGGCGGCTCCTGCATCGGGCTGGCGTTTCGCGTGCCCGGCGAGCTGCGCGATGAGGTGCTGACCTATCTGCGCGAGCGCGAATTGGTGACCAGCGTCTACCTCGAGCGTGTGCTCGATATCAGCCTCGACGGGAATGGGGCGGCCGCGGGAGAGAGAGTGAAAGCGGTCGCCTATATCGTCGACCGCCAGCATGAGCAGTATGCCGGCGGGCTCGATGCCGCGCATGCGGCAGGTGTTATCCGTGGCGCCGTCGGCCAGTCCGGAAACAACGAGGACTATGTGCTCAACACGCTGCAGCATCTCGCGGCGCTGGGTATCAGCGACCACTGGCTGGAAGAGGTGGCGAAGCGGATCGCCTCGTGAGCCGGTAGACCACGGCGAGCCTGCAGGCGAAGCGCTCGCGCCTTTGTGAAGCGCTGGCCCGCTGGAAAAATTGGCTGAGGCCTTTGACCTCGGCGCGGCGAGACCTAGCTTAGCTGCGGCCCGAAGCATTCGGGTCGCCCGCCGCCAGTCCACGGAGCCCCGTCTTGCAAAAACGCCGTCTCGGCCAAACCGACCTTTCCATCGCGCCGCTGGTCCTGGGCGGCAATGTCTTCGGCTGGACCGCGGACGAGAAGACCTCCTTCGACCTGCTCGACCGGTTCGGCGACGCCGGCCTCAACGCTATCGATACGGCCGATGCCTATTCGCGCTGGGTGCCGGGCCACGCGGGCGGCGAGTCCGAGGCCATCATCGGCAAATGGATGAAAAGCCGCGGCAACCGTGACAAGATCATCGTCATCACCAAAGTCGGCTCGGATATGGGACAAGGCAAGAAGGATCTGTCCGCTGCCCATATCGAAAGGGCGGTCGAGGCGTCGCTTGAGCGGCTGCAGACCGATGTGATCGACCTCTATTTGTCGCACTGGCCGGACCCGACCACGCCGTACGAAGAGACGCTCGGCGCCTACCAGAAGCTGCTCGCTGCCGGCAAGGTCCGCCATATCGGCGCCTCGAATCTTGACGCCGGCCAGCTGCGCGCCGCGCTCGATGTTGCCAGCCTGCGCGGGCTGCCGCGCTACAGCGTGCTGCAGCCGGAATACAATCTCTACGACCGCTCATCCTTCGACGGGCCGCTGCATGATCTGTGCGTGGCCGAGGATATCGGCGTCATCACCTATTTCAGCCTCGCCAAGGGGTTTTTGAGCGGCAAATACCGTAGCGAGGCCGATCTCGGCAAAAGTGAACGCGGCGGCGGCGTGAAGGCTTATCTCAATGCGCGCGGCATGCGCATTCTGGCCGCACTCGACACTGTGGCGGCGCGCCATTCGGCCAAGCAGGCGGAAGTAGCACTCGCCTGGGTGATGGCGCAGCCCGGCATCACCGCGCCGATCGCCAGCGCCACGACGCTGGACCAGGTCGACAGCCTGGTGCGCGCCGCATCGCTGAAGCTCAGCGCGGAGGATCTCGTGGCGCTGGACAAGGCCAGCGCCTAGCCGCGCAGGTTCGGCACGATCGTCCAAGACGACGGCTGTCCGCCTTGCCACACTGTTCTCCATTATTGGGAGAAGAGGCAGCATGGCCGCAGACATTCTTTCGCAGGCGCAGCCCTGGCAGCAATTGCTGGCGCTGGTGCTGGCGGCAACCGTCGTAATGGGCAGTCCTGGCCCGGCGACGATCAGCGTCACGGCGATAGGGGCCGCCTTCGGCCTGCGCAATTCGCTTCACTACACATCGGGGATCATTTTAGGCACGGTCGCGGTGCTGCTGGTGGTGGCCACCGGCATCAAGGCTATCCTCACCTCGATGCCGGGCGTAGCGCCAGTGCTGGCGGTCGCTTCCGCCGCCTATATTCTCTACCTCGCCTACAGAATAGCGACAGCGCCGCCGCTGGCCGCGCGTGACAGCAGCGCGGTTCTGCCGACCTTCCTCGGCGGCTTCCTGCTCGCCGTTGCCAACCCGAAAGCCTATGTGGCGATTGCTGCGGTCCTTGCTGGCTCCGCGACCGCAGCCGGCGCCGATGCTCTCGGCATCCCGGCCAGGCTGGCGGTTCTCACCCTGATGATCGTAGCCATCCATGTGCTGTGGCTGCTGGCCGGCGCGGCCTTCGCCCGCACCCTGCGCCAGCCGCTGGCGTCGCGGATCATCAATCTGGCCTTCGCGGCGACGCTGGTGCTGACAACGGCGCTGGCGGCGTGGCCTTGAGCCGGCCCGCAGAAGAGATCAAGCTTTGGTCTTTTTTGTTTTGGCGCGATTCAGGACGGAAAAAACCGCTCACACTTTTCCTGGAATTGCTTTGGCGGCCGCGGCGAGTTCGGCCAGCCGCTTGACCGCCGTCGGCGGCATTTGCGGCGGGTTAGGAGCCTGCGATGCCTCGATCAGCAGCTGGTCGCAGGCGGCTTCCGTATCGCCGATCAGCCGGTCCATGAATTCGTCTTTGCCGAGCCCGGGCGGAATCGGCGGCAGGAAGCGGGCCTTGATGGTGCCGGGAAAGCGCAAGAATTTGCGGCGAGGCCAATAGAGGCCGGCGACATGGGCGACCGGTACCACCGGGACGCCAAGCTGCGTATAGAGCTCGACAATGCCGTATTTGTAAGCCGGCTCGTCGCCTGGCGCTCGGCGCGTGCCTTCGGGGTAGATAATCAGCTGGCGCGGATTGCGCCCCATCTCCTGCTTTGTCGATGCAACGACCTGCTTCAACGCCTTGGAGCGGCTACCGCGGTGAACCGGGATCATCCGCATCTTCAGGATGTACCAGCCGAAGAAGGGGATCCAGGTCAGCTCGCGCTTCAGGATATAAAGCGGATCGTGGAGGAAGGGAAAGAAAGCGATCGCGTCCCAAAACGACTGGTGTTTCGGCGCCAGGATGAAAGAGCCCTCCGGCAGGTTCTCGACGCCGGTGATGTCGCTCCTGGTGCCGGCGATCTTGTCGTAGAGCCACAGGCTGGTGCGCGACCAGAATTTCGGCACGAACCAGGCGCGATGGCGTGGCGAGAGGAAGTAGTAAGGGGTCCAGAGGACCATCTGGACGATCAGATTGACATAGAAGACGAAGTTGAACGCCAGCGAGCGGATATAGAGCATGCGGGGAAGGGCCCGTTGAGGAGGTGTGCGTTGGTTACACCAAGCGCGGGCAAAAAGGAAACGCCGCAATGGCCTGACATAGGCCGGCTCGCCACTGACTCAAGCCAGTCTCAACTCACCACGTCGCCTGCAATAGCCGCTGCTTCAGCCGCGGAGCGGCGAAATCGAGGAACGCCCTGAGTTTCACCGCCAGCAGGCCTTGGCCGGCATGGACGAGGCTCACCGGCCACGGCTGCGGCTCGAAGGGTCGCAAGACCGGGACGAGCACGCCGGAACGTACTGCGTCCGCGATCTGGTAGGAGAGCACCCGCGTCATCCCGGCGCCTGCAATCGCGGCATCGATTGCAGCTTCCGCCGTGTTGACGCGCAGCCGTGAGCGGATCGGCACGATCAGTTCGCCCTTGTCGCCGGCAAAGCTCCAGCTGGCGAGCGCTGCAGGCCCTTCGAAACTGATGCATTCATGCGCGGCCAGATCGTCCGGCGTCCGCGGCATGCCATGCGCGGCGATATAGGCGGGGCTGGCGCACACGACGCGACGGATCGCGCCGACGCGGATGGCAATGAGGCTCGAAGGCGCAAGCTCGCCGATGCGGATGGCAAGGTCGAGATGTTCCTCCGCCAGTTGGGTTATCCGGTCAGCCAGCGTCAGGCGAATGTTGACTTGAGGATAAGCCGCCAGGAATTCGGTGACGACAGGCAGCACGTGCAGGCGACCAAAGACGACCGGCGCGGTGATGAACAGGTCGCCGGTCGGCGTGCTGTATTCGCCGGCAGCGGTGCGTTCGGCTTCGCCGACCTCGCCGAGGATGCGGCGGCAGGCGGCGAGATAGACCTGGCCGGCATCGGTCAGCGTGAGCTGCCGGGTCGAACGGTTCAGCAGGCGCGCCTGAAGGTGCTTTTCGAGGTCGGAAACCTTGCGGCTGACCGTTGCCAGTGGAATGCCGAAATGGCGGCCGGCAGCGGAAAGGCTGCCCGCTTCCACCGCGGCGACGAACAGCGACATGGCTTCGAGACGATCCATACTTTCTTCCGGAAATTGGAAGGATAGCTTGCAACTATGCCATCTACATCCAAAACATGGAAGGATCTACCTCTTCGCGTACAATGGCCGTGTTTCGGCCTCGCGGAGGCTTCCATGAATGCTCATACTTTCACCAGCGATGTCGCCTTCACGCCGACCGTCAAGGCGATCCAGACCCGCAAAGGTTCGCGCAAGGGCTATGCCAGCGCCGAGGAGCGCGGCGGATGGCGCGCCCATATCACGCCCGACCTCGCCGACTTCATCGCGGCGCAGACCAGCGTCTTCCTGTCGACCGCAAATGGCGAGGGTCAGCCCTATATCCAGCATCGCGGCGGGCCAGCCGGCTTCCTCAAGGTGCTGGACGAAAAGACCATCGGCTTCGCCGATTTCTCCGGGAACAGGCAGTTCATCACGCAAGGGAATCTCGCCGACAACAACCAGGCATTCCTGTTCCTGATCGACTATGCGCATCGCCAGCGCGTCAAGATCTGGGGCACGGCGCGCGTCGTCGAGGACGATGCCGATCTTCTGGCAAGGCTGATGCCGCAGGACTACAAGGCGCGCCCCGAGCAGGTCATCTTGTTCACCGTCTCGGCCTGGGATGCCAATTGCCCGCAACACATTCCGCAGCGATTCGAGGCCGCCGATGTCGCGGCCGCACTCGCCGAACGCGACAAGCGGATTGAAAGCCTCGAACAGGAGATTGCGCGGCTGCGTGGCGCGGAAGACGGCACGGCCAAGGGGTAATCGAGCGCCGTCAGAGTCGTCTGTCTGGACGCAATTCCCAAGGGAAAGCGTACGTGCTTTTCCCGGGAAAACCGCTACACACTTTTCCTGGAATTGCTTTAGTCCTTGGCGGTCGAAACCTCGGCCAGTGCGACGCTGTCGGCGGTCTGGCGGACCGGGACGACGCCGCGCGCAAGCGCCAGCAGGTATTTGCTGTATTCGGTCAGAAGCACGCGTAGCGCTTCCGGCTTGGTCAGCCAGTCGCCATTGTCCAGATTGGTGTTGACCACCGGATAGGGTTCAAGCCTGGCGCCATGCAGCAGGCGGCCCATCTCGAGCAGGCTGCGCGGCATGTGGTAATTGTTGGTGACGAGGATGACGCTGCCATAGGCGTGGCTCTCCACCCATTTAGCGCTTTCCTCGGCATTGCCGATCGTGTCGAGCGCGGCGCGGTCGATGTCGACACAGCAGGAAAACAGCGCCTTGTCGCCGCCGGTAGCAGCCTGCAATTGGCGGCGGCTGGCAGAGGGATGCACGCCTGAGATCAGCAGCCGCTCGCCCTTGCCGGAGGCAAGCAGATCGAGTGCTGCGTCGAGGCGGGCCTGACCGCCGGTCAAGACGATGATCGCATCGGCCTTGGCCGGGTTGGTCGGGGTCGTCATGTGGCTGACCTTGCTGGCGAACCAGCCGAAGCCACCGGCAAACAGGGCCACCAGCAGCAGTAGACAGAGGGAGGCGAGACGCAGGGCGGTGCGCAAACGGCCCAGCCCGGTACGCACACGCAAACGCACCACTGGCATCTGTCCAGCCGTTCCGGTCGACTCCCGCGCGTTCATCATCCTATGGTTAATCCTGAAATGCCTTTTTGGTAAGGAAAAAAGCGCACATTGCGTTACGTCGGTTTTCGATCCGTGATCGTCCCTTCCATTCCTGTCCTTGCCCCCGAACTGTTTTCGCTTCTGCCCTCACGGGTCACCCCGCATCCGGCTGGCGGACATCGATGTCGCTGAGATAGGCGACGACGGTGGCGTGCGAGGTCGCCGCCGTCAGTCCGCCGATCACCAGCACCATCAGGCCGACGCCGAGATAGCCTGCCGATCCGATGGCGAAATTGCCGAACAAAGCGGTGGCCTGGTCGGCCTGCGGCGTTGCCATGTTGCGCGACGACCACCAGGAAAAGACGATGAAAACCAGGATCGCGGCTGCGCCGCCGGCGGCCGCGCCCTTCATCCCGGTGACCAGGAAATGCCAGCGGAATTCGCGCGCGATGAAGCGCGCCTCGGCGCCGACGAAATGCAGCACTTCGATGATATGGCCGTTACCCGCCATGGCGCCGCGCGTCGCAAACACTACGGTCAGCACCGTCGCCGACAGCATCAGGACCAGCACGGCGATGCCGATGGTGACCGTGGTGCGGGCCATGGCGACCAGCCGGTCGACCCATGTACGGTGATCGTCGAGCGAAGCACTCGGCAGCTTGGGCGTGAGCGCCGCACGGATGGCGCTGAAGTCGGGCGGGCTGGTCTCGTCGATGGTGACGATGATCAGGCGCGGCACCGGCAATTCGTCGATATTCAGGCCCGAGCCCAGCCATGGCTCCAAAAGGCGCGCGGTGGCGTCGCGATCGATGATCCGGGTTTCCTTCACGCCGGGGAATTCGCCGACGATCTGCGAGGCCTGGGCAAGGGCTGCCTCCATGTCGAGGCCGTCGACCGGCTTGATCTGAATCGTCGCCTCGCGCGAGATCTGGTTTTCCCAGACCGAGGCAGTGTCGCGCACCAGCGTGACGGCGCCGAAAGTCAGGCAGGACAGGAAGGTCATGATGGCGATGACCAGCACCAAGGCGCGGCCGGCAATATTCTGCGCCGGCACGATCGGCGCCATGCGGCGCTGGACGCGCTGCGTCGTCGTTGCGGGCTCGGCGGCGTCTTCATGCAGCTGTTCGGCCGATAGCTCAGTCATAAATATCCAGCCTTCCGCCGGCCAGGATCATGCGGCGCGCGTCGACCTGCTCCATCAGGCCGAGATCGTGAGTGGCGATCACCACCGCGGTGCCGAGCCGGTTGAGCTCAATGAACAGCCTGAGCAACCGGCGCGCCAGCGGCGGGTCGACATTGCCGGTCGGCTCGTCGGCAAGCAGGATTTCGGGCTGTTCGATCAAGGCCCGAGCGATTGCCGCGCGCTGCTTTTCGCCGCCCGAAAGGACCGGCGGCAGCACATGCATGCGCTCGCCCAGGCCGACCCATTTCAAAAGTTCGGTGACGTCGGTGCGGTAGCTCGCTTCCTCGCGGCCGCGCACGCGCAGCGGCAGAGCGACATTCTCATAGGTGGTCATGTGGTCGAGCAGGCGGAAATCCTGGAACACCACGCCGATGCGGCGCCTGAGATGCGGCAGTTCAGCGCGCGAGATGCGCGAGCGGTCCTTGCCGAAGATGGTGATCAGCCCGCGTGTCGGCTTCAGCGACATGAACAGAAGGCGCAGCAGCGTCGTCTTGCCGGCGCCCGAGGGCCCGCTCAGGAACTGGAAGGAGCTCTCCGGAATGTGCAGGGAGATGTCGCGGAGGATTTCCGGACCCATGCCATAGCGAAGGCCGACATTTTCGAAGCGGATCACGTGCGACGACCTGAGGTGTGTGGCGGCGGCGTGCCAACCCTTTCTGTCCAACGACCATCGGCCGCCATGGTTAACCGTCGGTTAATTTTCGCTGTTGTTGAATGCGTCACAAGGGTTCCGGTGGGGAAGCGTTAACCATTTCCATTTACGCAAAAGAAACGAAGAGGCAACAGCGGGGCCATGATGGCTGAGCAACGAACCGCGCGCCCGGTTTCCGGCGAAATCATGACCGGGACAAGTGTCGCACCGGAATCGCGTCCTGTGGCGACCGACATCGTCGATGCGGATTATGAGGTGCTGCCGCAGCTGATCCCACTGATAGAAGCCATGCCGACGCCGGCGCGCGACGTCGCGACGCCGTCGATGGAAGGCATGGAGATGCTGCGCAAATCAGATGCGTCAGCCGGGGGGCCGGCATCGCGTGGCGGGCCGATCTTCTGGATTGCCGGCATCGGTGCGGCGCTTGCCGCCTTCTGGGTCTCGGGTGGCCATGCGCTGGTGCGCCAGACGCCGTTCTGGTCAGTCGAACAGCCGGAGGGCGCCGTACTCAGCATTGCCGGCGTCACGTCGCGTGTCGACGCCTCAGGACCCGCCCCGGTGCTGTTCGTGGATGGCGAGGCCGTCAATGACGGTTTGAAGGCGGGACAATTGCCGCCGCTGGAGATACGTGTCACCGGCAATGACAGCCGCATCACCCGTTATACTCTGGGGACATCCAACCGTTCTCTGGCGCCCGGCGAAAGATTCGGCTTTTCCAGCCGCCTCGATGTGCCTAGAAACGGCGTCAAGGCCGTGGCGGTCACCTTCGCCGGCTAGTCGGTTCTCTGGAAAGGTTGTTGATGCCAGTTGTGCGCGGCAAGGACATCGAGGTCCTGTTTTCGGCGTCCGCGATCGCGCGGCGCAATCTCGAACTCGCCAAGGAGATCGCCGAGCACGACTATCACGACCTGCTGGTGATTTCGGTGCTGAAGGGCTCGTTCATCTTCGCCGCCGATTTGATCCGCGCCATGCACGATGTCGGGCTGTCGCCCGAGGTCGAGTTCATCTTCATTTCCAGCTATGGCGCCGGCACCACCAGCGGCGAGGTGAGGGTGCTGCGCGACATCGACAATGAGGTCGCCGGTCGCGACGTGCTGCTGATCGACGATATCCTGGAGTCGGGCAAGACGCTCTCCTTCACCCGCAACCTGATGCTGTCGCGCGGCGCCAAAAGCTGCGCCATCGCGGTGCTGTTGGACAAGCGCATGCGCCGCCAGACCGAGCTGAACGCCGACTATGTCGGCTTCGACTGTCCCGATTACTTCGTCGTCGGCTACGGCATGGACGTCGCTCACGCTTTTCGCGAACTGCCGTTTGTCGGTGTCGTCAAAGGCGATGCCTGAGAAAAGGCCCCCGACGCTTCAAATTTTCAGAAAAAGTCAACTTTTGCCCGCCAAATTCCGGCCCATGGCAAAGCTTCTGATCGTCGAGGACGATGAGTCCGTCCGCACCCTCGCCGCCCGCGCGCTCGAACGCGCCGGGCACTCGATCGATATCGCCGCCGACGGCGCGCAGGGGCTGGCGATGGTCAGTGCTGCAGGCGGCGGTTACGACCTCGTCGTCTCCGATATCCGCATGCCGGAAATGGATGGCATCGAGATGGCGATCGCCGCAGCCAGGCTTTTCCCTGACATGAAGATCCTGCTGATGACCGGCTATGCCGACCAGCGCGAGCGCGCCGAGGAATTGAACGGCATCATTATCGACGTCGTGCAAAAGCCTTTCACGCTGGCCGAAATCCGCTCGCGGGTCGACCAGGCGCTCGCCTGCTTCGCCTGACACGCTTCAGGCGGCATCCTGAGACGCGGCGAGGACAGGCGCAGCGCTCCGGCGCCGTTCGGTGTTGAGCGCCAGCAGACCGGCGCCGATGATCAGCGCCGCACCGATGGCGGTGGTCGAGCGCGGCACCTCGTCGAAGAACAGGAAGCCCCACAGCGGCGACCAGATAATCCCGGTGTATTCGAAGGTGGCGACGCGGTTGGCGGGCGCCAGCCTGTAGGCCTGCGACAGCAGAATCATGCCGGCCGAAGCGACGAAGCCGCAGGCCGCCATCTTGAGGAAATCCGGGGTCGTCGGCCAGACCCACGGCCGCACCAGGAATTCGAGGCTGGGGTGGACAGCATGGGTTATGCCGGCAAGCCAGAATGTGCCGGCAACCGCAGCGGCGCCGACCAGATAGGCGCCGTTCTGGTAGAAGGCCATGACGGTGGAGGATTCGGTGTCGCCGATCTTGCGCGCCATCAGCTGTGAAAAGCCGTAGAGCAAAGCCGAGCCCAACGAAAGCAGCGCCGCCCAGTCGAACAGGCCGGCGCCCGGGCGCAGCATCACGACCACGCCCAGCATGCCGATCAGCACGGTGGCGAGAGCCTGCCAGGATACCCGCTCGCCGAGATAGGGCCCGGCTATCGCCATGATGAACAGGGGCGCCATGAAATAGAGCGCCACCGCGTCGGCGAGCGGCAAGGCAGCGATCGCCAGATAGTAAACCGTATAGGAGGAGAACTGGATGAAGGCGCGTATCGTCAGCAGGCCGAACCGCTTCGAGGCGATGGCCCGCAGGCCGACGTCGGCGCGAACGAGAAAGATCAGGATCGGCAAAGCGACGATCGAGCGGATCCACATCACCTCGGTCACGGGATAGCCGGCCGACACCGCCTTGACCAGCGGGTCCTGGAGCGAGAACACCAGCACGCCAAGGCACAGGCTGATGATGCCGAGAACGATCCGGTTGCGCATGTTGTTCTGCCGGCCCTTGCCTTAACTGCCCGCAGCCGCCCGGCCATGGGGTAAAAAGAACCCGCTACCGTTTCGGGCAGCGGGTATGAGTGAGGACTCTTTGATTGGTCCGCAGCCGATTTCGCGGCGGCATATCCAATGGGCGAGCGGACTATGCTGCGGCGTTTGACATGTTGCAAACGAATTGGAATGATACCAGCGATCAAATTTGCTTATGACGGATTCGATGCGGCCACCCCTCGACAGCGATCTCCTGCGCACCTTCGTCGCCATTGCCGAAGCGGGCAATTTCACCCGGGCGGCGGAGCAGGCCGGGCGCACCCAGTCGGCGGTGTCGATGCAGATGAAGAAGCTCGAGGAGCTGGTCGGCGACAGCCTGTTCGAACGCGGCTCGCGCGGCGTGGCGCTGACGCGCCGTGGCGGCGAGCTGATCGTCAATGCCCGCCGCATCGTCTCTCTGCTCGACGAGACGGCGGCATCGATGGCGGCGGCACCGCTTGGCGGGCCTGTGCGCATCGGCATTCCCGAGGAATATGGTCACGCCATCCTGTCGCGCGCGCTCGGCGCCTTCTCGAAGCGTCACACCAAGGTCGAGGTCACCGTGCGCTATGCACATTCGGGCGCCCAGCTGGCAGCGTTGGCGGCCGGTGAACTCGACCTCGCCGTGGTGTTCGAATGGCAGGATCCTTCCGGCGGCGAGGTGCTGATGCACGATCCGACCGTGTGGGTGACATCGAGCCTGCATCACATGCATGAGGAGCGGCCGGTGCCGATCGCGCTCTACAACCGGGCCGGCTGGTGCAAGGACTTTGCCATCAAATCGCTTGAGCAGCGTGGGCTGGCCTACCGTGTCGCCTATACCAGCGACACCACCGGCGGCCTGAAGCTCGCCGTCACCTCTGGCCTGGCGATCGCGCCGATCTCGCACAGCAATATTCCGGATGGCTGCCGCGAGCTCACCGCCGCGGACGGGTTCGGCCACATCGATTCCTCGAATGTGGTGATGCATCGCAACCCCAATGCCTCAGGCGAGGCGATCGACGGCATGCAGGAAGCAATACGCGAGGCGTTCGTCAACCGGCCGGCTTAGCCTGCCGCATCCTCGTAGAAATGCAGCCGATTGCCGAAGGGGTCGCCGACCGACACTTCACGGGTCTGCCACGACGTGGTTTCGAGGCCCGGCCGGGCGTAGCGGTATCTCTTGCCGATCAGTTCGCGGTGCAATGCCGCGATGTCCTCGACCTTGATGCGCATGGCTATACCCGGCGCGCCGTCGCCATGATGTTCGCTCAGATGCAGGACACAGCCGTCGCGGATTACACCCATGTAGAGCGGCGCATTGTCGTCGAAGCGGTGCTCGAACTCGACCTTGAAGCCGAGAAAGTCGACATAGAATTCGCGTGCCTTGGCGATGTCGAAGATGCGCAGGATGGGCGTGACGGCACCGAGTTTCGGCATGGCGCTGATACCATTCAGTTCGACGGATGTTGCCTTGGAGGCTACTTCAGCTCCAGCAGCCGCTCGAGGTAGCTGCGCTCGATGTCGGGGCTGAGCGCGTTGCCGAGCCGCTTGCGAATCGCCTCGAGAATCTGGCGGGCGCGCTGCACGTCGATCTCGTCGGGCACCTTCACCGAATCGCCGAAATCGGGTCCGCGGCTGGCGCGCGGTCGGCCCAGCGGATCGCGGCCGGCGTCCTGTTGGCGGCCGCCTTCCTGGCTGCCGCCCTGGTCGCCCTGCATCGCCTGCAGCTGCTTCATCATCTCCTTGGCGCCCTTGCGCAGCGCTTCCAGCGCGCGACCCTGGTGGCCGACTGCCTGGTCGCCTTCGCCTTCGCCAAGCGACTTTTCGGCGTTGCCCATGGATTTGCCAGCGTCGCCAAACCCCTCATTGGGCTGCATGCCCATGCCTTCCAGGCCCTTCTTCAGCTTGTCGAGTTCGCTCTGCAACTGGCCCTGGCCTTCCTGCAGCTGCTTCATCGCATCGGCGAATTCCTGCGGTGTCATCGACTTCGGCCGGGCGAGAGGATCGCGATCCTTGCCGACGCCCGGCTGGTCCGGGTCGTCGCCATTGCCTTCGCCGGGCTGCTGATTATCTCCGCGCTGCATCTGGTCCATGCGGTAGGTGTCGTTCATCATCTCCTGCTGGCGGCGCATGATCTCGCCCAGCTTGTCCATCTGCTGGCGCATCTCGCTGTCCTGCTCGCCGCCCTGCTGCTGACGGCCGGCCTGCAGGTTGTTCATCATGTTTTCCAGCTGCGACAGCAGCTCCTGCGCCTTGTCGCGGTCGCCCGACTTCGCCAGGTTCTCGATCTGGTCCATCATGCGGTCGATATCACTCTGCCGCAGCTCGCGACCATTCTGCTGCATCTGCGGCGCGTTCGGGTTCTGCTTGGCGCGCTCGGCGAATTCCTGCAGGAATTCGTTCATCGCCTCGCGCAGTTCCTTCATCGCCTTTTCGATCTCTTCGTCGCTGGCGCCGCGCTTGATGGCGTCCTGCAGCGCCTGCTGGGCCTGGCGGAGCCGCTTTTCGGCGGACGAGAGATTGCCTTCCTCGATGCCGAGCGCGATTTCCCAGAGATAGGCAACCTCGTTGCGCAACTGATCGTCGCTGTCCGACATCTTCAGCCGGCTGCGGGCGCTCATGATGGCGAGGTAATGCGACATGTTGTCGAACGTGTCCTCGGGCCGCAGCGTGATGGCGTCCATCAGGTCGAGCACGCGCGGCTTGGCATTGGCGTCGAGCGCCAGCAGGCGGCGCTGCTCGACCACCGCCCGCGCCAGCGGGTTGGCGAAGGGCCGCTCCGGCATCACAATAGTCTTGGTCTCGCTGGTCGCGGTGTGTCCGGCATCGTCGGTGGCGACAAGCGACAGCTTGATGCTGGCGCCGGCCCAGACGTGCTCGGTGAGGTCCTTGGTGGTCTTGGCGGCGTTCGCCTTGCCGCCGCGGCGCGGCAGCGCCAGCGGCAGGTCAGGCGGACCGTAGAGCGGATGCGCATCGGGCGCCGCCGGATCGGCCAGCGCGAAAACCGCCTTGGCGGTGGCCGCGCCATAGTCGTCGTCGATCTGGTAGTTGAGCTCGAAGGCGCCGTTGACGGCGCGCTTGGGCTCGCCGACGAAGCGGATCGTCGGCGGCTTGTCGGGGATCACCGCGAAGGCCCAGCGACCGAGATCGGCTTCGCCCGACTTCAGCGTCAGCGTGCCGTCGGCGGTCAGCTTGCCGGTGAACTGGCGCAGCTTGGGGGTCGCGGGGTTGACCGCCGCTGCCTTGACGGCCGCCACCTGTGGTCCCGACGGGTCGATGGCGCGAGCATTGCCGCCCTTGTCGGCAAAGCTTAGCGTTTCCTCGCCGGAGCCGCCGGTCACGCGCAGCGAGACGTCGCTGCCTTGCGGCACGGTGAAGGTGGCAACCGCCTGCTTGGCGTTGCCATCGATGACTGGCGCGGTCAAGAAGATGGGCGGCTTGCCGGTGTAGGCCGGCGGGGTCACCCAGGCATCGATGCGCGGCGGTACGATGTCGCGCGCCGCATGGGCACTGAAACCATCGGACAGCCTGCCGCCGGACGGTCCGAAGGAAAAGGCAAAAGCGGTGACCAACAGCAGCGCCGCCACGGCACGCAATGCCCACGGATCGCGCTCCGGCACGCGGGTACGCGGCAGGTCGGCGCCAAGGCTGCCGAGCTTGTCGGCCATGCGCTTTTGGTGTTCGCGCCACAACGCCTGGGAAAAGATGCTTTCCTTGCCGCTGGGACGGTCGGTCTGCACCAGCACCGGGCTGTGCTGCAGCTGGTTGGCGGCCTCGATACGGCGGTCGATTTCAGCGGCGGATGGAAGCTTGAAGAAACGCAGCGGATAGAGCGCCGCCAGCGTGGCAATACCGAACGCAGTGACCAGGATAATGCGCGCAATGTCAGGCAGCCGGGGGAAAAGGCCGAGCCAGGAGAGGCTGAGAAACAGGCTGGCGATGATGAGCAGCGGCAGAAGCAGCGGCCAGCCGCGCTCGACCGTCATCGAGACCCGTGTCGCCAGCCGGCTCAGGGCAAGCCGCCCGGCCAGGCTGCGATCGCCACTGGAAATGGGGCGTTCCGTCATTGGCCCTTCCTGCCCGGGCGGGATAGCCCGGACTCAACAAGCAGAAGTTTACCAGCAAACACGGCAAAGGCGAGGCGGTTCCGGAAAACTTGAAAAGCTTTGGCGGGTTTGCGTCCCACTTCAGTCGCAGCAAGGTTTAGAATTTCGTGGGATCGGTGTTCGAGCCGCATACCAGGACCGCGATCCGTTTGCCCGGCGCCGGGGTGTAGCGGCCGGACAAGAGAGCCGCAAAGGCAGCGGCCCCACCCGGCTCGGCGATGATACGCACCCGCTCCCACAGCGCCTTCTGCGCGGCAATGATGGCGTCGTCGGTGACCAGAATGGAGCGCTCGACAAAAGCCTCGGCGATCGGGAACATCATCTCGCCGACGCGCTTGGGCGCCAGCGAATCGGCGGCAACGCCTTCGGCCGGCGCATCGACGGGGTGGCCGGCTTCGAAGGCGTGATGCAGCGTCGGCGCGCCTTCGGGCTCGATGGCGATGATCCTGATGCGGCCGGCAAACCAGGCGGCGATGCCGCCGATCAGGCCGCCGCCGCCGACAGCGACCAGCAGCGTGTCGATGTCGGGCAGATCGTTTTCGATTTCGAGGCCAAGCGTGCCCTGGCCGACCAATGTTTCCTCCTGGTTGAAGGCATGGATTTGCAGCGCCCCGGTCTTTTCGGCAAAAGCCTCGCTGGCGGCCAGCGCCTCGGCATAGCGGGCGCCGCCGACGATCAGTTCGGCGCCGTAGCCGCGGATGCGCTGCAGCTTGGCCGGTGGGCTGACTTCGGGAACGAAGATCGTCGCCTTGTGGCCAAGCCGCATGGCGGCATAGGCGACCGCGGCGCCATGATTGCCGCCCGATGCGGCGACGACGCCGGCCGCAGGCACCGGCCGTTCGAGCAGATTGGTGAAGGCGCCGCGCGCCTTGAACGAGCCGGAATGCTGCAGGCATTCGAGCTTGAGGTCGACCGCCAGCGGCGGCCGGTCGAAATCGGCCATGTCGACGCGCAGCACCGGCGTGTGCCTGATATAGGGGCGGATGCGCGGTTCCATCGCGGCGATGCGTTCGCGCGTGACGGTGTTGCCGTTCGTCATGACCATCTCCTTGGGATTGACAGCAATTAGTAACTTGGCAAAATGGCTAAATGCAAGAGGTTGAAATCTTCAAGGCGATCGCCAATGAACGCAGGCTGCAGATCCTCGACTGGCTGAAGGATCCGCAGGCGCATTTCCCGGCCCAGGCAGACGGCGATCTGGTCGAGGACGGCGTTTGCGCGCTGCTGATCGCGGAGAAGCTCGGCATTACTCAGGCGACGCTCTCCGAACATATGCGCGTGCTTACCCAGGCGGGCCTGCTGCGCCCCAAGCGCATCAAGCAATGGACGTTCTACCGCCGCGACGAGGACAGGATCGCCGACACAAGGATGCTCATCCAAAACCGGCTGTAGCGCAGCCGCCGTGGCGGCTCCTATGCAAGCCAGTCGGGCACCGAATCCAGGCCGATCAGCTCGTCATAGGTCTGGCGCCGGCGTACGACATGGAAACGGTCGCCGTCGACCAGAACCTCAGGCACCAGCAGCCTTGTGTTGTAGGTGCCGGATTGCACCGCGCCATAGGCGCCGGCGGTGGTGACGGCAATGAGGTCGCCAGACTTGAGCCGGGGCAGGTCACGGTCGAGGCCGAGATAGTCGCCGGTCTCGCAGACCGGGCCGACGACGTCGACCGCCATGCGCGGCGTGTCGGCCGGCGGCTGCACCACCGGCTTGATGTCGTGGAAGGCATCGTAGAGCGTCGGCCGGATCAGATCGTTCATGGCGGCGTCGACGACGAGGAAGTTCTTGGCGTCGCCTTCCTTCACGAAGATCACTTCCGAGACCAGGATGCCGGCATTGCCGACGATCAGCCGGCCCGGCTCGAACATCACCTTCACTCCAAGCTTTGTCAGGTGCTTCCTGACGATCTCGGCATAGGCATCGGGCAGAGGCGGCGGGCTGTTGTCGGTGCGGTAGGGGATGCCGAGGCCGCCGCCGAGATCGACATGCTCGACGGCGTGGCCATCGGCGCGCAGCGCGCCGACCAGTTCCGCCAGAAGCGCGAAAGCATCGTCAAAGGGCTGCAACTCGGTGATCTGGCTGCCGATATGGGTATCGATGCCGATGGGCTTGGTGCCCGGCAAACCGGCCGCGCGGGCATAGACCTGGCGCGCCCTTTGCCATGGAATGCCGAACTTGTTCTCGGCCTTTCCGGTGGAGATCTTCCTGTGCGTCCTGGCGTCGACATCCGGGTTGATGCGCAGCGAGACCGGCGCCACCTTGCCGAGCGCGGTGGCGCGGGCCGACAGCAACTCCAGCTCCGGCTCGGATTCGACATTGAAGCAGAGAATGCCGGCCTCGAGCGCAAAATCCATCTCGCGCGCGGTCTTGCCGACGCCCGAGAATACGATCTTGCTGGCCGGGATGCCGGCGGCGAGCGCGCGGCGCATTTCGCCTTCCGAGACGGTGTCGGCGCCGGCGCCGAGCTTTGCCAGCGTTCGCAGCACCGCCTGGTTGGAATTCGCCTTCAAGGCGTAACAGACCAGCGTGTCGAGCCCGGCAAAGGCCCCGGCGAACACCCGGTAGTGCCTCGTCAAGGTTGCCGTCGAATAACAATAGAACGGCGTGCCGACGCTTGCGGCGATGTCTGGTATCGCCACGTTCTCGGCATGGAGCACGCCGTCGCGGTAATCGAAATGGTTCACGAGAGTGTTTCCGGAAGTTGGAGCACGAGACCTGGCCAGAAAGACCAAGCCGGTCTCATCGGCTCTAGATCAGCGGGTCGAGGATGAACTTCTTGTCCACGACCGGTTTTTCCGGCTCCGGCGGCACCGGCTGTTTGGCGCGCTCGGCGTCCTTGCGGGCCTGGACGGCCGCTTCATAGGGCGTGTCGAGACCGGCCTTACGGCCGCAAGCGGTCACGGCAGCCATCGCCGTCAGCAGCGTCAGCGTCACCAAAATCCTGCTTGCGGTCATCGATCCATCCGTCCGAAACTTTATGTGCTGCGCTTTTAACCGAGTTTTAGGCGCATTGCACCCCGGCATCATGCCTTGGCGATGCGCTTTTTCCAGCTGCGGATCTGCTTCCTGACCTCCGACGGCGCCGTGCCGCCGAAACTGGTGCGGCTCTTCACCGAATTCTGCACCGCCAGAACCGAGAAGATGTCTGCCGTGATGCCGGGGTTGATCGACTGCAGATCTTCCAGCGACAGCTTTTCAAGGCTCACCTTCTTCTCTTCGGCCACCGCCACCGCGCGGCCGGTGACATGGTGTGCCTCACGGAAGGGCAGGCCCAGCGTTCGCACCAGCCAGTCGGCGAGGTCGGTCGCGGTCGCGTGGCCCGAGCTGGCGGCCTTCTTCATGGCGGCGGCATTGACCGTCATGTCGCGCACCATGCCGGTCATCGCCGCCAGCATCAGATCGAGCGTCTCGGCGGCGTCGAAGACCGATTCCTTGTCTTCCTGCATGTCCTTGCCATAGGTCAGCGGCATGCCCTTCATCACCGTCAGCAGCCCGACGAGATGGCCGGTGACGCGGCCGGTCTTGCCGCGCACCAGTTCGGCGGCGTCCGGGTTCTTCTTCTGCGGCATGATTGAGGAGCCGGTGGAGAAACTGTCCGACAGTCTGACAAAGCCGAATTGCGGCGTCGACCAGATGATGATTTCTTCGGCGAGCCGCGACAGATGCGTGGCGGAGATCGCCACCAGGCTCAAAAACTCCAGCGCGAAATCGCGGTCGGAGACGCTGTCCAGGGAATTGCGCATCGGCTCGCGGAAGCCGAGCGCCTTGGCGGTCTTGTGGCGATCGATCGGAAAACTGGTGCCGGCAAGCGCTGCCGCGCCGAGCGGGCTTTCATCCATCCGATCGATGGCGTCGCGGACGCGCGACAGGTCGCGCGAAAACATCTCGACATAGGCCATGCAATGGTGGCCGAAGGTCACCGGCTGCGCCGCCTGCATGTGGGTGAAGCCGGGCATCACGGTCGCCGCATGCTCCTCGGCGCGGTCGAGCAGGGCTGAGATCAGCCCCTTCAGCGCCTCGGCGACGCGAAAGCACTCGTCCTTGACCCAGAGCCGGAGATCCACCGCCACCTGGTCGTTGCGTGACCGCGCCGTGTGCAGGCGGCCGGCGGCCGGGCCGATCAGGTCGGCAAGGCGGGCCTCGATGTTCATGTGAATGTCTTCCAGCCGGGTCGAGAACTCGAACGTGCCGGCCTCGATCTCTTTCAGGATCGTGTTCAGCCCGTGAGCGATTTTTTCTTGATCGGCCGCCGAAATAATGCCCGTTTCAGCCAACATCTCGCTGTGGGCGATCGAACCTCTTATGTCTTGGGCATAGAGTTTGCGGTCGAACGAAATCGACGCGTTGATCGCTTCCATGATCGCGGCCGGACCCGAGGCAAAACGTCCGCCCCACATCTGGTTGCTGGCCTTCTTGTCGCTCATCGCTATAACCCGTGCTCCGGAGCAGTCTTAGAAAATGGCAGACGGTAACAGATACTTCCCGGCCCCGCGCCTGATCCTCGCCGCTTTGCTGGCGGGCGTGCTGGCCGGCGCGGTCGCGGTATATGTCAGCGAGAGCGGGTCTGGCAACAACGCAGCCACCGGCAGCGCACCTGCGGCCGGCGCGGGCAACAGCAAGAACGATGTCGCCTGCGCCGCCAAGAGCGACCGCGCCAAAAAGGTTGCCGCCGCGGCCACCGGCCAGGTGGCGGCATTGCTGCCCGCCGATCCGCCGCAATCGCTGAAAAGTCTCGCCTTCAACGGTCCCGACGGCAAGCCGATGACGATCGCCGATCATGCCGGCAAGACCGTGCTGCTCAATTTGTGGGCAACGTGGTGCGCGCCCTGCCGCGCCGAAATGCCGGCGCTCGACGCCTTGCAGAAGGAAAAGGGCAGCGATGCCTTCGAAGTGGTCGCGGTCAATGTCGATGCCGGCGACGATGTGAAGCCGAAGAAGTTCCTCGCCGATATCGGCATCGGGTCGCTCGGCTACTACCGCGATTCGACGCTGGCGCTGTTCAACGACGTCCAGACGCGCGGCTTGGCGCTAGGCCTCCCCGTCACCATGCTGATCGATGGCGAAGGCTGCCTGGTCGCGCATATGAACGGACCGGCCGAATGGTCGGGACCGGATGCCAAGCGCCTGGTCGAGGCCGCACTCGCCCCTTAGAGCGGTTCACCGTTTCGTCGAAACGGCTACCCGCGCTAACTTTTTTGTTTCGACGCAATTTCGGACGGAAAACCGTTTCACACTTTTCCTGAAATTGCTCTAGGCTGAGCGCAGGGCCGCCGCCGGCGGCAGCATCAAGATGCTGCCGCCGCATTGTTTGACGCTGGCGTCGTCTTGTGCCGCCGGCGCCGCGACGCCGGTAAGTTCGCTGAACGCCTCGATCGGGCTCGGCCGGCCTAGATAGTAGCCCTGGCCGATCTCGCAGGCCTCGGCGTCGAGGAATTTCAGCTCGCCCAGCGTCTCGACGCCCTCGGCCAGAACCGGCAGGCCGAGACCGCGGCCAAGCCCCAGAACGGCGCGCACGATGGCTGCCACCTGGCCGTTGCTGTCGACTGATTTGATGAATGAGCCGTCGATCTTGATCTTGTCGAAGGGGAAGGCGCGGAGATTGGACAGCGAGGAGTAGCCGGTGCCGAAATCGTCCATCGCCACACGCACGCCAAGCGCCTTCACCTGGCGCAAGGTCGCCAGCGCGCGCGGCATGTCCTTGACCAGCGCCGTTTCGGTGATCTCGAGTTCGAGCCTGCCGGGCGTCAGGCCGGAGCCGAGCAGGACTTCATGCACCTTGCGGCTGAAATTCGGATTGTGGAGCTGCACCGCCGAGACATTGACCGCGACGGTGAGAGGGTTCTTCCAGCGCGCTGCCTCGGCGCAGGCCGTCGCCAGCACCCATTCGCCGATCTGGATGATGACGCCGCTGTCTTCGGCCACCGGGATGAAGGTCGCCGGCGACACGTCGCCGCGCTGCGGATGGCGCCAGCGGATCAGCGCTTCGAACCCGACCATCCGCCCGCTGCTGATCTCCTTTTGTGGCTGGTAGACGAGGCGAAACTCATCGCGCGCCATGGCCTGGCGCAGTTCGTGCTCCATCACGCGCCGGTCTCGCGCCTCGGCGCCCATCGAGGCCTCGAAGTAACGGTAGGTGTCCTTGCCCTCGGCCTTGGCGCGGTAGAGCGCGGTGTCGGCGTGGCTGACCAGGAGTGTCGGCTCATCGGCGTCGAGCGGATAAAGTGCAATGCCGATGCTGGCCGACACCAGCCCGCCACCGACCGACAGCCGGTTTTCCTCGCGCATGGCCGCCAGCACCGCCTCGGCGATGCGGCCGGCCGCCTGCGGATCGGGAAGGTTTGGAGCGATGATGGCGAACTCGTCGCCGCCGAGACGCGCCAGCATCTGTCCGTGGCGGAGCACGGCGGAGGCGCATAGCGCCACCTTCTGCAGCATGGCATCGCCGGCGCCATGCCCGAACAGGTCGTTCACTTCCTTGAAGCGGTCGAGGTCGAGCAGCAGCAGCGCAAGATGCCCGCCCTTGCCGCCGCGGTCCATTGCGGCAATTTCGGCCTCGAGCCGGCCGGAGAAACTGCGGCGGTTGGGGAGCCCGGTCAGCGGGTCGAAATGGGCGAGGCGCAGTATCTCCTGCTCGGCCTTCCTGCGTTCGCGGATGTCGCGCACGGCGACCACGCTGTGCCGCTTGCCGCAATAGTCGATGCTCCTGGCGATAAGTTCGACGGGGATGGTGGCGCCGTCATGGGCTCTGAGCTCCGCTTCCTGTGCCTGTCCGCTGCAGTCGGACATGCCGGCCGCGGTGCGTTCGCCGAAGAGGTCGCCAAGCAGCATCGCGTTCAGCACTTCCGGCGCAATGCCGGTTAGCGCGGCGATGCTGTCATTGGCGCTGACGATGCGGGCGCCGTCGCATACGATCAGGCCCTCGACGGCGGCGTTGGCGAGGCCGTGCATGCGCTCGGCCTCGATCTTGTGACGACGGAAGCGCAGGTCGATCCACAATGCTGCGGCTGAAAGCACCAGGATAGCCAGGCTGACAGCAGCGGCGGCGAAGGCCTGCGACATCGGTTCGACCGTGAACTGCGATATCTCGATGGAGGAGTCCGGGAAGATCGACACCGCGCCCATCGCGATGAAGTGCAGGCTGCAGATCGCCAGCGTCAACAGGATGGCGGCGGCGATTGTGGCCTGCATGGACGGCCGTCGCAACACGACCAGCAGCGCCAGCGCGGCGAGGGTGACGCCTGTCAGCACCGAGACGCCGACCAGCAGCGGGTTCCAGACGATGCGCCCTTCGACCTCGAAGGCGGCCATGCCGATATAGTGCATGGCGGCGATACCGGCGCCGAGGACGGCGCCGCCGACCAGAGGGTAGTCGATGCCCCGGCGCAAGGTGGCGATCCACATGCCCGCGGCGGTCAGGGCGACGGAACCGGCGAGCGAAAGCGCCGACATTTCCGCATTGTAGGCGTTGGGGATTCCGGGAGAAAAGGCAAGCATTGCGATGAAATGCGTCGCCCAGATACCGAAGCCGGTGGAAGTGGCTGCTATCATCAGCCAGGTATAGCGGTTGCGCTCGCTCGAGCGGTCGACATGGCGAAGCAGGTTGACCGCCGAGAAGGAAGAAATACCGCAAATGAGCGCTGCCAGTGCGACCAGTCTCAGATCGTGCTCATGCACGATACAATTATAGACCGTCAGCATCTCGCCCCACCTGCTCTCCCACAGCAATCAAGCCGTCCACTTGATTAGTATGTCGCGCTTGACGAAGAATCGGTTATGCGAACTACAACTACAGCGGGTTTTTCGGGTTGTACCTTGCGGCGATCCTGTCTCATTCCAGACAGGGTCACAGCAGCGCTTGGCGCGATGCCGCTCTACCGATCTCGATCTGGCCGAGCGCCGGTATGGCGGCCGCATGGTACAGGTGCGTGGCGCTGTCACGGGGGCCCTTCATGCATCGCCGGCGGTCGGCGATCGTCGCAGGCCCACCGCGCCCATGTATCGCTGAGCCGGCTTGGCATTTCTCTCTGTCCTCGTTGCAGAGCGAGGGGGCGCGAAGTTAGCCGGGTATGAAATTCACGAAACAGCAACAAATCCGTTGTCCGATTGTCATCAGCGACACATATTGCCTTTGCGGGAGTGCCCCTTTCGCCAATGACAAACGGGAGATGAAACATGAAGTTGTTCGGCTTTGCGGCCGGTGTTGCCGCCACCTTGACCCTGCTTTCCACCACCTCCGCCTTCGCCGCCACCCAGATCAGTTGGTGGCATGCAATGACCGGCGCCAATGCCGAGGTGGTCGACAAGATCGCCAACGATTTCAATGCCAGCCAGAGCGACTATGAAATTCTCCCTGTTTTCAAGGGCACCTATCCCGAAACGCTGAATGCCGGCATCGCTGCCTTTCGTGCGGGGCAAGCGCCCGATATCATCCAGGTGTTCGACGTGGGTACCGGCGTCATGATGGCCGCCGAAGGTGCGATCAAGCCGGTGGCCGATGTGCTGACCAGCGCCGGCGTGACCTTCGACAAGAGCCAGTATTTGCCCGGCATCGTCGGCTACTATTCGAAGCCGGACGGGACCATGCTGTCCTTCCCCTATAATTCCTCGTCGCCCATCCTCTACTACAACAAGGATATCTTCCAGAAGGCCGGGCTTGATGTGAACAATCCGCCAAAGACCTGGAACGAGGTGTGGGAAGCCGCCAAGAAGATCAAGGCGAGCGGCGCCGCTTCCTGCGGCTATACCTCGACCTGGTTGACCTGGATCCACCTTGAGGCCTTCGCTGCCTGGAACGACGTTTCCTATGGCACCAACCAGAACGGACTTGCCGGAACCGACGTCGAGCTCAAGATCAATGCGCCGATCTTCGTCAATCATTTCCAGGCCCTCGCCGACCTGGCCAAGGACGGCACCTTCAAATATGGCGGCCGTACATCCGAAGCCAAGCAGATCTTCCTTGCCGGAGAATGCGGCATCTTCACCGAATCGTCGGGGGGTCTCGGTGACATCGTCAAGTCGGGCATGAACTACGGCATCGGCCAGCTTCCCTATGATAGTGACGCCAAGGGCGCGCCCCAGAACACCACGCCGGGCGGCGCCAGCCTGTGGGTGTTCGGCAACAAATCGGACGAGGAATACAAGGGCGTCGCGGCGTTCTTCTCCTACCTGTCCAAGACCGAAGTGCAGGAGTATCTGCACCAGAAGTCGGGTTATCTGCCGGTGACGCTCGCTGCCTATGAGGCGACCAAGAAGTCCGGCTTCTATGACAAGAATCCGGGCCGTGAGACGCCGATCCTGCAGATGCTGGGCAAGGCGCCGACCGAGAACTCGAAGGGCGTGCGCCTCGTCAACCTGCCGCAGGTGCGCGACATCGAGAATGAGGAGTTCGAGAAGATGCTGGCCGGCCAGCAGACTGCGCAGCAGGCGCTCGACAACGCGGTCGCACGCGGCAACAAGGCGATTCAGGAAGCGATCGGAAATTGAAGCGATTTGTCAGTTGAACCTCGTCCACGCGGACCCGCGTGGACGACTTCCTGAACAGCGAGGGAACCACACTGTCTCCACGCGTCGTCTTTCCCAACAAGACCCTGCCTTACCTGCTGGTGGCGCCGCAACTCGCCATTACGCTGATCTTTTTCTACTGGCCGACGGGGCAGGCGCTCTACCAGTCGATGCTTAGGGAAGACCCGTTCGGGCTGAAGAGCAAGTTCGTCGGGCTCGCCAATTTTCGCAAGGTGCTGGCCGACCCGGCCTACCTCAACTCGATCAAAGTTACGCTGGTGTTCTCTCTGGCGACCGCGATGGTCGCCATGGGTGTGGCCCTGTTGCTTGCCGTCATGGCCGAGAGGGTGGTGCGCGGCAAAGGCCTTTATCGCACGCTGCTGATCTGGCCGTATGCGGTGGCGCCGGCGATTGCCGGCATGTTGTGGCTGTTTCTGTTCAACCCCTCGATCGGTTCGCTGGCCTACGCCTTGAGAGGTCTCGGCATCGCCTGGGATCCCTTGCTTAACGGAAACCAAGCCATGATCCTGCTGGTGTCTGCGGCTGCCTGGAAGCAGATCAGCTACAATTTCCTGTTCTTCGTCGCCGGGCTGCAGGCGGTGCCGAAGACGTTGATAGAGGCGGCGGCCATGGACGGCGCCGGGGAGACGAAGCGCTTCTGGACCATCGTCTTCCCGCTGCTCGCACCGACGACCTTCTTCCTGCTGGTCGTCAACACTGTCTATGCGCTGTTCGACACTTTCGGTATCGTTCATGCCGTCACCGGCGGCGGGCCAGGCAAGGCCACCGAGACGCTGGTCTACAAGGTCTACAATGACGGTTTCGTCAATTTGATCCTCGGCGATTCGGCCGCGCAGTCGGTCATCCTGATGGTCATCGTCATCTCACTCACGGCCATCCAGTTCCGCTATGTGGAACGCAAAGTCCACTACGGTTGAGCGCGAGCGATGATTGGTCAGTCCCCGCTTCGCGCCCTCATCGCCCACGCCGTGCTCATCCTGGGCATCCTGATCGTCGCTTTCCCGATCTACTACACCTTCGTTGCCTCCACGCAGACGCTGCAGACCATCCTCAAGCCGCCATTGCCTCTTTTGCCCGGCGACCAGGTCTGGAAAAATTACAGCGAGGCGCTGTTCGGCGGTGTCGGCCGCATCGGCGGCGTCAGTGTCGGCCGATTGCTGCTCAACACCACGATCATGGCGCTCGGCATCGCGGTGGGGAAGATTTTCATCTCGATCCTTTCGGCCTATGCGATCGTGTTCTTCCGTTTTCCGCTTCGGATGGTCTTCTTCTGGCTGATCTTCATCACGCTGATGCTTCCCGTCGAGGTGCGCATCCTGCCGACCTACAAGGTGATGGTCGATCTCGGCATGATCGACACCTATGCCGGCCTGATCATTCCGCTGATCGCCTCGGCCACCGCCACGCTTCTGTTTCGCCAGTTCTTCATGACCATCCCAGGTGAGTTGGTGGAAGCGGCGCGTGTCGACGGCGCCGGACCATGGCGCTTCTTTTTCGACATCCTGCTGCCGCTGTCGCGCACCAACATCGCGGCGCTGTTCGTCATCCTCTTCATTTATGGCTGGACGCAGTACCTGTGGCCGCTGCTCGTCACCAACAGCAATGACATGAACACCATCGTCATCGCACTTAGAAAGATGGTCTCCTTCGCCGATGCCGATACCCAATGGCATCTGGTCATGGTCACCGCGATGCTGGCCATCCTGCCGCCGATCCTGATCGTGGTGCTGATGCAACGCTGGTTCGTGCGCGGACTGGTCGATACCGAAAAGTGAGAAGCTGATGGCGACCGTCGATCTGAAGGATGTGAAGAAAGTCTATCCCGGCGGCGTCGAGGCGGTGAGGGGTGTCTCGATCGCCATTCCCGACAAGGAGCTTTGCGTTCTGGTTGGGCCGTCCGGCTGCGGCAAGTCCACGCTGCTGCGGATGATCGCCGGGCTTGAGACCATTTCTTCCGGCATCGTCGCCATCGACGGCAAGATCGTCAACACGATCGGTCCGACCGAGCGCGACATCGCCATGGTGTTCCAGAACTATGCGCTCTATCCACATATGAAGGTCTACGACAACATGGCCTACGGGTTGCGCAACCGGGGTACTCCCAAGGACGAGATCGACAGCAGGGTTCGCTCGACCGCCAAGGTGCTGGAGCTCACGGCGCTGCTCGACCGGCGCCCGCGCGAGCTTTCCGGCGGCCAGCGCCAGCGCGTGGCCATGGGTCGCGCAATCGTGCGCAATCCAAAAGTCTTCCTGTTCGACGAACCGCTTTCCAACCTCGACGCCAAACTGCGCGGCCAGATGCGGGTCGAAATCAAGAATTTGCAGCGCTCGCTCGGTGTCACCTCGGTCTACGTCACCCACGACCAGCTTGAGGCGATGACGCTGGCCGATATTCTCGTCGTCATGAATGGCGGGTTGGTCGAGCAGACGGGCGCGCCGCTCGACATCTACGAGAAGCCGGCATCGACCTTCGTCGCCTGCTTCATCGGAGCGCCGCCGATGAACCTTCTGCCTCTTTCGCAAGGACCGGCTGGTCCGGCGCTGACCGACGGCAAGACGGTTGACTTCGCGCCTACGAACGCCGCCACGCTTGGCTTCCGCCCTGAGGATGCCGACGTCACCTTCAGTGCCGAGGCATCATCCGGCGCGCTTATTCTGCCTGCGGCGGTCGAGGCGGTCGAACCTGTGGGAGCCGAAAGCTTTCTTCACTGTGCCGCCGGCGGCAACCGCATCGTCGTGCGTGTGGCCGGCCGCGCCACGGCCAAACCCGGCGATCAACTGCGCGTCGTGGCCAGGGCCGAGAAGCTGCATTGGTTCGACAATGCTGGGAAACGAGTCGATTGACGCAGCCGCTCGCGCCAATCCGACGCATCGGCAGTTCAGGCGAAGACATGCGCCTTGCCGGAAACTGTCAGGCGCACGATCTCGCCGACGGAAGGCGCGTCGATACCCGGTTTGCGCAGGATCAGCGGCGTGCTGCCTATTGCCGCGGCGTCGGGCGGATCGGGGTTGTTCAACAAACGCACCGCAATGGTGCACATCGAGCCTGCGAATTCCGAGTCCGTCACCTCGGCGAATATCGTGCCCGCAGGACCCGACATGCCTTCGCGCGACGTGCGCTTTACCTGCACCTGCTCCGGTCGCAGCATGATGCGGGCGATGTCGCGCCGCTCCTTCGAGTCGACGGCTATGCGACCAAGCGAGGAGGTGGCGAAGCCGCCTGAAATCTTTGCCGGCAAGATGATGGCGTCGCCAAGAAACTCGGCAACCATGCGGTCTTTCGGCTGCAGATAGAGTTCTCGCGGTGTGCCGATCTGAGAGAACTTTCCGTCGCGCATGACCGCCACCTGGCTGGCGAAGGACAGCGCCTCGGCCTGGTCGTGGGTGACCAGGATGGTGGTGATGCCGGCGGCTTCGAGTAGTTCGGCGACCGCCTTGCGCATCGAGGCGCGCAGACCGGTGTCGAGCGCCGAGAACGGTTCGTCGAGAAGCATCAGCCTGGGCTTCATCGCCATGGCGCGGGCCAGCGCCACGCGCTGCTGCTGGCCGCCGGAGAGCTGGTGCGGGCGGCGCTTGAGGATCGCCTTGTCCAGCCCGACGGTATAGGCGAGCTCGGCGATGCGCTCGGCGCGCTGGTCCTCGCCGCGGGCCATGCCAAAGCCGATATTGTCGCCGATGCTGAGATGCGGGAACAGGGCGCCGTCCTGCGCCACCAGGCCAATGCCGCGGCGGTGCGCCGGCACCGCATGGCCGCCATTGGCCAGCACCTCGCCGTCGAGCACGACGCGGCCCTGGTCGGGCGCCTCGAAGCCGGCGATCAGCCGCAGCAACGTCGTCTTGCCGCAGCCGGACGGGCCGACGATCGCGGTGCGACTGCCGCTTGCGGCGCTGAGCTCGATGCCGGCAAGGGCTGCGACCGGGCCGTAGTGCTTGGTGAGGCCATTGATTTCGAGAAAGCTCATCGCCCGGCCATCCGTTTCGACTGGACATAGAGCAGCCAGGTCAGCGGCAGCGACATCGCCACCATGATGAAGGCGTAAGGGGCGGCGGAGGCATAGTCGATCTCGCCGCTATAGGACCAGAACGCCATGGCCAGCGTGCGCGTGCCGTTGGGCGCCAGCATCTGGGTGGCGGTCAGCTCGTTCATGATGCCGAGCGCGACCAGCGCCATGCCGGCCGCAGCCCCCGGCGCCGACAGGCGAATCGTTGTCGACCAAAGCGCCTTCAGCGGCGGCCGGCCAAGGCTGGCGGCGGCGCGTTCGAGCTCGACCGGCGCCTGTGCGATCGAGGCTCTGAGGCTGATCAAGGCGCGCGGCAGGAACATCAGGGCATAGGCGACCAGGATTGTGAACAGCGTCTGGTAGAGCGGCATGGCGATGCGCACGGTAATGGTGACCAAGGCCAGCGCGATGACCACGCCGGGCAGCGAACCGACAATGTAGTTGCAGCCTTCGAGCAGCCGCTGCAGCGGTCCCGGCGCGCGGATCGAGATCCAGGCCATCGGCATGGCGGCGATGGTCGCAAGCAAGGCGCCGGCCAGCGCCAGGAACAGCGTCTGGCCAAGCGCCAGGCCGATCTCGTCCAAACGCCAGACATCGGCGCCGCCGGCGACCAGCCAGCGGCCGATGGTGACGAAGGGCACGCCGATGGCGAGAAGCGTGGCGATGGCAGGCAGAGCCAGGCAGGGCAGGGTGGCGCGACCGAGCCTGGTGCGCTGCTGGCGGCGCGCGGCACCCGAGCCTACGCGGGCATAGCGTTCCTCGCCGCGCACCAGCACCTCCAGCGCGAGCAGCACGAAGCAGCAAGTCACCAGGACGCCGGCCAGCATGTTGGCGGCGGGACCGTTGAAGGTCGACTGGAACTGGTCGACGATCGCCGTGGTGAAAGTGTCGAAGCGGATGAAGACGTAGAGGCCGTATTCGGCCAGCAGATGCAGGCCGACCAGCAGCGCGCCGCCGCAAATGGCCAGTCTCAGCTGCGGCAGCACGACACGCCAAAACACCCGCAATGGTCCAAGGCCGAGTGCTGCGGCTGCGTCCTCCAAAGCAGGATCGAGCCGGCGCAGAGCCGCCGCCAGCGGCAGATAGAGGAACGGGAAATAGGCGAGAACCGAGACCAGCACGCCGGCCCACAGGCCGTGCAAGGTCGGCACCATGGTGATCCAGGCGTAGGAATGCACGAAGGCGGGGATGGCGAGCGGCGCCACCGACAGCCAAGCCCACAAGCCGGCGCCGGGCAGGTCGCTGCGCTCGGTCAGCCATGCCAGCGTCACCGACAGCACGGTGGCGATCGGCACGGTGAGCGCCACCAGAAGCACGGTGTTGACCAGAAGTTCGCCGACGCGCGGCCGGAAGACCAGGGCCGAAGCAGTGTCCCAGCCGATCTGCACACCGATCCAGATGATGAACGCCAGCGGCAGCAGCGACAGCAGCGAGACAATTATGGCGGCAAGCGCGATCCAGGACATGGGCTTCCGGCGGGACCGCCCGACTCTCTGGCCTGAACGTTCGAGATCGACCGCAGTTTGCATCAGCTCGACCGCGCCACTGCCGCCGGGGCGGGGGCGCCGCAGGCGCGGCCGGAAACGCAATGTGTTGTCATGGACAATGCCATCTCGATAACAGAGCGCTCCTGCGGAAAGTCCGGCAGGAGCGCAATCGTTGCCCTTTTAGGACGAACCCAGCCTAAAGCAAGCCGGCTGCCGTCATCAGGTCCGTCACCTTTTTGGAGTTCAGTGTCGCCGGATCGACCTTCGGCGCCTGCAGGTCGGCCAGCGGCACCAGCCTGGGATTGGACTGCGCGTCCTTGCCGATAGCGTATTCGAAGGACGTGCCGGTCTTCAGCACGTCCTGGCCGCCTTTCCCGGTCACCCATTTGAGGAACGCCTGGGCTTCCTTCGGGTGTTTGCTCGAGGCGAGCACGCCGCCGCCGGAGATCGAGACGAAAGCGCCGGGATCCTGGTTCTTGAAATAATGCAGTTCGACGTTCTTGCTGTTTTCGCCGGTCTTTGCCTGATCGCCGAAATAGTAATAGTGGTAGATGATTCCGCCTTCGATCTCGCCGGCATTGACCGCCTTCATCACCGTGCCGTTGCCCTTGTAGGCGGTGAAATTCTCCTTCATGGCCTTCAGCCAGTCGGCGGTTGCGGCTTCGCCCTTGAGCTCGAGCAACGCGCTGACGATGGCCTGAAAATCGGCGCCGGAAGGCGAGGCTGCCCAGCGGCCTTTCCAGCTCGGATCGGCGAGATCAAGCATCGATTTGGGCAGCTTTTCGGCCGTGAGCTTGGTTTTGTTGTAGGCAAAGACGGTGCTGCGCGCCGCGACACCCACCCATCTGCCGCTGCTCGGCTGGAATTCGGCCGGGACTTGCGCCAGCGTGTCGGCGTCGACCGGCGCGAAAAGGCCCGCCGCTTCGACCAGGGTCATCGCCGGCGAGTTTTCGGTCAGGAACACGTCGGCCGGCGAAGAAGCGCCCTCGGCGACGATCTGGTTGGAGAAATCGCTGTCGCCGCCATTGCGCAGCGTGACCTTGATGCCGGTTTCCTTGGTGAAACCTTCGACCCATTCCTTGGCCAGGCTCTCATGCTGGGCGTTGTAGACGATGATGCCGGCATCCGCGGCCATCGCCGGCCCGGCGATCATGCTCACGGCCAGCGCTGTGGCCCCCGCTAGGGTGGAGAGCGTGTATCTCATGGCGTCATCCTCAGTCTCGGTGGTTCTGGTTTCGCAGGCTGCACCTATCGATACCTGACAGCAGTAGTCAACATTGCTCGGCTGCTTCAATCGGTCGCCGCTCCCGCAAACTTTCGTGATTTTGCGGCACTTTGGCTTGGACATCATTTCGCCGGACACGTAACAAATCGGTGCCGAGGCGCGAAGATCGGGGAGTGAACTCTTGTGAGCGGCAAGGATGAGGCCGAGCTTTCCCGGCTGATGCGGGCCGCGATCGCGGGAGATGAAAGGGCCTACGCCGACTTTTTGCACCGGATCGCCGCGCTGGTTCGCGGCTTTGCGAGGCGCAAGATCGTACAGGGCGGGGTCGATCCCGAGGATGTCGTGCAGGAAACCTTGCTGGCCATTCATGTGAAACGGCATACCTGGCGCCAGGACGCGCCGGTGTTGCCATGGATCTATGCGATAGCCCGCTTCAAGCTGATCGATGCTTTCCGGCGGCGCGGACGGCGCATCGAAATCGAGATCGACGAGATCGCCGAGACCTTTGCCGAGCCGGAAACCGAGACCGTCAGCGAACGCGACATCAACCGGGCGCTGGACGGACTGCCGGCTGCGCAGCGTTCCGTCGTTTCTTCGATCTCGGTCGACGGCCGCTCCATCGGCGAGACGGCGGCCAGGCTCGGCGTCAGCGAGACGGCGGTGCGGGTGTCGCTGCATCGCGGGCTTGCCGCGATCGCCAAGCGATTTGGGCAGGGGCGCTTCGGGCGGCAGTGACATGAGGACGGGGGATCTCATCAAGGCACTCGACGCCGACACAAGCAGCAAGGCGATGCCGCTGCGCTCGGCCTGGTTGATGGCGGCGGCAGCCGCGGCGGTGATCGCGGCTCTGGTCTTCTTTCTCACCATCGGCCCGCGTCCCGACATCATGACCGCCATGCACACGATGCGGTTCCTGGCGAAGTTCGTGTTCACCATCGTGCTCGCCGTCACCGCCTTTGGCCTGGTCCGGGCGTTGTCGACGCCGGGCGCTTCGACGGCAAGAGCCGCGGCCTGGATGCTGGCGGCGCCGCTGCTGGTGGCCGTGGCGGTGGCTCTCGAACTGTTCATGGTGCCGGAGCCGATGTGGAGCACGCGCATGGTCGGCTCCAACATGATGATCTGCATGGGCTTCATCCCGCTGATCGGAATCGGCCCGCTTGCCGTCTTCCTGTGGATGCTGAGCTATGGAGCGCCGACGCGGCCGGTGTTGGCCGGGGCGGTCGCGGGACTGCTCGCCGGCGGCCTGGCGGCGACCTTCTACGCCGCGCACTGCTTCGACGATTCTCCGCTTTTCGTCGCCACCTGGTACACGCTCGCCATCGCCGTCCTCGCCGGTCTGGGCGCGCTCGGGGGACGGTTCTTCGTGCGCTGGTGACCGGGCGGTTCAAGATCGCCCAATAATCACCGATCCTTAATCATGCCGGCAATTCTTTGCGGGTTCACCGTGTTGCCGGTGGCTCCGGCGCAACCTTTCCTTAAAATCGATCATCCAGTGTTTTTTGCAGAAATGTGTTGCGCATGGGGTGGCATGCACAGTGATGCGACGAGAGCGAAAAAGCCTGCGGGCTGACAGTCACGTGGCTTTGGTGCTTGCGGCCGGAGGGCTTTGCGCTGCCGTGGTCGCGCTCCTGCTGTCGCGGCTCGATGTCAGCGCCGAAGTGCTGAAACTCTGCCTGCAGATATCGGTGCCGGTCGCCGCCGTTGCGCTGATTCTCGCCGCCCTGTTCATTTACCGGATACTGGACGACCGCCGGCAGATCGCCGAAAGCGAGCAGCGTTTCCGCCGCGCCATGGAGGATTCGGCGATCGGCATCGCCATTGTCGGCCTCGACGGCCGCATCCACGAAACCAACCCGGCCTTCGCCGCCATGCTCGGCTACAGCAAGCAGGAGATCGAGGCGCTGACCTTCTTTCAGATCACCCATCCCGACGATGTGCAGATCGGCCGTGAGACGATGGACGGCATGCGGGCGGGCACCGTCAACGCTTTCCACTTCGAAAAGCGCTACCTCAGGAAGGACGGCACGCCGGTATGGGCCCATCTTGCGGGCTCCGTCATTCGTGACGAGAAGAGCGGCCGCCCGCTCTACCTGGTCTCGCAGATCGAGGATATCGACGCGCGCAAGCAATCCGAGGCGCGCATAGCCGAGGCCGAAACGCGCTGGAATTTTGCCCTGGCCAGCGCCGGACAAGGCGTCTGGGACCTCGACATGCGCAAGGGCGGCACCACCTACTCCGCCACCTGGGTGAAGATGCTGGGCTATGCCGATGGCGAGCTGGACGGCGACCCCGACCGCTGGCTGGCGATGATCCACCCCGACGATCGCGAAAACGTGGCCGAAGCCGATCGTGCCCATCTGGAGGGCAGGACACCGTTCTTCGAAGCCGAGTTCCGGATGCGCCACAAGGATGGCCACTGGGTCTGGATCCTTGATCGCGGCAAGACGCTCGAACGCGACAAGGACGGAAGGTTGGTCAGGGCCATCGGCAGCCTGACCGACATCACCCAGCGCAAGCAAACCGAGGAAAGCCTCATCGTATCGGCGGCAATGCTGGCCGACGAGAAGGAGCGGCTGAGGGTGACGCTGCAGTCGATCGGCGACGCCGTCATCTGCACCGATGCCGCAAACCGCATCACCTTCATGAACCCTGTCGCCGAAAAGCTCACCGGCGTTGTTGGCGCAGAGGCGCTCGGCAAGACGCTTGGCCATGTCTACTGGGCGGTGGACGAAGAAACCGGGCAAAGGATCGGCATGACGCGGCCGGCGCTCGGCAGCGCCAGCCCTGCCGACCAGAACAGTCGCGCCGTCCTCATCCGTCGCGACGACACGCGCTGCAGCATCCGCCAGGTGGTGTCGCCGATCATGAACGACCGCCAGGAGTTCTGCGGTCTTGTCATTGTCTTCCAGGACTTCACCGATGCGCGCGCCTTGCAGCGCCAGCTCGCCTATGCCGCCGCGCATGATGCGCTGACTGGCCTTGCCAACCGTTCGAGCTTTATCCGCACCATGGAGGAACTGGTCGACCGGAGCCGCAAGGCCGGCACAGCCAGGCCGGCGGGCGAACATCATTTCATGTTCATCGATCTAGACCATTTCAAGCTGGTCAACGACACTGGCGGGCACGCCGCCGGCGACGCCTTGCTGAAGCGGGTTGCCGAGGCCATTCGCGGTGCGCTTGGGCCGGAGGATATCGTGGCCCGCCTCGGCGGCGACGAATTCGCGGTCATCCTGAAAGCCGGGCCGAGCGCCGGCGCCAGGATTGCCGCGCGCTCGGTCATCGACGCCATCCGCGGCCTGCAGTTCAGCTGGGACGGCCGGCCGCATGCGATCGATGCCAGCATCGGGCTGGCGCCAATCCACAGCAACAGCGGTGAAGTCGACGAGATCATCGCCCGGGCCGATGCTGCCTGCTATGCGGCCAAGGCCGCCGGCCGCGGCTGTGTTTCCGTGGCGCCTGACGATACCGGGTCAAGAGGCCAAGCAGAGCCGCCGCTTGCAGCGGCGTCCTGAGGGAGCACGGAACTTTCGTTCTGGTGGTTAGCGCGTCGGAACCGGATGCTCGCCGCGATAGTCGTAGAAGCCGCGCCCGGTCTTGCGGCCGAGCCAGCCGGCCTCGACATATTTCACCAGCAGCGGGCAGGGGCGATATTTCGAATCCGACAGGCCGTCATGCAGCACCTGCATAATCGACAGGCAGGTGTCGAGGCCGATGAAATCGGCGAGCTGCAGCGGTCCCATCGGATGGTTGGCGCCGAGCCGCATGGCGGTGTCGATGGCATCGACCGAGCCGACCCCCTCGTAGAGCGTGTAGATCGCCTCGTTGATCATCGGCAACAGAATGCGGTTGACGATGAAGGCCGGAAAATCTTCAGAGACGGTGATGGTCTTGTCGAGCTGTTTCACATAGGCCTTGGCCGCCTCGAAGGTCTGATCCTCGGTAGCGATGCCGCGCACCAGTTCGACCAGCTTCATCAGCGGCACGGGGTTCATGAAATGTATGCCGATGAAACGCTCGGGACGGTCGGTCTGCGCGGCAAGCCGGGTGATCGAAATCGACGAGGTGTTGGTCGCCAGAATGGCTTCCGGGTTGAGCTGGGGACAGAGCTGCGCGTAAATCTTGCGCTTGACCGTCTCGTCCTCGGTCGCCGCCTCGATAACCAGATCGGCACCGGCGAGATCAGCCATGGTGGGGGCTGCGGAAATGCGCGCCATCGCTTCGTTACGCAGCTTTTCCTCAAGCTTGCCGGAGCCGACCTGGCGGGCCATGTTGCCGCTGACCGTGGCAATGCCCTTCTCGATACGGTCGGGCGAGACGTCGTAGATCAGCACCTTGAAACCCGAAAGTGCTGATACATGCGCGATGCCGCCGCCCATCTGGCCGGCGCCGATGATGCCGATCGTCTCGATCTTGGCCATTTGCAGCGATCCCGTCGAAAAGGCCTTTGCGGCCTGCTTTTTGTGCAGTGCAAACTAAAAGGGTGGGGCAGCTTCGTCTACCCCACCCTTTCACAATTTAATACGCTTTGGCAGAAAGCGTCAAAGCGCCTTTTGCAGTTCCGGCAGGATGACGAACAGGTCGCCGACCAGGCCATAATCGGCAACCTGGAAGATCGGCGCCTCTTCGTCCTTGTTGATGGCGACGATGACCTTCGAATCCTTCATGCCGGCAAGGTGCTGGATGGCGCCGGAAATGCCGACGGCAATATAGAGGTCAGGCGCCACGACCTTGCCGGTCTGGCCGACCTGCCAGTCATTCGGGGCGTAGCCGGCGTCGACGGCAGCGCGCGAGGCGCCGACGGCTGCACCGAGCTTGTCGGCGACCGGCAGGATGACTTCCTGGAACTTTTCCGAGGAACCGAGCGCGCGGCCGCCCGAAATGATGATCTTGGCCGAGGTCAGCTCCGGACGGTCGGTTTCCGAGAGTTTGTTCTCGACGAAAGTGGAGAGGCCGGGATTGGCCGCGGCCTTGACCGTCTCGACAGCTGCCGAGCCGCCCTCCGGGGCAGCCTGGAAGGAGGCGGTGCGCACAGTGATGACCTTCTTGGCGTCGCTCGACTGCACCGTCTGGATGGCGTTGCCGGCATAGATCGGCCGTTTGAACGTGTCTGGTGAAACCACTTCGATGATCTCGGAGACTTGCGCGACATCGAGCAGGGCCGCCACGCGCGGCGCGACATTCTTGCCCGACGAGGTCGCCGGCGCGATTATGGTGTCGTAGGCGCCGGCCAGCGAGACAACGAGTGCGGCGAGCGGTTCGGCGAGGCGCTCGGCCAGTTCGTCGGCCTCGGCCAGCAGCACCTTGCTCACGCCCTCGAGCTTGGCAGCGGCGTCGGCCGCGCCCTTGGCGCCTTTGCCGGCGACCAGCACATGCACGTCCGAACCGATCTGCAGCGCCGCCGAGAGCGCCTTCGCGGTCTGGTCGGAAAGGCTGGCGTTGTCGTGTTCTGCGATGAGGAGAATGGTCATTTTATCTGTTCCTTCCAGTCTCAGAGCACGCCGGCTTCGTTCTTGAGCTTGTCGACCAGTTCGGCGACACTGTTGACCTTCACGCCCGCCTTGCGGCCGCTGGGCTCCTCGGTCTTGAGCACCTTCAGGCGCGGCTTGACGTCGGCGCCGTAATCGGCCGGGCTCTTTTCGTCGAGCGGCTTCTTCTTGGCCTTCATGATGTTGGGCAGCGAGGCATAGCGCGGCTGGTTGAGGCGAAGATCGGCGGTGATGATCGCCGGCATCTTCAGTTCCACCGTCTGCAGGCCGCCGTCGACTTCGCGCGTCACCTTGGCCTTGTCGCCGTCGATCACGACCTTGGAGGCGAAAGTGCCCTGTGCCCAGCCGAGCAGGGCGGCCAGCATCTGGCCGGTCTGGTTCGAGTCATCATCGATCGCCTGCTTGCCGAGGATCACGAGACCGGGCTGTTCCGCGTCAACGACGCCCTTCAGCACCTTGGCGACGCCGAGCGGCTCGGTCTGCTCGTCGGTCTTGACCAGGATGGCGCGGTCGGCGCCCATGGCGAGCGCGGTGCGGAGCGTTTCCTGCGCCTGCTGCGGGCCGACCGAAACGACGATGATCTCTTCGGCCTTGCCGGCTTCCTTCAGCCGGAGCGCCTCTTCCACCGCGATCTCGTCGAACGGGTTCATCGCCATCTTGACATTGGCGAGTTCAACCGCCGAACCATCAGCCTTGACGCGAACCTTGACGTTCGCATCCACAACCCGCTTCACGGGCACAAGGATCTTCATTTGCCTGTCACCTCTCCTGAGATATCCGGGCGCGCTATAGCAGCGTGCGCCTCCGCAGAGTTGTCGAAAGCCGACATTCCTGACTGAATTGCGGCCAAACGGAATCCTGGCCGGACGAATTCTGGTCTTTTGCCGCCTAGCGGTGGCGCTCTCCGTAGTTGTGGCGACGCAACACGTCAATATGCCACGGCAGCGGCCAAACCGCTCAAATCGGTTCAGTTGTGACCGGAAGCGCCACCCCGGCCCCAACGCGTCTCAGGTTGCACGGGAGCGGGACCGGCTGGCGCCGGCCCAGTAGAAGCGGCTGGCTGATCGGCGGGTTCCGGCTCGCCGTCGTCACCGGCGAGCAGCGGCACGCCGCGGCTGCGCATGATGAGCACCAGCACGCCACCGGCAATGATGCCGCCAATATGGCAGGCCCAGGATATCTGGTTTTCGCCGCCGGCGGCAAACATCACCACTTGGAAGCCGATCCACAGGATCAGCGGGATGAAGGCCGGGATACGCAGCGGAATGCGGGCAAAGACCAGCACCCACACTTTCACCCGGGGGTAGAGGACCAGATAGGCGGCGACGACGCCGGCAATGGCGCCGGAGGCGCCGATCAGCGGCACCTCCGAACTCCAGGCGACGAGCCCTTGGAAGAAGGCGCCGGCGATGGCGCAAAGCAGGTAGAAGATAAGGTAGCGGATGTGGCCGAGTGCGTCCTCGACATTATCGCCGAACACCCACAGGAACAGCATGTTGCCGCCGAGATGAATGATATCGGCATGCAGGAAGGCATAGGTGAGGTAACTCAGGCTCTCCGGAATGACGACGAATTGGGGCGAGAGTTCTGCCGTGTCGTGGACAACCGAAGGGATGAAGCCGAGGCCGAGCACGGCGGCGTTGTTGAAATTTTCGCCGCCGATCGTGGTGATGAGAAAGACCAACGCGTTGGCCGCGATCAGGCCGATCGTCACATATTGCAGCCGGATGTGGCGCAACCTGTTGGAGTCGTAAAGCGGGATGAACATGCCCCAAGCCCTTTCCCGCCTTCGAGAAAATTCAGCGGTTCTTGCCGGGCACCCATAACACGTCGGCATTTCCGTTGTCATTGACCGCACGGGCGGCGACAAACAGAAAGTCGGAGACGCGGTTTATGTATTTCAGCCCCTCGCGATTGACATGTTCGGCCGGGTCCTGCGCCAGCGCCACCATGATCCGCTCGGCCCGTCGCGCCACGGTGCGGGCAAGATGAAGTGCTGCCGCCGCCGGCGTGCCGCCATTGAGCACGAAGGATTTGAGCGGCTGCAGATCCTTGTTGAGAAGGTCGATATCCTTTTCGACGCGGTCGGTCTGCGAGGCGATGATGCGCAGCGGCTCGTAGCCCAGCGGCTTGCCGTCGTCGGGCACGGCGAGATCGGCGCCGAGGTCGAACAAATCGTTCTGGATGCGGGACAGCATGGCGTCGATGGCGGGATAACTTGCCGCTGTGTGCAGGCGGGCGATGCCGATGCAGGCATTGGCTTCATCGACGGTGCCGTAGGCATCGACGCGCAGGTCGGATTTCAGCCTGCGTTCACCGGTGCCGAGGCCAGTGGTGCCGTCATCGCCGGTGCGGGTGTAGATCTTGTTGAGCTTGACCACGTCGCCTCCCGAACGGCCGTCACTTGCGGGTGAAATACACCACCAGCAGGATCAGTGCCAACGCCAGCGCCTGCAGCAGCACGCGTGCCTGCATCAGCTTGTTCGAGCTCACACCGGAGCCGCCGCGCATCATGTTGATGAGGCCGCGGACAAGCACGATCACCACGGCGACCATGACGAGGACGAGGAGGACTTTGATGACGGTTGCCATGATCTGTTCCCAGTTCTGTTGCGATCAGGCGCGTCCGGCCAGAACGCGGTAGAGCATCGATGCCGGCAGGATGCGCTTGAGCATCACGCCAATCCTGGCCGGCACTGTTACCACATAGTGCGGGCGCGGGCGCCGCGACAGAAGTGCATGGCGCAAGGCCGCATAGACCACCTCCGGCCCCTTTTTCAGCCGTGATGAGCTGCCGCCGGCCCGAAGCCGCGCCAGCTGCGCGGCATAGGCGACGTGGTGGACGGAATTCTCGTGGTCGATGTTTTTCAGGAACCAGAACAGCCCGTTGCTGGCGATTTTCGAGGTCACCGGCCCCGGTTCGATCAGCGAGACATGGATGCCGCTGCCCCTGAGTTCCTGCTGCATGCACAGCATCAGGCCTTCGAGCGCGTGCTTGGAGGCTGAGTAGGCGCCGCGGAAAGGCACCGGCGCTAGCCCAAGGATCGAGGAACAATGAACGAGGCGGCCATGTCCCTGGCGACGCATTACCGGTACGATGCGTCGGGTGAGGTCGTGCCAGCCGAAGAAATTGGCCTCGAACTGCTCGCGCAATGCCGCAACCGGCAGGTCTTCCACGGCGCCGGGCTGTGCATGGGCGCCGTTGTTGAACAGGGCGTCGAGGCGTCCGCCTGTCCGCTCCAGCACCGAGCCCACAAGGGCTTCGATAGAGTCCGGCTCACGGTAATCGAGGTAAAACGCCTTGATGCCGTCCGCTTCGAGTGCGGCGATGTCTTCAGGCTTGCGCGCCGTTGCAAACACGCGCCAGCCATCCGCCTTCAGCGCACGGGCGCAGTAGGCGCCTATCCCGGACGAGGCGCCGGTGACGATGATGGTGCGCAACTCTTTGGCAGGCGGCGTCGTGGTTTGAGCAAGGGTTGCCATTTGCCACAATCCCTTCCCATATTCGCGGCGTCGAGACAATCGAAGGGAACGCGGCTCTTGATGCGGAATATCGTCGTGCTGCGCCGCGTGCTCTATGACGCGCTTGGCCATTTCAACACCGATGACGGCTGGGCCATGGCCAGCCATCTGGCGATCACTTCGCTGATGGCGCTGTTCCCGTTCCTGATCTTCGCCACCACGCTGGCGAGCTTCCTCGGCGCGCAGGCGTTCGCCGATACTGCCGTGCACCTGGTCTTCGACACCTGGCCCGAACAGATCGCCAAGCCGATCGCGCGCGAGGTGCTCAATGTGCTGACCGTGCGGCGCACCGATCTTTTGACCTACGGCGTGCTGCTGGCGGCCTATTTCGCCTCCAACGGCATCGAGGCGCTGCGCACCTCGCTCAACCGCGCCTACCGCGTCGCCGAAACGCGCGGCATCATCTACCGCCGGGTGCAGAGCATTTTCTTCGTGCTGATCGCGACGGCCGGTTTCCTGGCGATCAGCGTGCTCCTGGTCTTTGCGCCCTTGCTGGCGCGGCTGGCGGAAGCTCATTTCGAGTGGATCAAACCCTATACGGGCACGATCACGCTGTGGCGTTACGTCATCGCCTCAACCGTCATCATTGGTGGCTTGTTTGCCGTTCACTATTGGCTGCCGGCGGGCAAGCGCCGCTTTGTCTCGCTGGTGCCTGGCATCATCTTCACTCTGGCTGCGTGGCTTGTCGGCTCGACGATGTTCGCGACCTACCTCGACCATTTCTCGTCCTATGTGACGACCTATGCCGGCCTCGCCTCGATCATGATCGCCGTGGTTTTCCTCTATATGCTGTCGGCGATCTTCATCCTCGGCGGCGAAATCAATGCGGCGATCAGCCGCTTTCTCGAAGCGCGCGCACGTGTCGGCAGCTAGGTTTTGGCTGGCCGAGCCGTGGCCAGCCCGACGCCGAGCGTCGCGATTGCCATGCCGACGATCTGCACGAGGCTGAGCTGTTCGCCGAACAGCGCCCAGGCGATGACAGCGGTGACGGCCGGCACCAGGTAGAACAGCGACGCGACCTTCGACATCTCGCCGTCGCGGATCATCACCATCAGCAGGAAGATGGCGCCGATCGACAGCACCAGGACCAGCCAGGCCATGGCGAAGATCAGTTCGCCGTTGATGATCACCGTGTGGGTCTCCAGTGCCAGCGAAGCCAGGATCATCAGCGAGCCGCCGCCGATATATTGCCACATCGTCGCCGCCACCAGGTCGCCACCCGAGGCATAGCGCTTCTGCCAGATGGTCCCGGCGCTCATGCCCAGCACCGAGACCAGCGACGCCGACAGGGTTTCGGGCGTAACGCCGCCGCCGAGAGCGCCGAGCTTCGGCCACAGCACGATGATCACCCCCACAAGGCCGACGGCAAGGCCGGCCCAGTGGCGCGGCAGGATGGCCTCGCCGAGGAATCGGCCGGCAAGCACGGCGGTGATCAGTGGCTGCAGGCCGACGATCAGCGCCGAAAGCCCGGCGGGCATGCCCCTGTGGATCGCCCAGAACACCGCGCCGAGATAGATGCCATGCATGAGGATGCCGGCGACCGTGGCGTGAAGCGCTTCTGCCCTTGTGGCTCGCTTCGAGCCAAGCACGAGCATCAGGCCGGCGAGCAGCAAGGCGGCGATGACAAAGCGGGCCGCCAGAAAGGTGAAGGGCTCCGCCCAGGGCATGGCGTAGCGCGCGCCGATGAAACCTGTCGCCCACAGGACGACAAACGAGGCGGGGATGAACCGCTTGAGACTGTGCATTTCGGGGAAGCCGTTTCCGGTGGAGAGGTCCGATTCGGTGAAGAGACAAATACGGCAATTGCTCTAATGCGGTTCAATCCGGCAAGCAAAGTGAAACAATTGGTACATAAGCTCATCCTGATGTAGGAGGTGGCCGAATTCAAAGGGCGGCGTCAGGGCAATCGACTTCTGTCGATCGATCCGGCGACATGGCGTTTTGGCTTCGACAGGGAGCGCGCATGCTGTTGCATCTCGATACAAGCTGGCTTTTGATGACGGTGGCCAGTGTGGCCGTGTTTGGCTTCTTCTTCGGTTCAGCGCTCGACGCCATCATGCAGGAGGACGGTTTTGGGTCGACCGGCAACACATTGCTGTTCACGCTCGGCTTTTTCGCCGCGGTCATGGCCGCGAACGAACATGGCATCGTCCTGAGAGATCTGAAGCTCGCGGTTGCCTGGGGACTGGGCGGCGCCTTCGCGTTTATAGGCGCGTTGGCGCTGCTCAAGGCGGGGCTGGCCCGGCTTTAGTCAGAGCCCGACCAGCCGCCTGACATCGTCCGGCAACATGCCTGCCTGCCTCAGCGCGGCAAGGCCGGTATCAGCGAAACTCTTCGACAGTTTGCGCCCATCCGGTCCGAGTATGAGACGGTGGTGGAAATACTGCGGCTGGCCGAGGCCGAGCAGTTCCTGCAGCAGGCGCTGGATGCCGGTCGCGGAATAAAGGTCGCGGCCACGCACGACATGGCTGACGCCTTGCAGAGCGTCGTCGACGACGACGGCCAAGTGATAGCTGGTCGGGATGTCGCGGCGCGCCAGAATGACGTCGCCCCAGTCCTGCGGACGCGCCTCGACTCGCTGCGTCGCCGAAAGCGTCTCGTTGGTGAATTCGCGCCAGGACAAATCCGTGCCGACGCGCGCCAGCGCTGCATCAATGTCGAGGCGCCAGGCGAAGGGCGCATTTTCGGCGATGCGGCGGTTGCGTTCGCTGATCGGCAGCGCCTTGTCGGCGCCGGGATAAAGCGGCACGCCGTCCGGGTCGCGCGGCCAGTCGCGGCCGCGCTTTTCGCTGTCGGCGATGAAGGCCCTGATCTCGCCACGGCTCATAAAGGCAGGGTAGACGAGTTCTTCGCGGACCAGCCGGTCGAGCACGGCCTGATAGTCGGTGAAATGCTCGGCCTGGCGCCGCACCGGCTGTTCCCATTCGAGACCTAACCATTCGAGGTCGCGAAAGATGCCGGCCTCGAATTCAGGCGTGCAGCGGATCGTGTCGATGTCCTCGATGCGCAGCAGCAGGCGGCCGCCGGCCGCACGCGCCAGTTGCTGGTTGAGCAGTGCCGAATAGGCATGGCCGAGATGCAGTTCGCCATTCGGGCTCGGCGCGAAGCGGAATGTCAGGAGCGTCATCTCACAAGCGGCAATCGGGTTGTGCAGCGGTTTTGCCAATTGCTACCGTGAGGTCGGTTCAGGAACAAGAAAACATGCAACGCATCGCGACACTGGACGATATTGCGCGCGGGCTGGATGCGCTTTGCGCAATCGATCCGCGCCTGGAAAAGGTGCGCGGCATGGCCGGCGAGGTGCCGCTGCGGCTGTCGGAGCCCGGCTTTCGAAGCCTGGCCTCCATTATCGTTTCGCAACAAGTATCCCGTGCGAGCGCCGATTCCATTTTCGGCCGGCTGGTGAAACTGGTCGATCCGCTAACGCCGCAGGCGATCCTTGCCGCCGGCGAGGACATGTTTCGTGAGGCTGGGCTGTCGCGGCCGAAGCAGCGCGGTCTGATCGCGGTTGCGCAGGCCGTGGTTGAGGGGCTCGACCTGCATCACCTCTGTTCGCTCGACGCCGAAGAGGCGATCGCGGCTATGATCGCGGTGCCGGGCATCGGCCCGTGGACGGCGGAAGTCTATCTCCTGTTTGCCGCCGGCCACCCCGATATTTTCCCCGCGCGCGACGTCGCGCTGCAGAGCGCGGTTGGCCACGCGCTCGGCATAGAGCCGCGTCCGCCGGAGAAAACGCTGATCGCCCTGGCCGAATCATGGAGCCCGTGGCGAGGCGTCGCATCGCGGCTTTTCTGGTCCTATTATCGCGAAACCAGGGGCAGGGACGCAGCACCCCCCGCCTGAATCGGCAAAAAAGCGTTAAAATCCTGCATTTTTGCCGCTTTTGACGAGTGACAATCCGCTTCACATCCCTGTCATGTCGGGCTTACAGTATCCGCGCCGATCGGTTCTAGAATGAGGAGGTCAACAAGGTGACGGTTGCCGTATCTCCGGATGGGCTTCCTGCGCTGGTGCTGAATGCGGATTACCGTCCGCTCAGCTATTACCCCTTGTCGCTCTGGTCCTGGCAGGATGCCATCAAGGCGGTGTTCCTCGACCGGGTCAACATCGTCGCCGAATACGAGCATGCAGTGTCTTCGCCGACCTTTTCGATGAAGCTGCCCAGCGTCGTCAGCCTGAAGGCCTATGTGAAGCCGTCGAGGCACCCGGCATTCACCCGCTTCAACGTGTTCTTGCGCGACCGCTTCCAGTGCCAGTATTGCGGCACGCCCGAGGATCTGACCTTTGACCACGTCATCCCGCGCCATCGCGGCGGGGCGACGACGTGGGAGAATGTCGTGGCCGCCTGTTCACCCTGCAATCTGAGGAAGGGCGGCATGATGCCGGCGCACGCCAAGATGTGGCCGCTGCAGAAGCCCTACCAGCCGACCGTGCACGACCTGCACAACAATGGCCGGCTGTTCCCGCCCAACCATCTGCATGAAAGCTGGATGGATTATCTCTACTGGGATGTGGAGTTGGAGCCGTAGGGATTGGCCCGATCGGCCTTGCCAGGGCAATCGCCGATGTCAGGTGCTGCCCCTCATCCGGCTGCCGCCACCTTCTCCCCGTATAGTGACGGGGAGAAGGGAATTGGCTGCAAATTTGGCGCCCTTCTTTCAGCGTTCGGGATTGGCGAAACCATTGATGACTGCGTCTTTCTCCCCGTCACTATACGGGGAGAAATGCCCGGCAGGGCAATGAGGGGCGGTGCCAACATTTAGAGACTGGCCGCATGGCGCGACCTCGCACTTGATTAATCGCGGGCCAGCGCGCCGCGAAAGGCGACGGCGGCGAGGATGAAGCTGGCGATGGCGTTCCACCCGGCCAGCGACAGGCCGAGGATACGAAGGGCTGCCTTGTCGCAGGATGGCGGCACGAATTTGTCGAGCGCGTCGAGCACGCCTTTGCCGCCGGTATCGACCGGGCCGGCGCCGGCCGTGCAATCGGCCGGGCCCTGCCACCAGGCCCATTCGACGCCCGAATGATAGACGCCGAGATAGAGCCCGTAGAGCATCAGCAGGCCGCCGACGGCAAGCAGGCCGCGCGTCAGCCATGCGGGTGCGCTGAACATCGAGGCGATCACCGCCAGCAGCATCAGCGGGGCGCCGATATAATAGGGCGTGCGCTGCTCCAGGCAGAGATGGCAGGGGATGTAGCCGCCTATGTGCTGGAAGGCGAGCGCGGAGCCGACCGTGGCGGCCATGGCGACGGCGAGAAACAAAGCGGTGCGCGTGCGCTGGCGTCCGGTATCGGCTGTCATCGTGGCTGTCATGTTTCGTCCGTTGAATTCGCCGTCCGCCGGCATAGTCCTGAAACCACCGCCCGCCTTGGGCGGTCAGAAGGCGTATTTGACGACGATATAGAGCAAAATCAGGGCGGCGGCGCCGGCGCCGACGATCAATCCCAAACGCTTCTCGATGAATTCCTTGATCTCTTCGCCATAGCGGCGCAGCAGCCAGGCAAGAAGCAGGAAACGAGCGCCACGCGCCAGGATGGCGGAGACGATGAAGACGACAAGATTGACGTGGAGGGCGCCTGCCAGAATGGTGACCACCTTGATCGGCGGCAAGTGGGCGGCACCCGATGTGACAAGCAGCACCAGCATCAGCCCGGTGCCGGCCGACTGCCACCTCTCGAACGCGTCAAGGCCGCCAAAGTGCTCCAGCATCGGCCGTGCTATCGTGTCGTAGGCATAGTAACCGATCAGCCAGCCGGCAATGCCGCCCAGCACCGACGCGACAGTGGCGGTCAGCGCATAGCGATAGGCGCGTTCGGGCCGCGCCAACGCCATGGGCAGGTACAAGACGTCGGCAGGTATGAAAAACACCGAGCTTTCGACGAAGGCGATGAAGGCCAGCCACCATTCGGCGGATTTGCGGGCGGCCAGCGACAAGGTCCAGTCGTAAAGTCCGCGAAGCATCGGCTCTCCTGGATGCAGGTTGCCACACGCAACGCGCTTTGATGCGCGTCTGTCTAGAAAGATTTTCCGCGCCGCACAATGGCAGGAGCTTCACGAAACAGAAAGGGGGCTTTTGCCGCAAGCAGGGCACGGCGGCGCATTTGGCCAGTTGACGAACACGCCTCCAACCGTATAGTCCGCGCCCATCCAGGCCTTTGGGCCTGAGCCCCTATGGCGGAATTGGTAGACGCGCTCGACTCAAAATCGAGTTCCGCAAGGAGTGCTGGTTCGATTCCGGCTAGGGGCACCACTGACAACCCGTCAGGCTCGGTAATTCAAGGCTTTCAAGGGCTTAGTCGTCCCCCGAGGTACATCATCGAGGTACATCGTGGGGTCCAACGTATGGGTAAGGTGACTGTGGACTATTGGCAGGAGCGTAAGAGCAAGAAGCTGGGTAGCACCACCTATCGCTACCGGCGCGTCGTTGAACGTGAGCTAAGACCCATCTTGGACAAGGGCGAAATCACCATCGCGTTGGGGAAGGTGAAGGTCGAGGCGCTGGCGACCTATCGGGAGGTGCATCGCCGGGTGGAGCAGTCATTCGCGGCAGCGTGGGACGAGTTGCGGGGCATCAAGAAGCCCAAAACTGCCAGAGATTTGTTCCAAGAGACCGTTGAGAGGATGAAGGCGCTGGGGTTCAACCCGTATCATGAGCCGACCGCTCTTGACGAGGACGAGGACGACGACGGGGTGCAAGACTGGATCGAGCGTAGCGTTGTGGCCGAAGGCATTGCGGCCAAGTACCCAACTGACCCAGAGACCGACTACCCGATAGGCGTGAGCCCTGAAGACACGCGGCTTGTGCGAATGCTCTACACCTCGAGCCCCAAGGTCCCTGCGTCGACCCTTGAGGATGCTAAGAAGCTCTACCTCAAGGACCGTTTTGCGCTGGATGAGCCCAAGCCGCTGGAGCGGAAGAAAGACGAGCAGAGGGCAGCGCGGGCTGTAGGCTACATCGCCAAGGCACTAACAACGACACCCGACAAGATCACGGTGGCGAGTATCACCCGCGAACAGGCCCGGAAGGTGCAGGACTTCATCCGGGGCAGGGTGCGAAGCAAGGCGACCGTTGACCGGTATCTGAACGACATCCGAGCCATCGTCAATCACGCCATTTCCGAGGTGACGGAGCTTCACGGGTTGACCAATCACTTCACGAGATTGCCGGTGCTGGGGTCAGGACGTGGCGGCGAGACACCTGAACGGGACAAGCGCCAGCCGTTCACCAAGGATGAGCTTCTGAAGATCAGGCAGCGGATCGATGCTCACGCGGAGCAAGAAGACCTGAAGCTGATTTGGCGGATGCTGGTAGGGACTGGCTGCCGTCTTGCTGAGGTCACCGGCCTTCGGGTTGCCGACGTGGTTGCGGACACGGCCATGCCGTATGTTGAGGTCGAGTGGCACGATGAGAGGCGGATCAAGACGACACCTTCAAGACGTCGGGTGCCACTCATAGGGGATGCGTTAAGTGCGGCCAAGGGGGCCCTGAAGCTGACTGATGGGGCGATGTTGTTCCCCCGCTACGGACGGGCAGGCGGCAACACAAGCGCCTCGGCAGCTCTGATGAAGCATGTACGCACCGTAACTGATGACCGCAAGAAGGTGGTGCACTCGCTGCGGCATAATATGAAGGACACGCTGCGCCGGGGCGATGTCGACCGGGACAAGCAAAACCTCATCCTCGGTCACACCCTGGGTGGCGACGGGGAAAGCTATGGGGGACCCGAGGCGAGGCTTGAGGACGCAACGCGGGCGATGCGAATGGCGATCTTAGGGAAGCCTGAGGGCTCCGATGATGGGACGCAGGTGCCTTGAGGGAGGCGATCCGGACCTCGCGTCGGTGACACAAGCCACTCCGGTAACGAGCCACCAGCGAGAGTGAACCGTCGAACCGACCGTCTGCTGACGTACTGCAATCGAAGCTGGACGGCCGTTGGCGTAAGATCAGCCAGCCTAAGGCGCTGACTTAGACCTTCTGACCCGCGATGATCGCCACGACTGCAACAGCCGACGAAGTCGCCTCTAGGCAGAGCGCTGCCATCTGCCGCGTAGCCGTCCGGCGGTGTTGTAGATGCACGGCTAGGTCAACTGCTGCCCGAGCATGGGTTCTGACCTCTTTGTAACCATCCCCCGGCAGCGTGTGCCTCACGTACGCCTCCAGCATACGTTTCGCGTCGGTAGGGCTCGGCTTCACTTTGTCCTCGGGCTCATGCACGCCATCGACGTAGACCGCTTGGCCGAGTGAGATCAGCACTTCGCGGCATACCAGACCAACGGCTTGCCAGTCCTCTTCGACTGAGGCACCAGAGAAGCCAGTGCGGGCTCTGCCCAGCGAGCGGTCTACTCTTTCCCAACCAGTCGGCTCGCGCTCGACAACAGGACCGGGATTGTTCACTCGGCCTGCAGCGGACGCAATAGGTCCTGCGAAGAGCTTCCGCACGTAACCCCTGCGCTCGGCATAGGTCGCCAAGTTGCTGTCCTTCCAGAACCGGTACCAATCCCATAGCCCCTCATGCGGGTTCTCGTACGGTATCCCTGCTGCAGCGCATGCCTGGATGAGCCGTGCCTGACGTGCTCCGTAGTAATCCTCTACCTCTTGGATGGGCCTCGCCCCGGTCGCCACGGCGATCATCATTTCTCGGTGGATTAGGAGGTCCGGAAGCAGCGTAATGGGGCCGTGCAGAGGGTCGCCGGTCTGCTTAACGATAATGTCGTCGGGCGCGGGTAAATCAGGCCGCCTGCTCAGAATGGCCTCCGCAATGCGCTTGCGATCCTGCTCAGGTAAACCTGACAAGGCCTCAGCGAACGGATGAGGAGCGCGAACAACGACGACGGCGCGGTTGTTGGGGCCTATTCCGTAGTCCGTGCGCGCAGGAACCAGCAGCGCGGACAGGTCGCCCCGTCGTAAGCTATCGAGAAAGTCTCTCGCATTCTCGCCATCCGAACTGGTGGTCATTCCACAACGCCGCTCCTGCCCATCAAAATCTACGACCATTGTGGTGTCGGGGTCAAAACGATCATCAATCCTCATCCCGCCACCCACCACACGACGCACCGTCTCTATTTCGATATGTCCCAGCACGAGTGCTCTGCCGTTTCCGTGCCGAGGGGTTCTGGCGAGGTGCCTGACACGGTGTAGAAATCCCTTGACCATATCCTCCCAGGGGGGATACGGGTGGCGCCATGTCTGACAGCTTACATACCTCTCACCCCGCCATCGTGAAGCGCCTTAAGCGCGCCCAAGGGCACCTCTCCGCAGTGCTGTCTATGTTTGAGGCGCAGCGTTCCTGTGTTGACCTTGCCCAGCAGTTGCACGCCGTCGAGAGCGCGATCAGCAGTGCAAAGCGTGAGCTGATCCACGACCACATCGAACATTGCCTGGACGATACGGCTGAACCCGGCAGTGCCCACGACAGCCTTGCCGAACTCAAGCAACTGGCCAAATACCTATGAGTGGCATCGGCGCACGCATTCTCGACTGGTTTGGCTTTGGTGCTCATGATCGCAGCGGCCACGAGCACGGGCACGACCATTCCTCGCACGGCCACACCCACGGCGTCATTGACGCAACCATCGCCACAACTGATCGCGGCATTTGGGCGATCAAGTGGTCGTTCGTCATACTTGCGGTCACCGCCCTTTTGCAGATCGGCGTCGTGGTGCTGTCGGGCAGCGTGGCGCTGCTTGCAGATACAATCCACAACGTCGGCGATGCCACGACCGCGATACCGCTCTGGATCGCGTTCATGCTGGCACGCCGTAAGCCCACCAAGACGTTCACCTATGGCCTCGGTCGGGTCGAAGACCTCGCGGGCATCATCATCGTCCTGATCATACTCTTCAGCGCGATTGTCGCCGGGTATCAGGCTATCGACCGCCTAATCCATGCTCAAACTGTGACGCACCTTGGTTGGCTGGCTGCAGCCGGTATCGTCGGCTTTCTTGGAAACGAGATTGTGGCGGTGTTCCGCATCAGGGTGGGCCGCGAGATCAATAGCGCGGCACTCATCGCAGACGGCTACCATGCGCGTACGGACGGACTGACGAGCCTTGCCGTTGTGGCCGGCGCACTTGGTGTGTGGCTGGGCTTCCCGCTCGCCGACCCGATCATCGGGCTGTTGATCACGGTCGCAATCTTGGGAATTGTTTGGCAGTCGGCCCGCTCTGTCCTCACCCGGATGCTCGACGGCATTGAGCCCAGCGTAATCGAGGAAATCCATCATGCGGCCGCCCACGTTCCGGGAGCCGAGATCGTGGAGGCGAAAGCGCGATGGATAGGCCATAAACTCCACGCCGACATTAGCATTACCGTGGATGAGGCCCTACCCCTCTCTGACGCAAACAGGATCACGGCTGCGCTCGAAGACGAACTGTTCGAGCACATGCCGGCCTTAGCGGTGGCAAACGTGCGGTTCGCGACCGAACATGGAAAGCACGACCATCCGCATCCGCATCCACATCCCCATGACCATGGCCACGGATACCTGCGCGGTCACATTCACGAGGAGCCGGGCAATTCTTGACAGACACCAAGGATCGATCCAGCATCGGTGCGTGGGGTTAACCGCGACGACCCCGTGAGGCGTCAGCCCAATGTTCGCGTCCAAGCTCTCTGTTTTGAGGTGGACGCCATGCCGTCATCCTTCGCAGCTCAAAGACCGACAGATGCTTTGTCTGATCGGAAGGCAAGATTTGCGCTCCTGCCGTCCGGGGCCGGTCCAGCGGCCGCCTATCTGCTGGCTTCAAGAGGGTTGCGGGCTTTTGGCGACGGGCTCGTCAGCCTGCTGCTTCCCGCTTATTTAGCGACGCTCGGCTTCAACGCGCTTGAGATAGGAGGCGTCGCCACCGCAACGTTGGCGGGGTCAGCGGCGCTCACGCTGTCCGTCGGGCTCGTGGCGCACCATTTCTCCCGCCGCTCGCTACTGATTGCAGCTTCGGTCCTCATGGTCGGAACGGGGATTGCCTTTGCGCTGGTCACAGATTTCTGGCCGCTGCTCGTGGTCGCTCTCGTCGGAACGTTGAACCCATCCTCGGGCGACGTGAGTGTGTTTCTCCCGTTGGAACACGCGCAACTGGCCCACAGCGTTACGGATCGCGACCGCACAGCGCTCTTTGCCCGATACAGCCTTGTCGGTTCACTTGTTGGGGCTGTCGGTGCTCTGGCCGCAGGCGCGCCCGACCTCCTTCGACAGCTACTTGGCCTTGAGATCAAGCAGGTCCTCCAGATTGCCTTCCTGCTCTATGCCTTTCTCGGACTAGGAGCGCTGCTCATCTATTGGCGGTTGCCAGTCGAGCCGCTCGATGAGAGGGGGGCACCGGCAGAGCCATTGCGCAAGTCCCGAGCGATAGTTCTAACGCTCGCCGCGCTCTTCAGCGTTGACGCCTTCGCGGGTGGCTTCGTGGTCCAGTCGTTGTTGGCCCTGTGGCTTTACCAACGGTTTGGCCTGTCTCTTGCCACTACTGGCGCGATCTTCTTCTGCACGGGCGTTCTTTCGGCCATCTCGTATCTTGTGGCTGTGCAAATCTCAAAACGCATCGGGCTCGTTAACACCATGGTGTTTACACATCTGCCGTCGAGCCTTTGCCTTCTTCTCATCCCGTTCATGCCGACGCTCGGTCCGGTCATCGTACTTCTGCTCATCAGGAGTGCGTTGTCGCAGATGGATGTCCCGACCCGCACCTCTTACGTCATGGCAGTCGTGACGCCCGGTGAGCGGGCAGCAGCCGCGAGTGTTACCGCCGTTCCGCGCAGCCTCGCTGCAGCCGCCAGTCCGGTCATTGCCGGCTCGCTACTCGCCATTTCCGGTTTCGGTTGGCCGCTGCTTATCGCGGGCGCGTTGAAGATCATCTACGACATCCTTCTTCTTACGATGTTCCGCAAGGTTCGCCCGCCCGAGGAACGTCGGGACGGTTAGCAGTAGCGGGCGTAATAGCGTTGTCAGACACTCATCGGCAGGCGAAATGATCCATCCATGTTCCAAACGCTCTTAGAGTTCCAGCGAACGATTTATCTGGCCCTGGCTGATCAGATAAAGCTGCTCCAGACGGGAGGCGACTGGCTCGCATTTATGGCCTTCCTGCCCATGGGGATCGTGTTTGGGGCGGCTCACGCATTGACACCGGGACATAGCAAGGCGGTCCTTGCCACTTACCTTGCCGGGTCAGACGCTACGGTGTCTCGGGGCCTATTGGTGTCGCTCACGCTGTCGTTCACACACATCACAATCGCGGTTCTGATCGCGGTTCTCTCCTTGCCCCTTGTGTCCATTGCGCTGGGGAGCGTTGGCCGTGCACCGCTGCTCGAAGACATCAGCCGGGGACTGCTTGGCCTTATCGGCGTCTGGATGCTATGGCGGGCGGTTCGCCATGGCCGTCACCATCATCATGAAGGCGAGGTTGTGGGCGTAATGGCCGGACTGATCCCGTGCCCGCTTACCCTGTTCGTGATGACCTTCGCCATCTCTCGTGGCGTTCCCGGAGCGGGCATTCTGTTCGCCATAACGATGATGTTGGGGGTCGCGCTAACTCTATCCTGTGTCGCGATCCTTTCGGTGTTGTTCCGTCAGCGGCTGCTGCACTTCTTCGACAGGAGCCCTCGGGTCTTCGACGCGATCTCACGCGGGGTAGAGGGGTTGGCTGGACTGCTCCTCGCGGGCGTAGCGGTGTGGCAAATCGCTGCCTGAGGGTGGGTTGTCCGTCTAAGGCCAACTATGACGCTTCGAGCCGCAACGAACCCTCCTCTTTGGCGGCGGCTCGGAACGCCCTACGAGCCTCCTGGGCTGTCGCTTGGTCGGCCAGAGCAGCCATGCAGACGCGCACCGCAAGGTTCCATTTGGGGCCACGCTTGGTCCACTGTAGGAGATGGTCGGAGGCCGCCTCAACATTGCTGACATTATAGGTCATGCCGGCACGGGCGCCGCTGACAGGGACTGGGGGGTTGAACCAATGGAGAGACATTAGGGAAACCTAATGGGGGTCAGGAATATTTTGTAGAGATTTCTGAGAGGGAGGATCGGATAGCTGGCACACGCTTGGTTCCCCCGTGCCCCCCTTCGTTTCCTTTAGGCAAGGCCGTAACATTGGCCATTAGAGCTGGAGCCACGCAGTGAGCCTGAGCCAGAAGCTACGAAGCCAACAGCCATTCTGCATCTACTGTGCCGGATCGGCTCGGGGCGTCGACATCGACCACGTGCCGCCGAGGGGTCTGTTCGATGGCAAGTGGCGACCGAAGGGCGGGGAAGTGACTACCTGCAAGGAATGCCATGAGGGGACGCGACAGATGGACGATGTCGCGGCGTTCGCAAGTCGCTTCCTTCCCAACCCCACGACTGAGGAACAGCACGAGGAGGTCAAGCGATCTATCAAATCGGTGTTCCGAAACTACCCCAACCTAATCGCCGAACTGGGCAGGCCCAAGTCGGACAGCCGTTACGTTGAAGGCGCGGGAGTGCTGGTGGCCAGCGGACCCATCATGTCTTCCGTGATGACGACGTTCGCCGCTCGCATGGGGTTCGCTCTTCATCATTGGGTCACTGGAGAAATCGTCGGCCCAAATGGTGGCGTGTTTGCACGATGGTTCTCGAACTATGAGCGGTTCAAAGGCCGGCTTCCCCAAGATTTCTTGGAAATTCTCGGGGCCGACTACACGATGACGCAGGGCCGGAAGAACGTGGAGGATCAGTTCACATTCAGGTTCGTCAAAGGCGAAGAGCTTGGGGTGACGGGATACTGGGCCACGTTCCGGCAGTCGTTCGCGATTATGGCCTTTGTATCCCAAAGCATGGCCCACCTCCGCAACCCGCCTCATCACCTCGTACGGCGACCGGGGTTCCTCCAAGGCTATTCCGTCAAGTTCTTGGGCTCCTGGCCCGGCCAGTACGGCCAACCGTTCCTCCCGCCCTATTCCTTCACCACCTAAGCCGCCAGTCGCCCGGTCTCCTAAGGTGTGCCCTTTCCGAACCGGACTAAGGCTGGTTCGATAAATTCCCCTTGACCAGTCAAACCGAACCAAATATTAGCGAACCAGTCAAACCGAACTGGAGCCTCGCAATGCCATTTATCCGAGCCTACCTCAGGGCCTCGACCAAGGAACAGGACGCGGGGCGTGCCCGTGGGGACCTTGAGGCGTTTTGCAAGGAACGTGGCCTAACCATCGCCGCCACCTACGAGGAGAACGAGAGCGGGGCTTCGCTGCACAGGCCAGAGCTGTTCCGGCTGCTCAGGGATAGCAAGCCCGGCGACATCCTGCTCACCGAACAGGTCGACCGCCTCAGCCGACTTTCGGACAAGGACTGGGACCAGCTCAAGCGTGAGATCAAGGACCGAGAGGTCAAGGTCGTGGCGCTGGACTTGCCGACCTCGCACATGATGATGAAGACCGAGGACGCCTTCACCGGGCGCATGTTCGACGCCATCAACGGGATGCTGCTCGACATGCTCGCCGCTATCGCCCGCAAGGACTATGACGACCGCCGCCGCAGGCAGGCTCAGGGCATCGCCAAGGCGAAGGCTGAGGGGCGCATGAAGGGCCGGCCTGAGGACGCCGAACGCAATGAGGCGATCATGGACATGCTGCGCAAGAAGCAGAGCTGGAACACCATCGTAAAGGCCACCAACTGCTCGCGCTCAACCCTTGCGAAGCTGGCAAAGCGCCTCGCGCCAGCGGCCGAGCTTCAGCCCACCTGACGACGCAGGACCTACCCTTGGGTCACCGAGGGGGTAGGCTTCGGCGCTGTCGTTCGCCATCCCCTGCTGTTACACGCCTGTCTCCCCTGCGATGCGGGGTGGCTATCTTGAGGAATATCGCATTGACGAATTGGACGGCGAGGCGCGAACGCAAAGCCGAGGTGAAGGGCCGGGCTCAGGAGCCTAGCCAAATGTTCAGGAACTGCCGCGTGGTCGCGTGCAGTAAGCCGGCCAGAGCGGGCACGGGAGACGGGCTGGACACTAGGTTCTGTCGATCCCACGCTGATCACTACGCACGCCACGGGAGCGCCTACAGCCCCTCCTACAAGGCACGAGAGGTCGCCCCATACAGGGACGCTGCGCTGGCATGGCTGGAGGCGCGAGAGGCTGACACTTATGTCGGTAATGCGGTCGACCGTGTGGCCACCTTGCTGCAGACCTCAGGGCCGCATGTGGAGGCGTTCAGGCTTCGCGGGCTGTCGCCCCAGGATCGAGCAAAGGCCGCCTGGGCGAGGCTGCGGAAGGCTGCAGTGGACCCTCGCCGGGTGGTGGCGGCATGGCTCGCAATCGAGATGATCATTCGCGATGATCCGCAGGCCGAGCGCAAGGCCGAGTTCAAGCAGGTGCAGGCGGCGAAGCTGATCCACAAGATGGCCTCAGGGACGCACAAGAGGTGGGGCGAGGGGGCGAACGCCAAGGAACTCCACGTCTACCCAAGGTCCCGTGGCCGCGTCCTAAGGCACGTTGGTGAGGCTCTGGAGGAAGCGTGCGCCCTCCTTGTCGACCATCACAGGGCCGGCTTTCCAACTGCAACCCAACCATGAAGATGCGATAGCGATGGACGCAATGAACCCCCAGACCGACGACCGCGTGACTATCCGCCTTGACGGCTTGGTCATGGACCCTGCGACACAAATCAGACAGGAAACCAACGCCGCGACCGTGAGGCAGTATCGGGATGCCATGCGGACCGGTGTGGTCTTTCCTCCCATCACGGTCGCCCCTGTCGATCCGAAGGACCCTGATAAGGGATTTGTGCTGATCGACGGATGGCATCGCGTGACCGCTGTGCAGGCCCTTGGCGGGGAGACGATCAACGCTGTAGTGGCCGCTGGTGTCATGCCGAATGAATACCGGTGGATCGCCGCTGAGAACAACCGAAGCCATGGCCTAAGGCTGACCAACGCGGACAAGCGGGAAGTCTTCAGGGCTTATGTGCAAGCGGGAAGGCACCGAATGGAGAACCGTGGTCGACGGGTGAAGTCGGCTCGGGAGATGGCGCGTGACTTGCAGGGCATCGTCAGTGACCGCCGCATTCCCGTGTGGATGCTGCAGGATTTCCCGAAGGTCTACCGGGCGATGCGCGCAGGCGGCTTGGAGGAGAACCCCGGTTCGGACTTCGGAAAGAAAGACAGGGACGTGATCCATGCCGAATTGGCGACCACAGCCTTGGTGCAATTCAAAGCCTCTTTCTCGGCTATACGGTCGAAGGAACAGCAACAAGCCCTGTTGGTCGAGATCACAAGGGCCGCTCAGGATGTCGCGAAGGTGGCAACGGGCGGGCGCGAACTGCCAGCAGTGATCCCCGAGGACTTCTAAGGAATAGAGCAAAATCAACCACATAACCGGCATAGTGCGAAAGTTCGCAATGCTGGGGGCGCACTTGCTCACCTATTGCCTTGTTTCTCTTAGGGAAATCGGAACTTACCTCGGAACAAGGAGAAGCCTCGGCCGCGTCTCGGTAAAGTGGCTTGGGCAAGGGCAAGCAGGCCTTGACGCTGAGGTACAGCATTTGATACCCATTGAGGTACATCAACGCATTCGCGCCTCGGGGGGCGATCGACCCGTAAGATATTGAATTAAGAGGCTAAATTCCGGTCTGGAGCGATAGTTCGATCCAGCGTGGAGACCCCGGCTAGGGGCACCATTTTTGATCTCACGCCAGTTCGCTTCGCTCACGGGCTCCGATGGGGCGGCCTGACCGGCCGACGGGCGGTCGCCCTTGCGAACCCTCCGGGTTCGAACAGTGCCTCGACAAAGACCCAGCGGCGGCTGCTGCGAATGACAGCGATAGCGCCAATCAGCGGCGGCCGGTAGCCCCCGCTCTACGTGCTCTCAGGCCGCCGCACGGTGTTCTTCACGGGCAGCTTCCCACACTTCGCGGGCCGCGTCGGCGTTCATGACCGCGATCCCCAATCCCACCGCCAAATCGGGCCACGCGGAATGCCAGAGCAAGGCCGTGACGAACCCTGCGGCAATAATGGCGATGTTGGCCAAGGCGTCGTTGCGGGCCGACAGGAAGGCCGCCTTTGTGAGGCTGCCGCCACGATGCCGGTGCGCGGCCAGCATGTAGGCACAGGACAGGTTGACGGCGAGGGCGCCAAGTCCCGCCAAGGTCAAGGCGATGGGCTGCGGCGGCACCGGCACGTTGAACTTCTCCCAAGCCGTCCAGAGCGTTGCCAGACCCGGCATGAGAAGGATGAGCGCCAATGCCATCCCCACCCGCGCACGGGAGCGCACAGACCACCCAAGTGCGAGCAGGATAAGGAGGTTCACGGAAGCATCTTCAAGAAAGTCGATGCTGTCGGCGAACAGGGACACTGATCCAATGGCGAGCGCCACAGCGAACTCGATCCCGAAATAGGCAAGATTGAGAAGCGCGACGATGAGGACGATGCGGCGAAGGTTCATCTTCTGGCAGTATCCGAAACCAGTGTGTGGAGCTACAGCTTCGCGGTTTCCAAGGAAAGCCCCTGCTCGTTCCGGGTCCCGGCCGATGGGCGGTTGCCCTTGCGACCTTTTGCGTTCGAGCCGCGACTCGAACACGGACTTAGCGCATATTCCCCGTATGGCCTTGGGAATACCGTCCCGGTTGCGGCCACACCGTCAGGCCGTGCGGCTCTGAGCCAACCCGAAACTTGGTCACCGCGCCCGATGTCGTGTCGATCATGTAGGCGGCACTGTCGAAGCGGCCGGACAGCCATAGTTGTTTGCCGTCGGCGCTGACATTGCCCATGTCGGGGCTGCCGCCGCCGGGGATCGGCCATTGCGTGACGACCGCGCGGGTGGCGAAGTCGATCACGGTCACGCTGCCCGGTCCCTTTGCCTGGCCCTGCTCCATCTTGTGCGAGCCCCGGTTCGAGACATAGAGCCGCTTGCCGTCGCGGCTGACGACGAATCCATGGGCGCCGATGCCGGTCGGGATGAAGCCGATCTCCTTGAAACTGTCGCCATCGACGAGGAACACGCCGTCATTCATCATGTCGGCGACGTAAAAAACCTTGCCGTCGGGCGAGAGGCGGATGTCCTGCGGCATGCCCATTTTCGAGAAGTCGAGATGGCCAAGCACCTTCTGGTTCTTCAGGTCGATCTTTGCCAATCCGCCATTGCCGTATTCGCAGGTGAAGATCGCGTAGGCCCCGTCGACCGAGAATTCGGCGTGGTTGATGCCGGGGCAAGTGGGCGTCGGCAGGCTCGACATTAGCGCCATGGTGTGAGGATCGCGGAAATCGAGCCGCTCCAGGGCTTCGTCGACGACGATGGCCGCGCCCGGCATGAAATACAAATTGTAGGGATCGTCCACGGCGATCTGCGGGCCGGGCTTGCCGGTCATCGGGTCGATCGGCGTCAGGCTGCCGTTCTTGCCGGTGCCATTGTTGGCGACCCAGAGCGTCTTCAGGTCCCAGGACGGCACGACGTGCTGCGGTTTGCTGCCGACCGGGAACCTGTCGACTTCCTTGAGTGTCATGGTGTCGATCACCGTGACGCTGTTGGAGGAGCGGTTCGGCACATAGACGCGCGGCAGTGCACCCAGCGTGGCCGGGCTGAGATGGCTGGCGGCGGTGTGGCTGTAGATGTTGATGGACGGCGCGGGCTCGCTGCAATCCTCGGGACAGCTATCGGCCCAGGCGCGGACAGGCAGCAGCGCAAGCAGCAAAAAGGCCGCACGGGGACCGGCGTGACGCAAAAAGGTTCTGATCATCAGGATGGCTTGTCGTGAAGGCCGGCCGAAATTGCCGCGCCGACCCATAGCTGGTGTCTTGCCGTTGATCCAGTGGCTTTTCTCAGGCTCCCCGCGCGGTTGGCGCAGTCATTGGTGACCTGTATCGCGAGCACAAGCGGCTCGATAGCAACCAAGATCAAAATCCGTTTCGGTCAATATCAGCCTGCTTTGGCGCGTCGGATGCCTTGACCGCGCTACAGCGCCGCCATCGAAGCGGCCGGACAGTCAAAGCTGTCTGCCGTCTGCACTGAGATTGCCCACGTCCGGACTGCCGCCGAAGCGCTCAATTTCGCTCGCAATATTGCATGGCTTCCATCATTACCTCACGTTGCGAACGTCCTCGGATCTCCTCGTCCACCTTGCACACAGGTTGACACACTGCCTGCTAATGACCGCATAAGTTGTTGCTCAGGAGCAACATCGAGAACGCCATGTCGCCGAGCTGGGCCTGGATTCGGGAGGAAAACCGCTATTGACGATTGACTCAACCTTGGGCCGCCGATCACCTTTACGCAGGGAATGGTGGTGGAGGGCGTGATGGACTCAACTTGCAAAGCTTCTCACGAGAGCCGATTTGGCTGCGTAGTGGCCTCGCTGTCAGTGTTTTTTCTCATTCTCATGCTTTCTTCGGTAGCGCCAGCTTCGGCACAGGTCGTCTTCGGTGGTGACGCGGGAGATCCAGAGAACACGATCTGCAGCTTTGCCGGCGTGATCGGCACCACAATAAACGACGATTGTTCGGACTCCGACGATTATTTTGTGCCCGCACCGGGTATCACTATTGGCCCCAACGGCAGCCAAATTAATTTCGACGCGGCGACGGGTGCGGCGACCTTCGGTGGAGCGGTTGATATGGGTGGCAACATCGTAACGAACGTCGGCACCCCGACGGCAGGAACGGATGCGGCCAACAAGGATTATGTTGACGGCGTCGTCGGCGACGCTTCAGCAAAGAACATTGAGCAGGATGGCCGACTAGACGATGTCGAAGCCAAGAACACGCAGCAAGATACTCGGCTCACCGGCGTCGAGACCAAAAACGTCCAGCAGGACACCACCCTCGCCAATCACGAGACGCGGATCACGCAGACGGAAGCGAAGGATACGGAGCAAGACGGCCGGCTTGCCGGACACGACACCATGCTCGCGTCGCTCGATACGCGTGTGACGACAAACACCAGCGATATCGCATCGCTCGACGGACGAGTCGGCGCGCTGGAGAGCGGCTTCTCTGAACTAGGGACGGAGATTTCCGAGAATCGCACCGAGGCCCGTCAGGGCATCGCAGCGGCAATAGCAATGACAACTGCCCCAATGCCGTCCGTTCCGGGCGGCACGAGCTGGGCCGGCAATGTCGGTTATTTCAAGGGTGAAACGGCGTTCGGTGGCTCGCTCGCTCATCGCCTCGACTTCGATGAACCTTTCGCGTTCACCGCGGGTTATGCCTATGGCGGTGGAACCAGCCATGGTTTCCGCCTCGGTCTAGCCGGCGAGTTTTAGCGCCTGCCTGCAAGCGCCGAGGATGGAGCAAGAGCCGGCGGCCTTGGCCGGAGGGTGTGAAAAATGCGCCGATTGACGTGGCTGGCCTTGGTCATGGCCGTCTGCTGCCTGCAAGTGCTTCCCGCCCACGCACAGGCTAAGAAGGATGGTCGTTCGGCGTCCAAGGTGTCCGACGCCCCAAAACCGGCGGACATCGACCACAATGGCGTCCTGATCTTGGTCAGGTCCACATTGCTGGCACTCGACCATGCAAACAGGACCGGAAATTATTCCGTGCTGCGTGAGCTTGGCGCCCCGGACTTTCAAGCCAACAACCCTGCTCGGCTGGGTGAGATTTTCGCGAAGCAGCGCAACGAAGGGCTTGATCTCAGCGGTGTAGCCGTGCTCGAGCCGCAATTGACGTTGATGCCGCAAATCGAATCCAACGGCATGCTGCATATGGCAGGGTTTTTTCCCTCTGCCGCGATGCAGCTAAACTTCGAACTTGTTTTCGCTCCTATCGACCGGCAGTGGAAGATTTCTGCCATGTTGGTCAAAGTCGGCACCAGCGCTCCCAAGGCGCCCGATAGCCCCCCAATTCCAGCCCCCCTCCCGCCGGTCCAAAAACCGGAACCGCCAGCTGCCGCGATTACTACAAAGTCTCAGATCAAGAAGCCCGGTCGCGCTCCGCCACTATAACAACGCGCAGGCCATCGGCTCTATCGCCGTCCCAGCAAACTCTTCACGCGATTGCGCAGCAGGCGGGCCATGTTGCGGGTTTCGCGGTAGAGGTGCAGCTGCGAGGCGGCCTGGCGGGCGAGGCGGTCGGCATCCGGCGTCAGTCCGATCACCAGCGAGCCCATCGGCTTGCGCTCGCTCCACAGCCGGCTCATCACCGGGTGGTCGGGCACGGCGCAGGAATCCGTCATCATGATGTTGGGGTCGTCGAGATGCTGCCTGGTCACCTCGATCATCAGCAGCGTGCCCGGCGAATAGGTCGCCAGCGTCTCGTCATAGGCGGTCTTCCAGGTGTAGGCGACGCCGGCCTCGACGAAGACCACCAGGCAGGCGATGGTGCGGCCGTCCAGCGTCAGCGAATGGATGCGACACATGTCGTGCTCGGCCAGCCGGTGCACGGCCTCGCGGGCAAAGGCGGCGCGGTAGCGGTCGACGGCCATGGCGGTGCGCTCGCGGCCCTTCCAGCCGGCCGCCTCCAGCGTCAGGAAACTTTCGATGGCGTGGCGGATTTCGTCCGGTCCCCGCGCCACGACATGCTCCAACCTGCCGAGATCCCCCAGACGCCGTTTCAGGCGGCGGAATTCGCGGTAGTGGTGCGCGCGCAGCGATGCTTTCAGATACGCCTCGCCGTCGAGCGTACTTTCGAGCACCGGCCGGTCCGCCTTGCCGGTGGTGACCATTGTCAGGCCGCGCGTCTCGGCAACGGTGGCCAGCACGCTGGCCAACGGGCCGTCGAGGCGCATGTCGGGCAGCACGAAGACCTTCGGCAACTTGAGATGCGGCCGCGACAGCATGCCGAAGAAATCCTCGACGACGCCGATCGGGTCGTCATGGTCGACCAGCGGCGTGCCGATCGGGCCGAACGGGCTCGACCAAGTGCGCATCACCGGAACGCCGAGCGGCACGGCCGGCCTTTCGACCGAGAACGGCACCAGCAGGCGCAGCCGGTTGCGGTATTCGTCGCCGTCGCGGATCACCGCCAGCTTGACCTCGCGATCTTCCAGCCGGGGCATGGCCGGCGCCAGAAAGCGCGGGTTGAAGAAGACGTTGGGCTCGATCGTGCGGGTGCACAGATAGTCGAGTTCCTCGACCAGTTCGAAGCCGGCCGAAGCCGGATAGATCGCCAGCTTGCGCAGCGGCCGGTTGTTGGCGAGGATCTCGAGATGCGCCGGATCGGCGTCGCGCGCTAGGCCGGCAAGGCCCGACACCATTGCGCCGGCCGGACCGCCGCTGGTTTCCTCGATCAGCGGGATGGCGGCCATCAGGCGGCTCCCTCGGCAGCGGGCACGAAGATCAGCATGACGATGCCGAGCTTGCGCCAGACGGTGAAGGACAGGGCGCTGGCCTCGAAGACCATGGCGAGGCTGGTGGCGATCGCCGCCCCCCACAGGCCGAAGAGCGGGATCAGCACCACGTTGAGGCCGATGTTGAAGGCCAGCGTCATGGCATAGACGGCGGCGCAGATGTTCTGGTTGCCGCTCATCGTCAACAGGCTTTCGCACGGGCCGACGGCGGCGCGCGCCACGACGCCGAACACCAGCAGGAACAGCAGCGGATAGCCGGCGGTGAATTCGGGGCCGAACAGCACCAGCATCGGTTCGCCGAGCGCCAGCACCAGCAGCGCCATCAGCAGCGACGGCCAGAACGTCCACGACACGGTCTCGCGGGCGAAGGCGGCGAGCTTTTCCGGCTCGCCATGGGTGAACTGCGCATAGCGCTGGGCAACGCCGGCCTTGACGGAGAAATAGACGAAATGCACCAGCGCCAGCGTCTTGACGGTGGCGAAATAGACGGCGACGTCGTTGGGCTGAAGATAGGCGCCGACCATCAGCACGTCGGCGTTGGTGAGCAGGAAGAAGAAGCTCTCGACCAGGAAGATCGGCAGCGAGACGATGAACCACTCGGCGAAATGCACCTTCATCGGCCCGGCCGGGATATTCCTGCCCATGCGCGTGGTCACGCCGATGAGCTGGCCGAGCGTGGTGGCGTAGGTGGCGGCGATCGAAGCGAAGATGGCTGTCCTGGCGTCGGGCGCATAGCCCATTGCCAGCATCAGCGCCATCAGCGCCAGGATCAGCACCGGCCGCACCAGATAGGTCGGCGACAATGCAAACAACGCCCAGGAATTGGCGCGTGACTGGCCTTGCAGCAGATCGCCCATGGCGATCATCGGCAGGCAGAACAGGCCGAGGATGAAGGGCATGACATAGTAGCTCTCGATCCAGTTCGCGCACAGCCAGACGCCCAGTGCGCCTAGTCCGGCGATCGCGGTTGAGGCAATCAGCACGAACAGGCGGCTGGCGACCACGATGCCGCGCAGCTCGGCCAGCATGTTGCGTTCGCGATATTCGGGGATGAAGCGGATGACCGAGGTGTGGAAGCCGAGGCAGGCGAGGTTGCCGACGATGACCATCGTCACCCAGACGAGGACGAAGATGCCGTATTCGAACGAGCCCATCCAGCGCGCCATCAGCACCTGGCTGATGAAGGCGATGACGGCGCTGACGATGCGGATGGCAAAGGCGATCAGCGACATGCGGCCGGCTTCGCCGCGTTCGTCGGCGGTGAACAGCACCGCATCGATGCGGCCAAGCAACGGCCTCATGCGCAACGCCAAGCGCTGCGGCAAGAACCGCCCGGCCGTCGTCGCCGCGGAAAAGCGCACCCCGATGTCTCTCCGTTTTCCGGATATTTTCTGGGTTTTGGTGTAGCGGAGACACATTAAGAAAGGGTGGGCAGGCAGGCTCCCTTCTCCCCGTCACTATACGGGGAGAAGGTGCCGGCAGGCGGATGATGCGACGCTGCCATTCTGAAATTTGCGTCGTGAACAAACAAGGCGTGTTCTTACAACCATAGGGCGATTACGTACTTTGCGAACACGCGCATTATCCGGTTAAATGCTGTAGCCGCTACATGTAGTGGTTTCCGCGGAACGTTTTGGAAACGTCACTGCATCTAGTGCCGCATCTCGACTCTGCGCCAGTTTTGATATATATTTGAATCAGTTGCGGGAGCGGTCCTAACCGACCAGCTCCCGCGACGTCCGCGACCAGAACGGTGAGCCGTCGCAGACGCATTCGAACTTCATTCGACCGGGCGTGGCTCTGCCCTGCATTTAGGAAAGAGCCAATGGCTATTAACTTCGAGACTACTGACCCACATAAGCTCCTCGCCGCCTTCAGGAAGGCCATTGACGAAAAGCATGTCGTCACTTGGTCCTACGACAAGGACGGCGATTTTACCCACACGCCGGACCAGTGGAAGCATCTGGCGTGGTTGCGCCCGGTGATCTACACCGGACGCTTGACGATGAACTTCATCGGCAACAACAAGGTCAACACGTCCGCGGCGGGTTACGGCGTCTACCACGGGCGTTTCATCGAATCGATGCTGACGCATTGCGATAAATTGTTCAGCACAGGTTCCGCGACCGCCCTGCCGACGAACAGCGACCACATCACGAAGGTCGCTTGAGACCCTCGAAAAACTTCTCGCGTTGACGTGGGCTCAGAGCGTCCACGTCAACGCATTCGAAGGTCTCCCCATCCACTACCTTTGTGAAGGTCGGATATTCGTCGGGGCGGCGTTTGCGCACGAACTGAATGATTTCTGCCATAGCATCCCCTCAACGCCCGCACGGTGAACCCGTTCCGTAAACGAATTCTTTCGGAGGGTTCTATTTGGCCGGCTTTTTTTTAGCCCTCTTGCGAACTAGCATTGTCGTCTTGGGGTCGGGCGGCATGTGCGCCAGCTTGCCCATCAACAATTCAGCGGACGAGTCTTTCCCATCCGCGCCAAGTTCGCGAGCCATATCGATAAATGCCTGCGACTGGTCAGGCTTTGGCTTTTTTATGGGCTTTGGCAAAGTCGATATCCACCTTTTTGAACAGACCCGTTTCGCCGCTAACATTCCACTCAGGCTGGAAGCATTCGCGCTGCTTCATCTCGCCGAGCTTCGCTTCTATTCGAGGCCACCAAGCGAGGATATGTGACGCCTGTAGGTAGCCACCCGCCATTCCCCATTTCTTGGGCATATGGATGACCTTCATGCCCGTATTGAACACCGCCAAAACCTGCGGATGCTTATGGATAAAATCTGTATCAGCGGTCAGGATTGCGTTCCCGCCAGCCTTTGCAAATTTGGTAATCCAATGCTCGTCTGACATGCCTTTTTGGCCGGCATCATAGACATGGTCGAAGGCAAATGCCGGAGTCAAAATTATGCGGCGGACCGCGTCAACGATCTCGGGTGAAACGTGTTCATCAGCCCTTATCTTCAATCCGCTATGCCGCCAGAGACAATTCGAACTCTACTGCTTCGTTCACGTCTTTTGGTTCGACGCGAAACCACTTCGCGACCCGTTCAACATTGCCGCCTTCGGCCTTCCATTGCCTAAGCAGCGTGGCTGTCGGCGTGGGTCTCTTCCCTATGACCGGCTGACCAAAAGCCAGGCGCGGGTCAACGATGACGTTTGGAAACTCGTTTCCTAGCGGGTGCCAGGTTTGCGCTATTTCTGTCGCCGGGTTGAACGCCACGTTCTTCGCAACGATAGATTCAATGGCTACCCACATCTCGTATTGATTGGTAGCCAAGTCCCAAGTCGCTTTGTCGCCTTCAGATTCTGCCGCTTGGGCAAATATCTTGCGGCGGTCGGTCAGGTACTTATCGGAATTCGAATATGCGAGCGGGTGCTTGGTTTTCCAGTCATTCCTAAGCTGCTGCGCCGCTCTTCGGATGGTCGGCATAGGCACTTTCTGCCTTCGGAAATGGTCTACGAACCGTATTTCCATCAGATCTAAAAAGCTGACTGTTCGACCTTCGAAATCGCGTTCAATAACAGGCCCGGACCCGCTGTTATTCCAGCCGGTCAGCCATGCCCGTATTCGGTTGGTGTTGTCGATCTGCAGTAGGCGCGCGGCATCCTTCAGGGTGAAGAACCCTGCAAGAAGCGGGTCCGTTCCCTTGGTTACGCGAGCGCCCATGATGAGTCCCGGTATTTCAAACGCTTTCCTACGATGCCCGCCATAGCCTTAACCGTCCTGTTGTTGTCATCGACGCCAAGCGCGATGCGGTTGCTGTAACGGAAGTCGAATTCGGCGAGATAGCGGTGCAGGTGGTGTTCGCCGCAGTGCTGATAGACACCCTTGATGCCACGTTTGAAGATGCTGTAGAAGCCTTCAACCGTGTTGGTGCTGACGGAGATCTTCTCGCCTGCGGCGTCACGTTCGGTCCTGCCGTACTCGTCATTCCTATGGTTGACAGTGCCGTGCATCGCGAACTCTTTGCCAACGCGCGTGTAGTGCGGACCTTCGTCCGTCATCAACGCACTTTCCTTAGCGATGTTCGCCCGAACGATTGGAATAACGCGAGCGACGGTAGCGGTGTCGATATGGAAAGAGCGGGCAATGCCGCTGCGCTCTACCAGCGTAAGAACCGTGTTCTTGTGGCCGCCGCCGCGCTGCTTCGGAACACCCTGCAATCGACCAATGTAGGTTTCATCCGCTTCCGCGATCTTGCCGGAACCGCCCATTGGGGAAAAGCCGCCATCGCGCATCGCCTCGCGCAAGCGATGGAACATGAACCACGCGGTCTTGTACTGGACCTGCAACGTGCGGTGCAGTTGATGAGCGCTGATGCCCTTCTTGCTGGACGCGAGCAGGTGCGCAGCCTGCCACCACTTATGCAGCGGAACATGGCTGCTTTCGAACACTGTTCCGACCTTCACGGTGAACTGCTTCTTGCACTCCAAGCAGCGGCGAAGGCCGGTGCGAGCGGTCGCGCCAGTGACACGGGTAATGCGCGTCTGTTCGCAGTTGCCGCACTTCGGGCAAACCGGATCTTCCGGCCACACAATCGCTTCCAGCCGCTCGAAAGCAGCTTCTTCGTTGTGGAAGCGGGGTTCGGAAAGGATGCTCATTACCGTGCCTCTAGTGTGGTTTCACACTAACACCGACACGCCGTGTTTGTAAAGTACATAATCGCCAACCGTAGCGTCAATGCGCGGTTGCTGTTGAACACGAATTCTGTTTACGCCAGCCTGGGGCCAAAGAGGCGTCGTGAAGCAACAGCAGTGAATCGCCCAGGAAAACAAAACCCGCCTCGGCGGCGGGTCGTCGGCGCAAATCAGCACCATGGACAAAAATGTAGCATACCTGTCGTCACCGTGTCAAGAAAATATTCCTATCGTTCCGTCAGCCATCGGGTCGGGCGCCTAGGGCTTGGCGACATCGGTGGCAAAACGAAAGGCGAGCGAACGCCGGGGAAGACTGGGGAGCCGGTCGGCGTTGCGCTCGCCCCTCCCCCGCCAAGGGGGAAGGCCAGGCACCGGGTGTCCGGTGCCGGAGGTGTCACATGGGGAAGGGGTTACATCCCCTTCATCGCGTCGCACGACACGTTCGGGTTCATGTCGGCGAAGGCGCCGGTCGGGTTCTGTTTCCAGGCCCAGACATGCAGTTCGTAGAACGGGCCAAGGCCGTAGCGGTTGGGGGCGCTGTTGAAGTTGAACAGCTGGCCTTCGAGCGAAGCCGGGCCTTTCGAGGTGATGTATTCGACCGCTATTAGCTTCAGGCCGCCGTCGGCCGTCGGCTCGTACATCACCGCTTCGGGCTTGGCGACATCGACGGCATCGTCCTTGAGATAGGCGCCGTTGACATAGTGGATGCCCATGGCGCCGCCGGTGATGCCGCTGGCGCAAGGGATGGGGGCATAGCCTTCGGCGGTGGCGGCTGCCACATTTTCGAAGCGGCTGTTGGCTGCGCGCACCTTTTCGACCAGCGGATTGGCGTCGTGCGCCTGGGCGGCCGCACCCGCCGCGATCGAGATGGCGGCGAAAGCCGCGAAGCGTGTCGTCCAAAGAGTTATGGTCATGGTCTTCCGTCCGTTTGTTGACGCTCGAGGCGACGGCGGCCGATCAGGCTGCCCGAAACGCTGCGGCGTTGGTTTAGGATTTGGTTTGTCCGTCCCGGTTCATGCGATGCGGCTTCCGTTGCCGGGCTTTGGCCGCAGCCCTTAAAAACCGTGCAAAATCAACGATCCCAAAAGTAATATTGCCAATATTCCTGCGGGACGTCCCGCTCCGATAGCCCGATGTCGCGCCTCAGATAGTCGCCTTCCGGGGGCAAGCGCCGCCTTTCAGACAGATACGCAGGCAGCTTGGACGCGAACCGCCATAGACGGCCGAGCACGGAGGTTGGCCGGCCGGTCTTTCCCAGGACAGGCCCGATTCCGCCGAGCGGCAGGCCATCAGGCAGTTCGCCATGGCCGCGAAGGACCGTTTGATGCTCATCGTCGTGGCGACCGAACGCAGGATCAGAGGTAAAAGTAAGGGTCAAGAACCCGCACCTCCGTGATCTTGTCGACCGGCAGCGAGTTTTTCTGAGCCGTGCTGCGGATCGCTTCGGGCGTCGGCGCGTCGTAGATGCAGAAGCTGTGCTTCTTGTCGGGCGTGACGAAGGACTGGATCCAGGTGACGCCCTTTTCGGCATTGCGCATGACGACGCCGCCCACCGCGCTGGCGCCGATATCGGTCATCGGTATGTTGAGGCCGTCCGGAAATGTGCGTTCAATCAGGTAGCGAGGCATGGAAGACTTCCTTTTCCATTGGTTCACGCTCGATCGGAGCGCGGCTGGACGTTGACCACGCCGGCCCGGCCCGCGCATCGGAACGATTCCCCATATTGGACGGGACGATTCCCTATATTGGCGTCGTTCTTTGTGGAAAGAGGCACGGCAATGTGTGCAAAGTCACATTGCGGCGCTTTCTTCACGGGCTAATCGTGAGCGGCCCGCCATGGTGGGAAAACTCCGATCCTGTGAGACGATGACAATGATGCTTCTGGAACGGCAGACGCAGCTGCAGCAACTGGAGACACTGCTTGGCGATGCAATAGGCGGCCATGGCCGAGTCGCGGTGCTGGCGGGGGAGGCCGGCGCCGGCAAGACGGCGATTGTCGAGGCGTTCGCGGCCCGTGTCGGAGAGAGCGCGGCAATGTTGCGCAGCGCTTGCGAGGATCTGTCGATCCCCGATCCGCTGGGGCCGCTTTACGATCTGGCCCGTGAGGCGCAATGGGCGCTGCCGCGCGCAATCGACGCCCGGCATGGGCAGAGACTGCCGCTGTTTTCCGATGCGCTCGACGCCTTTGCGGCCAAGGGACCGAGCCTGCTGGTGATCGAAGACCTGCACTGGGCCGACGATGCGACGCTCGATTTCGTGCGCTTCCTCGGCCGGCGTATCGCCAACACCCACATCCTGCTGTTGCTCACGGCGCGCACCGACCGCAGCGAGGGACAGATGCGGGTGCGCCGCGCCCTGGGCGAAATCCCGGCCGGCAGCGTGGCGCGCATCGACGTGCCGCTGCTCAGCCAGGCGGCCGTGCTGTCGCTCGCCGATGCGGCCGGCCGCGATGGCGACGCCATCTACCGGGCGACCGCAGGCAATGCCTTCTTCGTCACCGAATTGTTGTGCGCCGAAAACGAAATGGCGCTGCCGGCAAGCGTGCGCGACGCGGTGCTGGCGCGGGCCGAGCGGCTGTCGGCTGGCGCCCGGGCCATGCTCGACGCGGTGTCGGTGTTTCCGCGCCGCGCCGACGCCTGGGCCTTGCAAGGCCTGTGCGGCGTCGCCAGCGCCGGCCAGTTGGCCGAGTGTGTCGCCAACGGCCTGCTTGACGATCTGGGCGACGGCTACGCCTTCCGCCACGACATCGCGCGACGCGCCATCGAAATGATGCTGACGACGTCGCACAGGCGGCAGTTCAACCAGCGTGCGCTGGCGGCACTGCTCGAAAATGGCGACGTCTCCACAGGCCGCCTGGTGCATCATGCGGTCGAGGCGCACAATCTGGCGGCGGTGCGCGAACTTGCGCCAATCGCCGCGCGCGAGGCGTCGCGCGTCGGCGCCCATCGCGATGCCGCCGGCTATTACGAGATCGCCTTGCAGCAGGCCGACAGCCTGCCGGTGATCGAGCGCGCCGCGCTCTACGAAAGTCATGCCTTCGAGTGCCATCTCATCGGCAAGATCGATGATGCGCTTGCAGCGCAGGGACAGGCGCGCCGGTTGCATCAGGCAGACGGCAACAGGCTGAAGGAGGGCGACAGCCTGAGATGGCTCTCCCGGCTGAGCGAAATGGGCGATGACCGCGAGGCGGCGGCCGCCTTCGGCGCCGAGGCTGTGGCGATGCTGGAAGCGGCTCCCGCCGGTCCCGAACTCGCCATGGCCTATTCGAACCTCTCACATCTGGCGATGCTGTCGGAGAGGGTGGAAGACACGCTGTTCTATGGCGAGAAGGCAGCGGCGCTGGCTGCGCGCATGAACCGTCCCGACATCGCCTCGCATGCCCTCAACAATGTCGGCTGCGTCGAGCAGTGGCTCAATCCGGATGCGGGACGCCTGCGCCTCGACCAAAGCCTTGAAATTGCGCTCCAGGGCAATTTCCAGGAGCATGCCGCGCGCGCCTTCACCAACCGCGCCTGTTTCGAGATCACCCAGATGAGCTACGACGCGGTACGTCCGGTGCTCGAGAGCGGCATCCACTATTGCACCGAGAACGACCTCGGCACCTGGCGCGACTATCTCAGGGGCATGCTGGCCGATGTGCAGCTGCGTCAGGGCCAATGGGATGAGGCCGCCGCGACGGCAAGCGATGTCATCGACAATGAGCGGACAACCACCGTGGGCCGGTTTCCGGCGCTGCTGGCACTGGCGAAACTGCGCCTGAGGCGCGGCGATCCCTCGGCCGAGCCGCTGTTCGCCGAAATGGCGCGTCTGGTCGGAAGCGGCGGCGACCTGCAGATGCTGAGCTCTTACGCGGCGCTGATGGCGGAGCAGGCATGGCTGGGCCTGGCCGACAGGCAAGAGGCGCTGGCGCTGATCACCCGCGCCGAAACGCCGGTGCGCTCGCGTGCCCATGTCGGTGAGCTGGCTCTGTGGCGAACATTGCTCTCTCCCGATATGCCGGCCGGCGACACCGCCGAGATGGCGACACCATACCGGCTGCTCCTGACCGGCGACTGGCGTTCGGCTTCGGCACTCTGGTCCGAATTGAATGCGCCATACGAGCGCGGACTGGCGCTCATCCTCGGCGACGACGAGGGGCAGCGGCTGGCATTGGATATTTTCGACGGCCTGGGGGCAAGGCCGGCAGCCCAGCGCCTGCGCGATATCATGCGCAAGAACGGCGTTGGCGGCATCGCCCGCGGCCCGCGCCGCTCGACGCGCGCCAACCTCGCCGGCCTCACCTTGCGCCAGATGCAGGTGCTGCAGCTGATCGAACGCGGCCTGTCCAACAAGCGGATCGCCGAGCAATTGACGATTTCGCCAAAGACGGTCGATCACCATGTCTCGGCGGTGCTGGGCAAGCTGGATGCGGTGTCGCGCGGCGAGGCGACGGCGGCGGCGCGCGATTCGGGGTTGTTGTGAGAAGCTTGTTTTAAAATTTCGACTGAGAGGTCGCGATCCTTCGCGCCCCCTCGGTCCTGCCGGACATCTCCCCCTCAAGGGGGAGATTGGCTGTCACTGTGGCTTTCGCCAATTGTCGAAATTGAAAGAAGTTACGGCGCCGAAGCTGCTGATCTCCCCCCTTGAGGGGGAGATGGCCGGCAGGCCAGAGGGGGGTGCTGTCCCGCCGACCTAGCCTTCGAAATCAGGCAAACGCGCCGTGGCAGTGTTTGTATTTCTTGCCGGAGCCGCAGGGGCAGGCTTCGTTGCGGCCGATCTTGCCCCAGGTCGCCTGGTTGTTCGGATCGCGGTCTTCGGGAGCGACGATGGCGTTGCTCTCCTGGCGGACCAGAAGTGCGGTCTCGCCACCCTCGAAATCGTCCTCGCCCGTGGTGCCGTCAATGTGGCTGCCGAACATTTCAGGCGCTTCGGGCGGCGGCGCTTCGGCGGCCTGGCGGACCAGTTCGACGCGCATCAATTGCGCGGTGACGGCCTGGCGCAGATTGCCGAGCAGCGCCTGGAACAGCTCGAACGCCTCGCTCTTGTATTCCTGCAGCGGGTCGCGCTGGGCGTAGCCGCGGAAGCCGACGACCGAACGCAGATGGTCGAGGTTGACGATGTGCTCGCGCCACAGATGATCGAGCGTCTGCAACACCACCGAGCGTTCGACATAGCTCATCACGTCTGGGCCGAAGCGCTCGGCGCGCTCCTTGGCGGCGGCGTCGGCGGCCTTGGTCAGGCGCTCGCGGATGTCGTCCTCGGCAATGCCTTCTTCCTTGACCCAGTCCTCGACCGGCAGGTCGAGATTGAGGAATTCGGCGACCTCGGCCTTGAGGCCGGCGACGTTCCACTGCTCGGCATAGGCGTTTTCGGGGATGTTCTTGGTGACGATCTCCTCGATGACGCCTTCGCGCATCTCGGCGATCGTCTCGGACAGGCCTTCGCCGTCCATCAATTCGATGCGCTGCTCGAACACCACCTTGCGCTGGTCGTTCGAGACGTCGTCGTATTTCAACAGGTTCTTGCGGATGTCGAAGTTGCGCGCTTCGACCTTCTTCTGCGCCTTTTCCAGCGCCTTGTTGATCCACGGATGGATGATGGCCTCGTCTTCCTTGAGGCCAAGCTTCTGCAGCATGCCGTCCATGCGCTCGGAGCCGAAGATGCGCATCAGATCGTCCTGCAGCGACAGGAAGAATTTCGAACGGCCGGGGTCGCCCTGGCGGCCGGAGCGGCCGCGGAGCTGGTTGTCGATGCGGCGCGATTCATGGCGCTCGGTGGCCAGCACGTAGAGGCCGCCGGCGGCCAGCGCCTTTTCCCTCAGGCGCTCGACATCGGCAATGATTTCCTTTTCGCGCGCCTCGCGCTCGGGACCAGCAGGCATGTCGCCCAGTTCGTCCTCGATGCGCATCTCGGCGTTGCCGCCGAGCTTGATGTCGGTGCCGCGTCCCGCCATGTTGGTGGCGATGGTGATGGCGCCGGGTTTGCCGGCCTGGGCGACGATGGCCGCTTCGCGCTCGTGATGGCGGGCGTTCAGCACCTCGAAATCCTTGAACCCTTCCTTGCGCAGGCGCTCGGCCAGCTGCTCGGATTTTTCAATGGAGGTGGTGCCGACCAGCGTCGGCTGGCCCTTGGCGCGCGCTTCCTTGATCTCCTTGACGATCGCCTTGTACTTCTCCTCGACCGTCCGGTAGACCTCGTCGTCCTCGTCCTTGCGGATGACCGGCAGATTGGTCGGGATCTCGGTGACTTCGAGGCCGTAAATGTTGCCGAACTCCTCGGCCTCGGTCAGCGCCGTGCCGGTCATGCCGGACAGCTTCTTGTAGAGGCGGAAATAGTTCTGGAAGGTGACGGATGCCAGCGTCTGGTTTTCCGGCTGGATCGCCACATGCTCCTTGGCTTCGAGCGCCTGGTGCAGGCCTTCCGAATAGCGGCGGCCCGGCATCATGCGGCCGGTGAATTCGTCGATGATGACGATCTCGTCGTTGCGGACGATGTAGTCCTTGTCCTTCTGGAACAGCCGGTGCGCCTTCAGCGCGTTGTTGACGTGGTGGACGATGGCGACGTTCTCGACGTCATAGAGCGACTCGCCCTTGAGCAGGCCGGCCGCGCGCAGCAGGTTTTCCAGCTTCTCGGTGCCTTCCTCGGTGAAGATCGAGGTCTTCTGCTTCTCGTCGATCTCGTAGTCGGCCGGGCCGAGCTGCAGCATGAAGGCATCGATGGTGTTGTACATTTCCGAACGGTCCTCGAGCGGACCGGAAATGATCAGCGGCGTGCGCGCCTCGTCGACCAGGATGGAATCGACTTCGTCGACGATCGCGTAATTGTGGCCGCGCTGCACCATCTGCGCGCGCTCATACTTCATGTTGTCGCGCAAATAGTCGAAGCCGAGCTCATTGTTGGTGGCATAGGTAACGTCGGACGCGTAGGCGACGCGGCGTTCCTCGTCGGACAGGCCATGGACGATGACGCCAACCGAGAGGCCGAGGAATTTGTAGACGCGGCCCATCCATTCGGAGTCGCGGGTGGCGAGATAGTCGTTGACGGTGACGACATGGACGCCCTTGCCGGCAAGCGCGTTGAGATAAACGGGCAGGGTGGCGACCAGGGTCTTGCCCTCGCCGGTACGCATTTCGGCGATGCCGCCATTGTGCAGCACCATGCCGCCGATCAGCTGCACGTCGAACGGGCGCATGCCGAGCACGCGGCGGGATGCCTCGCGGACGGTGGCGAAGGCCGGCACCAGCAGGTCATCGAGCGTGGCGCCGTTGGCGATATCCTGGCGGAATTTTTCCGTGCGGGCCTGAAGCTCGGCGTCGGACAGCGCCCGCATCTCGTTTTCCATGGCGTTGATCGCCTCGACACGCGGCCGGGTCGATTTTACGCGACGATCGTTGGAGGAACCGAAAACCTTACGGGCGAGACCGCCGAGACTGACCATCCGATGGTCCTTTCGATAGAATTCTCAATTTTGAGATGAGCGCCGGCCGGCCCCATCAATTCCGCGTGAAACGCGGACAAACACAAAAAGCGCCCGGAAAACGGTTCTGGACGCAAAGTCGTTGGACAGATAAGAGGGGGCTCAACTGATGTCAACGCCGCGTTAGCCCTATGGGCAGCGCCAAATTCCGCCACAATCCGGCTGATCTGCAAGCCCTACCAATCCCCCCTTGGAGTTAATCTTGATGTCCTTACTGTTTCGCCGTGCGTCGCTCGCCAGCCTTGGCCTGGCCTTCGGCCTGTCGGCCCTGTCGCTGTCTCCGCTGATGGCCCAGGAAGCCGCTCCCGCCCCGGCCGATGCCGCAGCAGCGCCGGCGGCAGCCCCCGTCGATCCGAACGCCGTTATCGCTACCGTCAATGGCCAGAAGCTGACCGAGGCGGACCTTGGGCTTGCCGAGGGCGAGCTGTCGCAGCAGTTCTCGCAGTTGCCACCCGAGCAGCGCCGCGCCGCCGCCCTTTCGGCGGCCATCGAAATCCGCGTCATGGCCGCCCAGGCGGTCGCTACCGGGCTCGACAAGGATCCCGAATTCCAGCGCCGCATGGCGTTCCTGCAGCAGCGCGCGCTGCATGGCGAGATGGTCGAGAAGGGCGTCGTCGACAAGGTTACCGATGCCGAGGTGCGCGCCCGCTACGACCAGGAAATCGCCAGCACGCCGCCGGTCAATGAGATTCATGCCCGTCACATCCTCGTGAAGACGAAGGAAGAGGCCGAGGCGATCATCAAGCAGCTCGATGGCGGTGCAGACTTCCAGAAGCTCGCCAACGAGCATACCAGCGATCCCTCGGGCAAGACCAATGGCGGTGATCTCGGCTGGTTCGGCCCGGGGCAGATGGTGCCGGAATTCGACAAGGCGGCAGTTGCGCTCGAAATCGGCAAATACACCAAGGAGCCGGTGCAAACGCAATTCGGCTGGCATGTCATCAAGCTCGAGGACAAGCGCACCAAACAGCCGCCGGCCTTCGACGACGTCAAGGACCAGGCCAAGCAGGCGGTGATCCGCGACAAGTATTTCGCACTGGTCAAGCAGCTGCGCGGCGCCGCCAAGGTCGAAATCCCCGACGCCAATCTGAAGAAGGCCGTCGACACGATGGAAGCCGGCAAGTAAGGCCGGCACCGAAAAAACATGCAAAGGGCGCCGTTCGGCGCCCTTTTCAATTGTGGGAGATGCCTGACATCACATAGCGGACAGTGGCACGGATTGTCGCCTCATCTTCGTCCAGCCGGTTGGTCAAAAGGTGTTTCCAGGCATAGGAAGCGATGAGGTCGGCGACCAGCGCTGCGTCGACATCGGCCGCAACCTCGCCGCGCGCCTTGGCGCGCTCGATGATCCGAGCGGTGTGGGACACGCGCCCATCGGCATAGCCAGTCAGGGCCGCGGCCGCCGCTTCGTCCGACTGGGCCTCGGCGATCAGCGAGCGGAATACGCTGCCCGAGGATGTGTCGCGCCAATGCGCGAAGAGGTTCCTCAGGAAACCGACGAGGTCATCTTCGAGACTGCCGGTATCGGGGACGTCGACACGCTTTTGCCGCTTGTAGACCTCCAGCAGCAGGGCCGCCTTGCTCGGCCACCAGCGATAGATCGTGGGTTTGCCGGCGCGCGCCCGCCGCGCCACGGCCTCTATGGAGAAGCCGGCATAGCCGGCCTCGACCAGTAGTGCCTCCGCGGCCTCGAGAATGGCCTCGGCGCTGTCCGGATTGCGCCGCGCCCCAATCGATCTGCGCGCCGGATCCTCGCCCATATTTGTCCTCGCCAGCAATTTCGTAGACAATATAGGTTAGCTGGCAGTCAAACGAAACGGCCCGTTTCCAGCGGTGTAGAAACAGGTCTCACATTCGCCCTTGGCGGGGATTTCAGTTCATCGCTTGCGAGGTTTCCGAGGCGATCCGCCATTGGCCGTCGCTCTTCACAAGCCCAAGCGTGACGCGTGCCTTGCCGGTCATGCGCGCCGCCGATTTGTCTTTCGACATATAGTCATAGCTCATCGCGAACACGGCTTCGGCGCGGTTCTCGCCCTGCGGCGTCACCTCGAGGCTGCCGGGCTCGAGATTGAACGACCAGGATGCAAATTGCGCGAACCAGTCCGTCTTGAGCTTGACGACGGCGTCGCTGTCATAGCGCGTGCCGAAGATGGTGGCGGAAGGCGCATAGAGCCGTTTGACGGTCTCGCCGATCGCCGCGGCATCGGGCGCAAGATAGGCGTCGCGCAGAAATTTCTCGATCGCGGTTTTGTCGTCGCCAACGGAACGTTCGAGCGCTGCCACCTGGCTGGACTGCGCCGGCGCAACGGCCGGCGGCGGCGCTGCAGCCACACCGTCAGGCACAAACTCAAACCGTTCGAGCAGCGAGCCCTGTTCCCATGGGCGCTGGCCCTCACGGGTTTCGGAAACCACGTCGCGGCGCACCGCGATCATCATGTCGTTGATGCTCTGGCCGGGCTCGGCCATGTGCCGCAGCAGGGCGGCGGCGAACGGCGAATTGCGCCCGGTGCCGTCCATGGCGACAGCGCCTGGCGCCGTCGAGAAGGCGATGAAGGAGCCGCGCGTCGAATCGAACTGCGCCAGACCGGCAAGCGCCGTTGCCGAGCGCGTGGTGGCGGTGCGACTCAGGCTGCGGGCAAAGGGATTGTTGCGGCAGGCGTCGAGGAAGACCAGGCTGACCTTGGTCTGCTGCTCCATGATATCGAGGACTTCGTCGATCGGCACGGCTTCGAGCTGCAGCTTGACCGGCATGTCGAGCCGGGCGTCGACCGGCACGATGTAGTTGCGCCCTTCCACCTGCAGGCCGTGGCCGGCGTAATAGAAAAGCCCGACGCCCGCACCTTCCAGCGCGTCGGAAAATTCGCCGATCTTGCGCTCGAGTTCGCGCTTGCCGAGATCGTTGCCCTCGATGACGTCGAAGCCGATCGAGCGCAGCTTGCCGGCAATATCGAGGGCATCGTTGACCGGATTGGTGAGCGTGCCGGCTTCGGCATAGGTGCCATTGCCGATGACCAGCGCCACGCGCCGTTCCGGCTGCGCATCGGCGCTTAGGAGCAAAAGCCCCATATACGCCACCGCCAAGATCACCAGCCTGCCCATGGCCGATATCATAACGCCAGAGGCCCCGGTGACGCCAACGGATTTGAAATGCAAGCTTAATCCCTGGTGGCTTGCCGACAGCGGCGGCCAAGAAAACGCCCTTGCGCCGGGCCGTGCTATCGGGCAAACCGGCCTTCGCCCAGCGTTTTTCCCTCGCCAGAGGTCTCCAATGTCCGCAACGATTTCGCCGCTCGCGCCGAAGAAATATCCCAAAATGCCTGCCATCGAGGGCGTGCGCATCGCCACCGCCGAGGCCGGGATCAAGTACAAGAACCGTACCGACCTCTTGGCCATGGTCTTCGATGCCGGCACAGCGGTTGCCGGCGTGTTCACGAAGTCGAAATGCCCCTCGGCACCGGTCGACTTCTGCCGCGAGAACCTTGGCGCCGGCAAGGCGCGGGTGCTGGTCGTCAATTCCGGCAACGCCAACGCGTTCACCGGCAAGAAGGGCCGCGCCTCCACCCAACTGACCGGCGAGGCCGCGGCCAAGGCCGCAGGCTGCACGCCAGGCGAAGTGTTCCTCGCTTCCACCGGGGTAATCGGCGAGCCGCTCGACACCACCAAATTCAGCCATTTGCTCGCCGGACTGGTCAAGGACGGCAAGCCGGATCTGTGGACCGAGGCGGCAAAGGCCATCATGACCACCGACACCTATCCGAAAGTGGCGACAGCGACGGTCAAGCTCGGCGACACCGACGTCATCATCAATGGCATCTCCAAGGGCGCCGGCATGATCGCGCCCGATATGGCGACTATGCTGTCCTTCATCGCCACCGATGCGCCGATCGCCGCCCCCGTGCTGCAGGACTTGTTGTCGCGCGGCACGGCCAAGACCTTCAACGCCGTCACCGTCGACAGCGACACCTCGACCAGCGACACGCTGCTGTTGTTCGCCACCGGAGCCGCTGCCAAGCGCGGCGCGCCCGCCATCAGCGATCCCAAGGATGCCCGTCTCGGCGCCTTCCGCCGGGCGCTGGGCAAGGTGCTCAAATCGCTGGCGCTGCAAGTGGTGCGCGACGGCGAGGGCGCCCGCAAGCAGGTCGAAGTCACCGTTACCGGCGCCAAATCGGCGCGCTCGGCCAAGCGCATCGCGCTGTCCATCGCCAATTCGCCGCTGGTCAAGACGGCGGTTGCCGGCGAGGACGCCAATTGGGGCCGCGTCGTCATGGCCGTCGGCAAGGCCGGCGAGCCGGCCGATCGCGACCGGCTGTCGATCTGGTTCGGCGACAACCGTCTGGCGCATGAGGGCGAACGCGACCCGGGCTACTCCGAGGAAGCGACCTCGGCCTATATGAAGCGCGACGACATTCGCATCCGCGCCGATATCGGTATCGGCCGCGGCAAGGCGACGGTGTGGACCTGCGACCTCACCAAGGAATATGTCGCCATCAATGGCGATTACCGGAGTTGATGGGTTGGCTTCCAGGCATCCGGCAAGCATGCTGGCCATCGTGCGCCGCTACGAGGCGGCGGGTTTTCGCGCCTGGCCGGCGGCGGCCGTGCATTATGACGGCACCTGGGTGGTGCGGCTGACAGCCGGCCATCCGGCCAAGCGGCTGAACTCGGTCAACCCGCTCGATCCCGGCGACACCCAGCACATTGCCGAGCGCATCGGCCGCGCCAGCCGGCGCTTCGACGCCTATGGCAGGCCGCTGACCTTCCGCATCTCGCCGCTGTCGGGGCCGGACCTAGCCAAGCATCTCGACAATGAGGGCTGGAGCACATTCGACGAATCCCTGGTGATGCGGCTGCCGCTGGCGGACGCGCAACTGGCGCCGGCCATGGACCAGATTCCGCTGAAGGATATCAGCCGCTTTCTCGGCGCGTCGCTCAAGGTCAGCGGCTCGGATGCATCGCTGCGGCCCGGTCTTTCGGAAATCATCGGCGCTATCCAACCCGAAGTCGGGCTGTTTGCGCTGGAGGAAGGGGCCGACCCTCTGGCGGTGCTGATCTGCGTCCATGACGGCGATCTTGCCGGTCTGTTCGAGATCGCCACCGCCAAGTCGGCGCGCAATCAGGGCCATGGCCGCAACCTGATCCTGTCGGCGCTGAAGTGGGCGAGGCTGCGTGGCGCTCGCGAAGCCTGGCTGCAGGTCGAGGCCGGCAATGCGCCGGCGCTGGCGCTCTATCGCTCACTGGGCTTCGACGAAGTCTATCGCTACCACTATCGCCGGCCGCCGGGCGCATGAGCGAGATCACCGGCAAACGCCTGCTGCTGGTCGCCGCGTGCGCGCTGGTCGATACCGATGGGCGGGTGCTTCTGGCGCAGCGGCCCGAGGGCAAACAGCTTGCCGGCCTGTGGGAATTTCCCGGCGGCAAGGTAGAGCCAGGCGAGACGCCGGAACAATGCCTGATCCGCGAACTGCAGGAAGAAATCGGCATCGAGACTGACATTCCTTGCCTGGCGCCGCTCACCTTCGCCAGCCATTCCTATGATGATTTCCATCTCCTGATGCCCCTGTTCGTCTGCCGCCGCTTCCGCGGCATCGCGCAGCCCAGGGAAGGGCAGGCGTTGAAATGGGTGCGGCCAAAGCAGATGCGCGACTATCCCATGCCGCCGGCCGACGCGCCGCTAATCCAGTTCCTCATCGACCTGTTGTGATACAAAGCCATTTCGCGGTCTGATCTAGCCAGCGTTAATGGAAGATTTATCTCGTCGTGAAAAATTGCGGCAAAGCGGGTTCGCGGGGAGCGATTGCATGAGCCTCGACAGGGAATGGGACTCGATCCGGCCAGATCGCAGCTTTCGCGCCGCCGGCGTCGGCTTATTGCGCGTCACGCTGTTGTTCGGCTCGGCCGCAGTGGCGCTGGCGCTGATCGCGGTCCCCGTGCTGGACAACCAGACGCGATCATCCAGCCGCGATGCTCTTGCAGGCGGTCTCGACCCGATGAGCACGGGTTCGATCGGCTCGCGGGCCACCTATACGCTGCGCAGAAGCGTGCTGCAGCCCTCACCGAGCTCAGTCTGCATCATCCGCGCCGACGGCCAACGCAGCGGCGACTGCTGACCAACAAGGTCGACACCAGCTTGAGAACTTCCTCAACGCAGGCCCATTTCACAGCCTGTTAAGCTTGTGCCGTTAACCTTTCTTAACAGGTCGGCGATATGGTCGGGGATGAGAGGGATCGACGATCATGAAGCCATTGCTGCGCCGATTTTTGCAGGACGAAACAGGCGCCACGGCCATTGAATATGGCCTGATCGTTGCGGTGCTGTCGCTTGCCATCGTCGGGGGTGTCGGCAAGGCCAGCAATGCGATCCAGTTTCTGTTCAGCGACAACAACAGCAGGCTCGCAAACGCCTTCGCCGAGCACTGATCCGGAGCGCCGTCACCGCCCGCCGGGGTTTTCCAGTATCGTCTTCAGCGAGACCTTCGCCGAACCCGGTTTCAAGGGCTTTTGCTGCGAGGCATCGGGCGCCCAGCCCGACATCCAGACGATGGAAAAGCTTGCCCTGATGCGGCCATCAGCGTCCGAAAAGCGTTCGGCATAGATTTCGGCGGCACGGGTAAAATGCTTTCGCGCTCCCGGTCGCCGGCTGCGATCGGTCAGCGCGCTGGTTTCGCCCATCGCCCTGAGATCGGCAATGAGGTCGAAGAGGGTATCGTAGCGGACGGTCACCGTTTCGACGTCGGCCACCGGCAGCGCCAGTCCGGCGCGCTGCAGCAGTGCGCCGGCGTCGCGAACATCGGTGAAGGGGATGACACGCGGGCTGGCGCCGCCATAGAGTTCGGTCTCGGCGGCGAGCAGGCTTTCGCGCAATTCGGAAAGCGTGCCGGCGCCGGCAAAGGCGCCGAGGAAAAGCCCGTCGGGCCGCAGAGCGCGGCGGATCTGCACCAGCATGCCGGGAATGTCGTTCATCGCCTGCAACGACAGAAGTGAAACGACGAGGTCGAGGCTTTCCGGCTGGAACGGCACTGTTTCCAGCGGTGCTATCAGCCCTGGCCGGCCGTCCAGAAACGCTGGATCTGCCTCGACGCGCACGATCTCCGCTGCCTTGCCGCTTGCAGCGACCACGTCCGTTGCGTCCGGCGTCTGGCAAAACAGCACCGCGGCCTTGCCGAATTTCCGCTCGACCGCGCCGAGCCGGTCGGCAAGGTCTTCCGCCGCCCGCCGCATCAGAAAATCCGCGCCGGCTACGGGGTGGGCCAGCGCCCTGCGCTTGCGCACCAGCCAAAGTTCAGTATCGATGATCGGCTGCAACGGTAGACATCCCTGTTTGTCTGTCTAGTGATATCCTGGCGCGGACGACAAAACCACGTGGCCGATCCGGTGATGGAGATCAAGAGCCTCGCTCAAATCATGTTGAAACTGGCCATGTTGGACTGGCCGGCGCGGATGCTGTTCCCGCCGGTCTGTGCCGGCTGTCGCAGGCACGTCTCGCAACCCGGCGTTTTGTGCGGTGCCTGCTGGCCGAAGCTGAGGCTGCTGGAGCGGCCATGGTGCGCGGTGATGGGCACGCCATTCACCCACGATATGGGCGAGGGGTTCCTGTCGGCCGAGGCGATCGCCGATCCGCCGCCGTTCGAGCGGGAGCGGGCGGCTGTGGCCTATTCCGGTGTCGCCCGCCAGATGGTGCAAGGGCTGAAATACCAGGACCGCACCGATCTGGCGCCATGGATGGCGCGCTGGATGCTCCGCGCCGGGGCCGAGCTAGTTGCAGACGCCGATGTCGTCGTGCCGGTGCCGCTGCACTGGCGGCGCTTCTTTCGACGGCAGTTCAACCAGTCGGCGGAGTTGGCAAGGGCGGTTTCGCAGCTTAGCGGGCTGCCTTTCTCGCCCTCGGCGGTCCGGCGCGTCAAGCTCACGCGCCAGCAGGTCGGGCTGGAGCGGCAGGAGCGAGAGGACAATGTGCGCGCCGCCTTCCGTGTGCCTGCGGAAGCCGAAATCGAGATCACTGGGCGCCGCGTGCTTCTGGTCGACGATGTCTACACCACCGGCGCTACCGTGCGCTCGGTCGCCAAGGCGCTGAAGAAGGGCGGCGCCGGAGCGGTCGATGTGCTGACCTTTGCGCGTGTCCTGCCGGGGGACTTTCGGGCCGACGAGTCCGCGACTATATAAGGTCAAGGAAAGGCACGGACCGATGCTCGATGTGACGATTTACACCCGTATGATGTGCGGCTATTGCGCGGCGGCCAAGCGGTTGCTCGACCGCAAGGGCGTCGCCTACACCGAGCATGACGCTTCGTTTTCGCCGGAATTGCGCCAGGAAATGATTTCGCGGGCGCATGGCCGCTCGACCTTTCCGCAGATTTTCATCGGCGACACGCATGTCGGCGGCTCCGACGACCTCCACGAATTGGAGGCACGGGGGCAGCTGGATAGGCTGCTTGCCAACGGCTCGACGACAAAGAGCGGTTCGTAGCGCCGCTCTATGTCTTTGTTTTTACGCAATTCCGGACGGAAAACCGTTACACACTTTTCCTGGAATTGCTCAAAGAGGACGTGACGATGGGTGTTTTCAAGGCGGCGGCGATCCAGATGCGTTCGGGCGAGAGCCCTGAGCGCAACGCGATCGATCTCGAACGGCTGGTGCGCGAGGCGGCAGGCCTCGGTGCAACCTACATCCAGACCCCGGAAATGACCGGTGCGCTGATCCGCGACAAGGAAGCCAGGGCTGCTTCCTTCACCTCGGAAGACAAGGACATCGTCGTGGCGACCGCGCGCAAGCTCGCCAGCGAACTCGGCGTCTTCTTGCATATTGGCTCTACCGCCATCCTGCGCGCCGACGGCAAGCTCGCCAACCGGGCGCTGCTGTTTGGGCCGGACGGCGCGACGCTCGCCACCTACGACAAGATCCACATGTTCGACGTCGATCTCGACAATGGCGAAAGCTGGCGCGAATCCGCCGCCTATGAGCCGGGCACCGAAGCGGTCGTCACCGAGATCGACGGCGCCAGGCTGGGCTTTGCCGTCTGCTACGATCTACGCTTTCCACAGCTGTTCCGCGCCGAGGCGATGGCCGGCGCCGACCTCTTGTCGGTGCCTGCCGCCTTCACTCGCCAGACCGGCGAAGCGCACTGGCATGTGCTGCTGCGAGCCCGTGCCATCGAGAACGGCGCCTATGTGGTTGCTGCAGCACAAGGTGGCCTGCATGAGGATGGCCGCGAAACCTATGGCCATTCGCTGATCGTCGACCCATGGGGTCGAATTCTCGCCGAGGCCGACCATGACGATCCGGAGGTGATCATCGCCGAGATCGACACGGCGCAGTCGTCGGCCGCGCGTAAGAAAATCCCCAATCTCAAGAACGCGCGTGATTTTGCCGTCAATGCCGGCGCAGTGGAAGCGCCGCGGCTCAGGGGCGCGGCTTCGTGATCCGCTTTGCCCTGATCTGCGAGCACGAGCACGAATTCGAGGGCTGGTTTCGCAGCAATGACGATTTCGACACGCAGAAGAAGCGCGGCTTCGTCGATTGCCCGAGCTGCGGCTCGCACAAGGTGCAAAAGGCGCTGATGGCGCCAGCCGTCTCCACCGCGCGGAAGCAGGAAACAATTGCGCTGGCCATGGGCGAAACCCAGAAGCAGGCTTTGGCGCAGCTGAAGGCGATGGCCGAGAAGGTGCGCGAGAATGCCGACTATGTCGGCGACAAGTTTGCCGAAGAAGCGCGCAAGATCCATTTCGGCGAGAGCGATGCGCGCGGCATCTATGGCGAGGCGACGTTGGACGAAGCCAAGAGCTTGGCCGAGGATGGCATCGATTTCATGCCGATCCCGAGCTTTCCCGAGGAGCGCAACTGAGCGATCAGCTGGCGCTATCGATCAATTTGCCAAGCAACTGAGCCAGTGCCCCCCGCTCCGTGCCGGTGAGCCCGGCGAGGATTTCATGCTCGTTGGCGACGTGGGCGGTCACGGCCTCATCGATCAAGGCGAGACCTTTTTCGGTCAGTTGCACGACAATGCCGCGCCGGTCGTTGGGGTGCGGGCCGCGCAGGATCAGTCCGGCCTTCTCAAGCCGGTCGAGCCGGTTGGTCATGGCGCCGGAGGTCACCATCGTCGCCTCGTAGAGAGCGGTCGGTGTCAGCGCGTAAGGCTGGCCGGAGCGGCGCAGCGTCGCCAGCACATCGAATTCGCCGGCCTGCAGTCCGAAACGGGCAAACAGCGGGGCGAGGCGCTCGCGGGCGATTAGCGACGAGGCTTCGTTCAGCCGCCCAAGCACCAGCATTGGCGACACCTCCAGGTCCGGCCGTTCCCGCTTCCATTGCTCCACCGCCTTTGCTGCGCGATCCATCTGTCTCACCGCTAAGTATCTTGACGTTAAGAATATTTGTGGTATGCTACCTCAAGATACAGTTTCGACCCAGTGCCGCAAGTGAGTGACGGGACCATCCGATGAAATTTCTCTGGGAATCGGCGCTTGGCCTGCTGGTCGTCACCGGCGGCCTGCTCGGCCTGACCCTGCCGTTCGGCAAGCTGGCGACGGCTGCCGGCGTTCCGGCCATGGTCTGGGCCTTCGTCATCTCGTTCGGCGCCGGGGGCGTGCTGCTGTGCGCGTTGCTCGCGAACGGCGAGCGCATGCGGCTCACCTCGCACAGACTGCGCTATTTCTTCATCACCGCCGCCGTGTCCTACGCCGTGCCCAATCTGCTGATGTTTTCGGCTATCCCGCATCTCGGCGCCGGCTATACCGGCATCATGTTCACGCTGTCGCCGGTCATCACACTGGTGTTTTCGATCCTGCTCGGCGTTCGACGGCCAAATACGCTCGGCAGTATCGGTATCGCCGTCGGCTTCATCGGCGCCGTCATGGTGGCGGTGACGCGCGGCGAGGCCGGCCAGCCGGCCGATGTCTACTGGGTGCTGGCCGGACTTTTGATCCCGGTCAGCCTTGCCGCCGGCAATATCTATCGCACCGTCGACTGGCCCGAAGGCACCGGTCCGATCGAACTGGCCGTCGGCAGCCACCTGGCCTCGGCGACGCTGCTGCTGATCGGCATTCTCGCGCTGTTCGGCCTCAGTGCCTTCGCCCCGCTTGGCGCCGTGCCGCTGGTTGTCGTGGCGCAGGTCGCTTCGGCCTCGGCGATGTTTGCCTTCTTCTTCCGGCTGCAGGCCGTGGGCGGTCCGGTCTATCTCAGCCAGATCGGCTATGTGGCGGCGGCCGTCGGCCTGTTTGCCGGAACCATCTTCCTCGGCGAGCACTACCAGTTGCTGACCTGGGCCGGCGCGGTGATCATCACCATCGGCGTGATCATCACCACCAAGGCGCAGAGCCAGAAGGCATAGGGTCTTTGGTTTACGCAATTCCCTAGGCAAAGCGCTATGCGCTTTTCCCGGGAAAACCGCTTCACACTTTGCTCGAACTGCTCAAGCTTAAATTTGGCTCGCGTCGAGGCGCTTCCGTAGCGCCGGCGGGGCGACGTTTCGCCAGGCCGTCCGAACGACGCTGCGGAATGTCTGTTCGTCGCAGGCTTCGAGCATGATCGACGTCCATCCCTTTTGGCCCCAGCCGCCTGTCACGGGCCTGAAAACCGATGGCTCAGCCGCGGCCATCATCTCTTGCTGGTCGCGGTCGAGCTTGACGACAGCACGGTCGGCTTCGGGCAGCGAGACGAAGATACGGTTGCGGACGCGGAAGTCAGCCTTGCCGAAATGCGATTGCTCGACCGTTTCGGGAAGATCGAGCGCCAGCTCTCGGGCCCTCATAGTGTCCACGGCCGCCCCCTTTCGTTCAGACCGATCGTTTTTCCGCCAGCACCATATAGTTGACGTCCATGTCCTTGGAGCGTGCCCAGCGGTCGGCGAGAGGATTGTAGGTCACGCCGGTGCGGTCGATGATGGTCATGGCGGCGCTGCCGAGCGCCTTTTCAAGCTCTTCGGGCCGCACCAGCTTGCCGAACTGGTGGGTGCCGCGCGGCAGCCAGCGCAGCACATATTCGGCGCCGATGATGGCCAGGCCCAGTGCCTTCAGCGTGCGGTTGATGGTGGCCACGAACATGATGCCGCCGGGCTTGACCATCTCGCCGCACTTGCCGATGAACAGGTCGACATCGGCAACATGCTCGACGACTTCCATGTTGAGGACGACGTCGAATTTCTCGCCGGAATCGGCCAAATCCTCAGCGGTCGTAGCGCGATAATCCACCGTCACGCCGCCTTCGGCCGCGTGCAGCTTCGCCACCTCGATGTTGGTTGCCGAGGCGTCGGCGCCGACCACTTCGGCGCCAAGCCTTGCCATCGGCTCGCACAACAACCCACCGCCGCAGCCGATATCGAGGAAACGCAGGCCTTCGAACGGCCGCGCCGCCCGCGGATCGCGGCCGAAGCGCGCCGCCACCTGGTCCCGGATATAGGCAAGCCGGACCGGGTTGAATTTGTGCAGCGGACGGAATTTGCCGTTCGGGTTCCACCATTCGGCGGCAAGCGCGGAAAAGCGTTCCACTTCTCCGGCATCGATTGTCGATCGTCGGGCCTCTGGCATGGGGCGGGTCTCCTCGGACGCTAGGAAGTCGGGTGCCGGGGCAAGAAAGTCAAGGACGGTTTTTGCGACTGCTGGCTAGTCGACCTATGGCCTCGAGATCACAATTGCCGAATGTTCCATCGCAACACTTGCGGGATCGATGGCCCGCATCGCTTCGCAATCGCCGATCTCGGCCATGATGCGGCCCGCGGCGGCGAGAGCCTGCTCGCGACTTCGCCAGCGCACCACATCGACCCATCCGCCATCGTCCCGCCGCGCCAGGCAGCGGTTTACGAAACCAGGTTGCCGCGCCAGCCAGTCGGCGACCAGGTTGTTGGCGGCGGCAAAGGCCGCTTCCGCTCCAGGCTTGAGGCGAAAGGTGACGATTTCCAGGGTCTCGGTCATCTTGCGTCCAGCACGTCGCGCAATTTCGCCGCCAGCTGCTCGATGGTGAAGGGCTTGGCCAGGAAATGCACGTCATGGTCGAGCACGCCATTGTGGACGACGGCGTTCCTGGTGAAGCCGGTGGTGAAGATCACCTTCAGCTTCGGCATGCGCGCCAGCGCCTCCTCGGCGAGCTTGCGCCCATTCATCACCGGCATGACGATATCGGTGAACATGAGCGCCACACCAGGGTTGTCGCCCAGCTTTTCCAGCGCTTCCTGGCCGCTTGCGGCATGAATGACGGTGTAGCCGAGTTCGCGCATGGCATCGGTGGTGGAAGCCCGCACGCGTGGATCGTCCTCCACGACAAGGATGGTTTCGGTGACCGGCACGGCAGGATTTCCGGCTCGTTCCGAAGATATGGCGGCCTCTTCCGGGCCGAAGAAGCGCGGCAGGTAGATCCTGATCGTGGTGCCTTGGCCGGGTTCCGAGTAGATCTTGACGTGTCCGCCGGACTGTTTGACGAAGCCGAACACTTGGCTCAGCCCGAGGCCGGTGCCCTTGTCGACCGGCTTGGTGGTGAAAAATGGCTCGAAAGCCCGCTCCATGACGTCCGCCGGCATGCCGGCGCCGGTGTCGCTGACCGCGATCATCACATACTGGCCGTCTTTGACCTCGGCATGGGTGGCGGCGTAGCTCTCGTCGAGGTGGCTGTTGGCGGTCTCGATGGTCATCTTGCCGTCCTCGCTCATGGCGTCGCGCGCATTGACCGCCAGATTGAGAATGGCATTTTCGAGCTGGCTCGGATCGGCATGGGTCTTCCACAGGCCGCCAGCCAGCACGGTTTCGATGCGGATGGTTTCGCCGAGCGCCCGCCGAAGCAGGTCCGACATGCCGGCGACCAGACGATTGGCGTCTACAACCTGAGGCGCGAGCGGCTGCTGGCGCGAGAAGGCAAGCAGCCGTGACGTCAAGTTTGCGGCCCGGGTCGCCGCATCGGTCGCCGCTTCGATGAATTTCATGATGTCGTGCTCGCCCCGCGCCAGCTTGCGCTGGGCGAGGTTCATGGCGCTGATGATCACCGCCAGCATGTTGTTGAAATCGTGGGCGATACCGCCGGTCAGCTGGCCCACAGCCTCCATCTTCTGCATCTGGCGGATCTGCGATTCGGCCTTTTCACGCGTCTGAATTTCGTTGCCGAGCTCGATGTTCTTGCGCATCAGCTCTTCCTGGGCGATGGCCACTGCGCGGAACCGGCGGCGCGAAAGGCGAACCGTGTAGGCGCCAAGCAGGAAGATCGCCAGCAGCGCCGCTATCGAGCCGATTCGCAGCCAGTTTTCGACCCGGTCGGTATGAGCGTCGCGCGCGGCGATGGCTGCGCCGCCAATGCGCCGGATCGTGTCCATGCTGGCCCGGATCTGGTCCATGGCGGCCTTGCCCTGGCCGCTGCGGACCAGTTCCAGAGCTTTTGCCGCATCGCCGCGATCGTAGAGTGCAATCGTCTCAGCCAATTCGGCCTGGTTTTGTGAAAGCGCGTCCTTGACGTGGTTGATCTGCTGCACGAGTTCGTCGTCCGGCGCGGTCATGCCGTCGATGCGGGCAAGCTGGCCCGGAATGGCGTCGACCGCCTGCCGATAAGGCTGGAGGTAGGATTTCTCGCCGGTCAGGAGATAGCCGCGCTGGCTGGTCTCGGCCTCCTGAGCCATCGCAAGCAAACCGGAAAGCAATTCCTGATACTCGACCGCCTCGCGCGCGGCCTCACGATTGGCTCTCTGGGTCTCGACCAGCACGGCGCGTGTGCCGACGATCAACGCCAGCACGGCGAAGCCGATGAACAGCGGCAGCGATTGCCACCGCATGGCGCGTCGAAGGCGAACAATCATTCGATATGCCGGACCAAAAGGAGTTTCCCGCGGGCAGCATTTGGTAAGCGGCGGCGGGGCCGAACGCAATATGCCGCGATCCTGAAGCCGGCATCCGCCGCCAGCCTTGCGAAACCGTGATCATTTGGCTAAGGAGGCGCGCATTCAGCGGCCGGCTTCTGTCGAGCGCTTACTTCCCCTTTCGGTCCTGGGCCGGCTTCAGTCAAAGGCATTTCGCTTCCATGGCGCGCATCGTGATGAAATTCGGCGGAACCTCCGTCGCCGACATCGCCCGCATCCGCAATGTGGCGCGTCACGTCAAACGCGAGGTCGATGCCGGCCATGAGGTCGCTGTCGTGGTTTCGGCGATGGCGGGCAAGACCAATGAACTGGTTGGCTGGACGCGCGAAGCCTCGCCCATGCACGACGCGCGCGAGTATGACGCCGTGGTCGCCTCGGGCGAGCAGGTGACTGCCGGCCTGCTGGCGATCACACTGCAGAATATGGGCGTGCACGCCCGCTCATGGCAGGGCTGGCAGATCCCGATCAAGACCGACAACGCGCATGGCGCGGCGCGCATCCTCGACATTGACGGCGCGTTCCTGATCAAGCGCTTCGGCGAGGGCCAGGTGGCTGTCGTCGCCGGCTTCCAGGGCATCGGCCCGGACAACCGCATCGCCACGCTCGGCCGCGGCGGCTCCGACACAAGCGCGGTGGCCATTGCCGCGGCGGTCAAGGCCGATCGCTGCGACATCTACACCGATGTCGACGGCGTCTACACCACCGATCCGCGCATCGAGCCGAAGGCGCGGCGGCTCAACAAGATTTCGTTCGAGGAAATGCTCGAAATGGCCTCGCTCGGCGCCAAGGTCTTGCAGGTGCGCTCGGTCGAGCTTGCCATGGTGCACAGGGTGCGTACGTTCGTGCGGTCGTCCTTCGACGATCCCGATGCGCCCGGAATGGGGGATTTGCTCAATCCTCCGGGAACGCTCATTTGCGACGAGGAAGAGATCGTGGAACAGCAGGTCGTCACCGGAATTGCCTACGCCAAGGACGAAGCGCAGATTTCTCTGCGCCGCGTCGGCGACCGCCCGGGCGTTGCCGCCGGCATTTTCGGCCCGCTGGCCGAGGCCAACATCAATGTCGACATGATCGTCCAGAACATCTCCGAGGACGGCAAGTTCACCGACATGACCTTCACCGTGCCGTCCGGCGACGTGGACAAGGCGCTGGCCGTGCTGGAGCGTCTGAAGGCTTCGATCGGCTATGACGTGGTGCAGTCGGAAGCCGGCATGTCGAAGGTTTCGGTCATCGGCATCGGCATGCGCAGCCATGCCGGTGTGGCCGCCACCGCTTTCAAGGCGCTGGCCGACAAGGCGATCAACATCCGCGCCATCACTACCTCCGAGATCAAGATTTCGATACTGATTGACGGTCCCTACACGGAACTCGCGGTTCGTACTTTGCATTCCGTGTACGGTCTGGATAAGCAGTAGCGAGAGCGATTTGAGTTGTTGCGTGTGCGCCGGTCGCAGTGGAAACTGCGGCGGGCAAAATGCCCATTGGAGAAGAAGCCGCGATGCGTGATACGGCCAGCGGCCCGCGCGTTCTGCTGAAACGGCTCCGCGAGCTCATGCAGGAGCCGCTGGAGCCGCAGGAGCGGCTCGACCGGATCGTGCGCGACATCGCCTCCAACATGGTCGCCGAGGTCTGCTCGCTCTATGTGCTGCGCGCCGATTCGGTGCTCGAACTCTATGCCACCGAAGGTCTGAACCCGAACGCCGTCCATTTGGCGCAACTGCGGCTGGGGCAGGGCCTCGTCGGCACCATTGCCGCGAGCGCGCGGCCGCTCAACCTCTCCAATGCACAGGAACATCCGGCCTTCGCCTACCTGCCGGAGACGGGCGAAGAGATCTACAATTCCTTCCTCGGCGTGCCGGTACTAAGGGCAGGGCGCACGCTGGGCGTGCTGGTGGTGCAGAACAAGACCATGCGCCACTACCGCGACGACGAGGTCGAGGCGCTGGAAACGACCGCCATGGTGATCGCCGAGATGATCGCCACCGGCGATCTCGCTCGCCTGACCCGGCCCGGCCTCGAACTCGATCTGCGCCGTCCCGTCAGCTTTACCGGCCTGTCCTTCAACGAGGGCGTCGGCCTCGGCCATGTCGTGCTGCATGAGCCACGCATCGTCGTCACCAATCTGTTCAACGAGGACAGTGAGGAAGAGGTGCGCCGGCTGGAGACGTCGCTCGGTTCGCTCAGGCTTTCTATCGACGACATGCTGGAGCGGCGCGATGTCGCCTTCGAGGGCGAACATCGCGAGGTGCTCGAAGCGTATCGCATGTTTGCCAACGACCGCGGCTGGGTGCGCCGGCTGGAAGAGGCGATCCGCAACGGCCTGACAGCGGAAGCGGCGGTGGAAAAGGTCCAAAGCGACATGCGCGCCCGCATGCTGCACATGACCGATCCTTATTTGCGCGAGAGGATGAGCGACTTCGACGATCTCGCCAACCGGCTGCTGCGCCAGCTGATGGGGCGCGGGCCTGACGACGTCGCGGCGTCACTGCCGAAGGATGCCATCCTGGTCGCGCGCTCGATGGGCGCGGCCGAACTGCTTGATTATCCCAGGGACAAGCTGCGCGGCGTGGTGCTGGAAGACGGCGCTGCCACCAGCCATGTCGTCATCGTAGCGCGCGCCATGGGCATTCCGGTCGCCGGCCAGATGAAGGGCGCCGTTTCCATGGCGGAAAACGGCGATGCCATCATCGTCGACGGCGAGGAAGGCACCATCCATCTGCGGCCGCAGCCCGACCTCGAAGCTGCCTATGCCGAAAAAGTGCGCTTCCGGGCGCGCCGGCAGGAAGTCTACCGGGAACTGCGCAAGAAGCCGTCGGTGACCAAGGACGGCGTCCAGGTCGACCTGCTGATGAATGCGGGCCTGGCCGTCGACCTGCCGCAGCTGGCCGAGGCGGGTGCCGCCGGCATCGGCCTGTTCCGCACCGAATTGCAGTTCATGGTCGCCTCGACATTCCCGCGTGCCGAGGCGCAGGAGCGGCTCTACCGCGACGTGCTGGACGCGGCGCGCGGCAAGCCGGTCACCTTCCGCACCATCGACATCGGCGGCGACAAGGTGCTGCCCTACTTCAAGGGCGCCATCCAGGAAGAAAACCCTGCGCTCGGCTGGCGCGCGATCCGGCTGACGCTCGACCGGCCGGGTCTGCTCAGGACCCAGATCCGCGCTCTGCTGAAGGCCTGCGGCGGGCGCGAACTGAAGCTGATGCTGCCGATGGTTACCGAACTCGGCGAAATCGCCCAGGCGCGCGAGATCATCGACCGCGAAGTGCGGCATCTCTCCCGCTTTGCCCACCATCTGCCGACCAGCCTCAAGGTGGGCGCCATGCTGGAAGTGCCGTCGCTGCTGTTCCAGCTCGACGAGTTGATGAAGGCGGTCGATTTCGTCTCGGTCGGCTCCAACGACCTGTTCCAGTTCGTCATGGCGGTCGATCGGGGGAACACGCAGCTCTCCGACCGCTTCGACACGCTGTCGACGCCGTTCCTGCGGGTTCTGAAGCAGATCGCCGACGCCGGGGTTCGCAACCACACGCCGGTGACGCTGTGCGGCGAGCTTGCCGGAAAACCCATTTCCGCCATGGCGCTGATCGGCCTCGGCTACCGCTCGATCTCGATGTCTCCAGCCTCGATCGGCCCGGTCAAGGCGATGTTGACCGAACTGCCACTGGAGGAATTGGAGGCTTTCTTTGCCGACAATCTGATGGCGCCAGCTCAAGGGCTGCCGATGCGGGCGCTGCTGCAGGCCTTCGCCGACGACCGCTCCATCCCGCTATAGCATTAGCCATGGTCAATCTTCCCCGCGAGCGTATGGATCAGGTCGTCAAGCGTTTCGAGATGCTCGAAGCGCAGATGTCGGCCGGCCCGGCGGCCGATGCCTATGTGAAGATGGCCTCGGAATATGCCGAGCTGCAGGACATGGTGGCCAAGGTCAGGGAACTGCGCTCAGTCGAGCGCGAGCAAGCCGACCTCGAGGCGATGCTTGCCGACAAGGGCACCGATGCCGAGATGCGGGCCCTGGCGGAGGCAGATCTGCCGGGCGTCGAAGCGCGTATCGAACAGCTGCAAAAGGACATCCAGATCCTGCTGTTGCCTAAGGATGCGGCCGACGACAAGAACGCCATCCTTGAAATCCGCGCCGGCACCGGCGGCGACGAGGCGGCATTGTTTGCCGGCGACCTTTTTCGCATGTATGAGCGCTATGCCGCCGAACGCGGCTGGCGCTTCGAGACGGTGTCGGCCAGCGACGGCGATGCCGGCGGCTTCAAGGAAATCATCGCCACCATTTCCGGCAGGGGCGTCTTTGCGCATCTGAAATTCGAATCCGGCGTGCACCGCGTGCAGCGCGTGCCGGCGACCGAGGCCAGCGGGCGCATCCACACTTCGGCGGCGACGGTGGCCGTACTGCCGGAGGCCGAAGAGGTCGACATCGACATTCGCGCCGAAGACATCCGGATCGACACGATGCGCGCCTCGGGTTCGGGCGGCCAGCACGTCAACACCACCGATTCTGCGGTGCGCATCACCCATTTGCCGACCGGTATCATGGTGGTGCAGGCGGAGAAGTCGCAGCATCAGAACCGGGCGAAAGCCATGCAGATCCTGCGTGCGCGGCTTTACGACCTCGAGCGCAGCAAGGCAGACGAGGAGCGCTCGGAGTCACGCAAATCGCAGGTTGGTTCGGGCGACCGTTCGGAGCGCATCCGCACCTACAATTTCCCGCAGGGCCGCCTTACCGACCATCGTATCAACCTGACGCTCTACAAGCTCGACCGGGTGATGATGGGCGAGCTCGACGAGGTCATCAATGCGCTGATCGCCGACCATCAGTCGAAGCTGCTCGCCGATATCGGCCTCGATGGCTGACATGTTGCCCGGCGCGCTCGGGCCGTTGTTGCGGGCGGCGCGGGAGCGGCTTGCCGCGGCCGGCCTTTCCGACCCGGCGCTGGATGCCAGGCTGATCGTCGAACATTTTTCCGGCACGGACCGTACGCAGGCGATCGCCGACCCGCAACGGACGGTCGATGCGGGTGCGGTTGCCGCAATCGGCGCTGCTCTGCAGCGCCGCATGGCCGGCGAACCGGTGCACCGCATCCTCGGGTTTCGCGAGTTTTACGGCCTGCGGCTGTCGCTGTCGCCGGAAACGCTGGAGCCGCGGCCGGACACCGAAACGCTGGTCGAGGCGATCCTGCCTTTTGCCGGCGCGACGGCCAAAAGGCTGGGGGAATGCCGTATCCTCGATCTCGGCACCGGTACCGGCGCGATTGCGCTGGCGCTGCTCAGCGCGGTTCCGGCCGCGACCGCCACCGGGGTCGATATTTCACAAGACGCGCTAGCAACCGCGATACGCAATGCCGAGCAACTCGGACTCGCCGGCCGGTTCGTGGGGCTGCAGTCCGACTGGTTCGAAAAAGTTTCGGGCCGATACCATGTAATTGCCGCAAACCCTCCCTATATATCGTCTGGAGACATTGGAAATCTGCAGGACGAGGTCCGCGATTTCGATCCGCACAGAGCCCTTGATGGCGGTGTGGACGGTCTTGGCCCCTACAGGATCATCGCCGCCGAGGCGGCAAAGTTTCTGGAAGCAGAAGGCAAGATAGCGGTCGAGATCGGCCACACGCAGCGCAATGAGGTCAAAGACATATTCGCGGCAGCCGGCTACAGGCTGGCCGGGGCATTTGTCGATCTTGGCGGAAACGACAGGGTTCTTATGTTTGAACAGGGAAAGCCTTGACGCAGTGCAAAAAAGCGCTTGGCAATGCCGGGGAATGCGGCTAGGGTCCGCCCTAACCGGATGGGACGAAGCAGGCAGTGCTCTTAGCGATTCGGTTTTCCTTGGAAATAGCTGCCTTCTTGCGCAAACGACGCCCAAGCTTCGTGCGGGAATCGTCCGGCAAGTGATGTAACCGGAACAGGATGACACGTGGCGCCAACGCAATTGATGCGGGCGAACGCCGGTGAAGAAACGAAACGGCTGGCTGCATGAGCGCCTCCGTTCGTGAAACGTTTTTCGAAAATTTCAAAATGAAGAGAGTCTTATGAGGCCACAACAGCAGAACAGGCGCATGCGCGGTCGCAACAACAATGGCGGCGGCGGTGGCAACAACAATAACAATAACAACAACCGCAAGGGCCCAAATCCCCTGACGCGCAACTACGAGAGCAACGGCCCGGACGTGAAAATCCGTGGATCGGCTCAGCAGATCGCCGAAAAATACGCCACTCTGGCCCGTGACGCGCAAAGCTCCGGCGACCGGGTTATGGCGGAGAATTACCTCCAGCACGCCGAGCACTACAACCGCATCATTGCCGCCGCACAGGCGCAGATGCCGATCCAGAATGCCCCGCAGAACCGCGACGAATTCGACGACGATGAAGATCGCGACGATTTTGACAATGCCGGCAGCGGCAATGGCGGCGAGACGCAAGCGCCGATGGCCAACCACGGCAACGGTCCGCAGCCGACGATTGAGGGCACGCCGGCCGAACTCGCATACGGCCAGGAAAACGGCCGCGAGAACAACAGTGGCCGTGACAATAATGGCCGCAACAATAACGGCCGCGACAACAATGGCCGCAACCGTGACCGCCGCCCCAATGGCGGCTATGGCCAGAACGACCAGCGTGGCGACTTTGCCCAGCGTGGCGAGCAGAACGGCCAGCGCGGCGACCAGCAGCGCTTCACCGAAACCCCGGCACAGGCGGAAACCGTTTCCGCGGTTGAGCCCGAAGCCGAGAGTGGTTTCTCCGAGCCGGCGCCGCTGTACGAAAACCTGTCGCCGGCGGCTCTTGCCGCCCGGGCCGAACTCAATGAGGCAGCCGCCGAGAGCGGCGCTGCCCGTCGCCCGCGGCGTCCGCGCCGCCCGCGCAACAATGCCGATCAGGTCGGTGACGAACAGTCTGGTGGTGGCCAGGTGGTGGATGGCGCCGGCGAGACCGCTGCCGCTGTTGACGTGGTTGATGCGGCGCCGGCCGAAAGCTCTGCCGGCGACCCGTTCGCCGTCGACGCCAACAACTGACCCACAAGACATAAGTCGATGAAACGGCGGAGAGAAATCTCCGCCGTTTTCGTTTGCTCGGCCATGCAATATCATCAGCCGGACGTCTTGAGCGGCAATGGCTTGCGCCCCATATCTGGCGTGAACTGGACCCGGCTCGGATGAGCGGGTCCGTCACCGCAATCTGATCCGGTGCCGCAAAGCGGGCCGGTGATGGAAGGAGACAGATATGAACCTCGAGAAATACTCCGAGCGCGTCCGCGGATTCATTCAGTCCGCCCAGACCATGGCGCTCTCGCGCAATCACCAGCAATTCACTCCCGAACATATGCTGAAGGTCCTCGTCGATGACGACGAGGGGCTGGCCGCCTCGCTGATAGAGCGCGCCGGCGGCAACGTGCGCGACGTCAAGCTTGGCGTCGAGACCGCCCTTGAGGCCATGCCCAAGGTGGAAGGCGGCAACGGCCAGCTTTATCTGGCGCAGCCGCTGGCCAAGGTGTTTTCGACCGCCGAGGAATTGGCCAAGAAAACCGGCGACAGTTTTGTCACGGTCGAGCGGCTGCTGCAGGCGCTGGCGATGGAGAAGTCGGCCAAGACGGCTGATATCCTGTCCAAGGCCGGCGTCACAGCGCAGGCGCTGAACCAGGTGATCAACGACGTCCGCAAGGGCCGTACCGCCGATTCGGCGAGCGCCGAGCAGGGCTATGACGCGCTGAAGAAATACGCGCGCGACCTCACCGCCGATGCCCGCGCCGGCAAGCTCGACCCTGTGATTGGCCGTGACGACGAGATCCGCCGCACCATCCAGGTGCTGTCGCGGCGTACCAAGAACAACCCGGTGCTGATCGGCGAGCCGGGCGTCGGCAAAACGGCGATCGCCGAAGGTCTGGCGCTGCGCATCGTCAATGGCGACGTGCCCGAATCGCTGAAGGACAAGCAGTTGATGGCGCTCGACATGGGCGCGCTGATTGCCGGCGCCAAATATCGCGGCGAGTTCGAGGAGCGGCTGAAGGCCGTGCTCAACGAAGTCACCTCGGCGGCCGGCGGCATCATCCTGTTCATCGACGAGATGCACACGCTGGTCGGCGCCGGCAAGGCCGATGGCGCCATGGACGCTTCGAACCTGTTGAAGCCGGCACTGGCGCGCGGCGAACTGCACTGCGTCGGCGCGACCACGCTCGATGAATACAGGAAGCATGTCGAGAAGGACGCGGCCCTTGCCCGCCGGTTCCAGCCGGTCTTCGTCAACGAGCCGTCGGTGGAAGATACCGTGTCGATCCTGCGTGGCCTGAAGGAGAAGTACGAGCAGCACCACAAGGTGCGCATCTCGGATTCGGCGCTGGTCGCGGCGGCGACCTTGTCCAACCGCTACATCGCCGACCGTTTCCTGCCGGACAAGGCGATCGACCTTGTCGACGAAGCCGCGTCGCGGCTGAGGATGCAGGTCGATTCCAAGCCCGAGGCGCTGGACGAAATCGATCGCCGCATCATGCAGCTCAAGATCGAGCGCGAGGCACTGAAGGTCGAGAAGGACGAGGCGTCAAAGGACCGGCTCGCGCGTCTCGAAAAGGAACTCGTCGGCCTCGAGGAGGAATCGACCGAGATCACCGCCAAATGGCAGTCGGAGAAGCAGAAGCTTGGCCTCGCCGCTGACCTCAAGAAGCAGCTCGACGCGGCCCGCAACGACCTCGCCATTGCCCAGCGCAAGGGTGAATTCCAGCGCGCCGGCGAGCTTGCCTATGGCAAGATCCCGGAACTGGAAAAGAAGCTGAAGGAAGCCGAAGCCCAGGACGGCAAGGCCGGCATGGTCGAAGAGGTGGTCACGCCCGACCACGTCGCCCATATCGTGTCGCGCTGGACCGGCATTCCGGTCGACAAGATGCTGCAGGGCGAGCGCGACAAGCTGCTGCGCATGGAAGACGAGATCGGCAAGCGAGTCGTCGGCCAGGGCGAAGCGGTGCAGGCGGTGTCCAAGGCCGTGCGTCGTGCCCGGGCCGGGCTGCAGGATCCGAACCGGCCGATCGGCTCGTTCATGTTCCTCGGACCGACCGGCGTCGGCAAGACCGAACTGACTAAGGCGCTGGCCAATTTCCTGTTCGACGACGAGAGCGCTATGGTGCGCATCGACATGTCGGAATACATGGAGAAGCACTCGGTCGCCCGGCTGATCGGAGCGCCTCCCGGTTATGTCGGCTATGAGGAAGGCGGTGCGCTGACCGAAGCGGTGCGGCGCCGGCCCTATCAGGTCGTGCTGTTCGACGAGATCGAGAAGGCGCATCCGGATGTCTTCAACGTCCTGTTGCAGGTGCTCGACGACGGGCGGCTGACCGACGGGCAGGGCCGCACGGTCGACTTTCGCAACACGCTGATCGTCATGACGTCGAACCTCGGCGCCGAATATCTGGTCAATCTCGGCGAAGAGCAGGATGTCGATGCCGTGCGCGACGAGGTTATGAGCGTGGTGAGAGCCTCGTTCAGGCCGGAGTTCCTCAACCGCGTCGACGAGGTGATCCTGTTCCACCGGCTGCGCCGGCAGGATATGGGTCGCATCGTCGAGATCCAGCTCAAGCGGCTGGAAAATCTGCTCGTCGACCGCAAGATCACACTGTCGCTCGACCAGGAATCGATCGACTGGCTGGCGGCGAAGGGCTACGACCCGGCCTATGGCGCTCGGCCGCTGAAGCGGGTGATGCAGAAGGACCTGCAAGATCCGCTGGCGGAAAAAATCCTGCTTGGCGAGATCCTCGACGGCTCGACCGTCAAGGTCACCGCCGGCTCCGACCGGTTGAATTTCCGGTCCAGGCCCACTGTGGTGCCGACCGACGCGGCAGCCTGATCCAACGCCGCGCGTCCGACCGGACGCGCGGCATTTTCTTATGAAACAACAATCCTTTGACGGGGGTGCAGATGACGCTGGACGACTACAACAGCTTCTGCGCCTCGCTGCCGCAGACGACGCATGTCGTGCAGTGGGGCGGGGCCGATGTCTGGAAAGTCGGTGGCAAGGTCTTCACCATCGCCGGCCATGACCGGGAGGGTGGCGTCTTCGTCACCTTCAAATGCTCTGAAATGGCTTATGACGTGCTGAAGGATCAGCCCGGCTGCCGGCCGGCGCCCTATCTCGCCTCGCGCGGCATGAAATGGATCCAGCGTCAGACAAGCCAGAGCATGGATGATGATGCGCTGAAGGACTATCTCGGCGAAAGCCACCGCCTCGTCGTCCTCAAGCTGACGAAGCAGACGCGCAAGGAATTGGGCCTGTAGCAACCAGTAATCCGCCATCTTCATGCCCGGTTCATGTTGGAAAGCTTATGTTGTGGTTTGCTGGCGAAGGGGTTTGCCTGCAGGCTTTTGACGACCAGGGCGTTCCTTGCGCATCCAAACGGTGGCGAGAACGTTCTGATGGGAACACTGCCGGGCGGCGGAAATTACGCATGACCCCGAAAATCGAAATTCGATTTTCGGAAAGGATCATGCGCAGACATGAAGTGTTACAGCGTCCTTTGCGCGTCCAAACGGACGCGCTGCGCTGTAAGTACCGGAGAGTTTGACCACCATGTTCCGCACGATCCTTGCCTTTTCGGTGCTCGCCGCCGGGCTGCTCACGTCCAGCGCCATGGCATCGCCGACTATGGACAACGCACTGCCGGCCGTCCGCGCCGCCGATAGCGGCGGCATTGTGCTTGCCCAGGACGGCAATCTCGACATCTATTACGACGCCAGGGGCAACCGCGTCATCGTCGATGCCGAGACCGGCAAGGTCATCGCCATCCAGCCGCCGCAGACCAGGCTCGACCGCCGCGCGCTGCGCCGGGAAATGCGGGCACGTGAGCTTGGACGCGCACCGGTCGAAGACGACGACCGCTACTATCTCGACGATCCCGAAGACATGGCGCGTTTCCGCCGCAGGCAACTGGACGATCAGGGACGAATCCCCGGCCCGCCGGTTGATGAATACGATCCTGAAAGCGACAGATTCCTGGGGGCCGCTCCGCAGGATGATGCCAATGACAGCGACACCTATCCGGAAGCGCCGAAATCCGCTGAACCGCGGCCCGTCAAGCGCAAGCCGCTGAACGAAGCCTCTATCGATCCCGCCGAACCGGCGGCGCCCGCCGACCAGGGCGCGCTGCCGCCGAAAGCCGGTGGCAAGACCGTGGTCGATCCCTCGCTTTCACTCGGCGCACGCCAGGATGTAGCCGCCTTGCAGGTGCTGCTCGACCGCGCCGGCGCTTCACCCGGCGTCGTCGACGGGCGCTTCGGCTCCAATGTCGACAAGGCGCTTGCCGCCTACAACCAGATCACCGGCAGCAATCTGCGCTCGACCGACGCGGTCGGCATCCAGGCTGCGCTGGCGCAAACCGGTGGCGATGCTTTCGCCAATTATACGATCACGCCCGAAGACGCGGCCGGGCCTTATGTCGCCTCGATACCGGAAGATTACAGCCAGAAGGCGCAACTCGACCGCATGGCTTACACCTCCGTCACCGAAGCCTTGGCCGAACGCTTCCACATGGATGAGAACTACCTGAAGGGGCTCAATCCCGAGGCAGACTTCAGCCGTCCCGGCACCATCATCAAGGTCGCCAATTTCGGCAGGCTGGTGGCGACGCCGGTCGCTCGCATCGTCGCCGACAAGGACAAGAAGCAGGTGTTCGCCTATGACGCCGGTGGCAAGCTGGTCGCGGCCTATCCGGCCACCATCGGTTCAGCCGACACGCCCTCGCCGACCGGCACCCATACGGTGTCGCGCGTCGCGCTCGATCCGAACTACACCTACAACCCCAGCATCAATTTCAAGCAGGGCCAGAACGACAAGATCCTGACCATCCCGCCGGGTCCGAACGGCCCGGTCGGCTCGGTGTGGATCGCGCTGGACAAGCCGACCTATGGCATTCACGGCACGCCCGATCCCTCCAAGATCGGCAAGACCGAAAGCCATGGCTGCGTGCGCCTGACAAATTGGGATGCGCGTGAACTGGCCAAGCTGGTGTCGCCGGGCGTCACCGTCGAGTTCGTCGGCGGTCCCTCGGCCGATGATGTTGCGGAGCAAGTGAGCGCTCCAGCGCAGTGATATCGGCCTGCCCACAAGGCAGGCCGATCCAAAGCTGGATTCATGAGCGCAGGGTGCTGGCTGGTTGTTGCCGGCCCGCAACAAGTCTAAGCAGACGCTCATGAAGTCTCCGAGCGGAGCCGCAGCCGTTCCCCTGACCAGGTCGCTTTCCAACGGTACATTTTGCCCGCAGTCGCAGCGCAAGTTCGTGCTGGTAGCGGCGATCCTGGCGTCAGCGCTCGGCTTCATCGACGGGTCGATCCTGGCCATTGCCATGCCGGCAATGCGCGTCGACCTAGGCGCCAGCCTGGCCGAGGTCCAGTGGATTTCCAACGCCTATGCGCTGACGCTGTCGGCGCTGATTCTGGCCGGCGGCGCCGCCGGCGACCGGTTTGGCCTCAGGCGCGCCTTCGTTGCCGGCATTGCGCTGTTCATCGTCGCTTCGCTGGCCTGCGCGGTGGCGCCGAATGCGCTGGTGCTCATCGCCTTTCGCGCCATTCAGGGCATTGGTGCGGCGATCATGGTGCCGGGCAGCCTCGCCATCATCGCCAAGGCCTATCCGAAGAAGGAGCGCGGCCGGGCGATCGGCATCTGGGCCGCCGCCTCGGCGCTGACGACGGCGCTCGGTCCAGTGCTCGGCGGCTTCGTCCTGTCGGCCTTTGGCGGCGGTATCTGGCGGGCGATCTTCGCCGTCAACCTGCCGCTCGGGCTGATCTCGATCTATCTCCTGCTGGCCAAGATTCCCGCCGACGCGCCGACGGAGAAGCGAAGCCTCGATCTCGGCGGCGCCGCTCTCGCCACGCTTGCCTTCGGGGCGCTTGCCTACGGACTGACCTCGATGAGCGCCGAAGGCAGCGGGCTGATGTCGGGGCCGAGCATCGCCGCAGGCGCCGTGCTGCTTATCATCTTCATCGTCTTCGAGCTTCGGCAGCGCGAGCCGATGATCGATCTCAAGCTGTTTCGGATCGGCGCCTTTGCCGGCGCCAACCTCGCCACCTTCTTCCTGTATTTCGCCCTGTCGGCCAATCTGTTCTACCTGCCGATGCTGTTGATCGCCGGATGGGGGCTGAGCACCAAAGAGGTCGGTTTCATCTTCCTGCCGCTGTCGGCGTCGATCGCGCTGCTGTCGGGTCTCGTCGGCCAGTGGTCGGATCGCATCGGTCCGCGTTTTCCGATCGCCAGCGGCTGCCTGGTAGTTGCCATCGCCTTTGCCGGGCTGGCTTTGCTCACTCATGCCGGCATGCACAATTTCTGGACCGGTATCTTTCCGCTGATGGCCGTGATGGGGCTCGGCATGGCGCTGGTGGTGTCGCCGCTGTCGACGGCGGTCATGACCGCGGTCGAGGACAAGGATACCGGCGCCGCTTCCGGCATCAACAATGCGGTTTCGCGCATTGGCGGGCTGATTGCTGTGGCGGCGATGGGCTCGCTCGCGGCCTGGGTCTATTCGACGATGCTCGATACCAGCGTCAGGCCGGGCATTCCGGGATTCGGCGAACCGGCATTGGCCGGCCTGGCGCCAGACCTTGATGCAACACGGCTCGCCGCCAGCGATGCGGCGTTCGCGGCCGTGTCGACAGTGACGGCCGTGCTTTGCCTCCTTGCCGCTGTTATCGCCTGGGCCACCGTTTCGGGGCAAAAGCTGCCTTGGTCACGAGCCGAAGAGGAGCAGTCGACCTGATTCGGAGCCGACCCGATTCGGAATGCTCTGATGGGGCGATTATGATTCGCTGGCGTCGAGTGTGACGGCTTAAAGCGCGTCGCGCTGAAACGGATTCATACGACGCGCTTTAAGTCTTTGTTTTGACACATGTCCTTGTCCCAGAGCCGCGGCACACTTCTGGGCGACATGCACTAGCCTTCGATCTTGGCGCTCGCGACCTTCAGCGGATTGCTGTCTTCCTGCTTGAGCAGTTCATCGATGCGCTCGCGCTCGCGCTTGAAAGCGACCAGGTCGTCGCCCTTCAGCACCTTGCCGACCGGCAGGCGCACGCGCATCGGGTCGACCTTGGTGCCGTTGACGATCAGCTCGTAGTGAAGATGCGGACCGGTGGAGAGGCCGGTCTGACCGAGGAAGCCGATGGTCTGGCCCTGGCGGACATGAACGCCGGGTTCGATGCCTTTGGCAAAGGCGCTCTGGTGATTGTAGGAGGTCTCGTAGCCATTGGCATGGCGGATGATGATCTGTTTGCCGTAGCCGCCGGCCCAGCCGGCCTTTTCGATGGTGCCGTTGCCGGCGGCGATGATCGGCGTTCCGATCGGCGCCGCCCAGTCGACGCCGGTATGCATGCGGACATAACCGAGGATCGGATGTCGGCGGGCGCCGAAGCCGGAGCGGAATTTCCCGGCGGGCAGGGGGTTGCGCAACAGGAACTGCTCGGCGCTAGATCCGTCCTCGTCGAAATAGTCGGTCGAGCCGTCCTGCATCTGGAATCGGTAGAAATTGCGCGTCTGGCCGCCGAAGGTCGACGAGACATAGAGCAGTTCCGATTCGTCGGAGGCCTGGTCGTCGCCGTCCGGCTGCGAGAACAGGACGTCGATGCGGTCCGACGGATTGAGCCTGGACTGGAAGTCGACGCCGGAGGCCAGGAGCTTGACCAATTGCTGGGTCAGCTTCTTCGACATGCCATAGGAATAGGCGGCGCGGTAGATGCCGTCATAGACGTTCGGCAGATTGCCGCGCACCACCACCGGTGCCGACGAATCGTCGAACGCCGTCAGCAATTCGGGGTTCGGCTCCGGTTCCTGCGCCGGCACGTACTGGCCTCGATCGTCGAGCGCGATGGTGACGATGTGCGTTGTCTTGTCATAGACGCTGGTGCGAACGACCTTGGCGGCGTCGCCATGTACCTCGAGCCCGACCCGCAGCACGGTTCCGGCCTTCAGCGCCGGTGCGTTGAGCAGCTTACCGATCGCCTCCGCCATGCCGGTGGCGTCATCGCCCGTATAGCCCGAATCAGCGAAAGCCTCGGCAATGTCGCGGTCCCTGGTGAAGGGAATGATTTCCTCGGCGAAAGCCGGGGTCTGGTCGTCGAGCGCGACGCGCGGCGCCACCGAGACGTTTTCCGGCACGATCTTGACGTCGTAGGAGCCGGCCATCGATTCGGCGAAGGCATCGCCGAATCGCTGCGGGTCGACATAATGCAGCGAGGCGACCTGCACGGCGCCGTCGCTGAGGTCGGTGCCGGCTTCGCGCACCACTTTTTCCACCTCGTCGGCGGACAGGTCGCTTTTTTCGTCGAAGGAGGCCGTCTCGACCGGGAAATCGACCGTCTTGAGGCTCATCTCGCTTTCGACCTTGGCGCCGTAGATCTGGCCGCCAACCGCGGAGGCCGTCGCCGGCTGCGCCGGCGTCGAGTCGCCATCGTCGCCGAACACCTGCATCGGGTCGAAAGGCGGATAGGCGCGGTTGGTGGTGTGGCCGGCGGCCAGCGCCATCTTGATCTGCACGAACGGCATGGTGTGGATAACGTCGCGGTCACCGACCTTGGTCACCATCGACACTTCCATGCGCCGGCGGTCCTTGGCCTTGGCGATCTGGCGCGGCGCCACCAGCCTGGTGGTCTTGGCGACCTCGCCGGAATCGCCGCCGCTTTCGAGCTGGGCCAGTTCGGCGATTTCGGGCGGGGTTGCCAACTGCTGGCGGCCGTCAAGGGCGGCAAACAACGCCACGCCCATCAGCACACTCGAGGTCACGCCGGTAAGAAAGGTGCCCGACAGCCAGCGCGCCGAAACCTCGCGCCGGTCGGGCGGGCCGCTGCGGCCATCCGCGATCAGCGGCGGCTCATTGCCGAGTTCGGCTATGACATCTTCCGTGTCTGGCATCCAGAAAGGCTGCTTCTTCCCCGGGC
>NZ_CP100471.1:4637500-4640000 GCF_030323165.1 Mesorhizobium sp. C416B
GGTTAAGAGGAGGGGTGCAAGCTCTGAATCGAAGCCCCAGTAAACGGCGGCCGTAACTATAACGGTCCTAAGGTAGCGAAATTCCTTGTCGGGTAAGTTCCGACCTGCACGAATGGCGTAACGACTTCCCCGCTGTCTCCAGCATAGACTCAGTGAAATTGAATTCCCCGTGAAGATGCGGGGTTCCTGCGGTTAGACGGAAAGACCCCGTGCACCTTTACTATAGCTTTACATTGGCATTCGTAGTGGCATGTGTAGGATAGGTGGTAGGCTTTGAAACCTGGGCGCCAGCTCAGGTGGAGCCACCCTTGAAATACCACCCTTATTACTATGGATGTCTAACCGCGGCCCGTTATCCGGGTCCGGGACAATGTATGGTGGGTAGTTTGACTGGGGCGGTCGCCTCCTAAAGAGTAACGGAGGCGCGCGATGGTGGGCTCAGAACGGTCGGAAATCGTTCGCTGAGTGCAATGGCATAAGCCTGCCTGACTGCGAGACTGACAAGTCGAGCAGAGACGAAAGTCGGTCATAGTGATCCGGTGGTCCCGCGTGGAAGGGCCATCGCTCAACGGATAAAAGGTACGCCGGGGATAACAGGCTGATGACCCCCAAGAGTCCATATCGACGGGGTTGTTTGGCACCTCGATGTCGACTCATCGCATCCTGGGGCTGGAGCAGGTCCCAAGGGTATGGCTGTTCGCCATTTAAAGCGGTACGTGAGTTGGGTTCAGAACGTCGTGAGACAGTTCGGTCCCTATCTGCCGTGGGTGTAGGAATATTGAAAGGATCTGTCCCTAGTACGAGAGGACCGGGATGGACGGATCTCTGGTGGACCTGTTGTGGCGCCAGCCGCATAGCAGGGTAGCTATATCCGGACGGGATAACCGCTGAAGGCATCTAAGCGGGAAACCCACCTTAAAACGAGTATTCCCTGAGAACCGTGGAAGACGACCACGTTGATAGGCCGGGTGTGGAAGAGCGGCAACGCTTGAAGCTTACCGGTACTAATAGTTCGATCGGCTTGATCGTTCTCATTCCTTATGCTCATCGTGAACACGATGATCTGACCAGCGCTCACGCATGAGCGGCCCTTAACAGGGCCTATGCTCCGCGAGGGCGCCGGAAAACCGGCGACGCGCAGTCGCGCTTGCGGACTTGTCCGTTAGCTAGACACAAACGTCGCCTTGGCACGAAAAAACAGCTTCTCGATATAACGTGCGTTTTGCCGACCTGGTGGTTATGGCGGAGCGGCTGCACCCGATCCCATTCCGAACTCGGCCGTGAAACGCTCCAGCGCTGATGGTACTTCGTCTCAAGACGCGGGAGAGTAGGTCGCTGCCAGGTCTGCAAAACGCACGTTGAACTCTCATCCGCAAACCGGATGAAACTGAAATCTTCTCTCTACGAAAAGGCCCGCCAAGGGATCACGGGCCGCGCAAGCGGCCCTTTCATTTGGTCAGCCATATACCTATCTGTAAGCCATCCTGTTCATAGGCCCAGGCTTACGTCCAGATAAGCAAGCAAACGCTTGCTTCAGATCCGGAGCAGGCAAGAGCTTGCCCTGGAGAGTCCGGAGCAAGCAAGAGCTTGCCCTGGAGGTGACGCGGGGTGGAGCAGCCCGGTAGCTCGTCAGGCTCATAACCTGAAGGTCACAGGTTCAAATCCTGTCCCCGCAACCAACAAAAAAAGCCCGCTTCACGCGGGCTTTTTGCGTTCGGACCGTGATCGATGGCGATTTTAACCTGCACCAGGGGTCGGAAGCAGGCGAAGCCGACGCCGTAGGACAGAAAAGCCAAATCATGACCCCCAACCGCCCGCAGCTCGCAGGCCTTTTTGTTATTCGGCACCTTTGCCCACGCGAAGCCGGTTGGCTCCCGGCTCTGTCAGCGCGGCAACCGCCACGCGCCGGCGCGATGGTGACCGGACGCTTTGGACCCTGCAAAACCAGGCGACGAACCATTCTCTCGCCATCAGATCTTGGAAAACGAACCGTGATCGTGCGCTTCCAATCATTGCTATTATTGCTACCGGGCTTGATCGGCGCCATAATCTTCCAGGAGGTTGCCGTGCCCGATTACGCTCTGAACGACGAACCACTATGAGAGCTTCATCAGGAAGCAGCTCGAATCAGGCCGCTACAACAATGCCTGAGATGTTCGCGCCGGCCTACGTATGCTCGAGGATTTCGAGGCGGAGCGGGAGAGATGGCTGCGCGAGGAGGTTCCGGCGCGCCTGACCGAACTCCGGCAGGATCCGGCTAAGGGCATCCCTGTCGAGACGGTTTTTTCGCGACTCGAGGCGCGTCATCACGCGAAGCAGGCGAAAGCCAAATAGGCAATGGAGTACCGCATTGTCTTCCACCCCAAGGCGGAACTGAACTCGGCCAGTTCTATGACGACGTAGCCGACCCGTGCGTCGCCGGCGATCGCTTGGAATTTCGTTGTCGGCATCCGCGACCATTGCCTGAGCGTGTCGACTTTTCCACAGTGCGGCACAGAGC
>NZ_CP100471.1:4645000-6687536 GCF_030323165.1 Mesorhizobium sp. C416B
TGGAAGGTTAAGAGGAGGGGTGCAAGCTCTGAATCGAAGCCCCAGTAAACGGCGGCCGTAACTATAACGGTCCTAAGGTAGCGAAATTCCTTGTCGGGTAAGTTCCGACCTGCACGAATGGCGTAACGACTTCCCCGCTGTCTCCAGCATAGACTCAGTGAAATTGAATTCCCCGTGAAGATGCGGGGTTCCTGCGGTTAGACGGAAAGACCCCGTGCACCTTTACTATAGCTTTACATTGGCATTCGTAGTGGCATGTGTAGGATAGGTGGTAGGCTTTGAAACCTGGGCGCCAGCTCAGGTGGAGCCACCCTTGAAATACCACCCTTATTACTATGGATGTCTAACCGCGGCCCGTTATCCGGGTCCGGGACAATGTATGGTGGGTAGTTTGACTGGGGCGGTCGCCTCCTAAAGAGTAACGGAGGCGCGCGATGGTGGGCTCAGAACGGTCGGAAATCGTTCGCTGAGTGCAATGGCATAAGCCTGCCTGACTGCGAGACTGACAAGTCGAGCAGAGACGAAAGTCGGTCATAGTGATCCGGTGGTCCCGCGTGGAAGGGCCATCGCTCAACGGATAAAAGGTACGCCGGGGATAACAGGCTGATGACCCCCAAGAGTCCATATCGACGGGGTTGTTTGGCACCTCGATGTCGACTCATCGCATCCTGGGGCTGGAGCAGGTCCCAAGGGTATGGCTGTTCGCCATTTAAAGCGGTACGTGAGTTGGGTTCAGAACGTCGTGAGACAGTTCGGTCCCTATCTGCCGTGGGTGTAGGAATATTGAAAGGATCTGTCCCTAGTACGAGAGGACCGGGATGGACGGATCTCTGGTGGACCTGTTGTGGCGCCAGCCGCATAGCAGGGTAGCTATATCCGGACGGGATAACCGCTGAAGGCATCTAAGCGGGAAACCCACCTTAAAACGAGTATTCCCTGAGAACCGTGGAAGACGACCACGTTGATAGGCCGGGTGTGGAAGAGCGGCAACGCTTGAAGCTTACCGGTACTAATAGTTCGATCGGCTTGATCGTTCTCATTCCTTATGCTCATCGTGAACACGATGATCTGACCAGCGCTCACGCATGAGCGGCCCTTAACAGGGCCTATGCTCCGCGAGGGCGCCGGAAAACCGGCGACGCGCAGTCGCGCTTGCGGACTTGTCCGTTAGCTAGACACAAACGTCGCCTTGGCACGAAAAAACAGCTTCTCGATATAACGTGCGTTTTGCCGACCTGGTGGTTATGGCGGAGCGGCTGCACCCGATCCCATTCCGAACTCGGCCGTGAAACGCTCCAGCGCTGATGGTACTTCGTCTCAAGACGCGGGAGAGTAGGTCGCTGCCAGGTCTGCAAAACGCACGTTGAACTCTCATCCGCAAACCGGATGAAACTGAAATCTTCTCTCTACGAAAAGGCCCGCCAAGGGATCACGGGCCGCGCAAGCGGCCCTTTCATTTGGTCAGCCATATACCTATCTGTAAGCCATCCTGTTCATAGGCCCAGGCTTACGTCCAGATAAGCAAGCAAACGCTTGCTTCAGATCCGGAGCAGGCAAGAGCTTGCCCTGGAGAGTCCGGAGCAAGCAAGAGCTTGCCCTGGAGGTGACGCGGGGTGGAGCAGCCCGGTAGCTCGTCAGGCTCATAACCTGAAGGTCACAGGTTCAAATCCTGTCCCCGCAACCAACAAAAAAAGCCCGCTTCACGCGGGCTTTTTGCGTTCGGACCGTGATCGATGGCCGCGACCGGATATTCAACGATCGAGGAGGGCAGCAAGGCTGGCGTGCTCGACTTTATTGACAGGTCCGCGAACCGGGGGGTGATGCCGCCTCGGCGCATTTCGGCGAGAGCTACACGTCGAGCATTGGGAGTTCGCCAGCCCGTCATGGCAAGCGATCTGCACGACAACAGCATGATTCGAGCGGCGGAGAGATCGTCGTACGAAGGCGCGAACCGTTGATTTAAACAACCCGCGCCTTGCCGAAGCTTTTCGTCGCGGGCCGCGTCAGCCAGCTCGCCGCAATGACGCCTGGAAGACCAGCGAGGTCCAGCTGTTGCTCGAGGCGAGATGGCAATAGAGCAGCGCAAGCGCGCCGGATTTCCTGAGATCGAGAAACGCCTCGTCGCTCAATTTGTTGAAGGCCGGCTCGTCGATCACCTGAAAGTCGGTGAGGTTGAGGGTCTCGCCGCCCTCCAGCGTCACCTTGCTCTGCCGCGGCGCGAACAGGCCGTGCGCGTCGATCTTGTCGATCATGGCGCGAGTCGCATTGAAGTCGGTCTGGAACTGGCTGCAGAAGGCGAGCGCCTGCTTCGAGGCCTCGGCCGGCTCGTTGCCGTCGAAGAAGGGCGCGATCTCGTCGCTGTCCTTGGACGAAGGCATCTGCTCGACGACGCGTTCGCTGGCACGGTCGATGCACAACGTCAGGCGGCCGGTCGTTTTCGATTCATCGGCGAGGATGAAGGGGTAACGGCGGACATAGGCGGGAATGTAATGCGGCTCCGCCCATTTGCCGTCGGCGCCTACGAACAGGTTCTGGTCCTGGCGCAGACCGGTGATGATGACAGGCGCCTTGGCGTCGCCAATGAAAACGATCGGATAGGAGCGCATCGCCGCCGGCATTTCCGATGCGACGACGGGGATGGCGTACGCGGTGCGGGCAAAGGAGAAATCGGCCCGCGCCGTAAGGCCGAGTGAGCCGTGCCGCAGCGGATTGAGCGCCTCGGGTTTTTTGTAGAACAGCGGCAGCGTGTTGGTCGCGGTGCTTCCGGCCGGGGCCGTGTCTGTTTTCGCGTCAGTCATCCCTAGTGTTCTCCTCTTATACCATTCCGGTTTAGGCCAGTGGCTGCCGGTGCGCAACGCGTTGACGGCTGCTTCACCCTACGTGGCCAAGATAAATCTATCTGTTTGTTTGATCGTGCTCTTTTGTACTTCTGGAGATCGAGCTCTATAGACAGCACGCCATGAAGCGGCGAGATTGGCTGACGGGATAGACATCTCAAGAGAGCCGTCTGAAAGACAGACGAACCAGGGCAGGCGCATGGCATCGCTTTCGGATTTCGAGCAGGGGCAGAGCTTTTCCGTCGAAGCCGGCGGTCAGACGCTCACGATGGAACTGAGCGCGGTGCAGCCCATTGCCAACAGCCCGCGCGACGGCGGTGGCTTCACGCTGCTGTTCAGGGGGCCGCGCGACGCGGCGCTGCCGCAGGCTATCTATCGGTTCAACGGCAAAAGCGGCGCCCATGAGATCTTCATCGTGCCGATCGCTGCCGATGAGGCAGGGCGGCTTTACGAGGCGGTATTCAACTGATTTTTTCGACCGGATCGGCCACGGGGACGCTCCGGCCATCAGGGCGATTTGGCAGCGCGGCGGCTCGACATATGATCGACTATATCGAGATTGCGGACGTATTTGACGGAGCGGCGTGTAGCGCACTGTGCGCGGAAATTCGGGCGGCCTTGGGCCGTCCGGCCGGCCTGCTGGGGCGTGCCGACCAGAAGATGGCATGGCCGGAGATCCGAAAGACCGTGCGCGCCGATGTTTCGCAGGCCACTGAAGAGCGAGTGAGTGCCCTGTTGGCGCAGCAGAAGGCGGCTCTGGAGCGGCATTTCGGGCTGCTGCTCGGCCAGGTCGAGAAACCTCAGTTCCTTCACTATCGGCAAGGCGATTTCTTTGTGCCGCACCAGGATGGCAACACGCCGCTCATTCACGACGAGTCGCGGTTCCGAAAGATCTCGGTGGTGATCTTTCTCAACCGTCAATCGGACAACCCTTCGCCAGAAAGCTATGCAGGCGGCTCGCTGGTCCTGCATGGGCCTTACAGCGGCCCGGACCTGCGCATTGCCATGCCGGCATTGCCGGGCTCTCTCGTCGCCTTTCGCTCGGAAACGACGCATGAAGTCACCCCGGTCACGTGCAACGAACGTTTCACCATCGTCTCCTGGTATCGCGGCACGTGACGACCGGCACGGCCCTTACGGCGAACGGATCATCAGGTCGTAGACGCCCTTGTCCTCGGCAACGGTGAAGCCGAGGCGCTTGTAGAGCCGCCGCGCTGGATTGTTCTTCTCGACATGGATCGAGACCGACTTGCCGACGGCGGCGGCCTCATCGATGAGATCGGCGAGCAACGCACCGCCAGACCCCTTGCCGCGATGCGCCGGCAGGAAGGCGATATCTATGATGCAATGCTCGCTCGCCGAGCGCTCGATATACAGGCGACCGATATCTTGCCTTGCCTGCTCGATCACCAGCCAGTCGGCGTTGGGATAGTATTTCTGGTAATGCGCGTGCTGCGCTTGAAACTGCATGTCGAGGAACGCCGTTTTCTGCGCGTCGCTCCACGGCGTGACGGCAAGTTCTTCGGTGCGGGTCGAGGCGTAGAGCGCCGACAGGAACGGCAGATCGGTGTCCGCCATCGGGCGGAACGTCAGATCAATCCGCGCCGCGCGCACCCAGCAAAATATAACAGGCCCGTTGTCCACAATCGGAAGCTGGATCATGGAGTGGCGCTTACGGACGCGCCGGATAAACGCCTTGCATAGCAATGATGAACGTCATCGCCAGATAGGGAGGCAGGTTGTTGTGAGGCAACGTACTGCCCGTCATGCTCAGTGCCTGGGGGTCCATCTGGACCAGATTTTGCGAAGTGTTGTTCTGATACAGCGTTCCGCCCCCCGATTTCCCCAGAACAACCGCATCGGTAAGAGTTCCCTGGGCGCCACTCTCGGTGGATATCGCGACAAAATGATTATGTTGCGGCATTTCCGTTTGCAGAAGGGTGATGGACGTTTCGCCACCCGTCTCGCCGAGAAACCGCTCCGACAAGCCATTGCCCTGTCCTTGCCCCATGGGCGCGGAGCCAGCCATATTCGGCAACGCGAAGGTCGACTTGCCGTCGCCGCCGTAAACTGTGCCCAGCAGCGAAAACAGCGCCGTATTCTGCGAGATTGGCAGGAGCTGGCCATCGCAGGTCGCCCACCCCGTCGGGGCGAAATCTCCGGCAAAAATTCGAATTTCGGCGACGAACGGATTGGTCATGGCAAGTCTCTAGCTTTGCTGGGGGAAGATGCCAAATAGCGAGATGATGAAACTGACGGCGAGGAACGGCACCATATTGTCGTGAGGCTGGCTGCCGCCGGCCGGCGAAATGGCTCCGGCGGCCATGTTGCCATCAGGTGCGATACCCACATAGGGCGTCAGCAGGCTCGATGTCGCCAGGACACCGCCGGACGGACCCGGATTCTTGGCGATATTCGACGAACCGGTCCAGGTATGGGAATGGTTCGGCATTTGTTGGGTTGAAACAGTGACGGATTCGACCCCGCCCAGTTCTCCGATGATATAGGTCTGGCTGACCAGCGGGCCCTTGCCAGCATGGACGGGGATGCGGGATGCGAGGTTGGGCAGGGCGAATGTTTCCTCCCCGTCGCCGCCATAGGTCGTACCGATCAGATTGAACAAGGTTTCGTTCTCGGAGATCGGCATCAACTGGCCTTGGCAGAACGCCCAGCCATTCGGAGGGAAATTGCCACCGAACATCCTGATCTCGCCGACAAAAGGTTGGCTCATCGAAGCGTCCTCTTAATTTCGCGACGGGAATATGCCTTGCAGGGCAATGATGAAATTCAAGACGAGATAGGGCGATCTGTTCTCATGCGGCTGGCCGCCACCGACGAAAGTGATGTTTTCCTTCGCCATAGCCACCGCGCTGCCAGGCGGCTGATAGATCGGGCTGGCGTTCGCCCCCAACAGCGCGCCGGATGGATTGTTGACGTTGCCGGCAGTGTTCGATGCGTTGACGAAATGGTTGTGTGTCGGCATTTCGCCGAGCGTGAGCGTGTGAAACTCTTCGCCGCCCTGGCCGCCGACAATTGCACCAATAGGGCCGCCCGTATGAACCGGCGCACGTCCCCTCATATCCGGAAGGGCAAAATTTGTCTGGCCGTTGCCGCCGTACCTGGTGCCAAGAAGTGAGAACAATGGCTGGTTCTGGTTAAGCGGCAACAACTGGCCGTTACAAAATGCCCAGCCGCGCGGTGCATAGTTCCAGGAAATGATCTTGACTTCACCTAAATAAGGCTCACTCATCCCCGTTCCCTCCGTTGGCCGCTTACTGTCTGAATTCTTGTATTATGCCTAAGTAAGACAACAAGTCGATATCAAATTCATAAAATATATTTCCTAGGACGAAATCCAAGGTTGCTGACTACGGTGTCGCGGCAGGCAGCAGTGGCAGCGGCTGGTTGAAGAACGTCCGGGTGTCCGTCAGTGCCGTTGCCCCGCCATTGACGGTTTCGATACCGGCCTCGCTCGCCTGCGGTACGTTGATCGTGCCGTCGGCGCCGCCGAGGCCGTCCGCGAGGAAGCGGATGGCATTGGCGTTGTTGACGTTGGTGATGGTGTTGGCATGAACGTCGGCATTGATGATAGCGCCGGCAAATGTGGCGGTGACCGTGATGCCGCGGCTGTCGGCATTGTCGCGAATGGTGTTGTTGGTGACCGTCGCGTGCACGGTGCCCGGCTGCACGAGCTGCGTGATCGAGACGCTGTCGCCACCGCTTATGCCGTTGACGCCGATGCTCTGGATAATGTTGTTGTCGATCAGCACCTTGGCGACGCCGAGGCTTTCATGCCCAACCCTGATGCCGTTGCCGGTTCGCGATCCCGAGGTTGCTACGCCTTGCGTACCGATGACGTTGTTGGCGATTGTGCCGTCAAGCGTCCGTGCGAGGTCGCCGCTGCTGAACACGTTGATGGCCGTCGAGTCGCTGTTGGTGACGGTGTTGTTCCGGACGGTGAAATTCAGATTGCCGCCCGTGCCGGCGCCGGAATTGCTGCTCTGGGTAAGGTTGATGCCGTTGTTCAGATTGTTGAATAGATTTCCCGTGGTCTCGCCGATGTGAGCGTTGACGGTGCCGTCATTGGCAATGACGAACAGACCGGTTCCAGGGATGACTCCCGGTCCGGGATAGGCGTTGTTGCCGGTGAAGGTTGCGCCGTCGACGGTCAGCGTCATCGTCGGCGCGCCGGCGACACCGGCGCCGTCCGCCTCGAAGATGAAGTCGCTGCCGGCATTGTTTGAGGCGCCGTTGTTCGAGAACGTGCCGCCGCTCACCACCAGGTTCGCCAACGTGCCGCCGGAATTGATGACCTGCACGTTATGGGTGAATGAGTTGGAGACCGTGAGGTTGGTGAACGTGGCGACGTGCGAGGCGTTGCCGGTAAGTTCGTTGAACAGGATTCCGGACTCGGTGTTGGCATCGGCATTGCTGTTCAGGGTCAGACCGTTGAGCACCACACCGTTGACGCGCAGGCCCTTTATGCCGTTGCCCGCATTGTCGCTGATAATCATGTTGCTCAGGCTGACATCCTGAGTGTCGGTCAGGCTGACGCCATCGCCGGTCGAGTTCTGGATCGTGCCGCCGCTGCCCCCCGTCGCGCCGGTGCCGGTCACCACCAGATTGCCGCTGGTGCCGGTGTTGTTGAGCACGATGCCGTTGGCTGCACCATTGGACGCAATGCTCCTGAACGTCACGTCGCCGGCGCCGATCGTCGTGTTGGCGACATTAAGGGCCGTGCCCGTGCCGGACACGATGGTGTTGCCGGTGCCCTGCACCGTCATCGTGCCGCCGGTGGTGGCTGCCGGACCGGGGCCGGTGGCGCTGAAACCGGCGCCGCTGGTCGTGGCGATGACCAGCCCGCCATTGGTGAAGTTGATCGTCGCGCCGGCATTGTCGCTCAGGCTGACGCCAGCCGCCGTGGTCGAGGTGATCGATTTCGACGCGCCGGAGAAGGTGATGATGCCGGCGACATTGTCGTCCAGCAGGATGCCGATCTGGCCCGCCGCATTATGCGTGATGTTGCCCGACAGGGTGATGTTGCCGGCGGTCAGGGCGCGATCCTGGATGTTGACCGCCTGGCCGGTGCTGCCGCTGGTGATCGCGCCGGCATAGGTGAACGCCGCCGTGCCGCCGCTGTTGGCGGTGCCTAGGCCATCGCCGATACGGATCACGGCGCTTGTTCCGCCCACCAGCGCGCCGGTGCCGAGGTCGATCGCTCCCGAACCGGTGACGGAATCGAGGATGACGGCGCTGGTGCCGCCGGCGCCTTTGTTTGTGGAAGCGAAGGTCACGCCGCCCGCCGCGATAGCAACGCTGTCAAGGTTGACCGCGACGCCGCTGCCGGTCGAAATCGTGTTGCCCGAGCCGATAACGGTCACGGTGCCAGTACCGTTGCTCGTGGCGTTGAAGCCGGTGCCGGAGGTGGTGGTGATGGCTAGGCCGCCGCCGGTGAAGTTGACCGCGGTGTTGGTGTTCGCCGTCAGGTCGACGGCATTGTTGGCTCCGGTGGTCAGTATCTTGCTGGCGCCGGAGAAGTTGATCGTGCCGCCGGTGTTGGCGTTGACGAGGATCCCGTTGGCCACGCCGCCGGTGGCGCTGAGAGTGCCCGACAATGTCGTGGTGCCGGCGGTGCGGGTGGAGATGCTGACGACGTTTCCGGCCGTGGTCTTGGTGACCGAGCCGGCATAGCTGACATTGGCCGAGCCGCCGGTGACCAGGAAGGCCGCGCCGGTCGCGCCGCCGAGCGCACCGGAGCCGAGGCTGACAGTGCCGGCGCCGGTGACATTGGTCAGCGACACGTTGTTGGTTCCGCCGGTCGAATTGGTCGAGGTGAAATTGATGCCGGTGGTGGTGGCGATGCCGTTGAGGTTGACCGCCTGCGCGGAAGTGGAGCTCACCGTGCCGGTCGTCACATTGACCGTGCCGCCATTGATGGCGCTGAATCCGGTGGTGCCGTTGGTGACGATGTCGAGGTTTGCGAAGCTGACGGTCGAGGCCGTGGCGCCGTTGTTGATTGCGACTGCGGTGCCGGTCATCGGCGTCGTGGTGCCGAGATCGACCGTACCGGTGAAGCTCACCGTATTGGCCGCCGTCGCGCCGGAAATACTAATGCCGCTGGCAGCGCCATTGGCGATCACCGAGCCGGCGAAGGTGAAACTGCCGCCAGCGCGGGTCGAGATCGTGGCCGCCGCGCCCGACGTGCTGATGATAGAGCTGGCGCCGTCGAAGCTGATCACCGCGTTGCCGCCGGTCACCGAAAGGCCGCTGCCGCCCGATATGTCGACATTGGTACCGGCAATCGTGCCGCCAGCGCCCGACGCGCCACCGAAGGCGATGCCGGTTCCGGTCGCCGCCGTGGTGATGTTGACGTTGGTCAGCGTCGTCGTGCCGGTGGTGTTGTCGAGTTTGAAAGCAATGCCGGTGGCGCCGGTGCTGGTGACGTTGGTGATGGTGGTGTTGGACGCGTTCAGCCACACATCGCTGGCGTTGCCGGAGAAAGTAACGTTGTTGATCGTCGTGCTGTTTGACGGCGTGATCTCGATACCCTGCGTGGCGAAATTGCTGATGGTCATGTTGCTGATGACGGTATTCGCAGCACCCGCGCCATTGTCCTTGACGCCACGCGCGGCACCCGCCGGGCTGCCATTCAGGATGAAGCCGTCGATGATGTTGCCGCTGGCGCCGAGCGTGATGACATTGTTGCCGGCGCTCGTCGTCAGCGTCGCGGCGCCATTGGGCGTCTGGTCGATGATCGAGATGCTGTTGCTGGCGAGCTGGATGGTGGAGGGCACCGTCAGCGCCAGATTGATGTTGCCGTTGCCGAAGCCGCGCACCTGCTCGCCGGTGGCGAGAGCCAGCGTGTCGTTGCCATTGCTGCCTGCCGCGGTGATGGTGCCGCCATCGTTGACGAGAACCAGAATGTCCGTCGCCACGGCTGCTGCTTCGGCGGTGGCCAGCGTCGCGAGATTGTTCTGGTCGCGACCGCTGCCGTCACCGGTCGCGGACGCGCCGACGAAATAGGCCTTGCCGACTCCGAAGCCCAGGCCGGGAGCCGACTGGAAGTTCACATCCTGGAAATTGTAGGTGCCGGCAACCGGCGCACTGGATGCGTCGATGCCTACATTGGCGCCGATGGTCGAGAGCTGGTCGGTCGCCGATTCGCCGTCGCCATAGGTGAAAGCGAGGTTGGTGGCGCTGTTGAGGAACACGCCGGTGTTGACGCCGGCAATGCTGGAGCTGGCGCCGCCGACAACGGCATCGCCGAGGCGTACCGTCTGGCCGCCAGTGGTGCCACGCAGGTCGACGCCTATCGAGGTGCCGGCGGCGGCGGCATTGGTGACATCGAAGTCATTGGCCGTCACCGCCGCATTGATGGTGGCACCGTTGAGGTCGAAGGCCACGCCCGTGGTGCTGTTCAGGCCGATGTCGAGATCGTTGAAGGACAGCGCCGCGCCAAGCGTGCCGGAAACATCGACACCACGCGTGGTGATGCCTTGCAGGTTGACCGTGCCGAGAATGATGGCCCCGCCGCCGGACGAGGCGATATTGGTCAGCGAGATGCCGGTTGCGGCGGCAGTGGCCGAAACACTGTCGAAATTCATGCCCGCAGCGCCAATCGTAACGCCATTGAGGTTCAACGCGGTGCCGCCGGCCGTCGTGGTGATGCTGTAGTCGCTGAGGAGCGCGCCGACGCTGACCGTGCCACCGCCGCTGGCGTTGAAGCCCGTGCCGGAGGTGGTGGTAATCACCAGGCCACCCGTATCGAAGTTGATCGTCGCGCCGGTGTTGGTCGTCAAGTCGACCGCCGTATTGGCGCCAGTGGTCAGCGTCTTCGTGCCACCGCTGAGAGTGATGGTCCCGCCGGAGTTGCCGTGGACATAGATACCATTGTCGAAACCGCCGGTGGCGCTGAGCGCGCCGGACAGTGTGACCGAACCGCCGGTGACGCCGGAGATGTCGACGATCTTGCCGGCGGTGGTCTTGGTGACGGAGCCGCCATAGCTGACGGTCGCAGCGCCGCCATTGACCAGGAATGCGACGCCCGAAGCGCCGCTCAATGCGCCGGATCCGAGGCTGACTGTTCCGGTGACATTGGCCAGGCCAACATTGTTGGTGCCGCCGCCCGACGAGGTCGAGTCAAGCGCAATGGTGGCGGCGACGTTGGTGAGGCTGATCGACTGACCGCTGGTCGAATTTACCGTCTGGGCTGCAGCGGAAGCGGTGATGCCCATCGTGCCGCCGGTGCCCACGATGGCCGTGCCGGTCGTGGTGTCGATGGTCACACCGCCGGTGAAGCTTGTCGTGCCGCCGCTCTGCGACAGGCCGACGCCGCTCGTCGTATCGATGTTGGCGAGGCCGGTGACGTTGACCGTGCCTGATACCACATGGATGCCGTCGCCGGCCGTGGCGGTGTTGTTGACCGTCACCGCGCCGAAGGTGAACGTACCGGTGTTGGCGCCGGTGACGTCTATGCCGAAGCTGCTGGTGCCGGTGATGGTGGTGGCGCCGCTGACCGTCACGGTGGCGTCAACGCCATTGAAGGCGATGCCGTTGACGCCACCGTAGGCGGTGATGCTGTCGAACTGGATATCGCCGGATACACCGGATAGCGTCAGGCCATAACCGCCGACGCCATTGGTGCTTGTGCCGGCGACGAAGGCGCCGCCGTCGACCTGGTCGATGCCGACAGTCGCTGGAACGGCATCGAAGGTTACACCGCTCACCCCAAAGCCGCCGGTTTCGCCATTGTTGCCCAGAAGCGTGATGTCGGAGAAGGCGCTGACCTTCATCAGCCCGGCGCCGACCGTGCCGTCAACCTTGGCAATGTCGCCGCCGGTTGCCGACAGGATCAGGTTCGACAGTGCGATCTGGCTGGCAGCGGCGCCGTCGGTAAGCGACAGGGCGCCACCGGTGCCGCCGGCGATCGTGGCGCGGCGCAGGATAAGATCGGTGATGTTGGTGCCGGAGATGCCAAGGCCCGCACCGGTGTTCTGCACGATGACATTTTCGATGCCGGCCTTGCCGGAGAAATCGATGGTGTTGCCGTTCGCGGTCGTCAGCGTCGCCAGCACGCTGTCAACATTGGACGCTGCCGTGATGACGGTCGAGGCATTGATGCCGCTGAAGCTGAAGTTGCCGCCGAGGCCGCCGCCGACGGCGCCCAGCGGCGCGGTATCGATGGAATCGCCGGCCTTGAGACCGATCAGGATCTGGCCATCGGCAAGGTTGAGCGTGTTGTTGCCGCCGCCATTCTGCTGAGCCTGCATCATGTCGATGAGGTTGCTGGTGCCGTTCTGCGACGTGTCGACAAGGATGACAACCGAGGCGCCCGACGCTTCCGCGCCGGCAATCGAGCCCGGATTGGCGGCGGTGCCGTCGCCGTCGCCTTCCTGATCGACATAATAGGTGGTCGGTCCCTGGGCCTCGGAGAGGTCGCCGATGAAGCCGCCATTTGCGCCGTCGACATCCTGGAAATTATAGGTGCCGCCGACCGGGAAAACGCCGGTGGAATTGAGGATGTCGATTGCCTTGACCGTCGACAGCTTGTCGACCGCGCTTTCGCCGTCGCCATAGATCAAGTTGATCGCCGTCGTCGGGGTGAACTGGAAGCCGATGCCGGGTCCGGCGCCGGCGCCGCCGATGGTGGAGGATGCGCCGGCCGTGTTCGGATCGCCGAGCTGGATGGTGCCGGTGCCGGTGGTGTTGGACAGGTTGACGGCGGTGGTGCCGGTCGAGGAAGCACTGGTGAGCGTGAAACCGCCAGTCGTGAAGATGCTGTTGACGACGGCATCGGCGAAGGTGATGCCGGTCGAATTGTCGCCGGGCATGGCGATGGTCAGGCTGGCGAAGTTTACCGTCGAGCCGAGCGTGCCGGAAATGTCGACGCCGGTCGAGGTGATGCCTTGCAGGTTCACCGTGCCGAGATTGAGCGTGCCGCCGCTGACATTGTTGAGCGAAACGCCAGTCGCCGCTCCATTGACCGAGATGGAGCTGAAATTGATGCCGCCGGCGCCGACCGTCGCGTTGTCGAGGTTGAGCGCGGTGCCTGTCGTCGTGGTTATCGAGTTGCCCGTGCCGCTGACGCTGACCGTGCCGGCGCCGAAAGTGCTGGCGGTGAAGCCGGCGCCGCTCGAGGTGGTGATGACCAGGCCGCCATTGGTGAAGTTGAGCGTGCCCATGCCCTGGGTCGGGCTGATGCTGGGCAACTTGACGATCGCGTCGTTGGTGCCGCTGCTGGTGTTGAAGATCTTCGACGCACCGGAGAAGGTGGCCGTCCCGTTAGACGATCCGTCAAACCGCACGCCGATGCCCGTGCCGGTATGATCGATCATGCTTGAAATATTGTAGACGCCGTTGGCGTTGCCGGTGAAGACGAAGGCCGCCGTACCAATGCCAGTTGCTGCCGTAGTCGAAACGACCGAACCGCTCATGTTGAGCTCGCTCCAGTCGGCCACGGCCTGCACGACCATGCCGGTGTCGACCTTGATCGAGCCGTTGTAGTTCAGCGTGGCGTGAATGAGGTCGTTACCGCCGCTGACGGCGATAGCCGCACCGGTGGTGCTTGTCGTCGCGCCGATGCTGGCGACGCCGCCATTGCCGCCAACGTTGATGATTCCTGCCTGCAGGCCGTTCGTGACAATGCCGGCTTCCCCACCGTCGATGGTCAGGGTGGAGCCGGCGACGTTGGCGATGTTTATGGTGCCCACTTGCGGGCCGCCGATATCGAACCCTCGGTAGCTGACGTCGAGATCGGTCGTGCCGGTGAAATTCACCGCACCGGCGCCGAGCAGGGCGTTCAGCGAGGCGCCCATGTAGCCGGTATCTTTCAGGCCGCCAATGTTGACGTCGCCCGCCAGATTGGACCCTGTCAGCAAGACGCCGGCAGCGTCCGATGTCGATACGGCCGAGACGCTGTCGAAGGTGACGCCGGCGGCGCCGACGTCGGCGAGGACAATGAACAGACCATTGCCGCCGGAGGCGATCTTGTTGCCGGTGCCGGAGACGCTGACGGTGCCGCCGAAGGCGGCGCCGAAGCCTTCTCCGGTCGTTGTCGTTATATCCAGGCCGCCATTGGTGAAGTTGATCGTGCCGTCCGTGTTGTCATACGGGACGATGGCGGAGAGGGGGCCCGTGTAGCCGATCTGTACAGCTGTCGTCGCGCCAGAGCTTATCTTCTTGCTGCTTCCCGAGAAGGTGACGGTCGCCGCCGTGCCGTTGGCGATGCCACCGATGAAGATCTGGCCGCCATCGGCTGCGTTGCCGTCGGTCAGATTGCCCGACAGCGTCACCGAGCCGCCGGTCAGTTCCTGGATCGAGACGGCGGCCCCGGTGCCGTTGCTGGCGATGGTGCCAGCATAGGAGATGATTGCATTGCCGCCGCTCTGATCGGCCGCCGAGCCGACATTGAAGGCTGTACCCGAACCGGTGTTGGTCAGCGTGCCGGTGCCGAGCGCGACCGTACCGGTCAGATGCTGCAGGTCGACACCGCTGCCGGAATTGAAGCTGGCGCTTGTCGAGGCGAAATTGATGTTGGCCGCAATGCCGTCGAGCGCCACCGCTCCCGCATTGGTGGCATTGATCGTTCCGGTCGTGACGTTGACCGAGCCGCCTCCGGTTGCAGTGAACGCCGTTGCGGCGTCCGTGGTGATGTCGACATCGGCGAAGGTGATTGTGGCGCCGGTGTTGTTGGTCAGCGATACGCCGCTGCCGCCGATCGTCGCCTTGTCCGTGAAGTTGACCAAGCCGCCGGTGCGGTTGGCGATTGCGATGCCGCCACCGGTCAGCGTGCCGGGCGTCGCGCTGTTGGGCAAGTTGCCGCGGGTGACCGTAATGTTGCCGTTGCCGCCGTCGACATCGAGCAGCGTGCCGGCAACGTTGATATTGTTGTTGATAATCGACAGGTTGCCGGTGAGGCCGTCGACGTTGAACGCCGTCTGGCCGGCAGCGACATTGCTGACGGTGACGCCTTCGACAACGGTGCCGCCGGAATTGTTGAAGCCACCCACGCTCTGGTCGATGACGAACACCGAGCCGCTGCCGCCGCTGTAGTCGAAGGCGGTGTTGCGCACCTGATTGCTGCCGAGCAGATGAAGGGTGTCGCCCGTGCTCTTGACCACGCCCTCATCGCCGGTGACATTGCCGCCGGTGGCGCCGAGATTGCCCTGCACATTGACCGGCTGGAACGTACCGGAGGTGAGGATGGAATTGCCGTTGCCGAAACCGGTGATCGACTGTCCCGAATCGAGCGTGAACGGCGTCGCGCTGAGATCGACGGTGCCGACAAAGGCGTAGGTCTGCGTGCCGACCATGGCATCGGCCTGCGCGGCCGTCACGGTGGTGACATCGGCGCTCAGCCCGTTCGTGCCCGCGTGAACAGTGCCGCCTGTCTGCGAGATCATGACGACCCCGCCGACAGTTACCGCCAGTTGGGCATCGCCGGTGAAGAAGACATCGTCGAAGTCGTAGTTGCCGAGCGCCGGATCCAGCCCGATCGTATTGACAGTGTAGCCGCCGGTTGCCGCGGTGATGAAGGATTCCAGCCCATCGGCGGAATTGCCGTCGCCGAAGGTGAAGTTGGCGTTGGCCGACGTGGCCGTGGTGCCGCCTGACGACAATTCGACACCGACGCCGACATTGTCGATCCTGGAGCCCTGCAGGAAGGTGATCGTCTTGTTGCCGGTCGTCGACGACAGGTCGATGCCGCGCGAGGTCAGGTCGCCGGTGCCGGTAATGCTGGTCAGCCCGAAATCGGCTGTCGTTGACGAGCCGCTGAAGTCAATGCCCGTCTGGTTCAGCCCTTCGCCGAGCAACACCGTCGTCGTACCGAAACTGACGTCGTTGTTTGTGCCGCTGAAGTTGATGCCCGCGCTGCCATCGGCAGAACCGATGACAACGATGGTGGGGCCAGAGAATGTGACTGACCCGGTATTCCCCCCAATATCGATGCCGTTGAGGCCCGGCGCACCGATTTCCGCATAGCCGAAGCTGACGGCGCCGGTGTTGCCGTTGAGCGCGATGCCATTGCCAAGCACCTGGCTGATGAGCACGTCGCCGCTGAAGCCGACCGTTGCCGTGCTGCCGCTGATCGAGATGCCGTCGCCGGTGGTGCTGCCGATCGTCGTCGGGCCGGTAACGCTGACGCTGCCGCTGACGCCCGAAAGGCTGACGCCGGTTGTGCCGCCGACGTGGCCGATGTTGGAGAGCGTGACACCGAGCCCGATATTCGACGCTGTAAAGGCGGATGTGGTGTTGTTGTTGACGGTACCGCCGTCGATCGAAAGCGAGCCGGTGCCAGTTGACGTGGCCTGGACGCCGCTGCCGCCATTGCTGGTCGCGTTGAGCGTCTGGAAGCTGGTGATGGCATTGCTGTTGATCAGCAAGCCGTCGCCGGCATTATCCGACACCGTCGTCGTGCCGGTGAAATTGTAGGTGCCGTCGCCCTGGATCGACAGCCCAGCGCCGCCATTACCGGTCGAGCTCAGATTGCTGCCGGAAACGTCGTTGGCGCCATCGAACAGCACGCCATTGAGGGCGGCCCCCGACACGGTCATGCCGGTCAGCACGACGCCGGTAACGCCGCTGCCATGGATGCCGTTGGCAGTACCGCCGGAGATGTTGAAGTCCTGGAGCGAGGTATTGTTGGCCAGCGTGACGACGTCGCCGCTGCCCGAAGCGGTCAGCGTTGCGGCACCGGCCGCATCCGAGATGGTGCTGCCGGGATCGACGTTGTCGCCGGTCACATTGATCGGCAGGCCGCCGAGCGAGAAGGTGCGGCCGTTGCCGAAAGAGGCCAGGGTCTGCCCCGCTTCGAGCGTAAAGCCGTCGGTGTCGTCGATGACACCGCGATTGACCAGCACGAAAATCGCGGTGCCGTCGGTATTGTTGTCGGCGTCGGTGATCGAAGCCAGGTCCGAAAGCGAGGTACCGTCGCCTGTGCCGCCTGCGGCGACAAAGATCAGCTGCGTCTGGTCGAACAGTTGCGGCCCGTTGAACGTCGTCGTGCCGAATGCGTATTGGCCCGAACCGGAATTGAGGCCGCGTGCGTCGAGCGAGGCGAGGTTGCCGCCGATCGAGCCGCCACCGAAGGTGAATTGGGCGTTGGCGGTGTCGGCTGGCGAGCCGGCAATGCCGAGCCGCACGCCGGTGCCGACATTGGCGATGGTGCCGCCATTGGTGATGATGATCGTGCCGCCGTTGGTCTGGACAAGGTCGATCCCGATGGACGTCGTGCCGCCGGTGCCGTTTATGTTCAGCGACTGCGCCGTGAAATTAGTCTGGCTGCCGGAGAAGTCGAGGCCGATGCCGGAGCCGAGCCCGGAGATGATGATGTTGCCGGCGATGACGGACGCATTGACGCCGGTAAACACCATGCCGTCGGTGCCGGGATCGGTGATGTTGATGTCGCCGAAGCGGATCGCGGCCGGCGAATCCGTGATCGCGATGGCCGGTCCGGTCGTGTTCGAGATCGTCGTCGCGCCGTTGACGGTGAAGCTGCCCGAAAGATTCTCGAGCACGACGCCCGATGCGCCGCCGGTCTGGGTGATCGAATCCAGCACGATATGGGCGGTGATCGGATCGATGAAGACACCGACGCCGTCGTCGCCGAGTGCCTTGTTGCCCGACACCTGGCCACCGGTGATGGTGATCGAGCCGGCGACCCCGGTGCCCTTCACGGTAATGCCGGCATCGTTGTTGTCGAGCGAGTTGAGGGTGGCGAAAGTGTAGGTGCCGTGGCCGGTTATATCCAGGCCGTCGTCGCCATTGCCCTGCAGCAGCGTCGTGCCGGTGAAGTTATAGGTGCCGTCGCCTTCGATGTGCAGTCCGTCGAGGCCGTTGCCGGTCGCGGTGAAGTTCGAGCCATTGACGCCGGTCGATGTACCGGTGAAGTCGGCGCCGTGGCCGCCGGTGCCGGTGACCGTGACGTTGGTCAACGTGGCGCCGGTGATGTTGTTGCCGAAGATGCCGTCCTTGCCGCCTGTGATGATGATGCCGCTCAGCGTGTTGCCGTTGGCGAGCGTCAGGACGTTGTTGGCGGGGTTGGTGCCCTGGAGGGTGCCGTTGGATCCGCCGAAATTGTAGGTGCCGATGCTGCCGTCGACGAGCCGCGCCTGGACGCCCCCGCCACCGCCGATGACGGTCTGGCCGTTGGCGAGCGTCACACCGGCTGTCGTAATGTTGCCCTTGCCGCCGAGCGCGACGACGACGCCGTTCGCGCCGGCGCCGGCGACCGCATTGTCGAGCGTGGTCGGGTCGCCGATCGTGCCGAGGCCGAGCGCGTCGTTGTCACCATCGGCAAAGAAGAACTGGCCGAATGCCGTGTTGGTGGCGGCATTGATCGCCACCCGCGTCGACGTGCCGGTAACTTTGTCCTGGCTCTCGATGCGAACGCCGATGTCGCCACGCACGCGCTCGTTGACGCGTTTGCGCAGGCCGGGGCTGACCGGATAGACCGGCTCGGCGCCGTCATCGGACGAAGACGAGCCCTTGTCGAAAGCGTTGAGCGGCACCGTCAGCCGGATGCTGCCGGCGAACTGGGTGTCATCGCGGTTGTCGTTGCGCACCTCGCCGGTGAAGGTCAGCGACGTGCCTTTGCCGATGACGTCGCCGATCGAATATTCCAGGCCGGCCTTGGCGCCGGTGATGCTGCCGTCGTCGCCGTCGGGATCGCCGAAATGGTAGGCGCCGACATCGAAACGCAGTGAATGGTTCTCGGGCAGGTTGAGCGGCACCTGAACGCCGACCTCGCCCTCGATGCCCCAGGCCGCGTAATCGCGGTGGGCGATGGCCGATATCTGCTCGATCAGTTGATGCCCGACCAGCGACAGGCTCGACTCTTGCCCGGCCGTGCTGCGGTCGCCGCTGATCGGCAGATAGACGTTTACGTGCGCATCGTATTTTGAGGTGATGGCCTCGAGGCCGAGCGTCGAGGCGACGAACTGGTGACTGTCCTGGTTCTGGATGTTGAGATAGGCGTAGCCGCCGATCATCAGATCCGGATTGACGATGCGGCGAACGCCGAGGCCGACGTCCTGGCCGAAGCCGTCGTCGAAATCGTATTTCGAGCGCACATCGAGAAAGAGAACGGATTCGAGGTTCTGCTTCAGCGGCAGGAAACCCTCGATCGCCGTGTTGCCGCCATTGTTGTTGGCGCCGATGATGGCGCGGACCTGCGGCTGCCACAGTCCGGTGTCGCCGGCATGGGCGGCTATGCCGGAAAGGGCAAGTGCCAGAGTGGACAGCGCAGTCGTCTTCCAGAGATGCCTGGAAAAACCTGACCGGCGATACTTGCTATTCGCCCGGAAGCTTCTTCCGTGCGTCGCCATGTCATTGATCTGCCGAGTTTTCTCGGTCGTCTCCATCCCTTGCGAACCCCGACGAGTACACGCTCCGTCGCTAATACTATCCGAATCCCAGTGTATAGCGAGCATGATTGTTTGCTTTACACGTACAAGATTTCAAAGTTGTTTATTGTGACAATTCAGCAACAGTAATTTAGCCCGAGCTCATGTACCGTATTGGCTTCCCCGCCAGGCTCGGCTGTTGTATCAACGCGCTCGGCGAAACCCTGACACGACGAGGATCGGGTGGCTTCATTGCTGAGAACCGTTTGTGGCCGGGCCGCCTGGGTCGGCGCGCTATGGCTGGTCGTGACGGCAGGGTCGGCGCTTGCCGAAGAGCCGAAGTCAACCACATCTGCCGAGACCAAGCCTGCAGAAGGCAATCCGTGGGCGCTAAACTGCGCCAGCGGATCGGCCGGCATCGAGCTTCAATGCCAGGTCTCCCAAAACCTTACCGAGGCCAAGACGGGGCAGCGCGTTCTTACCGTTACGGTTCGCCGCGACAACGGCAATGGCAACCTCGCCATGCTGCTGGCCTTGCCGCACGGGCTGTTCCTGCCTTCCGGCGCCTCGTACCAGATCGACCAGGGGCAGAAGACGACCATTGCCATCCAGACCAGCGACCAGAACGGCGCCTATGCCGCGACCCCTTTGTCGGCGGACCTCGTCAAGGCGATGAAATCGGGAACCAACCTGAACATCGGCATGGAGTCGGTGACGCGCAAGCCGGTGACCATTCCGGTCTCGCTTGCCGGATTCACTGCCGCGATCGACAAGCTTCAAGCGTTGAAATAGCCGGCCTATCTCGGCAGATGCGTAAGCATCAGCTTACGTTTTGGACCGGCCGGACTCACACGTGCTTGCGGCCGCCTGTCTCGCGGAACCAGCTGTCGGGGTAAGGATACCACCAGTCCTGGATCGCCGGTCTGTGGTCGATGATGACCATCTTGGAGCGTCGGAAGGCGTCGAGTCCCTGGCGTCCCAGCTCGCGGCCAAGGCCTGATGCCTTCCAGCCGCCGAAGGGCAAGGCGTCATTGTCGATCAGCGGGTTGTTGACCCAGACCATGCCGGCCTCGAGCCGCTCGGCCGCCTCATGCGCCTCGGCGAGGTCGGTGGTGAACACCGAGGCGCCGAGGCCGAACGGGCTGTCATTGGCAAGCCGGATCGCCTCGTCGAAATCCTTGACGCGGCAGATCGCGGCGACCGGTCCGAAACACTCTTCGCGCACGATCGCCATATCGGGGGTGACGCCGGTCAGGATCGTTGGCTCGTAGAACCAGCCAGTGTTGTGCGCCGGCGGAATGCGCCCGCCGGCAACGGCTATAGCGCCGTTGCTGATAGCATCATCGACCAGCCGCATCACTTTCGCCCGGGCGGCTTCGCTGACCAGCGGGCCGATCTCGGTCTTGTCCATGCCATTGCCGATGCGCAGCGCCCGCGTCTTCTCGGCGAACAGCTCGACGAAGCGATCGTGAACCGAGTCGACGACAAAGAAGCGTTCGGCCGAGGTGCAGACCTGGCCGGTCAGGTGGAAGGCGGCGGTGACGCTGCCGGCTGCCGCCACGTCGAGCGGCGCGTGCTCGCTGATGATCAGCGGATCGCTGCCGCCGGCTTCGATGACGCAAGGCTTCATGCGCTCGGCGCAGGCGACTGCCACGGCTTTGCCGGCGGCGACCGAGCCGGTGAAGGCGACAGCGTGGATGCGTTCGGAGGCGATCAGCGCCTGCGCGGTGGCGGCCGTGCCAGGCAGGCAGGCGACCAGCCCTTCCGGCAGTGAACGGAACACCGTCATGTAGTCCAGCGTCGACAGCGTCGTCGCTTCGGCCGGCTTGATGACGCAGCCATTGCCGGCGGCAAGCGAGGCCGCAACGGTCCAGCACATCAGCAGGATCGGGAAGTTGTAAGGCATGATGTGCACGGAGACGCCATACGGCTCGTAGCGCGCATACTGGAACGACCCGGCCTGCGTCGTACCGGCGATCTTGCCGGCGTCGTCGCGCGCCATCTCGGCATAGTAGCGGAAGATCGGCGCGCAATTGGCGATCTCGCCGATCGCTTCGGGATAGGGCTTGCCCATCTCGCGCACCATCAGCTCTGCGCAGCGCGTGAAGTCCGCCGCCTCGATGGCGTTGGCGACCGCATGCAGATGCTTTGCCCGGCTCTTGGCATCGAGCTTCTTCCAGGCGGCTTGTGCCGTGGTTGCGGCACACAGCACCGCATCGACCTCACCGTCCGTTGCGGCGGAGATCGAGCCGACGGTCTCCAGCGTCGCCGGATCGATCACCGGTTTTGCCGTGCCGGTCATCGGCCGGTAGTCCGGATTGACGAAGAAAGCCGGCCGTTCAGCGGAGAATTGCATGGTCGTCCTTTCAGGTCCGCTCAGCGGATCATGTAGACCTTCTTGATGGTCTCATGGACGGTGCAGACGCCTTTCCAGTCCTGCGGGAAGAACGCCGCCGTGTCCGGCTCGATCTCGATGACCTCGCCCGATTCGTGCACATAGGTGCAGCGGCCCTCGAGGAAGTGGCAGAACTCGTCGCGGGTGACATGGCAGTGCCATTTGCCGGGGGTGCAGACCCACAGGCCGCATTCCGAACGGCCCTCCGGCCCCTTGTAGAGCAGCTTGCCCGAGGTGTGAGACTCGCCCTCGATCACGGTCGGGATGACGCCCCAGTCGACGAGGTCGGTGATGGCAAGCGGAGATTGCATGATGGGCGTGGTCATGGCGATTTCCTTTAAAAAAGTGCTCAGCGGCACATGAAGGCCTTGGTCAGTGTTTGCGTGATGGTGGAGGTGCCGGCCCAGCCGGCGGGGAAGAACACCAGCATGCCGGCCTCGACCGGGATCTCTTCGCCATTCTCGCGGACATAGGTCCCGCGGCCCGACAGGAAATGGCAGAACTCGTCGGCGGCAAAGGTAACCTTGCGGCTGCCTGGCGTGCACGACCACAGGCCGCATTCGCTTGAGCCGTCCGGGTTCTGCGAGAGGATCCTGCCCGAGGCGCGCGGCGAGCCGGCAAGCGTGTTGCTGCCCCCGCCCCAGTCCTCCAGTTTCACGGTCGAGGCCTTTGGCCAGTGCGGTGTCGGCATATTGGGAAGCTCCGTTGCTGTTCAAGCCAGCATGTAGACGTTGCGCATGGTCTCATGCACGGTGCATTCGCCTGTCCAGCCGGCAGGGAACATGACCACGGTCCCGGCTGCGACTTCTACCACCTCCCCGGCATCCGACCGGTACGTCGCGCGGCCGGCGACGAAATGGCACAATTCGTCGCGCGGAATCGAGAGCCGCCAGCGGCCGGGCGTGCAGACCCAGATGCCGGATTCCGGCTGGTTGTTGGGTCCTTTGTGGACAAGCCTGCCGGTCGAGTGCGACGCGCCGTCCAGCGCGTCGGACTGGGCGCCCCAGTCGACGAGGTCGGTGCGGGTGGAGGCTTGGTAGAGATGCGGGGCGGAGGAGGTCACAGCAGCGCCTCCAGCAGCCCGGCTGCCTTCTCAGGCCCGTTCTGGGCCTGCATCTGCGCCGAGGTCTTCGCCAGCCTGATCTTCATCTTGGGGTCAGTCAGGCAGGCTTCGATCCTGCTGATCAGCTGGGCGTCGCTCCAGTCATAGCGCGGCATGCCGAAGCCGTGGCCGGTTTCCTGGACGCGGGTGGCGTTGTCGTGGCCGTCCCAGACATAGGGCATGATGATGGCCGGCTTGCCGAAATAGAGGCACTCTGTGAACGAGTTGTTGCCGCCATGGTGGATTACGGCATCGACCTGCGGGATGACTGAAGGCTGCGGAAACCAGCTCTCGACGACGACGTTGTCCGGCACATCCGTGTACAGGTCCTTGTAGCCGCCGACATTGACCAGCGCGCGGTAACAGGTCTTGCCCAGTGTTGCGATTATGCGCTTCAACAAATCGACATCGCCGGCGCCGAGGCTGCCGAAGGAGACATAGAGCAGCGGCCCGTCATTGTTCTCGGCGAAGGTCGGCACGGCGTATGGCTTTTCCTGCCGCACGCAGCCTTCGAGATACTGGAATTTCGTCGTATCAAGCGGATGGCGGCGTTTGAACTTTGCCGCTTCGGGATAGAGCAGCAGATTGAGATAGGGCGAGGTCTCGAAGAACTGACCGACCGGGTATGGCGCTTCATTGTTTGCGGTGAGGAAGGCGTTGAAGTCGTCGTGGATGGGCTTGATCACCGCATTGAAATGATCGCGATAGCGCTGGTGGCCCACATGGTCGTTCTCGCCGCAACCGGAGAGATGCGGCGGGATGTCCTCATCCTCGATCTCGTTTTCCGAGCAGGAGATGACGCGCACCCAAGGCTTGCCGAACTGTTTGATGGCCGGAAACAGGATGACATTGTCGACGCAAATGACATCAGGCTTGATGGCGGCCAGGACTCGCGGCAAATCCTTCTGCGCCCATTTGGCGCTGTCGACGATCGCGGTCCAGCAATCCTTCACGTAATTGTCGACCTGATCGTAGGGCGATTTGCGGAAGTTCGGGATGTGGCCGTTGATGAAGTCTTCCCAGAATTTCGCCATCTGCTCGGGCGGCATCGGCTCCGACAGGTTCACCGGATGCGCTTCGAAGCCGTAACCCTTGTAGACATCGACAAAGCCGGGGTCGGACAGGAACACTGCCTTATGGCCGCGCGCCTCGACCGCTTGCGCGATGCCGACCGAATTGAGCGCCGGGCCGTAGGCCGCTTCGGGAAAAAACGCGATCGTCTTCTGCGCCATCAAGCTCTCCTATTCCTGAAAAATTCTGACATCGGCGGCGTCCCAGCCGAGTTCGACCTGATCGCCCGACGAGACCGGCCGGCGGTCGGCGGCATCGGCGGTGACGCGCACCAGAAATGGTTTTGGCGACAGAGGCGTGCGGATATGCAACTGCAGGTCCAGCCCGTGATAGGCCAGCGCCTCGACCATGCCGGCGGTGCGGTTGGCGGTCTCGGGTGACGGGAACAGCCGGATGCGTTCGGGTCGCACCGAGGCCACGGCGGAAGCGCCGGGTGAAAGCGCGGCGGGAACCTTGCCGGCAATGCGCGCGCCGTTCGCGGCGATCACGCCATCCGCAGACACCTTGCCCGGTACGAAATTCATCACGCCGATGAAGTCGGCGACGAAACGGTCGGCGGGATGCTCGTAGATCGCATGCGGCGCGTCGCATTGCAGCAACTGGCCGTCCTTGAGCACCGCCATGCGGTCGGCCATGACGAGTGACTCTTCCTGGTCGTGGGTGACGATGACGAAGGTGATGCCGACTTCGTGCTGCAGGCGCTTCAGCTCCAACTGCATGGCGCCGCGCAGTTTCTTGTCGAGCGCCCCGAGCGGTTCGTCGAGCAGCAGCAACCGAGGCCGTTTGACCAGCGCGCGGGCGAGCGCGACGCGCTGCTTCTGGCCACCCGACAATTGCTCAGGCTTACGGTCGGCGAAGGGGACAAGCTCGGTGGTGGCCAGAATGGCCTCGACGCGGGAACGGATTTCAGCTTTCGGCAAGCGCTCCATCTCCAACCCGTAGGAGACATTGGCGCGCACGCTCATATGCGGGAACAGCGCGTAGGACTGGAACATCAGATTGACCGGCCGCTTGTTGGGCGGGGTCCGGGCGATGTCCTTGCCATCGAGCAGTATGCGGCCGCCGGTTGGCGTCTCGAAGCCGGCCAGTATGCGCAGCAGCGTGGTCTTGCCGCAGCCGGAGGGTCCAAGCAGCGCGAAGAACTCGTTTTCGCGGATGTCGAGCGAGATGCCGTCGACGGCGGTGACCCGGCCGAACTTCTTCGAAACGTTATCAATGGCCAGCAGCGTGCGCGGTTCGCTCATTGGCCGATGATCCCACGGTTGAGCCGCTGCGACAGGGTCAGCGCGGTGATGGATACCGCCATGACGATGGTCGCCAGCGCGTTGATCTCCGGCGTGATGCCGAAGCGGATCATGGCGTAGATCTGCATCGGCAGCGTCGTCGAGGCGCGGCCGGCACCGGCGGTGAAAAAGGCGATGATGAACTCGTCGACCGAGAGCGTGAAGGCAAGCAGAGCGCCGGCAATCACTGCCGGCGCGATGACCGGCAATGTCACACGCCGGAAGGTGGTCAGAGCCGAGGCGCCGAGGTCGGCGGAGGCCTCGACGATCGACCAGTCGAAACTCTTTAGCCTTGCGCGCACCACCGAGCAGACGAAGGCGAGGTTGAAGACGACATGGGCGAGGATGATGGTATGCAGGCCCATGGTCAGGTTTAGCATGGAGAAGAACGACAGCAGAGCGATCGCCAGGACGATGTCGGGGATGATCATCGGTGCGAAGATCAGCGCCTCGAGACCCCTGCCGTATTGCCGGCGCATCTCGATGCCGATGGCCAGCAGCGTGCCGAGCAGCGTGGCGATGGCCGTGGAGAGCAACGCCACGATCAGCGTGTTGAGCGCAGCGGAAAGGATTGCGGAATTGCCGGCCAGCGAGGCATACCATTTCAGCGAAAAGCCCGACCATGCCGTCGGCAATCCGCCTTCGTTGAAGGACAGCGCCACCAGCACGGCGATCGGGATGTAGAGGAAGGCGAAGACGAGGGTGAGGATCGTCCGCATGCCGAGCGTACGGGTGAAGGAATGGGTCATCGCCGGCCTCCGACAATTGGAGGGCAAGCGAACGACCAGAGTCCTTCTCCCTGTTCGCGGGTAGAAGCTACCGGCAGGCAGACGGGGGGCAGCGTTGAGCGTCGCAAAGGTTGACGCCGCCCCTCATCCGCCCCTTCGGGGCACCTTCTCCCGGTGAACGGGGAGAAGGCAAGAATTGCGCGGCGCTCAGCCATAGGCGTCACCCCTTGCCTCAGCCGCACGTCCCGCGGCGCGGTCGGCGGCGAGCGCCTGCGCCATAAGCACCAGAAGCATGATGGCGATCAGCGCCATCGCCAATGCCGCGCCAAACGGCCAGTCATTGGCGGTCAGGAACTGGTCGTAGACGAGGTTGCCGATCATCTGGAAGCGGCCGCCGCCAAGCAGCGCCGGGGTGACGAAATTGCCGATCGACAGCACAAAGACGAAGACAGCACCCGCAGCGATGCCGGGCACGGTCAGCGGCAGGATGACACGTCGGAAGGTGGTGGCAGCGGAGGCGCCGAGATCGCGTGAGGCCTCGGCCAGTTCCGGGTTGAGGCGTGACAGCGGCGCGTAGCAGGCGAGGATGACGAAGGGCAGATAGTTGTAGACGAGGCCTGCGATGACCGAGCCTTCGGTATAGAGCATCGAGGGCGGTTCGCCGGTGTAGCCGAACCAGCGCAAGAGCTGGGTGATCAGGCCTTCGCGGTTCAGCAGCACGATCCAGGCATAGGTGCGGATCAGGTAGTTGGACCAGAACGGCAGCACGGCGAAAAACAGGAACACCGGCTGCCACCGGCGCGGGGCGGCCGCGATCGCATAGGCGGCGGCATAGCCGATCACCACCGCGATCAGGGTCGCGGTGCCGGCGATACGCGCCGATTTGAGTAAGATGCCGGCATAGAGCGGGTCGAAGACCAACCCGAAATTTTCCAGCGTCAAAGTGTAGTCGATGCCGCCATAGACGCCGCGCCGGAAGAAGGCGAGCGCCAGCACCAGGGCGCATGGGATAACCATCAGCGCGGTCAGCCAGACCAGCGCCGGGGCCATCAGCAGAGAGGAACGAAGTCGGGTCTGGGACAATTTCTCGGGTACCGCTCAGGGCCGGCGGCAGAAGTGCTGCCGGCCGTGAAGTCTGCGCCGCTTACTGCGCGGCCTTGATCTCGCTGACGATCTTGGAATAGTCGCGCTGGGCTTCGCCGACGTCACGCAACTGCTCGAACTTGACGAGATCGGCCACCGGCATCGCCATGTTGGGGAATTTGGCCAGGAAGTCGGCCGGCAGGCTTTCCATCGCCGGCTTGTTCGGCACCTTGTAGTCGATGTTCTGCGCCGCCCAGGCGTGGTTCTTGGCGTCGAGCATGAAGTTGATGAACTTGAAGGCGTCGTCCTTGTGCTCGGACGCCTTCATCACCACCATCGTGTCGACCCACAGGTCCGAACCTTCTTTAGGGATGACGTATTTGATCTCCGGCTTGTCGGCGATGCCGTAATTGCACCAGCCGTCCCAGGCCTGCACCATCAGCGCCTCGCCGGAAACCAGCTTGGAATAGAAGGTGGTGTCGTCATAGGCGAGCAGGGTCTTCTTGGCGGAGATCAAGAGGTCCTTGACCTCGGCCATCTTGGCCGGGTCGGTCTCGTTGACCGAATAGCCCTTGTCGAGCTGCCCGGCGGCCAGCAGCCAGCGATCGGTCGCCAGCATGGTGGTCTTGCCCTTCATCTCGTCGGAAGGGGCGAGCAGGTCGCTCCAGCTCGTGGGCGCCGTCTTGACAAGGTCAGAGCGGTAGCAGAGGCCCGTCGTGCCCCAGGTGTAAGGCACGGAGAAAGCGTTGCCGGCATCGTGCGGCAGCTTGGTCGCTTCGGGATAGAGGTTGGCGAGGTTGGGGATCTTGGCATGGTCGATCGGCTCGGTCAGGCCAAGCTTGTTTAATACTTCGGCGAAGGGCGAGGAGACGAAGACCACGTCATAGCCCTTGCCGCCGGCGGCAATCAGCTTGCCCATGATCTCTTCATTGGTGGCGTGCACCACCACTTCGCCGGCAATGCCGGTGGCGGTCTTGAAAGCGGCCATGGCGTCGGGTGCCATGTACCCATCCCAGTTCGAAATAACGAGGTCGGCTGCGGCGGCCGGCCCCGAGAGCGTCAGGGCGAGACCGAGAGCGATTGAGGATGTATTGAGCGCACGGCGCCGCAGGCTGGTAGCGGTCATGGCAGTCTCCCATTCGGTTTGATCGTCGAAATCATTTGCCGGACCAAGGCCGGCGACGCGCGCGCCTGCCTCGATCCTGTTCCCTCGGTCTTTTCTCGCCGATTGTGCCGACAGTACTATTGCAGAAAAAAGTACGTCAATCCATAATCTGTCAACCGACGGAGGAATTTGGCCGATTGTCCCTGTTCCGGCGATCAGCCAGACCAATGCGCCACATTCGCATTCGAGAAAAGTCATGCAAGCCGTAGCCAGACGACCTCGCACCAACCATCTCGATCTGGCGCAGCGCATCCTGGATGTGGCGCGGCAGCGTGGCTTCGAGCCTGGCGCCCGCCTGCCCGAACAGCAGATCGCCTCGCTGTGCAATGTCTCGCGCACGCCCGTACGCGCCGCACTCGGCCTGCTCGCGGAACGGGGCGTGGTGCGCTGGGAGGCCGACAGCGGTTATCATCTGACGGTCGACCTCGCCGCCCAGCCCGCCATTGCCGCCGAACTACCTAGTGCGGAGGAAGACGAGCTCGCCGAAGCCATCCTGCGCGACCGCTCGGCGCGACGGTTGGACCAGACGGTGACCATCGCGGGGCTGATGCGACGCTACGACGCTGATCGCAAGACGGTACTAAAAGCACTTAACAAACTGACCGACGAGAATCTTCTGGATCGTGCGCCTGGGCAATCCTGGTTGTTTCGCCGCGCGCCGGACGATCCGGAGGCGCAAGGCGAAAGCTACGAGTTCCGCCTGGTGCTGGAGCCGGCGGCCATCCTGACGCCAGGCTTTCGGCTGGACGGGGCGCGGGCAGCAATGTTGCGGCAAGGCATGGAAGCGCTTGCAGCGCTGCCGGACGAGACATTCGACACGCGCGAGTTCCAGCGGCTGGACATGGATTTTCATGGCATGATCGCCGAGGGCTGCGCCAACCGTTTTGTGTCGGATGCATTGGCCGATCATCTCCGCCTGCGCCGGCTGCCGGGCATCTATTCCGGCGTCAACGTGTTTCGGCTGCGGCAATCGTTGCGCGAACACTCGGGCATACTCGACTATCTTGAAAGCCGGCAGTATGAGGTGGCTGCCGATCTGCTTCGCATCCACCTGCGGCTCTCCCGCAGCCAGCGACCGCAAGCAGCCAGCCGCGGAGCTCCCGCACTGTTCGGCATGATCAGCCGGCCGGATTGAAGAGGAATAATTGACGCGTAAAGCCAGCCCGACCATCGCGCTGTTTCCCGAAGCCAGTTTCGGCGCCGCGTTGAATTGCGTCGGTATCGCACAGGCATTGCGCGCACGGGGCGCTCGCCCCGTCTTCATCTGCCATGCCGGCTTCTCCGGCGTCTTTACCGACTATGGCTTCCAGGAATACCATCTGCCGACGGATGAGCCGCTGAGCGACAGCGACCGCCAGAGCTATTGGCAGGCCTTCGTGCGCCGGCACCTGCCGCATTTCCGGCTGAGCCCGATCGACCAGCTCGAGACCTATGTCGCGCCGACCTGGCAAGCGATCGTCGACACCGCCGTCAACGCCGAGGCGCCGCTGCGCCAATTGCTGGCGCGGCTGAAGCCGGACGCGGTGGTGCTCGACAACGTCATCATGTTCCCGGCGATCGCCGCCGCCGGCTGCCCGTGGGTGCGCGTCGTCTCCTGTGCCGAGACGGAACTGCCGGATGCCGAGGTGCCGCCTTATCTCTCGGGGATGGGTGCCGAGGACCCGCAACGTGCGGCGTTCGAAGCGCGCTATCTCGCGGCCTCCGCACCCGCGCATGAGTGCTTCAACCGTTTTCGCGCGGATGCCGGCCTGGCGCCGTTGCCCAAGGGCCTGTTCCTCGAGACATCACCCGACCTCAATCTGCTGCTGACGCCAGCGATCGTACGGCGTGAGCGGGCCGAGCCGCTCGACCCCAAACGCTTCGTTTATCTCGAAGGCTGCGTGCGCTCGGAAGGGCCGTTCGAGGTGCCGGTGTTTCCGCGCAATGGCGGGCCGCTGGTCTATGTCAGCTTCGGCAGTCTCGGCGCGATGGATGTCGGGCTGATCGAACGCATGCTCGCCGTCTTCGACCGGCTGCCGGCGCGCTTCATCGTCAATGCCGGCGGCCTGCGCGACGCCTACCGCGCGGTGCCGGACAATGTCTATCTCGACGCCTGGTTTCCGCAGCCTTCGGTGGTGGCGAAGTCGGACCTGTTTATTCATCACGGAGGAAACAACAGTTTTTGCGAGGCGCTGCGCTTCGGCGTGCCATCGCTGATCATGCCCTATTGCTGGGACGGACATGACAATGCGCAACGCGCGGGAGAGACGGGCGTGGGCGACCATATCGGCCGCGACGCCTGGACCGAAGGGGGATTGGAGAGAGCCATTCTCGGCCTGCTGGCCGACGATGCGATGCGCGCCCGCCTCAGGGACAATGCTGCCAAGATGGCGCTGACCCCTGGAACGGATGTGGCCGCGCAAGCCATACTCTCTCTCATAGGTACGTGAACCAAAATGCAGGACAAAAATACCAACACCGCTCTCTTCACCGGCAACGATCCCAAGGCCTGGCTCGCCCAGCACGGCATCACGGAGGTCGAGTGCCTGGTGCCCGACATGAATGGCGTGCTGCGCGGCAAGGCGCTGCCGACAGCAAAATTCCTCAAGGCGCTGGAAGACCGCGCACTCTACCTGCCGAGCAGCGCTTTCCTGGTCAGCATCGATGGCCGCTACTCCGGTTCGATCGACGAAGGCTTTGCCTATCAAGACCCGGATATGCGCATGGTGCCTGATATGTCGACGCTGTGCCTGGCGCCGGGCGGTGGCCCTGGCAAAGCCTATGTCTTCGCCGACGCCTTCCACATGGAAGGCAAGCCCTGGATGGCCTCGCCACGACATGTGCTGCGCGCCGTGCTCGATCTCTACCGGAAGCGCGGTTGGCGCGCGGTGGTGGCGCCGGAAGTCGAATTCTATCTGACCGCGCCCAATCCGAATCCCGACCAGCCGCTGACAGCACCGGTCGGCGCCAATGGCCGCGCCGAGGGTTCGCAGCATCCCTATGACATGGTGGCGCTGGAAGAATTCGAGCCGGTGATAAGGCGCGTCTATGACTATGCCGCGGCAGCCGGTCTGCCGCTCGACACGCTGATCCATGAATCCGGCACCGCGCAGCTGGAGATCAATCTGCTGCATGGCGACGCGGTGCCGCTGGCCGACCAGGTGCTGCTGTTCAAGCGGCTGACGCGCCAGGCGGCGCAGCAGAGCGGCATGCACGCCACCTTCATGGCCAAGCCGATCGCGGCGCAGGCGGGAAGCTCGATGCATCTGCACATGTCCGTCGTCGATGAGAAGACGGGCGCCGCGCTGTTTGCCGACAGAGATGATGCAGACACCGAAATGTTCGGCCATTTCATCGGCGGCCTGCAGAGATATGTGCCCGAGATCATGCCGCTGTTCGCACCCAACGTGAACTCGTTCCGCCGCATCCGGCCGAACCACAGCGCACCGGCCAACATCGAATGGTCGCATGACAACCGCTCTTGCGGCCTGCGCGTGCCGGCAGGTGGCCGCGCCGCCCGGCGGGTAGAGAACCGCTTGCCGGGAGCGGATTGCAATCCCTATCTGGCGATCGCCGGTTCGCTGCTTGCCGGCTATCTCGGCGTCGAGCAGAAGCTGGCGCGCTCGGCCGAGGCATCTGGCAATGCCTACAAGATCAAAAGCACGCTGCCGAAAACCATGGAGGAGGCGCTTGATCGTTTCACCGCTTGCGAGCCGGTGCGGGCACTGCTGGGCGAGGATTTCTTCCAGACCTATCTGCGCGTCAAGAGCGTCGAACTCGACCTGTTCCAGAGCGTGGTCACGAGCTGGGAACGCGACCATTTGCTGCTGAAGGTGTGATCATGGCCTCCAGCTCGACGGGTTTCAATTCGGGCCTCGATATCGGCAAATCCTATTATGTCGCCACCGCCAATCCGGCGCCGGACCATCCGGCGCTGGCGGGAGATGTCGACGCCGATTTGGTGGTGGTGGGCGGCGGCTGCACCGGCCTGTCGGCCGCCCTACACGCCGCCGTGCGCGGCCTGAAGGTGGTGCTGCTCGAAGGCGGCAAGATCGGCTGGGGGGCATCGGGCCGCAATGGCGGCCAGATGATCCCCGGCTTGCGCAAGGGCGCCAAGGGGTTGGTCAAGCTCTATGGTCCCGAGCGGGCGAAGGTGCTGTTCGACCTTGCCTTCGAAGCGCGCGGCCTGGTGCTCGACATCATCGAGCGCCACGCCATCGATTGCGATCTGCGGCTGACCGGCCATCTCGTCGGCGCGGTTAACGGCTCTGATCTCAGAGACCTCGAAGAAGAGGCGAAATGCCTCGAAAGCGTGATGAAGTTCCGCGACGTCGAGATCCTGTCGGCAGCGCAGGCGCGCGGCAAGGTGGACACGCCCTATCGTGGGGCGATGTATGAGCCGCTTGGCGGCCACATGCATCCGCTGAACTACACGCTCGGGCTTGCCCGAGCAGCCGTGGCCGCCGGCGTCACCATTCATGAGAATTCGGTGGCGGTGAAGTTGGAGCTGGAACCATCGATCCGGGTCTCGACATCGAAGGGTTCGGTACGGGCCAAGCATGTCGTATTGGCGGGCGATGCGCTGCTCAATGGGCTGGAGCCACGCGTCAACAGCCGTATCATGCCGGTCGGCAACTACATCGTCGCCACCGAGCCGTTGGAGGGTAAACGCAATGTCATCCCGGCCAATGTGGCGGTGTCCGACACACGCTTCGTCGTCAACTACTACCGCATGTCGGCGGACGGACGCCTGCTGTTCGGTGGCGGCGAGCGTTACACGCCGTCGCCGCCGGCCGACATCGCCGGCTTCGTGCGGCCGCATATGGAAGCCACTTTCCCGCAATTGAAGGGCTGCCGTATCGACCATGCCTGGGGCGGGCTGGTGTCGGTGACGACATCGCGGCTGCCGCATGTCGGGCACTATGGCGAGGTCTATTTCGCGCATGGCTATTCCGGCAAGGGCGTCATCCTGTCGACGCTGTCGGGCAAACTGCTCGCCGAAGCGATCACCGGTGATGCCTCACGGCTCGATCTGTTCTCGACGCTGACGCCGATGCCGTTCCCGGGTGGAACCGCGCTACGCGGTCCGCTCTATGTGCTGGGGATGTTGTGGTACGCGATGCGCGACCGCATCAAGCATTGAAGGCTGCGGCCGGCGGGCGCGAAATCATTGGAGGCGATTGCATGCGTGATTTTCAGGTCCCCGGCCGCTCGCCGGTTCGCGCGACAGAAGCGATGGGGGCGACATCGCATCCGCTGGCGACGCTGGCCGCCATCGACATGCTGCGCTCCGGCGGCAATGCCATGGATGCCGCTGTCTGCGCTGCGGCGGTGCAAGGCGTCGTCGAGCCGCAATCGACCGGCATCGGCGGCGACTGTTTTGTGCTCTACAGTCCCAAAGGCGAGGGCGATGTTCTCGCTTTCAACGGCTCGGGGCGTTCGCCCGCTGCGGCAACCGCCGAATGGTATCTGGAGCGGGGGCATAGCGAACTGCCTGCGGCCGGACCGCATGCCGTCACCATACCAGGCGCCATCGATGCATGGTGCCGGCTACTCGAGGACCACGGAAAAAAGGGCATCGACGCCGCGCTGGCGCCAGCCATTCGCTATGCCGAACAAGGCTATGTCGTTTATGATCGCGTCGCCTTCGACTGGGCCGACGAGGTCGCCCTGCTCTCAGCCGATGAACATGCCGCGCGCATCTTCCTGCCGGAGGGCAGGGCGCCGCAGGCGGGCGATCTGCACCGCCAACCGCAACTGGCGGAAACCTTGCGCGTCGTCTCGAGCCAAGGTCGCGCCGGCTTCTATGAAGGCGCGGTCGCCGAGGACCTGGTAGCGCGTCTTCGCGCGCTGGGCGGGCTGCATGCATTGGAGGATTTCGCCGAGACCCAAGGCGACTACGTCAAGTCAGTGAAGACATCCTATCGCGGCCACGACATCCACCAGATGCCGCCGAACAATCAGGGCATGACGGCGCTGATCATGCTCAATGTGCTTTCCGGCTTTGCGCTTAACTCGCTGGAGCCGAACAGCGCCGAGCGGCTGCATCTCGAGATCGAAGCCGGCCGGCTTGCCTATCAGGACCGCGACACTTTCATCGGCGACCAGGATTTCGTTGATGTCCCCGTCGAGAAACTGTTGTCGGCAGCGTATGCGGAGCGGCTGCGCGCCGCCATCGATCCGGCCCTCGCCATGACGCATCTGCCGCGGCTTGAGCTGTCGCGCAGCGACACCGTCTATATCTCCGTGGTCGACCGCGACCGCAATTCGGTCAGCTTCATCAACTCGACCTTCGGTTCCTTCGGCAGCGGCGTCGTCGGTCCCAAGACAGGCGTCGTGCTGCAGAATCGCGGCAGCAGTTTTCGCCTCACGGAAGGCCATCCAAATCGTATCGCGCCGCGAAAGCGACCGATGCACACCATCATGCCTGGCATGGCGACGCGAGGGGGTAAGGTGGTGATGCCGTTCGGGGTGATGGGCGGCGGCTACCAGCCGTTCGGCCATGTCCATCTGCTGACCAACATGATCGATTTCGGGATGGACCCGCAGCAGGCACTGGATGCGCCACGGGTGTTCTACAAGGACAATGCCGTGCTGGCCGAGCGCGGGATTCCGGCTGAGGCGATCGCCGGCCTGCGTCAGCGCGGCCATCAGGTTTCGATCGCCGAGGAGCCGCATGGCGGCGGCCAGTTGGTGCTGATCGATTGGGAAAAGGGCACGCTCACCGGTGCCTCCGATCCGCGCAAGGACGGTTGTGCGCTGGGCTACTGATCTGCGTTGCTGGAATGCGCATTCAGAACCAGATCAGCCAGACAAGCTGCAGGATTACCAGTGCAATGGCGTCCCAGAAGATGAGTTCGCCCATCGAGAACCAGCGCCACGACCGGTTGAAGCTGTAGAACAGCCACCCGACCAAGGCTGCGGCGGCCAGCGGCACCAAAGCGAGCAGCGTGCTCACGGCAGTCGCGCTCCCGACACCGCATCGAAGGTGTGCAGCGCCGCCGGCGGAAAGTGTAGATAAAGCGGCTGGCCGGGATCGAAAGCGCGATCGACATTCACGGTCCTGACGATCAGCGCGTTGGCCTCGCTCGTGGCGAAGATCAGCACGTCCGGCTCGACCGGTTCGACGACGTCGACGGCAAACAGGATGGCATCGCCGGCAGTCGCGTCGACAAGCTGGATCTGCTCGGGGCGAATGCCGAGCACGATGGGACCATCAGGCTTTCCCGGAAGCGGGCAAGTGAAACCGCTGGCGTGGAAGACGCCGGCGCGGACATCGCCATCGAACGTGTTCATCGCTGGACGGCCGATGAATTCAGCGATGAAGCGATTGGCAGGCCGCCGATAAATCTCGCGCGGGTCGTCGTACTGGATCAGTGCGCCTTCGCGCAACACCGCGACCCTGGTCGCCAGCGTCATCGCCTCTTCCTGGTCGTGTGTGACGAAGACGAAGGTCTTTTTCAGCTCGCGATGCAGACGCTTCAGCTCGGTGCGCATGTGGAGCCGCAACAAGGCGTCGAGATTGGACAGCGGCTCATCCATCAGACAGAGGCTAGGTTGCCAGACCAGGGCGCGGGCCACAGCGACGCGCTGCGCCTGGCCGCCCGACAATTGCGAAGGGCGGCGGTCGAGGTAACGGGTGATTTCGAGCAGCTCGGCCATGGCGCGGACGCAGCGGTCGAGCTCGGCAGCCGGCATCTTTCGGATGCGCAAGGGATAGGCGATGTTCTCGTAGACGCTCTTATGGCTGTAGAGCGCATAGTTCTGGAACACCATGCCCATGCCGCGCAGGCGCGGCGGCAGGTCGGTGACATCGAGGCCCTCGACCATGATGCGCCCGGCCGTGGGACGTTCAAGGCCGGCAAGCAGCCGGCAGGCTGTCGTCTTGCCGGAACCAGAGGGCCCGAGCAGAACCAGGAATTCGCCGGGCTCGAAAGCAAGGTCGAGCGCCTGCAGCGCCACCGTCCCGTCCGGGAAGGCCTTGGTGACGCCGTCGAAAACAATTGCCATGCAAGGATCCCTTCAACCCTTGACCGCGCCGAAGGTGAGGCCGCGCACGAGCTGTTTCTGGACAAGGAAAGTGAAAAGCACGATCGGCAGCGTCGCCACGATGGCGACCGCCGCGACTTGGCCCCATAGCGTGCCATGCGGCGTCACCAGTCCGGGTATGCCGACGGTCAGCGGCCGCCCGTCGAAAGCGACGAGGATGAAGGCATAGAGGAACTCGTTCCACGACAGGATGAAGCAGAGCACGGCCGTCGCGCCGATGCCGGGCGCGGCCAGCGGCGCGACGACGAAAAAGAATGCGCCGAGCCGCGAGCGGCCGTCCATCATCGCGGCTTCGTCGATCTCCCTGGGGATTTCGGCGAAGAAGCCGCGCATCATCCAGACGACGAGCGACAGGTTGAAGGAGGTGTGGGCGATCACCACGGCGTAGATGGTGTCGATCAGGCCGAGCGAGGTGAAGAACAGGAACAGCGGCACGGCGATCGAGATCGGCGGTGCCATGCGCGTCGTCAGGAAGAAGAAGAACAGGTCTTCCCTGCCGGGAAAATCCGAGCGGGCAAAGCCATAGGCCGCTGGCGCGCCGATGACGATGCAGAGTATGGTCGACGACACCGAGATCAGCACCGAGTTGATTGCCAGCGGCCAGTATTCCTTGTCGATGAAGACGGCGGGATAGTTGGCAAGCGTCGGCGAAAAAATCCATTTCGGCACAGAAGACAGAAGATCGACGCGGTTCTTGAACGACGCCAGCACCATCCAGACATAAGGCGTCAGCGCCACCACGACGGCGACGAGCAACACCGCCCAGGCAAAGCTTTTCCAGGCGCGGTTGGTGGATTGATCGATCATCGCCGCGCCCTCAAAACGCCGCCGCCTGCTTGCGGCTCGACCAGTAGACGGCCTTGTAAAAGACGGAGCACAGGATCAGCACGACGAGATAGATCATGAAGGCGACCGCGGCGCCGTAGCCGAGGTCCCAGTTGCGGAAGTTGACGCGGTAGGCGTAGATCGACACCAGTTCGGTCAGCGTTCCCGGACCGCCGCCGGTCATCAGGAAAACCTTGTCGAACTCCTTGAAGGCATCGATGCCGCGCAGCAATAGCACCAGCGCGATGACGGGCCGCAGCAGCGGCAGCATGACATCGCAAAAGATCTGAAACGGTTTTGCGCCATCCATCATCGCCGCCTCGAACGGCGCGCGCGGCAGGCTCATCATCCCGGCGAGCATGATCAGGGTGACGAAGGGCGTCCACTGCCAGACATCGATGGCGACGATGGTCGGAAACACCAGGTCGGGTGCCGAAAGCACCGCCGAATTCTGCGCCAGCAGGCCAACCTTGCGCATGTAGAAGGTGAGCATGCCGAAATCGCCCTGCAACAGCAGCCGCCAGATCAGCCCGACGGCGACCGGCGCGATCATCATCGGGATGAGCAGCAGTGTGGTGAGAAGCCGCTGGCTGGCGACGAAGCGGAAGATCAGGAAGGCCAGCGCCAAGCCGAGCAGGAATTCGAGGCCGACGGCGATGATGACGAATTTCAGCGTCAGCAGGAACGATGCCCAGAAGAATGGGTCGTTGCGCATCAGCTTGCGGAAATTGTCGAAACCGACGAAGGCGCCCGCATGGCTGGCGTCGGCGAAGCTGAGGTCGGTCAGCGCGGTGTAGATCATGTAGTAGAACGGGCCGACCAGGAAGACGACGACGAGCAGCGTCGCGGGCAGCATCAAGAGCGGTCCCACCCCACGGTCGAGAAGCGGCATTCCGCGCAGCGATGGAGTGCGGTTCGTCACGGGCGTTTCCTGCGGACAAGAACGGCTACCCGCTTGTGCGGGTAGCCTCTGCGCGACATCTCAAGGCCTATCGTGCCGGATAGGTCATTGGTGCGCAAGAACCGAGCAATGTCGAGATGTCGGTGGCGGCGGTGTCGAGGGCGGCCTGAGCCTCCTTCTCGCCGGCGAGGTAGGACGACAGTTCCCGCACCAGTATGTCGGTCATCTCGGCCGATTGCGGCAGCGTCGCCTTCGGCACCGCATGCTCGTTGGCCTCCATGGAAGCCTTGGCATAGGGCAGCTTCTGCACCTCCGCCGAAGCATAGACATCGGGACGGCCTGAAGCGCCGCCATTGAGATGCTGCTCGAGCTGGCGGTCATAGCCCATCATCCACTGGACGAAGAGGAAGGCGGCCTGTGGGTTCTTCGAATAGATAGGGATGAGATAGGTCCAGCCTTCGACCTGGCCGATCTTGCCGCCTTCGCCTTGCGGCACGAGATCGAAGCCGACCTTGCCGACGACGGTGGAGGCGGTTGTGTCGACCGACACGGCATAGGTGGCGTCGTTCCACATGATCAGCTCGGCGACCTTGGCTTGCTGCATCAGCGCCATGACATCATCCCAGAAATAGTTGAGGCTGTCCGGCGGCGAGAATTGCAGCAGGCTCTTGTAATATTCGAGCGAGGCGACGGCCTTGGGGCTGTTGACGATGACCGGGCCGCAGGCCGAGCCGCTCTTCACGTCGAGCACGTCGCCGCCGAAGGAATAAAGGAAGTTGAGCCACTCATACCACAGCGCCTCGTGGCGCTTGCCCTGCAGGGCGGTGCCGTAAAAGCCCTGGTCGGGGCGATAGAACCATTCGGCGATATCGCGATATTGCTTCCAGTCCTTGGCGGGAGCGAGGTCGTAGCCATACTTGGCCTTGAAGCCTGCCTGCTCCTTGGGATCGGCGAGCAGGTCCGAGCGATACCACATGAACATGTTGAGCACTGTGAAGGGGAAGCCGTACTCCTTGCCGTCATACCAGGAGATTTCGTGCCAGGCGGTCTGGTAGAGCTGCTTCTCCGGCTCGAAGCTCGGATCGCGCAAAGCCGGGTCGGCCATCATCTTGGCGATTTCGACCAGATGGTTGTTGGTGGCGAACTTGCCGAGTTCGCGATGCGGCTGGATGATGACGTCGTAGCGGCCGCGGTGCGAGTTGAGATCGAGCTGCACCTTGTTGACGGCTTCCGAGTGCTCGTACATCTCGACTTCGACATGGATGCCGGTCTGTTTTTCAAACTCCGGCGCCATCTTCTTCAGCGCTTCGAGCGGCGGCAGCGCCTCGCCGACCATGCGGATGGTCTGGCCTCTATAGGGTTTCGACGCCTCTTTCAGATCCCACGCGGCCGCTTGTGTCACTTGCCACGTCAGGGGCCACACAAATACGGCTGCGACGAGCAGTCTGGACGCGGTACGTCTCAGCGGCTTGAGCATTCTTCCCTCTCCCTAGAAGTCGTGCCTGGCGGGCCGGCGCCCGTTCTGTCATAAAATGTGTGGTACTGCAAATCAAAATGTGGCACCTTGCAACAAATGGTTGGGAGGTGTTAACAGACCGGCAGCAAACCGGCTTTCCCGACCAGGCGAGGGACCTTTCGGATGGACTTCATCTTCATGCTGACGCGCCACGATCGCACGGTCGAGGACTGTCTTGACCTGGTCGATTTGATCGAGCCGGTCGGCCTGAAGCATGTCGGCTTCAAGGATATTGGCGTCGCGCCGGATGTGCTGCGCAAGCTCGCTGTCGCCATTGGCCGGACAGGCGCCACCACTTACATGGAAGTTGTCTCGACGACGGCTGAGGCCTGCCTTAATTCCGCGCGCATCGCCAGGGATCTCGGCATCCAGCGCCTGCTCGGTGGTACTCAGGTCGACGAGATCATGGCGTTGCTGGAGGGGAGCGGCACCGAATACTACCCTTTTCCCGGGCGGCCGGTCGGCCATCCGACCAAGCTCGGCGGTTCGGCCGAGGATGTCGAGGCCGACTGCCGCGCCTTCGCCGAGAAGGGTTGTGCGGGATGCGACATCCTCGCCTATCGCGCCACCGAGGCCGACCCGGCCGAACTGGTGCGCGCAGCCCGGCGCGGGCTTGGTCCGTCGCGGCATCTGATCGTCGCCGGCGCTGTGGCATCAGCCGATCGGATCAAGGCAATCAAGCTGGCCGGCGCCAACGCTTTTACCATTGGCACAGCGGTTTTCGATGGCTCCTATTCGCCGACGAAAGGTTCTATCCTCTCGCAGCTGCGGGATGTCCTCGCGGATTGCGAGCGCGTCTAATGCCAGTCATCGGCATCGATCTCGGCACACAAAGCCTGAAGGCGATCGTTGTCGATGACGAATTGCGGCTGCGTGGCGAGGCAGCTGCGCTGTACCAGCCGGCCTTCCCGGCGCCCGGCTGGGCCGAACAGAACCCGGCGCTGTGGCTGGCGGCGCTCAAGCCGGCCATTGCCGGCGCGCTCGACAAGGCTGGGCTTGCGCCGTCCGACATCAAGGGTATTGCCATTGCCGGCCAGCTCGACGGCTGCGTCGCGGTCGATGGCAATGGTGAGGCGCTGGCTCCGTGCATCATCTGGATGGACCGGCGGGCGGCAGGAGAGATCGCCGGCATCGATCCGGACTTCATCCGCGAGCGCACCGGTCTTGTCCTCGATGCCACGCATATGGCGGCGAAAATCCGCTGGGCAGCGCGCAACCTGCCCGAAGCGCGCCGGGTGGCGCTCTGGCATCAACCGGTATCGTTCGTGGTCGCGGCGCTGTGCGGTCGTGCCGTCATCGATCACGCGCTGGCCTCGACAACCATGCTCTATGGACTGAAGGAGCACAACTATGCCGGCGATCTGCTGGCGGCCTTCGACATCGATGCAGATAAATTGCCCGGCATCGACGATGCATCTGACATCGCCGGCGCCTTGACGCACGCCGGCGCCGAGCTCACCGGTTTGCCTGTGGGCACGCCGCTGGCGGTCGGCACCGGCGATGATTTTTCGGCCGCCATAGGCGCCGGGGTCGTCGTGCCCGGTGTCGTCGCCTGCAATCTCGGCACGGCCGAAGTGGTCGGCGCGGTGTCCGGCACGCTTCGCCTCGACCCCGGCGGCCTGGTCGAGACCCATGGCTTTCTCGGCGACGGCTATTTCATCTCCAATCCCGGATGGCTCTCGGGCGGCGCGGTGACGTGGTTTCTAACAACCTTCGGCGTCGATTCGCCGGCGGCGATGTCGGAACTGGCGGCGACGGTGGTTGCCGGCAGCGACGATTTGCTGTTCCTGCCGGCCTTGTCCGGTGCCATGGCGCCGCGCTGGATCGCCGAAGCGCGTGCCGCTTTCTACGGCCTGACATCCTTCCACGGCAAAGCGGCCTGCGCTCGCGCAGTGCTGGAAGGCTGCGCCTTCGCCATGCGCGACGTTGTCGACCGGCTGGACGAGCTCGGCATAACAACCGGGCGCATCCGGCTCTCAGGCGGTGGCGCGCGCAGCCGGGTGTGGGGGCAAATCCGGGCCGATGTCAGCGGCAGGCCGGTCGAGATCGCGGGTGCGGCCGATGCCTCGCCGATCGGTGCGGCAATCCTTGCCGCCGCAGCCATCGGCCTTACCTCCTCAGTGCGGCAGGCGGCTGAAAGGCTGGCCGGCCACATCGAGACGATCGACCCTGATCCTTCCGCCAAGGCCGCCTACGACAGAAGTTACCGCCGGTATCGCACCTTGTTCGATGCCCTGACCCCGCTTCATGCTGACTGACCGGACTGCATCCTATGTCCAGACAAATGCTCGATCGCCTTATTGCCGGCACGCTGCCTGACCCGGATAGCCAGGGAATGCTGTCGGTGCCGCTGAAGACCATCGTCATAGGGCGCGGTCTCGGCGACGAAGCCGATGCGCTGGTCAAGCCGCTGCCGCTCGGCCGCAAGCTTTCCGTGGTCATGGATCCCGACACAAGGCTGGCGCTGGGTGAGAGGGTGTCGATCGCACTGCGTGGCAGCAGCGATGTCGACAAGATCATCCTGCCGCGCCATCCGCATCCCGACATGGACGCCGTGCGATCGGTGATCGCCCGCACGAAAGACGCCAGCGGTCTGGTCGCGGTCGGATCCGGCTCGATCAATGACATCACCAAATATGCCGCCCATCTGACCCAAAAGCCCTATGCGGTGTTCGGCACCGCGCCGTCGATGAACGGCTACACCTCGGTGTCTGCGGCAATCACCGACGACGGCCTGAAGAAATCGCTGACGGCGAGCCTGCCGGTCGGTGTCTTCCTCGATCTCGATGTCATGGCGCGAGCGCCGCACCGGCTGATCGCTGCCGGCTTCGGCGATTCGATGGCGCGGCCGACCGCGCAGACCGATTGGCTGATGGCGCATCTGTTGCTCGGCACGCCCTACCGGGAGGCGCCGTTCATGCTTCTGGCCGAGGACGAGGAGGCGCTTATCGCCAAAGCCGGCGAACTCGGGACCGGCAACCTTGAGGCGATGGAAGTGCTGGTGCGCACGCTGGTCATGTCGGGCCTTGGCATGACTTTGTGCGGCGGCTCCTATCCGGCCAGTCAGGGCGAACATCTCATCGCCCACTATATCGACATGCGGGGCCAGGGATTGCCCGAGGCGCATCACGGCGAGCACATAGCGGTGACGACGTTGACGATGGCGCGGCTGCAGGAACGCGTGCTGGCGCTGCGGGAGTTGCAGCTCGCGCCCTCCGCCGATACGCCAGACCGCTTCATCGAAATCTTCGGCGAAACGCTCGGACGTTCCTGCTGGGCGGCATTCAAGCCCAAGCTGCTGGACCGCGAAGGGGCGGACGCTGTCAACACCATGCTGGCCAGGCAGTGGCGCTCGCATCGCGAAAGGCTGCTGCAGGTGGCACGCCCGGCGCGCGAGATCGCGGCAGCACTGCGTGCCGCCGGCGCCCCAACCACGCCGCAAGAGGTCGCCATACCGGCTGGCTTCTACGACGAGGCGGTCGCCAATGCGCGGCTGATCCGCGACAGGTTCACCATGCTCGACGTCGCTGCTGCCTCGCTCGAAACGGTTGCGGCGGGAGCCTGAGCGGGTGCTGCGTCCGCTCACCGACTTCACCGCGCCGGACCGGCGCAACATCGCTGTCGTGCTGACCGACATAGACGACACCTTGACCGACAAGGGGCGGTTGCCGGCAAAAGCCTATGCGGCGCTCGAGCGGCTGAAGCAGGCCGGCTTCATTGTCGCGCCGGTTACCGGCCGCCCTGCCGGCTGGTGCGACCTGATCGCCCGGCAATGGCCGGTGGACGGCGTGATCGGCGAGAACGGCGCCTTCTATTTCCGCTACGACGACGCCAAAAAGCGGATTGTTCGCCACTACGCCAAGAGCGCTGCCGAACGGCAGGCCGATGCCGCGCGCCTCAAGGAGATCGAGCAAACCGTTCTGCGCGAAGTTCCGGGTGCGGCGGTCGCGGCCGACCAGGCCTATCGCGAGGCCGATCTGGCGATCGATTTTTGCGAGGACGTGGCGCCGCTGCCCAAAACCGAGGTTCTGAAGATCGTCGGCATCTTCCAGCGCTATGGCGCGACGGCGAAAATCTCGTCCATCCACGTCAATGGCTGGTTCGGCAAATACGACAAACTGTCGACAAGCCGGCTATTCTTGCAGGACTGTTTCGGTATAGATATTGACCACGACAAGGACAGCATTGTCTTCGTCGGCGATAGTCCAAACGATGCACCAATGTTCGGCTTCTTCCCCAACAGCGTCGGCGTCGCTAATGTGCTGGACTTCGCCGGCGAGCTTCCGGCGTCTCCCGCCTTCGTCACAAGCGGGCGCGGCGCGAAGGGATTTGCCGAGCTTGGCGACGCGCTGATTGCTGCAAAGGGAATGGAATAGTCATGGACCAAGGCCGACTGACGAAGAAGGAGCGGCACGCGCTTATCCTTTCGGAAGTGCGCCGGTCGGCGTCGATACGCATCTCCAAGCTCGCACGGCGCATCGGCGTCGCCGGCGAGACCATCCGCCGCGATCTCATCGAACTCGGCGATGCCGGGCTGATCAACCGCACCTATGGCGGTGCGACGATCTCGCTGGTGACATCAGAACCGGTGATTTCGGAGCGTGGCCTGACCCTGATCGAGGAGCGCGCCCGCATCGGCCGCGGCGCGGCAAGCCTTGTCGAGAAGGGCCAGATCGTGATGATCGATGGCGGTTCGACCACCTATGAGGTGGCGCGCAACCTTTCGCAGCTGAAGCGCGACCTGACCATCATCACCAATTCCACCGGCGTGGCCTCGGTGGCGGGCGCCAATCCGACCTTTCGGGTGCTGCTCTGCCCCGGGACCTATGATAGCCGGGAAGGCAGCGTGTTGGGCGAAGACACCGTCGAGTTCCTGCGCCGCTACAATGCCGACGTCGCCATTATCGGCGCATCGGGGATAAGCGCCGATGGTCCGAGCGACATGATCTCGGGCGCCGCGGCCGTTAAACGCGCAATGATATCGCGTTCACTGTCGACCGTGCTGGTGGTGACCCACGACAAGTTTGGCCGCAGCAGTCTGGAACGCATCTGCGGGCTCGATGACATTGCCGATATCGTCACCGACAGCGAACCGAAGGCCGACCTGCGCACTGCTGCCGAACAGGCGGGCACGGAGATGCATGTGTTTGCCGCCGACTGATCAGCATTGGCTATCCGGCGGCATCCCGGTTGGTCAGCGCGATGTGGCAGCAGCCGGAGCCGTGGCCCGGCGTCCAGGTGACATTGTCGAAGCGCACGCCCGTTGCCTCGAACAGACCACGGTCGAAAGCGCCGGCGATGCGGCAGAGCGTGGCGAGTTTTTCATCACCGACACCGGCCTCGACCCAGGCGTCCTTCAGCGGACAACGCTTCACCTTGAAGGCGATGTGGTCCGGCCCGCGCTCGACATCGGTCGGATACATCAGGCCGCCATCCGGGCTGACGGCCAAAAATGCCTCGCCGATGGCCGGCGCGTCGTTAGGTCCGAAACGGGCGAAGGCGGCCGCCGCCACCTCCTTGCCGCGCTGCTCGATGGTGCGGATCATGATCGCCTCGGCCTTTTCCGCGCCGAGTTCGCCGGTCAGCTCGTCGAGAAACAGACGGTAGAGATCGGCGCGGTTGCGGAAGGCGGAATCGAGTTCGCGCGAGAGTTTTTCGGCTCTGGCTTCTGGTTCGGTCATGGTACTTGCCTGCTGCTTCTGTCCAATCTTGGCGCCGCCGCAACCAGCGCCTTGCCGATTGCCGATTGCGGCGCGTCGACTACGTTGCGGGCGTCGCCGCTCTCGGCGATCCGCCCGGCGTTGAGAAGAACGACGCGGTGGGCGATGGCCCGTACGACGCCGAGATCATGCGAAATGAAGAGATAGGCGATCCGTTCCCTGGCTTGCAGGTCGAGCAGCAACTCAAGGATCTGTCCGCGGACCGAAACGTCGAGCGCCGACACCGCCTCGTCGAGCACGATCAGCGACGGTTTGGTCGCGATGGCTCGGGCGATGGCGACGCGCTGGCGCTGGCCGCCGGAGATTTCGTGAATGGCGCGCGGGGCGAGATCGGCTGCCAGCCCGACGCGATCCAGCAAGGCAGCAATGCGGGCCGGCCTCTCGGCGCGGGAAGCGATGGCATGGATGCGCAAGGGATCGTCAAGCACGCGAGCCACCGTGGCGCGCGGGTTGAACGCGGCGAGCGGATCCTGGAACACCATTTGAAGGCGCGCGCGCTTGGTGCGCAGGGCCGCACCCTTCAAGAGCAGAAAGTCATCGCCTTCGAACTGGACGGTGCCGGCGTCGGGCTCGATCAACCTAAGCACCAGCCGCGCGATCGTCGACTTGCCGCTGCCGGAGGGCCCGGCCAGCGCCAGCGTCTCGCCGGGTTCGATGGCGAAGGAGACACCGTCGACGGCCGCGATGGCCTTGCCGCCACGACGGTATCGCTTGGTAAGACCGGAGACGGTGAGCAAGTTCATGCCGGCGCCCGTCGTAGCAGCGGATCGGCGTCGAGGCCGAGATGGGCGTCGAGCAGCGTTCGCGTATAGGCATGGCGCGGGGCGTTTATGATTTGCTCCGTCGGGCCGAGTTCGATCAGTTCGGCGTTCCGGAATACAGCGATACGCTCTGCGAGTTCGGCGGCCAGCGCGATGTCGTGGCTGATGAACAGCAGCGTCATGCCGTCCTCCGCCACCAGTTGCCGAATGAGGCTGACGATTTCGGCTTGCACAATGGTGTCCAGCGCGCTGGTCGCCTCATCGGCGATCAGCAGTTTCGGACCGGCTGCAATGGCCGCGGCAACAGCAACGCGCTGCTTCTGGCCGCCGGAGAGCTGGTGCGGGAAAGCACGCATGGCGGTTTGTGGGTCGGGCAGCCGGACACGTTGGAGCAGGGTTTTGGCTTTGGCGTAAGCTTGTGGCCAGTCGAGGCCGAGGTGGGTGCGGGCGACTTCGGCGATCTGTTTGCCGACGGTCATGACGGGGTCGAGGCTGGCGGAGGGGTCCTGGAAGACGAAACCAATGTCGCGACCGGGAAGGGGGAGCGTACTGGGTTCGGTTAATTTGAGAGGTCGGCGTTCCGTCACACCCCCCTCTGTCCTGCCGGACATCTCCCCCGCAAGGGGGGAGATTGCTCTCTCATCTCCGCCTTCGCCAACCACGAACGTTGCAGAAGGGAAGCCGTCGGCAAAGCTGCTGATCTCCCCCCTTGCGGGGGAGATGTCCGGCAGGACAGAAGGGGGTGGGAAGGATCGCGGCGCCTGAAATTGCCACTTGAAATGCCCTTCAATCTTGGCGCTCGCCGGCAGCAGTCCAGCCACCGCCAGCGCCAGCGTGCTCTTGCCCGAACCGCTTTCGCCGATAATCGCCAGCCGCTCGCCGGCAATAACATCCAGGCTGACCCCCTTCAGCGCCGTTACCTCGCTGCCATCGCTGAAATAGCGCACAGACAGATCGCGTATCTCAGCCAGTGCGGTCACGACAGGCTCCTCCGCACCGCCGTCGTTTCGACCACGCCTTCGCCGGTGAGATAGACGCCAAGCACGGTCAGCACCAAGGCGATGCCCGGAACGATCGACAGAAAGGGCGCGGTGCGCAGCACAGTGCGGCCCTCGGCGATCATGCCGCCCCAAGTGACGCGATTGGGGTCGCCGAGACCGAGGAAGGACAGCGCTGCCTCGGTGAGGATCGCGGCGGCCACGATCACCGAGGACAAGGCCAGCACCGGCGGCAACGCGTTGGGCAACACCTCGCGAAAAGCGATCTCAAGCGGATGCATGCCGATGACGCGAGCGCCGGCGACGTAATCGCGCTCGCGGATCGACAGCACTTCGGCGCGCGCTACACGCGCCGGTCCGGTCCAGGCGCCAAGCGCTATTGCCGTGACGACGACGCCGAGCGACGGCCCGACGACGCTGACGAAGGCCAGCGCCAGGAGAAAACTCGGCACGGTCTGGAAGGCATCGGTGATGCGCATCAGCCCCTCGTCCACAAGGCCGCCGGCAAAGCCGGCCAGCGTGCCGACGACCGCGCCGATGAAGAGTGCCGCCGCTGCCGCCGCCAGGCCGACCGCCAGCGAGGTGCGGGCGCCGTGGAACAGTTCGGCCAGCACGTCAAGGCCGAGCCGGTCGGTGCCGAGCGGCAGCGACCAGTCCTGGAAGGGCGGCAGCAGTGCTGGTCCGGCAATGGCCTGCGGGTCGCCGGGGAAGAGCAGCGACGCAAACAGCGCCATGGCGAACAGAAGCGCCAGGATGATCGCGCCGGCGACCGCTTCCGGCCGGCGCAGGAACCGCGGCAGCGCGCTCACGCGCTGGCCTCGCCGGCGCCGACGCGCGGGTCGAGGAAGGCGTAGGCGATGTCGACGGCAAGGTTGACGGCAATGACGAGGACGGCGCTGGTGAGGATGATGCCGAGCAGCAGCGGCGTGTCGCGCGAAGCGACCGCTTCCTGCGCCAGCCGGCCGAGCCCGGGCACGGCAAAGACGCTTTCGATGACGACGCTGCCGCCCAGCATCTGCGCCGATTGCAGGCCGAGCATGGTGACCAGCGGCAAGAGCGCGTTGCGGGCGACATGGGCGAGCACGATGCGGCGGCGTGACAGCCCCCTGGCGCGGGCGGCGAGCACAAAATCCTGCCGCCACGCCTCGGCCATGCCGGCGCGCATCATGCGCAGATAGAGCGCGAGATAGATGAAGCCGAGCGCGGAAACCGGCAGGACGAGGTGGACGGCGATATCGGTGGCGCGGGCAAGCCCGGTCTTGTCCGAGGCGAGCGTCTCGATGCCGCCGATCGGCAGCCAGCGCAGGTCGACGGCAAAGACGACGATCAGCACCAGGCCAAGCCAGAAACCCGGCACGGCATAAAGCGCCAGCGAGCCGATCGACAGGAAGCGGTCGCGAAAGCTGCCGGGTCTGGCGCCGGCGTAGATGCCGAGCGCCAAGCCCAAACCGAAGGAGAGCGCGGTGGCGGTCACCATCAGGAGCAGTGTCGTCGGCAGGCGTTCCAGGATAACATCGCGAATTGGCCGGGAGAAGGTAACGGACTGGCCGAGGTCGAAATGCAGCAGCGCCCAGAGATAGTTCGCGAGCCGTGTCAGCTCGGACTGGTCGAGGCCCCAGCGATGACGCAGCAATTCGATCATGCCGGCGTCGCCGCCGGTCGAGACGATGTAGGCGTCGACCGCGTCACCGGGGGCAGCTTCCAGGAGGAGGAATGTGCCGATGATGACGATCAGCAGCACGAAGATGCTGCCGACGAGGCGACGGCGGATGAGGGTGAGGACGCGGGTCATGGGAAAGGCATAGCACTGCGCCAGTCGGGAGAGGTGCGGTGTCTAGGCACCGCCCTCTGTCCTGCCGGACATCTCCCCCGCAAGGGGGGAGATTGGATGTCGCCTCTGCCTTCGCCAATCTTCGATGCCGAATGTACGCGACAGCGAAGCTGCTGATCTCCCCCCTTGCGGGGGAGATGTCCGGCAGGACAGAGGGGGGTGTGACGAAACGCGGCCCTACGCCATGCCTTCACACCAATTTCTTTGCGAACTTTCATCCGCGCAAATGTGTCACGATTCCAGATACGTGTCCGCCCAGTTCGAAACCGCCCAGCGCGGGTTGTTGGCGATGTTCCCCACCGTCTCGCGCGCGACGCTGATGAAGCTCCATTCGGCGACGTTGATCAGCGGCAGGTCCGCCGCGACCTGTTTCTGGAATTCCTTGTAGAGGTCGGTGCGCGCTGACGTATCCAGCGTCTCCGAAGCCTTGGCGATCAGCGCGTCGAGCGCGGCGTTCTTGTAGCCGCCCTGGTTGGAGAACGGCACGCCGTCGGGAATGCCGCTCTGCACCAGGATGGTGGTCGAGATCGCCGGGTCGCCGCGGAACACCGGCGGGCCGACGGCGAGGTCGAAGGCGTGGTCGGTGTAGACGGCCTTGATGTGCGCGGCCGAGTCGTTGTTGACGATCACGGCGTCGATGCCGATTGCCGCCAGCGCCTGGCGCAGATAGTCGCCGAACTGCTTGGTCTCGTTGAAATAGGGTGCCGGCAGGAGTTTCAGCGCAAAACGCTTGCCGTCATCGGCGCGCTTGTACCCCGCGTCGTCGAGCAAGGCGTTGGCCTTGGCGACGTCGAATGGATAGATCGGCACGTCGGCAGTGTAGAATTGCGGGTCGTTCTTCGGCACCGGACCGGTAGCGGTGGCGGCATAGCCGAGGAACACCGTCTTGACGACGAAATCCTTGTCGATGGCATGCGCGATCGCCTGGCGCACCTTCACGTCGGCCAGTTCCTTGCGGCGATGGTTGATCTCGACGACGAGTTGATAGGTCAGCCCCTCATAGCCCTTGGAGATGACCTTCAGGCCCGGCACTTTCGAGATACGGTCGAGGTCGGCCAGTGGCACGGCGGAGAAGGCGGCGAGCTGGATCTCTTCGGCCTCGAGTGCGGCCGCGGCGGACGTGCGGTCCGGCAGCACCTGATAGATGATCTCGTCGAGATGGGGCTCGTCCTTGCCCCAATAGTTCGCATTCCTTGTCAGCTTGTAATATTGGCCGGCCTTGTACTCGCCGAACTTGAACGGGCCGGTGCCGATGGGGGCATTGTTGGCCGGGTTGTCCTCGATCTTGCCGACTTCGTAGATATGTTTCGGCACCACGCTGCTCAGCGCCGGCAAGGCATTGCGTATCAGCTGGAACGGGGTCGGTTTGGCGAATTTGAACACGGCGGTGAGATCGTCGGGGGTGTCGACGCTGGCCAGATCCTTGAACACGGTGCGGCCGAGATTCTGCAGCGGCTTCCATATCTGCAGCGCCGAGAAGGCGACGTCGGCCGAGGTGAACGGCTTGCCGTCATGCCATTTGACGCCATCGCGCAGTTTGAAGGTTACCGAGAGCCCGTCGGCAGCACCTTCCCAGGAGAGCGCCAAGCGGGGCTCGAGCCCGTCCTTGCCGTCGAACGAGGCTTCGGCCAGCGTCTCGACAATCTTGCTGGAGATGAAGAAAACGCCGTTGGAGGCGACGATTGCCGGGTTGAGATTGCGCGGCTCGGAATCGGCGGCGAGCACCAGCCGGCCACCTTTCTTCGGCGTCTGCGCCCAGCTGAATGTGGGCAGGGCGGTGGAGGCCAGCAGCAAAGCTGAGCCGCCAAGCAGCGTGCGTCTGGAAATATCTGACATGACCGAACTCCGTCCTCTCCGCGACCAGATGGGCGCACCCCTCGAAGCTGGCGGCACCCGCCAGCATCCTCGCGGCGATTATGGCCCTTGCCAAGGGTTTCGCCAGAGACGGAATTGGCGCATCCTTGCTTGGCTTTGAAATTTTCGTCCGCTGGACCAGTTTAGAGGTGGCCCTTTTATTCTGATATTCTGGTAGGACCAGATTGCCTTGATATGCAGCAAAGACGACTTGGCGACCGCCCGCTGAAGCAATTTGACCCTATTTCTGGCTGGACCAGAGTGGACAATGATGCAGATTTGACCGACAGCCAAGGGAATCTGGCGCAGCGCGGCCGGCGATCCCACGGAAATCAGGGAGAGAACAATGAACATTGCCCCGGGCAAGAATGCCGTCAGCAATATCCCGTTCGACCAGGCAAGGGTCGACCGGCTGATGGAGGAAGCCGGCATCGATGTGCTGCTGGCGACGTCCAAGCACAACACGCAATATCTGCTCGGTGGCTACAAATTCATCTTCTTCGCCGCCATGGATGCGATTGGCCACAGCCGCTATCTGCCTGTCGTCGTCTATGAGAAGGGCGGGCCGGATCATGCCGCCTATATCGGCAACCGCATGGAAGGCGCCGAGCACCAGAACAACCCGTTCTGGACGCCGACGCTGCATGCCGCCTGCTGGGGTACGCTCGACGCCGCCAATCTTGCGGTCGAGCATGTCAGCAAGATCGGCAAGGCAGGCGCCCGCATCGGCATCGAGCCGGCCTTCCTGCCGTCCGATGCCTATGCGCTGATCCGCAAGGCGTTGCCGGACGCGAAGCTGATCGACGCGACCGACATGCTGGAGCGCATGCGCGCCATCAAGACAGACGCCGAGCTGGAGAAGCTGCGCATCGCCTCCGAGCTGATCACCGATTCCATGTTGGCGACTATCCAGTGGGCGCGCGAAGGCACGACCAAGGCCGAGATGATCGAGCAGCTCAGGCGCGAGGAGACCAATCGCGGCGCGCATTTCGAATATTGCCTGCTGACGCTGGGCTCCAGCCACAACCGTGCGGCGTCACCGCAGGCTTGGAAAAAGGGCGAGGTGCTGTCGATCGATTCCGGCGGCAATTATCACGGCTATATCGGCGATCTCTGCCGCATGGGCATTCTGGGCGAACCGGATGCCGAGCTGGAAGATCTGTTGGCCGAGGTCGAGACGGTGCAGCAGGCGGCGTTCTCGAAGGTGAGGGCAGGCACCATCGGCGGCGATATGATTTCGCACGCGGAGGGCGTGCTGAAGGCGTCGAAGGTCGCGCCCTATACGGATTTCTTCGCCCATGGCATGGGCCTGATCACCCATGAAGCGCCGTTCCTGATGACCAACCACCCGGTCACCTATGAAGGCACTTATTCGGCCAAGCCGCTGGAGACGAACATGGTGCTGTCGGTGGAGACGACCATGCTTCACCCGACGCGGGGGTTCATCAAGCTGGAGGATACGCTGGCGGTGACGGATGCGGGGTATGTGATGTTTGGGGATCGGGCACGGGGGTGGAATAGAGGTGGGATAGCCTAGCTCGGCGCTACCCCCTCACCCGGATTGCCATCCGAATTGCGAAGGGCAATTCGGGGCTATCCGACCTCTCCCCGAGGGGAGAGGAGTTTGCGCCGGCGCTGGCTTCTGCCTCTTCTCCCCCTCGGGGAGAAAGTGGCCGCGAAGCGGCCGGATGAAGGGGGCCTTTCGCGATTACTTCCCCGCCGGGATCAACCTGAAATCCGGCAACTCCCGCAGCACCAGTTCGGGTCCGGCCGGCGAATAGACGACGAAGAGCTGCATCGGCCCATCGCCCGTGTTCAGTGTCGAATGGAAACGGCTTTCCGGCACATAGATGGTGCAGCCGGGGCCGACCTTGGCGACGACCGGATTGCCCTCCTCGTCCTCCACCATCTGCTCGCCATTGCCTGAGATGACGAAGATGATCTCTTCCGCGCCGGGATGGTTGTGGCGCGTGTGGCCCTTGCCTGACGGCAGGTCGACGACGCCGCCGGAAAAGCGCGTCGCGCCATTTACTTCCGGCGCGACTGTCAGCGACAGCTTGCCCCAGTCAAAGCCGAAGGCGCTCACGTCCTTCGGGTATACGAACACCTTGCTCTTGTCGGTCATGATCTCATCCCTTCTTTTTCTTCTGGTCGTGCAGCGTGACGGCCTTGAAATCCGCCGTCTGCCTGGCGATCGCGGCTTCAGCCGGCAGCCGTTCCATCGAACTCGCGCCATAAAAGCCATGCAGGCCCTTGCAGCGGTCGAGGATGTAGCGGGCATCATCCGGCATCGAGATCGGCCCGCCATGGCAAAGCAGGATGACATCCTTGCGCACCGAGCGCGCCGCGTTGGCGATGGCGTCGATCTCGACCACGCAGTCGTCGAGCGACTTGGCCGACGTGGCTCCGATCGAGCCGCCGGTCGTCACCCCCATATGGGCAACGACGATGTCGGCGCCGGCTTTTGTCATGGCGCGCGCCTCGTCGGGGTTGAAGACATAGGGCGTGGTCAGAAGATCGAGCTTGTGCGCCTCGGCGATCATGTCGACCTCCAGCCCGAAGCCCATGCCGGTTTCCTCAAAACTCTGGCGCATGCTGCCATCGAACAGGCCGATGGTCGGGAAATTCTGCACGCCGGAAAAGCCCATCGTCTTCAGCTCGGCAAGCAGCAGCGGCATGATGACGAAGGGATCGGTGCCGTTGACACCGGCCAGCACCGGCGTCTTTTTGACCACCGGCAGCACCTCGTAGGCCATTTCCTTGACGATCTCGTTGGCGTTGCCATAGGCGAGCAGGCCGGCAGCCGAGCCGCGCCCGGCCATGCGGTAGCGGCCGGAATTGTAGATGATGATGAGGTCGATGCCGCCGGCTTCCTCGGCCTTGGCCGACAGGCCGGTGCCGGCGCCGCCCCCGACGATGGGCACGCCGTCGGCGATCATCGCCTTGAACTTCTTCAATATGTCTTTGCGCGGTATTGCGGGCATTTGTTGGCTCTCACTATCTGGCGATGTCGAGGAAGGCCGCGGTTGCGGCTTTGGCAAATTCCGGATCGTTGATGTGCAACGGCAGGCGTGTGACGCGGCGCGCGGCGTTCGGCTTGATGGTGCGCTCGACGGCATCGAACAGCACGGCGTCGGCTTCGGGGTCGAAGAAGGCGCCGCCCTCGATGTCGAGTGCCGAGACGCCTTTTTCGGGGATCAGGAAATGCACAGGGCCCTCGCAGCGAGCGAGCCTGATGCCGATCCACTCGCCTATACCGCGGCATTCGTCCACCGTGGTGCGCATCAGTGTGACGTTGGGATTGTGCTCGTAGAACAGCCGGCCCCTAAACTTCTCGGGAATGGTCGGCGGCGCCCAGAAATTGACCATGTCCAGCGCGCCGACCGAGCCTACATAGGGCAGCTTGGTGCGGGCGATAGCGCCGAAGCGGTCTTCCGTCGCCGGCAGCACGCCGCCGAACAACAGGTCGCAGACTTCCGTCGTGGTGATGTCGATGACGCCGGCGAGCAGGCCCGAGTCTGCGAGCTTCTCCATCGAGCGGCCGCCGGTTCCGGTGGCGTGGAAGACCATGCAGTCATAGTTGGCGCGCAACTGGTCGGCGATGGCGGTCACGCAAGGCGTGGTGACGCCGAACATGGTGAGCCCGAGTGCCGGCTTGCCAGTGGCGACTGGCGCCGGCCTGGCGGCCATGCCGGCGATTGCCTGCGCCGCATTGTGCAGCACGACGCGTGACAGCCGGTTCAGTCCCGCCATATCGGTGACCGATGGCATCATGATGATGTCGGAGACGTCGACATAGGCCGCGGTGTCGCCGGAGGCGAGCGTCGAGACCATGATCTTGGGCAGCCCAAGCGGCAGCGCGCGCATGCCGGCAGTGATGATCGACGTGCCGCCGCCGCCGCCAATGCCGATCACGCCTGATATGTCGTCGCGCGACGGAATGAAATTTGTGAAGGCGGCGCTCATGCCGGCCACCGCCGTGCCGCGATCGACGATGCCGAGCACGCCACTGGCTCCATCCGGATGATGCGCCGCGACCTCGCTGGCCGGGATATCGACCGGCACGGTGGCGCCGCGCGTTCCGATGTCGACACGGGCAACCGAACTGCCGATGGCGGCAATAGCATCGGCCAGGAAGGCAAGTTCCTCGCCCTTGGTGTCGGCTGTGCCCACCACGTAGATGCGCTTCATCGCGTTTCTCCCGTCACCGGCCGACCGGCGCCGGGCCGCCTGTCGCCCTTTGCCGGCCTTTCGGTAGGCAAAGGTCATTGCAATTTTTTGAGACGCGCGTATCGTATTGACATGGAAGTCTCACGTCAACAAGCCGCTGGGAACGACGACGCCAACGAGGCTGCCGAACGCGGCCCGCGGGCCCGCACAAAACGGCTGATGCTGGAGACGGCGACGCGGCTGATGCAGGCGGGCGTCACCCCGTCTGTCAGCGAAGTCGCGGAGGCGGCGCAAGTGTCGCGCGCCACCGCCTATCGCTATTTCCCAAGCCAGGCAGCCCTGGTGCAGGCGGTGGTCGACGAGGGGCTTGGGCCGATCCTGACCTGGCAATCGACGTCCACCGATGCCGGGCGCCGCGTCGCCGAACTGTTCGACACCGCCATGCCGCGCATCGAGGCTTTCGAGGCAACTTTCAAGGCGGCGCTGAAACTGTCGCTCGACCAATGGGCGCAGCGGCAGGCGGGCACGTTGGACGGCGAGCCGCAATTCACGCGCGGACATCGCGTCCAGCTGCTGAAGGATGCCATCGCACCGCTCAAGGGCCGGCTGCCGCCGCGCGAGTTCAAGCGCCTGGCGCAGGTGCTGTCGATGATGTTCGGCGTCGAAGTGCTGATCGTGCTGAAGGATATATGGGGGCTCGATAGCCGCGGCATGCGGTCGGTCGCGCAATGGGCGGCGGGCGCCCTTGTGCGCGCCGCGGTGGCGGAATCAACGGCTGAAACCGATGCGGTCCGGCCAGAGGCGTTGGCGAAATAGCGCCAATCTGGTTCGACCAGATTTGGATGCGCACTATTGATGTTAACCGGGATGGCGGTGCCGAAACAAGGCTCTCCTATATCAACGAGTAGGAAAATTCAGGGAAAACAGTCGGATACATGAAGAATCCGGTTATGCAAGGTCCGGTGGTGGTCCAAGAAAGAGCTTGACGGCTATCCAAAATTGGTAATACCAGATCAGGACAGAAAAAGCGGATCGAAAGTGAGAGCTGCGATCCAGTTTCCGGCAAAGCGAGGAGGCTTGGAACCGGAAAGGTGCGATCTCGGGAGGAACTACCAGGCCGGCTTCACCGCCGGCTAGCATGACAAGGTAGAATGCGCACAAGGGAGGAAATCATTATGCGCAAGACAATGACCAGCCTGCTTGCTGGTATCGGCTTAGTACTTGCCTGCGGAACGTCCGTCTACGCGCAGGACAAGGAGCTCACCATCTTTTGGGCGGAATGGGATCCGGCCAATTATCTGCAGGAACTCGGCAACGAGTACGAGAAGGAAACCGGCGTCAAGATCACGGTGGAAACCACGCCCTGGTCCGACTTCCAGACCAAGGCTTTCACCGAGTTCAACGCCCATGGCGACGCCTATGATATGGTCGTCGGCGACTCGCAATGGCTCGGCGCCGGCTCGACCGGCGGCCACTATGTCGACCTGACCGACTTCTTCAACAAGCACAAGCTTGGCGAAGTGATGGCGCCGGCAACGGTGAAATATTACGCCGAGTATCCGGGCGGCAGCAGCAAGTACTGGGCGATCCCGCTCGAAGGCGACGCTGTCGGCTGGTCCTATCGCAAGGACTGGTTCGAGGACCCGAAGGAAAAGGAAGCCTTCAAGGCCAAGTACGGCTACGATCTCGACGTGCCGAAGGATTTCAAGGCGCTGCGCGACATCGCGGAGTTCTTCTACCGGCCGGATCAGAAGCGATACGGCATCGCCATCTACACCGACAATTCCTATGACGCGATGGCGATGGGCTTCGAAAACGCGCTGTTCTCCTTCGGCGGCGAACTGGGTGACTACAAGACCTACAAGGTCGACGGCTTCATCAACTCCGACAAGGCAATCGCCGCACTCGACGCCTACAAGGAACTCTACACGTTCACGCCTCCGGGCTGGGCCAAGTCGTTCTTCGTGGAGGACAATCAGGCGATCACCGAAAACCTGGCCGCGATGAGCATGAACTACTTCGCGTTCTTCCCCTCGCTGATCAACGAGGCGTCGAACCCGAACGCCAAGAACACCGGCTTCTTCGCCAATCCTCCAGGCCCGAACGGCGATCAGTTCGCCGCACTCGGCGGTCAGGGCATCTCGATCGTTTCCTACTCCAAGAAGCAGGAAGAGGCGACGAAGTTCCTTGAATGGTTCATCAAGGACGAGACCCAGAAGAAGTGGGCGGCGCTCGGCGGCTACACCTGCAGCGCCGCCGTGCTCAAGTCGGAGGAGTTCCAGAACGCCACGCCGTACAACAAGGCCTTCTACGAGACCATGTTCAAGGTGAAGGACTTCTGGGCGGTGCCGGAATATGCCGAGCTGCTGCAGCAGCTCAACCAGCGCGTCTATCCCTACATGATCGGCGGCGAAGGCACCGCCAAGGAAACGCTGGACGCCCTCGCAGGCGACTGGAACGCGACGTTCAAGAAATACGGCCGCGGCCAATAAGCAGCTTTTCTCGCGGAGGAGGCATCCGTGCCTCCTCCGTTCTTTTTTCCGAAACGGGAGCAGGGTCTTGGCGACCACGATGATCACCACGCTGGACACTTCCTCGCGGGCCGCTGCACGCGGCTTGAGCGACATGTCGATCCGCAACCTCTTCATAATCCCGACGATCCTGTTCCTGATCGTCTTCAACATTTTCCCGCTGATCTATTCGCTGGGCTATTCCTTCACCGATTTCCGCGCGTCGACCAACGCGCCGGCGAATTTCGTCGGGCTGCAGAATTATCGCGACCTGCTCAACGACCCTTATGTCTGGTCCAACTTCGCCATCACCGCGAAGTACGTCATCATCTCGGTCGCGGGTCAGCTGCTCGTCGGCTTCGGCGTGGCCATGCTGCTCAACCGGGATATTCCCCTCAAGGGTCTCATCACAACGCTGCTGCTGCTGCCGATGATGCTGTCGATGGCCGTCGTCGGTCTGTTCTGGAAACTGCTCTATGATCCGTCATGGGGGGTCATCAACTATGCGCTTGGCCTCGGCAATTTCGAGTGGCTGGCCGACCCCAAGATGGCGCTCTATGCGGTTGCGCTAACCGACATCTGGATGTGGTCGCCCTTCGTCATGCTGTTGTCGCTGGCCGGTCTTTCAGCGGTGCCGAAGCATCTCTACGAAGCAGCGGCGATCGACCGCGCCGGACCGTTCTACACCTTCTTCCGCATCACGCTGCCGCTGGTCGCGCCGATCCTGATGATCGCGGTCATCTTCCGCACCATGGAAGCGTTCAAGACCTTCGACCTCGCCTATATCCTGACCAGCCAGCCGACGGCCGAGCTGATCTCGATCCGGCTGTACAAGATGGCGTTCCAGGAATGGCAGACCGGGCGCTCCTGCGCGCTCGCCTACATCGTGCTGATCATGGTGCTGGCCATCACCAACATCTACGTCAAGTACCTCAACAAGGTGAAGGAGCGCTGAGATGGCCGCCGTCCGCACTTCTTCCGAAATAGGCTTCAATCGCGTCGCCATCGTCGCCGTCCTTTTGGTGACGATCATCTTCCTGGCGCCGATCTACTGGATCGCCTCGACGGCGTTCAAGCCGCGCAATCTTGCCACGACCATCCCGCCGACGGTGGTGTTCCAGCCCGAGATATCGCCGTTCGTCAAGCTGTTCACCAAGCGCTCGCAGATGCGCAACCCGCCGTCGCCGGAAGAGTATGCGGCGGCACCCTGGTGGGAACGTGTCGTCTTCGATGGCGGTGAAAAGATCGTGCGCGACGGCAAGGGCCAGGTGCAATGGTCGGGCTATCCGAGCCGCTTCATGAACTCGCTGATCATTGCCATCACCTCGACGGTGCTGGCTGTCGGCATGGGTACCTTCACCGCCTACGGCTTCTCGCGCTTCAAGGTGAAGGGGGAGGCGGATCTGCTCTTCTTCATCCTGTCGACGCGCATGCTGCCGCCGGTGGTGGTCGCGATCCCGATGTTCCTGATGTACCGGGCCGTCGGCCTCAACGATTCCCATATCGGGCTGATCATCCTTTATACCGCCTTCAACCTGTCCTTTTCGGTGTGGCTGATGAAGGGGTTCATGGACGAGATCCCGAAGGAGTATGAAGAGGCAGCGCTGGTCGACGGCTACACCCGCATGGAAGCCTTCTTCAAGATCGTGCTGCCGGAGGCCGCCACCGGCATCGCCGCGACCGCGGTTTTCTGCTTCATCACGGCGTGGAACGAGTATGCTTTCGCGCTGATCATGACCAACCGCCGCGCCCAGACGGCGCCGCCCTTCATCCCCAGCCAGGTCGGCGCCGGCCTGCCCGACTGGACGGTGATCGCCGCCGGAACCTTCCTGTTCCTGCTGCCGGTCGCAATCTTCACCTTCCTGCTCCGCAACCATTTGCTGCGCGGCATGTCCTTCGGAGCGATCCGCAAATGAGCTTTCGAGCCATCAACCAGAAATATCTCGAACCGGGGTCTCAGGTGCTGATGGTCCTCGGCATCATCGCGCTTTGCCAGCCGTGGAACCTGCTGCTGCACAGCTATGGCGTGACCATCATCCTGATCGGCCTGATCGGCTTCAACATCACCTCGAAGATCGCGCCGGCGGAGAAGGCCGGTACCGGCCAGGTGCGCAATCCGGGAGCAGAGCATTGACCCAGATTGAGCTTCGCGGCGTCCAGAAATTCTTCGGTGCGGTCCAGGTCATCAAGGACCTCAACCTCAAGATCGACGACAACGAGTTCATCGTGCTGCTCGGTCAGTCGGGTTGCGGCAAGACGACGACATTGAGGGCGGTTGCCGGGCTGGAGACGATCGACGGCGGTGACATCCTCATCGACGGCAAGCCGGTGCAACACCTCAAGGCCGCCGACCGCGACATCGCCATGGTGTTCCAGTCGTTCTCGCTCTACCCGCATATGAGCGTCTATGAGAACATTGCTTTTCCCTTGCGCGCGACGCGCAAGAGCAAGGCCGAGATCGATAGCGAGGTGCGCTCGGTCGCCAAGACGCTGCAGATCACGGAACTGCTGGCCAAGAAGCCGTCGGCGCTGTCGGGCGGCGACATGCAGCGTGTGGCCATCGGCCGGGCTCTGGTGCGGCGGCCGAAGGCGATGCTGATGGACGAGCCGATCGGCGCCCTCGACGCCAAGCTGCGCGAAGAGATGCGGGCCGAGATCAAGCGGCTGCACATCAAACAGGGCTCGACCACTATCTATGTCACGCACGACCAGATCGAGGCGATGAGCCTCGCCGACCGCATCGTGATCATGCATGAGGGCGTGCTGCAGCAGGTCGGTTCGCCTGACGAGGTCTATTCGCATCCGGCCAATCTGTTCGTGGCGCAGTTCGTCGGCAGCCCGGTGATGAACGTCGCCGATGCGGCGATCGCCGAGACCGCATCGGCGGCCTCGGTCACCGTCGGTGGCGCTGCCGCCGGCTTCGAATTTCCGCGCACGCTTTTGTCCAAGCTCAACGGCCATGCCGGCGGCCAGCTGGCGCTCGGCATCCGGCCCGAAGGCGTGCTGGTGCGCCATGAAGCAGCGGAGGGTTTCTTGCCGGTCGAGACACAGATCGTCGAGCCGCTCGGCTCGTTCGACATTGTCGATCTCAAGGTCGGCTCCAAGATGCTGCGCGCGCGCACCAAGAGCGGCTTCGTCGGCGGCCCGGGCGAAAAGGTCTTCGCCAGGATCGATCCGACGCAAGCACATTTCTTCGACACGGCAAGCGGCAAGTCGCTTGAGGTGAGGCTCTGATGGCTCATATCCAGCTCAAGAATATTTCCAAGAGCTTCGGCAACCACACCGCACTGACCGGGCTCGATCTCGAGATCGCCGATGGCGAGTTCTTCGTGCTGCTCGGCGAGACCGGCGCCGGCAAGACGACGACGCTGCGCATGATCGCGGGTCTGGAAAAGCCGACCGAGGGTCAGGTGTTCATCAACGGCGTCGACGTCGCCGACTGGGGTGCGGCCGAGCGCGACGTGGCGCTGGTGCTTCAGCAATATTCGCTCTATCCGCGCTATACGGTCCGCGAAAATCTCGAATTCCCGCTGAAGCCGAAGATCCGTCGGCTGCCGGATGCCGAGATCAAGGACCGTGTTGCACGAGCGGCCAAGACACTGCGGATCGAGCATCTGCTCGACCGCAAGACCGACCGCCTTTCAGGCGGCGAAATGCAGCGCGTCTCTATCGGGCGCGCCATCGTGCGCAAGCCGCGCGTGTTCCTGATGGACGAACCGCTGTCGGCGCTCGACGCCAAACTGCGCGAGGCGCTGCGCACGGAACTGAAGAACCTGCAGATCCAGCTTGGCGCCACCTTCCTGTTCGTCACCCACGACCAGATCGAGGCGATGTCGATGGGCGACAAGGTGGGCGTGCTCAACCATGGCCGCATCATCCAGACCGGCACGCCGCACGAGATCTATAACAATCCGCGCGATACCTATGTGGCGAGCTTCGTCGGCTCGCCGCCGATGAACCTGATCGATGGCAAGCTGGTCAACGGCCGCGCGGTGATGGCGCCGCTGAATTTCGAACTGCCTTTCTCTGGGGGTGCCAAGGCGGGCGGTGCGACCGACGGTCGCCCGCTCGTCTTCGGTATTCGACCTGAGGATGTGTATCTTGAAAGCGGTGCGCCGGTCGAGGCACGCGTCCACGATGTCGAGAACCATGGCGTGGAAAAGATCCTGACTCTGCGGGTCGGCGACACGACGCTGCGCGCCACGGTGCCGGCCAGAACCGATGTCCAGATCGAGCAGCCGGTGCGCTTTGCCTGGAATCAGGACAAGGTGGTGCTGTTCGACAAGGGCAGCGGCGTGAGCTTGCGGCACGCCAGCTAGTTGCGGTCGAACGACGGCGCCGCCTGACTATTTCTGGAAGTAGGTCTCGTAAGGCGTATCGTTGATCAGCAGGATCACGCACTCCGTCTCTGAGAGGCAGGCGTCGTCGTGCATCTCGTTGGCCTTCTGGGTCCAGTAGGATCCCGGCGGCAATTCGACCTTCGTCGCTTCGCCGCCGTCCATTTGCCAATGCGCCCACAGTCCCTTGATGACCAACGCGCGATAGTCGGCGGTGTGCGCGTGAACCGGCGCGCGCCAGTTGCCGGGAACTTTCAGCAAGGTGCCCGCCGGGCCTTTGGCCCGGTCACCCCACAACGGGCCAAGGCGATGCGGCTGGTCTGGCACTTCGGCGACATAGGGGAACTTGTCGGCCGGGAGATAGCTGTCCTCGAGGGCAAAGGCGCGAGCGGGAAAGACGCAAGAAACGGCGAGCGCCAGAAACGCGCCGTCTTCGGCGGCCTGGTGGTCGACAATGCCGGTGTGGCCAGCGCCTTCGCCTATTTGTGGCGCTGCGACCTTGCTGGCGGCGATCGTTGTGTTCGCGCGCGGCCCTAAGCGCGTCGAATAGCCGATAGCCATCCTTGGCTAAAGCAGCGGGCCCGAGAACTATCAAGGTTTTCGGGGCGTTGCTTTTGTGGTGAGAGGCTACCGTAGGGTCAGACCGCGCGGCCGTCGAAGTCGAAGACCGGCAGGCCGGTGGGATCGAAATCGGCGACGCAGTTGAGGTTGATGTAGGCGCTGCGTTCGCTGCCCTGACTGACATCCTCGGCAAAGGGATGGATGCCGCAGGTGCGGCAGAAGCGATGCGCCATTGCATGATTGCCGAATGTGTAGGTGCCGAGATCGTCGCCCCACGCCAGCACCGTCAGGCTGTCATGCGGGATGGCGGCCAACAGCGCGCCCTTGCGCGAGCAGATCGAACAATTGCACCGCACGGCGCCGGTCAGCTGCGCCTTGAATTCGAACGCAACCTTGCCGCAGTGGCAGCTGCCTTTGTACAGCATCAGTCCCTTCCTATCGCTGGCAGGTGCAAAGGCACGCTGTCCGGGCTATTCCTTCCGCTGACCTAGCGGCCCATATGCCTTAAAGACGCTCCACCTTGACGGAATCCGACATCGACATGCAATCAATCCGCGATCGTCTCGAGATCATCCTGTCACGTCTTGCCAGTTGCGCGGCAGGCGAGAAGGTGTTCACCAAACTCTATGCCGAGGCGGCGCGCGCAGCGGCCGAGGCCACCGATGCGCGCAAGAAGGCCGGCGTATCGCTCGGGCCGCTCGACGGCGCCATCATCTCGATCAAGGATCTGTTCGATGTCGCCGGCGAGCCGACCACGGCCGGGTCGCTGATGCTGAGGGACACCGCGCCCCGTCGGCACGACGCTGCGGTCGTCAACCGTCTGCGCCAGGCCGGCGCCGTCATCATCGGCAAGACCAACATGACCGAATTCGCCTTCACCGCTATCGGCGACAACATGCACTACGGCACACCGGGCAATGCCGCCGACACCAGCCGCATTCCAGGCGGTTCGTCGTCGGGCGCCGCCGTGTCCGTTGGCGAGGGGACGAGCGACATTTCCATCGGCTCCGACACCGGCGGTTCGGTGCGCATCCCGGCATCGCTGAACGGCGTCGTCGGTTTCAAGCCGACGGCGCGGCGCGTGCCGCTGACTGGTGCCTATCCCCTTTCCGCGACGCTGGATTCGATCGGGCCGCTGGCGCTGAGTGTTGCTGCGTGTGCCCTGGCTGACGCCGCGATGACGGGCGAGCAGATGCCGCAACTGCACCTGCCGTTAGCGCTTGCCGGGCTTCGTGTCGGCATTCCGCGCGGCCTGCTTTTCGAAGACACGGAAACGGAGATTGCCGCCGCATTCGATCGCAGCCTTGCCGGGATCGAGCAGGCAGGCGCGTGGCTCACGGACATTTCGATCGACGACCTCATTGCCGATCTGCGCCTGGCCACCAAACGCGGCTCGATCGCGGCCATGGAAGGTTCTGAAATCCATGCCGACTGGCTGGCGACGGGCGCATCGGTGCCGGTCGATCCCCATGTCAGCGGGCCGCTGTCGCGGGCGGCGGCCATACCGACGCCGGTTTATATCAGGGCAATGCGTCGTCGCGCGGCACTGTGCATAGCCATGGACGAGCGGTTGGGTTCGGTCGATGTGCTAGCTCTGCCGACCACGCCGGTGACAGCGCCGACTATCGTTTCGATGGCCGAGGATACGGCTCTGCGTGAACGCACCGAAGGTCTGCTGCTGCGCAATACCCAGGTCGCCAACCAGTTCGACCTCTGCGCGATCTCGCTGCCGATGCCCGGCATGACGCTGCCGGCCGGACTGATGCTGGTGGCGCGCAATGGCCACGACCACCATCTGCTGCGCATCGCGGCTGAAGTCGAGCGGCTGCTCCGATAGGCAGCGAGCCGTAGGTCGGCAGTCAACGTGCCGCGCAGCGCTTGCGCTCGCTTTTCTTGGAGGAGCGTTCGATTTTGGTAACGACCAGCATCGGCGGATCGTTCGGCTGGCCGCGATGCTGGATCGATCCTCCGACGACGAGTTTTCCAGCATAAAGCTTGTCGGAGAGGTCAGGTGCCGATCTGTCCAGCGGCGGCAATTCCGTAGTGTTGAGCTCCACGCCTTTAACGACATTGCCGGTGGTCAGATCCAGCGCATTGCCTGACGGGCAGGGCGCCATCATGCAGACGATCCCATTGCTGCAATAGACATAATCGCTGCTTTGTGCCGCCGCGAGCGAAGGTAAGGCCACGATCGACGACACTGCCAGAACCAGAGATGCGAAGCGAAAACCGGACATGGTTCACGCGTCCGCCGGGAACCGTCTGCGGTAATGCTCGACCACGTCGGGATTGCGCAGATTGACAGGCAGCCGGTTGGCCAGCACCAGCAAGGTCTCGCCGGCCGCGCCCACGCCCATGCGCATCATCGATTGCTCGGTAATCCCCGCCATATGCGGGGTGACGATAACATTGTCGAAACCGAAATAGGGATGGTTTGCCGGCAGCGGCTGCGTGGCAAAGACGTCGAGTGCGGCGCCGCCGATCCGGTCTTGGCGCAAGGCCTCGATCAGCGCCTCGTCGTCGATCACCGGTCCGCGCGAAATGTTGATCAAAAGCGCGTCCGGCTTCATGCGGGCAATGCGTTCGCGGCTGATCAGGCCGCGCGTTTCCGGCGTCAGCGGGCAGCAGAGCACGATGATGTCGCTCTGTTCGATCAGCGCATCGATCGACAGGAAGCCGATCCTGTCGGGCGCCGGCTGCATGCTGCGGGTCGTCGCCACGACGTCGAGGCCGAAGCCGTGCGCGGCGATATGGGCGACCGCCTGACCGATGGCGCCGAAGCCGATGATGCCGATGGTCTTGCCGGCAAGCTCGCTGGCATGGCTGGCGTGGTCGCGGCCGGCATTCCAGCCCTTGGCGCGCAAGTCGCGGTCGACCGAACGGAAGCGCCGAAGCAGGGCAAGGGCCGCGAACATCACATATTCAGCGACCGAACGCGCATTGACCGCCGGCACGTTGGCGACCAGCACGCCGGCCGCGGCCGCGGCCTCCATCGGCACCATGTCGAGCCCGGCGCCGTGGCGGACCGCTGCTCTGAGTTTCGTGGCGTTTTCGAACAGCGACGGCGGCAGCGGTGCGCGAACGATGATGACGTCGGCATGCTTCGCCTCGGCGGTCAGCGTTGCCGCATCAAGCGCTGAGGCGACGACGAGTTCACCGGCGCCCGCCAGCATTACGGAGGCACGCGGATGCAGCGTGTGCGTCGACAGGATTCTGGGCATGGGGCTCTCGCTAGTCGCAATTCTCAAAGGAAAGCGCCGCGCGCTTTTCCCAGAAAAACCGTTTCACACCTTTCCTGGAATTGCACTAGACCTTCTCAAGTGCCAGGCTTTGCGCTTGCGCCTCCCGGCCCTCGATGATCCCCTTCCAGTAGCTTTCCGCGCCTTGCAGGTGGGCGCTCATCAGCGCCTGGGCGAGATTGCCGTCGCGACGCAGCAGCGCCTCGTAGATCTGGATATGCTCGGCATGCGAGCGCACTGAGCGCTCGGGATCGTTGAAGTAGATCGGCAGCCGCTGCTCGCCCATCAGGTAATAGACACTGCAGATATTGTGGAAGACGCCGTTCTTGGTCGCCCGCACGATTTCGAGGTGGAATTCGCGGTCTTCCTTGGCGAGGCCTTCGCCGGCGGCGATGCACTCCTCCGAGGCTTTCAGGATCTCCCGCAGGCGTTCGAAATTCTCTTCAGTGGCGCGGGAACAGGCAAGTTCGGCGGCCTTTATCTCGTGGATCTTGCGCAGTTCGACGGTCTCGTAGATTTGCACCGGGTCGAGCGGCAGGCCGGCACGGGCAAACAGCGCCAGCGCCTCGACACTGGCCTGCCTGGTGTCGACATAGATGCCGGATTTGGCGCGGCGCTCGACGATGCGCATGGCCTCGAGGATGGCCAGCGCCTCGCGGATCTGGCCGCGGCTGACGACGAAATGCTCCGCCAGTTCGCGCTCCGAAGGCGTGCGGCCGGTCTCCTTGTCCGAATGGGCGAAGAGATAGGCGGCGAGTTCGGCGAGAAGGTTCTTTTCTTTCATCGTCAACCGCGTTGCGCGTGCGCCTCCAGGAACCGCTCCGAAATGGTGAATCCCAGACCCGGCTTTTCAGGGATCGCTATCATACCGTCCCTTGCTTCGACAGTCTCTTCGATAAGATCGTGGATCATGGGGTTGGCGCCGAGCGAATATTCGACGGTAAAACTGGCAGGCGAGGCCGCACAAACATGCAGGCCGGCGAAAAAGCATGGCGCGCCGGCCCACAGATGCGGGGCAAAGCGCAGATTGAAGGCACTGGCGATGGTGCCGATCTTCATCGCCTCGCTGATACCGCCGCAAAAGGCCGGATCCGGCTGGAAGATGTCGGCGGATTTCAGCACCGCGAGATCGCGGAAGGCGTAGCGCGTCGCTTCGCTTTCGCCGGTGGCGATCGGGATCGAGCCCGAGGCGCGCACCTCGGCCATACCAGCCTTGTCGTCGGCGATAACAGGCTCCTCGAACCAGGCGAGGTCGAGATCGCTGGCCAGGCTGATGAAGCGCTTGGCCTCGGCCACCGTATAGGTGCCGTGCGCGTCGACCATCAACTCGACGTCAGGACCGAGCGCCTGCCGTGCGGCGCGGACGCGGGCGGCGGAAATGTGCGGGGCGCCGTCCATGGCGCCGACGCGCATCTTCAGCGCCCTGAAGCCGCCTTTGGCGATGTAGGATTTGAGCTGCTCGCCGATAGCCTCGGCGGCAGCCCAGCCGCCGGAGGCGTAGGCCGGCATGCGGTCGAGCTTGCGGCCGCCGATGAGCCGCCACACCGGCTGTCCCAACGACTTCCCCAGAATATCCCAGAGCGCGATATCGACGGCGCTGATTGCCGCAATGCTCATGCCGCGCCGCGCCAGCTGCGGCATGGCATGGCCGGCGCGCGCGGCACTGTCATGGCGCACGCCGTTGTAGAGCATCTCCCAGATCATGCCGATGTCGGCGGGGTCGCGGCCGATCAGCTGCGGCCCGACCTCGTGATTCAGCATGTAGACCAGCGCACCATAGCTGCCGGCGCTGCCGGCGGCGTTCTTGCCCTCGCCCCAGCCGATCAGCCCGTCGTCAGTCTCAATGCGCAGGATGGCGGCGTCGAACGTCGTCACCTGGCCAAAGTCGCTGCGATGCTGCTTCGCGGCCTCAATCGGCACGCGGACCCACCACGCCTGGACCGTTTTGATGCGCATCCCGATCGGCTACTTGATCAGCGGCAGCAGCGTTTCGGCCGTGATGCGCATCTGGTCGGTGTAGAATTTCTCCGTCAGCACGCTGGAGCCGTGATCCTGGATGAACTTCAGCTGTTCGGGAGAAATGTCGACCGGATTCCGGTCGACCATGTCGGGATAGGGCGCGGCGGGTGTGCGGTCGACGGGCGCGACGAATTCGTTGGTCAGCGCGCCGTCATAGCCGACTTCCTTCAGCGTCTGCACGATCCGTGGCCAATCGATCTGGCCAAGGCCGGCGGCAAAGCGGTTGTTGTCGGCGACGTGGAAGTCGAACAGCCGTTTGCCGACCTGACGGATCGCGTCATGGACGTTAAATTCTTCCATATGGATGTGATAGGCGTCGAGGCAGACGCCGCATTCGGGGCTCACCGCATCGGCCAGGGCCAACGCCTGCGCGCCGCGGTTGAACAGATAGGTCTCGAAGCGGTTGAGCGGCTCGACCGCGATCTTGACGCCGACCTTCTTGGCATGGGTGAAGCATTCGCGGGTGGCGTCGACCACCCACTTCCATTCCTCTTCCTCGGTGCCGTCCGGTACCACTTTGCCGACGGTCGCGGGCACCAGCGTTATGATCTCGCCATCAAGTTCGCTGACCATGGTCAGCACGTCCTTGACGTACTGCACCGAGCGTTCGCGCTGGCCCTGGTCCCTGGCGGCAAGGTTGCGTTCGCCCAGCATCAGCGTCACCGACCCCCAGCAGCGGATGCCGTATTCTTTCAGCAGCGCGCGGGTCTCCTTGGTCTTGTATTGCTCGGGCTCGCCGGAAATCTCGATCGACTCGTAGCCGAATTTCTTGATGCGCTTCAGCGTCACCTCCAACGGTTCCGCGCGCATCCAGTTGTGCGTCGAAAGATGCATGGTCTATCCTTCCCAGAATTCGTCTGTGCCAGTTCGCCTGCGATGCCCCCCACAAGGCGCGTCGCGTGTTTCCTCCCCAAGGCGCTCCAGCGTTTTTGCGCAACTGGTTCGACCAATTGGGCCCTAATGGAGGTCTACAGCAATTTTTGTCGCGCGGCAAGAACCGCCGCCATGCGATATCGGCATCTGTGTACTGTATTGATTATGCTGGTATATATCGCCAAAAATGGAATGCCCTGGCAGCTTTGCGCGTGAGTCAAATGGCTTGACCCATTTCCGGTATTTGGTAATACCAGAATGCCATACGAGAATGCACATCACAAGAGACCAAAGAGGCTGGCCCTGCTTTCATCAGGCGCTATGCTTGGTCCTTGGAAAAATGAATTGGGAGGATGCCGATGCCGTCGACAATGAAGGGTCCGGGGCTGTTTCTGGCGCAGTTCGCGGGGGATACCGCGCCGTTCAATTCGCTGGCCTCGATCACCAAATGGGCGGCCGGTCTCGGTTACAAGGGCGTGCAGATCCCGACCTGGGATGCACGCCTGTTCGACCTCAAGAAGGCGGCGTCTTCCAAGACCTATTGCGACGAGGTGAAAGGCGTCTGCACTGATGCCGGCGTCGAGATCACCGAGCTGTCGACGCATCTTCAAGGGCAGCTGGTGGCGGTGCACCCGGCCTATGATGCCCAGTTCGACGGCTTTGCACCGCCTGCGGTGCACAACAACCCCAAGGCCAGGCAGAAATGGGCGGTCGAACAGATGGAGTTCGGCGCCAAGGCCTCGAAGAATCTTGGCCTGAAAACCTCGGTGACGTTTTCCGGCGCTCTGGCCTTCCCGTATCTCTATCCCTGGCCACAGCGGCCGGCCGGGCTGATCGAGGAGGCCTTTGCCGAACTCGGCAAGCGCTGGAAGCCGATCCTCGACGTCTATGACGAGAACGGCGTCGACGTCGGCTATGAGATCCATCCCGGCGAGGACATCTTCGACGGCGCCACCTTCGAGATGTTCCTCGACGCGGTTGGCGGTCACAAGCGCTGCAACATCAACTACGACCCGTCGCATTTCCTTTTGCAGCAGCTCGACTATCTCGAATTCATCGACATCTATCACGAGCGGATCAAGGCCTTCCATGCCAAGGATGCCGAGTTCAATCCGACGGGGCGGCAAGGCGTCTATTCCGGCTATCAGAGCTGGACCAATCGCGCCGGCCGCTTCCGCTCGCTTGGCGACGGGCAGGTCGATTTCGGCGGCATCTTCTCCAAGCTTACCCAGTATGGCTACGATTCCTGGGCGGTGCTGGAATGGGAGTGTTGCCTCAAGCATCCGGAGGACGGCGCGGCCGAAGGCGCGCCCTTCATCCAGCACCACATTATCCGGGTGACGGAAAAGGCCTTTGATGATTTCGCCGGCGGCACCACCGACAAGAAGATGCTGCGCGCCATGATGGGTATTTGACACAAGCAGGAGAAAGACATGGTCGGCGCATCGAAGTCGGAAGCGGGGGGCGGCCCGATCCGCTATGGTATGGTCGGCGGCGGCCAAGGCGCCTTCATCGGCGCGGTGCACCGGATCGCGGCGCGCATGGACAATGACTTCGTGCTGGTGGCCGGCGCCCTGTCGGCCAATCCCGAGCGCGCCAAGGCTTCCGCCGCCGAACTCGGTCTCGACCCGGCGCGCAGCTACGCCTCCTATGCCGAGATGGCCAAGGCCGAGGCCAAGCGCCCGGACGGCATCGAGGCGGTGGCGATCGTCACCCCCAACAATGTGCACGTGCCGGCGGCCAAGGTCTTCCTCGAGGCGGGCATCCACGTCATCTGCGACAAGCCGCTGGCGACGACTTTGGCCGAGGCCAAGAAGCTCGCGGCCGTGGTTGAAAAGACCGGCAAGGTGTTCGTGCTGACGCACAATTACACTGCCTATCCGATGATCCGGCAGGCGCGCGAGATGGTGGCCAAGGGGCAGCTTGGCGACATCCGCATCGTTCAGTCCGAGTACCCGCAGGACTGGCTGACCGAAGATCTTGCCGCCACCGGCCAGAAGCAGGCGGCGTGGCGCTCCGACCCCAAGCAGGCGGGCGCGGGCGGCGCGCTCGGCGACATCGGCACGCATGCCTACAATCTGGCGCGCTTCGTCTCGGGTCTGGAGCTCGATTCCCTGTCGGCCGATCTCGACGCTTTCGTGCCGGGGCGACTGCTCGACGACAATGTCAATGTCATGCTGCGCTTCAAGCCGGTCGGCAAGGTGCATCCGGCCAAGGGCATGATCTGGGCGAGCCAGGTGGCGCCGGGCCACGAGAACGGGCTGAAGCTGCGCATCTATGGCTCTAAAGGCGGGCTGGAATGGGTGCAGGCCGATCCGAACTATCTCTGGTACACGCCGTTTGGCCAGCCCAAGCAGCTGCTCACCCGCAACGGCGCCGGCGCGCTGCCAGTTGCGGGACGCGTCAGCCGCGTTCCGTCTGGCCATCCGGAAGGCTATCTCGAAGGCTTCGCCAACATCTACCAGGAGGCGGCGCGGGCGATCCGCGCGGCACGCAAGAAGGGCGGCAAGCCGGGCAAGGACGTGGTGTTCCCGACCATCCAGGACGGCGTCGAAGGTATGGCGTTCATCGAGGCCTGCGTGAAGTCATCGAAGAAGAACGGGGCGTGGACGAAACTTTAGGTAGCGCCGGCGCCAAGTCTCTTCTCCCTTCGGGGAGAAGGTGGCCGCTAAGCGGCCGAATGAGGGCGCATGGTGCGAGGTGCGAAAGAAACCAGCGCGCCGTCAAATGGGGAGGGGCTGTCGATGAAAATCGGCATGTGCATGTTTTTGTGGACGACTTCCGTGTCTAAGAAACACGAGCCGTTGCTGCGCGACATCAAGGCGACCGGCTTCGACGGCGTCGAGATACCGATCTTCTCAGGCACGCCAGAGGACTACAAGAAGCTTGGCGATTTGCTCGACCGCATCGGGTTGGAGCGCACGGCTGTTACGGCGATGGGCGACCCGGCGATGAATCTGATTTCGCCGGATGCCGTGACCCGCAAGGCCGGCATCGGCTACATGAAATGGGCGATCGATTGCGCCCAGGCGCTCGGCGCGAGTACGCTGAGCGGGCCGCTGCATTCGACGCTCGGCGCCTTCTCCGGCAGCGGGCCGACCGCTGCCGAGAAGAAGCGCTCGATCGCCTCGCAGCGCGCCATTGGCGATCATGCCGGCAAGCGGAACGTTACCATCGGGTTGGAGGCGCTCAACCGTTTCGAGTGCTATCTGCTGAACACGATGGCCGATCTGTCCGAGCACGTCGATGCCATCGACCGGCCGCACATCAAGGCGATGTACGACACCTTCCACGCCAATATCGAGGAAGCCGACCCGATCGGCGCCTATACGAAGCACCGCAGGAATGTCGTGCACATCCACATTTCGGAGAACGATCGCGGCGTGCCGGGACGCGGGAACATTCCGTGGAAAGAGACTTTCGCGGCCATCCGCAAGAGCGGCTATGACGACTGGCTGACGATCGAGGCGTTTGGCAGGTCGCTGAAGGATCTGGCGGCGGCGACCAAGGTGTGGCGGGATTTTTCCGAGACGCCGGAAGCGGTTTATCGCGAGGGATACAGGCATATCAGGGATGGGTGGAAGCGGGCGGCTTAGCCGCGCCGCCCAAGGAGTGCTGCGTTCCTTCACACCCCCCACTGTCCGGCAGGACAGAGGGGGGTGCTGTCCCTCGCACGTCACCCCTCCTCGGCCTGCATCCTGTTGTAATCATGGATGGTCCGGCTGAGCCGGCGCCTCAGGAAATTCGAGATGTTGTCGAACACAAACACGACGAGCAGGATCAGCAGCACCATGTAGAAGACGTTGGCCCAGTTGGAATTGGTGCGCATGGCTTCCCAGAGTTTCAGGCCGATGCCGCCAGCGCCGACGGCGCCGATGATGGTGGCGCCTCTTGTGTTGGATTCCCACTGGTAGAGCGTCTGGCTGATGAAGACCGGGATCACTTCCGGCATGACCCCATAGCGCTGCACCAGCAGGCCGTTGGCGCCGGTCGACTTGATGCCCTCGCGCGGTTTGTCGTCGATGTTTTCCAGGCTTTCCGAATAGATTTTGCCGAGCGTGCCTATTTCGGTGAAGAAGATCGCGGCGCTGCCGGCGAGCGGTCCCGGGCCGAAGGCGCGGGTGAAGAACAGCGCCCAGATCAGCATGTCGACCGATCGCATGAAATCGAAGAAGCGCTTGAGCACCTGGCCGAACAATCCGCTCGGCGTGATGTTGCGGGCGGCGAAGAAGGCGAGCGGGAAGGCGACGAGGCCGCCGAGCAACGTGCCGAGAAAGGCCATGACGATGGTCTGCAGCAGTTTCGTCCAGACGTCGCCATGCTGCCACTGCGCATTGTTCCAGATGTTGTCGCCGGCGAGCGCGAGGTTCGAGGTGCCAGGCTTAAGTTCCGGTCCGGACCAGATCAGCGAGATCACTTCACTGGCCGATTTGCCGAAGAAGGGCGAGCGCGTGTCGAAGACGAAATTTGCCCAGCCGAAGAAGCGCTTGCGGACCTTGACGCGATCGACGGTGACGCGCACTTCGCCGACAAAGCCCATCCTGGCGACGATCTCGTCGTCATGCGCGGTGATCCAGCCAGGCACCGGACCTGTAATTACCGGCTTACCGCTGGTCAGCGCCACCGGCACCATCTCGCCATTGGCGACGATCGTCGCTTTGGTCTTGTCGAAGGTGACGGACCTGGCCGCGCCATCGATCAGGACGGTGAAGGTGCCATCCGCGTTCTTGACAACCCAGTCGGGATCTGGGTTCTCGCCGAGTGCTGAAAACCGCGGGTATTTCGGCGTGATTTCAGGCTGGTCGAGGCGGAATTCAGGCTGCAGATCGTAGCTGATCCATTGCGTCAGGAAGAGCGGCAGGCGCTCCCAATGCGAGTCGCGCATCACCTGCGGCAGGTTGAAAAACCACAAGGCGTAAACGAGGTAGAGCAGGATGCCGCCGAACAGGAACAGCGGCGCGAATCGCTTGTAGGCCGGCCGCCGAAAGATTTGCGGATAGCGTTCCTCGATCGACTGGACCTGATCAGTGGTCAAAGCGGTCATTTAAGCGCTCATCAGAAAAGCTTGCTCGCCGACCAGCTTGCGGCGCAGCCAGGCGGAGAACTGGTCGACGATGAAGATCGTCGTGAACAACAGCAGCACCAACGCCACCGTCTTGGCGCCGAAACCGCGCGATATCGAGAGCTTCAGTTCCTCGCCGATACCGCCGCCGCCGACGGCGCCGATAATGGTCGAGGCCCGCACGTTGATCTCGACGCGCAGCAATGTGTAGGACATGAAATTGGGCAGCACCTGCGGCAGGTCGGCGAAGCGCACGCGCTCGAACCAGTTGCCGCCGACCGCTCTCAGGCCCTCTTCGGCGCGCATGTCGATGTTCTCGTTGATTTCATAGAACAGCTTGCCGAGCGCGCCGATCGAATGCAGGCCGATGGCGATGATGGCTGCGATCGGCCCGGTCGAGACAATGGCGGCGAACAGGCCGGCAATGACGATTTCGGGAAAGGCGCGCAGCAATTCCATGAAGCGCTTGACGACGAGCCGCAGCGCCGGATGCGGCGTCAGGTTGCGCGCGGCGATGAACGAAAACGGCACGGCGAAGATGAAACCGATGAAAGTCGAGACCAGCGCCACGTTGAGTGTGGTCAGCATCAGCTCGAAATATTCGGGGATGTAGAAGCCGCCCCAGACATAGACGCGGCCGAGCGGGAAGTTGAACTCCTGGGTGCCGGTGTCATGCGGCGAGGCGATGTCGAACAGCGCCCGCCAGACGTCGTTCCAGTCCTTCGGGATCAGCCAGCTGAGGAAGTCGAATATATGCGGCAGCCGGTCCCAGAAGTGACCGGCATTGGCCTCGTCGGCGAACCACATGCTCGACAGCGTCGCCGCCAGCAGCAGGCCGATGCCGAGGATGGTATAAAGCCGCCGCAACGATATCTGGCGCTGCCAAGCGTTGGCTACCTGCAGGGTCGCGTTGGAGCGGGCTGTTGCTGAGATGGTCATGATCGGGACATGCAAAAAGGGCGGCGTTTTTCACGTCGCCCTTTCTGATTTTGCCGTCAGCCGCCGATGGCTGCCTTACGGGCTTCGACGATGACGTTGTAGAAGTCAGGCTTGACCGGGACGTAACCGGTGAAGTCGCCGCCTTCGACGCCTTCGAAACAGGCCTTGTCTTTCTTCGGCAGGTCGGTGAAGAAGGCGGCAAGCTTGGCGGTCATGTCGTCGCCGAGCGCGGTGCGCACGACCAGCGGGCCGTTCGGGATCAGGCCCGAGCGCCAGACTTCGACGAAGTCGTTGGGGTCGACGGCGCCCTTGGCGGTGACCTTGTGGAAGGTGCCGGAGGTGTAGCCGTTCTTGAAGTCGCCGATGCCGGAGGAATCGTCAACCGCAACGTCGACCTTGCCGTCGCGAACGGCGAGGATGTTGTTTTCATGGCCGCCATTGAACTGGGTCGAGGCGAAGTAGGCGTCGTTCGAGGCGCCGGTGTCCTTCGGGATCTGGGTCAGCGGGATCAGGTAGCCCGAGGTCGAGTCCGGATCGGCGTAGCCGAGCTTCTTGCCCTTGGCCGACTTGATGTCGGTAATGCCCGAAGACTTCAGCGCCAGGCCGATGGAATAATAGCCGGTGGCGCCGTCGGTCTGCTGGGTGGTGAGGACCGGGGTGACCGCCTTCGGGTCCTTGATGTAGACGCTGGCGTAGCCGGAAGCGCCGAGTTCGGCGAAGTCGAGCGTGCCGCCGAGCAGGCCCTGGATGACGCCGTCATAGTCGGCGGCGGGGAACAGCGAGACCTTTTCGAAGCCGAATTCGGTCTTCAGGTGATCGGCCAGGCACTGATAGTTGCGCAGGCGGTCGGTTTCGTTCTCTCCGCCGAGGATGCCGACGCGGAATTCCTTGAGGTCGGCCGCATGCGCGGCGCTGGTTGCCATGGCGAGAGCCGAAACGGCGCCGAATACCATCTTCCTGAACATTTGATGTCTCTCCTGTAAGTTCCGGCCCCGCGCCGGCAGCGTTCTTGATTTTTGCAAGTGCCCTTGACGCGGGCGGTCGATCCAGTGCGGCTCAGTTTTGGTCCATGATCTTTTCCGAAAACCGGTATCCACTTTTCGGGATCATGGATCAGTACCCGGGGAATGCGGGCTCGAGCGGGCTGGCGGATGCGGCGATCTTTTGCTTGTAGGCGATGCTGGTCGAGGTGATGGCCTCGGAGATATCGACGCCGTTGCCGTCGGCGCCATAGACCAGGCGCACGGCCTCGCGGTTGAGCGCTTCCGGCGGACCGTCGAAGACGATCTTGCCGGCAGCCATGCCGATGATGCGGTTGCAATAGGTGCGGGCGGTGTCCAGCGTGTGCAGATTGGTGACGACGGTGATGCCTTCGCGCAGGTTGATGTCCTGCAGCGAGTCCATCACCACCTTGGCGTTGAGCGGGTCGAGCGAAGCGATCGGCTCATCGGCGAGCAGCACCTTGGGCTGCTGCATCATGGCGCGGGCAATGGCGACGCGCTGCTGCTGGCCGCCAGACAGCGTGCCGGCTGGCTGCAGTGCGGTGCGGGCGATGTCGAGGCGCTCGAGTGCTGCAATCGCCTCAGCGCATTCGGCGCGGGTAAACATGCCGAGCAGGTTGGAAAAGGTCGAGCGATGATTGAGACGGCCGAGCAGCACATTGGTCAGCACATCGAGGCGCGGCACCAGGTTGAACTGCTGGAAGATCATGGCGCAGTCGCGCTGCCAGCGTCGCAGCGGCGAGCCACGCAGCCGCGAGACCTCGGCACCGTCAAAAAAAATCGATCCCTGGCTGGGGTCGATGAGACGGTTGATCATGCGGAGGAGGGTGGATTTGCCGGTGCCGGAACGACCGATGATGCCGACCATCTGGCCCTGCGGGATCGACAGGTCGATGGCGCTGACAGCGGTGTTCTTGCCAAATCGGCGCGAGACGCCGCGGATTTCGAGCGTGGCAGGGGTCGATAACATCGAAGAGTTCCAGACCTGAATTGATCGTCTGGTTCTCGCCTAGCGCAGCGACATGAACCTGCCATGTCATCACGATGTCAGTTTTGTTACGCTCCACAGCCGTGCGGCAAGTGGGGGTGGTCGCACCCGATCAGGCGCCGTATTTCTCGAGGAACGCGTCTGCCTCGAGTACGCGAAAATCGTCGAGCGCGGCGCGCAGCCTGGCGTGGTCCCAGTCCCACCAGGCGAGCGCCTGGTAGCGTTCGGCCGTGCGGCGATCGAAACGCTCGCGGATCGGCTTGGCTGGCACCCCGCCAACGATGGTGTAGGGCGCGACATCCTTCGACACCACAGCGCCGGCGCCTACGGCAGCACCATCGCCGACGGTGACGCCGGGCAGGATGGTCGAGCCGTGGCCGAGCCAGGTGTCGTGGCCGATGGAGACGCGTTTGGCGCGGCGCTGGGCGAAGAATTCTGTTTCGTGCTCGGCGTCGTCCCAATAGTCGGAGGCGCGATAGGTGAAGTGATGCAGCGTCGGCCGCCAGGTCGGGTGGTTTGTGGCGTTGATGCGCACGGCGGCGGCTATGTTGGAGAACTTGCCGATGGTCGCGCACCAGACGACGCAGTCCTGCATGATGTAGGAATAGTCGCCGAGGATGCTTTCGGACACGCGGCTGCGGTCGGCGATCTCTGTCCAGCGCCCCAATGTCGAGTTCTCGACCTGCGCCGTGGCGTGGACCAACGGCGCTTCCGATAGTTTCCTGCTCATGCAGCGATTTTTCCGGCGGCGAAAGAGGTCACGTCGATGATGCGATCGGCGACGGCGTCACGCACATCCGGGTCATGGAAGATGCCGAGCAAGGCGACACCGCCGGCCTTCTTGGCGGCGATCAACGCAACCACAACGTTGCGGTTTTTCGAATCGAGCGAAGCTGTCGGCTCGTCGAGCAGCAAGACCGGATGCTCGGTGATGAAGCCGCGCGCGATATTGACGCGCTGCTGCTCACCGCCCGAGAAAGTCGCCGGCGGCAGCGCCCAGAGCTTTTCCGGCAAATTGAGCTGCCCCAGCAAGGTGCGTGCTTTTTTTCGCGCGCTCTCGCGGTCCTCGCCGCGTTCGACCAGCGGCTCGGCGACCACGTCGAGCGCGGAGACGCGCGGCACGGTGCGCAGGAACTGGCTGACATAGCCGATCGTCTGGCGGCGCACGGAAAGCACCGTGCGCGGGCTGGCGATGGCGAGATCGATCAGGCCGCCCTCATGCTGAACGATGATCTGGCCTTCATCGACGGCATAATTGCCATAGAGCATTTTCAGGATCGAGCTTTTGCCGGCGCCGGAAGGCCCGCCGAGCACGGCGCATTCACCGGCCCGGATCGAGAATGAGACGCCGGCGACAACCGGCAATCTGATGCCGTCGCGCAGATGCATGGTGAAGCTTTTGGCGACGCCGGAAACAACGAGGGGCGTCGGCATCAGAAGGTTCTCCAATCGTTGTTCGTCCGCGGGCCAACACCCCCCTCTGCCTTGCCAGGCATCTCCCCCTCAAGGGGGGAGATTGGCTGTCGCGTTCGACTTCGCCATTCTTCTGCATCGTAGAAGGGGCGGGACATAAAAGCTGCTGATCTCCCCCCTTGAGGGGGAGATGGCCGGCAGGCCAGAGGGGGGTGCCTTGGCGCCATCTTCACACCTGTAGAATCGAGGAAACAAGCAATTGCGTGTAAGGCGCGCGGGGATCGTCGAGCACGCGATCCGTCAGGCCGCTTTCGACGACACGGCCGTCTTTCATCACCATCATACGCTGCGACAGAAGCCGGGCGACGGCGAGATCGTGGGTGACGACGATGGCCGCCAGGCCGAGATCGGTGACCAACCCGCGCAGCAAATCGAGCAGGCGCGCCTGCACCGAGACGTCGAGGCCGCCGGTCGGCTCGTCCATGAACACCAGCCTCGGTCCGGTGACGAGGTTGCGGGCGATTTGCAGGCGCTGGCGCATGCCGCCGGAAAAGGCGCGCGGCTCGTCGTCGATGCGGTCCTCGTCGATCTCGACGCGCGACAGCCAGTCGACGGCAGTGGCGCGGATCTTGCCGTAATGGCGGTCACCGACCGCCATTAGCCGCTCGCCGACATTGGCGCCGGCAGACACCGTCATGCGCAAGCCGTCGGCGGGGTTCTGATGAACAAAGCCCCAGTCGGTGCGCATCAGGAAGCGGCACTCGGCCTCGCTCATACGGTAGAGTTCGCGGAACTGGCCGTCGCGCATGCGGTAGCTGGCGGTGCCAGAAGATGGTAGCAGCCGCGTCGACAGGCAGTTGAGCAGCGTCGTCTTGCCGGAGCCGGATTCGCCGACGACGGCCAGAACCTCACCCGGCCACAGGTCGAAGGTGACATTCTCGCAGCCGACGCGCGAGCCGTAGAATTTGGACAGTTCGGAGACGCGCAGCAGTGGGTCGCCGGTCATTCTGCTGGCCTCATCTTTCCTGCGGTAACATGGCTTTCAGCCGCAAGGTGGCCGCGATGTCCTTCGGCGCGCCGCTTCTCGCAATGGTCGGTGTCGGAGCAGACGAACATGTGGTCGCCATGGTCGTCGAGGATGACCTCGTCGAGATAGACATTTTCCGCCGCGCACAGCGCACAGGGCAGGTCGAAGGTCTGGACCTCGAAGGGATGATCCTCGAAGTCGAGGCTGACGACATCGGTGAAGGGCGGCACGGCATAGATGCGCTTTTCGCGCCCGGCTCCGAACAGTTGCAGGGCCGGCGAACGGTGCATTTTGGGGTTGTCGAATTTCGGCGTCGGCGAGGGGTCCATGACATAGCGGCCCTCGACCTTGACCGGATAGGCATAGGTGGTGGCGATGCGGCCGTGTTTGGCAATGTCCTCGTAGAGCTTCACATGCATCAGGCCGTATTCCTCGAGCGCATGCATTTTGCGCGTTTCGGTTTCGCGCGGCTCGAGGAAGCGCAACGGCTCGGGTATCGGCACTTGGTAGACTAGAACTTGGCCGGCGCTCAGCGGGTGTTCCGGGACGCGATGGCGGGTCTGGATGATGGTGGCGCTGGCGGTATCGGTCGTCACCGCGGCGTTGGCTACCTTCTTGAAGAAGGCGCGGATCGAGACGGCATTGGTGGTGTCGTCGGCGCCCTGGTCGATGACTTTCAGCACATCGTCCGGCCCGATAATCGAGGCGGTGACCTGCACGCCGCCAGTGCCCCAGCCATAGGGCATCGGCATTTCGCGCGAAGCGAAGGGAACCTGATAGCCAGGGATGGCGATGCCCTTGAGGATCGCCCGGCGGATCATCCTTTTGGTCTGCTCGTCGAGATAGGCGAAGTTGTAGGTGGCGATGTCGGTCATGGCGATCAAATCCACTCCCTGCTATTGCATTGACGCCCAGAAAACGGAAATAAAGGCGAAGTCGAATGACTCAGACCGGTTGGATCCAGATTGCAATTCTGCTTCTGGCGTTTGTCTGCGTGGTCGGTTTTGTACCTCGGCGCTTGTTTCTGCCTGCTTCCAGAGATGGCGCGCATGTCACAGGCGGAAACGGCAGCTACGTCGGCGGGCATAGCAGCCATTCCCATGACGGCGGCAACGGGGATGGCGGCAATGGCGGGGGCGATTAGGCTCATTCGGCCGCCTCCCGCTTCTCTTCCACCTTTGCAGGGTTCTCTCGAGCTTCGTATTCGGCGCGCATGCGGCGCACCAAATCGAGCTCGGCCTGGAAGTCGACATAGTGCGGCAGCTTCAAATGCTCCACGAAGCCGGTCGCCTGAACATTGTCGGAGTTCGAGATGACGAACTCCTCGTCCTGCGCGGCGGCGACGACATCTTCGCCGAGTTCCGTTGCGCGCAGCGCGCGGTCGCACAGCGCCATGGCCATCGCCTTGCGCTCGCTTTGGCCGAAGACCAGTCCGTAGCCGCGGGTGAATTGCGGCGGCGCCTTGGCCGAGCCCTTGAACTGGTTGACCATCTGGCATTCGGTGACGCGGACCTTGCCGAGCAGCACGGCGAAGGGCAGTTCCGGCACGTCGAGTTCCAGCTCGACCTCGCCGATACGCACCTCGCCGACAAAGGGGTGGTTGCGGGCATAGCCGCGCTGGGTGGAATAGCCGAGCGCCAGCAGAAACCCTTCATCGCCGCGCGACAGCGCCTGCAGGCGGATGTCGCGCGCCATCGGAAACTCAAGCGGCTCACGGGTGATGTCGCCGGGGACATGGTCCTGCGGCATGTCGCCATCCGGCTCAATCAGCCCTTCGCGGGCGAGGATCGTCGAAACGCGCGGCATGGCCTGCGTTTCCGTCTCGCGCTGCAGCGGTTCGGCGACATCGGCGCCGGCGGCGAGTTCCGGGTCGAGCAGGCGGTGGGTGTAGTCGAAGGTAGGCCCAAGCAGCTGGCCGCCGGGCAAATCCTTGTAGGTCGCCGACACGCGCCGCTCGACCAGCATGGCGCCGGTGTCGATGGCGTTGGTGTAGCCGAAGCGCGGCAGTGTGGTGCGGTAGGCGCGCACCAGGAAGATCGCCTCGATCATGTCGCCGCGCGCCTGGACTATGGCGAGCGCCGCCAGTTCCCGGTCGTAGAGCGATCCTTCGCTCATCACCCGGTCGACGCCGAGCGCCAGCTGTTCGACGATCTGGTCGAGGCGCAGCGCCGGCACCGAACGGTCGCCGCGACGGCGGTCCGCAAGCAGACTGTGGGCATTGGCGATTGCGACTTCGCCGCCTTTTACCGCGACATACATTTATGCCTCCATCGTCTTGATGCGCGTCGTGCGCGGCAGGCAGGCGATACCGTCGGGCGCCGCCAGGATGATGTCGACGCCGCGCGGAAAGCGCTGGCTGTTCTGCTTCCACTGTTCGACGAAATGGCGCGGCATCTGCGCCGGCGCGATGGTCGCCGTCTTTTCGATGCCTGGGCCTTCGAGCAATAGCGGCGCGCCGGAGGTGAGATCGCTGACCTGCAGGATCAGTGTCGTCGAACGGTCGGGATAATCCTGCGTGCCTTGCGAAAGACCGTCGAGGGCGGCCATCTCGGCCGGCGTGGCGACCAACGCGAAATGCGCATCGGCAGGTGTGTTGGCGAGTGGCGCGCCGGCGTGGAAGCCGAGCCAGGATTTGATCGCTGCCGATGCCTGCAAAGCAGGATCGAGCCAGAGCGGTGTGTCGTTGTCGCAGAGCGAAAGTGCAATGGCGCCGGCGGTTGCGGACAGCGGCGAAGGGGGGCGGGCGAAGGCAGGCAGAGGCCGCTCGCTGCCCGGCCGCGCCATGGCATCCATGACCGCGCGGAAGACCGCCTGGGCGTTGAACACCGGATCGGCGAAGCCGCCGTCGATCCATTGGGCTGCGATGTCCATCAGTCTTCTCCGCGCACCATGGTGAAGAAATCCACTTTCGTTGCCGCCGTCTCGGAGCGGCGCTTTTCGCGCGCCTCGCTTTGGGCGGCGCGCAGCGGTGCGACCAGCGCACTCTCGACCGTCTGCCGATGGGCGGGATCCTGCCAAAGTGCATCGGCGATTGCCGCAAGCTTCGCCTTCTGCCTGTCGCGCCCGAGCATGTAGCTGTGGCCGACCTGTCCGGAAGAGAGCCGGACGGTGGCGCGGGTGACGGTCACTTCACCGACATTGAAGGGCGCGCCGCCGCCGCCGATGCGGCCACGCACGGTGACCAGACCGGTTTCCGGGCCGCGCAAAAGCTCTGCTTCCGAGATCAGGCCGGCCTCATTCCACAGCCGGGCGATGTCATCGCCACTGGCCTGCGCCAACGTCGTCATGACGGCTTTGCGCTCGGCCTGGTCGCGGGCTTCCTGTCCTCGCATGGACAACTCCCTGAATGTATATAATTTGTCTAGTGATATAGACAATTATACAAATTATACCTATTATCTAACTTGTGTCCATGACGGGTGGATGACATGGGCGGGAGCGTGGACGAAATGGTGGCTCAAAAGGGCGCGAGCAGCATCGAACGCCGTAGCGGTGTCGCGCTGTGGCGGCAGATTGCGGACCTGATCCTGCATTCGATCGCCGCCGGCGATTTTGCCGAGAATGCCGCGCTGCCGCCGGAAATGGCCTTGGCCGAACACTACGGCGTCAATCGCCACACGGTGCGCAGCGCCATATCGGCCCTGGTGCAGGACGGCGTGCTGCGGGCCGAGCAGGGACGCGGCACCTTCGTCTTTTCGCGCAAACGGCTGTCCTATCCGATCGGCGCGCGCACTCGGTTTTCGACCGGTCTGCAAGGGCAAACATCGGAACGGCACATCGTGCTGCTAGCTTCTACAGTTGAGTCGGCCAGTCAGCGCGTCGCCGAGGGGCTTGGTCTGGCAAGAGGGGCTGAGGTGATCCGCCTGGAGACGCGCGGCGAAGCCGATGGACGGCCGGTGTCGCGCGCCGCCGCCTGGTACGAGGCGAAGCGTTTCGCCGGCATCAATGCTGCGATGGCCGAAACCGGTTCGGTTACCGCCTCGCTCAAGCGTTTCGGCATTGACGATTATCTCAGGCAATCGACGGTGCTGTCGGCCCGCCATGCCGATGCCGCCGATCTCGCCGACCTCGATCTGCAGCCCGGCGCAATCGTGCTGGTGGCGGTCGCCGTCAACGTCACACCGGACGGCCAGCCGATCCAGTTTGCCGAAACACGGTTTCCGGCGGAGCGGGTCGAGCTGAAACTGTCGGCGCTGTAGCGGGGTCGCGCCTATTTTTCAGCGGCCTGGCGTTTTGAGGACGGAGTGGGAGTCAACCTGCGCGGGTCGTCGTCATTCGGGCCGGGACCACCTGCGATGTTATGCCCCAACCTCGATCACAGCCTTGATCAACCCCGATTTCTCATGCGCCCAGCGGGTGAGATCATCCGGCGTGCCGGCCAGCGTGGTGCGGTGGGTGACGAGTTTTGCCAGCGGCACGGCGCCGTTGCGGATCGAGGCGGCGACGTGGTCGAAATCGACTTTCAGCGCGTTGCGGCTGCCGATCAATGTCATTTCGCGCTTGTGGAATTCCGGGTCGGAAAAGACGATGTCATCCTTGACGACGCTGACCAGCACGAGCGTGCCGCCATGCGCGACATGGGCGAAGGCCGACTGCACCGAGGCGGTGTTGCCGGTGGCGTCGAAGACGATGTCGAACCCTTCGCCGCCGGTTGCCTCGCGCACCAGTTCGGCTGCCGCTTTTTGTGAGCCGTCGAGCGTGGCGAAGCCGAGTTCGCCTTTTGCAAAATCCAGCCGCTCCGTGCTCATGTCGAGCAGGCTGACATCGAGCCCGGCGATGCGCGCAAACAGCGCTGCGCCAAGGCCGATCGGCCCGGCGCCGATGACCAGCGTGCGGGCGCCTGGTTCGGCGCGAGCGCGCCGCACGCCATGCGCGCCGATGGCGAGGAATTCCACCGCCGCCGCATCGGCCAGCGACAAGCCGTTTGCCGGATAAAGATTCTGCGCCGGCACCAGGATCTGCTCGGCCATGGCGCCGTCGCGATGGACGCCAAGCACTTCGATCCTGACGCAGCAATTCGGCTTGCCGTGCCGGCAGGCGATGCATTTTCCGCAAGCGAGATAGGGATTGATGATGACGGGCTCGCCCACGGCAAGGTCGACATCTTCGCCGGTCTCGACGACGGTGCCCGACACTTCATGGCCCATGATGCGGGGATAGGCAAGGAACGGGTGCTTGCCTTCGAAGATGTGGTAGTCGGTGCCGCAGATGCCGACATGGCTGACGGCGACCAGCGCCCAGCCGGCAGGCGGCGCTCCTGGCGCCGGCCGGTCTTCCAGGACAAGCTCGCCGGGCGAGCGGCAGACAACAGCTTTCATTCGGCAATTCCAGTGTTTCTCAAAAAAGGCGCCGGTCCGTTGTTAAGCAGGCCGGCGCAGAAGGTCAGGGAGAATTACTTGCCGCGACGGCGCAGCCCGTCGAAATAGACGATGATTATGATCAGCGCGCCGGTGATGATGCGCTGCCAGAACGAGTTGACGTTGAGCAGATTGGCGCCGTTGTTGATGGTGGCCAGGATGAAGGCGCCGAGCAGTGGGCCATGCACCGAGCCGACGGCGCCGAACAGCGAGGTGCCGCCGATCACCGATGAGGCGATCGCCTGCAACTCCCAACCTTCGGCCTGGGTCGGGTTGCCGATGCCGATGCGCGCCGCCAGCAGCACGCCGACGAAGGCCGCGCATAGGCCCGACAGCGTGTAGGCCATGTAGATGGTGCGCTGGACATTGACGCCCGAGAGGCGCGAGGCCTCGGCATTGGATCCCACAGAGAAGAGATAGCGGCCCCAGCGGCTGTGGTGCAGGAAGATGTAGGCCGGGATACCGACCAGGATCACCATCCAGAACAGATTGGGGATGCCGACAAAGGAACTGCGCGAGAACGCGGTGAAGCTGTCGCTGTTGATGTTGATCGAGTTGCCGTTGGTCATCAACAGGCCGATGCCGCGCAACGAGGTCAGCGTCGCCAGCGTGATGATGAAGGGCGGCAGGCCCATCTTGACGATGCCGAAGCCATGGAACAGGCCGATGGCAACACCGACCAGCAGCGTCACCAGAATGGCGACCCAGATCGGGAAGCCGGCATTAATCATCATGGCGACAATGACGGTGGCGAAGCCGACCACGGCGCCGACCGAGAGGTCAATGCCGCCGGTGATGATGACGAAGGTCTGGCCGACCGCCATGATGGCGATCATCGAGCCCTGCCGCAAAAGATTGGCGATGTTGTTGGAGGAGGCGAAGCTCGGCGTCGCCACCGACAGCACGATCCAGAGCAGAACCAGCAACGCCAGAAGCGTCAGCCCGAACAGGACGTTGTAGTTCCGTTTCGGTTTTTCGATCGCGACGGTTTCGATGCTCATGGTTCCTCCCGTTTCTTGTTTTGTCAGCCGATCGCCTGCGTCAGCACGTCTTCGTGGCTGGCGGCGCGAAAGCCATGGCTGGCGACCAGTTTGCCGCGCCGGAACACGTGCAGCGTATCGGCGAGCTCGTAAACCTCGGGCAGATAGGACGAGATCAGGATGATGCCGGCGCCCTTGGACAACAGTTCCCCGAACAGGCGGTAGATCTCGGCCTTGGTGCCGACATCTACGCCGACCGTAGGCTCGTCGAAGATGAACAGCTTGGCGCCGTGCGCCAGCCATTTGCCGATAACGATCTTCTGCTGGTTGCCGCCGGACAGGCTGGAGGCCAGTGCGCCGCGTGTTGGCGTTTTGATGCGGAGGCCGGCGATCTGGCGATCGGCTTCAGCCTTTTCCTTCGTGTTCGAAATCAGCAGGTTGTTGGAGATGCGCTTGTAGATCGGCAGGTTGAGGTTGAGGCCGACCGGCAGGTTCAGGCACAGGCCCTGGTCGCGGCGGCTTTCCGGCGCCAGCGCCATGCCGAGCTTGATCGCGTCGTGCTCGGAATTGATGTGGACCGGCTTGCCTTGCCAAAGGACCTGTCCGGCCGACTTCTTGTGGCGGCCATAGAGCGTGGTGACGAACTCGCTCCGCCCGGCGCCGATCAGGCCATAGAGCCCGACGATCTCGCCGGCGCGCACCGTCATCGAGACGTCTTCGAAACCCTTGCCCGACAGGTTTTTCGCTTCAACGATCACGGCACCGGGGGTGAAATGCTCCTTATGGTAGACTTGCTCGATCGAGCGGTTGATCATCATCTTGACCAGCTCGGCGTCATTGGTCTCGGCAATGTTGCGGGTGCCGACCAGCGTGCCGTCGCGCAGCACCGAGACGCGATCGGCGAGTTCGAACACCTCTTCCATGCGATGGCTGATGTAGATGATGGTGACGCCTTCGCCCTTGAGCCTGCGGATCAGCGTGAACAGCTGGTCGGCTTCCTTGCGGGTGAGATAGGCGGTCGGCTCGTCGAAGATCAGGAATTTGGTGCCGCGCACGGTGGCGCGGGCGGCGGCGATCAGCTGCTGCTGGCCGATGGTGAGGTCACCCAGCATGACATGCGCCGGCAGGTCGAAGCCGAGACCGTCGATGATCTTCTGCGCTTCCTTGACCATGGCGCGCTGCTGCAGGATGCCGAAGCGCGAATTCTCCTCGCCGAGGAACATGTTGGCGGCGACGGTGAGATGGCGACAGAGCACGACCTCCTGATGCACGGCGTTGATGCCCAGCGCCATTGCCTCGTGCGGGGTTGCCAGCGCTGCCGGCTTGCCCTCCCAGATGACATCGCCGGAGGTGCGCGGCATGACGCCGGTCAGAAGCTTGATCAAGGTGGATTTGCCGGCGCCGTTCTCGCCGACGATGGCGTGGATCTCACCTGCCTTGAAGGCAAGGTGAACGGGCTTCAGCGCATGCGTGCCGGGATAGCGCTTTTCCAGCCCGTGCAGTTCGAGGATCGTCCTGCCGGGCGCTAGCGTTGGGGCCGGGTGCAGTTCCTGCGCCATGGGCGTCATGACAATCCTCCCAGATTGGCCTTACGATTGGCACGTCGCGATGCAGTCAAGCCGCATCGTCGAGGTGATTCAAGCCGGTGGATATTCAAGCTTGTATCCGGTGTTTCCGGGGCGCGAGGCCCCGGAAAGGATTTTTGGTCGACGGGCTCAGAGCTTCGGGTTGAGCAGGGCGTCGATCTTGGGGTCTTTCATGTTTGCCTTGGTCACCAGGTTGGCGCCTGTGTCGACATTGGCCTCGACCTTCTCGCCCTTCGAGGCGGCGAGCGCGGTCTTGATGCCGTCATAGCCCATCCGGTACGGATCCTGGACGACGAGCGCGGAAATGACGCCGTCATTGAGGAACTTGATCAGCTTCTCGTCGCTGTCGAAGCCGACCAGCGCCAGCTTGCCGCCAAGGTTGTTCTCGGCGACTGCCTGACCGACGCCCTGCGCCATGATCAGGTTGGACGCGAAGATGCCCTTGAGGTTCGGGTTGGCGGTGATCAGGTCGGTGGCGATGTTGAGACCGGTCGTTGCCTGGCCGTCGGCATATTTGTCCGCGACGAGCTTGAGCCCCGGATATTTCGCGGCCAGCTGCTCGGTGAAGCCCTGCTTGCGCTGCTCCAGCGAACCGGCGCCCGGCGCGTTGGTGATCAGGGCGACGTCGCCCTCGATCTTGCCGCCATTGGCTTCGCCGATGGCTGCTGCAAGACCGTCAGCGGCGACGCGTCCGCCCTGCACATTGTCGGTGGTCAGGAACGAGGTGAACGCCTTGGAGTCGGCGCCGGAGTCGATGCCGATGACCTTGACCTTGCTGGCCGCTTCATCGATCGGCTTGCCAAGCGCCTTGAATTCGGTCGGCGCGATGACGATCGCGGCCGGGTTGCCGGCGACGGCATTCTCGAGGATCGAGACCTGGCCGTTGACGTCGGTTTCAGCCTGGGCGCCGAGTTCGGGTACGTTGACGCCGAGATCCTTGCCGGCCTTGCGGGCGCCGGCCAGGACGATCTGCCAATAGAAGGACGTGGTGTCCTTGACGATGATCGGAATGGTCACGTCCGCCGCCGAAGCCGGCGCCGTGTGCAGCGTGCCGGCAAGCATCGAGGCGGCAGCTAGTGCCATCAGTGAGCGGCGGTTGAGAATGCTGGTCACGAATTTCATTAGGAATCCTCCCTAGATCGCCCGGTGAAGGTTACGGAAGCTCCATTTGGATAGGCGCGGCCCAAACAGAACTTTATCAATAAAAAACAGTTGCCGCTTTTTGATAGTGCATCGGTCCGGCCGACGCAAGCGGTGTTTCATATCGGCCTGCGCATGGCTTGGCGGGGAAACCTCCCTGCCGATCCTCAGTGCCACGTCCAGACGCTCCCGATCCTCCTTGATCATCATGGAATATTAATTCCACCGTCGAGTCAATATGGAATATTCATTCCTTCTTGAGAACCGTGATTGTGGCGTTTCGTCACCCGAGCTCCTGCACGATGGTGTAGGGAGCGTAGCGGGCGAATTCCGCTTGCGGCACCTGGACGTCGAACAGGTCGAGGTTGCGCGTCAGGTTGGCAGGCTTGGCCGTTCCGGTCAGCACGCTGGCCACGACAGGCTCCTGCAGCGGAAACTGCAATGCAGCCGCCGCCAGCGGATATCCGCCCTCATCAGCGATTTTCTCCATCGCGCCGACACGCTCGAGTATGTCCTGCGTCGCCGGCAGATAGTCGAAATGCGCGCCGTGCACCGGTCCGGTTGCCAGGATGCCGGAGTTGAAGACGCCGCCGATGATCAGCGAAGTCTGTCGCTCACGACACAGCGGCAGCAACTCGGCTTCAGCCGAGCGGTCGAGCAGCGAATAGCGGCTGGCCAGCAGGATGCAGTCGAGCGGTGCTTCGCGCAGCACGTCGAGGCAGATCTGCACCTCGTTGACGCCGAGCCCATAGGCGGAAATTACACCCGACGTTTTAAGCTCGTCCAGCGCCTTCAAGCCGCCGTCCATCAGCTGGCGAAAGTGCAGCTTCGTCTTCTCGACGCCATGTGTGTAGGTGCCGATGTCGTGCACAAACAGGATGTCTATCCGGTTCAGCCCGAGCCGGGCATAGGAGAACTCGACCGAGCGCATGATGCCGTTATACGAGTAGTCGTAGTCGAGCGCGAAAGGCAGCGGGTCGACATAGGAATGATCGGGAACCTGGTCTTCCGGCACCGGGCGGAACAGGCGGCCGACCTTGGTCGACAGCACATAGGAATCCCTCGGCTTGTAGCGCAGGAAATCGCCGGTCCGCCGCTCCGACAGGCCGAAGCCATAGAAGGGCGCGGTGTCGAAATAGCGCAGGCCGGCATCCCAGGCTGTCTGCAGCGTCTCCATCGCCGCTTCGCGCGGACAGGCCCGGTAGAGCCCGCCGATCGCCGCCCCGCCGAAGCTTATCTCGGTTACCTCGAGCGCAGTCGTGCCGATGCGGCGTTTGTCCATCCAAAGCCTCCCCTTGTGAGCCGTCGTTGCAGCCCGTTTTTTTTCGTCGGTGGTTAGAGCGTCGCGCCGAGGTGCCACGGCACGAACTCGTTGTCGCCGTAGCCGAACGCCTCGCTCTTGGTCTTGCGGCCCGATGCCGTCTCGACGATGAGTTCGAAGAGTTCCCGGCCCATGCCGGCGATGGTCTTCTCACCCGAAGCGATGACGCCGCAATTGACGTCCATGTCCTCTTCCATCTGGTGGTACATGGTCGAGTTGGTGGCGACCTTGATCGACGGCGTGGGCCGGCAGCCGAAGCAGGAGCCGCGGCCGGTGGTGAAGACGATGATGTTGGCGCCGCCCGCCACCTGACCGGTCGCCGAGACCGGGTCGTAACCGGGCGTGTCCATGAACACCAGGCCACTGCCGGTGACCTTTTCGGCATAACCGAAGACGCCGTTGAGCGGAGTCTGGCCGCCTTTGGCCACGGCGCCCAGCGACTTTTCCAGGATGGTGGTCAGGCCACCGCGCTTGTTGCCGGGCGAGGGGTTGTTGTCGATCGAGGCGCCGTGCTTGGCGACATGGTCCTCCCACCATTTGACGAAACCGTCGAGCTTCTTGGCGATCTCCGGCGTTGCCGCGCGATAGGCGAGCAGATGTTCGGCGCCATAGATCTCCGTCGTCTCCGACAGGATGCCGATGCCGCCGACGCCGGCCAGGATGTCGACCGCCGCTCCCAGCGCGGGATTGGCGGTGATGCCCGACATGCCGTCGGAACCGCCGCATTGCAGGCCGACGACGATCTCCGAGACCGGGATCGGCTCGCGCTGATACTGGCCGACTTCCTCGGCGATTTCGGCGAGCACGCCCATCGCCTTTGCGACCGATTTGCGCGAACCGCCGGCGTCCTGGATGTTGAAATGGCGTTTTCCCGCCGCCGCACCCTTCTGGCCGTAAAGGGTGAGCTGGTTGACCTCGCAGCCGAGGCCGACCATCAACGCGCCGCCGAAATTCGGATGGCGGGTGTAACCGGCGAGCGTGCGGTGTAGCACCATCATGCCGTCGCCGGTGCCGCTCATGCCGCAGCCCTGGCCATGGACGATCGGGACGAAGCCGTCGATCCCCGGATATTTCGGCAACAGCACGCGGTTGGCCTCGTCGGCAATGGCGTGGCAGACGGTGGCCGAGCAATTGACGCTGGCGATGATGCCGATGAAGTTGCGCGTGCCGGCACGGCCATCGGCGCGACGATAGCCCATGAATGTCCGGGCGCGGTCGGCTTCGGTGGCATGCTCCGCTTCGCTCGGCGGCACGACCGGCAGACGGCCGGACTCGAAGACCAGATTGTGCGAATGGACGTGGTCGCCGGGCGCGATGTCCTGGGTGGCGCGGCCGATGGCCTGGGCATACTTGACCACCGCCTCGCCGACGGCGATAGGCTTGATCGCCACCTTGTGGCCGGGCTCGATCAAGGCCGTGGCGACGGCGCCGCCGGGCAGAGGGGTGCCGATCTCGATGCGGCCATTGGCGACCGCGACATTGTCGGCGGGGGACAGAAGAATGCTGTTCGAGGCGTTCACGGGCAGTTTCCTGGGTCTGTTCCTGGGGATGCGCGGATTGACACGCGTCTGTTTACATATAATGTCTTTTATCGTGAAAAAACATTTGTGCGTCAATTGTTTTTTCAGGAGGAGACCATGTGTCCGATGGACGCTTGGCTTGTGGGGAGCGGCGTCTGACACGCAGAGCGTTTGCTCTGCCGGGTGAGAGCCAGGACATATGTGATATCGCGCTTCAAGCCAGCCACAGCAAGCGCCGGCGCGCAACGGGGCAGGGATGTCGAAGAACAACAACGTCTACAAGGACGCTTACAACAGGGGTCTGCGGCTGCTCGATGAAACGCAGAGCCTGCCGTCGGAGCCGGAACTGGGCACTTTGCTCGGCGTCAGCCGGACCACCGTGCGCACCATTCTGGCGCGCATGGAAGAGACCGGGCTGATCGCGTGGAACAAACGCAGCAAGACAGTGCTCAGGGCGCCGAAGCCGGATGATTTCTTCCCCGAGGAGGAGACAGACACACTGGCCCAGATCATCGAGCGGTCGTTTATGCGCAGATTGCTGGCTGGCGGCGCCGAGGCCGGCATGCAGATCAACGAGCTCGAACTGGCGCGCGAGATCGGCGTCGGCACCACCAGCGTGCGCGAGTTCCTCATCCGCTTCTCCCGCTTCGGCCTGATCGAGAAGCGGCGCAACAGCCACTGGGTGCTGAAGGGGTTTACGCGAGCCTTCGCGCTCGAACTCACTGAAATCCGCGAGATGTTCGAGATACGCTCGGCGGCGGCCTTTGCCGCCTTGCCTGGGGATAGTCCGGTCTGGGCGGATCTCGACCGGCTGGAAGACGAGCACCGGCTTCTGGCCAGCGAAATCGCCATCCGCTTCAACGAATTCTCGGAGCTAGACGAGCGCTTCCACCGGCTGATCCACCGGGCGTCGCACAACCGCTTCATCGTCGATTTCTACGACGTCATCGCCATGATCTTTCACTACCACTACCAGTGGAACAAGGCGCAGGAGCGCGAGCGCAACGAAGTCGCGGTGAGCGAGCATCTCGCCTACATCGCGGCGCTGAAATCGCGCGATCTCGGCAAGGTCGACGCCGCCTGCCGCAAGCATCTGAAGTCGGCACGCCACACGCTGTTGACGTCGATCCCGGAAATCGGTCGGATTGCTTCTTAACGCGCCGCGTTGCCGCAGCGATGATTTGGCGATTTTCCGCCGACATGCCGCGTGCTAGATATCCAAGCGTTGCTGCGTGAAGAGGCAGGTCTTTGGACTTCCGGCGTAAGAGATGGAGCATGATGGCCGCCTTTGTCGCGGCCTGTGTGCTGCTGCTCCAGTCGACGCTCGGCGTGTTTGCTTTCGGCATTGCGCCGGATGCCTCGCAACTCGACGTTTTCGGCAACGTCATCTGTACACATGAGGGGGCGGTCCAGCTTCCCGGCGGCGATCCGCACCAGCCGCACATGCCGGCATGCTGCATGCTCGGCTGCAGCATGGCCTCCGTCGCCTATGCGCCGCCGGCAGGCGTCGGCGTGGCGCCGGTGAGCCTGTCTTTTGAAACAGTCGCGTTTCTTCCGCCGGCAGTCAGGCATCCCGACGTTACGCGTGAGCGCTCTCCGGCCAATCCGCGCGCCCCGCCGCTTGCGGGCTGAAAAACCGCCGCTCGCTTGGCGTAACCCGCGCGGGCGATAATCATCCAATGATAAACTCGTTCGCAGCCGGACAAAGGCGCGACCTCATATTCATGGAGCCTACCCATGTCCCGTTTTCGTCATGCCGGCGCGTTGCGCCGCAGCACCCCTATCTTCACCACTATCGAGCAGCGTCTCGGCAGCGCCCTCTTTGCCTTTGCACTGTTGTTCGTCGGCGCCCATTCCGTCCTTGCGCATGAGTTCAAGGCCGGTGACATCGAGATCGAGCATCCCTGGTCCCGTGCCACGCCAGCCGGCGCCAAGGTTGCCGGCGGCTATTTCACCATCGTCAACAAGGGCAGCGCACCAGACCGGCTGCTGTCGATTTCCTCCGACATTTCGGGGAAGGCCGAACTGCATGAAATGGGGATGAAGGATGGCGTCATGACCATGCGCCCGGTCAGTGGCGCCCTGGACATTCCGGCGGGCGGCAAGATCACGCTGGGTCCTGGCGCCTACCACGTGATGTTCATGGATTTGAAGCAGCCGCCTAAAGAAGGCCAGATGTTTGCCGCCACGCTGACTTTCGAGAAGGCCGGAACCGTGACCGTCGAGTTTGCCGTGCAAGCCATAGGCAGCGCGCCACCCCTCGAAGACAACGACTGACCAATCAATTTGCCAACCGATTTTTCGAGAGGGACCATCATGAACAAGTATCTTTTGCCGGCCGCTGCATTCCTTGTCCTGGGGACAAGCGCTGCCTTCGGCCATATCACGCTCGAAACCCAGGAAGCGCCGGTCGGTTCGACCTACAAGGCCGTGCTGCGCGTGCCGCATGGCTGCGAAGGCAAGGCGACGATTGCCGTGCGCGTGCAGATCCCGGAAGGGGTGATCGGGGTGAAGCCGATGCCCAAGCCCGGCTGGACGCTGCAGGTGAAGAAAGGCAAGTACGAGAAATCCTACCAGCTCTATGGCGAGGCGGTGACCTCGGGCGTCAAGGAAGTCGACTGGAGCGGCGGCAGCCTGCCGGATGAATTTTATGACGAGTTCGTCTTCCGCGGCACGTTGGCCGCCGATCTGCCGGCCGGGCAAAAACTCTATTTTCCGGTGGTGCAGGAATGCGATGGGGCCACCACGCGTTGGATAGAGATTCCGGCGGCTGGTCAGGATGAGGATGCGCTGGAAGATCCGGCGCCCGGCCTCAACCTGCTGCCGAAGAAATGATGCATTGGCGGCGCGCTGCTTCGAAGCGGCGCGCCACTGTTTTGGTGGATGGCATGAACGTGGCCTGTTTTCAGCGGATAGAACGGACAGCCGGCAGGTGCTTCGGCCTGCTGGCCGCGATCCTGCTGCTTGCCGTCCTTGCCACGCCAAACCAGGCCTTTGCCCATGCGGCGCTGATCAAGGCCGAGCCTGCCGACGGCGCGGTTCTGGAGCGAGCGCCGACGCAATTTTCGCTGACCTTCAGCGAGCCTGTGTCGCCGCTGGTGCTGACCTTGGTGCGGCCCGACGGTACGCCTGTCGCTTTGACCTCGTTTCGGTTGAGCGACCAAACGGTTGAGATCGACAATCCACAAAAGCTCGGGCCGGGCACCCATGTCTTGAGCTGGCGGGTGATTTCCGCCGATGGCCATCCGGTCGGCGGCTCGGTGCTGTTTTCCGTTGGCGCGCCAAGTGCGGCGCCGGCGGTGGGGGAAGCTGTCGATATAGATTTGCGGTCAGCGATCTGGACCGGCAAGGTTCTTCTCTACATCGGGCTTTTCCTCGGCATTGGCGGCGCCTTCGCGCTGACATGGCTGGCGCAAGGCCAGCGCTCAGGCCAGCGCTTCGTCATTGCCGCCATCCTGTGCGGGCTGGTCGCAGCACCCCTGTCGCTCGGGTTCCAGGGGCTGGACGCGCTGGGCGCGCCACTCGCCCGGCTGGCGCAACCGGTGGTCTGGCGGACGGCGCTTGGCACCAGCTTCGGCTGGACGGTGCTGATTTCGCTGGCGGCGCTCGGGCTTGGCCTGCTGTCGTTGGTCGGATCGCGTGCTGGCGCCAGGCCGTTGGCGCTCGCCGGGCTGGCCGGTGTGGGTGCAGCCCTTGCCGCCAGCGGCCATGCCAGTGCAGCCGAACCGCAATGGCTGACGCGGCCTATGGTGTTCCTGCATGGCGCCGGCATCGCTTTCTGGGCTGGAGCACTGCTGCCGCTCGGCCTGGCGTTGAGCAGCCAATCGGTGGAAGCCGGGGCGTTCCTGCGGCGGTTTTCGCGCGCGATCATGCCCGTGGTGGTAGTGCTTGCCGCCGCCGGTGTGGTGCTCGCCATCATCCAGGTGCAGACACCGGCGGCACTGGTCAACACCGCCTATGGCCGGCTGCTGCTGATCAAGCTGGCGCTGCTGGTGTTTCTGTTCACGCTGGCGGCGGTCAATCGATGGCGGCTCACCGCCTTGGCCGAGGCCGGAGCGACGGAAGTGCGGCGACGGCTTAGCCGCTCGATCTCAGTCGAAATGCTGATCGTGCTCCTGATCTTCGGCGTTGCCGCCGGCTGGCGCTTCACGCCGCCGCCACGGGCCCTGGCAATCGCCGCGGCACAACCGACGTCGACCCATATCCACACTATGAAGGCGATGGCCGACATCGACATCACGCCCGGCCATACCGGGGAGGTCACCGCCTCCATCGTCATCATGGATGGCGATTTCGGCCCGCTCGACGCCAAGGAAGTGACGCTGGTGCTGTCCAAGCCCGATTCGGGGATCGAGCCGATCAAGCGTCCGGCGACCAAGCCAGGCGACGGCACCTGGCGCGTCGATAATCTCGTCATTCCGATTCCAGGCCGCTGGACGGCGCGGCTCGATATTCTGGTTTCGGATTTCGAAGTGGTAAAGATCGAAGCGCCGATCGATATCCGCGCCGAGTGATATTCAGCCCGCCTGCGAAGGGCGCTCAGCCGAGTTCCTGGGCTAACCCGATGAGATGCCCTTCCGGCCCGCGGATGTAGCAGAGCCGATACACGTCCTGGTAACGGACGACTTCACCGGCCAGCTGCGCGCCACGCTTGCGGAGCCTTTCAAGCGTGTCGTCGATGTCGTCCACGGTAAACATGACGCGCAGGTAGCCCAGGGCATTGACCGGGGCGTTGCGGTGATCGGCGACGACCGTCGGCGTGAGGAAGCGGGAGAGCTCGAGCCGGCTATGGCCATCCGGTGTGCGCATCATGGCAATCTCGACGTGCTGATCGCCGAGCCCGGTGACACGTCCGGCCCACTCGCCTTCGATCGTCGCCCGCCCTTCCAGTTCGAGGCCGAGCTCGCGAAAGAAGGCAATCGTCTCGTCGAGGTCATCGACGACGATTCCGACATTGTCCATCCGTTTGACTGCCATAAGTTCAACCTAACGTCATATGTTCGATCGGCAAGGCGTCGCCTGGTCACCAACTGACCCTTCCTGACTCGGTCTGACACAACGCAGACGCAACACAATTCGGCGAGGCGGTTGACGTGGCGCGAAAGGCCCGTCAATCATCTCGCCGAAAAATGGGCATCCCGAAAAACGCGGCCTCAACAAAATCCGAAAGCAGGGAAGAAACGATGGAAAAAGCCGAAATAGGCCTGATCGGCCTTGGCACAATGGGCTCCAACCTCGCGCTCAACATTGCCGAGCACGGGCACCGCATCGCCGTCTTCAACCGCACCAAGGCGCGCACCGATGCCTTCCTCGAAGGCGCCGGTTCGCTCAGGGACATGGTGGTGCCCTGCTACAGCCTGGAGGAACTGGCAGCTGCGATCAAGCCGCCGCGCCCGGTCATCATCATGGTGCTGGCCGGCAAGCCGGTCGACGAACAGATCGAAGCGCTGCGCGGCGTGTTGTCTGACAACGATATCGTCATCGATGCCGGCAACGCCAATTTCCGCGATACGATGCGGCGCTTTTCGGAACTGTCGGGCTCAGGTCTCACCTTCATAGGCATGGGCGTATCCGGCGGCGAGGAAGGCGCGCGCCATGGACCGTCGATCATGGTCGGCGGCACCGAAGACTCCTGGAAGCGCGTCGAACGCGTGCTGACCGCGATCTCGGCTAAGTTCAAGGATGAACCGTGCGCTGCCTGGCTTGGCACAGACGGCGCCGGGCATTTCGTGAAAACCATCCACAACGGCATCGAATATGCCGACATGCAGATGATCGCCGAGATCTACGGCATCCTGCGTGACGGTCTCGGCATGGGGCCGAAGGAGATCGGCAAGGTCTTCGAGGACTGGAACAAGGGCCGGCTCGATTCGTATCTGATCGAGATCACCGCCAAGGTGCTGGCCGCCGACGATGCAAAGACCGGCAAGCCGGTGGTCGACATCATCCTCGACCGTGCCGGCCAGAAGGGCACCGGCAAATGGTCTGTCATCGAGGCGCAGCAGCTCGGCATTCCGGCGACGGCCATCGAGGCGGCGGTGGCGGCCCGCGTGCTGTCGTCGATCAAGGATGAGCGGCAGGCGGCCGAAAAAGCCTATGGCAATATCGGCGTCATCAAGATCTCCGGCGACAAGGCGGCACTTCTGAAAGACCTGGAGCTGGCGCTGCTCGCCGGCAAGATCGCCGCCTATGCACAAGGTTTCGCGGTGATGAGCGCCGCCTCGAAGGAGTTCAACTGGAACTTGCCGATGCCGACCATCGCCAAGATCTGGCGTGCCGGCTGTATCATCCGCTCGCAGATGCTCGACACCATGGCGGAAGCCTTCGGCTCGGGCGGCGCGTCCACCAACCTTTTGATGGCGCCGGCTTTCACCACCATGATGCAGGAGGCGCATCCGTCGCTCCGGCGCATCGTCGCAAGAGCGTCGGAGGCCGGTTCGCCCGTGCCGGCGCTGGCGTCGGCGCTTGCCTATTTCGACAGCTACCGCCAGGGCCGCGGCACCTCGAACCTGATCCAGGCGCAGCGCGATTTCTTCGGCGCGCATGGTTTCGAGCGCATCGGCGAGCAGGGGGCTTTCCATGGCCCATGGGGCAGCGGCGCTGCCGGCTAGGGTCAGGTGAGGCGGCCTCTCAGGTCGTGCCAGTCAGCCCTGATACGCGACGACGTCGCCTGGCTTGACCACAGTCTGCAAAGAGCCAGGTGCCGCGCCGCCTATCCAGCCCAGCACGGCGCGGGCAAGCTCGGTGCCGGCGAGGCGGAAGTCTTCGTTGACGATCAGCAACTCCCGGCGGAACAGATGCAGCAGTTCCGACGATTGCTTGGACACGACATCGACGTCGCGGCCGAGTTTCAGGCCGGCATCCTCGATGCCGGCGACGATGGCCAGCGTTGCTGCGGCGGCGCTGCTGACGAAACCGTCCGGCCTGACGTCGCGGCGCATCAACTGCGCGGTCCGCGTCCTGATCTGATCGATCGACTGGTCGATCGAAACAGCGTTGAACGGCACTTCGCTGGCGTCGACCTCGCTCAGTGCGTCGGCAAAGCCATTGACCGTGTGGTCGTAATAGGTGAGCCCGACCGGCGGCGCTACCAGCGCCAGCCGGCGCCGGCCGACGCTGGCCAGATGGCGCACCGCTTCGGCGGCGAAGGCGTAATTGTCGAAGTCGTGATAGGGGTGGACAAGCCCCATATCGGTGCGGCCATGCGTGGCAAAGGGTATGCCACGCTCCAGCATGTAGCGGGCGCGCGGATCGTTGGGCTGCGTGCGTGAGATGATGACGCCATCGGCCGAGCCGGACTCGACCAGATACTTTACCGGGTCCAGCGGATCCTGCGAGCGCGAGTAGGGCGTGACGATCAGGTGATAGGGTGTGTCGGCAATGACCTCCGAGACGCCGTAGATGATGTCCGAGACAAAGCTCATGATCTCGCGCTCGGTATTGAGCACGAGGCTGATAACATTGGTCTTGCCAGTCCGCAGGCGCACGCCGGCGCGGTTCGGCCGGTAGCCGATCTGCCTGGCGACGAGTTGAACCCGCCGCCTGGTCTCGGCGCCGATCTCGGGTGCATCCTTGAGCGCGCGCGAGACGGTGGTGACGCCGAGCCCGGTCATGAAGGCAAGCGTTTTCAGCGTCGGCCGCTCATGCGCCGACGCCTCGTCGTCCTTCTCCGTCTGGTCCCTGTCCATTCGTCCCGCCCCGTCAGGCGCATAGCAGCCGCCGGACCAGCCGACAATCGCTTCGATGACGATGTGGCACGGTTCTTCGCCGTCAGGCCTCAATATACTGAAACGTTACAGATTTCCACCATCGCAGCGCGTGGGTCTCTCAAGCCATGGTTTTGGCAGGGTTTTGGCGGCCAGAAACGTTGCGCGACAATCAGGTTCGAGACGGTTTTCTTGCGCTGCAGCATGATTTTGCAGCGCAGCACCCGGTTTTGCGCGCAGTTTGCCGGTTCGCACGCAACGAATTTGTTCGCGCCTCGAAAAAACATTCGAGCGCGTTTATCTCAGGGGTTGCACGCACCGCATAATTGCCGTATCGAAAATCTGTAACGTTTCAGATTCTGGGAGGAACCGAAATGCGCTATAGACTTTTGACCGCTGCCCTTGCCGCGACGGCCGCGCTTCAGCTTGCCGGCCCGGCGGCCGCCACCGACCTGGAAGTGACCCATTGGTGGACATCGGGCGGCGAGGCGGCGGCGGTTGCGGAATTCGCGAAGGCTTTTGACGCGACCGGCAATCATTGGGTCGACGGCGCCATTGCCGGATCCGGCGGCACGGCACGGCCGATCATGATCAGCCGCATCACCGGCGGCGATCCGATGGGCGCCACCCAGTTCAATCACGGCCGGCAGGCCGAAGAACTGGTGCAGGCCGGCTTGATGCGCGACCTCACCGATGTGGCCACCAAGGGCAAGTGGACGGAAATCGTGCGGCCGAAGAGCCTGCTCGACAGCTGCACCATCGACGGCAAGATCTATTGCGTGCCGGTCAACATCCACTCCTGGCAGTGGTTGTGGCTGTCGAACGAAGCCTTCGAGAAGGCCGGCGTGCCGCTGCCGAAGGACTGGAATGAATTCGTGGCGGCAGCGCCCGCCCTGGAAAAGGCGGGCATCATCCCGCTCGCTGTCGGCGGACAGGCCTGGCAATCTTCCGGCGCCTTCGACGTGCTGCTGGCGGCGGTCGGCGGCACCGACGCGTTCCTTAAGGTCTACAAGGACAAGGATGCCAAGTTCGCCGCCGGGCCCGAGATCGCCAAGGTCTTCAAGGCCGCCGACGATGCCCGCAAGATGGCGAAGAACACCAATGTGCAGGACTGGAACCAGGCAACCAATCTCGTCATCACCGGCAAGGCCGGTGGCCAGATCATGGGTGACTGGGCGCAAGGCGAGTTCCAGGTTGCCGGCAAGGTCGCCGGCAAGGACTATGCCTGCTTGCCGGGCCTCGGTCTGAACGAAGTGATCGCCACCGGCGGCGACGCCTTCTATTTCCCGCTGCTCAAGGATGCCGACAAGTCCAAGGCGCAGGAGGTGTTGGCAGAGACGCTGCTCGACCCTAAGACTCAGGTCGCCTTCAATCTCAAGAAGGGCTCGCTGCCGGTGCGTGGCGACGTCGATCTCAATGCGGCGAACGACTGCATGAAGAAGGGTCTGGCCATCCTCGCCAAGGGCGCCGTCATCCCGTGGACGGACCAACTGCTTTCGCAGGATACCCAGAAGCAGAAGGAAGATCTCTTCGCCGAATTCTTCGCCAAGCCGGACCTGACCATCGAAGACGCGCAGAAGCGCTTCGCCGACCTCATCGCTTCGGCAGACTGACGTTGGAGGCAATACACCTCGCTCCCGGCCTTGCGAAAGCAGGGCCGGGATCGCACCGCCCTTACCCAGCCGGCTGACGAGATGAGCAAGAGCGAACGCCCCAACCCGCTGTTCCGCAACATCAATGCGAAGGTCGCCTCGATCCCGATGATCCTCACCGCGTCGGTGGTTTTCGTCGGCGGCACCGTCTGGACGGTGTTCTATTCCTTTACCAATTCGAAGCTGCTGCCACGGCTGAATTTCGCCGGGCTCGACCAGTATTACCGGCTGTGGGCGACGCCGCGCTGGCTGATCTCGATCGAGAACCTTTTGATCTACGGCGCGATCTCGCTGGTGTTCTCACTGGTCATCGGCTTCCTGCTTGCAGCGCTTCTCGACCAGAAGATCCGTTTCGAGGACACGTTCCGCACCATCTTCCTCTATCCGTTCGCGCTTTCCTTCATCGTCACCGGCCTGGTCTGGCAGTGGCTGCTCAATCCGGATTTCGGCATCCAGCATGTGGTGCGGGACCTCGGCTGGACGAGCTTCAACTTCGACCCGCTCTACAATTCCAGCATCGTCATCTACGGCATTTCGATTGCGGCGCTGTGGCAAGGCACCGGGCTCATCATGTGCTTGATGCTGGCCGGCCTGCGCGGCATCGACGAGGACATCTGGAAGGCGGCGCGGGTAGACGGGATCCCGATGTGGAAGACCTATCTGTTCATCGTCATCCCGATGATGCGGCCGGTTTTCATCACCACGCTGGTCATCATCGCGTCGGGCATCGTCAAGGTCTACGACCTCGTTGTCGCCCAGACCAGCGGCGGCCCCGGAATCGCCTCCGAAGTGCCGGCCAAATATGTCTACGACTACATGTTCTTCGCACAGAATCTTGGCCAGGGCTTTGCCGCCTCGACCATGATGCTGCTCTCGGTGGTGATCGTCGTCGTGCCGTGGGCCTACCTTGAATTCGGAGGCAGGAAGCGTGGCTGACCCGGCCGTCCCTTTGCCCGCCAGCGCGGGTGCCGCCGAGCGCGAAGCCTCGGGGCCGCGCGGGCCGAAGCCGCGGCATGTCTTCTCGCGCCGCAACATCTTCCTCTATGGCACGCTGATCGTGGTGGCAGTCTACTATCTGCTGCCGCTCTATGTGATGGTGGTCACCTCGCTTAAGGGCATGCCCGAGATACGGATGGGCAATATCTTCTCGCCGCCGCTCGAAATCACGTTCGAACCGTGGGTGAAGGCGTGGGCGACCGCCTGCACCGGCCTCAATTGCGACGGGCTTTCGCGCGGCTTCTGGAATTCGGTGCGCATCACCGTGCCGTCGGTGCTGCTGTCGATCGCGATCGCCTCGGTGAACGGCTATGCGCTCGCCAACTGGCGCTTCAAGGGCGCCGACACATTCTTCGTCATCCTGATCGTCGGCGCCTTCATCCCCTATCAGGTGATGATCTATCCGATCGTCATCATCCTGCGCGAGATCGGACTCTACGGCAGCCTCAGCGGCCTGGTGATCGTCCATTCCATCTTCGGCATGCCGATCCTCACGCTTTTGTTCCGCAACTATTTTGCCTCGATGCCGGAAGAGCTGTTCAGGGCGGCACGGGTCGACGGCGCCGGCTTCTGGGGCATCTTCCTGCGGATCATGGCGCCGATGTCGCTGCCGATCTTCGTCGTCGCCATCATCCTGCAGGTGACCGGCATCTGGAACGACTTCCTGTTCGGCGTCGTCTACACCCGTCCCGACACCTATCCGATGACGGTGCAGCTCAACAACATCGTCAATTCGGTGCAAGGCGTGAAGGAGTACAACGTCAACATGGCCGCCACCATCCTGACCGGCCTTGTGCCACTCATCGTCTACTTCATTTCCGGCAAGCTTTTCGTGCGCGGCATCGCCGCCGGTGCGGTGAAAGGGTGATGGCGATGACGGCAGCCAACGGCACCAGCGTTTCGATCCAGGACCTGTCCCTGAATTTCGGCTCTGTATCGGTGCTGCAGACCCTCAATCTCGAGGTCGCAGAGGGCGAGTTCATCGTGCTGCTCGGTCCCTCGGGCTGCGGCAAGTCGACCTTGCTCAACTGCATCGCCGGGCTGCTCGATATTTCCGAAGGCCGCATCTTCATCAAGGGCAAGAACGTCACCTGGGAAGAGCCCAAGGATCGCGGCATCGGCATGGTGTTCCAGTCCTATGCGCTTTATCCGCAAATGACGGTGGAGAAGAACCTGTCGTTCGGCCTGCGCGTTGCCGGCGTGCCCAGGGACGAGATCGCCAAGCGCATCGCCCGCGCCGCCGAGATCCTGCAGATCGAGCCGCTTTTGCAGCGCAAGCCCGCGGCCTTGTCCGGCGGCCAACGCCAGCGCGTGGCGATCGGGCGGGCGCTGGTGCGCGACGTCGACGTCTTCCTGTTCGACGAGCCACTATCCAATCTCGACGCCAAGCTGCGCTCGGAACTGCGCGTCGAAATCAAGCTTCTGCATCGCAAGCTGCAGAACACCATGATCTACGTCACCCACGACCAGATCGAGGCGATGACGCTGGCCGACCGTATCGCGGTCATGCGCGGCGGCGTCATCCAGCAGCTCGACGCGCCGCAGACGATCTACAACCGGCCGGTCAACCGTTTTGTCGCGGGCTTCCTCGGCTCGCCGGCGATGAATTTCCTCGAAGGGGAGCTGGAAGCCGGTGCTGCTCCGGCGTTCAGGACCGACGGTGTTTCGGTGCCGCTCGACCGCTATACCTTTGACGGCACGGAGCGCCCGGCCGGCGCTTGCGTGCTGGGCATCCGGCCTGAACACATCGCTTTCGGTGACGCTGCAAAGTCGATGCCGTTTTCCGCCGGCGGTTCGGTCGAGATCGTTGAGCCGATGGGTTCCGACACGCTGGTGTGGACCAAGCTTGCCGGCCGCAACCTCTCCTTCCGCGTCGAAGCGGAACGGACGCTGCGCAGCGGCGATCCGATCCAGTTCGGTTTCGATCCGGCGCGCGCCTCGCTGTTCGACGCTGCGACCGGCAATCGCCTGTGACCCTCTAGAATCATCCGCAAACCATCCTCCCAAGAACGATCCCCCTAAAACGATCTCGCGAAAACGATCCCCCGAAAACATCCCCAAGCCTTAACCACCCAAGAAACGGACAGAGACGATGAACTGGTCATTCCAACTCTACAGCGCCCGCAATTTCCAGCCGTGGGACGGCATCCTGAAAATGCTCGGCAAGCTCGGCTACAAGGAAGTCGAAGGTTTCGGCGGCGTCTATGACGACCCCACGGCGTTCCGCGCCGAACTCGACAAGAACGGGCTTTCGATGCCGACCGGACATTTCTCGATCGATGCGCTGGAGAATGATTTCGACGGCGTACGCAAAACAGCCGACGCACTCGGCATCACGCTCGTTATCTGTCCCTATCTGCTGGCCGAGCAGCGGCCGGCCGACGCTGCCGGCTGGCGCGGCTTTGGCGAGCGTCTGGCCAAGGTCGGCGAGATCGCAAAAAAAGCCGGCTACGGCTTTGCCTGGCACAACCATGATTTCGAGTTCAAGACACTCGCCGACGGCTCGGTGCCGCAGGATCACATCCTGTCGGCTGCGCCCGACATCGGCTGGGAGATGGACGTCGCCTGGGTAGTCCGCGGTGGCGTTGATCCGCTGCCGTGGATCGAAAAGCACGGCAAGCGCATCAGCGCCGTCCATGTCAAGGACATGGCCAAGTCAGGCGAAGGCCTTGACGAGGACGGCTGGGCGGATGTCGGCCACGGCACCATCGACTGGGCCGGCCTGATCAAGACACTTCGGGCGAAGAGCGCGGCCAAATATTACGTCATGGAACAGGACAACCCCAACGATATCGAGCGCTTCGCCAGCCGCTCGCTCGCATCCGTCAAGGCTTACTAGGAACAATCATCATGGCAAAGAAACTGGGTATCGGCGTCATCGGCTGCGGCAACATCTCGAAAGCGTATTTCTCGCTGGCGCCGCTGTTTCGCGGCATTGAGATGCGCGCCTGCGCCGACATCAACATGGACGCGGCCAAGGCACGGGCGAAGGAGTTCAAGCTGCGCGCCGAGACCGTCGAAGAACTGCTCAAGGATGACGAGATCGACATCGTCGTCAACCTCACCATCCCGGCGGTGCACTACGGGGTGTCGAAGCAGATCCTCGATGCCGGCAAGCACGTCTATTCGGAAAAGCCGTTCGTGCTGTCGGTCAAGGAAGGCCTCGACCTCAAGAGCCGGGCCGAGAAGAAAGGGCTGCGCATCGGTTCGGCTCCGGACACTTTCCTCGGCGGCGCGCACCAGCTGGTGCGCAACCTCATCGACACCGGCGCGCTCGGCAAGATCACCAGCGGCACCTGTCATGTGATGGGCCACGGCATGGAGCACTGGCACCCCAATCCCGATTTCTTCTTCCAGCCGGGCGCCGGGCCGGTGCTCGACATCGGGCCCTACTACATCACCAACCTGATCCAGCTGATCGGGCCGGTGAAGCAGGTGGCGGCCTTCGCGACGACGCCTGCCAAGGAACGCACGATCTCGTCGAAACCGCGCGCGGGCGAAAAAATCCCGGTGAACACGCCGACGACGATCCACGGCCTGCTGGAGTTCGAGAACGGCGCCGTGATCACGCTCAACACCAGCTGGGACGTCTGGGCGCATGGTCACGCGCCGATGGAACTCTATGGCGAGACGGGCACGGTGTTCGTGCCGGATCCGAATTTCTTCGGTGGCGACGTGCGCATAACCAAGGCGGCAAAACCGGTGAAGAAACTGCCGAAATGGCAGCATCCGTTCGGCGTGCCCAACGAAATGCACGGCCAGGGCATGATGGCCAACTACCGCACCGCAGGCCTTGCCGACATGGCGCTGGCGATCGCCGAGGGCCGGCCGCATCGTTGCTCGATGGAGCTCGCGCTGCATGCCGTCGATGTCATGACCGGCCTGTTGCGGTCGGGCGAGACCGGCAAGTTCGTCGCCATGCAGACCAGCTGCGAGCGGCCGGCTGCACTCGGCGTCAAGGACGCAAAAGGACTGTTGGCGAAGCAGAAATGAGGTAGAAGGGTGTCGGCGCGCTCGCGCCGACACCCATACAATCCAGGATCTGTACCCATGCGCTGGCAGCCGGCTGAACACCGCTATGAGAAAATGCTCTACAACAGATGTGGGCGATCCGGCCTGAAACTGCCGGCGATCTCGCTCGGCCTGTGGCACAATTTCGGCAACGACACGCCGCACAACACCAAGCAGGCGATCGCGCGCAAGGCCTTCGATCTCGGCATCACCCATTTCGATCTCGCCAACAATTACGGCCCGCCGCCCGGCTCGGCCGAGATCGCCTTCGGCGAGATATTGCGCACCGACTTCGCCGGCTATCGGGACGAGCTGATCATCTCGACCAAGGCGGGCTATGAGATGTGGGCAGGGCCTTATGGCGAATGGGGCAGCCGCAAATATGTGCTGGCGAGCCTCGACCAGAGCCTGAAGCGGATGGGGCTCGACTATGTCGACATCTTCTATTCGCACCGCTTCGATCCGGATACGCCGCTTGAGGAAACGATGGGCGCTCTCGACCATGCGGTGCGTTCCGGCAAGGCGCTCTATGCCGGCATCTCGTCCTACAATTCGCAGCGCACGCGCGAGGCCGCCGACATATTGAAGCAGCTCGGTACGCCCTGCATCATCCATCAGCCGAGCTATTCGATGCTCAACCGCTGGGTCGAAGAGGACGGACTGCTCGATACGCTGGAAGGGCTCGGTGTCGGATCGATCGTGTTCTCGCCGCTGGCGCAAGGCATGCTGACCGACAAATATCTCGGCGGCATCCCCGAGGGTAGCCGCGCCAGCCAAGGCAAGTCGCTGCGGCCCGCCTTCATCAACGAAAAGACCATCGCTAACATCCAGGCGCTGAACGCGATCGCCGGCAAGCGTGGCCAGACGCTGGCGCAGATGGCGCTAGCCTGGGTGCTGCGCAAGGGCCGGGTCACCTCGGCGCTGATCGGCGCCAGCCGGCCCGAACAGGTCGAGGACTGCGTCGGCGCGCTCAAGGTGCTCGAGTTCAGCGATGCCGAGCTCGCCGAAATCGACACTTACGCACGCGAGTCCGACATCAATCTGTGGGCGGCGTCGGCCGAGCGCAAAGGCCCGCCGCGGAAGTAAGCGGAACAGCCGGCACCGGACATGAATCAAAACGGCGGGAAAGATCCCGCCGTTTTGCGTTTATCAAGCTTCGGGCCCGTTCAGGGCTTCTTGGCCGTGCCGAGACCGGCCTTGGGCGCCGCCGCGGCTGCGGGAGCCGGGGTCTTCATCTTGGCTTCGATCCAACCCGTATAGTTGGCCAATCGCGTGTAGATGCCATAGGCATTCTTGTGGCCGCAAGCGGCGGTGCCGTCGGACGGACCTTCGCCCCAGGAGACGACGCCGACCTGGACCGGACCGTTGGCGCCGGTCATGAACAGCGGACCGCCGCTGTCGCCGTTGCAGGCGTCGCGTTCGCCGCTGTCGGTGCCGGCGCAGATCATGTTCTTGGTCAGCGGATCCGACATATCGGCGGCGATCGCATTGGCGGCGGCATCGATGCCCTTTTCCGAATAACGCATCCGATGCGAGAGATCGCCAAGTGCCGCCTTCAGGTCATGCGCATAGATCGACTTGATGCCGCTGTTGCAGGCAGCGCTCGGCTCGAGATCGAGATCGGCCACCATCAGCGCGGTCGGGAAGGTGCCGTCCTGCATCTTGCCCCAGCCGATGACCGTGGTCTTGCCGCTGTCTGGCGTCGGCTCATTGGTGATCTTGATGACCGGCGCATCGGCGGGCTCCGCCAGCCGGAGCAGGCCGAGATCATTGTCCAGCGTCTGTTCGCTGTAGCCCTCGTTGACGATGACCTCGACCACCTTGTAGCGCTTGCCTTCGGTAAGATCGGTGGCGCCGGTCAGCACGGTCACCGTGTCGGGCGAAATCGGCCGGCCCTTGTCGTTGAGGCAGTGCGCCGCCGTCAGCACCCATTGCGGAGCAATCAGGCTGCCGCCGCAGAATTGCGCGTTCGGCTGCGAGGCCGGGCTGGGGTCCAGCCGGGCGCTGGTCAGCAGCGCCACCTGGAACGGATAGGCCCCTTTGTCGGCTTCCTTGCCGCCATAGACGCGGTCGGCCCCGTCGGGATTCTCGGCCTTGGCCTTGTCCCGGGATTCGGCGACGCGCTGCATCGGCGAGACCGCCGCTTCCGGCCTGGCGGCGTCGTCGGCTGCATAGAGCGCGTTGACGGCGGGGAAAGCGGCCGCGATGCCCAGCAGCGATGCAGCGGCAAGCGGCCTGAACCGATGGATAATGTTCACCTTGAAACCCTCCTGAGATGAAAAATGCCGAGCCATGCCGCCATGACGCATAACCAACAGAAGCGGTAGCGGTACCTCGATCGCCTTCTGCCAGAACGAACGACATCCGCGCGGTCATAAACCGAAATACGACTTTTGCTAATCGTGCCCCATCGGGCAGAGCCCACCCAAACCCTATAGCCCCCACGGGCTACGTGGAAGCGATTTGTCATTGCCAATGTTGGATTATTTTAGGCAGTATATCGACGCGGGTGCGTTTGGCGGAGGGCTTTAACGAGGCCGCCCGGACCGATGATCCGATACGGGCGGGTAACCAAACTAATTTTTTAACTCCACCACGATCTCGACAATATTTCTGTATTTTGCTCCACTCCTTGCTGACTTTTGGGAGAGTCTCACCATGACGAAACTGACAAGCACTATCATTGCGTCCGCACTGCTATCCACCGCACTGTGGACGATGCCTGCCTTCGCCGCCGATCCCGGCTCAGCGAATGCCGGCAATGGCGAAAGCATGCGCGATCTCGGAACGGGCGACTACCAGCCCGGCCGTGCAAAGCCGATCGCGCCGCCGAAACTGACCGAAGATGAAGCCAGCCGGGCAGCGCCGCTGACCGACGAGGGCACGGCGGTCAAATCCTATGGCATCGTCGGACGTTCCGCCGATGGCAAGGACATCAAGATCGATGCCGGCGAGACGCTGAAGGACCTTGTCATCAAGGAACTGAATGCGCCCGCTAACGCACCAGCGGCCAACAAGACCGGGCTGACGGGCGGCGACGAAGCCGGCCGCCAGGTGTTCGGGGCCGACGACCGCGAGCAGATCAAGAACACCAAGACGTACCCGTTCACCGCGATCGGCTATATCGAAGGCAAAGCCAAGAGCGGTTACGGCAGCTGCTCGGGAACCCTGATCGGTCCGCGCACGGTGCTCACCGCGGCGCATTGCCTCTACAGCAATGAAGACAAGGCTTGGCTCGACGACGTCATCTTCGTGCCGTCGCTCAACGGCAACACCGCCGACGATGCACCGTTTGGCGCTTTCAGCTACGAGAGCGTCTATATCTTGCAGGGCTTCATCGACAATTATCAGGGTTACTACGGCTCGGTCATTCCGTGGGATCTCGGCATCATCACGCTGAAGCAGGATGTCGGCACCAATCTCGGCTGGCTGGGTTATGCCAACTATGAGAACCTCGGCGATTTCACCGCAAACATCGTTGGCTACCCCGGCGACAAGCCGATGGGAACGATGTGGAAGGCGACCTGCGAAGTGAAAGCCGAAAACGTCGGCGCGGAGTATTTCCAGTACGACTGCGACACCTATCCGGGATCGAGCGGCAGCTCGGTCTACGCCTATGATAATGGCGCCAAGCAGCGCGTCGTCACCGGCGTGAACGTGGCCGAAAGCCCCAACGCCAACACTGCGGTGCGCCTGAACGCCGCCAACGTGGCGTGGATCAACAGCCTGTACAAATAAGGCTGAATGATCTTTCGCCGGCAAACAGCGGCGATAACCAGCACTACCAAACCGGCGGCGGGACGTTCCTGCCGCCGGTTTTTTTTGTATCGAAACACCTCTCTTGCACTGTGTTGCAGCGGTGCTTACGCTAGGCGATCCAAGGGGTTGGGTAAGATGGCGCGGGCAAGAATGATCTTCGGGGTCAAAGCGATGGCGGCTGCATCCATGCTGGCCGCACTGACATGCTTTTCCGCTATGGCCGATCAAGGCGGTGCCGCACCCGATGGCGCCTGGGCCGAGCGGGTGCAAATCCTCTATCAAAGCGAAACACGTTCGGTGCTGCGCAAGAATGTACGGGTCTGGGATTCCCACCCGGAATTGGGTCTTGATTTCACCTGGGAGCCGGCAGCCGGCGTGTCGCCGGACCGCACCGTCGCAGCCGACGGCACCGTCAACGGCAAGGGCAGGCTGGTCTGGCGCGTACGCGGCTCGGCGAGCTACGACCCCAAGACGATCTATTCCAGCTATTTCGGCGAGATCAGGAATGGCCGCCCCGAAGGACAAGGCCGGCTGGAGCTGCGTTCGGGCGAGATTCTCGACGGCCATTGGGTCGCCGGCCAGCTCGACGGCCATGCGATCCATGTCGATGCCGACGGCAATCGCTATGAAGGGCAATTCAGGGCCGGTGTGCCGAATGGCGAGGGCAGGCTGGAGACGAAGACAGGCAAGATATTCGTCGGCTCTTTTGCCGATGGGCTGAAGGATGGCAAGGGCCGCACCCGGTTGCCCGGCGGCACCGTCTACTGGTCGCAATGGGCGATGGGCAAGGAGATCGGCGGTGCGCGCCCCGACGTGCTGGCCGATGCCAGAGTGGGCGGGTTGCTCAAGGCGCAGACCGGCGGCGGTTCCGCCGACAAGGTCGAGATCGGCATTGCCGTCGACCAGCGCATGACGGAGCAGGCCGACATGCAGTACCAGCATCTGGTGCGCGACGAAGACATCGCGATCTATCCGGTGTCGGACCAGTACAATGATGCCTGGAACGGCACCGGAGAGATTCGTACCGGCAATGTCTATGAAGGCATGGACTGGGAGACGGCGCCGGCCTTCGCCGAAGTCGACCTCAAGACCACCGACCAGTCGAGGGTCAAGATCGACAGCCTGGAAATGAAGGTGGCCGCGAGCGAGGCCTACCGCAAGCCGATGCTGTCGATCAGCGAGCATTATGGCTGCGTCGGCTTCCGCCCCGACTTCTCGATCGTCAACAATGGCTGGGGCGACGTGAAAGACATGAAGATGTCGATCCAGTTCACCAGGACCGACGAGGAGGACAACGCGACCGGCGAGCCGAGCCGCACGTTCACGAAGGACATCGGCACTTTCGGCGACGGCGTCGACGTCTCGATCAAGAACGTGCTGATTGAAGCCGGCGTCGACACAACCACGCTCGAGACCGAGCGCTTCACTTGCCCGTCAAGGGACAGCCTGGATGTCTGCCGCGCCCAGGTGGCCAACAAGGTCAAGTTCGGCGACGTTGCCGATTACATCAGCGGCAGCGTCGAGAAAATGAGCGTGACCGGGATTGGCAAGCTCGATTATTCCTGGGCGGACGAACAGGGCGCTATCTACCAACAGAGCGAGCCGTTTCGCGTCATCGTCTCGCTGGTCAGCATCGAGGTTCCAGAATCGCTCGCCGAATGCGGCGATGGCGGCGGCGCGTCGCCCGAAGCGCTGCGCTACCAGAACATCGAATTTCCGATCGGCAAGACCGATTACAGCATCCCCATGCCGGTGCGCGGCAATAAGCATCTCAGCGCCTACACGGCACGGCTGAAAATGTGGTCGTCAATGTCGTCGATCCATCGCTTCAGCATCGCCGCCCATTTCGCCGATGGCAGCACACGGGAGAGCAAGCCGGCCACGTTCTTCTATTTCAGGCCGAAGCAGTCGCTGTTTGAAACCAGCACCAAGCCGGCGGTCTGCTATCTGCCGGAAGATATGCAAGGCTGTTGAGGTCCTGTCACGTCCTTTCGGGAATCGCGTTATTTCGAGCCCATCTCGAAATAATTGGGCAGCGGGATCAGCCTGGCAAAGATCGTGCCCTGGCTGAACACCCTGAGTTCCAGCATCGACCCGGACGATCGTTCGGCCTTCTGGTCGAACAGGAAATTGCCGAGCGAATAGATCTCCGCAACATCGCCGCCGCCGAGCGGAAGGATCGCCTCGCTCGATACATGCGGATGGCCGCCGACGATTGCCGTGACGCCGCGCAGCCGCATCTGGTCGGCAAGCATCTCCTCGCGCGGCGACGGCTCCGTCTTGTACTCGCGGCCCCAATGGACGAAGGCAATCACCGGCCGCTCGGCATTGTCGTGCAGCAGCCGGTCGAGCAAAGCAGGCGTCAGAAGGTCGGTGTTCCTGGAGCCGTTGGTATCAATGTCGGTCAGCCCGACTAGGTCGAGATCGGCAAGCGCCAGCGTCTCGCCCTGGCCGAAATGGGCGATGCCGGCGGCGTCCAGAGCGGCCAGCGTCTCGGCATAGCCTGACGGGCCGAGGTCATAGGCGTGATTGTTGGCAAGGCTGACAGCGGCGACATGCAATTTCTTCAGCATGCCGATGGCGAGATCGGTTGGCATCGCCAGCGTCATGTCGTCGATCGCTTCAGGGACGTTGGGCAGGATGACGCCTTCGAGATTGACGATCAGCGGCCGCGAGCGGGTCAGGGCCAGCACGCTGTCGACGATCTTCTCGGCAACACCGTCGCGGACCAGGATCCTCATCATGGCGCGACCGAAATTCACGTCGCCGGCGAAATAATAGAGCTTGTCGTCGGGACGGGCAGGATTGTTCAAGCCGGGGCCGAAGGCGCCGAACAGCGCCACGACATAGCTGGTGGTGCGCTCGACATAGTCGCCCGAATGCGCCTGCGAGTTCTCGTTGGCGACGACCAGGGGCGCAGCACCGAACAGTTCGCGCTGCAGCCTGGTCTGGATATAGAGCGCACCGACCGAATCGGCGTGATCCGGCTGGCGCAGCGCCGCGATGCCGTCGAGCGAACCGGCGGCGAGCATGTTCAGCGTCTGCTGGTCGAAACGCCTGGCTTCGTGCTGCGGCAGATAATGCGAGAAATCGGTGGATTCGATGATCAGCGTGTCCTTGTCGGCGATCGCTTTCAGCGCCTGCGCCAGCCGGTCCCAGTCGCCGCGCTTCGCCTTAACCGACATCGCCACCGGCACGATGGTTGCCTCGGGAAAATAATGGTGCAGGAAGGGCAGCATGGCTTGAACGCCGTGCTCCTTGGCGAAGAGGCAGGAGTCCTCGACCATGTCGCTGTTCGCCTGGAGAAGGCGCAGGGCTGCCGTGTCGGCCAGGACCGGGCCAAGCACGGTGTCGAAGCCGCGCGTCGTGGTGGCGAAGAGTTTCTGCGTCTCGTGGAAATGGTCCGGCGACAGGATGACGATGCGCTTGTAGCGGAAGCCGGACGCGGCGTGGAAACCGAGTGCGACGAGATCTGCGACGATCAGGTGGTGGGGGACCGTGATGCCGGTGAGGCGTTGGTTGGACGGCTCGATATTGGCGACGGCGGCGATGGCGTCGGTGAAGAGTGTGGGGTCGGAGTAGAAGGACGGGAAGTTTGTGTCGCCGGGCGGGCAGGTGATGGGGGCGGCAGACGCTTGAAGCACTGAGAGGATAAGCAAGGCGGTGGCAAAGATCAGAATGCTGGTCCGTGCCCAGGCACCCCCCGCTGTCCTGCCGGACATCTCCCCCGCAAGGGGGGAGATTGGATGTCGCCTCGACTTTCGCCAATCATCAACCTTGAAAATAGATCTCCAGCGATGAAGAGACTGATCTCCCCCCTTGCGGGGGAGATGGCCGGCAGGCCAGAGGGGGGTGCCTGGGTGCCGACCTCTCACGGCTCAGCCAGCACAATGTTCTCCACGCCGCCGACATAGTAGAACGGCTTCTGCTTGGACGCGGTCAGCCGCAGCACTTCGCGCGAAATGTAGTCGGCGAGGCCGAACAGCGTCACGCCGCCGTCGGAGGTCTTGGCCCGGCCGCGCAGGCCTTCGAGGATCGAATAGGTGAAGACGCCATGGCCGAGCTCGGGCAGTTCGGCGGCGGTGTTGTTGGCAGCGGTGGCCGAGAAGACGATGATGCGTGCGTTCTGCGCGTCTTTTTCCAGGCGCGGGTTGAAGGCGTTGGCGGCGTGGCAGGTGTCGAGCAGCATGAAGCGCATGCCCTTGGCCCGCTCAACCGATTTCTGGATGTCGCCCCAGTCGACCAGCGAGGAGCGCTTCCAGCGGTCGGCATCCTGTTTGCGGCCGTCCGTGGGGATGAAATAATAATCTTCGTCGATGTTGATGCCGTGACCGGCGACGAAAATGATGGTGGTGTCGTTCTCGCCGGGTCTGTCGAGAAAGTCGGCGAGCTGGTCGTCGATCGTGTCGGAATCCGGTTCCAAGATGGTGTCGGCGCTGGCGACCTTGAACACGTCCTTGCCGGAATCGGGCGCCTCATCCAGCGCTTCGCGGTTGACCAGAACCAGCGTCTCCATCGCCGAAAACAAGGGCGCGGATTTCTGCGAGATCACCTTGAGGAATTCGGTGGCGTCATCGACGGGATAGCGCAGATCGCAGGCGTGGCCGGCGCATGCATCGGTGAGGAAAGGATATTTGTCGACGCCGATCACGGCGACGTAGAGCTTGCCCTTGTTGGCGGGCTTTTCGGTTTTCCTGCCAAGTGCTGTGACACTGCGCTCGGTCAGATAGCCGAACTCGTTGGTGCCGGTGATGCGAATGGTATTTTCGCCATTCTCGACCGGCACTTCGACGATGGTGCTCTTGCCGCCATCGATTGACCGAGCGGTGACATCGCCGACATTGCGGCTGTCCGACAGGATCGAAAATCCGGCGACATCGGCGCCGGCTTCCTGCGCGCCCGAAATCTCGACGGCGACATAGCCCTCGCGGACGTTGCTCTGGTCGGCGGCAAGCTTGATGCCGAATTCCGGCGGTTTGCGCTCGAGCAGCTTTTCCAGCTCGCGGTCGACGCCGGGGCGCATTTCCTGGACCGCCTGTTCGGCGCTGCGCAGGATGATGGCCCGGCGCACCATTTCCGGGCTCCAGAGATATTTCTTCAGCTGGCCGGCGCTGATGAAACGCCCTTCGTGGTCGCGACCCTGATTGACGTGCCAGCCTATCAACTTGTCGCCGTCGGCGGAGGAATAATAGTAGCCCTGCGGCATCCAGGCGATCCATTCGGAACCGGCGAAGAACATCGACACGATCAGTTTGTGGCTCTTCAAATTCCACAACCGCACGGTCTGGTCGGCGCTGCCGGTGACCAACAGCCCTTCCTTCTCGGCGGCAACCATGGCGTTGATCTCGCCGGTGTGGCCGGTGAATTCACCCGATACATCGGCGGTCGCGGTTTTGTATTCCAACAGCGTGCCGTCGCTGCCGCCGGTGATCAGGCCAAGCCCATTGCCGATCAGCGTGTAAGCCGAATGGACGAAGCCATTGGTGGCGGCATTCTCGATGCTGTGCATCACCTTTCCGCCGCTCGCGATTTCGAGCACGGCATTCTCCAGGCCGTCCTTGCCGCCGGGGGCAGCACGGAGCGACCACTCACCCTGTGCGAGTGCCGCGCGGGCATAGGCGCCCTGTTCCGCCAACGCCACCGGGTCTTCGAAGAACCGCTCGGCCGTCGGTAGTGCCAGTACCTTGTCCAGCGTGCCCTGCAGCTCGGGACAGGACACGCGTTCAGGGCAGGGGTTGGTGTTGCCCCAAGCGATGGAGTTGCTCGCCGCATCGATCCCGATCGCCGTCACGGGTTCGCCGACCCCTTGCAGCAGCGCCTTGCGCTCGCCGGTCATGGGGTTCCAGACCTGGATGCCGTTGCGGGTGCCGCCGGCTGTCGCCACCAGCGAACCGTCGGCATTGCCGGCGCCAGCAAAGACCGTGCCGTCATGGCCGTTATAGTCGAGCAGTTGCTCGCCGCTGTCGGTATTCCAGACCACCGAGCGATGCTTGTCGGCGCAGTGGTAGCTGCATGACGCAACAAGCCGCGAACCCGTGGCGAAGCTCAGAGCGCCGATCTGGAAATCCTGCTTCGGCATGGCGCGGACGAATTTGCCCGTGCTGGCCTGCCAGAGCTGGACGTCGCCGTCCTTGCTGCCGGTGGCGAACAGGCTGCCATCCAATGACACGGCGAGTGCGGCGACGCCGACATCGCGCAGCGGCTCGGCCTCGGCGGGCAAAGGAATTTCCTCGGCCTTGGCGACGTCCCAGAGCCGGATGCCGTTGTCGGTGGTCGTCGCTGCCAGCCGGGTTCCCGCAGCGGCGAAGGCGAGCTTTTCCACACGCCAGGAATCGGCATCGAATTTTTCCGCCAGCGTCCAGCCCGACGCGGATTTGTCGTCCGCCCGCCAGAGGTAGACGAAACCATCGCCACCGCCGGCGGCGAGCGTGTTTCCGTCGGGTGAAAAGGCGACATCATAAATGGCATAGTCGGCGGCCTTGAGCACGGTTTTGATCTTGCCGGTGGCGAAATCGAACAGCCTGATATCGCCATAAGGGGGCTTGTCGCCGATGCCGGCGCCGAAATAACCGCCGGCGGCGATCGTCTTGCCATCCGGCGACACGGCGATCGCAAAGACCTTGCCGTCATTGCCATTGCCAAGATAGCCGCGGATGGTGCGGAGCGTCACCCCGCTCTGCCAGTCCCAGATGCGGATGGTCTTGTCGTCAGATGCGGAGACCAGTTCCTCGCCGTCCGGCGTGAAGGCAAGGTCGGTGACCCTGGCGCTGTGGCCGCCGGTGTTGAGATCGAGGTGGAAATCGAGGTCCTCGGCACCGGCCGTTGACGTTAACACCAGAAGACCGACCAGGATTAGCCACCGGATAGCACGCAAGGGATGGGAGCTGCCCGGCACCTTGTTGCGCCGCTATTTGGAGTCGGTGGGCGGCGGCGACCCGTGACGCACATAATTCTCGATCGCCTGGGCATAATTGGCGGAACCGGCCTTGCGTTCTTTTTCGATGTAGCCGGCAAAATAGCTCCAGAACGACACCGCATAGTCGCGGAAATAGGCATCGGCGACATCGCGCGAACAGAGCTTGCCCTCGACGCAGATCGAGAGACGATTGAGGAAATAGACGATGCGATCGAAATTGTCGTTGAAGTCGGCGATCGGCATGGTGCCGCCGCCGGCAGTCATGGCCTCGATCCCGATGCGTTGCCGAAACACTTGTTCCTCGGTCGGCGACGGCGTGGCGCTGAGCAGATTGTCGTATTTGGCGTTGAGTGCCGACAGGCGCTCCTTGAGCGCGCGTTGCGCCTGCTGAAAATCCTTGCTTTCCCAGAGCTCGACCAGCGACATCGTCTGCTCGACGCGCTTCTGTTCCTGGTTTGCCAGAAACTGGAAGACCGAGAAGCCCAGGGTGAAGATGATCGCCAGGCGCACGGCGAGACCCGACCAGGCGTAGATCAGCATGCGCCAGTCGCGGTCGGTGAACGGGTTGGCTTCCTTCTTGATCTCGTGACTGCTCGGCCACGGAAAGCCTTCGGTGGTTTCGGGCAAGGTCGCCGGCTTCTTGGCCGGTGCCGGCGCCGATGTGGCCGGCGATTTTTGCGTTGCAGTGCCCCCCGGCTTTTTCACCCGCAGCTGTCCAGTTGGATAATGGCGGTGGGATCGAGCACGATGCCAGGTGTCTCTAGCTTCTTTTTCAGGCAATCGAGCTGCGTGCGCGAAATCATGAACTGCACGTCCGGTTCGGCAGCCGCCTTGCTGGGTGACGGCAAGGGCTCGACCACGCCGCGCGAGGCGCAGCTGGAGAGATCGACGACAACGGCCGTGTTGCCGGTCTTGGCGATCTGGTCGTACTGGTCGAGAAAGCAGGTGGCGAGCTCGGAATTGGTGACGATCTGCTTGGCGCACAGGCCGCAATTCTCGTCCGCCGAGGCGCTGGCAACCAGCAACAGGCTGCCGGCAAGGCCGACCGTCGCTGCACGCCAGGAGAGCACGGGGATAGTCACTGATGTCCTCATCTGTTGCATCCAGCCGCGGCGCATAGAAGTGTCGCGAGCCGGGAATGTTCCTATATCACGCCGGCAAGAGCCGGCGAAGCGATGTCAGGTCAGGCGCGGGGCACCGTCTCCATCGGGAAGATCATCACCGCGCCTTTGGGACCGCTCTTGTCGGCAAGCCGCATCACCGAGCGCGTCGCCGGCGCCATGCCGATGTCGGCCAGCATGTCGGAAAAACCAGGCGTTCCCGATGCGGCACGCGTCACGGCGCGCACGCCTTCCTGGGCAAGAAAGCTCAGGTCCTCTTTCTCGCTCTGCGGCGGCGCCTCGGTCAGCACGGCAATCATGCGCTCCATGCCGAAGCTGGTGTCGGTGAAGGCGAGCAGCCCTTCCTTCAGGCCCTGATCGGCCTGCTGGTTGATCGGCGCCAGCCGCTCGGCGACGATGTGGGTGATCGAATAGTCGCTGCCGATATAGAGCACGTTGATGTCGACGAACTCGTCGGACTCGTTCCTGGCCGCAATGTGTACCTGATCGCCCGGCGAAACGCGCGGCACCGTCGAGGATTCGATCGGCTCCAGCACATCGCTGTCCTGGCGCTTGATCAGGAACTGGACGCTGACCTCGTCCGGCCGGTAGTCGGACGCCGCGGCGAGCCGCGACAGGCCGGTGGCGCGGAAGATCGTGGTCAGGGTCTTGGCTGTGTTTTCCGCAAGCTTGTCGCGGCCATCCTGATGGATGACGATGCGCGGCGGCTTGCTGCCGTCCTTCAAGCTGATGTCGCCGGACGCCGGCAGGAACCACAGCGCCGGTTCGTCGCTGGCGTTGGCGGCAGCGCCGTCCATGGATTTTTCGCGCAGCACCGCAAGCCGCAGATCGGCGCTCTTGCCGGGCTCGACCAGCGCGATGTGGAAGCCGGACTTCGGCTTCGCCACCAATTCGTCCAGAACCGAATTGACCAGCTCGGTTTCCTTTTCGAGCCCTGCGGTCGGCGCCGGCTTTGCCACCAGCAGCTTGTAGTCGACCGCGAGTTCGGCAACGCGCGCATAGGCGCCGGCGGGCACCGCCGTCGGCGCAAGCGCCGGCTTGCCGTCGAATTCGACCGGTGCGAGCTGGCATTCGAGGTTTTTTGCCGATTTCACTTCGAGATAGCCGACGGCGTCGGAGAGCTTCGACAGCGCCGAAGGCAAAATGGCGAGCTTGCTGCCGGGGGTCAGACCCTGCAGCAGCCCGGCGCCGATCGCGACATCGCCGTCCTTGACGGCAATCGGCCATTGCATGACGGCGTCGGTCTTGTCGGTGCCGAACACGCGGGCGTCCAGTTCGCCCTCGAACAGGGGCGTCGGCCTTGTGCGGCCGTCGGCCGAATATTGCTGCAGCACGGCCTGGCCGAGCTGGCGATAGGTGACGTTGGGGTTCTCGGCCAATTTCGACAGGATGGTGAAGGTGAACAGGCCGAAGCGCGGCGCGTCGGGCGTGCCCTTGGGCAGCGGCATTTCCGGCGTCGTCTCGACCGTCTGCGCGGCATAGAAGGCGACCAGCTTGCCCCTGGCGATCGGCTCTGCGCCGGTCGGCGTCAGGTTGAAGGCCGGCTTGCGGCCGCCATTCTCGTCGAAACCGCGCGATGCGCTTGCCGAGATGTCGTCATAGGCCTTCACCGCGGCTGCTCTCGCCGCGTCGTCGCCGCCGACGAGGTCGGCGAACTCGACCTTGCGCTCCAGTTCGTCATCGACTTCCGCGGCGCGCGTCGCGGTGCCGGAATGGCAGCAGTCGAACACCACCCAGACAAAGGCGCCCTTGTCGCGGATGGCGTCGAGTGCGGCGCCGACCTCGTTGTCGACCAGCGCGTTCGGCACGCCCTCTTCGCGGTTGATCCATTTGTCGATATCGGACGGCAGGAAAATCTCGTCGAGGCCGTCGGTCTCGTCACCGGCCTTGGCTTGCGGCTGCTGGGCGCCGTGGCCCGACAGATGCAGATAGACGAAATCGTCGCGTTGCACCTTGCCGGCGAGGTCGGCAAGAGCGGCCTTGATCGCCGCATGCGTCGGCGGGCCGTTGGCGCCTTCGACGTCCTTGGCGAGCAGGATCACGTTCTCGGCCGAGAACTTCACCGGATCGGGCGTGTTCTTCAGGAGATAGTCGCGCACTAGGCCGGCATCGTTCTTCGGCCCGATCAGCCAGTTCTTCTGCGGCAGGTTCGGATAGTCGGTGCAGGCAACCAGCAGCGCGTGATAGGTGCGCGAGGCGGCGAGGGCGCGGAACGAGACCGTACCGGCAGCCACAAGCGCCGACGTGCCGACGAGCAGCGTCCGTCGTGTCAGTTTGATCATAATTGCTTCCCCAAGCCCGATCGAATTTGCAAGTGCGGCACCTTTCGTCGCGAATTTTGTCAGTATTTTGAATGTGGTCGGTGCCGTCAATCGGCGGTGGTGGTCATGGTGTCGATGGCGATAACGGAAACAGTGGCAAAAAGCCCGCTTCATCGCTATCTCAAGGGAATTGAGACCGTCGCATGGCAGAAATGATTTGCGAGCGGCGCTGGATCAAACAGATAGAACATGATGTCGTCCGAGAACCGCTCCACACTTTTCGGCATCATGCTCTAAACGATCGGAAAACGGGATCATGGCGGCAAGGGATGTGCTGACGAAGAATCAGCTGAGCGTGCTCGAAAAGCTCGAGGCCGCCAGCGGACCGCTCAGCGCCTATACGCTTCTCGACCAGCTGCGCGAGCGCGGTTTCCGCGCGCCGCTACAGGTTTACCGGGCGCTCGACAGCCTGGTGAAGTCAGGCTTCGTGCACCGGTTGGAAAGCCTCAACTCCTTCGTCGCCTGCGCCGAACCGCACGACCATACGCATTCGATGACAGCCTTCGCTATCTGCGACACATGCGGGCAGGTGATGGAGATGTCCGACCATGACGTCGACCATCGGCTGGACGAATGGGTGCGCTCGACCGGGTTTGCTGCGAAGAAGGCGGTGATCGAGTTTCGAGGGACGTGTGCCAAGTGCCTGGCTGAGGCTGCCTAACGTTTCGACGCTGGCGGGACAGCACCCCCCTCTGTCCTGCCGGACATCTCCCCCGCAAGGGGGGAGATTGGCAGTTCAAGCGCTGCGCCCATTGCAGCAACGTCGGAGATTGGCGAAACCGGAAGTGGCGGCTGATCTCCCCCCTTGCGGGGGAGATGCCCGGCAGGGCAGAGGGGGGTGTGAAGGATCGCGGCGTATCCGGCGCTAATGCGCCTCGTCCCAGTTGTTCGCTGCGCGGGCATCGACATGCAGCGGCACCGACATCGAGATGGCCGGCATCGGCGCGTTCTCCATCACCCTGCGCACCACGGGGATCGTCGCCTCGACTTCCGCTTCAACCGTCTCGAAGATCAATTCGTCATGCACCTGCAAGAGCATGCGGGCGGACAGGCCGGCCTTTTCCAGCGCCTCGTCCATATGCACCATGGCGCGGCGGATGATATCGGCAGCGGTGCCTTGCAGCCTGGCGTTGATCGAGGCGCGCTCGTTGAAGGCACGGATCGACGGGTTTGACGACCGGATCTCAGGATAGTGGATGCGGCGGCCGAAGATGGTTTCGACGAAGCCATGCTCGCGGGCATAGGCTTTTGTTGCCTCGATATAGTCGCGGATGCCGGGGAAACGCTCGAAGTATTTCTTGATGTAGGCGCCGGCCTCCTCGCGCGGGATCGACAGCTGGTTGGCCAGCCCAAAGGCCGAGATGCCGTAGATGATGCCGAAATTGATTGCCTTGGCGCGGCGGCGCACTTCGGAAGGCATGCCTTCGACCGGCACGTTGAACATTTCCGAGGCGGTGATGGCGTGGATGTCGGCGCCATCGGCGAAGGCCTGCTTCAACTGCGGGATCTCGGCGACGTGGGCAAGCACGCGCAGTTCGATCTGGCTGTAGTCGGCCGAGACCAGTTTCTGGCCCTTGTCGGCGATGAAGGCCGTCCTGATCTTGCGTCCCTCCGCGGTGCGCACCGGGATGTTCTGCAGATTGGGATCGGAGGAGGACAGCCGGCCCGTCGTCGTTGCGGCCAGCGCATACGATGTGTGCACGCGCCTGGTGTCGGGATGGATGAAGCCGGGCAGCGCGTCGGTGTAGGTCGATTTCAGCTTGGTCAGCTGACGCCAGTCGACGATCTTGCGCGGCAGTTCGTGGCCTTCGGCGGCGAGGTCTTCCAGAAGCTGCGCGGAGGTCGACCATTGCCCGGTCTTGGTCTTGGAGCCGCCGGGCAGGCCCATGCGGCCGAACAGGATGTCGCCGAGTTGCTTTGGCGACCCGATGTTGATGCGCTCGCCGACAAGGCCGTAGATTTCCTCTTCCAGCCGTGCGGCGCCTTGCGCCAGCTCGCCGGAGAGCCGCGACAGGATCTGGCGGTCGACTGAGATGCCGCGCTGTTCCATCCGCGCCAGCACCGGCACCAGCGGCCGTTCCAGCCGCTCATAGACCGAAACCAGGCCCTTGGCGGCAAGTCGCGGCTTCAGCACCTGCCATAGCCGCAGCGCTACGTCGGCATGGCCGGCGGCGTAGGCGGTCGCCCGGTCGATGTCGACCTGCTCGAACCCGACCGAGCTTCTGCCGGAACCGGCGAGATCCTTGAGCGGCGTCGTGGCATGGCCGAGCCATTTGTCGGCAAGCGAGGACAAAGTGTGGTGGCCGGTGCCGGCGTCGAGCACATAGGAAATCAACATCGTGTCGTCGAAGGGTGCGATATCGATGCCGTGGCGGCTCATGACGACGATGTCGTATTTGGCGTCCTGGGCGATCTTGAGCACCGATTTGTCTTCCAGCAACGGCTTCAGCAGCGCCAGCGCCTCGCGGACCGGAATCTGGTTCTCCAGCGTGCCGCCGCCGAGCAGGTCGCCGGCGCCGCTCTTGTGGGCGAGCGGCACATAGGCGGCGCGGCCGGGGCCGATCGCGAGGGAGAAACCGATGAGGTCGGCCAGCATCGGATCGGAAGACGTGGTTTCGGTGTCGAAGGCGACGGTTCCGGTCTCCTTGGCTTGGGCCAGCCAGGTCTTGAGCGTTGCCGTGTCGCGGATGGCGACATAGGCGGCAGGATCGATTTTGGCCGCGGCGGCCGTTTCCAGGCGAAGTGCGGCAAGCAGCGAAGGCGCGTCCCCGGCCCTGGCGGTTTCGGATTTGGCTTCATCCTGTGTTGCCGCAGGCACCGGTGTGCCGGAGCCGACATCGGGGCCGTGCGCGGTGTCGGCGCGCTCGACGGTGACTGCGACAGCCTGCACATCGCCGGCTTCGGTGCTGGTCGCCTCGGCCACACGGCGGGTCAGCGAGGTGAATTCCATGGTTTTGAGAAAGCCGATCAGCTTCGGCCCATCCGGCGCATGCAGCACGAAATCGTCGAGCCCGTCGGTCACCGGCACGTCGTTCTTCAGCGTCACCAGCTGGCGCGATATGCGCGCCTTGTCGGCATTGGCGATGATGGATTCGCGCCTCTTGTCCTGCTTGATCTCGCTGGCCCGGGCGAGCAGCCCGTCAAGGTCGCCGAACTGTTCCAGAAGCTGCGCCGCCGTTTTCGGCCCGATGCCGGGTACGCCCGGCACATTGTCGACGGAGTCGCCGGTCAGCGCCTGCAGGTCGATCATCTTTTCCGGCGGCACGCCCCATTTGTCGATGACTTCGGGGATGCCGATCTGGCGGTCCTTCATCGGGTCGTACATGCCGACCGTGGGTCCGACCAGCTGCATCAGATCCTTGTCGGAGGAGATGATAGTGGTGTCGCCGCCGGCCTCGCACGCCAGCCTGGCATAGGTGGCGATGAGGTCGTCGGCCTCGTAGCCTTCGATCTCGATGCAAGGCAGGTTGAAGGCCACGGTTGCCTGGCGGATCAGACCGAATTGCGGGATCAGGTCTTCGGGCGGCGCGTTGCGGTTTGCCTTGTATTCCGGGTAGAGATCGTTGCGGAAGGTTTTCGACGAATAATCGAAAATGACCGCTAAATGCGTCGGCACGATGCCTACATCGGTGTTGCGGGCGTCCTGCATCAGCTTCCACAACATGTTGCAGAAGCCGGAGACCGCGCCGACCGGCAGCCCATCGGATTTGCGGGTCAGCGGCGGCAGCGCATGATAGGCGCGAAAGATGTAGCCGGAGCCGTCGATAAGGAAGAGATGGTCGCCTTTTTTCATGCCGGCAGGGATAGCGCGCCGGGACGGCGCGGTCCATGGCAAAGGCGGGCTTCCAACAGGTGTTGCGGCGACATGCTGACAGAGCCTGCCTGCCAATAGGCCCTGCTGCTGTTTGCCTCGGCGCTCACGGCTATGTTACAAAAGTGTAATTTTTGTGCCCTTGAAACGCCACGATCCGAGACACAAATAAAGGTCATCGGCAGTTTTCGCCGAGTCCGGAGCAAGGCCCGTCCCCCGCCTATCCCGGACAATTGCGGCAGCCTATCCCCCCTCTCCGGGCTGCCGCATCGTTTCGAGTAAAAGACCGCCGTGGTTCCCCTCCACCACGGCGGTTCTTTTTTGCCTTCTGACAAGTGTTTACGGTCCGTGGTCCAACGATCGCGGGCTTTTCGTTTTGATGCGCTGCCTTTACGGTCCCGGCACCGAAAAGAAAGGCCCGCAGTAATGTCCACTATTTCCTCCGTCCTAGACCGTCTCGATAAAAATCTCGACCATAGCCTGGAGCGCCTGTTCGGCCTGCTTCGCATCAAGTCGATCTCCACCGATTCAGACTATGCCGCCGACTGCCGCAAGGCCGCCGAATGGCTGGTGGCGGACCTCAAGCTGATCGGCTTCGACGCTTCGGTGCGCGACACGCCGGGACACCCGATGGTGGTTGCGCACCATGAAGGCCCCGCCGGTTCGCCGCATGTGCTGTTTTACGGCCATTACGACGTGCAGCCGGTCGATCCGATCGAGCTTTGGGAGAACGACCCGTTTGCGCCGGCGGTCAAGGAGATCGAGCCCGGTCACAAGGTAATCACCGGCCGTGGCTCGGCCGACGACAAGGGGCAGCTGATGACCTTCGTCGAGGCCTGCCGCGCCTGGAAGCAGGTGCATGGCAATCTGCCCTGCCGCATCACCATCCTGTTCGAGGGCGAGGAGGAGTCCGGTTCGCCGTCGCTCAAGCCGTTCCTCGAGGCCAATGCCGATGAGCTCAAGGCCGATTTCGCTCTGGTCTGCGACACCGGCATGTGGGACCGCGAAACGCCGTCGATCTGCGTTTCGCTGCGCGGAATGGTCGGCGAGGAGGTCACGGTCAAGGCTGCCGATCGCGACCTGCATTCGGGCCTCTATGGCGGCGCCGCCGCCAACCCGATCCGCATCCTGGCGAAAATCCTCGCCGACATCCATGACGAGAACGGCCACATCACCATTCCCGGCTTCTATGACGGGGTCGAGGAAACGCCGTCGCAGATCCTGAAATCATGGGAAACTCTGGGCGAGACCGCCGAAACCTTCCTCGGACCGATCGGCCTCTCGATCCCGTCGGGCGAAAAAGGCCGCTCGGTGATGGAACTGACCTGGGCGCGGCCGACGGCCGAGTTCAACGGCATCATCGGCGGCTATACCGGCAAGGGGTTCAAGACGGTGATCGCGGCGGAAGCGTCGTCCAAAATCTCCTTCCGCCTCGTCCACAAGCAGGACCCCGAGAAGATCCGCGCCGCTTTCCGGAAATTCGTCAAGGCGCGCATTCCCGGGGACTGTTCGGTCGAATTCCACCCGCATGGCGGCGGGCCGGCAATTCAGCTTTCCTACGACTCGCCATTCCTGGCCAAGGCCAAGACTGCGCTGTCGGATGAATGGCCGAAGCCAGCGGTGACGACGGGCAGCGGCGGCTCGATACCGGTGGTCGGCGACTTCCAGACCTATCTCGGCATGGAATCGCTGCTGGTCGGGTTCGGCCTCGACGACGACCGCATCCACTCGCCCAACGAGAAATACGAGCTGACCTCCTTCCACAAGGGCCAGCGCTCCTGGGCGCGCATTCTCGATGCGCTGACACGCTGAGGAGGCTGGGAAGTTTTCTTGTTGATTTTTCAGCGGATCGCGGCGAGGACGAGTTACGCCGCGATCCGGAGACAACCATGCCCGACATCCGCTTCCACAAGAACGATCTGCCCGACCTCGCCCACTACAATGTCGACGCGGTGGCCATCGATACCGAGACGCTGGGGTTGAACCCGCACCGCGACCGGCTGTGCGTGGTGCAGATCTCTCCGGGCGATGGCTCCGCCGACGTGATCCAGATCGCGCCCGGCCAGAAGAAAGCGCCGAACCTCGTCAGCCTGCTCCGCAACCGCGGCATATCGAAACTGTTCCACTACGGCCGTTTCGACCTCGCCGTGCTGTACAATGCCTTCGGCGTCATGCCGGAGCCGGTGTTCTGCACCAAGATCGCCTCGCGGCTGACCCGCACCTATACCGACCGGCACGGCTTGAAGGACATCTGCTTCGAACTGCTCGGCGTCGGCCTGTCGAAGGCGCAGCAATCGTCGGACTGGGCGGCCGAGACCCTGTCGCCCGAACAGCTCGAATATGCCGCTTCCGACGTTCTCTATCTGCACCGTCTGCGCGAGGTGCTGGCTGGACGCCTGGCGCGGGACGGGCGCACCAAGGAAGCCGACGCCTGCTTCCGCTTCCTGCCGACGCGTGCCAAGCTCGATTTGATGGGTTGGGACGAAGAGGATATTTTTGCCCACAGCTGATGGCCTTCGGATAACGCTTCCGGCAGCCTTGGAACCAGACACGCGTCGTGGCGTTTCTGTCGACTCAATGAGGGGGATGACGTGGCAGACCGCAAACCGATAGCGACCGCCCCGACGGATGGGTCCAAGGTCACTGTTCTGTGGAAGGACGGCGCCGGCGTCGTCAGCGAATCCGTCGGGCAATATCGCGACGGCGCCTGGTGGGTCTACACCGACAGCGATACCCAGAAAAAGGTCGACCCGACCAGCTGGCGGCCAGTCTCCAGCGACGATGACGACGATCAATGAGCGCCGCTGGCGGGTGCAACTGCTTTCGCATAGCCTGAAGTGGTTGATATCGAGGCCGATTCGGGGCCTTCCGCTCCGTAGCCTCTCTTCCTGGAGGAACGCGTCATGGGCATCGAAAGCCTTCTCATCTTCATCATAATCGGCGCCATTGCCGGCTGGCTCGCCGGCCTCATCGTCTCGGGCTTCGGCTTCGGCCTCATCGGCAACATCATCGTCGGCATTATCGGCGCCCTGATCGCCGGCTGGCTATTTCCAAGGCTCGGCTTCGCTATCGGCGGCGGCATTCTGGCTGCCATCATCAACGCAACGATCGGCGCCGTCATCCTGCTGGTGCTGGTCAAGGTTCTGAAGCGAGCGTGACGCTCGAAGTTTTTACTTAACGCAATTCCTCAGCGGAAAGCCTGCGCTTTCCTGGAATTGCTCCAAAAGGAGCGCGCCGTGAAACAGAACACTCTCTATCTCCTTGTCGGCGCGCTCGTTGTCGTGGTCATCGCGCTCGGTGCATATGTCTATCACGAACAGACCAAGCCCAAGGGCGTCGAACTGAAGATCGACGACAAGGGCATCTCGATCCAGCAGAATTGAGCATTTCGGGCTAGTCTAGCGCTCGACTTCCGCAGCAGGCTATCCGCGCTAATGCGCCGTGCGGAGGCAGCTAGACGCTTCGTGCGCGGCAGCGGATTTAGAAATTCTTAAGGAATTTCAAAAGGGTGCATAAACCCTGCTTTCAACGCGCCCTTAGAGGTAAGTGCTTGAAATTGTCTTGAGGGTCGTTACCGCGTAAACTGCGCAACATACCCTGAAGAACACTGCCACGTAGACTTGGGGGTGCCCTCGGTATACGATTTATCGACTTGAAAATGCTGATTTTTTCAGGATTTGCAGCGAACGAATTACATAACTAAGCCCAGTATGGAACGTATCTAGCTGTGCGGTTGCCTTGGTCGGGGTCGATAGGCCTTATGACCCCTGCTACAATGGCATCTGCTATCACAATTGACACTTGAGGGTACTGCCTTTCGGCCAACCCAAAGCGAACTCTAAGCGACGCATTTCGCAGATGGTCACCAGATTCGCGCAGGAGACACGCGTGCTGATAGCAAGCGCGAATGCGCTCTTCTTTTGTCAGTTGAGCAAAGGGCCTTGGCCCGTAAACGGTTACTACCGTCGAGTCCTCAACTATCTCAAAGCTTGGCGGCGGCAAGTTGCCTCGCTCGATCGCGGTCAAGGCTCGGTCCACTCCACTGCCGCGTGATTCGCACAAGCCCATGCGCCGCATCAGATTAGCAAGCTTGGAGTTTCGAGACCGGGGTGGAGCGTCAATGAAACGATCGGGGTCAATAAGTGGTTTGCCGGCGTTTATTATCCGTAATCGGTCAGAGTAGATCTCAATCATTGGGCCGGCGCCCTGAGCCATCAAGTCCTGATGGATCAACGCATTCGCGACTAGCTCACGGATTGCGTCTTCAGGAATGTCGTATACCGTCTGCCTCACGCCATGTACCTGTTGTTCCTTGTGAGGAATTCTCGACATGATGTGGCGAAGCATTGCTGAGAACGACACCCCATAACCGAATTTTCCAGTTGTATCGGTCAGTGCGTCAAGCTTGTTTTTCCCTTTATAGGTTACGACGCGGGGTGATTTGTCACCGACTGTTGGCCAGTCTTGCAAGTTTTCCGAGGCGACGATTGCCAAAAGATTTGTGGCGTCTAAGCCGCCTTGCATATTATCTCTAACGAGATGTTCTTTCAGAAGCTGGTCTTTAACGCTGGAATCTCTCGCGGTCGGTTGGTCGAGCAATTCGAACAGCTTACCTATGCGAAACCGCTTCTGTATATCTTCGATAGACAGGTTCGGCCCCGCGATTGCGTCTTCAAAGGAATAACGGGAAGCGATTGCCCAAATGCTCTTCTCGCGTTCCGGATATTCATTCAGCGGCTTGAGCGAGGAATCTACACGAACATAGGCCTTGCCCTGAAAGCGCACTGGCTGATTATACCCAGGGTCTATCACGAGGATTTGCACTCTTTTGCCGTCGTAGTCGACATCGAAGACTTGAACAGAAATTCGAGGGGAAAGGCCTTTCGATAACCAAACCAGAAAGCTTTCAGAGCCGACCTTGGCTGCATTCGCGTCAACGGTCGTTCCGACGACCTCGTGCGATTTGTCTTCTACTCCAAACACTAGGTAAGCGTGTTCTTTGTCATTGAGGATAGCACTGTTTGCGAGTGCGGATACATATCTGCCGACCGTGTCCGGATTGAAGTTGTTGACCTTGAACTCAAACCATTCGGTCTCCGCTGGCATGGATCGCAAATGATCAACCAACTTGCGCGGATCAACTATTTTCACGCGCAACCCTCCGTCCTGGCCATTCCCTTGGCAACCTCAACTTGCAACCCTAGCTTACCTCGCTTCGCGCAGTTGAAGCCCATCTACTCAACCATCATTTTCAAAAGCCGACAATCGGGGTTCGCTTTCAGAAATTCTTAAGGAATTTCAAAAGGGTGCATAAACCCTGCTTTAACGCGCCCTTAAACCGCCGCATCTACCCTCCAACCCGAGCGCCATTGGCACCGGGAAGACAGCGCAACGCATGGCGAGCCGCAGAGACAGTCGCATCGAGCCCAGCTTCGAGGGATCGCGTCCAGCGAAATCCCAGGACGGGTTTTCGGTGAACGAGGAGGATCGCGTCGTGCCGGGCAATCGCAAATCATCTTCGGCGCGCAAAACCTCCAAGGCAAAATCATCGTCACGCGGCAAGCGAGGCAAAGCCCGGCGCGGCCTTTTCGGCGTGATGGCCCGGATGTTCTACTGGTGCTTCGTGCTCTGCATCTGGGGCGGCATCGCGGTGGCCGGCATTGTCGTCTATTACGGCGCCAAGATGCCGGCGGCGACCACCTGGTCGATCCCCGACCGTGCCCCCAACATCAAGATCGTCTCGGTCGACGGGCAACTGCTTGCCAACCGTGGCATGAGCGGCGGGGAGGCGGTCGGCCTGCACGAAATGTCGCCTTATATTCCCGAAGCCGTCATCGCCATCGAGGACCGCCGCTTCTATTCGCATTTCGGCATCGACCCGATCGGCCTGTCGCGCGCCATGGTGACCAATGTTCTGGGCCGGCGTTTCTCGCAGGGCGGCTCGACGCTGACCCAGCAGCTGGCCAAGAACCTGTTCCTGAAGCCCGACCGCACGCTGGAGCGCAAGGTGCAGGAGGTACTGCTGGCGCTGTGGCTGGAGCACAAGCATACCAAGGACCAGATCCTCGAAATGTACCTCAACCGGGTCTATTTCGGCTCGGGCGCCTATGGCGTCGAGGCGGCCTCGCGCCGCTATTTCGGCAAGAGCGCGCGCGATGTCACACTTTCGGAGGCGGCCCTTCTCGCCGGCCTCTTGAAGGCGCCGTCGCGGCTGTCGCCGGCGCGGGATCCGAAGGCGGCGGAGGAGCGCTCGCAGCTGGTGCTGGCCGCCATGCGCGACGAAGGCAAGATCAGCGCCAAGGAACTGGCCTCGGCGATGAGCGCGCCGGCAACGCGCGCGCCATCCTATTGGACCGGCTCGGAAAACTATGTCGCCGACACCATCATGGAAGAATTGCCCGATTTGATTGGTGACGTGCGCAGCGACATCGTCGTCGACACCACCGTCGACCTCAACCTGCAGAAGCTCGCCGAACAGTCGATCCGCCGGCTGATCGACGAGAGCGGCAAGAAGCTCAATGTCAGCCAAGGCGCGCTGGTCTCGATCGACAATTCCGGCGCCGTGCGCGCCATGGTCGGCGGCTACGACTATTCGACCAGCCAGTTCGACCGCGCCTCCGAAGCACGCCGCCAGCCGGGCTCGGCGTTCAAGCCGTTCGTCTATATGGCCGCGCTGGAAGCCGGCCGCACGCCCGACAGCGTGCGCAACGACGCACCGATCAAGATCGGCAAGTGGACACCGGACAATTACGGCGGCAAGTATTTCGGCAAGGTGACGTTGGCGACCGCTTTGGCGAAGTCGCTGAATTCCGTCGCCGCACAGCTGACCATGGAAGTCGGGCCCGACGCCGTGGTCGAGGCGGCGCACCGTATGGGCATTCAGTCCGATCTGATCGCCAACACCTCGATCGCGCTCGGCACTTCGGAGGTGACGCCGCTGGAGCTGACATCGGCCTATGTGCCGTTCGCCAATGGCGGCTACAAGCCCGACATCCATTTCATCCGCCGCATCACCACGACCGAAGGCAAGGTGCTCTATGACGACAATGGCGGCAGCGCGCCGCGCGTCGTCAAGCAGAACATTGTCGGCATGATGAACTCGATGATGACCGGCACGGTCGAGATCGGCACGGCGAAGAAGGCGGCCTTCGCCTGGCCGTCTGCCGGCAAGACCGGAACCAGCCAGAATTCGCGCGACGCCTGGTTCGTCGGTTACACCGCAAACCTCACCACCGGCGTATGGTTCGGCAATGATGACGGCACGCCGATGAAGAAGGTCACCGGTGGCGCGCTGCCGGCACAGGCCTGGCACGAATTCATGGTGGCGGCGCATGAAGGCGTGCCGGTCAGGCCGCTGCCCGGGACCTGGAAATCGACGCCGCCCGACACCATCGTGCCCGACGATATTCCGTCAGTCGATAACAATCAGGCGGCGCCGTTGCCTGCCGTGGCCGTCAGCCGTTCGGAGCCTGCTGCCGCGCCGGCACCTGCTGCTGTACCCGCACAAGCACCGGTCCGCCGTCCGGCCGAAACGGTCGATGCCGACGGCTTCGACATGCCGGGCGACGGCGGCACCACGGCCTCGATCAAGCACCCGGTACCGCCGGGCAGCGTCGGCGGCCCGGCCAAGAAGCGGAAAACCTCAATCCTGGATATTCTCGGCGGCGGCTGAGCGGCTCGTCATTCTGGCTTCAAACCAATGGCGAGCTGGCAATCCGTTCCTCATATGAGAGCTGAGTTGACAATTCGGCCTCTCGCCACCTCCGCCGCATTCGGCTACATCTCCGGCCGGAGTGACAGACATGGCTGAGACCGACACCAGAAAAACCATCGTGCTGACCGGAGCCAGCCGCGGCATCGGCCATGCCACGGTCAAGCGCTTTTCGCGTGAGGGCTGGCGGGTCATCACCTGTTCGCGCCAGGCTTTTGCCGAGGATTGCCCGTGGCCGGCCGGCCCAGAGGACCACATCAAGGTCGATCTCGCCGACCAGGAGGATGTCGGCATCGCCGTCTCGGAGATCCGTCACCGGCTGGAAGCGCATGGCGGGCAATTGCACGCGCTGGTCAACAATGCCGGCATTTCGCCGAAGCTCAAGGACGGCAACAGCCGCATGGATTCGATCGACACGCCGATGCATGTCTGGCGCGATGTGTTCCAGGTGAATTTCTTCGCGCCGATCATGCTCGCGCGGGGCCTCTTCAAGGAGCTTGCTGCAGCGAAAGGTTCGATCGTCAACGTCACCTCGATCGCCGGCACGCGCGTGCATCCTTTCGCCGGCACCGCCTATGCGACCTCGAAGGCGGCGCTCGGCTCGCTGACGCGCGAGATGGCGCATGATTTCGGCCCGCACGGCATCCGCGTCAATGCGATTGCGCCGGGCGAGATCGACACCGCGATCCTGTCGCCTGGCACCGACAAGATCGTCGAGACGATCCCACTCAGGCGCCTTGGCGCCACCTCGGAAGTCGCCGACATCATCTTCTTCCTGTGCTCGCAGCAGGCGTCCTATGTGACGGGCTCGGAAATCCACATCAATGGCGGCCAGCACGTCTGAGCACTGACAGACTGCTCATTCGGCGATGGTGAGAACAGCCTTGCCGCTGAAGCTGCGCTGTCGCAGGGCGTCCAGAGCCTGGGCGATGTCTGTCCACGGCACGGTCATGGACACACGGGTTTCCAGCCGGCCAGCCGCGACCAGAGCGAGCAGCGAGGCGATGTCCGCGCCAATGGCTGGACCGGATGTGTAGTAGGCGAAAGTCTGAAGCCTCGCTCCCTCATGGCCCGGAACGAACTGTCTGAAGCCAACCGGCGTGAGTTCGCCGCTGCTCGAACCGAACATGACGATGGTGCCGCCGGGGGCGACGCGGTCGATGGCATGGGCGAGGCTTTGGCCGCCGACCGACTCGGTGATCAGAGAGAATGGCCCTTCGGCCAGTTCGATCGACTCGACGACCTCGTGAGCACCAAGACCGCGGAGATCCTCGGCGTGCCGGGCGGCGGCGATTGCAATCACCGCGGCGCCTTGCTCGCGGGCGATCTGGATCTGGAAACGGCCGACCGCGCCGCTGGCGCCGGTGATCAACACCTGCTGTCCCGCGAGGTCGCCGCCATGGCGCAAGACCCTGAGAGCCGTCGTGCCCGCGACCGGAAGCGTGGCGGCGGACCCGAAGCTGACCTCGTCCGGGATGACGGCGAGGCGGTCGGTCGGAACGGCGACCTGTTCGGCCCAGCCGGCCTCGTCGACCAAAGCCACAACCCGGGCGCCGACGGCAGGCCCGGAGCCATCGGCTGCCGCCCGCTTGATTACTCCAACCACGTCCTGGCCAGGTATCCAGCCTTCCGGGCGTATGGTGAGCAGGCGCAATTCACCGCGGTTCAAGGAGGTTGCGTGGACGCAGACAAGCGCTTCGTTGGGGAGGGGCCGAGGGTCCTCGACCTCGGCGAGACTGATCCGGGTGATGCTCTCGGGAGAGATGACAAGCGCGCGCATGGGAAGCCTTCCTGCCGGTTTGTGACATGCCAGCCACGAACCAGAGTCTATCGACTCCCCGCATCAAAGAATTTAGCTATCACGGCGAATAGTCGCTAAAAGCCATCAATCATGAGGCAGCCGCTCCGCTACCCCTGGGTCAATTTCGATGTCGATGATGTGCAGGCACCTGCGATTGCCGTGCGCGTCGATGTCACCGAAACCAAAGCGGAAGTCGCCGCCCATTGGCACCGCAAGGGCCAGCTCGTCTTCGCGCTCGGCGGTGGCGTCACTTGCCGCGTCCCGAGCGGCCTGTGGATGGTGCCGCCGCATTGCGGTGTGTGGATTCCTGGCAGTATGGAACACAGCAACATCGCGACCGCCAATGCGCGGATCTTCTTCGTCTATATCGAGCCGGGAGCCGCCGATCTGCCGGACCGGTGCTGCACGCTGTCGATCTCGCCATTGTTGCGCGAACTGATCATCGAGCTGGCCGATCGCGTGGAGGAGGATGAGGCGAGGGACGTGCTGCTGACCACGATCCTGCTCTCCGAACTGCCGCGCATGCCGGTCCAGCAGCTGCATCTGCCGATCTCCGCCGAGCCGCACTTGCGGCGGATCGCCGAAGCGTTGGCGCAAGACCCTGCCGATCGCAGCACGCTTGCCGAGTGGGCCAACCGCGTCGCGCTCTCAGAAAGCAGTCTCGCCCGTCTTGTGGTGAAGGAGACCGGACTGAGCTTCGGCCGCTGGCGCCAGCAATTGCACCTGATCGTCGCCATAAGGGAGCTGGCCTCCGGTGCGAGTGTCCAGCAGGTTTCGGGCGATCTCGGCTACGCCTCCGTCACCGCCTTCATCACCATGTTCAAGAAAGCGCTCGGCAAGCCGCCGGCAAAGTATCTCGCCAGCGTCGCGCACAATGGCGGCTCCGCCTTCGTTGGATGATCGATGCGCCTGTGGCAAGCCTCAGGCCGGGGAGGGCTCAATGGCTTCGGGGCGCGGCATCCGCTTTTTCTCCAGCACTTCTTGCACGATGCCGCGGGCGATCTCGCGTTCGCCCATGATGACGGTGTCGGCGCCGAGGCCTTTGAGATGCTCGACCTCGGCATCGGAATGGGCCCTCGCTATGACGTTGATGCCGGGATTCGCGGCGCGTGCCCTGAGCACGATCTGCCCGGCCTCGAACGCGTTGGGGATGGCAAGGATCAAGCGTTTGGCCCCCTGCGGATTGGCGGCGGCAAACACGCCCCCATTGGCCGCATTGCCGGAGACGATTTCGACGCCGTCGTCTCTGAGCCTCGCCAGCGTCTTGTCGGCGTCCTCGATGACCAGGAACGGTAGCGATGCTTGTTTCAGCGCGGCACCGACCAGGCTGCCGACGCGGCCGTAGCCGATCAGGATGGTGTGGCCCGAAAGCGTTGTGCGTGGCGGTGGGCCATTCTCTTTTGCCGCGGCGGCCACCGAGGCCACTTGTCCGGGCTGCGTCGCCGGGCCGACCGGCTTGGCCTCTTCCGGTGGTGCTGCCTTGGCGGCGCGCGCGTCCAGCCACGGCTTCATCCAGTCGAGGGCAAGGAACATCAGCGGATTGACCAGGATCGACAGGATGGCGCCGGCAAGAATCAGGTCGCGTCCCTGTTGCGGCAACAGTTTCAGCCCGACGCCGAGCTCGGCCAGGATGAAGGAAAACTCCCCGATCTGCGCGAGGCTGGCCGAGATCATCAAGGCGGTTCCCAGCGGATAGCGGAAGGCGATGACGATGACGAAGGCGGCCAGCGACTTGCCGATGACGATGATGGCCAGCGTCGCCAGGATCGGCCAGCCATTGCTCATCAGGCTGAACGGATCGAACAGCATGCCGACCGAGACGAAGAACAGCACCGAGAAGGCGTCGCGCAGCGGCAGTGATTCCTCCGCCGCGCGGTGGCTGAGCTCGGATTCGCTCATGATCATGCCGGCGAAGAAGGCACCGAGCGCCAGCGAGACGCCGAACAGTTTGGCGGCGCCGAAGGCGACGCCGAGCGCGATCGCCAGCACCGCCAGCCGGAACAGTTCGCGCGAGCCGGTATGGGCGACGTAATGCAGGATCCACGGAATGACGCGGCGGCCAACCACCAGCATGACGATGACGAAGGCGACGACCTTGGCCAGCGTGAGGCCGACGACGCCCCAGATGCCGAAGCTGGCCGGCAGCGACAAAAGGCTCGCATGGTCATCGACCTGCGGCTGGCCGCCGAGCACGCCGGCCAACGCCGGCAAAAGCACCAGCGCCAGCACCATGGCGAGGTCCTCGACGATCAGCCAGCCGACGGCGATGCGGCCGCGCTCGGTCTCGATCAGCCGTCGCTCCTGCAACGCGCGCAACAGCACCACTGTGGACGCGACGGAAAGCGCCAGGCCGAAGACGAGGCCTGCCCCCATCGACCAGCCGAGCATCCAGGCAAGGCCGGCGCCCAGCGCGGTGGCAAAGCCGATCTGGACGATGGCGCCGGGTACGGCGATGGCGCGGACGGAGAGAAGATCCTTCAGCGAGAAATGCAGGCCGACGCCGAACATAAGCAGGATGACGCCGATTTCGGCCAGCTCATTGGCAAGACCGGCATCGGCGACGAAACCCGGCGTGTTCGGTCCAACCAGCACGCCGGCGACGAGATAGCCGACCAGCGGCGGGATGCGAAAACGGTTGGCGAGCGCCCCGAAGATGAATGCCAGCCCCAGACCGGCGACGATGGTGGCGATAAGGGGCGTGTCATGCGGCATTGTCTATGGAGCGCCTTTCGGGAAATGTCGGGTGTGCGCCGCCCGCAGCCGCCGCCTTTGCAATATGGTGGAGGGGGTGCGGGCGACGCAACCCGCGAGACGTAAATTGGTGGCCAGAGGCGCCGAAAAACGAAAGGCGCGCGCAGCGAAAACGCTGCGCGCGCGAATGATCTATGAGATAGCGTCAGGCTGCCTGCTGCAGCATGGCCTCGATGTCGATCAGCGGGCGGTTGGTCAGTGTCTTTGGGATCTCCGCCTGCACCTTGTCGGTGACTTCCTTGTGCAATTTCTTGCGCATGGTGCCGAGCACCAGCGGCGGCGCGACCAGCACGATGTCGTCGAAGATGCCGTGATGGGCGAGCTTGTAGAGCCGGTCCGCGATCTCTTCGGCAAAGCGTTCCTTGCCCTGCCGGTGCCAGTCGGTTTCCTCAACCGCGCTGCGATGCACGGAGGGGCCGTCATTGTAGCGGCCGGGACTGTCGCTGCCTTGTTCGCGCGTTGCCGGATTGTCCTGTTTCATCTCCTGGAAGAGCTGCAGGTTCGGATAGAGATTGTCGCCCTCGTTCTTCAGGAACAGCGCTTTCTCGCCATCGGCCACCATGACCAGAAGGCCATGTTTCAGGTTGATCTTGCTCATTTGCGGGCTCCTGTTTGAAGGTTCAAATCCAGCCGACGATTGTCTGTTACGGCAGGGGCAGAACGCGTGGCGAAGCGGGAACGTTCCACTTCGTTCGCCGAGATCGCACGCAGCCATATCGAGCCCGATCTATCGTCTATCGGAGCAATGTCCGAGGTGACGGCTTTAATCTACTAGATTGGTAGAATTTAGAAAAAATAATTTTGCAGCTTGGCCGGCTCCCGGATAAAAGAGCCGCAGAACAAAGCCTGCGGCAGCAGCTTGAATCCGCCTGATATGCGGATGTGGAATATTTTTCTCTTGGCCGTTTGGCTTGCGGAAAACCGATTGCCTCCCGTCAGGGGATGCGCGAGTGGGTTCCTTCAGCTTTTTCGCGTCCGCGCCTAAAACTGCCGAATTGTTCCGGAATCTGTTCGTCATGCCGCACGCCAATCCCAAGCTCACCGCGTTCCCGGTCTTCATGCGGGTCGAAGGCGAAGCCGTGGCCATCGTCGGCGGCGGAGGCGAAGCGTTGGCCAAGGCGCGGCTGCTTGATCAGTCAAGCGCTGTGCTTCGCATCATTGCCGATGTTGCCGACGCCGAATTGCTGAGCTTCATCGCCACGACCGGCGCCATCCGTATCGACGCCCCCTACGACGCCGCGCATCTCGAAGGCGCGGTCCTGGTGTTTGCCGCCAGCGGCGACGAGACGCTCGACCGCCGCGTCGCCCACGATGCGCGCCGCCTTGGCATTCCGGTCAATGCCGTCGACCGGCCGGAGCTATGCGATTTCTTCACCCCGGCGCTGGTCAACCGCGCCCCGGTCGCCATCGCCATCGGCACGGAAGGCGCGGGTCCGGTGCTGGCGCAGATGCTGCGCAGCCGCATCGACCGCATGCTGTCGCCGTCGCTCGGGCCGCTGGCAGCGCTTGCCGCCTCGTTCCGGGGTGCCGCCGAAAAGCTGCTGCCGAAAGGCAACGCCCGCCGCCAGTTCTGGAGCAGTTTTTTCCAGGGTGCACCGGCGCGCGCCGTCGAAGCCGGCGAGCTTTCGCAGGCGCATGACGCCGCCGCCGATCTGTTGCTGTCGAAGGCTCCGGCTTCGGGCCATATCGCGTTGGTTGGCGCCGGGCCAGGTGCTGAGGATCTTCTGACGCTGCGCGCGCATCGGCTTTTGATGGAAGCCGACGTCATCGTCTATGACGCGCTGGTGCCGGAGGCGATCGTCGCCATGGGCCGCCGCGACGCCGAGCGGCTGCCGGTCGGAAAACGCAAGGGATGCCACACCAAGAGCCAGGCCGAGATCAATGCGCTGCTGGTCGATCTCGGCAGGCAGGGCAAGCGCGTCGTGCGGCTGAAGTCGGGCGACCCGCTGGTGTTCGGCCGCGCCGGCGAGGAGATGGCCGCACTGCGCGATGCCGGCATCGCCTATGATGTAGTTCCCGGGGTCACCGCCGCCTTTGCCGCCGCCGCCGATTTCGAGCTGCCGCTGACGCTGCGCGGCGTCTCCTCGTCGATGGTGTTCACCACCGGCCATGATCTGAAGGGCAATTCGCTGCCGGATTGGGCCAAGCTCGCCATTTCCGGCGCCACCGTCGCCGTCTATATGGGCCGCTCGGTCGCCGCCGAAGTCGCCGGACGGCTGATCGAGGCCGGCCTGTCGCCGGACACGGCGGTTGCCGTGGTCGAGAATGCCAGCTTGCAGAACCGCCGCCGTTTCCACGGCACGCTGGCCGATTTGCCGTCGCTGGAAGAGCGCGCCGACCTGGCCGGTCCTGTGATGACCATCATCGGCGACGCGGTTGCCGGCGCCAACTTTGAACGTTCCGAGCCGCTTGCGGCACATAACTATGAGGGCGCCGCCAACGCGGCCGACGCAGAGGTCGAGCCATGAAGATACTGACCGCAAACCGCCTCTCCGACGGCATCGCCGTCTGGTACGCCGATGGCGGTTGGGCCGAGACGGTCGACCATGCCGACCTTGCCCATGACCAAGCGGCAGAGGACAGGCTGGAAGCAATCGGCGCCAAGGCCAACGCCAACAATCAGGTTGTCGACGTCAATCTGATCGACGCTGAAGTCGTCAATGGCATCGTCGTGCCGGTACGCTTGCGCGAAAAGATCCGCGCCGCCGGCCCGACCATCCGGGAAGATCTGGGCAAGCAGGCTGCGCGGGCAGCTTAACAAAATACGGGCGGACGCGCCCTGAAAGACGAAACATGTACCGCTACGATGAGTTCGACCACGATTTTGTCCAGGCCCGCGTCGCCGAGTTCAGCGACCAGGTCGAACGCCGGCTGTCCGGCGAGATCACCGAGGATCAGTTCCGGCCGCTGCGGCTGATGAACGGCGTCTACCTGCAGCTGCACGCCTACATGCTGCGCATCGCGGTGCCCTATGGCACGCTGAACAGCGCCCAGTTGCGCATGCTCGGCCACATCGCGCGCAAATACGACAAGGGCTACGGCCATTTCACCACGCGCCAGAACATCCAGTTCAACTGGCCGGCGCTGTCCGACATTCCGGCGATCCTGGCCGATCTCGCCAGCGTCGAGATGCATGCCATCCAGACCAGCGGCAATTGCATCCGCAACGTCACCGCCGATCATTTTGCCGGCGCCGCCGCCGACGAGGTCGCTGATCCGCGCCCCTATGCCGAGATCCTGCGGCAATGGTCGTCTGTGCATCCGGAATTCTCGTTCCTGCCGCGCAAGTTCAAGATCGCGGTGACCGGGGCCGAGCGCGACCGCGCCGCCATCCAGACGCATGATATCGGTCTGCATCTGAAGAAGGACGCCACCGGCGAGCTCGGCTTTGCCGTCTATGTCGGTGGCGGCCAGGGCCGCACGCCGATGGTGGCGCGCAAGATCCGCGACTTCCTGCCGGAAGCCGACCTGCTGTCCTACTGCACCGCGATCCTGCGCGTGTACAACCTCTATGGCCGCCGCGACAACAAGTACAAGGCGCGCATCAAGATCCTCGTCCACGAGACCGGCGTCGAGGAAATCACCCGCCAGGTCGAGGCCGAATGGCAGGAGCTGAAGGACGCCGAGCTGAAGCTGCCGGAAGCCGACATCCGTGCCATCGACGCCTATTTCGCGCCGCCGGCACTGACCGCCCGGCCGGAAGGCGACGCGGCGATCAAGCTGGCGCGGCTCGATTCCAAAAGCTTCTCGGATTGGCTCGACCAGAATGTCGTGACGCATCGCCATCCCGACTATGCCGCGGTGACGATCTCGCTGAAAGGCATCGGCGAGGTGCCGGGCGATGCCACCGACAGCCAGATGGAAGCGGTCGCCGACATCGCCGAGAAATACGCGTTCGACGAACTGCGCGTCAGCCATGAGCAGAACCTGATCCTGCCGCATGTGGCGCGCGCCGATCTCAAGGCTGTCTATGATGCGCTGGTCGATATTGGTCTGGCGACGGCCAATTCCAACCTGATCAGCGATATTATCGCGTGCCCTGGCCTCGACTATTGCGCGCTGGCGACGGCGCGCTCGATCCCGATCGCGCAGGAGATTTCGCTTCGCTTCGCCTCGCTCGAGCGGCAGCGTGAGATCGGCGAATTGAAGCTCAAGATTTCCGGCTGCATCAATGCCTGCGGCCACCACCATGTCGGCCATATCGGTATCCTCGGCGTCGAGAAGAAGGGCTCCGAGCTCTACCAGGTGACGCTTGGCGGATCGGCCGACGAGAACACCTCGGTTGGCGAAATCATCGGCCGCGGCTTCTCTTCGGAAGAGATCACCGACGCCATCGAGCAGATCGTCGACACCTATCTCGGCCTTCGGCTCGGTCCCAGTGAACGTTTTATCGACGCCTACCGCCGTGTCGGTCCCGCGCCGTTCAAGGAGGCGCTCTATGCTGGCGAAACCAAGGCCGCTTGACCGCATCGTCGACGTCGACGACAGCATCGCCGCCAAAGCGGCGGGCTTCGACGCGCTGTATGGACATCTGAGCCCGCTCGACATCATCGAACGCGCGGCGAGCGAATTGTTTCATGACGAGATCGCCGCCGTGTCGTCCTTCGGCGCGGATTCCGCCGTCCTGCTGCATATGATCGCCAAGGTCGACCGCACGCTGCCGGTCATCTTCCTGGACACCGGCAAGCATTTCGAAGAGACGCTGGGCTATCGCGATGCGCTGGTCGCCGATTTCGGGCTGACCAACATCAGGGTGATCAAGCCCGAAGACGCGGCGCTCGAGCGGGTCGATCCGACCGGCAATCTGCACCAGAGCAATACCGATGCCTGCTGCGACGTGCGCAAGGTCGAGCCGCTGGCGCGCGGCGTCGCCCCCTTCCGCGCCTGGCTGACCGGCCGGAAGCGCTTCCAGGCGGCGACGCGAGCCGCGCTGCCGGTGTTCGAGGCGGTCGGCCCGCGCGTACGCGTCAATCCGCTGGCGCACTGGACGACATCCGACCAGGCCGACTACATGCGCGCGCATGCGCTGCGCGAAAATCCGCTGGTTGCGTACGGCTATCTGTCGATCGGCTGCTTCCCGTGCACGCAGCCGGTGCAGCCGGGAGAGGATGCGCGCAGCGGCCGCTGGGCCGGTCATGCCAAAACCGAGTGCGGCATCCATCTGTCGGGACTGGAAGTGTCGCTGACCGACGCATCCCTTTAAGCTATGGTGATATTCAGGTGAGGCTGGCCTGCAACGGCGGCTTCCGCTCGGAGGCCGCCGGTTTCGTGTGGACCGGCTTTCGCGGACTTTCGATTTTTAGGGCTTTAGGAATTTTCTATGACTGAACAGACCACAGCGGAGACCCGCCTCTGGACCCGGACGGGTTTTCGCGAAGACGAGTGGACACATGCCGAAAGTGCGGATGCACTGGCGGGCAATGGCCGCTTCATCCTGCCGTTGCAGGCATTTCTCGGCCTCGATGCCGAGGTGCGGCGCTCGGCCAAGGAGCGGCTGGGCGTCGCATTGCTGCCGGGCGACCAGCTGGAAAAGATCGTGGATCTGCTCGACCAGCTGTCGCTGGTGGCGCTGGCCTTTCCTGCCTTCAGCGACGGCCGCTCGTTTTCCAAGGGCGAATTGCTGCGCAGCCGCTACGATTTCGAGGGCGCGGTCCGCGCCACGGGCCAGGTGCTCGTCGACCAGCTGCCGCATATGCTGCGCCTCGGCTTCGACGAGTTCGAGATCTCCAACCCGGTTCTGCTGAAGCGCCTCGAAGAAGGCCGCACAGGCGGGCTGGGCCTTTACTATCAGCCGACCGAAGCGTCGGAGCCGAAGGGGCCGAAATACTCCTGGCGGCGCGTTCGCAACAGCTGACGCGACGGTAATTCCGCCTGTCTTTACAGACTGTGATCGGGCCTTCTCCTGGCTGTCCGGACGGAAATATCCGCCGGGCGCGAGGGAGGAATCGGCGCTCATCGGCGGCAACACCAATGCACCGTCCATCATGATCGCCGAAAAGGCGCCTGACATGATCAGGGCTGCAAGGTCTGGATGCGCGAGGAGCGCAAGGCTGCCTGAGCCGGTTTTTGGGAGATGCCGCCGCGCCTTCGGTGCGGCGGTTTTTTTCTTTGTCTTACGGAATTCCCAAGCGAAAGCCCGGAAAACCGCCTCACACTTTGCTGGAATTGCTTTTAGGCCAAGGCCCGCGCTTCGCGAAACGAGACCAGCTTGCGGCGGTTCTCGTCCCACAACGCAAGCTTGACGCAGCGCAGGCTGTCGAGGAGCGTGACGCGGCCGATGCCGCGCAGTTCGGGATAGTCGCGCAGCACTTCCTGCAGCCGGTAGCCCGGCACCTTGGCCGAGAGATGGTGCACGTGATGGACGCCGATATTGCCGGTGAACCAGTTCAGCACCGGCGGCAAATCATAATAGGACGAGCCGTGCAGGGCGGCACGCTGGAATTCCCACTCTTCGTCCTTCGCCCATTCCGTCTCCTCGAACTGGTGCTGGACGTAGAACAGCCAGATTCCGGCCGATCCGGCCAGGATCACGATCGGCAAATGGACGATCAGGAAAGCGCCGGGGCCGACCAGCCAGATAAGCAGCGCTGCCGCGACCGCGATGCCGAGATTGGTGGTCATCGACGACACCCAGGGCGTCAGGCCGCCGCGCATCATGCCGACCGGCAGCCTCTGCTCGAAGATGAACAGCCAGATCGGGCCAAGGCCGAACATCACCAGGGGATGGCGGTAGAGACGATAGGCAAGGCGTCCCCGCCAAGACAGCTGCCGGTATTCAGCAACCGTCAACGTCCTGATATCGCCCATGCCGCGCTCGTCAAGATTGCCGGCGCTGGCGTGATGGGTGGCGTGCGCGCGCCGCCAGCAATCGTAAGGGGTCAGCGTCAGCACGCCGAGCGCGCGGCCGATCCAGTCGTCGGCAGTGCGGTTGGCGAAGAAGGAGCCGTGGCCGCAATCGTGCTGGATCATGAAGATCCGCACCAGAAAACCGGCGGCGGGAAGGATCAGGATCAAGCCCCACCAGTGGCCATAGGAATAGGCTGCCGAAGACAGCGCCCACAGCGTAACGAAAGGAATAAGGGTGATGGCGAGTTCAAGAGTGCTGCGTCGCCGGTCGGGCTTCTTGTAGCGCGCCAGGATCTTCAACCAGGCGCGCTTGCTGTTGGCGGCCGTCTCGGGGGAAATCATGTTCATCAGGAAGCATAGGCGGGGCGTCCCGCTGCCGCAAGGAAAAGCTCACGCAAAATTACTGCGCGTAATTGTCGCGCGATAGCATCGCTATTGACGGCGTTGGCCGCCGGCCATGCTGGCTTCTATGCCGTCCAGCCGGTCGAGCAGATCCCGGAAACGGGCGGGAATGTCGGCCTCGGTGCGGAAGGCCGGCAAGGTGCGCAAGAAGCGCGTCGTCGCCTCGGTGCCGAACTGGCGCCTGATGTCGGCGGCGAGCTCTTCGCTTCTGTTGCCAGTATTGCGGTCCATTGTCTCAAATCCTGTGTCGGTTTCAAAACTCCTCCAAGCTTTGAATGGTTCCCCATAGCGGGGTATTGGCAAGCAAAGGCTGCCGTTACGGTAAAGTTTGAATTAATTTTGAACGTCTTTGCGTCCCGCACCAAGTCCGACGGGCAGCCCGCAACATTGCCTGCTGTTGGGCGTCCTCCTGGGCTTGCCCCTTGATTTTTGGCCGCCAAACCTCGATATCGGGCGCAAATCCAAACCATTCGAATGACGGGAAATGGCGATGAGCGACCAGACAAAAGACGAACGCGCGCCCGAGGATATCGAAACGGCCGAGGCCGAGCGCACGCAAGGCGGCATCGACGGCGACTATGAAGCGCTGGTGCGGCTGCTGAAGGAAAACGAGGAGCTGAAGGACCGCGCGCTGCGGGTCGCGGCCGAGATGGAGAATCTGCGCCGCCGCACCGCCCGCGACGTGCATGATGCGCGCGCCTATGCGGTGGCCAATTTCGCCCGCGACATGCTGTCGGTATCGGACAATCTGCGCCGCGCACTCGATGCTATCCCCGCCGAGGCGAAAGCGGCCGGAGATGCCGGCTTCAAGGCGCTGATCGACGGCGTCGAGATCACCGAGCGCGCCATGCTGTCGACGCTGGAACGGCATGGGGTGAAGAAGCTCGAACCGGAAGGTGAGAAGTTCGACCCGAATTTCCACCAGGCGATGTTCGAAGTGCCCAATCCCGATGTGCCGGCCAACACCGTCGTCCAGGTCGTGCAGCCGGGCTATTCGATCGGCGAGCGCGTGCTGCGGCCGGCCATGGTCGGGGTCGCCAAGGGCGGCCCCAAGATCGCGGCCACCGAAGCGCCGGTCGAGCCGGGGCCGGTGAACGAGCAGGCCGAGAAGGATGCGTGAGTAGGAATAGGCAGTAGGGAATAGGGAATAGGGAATAGGGAATAGGGAATAGGCAGGCGTATCAATCGCGCGGCTTCGTGTTATTCATTCTTTCCCTAATTCCCAATCCCTACTACCTCATGTCCCTGACACCCATCGACCTCCTCGACTATGCTGGCGTCGCCGTCTTTGCCGCGACCGGGGCGTTGGCGGCTTCGCGCAAGCAGCTCGACATTATCGGCTTCCTGTTTCTGGCCAGCGTCACCGGCATTGGCGGCGGCACGCTTCGCGACGTCATCCTCAACCTGCCCGTCTTTTGGGTCGCCAACTCCGGCTATGTGCTGGTTTGCGCGGCGGTTGCGGTGCTGGTCTTCTTCATCGCCCACCGCGTCGAATCCCGCTGGAAATGGCTGCTCTGGCTCGACGCCATCGGATTGGCGGCCTTTTCCGTAATGGGCGCGGCCAAGGGGCTGGCCATCACCGGCTCGCCGGTCGTCTCCGTTGTTATGGGCGTGTTGACCGCCACATTTGGCGGCATCCTGCGCGATCTGCTGGCCGGCGAGCCATCGGTGCTGCTCAGGCCCGAAATCTACGTCACCGCCGCACTCGCGGGCGCCGGCCTCTACACACTTGGCGATCTTGCCGGCCTGCCGCCGCTCGCCTCGGATATCGCCGGCTTCGTCGCGGCTTTCCTGGTGCGCGGCGGCGCGCTGAAATTCGGCTGGACCTTTCCGTCCTACAAGAGCCGCCCGGGACGGCGACCGGAGGATATTCCGTAGGGAGAGGGATTAGGGAATAGGGAATAGGGAATAGGGAATAGGGAATAGGGAATAGGGAATAGTCGGTAGTCAGCAATTCGCGGCAGCCTTCACTACTGCCTACTGCCTACTGCCTACTGCCTACTGCCTCACGCCGCAAAGCGCTGCGCTTCCCCGCCATAATAGTTGACGTAGCGGGCGCCGATTTCCTTGACCGGCATCACCACGAACACATCGACGGTGGAGAACTCACGGTCGATGACGCAGCCGTCGCCGATGCGGGCGCCGACGCGCAGATAGCCCTTGACCAACGGCGGCATGGCCGCAATCGCCGCCTTGGCGTTGACCGCCTCGATCGGCATAAGGTCCATCGAGCAATAGCGCCCGGAGACCGCCCGCACATCCCAGGCGGAGTTGGTCCGGCAGTGATGGGCAAGGTAGGTGAGCGCCTCGGCATGCGCAGCCGGCACCGTGCCAGGGAACGAGGCACAACCGGTCATCACGCCGATCTCATAGTGGTTGATGTAGGCCCAGATGCCTTGCCACAGCGCCTCGATGGTGCGCTTCGAGCGGTATTCCGGCAGCACGCAGGAGCGGCCGAGCTCAAGGAAGCGCTGGCCAGGATGGCGGGCGATCAGCTTGGTCAGTTCGAACTCGCCTTCGGAATAGAAGCCGCCGGCAGTCGCCGCAATCTCTTGCCGCAGCAGGCGGTAAGTGCCGACGATGCGGCGATGCTCGGGGCCGGAGATCGAGGTGTCAAGCACCAGCAGATGGTCGCACAGCGGGTCGAAGCGGTCGGCGTCGCGCCGGTCCTGCGCCTGGAACAGGTCCTTCCTGGCGCCAAGCTCGTCATAAAACACCCGGTAGCGCACTTCCTGCGCGGCGGCGATCTCGGCCTCATTGCGGGCAAGCCGCACTTCGAGATTGCCGATACGGCCCAGCGGTGCGCCTGTTGCGACGGCATCGGCGTTCCGCGCGGCGAGCAAAGCGCCGCCTGCGCTGGGCCGAGTGTCACATTCCGGCATAACTGTATGCACGAGTGATTCTCCTTCGAGCCATCCCTCTTGGCACGGGGATACGGTGTAGGTGCAACAGGATTGTGACAGTACCGTGATACGGCGCGACGGGCAATACTTCGTCGGCTGGCGAAAACCCTCATTCGGCTACCTACGTGACGCGAGGATTGCGCCAGCGTCGCCTTGAAGCGCGTCGCGCTAGGACGATTCACGCGACGCGCTTCAAGTCTTTGTTTTGCATGTCGTCTTCTCAAAACCGGGGCCACTTTTGAGCGACATGAATTCAGGCGGCCACCTGGCCCTCGACGGCATGGACCAGCGCGTCGGGATCGAGCGGCTTGGTGACAAAGCCGCTGGCGCCATGGGCGAGCACGGTGTGGCGGGTCTTTTCCTGGCTGTCGGCCGAAAGCACCATGATCGGAACCGGCGGCACAGCCATTTCCTCCTCGTGGCGGCGGATGGCGGCGATCGCGTCCAGCCCGTCCATGACCGGCATGTGCAAATCCATCAGCACCACATCGAAGCGATTTTTCAGCCCGGCTTCGGTCACCGCCTCGACCGCGGCCTTGCCATTGCCGACCACTTTCACGCGATGTCCCGCCTTCAAAAGCGTGGCGCGGGCAAGCATGGCGTTGATGTCGTTGTCTTCGGCGATCAGCACCGACAAACCTTGCTGGCGCCCGCCATGGGCACGAAGCGAGGACGCGCCGGTCTTTTCCGGCTTGGGCGGCGGCAAGGCAGGGGCATGACTGGTCAGCAGCACGCGCAGCAGGGTTTCGCCGCGCACCGGCCTCGCCAAGAAGGTGGCGTAGCCGCTGGTGCGGAATTCGCCAAGCATGCCGCGGTCGGTCGGCGCGATCAGCGTGATCGCCTCGCAATCGGCAAAGCCACTCTGGCGCAGGCGCTTGAGCAGTCTGCCGTCGCCGTCCTCCAGGGCCGCGTCGATCAACAGCACATCGCAATGTTCGGCGAAGGGCGTCGCCTGGGAAGCGGTTGCGGCGACGTCGACGGCGCCGCCATGGGCGCGGATGGTGCGGGCGATGGCGTCCGCCTCGACGGCGTTCTTCGACACGATCACGGCGCGCCGGCCGGCGAGGATGTTCTGCCGGTTCTGCGGTGCTTCGGTTGCTCCTGCGGCCGGGATCTCGAAGACGAATTCCGATCCCTCGCCAAGCCGGCTCGACACCGAAATGGCACCGCCCATGGCGGTCACCAGCCGCCTTGAGATAGCAAGACCGAGGCCGGCGCCGCCATGGGTGCGGGTCGAGGTGCCGTCGGACTGTTCGAATTCCTCGAAGATGCGCTCCATGTCGTCTTCGCGCAGGCCAGGGCCGGTGTCGGCGACGGTGAAGCAGATGCGGTCGCTGGTCTCGGTGCGGGCCCGTGCAACCGAAACCAGCACGCCGCCGGTGTCGGTGAACTTGATCGCATTGCCGATCAGGTTGAGCAGCACCTGCCTGACTCTTCCCGGATCGGCCATGATCATCTGTGGCACGTCGGGCTCGACATGACAGCCGAGGCCGATGTTCTTGGCGAAGGCTTTGGCCGCCATCAGTTCGATGATGTTGTCGGCGATTTCGCGCAGCGATGTCGGCTGCGGCTCCGGGTCGAAACGGCCGGCCTCTATCTTGGAATAGTCGAGCAAATCCTCGATGAGCGCCAAAAGGGCGCTGGCCGAGGTCGAGACAGCGCCGACATAGGTGCGCTGCTCGGGCGACAGATTGGTGTCAGCCAGAAGCTTGGCCATGCCCATGATGCCGTTCATCGGCGTGCGGATCTCATGGCTGACGGTGGCGAGGAAGCGCGACTTGGCCTGGCTGGCATATTCGGCGCGCTCACGCGCGGTGATCAACGAGGATTCGGCGCGCTTGCGGGCGGTGATGTCACGGGCAATCGCCCGGTGCGAGACGGCGCCGCTATCCTTGTCGCGCACCGACAGTTCGATCCACGAGAACCAGCGCGGACCGTTCGGGGTACGTATGGAGACGTCGGTGGAACTCAGGCATTCATGATCGGAAAAGGCGGCGTCGGGAACGATACCGACATCGATGCCGAGGTCGGCCAGAGTCCTGCCGGCAAGGTCGCGCTGATCGGTTCCGACGAGGCCGGCGAAAACCATGTTCGCATAGACGATGTGGCCGTCGCGGTCGCGGTGGACGACGAGATCGCCGAGCGCATCGATCAGCCCGCGAAAACGCTCCTCGCTCTCCTGCATCTCCCACATGCGGTCGGCCAGCGTCTCGATCTCGGCGCGGCTACGGGCCGCGGTTTCGTCGAGCAAGGCCGCCGCGCGGCGGACGGTGCGCCGGCTGCGCAGGTGCATGGCGACGCCGGCAAGGCCGGTCGCCAGCAGACCGAACGTGATGAAGATCGGCGCGCCGGTGAGGTGAGACAGGCCCGCCAGCACGACGCTGGCGACGACCGTCAGGAACAGCAGGCCCTCGTGCGTGGCGCGCGGAAAATCCGGCGCCAGCGGCGGCGCAGCAACATGCTGCCGCTTGGGCGTCGCCGGGTTCGGCCCGTCGATGCTTTCGGCGCGGCTCTTCTCTTTCCTGGCGGACTCCGCGATCATGCGGAAATCCTTGCCAGATAGAGATTATGGAAAAGCGCGGCGGATCGTTCGAATTTTAGCGGTCATGCATTTTTGCCGCCCGTTCTGGCGGCTTCGGGGCCTCACATATCCACGACCATGCGCCCCCTGATCTTGCCCTCGACGATGTCGTGGGCGGCGGCGATGATGTCGTCGAAGCCGATGGTCGTCGACAGGCCGGCGAGCTTTTGCAGATCGAGATCGCTGCCGATGCGGCGCCAGGCTTCGAGGCGCACGGCCTTGGGCGCCATCACCGAATCGATGCCGAGCAGCGAGACGCCGCGCAGGATGAACGGGGCGACGCTCGACGGCAGATCCATGCCACCCGCCAGGCCGCAGGCGGCGACCGCGCCGCCATAGGCGGTCATCGACAGCACATTGGCCAGCGTGTGGCTGCCGACGGCATCGATGCCGCCGGCCCAGCGCTCCTTGGCCAGCGGCTTGGCCGGCTGGGAGAGTTCCTCGCGCGAAATCACTTCGGCGGCACCGAGGTCGATCAGATAGGAGCCTTCGGCGTTGCGGCCGGTCGAGGCGATGACGTGATAGCCAAGGCTGGACAGGATCGAGACCGCGACCGACCCAACGCCGCCGGCTGCACCCGTCACCACCACCGGACCGCGATCCGGCAGGATGCCGTGCCGCTCCAGCGCCATGACGCTGAGCATGGCCGTATAGCCGGCGGTGCCGACCGCCATCGCATCGTGCGCGCTGATGCCGTCGGGCAACGGCACCAGCCAGTCGCCGTTGACGCGGGCGCGCCCGGCATAGGCGCCGAAATGCGTCTCGCCGACGCCCCAGCCATTGAGGATGACCTTGTCGCCCTTGCGCCAGTCGGCATGCGATGAGGAGAGGACGGTTCCGGCGAAATCGATGCCCGGCACCAGCGGCCAGCGGCGGATCACTGGCGCTTTCCCAGTGATGGCCAGCCCGTCCTTGTAGTTGACCGTCGTCGCCTCGACCGCGACGGTTACGTCGCCTTCCATCAGATCGGCTTCGCCGAAATCGACGACCTCCACCGACTGTTTCTTTTCGGCGTCGCGCGAAACGAGGATGGCTTTGAAGGTTTCAGGCATCTCTTCTCCTCGGCTTCGCAAAGGCTGGCGGTCGGCATTGGCTGGCTCTGGCCGAACTGTGCGGCGACCGCCCGGCGAGGTCAATTGGTCAAAAGAGTCGGGCCGTCAGGCTTCTGGGCCTTGCGGCTTGGCCTCGCGCCGCCAGCCTATGAACTCGTCGAAGACGACCAGCGCCGCGCCGACCGAAATGAAGGCATCGGCGAGGTTGAAGACGGCGAAGGACCATACCGGCGTGTGGAACAATATATAGTCGATGACGTGGCCGTAGACGGCGCGGTCGATCAGATTGCCGATCGCACCGCCGATGATCAATGCAAAGCCGATGCGGGCCAGCACATGGCCGGCGGGGGTGCGCGTTGCGAGGTAAAGCACAAAGGCAACGACCACGACCGCGATGACGACCAGGCCGGTGTCGCCGAAGGACGAGAACATCGAGAAGGCGATGCCGGTATTGTAGGTGCGAAACAGCGCCAGGAATGGCACCATGTCGAGCTTTTCCTGGAAGCCGAGGCCGGTCTCGATCAGATGCTTTATCCACTGGTCGAGCGCGATTGCCACCACCACCAGCAGCGCATAGGGAGACCATGATTTCACGATGTGGCGTCCTCGGGGGCAAGTTTCAGCGCGCCGCGCCGGATCTCGAACAGCATGATTCCGGTGGCGACCGCCAAATTGAGTGAATCGGCGCGGCCGGCCTGCGGAATCCGCAGCAGCCGGTCGCAGCTTTCCGCCAGATAGTCGGGCAGGCCCTGCTGCTCATTGCCCATCATCAAGAGCACCGGTCCTCGGGAGAAATCGACCGAGCGGTAGTCGACCGCACCCTTCAGATGGGTGCCGACCACCAGGCCCGAGAAGCTGTTTCGCCAAGCCAGAAATGCTTCCGGCGTCGCCTTGGTCACCGGCACGGCGAAGATCGAGCCCATGGTGGCGCGCACGGTCTCGACAGAAAAAGGATCGGTAGTCTCGCCGACCAGGATGACGCCCTTGGCGCCGACGGCATCGACGGTGCGGATGACGGTGCCGAGATTGCCGGGATCGCGCACCCGGTCGAGCGCCACCCAGACGTCGCCGTCGTGAGCGCGGATGTCTCTTAGCGGCAGCAGTTTTTGCCGGAAGACGCCGACCACCATTTGCGGATTGTCGCGGCGGGTGATGGCGACCAGCACTTTTTCGGACACTTCCAGCACGGTGCCGCCGGCTGCGACCGTGCGCGCCGCCACCTTTTCGACCGCCGCATTGCCGCGTCCGGCCTTGGCGAAAACCAGCGTCCTGATCGACCAGCCGAGGTCGAGGGCGTCGATGACCAGCTTCAGCCCTTCGGCCATGAAGGCGTTCTGCTGGTCGCGGAATTTCTTCTGGGCGAGCGCCTTGATGTCCTTGATCAGCGGATTGGCAAGGCTGGTGACTTCCTTGACCTGCCCGGGCGCACCTGCGTGCCGCTCATTCATTCGGGACTCCCGGGCATTCAGGTCTCCGGGGCATTCAGGCCACCCAGCGCGAAAACAGCGATGTCGACAGCGCCCGCCCGGCGGACTGCTCGCGGATGATCAGTTCGCCTGATTCAACCGTGCCGCCCATGCCGGCAAAGGTGTCGCGCATCAAGGCATGGATGGCGAAGAAGGAGGCGCGGATGGAATAGGCGGTCAGCACTATGGCGACCGGTTTCGGCGTCAGGATCGCGCGGCAAAGGTCGGTCAGGCCGGGCAGGTCCTCGAACAACTGCCAGACCTCGCCCTTGGGGCCGCGGCCATAGGCGGGCGGGTCGAACAGGATGATGTCGTAGCGGCTGCCGCGGCGCTCTTCGCGCTCGGCGAATTTCACAGCATCGTCGACGATCCAGCGGATCGGCTTGCTGCCGAGACCGGCCATTTCCTGGTTTTCGCGCGCCCAGCCGACCGCCTTCTTGGAGGCATCGACATGGGTGACCTCGGCACCGGCGCGGGCGGCTACGAGAGACGCGAGCCCGGTATAGCCGAACAGGTTCAGCACCTTGACCGGGCGGTTGGCCGCCGCGATCAGGCTGGCCATATGGTCCCAGTGCGAAGCCTGCTCGGGGAAGACGCCGACATGGCGAAACGAGGTGAAGCGGCCGAGATAGTCGATGCCGTCATGCTTCATCGGCCAGGTCTCGCCCAGCGGTACCTTCGGGAACCGCCAGCGGCCGATGCCTTCCTCGTCGGTGTCGCCGGTGAAGATGGCGTCGGCGCGGTCCCAGTCCCTGGCGGGCAAGGCCTTTTGCCAGATCGCCTGTCCCTCGGGCCGCACGATGCGGTAGGGGCCGTATTGTTCGAGCTTCTCGCCGGCGCCGCTGTCGAGCAGTGCATAATCCTGATTGGGCGCCACTTCGAGGATCACCGGCAGGCGCTCAGTGGGCAGGATGCCTTCGCGACGCGCCAGGATACGGGGGGCGGGCTTCGGATCAGACCGGTCGTCCGGTTTTGTTTCGTGGCGTGGCTGTCTGGCTTCGGGTCGGACTGGTACGGTCTCCGGCTGCGGCCGCGCCTGTTCGGTCCTGCCCTTTGCGGGCGGACGGTTGTCGCGGCGTTTGTCGCGAAAGGACTTCAAGCAGGAGCGTCTCCGGAGGCGGCAGGCCGCTTTTGACATAGGGTCACCGGCTGCGCAAACAAAATGGTCCAGCGTGCGAATGTCTGAGGTGGTGGACCTCGCTGAGGAAACAGGCAAATCTGGAATCATGTCCCGTTCCGAACGCCTGCTCGACTTGATCCAGATCCTGCGCCGGCATCGCCGGCCGGTGAGCGGTCGCACGCTTGCCGGCGAGATGGACGTTTCGATCCGAACGCTCTACCGCGACATTGCCACGCTGCAGGGGCAAGGCGCGCCGATCGAGGGCGAGGCTGGGCTGGGCTATGTGCTGAAACCCGGCTTCATGCTGCCGCCACTGATGTTCACCGACGAGGAGATCGAGGCCATCGTTCTGGGATCGCGTTGGGTTGCCAGACAACCGGACAAGCGGCTGTCGGCCGCCGCCACCGACGCGCTGGCCAAGATTGCCGCTGTGCTGCCGGACGATCTGCGTGAGGACCTCGATGCGACCGCGCTTTTGGTCGGGCCGCACGGCGATGCTGTCGAAAGCATCGACCTTGGCCTGGTGCGCCAGGCGATCCGCAACGAGAGAAAACTCGGCTTTCTTTACCGCGACGCCGGCGGCGCCGCCTCCGAGCGCTTGATCTGGCCATTCGCGCTCGGCTTTTTCGACAAGGTGCGGGTGGTGGTGGCCTGGTGCGAGACGCGGCAGGATTTCAGACATTTTCGCGCCGACCGGATGTCGGGGCTCAACACCACAGATATCCGCTATCCGCGTCGTCGGCAGGCGCTGCTGAAGGAATGGCGCGCGACGCTGGACGCACCGGAGCGCCAGCCTGGCGCTTAATGCTCCTTTCCACGCGCCCACAAGACGCTGCTGCCAGAATCTGACAGTGGGGTCACCTATGCTCCTCCAATCGAAACCTGGAGAGCAGACATGAACACCCCCAATTTCGTCATCCTTTATGTCGACAGCCCGGAGCGGAGCGGCGCCTTCTACGGTGCGCTGCTGGGACGCCAGCCGGTGGAGACGTCGCCGACCTTCGTGCTGTTCGTGCTCGACAATGGGTTCAAGCTCGGCCTGTGGTCGCGCCACACCGTGGAGCCGGCGGCCGCAGCGGCGGGCGGCGGTGCGGAGCTCGTCTTCGCGTTGGACCGGCCTGATGCGGTGGACGCCGCCTACACGGACTGGGCAGGACGCGGCTTGACCATCCTGCAGACGCCGACCGACATGGACTTCGGCCGCACCTTCGTTGCGCTCGATCCCGACAAGCACCGGCTGCGCGTCTACTGGCTGAACGATGGAGAACAGGCCAATGGGGAACAGCAATGAGTGCACACTGGATCGCGGTCGCTTCCGCCGAACATGTCCGGCGCGGCCGCGAGGCCGGCTTCATGCAGGTCAACCACGGCAAGGCGGCACCTTTGCGCCGCATCAAGCCCGGCGACGGCATCATCTACTACTCGCCGACCACAATTCTGCGCGAGAAGGACGGCCTGCAGGCCTTCACGGCAATCGGCACCGTGCGAGAAGGCGAGCCTTACCAGGGCGACATGGGCGGTGGCTTCACGCCATTCCGCAGGGATGTCGAATGGGCCAAGGCCGAGGAGGCGCCGATCAAGCCGCTGCTCGAGCAGTTCGACTTCACCGCGGGCAAATCGAACTGGGGTTATCAACTGCGCTTTGGCCTGTTCGAAATTACCGCGCATGATTTCGCGCTGATCGCCGAGGCGATGGGCGCTGCCATGAAGGCAGGCTGAAGCATCCAGCCGCCGGATCGGCAAGGCACCGTGACAAGGCTGCTGACACCAAGTTGTCAGCAGCCTTGTGCGACAAGCGATTGTCTTCAGATAGCGTCGCGCTTGCCCCAGGAGAATAAGATGGACTTCGTCTCGATCCGCATCATTACCGACCAGATCAAGCCCTTGGTGGCATTCTACGAGACGATCACCGGGCTTACCGCAACCTGGTTCACAGACGATTTCGCCGAACTGGCAACGCCGTCCTGCACACTGGCGATCGGCAGCACCCGCACGCTGGCCCTGTTCGGAACTGATGTGGCGCAGCCGGCCGCCAACCGCTCAGCGATCATCGAGTTTCGCGTCGCCGATGTTGATGCTGAGTACGGCAGGCTGGCGAAAATCATCGGCGATTTCGTACAGACGCCGACGACGATGCCATGGGGTAACCGGTCGCTGCTGCTGCGCGATCCCGATGGCAATCTGGTGAACTTCTTCACCCCGGTCAGCGCGGAAGCGATCAGGAAGTTCGATCGCAGCACCGGCGCCGAGGCTACTGCTTGAGCGCGTTGTAGACGGCAATGCCGGCGGCAAGGTCCTCAAGCGCGGCGCCGACCGACTTGAACAGCGTGACCTCAGTGGGGCTCTGCCGGCCCTGTTTTTCCCCGCGCGCCAGCTCATGCAGATCGGCGACGATGGCTTCCGGCTTCAGCACGCCGGAGGCGAGCGGCTGGACGATGTCGCCGGCTTCCTTGGTGGCGCCGGCGCGGGTGTCGACATAGACGCGGGCGCGCGCGATCGCGTCGTCGTCGCTCTCGCGCATGGTCGGCGTGAAGCCGCCGACCAGATCGGCATGCGCGCCCGGCTTGAGCAGCGCACCCTTGACCAGCGGCGTCGTCGTGATCGTCGCCGATGAGACGATGTCGGCCTCGGCGAGTTCGGCGTCGAGATCGCTTGCGGCCTCGGCGTTGAAACCGTCCGCGCGCAAATCGGCCGCGACCTTTTCGGCATTGGCGGGCGTGCGGTTCCAGATGCGGATGGTCTTGATCGGCCGCACCGCGGAGTGCGCCTTGGCGAGGAACGGCGACAGCGCGCCGGCGCCGACCACCAGAAGCCGCGATGCGTCCTCGCGGGCGAGATAGGAGGCGGCCAGCGCCGAGGCGCAAGCGGTGCGCCACTGTGTCAGCCGTTGGCCGTCGATCAGCGCTTCGGGCTCGCCGGTGGCGCCGTTGAGCAGGAGGTAGAGCCCCATTACCGCCGGTTTGCCGATGGCGTTGTTGTCGGGCGATACGGTGACGATCTTGACGCCGATATGACCCCCGACCGACGTGCCGGCCGCATGGAAGTCGGTCCACGCCGGCATCAAAAGCAGCGTGGATGTGGCACCGTCGGGCCGCTCGACCCCGTGATGATGGCGGACGGGTTGCACAGCACCCTCGCGGAAGGCCGCGCGCAATGTCTCGACCAGCCCGGGAAAGGTCAGCGCCTGGTCGACAGCGTCGGCCGAAATGGTCAGCATGCAAAACTCCGCGAAGATAAAAGCTTCGGCTTCAGGCCGTTGGCTTCGGCAGCGCCGGACCCTGGCCCGAGCCTTGCGGTGCGGCGGGTACCCGGCTGACCGCCTGGCGCAAATTCTCGGCCTCGACGCCGCGCTGGCGCGCCAGCTTGCGGTAGCGGCCCTGCTTGACCCAGGTCGCCAGGCTGCCGACGACCATGCCGATGGCGAGCGCCACGAACAGGAAGATGAACAGCGGCAAGGTCAGCGTCAATTTCGGATTGCCGGGGTTGAACGGGTCGAGCGTGAAGGCGACCAGCTCGCGGTTGGCGACGGCCAGCGCAATCAGGATGACGGCGAGCGGCACGAAGACCACGATAAGTATGAAGCGGTTCAACATAGAAATTCCCTGGAGAAGGCAGGCCTTGATAAGCCGGCGCGTTGGTCCGCGCCTACTTGCCGCCATTCAGCCTTTCACGCAATTCCTTGCCGGTCTTGAAGAACGGCACCCACTTCTCCTCGACCTCGACGGATTCGCCGGTGCGCGGGTTGCGGCCGGTGCGAGCAGGGCGATTTTTCACCGAAAAAGCGCCGAAGCCGCGCAATTCGACCCGGTTGCCTTCCGCCAGGGCATCGGTGATCTCGTCGAAGATCGCTCCCACGATGTTTTCGACGTCGCGCAGGAAAAGATGCGGGTTGCGCGTGGCAATGATCTGCACAAGCTCGGATTTGATCATCAGAAAGGTCCCCGTGAAAGCGCTGCGGTCAAATATCAGGATGATTTTATTTGCTTTTTTACTCGCCCCAACCGGCAGATCAAGGGTGCCAGACGGAAACGAGACCGTCAAGAAACAAGCGATCCGCGCCAATTTCGTGAAGCACGTCGCTGCCGGCCTCCGACAGGCCGAGCGCGCTGCCGACGCTGCGCGCTATTGCTTTCGAGAACAGGAAGCCGCCACGCCGCTCGGTGTCCTTCCATTCCACCACCTTGAGCTTGGCGTCGACACCCTTGGTCGCCAGCCAGTCGATCGCCACGCTCTCGCCGCCGACAGCGTCGATCAGACCGTTGGCAAGGCCCTGGCGGCCGGTGAAGATCGAGCCGTCGGCAAGGGCCAGTGCCTGATCGCGGGTCATTTTGCGGCGCTCGGCGACGATGCCGACGAACCAGTCATAGCTGTCGAGGATGAGCTTGCGGACCATGGCTCGCTCGTCTTCATTGGTCGGCTTGAAGGGCGAGGGCGATGCCTTCAGCGGCGAGGATTTCACTTCCTCGAGCTTTATGCCGACCTTGTCCATCAGACCGCTGACATCGGGATACTGGATGAGCACACCGATCGAGCCGACGATCGACGTCTTGCGGGCAACGATATGGTCGCTGGCACTGGCGATCATGTAGCCGGCCGATGCGGCCAGCGTGCCGACCTCGGCCACCACCGGCTTGTCGGCGGCAAGCTTGCGCACCTCCTCGTAGATCGATTCGCCGCCGACCGTGGTGCCGCCGGGCGAATCGATCGCCAGGATGACGCCCTTGACCTGCGAGGATGTGCGGATGGTTTCCAGCCGCTTGATCAGTTCCTCGTCCTCGGTGATGGTGCCTTCGATCCTGACCTTGGCGATGTGGTCGACGGAAGAACCGCCGAGGTCGCCCCCATAGAACCAGCTTGCAAGCGCAATCACCCCAAGGGCCACGATGGCAATGGCGGCGCCGCGCCAGAAGGTCAGCTTGCGCCGCAAGCGGCGGCGGTCGATCAGGTCGTCGGCTCTCAGTGCCATGGTCTGCCTCACAGTCGGTGGGAAGCGATGCTTTTAAAGCAAGCGTCCGCGCCCGGCTACCTCTTCCTCAAGAGCGTGCGACGAAGCGACCATCACGACGGAGGCATTTCAGGAAAAAATGACGCGGCGCGTTCGTTTCTGCTATGAAGTGACGAAATTGTGTCGCCTGAGTTCCGTCTGTAAAACAGCGGCCGTCACATTTTTGCGGTTTTCCTCCGCTTGTGCTTGCTTGCGGGGGCCGGCAACCCACCTATAGCAGGTGTTTTGGCGGACAAGGGTTTATTAGAAGTCAGTCATGCTTGCGCGATCGAACGAACCGACCAATGCCGATGCGGCCTTGGCGCCCACGGCGCCAGCGGGCACGCGCGGCGACGCCTTCGACCGCGCCCAGCGCCACTCGCGCCGCGTGCGCGTGCTTAAGTTCGCCGTGCCGGTGCTTGCCGCCGGGATCGCGGTTGCGTTTCCGGTCTATTCCTATCTGGCGGCGCCGATCAACATTTCGATACAGGCAGACGGCACCGCTTTCGCGGATGGCAAGCTGGTGATGGCCAATCCGAAGCTCAACGGCTTCACCAAGGACAAGCTGCCCTATTCGCTGACGGCCTTGCGCGCCATCCAGGATGTCGGCAAGCAGGACATCATCGAACTCGAAGGCATCCATGCCAAATTGCCGCTGACGGCCGACAATGTGGCGACCGTCGACGCCAAGCGCGGCATCTACAACAGAAACGCCAACACGATGGACATGACCAGCGACGTTACCGTCACCACCACCGACGGCGTCGCTGCCATCTTCAAATCGGTCTTCCTCGATATGGGCAAAGGCTCTATGAAGACAGGGGATGCGGTCGATGTCAGCCGTAACGGCTCGCGGATCACCGCGGGTTCGATGTCGGTCGAGGAGAATGGCAAGGTTGTCGTTTTTGAAAATAAAGTAAGCGTCCACATCGATCCGGCCACTATGAAGGCGGCAGAGGCAAAGAGCGGAGAATCGAATGCGTCCCAGTAATTCGGCACGGCTTGTCGCCGCAGCTTCGGCCTTGCTGTTGCTGGGTATGGCGCCGTCCTGGGCTCAGTCCAGCGCCAGCAGCCAATCCGGGCTCAAACTGTCGGGCGACCAGCCGATCCAGATCGAGAGCGACAAACTTGAGGTCCGCCAGGCCGACAGCATGGCGCTGTTCAGCGGCAACGTCACCGTCACGCAAGGGCCAACGCTGCTCAAGGCCGGCAGCATGGAGGTCTACTACGTCAAGGACCCCAACGCCGCCAAAGGTGCTGCCGCCGGCGCTTCGGCGATGACCGGTTCGGCCAATATCGACCATCTGGTGGTCAAGAACAAAGTCTACATCAAGTCGAATGACCAGATCGCCACCGGCGACAACGCCACGTTCGACATGAAGACGCAGGTGCTTGTTCTGTCGGGCAAGGAGGTCGTCTTGTCCCAAGGACCCAACGTCCTCAAGGGCTGCAAGCTCACCGTGCAGATGAAAAGCGGCCTTGCTCAGGTCGATGGCTGCGGCGGGCGCGTCATCATGTCGATGACGCCGCCACCGAAATCCGAGGCCCCGAAGCCCGAATGACTGGCGTATCTTCGCTGCTGACCCGCCTTCCGGGACGGGCGGCCAGTAAACTTGCAGCACCGGCCACAGTCACCGTTGATTCCTCGAAGTTCAAGGGCACCCTGATCGCCAAGGGTCTGACCAAGAGCTACAAGGGCCGCAAGGTGGTCAGCGGTGTCACCATCGGCGTGCGCGCCGGCGAGGCTGTCGGGCTGCTCGGGCCGAACGGCGCCGGCAAGACCACCTGTTTCTACATGGTCACCGGCTTGGTGCCGGTCGATGAGGGCACGATCGAGATCGACGGTTTCGACGTCACCTCGATGCCGATGTACCGCCGCGCCCGCCTCGGCATCGGCTATTTGCCGCAGGAAGCCTCGATCTTCCGCGGCCTGAATGTCGAGCAGAACATCCGCGCCGTGCTCGAAGTGGTTGAGAAGGACCGCAAGGTGCGCGAGCGCAATCTCGACGAACTGCTCGAGGAATTTCACATCAGCCATCTACGGAAGTCGCCGTCCATGTCGCTGTCGGGTGGCGAGCGGCGGCGTCTTGAGATCGCCCGAGCTTTGGCGACGCGCCCGGCCTACATGCTGCTCGACGAGCCGTTCGCCGGCATCGACCCGATTGCCGTCGCCGACATCCAGCAGCTGGTTCGTCATCTAACGGCGCGCGGCATCGGCGTGCTGATTACCGACCACAATGTGCGCGAAACGCTCGGCCTCATCGACCGCGCCTACATCATCCATGCCGGCCAGGTGCTGACTCATGGCCGTGCCGACGAGGTGGTGGCGAACCCCGATGTGCGCCGGCTCTACCTCGGCGAAGGTTTCACGCTCTGAGCGTGAAATTTGTTTCCTGACGTGATTTTTGCCGCCCCGCCGGGCTTTTTTCTCCGATTTTGCGTGAGATAATGCTTCGATAGGGGCCTTTTGCCATCGTTCGCCTTGACAAGCAAAAGCCGGGCCAGTTTCTATGGAAGGTCGGAAAAATTCATTTTCCGGCAGCTTCTGATGTGTAGGCTTCCGGGTGCAGAAGGGCGTTTGAAACCGAACCATGGCGTTGGCGGCGAAACTACAGCTACGACAATCCCAGTCGCTGGTGATGACGCCGCAGCTGATGCAGTCGATCAGGCTGTTGCAGCTCACCCATGTCGAGCTCGACCACTTCATCGACGACGAGATCGAGCGCAATCCGCTGCTGGAGCGCGCCGAGCCCCAGGATGACGCCGCAAGCGACCAGGTGCAGAAGGGCGATGCCGCTCCTGAGCCTGCCGCCGATGGCGACTGGTTCGAAAACGAGACGGCGTGGAGCGCCGAAGCGATCTCCGACAAGCTCGACAGCTCGCTGGAAAATCTGTTCCCCGACGATCCCGGCACCAGCGAGCGGCTCGGCCCGGACCTGACGGCGCAGTGGAAGTCGGCCACCGGCAATAGTTCGTCCGGTTCTTCCGAAGGCTTCGACGTCGGCGACATGGCAGCCGCGGCGATCACGCTGCGCCAGCATGTTGGCGAGCAGATCGCGCTTGCCTTTGCCGATCCGGCCGCAAGGCTGATCGCAGCCGAACTGGCCGACGGCCTGGACGAGGCCGGCTATCTGCGCGCCGATCCCGCCGAGATCGCCAAACGGCTCGGCGCCGATCAGGCGATGGTAGCCAATGTGCTGGCAGCCTGCCACACATTCGAGCCGGTCGGCCTGTTTGCGCGCGACCTTGCCGAATGCCTGTCGCTGCAGCTTGCCATGCGTGATCGTCTCGATCCGGCGATGAAGATGCTGGTCGGCAACCTCGAACTGTTGGCGCGGCGCGATTTCCAGACGCTGAAGCGGCTTTGCGGGGTCGACGAGGAGGATCTCCTCGACATGTTGGCCGAAATCCGCGCGCTCGATCCGCGTCCGGGCACGGCATTTTCAGGAGGCGCCAGCGACGCCATCGTCGCCGATGTCGAAGTCCGCGCCGCCAATGACGGTAGCTGGACGGTCGAGCTCAATGCCGAGACGCTGCCGCGCGTGCTTGTCGATCACATCTATTTCGCCCAGGTCTCGCCGCATGCGAAGAATCAGGCGGAGAAGGATTTCCTGGCCGAATGCCTGCAGAATGCCAACTGGCTGACTCGCAGTCTCGACCAGCGGGCAAAGACGATCCTGAAAGTGGCGTCGGAAATCGTGCGCCAGCAGGACGCTTTTCTCGTCCATGGCGTGCGCCAGCTCAGGCCGCTCAACCTGCGCACGGTGGCCGATGCCATCGGCATGCATGAATCGACCGTCAGCCGGGTGACGGCCAACAAATACATGCTGACGCCGCGTGGCGTGTTCGAGCTGCGTTATTTCTTCACGGCTTCGATCGCGGCGTCGGGCGGCGGTGATGCGCATTCCTCAGAAGCGGTGCGCGACCGCATCAAGCAGCTGATCGACGAGGAAAAGCCCGCCGATGTGCTGTCCGATGACGCAATCGTCGACATGTTGAAGGAAAGCGGTGTCGATATTGCCCGGCGCACGGTGGCCAAGTACCGGGAGGGTATGAATATTCCCTCCTCGGTGCAGCGGCGGCGTGAAAAGCGCGCGCTGGCAAGCGCGGGGCGCTAGCTCTGCTTGCCCGGCAAGGCTTTTGCTATGGTTGGATTTCCACAACTTTCGACCTTAAAGCGCGTCGCGCTGAGACGGATTCATGCGACGCGCTTTAAGTCTTTGTTTTGATGCATGTCGTTGTCCCAGAACCGCAGCGCACTTCTGGGCGACATGCATTAATTGACAAGCTGCAATGAAGTGTCTAGAAGCCCGCCCGCATGAGACGGGCTCGCGGCCCGCATGCGGATGGTCCGTCACGATGAAGGCCACGGGACGGCCAAGAAGGCGGATTGTGATCAACCGGAAAGTTCGGATCTAAAATCGGCGCGAGTTGACGCCGCAAAGCTTGTGCGCACGGATCACGAGTATAAACTCTGGCCAGTTTGAAGCCTGAGCAAGGAAGGTCAGTTTTCAGATGAAATTGCGCATATCGGGTAAACACATGGATATCGGCGATGCGTTGCGTACGCGCATTACCGATCGTGTCGGCGAGGCGATTGGAAAATATTTCGATCGCGGTTTTTCAGGGCACGTCACGGTCATCAAATCGGGGTCGCGTTACTCGGCCGATTGCATGATCAGGCTGGATTCCGGCGCTTCGCTGCAGGCAACCGGCGACTCCCAGGATCCGACACTTGCCTTCGAGGCGGCCGCGGACCGCCTCGAAACCAGGCTGCGGCGCTACAAACGCCGTCTGAAATCGCACAATTCAGGCACTGGAAATGGTGAAATCACCGACATCGCCTATACGGTGATGGCGCCGCTGACCGATGACGATGAGGACATTCCGGAGGACTACGCCCCGGCCATCGTCGCCGAATCAACCATGACGCTGCAGACCATGTCGGTGGCGTCGGCGGTTATCGAACTCGACACCAAGGACAGCCCGGTTTTCGTCTTCCGCAACGCCGGAAACGACCACCTCAACATCGTCTATCGGCGGCCGGACGGAAATATCGGCTGGATCGACCCGTCGACGACCAAAGTCGCACAGGCGTGACGACAACGACAATGGTCGCACAGGTGACGACAATGGTCTCGCGGAGATAATAGCCAGCCGCGCGAGGGGCGAGGACTGGCGACGGCAGGCGAACAAGGGATTTCAAATATGGATCTGAGCGATCTTCTCAACGTTCCGGCGATCTTGCCGGCGTTGAAGGCGAACTCCAAAAAGCAGCTTCTGCAGTTGCTGTCCGAGAGAGCGGCGGCGATTTCCGGCATTCCGGAGCGCGAAGTGTTCGACACTATCCTGCAGCGCGAACGGCTGGGCTCCACCGGCGTCGGCAACGGCATCGCCATTCCGCACGGCAAGCTCGCCGGGGTGAAGCGCATCGCCGGCGTCTTTGCCCGGCTGGAGACGCCGGTCGATTTCGAGGCCCTGGATGACCAGCCGGTCGATCTGGTGTTTTTGCTGCTGGCCCCGGAAGGCGCCGGCGCCGATCACCTCAAGGCACTGTCGCGCATCGCCAGGGTTTTGCGCGACGCCGACACGGTGGCCAAGATCAGGGGTACGCGCGACGCGGTCGCCATCCACGCGCTGCTTTCGGACACGCAGGCCTCGCACGCCGCCTGAAGTTCTTCGGATTTAAGTCTTCCAGGGGCAGCCGAAGGCGGCCCTCTCCATTTCAACCGCCAGCAGTCGCCTTAGTGAATGGCGACAGTGGTCAGGTCGTTTTCCATGGCGCCGGCCAAAGCCCGGTCTTTCGCATCCGAAAGCAGGATCGGCTGGCCGTTGGCGGCAAACAGGGCCCACAGGACCATGCCGGGCGCGATTTCGCCCAGATTGGGGAAGCGGCCGAGCAATTCGTCGCTCGAGACCTTGCGCAGATAAGCGACCGAGCCTTCGCCGAGATGGGCGAATTCGCCGCTGGTCATGATGATGGTTTCGTCAGTTCTGGTCATTTCAAGCCTCCTTGGCGCGAGGACGCCGCTCAAGGCCATCCCGCATGAGAGCCATCGGTAAAGATCAGTCTTTCACCGATATATTTATTTTCCGTACCAGCCGTTCGGTATCCGGCCGATCGAGATCGATCGACAAAAGGCCGTTCTTCAGTTCCGCTGCGATCACCCGCATGCCGTCGGCCAGCACGAAACAGCGCTGGAACTGGCGCGCGGCGATGCCGCGGTGGAGGAATTCGCGCTCGGTGTCGTCGGTTTGACGGCCGCGCACGACTAACTGGTTTTCCTCCGTGGTGACATCGAGATCGCTTTCGGCGAAACCCGCGACAGCCAGCGTAATGCGCAGCCTTTCGGCCTTGCCGTCAGCACCGCTGAGGCGCTCGATGTTGTAGGGAGGATAACTGTCACCGGATTTCGCCAGTCGTTCCAGAGTCTTTTCCATGGCATCGAAACCAAGGAGAAGCGGGCTGGAGAAGGGCGTCATTCGGCTCATGTTACACTGTCCTCTTTGGAGCGACATAAACTGGAAAAACCCGGATGGCATTCTTCCCGATGGTCTTGATATGGTCCGCGCCGCGGCCAAGTTCAAGCCGCCGAACACCCCCGCCAAAAAGACTCCCCCGCATAAGGAAATGAAATGCCCCAGACCCGCAAGATCATCATCGACACGGATCCCGGCCAGGACGATGCCGTCGCCATATTGCTGGCGCTCGGCAGCGCCGAGCTGGAGATCGTCGGCATCTCTGCTGTTGCCGGCAACGTGCCGCTGAAATTGACCGAAAAGAACGCCAGGAAAATCTGCGAACTGGCCGGCCGGCCCGACATCAAGGTCTATGCAGGCGCCATCCGCCCGTTGGCGCGCGAGCTGGTCACCGCCGAGGAAGTGCATGGCAAGACCGGCCTCAACGGCCCGCAACTGCCAGATCCGAAGATGAAGCTGCAGGGCCAGTATGCGGTCGACTTCATCGTCGAGACGCTGATGAAGGAAGAGGCCGGCACGATCACCCTGTGCGCGCTCGGCCCGCTCACCAATGCCGCGCTGGCGCTGATCCGTGAGCCGAAGATCGCGCCGCGCATCAAGGAAATCGTACTGATGGGCGGCGGTTTCTTCGAAGGCGGCAATGTCACGCCGACCGCAGAATTCAACATCTATGTCGATCCGCAAGCCGCCGACCTGGTGTTCAAATCCGGCATTCCGATCGTCATGATGCCGCTCGACGTCACCCACAAGGCGCTGACCACGGCCAAGCGCACGCAGGCCATCCGCCAGCTCGGCACCAGGGTCGGCACCGCGACGGCCGAGATGCTGGAGTTCTTCGAGCGCTTCGACGAGGAGAAATACGGCACCGATGGCGGCCCGCTGCACGACCCCTGCGTCATCGCCTATCTGTTGAAGCCGGAGCTGTTCAAGGGCCGCAACTGCAACGTCACCGTGGAAACCACCTCCGAACTCACTATGGGCATGACCGTGATCGACTGGTGGGGCGTGACCAAGCGGCCGAAGAACGCCATGGTGATGCGCGACATCGACCATGACGCGTTTTTCGCGCTGCTGGTTGAGAGGTTGGCGCGGCTTTAAGCCTGCCTTGATACAGATCGTTCGCCCAGGGGCTTAGCGCTTCTGGGCGATACCTGTGCACTTATTCGCGAAGCAGGCGGTATGTTTCGGTATCGTTGCGGCGACGCTGCCGCTCGATCGAAACCTTGGAGCCAATGGCTCTCGGCACTGTCGTGTTGTCATATGCAAACACCAGGCCGTCATTTTCATCTAGGCGAATTCCATACAAGTAACGGAACCCGCTGCCGATCGCGACCTCGGGACTTGCAGGAGCGTTGAGAACGTTGACCACTGTACCGGTCAGGCGTTCGACATTGACGATGGGGCTGCTTTGCCTCGCAATCGGGATGCCAATTGCAAGGGCGCAAACGCCCACGACGAGGATGGTGATGAGGATGCCCCTGAGGTTCTCCTGCAGGGTCATCCAGGCAAGGGAATGCCGAGCCTTGGCCAATGCGTATCACCTGACAGCAAGGACGCTGCGTTTCATTGGTATCGTGACCGGCGGTCGTTCAATTTGCGAACCTGTAGAAGGTCGATCCATTCTCGCGCGTGACGCGCTCCAATCTTGCCGGCGCGCCGATCAGATGCGGGAGGTCGTCTTCGACAAGAATGGACGAACCGGTTTCGAGTGCAACCAGATAAAGCGTGCGGCCGTTGTCTGAATGGGTACTTTTGACCGTTGCGTCGATTGGCTCGACCGACCGGATGGGGCTCGCATCATTCGTCCATTTGTAGAGAGCCGAAGGAACCATCACCGCAAACAGGACGACGATCAGGATCACGCCGGGCGCGTCCCTTTTTATGCCAGCGTAAGTCCATGACATCGACGTGAATCCCCCCACGCCGATTCATGTGGTGGCGTGAAGACTGACTTTCAATCAGCCTTCACGTACCGGCTCCGTTGGGAACGACCGTTGGCGGTCGTCACTTCGCCTTGGAAAACGCCAGCCACAGGCCGCCGCCGATCAGAAAGCTGCCGCTGATCCTGGACATCAGCTTGATGCGGCTGGCCGAGAGCAGGCGGCCGGCGCGGCTGGCGGCGAGCGCGTAGGTCGAGTCCGAGACGGCGGCAAAGATCATCGCGGTAAGGCCCATGACGACGATCTGCAGGGGTGTAATTGCCCTGCGGGGCGATGAATTGCGGGAAGAAGGCGCCGAAGAACACCAGGGTCTTGGGCATAGGCGCTAAGATAGCTTTGGCATGGACTGAAATTTGCGCTTTCGTGGTGGTTCGCGCCAGCGATATCGCAAGGCATGGAGATTTTGGCGCAGGGCCGCCAAGGAAGGTTGAGTAAAGATGGTCGCGATCAGAGAGGCGACGATCTGGCGGGTTGCGCGCCACAGCAGCGGGCGCCCGTCGCTCAAGGGGGAGAGACACCCAACTCCTGCGAGAGGGGTTCGGTCACAAGCGCGATGAGGAAGTGTGCAAGGATCCAAGGCTTTGCGATCCTTGGGTCCTTGGCGGGAGGAGAGCGCAGCCCGATCAGGCTCTTCAGGCGCTTGAAGGCGAGTTCGATGCGCCAGCGCATGCGGTAGAGCTTGAGGACCGTATCGGCGGGAAACTCCTCCCGGTCAAGCGAGGTCACAAGCAGGACGAAGCCGGCCGCAATCAGCGTCTGCGGTTGAACCTTGTTGCCCTTGGCCCTGGCTTCCTTGTTGATTTTGCGCCGCGCTTCTTGTGCCGCGGCCTCGGATTTGCGCAAGGCGATCAGGCGCATATTCACAGGCTCGCCCTTCTTGAGTGCCAGCCGGGCAGGCGTTTCGCAGACTTCCTCCCGGCAGTTCTCCAGGTAGCCGATGAGATCGAACGCCCTGCCGTTGGCGTCGAGCCATCGCGCGTTTTTCCACGACGCGCGCACAACAACATCGCCGCCTTGCGCCATCACCTTTGCGATCCGCTCGGCCTGCAGATAGGCGCGGTCACCGATGCGGATCTCGCCCGCCACCACCGGCACGCGGTCGATCAACTCGGCCTCGCTCTGGTCGGTGATCTCGATGAAGTCGAACTGCTCGCGCTCAAGCTCGAAGGCGCAGTGCATGCGCCAAAGACCATTGTTCTTCTTCTCATACGCACCGGCCTTGGCAACCGCTGTCGCATCGAGGATGCGGATCAGCCGGCCTTTGGCCAAACCTGCATCCTCGCGCTTCAAAAGGTGCCCAATCAACTGCTGCAGCCATGGTCCTGCATTGCGCAGCCGGCCAAGCAACGCCACGTCCGAAATGTCGGCAATCCCGCTCGCCGCCGCCCAGGCCACGACGCCCCGCATGCCAACCTTGCCAAGGCAGTAAGCCAGTGTCAGGCGCAACAGGTCGCTCGCCGACCTGACGCCGCGCGGGCGCAGGAACGCCTTCGTCTCGCGGGCGCTCTGCGTGAGCAAATCTTCGCCGCCGAGAAGCTCAATCGTCTCGGCCCAGCCGTCATCAACAAGCGATTCGTGTGTCATCGCAGTGTAGAATCACACCCGATTCCGCAGGGCAATACCTATCTTAGCGCCTATGGGGTCTTGGGGTTGCTCAGCGCCACGAGCAGGCCCTGCAGGAAGAAGCCGCCGCGCGGCTTTCTCGCGGTGCCGTCGGCATTCAGCGCGCCCTTGGAACGGAAGATCTGCACCCCCATCCAGATCAGATAGGCGGCGCCGATCAGGCGTACCCATTCGAACCAGTGGCCCATGCCCGATATCAGCGTGTTGAGGCCGATGCCGACAATGGCGATCATCACGGCGAGCCCAGCCTGCGTGCCGGCGACATTGGCAAGGCCGGCGCGGTAGCCATGGCGGATGCTGTTGGCGATGATCAGCGTGACAGTCGGACCGGGCACCAGGATGATGACGATGCAGGCAAGGACATAGGCAGCGTAGAGTTCCAGCGACATGGGGATTTCCTCGAGGATGCGCTTAGGCGGCTGGCTGCAATCAATGCATGGCGGCGGGGCTGGTGCAAGCCGGTCGCAGACCGTGCCGCCCCTCGCGTCAGGACGCCCCAGCCTGCCAAGGCAAGGTCGCCTCATAGGCCGCTCCGGCCCTGAGCACGGCGAGGTCGCCGCGCGGCCGGCCGATCAGCTGCATGCCCAAGGGGCGGCCTTTGTCGTCGAAGCCGACGGGCACGTTGAGCGCCGGACAGCCGCCGAGCGTGGCGAAGGCCGAAACCTGCATCCAGCGATGGTAGCTGTCCATCGTCCGTCCGGCGACCTCACTTGGCCAATGCGTGCCGACTTCGAAAGGAAAGACCTGGGCCGTCGGCAGCGCGATGAGATCGAAGTGCTCGAACAGCGACAGCAGCGTCCGGTGCCAGGAGGTGCGGATGACCGAGGCCTCGCGGATCTGCGGCGCCGTCAGCCGCATGGCGTTCTCCACCTCCCAGACGGCTTCCGGCTTCAGCAGGGCGCGCTTGTGCGGGTCGTCATAATGGACTTTCAGCGCCGAGCCGCTGCTCGCCTGCCGCAGCGCCACGAAGGCTTGCCACAGTGCCTCGAAATCGAAATCCGGCAGCAAGGGCTCGGTCAGGAAGGATGCCTCCGCGAAGCGGCCGAGTGCGGCCTCGCACAGATCGAGGATGCCAGGCTCTACCGGCAGGTGACCGCCGAGATCACCGAGCCAGCCGACGCGGCCGCCGCTTGCCGGCGTTGCCAGCCCTTCGAGGAATGAGCCGGGTTTCTCCCAAGACAGCGGCGCGTGCGGGTGGTAGCCCGCCTGCACATCGAGTAGCAGCGCCATGTCGCTGATGCTGCGGCCCATCGGCCCGTCTATGCCCATCTGAGCATGAAAGACTTCCAGGTCCGGCCCTCCGGGGACAAGGCCCTGCGACGGGCGGAAGCCATAGACATTGTTCCACGCCGCCGGATTGCGCAGCGAGCCGCCGAAATCGCTGCCGTCGGCGACCGGAACCATGTCGAGTGCAAGGGCGACCGCAGCGCCGCCGCTCGACCCGCCTGCGGTGAGCGCCGGATCGAAGGCGTTCAGCGTCGGGCCGAACACGTTGTTGTAGGTGTTGGATCCCAGCCCGAATTCGGGAACATTGGTCTTGCCGATGATGATGGCGCCGGCCTTGCGGATGCGCTCGACGAAGAAATCATCCTCCTGCGGCACGAAATCGGCGAAGATCGGCGAGCCGAAACTGGTCCTCAAGCCGCGCGTCATGGCGAGGTCTTTTATCGCCATCGGCAGGCCGAACAGCGAGCCGGCCGGCCCGCCTTGCGCTAGATGCGCGTCCGCCGCGTCGGCCTCGCGCAGGATGTCGGAGCGCTCGCGCAACGAGACGATTGCATTGACCAGCGTGTTTACCGCGTCGATGCGGTCAAGGAATGCGGCGACCAACTCGCGCACGGACAGGCGGCGCAGCCGGATCGCCTCGGCCAGGTCGACAGCGGACATCCGGCAGATGCCGCCGGCGGGGGGCACGGCGTGCTTCGTTGCGGGGCGCAGGGCTGTCATCCGGCGTTGTTGCGCAGGGCGGTGTCGACATCCGCCGCCAGCGGGATGGCCGGCTGGGCGCCGGGCTTCAGGCAGGCGAGCGAGCCGGCGGCTGCGGCGCGGGTGAGAGCCTGCTCCAGCGGCAGGTTGGACGCCAGCCCGGCGGCGAGATAACCGCAAAAAGTATCGCCGGCCCCGACGGTGTCGACCGGCGTGATCTTCAGCGCCGGCACGGTCAGGAAATCCTCCGGGGTCGCCGCCAGCACGCCGTCGCCGCCGAGCGTGACGACGATGGTGTGGCCGGTCTTGCCGGCGAAGTCACGCATGCGTGCCGGGCGGTCGCGGCCTTTCAGCGACAGCGCCTCGCCGTAAAGGTCGAATTCGGTTTCGTTGGCGACGGCGTAGTCGGCCTTGCCGAGCAACGCTGCCGCCTCGCTACGGAACGGCGCGGTGTTGAGCACGGTGACGGCGCCGGCGGCGCGTGCGGCGTCAAGCGCTGCATCGACGGTCTGCAGCGGGATCTCGTGCTGCAGCAGGACGACGTCGCCCTTCGCAAGGAAAGCCTTGGCGAGATCGCCGGGCAGCACCGAATCATTGGCGCCCGGCACGACGGCGATGACATTTTCGCCATCGGCGCCGACGAGGATCAGCGCCGTGCCGGTGGAGGCGAAGCTCTGGCCGACGCCGGAGAGATCGACCTTGCCGGCCACGAGCAAAGCGAGGGCTTCGGTTGCGAAATTGTCCTTGCCGACGGCGCCGACCATGCGCACCTTGGCGCCGGCGCGCGCCGCAGCCAGCGCCTGGTTGGCGCCCTTGCCGCCGGGCGCGGTGGCGAAGCCGGAGCCGCGGACCGTCTCGCCCGGCGAAGGCAGGCGGTCGACATTGGCGATAAGGTCGAGGTTGATCGAGCCGACAACGATGATCAAGAAAGCCTCCTGCGGAATGCGCGGGAAGCTAACCTGTAAGCCGGCGGCTTGCCAGAGCGTGCGGATGTTTTGCGCCGGGAGCTCGCAAAAAGAACAACACCGGCGAAGGGATTTCGCCGGTGTTGTTTGATGCGGGCAGCTTCAGGACGCGGTCTGGCCCGCTTCCCAACCGAGGATGGCGCGTTTGCGGGTCAGGCCCCAGTGGTAGCCGGTGAGTGCGCCGGACTTGCCCAGCGCCCGATGGCAAGGGACGACGAAGGACAATGGGTTGGCGCCGACCGCCGCCCCCACCGCCCGGCTGGCGTTAGGCGCGCCGATCCTGGAGGCGATCGAGGAATAAGTGCAGGCCTTGCCCATCGGGATCCTGAGCAGCGCGTCCCAGACGCGCAGCTGGAAGTCGGAGCCGATCATCACCACGCGCAGCGGCTGGTCGGCGCGCCACAATGTCGGATCGAAGATGCGCGCCGCATAGGGCTGGGTGGCGCTCATGTCCTCGACATAGGTGGCGTTCGGCCAGCGGCCCGACATGTCGGCGAAAGCCGCCCGCTCGCCGCCCGGATCGTTGAAGGCGAGCCCCGCAAGGCCACGGTCGGTGACCATGATCAGGGCGATGCCGAAGGGCGAGATGTGGTAGCCGTAGCGGATGGTCAGGCCGGCGCCGCGCGTCTTGTAGTCGCCCGGCGACATCGCCTCGTGGGTGACGAACAAATCGTGCAGCCGGCCGGGGCCGGACATGCCGAGTTCGAACGATGTTTCGAGGAGCGGCATGCCGGAATCGAGCAGTTTGCGGGCATGGTCGAGGGTGACCGCCTGCAGGAAGGCTTTTGGCGACAGGCCGGCCCAGCGGGTGAACAGTTTTTGCAGGCCCGTGGGTGTCTCGCCGACATCGGCTGCCAGGGCTTCCAGCGAGGGCTGGTCGCGATAGTCGAGGCTGATCTTCTCGATGGCGCGGCGCACGACCTCGTAGTCGCTGCCCTCGGGGGTGATGTCGTGCTGCAGGATCGCTGTCGGTTTCATCTGCGTATTCATGGTCATCTGGGCGTTCATGGCAATATCTCCTTGACCGCGAATGTCGGTCTTTCCGCCCCTTGCAACCACCCGAAACTTGCCTTGTTGCCGCCTGTTCCCAGATAAATACTGGATTGCGCCCCGGGAGATGCCAATGGCCGGCGAAAGGGTGAATCTGAGCGGAGCAAGGGAGACCTTGCTGATGACGCTTTATGGCAAGGCACTGGAAAGCCGGCTGCCGCATTCGCTGCTCGGGGATCGCTTCGCCGACGAGGCCGTGCGCAAGATCGACTATGATTTCTCGCGCCTCAAGGTCGACACCAATCTCGGCATCGGCCTGGCGATCCGGGCCAAGACGTATGATGTCCGCGTTCAGGACTTCATCGCCAAAAATCCCGGCGCCATCGTGCTGCATCTCGGCTGCGGGCTCGATACGCGCATTTTCCGTGTCGATCCACCCGAAGGCGTGGAGTGGTTCGATGTCGATTTTCCGGATGTCATCGCGCTCCGGCGCAAGCTTTACCCGTCCCGGGACCACTACCACTTCGTCGGCTCTTCGGTAACCGACCCAGACTGGCTGGCAGAAGTGCCGAGCAATCGTCCGGCCGTCGTGGTGATGGAGGGGTTGACGCCTTATCTCCCGGTAGAGGAGGGGCCACGGCTGCTGTCACGCCTTGTCGCGCATCTTGCCGGCGGCGAGCTGATGTTCGACGCCTACAGCCACTTCGGCCTGAAGATGCTGCGCCTCAATCCGACCATCAGGGCGACGGGCGCCGAGGTTCACTGGGCGATCGACGACCCGCAGGTACTGAAGCGTGCCGTTCCGAAGCTGCGCTTTGTCGACGATATCTCGGCCTACAGCGCGGAACGCACAGCGCATATGAGCTGGTCCGCAAAACTGTTCATCGGGCTCTGGAGACACATTCCCGCATTGCGCAAGGTCGGCAGGATTTTACGCTACCGGTTCTGACGCGCCGGCTCTAATGCGTCCTGGCTTTTGTCAGAGCACGTGAAAATGCAGTGGCAAAACTCTCGCGGGAGTCAGGGTCCAGGAATGACCCGATCGGCACATTCTGTCCTTGTGCTTCCACCGTCATCCTGGTGATGCCGATCTCGGCATGGCGAGCGACGGAAAAGCGCGCCCAGAACGGGTTGAAGCTATGCGCTTCCGACCGGCCCGAGGGCGCCGTCTTGCGGATGTCGAGGCTGGTGCGCGACACCGACACTTCCTCGCGGGCACGGGCGGCGCGATAGTTGGCGCGGAAGGCGACGTAGACGGCGATGACGTCGAGGCCGAAGAAGCCGAACACCGGCCAAGCGCCGCGCGACAGGAAAAACGCCCCGGTCACCACCCAGCCGAACAGTAGCGCGCCCATCAGCACGGCAAAGCCGGTGCGGCCCAGCGAGCGGTGCGGTGTCAGCAGCGCCTGGAAGAATGGCTCGTCGGCCTGAAACGAGGCGTTTGTGTCGCTCATCCCAGGATATTATAGGAGGGAAATGGCCAGCCCCAAGTCCAAAAATCTTTCCCTATCCAAAAGTGAACTGCCGCCCGGGCGGCGCGACGGCTCGAATGCCAAGCCGCGACCGCGGCCGGCGCGGCTCCGTTCGCTCTACAGCGCCGCCGAGGTGCATGAGATCTTCCGGCGGTTTTCGGTGCAGCGGCCCGAGCCGAAGGGCGAGCTCGAGCACGTCAACGCCTTCACGCTGCTGGTGGCCGTGGTGCTGTCGGCGCAGGCGACCGATGCCGGCGTCAACAAGGCGACGCGGGCGTTGTTCAAGGTCGCCGACACACCTGAAAAGATGCTGGCGCTGGGCGGAGCCAGGGTCGGCGAGTACATCCGCACCATCGGACTCTGGCGCAACAAGGCCAAGAATGTCGTGGCGCTCTCGGAGGCGCTGATACGCGATTACGGCGGCGAGGTGCCCAGCGAGCGCGATGAGTTGGTCAAGCTGCCGGGGGTCGGGCGCAAGACCGCCAATGTCGTGCTCAACATGGCGTTCGGCCAGCACACGATGGCGGTCGACACCCATATTTTCCGCATCGGCAACCGCCTCGGCCTGGCGCCAGGCAAGACGCCGGAGCAGGTCGAGCAAGGGCTGCTGCGGATCATTCCGGATGAGTATATGCGCCACGCGCATCACTGGCTGATCCTGCATGGCCGCTATGTCTGCAAGGCGCGCAAACCCGATTGCCCGGCCTGCGTCATCGCCGATCTCTGCAAGGCCGAAGTGAAGACGACCGATGTGCCGGCGCCGCTGGTGGAAATCGCGGCGCCCGGCGTCCCGACAACTAGCTTTCCTCCACGAACACCTCTTCGCGCTTCTTCTTGACCGACGGCAGGAAGACGACGACGAGCACGGCCAGTGCGACGAGCAGCAGGCCGGCGCTGATCGGCCGCGTCACGAAGGTCGAGGGGTCGCCGCGCGACAGGATCATGGCGCGGCGCAGGTTTTCCTCGAGCAGCGGGCCAAGCACGAAGCCGAGCAGCAGGGGTGCGGGTTCGCAGCGCAGCTTGGTCAGGATGTAGCCGAGCAGGCCGAAGAATGCGACCGCGTAGAGATCGAAGGCGTTGGTGTTGACGCTGTAAACGCCGATCGAGCAGAACGCCATGATGATCGGGAAGAGCACATAATAGGGGATCGTCAGCAGCTTCACCCACAGCCCGATCAGCGGCAGGTTCAGCACGATCAGCATCAGATTGCCGATCCACATCGAGGCGATGATGCCCCAGAACAGCGCCGGCTGCTCGATCGCGACATTGGGGCCGGGCACGATGCCCTGGATGATCATGGCGCCGATCATCAGCGCCATGACCGGATTGGCCGGAATGCCCAGCGTCAGCATCGGAATGAAGGAGGTCTGGGCGCCGGCATTGTTGGCCGATTCCGGGCCGGCGACGCCGGCGATGGCGCCCTTGCCGAACTCCTCCGGGTGTTTCGACACGCGCTTTTCGACCGTGTAGGAGGCAAAGGCCGCAAGCACCGCGCCGCCGCCGGGCAGGATGCCGAGCGCCGAACCGATGATCGTGCCGCGCACGATGGGTGCTGCCATCGCCTTGAAGTCGTCGCGGGTCGGCATCAGGCCGGAGACTTTTTTGATCATCACCGAGCGCTCGTGCTCGTTTTCGAGATTGCGCAGGATCTCGGCGACGCCGAAGACGCCGACCGCCACCGCCACGAAGTTCAGCCCGTCGGCATATTCGCGGATGCCGAGCGTGAAGCGCGGCGTGCCGGTGTAGATGTCGGTGCCGACAATGCCGAGCAGCAGGCCGAGCACGACCATCGCCAGCGCCTTGACGATCGAGCCATGGGCGAGAGCGATGGACGAGACGAGGCCGACGATCATCAGCGAAAAATATTCGGCCGCGCCGAATTGCAGGGCTATTGCCGTCAGCGGCGGGGCAAAGACGGCGACCAGGAAGGTCGACACCGTGCCGGCGAAGAACGAGCCGATCGCGGCGATCGCCAGAGCCGCCCCGGCGCGACCGTTCCTGGCCATCTGGTAGCCGTCGATGGCGGTCACGGCCGAGGAGGATTCGCCGGGCATGTTGATGAGAATGGCGGTGGTCGAACCGCCATACTGGGCGCCGTAGTAGATGCCGGCCAGCATGATGAGGGACGAGACCGGGTCGCCGATCTGGAAGGTGATCGGCAGCAGCATGGCGATGGTTGCGGTGGCGCCGATGCCGGGCAGGACGCCGATCAGCGTGCCGAGCAGAACGCCGATGAGGCAAAAACCCAGATTGGCCGGCGTGGTGGCCGTCGAAAAGCCGAGTTCGAGGTTCCTGAGGAGGTCCATCTCAGCGCCTCACAATGCCAGCCATTGGGGCAACCAGGGGCCGAAGCGCTGGAATGGCAGCCCGAGCGCGTAGCTGAAGACCAGCACCGAAAACAGCGTCAGGCCGGCCGACAGCAGAAGTGCCGTCAGCGGCTTCATGCGGGCGCTGGCAAAAGAGGCGATCAGCGCCGTCAGGAAGATCGACGGGACGAAGCCGAGGCCGCGCACGGTCATGCCGAAAAAGATCGGCGCCGGCAGGATGAACAGCATGCCGCGCCACGCAATGGGGCCGATCGGCTCGCCCTCGACGCGCACCGCCTGGACGAGGATGATGGCGCCGAGCACGATCAGCACGATCGCCAGCACCAGCGGGAAATAGCCCGGTCCCATGCGGAAGGCGGTGCCGATTTCGAGGCCGAGCGATTGTATCGCGAAAAAGGCGCCGAAAAAGATGAACAGCGCGGCGCACAGGCCGTTTGCCCTGTCGATGGCGAAAGGTTTCATGGCGGTCCTCCCCTGACCCTTGCAACGGGCTTGCCGTTGCAAATGTGAAAACGGACGTCGAAGCGAAAACGGGGCGCCGGCAGCGCCCCGTTCAAGCCTCAGTCGGCGTATTGGCCGGCGGCTTCGATGATCGGCTTCCAGCGCATGATCTCGCCTTCCAGCTTGGCCTTCAGCGCTGCCGGCGTCGCGTCGGCCTCGGACGACGGCTTGGTGCCGAGTTCGGCGAAGCGGGCGATGACGTTGGGGTCCTTCAGCGCGACCTGGAGCGATTTCGACAGTCGGCCGGTGATCTCGGCCGGCGTGCCCTTCGGCGCATAGAGGCCGTGCCAGATGCCGACCTGCACCGCGGGCAGGCCGGCTTCGATGGTCGTCGGCACGTCCTTCAGCACGTCGAGGCGCTCCGGCGTGGTGACGGCATAGGCCTTGATCGTGCCGCCCTGGATCTGCTTGGTGGTGTTGGTGGTCTGGTCGCACATAATGTCGACCTGGCCGCCGAGAAGGTCGGTCATGGCCGGACCGGTGCCCTTGTAGGGCACGGTGACCAGCGGCGTGCCGATGGCGCTCATGAACAGCATGCCGCACAGATGCGAGGCAGCGCCGATGCCGGCATTGGCGACGGTGATGGTGTCCTTGTTGGTCTTGGCGTATTCGACCAGCCCTTTCAGGTCGGCCGGCTCCAGGTCCTTGCGGGCGACGATGGCCATCGGCACCTCGGTGACGAGGCCGACATACTCGAAGGCGTTGAGCGTGTCGTAGGCGAGTTTTCTGTAGAGGGTCGCGCTGGTCGCCATGCCGATGTGATGGAGGAGCAGCGTGTAGCCATCCGGGTCGGCGTTGGCGACGCGGCCGGCGCCCAGCGTGCCGCCGGCGCCGCCGACATTTTCGACGATGATCTGCTGGCCGAGATCCTTCGACATGGCTTCGGCGACGAGCCGCGTAACCGTGTCGGTCGGACCGCCGGCCGCAAACGGCACGACGACGGTGATGGTGCGCTCGGGATAGGTCTGTGCGCTGGCGGTGAACGAATAAAGCGTGACGGCCGCGGCGGCGGCCAGGGCGGCTACAATTTTCCTCATCGTAATTCTCCTCCCAGGATATCAATCTCCGATCGCTGTGCAGGTCAGGCAGCGAGGGTGCAACAAAGGCAAGCTAACAGATTGTCGCCTGACGCAAACTGCAAAATACAGTCGTGCGCAACCATGGCGATCAGTGGGGAGTATGCCCGGAGGAGATGGGTTTGGTGTTGGCGTTGCTTCAATAACCGTAGCCGCGCGCCATCGCCGCCGCGAAGATCGGGATCAGCAGGAAGATGAAGGCTTCGGCGCGCACATAGGTCTTCACCGAGGCGAGTTCCGCAACCGGCACCTGAAAGCCGGGATTTGCACTGGCTTGCCGGTTCCAGGAGATGAAGCGGATGGTCGGGATGATCGACAGCAGGCCAACGATGCCGAATGCCGCCATCTTGGCCCAGAACACCCAGTTGTAGACGTAGAATTCCCAGCCCTTCAGGCCGTAGATGACGCGGCAGACGCCGATGATGATGATCAGCATGGCGATGATGCCATAATGGCGGTCGATGCCGGCAAGCCGCTTGAGCGTGGCGGCGGAGAGGTCGCCGCGGATCAGGACAAATTCGGCGCCGATGATGCCGGCCAGCGACAACACCAGCAGATGATGGAAAATGGCAAGCACGAGATCGGTGGTGTCCATGGCGTTCTCCTCCCATTGGCGGTATCGAGACCGGCCCTTGCCGGACCGGTTGCGAAAGGTAGCATCGTTCGGCAGAATTCCCAGAGGCGGACCTGGGTTGGACCATCGGCGTCGCCATCCTGACAGCTGGGGTTTTCTGAAATGACCGGACTGAAGCGCGCCCTGAACCCGATGCCGGACGACATCCGCATCGCCCTGACCGAAAAAGGACTGACAGCGGCCTACGAGGCGCGGCCGGACTACCAGAAGAACGATTATCTCGGCTGGGTCGCCCGCGCCAAACGCAGCGACACCAGGCAGAAGCGGCTCGACCAGATGCTGGACGAATTGCGGCGCGGTGGGCTCTACATGAAGATGGTCTGGCACGGCTGAAAGTAAGCCGACGCTGTTCGCTTCGACCGCCTGGTCGCGCCGGGCCGTTCGGAAGCTTCCCTGGCTGAATGATGATCCGGCTTGGCCCTTGTCCGGGCGCGCTGGTTTGCTAAGCGCTGACCGTCAACGGAGGCAGAGTTTCATGGGCAGTCCAAAAACAGCCGGCGTCCCGGTTCTCGAAACGGAACGGACCATCATGCGGGCGCACCGGATCGAAGATTTCGACGACTATGCCGTCATGTGGGCCGACCCCGTCACCACCCGTTTCATAGGCGGCAAGCCGCGGACGCGGGAGGAAAGCTGGATGCGGTTCCTGCGGCATGCCGGCCTGTGGTCGCTGCTCGGCTACGGCTTCTGGGCGGTCGAGGACAAGGCCAGCGGTCGCTTCATCGGCGAAGCCGGATTCCACGACCTGAAGCGCGACATCGAGCCGTCGCTCGAGGGCATTCCGGAAGCCGGCTGGGCGCTGGCGCCGCAAGCGCATGGCAAGGGTCTTGCCAGCGAAGTCGTCAGAAGGGCCCTGGCCTGGGGCGACGAAACCTTTGCCGGCGCGAGAACCGTCTGCATCATCGATCCGGAAAACACCGGCTCGTTGAACGTTGCGGCAAAGTGCGGCTACACCAAGGTCCTGGAAACCACCTATCACGACGGGCTGACGATCCTGCTCGAACGGCGGGTGTGAAGCGCTTCATCGACGCAATTTCCACGTTCTGCCAGGGTTGGCTATTCTAATCTAGCTACGCAATTCCTGTGGGAAAACCGCTCACACTTTTCCTGGAATTGCTCTTTGGGGGAGCCGACCATGCGTGCGATCAATGCGATATTTCTGAAGCTTTTCTGGGCGGGGCTGCTGCTCCTGGCGGCCGTGCAACTGGCGGGCGCCGATGCGACGGTGCCGACCGCCGACATCGAGGGCGGTGCCGACAATCATCTGGCCAAGCGCTACGAGGGGTCGTTCATCGTCTCCTACGAAAAATTCGCCTATACCGATTTTACAGTGCCGCTGTCGCCGCTGAAGCCGAGCGCCGATCCGGATGCCCGTGACACGATGAACAACCGTGTGTTCGCGCCGGACAAGAAGGCTGAGGTCGAAGGCGCGCTGACCCGCATCGCCTATGTGCTGCCGGCCGAGCGCTCCCCGCTCGAAGTGCTGCGCAACTACCAGGATGTGATCGCGGCCGCCGGCGGCGAAGTCCTGTTCGAATGCAAGAAGGAAGAGTGCGGCGGCGCCGCCGACCGGTCGTCGAGCGGTGGCGGCGGCGACATGAGCCTGATGATGTATTTCTTCCATGAAAGCGACGTCAAGGACGCGGCCTTTTCCAATGGCGCCTGTGCGGTAACCACCGGTATCAACGACCAGCGCTTCTTCGCTGCCAAGGTGCCGCAGGATGGCGGCGACGCCTATGTCACTGTTCAGGCCTATTCGCTGATCGACGACCTCTACTGCAAGGAACTCAACGGCCGCACCATCGCCGTCGTTCAGGTGCTGGAGCCCAAGGCGCGCGACAAGAAGATGGTGGTGGTCGAAGCGGCCAAGATGGCGGATTCGCTGTCGGCCACCGGCTCCATCTCGCTCTACGGCATCTTCTTCGACACCGACAAGGCCGACATCAAGCCGGAATCGGAACCGACGCTGAAGGAGATCTCGACGCTTCTGACCAACGAGCCCGGTATGGCGGTGATCGTCGTCGGTCATACCGACAACCAGGGCGCCTTCGACTACAATATCGATCTGTCGTCGCGGCGGGCGCAGTCGGTGAAGGCGGCGCTGGTCTCGAAATACGGCATCGATGGCGGCCGGCTGACCGCCGCCGGCGCCGGCATGATGGCGCCCGTCGCCAGCAATGACGACGAAGCCGGCCGCGCCAAGAACCGCCGCGTAGTGCTGGTCAAGGCGAACTGAGGCCGATCACGGTTTCAGCGCCGGCTAGGCGCGCTGCCTGCTCCAGCATCGAGGCATCCTCGCCAAAGGCGCGGGTGGCGCGAGCGGCGGCCTCCAGCAGGTCCGGTGTCATGCGGCGCAGGAACGCCGTATCGACGCGTGTCGACGGGCCGGCCAGCGTCAAGGCGCCGAGCAGAACGCGGCCCGGTCCGAACACCGGCACCGAGACGCCCGCCGTCTCAGGGTCGCGATCGCCGATCGACAGATAGTGGCAGGCCTTGCGGATGGTCTCGTATGGTTCGCCCGGCTGGCCTGAAAACGCTGCCAGCACGCGGCCGCCCGAGCCGGTGAGCAACGGCAGCAGGTCGCCTTCCCGGATCGTGTAGCGGATAGGATGCTTGGATTCGACGCGGTAGAGACAGGTGCGGGCGTCGCCCGAGCGGACATAGAACGCCACGCTTTCCCAGCTGCGCTCGGCGAGATCGCGCATGATCGGCAGCAGGATGTCGACCGCCACCACGGAGCGCTGGTAGAGCGCGCCGAGCCGGAAGGTGGCGGGTCCGATGCGGTAGCGGCCATCGTCGAGCCGCTCCAGCAACTGCCCGCGCAGCAATGAGTTCGCCAGCCTCAAAATGGTGCTTTTGTAGAGCCCGGTGCGCGCCGCGATCTCGGCCAGGCTGAGCGAGCGGTCGGCGGTCGCGAACGCGTCGAGAATGGCGATCGCGCGGTCGAGCGCGGCAACGCCATCGGCCGGCAACGGCTGGGATCGCGCTTCGGTCATCTCACGAACAGTTTCATTCCAGTTTACCTGCTCGGACAAAGGCCGGCCGAAGCGATTGTGCCGCACATCCATGGTTCTGTCTAGTAGAACAGCGTTCCTGTTGACAGAACGTACCGAAATCGGCATGAATTTTTGCCGAGCGGGTCTGTTTTCAGGCTACGTTTCTGGCAGGCACCGGAGGAGGTGTCGTGATTTGGAGGAATCCCATGCTGAACAGACGCAGATTTTTGATGAGCACCGCGGCCGCAGGCGCTGCCGGATTCGTCGCAACGCATTTGACTCCCGCTTTCGCTCAGGATGCACCGCAGATCCAGATCTTCGTGCCGGCCGCGCCCGGCGGCGGCTGGGACCAGACGGGGCGCACCATCGACCAGGTGCTGCGCAGTGAAAAACTGATCTCCGGCTCGCAGATCACCAATGTCGGCGGCGCCGGCGGCACTGTCGGCCTGCCGCAGTTCATCAGCCAGTGGAAGGGCAAGGGCAATTCGCTGATGGTGGCCGGCATGGTCATGGTCGGCGCCATCATCGCCAACAAATCGGCCAACAACCTTTCCGAAGTGACGCCCATCGCCCGCCTCACCGGCGAGTTCGAGGCGCTGGTGGTGCCGGCGGATTCGCCGTTCAAGACGGCCGGCGATTTCGTCGCCGCGCTCAAAGCGGATCCGACCAAGGTTCCCGTGGCCGGCGGCTCGGCCGGCGGCTCCGACCACATCCTGTTCGGGCTGATCGCCAAGACGGTCGGCGTTCCGGCAACCAACCTCTCCTATGTGCCTTTCGCCGGCGGTGGCGAGGCGCTGTCGGCGCTGCTCGGCAACCAGGTGGCGGCCGGCATTTCCGGCTTCGGCGAGTTCTCCGAGCAGGTCAAGGCGGGCGCGCTTCGGCTGTTGGCGATCTCCGCCGACAAGCGCCAGGACGGCATCGACGCACCGACGATGAAGGAAGCCGGCATTGACGTCGAACTGTTCAACTGGCGCGGCGTCTTCGCACCGCCAGGCGTCTCCGACGCCGACAAGGCGGCGATGGTCACGATGATCGAGACCATGGCCAAGAGCGATGCCTGGGCAGCCGAGTGCAAGAACCGTAACTGGACGCCCATCCTGCTTACCGGCGACGACTATGCGAAATTCCTCGTCGACGACACCGCCCGCATCACCGCGATCCTCAAGGATCTCGGCCTCGCCTGATGTCTTCAGGGGCGGCCACGGCCGCCCCTCCGACATTCGCCTGCGGCATGGACATATCATGCGCTGGGAGTGAAACTGCGGATGCGGCCGGCGGGAGGATGCCGGCCATCTCGGGAGGACATCGATGAGCACCAGCGACCAGCAGCCGGCGCCCCCGCGCCTTGCCATGCCCGAATTGTTGATCGGCATCGGGCTTCTCGCCTGTGCCGCGGCCGTGGCGTGGCAGACCCTGGCCATCCCGGTTTCGCCGCTCTATTCCAAGGTCGGGCCGACCGTCTTCCCCTACATCACCATGACAGGCATGATCGTGCTTTCGCTGCTGCTCATCGTCGCCGCGCTGCGCGGCGGCTGGCAGCCGCAGGAGGAAAAGGAAACGCCGACCGACTGGAAGGCCATGGGCATCGTCGTTGCCGGCCTGGTCGCCAATCTGGTGCTGATCCAGCCGCTCGGCTTCACCGCCGCCTCGGTCATCATGTTCGTGCTCGTCTGTTATGGCTTCGGCAGCAAGCACACGCTGCGCGATGCGCTGACCGGCCTGATCCTGGCGCTTGCCGCCTATTTCGGCTTTGCCAGGGCGCTCGGCGTCAACATTGGCGCCGGCTTCATCGAAAACCAGCTGAACACGGTGATCGACGCGATCATCGCCACTGCGAGGGGCTGACGCCATGGAGACGCTCGGCCATCTCGCCCACGGATTCTCCGTCGCTTTCTCGCCGATGAACCTGCTGTGGTGCCTGGTCGGCACCACGCTCGGCACGGCCATCGGCGTGCTGCCCGGCCTCGGGCCGGCGCTGACCATCGCGCTGCTGCTGCCGATCACCTACCAGGTGGCGCCGGAGGCGTCCTTCATCCTGTTTGCTGGCATCTATTACGGCGCCATGTATGGCGGCTCGACGACCTCGATCCTGCTCAACACGCCGGGCGAAAGCGCCACCATCGTCACCGCGCTGGAAGGCAACAGGATGGCCCGCTCGGGTCGCGGCGGCGCGGCACTGGCGACCTCGGCGATCGGCTCCTTCGTCGCCGGCACCATCGGCACGATGGGCGTCGCCTTCCTGGCCCCGGTGGTGGTGAAGTTCGCGCTCGCCTTCGGGCCGGCCGAATATTTCTCGCTGATGGTGCTTGCCTTCATCACGGTGTCGGCGGTGCTCGGCTCGTCCTCCGTGCGCGGCCTCACCAGCCTGTTCATCGGTTTCGTCATCGGCATGATTGGCGTCGACCTGCAGACGGGACAGCCGCGCTTCACCTTCGGCATGAACGAACTGCTCGATGGCGTCGATGTCATCATTGCCGCGGTCGGCCTGTTTGCCGTCGGCGAGACGCTCTACATGGCCTCGCGCCGCTATGCCGGCAAGGACGAGATCGTGCCGCTCAAGGGCTCGCTCTACATGACCGCGGCCGAATGGGGGCGCTCGTGGAAGCCATGGCTGCGCGGCGCTTTCATCGGCTTCCCGATCGGCGCCATGCCTGCCGGAGGCGCCGAGATCCCGACCTTCCTGTCCTACGCCATCGAAAAGAAGCTGTCGAAGCACAAGGAGGAGTTCGGCACGGTCGGCGCCATCGAGGGCGTTGCCGGACCGGAAGCCGCCAACAATGCGTCTGCCGCCGGCGTGCTGGTGCCGATGCTCACCCTTGGCCTGCCGACCTCGGCGACCGCCGCAATCATGCTGTCGGCCTTCCAGAGCTACGGCATCAATCCGGGACCGCTGCTGTTGACGACGCAGGCCGATCTGGTCTGGGGCCTGATCGCCAGCCTGTTCATCGCCAACGTCATCCTGGTCGTTCTCAACCTGCCGCTGATCGGGCTGTGGGTACGGCTGTTGAAAATCCCGGCGCCGCAGCTCTATGCTGGCATCCTGGTGTTCGCCACCGTCGGCACCTACGGCATCTCGCAATCGCCGATCGACCTCGTCATCCTCTATCTCCTGGGGGCCGCCGGCTTCCTGATGCGACGCTTCGATTTCCCGACCGCGCCGGTCATCATCGGCATGATCCTGGGGCCGCTTGCCGAAACGCAGTTCCGCCGGGCGATGACGATCTCGAACGGCGACTGGTCGGTGTTCTACACCCACAAGCTGTCGCTGGTGCTGCTGATCCTTGCCTTCATCGGGCTCGCCGGTCCGCATATCTGGACCTTCATCGAGCATCGGCGCCGGCGCGGACCCGAGCATGTGCCGGGCGATGCCTGAGCGACCTGGAGCATCATGACCGATCTGCTTGCCGGCATCCGCATTCTCGACCTGACCAATGTGCTGGCGGGCCCTTATTGTGCCTACCAGCTGGCGCTGCTCGGCGCCGATGTCATCAAGGTCGAGACGCCGCAAGGCGGCGATCTGGCGCGCCAGCTCGGCGCCTCGCCGGCGCTCAACGAGGCGGGGATGGGCGCGTCGTTCCTGGCGCAGAATGCCGGCAAGCGATCGGTGGTGCTGGATCTCAAAAGCGAAGCCGACCGCGAACGCTTCCTCGATCTCGTCGCCTCCGCCGATGCGCTGGTCGAGAACTTTCGACCGGGCGTGATGGGGCGGCTGGGGCTTGGCTATGAGGCGCTGAAAGCGGTTCGTCCGGGTCTCGTCTATTGCGCCATATCGGGGTTCGGCCAGACCGGGCCGATGCGCGACAATCCGGCCTACGACCAGATCATCCAGGGGCTGTCCGGCATCATGAGCATCACCGGCACGCCGGAGACCGCACCCTTGCGGGTCGGCTATCCCGTCGCCGACACGCTGGGCGGGCTGGTCGGGGCCTTCGCCACCGCCGCGGCGCTGGTCAAGCAGAAGACCTCGGGCGAGGGCGCGTTTCTCGATGTCTCGATGCTCGAATGCACGCTGTCGGCGCTGGGCTGGCCGGTGTCCAACTATCTGACCGCCGGTCTCGAGCCGCAGCCGATGGGCAATGAGAACATGACGGCTGCGCCCTCCGGCGCGTTTCGCACCGGCGACGGCCTGCTCAACATCGCCGCCAACAAGCAGGAGCAGTTCGTCACGCTTTGCCGGCTGATCGGCCAGCCGGAACTGGCCGACGATCCGCGCTTTGCCGAGCGCGAGACGCGCAAGCAGAACCGCGCCTCCTTGAAAGGGCTGATCGAGACAGCGCTTGCGAGCGCCTCGGCGGCTGCCTGGGAAGAAAAGTTCAACCGCGCCGGCGTTCCGGCGGGCCGGGTGCTGACGATCCCGCAGGTGCTTGGCGAGCGCCAGGTGCTCGAGCGCGACATGACCGCGCGTTTCCAGGGTCTGCCCGGCATGGCGCAGCCGCTGACCGTGGTGCGCGGCGGCTTCATGGTCGATGGCGCGGCACCCTTGCCGGTCCTGCCGCCGCCTGTGCTGGGCGAGCATATGGACGAGGTTTTTTCCACCCTGCCGCCGCGCGCCAGGAGAAGCGCGTGAGCGAGAGAAAAACCGGCCGCGAACGCGGCGAGGAATGGTGGCAGACCGGCATCATCGAGATGAGCCCCGGCATTATCCGGCTGCGCGGCTATGAAATCCAGGAGCTGATCGGCCGCGTCAGCTTTCCGGCCACGATCTGGCTGATGCTGCGCGGCGAATTGCCGAGCGAGGAGCAGGCGGCGCTGCTCGGCATTGCGCTGGGGGCGGCCGTCGACCACGGGCCGCAGGCGCCGTCGATCGCCATTGCCCGCATGGCCATCACCTGCGGCGTCGGCATCAACAGCGCCATGGCGTCCGCCGTCAACGTGCTGGGTGACGTGCATGGCGGCGCCGGCGAACAGGCGCTGTCCTTCTATGGCGACATTGCCGTGGCACTTGACCAGGGTGTTGCGCTGGACCAAGCCGTAGCCGCACGGCTCGACCGTTTCTTCGCCGAGGAGAAAGGCTATGTGCCGGGATTTGGCCATCGCTTCCACCCGGTCGATCCGCGCGCGCCGCGCCTGATCGCAGTGACGCGCGAGTTTACCGCGCGCGGCGTCGTCAGCGGACGCTTTGCCGACATCGCCGAGGCCGTCGAATCAGAGGTGGCACGGCGCAAGGGGAAGAAAATACCGCTCAACATCGACGGCGCCACCGCCGTCATCTATGGCGAGCTCGGCTTTCCGCCGCCGTTGACGCGCGGCCTGTTCGTGCTCTCGCGCTCGGTCGGCATCCTGGCGCATGCATGGGAACAGTCGCAGCAAAGCGAGCGCAACAAAGGGCCGCTGCCGCGCGAATGGCTGTGGGCCTATACGGGCACGCCGCTGCGGCCATTTCCCGCTGAGGGGGATGAGGGTCCCGCTGAAGGGGACGAGGGCAAGTGAGGTTGGTCAGGCCGGGTCCGGCACTGCCGGCTGAGGCGGCGCCAGGTTGGCCATCAGCGTCGAGAGATCCGGCTCATCGATGAGCAACGCCGCGTCCTGCGGCTTGAGCCATGCCCGCTGGCGGCTCTTGGCCTCCTGCCAGTTGGCCAGTTCCTCGGACACCTCCAACAGATAGACGACGACGTCGACGCGCACAAAATTGTGCTCCAGCCGTTTCCAGTAGGAATAGCTGCCGGCAGGCGCCTTGCGGGTCTTGCCGAGCACGCCGGCTTCTTCGCGCGCCTCGATGGTGGCGGCCTTGCGCCCGCTCTTTCCTTTCATCGGCCAGCCCTTGGGCACGATAAAGCGCTTCGTCGCTCGCGACGTCACCAGCATCACTTCGAAATTGCCTGAAACGTCCAGACGAAAGGGAATGGCGGCGACCTGGCGAATGCGTTCGCCTCGCCTTGCCTTGCGTACCGCCTTTTTCTTCGTCGTCGCCATGTGCTGAAAATCCGGTCGGCGGGCGCACCGTCGGCGGGCGCACCGCCGCACGCCGCCTGCAAACCCTGATATGCCCGCGAGGCAATGAGCATTTTTAGTAAATAAGTCGACTAAGTAAATCGCAAGCGACCGATATCAACGGCAAACACGCACAATCTGGTTGTTGACGATCTGAATCGGACAAGCTTGCCGGACGACGGGCACTTCGGGGCGCGGCTGCGGCACGATCCGACGGTCCTGCTCGCGATATTGCTGCTGCTGTTGCTGGAACTGCTGCCGCTGCAGGCTGTTGCGCAATTGCTGCAGCTGGTTCTGCTGGATCAGCCGGTTGGCGCTGGGATTGACGGACTGAGCCGCAGCAGATTGCATGATGCCGGCGAGCGTTGCCGCCGCCAGCATTGCCGACATGAGAACTGTCGATAGGCGAAGCGTCGACATCAGTTCATTCCCGTACAGATATAACCTCCTCTCTATATAGGGCGTTCGTCTCGATCTGCCATGGGCCGGTCTGCCATGGGCCGATCTGCCACGGGTTGGCGAAATCCCTGAGGAAGCGGCCCGGCCGCACTTGACAGAAAAGATCGATTGACCGCTCTATCGGGCGCGGATCTCGGCCTCAATCGCGGCTGACTCGAGGCACAATCGGGAGCATATTGATGAAAAGCAGGCAAGTATATTTCGCGGCGCTACTGGGCAGCATCTGTATTCTTGGCCCGGTGGCAGTCGCGGCGCAAACCAAGACCGACAAGGCGGCGCCTGCCGCCGCAGCGCCCGCCCCTGCTGCCGGCCCGACATTGCCTGGCGGCGCCTCGGCGCTGTCCGAGACACATGGCGACTGGACGGTCAATTGCCAGGTAACCGGCACGGCCAAGGTTTGCAGCCTGTCGCATCAGCAGTTCAACAAGCAGTCCAACCAGCGCCTGCTGGCGATCGAGCTGTCGAGCAAGAGCGGCGAGGATGCCGCCGGAACGCTGGCGCTGCCGTTCGGCCTGGCGCTCGCCAAAGGCGTCAGCCTGACCATCGACGACCAGAAGCTGGAAGGCAGCCTGCCGTTCAACACCTGCCAGGCCGTCGGCTGCCTGGTGCCGGTGGCGTTCGATGCCAGCGTCACGCCGCTGCTCAAGGCAGCCACCACGCTGAAGATCGACGCCTTCGCGGCCGACACCGGTCAAGCGGTGAGTTTCACCATCCCGCTCAACGGCTTCGGCGGCGCACTGGCACGGACCGCGGAACTCTCGGCGGACTGAGCGGAAAACGTCCGGTCACTCAACCTCGCGCAGCCGGTACCCAACGCCGGTCTCGGTGGTGATGTAGCGCGGCTGGTCGGGCGACTTTTCGATCTTCTGCCGGAGCTGGCGGACATAGACCCTGAGATACTGCACGTCGGTCGAATCGCCCCACACCTGCTTCAGCAGGAAATGGTGGGTCAGCACCTTGCCGGCATGCTGCACCATAATGCGCAATATGTCGTACTCCTTGGGGGAGAGCTTTATCTCCTTGCCTTCGACCTTGACGATGCGCTTGACCAGGTCGACGCTGAGATCTCCGGTGTGGAACACCGGCTTTTCGCCCTGCTGCTGGAATTTGTGGCGCAGCGCGACGCGGATGCGGGCGACAAGCTCGTTCATGCCGAACGGCTTGGTGATGTAGTCGTCAGCGCCGAGTTCGAGCGCCGCGACGATGCCGGCTTCGTCGGTGCGGCTGGACAGGATGACCACGGGCACGTCGAGGCCGTCGTCGCGCCATTTCCGCAGGAGATCGAGGCCACCCATGCCGGGCAGGCCGAGGTCGAGCAGGATCAGATCCGGCTTTTGTGCATCGACGAGTTCGATCGCAGCCTTGGCGTTGGGCGCTTCGCTGACCGCATAGCCCTGGCTGCCGAGGCCGACGCGCAGCAGTTTGCGGATCGGCGGCTCGTCATCGACGACCAGTATGCTGACATTGGAATTTGTCATGCCGGATAACCAGATGCTTGCTCGTCCACACCTGATACGTCCGTATCGGACGATTGTACCAACCTCGGCATGCGGATTGTGAAGACTGCGCCCGGGCGATCGCTGCGGTTCGCCGCCATGATCGTGCCGCCCATCGCCTCGATGAAGCCCCGGCAGATCGACAGGCCGAGCCCGGTGCCGGCCTGGACCTGATCGCGCTTGCGCACCCGGTAAAAGCTGTCGAAGACGCGCTCCAGGTCGGCGGGCGGAATGCCCGGTCCCTCATCCATGATCTGCAGCGCGACGGAGCCATTGTCGGCCCAGCCCTGCAGCCGGATTGTCGATCCCTGTGGCGCGTATTTCGCGGCATTGTCGAGCAGATTGAACAGCATTTGTTCGAACAGCACGGGATCAAGCTTCAGCATCGGCAGGTCGGCCGGAATATCAACCTCGGTCTTGTGCCCGGCAGTGATCTTGCGTGCCCGCTGCAAGGCCGAGCCAACGACATCGCCGACATAGTGCAGGGCGAAATTCGGTTCCATGGCGCCCGATTCAATCTTGGTCATGTCGAGCAGATTGGCGATGAAGCGGTTCAGCCGTTCGGACTCGTCGAGCACGGTGGTCAGCAGCTCGGCCCGATCGTCCTCGGGCAGTGCCGGCGCAAATTCCCTGAGCGTGCCGGCCGCGCCCATGATTGCCGCCAGCGGCGTCTTCAGATCATGCGAGATCGACGTCAGCAGTGCCGAGCGCAAGCGGTCGGCCTCGGCCGCCAGCCTGGCGCGGTCGACATCGGCGACCAGCTGGATGCGCTCGATGGCAACCGCCGCCTGGTCGGCCAGCGCGTCGAGCAGGCGCTGTTGCTCGGGCGTCAAGAGCGGCCCCTGCTTGTCATTGTCGAGGCCGACGACGCCGATGGCGGTACGGCCGGTCCGCAAGGGCAGGTAGAGCCGTTTTGCCCCGGGCAGGGTATCGGCGCCACGGCCGGCAGCCCGGTTGTGTTCCCAAGCCCAGCGTGCAGCCGCGATGTCGGCCTCGGCCAGCGTGTCATCGGGGGGATAACCGGCCTTGACGGTGATCGTGCCTTCTTCCGGCAAAAGCAGCACCACGCGCAGCTTCAGCATCGAGGCGATCTGGAAGGCTGTGGCCCACAAAACGTCGTCGAGCGTGCCGGCGCCGGCGAGCTTCTTTGAAAAGAGGTAGATGTCCTCGGTGGCCCGGGCGCGTGAACGGGCGGCGGCTGCCTGACGCTGCACACGCGCCGTCAGATTGCTGGCGATGACGGCAACGACGAGGAAGACGGCGAAGGCAACGATGCTCTCCGGATCGCGGATCGTCATCGTGTAGCGCGGCTCGAGAAAGAAGAAGTTGAAGGCAATGGCGCTGAGGAAACAGGCGTACAGCGCCGGCCACAGGCCAAAGGTCACTGCCGATGTCAGCACCGCCAGCAGCAGCACGCTGGCAAGGTTGCGAACGTCGAGGAACTGATCGAGGATGGCGCTGACGGCAAGCGCGCCGGCGACATAGACGGTCGAGAAAAGATAAGGCCAGATTTGAAATGGCGTCTGCTCGGCCGCCGCCTTGACCCTCGACGTGGCCTCGTTGTCGCGCTCCGTTCCTGAAATGACATGGACGCTGATATCGCCGGCATTGCGGATCAGATCGTAGGTGAGCGAACCCTCGATCAGTTCGCGCCAGCGCGAGCGGGTCGGCCTGCCGACGACGATATGGGTGAAGTTGTTGGCCGTGGCGTGGCGGACGATGTCCTGGGCGACGTTCTGGCCCGGAATGGTCGTCACCTCGGCGCCGAGCTGCTCGGCCAGGCGCAAGAGCGTGGCCAGCTGGTCCTTGTCTTCCTCCGACATGGCGGCCGAACGCGGCGTGTCGACATGCAGCGCCGTCCACGGTGCGCGCAGCCGGTCGGCCAGCCGGCGCGCATAGCGGACACGAGACGCTCCGCCCGGACGCGCATCGACGCAGACGAGCACCCTTTCGCCCGCCGCCCAAGGGCCGGGAATCGCGTGCGACTGCATGTGGTTAAGCAACTGCTCGTCGACGCGCTGGGCGGTGCGGCGCAGCGCCAATTCCCGAAGCGCGGTCAGATTGCCCGGCGAGAAATAGTTTTCGACTGCGCGCTGGGCAGTGTTGGGGAAATAGACCTTTCCCTCTTTCAGCCGCTTGATCAGGTCGTCGGGCGTGAGGTCGATGATCTCGATGTCGTCGGCCTGGTCGATGATGGAGTCCGGGACCGTTTCGCGCACCCTGACGCGGGTGATCTGTGCCACGACGTCATTCAGGCTCTCGACATGCTGGATGTTGAGCGTGGTGTAGACATCGATGCCGCGCGTCAGGATTTCCTGGACGTCGAGATAGCGCTTGGGGTGGCGGCTGCCTGGCGCATTGGTGTGGGCGAGTTCGTCGACGAGCACCAGCGCCGGCCGGCGGGCGAGAATGGCATCGATGTCCATCTCGTCCAGCACGCGGCCTCTGTAGTCGACCTTCTGGCGCGGGATCACCTCGTAGCCTTCGACCAGCGCCAGTGTTTCCTTGCGGCCGTGGGTCTCCACGACGCCGACCACTACGTCGACGCCGTCAGCCAGCCTGGCGCGGCCGGCCATCAGCATTTCATAGGTCTTGCCGACGCCGGGGGCAGCGCCGAGAAATATCCGCAGACGGCCGCGCTCTTCCCGTTCCGCATGCTCGAGCAGCGCGTCCGGAGAGGGTCTGGTATCGTTGCTTCTGGCGTCCGGCATCAGGCTCGATCATGAACGGCGCCGAGGATCGTGTCGATCCCCGGCCCCTGGCTTCAGAGATTGTCTCTCACTGCTTGGTATCGTCCAGTGCCAGGTTGAGCGCCAGCACATTGACGACCGGCTCGCCGAGGAAGCCGAGTTCGCGGCCTTCGACATGGCTGTCGACAAGCGCCTTGACCTTGGCTTCGTCGAAGCCCCTGGCCTTGGCCACCCGAGCGACCTGGAAATAGGCGGCGTCCGGGCTGATAGCGGGGTCGAGGCCGCTGCCGGACGTCGTCACCAGATCCATCGGCACCGGCTGGTTCGGGTTCTCCGCCTTCAGCTTTGCAACATCGCCCTTGATGCGGTCGATCAGCTTGGGGTTGGTTGGACCGAGATTGGAGCCGCTGGACGCTGCGGCGTTGTATCCGTCGCCGGCAGCCGAGGGGCGGCCATGGAAATACTTGTCGTCGGCAAAGCCCTGGCCGATCAGTTCGGAGCCGATGACCGTGCCGTTTTTCTCGATCAAGCTGCCATTGGCCTTGTGCGGAAACAGCGCCTGGGCGATGCCGGTCATGCCCAGGGGATAGATCAGGCCGGTCAAAACGGTGAAAAAGACGATCATGATAACAGCGGGTCTTATCTGAGTGAGCATGGACGTATTTCCTTAAGCTAGGCCGAGGCCGGTGACGATCATGTCGATCGCCTTGATGCCGACGAAGGGAACGATGATGCCGCCGAGGCCGTAGACCAGCAGGTTGCGGCTGAGCAGCGCGCCGGCGCCGATGGCGCGGTATTTGACGCCTTTAAGCGACAGCGGGATCAGAGCGATGATGATCAGCGCGTTGAAGATGATGGCCGACAGGATGGCGCTCTGCGGCGTCGCCAGATGCATGATGTTGAGCGCTTGCAGGGGGCCGATTGTATGTCCCGGCGCAACGTAGAAGACGGCAAACATGGCCGGGATGATGGCGAAGTATTTGGCGACGTCGTTGGCGATCGAGAAGGTCGTCAGCGAGCCGCGCGTCATCAGCAGCGCCTTGCCGATCTCGACGATCTCGATCAGCTTGGTCGGGTCACTATCGAGGTCGATCATGTTGCCGGCCTCGCGGGCGGCAACCGTGCCGGTGTTCATGGCGACGCCGACATCCGCCTGCGCCAAGGCCGGCGCGTCGTTGGTGCCGTCACCGCACATGGCGACCAGCTTGCCCTTGGCCTGTTCGTCGCGGATCAGCTTCAGCTTGTCCTCGGGCGTGGCCTGGGCGAGGAAATCGTCGACGCCGGCTTCGGCTGCGATCGCCGCCGCAGTCATCGGGTTGTCGCCGGTGATCATCACGGTGCGGATGCCCATTTTGCGCAGTTCGGCAAAGCGCTCGCGGATACCACCCTTGACGATGTCCTTTAGGTGGACGACGCCGAGCAGGCGGCCGTCACGCTCGACGGCCAGCGGCGTGCCGCCCGACTTGGCGATCTCGTCGGCGATCGCCTGGAGATCCTTGACGGTGTCGCTGCCGGGGCGCGTGCCGTGAGTGGCCGATGTCGACTGGCTGACATAGGCGAGAACCGAATCGACGGCGCCCTTGCGCACCGAGGAGCCATCGATGTCGACGCCGCTCATCCGGGTCTGCGCGGTGAAGGGCACGAAGCTGGCATGCAAGGTTGCCATGTCACGGGCGCGGATGGCGTATTTCTCCTTGGCCAGCACGACGATCGAGCGTCCCTCAGGCGTCTCGTCGGCGAGCGAGGCGAGCTGCGCGGCATCGGCCAGTTCCTGTTCGGTGACGCCCTTGACCGGGCGGAATTCGGTGGCCTGGCGGTTGCCGAGCGTGATGGTGCCGGTCTTGTCGAGCAAAAGCGTATCGACGTCGCCCGCCGCTTCGACGGCGCGGCCGGACATGGCCAGCACGTTGAAGCGCACCAGGCGGTCCATGCCGGCAATGCCGATGGCCGACAGCAGGGCGCCGATGGTGGTCGGGATCAAGGTGACGAACAGCGCGACCAGCACCGTCACCGGGATATAGCCGCCGGAATAGGAGGCAAAGCTCGGGATCGTGGCGGTGGCCAGCACGAAGATCAGCGTCATGCCGACGAGCAGGATGTTGAGCGCGATCTCGTTGGGCGTCTTCTGGCGCGAGGCACCCTCGACCAGCGAGATCATGCGGTCGAGGAAGGTGTGGCCGGAGGCGGCTGATATGCGCACGCGAATCCAGTCGGACAAAACCTGCGTGCCGCCGGTGACCGCCGAACGGTCGCCGCCGGATTCGCGAATGACGGGTGCGGACTCGCCGGTGATTGCCGCCTCGTTGACCGAGGCCACGCCTTCGATCACTTCACCGTCGGACGGGATGATGTCGCCGGCTTCGACCAGCACGATGTCGCCAACCTTCAGGCTGGTGCCGGGCACCAGCTTGAACCTGGAGCGGTCTTCGCCGGCAAGCAGCTTGGCCTGGGTTTCGGTGCGCGCCTTGCGCAGCGAATCGGCCTGCGCCTTGCCGCGGCCTTCGGCGACGGCCTCGGCGAAGTTGGCGAACAGCACGGTGAACCACAGCCAGATGATGATCTGCAGCGTAAAGCCGAAATCGCCGCCGCCGGTGACGAGATCCTTGACGAACAGGACCGTGGTAAGAAGCGAGACGATGCCGACGACGAACATCACCGGGTTCCTGACCAGCGTGCGGGGGTCGAGTTTCCTGAAGGCGCCGCCGATGGCCGGCCACAGGATGCGGGCATCCATGATGCTCGCGGATTTGGACTGGCTCATTTGGTGGCTCCAGTATCTGAACTGTTGGCCGGCACCGACCGATCGGATGCCGAAAAGAGGGGCGGCGGCCCATAGGCCAGCAGCCAGATCACGATCATGACCGCCGCAATGCCGAGGAAGGTGGACACGCCGGGGAAGGGAGGGGGCGTTTCCTCCCCCTCATTGCCGGCTCGTGGGCCGGCTCGCGGCCGGGCCTTCATGCGTTTTGGGTAGAACCAGGACATGACAAGCCTCAGAATGTCTGGCCGTTGATGGCAGCCAGGTGCTCGACGACCGGTCCGATCGCCAGTGCCGGGAAGAAGGTCAGGCCGACGACGATCAGGATGACGCCGACGAGCAGGCCGACGAACAGCGGGCCGTCGGTCGGGAAGGTGCCGGCGGAAGCCGGAACCGTCTTCTTCGTCGCTAGCGAGCCGGCAATGGCAAGCGCTGGAATGATGACGAAGAAGCGACCCACCCACATGGAGATGCCGAGCGTGATGTTGTACCAGGGCGTGTTGCCGGAAAGGCCGCCAAAGGCCGAGCCGTTGTTGGCCGCCGCCGAAGTGTAGGCATAAAGAACCTCGGAGAAGCCATGCGGACCGCCATTGGCCATCGAGGCGACGGCGCTTGGCAGCACGACCGCTATTGCCGTGAAGACCAGCATGACCAGCGGCAGAGCTAGGATGGCGAGCATTGCCATCTTGACCTCCTTGGCCTCGATCTTCTTGCCGAGATATTCGGGCGTGCGGCCAACCATCAGGCCGGCGACGAACACGGTGATGACGATGAACATGACGATGCCGTAGAAGCCGGCGCCGACGCCGCCGACGATGACTTCGCCGAGCTGCATGTTGAGCATCGGGATCAGGCCCCCAAGTGCTGTGAACGAGTCATGCATGGCGTTCACCGCACCGCAGCTCGCAGCCGTGGTGATGACGGCGAATAGTGCCGAAGCGGCAATGCCGAAGCGGCTCTCCTTGCCTTCCATGTTGGCGCCGTCCACGCCCAGCGCATGGACCAGCGGATTGCCCGCGGCTTCCGCCCAGTAGCAGATAACGACGCCAGCGATGAACAGCACACTCATCGTGGCCAGGATCGCCCAGCCCTGGCGCTGGTTGCCGACCATGCGGCCGAAGACGTTGGTGAGTGCAGCACCCAGCGCGAAGATCGTTACCATCTGGATCATGTTGGAGATGGCGTCGGGGTTTTCGAAAGGATGCGCGGCATTGGCGTTGAAGAAGCCGCCGCCATTGGTGCCGAGCATCTTGATGGCAACCTGCGAGGCGACGGGCCCAAGGGCGAGCGTCTGCTTGGCGCCTTCGAGCGTGGTGGCATCGACATAAGGCCCCAGCGTCTGCGGCATGCCGAGCCAGACATAGACAAGGGTGAGCACGATGCTGAGCGGCAGCAGGATGTAGAGCGTGCAGCGGGTCATATCGACCCAGAAATTGCCGATCGATTTGGCCGAGGCGCGGGCGAAGCCGCGGATCAGCGCCACCGCGATGGCAATGCCCACGGCGGCCGACATGAAGTTCTGCACGGTGAGGCCGGCCATCTGCACGAGGTAGGACAACGTGCTTTCGCCGCCGTAATTCTGCCAGTTGGTGTTGGTGACGAAGCTGACGGCAGTGTTGAAGGCGAGATTGGGTTCGACCGATGCCATCCCGGCCGGATTGTAAGGCAGGACGCCCTGCAGGCGTTGCAGAAAGTACAGCACCAGGAAGCTGGCAAGGCTGAAGAAGATGATTCCTGCCGCGTAGGTCGTCCAGTGCTGCTCCTCGCGCTCGCTGGTTCCCGAAATGCGGTAGAGGCCGCGCTCAACGGGCCCGAGTATGGGCGAGAGAAAGGTGCGATCGCCATTGAAGACGCGGTACATGTAGCCGCCGAGCGGCTTCACCAGCAAAACGACGATCCCGCAATAAACCAGGATCTGTATCCATCCGTTGAGTGTCATGGGTTTCCGTGCCTTGCTTCAGAAGCGTTCTGGGCGAACGAGGGCGTATGTCAGGTAGACGAGCAGGAACAAGGTCACGCCGCCACCGAGGATGTAATCGACAAGCATGGTGCGATCCTTCCGCTTAAAGAGCGTCGCAAGCTTTGATGTAGGCGAGGGAAAGACCGAAGAACAAAACCTCGATCCCGATGACGACGATGTCCATTTGTGTTGGTCCTTGCTTCTGCTTGTATTTGGCGCCAGCGACTGGCGAGCCAGAAATTCCATGAGAACGGCCCGCCGTAACTCTGGGGTCACGGCGTCCGCAGCGTTTTGCTCGAAGTGGAATATGGACCCGATCGCCATAAAGGTTCGAGACGGGCCGCGGAGGAAAGATATAAAATTCCTATAAAGATTTCCGGGAGATGGCTCCGTTCCGGGCCGCTAGAAACCGAGGCCATGATATCGCGACCCCTCTTGCGGCGCCGCCGTCTTTTGAAACAATGGGAACGCAAAGTGAGGGAAAAACAGATGCTCGACATGGCACCATCGAAACAGGCGGCGACATGGCTTTGCGCGCTTGCACGGGCGCTGGAAGCTGATGACGCCGAAGCGGCCGCCAACCTGTTCGTCGAGGATTGCTACTGGCGCGATCTGCTGGCTTTCACCTGGAACATCACCACGATGGAAGGCCGCGGTGCGATCCGCGACATGCTGCAAGCGACGCTGGCGGAAGCGAAGCCCTCACACTGGACGCTGTCCGGCGAGGCGACCTCGGATGAGGGCACCGTCGAGGCCTGGTTCACGTTCGAAACGTCGGTCGCGCGGGGCGAAGGGATTGTGCGCCTCACGGACGGCCGCTGCCGGACCTTGTTCACGGCGGTGCGGGAGCTCAAAGGGTTCGAGGAGAAAAAGGGACCGGCGCGGCCGCTAGGCATCCGTCACAAGGCCGATCCGAAGCGCGAAACCTGGGCGGAGGCGCGGGCGCGCGAGACGCGTGACCTCGGCGCCACCGAGCAGCCCTATTGCCTGGTGATCGGCGGCGGGCAGGGCGGCATCATGCTCGGCGCGCGGCTGAGGCAGCTCGGCGTGCCCACCATCATCATCGAGAAAAATGCGCGCCCCGGCGATTCCTGGCGCAACCGTTATCGCTCGCTCGTGCTGCACGATCCGGTCTGGTACGACCATCTGCCCTACATTCCGTTCCCGGAGAACTGGCCGGTGTTCACGCCCAAGGACAAGATGGGCGACTGGCTGGAGATGTACACCAGGGTGATGGAGCTCAACTACTGGGTCGCCACCAAATGCGTCAGCGCCAGCTATGACGAGGCCGAGAAGGTGTGGACTGTGGTGGTCGACCGCGTCGGCCGGCATATTACGCTGAAGCCTAGGCACATTGTCTTTGCCACCGGCGCCTATGGCCCGCCGCGGCAGATCGCGTTGCCCGGCGCCGAGACCTTCAAGGGCGAGCTGCTGCACTCCAGCCAGTATGCCAGCGGCGAGAAATTCCGCGGCAAAAAGGTCGCGGTCATCGGCGCGGCAAGCTCCGGGCACGATGTCAGCGTCGATCTCTGGGAGAGCGGCGCCGATGTCACCATGATCCAGCGCTCGCCGACGACAGTGGTGAAATCCGACACGCTGATGGAGGTCGGCTTCGAGATCTTTTCAGAGAATGCGCTGGCGCGCGGCATCACCACTGACAGAGCCGACCTGATCGTCGCGTCGACGCCGTTCGCGCTGGTGCCCAAGGGCCAGCGAGATCTGTACGAAGTTATCAAGGCGCGCGATGCGTCCTTCTACGACCGGCTGCGCGCCGCCGGCTTCGCCATCGATTTCGGCGAGGACGAGACCGGGCTGTTGATGAAGGCCTACCGCACCGGCTCCGGCTACTACATCGATGTCGGCGCCTGCGAACTGATCATCAATGGCGAGATCAAAGTGAAGAGCGGCGTCGGCATCAGTTCATTGACGCCGACCGGCATCCTGTTCGACGACCGCAGCGAGCTGGCCGTCGATGCGATCGTCGCCTGTACCGGCTACCAGTCGATGAACGAGACCGTGGCGGCCATCGTCTCGCGCGAGGTCGCCGACAAGGTAGGGCCATGCTGGGGCCTCGGCTCCGGCGTCAAGGGCGATCCCGGTCCTTGGCAAGGCGAGCTGCGCAACATGTGGAAGCCGACGGCCCAGGACGCGCTGTGGTTCCACGGCGGCAATCTGGCGCTGTCGCGGTTTTACTCGAAATATGTGGCGCTGCAGATCAAGGCGCGGATGGAAGGGATTGCGACGCCGGTGTTTGGGGCGGTGAGTAATTCGGGGTAAGGTTCGACCCCCACTCCGTCGAGCTTCGCTCGACACCTCTCCCCCGATCGACGGGGGAGAGGAATGGCGCGAAGCGATTCCAGCTGGCGCCTTTCCTCTCCCTCCGGAGGGGGGAGAGGTGGCTCGGCGAAGCCGAGACGGAGTGGGGGAAGGCGGTCCTCAAACGCGCCGCCGAAAGACAGACCATCTCCCATGAAGGGGAGACCAGCTAATCGTGCCTACGCCCGAAATGCCGTGCCGCGACCTCGACATGCGTATGGTGCGTGTGGGCCTCGAAGCGCTCGGTCTCGTTGTGGTCGGCGGCTTCGTTCGGCCACCAGACACCACCCACGACGATGCCGTCCGATGTGAGCCGCTGATCCGCGATCAGCGCCGCACCGACCGCATCGACGAAGGTAAAGCGCCCGGGGCGCAGTCTCAGCACCGCGACATCGCCGACACCGCCAACTTTCAGCGTCCCAAGCTCCGGCCTGGCGATCGCCTCGGCTGGCCTTTGCGTGGCGGCGCGCAGCACCTCGACCAGCGGCATGCCCAGCGCCATTAGCTTCGACATGCAGACCAGTATGTCGAAGGCCGGACCGTCGACGCAATAGAGATGCACGTCGCTGGAGATGACGTCGGGCGCGAGGCCCTCGGCCAGCATCGCTTTCGCCACGGCGAAGTCGAACGATCCCATGCCGTGGCCGATGTCGAAGATGACGCCGCGTTCGCGGGCCAGCCGCATGTCCGGCCGCACCGCGCCGGAGGCGAAGACCGGCGCGTTGGGGAACGGGCGAAAACAGTGCGTGAGGATGTCACCCTTGCGCAGCCGCGGCAGCACTTCGGAGCGGCCGGGCGGCGGCTCGTCTATATGCGCCATCAGCGGCAGGCCGGCCTGGTCGGCGGCTTCCAGCGCGAGATCGACCGGCGCGATGCCGCTGGCGCCGCCGGCATGCTTACCGGAGCGCACTTTTACGCCGACGACGACATCGGCGTGCTCGCGCACCGCAGCCACCGTCTCGCGTGGCTCGCAGAGCCTGAGATCGCTGCATTCGCCGACAGAGACGCTTTGCGAGAAGCCGAATATGCCGGCAAAGGAGATGTTGACATAGGCCAGGATGCGCACCTTCGAGCGCTCGATGACATGGCGGCGAAAGCCCAGAATATTGCCGGCGCCGGCGCTGCCGGCGTCGATGAAGGTGGTGGTGCCGCTCTTGGCCGCCAGCCGGTCGGCATCGACGCCAAGCGAGGTGCCGCCCCAATAGACATGGCTATGCAAATCGATGAGGCCGGGCGTGACGATGCAATCACGAGCGTCGACTATCTTGGTGGCGTGCTCGGCATCGATCGCCGCCTCGATGGCCACGATGCGTCCGCCCGCAACGGCGACATCGCGCGGCGCGTCCAGGCCCGAGGCCGGATCGATCAGGCGGCCGCCCTTGATCAGGAGATCGAACTGCATCGGCGCCTGCCTCTCTTTGTTTCGGGGCATGATCTTTGGACAAAACGGTTTCCGTTTGTCCGAGAAAACCGGTTTCCACTTTTCGGGATCATGCCCCGACTGGTCAAACCGGCCGGTAAGCGACGGCTTCGACCTCGATCTTGATGTCGATCATCAGCCGCGATTCGACCGTGGTGCGGGCCGGCGGATTTTTCGGGAAGTGCTTGGCGTAGACGGCATTGAAGGCGCCGAAGTCGCGCGCGTCCTCGAGCCAGACCGTGGTCTTGACGACATCGTCCATGGTGCAGCCGGCCAGCGCGAGTGCTGCCTTCACATTCTGCAGCACCTGCTCGGTCTGCTCGGTAATGCCGCCCTTGACCACAATGCGGTCGCCGTCGACCGGCACCTGACCTGAGATGTAGACGAAATCCCCGGCGCGCACGGCCGGCGACAGCGGCACGTGGGATGTTCCAAAACACTCTTTGGGCAAAGGAAACTCCTGTTCAGAATGGCGGGCCGCGCCCCGTTTTCGACGACCGCTCTACGCCTGTCCCGGTGATCCTCATAGGGGGCTTTTTGGAAAGCAGCATTTTTCCAAACGCGTGTTGCTTTATCGCAGGCTCGCCAGCATCTTGCGCGTCGCATTTTCCCGACAGGAGATTTCAATGACCTTCGACAAGAACCCGTTTCCAGAGGGCGATGCCGATCGCCACGCGCTCTGGGAAATGTTGGTGCGGCGCGACATCGACGCCTTTATCGGTCAGGACTGGTCGATGGTCGAGGATGATTTCCTCGCCGACAGCTTCTTCGGCATGCATGCGCATTTCCTCAGCGATGCCGACGCTTGGCGTCTGCAATTCCCGAGCCTTGCCGTCTATCGCGACGAATGGCTGCGCCAGGCCAAGGAGACGGCGACGACCAGATTCGCCGAGCCGCTGCGCGAGGCGCTGTTTCGCGTCACCAACATGCGCGACATCGATGTCGATGGCGACCGCGCCGTGCTGCACAAGAAGTTCAACGGCTCGGTGGCCAAGGCCGATGGCAGCGTCGACAAGCTGAAATGGCAGACGCTGTATTTCTGCAGGAAGGTGGCGGGCCACTGGAAGATCGGCGGCTTCGTCGGCTACATGCCGCATCCCTTGGGGAACTGAGGTTTACCCGCTGATGCTATTGCCGGCCTTCGCGCACGAAGACGTCCGCTTCCGGGCTGCAGCTGTAAAAGCTCGCCAACCGAACCCACTCGAGCTCAAGCGAGTTGAACGGGACAGGTTCGTCCAACAGGGCTAGCGGGAGCGGTGGTCGAACACAACCGCCATGGTCTTACCAATTGCCGCCATGACGACGAGTTCGACGAGATCGTCGTCGCTGTCGACACAGGTTGGATCCATGCGGCGGATGGCGTCGAGCGCCGCCCTGGTCGAGACGGTATCGCCGGCGCGGAATCTGGAAAGCGCAGAGGAAACAAGGTTCTGGGTTGTCACGTCGATGACAGGTACGCTCGGCACTACGTTCATGGCTTCCTCCTGCCAAGAACCCTCTCCCGAAGGAAATAATACGCCGAACGACGGCGTGTGCCAGCGGAATCGTGGTCCGACCAGATTGCCGAGAGGGCACGTTTGCGTGTTTGATAGGATCGAGCCCACAGCGTCCAGGACACGACATGAAACTGTACTTCAGCCGCAATCCCAATCCGCGCCTTGCGGTAGCAACGGCACGTCATCTGCAGGCCAAGGTCGAGTGTGAGTTCGCGGCACCCATGGCGCCCGGACAGGCTGAGCGGTTTCGTCAGCTCAATCCCAATCTTACCCTGCCGATATTGGCATGGCCGGGCGGCAGCCTGTGGGAAGCCGACGCCATAGCCTGCCTTCTGTCGCGCGAAGCGGGTTCGGATTTCTGGCGCGGCGGCGGCGACCAACCCGACATGATCCGCTGGCTGAGCTGGGGCAAGGAAAATTTCGTCCGGGCCTGCGACACCGTGCATTTCGAGCGCGGAACCAAGCAGCGCTACGGGATTGGGCCTGTCGACCAGGGCAAGGTCGAGGAGGGGCTGGCGGAGTTCCGCATCGCGGCAGCGATTCTCGAGGCGGAGCTCGCCAAGCGGCCATGGCTTGTGGGCAAGTCGCTTTCCTATGCCGATTTCCGCATGGCGACGTTTTTGCCGTTCAACGATGCAGCCGGCCTGCCGCTGGCGGACTATCCCTCTGTTCTGGGTTGGTATCGCCGGCTCGAAGCCATCGATGCCTGGCGCGATCCCTTCGACGGGCTGGAAGCGCCGCTTCTGCCGCCGGTCAACTCCGCTTGATGTGCCTTCCCTTTGGGCAGATGGGCTGATGTGTGGCGCTTTGGCAGCATAGGTGTGGAACAGCGGGCGAGTTGCCATGGCGCGCTCGACGGCTCGCGGCCGGGTTGATAAGCCCTGTCCGCAAGGAGAGTCGTGACATGACCGTAGCCATCGAGATGGGACAGACGACGGCGGGTGCGTCGGCGGCGCTCGACCTTGAGGAGCTGCTGGCCACCCGGCTTCTGGTGCAGGGCAATTCCGGCTCCGGCAAATCGCACCTTTTGCGCCGGCTCCTGGAGCAGAGCGCGCCCTGGGTGCAGCAGACCATCATCGACCCGGAAGGCGATTTCGTCTCGCTGGGCGACCATTACGGCCATCTGGTCATCGATGCCGAGGAGCATACGGAGCGTGGCCTGCAAGCAGCCGGCGAGCGGGCGCGCATCCACCGCGTCTCCACGGTGCTCAATCTCGAAGGGCTCGATGCCGAGAACCAGATGCGGCGCGCCGCTGCCTTTCTCGGCGGGTTGTTCGAGGTTGCCCGCGAGCATTGGTATCCGATGCTGGTGGTGGTCGACGAAGCGCAGCTGTTCGCGCCCGCCGTGGCCGGCGAAGTGTCCGACGAGGCGCGAAAGCTCTCGCTCGGCGCCATGACCAATTTGATGTGCCGCGGCCGCAAGCGCGGCCTTGCCGGCATCATCGCCACGCAGCGGCTGGCAAAGCTCGCCAAGAATGTCGCGGCGGAGGCGTCCAATTTCCTCATGGGCCGTACCTTCCTCGATATCGACATGGCGCGCGCCGCCGACCTTCTGGGCATGGAACGGCGTCAGGCCGAGGCGTTTCGAGACCTGGAGCGCGGGCACTTCATGGCGTTGGGCCCAGCGCTGTCGCGCCGTCCGCTCGGCGTGCGCATCGGCCAGACCGAGACCAGCCCGCGCAACGGTACGCCGCGGCTGATGGCAATGCCGGAAACAGCGCTTGAAGACGCGCGCGCCATCATCCTGGCGGCGCCGCCGCCCGAGACGATGCGCGCGCCGCGCCGGATGGCGTCGCCGGAGCTGCTCGACCAGCTGATGGCGGCCAAATCGGCGGCGATGGAGATCCGCCCGGAACCTGCGGAACCGGCGGTAAGCGCCGAGGATAGGGCCGAGCGGCGAGAGCGGGTGGACCGTGTCCTGCGCGCCATCCTGGCGCAGCCCGATGCGGGTTTCCGCGTCATCGGCGTGCTTTATCAGGAGTTCGTCGTCCGCTGCCGCATCGAAGGCCTCGCTTCGGTGGTGCCGGACCTCTCAGAATTCCGCCGCATGCTGACGCGTGCCCGCGCCGGGCTCGGCGCCGACATGGCAGGCGATGGCGCCTGGCAGGACGTTTCCGTGCGCGCCTCGCTGCTGCCCGAGGACATGCAGGGCGTGTTCATGATGATCGCCCGCGCCGCCAAGGAGGGCTGGCCGTGCCCGAGCGACGCGGCGATCGCGCGCGCCTACGGCTCGCATTCGCTGCGGCGCGCCCGGCGGCTGCTCACCTATATCGAGGAGCAGGGCCTCATCGTCTGCCAGCTCGACGGCACCGGCCGCCGCACGGTGACGCTGGTCGAGCTCGCCTGGGCGACGGCGCCGGGCGACCCCAATGCCGCGGAGGCGGAACAGGGCAGCCTGGCGCTGTGAAAGGCGAACAGGCAGCTACCTGACTTGCTTGCGCGGTTCTGAACAAGATGTGTTTCGCCGATCGACGCGCGACGATTTATGATGAGTTTCCGAGAATCGCAGAACGGTTCGGGCGGGAGGGTTGTCCGGTGCGGTTGAAATCTCTGGCTGTCTTTGTCTTTGGCCTCCTCGCCATCGCCGGCATCACCTTGACGATGTCTGCCCGGTCTTTTGCCGCGTCCTCCGATATACCGGCCTGGCTGCAGGCCCATGTCGGCAATGACGACGGCGAGATTTCGCAAGTGGTGCTGGAGCGGGCGCGCGCGCTTTACCTGAAGAAGGTCGCGCAAGGCGCGGTCCACAATGGCTGCTATTTCGCCATGGATGCGACGCGCCCCGGCGATCTCGGCAATGGCGTGCTGGGGCGGCGCTACTACGTCATTTGCGAGGCCAAGCAGTCGTTCAGGGCGATCTCGTCGGGCCATGGCGGCGGCCGCAATCTGAAGGGCGTGGTCGATTTCTCCAACGGCAAGCGCTGCGCGAAAAACTTCGGCAATGCGCTGGACTCGTCCTTGACGACCGGCGGCGCCTATATGACCGGCGAGGCAAAGACCTCATTCAAGGGTTTTTACCGCATCGGCGCAAAAAAGGACCAGGCGCTGCTGCGCACCTTCATCCAGTTCGACGGTGAGGGGGAGACGGCGAATGCCAGGCAGCGGGTGATCGGTGGCCACGCGGCGCGGCTGTTGCGCGGCATGTGCCTGCGCAAGAACCCGAACAGCTCCTATGCCGACCATGACGGCTTCGTGCCATACGGCAAGCTGGTGGATTATGCCGGCGGCCGCAGCAATGGCTGCACCAGCTGGTCGCCGTCCGACGCCGACCAGATCATTTCGATGGTGAAGGGCAATCCGACGACGCTCTATATATACCCGGAATCGCGCGACATCACCGCCGTTGGTAAATCGGGCGCCTATTGGAATGCGTCCTGCCTGAAGGAGATCGGCAAGCCGAAATTCTGGCCGCGAAAGAGCCTTGAGCCGATCATCGCGCAATACGCCAAGGACAACCCGCCACCGCCGCCACAACCGTTGCCGATCTGCACCGGGCCGTGAGGGATGAGTCCTCGGCTCGGCATTGTCGGCGGCGCGGACTGGCTGGGCGGCGCCGCCGATCCGATGGGCTCTACTGATTGATCTCGGGTTCGACGAGCTTTGCCAGATTGCGCAGCGACTCCTGCCAGCCGAGATAGCAGGCTTCGGCCGGAATAACGTCCGGAATGCCGGCCTGCGTGATGTCGAGTTCCGTGCCGACCGACACTTTCTTCATGAGCACGGTCACTTCGATCTGGCCGGGCAAATTGGGGTCGTCGAACCTGTCGGTGTAGCGCAGGCGCTCGCCGGGAACGAGTTCGAGATATTCGCCGCCGAAGGAATGGCTGCCGCCCGTCGTGAAGTTTCGGAACGACATCTTGAAGGCGCCACCGACTTTCGCGTCGAAGCTGTGTACCGTGCAAGTGAAGCCGTTCGGCGGAAGCCATTTCGCCAGCGCGTCGGCTTCTGTGAATGCGCGGTAGACCTTCTCCGGGCTGGTCGTCAGAACGCGGTGCAAACGTACGGTGCTTGGCATCTCTTCGGTATCCTTTGTGGTTTCGTTGTCCGATGCCCCAAGGACGGGTGAACCTCACCCGGTCCGACATAGCCTGTCAAATTTTCTTGAGCCCTTTGCCCGCGGCCATCCGCCCGCGACTTCGACCGCCGCCTCAGGCAGGCGGTCGTGTCGCGTCAAATTGCATGCATCATTGACAGGTTGCCTAACTTTTCGGCGCGGATCTCACAATTTATTAAAATTGTAAGTCTCTCCTACAAAGTTGTATTAGGATCAGCTTAACGCCTTCGGCATTATCTATTAAATGATGGGCGACGATCTCCTTGGTGTACTATAGAATGATTCCCTGGAACGACGGATCAATTTAAGAGTTGATCCGAAATGGTCGCTCGAAGGTTGTCGAACGACCAAGGCAGCACGCGCAAGGAGTGTCGGAATGACCACAGTCCTCAACGCCAAAGGCATTCCACTTCCGTATACCGGCGCTTCCACCCATTGGTTCTCGGCGACTGGAGGCGCGCCTTACCGCTACGGCACCTCGGGCAACGATTCCTTCTGGGGCGACACCAACGTCAAGGTCACCATGTATGGCGGCGCGGGCGACGACTATTACCATCTCTATTCGACGATCAACAAAGCGGTCGAGAACTACGGCGCGGGCGTCGACACGATCGATACCTGGATGAGCTACAAGCTGCCCGCGAATTTCGAGAACCTCGTCGTCACCGGCGACGGCCACTATGCCTTCGGCAATGGTCAGGACAACATCATAACGGGCGGCGCTGGCAGCCAGACGCTGGAAGGCGGCAAGGGCAATGACGTGCTGATCGGCGGCGCCGGCGCCGACACCTTCATCATCACCAAGGGCAATGGCAGCGACCTGATCTCCGATTTCGGCGCGACCGACACGGTGCGCCTCAACGGCTATGCCTTCACCTCGTTCGAGGCCGTCCACGCCAATATGGTCCAGGTGGGATCGAACGTGCAGCTGAACCTCGGCTCGAGCGAGGTGCTGGTGTTCCACAACACCACGATCGACAAGTTTCAGCCCGGCCAGTTCGAGCTGCCGATCGACAAGACCGGCATGACGCTGTCTTTCAACGACGATTTCAACACGCTGAGCCTGTGGAACGGCCAGAGCGGCATCTGGGATTCCAATTTCTGGTGGGGGGCGCAGAACGGCAGCTCGCAGCCCCAGAACGGCGAGCTGCAATGGTATATCGACGCCAATTATGCGCCGACCAGCTCGGTCCATCCGTTCAGCGTCGCAAGCGGCGTGCTCACCATAACCGCGGCGCATGCGCCCGACGACATCAAGCCGCTGATCAACAATTACGAATACACTTCCGGCATACTGACGACGCACGACACCTTCTCGCAGACCTATGGCTATTTCGAAATGCGGGCCGATCTCCCGGAAAATGCCGGCGCGTGGCCGGCCTTCTGGCTTCTGCCCGAAGACGGTTCATGGCCCCCGGAACTCGACGTGATCGAAATGTATGGGCAGAACCCGAATGCGCTTCTCATGACCGCGCACACAAATGAGACGGGAACCCACACCACGGTCGGGTCGACGGTGAATGTCTCCAACACCGACGGCTATCACACCTATGGCCTGTTGTGGACGCCGGACAAGCTGGTCTGGACCTATGATGGCGTCCAGGTCGCGGAAGCGGCGACGCCGTCCGATATGAACAAGCCCATGTATATGCTGGTCGACCTTGCGGTCGGCGGTCAAGCCGGCGCGCCGCCCGACCATCTGGCGACGCCCGCGCAAATGAAGATCGACTATATCCACTCCTATACGCTGAACGATTTGCAGCAGAGCCATCTGAGCACGACAGCCGAGCACGCGGTCTAGATGTCACGGGACCGCGCGCCACTCAGGGATGCGGCCATCGGCCTGCGCCCGGTCTTCCTGCGTGGCATCGCCGACATCGGCATCTTTTCGTTGCTGATCAACATCCTGCTCCTGGTGATCCCGCTCTATCTGCTGCAGGTCTATGACCGGGTGTTGCCGTCCTCCAGCGTCGAGACGCTGCTTTATCTCTCGGCCATGGCGGTCCTCGCGCTCGCCTTCCTCGGCCTGCTGGACGCGGTCCGCGCCATCTACGCGCAACGTGTTGCGGCCACCGTCGACCAGAAACTGGGCGCGCGGACATTCGCCGCCTCGCTTGGCGCCAGACATGCCGGCAGCGGGCTGTCGCCGCTGAACGACCTTGCCACGACTTGCGCCTTCATCAGGTCGCGCGGCGTGGCGGTGCTGTTCGACCTGCCGTTTGCGCCCGTCTTCCTGGCCTTGCTCTATTTCATCCATCCCGTCCTGTTCTGGCTGACGCTCGCCGGCGCCGTGCTGCTGTTTCTCCTGGTCGTGGCCAACCAGCTTGCCATCGGCAGGAACGATGCCATGTCGGCGGAACGCTCGGCGGTGGCCAGCCAGGCGGAGCAGGCCTTCGCCCGCAACACCGACACGCTGCGCGCCATGGGCATGGTGCAAAATGCCGCCGCGGTCTGGGGACAGCACGTTGCTGAGGCGCTGACCCTGCATGACCGTTCCGGAAGCGCCAATGCGATCTTCAGCGCGACGTCGCGGGCGCTGCGCATGATGCTGCAACTGGCGATCCTCGGCGCCGGCGCGTGGCTGGTGCTACAAGGGCAGATGACCGCCGGCATGATCTTCGCTTCGTCGCTGGTGTCGTCGCGCGCGCTGCAGCCGCTCGACCAGCTGATCGGATCCTGGCGGCAGATCGTCGACGCCAAGCGATGCTGGAAGCGACTGGACACCGCCCTTGCGGCGCAACCAGCGCAGGGGCGCAAGCTCGCACTGCCCGATCCATTGGGCGCGATTTCGGTGCAGGATCTGTTCTTCATCGCGCCGACTGCGGCTTTCGGCACGGAGCCCATCCTCAAGCGGTTGAATTTTGCCATCGGCGCCGGCGAAGCGGTGGCGATCGTCGGCCCGAGCGGGGCCGGCAAATCGACGTTGGCGAAATTGCTTGTGGGCGCGCTGCAGCCGACCGGCGGCGCGGTAAGGGTCGACGGCGCCGACCTGAGGAGCTGGGACGAAACCCAGCTTGGCAGGCATATCGGCTATCTCGCGCAGGAGGTGGAGCTTTTCCCGGGATCGATCGCGCAAAATGTCGCCCGCTTCGAACCCGACGCCGATGACGCCGCGATCGTCGAAGCGGCCAGGCGCGCCGAGGCGCATGAGCTGATTCTCACGCTGCGCGACGGCTATCAGACCATGATAGGCCCGTCGCATACCGTGCTGTCGGGCGGCGAGCGCCAGCGGATAGGGCTGGCGCGCGCCTTCTACGGCAAGCCACGCATGCTGGTGCTGGACGAGCCCAACGCCCATCTCGACGGCAGTGGGGAGGCGGCGCTCGAAGGGATGCTTTCGGCCGCGCGAAGTGTAAGCGTCACGACAGTCGTCATCACGCATCGCCCTTCGATCGCCGCGGCCTGCGACCGCGTCATGGTCCTGCGCAACGGCATGGTCGAAGCTTTCGGCCCTGCGAGCGAGGTGCTGAGGCAACCGGCGGCCGGCAAGGCCGGGAGCGCGGTGGTGACAGGCTCGTTCGTGCCGACCGTGCGCCCGCACAGCGTCCGCTTCGGGTCATAGACGATGATGCAGCAGAGCCTCGCCTTCGAAGGTCGACCGCGCACCGACTTCCGCCGCATGGCCGTCGTCGGCTACGTGGCCATAGCGCTCTTCGTCGGCTGCTTCGGCTATTGGGCGGCGAACGCGCCGCTCTCCGGCGCGGTGATCACCTCCGGCACGATCTCGGCGACGGGCGGCAACATCCTCATCCAGCACCCCGAGGGCGGTATCATCGAGCAGTTGCTGGTGCATGAAGGCGACCGCGTGCAACAAGGCGAACCGCTGGTCCTGCTCGACCGCAGGGCGGCCGAGACCGACCTCAACCGGCTGACCAGACAGACGATCGCGCTCAGGGCAAGTGCCGCGCGACTTGAGGCCGAGCGCGACGGATCGGACAGGCTGGCGCCGATCGCCGAAGCAGCACCCGCGCCGTTCCAGCGCGATTTCGACAATCTGGTGCACGAACAGCAGAAGGAGTTCGAGGCCAGGCTCGCCCGGTTCCGCTCCGAGCAGTCGATCCTGGCGCAGCGCGTCGCCATGCATCGTGAGTCGGCGCTGGGACTGGAGGCGCAGAAACTCGCCATCCAGCAACAGGCCGAGATCGTGAAGAAGGAACTCGGCATCAAGACCGGCCTGCTCGACAAGGGTCTCACCAACCGCAGCGAATATTCGCAGCTTCTGCGCAGCGAGGCCGATCTGGTCGGCCAGGCCGGCGCGCTGGAGGCGGATATCGCAGCGACCAAGACGCAGATCGTCGAAGCCCAGGCGCAGGTCGAGCGCGCGACCACGCAGCGCGTCGAGGACGCGCTGACCAAGCTCGACGAGGTTCGCACCAGCCTGGCCGACATCGGCGAACAGATCACCGCAGCCGAGGCGGTGCTGGGGCGCACGACGATCAAGGCGCCGGCAGCCGGCATCGTGGTATCCTCGATCTACAACTCCAAAGGCAGCGTGATTGCGCCGGGGCAGAAGATCATGGAGATCCTGCCGACCGCGTCGGGCCTCATCGTCGACGCGAAGCTGCGGCCGAAAGACGTGGACCTGGTTCGCGTCGGCCAGCCGGCGAAGCTCAGGCTGTCCGCCCTGAACGCGCGCCTCACCCCTGAGGTCCCGGCTACGGTGATGCAAATTTCCGCCGACCGGCTGATCGATGAAACCACGCATGAGGCGTATTTCCGCGCCAGGCTGAAGATCACCGACACGCTGCCGCAGGGCGTGAAAGCCGAGCAGCTTTACCCAGGAACGCCGGTCGAGGCGTTTATCAGCACCGGCGACCGAACCTTCCTCGAATATCTGGCGCGGCCGATGCTGGACTCGTTCGCGCGGGCGTTCACGGAGCGATAGGCGCCAACTCGTCCTCCCAGTTGACGCCGCCGTAGAACACCCTGAGAATCACCACCTGGTCGCCTTCTACGGTGAAGGCCACAGTCAGGCGGCGCTCGAAGCCAACGATGCGAAGCCCCGGCCGCACATCATCCCTTAGGGTTCCGCGTTCCGAGGCATAGTCGAGACCCAGGCAAAATCGCTCGATCCGCTCGATGTAGCGAAGGGCGGTGAGGTTGCCGGATGCGTGAGCGACCGTATCGTATATCCATAACAGATCCGTCTGGGCTTCCGGCAAAAGGACAACATGCCGGCGCTTCACACGTTCCCCTTGAGGCGAGCTGCGTGATGTGCGCGAATGCTGTCAAAAGACTTGTCGGCCGGGATGGCCTGGGAGGGGTCTGCCTTCCACCTATCATAGGTTGGCGCGACCTCCTCACGCAGCCAGCGCTCCACGGCGGCGTCGCGTTCCTGCAATGCGCGAAGACCGGCGCGGATCACTTCACTGCTGGTCGCGTATGTGCCGGACCGAACGAGCTGGTCGATGAAAGCAGCCTGCTCGGCCGGCAGGCTGAAGGTGCGTTTTTCGGTGGCGGACATGGATCCCTCCTATCAGGTTGGTATGATATTATCATACCAACGGCGAGATCGCACGCCCCAATATAGGCTTAGGGACCGCTCCCCTTGCCGTCGGCAAAGACACCGGACATTCGGTTCGGATGCCTGAGATGGGTCGGCGTGATACCGGTCTGATGGCGGAAGACACGGCTGAAATGGCCGGCATTGGGAAAACCGCAGCGGTAGGCGATGTCGCCGATTGCCAAGTCGCTCCCCTCCAGCAGCGACTTGGCCTGATGTACGCGCAGCGCAAGATAGGCGGCCATCGGGCCGATGCCGAGCTCGGCGCCGAACAGCCGCTCAAGCTGGCGCCGGGATAAATGCAACCGGCCCGCGATCTCGGCGACCGACAGCGTCTCCTGGAGATTGCTTTCCATCAGAAGCAGCGCCCGTTTCACCGCTCGGCTCGACGCGGCCGGAAAGAGATCGCCGACGGGCTGCACATCCAGGCTTGAGCGGATGCGGTCGAGCACGAGGATCTTGGCGGCTTTTTCCGCAGCCTTGCGGCCGATGAACTGCGACACGAAATGGCCGGCAAGGTCGGCCGCACCCGTGCCTCCGGCGCAGGTCGAGCGGCCCCTATCGACGGAAAACAGGCTGTCGGCATGGGCGTTCACATCAGGGAATTGGCTGCGGAAATCCTTGATGTGAAACCAGCTGACGGCAGCACTGTAGCCATCGAGCAGACCGTAGCGCGCGAGCACGAAGCTGCCGGTGCAGAGTGCCGTCAGCGGCACGCCCCTTTCGGCCGCCCGCAACAGGAAGGCCTCCTTTTCGGAGCTGAGGCTGCGGTTGGTGTCGAGCAGGCCGCCGACCACGACGACATTGTCGAACTTCTGCGGATTGCCGATCGCCTTGGTCGGCAGCAGCTCGACACCGCAACTCGCCCGGATCGGCAGGCCACGCTCGCCGACGATCTCCCAGTCGAACTCGATCCGGCGGCTGCGGTCGCCTTCATCGCCGGCGAGCCGCAGCGTGTCGATGAACAGCGACAGCGGCGACAGCGTGAAGTCGCGAACCAAGAGAAACGCAAACCGCCTGGCCATTGTTGCTCCGAAACCGTTCCTTCGGGTGGATGGAAGCAATTATCGCGAAAGATGTCGCACAGGCGAGCACGCGGCGCTTTTCAGGAGAAGCCACCGGATGTCGGAGATGAGATTGACGACTTTCTGATGCGCCGTCACGGTACCGCCTTTGGCTTCAACAGGCCGAGACCGCTCGCATCCATAACAATTTGCCGCTATATTGGGTTCATGACAAAAGCACAGACCAAACAGGAGCTGACCGGCAAGTGGGTGGTGCGCGATTCCCGCAGCGGCCGCTACGTTGAAGTGCGCGGTGCTGATTCGATGAAGTCGTCGCAGTTGCCCCTGAAAAAGGGTGTGGACCTTACGAAGCCGATTGCTAATCAAGCCCTCAAAGGCGGCTCTCACCAGGTGCGCAAACCCAGGGATAGTTGATCCTTGCCAGGGGCGCTTCTCGACACGCATACGTTTTATTGGCTGGTCCGCAGGCACGCTTTCGGAAGAAGCTCTCATCGCAATCCCCGAGAGCCAAACTGCGGGCAAGCTTTATGTTTCCCCAATCACTGCGTGGGAATTGGCGATCGCGTCCCATAAGCCGACGCACAAGAACCCGCCCTATCTCGGCATAGGAACGCCGTCGAAATGGTTTTCCGAGGCAGTTGCAGCAACGGGATCTAAGATCATCCCGATCAAGCAACGTATCGCTTGCGAGGCAGCGACCGTGGTGACCGATACGGGGCATAAGGATCCCGGCGACTGCTACCTGATCGCGACGGCGCGAGTAAGAAAAATTCCGATCATCACCCGCGACACAATCATGCAGGGGCTTGCCTCGCCGGACTATCTACAGGTCATTGTATGTTGAGTTTGCAGCCACAGCACTAAGCGGAGCCCCAACCATGACCCTGACCAATCGCGATATCATCGAGCTGACGGCATGGCGCCGCAAGCTGCACCAGCGGCCGGAAATCTCCAACGAGGAAGAACAGACCGCCAAGGAAGTCGTCAGCTTCCTCGCCGATACAGGGCCGGACAAGGTACTGACCGGCCTCGGCGGTCATGGCGTGGCGGCGGTCTATGACAGCGGCCAGGCGGGACCGACGGTGCTGTTCCGCTCGGAGATCGATGCGCTGCCGATCGAGGAGCTTTCGGGCGTCGAGCATGCCTCGCAGGTGCCGGGAAAATCGCATATGTGCGGCCATGACGGCCACACCGCGATCCTGGCCGCACTCGGCCGCCAGCTCGGACGAGAACGGCCGGCGCGCGGCCGCGTCGTCTTGATGTTCCAGCCGGCGGAAGAGACCGGCAATGGCGCGGCCGGCGTCGTCGCCGATGCGCGCTTTGACGAGATCGCGCCGGACTTCGCCTTCTCCCTGCACAATCTGCCGGGCGTGCCGTTCGGCGAGGTTCGCCTCAAGCCCGGCGTCGTCAACTGCGCCTCGCGCGGCATCCGCATCGTGCTGGAGGGCAAGACCGCGCATTCCTCCATGCCCGAAACCGGCGTGTCGCCGATGCCGGCGATCAGCCAACTGATGCCGGCGCTTCCGGCACTCGGGCGCGGCACTTTCGCCGATGCTGATTTCAGCATGGTGACCGTCACCCATGCGACCATGGGCGAGGCCGTATTCGGCATTGCGCCCGGACATGCGGAGGTGTGGGCGACGCTGCGCACAAGGCGCGACGAGCGCATGGCGGAGCTGGTCGCAGCTGCGGAAGCCCTGGCTGCCAGGACTGCGGACGAGCACCACCTTTCCGTGCGCTGCGACTATCACGAGATATTCGTCGCCAGCATCAATGCGCCGGATGCGGTGGAGCATCTCAACCGCGCACTCGACGAGGAAGGTGTCGCGCGCAGCGAAGAGGCCCTGCCGATGCGCGCCTCGGAAGATTTTGGCATCTTCGGCCACAAGGCGAGCTCAGCCATGTTCTTTCTCGGCGCCGGCGAGCGCCATCCTTCGCTGCACAATCCCGATTATGATTTTCCCGACGATCTGATCCCGATCGGCTCGAAAATCTTCATGCGCACGGCGCGCAACCTGTTGGGGTGAGCGGCCATGCAAGATCCGCATCCTGAAGCCGCCTTTTTCCCGCTGGAATCGTCTTGTAGTCGCCTCCTACATTAGGAGGGGCTTGCGGATGAGAATTGCAATGGTCGTCGCGTTGACCGCGACAGTGGCAGGGTGCGTATCGTCTCCGGTCCAGTATGGAGCCTCGCTCTCGCCGCAGGACCCGAAATGGGCGACGCCGGAATGCCAGCAGGCCCGCACGGATGCCTTGAACTACGACCGGCGCGAGAAGGAGCATCCGGGATGGGCCGCCGGCGTCGTGCTGGGGCCTTACAGCATGGGGCTCGTTGCGGCCATCAAGGAGAATGAGCAGAAGCGGCGCCGGCTGCTCGCACGCGAGGTGCATTTGCAGTGCTCAAGCCTGCCCTTGCCGAGGGATCTGGACTTCGATCCAAAGATCTACGCGCCAAAGCCGACGCATTATCCCTGAGGGTGGCTTGCCGGCGGCGATCATGATGCGCCCTTGGCGTCAGAGGCCAGTCGACCGGCCCGCGCAGCTCGGGTAACAATGACCGTCTTTGGCGAAAGGGGTCCAATGCGGCAAGTGCCCATCGTGATGCAGCCGTTTGGCGGCATGGCGAACAAGATGTTCCAGTACATGTTTTGCCATGTGCTGGCGAAGCGTATCCCCGGTGGCTATGTCTGCGACGCCGACCTGCCGGAATGGTCCATTGCCAAGGTGCGGCCGCCTTTGTTGTGGAAATACCGGCTGCTTCGGGTCGACGGCTATCACCGCTACGACCTCGACGGGATCATAGCCGCGCTCCGCGACAGGCGGGCGCGGAGCATCCGCTTCAAGGGCTTCGCGCAGCGGCTGGGTTATTATGACCGGGACGAGGTCTCCGGGCTGTTCGACGGGCGTGCCGTCGCCGCGCCGACCCATGGCGACGATTTTCTCGTCATCCATGTGCGGGCCGGCGACATCCTCGACGGCTTCCACCGCAACTATTGCCCGATGCCATTCGGCTTCTTCGAGACGCTCATCAAGGATAGCGGCCGCAAGCCGGTCTTCGTCGGCCAGACCCATGACGACAACGATTATTGCCGGCGCCTGCGTCAGCGTTTTCCCGATGCTGTCTTCGCGCCGAAGGCGTCGCCATTGACGGATTTCGAGACGCTGCGCCGGGCGAGCCATCTCGTCACGGGGGTGAGCAGCTTCTCCTGGCTGGCCGGTTGGTTGTCTTCGGCGCGGACGATCCATCTGCCGGTGGCCGGCATATTCGACCCGCGCATCAGGCCGGATATCGACTTGCTGCCGCTTGACGACCCCCGCTATCGGTTCCACCAGTTCGACATGGGCGACTGGACGGGCTCTTCGGAGCAGCTTGCAGCATTTTATGGCGACGCGATCCCGTTCCGGCAGGTCGAGCCTCAAGCAGCAGCCGGTGGCGCGGGGAAAGCGTTGCGATGAGAATTCCGTTTTCCGTCAACAGGCCGGTGATCTGCGCGATCATGAAGCTGGAGCAGCCCTATGTGATCGAGTGGGTCGCCTGGCACAAGCTGCATGGCTTCGACCTGATGATCGCTGACAACTGCAGCGCCGGACCGCAGACGGCGGTGCTCCAGGCGTTGCGCGATGCCGGCTGGATCCGGCTGGTCGACTGGCGACACGACACGGTGCTGCCGCAGCGGCGGGCCTATTCCTATCTTTACTGGCAGGCATTGCTCCACGGCTATCGCTATCTGGGCTTCATGGACGCCGACGAGTTCCTCGAGCCGCTCGACGCGCCGCCCTGGAGCGGAGCCGAACTGGTCCGCTCGCTTTTGAGCCGCCCGGGCGTGCGCAGCGTCGCCTTTCGCTGGGTGAATTTCGGCAGCGACGGCAAAGAGGCCTATGACGACGAACTGGTGACGGTGCGGTTTCAAAGGCGCGGCACGCATGACGCCCCGACCGCGCGCTGGAAGAAGTCGTTTGCCCGCGTGTCCTCGGTGCTGCGCAAGGCGCTGCGGGATCCCGGGCAGTTCATGCCGCACCCGCACGGTTTCCGCATCTCGCTGCGCAGGACGCTGGTCGACGGCATGACGCTCGACAAGCACCCGGCGGCCATGCCGATGGAATGGAAGATCGGCTGGATCCGCCACTATGCCGTGAAATCGAGGCAGGAACTGGCCGACAAGCATGCCCGCGGCGGCGGCTTCACGCCGTCGAGCGAGGCGCCGTCGCTGGACGAGTACCGGGTATCGAGAGATCAGAACGATATTCTCGATCCGCTCGACGATGCGACGGTGGGCGCCTTGCGGGCAAAGGTTTCGGAAATCGTCAGGTCGCTCGACCCGGCGGTCATGCCCCAGACGCGGCCGCTTTTCACGCAGCGGGGTTGAGGATCAGCGGCGCGGTAGCCATGCCGTGAAACGACATCGAGGCGCGGCGCTCGGCATTTGCGGCATCGAGCCGCCATCCGGGCGCACGGGTGAACAGGGCTTCTATCATCGCCGCGATCTCGATACGGGCGACATGCTGCCCGAGGCAGACATGCAGGCCGGTGCCGAAGGTCATCGACATGGTTGGCGGGCGCGTGAGGTCCAGCCGGTCGCCATCGGCGAAGACGGCATCGTCGCGATTGCCGCTGCCGAGCACCGGCACGACCGCTTCGCCAGCCGCAATCCTGACGTCGCCGAGGTCGATGTCCTGCGCCGCGATGCGGGCGACGGCGTATTGCACCGAGGCGCCATAGCGCAGCAGTTCGGCCGCCGCGCTGCTCCAGTCGACAGCGCCGCGCTCGAGCAGCGCGCGCTGTTCGGGAAAGCGATCCAGCGCAACAATTGCGTTGCCGAGAGCGTCGACGACAGTCTCCTGTCCGGCAAACAGCATGAAGACGATGTTGGCCACCATGTCCTCACGCGACCAGCGGCCTTGCGCAACCTCCCGCACCATGCCGGCAACCATTCCGTCCGGCCGGTAGGCCTGTCGAGCCAGCCGCTCCTCGACAAAAGCCTGGCATTCGCGATAGGCCTCGGCGCTTGCTGCCGGCGGCTGCGCTCTTCGCAGGTCGAATGCGCTGGCCATGCGGCGGGTCACCGATTTCAACGCCCAAGGGTCCTCGATCTCGATGCCGAGGATTTCCTGCAGCAGCCAGAAGGACACCGGCACGGCGAGCCCGGCGACGGCGTCGACGCGGCCATCCGCCAGCGCACGCTCGACCAGCTCGTGGCTCAGCGCGCGAAGACCTTGCGTCAGCGCTTCGATGGCCGGCCGTGAGAAAAAGCCAGCGACCGGCCGGCGCAAGGCGCCATGCTGAGGCGGATCGGCAAGCAGCACCGAGCGGCTGAGCAGAGCCATGGGCGCATGGTCGACGAGCTTGCGGCGGACCTCTTCATATGTACCCGGCGGCGCCTGAACAAGAGCGGGATGCTTCAGCGCGCCCGACACCAGCTCATGGCTGAACACATAATGCGCGTCGGCCAGCTCGGGATAGGGCGCGACGCCGCGCGCAATGCCGCCGGCGGCGCGCATGCGGGCGAAATGCGGAAACGGGTCGTCGCCGAGCGCGAACGGATCGAAATGCGGAGCTGTCATGACGGCTCGAATCTCATGCCTTGAGATTCTTGGCTGAAATGACCCTGAAGCCGCCTGACGTGGCGTCCTGCGGGAAGAAGTCCGGCATGACGTAGAGGAACTCGCATCCGTAGACGCGGTAGTGCATGCGCAGCAGCGGATCGCGGATGATCTCTTCCAGCGGCGGTCTTGTGCCGGTCTGGTTCCAGCGGTCGATGGTGGCGCGGAACCGCGCATCGGCCTTGACATGATCATACTCGTCGCCCGAGGAGCCGGCATAGGACGAGCAGCGGCCATCGCCGATCAGCCAGCTGGCGCCCAGGCGGCGGCCGTGGCTCTCCATCTCCTTCAAGAGCCGCACCGCCGTGTTGGTGCCGCGATGGCTCGGCCGGACGCAGAGATTGTAGGCGTAAAGCGCGTAAACCGGCTCGCTGCGCGGCAGCGATGCATAGGCATCGAAATTCCTGGGGAAATCGGCGCGCACCAGCGGATCCTGGCTGGTCTCGGCAAAGCAGATGGTGCCGGCAAGCAGATCGCCATCGATCGCGCCGAACATGGTGTGTCCGAGTGCCAGCCGGTGGCGGATGGTCGTTTCGCTCGCCTGCAGCGGGGCTGCCCAGGCGGCAGCCTCAAGCTCCATCAGCAACGGCATGTCTTCCAGCTCTAACCGGCGGATGGGTATCGCAACATCGTCTAAATTCATGTGTCGGCTGCCTCGACTTCTAACGCGTTGATGGCGCATGGCAGTTTCTTGCCAATGCGGTTTGCAGCTTCACGGAAACGTCAACCTGTTCTATCTCCTGTTTGACGCATGCCGGATCGAGAACCATTTCACGGCTTTCACAAGCCTGTCTAATCATCATGGTTCCCCTTTGCAATTACATACGGACAACGGAAACGCATGATATTTTACGTCGCGCATCGGGAGCACGCCTACACGCAGGCGGTGGTGCTTCTGTATCACCGGACTGACCTGGAGGCGTGGTTCCGGCTGGTGCGCTACGAGGATGCCGGGCTGCTGCGCGGCGTTCGCGCCGGGGTGGTCATCTGGTCCGACATGGACCGGCTGACATCGGACGAATTGAGCCGCGCGGCCGGCATCAGCGCCGAACTGGCTGACAACACCGGCCTGACGCAGCTCAATCACCCGACCGCCAGCCTGCAGCGCTTCGACCTGCTGCGCCTGCTTCACGCCGACGGCAGCAACGCTTTTCGTGTGTTCAGGCCGGACGAGTTGGAAGAGCCGATACGCTATCCCGTTTTCATCCGCGACGAGACGGGCGCACTCTACAGGGAGCCGCCGCTGCTGCACGACCGGCCGGCGCTGGACGCCGCGATCGCCCGGCTGGACGGTAGCGATCTAGTGCGGCCGATGGTGGTGGAGATGATCGGCACCCCCGGAATGGACGGTTATTTCAGGAAGTACGCGGCGTTTCGGGTCGGCGATACGATCTACGGCCAGCATTGCGCCATGTCGAAATCGTGGTTCGTCAAGAATTCGCCCGAGCAATTGCTGCCGGCGCATATCGAAGAAATCAGGACCTATATCGATACGAATCCTGACGCCAATGCGGTCATGCGGGTCTTCGAAAAAGCCCATATGCAGTATGGACGCATCGACTACACATTCGTCGACGGCAGGCTGGTGGTGTTCGAGATCAACAGCAACCCCACCGTGCTCAGCGACCCGCCGACGCCGTTCGCCAGCTATGACCCCAAGCCCTTTGCCGATCTTCAGGCCGACGCGCTGCTCGCGCTGCCGCAGGCTACCGAGGCGGACTCGCTGGCTGCAATCGACACCGCCCACCAGTCGGCGCTGGCCAAGTTGCGGCGCCATTACCAGATGAGGCGGCTGAAGTTAATGCTGCGAAAAGTGCTCAGGAAGAGAAAATAGGCGCCGCCTCCTCCGCAACCCGAAAGTACACCACGTCACGTTTCGTCGGATCTTGTCACAGCCTGCCTGGAACCAAATCACGGGCTAGATTGTTCAAGTTGGTTACGAATTCGACGCCGCCTGCCGGCTGGGCAAGCGGCGCACTTGAGGAGCTCCCACCATGACCATCTCGTCCAGCTTTCGTTCGCTTGCGGTTGCGGCCATCACAACTGTGTCCGTCAGCGCTGCCAGCGCCGCGCATGCCGATAGCGGCACGATCCGCTTTGCCGTCTACAAGGCGGCCTTCTTCGTCGGCGGTTCCGGCGGCGAGGGGACGCTGACCTTCCACGGCCGCTCCTATCCCATCACGATCGGCGGCGTTTCGGGCGGCTTCGCCTTCGGGGTTTCCAAGACCTATTTCCGGGGCACCGTGCGCCATATCCGCAGGGTGCGGGATGCGACCGGCGTTTATGGCGCGGCCGGCGGTGGCGGCGCGCTCGGCAAGGGGGCGCAGGTGATCGTCATGACCAACGACAAGGGCGCCCAGCTCGAGCTTACCGGCCGGCAGGTGGGCCTGCAGGTGAATGCGGATCTGAGCGGGATGGCGATTTCGTTGAAGTAAGGGGCGTTGCGTCTGGGTGGGCAAGGTCGCCCAGGATGGTGGCAATCAGTAGGTCGGTCCCCCACTCCGTCTCGGCTTCGCCGAGCCACCTCTACCCCCACTTTCGTGGGGGAGAGGAAACGCTAATTTTGGAAGTCGCGGCTTCAAAGGCTTAGGTTCTGCCTCAAGAAAAACTTGGATTTCCTTCCTATGAAAGCTTGGCATTTCCTCTCCCCCACGGACGTGGGGGTAGAGGTGGCTCGGCGAAGCCGAGACGGAGTGGGGGCTGGCGCTGCCGTAGGCGATAGCCTTGCGCTTCTGACGGGTAAGCCTGGCTTGCAGCGCCGGACCGGCGGCACTACTGCCGCCAGCCCCCTACCGCTCCTCCACAATCCGCAAATACGCCGCCGTCACGAACAGCACGATCAGCCCGAACAAGATCCGCCGTGCCCCCTCCGGCATCTGCAGGATGGTCAGCAGTGTTGTCAGCACGGTCAGGATCAGGGCGCCGATGATGGTGCCGGTGTAGCCGCCGCGGCCGCCGAAGATGGAGGTGCCGCCGATGACGGCGGCGGCGACCGAGGGCAGCACCAGCGGTTCGGCGAGCGACAGCGACGGCGCCTTGATCAAGCCGATATAGAGCAGGCCGGTGATGCCGGCGAGCACGCTGGAGGTGACGTAGAGCGCGGTGATGACCTGCCAGTATTGCACGCCCGACAGGCGGGTCGCGCGCTCATTGTCGCCGACGGCGTAGAGCAGGCGGCCGAAGCCGGTGCGGGCGAGCGTGAAGACGATGAGGGCGGCGAGCGGCACGAACAAAAGCAGCGCGTTGGGGAAGCCCCATGTCACGCCGGTGCCGAGCCAAGCCAGGAAGTCGGGGATTTTTGCGCCCGACGCGATCACCGTGCGCTGGTAGACCTGCAGGCAGCCGGTGCCGATCAGGCTGGTGCCCAGCGTCATGATCAGCGGGTGGACGCGGAAGACGCCGACGCCGATGCCATTGACGAGGCCGATCAGCACCGCCGGCATCATCGCCAGGAGGAACGCCACCGCCGGATCCTGGTTGACCACTTGCGTGGCCATGATGAAGGCGCTCATCGTCGCCACCGTGCCGACCGACAGGTCGATGCCGCCGGTCAGCATGGTTATGGTCTGGCATCCCGAGAGGATCGCCAGCGGGATGGCGAATTTGATGGTGTTGGCGATCCAGCGCTCGTTGACGATGCCGGGGCGCAGGACCTGCAGGATTATAACCAGGATGGCGAGCAGGACGATCAGCGGGATGAGCGGGCGATCGGCCATGAAGCGCTTTATGCGGCGGCCGAAGGGGACCGGGGTGATGGCGGTGGTGCTCATGGGGCGGCTCTTGGTGTTGTGTGCTGCGAGGATGGCGCTCTACGGCGCCCCCCTCTGGCCTGCCGGCCATCTCCCCCACTTGTGGGGAGATTGGCAGCTCCAGCGCCTCGCTCCTTTTTGCAACGTTGAAGGCTGGCGAAAGCGGCGATGACAGCTGATCTCCCCCCTCGTGGGGGAGATGTCCGGCAGGACCGAGGGGGGCGCGAAGGAACGCCGACGTCTCTCTGCGACAGCACACCCATCATTGCCGCCCCCGCATGGTGATAAACGCCCCGAACATCACCACCGCCACCATGATCAGCCCTTCAATAATCGCGGTGACATTCGGGTCGATGGCGAGCAGCGTCAGGTCGGTGCGCACCAGCCTCAACACGAAGACGGCGACGATGGGGCCGAGCAGGCCGCCCTTGCCGCCGCCGAGCGCTACGCCGCCCAGCACCACGGCGGCGACGCTGGCGAGCAGATAGGGGCCGGGGATGGGGGCGCCGATGCCGGTGCTCATGGTCAGCGCCAGGCCGCCAAAGGCGGCGAACAGGCCCGACAGCGCATAGGCGATGATGCGAGTGCGCTTGACCGGCACGCCGGAGCGGAACGCCGCCAGTTCGCTAGAGCCGATGGCGTAGATGGAGAGGCCGAGGCGCGAGCGCCGCAGCGGTATCCAGATGACGCAGAGGCACACGATCAGCACCAGCAGCGCCTTGGGCAGCCAGGCATCTACGGCGTCGGGCAGGCCGGGGATCGGTACCGTGCCGGAGATCAGCGCCTTCAGCCATTCGGCGATGCCACCGCCGGGCGCATCGAGCACCAGCAGGGCGGCGCCCTGCAGCACGAACAGCATGGCCAGCGTGACGACAATGTCGGGCACGCGGGTGACGACGATGAGCAGGCCGTTGAGCGCGCCAAGGCCAAACCCCATGGCCAGCACGAAGGGCACCACGAACAGCGCGTATTCCTCGCTCGCGCCATTCATCATCGACGCCGCGGTGACGCTGGTCAGCGCCATCATGGCGGCGACCGACAGGTCGATGCCGCCGGCGATGACGACCACCGTCTGCGCGGCGACTGCGAAGGCATAGGGCAGAACGGCGCGGGCGAGCGAGCCGAAATCATTGCTGCCATAGGCCGGCTGGATGATCCTGGTGGCGATGAACAGGACGATGAGCAGGGCGAACAGGCCGACAACCCAGCCCTGGCGGCGCAGGAAATGGCTCATGGCGTCGCCTCCGGCGAAGCCGAAGTGTTCGCGGTCGGATCAGCCAATATGCCGATATCGGCCTTGGCGCCGCGCGGCAGGCCGTAGGCGGCGCGCATCAGCGCCGGCTCGTCGGCGTCCTCGACCGGAAAAATGTCGACCAGGCGGCCGCCGAAGATGACGATGACGCGGTCGCAGACGCGCTGCACCTCCTCCAGCTCCGAGGTGTAGAACAGCACCGACTTGCCGTTGCCGGCGAGTTCGCGCAGCAGCTTGTAGATCTCCTGCTTGGTGCCGACATCGATGCCGCGCGTCGGGTCGAAGCACAGGATGGTGCGGGCATCCGCCGCGATCCAGCGGGCGATGGTCACCTTCTGCTGGTTGCCGCCGGACAGGCGCTGCACCTCGCCTTGCGCGCGGGTGTCGATCTGCAGCCGCTCGATCGCGCTGAGCACGGTCGCGCGTTCGCGGCGCATGTTGATCGGACCCCAGTTGCGCAAGGCAGCGCTGAAAGGCAGGGCGATGTTTTCGCGCACCGAGCGCTGCATGGCGAGCGCTTCCGAGCGGTCGCCCGGCACATAGGCAATGCCGGCGCGGATGGCGTCGATCGGATGCGAGAATTTCACCGGCTGGCCATCGACTTCGATGGTGCCGCCGGAGGGCCGGATCGAGCCGGCAAGGGCGGCGAACAACTCGTCCTGACCCTGGCCTTCGAGCGCGACGACGCCGGCGACTTCGCCGTCGGCGAGATCGAAGGAGACATCGCTGAGCTTGGCGCCGACGCGGAGATTGCGCACGGAGATGCGCGGCCGGGCAGCTGCGGGCGCGGCCTTCTCGGCGGCGCTGCGGGCGGCGACATGAGTTTTCACGATGCGGGTGCCGAGCATCAGCTCGACGATCTTTTCCTCGACGCCGGGTACGATGTCGACGACACCGACGGTCTCGCCGTCGCGCAGCACGGTGGCGCGGTCGCACAGTGCGGAGATTTCGACGAAGCGGTGCGAGATGAAGATCACCGCGCGACCGGCATCGCCCTGGCGGCGCACCACTTCCAGCACTTTTTCGGCGAGGTTGGCGGGCAGGGCCGCCGTCATCTCGTCGAGCAGCAGCACGTCCGGCTCGACGGCGAGCGCCCGCGCCAGGTCGAGCACGCGCAGCACGGCGAGCGGAATGTCGCGCGCGGTGTCGCGCAGATCGAGGTCGGTGATGCCGAGCTCGCGCACCCAGGCGCGGAACGGCTCGACCGGCGTGCCGGTGAGCCTGAGATTGGAGAGAACGTCGAGATCGGGGATCAGCGACGGCTCCTGGTAGACCGGCAGCAGCCCGGCGCGGCGCGCGGCGGCGGGCGTGCGAATGTCGCGCGCTTCGCCGCGGATCAGGATGCGGCCGGCGTTCGCCGGAATGGCGCCTGTCAGGATCTTCACCAGCGTCGACTTGCCGGCGCCGTTGGCGCCCATCAGCGCGTGGACCTCGCCCGGCAGCACGGAGAGCGACGCGTTGCGAAGCGCTGCAACCGCGCCGTAGTTCTTGGCGACGCCGGTGGCGTCGAGGAGGGGGCTGGTGGTCAAATGGTTTGTTGTCAAAATTGACGGTTCCAGAAACTAATGTCGGCGCTCTACGGCGCCCCCCTCTGTCCTGCCGGACATCTCCCCCACTTGGGGGAGATTGGCAGTTCCGGCGCCGCCCCTCGTCTTGCGACGTAGAAAATTAGCGAAAGCCGAGATGACAGCCAATCTCCCCACCTGTGGGGGAGATGTCCGGCAGGACAGAGGGGGCGCCGTAGAGCGCTAGTCTGTGTGACGAGGACGGCCGTTCGCCGTCCTCGCCAGTTCATTCAAACCAGGCTTACTCCCCCGGCCCCTTGCAGGCCACGATCTGCTCCTTCGTGTAGGTCGTCCACTCCGGGATCGAGATCGAGACCGGCCATTCCGGGCTGAGCGACGGGTCGGCGGCTGCCTTCAGCTTGGCCTTGCCTTCGTCGGTGGCGTTGTCCCACAGCTGCGGGTCGACCAGCACGGTCTGCTGCGCCGGCTTCTTGCCGTCGAGGATCTGCAGCGCCAGCGTCACGCCCGCGCCGCCGATCGAGCCGGGGTTGGTGACGGCTGCACCGACGAGACCTTTCACCGAGCTCAGCTGGCCGACGAAGCCGGCATTGTCGGCGCCGACCACCGGCACCAGCGCCGCCTGCGATTCGACCAGCGCGTCGACGATGACGTTGTCGATGCCCGACGTCCACACGCCGTTGAACGGCGTGCCGGTGGCCAGGAACGACAGCATCTGCTGCTTGGCCTGATCCTGCTGCCAGCCGGTGAAGACTTCCTGCGCCACCTTCACGCCGGGGTTTTCGGCCAGCGCCTTCTTGAAGCCTTTGTCGCGATCGCTATCGGCCGAGGCGCCGGCGGCGCCGCGCATGTAGAACACCTCGCCCTTGCCGCCCATCTGCTGGAACAGCCATTTGGCGCCGAGATAGGCATACTGTTCCTGGTTGTTGGAGATGATGTAGGCCGACGGTTCGGTCACCGCCTGGTCGACGGCAACGACGACGATGCCGGCCTTGGTGGCTTCTTCCAGGCCCGCCTTGATGCCGGCGGGATCAGCGGGGTTGACGACGATGGCGTCGACCTTGGCGCTGATCAGATTGCGGATGTCTTCGAGCTGGCCGGCGGCATCGGTGTTGCGGTGGGCGATGTTGAGCTTCGTCACTTCGCCCGAAGCCAGCGCCTGCGCCTTCATGGCGCAGACCATTTCCTCGCGCCAGCCATTGCCCTGCACGGTGTTGGAAATGCCGATCGTATATTTGGCTTCGGCCGACGACACGCCCATCGATGCCAGCAAGGCAGCGCCCGCAAGCAACGGGACCATGGTCAGTATTTTCTTCATGTCAGTACTCCTCCACATTGTTGTTTTTCGTCTCAGGGTCAGACCCTTCGGCAGGTTCAGACCAAGTCATTCACCTCGTCATTTGACGAAGGGGCGCAGCACGTCGCGGGCGAGCAGGAAGCCCCGCTTCACCGCATCGTCGTTGCCTTCAAACCGCCTGTCCTCATGTTCGATGATGACCGAGCCGTCATAGCCGGCGCGGTAGAGGCCGGAGAAGAAGCCGCTCCAGTCGACATCGCCCAATCCCGGCATGCGCGGCACCTGCCAGCCTATCCCGGCGGAAAGAATCCCGCGCTCATACAAACCATCATGATCGATCATCAAATCCTTGGCGTGGACATGCAGCATGTAGGGGCCGAACTCCTTGATGAAGCGGCCCTGGTCGATCATCTGCCAGACCAGATGCGAGGGGTCGAAATTCATGCCGACCTCGCCGCCCCAGGCCTCGAGGATGCGCCGCCAGATGTAGGGCGAATAGGCGATGTTGTGCCCGCCCGGCCACTCGTCATAACTGAAGATCATCGGGCAGTTCTCGAAGGCGAGTTTTACCCCGTGATCGCGCGCATAGGCGACGGTCTCGGGCCAGACTTTCAGCGCGTCCTGCCAGTTGACGTCGACGGTCTTCGAGGCATCGCCACCGCAGAAGGTGTTGACCACCGGCACGCCCATATTGGCGGCCAGCACGATGACCTTCTTCAGATGGCCGATGACGGCCTCGCGATGGGCAGGGTCCGGATGCAGTGGGTTCGGGTAGTAGCCGAGGCCAGAGACCGTCAGCTTCTTCTCCGTCAGCGAGGCGACGATCTCCTTGGCCTGCGCGAGCGAGGTGGAAGCGGCATCGATATGGCTGGTGCCGGCATAGCGCCGCGTCGCGCCGGAGGTCTTCGGCCAGCAGGCGATTTCCAGCGCCTCGAAGCCGGCCGAGTGCGCCCAGTCGGCAACCTCGCCAAGCGGCGTCTCCGCAAAAGGTGCTGTAAGCACTCCTAGTTTCATTCTGCCTCCCTAGACCCCGACGACTATAATGCCGATTGTTTGGATCGCTTCAACCTCGCGACCTCATCTTGTTCGAGACTGTGCCGGACAGCCGCCATCGGATCGTCCGACAGCAGGTCGCCCAGCGCCGATATCACGGCCGCGCGGAACGTCCCGTCAACGGCAAGGCCGGGGTCGAATATCCCGTCGATGGCAAGGATGGCGGACACCAGCGCGCTGGCATCGGGACCCGTCGCGTCGGCGATTGCGGCGACCTTGCCGGCATAGGGATCCGACACCGGCCAGCGTCTGCCGAAACGTTCCGAGGCCTGGATCAGATAGGCCATCCAGCCGGCGACCGGCACCGACAGCAGGCCGATGCTCTGGCCCATCGCAAGCCGGTCGCGGATCGGGTTGAGCAGGCGCTGGACGATCTTCTGCGAACCGTCGGTTGCGACCTGGTGGTTGCGGTGGCGGATCGCGGTGTTCTTCAGCCGGCCGAGGCTCTGCTCGACATAGGCAAGCGGCAGGATGCCCGGCACCGGCATCAGCGTCGGCACAGTCTCTTCGACCAGCATGCGCCTGATGAAGTCCGACAGCAGCGGGTCGGCCATTGCATCCGATGTGTGCTCGAGACCAGCCAGAACGCCGAGCGTGGCGAGTGCCGTCTGGGCGCCATTCAGCACCCGCATCTTGAGATGCTCAAACGGCGTGACGTCGTCGACAAAGGTGGCGCCGACCAGATCCCAGCGCGGCATGCGGCCGGCGAATTTTTCCTCGATCACCCATTGCCGGAACGGCTCACCGACAGCGACGGCGGCATCGTGGTAGCCGAACCATTGTTCGACACTGTCGAGGTCATCCTGCGTCACCGCCGGCGCGATGCGGTCGACCATGGCCGCGGGGAACGCGACATTGGCCTCTATCCAGCGGGCCAGCCCTTTGCTCCGCCGTTCGGCAAACGTCCGCACGACATTGTTCAGAATAGTACCGTTGGTCGGGATGTTGTCACAGGAGAGAAACGTTATGGGTCGCTCATGTGTGGCCCTGCGCTGCTCCAGCGCCCGCACCAGCAGGCCGGGCACGCTGCGTGGCGTCTCGGGGTTGGCGAGGTCGTGGACGATGTCGGGATGGCCAAGGTCGAGTTCGCCGCTCGACGGGGTGTGGCAATAGCCTTTTTCGGTCACCGTCATCGTCACCAGCTCGATATCGGGTGAGATCAGCACGCCGAGCGCCGGTGCCGCACTCTCCTGGCTGTCGACCACCCGGACGATGCTGCCGATGACGCGCGCCTCGATGTGGCTGTTCTCGCGGATCAGCCTTGTGTAGAGCCCGCCCTGCCGTCCCAGCGTGTCGGCAAGGCGGGGCGGACGGATGTTGATGCCGACGATGCCCCAGCGGTCGAAGCGCAGCGAGATGAGATCGTCGGTGTATTCGGCCTGATGGCAGCGATGGAAGGCGCCGACGCCGAGATGCGCCATGCCGGGCGCCAGCATCGTGCGGTCGTAGGACGGTGTCTGGACCGATGCCGGCAAGCGATCGAGCAGCGCCGGCCCAAGCGTTTCGATGGAAGCGCTCACCGGTTCGCTCCGATCACCGCCTGCTCCTGGTCGACAACCGCGCCGGTCATCGGGCCGGCGGCGTCGGACAGCAGGAAGACGGCGAGGCTGGCGATGTCGTCCGGCGTCAGCAACCGGCCGAAAGGCTGCGCGGCGTTGGCCTTCTCGAGCCAGCCAGGGCCGTTGCCCAAAGTCTCCGCCTGCATGATGCGTTCGGCCGGCGTGTCGGTCCAGCCGACATTGATGCCGTTGACGCGGATGCGGTCGAAGCGGTGGGCGTTGGCGGCGTTCCTGGTCAGCGTCGCCAGCGCGCCCTTGGTGGCGGAATAGACGGCAAGCTCCGGCGAGCCGCAATGGGCATTGATCGACAGAATGTTGAGAATGGCGCCACCTTGGCCGCGCTGCTTCATGTCGGCAATCGCCGCCTGCATCAGGAAGAACGGCGCGCGCGCATTGACGGCAAACAGCGCCGCCCAATCGTCGAGGCTGGCGTCGAGGAAAGAGGCGCGATCGGTCAGGCCGGCGGCGTTGACCAGCGCATCGATGCGGCCGAAGCGCTCGATGCAGGCCTGCGCCAGAAGGGTGGGGGCGTCAGGACCGGCAAGGTCGGCGGCGACGAAGATGGTCGGCGTGCCCAATTGCGAAAGCTCGGCCGCCACGGCCTCGCCACGCGCCCTCTCGCGCCCGGTGACCAGCAGCCCGGCGGCACCGGAACGCGCCAGCGTCTCGGCAATGGCGCGGCCAATGCCTTGCGTCGACCCGGTGACCAGAGCCACCTTGCCGTCAAGCCGGATCTCCATTCCTCCTCCCGGGAATAAAGTTTCTATTTTTTTAAATATGGAACGGCAATTCTGGATAGTCAATTGTGCCAGCGGCGGCTCATTCGCCGCGCCGCGCCGCCACCCCATGGACCAGCGCCATGCCGACAGCGAGTGACGCCGCCAGCGAGCGGAAGCCGGCAAAGTCGGATTCCACCACTTCCAGCCAAGCGTCCGAGAGCCGAACCAGCGGGCTGAAAGTGCTGTCGGTGACGGTGACGATGCGGGCCTTGCGCTCATGCGCCACCGCGACGAGATCGGGCGTGATCGAATTGTAGGGGCTGAAGGAGACCGCAAGCACGGCGTCCCGTGCGCCGATGCAGCCGATCTGGTCGAGTGCGGAGGAGCCGACATTGTCGACCAGCACGTTGCGCACGCCTTGCTGCGACAGTGTCAGCGACAGATAGGCGGTGACCGGAAAGGCGCGCTTGGAGCCGATGACATAGATCAGCTCGGCGGCCGCCAGCAGCGTTACCATCTTGTCGAAACTCGCGACGTCGAAGCCGGCTTCGATGCGGCCAAGCGAGGCCTGCGATGCCCCGACCATGCCGTGCAGGAAATGCAGATTGGGCTCCGTCTCGGTGCGCGGCTCGCCGCGCCCTTCCGGCCACGATCCCTTGATGTGCTCCTTGAACAGGCCCTGGAAATCGGAAAAGCCGGAATAGCCGAAGATCTGCGCAAAGCGTACCAGCGTCGAGGGCTGCACGCCGGCCTGTGCCGCCACCTGCGCGATGGTGCCGAGCGCGACATCGCTCGGATGCTGCCACAGGAAGATCGCCACCTGGCGCAGCCGCTTGGGGAAATGCACCGTGCCCGACGACAGCACGGCGCGCAGCTCCTCGTAGGTCTGCGGCTGGATGTAGCCGAGCGCCGCCAGAGAGCGCCCGCGCTTGCGCGTCGCCGCCTCGTCGGTGCTCGATCGCCCGGATGCCTTGCTTGCCCCACTCATGATTTCAGGCTAGCGCGGTACGATCGTTTTACAATATGAAAATTGGAAATCGCGTTCGAAAGGGGTGCGGTTTCCCAACGTCGTCATCCTAGGGCGAAGCAGGAGCGAAGCTCCGTCGCGGAGACCCTAGGATCCATGCCGTGACGATGGTCGAGGAATGCAGCGGACGAGAAGGTTCTGCACCGTAGCATCGCTCTGATGTCACGGCATGGATCCTGGGGTCTGCGCTGCGTCGCTGCGCTCCTTGCTACGCCCCAGGATGACGAAGCCACAGGTGGAGGAGTTTGAAATGGTCTACGCAACATCGGACGGATCGGCGGGCAAGCGGCTCAGGGTCGGCATGGTCGGCGGCGGGCGCAATGCCTTTATCGGCGCCGTGCATCGGCTCGCCATGCGCCTGGACGACCAGATCGTACTGGTCGCCGGCGCGCTGTCGTCGGACCCGGAGAACGCCGCCGCCTCGGCCGCCGAGATCGGCATCGCGCCCGAGCGCAGCTACGCCGACTATCGCGAGATGGCGCAGGCCGAAGCCGCGCGGCCGGATGGTATCGAGGCGGTTGTCATCGTCACGCCCAACCATCTGCACGCGCCGATTGCCACGGCCTTTCTCGAGGCCGGCATCGACGTGATCTGCGACAAGCCGCTGTCGACGACGCTGGCCGACGCTGAGGCGCTGGTGGCGCTGGCGAAGGCGAAGAAGCGCCGCTTTGTCGTCACCCTCAACAACACCGGCTACGCCATGGTCCGCCAGGCGCGCGAGATGGTGGCGGCGGGTGCGCTTGGGCGGATCGTTTCCGTGCACGGCGCCTACATCCAGGACTGGCTGACCAAACCGATCGACGCCGACGGCCAGAAGCAGGCGGAGTGGCGCACCGATCCGGCGCGCGCCGGGCAGTCGGCGGTGCTGGCCGATATCGGCGTGCACGCCTTCAACCTGGCGAGCTATATCTCCGGCTGCGAGGCCGAGGCGGTGTCGGCGGATCTGTTCACCGCCGTGCCGGGACGTCGGCTCGACGACAATGCACATGTGCTGCTGCGCTGGACCGGCGGCGCGCGCGGCACGATCCTGGCCAGCCAGACCTCGCCCGGCCACTACAATGATCTCTCGGTGCGCATCTATGGCGACAAAGCCGGGCTCGAATGGTCGGGCGGCCGGCCGGAAGAACTGCGCTTCTCACCATATGGCGAGGAAACCCGCACGCTGGTGCGTGGCGGTCACGGCTCGACCGCTGAAAGCCAGCGCGTGTCGCGCATGCCAGCGGCGCATCCGGAAGGCTATATCGAGGCCTTCGCCAATTTCTACCGCGACGCCGCTGATATTATTCGTGCGCATAGGTCAGGTGGGGCGGTCGATGCAGCAAGGGCCGCGCAGGTGCCGGATGTTGTGGATGGTGCGCGCGGGGTGAAGTTTGCCGCGGCGGCGGTGGAGTCGAATGCAGCGGGTGGGGCTTGGACGGCGGCAAGGTTTGGGTGAGGACGGGAGCTGCCGCGGTTCAGCGGTAGAAGCAATCACCTGGGGGACTGGCGCTGCCCTAAGGGATTGACCTGCCGAAGGCGCTACCGCCGCCGCAGCAGACCTGGCAGCGGCGGGGCGCCAAGTACTCTTCGGTCGCTTTACTGGGCAAAACGCTGCTATGCATGTGTTAATCATGATATGGGTTGTTCATTGTCAGAGCATCGGCCTAGCCGTATTCGGTAACAATGCGCAACTTGTCTCTCTTCCTTGCTGCCAGCCTCGGCTGCCTCGTTCTTTCGGCGGTTTCCTTCGGCGCTCCGCAAGGCCTGCTCGTTACCCTGTTCCCGGACAGCAATGCAGCGAAGGTGGCGCAGTGCAGAAGCCTACTCAAAATCCGTTTCGACACGGGCGAATGGCCGGACAAGGGCGCGGCTGACTACATGCGCTATGACGAGTGCTACTATCTGATCTGTGGCGGAACCAGGCCGAGCGCTTGAAGGCTGGTGCAGCTATCCCTTGATCGCCGAACCGACGATGGAATCGACGAAGAAGCGCTGCAGGAAGACGAACAGGATGAGCGGCGGCAGCACGGCCAGGGTCGCACCGGCCATCACCAGGCCGGTGTTGACGGCGCCCCTGTTGTAGCTGAGCAGACGGCTCAGGCTGATGACGATCGGATAGGCGTCGGCATTGCCCTGCAGCACGGTCAGCGGCCAGAGATAACTGTTCCAGTGATAGACGAAGGCGAAGAGGGCCAGAGCCGCGATTGCGGGTGCGATGCTGGGCGCGACGATCTTGTAGAGGATCAAGAACTCCGAGGCGCCGTCCATGCGCGCGGCGTCGATGAGCTCGTCGGGCACGCCGGAGATGAACTGGCGCATCAGGAAGATGCCGAAAGCATTGGCGAGATTGGGCACGATGATGCCGGCGAGGCTGGCGTTGAGGCCGATCGAGCCGACCAGGCGATAGAGCGGGATCAGCGTCACGATCGGCGGCAGGAACATGGTGGCGATCAGCACAGAAAACAGCAGCGACTTGGCGGGGAAGTGGTATTTGGCGAAGGCGTAGCCGGCCATCATGCTGGTCAGCAGAATGCCGGCGGTGGTGATCGAGGCGATGACCAGAGAATTCCACATCGAGCGGCCAACATTGACCACGCCCGACACCTTCTCATAGGCGTCGAAGCTCGGCGTAAGGGGGATCCACACCGGCGGCACCTGCATGCTCTCGGCCGGCGTCTTGAGGCTCGACAGCACCATCCATACCAGCGGGAAGGCCGAGGCGACGGCGACCAGCAGCATCAGCGTCGCCAGCAGCGCCTTGCGGCCGGACGGGCGCCGGCGCGACAGCCGGCTCGACGATCCCGCGCTCATTCGTCGTTCTTCCGGTTGGCGAAGGCAAACAGCGCGCAGACGACGACAATCAGCGAAAGCATCAGCATGACCGCCATGGCCGAACCCAGTCCACCCTGCGCACGCTCGATGCCGACGCGGCGGATGTGGTAGGTGAGCACATTGGTCGAGCCGACCGGCCCGCCCTGCGTGATCAGGGCAACCGGCTCGAACACCTGCACGGCGTTGATGATGGCGATGACGGCGCTGAACAGAAGCGTGCGCCGCATCAGCGGCAGGGTGATGAAGCGGAACTGCTCGAAGCGGCTGGCGCCATCGAGCTTCGCCGCCTCGTAGAGGCTGCCTTGGATCTGCGTCAGCCCGGCGATCGCCAGCACGGTGAAATAGCCGACCTGCTGCCAGACATTGAGGAAGACGATGGAGATCAGCGCCGAGCGCGGTGACGACAGAAAGGGCTGTGGTCCCACGCCGATTAGACCGAGCATCTGATTGAGCGGGCCTTCGCTCGGCGAATAGAGTTTCGACCAGACCAGCGCCACGGCGATCATCGGCACCATGTAGGTGGCAAACAGCACCGTGCGCAGCGCCGTGCCGCCGGCGACATCGCGCTGGTAGACCATCAGCCCAAAGGCCACCGACAGCGGCAGGATGAGGATGACGGAGAGCGCGGTGTAGATCGCGGTGTTAGCCAGCGCGCCCTTGAAGTCGCGGCCGACCGAGGAGACCCCAAAAATCTCGCGGAAATTGTCGAGGCCGATAAAGCCGGCGCTGGAAAACGGTGTCTGCGTCGACCAGTCCTGGAACGACAGCCAGACGGTGAGCAGCATCGGCAACAGGACGAAGATGCCGATCAGCGTCACGGCGGGCGCCAGCATGATGCCCGCCGAGGCACGGTACCTCTGAATCATTATTTGGCGGCGCGCTCCAGGATCGAAATGGCGTCGGCCTGCGCCGTCGCCTGCGCATCCTTGGCCGAGACCTGGCCATACTGCAACGCCTCGAGCGTCTGCTGCAGCGATTCCGAGAATTCCTGGCCGCCGGGCACGACAGGGAACGGCTTGGCATCGGTGAGCACGCTGACATAGCCGGAGAGGAATTCCGAGCCGAGCTTGTCTTTGTGCGCCTCGATGTCGGAGAGGCGTGAGGGCAGGATGCCCATCGACATCAGGATATCCGACATCGCGGAAGCACCGTTCTTGCCGGACTTTGGATTGTTCAGCCAGGCGAGGAAGTCCCACGCCGCCTTCTGCTCGGCGGCACCTGCATTGGCGTTGACCACGGTCATCCAGGAGTAGGATATCGAATGCGGCTTGTCGCCGCTCGGGCCGACGGGAATCGGCGCCGTTGCAATGTCGGCGAACTTGTCGCCCATGCCGGCCTTCAGCGCGCTCTCCCACCAATTGGCCATGATGATCATGCCGGTCTTGCCGGAGACGAAATTGTCGAGGAAGGGGCCGGTGGTGTTGGCGTCGGCTGTCGCCATCGAAGGCACGCTGGCGCCCGACTTGATCAGGTCTTCATAGAGCTGGAAAGTCTCGGCGGCCTGCGGGCTGTCCAGCACCGGCTTGCCGTCCTTGACCAGGTCGCCGCCATTGGAGACCAGCAGCGAGGCGAAGGGGTGGACGACGCCGGCGGCCCAGGAATTGATCATGCCGAACCCTTGCCGTCCCGCATCCTTGTTGGTCAGCTTCTTGGCCGCGTCCTTGAACTCGTCCCAGGTCTTGGGTGGCGCCGCGATGCCGGCCTGCTTGAACAGCGCCTGGTTGTAGTTCAGCGCGTAGACGTCGATTTCGTTGGGGATGCCGTAGAGCGTGCCGCCGGCCGAAGCGGCGCTGGTGATGCCCGCCGGCCATGCGCCCTTGACCTCGCCGGCCACCGCATCGGGGGCGGGCGCGACCAGCTTGTCGCGGGCGAGTTCCGGCAGCCACAGATCGTAGATGCCGCCGATGGTCGGGCCGTCCGCGCCACCACCTTGCGAGCGCAGCGTGGTCAGGAGATCGCCGAAGGGAACGGCGCGCACGGTGACGCTGACATCCGGATTGGTCTTGGCGAAATCCTTGGCTGCGGCTTCCAGCAGCGCGACCGTCTCCGGCGACCAGTGGGTGAGGTAGGAGATGTTGACCGATTGCGCCCAGCCGGTGGCGGGCAGGATGGCGAGGCCCGCGGCCAGTGCCAGTTTCGAAGTCCAAGCAAACGACATTCCTCATCCTCCCTATCGGTTCACATGAGGTTATGACAAGTCAGCGCGGCGACGCAAGGGCTTGCTGGCGAAAAAGTCTCACATGGTACGGTCACAGATTTCTTTGCGGCGCTGGAATGTGGATATTTATCGTTAGATAACAAATGGATGCAGGTACTGCAATGTCGTGAGCGGGCCAACACCGCCATTCCTGAGGCGTAGCAGACCCCTTGCGAATACCGCTATGTCGTTATAATGACTTTTGCCGAACCAATGACCTCTCACGGCACGGGAACGCCGCGGGACGCCAAGGACAGAGAACAATGGGAGACTGGCAATGAGCATGCTTTCACTTCACCGGCGCGCAGCACTTGGGCTGATCGGCGGCCTTGCCGCCGCCTGCGCCGGCGTCTTCGCCTCATTGCCGGCGCGAGCCGCCGACAGCACGGTGACGCTGTGGAGCTGGCGCACCGAGGACGAGGCCGCGATGCGCCGCATCTTCGATGCCTTCGAGGCGAAGAGCCCCGGCATCAAGGTCGCCATCCAGTTCACGCCCGATGCCGACTACCAGAACCGGCTGAGTACGGCGCTGCGCGGCGGGCGCGGGCCCGACATCGCCCAGCTCAAGGCCTATGGCGAATTGCAGCCCTTCGTCGAGGCGGGCTATCTCGACGCGCTGGACGACAGCGTGCCGGAGCTGAAGAACATGGAGGACGCAGCGCTTGGCGGCGCGCGTGGCCGCGCTGACGGCAAGCTCTACGGCGTGCCCTACTCGGTGCCGATGATGGGCGTCTTCTACAACCAGGATATCTTCGCCGCCCAGGGCATCGAGATCCCCAAGACCTACAAGGATTTCACCGCCGTCTGCGAGAAGCTGAAGGCGGCCGGCATCACCCCGATCGCCACCGGTGGCGCCAACGGCTCGGCCTGGGAACTGGAGATCGCCGTCGGCGTCGTCGGCCCGACCGTCTATGGTCCCGGCTTCTACGACGAGATGATGAGCGGCAAGGCGACCTTCGAGGATCAGCGCTATGTGGCGGCGCTGAAGCGCTTCGCCGAGCTGAAGCCGTATTTCCCCGACGGCTTCGCCGGCATCGACTACACCACCGCCACGCAGCAGTTCATCGGCGGCAAGGCGGCGATGTTCCTCGGCGGTTCGTTCGAGAACGGCAGCTTCAAGGCGCAGAACCCGAAGCTGAAATTCTCGATCTTCCCGTTCCCCGCCGACGATGCCGGTGCAAAACTGTACACCTCGGCCTTCTCCGACGGCTCCTATGGCCTGGTCTCCGAGAGCCAAAACAAGGAGGCCGCGACCAAGGTGCTGGGCTTCATCGCTTCGGCAGAGTTCGCGCAGATGTTCGCCGACGAGCTCGGCTGGCCGCCGGCCCGCACGGATGTGACGGTGAAGGATCCAGTGCTGGCCTCGATGATGGAGATGGCGAAGAATTCGACGCCCTATCTGACGCTGGTCGGCTTCCGCTGGCAGTCGCCGACGGCGTCTTCGGTGCTGCAGTCGGAGATCATCGACATGGTCGAAGGCAACATCGCGCCGGAGAAGCTGGCGGCCGACATGCAGGCCGCAGTCGCCACCTGGTTCAAGCCGAAGCAGTAGGCGCGGCCGGTCGCAAAGCGGCCGGCCTCTCACGGACCAGAAAAGCGCATGAGCACCCTTCGCCGCACCAGCAGCCTTCGCCGCACGCAGCAGCGCATGGCCGTGCTGTTCACCCTGCCGGCGCTGGCGGTCTATGCGCTGTTCGTCCTCTATCCCCTGGGGATGTCGCTCTGGGGCAGCTTCTTCGTCTGGAAGGGGCTGCGCATGGTCGAGTTCGCCGGCCTGTCGAATTTCTCAAGGCTGTTCGTTTTCCCCAGCGGCGCGCGGCTCTACGGCGCGCTGTGGCACAACACCGCCTGGTTCTTCGGCATCATGCTGTTCCAGAACGGAATCGGGCTTTTGTTCGCCTGGCTGCTGTTCCTGCGCGACAGGGGTGCTGCGTTCTTCCAGTCGGTGTTCTTCTTTCCGGCGGTGCTGAGCCCGGTCATCGTCGGCGCGCTGTGGCGGTTGCTTTTGGCACCGGGCGGCGTCGTCGAATGGGCGCTGAACGGGCTCGGCCTGCACCAGGGCAGCCTGACTGTGCTCGGCAACAGCCACACCGCGCTCGCCATGCTGATCGCCGTCGATGCCTGGAACTGGATGGGCCTGCCGGTGCTGATCTACACGGCAGGTCTGCGGCAGATTTCCGGCCAGATTTTCGAGGCGGCAAAACTTGACGGCGCCGGCAATGCGCGCATGCTGTTCTCGATCGCGCTGCCGCTGCTGATGCCGGCGCTGGGCACGCTGACGACGCTGTCGTTCATCAACACCTTCAACCAGTTCGACATCGTCTATGTCATGCAGGGCGTGCAGGGCAATCCGAGCTATTCGACCGACACGCTGGTGACGTACTTCTACCGGCTGGCCTTCGGCGCGGAAGGTGCTGTCGGCATCACCGATATCGGTCTGGCTTTGGCGCTCGGCACCGTGCTGTTTTTGATCCTCAGCATCGGCACGCTCATGATGCTGCGCTTCTTCGACCGCCGCACGGTGCAGCTATGAGCGCGCTGGCGATTTCGCAAAGACCGGCCATCTCTCGGCAGCTGGCGCGGCTGCCCGGCTGGACGGTGCTGGTCGTTTGGACGGCGGCCGTGCTGTTGCCGCTCTACATCCTCATCGTCTCCTGTTTCAAGACCACGGCCGAGATCTACGACAACAGGCTCGGCCTGCCGCAAAGCTTTGCCCTCGACAATTTCATCAACGCCTGGACGCGCGCCGATCTCGGCCAGAATTTCATCAACAGCCTGATCGTCACGGGCGGCGCGGTCATCCTCACCATCGTCGTCTCGGCGATGGCCGCCTATCCGCTCAGCCGCTACAAGCTTGGCTGGAATGCCATCATGCTCGGCCTGTTCCTGTCCGGCATCATGCTGCCGATCCGGCTCGCCTCGGTCGAACTGTTCACGCTGATGCGCAATCTTGGCCTGCTGGATTCGCTGACCGGGCTGATCCTGGTCTATTCGGCGATCCGCATTCCCTTCGCCGTGTTCATCTTCGCCAATTTCATGCGCGTCTTACCCTCCGAGTTGGACGAGGCGGCGCGCATGGACGGCGCCGGCGAGGTGCGCATCCTGTTCCAGATCATCCTGCCGATGGTCAAGCCGGCGGTGTCGATCGTGGCCATCTTCACCGCGATCGCGGTGTGGAACGATTTCTTCTTCCCGCTGATCTTCATCTTCGACGACCGCTACAAGACGGTGCCGCTGGCGATCAGCGTCTTCGTCGGCCAGTTCCGTACCGACTGGGGCCTGGTGTTCGCCTCGCTGGCGATCTCCATGGCGCCCATCCTGATCATGTATTGTCTGCTGGCGCGCCAGATTCGCGAAGGCGTCGGTACCGGAGGGGGCATGAAATGATCGAAGACAGGATTTATGCGGCGAAATCCATCCTGGTGGTCGGCGCACACGCCCTCGATGCCGAGGTGATGGCTGGGCCGCTGGCGGCCGCTGCCGTCAAGCGCGGCGCCACGGTGACCTTCCTGCATCTGACCATGGGTGAGCAGGGCCATCCGTACCTGGTTCCCGCGCATTATTGCGTGCAGAAGGAAGAGGAAGCGGGCAGCGCGGCGGAGCGGCTCGGCGTCACCATGCGTGGCTTTGGCCTGCGCGACGGCTTCCTGCCCACAGACGATCAGACGGCGCTCGAAGTGGGCGACATCATTCGCGAGCTGAAACCCGAGATCGTCATCACGCATTGGCATGGCAGCTGGCACAAGGACCATCGCGCCGCCGCGCATTTGACGAAGACCGGTATCTTCTTCGCCGGACTGCCGACCGTTGCCAGCGACCATCCGGCGCACACGCCGCAACTGCTGCTGTTCGGCGAGAACTGGGAGGACGATGACGGCTTCCGGCCCGAGCATCTCGTCGATGTCAGCGACGGGTTCGAGGCCTGGCGCGACGCGGTCATGGAGTATGAGCTGGCGCGCGGCCTGAGCAGCTTCCCCTATGTCGACTATTACAGTTCGCTCTACCGGCTGCGCGGCTGCCTGCGCGGCACGCGCCATGCGCAGGCCTTCGCGGCGGCGTCGCATTCGTGGAATGCCGGCAGCGGCCTGTTCTCGCTCCCCTTCGGCAAAGGGTCCGGTCGATGAGGCGGGTACTCGCCATCGACCTCGGCGGCACCAATCTGCGCGCTGCCGTGTCTACGGGCGATGTCGGTGCGTTGGAGGCGCTGGGCAGCGAGCCGGCGCCGGCAACCCTTGATGCCTTCGTTGCGCGCATCGACGCGCTGTGCGCCGAGGCCGGGTCGGCCGAAGCGCTTGGCATCGCGGTGCCGGGACTGGTCGAGGGCTCGGTCTGCCGCTGGATCCCCAACTTGCCGTTCCTCGACGGCGTCGATATCCAGCCGCTGTTTCCCAAACTGCGCGTAGCGCTCGGCAATGACGCGCAGATTGCGCTGCTGGCGGAGGCTGTCGAAGGCAGTGCGAAAAACATGTCGGATGCGATCCTGCTCGCCATCGGCACCGGCATCGGTTCGGCGGTGCTGGCCAATGGCCGCATCGTTGCCGGCGCGCATGGCGGCGCCTGCTCGTTCGGCTGGGCCTGCGCCGACGTCAAAGATCCTGGCGAGGAGCGCAGCGGCTGGCTGGAGCGCGTCGCGTCGGGCCGGGCGCTTGATGCCCTTGCCGGACAGATCGGCCTTGCCGACGGCCGCCAGCTGATCGCCGCTGCCCAGGCTGGCGAACTGGCCGCACTCACCTTGCTTGAACTGCCGGCGCGACAGCTCGGCACCGCGCTTGCAGGCGCTGTCGCGCTGCTCGATCCGCAAGCGGTTCTGATTTCGGGTGGTTTGGCGGAGGCGCTGGATGTGATCCGGCCGCCGCTGCTTGCAGCGCTGCGACGCCAACTGCCGCCGCATCTGCGCGGCATCGACGTCAAGCCCGGAAAATTTGGTCCCCGCGCCGGCCTCGTCGGCGCGGCGCTGGCCGGCGCCGTTGGGCAAGGGTGGAGGCAGGTGCGATGAGCGAAGCAAGCTTTCAGCAGCCGGACCGCAGACGGCCGGAGCCGCTCTGGTATCAGGTCGAAGAGGCGATCCGCGCCATCGTCAAGAGCGGCGAATGGGCAACGGGCGACCAGATCCCGGCGGAGGACAGGCTGTGCGCCCTGTTCGGCGTCAGCCGTATCACGCTGCGCCACGCGCTGCGCAATCTCGAGGAGGCCGGGCTGCTCAGGCGCGAACATGGCCGCGGCACGTTCGTGCGCTCGACCACGCTGGTCGCCGGCACGCGTGAGCTGACCAGCTTTACCCAGGAGATGGGCAATATGGGCGTGGTCGCGGGCTCGCGTCTGCTCGACTGCAGCCTGACCACCGCCAACGCGGCGGCTGCCGGCGCGCTGGAGATCGAAGAGGGCGATCCGGTGGTGCGCATTCGCAGGCTGCGGCTCGGCAACAACGAGCCGATCGGCATCCAGACGGCGCAGCTGTCGGCCGTGCGCGTGCCGGGCTTCCTCGATGCCGGCCTGCTGCAGGGCTCGCTCTACGAGGCGCTGGAGCGCCATTACGGCATCGTGCCGGTGGCCGCGCGGGAGAACTACCGGGTCGGCGCGGTCGGCGCGGCGGACGCCGAACTGCTCGACCTCGCTGTCGGCAGCCCGGCCTTCGTCGTCGAACGCATCACCACCGACGAGCGCGGCCCGTTCGAATTCACGGTCTCGATCATGCGCGGCGACCGCTACGAAATCCGCTCGACGCTGCGCGCCGGACGCGTGCCGCTGAACCCGAGAAGCTGATCCATTCCAGACCGACACAGCAAACAGGAGTACCCACGTGTCCGATCTCTACATCCACCGTCTCGCCGCCCTCATCGACCAGGCTGCGAAAGTCAATGAAGAGGCCTTTGGCCAGGCCGCCAGCCGCTTTGCCGACTCGCTCGAGGGCGGCGGGCTGGTGCATCTCTATGGCTCCGGCCATTCGGTGCTGCCGGTGCAGGAAGTGTTTCCGCGCTATGGCAGCTATGTCGGCTTCAACCCGCTGACCGACCCGCGCGTGATGTGGCACAATGTGCTCGGCGCCGGCGGCGTCCGCGAGCTTTTGTGGCTGGAGCGTACGGAAAAATACGCCGAAAAATTCCTCGACCACCAGCCGCTCAACAAGGGCGATTCGATCATCATCTTCGGCCATAGCGGCCGCAACTCGTCCGGTATCGACACCGCGCTCTATGCCAGGAAGCGCGGCATCTTCGTCGTCGCTGTCACCAGCAAGAACAATCTCGACAAGCCGGCGACGCACTCGTCCGGCAAGCGGCTGGCGGATGCCGCCGACCTCGTCATCGACACCTGTTCGCCGATCGAGGACGCCATCGTGCCGGTCGAGGGCTGGAGCCGGCCGGTGTCGGGCTCATCGACGGTGCTTGCCATGATCCTGGCGCATGAGCTGATCGCGCGCACCGCCGAGCAGCTCGCCAAGCGCGGCATCGAACTGCCGGTCTTCGCCTCGCCGACCATTGCCGGCGTGACGTTGCACGACACCGACGTCATCTATGGCGTCTACCGCGAGCGTATGCTGGAGGCGCAGCAGAAGCACCTGCCGACCTTCCAGGCAACGATGCGCGGAGAGTGAAAAAAGGGAGGCCCGGCACATGCCGGGCCTCCGACGTCTCGTTCCACAATTCCTATCCTCTCAACGCCGCTTCGGGCGCCCGGCAGGCGATTTGTTGCCGCGCGGGCCGCTCTGAACCGGCGTGTTGCCCTGGTTTTCCTCCGACAGCTTGCGCCAGCGGGCAAGGCGCTCAGGGTCGAGCGTACCCGCCTTCAACGCAGCCTGCACCGCGCAGCCCGGTTCGTGGACATGGGTGCAGTCGCGGAACTTGCACAGCGGTGCGAGCTCGGTGATTTCGGCAAACAGCGTGTCGATGCCGGATGCGACGTCGCTGACATGCAGCGTGCGCATGCCCGGCGTGTCGATTACCCAGCCGCCACCGGCGATGGGGTGCAGCGACCGCGCCGTGGTGGTGTGGCGACCCTTGGCATCGTGCTCGCGAATGCCCGCAGTCTGTTGCGGCGATTGCTGCGCCGCTCCGGCCAGCGTGTTGACCAGCGTCGATTTGCCGACGCCGGAGGAGCCGACCAGCGCCACCGTCTGCCCTGCGCCACACCAGGGAGCAAGCGCCGCTGCGGCATCGGCGACGCGCGGGTTCAGCGTCACTACGGGCAAACCACGCTGAAGGGCGGCAGCCTGGCTTTGGTATCTCTCGGCATCGTCAGCGGTGTCGGCCTTGGTCAGCAGGATCACCGGCGTCGTTCTGGCCTCGTTGGCCAGCGCCAGATAGCGCTCGAGCCGGGCGATGTTGAAATCGGCATTGCAGGACGTCACGATGAACAGCGTGTCGACATTGGCCGCGGCCAGCTGCGGGATCCTGCCGCCCTGGGTACGGCGCTCCAGCACCGTCTTGCGGGTCAGCCGGCGGAGCAGCAGATGTGTATGCTGCTCGACCAGCACCCAGTCGCCGACGGCGTAGTCGCCGGTGTTGGCATTGGCCGGCAGCGTCAGATCCACTGGCCCTGCCCGGGACAGGCCGGCCAGGCGGTCGCGGTGCACCGAGGCGATGCGCGTCGGCACGAGGTCTGCCTCATCGGCTTCAAGCTGGTCGCCGAAGAAATCCGTCCAGCCCAGGCTTGCGAGGGAGGCCGTCACGGCTTTGACCAGGGGGACGGCGTCACAGACATCGGAGAGTATCCTTTGGCAAAATGGGCGCGGACCCTCGGGGCGGTTGTTCAAGCCGTGTATGGGCGGCATGGCGGCATTTGGCAAGCCGAACCGCGCCGATGGCCGAGCCGTTTCGCGCACCACGTTGGAACGCATCGCGGCGGTGGTTCGCTGATGCGCTTACGCGTCGTTACTCTCAATGTCTGCAACACGGAAGGCGAACCGGAGCGCCTGGCGGCCATCAACCGGGAGCTGAGGCGGCTCGACCCCGATCTGTCGCTCTCCAGGACGTCGTCCAGACAGCCGATGTGAAATCCCTCGGTACGCTGCCGATGGTCTTGATTTGCATGCCACGCATCAGGCCTCGTCGTCGACCTCGAAGTTGGCAGGGACGGCTGAGGATGGCAGGTCGAGAAGCCTGCCAAAAGGGGGAGGGGGATGGCCGGTACCGCAGGGGGCGGGGGGTTGGGATGGGGTTGCCTGAAGCACCGGCCAAAGCGGGACAAGTCCCACGCCCACAAGCTAGCAGAGCTTGGATCGGTTCATATGGTGTGATCGCGGAACTGGCGCAAAAGCGCTTTCACATCCCCGCGCCGGCGTCGGCAACGAGCCCGCAACCGGGGGTTTCCGGTCGGTTGGTGGGTTGCGCAAGCGTCGGTTGAAGGCGCTGCGGGAGGCTGTCGTTTTTAGTGCGGTTCGAGTGCTATGCGCTCAGCGACAGGTGCTCAAGGCAGGGCAATCGCGTGGCGCCACCACATGCGATTGTCCTGCTTACGCCACCGGCAGCGTTCGCCCCGCAATCAGATCCGCAGCCTTCTCCGCAATCATGACCACGGCGGCGTTGGTGTTCGACGACACGATGCTTGGAATGACCGAGCTGTCGCAGACACGCAGGCCTTGCAGACCGCGCACGCGCAGCTCGGGATCGACGACGCTGTCGGCATCGCCGCCCATCCGGCAGGTGCCGACTGGGTGATAGGCGCTGCGGCCATGTTCTCGGGCGAAGGCTTCGAGTGCTGAGCGCCCCTGCATCGCCTTGCCGGGCAGATGCTCGCGGCTGATGTATCTGGCGAAGGCTGGCTGCGACAGGATTTCGCGGCTGATCTCGATGCCGTCGATGGCGCGTTCGAGATCATAGCGCTCGGCGAACGGGTTGGGGTCGATGATGGGTGCATCGCGCAGGTCCGCGGACTTGAGCGTGACGCTGCCGCGCGAACGCGGGCGCACATGGTAGGAGTTCAGCGTGCAGCCATTGCCGCCGGGAACCGAGCCGATGCCTTCCTCGACGCCGGCGCCGGGCAGGAAATGGAACTGGATGTCCGGCGTCTTCTCCGCGCGGTCGCCCCACCAGAAGCCGCCGGCCTCGACGATGTTGGAGGCCACCGGCCCCTTGCCGAACAGCGCATATTCAAGACCGGCGACCGCTTGCCAGCGCTTCTTCTTGTAACGGTCGATGCCATGCGGTCCGTTGAGCTCGGCGACGACATCGACGTCCATGTGATCGTGCAGATTCTGGCCGACGTTTTTGGAATCGTGGACCACCTCGATGCCGTGATGGCCGAGATGCACGGCCGGGCCGATGCCGGACAGCATCAGCAATTTCGGCGAGCCGATGGCGCCGGCGGCGACGATGACTTCGCGCTCGGCGCGGAGCAGTTCGGTGCGGCCATTGACGATGATCTCTACACCGATGGCGCGGCCGTTCTCGACCACGATGCGGCTGACCGAGGCGTCGGTGCGTAGCGTCAGATTCTTGCGGCCGAGCGCCGGCTTCAGATAGGCGACCGCCGTGCTCGAGCGTTTCCCCCGACGCGTCGTCGTCTGGTAGAAGCCGGCGCCCGCCTGCTCACCGACGTTGAAGTCGGCGCGGAAAGGAAGGCCCGCCTGCTGCGCCGCCTTGACGAAGATGCGGGTCAGCGGATGCGGCGCGCCGCTGGAGACGCCGAGCGGGCCGTCAATGCCATGCTGCGCATCGGCAAAAGTGTCGTTGCCCTCGGAGCGGACGAAGTAGGGCAGCACGTCGGCATAGCTCCAGCCGGCACAGCCGGCGTCAGCCGCCCAGCCGTCATAATCCTGCGGGCAACCGCGGGTGAACACCTGGGCGTTGATCGAGGAGCCCCCGCCCAGCACGCGGGCCTGCGGATAGACCATGGTGCGGCCGTCGATTTCCTTGCCGGGCGCGGTGTCATAGCCCCAGATCAGCGGCCCCGACGTCATCTTGAAGAAGCCGACCGGCAGATGGATGTAGCGATCGGTGTCGGGCGGACCGGCCTCGAGCAGCATGACGGACACGTCCGGGTCCTCGCTCAGCCGGGCGGCCAGAATGCAGCCAGCCGAACCGCCGCCGACAATGATGTAATCCGTCATTTCCACTCCAGGGTTCTCTTTGTTGGAGCATGATCTCCGGACAAAACGGTTTCTCGATTTGTCCGAGAAAACCGGTTCCCACTTCTAGGGATCATGCTCCGGCGGGCGATGAAAATCACCGCCCCTTCCTCTTGCGCGCGACGATCTCAAGTCGCTTGTGCCACGTCAAGAGAAAGGGTATGGTTATCGTGTTGAAGGGTTGTCGTACAAGTGGAGGAGCTTGACGATCCTCACCAGGAGGTCCCGGCCGCGCTCCCTGCGCAAGATGCCGGGCGGAACAGAATTCAATCGGGAGGTTTCGAGGTATGAACGACACGAAGAATTTTGCGGTCAACCGGCGCACGCTGATGATGGGCGCCACCGCCGGCGTGGCGGCACTCGCCATGCCGAGCGTGCTGCGCGCGCAGGACAAGCCGACGCTGGTGACATCGATCCGCTCGCTGTCCAACCCCTATCACGCGGTGTGGAAGACCGGCGCCGAAGCGTATGCCAAATGGGCCGGGCTGGAGCACGTCACGCTGGTTTCGGAAGGCAACAGCGAGAAGGGCATTGCCGACATCAAGGCGATGCTGGCCAAGACCGGCGGCAATATGGTGCTGAATTCCGATCCCAACGACACGCCCGATGCGCGCCCGATCGTCGAGGCCTGCGCCAAGGCCGGCGCCTATGTGGTGACGCAGTGGAACAAGCCTGGGGATCTGCACCCGAAGGATTTCAACCCGAACTATGTCTCGCATATCGAGTTCGACGGCATCGACAGCGGCAAGACCATCGCCGAGATCCTGTTCAAGACCATTGGCGGCAAGGGCGGCATCGTAGCGCTCGGCGGCCTGATCTCGACCACGGCGGCGATCGAGCGCAAGAAGGGCCTCGACGCAGCCCTTGCCGCCAACCCAGACATCAAGCTGCTCGACTTCCAGGTCGCCAACTGGAAGTCGACCGAAGCCTTCGACCTGATGGGCAATCTGCTCACCCGCTTCGGCGACGACATCAAGGGCATCTGGGCGGCCAATGACGATATGGGCTCGGGCGCTCTGGAAGCGCTGCGCGCCGAAAACCTCGCCGGCAAGGTGCCGATCGTCGGCGTCGACGGCATCAAGACGGCGGTCGATGCGGTGCGCACCGGCGAGTTCGCCTGCACCGTCACTTCGGATCCGTTCTGGCAGGGCGGCATGGGTCTGGCCATCGGCTACAACGCCAAGATCGGCAAGTTCGACCCAACCAAGGAGCCCGCGGAGCACCGTGAGTTCTACGGCAAGGCGGTGCTGATCTCGCACGACAATGTCGAGGAATATTACAAGACCAATGTCGATGCGAAGCCCGAGATCGACTGGAACGATCTGTGGGGCCGGGTCACCGGAGCAATCCGCACCTGATCCATCGGAGTGGGCTGCAACTCCCTGGCGGCCCGCTTCCTCCCGCAGCCGTCGCGATCCCCTTGTCGCGACGGCTGTCACCAGCAGACGGGAAGCGGTTTCTTGACAATCCATACAGAACCCCTGAAGTCCGTTTCGGACATCGAGCGGACGACGCCTATGACATCGTTCCCCGGCCGTATCGCGACATTCCTGGGCGGCAGGCGCTGGCGCAGCCTGGCGCCGATGGCGGTGCTGATTGTACTCTGCGTACTCATCGCCATTGCCAACCCCAATTTCATCGAGCTGCGCAATCTGGTGCGGCTTGCGAATTCCGCCGCCGTGCCGCTGACGCTGGCGATGGGGCTGACCTTCATCATCCTGATGGGCAGCATCGACCTCGCAGTCGAAGGCACGCTTTCGGTGGCGGCAATGGTGCTTGTGCTGCTCGCCGCCAATGACGGCAACGGCAACGACTATGGGTGGTGGGCGGTGCTCGCTGCCATCGCCGCCGGCACCGCCATGGGCTTCGTCAGCGGTCTCGTCCAGACCATGCTGCGCATCCCGTCCTTCATGGGCACGCTCGGCATGTGGTTCATCGGCCTTGGCCTGTCGGTCTATATGCTGGGCGGCACGGCCATCAAGCTGAACGACGCCTCGATCCGCGACCTGGCCTTGCACCGTTTCCTCGGCCTGCCGGTGGCGGTCTGGGTCGCGTTCGGCGCCTTCCTGCTCGCCACTGTCATCCAGTATCACACCAAGCTCGGCCGCCACATATTGGCGATCGGCGGCGATGAGGATGTCGCCAAGCTCTCCGGCGTCAATGTCGTGCGCGTGCGCATCACCGCTTTTGCGCTGGCAGGGTTCTTCTTCGGCATTGCCGGCGTGCTGGCCGCGGCACAGCTCGGCCAGTCGCACGCCGTCATCGGCGACGGCAGGCTGTTTGCAGCGGTCACCGCAGTGGTCGTCGGCGGCACCGCTTTGACCGGCGGCGAGGGCGGCGTCGTCAACACGCTGATCGGTGTGCTGATCGTCACCGTGCTTGCCAATGGCATGATCCTGCTCGGCATCTCGCCCTACATCCAGCAGACGGTGCAGGGTCTGATGATCATCGCCGCGGTGGCGCTGTCGCTCGACCGTGTCCGCCTGAAAATCGTCAAGTGAACGCCATGCTGCAGGCGTCCAACATCATCAAGAATTTCCCCGGCGTCCAGGCGCTGCGCGACGTCTCCATCGAGGTGCGGCCCAATGAAGTTGTCGGGCTGATCGGCGAGAACGGCGCCGGCAAGTCGACGCTGATGCGGGTGCTGGCCGGCGGCTACCGGCCGGATGGCGGCTCGCTCACGCTGGATGGCGAACAGCTGCGCATGCGCAACGCCCGTGATGCGGCCAGGCATGGCATCGGCATGGTGTTCCAGGAGCAGTCGCTGGTGCTGAACCTGACGGTTGCCGAAAACATCTATCTCGGCGAAGAGGACCGCTTCACCCGCTTCGGCCTCGTCAATTGGCGCGCCATGAACGCGGCGGCGCGGCGGCAACTGGCCAAGATCGGCATCGACATCGACGTCACCGCGCGCACCTCCGAACTCACCTTCGCCGCGCGCCAGATGGTCGAGCTCGCCAAGGCGCTGACCCTGGAGGAAGTGGTCGAGCGGCAGTTGCTGATCCTGCTCGACGAGCCGACCTCGGTGCTCAACGCCGCGGACATCGAGGTGCTGTTCGCGCGGGTGCGGTCGCTCAAATCCCGCGCCAGCTTCGTCTTCGTCTCGCACCGCCTCGACGAGGTGCTCAATATCTCCGACCGCGTCTACACGATGAAGGACGGCGCCGTCGTTGCCGAACATCGTGCAGCCGAAGTCACCGCGCCTGAGCTGCACGAGATCATGGTCGGGCGCGGCCTGCAGGCGGAGTATTATCGCGAGGCCCGCCAGCTGGCGCCGCGCGATATCGTGATGGTCGAGGCCAAGGGGCTTGGCGCCAACGGTTTCTATCACGGCGTCGATCTCTCGATCCGGGCGGGCGAGATCGTCGGCATTGCCGGCGTCGTCGGCTCCGGCCGCGAGGAGGTGACGCGCACCGTTGGCGGCTTCGTCCAGCATGATGCGGGCGAGATGAAAATCGCCGGCGATGTCGTGCGCTTCTCCTCGCCGGAACCGGCGGTGCGCAAGGGCATCGGCTATGTCCCGCGCGAGCGCCGGCTCGAAGGGCTGGTGATGTTCCTGTCGATCGCGGAGAACATTTCGCTGGCCGATCTCTCCAGCGTCATGCGCCATGGCGCCATCGACTATGGCAAGGAGCGCCGGCTTGCCGCCGACTGGATCAAGCGGCTGCGCATCAAGGCGCCCGGCCCCGATGCCGCCTGCCGCAAACTCAGCGGCGGCAACCAGCAGAAAGTGGTGCTGGCGCGCTGGATGACGGCGGGCTCGCGCATCCTGGTGCTCGACCATCCCACACGCGGGCTCGATGTCGGCGCCAAGGAGGAGGTCTACGAATTGGTGCGCGATCTCTCCGCGCAAGGCGTGGCGATCCTTTTGATTTCCGACACGCTGGAGGAAACGATCGGCCTGTCGCACCAGGTGCTGGTGATGCGCGATGGTGCAATCACCGCGCGCTTCGATGCCAGTCCGGGCAACAAGCCGAACCAGGTCGATCTTCTCAGGGCAATGGTGTGAGCCGATGAATGAAGCGTTCTCCATCAGGCGGGTTTTCGAAGGCAAGTGGACGCAAGGCGCCATTCCGCTGGTGCTGCTTGTCGGCTTGCTTTTGATCATCGAGATCGCCGCGCCCGGCTTCCTGACCGGCGAGACCGTGGCGCTTTTGTTTGCCAACACTGCCGTGCTGTTCATCCTTTCGACCGGCGTCACCTTCGCCATCCTGCTCGGCGGCATCGATTTGTCGATCCAGGCGGTGGCATCGCTGGCCAGCGTCATCCTGGCGCAATTGCTGCCTTCGCTCGGCCTTGCCGCCTTTCCGGTGGCGATCCTGTCGGGGCTCGCCTTCGGCGTGTTGAGCGGCGTCGTTCACGTCAAGCTACGCGTGCCGTCCTTCGTCGCGACACTCGCCACCGGCGGCGTGGTCACCGGCCTGGCGCTATGGGTCTCCAACGGCCGCGCCATCACCATCGAGGAAGGTGGCCGAGAAAACACGGCGTGGATCAACGCCACCATCATCGGCATTCCGGTGGTGGTGCTGATTTCGGCGGTCATCGGCATCGCCGCCTTTCTGGCGCTGCGCTACACACGCTTCGGCCGCCAGGCGATCGCGGTCGGCGCCGGCGAGCCGGCGGCGTGGGCCGCGGGCATCAATGTCGACCGCACCAAGATCATCGCCTTTGCCGCGTCGGGTATGCTCGCGGCCATCGCCGGCATCGTGCTGGCAGCCAGGCTGTCGAGCGGTTCGCCGGTGCTGGCCAACCAGCTGCTGCTGCCGGCCATCGCCGCCGTCATCGTCGGCGGCACGGCGATCACCGGCGGGCTCGGCGGCGTTGCCCGCACGGCGGTCGGCGCGCTGATCATCTCGATCGTGCGCATCGGCATGACCTTTGTCGGCGTCAATATTTTCCTGGAAAACATGGTGTTCGGCGCGGTGCTCATTGCCGCCGTCGCCATCACCATCGACCGCAGCAAGATCGCGGTCATCAAGTGATCCCGCCTCCCAGGCAAGCGCGGACAGGACGGGACCGCATCGGCGCGAGGCCGATGCGGTCCGGCCCGATCGGATCACATCGTGTCGAGGCCGATCAGCTCGATCTTGTAGCCGTCGGGGTCTTCGATGAAAGCGATGTGGGTGGTGCCGTGCTGCATCGGGCCGGGCTTGCGCGGGATCTTGGCGCCGCGCTTTTCCAGTTCGGCGCAGACGGCGTAGATGTCGTTGACGCCGAGCGCCAGATGGCCGAAGCCGGTGCCGATCTCATAGGGTTCTTCGCGGCCCCAGTTCAGCGTCAGCTCGACGACGGCTTCCTTGTCCTCAGGGCCGTAGCCGACAAAGGCGTTGGTGAACTTGCCGCCGGGGTAGTCGTCGCGGCGCAGCAGGGTCATGCCGAGCACCTCGGTGTAGAAGGCGATCGACTTGTCGAGGTCGAGCACCCTGATCATGGTGTGCATATAGCGAAATCCCGGGGCGTCGCTCATTGGGGAAGTCCTCCGAATTCTGTGATTTGCGGGTCTGATCATCCACATCGAACGCTTGGCGGCAAGCCTCGCTTGATGTTCTCAATCAGGGTTGTATGATAACACGACAACGTCGGTATTTGTCCAGTCGTTTTGCCGAGGGGCCCAGAGCCAATCCATGAATGCCGCGCCCTCCGCATCGCAGATCGCAGCCCTGGCCGGCCTGCTGCCGAATGGCGGGCTGCTGACCGAGGAAGTGGATCTGGCGCGCTACAGCCGCGATTGGTCGGGCGATCATTTCGGCCGGCCGCTGGCGGTGGCGCGGCCCTCTTCGGTTGAGGAGATGTCGGCGCTGATGCGGTTCTGCCATGCCGAGCGCATTCCGGTGGTGCCGCAAGGCGGCCTGACCGGGCTCGTGGGCGCCGCAGTGGCGGCGGATGGCGGCGAGATCGTCATCTCGCTGGAGCGCATGAACCGTATCCGTTCGATCAGCCCGATCGACTTTGCCATGGTGGTCGAGGCCGGCTGCATTCTCGAGGACGCCAAGCGCGCCGCCGAAGCGAGCGACTGCCTGCTGCCGATCACGTTCGGCGCGCAGGGCAGCTGCCGCATCGGCGGCAATGTCGCCACCAATGCCGGCGGCTTCAACGTGCTGCGCTACGGCATGACGCGCGACCTGGTGCTTGGCCTCGAAGTGGTGCTGGCCGACGGCCGCATCTGGAACGGGCTGAAAGTGCTGCGCAAGGACAATCGCGGCTATGATCTGAAGCAGATCTTTATCGGCTCGGAGGGCACGCTAGGCGTCGTCACCGCGGCGGCGCTGAAGCTGTTCCCCAAGCCGACGCAGATCGAAACCGCGCTGGTCGGCATGCGCTCCGTCGAGGACGCGATGGCACTCTATGCAAGGGCGAGGCGCGATTGCAGCGATTTGCTCACCGCCTTCGAACTGATCCTGCGCGGCGGCATCGAGATCACCATGCGCGAAGGCCAGGATTTTCCCGATCCGCTCAGCCAGCCCTATCCCGTCTATGTGCTGATCGAGGTGTCGTCGGGCGGGCTGATCGACCTCTCCAATATGCTGCTGGGGTTTCTCGGCAGCGTCGAGGACATCGTCGAGGACGGCGTCATCGCTTCGACCAGGGCTCAAGGTGAGCGGTTGTGGCTCTACCGCGAGATCATGGTCGAGCGGCAGGGCAGGGGCGGGCGCTACCTGCGCACCGATGTGTCGGTGCCGATCTCCAGGCTTGCCGATTTCGTCACCGATGCGCTGGCCGCCTTGGAGAAAGCCCGGCCCGACGCGCTGGCCGTCACCTACGGCCATGTCGGCGACGGCAACATCCACCTCAACGTCGTGCCGCCGGAAGGCATGGGCACCGAGGCGATGGAACATCTGTTCGAGCAGGCGGAAGCCGAGATCTTCACCGTCGTCGATCGCTATGGCGGCTCTATCAGCGCCGAGCACGGCATCGGCCGGGTCAAGCAGAAGGCGTTCCTCGAACGCATCGATCCGGTGACGCTCGACCTCGCCGCCGGCATCAAGGACGCATTCGACCCGCGCCACATTCTCAGCAACGGCCGCATTCTGGCGTCCGCACCCGCCGTCGACTATAGGTGAGCGATGACGCTGAAACTCGACAAGGTCAATCGCGGCCCACACCTCTCCACTCTGGTGGCCAGTTCCATCTCGCGCGAGATCGCGCAAGGCCGGCTGAAGCCGGGTGACCAGCTGCCGACCGAGGCGGCGCTGGCAACCACTTTCGGCGTCAGCCGCAACGTGGTGCGCGAGGCGATCGCGCGGCTGCGCTCGGAAGGCCGAATCTGGTCGCAGCAGGGGCGCGGCGCCTTCGTCGTCGAGAGCAACAACCCGACGGTGCTGACCATCGACCATGAGACGCTGCAGCGCGCCGACTCGTTTCGCAATCTGTTCGAACTGCGTGGCATCCTCGAAGTGCAGGCGGCGGCCCTTGCCGCAAAACGGCGCAGCGACGCCGATCTCAAAGCCATGGGCGATGCGCTGTCCGGCATGCGCGCCGCCCCCTATGGCAGCGTCGCCTGGCTGCGCAGCGACCTCGAATTCCACCGCACCGTCGCCGAGGCGACGCGCAATTCCTACATGGGCCAATTCCTGGTCTTCGTGTCCGAGCGGGTGCGCGAAAGCATTCTGGCCGCCGGCAACCAGCAGAAATCCGACGACATGGCCCGCATCACGCTGGGCGAGCACGAGCGCATCCTGAGAGCGATCCGTGCCGGTGACGCCGAAGGAGCGCAAGCGGCCATGCGCGACCATCTGGCGGGTGCCGCGCTGCGGGTGGGGTTGCATGAGGGCGAGGCGGCTGTGGAGGCAGCGCCGGCGCCGGAGGTGGCATCGCCGGTGCGGCATTCGCGGTTGCGAAAGGCTGTGCGCGGGCAGGCTTAGGGATAGCCTTGCCTTGTCCGCGCGCTGGGCCAATCGCCTATGACGGCGCTGACCCCCACTCCGTCTCGGCTTCGCCGAGCCACCTTGCCGGGGCGAGCCACGGGTCTCGCCCGTCCTTCGGACCCCCCATTTCATGGGGGATGAGGAAATGCCAATCTCCGAGATCGCAGCCCTTCAAAAGCTTGGGTTTCCTCTCCCCCACGAATGTGGGTAGAGGTGGCTCGGCGAAGCCGAGACGGAGTGGGGGAGCGCCATATCAGATGTCACTCGGTCGTCGGCTCACCAGCTCAGGGCCGGAGATAGGCGCCACCCCACCGCGCTATTTCAGCGGCAAAAACAGCTCAAGCACCACCTCACGCACCGGTCCGTTCGACGAAAAGTGCCGTTGGCAATAGATCGGAAAGTCGCGCGCCTCCTCGCCGCTGGCCGGAAGCCATTCGCGGTACAGGTAAAGCGCTGCCGGCTCGAGATTGTTGGTGTTGCCGGGATAGCGCAGCACCGCGCAGCGTCCGGCGGGGATCACGCCGGCCTTCATCTGCGCGTCCTCGATCCGCCCGCCTTCTACCGGCAGGTCGGTTCCGGCACAAATATCCATGCTGTAATCGGCCGGGTTCGCCGGCTCCCTTTCGGAACGGAAGATGTTGAAGGTCGGGCTTGTCTCGGGCGAGAGGCCGGCCGCCTTGCGCCAGGCGATGAAGCGCTGGATGGTGTCCTGGAGCGTCGCCCGGTCGCCGCGATGCTCCATGATCGCCACCGGCGTCGGCGGCACATCGCGGATCATCACGTCGGCGGGTTCGAAGATTATCTGCATGAGCGTGGTCCTTGCTTTGTCGAGCGGCCCGAAGGCCATGAGCCACGCCCCCCAGTCGGGAGACTTCCGGAACGACGAAGGCGATTGTCCGAACCGTTGCCGAAAGGCGCGGGCGAAGGCATCCGGTGCGTCGTAACCGGCATCCATCGCTATGTCGGTGACGCTTTGGGCGTCGCTCTCGGCAAGCCTGTAAGAAGCGCGCTTCAGGCGGGCGAGCTGGACATAGCGATGCACGGACAAGCCGAAGGTTGATGTGAACTGCCGGTGGAAATGGAATTTCGAGAACGCCGCGACGCCGCTTAGCGCCTCCAGGCCCAGATCGTCGTCCAGATGCTGGTCTATGTGGTCCAGCACCCTCTGCATCCGGGCATGGTAGTTTTCAAGTGGCGTCTTCATTCCGTGTCTTCCGTGGCGGCACCAGATAGGCGCTCCGGGGCATGTCGCGCTCGACCGATCTTGCGGTTTGACATGGATGGGCTGGTGGGCGCCAGCGGGTGCTAGAGGCGCACCTGATCTGCCTGAGATTGAAGCGGCCGCGGAGTCAGTGTCACGGGCGCAGGAGGTTGCGTCCGGTGCGGCATTCACGGCTGCAGAAGGCCGTGCGCAATCGGGCTAGGGTGTAAAGGTACGCCGAAGACACCCAAAGCGATGCCCGCTAAGGCAAAAGACGCCCGCGTTCTCCGCTACGACTGACGTGGAGTGCGCCAAGCATGAGGCCGAAGAATTTCATAACACTTTGCGATGTCGCTCATAGCTCAACGCTCTCTGTGTACCCTGCGCGAAAGACGCCAAGGGTACGAGATCAGCAACTTGTTCCATCAGCGCTGCATCATCGTGCTCAAGGGCACGGTCAAACACCGCGAAGCGTTCAATTGGCTCGTTGAGCGCAGCCTTCACGTCGGAAAACGCGACGTACTTTGCAGCAATCGAGTTATGATGCGGCGCGACAGCATCAATAAGCAAGATCGGCGCGGCGTCACGCCTTACAACCGCAAAATCAAAAACATGCTGCTTGCCGCTCTTGCCGCGCAAACTGAATCTCTCCTCCGTAGGCATATCCTTCGGGACTGTCTTCTCAAGAATACGGCCTATCCGCTCCTTGAGAGATGTTTCTGCGGCAGCCACAAACTTTGCTACAGCGGCATTCGCGGTCGCAGCGGAAGCGTTTGCTACAGCTAGGATAGCCGCCGTAAGCCATTCTTTGTCTGAAACACGAGCCACAAGGACATTGCCTCGCTCAGTCAGATTGAAGCGCGCCGCCTGCTCTTCCATGACGTTGGCAATCAGTCGAGGATCACGCCCGTGTGCCCACGCTGAGCGATATGCGTTGCCGGAATCGTGGACTTCGAAACCATCACGCTTCTTGCTGACAAAAACATCCACCGGCTCGAAAGAAGGATATAGGCAATGAGTGGGCACACGAATACCCTCCTCGGTCGCCTTGAGGATCTCGTAATCAGCTAGCAGACCGGCGATTTCGTCGCTCAGAGTCATGGCTTTTGTTCCAGGCGCATTGTCCGTTGTGCAGGCACATCGAATGATCTCTGATCATGGGACAATGTGAGGTTAACGCGGCCGCAAAAATCGGCAAGTACCTGCGGCAGCTTTCGTACTTGCACATTTATGGGGCGCCTATATGGCAAACCACCCCAGCCACTGTTCCTGACAGCGTCGACATTGTCGTACCACGCATGCTCATGAACACCGCACACCCTTGGTGGCAAGTTGAACTTCCCGGCGTCATGGGGATTTGGCTTACACTCATCTGGCTGCGCGACATCGACACGCCAGATGGGCTGCCCCCTAAAGATTAAACTCATCGACGGATATTCGGGAAAGCGAAAGCGGAAACGAAGATGCGCCCTGACGATCCCGATATCGTCCTCAATAGGCCATTTCGCTTCTTTGTCCCCTATCCTTGTGGAGTCGGTCCACTCCGGCGGGCCGCCCTGAAGCGATTTCGCACCAGCGAGAAAGTCATTGACCTGGTTCAGCTCGGTAGCTGACGGTTTGATGAACATGACGCACCGTAACGGTGGAATCTCTTTTGGAAACAGTCTCTTTCCAACTGTTCACAGAATTTTGGCGCGTCGAGTAATACTGCGAAGGATGCAGATGGGCAGTTGGCTTGCGCGTTCGAATACTAAATCGCCGCGCCGTATCGCTCCAGCGCTGTCACGTCTCCGCCGCCCCCACCAGCGAAACCCCGTTCAACCCCGCAACAATATCCGATAGCGCCGGCACGAACTTCTCGCCATGACCCGTCGTGACGGCCATCGCAAACCCATTGCGCACCGCGGCGCCGATCGGGTTGGCGATGCCGGCGGCTTGGGCGAAGGAGGCGAGGTAGGTCATGTCTTTCAGCGCGTTGGCGATGGCGAAGCGCTGGGCGTTTTCGTTGCGGTTGAGGACGAAATCGAAGAACGCCTGGTAGAAGCCGCAATCCATGCGGCTGCCTGATATAACGCTGTTGAAGACCTGCGGCGTCAGGCCGGCCTTGGCGCCGAGGCTCAGCGCTTCCGAATAGATCGCGGAATAGCCCATCGAGATGAAATTGTTGAGCAGCTTCATGGTGTGCCCGCTGCCGGTCGGGCCGGTGTGGACGACACGCGCGGCGAAGGCCTCGAGCACCGGCCGGGCGCGGGCGACGATTTCGGCCGCACCGCCGACCATGACGTCGAGCTTGCCCTCGGTGGCTTCCTTGGGCGTGCGCGCCAGCGGCGCGTCGATCAGCGTCATGCCCTGCTCCGCGAGGTCGGCGGCAAGCGCTGTCGTCGATGACGGGTTGGAGGTCGAGCAGTCGATGATCAGCAACGGCTTAGCTGCCGCAGCAAGGCCATCCTGGCCTTTGACCAGCGCTTCGACCTCGTCCGAGCCGGTGACGCACAGGATGACGATGTCGCTCGCGGTGGCGAGCGCGCGCGGGCTTGGCGCTTCGGTGGCGCCGGCGGCGATCAGCCGGTCGGCGGCCGTGCGGCTGCGGTGGACATGCACCGTCAGCGGCCAGCCCTTGCGCAGCAGATTGTCGGCCATGCCGGCGCCCATGCTGCCCAGGCCGATGAAGCCGATGCGTTCTTTCATGCAATCCTCCCATGGCTCGTGCCAGCGGGCCGAACTTTCGTCACCTTGCGGCGGGCACCCGTCGATGCAATTCTTTGAATAAGATTCGGCCTTCGAACAAGAATCGAACCGGAGTGCCACCGATGGCGGAGCCCATGACTTTCGACGCCATACCGCAGGCGCCCAACCTGCGGACGGGTCTGGTCAACACGCTGATTGCGCAGATCGAATCCGGCGACCTTGCGCCGGGGCAGCGGCTGCCGACCGAGCAGGAGATTGTTGCTGCCACAGGCGTCAGCCGCACCGTGGTGCGCGAGGCGCTGGCGGCGCTGCGTGCGCGCGGGCTGATCACCACGCGCCAGGGGCTCGGCGCCTTCGTCGCCAAGGATCCGCCGCCGAAGACGTTTTCCGTGCTGCCCGACGATCTCGAATCGATCGACGAGGTGCTGCGCGTGCTCGAACTGCGCATGGGCATCGAGGTCGAAGCGACCGGCCTTGCCGCCGAGCGGCGCAGCGAGGCGGCGCTCCAGCAGATGAGCGCGCGGCTCGATGCGCTGGAAGCGGCGGTGCGTGCGGGCGGCTCCGGCTCGGAAGAGGATTTCGGCTTCCACCGCGCCATTCTCGCTGCGACGCAGAACCCGAATTTCACCCGGTTGTTCGACACGTTCGGCAGCGCCATGGTCCCGCGCCATTGGACGCGGCTCGACCGGATGACGGAGGCTGAGCGGGAAAAATATCTCGACCGCATGCAGCGCGAGCATCGCGCCATTCTCGGGGCAATCGAAGCCAGGGACGTCAATGCCGCGCGGCGCGCCATGCGCAGCCATCTGACCAAAAGCTATGCCCGCTTCGAGGATCTGCGCAACAAGGCTGTTCACGATTAGGGGGCCAACCACGGTTGACGGACTGCTCATCCGGCGACCCCGCCGAGATAGAGTTCGTGCATCAGCGAAATGTTCCTCCCGGCTCCCACTGTTGCAGTCTTACCCCGTTGTCATACAACCCTGTAATCTGGTAAATCCAGGGAAGAGGGATGTCAATCGCGTTGCCATGCGATATGAGGCTCCCGGAAAAATCGCAATCATGGAGCCGGCATTGCCGGCGAAGCCGCAAGTCAGGAACAGCGAGATGCATTCACGGAAATTTGGCCGTACCGGCAGATCAGTCAGCGAGATCGGCTTCGGCGCGTGGGCGATCGGCGCCGCCTGGGGCGAGGTCAATGATGACGATGCGGTCGCAGCCCTGCATGCCGCGCTTGATGCCGGCGTCAGCTTCCTCGACACCGCCGACGTCTATGGCGACGGCCGTTCGGAAAAGCTGATCGCACGGGTGATGAAGGAACGCGGTGGCGCGCGCCCGTTCATCGCCACAAAGGCCGGACGGCGGCTGCCGAAGCAGACCGTCGAAGGCTACAGCGTCGAGAACCTCAACGGCTGGATCGACCGCAGCCTGAAATACCTCGAGACCGACACGCTCGACCTGGTGCAGCTGCATTGCCCGCCGACCGATCTTTACTACCACCCGGAGGTGTTCGAGCGTCTCGACCGTTTGGTGGAGCAGGGCAAGATCCGCAATTACGGCGTCAGCGTCGAGCGTGTCGAAGAGGCGCTGAAGGCGATGCAATATCCCGGCGTCGTCAGCGTGCAGATCATCTTCAACGCCTTCCGCCAGCGCCCGGCCGAGCTGTTCTTCGACCAGGCGAAAAAGAACGATGTCGCCGTCATCGCCCGCGTGCCGCTGGCCAGCGGCCTGTTGTCCGGCAAGTTCAGGGCGGACACCAAGTTCGAGACCACCGACCATCGCCTGTTCAACCGCAATGGCGAAGCCTTCGATGTCGGCGAGACGTTTTCGGGCGTGCCCTTTGACGTCGGGCTGGCGGCGGTCGAGAAGGTGCGGCCGCTGGTGTCAGGCGACACCACCATGGCGAAATTCGCGCTGCGCTGGATCCTGATGTTCAACGCGGTGACGGTTGTCATCCCCGGCGCCCGCAATCCGGCGCAGGCGGTTTCCAATGCGGAAGCGGCTGAGCTTGCGCCGTTATCCTCCGAGTTGATGGCCAAGGTGAAGGCGGTCTACGATGAGAACATCAAGCCCTACGTGCATCAGCGCTGGTGAGCCAGCGCCTGCCGCCCTCGACCGGCTGACTGACCAGAGGTCAGCCGGGGCAAAATTGCGCTCGTCGTTACAAGCTGTGCAGCGGATCCTTTGATCCACCGGTCATTTATTCGGCCGTGCCGCTTGTTATTGTGCAGTGCAGCAACGATATTGCTGCGTGTGCGTTGTGTGCACGAGTCTGCCCATTCCGGCGCGCAAGGATACCAATTTGCGAGACATATCCGATACGATCGCCCGGCTGAGCGCGATGCGCCGCCGGCCAGCCGTTGCAGGGCTGAGCAAGGACGACCACCTGTCCGAGATGACAGGGTTCGGGTCCAATCCCGGCGCCTTCCGCGCGCGGTTTTATCTCCCTGAAAACCTGCCGAAGGAGGCAGCGCTGGTCGTGGTGCTGCATGGCTGTACCCAGACTGCCGCCGGCTACGATCATGGCTCCGGCTGGACCGAACTTGCCGACGAGCAGGGTTTTGCCGTGCTTTTCCCCGAGCAGCAGCGCGCCAACAACGCCAATCTTTGCTTCAACTGGTTCGTGCCAGGCGATATAAGCCGCGACAGCGGCGAGGCGCTGTCCATCCGCCAGATGATCGAGGCGGCGGTGGTCACCCACGGTCTCGACCGCAAGCGGATATTCGTCACCGGTCTTTCCGCCGGCGGCGCCATGGCGGCGGTGATGCTGGCGACCTACCCGGACGTGTTTGCCGGTGGCGCGATCATTGCCGGGCTTGCCTATGGCAGCGCCTCGACCATCCCCGAAGCCTTCGACCGCATGCGTGGCCATGGCGGACCGTCCAGAACCGACCTGCAGCGTCTGTTGCGGGAAGCTTCGCCGCACAAGGGGCCGTGGCCGAGGATTTCGGTCTGGCAGGGCTCGGCCGATACGACAGTGGTGCCTTCCAATGCCGACGCGGTGCTGGCGCAATGGCAGGGCGTGCACGGCCTCGCTCAAGCGCCGACACGCACGGAAAAGGTCGACGGTCAGAGCCGAAAAGTCTGGTCCGATGGCAAAGGCCGCGACGTGGTCGAGGCATACAGCATTGCCGGCATGGGCCATGGCACGCCATTGCAGGCGACCGGCGACAATGCTCTCGGCAAAGCAGGGCCGTTCATGCTGGATGTCGGGATTTCCTCGACGCGCCACATCGCCCGTTTCTGGGGGCTGACGAAGCCAGACGTACGACGCGCGGCGAAAGCCGAGGCCGCTTCAGGCACTGCATTGCAGCCTTTCTCGCCGAAGGAAAAACCGCGAGCTGTCCGTGTCGATCCGGCCCCGGAGCCTGTCAATCCGCCAAGCGGTCCGGCGGGCGGGATTACCAAGGTCATCGAGGACGCGCTCAGGGCAGCGGGATTGATGCGCTGAGGCTGAGGCTCGCCCCGCACACGCCCAAAATACAAGGGCAAGCGCCAGCATCATTATCGCAGCAGGCCTTCGTCCTCGAACGCATCCCAGCCCTTCAATCCGGGCGCCGGGCCGTCCGTGTTCCGGGCCTTCCTCGCAGTGCGAGCCCGGCCGGTGCCCTTTCCCGCGCGCGTCAACGCGGCCTTGCCCGCACCGCGCCGCCTGTTCTCGGCGACCGCCTGGACATCCTGCTCTCTCCAGACGGTTGCCAGATCGCGGTCCAGGACGTCCTCGATGTGGCGCGGGTCGAAAACGTGGAAGGTGACAGACTTTGATCGCCCACGCATCTTGACGGTGCGTGTGCCGGTGCTTTGCAGCCGACCGTCCTTGAGCCATTTGTGGCGCTCGCGCGAAGAGATCGTAAGGATATCCTCGACCTCGCGTGGAAGCACAGGCAGCGCCTCCACTCCCTCCAGTGTTTTGGAGATACTGGCAGAGGCGGCCTTGAACGCTTCCGCTTCGGATCTCGACATTCGCAATGCGATGCGCCCCGTCTCGGCCTTGACGTGCTTCCTGACTGCCCATGGCAGGCGGGCTCTGACTTCACGTTCGATCCCCTTGGAGCGCACGGCGGACCCGAGTGTCGCTGACGGCGACAACGGCCATTCGGCAATCAGTTGCGGGGACGGGCTCATGCCTTCCTGGGGCTGGTTTCGTTGGTTCGATGCTAACACGGCAAGAGCCGGTAAAGCCAAGGCAACAGCGAAAAGGGGCAGGTCCGATGAGAACCCGCCCCCTTACGGCCGAATCTGAACGTCGCTTGCAGCGCGCCGACAGCACCCTCGGCCCCGCCGCCGTACGGCGGCGGGGCTCGATGATCAGAGTGGGCTGGCGTTGCGCGTTTTGTCGCGCTCGGCCTCGATGTCGGTGTAGGGGTCGGCATCGGCATCGAAGCCGGTCCAGCCACCGGCTTCATAGGCGCGTCGGCGGTCTTGCAGATCGACCGAGTTGGACTCGCCAAGAATACGCTCGGCCTCGTCGGCGAGTTCGTCACTGACCCTGGCGGTCACCATCGTGCCACCGCGGCGAACGCCCTCCGCATAGACATGCGCATCCCTTTCGGGGACACCGGACTCGGTCAGCGCCCCGACGATGCCGCCGGCAGCGCCACCGACGACCGCGCCGCCAACGGCGCCGACCGCGGTGGCGGCCAGCCATCCTGCGGCCACGACCGGACCGACGCCCGGAATGGCCATGATGCCAAGCCCTGTCAGAAGCCCGCCGGCGCCGCCAATGACGGCTCCGAGACCGGCGCCGCCGGCTGCATCCTCGGCGGCGTTGGAGGTGTCGCCGTCGTCGTACCAGTCATCCGAATTGTTGGCGACGATGCTGATGTCGGCCTGCGGCACGCCGATTGCCTCCAGTTCGCCGACGGCATCGGAGGCATCATCGTAGTTGTCGAAAAGTCCTGTTACGGTTTTCATGGTCTTGATCTCCTCGATCTGGTTCAGAGGTTCAGTTGGCGCCGGCAACGACGTTGCCCTGATAATCGAGCGCCACGGTCGTGGTCTTGCCATCCTTGGTGGCCTGACCGCGCCAGATGCCCTGGTCGTCTTTGGTCAGCTTGGACACGCCGGAGAAGCCGGCATCCTGAATGCGGCTCTTCGCCTGATCCTCGGTGAAGCTGTTGGCACCCGGGATCGGGGCGGCCGGATTGGTGGTGTCGGTCGTGCTCACGGCCGGGGTGGTGGAGCTGGTGGTCGACGATGCATTGTCGGCGGAAGCGATCTTCTCGACCATTTCCTGATGCATTTTGAGCGTCGGCAAGGTCTCGGAGGCGAAGGTCTTCAACTGCGCGTTGTCGCCGTCCTTGGCATAGCTCTCGAACAGCGTGACCGCCTCCGAATGCGCATCGCGCTGTATCTGGACATAGGGCTTGTCGACGGCATCGTTGGCATTCTGCAGAGCCTCCAGATCGGCCTTGTGCTTGGCGTCCAGCTCCGTCGGCACTTTCAGCTTCTGTTCGCCGGCGATGGTCGCAAGCTTGGCGTTGGCGGCGCCGTGATCGTCGATCATCTTCTTGGCGAAATCCTTGACGCCTTGATCCTGCGCCTTGCCCTCGGCGATCTTGCTCGAATCCACCTCGAACATGCCGCCGATGGCGGCCTTGTCGACAAAGTCCTGAGCACTGTCGGCGGCGAAGGCGGGCAGGGCGAAGACCATGGCTGTGGCGGTGGCCAGCGAAGCTATAAGAACACGTGTTTTCATGGACAGAGATCCTCGTTGGGGCACACATCGTGCTGTGAGCCTAACCAGTGCGGCCAAGCTTTGTTCCGCCGCCAAAGCGTTATAGCCGGGAGGGTCGATGCCGCGATGATGGCCCCTCATCCTCGGCTTTTGCGCCTTTGCGATGTCGACGCGTGGCGCGGACGGCGACCCGCTCGATGGGCGCCTTGCAAGTCCATCGCAAAGGGAAACGAGGCCTTCGCCGCCCGCAAATGAACACCGCCCGCGGTGGCCTATCGAGGTTCAGCGATCGTTGCGTTCGAGGCGGCGAGCAACCTCTGTTTGTGCGACCTGCAGCAGCGTGTCTATTTCGAACATCGCCGCCGCATGGCCGCCGTCGCGAATGACACGGCGGGCGCGGTGGAGCAGGTCGGAGACCGTCCGCAGCGTTTCAGCATGGCTCGATCGATTCGACAAATGCGTGCCCTCCATCAGCCACAACCGTTGGATCGGGAGAGTGTTCCCAAAGTTGGCGGCCGGCCGGGTGAATGACTGTGAGCGCAGGCGGCGGAACCATCCTTGTCCGTTGGCCGTTCCCCCTGCCTCAACGAGAGGAACAGCCATGGCCGAGAACGACACCCCGAAGGACACCCCGAAGGATACCGCGAAGGAAACCCCGAAGGACACCCCGAAGATTTCCGCCCGAGAGGCCCAGGAGGCCCTGGAGAAGCAGGTCGCATCGCTGAGGCGCGAGATCAGCAAGATCAACCGGACGCTTGCCGAGCGTGCAGAAGATGCCGTCGGCGAAGCCGGCGGCTGGTACGGCAGCGCGACCGAGCGCGCGGCACGGGCAACGCAGCAGCTGAGATCGCAGGCGCAGACGGTGTCCGAAGCCGTCCAGCAAAATCCCGGCACCATCAGCAGCGCTTTCGTGCTTGGCGGCATTGCCGGGTTATTGATCGGCATGCTGCTCGGGCAAAGCCAGGAACGCGACCGAAGCTGGTTCTAGTGGCGTATCTTATGACTATTGCGCCCGCCGGCTTTGCTGGCGGGCTTTGTATTTATGGACGCCAGATCAGTATCGCTTGAGTGAAAAACTCCCGCTCGGAAATTCGGTGTTGACAGCTGTCCTACTAGTAGGTAGGTAAACGCCATGAGCAACCTTGTGGCGACCTCCGATCAGATTCTGGCGTCCGCGCGAAACTTCATCGTGGCCGGCGGCTACAACGGATTCAGTTATGCCGATATCGCCGGCGAGGTGGGGATCCGCAAGGCGAGCATCCACCATCATTTCCCCAGCAAGGTCGACCTTGTCCGCACGCTTGTGGCGCGCCATCGCGAGCGTACCGAGGCCGGCATGGCAGATCTGGAAAGTAAACTCTCGGACCCGCTTGCACTGCTTCAAACCTATGCCGACTACTGGGCAAAATGCATTGAAGATGCGAGCGTCCCGTTTTGCGTCTGCGCGCTGCTTGCCAGCGAACTCCCTGCGCTCCCGGCTGAAATTGCCGTCGAAGTGCGGGCTTACTTCAGGTTTCTGTCGTCCTGGTTGACCAGGGTCATGGAGCACGGCGCCGAGCAGGGGATTCTCGGATTTGCAGGCTCGGCGGAGCTGGAGGCCGAGACCTTCATGGCGACCGTTCATGGCGCCATGCTGTCCGCGCGCGCCTATGGCAACCCCGCCATGTTCGGCACCATTCTGACGCCAACCGTGCAGCGTCTGTCTCGGAAGGTTCACTAACAGGAATTTGCGCGACAGGGGCGGCGAGCCCCTTCACCGAATTCCCTCGACGCGTCCATCATGCCTACCTTCTAGTAGGTAAACACAAAAAGGGAAATCCGAAAATGCTTGCCAAGACGAATGAAGCCAACCAATCCTCATGGCTCAAGAGCTACTATTTCATACGCTTTGCCGTGGCGGCCGCCTGGGTGCTGCTTGCCTTTACCGTCGCCAGCACAATGCCGTCCCTGGCAGCCATCATGCTGGTCGCCTATCCCGCCTGGGATGCGCTGGCCAATTTCGTCGACGCCCAGCGCAGCGGTGGGCTAAGCCGCAACAAAACGCAGCTGCTGAACTTCGTCATCAGCATCATCACCACGGCGGCGGTCGCCATTGCTCTGGGCAAAAGCATGAATGCGGTGCTCGCGGTGTTCGGCGTCTGGGCGGTCCTGTCGGGCCTCTTTCAGCTGGCAACCGCGGTCCGGCGCTGGAAGTCCGGCGCGCAGTGGGCAATGGTGCTGAGCGGCGCCCAGTCGGCGCTCGCCGGCATCTTTTTCGTGAAGATGGCGGGCAGCGATGCGACGGTCGGGATCACCGATGTCGCGCCCTATGCCGCGTTCGGCGCCTTCTACTTCCTGGTCTCGGCAGTCTGGCTGACGGTCAGCGACGCGCGGCGCAAGGCGGCTGAGGCCGCCGGCTGAGGGCGTCGCGTTTCGAAAACGGGATTTGTGGTCGCCGCCGCCTGCGCGGCGCCCTCGACAGGTGAGTTGAGTTTCCCTGCCGCGGTCGTATGTTGTTGACCGTAGTGGAGGATCACAAATGCCCATTCGACGCAAAGCCACCGAGGCCGGCGTTTTGCAGCCATCCGAACTCGAGCTGTTGGGCCGTGTATTCGAGCAGCTTAAGCGCGACGGTCAGTCGCCCGAAGCACGCGACGCCATCGCATCCCGGATTATCGCGAACTATATGGCCGGCGTGGTCGACGAAGCCGAGCTCGTCAGTCTTTCGAGGCAACCGCTGGGCCGGTAGCGCGCTTTCCATTCCGGGTTCAGAAGAGTTTCAGGTCGTCAAATCAGAGGGATAAGGCAATGCCGGCTGACCCACCGATAGAGCGACGGTCGCATATCCGTGATCTTGTTCTGAAGGAAGCGACAATCCGCGTTGGCGACGCCAGTATCAATTGTCTGGTTTGTAACCAGCACGCCCACGGTGCGGAGCTGCGGGTGAAGGCCGATATCGCAATCCCCGACCGTTTCGTGCTTCACGTGCCGGTCGATCATACCAGCTATCGCGCCGTGGTGCGGTGGAGACGGAACGAGCGACTTGGGGTGCAGCTTGATTCGGGAAGGCAGGCGTAGAGGGCGATAGCCGGGACGGATGCAGGGTTGATGGGACAAGGCAGGGCTCGTTTGCGGCACGAACGCTTCTTTCTATGCTACTTGCGATTTGCAATCAGTTGCTATAGCGTCTGACTGCTTGCAAATTACAAGCGGTTAATCCGTGAACCGACTATGTGAAGGCGCTGCTTATGGCCAAACTTATCTTGGGAATGAACGTTTCCATCGATGGCTATGTCGATGACCTTGCCGGAAATCTGGTCATGGGCGCACCAAGCCAGAAGCACTTCGAGTACTGGATCGAGACGATTCGCAACCATACCGGCGCTGTGTATGGCCGCCGGATGTACGAGGTCATGCGCTATTGGGACGATGATCACGCGGAATGGGACGCTCCGCTTCGCCAGTTCGCGACACTCTGGCGCAAGCTGCCCAAATGGGTCGTTTCGCGCACACTTTCACGGGTAGGCCCAAACGCCACCCTCATCTCCGGCGATATTGAAGCGCAGATTCGCGAGATCGCGGCCCGCACGGAGGGTACCCTGAGCGTTTCCGGTCCGGAACTGGCCGGCCTTATGACCAGGCTGGGGCTGATCGAGGAGTATCACCTGCACGTGAGGCCGTTCGTGCTCGGCAAGGGCAAGCCTTTCTTCCACGAGGCAAGGCCTCCGCTGCAACTGGTGTCGAGCACATTGATCGATGACGATACGGTTCATATGATCTATGTGCCGCGAGGTTGAACGATAAGGCGCTTCAGCGCCAACATGCGAACCAAGCGCGAGAGGGCGTGGTCCCGGCCTTCGCACCGAGGTCTCACATGTCAGCTTGCGTGCTGGGTACCCAAGCAGCAGAGGGTCTGCTGTCGGCCGAAAATCTGCCGGTCAGCAATGCGCCCCATGCCGGTCAAAGAGGCCTTGCCGCCGTTCCTCCATAAGCAGACATTGCAGACCTACAAGGACATCGCTTTTACGCCCGAAGCGCCGCTTCGGTTGGTCCTTCAGTGACCTGGCGGCCCAAGGGCGTCGTCCTCCACCGCCCGCCCTCGTCCGCAACTCACCGTTGCCAGCGGCTCTGCTCCTGGCCTTCCCGCGATGACCGAGCGGGTAGTGAAACATCATGGTCAAGCCTGAAAAGCAAGGTCCAACCTAGCCGCCTTTCCAGGCCTGCGTCATCATCGTCCAGCAGTTCAGGATCCTGCGTGCGCCAGCCGGGTCCGTCGGGTCGGCCGGCCGCACAGTTTTTTTCATCCCGCTGGAACATTGGCGAAGGAATGCAGTTGGGGTCGCTGCAGATGCCGCCGCGTGGTGCCTGTGGGCGATTGGTGGCAACACCTGATCGGCCGCCGCTCCTTTACGAGGCGGCTTAGCGTGTGAGCCAATCCTGCAGCAAAGGCCTTGGGATTGGAACGACCAACAGGAGGCAGTCATGAAGCACCAGACACTCGATCAACTCCAGTCAGTCGCGGACATCAGTCCACTATCGCCGGCTCTGCTGGCTACAAGGACGCAACGGATAGAGCGGTGGGCGGAACTGCTCTATCGAAATCCGACGCGCTCCCTTGTGGCTCTCACCGGGACTGAGCATCTGCATCCCTCTGTCCGCGGAGAAGCGCGCGCGGTCGGATCGGCGATCAGTGTCGCCTTTGACGATCCACTGCTGCGTGCGTCGGGCATGCAATCGGATACCTACGGGGAAGCCAGACGCTTCTTCGAACTCTCCGATTGGCAGTTGCATGAGATCGTCTGCAGTTGCCACACCGGCGCCACCATGCAGGCTGGCTGGGCCGCCGGGCGTGTCCGCAGGGTCCTCAATGGGAGCAAGATATTGGCTTGGCTGAGAAAAGGATTCATGCCGCACTGAGACACAGCGCTTGCGCCTGAAGAAGCATGCAGGCTCCAGCAGAGATTGCGTCGGCTCCGCGAAGGCATGGCTGACCTCAATGGAGTAGGGCGGCCGAGTTGCTTGCGACTTCAGAAATGACGTTCACCATTGCTTAGTGGACCTCGTCAGGGTGATCGGCAAGTTCGTGAATAGCGAGTACCAGCGCCAGTTTCGACCAACCGGTCGGCAGCGCCCTCGTGACCAAGCGGGGTTACTTATCCTCGGTGCGTCACATGTGCGCTTCGTCAGCGGTATAGCCTGCCAATCCCTCCACAGCCGTTTTGACGCTGCGAAAAGCTCGAGGCGTGAGGGGGCAATTTAACCCAGGAATCCCGAAAACGGACCTTCCGCTTTCGGCCCCGAAATTGAAATCCGAGGCACCCCGCCATCACCCCGGAAAGATCGTAAACCCGCCATCGACGCGGAGCACCTGCCCATTGATAAATCGTGCGCGGGGGCCGGCTAGAAAGGCCACCGCCTCGGCGATCTCCTCCGGCTCGGCATAGCGGTTCAGCGACTTCTTGCTCGAATCCATGCGCTCCGGATCGACCGTGCGGGTCGCCTGGAAGCGTGCCGTCTTCGTGGCGCCTGGGCTGACCGCGTTGATGCGCACGCCGTCGTCGATCAGTTCCTTGGCGAGACAGCGCGTGTAATGCACGACCGCGGCCTTCAAGGTGGAGTAAACGACCTCGGGCGAGCAGCCGAGATGTGCCGCCGCGGAGGCGATGTTGATGACGGAGCCGCCGCCGCGCTGCTTCATCGGCGGCACGAAGGCCTGGCAGACCAGCATCGTGCCGATCAGATTGTTCTCGGTGAGCACGCGGATGTCGTCCAGTTCGATGTCGAGGGCGTTGTTCGGGTTCGGCTTGCCGCCCTTGGCGCCGATGTCGCCGCCAGCGCAATTGACCAGCACATGGACGTCGCCGAGATCGGCCTCGATCCTGCGCTTCATCTCGGCCACCGCCTTCTGGTCGCCAATGTTGCCGGTCACCGACGTGACCTTCGTGCCGTGCCGCTTCAGGCGCTCGACCACTTCGCCGAGATTGGCGAACTCGCCGTACTTCGCCGGCGCTTCCTCGTCCATGTCGTGGATCGCGACATTGGCGCCGAGTTCGGCCAGGCGCTCGGCCATCACGCGGCCGAGGCCACGGCCGGAGCCGGTTACGAAGGCGGTCAATCCATCGAGTTCACGTGCCGTCATCGGATATTCTCCATCAGTTTGCGCATGTTGGCGGCGCTGCGCCGGATCATGTCGAGCTCATAGGAAACCAGTGAGACGTCGGCTTCGCGCTCCCAAGGCGTGCGGTAGTCGGCATCGTCGGGCAGCCGGTTGCGCTGCGCGGCCGCCAGGCAGGCGGCAAATTCGCGTGCCGTCTTCTGCGGATAGCCGCGCCACCAGTCGTCGCTGAGATAGCGGACATGCCGGGCCTCTAAGGCGCCCGGTTCGAGAACGGCGGTCATGCGATCGTGGTGCTGGCCAAGAATGGCGAACAGCTTGGCAAACGGCACCGCACCGTCGCCGATGGCGCAGCGGATCAGCCGGTAACCTTCGGTCGTGAACTGCACGCGGTAATCCTTGAGGTGGACATGGCGGACATAGGGGGCGATCACCTTCGTAAAATCGAGCGGCGCTTCGCCGACCGGGAACGTGTTGCCGGTGTCGAAGGTGACGCCCACACTGTCACCACCGAGGGCGCAGAAATCGACGAGTTCCCGGCTGGTAAAGTCCTGGTGGTTTTCGATCGCAAGGACATACCCTTCGGTATTCGCGCGGGGACCCCATTCCACCAATCGCCCCCGAATGATGCCGGCGTACTCGCTCCATTTTGCGCCGGCGGCGTTGCGGTCGCCGCAGAGAACCGGCGTCAGCGCCGTCCGGATGATTTTGGCCTTGAGCAGGCGCGCGGCCCGAAACGCATCGTCGAGCGGTTCGCCCACCAGCAGGCCGCCGCTGACGACCGGCGTGATGCCAAGGCCGGCGAGCCGTTCGCGCAGCGCGATCACCGCGTCGTCGGAAAGCTCGCTCAGCCATGGCACCCAGATCTCCAGCACGCGCGCGCCGAGTTCGGTCGCGAGCGCGATGAAACCTTCGAGCCCCGCTGGCTGCGGATTGGCGCGTGGCGTGCCGCGGCCCTGGAGGCCGAGATGATAGGTCAGGCCGTAGGGGTTCAGGCCGACCTCGAGCATGAAGCGATCCTTTGAGTCAGGTGTGGTCATCTCAGGCCGGCATCCACGGTGATCGACTGCTTGGTGATCATGCGGCTGTCGTCGGCGGCGAGGAACAGCACCGTGCGCGCGATCTCCTCGCCGAGCAGAACCTTGCGGATCACCTGGCGCTGCACGACCTGGTCGACCGAACCTTCGGTCTTGTACCAAAGCTCCCGCTGCCGGTCGGTGATGACGGCGCCCGGCTCGATGGCGTTGACGCGGATGTTGTCGGGGCCAAACGCCCGCGCCAGCGCGAAGGTCAGCCCGACCACCGCAGCCTTGGCCGCCGCATAGGGGGCCATCTCTGACGCGCCGAAACGCCAGGCGATCGAGGAAAAATTGACGATCGAACCAAAGCCCACTTCCTTCATGTGCGGATGCACGGCCTGAGCGGCAAAGAAGTGGTGCCTGAGGTTCACATCCTGGGCATGGTCCCATGTCGCCTGGGTCACGTCGGCGACCGGCTGGCGATTGTCATCGGCGGCGTTGTTGACCAGCACCGCGACAGGCCCTAGGCGGTCGCGCACCGTGCCGATCGCGGCCTGGAGGGCGGGGATATCGGTCACATCGCAGCGCAGGAACAGGGGCGCGTGCGCTGCCGCGGCGGCGAGTTCCCGCGCGAGCGCCTCGCCGGCCTCCTGCTGCAGATCGAGAAACGCCACTCGTGCGCCATTGGCGGCGAAGGCGCGGACCGTGTCGGCGCCGATGCCCGACGCACCGCCGGTGATCAGCACGACACGCTCGGACAGGCTCGGATAGGTGGCGAAGGACAAGGCGGAACTCTTTTCAGATCAGGCTTCGGTCAGATCGGGTCAGATCAGATCAGGCGTTGGGTCGTCGGGTCGAACAGGCAGGCACGCGCCATGTCGATGCCGAGCGTCACCGTCTCGCCCATAAGCGGCGTGCCGTCGGGGTCGAAACGGCCGGTGATCTCCTTGCCGCCCAGGCGCAGGACGGCCATGGTCTCCGCGCCTGTCGGCTCGACCAGTTCGACCACTGCATCGATCTGCGCGATGCCCGGCTTGCGGCGCGCAAGGTCGGGATCGAAGCGGTAGATGTGCTCGGGACGGATGCCGAGCACGAGCTGTCGCGGCGTGTCGGATGGGAGCGCCTGGACGATCGGCAGGCTGGCCGTCTTGCCGTCGGCGGTCTGCAGGACAACAGTGCGGCGACCGCCTTCCTGGCTCAGTTCGGCGGCCAAAAAATTCATCGCCGGCGACCCCATGAAGCCGGCGACGAACATGTTGGCCGGACGATTGTAGATCGTGGCGGGATCGTCGAATTGCTGGACCTCGCCCTGATGCATCACGGCGATGCGCGACGCCAGCGTCATCGCCTCGACCTGGTCGTGGGTGACGTAGACGGTGGTCTTGCCGACGCGGTGATGCAGCTTCTTGATTTCGGTGCGCATGTCGACGCGCAGCTTGGCATCGAGATTGGAGAGCGGCTCGTCGAACAGGAACAGTTTGGGATCGCGCACCAGCGCCCGGCCCATGGCGACGCGCTGGCGCTGGCCGCCCGAAAGCTGTCCGGGCTTGCGCCCTAGCAGCGGTTCGATCTGCAGGAAGGCGGCAACCCGCTTGACGGCCTCGTCCTGCTGCGGCTTCGGGACGCGGCGGCTTTCCATGCCGAAGGTGATGTTCTCGCGCACCGTCATCGTCGGGTACAGGGCATAGGACTGGAACACCATGGCGATGTCGCGGTCCTTCGGCGCCACCGAATTGACCAGCCGCCCGTCGATGCGGATCTCGCCGGAGGTAACGGATTCGAGCCCGGCGATCATCGCCAGCAGAGTGGACTTGCCGCAGCCGGACGGTCCGACCAGCGCGATGAACTCGCCGTTCCGCGCTTCGAGATCGATGCCCTTCAGCACCTCGACCGCGCCGAAGTTCTTGCGCAGCGATCGGATGATCAATGTCGACATGCAATGCCCTTCACTTGATCGCGCCTCATTTGATGGCACCTTGCGTCAGGCCTCGCACAAAATACTTGCCGCCGAAGAGATAGATCAGCAGCGGCGGCAGCGCGCCGATCAGCACGGCGGCGCTCATGACATCGTAGGCGCGCACATTGGTGCCGCTTGCCGTCAGCGCGACGAGCGCTGCCGTGATCGGCTGTTGCTGCCCGGAGGTGAAGACGACGCCGAACAGATATTCGTTCCAGATGCCGGTGAACTGCCAGATCACCGTGACGATCAGGATCGGTGAGGAGAGCGGCAGAATGATCTTGCGGAAGATGCGCCAGAAGCCGGCGCCGTCGATGCGCGCCGCCTTGATCAGGTCGTCGGGGATGCTGACGTAGTAGTTGCGGCAAAACAAAGTGGTGAACGAAATGCCCTGGATAACGTGGATGAGGACGAGCCCGTAGACCGAATTGCTGAGGCCGAGATTGCCGAGGATGAACGCCCACGGCATCAACGAAATCTGGCCCGGAATGAAGACGCCGAGCAGCATGCAGGTGAACAAAGCTTCCGAACCTCTGAAGCGCCATTTCGACAGGATGTAACCGTTCATCGCGCCGACCGCCGTCGAGATGATCGTGGCCGGGATCGTCATCTTCAGGGAGTTGTAGAAGTTGCGCTGCATGCCCTCGCAGGTGCCGCCGATGCAATAGGTGCTCCAGGCCTGGCCCCAGGCATCGAGGCGGAAGCTGCGCGGCAGCGAGATCAACCCGTTGCGCGCGATCTCCTGCTGGTCGCGGAATGAATTCAGCACCACCACCAGCAACGGGACCAGGTAGATCGCCGCGAAGACGACCAGCAGCCCATAGATGGCGAAGCGGGTGAGAAAATGCCGGCGCGACGCGACTGCGGCAGCGCGACGGTCGAGCGACTGGTCCAGGGAGACGTCAGCCATGGCCGGCTTCCTTGCGCCGGCGCCAGACCACCCAGAATGAATAGGGCACCAGCACCACGGCAACAGCGGCATGCATCATGATGGCGGCGGCCGCACCTTCGCCGATCTGGCCGCGTTGGAACATCAGGTCATAGACGTAGATGGCGGGGAAGGTGGTCGAGATCCCCGGGCCGCCTTTGGTCAGGGCCGCCACGAGGTCGAAGGTCTTGATGGCGAACTGGATCTGGATGACGGCGACCGCCAGGAAGATCGGCGCAATGGTTGGCAGAAGCACCTTGCGATAAATGCGGAACGTCGATGCGCCGTCGATCTGCGCGGCCTTGACGAGGTCCTGATCCATCGAGCGCAGGCCGGCCAGGAACAGCGCCATGGCAAAGCCCGAGGCCTGCCAGACACCGGTGATGATCACCGCGTAGATCGCATAGTGCCGGTCGCTGGCGAGTGCGAAACTGAAGCTCGCCCAGCCGAAACCGCGCACCATGGCCTGGATGCCGTCGGTCGGATTGTAGAGCCAGCTCCAGACCGTGCCGGTGACGATGAAGGAGACGGCCAGCGGATAGAGGAAGATCGTGCGCCAGGCCGCTTCGCCGCGCACGCGCTGGTCGATCAGGATCGCCAGCAGCAGTCCCACCGCCATCGAGCCGACGATGTAGAAAGCGCTGAAGAAAAACAGGTTGTTGTAGGCGATGTTCCAGCGCCGGTTCGCCCACAGCGACGCGTAGTTCTCGAGGCCGACGAAGCCGTAGGTCGGCAGCAGCGAGGAGTTGGACAGCGAGATATAGAGCGTCCAGCCGGTGAACACGAAGACGTAGACGAAGCTCGCCACGAGAGAGGGGCCGAGCACCAGCAAGGGCATCGCGGAGCCCAGCCGCTCGCGCCAGGGGCGGGCGGGCGTCGGGACCGACAGGATCAGGTCGTGATTTGACATTCAGAGCACGGAAATTGGCAGAGCACGGGACTGGAAGGGAGGACGGCCGGGCGGATAGGCATCGCGCCCGGCCATTCCCGTCTATTTCTGTGCTTCCGCCGCGTCGGCCATCGCATTGGCGCCATCCTCGGGCGACATGTCCGGTGTCGCCACGAACTCGGTAATGGAGTCCATGATCGCGCCGCGCATCTTCTGCGGGATGGTCATGTTGTGCGCCATCGAGCGGACCAGCGTGCCGTCCTTGATCGAAGCCTGCAGATCCTTCTGCGAGAGCTGCTGGCACGGATTGAAGCCCTTCGACAGATCGATATCCAGGCGTGCAGGGATCGAGCCCTTGGCCTGGTTGAAGACCGTCTGGAAGTCGGGCGACAGGATCAGGCTGGCCAGCAGCTTCTGGCCGTCGATGTAATCCTGGTCCTTCTGCTTGAAGAACACGACCGAGTCCGAGTTGAGGATGAAGCCGGGTTTGCCCCAATCGGTCGGCGCCTGGGCGCAGACATAGTCGGTGCCTTCCTTGAAGCCGGCGGCGGTCAAAAGGCCGATCGTCCAGTCGCCCATGATGTGGAACGCCGCGTCGCCCTTGCCGACCAGCGCCGACATCGAATCCCAGTCGCGGCCGACCATGCCCGGATCCATGTATTTGCTCGTCATCAGGCGCATCTGCGTGAAGGCCTTGACCATTCCCGGGCTGCGCATGGACTCGACATCGCCTTCCACAAAGGCCTTACGGTAGAGATCGATGTCCTGGCCGTAGAGCACGACCTCGAACACCGTCGAATCCGTCCAGTCGGCGGTCGAATGCGAGATGCAGATCTTGCCTGTGGCGACGATCTTGTCGCAGGCGGCATTGAACTCGGCCCAGGTCTTGGGCATTTCCGCCACGCCGGCCGCCTGCATGACCTTGGGCGAGGCCCAGAGCCAGTTGATGCGGTGGATGTTCATGGGCGCGGCGACCCATTTGCCGGTCGGCTTCATCACCGGAAGCAATTCCGGCGCCACCACTTTCTCCCACCCTTCCGAGGCCGCCAACTCGTCGAGATCGGCGGTCATGCCGGTCTCGTTCCATTCGGCGATCTCGGGGCCCTTGAGCTGCACGGCAGGCGGGGCATTGCCGGCGATCACGTCGGCGCGCAGCTTGGCCAGCGTATTGGCGGTGTGGCCGGCGATCGAGGTCTGTTCCCATTTGCCGCCCTTGGCGGTGAACATCTCGCCGAGCTTGGCGATCGCCTGGGCGTCCGATCCGGTCGCCCACTGGTGCAAAAGGTTGGTCTTGGGTTCGGCGAAGGCTGTTCCGGCGAAAAATGTGCACGCAGCAGCGGCCGCAAGCGCGGTCATGACGGACTTCATCGTTTCACTCCCATATCGTGTTGCACGGTTCGTCTCGACCGCTTATGGCCGCGGTTTGAAGCCGCCGCCGGCGAGATGCGTCAATCTCGAGTTCTTTCCAAGATGACATATTGGAGCTATCAGTCAACGATGTTTATGTTGAGCCATGACAAAACCTTCGCTTAGAACCTGGCTGATCGACAGACCCTCCGCGTCGCCGGAGAGCATGATCGTGCGCTGCCTGAGCGAGCGCGGCGCACTCTCCGCGTTGCAGATCGCACGCGCCACCGGTCTGGCGCGCTCGACGGTGTCAACCGCGCTTAACGGCTTGAAAAGGTCTGGAATGGTGATCGAAGCCCCGACCAGCCGCGACGGCATCAGAGGCATCGGCAGGCCAGCCGCGGCGGTGACGCTCAATCCGACAGCGGGCACCTGCGTCGGCATTCACCTGGCTCTTCAGCAGATACGGCTCATCGTCGCCGATGTCTCGCATTCCGTCATTGCCGAACAAAATATTCCAATGGCGCTGGACTACCAGCCGCAACAGGCGGCCCAGGCGGTCAAATCGGCAATTGCCCAATCTTACAGGGAAAATGGTCTGCCGATGGCGGGGCTCCTGGGGGTTGGTGTCTCCGTCTCCGGCCCTGTCAGCCGCGATGGAGTGGTGCTGCGCGCAAGCATGGTTCCAACATGGGCCGGCGTCAACATACGAGATGTGTTCGGACCCGTCCTGGAACAGCCGATCTTCGCCGACAACGAGAGCAACTGCGCGGCCATTGCCGAGCTGATGTGGGGCGCGGCCGTAGGCCAGGACGATTTCGTCCTGTTCAAGATCGATCTGGGTGTCGGCGGCGCCATAGTCCAGCATGGCCGGCTGGTGACGGGCGTCGCCGGCGGCGCTGGCGAATTCGGGCACATCAGCATCGATCCCGGCGGCGACCTTTGCCGCTGCGGCAATCGCGGATGCCTGGAGCTCTACGCGAGTTTTGCCCGGCCGCTGGAACAGATTTCGCGTGTCGTTGGGCGGCAAGTCACCATGGACGATGTCATCGCCATGGCCGAGCAGGGCGACGTCAGGGCGTTGCGGATGATCGAGGATACCGCCGAGATCGCCGGCCGGGGTCTCGGCCTGATCGGCTCGGTGCTCAATCCGCCGCTTATCATCATCGGCGGCCACATGGCTTTGGCAGGGGACATTCTGTTGACGCCGCTGATCGCGTCCTATGAACGCCACACGCTGATCAAGTCCCGGGATGTCGCTCCCGCGCTGCGCACGCGCATCATCGTTGGCAGGCACACCGAGAACGATGCCTTGCTGGGCGCGGTCGGCCTCGTTTTGAGACACCAGACGAAGGAACTGTCGCTGGGGTGATCGTCAGGACCAGCCTGTGCTTGTTCAAGTCAATTGCACGTGTCCGCAGCCTTGAGCGCTTCGGCGCGTGACGATTTGGGCAAATCCGCGATCCGCCGGACAGAAGCGTAAAACCTTGGATAGTCGCCCGAACACAGGTCGAACAAGCGAAGAAAGGCCGGAACCTGTTCACCGTAGACAGAAGTTGCCGCGAGCTTGGCGTTGTTGATCGGGGCAGCGAACCAGGCGTCGTATCCCCGGTATCCCGCCCAGTGCTTGTCGCGCATCTGCCGGTAGCGCGCCCGCAACCGGTCGATGGTTGCTGCCTTGGCGGCCGCCATCTTTTCCGGGGTGCGGGGACTACCATAGACCTGCCTTAGCTCGTCGCGCGTCTTCGCCACCAGTCCAAGAAAATCGGCGCTGCGCTTGCGATCGGCTTCGTAGCGGCGCAATCCGGCCCGGTCGCCGGCGGCGCGGAGCCATTTCCTGACGCCGCTGGTTTCGACGGCAACGGCGAACGCCTCGTTGAATGCGGAATCGCCATCCACATAGAGGCGCTGATGCGCCAGTTCATGAAAAACAAGGCTTGCGAGATAGGTGTCGTCCTGACGCAGCATGGTGCTCAGCAGCGGGTCACTGGACCAGCCAAGCGTGGAATAGGCGGTGACGCCCGAGACATAGACGTCCAGGCCTTGTCTTTGAAGCTCGACAGCGCTTTCAGCCGCGGATTTCCGGGAGAAATAACCCCGGTATGGAACGCAGCCGAAAACCGGAAAGCACCATGTTCGTGGCGCAAGCGAGAATTGCGGCGCGGCAAAAACGGCCCAGGTCACGGCATCGCGATGGATGTCGACATAGCTGCGGTAGCTGCTGTTCTCGGGCAATGCCAGCTCATCTGTCGCAAACCTTCTTATGGCGCTGGCCGACGTCAATTTGGCGCGCAATGCTTCAGGCGTCGAAGGATCACGGATGAGTTTTGCAATATTTTTGCGGGCGGCCATGATCTGCGTGTGACCCTGCAACGACTGCGCGTAGTAGGAAATGCTCGTGCAGCCGGTCGCCCCGGACGCGATGATCGCCGCGGCAAGCATCTGAAGAACGCGCTTCACTGTTTGCCCACCCTTGCCCATCTCCCCATGCAGCAAACGTCCTGGTCCACCTCAAACAGGAGGCACCGGTTTCCGTCAAGAGCTGCAGGGGCAGGGGGTGACACCGACCTGGGCAGGGCAAGGCGGCCATTCGATCTAGGATTGACGAAAGTCCACCGCAGGGCGGAGCGGGCGAGATACGGACCGTCCGTCGAGACGCGGTTCCCCCAAGCTGCCGCGCGCTACTGGTCCGAAAACCTGACGCTCACGCCGCGCTGGCGAAAATAAGCCTGCATCAACTTACGGCCCGAGCGGTTGTTCTGGGCCAATTTGGCCGGATTGAACACCGCCTGTTTTGCGCCCTCTCGTGTCAGCGCAGCCTTGAGCTCCGCGATATGGGCGTCGATGTCGGCATTGTCCGCCCGCAGCGAGGCATAGATACTTTCGGTCGCTTCAGCCACAGTCGGTTCGCTCACAGATGTCGTCCTTTGGTTGGTTGGGCGGCGGCTTTACCACAGATTTGCGGCTCCGACGATATCGACTGAACCGTCAGAGCACAGCGCCCAGGGCGCAAAACCGCAAAACGTATGTATTCGGCCCTGCTAAACATTGCCCGGCAGGCGAATGGGTCTAACTATCGCTAGGAAACGGGGGGAATCACGTGGCTGCCAATCGTCGAAACGACATCTCATCGTCCGAGCGAGGGCTAGGACGGATTCTTGCGGCAGGCAATGCCCATCCGCGCACAGCTCTGCCTACCGTGGCAACCATCGTCACGACAGTAGCTGCGCTGTATTTCGGTCGTGAGGTGTTCCTTCCCATTGCCATCGCGCTGCTTTTGACCTTTGCGCTGGTGCCGATGGTCTCCGCACTGAAGCGTGTCGGCTTGCCTCGGCTGCCCGCAGTGCTTCTGAGCGTGATTGGCGCATTCGCGGCCCTGGGCCTGTTCAGCTTCATTGTTGCGACCCAGGTAAGCGAGCTTGCTCAGAACATTTCCGTCTACCAGACAAACATTCTGACCAAGGTACGTTCCCTCAAGGAGACGGGCGTTGGTGGCGGCATAATTGCCAGGCTGAGCGGGGTGATCGAGCGTGTCGGTCAGGAGATCGACAAGCAGGATGTGGCGCCGCCTGCGGCCGACAAGCCCCGGCGCGAGCCTGTTCCCGTCGAGATCGTCGCCCGCGAGAGACCTCTGGAGGTATTGCAGAACATCATCGGACCGTTGATCAGCCCGCTGGCATCAGCTGGCCTGATCATCATCGTCGTCATCTTCATGTTGCTTGAGCGCGAGGATCTGCGCGACCGGTTTATCCGCCTCGTCGGCTATGGCGACCTCCATCGCACAACGCAGGCATTGCAGGATGCCGGCAAACGGGTTGGCCGCTATCTGATCATGCAATTGGTGGTCAATATCGTCTACGCGATACCAATCGCAATTGGCCTTTGGGTGCTCGGCATTCCCAACGCGCTGCTGTGGGGGTTGCTGGCACTGGCGCTGCGCTTCGTTCCCTATATCGGCCCTGTTATCGGCATGCTGCTGCCCTTGTTTCTGGCCTTGGCGGTTGCGCCCGGCTGGTCGCTGGTGCTGTGGACCGCCGCACTGTTTGTCGTCATGGAATTGGTAACCGGCAACGTCATCGAACCGTGGCTCTATGGCTCGCGCACGGGACTTTCTCCTTTGGCAATCATCGTTGCGGCAATTTTCTGGACATGGTTGTGGGGGCCGCTCGGCCTGGTCCTTTCGACGCCGCTGACAGTTTGCCTCGTCGTCCTCGGGCGACATGTTCCGCAGTTCGAATTTCTCGACGTCCTGTTTGGCAACGAGCCCGTCCTTGAATCTCACGCCCGGCTCTATCAACGGCTCCTGGCCGGCGATCCCGACGAGGCCACTGACCATGCCGAGGAGATCCTCGAGGAGAAGTACCTGATCGATTTCTACGACACTGTCGCCATTCCTGCTCTCCTGTTGGGCGAGCAGGACCGCATGCGTGGCGTGATGGGCGATCAACAGCGAAGGCAGGTGGCGGCGAGCGCCCAAATTCTTGTGGCAAATCTTGCCGACGATGCACAGGAAGAGGCAAGCGAGGAAGATGCGCCGGCAACCACCGCGGAAGGGAGCGCGAGCAGGGAAACAGATGGCGTCGAAGAGGAAGAGATCGAGCTGCCCGACGGCAAGGACATGTCGGTGCTTTGTGCCGGCGGTCGCGGCGAACTCGACGATGCCGCTGCCGCCATGCTCGCTCAGGTGCTGGAGGTGCAAGGTGCTACGGTGGCGAAGGCCAGTTTTGTCGATATGGAGCCGGCAGGTATTCGTCGTCTCGAACTAGAGGCGATCGACACCGTCGTGGTCGGTTTCCTGAACCGGGATTCGCTCAAGCATGCCCGCTTTCTGGTCCGGAGACTGAAGCGCGCCAAGGCAGGTTTGAGAATTGGGATTGTGTTCTGGTCAGACGCGGAGCAGGGCGATGTCGGGCAAGAAAGGCAAGCTTTGGCCGCCGACATCAGCGCCGATTTCGTAGCGCACGGCATGGTCAACGCTGTGCTTGGCGCACTTTCTCCAGCGCCGGCCGTTCCCCTCAAAGTCGTTTCGAAACGCCGCGATCGACGCCGTCCGGCCCCTCGAAAACGGATCCCGGCCCAGGCAACGGCCGCAACAGCCTAGCCGCACCGCCATGTCTCAGATTGCCGCGCCGGCGCTGGAATGCCTGGTGCGACGGCAAGATCGTCCCCACTCGCAAACCATGGAACAATCTCGCGGCCTTGCGGTTCCTAACATCGAAGGAGAACCCCCATGCTTAGATTCCTTATCCGCCTCGGCGCGATCTACGCGGCGTTCCAGATCGGCCGAGAGTTCGGCCGCAAGGAGACCGAAATCATGCTCCTGCCGCCGCCCGTTGACTACGAGCGGCAACCGACGTCAAGAAACGAAACCGATTTCGGAGAGGCATAGGACCGGTCAATCTGTCTGGTCGATCTGGCCCATGCTGGCGCCGTCCCTGCGCGGGGCGCTTTATCGTACGAACGGACCCGGCCACTTGGCTGTTGCCAGGATCGTTTCTGGCAACGCAATAATTGAGCCGCTATCTCTGTCGCTCAAACGCGGCACAGCGAGGTTGACCGTGCGTCGAAGAATGAGTCTCAGATCCTGGCGTTGAGCCGATGGAGAAGGCATGATCAGCACGGGCAAGGACGAGCACAACCCTAAGAAAGTGGAAGGGAATGAAGCACTGGTGCTGTCAACTGCCAAAGAGACCGGCATCACCGAGGATCAAGCGCGCGACCTTGTTCGCCTGATCGGCACCGGCCGCAATTCGCTGCTCCGTGAGGCACGGCAGCTGCTCCGGCAGCGCCTGGCTAGTTTAGACCGAAGGTGCTCAGAGCACGGCTATCCCGTCGCCTTCTGCTGCCCGGCGGTCATCGCTTTGAGAGCCCGGACCACCTCTGCAGGTCCGGCGGGTTTCATCACTCTTACGCCGGACGAGAACGCTTCGGGGGTTTCCTCGAGCCCCAGGCCGGAATAGACGATGAAAGGAACCGCCCGCCCTGCCAAGGTTTTTGCCGCGTCAACAGCCTCGCCGTCCGACAGCCTTACGTCCAGGATCGCTGCGGCGGGGGTATGGTCCGCAAGAAAACGTTTCGCCTGGGAACATGTCGCCGCCAATGCCACGGCAAAGCCCGCCTCCGAAAGAGTGGACTCCATATCCAGTGCTATCAAGGCTTCGTCGTCGACGACAAGGACCAAGGGTTTGCCCATGCGCGGATGATCGCACGTTTGTAGATGGAAGACGAGTCGAGGCTACGACCCTTTTAGGGTCCGGTTCCCGTACGCAGCGGGTCGAGACCGCGAGCAATGGGAACCAACTGATCCAAGCCGCATTATATTTGGTTGGACTGGACAAGGTGTTTGGGATGCATGAAGCAACACAGGCGAATGTTGTCGCCTTCGAAAACCCGGGGGTGTCCAGCAATGACGGTCTGGATTTCGATTACAAGGATTTCTTCGAAAACGGCGCCGTTGCCCTCCATCTGGTGAACGCAGACGGCGTAATCGTGCATGCCAACCAGGCTGAGCTCGACCTTCTCGGCTATCCCGCAGAGGACTACCTCGGTTGCCACATCGCCGAGTTCTATCCCGACCGGGACGTCATAGAGGACATTTTGGGTCGCCTTGCCAATGGCGAGAAGATCGTAAGATATCCGGCGCGATTGAGGGCCAGCGATGGATCGATCAAGCACGTCGAAGTCACCTCAAGCGGACATTTCCGGGACGGCAAGCTGATCAACACCCGGTGCTTCACGGTCGATGTAACCGACTTGGTGCACACCCGCTCGGAGCTCAGGCAGCATGACAGTACCTATCACCAGATACTCGACGGCCTACCCGTCGCCATCTACACGACCGATCAGGATGGGACGATCACCTACTACAACCGCGCCGCGGCCGATCTGGCAGGCAGGGAGCCTGAGGTCGGCAAGGATAAATGGTGTGTGACGTTCAAGCTGTTCAGTGCCGACGGCAAGGAATTGCCGCACGATGAATGCCCGATGGCCATCGCGCTCAAGGAGAACAGGCCGGTCCGCAATCAGCAAGCTGTTGCGCAGCGTCCCGATGGATCGTTTTTTCCGTTCCTGCCCTACCCGACACCGCTGCGGGACGAGCACGGCGCTCTGATTGGCGCCGTCAACATGCTGCTGGACCTGACGGACCGCCAGCGTGCCGAAGAAACCAGGCAGCACCTGTCAGCGATCGTGGAATCCTCATTTGACGCTATCGTCAGCAAGGATCTCAACACCATCATAAAAAGCTGGAACCACGGCGCCGAACGGCTTTTCGGCTATACCGCCGACGAAGCGATTGGCCGGTCGGTGACCATGCTGATCCCCGAAGACCATCAGGACGAGGAACCCCGCATCCTCCAACGCATTCGCCGCGGCGAGCGCGTCGAACCATTCGAAACGACCCGCCTGCGCAAGGATGGCAGCCTGGTTCCGGTTTCGCTGACGATATCGCCCGTGCGTAACGCAACCGGGCAGATCACCGGCGCATCGAAGATAGCGCGAGACATCACGTCGGCGAAGGAGAATGAATACCGCATCCGCATGCTGATGCGCGAGGTCAACCACCGGGTGAAAAACCAGTATTCGGTCATCCTGTCGATGATCCGGGAGACCAACAAGCGATCGGAGACGCCAAAACACTTTGAAACCCAGGTGCGCGAGCGCATCATGGCGTTGTCGCGATCTCACGACCTGCTTGTTTCGGCGGATTGGAAGGGTGCCACGATCAGCGACCTCTTGGCGGCCCAGGTCGAGCCTTTCCCGCGGGGGGATGTGATCGAAATGTCGGGCCCATCATTGGTGCTCAGTCCCAACGCAGTTCAGTATCTCGGGATTGCCTTCCACGAACTGGCGACCAACTCGGCCAAATACGGCGTGCTCTCAGGGGACAAGGGCCGGATTTCGGTCACATGGGGCATCACCGGTTCCGGTGCTTCGAGGCTCTTTCACCTCACCTGGGCCGAATCCGATGGTCCGCAGGTCCAGACTGTCGGACAAGGTGGCTTTGGAACCGTTGTGCTGAAGCGGGTTGCGCCCGCAGCGGTCAGTGGGCAGGGAATTCTCGAACACGGTCCGCATGGCATAACATGGAGCCTGGAAGCGCCTTTGGTTTCCGTGGCAGCTTCTGCCGACCATGAAGCTTAGAAGCAGGAAGCAGCCCTGCAACGAGCATTCGTCAATTGGAAGCCCTTGATGCGGCCTTTGCCGAGCGAAAACCCCGTTTCCGCTAAAGATCGCCAGAGCCATTGCTAAAGTCGGCAGAGCAAATCACCGGCAGAGGGCGCATTTCGTTGCACGGAACGGGACAGGACCGGCGTAGCCAGAGGCGAGGTAACTATGGACATCGACGAGTTCCGTGCGACCCTTCAGGGTGTAGAGCCCCCGGCGAATCTTGGGATGGCGCTCCACGCTCTATGGTGGGATAGACAGGGCGATTGGGAGCGGGCGCATGAGTGTGTGCAGGCCAACGAATCTGATCCGGCCTCTGTATGGGTTCATGCCTATCTGCACCGCAAAGAAGGCGACCTTTCTAATGCAGCCTACTGGTACCGCCGCGCCGGGCAGCCTGTGGCAACTGGCAAGCTAGACGCAGAGTGGGAGTCGATTACAGAATCACTTCTTGCAGGATAGTGAGGGTCGCCCAAGGGGCAGCCTAGCGCCTCATCGCCCCGTAGAGGCGAAACTCACCTCCGCCCGATGGGATCGGCTGGGCCCAGGAGGTCCGAACGTTTCCGCATAAATTCATGCAGCGAGATTGTTCTCGCGATTCCGTAAGGTCTCTGTTTAATAAGCTATATCTAATATTGACTATTTTCTGTCGCTCAAAAGTCGCAGACTTCATTTTACTGATCACCGTTAGCTTCTTGGTAGCTCTCACGACTATAAACTTCTTGCGGGCGAATAGCTTTCATGCTGCCTTCGCGCACTCAGGAATCAGGGAGCTTAGGCATGGCGGAGCGGATTGCGCGTGATGGGTTTTGGGTTTTGCATCTCGCGCGCTTGCCGCAAGTCGTGTCGCTTCGCTCCGGCACCTTGACGATCCTAACTGTTGCCCTTGCGCTGAGCGCCGCGCCGGCTCGGGCCGATGGCGGCAATGGTAGCAGCGCAGGCGCTGGACAAGGTGGCGTTGACGGCGCGCTCGCGAGTGCCACGGGTCAGAATGCCGCCAATGGCGCGACCGCTGGTGGCGGTGGTGGCGGCATTGACCTCACGACGGGTGACGGGGCGCCAGGAGGATCGGGAGCGGTAAGTGGGACAGCCAACAACCCAAATGGCGTTGCCGGTGCCACTGGTGCTACGGGTCTGGTCATCTCGACAGACGGGACCATTGCAACCAGCATCAGCGGCGGGGCCGGCGCTTTGGGCTCCCCTGGCACGAATGGCGTCGTCAGGAGCGGCGGCGGTGGCGGTGGCGGTGTGGGCGTCAGTGCCACGGCCGACGTTACAGTCACTGGCACAGGATCGGTGAGTGGTGGCACTGGCGGCCGAGGTGGGACCAATGGCAACAGCGGCAGCGGTGGTGGCGGCGTCGGCATATTCTCGTCCGCAAACGTGTTTGTAGAGGCGGGCGGCAGCGTTACCGGCGGCACGAGTCTTTCCACAATTGGGGTCCAAGCAGGTGGTGGCGGCGGCGCAGCTGCCATCGTCCTGATGGGCGGCGGGACAATCCAGAACAGCGGGAATCTGCTCGGGGGTGCCGGTGGAAGAACAGTTCTCGGCGGCGGTGGGGACGGTGGCGCCGCTGTTCTGCTGCTTTCAGGTGGAACCGTCATCAACAAGCTAGGTGCGACGATCGTTGGCGGCAGTGGCGGTCAGGGCTCCTTGGCAGGCGGCGATGGCGCCGCAGGGATCAAGGGCGCCAACATCGCGGTCATCAATGCGGGTACGATCAGCGGCGGTGCCGTCGGCACCGGTGGCGGAACGCCGGCAGCCGGCAAAGCCATCCAGTTCACCGGCGGCGTCAATTCGCTGGAGATTCAGGCCGGCTCCACCATCATAGGCAATGTGGTCGCTTTCAGCGCCGCGGATACATTCAAGCTGGGTGGCGATATCAGCGCCAGTTTCGGTGTGTCGCAGATCGGCGCTGGCGCCAAATATGACGGGTTTGGGTTCTACGAGAAAACCGGAAACAGCACCTGGACCCTAACGGGGACGACAACTGCCGTCACGCCTTGGACCTTGTCCGGCGGGACCCTGCAAATTTCGAGTGACAACAATCTGGGCGCCCTCTCGGGCGGCTTGACCTTCGACGGCGGCACGTTGCGCACGACCACCAGCTTCGCCACCAATCGCAATGTCCTGATCAATTTGACCGGCGGGTTCGACATGGTGGCAGGCACGCAGTTGGACGTGTCAGGCCAGGTGACCGGCACCGGCACACTGGTCAAGAGCGGCGCCGGCACGCTCAACGTCAGCAATTTGTCCAACAGCTATACGGGTGGCAACATCGTCAATGCAGGAACGCTTGCCGGCAACACCGTGGCGATCCGTGGCGACATCCTGGACAACGGCGCTGTCTCGTTTCTCGACCTCGGCCCCCACACCTTCGGCGGAAATATCTCCGGCTCGGGCAGCGTCGACATCGAAGGCTTCGGCACGCTGACGCTGACCGGTGCCAACACCCACAGCGGCGGCACCAAGGTCGGGACCGGCAAAAGCATCTCGGTCGCGTCGGACCAGAATCTGGGTGCCGCTACGGGCCTGCTGACACTCGACGGCGGCGAACTCGGCACGACAGCAAGCTTCGCCATGAGCCGCGATGTCAAGCTCACTTCCGCCTATGGCTACTTCCGCGCGGCGGCGGGTACGACGCTGACCGCGAATGGCGAGCTGAGCGGCGTGGGCGGCGTCTACAAGGAGGGCGCCGGCACCCTGGTGCTCAACGGCGACAGCACCTATTCCGGCCGCACCACGGTCGACGGGGGCAAGCTCGTCGTCGAAGGTTCGCTTGGGAATACCGAAACGACGGTCAACAGCGGCGGCACGCTGGGCGGCTCCGGCTCGATAGGCGGCGCGGTGATCGTCGCCGATGGCGGTGTGCTGGCGCCGGGGTCCAGCCCTGGCACGCTTACGGTCGGATCGCTCAGCCTGAGCTCCGGTTCTATGCTCGACTACGAGCTCGGCCAGGCGGGCATTGTCGGCGGCGGTGTCAACGACCTGATCGAGGTGACCGGCGCGCTGACGCTGGACGGCAGCCTCAACATCACCGATGTCGGCGGCTTCGGGCCTGGCGTCTACCGGCTAATCAATTATGGCGGCGCACTCACCGACAATGGTCTCGAGCTCGGCAATCTGCCGGCCGGTGTCACGGCCGCCGACCTGACGGTGCAGACCTCCGTCGCCAACCAGGTCAATCTCGTCAGCAGCGTCGGCACCGACTTGCTCTTCTGGGATGGTGACGCGGCCGGCAATGCCAACAATGATCTGGTCGACGGCGGCAACGGCACGTGGACGGCGACAAGCCTGAACTGGACGACGAGCACCGGCCTGGTAACTGGCGCGATGAAGCCGCAGCCCGGCTTCGCCATCTTCCAGACGCTCGGCGGCACCGTCATCGCCGACGGCAGCGCCGGCGCGCTTGCGATTACGGGCATGCAATTCGCCGCCGATGGCTACCGCATCGAAGGCGACGCCATCACGCTTGATGGCGCTGGCGGCGAGAGCATCATTCGGGTCGGCGACGGCACGGTGGCCGGAGCAGGTTACACCGCCACCATCGCCTCCGTGCTAACCGGGACCAGCAGCCTGACCAAGACCGATGCGGGCACGCTGGTGCTGTCCGGCGCCAACACCTACACGGGCGGCACCACCGTCCTGGGCGGCGTGCTATCTGTTTCAGCCGACAACAATCTCGGCGTTGCCGCTGGCGGCCTGACGCTCTCCGGCGGGACGCTGCGCAACACAGCGGCGTTCAGCTCGGCGCGCGACGTCACGCTTTCGTCGGCCGGCGGCACCTTCGACACTGTGGCCGACCTGACCTTGTCCGGTGCGATCTCTGGCGCTGGCAGCCTTGCCAAGACCGGCGCCGGCACGCTGACGCTTACGGGAACGAACAGCTATGGCGGCAACACGTTGGTCAGCGCTGGCACGCTGGTCGGCGATGCAACCTCGATTCGTGGCGACATCGGCAATTCCGGCACTGTCGTGTTCGACCAGGCGGCGGACGCCAGCTTCGCCGGCGATATCTCCGGCACCGGCGCAATGATGAAGGATGGCGCCGGCGTGCTGACGCTGTCAGGCACGTCGCTGCTGGACTGGACCGTCAATCAAGGCGGCCTCGTCTCGGCAGCCGAGCGCTTCGGTGGCGATGTCGCGATCGGCGCCGGCGCCTCCTTCACATTCGACCAAGTCGCCTCCGCCAGCTATGCCGGCGTGCTCTCGGGCGCCGGTACGTTCATCAAGGACGGCCAAGGCACGCTGCTGCTTGCGTTGGACAACTCAGGCTTTACCGGCGCCACTACGGTCAGCGGCGGCACGCTTGCCGCGGGCGCTGCGAACGCGTTCAGTTCCTCCTCGCAGTTTTCCGTCGCCTCGGGCGCCACGCTCGATCTTGCCGGCACGTCCCAGACGATTGCGGGGCTGAGCAACGCCGGAACGGTGCGCATCGCGGGTGGCGTCCCAGGCGACACACTTACCGTAAGCGGCGACTATGTCGGCAATAGCGGCGCCGTCGTTCTCAACGCTGCGCTCGGTGGTGACGGTTCGCCGACAGACATGCTGGTGATCGCCGGCAACACGTCAGGGACGGGTACCCTTCAGGTCGTCAATTTCGGCGGGTCGGGCGCCCAAACGGTCGGAGGCATCAAGATCGTCGACGTCGGCGGCGTCTCAAACGGCAGCTTCTCGCTCGACGGCAATTATACCTTCGAAGACGATGCAGCGGTCGTCGCGGGCGCCTACGCATACAGGCTCTACAAGAACGGCGTCAGCACACCGGCCGATGGCGATTGGTATCTGCGCTCGGCCCTGGTCAACGGCGATCCCGATCCGCAGCCGCTCTATTCGCCCGGCGTGCCTCTGTACGAGGCCTATGAAGGGGTGCTGCAGGCCTTCAATGAACTGGGCACCATGCAGCAACGCATTGGCAATCGGTCGTGGGGCGAGGGTGCTACGCCGCAAGGTGCGGACCTGCCAGGCCAGGGCTCGGTCGACGGCAAGGCGATATGGGCGCGCATCGAAGCTGCCCATGCCGAGATCAAGCCTGAGACGTCGACCTCCGGCACGAACTATGACGTGACCACCTGGAAGCTGCAGGCCGGCGTCGATGGCCTGCTGCACGAAAGCGACGCCGGTACCCTGATCGGAGGGATTACGGCCCACTACGGAACCGCGTCGTCGGACGTCTCCTCGATCTTCGGGGCAGGGTCGATCGCTGCCACCGGCTACGGCGTCGGCAGCACGCTCACCTGGTTCGGCAGCGGTGGCTTCTACGTCGACGCGCAGGCCGAGGCGACATGGTATGACAGTGACATCCGGTCGGCCACGCTGGGCACCACGCTTGCGGACGGCAACAACGGTTTCGGCTACGGGCTGAGCATCGAGACCGGACAGAAGATCGCCCTCAACGGCAACTGGTCGCTGACGCCGCAGGCCCAGCTTGCCTATTCCTCGGTCGACTTCGACGCGTTCACCGACCCGTTTGGCGCCGTCGTGTCGCCCGGCAGCAGCAACAGTCTCGTCGGCCGCCTCGGCCTCTCCGCGGACTATGAAGACCAGTGGGTGGACGATGCGGGGCAAGTCAGCCGCACGCACATCTACGGGCTCGGCAACCTTTACTACGACTTCCTCGACGGAAATGATGTCGATGTGTCTGGCACGAAACTGGTCAGCGAAAATCAGGCGCTGTGGGGCGGTGTCGGCCTCGGTGGCTCGCTGAGCTGGGCGGACGGCCGCTACGCCGTCTTCGGAGAAGGGACAGCGCGGACAAGCCTCAAGGATTTTGGCGATAGCCACGCCCTGGGCGCCAAGCTCGGGTTCGCTGTGAAATGGTAGCGGCGATCGAGATGGACATGTCGACTTTGGCTTGAGGGTCGTGTCCGGCACGGCTATGGAATCCGGACTTGCGGGCCACCCGGCTCGTCGCCCTCGGACGTTTCCTTACCGGCTGCCGGCATCAACTACCAGGCTCGCATCCGAAGCACCCTGGCGGTCGATCACAGGGATGCCAGCGCGCTGGACATGCGCTCCAGTCCTTGGCGCAACAGAGGACGCGGGCAGCCGACATTCAGGCGAATGAAGCCTTCGCCGCCAGGCCCATAGACGCGGCCGTCATAGAGATTAACCCCGGCCCGATCGACAAAGAATTTCTGAATTCCACCCACTCGGCGATCGAGCGCGCACGCGTCCAACCACACCAGAAACGATGCGTCGGGCCGCATGGGCGTGATGCCTGGAAGGTGTTCACCGGCGAACTCGCAAACCAGATCGATGTTGCCGGCGATATAGCGCGTGAGTTGGTCGAGCCACGGCGCGCCGCTGCTGTAAGCAACCTCCAAAGCCAGGCGGCCGAAAAAGTTCGCATTCACCATGAATGACGCCTGCATTGCGGCAAGAAGCGCCCCGCGGCGCTTTTTGCTGGCTACCGAAATGGTTGCCGAAGGAACCCCGGCAAGATTGAAAGTCTTCGTTGGAGCGGTGCAGATGAACGATTTCTCCGCAGCATCTTCCGAGATGGAGGAGAAGACGATGTGGGGGCGATCCGACAACCTTATGTCGCAGTGAATGTCGTCGGATATGACCAGGATGCCATGACGCTCGCAGATGTCGTTGAGCGCCGTCAATTCTTCGCGTGTCCAGGCCATTCCGGCAGGGTTGTGAGGATTGCACAGCAGGAATGCCTTGGCACCGCCGGCCGCCAGTTTCTCGAAATCCTCGAGATCGAGTTCATATCTGTTGTTCTGCAGCCTCAGCCGGTTCGTAAGCAGAACCCGCCCGTTTCCCTGAACAACTTCGAAATAGGGCGAGTACACGGGCGACTGCACAATGACGCAGTCACCGGGCTTGGTGAAGGTTCGCAGTATCGCAGCCACCGACGGCATGATCGCCGGCGCGGGAAGCAAGGTCTCCAGTTTCGGCGACCAGTTGTGCCGGTGCGCGAACCACGATTGCACGATCTCATAGTGGCGCGGATCGCGGCGTGTGTAGCCGTAAATGCCATGCTCCGCGGCCTCGCGCAGTCGCGCGATGACGGTTTCCGGAGCGCGGAAGTCCATATCCGCCGTCCACAGCGACAGCAGGTCCTGGCCCTCGACCTGGGGAGAGAACTCGTCCCACTGGTTGGCCCATTTGACGGATCCGAACTGCTGACGGTCGTGGATCTGGTCGAAATCTATTCCCGCGATATGTCGTTGCCCAAGCGCCGATGCGGGCGTGTCTGCACAAGCCATTTGATAGTCACCTTGCCGCGGGCATTGCTTGCGGCATCATCAGCGCCTCCTAGGATTTGTGGCCACGCGCCAATTGGCGCTCCATAGATTGCGAGTAACGCGACATGCCGAAGCAAAAGCTCCAGTAGACCAGCCCCGCAAAGAGGTAGCCGGTTGATGAGATCGTCGGGCCTGCCCAGTTCGGATCGATGCGCGCCGTTTCGACGGCCTTCAGAAAATCCGCGATGCCGACGACGGCGACCAGAGTCGTGTCTTTGAACAGACCGATGAAGGTCGAGACGATACTCGGTATGACGATCGTCAACGCCTGAGGGAGGACGATCAGGCGCATCATGTCGAAGTAGCCGATCCCGAGCGCCTTGGCCGCTTCGTGTTGGCCCTTCGGGATCGCCTGAAGGCCGGCTCTCACGACCTCGGCCATATAGGCGGACGAGAACAACGCTATCGCGATGAGCGGGCGCAACAGACGATCAGGTGTCAGATAATCCGGGACGAAGAGCGGCATCATGAAGTTCGCCATGAACAACACTGTGATAAACGGCACGCCGCGGACGACTTCGATGAACGTGACGCAAACCGTCTTGACGAAAGGGAGTTCCGACCTGCGCCCAAGCGCCAGGATAACCCCGATCGGTAGCGAGAAGACGATACCCACGATCGACATCAGCAACGTGATCAAGAGACCGCCCCAGAGCGTCGTATCGATGACAGGCAAATGAAGCCAGGCAACGCCGCGCACGAGAATGAACGCGGCCACGGGGTAGACGAGGAAGAACAGCAACGCCGCCACTTTGCGCCGCGGAGCCTTCGTCCACAGGAGCCAAACGATGAGGATGGCGCCGATCGCCTGCGCAACGTCCACGCGCCACCGCTCGGAAACCGGATACGCGCCGTATCGCAGGTAGTCGAACTTCTCGGCGATGAAAGGCCAGCAAGCCCCCTGGCTGTTCGTACGGCAAGCTTCGTGGCCGCCGCTCCAGACCGCATTGAAGATCGCAAAGCTCAGGAAGTGATGCAGCAGCCACGCGGCGAGGAGGACAAAGCATACTGTCAGCGCGCCTGAAGACGGCGTCGAAAACAGGTTCTTTTTCATCCAGCTCACTGGACCCGGTCGAACGTCCGCGGGAGGCGCCATGGCTGGTATGAGCGCGCTGACGTCAACTGGCGAACGCATGGACTGATCGCTCATCCGTCACCTTTCAACGATTGCAAAATGTCGGTTACACGCGTTCATGGCCAATGACGTGGCAAGGGAGATGACGAGATAGACCGACAGGGTAATCGCCATGACCTGGACGGCGGCTCCGGTCTGGTTGAGCACCGTGCCGGCAAAGATCTGAACGAGGTCGGGATAGCCGATGAACACGGCAAGCGACGAGTTTTTGATGAGATTGAGATACTGGCTTGTCAAAGGGGGTATGATGATGCGCAGCGCCTGGGGAACGACGACCAGACGAAGCGTCTTGCCCGGCGCCAGCCCCAGCGCATGCGCAGCCTCGGTCTGGCCCTTTGGCACTGCCTGGATTCCACCTCGCACGATCTCGGCGATGTATGAACCGGTGTAGACCGACAGACCGATCAGGAGAGCGGCAAACTCCGGATAGAGCTGATGCCCGCCTTGAAAATTGAAACCCCGTAGCTGCGGGGCGACGAACGAGACCGGCTCGCCAGCCGCCAGGAACACGACCAGCGGAAATCCTATCAAGGTCGCCAGACTGACCAGAAGCACCGGCAGCTGCCTGCCCGTCCGTCTCTGGACGCTCCTGGCGCGAAACCAGAATGCAACGCAGCAGGAAATGGCCGCAACGAATGCCAGGCCCACCAGCCCCGCTCCCGGATGCAGATGAATCTCCGGAACGATGAGGCCGCGATTGTTGAGGTAGATGCCGCCGGGAATGGCGATGGACGCCTTCGGCGAGGGCAACGGCTTGAGGACGGCGTTGTACCAGAACAGCAGCTGCAGCAACAACGGAACATTGCGCACAAGCTCGACATAGGCGGTCGCCACCTTCGAAACGATCCAGTTCGGCGACAGGCGGGCAACGCCGATGACGAAGCCAAGCAAGGTCGCAAACAGGATTGCGAGGAGACTGACGTAGAGGGTGTTGGCCACTCCCACCCAGAACGCCTGACCGTAGCTGGACAATGCATCGTACGGTATCAGGGTTTGATTGATGTCGAAGCCGGCAGACTCATTCCAAAAGTCGAATGAGAGCGGAATCCCCCGGACCCGCATATTCGATGCAGTCTGCATGCCGATGCCCAGGGCCAAGGCCAGCAGGCAGCCGGCGAGCAAGAGCTGGTAGAAGATGCCCCGCACCTTCGTATCGTGCAGCGACAACCTCCTGCGCGACGGCGCGGGAAGCGACAAATGGGACATGGCCTGTTCCTATCCGGTCCGTGCAAGGCGCTGACGGTAACACGCCAGCGCCTTGCAACCATGCTTTGCTTAAAGCGCGTCGCGTTTGAACGGACTCAGGCGACGCGCTTTAGGGTCTTTGTTTTTATGCACGTCGTGTCTCAAAACCGGGGCCATTTTTGAGCGACATGCGTTAGCGGATCGGCGGAGCGTATTGAACGCCGCCTTGGTTCCAGAGCGCGTTCATGCCGCGCTCCATTTTCAGCGGCGAATCCTTGCCGACATTGCGATCAAACACTTCGCCGTAATTGCCGACCTGCTTGATCACCTCGACCGGCCAGCTATCGCCGAGCCCGATGTCCTTGCCTATGCTGCCGTCCACGCCAAGCAAGCGGCGGATGCTGGGGTTGTCCGACGATTTCATGGCATCGACGTTCTTGGAGGTGACCCCGTATTCCTCCGCGGCCACCATGACGTAGAGCGTCCACTTCGCCACATTGAGCCACTGGTCGTCACCCTGCCGCACGGCCGGGCCAAGCGGCTCCTTGGAGATCAGCTCGGGAAGAACAATGCTGTCGTCCGGCTTGGCCATGCGAAGCCGCGACGCGTTCAAGGTGGAGGTGTCTGCGGACAAGACGTCGCAACGCCCCTCCTCATAAGCCTTCACCACAGCTTCCTCGTCCGCGAAACCAACCGTCGTGTACTTGATCGACTGCGAGCGAAAATAGTCGGCAAGGTTCAACTCGGTCGTGGTGCCCTGGGTGACGCATATCGATGCGCCGTCGAGCCCCTTGGCTGACGTGATGTTGTCGGCCTTGCGCACCATGAACCCCTGGCCGTCATAGAAATACGTGCCGGCAAACAGTATGCCTAGCGACGTATCGCGGGACGATGTCCAGGTTGCGTTGTGCGCGAGAATGTCGATCTCTCCCGACTGCAAGGCGGTGAAGCGATCCTTTGGCGTCAATGGGATGAACTTGACCTTTTGCGCATCCCCGAGCACGGCAGCGGCCACGGCGCGACAATAATCGACGACAAATCCGGTCCATTTGCCTTCATTGTCGGGGAGGCTGAAGCCAGCCGTGGCCGAATTCGTGCCACAGGTCAGCACGCCATTTTTCTTGACATTGTCGAGGGTTGCGGACCACGCCGAGGAGGCGGTGCACGCGATGGCGAGGGCAAGTAGGCCCTTGAACGTTGATCTCATTTCGGCATTCCCCTGTTATTGTCGATCTCTCCCGACTGCAAGGCGGTGAAGCGATCCTTTGGCGTCAATGGGATGAACTTGACCTTTTGCGCATCCCCGAGCACGGCAGCGGCCACGGCGCGACAATAATCGACGACAAATCCGGTCCATTTGCCTTCATTGTCGGGGAGGCTGAAGCCAGCCGTGGCCGAATTCGTGCCACAGGTCAGCACGCCATTTTTCTTGACATTGTCGAGGGTTGCGGACCACGCCGAGGAGGCGGTGCACGCGATGGCGAGGGCAAGTAGGCCCTTGAACGTTGATCTCATTTCGGCATTCCCCTGTTATTGTTGAAAGGGAATGTGCTCTCCAGGTAAACTATTCGTCAAATCGATTGTCCTCATGGTCAAAATGAGCGCCCCTCATAATTGCGCAGCACCCGCTCGCAGGTAAAAAGGCGCTCGAGTGTTGAAACAGACGACAGCGCGCGCGACCTATTTTACGGCCGACCCAGGTCTCCGACGGTCGACCCTTGGTCTCTTGGTCCGCGACTCGTTGTAGATGCCCACGATGATTTCCCGGAGCCACCTGGTTCCCGGGTCATTCGCCATCTGGCGGTGAACAATAAGCCAGGCATTCACATTCGATATCGGAATGGGTGGCGGGACCAACGTCACCTCACTCCTCTCGTCCATCATTTGCAGGATGGCATCACCGCAATGGGTAATCAGTTCAGTGCCGCGAAGCGCCCAGGGCAGCACCGGATAGTTCGAGATGGTCGCAACGACATTGCGGCGAAGACCCATCTGTTTGAGGGCGGCATCCGCGAGGCCTTCCGCCAGGCCATCTGCGGAAATCTGGAGGTGAGAACTGGCCAAATAGGTTTCCAGCGTCATAGCGCTTCTGGCGATCTTGCTTCCACTCCACACCGCGCAAAACAATCGGTCCTGGCCAAGCTCCACCTTCAAGAGACCTGGGTCGTCGCGTATCGCTGCTCCCGTCAGCGCACAGTCAACTTGTCTCAAATAGACCGATGAACCGATTTCGGGTCCGTTTGCGGGAATGACGTTCAGCGTCGCGCCAGGAGCTTGCCTGGAAAATTCTCGAATGAGGCCCGGGATGAAAACCATGGCATGATAATCTGTAAGCCCAACTCGAAAGTTGCGTCGCGTCGTTGCTGGATTGAAGATCTGATGCCGGTCGATCGATGCGCGGATCGTCGCGAGTGCGGCGGAAATATTCGACAGCAGCTCAACTGCCCGGGGAGTTGGCCGCATCTCGCCGCCATCTCTGGTGAACAATTCATCCTGCAATAGATACCGAAGCTTCGACAGGGAGTGGCTTACAGCTGATTGTGTTCTGCCCAATTCGGTAGCCGCCCGCGTCACGCTCCTTTCCCGCATCATCACGTCAAAGACCCGCAATAGATTGAGGTCGATATCGTTATAATTCATGGAATTACCTCATCTGCGACCTGAGACCGCACCAGGCGGCACTACCGCGTTGGTTGCGACGGTGACAGATGGGGCACGAAGAGTGAAGACAGAGGTTCGGCGCTACGCCTTTGAAACTCTGGCGGACCAGGTGACGACGACCGCCGCATGGCTCCGCGGCATTTCTGCGCCTGGCTTGGCGAGCAAGCCGGCAATCCGCCATGAACCCAGGGCGAGCATGTGAAGTAAAGTCAGCCGCACCCGCTGGGTGGGAAATCGCAGGCGGTTTCATTGGCTTGATAATGGCGGAGAGAGCGTCCGTCCGCCGCACTCACGGCAGGTTCCGCCGAGTTCTGAAAACGCAATAAATACATTGTAAAAACAGCCCAAATCGATCCGAAGAGTTCTGCTTAATTCCGGTCAAATCCAATGCTTGTTTGTGGGTTGGATTGTAGGTATGTTTTGACCATCGCAAACAAGAGCGTTGGGCGGGCGTATGGCCAGGTCGATCAACAAGTTAAGTGCCGTCGAGGTGGCGAAGAAAGCCAAGCCGGGCACCTACGGTGACGGCGGCGGCCTTTATCTGCAAGTGGCAAAGAGTACCGCGAAAGGTGCGCAGGAGGGGGCTATCACCAAGTCCTGGCTCTTCCGCTTCATGCTCGCTGGCAAGGCCCGGTACATGGGGCTAGGGGACGTTCAGACCTTCAACCTCAAGGAAGCACGGGAGAGGGCGCGAGCGGCAAGGCAACTCGTGTCGGACGGCAAAGACCCTATCGAGGACCGCCGCGAGCGTACCGCTGCTCTCCGCGCCGACGATGCCAAGCGGATCACATTCAAGCAGGCGTCCGAGCGCTACATCGCCGCGCAGAAGGCTGGCTGGAAGAACGCGAAACATGCGGACCAGTGGCAGAACACACTCGCCACATATGCGTTTCCTGTGATCGGCGATCTGCCGGTGGCAAAGGTGGACACCGCGCATGTCATGCAAATCCTAGAGCCGATTTGGACAACGAAGACCGAGACAGCCACCCGCGTCAGGGGCCGTGTCGAACTGGTTCTCGATTGGGCGAAGGCCCGCCACTACCGCGGCGGCGATAACCCAGCCCGGTGGCGCGGCCATCTCGACAAGCTGCTTCCGGCGCGTTCGAAGGTCGCCAAGGTCGAGCATCATGCGGCCATGCCTTACGCAGACTTGCCGGCGTTCATGGCCCAGCTCCGGTCAATGGATAGCATCTCGGCCCGTGCGCTTGAGTTCACCATCTTGACCGCTGTGCGCACAGGCGAGGCTATCGGGGTGATGGAGGGCGAGGTCGATTTCGCCAACAAGCTCTGGACAATCCCCGCCGTGCGCATGAAGGCCGACCGGCCGCACCGCGTCCCGCTCTCGGATCGTGCGATCGAGATTTTGAAGGGCGTTCCACGCGAGGCGGAAAGCCCCTACCTTTTCCCCGGCGCGCGAAAAGGGAAGCCACTCAGCAATATGGCGATGCTCGAACTCCTCCGGGGTATGGAAGGGATGGAGGGCCTGACCGTCCACGGCTTCCGCTCGACGTTCCGCGACTGGGCAGCGGAGCGGTCTAATTTCCCGCGCGAGATTGCGGAGGCGGCATTGGCGCACGTCCTCACTGACAAGACGGAGGCGGCTTATCAGCGGGGCGACATGCTGGAGAAGCGCCGGCGGCTGATGACGGCTTGGGCCGGTTATTGCAACTCAGGGAAGACGGCCTAAGCGCAACTGTTTACGGCGTTCAACGCGTGTTGCCGGTAGGCCGAATCTGCAAAAAGTTCGACATGAGTGGCTCCGCCTTCCTTGACCGTCAGACGGACAAAATACCGCTCGACGCCTAGCGTGATTATTTGCTGGGGTTGAACCTCGTAGACGCGACCAGGAATGATCGTCTGAAGGTAGTGCGTAACGTCCGGGTCGCCGGGAAATGTATGCTTTATGAGCAGGGCTGGCACCAGACAGGTAGCCAAAGCGTCGACAGACTTGTTGGACTCCCACGTCTTGCTGGGTTCACCATTTCGCGCTGAAACGCAACTAGCCGCGCTTATGGCGCAAAGCGTCGCTGCCAACGTTCGAAAAATCCTCATGACAGTCATCACCACCTTGCCCCAGAAAACCCACCAAGAACCTGACTACAGATAATAACAAGCCAATGGTCGCATCCGCTGCTCTCTAGCCAGGACCTGTCAGCCACAGCGTAGGAGGCAGTCCAATCTTCTCCATTACAGCATTGTCCTGGAGACCGTTCATATCGGCGAAGCTAACTAAGACACGGGCAAGGGTGGGTAAGAAGCGAGTTACAACGACTCTATTTCCCAACTCTCCGACTGTTACACCTCCCAAATTGCCCATGGAAAGCAGGCTACGGTTGTGCGGGTCTCGAGCGTAGAAATCCTCCAAGCTGCCAGCCGGTGCAAAAAAGCCAACCACAGGATTTTGTAAATAGGGCCCTGGCCAGGCCTGTAGATAAGTGTCGCCGCGTGCGTTTTGTTGTGCCGCAAAGGGTGGTGCCGCAAAGCGAATCGCCTCTGCGAGCAAATCGTCTTGGTAGCCGAATTCCGTTGAAATCGTTGGTTCAGCCAGAAGCAACATTAGAACACGACGAAGCCTTGAAGCAGTTTTTCGGTAGTTGGCAAGAATGTCCTTTCGGACTATCGCCTGTTTGATCTGTTCAGGCGTTGGCGAAGATACATCGGCAATTGCGTCGATGCTTCCTATTAAATCAGCTTCGCCGTCGATCTGAATCTCAATCTCACAAGTTTCGCCCCTCAAAGCAGCGCGGCTGAATGCAAGCGCGGTCAGACCCAGTTCATCTTCGGGCGCAAGGACACCTTTTTCCAAACTGTAAAGTAGGCGCAGAGTCTCTTTGGCAGCGATCGCTGCGCTGCTGCGCGTCCTGGCGATAAGCCTCAAGCTTTCGAGAGCGGTGTGCAGATCACTTTGCTCAGGCAAATCTATCGCATAGCCGTTAGCGGTGTGACGCAGAGTGTCGCTAGATACATGTTGCCAGCGAAGGCGGTTGGTCTCAGGTTCGCAATGAACCACGATGACTGGAAGTGAATGCCCCAGCCAGTAGTTGGCATGCTGTTCAGTGCAATATAGGGTCCGGCCGTATCGGGTAGGCACGACGATACTTAGGCCGCGTTTGACTTGCACGGCTACCTGGCGCCCGCTTGCCTGTTTCACTGAGCCGTCGGTGACTAGTTCAATCACCCCGTCCACGCCAAAATCGAGGCCACTCCGTCGCTCATATAATTGGCCGAGTTCTAATACAGCAACTTCGACAGATGCTTCCCCCAATTGCCCGGACGTCGCGTGATCGCCAAGTTTTGGTAACTTCCGTTTGTCTTCATTTAGGTTCATGGCGCAGCCCAAGCTGGGGATTTGCAACCTGTATGGGCCTTTCATTTGTCTGAAGCAACAAGTCGGTACCTCTAACTCTTGACGAAGAGGCGTCCGAATTTCTCGACAAATTTGCGAGGGACCAGGCAGGGGCGGGGTGTCCCGGTGGCACCAGCGAAAGGCCCTCCGCCAAATTCTGAAAGGGGGTGGGGGGTCTCGAGTTAAAAGACCATACGCATTCGTTCGCCCGCATTGGCCGCGTGGTGGGCGCGCACGTCGCCCCGGTATGTGGACGGGCGATGGCATGAACGCGCGTCTACGGCCCGCCCACGGCCACGGCGTTCATGGTCGCCCGATGCGCCATCCATCATGATCGGCAACACGCCACGTTGAGCCATATCCCAGGCCTCCCGATCCGATCTGAGTCCTCGGGATGCGTGTTCAAAAAACCCCTACGAAACGCCCGCGCCGAAAGGGCGGAAATGCGGGCTTTTGAGCCTGTCATTTTTGCGTTCAAAAACCATTTGTTTTTTGAACATCGCGCTTGACTGTAGCGCATAGTAGAGCGAAGTTTTCTCGTAAATTCAGTCACTTAACGCGGCACAGCCGCACCATTGAACGGAGATACAGCTATGCAAGTTACGCGCACGTTTTCACATCGCGAGTTCGGTAGTTTGGGCGAGGCCACTTTGGCCGTTGAAAAGGGTAAATGGACGTTGGACGGCCAAGCCCTTCCAGACGCTTCGGTTGAATACTTGATGGGCTTCGCGCTTCAATCTCTGCAGGACGCATACGCGGGCGCGAAGAGCCAGGAGGCGGCCAGCGCCGCTTTCGACGCTAAGCGCAAACGGCTGATTGAGGGCGCGATCGGGCGAACGGCTGGTCCTGCGGAAGAGCCACACGTCCGGTTCATCCGTCAGATGGTGCGCAATGCACTCAGCCCGGAGAGCAAGGCCCGGTATGAGCAGACCGACGCGAAGGACCGAAACAAGTTCCTCATGGGGCTTTTCACGGGGCTTCCCAATGCGAAGCGCGACCGCCTCGACGCTCAGGCGCGGACTGCCCATCAGGCATCGCTTGCCGCGAAGGCAGCGACTGAATTTGAACTGACCATCTAACAGCCATCGCCAATGCCAGCTGGGCGGCTCGTGAAAGCGGGCCGTCCGGTTGATCGTTAGCACATCATGGAAAGGGCGAACGCCATGCGCGCCGCACTCTACCTCCGCGTATCCACCGACCAGCAAACTACCGACCGACAAGAGCGCGAATTGCGGGAAGTCGCGGGCCGGACGGGATGGGAAATCGTCCAGGTCTACCGCGATCACGGCGTTAGCGGAGCAAGCGCCAAGCGCCCCGCCTTCGAAGCGCTCTGCAAAGACGCTGCCCGCCGGCGGTTCGATGTGGTGATGGCGTGGAGCGTCGACCGGCTGGGCCGCTCACTTCAGGGCCTTGTCGCCTTCCTCTCCGACCTGCACGCGCTGCGCGTTGATCTCTTCCTCCACCAGCAGGGCATCGACACGACGACTCCAGCGGGCAAAGCCATGTTTCAAATGATGGGGGTGTTCGCGGAGTTCGAGCGCGCCATGATAAGCGAGCGAGTCAAATCGGGTCTCAACTCGGCGCGGGCGAAGGGCAAGAGGCTGGGCCGTCCTCGCGTTGCTAAGGCGACGGAAGAGGCAATCGCTTGTGATGAAGGCAGCGTTCGCGCGCTCGCGGCGAAGCACCGCGTCAGCGTCGGCACTGTGCAGCGGATCAAGCACCAAGCCGGAGGCTGAAGGAATGAACCGACATTGCAAGGTGGGGATTGGGCGGGCGACTGTGTTTCGCATTCTGAGGGATGCGGCGTAAGCTCTCCCCAGGGATTCAAAGTGGAGGGGTAGATGGAGGGCCACGACGCGCCGACTGGGCGCCGAAGGTTGTCTGGCTGGGTGGTTTTCGGGTGGATCGCCACAGCGGTCTATGCGGCCTTAATCGCATTTGTGCTTTTTGATCCCAGAGTTGACGGCTTTCTGCACATTACCAATAACGACCTCTCGCTAAACACCTTTGGCGACTTCCTCGCAGGCGCTTGCGCGCCACTCGCGTTCCTTTGGCTGTTCGTTGCTACCATGGTGCAGTCGCAGGAACTTGCGCTTCAGCGCGAAGAATTGCGCCTAACCAGGGAGGAGTTTCGCCAGAACCGCGAGGTTGCAAAACAGCAAGCGGAAGAAGCTCGGATGCAAGCGCGTTTCATTGGCGCGCAGACTGCTATTCTCCAGGCCGCCGAGATCGATAAGCTTATTGACACTCAGATGGCAGGAGTTCTCCGACGAGTGAATGATATCCGAGGTGCCGCTATTCTGGTCGGCAAGGGGGGCGAACAGGGCTCGACCTACATTGGCTCCCCCGTCTCGGACGCATTCGTGGATTTCGCAGAGGCGGCAAAGGGCCTAATATCTGCTGCCCGGGGACTTCGCAGCCTCAAGCCTGGATATCCGGAACGAACGGTTCAGTTCACAAAGCCACAGCAATTACAAGCCATTCATCAACTGCTATGCGTGATTGACGCTAACGTGCAAAACGCCTCGCAGAAGACTTCGGCAGAGCTAAAGAATGCTGACTTTGCGGCCGCGCTGGAAGCGTCGGACTATCTAGCGACCCACTGCGGATGAATCGTAGCGACAGCTTAGCTTGTCTCCTGCTATTTGTTGTCAGCACGTTATGCAGCGAACCCGAATTGCAAGACGACCTTATTGAATGGCGCCTCACCACTCCACTATGCTCAGCACCAAATGATGGGATGGGGACCAATGACCGAAAAGAGTGATGAGGGCAGGCTCGATATTTCTTTTGAATTGACTGATCGAGGTGTGACAGGTTCCACCAATCTTCGAACCGTCTCAGTATTTGACCGCTTAGTAGGCGCTATCTTTGGGCGCTGGACCCCCGATCTGGAACGCAAGCCTGTGTTGACAGAGGCCGTCACTGAAGGTCAGCGGCGGTTGATCGAAGCGGCGGTAAATGCCGGTGTCAGAGATATAGAAAAGAGGGGCATGTCAGCACATGAGGCCGCTCGCCTCATGGCGCAACTCGATCCGAAGAAGCGGAACGTTGCCCACGTTGCACTCGAGGCCTTTGAGGAACTCACGTCTTCAGCCTTTGAGGCCGCCATCGAGGATCATACAGGACCGACGATCGATCACGGCACAAGCGCAGACGTTGACGATGATTGGTTGAATTTCTTCGAAGGCTATGCCGAGAAGGCCACCAGCGAAAATATGCGCAAGCTGTGGGGCCGCATACTTGCTGGGGAGATCAGGAAGCCCGGCGCGTTCTCACTGCGAACCCTCCGGATCGCTTCCGAGCTGGATCGTGAAACTGCTTCTGTGTTCCAAGAGTTCGCAACACGTCGATTGGGGAAGACAATGTTAAGCTCCGAAGTCGCGGAAAATAAGAATATTCTGAAACTGGCCAAGCCCATGCCTAGAATTGATGAACTAGATGCTGCTGGTCTAGTGGACGCGGCTGGTGGGATGGGGGTCTCAAAGAAACTTAACCGAACCGATGACAATCCGTGCGTGGGTCAAAGAGTCGAAGGAAAATTCGTAGAATTCCACATCAAGCTGGGTCGTGATGTTCAGCTTCAGGGCTACAACCTGACCAGGGCCGGATTTGAACTTGCCTCGTTTCTACCGGTCAATGAGCAGGCCACGATCGATAATTTAGTTGCGCAAGCCAAAAGCGATTGTGACCTCATCACGTTGCGTGAGATTGTGAAGCTGGATGGCAAAGAGCGCCTTTCCGAAGCACGGATCGCAACCCTGTTTGAAGCCCCAAAGCCGTAGTTTCTGAACGCAGTGATGTGACCAGGGCTTGGCAGTCTGATTTCGTCGCTCATTTGCTACAGTGAACAAAATAGGAACAAAAATGTCAAGCCGGCATTGACCGGCTAGGAATTTGTTCCGTATGCAGATGCATCAGCAGATCGAGGAAATGGAGCCTGGCGCCTTGCGTTCGGCTTGCGGAGCTATGGGAAAAACAGCCGAGGACAACTTTCGGATTGAGGTTTGGGATCGCGAGGAAAAGGAACTCGCAGAGACCATCAACCGCTCGCCGGATTCATCGGTAAGTCAAGCTGCGTGGCAGGCTGCCATTCGCCGAAGGCCGGGCGCGCTTCTAGTTCATTACAACAGCCGGCATGTGATGGAAAAAATCCTCACGCCCGGAGAGACGACCATTCCGCCTGAGACCATCGTGGACGGTAGCATTCATGCCGGCCTGGACGTTGCGCTCGGTGATCTGCGAAGCTGGCACACGCTGCGAGCGTGGTGCAAGAACTGCTCCCATCATGCCCCGGTGAAGCCGGAGGCACTCATCCGGCGGTACGGGAAGGGGGCGCTTTTTAGCTCGGTGGAACGGGCATTGTTTTGCACAAGCTGCAACAAGGGTGGTCCGGTTAGTCTGGAAATCTTCTCGATGCCTCGCTAAGCCGCCTGGTCAGTTGACTAGCTTCCGCCTCGCCTCCGCCCGCAGTCTCGCCTCTTCAAGCCGCTTGCCCAGCCCATCCATCGGGTCCACGCCCTTCGTCGTGCCGGGTGACACGCGGCGCGCCTCGACCTTCCGAATGAGCTTCAGCGCTTCCAGTTGGAGTCCAACATCGGCCTTGGGGTCATTCGCCACGCCCATCAAGAATTGGTAGGTGAGTTCGAACACCTCGGGCGGAGCCTCATACTCGATGATTGCCTTTGCTGCCTCGATCGATCGATCGACTGGGACGTCTGGCGAGGTCATGATGCCGAGTAGTTTTTGCAGCGCCGGGCTGAGAGTTTCACTTTCGGTCATTTTTGCCTTCTCTTTCCGGGCCGGAACCGTAGGGTGTAGGGTGGGCGTAGGGTGCATTGCACCAAATTATCGTTTTAAATCAATGGAATTATGGATTCCCTACACCCTACTGGCTCCTACACATCAAAATGGAACCGATGGGAAACATGACATACGCCGGACAAACCGTTCCGACCCTACGTGTAGGGTGTAGGGTGTGTAGGGTGACCGGGCAAAGCATGGCCATTGCGGGGAAAACAGCCATACCATCCCCGCTCATCCCGCCACCGACTTCGCGTAGCCCCGGACATCAGCACCATTGAGCCAAAGTACCTTCGGACCGGTCCACCCCAGGCGCCGCATGCATTCGGCCAGCCGGGCCGTGTCACCGCGCCTCGCCTCGCGCATGTCCAGCTTCATCACCTTCTCAATCACTGTTTGCGTGGCGATCCGCAACTCCCCGCCCACTTGCGTTGCGTAGGCTGGCAACTCGTCCGCCAAAATTGTTTCCCATGGGTCACCCGCTACCCGCTCGGCTTGCCGTTCTGCCGCCGCAGCCCACAAACTTTCCGGAATGGTTATGGGATCGTCGGCCTCCAGTTCCGCCGCCGCCGCCTCGGCCCACAGTTGGTCCCGAATTTCCCGGAGTTTTGGCAGATCGATCTTCCCAACGACGACAGGCCAGAACCTCCGGTTCCCCGTCATGTCCCGCAAGTATTCAGCATCGTTCGTCGTGCCTATCATAACGCCCCGCCTCGGCATTTCCTCCACCGAGCGCCCGAACGCCGGTCGCGCCCGGTCGTGGGTTTTGGACACGAACTGCTTCAGCCCCCTAATGTCGGAGGCTTTCAAACCCGCGAGTTCGGGAAGCTCTACGATCCATTTTCCCTGGAGCAACTCCTGCTGTTCTTTGTACGAGACGCCAAGCACGATCTCATCGCTGAAGTACTCCTCGCCCCCGGCCAGGATTTTCAGCGCGCTCGACTTGCCCCCGCCCTGCGGCCCTTCCAGCACAAGCACGAAATCGAATTTACTTCCGGGCCGCCTGACCCGTCGAACAGCGGCGATCAGCACCGCCCGCCCAAACGCCCTCGTAAGTTCGTTGTCCTCCGCGCCCAGACAATCGGTGAGCCATGTGTCCAAGCAGTTGACGCCCGCTTTGGGGACGAGCACGTCCAGATATTCCCGCACCGGATCGAACGAGTTCTGCAGCGCCAATATGCGGATGGCGTCTCGGGTGTGGTGGGGCTCAGGATCAAAGCCGAGCCGTTCAAGCACGACGTTCCTCAACTGAAGCACGATGTCATCCATCGACACCCCTAGCCGGTCATGGCCCTCGACGGTCACTCGCTGCGAAAAAAGGTTGTAGCGAAAGACGATGCCGAGCTTCTGGATGGCCAGCTTCGCGTTTTCCAACGAGGGCGCGGTGCCGTTCGAATTTTTCGTCCGGCTAAATTCCTTCGAGGGACTGCCACCCCCGTCCTTCCCTTGCTTGATCGCAAGTTGGGCGGCGAACATTTGCACCAGCGATACGCTCTGCGCGGTCGACAGTTTTCCCTGCGCTTTTTCCCAAGCGTCTATCTGTGCCCAATCCTCCGCAGTCATGGCCGCCATTTCGTCGGCAGTGATCTCACCGACCACGTTGAATTCGAACCCATCCAAAATCGGCATCAGTTCGCCCATTGTCCGAGCCTCCTAGTCTCGCGTTCAAGCATCACTTCCAGCCCCCGCAGCAGCAGTTCCCGTGCTCGCGCCGCCTTTGGCAGGGGGATCGTCTCGACAAGCTCAAGAGCTTCAAAGGTCGCCTGCCACGCCGCTACGAATGATTTGTCAACGCGCGGATCGAGGAGCTGCTGTCGCTCCGCCCTCTTCGCCCGCACTTCGTCAATTGAAATCACGATGCCCATCTTCTGACTCCTTTCAGGTCAGCACGATCCAGACGATTACGATTACGGAAAGGGCGAAATCCGCCAGCGCCGAAACACTCAGCGGCCTTTCCCGGTGGGGCGGCACGTCACACCAATTCAAGCTCAGCGCCTTCACCGAAGAACCCGCGCCGTCGAAGCTCGGCCTCAGCCAGCGCACTAGCCATGGCTTGTGCGGCCAACAGTTCGGACGTGGGTGGCATCCCCATAATGCGCATCGTGGTGGTCAGCGCTTGCGCCCATTGGAACAACGTGCGGAACGAAACGCGCTTCGAGACCTCGAACTGGGCCATCCACTCCGCATGATGGAGCATGAAAAGCGGTCGCAAGGTCGCCTCCACTTCAGGCCATGCCTCCGACAACCACATGAGCGCCTTCATCTGGGCGAGGACGTTGTTCGATGCGGCTAGCACCTGTCCGCCCAAATCACCGTCTTTGAGTCGAAGCCGGCCAAGAATGCGCCGGGCCTCCTTATCGGTTACCCTGCGTTGCTTAGCCTTCGACATTGGCGAAAGCCTTCTCGAATACCGGCAGCAAATACGCGGCAATTACTGGATACGAATACACGAAGGCGGCGAAATCGTCGGGCGCGTTAGCGGCCAGTGCCAGCAGTTCTCGTGCAACTCGCTCGCTTTCGAACTGTCGTGCCTGGTCGCGCTTGTGCATCTCGGCCATCTCGCCCCGCCATTGCTCCCCAGCGAATGGCATAACGTTGTCGCCCTTCGGCGCAGGCCGCGTATAAAAGTCGTCAGGATCTGTGAGGGCCGAGTGGCTGTTTTTGTCTGACATCATCGTGCTTCCCTCTTTAAGCTGCTGCTTTGTCGCGATTGGCGAGGCAGCGCTCTTGCCATTCGGCTATTTCCGCTTCGTCCCAGGCGACTGCCTTCGGGCCTATCCGGATAGGTTTTGGGAAGTCGCCAGCTTGCATTCGCTCGTACAAACTACTCGTACTAAGTCCGGTCACTCGTTGAACTTCCGGGCGCCTCAGAAATGTTTTCATTTTACAAGTCTCCAAATTTGATTTATATCCAGATCATCTCATCGAAGTGTATTGCGATTTATTGCGATCGGGACCGGTAAATATATCCGGCCAACGCCGGTGACGCAATCGGAATCATTAGATTCCAAGTTTATTGTGCAGCCATACCTAAATGCTGGGATATATGAATATATATCGCAGCATAAGTCTTAGCTTTGAAACTGTTTGGCGGGTTTGTTCAATTTTCGTCGGCTAACTTCTTTGCAAGACGAACTTGTGCACCAGTCATACCGGCGAGTATGATGGCGTCCCTGCGGCGGTTAACCATGGCCTCTGCGCGGTTGACGCTCATATGCGCTTTTTGGTCTTCCTTAGACGTTACGGTGCGGGGCCTTTTGATCCCACCGTATGCGGCATTAATGGCGGCTAAAACTTCCTCATATTCGATCCCTGCCGCCTTACATTCAGCGAATACAATTGCTACCTGCTTCAAAAGTTTAGTCTCTTCCGGTGTTTCGTATTCCATTGTCATTCTCCTGATCGTTTATGTTGAAGATGTATGGCTCGCTCTGTAGCTAATTCGGCACCAAAACGGGCGAGTTACATTTGATGTAACAACCATGATGGGAAAGCTTTCCCGAAATGCAATAGTCTTACCGAGTCGCCCGCCGGGAACAATTTTGAGGAGTCTTTTCCGCGTAAGAAATGCGACGAGTCTTAACGCTGATTGCAGCAGATGTCTGGCTCGAAAGCGGAAGTTCGCGAGGAGTCCTGTTTCAGAGGAGCCCGCCCGCCAGTCCTGATAGGGATATCTGTCGAATAACCTGGTCGCAGAACCACGATGGGAGGCTGGTGTATGGATATGTCGCGGCGCGACACGCCCTCACTGCTCACGAACAACTGCGAGAAGAGGCCCGCGCTACTGCGTTCGCTTAGAGTCGTCCGCTCGGAAACATCTGAGGAGTCGGTTGCTGCGGTCGCGCGTGCGATCAGCCGCTGGTATGGGTATTCCATAATGTGGAATGTATGGCTCACCCCCTCGCTCGCATCAGGGCTGGCGAGGAGTCTGGTATGGTTGTTTCGCGCCGCGAAACGTATGGCTTTTCACCTGCCTAGTAGCGCGTCCGGGTCGGGAGTCTCGTATGGCTTTATCGCGCGGCGATAAGCATGGCTCACCAGCTCCGTGCCGCCGCTTCAGGACGAGCCTTTGCTATAGCCGGTACGCAATGCGTAGGGACCATATTAACACCTGACATGCAAAGATCTCTCTGAGTGTCAGAGCGCAGCAGGGTTGGTGTCTATCAGTGCCACGGCTGGCCTACTTGCATCGCTACTTGGCCGACCTTGACTTCCGGTACAATCGCCGCGCAGCTTTGATAATCTCGGATGTGGACGCGCCAAAAGATTATCTGCGCAAGACGCGCGATAACTGTTTGATCCATCGTCGGGTTGCTCAAGGCCAGTCTCGCCTAAACAGAAAGCGCTTATTCTACTTCGCAAGAATTATGCCTGTGGAAACCGGGCATAGAGACATTTAGGGGTTGCTAGCCATGTCCTCTGTCTGTCCGAATGCAAACGGCGGTGATTTTTCCCGAATCACCGCCGCCAATGCAACCAAGCCACAGGACGGCTAGGCACATGAGAACGAACACCAAAATAAGCTCCTCGGTGAGTCGGTCAAGCCATCCTGTGGCCCTAAACAGGAAAAACACCAATGGCAGGAACATTCCAAGTCAATTGCCACAAACCCGACAACAACGATCCAGACCGCCGCCTCCAGGGGCTGGGAGGGAAGGGCGACACCCAGTGGTATAGAACCATTGACCAGCTAATCACGCTTATCGAGGGAGGCGACAAATTCTGGACGGTAGATACAGCGGGCAATTCTGTCTGGATCAATGTGCACACGAGAAACGGCCGAAAGTATCTAAAAACCGACTCGGACGGCGTTGAACCTAACAATCTCTTGGCACTCCCTCACTGTCCTTGATGCCATCTGGCGCGGCGGGCTTTTCCCTTCCCGGTATTCTGATCGGGAGGGGTCTTCAACAGGCGACGCAAAACCTCGTCGTCCCTTTCCTGGTCCTCGTCTTTTGAGGTTTCTGGCATGGCAGTTCTCTATGTCGATGAAAGCGGAGAAGAGGGGTTTAGCCCTACCTCATCAGACTGGTTGATAGTCGGCGGCGCCATACAGCGCGATCACATCGTCTTTGAGGCTACGAAACTTGCTTATGACGCGTTCAAATCAAAGCACCGAGCGCCAAACTGGCATTTCCATTTTCAGAAGGCGAGCCATAACGTCCGTCTCGGCTTCATTGACGCGATGCGGGACACCGGGTTGCGAGCGATGGCCGTAGCCATCTACAAGCCCGGCATCCTGAAGCCTGATAATTTCCGTAAACGCTACTTTCTGTATTTCTATGCTCTCCGCTTCTTGCTGGAAAAGGCTACGATTTGGTGTCGCGATCATGGCATGTACGATGAAATGCACGTGTACCTGTCGAGCCGGCGCGGACTGACCGTCGAAAACCTAAACGAGTACCTTGAACGCGTCATCTCCAGCCCGTTCGTGAAGGAGGACCGGATGGAGTGGAGCTTCCTCCGCAACAAGGGCATCTTCATCAAGCCGAACGAAGAGTTGCGCGGGTTGCAGATTGCCGATTGCGTGGTGAGCTCCATCGGACAGGCTTGGGAGGCAAGCGAGTTCGGACTATACGAACCGCGCTTCATAAAAGACCTGCGGCCGATGTTTCACCATGACGACCAGACGTATGCACGCGCTATCAAGATATGGCCAAGCGTGCCAACCCACCTCATCAGCGGAATTCTGGAATAGTACGAGCGCCCGGACAGGGACCTGAATTTGCACTCAAGGAGCCTAAGCAATCATCGGGGCACTTATATATAAGAATAGGAAAATATTCCTATGTGGGTAGGAATGTGGGGCCATGGTCGACGTTTTTCTAACGTATTGATTTGATTTCGTTATTTTTGACAAATGGCGGAGAGAGCGGGATTCGAACCCGCGTTACGGTCTCCCGTAAACACACTTTCCAGGCGTGCGCCTTCAACCACTCGGCCACCTCTCCGTCCTTGCATTCGCGCCGGCCGGTTTTGCCACGCGGGTTGGGGAGATGCATCCCTTTGGGATTTGCGGGAAGACCCGCTTGATGGACACCGCCAACCAGCGGATGCCCTTCCCGGCGCCCGTCAATCAAACAGGCGCGGGGCTCATCTAGTCGATCCGGCGCCGAATGCCAAGCCATAACGGCAGTCTATTCGCTTTGCCGGCCATGCATCGTTTCGCGGGGCGTTGAACGGCTCCGCTTCTAAGGCGCTTCGGTTCTGAATGGTGTGCACGGGCAAGGCGGCAGGGCCGGCCGCGCTTGACTTCGCCCCTCGCCACCTGTCGAGTGCGGCGGAGGCTTTGCGGGGGCAACGTCCAGACATGACATCGAGCAATGAACAGCCGGCCAGCGGAACGCCGGCCGGAGGCATGCCAGGCGGGCTGACGCCCGCAGGGCGTCCGGACAGCGGGCTGTCCTTCGTGCCCGTGGTCTGGCTCCTCTTCGTGATGGCATGGTCGGTCTACTGGCTGGTCTCGGCGCGGTGGCTGTTCGAGAGTTCCGGCCTGCCGGACAGGGTCTTCTATTTCGTGCTTGGCGGACTGGCCTTCGACATCGTCACCATCGTGTGGGGGCTTTATCTGCTCGGCCTCGCCTTAAGCCGTTCCGCGCGCTTTCCGCGTCATTTCACCATCTGGCAGATCACCACTATCGCCTGGCGGCTGGCCGAGCAGGTCTATGCGCTGACCGTGCCCGATTTCACCGTCTCCGCCAGGGAGCTTGCGATCGCCGCCACCGAAATCGTCATCGGCCTGTTTTGCATTTACCTGCTGCGCCGCCGCGACGAGGCCAAGGCCTTTTATGCAAGGCCGGAAGCGCAGGCACCGTCAGCCTTTAGTTCGATCGTCGCCGCGCTGGCCGGCATCACCCTCGGCGCCGTCGTCGGCACTGTCGCCGGCTTCGCGCTCGGCGCGGGGATCGCCGAAGCCACCGACATCAGCTGTTTCGAAGGCGGCTGCGGCTACTTCGCGGTGTTCATCGGCCTTGCCGGGCTGGTGGTCGGGGCCATTGGCGGCGCCGTCCTCGGCGTCTGGCTCGTCCATCGGCGGAGCCGAAAGGTGGCCATATAGGCGGGCGATAGGCTTCAAATTCGCGTATGGCGATTGCACGCCGGGCGTGCGCGTTCTATTCCTCGCCTTTGACCGGAAGGTCCTCGGGAGGAACTTGGGGACCGGGGAAGATTTCGATGTTGCGTTTTTTGTTTCGCCTCGCGGCCATGATCGCACTCTCGGTCGCCGTCATCATGGCCGTGCTCGACGCGACGCGCTCGGTGGCGGCTTCCACATTGGTCATGACGCCGCTGAATTCGAGCTGGCTGGCGGTTTCGCCCGACACCCGCGCGGCCTTCGAGACCTTCGTGCGCGCCAAGGTCAATCCGATGATATGGGATGGCGGCATCGCCTGGGTGCTTGCCCAGCCGGGGTTTGCCGTGTTCGCGGTGCTTGCCTTCATCCTCTATGCGATCGGCTACCGGCGCCGGCGGCGCGGCGGAGAATTCGCGCCGGGCTGATGGGTTGTCCCAGCGGACTTGCGACGACAACGCGGCAATCGTCCACAGCTGTCACCGCATTGGGCATGTTTTTCCAACGGGGGGCATGCTTTTCCAAAAGGTCAAAATTCCGCGTGAATTTTGTTTCGGGCCGTGCCAGATTGCCTTGAGCGGGAGGGGAGTACACTCCTGGCTGATGCCGCATGCCTGCCGGAGAACCGGGCAGGCGGACGGCGCGTAACGGAAAAAAATAACCGACAGGGTGTGGATCACATGAAACGTATCGTTCTCGGCCTCCTGGCCGCAACCGCAATGGTTCTTCCGGCTTTCGCCGCGGATGTCCAGCCGGCCATCCTCTACGATCTCGGCGGCAAGTTCGACAAATCCTTCAACGAGGCTGCCTATCACGGCGCCGAAAAGTTCAAGACCGAGACCGGCACCGCCTATGTCGAGTTCGAAGTGTCGAACGCCTCGCAACGCGAGCAGGCGCTGCGCCGCTTCGCCGAGGACGGCCGCAACCCGATCGTCATGGCCGGGTTTGCCTGGGAGGATGCGCTGAAGGTGGTCGCGAAGGAATATCCCGATCTCAACTTCGCCATCATCGACGATGCCGTCGATATGCCCAATGTCCGCTCGCTTGTGTTCAAGGAAAACGAAGGCTCCTATCTCGTCGGCATCCTGGCGGCGATGGCCTCGAAGTCCAAGAAGGTGTCCTTCATCGGCGGCATGGACATTCCGCTGATCCGCAAGTTCGAATGCGGCTATGTCGGCGGCGCCAAGGCGGCCGGTGCGACCGATGTCATCCAGAACATGACCGGTGACACGCCCGCGGCGTGGAACGATCCGGCCAAGGGCGGCGAGATCGCCAAGACACAGATCGACCAGGGCTCCGACGTGGTCTATGCCGCGGCCGGCGGTACCGGCGTCGGCGTGCTGCAGGCGGCGGCGGATGCCGGCAAGCTCGGCATCGGCGTCGATTCCAACCAGAACGGCCTGCAGCCCGGCAAGGTGCTGACCTCAATGCTGAAGCGCGTCGACGTGGCCGTCTACACCGCCTTCATGGACGGCAAGAACGGCACCTTCAAAGGCGGCCTGCAAAATCTCGGCCTCAAGGAGGGCGGCGTCGACTACGCCATGGACGACAACAACAAGGCGCTGGTCACCGACGAAATGAAGGCTGCCGTCGAAAAGGCCAAGGCCGACATCATCGCCGGCACGATCCAGGTGCACGACTACACCGCCGACAACGCCTGCCCGTATTGATTGATAAGAATTCGCTTACGAACCGCCGGGTGAAAGCCCGGCGGTTTTGTTTGAGGGCTTTAAAGGATGTTGAGGATTGGCGGAGGTCTCGGCGACGTCCGATCTCCCCCCTTGCGGGGGAGATGCCTGGCAAGGCAGAGGGGGGTGCTGTCCCTCGGCCTAACAGCCAATTACGGTTCATTCTGGAGCCATTCAGGTTGGCGATCCTTCACACCCCCCTCTGGCCTGCCGGCCATCTCCCCCGCAAGGGGGGAGATCGGCAGTTCCGGCGTTGCGGGTCCTTCTTCGCAAGAGTCCATATGCGATTGCCTTGGACGTCAGGGCAGAAGCGCACCGCCGGTCGACAACAAGCCCAAGAGATAACCCAGCGCAAACACCACCATCAGCGCAATGGCGATAGCGAAGCCGCGTCGGCCACCGAGCGAATGCACGCCGACGCCATAGGGCTTCCGCTCCAGCCTGCCGATCACCGGCTTCGCTTCGCCCTGGCCGACCACACGCATCTGCGGCAGTTCGGCGATGCGTTGCGAAATCAGCCGCCAGCGATCGCTGCCGCCCGATGGCGGACCACGGTCGAAGACATGCATGCGCTCGGCCAGCCGCATCACCGTGTCGCGGAAGGCGGGATCGATCTCCAGGTCGCGCTCGGCACGTTCGCGGTTGCGATCGTTCATCAGGCCAAGTACATAATCGCCCGCCCGCGCAACGCGATCGCTTTCACCGGCCATAGGCTTCTCCTTGCTACCAGTGCGGCGGTTTGGTTATCGGCACGTCGGGTCCCGATTGTTCCTCCAGAGCCATGAAGCGCCCGGTCAGGGCATCGAGCTTGCGCTGCATGCGTTCGATCGCCGTCCACTGTTCGGCGATCTGGCCCGACAGTTCCTCGATGGTCTTTTCCTGCTCGGCGGCGCGGATTTCCAGCGTCGTCAGCCGGTCGACAGGCATGATCATTCGAAACTCCCCAGGTCCTGGTGCACGCAGTTGCAGCATGATGCGACTGTTGAGCCTTGCATATTAGTGAATGTGAAGGTCTGCGGCCACGTTCGAAATTGACAAGCGCACCGGGATTTGTCGAGAGTGGCCACTGCGCCGCCAATTGGCACGGGTGGGGCATCATGCTAGGCGTTTTGACCAAGCGATAAAAAAATAAGAGTGGGACAGGCTGCATGGCGCAAGCCGCAATCGAACTGATCGGCATCAACAAGAGTTTTGGCGCCGTTCGCGCCAATCGCGACATCAATCTGGAGATCGCACGCGGCACCATCCACGGCATCGTCGGCGAGAACGGCGCCGGCAAGTCGACGCTGATGTCGATCCTCTATGGCTTCTATCAGGCCGACAGCGGCGAGATCCGCGTCGGCGGCAAGCCGGCGTCGATCAAGACCTCCAACGACGCCATCGCGCTCGGCATCGGCATGGTGCATCAGCACTTTATGCTGGTCGACAATTTCACCGTGCTGGAAAACATCATCCTCGGCGCCGAAAGCGATGCGCTGTTGAAAAAGAGCATCGCCAAGGCGCGCTCCGAACTGGAGCGGCTCGAGCGCGAATACGGGCTGGAAGTCGATCCCGACGCCATCATCGAGGAATTGCCGGTCGGCCTGCAGCAGCGTGTGGAAATCCTCAAGGCGCTTTATCGCGGTGCCGAAATCCTGATTCTCGACGAGCCGACGGGCGTGTTGACGCCGGCCGAGGCCGACCATCTGTTCCGCATCCTCAGGCAATTGAAGGACCAGGGGAAAACGGTGGTGCTGATTACCCACAAGCTGCGCGAGATCATGGCCATCACCGACAATGTCTCGGTCATGCGCCAGGGCACGATGGTGGCGACGCGCGAGACCAGCAAGACGACAGTCGGCGAACTGGCCGAACTGATGGTCGGACGGCGCGTGCTGCTGCGGGTCGAAAAGGGCGAGACGGAGGCCGGCGCGGTCAAGCTCGCGGTCAAGAACCTGACGGTGAAAGACCAGCGCGGCGTCACCATGGTCGACGACATCTCCTTCGATATCCACGCCGGCGAGATCGTCGGCATTGCCGGTGTCGCCGGCAACGGCCAGTCCGAACTGCTCGAGGCGATTTCCGGCATCAGGCGCGCGGTTTCCGGCTCGGTGATGCTCGATGGCAAGCCGATCGACCTGACCGGGGCCGCCGATCCCGGCGAGTTGCGCGACCGTGGGCTCGCCCATGTGCCGGAGGACCGCCATCATGTCGGCCTGGTGCTGGCCTTCGAGGAGAACGAGAATTCGATCCTCGGCTACCATGACGACCCGCGCTACCTCAAAGGGCCGTTCCTCAACATCGACGCCATCATGACCGATGCCAAGGACAAGATCGAGAAATACGACATCCGTCCCGGCAATCCGCGTCTGAAGACGGCGAATTTCTCCGGCGGCAACCAGCAGAAGATCGTGCTGGCGCGAGAAATGGAGCAGGATCCCGGTGTTCTAATCGTCGGCCAGCCGACGCGCGGCGTCGATGTCGGCGCCATAGAATTCATCCACAAGCGGCTGATTGCCATGCGCGACCAGGGCAAGGCGGTGCTGGTGGTGTCGGTCGAGCTCGACGAGATCCGTTCGCTGTCGGACCGCATCCTGGTGATGTTTGCCGGGCGCATCGTCGGCGAACGTGGCCCGGAGGCGACCGAAGGCGAGCTTGGCCTGCTGATGGCAGGCGTCGATCGCCAGGAGGCGGCAGAGTGAGCACGCCTTACGCCAAACTGCCGGCCTGGGCCGATTATGGGCTGATCCCGCTGATCAATCTGTCAGTGGCTTTCATCGTTGCCGGTTTCGTCGTCATGCTGGTCGGCGAAAACCCGTTTCGTGCCGCCGTCATCCTGGTCGAGGGCGCTTTCGGCAAGGGAACCGGCATTGCCTTCACGCTGTTCTATGCCACCACCTTCATCTTCACCGGCCTGTCGGTGGCGGTGGCCGCGCATTGCGGCCTGTTCAACATCGGGACCGAGGGCCAGGCCTATATTGCCGGCCTTGGCGTGGGCGTGGTCTGCCTCGCCTTCGACACTGTGCTGCCGTGGTGGCTGACCTTTCCGCTGGCGATCGTCGCCGGAGCCGCCGTCGGTGCGCTGTGGGCGCTGATCCCGGCCTATCTGCAGGCCAAGCGCGGGTCGCACATCGTCATCACGACCATCATGTTCAACTTCATCGCAGCCTCGATCATGGTCTACCTCCTGGTCGGGCCGTTGAAGCCGGCGGCGTCGCAGGCGCCGCAGACGCGCAACTTCCTCGCCGGCGCCGAACTGCCCAAACTCAACTGGATCATCGAACTGTTCGGCGCCAAGATCCGCTCGGCGCCGTTCAACATCTGCTTCCTGCTGGCGCTGCTCATGGCATTCCTGGTCTGGCTGCTGATCTGGCGCACCAAGCTCGGCTACGAGATGCGCACCTATGGCCACAGCCCGAAAGCGGCGCGCTATGCCGGCATTTCGGAGACCCGCATCATCATCATCGCGATGATGATTTCGGGCGCGCTGGCCGGCATGATGACGCTGAACCCGGTGATGGGCGACCAGCACAATGTGGCGATCGATTTCGTCTCCGGCGCCGGCTTCGTCGGCATCGCCGTGGCGCTGATGGGCCGTCTGCATCCGGTCGGCATCGTGCTGGCGGCGATCCTGTTTGGCATGCTCTACCAGGGCGGCGCCGAACTCGCCTTCGAAATGCCGGCGATTTCCCGCGACATGATCGTCATCATCCAGGGCCTGGTCATCCTGTTTGCCGGTGCGCTGGAGCACATGTTCCGGCCCTACGTCCAGGCGCTGTTCGCCTCGTTCAGTCCAAGGTCGGTCGGCATCGAAGCGGTCAAAGGGAAGGGCGCCTGAGATGGACGTCTTCATCGCCATCGTGCAGATCCTGGACTCGACCATACGCCTGTCGGTGCCGTTGCTGCTCGCTTGCCTTGCCGGCCTCTATTCGGAACGCGCAGGCGTTTTCGACATCGGGCTGGAAGGCAAGATGCTGGTCGGCGCCTTTGCAGGTGCGGCCGCCGCTTCGGTCTTCCATTCGGCCTTCCTCGGTCTCGGCATGGCGATCGTGATGTCGGTCGCGTTTGCCCTGGTGCACGGCTTCGCCTCGATCACCCATCGCGGCAACCAGATCGTCTCCGGTGTGGCAATCAACTTCGTCGCCGCCGGCTCGACCATCATTCTGGGCCAAGCCTGGTTCCAGCAGGGCGGGCGAACGCCGGCGCTGCAGCCGGGCGAGCGTTTCGAGGCCATCACTCTGCCTGGTGCTGCCGCGATCCACGACGTGCCGATCATAGGGCCGATCTATTCCGAGCTGCTCTCTGGCCATTCGATTCTGGTCTATCTCGCTTTCGCCATGGTGCCGTTCACCTGGTGGGTGTTGTTTCGCACCCGCTTCGGCCTGCGCCTGCGCGCCGTCGGCGAGAACCCGGCCGCCGTCGACACCGCCGGCATCTCGGTCGCCTGGCTACGCTACCGGGCGCTGATCTGCACCGGAGTGCTGACCGGCATTGCCGGCGCCTACCTCTCGATGGTGCAGAATGGCGGCTTCGTGAAGGACATGACCGCGGGCAAGGGCTACATCGCACTGGCGGCGCTGATCTTCGCCAAATGGCGGCCGGTCAACGCCATGTTCGCCTGTCTTCTGTTCGGCTTCCTCGACGCGGCGGCGATCCGCCTGCAGGGTTCGCCGCTGCCGTTGATCGGCAAGGTGCCGGTGCAGTTCATGCAGGCGCTGCCCTATGTGCTGACCGTGATCCTGCTTGCCGGCTTCATCGGCAAGGCGATCCCGCCGCGCGCCGGCGGCGTGCCTTATGTCAAGGAACGTTGATCCGGGCGCCCAGGAGCACTGAGCCGAACATGCGGCCCGGTGCTCGAAAGGCGCCACGAAAACGCAAAGCGCCGGGTTTTGACCACGATCGTCGGAGAGAACGTCTAGATGTCGCATGATCTGTTCGAAGCCGCGCAGGAGGCCATGGCCAAGGCCTACGCGCCCTATTCGAAGTTTCCGGTGGGTGCGGCGTTGCGCACCGAGGACGGCCGTGTCTTCACCGGCGCCAACATCGAGGTCGCGTCCTATCCGGAAGGCTGGTGCGCCGAGACCACGGCGCTCGGCCATTACATCATGGGCGGCGGCGGCAAGATCGTCGAGATCGCCGTCATTGCCTCGCGCATGGCCAAATGCTCGCCCTGTGGCGGCTGCCGGCAAAGGCTGGCGGAGTTCTGCCGGCCGGACACGAAGCTCTATCTTTGCGACAACACCGGCGTGGTCGAGACCGTGACGATGGGCGACATGCTGCCCTACGGGTTTCGTGGCGACATTTTGAAGTGAGAGTTGGCTGATATGAAGGAAGCTCTGGACCACCTCGTTGAAAGGCTGGACGGGTTGGCGCCGACAACGGCGATGGTGCTGGGGTCGGGCCTTGGCGGGCTTGTCGACCAGGTCGAAAATGCCGTGCGCATCTCTTATGCCGACCTGCCGGGTTTCCCCCGCAGCGGGGTGACTGGCCATGCCGGCGAGGTGGTCGCGGGGCTTTTCGCCGGCACGCCGGTGCTGATGCTGTCCGGCCGCGCCCATTACTACGAGCACGGCGTTGCTGCTGCAATGCGGCCGGCGCTGGAGGTGCTTGCCGGCATCGGCATCACCAAGCTGATCCTTACCAATGCCGCCGGCTCGGTCGATCCCGACATGCTGCCAGGATCGGTGATGCTGATCACCGACCACATCAATTTCTCCGGCTCCAACCCGCTGATCGGCGAGCCTAGCGACCGCCGCTTCGTCGGCCTGACCGAAGCCTATGATGCCGGCCTGCGCGCGGCGATCGAACGGGCGGCGAAGGCGACAGGGACGGCGCTGCACAAGGGCGTCTATATGTGGTTTTCCGGTCCGTGCTTCGAAACCCCTGCTGAAATCCGCATGGCGCGCGTCATGGGCGCCAATGCGGTAGGGATGTCGACCGTGCCGGAGGTCATTCTCGCCCGCTTCCTTGGGCTTCGCGTAGCCGCCTGTTCGGTGATCACCAATCTCGCCGCCGGGATGACCGGGGCGGAACTGTCGCACCAGGAGACCAAGGACATGGCGCCGATCGGCGGCGCACGGCTGGCGACGATCTTTGCGCATGTGTTCCAGGATGGGTTGCCGGAGCCAAAGGGCACCTGATGCTTCCCCAGGAAATCATCCGCCGCAAGCGCGATGGCCAGAAACTGTCGGCGCAGGAGATTTCGGCCTTTGTCGCCGGCGTGACTTCGGGCAGCGTCTCGGACGGTCAGGTCGGCGCCTTTGCCATGGCAGTGTTCTTCAACGGCATGAACCGCGACGAGGCGGTGGCGCTGACACTGGCGATGCGCGATTCCGGCGATGTGCTCGACTGGTCCGACCTGCCGGGTCCCGTCACCGACAAACATTCGACCGGCGGCGTCGGCGATAATGTCTCGCTGATGCTGGCGCCGATCGTCGCCGCTTGCGGCGCCTATGTGCCGATGATATCCGGCAGGGGCCTTGGCCATACCGGCGGCACGCTGGACAAGATGGATGCCATCCCGGGCTATATCAGCCAGCCGGATATCGCGCGCTTCCGCAAGACGGTGCTCGAGACCGGCTGTGCCATCATCGGCCAGACCGCCGATCTCGCGCCCGCCGACCGTCGGCTCTATGCGATCCGCGATGTGACCGGAACGGTGGAATCGGTGCCGCTGATCACTGCCTCTATCCTGTCGAAGAAACTCGCGGCCGGCCTGCAGTCGCTGGTGCTCGACGTCAAGGTCGGCAATGGCGCCTTCATGGAGAAGTCGCGCGACGCGACAGCACTTGCCAACAGCCTGGTCGAGATCGCCAACGGCGCCGGCCTGAAAGCCTCGGCGCTGGTCACCGGCATGAACGAGCCGCTGGCGTCGGCGGCCGGCAACGCGGTCGAGGTGCGCAACGCCGTCGATTTCCTCACCGGGAGGCTCCGCGACAAGCGACTGGAGGATGTGACGCTGGCGCTGGCCGCCGAGATGCTGCAATCGGCAGGGCTGGCGTCGTCCAATCAGGACGGTCTCAGGCGCGCGGCCGAGACGCTGGCCGGCGGCCGCGCGGCGGCCGCCTTCGCACGTATGGTCGCAGCCCTTGGTGGTCCCGCCGATTTCGTCGAGAAGCCGGAAAAATATCTGCCGAAAGCGGCGGTGGAGTTTGCGGTCAAGGCGGCAGGTAACGGCTTTGCCACCGGCATTGCCACCCGCGATATCGGCCTTGCCGTGGTCGGGCTCGGTGGCGGGCGTACGCGGCCGGACGACAGGATCGACCATGCGGTCGGCATCACCAGGCTGCTGCCGCTCGGCGCCGAGGTGCGGACCGGCGAGCCGCTGGCGCTCGTCCACGCCCGCACGCAAGCGGAGGCCGAAGCGGCCGCAGCCGCCGTGCTTTCGGCCTATACGATCGGGGCGTCGAAACCAGCCGCCGACAAGACTGTCATCCGGCGCGTGCTGCCGCGCGGGTAGCGGAAGGCGCTACTGCACCAGCAACAGTGTGCCGTTTTCGACCTGGTATTTTGTCAGCCGCTGCAAAAAGCTCATGCCGATCAGGTTGGTGCGCAGCGCCTTGTCGTCGAGGACCACGGCCTGGATGTTGTCGACGCTGATCTTGCCGATCTGCAGGCGGTCGATGTTGACCACAGCGGCCCTGATCGCGCCATTGGCGGTGTTGACCTGATGGCTGAAATCCGACGGGTTGAGCGAGATGCCGATGCGGCGCGCCGTCGAGGTGTTGATGGCGACCAACGTGGCGCCGGTGTCGATCATGCCGTCGACCTGGCGGCCGTTGAGCTTGAAGGCGGAGGTGAAATGGCCGCGCTCGTCGGCCGCCACCAGGACCTTGCGGCCGGTGGGCAGCGGTGCGGCCGGCTTGTCGGGAACCGAGGCGAGGCTCAGCTCGGGCTGCGGTTGCGCCTTGCCGGCGACGGTCGACTTCAACAGGTTGTCGAGAATCTGCGGGTTCGACTGATAGACGATCGGGATCGATGCCGACGTTCCGGCGAACACGCCCAGAATGAGAAGCTTGCGCAGCATGAACGGACCTTCGTGAAAGCCCATTCTCGTGCGCACATGGTGTTTGCCGCTTTAACGCCAACCCGAAACCGCGGCTTTGCGTAAACGGGCGGTAAACGACTGGATGCCAGCTGGCCTTGCCAGCCGCTGTCATTTGGTTCCGTACATGCGGTCGCCGGCATCGCCGAGGCCGGGCATGATGTAGCCCTTCTCGTTGAGCTGGCGGTCGATGGAAGCGGTAAAGACCGGGACATCCGGATGCGCCTTGGTGAAGCGCTCGATGCCTTCTGGCGCCGCCAGCAGGCAAAGGAAGCGGATGTTGGTGGCTCCGCGCTCCTTCAGCTTGTCGATGGCCGCGATGGCCGAGTTCGCGGTCGCCAGCATCGGATCGACGACGATCACCAGCCGGTCGGCGAGATCGCTCGGCGCCTTGAAGAAATATTCCACCGCGTCCAGCGTTTCGTGATCGCGGTAGAGGCCGACATGGGCGACGCGGGCCGCCGGGACCAGGTCGAGCAGGCCTTCGAGCAGGCCATTGCCGGCGCGCAGCACCGAGGCGAAGACCAGCTTCTTGCCTTCCAGCGTCGGCGCTTCCATGGTTTCCATCGGGGTTTCGATGGTCGTCGTCGTCAGTTCGAGGTTGCGGGTGACCTCGTAGCCGAGCAGCAGCGAGATCTCGCGCAGCAGTCGCCGGAAGCCGGCGGTCGACGTCTCCTTCTTGCGCATGATGGTCAGCTTGTGCTGGACAAGCGGGTGGTCGACGACGGTGACGCCCTGCATGGGTTGCTCCAGTGAATGGTGAATAGTGAATAGTGAATAGTGAGCAGGTTTGCGAGTCCCGATGGATCGATCATTGCCGTTGACAGGCCGAACCGCCGGCAAACCAATCACCAGTCACCAGTCACCAGTCACCAGTCAGCTCTTCGCATCGAGCCGGGCAAGCAGCGCGCTTTTCGTCTTCCTGTCGACGAAAGCCGCTTCGATCGCCGTCCTGGTGACGGCGGTCAAAGCTTTTTCATTCATGGAGAAATGCTCGGCGGCGATGTCGTATTCGCGCTTCAGCGAGGTCCAGAAATAGGGTGGGTCGTCGGAGTTCAGCGTCACCTTGCAGCCGGCCGCCTGCAGGGCAGGCAAAGGGTGATCGGCGAAACTGTCGTAGACTTTGAGCGCGATGTTGGAGCCGGGGCAGCATTCCAGCACGATGCCCTCATCGGCGATGCGGCGCACCAGGTCGGGATTTTCGATGGCGCGCACGCCATGGCCGATGCGCGAGGGGCGGATGTGGTCGAGTGCGGCCTGCACCGTCTCCCAGCCGGTCAACTCGCCGGCATGGATGGTGATGCCGAGGCCGGCTTCACGGGCGATCTCGAAGGCCCTGACATAATCCTCCATCTCGCCCATGCGTTCATCGCCGGCGACGCCGAAGCCGGTGACCAGCGGATTTCCGCAGCGCGCCGCAAAACGCGCCGCCTGCTCGATCGATTCGACGCCGACATGGCGTACGCCGGTGACGATCATGCGGCCCTCTATGCCGGTCTTGGCTTTGGCGCGCAGCATGCCTTCGCCGAGCGCATCGGTGTAGGCCTTGGGCGACAGGCCGGCCCTGACGGCATGGTCGGGCGAGGTGAAGACTTCGGAATAGATGGCGCCGTCGCGGGCAAGGCTGGTCAGATAATGGTCGGCGAGGCGGGCATAATCCTCCTCGGAGCGGAACAGGTCGGCGGAAAAGTCGTAAGCCGCGAGGAAAGAGGTGAAGTCGTGCCAGACGAACGAGCCGTTCTGGATATAAAGCGAGGTGTCCTTGCCGTATTTCTGCGCCTGGCGGACGACGAGTTCGGGCGCCGCTGCCCCCTCGATGTGGCAGTGCAGTTCCGCTTTCAAAGGCATGCAGTTATCCCGTCTCATCAGTCCAGGCCGTAAGCCCACCACCTGGAAGCGCGGCCGAACACCGCGCCTTAAACAATAGCGCCCGCACCATCGATCGGCTATGGTCCCGCCGGTTTTATGACGGATCAAAATAATGTCAGTTGAGAGAACCACGGCCGCGGGCGGCATGGAAACCTCCTATGGTTTCAAGAAGGTAGGGCCAGGCGACAAGCAGCCTCTGGTCAATGAGGTTTTCCACAAGGTGGCGAACCGCTACGACCTGATGAACGACCTGATGTCGGCCGGGCTGCACCGGCTGTGGAAGGATGCCATGGTGACATGGCTCAATCCGCCGAAACGTCCGGGCTGGAAAGTGCTTGACGTGGCGGGCGGCACCGGCGACATCGCCTTCCGCATTGTAGACGCCAGCCATGGCAACACGCATGCCACGGTGCTCGACATCAACGGCTCGATGCTCAGCGTCGGCCGTGACCGCGGGGAGAAAAAGGGCCTGTCCGGCAACACCGATTTCGTCGAGGCCAATGCCGAGGAACTGCCTTTCACCGATAGCACCTTTGACGCCTACACCATCGCATTCGGCATCCGAAACGTGCCGCGCATCGATGTCGCGCTGACGGAAGCCTTTCGCGTGCTGAAGCCCGGCGGACGGTTCCTGTGCCTGGAGTTTTCCGAGGTCGAGATGCCGCTGCTGGACAAGGTCTACGAAGCCTGGTCGTTCAACGCCATTCCGCAGATCGGCAAGATGGTGACGGGCGAGGGCGAACCCTATTCCTACCTGGTCGAATCGATCCGCAAATTTCCCAATCAGCAGAACTTTGCTGCCATGATCACCCGCGCGGGCTTCGAGCGCGTGTCGTTCCGCAACTATTCCGGCGGCATTGCCGCCCTGCATTCGGGCTGGAAGCTTTGAGGCACCACAGTTTGCAGCAGCAGGGTAGGCGATGAGCAGCGTCGGCGCCGCCTTTCGGCTCGCACGGGCCGGCTGGGTGCTGGTTCGCGAAGGCGTGATCGCAGCATTGCCGGGCGACGAACTCGGCGGCCTGCCGAAATTCGGCTGGCGCATGGCCCGGCTCTTCACCCGCCGCCGCGCACTCGCTTATGAGCGCAGCGACCGGCTGGCCAAGGCGGTGGTCCGGCTCGGACCCTCCTACGTCAAGCTCGGCCAGTTCCTGGCGACGCGGCCCGATGTCGTCGGCAACGACATGGCGCTCGACCTCGCCATGCTGCAGGACAAGATGCACACTTTTTCGCAGGCGGAAGCGGTGGCGGCGATCGAGGGCTCGCTCGGGCGCAAGATCGGCGAACTCTATACGCAGTTCGGCGGGCCGGTCGCGGCGGCCTCCATCGCCCAGGTCCATCCCGCGCAGGCCATGCATGACGGTGTCGATACCAAGGTGGCGGTGAAGGTGATCCGGCCTGGCGTGCGCCGCCGCTTCTTTCAGGATCTCGAAAGCTATTTCCTCGCCGCCCGGCTGCAGGAGAAATACATCCCGTCGTCGCGCCGGCTGCGGCCCGTCGAGGTGACCGAGACGCTGGCGCAGACCACCAAGATCGAGATGGATCTGAGGCTCGAGGCGGCAGCGCTTTCGGAACTTGGTGAAAACACCAAGGATGACCCGGGCTTTCGCGTGCCGTCGGTCGACTGGGAGCGCACCGGGCGCGATGTGCTGACCATGGAATGGGTCGACGGCGTCAAGATGAACGACATCGCCGGCCTCGCTGCGGCGGGCCACGATCTGAAGGCGATCGCCACCAACCTGATCCAGTCGTTCCTGCGTCACACGCTGCGCGACGGCTTCTTCCATGCCGACATGCATCCAGGCAATCTGTTCGTCGAGGCCAATGGCAATATTGTCGCCGTCGATCTCGGCATTGCCGGACGGCTCGGCAAGAAGGAGCGCCGGTTCCTCGCCGAAATCCTCTACGGCTTCATCACGCGCGACTATCTGCGCGTCGCCGAGGTGCATTTCGAGGCCGGCTACGTGCCGCGCCAGCACAATGTCGCGGCTTTCGCGCAGGCCATTCGCGCCATCGGCGAGCCGATCCATGGCCAGCCGGCTGAAACCATCTCGATGGCGAAGCTTCTCACGCTGCTGTTCGAGGTCACCGAACTGTTCGATATGGCCACGCGGTCGGAACTGATCCTGTTGCAGAAGACCATGGTGGTGGTCGAAGGCGTCGCACGCACGCTCGACCCGGCCTTCAACATGTGGAAGACGGCCGAGCCGGTGGTCGGCCAGTGGATCGCCGGCAATCTCGGGCCGAGCGGCCTGCTGATGGACGCGCGCGACGGCGCCAAGGCGCTGCTGGCGCTGGCCCGCCAGGCGCCCGATCTTGCCGCCCGCACCGAGCGGCTGTCGCGCGAGATCGATTTTATGGCGGAGCACGGCCTCCGCTTCGACGAGGCGACATCGCGCGCCATCGGCAAGGCCGAAGCCCGTTACACCCGCTCGGGCCGGCTGGCGCTGTGGGTGATCGCGCTGACGCTGGTTTACATCGCGTGGAAGCTGCTCTGATCGCTTGCAACGCTAGCAACGGTGGTGCTAGCGTTGCAGTCGCGCTATTGATGTCGCGGAGCAAGTCATGGGCACCATTACTGTCCGCAATCTAGCTGACGACGTGAAGCAGAAATTGCGTGAGCGCGCTGCGGCGCGCGGGGTGTCGATGGAGGAAGAGGCGCGTGATGCGCTTGCCAAGAGCGTGCTGTCGGCGGAAGCCGGCATGCCCGCGAGCGAAACCCTCTATGCAACAATCCGCCGCTTGGTTGAGCCTCATGGAGGTTTTGACATCGATCTGCCCCAGCGAGGTCAATCCACAAAAACGCACAAAACCCTCGACGGCAAGCGCATCCTGCTGATCATCGGCGGCGGCATCGCCGCCTACAAGGCGCTCGACCTGATCCGCCGGCTGCGCGAGCGCGGTGCTGGCGTGCGCGTGGTGATGACATCGGCCGCGCAGGAATTCGTCACCACGCTTTCGGTCGGCGCGCTTTCGGCCGACCATGTCTTCACCGAACTGTTCGACCGCAATGACGAGCACGATGTCGGCCATATCCGCCTGTCGCGCGAGGCCGACCTCTTGGTGGTGGCGCCGGCCACCGCCGACCTGATGGCCAAGCTCGCCAACGGCCATGCCAACGATCTGGCCTCGACGGTGCTGCTCGCCACCGACAAGAAGGTGCTGATGGCGCCGGCGATGAACCCGAAAATGTGGTCGCATGCCGCGACGAGCCGCAACCGGGCGACGCTCGCCAAGGATGGCATCGCCTTCGTCGGCCCGGCCAAGGGCGAGATGGCGGAAAGCAACGAGGCGGGCGAGGGCCGCATGGCCGAGCCGCTGGAGATCGTGGCAGTGATCGAGGCACTGCTCGACAGCAGGCCGAAGCCGCTGGCCGGCCGCAGGATCATCGTCACCTCGGGGCCGACGCATGAGCCGATCGACCCGGTGCGCTACATCGCCAACCGCTCTTCGGGCAAGCAGGGCCATGCGATTGCGGCAGCGCTGGCAAGACTGGGCGCGGATGTACGCCTGATCTCCGGTCCGGTCAGCATTGCCGATCCGGCCGGCGTTGTGACGACACATGTCGAGACCGCGGCCGAGATGAAGGCGGCCGTCGAACAGTTGTTGCCGGCGGACGCCGCGGTCTTCGTAGCTGCCGTCGCCGACTGGCGCACCGCTGGCACGGCCGGCGAGAAGATCAAGAAGGTGGCGGGCCAGGGCCCACCGGCGCTGCAAATGGTCGAAAACCCCGACATTCTCGCCAGTGTCGGTCATCACGGGCAACGGCCGGGGCTGGTTGTCGGCTTCGCCGCCGAGACGCAGGACCTGATTGCGAATGCCGAGGCCAAGCTGAAGAAGAAGGGCGCCGATTTCATTGTCGCCAACGATGTCTCGCATGAAAGCGGCGTCGGCCCCACCGGCGTCATGGGCGGCGACCGCAATAAGGTGCGCATCGTCTCGAAGGACGGTGTCGAGGAATGGCCTGAGATGGGCAAGGGCGAGGTGGCGGCGCGGCTCGCCGCGCTCATCGCCGAGCGTTTGCAAGCCTGAGCGGCCGCCGGTTCCGCAATCGGGCAGGCCATGGTCTTGCAAGCAGCCTTGTGGCCGAGGGCATTTGACGCCGACAGCGCCGGCGGAATGCTGTCGCCAAATTCTCGATCGGCCGTGCCCTCAGCCTGGCGCCAGTTGCGGCCGGCGTGCCGCCAAAGCCATCTTCAACGCCGCCAGGCAACCGACAATGCCGAGTGGCACGAAGGCCAGGTACAGCCAGCCGGCGACGTGCGCTGCTGCCTCGCGGTTCAGTCCGTCCGAAAAGCCGCTGGCATTGGCGATGATGCCGGCCATGGCGGCGCCCACGGCGTAGCCGATGCGCTGCATGGTCGGCACGGCGGCCGAGGCGATCGTCTGCTCGCCGTCGCGGGCCGAGGCGACGATGATGCGGGTCAGGAAGGGCCATGACACGCCGAAGCCACCGCCTTGCAACAAAGCGCAGAGCAGGATCAGCGGGATCGAGCCGGCGGGGATGGCATAGGCGAAACCCGCGAGGCCGGCTGCAATCATCAGCGCGCCGATGACGAGGATCTGCCGTTCGCGCTGCAGCGGCGCATTGGCGACGGCGATCGACAGGATCGACCAGGCGATCGATTCGGCGGCGATGATGTAGCCTGTGGTCAGGATCGGGATGCCGTGCAGCGTGGTAAGCAGAAGCGGCCCGTAGATGGAAAAAGAGACTGTCGCCACCGAGAAGGCGGCAACCATGGTCATGCCGCTGCCGACCGGCGAGCGCCATGAGAACAGGCCCGACGGGAACAGTCGCGATTGCGGCTTCATGGCGTCGACGAAAACGAACAGCGCCAGGCCGGCGAGGCCGAGGGCCAGCAGCAGCGACGAGCGCAGCAAGGCGACGTCGACGCCTGCGGTGGCGATCAGCACGACGGCGATGGCGAGGCAGCCAAGTGCTGCATAGGGGAAGGGCGGCGATGTGCCGGCGGCGGCCTGCGGCTTCGCCGCTTCCGGCGTGTTCAGGACGATGAAGCTTGCCGATGCCATGGCAATGCCACCCAGCACGAAGACGCCGAAGGCCCAGCGCCAGGACAGGAGCTCGACCATGATCGCGCCGAGCATCGGGCCGCTGAATGCGGCGACGCCCCAGATCGCCGACATTATGCCGAACAGCTGTGGCCAGATGCTGCGGTTAAACAGCCGCTCGACCGAGACGAAGGCCAGCGACACCAGCGCACCGCCGCCGAGACCCTCGACCAGACGGCCGCCAAGAAACACCGGCATGGACGGCGCGGTGGCGCAGATCAGTGCGCCCACGGCATAGAGCAGGGCGGCGACCGTGACGTTGGAGCGTAGAGCGACATAGCTGACCAGCCGCCCGGCCGCTGCGCCGGCGACAATGGCGCCGAGCTCGTAGACGGCCAGCGACCAGCCGACGAACTGCACACCGGCGAGGTCCCCGACCATGGCCGGCATGACCGTCGCCACCATCGTCTCGTTGGTGGCGTGCAGCAGGATGCCGAGGCTGATGAAGCAGAAGCGCGCGAGGTCGCCGCTTGCCCACAATGCCCGCCAGTCGACCTTGTTGCTGGTGATTCCAGTCATTCTTTTACCCTGCCTTTGCATATCTCGATGCCGGCGCATGGCGCCAGAAGCCAGTCAGGCTTTCCGGCGGGGCCATGCGCGCTGTTTCAGTCAGGCGAGTTGTAAAACCTCAAGCGCAGTTGAGCTCAAGTGGCTTTTTATCGAAGTGCAAACGGTCGAGATTGGCCGGAAGCCTCTCCGCTTGATGCGCCGGTCAGTTCTCAATGCTGCGCAGCTGAAACTGGCTGACGCCGATCGCAATGTTGATACCGGTCTGCGTCTGCAGGCTGAGCGGCTGCAGGGTGAAGGCCTGCGAGGAGCCGCCGACCAGGAGATTGGCGCCGGCGCCGACCGCCGCGGTCACTTCGGCGCTGGCGCCGATATAGTCGCCGGCCAACGCGCCGGGCGCATAGATGTTCCTCAGCGGCGTCAGCACCAGCCATTGCATGACGGTCTGCTTGGTGGTGCCGATGTCGAGCCCGTATTTGTTGACGGCGCCGAAATAGGCTTCCGGCGAAAAGCTCTTGTCGGCCGGCGTGAAGGTGCAGCTCAGATCCTTGCTGGAGCCGAAGATGAAGCCGGTGCCGCCGCCGATGGCGCAATCGAGCACACCGAGTTCGATACCCTGGCCTTGCGCTTGGGCCTGGGCGGTACAGATGATGGTGATAGCGGCGGCGATGGCTGGTTTCAGCACGGCGGATCCCCCAAAAAGCATGCGGCGCGAAACAGTAACCTGTTCCGCGCCGCGCGTAGAGGGATCAGTCGATCCTTATTTGCCCATGCTTATTTGAACGAGTGGATCAGCTCCAGGGAGGTCACGGCGACCGCTACATTGACGCCGGTCTGCGCCTGGACGCTGAGCGGCTCCAGCACAAAGGCGCCGTCCAGCCCGCCGACCAGCAGATTGGCGCCGCCGCCGGTCACCACGCTCGCCTCGGCGTTGACGCCGTAATAATGGCCGGCAAGGTCGCCCTCGTCATGGCCGCGGGTGGCGGCCAGAACCGCCCACACCAGCTGGCCCTGATGCGTCTGGCCGAGATCGACGCCGAGCTTGGAGATCATCCCCGTGTATTTCTCGGACGGCCCATGGTGATAAGGGCGGAACGTGCAGTCGACGCCCTTGTTCGACGTGATGACGTAACCGACGCCGCCGTCGATGGTGCAATCGAGCGTGCCGAGCTGAAGCTTGCCGGCGCTGGCGGGAACGGCAAGCAGCGTCGTGGCAAGTGCCGCGGCACAGATGATTTTCTTGATCATGGGTCAGTCCTTTCGAAAATGCCTTCAACAACGGTTGAATGGCCCGGAGCGTTCCGCTGAAAACTTGGCGCGATCAAGGCAGGGGTTAACGCTTTGCCCCTGGTGGTTAAGATTGGGTGATAGTGGGGTTTTCTGGATACGCAATCTCAAGGGGAAGCGCTCTGCGCTTTCCCTTGGGAGAAACCGCTCACGCGGCGCACTGCATCAGGAATAGAACGTTGTTATAAAAGGCCGCCGATGGCGGCGCGCCGGCTGCATCTCAGCCGGCGGTGGCGCCCGATGTGCGCGACAGGCCGTCCTTGGCCGGCTGGTAGGTCGGGTCGAGATGGACGGCTTCGCGGTAGGCCTTCGAGGCCTTGACCTTGTCGCCGCGGCGCTCGTAGATCAGCGCCTGGTTGGACCAGGCTTCGGCGTTCTTGCCGTCGAGCTTGATGGCCATGTTGAAGTCGGAGAAGGCGTTGTCCTCGTCATTCATGGCGAGATAGGAGAGGCCGCGGCCGTTATAGGGTTCGGCCGCGTCCGGCGCCAGGGAGATGGCGGTCGAGAAATCCTCGATGGCAAACTTGTGCTGGCCCTGGCTTTGATAGATCAGGCCGCGATTGTGATAGGCGCGGGCATCCGTGGTGTCGAGCTGGATCGCCTTCTGGAAATCGTTGAAGGCCTGCTGGGTCTGGCCGGCCTTGCGATAGAGGTTGCCGCGGCCGATATAGGCGGCGTCATAATTTGCATTGATCTGGATCGAGCGGTTGTAGTCGGCAAGGGCGGCCGCCTGGTTGCCGAGGAAGCGCTGGATCAGTGCCCGGTTCGAATAGGCCTGGTAGAAATTCGGGTTGAGCTGGATGGCGGTGTCGAAATCCTTCAGCGCCGCCTGGTACTGGCCGCCACGGCCATAGGCCGAGCCGCGCACATTGTAGCCTTCCGGATCCTGCGGATTGCGCTGGATCACCGCCGACAGCGAGGAGATGTTCTCGCTTGAGCCTTGCGCCTTGTCGATGTTGTTGAATTCGCCGGTCGGAACGCTCTGGCAACCGGCAAGCACCAGGCCGGACATCAGGGCTGCCGCCAGGGCCAAACCGCGCATTGTGGTTTTGCGCTCTACGCCGATTGCGTTCATGTCTGCCCTGTCCTCACTTCAGCCGCGCCGTCCAGGTCCCCCTCCGGGCCGGGTCACAGATTGTCGTAACAAAATCTAGAACGCCGTTTGCGCGTTCAAGGGAACGGCCTCCAACAGAATGGCGGCGCTCCAAACAAAAAGGTGGCGGCGATTCCGCATCGCGCCACCTCAGAGTATCCTTCGAAAAGGACGAAAAATTGGCGTCAGAACCGCGGCGGACGCGGAGCACCACCAGGACCACCGGCGGCGCCGGCAGCAACCGGGCGCGGCGTCATCGGCAGCAGGCCTTCGCGCTGGGCGCGCTTGCGGGCCAGCTTGCGGGCGCGGCGAACGGCTTCGGCCTTTTCACGGGCGCGCTTCTCGGAAGGCTTCTCGTAATGGCCGCGCATCTTCATTTCGCGGAAAATGCCTTCGCGCTGCATCTTCTTCTTGAGAGCGCGAAGCGCCTGATCAACGTTATTGTCGCGGACGAGTACCTGCACGGGCAATCCTGTCTTTCGGGTTTGATATCAACAGGCAAGTGACCATAGCCACATGCCTCCGCGGCGCTTTACACCACGAATTGTGGCGGCTGATAGCAGAATCAGGCCCCGCTGTCCACACTGGAAATGAAGGACAACCGCCAATTTGCCACGGCAGCCCCGAGATAGGGCGCCAACTAGGCGCTGGCCAGATGGAGCCGTGCGAAATCCTCGAAGAATTCGCCGTAATCGCAGGTAATTTCCTCGCCGGCTGATATATCTCGAGTGGCGGTGGCGCCGCCATATTGCGAAAAATCCGTGTTCGGCCGCTCGGCGTGGTTCATGAAGCGGCCATTATCGACTTCATAGACCATGAAGCCGGGACGGTCGGGGCTCGGATAGGCATAGCGGTCGAGCAATTCCTTGAGGTGCGGCGGCGCCGCCTCGTATTTGTCCATCGGGATCAGCCGGTCGAAATCCGGATCGAGCCGCCATATCGAGGCGCCCTTCCTGATCGGCTCGGCGGCGAACACGCCGACGCCTTCGATTGCGCTCTGGGCGACATAGGTCCTGATCAGCAGCATGTCCGTCCTCCTCACCCGAAACCGAATCGCCAAATCGCGTGGAAAAAGCAAGTCCGGTTTCGGGGTCTATGGCTGATCGGCGCGGGCGATGGCCCGCGAAATGCTTCACGTCCGGGTGATCGAGACGCCGCCATCGGCAAACAGCGCCGATCCTGTGGTGAAGCTCGACGCATCCGATGCCAGGAAGAGCGCAGCGCGGGCGATCTCTTCAGGCACAGCGACACGTTTCAAGGCATGCAGGTTTTCCACGAAAGCGCGTGATTCCGGCGTCTTGAATGTTGCCGACGGCGTGTCGGTGCCACCCGGCATCAGCGCGTTGACCCGCACGCCCTTGGGGCCGTATTCGGCGGCCAGCACCTGCGTCAGGCCGATCAGTCCGGCCTTGCTCGCGGCATAGCTGGTCATGCCCGGCATGCCGACTGTGTGACCGACGAAAGTCGAGGTGAAGATCAGCGATCCGCCGCCGCGTTCGACCATCGCCGGCACCTGGTATTTCGCGCCGAGAAAGGCGCTGGTCAGATTGGCGTCGAGCGTCTCGCGCCATCCGTCCAGCGACAGTTCCGAAATCGGACCCATCGCTCCGACGGAGCCGACATTGTTGAAGGCGATATCGAGCCCGCCGAACCTTTTGACGGCGAGATCGACGAGGGCTTTTGCAAAGGCTTCGTCACGGACGTCGCCGGCAAGCGCGACTGCCGTGCCGTCGGCCTCTTCGATTTCAGCGACCAGCGCATCGAGTTCGGCCTGGCGGCGGGCGGCGATGACGACCCTGGCGCCTTCTTCGGCAAAGAGTTTTGCGGTGGCGCGACCGATGCCGGAACTGGCGCCGGTGACGATCGCTATTTTATTGGTGAGTACGAACATTTTCTTACATCCTTTCATCGCGCCGGCTGTGCCGGCAACCGGGATGTTGATCGCAGTTCGGGACGGTGCTAGCCACCCGATACGTGCTCGACTTGCTGAATGACTTCGCAGCGGCACAAGCGCCGCGCGCCGGACTATTGCTTCAGCAGCCAGCCGAGGCGGTCGAGCGAAAATGCGTAGCTGATGGCGATGAGCAGCGTGATGACAACGCCCGTGGTCGTGTGACCGGCGGCATAGAATCCGGCTGCACCGCCAAACAGGATGGCCAGTTCGAGCACCAGCCTGACTGCGCCTGGTACAGGAACCGGCGCGCGTCCGGACCGGCTTGGGTCGCCACGCACCGCGAAGGTTCCCCACAGCGCAGCTGCAATGAACGGCAAGGCCAAGGCGAAGAGCCAGCGCCACCATCCGCCGGAGAGGCTCCAGCCGGCAAAGCCGAGGCCAAGCAAGGCGGCAAGTTCCAGCAGGAAACGCAAGGTCAGATTCCACCAGGCGTTGCCCATATTCGTCCTCCAGAGTCTCGCGATCGCCAGTGTGTCCGAACGCAGCCATGCCTGCCAGCCCGGGCAGGTCTTTTCCACCGCGGCGCAAAACGGCAAGCGCCGTCGCAAACAGCGCAAGGGTAGAAGCGCCGTTTCGCTAGTGATACACCTCGCGCGCCGGGGCTGAGTAAAATACCCCACCGCCATTTGCGAGGCTGGAACGTTGAAAAAATATTCGGTATTCGCCATCGCCCGCGAGGCCATGCGCGGCCACAAGGGCTGGGAGGAACAATGGTCCTCGCCGGAGCCGAAGAAGGAATATGACGTCATCATCGTCGGCGCCGGCGGTCATGGCCTGGCCACCGCCTACTATCTCGCCACCGTACACGGCATCACCAATGTCGCGGTGCTGGAAAAGGGGTGGCTGGGCGGCGGCAACACCGGTCGCAACACCACCATCATCCGCTCCAACTACCTTTACGACGAGAGCGCCGGCATTTACGACCATGCGCTGAAGCTGTGGGATGGGCTCTCCCAGGAACTCAACTACAACGTCATGTATTCGGCGCGCGGCGTCATGATGCTGGCGCACAATGTGCACGACATCCAGGTGCTGAAGCGCCATGTCCATGCCAACCGTCTCAACGGCATCGACAATGAATGGCTGACGCCTGAGCAGGCGAAGGAATTCTGCCCGCCGCTCAACATTTCCAGGCAGGCGCGCTATCCCGTCGTCGGCGCCGCCTTGCAGCGGCGAGGCGGCACGGCGCGTCACGATGCGGTGGCCTGGGGCTATGCGCGCGGCGCTTCGGCGCGCGGCGTCCACATCATCCAGAATTGCGAGGTCACCGGCGTCAAGCGGGCGGCCAATGGCGCGGTCATGGGCGTCGACACGACGCGCGGCTTCATCGGCGCCAAGAAGGTCGGTGTGGTGGCTGCAGGCCATTCCTCGGTGATCATGAACATGGCCGGCGTGCGCATGCCGCTGGAAAGCTATCCGCTGCAGGCGCTGGTGTCGGAGCCGGTCAAGCCGGTGGTGCCTTGCGTGGTGATGTCGAACACGGTGCACGCCTACATCTCGCAGTCCGACAAGGGCGAACTGGTGATCGGCGCCGGTACCGACCAGTATGTCTCCTATTCGCAGACCGGCGGCCTGCACATTTTGCAGCATACGCTGGACGCCATCTGCGAGATGTTCCCGATCTTCACCCGCATGAAGATGCTGCGCTCGTGGGGCGGCATCGTCGACGTGACGCCCGACCGTTCGCCGATCCTGGCCAAGACGCCGGTATCAGGCCTCTATGTCAATTGCGGCTGGGGCACGGGCGGCTTCAAGGCAACGCCCGGCTCAGGCCATGTCTTTGCCCACACGATTGCCAAGGACGATCCGCATCCGATCAACGCGCCCTTCACCATCGAGCGCTTCCGCACCGGGCGCCTCATCGACGAGGCAGCAGCGGCGGCGGTGGCGCACTGATGATGGTGGAACTGGCTGTAGCGGTGCCGCTGGTGCTGGCGGGGGAGCAGGACCTGTTCCATTTTCCGTCACCGGACGAGGTGCGGACGCAGCCGATCAGCCGCGCCGGCAACGAAGCCAATTGGCCGTTTTCGATCGACGCCGGTATTCTGGCATGCGTGTGGAGTGGTGGCCAGAAGGTGGTCATCTTCATGGAGAACAGGCCCTCCGATCTGGGCGAGGACGACACATTCGAGCCACGCAGCGTCATCGTGACGACCGATCCGTTTCAGCTCACGATCGGCAACATGGCGTATCGCGAGCTGTTTCGCCCCGCCGCAAGTGTAGAGGAGCGCATTCGGCTCGTCGCGCCTTTTGCGGCGATGGGCCAGAGGCTTTGCAACCAACCGGCCGGCGCGCATGTCGGCCACGGCGAATTGTAGGAACGAACGATAATGCTTCTCATCCGCTGCCCCTATTGCGAGGAAGAGCGCCCGGAGCTCGAGTTCCGTAACGCCGGCGAGGCTCATATTGCGCGCTCGGCCAACATGGCGGGCGAGAGCGACGACGATTTTGAAAAGTTCTTCTTCATCCGCTCGAACCCGAAGGGCATCATCTATGAGCGCTGGCGCCACATCCATGGCTGCGCGCGTTTCTTCAACGCGGTGCGCGACACCGTCACCGACAAGTTCGTCATGACTTACAAAGCCGGCGAGCCGAAACCGTCCAAGCTGCCCAAAAACTCCAACGAAATGGCTTCCAAATGAGCGGCGCGTTCCGCATTCCGAGCGCCGGCCGTCTCAGCCAGGCCAAGACCGCGCGGTTCTCTTTCGACGGCCAGTCTTACACCGGCATCGAAGGCGACACGCTGGCCTCGGCGCTGCTTGCCAATGGCGTGCATTTGGTGGGACGTTCGTTCAAGTATCACCGTCCGCGCGGCTTCCTGTCGGCCGGAGCGGAAGAGCCAAACGCGCTGGTCGAGGTCAGGCGCGACGCGGCACGCAAGGCGCCCAATATCCGCGCCACGGTGCAGGAGCTCTATGACGGGCTGGTCGCGCAGTCGCAGAACCGCTGGCCTTCGCTGGCCTTCGATGTCGGCGCGGTCAACGACATTGCATCGCCGCTGTTTTCGGCCGGCTTCTACTACAAGACCTTCATGTGGCCGAAGGCAGCCTGGAAGAGCCTCTACGAGCCGAAGATCCGCGCCGCGGCCGGCCTCGGCGTTTCGCCTGACAAGCCAGATCCCGACCATTATTCGTCGCGCTATGCGCATTGCGACGTGCTGGTGCTAGGCGGCGGTGCGGCCGGCATTGCGGCAGCGCTCGCCGCTGCCGAAACCGGCGCGCGTGTCATCCTCGCCGATGAACAGGCCAGCTTCGGCGGCAGCCTGCGCTTCGAGAGCGGGGCGAAGATCGACGGCCAGGACGGTTATGCCTGGGCGCAAGGCGCGGTGGCCAAGCTCACCGCCATGGACAATGTCCGCGTTTTGTCGCGGACGACGGCGTTCGGCTACTACGCGCAGAACTTCGTCGGCCTGGTCGAGCGGGTCAGCGACCATCTGCAAAACCCCGGCCACGATTTGCCGCGCGAGCGCCTATGGCAGGTACGCGCCAAGCGCGTGGTGCTGGCGACCGGCGCCATCGAACGCCATATGGTGTTTGCCGACAATGACCGGCCCGGCATCATGCTGGCCTCGGCGGCGCGGACTTATCTCAACCAGTACGGTGTCGCGGTCGGCAAAAATGTCGGCGTCTACACCGCCAATGACTCGGCCTACTCCGCCGCGATCGACCTGAAGAAGGCCGGCGTCAACGTGGCGGCGATCGTTGACCTGCGCGACCATCCGACCGGACCTGTGATCGACGAGGCGAGGGCGCTCGGGATCGAGGTCAATTTCGGCCGCGCGGTGATCCGCGCCGGCGGCAAGTTGCGCGTGACCTCGATGACGGTGCAGCCGAAGAATGGGGGCGGCGACCGCACCATTCCGGTCGACGCCATCCTGATGTCGGCCGGCTGGACGCCGTCGGTGCATTTGTTCTCACAGTCGCGCGGCAAGGTCGCCTTCAATGACGAGACCAAGCGCTTCGTGCCGGGCATCTATGCGCAGGACTGCGTTTCGGTTGGCGCCTGCAACGGTACGGATGGGCTCTCGGCGTCGATCGACGAAGCCTATGCGGCCGGCGCCAAGGCGGCGAAGGATGCGGGCGGCAAAGTGGCCAAGGGCGTTAAGCCGAAGGTCGACGCGTCGGAAAGCTGGTCGCGCGGCATGCTGGGCGCGGCGCCCGGCGCCGGGCCGGACAAGACGGTCAAGGCCTTCGTCGATTTCCAGAACGACGTCACCGCCAAGGACATCCGCCAGGCGGTGCATGAAGGCATGCGCTCGATCGAGCACGTCAAGCGCTTCACCACCAACGGCATGGCGACCGACCAGGGCAAGACCTCCAACATGCACGGCCTGGCGATTGCCGCCGAGACGCTTGGCAAGCCGATCCCCGAGGTCGGGCTGACCACGTTCCGCGCACCCTATACGCCTGTTACTTTCGGCGCGATCGTCAGCCATTCGCGCGGTCCGCTGTTCGACCCGACACGGAAGACCGCGATCCATCCCTGGGCCGAAGCGCAACGCGCCGTGTTCGAAGATGTCGGCCAGTGGAAGCGCGCCTGGTATTTCCCCCAGGCGGGCGAAGACATGCACAAGGCAGTCGACCGCGAATGCGTCGCGGTCCGCAGCAATGCCGGTCTGTTCGACGCCTCGACGCTGGGCAAGATCGAAGTGGTCGGGCCGGATGCGGCCAGGTTCATGGAACTGCTCTATACCAATCCATGGGAGAAGCTTGAGCCCGGCCGCTGCCGCTATGGCATCATGCTGCGCGAGGACGGCTTCATCTATGATGACGGCGTCGTCGGCCGACTGGCGCCGGATCGTTTCCATGTGACGACGACAACCGGCGGCGCGCCGCGTGTCATGAACCACATGGAGGATTATCTCCAGACCGAGTTCCCGCATCTGAACGTCTGGCTGACCTCGATCACCGAACAGTGGGCGGTCATCGCCGTGCAGGGGCCGAAGTCGCGCGACATCATCGCGCCGCTGGTCGAAGGCATCGACATGTCGGACGAGGCGCTGCCGCATATGTCGGTGCGCGAAGGCAAGATCTGCGGCGTGCCGACCAGGCTGTTTCGCATGTCGTTCACCGGCGAGCGCGGTTTTGAAGTCAACGTGCCGGCCGATCACGGCCAGGCCGTCTGGGAAGCGCTGTGGGCCGAAGGCCAAAAGCATGGCGCCGCCGCTTACGGCACCGAGGCGATGCACGTGCTGCGCGCCGAAAAGGGCTACATCATCGTCGGCCAGGACACGGACGGCACGGTGACGCCGAACGATGCCGGGCTCGACTGGGCGGTCGGCAAGAAGAAGACCGACTTCGTCGGCATCCGCGGCCTGACGCGGCCCGATCTGGTCGCCAAGGGCCGCAAGCAACTGGTCGGCTTGAAGACCAAGGACCCGAAAGTGGTGCTTGAGGAAGGCGCGCAGATCGTCGCCGACCCGAAGCAGGCGATCCCGATGAAGATGATCGGTCACGTCACATCCAGCTACTGGTCGGAAAATTGCGGTCGCTCGATCGCGCTGGCGCTGGTTGCCGGCGGCCGCGACCGGATGGGCGACACGCTCTATGTGCCGATGCCGAACGGGGTGATCGAAGTCGAGGTTACCGGCATGGTGTTCTTCGACGAGACGGGAGGGCGCCTCAATGGCTAAGGCTGCTGCAAAGAAGACGGCCCCAGCTGCAGCGCCGTCGGTCGAGCGCCGCCCGGCCCTGGCTGGACGCGTCGTTTCCGCAACGGATGTCAAGGTCGAGGTGCTGCCGCCGGCGGAGCGCATGTCGCTGCGCGCGCCGGAGGCTTCCGTCGCGGCGCTGTCGAAGGCGCTCGGCCTGACCTTGCCGAAGCAGCCGAAGACCTCGGCGGCCAAGGGTGGCCGCACGGCGCTGTGGCTCGGACCGGACGAATGGTTTGTGATCGACGAAGCCGGCAAGGATCCGCTTGCCGACTGCGCCAAGGTGACCGCATTGCATTCGGCGGTCGGCATCTCGCACCGCAACGTCGCCTTCGCCGTCACCGGCCCGGCGGCTGCCGCCGCGATCAATGCAGGCTGCCCGCAGGATTTGTCGCTCGAGGCTTTTCCGGTGGGCGCGGCGTCGCGCACCATTCTCGGCAAGTGCGAAATCCTGCTGTTGCGCACGGCAGCCGACGCTTTCCGGGTCGAGTGCTGGCGTTCCTTCTCGGACTATGTCTTTACTTTCCTGTCGGAAGCAGCCAGCGACGCGGCGGCGTAGGAACGTTTGACGGGTCAAGCCGTTCTGCTTCCCTCATCAGGGAGAACATACGATGCCGTCGAAAGCGCCGCCGAAGTCAGCTGGCAAGACGTCCGCCGTGCGCTCACTCGAACATGAGCAGCATCACGAGGTGACTGCCGAAGAGGAACTCGAGGAAGGCCTCGAGGACACGTTTCCGGCCAGCGATCCGGTGTCGATCACCTCGACGGCCATCCCAGGCGCGCCGGCAAGACCCGGCAAGGCCAAGACGGTGCCGGGTCGCAAACCGCGCAAGAAATAACCGTTCGGCTACGCCAGGTTTGAACTCGGAGAAGCCCAGCTTGCGCCGAGAAAATGGGGGCGCTGAGGAAAAAACGGGCGGCCGGGATTATCCTGCCGCCCTTAAATTAATCGTTGTGCTGTGGTCGAGCCCGATCAACTTAGAACGTGCTCGGCACGATCCATGGGTTGATCTCGATGCCGAGACGCGGGCTCTTGGCCTTGACGTCGGACTTTTCGACCGAGCCGGTCACGGCGCAATCGAGCTTGGCATTGGTCGTGGTGTCGACGCAGGTGGCGGCGGGGGCCTGCTTGGTCGAGTGTGTGTTGTTGGCGGCGAAAGCCGAGCCGGAGAGAGCCAGCACGGTGGCGAGAGCGAGAAGGGTCTTGTTCATGTCTGTCTCCATCGGTTAAATTCTTTTCGTACATGTACGATACAACGTACACATACGCCCACCGAGATGGGTTTTCAAGTCGAAAAGCGTACGCGTACGAAAAATTTTTTTGAATGCCGAAAATTGCGGCGCACTGACACAGCCGAAGCTGTCAGGCCGGACGTTGAATTGGAGGGGCGGGGATGCTCAGCAGTCGACCGGGGTCTCGGTCAGCGGCGGCACATTCTGAGTGCTGAGCGTGGCGAGTGTGAAATCGCACATCCGCGTCACGAAAGCCTGCGGATCCCCGAAGGGGTAGAACGGGAACGTGATCAAAAGCGAGATGGTGCCGTGGCCGACTGCCCAAAGCATGGTGGCGATGGCGCGCGGATCGCCCTGCAGCTTGCCTGCAGCAACGCAGGCCTCGACCCTGGATATCAGCGCTTTCATCGCCGGGTTGGCCTCTTCCATGTCCTCATAGCTTCTGCCTTCCGGCAGCTTGGTCTTTTCGGTCATGAACACGGTGCGGTATTCGTTGGGGTTGCCGAGCCCGAAGGCGGCATATTCGGTCATCACCGCACGCAAGGCCTCGATCGGATCGTCGGAAGGATGCTCCTCGATGCGGCGGGCAAGTGTTTCGAAGGCATCCTCGGCCAGCGCAAACAGGATGTCTTGCTTGTCGGCGAAGTAGGAATAGACCGACATCGGAGCATAGCCGACCCGCTTGGCCAACTTGCGGATGGTCAGGCCTTCATAGCCCTCTTCCTTGACGAGCTTGTGGGCTGCGTCGAGCAGTTCGGAACGCAGTTCGGCCTTTTGTTTCTCGCGGCGTTTCTGAACGCTCAGTGGCAAGATCCGGTGCCTTTGGTTGGTTGTGCATGACTGAATATATACGCTGTACGGAAACGGGCAAGGGCGCTGTCAGGGACATCAAAAAGCGACCTCAAGCTTTCTCTCGAATAGTCGTGCCCGTCTGGTCCATTTCGCCGGCATCTATGTCACAGCATGTGTAACCTGGGCGCACGCAGGCAACATCGGACTGTTACAAACAAAGCCTATTTGGCGGCTCTGCAAGAAATTTCGGTTTTCGGGGGCCTCTATGGCTGCGATAGAGCTTTCGTCCGGGCTGCCGGGCGCACATCCACTTTCTCATGGCGCAAGGCTGGCGCTCAGGCGAGTCGTGATAGTCGCATGGCTGGCGATCGCAATCGGCTTCGCCATGGAAGCGCTTATTCTGACTGCCGGATTTGCGGCAGGTTCGCACCCGGCCCCGACCCAGGTTCTGATAGACTTGGCGCAAGGCGTGACCTGGTCATTCTTCGTCTGCGCCGGCGTCAGCCTCGGCACGGCGATCACCAAGGTGCGAGCCTCGCTTGGCGGCCTTATCGCCATGATCTCGGGGCCGCTGGCCATGGGCATCGCCAAAGGTACGCAAAAGGTGATGGTGAGCGCGCTTGATGTATCGGCAAAGCCCGTGATCCTGTCGCTCACCACGCTCGGTATGTTGCGGGCGATCGAGTATGGCTTGCTGGGCTGGATGCTGGCTTCGCTGGCATCCAAGGAAAAACCTCGCTCGCTGCATTTCATGCTGGCGGGTGCCTTGGCCGGCGCGGTGTTCGGCGGCGGGATCACGGCGCTGACGATCGAGACCGCCGCAGCCAAGGACATTGCGCTGGCATTGCCGCAGGCTGTCGCCACCGGCCTCATTGAGATCGTGTTTCCGATCGGATGCTCGCTGGTCGTCTACATCGCCCTGCAAGTCAGCCGGCACATGAAGTTCATTTCCAGCGATGCGCGCTAGAGCCGGATGATTTCAGGTCGAATTGACCTGAATCTGAATCCGGCTCTAAATCAAATAGATAGAGCATGATGTCGTCCGAAAACCGCTTCACACTTTTCGGCATCATGCTCTGTCTACAGACGGTGATCGGTTTGCGTCCTGTTTCCAGGCCGGTTGCCACCGCCTCCGTGTGGGCTTGCTCCCCGGTCGGGGAACGGAACTGATCCGATCTGTCATCAAATCGCGCCGACCACACTATCTCATTGTCTACTCAGGTTCGGTCGATCAGCTTGGCGGCAAGGTGCGACAGCAGCTTCACCGCTTCGCCATAGGTCCTGGCCTTTTCGGGATTGGAGGCGTTGCCGTCGAGCGCCCGTTTGTAGACACCCTGGCAGATGGCCGCCAAGCGGAAGAAGGAGAAGGCGAGGAAGAAGCTCCAATTGTCGATGCCGCCCAGCCCGCGCCGCCGGCAATAGGCGGCGACGTACGCGTCCTCGGAAGGAAGGCCGAGGGCGGCGCGGTCGACGCCGCCAAGACCGCGAAAGCCCGAGGCGTGCGGCAGGCGCCATTGCATGCATTGATAGGCGATGTCGGCGAAGGGATCGCCGAGTGTCGACAGTTCCCAGTCGAGCACCGCCAGCACTTTCGGCTCACTGGCTGCGAAGATCATGTTGTCCAGCCGGTAGTCGCCATGCACGAGGGATATCCGGCCGTCATCGGCCGGCGTATGCGTCTCCAGCCAGGCGATCAGCCGGTCCATGTCGGCGACCGTGCCGGTCTCCGAGGCGCGGTACTGGCTGGTCCAGCGTGCCAGCTGGCGTTCGAAGTAATTGCCGGGTTTGCCGAAATCGCCGAGCCCGACCGCCTCGACATCGACATCGTGCAGGGCCGCCAGCGTGGCGTTCATAGCATCGTAGAGGGCGGCGCGCTCATCGTTGCCAGTGGCCTCCGGCACTGCCGGATCCCAGAAGATGCGGCCGTCGAGAAAATCCATGACGTAGAACATGCGGCCGATCGGCGTCGCCTCCGCCGACAGATGCAGCATCGCCGGCACCGGCACGGCGGTGCCGGCCAGCGCCTTCATGACCGTGAATTCGCGGTCGACCTGATGCGCCGATTTCAGCAACTGGCCCGGCGGCTTGGCGCGCAGGACATAGCGGCCGCTGGCCGCGGTCAGCAGATAGGTCGGGTTCGACTGGCCGGATTTGAATTTTTCGATGGAATGAAGCCTGGCAAAACCCGGGATGTGCGCCTCGAGATAGGGCGCTAGTGCCGTCCGGTCCAGCGCGTTGGCGTCGCCGCTCATGCGGTCTCCGGCTCACGCTCGATCAGCGTCAGCGTCAGCCAGCGCGCCGTCAGCGCCGGCTTCTTCGAGCCTTCGATCTCGATGGTCACGTCATGCGCCGTCTGCACCCAGCCCGACGGCCTGACCTTGACGTCGGCCAGCACGAAGCGGGTGCGGATGCGCGCGCCGGTCTTCACCGGCGCCATGAAGCGCAGCGAATCGAAACCGTGGTTGACGCCCATCTTGCCCTTTTCCAGCGGCGGCATGGTCTCGAAGGTCATCGCCGAGAGCAGCGACAACGACAGGAAGCCATGCGCGATGGTGCCGCCGAACGGCGTCTCGTTTTTGGCCCGCTCGGGGTCGCAATGGATGAACTGGTGGTCGTCGGTGGCGTCGGCGAACTGGTCGATCATGGTCTGTGTGACCTCGCGCCATGGCGAGACGCCGACTTCCTTGCCGACGCTGGCCAGAAGCACATCGAGACTGATCGGTTCCACTGCGGTGTCCTCCCCTTGCCGCCGACCGCGGCTCATTCCTTGAACAATGTCAGCCCATGCTGCACCGACTGCCCGCCGTCGATCGGCAGGATGGCGCCGGTGACATAGGAACCGGCACGGCTGCACAAATAGAGCGTTGCGCCGCCGATGTCATCCGCCACGCCGATACGGCCGATGGGGACATGGCTGCCGACATGTCTGGCCTTTTCGTCGGTGCCCGTGGCAAAGGCGGTCATCCGGCTCTGGAAGGGACCGGGCGCGAAGGCGTTGACGGTGATGCGCCGCGCCGCGAGTTCGATCGCCAGCGTGCGCGTCAGGTGGTGAACGGCGCCCTTGGACGCGGTATAGGAATAGGCGTCGTCGGCCAGCGGCTGAGTGCCCATCACCGAGCCCAGATTGATGACGCGAGCCGGATCGGCATCGCTGGCCGCGGCTTCCAGCAGCGGCAGCAATTCGCGCGTCAGATGAAAGACGGCGGTGACGTTGACGGCGAACACCTTGGCCCAGCCGCTATAGGGAAAATCCTCCAGCGAGGCGCCCCAGGATATGCCGGCATTGTTGACGAGGATGTGCAGCTTCTCGGTGCGCGCCTTGACCTCGCTGACCAGCGCGGCAATGCCTGCTTCGCTCGAGACGTCACCGGCGAAACCTTCGGCACTGCCGGAGCCGCCGAGCCCGTTCAACTCAGCGGCGACCTTGATGCAATCCTCGCCCTTGCGCGAGGCGATCATCACGGTAGCGCCGGCTTGGACCAAAGCGGTCGCCACCATGCGGCCGATGCCGGTCGCGGCTCCCGTCACCAGCGCTGTCTTGCCGGCGACTGAGAACAGTTCTTCCAGATAGCTCATCGCAATTCCTCCGCGCCTCTCTGCTCACGGTCTGGGGCGAAAGGGCTCGCGTTGACAAGGCTACCCGAAGTACGGTCATCCTTGCCACGGGTAAAGTGCCCCAGATGCGTGAAAGGGTTGGAGACCGATGGCGGACATGAATCTCGGCATGACCGAGCGGCTGAAGCCGATCCACGCCCGCGTCGCCACCATGGTGCGCGATGAGATCATGCCGCTCGATCATGAGTTTTTGAGCGAGGTCGGCAAGGGCGGCGACCGCTGGGTCTACACCGCGCGGCAGACCGAGATCCTCGAAGGGTTGAAGAAGACGGCCAAGGAGCGCGGTCTGTGGAATTTCTGGCTGACCGGGTCCGAGCGCGGCTACGGGCTCTCGACCGTTGAATATGCCTATCTCGCCGAGGAGATGGGCAAGGCGCATCTCGGCGCCGAGACCTTCAACTGCTCGGCGCCCGACACCGGCAATATGGAGGTGCTGGAGCGCTATGGCTCGGAGGATCACAAGCAGGCATGGCTGGCGCCGCTGCTCGAGGGGAAAATGCGCTCGGCCTATCTGATGACCGAGCCGGACGTCGCTTCCTCCGACGCCACCAACATCGCCATGCGCTGCGAACGGCGAGGCGACGACTATGCACTCAACGGCGAGAAATGGTGGGCGTCGGGGGCCGGGGACCCGCGCTGCGCCATCTACATTGTCATGGTTCGGACCGGCGGCGAAGCCGAGCCGCAGCACCGCCGCCATTCGATGATCTTGGTGCCGTCCGGTACCAAGGGCGTGACCAAGCTGCGGCCGATGCAGGTTTATGGCGACGACGACGCGCCGCATGGCCACATGCATCTTCGCTTCGACAATGTGCGGGTGCCGGCCGGAAACCTGATCCTCGGCGAGGGCAGGGGGTTCGAGATCGCCCAGGGGCGGCTTGGCCCCGGCCGCATCCACCATTGCATGCGCGCCATCGGCCAGGCCGAAATGGCGCTGGAGCTGCTGTGCCAGCGCTCGGTGCGCCGCGAGGCCTTCGGCCAGCCATTGGCCAAGCTCGGCGCCAATTTCGACATCATCGCGGAGTGCCGCATGGAGATCGAGATGGCGCGGCTGCTCTGCCTCAAGGCGGCGTGGATGATCGACCAGGGCGATGCGCGCGCAGCCGCGCCCTGGATCAGCCAGATCAAGGTCATCGCACCGCGCGTCGCGCTCAAGGTCACCGACGAGGCAGTGCAGATGTTCGGCGCGCAAGGCATCAGCCAGGACACGCCGCTGGCACGCTCATGGACGCATCTGCGAACCCTGCGCCTCGCCGACGGGCCGGACGCCGTGCACCGCCGGCAGGTGGCGCGCACGGAGCTCAGGAAATACACGCAGGAAAAGGTCTGAGTGGATGAAAACCCTCATCGCCCGCGATCGCGCCGCTCGGCCACCTCGTCTATGCCGACAATCTGAAGGAGCTGGGTCGGCTGGCATCGCGCCGGCAAGGTTCGGCCGGTCATCGAAGGCACTTATCCGCTGGCCGATGCCGCCGCGCGTGCTTGGCCGTGGCGCATCCGGCAAGCTCATCCTCAAACTGTAAGGAGCCCCGCCATGGCGATCCCCTCAGACATGAAAGCACTGCTGCTGACCGGCGACGGCTACACCAGGACGCCCTCCGGCAGTGCGCTGGAGGCGATGGAGCCGTATCTCAAGCTTGGCAGCATCGGCGTGCCGACGCCCGGACCGAGCCAGGTGCTGATCAAGGTCAGCCTCGCCTCGATCAACCCGTCCGACGTCATGTTCATCAAGGGCCAGTACGGTCAGCCGCGCGCCAAGGGCCAGCCGGCCGGCTTCGAGGGTGTCGGCACGGTCGTTGCCAGCGGCGACGAGCCCTATGCGAAAAGCCTGATCGGCAAGCGCATCGCCTTCACCACAGGCGTCACCAATTGGGGCGCGTGGGCGGACTATGCAGTTGCCGAAGCTGCCGGCTGCATTCCGCTGCTCGACACGGTCCGCGACGAGGATGGCGCGGCGATGATCGTCAACCCGCTCACGGCGCTCGCCATGTTCGACATCGTCAAGGAGACGGGCGAAAAAGCCTTCATCATGACCGCCGGCGCCAGCCAGATTTGCAAGCTGATCGCGGGTCTCGCCAAGGAGGCTGGGTTCCGGCCGATCGTCACCGTGCGCCGCGACGAGCAGATTCCGCTGTTGAAGGAGATCGGGGCTGCCCATGTGCTCAACGAGAAGGCGCCGGATTTCAAGGCAGCACTACGCGATGTGGTCAAGGCCGAGCAGCCGCGCATCTTCCTCGATGCCGTGACCGGGCCGCTGGCCTCGGCGATCTTCGACGCCATGCCGAAGCGCTCGCGCTGGATCATCTATGGACGGCTCGATCCGGACACCACTGTCATCCGTGAGCCCGGCCAGATGATCTTCCAACACAAGCACATTGAAGGCTTCTGGCTGGTCGAATGGATGCGCCAGTTCCGCGACAAGCGCGGCCCGGCGATCATGGAAGCACAGAAGCGCTTTTCGGATGGGCGCTGGTCAACCGACGTGACGGCGGTGCTACCGCTGGATGAGGCGATGGCGAAGGTCCCGGCGGAGCTGGCCAAGCCGAACGGGAAGGTGTTTATCAGGCCGTGACTTTCTACCCTCCCCCTTGTGGGGAGGGTCGACGAAGAGCAATTTTGCTCTTTCGTCGGGGTGGGGGTCTTGGCTCCTACCTCTGTTATTCGCGGGAGCGCTGGACCGACGTTAGTTGGCGCTGCACCCCCACCCCGGACCTGCGGTCCGACCCTCCCCACAAGGGGGAGGGTAAGCGGAGCTACTCCGCCGGCTCGACATTGGCGTACGCCGCTTCCTCAAGCTCCCGCTTCAGCCTCGCTTCCTCATGCGTCTTCGGCGTGACGAAGCGGCCGAGCAGGAGGTAGGCGACCGGGGTCAGGAAAAGCGTCGAGACGGTGGCGAGACCCAGCCCGCCGACGATGACCCAGCCGAGCGCGATGCGCGCTTCGGCACCGGCGCCGGCGGCCAGCACCAGCGGGACCCCGCCGAGGATGGTGCAGATCATCGTCATCATCACCGGCCGCAGGCGGATGATCGAGGCCTGCTCGATCGCCTCGCGCACGCCGAGGCCGCGGTCGCGCAGCTGGTTGGCGAATTCGACGATGAGGATGCCGTTCTTGGCCATGACGCCGACCAGAAGCACGAGGCCGATCTGGCTGTAGGCATTGAGGCTGGTGCCTGACAAAAGCAGCGCAAAGATTGCGCAGGCAAGGCCGAGCGGGACCGTCGCCATGATGATGACGGCGCTGACGAAGCTTTCGAACTGGGCGGCAAGCACCAGGAGGATGATGACCAGCGCGAAGCCGAAAATGGTGATCATGGCGCTGTTGGTCTCGCCGAGCGTCGCGGCTTCGGCCAGCGGCAGGACGCGGCTGCCCGGCGGCAGCAGCGGGGCGGCGATCTGCTCGGCAACGCCGAGCGCGTCACCCAGTGCGAAATTGCCGTTCAGGTTCGAGGTGATCGCCACCGAAGGCTGCTGCTGTTCGCGGGTCAGCGACGGCGGCACGGCGCGCTCGGTCAGCGTGGCGATGGTCGACATTGGCACGAAGCGGCCGTCGGCGGTCTTCAGGAAGATGTTTTCCAGATCGGTCGGATCATTGATCGGGTTGGTGGTCGAGACCAGCTTCACGCCATAGCTGCGGTCGGCGATGTAGACATCGACGACATCGTTGCCGTCGAGCATCGCCTGCAAGGTGTTGGCGAGCCCTGATATGTCGATGCCGAGATCGGAGGCGCGCTCGCGGTCTATGGCCACCGCCAGCTGCGGCTGCGTCGGGTCGATGGAAAGCCGCGGCGTCTGGAAGCGCGGATCGGCCTGCATCCGGGCGATGATCTTCACCGCCGCGTCGCCGAGCGCCTTGCGGTCGTTGCCGACCAGCGCGAATTGCAGGCCGTTGCCGGCGCCGCGAATGCCGAGGCTATTGGCCTGCACCGGGAAGATGCGCACGGATGGCACCTGCCGGGTCAGCTGGCTTATCTGCGCCATGATCTCCTGCTGGCTGCGCGTGCGCTCGTCCCACGGCGCCAGCGTCATCACCATGAAGCCGGAATTGTAGGCGCCGTTCTGGCCGGCGTTTTCGAAGGTCGAGACGATCTCGCCGGAATCGCGCAGCGGCTGGATCAGCCGCTCGATCTTCTGCATCTGCTGCGTGGTGTAATCGAGGCTGACGCCTTGCGGCGCGTTGATGCGCAACAGCACGACGGCGCGGTCCTCGCTCGGCGTCAGTTCCTGGCGGATGGTGCCGAACAGGCTGAAGGCGACGCCCGCAAACAGCACCGCAACCAGCAGCACGATCCACGGCGCGCCGAGGCAGGCATGCAAGGCGCGCTTGTAGGCCGCGTTCAGCGCGCCACCGACGCGCGCGCCAATGCCGTGACCGCCTTCATGGTGGAGCGATGCGCCGGTCAACATGCGCGAGGCCAGCATCGGGCACAGCGTCAGCGCCACCACGCAGGAGAGCAGCACCGACATGGCGAGGACGAAGCCGAATTCGCGAAACAGGCCGCCGGTCTGTCCCGGCAGGAAGGAGATCGGCACGAAAACGGCAACGAGCGTCAGCGTCGTGGCGATGACTGCGAAGAACACTTCTTGGGCGCCGAGCACGGCGGCGGCACGAGGCCCCATGCCTTCGTTGCGCCGTCGCACGATGTTTTCCAAAACGACGATGGCGTCGTCGACGACAAGGCCGGTCGCCAGCACCAGCGCCAGAAGCGTCAGAATGTTGATGGAGAAGCCTGCGAGATAGATGGCGGCGATGGTGCCGATCATGGCGACCGGCATTGACAGACCAGGGATCAGCGTCGCGCGCCAGTCGAGCAGGAAGATGTAGATGACGATCAGCACCATGGAGATCGACAGGCCGAGCGCGATCTCGACCTCGTGCACGGCGCCGTTGACGAAGACTGCGTCGTCGCTGGTGATCTTGATCGACATGCCCTTGGGCAGGTTTTCCTGCAGCTTGGCGACGGCTGCTTTCACTCCGGTGGAAATATCCAGCGTGTTCGATTCCGCCTGACGGATGATGCCAAGGCCAATGCCGGTCTTGCCGTCGGAGCGCAACGAGGTCTGGCCGATGTCGGGACCGAGCGTGACGGTGGCGACGTCGCGGATGCGCGTCGTGCCGCCGATGATGATGTTTTCGAATTCTTCCGGCGTCGTCACATCGGCCGTGGTGCGGACGATGAGATCCTGGTTGGTGGTGGTGATCGAACCGGCTGGTGAATCGAAAGCGACCGAGGCAAGCGCTGCCCTCAGATCGGCGACAGTGAAGCCGAGGCTGGCGAGCTTGTTCTGGTCGACATCGATGCGGAAGATCTTGTCGCGGTCGCCATAGACCTGAACGTCGGCGACGCCAGGCACGGCAGCCAGTTCGTCCTCGATCTGGTCCTGGACGATCACCGTCATGTCCTGCACCGACATGGTGTCGGAGGTGACGGCCAGTCGCATCACGGCATCGGAATTGGCATCGGCCTTGACGATGCGCGGCGGGTCGGCGGTCTCCGGTATCATGTTGGCGACACGGCCGACCGCGTCGCGCACGTCGGAGGCGGCGACGTTCAAATCGACGCCGTCGTTGAACTCGATGGTGACGCGGCTCTGGCCGAAGGAAGAGGTCGACGAGATCGACTTGACGCCGGAGACGCGGGCGACCGCGCCCTCGATGGTGTCGGTCAGTTCACGGTCGACGGTTTCGGCGGCGGCACCCTCGAAGGCCGTCGACACGGTGACCACGGCGCGGTCGACATCGGGCAGTTCGCGGATTTCGACGCCATAGAAAGCGGCAAGGCCGGCCACTGCGATCAGCGTGTTCAGCACGAAGGCCATAACCGGCCTGCGGATGAAGAGTGCGGTGAAGCCGGTTTCGCTGGCGGTGCTGACGGGTGCAGTCATGAGCCTTCGGCAGCTTCCGCGGCGCGCTGATCCTGGCCGGCGATGCGGACCGCGCCGCCTTCGCTGACGCTCTGGGTGCCTTCGGTGACGACCATGTCGCCATCCTCGATCTCAGCGTCGATCAGCACCGTCTCAGTGTTGCGCTGGATGATGCGCACGGGAACGCGCCTGGCCTTGCCGTCCTCGACCTGCCAGACATAGGCGCCGTCGGAACCCCACAGGATTGCCAGCGGGCTGACGGCCGGATAGGTGTCGCCGGGGAAGCGCATGGTGATGCCGAACGACATGCCGGCGCGCAGCGAATCCGCCGGATTGGCGATTGCAGCCTTGACCAGCAGGGTGCGGCTCTTTTCGTCGATGTGGTTGTCGATGGCCGACACAGTGCCGGTATAGGCCTTGCTCGGATTGGCGATCGGCGTCGCCGACAGTTGCGCGCCGACCTTGACGGCGGCGGCGAAGCGCTCGGGCACCAGGAAATCGACCAGGATGGAGGAGCGGTCGTCAAGCGTGGCGATCGCCGACTGGCTGGTGACGTAATTGCCGGCCGATATCGGCAGGATGCCGACCGTGCCGGCGATAGGGGCGACGATCGAACGACGCTGCAAGGCGAGTTCGGCATCCTGCAGCGCCAGTTTGGCGCCGGCCAGCACCACTTGGGCATCGGCGACGGCGACCGGGGTCGCGGCGTTGGAGGCCCTCAATGATTTCACCCGCTCGAGCTTGTCCTGGGCATCCTGCAAGGCAAGCTTGGCACGATCTTGCGAGATCACCTCGGTCTCGGAATCGAGAACAGCGATGATCTGCCCCTTGTCGACGCGGGTGCCGGATTGGACGAGAAATTCAACGAGGCGCCCAGAGCTGTATGGGTTGACCGTCACCGAGGCGTTGGCGCGGCCGGTGCCGATCGCCTGCAGGCGATCGTTGATGGTGGCGGTGGTCGCCGGCAAGGCGACGACATTTGCCGGGCGGCCGGCAGCGTTGCGGCCGCCTGCCTGTTTTGTCGTGTCGACCGCACCGGTTGTGGCGGGCGCCGAAGCATAGGTCCAGTCGATGCCCCAGCGTGCTAGAACCTCCGGCGCGCCCGGGAAGAATCGCGCCCAGGCGAGGACAGCCGCGACCAGGATCACAAGCGCAAAAACGATCTGTTTCCAGGCGGCCATCGACACTCCGGTTGGCAAAACGTCTACCGGTTTCGCCAAGCAAAAAAACGCGCAGCGACGCACCCGGTATGTGCGAAGCCGCCGCAATATCATGGCTTTATGGCAATTCTGCCGCTTCCATGCACATTAAATCTGCGTAATTTTGCGCACTTGCGGCGGGGATTGAGCGTGTCAGCGCAGGCTTTCGAGGTCGCGGATGCGCCTGGCGCTGTCGGCCTCGAGCTGCCTGGTGACGGCGCCGATCAGCGTCTCGGCGACAACGAACAGAGCGGCGGAAGAGTCCCACGCCGAAGGCACGGCGGTGCGTCCGGCAATGACATGGCGGGCGAAGCGGGCGATCGGCGATAGCCACTGGTCGGTGAACAGCACGATCTGAACGCCGCGCTGATGCGCGGTCTGGGCAAAGCGGACCAGACTGTCCTGATAGCGCCTGATGTCGAAGATCACCAGCACGTCGCGCTTGCCCATGTCGATCAGCCGGTCGCGCCAGATGCTCTCCTGGCCGGCAAGGTGATAGACATCGGGCTGGATGATGGCGAGATGGGCGGCCATGTAGCGTGCCAACGGATCGGTGAAGCGGCCGCCGATCAGGAATGTCTTGCCGCGCCGGTCGGCAAGCCTTGCGGCGATGTCGGCAAGCTGTCTGTCGGAGAGATGCCTGAAGGTCTCGCGCATATTGTCCAGCGTCGCCTCCAGCATTGGCGATACTGCACCGCTTGGGGAGGCCGGGTTGAGCGTGCGCGATGCCGGCGACTGCAATTGCGCCGCCAGTTCGTCCTGCAGCGCCGACTGGAATTCGGGATAGTTCTGGAACCCCAGCCTGGAGACAAAGCGCAGGATGGTCGGCGACGATACGCCGGCGGCGGTCGAGAACTCGGCGACCGTCTTCAGCCCGATCAGCGGATAGTTCGCAATCAGTGTCTGCGCGGCGCGGCGCTCGCCGGCCGGCATCGTGCCGATGCGGTCCGAAATCAGTTCGGCAATGCTGGAAATCATCGTTTTCCCCACCCCTGAGCCCGTCCAGACCGCTTCCCCGAAATCGCATTTGACAAAGCCGGACAAACTGTATGAAATCATCCACAGGGACGCAATGAGGCAAAATACGTAACATAAGATACAGCGCTCCCCAGGGGACGGCAGACTATGGAGAGAGCACGGCCCGCCAGCCTTGCATCGTCTGATACCGTAGGGGTGACGAACCCCGGCGGGTCCAGCCCTTTCGTGCTGACCTGCGACCACGCTTCCAACTTCCTGCCGTCCGAATTCGGCACGCTTGGCCTGCCGGCCGAGGACCTCTCCCGCCACATCGCCTGGGACCCCGGCGCGCTGCCGGTGGCGCGCCGCATCGCGACCGCCCTCGATGCGACGCTCATCGAAACCCGCATCTCGCGCCTGATAATCGACTGCAACCGTCCGCTCGACGCACCGGACCTGGTGCCGCCGGTCAGCGAGACGACGGCCATTCCGGGCAATGCCGGCCTGTCGGACAGTGAGCGCGCCGAGCGCATCGCTTTGTCGTGGCGGCCGTTCCACGACACGATCGCATCGATCATCGACGACCGGCAGGCGCGTGGGCAGGACACCCGGCTGGTGTCGGTGCATTCCTTCACGCCGGTCTACAAGGGCAAGAACCGGCCCTGGCATATCGGCATCATCCATGATGACGACCGCCGGCTGGCGTCGCCGCTGATAGCGGCGCTGCAGCGGCTCTCCGGCGTCACTGTCGGCATCAACGAGCCCTATTCGCCGGCCGACCGCGTATATTTCACTTTGGAGCGCCATGCACGCTCGCGCGGCCTTGCCTGCGCAATGATCGAAATCCGCAACGACGAGATCTCCGGCGAGACCGGGCAGCGGAAATGGGCGGATCTGCTCACGGGCATTTTTTCTGACCTGGAACCCGAGGAGGCCAAGGGTTCCCGGCGACACGCAATGGGAAAGTCAGTTCAATCGGCCAGCTAGAAAAACAGGGGACGAAAATGGCAGGACCGGACAAATCAGACGCTGAAAGATCGGAGGATGTAAAAACCCTCCATAGCATGGGCTATGCCCAGGAGTTGGCTCGCCGCATGAGCGGCTTCTCGAATTTCGCAATTTCCTTTTCGATCATTTGTATTCTGGCGGGCGGCATCACGTCCTTCCCGCTGGCCATGGCGACCGGCAGCGGCTTCGAGGCGACTGTCGGCTGGGTCATCGGCGGCGTCTTTGCACTTGTCGTTGCCGCGTCCCTTGGCCAGATCGGCTCGGCCTACCCAACGGCCGGCGGTCTCTACCACTGGTCGTCAATTCTCGGCGGGCGCGGCTGGGGCTGGGCCACGGCCTGGATCAACTTGCTCGGCCTGGTCTTCGTCGTCGCCTCGGTCAATGTCGGCGTCTACGCGCTGTTCAAGGACCTTGTCTGGTCCGGCGTGTTCGGCAACGACGTCTCCGCGTGGGGCTATCAGGAGCAGGTGATCGGCGTTGTGATCATCACGGTCGCACAGGCGCTGATCAACCATTTCGGTATCAGGCTCACCACCATGCTGACGGATTTCTCGGGCTACCTCATTCTGGTCGTCGCCGTCGTGTTGACCGCGATGTTCCTGATCTGGGGCGCAAGCTGGGATTTCTCGCGGCTCACCACCTTCGTCAACAACACCGGTGATCCAGGCGCAGGCTACGTTCCGACCGCACGGACGGCACTCGTCGCCTTCCTGATCGGCCTGCTCTACCCACTCTACACCATCACCGGCTTCGACGCTTCGGCCCACACGTCCGAAGAGACCCACAATGCCCGCGTGGCGGTGCCGCGCGGCATGATCCATTCGGTCCTGTGGTCGCTGGTGTTCGGCTTCGTCATGGCCGTTTCGTTCGTACTGGCCAGCCCCGATCTGGCAGCGACGGCCAAGGATGGCGCCAATGCCTGGTTCAATCTCTTCAACAAGCTGCCGGCACCATTCCTGCTGAAGAGCATCATTGCCATCGCAATCGTGCTGGCGAACTTCATCTGCGCTCTCGCCGGACTGACGTCGACCTCGCGCATGATCTTTGCCTTCGCGCGTGACGGCGGCCTGCCCGGTTCGTCGGTGTGGAAAACCGTCAGCCCGACATGGCGCACGCCGGTGGCGGCAATCTGGCTCGGAGCGGTGCTCGCGGTCGCAGCGACATTGTACTCGCCGGCTTTTGCCGCACTGGCGGCCGGCTGTGCATTGTTCCTCTACGTGTCCTACGCCATGCCCGTGGCCGCCGGCCTGCTTGCCGAGGGCAAGAGCTGGACCGAATTCGGCCCGTTCCGCCTCGGCATCTGGTCCAAGCCGTTCGCCGTCATCACGGTGCTTGGCGTTCTGGTGCTGATGTATGCCGGCATCCAGCCGCCCTTCGACATCCTGATCAACTATGCCATCGGCCTGATCGTTCTGCTCATGGTGCTGTGGTTCGGCATCGAATCGCGCCGCTTCAAGGGCCCGCCGATCGGCGCCGACATTGCTCGCCGCGCTTCGGAGATCGCGGCCGCGGAAGCAGCCGTCGGCCAGACGGCAGGCTAACAGCAAAGACGAGATGCTCCGGCCGGCGCAAGCCGACCGGGGCAGGGCCGGCCAGCTAAGAACGCAAAGGGGACTACAATGGCAGCACCGGGTTATTCAGACACAGACAAGGCGGAAGACGTAAAGCACCTCCATTCCATGGGCTACGCCCAGGAACTTGAGCGGCGGCTAAGCCGCTTCTCCAACTTCGCCGTTTCCTTCTCCATCATCTGCATCCTGTCCGGCGGCATCAATTCGCTAGCGCAGGCAACGTCGGGCGCCGGCGGTATCGGTATCGGCATCGGCTGGCTGGTCGGCTGCTTCGTTTCGCTCACCTTCGCGGTCGCCATGTCGCAGATCAGCTCGGCCTATCCGACGGCCGGCGGCCTCTATCACTGGGGTTCGATCCTCGGCAATCGCGGCACCGGCTGGGTGACGGCCTGGCTCAACCTGCTCGGCCTGATCACCGTGCTTGGCGCCATCAATGTCGGCACCTGGACGTTCTTCATCGGCGCCTTCGGGCCGACGCTCGGCATCGAGGGTACGCTGACCAATCAGATGATCTTCCTGGTCATCATCACTGGCGCCCAGGCCCTGATCAACCATCTCGGCATCAAGCTGACGGCGAAGTTGACCGATTTTTCGGGCTACCTGATCTTCTTCGGCTCGATCCTGATTGCGGTCGTCTGCCTGTTCTCCGCCGAGACCTGGGATTTCAGCCGGCTCTTCACCTTCCACAACTACTCGGGTGAGGCCGGCGCCAGCGTCTGGCCGTCCGTCTCGAACGCCTGGGTGTTCGCTCTCGGCCTCTTGCTGCCGATCTACACCATCACCGGCTACGATGCTTCGGCACACACTTCCGAGGAAACCATCAAGGCGGCCTCATCGGTGCCGCGTGCGATGGTGATGTCGGTTATCTGGTCGGCGGTCTTCGGCTATTTGTTCCTGGCCGCCTTCGTGCTGATGATCCCCAACATGGACGACGCCGCCAAGCAGGGTTGGAACGTGTTCTTCTGGGCCTTCGACCAGCGCGTCAGTCCCGGCCTCAAGGAGTTCGTCTACCTCGTCGTGTTCATCGCCCAGCTGTTGTGCGGCCTCGCAACCGTCACCTCGGCTTCGCGCATGATCTTTGCCTTCTCGCGTGACGGCGGCCTGCCGGGCTCGTCGGCACTGGCCAAGGTCAGCCCGACCTATCGCACGCCAGTGGCGGCCATCTGGACGGCGTCGGTCCTGTCGGTGCTGTTCGTTTGGGGTTCGACGCTGGTTTCGGTCGCCGGCACTTCGGCCTACACCATCGTCGTCTCGTGCACCGTCATCTTCCTGTTCCTGTCCTTCACCGTGCCGATCGTGCTCGGCATGGTGGCCTGGGGCACGCCGAAGTGGGACAAGATGGGACCGTGGAACCTGGGCCGTGGCATCTTCATGCTGTTCGGGGTCCTTTCCATAGTGTCGATGATCCTGATCTTCATCATCGGCATCCAGCCGCCGAACGACTGGGCGCTGTACATCACCGTCGGCTTCTTCATCCTGACGGCGATTGTCTGGTTCGCCTTCGAGCGCAATCGCTTCCAGGGCCCGCCGCTGGGCGACATCATCGCGGCGCGTCAGGCAGCGATCAAGGCTGCCGAACAAGCTGTCGGCGAAACCGGCCACTGACGTCACCATCATGGCCATGGCCGGCGTGCAGCCGGCTATGGTTTCGTCCTCAACGACCAAGCACTGGAGTGCCAAAGGAATGGCCGGAAATTTCTCGTTCGATCAGTTGAAGAAAGCGGTCTCCAGTGGCGAGATCGACACGGTGCTGGCCTGCATCGTCGACATGCAGGGGCGGCTCGCGGGAAAGCGTTTCCTGGCGCAGTACTTTGTGGATTCTGCTCATGACGAGACGCATGGCTGCAACTATCTGCTCGCCGCCGACATCGATATGGAGCCGGTGCCGGGCTACAAGGCGGCAAGCTGGTCGAAGGGCTATGGCGACTTCGTCATGAAGCCGGACCTTGCCACGCTGCGGCGGGTTCCGTGGCTGGAAAAGACCGCGCTGGTGATCTGCGACGTGCTCGACCACCACACCCATGACGACCTTCCGCATTCGCCGCGCGCGATGCTGAAAAAGCAGGTCAAGCGGCTCACCGAACGCGGCTATATCGGCTACTTCGCCTCCGAGCTCGAATTCTACCTGTTCAACGAGACCTACGATTCCGCCCGCAAGAAACACTGGCAGGGGCTCGACACCGCGTCGCCCTATATCGGCGACTACCAGATCGGCATCACCACCAAGGAAGAAGGCGTCATGCGCCGGCTTCGCAACGAGATGGAAGCGGCGGGCATTCCGATCGAAAACTCCAAGGGCGAATGGGGCCCGGGGCAGGAAGAGATCAATGTGCGCTATGCCGAGGCGCTCGACATGGCGGACCGCCACGTCATCCTGAAGAACGGCGCCAAGGAGATTGCCGAGTCCGAAGGCAAGTCGATTTCCTTCATGTCGAAATACAATTACGGGCTCGCCGGTAATTCCAGCCACATCCACAATTCGCTGTGGAGCGCCGATGGCAAGACGCCATTGTTCTTCGACAAGAAGGCGGACTGGACTTTGTCCACGCTTGGCCAGCAATGGGCGGCTGGGCAACTGAAATATGCCAGGGAGTTTACCTGGTTCCTGGCGCCCTACATCAACTCCTACAAGCGCTTCCAGGCCGGCACCTTCGCACCGACCAAGATCATGTGGAGCGAGGACAACCGCACCGCCGGCTTCCGCCTGTGCGGTGAGGGCACCAAGGGCATCCGCATGGAATGCCGCATCGGCGGCGCCGACCTGAACCCCTATCTCGCTTTCGCGGCGCTGATCGCCGCCGGCCTTGCCGGCATCGACGAGAAGCTCGAACTGCAGAAGCCGTTCGTCGGCGATGCCTACCAGGCCTCGCGCCTGCCGGAGATCCCGAAGACGCTGCGCGACGCCACCGAGACGCTGGCCAAGTCGAAGATGCTGAAGCAGGCGCTCGGCGACGATGTGCTCGAACATTATGTCCACACCGCAAAGTGGGAGCAGTTCGAATACGACCGCCGCATTACGGATTGGGAACTGCACAGGGGGTTCGAGCGGTATTAAAACTTTATACAGCTTTAATGTTGACAATGTAGTGAAGTTAGTACCATATGGTACCTGTAAACTGCAGTGCGCTACATTGAGGAGTTTGCAATGTCCAAATATGCGCCGCTCAAGGACTTTCTCATTGCCCAAAATGTCGATCGCATTCCGATGTCATTCGCCGAAATCGAGAGAGTGCTCAATCTGCCGCTGCCCGCATCGAAGCAATACCCTGCATGGTGGAGCAACAATCCGAGCAACAATCCCATGACAAGGGAGTGGCTTGAGGCTGGGTTCGAGACCGAATCCGTCAATATAGGGAGTGGGAAACTGGTATTTCGCCGCGTTCGCAAAGTACCCATTTCGGCGCCGCCCAGTGGTAGCGTGCCTGCCGCGCCAAAGGAGGCGCGCGCGGATCGCCACCCCGGTTTTGGTTTCATGAAGGGCCTGATAACAATCGAAGCCGGATTTGATATCACCAAACCTTTCGATGACGAGCCATGGGACCGGGGCTATCTGGGCGGTGAGGCTGACGCGCGTGACGGCAAACTTGCGGTGCGTAAATGAGCGAAGAGCCAAACCTGCTTCTGGATACATGTGCGATGATCTTTGTCGCCAACGATAGTCTGATCGATCCGCACGCAAGCCGGGAGATTTCGGAAGCGGCCTATGACGGCCGTCTGTATCTTTCGCCGATGTCGGCATGGGAGATCGGAATTGGCGTAGCCAAGGGCCGGCTCAATCTGCCATTGGCGCCACTCGACTTCGTGGAGCGATTCATCGAGCGAATGTCGGCAAAGCTCAGCGCTATCTCACCAGCCATTCTGATTGCGTCATCCAACCTGCCCGGTCCGCCTCATGGTGATCCCATGGATCGGATACTGATGGCAAGTGCGAGAGCGTTGGACATGGTTCTGGTGACGCGTGACGAGCCCATCCTTCGCTATGGCCGCAATGGCCATCTGCGCACCCTAGCCTGCTAACTTGGAGTATCCTTTGGAAACCGTAAAACTCAAGTCGCCCATCGATGGTTCGATTTACGCCGAGCGGCCAATCGCGACCGACCAGGCGATCAATGCCGCGGTCGAGCGCGCCAAGGCGGCGCAGGAGAAGTGGGCGCTGACGCCGATCGTCGAGCGCGGCAAATTTATGCTGGCGATGCTCGAAGCGCTGGTCGCGATGACCGACGAGATCGTGCCGGAGATCGCCTGGCAGATGGGGCGACCGGTGCGCTATGGCGGCGAGTTCGGCGGCGTCAGGGAACGCACCAATTACATGGTCGAGATCGCTGAAGCCGCGCTGAAATCCGTGCCGGCATCCAACCCGAAGGACGGCTTCCGACGCTATGTGAAGAAGGATCCGCTCGGCGTCGTCATGGTGATCGCGCCGTGGAACTATCCCTATCTGACCGCCGTCAACACCATCGTGCCGGCACTGATGGCCGGCAATACCGTTATCCTCAAACATGCGGCGCAGACGCTGCTGGTTGGCGAACGGTTCCAGCAGGCGTTCGACAAGGTTGGGCTGCCCAAGGGCGTGTTCCAGAATGTCGTGCTGAACCATGCCCAGACCGAGAAGCTGCTCGGCTCGGGCAAGATCGACCATGTCAATTTCACCGGTTCGGTCGGCGGCGGCCGCGCCATCGAGAAGGCGGCGGCCGGCACCTTCATGACGCTCGGGCTCGAACTCGGCGGCAAGGATCCGGCCTATGTGCTGCCCGACGCCAAGCTCGACCATGCGGTGGCCAATCTGGTCGACGGCGCCTTCTACAATTCCGGCCAGTGCTGCTGCGGCATCGAGCGCGTCTATGTGCATGAGAAGGTCTACGACCAGTTCGTCGAAGGTTTCATCGCCGAGACGAAGAATTATGCCGTCGGCAATCCGCTAGAACAGGCGACGACAATGGGGCCGATGGCGCAGGCGCGCTTTGCCGACCTGATCCGCGAGCAGAAGGCCGAGGCGCTGCGCAAGGGTGCAATCGCACACATCAATATGAAGGTGGCTAACGACAAGGCCGGCTCGCCCTATCTGGCGCCGGAAGTGCTGACCGGCGTCGACCACCAGATGAGCGTCATGCGCGAGGAAAGTTTTGGCCCGATCGTCGGCATCATGAAGGTGCGCAACGACGAGGAGGCGATCGCGCTGATGAACGACAGCCCCTACGGGCTGACCGCTTCGATCTGGACCGACGATATCGAGCATGCGGTGGCGATCGGCGACCGCGTCGAGACCGGCACCGTGTTCATGAACCGCTGCGACTACCTCGATCCGGCGCTGGTCTGGACCGGCGTCAAGGACACCGGCAAAGGCGTCGCCCTTTCGGCGCTCGGCTACGACAATCTGACCCGGCCGAAATCCTTCCATCTGCGCGAAGCCATCTGATTTTTTGAAAGACAAGACATGTCCAAGCTGATCTCCAAATGGAACTACCCGACCACCGTCCGCTTCGGCGCGGGGCGCATCAAGGAACTGCCTGACGTGCTCGCTGCCACCGGCATTAAGCGGCCGCTATTCGTCACCGATCCGGGGTTGGCGAAACTGCCGGTCGTCGCTTCGACGCTGAAAATCCTCGACGACGCCAAGGTATCCTATGGCGTGTTCTCCGAGGTGAAGCCGAACCCGGTCGATTCCAACCTCACCGCCGGCATCGCCGTGTTCAAGAAGGGCAAGCATGACGGCGTCATCGCCTTCGGCGGCGGTTCAGCGCTCGATCTCGGCAAGCTGATCGCGTTCCAGGCCGGCCAGACGCGACCGATCTGGGACTTTGAGGATGTCGGCGACTGGTGGACGCGCGCCAATTCGGATGCCATCGCGCCGATCATCGCCGTGCCGACCACTGCCGGCACAGGCTCGGAAGTCGGGCGTGCCGGCGTCATCACCAATGAGGCGACGCACACCAAGAAGGTCATCTTCCATCCGAAGCTTTTGCCGGCAATCGTCATTGCCGATCCGGAACTGTCGGTCGGCATGCCCGGCTTCATCACCGCCGGCACCGGCATGGATGCGCTGGCACATTGCCTCGAAGCCTATTGCGCGCCGGGCTACCATCCGATGGCCGACGGCATTGCGGTGGAAGGTGTGCGCCTGGTGTTCGAGAACCTGCCCAGGGCCTACGTCAAAGGCAAGGACCTTGTCGCGCGCGCCCACATGATGAGTGCGGCCGCCATGGGTGCTGCCGCCTTCCAGAAGGGTCTTGGCGCCATCCACTCGCTGTCGCATCCGATCGGCGCGCTCTACGACACCCATCACGGCATGACGAATGCGGTGTTCATGCCCTATGTCTTGGCCTTCAATCGCGACTCCATCGAGGAGCGGATTGCCCGGCTCGCTGCCTATTGCGGCATCAAGGGTGGCTTCGACGGCTTTGCCAAAGCGATCATCAAGCTGCGCAAGGAATTGAAGGTGCCGCATGCGCTGCCCGATCTGATCAAGGGGCTCGACATGGACAAGAAGCGCAAGGGGCTGATCGCCGACATGGCGGTGGTCGATCCGACAGCCGGCGGCAACCCGGTCAAGCTGACCAAGAAAGCAGCGCTGACGCTGCTCGAGAACACTATCGCCGGCACTGTCTGAGGCGGTTTCTGCGCCGGACGTGATCTAAAAACGAAGGGAAAGGAAGGGCAAGGGGGCAAAAAGCAAGGCAATAAACCATTAGCCGGGAAATTAAGTCGAGGCTAATTGCTACAGCCGGTTAAAAAGAGTTAACTTTTCGTACCGCCGGGGGCCAGTTTCAAAAAGCTTTCATCTGGCTGTCATATGAAACCGATACCGCATCGCAGGCGTCCAGGACGCCAGTTCAACGGAGAGAACACATGTTCAAGTTCACAGGGAAAGTGCTTTCCCTTTCGGCCGTCGCCCTCATGGCGACCTCTGCTATCTCGTCGGCCCAGTCCATGGATGAACTGGTTGCCGCTGCGAAGAAGGAAGGCCAGCTCACGACAATCGCGCTGCCGCATGACTGGTGCGGCTACGGCGCCGTCATCGACGGCTTCAAGGCAAAGTATCCTGAGATCACCATCAACGAACTCAACCCCGATGCCGGCTCCGGCGACGAGGTCGAGGCGATCAAGGCCAACAAGGACAACAAGGGCCCGCAGGCGCCCGACGTCATCGACGTTGGCCTGTCCTTCGGCCCGACCGCCAAGGCTGACGGCCTGATCCAGCCCTACAAAGTGTCGACCTGGGACTCGATCCCCGACAGCGCCAAGGATGCCGATGGTTACTGGACCGGCGACTACTATGGCGTGCTATCCTTCCTGGTGAACAAGGACCTCGTCAAGGAAGCGCCTGCTGACTGGGCTGACCTGCTGAAGCCGGAATTCGCCAACACCGTGGCGCTTGCCGGCGACCCGCGCGCCTCGAACCAGGCCATCCAGGCCGTCTACGCGGCCGGCATTTCCGGTGGTGCGGCTGCCGGCGAAGCTGCTGGCACTGCTGGTCTCGACTTCTTCAAGAAGCTTAACGCCGCCGGCAATTTCGTGCCGGTCATCGGCAAACCGGCGACCCTGGCACAAGGCCAGACGCCGATCCTGGTGACCTGGGATTACAATGCACTTGCCGGTCGCGACACGCTGAAGGGCAATCCGCCCGTCGACGTCGTCGTGCCCAAGACCGGTGTCGTTGCCGGCGTCTATGTGCAGGCGATCAGTGCTTTCGCACCGCATCCGAACGCTGCCAAGCTCTGGCTGGAGTATCTCTACTCCGACGAAGGCCAGATCGGCTGGCTGAAGGGCTATTGCCACCCGATCCGCTTCAACGATCTTGCCAAGAACGGCAAGCTCCCGGCGGACGTGATGGCCAAGCTGCCGCCGGCCGAGGCTTACGCTGCCGCGGTGTTCCCGACGCTGGACGAGCAGGGCAAGGCAAAGGAAGCCGTCACCAAGAACTGGGATGCCGTCGTCGGCGCCAACGTCAAGTAAGGCTTGAAACCAACCGGGCGGCCTCGCGGCCGCCCGGTGTTCCTCGGAGACGGTAGCCGGCGCATGACAGATATCTCGCTTTCCGATCACGCAGTTGCCGGGAAGACCGCGCCCCCCAGCGAGGCGCGTGCAATGCGACTGCCGACGCAATGGCTCGGCGTTGCGCCATTCTTCATCTTCGCCATCATGTTCCTGATCCTACCCACGCTCTATCTGATGCTGGGTGCATTCCAGAACGATGCCGGCGAATTCACGTTCGAAAACATAGCAGCACTGGCGCAGCCATCGATTGTCGCCGCCTACTGGATCTCGCTCAAGGTCAGCCTTTCCTCGTCGCTGATCGGCGCCTTCGCAGGTCTCGGCATCGCCATCGCCATCGTGCGCGGCGGCCTGCCGGAGTGGATACGTTCGGCGACGCTGACATTCTCCGGCGTGGCTTCCAATTTCGCCGGCGTACCGCTGGCCTTCGCCTTCATCGCCACGCTCGGACGCCTCGGTCTCGCCACGGTGCTGCTCAACACCGTGTTCGGCCTCAACATTTATGCGCACGGCTTCAACATCCTATCGTTCTGGGGCCTGACGCTGACCTATGTCTATTTCCAGATTCCCCTAATGGTGGTCATCATCACGCCGGCGATCGACGGCTTGAAGAAGGAGTGGGGCGAGGCTGCGGCGACGCTTGGCGCCACCCAGACGCAATACTGGCGCATGGTGGTCATCCCGGTGATCTGGCCGAGTTTCCTCGGCACGGTCATCCTGCTCTTCGCCAATGCCTTCGGCGCCATCGCCACCGCCTATGCGCTGACCGGCTCTTCACTCAACATCGTACCGATCCTGCTCTATGCGCAGATACGCGGTGACGTGCTGCACAATGCCCATCTCGGCTATGCGATCGCCTTCGGCATGATCGTCATCACCGGGCTGGCCAATGTCTTCTACATTTGGTTCCGGACGCGCTCGGAGAGGTGGCTGAAATGAAGTCCGGAAAATTCTGGGCCTGGGTCGTCTTCGGGCTGGGCGCGGCCTATTTCTTCATTCCGCTGATCGCGACGGTGGAATTTTCCTTGCGCATGCGGCGCGGCGCTTATTCCTTCGACGCCTATCAGATCGTGCTTGGCGACCCTCGTTTTCAGGCGACCTTTGGCTACTCAGTGCTTGCCGCCATCTTCACCATCATTCTGGGCGTGTTGATCGTGGTGCCCGCCGCCTACTGGATTCGACTGCGCCTGCCGCAACTGCGGCCGATCGTAGAGTTCATCACGCTGCTGCCGCTGGTCATTCCCGCCATCGTCATCGTCTTCGGCTATATCAGGATGTACGGTTCGAATTCGCCGCTGCCGTTCCTGGCGACCGACATGGGCACAAATGCCTTGCTGGTCATCGGCTATGCAATGCTGGCGCTGCCCTACATGTATCGCGCGGTCGATACCGGACTGCGCACCATCGACGTCAGGACGCTGACCGAAGCGGCGCAGATCCTTGGCGCCGGTTGGGGCACGATCATTGGTCGTGTGATCCTGCCCAATGTGCTGATCGCCGTGCTGTCGGGCGCCTTCCTTACCTTCGCCATCGTCATTGGCGAATTCACCATGGCCAGCTTGCTCAACCGGCCCGCCTTCGGCCCCTATCTGCAAAACGTTGGCGCCAACCGCGCCTATGAGCCGGCGGCGCTTGCCATCATCGCCTTCGCCATCACCTGGGGCTGTATGTCGCTGATCCAGATCCTGTCCCGTTTCGCGCCGAGATCGGCGAACCGCCCGAACTGATCGACAAAGTACTGATCGAAAGAAAAAGCCATGGCCGAACCATTCCTCTCCATCCAGCATGTGCGAAAATCCTTCGGCGCCACCACCGTGGTCGAAGATTTCAATCTTGATGTCGAGCCGGGCGAGTTCGTATCCTTCCTTGGGCCATCGGGTTGCGGCAAGACCACCGTGCTGCGCATGGTCGCCGGTTTCGAAGAGCCGTCGGCGGGCAAGATCGTCGTCGCAGGCAAGGACATCACGAGGCTAAAGCCCAACCAGCGCAATGTCGGCATGGTGTTCCAAGCCTATGCGCTGTTCCCCAACCTGACGGTGGCGCAAAACATCGGCTTTGGCCTGAAGGTCGCCGGCATGCCCAAGGCGGACATCGACAGACGCGTGGCCGAGATGCTCGACATCATCAAGCTGCCGCAGATGGCCGACCGCTATCCCTACCAGCTCTCCGGCGGCCAGCAGCAGCGCATCGCGCTGGCGCGTGCCATCGCGCCGAAGCCGAAGCTGCTTTTGCTCGACGAGCCGCTGTCGGCGCTCGACGCCAAGGTACGTGTGTCGTTGCGCGAGGAAATCCGCTCGATCCAGAAGAAGCTCGGCATCACCACCATCTTCGTCACCCATGACCAGGAAGAGGCGCTGTCGATCTCCGACCGCATCGCGGTGATGTATGGCGGCAAGGCCGAGCAGGTCGGCACGCCGTTCGAGATCTACAACCGGCCGGCGACCAAGTTCGTCGCCAACTTCGTCGGCACGCTGAACGTGCTCGAAGGCAAGGTCACTGACGCCGCGGCCGGCACGGTGCAAGTCAACACGCAGGAAGTCTCGCTCAAGGGCAAGCTCAACGGCTCGAAGTCGGGCGACACGCTGTCGCTGGCGCTGCGTCCCGAGGCGATCTCGCTCGGACGCCAGCCCGGTCGCGATTCAAGCCTGTCGGGCGAAATCTCCGAAGTGCACTTCCTCGGCTCGGTCATTCGCGTTCGCGTCGGCATCGGCGGCAACACGGTGTCGCTCGACACCTTCAACAGCCCGGCAACGCCACCGCCGGCTGTCGGCGAGAAGGCCGACATATCGTTCTCATCGAGCGATATGCTGGTGCTGCACTAGCAAAGCAGCATCCTGGGGCGACCGAGGCGGTCGATTCAAGCTGGCGCGATGAACGGCCGTATCATTGCCGGACCCCGAGTGCTGGATAATCAACAGCATCTTGCCATCCAGCCACTGCCCATGATGCCGCTTCGCCGTTACGATGGGCCATGGCGCTATTCGAACTTACCCTCATCCTGCTTCTGGCTGCCGTCGCGCTGACGGCGCTGTCGCGGCGGCTGGAAATTCCCTATCCGTCCCTGCTGGCTCTGGCCGGCGTCGCGATTGCCTTCGTACCCGGTGCGCCGACGATCGAGATCGATCCGGAGTTGGCGCTTGCCCTGTTCATCGCGCCGGTGCTTCTCGACGCCGCCTATGACACGTCGCTGCGCGACCTCAAGCGCTACCGGCTGTCGCTCGCGCTGCTGGCGCTAGGCGCCGTGGTCTTCACCACCGTGGTGGTTGCCTTGGTCGGCTGGAAGATGGCCGGCCTGCCGATCGCGGCGGCAATCGCGCTCGGCGCCATCGTCGCGCCACCGGATGCGGTGGCCGCATCCGCCGTGCTCAGCCAGTTCAAGGTACCGCACCGCATTACCGCCATCCTGCAGGGCGAGAGCCTGCTCAACGATGCCACGGCGCTGCTGATCTACCGGCTGGCGGTTTCGGCGGCGCTTGGCACGATCATGCTCAGCAACGCCGTTCCGGTGATCCTGCTGGCAACGATCGGCAGTGTGATCGCGGGCTATCTGTTTGGCCGCGTCTCGCTGCTGTCGCTCGGCCGCATCGAGGATGCGGCGAGCAGCACGGTGGTGCAGTTTGCCGGAACCTTCGCCGTGTGGATCATCGCCGACAGGCTGGGCCTTTCCGCCATCATCACCATCGTCGTCTATGCCATGACCATTGCGCGCAGGGCGCCGCGCCAGTCGTCGGCGAGACGCCGCGTCAGCACCTATTCGGTCTGGGAGTCGGCCGTGTTCGTGCTCAACGTGCTGGCTTTCGTGCTGATGGGCCTGCAGGCACGCACGATCGTTGGCAGGCTGGCCGGCGACGGGCAAGGCGAAGCATTCCTTTTCGCCGCAACGGTGCTGGTCGTCGTTATCGTCGCGCGCCTTGTCTGGGTGGCGAGTTACGTCGCGATCATCCGGTGGCTTGCCCGCTTCGGCAGCCAAGAGGCAAGGCGGGAATTGCCGACGTTCGGCGGCGCCGTCATTGTCGGCTGGTGCGGCATGCGTGGGTTGGTGACGCTGGTGGTCGCCATTGCGCTGCCGGCCGATTTTCCCGGCCGAGACCCGATCGTGCTTGCCGCCTTCGCGGTGGTGCTGGGCACGCTGGTGCTGCAAGGCATGACGCTGAAGCCGCTGCTGCGCTGGATCAACTTCGACCCCGATAGAACCGTCGACAATGAGGTGGCGCAAGCGCGCGTCGCCATCATGCAGGCAGCACTGGACGTGCTGAGCCGCAAGACATCTGCGGCCGCCGCCGTCGTGCGCGAACAGTATGAAGCGCAGCGCCTGATTGCGGAAAACCCGGAGGACGCTCAGGCCGCGACCGAATACGACCGGCTGCGCCTCTATGCCATCAACCGCCAGCGCGACACGCTCGAGGAGTTGCGCAGCAACGGCACGATCGGCGACGAAGCCTACCACCGGCTGGAGGAAGAGATCGACTGGGCCGAACTGGCGGCATCGCCGGCGGGCCGGTTCCAGCCGCTGACCACATCATAGACGCTGGCCCAGTTCCGCCGTCGTGCCGGTACATTGCAACCCATCTGCCGAACCGCTACTGCCAAAGCGAAATTGAGCCGGATAAGCAATGAAGCTGGTCAGCTACAACATCCAGTACGGGTTCGGCGGCGATGGCCGTTACGATCTTTCGCGCTGCACCAAGCTGGTCGACGGCGCCGATATCATCGCGCTGCAGGAGGTCGAGCGGCATTGGCAGCGCACCAATGAGGACGACCAGCCGGAGGTCCTGTCCAAGCTGCTGCCTAGCTATTACTGGGTCTATGGCCCGGCCTTCGACATGGACGCCAGTGAGCGGCGCGACGGCCGGGTCGTCAACCGCCGCCGCCAGTTCGGCACCATGCTGCTGTCGAAGCTGCCGATCGCCTGGTCGCGGCTGCACGCGCTGCCCATGCGCCGCACGCTCAAGCCGCTCAACACCCGCAATGCGGCGCTCGAATGCATGATCCGCACACCCGCCGGACCGGTAAGGGTCCTGTCGCTGCACCTCGCCCATGTCGCGGCGGAGGAGCGGCTGGAGCAGATCGACTATCTCTTGGCCGAGCATCGCCGCGCGCCGTCCGAGGGCGGCCCGTGGAGCGGCGCGGACGATGAGCCTTCGCGCAACTGGACCAGCGGCGAGGCCGAGCCGGAGAACCCGACAGCTGCGATCTGGATGGGCGATTTCAACATGGAGCCTGGCAGCGCCGAATACAGCCGCATCGTCGGCAGCACGCCCTATCATCGCGGGGCAGCTTATCTCGACGGCTTTGTTGATGCCGCTGCCGTCGCTAGCGAGCCGGCTGCCGATTTCCACACCCATGTGAAAACGATCGACGGGAAAGTGGCAAAACGCCGGCTCGACCATTGCTTCGTCGGCGGTATGTTCGCGGACCGTGTGCGCTCGGTCAGTGCCGATATAGGCGAGATCGCTTCAGACCATTTTCCGGTCCGGATCGATATCGATCTCGAAACGCCTTTGAGCTCAGGAGATCGGTGAGCCCTCGATGACGCTTTTCGTCTTCTTCGCGGTGCTTGCCGCCGCCGCCATGCACGCGATCTGGAACGCGCTGGTCAAGGTCCATCTCGATCGCTTCCTGTCGATCACGCTGATGACACTGGGCATGGGTTTTGCCGCACTGTTCGTGCTGCCCTTCGTCGAGTTTCCAAAGGCCGCGGTATGGCCCTTTATAATCGCCTCGGTGCTCTTTCACATGGGCTACCGGACCTTCCTGATCGGCGCCTACAAGGCCGGCGATTTCGCCCAGACCTATCCGCTGGCGCGCGGCACGGCGCCGCTTTTGACCGCCCTCGGCGGCGTTGTCGTGGTGCAGGAGATGCCGGCGCCTTTCGCCATCCTCGGCATCCTGCTGCTGTCGGCCGGCACGCTGGTGATGTCGTTTCGCGGCGGCGCGCATCTGGAGCGGATCAATGTGCGGGCGGTCGGCTTTGCGCTCGGCACTTCGATCTTCATATCCAGCTACACGCTCTCCGACGGCAGCGGCGCGCGGCTGGCGGCGACGGCGCAGAGCTATGCCGCATGGCTGTTCATCTGCGATGCCACGTGGGCGCTGGTGCTGTGCCTCATCTTTCGCGGGCCCAAGGCGCTGCCCGTGCTGGCGCGTGACTGGAAGGCAGGCCTGTTCACCGGCGTGCTCAGCGGCGCGGCCTACTGGATCGTCATGTGGGCGATGACCAAGGCGCCGATCGCCTCGGTGGCGTCGTTGCGGGAGACGTCGATCCTGTTTGCCATGATGATCTCGGTTTTCGCGCTCGGCGAGAAAATGACAGGCTGGCGCGGCGCCGCCGCGCTCAGCATCGTTGCCGGTGTGGTGGCCCTCAGACTGGGCTGAGAGCCTGATACTTCAGCCGAGCACGGTCATCGCCTGTCCGCGCCGTTCCGGACTGAAGCGGATGACGACGATGATGCAGACGGCGACCACGCCGGCAAACAGCGCCAGCGCGTAGCCATAGCTGCCTCCAGACGCCTCGGCGATGCCGGCCTGGTAGGGACCGCCATAGGACGCCGCGAGATTGCCGGCCTGGTAGATGAAGCCGGGCAAGGTTGCCCGCACGGCGCCGGGCGACAGCTCGTTAAGATGCACCGGGATGACGCCCCAGGCGCCCTGCACCGCGACCTGCATGACGAAGGCGCCGATGGCCAGCATGAACGGTGTCGAGCTGAAGGCCCAGAGCGGAATCGAGGGCAAGGCAATCAGGCAGGCGAGCGTTATCGCGTTGACGCGGCCGATCTTCTCCGACAGTGCGCCGAACGCCAACCCGCCGACGATGGCGCCGATATTGGCGACGATGGTGATCCAGCTCACCGTGTGCGGGTCGAAGCCATGCTGCTTCTTGAGGAAGGTCGGGTAGAGGTCCTGCGTGCCGTGGCTGAAGAAATTGAAGAACATCATCAGCACGACCGCATAGACGGCGACGCCCCAGTGCTTCCGCAGCGTTTCAAGAAGGCCAGGTCTGACGGATTTCTGCGCCTCGACGAAGGCCGGCGATTCCGGCACATGCGAGCGGATGAAGAGCACGATCAGTGCCGGCAGGAAGGAGAGCAGGAACATGGCGCGCCAGCCGATCGTGTAACCACCGATCGTCTGCTGGTAGAGCACGCCGTAAACCACGGCCGCCAGAAGGTAGCCGGTAGGATAGCCGCATTGCAGGATGCCCGAGACCATGCCGCGGGCACTGGACGGAATGGACTCCATGGCGAGCGAACTGCCCAGCCCCCATTCGCCGCCCATGGCGATGCCGAACAGAGCGCGCAGCGCGAGGAAAATGCCGAGATTGGGCGAGAAGGCAGCCAGCGCGCCGATCACCGAATAGCTGACGATGTTGAGCATCAGAATGGGCTTGCGCCCCATATTTGTCGGCCAGCCTGCCGAAGAAGAAGGCGCCGATGAAGCGTGTCGCCAGCGTCAGGAACAACGCTTTGGAGACTGCCGGAACGTCAGTGTTGAATCCGGTTGCGATATCGGTGAGCAGGAACGTCAGAAGGAAGAAATCAAAAGCGTCGAGCGTCCAGCCGAGGAAGGAGGCAAGGACGGTTTTCTTCTGTTGCGCGGTGAGAGCCACGACGTTCCTCCTAAGCGCCCCGGGGAACGATATGTTCCTTGGGGCGCAAAAGAGAACAGGCGTCAGCCGGCTTTCGAAAGAAGCGCGGTCACTTTTTCGTAATGTCGAGATCGAACACCATCAGCCCGTCGGTGCCGCCTTCGAGCGCTGCGACCATCCGGGCGCCGGCGCGCTGATGCGCTTCATGCACGAGATAGGCGTCGCGGGCGGCGGCATCGCGGAAGTCGATGGTGAAGGCATGGCTGAAGCCGCGCGCGAACGGCTCCGGGCTGACATTGGCGCTGAAGTGGACCGCGTCCATGCCGTCGACAACGGAGCGCAGTGCTTCGAGATCGGCGTGGATTGCCGTGCGCTCGGTGGCGGGCACATCGCTGCGGAAGCGTACGAAGACGCAGTGTCTGATCATTGGTTCGTTCTCCTAAGTGGCTATGCGGCCCGATTGCCGGAGAACACCGCCGGCGGAAGCGGCTCGCGGCCGAGGATGATGTCGGCGCCTTTTTCGCCGACCATGATGGTCGGCGCATTGGTGTTGGAGGAAGGCACGCGCGGCATCACCGAGGCATCGCAGACGCGCAGGCCCTCGATGCCGCGCAGGCGCAGGTCCGGTGTGACCACCGCCATATCGTCATGGCCCATGCGGCAGGTACCCACGGGGTGATGGTCGGTCTTGGCGGTGCGGCAGGCATAGTCGATCAGCTCGTCATCGCTGGCGAGCGATGGTCCGGGCAGCACCTCGCGCAACACGTAAGGTGCAAGCGCCTTCTGCCGCATGATCTCGCGCGCAAGCCTGAGGCCCTTGATCGACATGGCGCGGTCATAAGGGTCCGACCAATAGTTGGGATCGATCAGCGGGTGGTCGGCCGGGTCGGCGCTGCTCAGCCGCACCGTGCCGCGCGAGCGCGGGCGCAGGAAGGCCGAGTTCAAGGTCACGCCGGGGTTCTTCAACCTCTCGACGCCGGCCTCGATGCCGGAGCCGAGTCCGAGGTGGAACTGGATGTCGGGCGAGGCGGCGGTCGGATCGGCGTACCAGAAGCCGCCGGTCTCGAACAGGCTGGAGGCGACCGGCCCTCTCTTCAGCAGCAGATACTGCAAGCCGGCCCACGCGGTGCGGTGCAGCTTGGCGTAGTTGTCATAGGTGTGGTCGCCGGTGCATTCGGCGATGACGAACAAATCGAGATGGTCCTGCATGTTGGAGCCGACACCGGGCAGATCATGCACCGGCGTCACGCCGACCGATTTCAGGTGATCAGCCGGGCCGATGCCCGACTGCATCAACAGCTTCGGCGAACCGATGGCGCCGGACGAGACGATCACTTCGCGCTCGGCGCGCATGATGGTCTTCTCGCCGCCGGGTTTGTCGGCGATCTCGACGCCGATGGCGCGGCCTTTCTCGACGACGATGCGGGTGACCAGCACATCGGTTCGGACCGTCAGGTTCTTGCGGGCGCGGATGGGCTTCAAATAGGCGACCGAAGCGGATGAGCGCCGGGCGTCCTTCTGGGTCAGCTGGTAGTAGCCGACGCCTTCCTGGCTAGCGCCGTTGAAATCCGGGTTGAAGGGGATGCCCATCTCTTGGGCGGCGCGGAAATAGGCCTCGCAAATCGGCAGCGGCGAAATCGGGTTCGACACGCCGAGCGGCCCCTGGTCGCCGTGAAAATCGTTGGCGAAGCGCTGGTTGTTCTCGGCGCGCTTGAAATAGGGCAGCACGTCGCGATAGCCCCAGCCCGCGAGGCCCTCTTCCTTCTCCCATGCGTCGTAGTCGCGAGCGTTGCCGCGCGTGTATATCTGGGCATTGATGGACGAGCCGCCGCCGACCACCTTCGCCTGCGTATACCAGAAGACGCGGTCCTGCATGTGCCTCTGCGGCACAGTCGACCAGCCCCAGGAAGCGATGCCCTTGGTCATCTTGGCAAAGCCCGCCGGCATGTGGATGTAGGGGTGCCAGTCCTTGCCGCCGGCCTCGAGCAGCAGCACGGAATTCGCTGGATCCTCGCTCAGCCGGTTGGCCAGAACGCAGCCGGCCGGGCCGGCACCTACGATGATGTAGTCGGTCATAACTCTATCCACCTACAGTCGAGGCACGGAGAGCGCGCCGTCGACATTGATAATCGAGCCTGTGGAAAAGCCGAGCTTGCCGACGGCAAGCGTCGCCACCACGGCGCCGATGTCCGATGCTTCGCCCCAGCGTTTTGCCGGCACCAGGCCGCTGTCGATAAGCGCGTCGTATTTGGCTGATACGCTCGCGGTCATGTCGGTGCGAATGATGCCGGGCCGCAGTTCGAACACGCCGATGTTTTCCGGCGCAAGCCGTAGCGCCAGGTTCTTCACCCACATCGAAAGGCCGGCTTTCGAGATGCAGTAGTCGGCGCGTTCCGGCGAGGCCATATCGGCGCTGACCGAGGTGATGGTGATGATCGAGCGCGGATGATTGCTGGGAGCCGCCAGCATCGCCTTGGCGACGGCCTGGCTAAGGAAGACTGTGCCGCGCAGATTGACGTCCAGCGCACGGTCGAAATTCTCGGGCTTCAGCTCCAGCAGATCGCCGCGCACCACGGCGCCGATGCCGGCATTGTTGACGAGGCAGTCGATGCGGCTGAAGGCACGTATGGCGGCGTCGACGAGGGCCGTGTGATCCTCGAGGTTGGCGATATCACAACGGACATAGGCGAACTCCGCACCCCGTGCGGTGATGTTGGCGGCCAGTTCGTCCGGCGCTTGTTCGGCAAGGTCGGCGATCAAAATGTCGAAGCCGTCCCCGGCCAGCGCCTCGGCGCAGGCGAGCCCAATGCCGCGCGCACCGCCGGTGACGATTGCTGCGGGGCGGGTCATGCCGCGAGGTCCGTTCGGCGAATATGCTCGGCCACGCGCAGCGCCTGGGCGGCGATCGACAGCGCCGGATTCACGGCTGCGGAGTTCGGCAGAAAACTGGCGTCGACGACGAACAGGTTCGGGTGGTCGAAGGCGCGGCAGAAGGGGTCGAGCGGCGACGTCGCCGGGTCATCGCCCATTTTCACCGTGCCGCACTGGTGCGAGGGCGTGCGCTTGTCGAAGGGACGCGACAGCACGATGGGATAACCGCAGGCGCGGAAGTTCTCACGCATCACCCTGGTCAGCCCGTCCAGCGACTGCATGTTGGAGCGCCGCCATTGCATGACGATGTCCTTGCCATCGACCATGATGCGGCTTTCCGGATCGGGCAGATCCTCGCACATCAGATACCAGTCGACGGCGCGACCGGCCATGTAATCGAGCGCGAATTTCGGCACGCGTTTGACGTTGGCCTTCAACATGTTGCCGTCGATCTTGCCGAGCAGTTGGACGTTGCCGAGCGGCTTGCCGCCTTTGCCGTCGGAGAGATAGTAGTCATTCAGCATAAGCGTCTTCTGGTAGACGCTGTCGTTCCTGCGGCGCGGATCGATCGCCAGCATGGCGCTCGAATTATGGTTCATGAAATTGCGGCCGACCTGGTCGGAGCTGTTGGCGAGGCCTTTACCGTCTGATGAAGGCGAGCGCAGCAGGATGACGGCGGAATTGACCGCGCCGGCCGACAGGATAACCAGCTTCGGCGCGACTTTCTTCAGCTCGCCATTCTGACGGTAGTGAACGGCAGCGATGCTTTTGCCGTCGGACGACGCTTCGAGATATTCGACATGGCAGCCGGTTTCGAGTCGGATATTGCTGTCCTTAAGTGCAGCCGTCAGCGGTCCGGTCTGCGCATCAACCTTGCCCTGGGCGGTGTTGGGGAATGCGTCCCAGCCGGTCTTGCCCTCTTTCAGCCAGGTGTCGATGTCGACGCCGAGCGGCAGCGAGGCGGGGTGCAGGCCCAGTCCCTTCAGCTCGGCGCGGGCGCGCGCAATCGGCGCTTCGTCGGGCACCGGCTTGAAAGCATAGGGGATCGAGTGGAACGGTTCGGTCGGGTCCTCGCCGAGTGAGCCGCGGACGCGAAACAGCTGCTCGGCTTTCGAATACCAGGGCTCGAATTCATCGTAGGAAAACGGCCATGCCGGCGAGACGCCACCGAAGTGCTCCATGGCGGCGAAATCCTCTTTGCGGTAGCGGATCAGCACCGCGCCGTAGAATTTCGAATTGCCGCCGACATAGTAGTAATTGCCGGGGTTGAAGGCGCCGCCGCCGGGCTCCCGCCACATCTCCTTCGGACGGTAGTGGCCATCGACGAAGATCGAGCGCGTGTCGCGGGCATGCGGCGTTGCCGGCAAGGGCTCGCCGCGCTCCAGCATCAGGACCGAGGCGCCGCTGCCGGCCAGGCCGGAAGCGATCGTAGCGCCGCCGATGCCGGAGCCGATGATGACGATATCGGGGCTGACCATCTCGATCAGCGGATGCGGTGTTCGGTCGCCGGATCGAAGAACACGGCCTTGGTCAGGTTGAAGGCGAGCGGCGTGCTGGTGCCCGGCTGGATGTTGGCGTCGGCCCGCAACCGCGCCACCACGCCCTTGCCGCCGAGGTTGGTCACCGCGAACGTGTCGGACCCTGCCGGCTCGACCACTTCGATGTGCAGGTCGGCAGTGGCAATGTTGGAGGCGTTGCGTTCCGCACCTTCCGGATCGGTCAGCGCTTCCGGGCGCACGCCGAAGATGATCGGCTTGCCCTGGAATGCCGAAAGACCCGCCGGCGCGTTGGCCATCGGCAGCGTGATCGGCTCGCGCGCCTCGCGCTCCAACACGACGGACAGCGCATTGCCCGACGTGGCAATGGTCGCCGGGATCAGGTTCATCGCCGGCGAACCCATGAAGTCGGCGACGAACAAATTGGTCGGGTTGTTGTAGATCTCGGCCGGGGTGCCGAACTGCTGCACCTCGCCGTCGCGCATGACGGCGATCTTGGTAGCCAGCGTCATCGCCTCGATCTGGTCGTGGGTGACGTAGACGATGGTTGTGCCGGTGGTGGCATGCAGGCGCTTGATCTCGATGCGCATGTCAACGCGCAATTTGGCGTCGAGGTTGGACAAAGGCTCGTCGAACAGGAACAGCTTGGGGTCGCGCACCAGCGCCCGGCCCATGGCGACGCGCTGGCGCTGGCCGCCGGAAAGCTGGCTCGGCTTGCGCTGCAGGAGGTGGCCGATCTGCAGGACCTTGGCCACCTTGTCGATCGCCTTTTGGCGTTCGTCGGCCGGCACGCCGCGCATCTCCATGCCGAAGGAGATGTTTCCGGCCACCGTCATGTTCGGATAGAGCGCATAGCTCTGGAACACCATGGCGATGTCGCGCTTGGATGGGTGCAGATCGTTGATGGCGCGGCCGTCGACGCGGATTTCGCCCTCGGTGATCTGCTCCAGGCCGGCAATCGTGTTGAGCAAGGTGGACTTGCCGCAGCCGGACGGGCCGACCAGCACCAGGAAGCCGCCCTTTTCGAGCTCGACATCGATGCCCTTCAGGATCTCGACATTCCCGAAGCGCTTCTTCAGCCCATCAATTTCCAGAAAAGCCATGGTCGTTCCTTCCGAATTGATCAGCCCTTGACCGCGCCAGCCATCAGCCCGCGCACGAAATAGCGGCCGGCGACGACATAGACGATCAGGGTGGGCAGAGCCGCGATCATCGCGGCCGCCATGTTGACGTTGTATTCGACGACGCCGGTCGAGGTGTTGACGACGTTGTTGAGCGCCACCGTCATCGGCATGGAGTCGCCTGTGCCGGCGTAAGCCGAAGCGAACAGGAAGTCGTTCCAGATGTTGGTGAACTGGTAGATGACGGTGACGACGAAGATCGGCATCGAGTTCGGCAGCATGATGCGGCGGAAGATCTGGAAGAAGGAGGCGCCGTCGACCTGTGCGGCCTTGATCAGCTCGTTCGGGAATGCCTCGTAATAGTTGCGGAAAAACAGTGTGGTGAAGCCGATGCCGTAGACGACATGGACGAAGACCAGGTTGACCGTCGGATTGCCGAGACCGAAACTCGTACCCGTCGCATTCTGCAGCTTCACGCCGAAACGTCCCAGGCTGCCGAGGATGGTCGCCATCGGCAGCAGCACCGACTGGAACGGAATGAAGCAGGCAAACAGCATCAGCCCGAACACCAGCGTGGCGCCGCGAAAACGCCATTTGGTCAAGACGTAGCCGTTGAGCGCGCCGAGCATGGTCGAGATCAGTACGGCTGGAACCACCATCTTGATCGAGTTCCAGAAATAGCCCTTGATGCCGGCGCAGGTGAGGCCGACGCAGGTCTCGCCCCAGGCCTTCAGCCACGGGTCGAAGGTCGGCGCCGTGGGCAACGCCAGCATGTTGCCGTTCTGGATCTCGTCCATGGTCTTGAACGAGGTCACCAGCATGACGAACAGGGGCATCAGATAAAACAGCGCAAACAGCGCCAGAAGCCCGTAGATGACGATGCGGTTGAGGGTCTTGGTGCTCATGCCGCCGGAGGCCTTTTGGGAAGCAGCGGGGCGGGCAGGGGCGGCGACAGCGCTCATCGCGGCTTCTCCCTGAGTTCCGAATAGAGATAAGGCACGATGATGGCAACGATGGTCATCAGCATGATCACGGCACTGGCCGAGCCGACAGCCATTTCGTTGCGCTTGAACGTGTACTCATACATGAAGTTGGACGGCAGCCAGGCCGAGCCACCGGGGCCGCCGCTGGTCAGCGCCACCACCAGATCGTACGACTTGATGGCGAGGTGGGCGAGCACGATGAAGGCCGACAGGAAGATTGGCCGCAGCAGCGGAATGACGATGCGGCGATAGAGCTGGAAGGTGGTGGCACCGTCGATCTGCGCCGCCTTCATGATCTCGCCGTCGATGCCGCGCAGGCCGGCCAGGAACATCGCCATGATGAAGCCGGAGGCCTGCCAGACGCCGGCAATGACCACCGTGTAGATGACGAAATCCTTGTTCTTGATCCAGTCGAAATGGAAGCTCGTCCAGCCCCACTGATGCAGGGTCTGCTCAAGACCGAGGCCGGGGTCGAGGAACCATTTCCAGGCGACGCCGGTGACGATGAAGGACAGCGCCATCGGGTAGAGATAGATCGGCCGCAACACGCCTTCGCCGCGAATCTTCTGGTCGAGCAGGATGGCCAGGAACAGGCCGAGCGCCAGGCAGATGGCGATGTAGAGAAAGCCAAAAATGCCCATATTGACGATCGACGTGTACCAGCTCGATGGCGGGTCGGAGTCGAACGTCCAGCCCCACAGCCGTAGATACGCGCGTGGTCCGGTAATGACATAGGACGGGAAGGTCTTGGAATTGGTGAAGGACAGATAGACTGTCCACAGGATGAAGCCATAGACGAAGACGATGGTGATGGCGAAGCTCGGCGCCAGCACGATCTTCGGCAGCGCGTCCTGCAGTCGCGCGCGCACGGAGGGGCGAGACCGCTCGGGTGTCAGCTTGATCTGGGTCGTCGCTACACTGCTCATGAGGCTCCTCCCGTTCGGGTCGTCCGTGCTCTGCCGTCAGGAGGCAAGGCGGCCCCGTGCATACGGGTCTCTGGTCGGCATGGTGTTCAAGAGCGTTTTCACCGTTTCACGGAAACGGCGAACCTCTCTAACTCTTTCTTTTACGCAATTCCGGCCGGAAAACCGCTCACACTTTCCTGGAATTGCGCCAGCTGGCCAATCCTTAGGTGACACCTTCCCCGCCGAAGCGGGGAAGGTGTGTTTCTGGCCAGCGCTTACTTGGCGTCGTCGATTGCCTTGACCAGTTCGGTCACGGCTTCGTCCGAGGTCTTGATCTGACCGTGAACGAACTTCGAAACGACGTCCTTGTAGGCATTGGCGACCGCCGGAGGCGCGCCATAGCCCTGGGCAAGCGAGCCGAACAGTGTGCCGCCTTCGTTGGCAGCCTTCAGGTCGGCGATGCCCTTCTTGCCGCACGCGTCGAAGTCGGTGTCGGGAACGTCGGTACGGGCGGGAACCGAACCCTTGACGACGTTGAAGGCCGACTGGAAGCTCTTCGACAGGGTGGCGGTGGCCAACGCGACCTGGGCGGCCTTGCGGTCGTCCGGAACGTTGAACATGCCGAACATGTCGGAGTTGTAGACCACCGAGCCTTCCGTGCCCGGGAAGCGATAGCACAGGAAGTCGGTGCCCGGCGTTTTCTTGGCGGCGTTGAACTCGCCCTTGGCCCAGTCACCCATCACCTGCACCAGGGCATCGCCCTTGATGACCATGGCGGTGGCAAGGTTCCAGTCGCGGCCCGAGAAGTTCGGGTCGACATAGGTGACGAGCTTGGCGAGGTTGTCGAACGACTTCTTCATCGTGTCCGACTTGAGGGACTCGTCGTCGAGGTCGTTGAAGGCCTTCTTGTAGAACTCAGGTCCGCCGGTCGACAGCACAACCGAGTCGAACATGGTGGCTTCCTGCCAGTTCTGGCCGCCAAGGGCGAGCGGAATGACGCCAGCCGCCTTGGCTTTGTCGAGCAGGGCGACGAAGTCGTCGAAGGTCTTTGGCTCGGTGCCGCCGATCTTGTCCATCACCGCCTTGTTGATCCACAGCCAGTTGACGGAGTGGACGTTGACTGGAGCAGCGACCCACTTGCCGTCGTAGACGGAGAACTTCTGCAGGGCTGCCGGAACCGACTTGTCCCAGCCTTCCTTCTTCGCCGTCTCGGTCAGGTCGCCCATGACGCCGGCCGCCGCATAATCGAGCACGGTGTAGCCGAGCATCTGCGACGCGGTCGGGTAATTTCCGGCCGCGACCATCGCCTTCAGCGCAGTCATGGCGGCGTCGCCGCCACCACCGGCCACCGGCACGTCCTTCCAGGCATAGCCTTCCTTGGCAAGGTCGCCCTTGAGGACGTTGAGAGCAGCCGCTTCGCCGCCCGACGTCCACCAATGCAGCATCTGCACTTCCTTGACGTCCTCGGCATGGGCCGAGAAAGCAAAGGCCGTCGCAAGAGCCGTTCCGATAAGCAGTTTGCGCAACATGTACTACCTCCCTTGTTGCATTACACGACCGGTGGAAGCCCACCGGGTTCTTCCAAACTCAGCCGACCCACCAACCGGTGCGCTGGCCGCGATGAAACTGGATTGTCTTTTCCTCGGTATAATCCTCGACAGCGCGTTTGCCGAGTTCGCGTCCGATGCCGGACTGCTTGTAGCCCCCGAATGGCAACTCGGGAAAGCCTTCCATGAATGTGTTCACCCAAACGGTCCCCGAACGCACACCACGCGCCACCGACATACAAGTGTCGATGCTGGCGCTCCACACCCCTGCAGACAGACCATAGGGCGTGTTGTTGGCGATGTGCAACGCCTTTTCAATCGATCCAAAAGTCAGGACGGAGAGCACCGGGCCGAACACTTCCTCGCGCGCAATAGCCATGTCTTCGGTAACGCCGCGGATGATGGTCGGATCGAGATACTGGCCGGCATTGGACGCCAGCTGGCCGCCACCGCAATAGACATTGCTGCCGTCTTTTGCTGCCACCGCGACGTAACCCGCGACCTTGGTCAGATGGTCGGCTGATATCATCGCGCCAACCTTGGTTCGGTCGTCGAGTGGGTCGCCGACCGTTACCATGGCGGTGAGCGCCTTGACGGTGGCGAGGAAATCGTCGGCGATGGCTTCATGCACGATCAGCCGGCTGCCGGCATTGCAGCATTCGCCGGCGTTGAAGAAGCCGCCGAACACTGCTGCGTCAGCGGCCGCCTCGAGATCGGCATCGGGGAAGACGATCTGGCCGTTCTTGCCGCCGAGCTCCATCGAGACTTTCTTCAGCGACTGCGCGGCGGAAGCCATGGTCATCTTGCCGACGCGGGTAGAGCCGGTGAACGACACCATCTCGACCAGCGGATGGCTGACCATCGGCCCCCCGACATCGGCGCCGAGGCCGGCCAGGATGTTGACGACGCCCGCGGGCAGGCCGGCCTGCATCAGGATGTCGCCGAGCACGAAGGTCGAGGCCGAGGTCATTTCGCTCGGCTTAACCACCGCGGTGCAGCCGGCGGCGAGCGCGAAGGGCAATTTCTGGCTGACGATCAGGAACGGGAAATTCCACGGGGTGATGATCGAGACGACGCCGATCGGCTCGCGCAGGACGACGCCCAGCATGGCGTCGCCGAGATTGGCGTAGCTTTCGCCGTGCAGCGTGCGGGCGAGCGAGGCGGCATAGCGCCAGATGTCGATGGCGCCGCCGATCTCGCCGCGCGCCTGGGCGATCGGCTTGCCGGATTCCAGCGCATCGAGTCGGGCGATGTCTTCGAGCTGGGCCTCGATCAGGTCGGCCGTCTTGAGCAGGATGGCTGCGCGCTCGGCCGCCTTCGTGCGCGGCCACGGGCCGGTCTCGAATGCCTTGTGCGCGGCCTGCATGGCCGCCTCCACCTCGGCCTCGCCGGCCTGCGCATAGCGCGAAACGGTGAAGCCATGGCCGGGGCTGTTGCGCGCAATCGTGCGGCCGTCACGGGCATCGACATGCTTGCCGTCGATCAGGAGCTTGTAAGCCTTCGGCGCCTTGGACGCCTCGGCCGGTATGGAAATGTTGAGCGGTGCGTTCATCATGCTTTCTCTAAGATCTGGAAAAGGCCGGCCTCTGCTTGGCCTTGAAGGCGCTCACGCCGGCTTTGAGGTCGCCGGTCAGCGCAACGAAGCCGCTGGCGAGCGCCTCGGTGGCGGCCGCACTTTCCTCGCCTTCGGCGACTGCGATCATCAGCTTGGCGGCTTCGGTTGCGAGCGGCCCGCGCCCGGCGATTTTTTCGGCCCAAGTCCTGGCCTCTGCCGGCGCCTGGCCGGTCTCGACCACGCGGTCAACGACGCCGAGGGCAAGCGCGTCGGAGGCGGCAAAGAGCTCGCCGCCGAGTGCCATGCGGCGCACGATCTGGGCCCCAAAGCGGCGCACGGCGCGCTGCGTGCCGGACCAACCGGGGACGACGCCGATCGATGTCTCGGGGAAGCCGAGCTTCACCTGCGTTTCGGCGACACGGAAGTCGCAGGCGACCGCCAGCTCCAGCCCGCCACCCAGCGCATGGCCGGAAAGCACCGCGATGGTCGGCTGCCGCAGCCGCGCCAGTCGGTCGAAGACACGGTGGCCGTAGCGCACCCATTGCACCTGAAAGTCGGCAGCGCTCATTTGTGCCCAGGCCTCGACGTCGCCGCCGGCGCAAAAGCCTTTGCCTTCGCCGCGGATCAGCACGACGCGCACGCCTTCAGCCATTTCGGCTTCGTCGAGCGCTGTCTCGAGCGCGCGCAGCATCGGAATGTCCAGCGCGTTGAACTTCTCCGGCCGGCGCAGCGTGACGATGCCGATGGCGCCGTCCTGCTCGAAGGTGACGAGGCGCTCAGCCATGCGCGCCTCCGAGAGAAGCGCCACCATTCAGCGACAGGCCGATCGGCCGGTCCTGATAGAGAGCCGCCGGCGTGAACTTGAGATCGTTGGCGATGCCGAGCGGAATCTCTGACTGCGCCAGCACATCGCGTTCGAGGTCGATGCCGGGCGCCAGTTCCGTCACCATCAGACCGTCCGGCGTCAGCTTCATCACGCAGCGCTCGGTGACGTAGGTGATGTCCTGCCCTTGCGCGACGGCGCGCTTGCCGGAGAAGGAGATGTGTTCGACCTCGTTGACCACCTTCTTGACCTTGCCTTCTGCATCGATGCGGATGCCGCCATCGGCGAGCGACAGTTTTGCGCCGGCATTGAAGAAGCCGGAGAAGACGATCTTTTTCGCCCGTGCCGTGATGTCGACAAAGCCGCCGGCCCCGGCGGTGACATGTGGCCGGGCCGAGAGTTTCGACACGTTGACGGAGCCATGGCGGTCGATCTGCAAGAAGGAGAGCAGCGAGGCATCGAAGCCGCCGGCCTGGAAATAGATGAACTGGTGCGGCGAGGGCATGATCGCCTCGGCATTGGAAGCGCAGCCGAACTTGAAGTCGAGCAGCGGCACGCCGCCGACGGCGCCCTGCTCGATCACCCAGGTGACCTTGCCGTGCTGGCCTTCCTCGAGAAGGATACGCGGCACGTTTGCCGAGATGCCGAAGCCAATGTTGACCGCCATGCCGTCGCGCAATTCCATGGCGACGCGGCGCGCGATTACTTTCTGGACGTTCATCTCAGCGTTGCGGAAGCTGGACAACGGCCGGAAGATCTCGCCCGAAATCGCCGGGTCGTAAGGCGTCAACGTCGTCTGCAACTGGTCCGGCGCCACCACGATGTGGTCGACCAGGACGCCGGGCACGCGCACGTCATGCGGCTTCAGCGTGCCGTTCTCGACGACGCGCTTGACCTGCGCAATGACGATGCCGCCATTGTTGCGGGCGGCGAGCGCCTGTTCGAGGCCGCCCAAATAGGCGCCTTCATGCTCGTAAGTGAGGTTGCCGCGCTCGTCGGCGGTGGTGGCGCGGATGATCGAAACGTTGGGCACGATCGAGCGGAAATAGAGCCATTCCTCGCCGTCGAACTGCTGCACCGAGACGATCGGCTCGCTTGCAGCCTCATTCATGGCGCAGCCCTGGTGGCGCGGGTCGGCAAAAGTGTCGAGGCCGACCTTGGTCAGCACGCCCGGCCGCTTGGCGGCAGCTTCGCGGTGCATGTCGAACAGGATGCCGGACGGCACATTGTAGGCGGCGACCGAATTGTCGCCGATCATCTTCCATATCTGCGGCGGCTCGGACGAGGAGGGGCCCGAGGGATAGGAGCCGCAGAGCGTGCGCTTCAACAGGCCAGGCTTAGCCAGATGGTCGATGCCCTTGATGCCATACATGTCGCCGGCGGCGATCGGATGCAGCGTGGTGATGTCTTTCGGATGGCCTTCAGCGTCGAAGCGCTGGCCGATGGCAGCCAGCACGGCATCCGGGCAGCCGAGGCCGCTCGATGAGGAGACGGAGACGGTCATGCCGTCCTTGATGAGGCTGGCGGCCTGCTGAGCGGAGACGAGCTTGCTCACTTGGCGCTCCCGAGTTTCGGCTCGATGGCAACCGCCTTGCCGGATTTCCCGGACAGCAACGCTGCTTCGGCGCAGGCTAGTGACCAGACGCCGTCCTCGCCGGTTGCGGAGGGCTGGCCCGCGCCGCTAATAGCGGCATGGAACTGGCGCAGCGACCTGACGTAGAGGTCTTCGCGGTCGAAGCTCAGTTCCTCCTCGCCCTTGGCGGTGCGTAGCAGCACCGAACCGACCGGCTTCTGCGTCATCACATTTTTAGCGATCAGCGAGCCTTCGGAACCATGCACCTCGAAGCCGGTATCGGCGAACTTCGTGGTGAAGCCTTCATGCGACTGGGCAATCAAACCGGACCTGAAGCGCCAGATGCACATGGCACCGTCTTCCAGCCCGCTGCCGGCCATGCCGGCCGACTGGGTGAAGGCCGAAATCTCGATCGGGTCGTCGCCGAGCACGAAGCGCAGCGTGTCGGCATCGTGCACGGTGATGTCGAGCATCACGCCGCCGCCGGCCTCAGGCTTGGTGATGCGCCAGCCCTGCAGGTTCTCCGGCAGATAGACGGCATGGAACACACGCGCGGCAATCGGCTTGCCGATGCGGCCGGCTGATATGGCGTCGCGCATGGCGCGGTGGGCGCCGGCATTGCGCAGATGATGGTTGGTGCCAAGCACCACGCCGGCTTCCTTGGCGGCGGCGACCATCGTGCGCGCATCAGTGCTGTTCAGCGCCAGCGGCTTTTCGCACAGAACATGCTTTCCCGCCTTGATCGCGGCCAGCGCCTGTTCGAGATGCAGTTCATTGGTGGTCGAGATGTAGACGACGTCGATGTCGGCGCCGAGCAAATCGTCAAGCGTCGAGACGGCGAGAGGAATGTTGTTTTCTGCGGCATAGGTCTTGGCGCGCTCCGGGTTGGAGCTCATCACCGCTGATATCTCGCCATCCTTTTGTGCGCGGATGGCGTTGATCATGAACTGTTTGGCGATCGTGCTGGCGCCGATCAGTCCCCATCTGATGCTCATGCCGCGTCTCCCATTCCTGCTGATGTGTTCTGGGCGCGGCGACCGGGACCGCAGCTGTCCCTGACGACCAGATTGACGGCGCCGATATGGTCCTCGGCATGCGTGGTGCGCGACTGGATCATCTTCAGCATGACGTGGGCGGCGCGTTCACCGAGGCCGGGTGTGTCGACCGAGACGCTGGTCAGCGCCGGCATATAATGCTCGGCCTCGACCACGTCGTCGAAGCCGACGACGGCAAAGTCCGCGCCGGGCTCCAGCCCGCGCTTGCGCAGCGCCAGCATGACGCCGAAGGCGACGGCATCGTTGAAGCACAGTGCCGCCGTCGGCGGCTCGGCCATGGCAAGGGCGGTTTCCAGGCACGCGATGCCGCCCCTGCGGCTGGTCTCGCCTTCGACGACAAGCACGTCGCGCCTGGCAATGCCCAATGTTTCGCAAGCTTCACGAAAACCGCCCAGGCGCTCCTGATAGACGACCAGGTCGGAGGTGCCGCCGAAGAAGGCCAGCCGGCGATGGCCCTTGCCGATCAGATGGGCGGCGGCGAGATACGCGCCGCGATGGTTGTCAGGAGCGATCACCGGGATGCGGCTGTCCGGCAGGCGGCGCATGGCGAAGACGACCGGCACGCCCGCCATCTCGAGGCGACGGAAGGCGCCCGGCGTGGTGCCGCGTGCCGGTGACACGATCAGGCCTGCGACGCCCTGTTCCATCAGCGACTTCAGCACTTCTTCCTGGCGCACCGGGTTCTCCGCCGTGTTGGCGATGAAGGGCACGATGCCGGCCGACTGGAAGACGCGCTCCATGCCGACCGCCAGCTCGGCGAAAAAGGGGTTGGTGAGATCGTTGATGACCATGCCGATGACGTTGGAATGGGCTTTGCGCAGATTGGCGGCGCCGCGGTTGTAGACATAGCCGACATCCTCGATCGCCTTGCGAACCTTGACCGCGGTTTCAGGCCGGATCAGCCCTGAGCCTTGCAGCACAAGCGACACCGTCGATTTGGACACACCAGCCTCGCGGGCGATGTCCAGGATCGTTGCCTTGGCCCGGCTGGCCATGTCGGTGGTTTCCTCCGCCTAAATGAGAAAATCTATTGGAACGTTCTAATCACTCTGCCAAACGAGAGTCAATCGGGATTCTTGCGGAGATCGAAAAGGTGATGAATGTGGTTCCTAGCAAGGACTCTTAGCCTTCTTCAACGTTTGGGCCGGTCCAATCGCCGGAATCATAAAGTTTCTTGATTTATTGGAACGTTCCATTTAGTAGGATGCCGAAAACGGAGGTTGCCATGGATATCACCCTGCCTACGCAGAATGGCGGCCGCGTCAGCTACAAGCTCGCGGGCAGTCCGGTCGAGCCCGTAATCGGTGCGGTTTTCCCGCGCATCGCCTATGCCGCGGCCCATGTCGTCGCCGACCCTTTCGCGATGACCGACCCCTGGTCGAAGCCTGCGGTCGACTGGGACAAGACGATGGCGTTTCGGCATCATTTGTGGCGGCTTGGCTTCCGCATCGCCGAGGCGATGGACACCTCGCAGCGCGGCATGGGTTTCGACTGGGCGAATGCGCAGGAATTGATCCGGCGCTCGATCGCCGAGGCGCGCAGCGTCGAATGCGCAGACCTCGCCTCGGGCGCCGGCACCGATCATCTGGCGCCGGCCAATTCGAGATCACTCGAAGATGTGATCGCCGCCTATGAGGAGCAGTTCGCTTTCATTGAAGGCGAGGGCGGCAAGGCGATCATGATGGCCAGCCGGGCGCTGGCAGCGGTCGCAAAGGGTCCGGACGACTATATCAGGGTCTACGATCGCATCCTCAGCCAGGCATCCGGCAAGGTCATCCTGCACTGGCTGGGCGACATGTTCGATCCTGCACTGAAAGGTTATTGGGGCAGCGGCAATTTCGAGGCCGCGCTCGACACCGTCGTCGCCATCATCGAGCGTCATGCCGGCAAGGTCGAGGGGATAAAGATTTCCCTGCTCGATGCCGGCAAGGAAGTTGCCTTGCGCAACCGGTTGCCGGAAGGCGTCGTCATGTTCACCGGCGACGATTTCAACTATCCCGAACTGATTGCCGGCGACGGGAAGCGGCACTCGCACGCCTTGCTCGGCATCTTCGACGCCATCGCGCCGGTCGCCAATGCGGCGCTCGCAAAACTGGCTGACGGAGACCGCGCCGGCTATGACGCGCTGATGGCGCCGACCGTGCCGTTGTCGCGCAAGATCTTCGAGGCGCCGACCGAGTATTACAAGGCCGGCATCGTCTTCATGGCCTGGCTCAACGGCCATCAGGACCATTTCGCCATGGTCGGCGGCATGCAGTCGGCGCGCGGTATCCTGCACTATGCCGACATCTTCCGCCTTGCCGACCAGGCAGGGTTGCTCGCCGATCCCGAGCGTGCGCTGGCCAGGATGAAGCATTTCTGCGCGATTGCAGGTGCCTGAGAACGACACAATCGCTGGCTGAAACCTGTCCCCCGTATGGGGGATTTGCGTTCTCGCGCCAAATCTGTATTCGGTTGCCGGGATTGGATGCGGACGGAGCGGCAATGACGGAAAAAGTGGCGCTCATCACCGGGGTTACCGGGCAGGACGGGGCCTATCTCGCAGAATTGCTTCTGCAGAAGGGCTATATTGTCCATGGCGTCAAACGCCGCTCGTCCTCGTTCAACACCGAGCGCGTTGACGACATCTATGTCGATCCGCACGAGCGCGGTGCGCGTTTCTTCCTGCATTATGGCGACCTGACCGACGCGACCAACCTTATTCGCCTGGTGCAGGAGACACAGCCCGGCGAGATCTACAATCTCGGCGCCCAGAGTCATGTCCAGGTGAGTTTCGAGACGCCGGAATACACCGGCAATGCCGATGCGCTGGGAACACTCAGGCTGCTCGAGGCGATCCGCATCCTGCGCCTGGAGAAGTCGGTGCGCTTCTATCAGGCATCGACGTCGGAGCTTTACGGCAAGGCGCGCGAGGTCCCGCAAAGCGAGGCGACGCCCTTCCATCCGCGCTCGCCCTATGCCGCGGCCAAGCTTTACGCCTACTGGATCACGGTCAACTACCGCGAGGCTTACGGCATGTTCGCCGCCAACGGAATCCTGTTCAACCACGAAAGCCCGACACGCGGCGAAACCTTCGTCACCCGCAAGATCACGCGGGCCGTCGCCTCGATCCATCACGGCCTTCAGGCCACGCTCTATCTCGGCAATCTCGACGCCAAGCGTGACTGGGGCCATGCGCGCGACTATGTGGAGGGCATGTGGCGCATTCTGCAGCACAGTGAAGCCGACGATTTCGTGCTGGCGACCGGTGAGGCGCATTCGGTGCGCGAATTCGTCGAACTGGCTTTTGCCGAGACCGGACGCACCATCCGCTGGCAAGGCGAGGGTGTCGATGAAGTCGGTGTCGATGCCGGTTCGGGCACTGTCCTGGTGCGCATCGATCCGCGCTATTTCCGGCCGACCGAGGTCGACCTGCTGCTCGGCGACCCCGCCAAGGCCAAAGCCAGGCTGGGGTGGTCGCACACGACCGGCTTCAGGGATCTGGTGGCGGAAATGGTGCAGGCCGATCTGGCGCGCACCGCCGGCGGCACGCGGCAGAACAGCCGTTCTGCGTGAGGCAGGTTCATGGACGCGACATTTGATCTGAAAGGCAAGCGTGTCTTCGTCGCCGGGCATCGCGGCATGGTCGGTTCGGCCGTCGTGCGCCGGCTGGCGAGCGAGGACTGCGAGATACTCACCGTATCGCGCGACGGGCTCGACCTGCTTGACCAGGCAGGGGTGCGGCGCTGGATGGCCGAGCACAGGCCGGATGCGGTGGTGATGGCGGCCGCCAAAGTCGGCGGTATCCTGGCCAATGACCGGTTCCCTGTCGATTTCCTGCAGCAAAACCTGGTTATGCAGGGCAATGTCATTGACGGCGCCTTTCGCAGCGAGGTCGGCAAGCTTTTGTTTCTCGGCTCGTCCTGCATCTATCCAAAGCTCGCGCCGCAGCCGATCAGGGAAGACGCCCTGCTGACCGGTCCGCTCGAACCCACCAATGAATGGTATGCGATCGCCAAGATCGCCGGGCTCAAACTGTGCCAGGCCTATCGGCGCCAGCATGGCGTCGACTACATCTCAGCGATGCCGGCCAACCTTTACGGTCCTGGCGACAATTTCGATCTCCAGTCCAGCCATGTCGTGCCGGCCCTGATGCGAAAGGCGCATGCGCTGGCGCTGAGCGGCGGCAACAGCCTCGAGGTCTGGGGCTCGGGCACGCCACGGCGTGAATTCCTGCATGTCGACGACGCCGCCGATGCCTTGGTCTGGCTGTTGAAGAATTATGCCGGCGACAGCCACGTCAATGTCGGTTCGGGCGAGGATGTCACCATTGCCGAGCTTGCCCAGACCGTCGCATCGGTCGCCGGCGTCGAGGCTGATATCGCCTTCGATACGACCAAGCCAGATGGCACCCCGCGCAAGTTGATGGATGTTTCGCGGCTGTTTGCGACGGGATGGCGCCCGCGCTACGCGCTTCGCGATGGATTGGAACAGACATATGCGTGGTTTCTCAACCATATTGAGAAGGGTGATGTCCGCCTCGGCGCGGCCTGATTCCAATTTTCCTTGAACCATTTCGCTGCCGCCCGCGACCAAGCGGTGTGTAGCAAACACGGTCCATCAAGGAGAACGTCAATGTTTATCACTTCAAGAAACGCATTTCTCGCCGCCATCGCGGTTTCGGTGCTGGCAGGGTGTCAGACGGCACCGCCGAGGGAATGCGAGAAGACCAAGCCCGGTGTCACCTACAACGGCAAATGCTGCGGCATCGGCACACCGTGCCGTGAAGGCAACAACACCCCTCATGACAAGCCCGACAGGCCCGATCCGCGGCCACAGTGATCCGCGAGCCAGAAACGTCCCGGCACGTGCCGGGACGTCTCGCCCCCGACAGGGTGGATTTACGGATCGGAAGGCCGCTACCCGGTTCCTTGCTGGCCGGCATTTGAATACGAAACGGGACGGCGGGGCAGTAGACGATGCGGTCGCGCAGATCGCGCGAAAACTTCCCGCCGGATCTGTACTTCAAGGGGCTGTTCGACTGTTCGAAGGGAAGGTCCCGTAGAAACTCAGATTTCGCTTTCCGTCGATGCGAAGGATGCTACTAAAAAAAATTCGAGATGCTCTTGAACTCATTTGGGGCGCCTCCTAATTCGATTTCCGCCAAGGCCATAAGGCTCGGCAAAAAATGGCGGCGCCGCACGGGGCGGCGTCCTTGTACCCATGTTGCTTCAAGGAGGATGTGGCTATGAGAACCTTTGATACCCTCTATCGGACCACCGTCGGTTTCGACCGGCTTTTCGACATGCTCGACAGCGGCACGCGTCCAGACTGGCCGCCCTATAACATCGAGAAGGTCGACGAGAACGATTACCGTATCTCGATGGCCATCGCAGGCTTCAGCCAGGATGAGGTTGAGCTGACCCAGCATGGACCCGAACTGGTCGTGGTAGGCCAGAAGGCTGATGATCAGAGCGGACGCCAGCTGCTGCACCAGGGCATCGCCTATCGCAGTTTCAGGCAGACGTTCAAGCTTGCCGACCACATGAAGATCAAGGCAGCCAAACTGGAGAATGGCCTCCTCTCGATCGACATCGTCCGTGAGATTCCCGAAGAGCTGAAACCGCGCCGCATTAGCATCGGCGTCGGCGACACGCCGACGGCCGCCACTCAGATCACGCAAGACACGGACCGCGCGCGTAAAGCCGCGTAATCCTGTCGATCTGTCACACTTTGAACTGCGGGTCCGCCTCCCGGTTCCGGCCGGGAGGCTGTGATTGCGGAGAAACGAAGATGATCACTGCAGGACGTACTGGCGCGCCTCTGTCGCGCGCCTGCAGTTGGCCTGGACCGCGCAAACCATGAAACTCAATGGTTCGTTCAATTTGGAGGATCATATGAACGATCGGATGTTTGACAGCGCCGTTTTCGTGAAAAGCGGCGACAACCTTGTTCAGGAAATCACGTGTCTCGAGGACGCTCTGGAGTTCCTCTATGAATGGCCGAAGGACAGGCGCGGCCCCATTCACCAAACGGCATTGCGGGCCTGCCAGCGAGCTTTCGATAGCGATTATCCGCTTTCCGCAGCCAGAGACGCGTTCAGCGGTTTTGCGAAAGCAGCCAGAATCCTTGAGGAAGTATCCACGACAATGCCGTGGATGATGGGCAGAGGTGGCGAAGGCGGAGGAGTGACTGCCTAAAGCGCGTCGCGAAACGGATTCATGCGACACGCTTTAAGTCTTTGTTTTGATGCATGTCGTTGTCCCAGAACCGCGGCATACTTCTGGGTGACATGCATTAGGAAAGGAGGTCATGATGCTATCGAAACCTTTTGAAAAGCCAGTCCGGGTGTGGGTGGGATTGGGCTTTCCCCGCCAACTCAACACGGTCGCGGATGCTTATCAATTCGCAGCCGAATGGTGTGGCAACAGCCCGGAGCAGAGAGCTGCTATTCGCGCTTGCAAAGCCGCTCTGATTGGTGATGTGGAACCCGAGACAGCACGAGGCGTCTTCGTCGCGTTCGCTCGCAAGAAGGATATTCTTATGGAGGACGGCATCGAGCCTGCGCCTTCAAGGACGCTAAGCCCGCACCACGTCTAAAGCGCGTCGCGTTTGAACGGACTCAGGCGACGCGCTATAGGTCTTTGTTTTTATGCATGTCGTTGTCTCAAACCGGGACCACTTTTGAGCGCCATGCATTAGAATGTCCACAAACACGAGGCGGCTGCCACAAGCGGTGGCCGCCTTACCGGCTAAGTCGTCGAAGGGGTGCGCCAAAAACGGGCTTGGCTAAGTTATTGAAAGGATGGTGGGCGTGACAGGGATTGAACCTGTGACCCCTGCAATGTCAATGCAGTGCTCTCCCGCTGAGCTACACGCCCATCCGAAGCCGCGCATACACCATTTTTGGTCCAGCGCGTCAATAGCAGGACGGGGAAAGAAAGGCTCGTTTTGTCGCGCCGCCGAAGAACCGGCGAGATCACACAGTGCGCGCGCTTCAGGCGGCCTGCAGCATTTTTTCGACCTCGTTGACGAGATCGCGCAGGTGGAAGGGCTTGGACAGCACCTTGGCGTCTTTCGGCGCCTTGGAATCGGGGTTGAGCGCGACGGCCGCGAAACCGGTGATGAACATCACCTTGAGGTCGGGATCGATCTCGGTGGCGCGGCGGGCGAGTTCGATGCCGTCCATCTCCGGCATGACGATATCGGTCAGCAGCAGGGAGAAAGGTTCTTCGCGCAGCCGCTCGTAGGCGCTGGCGCCATTGTCGAAATCGCTGACGTGATAGCCGGCCCGCTCCAGTGCCTTGACCAGGAACCGGCGCATGTCGTCGTCGTCTTCCGCCAGCAGAATGCGTGCCATCTTGTCCCGTCCGAATCACCCCAGCCGAGCCTGCCGTCCGGCAAGCCCGTTAACCATCCTGTATATGAGGAGCTGACGGTAAACATCAAGTGAACGTTGGCTGCATTAATCCTGATTAGACGGGGTTCCTGACATGCCGAAATGCTGGACATGCGGCCGATGAGGTGGCAGTTTCCCATCATGATGCATTGCTGTTTCCGGGTTCGTTCAAATTGACGACGGCAGCCGAAGATTTTTCGGTCGTTCCACCCTTCGAAATCCGATCGGGCGCCGAGCAGCGCGTTCCCTTCGTCTTCAACTCACCGCATAGCGGCCGCTATTATCCAGACCGCTTCCTGGCCATGGCGCGGCTCGACCGGAACGCCATCCGCCGCTCCGAGGACTGCTATGTCGACGAGCTGTTCGGCGGCGCGGTGGCGCTGGGCGCGCCGATACTGGCGGCGAATTTTCCGCGCGCCTACCTCGACGTCAACCGCGAGCCCTGGGAACTCGACCCGCGCATGTTCGCCGAGCCGGTCCCGTCCTTCTGCAACATCCGCTCGGCGCGCGTTGCCGGCGGGCTCGGCACCGTGCCCAAGCTGGTGGGTGAGGGGCTCGACATCTATTCCGGCCGTCTGCCGCTGGCGGAGGCCGTCCAGCGCATAGAGGCGGTCTACAAACCCTATCACGAGACGCTGAAGCGGCTTTTGACCAGAACCCATGCCAGGTTCGGCTATGCCGTGCTGATCGACTGCCATTCGATGCCGGCGAGCATCAGGGTGGGCGACAGCGGCCTGCGGCCGGATTTCATCGTCGGCGACCGTTTCGGCATCTCGGCCACGGCGGCCCTGACCGAAACGGCGATCGGCCTGCTCATCGGCATGGGCTACACCGTCGCCCACAACAAACCCTATGCAGGCGGTTTCATCACCGAGCATTACGGCCGGCCGGCGCGCCACCTGCATGCGCTGCAGATCGAGGTCAATCGCGGCCTCTACATGAATGAGCGGACGTTCCAGAAATCGGCCGGCTTCGATGCGCTGGCCGACGATATGGCGCGCTTTTCGGCCGACCTGATGGCGATGCCCGACCACCACTTCGTCGACCTGCCACTGGCCGCCGAATGACGCCGGAGCGGCGGCTGTTCATGCAATCCCGCGCTGGCCATCCCGCAGCGTAAAAAAAGACCGCATCGTTTGCACGACACGGTCGAAGTCTAGGGAGGAAACGCCCAAGGAGGGCATGGACAGGAAAACCTGTCCGAGAACAAATTTATTGTGCGATGCACAAATGTCAATCGATCCCACGCTTTTTTAATTCACTCTGATGTGAAAATGCGTTTCGATGGTCCCGATGTGTGACATTTCGGCAACGCTGATGTCTCTGATAAATCGATAAGCCCGCTTGTTTTGGCGGGAAAGTGCCGGCAGACCGGGTTGGAACTCTGTAATGCGGGAGAATCACGTGGACATCAGCATCGATTTCATGCGCCGGATCGCGCAAGCGGCGGCGGCTGAAACCTTGCCGCGTTTCCGCGCACAGGGCGCCGTGGCCAACAAGGAAAAAGGCAGTTTCGACCCGGTCACCGAGGCCGACCGCGAGGCCGAGCGCGCCATTCGGGCGCTGATCTCGGCTGAGTATCCCGATCACGGTATCCTTGGCGAAGAACATGGCAGCGAAAACATCTCCTCAAGGCATGTCTGGGTGATCGATCCGATCGATGGTACCCGCGCCTTCATCTCAGGCCTGCCGGTGTGGGGAACGCTGGTCGGGTTGACGGTCGACGGTGACGCCGTCGCCGGCATGATGGCGCAGCCGTTCACCGGCGAGCTGTTCTACGCCAACGCTTCCGGCTCCCACTACGAAGGCCCCGGTGGGCTGCGGAAGCTGTCGACCCGCAAGAGGACGAAGCTTGACGAGGCGACCTTGTTCACCACCACGCCGGCGCTTTTCAAGGGCGAGGCGCGCACCCGCTACGACGCGTTCGAGAAACAGATCCAGCTCGCCCGCTACGGAGCCGATTGCTACGCCTTTGCCATGATCGCATCCGGCAGCGTCGACATCGTCGCCGATCCCGGATTGAAACCCTACGACATCGTGGCGCTGATCCCGATCATCGAAAAGGCCGGCGGCGTCGTCACCACATTCGAGGGCGGTCCGGCGGAAAAGGGCGGCGACATCCTGGCCGCCGCAACGCCGGAGCTTCACGCGGCTGCAATGGCAGCCTTGCGCGGCTGATAGTCGACCCGATCAGCGCGGCTTGATCGAGCGCTGGAATTCCGCCGGCGTTCGCCCGTAGACCTGCCTGAACGCTGAGCTGAAATGACTGTGGCTGGAGAAGCCGAGGTCCAGGCCGAGCGTGGTCAGATTGTCGTAGCAGCCAAGCAGGTCGAGCGCGCGCGCCAGCCGCAGGCGCAGATGGTAGCGATAGAGCGGCATCGCCTCGACCTGCTGGAAAACCTGCGTGAGATAAACCGGTGATACCCCGACTTCAGTGGCGATCTCGGCCAGCGTCCAGCGCCGCGAAAGATCCGAGGACAGGACGAGCTTGGCGCGATCGACCAGCTTCTGCCGGCCAGCGCTGGCGCCGGCGGCATGCGAGGTGCCCTCGCCGAGGGAGCGCCGCACCAGCGTCAGCGCCAGGGTTTCGGCCTCCAGCGTTTCGGCAATGTTGCGGCTCAGGCTGTGGCGCAGCACCGCCACCAGCGCCTGAGCCCGCGGGTCGATGCGGCGGCGCTGACGACGAAACGCCACGGCGCTGCCCGAGCGCAACTGCTCCTTCGGCGTCAGCTCCTGCAGTTGCGCCTCCTCGACAACGAGATCGAGGCAGGAATCGCCACCCTCGACGGGATGGCTGATCCGGTAGCCTTCGGCGTTGTTGAAGAACAACAACTGGTTGGCTTCGGCGACCGCATCGTTGCGGCCGACATGGCGCACGAAGACGCCGCGATAGGGAAACACAAGATGCGTTCAGCGGTGCACTCTTCTTCGCTCTTGTGCCGGCATTCGCCGCTGCAGAGGACATCCCTCACCATGACGGTGCCGGTGTCCAGAAGTGTCTGTACCGTGAACTGCGACATGGTGAGCTGAGACATGGCCGTGGCATTCTACCCTTGCACCGAAAGCTGCTCCGGCACATTAGGCGATTGGCCTGTCCAAACCTGTCAGGAGACTTCACCTGTCGGGCCCTTTGTAACGGCCATGGCTCAGTCCCACAAACGGCGCATGTATTCGCAGTGAGCGTCGCTGCGCGACAGACCGATGTCCTTGAGCTGTTCGTCGGTCATTTCGAGCAAGGCAAGGCGGCTTCGGCGCCTTTCCAGTTGACGGCCGATCCAGTTGGCCGCCGCGATGCCTTGTGTCCGCAAGGACCGCCGGAACGTCGCGGTTTGAGTTGTCGGCTGATGTGCGAGGCATTGCGCCGCCGCTGCATGATCGGGGCGCATCGCTCAGGCTTCCCCGTTGCCGGCCACTGATGCGCCGGCTTCGTTCAGCGCAATCGCGCATTCCTCACAGCAGACCTCGACGGTCTTGCCGCCGACCTTGACGCGGATCGGATTGGCGTCCAGCTGGCAATCGCAGGCAGCGCAGGTTTTCTCGGTCATGACGTCATCTCCTTGGCGTTCGGTTCGACACGGAGAGATGAGCATTCCGGGGCGGCACCGGCTGTCAGAATCTTTAGCTCTTTGTGTGCTGCCGGCGCTGCTCCTGACAGAAGGCTGTCAGCAGGCGCAAGCTCAAGGCGCCGTAACATGCAGCGCCGGCGGCATCAGGCTGTGGGGTCGTCGTTGCCGGGTATGAAGGCGTCGAAGGCGGCGAGCAACTGCTCGCGATAGACATCGGCCTCCTGCAGGATCTCGTGTTTCGAGCCATCGATCATCAGCAGCGAGCCGAGGCGCAGACGCCTGGCGTAGGCTTCCACGGCCTTGGTCGAGACGACCTGATCGGCGCCGGCGGCGATCATCAGCAGCGGCACCTGGATCCTGGCCATGAAGTCGGGCTCGCTGATGGCTTCGCCTGCCTTGATTGCCGCCTGCAGCCAGCGGATCGTCGGCCCGCCGAGCGCCAGTTGCGGATAGTGCTCGTAGATTTTCGTGTTGCGCTGATAGCGCCCGGGGTCCGATGTCACCTTGTTGAGGGCGAAGGGCAGGGTTTCCCTGGGACGCGGACCCCAGGCGGCGTAGAGCCGACCGAGGCCGAGAAAGCACAATACCGAGCAGACGCGGCGCGCCGTTTTTGCCGACACGGGCGAGTCGGGCACCGTCAGGAAAGGCGCAATCAGCACCATTCGACGCACCCGGTTGACCATCGACGGCGCCGCGAGCAGCGCGATCACGGCGCCCATCGAATGGGCGAGGATGTAATACGGGCCGCGGCAGTCGGGCAGCACGATGTCCTCGAAGAACTGTTCGAGGTCGCCGGTGTAATCGTAGAAGGAGCGGACATAGCCGCGTTGCGGGTCGGCGATCAGCCGGTCGGAATCGCCCTGGCCGCGCCAGTCGAGCGTGGCGACGCCGAGGCCGCGGTCGGTCAGGTTGCGGATGGTTTCGAAATACTTCTCGATGCACTCGTTGCGGCCGGGCAGCAGCACGACGGTGCCTTTCAGCGGCCGAGTGACCGCGGCAAACAGGCCGTAGCGGATCTTCTTGCCGTCGCGCGTGGTGAAAAAGCCGCCGGCGACATTTTGCGGCGGCGGATTGCCTGGCGTGGGATGGAAGAGATCCGTCATTAGGCGCTTGCGTCTTCGTGGTGTCTCACCCGGCAGGGCGTCGGCATGGTGATAGACGCCAATGGATGAAAAGCAAAGGGAGGACGCCAAGGGGGCGGACGAACGACAAGCAAGGCCGGAAGCAGCCTGCGGCGGCGTGCTTCCGGCCTCTGTCGATCCGGGAGGAAGGGACGTTACACCCGGTCGGCCTCGTCGCGGCGCTTTCATCCGGCGCCGCCTGGTTCTTTATCCTGGGGGCACTCTAGCGCCGGCCGGCTGAACGGGCGCCGAAGCAGCGGTTCATCTGCCGTTCATCGACGCCTCGATTGGCGCTCTTCAAAAATCCTTGAAATGAGCTTTTGCGCTCCCCAAATGTCGGATGCAGCCGCCGATGTCGGGGCTGCTGGTCCACCCGAAACGCCTTTCCAGGGTTTCGCACCGGCCACACGCAAACATGTTGCTCAACAGGAGAACACCTCATGCGTCACGTTGATTTTTCCCCGCTCTATCGCTCGACCGTCGGCTTCGACCGCCTGTTCACCATGCTCGACTCGCTGGCCCAGCCCGATGGCGCGCAGACCTATCCGCCCTACAACATCGAGCGCACCGGCGAGGACGCCTATCGCATCTCGATGGCGGTTGCCGGCTTCTCGGACGAAGAGATTTCGATCGAAGCCCACCGCAACGTGCTGACCGTCAAGGGTGAGCGCAAGGAAGAGGGCAATGGCGAAGGCTCCGAGCTGCTCTACCGCGGCATTGCCTCGCGTTCGTTCGAGCGCCGCTTCCAGCTTGCCGACCATGTCGAGGTCGTCGGCGCCACGCTGAAGAACGGCCTGCTTTTCGTCGACCTTAAGCGCAACATCCCCGAGGAGCTGAAGCCGCGCAAGATCGCGATTACCGCCTCTTCGGCCAACGCCAAGCAGATCGAGGCCAAGAACGCCGCGTGATCGAGACGGCGGCGTCACAACGCCCAAGGTTAAAAGCGTCTCCTCCCGAGACGAAAGCGGCGCCGCGAGGCGCCGCTTTTTTTCGCCGCAGCCTCTGTCACCCCAACCGAAGAGTTCTGGCTCTTTTGCGGCGGGCGCCGTCTTCCCATGAAGGGCGATGTCTGATCTCTCGGCTGATTTTTCCCTGGCCCTAACGGCAACCATTGCGGTGACCTTCCTGCTGGCCGGCATCGTCAAGGGCGTTACCGGTATGGGACTGCCGACGTTGGCGATGGGGCTGCTGGGCACAATCATGCCGCCGGTCGCCGCGGCTTCGCTGCTGATCGTGCCGTCCTTCGTCACCAATATCTGGCAGCTGTTTGCCGGCCCGAGCTTCGGATGGATCCTCAGGCGGCTGTGGCTGATGATGGTCGGCATCGTCGCCGGCACGCTGGCCGGCTCATGGCTGCTGGCCAGCGACAATGTCAAATGGACGACGGCCGGCCTCGGGGCGGCGCTGATCGTCTATGCCGTCTATACGCTGCTGGCGCGGCAGTTGACGGTTCCCGCGTCAGCCGAGCGCTGGTCGTCGCCCATCGTCGGTTTCCTTACCGGCATCGTCACCGGCGGCACCGGCGTGTTCGTCGTGCCCGCTGTACCTTACATTCAGGCGCTGGGCTTGAGCCGTGACGATCTGATCCAGGCGCTCGGCCTGTCCTTCACCGTGTCGACGATCGCGCTCGCTGCCGGCCTTGCCTCGCACGGCGCGTTCCAGGTCGGGCATGTCGCCATGTCGTCGCTGGCGGTTGCGCCGGCCTTGCTCGGCATGTGGCTCGGACAGTTGCTCCGGCAGCGGATCAGCCCGGCGACCTTCCGGCGCTGGTTTCTGATTTTCCTGATCTTGCTTGGCCTCGAGCTTTTGGCGCGGCCTTTCCTTGCTTAGCCACCGGTGCCGGTTGCGAGAACGGCCTCGACGTTTTGCCGGTGGACGGGCTCGTACAGCGCGAAGTACTCGACCTCGCCCGTGGCGAACATGTCGGCGCCGAAGGTTTTCAGATCCTGCTTCGCAAGATCAGGCTCATGCCGGCAGCGAAGCAGTTTTTGAACGTAGGCTTGCGTGGCGGCGATGAGGCCTTTGTCGTAGCCGCCTCGCTCAATCGCTTCGAGCGAGCCGTGATTGGGCAAGATGCGGTCTATCGGCCACCCGCTCATGCGTTCGAGATCGACCAGATGTTGCGCCAGCCGATCCGCCTCGCTGACATAGGTGATCGGATCCTCCAGCGTGTCGCCCGCCAGCAGCAGGCCGTTCCCAGGCATGAACAGCACGGTGCCGTCATGGCTGTGGATTTCGACCTGACGCAGCTCGACGGCGATCGATCCAACGGTGAGGTCAAGACTGCCTTCGAAGGTCCTGTTCGGCAGCACGAGAGGCTTGATCGGTGGAACACCGCTTTCGATCTCGGCCCGGTTGTTCGCGAGCGCCGAGGCGGTGAGCGTGTTGGCGATAATCTCGCAATCCTGAAACACCTCATTGCCGGCAATATGATCGTCATGCCAGTGGCTGAGCACCACCCGGATCGAGCTGACCCCCATGTCTTCGAGCGTCTGCCTGATGAAGCGCGCGTGAGGCAGCGAAATATGCGTGTCGTAGACAAGCGCCTGCGAGCCATCGACGATCGCATAGGTGCAGATGCCGAGGGCATAGGCGCCGTCGTCCAGCCAGTTCGGTTCGTCCGACCAGGCGCGAACGCCGTCGATGCGGCCATCGTAGAAGCCGAGCACGTTTGGCGCCGGGCGAACCAGCCGCATGGTTGAGCCGAGAAGTGGCTTTGTCATTGGCGCGGTCTCGCGAGTTCAGGCGATCATCTGGCCGAAGCGATCGACCTCATCTGAAGTCGTGGCAAAGCTGGTGACGAAGCGATAGAGCAACTCGTCCTCGCCGACATGGCCATCGAAGCCGTGCGGCCTGTGCCAGTCGTAAAAGGCGGCGCCGGCCGATTGCAGCCTTTCGGCTTCCGCCTTTTTCATCACCGCGAACACCTCGTTGGCCTGCGGCAACCAGGCGAGCTTCGCCGTTGCCGAATCCTCGATCGCAGCCGCCAGGCGCGCGGCCATGGCATTGGCATGACGGGCCGTGTCCAGCCACAGGCCGTCCGTGAAGTAGGCGTCGAACTGCGCTGCGATGAAGCGCGACTTGGAGAACAGCTGTGCGGCGCGCTTGCGCAGGAAGGACAGCTCCTTGGCGCGGTCTAGATCGAACAGCACCACCGCTTCGGCGCACCAGCAGCCGTTCTTGGTGCCGCCGAACGAGACGATATCGACGCCGCGCTTCCAGGTCATTTCGGCCGGCGTCGTCTCAAGCGCGACCAATGCGTTGGCAAAACGGGCGCCGTCCATATGCAGCGGCAGGGAAAAGCGTTTGGCGATCTCCGAAATGGTGGAAATGTCGTCGAGCCCGTACACTGTGCCGACTTCGGTCGATTGGGTGATCGAGACGGCCGTCGGGCGTCCCCAATGGACGATTTCGGGTGCGAAACGGGCGACGGCGCGTTCAAGATTGTGCGGATCGATCTTGCCCAGGGCGCCGTCGACAGCATGGAGACGCGAGCCGCCGCTGAAATATTCCGGCGCGCCGCATTCGTCCTCGATGATGTGCGATTCGCGGTGCGCAAAGGAAATGCCGCCGGGCTTGTTGTAAGCGGCCAGGGACAGCGAGTTGGCCGCCGTGCCGGTAGCGACGAAGAACACCGCGACCTCGCGTTCGAAGATCTCGCTGAAACGCTGGTAGACGGCGCGGTCGAGATCGCCATCGCCATAGGCGGTCGAAAAGCCGCCGGCATTGGCTGACAGCCCGGCGGCAATGTTGGAATGGACGCCCGCCCAGTTGTCGGATGCAAAGAACATCAGGAAAGTCCCTGCCTGGTTGAGAAAGTCTGGTTGCGACAAGAGCGCGACCATGGCCGTTTCGGGGTTTGACGCGCAAGGGCCAAGGGCTGAAAAAGCGGTGAAGCCAAAGGCGATCACGAAGGAGCGCCGGGACCGAAATTTCGTTTCAACAGCGCCTGACGTAATTTTCTGTCGCCAAACGTCCAAGATTTGGTGAATCGGTCTTGTGTGCGCCCAGGATTTCTGCCATAAAAATTTAGGACAGTAGTGCTGTCTTATTTTGTCGCACAAGTCAGGCTGGATTGGCGTATCATTTGGGCCACTCCGGCCGTTGCCGCGAGCGACGGGTAGACGGCTCGGCTGTGGCCTGTACGATACCGGATACGAACCGGCGGTGCACCGCACGGTCCGCCAAGGATTTCGAAAAGACGTGCCGCAAGAATGAGAGCGGAAGCCAGTCGCTTCCCAAGGTAGACCAGCGCCCCAAATGCTAGACGTGCAAGGGGCCGGAACGGAGGACAGGACGATGACGGAACTGACGCCATCTGCGATTATCGGCCAGGCCGCGCAGACGAAAGCGGCAGCCGTTAAAAATACCGTTCTGACCAAAGAAGGCCGAACCACCAACGGCCTGACCGGCAACGGTATGGCCGCGCAGGGTCTCTACGATCCGCGCAACGAGCATGACGCGTGCGGCGTCGGCTTCATCGTCAACATGAAGAACGTGAAGTCGCACCAGATCGTCAAGGACGGGCTCTTCGTGCTCGAAAACCTGACGCATCGCGGCGCTGTCGGCGCCGATCCGCTGATGGGCGACGGCGCCGGCGTGCTGGTGCAAATCCCCGATCATTTCTTCCGCGAAGAGATGGCGGCCCAGGGCGTCGAACTGCCGGCGGCAGGCCAATACGGCGTCGGCCACTGGTTCATGCCGCAGGATGCGGCACTGCGCGCCCATATCGAAGAGATCATCGCCGAATCGGCGCAGTCAGAAGGGCTGCCGCTGCTCGGCTTTCGCGACGTGCCGGTCGACAATTCATCGCTGTCGAAGGCGCCCGATATCGCGGCCTCCGAACCGTTCCATCGCCAGGTCTTCATCGGCCGCACATCAGACATTCCAGATGACGAGGAATATGAGGCCAGGCTGTACCTGCTGCGCAAGGTGATTTCCGGCCGCATCTACGCCGAGAACAACAACAAGGATATCGGCGCCTACTGTGTGTCGCTATCGGCGCGCACCATTGTCTACAAGGGCATGTTCCTGGCCTACCAGGTCGGCGCCTATTACAAGGATTTGTCGGATCCGCGTTTCGAGACCGCGCTGATCCTCGTCCACCAGCGCTTCTCGACCAACACCTTCCCGTCCTGGAAGCTGGCGCACCCCTACCGCATGGTCGCGCATAATGGCGAGATCAACACGGTGCGCGGCAACAACAACTGGATGGCGGCGCGCCAGGCCTCGGTCGATTCCGAACTGTTCGGCAACAACATCTCCAAGCTGTGGCCGATCTCCTATGACGGCCAGTCCGACACGGCGTGCTTCGACAATGCGCTCGAATTCCTGTTCCAGGGCGGCTACAGCCTCAGCCATGCCATGATGATGCTGATCCCGGAAGCCTGGGCCGGCAACAAGCTGATGGATGCCGACCGCAAGGCTTTCTACGAATACCATGCAGCCCTGATGGAGCCGTGGGACGGGCCGGCCGCGGTCGCCTTCACCGACGGCCGCCAGATCGGCGCCACGCTCGACCGCAACGGGCTGCGGCCGGCGCGCTACATCGTCACCGACGACGACCGCGTCATCATGGCGTCAGAGGCCGGCGTGCTGCCGGTGCCGGAGGAGAGGATCGTCAAGAAGTGGCGGCTGCAGCCCGGCCGCATGCTTCTGATCGACCTCGCCAAGGGCCGCATCATTTCCGACGAGGAGATCAAGTCGGAGATCGCCACCAGGCATCCCTACAAGACCTGGCTCAACAACACGCAGCTGATCCTCGAGGATCTGAAGCCGGTCGAGCCGCGCGCGCTGCGCAAGGATGTCAGCCTGCTCGATCGCCAGCAGGCTTTCGGCTACAGCCAGGAAGACACCAAGCTGTTGATGTCGCCGATGGCGACCACCGGCCAGGAAGCGGTGGGTTCGATGGGCACGGACACGCCGATCTCGGCGATGTCGGACAAGTCGAAGCTGCTCTACACCTACTTCAAGCAGAATTTCGCCCAGGTCACCAACCCGCCGATCGACCCAATCCGCGAGGAACTGGTGATGAGCCTTGTCTCGTTCATCGGGCCGCGGCCGAACATCTTCGACCTGGTCGGCAATTCGCGCCGCAAGCGGCTCGAAGTGCGCCAGCCGATCCTGACCAATGGCGATCTGGAAAAGATCCGCTCGATCGGCCACACCGAGGACCGTTTCGACACCAAGACCATCGACATCACCTACGGGTCGAGCGAGGGCGCGGCCGGCATGCAGGGCGCCGTCGAGCGTCTGTGCGAGCGCGCCGAGGCGGCCGTTGCCGGCGGCTACAACATCATCATTCTGTCCGACCGCCAGGTCGGTCCCGACCGTATCGCCATTCCGGCACTGCTGGCGACGGCTGCCGTGCACCACCATCTGATCCGCAAGGGTCTGCGCACCGCGGTCGGCCTGGTCGTCGAATCCGGCGAGCCCCGCGAAGTGCATCATTTCTGCTGTCTCGCCGGCTACGGCGCCGAGGCGATCAACCCCTACCTTGCCTTCGATACGCTGCTCGACATGCACAAGCGTGGCGAACTGCCGGCTGAGGTCGACGCCTACGAGGTGGTCTCGCGTTACATCAAGTCGATCGGCAAGGGCATCCTCAAGGTGATGTCGAAGATGGGCATCTCCACCTACCAGTCCTATTGCGGCGCGCAGATATTCGACGCCATCGGGCTGAAGTCGGATTTCGTCGAGAAGTACTTCACCGGCACAGCGACGCTGATCGAAGGTGTCGGCCTGGACGAGGTTGCGGCCGAGACGCTCAGCCGCCACACCGACGGTTTCGGCAACGATCCGGTGCTGCGCAACAGCCTTGAGGTCGGCGGCGAGTACATGTACCGCATGCGCGGCGAAGCCCATATGTGGTCGCCCGATGCCGTCGCCACCTTGCAGCACGCCGTGCGCCAAGGCTCGTGGGAGACGTTCAAGGAGTATTCCGCGCAGATCGACAGCGAGACTGCCCGTGCCCAGACCATACGCGGCCTGTTCAGGATCAAGCTTGCGGAAGAGACCGGCCGCAAGAAGGTGGCGATAGAGGACGTGATGTCGGCGGCCGATATCGTCAAGCGCTTCTCGACCGGGGCGATGTCGTTCGGCTCGATCTCGCGCGAGGCACACACGACGCTGGCGCGCGCCATGAACCAGATCGGCGGCAAGTCGAACACCGGCGAGGGCGGCGAAGAGGCCGACCGCTATCTGCCGCTGCCCGGCGGCAGCAAGAACCCCGAACGTTCGGCGATCAAGCAGGTCGCCTCGGGGCGGTTTGGCGTCACCGCCGAGTATCTCGTCAATTCCGATGTCATGCAGATCAAGGTCGCGCAGGGCGCCAAGCCCGGTGAGGGCGGCCAGCTGCCCGGCCACAAGGTCGACGCCACCATCGCCAAGGTCCGGCACTCGACGCCTGGCGTCGGCCTGATCTCGCCGCCGCCGCATCACGACATCTATTCGATCGAGGATCTGGCGCAGCTGATCTATGATCTGAAGAACGTCAACCCGGCGGCCGATGTCTCGGTAAAGCTGGTGTCGGAAGTCGGTGTCGGCACGGTCGCGGCGGGCGTCGCCAAGGCGCGCGCCGACCACATCACCATCTCCGGCTATGATGGCGGCACCGGCGCGTCGCCGCTGACCTCGCTCAAGCATGCCGGCAGTCCATGGGAAATGGGCCTTGCCGAGACGCACCAGACGCTGGTGCTGAACGGGCTGCGCTCGCGCGTTGCGCTGCAGGTCGATGGTGGCTTGCGCACGGGGCGCGACGTCATCATCGGTGCGCTGCTCGGTGCCGACGAGTTCGGCTTCTCGACCGCGCCGCTGATCGCGGCCGGCTGCATCATGATGCGCAAGTGCCACTTGAACACCTGCCCGGTCGGCGTCGCGACGCAGGACCCGGTTCTGCGCAAGCGTTTCAAGGGCACGCCCGAGCATGTCATCAACTTCTTCTTCTATGTTGCGGAAGAGGTGAGGGGGCTGCTGGCCGAGATGGGCTACACCCATATCGACCAGATCATCGGCGACAGCGACCTGCTGGAAAAGCGTGAGATGATCCAGCATTGGAAGGCGCGTGGGCTCGATTTCGGCAAGATGTTCTTCAAGCCGGACGCGCCGCATGAGGCGGTGCACTGGACCGAACGGCAGAAACACCCGATCGACGATGTACTCGATCGCAAGCTGATCGAACTGGCGAAGCCCGCGCTCGAAAGCAAGCAGCCGGTCAAGATCGAGGTCGACATCCGCAATGTCGATCGCTCCACGGGCGCCATGCTGTCGGGCGAAGTCGCCAAGCGCTTCAGGCACAAGGGCCTGCGCGAGGACACGATCCAGGTGAAGCTGACCGGCACCGCCGGCCAGTCGTTCGGCGCCTTCCTGGCGCGCGGCATCTCGTTCGATCTCGTCGGTGCGGCCAACGACTATGTCGGCAAGGGCCTGTCGGGCGGACGCATCGTCATCCGGCCGCCGGAGGAGTCCAGGATCGTCGCGGCGGAATCGATCATCGTCGGCAACACCGTCCTCTATGGCGCGACCGAGGGCGAGGCCTATTTCGCAGGTGTCGCCGGCGAGCGCTTCGCGGTGCGCAATTCGGGCGTCGCCGCCGTCGTTGAAGGCGTCGGCGATCATGGCTGCGAGTACATGACCGGCGGCATCGTCGTCGTCATCGGCCAGACCGGTCGCAACTTCGCTGCCGGCATGTCGGGCGGCGTGGCCTATGTTCTGGATGAGGCCGGCGATTTCGCCGCGCGCTGCAACATGGCGATGGTCGAGCTGGAGCCGGTTCCGGAAGAAGACGATCTGATGGAAAGGCTGCTGCATCATGGCGGTGACCTCGACCACAAGGGTCGCGTCGACGTCTCGGGCGACATGACCACCCATGACGAGGAACGGCTCTACCAGCTTATCTCGAACCACGTCCATTTCACCGGTTCGGTGCGCGGCCGCGAGATACTCGACGACTGGACGACCTTCCGGCCGAAATTCCGCAAGATCATGCCGGTCGAATACCGCCGCGCGCTGATCGAGATGGAACGCATGCGCATGGGCGTGGCGGCGGAATAGGTTTTTCGACTTGCCGGGAGGCGCAGGCTTCCCGGCGGAACTTTCAGCGACAGTTTGACCTCGGATGCAAGGTTGCCACGGCTGCCTCAAGGGGTTAACGGGTGCGAAAACCGCACCATCTGGACAGCAGGAACTGGACTATGGGCAAGGTAACAGGCTTTCTCGAAATCGACCGGCAGGTGCACAAGTACCAGCCGGCCTCCGACCGCATCCGGCATTTTCGTGAATTCACGCTGCCGATGTCGGACAAGGAGGTCGAGAAACAGGCTGCGCGCTGCATGGATTGCGGCATCCCGTTCTGCCACGGGCCGACCGGTTGCCCGATCCACAACCAGATCCCGGACTGGAACGACCTCGTCTACAATGGCGACTGGGACAATGCGATCCGCAACCTGCATTCGACCAACAACTTCCCCGAGTTCACCGGCCGCATCTGCCCCGCGCCCTGCGAGGAAGCCTGCACGCTGAACCTCGAGGACATTCCGGTTGCCATCAAGACTGTCGAACAGGCAATCGCCGACAAGGCTTATGAAACCGGCCATATCCGGCCTTATCCGCCAGAGAAGAAGACGGGCAAGCGGGTCGCTGTCATCGGCTCCGGCCCGGCAGGGATGGCGGCGGCGCAGCAGCTTGGCCGCGCCGGCCACGAGGTCAGCGTCTATGAGCGTGAGAGCCGTCCCGGCGGGCTGATGCGCTACGGCATTCCCGACTTCAAGATCGAGAAGCACTATATCGACCGCCGCATCGAGCAGATGCAGGGCGAGGGCGTGACCTTCCATTGCGGCGTCAATGTCGGCGTCGACAAGCCGGTGGCAGAGTTGCTCGCCGGATACGATGCGGTGCTCTATTGCGGCGGTTCGGAATCGCCGCGTCCGGCCAACATTCCGGGCGACGATCTCGGCGGCGTCTATGACGCCATGCCCTATCTGGTGCAGCAGAACCGTCGCGTCGGCGGCGAGCCGATCCAGTCGGTGGCCTGGCCGTCGCATCCGATCATCGCCGGCGGCCAGCATGTCGTCGTCGTCGGCGGCGGCGATACCGCGTCCGACTGCGTCGGCACCGCCTTCCGCCAGGGCGCGGTGCGCGTCACCCAGCTCGACATCCGCCCGCAGCCGCCGGAGAAGGAAGACAAGCTTTCGGTCTGGCCTTACTGGGCGACCAAGATGCGCACCTCGTCCTCACAGGCCGAAGGTGCGGAGCGCGAATTCCAGGTGGCGACGCTCGAATTCATCGGCGAGGACGGCCAACTGACCGGCGTCAAGTGCTGCGAGGTCGACGAGAAGCGCAAGCCTATCCCCGGCACCGAATTCGTCATCCGTGCAGACCTCGCCTTCATCGCCATCGGCTTTGCCGGCCCGGCCGCCGTGGGCGTCGCGAAAGAGCTGGACGGTGAGATGAAAATCACCACCGACAGCCGCCGTTCCCGCAATGTCGAAGCCAACGATCGCGACTACAAGACCAGCGTCGACAAGCTTTACGCCGCAGGCGATGTGCGCCGCGGCCAGTCGCTGGTGGTGTGGGCGATCCGCGAAGGCCGCCAGGCCGCGCGCTCGATCGATGAAGCGCTGATGGGGTCGACGGTACTCCCCCGTTAACGGTTGATCGCCGTCGTCGTATCCGTCGCGGCAGCGGCCTTGGGCGGCCACGAGAAGTCGTCGGCGCGGCCGGGCGAGGCCTCGGGCGCCTTGCCTTCGAGGATTAGTTTTTCGCCGGGCAGATCCGGATTGGCTTTCGGCGCCGCCGCCGCACCGAGAAGCTCGGTCCCGCCGTCGAGCGCCGGATCGTTGAGCAGCATTGGAACGGTGCGGTCGACCACGATCGGGGCGGCGGGCAGCGACGGCGCCTCGACCGGGGCGCCGGCCGGCGCGGCAGCCGTCACCACGCTTCCCGGCGCTGCCAGGCCGAGGATCTTGGCCAGCGGCTTTTCGGTGTAGAAGGCGAGCTTTCGCTTGCCGGCTTTCGAGACGTTGATGCCGTCGTCGGAGCGCAGCCGCACGGCCTGGCCGTTAATGTCGGGGCCGGTCGAGACAAAGGCGCCGTTCTCGTCGACGAACCCGTCCCAGACATCGACGAATTCGCCGCCGTTCTTCTCGGCTGCCGAGTGGTAGATGTCGTTGAATGCCAGCATGTCGGAGGTCATCTTCGGCGTCTTGAAGGCTGGCATGCCGACCCACAGATAAGGCACCTTGGTCGCCGCCAGTGCCTTTCCCAAGGCTTCGGTCCGGCGTTCGTATTCCTTGGTCCAGTTCTCGGAGCGCGGCTGCTCGCGCACATCGTTGACGCGCATCTGCTGGCGGTCGTTGGAGCCGAGCATGACGACGACCACGGAGGGTTTTTCGGTCTCGACCAGCGATTTGACCTGTTCGGGCCAATTGTAGACATCATCGCGCACGAAACCCGAAGAACCGTTGGCGCGCTCGACGATCCTGACGTTGGCATTGTCGGCAAAGGCTGTTTCGAGGCCTTCGGCCAGGCCGTTGGCCATGAAATCGCCGATCACCAGAACGACGCGGGCATCCGGTGTCTTCTCGACAATCGGAGCGGAAGGTTCAACGGGTGCACGGGGCTTCTTCTTGACCTTCGGCTTTGCCTTGCGGACGTCGAGCGGCGGCTCGATGCGTTCGCTGCGGCGCGGGAACAGAAGGTCGCGCAGCGACCAGCCGCGGTTCTGCGGTTGTTCCTGCGCCAAAGCCGGTGTGTGGAAACTGCCGGCGAGTCCCGTCGCCAGGACAACGATGGCCAGAACGAGGATCGGCAAGCGGAAAACGATCACACGGATACGCGCTGCCGAAACCAAGCACCCTCTCCATCCCTTGGTGCATGGCCCTCGCAGCGGATCATGCACACATCAATGCTACGGCATCGCTTGTGCGCCGCAATGCGCGGCGCTGCCGATGGCTCTATTTCTTTCTGAGCCATTTGAGCACTTCCATGCTCGGATACCCGTCCTGGGTCAAGCCGACCGTTGCCTGATAGGTCATGATGGCGGTTTTCGTGCCGTCACCGATCTTGCCGTCGAACTTGCCGTCGTAAAGTCCGTGCTGCGAAAGCCGCTTCTGCAACTCCTGCCTTTCCTCGAAGGACAGTTTGGTGAAAGGCCGCTTCCAGTCCTGCACCAGACCATTAGAGCCGGCGATTTCGTCGGCAAGAAGGCCGACGGCCAGGGCATATTTGTCGGCGTTGTTGTAGGCCTTGATGACGGAGAAGTTCTTGATCATCAGGAAGGCCGGTCCGCCGCGGCCGTCCGGCACTTTCAGGGTCGCCTTGTCGGTTGCGTTCTTGAACGGCTTGCCATTGGCCCTGGTGACGCCGAGCGCCTGCCACTGCGCCAATGTCTTCGAGCCGGCCGGCAGTTTGCCCGCCGGAATGGTGACCTCGTAGCCCCAGGTCTTGCCGCCCTGCCAGCCATTCTTCTTCAGCAGATTGGCTGATGTCGCCAACGCATCGGGGATCGAATTCCAGATGTCGCGCTTGCCGTTGCCGTCCATGTCGACGGCATAATGCTGGTAGCTGGTCGGGATGAACTGGGTCTGGCCCATGGCGCCGGCCCAGGAGCCCATCAGGTGGCTTTCGTCGATGTCGCCGGTCTGCAGGATTTTCAGCGCGGCGACCAATTGGGTGCGGGCGAATTTCGAACGCTTCGGGTCGCCATAGGCGAGGGTTGCCAGCGAGCGGATGACATTGCGCATGATGTCGTCGCGCTTGAGGATCTCGCCATAATTCGATTCCATCGACCAGATGGCGAGCAGGATGTAGCGGTCGACGCCGAACCTCGCCTCGATCCGTTCCAGCCACGGCTTCCATTTCCTGGCCATCTGCTGGCCGACGGCAACGGACTGGTCGTGGACGCGGTTGTCGAAATAGTCCCAGGCAGGTGCGGTGAATTCGGGCTGGGTGCGTGCCTTTTCCAGCACCACCGGGTCGGGCTCATTGATGCCCCGGAACGCTCGGTCGTAGACCCCGCCGGAAACGCCGCCCCCCACGGCCGTGGCGCGGAAGCCGGCGACCCATTGCCGAAAACCGGCATCGGCGAAGGCCGGTCCGGCCGGCATCAGCAAGGCGAGCGAGAGGCTGGCCGCCGTCAGCACGCTGGTAAAGAGTTTTGCGGCACTGCGAACGGACATATTTTCCCCTTTCTCTATCTCAGGAAAGACCATTCATCGCCGAACCGGGTTAGCAATTGGTTTACCATAGGCGGCGCCTGGAACGAAAAGACACCTGGATGCTTTACCGGTTGATGTTTCCCTCAATGGCCCGATAATCCACAATTCCGGCGCGAAAATGTCGCGAGGCGGGATTGCCGGGCACGCCCTCAAACGGATAATTGACGCATGAAGCGAGTTCGCAAGGCAGTTTTCCCGGTCGCCGGTCTCGGCACACGGTTTCTCCCGGCCACCAAGGCCATTCCCAAGGAGATGCTGACCGTCGTCGACCGGCCGGTCATCCAGTATGTCGTCGATGAGGCGCGCGAGGCCGGCATCGAACATTTCATCTTCGTCACCGGCCGCAACAAGGCGGTCATAGAAGACCATTTCGATATCCAGTTCGAGCTCTATGATACGCTGGCACAGCGCGGCAAGGACGATCAGCTGGCCCGCTTGCAGCGGCTGCAGCCGGCGCCGGGGCAGACCTCGTTCACCCGCCAGCAGGTGCCGATGGGGCTCGGCCACGCCGTCTGGTGCGCCCGCGAACTGGTCGGCGACGAACCCTTCGCGCTGTTGCTGCCCGACATGATCATGCAGTCGGAGAAGAGCTGCACGAAGGCCATGGTCGAGCTCTACGAGGAGACCGGCAACAACATCATCGCGGTGCAGGAATGCGATCCGGCCGAAACCCACAAATATGGCATTGTCGGCCGCGGCGAGGACACGCATCACGGCTTCCGCATCACCGAGATGGTCGAAAAGCCGAAGACCGGCACCGCGCCGTCCAATCTCTACATCAACGGCCGCTACATCCTGCAGCCCGAGATTTTCAAGATCCTCGAAAGCCAGGAAAAGGGCGCCGGCAACGAGATCCAGCTCACCGACGCGATGCTGAAGCTGGAAAAGCAGCAGCCCTTCTTTGGCTACCACTTTCAGGGCCGCACCTTCGATTGCGGCTCGCCGGAAGGCTTCGTCGAGGCCAATGTCGCCTTCGCGCTGTGGCGCAGCGACATGAACGAGAACATGGCCGGCGTCATCCGCACGCTGCTCGATGAGATGAAGCCGTCCGAGCGTCGCGGCGCTGCTTTTTAGCTACCGCTGCAGCTTCAGCCCCAAATAGATGCTGTTGGCGGTGTAGTTGCGCCCGGGCAGATTGCTGGTCAGCTTTTCGGTGCGGGCGCGGCTGGTGAGGCCGACATAGCGGTTCAGCCACCAGGTCAGCCCGGCCTCTGCACTCAGCGTCATGTCATGGCCGTCGGAGCCGGTGTAATTGCGCCAGTCGAGCCCAAGGGCTGCGTTGCCGGTCAGGTCGGCGCGGATCTGCCGCTCGCCGGTGAGGCGGCCGGAATAGAGGATGTCGCCGCTCTTACCGGCGTTCGTCGTGCCTTCGACCGTGGTTTGCCCGGTGAGGCCGATGATGGTGCCGCGCTCGGGCGACCATTTGAGGTCGGCATTGATGGTGGCTCCCGAAATCGCCTCCAGGTTCTTGTCGTCGATCGCTTCCCTCAGCCAGCCAGCCGAGAACTCACCCTTGAGCTTCTCGCCCATGTCGACTTCGATACCGGCGCGTGCGCCAAGCCGGGTCGAAGAGCGCTCGAAGCCCTTGTTGTCGATCCGTTGGCCATATACCCTTCGGCCGAGCTCAATCTCGGCAAAGGGCGTCAGAGCCGGGGAAATTTCATAGCCGGTCCGCAACGTTGCAGTATAGAGCGTGTTGTCCTGATCCTTCTGCGACAACACGGTGCCGTCCGTTAGCTTGGCGTCGCCATAGATGTCGTGGGAGACCGCACCGGTCAGCGCAAAGCGCAGCTTGCCGACATCCTTCTCGACGGCGAGGCTGCCGTCGACAGTCTGGCGGATCGGCTGCGAGGTGACGCCGGCAATGGCGTCGGGCGCGGAGGCCGATTCCGGCGCAATCTCGTAGCCGAGCTTGGCGATGGCGCGCAGTTCATTGTCGAGGTCGACATTGTACGTGCCTTGGATACGGCCGCGTGCCTCATTGATCTTCTGGCCCGAAATGGTGTTGCGGAAATTGCCGTAGCCGTCGATGACCGCCGAATTCTCGCGCCAATCGGAGGCGGCGGAGAAACGCAGCGCCGTTTCGGACAGCACCGCCGACTTGCCGCCAGCGCTGGAATCGGCGTTCGACGTGACGGCAACGCCCTGCTCGAGCGTCGGCCGCAGCAGGAACGAGCCGACCTTGATGCCGGTTGCCGCGTACGGGTCGTCCTCGAGCTTCTTCTTCTGGCCCTCGATGGCGTCGGTGCGTTCGGCTCCAGGGTCGAGCTTTCGTCGGTCGACGCCGTCGACGGTGAGGACACGGCGGTTGGCTGTGTCCTGATCGGCGTCGCCTGCCGCAGTGCCGTCCGGAGTCGCGGCGGTGGTGGTCTGGTCCGTGGCTTTGCCAGGCTTCTTCTTGTCGGCAGCCTTGGTTTTGTCCTTGGCCTTGTCTGCATCCGCGGCGGCGCGTTGTTTTGCCGTCGATGGCCGGCGTGGCTGGACGGTGGGCGGCTTGTCGACGAACGAATCGTCGATGGTCGCCGGCGGGTCGAAAATGCTGTTTGCGCCGGCCTGTGACGGCTCGGTGTCGTCAGGCAAGGCGCCATCGCCGGCCGGCACATAGGCGGTTGGCGTGTTTCCCGTGGGGGCCGTGTCGGCAGGGGCGGGCTTGACCTGCGTGTTGGCCTTGCTCAATTGCCTGGCCCGGCGCTGCTGGTCGGACAGGATCGCCGATTCCGAAACTTCGCCGCGCAGCTCGGTCTCCTGGGCATGAAGCGCAGTTGGCCGCAGCAAAGCGAGCACGCTCGTCGCCAGAAGCAGAGCGCAAAAGGCTCTGCCCGTTCGACCTTTTTTCTCTTGAGGCTGGGCCCGCGACATCGTCACCACTGCTTGCGCGGCGCAAGCGCGCCATACTTACCGAACCGTAAACGGGGATGGTTAACGGAGGGTTGAAGGTGTGCCTGTACGACATGGCTGGACGGCAATTCTGTTGGACAGGCGAACGGCAAAGCGCTAATCGCATCAGCCATGCATGCGGGATCCCCAGAAAAGAAGCCTTTGGAGGCTTCGGTCGCCTCGGCGCTGAGAACGGTAGCCACGGAACAGGCCGGCGTGGCGGCATTGGCCGCCGCGCTGGAGAACGAACTGGCCGAACCTTTCGCCCGCGCCGTCGACATGGTGTCGCGTATCAATGGCCGCGTCATAGTCACCGGCGTCGGCAAAAGCGGCCATATCGGCACTAAGATCGCGGCTAGTCTGGCTTCGACCGGCACGCCTGCCTTCTTCGTCCATCCGGCGGAGGCCAATCATGGCGACCTTGGCATGATCGCCAGAGACGATGCCATCATCGCCATGTCATGGTCCGGCGAGAGCAAAGAATTGATGGGCATCGTCGCCTATTCCAGGCGCTTCTCGATCCCGCTGATTGCGATTACCGCGGGCGCGGCCTCGGCGCTGGCGCGCGCGGCCGACGTGGTGGTGCTCCTGCCGTCCGTGCCGGAAGCCTGCCCGCACGGCCTGGCGCCGACGACATCGACCCTGCTGCAACTGGTGGTCGGCGATGCGCTGGCTATAGCGCTGCTCGAAGCGCGCGGCTTCACGCCCGACCATTTCCGCACATTCCACCCCGGCGGCCAGCTCGGCGCCAATCTCACGCAGATCCACGAGATCATGCATGTCGGCGAAAGGCTGCCGCTGGTGGCTTCCGGCACGGGCATGCGCGAGGCGATCCTCGAATTGTCGAACAAGGGCTTCGGCTGCGTGGCGATCGCGACGGCGGATGGCGCGTTGGTGGGCATCATCACCGATGGCGACATCAGGCGTCACATCGGCAGCAATCTCATGGAAATGAGCGTCGATCAGGTGATGACGAAAAAGCCGAAGACGGCCACACCGGACACGCTGGTGGCGACGGCGCTGCAGATTATCAACAATTCGGCCATTACGAGCCTGATGGTGGTCGAAGGCAGGCGGCTCGTGGGACTGGTTCATCTGCACGACCTGCTGCGCATCGGCGCCGCCTGAAAAAATCAAAGGACGCGTCGCGTTCGGGAAGCCCTACGCGACGCGCCCTGATTTTCCGGATCGAAAGCGCCATGCGCTTTCGAAATGTCAAACAGCCTCGACGGTCAGTTCCAGATCGGTGTCGGCCGAACTGACGACGCGCACCTGCGTGCCGGCCGGCAGGTCGGGACCGGAGACGCGCCACAGCGTGTCGCCGAGCTTGATGCGGCCGCGACCGTCCTTGATCGGCTCGGCCAGCGTTGCCATCCTGCCGACCAACTGCGCGCCGCGCCGGTTGAGCAGCGGCTGATCACTCGGGACATTACGCCCGCCGACTAGTTTCTTGCCGACGAAGGCCGAGACCAGCGACAGCGCCAAGAAGGCGAGGACCTGGACTTCCCAGGCCCAGAAGCTTGCGTCCCAGATGAGCAGGGAAATCACACCGATTACCAATGCGGCGATGCCGATCCACAGCATGAATATTCCTGGCGCGATGACCTCCATCACCAGGAGGACGAAGCCCAGAACCATCCAGTTCCACGGACCAAGTTCGGAAATGATGCGGTCAAACATGGGCGTGCGCTCCTACTTCCTGTGGAGCATGATCTTTTCCGAAAACCGGTTCCCACTTTTCGGGATCATGCTCGCGACCTCAGTTCTCGTCAGGTCTCAGTTCTCATTCGGGCGAACCACCGGAGGGCGGCCTGCCTGCCTGGCGGCGCCGGCGGTGCCTTCGCTGCGGAACACCTCCCTGGCGATCTCGCTTATGCCGCCGAGCGTGCCGATCAGCGCCGAGGCTTCCATCGGCATCAGCACGACCTTGCTGTTGTTGGCGGTACCGATCTTGCCCATCGCTTCGGTGTATTTGAGCGCCACGAAGTAGTTGAGTGCCTGCACGTCGCCCTTGGAGATGGCTTCCGATACAACCTGGGTGGCTCGCGCTTCGGCCTCGGCCGAGCGTTCGCGTGCCTCGGCGTCGCGGAAGGCGGCTTCCTTGCGGCCTTCGGCCTCGAGGATCTGCGACTGCTTGAGGCCTTCGGCGGCGAGGATCTGCGCACGCTTGTTACGTTCGGCCGTCATCTGACGACCCATCGATTCGATGAGGTTGGCCGGCGGATTGATATCCTTGATCTCGACGCGGGTGATCTTGATGCCCCACGGATGCGCCGCTTCGTCGACGACGCGCAGCAGGCGCTCGTTGATGGCGTCGCGGTTCGACAGCAATTCGTCGAGGTCCATCGAGCCCATGACGGTACGGATGTTGGTCATCGTCAAATTGAGAATGGCGTTCTCCAGGCCGGCGACCTGGTAGGCGGCCTGCGCCGCATTGAGGATCTGGTAGAAGGCGATGCCGTCGACGCCGACAATGGCGTTGTCGCGCGTGATGATTTCCTGGCTCGGAACGTCGAGCACCTGCTCCATCATGTTCATCTTGGCGCCGATGCGGTCGACGAACGGCACGATGAGGTTGAGGCCGGGGCTTAGTGTTTTGGTGTAACGGCCAAAGCGCTCCACCGTATAATTATAGCCTTGCGGGATTGTCCGGATGCCTTTGATAAGAAGCACCAATACCAGAAAGGCAAGCGCACCAATCGCAATACCGAAACCACTGAAGTCCATTTGAATCTCCCTCAGATGCCGGCCATGGCGTTGATTCCATGCAACCGACTTCACCAAACACTTAGGTGTGTTTCAATAATGTTACAATCAGGTGATCGTTGATTATTGGTGCATGGAATAGCGCAACTGCGGCGATCGATCGCCGCAACGTGGCGGCCTCAGACCCAGCCCGACAGCTCGCGCCGCACCATCGCCTCGATCACCGCCATGCCTTCTGCACTGTCGTTGAGGCACGGGATGTGGGCGAATTTCTCGCCGCCGGCGTGATGGAAGGTCTCGGCCGCCTCGCGGCCGATTTCGTCCAGCGTCTCGATGCAGTCGACGGAAAAGCCTGGGTTGACGATGGCGATCGATTTCACGCCGTCCTTCGCCAGTTTCTCGACCGTCTTGTCGGTGTAGGGCTGCAGCCATTCCTGGGCGCCGAAGCGCGACTGGAAGGTGATGATCAGCTTCTTTTCATCCCACCCCAGTCGTTCACGCAACAGCCGTGTCGTCTTCTGGCAGTGGCAGTGATAGGGATCGCCCTTCTCGAAATAGGGCTTCGGGATGCCGTGATAGGAGGTGATGACCACCTCGGGCTCGAAGTCTAGCGTTGCCAGATGCCGTTCGATCGAATGGGCGAGCGCCTCGATGTAGACCGGCTCGTCATAGTAGGGCGGAACACTGCGCACGGCAGGCGCGCGGCGCATCTTCATCAAGGCGCGAAACAGCTGGTCGTTGGCGGTCGCGGTGGTGGTCGCGGAGTATTGCGGGTAGAGTGGGAACGACAGGATGCGGTCGCAGCCTTGCTCGACCAGCCTTTGAGCGACGCTCGCGGTCGAGGGGTTGCCGTAGCGCATCGCCCAGTCGACCACGACATCGGGTAGGTCGATGAGCGCTGCGGCCAGCTTTTCGCCCTGCGCGCGGGTGTAGGTGCGCAGCGGCGACTCGTTCCTCTCGCGGTTCCATATCCTGGCGTAATTGGCGCCGGACTTCTTCGGTCTGGTGGTCAGTACCAAGCCGTAGAGGATCGGATACCAGATCGCCTTGTTGAGTTCGATGACGCGCGGATCGGACAGGAATTCGCGGAGATAGCGCCACATCGGCTTGAAATCGGTACCGTCGGGCGTGCCGAGATTGACCAGCATGACGCCGATCTTGCCTGCCTTTACCGGCGGATGTCCGGCCGGTAGCGGGTCGAGCGCTTTCGCGGCTTTGGGGTCGACAGGCGTGGAAAGCGTCATGAAGGTCTCCCGACACCGCGAAAACCGACGATGTCGGGCGAAACTAGCGATGCGGCGCGAGTTTTCAATGCTGCGTCTGGCCGCACCTTACCTTGAAAGCCAAAAACCCCGCCGGTTACCCGGACGGGTTTTGCTGGTCGCAAGTGCGAAGCGAGGTTACTTCGCCGGAATGGTCAAGGTCGCGCCGACAGGAAGCCGGCGTGGTTCGTAGCCTTTGTTGGCCTCGGAGATCACCTTCCACTTGGCGCCGTCGCCGTAGGCCTTCTTGGCGAGATCCCAATAGGTATCGCCGGCGACGATGACATGGCTGGCTTCGGCCGGGGCGGCGTCAGCCGGCTTTGCCGGAGCAGGTGCGGCTTCGGCCGGTTTTGCCGGTTCGGCCGGAGCCGGCGTTGCCGGGGCGGTTTCCGCCGGGACAGTCGGCGGCGTGGTGGTGATGTCGCCGGAGCCTGCCGGCAATGCGGGCATCGCCGGCTCCGCCGGTGCAGCCTCGGCCGGTTTTGCCGGTTCCGCTGGAGCAGGTGCCGGTTCGGCTGGTTTTGCCGGCTCGGCGGCCGGGGCAGCCGCTACGGTTGCGGTAACCTCGGTGATGCGGCCGTCGAGCTTGGGCGTATAGGGCCGGTGCGCGGCGAGATAGTCGGCGACCACCTGTTCGAGGCCCGGGCCGTAATCATAGGCGTTCTTGGCCTTCTCGGCGAAGACCTTGTAGCCGTCGCCGCCCTGGCGGACGTAATTGTTGGTGGCGACCAGATAGTCCTTGTCCGGATTGATCGGCGCCCAGGCACCGTTCTGCATCACCTCGACCGACTTGACTCGGCCGGCATTGGGCGCGACCGACTTGTCGAAGGAGTATTTGAGACCTGCCACCTGCGGGAAGCGGCCGCCGCCGTCCTCGACCTGGCTGACGCCGTTTTCCAGCCCGGCAACCAGATCCTTTCCGGAAATCTGGAAGGTCGCCAGCGTGTTCTGGAACGGCAGCACGGTCAGCACCTCGCCCATGGTGACGGTGCCCTTGTCGATCGAAGCACGCAGGCCGCCGCCATTCGAGACGACGATCTCGACGCCCTGTCCCTTGACGCGGTCGAGGATGGCGTCGGAGACGAGGTTGCCCATCGCGCATTCCTTGGTGCGGCAGCTTTCGCGGCTGCCGTCGATGGCCTCGGTGGTCTCGGCCACTTCCTTGTTCTTCAGCGCCTCGATCGGCGCGCCAAGCTCCTTGATGCGGGCAAGAACGGCCGGATCGGGAGTGATCGACTTGTCGAGGAAGATCGGGTCGCCGCTGGCTTCCTTGACGTTGCCATTGTCGTCGAACACGACCTTGAATTCGCCGAGATATTTCGAATAGGACGCGGCCTGCACCACAGGCACCTTGGAGCCGTCGGGGTTGTCGACCATCGTCGGGTAGGGGCCTTCAGCCTTCGGGTCGGTGTTGGACAGAAGCGAATGGCTGTGGCCGCCGACCACCACATCGATGCCCGGGATCTTGGCGATGACATCGCGCTCGCGCCTGTAGCCGATATGGGTGACGGCAATGATCTTGTTGACGCCTTGCGCCTTCAGCTTCTCGACCTCGGCGGTGATCGACTTGACGTCGTCGGCGATGGTGATGTTGGGGCCGGGAGAGGCGAGTTCCGGCGTGTCGTTGGTCACGGCGCCGACAATGCCGATCTTCTGGCCGCCGACCTCAAGCACAATCGACGGCTTGATCTTGCCTGCGGCGCCGGACTTGTCGTTGGGCACGACATTGGCGCTGACGATCGGGAACTTCGCCTTGTCGAGATAAGGCACCAGCGCGCTCTCGCCATCGTCGAATTCGTGGTTGCCGAGCGTCACCGCGTCGGGCTTGATCTGATTGAGGAATTCCTCCTCCGCCGTGCCCTTGTAGGTGATGTAGAACAGCGATCCCTGAAAGCTGTCGCCGGCATTGAGCAGCAGCACGTTCTGGCCTTCGAGCTTCTTGCGCTCCTGTGCGATCGCGGTGACCAGCCGGCCGGCGCCGCCGATGCACTCACCCTTGGTCTCTTCCTCGGCCGAGCAGGTTGACTCGTATTTGTTGTTGCCTTCGATGCGGCTGTGCCAATCGTTGAAATGCAGGATGTTCAACGTGTAGTCGGCAAAGGATGGTGCGGCCGACAGGCCGAGTGTCGAGGCAGAGAGGGCGGCAATGGCGGCGAGCTTCTTCATCTTCGTCTCCCGGATATGATCAAAGGCGTTTAACGCTCTTGCCCGACTGCAGGATAACAGCCAGCATTTCGGGTATGTTCACATCGCGGTTGTGGCGATGCAAGAAGAATCAGGGCGGATAACCGGCATCGGTTTGCCGGCATAAAAAAGGCGGCGGCATCGCGCCGCCGCCATCCGCAAAGCCGCATGGGAAAGGTTCAGCCGCGCCTGGTCAGCACGAAGTTCTGCCCGGCGGAGCTGGTGCAATTCAGCTGGTTTATGGACACCAGCAGGCAGTTGAAAGCGATTGGCTGCTGCCGGATCAGCGAGGTTCCGTTGATCTCGACCGAGGTGGCGCCGGTCTTGGTGTAGCTGCCGTCAGCGAATTTCTCACCGGTCTCCGCCGAAACGGTGGTGAAGACGCCGCCGTTCAATGTCGAGACCGCCTTGCCCTCGGCGTTCAGCCAGGAGCCTTCGACGCCTCGCGCCTGCGATGAGATCGGTGGCCCGTCGGAACCGCCGGTGGTGCAGGCGGCAAGCATCGTCGCAAGAACGCCCGCCGCGCCCGCAGAAAGAATTTTGCGCGCAATCGTCATATCAAATCCTCTCCTGGCGCATCGGCCCAATCGCCAAACGACGTTTGGGGAACCGATGTGCGTGGCCTCAAGTTTCCAGAGCCGTCCCTCGTGCGTCCAAACGGATGCACACTGCTCTCGTCCGCATCCCTTCAATCGCCCGATTTCCGGGCGATTGCAAGGCAGTGGGGCAGGGGTATGGAACCGCTATCGAACGAGGATGTTGCGGAATTGCCACGGGTCGCTTTTGTCGAGGTCCTCGGGAAACAGGCCCGGACGGTTATCGAGCGGCGTCCAGTCGGTGTAGTAGCCCTTGACCGGTCCGAGATACTGGGACTGCACTTCCAGGCAGCGCTTGTAGTCCATCTCGTCGGCCTCGACGATGCCGGCTTCCGGGTTTTCCAGCGCCCAGACCATGCCGGCGAGCACGGCCGAGGTGACCTGCATGCCGGTAGCGTTCTGGTAGGGCGCCAGCTTGCGGGCTTCGGCCAGCGACAGCTGCGAACCGTACCAGTAGGCGTTCTTGGCATGGCCGTAGAGCAGCACGCCAAGCTCGTCGACGCCGTCGACCAGCTCGTTTTCGTCCAGCACATGGTGCACGGGTTGCGCCTTGCCGGCGGCGCCGAACATTTCGTGCAGCGACAGCACGGCGTCGTTGCAGGGGTGATAGGCATAATGGCAGGTCGGGCGGTATTGGACCTTGCCCTTCTTACCGCGCACGGTGAAGAAGTCGGCGATCGAGATCGCCTCATTGTGCGTCACCAGGAAACCGTATTGCGCGCCCGGCGTCGGGCACCAGGAGCGCACGCGGGTGTTGGCGCCGGGCTGTTCGAGATAGATCGCAGCCTTGGAGCCATGCTTGTGCTCCTTGCCGTTCTTCGGCATCCATCTCTCATGCGTGCCCCAGCCGAGCTCGGCCGGCTGCAGCCCTTCCGAGATGAAACCTTCGACCGACCAGGTGTTCCAGAACACGTTCATCGGCTTCGGCTTCTTGGTGCGCTGGGTGTCGCGCTCGGCGATGTGGATGCCCTTGACGCCGGCCTTCTTCATCAGCTTCGCCCAGCCGTCACGGTCGTCCTGCGCGGGTTCGGAAAACTCGAGGCCGAGGTCGCCGGCAAGGTTCAGCAGCGCCTGCTTGACGAACCACGAGACCATGCCCGGATTGGCGCCACAGGTCGAAACCGCGGTAGCGCCGCCGGGCTTGTCGTGCTTCTCCTTGATCAAGGCTTCGCGCAGCGCGTAGTTGGTGCGGCTGGCATTGCCGGCCTTGGCGTCGAAATAGAAGCCGAGCCACGGCTCGACGACGGTGTCGATGTAGAGCACGCCGAGCTTGCGGCAGAGCCGCATCAGGTCGACCGAGCCGGTATCGACCGACAGATTGATGCAAAAGCCCTGGCCGCCACCATTGGTCAAAAGCGGCGTCAGCAGTTTCTTGTAGTTCTTCTCGGTCACGTGCTCCTGCACGAAGGCGATGCCGCGCTCGTCGAGCAGCTTGCGGTCGGTGTCGAGCGGGTCGATGACCGTCATGCGAGACTTGTCGAATTTGAAATGGCGCTCGATCAGAGGCAGCGTTCCCCGTCCGATCGAACCAAAGCCGATCATCACGACAGGGCCGGTGATTTCACCGTAAACGGGCCAGTTTTCATTCGCCATTTTATCGAGCACTCCTTCAAGCAACGCGCCAAAACGGCCGTTCGACCGCCGCGCGACAAACCATAGATCATTGTCACAATAAAGCGAAAAGCAGGGATAAGGTTAGTTCCCGACGGCGCAGATGCGCCTACGGTTCGAGCAGTTTCGCGAATTCCGGTGTGAACAGCGCTTGTGCTTCGGAGACCGGCATTTCAACGAGATCGTCGCCGCAAGCCTGGATGACGTTGGGCAAACCTTGCAGCCCGAAGACCAGAACCTGCCTGTCGCCATCGCGCTTCAGGCTGGCGCCGAGATAGTCGCTGATCAAATCGTCGATGCCGCATTCGGCCTCGTAATCCACCTCGGTCTGGTCGCTTGGCTTCTTGCGGTTTTCCCTGACGAAGGCGGCCAGCGAGGGGCCTGGCTTGCCGTCGCCCGTATCGGAAAACATGTCCTGAAGGGTAAGCAAGGCGCCACGGCGCACGTCCATGACATAGGCGTCGGAATAGTTGTTCGGATGCGCACCGCCGCAATAGAGGCTGCCGGATTCCGACCAGCTCATCAGCTTCGGCGTCAATGACGTAACTTTGGACGTCGTGTCTTCATAGCCGCCAAGCGAATCGTCGTCCATGCCCTCCATCGGCGGCCCGTCGTGGAAACCGGCATATTGCAGCGCCGCGCACGTCAAGGCGCTGAGGCTGTCATGCCAATGGCGGTTCTGCAGCAAGGCATTGGCGGCTTCGATCGGCGCACTGCCGGCGAGATCGACGATGCGCGGCCTGGCGAATTTGGTGCGCGGATCGGTGACATAGTTGTAGGCTGCATCCGGCCAACCTTCCTTGGCGTCTGCCTTGGGCGCGAAATCCAGCTTGAGATAGTCGTAGGGCGATGCCGCCATGGTGATCGGCGCATCGTCGCCCGAGAATGTCATGTCGGTGAAATCATAGAGATCGCGTGGCGTCGTCGCCGGCGTCTCCGTCTGGGCACGGCTGGCGATCCTTGTCAGCTTCAGCGGCAGGGTCTTTTTGGCCGTCCAGGTGCCTTCCAGCGTCTTGCCCTTGTCGGCGGAACTCAACCGCCAGACGGCGCCGATGGGTGGAGCCTGGCCGTCGCCGCACTTCTTGGCATCGCAGGCTTCTTCCTCGGCCAATTGAAAGGTGGCGCCCTTGCTCGACTTCGCCTGCAGAGGAATATCGATGCCCTTGGTGCGGTAGAAATAGCGCGCCGCCAGTGCCTCTCCAGCCGTCGCCGGATCGCCGGTAAACTCGACGACGATGTCGATGTTGCCGAGCTTGCCGGCATAGGTGACGGGGTCGGCGAGCGCCGTTGCCGGCAACGCCAGCAATGCACCGAGCAATACGGCTTGCTCCAGGATTTTTCGGATCATCGTCACTCCAGCGTCATGGCTTGCAGGCGTTGCACCAGCCTGTCACGGTCTGACGTCATCCCCTTATAGTCGAGTTGAGCCTCATCCAGCGCCTGCAATTGCGCCGCGAAAGAGGCGGCAAGCGTTGCCCGGTCGGGATGCCGCGCCAGCACTTTCAGCGGGTCGAGGTGGATGCGGATGGTGAACAGGATGTCGCGCGACAGAGGCAGTTTGCGCAGCGTCTGGCGCTCGACGCGGATGAAGGCGTGGGTGTTGACGTCGCCGTCGGGAAATCGCGAGGGGCGCCTGGTGGCGCGGTCGATGCGCTCGACATTGGAGAGCGGATGATAGAGCGCGTCGTCGGCCTGGATCGACCAGTTGAAGCGTTCGACAGCCTGACCCTGCAGGCCGTCGAACATGCGGTTGATGAGCTCGGCCGGCCTGGTGCCCGGACCGAAGCCCGGCACCGGTGCGTGGATCTGCTGCAGCGGCCGGCCGAATTTTTCGACCAGCGACCAGGATGACGGGAAGCACAGCGAGCCGGCGGCGAGTCGCCAGCCGGTGTCGTCACGGCGCATCAGGATCAGGTCTTCCTGGACGAGCAGCGACGCTGCGACCAGCGGGGCATCGGGGAAGGTGGCGTCAGAGTCGGCTTTGGCGCCAATGACCTCAACCCCGGCATTGGTGCGCCGGTACATCCCGGGAAATGTCGACAGCAGATGTGCTTCGATGAGGCCGCGCACTTCGCGCTGGGCGTCGCGCGTGCCGTCTTCCTCGACAAACACCTTGTCGGGGATTTCGGCATACAGCCGGCGCTTTTCGGCGAGATGGTCGAAGAGATACCGGTCGACCTCGATCCACTTGTCGAGTTCGAGCGGCTTCAGCCCGATGGTGAAGAGCTTTGAGGAGCCATCATAGGGCGTGTGCGTGGGCTGACGAGAATTCATGCTTCGCTAGAAAGTGTCCAATGCCGGCGGTTATTCTCGCAGCCGCTTCGTATCAGGCCAATGTTGCCGGGATCAAGCCGCGCAGAGAATTGCCGACGAACAGTGTTTTGGCGGATTTCAACTCGTCATAGCTGTAGATCGCCTCCTGGGCGCGGCCTTCGTCCAGCAGCTCGGCGCGCAATACGCCAGGCAGCAGCCCGCAGTCGAGCCTGGGTGTCATCAGCATGCCATCACCGAAATCGGCGAAGACGTTGGTGATGGTGCCTTCGCAGATTTCACTGCGCTCATTTGCGAGCAACACTTCGTCGGCCTGGGTGATCAGATATTCGGAGCGGGCGTGAGTGTAGACTTGCCGCCGGCCGGTCTTGTGGCGCAGCAGCGTGTCGGTGGAGGAGAGCCGCACCCGTGCCAGCTGCAGCCGCCAGACCTTGTCGGCGGCGAACGGCTCATAGGGCTGGACCGAGGCGGTCACTTCGCCATTGCGCTGCAGGACGAGCCGGGTGCGCAGCGCCTTTTGCTGCGCCCCGATAGTATTCGCCAGCACCTCGCCGATCCGCTGCGGATCGCAGGCAAAGCCGAGTTCTTCCGCCGAGCCATAAAGGCGCGCGAGATGGCGTTCGAAGCGCAGAAAGCCCTGGCCGGGCTCCCAGCGCATCGTCTCGATCAGCTCGAAATCGGCGGTGTCCCCGTCGCGAAGCGCGCCTTCAGCAGACACTCCTGATACTCCTCTTGCGCCGTCGAATCGAAGACGACGCCGCCGCCGACATTGTAAACGGCCTCGCCACTGGAAAAGAGCGATATGGTGCGGATCGCCACCGAAAAGCGCATCATGCCGGCAGGCGCGATCCAGCCGATGGCGCCGCAATAGACGTCGCGCGGTGTCTCTTCCAGCTCGTGCAGGATTTCCATGGCGCGGATTTTCGGTGCGCCGGTAATCGAGCCACAGGGAAACAGCGCGCCAAAGATTTGGCGGATGCCGAGATCAGGCAGAAGCTTCGCCCGCACACGGCTCACCATCTGATGGACGGTCGGGTAGCTCTCGATGCGGAACAGTTCCGGCACTTCCAGCGTGCCGATCTCGCTGATCAGGGAGATGTCGTTGCGCAGGAGATCGACGATCATCCGGTTCTCGGCCTGGTTCTTTTCATCGCTGCGCAAGAAGGACTTCAACCGCGCGTCCTCGGCCTTGGTCGCGCCGCGCGGTGCGGTGCCCTTCATCGGATGGGTTTCGATCATGCCTAAGGCATCGATCTCGAAGAACAGCTCGGGCGAACGCGACAAGACGATGGGATCGCCGAGCGAAATCAGTGCGCCATACTTGACCGGCTGGCGTCCTGTCAGTGCGTCGAAGGCAGCAAGCGGATCGCCCGACCATTGGGCACGGACCGGAAAGGTCAGGTTGCCTTGGTAGCAATCGCCCTTGCGGATGTGGTCGTGAAGGCGCGCGAAGCGTTTGGCGTAGTCCTGAGCGGACCAACTGGCCCTGGCGTCGAAGATGGGGCCATTGGTGGCCGGCGCATCGTTGCGCGGCACGGCCTCTTCGGCCGGAGCATCGAAGACACCCAGACAAACCAGTGGCGCGCGCCGGCCTTCAGGCAACAGCGGCACCAGTTTCGGTTCGAGCAGATAGCCCGCTTCGTAGGAGAAATAGCCGGCCAGCCATTTGCCGGCATCGCTCGCCGCCTGCGCGGCCGCCAGCGCCGGCAGAAAATCCTTGCCATCATAGGCAATGATGATGTCGGCCGGGTGGTCGAAGACCAACTGACGGCCGCTTTCATCGTTGCGGAAAATGGCAGAGGGCAGGGGCATGGGGCTCGGGTACTGCGGTCGATGACGCCAGAACCGCTCTATATGGGGGCCGGGCGGCGTGCAATCGAGGGAGCGGCGTCGCAGGGCGCAAAGACAGTGGCGAATGCAAAAACAAAGACGGCGCCCGAGAGCGCCGCCTTCTGGTTATGTTGCCGATGACAGATCAGCTGTTGTTGGCGGTCCCGGCGCTCGGGAATTGGCGTGCGAACTCCTTTTCGTCGCCGGCGGCAAGCAGCTTGGCCTGCTCGACCCACTTTTCGCGAGCGATGCGGCCGTCGAAATTCAGCGTGTCCTCGATGCGCTTGACGTCGGCCGCGGTCCAGCCGGCGATCTGCGCGTAGGTCGTGACGCCAAGGCCCTTGAGCAGTTTGTCGTTGACCGGGCCGATACCGATCAGGCGACGCAAATTGTCGGCCTTCCCAGCTGCCGGGGCGGCCTTCTTCGGGACGGCGGCGGGCTTTGAAGCCGCGGCTTTGGGCGCGGCCTTGGCGGCGGCAGGTTTGCTGGCCGCTGGTTTTGCGGCCGCGGATTTGGCCGCAGCTGGTTTGGCCGCGGCGGGTTTGGCGGGGGCAGGTTTCGCGGCCGAGGCGGACTTGGCCGTTGCCGCTGTCGACACCAGCGCGGCCGGCGCCGAACTGGAAGGCTTGGCGGATGGAGTCGATGTTTCACGCAGCCGGCGTTCGAGATCGGCGCGGGTCTTGCCGCAGGCGTCGAGTTCGCCAGTCAGACGATCGGCGTCGGCGCGCAGTCTGTCACGCTCGCTGCGGGTGCGGTCGAGATCGCCGCGCAGGCTGTCAAGTTCGCCGCGCAGCCGGCCCCAGATAAACCAGCCAACCAACACACCTACAAGGAACGCCAGGACAATGTAAAAGAAGGTCATCGTCTCTCTCCAGTCGGATCCGTCCGCCGCCGTCCCAAGTCATGACCTTGGCAGATCGGATCATCCAATGTGGTTCGGCGGCTCAGGGAACAGCCGGTCTGTCGTCGACTGTCGGCGTTCGGCTTTCCCGCCCATTGCCAACCGTCGCTGTCGCATTCGTCAGACCGCTGCCATGGGCCGGGATGCTGTCCGGCCTTAAGCCGCGCGCCCGGCTGAGCTTCGGTCGGAAAGCTATCATACGGCTTCGGGAAAGCTAACGGAAAATTTCGCCGGAGAGTTATTCAAGAACAGATATTTAGAACAAGAACAACGCTGCCGTCACATGCATTCCGGCTAAACTGTTCTGCGATTCCGCAAAGTCGAGACCGCTCCTGAACCTGTCACTCTGCGCCATCGGTCCAATGGGTGCGCGCATTAACTGTCGAGCGCTTCCAACTCGTCGATCAGGCCGCCGATCACGCCAAGCCCGATCTGCCAGAAGGCGGGGTCGGTGGCGTCGAGGCCGAAGGGCGCGAGAAGCTCCGAGTGATGCTTGGTGCCGCCGGCGCGCAACATCTCGAAATACTTGTCCTGGAAGCCATGCTCGGCGTTCTGGTAGACCGCGTAGAGCGAGTTCACCAGGCAGTCGCCAAAGGCATAGGCGTACACGTAGAAGGGGGAGTGGACGAAGTGCGGGATGTAGGTCCAGAAGACCTCATAGCCCTCACGCAGCTTGATCGCCGGCCCCAGGCTTTCGGCCTGCACCTCGAGCCAGAACTGGCCGAGCTTGTCGGAGGTCAGTTCGCCGTTCTTGCGCTCTGCATGCACCTTGCGCTCGAACTCGTAGAAGGCGATCTGGCGCACGACCGTGTTGATCATGTCCTCGACCTTCTGGGCGAGCATCGCCTTGCGCTCGCGCTTGTCGGTGGTCTGGTCGAGCAGCGAACGGAAGGTCAGCATCTCGCCGAACACCGAGGCCGTCTCGGCCAAAGTCAGCGGCGTCGAAGCCATCAGGGCGCCCTGGCCGCCGGCCAGCACCTGATGCACGCCGTGGCCGAGTTCATGCGCCAGCGTCATCACATCGCGCGGCTTGCCCATGTAGTTGAGCAGCACGTAAGGGTGCGCCGAAGGCACGGTCGGATGGGCGAAGGCGCCGGGCGATTTGCCGGGCCTGACCGGCGCGTCGATCCAGTTGCGGTCGAAGAAGGTGCGGGCGATCTCCGCCATGTCGGGGGAAAAGCGCTGATAGGCCGACAGCACAGTGTTCCTGGCATCATCCCAAGGAATCACCGCTTGCGGCGTTTCGGGCAAGGGGGCGTTGCGGTCCCAGTGGTTCATCACCTCCATGCCGAGCCAGCGCGCCTTCATCGCGTAGTAGCGATGAGACAGGCGCGGATAGGCCTCGCGCACGGCAGACGCCAGCGCATCAACCACGCTGCGCTCGACGCGGTTGGCGAGATGGCGGGAGTCGGCGATGTCCTCAAAGCCACGCCAGCGGTCGGAAATCTCCTTGTCCTTGGCCAGCGTGTTGGTGATCAGCGTTAAGGTGCGCAGGCTCTTGCGGAAGGTTGCGGCCAGCGCTTCGGAGGCGCGGCGGCGGACCTCCCCATCGGCGTCCTGGAGGCGGTTCAGCGCCGGCTCCAGCGTCAGTTCCTCGCCGTCTATGTCGAAGCGCAGATCGGTCATCGTCTCGTCGAACAGCCGGTTCCAGGCACCGCGTCCGGTGATCGATTTCTCATGGAACAGCTGCTCGACCCGGTCCTCGAGCTGGTAGGGCTTGTCCATTCTGAGGTCGAGCACCCAGGGGCGGTAATGGGCAAAGCCGGCGTCGGCGGCGAGGGCTGCTTCGAGCGCCTTGTCGTCGATCAGGTTCAGCTCCAGCGCGAAGAACAAAAGATGCGCGCTGGCGTCGGTCATCTTCTCCTGGATGTCGCCATAGAGCTTTGCGCGCTGCGGATCGGCGGTGTTGCCGGCATAGATCAGGCCGGCATAGGAGACGATGCGGCCGATCAGTTCCTCCAGCGCCTCATAGGCTGTCAGCGCCTCGCCAAGCCTGCCGGCGCTGCCGCGCTCGGCCTCCGCAGCCAGCGTGCCCTTCCAGCGGTTCTCGAAGGCGACGGCATCGGCCGCCGCCTTGGCAAGGTCGCGCTTCAGTTCGGGCGCCTCCATGCCGGAATAAAGATCGGCGAGATTCCATTCCGGCAGGTCGCCGAGTTCCGCCGCGCCCTGACCGGACGCTACCGCCGCAAGCTGCCGACCGAGAATCCTGCTCATCAACAATTACCTTCTGGAATCAAGGGGAAAGGACAAGCCGGTCAAATCCTAAGGAATTCGTTCACCGGGTTTTTTGAAACCTTGTTTAGAACCCTGTGCCAAGATGATCCATGGGAATTTCCCAGGCGGGCAACTCAAATCAGTCATGACAGGTTCCATTCTTATAGTCGATGACGATCCCGTGCAGCGCCGGCTGCTCGAGGCGGCGGTGACGAAATTCGGCCACAGCGCCATCGTTGCCGATGGCGGCGAGGCCGGTCTGAGCGCGCTTGACGGACCCAATGCGAGGGATATTTCGGCAGTCATCCTCGACCTTGTCATGCCGGGCCTCGACGGCATCGGCGTGCTGAAGGCGATGCGCGAGCGCGGCATCACTGTTCCCGTCATTGTGCAGACTGCGCAGGGCGGCATCGAAACGGTGGTTTCGGCGATGCGCCACGGCGCTTTCGATTTTGTCGTCAAGCCGGCGTCTCCCGACCGGCTGCAGACCGCGGTCGGCAACGCGCTCAAGGTCGAGGCGGTCGAGGACGAGGTCAAGCGCACGTCGCGGCGTCGCGGCGGCCACCTGACCTTCAAGGACATGATCACGCACAGCCCGGCGATGGACCGGGTGATCCGCCTCGGCCAGAAGGCTGCGGCCTCCAACATCCCGATCCTGATCGAGGGCGAATCGGGCGTCGGCAAGGAATTGGTGGCGCGCGCCATCCAGGGCAGCGGCGAACGCCGCACAAAGCCGTTCGTCACCGTCAATTGCGGCGCCATCCCCGACAATCTGGTCGAATCGATCCTGTTCGGTCACGAAAAAGGTTCGTTCACCGGCGCCACCGAAAAGCACACCGGCAAGTTCGTCGAGGCGCATTCGGGCACCCTGTTCCTGGATGAGATCGGCGACCTGCCGCTCGACGTGCAGGTCAAGCTGTTGCGCGCCGTGCAGGATGGCGAGGTCGATCCGGTCGGCGGCCGTTCCACCGTCAGGGTCGACATCAGGCTGATCTCGGCCACGCACCGCAACCTTCTGCAGCAGGTCAAGGACGGCAAGTTTCGCGAGGACCTGTTCTACCGGCTCAACGTTTACCCGATCGTCGTGCCGCCGCTGCGCGACCGCCGCGACGACATCCCCTATCTGGTCAAGCATTTCATGGACAAGGTGGCGCCGGCGGGCAATCGCCTGCACGGCATCTCGGATGCCGCACTGGCCATGCTGCAGGCCTATGATTGGCCGGGAAACATCAGGCAGCTGGAAAACGCCGTGTTCAGGGCCTCGGTGCTTGCCGAAGGCGATGTGCTCACGACTGACGAATTTCCGCAGATCCGGGCGCAGGTCGACGGCACCGTCAATCTCGACGCCGATGCGTCCTTGTCGGACCCCGGCATGGCCTTGAGCACCGGATCGCAAGGCGATGGCGCGCAGACTGATGACGCCGGTACTGCAGCTGCCGAGCTCGCCCCTCCGGCCAGGTTGCTTCAGCGTTTCGGCACATTGAGGGCGCTGGACGAGCGTGGCAATGTGCGTGCGCTGGCCGATGTCGAACTCGAAATGATCAAGCTCGCCATCGACCATTACAACGGCCAGATGAGCGAGGTCGCACGGCGTCTCGGCATCGGCCGCTCGACGCTCTACCGCAAGCTCAAGGAATACGGCATCGACCCGGAAACCGGCCGCCTCGACCGCCTTGCCTCCTGAACGCCGAATTCCACAGCTTGCCAACGCAAGGCCGGGACCAGCTTGCCATGCCACATCCGGCGCTGCATAAGGGTTGGGGCGGGAATATGGCTGATGCGGACAGCGTTGTTCACGCATTAAGGCCAGCGGTAACAGATCGTGTAGCGGGAAAAGGCTGAATCTTGATCTAAACCAGCAGTTTACCAAGAAATCCTGTGTATTATTTTTGACGGGATATCGCCACGGTGTTACCGCATTTCGGCTTCAATAAGCGATGATTAACCATTAGGATCGATATTCGGATGTGAGAACCACGCATCCGTTTGGACAAATCCGGGGACAAACGGCAGCCTGCAAGGCCTTTTGATTTGAACAAAGTCGAACGACACAGAAACGGGCGGCGCGATCACATGGGCGTCTGGCCGAGATGGCTGGCAGCGTTGATCGTTGCGTTCGCTTTCCTCGCCGCAACTGCTGCCGGCGCCAGCGCTGAAACGCGCTCGCTCAAGCTCTATCACCTCCACACGCACGAAAAGGCCGAGATCGTCTACAAGCGCAATGGCCGCTACGATCCGGCAGGCCTCAGGAAGATCAACATCATCCTGCGCGACTGGCGTCGCAACGAACCGACCAAGATGGATCCGCGCCTGCTCGATCTGGTGTGGGAAGCTTACCGGCAGGCCGGGGCCACCGACTATATCCAGGTCGTCTGCGGCTATCGCTCGCCGTCGACTAATTCGATGCTGCGCAGCCGCAGCCGCGGTGTCGCCAAGGAAAGCCAGCATATGCTGGGCAAGGCGATGGACTTCTACATTCCGGGTGTGCCGCTGAAAAAGCTGCGTAACATCGGCCTGAAGATGCAGGGCGGCGGCGTCGGCTACTATCCGTCGTCGGGTTCGCCCTTCGTCCACATGGACGTCGGCAATGTGCGGCATTGGCCAGGCATCAGCCGCCAGGAACTGGTCAGCCTGTTCCCCAATGGCAAGACGCTGCATGTGCCGAGCGACGGCAGGCCGTTGCCGGGTTATGACCAGGCGCTCGCCTCCTACAAGGCGCGCAAGGGCGCCGGTTCTCCTGCCATCATGATGGCCAGCGCAGGCGGCAGCACCAAGAAATCCGGTGGCTTCCTGTCCGCGTTCTTTGGCGGTGGCGGTGAAGACGAAGCCGACGACAGCGCCGATGTCGCTACCGCCGCGCCGCCGCCGAGAAGCGTGAAGCCGGTGCTGGCTGCCACGAGCAACAACAACAGCAATCTGCCTGGCATCGCGATCGTGTCGCCGCAGAACGCCAAGCGCGCCAACATTCCGCAGCTTGCCGACGACAGCGCTGACGATTCGGAGCCGCAGGACACGCCGGAGACGATCATCGCCGCGCTGCCCGCCAAGGAAGTGCCGCTGCCCGCTTTCGCACCGCGGCCGAAGGCCGATGTCGGCGCGCAACAACCTGAGACCGTGCCGTTCGGCGTGGCCGATGCCACCACCGAACAGACGGTGGCGACGGCGCAGGCGCCGGCCAATGTGCCGTTCGGCACGGCCGATGCGAGCAATGCCGACCAGGGGGCCGATCAAGCTGCCGCTCCGGCGCAGGTCGCGGTCAACGTCCCGTTGCCGACCTGGCGTCCCGACCGCTCTTCGCCGCCGGCTGAGCTTGCGCCGCAGGACAAGGGCGTTCTGCTGGCGCTGGCCGATACGGCTGCCCACAAGCAGACCGCAACCGACGCGTTCTCGGTGCTGCCGTCGCAGCGTCCGGACGAGGTCAAGGCGGTTCTCGAACAGGCCAGCGCCGCCGATGCAGCCGGTGCTACCGACGACTATCAGGTTGCGTCGCTTGAGCCGCGCTCGGCGTTCAACGATCCGTCAGGTGTCGATGCCGCATCGCCGCGCGGCGCTATTGCTGCCCGTCCCGCCGGTACCGATCCAGCCTCGGTGATCGGCGCCGGCGTCAAGACGACACGCAAGGAAGCAAGGGCTTCGGCCCGCGACCTGAAGCCAGGACCGAAGGCAGTGGTGGTGGCGGCCGAACCGCAGGCGGCGCGCTGGGCGCTGAGCAGCGGCGACAACATCGCCACCGTTTCCAGCCCGACGACTGCGCCGCGCTATGCCTACAACATCGTGCATACGCCGCCGAGCGAGGTCTACACCGCAGGCTTCCATGCGGACAACCAGATGGCCGATGCCAACCGCTTCACCGGCAATGCCGTAAAATTCCTTTCGGTCGCCCGCTTCCAGACGAAGTAAGAGCTCGACGGGGTAAACATTGAAGCCGCGCTGGGCAACCCGCGCGGCTTTTGCTTCTAGCGAGATATCGAGCACTGGCTTCCATCGCCACAGAATGCTAACCACCAAACTGCATTCCCGCTTCGTCTAATGGTAGGACAGCGCCCTTTGAAGGCGTGAATCGTGGTTCGAGCCCATGAGCGGGAACCAAAATCTCAACGCGTAGCAAACCCGGTCGGCGCAGCTGGCGGGTTTTTGTGCCGAGTGCAATTCCGGGAACACTGTGATTTTCCCGGAAAAGCGCGGAGCGCTTCCCTTGGGAATTGCGCAAAGACAAAGTAGCGGAGGTTATTTTCCGAGCTTGCTCGCGGTCTGTGCGAGCGCCTCGATCTCATCCCACTTGCCGGCCTTGACCAACTCGTCCGGCGCCACCCACGAGCCGCCGACGCAGATAACGTTGGACAGGCTGAGATAGTCGGCGGCGTTCTTGGCCGAGATGCCGCCGGTCGGGCAGAATTTCACGTCGGCCAGCGGCGAGGCAAAGGCCTTCAGCGAGGCGATGCCGCCGGATTGTTCGGCCGGGAAGAATTTCAGGAACCGCAGGCCGGCCTCGCGGGCAGCCATGATCTCGCCGGGCGTGATGGCGCCGGGCAGCAAGGGAACGTCGCTGTCCTTGGTCGCCGCCAGCAACTCTCGCGTGATGCCGGGGCTGACGATGAATTTCGATCCGGCGGCCGCTGCCTCGTCGAACTGCTTGGCATCGAGAATTGTGCCGGCGCCGACAATGGCGCCCTCGACCTCACCGGCGACGCGGCGGATCGCTTCCAGCGCATCGGCGGTTCTCAGCGTGATCTCGATTGCCGGCAGGCCGCCGGCGGCCAGCGCCCGGGCGAGCGGGACGGCGTCCGCGACATTGGCGATCTTCAGCACCGGAATGACCGGCTGGCCATTGAGCAGCGACAGGAGCGTTTCGGTCTTGCTGAGCATTGGCTTGTCTCTCCCTAGGTGATTTCAACCGATTAGCAGAAGGCCGATTCCGAGTCCACGAAACCCGGCCTGCCGCGATGTCACATGTCGGCCAACGAGCCTGCGGGCGAATACCGACGAAGTGCTTTAGCTCTGCCTTGAATCCGCTTTGACCACAGTCTAGTGGCTTGGCGATGACCAACCATGAACCCGTGCGCGTCGCCGCGCTCTACAAATTTGCGAGGCTGGGCGACTTCGACGCGCTGCGGGTCTTGCGCACGCCGCTTGCCGCCTTCTGCTGCGGGCGCGGCATCAAGGGCACGCTGCTTCTGGCGCAGGAGGGCATTAACGGCACGGTCGCCGGCAGCGAAACCGACATAGCCGACCTGATCGCTTATCTCGAGGCCATCGAGGGTCTTGCCGATCTCGAGGTCAAATACAGCACTGCCGCCGAAATGCCGTTCCATCGCATGAAAGTGCGGCTGAAGCGCGAGATCGTCACCATGGGCGTCGAAGACCTCGACCCGGCGACGGGTGCGGGGACCTATGTCGCGCCGGCCGACTGGAACGCGCTGATCTCGGACCCCGGCACCATCGTCATCGACACACGCAACGCGTACGAAGTGTCGATCGGCACGTTCGAGGGCGCGGTGGACCCGCGCACGTCGAGCTTTCGCGAATTCCCGGCCTGGGTGGAAAAACACCGCGACCAACTCGACGGCCGCAAGGTTGCGATGTTCTGCACCGGCGGCATCCGCTGCGAAAAGGCGACGGCCTATGTGAAGTCGCTCGGCTTCGAGGATGTGTTCCATCTCAAGGGCGGCATCCTCAGATATCTTGAAGAGGTGCCGGCCGAAGACAGCCTGTGGCAGGGCGAGTGTTTCGTCTTCGACGAGCGGGTCTCGGTGTCGCATGGGTTGACCGAAGGCGAGGCCGAACTCTGCCGCGCCTGCCGGCATCCGCTGACGCCGGAGGACCGGCTGTCGCCGCATTTTTCCACCGGCGTGTCATGCCCGCATTGCTACGAGGCACGCTCGGATGAGGATCGCACCCGCTATGCCGAGCGCCAGCGCCAGGTCGAACTTGCGCAGGCGCAGGGCAGGGGACATATCGGCAGTTAAGTGCCGCCGACGCCCTGACTGGATCACCAAACGACAGAATAGCGGTCGATCACCCACAGCCATGTGCCGTCGGCCTGCCGGCGCGCGACCTCTGAGGTTATCGAGCCGTCGGCAAGCCTGGTCGACGTCAACGCGAGGTCGCCGTTAATGGCCGCCGGGCGCTGCTCGCCGCGCTGGAATTTTCGCCAGCTCGCGGCAAAGGCTTCGAACAAAGCGCGGATCGCCTCATGGCCACGCGTCAATTCGGCTGCTCCGGTATCGATGACGGCATCGGGTTGGAACAACGCCACCATGCCGTCAATGTCTCCGGCCCACTGCCGGTCGATCAACAAACGTTCCAGATCCTGCGGATCGCGAGCCGGTTCCCGGCCAGGTTGATCGGTCACGGCAAGGTTCCTCCCTCGGCAATGCGGCGGCGACATTAGCGCAAGCCGGGGCCGGTATTGACACACCGATCACCGATTTGCGGCATTGCCGGCGCCGATAGCAAAGCGCGTCTCCGTCATTGTAATGTCAGTGTGCGGGACCTACCTCTGCAACGTCCAAAACCTGCCCGTTCACGTTTGGCGCGGGCCCTTTTCTGGAGGCACCATGTTCGACCCCAAGAAGCTTCTCGACGATCTGCTCGGCTCGCAAGTTCCCGGCACAACCGGCACCGTTCGCGACAAGGCCGGGCAGGCTGTGCAGATGGCCAAGGACAATCCGCTGGCCGCCGGTGCGCTGGCTGCGGTGCTGCTTGGAACCGGCACGGGACGGCAGGTCACCGGCACGGCCGTGAAGCTCGGCGGACTGGCTGCGATCGGCGGTCTCGCCTACAAGGCCTACCAGAATTACAAGGCCGGCAATGCACCCGAGCAGGCGCCGGCGGCCGGCCAGCCGGAATTGCTGCCGCCGCCCGCCGACACCGGCTTTCATCCTTCACAGGCGCCACAGGGCGAGGACGAGTTCACGCTGACCCTGGTGCGGGCGATGATCTCGGCGGCCAAGGCCGATGGCCATGTCGATGACGCGGAACGCCAAAAGATCGCCGGCAAGCTCAGTCTGGCCGGCATCGGCACGGAAGCGGAAAAGTTTCTGATGGCCGAGCTGGACAGCCCGCTCGACCTCGATACGCTGGTCGCCGGCGCCAAGACCGATGAGCAGAGGCTCGAGCTCTACACGGCGTCGCGACTGACGATCGACCCCGATACGCGCGCCGAACGCGGCTATCTCGACCTGCTCGCCGGCCGGCTCGGCCTGCCGGATGCGCTGGTCGATCATGTCGAGGCGACGGTGTCGGCGGCCAAGGTGCCGGTCCCGTCAGGCACGGCGCCGAACCCGCGCTGGTAGACAACGCAGCCGCGCGCCTGGGGCAGGGGGGCCGAGGCCGGAAAAAATGCGTTAACGTCTCGTTTACCGAGGAAGCGCATGATTTTAGTCAGTCGGATCGGCTTTCCTCCTCCCAAGCCCGGTTCAGATCAGGGCGGTCGCCAATGACCGCCCTTTTTGTTGGACCGATCACATAAAGTGCGTCGCGCTTCATGTTTTTGTCCTGATGCATGTCGTTCTCTCACAACCGGGGCCACTTTGAGCGACATGCACAGTGTCCGGCTTGCCATGATCCCCGTCATTTGCGATGGGTCGGTGCATTCGGATGCACCCCGATCTGTTGCCGGGATGCGCGGCGCGCAGGAGCGAAATCCATGACAGCCCTCACAGAGAAAACCGCCATCGTCACCGGCGCCGGCACCGGCATCGGCAAGAGCGTCGCCACGGCGCTGCTCAAGGCGGGCTGGAACACGGTGTTTTGCGGCCGCCGCAAAGCGGTGCTCGACGCCGCCATTACCGAAGCCGGGAAAGCGGACGCCAAGGCGCTGGCAGTTGCCTGCGACATCAGCAAGGCCGGCGAAGTCGATGATCTGTTCGAGACGGTGGCCGCAGCCTTCGGCCGCGTCGACCTGCTCTTCAACAATGCCGGCATGAGCTACAAGTCGACGCCGATCGACGAGATACCGGTCGAGGTTTGGAACGATATTGTCGGCGTCAATCTCACCGGATCCTTCCTGTGCGCCCGCGCCGCCTTCGGCGCCATGCGCAAGCAAAAGCCGATGGGCGGCCGCATCATCAACAATGGCTCGGTGTCGGCCTATGCGCCACGGCCGGGCTCGGTGCCCTACACCGCGACCAAGCACGCCATATCGGGGCTGACCAAGACGCTGGCGCTCGACGGCCGGCCCTATGATATCGCCTGCGGCCAGATCGACATAGGCAACGCGCTGACCGATATGGCGCATGCCATGACGGTCGGCGTGCCGCAGGCCAATGGCACCATCGCCGCCGAAGCGGTGATGGACGTCCAACGCGTCGCCGACGCCGTCGTCCACATGGCCAGCCTGCCGCTCGACGCCAACGTGCTGTTCATGACCGTGATGGCGACCAAGATGCCGTTCGTGGGGCGTGGGTGAGCAGCCGAAGGCCTACTTCTTCAAAAACGCCTCGATCCGCTCCAGCGCTCGCAAGATGTTCTCTTCGGAATTGGCGTAGGAAAGCCTGATGTAGCCTTCGCCGAGAATGCCGAAATCGGGACCGCCGATCAGCGCCACGCCGGCCTCCTCGAGCAGTGCCGAGGCGAGCTTCTTGGCCTTCCAGCCGGTCTTCGAGACATTCGGAAAGGCATAGAAGGCGCCCTTCGGCGTTATGCAGGAGACGCCGGGCAGCGCGTTCAGCCCCTCGACCACGATCTTCCTGCGGTTGTCGAAGGCGCGCATCATCTTGTCGACATCGTCCTGCGGGCCGTCGATCGCGGCGATGCCGGCGAACTGGCTCGGCGCGTTGACGCAGGACCAGCAATTGACCGCCAGCTTGCGGACCTTGTCGTAGAGATGCCCGCCCTTGTCGCCATTCGGCCAGATCGACCAGCCCATGCGCCAGCCGGTCATCGCCCATGTCTTCGACCAGCCGTTGAGCACGATCAGCCGGTCGCGAATTTCCGGAAAATTGAGCAGCGAAAAATGCGTCTCGCCGTCATAGGTCATGACGTCGTAGATTTCATCGGAGAGGATGGCGACCTGCGGATGCGCTTGCAGTCCCTTCACCAGCTTCTCGATCTCGGCGCGCGGCGTGACGCCGCCGGTCGGGTTGGCCGGTGAGTTGAGGATTAGCAGTCTGGTCTTCGACGTGATCAGCGCCAGCGTCTCTTCTGCCGAGAAGGCAAAGCCGTTCTCCTCGCGGATCGGCACCGGAATGGGCGCGGCGCCGGTGAACTCGATCATCGAGCGGTAGATCGGAAAGCCTGGGTCTGGATAGAGGATCTCGGCGCCGGGTTCGCCGAACATCAAGATGGCCGCGAACATGGTCGGCTTGCCGCCGGGCAGGATCATTACATTCTCGGGCGAGACTTCGACGCCGGTAGTGGTCAGCGTGCGCCGCACCACCGCTTCGCGCGTCGCCAGCAGGCCATTGGCGGGGGTGTAGCCATGGTGGCCGTCGCGCAGCGCCTTGATCGCGGCCTCGACAATGTGCTGCGGCGTTTTGAAGTCGGGCTGGCCGATGCCGAGATTGACGATGTCGCGGCCCTGTTGAGCCAGTGCAGTCGCGCGCGCCAGCACGGCAAAGGCGTTTTCCTCGCCGAGACGGTCGAAGGCCGAAATCGTGTGGAGCATTTTTCCCGTCCGTGTGGTTCTTGCTGTTAGGTCGCGTTTTTGTGAGCGTCTGCTCACAAAAGTCAAACGGATTGGAGTTTTGCGTGTCGGAAAATCTCAAAGATTGGCAAGCGCGTCCGCGGCCCGAGCGCAAGCCCATTGACGGCCGCTATGTCCGGCTCGAACCGCTGAGCGCCGAAAAGCACGGCGATGGGTTGTACGAGGCGTCGTCCGTGCCCGACATCGATGGACGCTTTGCCTGGCTGCCCGACTACCCGCCGCAAACCCGCGCCGATTTCCAGCCATGGCTGGACAAGGTCGAGGCGAGCGAGGATCCGCTGTTCTTCACCGTCATCGACAAGGCCAGCGGCAAGGTCGCCGGGCGACAGACGCTGATGCGCATCGATCCCGCCTATGGCGTCATCGAGATCGGCAACATCTATTGGGGGCCACTGATCTCGCGCAAGCCGGCAGCGACCGAGGCGCAGTTCCTGTTCATGAAGTACATTTTCGACGGGCTCGGCTATCGCCGCTACGAGTGGAAATGCAACAACCGCAACGACCCTTCGAAGCGCGCTGCGGAGCGGTTCGGCTTCAAGTTCGAGGGCATTTTCCGCCAGCATCTTGTGGTCAAGGGTGAAAACCGCGATACGGCATGGTACTCGATCATCGACAAGGAATGGCCGGCGCTGCGCAAAGCCTATGAGGCATGGCTCGATCCTGCCAATTTCGATGGCGAAGGCCGGCAGAAGCGGCGGCTCGAGGATTTCCGCGCCGAGTTCGGCGCGTAACAGGAGTTTTTTCCGATGGCGCACAGCCATGATCATGGTTTGCATGCTGGGCATGGCGCCGGCCACGTGCATGGCTCGACCGACAAGAAGCGTGTGCTGATCGCAGCCTGCCTGACCGCCGGCTTCATGGTGGCCGAAGGGCTTGGCGGCCTTTTGACGGGATCGCTGGCGCTGCTGGCCGACGCCGGCCACATGCTCGCCGACTCGATCGCGCTTGGCCTTGCCTGGTACGCCTTCCATCTTGGCGGGCGGCCGGCGACGGTGCGCCTCACCTTCGGCTTCGGCCGAGTCAAGACGCTGGTTGCCTACACCAACGGCATTGCCATCTTCGCGATTGCGCTGTGGATCGTCTACGAAGCCTGGGGCCGGCTGATGACGCCGGCGCCGGTGCTGGGCGGGCCGATGCTGGTGGTGGCGATCGCCGGCCTTCTGGTAAACTTCGCCTCGTTCTTCGTGCTGCATGGCGGCGACCGCGACAGCCTCAACATGCGCGGCGCCATCCTGCATGTGCTGGGCGACCTGCTCGGTTCGGCGGCGGCGATCGTGGCGGCGCTGGTCATCCTGGCCACCGGCTGGACGCCGATCGACCCGATTCTGTCGGTGCTGGTCTCGGTGCTGATCCTGTCCACCGCATGGTCATTGATGCGCGAAGCCGCCCACGTCCTTCTCGAAGGCGTACCGAAAAGCCTCGACCGCGACATCATCGCCAAGGACATTGCCGGCACCGTCAAGGGCGTGCGCGAGGTGCACCATATGCATGTCTGGTCGCTGGACGGCTCCAGCAACATGGCGACGCTGCATGCCTGCCTCAACGATGGCGTCGATCCGCACCAGGCGGTCAGCGCCATCAAGAAGCGGCTCGCCGCCGAACACGGCATCAGCCACGCGACGGTCGAACCGGAATTCGGCCAGTGCGCCGACAGCCATGACGAGCACGATCATGACCACGACCATGGTGCGCCACCGCATCACGGCCATTATCACTGACAGGGAATTTCATGGCATTGGCATCCGAGTTGACGAGTTCCCGCTGTGGCGGGACGGCATGATGGATCGCGACACGCGAAACGCGCTGATTGCCGCAGCCTGGATCATGCTGCTGTTCGGCATCGCGGCGTTCTATCTGCCGACCGTGATGCTGGCCGTCGGCAATGTCTCGACCGTACTTGCCGGCATCGTCGGCATCGCCTTCGTGCTGGCATTCTTTCTGGTGTTCTGGTTGCGGGGTCGCAGCCAGAACAAGGGCAAATAAGAGGCTTTGAAATGCGCATCCTGATTACTGGCGCCGCCGGCATGGTCGGCCGCAAACTTGTCGACCGGCTGGCCAAGGACGGCACGCTCAACGGCCGCAAGATCACCGGGCTCGACCTGCACGACATCGTGCCGCCGCAGGCGCCGGCGATGGACGGCGTCAGCATCGCCACGCATACCGGCGACCTTGCCGACGCCGGTGCTGCCGAGAGCCTGGTCGCCTCACGACCCGACGTCATGTTCCATCTCGCCGGCATCGTGTCGGGTGAGGCGGAAGCCAATTTCGATCTCGGCTACCGCGTCAATCTCGACGGCACACGGGCGCTGTTCGACGCCGTGCGGCTGGCGGGCTTTTCGCCGCGTCTGGTCTTCACCTCGTCGATCGCGGTGTTCGGCGCGCCGTTCCCGGATGTCATCCCGGACGACTTTCATCCGACGCCGCTGACCTCCTACGGCACGCAGAAGCAGATGAGCGAAGCGCTGCTGGCCGACTATTCCAGGCGCGGCTTCTTCGACGGCATCGGCATAAGGCTGCCGACCATCTGCGTGCGGCCCGGCAAGCCGAACAAGGCGGCGTCAGGTTTCTTCTCCGGCATCATCCGCGAGCCGCTGAGCGGCCACGAGGCGATCCTGCCGGTGCCGCGCTCGGTGCTGCACACCCATGCCAGCCCGCGCTCTGCGGTCGGTTTCCTGATCCATGCCGCCGGGCTCGACGGTGCCGCTGTCGGGCCGCGCCGCAACCTCACCATGCCCGGCGTTGCCGTCACCGTCGGCGAGCAGATCGAGGCGCTGGAGCGCACTGCAGGCGCCGAGGTGGCGAGCCTGATCCGTGAGGAGCCCGACGAAACGATCTGGGCGATCGTCAAGGGTTGGCCGACGCGCTTCGAGGCGCGCCGTGCAAGGGACCTCGGCTTCAGCGCCGAAAACAGTTTCGATGAAATCATCCGCGCTCATATCGAGGATGAGCTGGGCGGAATGATCGCGGGTCAGGCCTGACCCGCCGAGGTCACACAGCTCCGGACAGGCTCGCCGACAACAGCAACAGCCCGAACAGGAAGACGAAGGCGGCGCCGCCGATTTCGACGACTGTGTGGATGCGGTTGCCCATGCGGCCGTCGCTGGCGAAATAGACCGCCCAGTTCTTGGCTGTCACCGCGATCGTCGCCAGCGCCGAGACTGTGATGGCGGTGCCGATCGACATCGCCAGCACCGAGAGCAGGCCGCCGAGCCACAGGCCGTTGAGCAGCGCGAAGCTGAGCACAATCAGCGCGCCGGAGCAGGGACGGATGCCGACGGCGGCTACTGCCGACCAGGCCGTGCGCCAGTCGAAGCGATCGCCCGACAGCAGCGCCGGATCGGGCGCATGCGAATGGCCGCATGTGTCGCAGACCTCGCCGGCTGGGTGATCGTGATGAGCGTGGTCGTGATGGGAATGATCGTGCGTGTCGTGGTCGTGCGCAGCGTGATCGTGATGATCATGCGAATGGTCGTGATGCACATGCAAGGCATGCGAATGCGCATGCGCCGCGTGGCTGTGAGCGGCATGCGAATGGCCGCCATGGGAATGACCGGCGTGCGCTGCCGACAGGCTGTAGGCGGGCGCCTTGCCGAACCAGCGCAGGACCGTAGGCCCGAGCTTGCGCCACAGCAGCCAGGCGCCGAACAAAGTGACGAAGACATAGCTCATGATCTCCATGAACCAGGCTGCGTCGGTCATCGAGATGGCGGTGCCGCGCAGGACGAAATAGGCAAGCAGCATCACCAGGATCGCGGTCAGGCCCTGCAGCAGCGCCGAGACGAAGGACAGCAGGATACCGCGCCTGAGCGCCACTTCATTGGCCACCATGTAGGACGAGATCACCGCCTTGCCGTGGCCGGGGCCGGCGGCGTGGAAAATGCCGTAGGCGAAGGACAGGCCGATCAGCAGCCACATCTTGCTGCCGTCCTCGCGCATTGCTTTCATCGCCATGGCCAATGCGCGGTAGAATTCCTGCTGGCGCAGATTGATCCACATCAGGATGTGGGCGAACGGGCCGGTGGTGGGCGCCATGCCGTCATTGACACCGATGCCGAGTGAGCTCTGGGCATGGGCCTGCCCGAGAAAGTGCGTCATCAGCAGGGCAGCGGCCACGAGGCCGAATGCCAAACGCAGGGACGGTTTCATCACCGGATCTATCCTTCTGGCGGGCAATTCAGTTCGAGCTTGGTGGCGAAGATCTTGCTCATGTCGGTGCCTGTCGGGTCGTTGAAGAACGCGTCCGTCAGGGTCTTCTGGTTTTCCTTGATCGCCTCGTCTGGATCAGGCCGGATGACGCTCTTGGTGCAGTTCGAGGGCAGGCCTTCCACCGTGATGTTGCTATCCTCGGTGAAGTCGATCGCTGTGTAGAAGGTTGGATCGTAGACGCCGAAATCGATCTTGCCGGCGAGCTTAATCGGCACCTTGGGTTCGGATTCGAACAGGATGATCAACTGGTCGTTGTCGAAATTGGCCATCAGATGCGGTGGCGGCGTCATAGGCACGTCCTTGCCGTCGACGGTGACGAGCTGGAAATAGTTGAATTCGGCCAGCGAGGCATGAACTGTGTCGGCGACATCCTTCAGCTCCTTGTCGTCAAGCTTCAGGTCGGAGTTCTTGTCGAACTCCATCATCACCGTACTCGAAAACAGATCATCGAAACGCCAGAGGTGACGCAGCGCTTTCACACTTTGGTGATCCGGCGAGAGGATCACGTCGAGGCGGGCCTCGGCGAAGACATGAGGATGCGCGCCAGCCGCTCCGACGGAGGCAAAAGTCGTCGCCAGGGCCGAAGCCAGCATGATTGCGTGCCGTTTCAGATGCATTCTCGGTCGCTGTTCCATCGGCCTCGGAGAGATTTCGAGAGGTTACCAGAAACGGGGCGAAATTGGGACCGCGGCACGGCAGGACCGGCTCAAGCGCTCTCGCGGTTCTTGAACCATTGCACCAGGAAATCGACGAAGACACGGACCTTGGCCGGCAGATAGCGACGGTGCGGGTAGACGGCGAAAATGCCGCTGCCCGACTGGATGCGGTCGTCGAGCAAGGACACCAGCAGCCCGGATGCGAGGTCGGGCGCGGCGATGAAATCCGGCAGGATGGTGAAGCCCAGACCGGACACGGCGGCGGCTCGCGCGGCCATCGGGCTGTTGACCTCGATCGGACCCGATACGTTGACACTGACTGACTCCTCGCCATCGCCCCTGAAGCGCCAGTTGGCGAGCGAGCGGCCATTGGTGTCGACGATGCAGGGCAAGTTGGCGAGATCCTGCGGGCGCGTCGGCTTGCCGTGCTTGGCGATCAGCTCCGGCGAGGCGCAAAGCTTGATCGAAAACGGCCCCAGGCGGCGGGCGATCAGCGATGAGTTCTCCAGGCGCGAGATCCGCACGGCAAGATCGAAACCTTCCTCGACCAGATCGACAAAACGGTCGTCGAGATGGATGTCGAGCACGATGTCGGGATGCTGTTTGGCGAAGTCGATGAGCGACTGGCCTATCGGCGCGTCGGCGAAGGTGCGCGCCGCGGAGAGCTTGATCCTGCCGCGCACGTCGCCGGAGGATTCGCGCACGGCGTCGGCTAGGCTGTCGACCTCGCGCACGATTTCCGAAGCGCGGCTGTAATAGGTATGGCCGGCCTCAGTCAACGAGAACTGCCGCGTGGTGCGGTTGAGCAGCAGCGCGCCGAGTTCGTCCTCGAGTTCGCGCACATATTTCGACAGCAGCGCCTTGGAGCGACCGATCTTGCGCGCGGCCGCCGAAAAGCCTTCGGCCTCGACGACGTCGATGAAGGCGCGCATGCGGGTCAGTGTATCCATCATCAGGCCTTTCGTGCCGCATCGAGAATTCGCCGGCCGAGCCGTATCAGGGCAATGTCGCTGCCGGGAGGACCGAGCAGCGAGAGGCCGAAAGGGGCGCCGTCAACCGAGCCCAGCGGCAGGGTGATTTGCGGAAAGCCTGAAAGACCCGAAAGGCACAAAAGATGCAAGGCCCTTTCGCGGTAGGCCTGGAGCTGCTGCGGCTCGCTTTTGACCAGAGGTGCGGGGCCTGGAACGGTAGGCAGGACAAGAAACCCGTCCTGGCCGAGCAGCGCGGCTAGCTCGGAGCGGAACGTCAAGCGGCGCACCGCCTCGGCCCGCGCGGTCTTTTCGTCGATTGTCCGGCCGAAACCAAAGCGCTCCTCGACGCCCGGCCCGAGATCGCGCTCGCCCGAAATGATCCAGGCGCCATGCTGCTGCCAGGCCTCGGCGGCCTGGAGGCGGCGAAAGCACCAGTAGAGCTCGTCGGGGAAGGAGGCGAAGCTGTACTCCACCGGCGCCGGCTCACCGATAAGACTGGCGGCCAGCGCTCTCATCCTGGCATATTCGGCTGCCTCGGCGGGACCGGCCACGAAGGCGTCCAGCCAGCGGATCGACAGCGGGCTGTTGAGCGGATGCTGATGCGGGTCGCGGCCAAGCAACAGCTTGCCGACCGTCTCATAGGTTTCGATGTCGTCGGCGAACCAGCCGAACGTATCGAAGCTCGGCGCCAGCTTCATCGTGCCTTCGAGCGAGATGCGGCCATGCGTGGTGCGCAGCCCGATCAATCCGCAAAAGCTCGCCGGGGCGCGGATCGAGCCGCCGGTGTCCGAGCCGGTGGCGATGTCGGCGAGCTTGCCGGCCACCGCCGCGGCCGATCCGGAGGACGAGCCGCCGGTGACGCGATCGGGAGCGGCCGGGTTCACCGGAAACGGAAAATGCGCGTTCTGGCCCATCAGCGAGAAAGCGAACTCGTCGGTCTGCGTCTTGCCGATGAAGCGCGCGCCGGCGTCGAGAATCATCTGCACGGCCGGTGCCGTGCTGGACGCGGCATGCGCCTCGTCGAACTTCACCGGATTGCCGCAACCGGTGCGGTAGCCGGCGACGTCGTAAATGTCCTTTACCGCCAGCCTGAGCCCGGCCAGCGGCCCCAGTTCCGCATTGGCGACCGGCATGCGGCGCAGGTCGAGAAAGGCGTTGAGCGGGCCGTGCGTGCCTGGCATCGTTCGATATCCGTACACAGTAGGCCCAGCATTGTTCGATGCCGGAAATTTTACAACCTGGGATACGATTTTTATTGATTGTGAAATCTTTCGATCTTATATCGCGCTTGCCCAAAGTCGCACGTGCCTGTGGGTGTCCGCCGATCCTCGAATGGTGAGGGAAATCGGTAAGGTAACTGGAGCTAACCCCTCCAGTCGGTCTAGCGGCCAACCGCCAGCCCGAGGACACCTTGAAGCAACGACGGTGCGGGCCTTTCTGGTGTTCTGCCGGTCGTCCAAAGACCGGGGTTACTGAAGAGGCACACCTTCATTGCCGGCAGTGCGGACGGGTCTCCCATCCAAGCCAAGGCAGACAAAGCGAACCGAGGCCGGGCAAGGCCAAGGTTCACCGCCGCGAGATGGCGTTTCATGGTTCCGGGGTCTCCACCGGCTGGTTCCATGGATTTCCGTCCCGCCTTTGTTTGACCGCGTGTTCGCGAGGCCGAAAGCCCCGCGTCCGCAGCCTTATTGCGCGCCGCAAGGCGTTAATGGAGAGACCCCGATGGCCACCCAGCGCATCCTCGACTTCCTCGCCACCCGACGTCCGTCCGGCCCCTGCCTCGTCGTCGACCTCGATGTCGTGCGCGACAATTTTCGCGCCTTCGAAAAGGCGCTGCCCGATTCCCGGATCTACTATGCGGTGAAAGCAAATCCGGCGCCGGAAATCCTGCGCCTGCTTGCTGCGATGGGCTCGTCCTTCGACACCGCTTCCGTTGCCGAGGTCGAGATGGCGATGGACGCCGGTGCGCCGGCGGACCGTATCTCCTTCGGCAACACCATCAAGAAGGAGCGTGACATTGCACGCGCCTACCAGCTCGGCATTCGGCTGTTTGCCGTCGATTGCGTCGAGGAAGTCGACAAGATCGCCCGCGTCGCTCCCGGCGCCCGCGTGTTCTGCCGCGTGCTGACCGACGGCGAAGGCGCCGAGTGGCCGCTGTCGCGCAAGTTCGGCTGCGTGCCGGCGATGGCCGTCGACGTGCTGCGCCATGCCAGGACGCTCGGCCTCGACGCCTATGGCGTGTCGTTCCATGTCGGCTCGCAGCAGACCGACCTGACGGCGTGGGACCGTGCGCTGGCCGACGCCAAGAAGGTGTTCGCCACGCTCGCCGATGAAGGCATCGTCCTCAAGATGGTCAATATGGGCGGCGGTTTCCCGACGCGCTATCTGCGTGACGTGCCGGCGGCCCAGGCCTATGGCCAGGCCATCTTCTCGGCGCTGCGCAAGCATTTCGGCAATGCGATCCCTGAGACCATCATCGAGCCGGGTCGCGGCATGGTCGGCAATGCCGGCGTCATCAAGTCGGAAGTCGTGCTGATCTCGAAGAAGGCCGAAAACGACAATGTGCGCTGGGTGTTCCTCGACATCGGCAAGTTCGGCGGTCTGGCCGAGACGATGGACGAGGCGATCCGCTATCCGATCGTCACCCGCCATGACGGTTCGGAGACCGCACCTTGCGTGCTCGCCGGCCCGACCTGCGATTCGGCCGACGTGATGTACGAGAAGACGCCGTATCCGCTGCCTCTGTCGCTGACCATCGGCGACGATGTGCTGATCGAAGGCACCGGCGCCTACACGACCACCTACTCGGCGGTCGCCTTCAACGGCTTCGAGCCTCTCCGATCCTACGTGATCTGACGGCTTCGGCCTTCAGATCACCCCAGGCGGACGTTTGCGTCCGCCCGGGTTCGCCTGTGGAACAAGCTCCGCTCGTGAAGGATCGCGGAAATGGACATTGTAAATTACATTGACGGCATTGGATTCTCCCCCCCGAGGGGGAGATGGCCGGCGCCATTCCCATCGTCGCCGAAACTGCGGCAGACATTGCATCGCGTGAAGCGTTGCTCGATCGCGCCATGGGGCCGATGCGGCGCAAGAAATCGTCGGAGAAGCTGCGGCGCGGCCGCCGGCCTTCCGAAGGCCTCGCTTTTGTCGTGCGCGATGCAACCGGCGCGGTTGCTGGTACGGTGCGGCTGTGGGACGTGCGTCTTGGCGAGGGTGGCCCGGGAGCACTTCTGCTCGGACCGCTCGCCGTCGATCCGGCGCTGAAGAACGCCGGCATCGGCTCGGCGCTGATGCGCCATGCTTTGGCCGAGGCCGCGCGTCTCGGCCATGCCGCGGTGCTGCTGGTCGGCGATGCGCCTTACTATGGCCGCTTCGGCTTCTCGGCGGAGAAGACCGGCGCGCTCGCCATGCCTGGTCCGTACGAGCGGCACCGCCTGCTGGCGCTGGAACTGATCGATGGTGCGCTCGACGGCGCGCATGGCACGCTGAAGGCTGCAGGTCGCAAGCTCAAGGCACAGAGGCTGTCGCTGGCCGCCTGATTGTCCAAAAACAAACGCCGCCGGTCCTTTGCATTTCAGCGAGGGCGGCGTTTTGTTGTTGCGAAGGGCTCAGCCGATCAGTTGGCTGAGCGCCATGGCGACCGACATATCGCCTTCGACCTTTATCTTGCCGGACATGAACGCCATGGTCGGGTTGAGGTCGCCGGCGATCAGCGAATCCAGATCGTCGAGCGACAGCTTTATGGTGCAGTCGGTCGGCGCGTCGGTGGTCGAGACGGTCGCGCCGTCGATGACGATGACGCCGTTGCTGCCGGTATCGAACTTCACGGAATGTTCGAACCCGGCGCTCGCCACGCGCGACCTCATCTTCTCGGCAATATCCTGAACGCTCATGACTGTTCTCCTGGTCTCGTTGCGTTTTGCCGCGCTTCAGTGACCGGCCTCCGCCGAAGTCACTGTCTCGCGCGTACCGCGATCTGGTCGCTTGGCGCATATAGCTTCGAGTTGACGTAAACGTCAACGCGCGATGCGTCATCTCGTTTCAGTCGGAAGGAATGCGGCAGAGAACATTCGCCCTGCGACGAAGGTTAGTGTTCAGCAGCGGGCTTCGCCGCCTCGGCCTGGGCCGATTCCGCCGGGGCCGGTTCGGTCGGCGTGGCCGGATCCTTGCGGCGGCGCATGGCGTTGTCGCGGATTTCGTCCTTGGTCAGGAAGTTGACCTGGTCGATCAGCACTTCATGCACCAGGTCGGCGCCGACGCGGGCGTTGACGGTGTCGCGTATGGCCTTGCGGAAGGCATCGAGATCGATGGTTTCCTTCTTGGTGAAGTCGATCTGAGGATTGGAGTAGAGATAGGAATAGACCTGATCGGTCATCAGCGCTTCGGCCGGGATCGACATCTTCTTTATCTCGGCCGGCTCGACCGTGTAGACGAGCTTGGTGAGGAAATAGCCGTCGATCTTGGAATCGCGGATCAGCGGCACCGAGATGATGTCGGTCTTGACGTAGTCGAGGCCACCCAGCATCGGTTTCGGCGTCTCGCCGACGCCGCGCTCACCGGCCGCCTGGAACGAATAGAACACCGCGCCAAGCGTGGCGGCGCAGATCCAGATCGCGGCAGCGATGAATTTGATCACCGGTTGTTCCCGCCTGTTGCCGAGATCATCAGCTCGCCCAACCGAATTCGCCGGCCGAATAGGTGCCGTCGGCTTCGGCGCGCTGAATGGCGTTCTTCAACAGCGTGGCGACTTCGTTGACCGCGTTGAGGTGGGCGAGGATTGCAGCCTCGTTTTTCGCGAGCTTCTGGCGCAGCCGCGCCAGACTGTCGCGATGCTGTTCCAGGAATTCGATCTCGTTGGCGCCCTTCATGGCGCGGGTCAGCTCATAGAGGTAGCGGCTCTTGCGGGCGTTGGAGGCCTTGAGGTCATAGCTGGTGTCGTTCTTCAAACCGGCCGTCTCTTCCTCGACCGCTTCCTCGATGCGGCCGATGATGGCGGCAAGGTTGCCCGGCCGTGCAAACGGGATCGGCGCTTCGGACGTACGCGCCGGCAGGTTGGAAGAGTATTTTGAAAAATCGGCCATTGAAAATCCTGGTCTAGATCTTGATTTCGGTTTTGATGGTCGTCTCGTCGCCGGTCATCGACCCTGCGGCCTTGCGCTGCAATTCCTCGACCAGCGAGGTGGACAGCCGGGTCTGCTGGTCGATCTCGGTCTTGTGCGGCCCGGTTGACACCGGGCCGATCGGCACGGTGCGCTTGCCGTCCTTGTAGTGGTCGGCGAGCAGCGATTTGGCGATGCCGATCCCTCCGCGCTCGGCCATGACGTCGGCGACACGCTCGGCAAGCTGCGATTTCCATATGTCGCCGGCCAGCCCCTTGCCGTAGACGCCCTCTGTGTCCTTGGGCAGCATGTTCTGGATGAAGGTCTGCAAGACCATGGCCTCGAACTTCTTGAATTTTCCCGCGGGATCGGCGCCTGCCGCGGCCTTGTCGGCCGTGGCACGCGACAAGATCGAGCCGGTATCCACCGAAGCCGCCATGTCGACCAAAAAGGCGCCGCCAACGCCGTTGGCCCGCTTGGCCAGCGCGGCACGGGCAGCCTCGATATCCGCCGGGTCGACGGCTCGGGCAACATCGAGAACGATGTCGCTGGGTGGAGAAATCGCCAAGAAAGTCCGCCTCTTTGCCGGGTTTCCTGAGCGACCATGCCGCAGCAAGCTTGTGGCAGGCTTGCCGGCTCGAAATCCTTCGCCGGATGCTAGGCCATTGCTATCAGCAGCGGCAACTCCGGCTGGGTCGATGCGATCTGGTCGTTTGCGGTGGGCGCTGCCGGCGTCGCCATGGTCAGATCGTAGGTGGCGTAGGCGCAGAGGCCGAACACGGCGCCGTACACCCAACACAGCCCGCCGCACGGAACGAAACCGAACGCCGTCCGCAGGTAACCCGGCTCTAACTTCCGATTATTCCTGCCCTCGCCTCTGCGCGATCAGATCGAGCCGGTCGCGGTCGGAGCGTTCGCGTTCGTCCTGTCGGCGCACGTCCTTGTAGGCGCGCTCGACCATGTTGGTGCGCGCCGTCGCAGTGGCGATGAGCGTGACCTCCTGCCTGGCGCCTTCCAGGCTCGCTTCCTGCCGGACCAGCGCATTGGCGATGCGGCGATGGTAGAGGTCAGGGAACAGCACCGCCATCGACTGGTCGGCGTCGAAATGCTGGACAAGTTCCCTGGCCTCGGTTTCGGCGGTTGCCGCTGCCGCCAGGAAGGCCGCATGGCGCGTCTCGTGCAGGGCCTTCAGCTGCTCCTGCACCTTGACCAGTTTCTTCAGCCGTTCCTTGCGCGTGCTCATCTCACCTCGCCAGCGTCAGATCGACAAAGCCGTCGACGAACAGCGACAGCATGGTGCCGATGGCGAAGTAGAAGATGATCATGCCGCCGGCGATGACGAAAGGCAGTGAGATGAAGTAGACCGGAATCTGCGGCGTCAGCTTGTTGACGAAGCCGATCGTCAAATTGACCAGGATGGCATAGGCGATGAACGGGCTGCCGAGCCGGATGACCAGGAAGAAGGCGTCCGACACCGTGTCGGTGAGATCGACCAGGGCGGCCTGCGGATTGAAGAAGACGTTGACCGGCGCCACCGTGTAGGAGGCGACCAGAGCGCGGATGATCTCGTGGTCGAAATCGAAGACGAAGAGCAGCAGCAACGCTGAAAACGAGATGATGGCGGCGAGGGCCGCCTGCGGCTCTGGCTCCTCGATGGCGGGGCCGCCGGTGCCGCCATAGCCGATCAGCATGGCGATGGCCGAACCCATGAAGCGCAGCGCCTCCATGTAGAGCCTCGTCATCGCGCCGATCAGCCCGCCGACCAAAAGTTCGGAGATGATCATCGGCGCCAGCACCTGCGGACGCGCATCGACGAAGGGAAAGATCTTGTCCCACAGGAAGGCGAGCAGGCCACCGGTGGCGGCGATCGACACGAACAGCCGGACCTGGACCGGCACGCGGGCGCTGGACAGGCCCGGCATCAGCATGAAGCAGGCGCCGATGCGACAGAAGGCGAGGAAGGCGGCGATGACGAGGCCTTGCGACAGTATGTTCACGAGATCGTCCCGAGCACCTTGATCTCGACGCCCTTGGCGATTTCGACATGGGAGAGAACGGGAAGCGTCGTGAACAGGCGCTCGATGATCATGCGCACATAGGGGCGAGCATCGGGCGCGGTGACGAGGACAAAACGCTCGCCGGCCTCGAGATGCTTGCGGATCGCCTTGGTCGCGTCCTGGCCGAATTCCTCCAGCTGGCGCGGGTCGATGTCGAATTCGCGCACCTCGCCCTTGGCGTCGCGCTTGAGGCTCTGGTGGAAGGCGAGGTCCCAGCGGTTGCCGAGGCGCAGCACCTTGAGCATGCCGCCCTCGGAGAGATCGCCGCAGATCTGCTGGGCCATGCGGATGCGGACATGCTCGACGATCTGCTCGGTGCGGCGCACATGCGGCGCGATCTCGGCGATAGCTTCGATGATCAAATGCAGGTTGCGGATCGATACGCGTTCGGCCAGCAGCAATTTGAGCACCGCCTGCAGGCCGGGATAGGAGATGTGCGAGGTGCAGATCTCGTCGGCGAGCTTGCGGTATTCCGGATCCTGGCGCTCGAGCAGCGCCTTCATGTCCTTGTAGGACAGAAGCTGCGGCAGGTTGTTGCGGATCACCTCGGACAAATGGGTGAGCAGCACCGACATGTTGTCGGCAAAGGTATAGTTCTCGCGCTTCAGATCCTCGGCGAAGGTTTCGAGCACCGAGAAGGCGCGCATGCCGAAGGCCGGCTCGCGGATTTCCTCGCCGGGAACGTCGGGCAAATCCCGGTTGCCGAGCAGCACCATGATCTCGCCGACGCGCATCTGGTATTCGGCGACGACGGTGCCGTGGACCTTGATCTGATAGCTTTTCGGCGGGATGCCGAAATCGTCGGCGACGCGCACTTCCGGCACGACGAAGCCATATTGCGTGGCAAATTTCTTGCGCATCTTGGCCATGCGGAACACCAGTTCCTGATGCGACACCAGCAGCCGCGTCGACAGCTGTTTGCCGATCAGAAGCTCGATCTCGGCGGTGGTCAGCGAAGCCTTGACCGAGTTCTTCTCTTCCTCGACCTTGTTCGCCTTCTCCAGATCCTTGATCGCTTCGGCGGCGGCAGCCTCTCGGTTGGCGCGCATCGGGATGACGTAGCCAAGGCCGGCCATGCCGGCGGCTAGCGTGAAGAACGGGAAGAACGGCAGGCCGGGCATCAGGCCGAGCAGGACGAGCAGCGAGGCCGCGACATAGAGCGCGCGCGGATGCGCACCGAGCTGGCCGAACACCGCCTGGTTGGTCGAGCCGCGCGTGCCGCCCTTGGAAACAAGCAGGCCGGCGGCGAGCGAAACGATAAGCGCCGGGATCTGGGTGACGAGGCCGTCGCCGACCGACAGTTTGATGAAGACATCGGCGGCTTCGCCCATGCCCATGCCGTGCCTGATGTAACCGATGGCGATGCCGCCGACGATGTTGATGGCGGTGATGATGAGGCCGGCAATGGCGTCGCCGCGGACGAATTTCGAGGCGCCGTCCATCGAGCCGAAGAAGGAGGATTCCTCTTCCAGCTCGCGGCGGCGCAGTTGCGCTGTCTTGTCGTCGATCATGCCGGCGGACAGGTCGGCGTCGATCGACATCTGCTTGCCGGGGATGGCGTCGAGGGTGAAGCGGGCGCCGACTTCGGCAATACGGGTGGCGCCCTTGGTGATGACGATGAAGTTGACCACGATCAGGATCATGAAGACGATCAGGCCGATGACGAAATCGCTGGCCATCACAAGTTTGGAGAAGCCGGCGATGACATAGCCGGCGGCGTGCGTGCCCTCATTGCCGTGCGACAGGATCATGCGCGTGGTGGCGATGTTGAGCGATAGCCGTAGCATGGTGGCGATCAGCAGCACGGTCGGGAAGGACGAGAAATCGAGCGGCCGCTGGATCCACAGCGCCACCATCAGGATCAGCACCGACAGTGCGATCGAGAAGGCGAGGCCGATGTCGATGAGGAAGGCCGGGATCGGGAGGAACAGCACGGCCAGGATGATGACGATGCCGATGGCGAAGAAGACATCGCGGCCGTTCTTGGCCACTGTTCCTGTCGCTAAGCTTTCGCTGACGGCCATATCGTCCCCAATCACAAGCCTGCCGAGCACGCGACAGCCCTTCGAGCCTAACCGGTCAAGCTTGCGCGAGGGTGGGAGGACTGGTTACTTGCCAGGACGACAGAGGCCTTGAGGAGAGAGATCATGCTGGTGATCATCGGCACCATTCGCCTGCCTGCGCAACGGCTCGACGAGGCAAGGCCGGCCATGCGGCGCATGATACTGGGCAGCCGTGCGGAGCCCGGCTGCATCGAATACTCCTACGCGCAGGACGTGCTCGACGTCGGGCTCATCCATGTAACCGAGGTGTGGAGCGACAGGGCCGCGCTCGACGCGCATTTCCGCTCGCCTCACATCGCCGATTGGCGGGCGAGCTGGGCATCGCTCGGCATAGGCGAGCGCAACCTCATGCTCTATGAGGCCGGCGAGCCGAAGCCGATCTGAGGACCGGGCACAGTCAAGAAGGCGTGGGCCCAAGAAAGTCTAGCAGGCGTTGACCTGTCTGCAGGACCATCCGCCGCCATCGGTATCGTGGCAGTCTTCATAGCTGCCGTAGCAGGTGTTCGTCGAATTGCGATACCAAGGGTAGCCGCCAGGACAGCAAACATCTTGTTGTGCAGTCTGGATAAATTCCTTTGCCGGCCGGCTTTGGCTTTCCGGATTGCCTCCCGCCAAAAAAAGAGACATCGGGTGTGACACAACAGACCTAACCGGCATATCCATGCTTGAATTGCTCACCGCAGACGAGCTCAAAAAAATCATGCCAACAGCTAATGAAAAAAATCCCCGCGCACTCATCTTCTCCTCCTTGAGGGAAATAGAGACGGCCAAAAATAACACAGCTGCGTCGATTGCGTAAGCGATCGCTCATATACCTCGACACGCTCGCGGGGAATTGAAGCGGGGCGGCAAGCCTGACTGCGCCTCAGCACCAGAATGGCGCCGCAAGCAGCCGGCATTATGTCGGCGTGCTGATCGTCGCCGAACTGCACAGCGATCCGTCCGATGGTGACACGCCGGTGCTGGCGCTGGCCAAGTTCACGGATGCGGTGCTGGTGCCGAGCATGAACGTCCAGTCCGCCGCCGGAACCTCCAGCGCGCCGTCGCCGAGGAACTGGCGGTGGTCGAGAATTTCGACAACCGGGCCGTTGTCGGCTTTTGACCGAGGGCCATCTGATGCGACGCTACGCCGAGGACTCGACAAGGCGCGGCGCGACCTGTCGGGCGAAGAACAGGCCTCAGCCGGCATTTTAAAATGTCCCGGCGCTTGCCACGTGTACAGTGTCACTGTACAAATTGTTCAGTGGGAGAAAAAGACGGGATGAGCACCGACCAGGCTCCGGTCAAGAATGGCGTCGCCTCGACGGCGACGCATGCCCATCAGATGCTGGGCCAGCGGCTGAAGAGCCTGCGTCTCGGCCGGCGGCTTTCGCTGCGCGAACTCGCCGAGCTGACCGGGACCAGCGCCAGCTTCATCAGCCAGCTCGAGCGCGGCCTGACCGGCGCCAGCACCGCCTCGCTCAACCAGATGGCCTCGGCGCTTGGGGTGAGCGTGGCGATGCTGTTCGAGGATAGTGCCGCCGGGCAGCGCGGGGTCTTGCTGCGCAGCGAGCGGCCGAGCCTGCCGCCCAGCGACGGCTGCCGCAAGATGCTGCTCTCGCGTCCCCCTTTAAGCGACATGGAAGTCTATGTCGGCGAGTTCGAAATCGGCGGCTCGACCGGCCCAGCGCTCTACACCCATGGCGACGCGCACGAGATGCTCGTCGTGCTGCGCGGCATCGTCGAGGTTTCGCTCGGCGATGTCAGGCATGTGCTGGAAGAGGGCGACAGCATCGAATACGCGACATCGACAGCACATCGCTCAGAGAACATCGGCAGTGGCCGAGCCGAGGTGATGTGGATCATTGCGCCACCGACTTCGGTGCGCGCCGAACTCGATCAATACAGGGCCTGGAAACCGCTCGCAGCCAGGTAGGTTCAATCCATGCGGGTCAAATGGGAGAACAATAATCATGCTGAAAACAAGACATCTTGGCCTTGGCGCCGTGCTGGCGCTCGGCGTTCTGGCAACCGCAGCGTTCGCGCAGGAAAAGCCTGTCGCGGGTGAGGTCAAGGAAGGCTCGCTCAAGGGCAAGACGCTGACGCTCGTCTCCTATGGCGGCATCTACCAGGACGGCCAGGCCGCCGCGCTCAAGGAGTTCGTCGAAAAGTCCGGCGCCACGCTGCTCAATGACGGGCCGACAGAGATCGCCAAGCTGCAGGCGCAGGTCGAATCCGGCAACGTCACCTGGGACGTCGTCGACACCGCCGACCTGCCGCCTTACGTCTATTGCGGCAAGCTGTTCCAGAAGCTTGATTTCAGCAAGCTCGACGTCTCCAAGGTGCCCGAGGGCCAGGTCGGCGAATGCTCGGTGCCGGCCATGAACTACGGCGTCGTGCTGATGTACAACAAGGAGAAGTATGGGGATAACCCGCCCAAGAACTGGGCCGATTTCTTCGACACGGCAAAATTCCCCGGCACGCGCGCGCTCGACGGTTCGGGCGACCCGACGGGCGGCCTGCTGGAGCAGGCGTTGAAGGCGTCTGGCGGCGACCCGAAGGCGATGACGGTGGCCGACATCGACAAGGCCATCGATGTCATCCGCAAGCTCGGTCCCGACACGATCTATTGGAAGACCGGCGCTGAATCGCAGCAGCTTGCCGAATCTGGCGAAGCCGACATGCTGATGATGTGGACCGGACGTGCCATGACGGCGGTGAAGAACGGCGCCAAATATGCGCCGGCCTGGCAGGACTGGCTGGTGGTGATGGACCAGATGACCATTCCGGTCGGCGTCAAGGATACGGATGCGGCTTATGCGCTGCTCAATGCCTATCTCGGCAAGGGGGCGCAGGAGATCCTGGCGCAGCAGACCTCCTATACGCCGATCAACAATGACGCGCAGCCCAAGGTCGATGCGTCGGTCGCCGCCTTCCTGACCAACACGCCCGAGCGCCAGAAGCAGGGTTACAAGCAGAACATCAAGTTCTGGGTCGAGAACTTCCCGGTGGCGCAGGAGAAGTGGTCGGCGCTGATGGCCGGCAACTGAACAGCCAAGTGAGAGCCAGGCCGTGAGCGCGTCCGAACCCATCGCCCAACCCGCCGCCCATGCGCGGTCGGGTCGGGCATGGCGGCCGTTCGCGCTCACGGCGCCGGCGCTCATCCTGCTCGTCGCGGTGATCGGGTATCCGCTGCTCACCATCGTGCTGCGCAGCCTGTCGGAACCTGAGTGGGGGCTGCAGAACTATGCCTGGTTCTTCGGCGCGCCGGTCAACCTGACAGTGCTGCAGCGGACTTTCGTCATTTCGGCCTGGGTGACGCTGGTCTGCGTCATCGCGGCCTATCCCTATGCCTATCTGATGACCGCGGTCGGGCCGCGCGTCCGGCTGGTGCTTGTGCTTTGCGTGCTGATCCCGTTCTGGGTGAGTGGTGTGGTGCGCACGCTGTCCTGGGTGATCCTGCTGCAGGATTCGGGCGTCATCAATTCGTTGCTGCGCTCGGTCGGGTTCGGCGGCGTCAAGCTGATCCGCACCCAGACCGGCGTGGTCATCGGCATGGCGCAGGTGCTGTTGCCGTTCATGATCCTGCCGCTCTATTCCGTGATGCAAGGCATCGACCTCAGGCTGATGCGTGCGGCGCAAAGCCTCGGTGCGCGGCCGTCGCGCGCGTTCTTCACCGTCTATCTGCCGCTGTCGCTGCCCGGCGTCTATGCCGGCGCGATCATCGTCTTCATCCTGTCGCTCGGCTTCTACATCACGCCTGCTTTGCTCGGCGGCCCGCGCTCGACCATGCTGTCGACGCTGGTGCAGACGCAGGTGCTCAGCCTGCTGCAATGGGGCAGGGGCGGCGCCATGGGCGTCGTTCTGCTGGTCACCACCTTCGTGCTGCTGGCGCTGGCAGCACCTGTGATGCGGTCCAGTCATCGGGAAGCGGGGCGGCGCTGATGGAGATGAAGCCGCTCACCCGCGTTCTTCTCGGGCTCGTCTGCCTGCTGGTGGCGATATGGCTGGTGGCGCCGACGCTGGTCGTGGTGCCGATGTCGTTCAACGAAAACAAATCGCTGGCGTTTCCGCCGCAAGGCTTTTCCTGGCAGTGGTACCAGAATTTCGCCACCAATCCGGACTGGTCGAACAGCTTCCTGAATTCGCTGAAGGTCGCCTCGATCGTGGCGGTGCTGGCGACGGTGCTCGGCACGCTTGCCGCCTTCGGCCTCGACCGCATGAAGGCGCGGCCGGCGAACCTTTTGCGTATGCTGATGCTGACGCCGATGGTGGTGCCGGGCGTGGTGCTGGCGATCGGCATCTATGCCGTCTATCTCGACACGCAGCTCGTCGGCACGCTGCTCGGCTTCGTGCTGGCCCACACCATCCTTGCGCTGCCCTTCGTGCTGATCGCGGTCTCGGCCAGTCTCGAAGTGTTCGACCGCCGGCTGGAGACAGCCGCCGCGAGCCTGGGCGCCGGCGCACTGACCACGTTTCGCACGGTGACGCTGCCGCTGATCGCGCCGGGCGTGCTCTCCGGCCTGCTGTTCGCCTTCGCCACCTCGTTCGACGAGATTGTCGTGTCGCTGTTCATCACGAACCCCTATCTCAAGACATTGCCGGTGCAAATTTTTGCCTCGATCACGCGCGACGCCGATCCGACGGTGGCGGCTGTCGGCACGATCCTGCTTTTCGCGACCACGATCCTGATCGGCGGCGGCATGCTCCTTCTTGGCCGCGAGGGGAAAGGACGCCAATGAATCCGAAGCCGACAAGCAAGGGCGCGGCGATCGATCTCGAAGCGATCAGCAAGGCCTATGGCGGCTTCAAGGCGCTGGACGGCGTGTCGCTGCGCATCGAGCCCGGCGAGTTCATGACGCTGCTCGGCCCCAGCGGCTCGGGCAAGACGACGACGCTCAACGTGATTGCCGGTTTCACCGATGTCACCAGCGGCAAGCTTCTGGTCGGGGAAAAAAGCGTCGTCGGCGTGCCGGCGCACAAGCGCAACATCGGCGTCGTCTTCCAGCATTACGCGCTGTTCCCGCATATGAGCGTCGGCCGCAACGTCGCCTATCCGCTGACGCTTCGCGGCGTCGACCAGGCGACGAGGCAGACACGCGTGGCAAGGGCGCTCGACATGGTCAAGATGGGCGATTTCGCGCATCGCTATCCCAGCGAATTGTCGGGCGGCCAGCAGCAGCGCGTGGCGTTGGCACGCGCCATCGTCTTCGACCCGCCGCTGCTCCTGATGGACGAGCCGCTCGGCGCGCTCGACAAGAAGCTGCGCGAATGGCTTCAGCTCGAGATCAAGCGCATCCATCGCGAACTCGGCACCACATTCGTCTATGTCACGCACGATCAGGAAGAGGCGCTGGTGCTATCGGACCGCATCGCCGTGTTCAACCGCGGGCGCATCGAGCAGGTCGGCACCGGCCGCCAGCTCTATGACGAGCCGGCAACGCTGTTCGTCGGCCGCTTCATCGGCGATTCCACCGTGCTGCGCGGCAAGGCGCGCAGCGATGGCAACAGCACCGCGCTGAGCATCGCCGGCGAGACGGTGACGGTACCGCGTAAGCTGTCGGGGGAAGCCAGCCCGGTGATGCTGCTGCGTCCCGAAAAGCTCGCGATCCGAAGAGCCGGCCAAAGTCCTGCCAATGGCGCCAACCGCCTGTCGGGGACGATCGCGGAAGCCATCTATCTCGGCTCGGAATCGAAATACGAAGTTAAGCTCGCCGACGGCTCGGCCGCGATCGTGCGCTCACCGGTGACCGGCGAGAGTTTTGGCCTCGGCGACAAGGTCGAGCTCTGCTTCGACGGCAGCGACGCCAAGCTGCTGGCGGACGACGCAAGCGCCGAGACCACACTCACCTGATTCCATCTGGCCTGATCCCATCTGGCCTGATCCCATCTGAAAGTCATTCCATGCAAGCCAAGCGCAACGGCGACATATCGTTCTGGTATGCGGATCTGGGGGCGGTTCCCGTTCCGCGCCCGCCCTTGCCTGGAAACATCGAGGCCGATGTCGCCATTGTCGGCGCCGGCTATACCGGCCTGTGGACCGCCTACTATCTGAAAAAGGCGAAGCCATCGCTGCGCGTCGTGATCGTCGAGCGCGAAATTGCCGGCTTCGGCGCTTCGGGGCGCAATGGCGGCTGGCTGTCGGGCGGCTTCAGCTGGTCGCGCGAAAAATATCTCAAGACATCGAGCCGCCAAGGCGTGATGGCGATGCAGGCGGCGATGGCAGGCTGCGTTGATGAAGTGATCCGGGTCGCGACCGAGGAAGGCATCGACGCCGACATTCGCCGCGTCGACAACCTGACGGTGGCCACCAACGCAGCGCAGTTGGAGCGCGTGCGCGAAGAATGCGAGACGATCCGTTCCTGGGATGTCGACCCGAACCGCGTCGAGATGCTGGACGCCGCCTCAACGCGCACGCGCATCAACATCCGTAACGTCATGGGCGGCTTCGTCGTCCATGGCCAGGCGCGGGTGCAGCCGGCCAAGCTGGTGCGTGGGCTTGCCGATGCCGTCGAGCGGCTGGGCGTGCCGATCTATGAGAAGACGACGGTGACAAGCATCGCCAAGGGCAGCGTGACGACAGACCGCGGTACGGTGCAGGCGGAGACGATCATCCGCGCGACCGAGGGTTTTACATCAGGCATCCCCGGCGAGGAGCGGACCTGGCTGGCGCTCAACAGCGCGCAGATCGTGACTGAGCCGCTGCCGCCCGACCTGTGGCGCGACATCGGTTGGGAAGGGCACGAACTGCTCGGCAATGCGGCGCATGCCTATTGCTATGCCCAGCGCACGCGTGAGGGACGCATCACGATGGGCGGACGCGGCGTGCCTTATCGCTACGGCTCGCGCACCGACGTCAACGGCCAGACGCAGCAGGCCACGATCGACCAGCTGCACACGATCCTGACGACGCTCTTGCCGCAGACCAAGGGATGCCGCATCGATCACGCCTGGTGCGGCGTGCTCGGCGTGCCGCGCGACTGGTGCACCACGGTCGGCCTCGATCCCGCGACCCGCATCGGCTGGGCCGGCGGCTATGTCGGCCTCGGCGTGTCCAGCTCCAACCTTTCGGGGCGCACGCTGGCTGACCTTGTTCTCGGGGCAAACACCGAGCTGACGAAGCTGCCCTGGGTCAACCGCAAGGTCAGGCCATGGGAACCGGAGCCCTTCCGCTGGCTGGGCGTGCATTCGATGTACCAGCTTTATCGCATTGCCGATGGCCGCGAGGCGGCAGGGCTTGCGCGCACCTCGAAGCTGGCCGCGTTGGCCGACAGCATCACCGGCCACTAAAGCCATTTGTTCTCACGCAATTCCGGGGCAGACCCCTTTCCTGGAATTGCTCTTATCCATGGAGCTAGACTTGATCGATCTTTCGACCTTCCACGATCTCGCCAAGGCCGAGATCGGCGCGTTCTCTCCTAAGCCAAGCTCGATTGAAGGCGATCAGGTCGAGGCCGTGCGCTCGTTCTTTCAATCGCCTGACGGGACTGTCGATGTCGGCATCTGGGAATGCACGCCCGGCCGCTTCACCGCCGATCGTTCGGACTCGTCGGAGATCTGCCACATCATTTCGGGGCGCGTGGAACTGAGCCGCATCGATGGCGAGGTGCGGGAACTCGGTCCGGTCGATCTCCTCGTCCTGCCGCAGGGCTGGAAGGGCGAGTGGCTGATACGCGAGACCACGCGCAAGCTCTACATGATCCAGAGCGCCGGCTGACCGGCGCTACGGCTATGGCGAGCTCAGTGATCGATCGGCCCCTTCGGCGAGACCAGCGCGGTGCCGGCGGTCGTCGGGCGCTCGATCAGGCGGCGCACGCGCGGCGGTTCGTCGCCGCTGTGCAGCGCCCGCACCCGCTCGCCGACGACGGCGTCGGCATGGGTGGCGCGCCGGTTGTGGCGGATGTATTCCAGCCAGGTCGGCGTGTGGTAGTGTTCGATCCAGACTGCGGGATTTTCTAGGTCCCGAGCCAGCGTCCAGTTGCGGGCGCCGTCGCGGCGGCGGATGCGCCCGCGCTCGGCCATGGTGGCGAGGAATTCGGGTACATCTTCGTCGCGGATAATGTACTCTATCATGATGGCGATGGGGCCGCTGCGCGGCTTCAGGTCGAGGCCGAGATGCGGCTCCTTGAAGCGGTTGAGCGGGTCGAGGTTGAGAGTCGTCTGCTGCGGCAGCGGCAGGAACAGGCCGATGGCGCCGCCAACAAGCATCGCGATGGCCGCCGCAATCAGCGCGGTTTCGGCGCCATGCGCATCGGCAACGACGCCCCAGATCCAGCTGCCCAGCGCAATGCCGCCGAAGGTCGCCGTCTGGTAGACCGACAGCACCCGGCCGACGACCCAGCGCGGCGTCGACATCTGCACCGTGACGTTGAAATGCGACAGCGCGATCACCCAGCAGGCGCCGCCGATGAGCAAACCCGCCGCAGTCTGCCAGGCATTGAGGCTGATGGCGGCATTGAAGGCGCAGACGGCAAAGCCGGCGAAGGCCATCCGCACCATCGTCTCGCTGGACAGCAATTGTCTGAGACGCACGCTTATCAGCGCGCCGCCGACGGCGCCGATGCCGAAGGCGCCGAGCATGATGCCGTAGGTCAAGGCATCGCCCTTGACGACGTCGCGCGCCACCAGCGGCAGCAGCGCCAAAACCGCGCCGGCGCTGAAGCCGAAGGCGGAGCCCCTGACCAGCACCTTGCCGATGTTGGGCGACATGGCGACATAGCGCAGGCCGGCGCCCATGGCGGCGCCCAGCGTCTCGCGCGGCAGCGTCGAGACCGGCAGCTCCGGCTTCCAGCGGAAGAGCACGATGATGAGACCTATATAGCTCAGCGCATTGGCGGCGAACGCAGCAGCCGCACCAGCGGCGGCAACGATGATGCCGCCGATCGCCGGGCCGACGCTGCGTGTCAGGTTGAAGCCCAGTGAATTGAGTGCAACCGCGGCCGGCAGCTTGTTGCGCGGCACCATGTCGCCGACCGATGCCTGCCAGGACGGGTTGTTGAGCGCCGTGCCGCTGTCGATTAGGAAGGTGAAGGCAAGCAGCGTCCACGGCGTCATCCAGCCGTTCCAGGTGAACAGCGTTAGAAGTGCAGAGACGACCAGCATGAAGATTTGGGCGATCAGCATCACCTTGCGCCGGTTGAAGCTGTCGGCGATGGCGCCGGCGACGAGTGCAAACAGCATGATCGGCAGAGTGGCCGAGGCCTGGACCAGCGCCACCTGATAGGGCGACGTGGCGATGGTGGTCATCATCCAGGCGGCGCCGACGCCCTGGATCAGGCCACCGAAATTCGACACCAGGCTGGCCGACCAGACGGCGCGGAAGATGCCGTGCCGGAACGGCGCCAGCGCCGAAACGCGTTCGCTGTCCGGCTCGTCATCGATCATCAGACCTGTCCCACCTTAACGTGCTGGTTTCGTCCGCGGGGACGACAATCATGGCATCCGTTTGAAATAGAGCACGACATCCAAAAGGGCGAACGCGTCTTCGAAAAAGATCATGGTCCAACAACAGGATAGCAAGGCGAAAATACGTCAGCCGGGAATGGTCCGCTACCCAGAGCGATGTTCTCATTGGTCCACTGCGCGGGGCTGTCGGCCGCGCGCGAAGTCAGCTTCTGTCCCGGGCAGCGGTATGCAAGGCTTCGGTCAGCGTGCCTGTCGTCTCGCCGCCGGCGTGAAGGCGCAGGAAAAGCTCCATGCCGACAAGCCGCAGCCTGGACGGTTGCTCGCGCCGCGCCAACTGGACCATGTCCTCCAAATTCGCGGCGGGCCATTTCAAGGCATCGCGCAGGAAACCGCCGCGTAGCAAAGTCTCCGTGCCGGCCGAAAATTGCGACGACATCTCGAAGCCGATCTTGCGCGCCTGGACGTTCTGGCGCGGAATATGCTTTTCAGCGACCTTTCGCAAAAGCCATTTTCCTGTTTTGTCGCGGTATTTCTGCCGCCTCGGCAAATGGATGGCGAAGTCGATCAGGCGGTTTTCCAGGAACGGGACCCGCAGTTCCACGGACGCCGCCATGCTCAGCCGGTCGTGCCGGTGCAGGATGTCCTGCAGATGCGAATAGAGGTCGTAGAGGCAACTACCGAGAAAGGCGCGATCCGCGGGCGGCATAACCGGCTCCAGGCGGTCGAAGATCTCGGTTTGCAGAAAATTCAGCTCCGGCGACAAAGCACGCAGGACCATGCTGCGATCCATTTGTGAGTGGCTTCCAGCCGAGACCTTGTAGGGGGCATGACGCTGTTGCTCGAATCTCCGGTCGAGCGAGCGCTTCGAATGGACCAGGCGCCGGGGCCACGACCAGGAACGCCACTTCTTCATGCTCAAGGCCTGCAAGGGGTAGCCGCCAAACAATTCGTCTGCGCCTTCGCCGGTGAGCAGCACCTTGACGCCATCGGCCCGGCATCGTTCGGCAAGCGCCAGCAGTGCGACATGGCTGGCGTGCCAGCCATCGCTTTCAAGATGCCAGATTACCCTTGGCCAAAGTTCGAAAAACCGGTTCCTGTCGACCGGCACCCGGCGCAAGGGCACGCCGACATGGCGGCCGGTGCGTTCGGCGTCTTCGGCCTCGCTGTTGCCGAGCTGCGGGTCGACGACATAACCGTGGACTTCCGGCCTGAACCGCTTTGCCAGCGCCGTTATCAGGCCGGAATCGACACCGCTGCTGCAGGCGGTGGCAACGCTGGTATCGGCGATGCAGTGAAGTCCGACGCTGTCCTTGAGCAACGCCTCGAGCGTCGCCATGTGTTCAGCATCAGCGGATGCATCGCCGGTAATGCGCGCGGTCTCCAGCACGTCCAGCACATGCCAGAAGCGGCGCTTCTCGATAACGCCATCGGTGATCTTCCACAGGCCGGCGGGCGGCAGGCGCTCGATGCGGTCGAACAGGCTGTAGCTGGAATCGCGGCTCTGCCAGGCAAGCCGCAAGGTGATCTCGCGGCTGTCGATGTCGCGCGGAAAACCGTCGCAGGCGAGGATCGCCTTGTCCTCCGAGGCGAACAGGATTCGCTCCGGCGTGTCGGCCACCGACATCGGCTTGATTCCAAGACGGTCACGCGCAAGCCACAGCGCACTGCTGCGAGCGTCGAAATAGGCGAAGGAAAACATCCCGTCGAACAGCGGCACGGCTTTTTCGGGGCCCCAGTGATGCAAGGCTTCGAGAACCACTTCGGCATCGCAGATGGTTCGAAAGACGACGCCTTGCGCCTGCAGCGTTTCGCGCAGCGAGCGGTAATTGTAGACCTCGCCATTGTAGACGAGAACGCCATCGCCGGAAGAAGTCAGCATCGGCTCACGGGCGGCGGGCGAGGGATCGATGATGGTAAGTCGGCGGTGACCGAGCGCCAGCCGATTGTTGTGCCAGCTGTCATGATCGTCGGGGCCGCGATGTACCAACGCCTGCATCATGCTGGCGACATCCGACAGGTCGTTGGCGTCGATCGGGTTTCGTTTGCGCCAGACGCCGGCTATTCCGCACATGGCCTGCCGGTGAGTTCTGCCTGAGTCATGGCCTGCAATCTAGCCGGAACACAGCCGCCTGCAAGCGCTGCCTAGAACCCGTTTTCAATGCGCTCGAAAATGACGTTGGTGAAGGCCGAGATCTGGCTGCCGATGAACGGACCGGTCAGCGCCACGACCAGCATGATGGCGACGATCTTGGGCACGAAGGTCAGGGTGATTTCCTGGATCTGGGTCAGGGCCTGGATCAGGGCAATGCCGATGCCGACCACCATGGCGACCAGCACCACCGGCGCGGAAGCAACAAGCACCGTCCATACCGCGTACTGGACGATGTCGAGTGCGTCGGCCTCGTTCATGTGAGCGCGCCTCTATGGAACTGTCTAGCTGGCCGGCTTTATCGAAACGCCCGCGCCGACCGGCACTTCGGTGCCGTTCTGCAACACGGCGATCACGCCGTTGCTTGCAAGCTTGACCGAGGCCACGACGCCGGTCGTCTTGCCGTCGGCCGAGGTGATCGAGCGGCCGATCAAGGCATCGGCCTGCGACAGCGCCGAGGACTGCATGATCTGGTCGAGCTTGGTGTTGGTCTGCACCGATTGCTCTACCTGCGAGAAGGTGGCGAGCTGGGCGACATACTGCGTCGAATCCATCGGTTTCGTCGGATCCTGGTTCTTCATCTCGGCGATCAACAGCTTCAGGAACGACTGGTAGTCGACCGCTGTCTTCGACGTCTGCTGGGTGCCCTGGTTGGCGCCCGTGGGGATCGTCGTCGTCATGTCCACATTCATCAGTATTGTGCTCCCACGGCCAGCGGGCGCTTCGCACCCTGAACATCGTCATTGCCGCCAAGTGCGCGGCGTTCGAGCGGATAAAGCGCACGGATAGCCTTCAGCGCTTCATAGATATGGTCTTCGCCGACCATGCGGTCGATCTGCTTCAGCGCGCCACTGATCTGCTCATCCTCGAAGCTTGCCAAAAGCAAGGGCAGCGAGCGGCGGAACATGGCGCGCGCCTCGATGGCGCCGGCCGGGTTCATCAGCATCACCTGCAGGATGAAATAGAGCTGCTTGAGCGGCGTCAAGGCATCGTCGGCCTGGATGACATGGTTCTCGAGCAGGAACTGTACGTCGTTCATCAGCTCGACGGTGACCTTGCGGTCGACGCGGATGACGGCGCCGTTGATGTAGATCTTCTCGTTCGGCTTCAGCGATATCTTCAGCGTGTTGGTCATTGAATGCCGTCCCGGATGATCTGGGACACTTCGATCAGCCCTTCGAAATTGTCGGTGCGGCCCTGGCGGATGTCCTCGGCCTCGCGCAGCAGCCACAGGCCGATGGAGATGAGGTTGGCGCGCAGTTCCTTGGGCAGGACATTGTCGCTGGAACCGAGATCCTCGACGAAGGTGGTCCAGACCCGGTTGGTGAAGTGCAGCGCTTCGACCGCCTCCATCGAGGTGTGGCCGACCGCCGCCGCCGCCGCCAGCATTTCGATCGAGCGGGTCAAAAGCTGCCGCTCGCGATCTTTCGCATCGGCAACGGAGTCGGTCTGGATGTCGGCGTAGGAGAATTGGTACATCGTTTGGCTCTACCGTTGCGGTTGAGATTGTCAGGTCAGGTAGTTCAGCAGGCTCATCTGCTGCAGGCGCGCGGTCAGCGCGAAGGACGTCTCGATATGCTGCGTCAGATCCGCGACGCGGGTGGCTGCCTCGGCGGGGTCGACGCCTTCCAGATCAAGGATATGGCGCTCGAACAGGTCGACCTGCGTCTTCATGCGGTCGCTGGCGTCGGAGACCCGCTTCTCGGCAAGGCCGGTCTCGGCCTGCAGTTGCCCTAGCCCGCCCAGCGCCTCGCCGACCATCGCCTGGGCGCGGCCGACAACGGTGGTCTTCGCCGCCTGGCTGATATTGCCGGACAGCAGGCCGGTGATCAGGGCGGAAGCCATGGCGAGCTTGCGGATGCTGTCGTCATTGGCGCTGGCCGAGGTTTGGGTGGTTTCGCCCAGCGAAATGCGGCTGACGATCTGCTGGTCGGTGGCGTTCGACCAGTTGGCCTGCCAGCCGGAGCCCATGAACTGCGGCAAGACATTGCTGGTGATGAAGCCGTCCATCTGGGCGGCGGTGATGTTGGCAGCGAGCGGATCGGCCTGCGTGAAGCCGAAATACGACGAGAAGGAAGCGTCGAACGCCGCCTTGGCCGGCGAGCCCGCGGCGGTGAAATCGTCGATCGGCTTGACGTCGGTGTTGGTGCCGGCAAACAGATATTCGCCGTTGACGCTGGCGTTGAGGATAGAGGTCATCTGCTGCACGGCGGCCTTGCCGGCTTGCTGCGTGATGGTGCTCGAGGAATTGCCGGCGGCGGTCAGCGCGGTCAGCAAATTCTGCGCAGTGTCGGAAAGCTGGCCAAGCGCAGCCTGCGTCGAGGACAGCCGCGCGGTGACCAGCGAATTGGAATCGATGATGACGTTCAACCGGTCGAGGTCGCGCGAGAAGGTGACCGCCTGCGAGGTGCGCGCGCCGAGCGCCAGACCGACATCGGCGACGGTGCCGGTCGTCGATTCCTTGGTGGCTTTGACCAGTTCGGCCTGCATGCGCATCTGCTGATAGCGCGCGGCGTTGGAGAGGGCGGCTGATGAGACGGATGTGGCTTTCATGGCTTATCCTACGGCATCGAGCAGGGCCGACAGCATGTCGTCGACGGTTTTCATCATGCGCGCCGAGGCCTGATAGGTGTGTTCGAGGTCGAGCAGCAGCGACATCTCCTGGTCGACATTGACGCCGGTGTCGTTGGACAGCGCCTCGGCGGTGCGCGATGCCAGCGCTTCCTTGGCGTCGGCGTTGCTCGAGGCCTGCTGGCGCTGGCCTTCGAACCAGCCAATGGCATTGGCGGCGTAGTCGGACACGCTGGACGTGACGGTGATGCCGGCCGCAGCGTCGAAAGGCATCGGCTTGTCGAGCTTGTCGCCATAGCCGATCAAGAGCTGCGAATAGGAGGCGTTGCCGGCAGTGTTGGCGATATAGGCCGCACCATTGGCGCCGCCGTCGCGCAGCAGCACCGGATTGCCGCCGACGCTCGAGTCCATTGCGGCGTTGACCTTGATCGAGCCGGCAAGCCCGTCGATCAGCGTGCCGGCGGCCGGAATGGCGGGCGCACCCGACCAGGTGAACAGGCCGGTTCGGTCGGGCTGCGAAGGTGCTGTTTCGGCAAAGGCGGTGATGAGGCCGCGCGCCACTTCGTCGAGCTGGCTCTGCATCGTCGCCGCGACGCCGTCGCGCAAGGTGATGAGCCCGGCGAGCTTGCCGTCGGCGCTGGTGTTGCCGCCAGCCCCGGCGCTGACCGGCACATTGTCGATGTAGATGGTGTTGCCTGGTGTGCCGGCCGTGTAGCCCGCCGACGGGGTGAAACTTACCGAGCGCGGAATGGTCTCGAACAGTGTCGTGCCATCCTTGGTGGTGATGACCATGTCGTTGTCGCCACGCGTGAAGGTCGACACCGGCACATAGTCCGCGATCTTCTTCAGCAAAGCGTCGCGCTGGTCGAGCGCGTCGGATGCGTCGGTACCCGAACGGGTTGCGGAGATGACCGCCTTGTTGGCGTCCTGGAACTGACTAAGCAGCGAGTTGAGATCGTTAACCGCCGTTGATATCTCGCCATCGGCCTGGGTGCGGAAATCCTGGATCGCGTTGGTGCCGTCGTTCAGAGCGCGCACCACCTGCTGGGCCGCGTCGATGACGCTGGAGCCGAGGTTCTGGTTGGATGGCGTAGCGGCGTAAAGCTGCAGCGCGTTCTGCAGCTTGCCGATCGCGGTCGAGGCAGAGGAGGCGTTGTCGACGCCGTTGACGGCAACGGCGAGGCGGTCAATTCCGCTGTAAAGCGTGCTCTGGCCGCTCCATGCCGATTGCGCGCTAAGGTTCTGGCGAAACAGCAGGGCGTTGGTGGCGCGCTGGATCTCGACCGAGCGGGCGCCGGGCGCGCTGCTGACGACGACCGCCGTGCGGCGGGCATAGTCGGGGTTGCTGGCGTCGGCAATATTGCGGGAAAGGACGCTGGTCTGCTTCGATGTGGTCTGAAGCGACTGTTGGGCTATGGTCAATGCGGAAGTCAGCGACATGCGGGTCTTTCACGAGGCCAGTGGGGAGGGGATGACGTCTCTGCCCTGTCGGCGGCGTCGGCGTTCGGAAACCTGCAATCCCAGACCACCCCGGCCGGTTTGCCGGTGTGGCCTTGAATTCGAAATCCGCGCACCGCGCTGCTCTGGTTTGGGTTCATTCCCCTGGCGCCCGTCGTTTATCTCTTCAGGTTGACAAGGACATCCATGAGGTCGGAACCGGTCTGGAACACTTTCGAGTTAGCGGTGTAGCTGCGCTGCGCCGCGATCATGTTGGTCAATTCCTCGGCGATATCGACGTTGGAATTTTCCAACGCGCCGGAGATGATGCTGCCGAGCTTGCCTTCATTGGCGAAGCCGATGCGCACGGTCCCGGAGTCGGTGGACTGTGCATAGACATTGCCCGGCAGTGCGGTGAGGTTATCGGCGCTCTGGACGTCAGCCAGCGGGATCTTGAACAGCGGCTTGGTCGAGCCGTCCTGATACTGGGCGTAGATGACGCCGTCCTCACCGATCTGGATCTTTTCGATCGTGCTGGGCGCGTTGCCGTTGACCTTGGCTTCGGAGACCGTGAAGCCGGTGCCGAGCTGGGTCAGCTTGGACAGATCGAGATCGAGCGACGCACCGCCCGGCACGGGGATGGTGATTGAGTCGACGGCGCCGGTGAGTTTGCCGGTGGTGGTGTCGAAGGTCAAGTCGGCCGTGGCCAGCGCACCGCCCGTATAGGGGAAGGATGTGCCCGGCGTCGCCTGGGACTGGTCGAACACAGAGACCGACCAGGTGCCGGTGCCGGTGTTGGTGAAATAGACGTCGAGCAGCTTCTTGTTGCCGAGATTGTCGTAGGTGACCATCGAGGACTTCGACGTGTATTCCGCGGTCGGGCTGTTGGTGGAAGGCAGCGGACCGGCGGGCGGCGTGGCGCCAGCCGGCAGATTGGCGTTGAAATTGCCCGTGGTGCTGGGCGTCGCGGTCATTTCCTGGTCGGAGATCTGGACCGGCACCAGCCCTTCGAAACCGTTGGCGGTGGCAGCCGGTGTGCCGTTGGCGTAGCTGTAGGCCATCAGCTGGTAGCCGGCGGCGTTGACAAGTCTGCCCTGAGCGTCGGGAACGAATGCGCCGGCGCGGGTGAGGAAGGGCGTCCCGCTGGGGTCCTGGACGACGAAGAAACCGTTGCCGTTCACCGCAAGGTCGGAAACCGAAGTCGTGTACTGCAGCACGCCCTGGGCGCTGATGGCCGAGCGGATGGTGGTGTTGACTCCGCCGGAATTATAGGCGCCGCCGACCTGCGGCATGATCAGCGTCGAAAACTCGGCCGAGGATCGCTTGTAGCCGGTGGTGTCGGAATTGGCGATGTTGTCGGCTGTCGCCGAAAGGCGGTTAGCCTGCGCGTTCATGCCGGAAACGCCGGTCCGCATCATTCCGTAAAGGCTCATCGAAACGTCTCCTCAATGCCTAACATCGTTGGGCCCATGTCTGTGGTCGCGAGGATATAATTTTTGTCTTGCGCGAGGCTGGCGCAGACCGGCATCAGAACACCAGCCGGTAGCCGAGGAAGCGCTTGGAATCTATCGGGTCCTGGCCAAGCTTTTCGCGCAGTTTCTTGCGCAATTTGGAGATGTGGCTCTCGACCACGTTCTCCTCGACCTCTTCGTCGAAGATGCCGTAGATGGCGTTGAAGACCTGGGTCTTGGTGACGCGGCGTCCGCGGTTGCTCGCCAGATATTCGAGGATGCGGCGTTCGCGGCGCGGCAGAGGCAGCGGCTGGCCATCGATCTCGGGATCGCGGCCATCCATGAAGATGCGCATGGCGCCGATCTCGGTGTAGCTGACGTCCTCATGGGCGCGGCGGCGGATGGCGGTGATGCGGGCCAGGATCTCCCGGATGTGGACCGGCTTGCGGATGACGTCGTCGACACCGCTCTCGAACAGCCGCAGCGTATTCTCGAGCGAGTGCTGTTCGCTCAGCGCAATGACCGGAGCGCCGGTGCGGTCGCGGATCTGGCGTGGCGAGATGGCGCCTTCGCGGCAGTCGCCGATGAGGAAGGCTCGGACCGATCGCAAATCCGTGTCGGCGGCCGATGTCACCCACTCGCCGAATTCACCGGACGCGAAGCCTGCACAGGCGACGCCCTCACGATCGAAAAGTGAATTATAGCCTTCAGTTACGAGCTCACGCTCGTCAACGATTACAATCATCGGCCCCGCCTCCGAATCAGATCATCTGCCCCGTGGGAAGAGCCGTAACCGGTGCCGGGAATCCTGAACAACCATCATTTCTTGTAGCTATTTTCTTGGGAGTTATTTCGAGTTTCGAAATAACCGCAATCAGGAGGTTGTATCGTTGGTTGCCGAACGGGTGACGTGGCACGTCACCCGCCGGGCGTGGATTTGCAACCGTTCGCAAGAGATGATTCACCTAATGGTTGCAAAAGTTGCGGGCGTTCGGGGTCCATTTGCCGAAGCCGGTGGCGACCATATTGGCGATGACGCGGCAGACATAGAATTTCTGCGCGGGTCATTGTCGGGGCCGGCGTGGTAGCGGGCGACGGCCATCGACCAGCTGACATGACGCGCATGCAGGCTGGCCAGGAAGCGCGCGGCATAGTCGACATTCTGGCGCGGGTCCAGCATGTCGTCGACGCTGCGGAAATGCGCGGCGTGATAGTGATGGTTGATCTGCATGCAGCCGAGATCGATGAGTGTCTTGCCCTCGCGCCGGGCTGCTTCGAAGGTGGCTATGGCCTCGGTGCGGTTCCTTGGAAATACCGCTTTCCCCTGTATATTCAGCGCATTAGGTTGCAAGCTACCCTTCTTGCCGGTCTCGGTCAGCCCGACCGCATAGAGGATGCCGGTGGGCACGCCATAGCGGTCGGCGGCACGCAAAATCTCGGGCTCGCAAGGGTTGGTGGCGGCGGTGGCCGGCTTGGTGGCGAGGCTAGATAAACATATCGTCGCCAGCGCGCTCGCGAGCAGGCGCGCCAGCGCGGCCGAATTCCTGGGCATCGTCATTGCGGTTTCTTCCCGACTGCTGGCCGCCCGAACCCGTATTGTTGCCGCTCGAGTTTCCGGGCTGAAAAGCGGACTGGTCGCGGCCTTGCGGCATTGGATGCGAGTTCGCTGCATCGCTGCGGGCCGCTGCGTGGATCGCTATCGAGGGTTGCAAGATGGTGACCTTGTCGACATCGAAGCCGAGCCCGCGCAACGACTTCACGATGGCGTCGCTGTCGGTGGCGAGACGGCGGTAAGCCTCATGGGTTTCGGGCTTCAATTCTATCGAAAGTTGTTCTCCGGAAAGCCTGAGACTGGCGGTGACCATGCCGAGCTCTGCCGGGTGAAGCTCGATCTTCAATATATGTGTCGGAACGGCAACAGAACCGGCCGTCTGGGCGGTCGTCGACGGCGTCGAAACCGCTTGCCGCAGGCCGTTATCCGAAGCCAGCGCGTCGATAAGCGCCGAAGTCGTTTGGTTTATCGGACTATGCGCCGGCGCGGGGAAGCTCTGTTCGGCGACAATGTCGACGCGCGCAGCGAATGGCGGCTGTTTTCCCTGTGTGGACGATGCCGCGGAATGGGCTCCATCGACGGACTTCGCCGACGGCGCGGACCGTTTTGCCTCGGGTGCCGAAACGTCGCTTGCCGTCTGGTCCGCCGGTAGAGGAGGCGTCGGACCATCCTGGTGCGGCAGTTTGCCGGACTGGAGCCCGATCGCGGGCAGCTTTTGCCCCTGGTCCTGTGCGGAAACGCTGGTACCGGGCTTGGCCCGTTCCGATCGCGTCGTCGTGTCGAGTCTGTTGTCAATGCCGGACGCTGCGCGGTGTCTCTTCAGAGGCGACGTCTGTGCAGAAATGGCCTCGCCAGCGGGCGCCGGTTGCCCAGTCTGTCCATTCGTCGCGATGCCGTTCCCGCTTGTCCGGACCGTTGAGAAATGCCTGATATCGTGCAGCGCCAGCACCAGTGGCAAATGATCCTGCAGCGATCCTGCATCCGCGTCTCGTCCGGCCACCTCAGCGTCCTTGGATGGTTTGTCCGGGCCACTATCGGCATGTTCTTTTGCGGCCTTGCCGGCAGCGGATTTCGTCCCCGTTTTGCCAGACTGGGTGTGTGGGATTTCGCTTTTGCCGGGACCGGCAGGGCTGCGTTTGGCCCAACGCAGCTCGTGCGACGCGGCCTCAATTGCTCCCTGGCCTATCGGTGTCGGCGCATCGTCGTCGCCGCGCACCATGTCGCCGAAGCTTTTGTCGCCACCTTTGGCGTTTGAGGCCGACTGCTTCGATCCGGCGTGCGCGGGAGCCGGCAGGGCCTGGCCAACATTGGTGGTCATTTCGGGGCTGCTCCAAGCATCTGGTCGATCAAATCGAGCTGGCGACGCGTCCTCGCCATGGCGGCGTCGGTGGGATCGGTAGGCTCTACTGCGGCGGGGGCCGGCACCGATGCCGGCACGACCGGAGCCGCATCGCTGGCCGAGGCGACTGCAGGCGTTTCCGCCGCCTTTGCCTCTGGCGTGCTCGGTGCCTGCGCGGCCGGCTCACTTGCCGCCTTCGGTTGGTCGGTTGCGGGCTGTTCACTCGACGTTGTGGCGGCTGGCTGTTCCGGCATCGCGCCTTCGACCGGCGGCAGCTCTGGCTCGTCGGGTCTTTCCACTGCCGCGGTCTTGACCGGCTCCTGCCTGGCCGCGGCAGGTGCGGGCTTTTCGGCAGGCAGCGGCGCCGGCGGGGCGATGACTTCACCCGCCACGGCCTGCGCGGCATCGAGCAGGTCGCGGTCGCTTTGCGAAAGCTGGTTGCGATCGATCTTGTCCAGCTTGGCGCGGACCTCGCCGATGGTGCCGGACGTTACCGTGGACAGGCTGGAATAGAGCTGGGCGCGCGGATCGTCCTGATTGTGGATGCCGTCGCGGCCCCGTTCAGCCCTGGCCGAGGCAAAGGCGGAGAGATCGGCAAAACCGTCGATCGCGGCGCGGCGGGCGATGCGCAGATAGATCACCTTCTCGCGCTCGGGATCCATCATTGCGGTGATGTCGGCGAGCTTGTCCTGGCTGATTGCCATGTGCAGCGTGATGACGCCGGAGACGAATGCGTCGGCGAACTGGCTGGCATAGGGCGAATAGAGGTAGTCTTCGACATATTGGGTTGAGGCAAGCGCGAAACGCGCACCGTCGCCTTGCGCGGCGGCGATGCCGACCGAGCGGCGCAGCGCTGCTTCCTCGACCAGCGTGCCGGGGCTGAGCAGGCGAGCATCGTCGAGCAGCGCAAGCGCGCTGACCGGTTGCTCGGTGGAGAGAAGCGAGCCCTTGACCAGCGCCAGAAAGGCACCGACATCGGGGGGCAGGGTCATCGGATCGATCGGTTTCAGCGCCTCGATCGCAGCCGCCTGCCGGCCGTTCAGATAATCGACAATGCCCTTGGCGATGGTCAGGCTTTGCGGGTCGGTCTTGGCGCGCGACACCGCCGCCTCGACGGTGACGGGGTTGCCGCCACTCATGCCATAGACCAGCAAGGCGCGAAAATTCTTCGGGTCGCTGAAATCATCTGCGTCGGCCGCGCGCAGCCTTGTGTCGGCCATTTCGAGCAGCTTGGCCTGCATCGGCAGCGCGGCGTGATCGCCGGCGGCTATGCGGTCCTGCACAAGCTGCAGCGAGCGCACCAGCTGATAGGGCTGCAATGCGTCCTCGGCAAAAGCTGCCGGCGAATGGACAGCGCTCAGCAGCAGCAGGCCGACGGCGCGGCCGATGATGGCGGAGCGCCTCATCCGTCGGTCGCCATCAGAATCTCGATGCGGCGGTTGGCGGCCGCCATCGGGTCGGCTGCAATTTTCGGCTCGCGATCGGCGAAGCCGGCGACCTCGGTGATGCGGCGCTCGTCGACGCCGCCGCGCACCAGCATGTAGTAGGCGGAATGGGCGCGCGCCGTGGACAGCCGCCAATTGTCGTAAGTGTCGCTGCGGAACGGCCGCGCGTCGGTGTGGCCGTTGATGCTGATCGTGCCTTTCTGCTCGTTGACGATGCGGCCGATCTTTTCCATCGCCAGCACCAGTTCACGCCTAGGCACCGCCGATCCGATCTCGAACATGCCGAAATCGAACTGGTCCGTGATCGAAATGACGACACCCTTGTCGGTGGCTTCGACGGAGACACCATTATGCAATTTGTCGCCTGGCTTGAAGGCCTCGGCCAGTTCCTGCTTGACCTGCGCCGCGGCTCTAACAGTGGCGGCCGTCGGCGCCTTTTCCGCGGCTTCGGGTTTGGGTGCGGGTTGTGCTTCGGCGGCTTCGGCCTTTGCAATTTCGGCCTTCGCTGCTTCAGCCTTGGCCTCTGCTTTGGCTTCAGCCTTGGTCAGCGGCTTATCGGAAACGGATTTCGCCAGCGGCTCGAGCGGCGCCGCGGCCACTGGCGGCGCGGCCGGCACGGCCTTCACCTCCGCCACTTGCGTCTGTGCCGCCTTGTCACCCGGCTTCAGGGGATCGCCTTCGATCTTGGTGCGTTCGGCGGTGGCTTCGGCGCCTGGTGCAGCCACCTGCTGCGACCAGAAATCCGGCGCGAACGGGTCGCGGTAGGATTGGCCACCGGATGCGCCGGTAGCCGGGCCGGACGCCTGCGCGCCGCCATCGCCCTTCTCGCTGACATTTTGCATGACGCCGGTGTCGGTGGCGATTTCCGACAGCACCGCATAGGGATCGGCAAACAGATGCTCGTCGGAAAGATCGGTCTTCGGCGCCGATTCCTTCGATTGCTTCTTGTCCGAGGTGCCGGCGCCGCCGACGCCGTCCTGTCCGGCCTTGCTGGTCTTGTCCCGCGGGTCGTCCGCCGTCAGCCCGACCTTGCTCGGGCCATCGCCGAGGTCTTCGAGGCCCTTGCGGCTGGCGTTGCGATCGACCAGCTTGACCGGATTGAAGTAGCTGGCGACGGCTGCCTTGGTCTGCTCGTTGGCGGCGTTGATCAGCCACATGACGAGGAAGAAGCACATCATGGCAGTCATGAAATCGGCAAAGGCGATCTTCCAGACGCCGCCATGGTGAGCGTCGTCGTGGTCGTCGTGGTTGCGCCGCACGATGATGATCTCATGCCTGGCGTCTGCGGCCTCGACAACGCTCATGACGTCCACTCGTTCGTAAGAGGGCCCTCGCTCATGACAGGGCCTCCGACAAGGCGGCCGACCATTCGGCAATGCGGGTTTCGAACACCGCCTCGTCAATGGCGACGGTAAGGTCGAAGCCGGGCGCCTCGACGAAATCGAGATTGGCCGCGCGTGGGCCGAGCGAAGCCTTCAGCGTCTCGAACAATGACAGCGGTCCGCGCACGGCGATGCGCACCGCCTCGCTGTCGCCGACGGCTTCGCGGATCGTGCCGGCAAGGGCTTCCAGCGAACGCTTCTGCAGATCGTCGCTGACAAGGCCGCCAATGATGCGCGCAATGGTGGCGCCGACGAGGTCGCTGACCTTGGCCTCCATGATCTCGATACGGGCAGTGACGACCGCGCCGAGATCGCCGCCGAAACTTTCCAGAAAGGCCTTTGCTTCATCGGCGTTGGCCTGTCTCTGCGCCTCGAGCGCTGCCTGGTGGGCGATGGCAAGGCGGGCTTCAAGGGCGGCTTCGGCATCGATGACCGCTTCGGCGATCAGCGCGCCGATGTCGGCCTGCGGCGCCGACGTCTCCGGCCTTGGCTCGGCCATGGCCGCGAGCGAGGGCTGGCCGGCACGCTGGCTGCGTGCGCCGAAATCCGGCAAAAGGTCGAAAAGCGCTGCCGAGGCCATGGTCTATACCGCTGCTTCCTGGGCCGCCCATTTGCGCAGGATCTGCGCGGTGCGCTCCTCATTGATGTCGACCATGCGGGCAAGCCGCTCCTGTGGCGCCGGCCTGATCTTCTGGCGAAGATCATCGAGTGGAGTCGGGCCGGGGCGGCTGCCGGGCAAGGCAGCCGGCGCCTGTTCGGCGCTGGCGGCTTCGGGTGTCGGCAGTGAACGCTGGACGTCGTCGAAGCTCGGACCGGCAAGTGCCGGCGTCGGCCGCGCGCTCAGCGCGGTGGCCATCGGCCTCAGGCCGAAGAAGGCGACCAGGAACACCACGACGATGAAAGCGCCGGCGTTGATCATCGTACCGGCATGGGTTCCGATCGACGCCATTATGCCCGGCTGTTCGACCGCCTCGCCGTCGAGCCCGTCGATGAACTCGACGGCCGAGACATCGATGATGTCTCCACGCTTGTCGTCGAAGCCAGTGGCCGAAGCCACCATCTTCTGGATGTCGGCAACGCGCTTGGCGATCTGCTCGGGCGTTGCGTCCTTGCCGAGGATGGTCATCAGCCGCTGCTGATTGACGACGACGGCGATCGACATCTTGGTGACGGAATAGCCGTTCGAGACTGTGGCGATCTTCTTGGAGTTGATCTCGTAATTGGTGATCTCCTCCTTGCGGTCGTTCGCCGATGACGTCTGCGGACCATCGGTGCTGGTCGCCTGGGTCTCGGGCAGGTTCTGCTCGACGGTGGCCGGGGTCGAGGCCTGCCTCTGGTTGCTGTTCTCGTTGGCGCGCACCGACTGCACGGAACGCTCCACGCGCGACTCCGGATCGAAGATCGTCTCTTCGGTCTGGCGGGTGTCGGTATTGACGTCGGCTTTGACGCTGGCGCGGAAATTGTCGGGGCCGAGATAAGGCGTCAGCGCGCGGCGGATGTTGTCGCCGATCTGCGCCTCGACGGTCTGCTCGACGCCGAGCGTGCGGGCAGCACTTGTGTTGGAGGGATCGTCGCCGGCGGCGAGAAGATTGCCGTTGGAATCGAGCACGGTAACCTTGTCGGCCGACAGGCCCGGCACGGCGGCGGCGACGAGATGGCGGATCGACATGGCGCTCTTTTCAGCATCGATGCCGGAGTAGCGGATGACCACCGAGGCGGAGGGCTGCTGTTCGTCGCGGCGGAAATTGGCGCGCTCGGACATGACGATGTGAACGCGGGCCGCCTTGATGCCGGATATCGACTGGATGGTGCGGGCGATCTCGCCTTCCAGGGCGCGCACGCGGGTGATCTGCTGCATGAAGGAGGTCAGCCCGAGCGAGCCGACATTGTCGAACAGTTCGTAGCCGGCATTGGCGCTGGTCGGCAGGCCCTTTTCGGCGAGCAGCATGCGCGCCTGCGCGGTGGTGCCGGCCGGCACCAGCACGGAGGTGCCGTCGGAGCCGACGTCGAAGCCGATGCCGGCCTCGCCGAGCACCAGGCCGATCTGGTTCACGTCGGAGCGATCGAGCCCGACATAGAGCGTCTCATAGGCAGGGCGGTTGAGATAGACCGAGCCGATGCCGATGACGGCCATCACCAATGCGGCAATGCCGGCCAGCATGGCAAGGCGCCTGACGCCAAATGCCCTGAGATTCGAGATGATGCTCTGGATCTGTTGCGGCACGATTCAAGCGCTCCCAGCATGATATTCCGTGGGAACACTAGACCGCGAAGCTTGTGCGAAGATGATAGAGCATGTCGCCCGGAAGTGCAGCGGTTCCGGGTCAACGACATGCGTCAAAACACAGCCACAAAGCGAAAGGGCCGCGCTGTCGGCGCGGCCCTTCAATTCAAGAAGGAGAAAGCCGGGTCAGGCTTACTGCTTGAACAGCGCCAGGATCGACTGCGAGTTGCCGTTGGCGATCGACAGCGACTGGATGCCGAGCTGCTGCTGGACCTGTAGGGCCTGCAGCCGCGTCGATTCCTTGTTCATGTCGGCGTCGACCAGCGCGCCGACGCCCTTGTCGATCGAGTCCGACAGGTTCGACAGGAAGCTCTTCTGGGTATCGATGCGCGACTTGGCGGCGCCGAGATAGGCAGCGCCCGTGGACAGCTTGGCAAGCGCCGTTTCAACGGCGCCAAGTGCGGTGTCGATGGCTGCCGGAAGGACCTGGGTTGTGCTGGGATCGAAGAAGGTCGTCGCCAGCAGAGCGCCGACGATGCCGCCGGTGCCGGGAAGATCGAGGACCTGCGTGTCGGCCGCCTTGACGTCGATGGTGTCGATGGCGACGGTCGTGCCGGTGCGGTTATAGGACGCGACGATCTTCAGGTCGGAGGTCGCAGCAGCGTCGTTCTGCAGCAGGTTCGAGCCGGCATAGGAGGCGTTGGTGACCGACGACTTGATCTGGTCCTGGATGGCCTTGATTTCGGTCGCGATCTTCTGCTGGTCGTCCTTGCTGGCGCTGCGTGCAGTGACCAGCTTGGCCTTGATCAGGTCGACCTGGTCCTTGATGTCGGTGATGGCGGTGTAGGCGGTATCGACCTTGCCGGCGCCGAGGCCAAGCGCGTCCTGAACGGCCGAAAGCGCCTTGTTGTCGGACTTCATCGTGGTGGCGATCGACCAGTAGGCGGCGTTGTCGCTGGCGGTGGCAACGCGGTAGCCGGTCGAAATGCGTGACTGGGTGGTTTCAAGCTGCTTGTTGGTGTTGTTCAGGCTCTGCAGCGCGGTCAGAGCCGAAGCGTTCGTCATGATGCTAGCCAAGATATTTACCCCTTTTCAAACACTGGCGTGTCCCGAACACGCCGGATCAACTTCATCAAGGGGGTAGGCATAAGCCCATCGACCGTATGGTCTGCCCGCCATGGAATGGTTAACCATGACTACCGGGATATGGTTAACGGCCTGTTAAACCAAGCCATTCAGGGCGCTGGCCAAGAGCAAAAATCGGCAGCCATTTAGCAAGAAAATCAACAGCCGCAAAAAGAAATCGGGCCGCGCTGTTGGCGCGGCCCGACGGATGGTGTCAGTCGTAATGTCGAGAGATCAGCCGCGGAAGAGCGACAGGATCGACTGCGAGTTGCCGTTGGCGATCGACAGCGCCTGGATGCCGAGCTGCTGCTGGACCTGGAGGGCCTGCAGACGGGTCGATTCCTTGTTCATGTCGGCGTCGACCAGAGCGCCGACGCCCTTGTCGATCGAGTCCGACAGGTTCGACAGGAAGCTCTTCTGGGTGTCAATGCGCGACTTGGCAGCGCCGAGCGAGGCAGCGCCGGTGGACAGCTTGGCAAGCGCGGTTTCAACAGTGCCGAGCGCGGTGTCGATGGCGGCGGGGGTAACCGCCGTGGTGCTCGGGTCGAAGAAGGCAGCGGCGAGCAGGCCGCCGACGATGCCGCCCGTGCCGGCGACATCGAGAACCTGCGTATCGGCAGCCTTGACGTCGATGGTGTCGATGGTGACGGTCGCGCCGGTACGGTTGTAAGCCGCAACGATCTTCAGGTCGGACGCAGCGGCAGCGTCGTTCTGCAGCAGGTTCGAGCCGGCGAAGTTGGCGTTGGCGACCGAGGACTTGATCTGCGCCTGGATGGCGTTGATTTCGGTCGCGATCTTCTGCTGGTCTTCCTTCGAGGCGCTGCGGGCAGTGACCAGCTTGGTCTTGATCAGGTCGACCTGGTCCTTGACGTCGTTGATGGCGGTGTAGGCGGTGTCAACCTTGCCGGCGCCGAGGCCGAGGGCGTCCTGCACGGCAGAGTTGGCCTTGTTGTCGGACTTCATCGAGGTCGCGATCGACCAGTAAGCGGCGTTGTCGGAAGCGGTGGCAACGCGGTAGCCGGTCGAGATGCGGGCCTGCGTCTGCTCGAGGGATTTGTTGGTGTTGTTCAGGCTCTGCAGCGCGGTCAGCGCCGAGGCGTTCGTCATGATACTGGACATGGCTACTCGTACCTTGATTTTTACAGGGTGTTTTTGACATACCGGCTTTTCCGGTATGACGGAGCGGCATCATGCCAATGATCGTGAGACCCGATCACCCGCCATCTGCGAGCAATATGCGGGCAAGTCCCTACCAAAGGGCTAAACGGGACGGTTAACCGGAAATATATTGCTTAAAACTTTAGCAAGGCGCCAACGGCGCGCGGACGGTCAGGTGAAGGAGCGCACCAGGCTGCCGACAAGCAGGTTCCAGCCGTCGATGAGGACGAAGAACAGGATCTTGAAGGGCAGCGAAACGACGGTCGGCGGCAGCATCATCATGCCCATGGCCATGGTGATGGTGGCGACGATCAGGTCGATGACGAGGAACGGCAGCACGATCAGGAAGCCGATCTCGAAGCCGCGGCGGATTTCGGAGATCATGAAGGCCGGCACCAGGATGCGCAGGTCGACGGTGTCCCTGGCAACCACCTGGCCGCGCTCGCGGGCGAGGTCGGCGAACAGGTCGAAGTCCTTGTCGCGGACATTGTGCAGCATGAAGGTGCGGAACGGGTCCGAAATCTTTTCGAACGCCTCGGTCTGGCTGATCTGGTTGTCCATCAGCGGCTTGACGCCGGTGTTCCAGGCCTGATCGAAGGTCGGCGCCATGACGTAGAAGGTCATGAACAGCGACAGCGAGATCAGGATCAGATTGGCCGGCGTCGACTGCAGGCCGATGCCGGCGCGCAGGATCGAGAAGGCGATGACGAAGCGGGTGAAGCTCGTCACCATGATCAACAGGCCCGGCGCCACCGACAGCACGGTGAGCAGACCGAACATCTGGATGATATAGCCGACGGTGGCGCCGTCGGCCTTGCCGATGCCGCCGAGATCGAGCTGCTGGGCGGCGGCGACAGAGGTGGCGGCGACGACGATCGCGGCGGCGAGGACGAGTTTTCTCATTCGAGCAGCAATGTCCTGATCAGAACCTGTTTGGCATGGCCACCGCTGCGGATTGCGGCGCGCTCCTCGAGGTCGGCTTTCAAATGCTGGTAGCCGCTGGCGCCTTCGATCTGATGCATCTTCAGGGTGCGGACCATGGCAAGCAGGTCCTGGTGAATGCTTTCGGTAAGTTCCGGCGGCTGCGGCGCATCGTAGACCACCGACGCTTCCAGCCTTATCCAGGTGTCGGCAGGCGAAGCCAGATTGGTGGTGATCGGCGCCAGCTGGACAAGCGTCGGCCCGGTGCCGGGCGCATGTTCGGCCGCCTTGCTCGGTTGCTCGGCGTTGGACTGGTTCTCGGGCGCGGCGGGCACCGGCACCGGTCCCCCGACGCCCTTCAGATAGCCGCCGGACATCCAGCCCATGCCGATCGCGGCGCCCGTCATCGCCAGCAGCATCGCAAGCTGGATGACAAGCGACGGGCCCTTTTTTTGCTGAACCTGTTCGACATTTGCCACGGCGCCGTTCTCCAGTCCTAAAAGGGGAGGACTTGGTCGAGGATCTGCTGACCGTAAGCGGGCTGCTGGATTTCGCTGACGCGGCCGCGGCCGCCATAGGAGATGCGCGCCTCGGCGATGCGTTCATAAGAGATGGTGTTTTCAGCGCCGATATCGGATGGACGCACCATGCCGGCGATGGTCAGCACCCTGAGCTCGTAATTGACGCGCACCTCCTGTGAGCCCCGGATCATCAGATTGCCGTTGGGCAGGACTTCGGTGACGACGGCGGCGACGTTGAGCTCGAGGTTCTCCGAGCGCTTGATTTCGCCGTCCGCATTGGTTTCGGTGGTGGAGCTCAGCCCCGCGTCGCCCTTGCCGCTGGTGGTGGCACCTTCCCATCCGAGGTTGACGTCATAGCCGAGCTTGCGCCCGGCGGTGCGGCTGCGGTCGTTCTGGTTCTTGAAGTTGGCCTTGTCGTTGAGCTTGATCCTGACGGTGAGGATGTCGCCATCGCGCAGCGCGCGTGGGTCGGTGAACAACCGGCTCTGGCGATCATCCCACAGCGAGAATTTCTTCACTGGCGCGGGTGGCGTTTCGGGATAGGAGTAGGGCGCATTGACGCTGCCGGTAATGCCGGCGCCAACCGGCGACAGCGCCGGCTCCCTGCCGATCTCCCTGGGGTCGGAGGCGCAGCCGGCAAGTGAAGCGGTGGCGACCAGGGCGAGTATATGCGACTTCATGACGGGTCTACCCTTCGCGCCGCGCTGGCCATAATGCCGGTGAGCGTGGCTGCCGCCTTCTGGTCCATTTCGTTGAGAATGACGCCGGCCTTGCGCGAATCGAGTTTCATCAGGATGGCGGCGGCGAGATCGGTGTTGACCATGGCCAGGCGCTCGGCCGCGGCATCCGGTTTCATGCCGGCATAGATCTTGACGACGCCATCCTCGGCGCGGGCCAGGAAAACTTCACGCCGCTTCAGCCATTGCTCGTATTCGGCGCGCTTGTCGTCCAGCGCCTTCATGCGCTGGTCGATGCCAGCCTGCAACTGCTTCAACTCGTCGGCCTGCAGCGCGTAACGGCGGTCGCGGGCGGCGTCGGCGATGTTGGAGCAGAAGCGCTGGATCTCGCTTTCATCGGGCACCTTCTCGCGGACCAGCTGCTGCACTGCCGCCGGCTGTTGCCCGCCAGGAAGAACCTGCCGCACCGCTTCTTCCGCGCGAACAGTGCCGCCGGCAAGGACGGTGGCGGCGATGACGCAAGCCGCCAAGGCTGCGCTTCGGCGGTGCTGCTTTTGGGAAAAGAAATCGATCATCGGTATGGCCTATTGGAGAACCAGATCGGCCTGCAAAGCGCCGGCCGACTTGATGCCTTGCAAAATGGCAATGATGCCGTCCGGCTTGACGCCGAGACGGTTGAGGCCCGACACCAGCGTTTCGAGGTTCGGTCCGTCGAGCACATTGACGCGGGCGTCAGGCCGCGTGGCATCGATGGTGGTGAAGGGTTCCTCCGCTGTCACGCCCTTGGAGAACGGTTCCGGCTGGACGATCTTCGGCTGTTCGGTGATGCGCACGGTGAGCGTGCCGTGGCTGATCGCCACCCGCGAGATCTTGACCTCGTTGCCGATGACGATGGTGCCGGTGCGTTCGTCGATGACGACGCGTGCCGGCGTGTCGGTCTCGACCACCAAATTCTCGATCTCGGCGTAGAAGCGCGCCGCCGAAATATTCTTCGGCCGCCTGATCTGCACGGTACGTGCATCGCGCTCCGCCGCCACGCGCATGCCGAAGCGTTGCGAGGTGTAGCCGTTGATGGCGTCGGCGATGCGAACGGCAGTGGAGAAATCGGGGTTGCGCAATTGCAAGGTGAGCAGCGCCTGGTCCTCGAATTCGGCGCGCACCGTGCGCTCGACGATGGCGCCGTTGGGCACGCGGCCGGCCGTCGGCACGCCCTGCGTCAGCTTTTCGGCATCGCCTTGGGCAGTGAAGCCGGAAACGATGACCGAGCCTTGCCCGACAGCATAGATCTCGCCATCGGCCGCCTTCAGTGGCGTCATTATCAGCGTGCCGCCGGCAAGCGATGTGGCGTCGCCCATGGAGGAGACGTCGATGTCGATGCGGGCGCCCGACTGCACGTAAGGCGGCATGTTGGCGGTGACGATGACGGCGGCGACGTTCTTGGCCCGCGCGCTGCCACCTTCGGTGGCGATGCCGAGATTTTCGAGCATGGCGCGGATCGACTGTTCGGTGAAGGGCGAATTGCGCAGGCTGTCGCCCGATCCGGCGAGGCCGATGACGAGGCCGTAGCCGACGAGCTGGTTGTCGCGCGAAGCCTGCAGCTGCGCAATGTCCTTGATGCGCGATGCGACCTGGCCGGGTGGCAGAGAGCTTGGGCCGTTGGAGACCCTGAACATGCGGTTGGTGGTGGCCGGATCATATTCGGGATCGACAAAGGCGCCGCCATTCTGGCCGGCAAGATCGCGCTTTTGCTTCGGCGTAAGACCGTCGGCCAGCGCCGGCTGCAGGCCGACAACGGTCGCGAGCAGAAGGGCAGCTCCGCGTCTCATGACGCGCTGACCCGGACGGTGCCGTCCGCCATCACCGTGCCGGAAAAGATCTTGCCGCTGTCTGTGTTGCGGACCTTGATCAAATCGCCGGCGGCACCCGGCTGCAGCGACACCGCCGTAGCCGAAATGGTGAGGTCGCCGGCGATGAAATAGACCTGCACGGCGGCGCCCTGTTCGACCAGCCAGGCGTCGCGGATGGCGGCGGCCGGGATGTAGCGGCCGGGCAGCAGCGTGCGCTTGGCGACCTTGCCCTGGAGTTCCATGGCCTGCGTGGCGACCGCATCCGGCCTGTGCTTTCCGGGGAGCAGCGTCACCGGTTTCAGCACGCCGGTGTCGATCATCTCGCCGGGATAAATGACCCGGTTGGGGATCAGAACGATCTCGCCGGTTGCCTGACTGCTCGCGACGTGGGTGCTGGTCTGCTGGTCTGCGCTCTCCTGGGCAAACGCCGGCACACCGCCGGCTACCAGCGCGAGCATCAGCGCGGTGCGGCAAAGCGCGGAGCGGGAGGCCGGAGAGAGCATCAAACCTTACCTGATGTTCTTGGACACGACGGAGGCCATGTCGTCGGCGGCCTGGATGACCTTGGAGTTCATCTCATAGGCGCGCTGCGCCGAGATCAGCTCGGTGATTTCCTTGACAGGATCGACGTTGGAGGCCTCGAGATAACCCTGCTCGACCGAGGCGAAGCCGGGATCGCCGGGCACGCCGACATTGGCCGGGCCCGAGGCCGGCGTTTCCTGGAACAGATTATCGCCGAGCGGCGCCAGGCCGGCTTCATTGGCGAAGTTGGCGAGTTGCAGCTGGCCGAGCAGCTGGAGGTCGGTCTGGCCGTCGATGCGGGCAAAGACCTGGCCGGTCTTGTTGACCACGACTTCGATGGCATCGGTCGGCACGGTGATGGCCGGGATGACATTGGCGCCGTCGACGGTCACCAGCTGGCCGGTGGCGTTGGTGTTGAAGGCGCCGGCGCGGCTGTAGAGTGTGCCGCCGTCGGCGCCCTCGATCTGGAACCAGCCTCGGCCGGTCAGCGCCATGTCGAAACTGTTGCCGGTCGAGGTCAGTTCGCCCTGGGTATGGACGTTGCGCACCGCCGTCGTCTTGACACCAAGGCCAATCGACACGCCTTCCGGCACCAGCGATGAATTGGAGCGGTTGGGCACGCCCTGCGTGCGGTCGACCTGGTAGAGCAGGTCGGAGAATTCGGCGCGCGCGCGCTTGTAGCCGGTGGTGTTGATGTTGGCGATGTTGTTGGCGATCACTTCCAGATTGGTCTGCTGGGCATTCATGCCGGTCGCTGCGATGGCGAGTGCTTTCACGGCAAGTCTCCTCAGATGCCCATACGGCTGATTTCGAGATAGGCGGAGACGACCTTGTCGCGGATGGCGATCGTGGTCTGCAGGGCCTGCTGGGCGCTCATGACGGCGTCGACGACCTGACGGGTATCGGCGTCGCCCTTGAGCGCCTGGATCGAGACCTGCTCGGCGTTGTGCAAGGTGTTGACGGTCTTTGAAGCAGCCTGGCTCAGCGCTTCGGCGAAGGTGGCGCCGATTTCGCTGCCGGCCATCGGCGCCCTGGTGCCCTGGAACAGGTCGGTCGTGGTATCGGCGCCACCGATCTCCGGCTTGAGGGGAAGCGATCCGATACCGCCAATGCCGCTGATCATTACTGGTTCCTCATCAGGTCGATGGTCATGGAGATCAGATCACGCGCCTGCTTGATGACCTGAAGGTTGGCTTCGTAGGAGCGGTTGGCCTCGCTCATGTCGGCCATCTCGACCAGCACGTTGACATTGGGCATCTTGACGTAGCCCTTGTCGTCGGCGGCCTCGTTGCCGGGCTGGAATTCGACGGGAAAGTCGCTGGGGTCGCGGTCGATGGAGTTGACCTCAACTGTCGTGCCACCGGAGGCACGGTCGAGTTCCGAGACGAAACTGATGGTCTTGCGGCGATAGGGGTCAGCGCCCGGGGTGTTGCCGGTCGACTGCGCGTTGGCGAGATTTTCCGAGACGACGCGCAAGCGGTCCGACTGGGCGCTGAGGCCGGACGCGGCGATCTTGAGGGCTGAGGTCAAGGCGTCCATGGTCAGCTCTTCACCGCCATCATCATCATCGAATGGAAGGCCTTGACGATCGCGGTGTTGAGTTCAAACGAGCGGCGGACCTCGCCGGCCTTCATCAGTTCGTTCTCGACCACGACCGTGTTCTTCGAGGGCATGATGGCGCCGGTCGTCTCTTCTGGCTTGACCGTGAAGCCGGCATTAGTGGCGGCAGTGCCGAGGTGGCCTGCCTGGGTGGCGGTCAGCGACACTGCCGTGCGGTCGAGCACCTTCTCAAACGGCTCGACATCGCCGGCGGTGTAGCCCGGCGTGTTGACGTTGGCGATGTTGCCGGCAATGGCCGACTGGCGCACCGACAGCCATTGCGACTGCTTGGCGGCGAGATCGAAAAGATTGACGGGCTCCATGGGGATCTCCGGGCTGGTACGTACAAGACTAGGCTGCCAGTCTTGCGCGGACCTTGCGCGGCTCGGGGGTAAATCCGGTGTGCCGCTATTTGGAGAGTTCGATCACCTGGTCGGTGCTGGTGACCATGACCCACTTGCCGCCCCGTTGCTCGATCGACGAGACGACGCTGGTATCGGGCAGCTTCGAGCCGCGCTGGACGATCCACAGGCCGGCATCGTCCTCGATCATGGCGCGGCCATTGGCGACATGAACCATGCGAAATTTGGCGTCCGCCGGGAAGGGCTGCTCGTCGACGCCGGGAGGCTGGGTCTTGTCCTCGGGGTCCTGCAGCGTGCCGGTGGCGAACAGGTCGACATCGGGAACATCGTTTGCCGTCAGCGGCTGACCGCTGTTCTCCATCTGCGAGCCGCCGCTGACCCGCCCTGCATTGGTGCCGCTGCCGCCGAACTTGATCGCCTGCACGCCGAACTGGTCCTGATTGAAGAAGATATACCAGGGAAACAGCGCGCAGATCAGGCCAAGCGTGATGCCGAGCGCGGCAAAGACGATATCGCTGCGGCGGTCGGATTTCTTGTCGAGCCTGGGATATTGCGGCCTTGGCGGCTGCGGCCATTCGGTGACCGGGAACAGCCCGTCGAGAAGCGAGTCACGACTGGTCTCGATCGCTTCTTTGGGGCCGGCGCGAGGGGTCCTTGGCAATTCAGGCTTGACGACGCTGGGCAAGGCAGGCTCGGCCAAGCGAGGCACAGTGGACTCGACTACGCTGGCTACCCTGGGCAAGAATGGCCTGGCGGCCCTGGCCAGAATGGCCTCAGCCTTGGCGGCCTTGTCGAGATCGGCCTTTGCCCTGACAGCTCTCGCTTCGTTGGCCCGGGCTTCCTCGGCGGCACTGGCCTCTGCGATCATCTCGCGCAAAAGCCGCTCGGTGTACTGAAGCTCAGTCTCCTGCATCGACACTTTGCTTGCCTTTCAGATGACGGGCGAGGTCGGAGAATGCGTCGCTCGAGGCGCGATCCCTGGGCGACTGCGTCAGCGCCTCGTAGATCAGCGGCACCTGGCGCACGGCAATATCGAGCTCGGCATCGGCGCCGCCCTGATAGGCGCCGAGCAGGCGGATGTCGCGCGTGTCCTCGAAGCGCGAGATCATCGACTTCAGCCTGGTCACCAGCATGCGTTGCTCGGGGCTCCATGCCTTGTCGGCGAGGCGCGAGATCGACGACAGCGGATTGACCGGGGGGTAGCGGCCCTGTTCGGCAATGGCGCGGTCGAGCACGACATGGCCGTCGAGAATGCCGCGTACCGAATCGGCGACCGGGTCGTTGTGGTCGTCGCCGTCGACCAGCACCGAGATGATGGCAGTGATTGATCCCTGTCCTTTGATACCGGGGCCTTCAGCGCCCGGGCCAGCGCGTTCGAGCAGCTTGGGCAGGTCGGTGAAAACCGAAGCGGGATAGCCGCGGGCGACCGGCGGCTCGCCGGTGCCGGTCGCTACCTCGCGCAGCGCATGGGCAAAGCGGGTAATCGAATCCAGCACCAGCAGCACGCGATGGCCCTGGTCGCGAAAATGTTCGGCAACGCGCATGGCGGTATCCGGCGCGCGCCGGCGCATCATGGCGCTCTCGTCGCTGGTAGCGACGACGGCGACCGTCTTGGCCATGCTCTCTGCGCCGATCGTGTCTTCGAGGAATTCGCGTACCTCGCGGCCGCGCTCGCCGATCAGCGCCACGACCACGGTGTCGAAGGCGTCGGCGCCGGCCAGCATGGCGAGCAGCGTCGACTTGCCGACGCCGGAACCGGCAAAGACGCCGAGGCGCTGGCCGAGGCAGAGCGGCGTGAAGATGTCGATGACCTTGACCCCGGTCGTGAAGGCGGTGCCGACGCGCTGCCGCGCCATGGCGCCGGGCGTTGTGCCGTCGCCGCTCGCAGCCTCGCCGATCCTGATCAGCGGCGGGCCGCCGTCGATGACGCGGGTCAGCGCGTCGATGGCGCGCCCACGCCACGAAGCATGCGGCGTTACCGTCAGCGGGCCGCGGCGAAACACGGCGTCGCCGATGCCGGCGTCGGCGCTGCGTTCGAAAGGGGCGATGACGACTTCGTCGCGGCCGATCCTGACGATCTCGCCGCGGCGCGTGCCGGCATTGCCGCGCTGTTCGACGAGGTCGCCAAGCCTGGCGACTTCAGACAGGCCGCGCACCTTGTAATGCGTTGGCGAAACCTCCGAAACACGGCCGCCGCGCCGCAGCAACGTCTCGGTGTCATCGAAGCGGCGCCAGATCCGCTCCAGCGCAGCCAGCCGGTTTTCCGGTGCTGTCTCCGGTTGCCGTTCAAGCGCGCGTATCGATGATTTGCTGCTCGACATGCTGCTACGACTTGGAGCCGAGCGTCTTGATGGCGTCGTCGGTCGAGGCATCGGTCTGGCGCATCAGCGCCGCCGTGTTCTCGAAGGCGCGCTGGACCATGATCAGGCGCGTCATCTCCAGCACCGGATTGACGTTGGATTCCTCGACATAGCCCTGCGCGACGCCGAGATCGGAACGGTCGGTGACCGGCTCCGGCGCACGCGCGGGCACGATGCCAGAATTGCCGTAGCGGACGAAATTCGGGCCGGGATCGAAATTGAACAGGCCGATGGCGCCGACGAGCTTGTCGCCCTGGCGCAGCGAGCCGTCGGCGCCCGCCTTGGGTGGGCCGTCGCGCGGGTCGAGCTGGATCGGCGCACCGCCGGCGTCGAGCACCGGATGGCCTTCGAGCGACATCAACTCGCCGTTCTCGTTCATCGAAAAGCGTCCGTCGCGCGTCATCACGGTGCCGGCCGGGGTGTCGATGCCGAACCAGGCATCGCCCTGGACGGCGAAGTCGAACGGGTTGCCGGTCTGCGTCATCGCGCCATGCGCGCCGGACAAATAGGTCTTGCCGGAGGAGGCGAAGGACACCGATTTGGGGCCGCTGCCGGAGACGACATCCTCGAACTTCACGCCGGTGGCGCGAAAGCCGATGGTCGAGGCGTTGGCGACATTATCGGCGATGGTGTCGAGACGGCGCTCAAGCGCGATCTGCGAGGAAAGGGCGACGTAAAGGCTGTCCTGCATGGTGTTCTCAGAATCTCAGTTTCTGCATGGCCATCATCAGATCGGTCGAGATGCCGACGGTGGTCGGCTGCGCAAACAGCACACTGATCGATGTCTGGGCGGTCGAGGTCGGATGATTGATTTCCCAAAGGCTGGTGAAGCGGGTGAGGAATTTCTCGAGCTTGGCCGGGTCGGTGAAATCGGTGAGGTCGAGCTTTGCGTCGAAGGCCTGCGCCTGCTTGTCGATATCTGCGGCAGCGAAGGAATCGGGCAGGCCGATGGCGGTGCGTACCACGCTGGCCAGGGCCGTGTCGGCCAGCACGTCGTACCAGTTGGTGATGGTCGAGGCCTTGCGCTCGAAATAGAGCGCCAACCGCACGCCCTCATTGGTCTTGCCGGCGTCTTCTTCCAGGGTCTGGCGCATGTATTTGTCGACCACCGGCTGCTGCGACGGGCTGCGGGTCGTTGCCGCTTCGCCGTAGGCCTCGAAATTCAACGAGGTGGCGAGCCTGGCATAGGCCTTGTTGGAGAGCTTGTTGGCGACACTGGCGGGATCGCGGACACCGCCCTCAAGGACATCACGGACGAGATCCTTGTTGGTGGTCGCCGGATCGAGCCCGCTTGCGGACAGAGCATAGTTATAAAGGCGGCTGTCGGCCATCAGGTCGTCGACCGATTTCACCTTGGTGATGTTGGCGAGGTAGTAGCTGGTCTCGGCCTGGACGGCGTCCGCATTCGGCTTGATGAGGCCAAGACTGGACTCGGTCGTGTAGAGCTTCGGCGTGGTCTTCAGCACCGCGTCGCGCGTGATCGTCTGATCGCCATACTGGGCAAAATCAAAGGCGCTGACGAAGTTGGCGTAGCTCTTGTCGGTCAACAGGTTGGCGGGACTCAACGGATCGGTGACGCCGCCATTGACCATGGTGCGGATCTGCTTCGTCGTCTGGGTCGATGCATCAAGCCCATAGGCAGCCATGGCGAAGGTCAGCAGGCGCTTGTCCTTCAGCAGGTCTTCGATGGACTTCACCTTGGAGATGTTGGCTGCGTAGTAGTCGGCCTCGCCCTTGATGTATTGCGCGGTCGGCTTGACGAGCAACAGTCCGGTTCCGCCGATCACAGCCTTCGGCACCGCCTGCTGGACGGCGTCGCGCGCCGTAGCCTGGTCGCCATATTGGGCAAAGTCGAAAGCCGCGACGAAAGCCGCATAGCCCTTGTTTGTCGACGTGTTTGCGGGGCTGTTCGGGTCGGTGACGCCGCCTTCCAGCATGGCCCGCACGGTCGCAGCCGGCTCGGCGTCGGCGTCCAGGCCGAACGCGGCCATCGCATAGGTGAGCAGGCGATCGTTGCCCATCAGGTCGTCGATCGATTTTACGTTGGAAATGTTGCTCAGGTAGTACGAGGTTTCGCCCTTGTAGTAGGTGAAGCCGTTCTGCGAAGGGCCGACCGAGACCTGGAGACCATAATTGTTGGTCACGCCCTGCTGTGCCGAATTGTAGCTCGTGGCATTAGCGCCAAGTGCGGCGAAATTGAAGGCCGACACGAACTCGGCATAACGCTTGTCGCTCAGTTTGTTGGCGAAGCTGTCGGAATCCGACACCCCTTCCTTCAGGGCTTTGACCATGAAGGCCTTGGCGTAAGCCATGTCGCCGAGACCGAAGGCTTTCATGGCATATTTGAACAGCCGGTCGTTCTTGACGAAATCGTCGATCGATTTCACGCTGCCGATGTTCGCGAGATAGTAGTCGGTGTCGCGCTTGGTGATCGGCTCCGCCTCGATGCGGTCGATCGCCTTGGGGATGTCCCTGGCGATGAGCTGGTAGCTGGTAAAAGTGCTCAACACGACATGCCTCCGGTCGCAGCTTCAAAAGCAAGACTATGCGGACTTGCTTGCGCGAGGCTGAATCGCCTCACCTTGCATGATTCAAGCCTCACACAAGGCACGGGGGCTATCGGTTAGGCCTGACGTGATGCGGAAGGATCTGGCGTGGGCATTCTGATCGGACTTGTGGTGACGCTCGGCTGTGTTCTCGGCGGCTTCATGGCGATGGGCGGCCATCTGCATGTGCTGATGCAGCCTTGGGAAGCGGTGGTCATCTGTGGCGCCGCACTTGGAACCTTTCTCGTCGCCAACCCGATGAAGACGGTCAAGGACACCGGCAGGGGTATCCTCGAAGCGTTCAAGCAGGCGGTGCCGAAAGAGCGCGACTATCTGGAGACGCTGGGCGTGCTGCACAGCCTGATGCGCGAACTGCGCTCGAAGTCGCGCAGCGAGGTCGAGGCGCATATCGACAATCCGGAGGAGTCGGCAATCTTCCAGGCGTTCCCGACCGTGCTCAAGAACCACGACCTGACGAATTTCATCTGCGACTACTGCCGCATCATCATCATCGGCAATGCCCGCTCGCATGAGATCGAGGCGCTGATGGACGAGGAAATCCAGACCATCAAGTCCGACAAGATGAAGGCTTACCATGCGCTGGTGGCGGTGGGCGATGGTCTGCCGGCGCTCGGCATCGTCGCCGCCGTGCTCGGCGTGGTCAAGGCGATGGGCGCGCTCGACCAGTCGCCCGAAATCCTCGGCGGCCTGATCGGCGCTGCCCTTGTCGGAACCTTCCTCGGCATCTTCCTGTCCTATGCGGTGGTCGGGCCGGTCGCCACCAAGATCAAGACGGTGCGCGAGAAGAAGAACCGCCTCTATATCATCGTCAAGCAGACGCTGCTTGCCTACATGAACGGCGCCCTGCCGCAGGTGGCGATCGAGTTCGGTCGCAAGACCATCTCGTCCTATGAGCGGCCGACGATCGATGCCGTCGAGCAAAGCACGATGAACACAGCTTCCGCCGAGAAGAAAGCGGCTTGAGCCATGCATGACGACAGACAGGACCGCACGCCGTCATGACAAGTCCTGGCAGCCCCTCGCAAGCCCGCTCGCTGATCATTGAGCGTCTGGTCGGTGACAGCGGTGAGGCCGCTCATGTCATCGGCACCGGGCGCTCGATGGGCGAGCGCGCCCTGCCGCTGCTGCAGAAGAGCCTGGCCGGCGAACTCGGCGCACCGGTCACCGTCGACCTGCGCGCGGTCGAGATCAGCCGTGTTCCCGATGCCCGCACGAATGCCGGCGATGCCTTTGCCATGGCCATCATAGCATCGCCGACGTCTTCGGATGCGATGACGCTGGTGGCTGATGCGCCGGCCATCGCCGTGATGGTGTGCGCGCTGTTCGGCGGCGATCCGGATCAGCCGGTTTCGCCGATCGAGCGCGCTCTGTCGCAGATCGAGACCGATGTCGCGACCACGGTCTTCCAGGAAGTTGCGCAGGCGTTGAACGGATCGGGCCGGCGCTCGCTCGAGCTGCGGCTGCCGGTGCCGCGGGCGCTTTCGGGCAGCGAAGCCAAGCGTCGCGTGCTGCGCGATGGCGCGGCGGTGCGCATCGTCTTCGGCATCTCGACGCCGACCGACAGCGGAACGGTCACGGTGATGATCCCGCAGCGCATTCTGCTTGCCACACGCGGTATCGCCGATGTCCACGACAGCGAAGGCACGACCTCCGACTGGCGGGCACGTTTTTCCGAAGAAGTGATGCGCTCGACGGTGACGCTCGAAGCGACCATGCCGCTGGCCCGCCTGACGCTCGGCGATCTCGCCGGTTTCGAGCCAGGCCAGGTCATCGAGTTCGAGGAAACCGCGCAGTCGCAGGCCAAGCTGAGCGCGCGCGACAAGACGCTGTTTGTCTGCGAGTTCGGTAAACTCGGGCAGAACTACACCGTCCGGATCAGGCATCCTTACGATGCCGGTCAGGATTTTATCGATGGGCTCATGCCGGGCTGACGCCGGGCAAGCCCAAGCATTTGGAGACGACTGATGGCCAAGACCAAGGTGGAAGCCAATATCGACCAGCCGGACGAACAGCTCGACCGCGCCATCGAGGAATTGCGCGGCGTCCTCCAGGAGGAGGAAAAGCGCCCCGACGCCGCCTTGCGGGCTGCCACGTCCGGCGCCAATTCCAACATCATCATGAGCATCCCGGTCGATGTGCAGATCATCCTCGGCAGTACGGAAATGCCGGTGTCGGACCTGATGGCGCTGCAGAAGGGCTCGACGGTGGCGCTCAACCGGCGCATCGGCGAACCGGTCGATGTCGTGGTCAACGGCCGCAAGATCGCGCGCGGCGAGATCACCGTGCTGGAAAGCGATCCGTCGCGCTTTGGCATCAGGCTGACCGAAATTATCGCGGCGACCAAGGGCGCTTGAGCAATGAATGACATGCGGTCTCAGCAGGAGCGGATGCCATGACGACGCCGGTGACGCTCACGCGCCCGCAAAAGGCCGCCGCCATCCTGGTGGCGATGGGCAAACCTTCGGCCAGCCGGCTGCTGAAATTCTTCAAGCAAGAAGAACTGAAGGCACTGATCGAAGGGGCGCGGCTGCTGCGCACCATTCCGCAAAGCGACCTCGAACGCATCGTTGCCGAATTCGAGGCCGAGTTCACCGAAGGTGCGGGCCTGCTCGATTCCGCCGACCGGATGGACACGATCCTCAATGAATCGCTGTCGCCCGAAGAGATGAGCGCCATCATGGGCGACAAGCGCTTCGAGGTTGCGCCGGAAGGGCCACCGCCGATCTGGCCGGAGCTGGAAAAGCTCGAACCGACGCGTCTGGGCACATTCCTTGCCGCCGAGCATCCCCAGACCGCGGCCATGGTGCTGTCGAAGCTTGCGCCGCAAGCCGCCGCCAACATTTTGCTGACCATGGAAAAGCCGATGCGCAGCGAGATCATCAAGCGCATGGTGACGATGGCGACCATTCCGGACGCGGCCACCAGGATCATCGAGAACCAGCTGCGCGCCAGCGTGCTGGCGCAGACCGCGACCAAGGATATCTCGGCGGGACAGGCGCGCGTCGCCAGTATGCTCAACGAGATGGACAAGCCTCAGTTGGAAGAGGTCATGCAGGATCTGGAAGAGGCCGGCACGCCGGACCTCGGCGGTGTTCGCTCCAGGTTGTTTGCCTTCGACGATCTGCCGCTTTTGACGCAGAAGGCGAGGGTACTCCTTTTCGACGGGCTGTCGACCGAACTGATCACGCTGGCGCTGCGCGGTGCGGCGCCCGCATTGACGGAATCGGTGCTGTCGGCGATCGGCGCACGGTCGCGGCGCATGATCGAGTCCGAGCTCGGCCAGGGCTCGGAAGGCATTCAGCTTGCCGACATCATGACGGCGCGCAAGAACATCGCGGTGGCGACAATCCGGCTTTCGCGCGAGGGGGCTTTCGAACTGCCCTCATCGCAGCAGAGCGAAGCGGCTTAACGCCGAGCGCTGAATGGCTGAAGCGGCGGACAAAGACTCCAAAACCGAAGACGCGACCGAAAAGAAGATCCGCGACACCGTCGAACAGGGCAAGCTGCCCCATTCGCGAGAGGCCGCACTTCTGGCGTCCTTCATCGCCATACTGGTGTTCACCGTCTTCTACGCCAAGGACGCGGTCGTTGATCTCGGCATGTTCCTGTCGATGTTCCTGGAAAAGCCCGAGGCGTGGCCGATGGACACCGAGACCGACGTCATCGCGCTCTACAAGACCGTGATGATGGAAATAGGCAACGCCGTCGTCAGCCTGCTGGTGCTGCTGGTGGTGGCCGGCATCGGCGCCTCGGTGCTGCAGAACATGCCGCAAGTCGTCGGCGAGCGGATCCGGCCGCAACTGTCGCGCATCTCGATAGCCAAAGGCTGGACCAGGATGTTCGGCATTCAGGGCTGGGTCGAGTTCCTGAAATCGCTGGGCAAGCTCGGCTTCGCCAGCATCGTGCTCTACTTCACGCTATCGCAGGACTACCGCCAGCTCCTGGCCGGCATGATCACCAACCCCGTCGCTTTCGGCCTCGTCATCAAAAGCATCACCGTCGACATATTGGTGGCGATCGTCTTCGTCATGGGGCTGATCGCGGCGGTCGACGTCGTCTGGTCGCGCTTCCACTGGAAGCAGGATCTGCGGATGACCAAGCAGGAGGTCAAGGACGAGTTCAAGCAGTCCGAGGGCGACCCGATCATCAAGTCGCGGCTGCGCTCGCTGGCGCGCGACCGGGCGCGCAAGCGGATGATGACGGCGGTGCCGCGCGCGACGCTGATCATCGCCAATCCGACGCACTTTTCCATCGCGCTCAGATATGTCCGCGACGAGGATTCAGCACCCATGGTGCTGGCCAAGGGCCAGGACCTTGTGGCGCTCAAGATTCGCGAGATTGCCAAGGAGCACAACATCCCGATCTTCGAGGACGTGGCGCTCGCCCGCTCCATGTACAAGCAAGTTTCGGTTGATAGCGTGATCCCGTCGCAATTCTACCAGGCCGTCGCCGAACTGGTGCGGATCGTCTACTCCAAAAAGGCTGAGCGGAGACAAATTTCATGAACCGCCAACCGCACGCAAAATCCCGCGAACTCATCGTCGCCAAGGCCATCGAGCAGGTGGTCGACGAGTTGCGGCTGATCGACGTCGCCGACTACATCGCCTTCATCCGGCTCGAGCATTTCGCTTGCCTGTCGGATCTGGTGGATTCGGCTGTGGAGCTTTTTTTCCTCCCAGGCACGCTCAGGCTCGGCCATGGCGGAGAGGCACATGTCGACTGGAGCGGCAGCCCGCGCATCGTGCTCGATCTCGAGCTTCGGCCGCCGGGCGTCACCGTCTATTTCCAGCTGACGCTGAGCGAGGAGAGGTCTTCGGTCGCGGTCAACTATGTGTCGTTCGAAAAGCCCGGGGAAGACCCCGAGCACAACACCGCTTTGCTGGAGACGGTGATCGAAGAGGCGCGAATCCGCAGGACCGAGCCGCTCGCCTATCGCTGATCTTTTGTCTTACTCCAACTGCCAGACGCGATCACTCGATCAGCCCCAGCCGCAGCGCCTTGGCCACCGCCTGGTTGCGGTTGACCGCGTTGAGCTTCTGCGTCGACTGGGTGAGATACTGGTTGGCGGTGTGGACCGACAGCTTCAACAGCCTGGCGATCTCTTCGCTGGTGTTGCCGTTGGCGGTCAGCTTCAGGCACTCCAGTTCACGCTTGGAGATCGACCGCATCCGGCCGGCATCGTTCGGACGAATGCGGGCGACGGCGGCGAACAGCGAAAAACAGCGGGCGTGGATTTCGTAGAGCGTGTCCTCCGGCAAAGCGATCGTCGAGCCGAGGAACACCACCAGCCCGCAATGGCCGCGATCGGCATGGACGGGAAAGCCAATGCCGTTGGTGCCCGGCGCCAGCGGCTCCGTCCGCTCCGCCCAGGCGAGGTTCTTGAAGACGGCGTCCGAGCCGGCGATGCCGTCATCGGCCCACCAGCGCGGCGCTGTCGAGGCGCCGCTGTGGCGAACCATCTCCTCACCGTTGGCGCCGGCAATGAATTTGGTTGTCACCGCGGTGGCGGGATAGTCGGAATCGAAGCTCGGCACCAGGCGCGCCCGTTCCGGCGAGGGGCTGACGAAGTAGAGGCCAAACGCCGACGCGTTGATGTCGACGGCGATCCAGCGGCAGCGGCGCACCGCGTCCGGGATGGTAACGGCATGGTGCGTCTCGGAACCGATGGAGAAGGCGCCGAACGGATTGCGCTGCTCGTTGAAAAGGGCTTCGGCCGCCGCCTTGATGTCAGCATGTTTCAAATGATGCCGCTCCTGATCGCCGTGGCGATGGCCATCGCGCGGTTCGACGCCGCGAATTTCTGGATGGCGTGGGTGATGTAGCTGTTGACGGTGTTGGACGAGACCCCGAGGATCACTGCGACCTCATCGGTGGTTTTGCCTTCAGACACCCAGAACAGGCATTCGCGCTCGCGGTCGGACAGCGGGTCCTGCATGGCGACGGCGGCGATCAATTGCGGGATGGCGGACAGCGCGTAACAGCACTTCAACTGAGCCTTCATCAGCGCCGGCTGGTCGATACTGCCGGCCTCGGCCGCCGAGAAAAGCGCAAACAGCCGCTGGCGGCCGACATTGAGCCGCAGTGAATAGACTTCGGCATGTCCAAGCACGTCGAGCAGGCGCGCCTCTTCGCCTGTGAGCAGTCCGCCGGCGTCGGGCGCCGCGGCGGCGACCAGCGGCCTCGGGCGGATGCCAGGTGCAACGGTCAGCGGTCCCTGGGCAAGGCCGGCGATCAGCCGCTTGCCGATCAGTTCAATGGCGTCGAAGATCCAGTTGGATGAGACGATGCGGGCGTCGTTACGATCCTGGTCGTGGACGATGGCGACGAGCATGTAGCTGTCGGCGCCGATCTCGGCGGCAAGCTGCATGAAAAAGGAGGTGAGATCGCCGCGCGATTCAAGGCGCGAGCCTAACGTATCGGATTGGAGAAGCGCGGCGGAACTGCTCATTGGATGCTTTGGTTGTATGTCATGGCCGGAGTCTTTTCTTGAGCCCGGACGCTGGGGTTGGCAGCGGCCGAACTTGAAGACGCATCACGTTTACGAAGCACTCACACGGCGCGGCGGTCGCGCTGATCGCCGAATCCATTCAGGGAACGCGAAGCCGTCCGCGTCTGGTGCCGGTCATTGGCCGGAACTTGAGACTTTGGGTGGTCGCCGCGCCCCCCAAGGACCGGCTGATTCGGGTCTAATCTACCCGCAGATGAATCCGACATCAAACGCGATTTGACAAAATCAATATTATTGGACTCAAGCGACTCAGGGGCGGCTTTCGCGGCCTTTGCCGCCGCAAAAGGCCTGAAACGCCGACACGAAAAAGCCAGAGGGTGTTGCGATACTGCCGTATCGAGGGCCGATCGATTCCGATAGGGTCTCGGCAGCCGGGAGGGGTGGGCATCCCTTCGGTCATACGGCGGATTTGGCGGCGCTTGCTCGCGGCCATCAGCATCGGGGGTCATGATGAAGCAGGTTTTCCTGGCGTTCAAGGTGGTGCTTGCGGTTCTTGCCGGCATGGCAGCGCCCGCCAAGGCTGAGCCGACCGTTACCTATGCGCTCGAAAACGGGCTGCAGGTGGTGCTGGTGCCCGACCATCGCGTGCCGAAGGTGGTGATGAACCTGCGCTACCGCGTCGGGTCGATGAATGAACCCGCGGGACGCTCGGGCTTTGCGCATCTGTTCGAACATCTGATGTTTTCCGGCACGCCGGCCTGGCCGAACGTGTTCGGTGCGCATGCCGCGCTCGGCAACGAGATCAATGCCTGGACCACCGAAGACGGCACGGTCTATTACGTCGACGGGCTGTCGTCGTCACTGCCGATGATCCTGTCGCTGGAGGCCGACCGCATGGCCAATCTCGGCCGCTCGGTGACTCAGGCCAAGCTCGATCTGCAGCGCTCGGTGGTCAAGAACGAGATGCGCCAGAACGTGCTCGACAAGGCCGGCGCATCCGGCTGGGAAGCTTTCTGGTCCGGGCTGTTCCCGAAGCCGCATCCCTATAGCCGCATGGTTATCGGCTCGGTCGCCGATCTCGATGCGGCGACGCTCGACGATGTCAGGGGTTTCTTCAACAGCTACTATCTGCCCAACAATGCGGTGCTGGTGCTGGTCGGCGACTTGGAGATCGACGACACCAAGGCGCTGATTGCCGACACGTTCGGCCGCGTGGCGCGCGGCGCCGATGTGGCGCGGCCCGCCGTGCCGGCACCGACGCAGGCCCGGCTCAAGCTGGTGCTCGAGGATCGTGTGCCAAGCTCCATCGTCGTGGTCGGCTTCAGTGGCCCGGTGGCGCAGTCGCCCGACAATGGTGCGCTCAGCATTGCCGCCGAACTGCTCGGCAACGGCGAATATGGGTTTTTGCGCAACCGGCTGGTTTCGCAGTTGGGCATTGCCACCTATGCCAGCGCGAGCTGGACCGGCGGTCTGCTCGGTGGCCGCTTTACCTTCGAGGCGGGTGCCGCCGAAGGTGTGGCGCCGGAAGCGCTGGAAAGCGCGATGAAAACGGCGTTTGCGGATTTCCTGAAGACCCCGCTCGATCCGGTCGATGTCGAGCGTGCGCGCACCGGCATCTTGCAGGCAGCGCGGCTCGGCAGCGAAGCACTGAAGGATCGCGCCGGCGTCGTCTCCTACAATGCCGACGTGCTCGGCGATGCGCAGAGCGCGCTGGTGGACGACCCGCGGGTGAAGGACGCCAGCGTGGCGGGCGTCGAGGCAACGATGAAGCGGCTGTTGAAACCGGAAGACGCCAGCATACTGGTGCTGAAGCCCGGCCCGCGCGGCGGCTATCCCGATGCACTGATCGGGTCGTCCGGCACACCGCAGCCGTTCACCGCGCCGGAGCGAGCGGCGATCGACATTCCGAAGCATGCGGCCGGGCAAGCGCCTTCGGCAACACTGCCCGCCATGGAAACGGCGACGCTCTCGAATGGCATCAAACTCGTCCACTACACAATGCCGGAAGCGCCGATGGTCTATGTCGCGGCCAGTGCCGCCGGCGGCTGGAACAGCGTGCCGGAAGGCAAGGAGGGATTGCTGGAGCTTGCAGCAAGCATGGCGACACGCGGGGCCGCCGATCGCGGCTCGGCTGATTTCGCCAAGGCGGCCAGCGACATCGGCGCCGGCGTCGGCCACCAGGCCGGAACGCTGACCACGATGATGACGCTTGGCGTACCGCCGGAAAAGCTCGACCAGGGTATTGGCCTGCTCGCCGACGCGGTGCTGAAGCCTCGTTTCGACAAGACCGAATGGACGGTGCTGATGGCGCAGACGGTCGACTGGCTAAACGGCCGCGAGGCGGATCTGCCCGGCGTTGCCGGCCGCATGGCAAAGGCGACGCTGATCCCGCAGGTGCCGGGCAAGGCAGCGGTGGACTGGTCGGCAAAGGCGCTGGCCTCGATCTCGCTCGACGAGGCGAGGGACGCATTCAAGGCGGAGTTCACGCCGAAGGCGGTGACCTTCTATAGCGTCGGCCCGATGCCGGTCGCGACCGTCGCCGCCAGCCTTGAAAAAGCATTCGGCGCGTGGACAAGCGACACCGCCGGCTATGCCGTCGAGCCGTCGCCGGCAGCGCATTTCAACGGGGGACAGAAAGTGCTGCTGGTGCCCGAACCCGGCGCCAGCCAGTCGGCACTGTTCGTGGCGCGGCCGGCGCCCGGCACCGACGAGAGCGAGCGCGCCGAATCGACCGCGGTCTCCAACCTGCTTGGCGCCGATTTCTCCAGCCGGCTGAATTCGGTGATCCGCGAGGAGAAGGGCTATTCCTATGGCGTGTCGAGCTATCTGATGAGCCCGATGAAGGCCGGCTCGGGATTGGTCGTGGCAACCACCGTCGAGCGCGCCAACACCGGTCCGGCGATTACCGAAATCCTGAAAGGATTTGCCGGCCTGACAACCTTGCCGGTAGCGCAGGACGAGGTCGACCGCACGGTGACCGTCTATCGCCGGGCGCTGGCTGGATCGGCCGAGACGTCGGCTGGTCTGTTCTCCTCGCTGATTGGCGCGGTTGGCAGCGGATCGACGCTGGAGGACCAGCAAACCCGCATGGCGGCGCGCACAAAGCTGACGCTCGATGCGGTTCAGAAACAGGCGCTGGCCCTGGCGTCGCTCGATCCGTCGCTGATCGTGGTAGCGGGCGACCCCGATGTGGTGATGCCGCAGCTTGCCGCGATCGGCCTCAAGGACGTCGAGATCGTCAAGCGTGACGAGGCTGGCGAAGACACGGCGATGCGGGCGCTCGATCTTCTCGGGGGCAATCGCCGGGCGCCGCTGTCTGCCTCGCCGTGGCGGGTTGGCGATGGCGGCACGACACGCGCGGTGCACGCCTGCGCCGGCGACAGGGATTGCGGCGCGCAGATCCACGCCGATTGACGGGCTAAACGCGCAGCCGCCGGCCGCGTTGTAATTTTGGGATAACTTTGTTTCGGGGGAAACGATGAGCGATTCATTTCGGGAAGTAACGTCCGTCTCGTGGTTCGGGCGGATCAAGCGCGCGGTCGGCGGGGTCATCTTCGGCCTTATCCTGATCGTGCTGATGGTGATCGGGCTGTTCTGGAACGAAGGCCGCGCCGTGCAGACGGCGCGCTCGCTGGCCGAAGGTTCTGGAGCGGTGGTTTCGGTCGGCGCCGACAGCGTCGATACCGCCAATGACGGCAAGCTGGTTCATGTCAGCGGGCTGGTGACGGCGGACAGCGGTCTGGCGGATCCGGATTTCGGCATTGCGGCGCAAGGGCTGCGGCTGTCGCGCAGCGTCGAGATGTATCAGTGGAAGGAAGAGTCCAAGTCGGAGACGACGAAGAAGCTCGGCGGTGGCGAAGAGACGGTGACCACCTACAGCTATTCCAAGGTGTGGGACGACAGCCAGATCGACTCCTCCGATTTCAAGAAGCCGGACGGCCACCAGACTCCGCCGATGGAAATCCACGGCCGGACCTTCCAGATTCCTGAGGGCAAGCTTGTCGCCTTCGATCTCGATACGCCGGTGCTGGACCGCATCGAGGGTGACAAGGACTATTCCCTGTCAGCCGACCAGTCGGCGGCGATAAAGGCTGCCTATACCGGAACGAAACCGCTCAGCATCGTCGATGGCAAGATTTATCTCGGCAATGACAACACGAAGCCCGCTTTGGGCGACTATCGCATCGGCTACGAACTGGCGCCGCTGGGCGTGATCAGTATCATCGCGCGCCAGGCCGGCAGCCGCTTCGAGCCCTACCAGACGCAAGCCGGCGATGCGCTGCTGATGGTCGACACCGGCAACGTCCCGGCCGAAAAGATGTTCGCCGACGCCGTCAGCGCCAACACGCTGATCACCTGGCTGCTGCGCGGCGCCGGCTTGCTGTTGCTGACCATAGGCTTTGCGCTGTTCCTCAGCCCGATCGGGGTGATCCTCGATGTCATACCCTTCCTCGGCAGCATGGCGCGGATGGGTACCGGCATTATCGCCTTCGTCCTGGCGATCCTGGTCGGCACGGTGACGATTGCGATTGCCTGGTTCTGGTACCGGCCGTTGCTGGCGGTGGCCATCCTGGCGGCAGGCGTGATTGCGGCGGTGATTGTCTACCGCATCGGTCGGTCGCGAAGGCCAGCCGTTCCGGTGGTTGTGCCCAACCCGGCGGCGGCCGCCTAGATAGAGGTCGGGGCGGCCGGAGCCGCCCCATATCTCTTTGGCGCAATTCCGGCCGGAAAACCGCCTCACACTTATCCTGGAATTGCTTTCCTATTTGTCCTCGAAGCCGGTGAGCACGCCGACGGCGTTGATGCCGATCTCCTCGACGGCGTAGCCGCCTTCCATCACGAACAGCGTCGGCAGGCCGAGCTTGGCGATGCGATGGCCGATCTTCGGATAGTCCGGGCTTTTCAGCTTGAACTGGCTGATCGGGTCCTTCTCGAAGGTGTCGACGCCGAGCGACACGATGACGATATCGGGGGCGTAGGCGGCGAGCTTGGCGCAGGCATCCTCCAGCGAGGCGTTCCAGGCGTCCCAATTGGTGCCGAAGGGCATGGGATAATTGACGTTGAAACCTTCGCCGGCGCTGGCGCCGCGTTCATCGGCATGGCCGAGGAAGAACGGATACTCCACCATGGGATCGCCATGCAGGTTGAGAACCTGCACGTCGGCGCGTTCATAGAAGATCTCCTGCGTGCCATTGCCGTGGTGATAGTCGACGTCGAGGATCGAGACGCGTTTTGCGCCCTGATCGAGGAACCACTGCGCGGCGACCGCGGCATTGTTGATGTAGCAGTAGCCGCCCATGAACCCGGCACCGGCGTGATGGCCGGGCGGGCGGCAGAGCGCGAAGGCCGACCGCTCGCCACCCTTGACCAAGGCCGCCGCCGTCAGCGCCACGTCATAGGACGATTTGATCGCGGTCCATGTGCCTTCGACGAAGGTGGCGCCGGCGTCGAAGGAATAGTAGCCGAGCAAGGCGTCGACGCGCTTGGGTGGCACGTCGCCGCGCAGGCCGCGCGTCGGCCAGGTGAAGGGCATCGCCGTGCCCTCGAAGCCGGCGGCCTTCCACGCCGGCCAGACGGTCGGCAGGAAGTCGATATAGTCGGCCTTGTGGATGCGCTTGGCGGCTGTGAGATCGTGCTCGACCGGTCCGATGATCGGCCCCAGCTTCTCGCTCTCGACCCGCGCCTTGATGAACTCGGCCCGCGACGGCTTTTCGAAACCCGGCACGATTGCCGACGTGACCAGTTCCATCTGGCCGGCATGGCCGGCATGAAGCGGCGAATAGACAGTCTTCATGAATTTCCTCTCGAAATAGCGAAATCAGTCAAGGTTGAGATAGGGGGTGACCAAAGCGAGCCACATTCTTTCCACATCGTCCTCGATGAGGTCGTATGTCTTGCGATCCCGCTTCAACCCCACAAGCCGGCAGGCGTGCCCGACATCCATCATCAGCACGCCGAGCCGGCTGGCGATCTTGTCTTCAAGGGCCGGGTTCACATGCTGCAGCCACGCGGCGTAAAGCGCGATGATCTGCTCGTCATATTCGTCCTGGATCGGCCTGAGGTCGGCATTGCCGGATATCGCCTCGATCACCGGCATCAGGGTGGCGTTTTCGAGATATATTCTGGAGGTATCGATGAAGAGCTTGCGCACCTCCTGCCGAAATTCGTCGCGGTTGGTGGGTGGGGTGACCTCGATGCGCCTGGCGATCACCTCGGGAAAGGACGACAGCCAGCGCCGGGCGAGGTCGAGGAGAATGGCTTCCTTGTTGGGAAAGTACTGGTAGACTGAACCGACCGACAGGCCCGCGCGCCGGGCAATGGCGAGCGTCGTCGGCGTCTTGGTTCCTTGCTCCCGCGTTAGGATCAGCGCAGCGTCGAGTATCCTGTCGACCACCTTGCTCGACCGTTCCTGCCGCGGCTGCTTGCGCGGTTCGAGCGCCATCCTGGTTTCGCGGCTGAGACTGCGCTTCACGGATTGATGCCTTCGTTCCCAGCCGGTTTCAACACAGGTCCCGGTCTCAACATTGGCGTGGTGTGTTGTCCACAATACATTCGAAATTCGGCACGTTGACAAACGCGAATAATTAGTCGCATTCTTTTATCCACGCTGTTTTGAGAGATCACAAGGGGAATTTCGAAACAGCGCACTGGCATCAGTTTTCGTCCGATAACGCCGCTCCAGCGGAGTGGCAGCTTGTCGGACAAGAGGGTTGTCGGTCTCAGCCAGTCGTCAAAAGCGCGGAGTCGCGATGTCTGTCACGGGTGCGGGTCAAAATGCTGATCTGATCGTCATCAATGGTCGCGTGCGGACCATGGACGATGACAATCCCGCCGCCCAGGCGATTGCCGTCAAGGACGGCGCCATCATCGCCATAGGCAACCACGCCGCCATCGAAAAACTCAAGGGAACGACCACAGAGGTGATCGACGCCAAGGGCGGTTCGGTCCTGCCCGGTTTCATCGAAGCCCACATGCATCTGTTCTCGGGAGGGGCCGAGCTCGCGCATCTTCAACTCGGCGGTATCCATGGATTCGAGGCGCTTCAAAGCGCCATCCGCGACTACGCAACGACGCGGCCCGAGGCGAAAATGCTTGTGGGACAGGGCGTCGACTACACCGTGCTCGGCGACGAGCGGGTGACACGCCATCATCTCGACGCCATCCTGCCCGACCGCCCCTTCTGCATGGCAGCGCCCGACCACCATACGATGTGGGCCAACACCAAGGCGTTGGAGATAGCCGGCATCCTGAAGGGACGCACGCTCGGTCCGGGCAACGAGATCGTGATGGGTGGCGACGGCCTGGCCGCGGGCGAATTGCGCGAGGGCGAGGCCTTCGGTCCGGTGCTCGACCTTGCCGGCGAAAGCCGGGTGCGGCTGGGGCTGTCGACCGGCGGTGAGCCCGACCCAATGCCGTCGGCCGCCGAGCGGGCCGCTGACCGTGACATCATGCGGCGCGGGCTTGCATGGTGCGCGCGCCACGGCATCACCTCGATCCAGAACATGGACGGCAATCTCTACCAGCTCGAACTGCTTTCCGAGATCGAGGCCGAGGAGGGATTGCCCTGCCGCGTCAAGATCCCGTTCCACTACAAGAATTTCATGACACTCGACATGCTCGAGAAGGCGTCCGTCATGGCCGAGCGCTACCACAGTGAGTGGCTGTCATCGGGCATGGTCAAGGTGTTCTATGACGGCGTGCTCGATTCCTGGACCGCTGTTATGGTCGAACCCTATGCGGATCGTCCCGACTGGGTCGGCGAGCCGCTGTTCACGCCGCAGCAATTTATCGATCTCGCCGTGGCTATCGACAAACGCGGGCTGCAGATCGCCGTGCACTCGATCGGTGACGGCGCGGTGCGCGCAGTGCTCGACGGTTACGAGGCGGCGCAGAAGGTCAATGGCAAGCGCGACAGCCGGCACAGGGTTGAGCACATCGAGGTCACCACAGCAGCCGACGTGCCGCGTTTTGCCGAACTCGGCGTCATCGCCTCGATGCAGCCGTCGCATCCGCCCGGCGCCATGGATTTTCCGCTGGAGCCGACGGTGTCACGCATCGGGCCGGCCCGCTGGCCGCTGAGCTATGCCTGGCGCACCCTGAAAAGCGCCGGCGCCCATGTCGTGTTCGCCTCGGACTGGCCGGTGGCGGCGATCGACCCGATCCTGAGCATTCAGGCGGCAGTGCAGCGCAAACCATGGGCAGAAGGCGATCCTGACCAGAGTTTCTCGCTGCAGGAAGCGATTGCCGCCTACACGGTCGAGGGCGCCTATGCCGAATTCGCCGAGCATCGCAAAGGCGTTCTGAAACCCGGCTATATGGCGGATCTGGTGGTTTTGTCGGCCGATATCGAGAAGACGGCGCCGGCCGATCTACACAAGCTGCGGCCGGTGACGACGGTCTGCGGTGGCAAGGTCATCTACCAGGCCTGACAATGGCATGCGGCTTGCACAGCTTGCCGCTTGCAAGACGAAATGACCGACTGAACTGTGATTCAATGCCGGACTTGCCAACCTACCGGCCGTGTGGTCACATCGAACAGGGGAAAAACTCCGCCAGCAAGAGCGGGGTCAACAGTGAGGCGTATCGTGCCGGAAAAACCGGATCGGAATGCAATTGAAGTCGTAAACGTCAGTAAAATTTTCGGATCGGGTGAGGGGCAGGTTGCTGCCCTCGATACGGTCTCGGTATCCATCCGCGAGAATGAGTTCTTCACCCTGCTGGGACCATCCGGCTGCGGCAAGACCACGTTGCTGCGGCTGATTGCCGGCTTCGACTTTCCAACCGCCGGCGAAATCCTCCTCTACGGCCAGGACATCGCGCCGTTGCCGCCCTTCAAGCGGCCGGTCAACACCGTCTTCCAATCCTACGCGCTGTTCCCGCATATGACGGTCGCCGACAATATCGGCTTTGGCCTGGAAATGCTGGGCAAGCCGAAGGCCGAGATCAAGGCGCGCGTCGCCGAGATGCTGAAACTGGTGAAGATGGAGGCGCTGGCGGGTCGCCGAACCAGCCAGATCTCCGGCGGCCAGCAGCAGCGCGTGGCGCTCGCCCGGGCGCTGGCGCCGCAGCCCAAGGTGCTCCTGCTCGACGAACCGCTCTCGGCGCTCGACTACAAGCTGCGCAAGGAAATGCAGATCGAATTGAAGCGGCTGCAGCACGAGACCGGCATTACCTTCATCTTCGTCACCCACGACCAGGAGGAAGCGCTGACCATGTCGGACCGCATCGCGGTGATGTCGTCGGGCAAAATCCTGCAGGTCGGCTCGCCGCGCGACATCTACGACCGGCCGGCCGAGCGTTTCGTCGCCGACTTCATCGGCGAGTCGAACTTCCTCAAGGCGGATGTGGTTAGCGCGACTGGTGGCCGGGCGACGGTGAAGCTGCCGTCTGGTGTGGAAATCCCAGCCTCGCTGCCGGAAGGCTTCAGCCCCAGCGGCAAGGTCACCATCGTCGTGCGTCCAGAGCATGCGCAGTTGGGCACGGCCAGCCCGAGCGCTTCGCTGTCCGGTACCGTCGAAAACATCGTCTATCTCGGCACCGACACGCACTTCCATCTGCGCCTTGCCGGTGGCGAGCCGTTCATCGTGCGGCGTCAGAACAGCCGCGGCGCCGGTGACGGCTTCGTGCAGGGCGGCCAGATCGGCATCATGATCGGCAACGACGCCGCGCAAGTGCTGAAGGACTGATCATGGCGACCGCGGAACAAGTCGCCAAGGCAGCGGAGCGACGCGATGTGCGCGACCGGTGGCTGCTGTCAGCGCCAGCCTTGCTGGTGATCTTCCTCGCCGCGACCGGCCCCTTGCTGATCGTGCTGATCTACTCGTTCCTGACGCCTGGCCCCTATGGCGATGTGAAGTGGCAGTTTTCGCCCGATGCCTGGCTGTCGGTGTTCATGGAACGCGACATTTTCGACGATACGCTTTCGCTTGCGGCAGCGCATGTCACCATCTTCTGGCGCTCGATCAAGCTGGCGGTGATAACGACGATCGCCACTTTGGCATTGGGGTTTCCAACCGCCTATTTCATGGCGACGCGCAGCGAGAAAACCAGGGATCTCTGGCTGTTCCTGATCACCATTCCGTTCTGGACCAACCTTCTGATCCGCACCTTCGCCGTGCTGCAGATCATCCGCAACGAAGGCATCATCAACACCATCCTTATCAAGCTTGGTATCGTTTCAGCGCCGGTGCAGATCCTCTTCACCGACACGGCGATTCTGATCGGCATGGCCTATGTCTATCTGCCGCTGATGGTGCTGCCGATCTATGCCAGCATGGAGAAGCTTGATTTTCGCCTCGTCGAGGCGGGCTACGACCTCTACGCGACCCGATTCAAGGTATTGCGGAAGATCATTTTCCCGCTGGTCAAACCCGGCGTCATTGCCGGCTCCATCCTGGTCTTCATTCCAGCCCTTGGCGCCTATGTGACGCCGAGCGTGCTTGGCGGCGGCAAGAATATGATGCTGTCCAACCTGATCGAATTGCAGTTCGGCCAAGGCCGCAACTGGCCGCTCGGCTCGGCGCTGTCGATCACGGTGATGATCATCGTCATGGTGGCGCTGCTTGCCTATGTGCGCAATGCCGGCAAGTCGGGGGCGCGGCATGGCTAAGAACTTTTCCATCAAGCACCAGACCGGCTTCACGGTGATCGCTGCGACCTGTTTTATCGTGCTCTATCTGCCGATCATCGTGCTGGTCGCCTATGCCTTCAACGCGGCGAACTCGACGTCCGAATGGGGCGGCTTTTCGATGCGCTGGTTCCAGTCGGCTTGGCAGAACGTGCAAGTTATCGACGCGACGCTACGCTCGTTCCAGATCGGCGCCGTCGCTGCGGTGCTGTCGACAATCTTTGCCACCATGGCCGCGCTCGCCACCACGCGCACCGCGTCCTATCCGGGCCTCACCTTCAAATATGCGGCGATCAACCAGCCGCTGATGGTGCCCGAGATCGTCACCGGCGTGGCGCTGCTGATCTTCTTCTCGCGCATCAAGATCTTCACCGGCTATTCCGGCATTGGCTATCTGATCGCCGCGCACACGGCGTTCTGCATCCCGTTCGCCTATCTGCCGATCCGGGCGCGCCTGGAAAACATGGACCTGACGCTGGAGCGCGCGGCCGCCGATCTGTACGCGACGCCTTGGAAGACCTTCCGCCGCATCACGCTGCCGCTTTTGTGGCCCGGCATACTGGCCGGACTGATGCTGGCCTTCGTCATCTCGCTCGATGACGTCGTCATCACCGAGTTTGTCAAATCGGGCGGCCAGGATACGCTGCCCACCTACATGCTCGGCCAGATCCGCCGCGGCATCACGCCTGAGATCAACGCGATATCGACCGCCTTCCTGCTGCTTTCGGTCGCGATCGTCACGTTGTTTTTCTTCGTCAGCAGGAAAAGAGACTGAACCGACAAATGGGAGCTAAAACCATGAACTGGAAAACAACGACAGCCGCCATCGGGTTGGCGCTGCTCGCAACGACGAGCCTGGCCCGCGCCGATGGCGAGCTGAACATTTACAATTGGGGCAACTATACCAGCCCCGATGTGATCAAAAAGTTCGAAGCCAAATACAACGTCAAGGTGACGATCACCGATTACGATTCCAACGATACGGCGCTCGCCAAGGTACGCCAGGGCGGCACCGGCTTCGACATCGCCGTTCCGTCGCAAACCTACGTGCCGATCTGGATCAAGGAGGGCCTCGTGCAGGAGACCGATCCGGGCAAGATGGAGAACTTCAAGAACGTGGCGCCGGAATGGGCCAATCCAGACTTCGACCCCGGCCGCAAATATTCCGTGCCGTGGGCGCTGGGCACCGTCGGCGTCGTCGTCAACACCGATGCCTACAAGGGACCAGCCGACAGCTGGGGCATCATCTTCAACACGCCGGACGAGCTGAAGGGCAAGACCAATGTCGTTCCCGAGATGAATGACGTTATCTTCGCGGCGATCAAATATGTCGGCGGCCAGCAGTGCACCGACGACAAGACGGTGCTGAAGAAGGTGCGCGACACGCTTGTCGCGGCCAAGCCGAACTGGATCGCCATGGAATACAACACCATCGAAAAGATGGGCGCCGGCGACTTCAAGGCGACCAGCGACTGGAACGGTTCGGCGCTGCGTCAGCGGCTGGCCAATCCGGCCATCCATTACAATTATCCGAAGGAAGGCTACGGCCTGTGGAGCGATAACGTCGTCGTTCTCAAGGAAGCCAAAAATGTCGAGAACGCCAAGCTGTTCCAGAACTTCATCATGGATCCGGAAAACGCGGCCGGCCTCTCGGCCTTCCATCGCTACGCAAACGCCATTACCGGCTCGGACAAGTACATGCCGGCCGATATGAAGGATGCCCCGGAAGTCGTCATTCCGGAGGCTGCGAAGGCACAAGGCGAATTCCAGAAGATGTGCGCGCCTGAGATCCAGGACATCTACACCAAGATCTGGACCGAACTGCAGAAATAACCGCAGTCTGACAGACCCGGCGGCATGCGCCGCCGGGTCTTTTCTTTTCCGGAATGGCTTTCATGGACTCCTATCGCAACAGCGATCCGCGGCCGTCGATCATGCAGGGCTCGCCGCCTCAAATGGTGCTGCCGAAGCTCGACTGGGACCGGCCGCCATGGAATCGCTGGGCCTTTCAGCACATCCGCGAATTCCTGCCGACCATCGAGGTCTGGCGCGGTAATGGCCATCGCCATCGTCTTGAGCGCGCAGAGACCGATCTCGACGCGCTGCCGGTGGAAGACAGCAAGGGCCGTCCGACGACGCTCGTTGGCCTGCTCGACGAGACCTACACGGACGGCTTCCTGGTGCTCAAAGACGGCAAGGTCGCCTATGAGCGCTATTTCAACGGCATGGCCGAGCGCACGCTGCATCTGTCGCAGTCGATGGCGAAGTCGGTAACAGGCACCGTGTTCGGTATTCTGGTTGGGCGCGGCTTGATCGACCCGGCCAAACCGGTGACCGCCTATCTGCCGGAGCTCGGCGCGACCGGCTGGGACGGCGCCAGCGTGCAGCATGTGCTCGATATGACCACCGGCGTGCGCTTTTCCGAGGAATACACCGACCGTTACTCCGACATCGGCCAGGTTGATGTCGCCACGGGCTGGAAGCCGGTGCCGCCGGACAGCGATCCGGATTTCCAATGGCCGCCGCATCTGTTCGAGTTGATCCTGCAGCTGAAGGACAAGGTGCGGCCGCATGGCGCCGCGTTCGAGTACCGCTCGATCGAGACCGACGTGCTTGCCTTCATCATGGAGCGGGTCACCGGTAAACGGCTGGCGCAGCTGGTGTCCGAGGAGCTGTGGCAAAAGCTCGGCGCCGACGAAAGCGCTTGCTTCACGGTCGACAGCGCCGGCTATGCGCTGGCCGATGGCGGCTTCAACGCGACGCTGCGCGATTACGCCCGCTTCGGCCAGCTGATCCTCGACAAGGGCCGCGGCATCGTGCCGGCCGACTGGGTCGAGGCGACGCGCAACGGCAGGCATGGGCCGGACTTCAATCCGAGCCTGCCCGAAGGCAGCTATCGCAACCAGTTCTGGATCGAGAACCCGCGCTCACGCGCGCTGATGTGCCGGGGCGTGTTCGGGCAGATGATCCATATCGACTGGGACACCGGCATGGTCGTGGTCAAGCTTTCGACCTATCCGGATTTCAGCAATGTCGCCTATTCGGTGGCAACGCTGAAGGCGGTGCACACCATCGCCATGGCGCTTGGTTGACCCACAACAAATCACCCTCTGAGGAAACGTTCATGACCGGCAAGACCGCGTTCGAGACCCGCTACGGCTTTGCCCGCAATGAGGTGCTGCTCTCCAACTGGCGCGAAAGCCCGTTCAACCGCTGGTCGTTCCAGAACCTTGGCGAGCTGGTGCCTACCGCCCCCGTGGCGGCGACGCCGGGAAGCGTCGAGGCACCGGTGCGGGACCTGAGCGGCCTGCTCGGCGAAAACGTCTCCGTCGCCGGCGCGCCGGAGACGGTGGCCGAATTCCTCACACGTTCGAGCAGCGACGCGCTGACGGTGATGAAGGCTGGCAAGGTCATCGGCGACTGGTTCGCGCCCAATATGGATTTCGGCGCCCGTCACATCATCTTTTCGATCAGCAAATCGGTCACCGCGATCATCGCCGGAATACTGGAAGGCGAGGGCGTGTTCGACCCGGAAGCGCCGGTGACCCAGTACATTCCGGAAGCCGCCGGCTCGGCCTATGCCGATGCAAGCTGCCGGCATGTGCTCGACATGAGCGTCAGCCTCGATTTCGAGGAGGCCTATCTCGATCCCGAAAGCGCCTTTGCCCGTTACCGCCGCGCGACGCTGTGGAATCCGGGCGGCGGCACTGAAAGCTTGCGCGAATTCATTCTGACCTTGCAGCGGCTCGAAGAACCGCACGGCAAAACCTTCCGCTACCGTTCGCCCAATTCCGATCTGCTCGGCCTGCTGCTCGAACGAGCTTCCGGCCTGCGCTTCCCGGACCTGATGCGCGAGAAACTGTGGCTACCCCTGGGTGCTGTCAGCGAGGCTTCGATCGGCGTCGACATGGAAGGTACGGCGCGCACCGCCGGCGGCATTTCGGTGACGCCGCGCGACCTGGCGCGTATCGGCGAGATGATGCGGCAGGGCGGCACGGCCAATGGCCGCGGCATCGTGCCGGAAGGCTGGGTGCGCGATACGACCGTTGCCGGCGGCAGCGCGGAGGCCTGGCAGCGCGGCACGATGGCGCATCTGTTCCCGAAGGGCCGCTATCGCAACAAATGGTACCAGACGGGTGCGGCAAACGGTGCTTTCTGCGGCATCGGCATCCACGGCCAATGGCTCTACGTCGATCCGAAGATGGAAGTGGTGATTGCAAAAATGGGGTCGCAGCCGGTGCCTGAAGATTATCCGCTCGAACGCGAGATCGTTGCCTTTTTCGAGGCGCTGAGCGGGATGGTCTGAGGACGAGCCAAAGCAAGGCGCTTTCCTGTGGACCTCTTTGACGCTTGAGAACACTGCGGTTGGCGGGACGGACATCAGCGCCTATGGTCGCCGCTCTTTGCGACAGGGACCAGCATGGCAGCAGACAGCAAACGCATCGCATCCATCATCGCGGAAGAGATCGGGGCGCGGTCGGAGCAGGCATCAGCAGCTATAGGGCTGCTCGATGAGGGCGCGACGGTGCCGTTCGTGGCGCGCTACCGCAAGGAGGTCACCGGCGGGCTCGACGACACGCAATTGCGCGACCTTGCCGAGCGGCTGGCCTATCTGCGCGAGCTCGATGCGCGGCGCGATACGATCCTTGGTTCGATTCGCGAGCAGGGCAAGCTGACCGACGAACTTGAGGCCAAAATTGTGGCTGCCGCCACTAAGGCTGAACTGGAAGACATCTACCTGCCCTACAAGCCCAAGCGCCGCACCAAGGCCGAGATCGCCCGGGAGCGCGGGCTGGGGCCATTGGCGGAGGCTATTTTGGCCAACCGGTCGTTGGTGCCCGCCGAGGCGGCGCTGGCTTATGTGACCGAGGATGTGGCCGACGCCAAGGCCGCACTGGAAGGCGCACGCGACATCCTGTCGGAACAGTTTGCGGAAAATGCCGATCTGGTCGGCAAATTGCGAACCTACATGAAGGAGCGCGCTTTCATGCGTGCCCGTGTCGTCGACGGCAAGCAGGAGGCCGGGGCGAAATTCTCCGACTATTTCGACCATGTCGAGCGTTGGGCAAATGTTCCGAGCCACCGTGCGCTGGCCATGCTGCGCGGCCGCAACGAAGAGGTGTTGTCGCTCGACATCGAGGTCGATGCCGACCATGCCTCGCCGGTGAAGCCGGTCGAGCGGATGATCGCCAATGCCTACGCCATCGGCGGCAGCCTGCCGGGCGACCGCTGGCTGATGGAAGTTGCCGGCTGGACCTGGCGGATCAAGCTTTCGCTGCACCTGACGCTCGATTTGATGCGTGACCTGCGCGAGCGGGCGGAGGAAGAGGCGATCCATGTCTTTGCACGCAACCTCAAGGATTTGCTGCTGGCAGCGCCCGCCGGATCGCGGCCGACCATGGGGCTCGATCCCGGCATCCGCACCGGCGTCAAGGTCGCGGTGGTAGATGGCACCGGCAAGGTGCTGGCGACGACGACGGTCTATCCATTTCCGCCGCGGAACGATGTGCGCGGCACACAGGCGGAACTCGCCAAGCTCATCCGCCTGCACAAGGTCGAGCTGATCTCGATTGGCAACGGCACCGGCAGCCGCGAGACTGAAAAGCTGGTCGCCGACATGCTGTCCGACATGCCTTCGGATGGTGGGCCAAAGCCGCTCAAGGTGATCGTCAGCGAAGCCGGCGCCTCGGTCTATTCGGCCTCCGCGACAGCGGCGGCTGAGTTTCCCGGGCTCGACGTGTCGCTGCGCGGTGCGGTGTCGATCGCCAGGCGCCTGCAGGACCCGCTCGCCGAACTGGTCAAGATCGAGCCGAAATCGATCGGCGTTGGCCAGTACCAGCATGATGTCGACCAGTACCGGCTCGGCCGCTCGCTGGAGGCGGTGGTGGAGGACGCGGTGAATGCTGTCGGCGTCGATCTCAACACCGCCTCGGCACCGCTTTTGGCCCGCGTGTCAGGCCTAGGCGCGTCGCTTGCCGATGCCATTGTCGCGCATCGCGATGCGACCGGGCCGTTCGCCAGCCGCAAGGAACTGCTCAAGGTGGCGCGGCTTGGACCGCGCGCGTTCGAACAATCCGCAGGCTTCCTGCGCATTGCCAATGGCAGCGAGCCGCTCGACGCCTCGTCGGTCCATCCGGAAGCCTATGGCGTGGCCAAGAAGATCGTCGCTGCCTGCGGCCGCGATGTGCGCTCGCTGATGGGCGACAGCGCAGCGCTCAAGGCGCTCGATCCGCGAGTCTTCGTCGACGAACGCTTCGGCCTGCCGACGGTGCGCGACATCATTGCCGAACTGGAAAAGCCCGGCCGCGACCCGCGCCCCGGCTTCGAGACCGCGACCTTTGCCGACGGCGTCGACGACATCAAGGATCTGAAGCCCGGCATGCTTCTGGAAGGCACCGTCACCAATGTCGCTGCCTTCGGCGCCTTCGTCGATATCGGCGTGCACCAGGACGGGCTGGTGCATGTCTCGCAACTGGCCGATCGTTTCATCAAGGACGCGCATGAGGTGGTGAAGGCCGGCGACGTGGTGAAGGTGCGGGTCGTCGATGTCGACATCAAGCGCAAGCGCATCGCGCTGTCCATGCGCAAGGACGGCGGCGAGGGCGGGACGCCGAAGGGGCCGCGCGACAATGGCGGCGGCAAGCCGGCGCAACCTTCGCCGATGCCGCAGCGTCAGCCGGAACGACCGGCACAGCAAGGCGCGTTTGGCGCAGCACTGGCCGATGCCTTGAAGCGGAAGTAGCCTCGAATGGTTCCTTGCAATCGCTAGAGCGTTATCTACCATCCTTGTGTGGAGATACGCGCGATATGGCAAGTTTCGAGAAAGTGAGTGTCCAAGAGTTGGGGCGTCTTTGGGACGAGGGCATGGCGAGTGGCAGTTCGGTCGATGGAGACCAGGCTTTCGCCCGGATCAAAAGCAAGCTCGATGCGAAAGTTGCCGAACGCAAGTCGCAAAAACGCTGCGCTTCCAGCCGGAAACCGAGCCGATGAAGCGGAAGTAGCTACCAGGCCAGAACAGCCGGTTCCTTCTCAACCTGGCCCAGCAGCCAGTCGCGAAAGCTGACGACGGGCGGGTGGCCGCGCTTGTCGTTCGGGACGACGAGGTAGTAGGCGCTGCGGCTTTGCATCGGCTGTCCCGGCGCCGGCACGAGCTGACCGCGCTGCAATTCGCCGGCGATAAGAACTTGCGGCAGGAGCGCGACGCCAAGCCCCGCCATGCAGGCTTGGGCAACGGTGCCGAATTGCTCGAACTGCATGCCGGGTCCGATCGGTGCGCTCAAGCCCTGTTCCTCGAACCATTCGCCCCAGGCGCCAGGGCGCGTCGCCATGTGCAGCAGCGGCAGGCGGCTGATGTCGGCCGCCGTGGTGATATCGCGGCTGGCAAGGAAGTCGGGCGAAACCACCGGCATCACGGTTTCGCGCATCAACAATGTGGAATCGGCGTCCGGCCAGTCCGGCTGGCCATGATGGATAGCGGCGTCGAGGCGTTCGCGGGCGAAGTCGAAGCGGCCGAGGCGGGTGACGAAGTTGATGGTGATGTCAGGGTTTTCTGCGACGAAATCCGGGATCAGCGGCATCAGCCAGCGCGTGCCGAAGGTCGGCAGTATGGCGAGGTTCAGCATGCCGCTATGCCGATTGCTCATCAATCCGAGCGCGGCGTCGCGCAATTGCCCGAGTGCCGCCCGCACGGCTTCGGCATAGATTTCGCCCGCCGTGGACAGCCGAACATTGCGGCTGTCGCGCTCGAACAGCCGGCGGCCGAACTGTTCCTCCAGAAGTGCTATCTGGCGGCTGACGGCCCCTTGGGTCAAATCGAGTTCCTGGGCGGCAGCGGTGAAGGAGCCAAGGCGGGCCACGGCCTCGAAGGCGGCAAGGGCGCTGGTGCTGGGTAAAAGCCGTCGTTGGACGTTCATGATCCATTACTAAACCTCATTGATCTGTGATGCAATTTTGTTTGATTTTTCCGAAGCGGAGGTGGATAAGCCCGAGCACTTCAAGATTTTGGGAGAGAGCGAAGCCATGGCCGCCGACAAGAACGCGTTCGTCTGGGAAGACCCCTTCCTGATCGAGAACCAGCTTTCCGAGGATGAGCGCATGGTGCGCGATGGCGCGGCCGCCTTTGCCGCAGACAAGCTCGCGCCGCGCATCGAGGAGGCCTATCTCGAGGAAAAGACCGACGCCGGCATTTTTCGCGAGATGGGCGAGGCCGGCCTGCTCGGCATCACCATTCCCGAGGAATATGGCGGGCTCGGCGCCAATTACGTCACCTACGGGTTGGTGGCGCGCGAGGTCGAGCGGGTCGATTCCGGCTACCGGTCGATGATGTCCGTGCAGTCGTCGCTGGTGATGTATCCCATCCATGCCTATGGCACGGAAGAGCAGCGCAAGAGATACCTGCCGAAGCTGGCTTCGGGCGAATGGATCGGCTGTTTCGGCCTGACCGAGCCGGATGCCGGTTCCGATCCGGGCGGCATGAAGACGCGGGCCGAGAAGACGGCGAACGGCTACAAGATTTCCGGCTCGAAAATGTGGATATCCAACGCGCCGATCGCCGACGTGTTCGTGGTCTGGGCGAAGCTGAAGGGCGACAACGGCAAGGACGAAATCCGCGGTTTCGTGCTGGAGAAGGGCATGAAGGGGCTGTCGGCGCCGAAGATCGGCGGCAAGCTCAGCCTTAGGGCCTCGATCACCGGCGAGGTGGTGATGGAAGGCGTCGAAGTCGGCGAAGACGCGCTGCTGCCCAACGCCAGGGGCCTCGGCGGCCCATTCGGCTGCCTCAACCGGGCCCGCTACGGCATTTCCTGGGGCGCGATGGGCGCCGCCGAGGATTGCTGGCACCGGGCCCGGCAGTATGGACTCGACCGCAAGCAGTTCGGCAAGCCGCTCGCCGGCACGCAGCTGTTCCAGAAGAAGCTCGCCGACATGCAGACCGAGATCGCGCTGGGCCTGCAGGCCAGCTTGCGGGTCGGAAGGCTGATGGACGAGGGCAAGATGGCACCGGAGATGATCTCGATCGTCAAGCGCAACAATTGCGGCAAGGCGCTCGACATCGCCCGCCAGGCCCGCGACATGCATGGCGGCAACGGCATCCAGATCGGCTACCACGTCATGCGCCACGCGCAGAACCTGGAGACGGTCAACACCTATGAAGGCACGCATGACGTGCATGCGCTGATCCTTGGCAGGGCTCAGACGGGGATACAGGCGTTTTTCTAAAGCTGTGCCGATGTTCAGGTGAGGCCGGCCTGCAAATGGCCGATGTCTGCGCTTCCGGTGCTCGCGTACCAAAAGTACGCTCTGCGCCGGTTCTCGGTATCAGCCATTTTCGACTCGGCCTGACCTGAATCTCGACACAGCGTAGCCGGCTTCGGCTGCTTAATTTAGGTGCAGCGCAACATCTCTGCTTGGAGAATGGCCAATAGATGTGTCAGGGTTCGGCTGAAGAAACGCCGATCTCCGGGGCCCCATGGCAATACTGGCAGCCGTCTACCACCTGACCCATTACAAATATGACCGGCCGGTGGTTCTCGGGCCCCAGGTCATCAGGCTGCAGCCGGCACCGCATTCCCGCACCAAGGTGCTCAGCCATTCGCTGAAGGTCGGGCCGGCGAACCACTTCGTCAATCTGCAGCAGGACCCCTACGGCAATTTCCTGGCCCGCTTCGTCTTCCCGGAGCCGGTGACGGAATTGAAGATCGAGGTCGACCTCGTCGCCGACATGACGGTCTACAATCCGTTCGATTTCTTCGTCGAGCCATCGGCCGAGACCCTCCCGTTCGAGTACCCCGAAGACATCAGGGACGATCTCGCCATCTACCGCACGCCGGAGCCGGCGGGGCCGCTGCTGTCTGCTTTCCTCGCAACCATCGACCGTAGCGCCACCAACACCGTCAATTTCGTCGTCGACCTCAATGCGCGGCTGCAGCGGGAGATCGCCTATATCGTGCGGATGGAAACCGGCGTGTTCTCGCCGGAGGAAACGCTGGCCGCGAAAAAGGGATCGTGCCGGGATTCGAGCTGGCTGCTGGTGCAAATCCTCAGGAATCTCGGCCTCGCCGCGCGTTTCGTCTCAGGCTATCTGATCCAGCTGAAGCCCGATCTGGTCGCGCTCGATGGCCCAGCCGGAACCGCCGTCGACTTCACCGACCTGCACGCCTGGTGCGAGGTCTATCTGCCGGGCGCCGGCTGGATCGGCTTCGATCCGACGTCGGGCCTGCTCACCGGCGAAAGCCATGTGCCGCTGGCGGCCACGCCGCATTTCCGCAACGCCGCGCCCATTTCCGGCATGGCGAGCTTCGCCAATGTCGAATTCGGCTTCGACATGCGTGTCGACCGCATCGCCGAACATCCGCGCATCACCAAGCCATTCTCGGACGAAAGCTGGCAGGCGCTGGATGCGCTGGGCAACAAGGTCGACGCCGCACTTCAAGCGGGCGACGTCAGGCTGACCATGGGCGGCGAGCCGACCTTTGTCTCCATCGACGATTTCGAGTCCGCCGAGTGGAACACCGCCGCCGTCGGCCCGACCAAGCGCGAAAAGGCCGATGCGCTGATCCGTAAATTGCGCGAACGCTTCGCGCCGGGCGGCTTCCTCCACTACGGCCAGGGCAAATGGTATCCGGGCGAAAGCCTGCCGCGCTGGACCTTTTCGCTCTATTGGCGCACCGACGGCCAGCCGGTGTGGAGCGATCCGTCGCTGATCGCACGCGAAAAGAGCGACGCAAAGGTGGGGCCGCAGCAGGCCGAGAGCTTGCTGACGGCAATCGCCGGCGAACTCGGCATCGACAAGGCGATGGTCAGCGAGGCCTATGAGGACCCGGCCGAATGGCTGCTGAAAGAAGGCAAGCTGCCCGACAATGTCGATCCGTCCAACTCCAAGCTGGAAGACCCGGAAGAGCGCAGCCGCATGGCGAAAGTGTTCGAGCGCGGGCTGACCAAGCCGTCGGGCTACGTGCTGCCGGTGCAGCGCTGGAACAGCCAGGCTTCGGACCCGCGCTGGCGCTCGGAGAAGTGGAAGACCCGGCGCGGGCGGCTGTTCCTGGTGCCGGGCGATTCCCCTGTCGGTTACCGCCTGCCGCTGGGCACGCTGCCCTATGTGCCGCCGGCGCAGTTCCCCTATATTGTGCCGGTCGATCCGTCGCTGCCGCGTGGACCGCTGCCGGCGCGGGAAGCCATACTGCCAGAACCGGCTCCGGCCGAGCTGGAAGGCGCCGACGAGATGGCACGACGCCAGCAGGCGATTTCTTTCACGGCGACGACCGGCCAGCAGGATAGGGTCGAACAGGAGATCACCGAGATCGGCGGCGCGGTGCGTACAGCACTTTCGGTCGAGCCACGCGACGGGCGGCTGTGCGTGTTCATGCCGCCGGTCGAGGCGCTGGAAGACTATCTCGAACTCGTCGCAGCCGCCGAAAACGCGGCCAAGGCGATCGGCCTTCCCGTCCATATCGAAGGCTATGGACCGCCGCACGATCCGCGCCTCAACGTCATCAGGGTGGCACCCGATCCCGGCGTCATCGAGGTCAACATCCATCCGGCTGCCAACTGGCAGGACTGCGTGGCGACGACGACGGCGATCTACGAGGAAGCACGGCAGACGCGGCTTGGCGCCGACAAGTTCATGATCGACGGCCGCCACACCGGTACCGGCGGGGGCAACCATGTCGTCGTCGGCGGCGCGACGCCCAATGACAGCCCGTTCCTGCGCCGGCCCGATCTGTTGAAGAGCCTGGTGCTGCAATGGCAGCGGCGCCCGTCGCTGTCCTATCTATTCTCCGGCCTGTTCATCGGCCCGACCAGCCAGGCGCCGCGCTTCGACGAGGCGCGGCACGATTCGCTTTACGAACTCGAGATCGCGATGGCGCAGGTGCCGCACCCGGGCCAGGGCAACCCACCGCTGCCTTGGCTGGTCGACCGACTGTTTCGCAACCTGTTGACCGATGTCACCGGCAATACGCACCGCTCGGAAATCTGCATCGACAAGCTGTTTTCGCCCGATGGCCCGACCGGCCGGCTTGGGCTTGTTGAGTTCCGCGGTTTCGAGATGCCGCCCAATGCGCGCATGTCGCTGGCGCAGCAATTGCTGGTACGCGCCATCATCGCCCGTGCGTGGAACAACCCGCTTGATGGCCGCTTCGTGCGCTGGGGCACCTCGCTCCATGACCGTTTCATGCTGCCGCACTATGTCTGGGCGGATTTCCTCGACGTGCTCGACGACCTCAAGCTCAACGGGTTCGAATTCCGGCCGGAATGGTTCGATGCCCAGCTGGAGTTCCGCTTTCCGTTCTGCGGCGAAGTCCAGCATGCCGGCATCAAGCTGGAACTGCGGCAGGCGCTGGAGCCGTGGCATGTCATGGGCGAGCAAGGCGCAATCGGCGGCACTGTGCGTTTCGTCGACTCCTCGGTCGAACGGCTGCAGGTCAGGACCGAAGGCCTCAACCCGGAACGTCATGCCATTGTCTGCAATGGCCGAATCGTGCCGATGAAGGTCACCGACAATCGCGAGGTCGCGGTGGCCGGTGTGCGCTTCAAGGCCTGGCAGCCTTCGTCGGGCCTGCATCCGGCGCTGCCGGTCAACACGCCTTTGGTTTTCGACATTTACGACCGTTGGTCGGGGCGGGCGGTGGGCGGCTGCGTCTACCATGTCGCGCATCCAGGTGGGCGCAGCTACGACACCTTCCCGGTCAACGGCAATGAGGCTGAGGCGCGGCGTCTCGCCCGCTTCGAGCCGCGCGGCCATACGCCGTCGGCCTATGTGGTGCGCAATGAAGAAGCCTCTGAATACTTCCCCATGACCCTTGACCTCAGGCGGCCAGCAAGACTCTGATCAGCGATGGCAAAGGGGAATCAGAAAAAGGTCCGCGGCAAGCCGCTGAGGCACAGTCTGCTGGAGCACTATCAGCCGATTGACGGCGTCGTCGACGAGATGGTCGATGCTTCGGGCCATCCGCGTCCGGCCTGGGCGCCCTTCATCGAGGCGCTGGAGGAGCTGGGTCCCGAAAAGCTGGGCCAGCGCTTTGCCCGCGCCGACCAGTATCTGCGCGACGCCGGCGTTTATTATCGCGTCTACGACAAGGCCGGCGCCAACGAGCGCGAATGGCCACTGGCGCATATCCCGCTGCTGATCGAAGACAAGGAATGGGCCGGGATCAGCGCCGGTCTCGTCCAGCGCGCCGAGCTTTTCGAGGAGATAGTCGCTGATATTTACGGGCCGAACCGGCTGATCGAGAAGGGAATCCTGCCGGCAGGCCTGATTGCGGCGAGCCCCGAATATTTGCGCCCCGTCGTCGGCACCATGCCGGCCAGCGGTCATTTCCTGCATTTTTGCGCCTTCGAGCTCGGCCGTGGGCCGGATGGAAGCTGGTGGGTGCTGGGCGACCGCACGCAGGCGCCGTCGGGCGCCGGCTTTGCGCTGGAAAACCGCGTCGCCACGACGCGGGCTTTGTCCGACATCTATGGCGAGATGCATGTGCATCGCCTGGCCGGTTTCTTCCGTCGCTTTCGCGATGCTCTGATCGGCATGGCGAAGGAGAATGACGGCCGCGTCGCCATTCTGACGCCGGGGCCGCTCAACGAGACCTATTATGAGCACGCCTATATCGCCCGCTATCTCGGCATCATGCTGCTCGAGGGCGAGGATCTGACCGTCTCCGGCGGCAAGCTGATGGTGCGCACGGTTTCCGGGCTGATGCCGATCAGCGTGCTGTGGCGGCGGCTCGATGCCGCCTTTGCCGATCCGCTGGAACTGAGGTCGGACTCGCATATCGGCACGCCGGGGCTGGTCGAGGCGATCCGCCGCGGCACCGTGTCTACGGTCAATGCGCTGGGGTCGGGCTTGATGGAAACCCGGGCGCTGCTCGCTTTCCTGCCGAAGATTTCGCGCGCATTGCGCGGCGAAGAACTTCTGTTGCCAAGCGTCGCCACCTGGTGGTGCGGGCAAGCAACCGAACGGGCCCATGTGCTTGCCAATATCGATCGCATGGTGATCGGTCCGGCGCTGTCGACGCGGCTGGCCTTCGAGGATGACGGCCAGACCAGGCTCGGTTCGGCACTGACGCCGGAGGAACGCATCGCGCTGATCGCGCGCATCGAGAGCGATGGCAGCGGTTTCGTCGGCCAGGAAGCGGTGACGCTGTCAACGACGCCGGTCTATGTCGGCGGCTGGCTGGAACCGCGACCGGCAAGCCTGCGCGTTTATCTGGCGCGCACGCCCGATGGCTGGACGGTAATGCCGGGCGGTTTCGCCCGTGTCGGCCTATCGCTCGACCCGACGGCCATCGCCATGCAGCGCGGCGGCCAGGCGGCCGACGTCTGGGTGGTCAGCGACCGGTCGGTCGAGCGCGAGACGCTGCTGCCGCAGGAGCATGACAGCTTCGTCCGCACCATGCCGGGCAGCCTGCCCAGCCGCGCGGCGGAAAACCTGACCTGGCTCGGCCGCTATATCGAGCGTTCGGAAGATACGGTGCGTATCCTGCGCGCCTATCATGTGCGGCTGGCCGAGACGTCCGATCCTGACATGCTGCTGCTCGCCGATATAAGGGACTATCTCGAACCCTTCGGCATCGATCTCGAAGCGGCCATTCCGCCCGGATTGATCGGCACGCTGGACAGCGCCGTCTACAGCGCCGGACAGATCCGCGACCGCTTTTCACCCGATGGCTGGCTGGCGCTGAAGGACCTGTCGAAGACCATTCATCAGTTCGCCACCACGGTGGCGCCGGGTGACGACGCGACACGGGCGATGACGGTCATGCTGCGCAAGTTGGCCGGCTTTTCCGGCCTGTTGCACGAGAATATGTACCGTTTCACCGGCTGGCGTTTCCTCGAGATCGGCCGGCGGATCGAGCGCGGCATCCAGATCGCCCGTACGCTAGCCCGACTGACAAGGTCCGGTGCGCCGGACGGCTCGCTCGACATGATGCTGGAGATCGGTGACAGCGTCATGACCCACCGCCGGCAATATCCGGTGCGGGCCGGACGGCGCACGGTGATCGACCTCTTGGCGCTCGACCCACTCAACCCGCGCTCGATCCTGTTCCAGCTCGAACGGCTGAAGGCGGAGATCGGCCTGTTGCCATCGGTTGGGCCGGAGGGGCATATGTCGGTCGCGGCCAAGGAAATCCTGCAGCTCAACACGGCAATTGCCGTCATGGAGCCATCGGAGATGTCGGCGGAGGTGCTGGACGATCTCGCAACTGAGATCGGCAACCTCTACAGCAGCCTGGCTAAAGCGTATTTCGGTTAACATGCTGTACGATATCAGGCTTCATCTCAGCTACGATTATGACGCCGCGGCCGGCGGCAGCCGGCATCAGGTGCGTGTATTGCCGCCGACCATTGCCGGCGTGCAGCGCGTGATCGCGGCCTCGCTTTCGTTTGTGCCGACCCCATCGGAGCGCACGGATTTTGCCGATTTCTTCGGCAACAATGTCACCGCGATCGCCTTTCGCGACGTCCATGACGGGCTCGACATCAGAATGAGCGCGCGCGTGTCGGTGTCACGGCCGGAGCCTGGGCTCGACGTGTCGCCCGATCTGCAGCGCCTGCGGGAAGAACTCGGCGCCGTACGGTCACTGGCGCCGGATGCACCGCATCACTTTCTCGCCGCCAGCGATCATGCCGGCATCGATGCGGCGATCACCGCCTATGCTCGCGACAGCGCCGGCGGCTCGACGGTCGGCATGGCCATCGATCTGTGCAACCGCATCCACCGCGACTTCACCTATGACGGGGAAGCGACCACGGTGCGTACCGGGGCCAGCGATGCCTTCCGTTTGAAGCGGGGCGTGTGCCAGGACTTCTCCCACATCATGATCGCCGGCCTGCGCGGTCTAGGTATTCCTGCGGGTTATGTCAGCGGCTTCCTGCGCACCATTCCACCGAAAGGGAAGCCGCGGCTCGAAGGCGCCGATGCCATGCATGCCTGGGTCAAGGTGTGGTGTGGGCGCGATGCCGGCTGGCAGGAATTCGACCCGACCAATGGCATGCGGGCCAGCAACGACCACATCACCGTTGGCTATGGCCGCGACTATTCCGACGTGGCTCCGATCGTCGGCGTGCTGAAAACCACCGGCGGCCAGGTCGGCGACCAGGCCGTCGACGTCATCCCGGTCGCGCTCGAGAAGGCCTGACAGCCTCGAAGCACAGCTTCTCAACAACGGCCATGCCCGCTATGCTCGGTCGAAACTTCGGGGAGGATCGGTCGGCAGGCATGCTGATGCGGAGTTCGGTATTGACGGCAATCAGTGTCATCATCCCGGCGCACAATGCGGCGGCAACCATTGCGGCCACGCTGGCCTCGCTTCGTTCCGAAGCCGAGGTTATCGGCGAGGTGCTGCTGGTCGACGATTCCTCCTCGGACGGGACGGCAGAAGCCGCGCTGAATGCCGCCACGCAATTCTCGTTGCCGTTGCGCGTGCTCAAGAGCAGCTGCCGGGACGCGGGCGGCTCCCGCAATGTGGCGCTGGCGCAGGCGCAATGCTCCTGGATCTACCTGATCGACGCCGACGACTTGCATCTGGAGGGCGGGCTGCGGTCGATGCTGGTCCGGGCGGGGGAGCAACCGGCCGCCGACATGGTGATCGGCGCCTACCGTCGGCGCACCGATGGCGAGAACCGGAACCTCAAGCTTCCAGCCGGCTACATAGAAGACGGTATAGCCAATGCCTCGGCCTATCTGGAAGGTCACATTCGCTCGATCGCCGTGGGCAGTGCGCTGGTTTCCCGGCGGGTCGTCGGCGACACGCGCTTCCCGACCGGGCTTGCCTATGACGAGGACACGCTGTTCTGGTCCAGGCTGATGGGCAGGGCGTCGCTTGCCCTGATCGTGCATCCCGTCATGATCTACCACGTTTCGGCAGTGCGTTCTGATGATCGCTTCATCACCAGGCCGGTGCGCCGCTTTCTCGACTGGCGGCTGGCGCTGCGCGAGCTGACTGACTGTGGCATCCCACTGTCGTCGCTAAAGACCAGGGAGGGGCTGGTCGCCCTCAAGATCGCCCGGGTTCACTATGCGCGCGGTGATCTGGAGACGGCGGCGCGGTTCCTGAGGATCGCGGCGGCGGCGCCGAAGGTGCGGTCGAACACCTGGCGCTGCAGGCGCTACCAGCTGAAGCTGGCGCTGCGGCGCTGGTTTTCCTCTCCGCGCGTCCAGTTGCAACGTGCCTGAATCAGCCCCGCCGCAGCTTGCCGTCATTGTCATCGGCTATCGCGCGCCGGCTCAAATCGTCGAGGCGGTGACATCCCTGCTGGATCAGGATGAGCCGCTCGAGATCATGGTGGTCAACTCGGGCGGAGGCGAGGTCATGGCGCTGCTGACCGGCGCCGGGGTCAAGGTGCCAGTGATCGAGGTCGGTCGAAGGCTGTTTGTAGGCGCAGCCCGCAATCTCGGCATTGCGGCCACCAAAGCGCCTTTCGTTGCCTTTCTTGCCGATGATTGCCTCGCCTGTTCGGGCTGGGCCGAGGCACGGATGCAGCGGCATCTGGCTGGCGACCGCGCCGTGGCGAGCGCGATGGTGAATAGCCATCCGCGCAATCTGATCGCCTGTGCGGCTCATCTGATCATGTTCATGCGACGGCTTCCCGGTCTGCCGTCGGATCGTGCGCTGCGTTACGGCGTGTCGTTTGATCGGCGGCTGTTCGATGAATTTGGCTTGTTCGATGAAACCATGCCTGCTGCCGAAGACACCGAATTCCTGGGGCGGCTGCCGCAGGAACTGCAGCCGGTGTGGGAGCCTAAGGTGCAAACCGTTCATCGCAACGAAACCCGGCTGTCCAGATTGCTTGCCGATCAGTACAGGCGCGGCTGTCGCCGCGGCGATTACCTCGCAGCGTCTGCGCTGAACACTCCGTTTCGGTGTTTTCGCGACACGTTTCGCGATCGGCGGAATGCCCGCAAGCTGGCGAAGATCGGGCTTTCCGATCGGGATCGAACTTTCGCGATGATGTCGATGCCAATTGTCTGGCTTGCCCTGCTGGTCAAATCCGTGGGTGTCTATATTGGCGTGCGAAATCGCGTGAAAGCGGCAACAAGAAAATGATAACGAGCCAAATCAAGCCTCGACGCTGGCGACGGAGCCGACTGTTCTGGACGCGCCAGAGAACGGTCGCAGTTTTCAGCTATCGTTATGACGCGCATCTGGTTGCCGATCTGATCACCAATATCGATCCGGTCGTTGACGGCTGGATTGCCTATGACGATCGCGGGGCGACCGGCGTGTTCAGCAGCGAGCCGCAGCGGCGGCGGATCTTACTCGACGCAGCGCATGAAGCTGCCGCCGACTGGATCCTGGCTATTGATCCCGATGAGCGGCTGGAACGCGGTACCGCGGAGCGGATCGGACAGCTGACGGGGGATTACAGGCGCATGGCCTGGGGGTTCCGGCTCCGCGAATTGTATTCGCCGACCGAGTACCGGGTCGACGGGCTGTGGGCCGAAAAGTTCCAGTATCGTCTGTTCAGAGCCTACGATCCGGCGAAGTACCGACCAGAGGACCTGCACGGGCTCTGGTATCCTCCCGATCTTGGTTTCAAGGCCCGCAACAGCGGGCTCAACCTCTATCATTTAAAGATGATGGAGCCGAAGCGGCGGATCGCCCGCCGCAATCTCTACCACCACCTTGATCCAAAGGGGCTCCTGCAGGATGTGGGCTATGACTACCTTGCCGATGAGGCAGGGGCCGTGTTCGAACAGATTCCGCCCGGGCGCGACTACCATCCGCCTCACGTCGACGATGGCGGCCTCTGGATGGCCGTGCCGGCTGGTGCCACCATTGGTGGACCCGACCACATTCCATAGCAACGGGGTGGAACCAGCAGTCGGCTTGGCGCTTATCTACGAGAAAAATTTCGTGGAGCGGGCATGCTTGACAAATCTGGGACGCCATCCGGCCGGTCGGCTGCCGGACGGGGGGACGATGGAGCGCCGAAGAACGGCGCGCAGACCGCTGCCGAACAGGCCTCGCTCACCTATATCAGCGACAGCGAGCCGGGGATCCGGCGCCTGAAGGCGGGCGAAGGCTTTTCCTACAAGGGCGCGAAAGGACAGGCCCTCGGCGCGGCAGCCATTGCCCGCATCAAGGCGCTGGCCATTCCGCCGGCATGGACGGATGTGTGGATCTCGCCCGATCCCGCCGGCCACATCCAGGCGACCGGCCGCGACCAGCGCGGGCGCAAACAGTACCGCTACCATCCGCTGTGGGCCGCCGAGCGCGACGGCGCCAAATACTCCAGCCTTGTCGCCTTTGCCGAAAGCCTGCCGGAGCTGCGCCGCCGGATCGATGCCGATCTGCGCCGCCGTGGCCTGCCGGCCGAGCGCGTCGTGGCGGCAATTGTCTGGCTGCTCGACAACACGATGATCCGGGTCGGCAATGCCGCCTATGCCCGCGACAACAAGAGCTTTGGGCTGACGACGCTACGCGACCGCCACGTCGACATCAAGGGATCGAGCCTGCGCTTTGCCTTCAAGGGCAAGTCCGGCAAGGAATGGAAATTGAAGCTGGTCGACCGCCGCATCGCCCGGGTCGTGCGCGGCGCGCAGGATATTCCGGGGCAGCAACTGTTCCAATATCTCGACGAGGATGGCGAGAGGCATGGAGTGCGCTCCGACGATGTCAACCGCTATATCCGCGACGCGATCGGCGCCAATTTCAGCTCCAAGCATTTCCGCACCTGGGGCGGCACCATCCATGCCGCGTCGCTGTTTGCGCGGACGGAGCTTCCCGAAAGCCAGGCGCAGACCAAGCGTGTAATGAACGCCGTCATCGACAAGGTGGCCGAGCGGCTCGGCAACACACGCGCCGTCTGCCGCAAATGCTACATCCATCCACAGGTTTTCGAAGCCTGGGTGGAAGGGCGGCTGCTTAGCGAAATGACCGAGGCCAACAAGCGCAAGCGATCGATAGACGGTCTCGATGATGAAGAGGCTCTTGTGCTGAGATGGTTGAAGGCAAGCGAAGGCTGACAAAAATGGCGTAACTTTTTTGTCGACGCCATGTCGGCATAGGCCCTACTGTTTCGTCCTTTGAGACAGAAAAGGACGTCCCATGCTCTACGCTATCCTCTGCTATGCCTCCGAAGATGTCGTCTCCTCCTGGAGCAAGGCACAGGATGACGAGGTCATGGCAAAGCTCATGCATGTGCAGGAAAAATACGCTCAAGCCGGCCGGCTTGGGCCGGTGGCGCGGCTTTTGCCCACCACCGCCGCGACGACGCTGCGCAAGGTCAAGGGCGAATCGGTCGTCATCGACGGCCCGTTTGCCGAGACCAAGGAACAGTTCCTCGGCTTCTACACGCTGGAATGCGCCGATCTCGACGAGGCCGTCGACTTCGCGCGCGAGCTTTCCGAGGTCAATCCCAGCGGCGGATCCTATGAGATCCGACCGGTTTCCGTCTTCAACCCAACCAGAGTAGCCACATGACAGACCTCGCCTGGATAAGCTCGGCGATCAGCGCTGCCCGCCCGCAGGCTATGGGTGCGCTGCTGCGCTATTTCCGCAATCTCGATACGGCGGAGGAAGCTTTCCAGGACGCGTGCCTGAGGGCACTCAAGAACTGGCCGCAGAACGGGCCGCCGCGCGATCCTGCGGCCTGGCTGATCTTTGTCGGCCGCAACACCGGCATCGACGCGGTGCGCAAGCGCGCCAAGCAGGCGCCGATGCCGGAAGAGGACCAGATCTCGGACCTGGAAGATGCCGAGAGCGATATCGCCGAACGGCTGGACGGCGCGCACTACCGCGATGACATATTGCGGCTCTTGTTCATCTGCTGCCATCCGGATCTGCCGCCTACGCAGCAGATCGCGGTGGCGCTGCGCATCGTCTCCGGTCTCACCGTCAAGCAGATCGCGCGTGCGTTCCTGGTCGGCGAAAGCGCCATGGAACAGCGCATCACGCGCGCCAAGGCGCGCATTGCCGATGCCGGCGTGCCGTTCGAGACGCCCGGCGCGGTCGAACGCTCGGAGCGGCTCGCCGCCGTCGCCGCCATGGTCTATCTGATCTTCAACGAAGGTTATTCCACCAACAGCGGCGAGGCGCCGGCGCGTGCGCCGCTTTGCGAGGAAGCGATCCGGCTGGCTCGCCTGTTGCTGCGGCTGTTCCAGACCGAGCCGGAGATCATGGGCCTGACGGCATTGCTTTTGCTGCAGCATGCGCGCGCGCCGGCCCGCTTCGACGAGAATGGCGAGATCGTGCTGCTCGACGACCAGGACCGCTCGCTGTGGAGCCGCAAGATGATCGACGAAGGCCTGGCGCTGGTCGACAAGGCCCTGCGCCACCAGAAGCCCGGACCCTACCAGGTGCAGGCGGCGATCGCCGCCCTTCATGCGCGGGCGGCAACCCCCGAGGAGACCGACTGGACAGAGATCGACCTGCTCTACAGCCTGCTGGAGGCGATGCAACCTTCGCCGGTGGTGACGCTGAACCGTGCGGTTGCGGTCGCCAAGGTGCGCGGGCCGGAAGCTGCCCTTGCCATGATCGAGCCGCTTGGCGAGAGGCTGTCCGGCTATTTCCACTTCTTCGGCCTCAAGGGCGGTCTGTTGATGCAGCTCGGCCGTGGCGAAGAGGCGCGTGTCGCCTTCGATCGCGCCATTGCGTTGGCCAACACGGCAGCGGAAGCCGCCCATATCCGCATGCATATCGACCGGCTGATGCGAGACGGAGCCGTGAAGGCGCCGGCGAAGACAGCGCACTAAACCTGTTCCTCCTGTGGCTCAATCGTGCAATCCCGGCTTGGACCATGCCGGGGTGGCGATTTTCCCCTGAAACGAGTAATGGCACGCCATGACAGCGCCTGCGGCATGCGGGCGATAATGGCGCCAAGGCTCGACCGCCGCCCTATGATGGCGAGCGGATCTGAAAGGGATGAAAATGACGATAGCGAAGGAAACGGCCGAACTTCTGGCGAAACTGGGTGTGGCCAAGGACGCGCTGACCGGCGGCGACCTCGTCGTGCGCAGCCCGGTGACGGGTGAACAGATCGCGGCGCTGAAGACGATTTCGCCGGCCGATGCGGCCAAGACCATCGATGCCGCGCACACGGCGTTCCAGGCCTGGCGGATGGTGCCGGGTCCCCGGCGCGGCGAACTGGTGCGGTTGCTCGGCGAGGAGTTGCGCGCGCACAAAACCGAGCTTGGCCGGCTGGTGTCGATCGAGGTCGGCAAGATCCCGTCGGAAGGCCTCGGCGAAGTTCAGGAAATGATCGACATCTGCGATTTCGCCGTCGGCCTTTCCCGCCAACTCTACGGTCTAACCATCGCCACCGAGCGTCCGGGACATCGCATGATGGAGACCTGGCATCCGCTCGGCGTCGTCGGCGTCATTTCGGCCTTCAACTTCCCGGTCGCGGTGTGGTCGTGGAACGCGGCGCTCGCGCTGGTCTGCGGCGACGCCGTGGTGTGGAAGCCCTCGGAAAAGACGCCGCTGACGGCGCTCGCCTGCGAGGCGATTTTTGCCGGCGCGGTCAAGCGCTTCGGCGCGGATGCGCCGCAGGGCCTGGCACCGGTGCTGATTGGCGACCGCTCCGTCGGCGAGATCCTGGTCGACCACCCGAAGGTGGCGCTGGTTTCTGCCACCGGCTCGACCCGCATGGGCCGGGATGTCGGCCCGCGGCTGGCCAAGCGCTTTGCCCGCGCCGTGCTCGAACTCGGCGGCAACAATGCCGGCATCGTCTGCCCGACCGCCGATCTCGACATGGCGCTGCGCGCCATCGCCTTTGGCGCCATGGGCACCGCGGGCCAGCGCTGCACGACGCTGCGGCGCCTGTTCGTGCATGACAGCGTCTATGACACGCTGCTGCCGCGGCTGAAGAAGGCCTATGAGAGCGTCTCGGTCGGCAACCCGCTGGAGACGTCTTCGCTCGTCGGGCCGCTGATCGACAAGGGGGCGTTCGACGCCATGCAGAAGGCGCTCAAGGAAGCCACCGCTCACGGCGGCAAGCTGACCGGCGGTTCGCGGGTCGAGAATGGCCATCCCGATGCCTATTACGTGCATCCGGCGCTGGTCGAAATGCCGAAGCAGGTGGCTCCCGTCACCGAAGAAACCTTCGCGCCGATCCTCTATGTGATGAAGTACTCCGATTTCGATGCCGTGCTCGACGAGCACAATGCGGTCGGCGCCGGACTGTCGTCGTCGATATTCACCCGCGACCTGCAGGAATCCGAGCGCTTCCTCGGCGTCGATGGTTCGGATTGCGGCATCGCCAACGTCAACATCGGCACGTCGGGCGCCGAGATCGGCGGCGCGTTCGGCGGCGAGAAGGAAACCGGCGGCGGCCGCGAGAGCGGCTCCGATGCCTGGAAGGCCTATATGCGCCGCGCCACCAACACGGTGAACTATTCCAAGGCGCTGCCGCTGGCGCAGGGCGTGTCATTCGACATCGATTGAGATGCTGCGCCCGGCTTTTGACCAGTTGATCCACCCGAACCCGTCGGGCGGATCGCTGCCGCTCGCGCGGATCGTTCCGCTTTCAGGCTTCGCCCCCGCTGTCCAGATGTCCGTATCCCGACGGCGGAAAGGCCACCTCGGCCATGCGCCCGGACGGGTCCTCGCGGTCGGCACGACCGGCTGCGCAACAGCGTCTGCGCCGAACGTTCAGCCAGCGTGCGGCGACGCCGGTCGGCAGGCCTCGAACGCGGCATCGATAACGGCAAGCTTGGCGGCCTGGACGGTCATGTATTCCTGGTAGAAGCTGTTCGAGACCCACATTACGGAATGCCCGCGCCGGCCCAGCCAGCCGACGCTGCCGAGCTTTTCGGCGTCGCGCAATTTGCGCGCAAGATGGGTGCGCGAGAGTTTTAGCCAACTGGCGAATTCGCCGATCGAAACCACGCTGGTCGGGATCCGGTCGAGGGCGGCATTGTCGGGATCGATGCCGGACATCAGCCAATCCATGACGATGCCGCCATTGTTGAGCCAGATGAACAGCGAAAACGTCTGCTTGGGCTCACGCACAGGGTTGGAGGAGAGCAGGCCTTCCGCCACCAGCGGCTGCAGCCTGGAAATCATGCCGTGCTGCTCGAGAAACGCGGCGAGGCGGCTGCCGCTGTCGAGACCGTCGAGCGTGCGCAGATGCGCAACCACCCAGCCGTCGAATTCCTTCAGCGTCGCTGCCGTCACCTGAAACGGGTGGGATCGTCCGTCACCGGTGTGCGGCAGGTATTCGATGATGTGATAGTGCAGCATCTCCTTGATGAAGGCTTCGGCCGTGTTGCGGCTAGCGACGGAATAGTGAAGCACGGCATCGATGAAGCGGGCCAGTGTCAGTTCCGTGCGGGGATCGCGCGGGTCGCGGGCGAAATGCAGGGCTAGGCCGGTGTGAGCCAGCAACCAGCGCTGTTGCGTGGCGAACACGGCGGCCAGGCGTGGGCTCGTTTCATAGATATGCAGCAGCGCCTTCGACTGCGCCTCGACATGACGGTGCAGCGCCGGATGGCCGGCAATATATTCGAAATTCAGCGCCATCCTCCTCGTCCTCCGGCCAGCCCCCCGGCAGCGAAGACGTGCAATCACATTTCCAGCCTTAGCCGCCCGTGTCCAGCCATGCCAACCCGGACAAAAGGCCTAGAGCGAGCCTGGGCTATCGTTCCGGCTATTACGGCCGCAACCGCGAGGTGATGGAGAGCCATCGCGTCCTAGCCACGAACACCACATCGTGGCAAACTTCTTGTTAACCACATGCTCGGTGAAAATATCGGATTAACCTCAGATGCCACTATCGAGGTTATGTTCCGTACCTTAGCGTTCAATATGAGTTCAAGGGATGTGTGGATTCGGGGGTTATTTCGGGTCAATCCGGGATGCGGAAGCTTTGCTCACGCACATGGTAGCCGCAATTGCCCATCGTGGGCCGGATGAGCAAGGGAAATTCGTAGCACCCGATGCCGGGCTCGGGCATGCGCGGCTGTCGGTGATCGGCATCGGCGATGGCCAGCAACCGATGTCCGACGAGGCCGGCAATTTGACGATTGCGTTCAACGGCGAGATTTTCAACTACATAGAACTGCGCGAAGGGCTGATCGCCAAGGGCCGGCACTTTCGGACGTCGAGCGACACAGAGGTCATCCTTCAGCTCTATGAGGAGATGGGCGAAGACTGCTTGTCTCTCCTGAACGGTGATTTCGCCTTGGCGATATGGGACAATCGGCAGCGACGAATGGTGCTTGCACGAGACCGGATGGGTGTCCGGCCGCTCTTCTACACAAGTAAGGACGGGGTGCTTTACTTTGCCTCGGAGATCAAAGCCCTGTTGAAGGTCCCGGGGGTCTCCGCTGAAATTGATCCGATTGCGCTGGATCAGATCTTTACGCTGTGGGCGCCGATCGCTCCGCGCACGGCGTTCCGCAATATCCACGAGTTGGAACCGGCAAGTGTGATGATCGCGACGCAGGGGCAGGTCACGGTCAAACGGTACTGGCACCTGGACTATCCGCATCGTGATGAGCCGTCGAAGATCACGAACGAGGACCACGCGGCAGAGGAATTGCAAGCCCTTCTGACCGATGCGGTGAGGCTTCGCATGCGGGCCGACGTGCCGGTCGGCTCCTATCTTTCCGGAGGGCTCGATTCCTCGCTTGTTTCGGCGCTTGCCGCCGGCATGACTCCTCGGAGACTGGAGACATTTTCCGTAACCTTCGACAGCGCCGAGCATGACGAAAGCGCCTTTCAGATCGAAATGGCCTCGGCGCTCGGCACGCGCCACCACGCCATAGAATGCGGCGCCCGCGATATCGCCAGCGTCTTTCCTGAGGTCGTCCGCTTTGCCGAGCGGCCGATCATCCGCACGGCGCCAGCGCCACTCTACAAATTATCCGCCCTGGTTCGCCAGGCCGGCCTGAAGGTGGTGCTGACGGGTGAAGGCGCCGACGAGGTCTTCGCCGGCTACGACGTCTTCAAGGAGGCGCGTGTCCGCCGGTTCTGCGGGCGGCAGCCCACATCGCGCATGAGGCCGCAGCTGTTCCGCCGGCTTTACCCGTATCTGCCGGGCCTGCAACAGCAATCGGTGGAGTATCTGGCTGCCTTCTTCGGCACCAGCAACGCTGCCCTCGACGATCCGCTGTTCTCGCATCGGCCACGCTTCAAGACCACGGCGGCGGCGAAAATCTTCTTTTCCGGCGACCTGCGCGCGACGTTGAAGGGTTATGACGCAGCTGAAGAGCTGACCAGCCGCCTACCCGAGGCGTTTTCCCTATGGCATCCGCTGCATCAGGCGCAATATCTCGAAACCCGCTTCCTCCTGCCCGGCTACATCCTCTCCAGCCAAGGCGATCGGATGGCCATGGCGCACGGCATCGAAGGGCGGTTTCCTTTCCTGGATCATCGCGTGGTAGAGTTCGCGGCAAGACTTCCGCCGGAGATGAAACTGAAAGGCTTGATGGAGAAGCACATATTGCGCAAGGTGGCCAGGCACCACCTTCCGGCGGCGATCGGTAAACGCACCAAGCAACCTTACCGCGCCCCGGAGGCCCGCTCCTTCGTCGGGGCGGAGGAACTAGACTATGTTCGTGACTGCCTGGGCGAGGCGAGCATTACCGCCGGCGGCCTGTTCAACGCCAAGGCGGTGGCCAAGCTCCACGAGAAATGCCGCATGGAGACCGCGACCGGATTTCGCGACAACGCCGCCTTCGTCGGCATTCTGTCGACGCAGTTGTGGCAGAAGAATTTCGCCGGCCAAGCGGTCGGCGCGGCAAGAGCGGCCTGAGACGGCGAGGAAAAGGAAAGACATGATGACGGCAATCAAGGACAGGGTCAGAAGCTTTATCGTCGACAACTTCCTGTTCGGCGACACCTCCTACAAACTGTCGGATTCAGCCTCGCTGATCGAGAACGACATTATCGACTCGACTGCGGTACTTGAGCTGGTGGCCTTCATCGAGGACAATTTCGGCATCGCGATGGTGGATGCCGACATCGTTCCGGCCAACCTGGACTCGCTTGACCGCATCTCGTCCTTCATCGAGGCGAGAGCACAAACGCTGGCAGCGTAAGCGCCAACGGCGAGGAACGTCCCGTGCGGATCGAGCATTTTCTGGTGGCGAAGGCTGCTGCCAACCCGGCCAAGACGGCATTGGTCACCAGGGGCAAAAGGCTGAGCTACGAAGAACTCGACGACCTTTCGAGCCGGCTGGCCACCGCTCTCTTCATGAATGGCATCAGGCGCGACGACCGCGTCCTGATCTTCATGGACAATTGCTGGGAGGCCGCCGTATTGATCTTTGCCGCACTCAAGGCAGGTGCGACCTTCAGTCCGATCAACCCCTCCACAAAGGCCGACAAGCTCGGTTACATCATCGCCGATTGCGACGCCAGGGCGGTCCTGACGCAGGCGAAGCTGATGCCCGTGGTCACCGAAGCCTGCGCATCGCACGGCAAGACCGGCATCTTCGTGGCTTCCACCCCTGAGGCCGATGGGCAATGCCCGGCAGGGGCCGCGTCCCTGACTGACTGCCTGACGTTCGATAGCGCGGAGGTAAACCATCGCGGCATCGACGTCGACCTTGCGATGCTGATCTACACGTCAGGTTCGACCGGCCGGCCCAAGGGTGTGATGATGACGCATCGCAATTGCGACGCTGCCGCGGGGTCGATCGCCACCTATCTGCGCAACGCGCCGGACGACATCATCCTGAACGTCCTCCCGCTTGCCTTCGACTATGGCCTCTATCAGTTGCTGATGGCAGTCAGGCTCGGGGCCACGCTGGTGCTCGAGAAGTCCTTCGCCTTCCCGCACGAGATCTTCGAACGCATCCGCAAAGAGGGCGTCACCGGCCTTCCGCTGGTGCCTACCATGGCGGCGATGATCCTGCAGATGCGTGATCTGGCGCCGGGTTTCCTGCCCAGCCTCCGCTATATTTCCAACACCGCGGCCGCCTTGCCGCCAGCCCACATAGAACGCCTGCGCTCGCTGCTGCCCGGCGTCCGGATCTATTCGATGTATGGGCTGACCGAATGCAAGCGCTGCACCTATTTGCCACCCGAGGAACTTGACCGCCGGCCAGGGTCGGTCGGCATAGCCATCCCCAACACGGAAGCCTTTGTCGTCGACGACCTTGGACAACGCGTGCCGGCGGGCGTGGCAGGTGAGCTCGTTATCCGCGGTCCGCACGTCATGCAGGGCTATTGGCGCAACCAGGCCGCGACGGAACGAGCGCTCCGGCCGGGGCCTAACCCTTGGGAAAAGGTGCTCTATACGGGCGACCTGTTCCAGACCGACGAGGACGGCTTTCTCTATTTTGTCGGGCGTAAGGACGATATCATCAAGACGCGTGGCGAGAAGGTCGCCCCCAAGGAAGTGGAGGCAGTGCTCCACGCCCATCCAGGTATCGCGGAAGCGGTGGTCGTCGGCGTGCCGGATCCGGTGCTGGGGCATGCGATTGGCGCGCTCGTCGTGCGGTCCGATCCGGCGCTTGGCGGAAAGGACATCATTCGTCACTGCGCGCGGCACCTGGAGGATTTCATGGTCCCCAAAATCATAGAGTTCCGCAGCGAATTACCGAAGACGGAGTCGGGCAAGGTCAGCCGCCGGCTCGCGGCTGAGATGATGGAGGCCGAGCAATGAACATCGGCTCAACCCAGGATGCGCCGGCCTTCACGCAAGCCCTGGTCATCGATCCCGCCGCCGAAACGGACAGGATCGTGGCGGCCCTGCGCGAGCAGTTGCGCGGCATTCGCAAGCGCGGCCTCGTGCTCGGTCTTTCGGGCGGTATAGATTCCAGCGTTTCGGCTGCATTGGCCGCGCGTGCCGTCGGCCACCAGAATGTGCTGTGCGTGCTCATGCCGGAAAGCGATTCCGACCCCGAAAGCCTGCGACTCGGCCATCTGGTCGCCGACACTTTCGGCGTCGAGGCCGTTGTGGAGGATATCGGGCCGACCCTGCGGGCAATGGGCTGCTATGAACGCCGCGACGCCTTCATCCGCGAAATGGTCCCGGACTATGGCAAGGGCTGGGCCTCAAAGATCGTGATCGCGAACGTGCTCGAAGGCGAGGGCTACAACATCTCCTCGCTGGTGGTGCAGGACCCGCAAGGCAAGCAGACGAAACTGCGGATGCCGGTGGCGGTCTATCTCGGCATCGTTGCCGCCACCAACATGAAGCAGCGCACCCGCAAGCAGATCGAATATTATCATGCCGACCGGCTGAACTTCGCCGTGCTCGGCACACCGAACCGGCTGGAATACGATCAGGGGTTCTTCGTCAAGAACGGCGACGGCGCCGCCGACGTCAAGCCGATCGCGCATCTCTACAAGACGCAGGTCTATGCGCTAGCCGCCTATCTCGGCATTCCGGAAGAGGTCCGCAACCGGCCGCCGACCACCGACACCTACTCGCTGGCGCAGACGCAGGAAGAATTCTACTTCTCCCTGCCTTACGATCGGATGGATCTGTGTCTCTACGGCCTCAACAACGGCGTGTCCGCCGAGGTGGTAGGGCAAGCGGCGGGATTGACCGCCTCACAGATCGAACGCGTCTGGGCCGACATCGCCGCCAAGCGAAAGGCAACGCGCTATCTGCACCTGCGCCCGCAGCTCGTTGACGGCGTGGACGAAGTCGGCTCCTGACCTATGCATATCGAGCAAAAGTGATCCGGTCTTGCGATACGACATGCATGAAAGAAATACTAAGCTCTTGTCTTTACGCAATTCCGGACGGAAAGCCGCGCACCCTTTCCTGGAATTGCTGTAGGCGGAACGCTTCAGGTGAAGCGGCCGCCGATCAACTGGCTCCACTGCTCGCCCGCAAGCCCGTTCAGAAAGACCTGCGCGTTCTTCATGGCATCGAGAAGCTCGGGATCGCGTGAATGCACGACGGTCGAGGCGACCGGTATGAAGGCTATGCGTCTTACAAGCATGGCGTCCAGAAGCGCGGGCTGGACGCGGCCGCGCAAGCCGGAGACACCGCGCCGGGCGGCATGCTCGACCAGGCAATCGATCACCGGCCCGGCCTGGCCGGGAAGAGCGAGGACCTGCAGCACGCGGCCGATCCCGTCCGGTCGCGCGTAATAGGCGAAAGCGCCGACATTGGCGCCGTTCGGCGATGCCACCGACACGTAGACAAGCTCTCCGAAATCCGGCTTTTGCGCCGCATCGCCCAGAATGTGGTTGAGCTGACCTTCCGCCCACTGCGGACGTAGCGGAAATTGGGCGCAAAGCGGCTCCAGCAGCCCCGCAAAGCTGCCGCTGTCGATCTCGGAGGTCCGAAATGCCCCCCGGCTCGATGCGTTGGCGACGACGCCGGTCCAGCGTCGTTGACTGCCCTTCATTTTGCGAAGGTAGAGCCGGTCGACGATCCGGGCGAGCGGGTTGAACATCCAGGCAAGCTTCATGTGATTGGCAAAAAGGCTGAGCATGAAGGTCGCCGGCCGCATCACGCGAACCCAGTCAAGGCTGTATTGCGGCAGCACAACGCCGCGAAGCCGCGTCCACAGTTTCACGGACGTATCATTGGCGGTTTCGCTGAAGGAGATGTCCTGCGGACCATCGAGGAAGGCCTTCAACAGGCGGGCACCGGCCATCGGATCGGTCTCGTGATCCTCGACCATCAGCGAGCTGCAGATGGCAGCGTAGAGCTGCCGGCCGTTGAATTTCATTGGCAGCGCATGAACGCCGACGAACCCGGAAACCTGGCCGGCGTCATTGACATGGACAAGCGAACGGAGCCCGCTGCCCCAGTCGGGTGCGTCCAGATAAAACCGCCTCATGTAATCGACGAGGGAGGCCGGCGCTGGCCCCCGCTTCTTGCGCAGCATGCGTTGAAACATGCCCGCGACGGCCGCAAGGTCGGCCTGATCGAGGGCGCGGACGACGCTCACGCCGGGCTCCCGGTTCCGGGAACCCGGCCACCATGTTTGCGCGCCATGGCGACACGGGGCTGGCCGTCGGCCGTCACGGCAAAGGTTGGGGTTTCGTAGGATTTCGTTCTCGATAAAAGGGTTGCTATCTGCCGATCTTGACCTTCGCCGAACTCAAATAGCAGCCATCCGCCTGGCTTGAGGAAAGCTGCGGCATCCCGGACCAGCCTTTGGAGGATCGAAATGCCGTAAGGGCCGCCGTCGAAAGCTTCCCGAGGTTCGTTCTCCAACAGATGCGCGCTTTCGCTATCGAGACGGGATGAGGAAATATAGGGCGGGTTGCACACAACCATGTCGGCAGCGCCGCGGAGGCCGTCACCCTCGATCGCGGCAAATAGGTCGCCTTGCCGGACCTTGATCCTGTCCTGCCGGGCGAGGCGCACAACATTGCGGCGGGCAAGCGAAACCGTGCTGTCGGTCAGGTCCGCCGCCCATGCCCGAGCCCGAGGACATCCGCTGACGATGCCCACGGCAAGATTGCCGCTGCCGCAGCACATGTCGATCAGGATCGTTTCGTGCGCCTGTTCGCCAAGAATGGCCGCGGCCGTCCGGCCAAGCAGTTCCGTTTCGGCTCGCGGCACCAGGACGTCAGGCGCGAGTTCCAGCTCAACCCGCATGAAGCGGTGCAATCGCGGCCAATTGAGATCGTTTGCACGGCCGGCAGGAAGGCTGTGATGCTGCGGCAAGGAAAATCCCTATCCTGAGGATAAAACGCGGGTTCCCTGTTGTTACCAACTCCGGGTAAATTGATGTTAAAGATCATGATTGGATTGGGAGTAACCGGCCTATGTTGGCGGCGTCCTGTCCCATCAATGGCGAATTCCTGTGCCGCCGCAAGCCGATCCATGCGCTAATTCAGAGCAACGCCTCGTACCGGTCTCCGATCTTTTCAATTTCGAAATCCGCCGCCCTGCTTTTCAGGATCGCGGCGGTTGTCGGCTGGTCGAGCATTCTGGCCATCGCCACTGCCAGAGCCGCGGCATCGCCGACCGGCACCAGGGCGCCGAAGCGGCCGTCATCAAGTATTTCGCGCGGGCCGTGCGGCGCGTCCGTGGAGACCACCGGAATCCCCGCTGCCATGGCCTCGACCAGAACATTGCCGAAGCCCTCGCTGGTCGATGATAGGACGAACAAGTCAGCTACTGCGTAGCAGGCCGCCGGATCATTGACATAGCCCGCAAACAGAACGTCTGCGCCGATACCGGATTCTTCGGCATAGGCGCGCAGCTCGTCGGCCAGCGGACCCTCGCCGAAGATGACAAGCCGGGCCCGGCGGCCGGCGCGCAGCACAGCGAAGGCCCGCAGCAACGTCCAATGATCCTTAACCGGCACCAGGCGTCCGGCGGTGATGATGACGGGGCCGTCGCCCATCGCCGCGAGCTCTGCCTGCCAGGCGTAGGAGCGTTGCTGGGATCCCGCAGCCGGCGGCAGCGGGTTGTTGATGACCACGACCTTGGATTTCGGGAAGCCTCGGGCCACAAGATCGCCGCCGACACCCTCAGAAACCGCGATGGCCCTGGTGGCGCGGGCCGCAACCAGGGCCGAAAGCCAGACCGCCATTTTCGCGCCAAGGCTGCCGGAAGGCAATGAGGCGGCGGCGTGGAAACTCGGGAAGAACCGCGCCCTGCTTCGCGCGAGGGAAAGCGCCAGCGCCACGACCAGATTGGCGAATTCCGGGGCGCTGTAGATCGCGTCGGGAGAAAGGCGGCCAAGCAGGCCCGCGCTTCGCACGATGCCTTTCAATGTCGCCCACTTGCCATAACCCTCGCCGCGAATGGCGAGGCCGAAATCGACCAGATGCACGGCAGGCGAAAGCAGGGCGGCATTGGGCCCCTGCGCGTTCCAGGTAAAAAGCGTGACGTTGTGGCCGCGCGATGCCAGCTCGTTGGCTATCAGGACGAACACACGCTCGGCGCCGCCGCCCCTGAGGCTGGCAATGTGAAAGACAATCCGCTTCGCCATTTCAGGCGCGGCTGGCAATGACATCCGGGCGGTTCGGCGGAAGCCGCATGTCGCGCACGATACCCAGGGTAATGGCGAGCAACATGCCGAGGATCATGCCGCCAATGGCCCCCAGGCCGATCATCAGGACGGTGCGCGGGGGCCATGAACGGCCCTTTGGCGGCACTGCGGTGGAAATCACCTGCACATTGGTGCTGTCGATCTGTTCGCGCTCGGTTATCTGGCGTGCCCGCGACAGGAAGCTCTCATAGATAGCCGTCTTCGACGCGGCGTCACGTTCAAGCTCACGCAAGGCGACCTCGGAATCGCTATCCGAGAACACGTTGCCCTTCAAGTCATTCATCTTGGCATTGAGGGAGGCCGACGAGGTTTTGGCGGCATCGAGATTGACCTTCGCCAAGCGCAGGGTGCGCGCGTATTCGGCGCTGAGTTGCGCGCTGACCGTGTTGTACTCCGTCTTAAGCCTGACGATCGACGGATGACGGGGGCCAAAGGTCATCGACTGCGAATCGATCTGCTGGCGCAGGCCGTTGGCCGTTGCGCGCAGCGCCACAAGCGCCTCCGACGTGGCGGGACCGGAATTGGTGCCGTTTGCGCCGGCGGCAAGCAGGGCGTCGTAACTTGCCTGCGCGGCGATGACGCGCGATTGCGTCTCCACGATCTGGCCGTTGAGCTGGGTCATGGTTTGCGAGGAAACAAGCTGCCCATTGCTGGTGGCCAGATTGTGGCTGCGCCTATAGGCCTCGACCTTCTCTTCGGCCGCCTGCACATCGCTCTTGAGCTGGCCCAGCCGCCCGTCCAGCGCGGCCGCGGCACGGCTGGCGCCGGAAGCCTCGGCGCTGGCCAGCTCTTCCTGGAAAGTCTTGACGATATCCTGCGAAATCAGGATCGCCTTAGCGGGGGTTTCCGCCGATACCATCAAGGTCGTGACAAACGACTTTTCATCCGCGATGCTGCTAACCCGTTCCGCCAGGTTCTTCAGGGCGGTAAGCTTTGGGTCGGGTTTGGCGCCGTCCGTCCCTGTGCGGCTTCGGTCCGCGTCGAAGAACTCCGGGTCACTGGCCAGGTCAAGATCGTCTACAACACGTGAAAGCACGCTGCCCGAGGTCAAGATGCGCTCTTTGCTGCGCGCGCTGAGCAGCTGTCCATCGACCTGGGCCGATTGCGGGTAAAGATCGTTCGGAACAACCTGAAGATTGGCGGGATTGATGAGGATGTCCGTGGTCACGGTGTAGCGCTGCTTGCTCAGCAGAGCGTAGGCACCGCCGATGATCCCGCCGGCGATTGCCAGCAGGCATACCAGAGCAAGGCCGGCGCGCAGCCAGACAAACAGACGCCCGAAATCGAGTTCGAGAAAGGTTCCGATCTTGTTGAGCGTCACCGTCGTGACGGGCTCGGCTACAGGCGGCGCCACGGGTGCAGGCGACACAGGGGCCGACGTTACAGGGGCCGACGTTACAGGGGCCGACGTTACAGGGGCCGACGTTACAGCGGGTGCCGCCGCATGTGCCATGATCGGCGCGGTTTGTTGCGGCTTTGGCCTGCTGGCGCGCCGCGCATTTTCGATCCGTTCATAGGGGCTAATGCCGGCGGCGGCCGCGGCTGGAGGAGGACCGGAAGCGGCGGACATCATGCTAACCCTTTAATATTCAATACGCACAGCCTGCTTTACGGAAACATCGTTAACATTTCATTTTCCAGGCGTGTCAGGCGCGTTCTGGAACAGCGATCTATCCACCCTTGGTCGGTATTCTGCCACGCCCGTCGTAGCCTGGCAAAGCGCGCAGGCGTTTCAAATGGAAGATGCAAGAGGTCGTTGCGAGGGCATCCACAAGGAGCGGGCTTTGGCGTCATGTCGCTGTTGATGCTGGTTGGCCTTGAAGGGGCGCGCCGGTTTGGCGCCCATCCGGCTTTCGATAAGCGAGCAACAAGATGACGAGCAGCATGATATCCGGCGCCTTCGAAGAGAGAGCATTGTTTGACAATGCCGCGAGAATGGACGCGGCCGCTGCGATATGGGCGGCCCGAGGCGTATTGCGCAGGAGCTTGAAAAGGAACCGGAAGAAAGCAAACGCGAAGAGCAGGGCGATCGGCAGGCCGAACAAAAGCGTAAGAACGACCGGCGTGCTTTCGATGAAGGGGAGGTTGAGCTTTTCGTTGACGATCTTCAACAACTCGTTGGGATTCATGCCAAGCAGGATGTCCCTCCATTCAACAAACTTGAATACATCGTAGATCTTGACGCGCGCGTCGTAATTTTGATCAAAGAGCGTGTTGCTGAAGCGGTTCAGCAGCCCCGCCGAAAAGAGTATCGCAATCAGTATGGCGCCACCGGCCAGCGTCAGCATCAGCACCAGGAGTTTGGCCTGGCGTTGATGTCTGGGTGACAAGTCCGGCCAAGGCAGGAACACGAGCAGGAACAGGATCTCGCCGCAAGCGAGCAGCAGGGCGGTGCGCGCGCCCGAAGCGGCCGTGCCGATGAAGAGAATGAAGATGCAAAGCGCGCACACCCAGATACGCCACCGCGTCAATGCAACGAAACCTATGGCGGTGGTGCAAAGCGCGCCCAGCGCCAGCGGATGGGCCGACAGTCCGATCGGCCGAAAGTCCAGCTCAACGAGGGGATAGGGCAGGAATCGATGCTGGGTGACGGCCTCGATCGTTCCGATGATGGCGCTGAGGACGATCATGCCGACGATGACATTGCCAAGCGCCCTGCGCACATGGTCACCCAGGGCAAGCATGATCATCGCCGCGGCACAAGAGACCAGATAGGAATCGATTATGAAGCCGGCCGAGCCGGCACGGCCTATCACGAAGAGATAAGGCACCAGCCACAACAGCAGCACCGAATATAACAATGTCGCCTTGAACAGCCTGACTTCATCGCCTTCGAGCCGAATTGGCCGGGTCGTGGCGATGACGACAAGCAGCAGAAAGATCGCATAGGTCCCGATATGCAGCTTTTCGGGAAACGACCCCCCCTCCGTCGAATAGGACATCACCATATTCATCAACTGCGGAGAGATGGTCGAGCGGAGCAGGAAAGCGAAGGCCGCGAGGAGAAAGAACAGGAGTGTGAGGGCGTCTTGGCGGCTGGCCTGCGCGGTCACGAACTGTTGCTCTGTGGGGGTGACACTCACGATTATCTGACCAGCGTTGCGGCTTGCGATTGAGATGGCAGGGGACGAACGCACCCCGGGTACATTTTCCTGCACGAACGTAAAGGAATATGGATAACCCGATCTTAACAGTGGCGATGCCGGGCATGGGCCGCCACATGTCAGCTTTGCCGAAAAGCCGGACACCGCTCATTGAAATCTCACCAAAGTGCGCCGCGTGGGAACGAATGCACGCAATGCACTTGCGCGACATGCATCGGCAGCCGGATTTACGCTATTTCGTGAACTCGGTAACCCACACTTAATTGGCCGGTCGTATTGATGGCGATGCTTTGCACGGCGCCCGACGCGCTGCCTGTGGACGGCACAATGGCATCAGGCGCCGGCAAAGCGCAGGAGATCAAGGTGAAGAAATTCTATTCGATTCAGTATCTTCGCGCCTGCGCCGCCTTGCTGGTTCTGTTCGCACACGCCTTTTCCTATCAGATTGGCGTGGACAATCTGATTATTGTGACGGCGGGCCGCCTGGGCGTCGTTCTGTTCTTTGTCATCAGCGGTTTCATAATGGTCCATATCACGGGAGATGGTCCGTTTTCCGCTGCCACCTTCCTGAAACGCCGAGCAATCCGGATCATCCCCCTTTACTGGCTTTTCACCAGCCTCGCCGCGGTTCTGGCGGCGCTCGCGCCAAGTCTCTTCCAGAAGACCGTCTTTACATGGCCCCACTATCTCCAGTCGCTCCTCTTCATTGTTCACGAAGCGCCTGGACGGGATAGCGCCAGTCCAATCCTCTCACTCGGCTGGACGCTCAATTACGAGGTATTTTTCTATATCGCTTTTGCGGTGTTCGCATTCCTGTCCGTGACCTCGCGCGTATTTGTGCTGACGGTCTTTTTCATTGCGATGTGGATAGCCGGGCTGTGGTTGGCTCCCACCAACCCTGTTATCCAGTTCTATCTCAACCCTTCTCCGGTGGCATTCGTAATCGGCATGTGGATAGGGCGGCGCTATTTGGACGGTGATTTCACTTCCGACATACGCCATGCCTGGATATTCGGCGTAATGACCGCTGCAGGCGTGGTGCTTTCATTCGTCGATGACGGTACGCCGCTCTTGGGTCAGATCAGCTTCGCGGGACAAGCAATGTGGGCGGCGGGCATGCTTCATCTCAGCCTCATTCTGGAGCCGAAACTCATGCACTGGAGCCTTCTCGAGCAGTTGGGCGACGCTTCCTACGCGCTTTATCTGTCGCATATCTTCGTGATCGGCGCTGTGGCGTACCTGGCCAGACGCACCGTCGGATACGAGCATCCGACAACGGTATTGTTGGTGTCGGTGGTCAGCATCGTGGCAGCCTGCCTCGTCAGTCTGGTGATTTACGAGACGATCGAGAAGCCGATTCTTCAGACCCTGAACGGCAGAAGGAAGACGAGAAACACACCGCTTCCTCATATTGCCACGGAGAACAAATAAGCAGGCACGCAACGGGACGCTCACGGCTTTCAGCGCTTCAGTCAGCCCGCGCTGTCCACGACCTCGACATTGCCGGCGCGGTTAAGCGTATGAATGCCCGTGCGTGCCCATGCCGGACCCGCGCCGATCGGCCGGGGCGAGGCAAAACGGACATCGGACGCGTCGAGTCGCTCAAGCCGCATCAGCCCCAGACCACCGCCATAGGCCCTCGATCCGTTCTGCACCGGCAGCACCAGGGCATCGTCCTGGCGGATAAAGGCGCCGCCCGGCCGGGTGGCCGAATGATCGACGGCAATGGGATTGAGCGGATGGGCGACCCATGGCCCGCGCAGCGAGGGCGCGCAATAGACCGCCATCGTGTCCGATGCGCTGCCGTAGCCGAACCGCTCCGTTCCAACCAGCCAGAAGCGACCGTCGGATTCGAGCAGCGTCGCGTCGTTGAAATCCCTGTCCGTCATCAGCACCGTGTCGCGGACCCAGCGGTCGGGAAACTGCGCCGCGCGATAGAGCACAAGTTCGCGAGCCGAACCACTTTCGGGGATCATGAAAATCTCGCCATCGTGTGCGAACACCTGCGGATACGACAGGTGGTGCGCTTCCTCCAATACAACCCTTGGAACACCGAAAGTGCCATCGTCACCGAGCTCGGCGACGGAAATCACGCCGCGACTCGTCGCGTAGGGGAATTCCTCGACAAACAGATGATGGCGGCGGTCGGCCTCGAAGACGAACGGGTCGGCATAGAAGCGTTGGCCATCGTCCGGCAGGACTGTGAACGGTTTGCCGTCGAGTTGCCCGGTTTCGGCGATGCCTGGTCCGTCGATCACCCGATAGGCAACCTGCCAATAGAAGGGGCGTCGTCCCCGCCTGATTTTTTGCACGGCGCGATCGATCAAAGCCCTGCCGAAAAGGGGCACATAGTGTCGAACAAAACTGTCGTTCTTCAGGATCGGCACCGGGTTGTCGCTTACCGGCACAAGCTTGCCCGCAAAGAAGCGGGCGACGGTTTGCATGATCAGCGACATGGCGCCGGCGAGCAGGTCGTTGCAGCTTCGAGATAGCCAGAGCCTGTCTGCCAGCATCGGTCTAGCCTGGGCCACGACAACGCCATCGAGGCGAGCGCCAAGTTCAGGCAATTGTCCGCTCGCCAACATTGCGGCAACGCCGGCTGGAAAGCTGTTGCGACCGCAAAATTCGAGCCTCAGGACTGGCGCGTCTTGCCCCGTTGCGCTGGCAGTGAGATCTATGACGAGGTCCGGAGGGCCGCGATCGATGGGCGGCAACGGCTCGGACCGGCCCGCCAGCGAGGGACCGAAACGCCGGCTCTCGATCGCCAAGACAGTGTCCAGCCCCCGAGCGGTTGGCGCCGGCGCCGGCGCGTGGCAACTCGAGACCACATAACCTGCCGCACCCAACCGCATGAAAAGCTCATTTTCCCAGCGCCGGGATGCGACGGCGTGGCCGATGATTAAAATATTAGTCAACCCAAGTTATTCTCGTTAAAGCAAAAAATGGCTTTGCTCTGGTATCTTTCCCCACAGTTCCTGGCAAGGGTTGCCCAAGGGGGGCTGCGGACTCTAGCGTTAATCATACGTTAATTTTTTTGAATACGAAGGCGGTTCAGGGCGCTATTGTTAGGCTGAAAGCACATGTCAGCCGGGCGCCCACGCTTTCGGTGACCAGGGTCAACCATGAACGCCGTTTCACATCCGAACTTGCCCTCGAGGCGAAAACTGCTGATCGTGTTCGGCACGAGGCCGGAGGCGCTCAAATGTTTTCCGGTGGCGCGCGCCGCGCTCGCCCATCCAGGCTTCACCACGGAAATATGTGTGACGGGCCAGCATCGCGAGATGGTCGATCAGGTCATTGAACTGACGGGCCTGCCGGTGCACTACGATCTCAACATCATGCAGCCAGGTCAGACGTTGTTCGACGTGACCTCGCGCGTGCTCCTCGGAATGGCGGGGGTGCTGGAGAAGGCGAAGCCGGACATCGTCATCGTCCAGGGCGACACAACCACCGCGATGACCGCGGCTCTAGCTGCCTTCTACAAGCGCATTCCGGTGGCCCATATCGAGGCGGGATTGCGCAGCCACAACATCAACTCTCCCTTTCCGGAGGAACTGAACCGCAAGATTGCCGGCAACATCGCCACCTGGCATTTTGCGCCGACCACCGAGGCGCGCGACAATCTCATCGCCGAAGGAAAGGCTGCGAACACCATCTTCGTAACCGGCAATACCGTGATCGACACGCTGCTGCATTTCTCCAGCGAGATCGATGCCGACGAGCTGATGAACGCCAAGCTCGCCGCTCGTTTCCCCTTCATCGATCCGACCAAGAAAATGATCCTCGTCACCGGTCATCGCCGTGAGAATTTCGATGGCGGCATCCAGAGAATCTGCACCGCGCTGAAGGCATTGTCGGCGCGCAGGGATGTGCAGATCATCTACCCGGTCCATCCCAACCCGAATGTGCGCTCCGTGGTCGACGCCGAAATCGGGACGGTGCCGAACATCCACCTGATCGACCCGCAGGACTATTTGCCGTTCCTGTACCTGCAGAAACAGAGCTACCTGGTGTTGACCGACAGCGGCGGCGTGCAGGAAGAGGCGCCTTCACTCGGCAAGCCGGTGCTGGTGATGCGGGAAAACACGGAGCGACCCGAAGGGATCGCCGCTGGTACTGCCCGGCTGGTCGGTACCGATATCGAAAAAATTCTGGCCAATGCCAATAGCCTGCTCGATGATGAGAGCGTCTATCGCGGCATGGCGGAGAGGCACAACCCATACGGCGATGGCCGAGCTGCGACCCGGATCGTTGAGGAATTGCTGAATCATGGCTGAAATCAAAACCGTTTCCGTTATCGGCATGGGCTATATCGGCCTGCCGACCTGCGCCATTTTTGCCAGCCGCGGACTCGATGTCATCGGTGTCGATGTCAACGAGGCGGTGGTCGCGAAGGTCAACCGCGGCGAAATTCACATCATCGAACCGGACCTGGATGGTTTGATCCAGAAAGTCGTCGCCAATGGCAAGCTCAAGGCATTCAGCACGCCTCAGCCGGCCGATGCCTATATTATCGCCGTTCCAACTCCGATCACCCCGGACCGCAAGCCGGATGTCAGCTACGTGCTTGCGGCAGCGCGAAGCATCGCTCCGGTGCTAAAACGGGACGACCTGGTGGTGCTGGAATCAACATCGCCGGTCGGCACGACGCGCGTCATGACAGCGCTGCTCGCGGAACTGCGACCCGATCTCAAATTTCCCGTCGCGCATGGCGAGGAAGCTGACGTCCTGGTCGCCTACTCTCCCGAGCGCGTGCTGCCGGGAAAGGTGCTGACCGAGCTGATCAACAATGATCGCTCGATCGGCGGACTGTCCCGAAAGTCTTCGGAGCGGACAGCGGCACTCTATTCAAGCTTCGTCGCCGGCGACCTGTTCATAACCCAGGCCGAAAGTGCGGAACTGGTTAAGCTGACCGAAAATGCGTTCCGCGATGTCAATATCGCGTTCGCCAATGAGCTTGCGGCGGTGTGCCAGGATCTGTCGCTCAATGTCTGGGAGGTAATCGATCTCGCCAACCGGCATCCTCGCGTGAACATCCTGCAGCCGAGCCCGGGCGTGGGCGGCCACTGCATTGCGATCGATCCGTATTTTATCATCGACGCCGCACCGAACAATACGCGGCTGATCAGTTCGGCGCGGCGCATCAATTCCGAGCGACCCTTGTCGGTGGTCAGGGACATCGAGGCATTGCTCGATCCGACCCGCAAGCAGACGATCGCCTGTCTTGGCCTCAGCTTCAAACCCAATATCGACGATATGCGCGAGAGCCCGGCTGTCGAGGTTGTTAAGCTTCTGTCCAAGATTCCCAATATCAAGATCGTCGCTGCCGAGCCCAATGCGCGTAAGTTGCCACACGAGCTCGAGGGCAGCGGCGTGATGTTCACCGATGCACTTTCCGCTATTGACCAATCCGATATCGTCGTCCTGCTGGTCGACCATCGACAATTCAATCTGATCGATCCCGAAGCGCTCAAGGACAAGAAGCTCGTCGACACACGGGGCCTGTGGACCTGGCGCAAGGCGCGCAAGCCCGACGCCCGCATCGAAGGCAAGAAATCCGAAATGGAACGCTCGCAGTCTCTCGCTCGCACCGGAGAAGCGGCATGAACTCGCATGACCCGGCATGGGCGCAACACTCTCTATTGGCATCACGCCGCCGCGAGTTTCTCGGTGCGACCATCCATGCGCTGACCATGGCCGAGACGCTGGCCATCGCAGACGAGGCGATGGCGACGCGGCGACCGCTTCATCATGTTGTCGTGAACGTCGCCAAGCTTGTGAACATGCGCAAGAATGCCGAACTGCTCGAGGATGTCGTCGGGGCGGATATGGTCAATGTCGACGGCAAAGGCGTGCTTTGGGGCGCGCGGCTCTGCGGCGTCGAGTTGCCGGAGCGTGTGACCGGCGTCGACGTCATGATCAACCTGCTTGCGCTGTGCGTCAAGCGTGGCTATCGCCCCTACCTTCTGGGCGCTGAACAGCACATTCTCGACGCAGTTGAAAGCCGACTTGCCAGAGATCATCCGAGCCTGGCCATTGCCGGCCGGCGCAATGGGTATTTCAAGGCGGAGGAAGAGGCCGCGATCGTCGAGGCCATCAACGCTTCAGGTGCCGACTGCCTGTTTGTGGCGATGCCGACGCCGAGCAAGGAGCGCTTTCTCAAGCGCTATCGCGACGTACTCGCTCCGAGTTTCGTCATGGGCGTGGGCGGCAGCTTCGACGTCTATGGTGGAAAGGTCGCCCGGGCACCGAAACTGGTTCAGGCGGCCGGCCTGGAGTGGCTGTTCCGCGTGGCGCAGGAGCCGCGACGCTTGTGGCGCCGCTACTACGATACCAACACCGCCTATGCACTGCTGCTGTGGCGTGAGTTCTGGTCTCGCCGGGGACGCCGAAACGTCAATCCGTAAGCTCGCGACTTTCAGACAAGCATGCCTCATAGCGCGGGATTTATGCGATCCGGAGCCGTGCCCTTAGCTTGCCGATGAAATGCGTCACGGCCGCGGGGTGAAACAACCAGGTCAGTCCCAGGAAAGCCGCAGCGCCGGCGACGCCGCCCGCCGCGAGCGGAAAGATCGCCGGCATATAGCCCAGCGCAGTGCTGGCGAGGCTGGCGGCCAATCCGGTGCAGATAGAAATTATGATTGAGACAGCGATGTCGCGCCAGGGCACCGGCACCGGCGTGAGCCTCTCGGCGATGACGATGCAGGCTGCAAGACCTGCCAGCGATCCGCCCGCCAACGCCAACGCCGCGCCAACCTCCGCCATGGTGGGAATCAACAGAAAAGACAGTGAAATCGTTGCCACCGAGCCGAAGGAATTGGCGATGATCAGCAACCACGGCCGCTTATGTGCGTGCACCACGACGCCATAAACGAAGCTTGTGAGATTGGCACAAAGAACGCTGAAGGCGATGATCGGGAACAGCAGGCCGAAGCGACCATGATATTCCGCGGGCAGCAGGAGTCGCGTGATGTCGCCGCTGAGCGCGATAAGCATTGCTGCGACCGGCAGGCAAAGGCGTATCATCAAGGCCATGAGTTGCGACAACAACCGCCCGGACGCCTCGGATCCCTCTTCGTCGAAGCGGCTGACCACTTCTGGAAATGCGCCCATGTTGATTGCGTTGGCGACCATATCGATCGGCTGCCGAGCCAATGCGTAGGCGGCTGCGAAGACGGCCACCGCGCCGGCATCGTAGTAGAGCTTGAGGAAGACGCGTTCAGCGCTGTTGAGACCGAAACCGACCAGCGCCATGATGACCAGGGGCACGCCGAGGGCAAAAAACTCCTTGTGGGTGAAGCGCGGCGGGCCGCCAATAACGCGCCCGGATGCCACCACGCACGCCACGATGCCGGCAATCAGCACGGCGAGGCTCGAGCCGAGCGATACCGTCAGAAACGAGCGTTGGAAGATAAGGATGGCGGCGATCGGCAAGGCGAGTTGCAGCAGGCCGCGCAGATATTCAAGCATCGAATAGAGGGAATGACGCTGCTGCATTTGCAGCACCGTCAACGCGAACCGGCTCATGGAGCCGGCAATCAGATAGCTGCAGACGGCGATTGCAAATTCGATCCAGCGCTCCGGCACGATCACCGCCGAGGCGATCACGGATATGATCAGGGCCAGCACCGTGGTGACAAGCAATACCTGTCCGGCAAGCATCAGGCTGCCACGGCTGACGTCGCCTTTTCCGCCAAGCCGCAACAAGGCAATGCGCAGCCAGTTGGTAACGGCAACATCCGTCATTTCGCCCACGGTGACCACCAGGGTCAGCAGGCCATACTCCGTCTGGTCGATCAGCCGCGTCATGACGACCAGCAGGAGCAGAGCGGAAACCCGCGTCAGCAGAATAGCTGGGCCATAGATGAGTGTGGAACGGAGCAGCAAAGGGTTGTTCCCGGAAAATTTGCCGTCGATTAACCGTTGACCGACGGGAATTCCAGCACGATGACGGCAAAGGGTGAACGGATACAGTTTGAACCAAAAGATTTGTCGTAAATCTTTTTTGGAACCTTTGCTTTACGGTCACCCGGCATCCGCAATCCAAATGGTGTCATGTTGCAGCGTCTCGCCCACAATAGAAAAATACATGTCCTGGTCGCAACGCCCTCGGGCGTTTCGGGACAAGGCGGCATCGACCGGATCATGGGGGCGCTGAAGCAGGAGTTCGAACGGCAAGAGATCGCCGACATCGATCTGCGCTTTCTTTCCAGCCGTGGCCCGGGACATGTCGGGCTTTCGATCTTCTACATGCTTGGTTTTTGCGCGCGGATGCTTGCGGCCCGCCTCGACAGACGCGCCGACGTCATTCACATCAATATATCGGTCTCCGGCAGCACCTATCGGAAGATGATTATCGCCGCCTGCGCCAGGCTGTTGTCGATACCGTATGTCCTTCATCTGCATGGGGCGCAGTATCAGACATTCTGGAAAGATGATCATAGTTTCATGAGCCGCCGTATCAGGGCTCTGTTCGAGCATGCCGGCCGGGTGATTGTCCTGGGGGGGCTTTGGCGCGATTTCGTCGCCAGCCGGGCACCGGCGAACGGCGGCAATATTGTCATCGTTCCCAACGCCACGGCAGTTCCTTCCCTGGCGCATGTCGGCGGAGGCGATCACGTGCACATCCTGTTCCTCGGCCGCATCGGCGAGCGAAAGGGCGTGCCGCAGTTGGGCGAGGCGCTGGAGCGGATGAAACATCTCAGGGGTTGGCGTGCCACGATCGCCGGCGATGGTGAGGTCGAGCCGGCACGAGCGAGGTCGGTCGCTCTAGGGATTGCCGACCGTATTGCTTTTCCGGGCTGGGTGGGACCTGACGAGGTCGCATCACTGATCGCTTCGGCCGATATTCTGGTGCTCCCCTCGTTCGCCGAAAATCTGCCAATGTCGGTGATCGAAGGCATGGCGGCCGGCCTGGCTGTCGTGGCCACCCCGGTTGGCGCGGTCGAGGACATCATCACCCACGAACAATCCGGTCTGTTGGTGCCGCCCGGCGATGTGGCGGCGTTGACCGAGGCGTTAACTCGGCTGGTCGAGGATACGGCGCTGCGCGCGCGGCTTGGCGCCGCCGCCATGGCGGTGCACCGGGAAAGGCTTGAGCTTGCACCGTTTGTCGACGCGATCTGCGATGTCTGGAGATCGGTCGCGTCCGAGGCGCGATCGGTCAAGCGCTGACGCTGTCCTTCATTGTCGTCACTGCGGCGGGCCAAGCGCGAATTCGCGGTGGAATATCTCCAGGTTCAAAAGCGCCCATATCAGTTTTTCGTGGTCCGCGGCGCGCTCGGCGTGCTCCCTGACAATCTGGTCCAGCTTCTTGGCGCTCAAATAGCTACGGATGACCGAATGGGACGAACACAGATGGTCCCGTACATAATCGCTCATCGGCCCGCGGAACCATTCGGCGACGGGCACCTTGAAGCCGATCTTTGGGCGGTTGAGGACCTCGTCGGGAACCATGCCGGCCATGCAGTCGCGCAGGATCTGTTTGCTGTGCAGGAAGCCCAGCCTGTAACGATCGGGCAGTTGGCTGACGAAGGAAACCAGATCGCGATCAAGGAATGGCATTCGCCCCTCGATTGAACCGGCCATCATCACTCGGTCGCCCCGTTCCAAGAGGTTGTCGGGCAACCACGATGTCTGATCAAAAAACAACACACGGCGCAGATGAGATTCCGTCACACTCGAAGAGAACGGGAAATCGTTGCAGTCATGGCCGCAAGTGGCCAACCCACCGAGGAGCGAATCGCGTTCCCGCGCCGTCATGGCTCCAAACCAGGAGATCATCCGGGTGGCAAAGTCCCGTTCACCCGCGCTTCGGGCAAATGTATCGAACTTGGCCGATGCGCCGGGCAATGCGCGCATCAAAGGGGCGAGGAGATTGTTGTGAAGCGACGCTGGAACAAGTGACCGGTAGACACCCGCCAGAGACTCTGCGCGATGTTTGGGGTAGCCGCCGAGTATCTCGTCCGCACCTTCGCCCGTAAGCACCATCTTGACGTCCTGCGAGGCTCGAACCGACATCAGGTAAATTGGAATGTCCGTACTTTGTGAAACAGGTGCCCCCCGATGGCGGACCATCTTGGGCAGATGATTCATCAGGTCATCCGCCTGGATGACGATTTCGCAATGATCGGTCTTGAAATGATCGGCGACGCGCCGGGCGAATGGAAGCTCGCTGTAAGCCTGTTCGCTGAAACCGACCGAAAACGTACGAATGGGGTTGTCGCTGTGCCTGGTCATCAGGGCAACGATTGCCGACGAGTCGAGGCCCCCGGACAGAAAGGCGCCAAACGGCGCATCACTGCGCATCCTGATCTCGACAGAACGGTCGAGCAATTCCAGAAATCGCCGCTTGGCGGTTCCTGGATCGATATCCGCTGTCAGATCGGTCTGATCCGGGGGCGCATAGTAGCGCGTTTCCGTTACTTCCCCTTGCGACCACACAGCGTAGCTTCCCGGGTTGAGCTTGCGGATCTGTTTGAAAAGCGTCCGCGGTCCAGGCACGTAACGCCAGGTCAGATACTCGCGCACTCCATCCAGATCGAGCTGCTGGCCATCTGGCTGCGCAGACAACAACGCGCTGATCTCCGAGGCAAACGACAGCAAATTTCTGCCTTGCATGAGGTAAAGGGGTTTTTTTCCAAAGGGGTCGCGAGCGAGGATCAATTCGCGCCGTTGAGCGTCCCACAGCGCAAAAGCGAACATCCCGCTCAATCGGTCGAACATGGCCAGGCGCCACTGGTCATAAGCCCTGAGCAGCACTTCCGTGTCGGAGCGTGTGCGAAAACGGTGGCCGAGACCGATCAACTCCTCACGCAACTCGATGTAGTTGTATATTTCGCCGTTGAAAATAATCCGGAGCCGTCCGTCCTCGGTCTGCATCGGCTGATTTGAATCGGCGTTTAAGTCAATAATCGCCAGGCGGCGATGCACCAATGCCAACTGGTCCTCGCCTGTGTTCAGGTCCAGGAGTTCGATGCCTTCGGCATCGGGACCACGATGCTGCAAGGCATTCGACATCCCGGCGGCCCGATCTTGTGGCTTCTCGACCCTGCGCCCAATCCAGCCGGCAATTCCGCACATTCTTTCCCTTGGCCCTCTTTCCCTTGTTTGCGTATGATCGAGGACACCAATCTACAGCGAATATATTAAATAGCTGCTCGGTGGAGTGATTTTAAAACTGAGCCTGATTTGGTTCGATCAGGCCCTCTCGGCTGCAACTGGAGACGACAGTCCTTGGGTTTCACGCGATTGATCGCCAGCAACCAGGCAGACCGCTCGAACCGATCCTGACCCGATGACGAGTTATGGCAGGCCCAGTGCCCGCAACATCTCCCGGTCCGGGATCGCAGGCCCCTTGGGTTGGATAACACTCATTCCGTAAGGATTGGAGAATTCCCAGGCCGACCACGGCATCGCGAAGCGTTCCGCCTCTCTGCGCACTGCCATGAGATAGCGCAGGCGATCAGCATCGAAAGCTCCCATGCGGCCATCCGCAGACATCAGGATAACGCCGAATTCGCCCACGAACAGGCGTCTGCTCGCTATGCCATGGGCTTCAGCCCAGTCGACCGCCTGACGGAAACCCGCTTCGAGCTGGCTCTGCCCCCAATTCTGCTCAAAGTATCGGGCGATCGTTTCACGCGCCGAGGCCATGTTCATCACCTCTTCGATCTGGCTCAAGCCGGCGGCGTCCATCTGCGCCTTGAGGGTTTCGGCGACCACTTCGGGCGTGCTGGCGTCGGCAGGCCAGGGAAGGCCGGAGGAGAAAGCGTTCTTGTCATCGGCCCGCTGGTGCGTGAAGCTGTGCGGATCATACATGTGGAAGCTGTAATAGACGTTGGGGTCGTCGAAGTTGGGGTCCAGGTTGACCAGTCCCGCGATGCTCCCGCCGCAGGCGCCGGTCGCGACGATGGTGAGTTCGCTGCTGACGGCGCGAATATCGCGAACCGTGCCTGCCATGATCCGCTGCCAGTCATCGCTGCCGCTTGAATCGCAAGGGTAGTAGGCGGGCTCGTTATAGGGCTCGAGGGCGACCTTGTCGGCGCCAATTTTGATCAGCATGGCAGCCACCGCCACTACCATTTTGCGATAGCGGGCAACACCCTCGCTGTCGGCCCCGCCATGGATCATTTCCATGCTGTAGGCCGGAACCTGGCTGACGCCATGCAGATCGAAAACCACCTTGAGCCCGCTTGAAACCACCCGCTGCACCGCAGCGGCAAGCATGTCCAGCGCCTGTTGTCGTTTGGCGCCCTCGCTGGCAAGCAGAGGGCCAGGGTCGACACTCAGCCGGACAAAGTCGAAGCCCATGGATCGAATGCGACCAAACTGGTCGCCGTCCGGCCAATCGGTGAGCGGCCTGCCGCCCGCAAGCCATTCCTTCTCGCTGCGATAGGGCGGCCATTTGTAGGAACCATCTTTCTCCACCGGCGACCAGTTGAGCCATTCATGGACGCCAACGCCGCGCTCAAGCGGGATCGGCGCCGCCTCGGCTGACAAAGCCATGCCAAGCGCGCACGCTATGACGTAGACAACTTTTCTCATCGCAAAACTCCGCGTCATGGCCGAAGATATTAACCGCGGGAACGGAAAAGAGGATGCCGCCACACGCTTTTTCGACGGGATGGTGTATGAGGATCAAAATCTTGGCGGAGCGCGGATGAGGGTCGGGTGGTATTTCAACCGATTGCGCAGCATGGAGTTGGCCGAGATATTGCATCGGTTGGACGAGCAGCGCCGGAGGACCGTTTCGCGCCGCCGCGACAACGGCTGGCAGCGCTATGCGTCGCCGCAGTTGCACCCGGTGCTGCACGGATTGCGGAATGCTGTGCCGGCCGCTGCGACACCAGCCCAGCGGCAAGCTATCGAGGCGGCTGCGCAAAACACTCTTCGGGGCCAGTTTTCAGCACTTGGGCAGACCTGGCCACAGCGAGACCCCTATACTCTCTTTCCACCCGAGCTCTGGCGCCTTGATCCGGTGACCGGCCGGCTTTGGCCAGGCCCCAAGACCCATACTTTCGATATCGATTTTCGCCATGCCACCGGCCGTGGCGATGTAAAATATGTCTGGGAAATCAACCGGCTGCAGCAACTGCCGCCACTGGCTGCCCATCTGCTTCTCACCGGCGATGATCAATCCCGTGCGGCCATCGAGGCGGCGATCGAGAGCTGGCATTTCGCCAACCCACCATTTCGGGGCGTTGGCTGGGCCTCGGGCATCGAGGTCGCGCTACGAGCCATCAGCCTGATTGTCACGCTCGACCTCGTCGGCGACCGGCTTGGCGCGGCGACGCGAGAAAAAGTCGGTGAAATACTGGCGGCAAGCGCCTATTGGCTGCCGCGGTTTCCCTCCCGTTTTTCGTCCGCCAACAACCATCTCGTCGCGGAATTGGCTGGCGAATATTTGATCGGTCTGGCTTTCGGGGCCGAGGTGGCTCGCGAGTCGCTCCTGGCTGAGGTGCTCAAACAGATCCTGGCCGATGGCGCCGGGGCCGAGCAGACCCCGACCTACGCCGCCTTCAGTGCCGAACTTTTCCTGCTGTGCGCTGCGGCGGCGCGCCAGGCCGGACTGCCTTTTCCCCAGCCCGTCGAAGCGCGTTTGGCCGCTTTCGCCAATTTCGCAGGCTGGCTCCCGCCGAAAACCAGCGGCTTCGGCGACAATGATGAAGGCCGCGTGATCACGCTGGGGGGCGAAACCGATTATGTCGGATCGGTCGCGGCCGCCATCCGTGGTTTTCTACGGATGCCGGGCAGCGCACCGGAGCCTGGCGATTTTCGTGCGCTTTTCTTCGGCGCGCCACCGCGGCCGGCGCCGGTGCCGAATGGATTGCATACATTCACGCAAGGCGGGCTCTCCGTCTGGCGCGGCGAGATGAATGGTCGCAACGTCCATCTGACATACGACCACGGCCCGCTGGGCTACCTTTCGATAGCGGCGCACGGTCATGCCGACGCGCTGTCGCTCACCCTGTGCATTGACGGCGATCCGGTGCTGGTCGACCCCGGCACATGGCTCTATGGTTCGGGGGGAGGCTGGCGCGACTGGTTCCGCTCGACGCCGGCGCACAACACGCTGAACCTAGAGGGTAAAAGCCAAAGCATCATCTCCGGGGCGTTCAACTGGTCGCACAAGGCGGTTGCGACATTGGTGGAGAGCGAGCCGGGGCCGCACTGGAGGCTGTGTGCCCGACATGACGGGTACAAAGGCCGCTTCGGCGTTGTGCATCAACGCGCCGTGACACGCGATGGCGACGGCATCCTCGTGACCGACCAACTGCTCGGCGGCAGCCGCGTCGCTGAGATCGTCTTCCAACTCGCCGCCGACCTCCACGCCAACAGGGATGGAAACATTGTCACGATATTGCGCGGCGCTGAACCTTTGATGACTATCCACTTTCCAGACGCAGCGATCCACATCCGTTCCGGCGGCGACACACCGGGCCAGGGCGGCTGGGTTTCGCCGCGTTTTGGTGCAAGGCAGCCAGCCGAACGCCTCGCATGGCGTGGCCAAGTAGGCGAAAAGGGAGTAGTCATCCGGCTCGCGCCAAGTCCGCCGCAGACCCGATAACGGGCAGGTTGCAGGCGCAGCGTTCGACATTAATTACGTTCAGATATTTAGCGGTTTTGACACCGTTGATCTGCTAATTTGGCCATGATTGTTCTGCCAGTCGCATCCCGATACACAGTTGCGGGCAGCATATGATAGGCCTGGCAATATGTGCTTCGCGACGAGCCGGATCACCATTTCACCACCTAGGAGCCACTGCATCGATGTTTTCGGAATTCGCCAGAGTGATCGTGGAAAAACTCTCACACATCGATCTGCTGACACTCGGTCTCCTGTTGCTCACGGCGCTGGGGAGCGCGGTGGTCGCCTACTGGCGAACGGTCGAACAGAAATCCTTCCGGGACTTTTTCGACTTCGCCTTTCCCGCGGAAGTCATCATGCACCCATCGGCGCGAGCGGACGCATTGTTCTGGATCACGAAAAGGCTGGTGATGCCCTTCCTGCTCATTCCCGCCGGTGTCACCTTCGTTGCCGCCACGGGATATGCAACAAACCAGGCAGTCGGCTGGCTCTTCAGCATCTCGCAACCGCTGATACCCGGCCCCGCCGGCCCAGTGACGATCATCCTCTTCACCGCAACCATGCTCGTTGCTTACGATATCTCCTACTACCTATATCACGTTGCCCAGCACCGTTTCCCGTTCCTGTGGGAATTGCACAAGGTGCATCATTCGGCCGAAGTGATGGTTGGGATCACCAAGGACCGGGTTCACCCCCTGGACGATCTGATGAACCGGATCTGGGACGGCGTCATACCGGGGATCAGTTTCGGCTTGTGGAGCCTGATTGCGCTTGATCCGGTCGAGATCGCCATATTTGGCATCAACGTCTATGTCATTCGCAACATTCTCATGATGGACTTTGTTCGCCACACGCATCTGAAGATTTCCTTCGGCCGGTTGAACGGCGTCATCTTGTGTCCGCACTGGCACCAGGTGCATCACAGTGTCGACCCTCGCCACTACGACAAGAATTTCGGGCTGCTTTTTTCATTCTGGGATCGCATATTCGGAACGCAGTTCATCCCGGATCCGGACGAAGACCTCAAGTTTGGACTGATAGATCGCGACGTACGCGACTATCAGTCGCTTTTCGGACTTTACGTGCTGCCGCTCAAGAAAATGGCAAACCATATCATGCGACTTTTTCAAAAGCGCATCGATGTCGCGCAGCCGCAGGACCGTCTCCAACCATGAACAAAATGGCTTCGATTGACGCTGTTGGTGCGGAGCGACTGGAAATCGTCAGTTCGACGGATCGCCTGGCCGCCATCGAAGCCGAATGGGTAGACCTATGGCATCGTACCCATGCACTGATCTTTCAGAGCCATGCCTGGGTTTCGGCATGGTGGAGCACCGTGCGTGACCGCGACCGGCGCTCGCTGCGGATCGGCCTGGTATGGAGCGATGACAGGCTGGTCGCTGTCATTCCCCTGGCGATCGGCAGACGAAAAGGACTTCGGCTCCTCGAATGGGCCGCCAATAGCTATACGGACTATGGTGATATTCTTGTCGCGCCGGAATGCTCCCTATCGGCCCTCCAGAACCTCTGGAACCGGATCTGTTCGGCGGGTGGCTTCGATCTTGCTTTTATCAATCGTCTGTCGCCGGATGCGGCAGCCCGCAGGATTTTTACACCGGGCTCTTCCAGCGGCGTCAAGCTTCGCGCCAATCACCGGGAGGAAGTCAGTTATCGCGTCGCTGGACAGTGGGCCAGCGGAGCAGCATGGCTGGCGGACCAGCCGAAAAAGATGCGCCAGAACTATCGGCGCGGCATCAAGATACTGGAAGAAACAGGCGAAGTGAAATTCCGCCTCCTGTCGGCCGACGAGCCGCTGCAGCCATTGCTGGAGCGACTGTCGGCGCTGAAGCGCAGATGGCTGGAAAAGCACACGCGTGAATCCGACCTTTTCGAAGAGGGCGAGCCGGTTCTTGCCGCCCTGGTGGACGCGCTGTCACGCGCCGGTGTGCTGCGCATTTTCGTACTTGAATGCAATGGTGCGATGGTCGCGGTTTCCATCAACATCGTCCAGCACAACGTCATGATGGCATTCGTTACCACCTACGACCCTGACTTTAGCCGAGCGTCGCCGGGTGCGGTCCTGATTACGGAGTATATACAGTGGTCGTTTGATCACGGCTTAGGATTGGTCGATTTCCTCTGTGGCGGAGAGGCCTTCAAACATAGGTTTGCAACACAGGCCGTTACCCTCCAATCCGTTCTTGGGGCACGCACTGTGCAGGGCGCGCTCGCTTCTCTCGCTGATCGTATCTGTCAGACGATCCGCGTACGCTCACGCGGATTGGCGTCGGCGAATCCAGAGCGCCCGCCCGATGAGACTGCTTAATTTAGCTGGATAACTTGGGCATAAGCCGCCGAGCGTTGAGGGCTGGCGTGCGACATGGGCGCGCCATTCGAAAATCCGCGTCGATTGCGCCTCGGAATTGGGACCGAATGGGTCCGCAGGTGCAGACTTCAATTCCCGCAAATCACGTCTCTCGAGGCGCAGTTTGTCGTCTGCGAAGCGTTGCAACACGTTCGTTGGCGTCACAACGGTAGCAGGCTAGGTCCTGAGAATCATTGAAGATTTTTTCGGACAGGGCGCTACCATAGGTCGGCGTTTTTACTATGATTTCAGCAGCTTAGGTAGGCTGGTAGCGGGAGACCGCTACATCGTTAGACCCACTATTGAGGAAGCGTTCTTTTGCTATCGGCGACGTTCAGCGTGAGTAAGCGGCAATCAATTTCCGAGCGTCGAAAATCACGAACCTCGGCAATGACGGACTGGATGGATATATAAATAAAATCAGCCAGTTACGAGATGCCGTGTGCAAAAATCGCACACGAAAGTTCTGCTTCTCTTGCTTTTTCGTTCCCACGATTGAGCCGTCGACAGCCCTTTTCGGACGCTCTTCTGCCGACGAGATTGACCGTTCCATTGCGAACGTTCGCTGTGATGTCCGTGATCCTTATTGTCCGATGCGGCGTCTAATTTGCCTGGGGTTCCTGGAAGCTTTTCGAACTTTCTGGGTCGCGCCTCAGGGGACTTGGGCGCTGACCGCACCACTCCAGTCGCGCAGGATCTCCCTCGCCTTCTAACTGTTTTGTCCGATCGGGCCGGAGAGGCTGCTTGGGTCGGCCGCACACTGAAAAAGATCACGCTCCCTAGCCCGCCTTGGGGCAGTCGCCTCGGGCGCGGCCTAGTGTGGGTTGTCCGCGAAGGGGTCTTGTCCGGATCGCAAGGCCACTATCCAGGCTTGGCGGATGGCAATCGCGTGAGCGAAACGTTCAACACCTCGGGTGTGTGCGATGAAGTAGTTGAATTCCTCGATGGCGGCCTCGCGCTGGCCTGAGAGCGCGAGCACGAGACCATGTGTATCGCGGTAGTTGGGGTCGTTGGGCACCTGTCTCAGAGCGCAATTTGAGAGCATCGTCGCGTCGGCGATGTCCTTCACTGCGGCGAGGTCCCAGGCTAGGCCATTGCAGGCCTCGGCGTCGTCCAGCGAAAGAGCCCACCCGACCAGATCCCGTTCGAGCTGAGTTGCCTCGGTCGGACGGCCGCTGGCGATCAGGTTTCCGACATCCGGAGAAAGCGCCTTGAGAACATCGGCGCCGACCGGTAGCGCAGCGAAGGTCGGATGGTAGGCGCCTCGCAGCGGTGACTTGACCCATTCCTCCCAGGTGAGGTTGCGGCCCGCGACGAGGCTGGCGCGGTCTAACTGCGCCTCAAGGTCGGTGGGAGCGACGACGACCTTGTCGCCCAAGGAGACTACGAGACCGAGGTCCTCCCGGTAGCTGTAGGACGGCCCGCCGGAACTGGCCGGGAGCACGGCGTAAGCGTCCTCCTCAGGAAAGGCCTTCAAGTCCACAAAAGTCACGTGCGCGGATTCCGCACCCGGCGTGCCGAACAGGTTCGAGTTCAAGATGGTGAGCGCGCGGCCGGTTGGCGAAAAACGAACATCTTCAATCGATAGGTCGCCGTTTGGAAGCGCCGTGCCCAGTTCCGCGGGCTCCGCGTCTGTGAGAGTCCACAGGAAGGGCGTCGTATCATCAATGGTCCAAAGCACGAGCGCCTTTGCGTCGGCGCTAAAGGCGACGTTCCAATGGTTGTTTAGGTCGGGCTTCGGGCCGGTCAGCTTGGTGGCCATCTGAAGCTTGCCGTCCTTCAGGCTCCACAACCGGCCGTATGATTCCGCGCCCGAGACTGTCACTAGCCACTGGGAGTCGGGGCTGAAGGCGGCGAGTTTGTCGTTCCAGATGAGCCCATCGAGCGTCTGGCCGGAGTCGGGGGTCAGGGGCCCTCGCAAATCCCAGATCCGGGACGACACGTTGTGATCGCCGAGCGTCACATCAGCCGAGCCCGTGAACAGCCATCGGCCGTCCTTGCTGAACTCTAGCCGGAGCGCGGAATATTCGAGGGGCGTCAGGTCTGCGACTTTGCGCCAAGTCGCGCCGTCGGCTCGGAAGACCTGGACCGTGCAGTCGTCCTGTTCGTGGGCGAGCGTCTTGGCGGCACCTGCAATCGCGACCCACTGGCTATCGGGTGAGAACACGACGGCCCCGACGCCGCCCCGGAATCCCGTAAACTTGATGCGCTTCGAGGGGTCGCCCAGCGCATCGACCGGCGCAATGAAACCCACCTCGTTGCTGCGGGCGTAGGCGCTGGATTCGGCGTCGCGATAGAAACTGATCCAGCGCCCGTCTGGGGAGAAGGCGGGCGATCCGAAATAGTTCGGCTTGTTGACCACGATCGGCGATAGCTTCGAGGCGTGGAGGTCGTAGGCGATGTTTGTGTCGTTCTCGCCGTCGATGACCAGCAATCGTCCGTCCGGGCTAAAGGAAACAGAGCTCGACAAAATAGGCATTGGAAGAGTGAACTGCCGTCGACCGCCGTGCGCCGGCGCAATTTCAATTGCCAGCCATTGCTTGCCTTCTGAGGCTTGAACGACGAGCCACTTGTCATCCGGCGACATCATGACGTGGCACCCGGGACAGTCGCCCTCAGAGCCTGTCTTGAGAATCTTCGGATCGACTTTGAGCGTATACAGGCGGGCGGGTCGCTCAGGGTCGGCGATGCTCCAGAGTTCGAGCGACTCGCCTCTAGCGACGGCCACAAGCCTGCCACTGTCGGACAGCCTCAGGGCTTGCACTTCAGCGTAGGGGCTTGGTGCGATCGACGCCGACGGTGCGAGGGGGTCGATCTTGGTGAGGTCCCAGAGCCGATCGTCACGGCCGATCCCGGAGGCGAACAAATACCGGCCCGATAAGCTGAGGCGCACATTTCCGGCTTGATTGTCGAAGCCGCGGAAGGTCGCAAACGCGGGAGTGGCCGACCGTTGGAGATCGGCGACCCGGACGACAGAAACCGTCGCGCCTTGGCTGATTGCGAGGAACTGCCGGTCGGCTGTCAGGCTGCTTGAGTACGCAATGCCCGGCAGCTTGACTTGGAAGGTCGGGCTCAGCGCGGCCGTTGGCTGGTTTGAGAAATCCCACGTCTTGATGTGGCCGCTCAGCGTGACGACCACTGCGGCATGTTGGTTCGGGAGGAAGAAAGCGTTCTGTAGCGCCTTGTTCGGATCTGACGGCCCGGCCTGGTCGAGCGCCAGCGGCGCACCGCTCGGCGCGAGGTGGTCCAGCGTCCAGACCCTTAACACTGGGTCGGCGACGGAGGAGTCCGGCAACCAAACTGAGCTGCCGGTCAGGAGCAAGGCGTGATCATCGGTGAGATCGAGCAAGTCGAGGTCGGGCGGGCCGAAAGCGGGGCGCGTGTGACCGGTGTCGAATGCGGCCACGGGTGCCGGCGCCGCCGCCGCCAAGTTCCAGATGAGGGCCCAGGCCTTGGTGGAGCTGGCCATGAGGACGGCGCCGTCGCGGGAAAACCGGAGGTGATCGACGAGATGGCCTGGAGGAATTTGGAGCGTGCGGAAGGCCGGCTTCAACGGACCGTTGGCGAAGGCGAAGAGGCTTACAGACCCGCGGGCGTCCGCGACCGCGAGTGTATCACCCGAGGCGGAAACGCCAATGGCGGTGGCGGCCCCAGCAATCGCGGACAGGGGGGTGACCTGTGGCTGTGGCTCGCGGTCTGGCGTGTCCAGTGGCCAGGACCAGACAGACCCCGCGGAGGTGTTTGGGTCCCGAGTTAGGGCGATGATCTGCGTCGAACTCTTGTCGAAGGCCAGGTCGGTAAAACCTGATCGATCGAGTTTTTGTAGCACCTTGACGAATTCCGGCGGCGCCCCGCCGGCCAGTTTCCAAATTCGAATGGCACCGGTGTCGGACGCCGTCGCCAATAGCTTCTCGCTCGAATCTATCACGACGGGATCAAGCTCCCCGTCGCCTCCGGCGAAGCCGAAGCCGCCGATGCCCAGCTGAGCGCCCGTCAAGGCTTCTCGCGCTGGCGCGAGGACGAACCCATCCGCGCGGGTTTGGTTGACCGCCTCGGCGCCGATGATGAGGGCGCGCATCGGATTGGCGGCGCGCATGGAGTTGGACTGGGTTGCGAGGGTCTGGGAGCGTTCACGCCGCAGGACTAGTTGTGCTAGGTCGTCCGCGCCCATGACGCGATCCTTCGCCGATCGAGGCTTGAGCGCCACGGGAACGCCCCAGGTGCGGACATCGCGAAGGATCGAATCGATTGGCCGCGCGACCATCTCGTTGACACTCACGTCGAGTGGCATGCCAATCAGCTCCCACGCCGCACTGAAGAGCCCGCCGCCAGACTGGCCCTCATTGACGGTCGAATGGACGCGGAGGTTGTCCTGCGTGGCGGCGAATAGCACTTCGTCCGACCCAGACGCCCAGGACGATCCGCCCCAGCAGCCGATGCTGTTCACCGCCCCGTTCACGGCGGGCGAGGCCGAGCTCGGCAGCATCGAGAAGTTCAGTCCGTTGAGGTATTTATCGAGGATGGCGTCGCGCGGCACCATGATGACGGCGAGGTCGCCGGAACCTCTTGGCTCGCTGGTCTTGAAGGTCGTCGCCGGTCGCGGATCTGAAACGCCGAGGAATTTGGCTGAGATGTTGACCTGCGCGCCGGTCGAGGGATCGATGACCACATGATCGGCGGTAGCCACGTAGATGGTCTTCTCGTCGAAGCCGATGATGATCCCCGATCCACAGCCGCCACCTTCGGGTGTCACCATGACGATTTGCGAAAGCGCCGAGCCTCGCGCTTCAGACGCGAGCTTCTGCGCGAGGCTTGGGGCGGCGGGCTGTAAAACAAGCCAACCGGCGCAGAGGATGAGCGTGAGGGGTCGCAACGACATCGTCAGGTTTCCCACCACCGTCGAACGGCAAGCCATGCGGCGACCGCCGCTGAGACGGTCGCGTAGAGCTCGTTGGGCCAATGAAAGAGCAGCCATTGCAGCAAGCTCGGGCGAAGGTCTTTTGGGGAATCGCGGCCGAGGCGGAGGACGGTCGCTTCTGGCGCCGACATAATAAAGTTCAACTGGCCGTCTTGGAGGCTCAGCGCGCGCACGATCATTGGCTTGGCACTACGCACGGTCAGTAGGTCGCTGGGGCGCAGCTGGAAATTCTGCCCGCCGTCGCCAACGTCAGCCACTCCGCTCAGGATCGTGGGATCGCCGGCCTCCTCAAAAGAGACGCTTGAGATCGCTGTGTTGCGAAAGACGGCAAGGTCGCTCTGCTTTTCGGCGGGGTAGAGCGCAAACCGCAGCGTTTTACCGCGAACGGAGACCTGCTGAATGGCACTGTTGCTCACGGTCAGTGGCTGACCGGGTGCGCCTACGCGAATCAGCCGCCCGAAGTCCGCCTCGATTGGAGAGGCGCCTTCGGCGGCGATATCGAGGCCTCGCGTGTCTCCGGAGTAGGCAATCCTCGTATGGACGGAGAACTTCGCGTCGGGTGACAGCTGGATTGCATAGAGGCGGACGGACGGGTCGAGCTTGGCGCCGGCCGTCTTGTCGCCGTCCACCGTCTCCGCGTTGAGTTCGAGCCGTCCGCCAGGCGCGGCGTCGCCCGGAGAGGCGTCTTCAACGCCCGATACGACGGCCTGTCCGAGCGAGAGGGTCTGCCCCGCCTCTCCCGGGAGGAGCGTCGTGGTCGTGGTTGGCAGAAGATCGAACTTGAGGGACGTGGCGCGCAGCGTGACATCGAGAGGGGCGTGCGGCAGTCGAATGAGGCATAGCGCTAGGAGCACTAGCGTGGCCACGCCGAGGGCGACCAGGTCCGTGGCCCGTTTTCGATTGGGCTCTAGCGATTTTAGCGCCTTGGAGACCTCGTCGAGGTGGGTGAGCCGTGCGAGGCTCGTTGGCGATGGCGCCTCACCGCTCGTAACTTGTTGCCGCAGCTTTCCAATCAGGTCGGCTCTGGCCCGGCGCAGTGCGTCGAGCGCGGCGCGCGAGCGGTCTCGCGACGTGTTGCCGGACGGTGAACTATCCATGGGTCCCGCAGTCTTGGTGCAGCAGAAGAATAGGCTGTGTGGTAAGGCCCGCGCCGACTGCGGTCTGTTCGAACGTGACGCGATAGATGCCAGCGGCGTAGTCGGCGAAGGTCAGGGACACCGCGGACGTGTCCTGGGACGGCCCCCCCGACATCACGATATCCACGAGCGTTGGTGGCCCTGCGGGCGAGACGGGCTCAATGAGGGCCTTGTTGAACGAGGTTGGGAGCTGCGAGTGGATTAAGAAAGCATAGGAGTTGTCGTAGCCCGGGCCCACTCTCAGCGGTATCGAGACTGTGTAGGTTTGCCCTTGTTGTGTATCGATTCGCGTGGCCAGCGCTGAGAGCCGAGTCCAATCCGGTTGCCAAATTGCGATGACGTCAGTCGACCAAGTGAATGGGTCTTGTTCCATGGCGTCGAGTCCAAAGAAGGGCACGACGGTGGAGCGCAAGCTCAGATGTACCGCCATTCCGGACTTGTCGCACCAACTGAGGGTCGCTGTCGCTTTGCGGGGAAACAGATTGGGGCCGGGCTGCGCCTGTTTCACCGAGACAACCCTCGGCGCGACCAAGGCGATCGGCTTGACCAGCAAGCCCTCGCAGTAGGGCTTTCCCGCATTGTCAGCACGCACCTCGTACGGTGCCTGGAGGCCGGTGAGCATGGAATCGGGAACCTGGTCGCAGAAAGATGGCCGGGCTTGCGCAGATGCGCAGGCCGGCAACAGGATCGTGAAACCCGCGAACGCCCAGACGACGCTGACGCTCCAGCCAATGAACCCCCATTGCCGAAGCGGCGGGCGGTCGGCCCACGCGGCGCCAAGAGTTAATTTGTCGCGCTCGGAACGCTGGCTCACCCGCCCCCCCCACGGTTGCACTTGGCGAACGAGCCTACACTAAGTCGCGATCACCAGGAACAGTGGTTTCCGAGATTAACCGATGTAGAAGCCGTCCCTCAGGCGCAGTGGTCAATTCGTCGGTGCTGAACGTCAAGTTCTGGGAAATGCGCGGAGCACCTAGCATCTCCGGGTTGGGTCGGAGTTTGACAGGGGAACCGTCGATTGGGATCTCCGCTTCAGCTGCTTTCGCGTTTAAAAGCAGACAGACAGGCTCCGGACCCAATTTCAGACATTCATTCGGGCTGTCCTTGTTGCGCGCCGCCTCTGTGCAGTTGCGGTGGCAGCGGAGTGTTGGAGGCAATCATCGAGGTCTTGGGTCCCACGAGAATTTGAGCCTCTGGACAGGATAAGTCGCGACTAGGAGGATCTGTCGCGCGCCTTCTGCCCTATTTTTCTTTGCCTACTCGCCAGTCACCCCACTGGACCGACCCAGGAAGACAGTGTTTCGAACACTTCTTTGGTCAGCCTGACGCCACGGTTGACGAAGTTTCCCGTCGTATGGATCGCAACGACAAGACGCTGGTTGTTCTTAGAGTCGAGGACGAAGACCGGGCTGCCACTCTGGCCGCCGGTGGTGTCGACCATGTATTCGAGGAATTGCGGGGCTGGCTTGCCAGTCTTCTGTATCCGAACTCGCCCTGCGTTGAACCACATCGTTCCGTAGGGTTTGGTCGCTTCATGCGGGTAGCCCGCAGTATTGACAATTGACATGTCGAGTTGGGCCTCCTCGTCAGAGGCATACCATCGCATACCGAAATAGCCGATGCGGTCGCCGAAAGGCGCGCCGTTGACGTCGGAATCTTTGTCGATAAAGATGGCGCCGTAGTCGTGGGCGGCAGCGTCCCGGTCAGTCTTGGCTTTCTCCCAGCCCGGTGCCCATTTGAACTGCGTCGCCAGCGCATAGCCGTAAGGGGCGAGCCGGCCGTTGCGTCCTAGAACGATTCTAATCTGGTCGGCCGTCTGCCCGCCTTCACCGCGTGTGAACAGGCAGTGGGCGGCGGTAATGATCGTGCGTGGACCGGCAAACCATCCAGTGCCGAAACCCACTTGGCTAGATTGATAGGTGATTTCGAGGTGGCAGATGCAGCGCCACGGAATCACCGATGTATCGGCAACTTGGACCCGGTCGTCGATACCGATGACGTCTTCCGGCTTTCCCTGCGTTCCGTAGCCTTCCGTTGGTGGCCTCAGGGCTCGCGGCAAGGTCGAGAAATAGCCACCATCCGGTGTCGACGCGAGAATGACCGGATCGGCCAAGTCTTTTGACCGAACCCGGCGGTCATGGGCCGGAGCATATTGACTGGGGTTCCTGGAAGCTTTTCGAACTTTCTGTCTCGCGCCTCCAGCCGAATTGCGGCGCTTGTAGAGGAGGTCTGGATCAGTAATCCGCTATGGGAAGAGCTCTGATTCACGTTAGCTTCCTCGGTAAAATGACCCGAGGAGCTCATTAAAGCAAAATCCACCTAGCTAGGGGTCGCGTTTGCCAGCCTGTCGGGGTTCGCGGCGGAGGATCGCTACATCGTGAGGCCCGCATTGAAGAACCGCTTTCAACTTTCGGCGTTCAGGGTAAGCGAGTAAGCGCAACGTCCCGAAATCAAACATGCAGCCTCGCCCTTCTTAGCGCCTCATTATTAGGGCGATTTCCTGTTGTTCCTTATAGCCTACTGCGAGGGGGAGGCTAAATAGCGATCTTGGTTCCGCGCGGCATTGAAGCCGATGTATTCCTTTGGCGTGATTGTGTTCGGCCCTTTGCATCTTCGCGGCCTTCTGTCGAACGGCGAATGGCACTGAGGCGAAAGATTACCTGGCCTAGAGACTGCCTAGCCTTAACAGGCCGGCCTCGGGGATGGACAGCAGGTCATGAGCGTTCCTTTTGCCGTTGCATCGAACGTGGGACCAGGAGCTTCAAAATCCAACAAGCGGTTACCCAAAACACCCCGACTGACCATCCCGCTAGCACGTCACTCGGCCAATGAACACCAAGATATACCCTGCTAGCGCCAATCACAGACGTAAGGAGAATGGCGACGGAAAGGAAGTATACCTTGGCGAATTTCCTTGCATTTGTGTCAGAGATAACTATTACTGCAATTGACAAATAAACAACAGCAGACATCATTGCGTGAGAACTAGGGAAGCTCGTTGTGGTTTCTGTCACTATATGAGGTACGATGGCTGGTCGAGGGCGGGCCACAAAATACTTCAACAGTATGTCTGTGACTCTACCGCTTGCGACGACGAGCAGGAGATATACGCCTTCCTTTACCATGCCTTGCGCGTACATATAACCAATTCCGGCTGCAGTGACGAAGACAAGGACGCCGGTACTGCCGAGCGCCGTGAAATCTCGCACCATCTCCCCGAACCAAACCGGTCCCAGAGGATTAGACAGGTCAGAAGGGTTCCGCAGCGAGAGCAGGAGACGCTTGTCAACTTCTGCAATCTGGTCGAGACGCATCTCTGCCACCAAAAACCCGAAGGTAAGCAGGGAAACTGCGCAGATCGCAACGACCGCCAAAAAGCCGGCGTTGGAGATTCGACTGCTCGCGAACGTTGCGCGGTGGTGACCGACCGTCTGCATGCACATTCCAATACAACACAAAAGCGGCTCTTCGAAGGGCAAGATTCTCCAAGGATGTTGGGCGATTACGAAGGAAGGACATGCGCGGCGCACCTTTCCTTACGCACGCAACGATGTGGTCCCGCAGGCAACTCCTCCAAATTGCTGCCGTCCCTAGCCTTGAAGCTCGCGGTCCATGGAGATTGGGCGAGCGCCTATGCCGAACCCCTTTAATCCTTCGATGGGATAGGTCGTCTTAGATAGCGGTAGACTTACCAGTGCGACGGATACTTCCGGCTAGAAATGCTCGTTCTTGGTGGATTGGATCTGGCACTTGATGCCCACGATTGGTGGCGGCGAGTATTTGGTCTACATCGGCGATCCGGGCGAAGGCTTTGCTGCCGACGGCGCGATTGATGCCGGCCTGGAGATCGACGACGTCGCGCTTGGGGCACCGCTGGTGAGGATGGCGAAGAAGGCGTCACGGCGTTGCGGCAACTGGCCGAGGTGGGAGTGAAATTAAAGCTCCAGCGCGGACGCCGCCCAGCCATCACCTTGGTGTGCTTGTGAGTGGCCTGGTTGTCGACGATGGCGTGAACCATCTTGCCGATTGGCACGTCACGCTCCACGGGGTTCGGAACCCGGATGAGACTCCTGATGCCGGACAAGTTTGTCAAATCGAACCGGAGAAAAGAGGTCAACACGTTATATTTCAGTTGCTTAAGTCGATTGTCTTCCCCGCGAGTCCAAGTTGGTGCACCTACCTGGGCACCAGCCGCGTACCTCATGTGTCCAGCCAACGAGCTCATAACGGGTCTTGTATCAGCTACCCGTTGGACAGAGGTCGCCGGTGTCTTGCCCTCGATGCCCCTGGAGGACCTTCAGGTAAAACTCCGTTATGGACTAGGGCAGAACAACCTGGAGGCTCCAGAACATTCCGACGCTTCCATCAATATTTGAGTTCCTGTACAAAGGCCTCGGCAACTGAGAGAGTGCCTTGAACTTGGCGCTCATATTTCTCTACGGAGTCGGGCACGCCGTCCGAGTGCACAATTATACACGCTTCGAGCGCACGGATGGATGAAATCTTAACTTTAGTTCGTCGATCAAAATCGTATCCTGCACCAGACTTCGTCGGAACCGCAGTCGATGGCAGCAGCATTCCTCCCTTCTGCGGATAAACGCAGAACGGTCCCCAATTTGCCGCTTCGGGGCCGTTTCGGAAGAGGTCCGTAGTGAGCGTCCTCAATTCAATAGCAATCGTTGACTTTGGTCGCGCAGGAAGCTCCAACTCCTCGCTCGACCGCTTATCGATGTAGGCTGTCATATAGAAAGGTAAGTCAAGGTTCAATCGCTCAATTTGAAACAGAGTATTCTGATTTGGTCGCAATTTAACCTTCTTGCCGTACCCAACGGTACCGTTTGTTGTGACTATACTTACCTCTCTCTCATTCTTTTCTGCTTCTGTGATCTCGACCGTATAAGTTGGATGCCATTCGATTGTGCCTTGGAAAGACTGTTTGTTATAGGCGACTGGCTTTAAAACTATTTCGATGTCACTAGCAGCGGCGCCAATGCAATCGCGAAACGCCTTGCGCGCATTCGTCGGAATCTCCGAGGATATCAGAGAAACACTAGCGTCTTGGGACAAAGCGGTGTTGGTGCGAGAGCTATACATGGACGCGATGTTCTGTGCATCGCTATAAGACGAGATCATGACCGTCATACCGGACCCCAACTCCGGCCGATTGACCCCTCTTAACCAACTGATCGACAATATTGTTATACGCAAGAAAAGTCAGGATAGATGTATCATATTTGACCACATTTGGCCGCAATATGTCAGTAGCCCGGCACTTGTCCTCCGCGCTCGCGTTAATTGTGTAAATTAACAGAAGCAGGCAAGAGAGTGAAAAGTATTGTCTTGACATGCTTTCCTCCCACTAGCTTTCCGAATATTAGCATATTCGCAAGTGCGCTCCTAGCGGGCTGTTGAAAGTTGTCGATCTTACGCGCTAACCCCTGATCCAATATTTTGACAACTGCCCATCAGCTGCGTTCGGTCTCGCGAGGGTGCAATGCTCAGCCGCGCCACGCCCGATAGCATCTTCTGCTGGTCTAGCGATCCGCGCCGGCAGTTTTCCTGACATGAATCTCGACTGAGCGGTACCCCGCTCGTCGCCGTCGCTAGCACAATCCAGACGCGCCAGACCTGCTTCTGGAGGCTGTTTCAAGCATCGATGATGGCTTAAACAGACTGTGATGCTGTACGGATCCCGAAGACTCCCACAACCCCGAGGTCATGGGAAATCTCCACAAGGATGCATGAGTTCGGCAATCTACTAGCGCACCGATCAATTTTGATGCACAATTCATAGGGAACGTCAGCGGGGGCAGACCATGTGTTCCACAAAGCGGTTTGGCTACGCGCCCGATGCGCGGACGCGCGTGTCAAGCCGAACAAGTTGGATTGTTCGCTTTTGGCCCGCCTTGGCTTGTCTCCTCCTGCCTCCAATCTTTTACTTTGGCATCTTTAAGACTGTCGTGCGTCCCTTGGTGCGCTATGAATTCGCTCACATTCCAGGAGACGCATCAGGGCAGACGACGAGTCTCGCGCCCGCAACGTCCATGCAGCCTTTGACGATTACGCATGCGTTGCTATCGTCTGACTACTTCCCACCTGATGGAAGTGCCTCTGCAGACTCGATGAAACTTACTGCCAAGGCCCTGGACCTCTCCGGTCGTCTTGATTTTACCATTCCAAGTGCCCTTCTTCTCTTCATTGCAATAATCGCGGCCATACTGTCGTTTATCGTCATCAGTCGAAGGGCCCAGTTTCCATTAAACGTGTGCCTATACCTTCTCGGCGCCCTTCCTGGACTGCTGCTCGTGTACGGTCTCAGGCACGAGGAAGGCACTCGTGAGATAATCGTGAGACCAATCATCGATGAATTGGTGAAGGAGAGCCTTCTTTCAGAGTCCGTAAGATCACTTGCTCTCGGAATCATACAATGGAATGTCGGCGCGGGGATTTTTTCCACGATAGTCGTTGTGGTTGCGCTGTCGGTTCTATCCGTCCAAGCGGCCGCCGACGAATTGGTTGCTCCAGTTCTCCGTCGGCGGCTTTATGACTTCAAGGCACTCATGATTGTTGTGGCGGTGGTTCTGGTATTAACAGTGGTAATTACAAGAACCCTAATCCAATGGCAGCTCGACTTTCTCTCCAGCGATGGTCGGAAGGCTCTGCTGCCGCTAGCCACATCTCTGGCGAACTATTGGGGTGCTAGTTCGACAGGGGTCATGCTCGCGGCCTTCTTGCCGCCCTTCTTCAGCTGGACCCGCGACGTATCAGCGTTCTCAGAGATCAGCCTACCTGAGGGTACGCAGTCCGAACGCCAAGAGTATCTTGCCAAGCAAGGACTCGTATTCGCCCCAGTTGCGTCGGTAACCGCTATTCTGACTGTGGCCGCTCCGGCGCTCGCGACTCCCGTGCTGGATGCAGTCAGCCATCTCCTCCAAGCCCAATCAGGGTAGTGCGCCCATGATGTGGCGCTTTGTGTTTCTGTGCTGGATTGTGCTGAGTTCGGTTGGATGCGCTGCAGGGCTGCCTAAGGTAGCCGATCTTTCGTGTGTGCCAGAGTCTGATACCGCGCAGGTCGATCTGTTTTTCGTGACTGACAGAGGGATCGCGGCCGGTGCACCCGAGGTGCTGCCTGATAGCTCGCGGTCAGATCGGCTTACCTATGGGATGGTTAGGCTGGATCTTCCGACGACCCGTAAGCGCAGTTTTGGTACCATTACCAGCGACTTTAAGATAGCTTCTCTCATCACATACAAGGATTCGGCTGATTTTTTGCAAGAAGTTAAGGCGCGTGCGCGCAACCGCTCTGTTCTTCTATATACGCATGGATTCAATGAAGATTTTCAGGAGTCTGCATTTAGGGTTGGATACTTCTATCTGGATGGGTGCTTGAAGACTATTCCGATTCTTTTTTCATGGCCTTCCAAGGGAAGCATGTTCGCTCACTCATATGATCTGGACAGTGCGTCGTTCGCACGAGGCGCGTACTTTAATCTTCTTAGGAGCATTTTGGATTCACATTTGTCGCGCCCGGTTGATCTCATGGCGCACAGCATGGGCAATTGGATTGTGCTTGAGGCTCTAAACCGGTTGAAAATGGAAGGCGAGGTGCGAGGCAAACCAGCCGGGCGGGTGGGGACAGTGATCCTGGCCTCACCGGACGTAGACGTGGACGTCTTTCGAACTTTACTGCCGGGTGCGCTTGGGGTCTCGGACCGCGTGGTACTCATGACATCCCGGAAGGACAAATTGCTTTTGGTGTCCAGGTTGTTCGCGCTTGGAGGCGCGAGAGCGGGCCAAGCAACGGGGGCAGAACTGATGAACCACGGTATCGTAGCGTCGCGCAATTTTAGCGTGTTTCGGATGGATTCTGCGGAAGTTGGGAACTGCCCCGCTCTCGGGCATCGGTGTGCGACCGCTAATCCATACGTTGTGAACTACGAGAAGCGGATTCTCGAACAAAGGCAGCCCCAAAAGTGAAAATGTCTCGATAGCCGGCAAGGCCGGCCTCTGAAGCAGAGCGATGGTCGAAAGCAGGTCGTGGCGAACTGCCCGGGTGCGCGGGGGCAAGCTGTCGTTGAGGCGGTGCGGCGACGTTTGATCCATCCCTAAACGCGTCAACTGTCCGATCGGACAGGTGACGTACTTTAGGACGACTGCAACTATCCCCCTATAACGATCGGGGGATCGCGCCATGATTGCGGCTCATGTCGTCAATGCGCAGAACAGACATCTCTATGAAAATGAGTTCGACGAATTTCTACGCCGTCGGCACGATTTTTTTGTGCACCAGAAGCGGTGGCGGCCGCCAAGCCCGGATGGTCGCGAACTAGACCAGTTCGATACCGATGCTGCGACGTATCTCCTGGGTATCGAAGACGACCGGGTTGTGACCTCGGCGCGGCTGATCCCGACCAGCGAACCGCATATGGTCTCGGAAGTCTTTCCTCACATGTGCGAGATATCAGGGGTCCCGAAGCGCCCGGATTGGGCCGAGTGGACACGCACCTTCGTTGTTCCTGACAAGCGCTCTACCGGACTGCGGGGCACGCTGACGCAACTTTGCTGCGCCGTGATGGAATACGCTGTCGATGAGGGCCTCAGCGCTGTCGGGGGCATCCAGGAAACCTACTTCATGCCGCACCATGGCGCGCTCAAATGGCGGGCCGAGCCGATGGGCATGGCAAGGGAAGAAAACGGTGAGTGGTACATCGTGGCTTATATCGAAGTGAATGAGGCGGCGCTGGCCAGTGTCCGAAAGATCCTCGGGATCAATCACTCACTTCTCTTGCGGCGAGGGACGCAGCTGCCGTTTGTTGAGAAGGCCGAAATGGGGAGGAGAACATGACCGAGATAGCCTTCGGAAAGAAAGTCAGCGCCGCATTTAAGGACAAGGTGATCACGATCTGTGATGAGCTGGGCTGTGACGCGAGCTTTTTGATGGCGTGTATGGCCTTCGAGACAGGCGAACGCTTTCGCTCGAACACCGTAAACAAAGTGAGCGGCGCGACCGGATTGATCCAGTTCATGCCCAGCACGGCAAAGGGGTTGGGCACAACTACCGGCAAACTTGCAGCGATGACCGAAGTCGGTCAACTCGACTATGTGGCGCAGTATTTTAAGCCGCAAAAAGGCAGGCTCAAGACATTATCCGACGTGTACATGGCGATCCTCTGGCCGGCAGCCGTTGGCAAGGCCGAAGCTTTTGTAATGTTCAAGGTGCCGACGGTCCAGTACAAGCAAAACAAGGGTCTGGACAGCAACAAAGATGGTACCGTGACTAAGGGCGAAGCGGCAGCGAGAGTACAGAACAAACTGACACGCGGTCTGAGCGATACCTTCCGAGGTTAGGTGACAGCGGTCGGCGGCGCGGCTTCGTCTACTGCCCAAGGGAATTCGAATAGCGCACCAGAGGTTGAAAATCATGACTGCTCCAAAGAGCCTCGCACCGGGCGCTTATCTGCCGGGCAATCTCGCCGTCGAACTTGACCTTGCGGCGCCGATCGGGCTTGGCGGTCCAAAGAAGCAGGCGAGGTGGGTTCAGGAGCGCCTCTGTTTGGCCGGCTTCGGGCTCCGTGGATCGCAAGCTCGGAGCACTAACGGTAGCTGTGGCACGCCAGCATATCCGGCAAGATCCGGTCGAAGTCGGCGGCCCAAATAGTGGTCCTTGGGTTCGAATGTACATGGATGGTGAGGAGGGCCCAGAGTGGCTCTGGTGTGCGGGTTTCAGCTTCTTCATACTGTATCAGGCGAGTTATCTGCTCAAGCAGAAGGCGCCGATGAAGAGTGCCGTCGGCGTAGATACGGTCGTTGACCGTGCCAAGGCTGCAGGAAACTTTCTGAGCGAAAAGGATGCAAAAACCACAGCCGGCAAGGCGAGGATTCGCCCAGGCAGTTTCTTTCTCGTTCGGGCGAATCCGTCGCACTGGTCGCACATGGGCATTGTCTCTGATGCTGGCGATACAACCTTCAATACCTGTGAGGGGAACTCGAATGATAATGGCAGTTCCAACGGCTACGAGGCGTTGGAGCGAGTCCGGAACTACGCGGGGAAGGACTTCGTTGTATGGAGCTAGGAGCGAAGTCTAACAATTGCGATTCAGCAGTTGTCTGGACCGTCCCAACTTGTGGATCGCGATTGAGGGTATCCAGACAGGATGGAGCTGGCAATGCTGCGACTGTTGGTTAAGGCGAACTCCACGATTGCCGGACAGACACTGACTCTTGCGCAGCGGAAATACCAAGCTGTACCGCTATTTCGTAACATTGGATCTCAGACCGGCCAAGGAATAGCTGCAGGCGTCGCATGGCATGTTCTGTCTTCGGATGATCGCGGCGACAATCCGTGGGACGCCTGCCACCAACTACTTTCGGATGAGTTCGGTCTGGCTGCCGGTATTGAGTTCGCGGAACCGGATCTGCAGCAGCGGTGGCTAGCCGGGGACCAAAAAGCAACGGGGCTCGCGCTCGCTGGAGGCTGCAGCAACGCGACCAAGCAGGACACGTCCTACCCGACCAGTGTTGACAACTTTTGGTTGCGGAAGCGGGCGTTTTCGCAGTTCGATGACGCCTTCGCGAAAGTGGGCTCGGCCGCTGCCGGGCGCGTACGCGTCGCCCACCTCGATACAGGCTACGACCCTGACCATCATTCGCTCCCCGCACATATGAACCTTGCCCTCCAACACAACTTCGTCGACTCAGACCTGCCCAATGACGCTACCGATCGTGGCACTAGCGGGGGCCTCGCCAATCCAGGCCACGGCACCGGCACACTTGGCTTACTCGCGGGCAAGGCGTTCGGTGCGTTCTCTGTCCTCGGCGGCGCACCGGAGGTTGAGGTGGTGCCGATCCGCGTCGCCAACAGTGTGCTGCTATTCTACAATAGCGCCATCGCACAAGCGTTGGACTACGTGCACGGCCTGTCGGCGAATCCAGCCACCTTCGTCCACGTCATCACTATGAGCATGGGCGGGCTCGCTTCCCAAGCCTGGGCCGAGGCGGTCAATGCCCTGTATGAGCAAGGCGTATTCATCGTCACCGCGGCCGGCAACAACTACGCCAACTTGCCTACGCGCAACATCGTCTATCCGGCTCGCTTTGGCCGCGTCGTCGCCGCCTGCGGGGTGATGGCGGACCACCGGGCCTACGCCGACCTGGCGCTAAGTCTGATGGCTGGCAATTACGGACCGCCCTCCAAGATGGGAACGGCCATCGCCGCCTGCACGCCAAATACCACGTGGGCCCGACGTGGCTGTCCGGAAATCGTCGATTTCGATGGGAACGGCACGTCTTCGGCCACGCCGCAAATTGCTGCGGCCGCTGCCCTCTGGATACAGTTGAATGCAGCCAAGCTGGCGGCCTATGGCCAAGACTGGATGCGCGCAGAAGCGGTGCGGCAGGCCTTGTTTCGTTCCGCTGCCGGCAGCCCGGATGCCGCTCGGCTAGGACGCGGCGAACTCAAGGCCCTTGCGGCATTAAGCGTCGCGCCACCGAGGCCTGCCGACCTGGTCAAGGTGCCGTCCGACAGTGCGAATTTCCCGTTCTTGGACGTTCTTACCGGCGGCGATTTCGGTGCCGTGCCCCCACACGGCCGCCGGATGCTGGAGCTCGAGGCTCTTCAACTCTCGCAGTCCGCCGCGGTCGAGGTCCTACTCCCGGATCCCGCCGTGGATCCGCGTTCGCTGACGCCGAGGGACAAGTTGAACATTGCCGACGCGTTGATGGCGCAGCCGGGTGTCTCCAAGGCACTTTGCACGGCACTGAAGAACGGCGGCAGGACGTCAATACCGGTATCCCTCGTCGCTCCAATCTCGTCTCCAACGCCCGGCGATGCGATCGCGAGGAAACGACTCGAGACGGCAATGGCGCCTGTGGTCCGACCGCCAGATCGCCGTCGGTTGCAAGTATTTGCCGTCGATCCGTCGCTCGCCACCGATATGGGCACCGCAGCGATCAATCGCGCAGTAATCGATGTACGATGGGAGAAAGACCTGCTGCCGGGACCGGTGGGCGAATATATCGAAGTAGTCGATGTCGATCCGGCGAGCCGCTGCGCATACGCGCCGATTGACCTCAACCACCCTTACCTTTTGATGCAGGACGGGCTGACGCCCTCCGAGGGCGATCCACAATTTCACCAGCAGATGACGTACGCAGTCGCCATGCGGACGGTCGAGCGTTTCGAGCGGGCGCTGGGTCGCTCTGCCCTATGGGCGCCGCAACCGGGCGAAACAAAGGGCATGAAGGACAGCTACATCCAGCGACTACGGATCTATCCGCATGCCATCCGCGCCGCGAACGCATTCTATAGTCCAGATCGCAAGGCGCTGCTGCTTGGCTATTTTACAGCGGCGGGCGACAGCGCCGGCCTTGGCTTGCCACACGGAGTCTACTTCGCAGCGCTGTCGCATGATGTCATCGCACACGAAACCACTCACGCTCTGCTCGATGGTCTGCACCGGCGGTTTCGAGAGCCGACCAATTCGGATGTCCTGGCCTTTCATGAGGCGTTCGCCGACATCGTCGCACTGTTCCAGCATTTCAACCTGCCTGAGGCCCTGAAGCATCAAATTCGCAAGACCGCGGGTGACCTGTCGCAGGAAAGTCTGCTGAGTCAGCTTGCCGTAGAGTTCGGCCAGGCCATGAATGGCAATTATGGGGCGTTGCGCGATGCAATCGGTAGAACTGACAAGCACGGCAAATGGAATCCCGCCAAGGTCATGCGCAGCGACTACGATCCAGACAAGGAGCCGCACGCGCTCGGTTCGGTGCTGGTTTCGGCAGTTTTTGCCGCTTTTCTTTCCATCTATCAGGGACGCACAGCCGACCTGATTCGCCTCGCAACCAGTGGCACCGGTATCCTGCCGCCTGGCGAAATTCCGGTCGATCTTGCCGACCGGATGGCCGACGAGGCTAGCAAGGTCGCCGGGCAGGTTTTAGCTATGTGTGTTCGGGCGCTCGATTATTGCCCGCCGGTAGACATCACCTTCGGCGATTACCTAAGGGCGCTCATAACCGCCGACCGCGACCTGGTACCCGACGACCCGCGCGGATACCGCACGGCCTTCGCAGCTGCCTTCCGCGACCGGGGGATTCTGCCACCTGGCGTTCGCCATCTATCCCCCGCCAACCTGGTATGGGACCCGCCCGTGCTGGGCCTTGACAATCTTGCGAGCGTGCTCGGCAAGATGGAACTCACCTGGAATTTGGACGGTGACCGCGAGAAAGCCTATGAAGCATCGCAACATAACGCCGCGATCTTCCACGCCTGGCTTGTTTCCCGCGAGCACGTCTCGGATGAACAACTGACGGCGCTCGGTTTCGTTCGCGAGACTGGTCCCAAATCCATCCTGCTTCCTGACGGCATCTCAATTGACGGCACCATCGGTGGCATCGAGGTGCATTCGGTACGACCGGCACGCCGTGTCGGACCAGACGGACAGAGCCAGACCGACCTTGTCGTCGAGATCACCCAGACCTGGCGTCCAGCCATTCCCGATGGCACCAGCTATCGCGGAGGCTGCACGCTGCTTATCGACCTCAAGTCCACTACGGTCCGCTACGTCGTTACCAAGAAACTCATGGGCGCCGGCCGGATCGCGACCCAACGCGACTATCGCAGCCGCATGAACGAGAACCTGCGGGCTTGCTATTTCGGTGGGCCACCGGCGGGCAGGGAGCCGTTCGCCTTCCTTCACGGCATGACCTAGGGGCGCGACATGGCACGGAAATCGACCACAAAGCTCAGTGCCGCCGCGCCCAAGGGGGTCGATGCGGCGGGATTGCCGACCGCTGCGCGGGCAAAAATTCGCATGTATCGGCAGGGTCTCGGAGACTGCTTTCTCGTGACGCTGCCGAGACAGCATGGCGACCCCTACCGGATTCTCATCGATTGCGGGGTGATACTCGGCACCAAAAGGGCAGGAGAGATCATGACGCAGGTGATGGACAACGTGCTTAAGGAGACCGGTTCCCACATTGATCTGCTAGTGGCGACACACCAGCACTGGGATCATCTGTCCGGCTTCATCCAGGCAGAAGACTCTTTTGCAAAGCTGAACGTCGACAAGGTCTGGGTCGCATGGACAGAAGATCCCAGTGACGGCCTCGCCAACGAGCTCCGGGATGAGCGCAGGAGGGCCGTCAGCGCCCTAAGACTGGCCGGATCGGCCATGACCATGGCGGAAGACTCCGGCGGGGCCGCCGAGATCGATGCGTTGGTGGGCTTTTTTGGGGCTGCGGGAGGCCATTCGACCGAGGATGCCCTGAAAATAGCTATGGCGAAGGCCGATGTGCGCTATTGCCGCCCGGCTGACGATCCAGTTCATCTTTCCGATCCTGACGTTCGGCTATACATCCTTGGCCCACCGCCCGACGCCAGGCAGATCCGTCGCACCCTGCCGTCGACCAGAAACCCCGAGACCTATGGCGTTTCTGCGCATCTGCCGGCCGCCGACGTGGCGAGCGCGCTCTCCGCCGAAGACGGCAATTCGCCTTTCGACGGCCTGCGCCCCATCCCGTTTGCAAGTGCCAGGGGCATGGATTTCTTTCGCCGGCGCTATTGGGGGCCGGGCGAGGACGCACCGGCGTGGCGCATGGTCGACACAGCCTGGCTGGACGGCGCCCCGGGACTGGCGCTGGCACTTGACAGCGCCACGAACAACACAAGCCTGGTGCTGGCTATCGAGTTCGTTGCCAATGGCGAAGTGCTTCTGTTCGTCGCGGACGCCCAAGTGGGCAATTGGCTGTCGTGGCAGGACCTCTCATGGAACGTGGACGGGAAACGGGTTACAGGCCCGGATCTGCTGGCGCGCACAATCTTTTACAAGGTCGGCCATCACGGCAGCCACAACGCTACACTGCGCGAGAAAGGCCTCGACCTCATGAAGAACCTGCGAGTCGCGGCAATCCCGGTCAACCATCAGATGGCACTTGATAAAAACTGGGGCAACATGCCGCTCCCTGCGCTGCTAGAGGCGCTGAAAGCCACAGCAAAGGTAGGTGTCGTGCGTATCGACGAAGCGCCAGCAGAGCCAATTGAGGGTATCGCGTGTTCGGATCTCTATTTTGACATTTCGGTTTAGCGGGTGGGCTTGGATTGTAGCCAGCTGAGAACGGTTTGCCGCACGCCAGGATTTGATTTTCCGTGTTGCGACAGCCCGATCGCCAGCTGAAGAAATCAGAACACAGGTAACGGCAAGGTGGGCGCGGCAGGTCAGCCCAAGGGTGTTCATCACAGGGGGTATTCGGATGTCAACAAGCTTTCAATCTTTGCGCAGCCTGGGATACATGCTTCGGGCTGGACCGCCCGACGAGAAGAACGAGGTCCTCGCCCACGAATGGCTGTCGCTTAAGACGATCTGGGAGGCTACTCGACCGAATGTAACTGATCCCGCGAGCGTGGCAGCGCTAGACGGCCTTTTCCCTAAATCTTTGGTATGGAAGTCTGGGGCTGAGGAATGGCACGAGTTAAACGCCGCAGAGCAGGCGATCGGCCTGGTGCTTTTTGAGCCGCAACTTACTACCGAATTCCTGATACTGATAGAACTGGCTAGAGCGCGCAAGTTAACAAACCTGGCGGCGCACGAGAACAACGCCAAATTATTTGATCCACCGGACGAAAGCGATGCTGCCATGCGGCGCAAACGTGCCGCGTATACAGCACTACTCGACGATCTACAGAGATGGTTTATCAATCAGCGGTTTAGCAGAAGGCTGCGCAGCGAGACGGCTTCACGCCTTTTCCGTTTCGGGCTGTGCGTGATGGGGATTTCGATACTGCCTTTCCTTCTGTACTTCCTCATCTTCTCGTTAAAATTTGACGGAACCAGCATGGCGCCGGGCGATGTCGCAAAAGGATATAAGCTATTCTCCTCCAACCCACTTTTCGGTCTCGGGATGGTTTCTGCGTTTGGCATCCTCGGCGCCTATTTCAGTAGAGTGATGAGGTTCCAGATGAACATCCAGACATTCGGGTTTGAGGACGTCATGACTGAATACCAGCCACGGATGCTATATGTGCGTCTTCTATATGGCATGATAGGCGCATTCGTTTTCTATTTCCTCTTGCGAAGTGGCATTATTGGTGGATCTGCGTTTCCAGAACTGGCAAACATCTCGGTTGGAGAGCACATTGTCTGGCAGGCATCCGAGACGGGTATTTCCCCATCCACCACGCATAGCAGGTTGATGGATCCAAGCGGCTTGACAGTCCTGGGTCCGACTGTCGATCTTGCAAAACTCCTTGTCTGGTCATTTCTCGCCGGTTTCTCCGAACGGCTTGTACCTGACACACTCGACAGAACAGAGGCGCGGGCTAAGGCAGCAGATCACGAGTAGATAGTCCTGCTGCCAAAAGCATGGATCCTTACGTCAGCATATCGTTGTCGTGGTGTGTATTGGCGCAGCGGAACTGCTTGAGTTGGAGAAACGTTCGATGACGTTGCGCTCCGTGTAGAGGTGGGCGTCGTCGGGATGCTGGATCTTGCGGGCTTCGCTTCGGCGGTATGACGACGCTGCGTTTCCGCGATCCTTTTCCTGCAGATGGTCGCAGACATGGCCATTGCCGGCGATTTGTGGCGCCAGCCTCGAAGCCATCGGTGAGATCCAGGGCAAAGGCGATGTCGTTGCCACGCACCTGCGCTGAAGCGTGCTTGGGAATGAATCAACGAACCATCCAGCCTATACGCCTCCCGCTGCAGTCACAACAAATTCATCAGTTGACGCAATTAAGTCCTCTTTGTCGCTGGCAAAACGGTGCACGTTTTTATAGAATATTCCGAGTTTCTAAATTGGCGTACACTTCCATCGCGGCAAAGAGGCGGGGGTCTCTGGCATGATCGATTCAGACGTGTTCGACTTTGTCGAACGCTGCAGGAAGCACACCGCTACGGGGCCGCTGCTGGCCGATCTGCTTGAGACCGTGCGAACCCTCGGCTTCGAACATCTTATCCTGAGCGGCGTCCCCCTTGGCGGACAGAAGCTTGCGCCGATGGTGGAACTGAATGGCTGGCCGGCGGGCTGGTTCGAACGCTATATTGAAGCCGAGCATGCGGCTGTTGACGGCGTTTGCATTTATTCAGCAAAAACGCTGAAGCCATTTCTATGGGCCGATGTCCCGGCAAAATGGTCCGACACGGAAGGTTCGCGACGTGTTGCGGGCGAAGCGACGGAGTTCGGCATTTGCAGCGGTTTCGCCGTGCCGATGCTGAGCGTTCACCATTGGCAGTCCGTGCTGTCGTTTGCGTCTTCCACGAAGTCCTGCACGCTCTCGCCGCGCCATCAGGTGCAACTGGTGACGATGGCGGTTTATGCCGGCATGTCCATCCAGGCTTTGTCGAATGACGATGAAGATGACGAAGGTCTTCTGACGGATCGGGAAAGGGAGGTGCTTTTGTGGGCCGCAGCCGGCAAGACCTCTTCGGAAACATCCCAGATACTTGGCCTCGCCGAGCGCACCGTCAAATGGCATGCCACAAGGGCCCGGGAAGCATTTGGCGTCGGCACCACAACGCAAGCTGTCGTTGAGGCGGTGCGGCGACGTTTGATCCATCCCTAAACGCGTCAACTGTCCGATCGGACAGGTGACGTACTTTAGGACGACTGCAACTATCCCCCTATAACGATCGGGGGATCGCGCCATGATTGCGGCTCATGTCGTCAATGCGCAGAACAGACATCTCTATGAAAATGAGTTCGACGAATTTCTACGCCGTCGGCACGATTTTTTTGTGCACCAGAAGTGGTGGCGGCCGCCAAGCCCGGATGGTCGCGAACTAGACCAGTTCGATACCGATGCTGCGACGTATCTCCTGGGTATCGAAGACGACCGGGTTGTGACCTCGGCGCGGCTGATCCCGACCAGCGAACCGCATATGGTCTCGGAAGTCTTTCCTCACATGTGCGAGATATCAGGGGTCCCGAAGCGCCCGGATTGGGCCGAGTGGACACGCACCTTCGTTGTTCCTGACAAGCGCTCTACCGGACTGCGGGGCACGCTGACGCAACTTTGCTGCGCCGTGATGGAATACGCTGTCGACGAGGGCCTCAGCGCTGTCGGGGGCATCCAGGAAACCTACTTCATGCCGCACCATGGCGCGCTCAAATGGCGGGCCGAGCCGATGGGCATGGCAAGGGAAGAAAACGGTGAGTGGTACATCGTCACGTATATCGAAGTAAATGGCGCGGCACTTGAGAGCGTCCGCAAGATACTTCGCATCACCAATTCTCTGCTCGTCCGGCGCGGAGCCCAGCTTCCATTCCTTCGTCAGCCCGAGAAGCCGTCGGAGGTCGCCTGATGACATCCTCGTACCGGGCCGTGAGCCGCAATCGAAAGAGACCCAAGCGTGCGACGGGCTATTATAAAACTTCAAAGCGACGCAGCCATAAACCCCTCAGATGTATCGAATTTTGATCCAATTGACGCATATTACTACGCCAGCATTGGCGAAGGCCCAAATACGACAAAGATTCGGTTGGCCTTCGGCGTCATCCAGTCTTATGCGGCGCTGCTGACTGCTCTTGTGGACGGCTCAAGCGTGGCTGAATGGAAGGCGCAGGTGCAGGGCATTGCGTCAAACGTTGCTGCCCTCGCGCGATTCTCCCAGTTTTCTGCTGCGGCAACAGCGCTTGATCAATTCATCAATCAACTACTGGTCGCACATAGCAATGCTGAAGCTCGAAAGCTGGTATTGGAAGGCCGGAAACCGATGCTCGTTCTCCTGGGCGAGCTCAAGAGCGCGAGCGACCAGATCTTTCAGACGCTGGTTTTCCAGGATCAGCCGGGAGTTGGCGCTCGAACGAGGGTGGAACGAAAGGCAGACATAGACGCAGCAAGAACCAAGGTTGCGAACTATGTCGTACTGGTTGACCGCCTGGAGGCGAACTTTAATCAGATGGTCGACGCTTACTCACGGCCCAGCAATTCCGTCAGTCTGGCAGCGGTGGCCGAGGCGAGTGGCAATCTTGCTGCCGATGCCAAAGCGGCCCGCGCAGCTTTCGCATCCCTCAATCATCGATAGGAGGATTTCAACATGCCGAGCGCGCTTCAGCAGTCAATCGTTTCGGCGATGTATGCAGTAGAGGCGAAACTGGATGCAGGCCCTTCTGATGCAGAAAAAGCTGATCTTCTCGCATCGGCGAACATCCTCGTCGGACTGCTGGCAAGAGTGAATGAAATTGAGCTCGCTGCCGCTGCTGACCGCGTCGCTGCTGCCTCCGCCGCACTGCTCGCCGTTGTCAACGCAAGCGGACAAGATCCGGTGGCTGTCTACCTCGACAAACTCAACAAGGCGGTTGGAAAGCTACGCAAGGCAGCAGTTGCGGCTCATCTCGATGCTTCGGAGGCAGTGCCAAGAGCACCGGCAGTGGCTGCCACTGACGGAAAAGGTGACGCAGGCCATTCCGCACCGGTTGCTGGAAGTGGGATCGATTGCGCAACGGATTGTTCCAAGCGGGCGATTCAGATCGCTGGGGCAGGGAAGATTTTTGTTGCGAGGTACTATCGGTCAGCTTCCTCCAAGTGGGCTCCGCTCACCGCGAAGGAGGCACAGGCTCTATCCGGAGCCGGATTGAAAATCGTGACAGTTTGGGAAAGCGATTCTGATCATCTTTCGCATTTTTCTCATTCTACCGGTGTTGCAGAGGGGACCTCTGCCTACAAGCAGGCAATGTTAGCCGGGCAGCCATCGGAAACCCCCATCTATTTTGCGGTGGATTTTGACTGTGACAGTGAAGGTATTTCTGGACCCGTTAATGATTATTTCCGCGGCGTAAAGGATGGATTCTCTGCGATAAGTTCAAGTCACCCGGCCTACTCAATAGGAGTGTACGGCTCTGGCAATGCCTGTGCGTGGTTGGCTGGGCACGGGAGAGTACAATATGCATGGCTGGCGATGTCTACCGGCTGGGGCGGGTCAAAGACGTTTAAAGGCTGGAATATCAAGCAGGGAAAGGCAGACTCGCGATTGACTTTCGACCACGATACCGATGAGGCGGTCGCCGACTATGGTGGCTTTTCGATCTAGCGCGCGGGGGTCGGAGGATTTGAATCTCCACTCACCGTGGCGCCAAAGTATTGCATTTTGAACGTTCTTTGCGGAGAGGAGACTTCGATGAATACTATCAGAAAGTCACTTGTGTCTGCCGTCGCCTTGACCGCGCTTGTCACGATCAGCCGCAGTGCGTGGGCTGACATCTTGAACGGGGTCGACGGCCCCATCACCCGCCCGAACGCCCCTTTCAGAGCGCAGCTGCAGGAGGGCGCAGAGTAGGCGGCAGCCAACATCAACGCAGCCGGCGGCATCAACGGCCACCAGATCAAGATCGAAATCGGTTACGGCGTGTCGGATCCGCAGGAGCGCATCTCGGCCGCCAACAAGTTCCTCGCCGACGCCGTCAGATACGTCATCGGTCACTTCAACTTGGGCGTCACCATTCCAGACTCGGAAGTCTATGCCGGGAACGGCTTTCGGTTATCAACCCGCAGCTACCGAGCGTGGTCTGTGGAACACGTTCGGCAGACGGCGCAGCGGATGTCCAGGTAGTGTGAAACCGGATTGGGTATAGGTACCGATCAACATAGATAGTGCTGCCCGCAAACCTGGCGGGCAGGAAATACTGCCAGTCAGGGGCGTCAGGTCGTTGAACAGCTTCCAGGATTGCAACAGCGCATACGAAACATGGCTTCGCACTCAATGCGACGTCATCGAGACCGATCTTGAATACAAGCATGAGCGGATGAGGAAGAATCCTTTCACATTCTTGAGGGCGACGTTTTTCCGCTGGGCCAGGGAGATCGCGAAGATCTGTCCTGAACTGGCCAATGCGCCGTCCGTCCTCAGCGTTGGCGATACCCATACCGAAAACTTCGGAACCTGGCGTGATGCGGATGCGCGCCTGGTCTGGGGCGTGAATGATTTTGATGAAGCGGCGATCATGCCATATCCGTTTGATCTCGTGAGACTGGCAACGAGTGTCCAGCTTGCTCCGGGGATCGGGCTCAGCGGCCACGATACATCGGACGCAATCACAACCGGATATCGCAGCGGTCTTCGAGGACCACGACCAACACTGGTCGACGAGCGGGCCGTTTGGATGCGGCGGTTTGTGATGTGCACCGATTCGGACTGCACGAAATTCTGGGAGGAGGTTCAATCGTACCCAACGGTCGAGCCGCCAGCCGACGCCAGGAGAATTCTTCAGTCAAGCTTGCCTGCGACCGCGCTTCTCCAACGGTTTGCATCGCGCAGGAAAGGCGGCGGCGGGCTGGGTAAGGCCCGGTTCGTGGCCATCGCGAACTGGCAAGGGGGACAGGTTATTCGGGAAGCGAAAGCGTCGGTGCCGTCTGCCTGGTATTGGGCCCACGGCGTGGCGACTGACATATCATCCGCCCACGATCTGTCATCTGGGGAATTTCGTTCGCCAGACCCTTTTCTGCGAGCAGAGGAGAAATTCATCGTTCGTCGAATTGCCGTGGATTCCCGAAAACTGGACCTCGGCGAGAATGCCGGAAAGGAACTCGACCTGATGGCTATCGAAGCAATGGGCTTCGAATTGGGCTCGATCCATGCGGCTAGCACAGCGCAGACAAATGCCGTTCGCGCCAATCTGGATTTATTGCCCGACGGCTGGCTTCGCGACGCAGTCGGGGCCGCTCGCGACAGCATTGAAGAAGATTACACTGCCTGGTGTTCCGGCCACTGAAAGTGCGGAAACTTCGCCAGGAATAGCCAGTAAACGAGGTTCAATAGGGCGCGACGGATCCATGGAGGTGTCTATTATTATACATGGGCGCAAAATACTGGTTACAAGAAATGCTTGCGCATGACAGAAAATTCGAATGTGATATTCAAGGTGAGCCCCGATCATAACTGGTCTTATTCGGGCCAATGAACCGCCGCTCATGTGAACTCGCTATCTTCTGAAAAGCGCTAATCACCAAATCCTGAATTGGCAAAGGGGGTCGGCATGCGTGCAAAAGCGTCGAAGGATGGTCTAACCCTACGCGTCATTACTGGTACCAATAATGCCTTGCTCGCAATGGATCTGAGCGATTCAAAGCGCGACAATTGTCTTGGCTTCTCTATCGAACGCACTGACCTGGACACTGGAGATCGCCGCTGGCTCCCAAACATGCTGCAATTTCCCTCCGATCCGGACCCGAAGTGGATAACTACTGCTCGCGCTCCGCTCCAGAAATTTCGATGGGGCGATTACACGATCGAGCCAGGCAAACGGTACCGTTATCGCGCCGTAGCACGATATGGGCGAGCTACGGATATCCTTCATGAGGGCATCGGCGCAGAGAAACCCGGCGCTTTCGATGTCATCTCTGGTGGCGCCATTGTCGAAGTCAAGGCCGAGAACTCTCGCGAAGATCACACGGCCGTTTTTTTCAATCGCGGAGCAGCGGCCAGCGAAGCTTACGTGCGCAAGTTCGGTGACAACGATCCCTCCAAAATTCCTGAAGCACTAATCTGGCTGTCCAGAGGATTGGAGGAGGCAATTCTCGCGTTTCTCGCAAAGGCGGTCGACGGACAGTTTGCCATGCATGCAGCAGTATATGAGTTTCAGAAGCCAAACCTTCTAGATGGGCTTCAACAGGCAAGTAAGCGCGGGGTTGATGTGAAGGTGATCTATCATGCCCGTGACAAAGGGGGCGAGGATAAAACCCGCGAAAAAAATGAAGCGGCGATCGCCAGTTCCAAGATGACCTTTGCCAAGCCCCGGGAGGCCGACCCCCAGGGAGCAATAATGCACAACAAGTTCGTCGTTCTCCTGCGAAAAGATGGTGGAGGTGTGCTACAGCCTATTGCCGTTTGGACTGGCTCGACAAACTGGACTGATGGCGGGATCTACGGCCAGCTCAATGTTGGACATGCAATCTACGACGCTGCCATCGCCGAGAAATACGAGGCCTATTTTCAGCTTCTTTCCCAAGACCTGTCGGCGACGAAATCACGTTTGGCATTGGAGGAGCTTACGCCGGTTCCATCAGGCGTCGACAAACTCGAGCACGGCATCACTCCGATTTTCTCTCCTCAAAGCAGTATCGACATGATCAAGCTTTACGCCGAGATCTGCCAGAGGGCCAAAGTCTTGCTGGTATCGGCACCGTTTGCGCTTCACCCGGAAATTCGCAAGGTTCTTAAGCAGGCTGCGCCCGGCACTCTCCGGTTTCTCATGGCCGACAAAGAGGGGTCGTTTGGCACGAAGGGCGAAATTGAAATCATGGAGGGCGATCCCGGCAATGCTGCCGCGGTAGCTACCGTGCTGGACACACCACTGAACGACTATCAAGGTCGGCTGCTGGAACACTCGGAAGGCTTTCATCATGCTGGCGTGCACATCCATTCCAAAATCATTGCCGCCGACCCGTTTGGCATAGAGCCGATACTGGTTACTGGCTCCGCCAATTTTTCGAACAATTCGACCAGGATCAATGATTCCAACAGTCTGATTGTTCGGGGCGATACCGCCATCATGGACATTTATGCCACGGAGTTTATGCGGATGTTCGAACACTACTGGTTTCGCTACAAGCGAGCCCAGAAAGAGGAGGAAGCTAAAAAATCTGGCAAGTCACTCAACACCGTCCTGGCTTTAAAAGAAGACTCGTCGTGGTCGGACCCATTTTACGTCCCCGCCTCGAAGGAAATGCTCGATCGACAGGCCTTCGCAGGGCTCGTCGTGTAGCTACCTTCTCAGAAGAGCACGAACCGAAGCGAGTCGAACGACTCGGTTGGCGCACGCAAGCATGCGTTTCCGAGAAGCCTGACGATCTCATGCGCGCCGAGAGAACTTGAGCGGACGAAGGCTTTCCGATGGAGGGCGGCGGGTATGCAGCGATCCAGGGTACACGGCCGGCCGCCCAGCCGCCGGCCTAGCCCTGTCTCCATCGCGATGGGATTGCGCAATTGTTTCCGCTATGATCCAAAGTCGGTGCATGGACGATCGACGGCTGCACGCGCCATCATCGAAAGTGCGACGATCTCGAGCGTCCACGTCGTCGTCCTTCAGACGGAAAACGGACCAAGGCTTATGATCCGACATGCCACAGTGCTCAAACCCGATGCATGGGGCGCTTTGCACAATCTAGCGCCTCCGCATAGATAGCACCCATCGCGGACACGGTGACGGCTGAATCCCGGTCTTGAACCTCGCCGCCTGCTGCAAGCTCGGATTGCCGCGGCGTTCTTGGGGGGTAGCGCGATCAATACCGTGACCTTTGCCGCGACCTCTTCGAGGGTGGCGGTAAGGCGGTTTATCTGCGAGGCGGTAGCCGCCAATTCCGGGCCGCAACGGGTGACGAGATACTCCCGGTTCTGGCTGAGAGACTGAAGATGAGTGGCGGTTTTCGTGCGAAGGCGCAGCCCGACTTCCAGCGTGTGTTCTGTTCGCGCCGACAGGTCGTGCTGCATTTTGCGGATCTGATTTGGATTGTGCCCACGTGGAGCAAAGCGCGGTCAGATAGAGTTCGATCGCATGGATGGCCGACAATCTGAACGGCGCGCGTGTCAACGGTTTGCCGGTCCGGCCTTGTTGAAGGAGCAAGTGTGCCGCCTTGCGATATTCTTCCGCCAGCTCGTGAAGCTGTTGCGGGGATGCAAGCTCGCCGGGCCTTTTGGCTGTGCAAGGGGCCGACCCTTGGCACCGCGATGGCTGGATGTTCCAAGCGATGTCGTGGATTGCCGCGCACCGCGCAACGCCGGGTGGGGTTATAAGCTTTCCCCACCTCATCCAAGCGCACAAGGGGTTTGATGGCCTGCAGATTGAATACGATCCCGCGACAGGTCGCGTGACCGCTGCAATCGTTTTCGAAGATAAGGCCACCTCGAACCCCCGCGATACGATTCGCGACGATGTCTGGACGGACTTTAAAGCGCTTGAGGCAGGCGACCGGGAGAACGTCCTTGTCGCTGATCTGACAGCGCTTTTGCGCACGAGACCTGGGATTGATGCTGACGCTGCAGTCGAGACAATCATCTGGAAAGAGACGCGCCGCTATCGCGTCTGCATAACGATCGGCGAAGCTCATGCGACAGCGGAAGGCCGTGGCCGGTTATTCGAGGGTTACAATGATATAGCACCGGGTCATGTGGGGAGGCGGCGCGGAGAGACGTTAGTCATCCAAAATCTGCGCCCTTGGATGGAACAGTTGGCCCAAAAAGCCATAGCCGTCGTCCGTTCGCGGGAGCAACTGAATGTTTGACGCCGACACTGTTGCGCTGATGGCGTCGGCGCCGCGCCTTGAGGGTTTGGACCTAGCGGACCTGCCGCGACGTCTCACCGACGCATTTGCAGAAATTGTCTCTGCACGGATTCGACTACGGCAACGCGCGGCTGCAGGCAGAGCGTTGCCTGAAGCGGTCGAGGCCATTGTTAAAGAGATGAGACGCCTTGCCTTTTCCCACGAGGCCTTAGTGGGAGTTTCACCGGAGCGTGAAAATCGTGCTGGCGCAGCTTTCGTGGCTGGTGCTGCTCATCACGTCACATTGTTGGCTGACAGGGTGGGGCCGTCTGCTGCCCGACCAACGCTGCTTGGCCCGCAGGAAATTTCTCCTGAAGTGTCGGCTACGCTTCTTTTCCTGATCGCTGAAGCTAGCGCGGATGCTGCCGAGATGGCGAAGACAATATAGTTCAAACGGAAGATTTCGTAGAGACATCTGTACTGCATGCGATTATCCATTTAGCAAATGGACGGCTTCCAGATATTCTTGCACTTTCCCAGCCCTTGCCGGCAGCCTTTCTCGCAACGGACGACACGCAGCGGGCAACCCGTGCGCTTTATTATTTAATTTTCCACGGCCTCCGCGCCTTGGCCGCGCGCTTGCTGGGGAGTGCGGAAGTGCCGCTGCTGACAAGGGATCCGGAGACGTTGTTCAACCGCGTCATTGCATTGAGCGTCGAGCCCGTTACCGGGGTGTTTTTCGGGGAGATGACCCCAGCCCTCAGCATTTTCCCGGGACCATCCCATCTCGCTTCACTCCTCTTGTCCGCAACGCGAGCCCTTGCGGACACAGCACTGGCCAATGTTCTTCCGCCGCAAGGTGTGAATGCAAGCCGCTGGTCGGCAATGATGCGTGATATCGCCTCCCGTAGGCCCTATCTTTGGCGAAACCACCGTGACGCAATCGACGCCGGCTATTTTGAGCCTGGGGTCTCCGCAGTAATTAGCTTCCCAACCGGCGCCGGGAAGTCCACGATTGCCGAACTTAAGGTGGCAGTTGCTCTCCAGCGGGGATTGAAAGTCTTATTCCTCGCACCGACATTGGCCCTTGTCGATCAGACCGCACGGTCGCTCGCGAAAACATTTCCTAATGCCGAGGTCCAGCGAGAACGGGCGGAAGAAACGCTCTTTGACTTTGACGATGAAGCTCTTCCCTCCATATCGGTGATGACGCCAGAGCGTTGTCTGGCCATGCTGAGCTTCGATAGTGAGGTCTTCACAGACGTTGGCCTGCTCATCTTCGATGAATGCCACCTCATGCATCCGCGCGATACAGACCGCAGCCGTCGTGCCATTGATGCCATGTTGTGCATCCTCAATTTCACAGCGCTGGTGGCTGACGCAGACTTGCTGTTGCTTTCGGCGATGATGGCTAATGGCGGCGAGATCGCTGCGTGGTTGCAAGAATTGACCGGCCGGCATTGCCTTTCTCTGGCGCTTACATGGAAGCCAACGCGGCAGGTCCGCGGCTGTGTTGTCTACAGCAAGGCGGAAATCGTCGGCCTCAATACGCAGCTGGTGCAAGTCCGCCGCACGGTCTCGAATATCAATCCTCCTACTTCCCTTAAGCAAACTCTGACAGCGAAGCCCTTCGGATTTATCTGCCTTCACCAGACTTGGCAATCTCAAGCACGACGTGATTATGCATTGCTTCCGCTTCTAGACAGCCAGGTGCTCCTTTCAACGGGGACAAGAAGAGGGAACCGGAGTTGGTATCTCACGCCGAACGGAAACAAAGTTGCTGCCACACTCGCTGCAGCCACAGGCAAGAGCGGCCTCAAAACGCTGGTGTTTGTACAAACAATTCCGCTTGCCGACAGCGCGAGCGTGGCCGTCGTCGAGGCTCTTGGCGACGCGAACGTTAGACTCACACCGGAAGAGAAACAGCAGTACGACGCGGCGGTCGACGAGATGGGCAGTCCTGCCCATGTTTATGTCAGTGTGGATGCAGCAGGCGTGTTGCAGGCATCCTGCGCTTGCCATCACGGCCTTCTTCTACCGGCAGAGAGGCATCTCCACGAGTCCCTCTTCAAAAGACCCGATGGCATCAACGTTCTTGTAGCTACTTCGACCCTTGCTCAGGGCATGAACCTGCCAAGTGAGGTTGTCATCATTGGAGGCGATAGCCGCTTCGATGACACATCAAACCGCATGGAGCAGCTTGAGGCCTATGAACTTCTCAACGCCGCCGGTCGTGCGGGCAGGGCTGGTGAAGCATCAAACGGATTTGTCCTGGTGGTGCCCAGCAAGGTTGTTGACTTCGATGATACCACGAGTGCCATTCACAACCACTGGACCTCCCTTCGGGCCATCTTCTCTCAGAGCGACCAGTGTCTAGAAATCGACGATCCTATGACCGGTCTGCTCGATCAGATACATGACATGGCAGCGCCATCGCCGACAGCGCGCTATTTCATCAAGCGCTTGCCAGTTGATGCAAGCGCGGGGGATGCGCCAGCACGGGCTCTCATTGGTCGATCATTTGCCGCCTTTCGCGCCCGGACGCGGGGCGATGCAGCATGGCTAGAAACGCGTCTTGCTGCCGCGCTAAGGCTTCGTGCGTCTGACCCAGAGGTGCCTGACATCCTCAGCTGGCAAGATCGACTGGCGGCCTCGCAGGCGTTCCGGTGTCGGTTGTTCGCGACCTTGGGCAACTGCTGGCAGGAGGGGCTCGCCATGATGCAACGGTTACCGAGTGGCGCGAGTGGCTGAAAGCGTGGCTGATCGCCCGCCCGCATTTGCTACCTCAGTTGATACGCCGTGAAAGCCTTGACGGGCTTTTTGGCGCACCTTACAAAGCGCTCGAAACTGACGAGTTACGTGGCCGCTACGTTGCGGTTTTGCTTTTTCGCCTTCTGGAACTTTGGATGGCGGGCTCTTCCTTGGCCGAGATCGAACGAGCGTTTGGCACGGCGGAAGCCAGGCTCGGGAAATGCGCGGCGGCGCGAGAGTTCGTTCTCAGAATTATCCCGGAATTTGCATATATCTTCGGCCTGCCCGCGCAGATATATCGCGCCATGCGCACCAACCAAGGCGTCCCGGACGATAGCCCGGTTGCCCTCCGTACCTTAGGGGCATGCGTACGCGAGGGTTTTGATGACGTTGTGAAATTGGCTCTTCGCCAGGTGCGCAGAGGTGCATTCCGTCGGGTCATTCATCGTGATTTCCCCAGAGTCCGTGACAGCTTGCGGGCCGCGGCTCTGGGGGAAAATTTCAACGATTTGATCGCGAGGGTTCGGGATGCGAATGCACGCGCGGGGATCTAGTGGTGTTCCGCCACTTCAGTGATCGTAGCGCATAATGTCGATACAATAATCGTATGATCAAATACCCGAAGCCGCCTGCCGTTGCGGGGCCTCTTCAAGCTTCTTAATTGCCTGCACGGCTACATGCCCATAGCTCGGGTGAACCGACCAGAGCCGCAGCAATGAAATGTCGCCGGCGTTGCCGAATTGGCCCAGCTTGGCCAGCGCTTTCTTCATCAGTTCATCCGCTAGGAAAAACTCGAAATATCCTGTCTGCCGGGTCGGCTGTTCCAGCGCCGCGCGGTAAATCGCGGCGATTTCATCGGGAAATTCCGGGGCGAACGATGTGACCACCGGCTCCGACCCAGGAAGCCGCTGGGCGCTTTCCTCAAACAGGTGGCCGGCACCGGAAAATTCACCGATAATGGCTGCGGCCACACCCTGTTCATGCCGTGCCAATGTCGCGAGCGGCGCAGCGCAATTGAGCCTCCGCTCGGCCTTCGAAAGATCATCGCGGTTCAGCCAATAAACGATCGCACCACAGGCCAGAAGTGCGTGGTCCGCTGGGGACACTGCTTCCGCCGAGCGATCAGGCAATGGAAAATGCAGCCGCGCAAGTGCCGCATGCGCCATTTCGAAGGTACGAATAGCGTCCTGCATCATGACTTCTTTTTTCGGCGGCAGGGCCGTCCATGGTGCGATGGTATGGCCGGCAGCCGGGTCGCCGCACGATGCCACTTCCCCAAGCAATGGAGCCGAGAACATGGAATTGCGGTCAACGTCCTGCGCGGCCATCATCAGCAGCACTTTGCGGTCGTCAGACGGCAACTCGTTCCAGACTTGGCAATAAGCCCCATCATAGGGATGGTCGAATTGCGCGCTCCACAAGCCTGCGGCGGCCTCCACCATGATGGGTTCGTCACGGTTGGCCAGAACAGCTTCGATCTGGCTTTTGACGCTTGCTGCATGTTCCTCCTGGTCGTCGTCCAATGCACCAAGGAATTTCAGCGCATCGATCATCCCTGTTGAATCGAAACCATTGTTCGTGGGCATCAATTCGTGGATGACGTCAATCAAGGCCTGACGCTCATCGTCATTGAGCGCATGGGCGCTCATACCGGCTGCGTGCATGAGTTGCCAGCCGCAGGTGATGCGCTGCTTTTGGCCAGATGCGCGTTAGGATGGCGGGTAAAAACGTGCCGATTGAAGGGGCGCCCCGCTCGGAATATTTATCGAGTTCGATCAGCAGACCGACCTGGCCTGGACTCAAATTTTCGGAGTGCAAGCGCTCGTGCAGATTAACCTCGGCTGCGATTTTCGGTCCCTGATAGAGGTGGCCGCTATGCGCGGGGCTGCAAATCTGCGCGAGGCCAATTTCGCGCCCCGCAAAACCGGTGTAGCTCATCGCATAGAGGCCGCTACGCAGACCCAGCTTTTGTTTCCTGGCCTCATCAAGCAGCCTGCCGTGCTCTTCGGCCAGCCGCTTATCCATCTTTCCAATCAAATCCAGAACGTGATCGAGGCGTTGCCCCCTCACAAGGTCTTGCCCGATGGCCGCAAGCACCGCCCGATCGTGCGACGTCCATTCCTGCAACGTCTCAGGCCTTGCCTGAACGTTCCAGGAAAAATGCTTTGATAGGTCAAACCGGACGGTACCGATTTCTTGCTCGACCCGTGCAAGCACCTCATCGCAGCGTACATTCGCCCAGCGCGCGGCGTCTCTGCCGAAATTGCCGGCAAGGCATCCGCTTACGACCCACGTATCGGACAGGTCGGATAATACGCGCCTGCGCAAGTGGTCATCGTCGATGGCGCCCAGCACAAACGGCTTCATCTCCAGATGCTGCGGCTGGCGCAACGCCGCAACCACTGCATCCGGGTTTTCACCTGCGCGGCGTAAGATCGCCTCGGCGGCAAAGACGTTCAGGAACATTTCATGGCTGAAACTCACCCGGTCGCCGCGCTTGTCGAGGAGGTTTGCGGCCTGAAGCGTCTGCAGTAAGGCGCCGGCAACACCTTCACGATCTGACAAGCGGTCAAGTTCACGAACCGACAGGCCGAAGCTTACCCGGTCGGTCATCATTCCTGCGACGCGAGATAAGGCGCGAATACCATCCGAGGCGGCCGGCCCAAGCCGCTCACGCACATAGGCATCGAACAAACCATATTTTGTAGTTCCAGCCGGCAGGCTCTGCCCGAGCTGCCCAACAATTCTGGCTTCAAGGCCGCTTCCCACCGTCCCAAGCAGGTCGGAAAACACTTCCACTGATGCGCCGCCTGCTGCGTTCCGGGCAATAGCTTGCTTGATGGCCATGTCAGGCGCTTGCACAACATACCAATGCGCAGGCAGCAGATCGTGACGTTCAAGCTCTATGCTGCTCGACACAATCGCAATGGCATCATAGCGCCGGATGGCCGCTGCGATGCTTCGGGTCAGGCGTTGCCGTTCCGAAGGGGTGCACTCGTTGTAGCCATCGACCAGAAGCACGAGACGCCGGTCCGAAAGCCGCGCAGCCGAGATCAACGCAGCCGCCGATCGCGCATCCAACAGCGTTGCCTCGCGGTTTGCTACATCTCGCAAGTTGCCTTCAAAATCCTTCGCCGGAATAACGATCGGCACGCAACCATGGCCGAGCGCGAAGAGAGCGGCCTTGTAGGAGAGAAGGGTTTTGGCGCAGCCAGAAGCGCCCTTCAGCAGAACGTTGCCGTCAGCGATAGCCCGTTCAACAACAGCTTCCGAAGAAACCGTTTCGCCGTCAACGATACACTGCACCGGGACCATGGCGGACGCCAGCGGGCCATAGGTGCGGGTGAATGCTTCCCCATATGCCAACAGAAGCTGCCCTGCGCCGAGCAGTTCCGGTCTTAAGGCCGCATCGAGCGAAGAGACCGGAGTCAATCGGTGATGGACCGCAAAGTCGCGCCACTGATCTAACGACCAGCCGCGGTTCGCCGCCGTAGCGATTAGCCCGGGCAGCACATCGAGGCCGCCAACCGAAACTTTGAAATCGCCGCCCGGAACTGTCGAGCCCGCCGGAATTGTTGGAACGAAGACCAGGGCGGCGTCGGGGTAGGGGACCACTCCCCCTGCGAATGCGGTCATCGCGTCGCGGAGGGCGTTTTTTTCGCCAAGGGTCTGCGTGTAGAGATTGGGAATTTCTTTCCACTGGCCGGACGCAAGTCGCACATGCCAGATGCCGCTTTCACCGCCGCGCACGGGTGAGGTGAATCCCTTGGATTCGACCACGAGGACGCGCCGGTCGAGGCCGATAACGAGGTCAATCTGCCTGCCGCCGAAATTTACATTGGCGAGAATAACCGCCGGGATGCCTTGCGCCGTCAGAAATTCAACGGCACGCACAAGGGTGGCCCGCTCTGAGGCGTGTTCTATGGGGTCGCCAATGAAAATCTCAATAGAGGCCAATCGCAGCCCTTTGCGTCGAAGAAGGTTGTGGTCCGCCACGTCAAAGGTTTTTAACGCGCCCACTGGATGATTTATTTTGGCATGCGTTTCGGAAGCTCTTCCAGGGCGTTCCTAAACCGCTCCTGACACATCAACAACAATAACCGTAATGCGGCTTTTTGCACTTTCCGGCAACAATTCCGTGAGTGTCTTTTCCAGCTCACCCGCCGAGGTCGGGCGGGTCACGCCTTTAGGCGGCGCGGAAATTGTTCCTGTCCTTTTATCGCCAAACCAGAAGACACAATAGATGCCGAAACCTTTCGCGCCTGGGTCCGGTGTGTAGAAGCGATCTAGTTGCCCCATGGGAGCCGTCCATAGCTCCGCATTGCTATCACGCTTCAGCTCGCAAAGAATCTTGTGGCCGGCAATCGAGACGGCGATATCCGCGCGTTTGTCTCTTGCCATATGCCCTTCTGGCTCGGCAGCGACACCGAGGGCCTGAAGGGGCGGCCGCATCAATGTAAGCAGGTCATCCCGGCATGCCTCTTCAGGGCGCGGATTTATCGGCTTTGCGGAAGAGTCGATATTCCAAAACTGCTTGTAGATATCGGTATTCTCGCGCTCGATGCGTCTCTTCAAGTCGAGCAGCTGGGCAACGACCAGCGCGTGAAGATCGGCAACAGTAGCAGGTGGCCCGTTCGATAGCGCGGCTACCGCTCTCGGCCAGTCCGGGCGGTCATATTCCACATCTCGCCGGCGCTTACGCTGGTTCGCAAGGGCGTGACGAATATGAGGGCTATAGGACGCCAAATCACCGTTTGCCACGAGCCTTTCAAGGGCATAGGTCGCGGCTGCTGTCGGCAATGTTGAGATCGTATCGAAAAGCCTGCGGCAATATTCCGCCGCGTCCCACGCATTCCTATCACCGCTCCATCCACCTGCGGGAAAGGACGCATCCGGAAAAAACGTGCCGGTCAAACGCGCCAGAAGCTCAAGTTGCGGGAGCGCGAGCGCCGTTTCGACGGGCTGTCCGCGTGAAGCAAAACCGCTTCGGTCACGGAGCTGAAAAATGATATCTGGTCGCTTCTGCGCGAAATCCTCGACCCGATCGGCAAACTGGGCCGGCGATAAAAGGTAGGCCGTCGCCAGCCACATTTCATACTGTGGCTCGTTGTTAGCCGCAGTTCCCGCAAGCACATCCTCAGCGAGCGCCAGAAACTCCGCACGGGCATCCGGTAATTTGGTTGCCGCATCCAGCATGTCACCGAGGCGAAACAGGTTTGCGTTCGGGAAATCACGCAACAGTTCAAGCACAATATCCTTGCGATAGGGCTCGAATGCCTCTGCGGTCAAAAGCTCGCGCAGCCCATCAATCCCTTGATCGCCAGCGGACAAGCGAAGCCGTGCGATTGCAAGAAAAACGTCGCGCGCCAGTTCAGGGCGCTGTTGCAGCAACGCGTCCCGCCAGGGATGTGTAAGCCAGGTGATGGTTTTGTTCCGCTTGATGGAAACCGGATTCGTGACATCGAAAGCCAGCAGTGCTTTCAAGAAATCATCCGTCAGGCCGGCAAACCCTTTGCCTGTGGCCCAGCGCTCGTTCAGCCCGGCGACGAGCGCGTGCCACCAGTCATAGCGCCTGTGTTTCGCCATGAGAGCCATGACATCTGCAAAGGTTGGCAGATCATTGCGCAACAGCGCCGCACGCAACCCGGCAAGGGCAATCTCGATTAGATCGTCACCTACCCATGCCGCAACCCTGTCACGGGGCTCAAGGCTCTGGTCAACGTCGCTGTACAACGCAAAGTAAATCTTCCCGAGATGGTTTAGCCACCCGAGATCCGCACCGCTGCGGATGCGCTCGACTTTTTGCGCAAACTCCTCGCGCTGGCGTTCGCGCGCGGCATTGTTTTCAACTTGCCGGTCCTTTCGTCCCTTGAAGTAGCCGTCATACAAGGTCGACTTGACCGCGTCGGCTCGCACCGGCTTGAGACCGGCTTCCAGGTCGGCCAATTCATACAAAGCCCCGAACATTTCATCGGCCCGGGGCTGTTCCACCTTAAAACACAGACTGAAAGCGAGCTCGTAAAAAAAGGACCGTCTCGCGCTGCCTTCATCCGCAGCATTGAGTTGATCGACAACGATACGAAGCAGGGTTCCGACCGAGAGCGCTTGCAAGGTGCTCCGCTGGAATATCGAATATATTTGCCAGCGGTCGTTGTCCGCGACTAGCGTGCTGAAGAAGTGACTTGCAAGAGCCTCCAGTTTTTTGGGTGCTTCGCTGATTGCGTTGCGCAACTCCTCAATTTGGCTATCGTCGCCGAATGCTAGCCGCTTACCAAGCCAGCACAACGCGCGTTCCGGGTCGAACGCGCGGGTTTCGCTCCATGCGCGCACGAGAGTATGGGCGAAGAACCTGCCCACCTCGCTGTGCCTGCGATTATGTTCGCCGTACTCGTTCTGCCGGAGGGTAGCAATGCCGTCGAGCACCGATGACAAATCGGCAAGCGGTATGTGGTCCGCCAGTCCCCACAGCGTTCCTGTCGCAAGGAAATCCTCGTCGCTGTGCAACGTGTCGTTGACGAGCCGGACGACGTCAGGATGACCAAAAGGATGCCCGTAAAGCTGCTCGATAATTTCGGCACGGAGCCGAAGATCGTTGGCCGTGTTACCAAGGTCAGCCTTGAAGGCCGCGACGATTGCAGCTTTCCCTTCATCACCGAGCCGAAGCAGGGCCAGCAGGGCATGCAAACGCTCTTCGTAGGGTGCATCTTGTGAAAGCACTGCGACAAGGTCGGGCCGCATCTCGGGGAGTGGCGTACCCAAGCGGAGTGCATCAATCACAACCGAGCGCACCCCGAAGCCCGCGTTTGGGTCTTTCAAGATCGCGCGAAATTCTTCAGCCATGTCACCGCGAGAGAGGGCGCCAATTGGAGGCGCATCCCTGTTTCCGGACCGAAACCAAGGGTCAGACTTGGATAGGCGACCAAGTGCACGCAGGAGCGCCACGCATGATGAGGGCGCCAGTGATGCTGCATCACCATAGGTGAGAACGCCGTAAGGGTCCGTATCGATCAACGAGTCGGCATGCTCGGGAAGATGCACAGCAAGCCACGCATGAAGGCCCCGCAATTCGGATGCGGGATGCCCGTCAACGCCTATCAAGGCCGTGACCCGGCCGAACGGCAACCCATCGCGCACTTGCTTCGCCAGAAAGGCCGCAGCCAGATACTCAGCCGTGGTGCGGTGGGCATAGTCGACTGTTTCTGGCTCCGGGCCTGCGACAAATACCCTTCGACAGAGGGCCGCCTGGGTCTTTGCCGCATCAAGGAACGTTAGGGAACGATAGCCTGGAATTTCTGGAATACCCTCCTGTTCGGTCAGGCTAATCGCTTCAACGTCGGCGATCAGTCGAGCTGCACAGACCGCGCCAGCGGCCTGCCGCAGTTCCGCCGCCGAATAGACGCCGCTGCCCTTACGCGCATGGTTCGCGTCAAATTCCTGAAGCATGAGCCCAGTCGACAGCTCGAAAACCTCCCTGCGTGTCGCGGGCCATGAACCAGTTTGCACCGCGCGCCACAGCATGATGAGGTTTTGCGGGTTTTCCAGAAAGTCGTCGAGCCCGCGGGTTCTAGCTTTGGTAAGAAACGCGACCGCTTCGTTTGGCCGCAGGCCTTGGTCGGTAAGAACCCTAAGTTGTTCCTTTGGTGAAAGCTTTTGAAGCAGGAGGACCGGTGGCGTGCCCGTCTGTTCAAAGTAGGGATGAAGCGCGGTCAGGTCACTTTCCCCGAGCCAATCCGCTACCCGGCATGAAATCCGGACTTTCGCTGGGTTGACCTCGAACAATTTTTCTACAAGGGCATCAACCGTGTCCCGGTCGCCGCGCCCGGAGCGTTTCTCATCAAGCCCGTCAATGAAAAGCGCCTGACTGGAGAGCTTGTTCGCGGGCGTCGCAAGAAAGGCGCGGGCGGTGATGAGCCTAGCGCCTTCGGCTTTGGCCGTTTCTCGAAAGAGATGCGATTTGCCGGCACCGGGATCGCCCAGCAGAACAATGTTGGGCTCGCTTTCGAAATCCGAAAAACGGCGAGGGCGCGCTTCGTCGGATTTGTCATAGGGTAAGTTGGTTTGGCGGACCGTTCGGGTCATTTTCTACAGCGAATGAATAAAACAAAGTATCAATTCATGGGACAGAACGTTGGTTGTCAAGCAATCGCTTGAATACGGTCGTCCTGCTGCGCCTTGCGTCTACGCAACACAAAGCCGCTGATCGTCTCCGCCCATTGGGTGACAATCCCTAGCTTAATGTCCAAGGGCATGCGCGGTCGTAGCCGGCTTGGATTGCTTTCGGACGTTCGTCTGAAATAGTCCTTTCCGCAAATTGTTGAATCTCGCAATGCTCTCCCTGGGAGGAATTTTGAATGGACGAGCGAATTACGCGCGCACTGAGTGGCATCGAAGACTTTGAGCACCTCGCCCAACTCGAAGCCAATATTCGCCGACAGAATGCCTTCAACGACGAAGTGGCCCAGCCGATCAATCAGCGCTCGGCTTACCTTGGCCGGACGCTCGTCGCAGAAAGGACGGGCCTTGATTTGTCGAGGCTGACGCCTGCCCAGGAACGGATCGTAGAAGCCGTCAGCGCTTACGTCGGGGTCATGAAGCACCAGGGCAAGGAAGCTACGCGAACATTTCTTCAACTGCGAAACAGGGGGTTAATTGAAGCGGCCGAAACGGCCGTCGCAAAAGCAAAGCCCACCCAAGGGTTTCAGGTGCTCAAGGACGAGGATCCGCAAGATCTCTCCTACGAACAAATCATTCTCGATCACCCGGCTGAGTTTTCCCTGCGCGCCGCATGGTATGCGCGCCGCACGCTCGGCTTGCCGAATGATGAAGACCGACCGCCTCGCCGTGCGAAAGGCGTAGGCCAAAGCAATGCAGAGGTGCCACGCGCTACCGTCGAGACACTGGAACGGGACGCAGGGCCAATCACTCAAGAGGAAGCGCCCTATTGGGTGCTTGTCTGCAATCCCGCCAAATGGGCAATCGACCGCTTCTTTGAGAGCGGAATTACATACGACACTTGGGGTGTCCGGCCATCGGATCAGCATTCGTTTGCGCCAGGCCAACTTGGCATTGTGCGGGTCGGCGTCGACCGGCGCAGTACGGCCGAGCGCGACGGGCGACCACCGCTGGAGCCCGGCATCTACGCCCGTGCGAGGTAGAGAGCACGGCGCAGCCAGGGACAGGCGCCAATGATTCATTTTGGGCAGAAGGCAGTGGCCGCGCGCCGGGCTGGCCCACGGTGCAAATTCGCTACCTGCAAACTTACGCCGATGCACCCTTGACCCTTGAAAGGCTTCGAGCGGTAAAGCCGGACATGTCTCCCAATCTTCTGAATGGATTGCAAGCGGCCTCATTCCCCATTCCTGCAGATGACTTTCGCTTCGTCCTCGATTTGCTTCATGTAGACGAGGATTTGTTTCATCGCCTGCTCCAGCAGTCGCCAATACGATGGATGTCGTGGCGGAACTGGAAGAGCGTTATCAAAACGCCAGCACGGAAGTGAAGCTCCGCGTGAGCAAGTCGATTGAGCGAGGGCGGGTCGGCGCTGCGGTTAAGAAGGCCAATGGCTATAAATGCCAGCTCTGCGAGGCGATGAATCATGCTCCGCTCGGATTCCGAAAGCGTAATGGCGATCACTATGTCGAGGCACATCACGTCATGCCGGTGTCGTCACGGCAGAAGGGGGTACTTGGCGCGTCGAACATCATGACACTTTGCGCCAATCATCATCGCCATGTTCACTATGGCGATGTTGAGATCGTGATATCGGCAACAGATTTTAGCGCTGCGATTGATGGCGTCGTGCTGAGCATTCCAAGACTTGTTTTACCGACCGGCGATCCTCTCAACGTGGAGCAATCCGATGCCTGATCCTTATGATGACGGGAGAGAGCTTGCCCGGCTTTTTGGTCGTTTTGAGCACGCTCTTAAGCGCACCGGATTCTTGAAGAACAGACCCGACGCTCAAGCCGATTGGGATGCTTTTGCCCAGGCGCTTGGTCCAACGTTCTTTGCTGACATTGTGAATGCAGGAGTTGCCTCTACCCTCATCGGTGACCCGCCACGAAGGTTGATGCGTGAAGGCCTGACATGGCAGCCGGAATATCCCGCACCCCTTGGCAATATCCACCAGCTCATCGTGCAGGGAGTTTGCCGCGTAAGAAACAGCTACGTTCATGGCGAAAAGTTTCAGGGCGGACCAGATACCTGGGAAAGAGACGGAACCCTTGTGGCGGAGGCTCTGGCGGTATTGCGTGAGGCGCAGGGACGGGTGCCCGCGGTATCCGCGCTTCTCGCGTAACGCGGCCGGGAAGTTGACGCGAGGCGAGGGCCTCGGAACTGGTCTATATTGGTCATCCTGCTGCGCAGGATCGGGCTTTAGGCGCACGCGCCCGAAGCCACTGCACGTCTTCACCCGCCGGGTGACGATCCTTGCCCGAGATGCGGGGCCGCCGGCTGTTTTCTTAGCGAAAAGGGTTACAGGGCTCCGCCCCCAAGCACCCCTGTAACAACAAAATCGCCGTCCCACAATTCTCACTCCCTCGGCTCCACCTCGCTCGCTGCGTACGGGGCGCGCCCGCCACGATCTTCTTGTTGGTCCGCCTAGCCCGTTGGAGATTTTGCTGGCCCGCCGCTCGCGCCACAGGTGCTAAGTTCGCTGATATTTTCGCCGTTCATGCCTTTCCGCATTGAACGCCTGCGTTCCCTTCGCAAACCATAGGTCCCGCGCATGCTTGCCTTCATCGCTCTGCAGCTTGGCGGCGATCCAGAGCAGTGCGCCGTAGATCGCAGCGCGATCGTCATTGGTGAGCTCGACGATGCCTGCCTTGACGACGAGACCGCCAAGTTCGATGAGCTCCCGTGTGCGCTTGCGACGCTCGACCTGCCAGGTGCGCATGTCACTGCGAGCCTGTGCCGCCTGCCGGCGATTGTGGGCTGCCCGGTTGTGCTGGAGCGCCGCGAGGGTTGCGCTGAGATGCCGGAGCAATTCGCCGGGACCTGTTTTCGAAAAACATCACCCCACGCTTGGCCCACGCCTCACGCCTTGAGGTGTCTTTCGTCTCGGCAATTGCGACCAGTGCGCCGGCCAGTTCGTCGCTGCTGAGTTGATCGGCGCCGGTGGCGATGACCAGGTCGCCAAGCTGCTGCACCTTACGGGTTTTCAGTTCTTTGGCTTTGTCCTCCAGCGCCTTTAGTTCCGCGTCAAAGTCCCGTGGTTTGCGCATGTGCTTTCTCCATCCGGTTGTCGATCGGATGATCATAGGGGAGCGTCCGCCGGAAGGCTTCAGGGTTGCCGAGACAGCCCGGGACGGGCTGGTCCATCCCGAGAATTTTTCGAGGGAGGGCGCGCTTATACGTCGTGCCGACGCAGGCTTTGACGTGCAAATGATCCTGTCGCGATGGCGATCTATCATCTTCACGTCAAGGTCATTGGCCGCAAGGCAGGCTCAAGCGCTGTCGCGTCAGCCGCCTATCGCTCTGCCTCGCGATTGCGTGACGAGCGGATCGAGCGCAGCCACGATTTTTCGGCCAAGCGCGGTGTCGTTCATTCCGAGGTGATGCTGCCGGAGAACGCACCGGAGGCCTGGCGCGACCGCGAACGGCTGTGGAACGATGTCGAGGCGTTCGAGGTTCGCAAAGATGCGCAGCTTGCCCGCGAGGTCGAGTTTGCGCTGCCGCGCGAACTCAGCCAGGCGCAAGGCATCGAACTGGCGCGCGACTTCGTTCAGACCGAGTTTGTCAGCAAGGGCATGGTCGCCGATCTCAATGTGCATTGGGACAGGGCGGAGGATGGCAGTTCCAAGCCGCACGCTCATGTCATGCTGACCCTGCGGTCCGTAGACGAGAACGGTTTTGGCGCGAAGGTTCGAGACTGGAATGCTACCCAACTGGTTGAGCGCTGGCGCGAGCGATGGGCGGAGCTGGCCAATGAACGCCTGACCGAACTCGATATCGACGCACGCATTGATCATCGCAGTCTGGAAGCGCAGGGCATTGCCCTGGAGCCGCAAACCCAGATTGGTGCACCGGCTCAACGCATCGAGGGCAGTGGCGTTGCTGCTGGCAACATTGAAGCAGATCGCGCCGAACTGCATCGCGAGATCGCACGCAACAATGGCGCGCGCATCATTGCCGATCCATCCGTGGCGCTCGATGCCATCACGCATCAGCAGTCGACTTTCACCCGAAAAGACATTGCGAAGTTTGCGGATCGGCATAGCGACGGAATGGAGCAGTTCGACGCGGTGGTGGCAGCCATCAGCAATGCACCCGATCTGGTCGAACTCGGCAAGGATCGGCGCGGCGAAGACCGTTTGACCACAACGCGGATGATCGAGACCGAACAGCGCCTTCACCGCGCTGCGGAACGCATGGCCGGGGAGGAGCGTCATGCGGTGAGTAACGTACATCGTCAGACAGCGCTGGCGCGGGCTGCGCAACGCGGGCTTATTCTTTCGGGCGAGCAGAGCGATGCGCTGGCGCATATCACCGATGGTCACGGTCTTGGTGTCGTTGTCGGCTTTGCCGGAACGGGCAAGAGCGCCATGCTGGGCGTTGCGCGCCAGGCCTGGGCAGCGGCGGGCTACGAGGTTCGAGGCGCGGCACTCTCCGGCATTGCCGCCGAGAATCTTGAATGCGGATCAGGCATCTCGTCACGCACCATCGCCAGTATGGAGCATAGCTGGGGACAGGGCAGGGATCTGCTCACCACGCGCGACGTCCTGGTGATCGATGAGTCCGGAGTGGTCGGCACGCGCCAGTTGGAGCGTGTGCTTTCCCATGCGGCGGACGTTGGCGCAAAGGTCGTCCTCGTCGGCGATCCGCAGCAGTTGCAGGCAATCGAAGCCGGCGCTGCATTCCGTTCCATACATGAGCGTCATGGCGGCGTCGAAATCGGCCAGGTGCGTCGGCAGCGCGAGGGCTGGCAGCGCGATGCCACGCGCGATCTGGCAACCGGCAGGATCGGCGCTGCGATCAACGCCTACGACGCACAAGGCATGGTGCATCAGGCTGCAACGCGCAATGAGGCGCGGGGTGAACTCGTCGAGCGCTGGGATCGCGACAGGCAGGCGCATCCAGAGGCAAGCCGGATAATGCTCACCCACACAAACGACGAGGTTCATGCCCTGAACCAGGCAGCGCGAGAGCGCATGCGCGCTGCCGGCGATCTTGGCGACGATGTCCACGTGGATGTGGAACGCGGTGCAAGGGCCTTCGCCAGCGGCGACCGGGTCATGTTCTTGCGCAACGAGCGCGGGCTTGGCGTCAAGAACGGCACGCTCGGCATTGTGGAAGAAGTCAGCATACAAGGCATGACCGTGCGCACCGATGACGGCAGGTCGGTGCGGTTCGACCTGAAAGACTACGCGCACATCGACCACGGCTATGCCGCAACCATTCACAAGGCGCAGGGCATGACCGTCGATCGGACCCATGTGCTCGCCACGCAGGGTATGGATGCGCATGGCAGCTACGTCGCACTGTCGCGGCATCGAGACAGCATGGAACTGCATTATGGCGGCGACGACTTCAGTACGCGGGACCGGCTGGACCGCACGCTGTCAAGGGACCGCGCCAAGGACGTGGCGTTGGATTACAAGCAGATCGACCCGGCGCAGAGCTATGCCGAGCGGCGCGGTATCACGTTCCGCGAGCGCGTGGTCGAGATTGTGCGCCGGATCGTTCCGGAGAAGCTGCGCGACAGGATCGGCGGATTGCTGGACGGGTTGCGCTCGCCCGCAGACGGCGAGCCCATGCAGGAACGTGGACCTGGGCCGGGAAGGGAGAGTGTTGGGGTGCGGATCGGAGATGCAGACCCGACGCCCGGCAGAGAACATCTCGCCACCGGAGTGCCACGCAACGCGAATGTGCCGGTGGACGCGGAAGCGGCGTTGCGCAGCGCTCGTACGAAGGCGCTTGTTCGTCACGCGCGCGCTCTCGACGCGATATCGCACAACGGAGATGCGGATGGACTGGGCAGTCCTGAGCAGATGCGCGAGTTGAGGGATGCCCGTAGCGCTTTCGAGAAGGTGCGGCCGAATGGCTGGCGCGATGCCGAAGCGGCTTATGTGAAAAATCCCGAGCTGGTTCGTGAAGCGGGTGCCGGCCGCGTCAATCGAATCGTGCTTGCTCTCCAGCTTGAAACGGAAATCCGCACCGGGATGGACATCGATCCCGGCCGCCGCGCCGACCGTTTCGTCGAACGCTGGCAAAAACTCGATCGGAAGGGACGGGAGCAATATCAGACCGGCGACATGTCCGGCTACAAGTCAACGCGTTCGGCCATGTCCGATATGGCCAAGAGCCTTGAACGCGACCCTCAACTTGAATCCCTGCTTGCCAATCATAAGAAGGCGCTTGGCATCGAGGTCGAATCCGGCCGGCGTCTGGGTGTGGAACTCGCGTTTAGCCACGGCATTGGTAGCGGCCGTGGCATAGGAATCTAACCCTCCGATTTGCCGCCGTTCCCACGCCCCAGATCGACGCGATCACAAAACTGATTGCGCGGCGACCTTGGGTTGTCCTGTCTGGTTCCAGCAGGTGCCAAATGCTCTCAGTGAAAGGTAAGGCAGCCATGCCTGAACTGGATCGTATCATTCGCCTTAAGACCGTCCTCGCGCGGACCGGCTTATCCCGCTCGACGATGTACCGAAAAATCGGCGAAGGCACGTTCCCCGCCCAGGTCAAGATCAGCTTAAACGGTGCGGGATGGAGGGAGTCGGACATCAATCGGTGGGTCGCTGATCCTGTCTCATGGCACACCAGTGCATCACGAAAGACCAACGACTAGACTAGTGGCGGTGGAGTGGCACGTTGCGCCCATCGTTGAACAGTCCTCTCTGATGTAAGTTCAACGACTGGGAATGGGGCCGGAACCTGCCCGTCCACTTTCGGAAACTCACATGGTAGAAGCGGACGCTCGTTCCGGAAATCCCTTCGGCATCCCCCGAGGGAACTAATGAGCAATAGTCTTCCGCATTATATGGTCTGCCGCGCTGGCCTAAACAAAAAGAGAGTGATTTGACTCAGTCGACGCCAGTCTCCGACCTCGTAGCCCGCCTGCTTTCCGTCAAGACCCAGGCGTCCATGGTGTCGTTGCTCCGCGCGGAAGCACGCCCACCCGCGAGCAAGGAGCGTTCGGCGGAAGTCAAGGCGCACGTCTCGTTGCTTGCGGGGTACTTGACTGGAGAGCGGCCGCACGAGGCTATCGCGACCGCTTTTGCGATGATCTTCCTTGACTCCGACCACGCCATCTCCTGCATGCGGCGCGATGGGGTGCTCCGTGCGTCGCGATACGGATACAGGGGATCCCTGATCGGCAGGATCGCCAAAGCCGTGCTCAGCGTCCGCGACCTGCTGGCCACGTCGCCGGATCGGATCGCCTACCTTGAATCGGTCGAAGCGCTGTCGCGCGTCGCGGGGAACGCCCTAGCGTTGAAGTTGGAGGTCGAGGCGACGGTGCGGGCGAAGCGATCCGTGGTGCTGAAGACCGTTTTCGTCATGGTCAATAGCCTATTCTATCATCAATGGTCCAACGACCGGGAAGCCAGTTCCCTGGATGGGAGGCGTTACTCGTCCGAGGAGTACGCCGAGGCCGCGTCGCTCGTATTACATACCTACGTGTCGATGTTCCCGATCGACGCCCTCTCCTTCGCCCATGTCGATGCCGAGGCCGTCGAGAATAACGCGCTCGTCTACGAGCGGCTGTTGGTGGCCGCGATTCGGCTTACGAAGTTCAGGGAGGCGGAGTTGTTCATCGACGGGTTGCCATACCGCGCAGACTTTGAAGGGAAGACGGTCACGGTTTCCTCGATCGACCCCGACGTCGAGCGTGCGGTTCGCCTTGGGTTCATACAGCAGCAGACCCAGGCGATCATCCGGCAGATCCACCTACAGGAAGCGGATCCAGCGATCTCCATCCGGGCCGTAACAGACGGGGGCTTTGATAACGGCAGTTTCGACCAGCTACTTGAGATCAACGATCAGATCGTAAGACGCCTCGTCATGCGTTTGCCTGCGGTCCCGGAGGTATTCGATACCCTCTTCGCGCGGGACGAGCTGTTCCGCGACGAAATCCAGATGCTACTGGCGCTGGACGTCGACAACTTCGGAACGTTCGACGACCTCATCTTCCCCATCACCAACCGCATCTCATCGATGGATCTGTTCAAGGTGCAGCGCTACTTCAACTTCATCAGCTGCGCTTACCAGCGCCGCCTGGCGGACCTCAAGGATTCGGCCGAGCGCGGAGCGTTGACCCTAACTTCGACACTCCTGGTCGTACCGCACGATGCGATGGTCGAGCAGATGCGGCTGATCTACGGCGATGAGGACAAGGGCCGCGAGATCATCGGGCTTTTGACAATGGATCCCGGAGGTCCGCATCTCGATCTCCAGTACCGCCCGTTCATAAATGTCGGTGGCTATTACGTGATTGCCCCGCACGTGGTGGCCGTCTCCAACCTCGTGCGCAACACTATCGTCGCTAACCGCCTCAGGTCAGCCGCGATCGGTCCCAAGGACCGCATGGTCCACTCTGTCACCGAGGCGCTCCGCTCTGCAGGCTTGGAGGTGGAAAGCGACTTCAAGGCGAAGGTTGCGGGGGAGCAGTTGGAGTTGGATATCGTCGCGCGGCGCGACGGGTCGCTCTTCCTTTTCGAATGCAAAAACGCCTATCATCCCGTGTCTGTTCACGAGATGCGGAACAGTTGGGACCATATCCGTAGCGCCAGGAAGCAGCTCGATAAGCGGCGGGAAATTCTCGCCGAGCCGGCGAACCAGGCGCAACTCTTCCGAAGGCTTGGCTGGGAAGTCGGTTCGCCGTGCGCGGTTCACACCGGCATCGTCATTGCAAACCGGGTGTTTCACGGAGCTAGTTTGAACGGGCACCCGATCCGGCAAGCGCACGAACTGATCAACGTACTGAGGACCGGTCGGATCGTCACGAACGACGACAGCCTATCCTTCTGGCTCGGGCCTGAATTCCAAACCGCCGATCTCACCGCCTATCTCGGCCCGAGGTCCATTGCCGCCGACCAACTGGCAGCGCTCGATGCTCGCCAGTGGCGTTACTCGATGGGATACCGCGATCTTGTCTTTTCGTCCTACATCCTCGACCCGCTCAAAGGGGGCCGGGAACTGCGGGCGAGGCACGGACCGCCTGTTGGATGAAGATGGCGGGGGCTCGCGCGTTGCTGTTTGCGCATTTGTAGAATTCGGCCGCCGCAAGAGCAACGCTACGCCGTGTTTCGCATCGTCTCGATCATGAATAGATGTCTGAATCCGGGAATGCCGACGGCAATTACCGCAGCGGGGCCGAAAGAAGACTGGCGGCTTTTGTGTTTGGATATTCAAAAGCAGACCTTCAGTTCGTGCCGATAGAGGCGCGCCTCACGGGTAAGGATGGTCCTCGATGCGTTAAGGCCGCGAAACCCTCTGCCGCGCCGCGAAATGCAGGTTCGGTTCGCTCCGTGAGCTTCCACCTCGCACCAGCCCGATGGGAACCAGATTCGGTCGCGCTGACCGGGGCCACAAGAGAAGCAGCGTGGCATCCCAGGCCGCACTGCGAGCTCCCAGAACAACATTTCAGAATGAGCCGCCAGTAGAGTGAGCGAGCCTACCGCTCTTTTGCAGCTTTTTCTCTATCGCCGTCTTTGCGTGCCAGCCAAAGGTGGTCGGATGCCACCTGTCAGGATGTTTCCCAGCCATAGAGCATCCCCTCTATCCGTGAGCAAAAAAGGGGTCGCCCGCGTCGAGTATCCCACTCAACAGACTGCATCGCCGATAGTATGATCCGGTCCGAAAAGCCGTGAACAGTACCCAGAGATTGGTTTCCATTTGATGATGCCCGCGCGCCGGACATCGATAGCATCGTCACGGTCGCCGAATTCACCAAGGACTTTAGTGAGCATGGGAGTGGACAACCATGCAGCCAGTCGAGCCGGGCCATTCACCCTGAAATCGGACCCTTCGTGGAGGCGACAATGCGAGAGGAAAAAGATGTCGGTTCGAGCAGCCTAAGTGCTTGCCCGGCCGCGCGCCGCAGAAACCCTCTTTCCGACAGGATCGCCGCACACCCTGACAGTGCGCCGCGCACCATGCCGATCAGCACCCCGTCGGCGGCCTTCTCGACGGTAACTACACCGGCGCGCATATCAGGCGGACCGCCGCCAAATTGGCCGATTGCGGAGACATCGAGTTGGTGATCATATTGGGTTAAATGTGGGGGACGGCTCTAGTGAAAATCTTCTTTTGCACGTTGATTTGGTTATTTGCCGGCGGTCTCCACGCCAGTGCAGAACCGATATATTGCGGACAGGCAGGGCAGTTATTTGCGATCCTGCAAAATCAAAAATCTCCGACGGGCACCATGAAATTCCTCGTTGGTCCGCTTACAAATATGAACTTAGAGAAGATCCGCCTGCATTCTGAATGGCAACGCCAGCTACAGTTTAGCCAGGTGCCGAGGAGCCGAGATATCCAATCAATTTTGACTGCGAGGCAGAACATAATGAAGGATTATCGCAGAAATCTCGACATTTATAGGCGAGGATTTCATGCCAAAAAAACGCGGCTTGCGGAGCTTCCTATGTACGATCCAGACTGCCCTATACCAGGAAGTCAAGACCCGATTGTTAGTCCGTTTCAAAGTGACGACCCGGACAGTGCGGACGATCCTGACAGCCCAGAAGGACCCGTAACCACCCACCCCTGCATACGCGGATATCGGCCACTTGAACATTGCGACAGCCAGAGACCGCCAGTTTGCATCATAGAGTACGAGCTTGATCCAGTTTGCACTGAATAGGCCATCAACCTCTTCATGCTGCGAAAGGCACTATGTGCTGCAACTCCCTCGACGCCAGCGGCAATCCCACGCCGCTCCGACCCGTGATGACGGCGCTGGCTGACCTTGAAACGCCGCCCTTCGTTACTTTCACCATCTGCCCGAGCCGGACCGGACCGCTTGTTGGCAATTCTGTTGGTGCTTTCCCGCATCGTTCCAAATGGTCCGCGGCCGAGCAAGGCTGGTGGGCTGTCGTGGGTCCAATCTGTGAGCAGGGCTGGTGCACGGCGCGCGGACGGCGCCGGTCGTCAATCCCACAACGTTGCCGCGCATTCGCGAACACCAGCCGTTCAGCACGGTATGCAGCCAGCAGCGCACACTTCCATCAAATCGGCGAAAGGCATATGACCTGCAGAGGCCTTCCCTAACAGACAATTTGGTGCCCGGATTGGCACTTGGTGCTTGCGCTCAACAGAGCGAAAGCAAGCCAAGTTTAGAAATAAATCACGACAAGACTTGGCGTCCTCCGCAAATAGAGTACTATGCTGCTAGGGCTCGGGGGGGTTGTAAATGAAGCGGCGTGATCTCTTATTAGGGTTGCCGAGCGTTCTTGCGGCGGCTCCGAGAATTTCCGTTCCTCTGTCGTTCTTTGTTGGGCCTTTTGCACTTGTCTCACAATCCGCGCCGGCGCGAGCTTCTCTCCAAGCGGTTGCGGTCATAGCGGAGATTTATATTACGCTCGATCAGGTGACCACCTGGGGTTTCGACACCCTGGATTTCGCGCATCGTATCGACCCCAAAGTGCCATCCGCCCCATTTCCGACGAGCCTGTCGGCCCTTGTGATTGGACGTAAAATCGGCCAGGTGCGCGCGATGGCGGAAACTATCCAGTTCGCGACTTTCGCGGCGCCGCTCCCGACTTTGGATTCGCTCGAGATGAGCTCGTTCGACGCAACGCGCAACGATCTGACGTCGCGCGTCATGCTGTTTACGGATGCCTGCATGGAGGTAACCGATTCCTTCGAAGGGCGGACCGAGGCACGGAATCTCGCAAGGAGACTGACAAAGCAGCATGAGATGACGCAGAAGATTGGGGATATCCTATTTGACGCGATGGGTAAGTTCCCTTTTCTCGAAGCTGCGGAGGCACTCGGTCTCAATGGCCTCGAAGCCTACGAGAACAGCCGCAAGCTGAGCGAAATCGAGGGTATAGTTTCCGCCAAAACGGACAAGCTGGAGACTGCGATAGCCCAGCGCCGAACGCTTTTGCAAGGCCTACAGACAGGTCTCCTGGCCCTTCTAGACCAGGAGTTGAACCGACTCGCGGATAAAGCCCATGAGCTTGAGAAAAAGAAGGCAGAGCTTGACACACGCAGCCACGAACTCGACCAGGACCAGACCCAGATCAGCAATGAACAGGCTTTGTTGCAGGCCCTGAGGATGGATATCCAGGATTTGCGCGACGCGCTCGATTCTTTGAGAGACGAGGTGAGGCAGGCGAACAGCCAGGTCGCCAGTCTTCGATCCGAAGCGGCTCAGCTTACGACCAGTGCTAACAACGCCCGTGCGAATTGGGCGGCGATCTGCCCCAACGGCAACTCATTTGATGCCTGCGGTCACGTCGATCTAAAGCGTCTCCGGTACTTTGGTCCACTGGACCGCAGCAACAACATCACCTCCACGCGTCTGCCTCAAGCCCAAACACGAGCTTCGCAATTGCAGGCCACAGAGAGATCAAATACCTCCTTTTACAACCAGAAGCTCGAGCAGGAACGAAGCCTGGCGGCCCGGGTAGACGAGCACGTCAACAGGCACGCTGACGTTCGTACGGTTCTCTTGGCTGACATCAAGCAATACTGGCGGGAAGCATACGAGTCGCGTGCGGATCTCCACAGGCAGGAAAATGCAGCCGATCGCGAGAGGATGCGGCGCTCCTTTCAGCGGACAGGAAACGCATAGTGCGAACAGCGGGCTTCCTTTCGACGGCACTGTGTTGCCTGCTACTCACCGCACCGCTGGCGATGGCGCAAGACGGCGAGATCCAACCCGATGGCAACGACGGCGGCGTGAGCCTCGACAGGCTGCTGGGTCGAAACCGCGATCGTGTGTTGCCCTTGCCTCGTAAGACAGAAGCACAACTCTACTGCTACAAAGACTTGAGATCGATGGTTTCGGAGGGTCTCACCCGTCCGATTAGGGTCGTTGCGAATGTTCCCGATCAGGGCCTTGCAACACGGGTTGACGCGGCCACCGACGCCCTCGTGCGGGCAAAGCCTGACAACAGCCCCGCCGGCCTGGATGCTATCGATATCGATTTTCCCGCCAGCAGCCTAGAGCAGGTCCGGTGGACACTGCAAGCCGAGATCGGCGGCGTCTCTGGTCACAGGGATCATTTGACAAAACTTGATGCACAGATCTCAAGGCTTAGCTTGGTGGGTTCTGCTCTGGCGTCATTGGAAAGCCGGCGCGATGCGGTGACCGATCTAGCAGCGCATGCGGGCATGGCAAATGCATGGCCATCCTATGAGGATTCCCTTATTCTGGCGTTTGAGCCAAGCCGTTGCCGCATTTCGCTGATCGCGATGTGGTTTTATGACATGCGCCGAAAGCTGGTCGTGCAATTCGAGGCTTTGGCGTTTTATCAGGACGCCGTGTCTCTCTTCCAGTCAGTAGATCGCCGAATTCCATCCGTTCGCCCGTTGACGAGCGAGGACTACGCCGCGTTTTGCTCAGGGAAGACCGACGAATTCGTCGATGGAGTGGACTGCGGGAGAGTTGGAACGCGTTGGCTGCTTCCCTATTATTCGGGATATGAAGGTGCCGTCAAAAATTGGCGGACGACCGGTACGGTTGCGGCCGAAACAGCCAGCTTCTTCGCCGCTGCTGTCCGAAGCAAGACCGCTGTGGACATGTCCCACGCGTCATTCGCGCTATCGCGCCACCAACACGCCGAGGAGATACTGCCCGCACTTCGCAAGCTTCATCAGCAACTGGAATCGGAAAAGAACGGCCTGGCGGCGCTTCGTACCAATCTTGACGCTGAGATAGGTGCGCTTCGAGCCCTTCAAACCGATATTGACGCTGGACATGCCACGGCGGCAAACTTGGAACGTCGGCTCTCCGAAGAGCGAACAATTGCCGATACGGCCGCAAGCGACCTAAAGGCGAATAGCGATCTGATTGTTTCCAACCGCGCGGCAGTGGAATTGGCACGCGATGATCTGGCTAAATTGAAGGAGGCCTTCCAGGAGCTGCGCCTTCAGTGCGGCGGCCTTCCTTACGCCCAATGCGCTGATATCCAGGCAAAGGAAACTTACAATAAGGCGCGCTACGAAATGTATGGAGCGCTCGCGGATGCGCGAGACAAGGTGCTTAAAGCCCAAGATGTCCTGATGGACGCGATCGACAAGCGAGAGGTGTTGCTAGATCAAAAAATGGACGCATTGACAGCGATGGCCGACGCCAGCACGACGCTTGCGACCCTATCCCTGCAATTGGACGCGAAAGAGAAGACCTATCGGGACCGGAGCATTGTGCTCGCCGGCCAAGAGCTCCGCTACGCGGGCCTGAAAGAACGCCACGACATCGACTACGACCTTATCAGCACAACGTTGAAACTCGCCGAAACGAACGGAATGGTTCGTTAATAAGATTCTAGAGCCGCTATCCACCCGTCTTTATTGTCTTAGGCGTTGAGTGCTCCGTCTCAATTCGCTTAGGCATTGGCCTCTGGCCATTATTCATTCGCGACAAGGACGAGACGATCCCACCTTGCGCGAACGCAATTTGCTTCTGCCGGCACGGGAGGCGGGACCTAACGATTGCCGCGCTCGTCATAGCGAATGCTGCGCGATCAGCCGGCACTGCTTCAGAAGGTAATGGCACCAAGAACTATCGGACTGCCGTCGCCAAGATCAGGAGTGATGAAACAGGTATGCCGCCTTCGTCTAAGTGTTCGCGGCACCGCGAGACAAGCGCACACCGGGGCCACCGCCATTCTCTGGAATGAATTCTATTCCGGCTGCTTCGAGCGATAGCTTCAGCGCTTGCAGGATTGATTCAGATGCTGGTTTCGAACCACGTTCGAACTGCACGATCGTCCTCAAACTTACCTTGGATAGGTCCGCCAGTTCCTGTTGAGAAATGTCGAGAAGCCCACGGGCCGCGCGAACTTGGGCCGCACTTACCTTCATTATTCAAATGCCCTGTTGCACAAAAAGTGCAAATATGCTTATTTTAGGAAACGGCTGTTGGAAGTGGTTCCCCGCTTCCAACAGTCTAACCACGCCCACGCTTTGCGGAGCTCGGATCATGGCTGATTCCGACAATAACACGACTTTGCCTTTCGTCACCCGCAGGAAGGTGCTTTCGGGAACAGCAACCGCAACGGCGACGACGCAGGCTACATCGTTTGCTCTCATCGACTTGGAGGGTGACGACGCCATTGATCCTGCGGTGGCGGTGTGGAGACGATGGCAGGCGGCTTGGGAAGAGGCTGAACGGCTTTGCGATCAGCAGCAGCGGCTGGAGAAGGTACTTGTCGAGACCGTTGGCTTCCCTTGCACGACAGTTATCTTGTCCGACGGCGAGAGCCTGACAGTTCACTCCGTTGAAGCCCTCCAGGAATTGCTCGGTGTTCGTCCGGCTAACACAGTGGCCCGCACCCAAGCTGAAGCTGAAATCGTAGCCAATCAGGCGCGCTGGGATGCCGCCGCTAGAGAGATTGGTTATTCGACAGCCTTACTTGCTGAGCGTGAAGCTGGCGAGCGGGCGAAGAAATTACTCGAAGCCTTATCCCAAGTTCCTGCAACGTCGCTCGCCGGTATAGCCGCCAAGCTAAATGCAGCGCTTAGGGAAGGGGAGTATTCGCTACATGACAGTGAGCCCCCGTGGCCACAGATCCGCTCGGCCTTAGACGATATAGCTCGGATTAGCGAGCAGAAAGTCTCGAGCTGAACTTCGGCACTAAGGTATCGGAATCGCGATCATTCGTCGGTTTGGTGATTTTCGCGGGGGCTTACCGAGACAAACTCTCTACAATGGAGCGACTGATGCAGTTCCGAAAAGCGTTTGCGGAGCCAGGGCGCCGGAGCGTCTTCAACGCGCCGGAAAACCATGGAATCGAGAGTGGCCCGCACCCTGCTGATCAATATGTGGGCAGGCAGATCGCCGCAGTTCGCGTACAGTCGGATGTATCGCAGGCCCAGCTTGCCCGATCCATAGGCATCAGTTTCCAGCAGCTTCAGAAATATGAGAACGCGAGAAATCGCGTGAGCGCGTCCATGCTCTACGAGATCGCTAGTTCACTAGGTGTTCCGGTCGGCCGCTTCTTCGAAGGCCTGCCGGGCAATGAGACCGATCGCGAGGCTCCGCTGCCGGTCGACGAACGCATCAATTTTATTGCCAGCGCGGAAGGTCGACGCCTGATTGAAAGGCTTGTTCATCTCCATCCGCGAGTGCGAGGTCGGGTGTCGTCTTTAATCGCAGCATTAGGAGAGGAACTGGCAGTCATCGACCCAAAGCAGGAGAGCGCTAGGTCCAGCGAACCCGTGCCGGTCGAATGCAGGCCGGCTTGACCGGCAGTTATGGCAAAGCTCAACGAGTTCCCTTCGACGGCTGGCATGGCGAAGTTCGCGCTGTCGCGTCGATCCGCACCGCCAAGGAGGGGATGGTCGAGCGAGTGTTTCCCGAAGAGACCTCGACAACGGCTACATCGCCGCAGGCAGGGAGAAAGTGGCCCTGTCGTTGCCTATGGCGATGATGGGAGCGTTGCATGAAAAAGCTTCCGAACGCATCCCAGGTTCCTGCCATAGGCTTCCCAGCAGCACGGCTGCAGCCCGTGCGATCTAGATTCGCCAGTTCGGCGACCATCCGATTTCCGCGCCAAAGGGTCCTAAGTGCACGATCGAAGGGGTGTGCCCCTTTTATCGCCGGTCGTGTTAGTGATGCTCGGCTTCGTGAAGTCGGCACGACACAGACGCGATGGTGGATTGCTGCGCGAAACCGTCCCAGCGGTAGCGCCGGAGGAGCTTCGCACAGCCATGCTTAAGTTTGTCGAAGCACTCGCCATCGCCGATGCCAGAGGCGATCATCTCAAATCCGTCGGCGCTTCGGCTGGCCGAAAAGCTGCCATGGATGCAGATCGCTGCAAGAAGAAGGCTTCCGACACATGAGGCGGGCCGCTGTCTACACACGCTTTTCGACCGAGCTGCAGAACGAAAAATCCACTGAAGACCAGATTGCGCTGTGCCGTGCTTACGCAGCGCGCAACGGTCTGGCTATCGTTGCGGTCTACGAGGACAAGGCGCGCTCCGGCTCATCCATATTGGGTCGCGACGCGCTGATGCGCCTGATGGAAGCTGCGGGCCAGAACGCGTTCGACATCGTCGTCGTCGAGGCGCTCGATCGCCTATCGCGCGACATGGCGGATCTCGCAGGTCTTCACAAACGTCTCTCTTTTCTCGACATTGAAATCCAGGCTGTTCATGACGGTATCGCCGATGCGGTTCTCATTGGTATTCGTGGACTTGTCGGTCAGATGCAGAGGGAGGATGGCGCAAAGAAAGTCCGTAGGGGTATGGCTGGAGTCGTCCGTGATGGACGTCATGCCGGAGGCCGGGCCTATGGCTATCGACCGGTCTTGGGCCATCCTGGCGAACTCGAGATCGTCCAAGAGGAGGCAGACGTTATCCGGCGTATTTTTGCCGCTTATTCGGTCGGTCGCGCTCCACGTGACCTAGCCGGTGACCTCAACCGGGATGGGATAGCGCCACCGCGGGGGATACGGTGGAACGGTTCCACCATCAACGGAAATGCACAGCGCGGCGTAGGTCTGCTCTTCAACGAGCTCTATGTCGGTCGGATCGTCTGGAACAAGGTCCGAATGGTGAAGAACCCCGATACTGGCAAGCGTGTCTCCAGGCCAAATCCAAAGGACCAATGGCAGACGAAAGAAGTTGCGCATTTGCGCATCATCGAAGACGAAACTTGGCACAAGGCGCAGGCTCGCAAAGCAGTGAGGGTGCACGCAACCTCTCATGTCAAGCGTCGGCCAGCTCACCTGTTGTCCGGTCTGCTCCGCTGCGGCGTTTGCGGTTCAGGTCTGTCGGTTCACGATCGTGATAAGACAGGCAAGACGCGTATTCGGTGCTCGGCAGTGCGAGAAAGCGGGAGCTGCTCCAATCGGCGCATCATCTATCTGCCCGAGATCGAAAAGGCGGTCCTTGATGGCATGCGCGACCAACTGAAAGCCCCCGACCTCATCGAGGCATACATCCGCAGATACAACCAAGAGCGCCGAGAATTGTCCGCACAGGCGAATGCGATGCGCACAGCGCTGCAAGGCAAGCGCGATCGGATAGAAGGCGAACGGCAGCGCACGATCGATCTTGTGATCAGGAGCGTCATTGCTGAAGAGGATGCCAAGCAGCGTATTGCAGAACTCAAGACGCAGCTCTCCGAGGTAGAGGCACAGCTCTCCGGTCTCGATGAGCCACCGTCACCCGTAGCTATCCACCCTGCGACCTTGCAGCGTTACATCGAAACCGTCGACGGCCTTTCAAAGGCGTTGGCCGACCACGCAACTGCTGCTGACGACCGTGGCCCGCTGATCCAAAACCTTCGAGGACTTGTTCATAGTGTCACCGTGCACCCCAAGCGGGCACGTGAGGGCTTCGAAATCGAGGTCAAGGGCAAGCTTGCCGCCCTTATAGGCGGGGCCGCATTTCCCAATGCACGGTATACCGAAAAGCCCACCGGACTAGGCAGCCGCTTCAACGCTGCCGTTACGTACGATAGTGGGTTGGAAGTGGTAGCGGGAGAGCGCTACCGCCTTTCCCCCCACTCGTCGAACTACCGGTTCCTGCTTAGGTGCTGCGGCTGAGCTGTGTCGCTGCAATCTGCCGCCAGACATGCGCGGTGGACGCCCCGGGTTCGGAACTGCGCTGCGGATGGCCAAACGCATGGAAAAGGAGTGCCGGTCAGTTCAGGGTTCTGCCGTTCCCTGCCGCGCTGCCCAGTCGAACGGGTAAAGGCAATAGAAATAGCCGGTACGCTCGGTGGCGATGTATTTCAGGTGGGTGCCGTTTGGCAGCCAGACGATATCGCCGGGATTGCACTCATGGCGACCGTCGTCGAGTTCGATCGTCAGGGTGCCCTCGTGGATGAACAGCACCTCGTCGTAGGTCACGGTCCAGTCGATCGAGGCGTTCTCGAGATACTCGATGCCGCCGCCCATGGTCCGACTGATATCGGCATTGATGACGCGGGCAATCGAGGATGTGCCGGTCGGTGTGATGGACGGCTTCAGGGTCAATTCGCTGCGCTTGAAGATCTTGGCCTTGGACACCGTTTATCCTTTCCTTGCGCGGAGGTTGGCTTTCGAAGGGGTGACGCCGGACGGGGCCAGTCCCGCGAGCCATCTGGTCAAGAGGTCGGGTTTTCGGCCGGCATGTTCGAGATCGTCGCGCCGCCGCACCGCGCCGCGAACGAAATGCGCGCCGACGAACCGGAATGGTTCGGATGGGAAGCCTCGCGTCACTGGGCGCACGAGCGCCGAATGGGTGAGCTCGGATTCGCCGCCGGTCAACAGGCCGGCCAGGATCTTGCCGCCGAGATAGGCCATCGTCGTGCCGTTGCCGGAGAAGCCGTAGCCGTAGACGATGTCGCGGTTGGCGGGCAGGGCGCCGAACAGTGGCACGCCGCTGACGGTCCGATCGATCGGGCCGTTCCATGATGTATCGAGCGGAAAGTCGGCGAGCGCCGGGTGACCGTCCCGCAACGCGCGGCGCATGTCGGCGACCCGTGGCGATAGACCATGAAACCGCCTGTCGACGATGCCGCCGAGGCCGATGACGCCCCCACTGACGCCGACAGACAGCCGACCATCGCGCGTCGGTGACCAACCGCCGACGAAAACGCGGGAATCGATCATCAGCGGCGCGCGGCGGTAGCCAATCTTGTCGAGAAGGTCTGGAATGGGTTTTGACATGGCGTCGTCGCTGGAGATGTTGAAGATTGCCGGCGCCAGTTCTCGAATGGCGCCGGACCATGCATTCATGGCAAGCACGATCTTGCCGCAAGACACAGTGCCTCTCCCCGTCTCCACCTTGAGCGTGCCGTCGCGCGAAAACCGCGTCATCGGCGACTTTTCATAGATGCGCACGCCGCGTGTTAGTGCTGCCCGGCGCAGGCCGCGCACGAGGAAACCGGGATGCACGGTTGCCGACGACGCATCGAACGCGCCGCCGAGGTGGCTCGTCGTGCCGGCCATCGCTGCGATCTCGTCGCGCGAAACTCGTCGCGCCGGCACGTAGCCATGCGCCGCCAGCTTGTTCAACGCGTCGTCCCAGGCGCCAAGCTGGGCTTCGCACGTCGCACCCCAGATCCAGCCGATCCGATCAAACCAGCTGTCTATTCCCTCGGCCTTGCAGAAAGCCTCGATGCCGCCGATTGCGGCTTCGGATGCCTTGATGATCGAAAGTGCATCGTTTCCGTCGCGCAGCGCGGCGAGCGCGCTGTATTTCGTCCATGCCGAGAGCACCATGCCGGAGTTGCGGCCGCTCGGGCCACCGCCGCAAATGTCACGCTCGACGATGACAACATCGAAGGCGGGATTGTGCTCCTTGAGGCGTATAGCGGTCCACAAGCCCAGATAGCCGCCGCCGACGATGCAGATGTCAGCCTGGGTCGCCTCTTCGAGCGGAGGCGCAAGGTCTGGGTCCTCGGGCAGGGCCTGCCGCAGCCAATGGCTTCGCCAGACGATGTCCTTTTCCGTCAGTTGCATCACGATGCGCCTCTGGCTGATAGGCGGCGCTCCACGAGCCTGACCCAAAGGCTCGCGCCAATCGGCAGGATTGCGTCGTTGAAATCGTAGTTGGTGTCGTGAGCCGCGGCCTGGTGCGCATCGTCGGCCTGGCCGAGCAGGAAATAGCAGCCGGGCCGCTGTTCCAGCATGTAGCAGAAATCTTCAGAACCCATCTCGGGAGGCGGATCGATGACGAGACTTGCCGGTCCCATCACCTCGTTCACAATCGCGATCATCGCGTCGGCTTGCGCGGCAGTGTTTATCGTCGGTGCGAAGGGCGTTTCGTAGCGGATGTCGACGCCGGCGCCAAAAGCTTCAGCTTCGTTTTTCGCGATGCGGCGGATTGCCGACTCCAGCGTCTTTTGAACCTCGTGGCCGAAGGTGCGCACGGTGCCGGTCAGAAACGCCGTATCGGGGATGGTGTTGAAGGCTTCGCCTGCACGCAGGCTGCCAACGGTGACGATTGCGGGAGAATGCACATCGGTGACGCGGCCGGGCAGGGCTTCGATTGCCAGCAGGATGCGCGCGGCGATGGGGAGTGGATTGATCGCCAGATGCGGCATCGCCGCATGGCCGCCCCTTCCGTGGACGACGATCTCGAAGCGATCGGCCGCCGCGGCCACCGTTCCGCGGTGGACGGCGATCTCGCCGAGCGGCCGTTCGCAATTGTGCAGCGCGTAGACTTCATCGCAGGGGAAACGCTCGAAAAGGCCCTCGTTCAGCATGGCAAGCGCCCCACCTCGACCCTCCTCGGCCGGCTGGAAGATGAAATGCACCGTGCCGGCGAAGTCGGGCGAGCGAACAAGCGCCGAGGCTGCGCCGAGCAGCATAGTGGTATGGCCGTCATGGCCGCAGCCATGCATCCGCCCGGGGGTGCGGGACGCATGCGCCAGCGGCCGTGCCTCAGTCATCGGCAGGGCATCCATGTCGGCGCGGATGCCAAGGCTGCGACCAGCGCCGAGCCTGCCCCTGAGCGTGCCGACGACACCTGTGCGTCCGACGCCTTCGGTCGCCTCGATGCCCCACGCGCGCAGTTTGTCCGCCACGAAACGGGCCGTCTCGAACTCTTCGAAACCGAGCTCGGGATTGGCATGGAGATGCCGCCGCCACGCCGTCATCTCGGTCTCGAGTTGCTGCACCGACGGAACCAGTTTCATGCCGATGCCTTTGCGCGGAGAGCTTGCGAGCGGCTCTGCAGGATGGCGATGACCCCAAGCAGGATCGCCGAGAAAGCGATCAGCAGCACGGCGACGGCCGCGATGGCAGGGCTGATGGACTCGCGCACCCCGGAGAATATCATGCGGGGCAAGGTTCGCTCCGCGCCCGTCGAGAGGAAGCTTGCGACGACGACTTCGTCGAAAGAAATGATGAAGGCGATGATGGCCCCTGTAACGACGCCCGGCGCTATCAGCGGCAGCACCACCTTGAAGAAGGTGCGCATGGCGCCGGCGCCCAGTGATGCCGCCGCACGAACCAACGTCCGGTCGAAGGTCGAAAGGCTGGCGACGACGGTCGTCAGCATCACAGGCACGGCCATCGCCGTATGCACCAGAATGATCGATAGCTTGTTGCCAACGAGTCCGAGCGTGGCGAAGAATGAAAAGGCCGCGACGCCGACGATGACGACTGGCGTCACCAAGGGCGCGGCGATGATTGCGTAGAGGATTCGCTTGCCGGCAAAATCGCCCCAGGCGAGCCCGATTGCCGCCGGTATGCCGAGCAGCAAAGCCAGAACCGTGGTGGATAGCCCGACGACGACCGAGTTCCACAGCGCGTTCGGCCAGCGCTGGTCGACCCACAGTTCGGCATACCAGCGCAGCGACCAGCCCGGCGTCGGGAACGCCAGCGAATTGCTCGAGGTCAGCGACATGGGGACCACGATCAACAGGGGCAGGATGATGAAAGCCAGCAACGTCGCCGCATAGGCATACATCAGCCATTTCCTGAAGCGGTCGACGCTCATGCGACATGCGCCTTGCTGCGGAAGAGGACGGATGCCGTCCAGAACAGGAACGCAAACAACACGAGGATCATCAGCAGTTGCAGGGAAAGCGCTGCGCCCATGCCCCAGTTCAGCGTGCTATTGGTGTAGAAGGCTATGTAGCCGGAAATCATCTGGTCTGTCGGCCCGCCGACAAGCGTCGGGGTGATGTAATAGCCGAGCGCGAAGACAAAAACGATCGCCCCGCCGGACAGGATCCCGGGCAGGATCAACGGCAACTGCACGCGGCGCCACGCCGTGAGCCACGGCGCACCCAACGACAGCGCCGCGCGCATGTAGGTGGTCGGAACCCGCCGCATGACGGCGACGACGGAGAGGACCATCATGGGCAGCAGAACCTGAACCATCGCCAGATACAGCGAAAAGCGGGTGTAGATGAGGTCGAGGGGTTCGCTGACGATACCCAATCCGAGCAGTGTGGAATTCACGGGACCGTTCTTCTGCAGCACGATGATCCAGATGACGGTGCGCACCAGCAGCGATGTCCAGAGCGGAAACAGGATCAGCGCGAACATCAGCTTCGACCAGGCAGGCGGCGCGCTGACGATCGCCTGCGCCAGCGGCACGGCGAGCACCGCGCAGATGACCGTCACCACCATGCTGATCCAGATCGTACGCAGCAGCGCGTCGACGAAGATGGCGCGGTCGGCCGAAACGGCTTCGATCGAATTGTCCGCGCCGCGCTTCAGGTCGAGGCTCGCAAGCAGATAATAGTCCGTTCGCGCGCTTTGCTGACGCGCTATGACCTGCCAGAGATCGATGTTTTTCCAGCCGGCCTGTTTGGCGAGCACCTCGTCGCGCACGGGGCGCATGCCGAGCTTGCCGTCGGCCGCATCCTTTGCCGTCTTGATGACGAGGAAACGGCTACCGACAACGCGCTGGTTCACGAGTTGCGCCAGGACGCCTTCCTTCCCGGCGCGCCGCGCGTCGGCCAGGTCCTCGACGAGTGCTGCAAAGACGGGTTCGCCAGGCAGGCCGCTCTCTGCTTTCCAGCCGGCCAGAGCGGCAATGGTGCGCGGCAGGTTGTTCGAGAAATCCGAGTTGTCGACGGCCAGAGCCAGGAAGCGCGCCAGCGGCCACAGAAACAGAATGACGACGAATAATATAAGCGGAGCCGCCAACAGGGCGAGCATGCCGCCCCGTTGGCGTCGCTTCATAGCCGGTTTTGTCCCGACCAGCATGCCCAAGTTACTTCGCGAGCCAGGCCTTGAAGCGTTCTTCCAGCGCTTCCTTGTGCTCGGTCCAGAAGTCGTTGTCATAGGCGGCGCCGTACTGGAGGTGCTCCGGCGACGTCGGCAGGTTGGCCTTCCAGTCCGCGGGAATGAGGTCGGCGGCTTCCTTGCGACCGGTGCCATAGGCATAGAGCTTGGAGAAGCCGGCCTGATTTTCAGGGATGGAGAACCACTTGAGGAGATCCAGCCCGCCTTGCTGGTGCGGTGCGCCCTTCACCACGGCCCAGTAGTCGGTGCCGTAGAAGAAGCCGGCGTCCCATGCGATGGCGTAAGGCTTCTTCTCGTTGATGGCTTCGTTGGTGATGCGTGCATTGAACGCGTCGCTGAGCGTCACTTCGCCGCTGTCCAGGTTCTGGATGCCCTGCGTCGTGGTGGACCACCAGACGACGTTCGGCTTGATCTTGTCGAGCATGGCGAAAGCCCGGTCGACGCCTTCCGGCGTGGCCAGCACCTTGTACATGTCCTCGCGTTTCACGCCGTCGGCCATCAGCGCATTTTCCAGTGTGAACTGCGCTTGCTGGTAGAGGCCGCGCTTTCCTGGAAATTTCTCGACGTTCCAGAAGTCCGCCCAACTCTTTGGCGCGGCGTCGCCCTTATAGACATCCGTGTTGTAGGCAAGAACCGTTGCCCATGTGTCGGACGCGACACCGCATTCATGCAGGGTGCCTGGGAGATAATTCGCCGCGTCGCCGGTGATCTCGGGCGTCAGCGGGACGAACAGGCCTTCGGCGCAGCCGACTTCCATGGCGGGCGCTTCCACCGAGACGACGTCGTAGGTAATGTTGCCCGCCTGCACCTGGGCACGCACCTTGGCGACCTCGCCGCCCCACTCTTCCATGATGATCGGGACGCCCGTCTTTTCGGTATACTTGTCCCAGACTCCATCCTTGTAGGCCTTGTCCCATGTACCACCCCAGCCGACCACCGTGACGGGATCGGCCGCGGACGCGGCAAAAGTGGAGGTCGCGAGGCAGATCGCGGCGGCAGATACGGCTTGCAGATAAGTCCTCATCGCAGTTCCCCTTTCTTGTCGTTGTGGATTTGATCAAATTTCAAACGCAAAATGGATTGATTTGCAACAGGAATTTGCGATAGGGTGCAAGAAAGTTAAAAAGACAAGGGAATTTGATCGAATGCTGCAAGGCACTAGAGACGTGCGCGCCAATGTCAGTCTCGCTGCTGTTCTGGACGAGGCGCGACAGTGTTTCGCTGACGCCAACCCGAACAGCCTGGCGCGCCAGAACGAGGCCGCGGCATCGTTGCCGGGCGGCAATACGAGGGCTGTACTTTGGTACCCGCCATTCCCTGTTTCGTTCGTCTCCGGCGAGGGCTGCAGGGTCACCGATCTCGACGGCCATACCTATGTCGATCTGGTCTCGGAATACAGCGCCGGCTTCTACGGCCACTCCGACAAGGCGATTTCGGCGGCCCTTGTGGACGTCATACAGGGCGGCATCATGCTGGGTGCACCCAACCGCTACGAGGCGCGCCTGGCAGCGGCGGTGGTCGAGCGTTTTCCAGCCATCGAGCGCGTGCGCTTCTGCAACTCGGGCACCGAGGCGAACATCATGGCGATTTCCGCCGCTCGCGCCATCACGAAGCGTTCGAAGATACTCGCCTTCCGGGAAGGCTATCACGGCGGCGTACTGACTTTTGCGCATGGCGGCTCACCGCTCAATTTGCCTTTCCCCTTTGTCTTCGCCGACTACAACGATAGTGCAGACGCCGTGGCGCTCATCAAGGAACAGGGCGACGAGCTTGCCGCCGTCATCGTCGAACCGATGATGGGCGGCGGCGGCTGCATCCCGGCGACCCGCGAGTTCCTGCAGGCGCTGCGCACAGCGACGAAGGAGACCGGCGCGCTGCTGATCTTCGACGAGGTCATGACCTCGCGCCTCGACTATCGAGCGCTCCATGGCGCGCACGGAATTTTTCCCGATTTCGTGACGCTCGGAAAGTACATCGGCGGCGGTGCGAGTTTTGGCGCATTCGGTGGACGCGCCGACCTCGTCGACCGCTTCGATCCGGCTTTGCCTGGTGCGTTCTCGCATGGCGGGACGTTCAACAACAATATTCTCAGCATGGCTGCTGGTTTCACCGGTCTGACGCAGGTGCTGACGCAAGAGGCGAGCCGCGCCATCAATGCGCGCGGCGATCGCTTGCGTGAAGCGATGAACGTCTCACTTGAACGACATGGCGTCGAGGGCATCGTCATAGGGCGCGGGTCGTTGATGAACCTGCATTTCGTCAGGGGGCCGGTGGACACGCCGGCGCGGCTCGACGATGCCGATCCATCGGTGATTGCGCTGTGGCATATCGAGATGCTGTTGCGAGGGTATTACGTGACGCCGCGCGGCATGCTGGCGTTGTCACTGCCATTTGGCGACGCCGAACTCGACGGCTTCGCCGCCGCATTCGACGATTTCCTGTCGAGCAACCTCAAAATACTGCCCCGCCGGACAAACTGATGCTCGATCGCAAGGATGCCACCGCCGGCTCGGCCGCGCAAAAGACAGCTCATGTTCGTGTCCATACGGGCTTGAAGGAAGCACTGATGAACGGTGACTTCCTGCCCGGCCAAAGACTGGTCGTGCGACAGCTTGCCGAACAGTACCGGACCAGCGCCATGCCGGTGCGCGAGGCCTTGCGGCAACTCGTCAGCGACGAGGCGATGTTCGACCACCCAAACCGGGGCGTCATCGTCCCCGAGGCCACGGTGGCGCGTATTTCGGATCTCGTGCGTGTGCGCTGCAGCGTCGAAGGGACGGCGGCCGAATGGGCTGCGACGACCATCACGCCCGAAGAACTCGATGAATTGGCGAAGCTGAACAGCCTGATGCGCGAGTGCGTCGAGAGCAACGTCATGGCTAACTATCTCGGCCTGAACAGGCGCTTCCATTTCACGATGTACCATGCCGCGCGGTCACCTCTCATCCAGCAGATCATCGAGAAATTGTGGCTGCAGGCAGGACCGTTCTTGAACATCGTCCGCTCGGACGTGACCTACGGTCTGGGCCTGGACCATCACGACGAAATGCTCGCGGCGCTGCGTCGCGCCGATGGCGCGGCTGCGCGCAAGGCCCTGGTAGCCGATCTGCGCGAGGCCGCCGACATCATTCTTCGCGCCGCGGCGGCGGCTGAGGCGCAGCCTGCTCGAAAGCGCCCGACTTCGGTGCGCCGTGATCCGAAGGCGCAGGCGCGGTGATGGGCGGATCTCCGCGTGGGCCGGTTCACGTCGAGTTTCGCGGCGTCAGCAAGCGCTACGGGCATGCGGTCCAGGCGGTGCGCCAGCTCGACCTGGAAATCGTGCGCGGCGAATTCCTGACGCTGCTAGGCCCTTCCGGGTCCGGCAAGACGACGGCGTTGATGATGCTGGCAGGATTCGAAGATACGACCGAGGGCGAAATTCTCATTGACGGTCAGCGCATCGACAACGTTCCCGCCAATCGTCGCGGCATCGGCATGGTGTTCCAGAACTACGCGCTTTTCCCGCACATGACGGTCGCCGAAAATCTGGCTTTCCCGCTCGAGGTCCGCAAACTTGGCCGCGAGGAGGTCAGGCGACGTGTCGGGAACGTTCTCGACATGGTCCAGTTGCCCGAATTCGGCAATCGGCGGCCAGCGCAGCTTTCGGGCGGGCAGCAACAACGTGTGGCGGTTGCCCGCGCCCTGATTTTCGAACCGCATCTTGTCTTGATGGACGAACCGCTTGGCGCCCTCGACAAGCAGCTGCGCGAGCAGATGCAGTTCGAGATCAAGGATATTCACGCCCGGCTGGGCGTGACCTTCGTCTACGTCACGCACGACCAGACTGAAGCGCTAACCATGTCGGACCGCATCGCGGTGTTCAGCGCCGGCCGCATCGAGCAACTGTCGACGCCGCGCGAACTGTACGAGCGTCCCGCGGCGAGCTTTGTCGCAAGCTTCATCGGTGAGAACAACCGCATGTTCGGCGCCGTGCTGGCCGGAAGCGAGGATGGCGGCGTATACGTCCGTCTCGACGACGGCGACGTTGTGTTGAACGCCATGTCCTGCGGTGCTGCGCTTTCTGCGGGTGTCAGGGTGACGCTGTCGATAAGGCCCGAGCGCCTGTCCGTTCTGCAGGACGGCGTCACGGCGCTCAACGAGATTCCGGCGACGGTCGTTCAATCAATCTACGTCGGCGATCATGTCCGGCTCGTCGCCGCGACCGCGAGCGGCCAGAAATTCATCGTCAAGCTTGCTACTTCGTCGTCTCAGCCGAAGCTCGATCCGGGTACGGCGATCCGGCTGGGCTGTGGCCGCGAGGATTGCCTCGCGCTCGATCGATAACACCAAAAGGCAGACAAGGGAGACCCGATCATGAAGAAATCGCCGAAAGTCGTCATCACCTGTGCGGTCACCGGATCGATTCACACGCCGACCATGAGCCCCTATCTGCCGATAACGCCTACCGAGATCGTCGACGCGGCTGTCGGCGCAGCCGAAGCTGGCGCCTCGGTGATCCATCTGCATGCCCGCGACCCCGAGACGGGCAAGCCGACCCCCGATCCTAAGCTCTTCATGGACTTCCTGCCGCGCATCAAACAGCAGACCAACGCCGTGATGAACATCTCTACCGGCGGCGGCCTCAAGATGACGCTCGACGAGCGTCTCGAAGCCGCCCATGCCGCCAAGCCCGAACTCTGCTCGCTCAACATGGGGTCGATGAATTTCGCCTTGCATCACATCGCGCCGAAATACACCGACTGGAAGCACGACTGGGAGAAGGGCTACCTGGAAGATACCAAGAAGGGCATCGTCTCCAACACGTTCGAGCAGATCGAGCGCATCATTGTCGAGGTCGGCCAGGCCTATGGCACCAAGTTCGAGTTCGAGTGCTATGATGTCAGTCACCTCTACACGCTGGCGCACTTTCTCGACCGCAAGCTGCTGAAGCCGCCGCTTTTCGTCCAGACGATCTTCGGACTTCTGGGCGGAATCGGCGCCGACGCCGAAGACATGATGCACATGCGCAGGACGGCGGACAGGCTGTTCGGAGACGACTATCTCTGGTCGATCCTTGCCGCCGGCAAGCACCAGATGAACCTCTGCACGATGGGTGCGATCATGGGTGGCAATGTGCGTGTCGGGCTGGAAGACAGTCTCTATATCGGCAAGGGCGCGCTTGCCAAGAGCAATGCCGAGCAGGTCGCCAAGATCAAGCGCATCCTTGGCGAACTGTCGCTTGAAATCGCAACCCCCGACGAAGCCCGCCAGTTGCTGGATCTCAAGGGCGGAAACGAGGTCGGGTTTTGACGCCCCCGATTGAAACCTATGTCGGCGTCGTCCATCCTTGGATGTGTGACGCGATGGGCCATCTCAACGTCCGTCACTACGTCGCTATGTTCGACGACGCCAGTTTCCAGCTGCTTGGCAGGATCGCCGATCCCCGTTTGACGCCGACGCTCGGCTGGGCGGATGTGAGGATGGAGATCGACTACGTGCACGAAACCGAGGTGGGAACTCTGATCACCGTTCGCACCGTTATAGAAAAGCTTGGGAAGTCGTCGCTGACCTATCTGCATGAAATGCGCGGCACGCTGGACGATGTGCTGCATGCACGCATGCGCACCGTAACGGTGCGCTTCGATCTTCAAGCGCGGAGCAAGATCGAGATCGAAGGCGAAGCCCGACAGGCGTGCGCGAAACTCCCGAGGGGTGAAGTCGATACGCGTGGGTGACGGCGAGAATGTCTGAGGGCATCGTTAGCGGCATTGGCGTGACTTGAGCGAGATGCTCTAGGTCGCGGAAGGCTTCTACTCGCCATAGGAAGGGCAAAATATAGCCGCTATTGCACAGACACCGCATTGGGCGGCCGCCACAATCGGGCCATTGCGTACGATAGCGGGGTTGAAGTGGTAGCGGGACATCGCAAGACCTACTACTGAGGGGGGCGCTCTTTGCTATCGTCAGCCAGGGTGACGGCAAGTCGGTGTCGAGCGTCACGACGTTGAAAACCACGACTTGTCTCAATGATGGACCGGACGGACAGTTGAGCAAAATCAAATAATACGGGAGATCGTGTGCAAAACTGCACACGCCTCGACCAGCCACAGCACAGCGGTTTTGAGCGAGCGCTCGACCGCGTCGCCGAGCTCATCGTGGCGCGAGGCGACCATGGCGAGGCATGTGCTCCCGCCATACGACCATTTGGAGCCCGCCCTGGAGGATCATCGAGCAAAGGAACAACGCCTCGCCGCAGTGCGCCAGCGTGTCATACAATCCCAGGATCGAACGGCAACACGATCTTCCAGGCCGATGTCAGCGACCGTCCGTGATGCATACTTAGGGGATTTGGGGAATAATCACAGCAGGACCGGATAGCTCGCGCGCTTCGAGGGCCCGATGCAGGTCTTGAACCTGGGTCCACTCGAACCGGGAGTAGGAATTGGTATCGGACATTCCGTCCGACATGGCCTTAAACAGGTTGGCGGCGTTCTCCCGAAATTGCGCCGCTGCCGCGTTGTGCGGAAAAATGGAAGGCCTCGTCAGGAAGAGACGGCCTCTGCGGTTCAAGAGTTCCGGATCGATCGCCGGAGCCGGTCCGGATGCCATGCCAAGACAATGACAGTTCCGAAAGGGGTGGCCAGATCCAGCGAAGACAGGAATGTGTCTTTGCCTATTGAATCCAAAACTGCGTCGACCTTGGTACCTCCGGTCCATTCGACAATTTCGTCCTCCCAGCCTTTTCTGGAATAGTTGACAGCGAACGCACATCCGTTGGCTTTCGCCAACGAACATTTCTCGTCCGATCCGACCGCCCCAATGACGGTTGCCGCTAGCTTACTGGCCCAACTCGCCAGGATGGAGCCGACACCGCCGGGAGGGGCGCAGGAGCACCAGATGCCCATTCCACGGGGAACGTCTTTTGTATCAGATACTGCGCCGTCAGACCTTTGAAGAAGTGGGCGGCGATCACTTCGTCCGAAAGACCATCGGGAACGGCAACCAGCTTCTCGGCGTTGACGGTCCTGAATGTCGCGTAGGCTCCTGTGCCCGCGCTCATATATGCGACCCGATCGCCGATCTTGAACTCCTCTACTGAGGAATCCAGATCCTCAACCACTCCCACTGCCTCATGTCCCAGGCCAGTATTCAAGAGAAGCGCGCTATGCCCTTGCGTTGCGATATATCGATAAAATTGAAGCCTATGGCAATCTGCCGAATGGTCACTTCTCCACGGCCGGGTGGCCCCAACTCCAAGTCAGCAAAGTGCATGACCTCCGGGGGCCATGGTGTCTATCCGAACAACTTGAGCTTTGGGCATTGGAAATTTCTCCTGTCGTCATCGACCGAGATGGGCATCCGGCCTTTTGCCGGGTCATCGCGGACGTATACGAATGTCGCGACCTCTTGCCGGCAGGCCATCATGATTGTGCGAACCAATATTTGGTTTCGGCACTGAAGGGCTGGGCCACGTCGCTCCTTGAAAGACCCGAGTACCGGCAGGCCGACAGCTTGATCAAGTTCGGGCAAAAAGTCCTGTCACGTGTTGCGACCGCTCAGTCATCTGCGCCGGCGCAAGCCTGCATCGGTTAAAGCGAAACCTTGCTTCGCATTGTTCAAATTGCGTTCAGTCGCGACGTCGGCTCTTGCTCAGCAGGGGCGCAGAGTTTGTTGCGCGTCCCTACGAATTGAATCTGCCTGCCAATACTGGATCGTGGAGATGTCCTACAAACTGATCGTGCAGCAATTTGCGGACGAGATCGCCGTACTAGACGGCGAAACAATTCTCGAAGCGGCGATGCGCACCGGGCACTACTGTCCTTCGGACTGCAGAAACGGAGTTTGCGGCGAGTGCAAATGCGCTCTCATCTCCGGTTCCGTGGACATGAAGCAGTACCTGGATGTCGCTCTGAACGAGGATGAGAAGCAACAGGGTTATATTCTCGGCTGCCGCTCGATGCTGCGAAAGCGATTGCGAAATTGCCCTGCTTGAGCGGGAAGAACGCGTGCGCTGGCGACAAGCGTCGCCCGATGGGCACGAGCCGCTAACAAAAAAGCGCCCCATGAGACCAAACGGCCTCTCCATCGCAGGTACGAAAATGGAAAAGAAGCAGAACTTTCACAGCTTTGTGTTGATACCGATGCTCGGCAGCGTCGGCGGTGAAGGCTCCGTTCTAGCCGCTTACCCGGATATGACGGCGATGCAGCAGATCGGTCATCTCCTGTTCGAGCACATCCATCCGCCATCACGTCGCGGCACTGAGTTACCCAGCCGCGATCCGCTGACCCCAACGGTATGAACCCGGACCATCTTTGTTATTGAAAACCCGCTTTCGGCGGGCGTATAAAACTCGACGTTACCATTGCTTTTTGTAGGGAGGCTGTGATGGATAACGTGATACCAATCCGCAAAGTATTGCCTTGCGTGGAAGTCGTCGAAGCCTGCGGCGAATGGTCCGTTCGTGTGGCCGAGGAAGACCAGGAAATTACCCGATCATTCGTGATTGAATCATTCGCGCTGTCCTTCGCAGAAGGCCAACGGATACGCCTGCATCTCGACAAGTTCGTTCGCCTGTAAGAACGATCTCATTCCCGGCAGGTGATGTGGCACGAGAAACCGGATCACCTGCCGCTAGAATTCGACCAATGAGCGCCGGCCGCCCTCAGCTAATTGATTGCCGCGTCGATGCGTTTGCCGAAAATGTCGGCCATTGAGCGGGAATACGTGGCGGTCAGGTGATCGGTGTCGCGCCAGACAAAAACATTGCCGATGACCGCAGGGCAAATGTTGCCCGGGCATACAATGTCGCTGAAGTCGACGAGCGGCACATGCGGGTAGAGGCGCTGGGCAACTACCACGGGATCCCGATCACGTGCCGATTTATATGGAACAGAGCAGTGGCCGTCCCGAGCCATGCACCGCTCCGGGTTCGTTCCCCAAGCTGGTGTGTCGGCTATTACCACCACCTTAATGCCCAATGCCTCAATGCTGCGCCATAGCTGCACCAACGTATCGCTCACGGGCACTTGGCTTCCGTCGTCGGGATAAGCACGTAAAACGTCTCTCTGCCCGAAAATGATGATGTCTGGCCTTTGTTGTCGAATAATTCGCAGCATATGCTGACCCCAGGTCAGGCAATCTGGAAACGGACGGTCGCTGTCAGACATCATGATCATGGTAGGAAATAGCGGGCATCCGGGCTTGGTAAAACTCTCCGCATTCCAACCTCGATCCGACGCCGCCACCTGAAACGCCGGAAGCCAGTGCTCTGCGTGCGAATCGCCAACCAGGAACACCTTGAGCCGCCCATTTGGATCGCCAACCTGGCAACCGACAGGTTCGCCGTTTTCGCGAGGCGGGCGGCAGCTGTCCGTTTGTGGCTTATCCTGCTTTATTGTCGGCAGCGAAGGAGCATAGGCCGCTACGGTCGGCACCGGCCTGTTGGTGAACAAGGACCTAGCCCCTGGATAGTCATTCGGGTTGTCCGAGATCAATGCTTGTTGCCGGGCGATTTCTATCGAGACAGCGCAAAATGCGATTAGAGGCACCAAAGGAACCGGGGCAAAAACGGCCAGCCACTCGACCAGTCGGGGGCGTGATCGCAACGATGCGCGGTGGCGGAAACGGTCCTCGACATGAACCTTGGTGATGGCGGCTAGACCGACGCTTGCTGCAAGGATGGCCAGGCCGCCCCAAAGGCCGATCGCTTCGCCACTTTGCTGGGTGAAAAAAACGATGATTGGCCAATGCCAAAGATAGAGCGAGTAAGAGATGTCGCCGAGGAATTGGAACGGTCGTGACTTGAGCAAAGCAAAGGCGCTGAACGACGACTGGCTTTGACCAGAGACGATCACCAACGCGGTCCCAACGGTCGGCAACAGCGCCGCATAGCCGGGGAAGGGTGTCTTGGTCGAGAACAGAAAGGCGGCTGCGAGAATCGAGCCGACGCCGGCAAACCCAAGCAATCGCCGCGCTCGTACCCCGATCCGTGTGTCGGCTGACTCCGGCACCATGGCACACAGCAGAGCGCCGAGCGCCAGCTCCCACATGCGGGTGTGAGTGACGAAATACGCCCGCGCCGGGTCAACAAGCGTGAGCCATACGGAGGTGGCAAGCGAGGCGATGAAGATTGCGCCTAGCACGGCGGCCAGCAAGGGTCGCCAAGGCCTGTGGACTTTTCGTGAAAGCCACAGGAGGCCGATGATCAGCCCCGGCCAGACAACGTAGAATTGTTCTTCGATCGACAGCGACCAGTAATGTTGGACCGGGCTCGGCGCGCTCGTCATCGCCAGGTAATCAATCGCCTTCGCTGCGAGCCGCCAGTTCTCCAATTGAAAGGCGCTGTGCACCAGTTCATTCGTGCCGTCCCTCCATAGCGCGGAGGGTAGATAGAGCGGGGTCGCCAAGCCCACCAGCAGAAGGACAAGCATCGCGGCAGGCAAGAGGCGCCGCGCCCGGCGAACATAGAAACCAAGTAGGTCCATTCTTCCGGTGTCCTCCACCTCCCGCAGCAGGACGCCGGTGATCAAGAAACCAGAAATGACAAAAAACACGTCAACGCCGACATAGCCGCCGGGGGCCAGCCACGGCCAGACATGGAACAAAGCGACTGAGCAGACAGCGATAGCACGCAGCCCCTGGATCTCAGGCCGGAAATTCGACTTGCTCAAATACTTGCTTCCGGTTGCTGCTAGGCTCGCGCTTATACAGAATGAACGAATGGAACAAGTAGCCCCCAATAACAACCTCAGCACTCAATTTGGCATCGGTTGGGACCAGAAAAGCGAAAAGCCCCGGACACCGTGAGGCGCCGGGGCGAAGTCGGATAGTTGGTTTCATGTCGTCGCCAATCAGCCGCCGCGCAGCGCCCACCAGATATCAGACCAGTACGCGGTGACAAGGGAGGCTAGCGCCGCCGCAGCCATGCCTGTTACGCCGAGAGCACCGAGCCCCATCAGTTTCCACCGGGTGACCTCCGCTGTCACGGCCTTCACCTCAGTCATGTCTTCACTGAGGGATTTCACTGCGCCTTCGGTCTGGGAAAGACGCTCCACCAACTCGTCGGTCTTGGCGTACATCTTCGATCGGCTGGCGGCGGCGCGCTGTTCGGATTGCTCGTAGCTCAGCGCGGCCCGGGCGTCGCTATCTTTGATATCGCGCCGGATTTCGGTGACGTCCCGCTGGACACCCTCCAAAGCGGCGACGAGGCCGCCTACCATCATCTCCAGGCTCTTCGTCGCCGATGTTGGCATGTCAGGCTTTCCATGCGCACAGCTTGGCGCCCTTTTCGTTTGGGCCAAGACCTGGCTCACCTCGCCGTCTGAAAGCGCCGCGATTGCTTCGGCGGACAGGCGGATCGGGTGCTCGACCGCGCAAAACGAGCCGCCTATCGTCGTGCAGCCGGCAATCGCGACGAGCACCGCAAGGGCTATTGCTTTGGTGACCATTTGCCCAGCCTCCCCCGGTTGTCGTCCGGCGCGCGACCGGCGACGGCATCATCGATCTCGTCGGCTTGGGTTGCGGCGATCACGTTGGCCGCCGCCTGCTTGTTGCGTTCGGCCTTGGCGCCGGCAAGCCGCTGTTGAAAGCCGAAGCCAAGCGCGCCGATGATGGTCGCGCCAAAGGCAAGCACGGTTGGGTTGTTCAGGAGCCATGCGATGACCGCGCTCATAGCGGCCACCAGAACCGGACGGCAAACCCGGCGCTGAGGACCAGGCTGATAGCGCCGACGGTGCGCAGCAGGCGATCGAACGCCGGGATGAGCAGTTCGCGAAAGCCTTCCATCACTCAGCAACCTCCGCCTTGATCTGGCGCACCGCCGCGACGATCTGGGAGCGCAGCAAGAGCAAGATCAGGATGAAGACGATGAGGACGCCGCCGCCCGCAGAACGGCCTTCCAGTCATGCCGGCAAGCCAGCCAAGCCCAAGCGCGCCGGAACCGAAGAGGCCGGTCAACCAGGACAGGAAGCCGGATTTCTCCTTGACCTTCTGCGCCACCCTATCGGGAACAACAGGCTTCGGCACCTCCACCGGCACCTCAACCCTGATCTGCGGCGGCGATGCAGGCAGTGCGGAGATCAGCATGGCATCGCGACGCACGGCTGCCATGCGGGCCGTCCAGCCCTTGCCAAAGGTCAGCCAAAGGAGCTTGCCGGTCTCTTGTTCTTGGCCCGCCTCATGAAGCCGAGACGCGCATCACAATAGGCGTCGATGATGACGCCGGCAGGCTTGGCGCCGATCGCCTTGAGGCTGTCCGGTCCTAGTCGGCCGTCGACCCTCGCGCCGGCCACGCGCTGGAGGTATTCTGCGGCTCGCTTTGGACCCGAATTGAGCGCGAAATCGAAGGCGGGATAGTCGACGCCGGCCGGAAGCTCCGAGCCGTGCACCGCATCCCAAAACTGGCGGCGATAGACCGTTGCAAGCTGGGTATCGGTGATAGCCTTCAGGTCGGCCTTGGTGCCGCTGGGCTTGATATAGGCGCGGAAGGTCTCCAGCGCCACGCCTTTCGTGGTGGCGCCGCCAGGATCGGCCGGATTGTCCGACCAGAGCCCTTCCGATTTGAGAACGAGCGCGAGCGCCCGCACGAAATTGCGGTCCATGTGTAAGCCTCTTGAGGTTGCATTTGAAAGAAGGTAACCGCTATTTTGCGGCCAGGGCGGGATGTCTAATGTCTGTATTCTCTAAATGGTTCAAAGACGCGCGCGCGAAACTGCCCGATAATGTGTCGGTTGGCCGCCACACTTATGGCGTCACTTGGCGGAAGGTGCTTTTTCCGACTAATGAAGCCCCTCTAAATGTGGGTAGCTTCTGCTCTGTTGCTGGCCAAGTGCTGTTCATGTGCACCGGCCAACACCAGACGAAGAGTGCCACTTCATTCCCGATCTATAGCCGCGTCCTGAAGCAGCCTGAGCCTTTACCCAACGCTGGCAAGCCTGGGGGCATCACGATCGGCAACGATGTTTGGATTGGCCACGGTGCCATTATATTGCCAGGCGTGACAGTCGGCGACGGCGCTGTTGTGGGTGCCGGCTCCGTCGTCACCAAGTCTGTCGAGCCCTATGCGATAGTGGCCGGCAATCGCGCGCAAGTTATCCGCAGCCGGTTCCCTGCTGATACCGTTGCGCAATTGCTGGAAATACAGTGGTGGTTGTGGGACGACGATAAGATCAAGAGCGAGGCAGCTACTCTCAGCGGTCCGATCGAGACTTTCATCGCAAAGCACGCCACTCGATGAGGGACATCTTCGGTTACATCGCGTATGGCGAAAACGAATTGTACCATCGCGGCGCGTTGCTGAGCGCACTCAAGCTTTTGTATCATTGTCCAGAAGCAAAGATCATTGTTGCGACGGACAGGCCCGAATTGTTTGTCGACTATCCCATGGAGACGTTGCTTCTGACTGACATGCAGAAAGAGGCTTGGTCCTTCAGCGGTCAATATCATTTTGGCATCAAGGCCCGGGCGTTGATCAAACTCCTGAGGATGACCGACCGCCTCATTTTTATGGACTCAGACCACTACCCAGCGGGATTTCTATCTCATGCCTCCGAAGGCATTTCGCCTAAGCATTCAGTGATGCGACGCCTAGAGAAACCCCACAAATGGACGCCTGTGCTGGAAGGGGAAGGCCTTAGGATCGGCGAACATGTTATCACGGGCCGCGAACCTATGTGGCAAAGCGGCATCCTCGGATTGCATCGAGACAATCTTCCCGCTCTGATGGACGCGTATCCACCGATGCTTGCTGTCCATCAGATATCGAAAATTGACGCTGCGGAGCAGTTCTGCATCGGCATAGCCTTGTCCTTGGGGGGGCGGACGATCAGCCCGCATAAGCTCAAGATCAGGGACTATAATACACGAGGGAAGAAGGCGTTCGCAGAATCTCGTGTACATCGCTTCTTCTATGCATACGCTGCTGAGCCCGTTGCACGGCAAATCGTCGAGGCTGGCCGATATCGAATGTGGCGGACGCCGGTGGACATCATTCGTCAAAAACTCAAGGCGCGAGGATGACCGCAGGATCGAGCCCAAGAGCATGGACTAGTCCGACAGCGTCAGGATCGTCACTATAGACTTCTGGCCGATCCGGCGCGGACCAGCGGGCAAAATAGATTGGATTGCCCGTCAGCGCGGCATAGGCCTGCGCCATCTTGCCCGCGTCGATGATGCGAGCCTGTACAACCGATTCCAGGACCATGCGACGCACGGAAGGAACGGCACTCCACGCCTTGCCGCCCCAGACCTGGCGCGCATCTTCCGGTGCTTCTGGCATCTCGGTGCCATTTTCAGGCAACTTGACGTCTGCACCGTCAAAGCCGCCGAGATAGACGCCATCCGCGTCGACGAAGAATTTGGTCATATTTGCTGATCCCTTTACTCAGAATTTGTAATTGGTGTATGCCTTCGCCAAGCATGGTTATCGCCGTGAGGCAGAGATGTTTTATTTGGGGTTGGCGATCGGCTTTGCGTTGGGCATCGTAGCAATGTCAGCTGCCGTTTATTATTGGACGCACCACGATGATCTTGCGATCAGGCGGGGGGAAGAGCATTAGCCGCATAGGCCTTCCGCCGGCCAATGGCGGGCCCGCTACGATGGACGGAAGACGCATGCTCGGCGCAAGCCGAGGCCCCGCAATACGCCGTTCGTCACCGTCCCGACCACGGCCGGAACGGGCTTCGATGTGGGACGCGGTGCGATAATCACCGACGAGGCCACGCACACCAAGAACGTGGTGTTCCATCACCTGATGAGGCCAAGGTTGTCGTCGGGGACCCCGAACTGATCGTAGGCATGCCTCCGCTCATCACTGTCGGAACTGGGATGGACGCGCTCGCGCACTGCATCGAGGCGTTGTCGAGCGCCTACTATCATCCGATGTGCGACGCGATCGCCATCGAAGGTGTGCGCTTGATCTTCGAAAACCTTCCGAAGGCGTATTCGAATCCGAATGACGTCGAGGCCCATGGTGACCTGATCAGCGCTGCTGCGATGGGTGCTGTCGCCTTTCCGAAAGGGATGGGCGCCGTCCACGCACTCTCGCATCCGGTCGGCGCGCTCTACGACACACATCACGGTATGACCAATGGCGTTTTCCTGCCCTATGAGAAGACGCATGCAGGGACGACCCCCCGGGACAAGCACGTGGAGGACGGTGTGCGCATGTTTCGAGGTGGGAAGCATGACGGTGTAGTCGCGTTCGGCGGCGGGTCGGCGCTGGACACCGGCAAGACGATCGGCTTCATGGCGCGCATCAGAAGGGCATATTGTGGGATTACGACTTCCTCAACGGATATCGGGATCGCGCCGATCCATCCGCGATGGCGCCTCTCAGGACCGGATTGGCTCGTACGTCGGGAAACACCGCCGCCTCCATCGCGCGGTGCATCCAGATTTGCGTGGGTGTATTCGACGGCGCCCGGATACGGCGTAGCGCATGGGATTCCGAGAACAACAATCGGCATCAAGGTCCTCGAGATTGTTACACGCCGCGACGAAGTTCGGCCGGACCCCAGGAAATCGCCGATGCAAAAGCTTGGGGCGTAAGGTTCTTTTCGGCGCAGACCGTCCGTCAAAAAGGCATTCAGCCGATCCTGGATGCCATTCCTTCGGAGTCTAATGTCCACATAAACCTCGACTTCGACGGGCTCGACCCATCAATCATGCCTGCTGAATTTTGTTCCCGCCGGGCGGGGTGTTGTACTGGGAGGTCGTGGATCTGATGAAAGGTGTTGCGGCGAAAGCAACGATATGCAGCATCGCGGCCGTGGAATTTGTTCCGTCGAAAGATCCGGACGGCAATTCCGCATTGACCGCGGGGCGGATCATATCATTGGCCATCGGCTCCATCCTGAAGAAAACATCGGTTTAGACGTCGGGCGGAACCACCGCGTCTGGTCGCAACAAAAAGCCGAGGTAAACATCCCACCCCGCAAGGTAGAGGGCTGTCCGGTCGCGGGCTTCATTGGCGCACAAGGATCGCAGGCTTTTTGCTAGACATGTTCCGACGCGGCCCAGCCAGGATTGAGGTTTGGCGCGTCCGGCGCGATCGGTGCTTCAGTCGGCATGAAGCCAGTCAGCAGCGACAAACGATGCTTATCAACCAAACGCATGAAACTCAACGGTATAGACATCGGCTACTTGGGTTTCTCCTTAAGCTTTTCATCCCCGAAAGAATTGCCTCCCAGGTGCGGCTCGATATCCGAAGCTTGACGATTCTATCCCACATCCGCCTTACGTCCGCACCCTCAGCGCCTGCTCCAGCCTGTCGGCAATCTGTGTGACGATATAGGCAATCACCATGTAGATCACGACGGCAATCACGAAGGCTTCGAGGTAGTAGTAGTTCAGGGCGGCGGTCAGCTGGGACTGGGCGAAGATATCGACGACCTCGATGGCGAATCCGAGAGAAAGCGCCTTCATGATGACCATCATCGAAGTCGTCAGGTCGGGAATTGCGGTGAGGGCCACCTGGGGAAACAGGATACGTCGAAACAATTGGCCGCCCGTATAGCCGAGCGAATGGGCCGCGTCCGACTGACCGGTGTCGAATGCATTCAGGGCTCCCTTGATAATCTCTGATTGGAACGCGGCGACACAGCCGGTAATCGCAACGACAAGAATGACCCAATTGGGGGTTTCGTGAGCGTTGAAGTTGATCCCGAGCAACGAGAACAGGAACTGGAATGCGGGCGGCAGACCGAAATAGGCGAGGAAAATCACGATGACCATTGGAACGCCCTTGAAGACGATCTTGTAAGTCATGATGAGCTCTCGCAGAACCGGCACCCGTCTGTATTCGATCAGCGCGAATATGCTGCCGACTATCGTCGACAGGACGAAAATCAAGAGTGCCATTCCAACGGTCACGGGTACGGCACTCAGAATTTCCTGCGTGTCCTGGAGCAAAATATCGGTATCAAACATGGTTGAATACCCTTACGTCAGACGCTCGCGAGGAGCTCGTTCTTGATCGGAGTTGTTGTCGTTGCCTCTGGCGCTTGCATCGGTGATCGAAGCTCGAAGAAGCGCACGATGAGCCATGCGACCAGGCACATCAGCGAATAGATGACCGCCAGAACGAGGTAGGTTTCGAACTGGAACTGGTTGTAGTCGCGCTCCATGATCAAATGCGCAGTCGCCATGACGTCGGCGGCGCCGATGTACATGACCAGCGCAACGTTATGGATCAGATAGATGACGGAGTTCCCGTAGCCCGGTAGTGCGAAGTGCACCGCTTGCGGGCCGACGACGCGAGTAATTTTCTGCCGGAACGTATATCCAAGGCTATCGGCCGCATCGTGCTGGCCGCGATCGACGGCAAGATATGCAGGCCGCATGACTTCCGACAGATATCCTCCATGGTAGAGGCTCAACCCCACCATGGCAGCCATCGTCGGCGAAATAAAATCTTTGGCGCCGAACAGGATCACCAACAGCGGAAGCCCATAAAACGCGACGAACAGCTGCAGGACGACAGGAACACTCCGGGCATAGGACACGTAGAGGTCCACCAGGTGACTGATCAGTGGCACCCTGCGAACCCGGAGTGTTGTCGCGATGAGAGCCAGACAGAACCCGGAAATGAGGGCCGTAAACGTGATGGCGAGCGTCAGCGGCAGTGCCGAGAGCAACTCGGGAATCATAGCAGATACATCCACTTTGAAACGCTCCTTCTTGCAATTCAACCTTGCCGCTGACTAGCGAATATGGCCCTCGACGGCCGTGCTATTTCATGTACTGGACGATGCCCTCGCCAAACCACTTCTGCGAGAGCTTCTCGATCGTGCCGTCGTCTTTCAATTCCTTGAGAACCTTGTTCACATCGTCAGCCAGAACCTTGTTCTCGTCTGATTTGTGGATCAGCATGTAGGTGTTGTTGCTGAACACTGGTCCGGACGCTACGATATCGAGTTTCTTTTGCTCGATGACGGTCTGCTCACCGAGATTGGACGGCAAGACGAGAGCGTCGAACTTGCCGTTCTGAACTTCGTCCAGCCGGTTCGGGTAGGGAATGCCTGCACTCGATGCCGTGACATCGAGCTTGTATTGCGGGTTTTCTTTCTGCCAGTTCATGATGAACTTGTAGGTTCCACCGCCGGCCGTTGTCGGAACGATCCTCTTGCCGACCAGGTCTTTCATTTCCTTGATGCCGCTGTCTTTCTTGCTGTAGATCTTCATCAGGCTGGCGCCCATAGGATTTTCCGGAATGAAGAACTGCTTGGAGCGCTCGGGCGACTTGTAGTAGCCACCCACCGCAATGTCGTACTTGCCCGTAGCGAGACCGGTTTCCTGGGCAATGTCGGAGACGCCTTCCATTTCGAACTTGTATTGGGGCAGCTTTGCGTTGATCGCCTTCAGAAGGTCGGGCTCATAGCCTTGCGGCTCGACGCCGATCGCGCCCCATGCCAGCGGCTTGGATTCGGCAGACGTAGCGATCTTGATCGTGCGAACGGTCTGGCCATAGCTGACCCCCGCCGTTGCAAGGGCAATCGCGATGCCGCCGGCGATGGCCAGGGCATAGCGGCGAGAGAAATTGGATGTGATTGCAGACATGTCTTGGTTCCCTTGTTGTTGGATTATTGAAAAGCGAGTTCTGACTGCAGGAATTGAGCAAGTCGTGGGCTGGAAGGCGCGTCGAAGATATCAGCCGGGCTGCCATCGGCGGCGACCACGCCACGGTCCATGAAGACGATCCGGTTGGAGATGTTCCTTGCAAATTGCATCTCGTGGGTCACAAGCAGCGAAGTGATCCCTGACGAGGTGACGTCCTTGATCACCTTCAGGACTTCACCGACGAGTTCTGGATCCAGCGATGACGTAGGCTCATCGAAGAGTATCACGTCGGGACGAACCGCCAGGGCGCGCGCAATGCCGGTGCGCTGGAGCTGGCCGCCCGACAGTTGGGAGGGATAGCTGTCTCGCTTCGGGGTGAGGCCGACCCGCTCGAGCTCCCGCAAGGCGATCTCCCGCGCCTCGTCCGCGGACTTGCGCTGCACGACGACCAGTGGATCCATCACGTTCTGCAGGACCGTCATGTTCTTGAAGACGTTGAATTGTTGAAAGACCATCGCCGTTCGCAACCGGATCGCCTGGACAGCGACCTTGTCGGCACGCTGGTAATCCATCCGGATCTGATCGAACGCGATGGTTCCTGACGACGGCTTGGCCAGGTAGTTGATGCATTTCAGCAACGTGGTCTTGCCGGTGCCGCTGGGGCCGATGATCGAAACCACGTCACCCCGCTTTACCGAGAGATTGACGCCGTTCAGAACCTGCGTGCTTCCGTAAGACAGCTTTACAGCTTTGAGTTCAAGCATTTCTGGTTGGCCCTTCGGAAAGTGTGAGACGGACTGCTTCGACCGCATGCGACATCATCACCCGCTCTCTGCATGGCCGAGAACGTGCATCAGCCGGTTTGCCCAGCCGAAGATCGATATGGAGTGGATCAGGTCGATAATCTCGCGGTCGTCCATGCCGACTGATCGAAGCGCGGCGATATCGTCTGCCGTCGCTTCCGACGGGGCCGCCGACAGGCGGCGGGCAAAACTGTAGATTGCCGCATCGCGTGGGCCGAGCGCTTCAGGTTTATCGAGATAGAGCGCGGTGACCACTTCGTCGTTCTTGGTCAGCTCTGCATGCCTGCGGGCGTGAACAACGGCGCAGAATTTGCAGCCATTGACGATGGACGCACCTAATGCACCCAGCTCGCGGTCAGGGCGGGCAAGCCCGCCTTCGACATACATGATTGCGTTGAACAAGACGGTGCGAGCAAGGTAGCTCTCAGGGTCATGCGCAAGGGTGCGCACATATTCCGAAACTTTCTTGGCTGATGGCGTGACCTTCATCGCTTCAAGCTGTTCCGGCGTGGCCTCGGATAGCTCGACCGGCGCTATGTACGGATGCCAATTCAATGGCTTCAGGCGCACCGCGGAAATCATACCGTCCTCAACAATCGCAGGCCGGTTGCCACCCGCGTCTGGAAATTGACGAAGGCGATGAGCTCGGAAAGGGCGACGATCTGAGGATTGTTCAATCCAGCTTGGGCGAGCAGGGCGATGTAGCCCGCTTCCGCCTTTTTCGGTGTCAGCGTAATCAGGTCCACATGGCGTGCGATGGTCGCCAATGGCTCTTCCAAATCCGTTTCCCCCTGGGCTAAGGCCAAAAGCTGCTCAGTCGGATCGAGCTGAGCCAGCTGCTCATCATATTCGGCCATCAGGACCGGATCGGCATTCAGAGCGGCCATGCGACGGGCCAGAGCAACCCGCAAATTAGGCGCAAGCCCTTGGTCGTTTGCTGGCTGCAGGACGGAGAGGCGACATTCCTCGGCCCCCAGCACGAATTCAGGCCGAAACCGACGCGCGCTGAAAAGCGCATCGTCCGGTGATAGACCGGCGGCCTTGTCCATTGCGTCGATCACAGCGCGGCCTCCTTCTCCAACAAGGGTGTTGAATCGACCCATTCGTCGCCCAGAAGTTCGGGCGTGTCGTAAGCGATCAGGTTGGCGAAGTGGGTTTCGACATCTTCGGCAAACAGCGATGCGGCAATGCCGCGGACCAAACGGTCGGCACCCGCGCTGACGGCTGGGATATCACCGGAGACCTTGCCGTGCGTCAGCATGGCGGCGTCGTTGAAGCAGTGGATATGCGACAGCATCGGGCAGGAGCCGGGGACGCGCTCACGAAACTCGAAGGCGGGACCTAGGTCCGGTGCGTCGGACATGCCTGCACGAGCCGGGCCCATATCCGGCCTATATCGGCCATCCGACCAGGTACGGATATGTGGGGCGATCGCCGCAAATTCCGGGCGGCCGCTGAAATCATTTGAAAAGCCGGTTGCCGCGATCAGGAAATCGTAGCGCATCGGCCCCTGCGTGGTTTCCACCAGCAAGGTCCCTGCTTCCTGCTTCACCGCAACTATGCCGCAGTCGAGAAAGAACCGAGCATTGGGGTGCCGAGACACGCGAAGTGTCGATGAACGCGGCGGCGGCGTCTGGGTCGAGGCGGTATAATCGAAGAATTTCCACTTCCAGGCATCGGGCAAGTGATGCATTCCGAGTACAACACCCGGGCTGCCAATGCCGGTCAGCTTGTTGATGCGCGGCATTTCCTTGCGCCTGATCAACATGTCAACAGAGCCGGCTCCCGCCTCGAGCGCCGTTGCGGCATTGTCCATGGACGAGGCACCAGCGCCGATGACAGCGACACGCTTGCCTTTCAGTGTATCGAAGTGGATGTCGTCGGCGGAATGGGCCCAATAGGCGCGATCGACGCCGCTGAGGAAATCGGGCACGGCAAAACCGCCCAAACCGGACCGACCGGTGGCCAGAACGAGACGACGGGTGAGAACCCGGCCGGTTTCCGCGCCTTCGATATCGATCGCAATCAGATCTCCAACAGGTGCCAGTCCGGTCATCCGCACGCTGTTGCGGACCGGCAGGCCGAGAACCTTGCGATACCAGACCAGGTAGTCCATCCATTGGCCCTTCGGGATTTTGTCCAGCGACCGCCATGCCTCAACGCCCCATTGCGCAGTGAACCAGGCGCGGAACGTCAATTGCGGCAGGCCGAGAGACGGACCGTGCAGGGTCTTCGGCGACCGAAGCGTCTGCATGCGGGCAAAGGTCACCCAAGGTCCTTCGAACCCGGCCGAAGCCGCATCATAGGCCACGACATTGGTTATCCCGTTCAGCACCAGCTTTGCCGCGGCGGCAAGTCCGCACATGCCGGCGCCGATGACAACGACATCACGGACCGGCACGCCGTCGTGCGAACGCGCGGGAACCCATGGCTTGGCGGGCAGTTCGAGAAACTCAAGATCCTGTGCGAGCTGTGCTTCGAGCGCGGCAAGACCTGTCGACGTTGGCGCGGTGGGAGTATGCTTCATATTCCCGTTCCGTGATTTGTGCCGGATGCAGGATCGCTCACCAATTGGCCGGCCAGGGCCGGATCGAGTTTCTTGAAGCCGACGATCGACCGTTCAGCCACCGCCTCGACCGCATCCATCAACGCCTGCGCGACTGGACGAAGGGGGCGTTTTTCGGCAGCAACAACGCCCCAATAAAAAAGGACGGTCGCGTCAATCGGGCGGATGGCGACCCCAGGCAAGGCCACGCCATAAGCGGTGAGGGGATCGATGACAGCGGCTACGCCGGTCCGGCGCACAAGCTGCAACGCGCCATAGGCAGTATTCGTCCGGATCACTGGCCCGGTGTCGATACCCCTGGCGGCCAATGCCTTGGAGACATGCAGTTGGAAACGCAGCGGGTTGAGCAAGGTAGCGACGCGACGGCCGGCAAAGGCCGAAAGCGGTATGACGTCGAGTTCTGCCAGCGGATCGTCCTCGCGCACAGCAGCAACATCGGGCGCCGAATAGAGCCGCAGGACATCCAGGCCGGGCGTATCGAGCGGCAGGCTTGAAAAGCCGATCTCGGCACGACCGCTGCGCACTTCCTGGGCGACGATGGAGGGAAGAAACTGTCCGAGATGTGTCTCGTGCGGAAGCTCGATACCCTTGAGCTCGGCCATGGCCGTCGGGATCAGGCCAGTGCCGATCGCGGAGGTTGTAACAATCTGCAGGATCCGACCCCGGCCGGCGGCGATCATCTTGGCCCGCGCCGCGAGTTCGGTGAAGGACATCAGCAGTCGCCGCGCTTCTTCTTCAAATGCGACACCCTCTTCAGATAGCTGCACCCGTCGGCCGACCCGGTGCAGCAATTCGAAGCCAAGTTCGCCCTCAAGATCCTGAATGGTGCGTGTCACCGCAGGTTGGGAACGCCCGAGCATGTCAGCCGCCTTGGTAATGCTGCCGCTGGCAGCAACCGCAAGGAAGGTCTGAAGGTCCCGAGTTTCCATATTCTCCCTACATGTGAAATCCGTATGATTGACATCGTCTCATTCATTTTTGATATATGTCAAGCGGAAACTAATGTTCGCAGCGGCGCTTGCCGGCTCAGAGCCGGAGCCCTTGATCGAAACGCTGGGGGCACCCGACGTGCATGCAATTCGAAACCTCGTGATGAAAAACTTGTAGGCCGGGACTGCAAGGATTCTCGAACCATAAAGCCTGCAACAGGAGGAATGTTATGCGCGTGAGTATTCTGGGCGCCGGAGCAATTGCCTATGGCCTTGCGGCCTATTTGGCACAATCGGGACACTCGCCAACGCTTTGGTCACCGTCGGGACGCCGCACCAGAACGTTGGCTACTGGCGAATTGTTGAAGGCGACGGGGGATATCGAGGCGACGGTGCCGGTGCGCATTGCCAAGGATTGTAGAGATGCTATCGACCACGCGGACGTGGTGGTGATCGCGCTTCCGGCTTACGGCCACAAGATGGTGATGGACGCCGCCGTCCCTCATCTGGCAGATGGAATTCCGGTCATCATCAGTTCGCATAGTTCGTTCGGGGCTCTGTATCTCTGGAAGCGGTTGGCCGAGCGCAAGATCAGGTTGCCGATCGTCGTTTGGGGCACAACGCTACTGACTGGCCGCCAGCTCGGATCAAGCGAAGTCAATGTCACTTCCATTCGCCGGAAGCTTGATGTTGCGACGCTGCCTTTCGATGCGCTCGACCAAGGGTACGAGCTTTGCACGGCCTTGTTCGGCGATCGTTTCGTCAAGCGGGATGGTCTGCTGGCGATTGCGCTCAGCAACCTCAATCCGCAGAACCATCTGGGAATTGCCCTTCTCAATCTCACACGCATGGAAAAGGCCGAGCAGTGGAGCCAAGGGGGAAATGTCACACCTGCCGTTGGTCGCTTGATCGAGGCTCTGGATGCAGAACGGTTGGCCATCGCTGCCCATTTCGGCATCGCGGTTCGTACGGTCCAGGAACATTTTTCATTATCGTTCCACGTACCCATGAGCACTGTTTCGGAAATGAACCAGGAGATGGATCGTCAAGGTCGCGGCGGGTTTGGCCCGACAACCATCGAGAGCCGCTATATTCTCGAGGATGTTCCGTTCGGCCTGCTACCGACCGCCGTTCTGGGGAAGATCAGCGGAAATCCGGCGACACTCCATGAATCCGGAATTTCCATCTTGTCGGCGGCTTATGGCCGCGACCTCAAGGGAGATAATGACATTCTTCCTGCGCTCGGCATCGAGAAAATGACAAAGACGGATCTTGAAGCCCTTTGCCGCAAGGGGTTTTGATCGCGCTCGCTGCCAATGCGGCGTGATTACGCTTTGGGGAAGCTAGCGCGACTCTCCTGTTACATCATTGCGAGCTGATTCTAACGCCAACGACGTCCGAAGGGGACCAACACAGGTTGGATATTATCAAACTGTGTTGGTCCGAGTTGGCTATTTCACCTGCTTGATCTCCCCCGGCGCCAAACGGCGCCGGATAAGACGTGCCGTATCGATCACATCAAGCGTTTGATGTCGGTGTACGCGCCATTCGTCTTCAGCGTCACGGTGACGTCGGCACCGGTGCGGTTGCGCCAGAACCAACCGTGATTGCCGTCAAAGGCTGCCTCAAGTACGCCCTCGTCCTCTGCAGCCCCGCGTCCCTTCTCGTATGAGATGTTTTCGCCGCCGCCGTCACCATGCGTGTCGAAGTTCACCGCCGCGCCATTGGCTGTCCAAGAGTAGTTTGCCTTTGCGCCCTTGGCCATGACGAGCTTGATCTCAGCTCCTTCGCCGGGCTTGAGGGTGACCGACATTTCGTCCGTCCGCAGTTCCTGGGCAGAGGCGGAACCAATCACCAGTTCAGCGAAGACGCGCTCCAGAAGACTCGACTGCTGATCTTGGCCTGGCACTGCGGTCGGCGTGCCGTTTTGCAATTCGCGACGGCGGTCTTGCTCGGCCTCTTCGGCGAGTTGTGTCTTGATCTCGCCCATCTCGGTGAGCTCGAGCGCTCGCCCAATGCCGGTGGGATCGATGGCGTATTCGGCCGGCAGTACGATGGTCACCAGGATGGCCGCTGCCGCGACAATGGCGATGAGGGTAGATCGGAGGAGCTGCATGGATGTCGGCAGTTCAGCGCGGGTCGGGATGTCTGTGTTGTACATGGGAGAATTCCTTTTTTGATCTTTACTTGGAGGTTCAGGAGACGACCCAGCCGGTGAGCTGATAGCCGATCAGGACAAACCCGGCGGTCATCATGATGGTGTTGGCGGTGTATGCGTGGCGCCAGAAACTGTCGGTCCGGCGCCAGTAGCCCATGACGATAAGGATAGCAGCGAGCGCCAGAAGCTGACCGACCTCAACGCCGACGTTGAAGGCAAGTAGGTTGGGCACGAGCCCGTCGGGCGAGATGTTGTATTCGATGATCTTCGTCGACAGGCCGAAGCCGTGGAAAAAGCCGAAGATCAGCGTCGCGATTTTGGTGTTCGGCTGGAAGCCGAGCCACCTCTGAAAGGCACCCATATTGTCGAGCGCCTTGTAGACGACCGACAGGCCGATGATCGCGTCGATGATGTAGCTGTTGATGCCAACGTTGAAATAGACGCCGAGCAGCATCGTCGTGGAATGGCCGAGCGCGAAAAGGCTCACATAGATGCCGATGTGCTTCATCCGGTAAAGGAAGAAGATCACGCCGAACAGGAACAGGATGTGGTCGTATCCCGTCACCATGTGCTTGGCGCCGAGATAGATGAAGGGCAGCAGATTGATGCCCGTGATTTCCTGGATATAGCCCTTGTCGCCTTCTGCCACGGCATGGGCGAAAGCAGCCCCGGCAAGAAGTGGGAGGGTCAGGAGAGCAATAAGCATAGGAAGGGCCAACCGCCAGCGCGCGCAAGGCGTGCGTGGCGGACCCTCGTAGAAGGATCCTTGCATGAGAATTCCAATCGTCGTCGTTGAGGATGGCCGCGCTTGCGGCCGCGATCATACGATGACGATCTGCCTGGGAGGGCGCTCAAGCCGGAAACGGATTTCGAGATCGGCAAACGAAGGCGGGTAAACCAGCCAACTCCGGCCTATAGGCGGTGATGGCTGCGCGAAGCCCGGAAGCGTGCTCGCCGTCTCATGGGTGTGGTCGGCCGGATTGTGGCCGTGGGTATGACCAAAGCTCTGCTCATCGGCTTCGCCATCGTCATGGCTGTGGCCGTGCTTTTCGATCTGTGCTGCCAGCTCTGCGTGACGCGCTGCCTCGGCGGCAGCGAGCGCAGTCGGATTATGCGAGGCCGAACTACCCATTGGGGACAGCAGCACGCCGAGCGTCATCGCGAAAGCGATGACGAGGCGAAAGGCTGCGCTATGGATCCAATTCGGCATGCTTAACGATTATTCTCTAAAATCCTAACGAATGGTTGCGTGCACCAGAATCGAGGCCACTTTGAGGCTTGGAATATCCTCTCTGGGGGGATAGCATCAAGGCATGAATGAGCGTCCCCACGTCCACGAAACCCATCCTGCCATCATCAAGCGGCTGAAGCGCGCCGACGGCCATCTGCGCGGGATCGTGGAGATGATCGAGGCCGGCCGACCGTGCCTCGACATCGCCCAGCAACTTCATGCCGTGGAGAAGGCCATCGCCCAGGCGAAGAAGACGCTGATCCAAGACCACCTCAACCACTGCCTTGAGGACGTCGTCGGACCGCTGGCGCTCGAGCAGCGCCGCTCGATCGACGAGTTCAAAGATATCACCAAGTACCTGTGAGAGACGTCGTCATGGACAAGATACGCGATTGGTTCGGCTTCGGCCCGATGTCACAGGGTTTGGGCGGGCACGGCCATGACCATGGCGAGGGTGGCCATGGCCACACGCACGGCGTCATCGATCCGACGATCGCGACTACGACACGTGGCATCTGGGCAATCAAATGGTCGTTCGTCTTGTTGGCCATCACTGCGGTGCTTCAGCTGGTGGTCGTGTTCCTCTCAGGCAGTGTGGCGCTGCTGGCCGATACAATCCACAATGTCGGCGACGCGGTCACAGCTATTCCGTTGTGGGTCGCATTCGTGCTGGCCCGCCGCAAGCCGAGCAAGACGTTCACCTACGGCCTGGGCCGGGTTGAAGACCTGGCCGGGATCATAATCGTTCTCATCATTCTTTTCAGCGCCATTGTCGCCGGCTACGAAGCGATCGACAGGCTGATCCATCCGAAACCCATCGCGTTTCTCGGCTGGGTCGCGATCGCCGGCCTGATCGGCTTCCTTGGCAACGAGGCGGTCGCCGTGTTCCGCATCCGCGTGGGCCGCGAGATCAACAGCGCCGCATTGATCGCTGACGGCTACCATGCCCGTACCGACGGCTTCACCAGTCTCGCGGTGGTGCTTGGGGCAATCGGCGTTTGGCTCGGCTTTCCGCTCGCCGACCCGATCATCGGCCTTCTGATCACGATCGCGATTTTCGCCATCGTCTGGCAGTCATCGAAGGCGGTTCTGACGCGCATGCTGGACGGCGTAGAGCCCGGCATTGTCGAGGAAATCCATCATGCGGCCGAGCATGTGCGGGGCATCGAGCAGGTCGCCCAGGCCCAGGCGCGCTGGATCGGCCATCGCCTGCATGCCGATGTCGCCATCAAGGTGGCCGACAGCGCGACGGCGAAGGACGTGCTCGGCATAACCGAAGCGCTGAGAGGGGAACTGTTCGATCACCTGCCGGCGCTTTCGGAGGCAAATATCCGCCTGGAGGGCGAAGGCGGACCCGTGGTGGCAGGTTCCGGACACGCTCACCACGCGCCCGATCCGTTCAAGGTCGCTTGCGATCTGGCGTCGGGGACGCTGGAAATCGTCGACACGCCCGCCGGCGAGCGCATGCGCCTCACCATCGACAGCCACGCCGACGATCTCGAGGCGACAGTGATCATCGAACGGCACGAGGGACCCGAGACGCTGCCTCTGGGACCTGTCGCGGGCGATCACCACCGCCTCGAAAGCAGTGTTGCCCCGGCCGAGCCGCACGAGTTCGAGGCAAAGCTGATCCTGACCGTGAAGGACAGGGAACAGATCCTGCCATTCAAGATGGTCGAGCCGGAAGGCCACCATCACTGATCTCACGACTGGCGCGGCACCTTACGCCGCCCACGCATTCCGAGAAGACAGACATCATGCTGGAAGTCCTTGCCGACCGCACCTATCGGCACCTGTTCCTGGCGCAGGTCATCGCGCTCATCGGCACCGGCCTTGCCACAGTGGCGCTGGGGCTGCTGGCTTACGATCTTGCCGGCGCCAATGCGGGCGCCGTGCTCGGCACCGCGCTCGCCATCAAGATGATCGCCTATGTCGGCGTGGCGCCCGTGGCGGCGGCCTTCGCCGAGCGCCTGCCGCGCCGCACCATGCTTGTTTCGCTCGACCTCGTGCGGGCAGCGGTCGCCGTCTTCCTGCCCTTCGTCACCGAGGTCTGGCAGGTCTATGTCCTGATTTTCATCCTGCAGGCGGCCTCGGCCGGCTTCACCCCAACCTTCCAGGCATCGATCCCTGACGTGCTGCCCAAGGAAAAGGACTACACGCGGGCGCTGTCGCTGTCGCGGCTTGCCTACGATCTGGAGAGCGTGGTCAGTCCGATACTGGCGGCGGCACTGCTTTCCGTCATCAGCTTCCATAGCCTGTTCGCAGGCACGGTCATCGGCTTCCTGGCGTCGGCCGCGCTGGTGGTGTCGGTGGTTCTGCCGAGCCCGAAACCCTCTGAGCCGCGCGGCGTTTACGAGCGCACCACACGCGGCATCCGTATCTATCTGGCGACGCCGAGATTGCGCGGCCTGCTGGCGCTCAACCTCGCTGTCGCCGCCGCCAGTGCCATGGTGATCGTCAACACGGTCGTGCTGGTTCAGGCAAAATTCGGCCTTTCCCAGAGCGACACGGCACTTGCCCTTGCCACCTTCGGTGGCGGCTCGATGATCGCGGCGCTGGTCCTGCCGCGGCTGCTGGACAGCATCCCGGATCGGGTTGCGATGTTGTCAGGCGCCGGCCTGCTGGTTGCCGGCGTGTTCGCAGGGCCGTTCGCCATCAGCTATCAGCTGCTCTTGCCGCTCTGGTTCGTGCTCGGGCTGGGCTATTCGCTGGCGCAGACCCCGTCTGGGCGGCTGATCAAGCGCTCGGCCGATCCCGTCGACCGGCCGGCATTGTTTGCCGCGCAATTCGCGCTTTCGCACGCCTGCTGGCTCATCACCTATCCGATCGCCGGACTCGTCGGCGCGGCGATGGGCCTGCCCTTCACCTTTATCCTGCTTGGCGTCATTGGCGCCGCGGCACTCTTTGCCGCGATGTGGTTGTGGCCGCGTCACGATCCCGACGTTCTCAGCCACGCCCATGACGATCTGTCTGACGGGCATTCGCACCTCGAGGACGCCGTCTGGACCGAAGCAGGCTTCGAGCATGCGCATGGTTATGTCGTTAACGATAGGCACCCAAAATGGCCGAAAGCGAGCTGAGCGGCCCCAATGCTGGGAGATGTTGGTGCCTTCGGCGCGCTGTTCCTCACCGCGTTCGCCGCAGCGACAATTCTGCCGCTGCAGTCAGAGGCGGTGCTGGCCGGCCTGCTGCTGGCCGGAAGCCAGTCACCGGCGGCGCTGATCCTGGTCGCGACGATCGGCAACGTGCTTGGTTCGGTTGTCAACTGGCTGCTCGGCCGCTGCATCGACCGCTTTCGCGACCGCAGATGGTTTCCGGTCAAGCCCACTGCGCTCGATCGCGCCGCGGCGCGCTACCGCCGTTACGGACGATGGAGCCTGTTGCTGAGCTGGGTTCCCGTCATCGGCGATCCGCTGACGATGATGGCCGGTGTTCTGCGCGAGCCGCTCTGGAGCTTCGTTGCGATCGTCACGATGGCGAAAGCCGGCCGCTATCTCGCGCTCTCGGCGGCGGTGCTGAACTGGCTGTAGGCCGCAACCGCGACCAAGTGGGTCGCTGGGGTAAAACTCTCAAACGGTTTTCCGACTTTATGTCTTATGTCTATACAAATTAGCAAGCGTGCACATGATCGTTGCCAATCAAACAAAAAGGGGAACTAACATGATGACTCTCGACCGCCGCAATTTCCTGGCCTCCACAGCCGGCCTGGCCTTCATTGCCGCGTTTCCGCGCGCCGCGTACTCGGAGGGGCATGAAACGTTGAAGGTCGCCATTGCCGCCGAAACCGGCGATCTCGACCTGCTGCAAAACGTCTCCACCCTGAGTTCCTACACGGTCGTGTTCGACGCCCTCATACACTATGGCCAGGACGGCGCGCTCGAGCCCGGGCTCGCCACCAAGTGGGCTGTCGCCGACGACCAGCTTTCGATCGCCTTCGACCTGCGCGAAGGTGTTGCCTTCAGTGACGGCACGCCCTTCGATTCGACCGCCGCCGAATGGAATCTCAAACGCTGGCTGGGCGTCGCGGATTTCTCATGGATCGGTGTGTCCGACGCATTCGACAGCATCGTCACCGATGGACCCAGCAAGTTGACGATCAAGCTAAAGCGTCCGGTGCCCGCCGCCTTGCTGGAGCTCACCATAGTGCGTCCGGTGCGCTTCCTGTCGCCGAAGGCGGCCGACGCCGGCGGCAAGCAGACCGCTCCGGTCGGCACCGGACCGTGGATCGTCGAAAGCTACGATTCCTCCGGCACCGTGCTGGTGCGCAACGACAAATACTGGGGCGAGAAGCCACTGTTTGCTCGCATGGAACTGAAGGTGGTTCCCGACGAACTCGCCCGCGCCAACGCGCTGCGTTCCGGCGACCTCGACGTGATCGGCGGCGACTGGGTGGCGACGCTGTCGCCGCGCCGCGCCCGCGCGCTTGAAAAGGACGGCATGAAAGTGGTGGCCGAGGCCGGCACCGCAACCATGCTGCTCGGTTATTCGCCGAAGGCCAAGATGATGGCCGACAAGGCCGTGCGCGAGGCCATCTATGTCTCGGTCGACCGCGCCGCGATCGCCAAGGTGTTGTTCGAAGGCTACGCAGATCCGGCGGCGGATCTCTTTCCGGCCAACGTGCCTTCCTCGGGCAAGCGGCATAACGTGCCGGTACGCGACGTCGCCGCGGCCAGGAAAATCCTTGCCGATGGCGGTTGGAGCGAAAGCGGAGGCGCCTGGAGCAAGGAAGGCGCGCCGCTGGCGATCGATTTCCTCGTATCGGAGGAATCGCTGCCGGGTTCGCGCCGCATCGCCGAGATGATCCAGGGTCAGCTGTCCGAGGTCGGCTTCCAGGTTCAGGTCTCGTCAGTCGACAACGCCACCATGCACGACCGTCGCCCGGCGTTCGAATATGATCTTGCCTTCTTCACCACCTATGGCGCGCCCTATGATCCGCACGGCACGCTCGGCAACGCGTTCGTATCCACCGCCGACAGCGGGCCGGACGGCAAGATCTATGTTTCCCCGGAGCTTGATGGCGTGGTCAAGGCCGCGCTCGAAGCGAGCGGCGACGAACGCGAAGCCAAGATGCAGGCGCTCTACGACTGGCTGCACGACAACCGGGCGATCTGCCCGCTCGTCGTCAGCCAGCGGCTGTGGGCGCACAATCCTCGCGTCGAGAACTTCGCGCTTCCCGCGACGGACTACGACCTGCCGTTCAAGGCGATCACGCTGAAGGCCTGAACGCCTCGAACCTCCTGGGGGAGTTCCGATGAGACGCACGATTCTGCGAAGGATGTTGCTTGCCTGTCTGCTTGTCGTGGCGGCATCGGCATTGACCTTTACTCTGGTTGCCGCGGCGCCGGGCAACGTCGCCGCGCTCATGGCCGAGCGTGCGGCAGGCCCGGGCGCGGATGCCGAAATGATCAAGAAGATCGGCGAGGACCTCGGGCTCGATGATCCGCTGCCGGTCCGCTACGGCCGATGGCTTTTCAGCGCCATCACCGGCGATCTCGGCGTCTCGCTGCGCACCGGCAAACCGATCGCGCAGGAATTCGCCGCCAGAATCCCGATGACAGCGGCGCTGCTTGCGGGCGGCGGCATTCTCGCCTTTTTCCTGTCGCTGGCGCTCGGCGTTGCCGGTGCGGTCAGCAATGGTGGCGCGTTGGACCGGTTCCTCCACGCCTTCTCGCTGGTCGGCGCCTCGACGCCGAACTTCTTCGTGGCGGCGCTGCTGGTCATCGTCTTTTCGGTGATGCTGGGCTGGCTGCCCACCTTCGGCGTCAGCGGCTTCACCTCGTGGCTCTTGCCGTGGGTGACAATCGCCCTGTTTCCGGCATCGGTGCTGAGCCGCGTCGTCCGCGTCAACCTCCAGGAGGCCATGTCGCGACCCTTCGCCACGACGGGCTTCGCGAAGGGCTACACGAGGACACAGGTGCTGATGCGCGAGGCTCTGCCCAACATCGCCATCCCGTTCCTGACCACCTTCGGCGCCCAGTTCACGCTGATGATCATCGGTTCGATCGTGGTTGAAACGGTGTTTGCGCTGCGCGGCGTCGGCGCCTTCTTTATCGATGCAATCCGCTTCCGCGACTTCGTCGGCATGCAGTCGGTTCTGTTGCTGTTCGTGGTGTTCTTCGTTGTCGTCAACCTGATGGTTGACGTGATCTGCATGTTTGTCGACCCGCGCATGCGTAGGGCGAGAGGAGCTTGATCCGATGAACATGTCCTTGTTCAGGAGCATGAAGGACTGGCCCTGGCTGGTGCTGCTGCCAGTCGTCTTCTTTGTCGCGGTCGGTGTGCTCGGTCCCTCGATCATGCCTTACGATCCCGGCGCGCAAGACTACGACCTCACGCTTGCGGGACCGAGCTGGGCTCACTGGCTGGGCACCGACTATCTCGGCCGCGATATTCTGAGCCGCATCATCGGCGGCGCCCGCATATCGCTGGTGGCGATGGTGATCGTGCTGGTGGCTGCACTTGCCATCGGCGTCAGCATCGGTTCGTTTGCCGGTTATGTCGGCGGGCGCGTCGAGCTGGTGTTGATCAGCCTCATCGACATCGCGCTGGCGCTGCCAAGCCTGGTGATCGCGCTGGCGCTGATCGGCATTCTCGGCACCGGCTACTGGTCGATGATCACGGCGCTGACGCTGGCGTGGTGGGCGAACTATGCCCGCATGAGCCGCGCCGTGGTCACCGCCGAATTGCAACAGCCCTATATCGAAGCGGCAAGGGTGATGGGCGCCAGCCATCTGTGGATCTTTGTGCGCCATATCCTGCCGCATGTCCTGGCCCTCGTCGTGGTCTATGCCAGCGCCGATGCCGGCGCCCTTGTCCTGGCCATCGCGACGCTGAGCTTCCTCGGCCTGGGCGTCGCGCCGCCGGCGCCGGAATGGGGCCAGATGCTGGTCGACGGCATGAGCTACATCGAGGAATACCCAAGGCTGGTCGTCCTTCCGGGCCTTGCGCTCACTTTGGTGGTGGTCAGCTTCAATCTGCTGGGCGAGACCTTCGCGTTGCAAAAGGTGCCGAGGCCGGTGCGCGGCGGTTTGCTGCGCAAGCGTCGCAAGGCGCGCGCCCTTGAGGAAGCGGAGCGGAACGCCGTCGAAACGGGAACAGCCGCGCCATGAGCGACGAGCCGATCTACTCCATAGAAAACATGGTCATTGATCTCTACGCCACGACCGTTTCCGTGCGCGCGGTCGATGGGGTGTCGTTCAACGTCCGTCCCGGCGAGACAGTCGCCGTCGTCGGCGAGAGCGGTTCGGGCAAGACCGTCATGACGCTTGGGCCGCTCGGGCTGCTGCCCGAGGGCGTCACCGTCGATATCAAGGGATCGGCGCGAGCCGAAGCGAGCGAACTGGTCGGAATGGAGTCCAGGCGCTTGTCTGACCTTCGCGGCCGCTATTTCGGCGTCATTTTCCAGGACCCGATGAGCGCGCTGAACCCGATGCTGAAGATCGGACCGCAACTGGCGCGCCAGGCGCGCCGCTTTGCCAATCTCTCGCATGCGGATGCCCGCAAGGAAGCGGTCTCGCTGCTCGCCCGCACCGGCATCCCTGACCCGGAAGACCGCTACGATCGCTATCCGCATGAAATGTCTGGCGGCATGCTGCAGCGCGCCATGATCGCACTGGCCCTGGCAAGCCGGCCGCGCGTGCTGATCGCCGACGAGCCGACCACTGCGCTCGACGCCACGGTGCAGGCGCAGATCCTGGAGCTCATCCGCCAGATCCAGCGCGAGGAAGGCATCGCGGTCGTGCTGATCACGCATGACATCGGCGTCGTCGCCTCGGTCGCGGACCGGGTCATGGTGCTCTATGCCGGGCAGGTGGCGGAGGAGGGGATCGCGATGGATGTGCTGACGCGGCCGACGCATCCCTATACACGCGGGCTGCTTGCCTCTGTACCGGATTTCCGCGCCGACGAACGCGCCGCGACCAAGGAAATACCAGGTTTGCCGCCGAACCAGATCAGGCTGGAGCCGGGCTGCCGTTTCGCTGCCCGCTGCGAACTGGTTGAGCCCGAATGCCGCGTGCATCGGCCGCCGCTCCAGACGATCTCGACGGGCGGGACGCCGCACAAGGTGGGATGCCCGGTGGTGCTGAGGCGGGAAGGGATAGCAATCCATGGCTGACATTGCGGCGATTGAGGTCAAGGGCCTGAAGGTCCATTTCGCCAACCGCTCCGGCACAGGCGCCGTGCGGGCGGTCGACGGCATCGACCTGACCATTCCGCGTGGTGCCTTCCATGGCATCGTTGGCGAATCCGGTTGTGGCAAGACCACGCTGGCTCGCAGCGTCGTCGGCCTGCAGAAGGAGACTGAGGGTACGGTGCTGATCTCGGGGCGGGATCGCGCCCAGTGGCTGAAGTCGGACCGCAAATCGTTCAGCCGCGAGGTCCAGTTCGTCTTCCAGGATCCGCTGGGCTCGATGAGCCGTCGCCAGACCGTCTACCAGACGCTGGAAGAGCCGCTGCAGATCCATCGCCTCGGATCTCCGGCCGAGCGCCGGCGCCGTATCGGCGAGCTGCTGGATCTGGTGGCGCTGCCAGCGACCGTGCTCGACCGCCTGCCGCGTTCGCTTTCCGGCGGCCAGCGCCAGCGCGTTTCGATCGCTCGCGCGCTTGCGCTGAAGCCATCGATCCTGGTTTGCGACGAACCGCTCAGCGCGCTTGACGTTTCGATCCGGGCGCAGATCGTCAACCTGTTCACATCATTGCAGAAACAGCTTGGCCTTACCATCGTCATCGTTGCGCATGACCTGGCGATCGTGCGCGAGGTCTGCTCAAACGTGACGGTGATGTATCTTGGCCGCATCGCGGAAGCCGGCGTGACGCGGCCGCTGTTTCGCGAGCCGGCCCATCCCTACAGCCAGGCACTGCTTTCGGCGGTTCCTTCGCCGGATCCTCGTATCGAGGCCGGCCGTCGCCGAATCATCCTCGCGGGCGACCCTCCAAGCCCCAGCGCGCCGCCACCGGGATGCCGCTTCAACACCCGCTGTCCTGTGGCGATCGATGTCTGCCGGACCGAGGAGCCGATGTTGCGCTCGGTGCCGCATGGCGGGGTCGCGGCCTGCCACCTTGCCGACGGCGAGCGGCGGCCGGTGATTTGAGTGCCCACTTGATCTGCCCTCGTTGCCCGCTACTTCAGGCCGCCGCCGGCTTCGTGACGGGTGGCCAGCTATGGGTCTCCGCCTTGCGTCGTGAGGCCCAGGCATAAAGCGCATCGTAAATGACGAAGCCGTGCTTCAGGATCTCGTGGTCGTCGGGCGTCACGTCCCGCAGCCCCATGGAGATCGCGAGCAGTCCTGCAGACTGTGGCGTGAGATCGTGCCGATCCGTGTCGGCGCCGCGCACGATCGCGGCAATGGTCACGATCGCCGGGTCGCGATCGAGGCCGAATTTCGAGACGAAGGTGTCGAAGCTGCAACCGTCGCCGACATGGGTGAATTCGACGCCGGGCACGTCGTAGGGTGTCGCGCCCGCTTCCTGGGCAACACGGATCACCTGATCAGGTGCCGCGAACAGGAAATCAGGTTCCTTGTCGATGAAGCGTGCAATCAGCCAGGGGCAGGCGATGCGGTCGATGACCGGGCGTTCACGGGTAACCCATTTCATGACGCAATCCTTTCTTCGCTCATCACCAGAGGGACGGTTGGCGCGCCGATGGCGTGCCAGGCGGCGATGCCGCCTGAGAGCGCCGTTGCATCGACGCCGCGGCGACGCAGTTCGGCGACTGCGTCGCCGCTGACCTGGAAGCCGTACACGCAATAGACGATGACAGGCCTGTCCCTCGGCAGTTCATCGGCCCAATCGGCAATGGTCTCGGGAGCGCGGAGCTTGGCGCCCGGCAGCATATCGCTGCGTTTTGCCAGATCGTCGGCCAGGCAGACGTCGAGCACGACCAGATCTTCGCCCTGGTCGAGTCGGGCCCGCAGTTCCTCTGGCGCAACAGTTGGAACCTTATTGTCCGATGCAGGTCCTGTTGAAGGATCGCGCTGCGCGACAGCCCGCCGGTGGCGGGCGGCAACCCGCTCCCAATGGATGTTCTTCATGAACGCGTCGACATAGGCGCCAGCCTTGGCGCCAAAATCGAGGTGGTAGGCATGTTCGTACATGTCGAGCGCGAGGATCGGCATGCCGCCGGCGAGACAATTGGTGTGATCCGCCGCCCATTGAATCGTCAGCCGATCGCGGCGCTCCGACCAGGTCAGCAGCGTCCATCCCGAGCCTCCGGCCTGCGCCTTAGCACAAGCCATGAACTTGGCGCGCCATGCCGCCACGCTGCCGAAGTCGCGCTCCAGTGCTGCGGCAAGATCGCCTCCGGCATCGCCGGAACCACCGAGCCCATCGAAATAGATCTCGTGCAGGATCGCCGAATTTGCCGCGACCAGCTCTTCGCGCTTCAACCCGTTGATGTCGAAGACGGGTGCTGCGCCCCAGTCGAGTTCATCGAGCCGCTGTTCGATAGCGTTGAGGCGGCGAACCGCACCGCCGTAATTGTTTTCATAATGGCTGGCCAGCAGGCGTTCGGACAGTCCGACGAGCCTGGGCGGCTTGAACGGCAGCGGCATGATCTGGTGCGGCATTGGATTTCCTCGCTCGGCGGCACGGCCCATCCGTGAGCAGGCGCACGTTATGCCCAAACGAGAAATGATACAAGTGTTGCATCTTGCTCAGGCGTTTGATACGGGTCACTTATGGGCGAGAGGGAATCGATCCCAGCTGCGCCGGGTATTCCACCAAGGACGAGGAGCGAACCATCTGCGGCTGAACCGCAGTCCTCAGGGGCGGCACGCCTTGGGTGGTTGCCACCACCGATGTCGCTTCCGAAAGGCCCGCGGTCACCTCGACGCGACCGTTGTCGGTGACACCAGCCTTGATGGCGAGGCGTGTGATGCGATTGTCCGTGACTGTGTACACGAAGGTGCCGTCGCCATTACTTCCGGGGCCTCCATTCCTGCCGGACGACGTTCGAGGGGCGCCACATGAGCTTTCTTTCTTCGCCCGGAAGTGCGCTGGGGCGCTTCGACAACCGACGATGAGCTTCGCCCGCATATGGTTTGCGCATGAGCCATGATACAAGTGTTGCATCTAATTCAGTCCATGATACGGTTCACTTATGAGTGAGGGGCAATCGCAGGAGCAGCGCTGGCTGCTCCTGATTTATCAGCTGCCAAGCAAGCCCGCCTATTTCCGGGTGAAGATCTGGCGACGGTTGCAAGGCATCGGCGCGGTCGCAGTCAAAAGCACCGTTTACGCCCTGCCGGCCAATGCCGAGATGCAGGAGGATTTCGAATGGCTTCTGAAGGAGATCGTCGCCGGCGGCGGCGAGGCCATGATTTGCGAGGCGCGCCTTGTCGACGGTCTGTCGGACGCGCAGGTACGGGCGATGTTCGACGCGGCCCGTGATGCCGACTATGCGGAGATCGCTGGGGAAGCGCGCGAGCTGGCTGCAGCGATTGGGGCCGACGCGACATCGGAAAAACACGCAGAAGCGCGTCCGCAACTTGGTCGCTTGCGCAAGCGGCTCACTGAAGTGGTGATGATCGACTTTTTTGGTGCCAGCGGTCGCCTCACGATCGAGGGACTGATCGCCGAACTTGAAACACAGCTTACAGAGGACAAGGCCATGACCAAGGAACCGAAGAAGGCCGCCGAGCCGAGCGAGCTCAAGGGCCGAATCTGGGTCACGCGCCGGGACGTGCATGTCGACCGCATCGCCTGCAGTTGGCTGATCCGCCGGTTCATCGATGCTGACGCGATCATCCGCTTCGTAGCGGGCAAGGGATACGTGCCAAAGGAGGGGGAATTGCGCTTCGACATGTTCGAAGGCGAAATCACCCATGAGGGCGATCGCTGCAGCTTCGAAGTTCTGCTTACCCGCGCCGGCATCAATGATCCGGCACTCCAGGCCATCGCCGAGATCGTCCATGACATCGACCTCAAGGACAACAAGTTCGGTCGCGAGGAGGCGACTGGGATTGCCAGTCTGATTGCAGGCATCGCCATGGCGAACGAGAGCGACGAACAGCGGATCGCGCAGGGCGCTCCTGTCTTCGACAACCTCTATCAGTATTTCCGCAAGAAACGCGGATGACCGCAGGGACTCAAACTATGGCCAATCTGGAGCAGTCCGTCACGACGCCGCCATCTCTGGCCGAAACCCACGACCATGACATTTCGTTTGCGGACGCCATGCGAGTATGGGCTCGCGTTGCAATGCTCAGCTTCGGCGGCCCGGCCGGCCAGATCGCCATGATGCATCGGATCGTCGTTGAGGAAAAGCGCTGGATCGGCGAGACGAGATTCCTGCATGCGCTCAACTACTGCACGCTGCTGCCAGGTCCGGAGGCGCAGCAATTGGCCATCTATATTGGCTGGCTCATGCACAAGACCAAAGGCGGCCTCGTCGCGGGAATCCTGTTCGTGCTGCCAGGCGCGGTCGCCATCATGGTCCTGAGCTGGATCTACGCCATCTTCGGCAACGTTGGCGCTATCCAGGCGCTCTTCTTCGGCCTGAAGGCGGCGGTTCTGGCCATCGTGCTCGAAGCGGTCCTGCGGATCGGCAGGAGGGCGCTCAGGAACAATGTGATGGTCGGCCTCGCTGCGGCAGCCTTCATCGCCCTGTTCTTCTTCCATGCACCGTTCCCGCTGGTCATCCTGGTTGCGGCCGTGATCGGCTACGTCGGGGGCAAGATGGGTTGGGCCGCATTCCAGCCAGGCAATGGACATGGCAAGCTTGGTGGCAAGCAGGTCGATGATGTCGACTCGGCGCTTGGCGAAGGGATGCCGGCGCATGCCCGGCCATCCATCGAATGGTCGCTGAAGATTGCGGCGGTGTTTCTGCTGCTATGGTTCGTTCCGGTCCTTTTCTTGTTGCTGTTTCTTGGGCAAGGCAATGTCTTCACCGACATCGCCATCTTCTTTTCCAAGATGGCGGTGGTGACGTTCGGCGGGGCCTATGCGGTGCTTGCCTATGTCGCCCAGCAAGGAGTCGAGCACTATGGCTGGCTGAAGCCTGGAGAAATGCTGGATGGCCTCGGCATGGCCGAAACGACGCCGGGTCCGCTGATCATGGTCACTCAATTCGTTGGTTTCATGGGAGCATTCCGGGAGCCGGGGGTTCTTAACGCGTTGGTCGCTGGAACGCTCGGCGGCCTTCTGACGACGTGGGTGACCTTCGTCCCGTGCTTCCTGTGGATATTTCTCGGCGCGCCGTACATAGAGACGATGCGCAGCAACAAGGCCCTGTCAGCCGCACTGTCGACCATCACGGCAGCGGTGGTTGGAGTGATCCTGAACCTCGCGGTGTGGTTCGCGCTTCATGTCCTGTTTCGCGATTTGCATGAGATCGGCTTGCTGGGCATGAGGCTCGACGTGCCAGTCCTCGGTTCCCTCAACATTCCGTCTCTCGTACTGACCGTCGGTGCGATGCTGGCGGTATTCCGCTTCAAGGTCGGCGTGATCCCGGTGCTAGCGGCATGTTCGATCCTGGGCGTGCTTTTCGGCGTCGCGGCGGGCTCGGTCTAGGGCGATCTTTCTGCTCGGATGCGAGCATCGCAGTCTATTTCGTATCGGGGCTGCCTGATGGGCGAGCAAGTAGGAGGCGAGGTATAATGGGCACGAGGCGAGTGGCTGTGGTCTGGCGCGGTGACCGGGAGGCGCGTCGCACGGCGACACCGCAGAACAACCGGTTTCATCGCGTGTTCGAGGAACTCGCTGCGATCGGTGTTCACGCCGAACCGGCCGTTTATGACGAAGAGTTTGCCGAGGAGGTTCGGACCCAGCTCCTGGCGACGGACGGCGTGCTGGTCTGGGTCGATCCCTTGCACGAGGGAAAAACCCGTGCGGTGCTCGACCCGCTGCTGCGCGACGTGGCGGCACGCGGCCCCTGGGTGAGTGCACATCCAGACGTGATCCTGAAAATGGGCGTGAAGGAAGTTCTGCACCGTACGAAGCATCTCGGATGGGGAACCGATACTTACCTCTACGGCTCCGCCGAGGCTTTTCGCGAGGCGTTTCCGGAGCGGCTTCGGACGGCCGGTCCACGGGTGCTGAAGCAGAACCGCGGCAATGGCGGCCAGGGAGTATGGAAGGTCGAGCTGATCGGTTCGCTTCCTGGCGGAGAGCCGGCGGTTCGGGTGCTGCACGCGCGACGCGGCAGTATGCCGGAAGAACTCGCACTGCCGGATTTCATGGCGCGCTGCGAGGTGTATTTGACACCCGATGGCTGCATCGTGGATCAGCCATTCCAACCGCGTTTACCCGACGGGATGATCCGCTGTTACATGGGCGCCGACAAGGTGGTCGGCTTTGGCCACCAGTTCATCAAGGCCCTAATCCCACCACCTCCTGAAGGGCCAGATTCCGAGGCTGCGCAACCAGGGCCGCGGATAATGCATCCCGCCACGGCCGAACCGTTTCAGTCGCTGCGGACCAATATGGAAACCGGGTGGACGCCGCAAATGATGGCTGTGCTAGGCGTCGATGCCAGGTCGCTGCCGATCATTTGGGATGCCGATTTTGTCTACGGACCACGGACTGTGTCAGGTGAAGACACGTATGCGCTTTGTGAGATCAACGTCAGCTCGGTCTTTGCCATCCCCGATCAAGCGCCGGCCGAAATAGCTCGACTCGTTGCCATGCGATTTTGAATCGACGAAGATTGGCGGTCCGAGTGGGGCTCTGGCCGAACGCGGTTCGGCGGTCAGTCCGACGGTCGCCGGACCCCTGCTTGCCGTTTCCGGTTTCGGCTGACCAATTCTCGTCGCCGGTGGCTTGAACACCATCTACGAAATCCTTTGCTCATGACGTTTCGCAAGATTCGGCCGCCCGAGGAACGTTAGCCTCAACCGGCGCGAGATCTGGATTTGGAAGGTCTTGCTAGGGTGACCGCCCCGGAAGAGCTGAACCCGCCATCCGCTGGAACAGGTCGTCGACCTGGGCCGGCGATAGGCTGGAGTCCTCGGCGATCCACCAGGCAAGCACCGAGAGAAAGGCTCCCGATATGAACTGGACGACGAATTCCAGCGGCACGCCCGCGTCGCCGATCCGCTTGCCAGACAGTTCGGTTCGCACTGCGCGCCGTATGCGTTCACGCAATTGATCGTGGATCGTGTCGCCGCTGCTCGCAAGTAGCGCTTTGTGAAGCGACCGGAACGCCCGCGCGTGCTCGAACATCGGCAGGCTGAATTCGAACAGGCGATTGCCTGTCTTTTCGTCTGCCGACACGCGCCTGCTCAGCGACAGCAGATGCGCCTCAAGGGCCGCGCTGCGCAATTCGTCCTTGCCGGCATAGTGCGTATAGAAGGTCGACCTGCCGACATCAGCTTTCTGGCAGATGTCTTCCACGGTGAGAGCCGCATAGCCGCACTCTGGGATCAGAGCAATCAGCGCGTCCTGCAGCATGCGCGCGTGCGCGCGACACGACGGTCGATCGTACCCCTGTCGTCGGGCCGCTCGATTTTAATGGTCATTGCTCTTTCCACCGTGCGGTTTGGGACGTTCAGCGGTCCGTTGTCCAGCAACAGCGCTAATGGACAATCTGTCCAGTATGATACGCCGAGTCCAGAAGCTCAAGAATGCCTTGAGCACTCCGGAAACGGACGAGGAGGCAAAAGGAAATGCACCAATTTGGTCATCGGGCTGGAAACGGACAGCATTCGCGAAAGGGTGTTATTATGCTTGCTGTGCTCGTCAAACTGTCGCTGGTCGCCGGTTTTCTGCTAATGCTTCATTTCGGGGACGGCTATCTCAATGCCGGTGCTTGGACGGCTGCAGTCCACGGCCTCATCCTCGCTGCGGTCGCGGCATTCGCACTCTGGGGCGGCTTCCATCACATGCGGACTGCCGGCGCGCATGGCGCCGGCGAAAGGGGCATCGGCATCGTCCTGCATAGGGCGGTCGGCTATGACCTGCTTGCGCGCGTCCTGACTTGGGGCCGCGAGGACCGGTTCCGTGAATTCATGCTGCGTCTGGCAAGGCTCCAGCCCGGCGAGGCGATGCTCGATGTCGCCTGCGGTACGGGCACGCTTGCCATAGCCGCGAGACGGTTGGTCGGAGCGGTCGGACGCGTCACGGGCGTCGACGCATCGGTCCAAATGGTCGAGAGGGCGCGCGTCAAGGCTACGCGAGCCGGCGTTGATCTTACCTTCGTCCAGGCGACGGCCCAGGAACTTCCCTTCGAGGATGGCCAATTCGACATCGTGATCGGTACGCTCATGCTGCATCACCTGCCGAAACCCGACCGATCGACCTTCTTCCGTGAAGCGGAGCGGGTTCTGAAGCCGGGAGGCCGACTGCTGCTGATCGACTTCCGAAGGCCGCTGCACGAATCCAGATTGCCGAGGCTCCATCGGCACGGGCATATCGACATGAATGCGGTCGGAACTCTACTGGTCGAGACAGGCTTCAGGGTCGACGATACCGGCGCCGTCGGGACCATGAACCTCGATTATGTGCGCGCGACCACGGACAAGATCCTGCCTGCCTGAGCGCCGCATGCCGCGGCGACCGGACCGGGCGCGCCGCCGCCAGGAAGACGCGCGGGCCGGTAGTCGCGGGCCGCGCTGCATTGCGTGCGTAGCCGCCGCGGCGCTATCTTGCCGATTGGCTATCCCGGCCTGCTTCGATACGCGAGTCTACCGAATGCCCAAGACCTACTTGTCCTTGACGCTTGCGGCCGCATGGTTGGCATCACCGCTTGCGCATGCCGATGGCGTCGACCGGGCGCTGGATGCCTTCCACGCGACATGCCTGGCGCACGGCCCCGACTTCGAGCGAACCGCGACATTGGCAAAGACGCGCGGATGGACGCCGCTCGTCGACGGCGCGGCACTTGCTCCTGTGGATGCCATGAAGGCGTTCCGCGGATGGCAGGTCACCGGCGACGACCTTCCGGCCGGAACGATGGTCGCGGTGACCAGGGCGACCATGGACGGCAGGTCCGTCCAGACCTGCTCGCTCAAGCTTTTCGATGTCGACCGCGCCGAGTTTGAAAAACGGTTCTTCCACCGCACCGACGCCGAAAAAATCGGCGAGGAGAGGAAGGGCAGGCAGGTTTCCCGGCTGTTCATACTGATCGCGGGCAATCGCAAGCAGCTCGTGCATTTGACGTCGCCAGCCGTTCGGGGCACAGCGAACGCCATCATAGCAAGTTCGATCGTCGATGATTGAAAAGGCTTCGCGGGCCGCGTCCCAATTTAGCCTGCTTGCGCTGCCAGATCACTCGGTTGGCGCGCAATGACGAGAAAGCGAGCGCAAATGCGACTGACCAGCACGATTTTTGGCATGGCGCTCCTGCTCGCCTCCACCGTCGCGGTCGGCGCTCATCCTCATGTCTTCGCGGAAGCCCGTTTGGACCTAACGGTTGGCGCTGACAAGTCGGTCAAGTCGCTCAAGCATCTCTGGCGGTTCGACGAGCTCTTCTCCTCGACGGTGCTGATGGAGTTCGACAAGAATTCCGACCTTACTCTCGACGCCGAAGAACTCGACGCCGCCGCCCTCACCATCCATGCCTCACTGGAAGAATACAATTATTTCCAAATGGTCACTGTGGAAGGCAAGGACGTGGCGATGACGCCGCCGGCGAGGCTGGTCACTAGCTACGAGAACAATCAACTCATCATCCAATTCGAGACGCAGCCGAAAGACACGTTGGCGCTCGCCGGCAAGGTGAGCATCGGCGTCTACGATCCGACCTTCTACACCGCGATCGATTTCACCGATGACGATAAGATCGCCGTGGCTGGCCTACCGAAAGATTGCACGAGGGCCGTCGTCCGCCCCGATCCGAATACCGCAATCGCACAGAATCAGACGAAATTGACGGATGCCTTCTTCAGCGATCCGACCGGAACCGATCTCGGCAAGATATTCGCGACACGCCTTGAATTGACGTGCAGTTGAAGCGGCGGAACGGATAGAACGTGTTTTTCCAAACCCTGGTCGAGTTTCAACGCACGATATACTTGGCGCTCGCCGAACAGATCAAATTGCTGTCAGCCGGGGGCGACTGGCTGGCGTTCACTGCCTTCCTGCCGATGGGTGTCCTGTTCGGAGCTGCGCATGCTTTGACACCCGGACACAGCAAAGCCGTGCTGGCTACCTATTTGGCCGGATCGGATGCCAGCATCCGTCGCGGCCTACTGGTGTCGCTGACACTCTCCTTCACCCATGTCACGATTGCCGTTGTGATTGCAGCCCTCTCGTTGCCATTGGTCTCGATTGCGCTGGGCAGCGTCGGCCGGGCGCCGCTTTTGGAGGATGTCAGTCGTGGCCTGCTCGGGTTAATTGGTCTGTGGATGCTTTGGCGGGCGCTCAGCCACGGTCAACACCATCAGCATGAAGGCGAGGTTGTGGGCGTCATGGCCGGCCTGATCCCATGTCCATTGACGCTCTTCGCGATGACCTTCGCGATCTCAAGAGGTGTTCCGGTCGCGGGCATACTCTTTGCAATCACCATGATGGCCGGCGTGGCACTGACGTTGTCTTGCGTGGCAGTTCTGTCGATCCTGTTTCGGGAACGGCTGGTGCATTTCTTCGACCGTCGGCCGCGCCTGTTCGATGTGATATCGCGAACTATCGAAGGTACCGCCGGCCTTATTCTTACTGGCGTGGCTGTCTGGCAAATCTCGTCGAAATGAGAAAGTTTGACCGACCGCCAAGGCCACAGCGATTCTCATAGGGATCACATTGCAATTAACGACGTCGTGCCATTAAGTGCCGGCACGCGCGGTTCGGGTTTGGGTTTAGAACATTGAGCGACCGTCAGAAGATCATTTGGATGATAGCGCTGGCGATCCTCGCCGGCATCGGGGTGATATTGCTAAATCACTGGATCAAAGGCGATCTCTACGCGGCGGGTCCATTGACTTCGACTACCCAGATGCCACATTTAGTTCGGCCGGCATGACCGGTTCTTTTTCTATCCGATTTCTGGCCCGCCGGTTCGCGCCGGCGGATTTTTTGCGGGGGTAGGATACTCAGCGCGGATTTGGCTATCTTGCCCCTGATTGTCAGAGGCGGAGCTGCGGTGATCGCTCCGCAATGATGGCCAACGGCGGTTCCACGACGGCGGCATACGCGCTTGAGAGATGAGAGTGGCTGTTTCATAAAGAGGATATCATGCCTGCGGACGATGGTAGTCTACGCGACATTCTTGGAATTCTGTTGGTTCTCCTACTCGTAGGCGCCAACGGTTTCTTTGTCGCCGCCGAATTTGCGCTGGTCGCGGTTAGACGAAGCCGCGTCGACGAATTGGCTACAGCTGGACGCTCGAACGCCAGCCTCCTTCAACGGGCTTTGGTGAATCTCGATGCGAACCTTGCAGCAACTCAGCTCGGCATCACCATCTCATCGCTGGCGCTCGGTTGGGTCGGCGAGCCTGCACTCGCTCATCTGATCGAGCCACTCCTCTTGGGAGTGATGGGGTCGCTGGCCACGGCAGCTTCGCACACCATTGCCGTCGCAATCGCCTTCATCATCATAACCGCGCTACACATTGTCCTGGGTGAACTAGCGCCGAAAAGTCTGGCGCTCCAGCGCAGCGAGAGCACGGCACTTCGGGTCGTCCGCCCTCTCGGTCTGTTCCTGTTCCTGCTCAGGCCGGCGATTCTTGTTCTCAACGGTCTCGGCAATCTGGTGCTGCGTCTGTGCGGTCTGCGTCCGGGCACAGGCGAGGAGTCCTTGCATTCGCCCGAAGAGCTGAAGCTGCTCGTGGCGGCAAGCCAGGAGGCAGGGCTCCTTCATCAGACGCAACAGGAACTGGTCGAGCGTGTCTTCAACATCGGCGATCGGCGCATTGCCGACATCATGACACCGCGACGCGATATCGACTGGATCGATACCGACGACATCCCTGACGAGATTCTGCGCACCATCCGGCAATGTCGCCATGAGCAGCTTCTGGTCGGCCGTGGGGGGATAGACGAACCGCTTGGCATGATTCTGAAGAAGGACCTTCTCGACCAGGTGCTCGACGGCAAAACGCTTGACCCGATGGCGGTCATCCGAGAACCTTTGATCGTTCACGAGGCAACGCCGATTTTCCGTGTACTCGATCAGTTCAAGCGGACGCCGGTGCGTCTGGCGATCGTCATCGACGAATATGGCGCTCTGGAGGGGATCGTCACCCAGACCGATCTGCTCGAAGCCATCGCAGGGGACCTTCCTGACCTGGACAATGAGGACCCTGATGTCATCGAGCGCGATGACGGGTCCTTGCTCATCGACGGAATGATGCTGGCGCACGATGCGTTCGCTCGCCTAGGATTCCGATCGGGGTCTGCCGAAGGGGATTTTCACACGATCGCTGGGTTCGCCTTGTCCAGCCTTGGGCACTTGCCGGAAGCCGGTGAGCACTTTGACTACGAGGGCTGGCGCTTCGAGATCCTCGATATGGATGGAAGGCGGATCGACAAGCTGCTCGCTCGCCGTGAGCCGCCTACATCCAAGCCGGCAACCAGTTGAGACTGACCGCGCGACAGGCCGGTAAGCCGGCCGGCCTTTTGCGCGCGAATATTCCCACTTTTCGAACCCACGCTCCCACAGTAGTCCCTATCCACAAACGCCCGTCAGTTCGCCCAGGACGCGTATCCGCTGGAGTCACAGTGACTGGTGAGCGTCTTCGCGTCGCGCTATGTGATCAATGGAACCGACAGTTGAGGGTCTAAATGGACGCCAAGAGCGCCGTCTGGCTGATTATTGGGGTCCTGGTGGTGCTAGTGGTGGCCTTTCTCACCGCAATGGCATTCGGGCTGCTATGAGTCAGCCAGGCTGATCGACACTCGCCACAGGCCGTTGTGGCGCCGTGGCGGTGGCACCCCCATTACCACAGCGACTGCGCGACGGAGGGACATGTCGGTTGCGTGTCGACGAGCGACCACAGATGCGGCATGCGGCAATTTTTTGCGGCGAAGAATGATTTTTGAATCGTGTACAGAAGTCATGGCCAAGACCAATCCGAAATCCCCTGATTTTCCGCCGCCGCGCCGTTGACCCGCTTTGAGAAAGCCGAGTTCGCGAAGCTTTGCGATCCGAAAGGCCGTCGCAAATCAACTTGCGCCGACAGATGCCTCGCTGGTCTGTGATCTGGTAGCGGCGAGGTCGCGCTGATTCGCCATGCGAGCCCTGTTCAAGCGCGCTGTGGCCGATTGCAGCGACTCCGAATTTCTTTTGACGAAACGACATCTGCTGTCGATCACCAGCGGCATTGACCGGACGACGGCGGCCACGCAAATGATGGCCGCGCAATTGGGCGTCTAAGCCCGTCGCTCGCCATGGGAGGGCTTCCTTGCCGCCATGGCGGCTTTGACCATGTTCGCATTTTCGATGGATACCTTCGCACACGGCGGCGGCACCGATGCCAATGGATGCCATACCAACCACAAGACTGGCGAGTATCACTGCCACTGATATCAGGACCAAATTGCGTGATTTGGGTTCGTGCGAGTAGGCATATTCGCGGCGCCTAGATAGCAGCGTTGCTCACCATGGGGGGGCGCAGATGAGAATTCGAAGGCTGTTCCACTTGGGCACATTGATGCTTGCGGCGGCATCAGCCACGCCATGTCATGCGCAGGGGACTTTCGGAGGAAATGACTGCACCGAAGATTGTTCCGGGCATAAAGCTGGCTACGACTGGGCTGAGCAAAATCAGATTTCCAACGACAGCGACTGCAGCTCAAACAGCCAACCATTTAATGAGGGCTGCCAAACCTTCGTCGAAGACTCGTCTCGCGGTTCGAACGAAGACGATGAAGGCGAAGAGATAGACGACTGAGATACAGCGCTGATTCGGATAGGATCCAGCCGGCGGCTTCCCGTCGTGTAGGCGCGGTCGCTTTTGGTGTGGCATCTTTCATCGGCTGCGCTCATGCCGAAGACGCGTGCGCCCCAAACTACGCGGCAGCCTGCGTTCCAATCGCCAGCGACGTCGATTGCTCCTCCGGAAAGGGCAATGGTCCGCCTATGTACGCGGCCCGGTCACTGTTGTCGGCAGGGATATCTATGATCTGGACCGCGACGGCGATGGGATCGGCTGCGAAAACGGCTAGAGCCACGCTACGGCTTGGACGGCCCTGTCCCGTTCCACTGGATGAACGCCACTTCCTTCCCGGTGACTTCCCGCACGGCTTTCAACAGCACCTCATGCAGGACGCGCGTCTGCCGGTAAGTGGTCGCTATCGGGCGATATAAACGGCTTGATGATACTTAAGTGCAGTGCCTCCGCTGCCGTCACAAAGCGCTCAATTTCAGCCTGTGATAATTGCTGCGAACCTTTCGACCTGGCCATGTCCCACCCTCGAAATCTCTGTGTGCCAGACGACCTTGCCGTCGATCTTCATCGGCTTGTGGATCATCAAGCGCTTCGGCAGATGCTCGGGATGCACCTCCAAACCAATGGTCGAACCGGGAATTTCCACCACTCTTATCGGGAAAGTCACGCAGCGCATCACCTCGGCGTCAGACGCCCGGCGTGAATCCGACCTTCCAGCAATGCCTCACCGCGCGTCGGCGTGACCGCAGCGGGAACATTCGGCCATGCGGTGGAGGATCAGGTGTGACGCATCTATAGGAAATCGTCGGCATCTGTCGGCTTAGAAGTGCTGCCCTCAGCAATCAATTGGTCGCCTTCGGAGCCGCCCCGAACGCGATGACGATTCAGCCCAAAGATTAGGGAAATCGGACGTCCCTTCTTCACCGGTTAGGAGTAGGACCAACACCGCCCTGGCGCGTGAGGAAGGTCTGTGACCGAAATTCAGAAGCGCAGGGCGCAAGCTACAATGGCCCTGACTGGATCTTAGCCAATGTGGCGTTCCTTCCGGGTATTCTTTCCAGGCCACGCCCAAGGCGTCCTCGAATGGATTGGGTCTGACCGAAGACCGTCTTCGTTTCACTCCGTCTCGATCGTCTTCTCGCAACGTCGGCGCTGCGTTTTCTTCCCCTGTCCGCTGCGCGTCCATTCCTCACGGTCCAAGAAAGCCTCGCGTCGCCGTCTTCCACTTCGTTTCAGCCCCTTCGGGATGCAGACCGATCGTTTCCGGTCTCACGTCCACCATCGAGGCCGCCTTGGGCGCGGCCCGAGAAAACACAAAGGAACATCACCATGGCTACGATCGGCACTTTCTCCCGCACCGCGAACGGCTTCTCCGGCTCGGTCAAGACCCTCAATCTCAACGTCAAGACGGTAACGTTCGCTCCGACGGATGGCGAAAATGAAAAGGGTCCCGACTTCCGCATCTTCGCTGGCGCCACCGAGTTCGGGGCGGCATGGAAGAAGACCTCGCGCGAGGGACGCGACTACCACTCGGTCAAGCTCGACGATCCCAGCTTCCCCGCTCCGATCTATGCGAGCCTGGTCGAGACCGACACCGAGGGTGAGTTCTCGCTCATCTGGTCACGCCGCGCCGCAGAGTGACCCGACAAAACACGAAGCCCCGCCGCAAGGCGGGGCTTTGCCATGTTCAGGTCCTATACAACTTGGCACGTCCGCTAGGTGCAGCGCGTTACGCTTTGGCCGGCGCCTTGCGGACCTTCTTCAGCGGCGACTTCATGGCCGCCGCAGTCGTCGCCGCTGCCGCCGCACGAGTAGCCCGTTTTGGTTTTTCCGCCGCGGCAGACGTGGGCGTCGCCGCCTTGCGCCCGAGCCCTATTGATTTCGCCAGAGCCGACAGGGTAGCCGCGTAGTTCGGCGCCACCATCGGATAGTCGGACGGCAGGTTCCATTTCTGCCGGTATTCGTCGGGGGTCAGGTTGAAGTGCTGAAGGTGCCGCTTGAGCGATTTGAATTTCCTTCCGTCTTCCAGACAGATGATGAAGTCAGGTGTCACCGATTTCTTGATCGAAACTGCCGGGTCCTGTTTTACCACAGGTTCTACCGCCGGCGTGCCGATGCCATTCATTCAGGGCGGCATGAATGTCGCCGATGAGTTTCGGCAACTCGCCAACCGGTACTGGATTGTTCGATACATAGGCGGCGACAATGTCAGCCGTTATCGACACGGTATCCAGTTTGTTGCCTTGCTCGAGAGCAGCGGTCATATAATTTCCCTTTTTGTATCGGCTGGGATGCCTTTGCCGAAGCGAGGAGCTTCCCTGGCTTTTCCGCCCGTTCCAGCTGTGCAAAGCCGTGCCGCTGGCTCTCGCCCTGGCTATAGAGTTTGTATCAATGCGCAGTGTGCATGATCGAATCTGGAGGGCGTGGGAGGTTTCGAGGGCACGATCTGGATTTTGAAGTTCGCTCATAGGGCAGCGCCCGCTTTGACGAGCGTCGCCAACGCGAGCCTTGCGCTCTATATCACCAGGATCAAGGCTCGCGAGAGAAGATTGTCGGCGGTCGCGAGGAGATCGCGAAAGCTTCCTGCGCAAGCGCTTGACTGCGGCGCTGGCACACCGGCGGAAGTTTGCTGTTCCGACTTCGGACTGGCCGCTGCTCGCGCCAACTGTGGCTATGTTCGCCAGTCCATCTGCTCTTCACGCCGTTCACCATCGAATGCCTGCTTTCCCTTCGCGGCCAAAAGCTCCCGCGCATGCTTACCGTCATGGCCCTGCAGCTTCGCGGCGATCCAGAGCATCGCGCCGTAGATGATTGCGCGATCGTCATTGGTGAGCTCGACAATGCCTGCCTTGACGACGAGACCGCCAAGCTCGATCAGCTGTCGGGTGCGTTTGCGACGCTCCACCTGCCATGTTCTCATGTCATTGCGAGCCTGTGCCGCCTGCCGGCGATTGCGCGCTGCCCGGTTGCGCTGGAGCGCCGCGAGGGTTGCGCTGAGATGCCGAAGCAGTTCGCCGGGACCTGCTCTCGAAAAACATCACCCCACGCTTGGCCCATGCCTCACGCTTTGCCGTGTCTTTCGTCTCGGCGATGGCTACCAGTGCGCCGGCCAGTTCGTCGGTGCTGAGCTGATCGGCGCCGGTGGCGATCACCAGTTCGCCAAGTTGCTGCACCTTTCGCGTTTTGAGCTCTCGCGCTTTTTCTTCAAGCGCCTTTAGTTCGGCGTCGAAGTCACGTGGCTTGCGCATGGCTATCTCCATTGATTGTCGGTGTGGCAATGATAGGCGAGCGGCTGCCGGAAGGCTTCAGGGTTGCCGAGACAGCCCGGGACGGGCTGGTCCATCCCGAGATTTTTTCGAGGGAGGGCGCGCTTATACGTCGTGCCGACGTACGCTTTGACGTGCAAATGATCTGGTCGCGATGGCGATCTATCATCTTCATGTCAAGGTCATTGGCCGCAAGGCAGGCTCAAGCGCTGTGGCGTCCGCTGCCTACCGCTCGGCTTCGCGGCTGCGCGACGAGCGGATTGAACGAAGCCACGATTTCTCCGCCAAGCGCGGTGTTGTTCATTCCGAGGTGATGCTGCCAGAGCATGCACCGGAGGCCTGGCGCGACCGCGAACGGCTTTGGAACGATGTCGAGGCGTTCGAGGTGAGGAAGGATGCGCAACTTGCCCGCGAGGTCGAGTTTGCGCTCCCGCGTGAACTCAGCCAGGCGCAAGGCATCGAGTTGGCGCGTGACTTTGTACAAGTCGAGTTTGTCAGCAAGGGCATGGTCGCCGATCTTAACGTGCATTGGGACAGGGCGGAGGATGGCAGTCCCAAGCCACATGCTCATGTCATGCTCACCATGCGGTCCGTGGAGGAGAATGGTTTTGGTGCCAAGGTTCGAGACTGGAATGCTACCCAGCTGGTCGAGCGCTGGCGCGAGCGGTGGGCGGAGCTGGCCAATGAACGCCTGGCCGAACTCGACATCGACGCCCGCATCGATCATCGCAGTCTGGAAGCGCAAGGCATTGCGCTGGAGCCGCAAACTCAGATCGGCGCCCCGGCTCAACGCATCGAGCGCAGTGGCCTTGCTGCTGGCCACGATGAAGCAGATCGCGCCGAACTGCATCGCGAGATCGCGCGCAACAATGGTGCGCGCATCATTGCCGATCCATCGTTGGCGCTCGACGCCATCACCCATCAGCAATCGACCTTCACCCGAAAAGAAATTGCGAAGTTTGCGCATCGCCACAGCGATGGAGTAGAGCAGTTCAACGCGGTGGTGGCAGCCATCAGCAACGCACCCGATCTGATCGAGCTCGGCAAAGACAGGCGCGGCGAAGACCGTTTCACAACCCGGCAGATGATCGAGACCGAACAGCGCCTTCACCGCGCTGCGGAACGCATGGATTTGGACGAGCGTCATGCGGTGAGTGACGCACATCGCGAGGCAGCACTGGCGCGGGCTGCGCAACGCGGGCTTATCCTTTCAGACGAGCAGAGCGATGCGCTTGCACATATCACCGATGGTCGCGGTCTTGGTGTCGTTGTCGGTTTTGCCGGAACGGGCAAGAGCGCCATGCTGGGGGTTGCCCGCCAGGCATGGGCAGCGGCGGGCTACGAGGTTCGAGGCGCGGCACTCTCCGGCATTGCCGCCGAGAATCTGGAAGGCGGATCAGGCATCTCATCACGCACCATCGCCAGTATGGAGCATAGCTGGGGACAGGGCCGCGATCTGCTCACAGCTCGCGATGTCCTGGTGATTGATGAGGCCGGCATGGTCGGCACGCGCCAGTTGGAGCGCGTGCTTTCCCATGCCGCCGACGTTGGCGCAAAAGTTGTCTTCGTCGGCGATCCGCAGCAGTTGCAAGCAATCGAAGCCGGCGCTGCATTCCGCGCCATCCATGAGCGTCATGGCGGCGTCGAAATCGGCCAGGTGCGCCGGCAGCGCGAGGACTGGCAGCGTGACGCTACGCGCGATCTGGCAACCGGCAGGATCGGCGCCGCGATCGGCGCCTACGACGTGCAAGGGATGGTGCATCAGGCTGCAACGCGCAATGAGGCGCGAGGTGAACTCGTCGAGCGCTGGGATCGCGACAGGCAGGCGCATCCAGAGGCAAGCCGGATCATCCTCACCCACACAAACGACGAGGTGCGCGCCCTGAACCAGGCAGCGCGCGAGCGCATGCGCGCTGCCGGCGATCTCGGCGACGAGGTTCAGGTGGATGTCGAACGCGGCCCAAGAGCCTTCACCAGCGGCGACCGGGTCATGTTCCTGCGCAACGAGCGCGGGCTTGGGGTCAAGAACGGCACGCTTGGCATTGTAGAGGAAGTCAGCACACAGAGCATGACCGTGCGCACCGATGACGACAGGTCGGTTCGCTTCGACCTGAAAGATTATTCCCACATCGACCACGGTTATGCCGCAACCATTCACAAGGCGCAGGGCATGACGGTTGACCGGACCCATGTGCTCGCTACACCGGGCATGGATGCGCATGGCAGCTACGTCGCACTGTCGCGGCATCGAGACGGAATGGACCTGCACTACGGCAGCGATGACTTTACGACCCGCGAACGCCTCGTCCGGACGCTGTCACGGGACCGCGCCAAGGACATGGCGTTGGATTACGGGCAGGTCGACCCGGCACAACACTATGCCGAGCGGCGCGGCATCACATTCCGCGAGCGCGTGATCGAGATCGTGCGCCGGATCGTCCCGGAGAAGCTGCGCGACAGGATAGGCGGACTGCTCGACGGGTTGCGCTCGCCTGCAGACGCCGTGCCCATGCAGGAACGTGGACCTGGGCCGGGAAGGGAGAGTGTAGAGGTACGGATCGGAGATGCGGACCCGACGCCCGGCAGAGAAAATCTCGCCACCGGAGTGCCACGCGGCGCGAATGTGCCGGTGGACGCGGAAGCGGCGTTGCGCAGCGCTCGTACGAAGGCGCTTGTTCGTCACGCGCGCGCTATCGACGCGATATCGCACAACGGAGATGCGGATGGGCTGGGCAGTCCCGAGCAGATGCGCGAGTTGAGGGATGCCCGTAGGGCCTTCGAGAAGGTGCGGCCCTTTGGCTGGCGCGATGCCGAAGCGGCTTATGTGAAAAATCCCGAACTTGTCCACGAGGCGGGGGCTGGCCGCGTCCGCCGCATCGTGCTTGCTCTCCAGCTTGAGACGGAAATCCGCACCGGGATAGACATCGATCCAGGCCGCCGCGCCGACCGTTTCGTCGAACGCTGGCAAAAGCTCGATCGGACGGGACGGGAGCAATATCAGGCCGGCGACATGTCCGGCTACAAGTCAACGCGTTCGGCCATGTCCGATATGGCCAAGAGCCTTGAACGCGATCCGCAGCTTGAATCCATGCTTGCCAATCATAAGAAGGCGCTTGGCATCGAGGTCGAATCCGGCCGGCGTCTGGGTGTGGAACTGGCATTCAGCCATGGCATCGGAAAGGGGCGGGGCCTTGGGCTCTGACACCCCTCCGATTTGCCGCCGTTTTCACGCTACAGGCGGATGAAGCGAAAAATCGGATTGCCTCCGGCATGGGTTCGTCCTGTCTGTCCCAACAGAAATCAGCAACAACCATTCAGGTGGACGCAAGCTATGTCCGAGCCGGATCGTATCGTTCGTCTCAAAACAGTCCTCGCCAGGACCGGCCTGTCCCGCTCGACAATCTATCGCAAGATCGCCGACGGCACGTTCCCGGCTCAACTGAGGATCAGCACCAATGGCGCCGGGTGGCATGAATCCGAGATCAACCGCTGGGTTGAGGATCCCATTCGATGGGGGTCGAAGGCTGAGGTGAAGAGGTTCGATTGAACGGGTAGGTGCAACAACTTGGGGGCTTCCTTGCCGGTTCTGCAAAATTGTCAATTTGCACTAGCGCGGTCACACGCTCCCATCGCTCAACCTGTTACTTCCGATAGCTTCTTGATGGCTGACGGAGCGCTAAAACCGAGAATCTCGGCGAGGTTTATAAACTCCACGACATCAACACGTCTCTGTCCGCTTTCTAGTCGAGCTACGAACGATTGGTATTGGCCGAGCCTGGTTGCCAACTCAAATTGCGTAAGGCCTGCCGCTTCACGGTTTTTGATCAGCAGCGCGATCAAAGCTTTGTGCCGATTCGTACCGAGTGTATCGACCACTTATCACCTCATCTGAACTCAGATGGGGGCTTCCTTTATATCTGATTTTCAGTTATCTTAAATTCAGATATTTAGCTGAGGCCGCCAAAGCGTTTGGCTGTATCACCAACCATGCAAAGCTGTTTGGAGCTCGGATCATGGATGATTCCGACGATAGCATAAATTTGTTTTTCATCACCCGGCGGCGCTTGCTGACGGGAACGGCCACGGGCGCGGCGGCATGGCCCTTCCAGGCAAAATCGCTGGCTGGCGAACTGACGGACGGCAGCGCGGCCGATCCTGCTCTTCGTCTGTGTGGGAGCTGGCAAAGAATCCATGATGAGACACTGGCGCTGTGCCGCGAACAGCGGCGGTTGGAGACACACCTCGCCAGGATAGTTGGCTTTCCCTGCGCCAAGGTGCGGCTTGCCGATGGTACGGACGTGACGCTCCATTCCATCCAGAGCCTGAACGATGCCCACTCTCCTGAAAATGAAGTCGAATGGGGCAGGGCGCTTGCGGATTTCGTGGCACACCAGGCGCGCTGGGACGCTGCTGATGCTGAGATCGGCTATTCGAGAACAGACGAACTGATCCGGCAATCGGAAACAGTCGAAGGGGCACTTCTGGATGATCTACCGCAGACAGCGGCCACGTCCATCGAAGGCATTTTGGCCAAGCTCAAGGTCATCCTGCGTGACGGTGAGCACTGGGAACATCCAGACGATTTTCCCTGGCCGCACATCCGATCGGTACTGCATGACCTCATCCGTCTTCACCGTTTAGACGCTGCGACGAACCCAAGCTCAGAAAAGCAGCAAAACTCACAGAGCAGGTGAAGCCTTGATGAAAATCTTGGATCGTTTTCAAAGCGGTGTGGCACCTAACGGTGAGGTCGGTCCCCATCCGGCCGACCGTCACGTCGGCAGGCAGATCGCGACTCTGCGAGTCCAGTCGGACGTCTCGCAGGCGCAACTGGCCCGTGCGATCCGCATCAGCTTTCAACAGCTCCAGAAATACGAAAGCGCGCGCAACCGCGTCAGCGCTTCCACGCTCTACGAAATCGCCCGCTCGCTGGATGTTCCTGTCAGCCGCTTCTTCGATGGTCTGCCGGGCAATGGCGAGGCAACCGCTCCGCTCCTGCCCGTAGACGAACGCCTGGGCTTCATCGCCAGCGCGGAAGGCAGACGCTTGATCGAAAGGCTGATGCGACTCCCCCCGCGTGTGCGCAACCGCGTGTCGTCTCTGCTCTTTGAATTGGGAAAGGGAATCGATCCTGTGCAATGCCCAGACGAGTATTAGAAACGAGGTTGAGGAGGTCGTGAGGGCCCGCGCCACTTGTTGCCTACAACCTCGGAAAGACGGCGGTGGGTGTAGTCAGGCGATCCCGCCAGACATGCCTGAGAGCTTCTCCAGAGCCGCCCGGAATAGCTTGCGGCTTGAGGTTGGGACTTGCGGATTTCCGAAAAGCACGCCTTGCTATCCAATTCTGCGACTAATCAATTTGATGGCTTTTCTCATCTCCTGCATGCGCGCATCTGGGAGACATGGACCAAGATCATGATCTCGGCAGGATTGAACCAAGCCGCGCATTCTGCGGACTGTTATTTTCAGCAGAAGCCCAGCCGATCCGTAGCGAGCGCTACTCGCAATGGTTGTGAGGTACCAAAAAAGGGCCTTGTTCCGAGCGCCTGACAGAGCGATTCTGCGCCTTGCAAAAGCACTTGCGCGCCAAGCGGCTCGCGAAGACCACGAGCGTGAACAGGCCGAGAAAACTTATCATGACTCGAACCGCGATCTACGCACGCTTCTCAACCGACCTCCAAAATGAGCGATCAATCGACGATCAACTCGCTTTGTGCCGAGCATATGCAGAACGTGAGGGGTTGAACGTTGTCGCAACGTTTGACGACCGAGCACGCTCCGGTGGCTCCGTCCTGGGCCGTGACGGATTACTTCAGCTCATGGACAAAGCGCGTGAGCACGAATTCGACGTGCTCGTCGTAGAGGCACTTGATCGGCTCTCGCGCGACATGGAAGACCTTGCGGGCATTCACAAACGCCTTTCATTTCTCGGCATCGAAATTCGTGCCGTTCACGAAGGCGTGGTGAACACGGTCTTGGTCGGCCTGCGCGGTCTCGTTGGCCAGCTATACCGAGAGGACATCGCTCACAAAGTCCGCAGGGGCCAAGCCGGCCGAGTCAACAAAGGGCTTCACGCCGGCGGTCTGACCTATGGCTATTCGTACGTGCTAGGCGATCCCGGGAAGCGGATGATCGCAGAGGATGAAGCGGAAATCGTGCGTCGTGTCTTTCGAGAGTATGTCGCAGGGCAAACCCCGCGCGATATCGCTCACGATCTAAACACAGACCGCATACCGCCGCCTCGCGGTCGTGCCTGGAATGCCTCCACCATCAATGGAAATGTGCAGAGAGGGACGGGGCTGCTTCACAATGAGCTTTATGCTGGCCGCCTGATCTGGAACAGGGTCAGAATGATCAAGGATCCTGACACGGGGAAACGTGTCTCGCGCCCAAATCCCAAGGGTGACTGGCGAGTAGTCGCAGTGCCCGACCTCGCTATTGTTCGGTCCGACCTGTTCGACGCAGCACAAGCACGCAAGAAGGCGCGTGCAACCACTCATCCAAGCCACCAGCGCCGACCACGGCACATGTTGACGGGGCTCCTGAGGTGTGGTGCCTGTGGTGCGGGAATGTCGTCGAAAGGCGTGGACAAGTCCAAGCGCATTCGCATCCGCTGTTCCGCCGCGACTGAAAGCGGAACATGCGCCGCTCCCAAGACCTTCTATTTGGATACGATCGAAGCTGCAGTTCTGAACGGCCTTTCCGCCGAGTTGCGCCATCCCGAAGTGATTGCCCAGTACGTCCAGACCTACCACGAAGAACGGAAGCGCTTGGCAGCCGACACCGATGCCAGGCGCAGCCGTTTGGAGCGACGGCTTGAAGAACTAACTCGGGAGATCGAGCGCCTGGTCAACGCCATTGCCAAGGGCTATGGCGACCCAGCCGTGCTGGGACCGCAATCAACAACGCTGAATGAAGAGCGTAAGGGCATTCTAGCCGAGTTGGATCGGGTGCCCGCCGCTACGGCAGTGATCGCGCTGCACCCTGCGGTGCTCGCTCGCTACGAGGAACAACTAAACCAACTTCGGACCGGGCTTGCTAAGGGCATTGCTTTTGGCGATTCCGAATGTGCAGAGGCAATGCGCGACTTGGTCGAAACCGTCACGGTGTTTCGAGATCCATCGAGGATCGGCGGCGTCGAAGTCGAAATCGCTGGGCGGTTAACGGCACTCTTGGGCGAGGGTGCCTTCCCCCACGGCGTCAAAGGAGCGGGGGGAATGGTGGTAGCGGGAGAGGGACTTGAACCCCCGACCCCAGGATTATGATTCCCGTGCTCTAACCAACTGAGCTACCCCGCCAGGGCGGCGAAAGGCCCGAAATCCGCCTTAAATCGAAAGGCATTTCGAGGCGTTCGCCAAGGTCGCGCGGATATAAGGTTGGGAGGGCGAGCCTGTCAAGCATCGATGCGCGAGGGGCGCCGGCATATTGTCGCCGGTAAAAGCTTTGCCGGGCTGGCATCTCCGGTAAGCCACCGGGGTTGAGTTCGACGGGGCACGCCGCTATGTCTCGGCCAAGAAATTAGAGTTTGAAGCTGATGAAGCCGCGCATTGCAGTCCTCGGTTGCGGATACTGGGGCAGCAACCACATCCGCACCCTCAAGGCGCTCGGCGCGCTGCATGCGGTTTCCGATGCCAATCGGGCGCGGGCCGAAGGCTTTGCCAGCGAGCAGGACTGCCTGGCGATCGAGCCCGACCAGCTGTTCGTGCGTGATGATATCGACGCCATCGTCATGGCGCTGCCGCCGCAGTTCCATGCCGATCTTGCCGTGCGCGCCGCTGAGGCCGGCAAGGACGTGCTGGTGGAAAAGCCGATTGCGTTGACCGTGCCCGACGCCGAGCGCGCCGTGCAGGCGGCCAAGGACAATGGCCGCGTGTTCATGGTCGGCCATGTCTTGCGCTTCCATCCCGCCTTCGAGACGCTGAAGGCGCTGATCGACAATGGCGAGCTCGGCGAGGTCCGCTACATCCACTCGCACCGGCTCGGCCTCGGCAAATTCCACACCGAGAACGACGCACTGTGGGATCTGGCGCCGCACGATTTGTCGATGATCCTGGCCATCACCGGCACCGAGCCGATCGAGGTCAGGGGCGAGGGAGCGGCACTCCTCGACAATCTCAGCGATTTCGCGCATCTGCACATGCGTTTTCCCAACGGGCTGCGCAGCCATCTCTTCACCTCGCGGCTCAATCCCTATCGCGAGCGGCGGCTGACCGTGGTCGGCACCAAGGCAATGGCGGTGTTCGACGATGTCGAGCCCTGGGAGCGCAAGCTGGCCGTCTACCGCCACGCGGTGTGGCAGGACAGCGGCCAGTGGGCCTTCACCACCAACGAGCCGTCCTATGTCGCGGTCGGCCAGGGGATGCCGCTGACGCGCGAGCTCGAGCACTTTATCCAGTGTATCGAGACGCGGGCCGAGCCGCGCACCAGCGGCGAGGAAGCCATCAGGGTGCTGCGCATCCTGACGGCGGGTACAGTCACGCACACAAAGTCCTGAGACCGTTTCGAAACTCTGCCCTTAAGGCAGATCGAAACTAAAACTGTCTCCGAGAGGGTAGTGTTTACTCAGCGGGAATCTGCGCCGGCCTGGCTGCGAGCCGGCTGAGCATGGCTTCGGCCTCGGCGCCGCGCTCGGAGCGCTCGATGAAGCCGCCGCCGAAGACGCGGGCTTCGTTGCCGTCGTCGGAATAGAGCACGCAGGCCTGTCCGGGCGCGATGCCGGACTCGCCGTCGACCAGTTCGACAAAGGTGCTGCCGGCGCGGTGATGCAGCACGGCCGGGCGCGGCGGCCGCGTCGAGCGCACCTTGGCGAACAGCTCCATGCCGGCGGCCGGAATGTCGGACAGCGCGCGATCGCCCAGCCAATTCATGTTGCGCAGATAGATCTTGTGCGTCTCCAGCGCCTCGCGCGGACCGACGATGACGCGGGCCCGGTCGGCGTCGAGATGGACGACGTAAAGCGGCTCGCCCGAGGCGATGCCGATGCCGCGGCGCTGGCCGATCGTATAGCGCAGGATGCCGTCATGGCGACCGAGCACGCGGCCGTCGATATGGACGATGTCGCCTGGGTTGGCGGCAGCCGGCTTCAGCTTGGCGATGATGTCGGAATATTTGCCCTGCGGCACGAAGCAGATGTCCTGACTGTCCTGCTTGGCGGCAACGGTCAGCCCCATATCTTCGGCGATGGCCCGCACCGCAGGCTTGGACAGCCCACCCAGCGGAAAGCGCAGATAGTCGATCTGCGCCTGCGTGGTGGCAAACAGGAAATAGCTCTGGTCGCGGTCGGCATCGACGGGCCGGAATAGCGCGCGGTGGGCGCCATTGGCCCCGGAGCGGATATAATGGCCGGTGGCGAGCGCATCGGCGCCAAGGTCCTTGGCGGTGGCCAAAAGGTCGGCGAACTTCACCGTCTGATTGCAAGAGACGCACGGAATGGGCGTTTCGCCGGCAACGTAGCTCTCGGCAAACGGGTCGATGACCGCCTTGCGGAAGCGCTCCTCATAGTCGAGCACGTAATGCGGAATGCCCAATGTCTCGGAAACGCGGCGGGCATCGTCAATGTCTTGGCCGGCGCAGCACGACCCGGCCCGGTGCGTTGCCGCGCCATAGTCGTAGAGCTGCAGCGTCACGCCGACGACATCATAGCCTTCGCGCTTCAAAAGGCCTGCAACGACAGACGAATCCACACCGCCCGACATGGCGACGACGATGCGGGTGTTTTGCGGGCTGGCGGGAAGGTCGAGGCTGTTCATGGTTCTTTCGTTCTGCGGCGCTTCAATGGCAGTGGCGCGAATATAGGTCAACCACACCAGCAGCGCCAGCTTTTGCGGCGGTGCCGATTTTGCGGGAAAATTGCGCGTCTGTCCGCCGTTGCCTCAAATGCCGACGAAAAGACTAACGCGGCGTTCATGATCCTTACCTACTCATTAGGGTTCGCTTAGGCAATTTTTAAAGCTGTGGCGGTAATGTGGTGGGGATTGGGTCTTTGAGTTTTTAGTAGAGAGTACGATGACCGATCTTGTTAGACCGCGAGTCAAATATGTTATTGGGCCTGACGGCAGCCCTCTTACGATTGCCGATCTTCCGCCGACGAATACACGTCGCTGGGTTATCCGGCGCAAGGCGGAAGTGGTTGCTGCGGTGCGCGGCGGGCTTTTGAGCCTCGACGAGGCATGCCAGCGCTACAAGCTGACCACCGAGGAATTCCTGTCCTGGCAAGCGTCGATCGACGAATACGGCCTTGCCGGGCTGCGCACGACGCGCATCCAGCAATACCGGCACTAGAGCCAGGACCACAACAGAAAAGGGCGCGGTAACCGCGCCCTTTTGCCTGTCGGTAATGCCTGCTTCAGACCGTCAGCACCACCTTGCCGATCGGCCGGGTGGCGAGAAAAGCGTGCGCGGCGCCCGCCTGTTCGAGCGGAAAGCTCTTTGCCACATGGACCGCAAGCTTTCCCGCATCGACCAGTTTGCCAAGTTCGACGAGGCCTTCACGGTCGGGCACGACGGACATGCGCTCGACGTGGATCCCACGCGCAGCAGCCTTGGCTCGGGTGGCGTCGTGGACATTGAGCAGCGACACCAGGACCCCACCGTCCTTCAGGACTGTCAGCGATTGGTCGGCATGGTCGCCGCCCATCGGCTCCAGCACCAGGTCGACGTCGCTGACCTCGACGGTGAAATCTCCCTTGGTGTAGTCGATCACTTCATCGGCGCCGAGCGAGCGGACGAAATCGAGTTTCTTCGGGCTGGCGGTGGCGATGACATAAGCGCCGCGCGCCTTGGCGATCTGCACCGCCAGATGCCCGACGCCGCCGGCCGCGGCATGGATCAGCACGCGCTGGCCGCGCTTCAGGCCGCCATGGCGGACAAGGCCTTGCCAGCCGGTCAGGCCGGCCAGCGGCAGCGCGCCTGCATGAAAGTGATCGATGCCTTGCGGCTTCGGTGCGATTTCATCAGCCGGGGTGACAGCGAGTTCCGCATAGGCCGCGGCCTGCTTGGGAAAATGCGGCATGCCGAACACGGCGTCACCGACCTTGAGGCCGCCATCGACGCCTGGGCCCACCGCCTCGACCGTGCCTGAAATATCCCAGCCCAAAGTGAAGGGCGGTTCGCCCAGCAAAGGATAGTAACCGGCGCGCACCGAGCCATCGACCGGATTGATGCCGGCGGCATGCACGCGCACGAGCACTTCGCCTGACTTGGGCGAGGGCGCGGGGCGATCGGCGATGACGAGGACGTCGGGTCCGCCGACTGAATTCTGGACAACGGCACGCATGGGAGGCTCCTGCTGGGGTTTCTGTGCCACTATCATTTGGATAGTAATATTCCCTTGTCCAGTATGTACCTTTTCCATATATAGGCACCTCATGGATAGTGATAATGATTGCGGCTCCGGCTATGACGCCTTCCAGCGGACGTGTCCTTCGCACGCCGTGCTCGAGATGCTGGCCAGCAAATGGGTCTATCTGACGGTTTGTGCGCTGCGCCGTGGCCGGATGCGCAACGGCGAACTGGCGCGTAAGCTCGAAGGCATCACGCCTAAAATGCTGACGCAGACGCTGCGCGTCCTCGAGCGCGACGGGCTTGTGCGGCGCGAAATCTTTCCGGTGATCCCGCCGCGGGTCGAATATGAATTGACCGAACTTGGCCAGAACCTGGCGGGGCTGCTCACCCAGATACGGTCCTGGTCGGAAGAGCATGTGCCTGACATCAAGCAAGCGCGGGCGAGGGCAGCGGCGAACCTGGACAGGGATTTGGCACGGGCCTGAAGCTGCGGCCGCCTTACGGGCCGGATCAGCAGCGCCGGAGCCTTTTGGCGCGCTACACGCAAAGCAAAGCGCGGCGTCAGGCGGCGCCGGTCGGGTTAAAACCCTGCCGTCAGCCGATCATGGCGCTGCGACCGCCGAGTTCCGCGTCGCGGATCTTGGTGTCGCGCGATTCCAGCATCTCGGCCTTGGAAAGCTCCGCTTCAGCTTCGCCGAGTAATGATTCGGCAGCGCTTCGCTGCTGGGCGAGGTCGCTTTGAGAGTTTCTGAGGTTATCACGGCGCAGACGCGCCGCCTTGGCGAAGGTCGGATAGGCAAAATGATTGATGTCGGTGATGCCGGCCTTCTTCTCCTCGGCGGTGATCTGAAGCTCCAGTTCAACGGCCATGCGCTCGAACTCGGCGATCATCATGTCGAGCTGCAGCAGCTGCCGCCGCTTCTCATTCACCTGAAATTGCTTCAGCCGAACGAGGTTTTCACGTGACTTCATGATTCGGTACTCCCGGAAACGCACACCTGCACATATCGTCCAATCCGCCCGCCAGGGCCTGGCGCCGCCCGTATCCACCGGCATTCCCCGAACTATGGGAAACAAATCCCTAAAGTTTTTTGCCGGCGGTAACCATTCGTTTACGCGCATTGTTAATCATAAGGGCGAGGACTTAAGGCCGGGTAAAAATTCCGGCTCCCGATACGGAAGCCGGCCAGCGAGTCCCTAGAGTCACTTAGTCCGACTTATTAATGTGTAGCATTAGCGATTTGGTTCTGTGATTCATCATTAGATTCAAGAGGGTGTAGAAAGGGGTTAAAAAATCTGGTACCGTCCTTGGTGCGGAATTAGGTTTTGTTAACCATTCGATGGCAGCCTCTGTTCAGGCAATCACTGCTCCGGTCCCGGATGGGTCGTGACATGGTCCGGCGGCAGAAAAGGGGAATGAAATGCGCGTTCTGCTGATAGAAGACGACAGTGCAACCGCTCAGAGCATCGAGCTGATGCTCAAATCTGAAAGTTTTAATGTTTACACGACCGACCTCGGCGAAGAAGGTGTCGATCTCGGTAAACTTTATGATTACGATATCATTCTTCTCGACCTCAACCTTCCCGATATGTCCGGCTACGAAGTCTTGCGGACACTTCGCCTGTCCAAGGTGAAGACGCCGATCCTGATCCTGTCCGGCATGGCCGGTATAGAGGACAAGGTGCGCGGCCTGGGCTTCGGCGCCGACGACTATATGACCAAGCCGTTCCACAAGGACGAACTGGTCGCCCGCATTCATGCCATCGTGCGCCGTTCCAAGGGCCATGCCCAGTCGGTCATCACCACCGGCGACCTGGTGGTCAATCTCGACGCCAAGACCGTCGAAGTCGGCGGCCAGCGCGTGCATCTGACCGGCAAGGAATACCAGATGCTGGAGTTGCTCTCGCTGCGCAAGGGCACCACGCTGACCAAGGAAATGTTCCTCAACCACCTTTATGGCGGCATGGACGAACCGGAACTGAAGATCATCGACGTCTTCATTTGCAAGCTGCGCAAGAAGCTCGACGCAGCATCCGGTGGGCAGAACTACATCGAGACGGTCTGGGGTCGCGGCTATGTGCTGCGCGAGCCGGAAGACATCCGCGTCAGCGCCTGAGCGAACACCATCCGATTGAATTTAATGAGAAAACCCGGCTCAGGCCGGGTTTTTTGCTGTCCTTCTTGGCCGAGGCGTGCCGAGTCAGGCGGCAACCTTCAAGGTACGAAAACGTTCGAGCAGTTGCGGCCGGTTGAACGGCTTCAACAGATAACCCTGGGCGCCGGCGCGCTTTGCCTTCATGATCGAGGCAACATCGACCTCGACCAGTGAGATCAGAATCTGCGGTTTGATCGTGCTCTCCATGGCGCGAACCTGGCGAATGACGTCGACCGCTTGCATGTCCGGCAGGGCGCCGTCGACGACAATCACATCAGGCATCTCGGCAGCGCACATCTCGACAGCATCAAGTCCAGTTGCCGCTTCGATCACCACCATGTCGGAGCCGCCAAGAATCCGTTTTGCAACCTTTCTGATGACGCTCGAATCGTCGACAAACATGCAGCGCTTCATTTCCGGGTTCCTCTTTGCCATGGGGCGAACCGGCGGCATCCGGGTATCGGGATGCACACTAGGCCGATCTGGTAAAGAAGTAGAAAAGCCGTTAGGTAAAGTTTTTACAAACATGTCGTCTGCAGCCCCATTCGGCAGGGGCATTGCCGGCAATGAAACTTTCCTGTTCTGAATTGCCGCAAATATCAGCGGGAAAAGATACTTGATTGTTCTTGATGCTCGGACGTCCTGCCGAACGGCTTCGCTCAAGCCGCGGACAGCACGATCTCTTCGGCGGTCGCATGAATCGAGATCGTCATGTTGGCCTCACGCGCCAGCAGCAGCGTGTAGTAAGGCTGGACGGTATGGGCGTCGATTGGCTCCTCGGGCTTGTTGCCGGAATGGAGTTCGAGGAATTTCGGCGGCACGCGCAGCATCGGGCCGCTTGCGGCAAGCGCAAAGCGCGGCTCGGTGTCGAGGTTTTCCAGCGTGACCACCAATCTGCCACCGCGCGGGATGGCGGCATTGGCGACGAGCAGCAAATTGAGCAGCAGCTTGACCTTGTTCTTGGGCAGCAGGGCGCGAACCCCGTTCCAGATCAATTCCGGCTTCTCGTTCTTCAGGAAGGCGATGGCGACGGACTCGGCATCGCCGGTGTCGATCATCATGCCCGCCGAACCGGCGGCACCGAAGGCGATGCGGGCGAATTGCAGGCGGGCCGAAGCGTTTCTGGCGCTCTGCCGGATCAGTTTCATGGCGTCTTCGTCGGCGCCGCCCTCGTCCAGGAGTTCGAGGCCGTTGTTGATGGCGCCGACCGGCGAAATGATGTCGTGGCAGACTCGGCTGCACAACAACGCTGCGAGATCGGGTGCGGAGAGAGAGAAAAGCTCAGCCATCGGCGAAAAATCCCTGCTAAAATTCACATCCTGGTGGCCGCGCGGCCGACAGCCACGCTCACCACCCGAATCACGCTCTCTCCCCCCAGGCATTCTGAATACACAGCGCCCGAGCGTGCAGCAACAATCCACAATTCTTGTGAGAAAAACGGCATCTTTGCACAGGATGGGAGCCCGTGCAGACAGTCAGAAACAGCCTTCGAACCGCCATGTTCATGTGGGAGGTTAATGGTTGAAAAAGGATTACGGCATAGTTTGCCCGTAACAGTCATCCTTAACGGCCGCCTAAAGAGCCGGACGGGGTGCGAGGCGTCGGCGAAAGTGCTCCCTGACGGAGATTGGAAGCATGGTTTCCCGATTCTACGACCGGACGTTTGTCCGCGTCTTCTTCATGGCGATTGCCCTCATGGGCGCTCTCGCTTTCTCAACCTCTGCGTCGCGGGCACAGGAATACACCGCTCAGGAGATCGTCGATTCCGGTCACAAGTTCTTCGGCGCGACGTCGGGCGGTCTCGCAACCGTCGTCGAGAAGATTTTTGCCTCCTACGGCCTGCCCAATGGCTATCTGCTCGGCGAAGAGGGCTCCGGCGCGCTGATCGGCGGCCTGACCTATGGCGAAGGCACGCTCTACACCAAGAATGCCGGCGACCATAAGGTGTTCTGGCAAGGGCCTTCGCTCGGCTGGGATTTCGGCGGCGAGGGATCGCGGGTGATGATGCTCGTCTATAACCTCGACGACGTCAGCAATCTCTACAATCGGTTCGGCGGCGTTGCCGGTTCGGCCTATGTCGTGGCCGGCGTCGGCTTCAACGTGCTGCAGAACAACAGGGTGCTGCTGGTGCCGATCCGCACCGGCGTCGGCGCGCGGCTTGGCGTCAATCTCGGCTATCTGAAGCTGACGCAAAGGCCGACCTGGAATCCTTTCTGAGCGATTCCGACCACACTTCGACCCGATCAACAGATTCTGACCCGGTGCAGCTGCGGCAAACCCTTGCCGCAGCGCTGGATTTGCGTCATGCGAACATGGCAAAGTCCAGACTTGGCGGTTGCCGGATAGCGGCCCGCCCGTAACGGGTAGTCACCTTGGTTCAGTCGATCCTGTTCTTCGCCCTCGGCTTTCTGTGCGCAGGCTTTCTGGCGCTGCTGGTCGCGCCGGCCATCTGGCGGCGGGCGGTCGCGCTGACACGCAAGCGTGTCGAGGCGTCGGTGCCGCGAACGCTGGCCGAGATCCAGGCCGACAAGGACAGCTTGCGGGCCGAGTTCGCCATGACGACGCGCCGGCTCGAAATCAGCATCAAGACGCTGCGTGAGCAGGCGAATGAGCAACTCGTCGAAATCAATCGCGGCCGCGAGGCGCTGAAGGGCCTGGCGGTCGAGCGCAAGGACAAGAAGCAGGCGCTTTCGGAGCTCGGGGAAAAAAACGAATTGCTGCTGCATCGCGAGCAGCAGATACAACAGCTGTCGGACAGGCTTGCACAAACAGAGCGCATGATGGAAAAGCGCGCGCTCGAGCTGGAAAAGCTCGAACATATGTACGACGACGCGTCCTTCTCCTCCAGCAATCGTCAGATCGAACTGGTGGCTCGCGAATCCGAGCTGGAAAAACTTGCCAACGACATTTCAGTGCTGCGCGGCCAGCGGAAGGAGGCCGACAGGCGCCATCAGGAAGTCGTCGCCGAAGGCAAGGCCACGCGCGATGCCTTGAAGGCCGAAAAGAAAAGAACCGCCGACCTCGACAGAAAGCTCGAGCGCCTGCTCGCCACGCTTGCCGATCGCGAGGACAAGCTCGATCGCCGCGAAAAGGAACTGGCCCGGCTTCGCGAGCGGGTGAAGGGCGAGGCTGCGGGAGGCGCCGTGGCTGCTGGCCTGGTTGGTGCGCAAGACAGTGCCCGCGCCAGGAACGAGGACATCGACAAGACGCTCGCCAAGCTCGAAGGCGACCGAGAGCGGCTCGAAGCCAGGCTGACGACGCTGGCCCGCGAAAACAAGCGGATGAAGGCGGAGCTTGGCGGTTCTGGATCCGCGAAGCCCGGGAATGGCCCCGGCAATGGCAATGATACCGGTTCTGCCTTGCGCGAACAGATGAACAATCTGGCGGCTGAGGTCGTCCATTTGACGGCCAAGCTCGAAGGACCCGATTCACCGATCGCCAAGGCGCTGGCGGCGCCGCAGGAAACGCGGTCGGGAACCACCAGCCTGGCCGATCGCGTGCGGGCGTTGCAGAAGGCAGATTTGCCGAGCTGAGTTTCAAGCCCCGGCTTGGAATTGCCTGACTACGCCTATCAGGGCGAAAAATGGTGCAGCGCAATGGCTGACGCGGCAGCAACATTCAGGCTGTCGAACCCTTCCGACATCGCGATCCGCACCGTCCGCAGGCGGGCAAGCAGGCTCTCCGGGAGGCCCTCGCCTTCGGTGCCGAGATAGAGCGCCAGTCGTTTCGGTCGCGCGGCATCACGAATGTCAGCCTCACCACGCGGCGACAAAGCGACCTGGCCGAAGCCCAACTCGCCGAGCTTCGCGATGAAAGCTTCAGTGTCGCCGAAGGACGCAAAGGGCACCTTCAACGCGGCGCCGACGGAGACGCGGATCGCCTTGCGATACAGTGGGTCGCAACAGGTGGCGTCGACGAAGACGGCATCGGCGCCGAAGGCGGCGGCATTGCGGAAGATCGATCCGATATTGTCATGGTTGGCGATGCCGATGAGAACGACGATCAACGCTTCGGCAGGCAAGGTGTCGAGCAAGGCCTCGGCGGGCTGTGGCGTGCCCTTGCTGCCGATCGCCAATATACCGCGATGCATGTGGAAGCCGGCGATCCTGTCCATGACGGCGCTTGCCGCAACGTAGACCGGCAGGTCGGCAGGGGCCTTGCGCAGGATGTCGTCGAGCCCGGCCAGCCGGTTTTCGAGGACCAGGACCGACTCCGCAGCAAAGCGTCCGGCTGACAGCAGGACGTCCAGCACCACCTTGCCTTCGGCAACGAACCGGCCATGGCGGCCGGTGAGATCGCGCTCGCGGATGTCGAGATAGGCGGCGACCCGCGGATCGCGCGCGTCGTCGATCTGGATCGGATCCATCAATACCTCGGCCGGCGAAAAATCGTCAGCGAGGTAAGGAGCGATCGGAGCCGCCAGTCAAGCCCTGCAGGTCAAGTCCCGGCGCGGCGCAGACGCGTTGCCATCTGGGACAAGTCGCCTATCCCGAAAATGCCGTCCAGCATGCGCAACAGTTCGCGCACCGCTTCGGACTTGCAGGAATAGTAGATCATCTGCCGGTCGCGGCGGGTCTCGACAAGATCGAGCGCCCTGAGCTTGGCCAGATGTTGCGACAAAGCGGACTGGCTGAGCATCACCTTTTCGGCGATGGCGCCGACCGACATTTCACCGTCGGCCAGATAGCTCATGATCAAGAGCCGCTTTTCGTTGCCCATAAGGGTCAGAAATGTCGCCGCCGATTCGGCATTGGCGATTAGTTTGGTCGAGACCATCGATGCCCCATGTTTTCCTGCTCATCCAAACGCTATGGGGGCAAATAGCGTTGGCTGCTATAATTCAGCTATGGATCACGCTGCTGATTCAGCGTCGCCTGAATCGTAGATCATTTCGCCCAAATCTCAAGACGTGCTTTTGATTCATGACGATTATCCTTGCGTAGCTGGCGCACGACCGCCTTTGGCCATGTCGACCAGAACCGGCCGCAGGTCGCGCGCGGTCTTCAATGGCTGCGGAAAATAGACCCTGCAAACGGTGTCGCCCGATGCCAGGTCCATGCCCTCGGCATCGAAGCCGGTCATGGTCCAACCATCACCTTCAACCCTGGCGAAATGATGGGCATAGACGGCGATGGCGTCGAGATGGTCGGCATTCATGTGGTCGAGAGCGGATTGTTCGCTGGCGGCCAGCTCGTCGACGATCAACCCCTCGGTGATGAGATCGGCACGGTCGAGCAGGTAGGCCTTGCCGAAGCCGCCATTCAGGCTGGCGCGCTCCGGCTCGAGGCGAAAGATCGAGAAATCGCCGAGCCCGGCATAGAGCTTTGCCTTGGGATTGCGGTTGAGATAGCGCCGCTCGGCGCGGGCATGCGCGCTCGACCCGCGTTCCAGCGGCTGCGCCCGGCAGACCAGCGTTATCCTGGGATGCGCCAGCGGATCGCCCTTGCCGGGTTCGCCGACAAGCAGCGAGCAGCGCGGCTCGGCAAGGATGGCGCCGGTATGGGCTGACAGCGCCGAGACAAGGATCAGAGGCGTGCCATCGATGTCGGTGGCGACTCCGACCCTGGAGGCCAGCGGTGCGCCGGTCGACGGCTCGATCACCGCGAGGGCGCCGAAACGGGCGCTGCGGATCAGCGTTGCGGCCAGCCTGATCGCCTCGGCGTCCGTCGCGCGAATGACGACCTTCTTCGGCTGGTCCAAAATGCCCTCCAGGTAAGTTGATTTTCTAAATCCAGTTATTGGCCAATCATGCCGGCTTTGACAAGCGCTTTGATCTCGGCTGTCGAAAAGCCGAAGCGCGCCAGCACAGTCTGGGGCAGCTGATCGTCATCTTCAGACATGCCGGCAAGCGCCGGCTGCGAGGCCGAGAAGCGTGGCGCGGGCGCGGGGCGCTCGAGCGCACCGGCCTTCACAAATGCGTGACGCGCCCGGTTGTGCGGATGATCCCTGGCTTCGGCCAGCGACAGAACCGGCGCCACGCAGGCATCGCTTGCGGCAAACAGCGCGTCCCAGTCGTCGCGTGTCTTCTGCCGGAACCGGTCGGCAATGGCCGCGCGCATGTCCGGCCACAACGCCTTGTCGTATTGGCCGCGGACAAAATCCTCGCCGAGCGGCAGCAGCCTTGCGAATGCGGCGAAGAAGCACGGCTCAAGGCAGCCGACCGCAACGTGGCGTGCGTCCGCCGTCTCATAGGTGTCGTAGAAGGGCGCACCGGAATCGAGCAGGTTGGCGCCGCGCCGGTCGCTCCACAGACCTGCCGACATGAAGGCGTGTATGGGGGCCGCCAGCATCGAAGCGCCCTCGACCATCGCCGCGTCGATCACCTGGCCTTTGCCGGAGCGCGAGCGCTCGAACAGCGCTGCAAGCACCCCGGCGATCAGCATCATGGCGCCGCCGCCATTGTCGGCGATCAGATTCAGCGGCGGCACCGGCCGACCTTCCTCCCGGCCGATGGCATGCAACACACCCGAATAGGCGAGGTAGGTGATGTCGTGGCCGGCACGACCTGCGAGCGGCCCGTCCTGGCCGAAGCCGGTCATGCGGCCGTAAATCAGCGCCGGATTGCGCGCCAATGCAGCATCCGGGCCGAGACCAAGCCGCTCCATCACACCGGGGCGAAAGCCTTCGACAAACAGATCGGCCTTTTCGGCAAGGCGCAGCAGCAGTTCCGTTCCTTTGGCCTGCTTGAGGTCGACGCGCAGGATGGAGCGGCCGTGACGGTCGAGATTGTACGCATCGGAGAGCGGCAGCAGGGGTTGGTCCGAACCGGTGCGCTCGATGCGCAGCACCTCGGCGCCCATCTCCGACAGCATCAGCCCGGCCAGAGGCACCGGGCCGAGCCCAGCCATCTCGATGACTTTCAGGCCGGCCAGCGGACCGGTCTTCACTGCGCCGGCCGCCATGGCCGTCTATTTCGGCGCCATGCGGATTGCCCCATCGAGGCGGATGGTTTCGCCGTTCAGCATCTGGTTTTCGACGATATGCAGGGCGAGCGCGGCATATTCGGACGGCTCGCCGAGGCGGGACGGGAAGGGCACGGCCGCGCCGAGCGAATCCTGCACCTCCTGCGGCATGCCGGCCATCATTGGCGTCTTGAAGATGCCGGGCGCGATGGTGCAGACGCGAATGCCGGAGCGCGCCAGGTCGCGGGCAACCGGCAGCGTCATGCCGACGACGCCGCCCTTGGATGCGGCATAGGCGGCCTGGCCGATCTGGCCATCATAGGCGGCCACCGACGCGGTGTTGACGATGACGCCGCGCTCGCCGCCCTGCAGCGGTTCGAGTTTGGCGGCACGGTCGGCGACGAGGCGGATCATGTTGAAGGTGCCGATCAAATTGATCTCGATCACCTTGCGGTACTGGTCGAGCGGATGTGGACCATCCTTGCCGATCGTCTTCACGCCGATGGCAATGCCCGCGCAATTGACCAGGATGCGCGCTGGCCCAAGTCTCTTTTCCACCTCGGCGACCGCGGCCGCACCGCTGTCGGCGCTGCTCACATCGCACTGGATGGCGGCGCCGCCAATGTCGCCCGCCACCTTCGATGCCCGGTCGATGCCGATATCGAAAATGGCGACGCGCGCGCCCTTGTCGGCCAGCGCGCGGGCGGTTGCCTCGCCGAGGCCGGAGCCGCCGCCGGTTACGATCGCAATCTGGCCGTTCGGGTTCATGCTGCATGCTCCGTGCTGTTCCGGGTCATGCTACGGAGGTCGCCGCCATGGTGCAACCTGACCAATGGGGATCCATCGCGACCGGTGCCGCGACCGATCCTGGAGCTCAGGCCATCACTGGTGCCTGCTCCGCGATCCTGGCAAGGCTGGCATGGCCGACCTCGCCGGAGAGCCGCGCCACGGCACCGGGCACGATCTCGTGCGACAGCAGCCGGTCGAGGTCGACCGGGCGCGGCATGGAGATCTGGCCGCGGGGGATCTTTCTGAAGCCGAGCGGGCCGTAATAAGGCTCGTCGCCGACAAGGATCACCGCCGGCGCGCCGGCCTTGGCGGCCGCCTCCAGCGCGATCGCCACGAGCCGGCGGCCGATACCGAGATTCTTGAAGGCGGGCCGCACGGCGAGCGGCCCGAGCATCAGCGCGCGTCCGGCGCCGGCGGCGATGCGGGTCATGCGCACCGAAGCAACGACGATGTCGCCATCCATGGCGACAAAGGATAGCGAGCGCTCGTGGCCGCCGGTCTCGCGAATCTTGTAGGCGGCCAGCACGAAACGGCCGGGGCCAAAGGCTTCGTCGTTGATGGCTTCGATTTCGGGATCATGCGCCGGAGTTTCCGGCAGGTATTTCACGTCGGCAAGGCTCATGGTCTTCGCGGTCCGATAAAGAGGAAAGGTTGCTGCAAGCGGCAGCGTTCGCCAGTCAGCGCTTTCTAAGCGCGGGCGCCCTTTCGTCGTCGGTCAAACCGGATCAAGCCAAGATCGAACATGCGGAGTGTCCGCTAGCATCAATTTCCGGCGGCTGCAATCGGCTGTTTTCATCCGGCGTTTCATACGAGTGACGCTCTGTTCAGCAGATGACGGCTTCGGCATTGCCGCCTTGCGACTACATTGGCCAAGGCACGCAAGGAGATTTCGTATGGGATTGCTGGTCGAAGGCAAATGGCAGGACCGTCCGGCCAATGTCGATAGCAGCGGCAGGTTCATCCGCGCCGAGACGCAGTGGCGTGACTGGATCACGCGCGACGGCGCGCCGGCGCAAGGTCGTACGCGCGGCTTCAAGGCCGAGCCCGGACGCTACCATCTTTATGTCTCGCTCGCCTGTCCGTGGGCGCACCGCACGCTGATCTTTCGCGCGCTGAAGAAGCTAGAAGACATCATCCCGGTTTCAGTCGTGCATCATTTCCTCGGTGCTGAGGGCTGGACGTTTTTGGCCGAGGATGGCGCCACCGGCGACACGCTCTACGGCCTCGACTTCCTGCACCAAATCTACACCAAGGCCGATCCAGCCTATTCGGGCCGGGTTTCGGTGCCGGTGCTGTGGGACAAGAAGGAAGAGACCATCGTCTCCAACGAATCCGCCGAAATCATCCGCATGCTCAATTCGGCCTTCGACGAGTGGGGCGATGCCGCTCTCGATTCCTATCCGCCAGGCCTGCGCGGCGAGATCGACAAGGTCAATGCGCTGGTCTTTCCCGCCGTAAACAACGGCGTCTACCGCGCCGGCTTTGCCACCACGCAAGCGGCCTATGAAGAGGCGTTCGGCGAGCTGTTCGCGGCGCTCGACACGCTGGAGGGCCGACTGTCAAAACAGCGCTATCTCACTGGCGAGCGTGTCACCGAGGCCGATTGGCGGCTGTTCACCACGCTGGTGCGTTTCGACCCGGTCTATGTCGGCCATTTCAAATGCAATCTGCGCCGCATCGCCGACTATCCGAACCTTTCGAACTATCTGCGCGACCTCTACCAGGTGCCCGGTATCGCCGGCACGGTGAACCTGCACCACATCAAAATGCACTATTACGGCAGCCACGAGAGCATCAACCCGACGCGCATCGTGCCGGTCGGGCCTGGGCTCGACTATGGCGCGCCGCACGACCGGGCGCGGTTCAGGCAGGCGGCGTGAGCATCGGATTGACAGCCTACCAGTACGGCGATACCGGCTCGCCTTCAAAAACCTCGGCAAGCCGCCGCAGCGTCGCCGGCGTCGTGCCATGCGGCAAGCGGTCGAGCGGAAAGAAGCCTGCTTCGGCGATCTCGTGGTCCGGCAGTTTCGGCGCGGTCTGGTTGAAGGTTTCGACGAGATAGAGGCCGACATGGTCGCGGCGGCTGGAGCGGCGGTTGAAATGCATCGACTTCAGCACCGGCGGGGCGGTGAGCGCGATATTGCCTTCCTCGGCCAGTTCCCGCGCCAGCGCTTCGCCAAGCGTTTCGCCGACCTCGACGCCGCCGCCCGGCAATTGCCAGCCGGGGACATAGGTGTGGCGGATGAGGAAGACGGTGTTCGAGGCGCGATCGTGGATCAGGCCGCGCACGCCCAGCGTCATCGGCCGCCGCAGCAGGAAATAGAGATGGAACAGCCTTGCCCTGAGGCCTGCCCAGCCGGTCTGGCGAAACGCCTGCTCCGGGTCCGATATAGCCATGACTAGCGAAACCGTGGATGGGCAGGAAACAGTGAGTGGAAAGCGGGGAGCGCGTCGCCTATGAAGGAAGGATGTTCAGGCTCGCGCATATTTCCGATGTCCATCTGGGGCCGCTTCCCGGTGTAACCTATCGCGAACTCGCGTCCAAGCGCGTCGTCGGCTACGTCAACTGGCAGCGCAACCGCCGCCGCCATATGCACGATGCCGTCATCGACACCATCGTCGCCGACATGAAGGCGAGCACACCCGACCACCTCACCGTTACCGGCGATCTGGTCAATCTGGCGCTCGACGGCGAGATCGAGATGGCCAAGCACTGGCTTGAGACGCTGGGTTCGCCGGAGGATGTCTCGGTGGTGCCGGGCAACCACGACGCCTATGTGCCGGGCGCCTTCGACAAGGTCTGCCGCTCCTGGGCGGCGTGGATGAGCGGCGACGGCGTGACTGCGCCGATCGACCGCAACGCTTTTCCCTATCTGCGCGTACGCGGCAATGTCGCGCTGATCGGCGTTTCGACGGCGCGCGCCACGGCGCCGTTCATGGCCAACGGCTTCTTCCTCGAAGGTCAGGCGCAAAGGCTGGCGACAGTGCTCGACGCAACGAACAAACGCGGCCTGTTGCGGGTGATCATGATCCATCATCCGCCGGTGCGCGGCGCCGTCGCCCAGCAAAAGCGCCTGTTCGGCATCTCCCGCTTCCACAAGACCGTTCATAGGCATGGCGCCGAACTCGTGCTGCACGGCCATTCGCATCTGCCGTCGCTGTTCTTCATTGGCGGGCGCGGCGCCAGGATTCCGGTCGTCGGCGTCGCCGCCGCCGGGCAGTCGCCAGGCAGCAAGAACCCGGCGGCACAGTACAATCTGCTCGATATTGACGGGGAGAAGGGCAATTGGCTGATTCGCCTGACGCGGCGCGGCCTGACCGGGCCGGCCTTGCCGCCATCGGACCTGCAGGTCATTGAACTCGGCGCGCAGACACCGAGGCCTCCAGATCGTTGATCAGAAGCTGATCTTCATCGCCATCAGGCGATCCCAAAACAGCGCGGCCGCCACCGCCAGGCCAACAAGCGCGCCGGCGGCGACCAAGCCGAGACCGGAAAGGAACGTCGACCAGCCCTTGCGGGGCACGGCTGCTTGCAAGGGCGGCTCAGCTTCCGGCACGGCGGCGCGTTTCAGGTCGGCGACGGCCGGCTCGACACCGCCCTCCATCATGCGCTGGCGCTCGACGATACGCTCCGCCACATAGCGCGTGACCTGATCGGCGACCGGTTTCATATCGGTCGATTCGGCGAGCACGACGCGGCCGATGCGGGTATCCCTGAGAAAGCGGTAGGTGCGGCGGTCGCGCCCCATGGCGACATGGCTGACGGCGTCGATCCACAGGCGGGGCTGCAGGCCGGAGGAGACGACGAAGTCGAAATTGTCCATGTCGGCGGGCACGTCGGCAAAGACCGGGGCGAGCTCGGCGGCGAGCAGATCAAGCCGCATCCGGTGCGCCTCGCGCATGTCGACCACGACATCGTCGCGATCGGCGAAGGCATTTTTCACATCGCGAACGACGTCGGACAGTTTGCGGGAGGTGTCGATGGGGGTGATGTTTTCGCCAGTGTCCTTCATCGGCGTCGCCTCGCTGATATGGTTAATTGCGAGTTAACACAGGCGGCGGCAAAATGCACTGGCGAGATGCGGGGCGCAAGTAAGTTAGCTCGCCGCGGCCTCGAATGTCGGACGCAGGCGCCTGCCGCGGCGTGCCATGTTTCGGCGCACGGCCTGGGCGACCACATCAGGCACTTCCTCGACCAGCATATGGCCGGCATCGAGCACGTGATGAATATGAAAATGCGCCGGCAGACAATCAGCCTGGGTAAAGGGCAGCACCGGATCGTCCGTTCCCCAAACCACCATCACCGGCATGTCGAGGGTGTCCAGCTGTTCGCGGGGTATGACCCCCTGCCGCTCGTTCCTGGTCATGACGGCCGATATCTCAATCAGCTTGCGCAACTGGCCGGGGCGACGGCGTAGGTCCGCCAGGACGCCAACGATGCGTTCGGGCGGCGGGCTTCGCGGTCCCGACATGGCGGCAAGGCAGGCGCGGATTTCCCGTCTGTCGGCGGCCGCGGCGTAGCGGCGCAACAGCGGTCCGTTGATCTCTGACCCAGCACCGCCCGGCGCCAGAAGCGTCAGCGAGCCTATCCTGTCAGGCTCGGCAAGCGCCATCAGGGAGGCGACCGCACCGCCCATCGAATGACCGGCGACATGCACCCTTGCTATCCCCCGTGCGGCGATATCCGCGAGAACCGCTCGCGCCGCTGTTTTGGCCGGGCCGCTGCCAGGGAATTCGAGAGACAGTCCGTGTCCCGGAAGATCGTAGGCCAAAGTCCTGATATCGGGCCCTAGCGACGCGGTCACCTCGCGCCAGATATCATGGCAACCACCGAAGCCATGCAGCAGGACGACCGTCTTCGGCCCGGCGCCCCGCTCGGCAACATAGAGGGATGAGACCATGAAAATGTGCGATTATTGCAAGACTGGAGAGGAAATTCGAATCGAGGCTGGATTGCTCCCAGTCCAGACCGATGGCCAGTAAAGTTTTCGCGATCCGGAAAGACTAGCTGGCGTTGCCGAGGCCCGCGGCGCGCAGCGCCTCAACCAGCCGGTCGGTCAGATCGGCGGGATATTTGCGCTCGGCGAAGGCCGCGCGCGGATCGGCGGCGAATTTCGGGAATTTGGTGGTCAGCTCATCCAGAAGCTTGGCTGCCAGCTGTTCGCGGCCGGCAGCCTTGGCGCCGATCAGCCGCGCCGCCAGATAATGCGATTTCATCGCCGTCGTGCGCAGCGACTCGCTGGCTATCGCGGCCTTGTTCATGTCGCCCAGCATGAACTGTCCGGCGAAAAGCCCAAAATCCCACCATGTCGGATGGCCGCTGAACGTCTCGACGGCATGGGTCAGGATCGGTGTTCCCTCGGCATATTTGCCGGCAAAGATCAGGCCATAGCCGTAAGCGGCAGCCATGCCGAGGTCGTAGGGGTTGAGCTCATAGGCCTTGCGCATCCAGCGGATCGATTCCTCGGTGTTGCCGAGGCGCGAGTTGAGGTAGCCATAGGCGCGGTGCGCATAGGGGCTGGTCGGTCCCATCTGGATGGCGCGATGGGCGAAAGACATTGCCTGTTCGACCGTCGCGCCAGGCGGATAGGCGTAATGATCGGTGGCTGCCTCAAGGGTCAGGGAGGCCAGTTCCGAATAGACCAACGACGATTTCGCACCCTGGCCGGCGAGGTTGTCCAGGCAGCGATAGGCGGCCTCGTGCGTCCTGGTGCTCTGGTCGAGATAGTATCTGTCGTTGAGGATCAGGCAGCTCGTCAGCCCGGTCTGAATGCCGTTCTGTTCGATGTAGCTGTAGAGCGGGCCGGAGGCGGGAATGGTCGAGCTGAGGATGGCGGCGATACGATCCTCGACGGTGCCAGGTGCGCTGTCGGCGGCCGTCAGACTGCGGGACAAAAGCACGCGGCCGGTCGCCACGCTCTGCAGTTCGAGCGTCACGTCACCTGCCATTGGTCCCGGCAGGACATCGAAAACGAAGCTGGTCGGGTCGGTGCTCGGATCGCGCTTGCTGTCGGCGTCGCGGCCGATGAAGTCGATCGTGTCGAAACCGGCAAGGCCGGCGCGCAGCGAAGCGGCGACGCGGCCGGCCTCGGGGCCGGTGGCCTTCACCGCGATGTAGACGAGGGGCAGGGCCTCCATCGACGGCGATGCGATGCTGCTCGTTACGCCCGCGGTCTCGACCACCGCGGTAGGATCGCTGCTGGCAAGCAATGCGCCGCTGCCCTGGCGCAGGATGAGCACGCCCAGCATGAGAATGACCAGCGTCATGGCGACCCAGAAGAACTGGAGATGGCGCGCCAGCGAAGGCCCAGGTTCTGTAACCCCCGAAGCTGTCGCGGCAGCGGGAACGGCGTCAAGAGCCGCCTGGTCGGGCGATCCGGGCAAGGCGGCTACCGCCGCCGCAAGCGGCTCCTGCCCAACCGGCAGGCGTATGGCGTTGAGCTCATAGGACGGCACGTAGCCGCCGCGCGGAATGGCAATGCGAACCGGTTCGGCTATGCCTTCATTGGCGAAATAATGCTGGAGAAGTTCGCGCAGCCGGCCTGCCTGCACCCGGACAACGGCGTCGGTCGACGAATCGAAATCGCCGTCCTTGCCGAAGACGTCCATGGCGATGGAGAAACCCTTGAGCCTGTCGGCTTCGCCGGCCTGCTCGCGCTCAACAAGATAGCGCAGCAACTTGCGCGCGCGCTCGGAACGTCCGAACGTTTCGCTGGCGAGCAGTCGCTCCAGTGTCTCGCGCACTGCGGGGGCGGCAGGCGTGGCATGCTGCAAGTGTCGATCCTCTCGAAGTCGGCACAGGTTGAGGCGCAATCATATAGAGCCTGCACTTCCATACAAGCATGCTTATGTTATGCGATCGCGTAACACACCGGATAGTTGCCGGTGGTTGACACAAAAGACCGGAATTTCCCTCGGCAAATGGGGGATTTCCGGGCGCCGCGGACATTCGGCGCCCGGGAAAATATCAGCCGGCCTTGCGGCCGATTATCCGGTTGGCGGCCGAAACAACGGCTTCCAGCGAGGCGGCGACGATGTTGGTGTTGATGCCGGCGCCGAACAGCTTGCCGCCGGGATATTCCATCTCGACATAGGAAATCGCCGAGGCGTTCGAGCCGCGCTGGAGCGAATGTTCGGAATAATCAAGCACCGACATGTCGACGCCAACATGACGCGACAGCGCATCGACGAAGCCGTCGATCGGGCCGGTGCCGGAGCCGGCGATGGTCGTCTCCTTGCCGTTGTCGAGGATCACCGCCTCGACCACGCGCCGGCCCTTTTTCTCGGTATCGGGATAGGTGTGATGGTCGAGGAACTTCAGTCGTGCGCCGGGCTGGTCGACATAGGTTTCGATAAAGCGGTCATGGATGCGTTTTGCCGGCACTTCCTTGCCTTCGGCGTCGGTGATCGCCTGGATCTCCTGGCTGAACTCGATCTGCAGGTTGCGCGGCAGATTGAGGCCGTAATCGGCCTGCAGTACATAGGCGATGCCGCCTTTGCCCGACTGCGAGTTGATGCGGATGATCGCCTCGTAGCTGCGCCCGACATCGGCCGGATCGATCGGCAGATAGGGCACTTCCCAGACCGGCGTGTTGGCCTTCTTCAAGGCCTTCATGCCCTTGTTGATGGCGTCCTGGTGCGAGCCGGAAAAGGCGGTGTAGACGAGTTCGCCGACATAGGGATGGCGCTCGGAGATCTTCAGCTGGTTGGAATATTCGTAGACGTCCTTCATCCGGTTGATGTCGGAGCAATCCAGATGGGGATCGACGCCTTGCGTGTACATGTTGAGCGCCAGCGTCACGATGTCGACATTTCCGGTGCGCTCGCCATTGCCGAACAGCGTGCCTTCGACGCGGTCCGCACCCGCCATCAGGCCGAGCTCGGTGGTGGCGATGCCGGTGCCGCGATCGTTGTGGGGGTGCAGCGAGATCAGCAGGTTCTCGCGGTCGTCCAGGTTGCGGCACATCCATTCGATCCGGTCGGCATAGATGTTGGGCGTCGACATCTCGACCGTCGACGGCAGGTTGATGATCAGTCTGTTGTCGGCTGTCGGCTTCACGATCTCGGTGACGGCGTTGCATATCTCCAGCGCGACTTCGAGCTCGGTGCCGGTAAAGCTTTCGGGCGAATATTCGAAGCGATAACCGCCGCCGGCCTTGGCCGCCATGTCGGTGATCATCTTGGCCGCGTCGGTGGCGATGCGCTTGATACCGCCGACATCCTTCTCGAAGACGACGCGACGCTGCAACTCGCTGGTCGAATTGTAGAAATGCACGATCGGATTGGTAGCGCCCTTCAGCGCCTCGAAGGTGCGGGTGATCAGTTCGGGACGGCACTGCACCAGCACCTGCAGCGAGACATCGGCCGGCACATTGCCTTCCTCGATGCACCAGCGGGCGAAATCGAAATCGGTCTGCGAGGCCGAGGGGAAACCGATCTCGATCTCCTTGAAACCCATGTCGAGCAGCAGGGCGAACATGCGCGCCTTGCGCTCATGACCCATCGGATCGATCAGCGCCTGGTTGCCGTCGCGCAAATCGACCGAGCACCAGACCGGTGCCTTGTCGATGACCTTGTTGGGCCAGGTGCGGTCGGTGAGACCGACCGTCGGGTAGGGCTGGTATTTTCGGGCCGCACCCGGCATGTGGCCGGTCGCGCGTTTTACGCTTTCGGCTTCGCCGGCGCGGATGTCTTCTCGTGCGTTCATCGTCTTGTTCTCCCGGCGGCTCGCGGATCGGTCTTCGGACGGATTCCAGGGCGAGCAGCGCCTTATCAGATTTTCGTTCGCTTGATGTGAATTGCCAATTTCTGAACTGGCCAAGGAGCGTGCGCGTAAGCGGCGGTTCGACCGCCGGGCGCTCCTTCAGCGAACCCGGCGATCGCCGATAAGGCCGAGAAGAAGCAGGGTCGATGCCAGCGCGCGCACGGTCTCGCCGGCAAAGCCGGTCGGACGGGAAGCGACGGAGGAGACGCGCGTGTTCATGGCGGGGTTCATACAGGAGCCGCCATGGACAGGCAAGTGGGCTGCCATTCCACCACTCGCGAGCACTCTTCCCCATGCGCGGCAAATGCGCCAGACTTGCGTGTAGCCGAGGCCGCAATGCTTCGCCGTCGGAGGGATCATCCGTGAATTTTGTTTTCTTCTCGCCGCATTTTCCCGCCAACGGCGCCGATTTCTGCGACCGGCTGAAAAAGGCCGGCGCTACGGTGCTGGGCATTGGCGATGCGCCTTATGAGGCGCTGGACGGGAAGCTGAAGGTGGCCCTGTCGGAATATTACCGCATCGCCGACATGGAGGACTACGATCCGGTGTTCCGGGCCATGGGTCATTTCATCCACAAATGGGGCCGGATCGAGCGCTTCGAGTCACTCAACGAGCATTGGCTGGAGCTGGAAGCCAACATCCGCACCGACTTCAACATCTACGGCACCAAGCTCGATTTCGTGAAGAATTTGAAGCGCAAGAGCCGCATGCGTGCATTCTTCCGCAAGAGCGGCGTCGACACCATCGCCCAGCGCAAATGCTCCGACCGGGCCGGCGCCATGACCTTCATCCGCCGCGTCGGCTATCCCGTGGTGGTGAAGCCCGATTCCGGGTCCGGCGCCTCGAACACCTTCAAGATTTCCAACGCCAGGGAGCTTGACCAGTTTTTCAGAGACAAGCCCGAGGACGTGACCTTCGTCATGGAGCAGTTCATCGAGGGGCTCGTGGTGACCTTCGATGGGCTGGTCAACCGTGACGGCGAGGTGGTGCTGGCGGCCAGCCACCGCTACGACCAGAGCATCATGGAAGTGGTCAACAAGGACCGCCACATGAGCTACACCTGCTTTCCCAAGGTCCGACCGGCGATCGAAGAAGCCGGCCGCAAGATCCTCAAAGCGTTCGACGTGCGCGAGCGCTTCTTCCACATCGAGCTGTTCGAAACCAAGGACGACCGCGTCATCGCGCTTGAGGTCAACATGCGGCCGCCCGGCGCCTGGATGACCGATGCGATCAACTACACGTTCGACATCGACGTCTACGCGGCCTGGGCGGACATGGTGGTGAAGGATGCCGCCGGCGGGCCTTACGAGGGCAAATATTTCACCGCTTATGCCAGCCGCAAGCAGCACCTCCACTATTTGCACAGCCATGAGGACGTGCTAGCCGCGCATCGCGACAAGATCGTCCATCATCAGCCGATAGAAAAGGTTTTCAGCCGCGCCATGGGAAATTACGCCTACCAGATGCGCTCGAAGGACGAAGCAGCACTGCGCGCGGCCGTCGCCTACATCCACGCGGAAAAGGCTTGAACGCGATGGACATCTCCTATCACAAGCATTTCTCCGGCAATCTCGGCCGCGACATGGAATACAAGCGCTACGGCCATGCCGGCCGGCCGGTGGTGGTGTTCCCGACGTCGCAGGGGCGGTTCTACCAATTCGAGGATTCCGGAGGGGTTGGAGCGCTGGCCGAATTCATCGATACCGGCCGCATCCAGCTGTTTGCGGTCGACGGCGTCGATTCGGAATCGTTCTTCAACAAGCATGCCGGCGCCGCCCACCGTATCGGTCGCCACGAGGCTTATTTCCGATATGTGCGCGAGGAGGCGCTGCCGGAGTTTCTGGCGACCGCCGAGCAAGCCAATGGCGGGCGCAAATTAAAGCCGCTGTTCACCGGCTGTTCGATGGGCGGTTATCATTCCACGAACTTCGTCTTTCGCTTTCCCGAACTCGCCAGCGGCGTCATCGCGCTGTCGGGCGTCTATTCGGCGGGCGACTTCTTCGGCAAGGCGCTGGAAGGTGATATCTTCTACAATTCACCGCTCGACTATCTGCCCGGCATCGTAGACCCAAAACTGCTTGCCCGGCTGAAGGCGCTGAGGATGATCTTCTGCTGCGGGCAGGGCGCCTGGGAAGAGCGGATGCTGGTCGAGACCCGCAGGCTGGAACAGATCCTGCGCGACAAATCCATTCCCGCCTGGGTCGACTATTGGGGCGGCGATGTCAGTCATGACTGGCCATGGTGGCACAAGCAACTGGTCTATTTCTTCGGCCGCTGGCTGGATGATGATCTGATGCACCGGCTCGATTGATGACCACACCCGAACCTATCCGCCGCTTTATCGAGGCCACCAATGCGGGTGATAGCGAAGCCGTTCTCCACACGTTCACAGCCGACGCGTCCCTGACCGACTGGGGGCGGTCCTTCCAAGGCCGCCAGCAGATCGCGCGCTGGAACCAGTCGGACAATATCGGCGTGAAGTCCAATCTTCGCATTGTCCGCATCGCCGAGGTCGAGGGCAGCTACCGCGTCCGCATTGCCGTGAAAGGCAATGGCCTCAACGGCGAGGGTGACATGACCTTCGTGCTGGACGGCCACCGCATAGCGAGCCTCGTCATCTCCTGACGCGGCTCAGCTACCCTTCCTGGCAAACCGGCAGAGCAATGGTCTCGTGTTCCACCGCCGATCCACGGCGCAAGCCGAGAAAGACGACAAGGGCGGTGACGATGGTGATTGCCGCCAGCACGATCAGCAGCCTGTCGAACGCGATCTCATAGGCTTGGACCAGGACCGTGGCTCCGGCACCCGGCAAGCGGGCTGCCGCTTCGCCGATGTTGCCGGTCACCAGCAGCTGCGCGGCGGCGGTTGCATCCAGGGAAGACGCCGTTCCCTGAGCCGCCAGTTGGGCTGCCGTGAAACCTGACAGGACTGCCATGACGATCGCCAGCGCCACGCCTTCGCAAGCGACGCGGGTGGTGTTGAAGATGCCGACCGCCATGCCGGCACGCTCTTTCGGCACGACGCCGACGGCAAGTCCGTCCATCAGCCCCCAGGGCAAGGCGATGCCGACGCCGATGAGGATCAGCGGCGCCACCAGCGCTGCGACGACAGGCGGTGTCAGGCTCAGCCAGACAAGGCCGCCGGCGGCCACAAGCAGGCCGACACCGCAGATCGTTGCCGGAGCGATCCAGCGCGCTACCTGGCCGGCGAGCAGTGGCAGGATCAACAGCGGTCCCGACAGGCAGATCATCAACTGCCCCGCCTTGATCTCGCTCATCCCCTCGATGCCGATGAAGCGGATAGGCAACAGCACCAGCAGGACGACGAAGCCATAGGCGGGAGCGGCCGCCAGGAACTGGACGCCGACGAAGCGGGGAAAGCGGAACAGCGAGAGATCGAGCATCGGCCGGCGCACGCGCCGCTCGACGACGACGAAAGCGGCAAAGCAAAGGGCGGCCGCCACGAGAAGCCCGATCACCAGGGGATCGGTCCAGCCGCTCTGCGGCGCTTGCAGCACGCCGTAGGTCAGCGATGCCAGCGCGATCGTAAAGGTGCCGGCTCCCGCCCAGTCGAGGCCGGTCGCATCCGGATCGCGCGATTCCCTGATGGTGCGCAGGCCGAGCAAAGCGGCTGCAATCGCGAGCACTGCCACCAAGACGAAGATCGATCGCCAGCCGAAAGCATCTATGAGCAGGCCCGACGCGATCGGCCCAAAAGCGAGGCCGATGCCGAAACTGGTGCCGAGGAAGGAGAAGGCGCGCAGCCGCAATGGCCCATCGAATTCCTGGGCAAGAGCGGAGGCGCCGCCGGCAAAGGCGGCGGCACTGCCGAGCCCTTGCGCAGCCCTGAGCACATCGAACCAGACGATATCAGGGGCAAACATCGATCCCAGCGATGCCAGCACATAGGTGGCGAGGCCAACAAGGAAGAGCCGCTTGCGGCCATGATTGTCGGCCAGCGCGCCTGATGCCATCAAGGTGGCGGCGAAGGTCAGCATGAAGGCGTTGGTCACCCAGTTGAGCGCGATCGGGCTGCCGCCGAGGTCGGCCGCAATGCGGGAAAGCGCGACGGCCGGGCCGGTGAAGGTCAAGGGCATTGTCATGGCGGCAAGGCATACCGACAACAGGACAAGCCATGGCGCGACCGCGCCGTTTGTGGTCTTCGAGGTCATGGATTTCCTATCTGAACCAGGATCCGCCGGCCTGCCGCAAGCTTGCTGCGCCGGTCGTAACGGGAAGATAGGCTCGCGACACTTCGAGAAAAATAGTGTTAAATCTCCAGATATACCGGACTGAAACGCTCGAATGGAGAGATGCGATGGAACGCCTCAATGGGCTCCTGGCCTTTGCCCGCACGGCTGAGTTCGGCAGCTTCATCGCTGCGGGCCGCACGCTCGGCATCTCGGCATCGGCCGTCGGCAAGAGCGTCGCCAGGCTCGAGCAGGATCTCGGCGTCAGGTTGCTTCAGCGCAGCACGCGCCGCATCGGCCTGACCGAAGAGGGCAAGCTGTTCAACGAGCGGGTGCGGCGCATCCTCGACGACATCGACGATGCCGAGGCGATGCTGTCGCGGAGCCGCGAAACACCGCATGGGCGGCTGCGCGTTTCGACGCCGATCGTGACCTATCATTTGCTGTTCCCGGTGCTGTCCGAGTTCATGGCGCGCTATCCCGAAATCGAACTCGACATCGACTTTAACGACCGCATCGTCGACCTCATCGACGAAGGCGTCGACATCGCGATCCGCAGCGGCGACCTGCCGGATTCGCGCCTGGTGGCGCGGCCGCTTGCACCCTTCCGGCTGCTGTTGTGTGCGGCACCCTCCTATATCGAGCAGCACGGCAACCCGAGCCGCCCGGACGATCTCGTGAACCATTACGGCATCCGCTTCCGCTTTCCCAACAGCGGCAAGCTGCAAGGCTGGCCGTTCATCGGCGGCAGCGCCGAGCCGCAGGTCCGCTCGATGCTGACCTGCAACAACACGGAGGCGCTGAAGGGCGCCACGATGGCCGGGCTCGGCATCAGCTCGATGCCCGATTTCCTGGTCCGCGAGGCGCTGCGTGACGGCCTGCTGCGCACGGTGCTGGACGATCATGTCGACGGCCGCGGCCAGTTCCGGTTGCTTTGGCCGTCCAATCGCCATTTGTCGCCAAAGGTTCGCGCCTTCGTCGACTTTCTTCCCGACCGGCTTGCCGCGACGCTGAGCGGCTCTTGAATTAGTCCTTCGCGGCCGACAGCGACGGCGACAGCAAGGAACAGCGGCGCTTCTCAGTAGGTGGCGCGGCCGCCGGAGAGATCGAACGTTGCGCCGGTGGTGAAGGAATTTTCGTCCGATAGCATGAAGGCGATCATCGCAGCCGCCTCTTCGACTTCGACGAACCGGCCTCGCGGCACCTTGCCCAGCATGTAGGCGACCTGGGCCTCAGTGAGCTGTTCGAGGATGCGGGTGCGGGCGGGCGATGGGGTCAGCGCGTTGACGGCGATGTCGTGGCCAGCCAACTCCTTACCGAGCGATTTTGTCAGCGCGAGCACGCCGGCCTTGGCGGCGGAATAGGCGGCGGCATTCGGATTGCCTTCCTTGCCTGCGACCGAGGCGATGTTGACGATGCGGCCGTAGCTGCGCGCGATCATGCCGGGCACCAGGCGCTTGCAGCAGTAGAAGACGCCGTTGAGGTCGATGTCGATTATCTGGCGCCAGGCGGCAGGATCATAATCCGCCACCGTCGCTGCCGGTCCGGCGATGCCGGCATTGTTTACCAGCAGATCGACCGGACCAAGCGAGCGCTCGGTTTCGGTCGCGGCGCTGTCGACGGCCTCCATCAGCGATTGATCGCACAGCAAACCCTCGACCCGGCCGAGCGGGGCGAGTTCGGAAACGGCCTTCGCCATGGCGGTCTCGTCCACATCCCAGATGGCGACGCTGGCACCCGATGACAGCAGTCGCCGGGCGACGGCAAGGCCGATGCCTTGCGCGCCGCCGGTCACCACGGCGACCCGGCCTGAGAGATCGACGGCATTCACACGACGTTTCATGGGCACTTTTCCTCTTCCCTGGATATTTGAATCTCAGTCCCTGACGGCTCTCGCCACCAGCCGCGCTATGCTCGGCCCGGCGATGAGCACGACCAGGAAGCGGGTCGACTGCAAGGCCATGACGAAGGATATGTCGACGTTCTGCGCGGCGGCGGCAATGATGGCGACGCTGTCCATGCCGCCGGGGCTGGTCGCGAGATAGGCGGTCAGCGGATCGATACCAAGGACGTGGCTGATCAGCCAGGCTAGCCCGCCGCAAAAGGCGATCAGCACGACGATAGAGCCGACGATCTGCGGCAGCGCCCGTGTCGCATGACGCAGGATCGCCCGGGTAAAATTCAGCCCTATCGACCAGCCGACCATCGCATAGGAGAGCGCCAGCAGCCATGGCGGCAATTGCATCGCCACGCCGAAGCCGAGATGGACGATGGTGCCGATGATGAAGGTGCCGAGGAAGAAGGGTGACGGCAGCCGGCACAACCGGCCGAGCAGGCCGCCGACCAGCGCCACGCCGAGCGTGGCGGCAAAGGCTGCCGGTTCGATCGGCGGGAACCAGACGATGGCTGGTACCTCGATGCCGGAAGTGTCGACCCACATCTTGGCGACGAGCGCCGCCGTCATCGAGACGAAGATGACGCGCAGATACTGCATGAAGGCGACGAGGCGCTGATCGGCGCCGAAGGCACCGGCCATCAGCACCATGGCAGTGGCAGCACCCGGCGACGAGCCCCAGACCGCGGTGGTGCCGGGCAGGATGCGCCAGCGGCTGATCAACCAGCCAAGCAGGCTGGACGCCGCAAGGGTCGCCAGCACCACGACAAGGACCAGCGGCCATTCCTTGTAGAACACCGAAAAAATGTCGGTGGAGATCGACGCCGCGACCAGACAGCCGACCAAGGCCTGGGCGGCGGCGAACAGCGGCCGCGGCACGCGCACCGTGGCGCCATTGGTGCCGGCAAGGATCGCCGCCAGCATCGGGCCGATCAGCAGCGCCGCCGGCAGTGCGGCGTATTCCAGCGCGCCGGCGAACAGCAGCGAGACGATCAGCAGCACCAGCCACTGCCGAACCGGACGCATGCGCGCCATGCGTTCGACGGCCGGTTGGTCTGGCGAAGAGTCCATGTTTGGGTCTTAGACCTGGAAGAGAAAAATGCGAACGCTGTCTCGGACGAAATTCACGACCCCGACCCCGCGTTGGGATGTCACTCGTTCTTGATGGCGGGCAGGCCGAAACCGCCGGCCGGATGGGTCTCGACCTGGAATTCGAAGCCGGCGATGATCGGCCGGGCCTTGGCGATCGCTGCCTGGACCTCCGGCAGCTGCAGCGAAGCCTTGTGGCTTGCGGCGTCGGTCCACACTTCGGTCACCCAGATCGCGTCGGCATCGGCCGGGTCGCGGGCGATGACATAACTCAGGCAACCCGGCATGGCGCCGGTCGAGGCGAGCAGCACATCCATGATCGCGTCGCGCTGGCCGCGCGCCGCCCGCATCTTTCCGATCAATCCGTACATTGCCTCTCCCCTTTCTTCCAACCTCAGCAAACGTGCGCACGACATGCATGGTTGCGAGACGCAGTATGCAATTGCCGGCTCACGGCATCAACTGGCCACCGTTCACCTCGATGACCTGACCGGTGATGTAGCCGCTCAAAAGATCGGAGGACAGAAACAGATAAGCGCCGACGCAGTCTTCGGCCGTGCCGGCACGCCCTTGAGGAATGGTGGCGACCATGCCCTTCATCTGCTCGTCGGTGGAATAGCGCTCATGGAAGGGTGTCGCGATGGTGCCCGGCGCCACCGCGTTGACGCGGATGCCGAAGCCGATCAGTTCCTTGGCCATGCCGCGCGTCACATTGGAGACAAAGGCCTTGGCCGAACCGTACAGCCCGGCGCCGCCGCCGGCGCCGTTGCGCGCCGCGATCGACGAGGTGTTGACGATGAAGCCGCCCTGCTTCTTCAGCCATGGCATCGCCTTGCGCGAGGCCGTCAGCACCGAGCGGGCGTTGAGGTCCATCACCGCGTCGTAGTGCGCCTCGGTCTGCTCCGCATAGGGCACGCGGCCGAGCATGCCGCCGGCATTGTTGATCAGCCCGTCGAGCCGCCCGAATGTTTCGGCGCTCTCCTCGACTACCCGCTCGACATCGGCTGCCTGTGAGAAGTCGCCCTGTGTCAGGAACACCTCACCGCCGCTGTCGCGGATGGTCTTGGCCAGCGTTTCGGCCGCTTCGCGGCTCGAATTGTAGTGCAGGGCGACCCGGCATTTCTGGCCGGCGTAGGCCAGTGCAAGGGCGGCACCGATGCCAGTCGAAGCGCCGGTGACCAGCACCGCTTTGCCGGCAAGATCGGGGATGACGAGGGTGGTCGCGGTCATGAGCACTTTCCTTCGGGCTGTTTGGCCACCCTTCGTAGGCTCTCATGGCCTTCACGTTCAAGCCCGTGGCGGCTCAGGGCCGGAGATAGGCGTAGCCCTGGCGCTGCAGTTCGGCGAGCTTGACGACGCCGCCCTTGTCGGCGGCGTGGAAGCCCTCGAGCAGGTCGGCAAGCGTGATCTCCATGCCTTGCATGGTGTTGCCGCAGGCATGCGGCTCAAGGCCCTGTTGGACAAGGCCGGCAAAGCGTCCCGAGATCGCCGCCGATATGCCTTTCGACTTGAAGCCGGCGAGGGCCGGACCATGCACGACCAACACGATGTCGACATTGCCGCCGGTGCCTTCATAGTGGTTCTTGATGTTGCCGAGCACGAAGTTGACCTTATCGAGGTCGCTGAGGTGATAGGCGACCTTCGGTCTGTCTTCAACGGCGGCGGCCCGGCTCAGCCCGAACAGGCCGGCGGCACCGGCAAGGCTGGCCCGGAACATGTCGCGTCGACGCATGGCATCCTCTCGGCTTGGCGCTCCCCGCAAATTGCGTGGCTGCGGCCATGATACTAGCATAAATTCACGTTACGTCCTGTCGATGCGAGGAGGGGGTCACATGGCGTTCAGGAAGTGGAAGGTTGTTGCCAGCGCTGGATTTGGCTGCGTGCTGCTCGGCGCGCTTGCAAGTTCGGCCCTTGCCGGCGATGCGCTTAAATTACCCGAACTCAGCCCGAATGGCGCCGATGCGTGTTTCGGCCGCGTCTATGATGCGGCGCACCTCAAGGCGCATCCAAAGCAGAAGGTGGCGCGGATCTTCTTCCTCTATGGCCATGATCCGGTGAGCCATCCGAACGAAGAGCCGATGGCAAACGCCGACACCTCCTACAACGGTTTTCTCACCACCACGGTGCGCGGCGCCAAGGCGCCGCAATGGGCCGGCGGCTGGTGCAATCACGAGTCCGAGGACGGCAAGTCAGGTCCGATCCGCTGCGGCATGGACTGCGACCGCACCATGGCGTCGCTGAAGCTCGATGACAAAGGCCGCCTGATCCTCACCGACGTCTCGTCCGATCTCTATCTCGACGCCGGATCGGAAGACGAACTGGGCGAAGCCGAATATGACCGGCAGGCTCTGGGCTCGGAGGACAATAATTTCCGCCTCGACCCGATGCCGGCCGCAACCTGCCAGGCTGAATTCGCCAAGATCGACCCGATCGATCCGGCGCTTGGGGCTCCCTTGCGCGAGCGACTGAAGCCGGACCAGCCTTTCTGTTTCGGGCGAGACTACGATGCCGCGCATCTCTCCTCGCATCCCGACCAGGTGACGCAGTCGATCCGGGTCTTCCGCGGGCCGGTCGAACTCGCCTCCTTTGCCTCAGGCGATGTCGCCAACTGGCCCGACGGCTCCGATGTCGCCGTTTCGGTGACCACCAGGAAGAACGGGACGAAGGTCACGCAGACCTATTCCTGCCAGGGTGAAGCGGATCAATGGCGCTGCGCGGCCAGTTCGAAGATGAGCAACTTTTCCTGCGATATCGCGCAAAAGGAAATCTTCCTCAAGCGCGGCGCCAACGGCACCCTTATGCTGGCCAACCCCAATAGCAGCCTGGCGATCGTCGATTTGTGCTCGGCGGATGGCAAGACCAAGTCCGATGACAAGGTCTACCGGTTGGAGGCTATGCCGCAGTCGGCCTGCACTCGTTGAGTTCGATCTTGTCTATGACGCTACCATGGTATATATCTTTGCTATATCTCATTTGAGGATAGCACATGGACAAGGCAAAGGTGTTCTGGTCAGGCCGGTCACAAGCTGTGCGCTTGCCTAAGGAGTTTCGGTTCGAGGCAGACGAGGTTTCGATCCGTCGTCATGGGCAAACTGTCATCTTGGAGCCGCTTGCGCAGGATTGGGCATGGCTCGACCAGGTCATCGGACCGGTTGACGACGATTTCGCCCAGGGAGCGCTGGAGCGTCAGGATGGTCAGGATCGACCTGCTTTGGATGACCTCTTTAAGTGACCTACCTGCTCGACACCAATGCCGTCATAGCGGTCATCGCGGGCGACGAGGGTCTGCTGGCTTTGCTCAAACGGCATGCACCACAAGACTTTGCTCTCTCGGCGGTCGTTTTGCATGAGCTGTACTACGGCGCTGAAAAGAGCCAGCGAAAGGTCCAAAATCTGGCGCGCATCGACGCCTTGCAGTTCCCGGTACTTGAATTCGACCGAGACGACGCGAGACATGCCGGTGAGATTCGTGCTGGGCTTGCGGCACTGGGAACCCCGATTGGTCCCTACGATGCGCTGATTGGCGGGCAGGCACGTGCTCGGGACCTCACGCTGATAACCCGCAATATCCGGGAATTCGAGCGGATCAAAGATCTCACTATCGAAACGTGGTAACTCGTCTCACGCGAACGGCACCGCCGTCGTGCCTTTCGGCAGCTTCGCCTCGTCGTCCGGTTCGACATGGATGGTGACGCGCACCGAGGGGATTTCGGCCTTCAGCGCGTCCTCGATGCGGTCGCAAATGACGTGGCTGGCGCCGACCGTCATGTCGGCGTCGACGACCAGGTGGAACTCGATGAACGTGGCGCGGCCGGCGATGCGGGTCTTGAGGTCATGAACCTCCAGCGCGCCCTTGCAATTGGCCGAGATGATGTCGCGAATGTGCATGTGTTCGGTCGTGTCCACTGCGCGGTCCATCAGCCCGTTCATCGACGAGCCGATGACGTGCCAGCCCTGCCACAGGATGTTGAGCGCGACGATGACGGCAAGCGCCGGATCAAGGATCTGCCAACCGGTCAGGATAGCGCCGACGAGGCCGCCGAAGACGCCGACCGAGGTCACGACATCGGTCATGATGTGCCGGCCGTCGGCGACCAGCGCCGGTGATTTTGCGCTGCGCCCGGCGCGGATCAGCGTCCAGGCCCAGAAGGCGTTGATGACGGTGGCGACGCCGTTGATCGCCAAGCCCTCCCAGGGTTGTTCGAGCGGGGTCGGCGTCTGCCAGGAGCGCCAGACCTCGTTGAGGATCAAAAGCGCGGCGAGCACGATCAGCACGCCTTCCAGCACCGCCGAAAAATACTCGGCCTTGTGGTGGCCGAACGGATGGTCCTGGTCGGCCGGCTTGTAGCTGACCAGGACCGCCCAATAGGCGGCGGCCGAGGCTATGACGTTGACGATCGACTCCAGCGCATCCGAATAGAGCGCAACGGAGCCGGTGACGTACCATGCGGCAAGCTTGAGCGCGAGCACCACGCAGGCGATGACAATCGACCAGAAGGCAAGGCTGGCGATCCTTTGCCTGGCCGCTGCCTTCGCTGCGATCGCCGCCATGTTGTCCGTCGCCGCCATCGTCGTTAAGCGGCCTTTTCCTTGGCTTTGCGCGGCAAATGCGCAACGATATTCTCGATGATGCGCATACCGGCATTGTGGCCGAGCGTCATGATCGATTCCGGATGGAACTGCACAGCGGCGATCGGCTCCTTGCGGTGTTCGAAGGCCATGATGATGCCATCCTCGGTCTCGGCGGTGACGATGAAATCGTCAGGCAACCGCACCGGATCGGCAAAGATCGAGTGGTAGCGTCCGACGGTGACTTCCTTGGGCAGGCCGGAGAAGATGATGCCGGGCTTGGAGACGCGGATGCGCGATGGCTTGCCGTGCATGGGCACATGCAATTGCCGGAGCTCGCCGCCATAGGCCTCGGCCAGCGCCTGCAGGCCAAGGCAGACGCCGAAGATCGGCAGGTCGCGGGCACGGGCGTTCTTGATGGTCGCGGCGCAGTCGAAATCCTTCGGCGTGCCCGGTCCGGGCGACAGCACGACGAGATCGGGCTTCAGCCGTTCGAAGACTTCTTCCGGCACCGGCGAACGCACGGTCGAGACATTGGCACCGGTCTGGCGGAAATAGTTGGCCAGTGTGTGGACAAAGGAGTCTTCGTGGTCGACGAGCAGGATGTTGACGCCGTCGCCGACGCGCGCGGTGGTGCGTTCGGCGCCTGCGGCATTGCCCAATTTGGCGTCGCGAATGGCGGAGAGCATGGCGGATGCCTTCAGTTCGGTTTCGGCTTCTTCTTCCTCGGGGATGCTGTCGAAGAGCAACGTGGCGCCTGCTCGCACCTCGGCAATGCCGTCCTTGATGCGGATGGTGCGGAGCGTCAGGCCGGTGTTCATGTCGCCGTTGAAATTGACCATGCCGATGGCGCCGCCATACCAGGCTCGCGGGCTCTTTTCGTTCTGCTCGATGAAGCGCATGGCCCACAGTTTCGGCGCGCCGGTGACGGTGACCGCCCAGGCATGCGACAGGAAGGCGTCGAAGGCATCCATGCCTTCGCGCAGGCGCCCTTCGATGTGATCGACGGTGTGGATCAGGCGTGAATACATCTCGATCTGGCGGCGGCCGATGACGCGCACCGAGCCCGGATCGCAGACCCTGGACTTGTCGTTGCGGTCGACGTCCGAGCACATGGTCAGCTCGGATTCATCCTTCTTGGAATTGAGCAGCTTCAGGATCTGCTCGCTGTCGGAAATGGCGTCGTCGCCGCGCTTGATGGTGCCGGAGATCGGGCAGGTCTCTACGCGGCGGCCGTTGACGCGCACGAACATTTCGGGCGAGGCGCCGATCAGATACTCGTTTTCGCCGAGATTGATGAAGAAGGAATAGGGCGACGGGTTGATCGACTTCAGCTTGCGCGAGATTTCGGAAGGCTGCGTCTCGCAGCGTTCGTAGAACATCTGCCCGGGCACGACCTCGAACAGGTCGCCGCGCTTGAAACTGTCCATCGCCTTGCGCACCAGATTGGCATATTCGCCCGGCTCATGGTCGCCGCGCGGCGGGATGCGGTCGGCGGTCTTGAACGGTTCGGCAATTTCGTCCCGCGGCAGCCCCTCGGTTGAAAAACCGTCGCCGGAATAGTCGTAGCGGTCGGTCCAGGCCTTGGTCGAATAATGGTCGACGACCAGGATCTCGTCAGGCAGGAACAGCACGAGATCGCGCTGGCTCTGTTTGCGCTCGAGCTTGTAGTCGACCGGATCGAACTGGAAGGCGAGGTCGTAACCGAAGGCGCCGTAAAGGCCGAGATTGGCGTCTTCATCGGTCTTGAACAAAGCGGTGATGGCGCGCAGCACAGTAAACACAGAGGGGACGCGGCTGCGCTCTTCCTCGGTGAAGACGCGGCCGGGCTTGGCGACATCGAGGCGGATCAGCTTTTTCGAGGTTTCAGCAATCGTCACCTCGGCAATGCCGGCCAGCGTCTTGCCGATCACCGGCAGCAGCACTTCGCCACGGCCATTCAGCGCCTCGATGCGCATGGCGCGGCCACGCGCGGAAATCACCAGCGGCGGATCGATGATGGCCGTATCCCAGCGTGTGTAGCGGCCCGGATATTCGTAATTCGAGGAAAACACCGCACCACGGCGCGAGTTCAAGCCGTCGACATAAGCATCGATCGCACCGGCGTAAGGCTTGTCGTGGCATTCGCGGGTGATGGTGACACCACCTGCGGTCACGAAGCTTTCCGCGCCGTTTTCCAGAGCCGTCATCGTCATTGCCGTCTCCATATGGCTTGTTGGGGCAACGGACCCGGGAATGGCTTTGAAAAAACAAATGGCCGCCCGGACATTCCGTTGCGGCCACCCTCTATTTTCACGCGCACGCGTTCGAACAGGCCGCTGTCAGCGAGCCCACCACCAAATGGTCTTGATCGAGCGCATGTTCATGGGCGAAATCCATAGCGGCGAAAAGCCGGATGCGCAACAGGTTTGAAAGGCCTGTTTGTGGCCGCCGCTTCCGCAGCCCATGGCACATCGCCAAGGCTTGGGGTCCTGCCTAGACTGTTCGTCCAACATCGGAAAGACGGGAAGAAAGCAATGACCGAGCAGATCGAGCGCGCACGCAGGTTCCATGCGCTCCACGTCAGGGGCAACCCGATCGTTCTCTACAATGCCTGGGATCCGGGCTCGGCCAAGATCGTCGAGAAGGCGGGCGCCAAGGCGATCGCCACCGGAAGCTGGCCGGTCGCGGCTGCTTTTGGTTATGCCGATGGCGAGAAAATTCCGCTGGAGCTGGCGCTGGACAACATCAAGCGCATCGTGGCGGCAGTCGACCTGCCGGTGACCATGGACCTCGAAGGCGGCTACGGCGTCGAGCCGGTGACTGTCGCCCAGACGGTGACACGTGCCCTGCAGGCCGGCGCCATCGGTTTCAATTTCGAGGACCAGATCGTCGGCGGCGCCGGTCTGCACGACATCGCCATACAGGTGAAGCGCATCGAGGCGGCAGCGGCGGCGGTGAAGGCTTCCGGCATTCCCGCCTTTATCAACGCCCGTACCGACATTTTCCTCAAGGCCAAGCCGGATGTGCATGACAGCGTGCTGCTCGACCAGGCCATCGAGCGGGCGCACGCTTATGAAAAGGCAGGAGCGAGCGGCTTCTTTGCGCCGGGGCTCGGCGACGAGGGTCTGATCGAGGCGCTGTGCAAGGCCACCGTGCTGCCGGTCAACATCATCGCGCTGGCGCATGTGCCGCCGCGCCAGCGCCTGGCCGAGCTTGGTGTCGCCCGTGTCAGCCACGGCCCGGTGCCGTACCGGCAGATGGCCGAATGGCTCGAGGCCAAGGCGCGGCTGGCGATTTCGGGTTAGCTCAGTCCTCCAGCGTGCCTGACCTCGCGTCGGCGCTCTTCTTGTCGCCGACCAGCTTCAAGAGATCCTCGCCGGCGCGGATGATGCGGCGCGAGCGGCGGGTCAGGATGACGCCGTCCTGCGGTGCCAGCACCTCGGTGCGGCCGCCGGCCTCGCCCGGTGTGTGGACGATGGTGGCGAGGCGCGCGCCCTTCGCGACGCGGTCACCGGGCTTGACGTCGTAGAGGATGGCGCCGGCCCTGGGCGCCGGCATCATGTCGATGTTTTCGAGCGGCGCGACGAGGCCCTTGAACGGGCTGGGCGGGGGAAGGGCGGTGTCGGCGATGACGCCGCGCGCCACCAGCAGCCGGTAGAGGCCTGCGGCATCGGAATTTGCCAGCGTGCCGTCGACATCCAGCATGCCACGGTATTCTACCGTGGTGGCAACGCGGCGGTCGAGCTTCGCCACGTTGGCGGGGACGTTCTGGTAGGGCATGATCGTGGCGCCCTCGAAGGTGCCGTCCGTGTCCTCGCTCCACAACACCACGGCGTCGATACCCATGGCGGCGGCGCAATCGGCCATTGCCGGCCACAGGCTGGCGTGGACGTAGAGATAGGCAAGGCCCTCGTCGTCGCAATGCAGGTCGAGCACGATGTCGTGGCCGAGCGACAGCTGCACCAGACGGGTCTTCAATCGCTGGTCGGGGGTGCCAAGCGTGGTGTCGGGCAATAGCTTGGCGTCGGGCGCGGCGAGCAGTGGAAAGCCGCGGTTGAAATTGTTGCGGGTGCCGAGATGGAAGCGGCCCTGGTGCTCGCCGAAATGATATTGCGCGCGGCCGACCGGATTGGCCCAGGGCACGACCGTGATGTTGCCCTTGATGCGGCCTTCGGCTTCGGCCTTGTTCAGCGCCGGCATCAAGGCGTCGATGGCGACGACACCAGGCAATTCACCGGCGTGGAGTGCTGCCTGCAGATAGGCCGAAGGTGCTGCCGCGTCGGCGCCGGCGAAGCGGAACACCGGGAATTCGTAGGAAACGCCTTCGGTATCGCTGGCGATGCGTTCGATCGATTTCTGCATGGGATGCCTCCAGGATAAGAGGCAGAACACATGCACGTTTGCCGAAGGGCTGTCGATTGGTCCAGTTCGAGCCGCCATGGGCGCAATGGAATTATTCGGCGGCGGCCGGAACCGTCGCTATCGGCGCCGATCCTTCGAGCGCCTGCGAGACGACGGCGACGCTGACCGCCAGCAGGGCCAGCGCCGCGCCGACCAGCGGCAAATGAGCATAGGAAACGCCGGCCGACAGAGCCACGCCGCCGATCCAGGCGCCGCTGGCATTGCCGACATTGAATGCGCCCTGGTTGAGCGTGGCGGCGAGGTTCGGCCCTTCCGAAGCCGCTTCGACGACGCGGATCTGCAGCGGCGGCACGACGACGAAGATCAGCAGTCCCCACAAGAAGACGACGCCGATGGCGACGCTGGCGATAGCGCCGAACTGCATGAAGCCGACAAACAGAACTGCCATCAAAAGCAGCGTGCCGATGACCGTCGGCATCAATTTCCAGTCGGCCAGCCGGCCGCCGATGATGTTGCCTATGGTCATGCCGGCGCCGAACAGCAGCAGGACCCAGGTGACCGCGGAGGTCGACAGGCCGGAGACATCGGTAAGGTAGGGCTTGATGTAGGTGAAGACGGCAAACAGGCTGGCCGAGGCCAGCGAGGCGATCAGCATGGCGAGCCAGACCTGCAGCTTGCCCAGCACGCGCAGTTCGCTGCGCAGGCCGCCGCCGCTCGGTTCGACGACATTGGATGGCACCAGCCAGGCGATGGCGGCAACAGAGATCAGGCCGATGCCGACGACGGCAAGGAAGGTGGAGCGCCAGCCGAAGGCTTCGCCAAGCGCGGTGCCGGCAGGAACGCCGAGAATGTTGGAGAGCGTCAATCCCGCGAACATCGTCGCCATGGCGCTGGCGCGCTTGTTGCGCGGCACCAGGCTGGCGGCAACGACGGAACCAATGCCGAAAAAGGCGCCATGACCGAACGCGGTGAAGACGCGCGCGGCCATCAGAAGCCAGTAATTGGGCGCAATGGCGCAGAGCAGATTGCCGACGACGAACATCGCCGTCAGCGCGACCAGCACCGGCTTGCGCGGCAGATGCGCGGTGGCCATGGCGACGATGGGTGCGCCGAAGACGACGCCCAGCGCATAGCCGGTGACCAGCAGGCCGGCCGAGGGGATCGACACGCCGAGATCGGCCGCAACCTCCGGCAACAGGCCCATGATGACGAATTCGGTGGTGCCGATGCAGAAGGACGCAATGGCAAGCGCAAGGATCGGCAAAGGCATGGAAAATCCAGACTGAATCGGTTCAATTCAGACTGAACGAGAAGCCTTGCCGCGCGCAATGCACATTGCTGCAACGCACCAATGCAGAAAGCGCTGAGCTTGACGCGGGGCTATGTCAGGCGAGCGGCTTCAGCTCCTGGGCGATGGTTGGCAACAGCTCCGAGACGTTGGGGTGGATATGCACGGCGCGCGCCAGCGTATCGACCGGCGCCTTGGCGTACATCAGGTCGAGCACGCAGTGCACTGCCTCGTCGCCGCCGGGGCCGAGCACGGAGCAGCCGAGGATTTGCCTGGTGTCGGCATCGACCAGGATCTTCATGAAACCTTGCGTCTCGCCCTTTTCGATGGCGCGGCCGACGCGGGTCATTGGCCGCTGGCCGACCAGCGCCTTGCGGCCGGATTTCTTCACCGCAGCCTCGGTCATGCCGCAGCGGCCGAGCGGCGGATCGATGTAGAGCGCATAGGCCTCGATGCGGTCGCTGACCTTGCGCGGATCGTCGTCGAGCAGATTGGCGGCGACGATCTCGTAATCGTTGTAGGAGGTGTGGGTGAAGGCGCCCTTGCCGTTGCAGTCGCCCATCGCCCAGACGCCGGGCACGCTGGTGCGCAACTGGTCGTCGACGGTGACGAAGCCGCGCAGGTCGACCGCGACACCGGCCTTGTCGAGACCGAGATCGTCGGTGTTGGGGGTGCGGCCGAGCGCCAGGAGCACGTGCGAGCCGACAGCCGGCGGCTTGCCGTTCGAGAAGGTCACGGCGATGTCCTCGCCCTGTTGGGCAAAGCCGATGTTGTCGGCGCCGACATGGACCGCTACGCCTTCATTCTCGAGGACCGACAGGATGGCCGCTGAGACGTCCTCGTCCTCGCGGCCGGTCAGGCGCGGGCTCTTCTCGATGACGGTGACTTCCGAACCGAAGCGGCGGAACATCTGCGCGAATTCGAGCGAGATATAGCTGCCGCCGACGATGACGAGGTGGCGCGGCAGAATTTCGAGGTCCATCATTGAGGAGTTGGTGAGGTAGTCGACGTCGTTGACGCCGGGCAGGTCGGGCACCGAGGCGCGGCCGCCGGTGTTGAGGAAGATCTTTTCGGCAGTCAGAAGCTCGTCGCCGACGCGCACCGTGTTGGCGGATTCGAAGCGGGCATGGCCGCGATAAAGCGTGCAGCCCTTCATGCCGGCGATCCACGTCTCCAGATTGCTGCGGGAGTCGTTGGTGACCTTGTCCTTGCGCGCCTTGATCCTCTTGTAGTCCACGCCGACAGGGCCTGAGAACGTCACGCCGTAGTCCGCGGCACGCCGCGCCAGATGCGCGGCGTAGGCGCTGGCGACCATGGTCTTGGTCGGCATGCAGCCGGTGTTGACGCAGGTGCCGCCGACCAGCTTGCGCTCGATCAGCGCCACGCTCATGCCGGCTGACGTCAGCCGGCCGGCGAGAGGAGGGCCGGCCTGTCCGGCGCCGATGATGATGGCGTCGTATGTCTTGGCGTCTGAGGCTTGGGCAGTCATACCACCGCCGCCACGATCAGCAGGCCGCCGATGATCGCCACCGCGTCCTCGATGAGGGCGGCAGGCAAATCCTTGCCGAAGGCGGCGGCCAACCGGCCGCGCGCTTCGGCGCCGCCATAGGTGCCGATGACGGCACCGATGGCGCCGGCAATCAGGCCGCCAATGGTGGAACCGGCAGTGGCGCCGATCACCGCGCCGCTGAAGGCGCCAAGCAGGATGCGGGCGCCGAATTGCTGCGGCACCTTGCGGCTCGGCGTCGAGGGCAGCTGGTCGGTGACCAGTTCAACGATGGCGAGGATGGTGAAGATGCCGACGGCGGCCCAATGGCCCATGAAACTTGCCCAGGTGTCGGCCACCGGCAGCCAGCCGACATAAGCGCCCCAGGCGATCGCGGCCGGCGCGGTCATGGCGCGAAGACCGGCAATGACGCCGATCAGAAGTGCAAGCAAATAGAGCATGTCGATCCCCTCGAAAGCAGGCCCGGGACTGGCCCACGAGGGCAAGCTAGCATAGGTCCTGCGTTTGACCAGAGTAGGCGATGGTGCTTCTTCCATCAGTGAGCATTGTACTTTGGTAAACAGTCGAACACGACGAAGGGACGGAGTCGCTGTGATGGCCGATAGCGAACGCACAAGGATGATTGCAGGCGAATGGTATACCTGCATCGACGACGAACTGGAGGCGCTGCGGGTGATCGCGCGCGATGCGGTGTTCGAGCATAATACGATGCCGCCCCAGCAACGCGGCAATATCGGTCCAGCGCTATCGGTGCTGCTCGGCAGCACGGGCGAGGGCGGCCGCATCGAGGCGCCGTTCCACTGCGCCTACGGTTTCAACATCCATCTCGGCGACGGCGCCTTCCTCAATGCCGGCTGCACCATCCTCGACACCGCGCCGGTGCGTATCGGAAGCCGGACGCTTCTCGGCCCCAATGTGCAGATCTACTGCGCCGAGCACCACAAGGAGGCCGCGGGCCGTCAGTCGGGACTGGAGATTGCCCGGCCGGTCACCATCGGCAATGACGCCTGGATCGGCGGCAGCGCCATCATCCTCGGCGGCATCAGCATCGGCAATGGCGTCATAGTCGGCGCCGGCGCGGTGGTGACGCGCGACGTGCCTGACAACACCACGGTGGTCGGTAATCCGGCGCGGGCGGTCAAGCGGGGCTGACACTTCGTGGGCGGTCAGCGTGAAGCCGTGCGTGCCATGCGCTCGTCCGGACCGGCTCGCCGCGAGAATTCACGCCGGTATTGGGCCGGTGACGTCTTGAGCCGTGCGGCGAAATGCTGGCGCAGCGACGTGGCGCTGCCGAAGCCGGCTTCGAAGGCCACCATGTCCATCGATTTTTCCGTCGCCTCCAGCAGCCGTTGCGCCAGTTCGATGCGTTGGCCGGCCAACCATTCGCCAAAGCTGGTGCCGATCGATTTCTGGAAACGGCGGGTGAAAGTGCGCCGGGTCAGGCCCGCGGCCTCCGCGACGCGGTCGAGGTTGTGCGTTTGTCCGAGCGTTGCCCGGACCGTGTCCAGCGCCAGGGTGAAGCGGTCGGTGGCCGGGGTTTTCGCCAGCGGGCGTTCGATGAATTGCGCCTGCCCACCCTGCCGGTGCGGCGACAGCACGATGTGCCTTGCCAGCCGCAGCGCTACCTCTGCGCCATAGCGGGCGCGCACAATGTGCAGGCAGCAATCGAGCCCGGCGGCGACGCCGGCCGAGGTGACGATGTCGCCGTCGTCGACATAGAGCACGTCGGCGTCGACTTCGATGTCCGGGTATAATGTTTGCAGCCGGTCGGTGGAGGCCCAATGTGTCGTCGCACGCCGGCCCGCAAGCAGCCCGGCGGCGGCAATGGCGAAGGTGCCGAGACAGAGGCCGACGATCAGCGCACCGCGCCGGTGCGCGTGGGTGAGCGCTGCCAGGAGCGGCGGCGGAAGTGGGGCCTCGAGATCCTTCCAGCTCGGAATGATGACGATGTCGGCATCGTCGAATGCGGAAAGGCCATACGGCACCGCGATGGTCAGCCCGGCATCGGTGTGGATCGCTCCATCGTCGAGCGCGCAGACGCGAAAGTCGAAACGCGGCAAGCCAAGCTTGGTGCGGTCGGTGCCGAACACCACGCACGGCACGGAGAGGTGGAACGGGCTGATGCCGTCAAAGGCGAGAACGGCAATGATCGGGTCGGCCATGCGTGTTTCCAGCAAGCGAAAAGCGAATTGTCCCAATTCTTTCGAATGATGTCAATCGGGCCACTTTTGGCAGTCGGGCGATCCGTCTATTTTCGACCTGTCCCATTCAAGCCCGAAGGAGAACACCATGTCCGCCAATATCACGCCGCGCCGCGCACTCATCGTCATCGATGTCCAGAACGATTATGATGGCGGCAACCTCGCCATCCAGTATCCGCCGTTCCGCGACAGCGTCGTCAATGTCGCGCGCGCTATGGATGCCGCCGCTGCGGCCGGCGTGAAGGTGGTGGTCGTCAAGCAGATGGCGCCCGAGACCTCGCCAGTCTTCGCCAAGGGCAGCCATGGCGGCGAACTGCATCCCGAGATCGCCCGGCGAAGCCGCGACCACTATGTCGAGAAGTCACTGCCTAGCGCCTTTGCCGGCACCGACCTCGAGGCGTGGCTGCGCGCCAATACCATCGATACGATAACGGTGATCGGCTACATGACGCATAATTGCGACCTGTCGACCATCATCCATGCCGCGCATGTCGGCTTTGCGGTCGAGTTCCTGTCCGATGCCACCGGCTCGGTGCCTTATGCCAACAGCGCCGGCTATGCCTCAGCCGAGGAGATCCACCGCGTGGTGACGATCATCCTGCAGTCGCGCTTTGCGGCCGTGCTCGACACCGCCGAATGGATCGATTGCCTGAAGACGGGCGCTCTGCCCAAGCGCGACACGATCTATGCCTCCAACCAGCGGGCGCTGGCGCGCAACGCGGCGTAGGCAAGGGCTTCCGGCAAAATCAAAGGGCGCTGCGGTGACGTAGGGCCCTTTTTGTTTGCACCCTCTATGAGTGTTGTCCAAACCGATCCACGGTCTGGAGCGTGTCGTTGAAAATCTCCTCTTTGCGCCGTTCGTTGTTCAAAATAACGTGCCACTCGTGCGCCGATTCCGCCGCCATCCATGAGCAAAAGCAGAATACGACAAGAGTGACGCATTTCACAGACGTCAGGTTCGACTTGCCAGAGAGTGTAATTTGGGTTTTGATCCAAGTGCTTTGGTAGATTGTGGGGGCTAGCAATTGAAAGCGCGGGTTGCACGAACTGCGGTTGCTGCCGCGTTTGTCGGTATCGTAGCAATTTTACCGTGGCCTGCTTTCGCTCAGGTCCCTCCGCACGCCCCAGGTACAATTTGTTACACGCCATACTTCTGGTGTTGGGCGCAGCCGCCTGGACCACCTGGATACCCGTGTGGCTGTCCTACGCCAAACGGTTACGCCGCAGGATGGCTCGGTTGATAGCTAGGTCTTTTTCAAGAAGGTCCACAAGTTATAATGGCTGAAGAATCGCTGCTTTACATCAAAGGGCTTCTGGCCGACGCGACGATCATCGCAAAGTATGGGCAACGGACCGGAGCGTTCGATAGCGGGAATCTTGCTGTTACAATAAATTCTATAGAGAATACAAAGCCAGAAAACGTTACTGCAGACCAGATTTCTGGCTTGCTAAAAGAAATAAACGTCGTATCAAGGACAGTTCCTTCCTCAATTATGTCGGAGTTGCAATATGGTGGCTCCGGATCTTCGGAAGGAAAGCCAACAAAAACAATAGGGTTCATGATTTTAGTATCAATTGCCCTCATGATATTGGCCGCCAATCTGACGCAGATGTACAACCGAGGGAGCGCTCTCGCGTCGGACTTGCGCGTCTTGCAGGCCTCAGAGCCAGAGCGTCACTTTGGGCAATTGGCCCGACAACTTTTTGTAGCCATGAGAGAAATAGCTGACAACCCAGCAGATGCTGGGGGTACGAAGAATAACGTATTAGAGCAGCAAGCTTACTTTCAAATTTATGATGATCTGCGCGAGCTGGATCGAAAGCTCCAATTCATCCAAACACGTATTCAAGAATATGAGATAGATACACTTTATCCCATATTTGGAATGGAGACTCTAAAGTATTACTACTATCGTTCTCTCAAGCGCCTAGGTCTAGGCAATGCCGAAGTCTATTCATTTCTAAGTTCTCGAGATCGAGACTTGGAATCCTATAAGCGGTTTGAGGAGGTTCAGTCAGAAAAAAAAGACAAGGTCGCAGACCAGCCTGCGGCGACTGGTAAGTCGCAGGAGCAAGTTCGGGTGGCGACCGGTGCTGTTGCGCCAAAGGCGAACGAAGCGCCGGCTGGAGCGCCGGAAGCTAAGTCGCCGGCAGCTAAGCCAAAGGACAGCGCGGGTAGCTCCGTTGAGATTGACGCCGCAGGTGGCGGAGCCGACTATGTCAATAACTATTCTTGCAAAAATAACGACCAATCGATTGACGAAATCGGTCGCAGAATTGGAATGCTCAAAAGTGAATTGAAGCTGGACAAATTCGCCGATTTGACCAAAGATTATAATTTTTCACTAGCGTATCTGTCGTGCTATGAGCATTTTTACTTTCTTCCCAACGGGACACCTCGACTTGATGAGCTTAAGGTTCGCCTTGAGAAGATTTTGGATCCATATGCGTTCTGGATTCTCCCGGGGATTTATGGTGCTCTGGGTGCATTGATCTTCCACCTGAGGATGTTTCTCAATCCTTTGCTGCCGAATCCGGCAGCATTTAGGATTATTCATAGAGTTGTTCTCGGCTCCCTGGCCGGCATGATCCTAGCTTGGTTCTGGCTGCCGGATACGACTGTTGGCAGTCAGATCGCCAGCGTCGGATTTGGTCTGTTCAGTCTGGCGTTTATTTTCGGGTTCAGCCTGGATGTCTTCTTTGCCATGCTGGACCGCTTTGTCTCTCTTTCAGTCACCGCTATGGGGAAAGTCGGAGCAGATCAGGCGAAGGCCTGATCTGCAATGAATTCTCGCGATGATTTCGCGGCAGGCTTTTAGAACAGGCCTTCGATCTGGCCGATCTCGTTGAGGAAGATTTTTTCCGAGGACGGCGCCTTGGGCAGGCCGGGCATGGTCATGACCTCACCGCAGATGACGACGACGAAGCCGGCGCCCGCCGAAAGCCTGACCTCGCGCACCGGCACGGTGTGGCCGGTCGGCGCGCCGCGCAGGTTCGGGTCGGTCGAGAAGGAATACTGGGTCTTGGCCATGCAGACCGGCAACTTGCCGTAGCCGGCGTCTTCCCAGGCCCTGAGCTGGTCGCGCACCGACTTGTCGGCGATCGCCTCCGAGCCGCGATAGATGCGCTGGACGATGGTGTTGATCTTCTCAAACAGCGGCATGTCATCGGGATAGAGCGGCGCGAACTGCGACGCCCCGGATTCAGCCAGCGCCACCACCTTGTTGGCGAGCTCCTCGATGCCCGCGGAGCCATTGGCCCAGTGCTTGCACAGAATCGCCTCCTCGCCCATCGAGGCGACATAGTCCTTCATCGCCTGGATCTCGGCGTCGGTGTCGGAATAGAAGTGGTTGATCGCAACCACCGCCGGCACGCCGAACTGACGGATGTTCTCGATGTGGCGGCCAAGGTTGGCGCAGCCCTTCTTCACCGCCTCGACGTTTTCCTTGCCGAGGTCTTCCTTCTTGACGCCGCCATTCATCTTCATGGCGCGCACGGTGGCGACGATGACGGCAGCCGCCGGCTTCAAACCCGCCTTGCGGCACTTGATGTCGAAGAATTTTTCGGCTCCGAGGTCGGCGCCGAAGCCGGCTTCGGTGACGACGTAGTCGGCGAGCTTCAGCGCCGTGGTGGTGGCGACCACCGAGTTGCAGCCATGCGCGATGTTGGCGAACGGACCGCCATGGACGAAGGCCGGGTTGTTTTCCAGCGTCTGCACCAGGTTTGGCTGCATGGCGTCCTTCAGCAGCACCGCCATGGCGCCGTCGGCCTTGAGGTCGCGGGCATAGACCGGCGTCTTGTCGCGGCGGTAGGCGACGATGATGTCGCCAAGGCGCTTTTCCAGATCCTTGAGGTCGGTGGAAAGGCACAGGATAGCCATGACTTCCGAGGCGACGGTGATGTCGAAGCCGGCCTCGCGCGGATAGCCGTTGGCGACGCCGCCGAGCGAGCAGATGATTTCGCGCAGCGCCCGGTCGTTCATGTCCATGACGCGGCGCCAGGCGACGCGGCGGGTGTCGATGCCGAGCTCATTGCCCCAGTAGATGTGGTTGTCGATCAGCGCCGACAGAAGGTTGTGCGCCGTGGTGATGGCGTGGAAGTCGCCGGTGAAGTGGAGGTTCATGTCCTCCATCGGCACGACCTGCGCGTAGCCGCCGCCGGCAGCACCGCCCTTGACGCCGAAATTCGGGCCGAGCGAAGCCTCGCGGATGCAGACGATCGCCTTCTTGCCGATGCGGTTCAGACCGTCACCAAGGCCGACGGTGGTGGTCGTCTTGCCTTCGCCGGCCGGCGTCGGGTTGATGGCGGTGACGAGGATCAGCTTGCCGTCCTTGTTGCCCTTCACCGATTTGATGAATTCGGCCGAAATCTTCGCCTTGTCGTGGCCGTAGGGCAAAAGGTGCTCGGTCGGGATGCCGATCTTCTGGCCGATCTCCTGGATCTGCTTTTTCTTGGCGCCGCGCGCGATCTCGATGTCGGACTTCACTTCGGCCATGACGGCTTTCCTTCGGATTGGACGGTGGAGGGGACGGGTTTGATCTCACTCGCAGGCATGTTGAACCCGGGCGCGGGCATGTTCTAACCCTGTCGCTCCCGCGGCGTCAACTTGCATGCAACTATGTTTCCTATGAAGAAAGTGTCTCCGCGGCCGGCCGACCTGTCGCCGGTTCTTCCTGGCTCCGTTGCCGCGCCGTATAGAAGCCAGAGGACGCGACGTTCCGCCGTCTCAAAACAGCCGCCCAATGCACGGAATGCGACAGAGGCGACGGCGCAAATTCGCCATCGCTCGCCGGGAAAGCTGTGGACGCTACTGAGTCAGGACGTTGCTGATCTCGACCATGTTGGAGCGCACGCGAAGCACGTAGAAACCCATCGTCGTCAGGTGCGTCGGCATGATCCAGCCATCCTCGCGGCCATTGGCGATGATGAAGGGCTGGATGCGCAGGGCCGAGACGAATTGCGCATCCATCGTGTCCCACAGATTGCCGAGATGCTTTTCCTTGATGACGTCCTCGAAGTCGGCCTGGGCGCCCTTCATCAGGCCGTAATAGGCATAGAGCTGGCCATAGGCGAACCAGAAGCGGTCGTCGGCGCGGAAGTCGAACCAGCCATTGTTATGGTTTTCGGCGCGCTCCTTGAGGATCGCGGAGGTGGAACCGATGTCGGAGGAGATGCGGTCGATATACTGCTTCAGATTGTCGGCGCGGGCATCGAACGTCGCCTGGCAGCTGCCGAGGCGGGCGTTGAAGGAGCGCAGCTTGGTGACGGCATCGCGATAATAGCTCGGCGTCGGCGTCTTGGGGCCGAACGGGTTGAGGCCGAAATACCAGGTCTCCTCGTCGAACTGCAGATTGCCGCGCGCATCCTGCAGGTCGCCGTCGATCTGCGATGTGGTGCGAACACGCCCGAGATTGTCGGCAAGCTCGGTGGCGGTGCGCCGCACCGCCTGGTTGATGCCGCGCTGGAACGAGGCCTTGTTGTCCATGAACGGCGTGTTGTCCCAGTCGATGCCGAACAGGCCGAGTTTGTAGAGGATCATCGACGAGATCCAGGCATTCTGGTTGACGTTGAAGTCCGTCAGGTCGGCCGCCACCTGGGCGATGCCCGAATTGCCGCAGGTCTTGGCGGTGTCGGTGCCGGCGCCGGCCGCGACCTGTTCGCCGGCGGAAATGTTGCGGTTCTCGAAGGTGTATTTGTCGACGTAGTTGGGATCGAACTTGTTCCACCACTGGGTGGCGTAGAAGAAATTGGCGTAGAGACCGATCAACACCAGAAGCGCGAGGCCGACCACAGCCTTCAGGATCCAGCCGCGCTGCGTATACCAGCGCCCAGCCCAGAGGAACGGCCACAGGATCGCGCCAATGACGAGGCCGATGCCGCGGCCTATCCATTGGAAGATGCGGGTGAAGAAATTCACGATCGGATCAAGCATGGCTCTCGTTCACCCCTCAGTCAGTCAGGCCGTAAAGGCGCGTGCGAAACGCCACTTTGTCTTTCAAATATGTGGTTTTCAGAACGTCCACAACATGCGACCGCCAGGCGTCGCTGTAGCCGTCATAGTCCTTGTAGAAGCCCGGCTTGTTGAAGACGTAACGCGAGACAAAGTCCTGCGGCACGAAATCCGAGATCAGCTGGTTGGTCAGCCAGGCGTCGGGATGGTCGGGCTTGCCACGCACGACCAGGAAGCGCTGTTGCGGAAACACATCCTCGATCTTGAGATGGCCGAGCTGGGCGATCTCACGCTTGGCGGCGTTGAGAAAGGGGAAATTGCCGTCCTTGGTGATCAGATCGGCATGGCCATGGATCCAGGTCTGCAGCCAGACCTTGTCGACCTCGGTCAAATTGCGGTTCGGCTCTGTGTCGCGGATGAGAGAGCGCACCACCATCTCGGCGCGATGCTCGAGATAGCCCGAGCTTTCGACCCATGACGCGCGCGGCAATTCGATGCGGCCGGTGCTGGCCAGGAACTTGAACACCTTGTCGGCATCGTTGATCGAGAGATAGCTGACCTGCCAAGGCCGCGAACGGCGAAAGCCGGGGGCGGCCGGGTCGCCGATGACGGTAGTCATATCAGGATCGACGAAGACGTAGACGCCGCCGAAATGGCTGGTCCAGTAGGCGTTGTGGCGGAAGATCACCTGGTCGGGCACCAGCGCATTCTCACGGATATCGCCGCAGACCTTCGCCAGCTCCACCATACGGCTCAGCATGGTGTTGTCGCGCCAGGCATCGGGCTCCTGCTTCAGCCGGTCGACCAGCTTGCCGAGTTCGGCGGCCTTGCCCAGCACGTCCTCGGCCGAAAGCACCCTGAACTCGACCTGGCTGATCGACAGCAGATCCTCGATGTCGTTGACCAGGGGAACGGAATCCTCGATCTCGCCGTAGATGACATCCTTGATGGTCAGCGCATCGATGGCGCGCTGGTTCTTGGACATGAACTCGAACATCAGCTGCGAGGTGTTGGAAAAGGCGGTGTGCACCACCGGCAGATCGATCTGCGACGGCGTCAGGATGATGAAGCGGCGGTTGACCTCATTGGGGTCGAGATAATCGTAATCGCCGCATTCCTCGGCCACTTCGGGCGAGAAGCCGGTGCGGTCGATCTGGAAGCTCTTCAGCTTGGTGGGCTTGAGGCCGAAGGCAACAAGCGCCTTGTTGTAGCGCTGGATGAGGTGCGACTCGTCGACGGTGAGCAAGCGGCCGTAGATCAGCTCATTGTCGCGGAGAAGGTCGGGTTTTTTGGCGTGGCTCATGCAGAACGTTCCGAGCGGCGTTGCCTGTTGTGGCGAAGCGCCAACGCTGACGCCTCCCTCTCCCCGTTCTTCACGGGGAGAGGGTAAGGTTGAGGGGCAGCGCTAGCATTCAAGGACATGTCTCCCCATGGCCTTTGGCGTCAATAAATCGAAGATCATTGGTCCGGATGTCCCGATCGAGGCGCTGTTCGATAGCTGCCAGTATGGTCGTAGCGATCTCTGGTCCACGCATGCGCCGCCCCTCACCCTTGCCCTCGCCGCGTGAAGGACGGGGAGAGGGGGGCGTCAGCGTTAGCGCCAAGCCTTTCAGCACCCGCGGGCAGCGAAGGAAGTTCACGCATTCCAGAGCCCCTTCTTCTTCATCTCCTCCATCTCGCGCCCCGCCCGTTCGCGCAGGCGTGCGTCGCGCAGCAGCTTCTCCACCGCGGCGTCGTCGGATTTGTCGGAATAGCGGAACTCCGAGTCGGCGTAGCGGTTGATCTCCTGCATGACCATGTCCATCGAGAACGGCCCCCGCAGTTCCTCGATCATGGCCTTCTTTTCGTCGTAGCCCTTGTGCATGAAGACTTCCGGCTTCTCGAACCAGTCGTCGGGCAGCTCGATGTCCATGGCGCGCATCTTGATGGCGTCGGTGACGTTCTTGATGGCTCGGCCGGTGAAGCGCGGCTCGGCATCCTTGATCAGGTGCAGATAAGTGCCGATGTCGGCCATCGATTTCGGCGCGCCATTCTCCTTCATGTAGCGCTCATAGACCTTCATCAGCCCGTCTTCCTGAGGCTTCTCGTGCTCCTCATAGGCTTCGGTCACCGCGCGCTGGATCTCCTGCGCGGCGTAGAGCTTGTGGTCGCCGAGTGGGATCTTGTGGTTCTTGCCGGCAAGCAGGACGAAGATGTCGATATAGTCGTCGCGGCTCTGTGGGCCGTCGACCAGCCAGCGGGCCCCGGCGCGCTGGCGCAGCGCATCGTCGACATTTTCGGGATAGTTGGAAAACATGCCGAACGAGCAATTGCCGCGCACCACCGTGCCGGCGCCGGCAAAGGCGTCCATCAAGACGCCGGTGATTTCCTGTTGGCCGGCCGAGGCGCGGTCGTCGGAGCGGCGGGCCGCCACCTGGTCGATGTCGTCGACGGTGCCGAAACCGATGACGCGTGGGTTCAAGACATTGTTGATGAACTGGCGGCAATTCTGGCCGGATTTGCCCTGGTAGGACGAGATCTGGTCGACGCCGAAATTCTCATAGGCGAAGGGATAGCCGGCAACCTGGCAATAATTGTTGACGAGGCCGGCGATCATCTGGATCAGCGTCGTCTTGCCGGTGCCCGGCGCGCCGTCGCCGATGAAGGTGAAGAGGAAGCCCCCGAGTTCGACGAACGGGTTCAACTCGCGCTCGAAATCATAGGCCATCAGCATCTTGGCGAGCTTGACCGACTGGTATTTGGCAATGTGGTTGCCGACGACCTCTTCCGGCTTCTTGAAGGTCATCACCAGCGGCTTGGAGCGCTTGCCGGGCGCGACGTCGAAGCCGTCGAGGGTGAAATCGTCGGCGTCGATGCGGATATGGGCGTTCTCGAACGGGCCGATGCCGTCGAAGCGGCCTTTACGGGCCAAGAGCCCGTCAATGGCAACACGGGCGAAAGCACGCGCCCGGGTCGTCAGGTCGCCATCGTCCTTCGACCCGGTGATCGCCTTGTCCAACCCAGCCACGATCGACTTCACCGCGTCCTGCGGCGTGTCGAACAGGAAGTCGGGTTCGGGGATATCGTTGGGCGCCTCGCCATCGCTGTCGATCAGCTGGAACAGATAGGAGGCAAGGCTGAAGGCCGAAACGTAAGCAGAGGCTGACAGAAGCTTCTTGAAGGTCGCGGCTTCATCGCCTTCGAGCGGTGCGCGGGTGTTCTTGGCCTGCAGGCTTTCAAGGTCGGAGCCTTCGGCGAAGACATCGGAAATGGCGAGCGCAATCGCCAGGCCGCGGCGGGCGCGAAACAAAAGCGTGTGCTGCGGGATGCTCATCAACTGGTCGTCGGGATGGATCGCGGCGACGGTCTTGGTAAGCTCGACCTCGCGGGTACGGCGCACCGATCCGACCGAGACTGTCGAGACAAAGCGGCGATTGGTGCCGGCAAGTGCTGTGCCGGATTCGCGCGCAGGGTCTTCCAGCACGACGAGGCGAGTGATGAAGCTTTGCGCGGTTGCGCGGTGCTTTTCGATAGCCGCTTCCGGAATGGTGGTCAGGCCGGTGTCCATGAAGGATGCTCCGCGATGTGACGGTCAGACATCTGAAATCACCTGCCCATTTGACAGGATGTGAACCTTGTAGCCGGAAAAGATCTTTTGAGCTTCGCCGGCGGCGTAGAGTGCTTGATAGGCTTCGTGCGGGATCAGGGCGTGGTTCTCGTAGCTCGACACACCCTGGCGCGCGGCTTCGAGATCGTCGGTGTTGATAAAGAATTCCTGCGTCGTCTTATCGCTCGAAAACAGGCCCTTGCGGCCGGGTTTCTCGCCCTTGGAGTAGACCTCCTGGATGGTCCAGGTGAGCAGCCAGGCATTTTCCGGTTTGCGCACCTTGGCCAGCACCTCGGTCACGGTCGAATTGTTGTCCGTAATGCCTGCGGAATAAAAGGGGCCGAGCACGACGCGGCGCAGCTGCTTAGGGTGCAGCGGCTCGAAATCCTTGTCGAGATTGACCGCAATCGTTGCGGGCGAAAGCGTGTAGGCGGAATTCTTCTCGGTGAAATCGTCGAAGCGATGGGCGAGTTCGGGGTTGAGCAGGCCGTCCACCGGCAGCGGGATGTCGACCCGTTCATTGAGCTTGCCGCTGCTGTCAACGAGCTGCCGGATCATGCTTTCGGAGGAATCCTCCACCGTCACCATGTAGACCAGCGGCAGGTTGGCGCTGCCGTCGAAGCTCGCCCAGTGCACGAGGTAATAGGGGCGCCCGGTCTTTGGATTGACCGAGACCTTGGCCGTCTGCGCCAGCGAGAACGGGCCAAAAGTCTGTTCGCTCTTGACGTCCTCGAGATAGAGCCGCTCGGCCATCGACTTCTGCAGCGCTTCGGGGAATTCCTTGTGGCGCAGGATGAAGTCGGCCATTTCCTCGCGCAATTCGCCGGCCAGCGGAATGTTGGCCAGCCGCGCCTCGGCCTGGCGGCGGTCGTTTTCCAGTTCGAGCAGGTTCTGGAAGACGGGATAGCCGCTGTCGGCGCGCGAAATGCGGAACGTGTCCATGAAGCCGAGCCGGTTGCGCCAGCAGGAAAACGATTTGTCCAGCCGGGCAATGTATTCGGCGACAATCTTGGCGACGATGCCGTGCCGGTAAAGCGGCGAGCGGTCGTCGCGCATGAACACTTCGAGGCCGCTGAGTGCCGCCGTGATGGCGGAAAAATAGCGCGCCGCCGCTTCGTTTTCGGGAGTCATGCCGGTGTGCCCGCGTGCAGCCGCTCCTACGACTGCACGTAGTTGGCCGAATTGTGCTTCTTCATCACGTCGTCGAAACGGCGGGCGAAGGCGTCGTCGGCGAGCTTCTTGCGGCGCTGGATGTCGGAGCTGGCGACCATGTTCTTCTCGTGCATTTCGAGAAGATCGCCGATGTGCTTTTGCGAGGCGGCGCCAATGCCGGCCATGGTCTCTTCGGCGGTGTTGTCAACCTGGCTGCCCAGCGTGTTGATCTTGTGGGCGACATCCTGCTGGGCGGCGGTCTTCAAGGAATCTTCCAGTGCCTTGTAGAGCACGATGCGCTGCTCGGTATCGATGGTCAGCTTGTTGATAAGCGTCGACTGGGCTGCGATCTGATTGTTAAGCGAATCGACGAAGGTCTGGAACATCGAGGTGTAGCGTTCCAGCGTCTGGCTCTCGGCCAGAAGCTCCTGCTCCTTGGCTTGCTTTTCATTGTATTCGGTCGCCAGTTTCGAGCGCTCGCCCTCAAGCTGCGTGCGCTCCTTCTGACTGGTAGAAGCGGCGATCTTGTTTTCGATGTCGAGCAGCAGCGGATTGACCTCCTCGATGCGCTTCTGCACCGCCTCGAGGTTGGTCATGGTGACCTTGCGGCGCTCGATCACCTGCGACAGGCTGTTTTCCGAGGTCTTGTAGCGCTGGTCGAGGACCTCTTTCTGCGCTTTCAGGATGCCGACGATGGTGTCGGACTTGACCAGAAGCTCCTGCAGATTGCCGGCCAGCGACATGTTGCGGACGCGGTCGGTGCGCATGCGCTGCTTGCGTTGCGCCGAGAAGACACCGACGAAGCTTTCCCAGCCGGTGTAGTTCTTCATGCTCTCGAATTCAGTGCCGAAGACGTTGGTGGCGTCTTCCAGCCCGATGATCAGGTCGGCGATGTTGCCTTCCATCACCTTCTGCTGCTTCAGCACGTCCTCGATGCGGGCATTCTCGATGTCGAAATTGGCGTCTCCGATCTTCTTGTCGGCGGTGGCCAGCGTATCAAGCACGGTGCCGGACTGCTCGATCTTGGAGCGCATGTCCTGCACGACCTGCCTGGTCTTGGCAATTTCGGCATCGAAATTCTGCAATGTCGCCATAGGGGCCTCCCGCTTCGGCTTCCGGTCGCTGGCTGCGAACAGCGGCGAATATATGTGGGGTATCAGGGGATTGAAAGACGCAAGACAAGACCCGCCCCGAAAACAAAAACATACGCGGGCGTCTTGAAAGGCAATGAAGGCGGGGTCATGGCGTGATTAACCAGCCGGCCAAGTGTCGTTCAACCGTCATTGAACTTTGGCGTCTGCGAAGCAGTCGATCTCGGACAGTGTAGGTGTCCCGAATTCGATAGAGGGCCCAATGAGTTGCAAGCGCGAGATCACGCTACGCATCGCGCCGTTCAAGGCTTCGGATCGGCCTTCAGATAGGCGATGACGTTGGCGATGTCCTCGTCGCTGCTCAGGCCGGAGAAGCCCATCCTGTTGCCGGGTACTTTCAGCTTGGGAGCGCCAAGATAGGCTTTGAGGTTGGCTTCGTCCCAGACCAGGCCGGCCGCGCCGGCGTCCTTCATGGCCTGCGAATAGTTGAAATTCTGGGCGGTGCCGGCGGTGCGGCCGACGATACCGAGGAGATGCGGGCCGACCTTGTCGCGGTCGCTTGCCGCCTCGTGACAGGCCATGCAGCGGTAGAACACTTTCTTGCCAAGTGCTGCATCGCCGTCGGCCAGCGCGGCGAGGATACCGGCCAAGTAAATGACAAGGGCTGATGAAATGGCTCGAAGCATGGCGGTTCCCGGCTGGCTCTGGCTGAGGGCAAAATAGGCTGCAGGCCTTAACAAACGCCGTATGCCGGTGGATAGCAGCCGGGCTCAATCCGTGCGCGGGATCGCCGCGACCGCCTGCTTGACCTGCTTTTCAATCGCCGCCGACGAATGATTGTCGCGCACGAAAGCGCGGCCGATCTCCGCCATCTCGGCGGCCGCTTGCGGGCGTGTCGCGAGATCGATGATTTTCAATGCCAACTTGCCGGCATCGTCGCTGGACAGGAAATGCCTGCCCGCCTGCAGGCCAAGCCCTTCGACGGCCTTTTCGGTAGCGGCGACGACAAGGCCCGCCGCCATTGCCTCCAGCACCTTGATGCGGGTTCCGCCGCCGAAGTGCAGCGGGATCGGCGCATAGCCGGCGCGGCCAAGCAATTCCGGCAGATGCGGCGGGTTCTCGATCAACCGCAGACCATGCCTGGTGCATAGACCGCGCACGACATCGCGCGGGTTTCTGCCGGCGACGGTGATCGACCAGGGCCGGCCGGAGGCGGCGAGGCGCGGCGCCATCGCGCGGCCGATCTGCTTGACGGCATCGATGTTGGGGAAATAGCCGAGATGGCCTATGAAACACAGGCTGAGTTCACTGAAGCGCTCGGCAGCAATCGGCAGGGAAAGCACGCTCTCGTCTGGAATGGGGTTGGCGACGAACCTGACGTCGTTGACGGGGCCGAGAGCGGACAGAAGCGCTTCGTCGGCCCGCGAACAAACCCAGACCTGGTCGGCCAGGGCAGCCGCACACCTGTCGGCTTCGCGCGCCTCTGCCTTCCTTCGCCTGTTTTGGCGCCAGTCTCGAATTTGCTGCCACAGCGTCAGGCCGGCGATCCGGTCGGACACCGTCCGGGAATCAATGTTGTGCTGGTCAAGGACGGTGCGCGCGCGATGCTTCGGCGCCAGCGTCAGCAGCTGCGAAAGCACGATCTCCTCGATTACCACGAGATCGGGCGCGAATTCCCTCCAGATGGCGTCGGCCTCGGCCAGCTCGTCGTCCGGCATCATATGCACGGTCGGGTGCGGGCCGCGCCTGCCCCACGGCGCCCTGCCGCGCGCTGCCTCGATGATCCGGTGACGGATGTTCGGCGGTGTGGAGGGTGCCGGGGCGCCAGTCAGGCTTACCGTCAGGACCTCGCCCATCGATGCCAGGGCGCGTGCATTGGCGGCGTTCCGGATCTCTCCGCCGGAGACCGGCGGAAACGGGCAATCGACTGTGAACTGCAGAATTTTCATGTTGTCCCGGCCGTTCAGCCTCTGGTGAAGCCAATGAAATCGTCAGGCGCGGCGCGGCCCATTTCCTCTTCCCAGTGGCGGCGGCAGAGCGAGATATAGACGTCCTTGCCGATCGCCACCTGTTCGCCTTGTCTGGCCACCTTGCCGTCAGCGCCGAGACGCACGACCATCGTCGCCTTGCGGCCGCAGCGGCAGATGGTGCGCACTTCGCGCAGATCGTCTGCGATGGCGAGAAGCGCTCGCGAACCGGAAAACAGATTGCCCTGGAAATCGGTGCGCAGGCCGTAGCACATCACCGGGATGTTCAGCCGGTCGGCGATACGGGCGAGCTGCCAGACCTGCTCTTCCTCGAGAAATTGCGCCTCGTCGACAAAGATGCAATGCACCGTCGTATGTTCGTGATGCTCGGCGACGCGAGCGTAGAGATCGTCGCCGTCGCGGAACATCTCGGCCTCCGTCTCCAGGCCGATGCGCGACGAGATCAGCCCGGTGTCGCCCTTTCTGTAGTGGCCGGCGACGAACAGCATCGTCGTCATACCGCGTTCGCGATAATTGTAGGACGCCTGCAGCAGCATTGTCGTTTTGCCGGCATTCATCGTCGCATAGTGGAAGTAGAGCTTGGCCATGCCGTCCTTTTAAGCCGAGTTGGCGCGGCGCGGGGAGAGGGCACCGCTGCATTTGATGGGAAAAGCCGTCTGCAATCGAAAAAGCGGCGGGCGTGTCGCTGTTTGGCCAGTCCGCGCCGTTGATCGTGATTGTCTTAGCGCTTGAAACCACACCAGAATGGTGTTTGGCTGACGAAACAAGGCGGGCAGAGAAACCGTAACTACGCTTCGCCAAAGAATCACAATGGGAGACTGCCAATGTCGCGTATGAACACCTTCGTCGCCGGCCTCGGCCTGGCGACTTTTCTGTCCACGAGCGCTGCACTTGCCGGCGATCCGGAGAGCTGCAAGGCGGTGCGCCTTTCCGATGTCGGCTGGACCGACATCCAGGCAACCACCGGCGTCGCTTCGGTGCTGCTCACCGCGCTCGGCTACGAGCCGCAGACGATCCAGCTATCGGTACCGGTGACCATGGCGTCGCTGAAAAACAAGGATCTCGACGTCTTCCTCGGCAACTGGATGCCGTCGATGACCAACGACATCAAGGACTACACCGCCGATGGTTCGGTCGAGACGATCGGCACCAACCTGACCGGCGCCGGCTACGGCATCGTCGTACCGACCTATGTCGCGGAGGCCGGCGTCAAGTCGCTGACCGACATCGGCAAGTTCAAGGACAAGTTCAACGGCAAGATTTACGGCATCGAGGCGGGCAATGACGGCAACCGCATCATCCTCGACATGATCAAGAACCCGAAGGACAATCTCGAAGGCTTCGAGCTGGTCGAGTCCTCGGAAGCCGGCATGCTGACGCAGGCCGAGCAGTCGATCAAGAACAATGAGTGGATCGCGTTCCTCGGCTGGACGCCGCATCCGGTGATGGGCGCCATGAAGCTCACCTATCTCGACGGCATGGGCGACAGCGGCTTCGGCGCCGCCACCGTCTACACCAATGTGCGCAAGGGCTACACCACCGAATGCCCGAACGCCGGCAAGTTCATCGCCAACCTGAAGTTCAACCTGGACATGGAAGGCGAGATGATGGACGCGATCCTGAAGGGCGGCGACGCCAACACGGTCGCTGCCGACTGGCTGAAGAAGCACCCTGACGCGGTTGCGCCGTGGATTGCCGGCGTCACCACCTTCGATGGCGGTGATGCGGCAGCGGCGGTCAAGACCGCGCTCGGAAGCTGAGCCGACTGAATTCGGCAAAGCCGAACCAGGAAGGGCAGCCAATCTAGAAAAGGCTGCCCTTTTTCATATCCTGTGAGAAGATGACCTAACGACAGCGGAGGCCGGAAGCAGGCGGTCTCTCGCATGAGAGGGGCGATATGGATCCGATTTCGAAATTCATGGTCGATCACAAGATACCGATCGGCGCCTGGGGAAAGGCGTTCTTCGGTTTCCTCACCGACAATTTCGACACCGTGTTCAGGGCCTTCTCGAATGGCCTCAATTTCTTGCTCGACGGGCTGGTTGGCATCCTTTTGATGGTGCCGCCGGTGCTGCTGGCGCTGATCATCGCCATCATCGCCTGGCTGCTGCAGCGCTCTCGGCCGCTGGCCATAGGCGTCTTTCTCGGCCTGATCTTCATCATCAACCAGAATCTCTGGAAGCAGACGGTGCAGACGCTGGTGCTGGTCGTGGCCGCCGCCGCCATGGCGATGGCCATCGGCGTGCCGCTCGGCATCTGGGCCGCGCACAAGCCGAAGGTCTACCGCATCATGCTGCCGGTGCTCGACCTGATGCAGACGCTGCCGACCTTCGTCTACCTGATCCCGGTCCTGACCCTGTTCGGTCTCGGCAACGCGCCCGGCCTCATCGTCACCATCATCTTTGTCATCCCGACCGCGGTCCGGCTCACCCATCTCGGCGTCGTCTCGGTGCCGAAGTCGATCATCGAGGCCGGCGAGGCGTTCGGCGCCACCAAGCAGCAGCTGCTGTGGAAGGTCGAGCTGCCCTCGGCCTTGCCGACCATCATGGCCGGGCTGACGCAATCGATCATGCTGTCGCTGTCGATGGTGGTGTTTGCAGCACTGATCGGCGCCGGCGGCCTCGGCACTGAAATCAACCGCGCGCTCGGCTCGCGCCGCATCGATCTCGGGCTCGAGGCGGGCCTGGCGATTGTCGTACTCGCCATCGTGCTCGACCGGATGACGCGTATCGGCGTTGGAGGCAAGAAATGACCGTCGCCGTCGATTTCAAAAATGTCGATATCGTCTTCGGCTCCGATCAGGCGGGTTCGCTGGCTCTGATCGACGGCGGCGCCACGCGCGCCGAAATCCTTGAAAAGACCGGCAATGTGCTGGGTTGCGCCGGCGCCAGCCTGACCGTGCATGAGGGCGAAATCTCGGTGCTGATGGGCCTGTCCGGCTCCGGCAAGTCGACGCTGCTGCGGGCGGTCAACCGGCTCAACGTGGTGTCGCGCGGCCAGGTGCTGGTCAAGGACGGCGACAATATCGTCGATGTCGTGACCTGCGATCAGGCGACGCTGCGGCGGCTGCGGCAGAAGCAGGTGGCGATGGTGTTCCAGCAGTTCGGCCTGCTGCCTTGGCGTACGGTGGAGGAGAATGTCGGCCTCGGTCTCGAACTCGCCGGCGTGCCGGAGCAAGAGCGCAAGGAGCGCGTGCAACGCCAGCTGAAACTGGTCAATCTCGACCAGTGGTCGAAGAAATACGCGCATGAGCTGTCAGGCGGCATGCAGCAGCGCGTCGGCCTGGCCCGTGCCTTCGCCACCGAGGCGCCGATCCTGCTGATGGACGAGCCGTTCTCGGCGCTCGATCCGCTGATCCGCACCAAGCTGCAGGACGAATTGCTGCAGCTGCAGGCGGAGCTGAAGAAGACCATCATCTTCGTCAGCCATGATCTGGAAGAGGCGCTGAAGATCGGCACCCACATCACCATCATGGAAGGCGGGCGCATCGTGCAGACCGGGGCGCCGGAAGACATCGTGCTCAAGCCCGCCAACGACTATGTCCGCGACTTCATCGCCAATGTGAATCCGTTGTCGGTGCTGACCGCCTGGAACGTCATGCGCGACAGCCGCGACCTCGAGCACGGCGATAATGGCTGGGTGTGGCTCGACCGGCGCAAGACGACGCGTTTCAAGATCGACGAGCACGGGCTGGTGGCGGCGGCCGAGCGCGACGGCAAACCGGCGGTATGGGTGTCGTGCGCCGATGTCGAGGCGCAGCCGGAGGAGACGGCGCAAGTGTTCTGGGCCAACCCCGGGACCTCGCTGAAGACGGTGATGCTGGCCATGCACCGCTCGCAGACGGCACCCGTGGCGCTGTTCGACGACCAGTCGCGCTTTGTCGGCGCGATCGGGATACGCGATGTGCTGAGCGCGGTGTTGCGGCGCTAGATCATGATGAGATTTGGTTGAAATCTCATCATGATCTAACCCTTTGTTGGAGCATGATCTTTTCCAAAAACCGGTACCCACTTTTTGGGATCATGCTCTAAGCCAGACCGATGCGCGTGGCGCCGAGCTTGAACAGGGCTGTGGCATCCCGGTCGAAGCGGAAGGTGTCGATGAAGTCGTCGGCTCGGTAATCCGGAAGCGTCTTGCGGATGGCGGCGGCGAAGTTTTTCGCCTCGTCCAGCCGCCCAGCCAACGCCAGGCAGTGAGCGGCGATCGACAGGATGATGACATGTGCGTTGGGGCGGGCGGCCGCCTTCAGTGCCCAATCGGCTGCCTCGTCGAACTGGCCGAGGCGGACATGCGCCATGGCGCGTGCGCCCAGCATGCCGAACAGCATCGGGTCGAACGGCGACAGATGGCGCGAATGATCCGACGATCCGATCGCCGCGTGCGGGTCGCCCGACTGCGAATGCACGAAGGACAGCGCATAGTGGCCAAGCGCGAAGTTCGGGCTGAGGTCGACGGCTCTTTGCAGTTCTAGCACGGACGCATCACCCTCGCCGCGCAGCCACAGCGCCCGGCCCATCGCCCAGTGCGCGGCGGGATTATGATCGTCGACCAAAACGCTCTGGCCGGCCGCCTCAAAGGCAAGCGCGCTGTCCTGGTCGCGGTCGCCCCAGCGCTGGAAGGCGCTCTGCCAATGGGTGAAGGACAGGCCGGCATAGGCGCGGGTAAAGGTCGGATCCTGCTGCAGTGCGATGCCGAAGAAATGCCTGGCCTGCTCGTTTTCGCTGCGGGTGAAGCGATACATATGCCAGAGTCCTCGATGGTAGGCCTCCCAGGCATTGAGCGAATTGGGCGCCTTCAGCATGGCGCGGTTGCGCTCGACCATCTCTATCTCGGATGAGATGAAGGCCACGATGCTGTTGCCGATATCGTCGAGGACAATGAAGATGTCCTCGGGCTTGCGCTCGAAGGTCTCGGCCCAGACGATCCTGGCCGTGCGCACCTCGACAAGCTCGACGGTGACGATCAGGCGGCCGGTCAGGCTGCGCACCGTGCCGGTGGCGACATAGTCGACATCCAGCCTGCGGCCGGCATCTTCCGGCGCGATGTTCTTTTCTGCCAGCGCAAAGACCGAGCCCCGGGCGATTACAAAGAAGTCCCTGAGCTTGGCGAGGCGGGTAATGATGTCGTGGGTCAAGCCGTCGGCCAGCCCACCACAAACGCCGCCGGCATCTTCGGCAAATGGCATCACGGCAAGCGAAGCTTTGTGGGGCGCCGCGGCTTCGGTGGGGGCACGCGCGATCGGGCTGTGGCCCGCCACCGGCGCTACCGCAGGCTGTGCCGGCAAAGTCGCGCAGTGACGTTCCGCGCGAATGGCAAGCCACGCCTGGCGCACAGGGCCAAAATCCAGCTCTTCCGATTGGAAGAGCGATGCTGCTGCGGCAAGATGGTCCTCGCAGGCACCGAACTGGCCGCGCCGCGCCAGCCTCACCAGGAGTGCGACATGGGCGCTGCTGTCGAACGGGGTCAATTCCAGCCATTTTTCGAGATGGGCGGAGACGTCTTCGGAATCGGCCGGCAGCGTCTTGACCAGATGTTCCAGTATAGCAGCTTGGCAGGAACCGAAACGGCGGCGCTGCGCGGTCAGCCAGCTGTTGAAGAGAGGGCTGCGGTCGATCTCCAGCCCTTCGAGGAAGTCGCCGACGAACAGGTCGGAGAGCAACTGCAGTCGCGTCGGCTCGAGCGTTTCGATGCCTGCGGCAGTTGCCGCGCCAACATCCAGCACGTCGACCGAGATACCGTCGAGATCAAGCACGATCGTATCATGCACGGTTACGATCCGGCCGCGGCCCGGTTCGTCGAGCGCGGCCCGCAGCTTGCTCAGGCACCAGCGAAGCTCACCCCTGGGATCATTTGGAACGTCCCACAGCAACTCGCAGAGCTTGCCACGTCCGACCGGATGGGGCGCCAGCGCCAGATAGGCCAGCAGCGCGCGCAGCTTGCGCGATGCCGGCAAGGCCACCGGAGCGGCGTCGCGCACAATCGCCAGCGGGCCGAAAAGCCGCAGAGACAGGCCTTTCCGGCTGCTTGCCTGGCTCGATTCCACGCCTGTTTCCACGCCTTTTCCCACGCTTGCCCACCGGACCTTGTTTTATCACCGAACGCGACAAAGTGCACACCCGGCTCGCAGATTGTGTGCCGAATGTGGTGCTTTCCACATTGTGGCACTTCAAAGACCTGTAGTGCGGCAAGGTGTCGAAACCTCGTCGCCCAAACCGCCGGTGTGTAACCGGCCCGTGAGCAAGAACCAGGAGTTTACCCATGTTGCATCAGCAGAAAATCAGAACCACGGCAGGCCGCGGCCGCCTTTTCGACAGCATTCTCGATACGGTCGGCGACACGCCGGTCATCCGCGTCAACAATCTCGGCCCGGCGCATGCGACCATCTACGTCAAGGCCGAGTTCTTCAATCCGGCTGCGTCGGTGAAGGACCGGCTGGCGCTCAACATCATCGAGGAAGGTGAACGCACCGGCGCGCTCAAGCCGGGACAGACCATCGTCGAGGCGACCAGCGGCAACACGGGCATCGGTCTTGCCATGGTCTGTGCGCAGAAGGGCTACAAGCTGGTGGTGACGATGGCCGACAGTTTCTCGGTCGAGCGCCGCAAGCTGATGCGGATGCTGGGCGCCAAGGTGGTGCTGACGCCGCGCGCCGAGAAAGGCTTCGGCATGTACAAGAAGGCGGTGGAACTGGCCGAAGCCAATGGCTGGTTCCTGGCCCGCCAGTTCGAGACCAAGGCCAACGCCGACATCCATGAAGCAACCACGGGACGCGAGATCGTCAACGATTTCGTCGGCTCGCGGCTCGACTATTTCGTCACCGGCTACGGCACCGGCGGCACCGTCGCCGGCGTGGCGCGGGTGCTGCGCCGCGAGCGGCCTGAGACTCGGATCGTGCTCACCGAACCGGTTAATGCGCAGCTTGTCGGCAGCGGCAAGCCGCAGATGCGTGGCGCCGGCGGAGCGCCGGCCGCCAGCCATCCGGCTTTCGAACCGCACCCGATCCAGGGTTGGACGCCGGATTTCATTCCCAGCGTCCTGCAGGAGGCCATCGATGGCAACTTCTATGACGAGGTGATGCCGATCGCCGGGCCGGAGGGCATGAAATGGGCCAAGGCGCTGGCGCAGCAGGAAGGCATCTTCACCGGCATTTCCGGCGGTTCGGCCTTTGCCGTTGCACGCCAGATCGCCGGCACGGCGCCGGCCGGATCGGTGGTCCTGTGCATGCTTCCCGATACCGGTGAACGCTACATGACCACGCCTTTGTTCGACGGCATCGAGGCCGAGATGAATGCGGAAGAGCTCGCTCTGTCGCGCTCCACGCCCGGCTGCCAGTTCCCGGCATGATGACGCGGGAGCAATCTGCATGGACGCGATGCCTGGACACTCGGCTACCAGTACCGAGGAAACGCTTGACCCCTCGGACTGGGCCGATGTGCAAAGCCTGTCGCATCGGATCGTTGACGATGCCGTCGCTTACCTGCGCGATGTCAGGCAACGGCCGGTGTGGCAGGAGATGCCTGGAGATGTGAGGCATTTCTTCACCACGTCGCTGCCGCAATCGCGAACGCCGCTTGACGACATCTATGGCGATGTCGTGGATAAGGTGATGCCCTACCCGATGGGCAATATCCACCCGCGCTTCTGGTCCTGGTACATGGGATCGAGCAATTTTACCGGCGCGCTCGGCGATTTCCTGGCGGCAATCCAGGGCTCCAATCTAGGCGGCGGCAACCATGCCGCCGCCCTGATGGACGGCCAGGTGGTCGACTGGTGCAAGCAGATGACCGGCATGCCGGCTTCGGCCAGCGGCACGCTGGTCAGCGGCGGTTCGATGGCCAACATCATCGGGCTGACCGTGGCGCGCAACACCAAGGCCGGCATCGACGTGCGCGAGCACGGCGTTGCCGCCATCGAAAAGCCGTTGCGTTTCTATGGCTCGGACCAGGTCCATTCCTGTCACCGCAAGGGGATGGAAGCGCTCGGCCTCGGCAACAAGGCGCTGCGGCGCATTGCCAGCGACGCCGGACTTCGCATCGACATCGAACCTTTGCGGGCGGCGATATCGGAAGATCGCGCGGCCGGGTTCAAGCCGGCCTGCATCATCGGCAATGCCGGCACTGTCAACACCGGCGCCATCGACGATCTGCAGGCGCTGGCCAAGCTGGCGCATGAGGAGGATCTCTGGTTCCATGTCGACGGCTGCATCGGCGCGCTGATCGCGATCGCGCCTGAGAATGCGTATCGCGTCGCCGGCATCGAATGGGCCGATTCCATCGCGCTCGATCCGCACAAATGGCTGCATGCGCCGTTCGAGGCAGGCTGCGCGTTGGTCAGGGATGCCTCGGCGCATCGCAAGACCTTCGCGGTGACGCCGGAATATCTGGAATCGACACCGCGCGGGTTGGCCTCCGGCCAATGGCTGCACGACTATGGCCTGCAGACGACACGTGGCTTCAAGGCACTCAAAGTGTGGATGGCGTTGCGAGAACACGGCGTCGAAAAATTCGGCCGCCTGATCGACCAGAACATTGCGCAGGGGCAGTATCTCTCAGGGCTGATCGCGGCCGAACCAGCGCTCGAACTGACGGCGCCGACCAGCATCAACATCGTCTGCTTCCGCTATCGCGCGGATGGTCTCGATGGCGAGCGCGCGAAAGCGCTCAACACCGAGATCATGCTGAGGCTGCAGGAAGACGGAACCGCCGCCATTTCCGATACCACGGTGCAAGGCCGGCATTGCCTCAGGGTGGCGATCAACAACCACCGGACCCGGCGCGAGGATCTCGACCTTCTCGTCGCCGAAACGGTCCGCCTGGGCAACGAGATCGCTTCTGCCTGACCGGCCATGGGGTAGTTCTCAGCCGCTGGCGGCCTCCTTTAAATCGCCCTCCGTAGCGGGAAACGTCACGCCGGGAAGGTAAAATGTGATCGGCCGGATCTCGTACACCGCCGAGGGGTTCACGCGGCGCAAGTCGCGCGCAGCTGCAATCGCCGCCTCCTGCGTGGCGCAGTCGAGGACATAAAGACCCAGCAATTGTTCCTTGGTCTCGGCAAACGGCCCGTCGATGACGATGCCGTCGCCCGGACCACGCAGCGTGACGGCCTCGGCGGTGGCGGCCAGTCTTGCCGCCGGCCCAAGCTTGCCTTCGCGGGTCAGCCTGGCATTGACCTCGAGCAGGTCGTGCATCAGCGCCGCATCCTGCTGCGGCGTCAAGGACTGGATGGTCTGTTCGACGTGATAGGCCAGGATGGCGTAAAACATGCGGCGATCTCCTCCTGTTCAAGCGGCCGCACTATTGCAAGGTTGGGTTGGCTGATCCAGCCCGGAAGCCCATCGAGACGCTAGTCTGCTGCCTTATGCCGCCAGCGGCAGGCTGAGTTCCGTCAGCAGGCCGCCACGGGGATGGTTGGACAGGTTGACATCGCCGCCGGCGGCACGCGCAATGTTGCGGGCAATGGTCAGGCCGAGGCCGAGACCGCCGGTCTGGCGGTTGCGCGATTGCTCCAGCCGGACGAAGGAACCGAACACCTGGTCGAGCTGCGCCTGCGGTATGCCCGGCCCCTCGTCGCGGATGACCAGCGTGACCGTGCCGTCCGACTGCCGCAGGCTGACATGGGCTTTCTTGCCGTAGGTCACGGCATTCTGGACCAGATTGTTGACGCAGCGCTTGAGCGCCACCGGCCGCGCCATGCAGATCATGCCGCGGGGCCTTGCACCGTCATGGTCGAACGTGACGTCCTCGAAACTGTCGGCGATCGATTCCACCAGCGACCAGAAATCGATCCGCTCGCTCTTCTCCTCGGTGACTTCGAAGGTGGCGAAGTCGATGACGGAGCTGGCGATGCTCTCGATGTCGGCGAGGTCGTGGGCCAGCGCCTCGCGCGCCGTCGATCTGCGCAACAGTTCGAGGCGCAGCCGCATGCGGGTCAGCGGCGTGCGCAGATCGTGGGCGAGCGCGGCGGCCAGATGTTCGCGGTCCTCGACATAGTCGCGCAGCCGGACCTGCATGGCGTTGACGGCTTTGGCCGCGGCGCGGATTTCGCGGCTGCCGGTCTCGGCGATCGGCGGGCTCTTCAGATCCGTGCCGATCCGGTTGACCGCCGTTTCCATCATCCGATAGGGCGCCGTCAGCCGGCGCAGCGACCAGATCGACATGATCACCACCAGGGCCGCGATCAGCGAATAGAGCGGCAGGCTGTCGAAGCTCAATATCGGTCCGACCGGCGTGTTGGGCTCGGTGAAATTCAGCCATTGGCCGTCGGCGAAGCGGACAGATGCCGTCAGCTTGTCGCTCTGGGCGAAGCTGGCCGCCAGCGATAACAGGTCACGCTCCACCGCGCCGACATCCTTGGTCACGGCCACACCGCCAGGCGCGTTGGCTGCCTGGGTTGCCGGATCGCGCCGGACGCGGGCGTCGGTGATGCCGAATTTCGACAGCCGCCCGACCAGGATGTCCTCGAGTTCGGCCAGTTCGTCGTCGCCGGCGATCGACGAGGTGACCGCGGGCGTGTCCGACACGGTCAGCGCATAGGTGGCGTTGAACAGACCGGAGGCCGTCAGCTTGCGCTGCTCCGGCGTGTCGTCATGCATCAGCTGCACCAGCGAATAGGCGCGGTCGTTAAGCCGGTAGAGATCGACCTCGTCATTGGCGACGGCGCGATCGCGCGAGACGATATAGAGCGTAGCGACCTGGCTGATCAGCAGGCCGGCAATGACGATGAGCAAAACCCAGACCGGCAGGGTTTGCGGCAGGAACCGTCTCATTCGGAGGTGGTCTCGGGCAGGAACTGGTAGCCGCCGCTGCGCACGGTCAGGATCAGTTTCGGCGTCTTGGGGTCGTCTTCCATCTTGCGCCTGAGACGGCTGACCAGGATGTCGATACTGCGATCGAAGGAATAGTCGCTGTCACCGCCGGAAAGCTCGATGAGCTGGTCGCGGGTGAGCACGCGCTGCGCGCTTTTGACGAAGGTCTGCAACAGGTTGAACTCCGCCATCGTCAGCTCGACCCTGACATCGCCCGGCGCCATCAGCCGCCGGCGCGAGCAGTCCATCGTCCAGCCGGCGAAATGGTAGATTTGCTTGGTGGTGGCGCGCTTCGGCTCAGCAGCACCATTGCGCCTCAAAACGGCGCGGATGCGGGCCAGCAGCTCGCGCGGATCGAAGGGTTTGGGCACATAGTCGTCGGCGCCCATCTCCAGGCCGACGACGCGGTCGGTGGTCTCGGTCACCGCCGTCAGCATGATGATCGGCGTCGAGTAGCTGGCGCGCAGGTCGCGGCAGAGCTCCAGCCCGCTCTTTCCTGGCAGCATCACATCAAGCACGATCAGGTCTACCTGCGTGCGGCGCAGTATGTCTTCCATCTCGACGCCGTCGGCGGCAACCGTGGTGCGCAGGCCGCGCTTCTGGAAGAATTCCTGAAGCAGGTCGCGAATGCCCTTGTCGTCGTCGACGATCAGTATGTGCGCATCGGATTTCACGGCGATCCTGTCATTGCTGGCGGCCCGTCGGCGGCTGCCTTCTGAGTCTGCTTCTGTGGCGTCACCCACACGATAGAATTCTGGCCACATGTTGGCGAGCGGCGATGATCGCCCGCAAAGCCGATTTGCCAGAAACAGTCCAGAAACAAAATTCTATAGTCCGGAAAAACTCCCGAAAAGAATCAAGGGCATAAAGGGTGCCGTGGCGGTCAGGACATCGGCTGCGACGCTAAGTCTCCGGAGTAACGGACATTACCGATGCACAGGTTCACGATCAGCTTGATGGGTGCGCTGCTCAGCATTCCGCTCGTCACAGCCGCGATCGGAGCCACAACCGCAAAGGTGACGCCGATCACAAGGAGCGAGCGCTGCATCGATCTCAATCGCCAGGTAGACGAAGCCCTCGAAACCCATGCCGCGGCAACGCAGGTCACCGCGGCGAAAGCACTGCAAAGAAAGGGAAACCGGTTCTGCGCCAACAAGAAACAGGCACAGGGTATCCGGATGCTCGCGAACGCTTTGAAGCTGCTTGGAGTGACACCGATCGACCCGGTTCAGTGACACTCGAAACTCGACCCGCACAAAGAAGGAAATGAAGCCATGAAAAAGTCCATCCTCTCCGCCACCGGTCTCGCCGTCGCTCTCGCTTTCGCAATGCCGGCTCTGGGCAATGCTGCTGCCACCACGACCGCTGCTCCGGCTGCTTCCACGACCACCGCTCCGGCGACCACGACCGCCAAGCCCCCGGTGAAGAAGGTCGTCGCCAAGAAGCCCGTCAAGAAGCACAAGAAGGCGAAGAAGGTCGTCAAGACGGACGCCCCGAAGGCCTGATCCAGACAGCCAACAGGTTTGTCTGTAACAAGGCCGCTCCAGCACCCCCCGGCTGGAGCGGCCTTGTCGTGTGAGAGCATGATTACCCGTTGATGGGTGCCGGCCACCCAGGACTTTAACCCGTTTGCAATGCCGGTCCGGTAGGATAGCCCGCATGAAGAAGCGGCTTTCATCCATTCTGCGCTCGATGGCCATCGGCGGCCTTGTGGCCTCGGCCATGGTCAGGGTGCTGATCCAGTTCACCGCCAGCCCGGTGCCCGATCCGGTGAGCGGGCGCACGGAGCCGTCGCTGTTTGCACCGGCAATCTCCAGCAGCTGGCAATACATCACACCATGGCAAAGCCTGCTGCTGACCGTGATCACCGGCGCGGCGCTGGCCTGCTTCTTCGGCTGGCTCGCGGTCGCCTGGGTCGAATACAAGGCGGCCGGATCAAGGCCCGATGCGGCATCCAGCGCACGGCAATTCCAGGCTCGTCGCGTCGCCGACCGCCAGGGCCGTTGAACCGCAGCGCACAGTTCCTAAATTTGTGAACGGCAGCACTTCCGGGAAGCCGGTTTGGCGCGCCGATCAAAATGGACGACGGCTTTCCCCCATGACAAAGTGAGAGCGACCCCTCGCGCGATACCGGTTCCCGATGCCTGAAATCAGCTCCAAACCCCGGACCAAGACCAAGCCGCAGACCGAGCGACCGAAGCTCTACAAGGTCATCCTCATCAATGACGATTTTACGCCGCGCGAATTCGTGGTGACGGTGCTGAAGGGCGAGTTCAAGCTCAGCGAAGACCAGGCGAACCGGGTGATGATCACCGCGCACCGGCTCGGCGTTTGCGTCGTTGCCGTCTTCACCAGGGATGTGGCCGAGACCAAGGCGACACGGGCCATCGACGCGGCCAAGGCCAAGGGGTACCCGCTGCTGTTTACGACGGAGCCGGAGGAGTAGGTTGAGCGTCTTTCTCCCCGTCACTATACGGGGAGAAATGTCCGGCAGGACAATGAGGGGCAGCGCCGAGGTCGATGACAGTTCGCTTGCGCGGGCCGAGGAGATTGCCAACAACCTCAGGCTCGCGCTGCCCCTCATCCGCCCTTCGGGCACCTTCTCTCCGTGAGCCGGGAGAAGGATAAGCGGTGCTACCGTCCCTCTCTGTACCACATCGCGCCCATGGCCAGCAGCAGCAGGCAAAGGCCGAGGAAGCCGCCGAACAGGGGTACGCGCGAGACGGCTTTGAGCACGCTGTCGTCGGTGCTGCGCAGGCCGATCCAGTCTGCGCCCGAGGCCGCACCGGAGGCGCGGACCGGGACGATGGAGGGCAGGGCGACACTGCCGGTGATCTGGCCAAGGGTGGAGGAGGCCGCCAGCCGGCGCACGCTGCCGCCGGTGGCCTCAGTCGGAGCCTTCAACCGGTCCTCGGTGGAGACGACGTCGGAGAATTCCGGCGCGTTGACCGGGCCGACATGGGCGAGTGCGGTCAGGTCACCATTGCCGATCTGGTAGAGGCCGATCTCCTTGGTCTCGATGCTGCCCAGGAAAACGCCGGGTTCGGACTTCTCCAGCTTGACGATCAGCGCCTTGCCCGAAGGGGTGATCACCTGCGCCGGGCCGGGATCGTCGCTCATCGTCTGGCGGCGGATTTCCAGCATCATGCCGCGGCCGTCGGCAGTCAGCCGCTCTTCCTCGAGTTCAGGTTCCTTCATCAGCCAGTGGGCGATGCGGCGGTAAAGCTGGACATGCGGGCCGCCACCCTCGAAGCCGCGCGCCCATAGCCAGCCCTGATCGGACAGAAGCATGCCGACGCGGCCTTCGCCCTTATGATCGAGCAGAAGCAGCGGGCGGTTGTCGGCGCCCTTCATCACCACTTCGCCTTCGGGGTTCTGTACGCCGATGGTGCGGAACCAGCGGCTCCAGCGCGGCGGCTCGGTCGCCGAGCCGTCGAGGCCGCGCGTCACCGGATGGCGCTGGCCGAGATCGGTGAGGCGCGGATAGAAGGCCTTGTCGATGACTTCGCCGGTCGGCATTGCCGGCAGCGACGACATTAGCGGGGTGCGGGCGATCGAGGCGTCGCCGGCATATTCCGGCCCGGCGGCGATCAGCAGCGCGCCGCCCTTTTCGACATATTCGGAGATGTAGTCGTAATAGAGGATCGGCAGCACGTCGCGGTGCTGGTAGCGGTCGAAGATGATGAGATCGAAATCCTTGATCTTCTCGACGAACAACTCGCGGGTCGGGAAGGCGATCAGCGACAGTTCGTTGATCGGCGTGCCGTCCTGCTTTTCCGGCGGCCGCAAAATAGTGAAATGGACGAGATCGACCGAGGCGTCGGATTTCAGCAGATTGCGCCACGTGCGCTCGCCGGCATGCGGTTCGCCGGAAACCAAAAGCACGCGCAAGTTCTCGCGGATGCCGTCGATCAGCGCGATGGCGCGGTTGTTGGCGTCGGTCAGTTCACCCGGCTCGCGGTCGATGGAGAGTTCGACGATGTTGCGGCCGGCGCCGGGGATGGTCACCTGCAGCGGCATCGCCTGGCCGATGGTCGCCTCTTCGACCGCGACCTGCTCGCCATTTACCGAGACGCGGACATCGACCGGGCCGGTTTCGCCGTCGGTGGCGATGACGCGGTAGGTCATGTCGAGCGGCTTGCCGACGAGGCCGAAGCGCGGCGCGTTCTCGAAGCGGATGCGGCGGTCCTTCTCGTGCTCGTTGCCGGTGATCAGCGCGTGCAGCGGCGCATTGAAGTCGGGGGCGGCCGGTGCGTCATGCACCTCGCCATCGGTGATCATGATGGCGCCACCGATGCGCGAGGGCGGCACGTCGCGGAAGGCGCCTTCAAGCGCTGCAAAAAGCTTGGTCTCGGTGCGCTCGTCGGCGGCTTCCGACTTGCCGGCCTCGACGACGCGGACGTCGAACTGCTTGAAGCGGCCAAGGCGCTGCTGCAAACCGGCAAGCGCTTCGTCGGTCTGTTTGGTCCGGTCGCCGATATCCTGGCTCTGGCTGCGGTCGACGATGACGGCAACGACGCTCTTCAGCGCCTCGCGCTCCTCATCGAGGAAGACCGGATTGAGGAGTGCTGCGCCCAGCGCAATCAGCGCCGCGAAGCGGAAGATCGCGCCGCGCTGGCGAAACCACAAGCCGACAGCGGCCAGCACCAGCAGCGGTGCGAGCACCAAAGCCAGCAAGGGCCAGGACAGCAGCGGTTCGAACGAAATCGACCAGTTCATCGTTTACCCTCCCTCTTGTGGGGAGGGTCGATCCGCGTAGCGGAGCGGGGTGGGGGTAGGCGACAGAGCGCTGGCTGCACCCCCACCCCGGCCCACTGTCTTCGCTTCGCTGCGACAGCGAGCCGAGCCTCCCCAAAAGGGGGAGGGTGAGGGTGAGGCTGCGCCGCCGGCGCCAGACAGGATCGAGACGAAATTAGCCAATACTGCCATCCTATTGCCCCAACCGTTCGAGCAGGATGGGCACGTGCACCTGGTCGGATTTGTAGTTGCCGGTCAGCATGTACATCATGATGTTGACGCCGGCGCGCAGCGCATAGATGCGCTGCATCGGATCCGATGGCACGGTCGGCAAAAGCGGGTCACCATTCCCGTCGACGGCCCAGGCGCCGGCAAAATCATTGGCGGTGATCAGGATCGGCGAGACGCCGTCGCCGACGCGTACCGGCCGATTCTCGGCATTGCTGGCCTCGAGCGAGGCTTCCACCCAGAGCGGGCTGCCGGAGAAGCGGCCGGGAAATTCGGGCAGGATGAAGAAGGATTTGGTCAGCACATGGTCGGCGGGCACCGGCTCCAGCGGCGGCACGTTGAGATTGCCGAGAATGTCGCGCAACCGTTCCGTCGCCGGGCTCGCCGAATCCGCACCGATGCCGTTGGCGAACTGGTCGCGCGTGTCGAACAGCACCGTGCCGCCCTGCTGCATATAGGCGTCGATGCGGGCGATCGCGGCTTGGCTCGGCATCGGCGCGGAAGGATCGATCGGCCAGTAGATCAGCGGATAGAAGGAAAGCTCGTCCTTCGAGATATCGACGCCCGCCGGCGCGCCCGGCTCGAGCGCGGTCTTCTCGATCAGGAAGCGGGTCAGGCCTTCGAGCCCGGCGCGGCTGATCGAATCGTCACCGGGCACACCGGTCAGCACATAGGCGATGCGGGTCTTGGCAATATCCTCGATTGCCGCGGCATCGCCGGGCTTGGCGTCGTCGGCGTGGGCGAGGTCGGCATGGCCAAACAGCATGCCGAGGCCAAGCAGCAGCGCAGCCGTCGTTGCTGCGGCCGATCGGCCGCGGCGCGGTCGGCGCGACATCAGCCCGCCCATCCAGAACACCGCCAGCGTGTCGAGCAGCATAAGCGCAAGTGCCGCTGTGACCAGCGATCCCTTGAGGTCGCGCGATTCATCGAAAGCGTACTGGATATTGGTCACCGGCACTGTGAATTGCGGGCGCACCAGCGGCGCGAAGGCGGTGGCCGGTTCGAGCAGATTGTGGGCGAAAACGCCGGTTTCCGAGCCGTAGAGGCCGGGCGGGTTCTCGAACGTCACCGGCAGCGTGCCGGCGCCGGGGACCAGCGGTCGCGCGTCCGGCGTCGGCGGCACCAAAGTGCCGTCGGCGGCTATCATGCGATAAGGTGCCAGCGACGTAGCAGCGGCTTCGGCGTTGGCAACCGCCGCACCCTGGTTGCGCGACAGCTGCACGATGCGCCGCAGCATCTCGACGAAGCTGCCGGAGATCGGCAGCGTCGACCATGTCGCTTCCGGGGTGATGTGGAACAGAACCAGCGTGCCCTTGCCCTTCTTCAACCCGGTCACCAGCGGGGTGCCATCGGCAAGGGTTGCCCAGGTGCGTTCGACGATGTCCGGCGTCGGTTCGGCCAGCACCTGCCGGCTCACCGTGACCTCGGCCGGCGGTGCGAGGTCGGCGAACGGGCCGTTCTTCGGGAATTCGGTCACCGCCTGCGGCGTCGTCCATGACAGCGCGCCGCCAAGCGAGCGCTCGCCGGTGCGCAGCCTGACCGGCAACAGATCATCGTCATTGCCGGCGGCGGCCAGCCGCGAACCGGCAAAGCGCACCAGCGTGCCGCCATTGTCGACCCAGTCGACCAGCCGCTGATGGACCTGCGGCGGAATGGTACCGATATCGGCCATGACGATCATCGCCGGCTTCTGGTCGAGAAGCTGCGGGATGGCGTCGGCGAGATCGACGCTCGACGGTTCGACCAGATCGGCGAAAGGCTGCAGCGCGCGCCTGATGTAATAGAGCGGCGACAGAAGCGGCTGCGCCTGGTCGGCCTCGGCCTGCGATAAAAGTCCGACGCGGCGGCGCTTGGAGCTTTCGTCGAGCACGCGCACCGCACCTGCCTGGCGTTCGCCGTCGAGCGCGATCGAGGCGAAGTCGTTGCGCAGTTCGAACGGCACCGCCATCGTGCCGCTGGCGGTAGTCTCACCCGGCGCGAAGGTCAGCGTCGCGTCGGCGATGCGGCGGCCCTTGTCGTCGAAGGCGCCGGCGGTGACTTGTGCCGGCGCCGGGTCGCCGGGCGCGCGGATGGCGGTCAGGGCGAAGCCGTCGACCTGATTTTCGGCGCCAGTGAGCCCAGTCAGCGCCAGCCGGTCGGAATTGGCCCAGACGACACGGGCGGCATTTTTCGACAGCAGTGTGTTGAAGGCGGCCTCGTCGCCCTTTGCCGCAAGGCCGTCGGCGAGAACGGCAACGCTGGCGCCGGGCAAGGTTTCCAGCACGCCGGCGACGCGGGCATAGACGGCGGGTCGGTCGGTTGGGATCGGCCTCGGCTTGGCGGCGCGCAGCCGGTCGAGGGCAGCCGCGGCATCGAAGGGGCCGATCTCGGCGTTCGGCTTTTCGGCGGTGAAGGCGATGACGACCGGTACGCCGTTCGAACCGGCATCGGCGATCAGCCGCTGGGCGGTGGCGACGCGCTTGCCCCAGTCGGCGGCACTCGCCCAGTCATTGTCGATGACGAGCGCCAGGGCGGCGCCCTCGGCCGGCAATTTTTCGCGCGGATTGAAAACGGGTTCGGCTAATGCCGCGACGACAAGGGCTGCCATCAACAGCCGCAGCAGCGTCAGCCACCACGGGCTCTGCTGCGGCGTTTCCTCGCGCTTCAGCACGCGAGCGAGGATCTTCAGCGGCGGAAACATTTCGGACTGCGGCTTGGGCGGTGTGAGCCTGAGCAGCCACCAGATCACCGGCAGCGCGAGCAGGCCCCACAACACCATGGGAGCGCCAAAGGAGAGCGGCAGCCAGTTCATGCGCCGGCCTTTCCCACGAATGCGCCATCGGCGGTCATCGCCATGTGGATGCGCACCAACGCCTCGGAAGCGAGGCGGTCGGTGTGGTTGACGGTGTAGCTCCAGCCGAGGCGCTTGCACCAGCTGGCCAACTCCTGGCGGCGGGCGGTGTAGAGCAGGCGGTATTCGTCGCCGAGCATTTCGGCGCGGCCGGCGGTCAGCTTGTCGCCGGTCTCGGGATCGGTGAATTCGGTGCGGCCGGCATAGGGAAAGGTCTCCTCCGCCGGATCGGCAACCTCGATCAGATGCGCACGCACGCCATGCCGCGCCAGCACATCGAGCCATTCCATGGTCTCCTCGACCGGGTCGAGGAAATCGCTGACGACGACGATGTCGCAGAAGCGGCGGATGGCGGACAGGTCAGGCTTTGCCGGCGGGTCGGTGGCGTGCATCAATTGCGCCGCGATGCGCTCGGCGCCGTTGCGGGCGGTGAACGGATCGGTCAGGCCGGGCCAGGCGATGCGCTCGCCGCTGCGAGATAGCAATTCGGCCATGGCCAGTGCCAGCACCAGCGCGCGCGATTCCTTGGAAACGCTGGCGCCAGTCGATTTGTAGAGCATGGAGGGCGATGGGTCGGCCCAAAGCCACACCGTGTGGGCTGCTTCCCATTCGCGGTCGCGCACATAGGTGTGGTCGTCACGGGCCGAACGGCGCCAGTCGATGCGCGAGGAATCGCCTTCGACATAGGGGCGGAACTGCCAGAAATTCTCGCCGATGCCGCGCTTGCGGCGGCCATGCCAGCCGGCAATTACCGTATTGACGATACGGCGCGCCTCGACCAGCAGGTCCGGCACCAGCGAAGCCCGCAAGCGGCCCCTGGCGAGCGCGTCGCGCGTCGCTGCCGGTGCCTGGACTTCGCCGATACGCGCCATCAGATTCCTTTGGCCAGTTTCGCTACCACGTCGCGCACGGTCGTGCCCTCGGCGCGGGCGGCAAAGGTCAGCGCCATGCGGTGCTGCAGCACCGGTTCGGCCAGCGCGCGGATGTCGTCCACCGACGGCGCCAGCCGCCCGTCATAAAGCGCGCGCGCACGGGCGCACAGCGTCAGCGCCTGGCTGGCGCGCGGGCCGGGACCCCAGGCGACATGCTTGTCGGTCTCGGCATTGCCCTGGCCGGGACGCGCCGAACGCACCAGTTTGAGGATGGCGTCGACGACACTTTCGGGCACCGGCATACGGCGGATCAGCGTCTGGATTTCCCTCAGCCGCGCCGGCTGCAGCACGTTTTGCGCCTTGGCGTCCTCGATGCCGGTGGTCTCCAGCAGAATGCGCCGCTCGGCCTCGATTTCGGGATAAAGGATGTCGACCTGCATCAGGAAGCGGTCGAGCTGCGCTTCGGGCAGGGGATAGGTGCCTTCCTGCTCCAGCGGGTTTTGCGTCGCCAGTACATGGAAGGGTGCGGGCAGGTCATGGCGAATGCCGGCGATGGTGACGTGATATTCCTGCATTGCCTGCAGCAGCGCCGACTGGGTGCGCGGCGAGGCGCGGTTGATCTCGTCGGCCATCAGCAATTGCGCGAAGATCGGGCCGGAGATGAAGCGGAAGGAGCGCTTTCCCGCCTCGTCCTGCTCCATCACTTCGGAGCCGAGAATGTCGGACGGCATCAGGTCGGGCGTGAACTGGATGCGGCGCGAATCGAGGCCGAGCACGACACCGAGCGTTTCGACCAGCTTGGTCTTGGCAAGGCCGGGCACGCCGACCAGCAGCGCATGGCCGCCGGCAAGCAGCGCCACCAGCGTGCGCTCGACCACCACTTCCTGGCCGAAAATGACGCGGCCGACGCCGTCGCGCACCCTGGAAATATCGGCCAGCGCCGTCTCGGCCTGGGCGATCATGTCCTTTTCGTTGATTGGGCTTTCCTTGACCATTACGCTCATGCCGCATCGATCCTTGTGCTGGAAGTACCGGCTTGCACTGTAGTGCCTTAGAATGCCGCGATTCGGCTTCGCCTGGCGCCTACGAATGAATTTAAATCACAGACTTAGGCTGACAAGCGGAACAACAGTGACTATTTCGTGACCATGACGGAACGCTCCGAACATCGCGAGCACAGCCTTACTGCCGCAACCGAGGCGCGCGGTCTCGAAGCGTTGATCTCGCGTGCGGCTCGCGCCGGCAAGGGCGCGGCGCCGGTGGAGCGCTGGAATCCCGACTTTTGCGGCGATCTAGACATGGAGATCAAACAAGACGGAACGTGGTTCTATCTCGGCACGCCGATCGGCCGCATGCCGCTGGTGCAGCTGTTTTCCAGCGTGCTGCGCAAGGACGAGGATGGCAGGACCTATCTGGTGACGCCGGTCGAACGGGTCGGCATCCGCGTCGTGGACGCGCCTTTCATCGCGGTTGAAATGGATGTTTCCGGCGCCGGCGCCGAGCAGACCATCACTTTCCGCACCAATGTCGGCGATGTCGTCGAGGCCGGACCTGGCCATCCGCTGCGCTTCGTCGACGAGAACGAGACCGGCGGCCTGAAGCCCTATGTGCTGGTGCGCGGGAGGCTGGAAGCGCTGGTGGCGCGGCCGGTGATGTACGAACTGGTCGAGCATGGCGAGGAGATCGATATTGGCGGCAAGACGATGTTTGCCGTGCGCTCGAAAGGCGAAATCTATCCGATCATGCCGGCGGAAAAACTGAAGCGGCTGAGCGCATGATGGATCAGGTGAGGCCGCCGCCGTTTTCCACAGCGGATTTTCGCGCGCGGGTCGCCGCGCAAGCTGAAGCCCATGCCGGCGACGATTATGGCGATCATCGCTTCAACCCCGGCCATCCACGGTTGACGCAGCTCAAAGCGCTGCGCGACGCCGCGGTGCTGATCCCGGTCGTCGATCATGGACGCGATGCGACCGTGCTTTTGACCAAGCGGGCGGAAAAACTGCGCAGCCATTCCGGGCAGGTGGCTTTTCCTGGCGGCACCATTGATCCCACCGATGCGACCCCGGAAGCAGCGGCCTTGCGCGAGACCTTCGAGGAGATCGGCCTCGGCCATGACCGCATCGAGATCATCGGCCGCATGCCCGATTATGTCGCCGGCAGCGGCTATCGCATCGCGCCGGTGCTGGCGATCGTCGAGCCCGGTTTTACGCTGTCGCTCAATTCCGACGAGGTCGACGCCGCCTTCGAAGTGCCGCTTTCGTTCCTGATGGATCCGGCCAACCACACCAGGGACAGCCGCATGTGGAACGACCTGGAATGGTTCTTCTACGATATGCCCTATGGCGGCCAGCGCATCTGGGGCGTCACCGCCGGCATCATCCGCACGCTCTATGAAAGGCTCTATGCTTGAGTGATCCGATATCGCTGGCGGGCAGAGCCGACTGGCTGGGTGAAAAGCATCTGCAGCGGCTGCTTGCCGTGCTGGCGCAGGGCGGCGAGGAAGCCCGCATCGCGGGCGGCGCGGTGCGCAATGCGCTGATTGGGCAGCTGGTCGCCGATATCGACGTTGCTACCACTTGCCTGCCCGAGGAAACCGTTCGCCGCGCGGAGGCGGCGGGCTTCAAGGCGGTGCCGACCGGCATCGAGCACGGCACGATCACGGTGATTGCCGGCGGCGCGCCCTATGAGGTCACCACGCTGCGCGCCGACATCGAGACCGATGGCCGCCGCGCCAAAGTGTCGTTCGGCCGCGACTGGAAGGCCGACGCCGAACGGCGCGATTTCACCATCAACGCGCTCTATGCGGAGGCTGACGGGACGGTGGTCGACCTGGTCGGCGGCGTCGGCGATATCGAGGCACGAAGGCTGCGCTTCATTGGCGATGCCGAGCAGCGGATCCGCGAAGACTATCTGCGCATCCTGCGTTTCTTCCGCTTTTTCGCCTGGTATGGCGAGGGTCGGCCCGATGCCGAGGGATTGAAGGCCTGCGCCCGGCTCAAGGACGGTCTCGCCCATCTCTCGGCCGAACGCATCTGGTCCGAGCTGAAGAAGTTGTTATCGGCCCCAGATCCGTCGCGCGCCTTGCTGTGGATGCGCCAGGCCGGCGTGCTCACCAGCGCCCTGCCGGAAAGCGAGAAATGGGGCATCGATGCCATTCATGGGCTGACCAAGACAGAAAAGGATCTGGGCTGGGCGCCGGACCCGCTGCTCAGGCTGGAGGCGATCGTGCCGCCCGATGCGGCGAGGATGAAGACACTGGCCGAGCGGCTGAAACTTTCGACCACTGAGGCGGAGCGCCTGCGCCACTGGGCGCTGACGGCTGCCGTCGAGCCCAAGACAAGCGAAGCGGAACTGGCCAAGAAACTCTATTCCGGCGAGCGCCAGGGTTTTCTCGATCGCCTGCGGCTGTCGCTGGCGTCGGCGCGAGCGCGGGCTCTCGAGGACAATGACGCGCTGGTTCAGGCCGGCGGGTTTTCGCGCCTGCTCGCTTTTGCGCTGAAATGGGAAAAACCGGTGTTCCCAGTCAAGGGCGGCGATCTGACGGCGCTTGGCGCGTCGCCGGGGCCAATACTCGGTGCGATCCTGAAAAACCTGGAAAAGGAATGGATCGGGTCCGGCTTTGCGCTCGATCGCGACGCGCTGCTGGAGCGCGCCGCGGAAGCCTTGAAGGCCAGATAGGACTGCTCAGGCCGCGTCGCGAACTTTCTCGATGCGCGAGCGGATCGCCTCGATCATCGTCTCGCGAATGACCGTTTCGCCATGTGTCTCGCGCATATGGTCGACGGCGCGGCGCATGACCTCGGCTTCCTCACCGGCACGCGTGTGCCACTCACAGCCGGGAACCAGCGAGCCGCAATGGAATTCCTTCATGGGATTTTCTCCTTTCCTCCTTGGAGCCTGTGCCTCTCATGGCACACGAAGCTCCGCCATCTCTGTTCCGCGCCCTGTCACAGCAGTCGGTTTCGGGGGCACGCACGGGGGAGCTAGCATAACACGGTTCGACCATTTTGGTTGCCGTGGTGCGAAAAAGGCGGAGCAGCGCTGCTCCGCCCCTCTTGTCAGGCTAAGCCAAAGGCGAGACCGTTCGGTCTTGTCCCGGTCACTTCACGATCTTGACGGACTCGGCAACCTTGTTCTTGCCGCTCATGTCCCAGGAAACGCGGACCTTTTCGCCGGCCTTCAGGCCAGGATCCTTGAAGGTCTTGGGCAGCGTAAAGGTCGATCCATCGTCCAGAACGAGGCTCATGGCCGTGCCATCATAGGTCTTGACCGTGCCCGTGGTGTGCTTGACCGCGGCAGAGGCAATCGAGCCGGAAGCGAGAAGGGCAGCGGCGGCTGCCGAAACAATGAGCTTTCGCATGTAATACTCCTGGAAATGCGGGCATCCGTTTGGAAAATGCTCCGCCTTGTTCAGGGCCGTCCGGTAGCGTCGTGTCGCGGTTCGGGACTGAACCGCCGGCGCTTCCCGGCCCGAAACGACAAATAGTCGTTTTATTTCAATCGCCTATTAGACGAAAAAGATAATGGCGATGCCACATTGGCTGCCCAGATTCGGCGAATGGGACGTCAATGCGGCTCACGTTTCGCTCACCGATTTTTTACGGCCACCTGACCTCCGGCGGCAGGCTGGACAGGATCGAAGCGACATTGCCGCCGGTCTTCAGGCCGAAGATGGTGCCGCGATCGTGAAGAAGGTTGAATTCGACGTAACGGCCGCGGCGAATGAGCTGCTCGTCGCGGTCGTCGTCGGTCCAGTTCTCGTTGAAATGGGCGCGAACCAGGTGTCCGTAGACGACAAGGAAAGAACGCCCGACATCCTGGACGAAGTTCAAATCGGCATTCCAGCCGCCTTTCTCCTCCCCCGAATGCAGCCAGTCGAAAAAGATGCCGCCGACGCCGCGCGGCTCGTGGCGGTGCGGCAGATAGAAATACTCGTCGCACCAGGCCTTGAATTTGGGGTGGTCGGCGATCGCAGCGTTCTTCTCGCAGGCGAACTGCATGGCTCGATGGAAGGCGACCGTGTCGGGGTGATCTTCCGTGCGGTTGCGGTCGAGCACCGGCGTCAGATCGGCGCCGCCGCCAAACCAGTGGCGCGACGTCACGACCATGCGGGTGTTCATGTGCACGGCCGGCACGTTGGGGTTCCAGGGATGCGCGATCAACGAAATGCCTGATGCCCAGAAGCTCGGGTCTTCCTCGGCGCCGGGCATCTGCTTCCTGAATTCGGGCGAGAATTCGCCATAGACGGTCGAAGTATGGACGCCGACCTTCTCGAAGACGCGGCCGCGCATCATCGCCATGGCGCCGCCGCCGCCCTTTCCATTGTCGCGTTCCCACGGCGTCTTCTCGAAGCTGCCGGGCGACCATTCGGCCAGTGGTCCCTGCAGTTCCTGTTCGATCTGCTCGAAGGTTGTGCAAATGCGCTCGCGCAGCGTCTCGAACCAGAGCCTAGCCTTCATTTTCTTCTGTTCGATGTCGGGTGGCAGGCCTGCCGGTATTTCTGGTCGTTCCAAAATGCTGTCTCCGGTCGCGGCCGACAAAGGACCTAGTGGAGTGAATTTGACATTTGCACACAGCGTGGCGCAGGGCACGATGCAAATGTCAAATTCGAAAACTCCACCAGAAACATAAACTTGCTAGTGGTCCTTGTGATTCCAACATTCGCAACGGCGCCTGGGGATTAGGGAGGCGAATGTTGGAATCGGACCACTAGCCTTTTCCGGGCGCGATCCCTAATCTCTTAGGGGCAAGGGTCAAGTGTCATCTGGTTCGGCCCAGGAGTTCTTTCATGCGCACGCCGGCAAGACCGCCGCTGCATGGCCTGAAGAAAAGGCTCGATCGTTCACGCGCCGAGCGCGAGCGCATGCCGCGTGACGGGTTTTTGCGCGAGACCTTCGTCCTGCCGCGCCCGGATGCGCGGCTCAAGGCCAAGGAATGGTTCGAGCGTTTTCCCAAGCAGGCCTACTGGACCGAGATCGAAAGCTGGTTCGAGCGGCCGGGCGACGTAATCGAATTCACCATACGGCGGCTGCCCGCGGCGGATTAGGATTCCACAAGCAGTCGCCTTGCGCCCGGCCCTTGCGCACTCAAGCGATCTTCCCTGTTTCGCAGCGGGCATTTGTCGATCGACATGCAGCCGCAGCCGATGCAGTCGGTAAGGCCGTCGCGCAGCTTCTTTAGCTGAGTGATCTTGCGATCGAGGTCGTCGCGCCAGCCGGTCGACAACAGGTTCCAGTCCTCGCGCGTCGGGGTACGGCCTTCTGGCAGCGATTCAAGTGCGGCGCCGATCTCGGCCAGCGAGATGCCGACCTCCTGGGCGATCCGGATGATCGCCACCCGCCGCAGCACGTCGCGGCCATAGCGCCGCTGGTTGCCCGACGTGCGGTGGCTGCGGATCAGCCCGCGCGCCTCGTAGAAATGCAGCGCCGACACCGCCACGCCGCTGCGCATGGCCAACTGGCCGACCGTCAATTCCTTTACCGGAGCCATCTCGATTTTCCGCTTGACCTCAACTTAAGTTGAGCTTGTAGCCAGGAAATGTCGATAGGGCAATTGAGGAGAAGGCGATGTGCGCCTGGGTGAGAATGATGCAAGACGCAAGGGCCGTTGGCGATGACGACAACGCGTTGAAGGTTCTAGCCGAGTTGCCGGATGGCTTCACCGGCGACCATGGCGACGGACAGCGCGACGTTGATGCTGCGCGTGCCCGGCTGCATCGGGATCGTCAGCCGCGCATCCGCCGCCTGATGGACAGGATCCGGCACGCCGGCGGATTCGCGGCCGAACAGCAGGATGTCGCCTTGGGCGAAGCTGAAGCCCGTATAGGGGGTCGCGGCTTTGGTGGTGAGCAGCACCAGCCGGCAGGCTTGGCCCTTGCGCCAATCCTCGAAGGCGTTCCAGTCGACATGCCGGGTCAGGGCAGCCATTTCGAGGTAGTCCATCCCGGCGCGCTTGAGCGCTTTGTCGGAGAGCGGAAAGCCGGCTGGTTCGATAATGTCGACGCCAAGGCCGAGGCAGGCGGCGAAGCGCAGGATTGTTCCGGTGTTGCCGGCGATGTCAGGCTGGTAGAGGGCGATGCGGAGACGGTGGTTCATTTCCGCGTCTTTCTAATAAGTGGCAGATCGGCCACAGCGGGTGGCTGGTTTTGGAAATTGCTGGACCTGCGGGTGGCCATTTTCTGCGAAGTCGATTATACCGCACGCATTGTCAACCCGAACCGATGGAGGGGTATTTCATGATGACCATGCACATCCAGCGCCCCTCCCGTGGGCTTACCTGCCTGCTGGCGGTTTCGGTACGACGATTTACCTGATCTCTTAGATCTGATCGCACCGATTCCCGCCGAACCCAATTTTCGGCTCTCGAAGGAATCCTGCGATGTTTTTCAAACGGTCAAAGGGGCCAAGCGCCCCAGCTGAGCATGTCGCGACCGAGGCCTATCCTCGTGTCCCGACGGATGCAATCCGTGCCTCCGGCCGAAGGCCGGCGCACGACATTGCTTCGCCTTTTTATGTCTATTTTCACACGGAGGACGGACCGATGTTCGATCCCTATAAGATACCTGGTTCAAGAAGCCTGCACGAACGCAAGACGGCGACCTGGGCGTTGCTAGTCGGCGAGACCTATTCGTCGGCGGTTCATGCCGAGACGCGCCGGCGTCCGCATCGCGGCATGTTGCCGGATGTCGATTTCTCGCGTGCGGTTCCCGACCACAGCCGGCCGTCGCTGGTGCGCCGGATCATCCGGCTGATCCGGCCGGGCGCGAAAAACCGGACTGGCGGCGGCGTGCCGTCAGCTCAGTCGAAGGCTTCTGTCGGTGAAAAGCCCGCAAGTCCCTATATTGCGCGAAGCAGGACCGATGGCCCGGGTGATTCCGGGCCGTCAGTCCCCGCCGACGTACGGTCTGGGGACGCGGAGCGCCCCGGGGATTTTTCCCGCGCCGCATGAGCGGACAACAGTTTTGTGAGCATCACTATGTTTAGCTGGTTTGAAAGAAGGCTCGATCCGTTCCCCGCAGCGGAACCGGTCGAGCCGCCGAAGACGCTGGTTGCCTTCTGCGTGCATTATACGCGCGGCGCCTGGCCATACATCATCGTCGACGCGGTGCTGGTGACGGCGATTGCCATCGCGGAAGTGTGGATGTTCGGCTTCATGGGCCACATCGTCGACTGGCTGTCCGGGCAGAACCGCGAAACCTTCCTGCAGACCGAGAGCTGGAAGCTTGCCGGCATGGCCTTCGTCGTGCTGTTCGCGCTGCCGGGTACGGTATGGCTGCATTCTTTGCTCAACCAGCAGACGCTGATGGGCAACTACCCCATGCGCATCCGATGGCAGGTGCATCGTTATCTCTTGAAGCAGTCGATGAGCTTCTACCAGGACGAATTTGCCGGCCGCATCGCCACCAAGCTGATGCAGACGGCACTCGCCGTGCGCGAATGCGTCATCAAGGTGATCGAGGTGCTCAATTACGTCATCGTCTATTTCCTCGGCATGCTGTTCATCGTCGGCTCGGCCGACTTGCGGCTGGCGGCACCTCTCGGCGTCTGGCTGCTCGGCTATATCGGGTTGTTGCGCTATATCATCCCGAAGCTGGGCAAGGTCGGCGAGGCGCAGGCCAATGCGCGCTCGACTATGACCGGCCGCGTCGTTGACAGCTACACCAACATCCAGACGGTCAAGTTGTTTTCCCATGCACGGCGCGAAGCAACGTTCGCCAAAGAAGGCATGGCAGGCTTCCTCGACACGGTCTACCGGTCGATGCGGCTGGTGACGGTGCTTTACGGCCTGCTCTATATCCTCAACGCGCTGCTCCTGTTTTCGGTGACGGCGACGGCGCTGTGGCTGTGGCTCGGCCAGGCGGTGACGATCGGCGCCGTCGCCGTGGTCATCGGCCTCGTGCTCCGTATGTGGGGCATGTCGCAGTGGATCATGTGGGAAATGTCGAGCCTGTTCGAGAACATCGGCACGGTGCAAGACGGTATCGCCTCGATCTCGCTGCCGCGCCTGGTCGAAGACCGGCCGGGGGCGAAGGACATTGCCGTCACCAAGGGCGAGATCCGCTTCGACGACATTCGTTTCCACTATGGCAAGCAGAAGGGCGTCATCGAGAACCTGTCGCTGACGGTGAAGCCCGGCGAGAAAGTCGGCATTGTCGGGCGCTCGGGCGCGGGCAAGTCGACGCTGGTCAATCTCCTGTTGCGGTTCTACGACCTCGAGAACGGCCGGATCCTGATCGACGGCCAGGAGATCGCTTCGGTGACGCAGGATTCGCTGCGCGCGCAGATCGGCATGGTGACGCAGGACACTTCGCTGCTGCATCGTTCTGTGCGCGACAATATCCTTTACGGGCGGCCCGATGCGACGGAGGAAATGGTTGTCGAGGCAGCCGGGCGGGCCGAGGCGCTGGAGTTTATCGGCAGGCTTTCGGATCACACCGGACGTAAAGGGCTCGACGCTCATGTCGGCGACCGCGGCGTCAAATTGTCCGGCGGCCAGCGGCAACGCATCGCCATTGCTCGCGTTATGTTGAAGGACGCACCGATACTTATCCTTGACGAAGCGACGTCGGCGCTGGATTCCGAAGCCGAGGCCGCCATCCAGGAGAATCTCTACAAGCTCATGCAAGGCAAGACCGTCATCGCCATTGCGCACCGGCTGTCGACCATCGCGGCGATGGACAGGCTCGTCGTCCTCGACAAGGGCCGTGTCATCGAGGAGGGGTCGCACGAGGAACTCGTCGCCAGCGGCGGGCTCTACGCGCAGCTCTGGCAGCGCCAGTCGGGCGGGTTCCTGCTCGATGACGGTCCGGTCGATGCCGCCAATGACGCTGTTGCCAACGACATCGGCGTGAAGGGTGAAGCCGCAGAGTGATGACGTCAGCATGATGACAGCCGTCTATCGCTGGTTCGAGGACTGGGTCTATCCGTTCAGGGAGCCGGCGGACCTTCGGCCACCGCCAAGCGTCGGCGGCTTCCTCTGGCACTATGTCGGCCAGGCGAAGTTCGCCTTCTTCGCCATGCTGGTCATCGGCGGCATCGCGCCGCTGATCGAGGCCGGGCTTTTCTACTTCGTCGGGCGGCTGGTCGATATTCTCGATCAGCTTCCCGGCGAGCGCAGCTGGGACGCCCTGTGGACCGCCGCCGGGCCTGAGCTTGTCTTCATGATCGCAGTGGTGCTGGTCATCCGCACCATCGTCGTCGGCCTGTCGGCGCTGGTCAACGAACAGACGATCACGCCGGGGTTCTACAATCTGGTGCGCTGGCAGGCGCACCGGCACGTATCGCGCCAGTCCTACACCTTCTTCCAGAACGATTTCGCCGGCCGTATCGCGACAAAAGTCTGGCAGGCGGGGCAGGCGACTGGCGACCTGATGGAGAGCTTCATCGAGGTCATCTGGTTCATGCTCATCTATACGGTGACGACCTTGGCGCTGGTCGCCGGGCTGGATCTGCGCCTGGCCGTGCTGGTGGTGATCTGGATCCTCGCGTTCGCCTGGCTGGCCAAGCTCTATCTGCCCTCGATCCGCAGGCATGCCGAGCCACGGCTGAAGCTGGCTCGATGATCAATGGGCGCATCATCGATTCCTATTCCAACGTGCAGACGCTGAAGCTATTCTCGGCCGACGGCGACGACCGCTACATCAAGAACGGCTTCGACATCTATCTCGATGCACTACGGCCCTTCACCCGCCGGCTGACCGGCGTGCGCATGGCGCTGACGACGCTGTCGGGCATCATGATCACCGCAATTGGCTGCTTTGCCGTCTATCTCTGGGTCGAAGGGTCGATCACCGTCGGCGCCGTCGCGTTCACGCTGTCGCTGGTCTTGCGGCTCAACATGCTGCTCGGGCGCGTGATGATGCAGCTCAACGGCATATTGCGAAATCTCGGCGTCCTGGAAAACTCCAAGGCGCTGATCTCGCAGCCGCTTGGCCTTGTCGATGCGCCGGATGCGAAAGAGCTTGTCGTCGCCGGCGGCCGCATCGAGGTGAAGAATGTCGAGTTCCACTACGGCAAGGGTTTTGGCGTGCTGAATGGCATCGACCTTGTGGTCAAGCCTGGCGAGAAGGTCGGGCTGGTCGGGCCGTCCGGCGCGGGCAAGACGACGCTCGCCAACCTCATCTTGCGCCTCTACGACCTCGAGAGCGGCAAAATCCTGATCGACGGGCAAGACGTCGCCGAGGTGACGCAGAACTCGCTGCGCGCCAATATCGGCGTGGTCAGCCAGGACACGGCGCTGTTCCACCGCTCGCTACGCGACAACATCAAGCTCGGCATGCCGGATGCAACTGACGCCGAGGTGATCGCGGCGGCGAAGAAGGCCGAGGCGCACGAGTTCATATTGGGCCTGCGCGACAACCGGGACCGTACCGGCTACGAGGCTTTTGTCGGCGAGCGCGGCGTGAAACTGTCGGGCGGCCAGCGCCAGCGCGTCGCGATCGCCCGCGTCTTCCTCAAGGATGCGCCGATCCTGATCCTCGACGAGGCGACCTCGGCGCTCGATTCCGACATCGAGGCGGCGATCCAGGAGAATCTGGCCAGGCTGATGGAGAACAAGACGGTCATCGCCATAGCGCACCGGCTGTCGACCATCGCCGCGCTCGACCGTCTTGTGGTGCTGGACGGAGGCCGCATCGTCGAACAGGGCACGCATGACGAGCTGGTGGCGCTCGACGGGCTCTATGCGCGGCTGTGGAAGCGGCAGTCCGGCGGCTTCCTCTACCACGAGGAAAGCGTGCTGGAAGAGACACGGCCGGCGGAGTAGGGCATGGCAGCGTCGCCTGATGTCGGCTACGTCCTCAAGCGGCTGCGGCCAACCGCGCCGGCCTTCGATGCGCTGAAGGAGGAGAGCCGGCTGGAAGGCTACTGGATGCTGGTGCGGCTGGCGGATGGCTGGGCGGGCGGCCGCAACAAGTTCCTGAAACGAGGCGAGGCGCTGTTTGGTGCATGGCATGGCCGAGAACTCGCTGGTGTGTGCGGGTTGAACATCGACCCTTATTTCGAAGGCAGGGACCACGGCCGGGTCAGGCACCTGTTCGTCAGCGCGCGTCATCGCCGCAGCGGCATTGGCCGCATGCTGGTCGAGACCGTCATTGACAGGGCACGTCAGCATTTTGCCGTGCTGAACACCCGCGCGCCACAATAAGCCTTTGGGTTCTATGAACGGCTTGGTTTCCAGCCGGTGGTGAGCGAAGAATTCGTCACGCACCGCATGATGCTCTCTCAAGACATAAAAGGAGGCTGAGATGTCACTGCGTCCGCCATCCCTAGGCGCCTCGGCTGCCGAAGCCGCGTTCGACGCCCTCGGCCATGAGATACTGGCTGAAAAGGCCGCAGCGCTCGGCCGTGCCGGCCAACGGGTCGAGGAAACGCTGGCCAAGCTCCGTCAGAACAACGGCGACGAGGAGCAGCGACCGCGGCTGCTCAAGGAGGCTGCCGCGGCGGTGCACGCCTATTTCATCCAGCGTGAACTCTGCGGCCTGCGCCGGCATGAGTCGGCCATCCGCGAATACGATATCCCAAGGGCCGTGCTGGTCAGGCTCGGTGCAAGCTAGAGGTCACCAGCCGGCAACAATCATTCCAGCCATTCGGTGATGAAGCTGCCGTTTTCGTGGATGTCGGTCGTTTCGAGCGGGCCTGGGCCAAGATTGGTGAATTTGTGCGGCGTATCGGGCGGCACGATCAGGATCTGGCCGGCCGTGGCCTCTATCTGCTGGTCGCCGATCGTGAACAGGCCGGTGCCTTGCCGGATGATGAAGATTTCACAATAGGGATGCGTGTGCAGGCGCGGGCCGCCGCCAATCTCTTCCTGATAGTTGAAAATCAGGCAGGAGTTGGAGTCGTAGGCGCCGCATTGCAGTTCGCCCTGCCAGCGGCCGGGCGTCCTGGTCCAGGTCTCGCGGTCGATGATGTGTGCCATAGCCTCTAACCCTTCGTCGGTATCCAGGGGTTGAAAAGCTTCACGCCGGTGCCTTCAAAATCCTTGGTGTTGCGGGTCACGACTGTCAAGTTTTTGACGAGCGCGGTAGCGGCTATGAGGGCGTCGCGCTCCGGCTTTGGATCGGGAACGTGGAGGTTTGCGCAACGCACGACAACAGCCGTGTCTATGCTCAATATCCGGTCGTCAAACTGTGGAATGAGTGTCTGATCCAACCACTCACGGTACATGGTGGCCTGGCGAGTATCCTTCCTCGACAAGAGCAATGTTCCGATTTCGAGTTCCAGGATCGAAATGACCGACATGAAAAAGCTGGCGATGTCGTGGGTCTCTGACCAGGCCAAAACGTTGCGATCGGCCTTGTCCCGACGACGCAGATTCGAAACGACATTGGTGTCAAGAATGAACATCAGTCGAGTTCGGGAATCTTGAAAAACGGTCCTTCCAGGCGAGGTGGTTCCCAGTCGAAATCTGCTTCGGGGCGATCATCGGCAATCGCGTCCGCGAGGCTTCTCGGCTTCTTCCCTAAACGCTCATATTCCTCCATCGACATCAGCACATGGGAGGGCTTGCCGCGGTCGGTAATGATGACCGGCCCGTTCTTGGCTGCCCTTTTGGCATGCGCCGTGTCCTGGTTGAATTCACGGCTCGACATGATGGTTATCGTCTTCGTCGAGATATTCATATCAACACCTCCATCCGGAAGATGTAGACATATTGCTACATTCGGCCAAGCTCGTCAAATTTCTCTTCGTGCGGAACGCCCGCGACAATCTGCCCTTGTGGCTTCAGCCCGCTGGACAAAAACGGGCTTCACGCATAAACCGAAATCCAAATGCCGGAGGAATTCGCTAGCTTGTTCGCCATGCGCTGTCGGGCCGGCGCGATGGAGCGGGGACAAAGCTCGGCCGCCGGCTCGGAAGAGGCGAAAGGATCAGGCACCCGTGAGCGCAACCGACACCCAGGATCCCAACCGTCGTGATTTTCTCTACGTCGCCACCGGCATGGCCGCAGTCGTTGGCGCAGGCGCCGTTGCCTGGCCGTTCATCGACCAGATGCGCCCCGATGCCTCGACGCTGGCGCTCGCCTCGGTCGAGGTTGATGTCGCCTCGCTGACGCCTGGCATGTCGCTGATTGTCAAATGGCGCGGCAAGCCGGTCGTGGTGCGCAATCGCACCGAGCAGGAGATGAAGGACGGCGAAGCCGTGAACCTTGCCGACCTCAAGGATCCTATCGCCCGCAACGCCAATCTGCCCGCCGATGCGCCGGCGACCGACGCCAACCGCACCACGCCCGGCAAGGAAGCCTGGATGGTGATGGTGCAGGTTTGCACGCATCTGGGCTGCATTCCGCTTGGCCAGGAAGGCGATTTCGGCGGCTGGTTCTGCCCGTGCCACGGTTCGGTGTACGATACCGCCGGCCGCATCCGCAAAGGCCCGGCGCCGGAAAATATGGCCGTGCCGGTATTCAAGTTCATTTCCGATACCAAAATCCTCATCGGTTGAGGCAGGGGATAATTCGATGAGCGAGGGACACTCGACCTATACGCCCAAGACCGGTATCGAACGCTGGTTCGACGCCCGCATGCCGCTGCCGCGCATGGTATATGACAGCTTCATCGCCTATCCGGTGCCGCGCAACCTTAACTATGCGTGGACCTTCGGCGGCATCCTCACGATCATGCTGGTGGCGCAGATCCTGACCGGTATCGTGCTGGCCATGCACTATACCGCCGACACCAACCTCGCCTTCAATTCGGTCGAGAAGATCATGCGCGACGTCAATTCGGGCTGGCTGTTGCGCTACATGCATTCCAACGGCGCCTCGTTCTTCTTCGTCGCTGTCTACATCCACATCTTCCGCGGGCTTTATTACGGCTCCTACAAGGCGCCGCGTGAGCTGCTGTGGATCCTCGGCTGCATCATCTATCTGCTGATGATGGCGACCGGCTTCATGGGCTATGTGCTGCCCTGGGGTCAGATGAGCTTCTGGGGCGCCACCGTCATCACCGGCTTCTTCAGCGCCATTCCGCTGGTCGGAAACTGGATCCAGGAACTGCTGCTCGGCGGTTTCGCCGTCGACAACCCGACGCTCAACCGCTTCTTTGCGCTGCACTATTTGCTGCCGTTCATGATTGCCGGCGTCGTCGTGCTGCACGTCTGGGCGCTGCATGTGGTCGGCCAGTCGAACCCGACCGGCATCGAGGTGAAATCGAAGACCGACACCGTTGCCTTTACGCCCTATGCGACCATCAAGGATGCATTCGGCATGATCGTGTTCCTGTTCTTCTTTGCCTATTTCGTCTTCTACCTGCCGAACTTTCTCGGCCATCCGGACAATTACACGATCGCCAACCCGCTGAAGACGCCGGCCCACATCGTGCCGGAATGGTACTTCCTGCCGTTCTACGCGATCCTGCGCGCGATCACCTTCAACATCGGGCCGATCAACTCCAAGCTCGGTGGCGTGCTGTGCATGTTCGGCGCCATCGTCATGCTGTTCCTGGTGCCGTGGCTCGACACCTCCAAGGTGCGCTCGGCGGTCTACCGGCCCTGGTACAAGCTGTTCTTCTGGCTGTTCGTCGCCGACGCTGTCCTGCTTGGCTGGCTTGGCTCGCAGCCGGCGGAAGGCGGCGGTCTGTTGACCCTCCTGATAGGTGAGGTCTCGGGCAACTACGTTGGCTACGCTCAAGCGGCGACACTGTTCTACTTCGCCTTCTTCCTCGTCATCCTGCCGGTGCTTGGCCTGATCGAGACGCCACGCAGACTGCCGAATTCGATCACCGAGGCGGTGCTGGAGAAGAACAAGGGTGCCGGAGGGGGACATCCGGCCGGTGCGACCGCGGCGCCGGAAACCAAAGGCTGAGTGAGAATCTAAGGGGATTTGGCATGAAAAAGATTCTCACCTCGCTCGCCCTGCTAGGCGTGTTTGCCGCTGGCATCGGAGCCGTCGGCAGTGTGGCGATCGCCGCTGAAGAGGCGCACAACGCGGCGGCACCGACGCATTTCCCGATCCACGAGCCGAAGGAGATGGACTGGACTTTTGCCGGTCCGTTCGGCACCTACGACAAGGCGCAGCTGCAGCGTGGCTTGAAGGTCTACAAGGAAGTCTGCTCGGCCTGCCACTCGATGAATTTGGTGGCGTTCCGCACGCTGGAGGACCTCGGCTATTCGGAAGCGCAGATCAAGTCCCTGTCGGCTGAGTACACCATCCATGATGGACCCAACGATGCCGGCGACATGTTCGACCGGCCGGGCAAGCCGTCCGACCATTTCCCGGCGCCGTTCGCCAATGAGGAGGCGGCTGCCGCTTCCAACGGCGGCGCTGCCCCACCGGATATGTCGCTGCTGGCCAAGGCCCGCGGCGTCGAGCGCGGCTTCCCGCGCTTCGTCTTCGACATATTCACGCAATATGCGCAGGGCGGCCCGGACTACATCCATTCGTTGCTGACCGGCTACGACGAGACGCCACCTGCCGGCATGGTGATCCCCGAAGGCACCCACTATAATCCATACTTCATGTCCGGCGTGTCGCTGAAGATGCCCAAGCCGCTCTCCGACGGCCAGGTCACCTACGATGACGGTTCGCCGCAGACGATCGACCAGTATTCGCGCGACGTCTCGGCGTTCCTGATGTGGGCGGCCGAGCCGCATATGGAAGACCGCAAGAAGACCGGCTTCCGCGTGCTGGTGTTTCTGCTTCTGTTTGGGGCACTGATGTATCTGACCAAGCGCAAGGTATGGGAAGGCGTGGCCCACTAACCGCCGCTACCCCTGTGAAATCGGAAAGGGCGTCTTCGGGCGCCCTTTTTGCTTGCCGAAGCGGGCAGGGGGCTGTCGCCTTGGGTGCAACCACCCGCCTGGTCGAACAAGTCCGTTGGCAGGGCGCCATGTGATTGGTATGCACGCGCGACCGGTGATGAAGGATTGCCGGCGATAAGACACCTGGGAATCGATGATGCGGCTACGCGACTGTCACAACTTTTCCGATTTCCGGCGCATGGCCCAGCAGCGGTTGCCTGGGCCAATCTTCAACTACATCGATGGCGCGGCCGACGACGAGGTCACCTATCGCCGCAACACCGAGAGCTTCGAGCGCTGCGACCTCGTTCCCAACGTGCTGCGCGGGGTAAGCGAGATCGACATGTCGGTGACGGTGATGGGCCAGAAGCTGGCCATGCCCGTCTATTGCTCGCCGACCGCCTTGCAGCGGCTGTTCCATCATCAAGGCGAGCGCGCGGTGGCCAAGGCTTCGGCCAAATTCCGCACGATGTTCGGCGTGTCCTCGCTCGGCACTGTCAGTCTTGAGGAAGCGCGCAAGATCAGCAGCAGCCCGCAGGTCTACCAGTTCTATTTCCACCGGGATCGCGGCCTCAACCGGGCGATGATGCAGCGGGCGAAAGCGGTTGGAGTCGAAGTGATGATGCTGACCGTCGACAGCATCACCGGAGGCAACCGCGAGCGCGACAAGCGCACCGGCTTTGCCATCCCCTTCAAGCTCAACCTTGCCGGCATGCTGCAGTTCGCGCTGAAGCCGGGCTGGGCGATCAACTATTTCACCCATGAGGGGTTCAAGCTGCCGCAGCTCGACGAGCATGTCGACATGGGCGGCGGCACGATGTCGATCAGCCGCTACTTCACCGAGATGCTCGATCCGTCGATGACCTGGGACGATGTTGCCGAGATGGTCAGACTGTGGGGAGGTCCGTTCTGTCTCAAGGGCGTCATGTCGGTGGAGGATGCCAAGCGCGCCGTCGAGATCGGCTGCAGCGGCATTGTGCTGTCCAACCATGGCGGCCGGCAGCTGGACGGCTCGCGGGCGGCGTTCGACCAACTGGCCGAGATCGTCGATGCCGTCGGCGACAGAATAGACGTCATCATGGATGGCGGCGTGCAGCGCGGCACCCATGTGCTGAAGGCGCTGTCGCTCGGCGCCAAGGCTGTTGGCGTCGGCCGCTATTATCTGTTCCCGCTAGCGGCGGCCGGCCAGCCGGGCGTAGAGCGGGCGCTGGAGCAGATGCGGGTCGAGATCGAGCGCGGCATGAAGCTGATGGGCTGCAGTTCGATCGAACAATTGTCGCGCAACAACCTCCGTTTCAGGTAATCTCGACCCATGAAATCCTCGCTCGAAGACACGCTGCTCGCCGCGATCCGCACCATTCCGGACTACCCCAAGGCCGGCATCCTGTTTCGCGACATCACCACTTTGCTCGGCAATGCGCGCGCCTTCCGCCGCGCCATCGACGAGCTGGTGCATCCCTATGCCGGCCAGAAGATCGACAAGATCGCCGGCATCGAGGCACGCGGCTTCATCCTCGGCGGTGCGGTCGCGCACCAGCTTTCGGCCGGTTTCGTGCCGATCCGGAAGAAGGGCAAGCTGCCTTACGAGACGGTACGCGTCGCCTACAGCCTGGAATACGGGCTGGACGAGATGGAGATGCACAAGGACGGCGTTGCGCCGGGCGAGAAGGTGATCCTGGTTGACGACCTGATCGCGACCGGCGGCACGGCGGAGGCGGCGGTCAAGCTGCTAAGGCAGATCGGCGCCGATATTCTTGCCGCGTGCTTCGTCATCGACCTGCCGGATCTCGGCGGACGGGCGAAGCTCGAAGCGCTGGGCGTGCCGGTACGGACGTTGATCGGGTTTGAGGGGCATTAGGGAGTAGGGAGTAGGGAGTAGGGAGTAGGGAGGGAAGCTCCGCATTCCGTGCAAGGCGCAGCACCCACTGCTGCCTAATCCCTACTGCCTAAAACCTACCCCCTACCCAGCCTTCACCAGCACGGCGCTGTCGAACTCCAGCACCTTGTCGCCCGTCGAATCGAATCCTTCCGAGCGCAGCGCGAGCAGCCGCCAGCCGGGGCGATTGGCGAGCGGGCGGTGGGAGACGGCCGTGCGCATGAAGGTGACGGTTTCGCCGGCATAGACCGGCTTTGTCCATTTCAGATTCCTGAAGCCGGGCGAGGGGCCGAATTCTGGTACCGGGCCGGGTCCGGTCCATTGAGAAGCGTCCATAGGATTTTTGAGATTGAGCTTCATCCAGGTGGCCGCGGTGTGCCAGCCTGAGGCGCAGAGGCGGCCGAACACGCTTTTCTTCGCCGCCTCCTCGTCGACATGAAAGACCTGTGGATCGTACTTGCGGGCGAACGCCTTGATCGCCTCGGCTTCGAATGTGTGCGAACCGAGGTTGATGGTATCGCCGATGCGGAAGAACGCGTCGAGGCTCATGCGCCGGTCTCGCGGGTCAAGAACATGACAGTGTTCTCAAGTTCGAAGACGCTTTCACCGCGCTGGTTGAACAGTTCGCTGCGCAAGGTGACGAGGCCGAGCTGAGGCCTGGATTTCGACAGGCGCCTGGCAAGCACGCTGGTGCTGCCGGCCAGTGTGTCGCCGGCCAGCACCGGCTTCTTCCATTTGACCTGGTCGATGCCGGGCGCGCCTTGCGCGGTCGAGTCGAGCAGGAAGGCGTCGCACAGCATGCGCATGAAGATCGCGCAGGTGTGCCAGCCGGAGGCGGCCAAGCCGCCAAGGATGCTGGCCTTGCCGGCGGCTTCGTCGAGATGCATCGGCTGCGGGTCGAATTCGGTGGCGAATCCGATGATTTCGGCCGCACTCACCTGCTTGGCGCCGAGGTCGATCGATGCGCCCTCGGTGAAATCCTCGTAGGCCCAGCTTTTTGCGGTCATGATCCCAATCCGGTTGTACGATCACCGGGCATCCGGATGCCGTCCGGGCGGCGTTTGGTCAAGCGAATTCTATTGGGCCTACAACCAGCCGCGGCGGCGGAAATACCAGAACGGCAGGATCGCCGACAGGATCATCAGGCCGATGGCGAAGGGATAGCCGAGCTCCCATTTCAGCTCCGGGATGACGTCGAAATTCATGCCGTAGATCGAAGCCACCAGCGTCGGCGGCAGGAAGATGACGGCGGCGACCGAGAAGATCTTGATGATGGCGTTCTGCTCGATCGAGATCATGCCGAGCGTCGCGTCGAGCAGGAACGAGATCTTCTGCGACAGGAAGGTGGCATGGTCGGCGAGCGACAGCACGTCGCGCGATACGGTCTTGATGCGGGCGCGGACGTCCTTGCTCATCTTGATCTGGGTCGCGACGTGGGCAAGGAAGCCGGTGAGGCGCTGCAACGAGATCAGGCTGTCACGGATCGAGGAGGCGATGTCCTCCTTGCGGCCGATGGCCTTGAGCAGTTCCTGGAAGTCGCGATTGCGCTTGTTCACCTTGGTCGAGCGCGCTTCGAAAATATCGCGCGAGATCGTTTCGATGTCACGGCCGGCGCGTTCGAGAATGTCGGCAAGACGATCGACAATCGCCTCCAGCAGGCCGATCAGAATGGTGTTGCCGGTGGTGCAGCCTGTCGCCACCTTCTCGGCGCGCAGGGGAAAGGTCTTGAACGCCTTCGGCTCATGATAGCGGATGGTGACCAGTCTCGGGCCGGCAAGCACAAAGGTAACCGGTGACATCAAGGGATCATCGATTTCGGTCTGCGCCGGCAAGGTGGCGGTCATGAAGTAGGCGCCGTCCTCGATGTAGAGGCGGCTCGAAATCTCGATCTCCTCCATCTCCTCGCGCGTCGGGATGGCAACACCGAGCCAGGTCTCGATCGTTGTTTCTTCTTCCTTGGTCGGGTTGAGAAGGTCGGCCCAGACGACGTGATCGCCATTGGCCACGAGATCGTCGGCGAGGCGCAGGCGATCATTGTCGACGACGAAGGCCTTGATCATCGCCGAATCTCCGTTGGTTGAGCCCAAGAGGTTTCGTTTGATAGCGATGGGTCTTGCACGCGCCGCCGCTCCCACGGGGACGGCCAAGTCGCATGCAAACGGCCATAGACCCGGTGCCAAGGGCAGTCAAGCGAAGCGGCATGCCGGCTCCTCCACTTGACGCAGCCGTGATCGGCCGCGGTCAGCGCGCCAGCCGCGGCGCCTCAGGTATTGAACTTGAACAGCAGGACATCGCCGTCCTGGACGACATATTCCTTGCCTTCGTCGCGCGCCTTGCCGGCTTCCTTGGCCGCCACTTCGCCGCCCAGTGTGACGTAGTCGTTATAGGCGATGGTCTGGGCGCGGATGAAGCCGCGCTCGAAATCGGTGTGGATGACGCCGGCCGCCTGCGGGGCCTTGTCGCCCTTGTGGATCGTCCAGGCGCGCGTCTCCTTCGGCCCGGCGGTGAAATAGGTGATGAGATGCAACAGATCGTAGCCGGCGCGGATGACCTTGTTGAGGCCAGGTTCGTCGAGGCCGAGCGAGGACAGGAACTCCATCTCTTCCTCGTCGGAGAGCTGGGCGACTTCGGCTTCGATCGCGGCTGAGATCACCACGGTGCCGGCGCCCTGCGCGGTCGCCATCTTTTCCACGGCCCTGGTGTGCTCGTTGCCGGTGGCGGCGTCGGCTTCGGCGACGTTGCAGACATAGAGCACGGGGTGCGAGGTCAAGAGGTTCAGTCCCTGCAGGATGCGCAGGTCTTCCGCTGAAATGCCGTTGAGCAGGATGCGGGTCGGCTTGCCGGCCTGGAGGAGCTCGAGTGCGGCCTCCATCATCGGCAGCACGGTGGTTGCTTCCTTGTCCTTGCTGCCGGCGCGCTTGCGGATCTGCACGATGCGGCGCTCGAGGCTGTCGAGGTCGGCGAGCATCAGCTCGGTCTCGACCGTATCGGCGTCGGCGACAGGGTCGATCTTGCCCTCGACATGGGTGATGTCGTCATCCTCGAAACAGCGCAGCACATGCACGATGGCGTCGACCTCACGGATGTTGGCGAGGAACTGGTTGCCCAGCCCTTCGCCCTTGGAGGCGCCGCGCACCAGGCCGGCGATGTCGACGAAGGAGATGCGGGTCGGGATGATCTCCTTAGACTTGGCGATTGCGGCGATCTTCTGCAGCCGCGGATCAGGCACCGCCACCTCGCCGGTGTTCGGTTCGATGGTGCAGAACGGATAGTTGGCGGCCTGCGCCGCCGCCGTCCTGGTCAATGCGTTGAAAAGCGTCGACTTGCCGACGTTGGGCAAGCCAACGATGCCGCATTTGAAACCCATGTGTCCGGTCCTATCGGGAAACTAGAAATTTGATGAGGGCTATGGGCGATAGGGGTGAGCAACGTCAAGCCCCGCGGTCCCGATCCTATCGACGCTCAGTCCTTCTTGCCGAACAGTTTCTTCAGCATGGCGGCCATCGGGCCGCTTTCCGGCAGCTTGGCCGGCGCCTGCTGTGGCCGTGCTTGGCGGATGTGGCTTTGAGCCTTTGGACCTTCAGCCTTCGGCGCCTTGGGCGGCGGCCGGTCGTCGTCGCTGGTCGGCACCAGCTTGTCACGCAGGGCCAGAGTAATGCGGTTCATGAAGGAACTGTCGTCGCCCTTGGCCAGCAGCCCGGCATCGTCGGCGATGGTGTCGAGCAGCACGTCCAGCCATTCGCGGTCGGCCTTGGCGAAATCGCCGAGCACATGGGACTGCACCATTTCCCGGACGCCGGGATGGCCGACGCCGATGCGCACGCGGCGAAAGTTCTTGCCGACATGCTGGTCGAGCGAACGGATGCCGTTGTGTCCGCCGGCGCCACCGCCGACCTTGACCCGCAATTTGCCGGCCGGCAGGTCGATCTCGTCGTAAAAGACGGTCAGCGCCTCGGGGCCGAGCTTGTAGAAGCGCAGGGCTTCGCCGACCGGCTGTCCCGACAGGTTCATGAAGGTCTGCGGCTTGATCAGAAGAATCTTTTCGCCGGCAATCGTGCCTTCGGCGATCAGGCCCTGGAACTTCTTCGACCAGGGCGAAAACGAATGGCGGCGGGCAATTGCGTCCGCCGCCATGAAGCCGACATTGTGCCGGTTATCAGCGTATTTCGCGCCCGGATTGCCGAGGCCTGCAAAGACAAGCATCGTGAACTCCGGGCCCGAAAATTACTTCTCTTCGGCAGCAGGAGCCGCCGCTTCGGGGGCTGCCGCTTCCGCCGTCTCTTCCGTCTCCGGCTTCATCGCCGAGGAGCCGGCAATGGTCGCGATGGTGAAATCGCGATCGGAGATCACCGGCTTGACGCCGGCCGGCAAGGTAACCGCCGAGATGTGGATCGAATCGCCAATGTCGGCGCCGGTGAGATCGACGGTGATGAATTCCGGGATCGCATTGGCCGGGCAGTGGAACTCGACTTCGTGACGCACGATGTTGAGCACGCCGCCGCGTTTGATGCCGGGCGACTTGTCTTCATTGATGAAGTGGACAGGCACGTCGACGTTGACCTCGGTGTCCTTGCCGATGCGCAGGAAGTCGACATGGACCGGGAAATCCTTGACCGGGTCGAGCTGGAAATCCTTGGGCAGAACCTGGATTTTCTTGCCGTCGACATCGATCGTGGCGATCGTGGTCAAAAACCCGCCGCCATGGATTTTGTAGAAGACGTCCTTGTAGTTCAGCGCAATCGCCAGGGGAGGCTGTCTGTCGCCGTAAATAACTGCAGGCACTTTACCGTTGCGGCGAACTGCACGGGCGGACCCCTTACCGACCTGTTCGCGCGCTTCGGCCTTGAGCTCGTAAGTATCGTGGCTCATGGCATTTCCTTTCGCGTTTTATGGAGCGTTTGCGGTGGCAGTGTGCCTGGACCGTAAACGTCGAAAGCCGCCAGGCCTGGATGTCCGAATGCCAGAAACCGCATACGCGGAACTTTGTTCGGGATCACAAGGGAAGGCAGCCTTCCGCCGCGTTGCCTCCAAGGGTGTCTACGCGGGTGGCGGCTCTATAGCGGAAGGCGGGAAAGGGTGCAAGCCACGGCGGGCAAGGGCGGCCGATCCTGCGTTGGGCGCCGCATTGCGCTCAGGCCGGCAGGTCGGCGGGCGGATTTGATCCGTTTCCCTTGGCGCCGCCCAGCGTGGACAGCGCGCTCAGCAGTTTAGTCCGGTCCTTGCCGATCATCAGCACGCCGCTGTCGGGCGCCAGCAGCGCCGAGAACGGCAGCATGGCAGCGCCGATCGAGGAGGCCTCAGGGCCGAATTGCCCCGACACGATCTCCGGCGCGACGATGCCGATTGCGCTGGCCTGGTTGAACTGGGTCTGCACCCTTGCCAGCAGTTCGAGATGGATCAGCCTGGGCAGGATCGAGTCGAGAACGATGGCCTCGATGTCGATGATGGAGGTGATGGCGATGATCGCCTCGACCAGCGCGCTCGCGCAATCGTCGATCCATTCGAACAGCGGCAAGCGCGCTTCGGGTGGCAACGGATCGAGTTCCCGCACACGATTGATCACCACGCCGCGCGACCTCAGGTGATTGACCAGCACATAGATCGAGGCGCGATGCAGCAGGCTCTGGTAGCGCGCAGGCTTCGCCGCCACCGAATCGAGGCTTGAGGGCGAGACCGGCAAGGGTCCGAGGGCAGCGCTGTTGCCATGCGGCCCGGTGTGGACCCTGCCGCCTTGCACCAGGCCGCCGCCGACAAAAGTGTCGATCGAGATGTGCATGAAATCGCGGAAGCGGGCGCCGGCGCCCTGGACAAGTTCGGCCAGCGCCGCCGACGTGGCGTCGTTTTCCACGAACACCGGCGTCTTCGCCGGCGTGGCAAAGCAAGTCGTCAGGTCGATCGCTTCCCAGCGGCTGCCGAGATCGTCGGGAAAGCCGAGTTCCTCGCTCCAGCCGCCGAGGAAATAGGGTGAGGCAATGCCGACGCCGACGATGCTGGCATCGCCAAGCCCATCCACCAGCTTTTCGAAGGTGGCCAGCGCCATGTTGCCGGCCTTCAGCACCAGATCAGGATCGGGGAAGCGGTATTCGTGCGACTCTCTTGCTCGGATTTCACCGGCGAAGTCGACCAGAACGGCTTCCAGCGCACGCCGGCCGATCTTGATGCCGACGCTGTAGATGCGTTCCGGTGTCAGCCGGTACAGCGTGGAGGGCGATCCGCGTTGCCCGAACCTTTTTCCCACTTGCTTCACGAAACCGGAGGATTCCAGGCCGTCGACGATCGCAGCGACCGCCGCCGGCGTCAGGCTTGCCGCGCGCGCCAGATCGGACTTGGAGGCTTCCTTGAGGCGACGGATGGCGTCGAGCACGAAACGCTCGTTGTAGTGGCGAACTTTGACAGAATTGCTGCCTTTCCCTGACAAAACCCTCGTCTCCTCAAATGTCGCCGTCTTACCGCAAGAGGCCGAAACCACCTTCGGCCGAAGCATCCTGCGATGCCTGTGCGAGAGGCGACAGTGCGCGTCAGAACCATGGAAGTCAATTTTGCCGTTGCGCCTTTGCGCTATTTAATATAGCAAATTGAAAAAATAACTAGTCAGGGAGGAGACGTGCTGCACTCGGGCACACAAAGCGAAGCCGACGCTGCGGTGGTGCGGGCTGTTCCTGTTGCCCTGGTTCAGGCGACGAAGGCTTTCGGCGGCACGATTGCGCTCAAGGACGCCTCCTTCGAATTGCGCTCCGGCGAGGTGCTGGCGCTGCTTGGCGAAAACGGCGCCGGCAAGAGCACCTGCGTGAAGCTTCTGGCCGGTGTGCATTCTCCCACCAGCGGTCATGTCGAGGTTGACGGCAAATCAGCCGTCTTCCATTCGCCGCATGACGCGCAGGCGGCCGGCATTGCGGTCATGCACCAGCATCCTGGCCTGTTTCCCGATCTGTCGGTGGCGGAGAACATCTATCTCGGCCACATGCCGCGCGACCGCTTTGGCGGCATCGACAATGCCGCCATGCTGGCCGGCGCCCGCAAGGTGCTGGCCACCGTCGGGCTCGATGTGCCGGCGGCAACGCGGCTGGGAACACTGCGTACCTCTGAACAACAACTGGTCGAGATCGCCCGCGCGCTGTCGCTGGATGCCCGCGTGCTGATCATGGACGAACCCACGGCCGCATTGTCGCAACGCGAGGTCGAGCGGCTGTTTTCCGTCGTTGCCGATCTCAGGCTGCACGGCGTGGCGATGATGTTCGTCGGCCACCGCATGGATGAAATCTTCCGCATCGCCGACCGCATCGCGGTGCTGCGTGACGGGCGCCTGATCGGCGTCAAGCCGAAAGCCGAGCTTGGCCGCGCTGCCGCCATCAGCATGATGGTCGGCCGCGAAGTCACCGACCTCTATCCCGAACGGCGCCATGCCTCAGGCGCGCTGGTGCTGGAGGGGAAGGGACTTTCGCGCGCCGGCGGCTTTACCGGCATCGACCTCAAGCTTCACGCCGGCGAGGTGCTGGGGCTTGGCGGCCTGGTCGGCAGCGGACGCACCGAGATTGCGCGCGTGCTGTTCGGTATCGACCGGCCCGACGCCGGCGAAATCCTGATCGACGGCAAGCCCGTGCAGTTCGCCTCGGCGCGCGACGCCATGGATGCGAGCATCGCCTATGTGTCGGAAGATCGCATGGGCCAGAGCCTGGTGATGGATTTCTCCATCCTCGACAATGCGGTGCTACCTGTTCTCGACAAGGCCGCACAACGCGGTCTCTACGGCACCGACCGCGCCATCGGTCTGGTGGCGGACTGGCTGAAGCGCATGAAGCTGCGCTTTTCCGGTTATGGGCAGCCGGTGAAAGAGTTATCCGGCGGCAACCAGCAGAAGGTGGTGCTGGCCAAATGGCTGCGCACCGAGCCGCGCGTGCTCATCCTCGACGAGCCGACGCAAGGCATCGATGTCGGTACCAAGGCGGAAGTGCATGCAATGATCGCTGACCTTGCCGCGCAAGGCATGGCGATCCTGCTGATCTCGTCAGAGATGCCCGAGCTGATCGGCATGTGCGACCGCATTATCGTGCTGCGCGAAGGCCGCCAGACTGCTGAGTTTTCGCGCGGACAAGCCACGCAGGAAAAGGTACTGGAAGCGGCGACCAGGACCGATGAACGTGCCGGCCAGGCAGCGCAGATAGAACGCGCCGCCGAGGAGGAAAAGGCAAAAGGACCGTTCGATTTTCTGAAGCGGCGGGAATTCGGCCTGCTTGCGGCGATGCTCGCCGTCGCCATTCCGGTCACCATCATCAACCCGCGCATGGTGAGCGCGGCGAACCTCACCGCTGTGTCGATGGACGCGGCCTTGCTGATTGTCGCCGCACTGGCGCAGATGCTGGTGCTGATCACCCGCAACATCGACCTGTCGATCGCAGCTGTGATCGGCCTCTCCGCCTATATGGCGGCCAGCATGGTTCAGGCCTATCCCGGATTGGACATTGGCATCGGCCTGATCACCGCCTGCGCGGTCGGCGGCTTTGCCGGACTGCTCAACGGCCTTGTCGTTACCAGGGGAAAGATCCCGGCCATCGTCGTTACGCTGGCTTCGATGTCGATCTTCCGCGGTTTCAACTCGATCTGGGCGGCGGGCGACCAGGTCAGCGCCGACGAAGTCACGCAAGCCTGGCTCGACATGACCGGGCTGAAGATCGCAGGCGTGCCGCTGATCGTCATCATCGCTATTGTCATCCTGTGCGCCGGCTATGTGCTGCTCTATCGCACCGCAACCGGGCGCGAGCTGTTTGCCACCGGTTCCAACCCGGACGGCGCAAGGCTGATCGGCATTCCGGTCGACCGGCGCATCCTGCTGGCCTTCGGCATGGCCGGCCTGCTAGGCGGCCTGTGCGGCGCCCTGTGGGCTTCGCGCTACGCCACCATCGATGCCCGCGTCGCGCTCGGCTTCGAACTCACGGTGATCGCCTCTGCGGTGGTCGGCGGCGTCGCCATCCGCGGCGGCTCGGGCACGCTGCTCGGCATCATCCTTGGCGCGCTCACGCTCTTGGTCATCAAGAACGGGCTGACGCTGGTGCGCGTCGATCCGCTCTGGCTGCAGGGCGTCTATGGCCTGGTGATCCTGGTTGCCATCGGCATCGACACCTTCATCGTGCGGCGCGCCGAACAGGCGAGACAGGCGAGGGCGAGATGAGAAAGTTTATCCGCTCGATCGACTTCTGGGATCTGCTGCTGGCGACCGCCTGCCTCGCCGTCTTTATCTATGCGGCGGTCTTCGTGCCGAATTTCGTCTCCGGCTTCAACCTCTCGCAATTGGCCGCAAGCGCCTCGGAAAAGGCGTTGCTGATCCTGCCGATGACGCTGCTCATCATCACCCGCGAGATCGACCTGTCGATCGCCTCGGTGCTGGCGCTGACATCCGTGGTGTTTGGCCTGCTCGTCCAGGGCGGCGTGCCGACGCTGGCGGCCATTCCGCTGACGCTGGTCTTCGGCGGCCTGCTCGGCGCCTTCAATGGCTATCTGGTTTCAGGGCTGGGGCTGCAGTCGCTGGTGGTGACGCTCGGCACCATGGCGCTCTATCGGGGCATTGGCTACATCCTGCTCGGCACCGGTTCGGTCAACATATTGCCGCCGGCGGTCGTCGATTTCGGCATCAGCAATCTGCCGGGCACACAAATCCCGTGGACCATCGTGCCGTTCCTGCTGCTGGCGCCGATCTTCGCGGTGGTGCTGCAGAAGACGCCGACCGGCAAGCGCATCTATGCGCTCGGCGGCAGCCCCGAAGTGGCGCGTTATTCCGGCATCGATACGCGCAAAATGGTGCTGAAGCTGTTCGTCGTTTCGGGCATGGTCGCAGCCATCGCCGGCATCGTCTATACCGCGCGCCTCTCCAACGCCCGCGCCAACAATGCGCTCGGCATGGAGCTCGATGTCATCACCATCGTGCTGCTCGGCGGCGTCAGCGTCTTCGGTGGTAAGGGGCGGCTCACGGGGGTCATGCTGGCGCTGCTGTTGATCGCCATCATCCGAAATGTGCTGGCGCTCAACCAGATCGGCGGCGACGCTCAAGGCATGATCATCGGCCTGCTTCTGATCGGCTCGCTGCTGGTCGGCAATTACTGGCGCTCCCTGGAGGAGCGGCTGTCAAGATCGCGCGTCCTGCGCGAAACCAAGGGGTGATCTCGGGCCCCTTTCTTCAAGCCCGAATTCTGACGGAGGAGACACAATGAAAGCGTTTAGAATAGCCCTGCTCGCATCCGCGGTTCTGCTTGCGCCGGCCTCGCTGGCCTACAGCCAGGAATGCGCCAAGGAACCGGTGACCGTCGGCTTCCTGCCCAAGCTCGACACCGATCCCTACTTCAAGGTGGCTTTCGGCGGCGCCGAGGAGGCTGCGAAGGAAATTGGCGGCACCGCCACCCAGGTCGCCCCGTCGCAGGCGACGGCCGAGGCACAGATCGAATTCATCAACAGCCTTGTGTCGCAGAAGGTCGGCGTCATCGCTATCGCCGGCAACGACGCCAATGCGGTTGCGCCTGCGCTGAAGCGCGCCGTTCAGCAAGGCGTCCGGGTGATATCGTACGATTCCGACGTCGCGGCCGATGCGCGCGCGGTGTTCGTGAACCAGGTGAAGGGCGACAGTCTGGCCGAAATGATGCTGGAAAGCGCATTCAACCTCAGCGGCGGCGAAGGCGAGTTCGCCATCCTGTCGTCGACGCCGACGGCGACCAACCAGAACGCCTGGATCGACTTCATGAAGGCGAAGATGGCGGCAGAGCCGAAATACGCCAAGATGAAACTGGTGCAGGTCGCCTATGGCGAGGAGAGCGAGCAGGTCAACCAGCAGCAGGCCTTGGCGCTGGTGCAGGCGTTTCCGGATCTCAAGGTGATCATCGTGCCGGCAGGCATAGGCCTTCCGGCGGCCGCGCGCGCACTCGAGGAAGCCGGTATGATCGGCAAGGTCAAGCTGACCGGCCTTGCGCCGGCCACTTTGATTTCGAAATACATCAAGGATGGCGCTGCCCAGGATATCTGGTGGAATGTCACCGATCTCGGCTACCTGACCTATCAGGCGGCCCAGGCGCTGGCGCAGTGCAAGATCACCGGCAAGGAAGGTGAGAAGTTCACGGCAGGCAGGCTCGGCGAGTACACGATCGGCGCCAGCGGCGAACTGATCCTTGGCCCGGCCAAGATCGTGACGCCGGAAAACCTGGCCGAGTTTAAGTTCTAAGCCTCCCAAGGCCCGGCGGGCGCCGGTTCAAGCCGGCGCCCGCTCGTTCAATTGTCAGTCGAAAAGCGTGAGGGCGACGATGAAACTCTTGCTGGCAGGCGAGACCTTCGCGGCGACGACGTCGGTCGCTGCCGGCGGCGACGTTCTGACAAGTGCGACATGGGTGAATGGCGCGACGGCCTTCAATGCCGCCCTTGCCGCAGAGCGCATAGCGGTGACGCAGATCGGTGGCGATCGCTGTGCGGCCGAATTTCCGTATGACCTCGACGCGCTGGCCGAATACCAGGCGGTGGTGATCTCCGATGTCGGCGCGCTGACCTTGCTGGTCACGCCGGAGGCCCGCGCCGGGCGCATCGGCGTCAACCGCCTCGACGTCCTCAAGGCCTATGTCGAAGGCGGCGGCGGGCTGATGCTGGCCGGCGGCTATATGGGGTTTCAGGGCATGTTCGGCACGGCGCGTTTCCACGACACCCCGGTCGAGGACGTGCTGCCCGTGCGCTGCCTGCCATTCTCGGACGGGCTGGAAGTGCCGCAAGGCCTGCAGCCGTCGATCCTTCAGGCGTCGCATCCAATCCTTGCCGGTGTCGCGGGCCCGTTGCCGCCGATCCTCGGCATGAACAAACTCGATTTCAGGCGCGATGGCTCGTCCCAGCTTCTGGCGACCTGCCATTATCGTGGCACCGACTGGCCGCTGCTGGCGGTTCGTGAGCATGGCCGTGGCCGCACCGTCGCGTGGGCGACAGACATCGGCCCGCACTGGCTGTCGCAGGATTTTTTGGGATGGCCGCTCTACGGCAAATTGATGGCCAACATCATGCGCTGGCTGGCCGGCAAGGATTAAGCCTGGCGTGTTTGTAGGGCAGCTAGTCCGGCTTGCTGCTCAACGCATCGCGCAGCGCCTGGATCCGCCGATTCAAGGCATCGAGATCAGCCATCGTCATGCCCGAGCGTTCGATCAGGGTTTCGTTCAGGCAGTTGCACTGGACGAGCAGCGCGCGGCCGGCAGGAGTCAGGTCGACCTGCACTTGGCGCTCGTCCGTCTGGCTGCGCTGGCGGGTGACGAGACCGGCCTGTTCCATGCGCTTCACCAGCGGCGTGATGGTGCTCGATTCCAAAGCGAGCCTGTGCGCAATCGAGCCGACCGACATCCCGCCGGCTTCGGCAAGTGCGTTCAGCACGAGATATTGCGGATAGGTGATGCCCATCTCGTCCAGCATGGGCTTGTAGGTGCGGTTGATTGCCATGCTGGTGGCGTAAAGCGTGAAACAGAGCTGGTTGTCTAACGGGAGAGGCAAGAGGCATTCCTTTGCCGACTGAGCACATCAATATGTACCACGAAAAATGATATCGCGATACATATTTTCTGTAGACATGGATTTGGACCTGCGCTAGTCGTATGGTTATCGCGATATTGATTATCGCGGGAGCAATCAATGGAGAGCGAAATGACCAAGCCCGGCAGCAGCACGATCACCACCAAGGACGGCACCGAAATTTTCTACAAGGATTGGGGAACGGGACAACCCATCGTCTTCCATCACGGCTGGCCGCTGAGCAGCGACGACTGGGACGCCCAGATGCTGTTCTTCCTGTCCAAGGGCTATCGCGTCATTGCCCATGACCGGCGCGGCCATGGCCGCTCCACCCAGACCGATACCGGCAACGAGATGGACACCTACGCCGCCGATGTTGCGGAGCTTGCAGCGCATCTCGACCTCAAGGACGCGATCCATGTCGGCCATTCCACCGGTGGCGGCGAAGTGGCCCGTTATGTCGCGAAGTACGGCTCCGGCGGCCGTGTCGCCAAGGCCGCATTGCTCGGCGCGGTGCCGCCGATCATGCTGAAGACGGCGTCCAATCCCGGCGGCCTGCCGATCGAGGTGTTCGACGGTTTCCGCTCCGCCCAGGCAGCCAACCGCGCCCAGTTTTTCCACGACGTCGCGGCCGGCCCGTTCTACGGCTTCAACCGCCCCGGCGCCCAGGTATCGCAGGCTGTCGTCGAGAATTGGTGGCGCCAGGGCATGATGGGCGGCACCAAGGCGCATTATGATTGCATCAAGACGTTCTCGGAAACCGACTTCACCGACGATCTGAAGGCCATCGAGGTGCCGGTGCTGGTCATGCATGGCGACGACGACCAGATCGTTCCGATCACCGACTCCGCGCTGCTGGCTGTCAAGCTCCTCAAGAAGGGCGAGCTCAAGGTCTACAAGGGTTTTCCGCACGGCATGGCGACCACCCACGCCGATGTGATCAACGCCGACCTGCTGGCGTTCTTCAAGGCGTAGAATCGTTCAGTTGAATAGACATCGTCCAGTTGGATAGGCAAGGCACCCGCCGCCGGGCGGGTGCATTTGCTTTCGTCGAAATGTCAGCGGGACAGTGCCTATTTATCGAGAAAACCAGTGATCAGTTTGACGGTGTCGTCGGGGTTTTCCTCCATGATCCAGTGTCCGGAAGCGGGCACGATGCCGCCCGTGACATCGGTCGCAACAAGCCGCAGGAGATCGGCCTGCGTGGTGCCAGCGGATTTTTCACCGCCGACAGCCAGTACCGGCATGGTCAGTTTGCCGCCGGCGGCAAGCATCGCCTGGTTGTCGATCGCGTCCTGGTCAAACGCCTTGAACTGCTCGAAGGCGTCATGCATCGCATGCGGGCGGGCATAGAGTTTGGCGTAGTGCCTGCGCGTCGCCTCGTCGATCTTCTTGGGGTCAGCCGACAACTCGTTGTAGAAGCGGTCGAGATAGATGCGCTCGCGCCCCGCGACCAGCCGCTCCATATCCGGGCCGCGGAAGTTGAAGTGCCAAAGCAGCGGGCTTTGCTTGATCTTTTCCCAGTCGCCTATGCCGGGCAGCGGCGCGTCGATGATAACCCATTTGGTGATGCGCTTGGGATACTGAGCGGCGAGCGCATAGCCGACCATGTTGCCGATGTCGTGGGTGACGAGATCTGCCTTGTCGATCTTCAGGGCATCCAACACGCCGGCGATGTCGACGGCCTGGTTCTTCTTGGCGTAGCCCGCTTCCGGGTGGGCCGACAGACCCATGCCGCGCAGGTCCGGCACGATGACGGTGTGGTCCTTTGCGAGGGCGATGGCCGCGGCGCCCCACATGTCTCCGGTATCGGCAAAGCCGTGCAGCAGCACGACGGCGGGACCCTTGCCGCCAACGCGCACATAGAGTTTGGTGCCGTTGGTTCCGACGGACTGCGTCTTGAAACCCGGCGGAAAGGGAACGATGCGTGCCGTCGCCGGCAAGGTAACAAGAAGCACACCCAATACGGCCAATACGATCTTGCGCATGTCATCCCCCAGAGACGTCGAAGGCCCCAAGCCTTCGTTGATGACTATCTCTAGCAGGCTTTTCAACCAGCGCATGGTGAAAGAATCACAGAGGGCGCAGCAATGCCGCGCCCTGCGTCAAATCCGCAAAATCGACCGGTTTTTATCTGGCCGCCGCTTGCGCCTTCCTGGCTTCCTTCATGTTGGGCAGGAACACCGTCAGCAGGCCGAGCAGCGGCAGATACGAGCAGATCTGGAAGACGAAATCGATGCCCTTCATGTCGGCGACGACGCCGAGCACGGCGGCTGCAATGCCGCCCATGCCGAAGGCGAAGCCGAAGAAGATCCCGGCGATGGTGCCGACACGTCCCGGCACCAACTCCTGCGCAAACACGACGATGTTGGAGAAGGCCGAGGACAGGATCAGGCCGATCAGCACCGTCAGCACCATCGTCCATTCGAAATTGGCGTAGGGCAGCGCCAGCGTGAACGGCAGCACGCCGACGATCGAGAACCAGATCATCGCCTTCTGGCCGTAGCGGTCGCCGAACGGTCCGCCGAGCAGGATGCCCAGCGCCGAGGCGCCGAGGAACAGGAACAGCATGACCTGGCTCATCTGCACCGACACGCCGAACTTATGGATGGAATAAAAGGTGTAGTAGCTGGAGAGCGAGGCGATGTAGGCGTTCTTGGTCAGCACCAGCAGCGTCAGCACCGCCAGCGCTCCCATCACCTTCTTGCGCGGGAAGGGGGAGACGAAGCTTGCCGCCTTGCGATTGCCCTGCGCGGCGCGCATCCGGCTGTACCAGCCGCCGACCCGCGACAAAACGATGATGCCGATCAGAGACCCGACGGCGAACCATGAAATGCTGGTCTGGCCGAAGGGCACAACGATGAAGGCAGCGAGCAGCGGCCCCATCGACTGGCCGAAATTGCCGCCGACCTGGAACAAAGATTGCGCCAGGCCAAAGCGGCCGCCGGAGGCAAAGCGGGCAATGCGCGAGGATTCCGGATGGAAGATCGCCGAGCCGATTCCGATCAGCGAGGCGCCGACCAGAAGCAGCGCATAGTGGCCGGCATAGGCCAGAACGATCAGGCCAATCAGCGAGGACGCCATGCCGTAGGGCAGCGAATAGGGCATTGGCCGCTTGTCGGTGATCATGCCGATGACCGGCTGCAGCAGCGACGCCGTGACCTGGAAGGTGAAGGTCAGAAGACCGATCTGCCAGAAATCGAGACCGTAATTCTCTTTCAGCAGCGGATAGATCGCCGGCAGCAGCGATTGCATGATGTCGTTGATGCCGTGGCAAAAGCTCACCGCCAGAATGACGGTGAAGGCGGTCGCCTGGGCTGAAGGGAGGCTGGCGCTTGGCTGCGGTGCAATGCTGGTGGCTGTCGTATCGGTCAAGGCAGGCTCCGAGGTCTTTTTGGCGGGTGTTTGCCCGCGGGCAGGCTTGGCGGCCGCTCCCGCGGACCGCCTTAAGGACGCTCGTCTGAAGCGCTTGGGCGACGCCCCTGCGGAGCGCCTTGGGGATGGCTGCCTTATAAGCCGCTTGCGAGGCGACTTCTTTCGTGGTTTGGTCCAATAGTTTCGCAAGTGGGCCATAGCCGATGCCACATGGCAGGGACATCTTCCGCGCCGGCAATGCCGATCTCGGCCGATTGCACGAAAGCCGCTGGCAGTGGCTGGAGGAGGTTTCCGGGCCGGCGGTGGCTTTGCCGACCGAATATCCGGACGGTTACCTCGTGCCGCAACACCGCCACAGCCGCAGCCAACTGCTGCATGCGCTGGTCGGTGTCGTGCTGGTGACGACCAGGTACGGGCGCTGGATGGTGCCGCCCGACCACGCAATGTGGATACCGGCCGGCACCGAGCATTCTGTCGAAATGCTGGGCGACGTCTCGATGCGCTCGGTCTATGTCATGCCGGGCGCTATCCCCGGCCTGCCGGAAGGCTTGCGTGTCGTCGGCGTCACCGAGCTGATGCACAGCCTGATCGTCGAATCGGAAAAGCTGCCGCAAGGTGGCGAACTGGAAGGCCGCGGCGGGTTGATCATGAACCTGTTGCTGCACGAGATCCCGACCTTGCCGGAACGGCCGCTCGGCCTGCCGTTCCCGTCTGATCCCAGGCTGGCGGCGCTCTGCCGACGCTTCGTGGCGGCACCGTCGCCGCATGCCACGATCGACGAGTGGGCCGATGCCGCGGGGATGAGCCGGCGCTCCTTCACCCGCGCCTTCCAGCGCCAGACCGGACTGTCCTTGTCGACTTGGCGCCAGCAGGCCTGCCTGTTTGCGGCACTTCCCAGGCTCGCCGATGGCGAGCCGATCACCAGGGTGGCGCTCGACCTCGGTTATGACAGCGTGCCGGCTTTCATAACCATGTTCAAGCGCATGCTCGGGGCCTCGCCGCGCGGCTATATGCGCGGCGCCCGCGACGAAGGCATGCGGCGGGCTCAGCCTCGACTTGAGGCCCCGGCGCCGTAGCGCCAGGAAAAAGCCCGCAGCACTTTGTCGTAGGCCCTAGTCCAGCTGAACGCCGCTGGCCTTGACGATCGGTTCCCATTTGGCGAGTTCGGCCTTCACATGCGCTCCAAGCTCTTCCGGGGTGGAGGCCACTATCGAGGCGCTGAACTGGGCCATGCGGGCGATCACATCAGGGTCTTTCAGGGCTTCAACTGCCGCCTTCTGAAGAACGGCGACGACCTCCGGCGGCGTGCCTGCGGGCGCGAACAGAGCGTTCCAGCTGTAGGTTTCATAGCCGGGAATGGTTTCGGCAATGGCCGGTATGTCGGGGAAGGAGGGAACGCGCTCCTTGGTGGTGACGCCAAGCGCTCTCAGCGTCCCGCTCTTGATATGGCCCGATGAAGAGGGGAGGTTGTCGAACATCATCGGCACCTGATTGCCGATAACGTCGTTCAAGGCCGGTCCGGCGCCCTTGTAGGGAATGTGCTGCATACTGACGCCGGCCATCGTCTTGAAAAGCTCGCCGGAGAGATGCAGCGGGGTGCCATTGCCTGATGAGGCGTAGGCATATTTGTCCGGGTCCTTCTTCAGCATCTCGATCAGTTCCTTGACGTCCTTGGCGGGGAATTCAGGGTTTACGACCAGGACGTTTGGCACCAGCACGAGCAACGATATCGGCGCAAAATCCTTCTCCGCATCGTAGGGCTTTGTCTTCAGGATCAGCGGGTTGAGCGCGTGGGTTGCGACCGTGCCCATCAGGATCGTGTAGCCGTCCGGTTCGGCTCGGGCGACCTGGGCAGCGCCGATGCTGCCCCCGGCGCCGCCGACATTTTCGACGACAATCTGCTGGCCCAGCTTTTCGGACATCTTGTTGGCGACCAGGCGCGCGACCAGATCCGTCGAGCCACCGGCGGAAAAGGGGACAACCATGGTGATGGTCCGGTCCGGAAAATCGGCGGCCCAGGCCGCCGGTGCTGAAAGGGTGGCTGCGATGGAAACCGCGAGCCCGAGCAAAGTCCTACGCCGCATCTGCTACTCCTCCGTTGATTGGAGGGGCAGTATGGCCATGGTGAACTCCTCGCACAATGCAACCATGGACTGACTGCCCGCCTCAGGAGATCGGGCTTGACACCGATGCTTCGGTTGGCGTGCGCGAGAACGCCTCACCCCTCAGTTCAATCAGCCTTGGTCCAGCTGAAAACAAGCCATTTGTATCGTGACGTCTCTTCAGGCTCGGCCGTGTAGGTCATCTGCATGTCGCCGCCCTCGGCGTAGATGTCGAGCCTGGGCGCCGTGTCCAGTTCGAGCCACAGGGAATCGTTCTTGAACGACCATGTCCCGCACCAGACGCAAGGCCCCGATGCCGGGTCACCCGGTTGGTGAAAATTGTAGCGGCCGTCCGCCGTGATCTCCAGATAGTCGAAGGCGCCATAAAAGGCGGTCACAGTCTGCTGAAATTCGGTCGCAGACGCTTCCTGGTCGGGCTTCGCCGGCTCTTTCAGATCACGCGGTGGCCGGATTGCGGACCCTGCGATGCTCCATTTGCCGATGAAATCCTTTTCGGTGGGAAGATATTCCGTTTGCGCCTGCGCGGTCGAAACCGGAGCGATTGTCGGCGCATAGGCCGCGCTGGCGATGCCGATTGCGAGAAGCATTCCTGCGATGCCTGCAGCCTTGATTCGATTGCGCATCAGCTGGCTCCTTTCACGACGGTTTGGGGCAGATTCCAAAAAGGAGATTACCCCCGAGCCAGGCCCGTGGGCACGCTTTTGGGCAACATGGATTAATCGAACAGGCTCGACACGGACTCTTCGGTCGCTGTGCGCGAAATCGCCTCGCCCATCAGGTCGGCGATGGAGATGACGCGGATATTCGGGGCGTCGAGCACGCCTTGCGTCGGCTGGATGGAATCGGTGATCACCAGTTCCTGCAGCTTCGAGCCGCTGATCCGGGCGACCGCACCGCCCGACAGCACGCCGTGGGTGATATAGGCGGTGACGCTGGTAGCGCCGTTGGCGAGCAGCGCATCGGCGGCGTTGCACAGCGTGCCTCCGGAATCGACGATGTCGTCGATCAGCAGGCAATCCTTGCCGGCGACCGCGCCGATGATGTTCATCACTTCGGATTCACCGGGACGTTCGCGGCGCTTGTCGACGATGGCCAGTTGTGCGTCGAAGCGTTTGGCGAGCGCGCGGGCGCGCACCACGCCGCCAATATCGGGCGAGACGACGACGACATTGGCAAGCTGTTTGTATTTTGCCTTCACGTCGCGGGCCATCACCGGCACCGAGAACAGATTGTCGGTCGGAATGTCGAAAAAACCCTGGATCTGGCCGGCATGGAGGTCGAGCGTCAAAACGCGGTCGACGCCAGCGCGGGTGATCATGTTGGCGACCAGCTTGGCCGAGATCGGTGTGCGGCCCGAGGCCCGGCGATCCTGCCTGGCGTAACCGAAATAGGGGATGACCGCGGTGATGCGCTTGGCCGAGGAGCGCATGAAGGCATCGATCATGATGAGCAGTTCCATCAGATGATCGTTGGTCGGGAACGAGGTCGACTGCAGGATGAAGACATCCTCGCCGCGCACGTTTTCCTGGATTTCGACGAAGATTTCCTGATCGGCGAAGCGTCTGACGCTGGCCTTGCCCAGCGGGACATTGAGATAGCGGGCGACCGCTTCGGCCAGCACCCGGTTGGAATTGCCCGCGAAAAGCTTCATGCACCGTTCCTGGCGAAGGATGGGGAGGTCCTCTTAATCGGGCTTGTAGCGAGCCGTGCCGGTATTGCAAGCCTCGTTGACGGGAATCCGCCGGCTAATCTCAAAAACGTCAACAGTGAACGGAAGCCGGTAACAGGGGGATCAGCCGGCGCTGCCGCCGAGCCAGGCCGCGAACTGGTCGATCGTCTGGTCGGCGATCGCCTGCATGGTAGCGGGTGCAACCGCGGGCCAGCCTTCGGCGGCATTGACCGAGGGCGCCTTCTGCTGGCCATTGATGCGGTGTAGCCGGTTGCCAGCGGGGTCATAGACGTCCCAGACATAGATAACGGTGGTATCCTTGCCTTCCGTCATGGTCGAGAAGTAGCCCTTCAGCACATGGGTGGCGGCCTGGTCGGCGCTGCCGGCAAGGGTGATGCCGCGCTGCTTGGCGCGTGTCTGCAGTTCGGCCGTCAGCGGCGTTGCCGCTTCCACGGAGGCGCCGACGATCGGCGCGATCTGCAGCCGGGTCTTCGACAAAGCGGCGGCGCTCTGCGCGGGGTTGGCGGGTGTCGTGGCGCCGACGGCCGGCGCTGGTGTGGCGGCGGGCGCGATGCCCGGGGCAGCCAAGGGCTGAGCCGGTTGGGCCGAGGCTGCCGGCGGCGTGATGGCGGACGGCTCAAGGACGTCCTTGGCATTGGTGCAAGCGGCCAGCACAAGCGCTGCGAGCAATGACACGGTCGTCACATGCGATCGTCTCATCTGCCCGAAAACTCCTTAGTCGCGAACGCCCCCGCGTGGACCAACCATTATGGATTCACTGTACGATCAAGTCGAGATCATGGCGTGAAAGCGGCTTCGGCTGGGATTCGGTGGTCAGGTAGGTGCGGCCAAGCGTCATCGCCGTCTCGGTTTCGGAGTCCATGATGATCATGTGCGCGAACAATGTCATGTTGGGCGCGATCGGCTCGGGATTGCCCTGGTAGAACATCGGCATATCCATCCAGGACGGGGTGAAGCGGGCGCCGACGGAATAGCCGCAGGCGTTCAACCGATGCTTGGTCAGGCTGTGCGCCTCCAGCGTGCGGGCATGCGCGTCGAAGACGTCGCCGAAGGTGTTGCCGGGCGTCATCGCCTTCTCGACCGCCAGAAGAGCCGCGCGGGCGGCGTCGAACAGCTCCTGATGGCGCTTCGACGCCTTGCCGGTCAGCACGGTGCGCATCATCGGCGCGTGATAGTGATGGAACACGCCGGCCCATTCGAGCGTCAGCTGATCGTTCTTGGTCAGCTTGCGGCGCCCGGCCTTGTAGCGGCAGAGCAGCGCGTCGATGCCCGAGCCGATGATGAATTCATTGGCCGGATAGTCGCCGCCGCCGGCAAACACCGCGCCTTGCATGGCGGCAAGGATCAGCGCTTCGTCGCCGCCCTGCTTGATCAGCGGCAGGGCCGCGTCGAGCGCGTCGTCGGAAAGGTTGGCCGCCTTTTCGGCCTTGGCGATTTCAGCCGGGCTCTTGAACAGGCGCAGACGGCCGACAATACCGGAGGCGTCGGCGATCTGGCCGAAGGTCTGCAGCTGCTCGTCGACGCGGCGGCCATTGAAGGCGGTCAGGCCATGGGTGTCGTATTCGACGCCGATGCGGGCGCCAAGGAGATTGAGGTCGTTGAGCAGGTTGCGCAGGTCGATCGCCGGGTTGGCGCCGTCGCGGTCGGTCCACAGCACGATGTTGTCGATGATCGAGGTGTGGCGCGCCTGGCGCAAATCGGCCGAGCGGGTGAGCAGCACCATCGAGCCGTCAGCCTTCACAACCAGGCACTGGAAGAAACAGAAGCCGAACGTGTCGTAGCCGGTTAGCCAGTACATGCTCTCCTGGGCGAAAAGCAGTACAGCATCGAGCTTCTTTTCCGTCATCTCGATCATCAACCGGTCACGCCGGGCGTCAAATTCCGACCGTTCGAAATGCAGCGCCATTATCCGTTCTCCAAAACAATTGCCGAAACCTGCCGACCGTAGTCCGGTTCCTTGCGATGCGTCGCGCGCCGGTAGGAAAAGAAGAGATCCTCCTCGGCATAGGTGCAGCGGCCAAGCCCCTCGGCGGTCACGCCAGCCTTCTTCAGCCGGTCGACCGTATAGAGGTTGAGATCGAACATTGCATGCGCCGGATTGGCCGAAGGCGCGAAATAGCCGATGTTTTCGGCATCGGCTTCGACGAAACGGGAGACGAATTCCGGCCCGACCTCGTAATTGTCGGGGCCGATCGAAGGACCGAGAACCGCAATGATGCGCTCACGGCGGGCGCCGAGGCTTTCCATCGCGGCAATGGTGTTTTCAAGCACACCGGTGAAAGCGCCCTTCCAGCCGGCGTGTGCAGCGCCAATGATGCGCGCTTGAGCATCGGCGAACAGCACCGGGCCGCAATCGGCCGTCGAGGCGCCGATGGCGATGCCCGGCCGTTCGGTGACGATGGCGTCGGCCTTGGGCCGCGGGCCGGGAAAGGGTTCCCTGGCAATAACGACATCGGGCGAGTGGACCTGATGCGCGGTCAGGAGATGGCTGGCCGGCACACCCATCCAGGCAGCGACGCGGCGGCGGTTCTCGGCGACCAGCATCTGATCGTCATCCGAGCCGGTGCCGATGTTAAGTCCCTGATAGATGCCGCCGGAGACGCCGCCGATACGGGTGAAATAGCCATGGCGGATACCTCGCGGCTTGGCCGCTTCCAGCAGCGGCGAGCGAACAGGATCCGGTTTGGTCTGATTCAGCATGGATGGGTTTGTTGTCCGCGCCGGCGTTTTCGTCAAGGCGAAGTTCGGCCGAGTGATTGCGACAGTGCTGCCGCGTCGACTTTGCATTGGCCAAAAGCAGGCATGCGACCACAAGCGACATGGCGAGACGGCTTGTAACGATCTCTGAGGGTCAGACTGGCTGATGCGGCAGGATTTTCAGGATTTTGAACAGCGTGCCCATGCCGTCGGGGCCGGCCAGGCGCTCGACGGCATCGGCAATGGTTTGTCGTGCCTCTTGGCTTGCCTGGCTGCCCAACTGGCCAGCTCGCTCAAGCAATCCCGTGCCAAGCAGAAAGTCGCCCTGCGTCGCCAATTCCACATCGAGGCCATGCGCCCGCACGACGGCGGCCAGTGCAGCGAAGTCGACATGGGCGGTGAGATCGGCTTCGCCGGGATTGGCCAGCACATCTTCGGGGGCGTGCCTGCGCACGGCCTGCAATGTGTCGCCGAAACCGGGCTGGAGATGGCCGTAATCGGGGAACAGCCCGGCGCCGCCGTGGTCGGCTATGCGTTCGGCAATGGTCGCCATCAGTGCCGCGCGGGCCGGTGCTATTTCGAAAATAGAGCCTTGTGGCGCCTCGGCGGCGTCTTCCGGCAGCAGCGTCGCCTCGACCGAGCCGGCGCCGGCGAAGAAGCTCAACTCGTCTGAGACATCGAGGCCGATCACCCGTTCGCGCCAGCCGGCGCCGGCGCGGATGAACTGGCGGATCGGCACAGCGTCGAACAATTCGTTGCCGACAATCAGCAACGGCGCCTGCGGTAGTGTGGCGATGGTTTCGTGCCAGCCGAGCTCAACCGAAGTTTCGGCAAGCGTCTGCTTCTGGATTTCAGTCAGCCGCGGACTGGTCTCGACCAGAGCGAAGGATGCTCCGGCGGCGATAGCCGGATCGAGCCGCGTCAGGGTGCGAAGCATGTCCTTCATCAGCGTGCCGCGGCCAGGCCCGATCTCCGCGATGGTGACCGGCAGGAGTCGGCCGATCGCCAGCCAGGCCTGATAGAGCCAGACGGCGACGAGTTCGCCGAACATTTGGCTGATCTCGGGTGCGGTGACGAAGTCGCCGGCGGCGCCGAACGGCTCGCGCGTGGTGTAGTAGCCGTCGCTGGGATCGAACAGGCAGAGCGCCATGTACTCGTTGACCGGGAGGGGGCCGAGCGCGCCGATCAGGTCGACGATGCGGGTCTTCAGCCGTGTCATGCCGGCTGTGGTTGCGGCGCCGGTTTGGCTGTGGCCATCGCCCAGATGCCGGCCAGCACCATCGGCAGCGACAGCACCATGCCCATGGTGAGCCAGCCGCCGAGGAGGTAGCCGAGCTGCTGGTCGGGCTCGCGGAAGAACTCGACGAAGATGCGTGACAGGCCGTAGCCGCAAATGAAGGCGCCGCCGACAAAGCGCGGCGTCTTCAGCTTCAGCCGCGAATGGGTGAGGAAGCGCAGGACCAGGAACAGCACCGCGCCCTCGAGCAGCGCTTCGTAGAGCTGGCTCGGATGGCGAGGCTCCAGGCCCGCGACACAACCCGCCACGGTCTGCTGGAGACGCTCGTTGCAGAAGACGACGCCCCACGACACGTCGGTCACGCGACCCCAGAGTTCGGCATTGACGAAGTTCGCGATGCGGACGAGGCCGAGCCCGACCGGCACGCCGGCTGCCACCACGTCGAACAGCGTCCAGGTGCGGATGCCGCGCTTGAGGGAAAACAGCGTCATGGCGAGGATGACGCCAAGCAGGCCGCCATGGAACGACATGCCGCCCTGCCAGACGGCGAAGATGTCGAGCGGGTGGTCGATATAGCGCTTTAAATCGTAGAAAAGCACATAGCCGGTGCGTCCGCCGAGCACGACGCCGACGGCGGCCCAGACGATGAAATCGTCGAGGTCGATCGGCTTCATCGGCAAGACGCCATCAGGCCACAGCCTTGTGTTGGTGACGAGCCGCTTGGCGTACCACCAGGCGAACAGGATGCCGACGATATAGCCGATGCCGTACCAGTGCACAGCCAGCGGGCCGATCTGAACCAGGATCGGGTCGATGTTGGGGAAGGACAGCGACGCCATCGGCAGCGGGAAATAGTCGTTCAACAGGATCTCCTGGGAGGGCTCGCGTTAGGGCGCGGACCATGCGGCAGGGTTTTGGCTGGGTCAAGGCAAGGTGACGACAGCCTGATCGTCAGAGATAATGGGCTCAACCCTGCGGCTTGCCGGCGACCAATTGCCTGAGCGCATCGTTGATCCTGTCTTGCCAGCCGGGGCCATCTTCCTGGAAATGGTCGAGCACGGCGCGATCGATCCTGATCGAGACAAGCTCGCGAACGTTTGGTGCGGCGGAGGGTTCGCGAATGGGAGGCGCGGGTTTCTTGACCGGCTTGAAGGCCGCTTCAGCGGCTTCCATCGGATTGGTCGGTCGGCGCGGGGGCGTTGCCATTGGTTGATCCTGAATGAGAGTGACTCTTGCCTGAGCAAGTCGTGAGGAAAACTAGGCCGCTGGTCTGCGAAGACCAGTAACTTCACTTGGTTCTCTCTGCCATTGCCCTGTATTTGGCTTCAAGCCTGTCCAGCACCTCGTCGCCAGGCTTGACCCGGCCCGCATCGGCATCCGAAATGCCCTTTGCGAGTGCTGCATCGAGTGCTGCAAAGCGCTTCTCCAAGTCCGCACTGTCCGTCACGGCAACCGTCGTTCCAAGAATCCATTTGCGATAATAGCAATCTGTCGGCCGGACCGTGAGCCAAATCGCGTCCGACATGAAGCCGCACCAGCTTCAACGTTCTTGCATTCCGCAGGCAGTGCCACTACGTCAATTCGAGCAAGCGAGGATTTGCCATGTCAACCGGACCGAACCGCATTCTCGATGAATTCGCCAAGCTGATGACCGATGCTGCGGGTGCCGCACAAGGCGTGCGCCGCGAGGTGGAGACTGCCTTCAAGGGGCAGGCCGAGCGCATCCTCAACACCATGGATGTGGTGCAGCGCGAGGAGTTCGAGGCTGCCCGCGACATGGCTGCCAAGGCCCGCGAAGAAAACACCAGGCTGGCCGCCCGCATCGACGCGCTCGAGGCCAGGCTTGCCGAATTGACCGGACAGGCCGCACCTGCGGCTGCGGCAAAGCCCAAAGCAAAAAAATAAAATTTAAACTTTTCCACAAAGCACAATCCGAAAAAGTGCTTTGCCGTGAATCGTTTACCGGCAATGCATGAATCTTTGTGACAGCGCCTTTCCACATGCTGATGACGCAGTGCGAAAAATTAGGCTGTTCACGCGACTCCCGATCAATAGACTGAATTTGTTGCATGATTCGGAGCAGGGTCATGCGGCCGGGCGGTGGGGTCCGGTCCGGGGTCTTTGTGTCGTGAAGTCCTGGCCGTCCGAGTTCAAGACAAATTGTTCGTCGTGTGTGCCCCGCGGAGCGTGTGGCGCTCCCCTGAACACAGGAAGCATTCCATGGAACTTCTCGAACTCGAATTCTCCCGCGAAATCCATCCGGTGGATGTCATCGAGCAGGTCGCCCATAACAATGACTGGTCCTTCGAACGGGCCGGCGATGACGAAATCTCGATCTCGGTTGCCGGCAGCTGGACCGACTATCACGTCTCCTTCTCATGGATGGAGGATTTCGAGGCGCTGCATCTGGCCTGTGCTTTCGACATCAAGGTGCCGGAAGCCCGCGCGCTGGAAGTGATGCGGCTGTTGTCGCTGATCAACGAGCAGATGCTGTTTGGCCATTTCGATCTCTGGGAGCAGGAGGGCGCGATCATGTTTCGCCAGTCGCTGCTGCTTGCCGGCGGGGTCGAACCGTCGAGCCAGCAGGTCGAGGTGCTTTTGTCGTCGGCGCTTGAAGCCTGCGAATGCTATTTCCAGGCCTTCCAGTTCGTTGTCTGGTCGGGAACCTCGGCCAAGGATGCGCTGGCCGGTGTCCTGTTCGAGACCTATGGCAACGCTTGAGCTTCCATGAGTTCGAGCAGCGCGCGCAAGCCCGAGATCAGCTTTGCCGATTTTGATCGTGTCGACATCCGTGCCGGCACGATCGTCGAGGCCGAGCCTTTCCCCGAGGCGCGCAAACCCGCCTTCAAGCTGAAGATCGATTTCGGCCCTGAGATCGGCGTGAAGAAATCCTCGGCACAGATCACGAAATACTATGCGCCGGAAACGCTGGTGGGACGGCAGGTGTTTGCGGTGGTGAATTTCCCGCCGCGCCAGATCGGTCCGTTCATGTCCGAAGTGCTCACGCTCGGCTTCCCTGATGAGGAAGGCGCCGTGGTCCTTGGCGCCATCGAGCGCAAGGTGCCGGACGGCGGCAGGTTGTTTTAGGAAGATTGCGTCAGGCGGCCAGCTTGCGCCTTGTGCTCAGCGCCTCTTCGACCGTGTCCATGAACATTTCGGCGCAGGCTTTCCAACTGTAGCGCATGGCGCGTTCGCGCGCCTCGGCGCGGTCGACATTGAGCGCGGCGAGCGAGGCCTCGCGCAGATCGGTCGACACCGCGCCGCCGATGCCGTCGCCGACAATGTCGATCGGTCCGGTGACCGGATAGGCGGCCACCGGCGTGCCGCTGGCCAGCGCCTCGATGATGACGTTGCCGAACGTGTCGGTGCGGCTGGGGAAGACGAAAACATCAGCCGAGGCGTAGATCTCGGCCAGCTCATCGTTCGGGCGATGGCCGAGGAAATGCGCCTGCGGGTACTTCGCCCTGAGCCTGGCCAGTTCCGGTCCTTCGCCGACGATCACCTTGCTGCCGGGCAAGTCGAGATCGAGGAAGGCGCTCAGGTTCTTCTCGATGGCGACGCGGCCGACGCACAGGAATACCGGGCCAGGGAAGCCGAGGTCCTTCTTCTTGTCGGGGCGGAAGTGATCGGTGTCGACGCCCCGCGTCCACGGCCTGAGCTTGGTGAAGCCTCGCGACGCAAGGTCCTCCGCCAGCGACTGGGTGGCGACCAGCGTGCCTTGTCCGGAATTGTGGAAATCACGCAGCCAGCGATAGGCCCAGCTCTCCGGCACCGGCAGGCGGGCGCTGAGATATTCGGGAAAGCGGGTGTGATAGCTGGTGGTGAAGGGACGGCCGGCATTGCGGCAATAGCGCCGCGCCATGATGCCGAGCGGGCCTTCGGTGACGATATGGATATGGTCGGCCTTGCGAGCCTCGATCAGCCGCGCGACATGGCCGGGCGTGGTCAGCGCCAGCCTGATGTCGGGGTAGGTCGGCAACGGCAAGGTGCGAAAGATGTTCGGGGTCAGGAAGTCGACCGCAACGTCGAAGGTTTTCAGCGTTTCGGTGAGCCGCTCCAGCGTGTGGACGACGCCGTTGACTTGCGGCCGCCAGGCGTCGGTGACCATCAGGATGCGCATGGCGGTCCTTTGCTCGGGTCGACGGTTGCCTTGATGCGATAGCGGTACGGCCCGGCTGCCCTCGCTTCGCTCCACCGCACCCGGGCAGGCACGAGGTCGAAGTAAGGCGGCTGAGCCGAATCAACTGAGGTCGCGCGCTTCATGCGCGCTCTTGACCATGGTTTCATGACGCGCGGATGAAGGTGGTTTTTGGCCGAGCCCGACTTCCAGATCATGCTTTGGTCAGGCGGGCACTTTGATCACCGCCCGCAGGCCGCCGAGCGGGCTGTCTTCCAGCATGATGTCGCCGCCATGGCTGCGGGCAATATCGCGGGCGATAGAGAGACCAAGGCCGGTGCCGCTGGCGTCGAGGTTGCGCGCCTCGTCGAGCCGCACGAACGGTTTGAACACGTCCTCGCGCTTTTCCGGCGGGATGCCCGGACCGTCATCGTCGATGGTGACGACGAGTGAGCCGCGGCCGTGATCGGCGCTGATCTCCACCGTCTTGGCATAGCGCAAGGCATTGCCGGCGACATTGGACAACAGCCGGGCGAAAGCGTGCGGGCGCACATGCACGTCCGGATCACCGGCAAGCACGGTCGATAGCTTGCGCTTGTGCAGCGACGCCTCCTCGCCGAGCTTTTGGAAATAGGCCTCGAGATCGAAATGGCCGGCATCTTCCGACGCTTCGCCGCGGGCAAAAGCGATATAGCCTTCCAGCATCGACTGCATGTCGTCGATGTCCTGGTTGAGCGCGGCCTTGGTCTCGGGCTTGCCGCCGGCCAGCGCCAGCTGCAGCTTGAAGCGGGTGAGGATGGTTCTGAGATCGTGGCTGACGCCGGTCAGCATGGCGGTGCGCTGTTCCAGCTGGCGTTCGATGCGCTCGCGCATCTGGATGAAGGCAAAGCCGGCCCGGCGAACCTCCTCGGCGCCGCGTGGGCGGAAATCGCGCGGCATCGGCCGGCCCTTGCCGAAGCTTTCGGCGGCCTCGGCCAGAGACAGGATCGGCCGGATCTGGTTGCGAAGGAAGGGGATGGCAATCGTCAGCAGCACCAGTGACGTCCCGACCATCCAGATCAGGAAGATGTGGGTGTTGGAGGCATAGGCCTGGCTGCGGCGCACGAAGACGCGCAGCACCTTGCCCTCGAGCTGGATGCGGACCTCGACGATGTTGGAATTGCCGACCGTGTCGATCCAGAACGGGCGGTTGATCTGGCGGGTGATCTCGGTGGAAAGGACGTCGTCAAGGATCGAGAAGAAGGGCTTGGGTCCAGGCGCCGGCAACGGGTCGGGCGGCAAGAGGTCGACCTTCAACTGCATGCGGTCCTGGGCGATGCGGATGATGTTCGCGTAGTCGCCATCGTGCGGATAGGTCTCGATCATGTCGATGATCGCGGCGATGTCGCGCACGGTGGCCTGCGACAGGCGCTGCGTCACGGTTGCCCAGTGGCGTTCCATGAAGTCGAAGGCGACGACCGACTGCAGAAGGATCATCGGCGCGATGACGATGATCAGCGAGCGGGCATAAAGCCGCTTGGGCATATAGAACGCAACCAGCCGCCAGAACCGCTTCCAGGCACGCGGCATTGCTTTCAGCGCGCGTGATACGCGCGCGCCAAAGCCGCCCTGTTCCGGCCGTTCCAGTTGCGTGGTCGCCATTTGTCCTTTCGCTGGGTCAATGGCCGCTGGTCGATGCCGCTGGTCGATGGCCACACATCTATGGCCAAGGGCGGCCGTCAGCGGCATTCTATTCCACGCTGAGCCGATACCCAATACCGCGCACCGTCTGCAGCCAGACCGGATTGGACGGATCGCGCTCGATCTTGCGGCGCAGGCGGTTGATCTGGACGTCGATGGTGCGCTCGCCGACTTCCGAATCGTCGCCGACAAGCTCGTGACGCGGGATCGTTTCGCCGGCCCGCGCGGCAAAGATCGCCAAGATCTCCTGCTCGCGGTCGGTCAGCTTCAGCGCCTCGCCGCCCCGCTTCAGCTCGCGCCTGGCGATCTGGAAGGTGTAGGGGCCGAAGACCAGCTGCTCGACCTTGGGCGTCGTCGCCGGGCCGCCGCGGCGCAGAATGTTATTGATGCGCAGGATCAGTTCGCGCGGGTCGAAGGGCTTGGGCAGATAGTCGTCGGCGCCGGCCTCGAGCCCAGTGATGCGGCTGTCGGTTTCCGATAGCGCGGTGAGCATCAGGATCGGTACGTTCTTCTCCGCCCGCAGCGCCTTGGTGAGGTCGACGCCGGTCTCTCCGGGCATCATGACGTCGAGGACAAGGAGGTCGAAGTCGAGTCCTGCAAGCTTTCGCCTGGCCTCGCCGGCATTTCCGGCGACTGTGACGCGAAAACCATTTTCGGTCAGATACTGCTTGAGCAAATTGCGAATGCGGGTGTCGTCGTCGACCACAAGCAGATGCGGCGCGTCATCGTCCGGCGCCGTCGGCTGGTCCACCCTCTCAATGGTCTCCATGGCTTTTCCCTGACATGTTTGCAGGCACAATGTCGATCTGCGCCCTTAGTTCCGGATTGACCATGGCTTCCAGGAATCGTTCGATCAAGGGACGCTCGCTGGCTCCGGAATCTTCCAATGCAGCACGGATGCGGCGTGACTGTGGCCGCGCCAGGGCCAGCGCCAGGGCGCGCCCCTTGGCTGTCGGATAGAGCTCCCGCTGGCGGCGGTCGCGCGGACCCTGCAATTGCACGATATGGTCGGTGTCGATCAACTGCTTGAGCACCCGCGCCAGGCTCTGCTTGGTGATCTTGAGCACGTCGAGCAGTTCAGCGACCGTCAGTCCCGGCCGGCGGTTGACGAAATGCAGCACCCGGTGATGGGCGCGGCCAAAGCCGTAATCGGCCAGGATCTGGTCCGGATCGGAAGTGAAATCGCGATACGCAAAGAAGAACAGTTCGATGATGGCGAAGTCGATGCCGTCCTCGTCGGTGATCGGCGTCTTGATCGGTTTTCCGGCAGCTGGGCTTCGATCCGTCATCATTTCTCCGTCCATAGAGGGAAATTATGTCAGTACTATTGACGTAATTTCCCCGCAATGGTAATTTTTGACAAGCTTTTCGGCTGAATGCGAACGAAAAGGCAAGGGAGTGCGGTTTTTCCGGAACTTCCTGAGTTTGCCAGAGTTCGATTCTCCGCTTACGCTTCAAGGGCCGCCCGACGCGGCTGTCGCGCAACAAGAACAACACTAATGATGTGCGGGTCGCCGCCCGCGGGAGGTTTCCATGGCATCCGTTCCCTTCGACCAACTGGACGGCTTCATCTGGATCAACGGCGAGTTCGTCAAATGGGCCGATGCCAAGATCCACGTGCTGACCCACGGCCTGCACTATGCCAGCGCCGTCTTCGAGGGCGAGCGCGCCTATGGCGGCGCCATCTTCAAGCTCAACGAGCACACCGAGCGTCTGCATGAATCGGCGCGCCTGCTCGGCTTCAATATTCCCTATTCCGTGGCCGAGCTCAATGACGCCTCGACCACGCTTCTGAAGAAGCAGGGTTTCCAGGACGCCTATGTCAGGCCGATCGCCTGGCGCGGCAGCGAACAGATGGGGGTGTCGGCGCAGAACAGCCGCATCAACTGCGCCATCGCCATCTGGCAATGGCCGAGCTATTTCGACCCGGCGCAGAAGCTCAAGGGCATCCGTCTCGATCTGGCGGAATGGCGCCGGCCCGATCCGCGCACCGCGCCGTCGAAGTCGAAAGCCGCCGGCCTCTACATGATCTGCACCATGTCCAAGCATGCCGCCGAGGCCAAGGGCTATGCCGATGCCATGATGCTCGACTGGCGCGGCCAGGTCGCCGAAGCAACGGGCGCCAACATCTTCTTCGTCAAGGATGGCAAGATCCACACGCCGAAGCCCGATTGCTTCCTCGACGGCATCACCCGCCGCACCGTCATCGGCCTCGCCAAGGACCGCGGCCTTGAAGTCGTCGAGCGCGCCATCATGCCTGAGGAACTCGCAGGCTTCGAACAGTGCTTCCTCACCGGAACGGCAGCGGAAGTGACGCCGGTCTCCGAGATCGGTCCGTACCGATTCGAGGTCGGCGAGATCGCCAAGACTTTGATGAACGACTATTCTGCTGCGGTGCAACCTAAGCATGCGATAGCCGCAGAATAACGAAAGTCACAGCTTTTTTCGCAAGCAGGGGCGGTTTTGAGGCCGGCCCCTTTATTTCAGCATCTGTGCATTTGACTTTCGTACAATTCAGCGTCTCATGATGGTGTCGGCCCGGGAGGCTGGCAGCTATGGAGGGACTAGGTACATGGATACGAATACGCTCATTGCGCTCGTTGTACAGGTAATTGCAGGTGTTGTCGGTGGTCAGGCGGTCGGCGTTGCGCTGAAGAATGCGGCGATGGGCCAGTTGACCAAAATCCTCGGCGGCGCGGTTGGCGGCGTTGGCGGGGCGGCGATCCTCGGCAGCCTGCTCGGCGGCACGGCCGACCCGGCAGCGGCTGCAACGGCAGCGGGCGGATTGAGCGATACGCTGAACCTCAAAAACCTGCTCGGCGGCGCCGGCGGCGGCGCCATCCTGACCGGCATCATCGGTGCGGTCATGGGCGCGATGAAGAAGTAAGCCTCTAGATCATTCGCCGTTTCACGGCGAATGATCTAGTTTGTTGTTTCACGCAATTCCGGACGGAAGACCGCTTTACACTTTTCCTGGAATTGCCCGAGACTCAGGCTTCGTCAAATGGGCGGCCGTTGGGCCGCCCATTTCTGTTTTGGGACGGACTGTTTGCCTTTCAGCAGTGGACGGCCTTCGCCCACGCCTCTACATCACGCTGGAACAGCGAAAGGACAATCATGGGTCAGCTCAATGCCGGCATCGTGCCGGTCACGCCTTTCCAGCAGAACTGCACCATCCTGTTCGACATGGATGACAAGCATGGCGTCGTCGTCGATCCGGGCGGCGACATCGACAAGGTGCTGGCGGTGCTGAAGGACAATGCGATCACCGCCGCTGCGATCTGGATCACCCATGGCCACATCGATCACGCCGGTGGCGCCATGGAGCTGAAGGAAGCACTCGGCATCGAGATCGTCGGCCCGCACGAAGCCGACAAGCTATTGCTCGACAATCTCGAGAACCAGGGCCAGCGCTACGGCATTACCGGGGTGCGCAACTGCGTCCCCGACCGGTTTCTCGCAGAGGGCGAGACGGTTTCGTTCGGCTCACATATGTTCGAGGTGCTGCACTGCCCCGGCCATGCGCCCGGCCATGTCGTATACTACAATCGCGCGGCGAAGTTCGCTCATGTCGGCGACGTGCTGTTTCGCGGCTCGGTCGGGCGCACCGACCTGCCGGGCGGCGACCATGCGGCGCTGATCGCCTCGATTAAGAACAAGCTTTTGCCGCTCGGTGACGAGATCGGCTTCATCTGCGGCCACGGCCCGGGTGGCCGCTTTGGCGAGGAGAGGCGGACCAATCCCTTCCTGACTTAGCGATGTCTTTCTGCCAAAAAAAAGCGCTGGCCTTGCGGTCAGCGCTTTTTGTGGGACAGGGAAGCTCAATTCGCGACGCAGAAATGCTGCTCACCGTCATTGCCGGTGAACGTGCCGCTGCGGGCATTGAAGCTCCGGTAGCGGTCCGAGCAGTATTCGTACCAGTCGCGGGTCCACGGCTCGGCATAGCGGTCGGCATAGACGACCCGCGGTTCGGCATAGTAACGGCGCACCGGCGCCGGCCGCACTTCGCGGTAGTCGTAATCGTCATCATAGCTGCTGTAGCGCGGCTGCGGGTTGCTCAGCGCACCGGCGATCAGAGCGCCGGCCGCAAGGCCGACGACACCGGCCGCAAGCGCGTCGCCATTATGATGACGACCATGGCCATGATGCCAGCGGTTCCAGTCCTTGGCATTGGCGGCAGGCAAGGTGGCGAGGGTGGTCGCGGCGAGAGCGGCGCCCAGGATGGCGGTCTTGAAAATGCGATTCATTTTGGTCTCCTTCGTGCCGGCCCGGATAGTTTTCGGGGATGCGGTCCAGCCTAGGGGACGATTAATAGAAGACCGTGGCTGAACGGGGGCTGAACGGAATTGGCTGATACGATCCAGTTCTTGCGGCAAAACCAAGCGCGTACGCAAGGCGCTCCGCCTCGTCAATCTCCGTCCGGACTGTCTTGAGCCGGCTTAGCCGACCGACAGGTTGACGGCCTTTGGACCCTTGCCGCGCTTGTCCGGCTCGGTGTCGAATGTCACTTTTTGTCCATCCTCCAGACCGGAAAGACCCGAAGCCTGCACGGCCGAAATATGAACGAAGACATCCTTCTGCCCGTCGTCGGGCGTAATGAAGCCGAAGCCTTTGGCATGATTGAAGAATTTGACGGTGCCGGTCTGCGGCATGGGAAGCTCCCTTTGATCCCATAAAGTCCAGTTTCGGGCCGGCAAATGCCCGAAGGGAAATTTGTCCCTTATTTTAGCGCTATCGGCAAGAGAAAGTTTTGGCGACGGCGGCAACGCTGAAGGCTGCTCAAATAGATCGTGGCACCGAAGGCAATTCGCGCCAGACGATTGCTCCGGCGATCAGCCACGGCATTGACCGATAAAGCGTCCTTTGCCTCCGGCGACGGCGGTCATGAAAAAGGCGCAACGGGAAATGTCGCGCCTTCGAAACTCTGGACGGCTGACAAAGCCGGTTCAAACACGCTTTAGGTGCTTTTTCGAGCGCCCTGACGGGCGCGCGGGCACCGCCGGTTCAGGCCGCGCGGAGGTTGACCGCCTTCGGACCCTTGCCCATGCGGTCGGGTTCAACGTCGAAGGTGACCTTCTGGCCGTCGACGAGGGTACGCAGGCCCGAGGCCTCGATCGCGGAAATGTGGACGAACACATCCTTGGCGCCGCCGTCGGGCGTGATGAAGCCGAAGCCTTTGGTCGCGTTGAAGAATTTAACGGTGCCGGTCTGGGCCATTGGGGAAACTCCTTCACCCGTGTCAGTCTTATGGTTTGCCCGCCGCCTGGCATCGTGGGCAAGTCCCGGTGGTTGCTTCGGCAGTCCTGCATTTGCGCATGGTAAAACCCCCCGCCGAAAATGGGGCCGTCAGAGATTCACAGTATCGGGGAAAGGTCGTCCAAAACGTTCCGCTCTCCGGGTCGCAAATGCCCGAACACAAAATTTATCGCACGGAAACGTGATCGTTGCAAGATAGCGCCGCGGACCGCGTCCATCGACGCATCCCAACGAAGGCGCTTCGATAAACCTGGGTTCTTAAGAGTTCATCAGCCAGAGCCCGGCCACGCATGGTCCAGCGGTCTGGTCCAGGGCCAAACCAATGCGCGGGCCGGGCATCGCATGGCTCCCGCGCCGCAAACGGGGGTTGCATTTGGCAAGGGAATGGCGAGGATCGACAGGCGCGTTTTGCGCCGGGGACGGGGGTCTCGAGGGAGGCATATTCATGAGATTTCTTGCGACGATCTTCTCGCGCCAGGGTTTTACTATTCTCTTCCTGTCGGGTCTTCTTGCGGCCTGCACCGTCGTCGTCGATGACGGGCCGGGACCACGTCCGCGCCCGCCACGGCCGGAACCGGAATTCTGCACCAGGCAATACGAGCCGGTCTGCGCGCGGCGCGGCGGTGACCGCCAGACCTTCGCCAATGCCTGCCTTGCCGAACGGGAAGGCTACCGCATCGTTCGCGACGGCCCTTGCCGCGACGGCGGCGGTGGTGGCGGTGGTGGCGGCGAAGAGCCGACATTCTGCACGCGCGAATACGCCCCGGTCTGCGCCCGCCGCCATGGCGAGCTGCGCACCTTTCCCAACGCCTGCGAGGCCCGTGCCGCCGATTACCGCGTCGTCGAGGACGGCCCCTGCTGATTTTTCCTTCTCCCCTGTCGGGTGAGTCCGCCGGAGGCGAATTCACCGTCCCACTGGCACGACAAAAAAGGCGGCGAATGCCGGGACCCTGCGAAGCAGCGGGGACCGGGCGGGTGGACCGGACCACCCTTGGTCCTTCGCAGGCTCAGGGCGTTCGAAACTCGAAAAGCCAACAATTGGCTTTTCGTCTGCTGCGCGGACCGGCTTCTCACCTCCAAGGGAAGAAGGATACCTTGTCGAGCGTGGCTTCGTCGACGTCGCGCGAGCGGCTCGACGAAGAACGTCAAGCAAGCCTCCGTTGCAGAGTTTTGCGCGAGATCGTCAGTCCATTGCTGGCAGGTACGCCAGGCGCGCCCCTGCCTTGTCAGCCCTTCGACTTCGGCTTCAGGCTGCTCTCGGCTTGCTTGACCGAGGAACCGAACGGGAGGCGGCCTTGGCCACCACCTTGTCTTTCTTGGGCTTGCGAGTTTCGCGATTGCTGCGCTGCTGACCCTTGGCCATCTGTCTGCTCCTTCGTACGTGCTGGGTGGGTGCGGTGTCAGACGGCCGGGCTGTCGGGGACAGCCGGGGCGTCCGCCACTTCGAGGTTGTCTTCCGTGGTGACCCGCTCATAGGTCTCCTGCTCGCTGCGGATGCGATATTGCGGCGAGCCATCCTTGACCGGCAATCTGCTCTTGATCTGAAACAGCTCGGCGGTCTTCTGGGCGAGCCCGCTGCGGCTCTTCATGCGCACGGTCTGGCCGATGGCGAAGAGGTGCGAGGGCGTGTCGGTGCGCGGACGCGCATTCTGCTGGAAGCGGATCATGCTGCGTTCTCCTGGTCGCGCCTCAGCGCTGTTTCGAGTTCGAGGTAGTCGATGGCGACAAGCTGGCTGGTGGCCGGGTTCTTCACCGCCCTTGCCGGCAAATGGATGAAGGTGGCGACGCGACGCCAGGCAAGCCGCGACATGCCCTCGATCAGCTCTTCGTCGTGATCGATGTCATAGTCGCCGGCCGGCAGTTGCCCTTCCAGCCCGCCAAGCACGAAGGGTGCCGCGAAATGGGCGATGGAACGGGTGGTGCGATCCGGCATTGGCTTGGCTCTGGTTCGTCGATGCTTTCCGGCATCAACAGGGAACTCAACCATCGGCGATTGGAATGAGTTTGGCGGGTCGAGTATCTCCGACGCCGCTATATGCCAAGCTTGGCCCAAAAAACGATCTCAGACCAATAATCCGAAATTGCTGATTATTCAAGCTGATTTCCGCCACGGCTCGACCGATATAAAAATTTCTCGTATAAACCTCTAATAAATCTGCTATCCTGGAACAATATCAACCAGTTTCTTATTTAGAGAGCATCGGAATAATTATTCCAGTGCCTAAGATTATTTTTTACGAAAGGGCAAAATATATGAGAATCATGAAAACGCCGGATCGTCCGACCGCAACAATCGAGCCAATCGTCCTCTTCCCCAAGGCAATGTCAGTGCGCCTGACGATAAGAAGCGACGAAGCGGCACGGCGCAAGATTGCCGACACCGACGGCACGCAGCGGCGGGAGCGCCGGCTCGCCGAAAGCAACCGGTTGATTTGACCGGGCTGCGCTGCTTTGGGTTCAACCGCAGCAACACCTTGTCCGGACCGAAGAGGATATCCGGCGGCACCCTTGAATCTGTCTCTTCCATGCCTTAGGTCCGGCAAGCGGACAAACACGGCAGGTTTCCCATCAACAGAGATCAGAGAAGAGCGGCGGGTGCTGGAGCTGGCGGACAGCCGCCGCTGGGCCTCGACCAATATGTGCAGCAGGCGCTGCAGCTGCATCAGGGCGGGCGCCGGCAGGAGGCCGAGACGCTGTACCGGCAGGTGCTGGCGCGCAAGGCCAATCACCCGGCAGCGGCGCATTTCCTGGGCCTGCTGCTGCACCAGACCGGGCGCAGCCCCGAAGGGCTGGAGCTGATCGAGCAGTCTGTGCGTCTGCAGCCGAAGAATCCCGATTTCCTCAACAATCTCGGCACGGTGATGCGCGATCTCGGCCGCGTTGCCGCGTCCGCCGATTTCTTCCGCGGCGCGGTCGATCTCAAGCCCGACCAGCTCGCGGCACGCGACAATCTGGGTTCGGCGTTGAAACAGCTCGGCCAGTTCGAGGCTGCGGAGGACATCTATCGCGGCACAATCGGGGGCAATCCCTTCCATGTCCGCGCCCGCATCGGGCTTGCCGAAACGTTGCAGGAAGCCGGTCGTCTGGACGAGGCGCTGGCGACCTTTCGCGAGGCGCTGACGATCCGGCCCAGGGATGCCGACCTGTTGCACGGGCTCGGCGTCGGGCTGATGGAAAAAGGCAAGCTCGATGAGGCGGCCGACCTGTTCCGGCAGGCGCTGGCGATCACGCCAGGCATGGCAAAAGCCTGGCTGATGCTGACGCAGGTCAAGCGCCAGAAGGAGCGCGACGCCGAACTCGCCGGCATGGAGGCCCAGCATGCCAAGGCGCCGGCCGACAGCCTGGCGCGCATGCAGCTGTCCTTCGGTCTCGGCAAGGCCAATGACGATTTGAAGGACTACAACAGGGCCTTCGACTATTTCGCTGAAGGCAATGCGATCCGCCGCAAGGGCATCGATTATGATCCGGTCAGGACGCGGGCCGAATTCGAGGCGATGAAGACGGTGTTCAACGCCGGCTTTTTCGAAAAGCACAAGCCAAGTGCAATCTCCGACGACACGCCGATTTTCGTCGTCGGCATGCCGCGCTCCGGCACCACGCTGGTCGAACAGATCATCGCCAGCCATCCACAAGTCTATGGCGCGGGCGAGCTCAGCATGTTGAAAACCGCGGTCGGCAAGCAATTTCCGCTGACCATGCCGGGAGGTTTCCCCTGGGGACTGGTCGATGTATCCGACGCGGAGTTTGCGGAGGCGGGCCAAGCCTATCTCGACATGCTGCATGAGCGCTATCCCAACTTCAGGCATGTCACCGACAAGATGCCCGGCAACTTCCTGCTCATCGGCTTCATCCATATGATGCTGCCGAAAGCCAAGATCATCCATTGCGCGCGCGATGCGGCGGCGACCTGCCTTTCGATCTACAAGGTGCATTTCCGCGGCGACAACCACCGCTACGGCTATGATTTGGGCGAGCTCGCCGATTTCCACAACATCTACACCGACATCATGGCGCATTGGCACGATGTTCTGCCGGGCGTCGTCCATGACGTGCGTTACGAGGATTTCGTGGCCGACCAGGAGGGACAGACGCGGGCGCTGATCGGGCATCTCGGCCTGTCCTGGGACGACAAGGCGCTGTCGTTCCACGAGACCGACCGCCCGGTGCGCACGGCCTCGGCCGCGCAGGTGCGCCAGCCGATGTATCAGGGCTCGGTCGATCTCTGGAAGCGCTATGGCGACAGGTTGAAGCCGCTGCTGGACAAGCTGGCCTGAGCAGCGGCTAAAGCTCGATGAAGGGCTGGAAGCCGCCGAAGATCATGCGCTTCATATCGAAGGGCATGGGCCCCGAATCGGGCGTCAAACGCGGATCGGCCATAACCTTGGCCATTACCGCGTCGCGGCTTTGCCTGGACGAATAGACGGCCCAGGCGAAGACGACGATCTCGTCGTCTTTTGCCTGAACGGCACGCGGAAACGAGGTCAACTCGCCATAGGGCACGTCGTCGGCGGTACATTCGAGGTAGGCGAGCGCTCCGTGTTCCTTCCATATCGGGCCTGCGAGGTTGGCCAGCTTCTTGTAGTCATCGATATTTGCCTTCGGCACGGCGAGCACGAAACCATCGACATAGGACATGAGGTTCTCCTTGGAGTATCTCACAAAGCTCCTTACCGGCGTCAGCCGGTGAGGAGCTTTGTCAGCGGTGGTCAGTCTTTCTTCGCCGGCGCGTTCATCGCCCATTCGACCCCGAAGGGGTCGCGCATGTTGCCCCACTGGTCGCCCCAGAACATCAGCTGCAGCGGCACTGCGACTTCGCAGCCGGCACCGACCGCGCGCTTCCACCAGCCATCGATCTCGTCGGCGCCGAGATGGAGCTGCATGGTATAGCCCTGCGGCTTGACGGCAGGCATGCCGTTTTCGGGGTAGAAATCGGAAATCATCAGCGTCGAGCCGTTGATGTGGAGATGGATGTGCATCGTGCGGCCCTGCTCATCGGGCGGATAGAAGAACACCTGTTCGGCGCCGAAAGCCTTCTTGTAGAATTCGGCGGCCTTGAAGGCGCCGTCCAGCTGCAGATAGGGGGTCAATCCACCGAGAACTTTCGCGGCCGGCTGAATGGGGGTCTGGTCGGTCATGTCTTGTTCCTCTTTGGGTTTGGTCTGGGCATTTGGTTTGGCCTTGCGAACCCTAGGACGAACGAGCCGGCCGCGATCCTACATGTCTGATGCGATTTTCTGGCGAAACGAACTTGCGTCGGCGGCGCCCAATCAGAGCGCAATGCTCGCTGTCAGCAGGCTAGAAAGGGGACTGCTCCTTTAACCCCGCTGAGACGACAATGATCCTCTATTACCAGACCCATTCGCCCTTTGCGCGCAAAGCGCTCGTCTTCGCCCATGAGGTCGGGCTTGCCGACCGGCTCGAGGTCATTCATCACGAGACCAGCCCGACCTTGCGCAATGCCAGTGTCTACGCCGAAAACCCGCTCGGCAAGGTGCCGGTGCTGCTGCGGCCGGATGCGCCGCCGCTCTTCGATTCCGATGTCATCTGCGCCTATCTCGATACGCTGCATGACGGCCGCAAATTGCTGCCGCAGGACGGCGAAGCGCGCTGGCAGGCGTTGCGGTTGCAGGCGGTCGCCCAAGGCCTGGCGCAGACGGGCATAGGCCTGCGCTGGGAGACGGAAAGGCGGCCCGAACAGTTGCGCTATGCAGCGCTTGCCGAAGGCTACCGGGAAAAAATCGAGGCCAGCTATGACTGGATCGAAAGCGCGCTGGACGACGAGACACCGCTCCATGTCGGCCATATAGCGCTTGCCACCACGCTGTCCTGGATGGCGTTCCGCCAGCTGCCGTCCTTTCGCGCGCGGGCGCGGCTGACGCGCTGGTTCGAGGCGTTCGAAAAGCGTCGATCGATGCAGGCGACGCCGCTGTCGGGCGATACGCATGACTGAGCAACGGTCGCCCCGCGGCGGCCTGCATCGATCTTTCCCGACCGCATGGTCAGGGCGCCCTGCAGATCCGCGGGCCGTTTTGCGCGTCGATGAGGATTTCCGGCCAGCCGATATCCTTGCGCAGTTCGATCGGCAGGGCCAGAAGCTCGCGCTCGCTGCGATAGCGGGCGCGGTTCTGTGCGTAACGGGCGGCGACGCGGCCTATGGATGACAGGATGGACATGATGCGTTCTCCTCAGATGAAGCCGGCATCATCGTGTCGGCATCCCAAGGACGCAGCAGGTTCAGGCGATCCGACAGAGCGCTGAAAATATTCTGGGAGATGTGAAACCATGGGCCGCAACACAGTGCGGCCCATGGTGGTAGTTCCTCAGCCCGCCGTTTCAGCCACTGAGCGGAAGAAATCCTCGGGGTCTTCGACTTCGGTCAGCTTCCGCTTGTCGATCAGCCAGAAGCGGTTGCCGATGGCGCGGATGAAGGAACGGTCGTGCGAGGCGAGCACACAGCTCGCCTGGTGCTTGAGCAGTTCCTCCTCCAGCGCTTCCTGGCCGTCGATGTCGAGATGGTTGGTCGGCTCGTCGAGCAGGTAGAAGTTGGGGTTGGCGAGTCTCAGCGCCAGCATCATCAGCCGCGCCTTCTGGCCGCCGGACAGCACGCCGATCTTCTTCTCCTGCATCTCAATGACAACGCCGGCGCCGGCAAGCAGCGAGCGGGCGCGTTGCTCGCCGACATCGTAGCGGTGCGAGACCAGGGCCAGCGGCGTGTCGTCGCCACTGATGCCGGCCAGCGCCTGGTCGCTGTAGCCAAGCACCGTCGACGGCGTCACCTTGACGTTCGGCACCGTGTCCGGCTCGGCGATGGCGTTGCGGATCAGATCGACGAAACGCGACTTGCCGACGCCGTTGCGGCCGAGCAGCACGATGCGGTCGCCCTGGCAGATGTGGCGCTTGCCGGTCTTGAACAGCAGCGTGCCGTCCGGCGTTTCCACTGCGGCGTCATCCAGCGTAATCAGCACCTTGGCATGGGTGCCGCGGTTGGCCAGCCGGATCGCGCCGGCCGATTTCTCGCGATGCGCCGATACCGCGGCGTCTTCCAGCTTCTCCGCCCGTTCCCTGAGTTGCTTGGTCTTCACCGTCAAAAGGTCGCTGCCGGAATTGATGCCGATGTTGTTGAGCTTGGCGGCCTGCTTGCGCAGTTGCTGCGCCACCTTCATGTCGCGCTCGAACCGGCGCGCCGTCGAGGCGTCCAATTCGTCCAGGGCCTGCCGCGCCCTGGAATAGGGCAGTGCAAACACCGGCGAGTCCTCCGGGCGCAAGAACAGCGTGCGGTTGGTGACGGCGTCGAGAAAGGCGCGGTCGTGACTGGCGATGACCACCGGCACTTCGCGCGGCAGGGCGTTCAGCCAGCTTTCCAGCTGGCTGATCTTAGCGAGGTCGAGATGATTGGTCGGCTCGTCGAGCAAAAGCACATCCGGATCGGTGACCCAGACGCGGGCGATCAGCGCCAGCCGCTGCCATCCGCCGCTCAGCGCCTGCATCGGCCGTTCGCGCATCGGCTCGGGCACGTCGAGCGAATCCAGCACCACGTCGACGCGCCACATCTCGCTGTCGGCCTGCTCGGCCGGCAAGGCATCGGCCACCACCTGATGGAAGCTGCGGCTGAGAAGGGCTGGCGGAACCGACTGCTCGACATGGCCGACACGCAGGCCGCGCGTGCGAGAAATGTCGCCCGAGGTCGGCTCCAGCGCGCCGGTCAGGCATTTAAGCAAGGTCGACTTGCCGCGGCCATTGGCGGCGACGATGCCGAGCCGGTCGCCGGCGCCCATGGTGAGGTCGAGATTGGAAAACAGCGGCGCACTCATGGTGACGCCGAGGGATTTGAGGCTGATCAGGGCCATTGCGATTTCTCTGGTCTTGCCGGAGACAACTCCGGATGCACTTTGACGGTGTGCTTGCCGGCCGTCAGGCTCAGCTTTGCGCACCACGAAGGGCAGACCAAAAAATCGAAACGGGAAAAAACCCGTGATGTCCCTGGTCAGCCCTGCAAGCGAACTCGCAGGGCAGAAATCGGGCCACGCTGACGATGGTGATCGATAGACACGCAGCCCTCCTTCCAAGACAAAACTTTGAGTGTGTGGAGCGATTACACCAAAGGCGGGGGTGGAGGCAAGTGGGCGACGGATGCGGCGGTGGTGGAGCGCTCTTCCCTTCTCCCACAAGGGGAGAAGGAAAGAGGTGCTATTTCCCCGGCCGTCCCGTCTTCCCCGGCCGCCGCTTATCACGACGCGCATCGCCTGGGTCCTCGTAGGAGCCGATGCCAGCACGCTGGCGAATGATTGGCTTGGGGGAATCGTCGCGATCCTTCGCGCCCCCCTCTGTCCTGCCGGACATCTCCCCCAGCTGGGGGGAGATTGGGTTTGGCTTGGCCGGCACTTTTCCTTCGACCGGCTTTTCGGTCCGCCGCACGGTCATCTCGTCCAGCGAGTTTTTCTTGAACAGCGGCTTGGTGGCATCACCCGGAATGCCGAAGTCGGAGCCGTGCGCTTCCTGCGCCGACTGTTTCTTGAACAACGAGCGCGACACCGCGCCTGACGGTGTCGGCATGTCGGTACCAGGCCCCATATCGTCGATCGACGGCTTGGCAAACAGCGGTTTCTTCACCGGCACGGCGCCGTCGGCACCCATTTCGTCGAGCGCCGGCTTGCGGAAGAGGTTGGACCGGGCAGCCCTGGCCGCCTCTTCAGCCGCGCGTGCGTCGTCGAACTTGCGAAAACGCTCCTGTTCCTCAGCCGTACGGTGCTTGGCCACGCCCTTGTTGTGCTTGCCCTTCTCGCGGCCGGAGACCGGGCTTTCCATGTCGGCGTATTTGGCCAGAGGGTCTTCCGAGATGGACAGTTCCATCTCGCGCAGCCGCTTGATCTCGTCGCGGATGCGGGCGGCCTTCTCGAAGTCGAGATTGGCGGCGGCGTCGCGCATCTGCTTTTCCATGGCGTCGAGATGAGCCTTGAGATTGTTGCCCATCATCGCACCGGCGCCGTCGGTGAACTGCGAGATATCGGCGCGGACATGGTCCTTCTCGTAGACCGAGTCCAGAATGTCGGAGATGCGCGACTTCACCGATTCCGGGGTGATGCCGTTGGCCGCGTTCCATTCCATCTGCTTTTCGCGGCGGCGGTTGGTCTCGGCCATCGCCCGCTCCATCGAGCCGGTGACCTGGTCGGCATAGAGGATGACCTTGCCGTCGACGTTGCGGGCGGCGCGACCGATGGTCTGGATCAGCGACGTCTCGGAGCGCAGGAAGCCCTCCTTGTCGGCGTCGAGGATGGCGACGAAACCGCATTCAGGAATGTCGAGGCCTTCGCGCAGCAGGTTGATGCCGACCAGCACGTCGAAAGCGCCGAGGCGGAGATCGCGCAGAATCTCGATGCGCTCCAGCGTGTCGATGTCGGAGTGCATGTAGCGAACGCGCACGCCTTGCTCATGCAAATATTCGGTCAGGTCTTCGGCCATGCGCTTGGTCAAAACGGTGACCAGCGTGCGGTAGCCGGCGGCCGTGGTGTCGCGGATTTCGCCGACGACATCGTCGACCTGGCTTTTCGCCGGGCGGACTTCGACCGGCGGATCGATCAGGCCGGTCGGGCGGATGACCTGCTCGGCGAACACGCCGCCGGCCTGTTCCATCTCCCAGGCGCCGGGTGTCGCAGAAACCGCGACGGAGAGCGGACGCATGGCGTCCCATTCCTCGAAGCGCAACGGGCGATTGTCCATGCAGGAGGGCAAGCGAAAACCATACTCCGCCAGTGTCGCCTTGCGGCGAAAGTCGCCACGATACATGCCGCCGATCTGCGGCACGGTGACGTGGCTTTCGTCGATGAAGACCAGCGCATTGTCGGGGATATATTCGAACAAAGTCGGCGGCGGATCGCCCGGCTGGCGTCCCGTGAGATAGCGCGAATAGTTCTCGATGCCGGCGCAGGAGCCGGTGGCTTCCAGCATCTCAAGATCGAAGCGGCAGCGCTGTTCGAGCCGCTGTGCCTCCAGCAGGCGGCCGGCGCGCTCGAGCTCGACCAGCCGGTGCTTGAGCTCCTCCTTGATCGACTTGATCGCCTGGTTGAGCGTTGGACGCGGCGTCACGTAGTGCGAGTTGGCGTAGATCTTGACGCTCTTCAGCTCGCCGGTCTTCTGGCCGGTGAGCGGATCGAATTCGGTGATTGCCTCGATCTCGTCGCCGAACATCGAGATGCGCCAGGCGCGGTCCTCAAGGTGGGCCGGGAAGATTTCGATCGTGTCGCCGCGCACGCGGAACGAGCCGCGCACGAAATTGATGTCCTGGCGCTTGTACTGCTGGGCGACCAGATCCGCGAGCAGAGCCCGCTGGTCGAGCCGGTCGCCGATCTGCATCTGGAAGGTCATCGCAGTATAGGTCTCGACCGAGCCGATACCGTAAATGCAAGACACCGAGGCGACGATGATGACGTCGTCGCGCTCGAGCAGCGAGCGGGTCGCCGAATGGCGCATCCGGTCGATCTGCTCGTTAATCGAGGATTCCTTCTCGATGAAGGTGTCGGTACGCGGGACGTAGGCTTCGGGCTGGTAGTAGTCGTAATAGGAGACGAAATACTCGACCGCATTGTCGGGGAAGAATTTCTTGAACTCGGAATAGAGCTGCGCGGCCAGCGTTTTGTTGGGCGCCAGGATCAAGGCAGGGCGCTGCGTCTGCTCGATCACCTTGGCCATGGTGAAGGTTTTGCCGGAGCCGGTGACGCCGAGCAGCACCTGAGTGCGGTCATTGTTGTCGACGCCCTCGACAAGATCCTTGATGGCGGTCGGCTGGTCGCCGGCCGGCTCGAAATCCGACACCATCTTAATGGCGATGCCGCCTTCGGATTTTTCCGGGCGGGCAGGGCGGTGCGGCGTCCACAGCACGCCGTCCTTGTGCAAGGGGTTGCCGGATTCGATCAGCGCCGACAGCGCCGCGACCGTCGCGGTGACGCTGCCCGAGGCCATCGTCTCGGCGTCTTCCAGAGAGATGTCGAGACCGGCGACCGGGTTGAGGCCGGCGGCGGTGCGTTCGCGCGCCGTTGCCGCGCCACCCATCGAGGTCCCGCGCGAACTGCGGCCGGGCGCAGCGGACCGCTCCGGGATCTTCTTCGCGGACTTTGGCGATCTACCATCGCCCTTACCGGTGAGACGGCCTTCCTTCTCGGCCTCCTGCTCGATCTGCTCGGCCCAGTCGGCAATCGAGCCGGTCAGCGGCGTGCCGGTGAAGTCGGCCTGCGGCGCTTCGGCAAAGCCGGCTCTGTGCAGAGGCTCCGAGGCATCGAGGAAATCGGTCAACGGGCTGCGCCGCTTGGGCGGCGAAGCGCTGTTGTCACCCGCCGGAGACGGTGTCTTTTTCTCGGGAAGTTTGGCCATGCCCCAAATATGGGCAGAGTCCGCCAAAATGGAAAGAGTGCAATGGCAACGGACGCTAAGCGGGTCGAAGCTCCTGACACAAGGGTGTCAGGAGCTGTGTCACGCAAAGCCGGGCCACCTGCTCAATTGAACCACAGCGCGAAGGTCAAAAACCCACCGCCACCGAACTGACGCTGGATCTGGTCGAACTCGCCGCTGGTCACGATCTCACCGCTCTCGAGGTAGGGCGCGATGGCCGGGCCGGTAATCGACAGCACCAGGTCGAAAGGCTTCGGTTCTTCGAAGAAACGCTTCATGTTGATGCCCTGGCCGGTGCTGACCGTGATGCGGAAATGCGGCAGCAGCTTGCGGCCTTCCAAAAGGTCTTCGGCCATGGTCAGAGTGGCGAGCCAGGCCTCGACCTGCTCCTCGCCGACTTCGAGCCCGGTGAGCGGGTTCTCGCCCTTCTGCTGCGGTCCCGGCAGCCATTCGCGGTCATTGTCGGTCTCGGCGCGGATCGCCTTCCAGTCCTCGCGCGACAGCCGGATCATTTCGAGCAGATGGCGGCGCGCCGCTTGACGGCGCTCCGGCTCGACCACCGGCCAGTTCACGAGGTGAACCATGGAGATGAAATCCGCGATGCGCCATTCCGATGAGAAGATGCTGCTCCCCATGTCCCCGGCGGGAGGCACCAGAACGTCCTGCAGCGGCAGTTTGGCGCGCGGGAACAGCATGTGGAACGAGCCGTCGAACATGGTCCTGAAATCATGCGCCAGCCAGAAATCGGCCTGCGCCATCAGGAATTCGGCATAGCCCTGCAGCCAGAAACCGTCGGCCCGGTCGAAGCGGAATGTGAGCGAGGGAGCGGCGCCGTCCGACGAGATACCGCCGCGCGACAGCGAGGCCATGATCGCGGCCATGCTTTCATCCGGCGCGATGGCACCGTCTTCGTTGAGATCGATGCCGGCATGGGTGAGGTCGACGACCATGCCGATATCGGCATCGGCGGGTACCGAGCCCAGAGTGGCCGCGGATGTCTCCAGCCGGTCGCGGAAGGCGACCAGAATGGCGCGGAACTGCTCATAGGTCAGCGGTTCGGGATTGGGATTGTCCGGAATCGGCAGCCGCATCAGCGGCAGCATGAATGATTGCGGGCTTTCGAACCCGTGGCGGTGCAGACCGCCGGCGAGGATTTCCAGCGCGGTGAAGAATTCGCCGGCCCCGGCGGCATAGGCTGACGCCGGATCGCCCTGGGCTGCAGCCTCGAGCGTGGTAAGCGCGGCGTTGCGCTCGGTCACCGTTTTGGCCTCGAACAAAGCGGTTGCCGCTTTGGGCGCGGCGGCGCGGGCCGAAGATAAAGGCAGCAACAGGAGGAGGGCGGACGCCAGCAGGCCTGCAAAACGTGTCATCTCATCCCTCCACTATGCGATGCGCAGACATTACACGCATTTGGCGCCGTGTCTGCCGGCGGCAGTGTTTCAAGGACTGACGGTCGACACTTCCCGAGCAGACCGTCTACACAAGCTAACCGATTGGGCAAACGATTGGGCGTCGCGTGTCGAACTATCCGCTTTCCTACAAACTGTCATGGCTGCCGCGCTTCCTGAAACCGTCTCTCGGCGGCGATGTCAGGGATTTTGCACCGATCGCGGCGACGACGATCATCGATCCGCCGCCGGGGCGGAAGGTGCGGCTGGCCTTTGTCGGCGATATTTCGGCGGTGGCCAACCGTAGTGCGCCGGAGTGCGATCCGGAAATCGCAAAGCTCTTGGGCTCAGCCGATCTGGTGATCGGCAATTGCGAAAGTCCGGTCGTCGAGCGGCCGAGCGTGGCGTTTGGCACGCGGCTTGGCACGCACCATGCGATGAGCGAGCGGTTTCTTGCCGCGGCGCTTGCCGCCGTAGGCATCGCGCGTGAAAAGCTCGTGCTGTCGCTGGCCAACAACCATGTGCTCGACCAGGGCGTCGCCGGTTTCGACGAGACCGTTGCGGCGTTGAAGCGGCTTGGAATCCGCACCATCGGCACCGCGAAAAAAGGACCGGTCGAGCAGGTCAAGGCCGGGCCGCTGACGATCGGCTTTGCCGCCTTCACACTGTGGCGCAATGGTGACGCCGGGCCATTCACCGAGCTTGTCTCGATGCAAGGCGATCCGGCGGCATGGCCGAGAGGCGCGGCCGACAAGAACATCGATCTCACCTGTGCGGTGCCGCACTGGGACTGGGAGTTCCGGCATTTTCCGCAGCCGCAAACGCAAACGCTGGCGAGGTTGCTGGCCGGTCACGGCGTCGGGCTGATTGCCGGGCACCACGCCCATGTCGTGCAGCCGGTGCAATGGGTCGGCAAGACGCTCGTGGCTTACGGGCTTGGCGACTTCCTCGGCACGGCGCTGGCGCGGCAGCCCTGGCCCGGCCGCATCGCCGGCATTTTCGTCGTCGATGTCAGCGCCGATCTCGGCATGCGCGGTGCGATCGCCGGGTACCGGATGCATCCCTTCATGCGGCTGCGCGCAGGCGGGCATGAGCGGCTGGTTCCGGTCGAGGCGCTGACTGGCCGGGTGAAGGGCAAGGTCCAGGCCAGGCTGAAGGCGATCTTTGGCGACTGACAACTTTCCCGTTATCATAGGTATAATAGGAATTTGCGAGGGGGCGATGGAAGCAGCTGAGTTCATGCCTGATGAAGCGGTGGTCGCCGGCATCAGGAAGAATATCGAGATCTATGAGGCTGGACGGGCTTCGGCCTGCCGCCAGGTGCGCTGGCGGGTGCCGGTGTTTCTGGGGCTGCTGCTGGTTTTTGTCGTGCTGGTGGCCTGGCTGTTCAACAAGGTCGCCGACTTGAACGAGCAATGGTTCTCGACGCCGCATGTGTTCCTCTATGCCGGCGGTTTCTTCGCGGCGCTGCTGCTGTACTTCCTGGCGATCAGGCCGGCGACGCGGCTGCAGCAATCGTTCCGTGACACGCTGCTGCCGATCATCTTCGGCTTCATCAGGGATGTGCGCTATCAGAACAGCGTGACGCCGAATTCCTTCGACCGGCTGCCGCGCGCCGTGGTCGGCGCCTTCAACCGGCAGAGCTTCGACGACATCGTATCAGGCCGCTACGAGGATTTTCCGTTCGAGCTCTACGAGGCGGAGTTGCGCCAAGGGTCGGGCAAAGGCTCGTCGACGGTCTTCAAGGGCGTCATCGTTGCGTTCGAGACGATCGCGCCGTTCCCCGGCATATTGGTCGCGACGCGCCGCAGCAACGCGGTGGTCGGTTTCTTCCGCGGCATCTTCGCCGGCAAGATGCAGGAACTGTCCAGCGGCGATCCGCTGCTCGACGGCGACTACGAATTTCGCACCGACAATGTCGCCGCCGCGCAGCCGCTGGTGAGCGGCCGGTTGGCGCAGGCGCTGAAATGGCTGCACGAGACATGGCGCGATGATCCGGCGCGGGTGGCACTTAAAGGCAGCGATGGTTTCCTGCTCTTGCCGCAGCCGAAGAATTTCTTCGAACTGCCCGCCATTTCCGTGCCACTCGATTACACCAAGCACATCGCCCCGATGATCGCCGATATGGGCGCGATCTTGGCGACCGCGGCGCTGGTGCGCAAGATCGGCGCGACGGATGGCGAGGCCTAAAGCGCCGCGCGTCGAAACGAATTCATGCGACGCGCTTCAGGTCTTGTTTTCATGCATATCGTTGCCCCAAAACGGCGGTCCTGTTTGGGCGCATGCATTAGCCAGGCTGCCGCGCCTCAGCAGTCGAAGCCGTAGTTCTGGCGATAATATTCGACGTCTTCTTGCGCCATCGTCTTGAACATCACGCAGACGGTGAAGCTGCCGACCTGGCGACCGTTTCTGGTGTAGCCCCAGTCGGAAATATCGTCCCGGTTAAATTCGAGTTCCTGGCCGGCCACGACATTGTGCACCGCTTGCGGCTCATTGGCCAATGTTCCTGCAAAGCCGGTCGCGGTCTTGTGGAAGGGGATGATCCAGAAATGCTCCGAGGCGTCTCCGTCCCTGACCTCGACTTTCAATTTGTAGCTGGTTGTCCCGGCTGGCGGCGCATCCGACAAGGACAGGAATTCATCGAGGCTGGCGCGCGCCTGCGCAATGGCCGCCGCCATGTCCGGATCGTCCCTGGCGACGCCTACAACCTTGTCGCCGCCCTGGCCGGAATCCTGCGCACCGGCCGGAATCGGCGCCAACGCCAGCACCAGGGACAGCATGGTTCGAACTGCATGCTTCATGAAATGGCGCTCCTGCGTGTCGATGCTGACACCATCATGCATCTATCTGGAGTTTTCCACGGCAGTGCGACAGCGTGGTACGGTCCGACCGGCAGGCCGCTCACAACCCGCTCGGCACCAGGCCTGCCAGCCAGTTCGCGGACCGCTTGGCCATGCCGACCGTTGCCGACGCGACGCGGCCGAGATCTGTCTTCACCACGGCGTAGCCGTTCCTGGTGCGGTAGAGCACGCCTGTTCCGCCATCGACCACTTGCTCGTAGGCGACCGGCCGTGCCGCTGCTGCCTCCATGGCCGTCGTCGGGGAGCCGACGGAAACGCTCGACCGATGGCTCAGTTCCGGCGGCAACGGGGTTTGGACATTCCGGCTGGCCGGCTTCAGTTCCGGGCGGGATGCGGCCGCCGCCAGTTGCGAAGAAGACGCCGACCCCTTGCTGCGGCATATGCCGGAGACCAGCGGATAGTCGAAGTTCTTCTGGTGCAGCATCTGGCTTTTCATCGCCGCTTCGCAGTCGGCGATGGTCGCCCACTTCGCCGGCGTCTCGCCGATATATTCGCAAAGCTTGGCGTCGCAGTCGCAGCCGACAATGGTCATGGCGACAAGGGCGGTCTTGAGCACGGTCTTGTCCTTCGGATTGCCCCCCGGCAGCCAGTCCTTCCATCGCGCGCGAACAAGGCGGGATTTTGGCCGCGATCACGCGATGAGCCGGGGGATGCGTTTTTGGGTACCGCTCACTACAGGTGGATTTCGAGACACCCGGTAGCAATAGGGCGGGGGCGTGATGCATTTGCAGTAAGAAGCCTGAATAAATCTTGTCGGCTATGGCCGCGACAACTGTTTCTTGGCCCGGTTTTCTACTACGATACTCACGGGGCGATACAACAATATAGGAGGGGTTTGTCATGGGAAGAATTGTCCGGTCCGCCGAGCCTGTGCCGAAAAGGGAATCAACGCTCGAGGGTATTCCAGGCGATGCTCCGCTCGGCGTCGACGATGACAAGCAAGAAGATCAAGGATCGAAAGGCGGCGATGGCTATCTCGACCGGGTTGCGAAGTACGTGCCTGCCGAAGTCGTGGCATTTTTCATCTTCGTCAACTCCATCCTGGTCAATGCCACTGAGCAGCCGGTTGCCAAGGCGTTGACCGATGCGGTGGCGGAAGAGACCAAAGGCAATCCGGGGGACATTCCGGGTAAGGTGCAGGCAGCCATCTATAAGATTGAAATGGCCGGTATCAGCGTCTGGACCATTTCATGGATCATGTTGATCGTCGCGCTGGCGATGACGCCGGTGTATCTGAAATCGGTCAGCGATTCAGCCGACAATGCGGAGGCTCCGGGAGCCAACATGGTCATGTCGATGCTCGCCTTCCCATTCTGGGCCTATGCCGTCAACGCGCTGGCCCTCAGGCCATGGCATGACGGTGCGCTGGCCAGCATCATGCTCGCCACCTTCACGCTCATCAGCGGCGCCATACGGCCGGAATATATAAACGCTGGCCTCAATTTGATCCCGGGCATCGGCCCGAAGAAGTAGCTTGGCCCGCCGGGCAGGCCGCGGTGCAGGGCGCGGCTTCAGTTGTAGACGCGCTCCAGCCTCGCGCCTGCTTCGAACAGCGCCGGCAGCACGATGTGCAGCTTGCGCACGGCGACGATCAGCCCGGTGCGACGGGTGGCCGGATCGATCGGAACGGTTGGCTGAACGGCGCCCGGGCGCCTTCGGGCGGAGCGAAGTCTGCCGCCGAAAGCACGGTGAGCATGATCGCGTCGTTGCCACCGATCTCGACGAAGGACACGCCTCTGTCGATCAGGCGCGGGATCATGTCGGTGAATTGCTGATCGCGCCTGGTGATGAAGATGGTTCCGTCAGCGCCGAAATCTCGTTCCAGCAAAGTATCGGCTTCTTACGCGTCGCTTCGCCGACCGGACCTTGGCCCAAAAGACAGTCGGCGCCGGGATTTCTCCCAGCGCCTCCCTGTCAGATCAGGACACGGTCGCGGCAGCAACTTCCGCAAAGTCGTCGCGCCATGCCGGCCTTGATTTTGACGGTCCTGCCAGTCACCGCCCGAAGGCAGTGCCCGTTCCAGACCACGCCGTTCTCCACCCTTGCGAGCTTCGTTCGGCGCGCCATCGAAGGTTTTCGCCGTCCTTCATGGCAGCATCGGTCCGCCGTTGGCGTTCGCACGCTTTCCGCGGCCCCGTAGGTCTCGGCATCCGTCCCTCGAACAAGCAAGCCTGCTCTCGCTTCGGGCCGTACGGGCCTCAGGAAATCCGCCTTTTCGCTTTGCCTTTCGGCGTGGCGATCGGTAGCCGCCTGAGATGGTTAAACTTACGCCGGGTAAGGGTTTTGGGGAATGGGCGTGAGCCTGTGGATAACGGGATTATCGGGGATCGTTTGCCACAAAGCTCGGAATTTCGACTCCAGCTGCATTAGACAGCCCGCCGGCTTTTTGGCGCCTGATCGGCTGTGCCCCTTGCTCCGCCGGCTGGCGCGGGCTTCAATGCAGGCAAAGCATCGAGCCTATCGGCTCGGTGCGGGGAGGGTGCGCATTGAAAGTCGGGGTGGTGCTCAATCCGATTGCCGGCGGCGGCCGGCTGAAACGGCATTGGCCGGAGGTCTTCGCATCGCTGAAAAAGCATTTCGGCGAATTCGAGCTGCGCGAGACGCAGGCCGAGGGCGACGCCGAAAGGCTGGCGCTCGACCTCGCGGCAAGCGGCTTCGGGCTGGTGATCGCGGCCGGCGGCGACGGCACCGCCAGCGAGGTGGCCGACGGATTGCTGCAGGCATTCGATGAGAGCGGCCGGACAACCGAACTTGCCTTGCTGCCTTGCGGCACCGGCATCGATTTCGCGCGCGGACTTGGCCTGCCGAAAGAGGTGGATGCGGCGTTGAAGCGGATCGCCGAAGCCAAGGCGCGCAAGGTCGATGCCGGGCGCATCTGCTACATCGACGACCATGGCGCGCTGGCCAGCCGGCACTTCATCAATATCGCCAGCCTCGGCCTGTCCGGCGCCACGGACCGTGCGGTCAATGCCGACAAGCGCAAGGGCAGGATGTCGGCCAAGGCGCTGTTTTTCTGGCGCACCGTGGTCGAGTTCATCCGCTACCGCTTCCAGGACGTCAGGATCACCGTCGACGATGGCACCCCGGTCGAGGCGCGCATGGCGCTGGTGGCGGTTGCCAACGGAAAGTTCTTCGGCGGCGGCATGATGATCGCCCCGGACGCCGAACTCGCCGACGGCCAGTTCGACATCGTCATCCTGCGCGCGGCCGGCAAGCTGAAGCTGATCTGGGATATTCGGCTGCTCTATGGCGGCCGGCACCGCAACCATCCGGCCATCACCATATTGCGTGGCCGGAAAGTGGTGGTCGAACCTAGCGGCGATGTCGAGAAGAACGGCGCGCTGGTCGACATAGATGGCGAGTCGCCGGGGCGTATACCCGCGACGTTTGAGATCCTGCCCGGAGCGCTGACGCTGAGATATTGAATCAAGGCGTTGAGGGATTGATTCAGGTGGTTTGAGCGGCGATTCCGGCGAACCGGCCAAGGGCCTGAAATGGCAGGACATATTTACCCGGCTTAGCTTTCCAGCTTGGCTGGGAAACCGGGCGCGCGCAGATCCATGTCGACGGCATCCTCGAGCAGTTTGACGATCTGGGTCGACCAGGCGCCGCCGCCATATTCCTGTTTGCCCATCAGGAAAATCTCACTCACAAGCGGCGCCAGTTGGAGTGGCAGTCTGAACTCCCTGCCCATCGCAAGCGCAAAGCCGAGGTCCTTCAGTGCCAGGTCCATGGTGAAGCCAATGTCGTAGGAGCCGTTGAGGATGAGCTGGCTTTCGGTCTCATGGACGAAGCTGTTGCCGGAGGAGGCGACGATGGCGTGGTAGGATTGCGCGAGGTCGAGGCCGCCTTGCTTGGCCAACATCAGCGCCTCGCCGGCGGCGACGAGATGGATGAAGGCCAGCATGTTGGTGATCACCTTGATCACCGCCGCCGAGCCGACCGGACCCATCAGGAACGATTTTGCGCACATCGCTTCGATGGCGGGACGATGGCGCTCGTAAAGCGCAGCATCGCCGCCGACAAGCGCGGTGATCTTTCCGACCGCGGCCAGATGCACGCCGCCGGTGACCGGGCACTCCAGCGTCTCGATGCCTTTGGCCGCGGCGAGGGCGGCGAGGCGCAGGATCTCGTCGCGGCCGTTGGTCGACATCTCGATCCAGGAGCCGCCCCTGGGCAGACCCTCGAGCAGGCCGCCGGCATTCGCCAGCACCGCTTCGCTGACCTTGGGCGAGGGCAGGCAAGTAATGGCATTGCCGGCCTGTGCCGCCGCTTCGGCCGGGCTGGTCGCGGCCGTGGCGCCGAGCGCCACGAGGCGCTCGACGGCGGCGGGGTCGCGGTCGAAGACGATGACGACAAAACCGTTGCGCAACAGGCTGGCGGCAAGGTTGCCGCCGAGATGGCCAAGGCCGATGAAGGCGTAGCGTTCGCTCACGGCATCAGCGGCATTTGCATCATCTGCAAATGCAGGTCCTTGCCGGTGTAGGGATGCGCCTCGCAGACCGCTTCGTTGAGCTCGACGCCGAGGCCGGGCTCCTTCGACGGAATGACATTGCCGTCCTGCCACTCGATCTTCTTCTTCAAGAGCGTGGCGTGGAAACCGTCCCACTGCTTCAGCGATTCCAGGATGAGGAAATTGGGCAGCGTCACCGCCAGCTGGATGTTGGCGGCGCCGACGATCGGCCCGCAATAGCAGTGCGGCGCGATCTGGATGTGGTATGCCTCGGCCATGGCGGCGATCTTCTTGGTTTCGAGAATGCCGCCGGAACGGCCAAGGTCCGGTTGCAGGATGGTGGCGGCGCGGTTCTCGATGATTCGGGCGAATTCGAACTTGGTCGTTAGCCGCTCGCCGGTGGCGATCGGGATCGACGTGCCTCGCGCCACCTGAGCCATCACTTCGGGCATGTCGGGCGGCACCGGCTCTTCGAACCACAAGGGATCGTAGGGCTCGATCGCGCGTGCCATCCGCAGCGCACCCGACGCGGTGAACTGGCCATGCGTGCCGAACAGAATATCGGCGCGGGTGCCGACGGCTTCGCGGATCGCCTTGACCATGCGGGTGGAGACATCGATGTCGATCAGGCGCGGCTGGTGGCCGTCGAAGGCGGTGTAAGGACCGGCCGGGTCAAGCTTGACGGCGTTGAACCCCTGCTCGACATATTCGAGCGCGCAGGCCGCCGCCAGTTCAGGGTCGTTATAGACGTTCCTGCCGTCCGGCGCGTCCTCCGAATGGACGCTGCCGGTGTGCGGGTAGAGATAGGTGTAGGAGCGCAGCGTCTCGTGCACCTGGCCGCCGAGCAGTTTGTAGACCGGCTTGTCGGCTTCCTTGCCGACAATGTCCCAGCAGGCCATTTCCAGCGCCGAGAAACAGCCCATGCCGGTAACGTCGGGGCGCTGGGTAAATCCTGAGGAATAGGCGCGGCGGAAGAAGGTCTCGATGTCATGCGGATCGTGGCCGATCAGGTAACGCTCGGCCATGTCCTCGACCAGCTTCGCTGTTATGTGAGCCGAGAAGGTGGCGTTGTAGGCCTCGCCGTAACCGACGACGCCGCCATCGGTGGTCAGCTTGACGAAGATGAAATACTTGCCGCCGATGCCGGGCGGCGGGTTGCCGACTACCCAGGTCTTGACGTCGGTGATCTTCATTTTTGGTCCTCCAGAACCAGTTCGGCGCCCTTCCATCCGGTCATGACCGAGGCGGCGTTGGTGTTGCCGGTGATGTTGGCGGGAAAGATCGAGGCGTCGATGACACGCAGACCTTCGAGCCCGTGCACTTTCAGGCGCGGGTCGACGACGGCGGCCCCGGCATCCGGCCCCATGCGGCAGGTCGAGACCGGGTGATAGACGGTGCCTGAGCGCTTCCTGAAATCCTGGATCAGGTCGGCATCCGATTGGATCGATGGGCCTGGCAAAACCTCCTCAGTGATGATCTCGGCCATGGCGGGCATCGAGGCTATCTTGCGCACGAATTTCACCGCCGCCAGCATCTCGTCGACATCGGCGTTGGTGGAATAGGCGTTGGCGACGATCCTGGGATAGTCCAGCGGATTGCTGGAGCGGATCATGATCTCGCCGCGGCTGGACGGGCGGCAGTTGGAGAGGCCGATGGAAAAGCCCGGCCACGGATCTGGCGTCAGGATCGGCCGCTCGCCGCTCTTCGGAATGACGGTCGAGAAAGCCTGGAAATAAAGCTGCATGTTGGGGCGCGAAAACGCCGGGTCGGTTCGGAAGAAGCCGCCGCCATGGTTCATCGACAGCGACAGCGGGCCGGAGCGGGTGAGGATGTACTGCATGCCAACCAGCAGCTTGCCCCACCAGGGCCGCAAGATTTGGTTGAGCGTCGGCACGTTTCCCTTGAAGGTATAGTTGATGCCGACATGGTCCTGCAGATGCGCGCCGACATTTTCGTTGGCGTGGACGACCGGGATGCCAAGCCCCTTGAGCAGTGCGGAGGGACCGACGCCGGACAGTTGCAAGAGCTGCGGCGAGTTGATCGAGCCGGCGGACAGGATGACTTCGCGGCCGGCCCGCGCCGTCTTGGTCTCGCCATTCTGCAGATATTCGATGCCGACGGCGCGCTTGCCCTCGAACAGGATCCTGCTCGCCAGCGCATTCGTCTCGACGCGGACGTTTTTGCGCTTCATCGCCGGGCGCAGGAATGCGCGCGCGGCCGACATGCGGCGACCATTCCTGGTCGAGATCTGGTAGGTGCCGACGCCTTCCTGGGCGGCGCCGTTGAAGTCGGGGTTGAGTGGCAGCCCTGCCTGCTGGCCGGCGGCGAGATAGCGCCTGGTCAGCGGATGGACGGCGTTCGTCGTGTCGGTGATATGCAGCGGCCCGCCGGTGCCGCGCCATTTGTCGGCGCCGGCCTCATTGTCCTCGAGCGCCTTGAAGCCCGGCAACAGATCGTCATAGCCCCAGCCGGGATTTCCGGCATCGCGCCAGTCGTCAAAGTCCTCGCGCGCGCCACGGATCCAGACCATGGCGTTGATCGAGCTGGAGCCGCCAAGCAGCTTGCCGCGCGGCCAATGGTCGACATTGCCGGCAAGGCCGGGGTCCGGCTCGGGCTTGTAGTTCCAGTTGACCGCCGGATCGAAGAAGGTCTTGCCGTAGCCGAGCGGCATCTGGACATAAAAGCGGCGGTCGCTGCCGCCGGCCTCCAGCACCAGCACGGAGAAGCGGCCCGAAATCGACAGCCTGTCGGCCAGAACCGAGCCGGCCGAGCCGGAGCCGACGATGATGAAGTCATAAGTCTGCATGATTGGTGTTGGCGGCTCCGCAAAACTGAGCGCAGCCTATCCGCGACGGCTTGGCCGCGCCCCTGCGGCTTCCGGCATGGCTTGTGAAAAAAGCGACCGTGAGACGCCTGGTCGGAAAAGCCACCATGGAACCGACATTGCGCCGGGAGCCTCGCCCGTCGCGTTGACCTCTTGGGTCCATGACGCTACGGGATCAAGGGCTATCGCTTCAGGGGAATCTCGGATGGTGCATTACGCGGACGGACGGCCGATCGGTGATCTGACCTTGCGTACGCTCGCCATGCCGGCCGATGCAAATGCGGCCGGCGACATCTTTGGCGGTTGGGTGATGGCGCAGATGGATCTTGCCTGCGGCATCCGTGCGGCCGAGCGGGCCAAGGGCCGCGTGGTGACGGCGGCTGTCAAGGAAATGTCCTTCGCCAAAGCGATGAAGATCGGCGACACGCTGTGCATCTACACCCATGTCGAGCGCGTCGGCCGCACCTCCATGACGCTCAAGGTCGAGGCGTGGGCGCAGCGCTACCTCTCCGACCTGATGGAGAAGGTCACCCACGCCGATTTCGTCATGGTGGCGCTGGATAGCGACGGCAAGCCGAAGCCGATTCCAACCGAAAGTTGACATCGTCGATTCTGCCAAGCTTGCGCTTATGTAACATCCCCCGCGCGGGCGACGCGCTACGCGACATCCAACGGTTGCCTTCACATCCGATTCTGCGGGCGGCGGAGGGAAGACAATGCGTCAACATATGCTGAACGTCTGGCTCGTGGCGGCCCTTGTCGCGGTGATCTGCCTGCTTGGCACGACCGCTTATACCGAGATCAGGAAAGAGCTTCCAGGCGTTGCCTGCACGCACGACCGGACCGTTGGCAACGAGCGGACTGCCCAGCGGTCTGCAAGGGTAGAGACGTGCGGCGCAGTGTGTTGCAGCAACCCTGCGTCAAAGGCCTGAGGGCCCGTCAGCGGAAGACCTCGTCAGCCTCAAAATGATGATGCGCCGGCGAACGAAACGCTGCAGCTATGTCGCCATGGCGTGACCAACGATGCAAGGGCGGATCCAGTTAAACCCGGGTACGCGTCGTCGACGGCAGCATCCGTAAACTATTGCTGAGCAACGGTTTTCAGGCGTGCACGCCATCGAATCTTTCACGCGCCGCCTGGACCCGCGAGGTGTTCTTCCGCGCCCATTCGCCGAGCGCGCCGACCGGCACCAGCAGCTCATGGCCGAGCTCCGTCAGCTCATAGTCGACGCGTGGCGGGATGGTCGGGAACACGGTTCGGGTGACGAAGCCGTCGCGCTCAAGACCGCGCAAGGTGGTGGTCAGCATCTTCTGCGAAATGCCGCCGACAGCGGCGCGCAACTCATTGAAACGCAGCGGTCCGCCGCCCAGCTTGCCGACGACCAGAACGGTCCATTTGTCGCCGACGCGCTGCAGGATTTCCGAGACGGCGCGGCAGTCTTCGGTGTTGTGCGGGTGCCTCAGTAACATAACGGTGCCTCCTTGCGCTGCCATTTGTCAGTATCTCATATAGCGCCGGTATCCAAACGATACCAGCTTTTGCATATATGGAGAGCCCCATGTCCAAGCCCAAAATCGCCATCGTCGTCGGTTCGACACGCGCCGCGCGTTTCGCCGATGTGCCCGCCCAGTGGATCGCCAAGATCGCGAAATCCCATGCCGACATCGACGTCGAGACCGTCGACCTGCGCGACTGGCCGCTGCCCTTCTTCGACGAGGTCGCCTCGTCCGCCTGGGCGCCGTCGCAGAACGAAGTTGCCCAGCGCTGGCAAAAGAAGGTCGCCGAATTCGACGGCTTCATCTTCACCGCCGCCGAATACAACCATGGCCCGACGGCCGTGCTGAAGAACGCCATCGATTACGCCGCCAATGAATGGAACAAGAAGCCGGCCGGTTTCGTCGGCTATGGCAGCGTCGGCGGCTCGCGCGCTGTCGAACATTTGCGTCTTGCCGCGGTCGAATTGCAGATGGCGCCGGTCAAATCCGCCGTTCACATTGCCTGGAGCGATTTCCTGGCGGTGCGCCAGGGCGAGAAGAAGCTCGAGGAGATCGAGCATCTGAACCAGGCTGCCACGGCGCTGGTCAACGACGTTGCCTGGTGGGCCCGCGTGCTCAAGGCAGCGCGTCAGGCCGACGCGATTGCCGGCGAAGCCCAGGCGGCCTGAGCCTTATCCTCCCAAGGACCGATGATTTTTCCAAAGGGCGGCGTTTGCGCCGCCCTTTTTCATTCACGTGAAGAGGCGCTCTCGGCTCCCTTGGCCGGATGGTGGAGTCGGACCGGCAAACTCGCGCTGATGCCTTGACGATCCCGCGCGAAGGATCGCCGCCTGTCACAGCCAACCGCCGGAAAACCCGGCCCGGCGCAGTCCTGTGGTGATGGCCGGCACGCGGCGCATCAATCGCCACAGGAAGTCGGACCGGTAGTTCTCGATCATCAGGGCGATCGGCCCCTGGTTGATGCCGACATGGTCCGGCGATACCCAACCGCAGGCGCGGCCGTCGTCGGCAGCGATCGTCGGGTTGAAGCTCGCGGTGAAGCCGTAAGGGTTGCCGTCGCGCAGGTCCATCTCGTGGAAATGGCGCAGCGCCGGCAGCACGATTTCCGGCGCAAAAGGCAAGGAGGCGATTGCCGCCCATGGCGACAGCGTGCCGTCATCGGGGCCAAACGGTGCGCCGCGGGCGAGATAACCGAAGAAGCGGCGTCCATCGGCTCGCCGCGCGATCGGACCTGGGCCGTCGCTGGCGGTGACGCCCCAGCAATTCTCGCCATAGCCCGCGAACCCCCTCGGATTGCGGATTGCGTAATCGCGCTGCAGATACGTCGCCTGGCGGCTGTTTTCGAAATAGTCCCGGTCGTGATCGCGCATGAAGGCATCGCCGATGTCGCGAAAATCGATCCAGATATGCGAGAACTGGTGGATGAAAAGCGGGCCGGCATAGACCACCTCGCGGCCGTAGATGGTCTTCCATTTGTAAGTGGACAGCCAGGCCGCGTAGCTCTCGGGAGTTAGCGAGTGGGTCGGCGAACCGAGACCCAGGACGTACAGGATCAGCGCCTCGTCAAATCCTTCCCAGCGGTAGCGGAGAAAGCCTTTTCCAGGCCGCCAGCCATGGGTGACGGTGGCGCCGCCGTTCTGCGCCCAGCGCCAGTCGGCACGGCGGTAGAGCGCATCGGCAAGCTGGCGGATTTCCAGTTCGAGCTCATCGTCCTCGTCGAAATAAGCGCCGGCGGCCAGAACACCGGCAAGCAAAAGGGCGGTATCGATCGTGGACAGTTCGCAATTCCAGACGCGGCGGCCGGTCTTCATGTCGAGGAAATGATAGTAGAAACCTTTGTAGCCGGTGGCATCGGGCTCCGGCCCGTGCGGGGCGTTCCAGAAGAAGCGAAGCGTGGCGAGCGTCCGCTCGATTGCGGCATCGCGCGTCATGAAACCGCGCTCGACACCGACGGGATAGGACGACAAAGCGAGCCCGACGGCGGCTATGCTGGCAGGCGACGCCTGCGTGTTGCGGTCGGCGACTAGGCCGTTGGCAGGGTTGGCCTCGTTGAGAAAATACTCGAAGGACAGGCGCTGGATATCTTGGAGAAGCTCGTCGTTTAGCGCGTGTTCGTTCGATGCATCCATGACAATCGATATAGAGGCTTTGGCTGCTTTTGCCATTCGTCCAGCGGATCAATCATGGGTGAGGGCAGGCTGGGGCCGATAGCGAAAGGCGCTGCCGACGCACCGAATTCAAATCGAGGGGCTGCGAAGATCGGTTGGACCGCCATATGCACGGCCCTGCCATCTGGCCTGGCCGTCCTCCCCTGATATATCCGGCTGCGATCCATCACATGAGCATGCCCCGTGAAGTTACCCAGCCCGTCAGGCGTCGTTTCCCCCATGACCCCGGTGCTGGTCTGTGCACTTGCGATCTTCCTTCTGTCCGCCATGGATGCGGCGATGAAAATCCTGGTGATCGCCGTCGGTGTCTACAACACGGTGCTGTGGCGAAGCATGCTTGCGAGCGTGGTCGCGGGCACGGCCTGGGCGGCGGGGCCGCGTTCCCTTCCCACGCCTTCCGTGCTGCGACTACACGCGCTGCGCGCCGTGGTCGTGGGCATCGTTCTGCTGTCGTTCTTCTGGGGCCTTGCCAGATTGCCGCTGGCGGATGGGATCGGGCTTAGTTTCGTCGCGCCGCTGTTCGCTCTCCTGCTGGCGGCGCTGCTTTTGGGCGAACGCATACAGCGCCAGGCGATCTGGGCGTCGCTGGCGGGCATCGCCGGCGTCGTCATCATCATGGCCGGACAGTTCGGGCAAGGGAATTATACCGGGGATGCCCTGCTTGGCACGGTGGCGGTGCTCGCATCGACGGTGTTCTACGCCTACAATCTGATCCTCTCGCGGCGGCAGGCGCTGGTGGCCAAGCCAGTCGAGATCATGCTGTTCCAGAACCTGTGCGTTGCCGCCGTCCTTCTCCCCGCCGCTCCCTGGCTCGCGGTTGCCCTGCCGGGCAATCTCTGGCTTCCGCTGGCCGGGGTGACGGCGCTGTCGCTCTCCGGCCAGTTCCTGATGAGCTGGTCCTACGCGCGGGCCGAAGCGCAATATCTGATCCCGACGGAGTATTCTGCCTTCATCTGGGCGATCGTGTTTGGCTGGCTGTTCTTCGACGAGGCGGCGACCTGGACCACGCTGGCTGGAGCGGCCCTGATCGTGGCCAGTTGCCTGATCGCCTCGCGCTCCAATCCGAAGCTTGCCGAACCGATCGAAGCCGCGGTCTGAGCGCGCTATTCGCTTTGACGGCAGAGCGTCAACGCACCACTTCGCGATGGCCGCTGGGCAGCCGGGTGGCGATCAGCTTGTCGATGCGGCGGCCGTCGAGGTCGACGACCTCGAAACGCCAGCCTTGCGCGTCGACGCATTCGCCGGTCGCCGGCAGATGGTGCATGTGCGACAGCACATAACCGGCGACGGTCTCGTAATCCCGATTTTCCGGCAGGTCGATACCGAGAACGTCAGCCATCTCGTCGGCTTGCATGTATCCCGCGAGCAGCCATGAGCCGTCCTCGCGCTTGACGGCGTTTTCCTCGTCGCCGGCGTCGGTATCGGCCCGGAAGACGCCGGTGATGGCCTCGAGAATGTCGGCAGGTGTGACGATCCCTTCGAAATGGCCGTATTCGTCATGCACCAGCGCCATCGGCACGTCGGATTCCTTCAGCTTCTGCAGCACATCCAGCGCGTCGGCCTGGTCGTAGACGATGGGGGCGGCGCGCACATGCTTGCGCGGATCGAGTGCGCGGCCGGCGAGCAGGGCGGCCAGCACGTCGCGCGTCTGAACAACGCCAACCATGACGTCGACCCCGCCATCGCCGGCCGGGAGGCGCGAATGCTGGGTCTCCATCAAGAGCTTGCGGATGGCGCCCTCATCGGACTGCAAATTGATCCAGTCGACCTCGGTGCGCGGCGTCATCACGGCGCGCACGGCGCGATCGCCGAGCCGCATGACGCCGGCGATCATGCGCCGCTCGTCGGATTCGATGGTGCCGTGATGCTCGGCCTCGGCGACCAGCATCTTGATCTCTTCGTCGGTGACCTTCTCCTCGCTCTCGCCGCGCTGGCCAAGCAGCCACAATATGGCGCGGCCGGAAATGTCGAGCAGGAACACCAGCGGCGCCGAGACGGTGGCTAGGATGGTCATTGCAGGCGCCGCGCGGGCGGCAACGCGCTCGGGATCGCGCAGCGCGATCTGCTTGGGCACCAGCTCGCCGACGATCAGCGAGAAATAGGTGATGATGGCGACGACGATCCCGACGCCGAGCGGGTCGGCGATGTTTTCGCGCATGCCGGTCGAGGCCAGGTACACCGAAAGCCTGTCGCCCAGCGTGGCGCCGGAGAAGGCGCCCGACAGCACGCCGACCAGAGTGATGCCGATCTGCACCGACGACAGGAATTTGCCGGGATTGGAGCCGAGCGTCAGCGCACGCCCGGCGCCATTGACGCCGCGGTCGATCATCGCCTTGAGCCGCGCCGGGCGCGACGACACGATGGCGAGCTCGGACATCGACAGAAGGCCGTTCACACAGATGAGGACGACCACGGTGGCGATTTCGACGTATAGCATCAGGGCTCAATAGCATTGCGGCGGGCCGCAGGAAAATAGTCCGCGATGATTTTTGGAAAATGACAGTGGTTCAGGGGAATTGCCTGAGCACCCCGACAACAGCCTTGCCGTCGGTGAAATAGGGATCGCCGCCGCCGTTGCGTCCGGTCCTGGTGGCGCCGATGCCCGGGATGTCGCTCGCCGAGGTCACCATGCCGGCCGCCGACAGGTCGTGGATCACGAGATCGCGCTCGGCGTCGATGTCAGGGGCGATATGGTGGGTGATGGCGCCGGTATCGCGGCTGAGACCAACGCCGCGGTCGAAGCTGGCCGAGCCCATCCAGAGCGTTCGGCCGTCGTCGCCGGTCGCATCGCTGCGCCAGAAGCGGACATGATGGCGCCGGTCGGCGCTCCCGCCGACCGGCTTTTCGAAGGCGAGATCCTGGGCGCGGCCTTCGAACAGCAGCCGGCTGACCGGGGCGTCAGGATAGGGATGGTCGAACAGCACGCTCTCACCGATTTCGATCGCGGTCTTTAGCGTCACGCCATCGGCCGTATCCCATCCGGTCATGGCGAAGGCATGGACCATCTCTTTTTCGGTACCGACAAGGCCGATATTGATCGGGTCGCCCGGAATGCCTTGCGGCGTGTGTGTCACCATCTCGAAAGTCTGCGTGCGAAAGCCGCGGTCGCGAACCGTCCAGAATTCCGGCGCAGCGACATAGGCGAGGGCCAGCCAGACCGCCAGAAGAGCGGCGAGCCAGGTCAATGCGCGTCGTTGCAGGCTTCGTCGGCTCATGAAAGCGGCTCGATCCGTGCGGTATCTGTGCCTGACGGACCCTGGAAATCAATGGCCAGCGGCGAGCAGCCGTTCTATCGTCGGCCATCGTTTTTGCGGGGGGTGAGCAGGAATGGATAAGAAGCCGGTGGGTCGCAGCTCGATGGCATTGACCGCGGACCTTGTCGCAAGGGTCGAGCGTGTCGAACCGGATCCGGGTCCCGAGCCCGGAACAACCGAGCATACAGACGCGGAGTTCGATAGTCTTGTCGAGCAACTTCTGTCGGAGCATCGGCCTGAAGCGCTATGGGTCTTTGCCTACGGGTCGCTGATCTGGAACCCCGAATTTGCCCATGTCGAGCAGCGCCCGGCCACGGCGCCAGGATGGCACCGCTCGTTCTGCCTGACGCTGACCCGTTGGCGCGGAACCCGTGATTTGCCGGCGCTGATGCTGGCGCTCGATCGAGGCGGCAGCTGCAACGGCATCGTCTATCGGCTGCCCGCGGAAGACCATGTCGGGCAACTTGGACAGTTGATGCGCCGCGAGATCGATGCCAATCCGCCGACTAACGTGCCATGCTGGATCAAGGTCAAGACCAAGGATGGGCCGTTGCGGGCCTTGGCTTTCGTCGCCGCGCCAGACGGCAGGGCCTATGCCGGCCGGCTGCCATTGGAGCAGGTTGCCGACACGCTGGCGCGGGCTGCCGGGCATTGGGGCTCGTCGGCTCAATACCTGTTCCGAACCGTCAGCAAGTTGGAAGAGAGCGGTATCCGCGACAGGAACCTTTGGCGCATCCAGGATCTGGTGGCCCAGCAAATCATCGCTTCCACCAGGAACGCCAATCCCGACTGATTTCTGAACGGTGAAACGCCTTAGCGGCAGGCGCGGTAGCCGCTTTTGCGGTTCTTGATGTCGAAATGGAAATGGTTGCGGTGATCGTAATTGTAGCCGGGACCGAGCACGGTGGTGAAATACTGGCAGCCGTCGGCACGCACATTGTTGAGGAAGCCGCGGGTGCGGAAGGCAAACAGGCCGGGCTTGCGCACGTCGATGTCGTCGCCGTTGTTGAGCTCGATGCTCATGACGTCGAGGGCGTTGCCCTTGCCGTGCTCGGACAGGACACCTTCGCCGGCGATGTTGCGGCAGGAATAGCTTGAGCCCTGGTGGATGGTCTTGACGCCCGAGAAATAGCGCCAGCGGGCGGAGGGAACCAGTTCGTTGCTGGTCCAGGCGGCGAAACTTGCGGCCATGTCGCAGGTCAATGTCGCGGCGGGCTTCATCTGGATGCCGCCGATGGCGGAGACCTTGACCGGCCAGTCTATGCCGCACTGTCCCTCATGGATCGGCTGCACATCGGTGTAGACGACGCGAAGGCGCTTCAGTTCGCCACGGCAATCGGTTTCGCTGGCCGGCATCTGCTGCGGCTCCGACTCCGACATCGGCTCGTCCATGTGCGGATAGGCGGCAGTCATATAGGGATTGGACGGGACGAGCTTCTGCATGCCTTCATATTGCGGCACGGCCGCGGTCTGCGAGCCGACATCGACGGCCGGCTGCAGCGACAGCACGCTGCCAGTGTTGCAAGCCGAAACGGCGGCCAGCGCAAGACCGGTGGCCAGTATCGCTGCGCTTTTTGCCTTCGCGGCGCGAAATATTGCGGCCATGGGCGGGATCCTGTCCTTGATCGGTGGGATTTTAACGATCAAGGGTAAAGGAAAACTCAGCGTTCCCGTTCATGCCTGCGGCCGAAATGCGGCAGCCATACCATCACCGGCATGACGATCACTGGAGGGCCATTACTGGCAGAAAGTGCCACCATTCCGGCGCGGTTCGAGATCGAGATGGAAATGCAGGGAATGGTCCGGGTCCGCGCCCGGTCCAAGCACGGTCTTGAACGGTCCGCAGGCGGCCTTGCGCACCGCATTGAGGAATTTGCCGTCCTTCTCGGGCGGCGTTGGACCGACTTCGATCTTTCTGCCATCCGACAACGTGAAGCTGGCAATATCGAGCGCGTTGCCGAAGGCATGTTCCGACAGATGGCGCGTGCCGTTGCGCGGCCGGCAAACAAAGGCCGATGCCTGGTTGATCGATTTCAGGTCGGCTCCGAACTCGGCTTTCGCCGCCGGCTGTATGATTTCGGCGGCAAAGCGGGCTGCCGCCTCGGCCATCGGGCAGTTGAGTTCGGTCGTGGGTCCGATGGCGATGGATTTTCCGAGCGACTTCAGCACCAGGGGATAGGGGATCGAGCAGCCGATGTCGGGATTGCTTTCCGCCTTATGCTCCTCGAATTCGACACCAAGGGCCGTCAGCCGCTCGCGACAGGCGACTTCCGCCGCCGGCATTTTTGCATCGGGCAAATCGGCCGAGCGCGCATCGGGCAGCATCTTCTTGTCGCCGGCATCGGGTTTTTCAGGTGGTTGCGGGGCAACGGCCGGCGGCTGAGCTTCAGGTTCCGAAGTGTCTGGCTTTTGTGTCGGAATCGGCACCGCGGCCGGCGGCTCGGGCTCGCTTTGCCTATCGGTCGACGGCTTCGGGGCTGACGGTCCGGGCCGCGCCTGCTTTTTAAAACGGGACTTTTCTTCGTTGAATCGATCGGACGCGCCAAGGGTGTTCGGACCTTCGGCCTTTTGCTTTTCGATCGGTGCCGCGCCGGTCTTCGGCGCCTCTGAAGGACGCGCCTCGGGCAGCGGGACAACGCGCGAGGGCTGCACCGGAACATCGGCGGGCGAGGGCTTTTTATCCGGGGTCTTTTGTTCCACCTGCTTTGGCGTGATGTGCCGCTTTGGACTGGGCTTCTGGCGGTGCTTGCTGCGCGGCTTAGGATGCGAGTCGACCCGCGGTGAAAACAGCTGCTCCAACCGCTGTGACAGCGGCGTGTAATGCTTCTTGCGCTGTTTGGCGTCGGCTTGCGTCAGCAGGGGCGTCAGCAGCAGAGCCGTGACGACCATGACCAGTGCAACCCTGGATGTTCGGGAAAGTACAGGCGACCCCATCGTCCTCAACGGCGCGAACGCCCGGAGGTTGCCTGCGGCCCATCACGAACGGTAACGACGTCGTTACGCGCCAATCGCTTCCAGCCCTTCTTCCAGCCAGTCGGCCAAAAGCGGCATGCCGAGCAGGTATTTCGCCGTGCGCTTGTTGGCGCGGTCGCGCGCGGCGGCAACCGCATCGGACCATTCCGCTGCGTCATAGTCGCCGCGGCCGACCCAGGCCAGCGCGATCAACTCGGCCGCTTCGTCGACGTTGAGGTCGTTGATCAGCTCGCGCAGCTCTTCCTCGGTGAGGTCTTCCGCGCTTTCCTCCGCCAGACCGTCATGGTGGTGATTGGCATGTGATTCACCATCGAGCTCGACCTCATGCTCGGCACCGTCGGCATAGTCTTCGTTGACGGCAGCACTCAGTCCCTTTGCCTTGAGAATGAACAGGCGCACGGTGTCCGGGCCGATCGATAGCTCCCATTCCCGCTCACGGCGCTGTTGCACTCTCGGGCACCCCCGCTGATCATTTCCCGAATGATAGCGGATTTGCAGCGCGCGTCACGTCATGTTCTGATCCCTGGCTCCCGCCTTTGACCGAATTCAGGTTAGGCACGGCCGCACAAATAGTTTCGGCGGCTGCGGGTTTCCGGGATGAAAAGTCTGCATCCCGGCGTTAGCTTTTCATTATCGTCATTTTCCCTCAAGATCGTCATTATCCCTCAAGGAGGCTTCGATGCATAAAAGAGTGTTGATCCAGGCGGCTGCGGCGCTTGTGGCGCTGCAGTTCTTTGCGGTTCCGGTGTTTGCGGCCGGCGGCGGTGGCGGTGGTACCGAGACCACCACCCAGTGCAAGAAGGGGCAGGTCTGGGACAAGAAAAAGCAGAAATGCGTCGCGCCGAAGTACGGCATGCTGGACGACGACAACATCTACGATGCTGGTCACGACCTGGCCATGGCCGGGCGTTATGATGAGGCGATCGCCGTGCTCAGCCTTGCCGCCAACAAGCAGGATCCACGCATCCTCAACTATCTCGGCTATTCGCATCGCCATTCCGGCCGTGTCACCGTCGGCCTCGGCTATTACGAGGAAGCGCTCCGCATCAACCCGGATTACACGCTGGTGCGCGAATATCTCGGCGAGGCCCATCTGCAGATCGGCGATCTGGCCGGCGCCCAGGCGCAGCTGGCCGAGATCGAGAAGCGGACGGGCAAAGATTCGCGCGAATACGGCATGCTGGCCGAACAGATCTACCATTTCATGAGAAGCTGACCCCACCCCAACGGCTTCTCTGGGCCGGCTGCGAGCAATCGCAGCCGGTTTTTGTTGTCGCAACTGCAACACGCTGCACATGCCGTGACGGCAATTGCGCAAGTCGGCTCATGATTTTTCAAAAAGCCTGCTTTTTCAGCGTGAAAAACGCGCGAGGATCGCTATATTGGGGAAAATTGCGGTGAAACGGTTCCGTTAGCCCGAGGCTGCCGGACCCGTTTTCTTTTTATACCCATCGACAAGGCTTTCCCCGAAATGCGGGGGTGGCGGCAGGAAAGGTCAGGCATCATGAACAAGGTCCCGATGACAGGCGAGGGGTTCGCGTCATTGAAGGAAGAACTGCGCTGGCGCCAGCAGCAAGAGCGGCCGCGTATCATCGAGGCGATCTCCGAAGCGCGCTCGCATGGCGACCTGTCCGAAAATGCCGAATATCATGCCGCCAAAGAGGCGCAGAGCCTCAATGAGGGCCGTGTCAACGAACTGGAAGACTATATTGCTCGGGCCGAGGTGATCGACGTCACCAAGCTTAGCGGCGACAAGGTCAAGTTCGGCGCCACGGTGGTGCTGGTCGACGAGGACACCGAGGAAAAGAAGACCTACCAGATTGTCGGCGACCAGGAAGCGGATGTGAAATCGGGCCGTATTTCGATCTCCTCGCCGATCGCGCGCGCGCTGATCGGCAAGGAAGTCGGCGACGCCATCGAGGTCAACGCCCCCGGCGGCGCCAGGGGTTACGAGATCGTCCAGGTGCAATTTATCTAGCACCTCAGATCCTTCTGAAAGGCTCTAGGCTGGTGCTCGTGATTTGAGCGCCAGCTGCTTCTCAGCTTCCGCCACCACCTTCGCCGGCGTTAGGCGCTCCCCCGATGCGGCCAGCAGCGTTGAGGCATATTGCCCGCGCGGGCCGGTCAAACCCGGCTCGGTCGCCAGGAACACCGCGACCGTCGGCAGGCCGAAGGCGCTGGCGAGGTGGGTCAGACCGGTGTCGGCGCCGATAACCAGCGTCGAGCGGCCAAGGATCGCGGCAATGTCTGCCAGCGGCGATCTCGGCACCACGATCGTTGACGGCACGGCTTTCGAGATCGCCTTGGCCACCGCCTTCTCACGCTCGTTCGACCAGGTGGTGACCGGCGTCATTCCGCTACCAACCAGCAGGCGAGCCGTTTCGATCCAGTCTTCGGCGGGCCATTTCTTGTCCTCGCGGCTGGTGCCGTGCAGCAGGAAGGCCGTCTTGCCGTCAATGCCGGCCAGGCCGCCGGGAGGCGGCACAATCCCGGATGCGAGCGCCGAAAGATCGGGCTCGTAGCCGAGCGCCAGCCCGAACAGCCGGCGCGTGCGTTCGATGGCGTGCAGGTTGCGCGGCACGGCGTATTTGCGCTGGTAAAACAACGTTGCCGAGGGCTCCCGCGCGCTTGCGCGGTCGAAACCTGCGATTGGTGCCGCTGCCTGTTTCGCCACCAGGGCCGATTTCAGCAGCCCCTGCGCATCGATGACGAGGTCGTACTCGCCTGCTTGCAGAGCGCGGCGCAAGCTTGTCGCCTCCCGCCATGTGCCGGCGTTGAACAGATGCTTGCGCCAGCGCCGGATGGCGACGGTATGGATCTTTGCTATCGCCGGATGCAGCGCGACGATGCCGGCAAAGGCCTCTTCGACGCACCAGTCGAAGGCGATATCGGGGCGCTTGCGGCGTGCATCTTCGACGGCGGGGAAGGTGTGGATGACGTCGCCCATCGAGGAGGTCTTGACGATCAACACCTTCATGCGGCGGCCGGGAGTTCCAGCAACCTGTCCGCCGCCGCTGCCACTCGGGCAACGTCCAGCGTCTTCAGGCAGTTGAGGTGGCCGAGCGGACAGATCTTCCGATGGCAGGGCGAACAGGACAGATGCAACCAGATCAGTTCGCGCTGTTCAGCCAACGGCGGCGTGTTTTCCGGCGAGGTCGAACCGTAGACGGCAACGACCGGCGTGCCGACGGCGGCCGCGACATGCATCAGCCCGCTGTCGTTGGACACCGCCAGCCTGGCCGCGGCTATCAGGTCGATGGCGTCCTCCAGCCGTGTCTTTCCTGCCAGATCGACGACACCGGGCGCGAGTGCTGCGATCTCGGCGGTGACGTCGCGATCGTTCTTCGAGCCGAACAACGCGACCTTGAATCCTTTCGCCATCATCTCTCCGGCGAGGCCGGCATAGCTTTCGCTAGGCCAGCGTTTGGCCGGACCGAATTCGGCGCCGGGCATCATGGCGACGAATTTTCCCGGCTGCACTGCGAAGCGAGCGAGCAGCTCTTTCTGATTGCCGGCGTCGACGGTGAGCCGCGGCGGCCGGAAATGTCCGCCTTGGGCGAGGCCAAAATAGGCCTGCGCAGTGCGCCGTTTGAGGGCATCGGGCAGCGGCACGATGTCGGTCAGCAGGCCGTAGCGCATTTCCCGGAGATTGCCGAAGCGGCGGGGGATGCGGGCAAAGAACGGGATCAGCGCCGATTTCCAGCTGCCCGGCAGGACGTAGGCCATGTCGTAGCGGCCGCGCAGCAGGCGGCCGAAGCGGCGGCGAATGATGAATTCGAGCGCACCGGGTTGCAGCGGGAAATCGATCTGCTGGCGAATCTCGGGCATGCGCTTGACCAGCGGGGCCGCCCAGGCCGGGGCAAGCACGTCGATGGCGGCGTTGGGATGGAGCTCCTTCAACGCCGAAAACAGGCACTGCGCCATGACCATATCGCCCACCCAGCGTGGGCCGATCACGAGGATCGTTGGGCTTTCAGCCATTCGACATAGTCTCTGACGCCGGTTTCCACGCTGCGGAATTGCCCATTATAGCCGGCTGCGCGCAAGCGGGACATATCAGCCTGGGTAAAACTCTGATAGCTGCCCTTGAGGTGATCGGGGAATTCGATGAACTCGATCTCGCCCTTGCCCAGCGTATCGATCACGGTCTCGGCAATGGCGCGGAACGGCTGGGCGCGGCCGGTGCCGCAGTTGAAGATGCCGCTCGAGCCGCGCTTCCACAGCCACAGATTGACGTCGGCGACATCGCCGACATGAATGAAGTCGCGGCTCTGTTCGCCAGGCCCGAAGCCGTCATGGGCGCCGAACAGCTTTGGGTTTTCGCCGCGCCCGACCTGATTGAACAGATGGAAGGCGACCGAGGCCATGGCGCCCTTGTGCGCCTCGCGCGGGCCATAGACGTTGAAGTAGCGCAGGCCGGCGACCTGCGAATGATCGGTGTCGAACACAGTGCGCCTGACATAGTCGTCGAATAGTTTCTTCGAATAGGCGTAGACGTTGAGCGGCCGCTCAAGTGCGGGGTCCTCGCGAAACTCCGAACCGCCGCCGTAGACGGAAGCCGAGGAGGCATAGAGGAACGGTATGCGCAGCGAAAGACAGCCATGCAGCAAGCGCTTTGAGAAGGCGTAGTTCACGTCCATCATGAACTTGCCGTTCCATTCCGTGGTGGTCGAGCAGGCGCCCTGGTGGAAGACGGCCTCGACGCGGCCTAGGTCGCCGGCTTCCAAGGTGGCCAAGAATTCGTCCTTGTCGAGATAGTCGGCTATCTGCAAATCGGCCAGGTTGGCGATCTTGTGGCCGTCGGTGAGGTCGTCGACGACGAGGATGTCATCATGGCCTTCGGCATTGAGTGCGGCGACGATGTTGGAGCCGATCATGCCGGCCCCGCCCGTGACGATGATCATGAAGGCCTCTGGTTGCTTGCGATTCCGGTCCTTATAAGGGAGGGCAGCCGGGCTGTCGATGAAGCACCACGACGCCATAGTGAGACCGCGAAGCGCCCGCTTTATCGAGGCCCGCAAGCTAGGGGACAAAAAATGCCGTCGACCGAACTGCTCATTGCGTTTTTCGCCACCACGGCGATCTTTGCCTATATTCCAGGACCGGCCATGCTCTATGCCGCCGCGCAGACCATGGCGCGCGGGCGCTGGTCGGGGCTGACGGCGGCACTTGGCATCCATCTTGGCGGTTATTTCCATGTCTTTGCGGCTGCCGCCGGGCTGTCGGTGCTCTTCCATGCGGTGCCGCCGCTCTACATGGCGGTCAAGTTCATCGGCGCGCTCTATCTGATCTGGCTTGGCGTGTCCTTGTTCCGCAAGCGCGGGGACGGTGACACGGCGCTGCCGGCGATCGAGCGCAAATCGGCGCGCCGGGCACTTTTCGAGAGCATCACCGTCGAAGTGCTCAATCCGAAGACGGCGATCTTCTTCATGGCGTTCCTGCCACAGTTCATCGATGCCTCGGCGGGGTTCCCGGTGTGGCTGCAATTCGTCGTGCTGGGCACCATCGTCAATTTAATGTTCTCTTCGGCAGATATTGTCTGCGTGTTGCTGGCAGGCATGGTGATCGCCCGGCTGAAGCGCTCCAGCCGTGCGCAGCGCATCATGCAGCGGGCGGGCGGGGCGGTGCTGGTCGGACTGGGCGTCCACGTCGCGTTGCAGAAGAGCTGACGGCCGCCCTGACGTTGCGCTGCGCGGATTTGCGGTATATCGGCTTCGCCATGAACGATCCGGCCCGTAAATTGACAATTTTCAGCGTGATTGAGGTCGGCCTTTCCCTCGCATTGCCAGTGACATGATCAAGCACAATCCGCCTTCGCCCGAACCTTTGCACCGCGCTATTGCCCGCTTTGGCGACGTTGCCGTGCTGGTGGTCGGCGACTTCATCCTCGACCGTTTCGTCAACGGCGTCATCGAGCGCATCTCGCCGGAAGCGCCGATCCCGGTGCTGCACGGGCGCGGCGAGACCTCGACGATGGGCGGCGCAGGCAACGTTGTCGCCAACATCGTCTCGCTGGGTGCCAGCGCTATTCCCATATCGGTGATCGGCACCGATGTGGCCGGCGACAATCTGGTGCGCATGCTGCGCGAACTCGGCGCCGATACGGCTGATATGGCGCAGGAGCGCGGTCGCATGACGTCGTCGAAGAGCCGCTTCAGCGCGCTCAATCAGCAGGTGCTGCGCTTCGATGAGGAAGAGATCAAGCCGCTCGACGACAAGGAACGGGCGGACCTGGTCCGGCATTTTCGCGCCGCACTCACGCGCGCCGACATCGTCATTCTGTCCGACTATGGCAAGGGCATCTTGCTCGACGGCGTCGCCGCCGACCTGATCGCCATCTGCCGCGAGGCGGGAAAACCGGTGCTGGTCGATCCCAAGGGCCGCGACTATGCGCGCTATGCCGGCGCGACCGCCATCACGCCCAACCGCAAGGAGCTTGGCGAAGCTGTCGGTCGGCCGGTTTTCGCCGACGACGAGATCGTCGCGGCGGCACGCCAGCTGATTTCGGCACATGGCTTCGACTTCGTCGTCGCCACCCGCAGCGAAAAGGGCATGAGCGTCGTCGGCGCGGATGAGGCGCGCCACATCGCCACCCAGGCGCGCGAAGTGTTCGACGTTTCGGGCGCCGGCGATACGGTAATCGCGAGCTTCGCGCTGGCTCTGGCCGCGGGCGCCGATCGCGTCATGGCCGCCTCCATCGCCAATGCCGCCGGCGGTGTGGTGGTGGGCAAACGCGGCACCGCGCGGCTGACCGTGGAGGAACTCACCGGCGCGCTGTTCCGCTCGCACGGCCCCACCGCCCACAAGGACGCCATCCTCGATGCCGCATCGGCCGCGCGCATGGTGGCGGCGTGGAAGGACGAGGGCCTGAGCGTCGGCTTCACCAATGGCTGCTTCGATATATTGCATGCCGGCCATGTCAGTCTTCTCCACGCGGCGCGCAGTCAGTGCGACCGGCTGGTGCTCGGCCTCAACAGCGATGCCTCGGTGCGTCGGCTGAAAGGCGCCGGGCGCCCGGTCAACGATCAGCATGATCGTGCCTGCGTGCTCGCCGCCCTGGCCTCGGTCGATGCGGTCGTGGTGTTCGAAGAGGATACGCCGCTGGCGCTGATCGAGGCGCTTCTGCCCGACATTCTGGTCAAGGGCGCCGACTACACGGTCGAAACCGTTGTCGGCGCCGATGTGGTGCAGAAGGCGGGCGGGCGCGTCGTCCTGGTCGACCTTGTCGCCGGCAAGAGCACCACCGGCACGATCGGCAAATTGCGCGCCGGCGGCGGTACCAACTGAGGGATTTCATGTCCGGACTGAATGACTATCTGGTCCGCTCGGCGGCCGCGATCACCGCGACAGTCGAGCGTGACCTGACCGCCGAGATGGAACGTGCTGTGAGTGTGGTCGTCGCCGCGCTTTCCTCGGGCAAGGCGCTGCTGGTCTGCGGCAATGGCGGCTCGGCCAGCGACGCCATCCACATTGCCACCGAACTGGTCGGCCGCTTCCTTAAGGAGCGCAAGGCCTACAATGTGATTGCGCTGCCGGCCAACGCGGGCATGCTGACCGCCTGGGGCAATGACTATGGCTTCGACACCGTGTTTTCGCGACAGGTCGAAGCGCATGGCGCGGCCGGCGGCGTGCTTCTGGCGATCTCGACCAGCGGCAATTCGCCGAGCATTCTGGCTGCCGCCGAACAGGCTCGGATGATGGGCATGACGGTGGTCAGCCTCACCGGCGACAGCGGTGGCAAACTCAAGCCGCTCACCGACATACTGCTCAACGTGCCCTCGACCTCGACGCCGATCATCCAGCAGGGACATCTCTGCCTCTACCACTATCTCTGCGAGGTGGTGGAAGACCGTCTGTCGAATGGCTGACACCGGGGCCTACGGTCCATACCCGCTGGCTGAGCCCGGCCTGTGGGTTGAGCGGGTGGGTTCGCGGGTGTTTCCAGCCAACGCGCCGGCGCTGTTCCTCGACCGCGACGGCACCATCAATGTCGACACCGGCTATCCCGACGATCCAGCCAAAATGGCGCTGCGCGACGGCATCGTGCCGGTCATCGCGGCGGCCAACCGGGGCAACATCCCGGTGGTCATCGTCACCAACCAGTCCGGCATCGCGCGCGGCTATTTCGGCTGGAAGGAATTTGCCGCGGTCAACGGCCGGGTTCTCAAGCTGCTTGCCGCCGGCGATGCCTTCGTCGACATGGTTCTGGCCTGCGCCTACCACGAGGCGGGCAGCGGGCCACTGGCGGTCGCCGACCATCCGATGCGCAAGCCCAATCCGGGCATGCTGCTACAGGCCCGGCAGCGTCTCGGCCTCGATCTCAAGCGCTCGCTGATAGTCGGCGACAAGGCCGCGGATATGCAGGCCGGACAACGTGCCGGCCTGCCGCGCGGCTGGCTGGTGGATGGCGAGGGAAGTAATGAGCCGGGCTTCGAGGTTCTGCCGCTGCGCAACCCCGATGATCTGGAACGGCTTTTGAGAGCTGTCGAGTCGCTCGGATCGAGACTGATTTAGCTTTCCGGATCTGTTGCGACGCAATCTCAATGGGTTAGCTTGAGCGTTTCACCGTTTCGCAGAAACGGCGAGCCGATCCATTTCTTTGCTTTGACGCTATTCCCCAGGAAAGCACCACGCTCTTTTGCGGAAAAACTGCAGAGATCAGACATCATTCAAGCAAGAAATTTGCAGATGTCATTCCATCGAAGAACGAGGGGAATTCATTGAAGAAAGCAATCTCTGTTGCCGTTGTCTTGTTGATATTGGCTGTGCTTTCAGCCGTGGGGTATGTCTGGCAAAAACACGGCGTGTATGGGCTCAATGCACTTCTTCGCCGCGGCGGAAGCTACTGGATCGCCGTTGCACCCGACGATGCGCGTCTCTCGCCTGCCATGCAGCTTGCGTTGAAATCGGAAATTCCTGATGTGACCGCTGGAGCCAGCTCATGGAATGAAACCGAGCCTGGATTCCAGGTCAGAGAAATCCCCGTCATGGCGGGCGACCGTGAAATTGACCGGCTCTATCTCAACCGTTTCGATCCAGCCGAATTCCGTTTCGTTGCCCGTAACGAGCCCAGTGGTGCCAAGGACATCGACCAGTGGGAAGCGGCACTCAATCCACAAGGCACAGGCGGCACCGTTCTGATCGTCAATGGCAGTTATTTCGGACTGAAGGGCGAAGCCGACACGCCCTTTGTCAGCATGGGTGCGAGGCTCGGGCCGGATGAATACGATGCGAAGGCCGGCGCCTGGTTCGTGAATGCCTCCGGCACGCATGTGGTCGATCTCAATTCACGTGACTGGCGCGCAGTCACGGAGAATGCCGAAAACGCTATGGTTTCCTATCCATTGCTTGTCGGTGAGGACGGCCGCAACAATGTACGCGCCAAGAGCAACTGGTTGGCCAACCGCACCTTTATCGCGGAAGATCGTCAGGGCTGGATCATCGTCGGTTCGACCAAGGACGCTTTCTTCTCGCTGGACCGGCTAGCAAACTTCCTGTTGCAGACCGACCTCGATCTCAAGACGGCGCTAAACCTCGATGGCGGGCCTGTTGCCTGCCTCAGCGTCCGCTCCGGGAACTACCGGTTGAAACACTATGCCAAGTGGGAAGCCCAGGTCGCGGATGGCGACGTCTCACTGCTTCAAGCACCGCTAGATGTGCCCTGGGGATTGCCTGTTGTTCTCACGGTGGAGCGCAGGTAGCAGATCCTGCCCTTGGCAGGGTGGGTCAAAGTACTCCCGATTCCGTAGCTGAAACCGGATGGCATATTCAACCTTGGCCGCTCATGTTCACGCAATCTGACCCGGAATACCCTACGATTTCGGCGCCAGAATTCGCTTTCTGGCTCATATTCGTCGTCAACATGATTGTGATCGGCGCGGCGTTCTCGCGTCAAAAAACATGTGCCGTCTCAAATGGTTGCCGCATGTCATCACATTCGTCTGGCTTGCTTGCTCACCTATTTTGCTAGCCTTTTTAGCTTTGCCGGAGATGTCCCCTGGTGAGAGCCCCGGCCCTGGGGAGGGCTTCATTCTTTTGCCAGTTGTCGGAGAGGTAGCAGTGTGTCTGTTGGGGTATGTCTTGGTCGGCGTCGCACATGCTTTTTCGAAGTTAATCTCGCTTATCAGGCGCTGAACGCCACCAGCCCTTCGTCCTTGACGCGGCGGATGGTCAGCGCGGTGCGCACCGTGTCGACATTCGGCGCCGAAGCCAGTTCTTCGATGACGAAGGTCTGGAAGGTGCCGAGATCACTCGCCACGCAATGCAGCAGGAAGTCGGATTCGCCCGAGACCATCCAGGCGTCGCGCACGATCGGCCAGCCGCGAGTGCGCTCGGCGAAAGCTTTGAGCTCCGCGTCGGCTTGGTGATGCAGGCCGATCAGGCAGAAGGCGACGACATCCATGCCGAGCGCCGGCGCGTTGAGCAAGGCGCGATAGCCTCTGATGATGCCGGTTTCCTCCAGCCGCCGGACACGGCGCAGGCAGGGCGGGGCGGAAATGCCGACACGGCTCGACAGTTCGACATTGGTCATGCGCCCGTCGGCCTGAAGCTCGCGCAGAATCTTCCAGTCGATGGCGTCGAGGTCGGCTTTCAGGGGCATGGCGGTCTCGGCTTAGCGCAAGAATCTTTCGCGCTCTCGTCCTTAAACGACTTTTGTGTCGATGCCAGCCCTTTGGTCGGGCGATTTCGCAACCGTAACGAAAGCGGCCATTGCGCGAATAAGCCTGTAGGCCGAAGCTTTCCGGGGACGACGGCCTGATCGTCTTGCTGGTGTGGTTGGCAACCCTTACATTGCCAGCAGCATTTCACGTCGTTTTCCAAGGCACACTCGATTGTCTGCCCCGCAGAGGCTTTAGATGACCACCAAGCACGCGCCTGTCCTTATCATCGGTTCCGGCCCGGCCGGCTATACCGCCGCAGTCTACGCCGCGCGCGCCATGCTCAAGCCGATGCTCGTAGCAGGCTTGCAGCAGGGCGGGCAGCTGATGATCACCACCGATGTCGAAAACTATCCGGGCTTCGCCGATCCGATCCAGGGCCCGTGGCTGATGGAGCAGATGCTGAAGCAGGCCGAGCATGTCGGCACCGATATCATCAACGACATCATCACCGAGGTTGACCTCAATGTGCGGCCGTTCCGCGCCACGGGCGATTCCGGCACCACCTACACGGCCGACGCGCTGATCATTGCCACCGGCGCGCAGGCGAAATGGCTGGGCATCCCCACCGAACAGACCTTCATGGGCTTCGGCGTGTCGGCCTGCGCCACCTGCGATGGTTTTTTCTATCGCGGCAAGGATGTCGCTGTCATCGGCGGCGGCAATTCGGCGGTGGAGGAGGCGCTCTATCTCTCCAATCTGGCGAAGAGCGTGACCGTCATCCACCGGCGCAACGATTTCCGCGCCGAGCGCATCCTGCGTGAGCGGCTGTTGAAAAAGGACAATGTCCGAGTCATCTGGGACACGATAGTCGACGAGATCACCGGCCGGCCCGGCAAGACGCCGCTGCCGCCTTCGGTCGAAGGGCTGAAGCTCAGAAATGCGGTGACCGGCGAGGTCAGCCATCTCCAGGTGGACGGCGTGTTCGTGGCGATCGGCCATGCGCCGGCGGTGGAATTGTTTGTCGGCAAGCTGAAGCAGAAGCCGAACGGCTATCTGTGGACGGCGCCGAATTCGACCCGCACGGACGTTCCCGGCGTGTTCGCCGCCGGTGACGTGACCGACGATATCTACCGTCAGGCGGTGACCGCCGCCGGGCTCGGCTGCATGGCCGCGCTCGAGGCGGAAAAATACCTGGCCGGCATCGAGGTGCACCGCGAAGCGGCGGAATAAAATCTATCAAGACGGCGTCGCAAGCCGTTCAAAAGCCTGATTTTTCATTCAGACGCCAAAAACAGAACGAGGGGAACTCAATGGCGTTGGACTGGGACAAGCTTCGCGTGTTTCACGCAGCGGCGGAGGCTGGGTCGTTTACCCATGCCGCCGAGACTTTGCACCTGTCGCAATCGGCGATTTCACGCCAGGTCAGCGCGCTTGAACATGATGTCGGGGTGCCGCTGTTCAATCGCCATGCCCGCGGCCTGGTGCTGACCGAGCAGGGCGAAATGCTGTTCCGCACGGCGCATGACGTGCTGATGAAGCTGGAGACCATCAAGTCGAAGCTGACCGAGGCAAAGGACCGTCCCTCAGGCGTGCTCAGGGTGACGACGACAGTCGGGCTTGGCGCCGGTTGGCTGACCGAACGGGTGCAGGAGTTCATCGAGCTCTATCCCGAAATCAGCCTGCAGTTGATCCTCGCCAATGAGGAACTCGACCTCACCATGCGCCAGGCGGATTGCGCGATCCGTCTGCGCCAGCCGCAGCAGCCGGACCTGATCCAGCGCCGCCTGTTCACTGTGCATTTCCACCTCTATGCCTCGCCGTCCTATGTCGGCAAGCACGGCAAGCCGACCTCGGTCGCCGATCTGAAGAACCATCGCATCGTCACTTTCGGTGTGCCGGTGCCGTCGCATCTGTCGGAGCTGAACTGGCTGGAAACGATCGGCGATTTCGACGGTGGGCAAAGGGTGCCGACGCTGCAGATCAACGACATCTTGTCGATCAAGCGCGCCGTGCAGGGCGGCGCCGGCATCGCCATGCTGCCCGACTATGTGATCTCCAAGGAATCGGATCTGGTGCAGCTTTTGCCGGAGACCGAGGTGCCGTCCTTCGACACCTATTTCGCCTATCCCGATGCAATGAAGAACCAGGCCAAGCTGCACGTCTTCCGCGACTTCATCATCGCCAAAGCGCGCAGCTGGTCATTTTAAACATGCCCTTGGGAGGTGCTGGTCACCCCCGCCAAGGCGTCAGCCGTGGCAGCCAGCCGGGAACATTGCGGCGGTAGGTCTCGTATTCGCCACCGTAGCGGCGGGCGAGAGTCGGCTCCTCATAGAACCTGACGAAAGAGCCCATGACGATCGCGCCGATGGCGGCATAGGCAGCGACGCTCCAGCTTGAAAACAGCAACGCCTGGCCGAGGATGATCGACAGCACGGCGACGTACATCGGGTTGCGGACATGGCGGTAGACGCCGCCGATCACCAGTCTCTCGGTGGGCGCGACAGGCGCCGGCGTGCCGAGGCCTTCGAGCGCGAAGCGGGCAAAGGACTGGACGAGCAGGGCGATGGCCGCGACAATCAGGATGGAGCCGGCCGGCACGAAGCCGGGCACCGTCGACAGCGGCAGACGGTAGCGGTCCGTGAGCAGCCAGGGCACCAGCCCGGCGACGACACAAGGTGCGGCGATGAAGAAGACCGCGCTGCCGGCGATCGCCTGGGGTGTCCGCATGTCAGGTCTCCCTTCTTCCGGCCGACCCTTCCCATCCCGCTGCCGCAAAAATAAACGCCTGGTGCCCGATTCAACGTCATTCGGCTTTTTGCCCGCGAGCGCGAGAATCAGCCCGACTTGCGGTTCTGCGAAGGCAACAGCATGGTCGCGCCATTCATTTGGCAACTTTTCGTGGTCCTATGGCCCCTAGACATGGGTTAGACCACAGCCTGTACCTTTTTGCATGCGTGTGTTGCAAAATAGATGCTTGTTTCTTGGGCATGAACAGCACATATATAGATCATCTCCTGGGTGCGTTCTCCTCCCATTAGCGCCCTCGAGTGTTCCCCTCTGGAGGTTAGCCTTAACAGGCACTTCCAATCAAACTCAGCCGGATCTTCATTGATCCGGCTTTTTTGTTTCCGGGCCTGCCGTAGCCAGCGAAAAATCGAGCAAAATCGCCGCGTAACAGTGACATGTAACCTCAGGTAACATGCCGCAGGCGTGATTCATCGTTTAAGCAGATCATAGGACGCGGTGTGGTTCGACCGGGAGATGGGGGCATCACTCGGAAGATCCGGGCTCAGGCGGCTACCGCGTCCGAACCTATTCGTCTGTCAGTGCCGTATGGCGCGGCGGATACGTGCGGCGGACCTGCCGTTTTCCTCCCAAGAAGACGGTCCGCAATAAGAGCGGCGTCCGGATCATCCGGGCGCCGTTTTTTGTGCGGATCATCCTTCGGCCTGTCAGGCAGCCTTGCCGTTGGCGTTCATCGCCTCGTCGGCCAACCGTCCGGTCAGCTCGGCCATGTGATCGAAGGCGCAACGATAGCTGGCGACGCCGGAGGTCGCCGAGCGCAGTTCGATGATCAGGTCGCCGATCTCGGCCTGCGGCATGGTCGCCTCCACGACATCCCATCCCGGCCAGTCAGGCCGCGCGTCGTAGCCAAGGATCTGACCGCGCCGTTGCGGGATCAGCGCGATGATCTTCGAAGTGGCTTCGTACGGCGTGACGATCTCGACCTTCATGACCGGCTCGAGCAGCACCGGCGAGCAGGCCGCCATGCCTTCCTTCATGGCCAGCTTGGCCGCCATCTGGAAAGCCATGTCGGAGGAATCGACGGCGTGGTAGGAGCCGTCGGAGAGGTTGACGGCGACATCGACCACAGGGAAGCCGAGCGGGCCGGATTTCAGATAATCGCGCACGCCGGTTTCGACCGACTGGATGTAGGTCTTGGGCACGACGCCGCCGGTGATGGTGTCCGAGAACTGAAAGCCGGAGCCGCGCGGCAGCGGCTTGATCTCGATCACCACATCGCCGAACTGGCCATGGCCGCCGGACTGCTTCTTGTGGCGGCCGCGCTGCTGCACCGTCTTTCGGATCGTCTCGCGATAGGGGACGGCAGGCGCATGGCCTTCGACCGGAATCTGATTCTTGCCTTCCAGCCGCTCGCGCACGACCCGCAGATGCATCTCGCCATGGCCGGACAGCACGGTCTCGGCCGAGTCCTGATTGTGGCGCAAGGTGAGCGAGGGATCTTCCTCGGCCAGGCGCTGGATGGCCGCCGACATTTTGACCTCGTCCTTGCGCTCCTTCGGCCGCAGGGCAAAGGCAAAGACCGGCTGCGGCGGCGTCAGCGTGACCAGCGGCTTGATACCGCCCTTCGTGGAGCTCAACGTCTGGCCGGTCTTGACCTCGTCCAGCTTGCCCAACGCCACCGTGTCGCCGGCCTTGGCAGCGGTGAGCTTGGACTGGTCCTTTCCGAGCATCTTGTAGATGCCGGAGACCTTCGCCGTCTCGCCATTCGACAAATAGAGTTCGGCTGCATCGGCGATCTGGCCGGAGAGTACGCGCGACACGGACAGCTTGCCGCCATGCGCGGTGTGGATGGTCTTCATCACCTGGACCACGGTGTGATTGCCGTCGGGGACGCCGAGCCGTTTGCGCGTCGCCTCGACATCCGGTGCGTCATGGCGGATCGCCTTCAAAAGGCGCAGCACGCCGTTGCCTTTTTCGGCGGTGCCGATCAGCACCGGCGTTATGGCGCCGGCGCGCAGGTCGGCGGACAGATCGTCGAAGACCGCGTCTTTCGGCGGCTCGATCTCCTCCAGCAACTGCTCCATCAACTGGTCGTCATGGTCGGCAAGCGTCTCCAGCATGGAGAAGCGAGCCTCCAGTTCGCGCGCCTTGTCGTCAGTTGGAATTTCGGCAACCTGGCTTTCGGCATATTCGCGGTAGATGTAGGCGCGCTCCAGCGCCAGGTCGATCGAACCGATCACCACATTGTCCTTGCGCAGCGGAATCTGGCGCAGCAACAGCGGCGCCGCGCTCGTCGGCTGCAGCATCTTCAGCGTATCGCGTACGCCGGCGATTGCCTTGTCGACCTTGTTGAGGAACAGGATGCGCGGCACGCCGAGATCGTCGAGCTTGCGCATGATGAGCTGCAAGGCTGGGATCTTCTTCTCGTCGGCCTCGGCGACGACCACCGCGAGATCGCAGGCTGCCAGCACCGGCTCGGCCTCGAAGGAGAATTCGATCGATCCGGGACAGTCGACGAAGGTGATCTGCTCGCCCATGAATTCGGTGGTGGCAAAGGTCGCCTCGACGCTCATGGCGTGCGCCCGCGCCTCGGGCGAATGATCGGAAACGGTGCTTCCCGATGAAACGGGATTTTGGCGGGGGATGGCGCCCGTACGGGCGAGGATGGCTTCGAGAAGTGTCGTCTTACCGCTTGCAAAGGGACCGACTATGGCAATGCATTTCGGTCCCGTGCGTCGTCCTCCGGCGCGAGTACCCATGGCTGACCTCCACTCAGGCGTTGCCCTTGGAGTGCGATCAGCAAAAGTGGAAACGGTTTTGCGCCGATCGCACCCTGTCGTGAGCGGCGGCCGGCCTGTTCGACCGTCGCGGGCGGGGTTGTTTTCATTTAGCCACCTGCCCAACCCATCGTCCCACGGGTTAGCCGGGAGGGCAAGGAAAATAGAAATCGCGCCGCCGTCAGGCGGCCGAGGCAAGACCCGGGGATCAGAACCGTCGGGCGATTTCAGCTTGCCTGAGTGCGGCGCGTGGGCGTGGCGGCTGCACTCTGCTTCACCACCATCTCGGCGTAGCGCGACAGCAACGGGTTGAACAGGTCCGGACGTTCCCAGAAGGGCGCATGGCCGGCGCCTGGTATGACATGGCACTGTTCCCACAGCGAGCTGTAGGCGACGGTCTCGAAATAGCTTAGCCGCACCAGCGGATCATGCTCGCCATTGATCACCGCGACGGGGAACGGAGCGTGCTCGACCACCTGTTTCTGGTCGGCGCCCTTGCCCGCAAACATGGAGCGCGCCACGCCGGCGCGAAGCCGACCGTCGGTGCGCCTGATGGCTTCGCGGAAAGACGGACTGGCGGTGTCGCCGTAGCACAGAGCCTCAAAACGCTCGATGTCGCGTTCGGAGTAGACCTTCTTGGAGGCGAGCAGCATGTCCCAGTTGGCGTGAAAGCCGCGCAGCATGCCAAGCGGCCCTCGCGACACCGGCGGCGCTCCGGTCAGCACCAGGCCGCTGACCGCATGGTGAAAGCTGGCCAGTTCGACCGCCACATGGCCGCCGAGCGACCAGCCGAAGATGATGGCGTGGCCGATGCCCAAAGCGTCGAGAAGCCGGGCTGTGGTCTGGGCAAGGCCGGTAATCGTATAGGCGGTCGCCGGGTCGCGGGCATCGGAGGACTCGCCGTGGCCGGGAAGGTCGAAGGCGATCAGCCGATGGCCGTCGGCAAGCGGGCTATCGAACTGACGGGCAAACACGGCGCGCGAACTGCCCGAGCCATGGATCATGACGATGGGCATGCCGGACCCAGACGACTGGCTGAGGCGCAAGTCGGCCTGCGGCGTGCGGATGGTGCGGTGAGTGATGCTCATGCTGGATTAGACCTTGAGATTTGCCTGACCGCCAACATCGCATCGCTGGCTCTATATGTTCTTTAAACATGTGGTTAAGAAAGGATTTCTAAAGAGATAGCCGGCACGATCGCTGGCTCCATGGCAATCACGCGCGGAATCCCGACAATGGAACCAGTCCTCGATCTTCTTGTCTCGATCTGCAGCATCGCGATGCTTGGCCAATATGTCTGGTCGATGCGGGCGCATTTCCAATCGCAGGCGATGTCTCCAGGCGCCATGGTGATTTCGGCGGCGGTCATCGCCACGGCGCTGTTCTTTCTCGCCACCCTTTGGATCCAATCGCAGCCGGGTTCGGCAAAGCTCACCGGACTTGCCGTCGAACTGGCGAGCTCTGCCCTGTTCTGGTGGGCGATCGTCACGTCGCGCAAGGTGCGGCTGCGCTTCGTCTTCGCACCCGACGATCCGCACAGCCTGCTGACCCACGGCCCCTACGGCCATGTCCGCCACCCCTTCTATACGTCCTACATCGTCTTCTGGATCGGCTGGGGGATCGCGACCTGGTCGGTCTGGGCGTTGGTGCCGGTCGCCGGGATCGCTATCCTCTATGTGTTTGCGGCGCTGGACGAAGAGAAGAAATTTTCGCGCACGCCGCTGGCCGGAGCCTACGCGGACTATCGCGTACGTGCCGGCCTGTTCTGGCCCCGGCTGGGGTGGTAGCCGGCACCGGGGCAGGGTAGGTTCTGCCAAACTTAGGGGTCACCAGAGATGAAGATCATTGCCTGCGGCAGCGTGCCGACCATCATCGCACCGGAGAAGTATTTCACTGGCCGCGTGCTGCAGACGCCCATCATCGAGAAGGAAGCGCCGGCGCGGCTGCGGGCCACGCTGGTCAGCTTCGAGCCTGGCGCGCGTACCCACTGGCACACGCATCCGCTCGGCCAAACGCTCTATGTCACGTCGGGCGCCGGCCTTGCGCAGACATGGGGCGGGCCGATCCAGCAGATCAAGGCGGGCGACGTGATCTCGTTCGAGCCCGGCGAGAAGCACTGGCACGGCGCGGGTCCAAAGACGACAATGACCCACGTCGCCATGCAGGAAGCGCTGGACGGCGTCCATGCCGATTGGATGGAAGCGGTCACCAGCGAGCAGTATGGCGGCTGAGGTCTGCTCCTGACATGAAACCCGGCTCGAAGCCGGGTTTCATGTCTCGGTGCCGCCAGTTCAGGTCAGCGATGCCGTGAACCGCTGGATGCGCGTGCAGGCTTCCTCCAGCAGCGTCTCCGACGTGGCGTAGGAGATGCGGAAGTTGGGGCCGAGGCCGAAGGCAGAGCCGAACACCACCGCGACACCCTCGCCTTCGAGCAATTCGGAGCAGAAAGTCTCGTCGGTGTCGATGACCTTGCCGGCTTTGGTCCTCTTGCCGATCAGCTGGGCACAGGACGGATAGACGTAGAAGGCGCCTTCCGGCGACGGGCAGGTTATGCCGCGCGCCTGGTTGAGCATCGACACGACGAGGTCGCGACGGCCCTGAAAGATCGCCTTGTTCCTGGCGACGAAATCCTGCGGGCCGTTGAGCGCCTCGACCGAGGCCCATTGCGCGATGGTGCAGGCGCCCGAGGTCTGCTGGCCCTGGATCATGTCCATCGCCTTGATCAGCTGGACCGGACCCGCGGCATAGCCGATGCGCCAGCCGGTCATGGCGTAGGCTTTCGAGACGCCGTTCATGGTCAGCGTGCGCTCGTAGAGTTTCGGCTCGACCTCGGCGATCGTCCTGAAGACGAAGTCGCCATAGGTCAGGTGCTCGTACATGTCGTCGGTCAGTGTCCAGACATGCGGATGCTTCAAGAGCACGTCGGCCAGCGCGCGCAGCTCGGCTTCCGTGTATGCGGCGCCGGACGGGTTCGATGGCGAGTTCATCAACAGCCATTTGGTCTTCGGCGTGATCGCCTTTTCCAGCACGGCGGGAGTGAGCTTGAAACCATTGTCGATCGAGGTGTCGGCGAACACCGAGGTGCCGCCGCAGATCGCCACCATTTCGGGATAGCTGACCCAATAGGGGCGGGGGATGATGACCTCGTCGCTTGGGTTCAGCGTCGCCATGAAGGCGTTGAACAGGATCTGCTTGCCGCCGGTGCCGACAATGGTCTGCTCGGGCTTGTAGTCGAGATTGTTCTCGCGCTTGAATTTTTTCGCGATCGCCTCGCGCAGCGGCGCGATGCCCGAAACCGGCGGGTATTTGGTCTCGCCGCGGCGGATCGCCTCGATCGCCGCATTCTTGATGTTGTCGGGCGTGTCGAAATCCGGTTCGCCGGCGCCGAGGCCGATAATGTCGCGGCCGGCATTTTTCAGCTCGCGGGCTTTCTGCGTCACCGCGATGGTGGCGGAAGGCTTTACGCGGGCAAGGGCGTCGGCAAGAAAGGCCATGGCCAGAAATCTCCAGAGGGGTCGGCGCAACCGCAAACAGCTGCGGCGCCTCTCATGTCGCATCGACCCGGCAAGTGCAAGCATTGTCGGATGAGCCAGGGTCAAGGACCCGTGGAGATCGGCTTTTTGGAGCGCGTGCATGACGGTTTCACTCTGCGTTGCGGGCTCTGCAATCGATAGGCTTATCCCCGGCAAGAATAAATTCATCAACGGCCGCTAAAACCTTTGACGGCAGGATCGCCAGCCATTTCGCCTGTCTCGCGGAGCGAGGGACCCTTGTCGCGCAGCACCGGGCTTGCCCACATCATCCGTCACGATGACGGCACCGCTTCAGGTGTCTGGGGTCCCTACACGCTGCAGAGCGCCTTTCAGCCGATCTTCGCCTTCAAGGAGGGCAAGCTCTCGATCGCAGCGTTCGAGGGGCTGATCCGGCCGTTTCGTGACAGCGAGCCGCAATCGCCGATGAACTTCTTCCGCACCTGTCCGGCCGGCGACCGCCTGCATATCGAGGCGCTGACGCGCACGCTGCATTTGCTCAATGCCGGCGCCTGCCTGCCGCAAGAGGCTTCGATCTTCGTCAATTTCGATCCGTCGGTGTTTACCGAGCGCTCCATCGCCGACAACGCGTTGCGCGACATGCGGCTGGTGCTGCACGAAGCCGGGATCGATCCGCGCCGCATCGTGTGCGAGGTGACCGAGCAGAAGTCGGCGTCGCAGGAAACGCTCTACAGCTTTGTCGAGGCGCTGCGGGCCAATGGCTTTCGCATCGCCGTCGACGATTACGGCGCCGATGAATCCGACATCAACCGCATCAAGGAGCTCAAGCCCGACATCGTCAAATTCGATGCGCACTGGATCACGCAGCTCATGGAATCGGGCGCCGGCTTTGCCCTACTGACTGCCATGGTGACGAACTTCGAACTACAGGGCATCCGGACGGTGTTCGAAGGCATCGAGGAAGGCTGGCAGCTTGAATTGGCCGAGAAATCCGGCGCATCGATGGTGCAGGGCTTCGTGCTGGCAAAGCCGGAACTGGCGCCGACCAGCTTTCGCGCTTTCGGCAAGGATGGGCAGCCGTCTGTCGCGGCGGCCGAGCCTGGCAAGACGCCTGCCGGCCCGACTGCAGCGCCTCCGGCGCGGCCGCGCAGGGTGTTCGGGCGCAGGACCGGGCCATGACCGGGCAGCGCGAGAGGCGTCGCGATATCGGCGAAGCGATCTTTGCCGACGAGGTCGGCATCGAATACGGCGTCTATGGCGCGTTCCGGCTGAAGAGCGCCTACCAGCCGATCTTTGCGCCACGCGGTGGCGCGTTGGCCGCGGTTGCCGTCGAGGCGCTGATCGAACCGCAGCGCGCTTCCATGCCGGTTGCACCGGCCATGTTCTTCGACAGCGTCGCGCCGGGCGACCGCCTGTTTGTCGAGACGATGTGCCGGATGCTGCATCTGAAAAACTTCCGCAACATCGGCGTCGACGGGCTCGACCTGTTCTTCAACTACAACCCGATGATCAACGATCATCTCGGGCGGGCGCTGGCCGAGATCCGGCTGATGACGCGGCATCTCGGCGACCTCGACCTGCATGCCGCCATGCTGGTCTGCGAGATCACCGAACAGGCGGCCGACGGTAATGTGCTGGCCCCGCTGGTGCGCGAGATGCGGCGCCACGGCATCCGCATCGCCATCGACGATTTCGGCACCGGCCACTCGACCGCGGAGCGGATGAGCCTGCTTCAACCGGATATTGTGAAGATCGACGGCGGCTGGTTCGCCGAATTCTGCCGCCACGCTGCCGCCGAGCGCTTCTTCCGGCCGCTCGTCTCGTCGCTGCACGATCGCGGCGCCAAGGTGCTGGTGGAAGGCATCGAGCAATCCGTGCATCTGCGCGTCGCGCTGGATGGCGGCGTCGACCTGCTACAGGGGTTCCATCTCGGCCGCCCGGCGCTGGCCGGCACGATCTTCAACCGGGAGCCGCTGTCGATCGAGGCGCTGCTTGGCGCCGACAACAAGGTGGTGCCGCTGCATCTGCGGCGCTGATTTGTGCTCGCGCTTGCCGCCGCTTCGCGGCTCGTTCCGGACCGGACGCCACCGGGCGCGATGCCCGGTTGGGCTTGCGGCCTTCGGCCGTAGCGCGCATTCAAAGAGGGCGAACTCGGCCCGCGTGAAGTTCAGCCAAAGCCCGCTCGGCAAACTTATCCAGCCGGCCAGCCTTGGCGTCCGCCTCGATCTGCATATCCCACACCTCTGCCTGATACGCTGCGAACCATTTGGTAAAGGCCTTTAGTTCTTTGGTGTTCAGGGCTGCGATGGATCTTTCAATCTGTTCGAGCTTGGTCATGGGGCGAAACTAGCATGGCCATCGTCCAATTCCAGACAAACAAAAAGGCGGGATAAATCCCGCCTTCCCATTTCGGTAGCCTGATCGGAGCTTTAAGTCCGGGCCGGCAGCTATCTGCTGATCCAGCTTGTCGGGTCTTTCTGCTCCAGCGCGCTTCTCGCGCGACCGTCAGTACATCCGTGACTTGCCGCGCGCCCCGAACTCTCGTCCGGCGCGCGCTATCGCAAAATCAGGCTGCCTTGCTCAGAGAACCAGCGGACGACTTGCCTGTGCGGCGGTCCTGCTCGATCTCGAAGTTGATTTTCTGGCCTTCGACCAGGGTCGACAGTCCAGCGCGCTCGACAGCGGAGATGTGAACGAAAACGTCCGCACCGCCCGAATCAGGCTGAATGAAGCCGAAGCCCTTGGTGGCATTGAACCACTTGACCGTACCAGTTGCCATATGAATAGTCCTCGCATTTGCTTTGGTTTGACCGAACCGAGGTTCAGCCGGTTTGTATCGAGATTTTGGAGATAGACGTCAGCAAACGCGAAGATCGCGAGGCCCGGATCGATCGGCCGAAATATCAATGGAGCTGATATAGGCGGGTTTCGCACCAAAAACAAGATGGCTCGAAAAATGGCGTTGCGGTGGCGCCGCCCAAAGGCCGCCCCAATCGCATGAAAGCGTCGAGCAATCGGGAAGACCGGGACGCCCGACGGCGTTAGTCCGGTTTTGGGAGACTGTCATGAAAACGGTTGTGAAAACCATTCTGCTTGCCGCCTGCCTGACGCTGGCGGCCGCCGAGGCGCAGGCGATCTCGCGCTACGACCCCACTCGTATGAGCTGCGACAGGGTGCAAGGCACGATCGCCCGCCAGGGCGCGGTCATCCTGCGCTATCAGTCCAGGCGCGTGCCGGGGCTGCCGCTCTTCGACCGCTATGTGCAGAGCCAGCAATTCTGCAATGTCGGCGAGGTCAGGAAGCGCGCCTATGTGCCGAGCGTCGATACCGAATCCTGCCCGGTCTATCTCTGCAAGCGGATCGAGAACGACCATTTTCACCGCCGCTTCCTGCGCCGTCATTAGGCATATTGATATTCAAGTGAGGCCGGCCTGCGAACGATGGTCTTCTGCGCTTCCGGCGCCCACGTACATTAAGTACGCTCCGCTCCGGTTCTCGAAGACCATAGTTCTCGGTGCGGCCTGACCTGAATCTCAACATACCCAGCCGGCATACCATTCAAGCTCTTAGAACCCGAACGAGACCTGCGCCGCCGGCGGCGGGCCGACGCGCACGCCTTCCATGGCCAGCATCTTTTCCTTGGTGGCCGAGCCGCCGGGCGCCGAGAAGCCGCCGATCTTGCCGCCCGCGGCTAGTATCCGATGGCAGGGGATGACCAGCGGCACCGGGTTGGCGCCCAGCGCTGCCCCGGTTTCGCGCGGCAGGCCGGCTTGGCCGGCGCGCTTGGCCAGTTCGCCATAGGTGGTGGTTTCGCCGTAATGCAGTTTTCGCGCCGCGTCGTAGATGGCGAGACGGAAGTCGTCGACGTCGTCGAGATCGACCGGCACACCGGAGAAATCGACGTCCTCGCCTGAGGCATAGGCCTTGATCGAGGCGATGAGCTCGACCACCCATTGCGGCTGCCCAATGTTCGCAGTCGTATTGGCGGCAACACCGGCATGCCGCATCAGCCGGCGTTCCACCGCTTCGCGGCTCCTTTCGGGCAGGCAGAGCCGGATCAGGCCCTTTTCGCTCCAGGCGATGCCCATGAAGCCGATCACTGTTTCTAACACTGCGTGGCCGGCTGTGATCGAAGATGCCGTTTCCATGATGCGCTCCTTTCCGCAAAGTGGCGAAAACCGGGATGCCGACCGGTACATATGCAGAACAATATGGCATCTGAGCCCGGCTCTCGCCACCCGAAAACCACCAGATGGTCCCGATTGCCCACCAGGAATCGCTGGTGTAAGGACTTCTTAACAACCGACAAATCGGACCCGCGCGGCTTGCCAGCAAAATTCAACCTTTTCGCGATCTCTGTGATCGTCGGCGCAGCTGCCCTCAGCGGCTGCCAATCGACCTCGCAGATGAAGGCTACGCCTGCGCTGACCGAAACCGCGACCGCCGCCGGCAGCGATGCCGGCTTCACCGTGCCGCTGCCCGATACGGTTTCGGTGCTGCCGCAATCCTCGGGCATAACACCCGTCCAGGCGGCCGAAGCAACTCTCGCCACACCAGCACTTGCCGCCGCCGCGCAGCCGGTTGGCGCGACCGCGGCCTTTGCCGGCGCGACGCCCACGGCCCCGGCCGTGCCTGCGGTGATGGCAGCCAATGCCTGGCAGGCGCCTGCGCCCGCCAACGCCGGACAGCCGGTCGCGGCGCAATATACGACCGCCAGCCTTGTCATGCCGGCGACCGCCAAGGGCGGCCAGAACGCCATGCCCGGCGTGCAGCAGGTAGCCTATGTCGTGCCGCAGAACCCGGCTTCCTTGGGCCAGCTCCCCGCCGCGCCGCTCGGTCTCCCGGAAGAAGAGCATGCGACCGGCATGCGCGGCGACGTCGACCGGCTGATCCAGAAATACGCTGCTCTCTACGAGGTGCCGGTCGATCTGGTGCGCCACGTCGTCAACCGCGAAAGCACCTACAATCCCAAGGCTTACAATAACGGCCATTGGGGGCTGATGCAGATCAAGCACGCGACGGCGCGCGGCATGGGCTATGACGGGCCGGCCAAGGGCTTGTTCGACGCCGAAACCAATCTGAAATACGCGGTCAAATATCTGCGTGGCGCCTGGCTGGTGGCGGGTGGCAACGCCAAGAAGGCCGATTGGCTCTACCAGACCGGCTATTATTTCGACGCCAAGCGCAAAGGCCTGCTCGAGGCGACCGGCCTCGGTGTCGACCGCAAGCGCCGCCGGCTGCAGCCCGACGCCTGAGCGCGATGCCTGAACCGCGCCCGCCGGCTCCAAACGACATCCGGCTGCGCAAGATCCTCGACGAGACGCTCGTTGCACCGCACTGGCCGGACGGCTTTACCATGCGCTGCTTCGAACATGGTGACGCGCAGCCCTTGCATGCGCTTTTGACCGAGGTGTTCGAGGACGGCGCTGACGGCCCGTTCGACGAATGGTGGCCGCGCATATCCAGCGATGCCGAATTCGACCCGGCGCTGTGTTTCCTGGTCATCGACGCCAAGGGACGGCTGGCGGCGGCAGCGCTGTGCTGGACGAGGGCCTTCGTCAAGGACCTCGCGGTCCATCCCGAAGCGCGCGGCAAAGGCATTGGGGAAGCGCTGATGTGGCAGGCTTTCAACGCCTTTCGCGATCGAGGCGCGGCCCATGTCGACCTCAAGACCAACACGGTCGAGAACGCCGCCGCGCTCCGGCTCTACGAGCGGCTGGGAATGATGCCTGTCGCCTGGGAAGGGTAAGGGCTTTTTTCTTGCCGCAATTCCCTGGGGAAAACGCTACGCGTCCCACTTTTCCTGGAATTGCTCGAGCGCTGTTGAAATCCTCCGGATTGTGAACTGCTTCACATAGGCCGCCGCAACCGGATGCTACCTCACCATCCATGCCTTTCGACCGATGGCGGATCGACGACTGGCAGATGTGGAGGGGCTGCACCGGCATGTGTTCAGCCACTCCTTGGCGGGTCCCAGGCGGGGGTTTGGGGCCCGCCAGTCGTTTTACGGCAGCCGTCAGATATCGGGCGCATTGCCGATCTTCTTTTTGAGCTCAATCGCCCAGGCGCGGCCCTCGTCGCCGCCCCACAGCAGCCAGGCGATATGGCCGGCCGATGGATTGTTTTCATTGCCGTAATTCTTGCCGCGCTTGTCGACCTCGTGGCGGGCGAAATAGCTGACCATGCGGCGGATGGTCGAGGGCGCCAGCTTTTCTCGATTCTTGAGTTCCGTCGCCCGCGCGACGCCGATCTCGGTGCCGCCACGGCCGAACTGCTTGCGCAGCCTCAACCCCTTGGCGGCATTGTCGGCCACCACTTGCGGGCAGCGCAGATCGATCTCTTCATCCTCTTGCATGTGTCTCCCCAGCTTCGGAAACCTAACCTGCAGACGCAATACAGGGAAGTGCAACCGGCTCCCAATGCAGCGCCGTCCATCGGGACCAGGATCCGCGCGCCATCGGCACTGCGAGATCATGTGCAACCAATGGATTTCCGTCTGAGGGTCGGCCGAACTGGAACGAACAGCTGCATATGGCGAGGCGTGCTGTCACCGAGGTTTGTCCGCCAAGGCTCGGGCCAGCTCTTCGGCAGATGGTCGCTGACGAATAGTTGTCCGGACGCAACCCTGCCGCCAATGCCGCGTTTGATTAGCCGAGGGAAATTTTCAAATCGGAGACTTCAGATGAAAACGCTTCTCACCATTGCCGCCGTCGCCTTGTTCGCCGGTGCCCCTGCCGCCCTTGCGGCCAACTCGACTGCGGTCGCGCCTGCCATGGCCGCCAGCAAGGTCGATACCCCAACCTTCGTCAAGACCGTGCCTAGTTCCAACGAATTCGAAATCCAGTCGAGCAAGCTCGCCGAGGAGAAATCCAAGGCGGCTGACGTCAGGAAATTCGCCAAGCAGATGGTCAAGGACCACACCAAAGCCGGAAAGGAGTTCAAGGCTGCGCTGAGCCAGGGCCAGACCACCGGTTCAACCAAAGCCGCGGGACCGGCCCTGCAGCCGAAGGAGCAGGCAATGCTCGACGAGTTGAAGAGCGCAAGCGGCAAGGATTTTGACGCCAAGTACATCCAGATGCAGACGGACGCGCACAAGGAGGCAGTTGCCCTTTTCAGCAGCTATGCCAACTCGGGCGACGACCCGGCGCTGAAGGAATTCGCCAAGAAGACGCTGCCGACGCTGCAGATGCACGAGAAGCACGTGAAGGAACTCGCGGCCGCGCATCAGGGTTGAGGGCTGGTGACTGGCCAGCAATAGCATTCTACGGCGCCCCCCTCTGTCCTGCCGGACATCTCCCCCACGAGTGGGGAGATCAGCAGCGTCGGCGCCGTGCTTTTCTTGCGACGGTGAAAATTGGCGAAGGCTGAGGCGAGCCAATCTCCCTCCTTGCGGGGGAGATGTCCGGCAGGACAGAGGGGGGCGCCGTAGAGTGCGACGGCCGATGCCTGCCGTTGGCAAGGCATTGCGGCAAAGTGGCTCTGTGGCTGCGCCGGCAGTGACATACATTGCCGCCACCAATTCAATGGAGCTCCCATGCCCAAGATCGACCTGTCCACCGTGCCTGTCCGCAAGGGCTCCGGCTACCCCGCGCCCTTCGACGCCCCTTGCGCCGAGCGCACACGCCACCGCCTCGGCGATGCCGGCGGCCTCACCGATTTCGGCGTCAACCTGATGACATTGCCATCAGGCGGCTGGTCCAGCCAGCGCCACTGGCACAGCCATGAGGACGAGCTCGTCTATGTGCTGGAAGGCGAACTGGTGCTGGTCGAGGATGGCGGCGAGACGCTGCTCAAGGCCGGCGACTGCGCGACCTTTGCCAAGAACAGCGGCAACGGCCACCACATGATCAACCGCTCGTCCACAACGGCGCGCTATCTCGAAGTCGGCTCGCGCAATCCGGATGATCTCATCACTTGCTCCGACATCGACATGATGAGCCCGAGTTCGGATGGCAGGTTCCTGCACAAGGACGGCATGCCCTATCCGGGGCAGGGGTGAGGGCTGGACCATGGTTCGGCGCTGGCGTTCGCTGGGCGGGGGGATAAGCTCCTCACAATCAAAGGTGGCGCAGGCCCCCTCATCCGACCGCTTCGCGGGAAGCGCTGGCGCTGACCGGCTCCTCTCCCCTCGGGGAGAGGTCAGCCGAGCGAAGCGGAGGCTGGGTGAGGGGGCCTTGGCGCCAGCTTGGCAAACAAAGGGAGCATCACCGTGAAAAAAGAAGTCATCGAAGTGCCCGTCATGTCGGCCAAGGTGCGGGCGCTCGGGCTGCCTTGCTCGACGGCAGTAAGGGCCAATGGCTTCGTGTTCATCTCGGCGACGCCGCCGGTGGACATGGTGACCGGCGAGATGGTGCGCGGCGACATCGAAACCCAGACCGAGGCGTCGCTGAAGGCGCTGAAACACTGTCTGGAAGCGGCGGGAACCTCGCTCGACAACGTGGTGATGGTGCGCATCTACGCCGTCAATTCCGGCTTCTACAACGCCATCAACCGGGTCTATGCGAAGTATTTCAGCGTCAACCCGCCGGCGCGGAGTTTTGTACCGGTGGCGTCATGGCCGATGGAGTTCGATATCGAGATCGAGTGTGTGGCGGTGGGGTAAGGGGTGCGAAAGGCGCACCGACAGAATTGCTCGCGGGAGAGCAAATGCGCCCCACTACACCATGAGCTCCCGCCTGCCCACAGCGGGAACAGGAGTTTAGCAGTCCCCAATCGTCATATGGAATTAAACCTTTTCCAATTCACCAAGCAGTTTCTTTGCTTTCTGTATCCTCTCTTGCGTTGATTTATCTTCCTTCCTCTTAATGGTCTCTCTCCATGGGTCGTTCTCAAACCCATTTTTAGACAAGAAATCTGCAGTTGCAGCCAACTCTATAGAAATAGAATCATACCTTGAGAGTGTGTCCAATATAGCCTTTCTTTTACCGTCGGCCCCCTCTTCCTCTATTTTAAGGTCCGACATAAATACAGCGTACTTGGCACCATCCTTCGTTGATTTCCAATCAATGTTAAGATAGCCAAGAGCTTTTGCGTCATCAGTTCCTATGGAAATTTCTTCACTATAAGGCCCATAGTAGTAATATTCAAAAATAGAATCATTCCCGACGCCTAGTTCTTCAAGAAAGTAAGCCGACTTTTGTAATCTTGTCTTTCCAACGATTGATCCGCCGTTCAATGCTACAATCTTTGCGACATAAGAGGCGATGTCACTCATCCTTCCATCCTCCGAATAAGGTCTTCTATTTTTGCTTTTGCTTTCTCATCGCGCACATATACGCGATAGATCGATTTCTCTTGTAATGCCCTTACGACATCTGAGCGGTCGCTAAGATCGTCGGGCCTCGATCCGTCTGCGCGCATGATGTGGATCTTAGAGAGCGCATCAGGAGAGCCGTAACCTCGCCGTTTGTAGGGATTTCTCGACGGTTGATCTTCGAAAATTTCAACCTCATCGAAGTCGCCATTCTCTTTCGCCTTAGTCAGCTGAGCGCGAAAGTGGGCAACTGCATTGGCATCGCCGCGACCTTCAAAATGGTCAGAAATGTCGATAGCCTTGTACAATTTTCTGGAGAGCAATCGCTGGGAGAGTTCACTTAAAATGGCATCCTTAGACTCTGCCATGACGGAAAGGCTGCCCCACACAACGAAATCGTCGGCCTTCAGATATGAATCAAGGTCGCGATTCTGGACAAAAGTCAGTATCGGATTTCCTTCACTCAACGCAGTCAACGGGGCGTTTCCTTCAGCACATAGTGTCCCAACCCTACGTAGGACAGCCGACAGAATTTTCTCGGCTGAGCGAGTCGCTTTATGGAAGTATACAGCAAAATAGAGATGGAACAAACCAAGAACGTACGATTCTGCCGCTTGAAATGCCTTGTGGCCTAAAACCAGGCTATCGACGGTCGAATATGTCTCATCGTCAATGGCAAGGGGGATCGATCCAACCTCCAGATTGGCCAATATCCACGAATAATCAAAGCCGCCATGCTTGGCGCCCGTCATAAGTCGGTCGCGGCGAACGTAGTCCAACCTGTCCGCATCAAATTGACTCGAAACCACTGCGGCGTAGATATCGCCGGGCGTATCGGCGATTAAGAGCTTCGACACGGCTTCTTGAAAATCAACGCCGCGGGATCTGAGGGCACTGCCGACTTCGGTATCTCCCAGGATAATGTCAGAGGTCCATTGCTCGTGCTTCTTAAGCTTCGGGGGGCCTTTCTCTCCTTTACGCTTGGCATTGTCCTTATTAAGAAGCTTTATGGCCTCCTCGAATGCATGGCTGAACGGACCATGTCCCAGGTCGTGAACTAATGAGGCGGCTAGAGCGATCTCAGCCTTCTCGGGTTCAAATTTTTCGCCAATTCTATCCGAGATTAATGTTACAAGCTCGCGCGCAGTGTGAAATACTCCAATACTGTGGGCGAAGCGGGTGTGAGTTGCGCCGGGGTAGACAAGCTCCGAAAAGCCAAGCTGTTTCACGCGCCGGAGACGCTGGAATTCTCTTGTGTCGATCAAATTCCAAAGAAATTGATCGAACTCACCTATGCCAAACTCGATGAGATCGTGTAGGGGATCTCGAATTCGTTGAGTTTTGGGCATAGCGCGGCGAATCACCCGGAGGCATTTCAGCAGAACATAACAAAGACGCGGAGAAAGTTAAAACTTATAAAATATTTACTTTCATGGCCGCTGGGACCAGGACTTAGTCTGATGCCGTCAGGCGAAATACTCCTGCAACGGCCTGACCTCGAGGCTCCCCGCCTTCAGCGCCGCAATCGCCTCGGCCACCGCCGCCGCCCCCGACAGCGTGGTGTAATACGGCACTTTCTGCATCAGCGTCGCCCTGCGCAGCGACTTCGAGTCCGACACCGCTTTCTGGCCGTCCGTCGTGTTGAAGACGATCTGAACCTGGCGGTTGCGAATGGCGTCTTCGATGTGGGGGCGGCCTTCCAGGACCTTGTTGATCTTCTGCGCGTCGACGCCGTGTTCGGCGAGGAAGCGGGCGGTTCCCGATGTGGCGAGCACCTTGAAACCCTGGCCGGCGAGGCGCTTGACCGCCGGCAGGATGCCGGCCTTGTCCTCGTCGCGCACCGAGACGAACAGCGTGCCGGAGCGGGGGAGATCAACGCCGGCGCCGAGCTGGCTCTTGGCGAAGGCGAGCGCGAAGTCGCGGTCGAGGCCCATGACCTCGCCGGTCGAGCGCATTTCCGGGCCGAGCAATATGTCGACGCCGGGGAAGCGGGCGAAGGGGAAGACGGCTTCCTTGACCGCGATGTGGCCGGGGTTGCGCGGGTCGGGCATGGCGCCGTAATGGGCGAAGGCGTCTTCCAGTTTTTCGCCGGCCATGATGCGGGCGGCAATTTTCGCAATCGGACGGCCGATGGTCTTGGCAACGAAGGGCACGGTGCGTGACGCCCGCGGGTTGACCTCCAGCACATAGACCGTGCCGTCCTTGATCGCATACTGCACGTTCATCAGGCCGCCGACGTTGAGCGCGCGGGCAAGCGCCGCCGTCTGGCGCTCCAGCTCGTCGACCAGTTCGGAAGGCAGCGAGTGAACGGGGAGCGAGCAGGCACTGTCGCCCGAATGGATGCCGGCCTCCTCGATGTGCTCCAGAATGCCTGAGACGAAGGTCGACGTGCCGTCGCAGAGGCAGTCGACATCGACCTCGATGGCGCCCGAGAGATAGGTGTCGAACAGCAGCGGGTTCTTGCCCAAGAGCGTGTTGATCTGGCCGGTCTTGTCGTTGGGGTATTTCTGCTTGATGTCCTCCGGCACCAGGCCGGGCACGGTGTCGAGCAGATAGGATTGCAGCATGCCCTCGTCATGGATGATCTGCATGGCACGGCCGCCGAGCACATAGGAGGGGCGCACCACCAGCGGGAAGCCGAGCTCGCCGGCGACGAGGCGGGCCTGCTCGACCGAATAGGCAATGCCGTTCTTCGGCTGGCTGAGGTTGAGCTTGTGCAGCAGCTTCTGGAAACGGTCGCGGTCCTCGGCGAGATCGATCATGTCGGGTGACGTGCCCAGGATCGGGATGCCGGCCTTCTCCAGCGCATCGGCCAGCTTCAGCGGCGTCTGGCCGCCGAACTGGACGATGACGCCGACCAGCTCGCCCGAGGCCTGTTCGGCGCGCAGGATCTCCAACACGTCCTCCGCCGTCAGCGGTTCGAAGTAGAGCCGGTCGGAAGTGTCGTAGTCGGTCGAGACCGTTTCCGGATTGCAGTTGATCATGATCGCTTCATAGCCGGCGTCGCGCAGCGCGAAGGCGGCATGGCAGCAACAATAGTCGAACTCGATGCCCTGGCCGATGCGGTTCGGACCGCCGCCGAGGATGACGACTTTTTTTCGCGATGACACCTGCGCCTCGTTGGCGAGCGCGCCGGCGAAGGGCACTTCATAGGTCGAGTACATGTAGGCGGTGGGCGAGGCGAACTCGGCGGCGCACGTGTCGATGCGCTTATAAACCGGATGAACGTCGAGCTTTTCGCGAATCCTTTGAATCACTTCGGCGTCGGTCTTCGTCAGCGAGGCGAGGCGGGCATCGGAGAAGCCCATCGCTTTCAGCATGCGCAGATTGACGGCGTCTTGCGGAATGCCGTGCTCGCGGACGCGGGCTTCCATGGCGACGATACCGGCGATCTGTTCGAGGAACCACGGGTCGATCTTGCACATGGCGTGCACGTCTTCCAGCGAGGTGCCCATGCGGATCGCCTGCGCCACCATGCGTAGCCGGTCGGGCGTCGGCGTGCCGAGCGCGGCGCGGATGGCGTTGCGGTCGTCGGCGTGGTTGGCGGCTACGGCGCCGTGGCCGAGGCCGGGGATCTCGATCTCGTCTAGGCCGGTGAGGCCGGTTTCCAGACCGCGCAAAGCCTTCTGCAGCGATTCCTGAAAGGTGCGGCCGATGGCCATGACTTCGCCGACCGACTTCATGGCGGTGGTAAGCACCGGCTCGGCGCCGGGAAATTTCTCGAAGGCAAAGCGCGGGATTTTTGTGACGACGTAGTCGATGCTTGGCTCGAAGGAGGCGGGCGTGGCGCCGCCGGTGATGTCGTTCTCCAGCTCGTCCAGCGTGTAGCCGACGGCGAGCTTGGCCGCGATCTTGGCGATGGGGAAGCCGGTCGCCTTCGAAGCCAAGGCGGAACTGCGCGAGACGCGCGGGTTCATCTCGATGACGACGAGGCGGCCATCGGCCGGGTTGACGGCGAACTGCACGTTGGAGCCGCCGGTCTCGACGCCGATCTCGCGCAGCACCGCGATCGAGGCGTTGCGCATCATCTGGTATTCCTTGTCGGTCAAGGTCAGCGCGGGCGCGACGGTGATCGAGTCGCCGGTGTGTACGCCCATCGGGTCGATGTTCTCGATCGAGCAGACGATGATGCAATTGTCCGCCTTGTCGCGGACGACCTCCATCTCATATTCCTTCCAGCCGAGCACGCTCTCCTCGATCAGCACTTCGGTGGTCGGCGAGGCGTCGAGGCCGGACTGGACAATGTCGTAGAATTCGGCGCGGTTGTAGGCGATGCCGCCGCCGGTGCCGCCCATGGTGAAGGACGGGCGGATGATGGCGGGCAGGCCGACATGGTCGAGCGCCTGGGCGGCGATCGCCATGCCATGGCTGATGTAGCGCTGCTTGCGGTCGCCTTCGCCGAGGTTCCAGCGGGTTTCCAGCGCGTCGAGCGCGGCATCGAGGTCGGCGGGCGCCTCGGCCTTTACGGCGGCGCGCTCGGCCTCGTGCGTCTTGCGGTCGGCATTCTTGACGTCGGTGGCATTGGCCAGCATCGACTTCGGCGTTTCGAGGCCGATCTTCTTCATCGCCTCGCGAAACAGCGCCCGGTCCTCGGCCTTGTCGATTGCCGTGGCGTCGGCGCCGATCATCTCGACATTGTAGCGCTCGAGCACGCCCATGCGGCGCAGCGACAGAGCGGTGTTGAGCGCGGTCTGGCCGCCCATGGTCGGCAGCAGCGCGTCGGGCCGCTCCTTGGCGATGATCTTGGCGACGACTTCAGGCGTGATCGGCTCGATATAGGTGGCGTCGGCCAGTTCCGGGTCGGTCATTATGGTGGCCGGGTTGGAATTGACCAGGATGACGCGAAAGCCCTCTTCCTTCAGCGCCTTGCAGGCCTGTGTGCCGGAATAATCGAACTCACAGGCCTGGCCGATGACGATGGGGCCGGCCCCGATGATCAGGATCGACTTGATGTCGGTGCGTCTTGGCATCGTTGTGAGTTCCGTTCGGCGAGCGGCTTGCACGAAAAACCGGGACGGGAAGACCCGGCCGGTTGTGCTTGCGATTCTGGTATCAGGCTAGGAGGGCCTTATAGGGAAGAGTTTTGGGAGATGTAACCCCGAAAATGAGGCTAGGCAGTAGGGATTAGGCAGTAGGGATCAGGCAGTGGGGATTAGGCAGGAGCGAGGTTAAGGCGCCTATTGCCCATTCCCTACTGCCTGACACCTAATCCCCCAGCGCGAGCTGATCCGTTATCTCAAACCGCTCGGATACCCCGACGCGGATCATGTTGAGGCTGCCTTCCCTTGTGAAGCGGAAGTCCTTGCCCAAATCCGAGTTGGCCGGCATGCCGGCAGAGAAGGAGATGACGCGGGTGCCGCCGTCTGGCCAGGTCACGGTGATGTCTGCCTTGTCGGCGCCATTGTGGACGATGTTGACGGCGCAGCGGGTCATCGGTTGTCCGACATAACGGGCGCAGGGGATCTCGGCGGTGGCGCCGAGGGCGGGCGGGGGTTCCAGCCGTGCAACGGTTTGCGTAGCGGTCGCAGCTTTGGCCTGGTCTGGCCGTGGCGTCGGGGATAGTACCCCCGGCGCGGACGCTGTATCCGGCGCTGCTCCCGCAGACGCGGCGGCGGCGAGTTCCGGCGTCCCTGTGGCCTCCGTTGCCGGAGCCTCCGTGGCAGGGATTTCATCCGTCGGCGGACTTTCATTCGCTGCGAAGGCAAGGCCGTAAGCATCCTGCATGGCGGTCCTGCCGATCTCGGCGGCGGACTTCGGCGCGCCTGGATTCGTGCCGCCAAGGCGCTCCGTCAGGTCGAGTGGAGCCGGCGCGGGTGCAGCCGGGGTGGGTGGAGCCTGAGTGGGTGCAGCCGGAGCGGCAGAGGCGGCAGGTGCAGTCGTCCGGGGCGCTGCGGCCACGTCGGCCGGCTGCGTCGGCATGTCGGGCGCGAGCGTCGGGCCGCCGGCTTCAGCGCTGGCGGTCACCTGGGGCGGCGCGGCCTCAACTTCGACCACGGTCGGATTGTCGGGGATAAGATAGCGCGCGGGCGCCCAGCCTTTGACCAGTGGATTGTCAATCTCCTCGACCTTGCACCAGCGGTGGCCGTCCACTTCGTTGCAGCCGAAATTCCTGACGCTCGAGCCGATCGGCAGACGCGCTTGGGTTCTGCCGACCGGCGACGGCGTGGCGCGGATGTTGAGGAGATCGCCTGGGCCGAGCTCGGTCACTATGGAAACGATGTCGGCAGGCGCGTTCTCGGCATTGGCCGGCAAGCTCACCAACAACGGGCCCACCACCAACGGACCCGCCAACAACCGGGCTGCCCGCAGGAGCGGAGCGCCAGTCAGTCGATGCAAAATGGTTCGGATTGTGCGCCTCATCATTTGGCCGTGCGCCGATTACCCTTGCGGCAGCAGTCCTGCCGTATGCCAAGGCGGTTTTATAAGGGACGATACGCGGCCATGTAAGTCTGAAAATGCGTCCGATGTTTGGTGCCGCGAGGCGGAAGCAGGGCGCAGCCGTGCGGTCAAGCGGAGCCTTGCCAAGAGGGTTTGGGCATGAAGCCGGTCCTCATCGCATGCGCCCATTCCGGTCGGCCCGCCTGTGCGGCCTGTCTCGCCGCCGCTTCGTGGTCGTAGTCGACGGCGATGGTCTCAAAACGGTCGGGTTCTTCGCCATCCAAGGTGAGGATGCCGTAGCGCGCATGCGGGCTGCCTTGCTCCGAAACATGCGCCGGGGGCGTGTCATCTTCATAGGCGGGGGCGCCGACGCTGCCGGGATTGAAGAGCAAGGGGCCGCCGGGGATACGGACCAGTTCCGCGCGGTGGCTGTGGCCGCACAGCACGACGCGGCAGGCCGGGTCCAGCGCCTGCAACCGCCGCTGAATAGCGGCAAGCGGCGCGCGCACCAGTTGGCCATCGACGATCGCGTCGAGCAGGTATTTCTCGTCATGGTCGGGCCGCGCATGGAAAGCGACCACGCCGGGAACAATCTCCAGCGTGAAGGGCAGGGCGAGCAGGGATTCGCGCTGCGTCTCCGTCAGCCGCTCCTGGGCGTACCGGTCAGAAGCCCACATCGTATCGTCGGCCGGATCGACGGCGACGCGGCGGTCATGGTTGCCGCGCACCGTCGGCAGGTCGAGCGCTTCGAGCCGCTCGAACGTCTCGCGCGGCCAGAGCGGGCCGGAGACACAGTCGCCAAGGTTGACGGTGAGATCGGCGCCGCCGCGCCGCGCTAGATCGGCGAGCACGGCATCCAGCGCCAGCACATTGCCATGGATGTCGGCGAGAACGGCAATGCGCATGCGGCGGGCTCCTTGGTGCAGCCCGTTGAGGCTTGCGGCCCGTCTTCGTTATCAAGCCCCTGCCTTCATTATCAAGCCCTTGAGATCGTTCGAGACAGCCGGGAGCCCCGCCTATCGCGGAAGCACTCCATCTGCTAGCGTCCACGCCGCTCCAGAGTTCATCCGGGGGAGGACAGGCGATGACCCGCGACCAGATGGTTGCCCACCTTCGCGCCGCCAATGACGTCGCGCGCGAGACTGCCGCGCACGGGCACCATCCTTTCGGCTGCGTGCTCGTCGGCCCCGACGATCGCATCCTGATGCGGCAAGGCAACATCAACACCGTGCGCCACGCCGAAACCGAGCTCTCCCGGCGTGCCGCCGACACCTATCCGCCGGATTTCCTCTGGTCCTGCACGCTGGTCACAACCGGCGAGCCCTGTGCGATGTGCACGGGAACGCTGTACTGGGCGAATATCGGCCGGCTGGTCTACGGCTTCGAGGAGACCAAGCTTCTCGCGCTGACCGGCAACCACGCCGAGAACCCGACGATGAACCTCTCGTCGCGCACGGTCCTCGGCTCCGGGCAGAAGCCGGTCGAGGTCCACGGCCCTTTCCCCGAGATGGACGAGGAACTCCTCGCCCCGCATATCGGTTTTTGGCAGCGCTAGGAGCGGCCTGACTTCGGCACCAGCTACGCCGGCATTTCGATGTCGTGGCCGCCGACGATGGGTAGAGCCGGGTCATCTCCGGCCGCCGCAATCACGCTGTCGAGCAGGCCGGGGAAGCGGGCGTCGAGGTCGGCGCGGCGCAGCGTGATCATCCGGTTGGTGCCGGCCACTTCGGCGCGGGTGACGCCGGCTTCGCGCAGTTTGGCCAGGTGATAGCTGAGATTGGTCTTGGAGCCGAGGTCGAGGAACCGGCTGCAGTTCAACGGCACGCCTTCCTTGCTGGCGAGATAGCGCACGATGGCGAGCCGGGTCGGGTCGCCAAGCACGCCGAGCACGACGGGCAGGCTGATCTGGTCCGTATTGGGGTGCGGCAAAGTCATGGCCCGAAACTAAGCACAGTCTGTGGCGATTTCAACGCGTCGATCTTTCGCGGGCATGCACGGTCCGTTTCGCGATTGGCCCAATGGCTGTCCTGACACAGGGCTGTCAGCAGGGTTCAGCTATTTTCGTCTGGCTTCATTGACATCACGCCCTGTTATGTCCAATTGTTCAATGACCTTTGAACTAAGGACACGCCCTATGGACAAGCGCCTCTTTTGGCTTGCGCTCGGATCGTTCACGATCTCGACCGAAGGCTTCGTCATCTCCAGCCTGCTGCCTGACATCGCCACCGACGCCCGCATTTCCATTCCGCTCGCCGGCACGCTGATCACCGCCTTCGCGCTGGCTTACGCCATCGGCACGCCGATCCTGGCAACGCTGACCGGCGAATGGGACCGGCGCCGCGTCATCTTGTGGACGCTGGCGTTCTTCGTCATCGGCAATGTGGTGGCGGCGCTGAGCTCGTCCTTCGAGCTGCTGCTCATTGCCCGCATCATCATGGCGCTGTCGTCAGGCCTGTTTGCCGCGACCGCTCAAGGCACGGCGGTGGCGCTGGTCGATGACCACCACCGGGCGCGGGCCATTGCAGTCGTCGTCGGCGGAACCACGGTGGCGGTTGCGCTGGGTGCACCGCTCGGCGCGCTGGTTGCCACGATAGCCGGCTGGCGCGGGACCTTCTTTGCCATTGCCGGGCTCGGCGCGCTGGTCGGCGCCATCCTGTGGTACCGGCTGCCGCGCGGCATTGTCGGTACCAAGCTGCCGCTCAGGCGGCGGCTGGCTGCGGCGCTGCGCCCCGGGGTCATGCCGATCCTGTTGACCACCGCTCTTGCCCTGATCGGCGCCTTCTCGGTGTTTTCCTATATCGCACCGCTGGCCATCCAGAGCGGCGGCCTCAGCCCGATTGCGCTGCCCGGCATGCTGCTCGCCTTCGGTGTCGGCGCCGTCATCGGCAACATAGCCGGCGGCCAGGCGGCCGACCGTTTTGGTGCGACGCGCACCGTCGGCTGGTCGCTGGCGCTGAGCGCCGTCATGCTGGTGATGCTCTCGGTCATCCCGACCTTCCTGCCGCAGCATCTCGCCGGGCCGGCATTGATGGCCATGATGGTGCCGTGGGGCATGGTTGGCTGGGCATTTCCGCCGGCGCAGGCCAGCCGCATCATCAAGCTGGCGCCCGACGCCGCCCCGATCGTGCTGTCGCTCAACGCTTCGGCGCTCTATCTTGGCGTGGCGCTGGGTGCTGTGGTCGGCGGCGCCGTGCTGCGCTACGGCGTGCCGGCCGATCTCGGCCTGGTCGCCGCCATCTTCCCGCTGATCGGGCTTGGCGTGGTGCTGGCCGGCCGCTGGGCGGCCCGGCCGGTCGCCATGCCGGCGGAATAGACCTTTGCAAATCACTGGCGGCCGCTCTTTCAGCTTGAAGGGGCGGCCGCGGGCACGTCGTAGTCCAGCGCCGCGACTTCATCCAGCATAGCGCGCAGATCTGCCGCTCGTTGCGGGCCGACCAGCGCCTCGAAGCGCTGCTGGGCAATGGTCCACAATTTCGTCGTCTCCTCGAGCTTGGCCAGGCCTTGGTCGGTCAGCCGCACCCGCTTGACGCGGCGATCGTCCTTGTCGGCGAAGGTGTCGACATAGCCGTCGCGGATCAGCGGCTTCAGCGTGTGGCCGAGCGCCGAGAGATCCATGACCATCGCTTCGGCTATCGTGCCCATCGCCGGCTCGTTGCTGACATGGATCTGGTAGAGCAGGCCGTACTGCGTGCCCTTCAGACCCGAAGGCGAGATTACATCGTCATAGAAGCGGCCGAGCTTGCGCGCGGCCCGCCGCAGCGTGGCGTTGTTGCAAAGGCTAAATCCCGGCAGCGCGGTCTTGCTCATCACGACTCCTTGCCGACAAAACCGCTGCCGGCCTGCCGCAGAAATAGTTTCTGCCGCCTCCGTTGACAAGATAGTGGTATATGCCTACTTCCCTGAAAGTGGTATATGCCACTAATTGGAGATCAGGGCGGGACGAGGGTTCATCGACCTGTCTCGCCGGGCAGAAAAAAGGAACAGGACAATGAGTGGACAGGACAACAAGGGTACCGCAGTCGTCACCGGCGCATCGGCCGGCATAGGTGCTGTCTATGCCGACCGGCTGGCCGGGCAGGGCTACGATCTGGTGCTGGTAGCGCGGCGCGCCGACCGGCTGGAGGAACTGGCTGAAAAGCTGCGATATGCCTACAAGCGCAAGGTCAGCGTGATATCAGCCGATCTTGCCGACGACAATGATGTGCGCCGCGTCGAGCAGGCGATCGCAGCCGACGACAGCGTCACGCTGCTGGTCAACAATGCCGGCATTGGTGGCCAGGCCCTGGTGGCAACGGCCGACGCCGACGAGGCCGAGCGCATGATCAAGGTCAACGTCATCGCCTTGACCCGCCTGACCCGCGCCGTTCTGCCGGGGCTTCTTGCGCGCAACCGCGGCGCCATCGTCAACATCGCCTCTGTGCTCGCCTATGATACCTCGTTCGGCGGCATCTACAGCGGCACCAAGGCCTATGTCGTCAACTTCACCGAGGCGCTGCACCGCGAAGTCGCCGGCACCAATGTGAAGGTGCAGGCGGTGCTGCCGGGCGCGACCCGCACCGATTTTTGGGAGCTTGCCGGCGGCGACGTCGACAATCTGCCGAAGGAGATCATCATGTCCGCCGACGATATGGTCGATGCCGCGCTTGTGGGCCTATCCAGGGGCGAAGCCGTCACCGTGCCGGCACTTGCCGATGCGACCAAGCTCGACACCTTCCTCGGCGCAAGGCAAGTCTTCTACGGCAGCCTGCACGCCGACAAGCCTGCTGCCCGCTATGCTGCTTGAGAGTAGCTGGTTCGCTTCGCGAACCAGGACCCCCACCCCGCTCACTTCGTTCGCGGCCCTCCCCACAAGGGGGAGGGTAAAGTGCGCGCTCCCCTACCTCCCCTTTGTGGGGAGGTCGGACCGCAGGTCCGGGTGGGGGTACTGGCGCCGACCTCTGCGTTTACGCTCCCCGCCACATCGGTATGATCGATGCAGCCAGCACCAGCGCCAGCACGATGTTGAGCGCGCGCCATTGCCATTCGGTCTCGAGCAGCCGTGCCAGCACCATGCCCGCCACGCACCAGATCGACAGCGAGACGGCTGCAGTGAGGCCGAAGGTCGAGCCGAGCAGCAGCGCGAGTTGTCCCGGCCCGTCGGCAAGGGCTGCGAACGAGGCCGCCGCCCCCAGTCCCATCGCCCAGCCCTTCGGGTTCATCCATTGAATGCCGGCGCCGCCGAAGAAGCTGTTGGGTTTTGCCATCGCCACATCGAGATTAGGCGGCCCGGCGCGGCCGATCTTGATTGCCAGCCAGATGAGATAGAGCGAGCCGATGATTTTCATCGCCAGTTGCAGCGAAGGCATAGCCAGCAGCAGACCGGCGAGCCCGGCGGCGGCAGCAGCGGTCACGGTGGCGAGGCCGGCAGCGCTGCCGATCAATAGGGGAACGGAACGGCGAAAGCCGAACTGCGCACCTGAAGCAGTCGACAGGGTGGTGGCGATTCCCGGCGTGACGGTGGCCACGAAGGCAAACAGGATGAGCGGAAAGATGGGCTGCAACATGAGGCGTCCTCCATCGAAGGCCCTACGGTAGACTTCTGCATACTTCAGTAAATGCAATGTTTGCGATGGTTGGCATTAGCAGATATAATGCCAACCATGATCCGTAACCTCGACACAGCGCTGATCCGCACCTTCGTCACTGTCGCCGACAAGGCCAGCATGACGGCGGCGGCGAACGCGCTGCATCTGACGCAAGGCGCCGTCAGCCAGCAGATCAAAAGGCTGGAGGAGGCGCTGGGCTGCAGCCTGTTCGAGCGCGACCGGCGTGGCTTGCGGCTGACGCGGCCCGGCGAGCGGCTGTTCGGCAAGGGCAAACGGTTGCTTGGCCTCAATGACGAGATCTGGGCCGAGATGGCGGGCACCGAGGTCGCCGGCCAGGTGCGGCTCGGTGTTCCCTATGACCTTGTCGGCACCTTGCTGGCGCCGGTGCTGAAAGCCTATGCCGAGACCTATCCGCAGGTTGAGATATCCCTACTCTGCGCCGCCTCGCCGGATCTTGCCGCGGCCCTTGCGGCCGGCACTATCGATCTTGCCGTCATCGAGGAACGGGTTGGCCCGTCGGCCGGCGAATGCCTGGCCATTGACCGGCTGGTCTGGGTGGGGGCCAAGGGCGGCGTCGCCCGTGCCAAGCGGCCGCTGCCGGTGTCGATCGTCGCCGACACCTGCGCCTTCCGACCGGTGGTGCTGTCGGCGCTGAACGAGCACGGGCTGGAATGGCGCACCGTGTTCGAGAACGGCAACATCGACGCGACGACCGCGACAGTGCGCTCCGACCTTGCCGTCACCGCCTGGCTGGCCTCCACCGTGCCTGCCGATCTTGACATCCTGGCTTTTGATGCCGGGCTGCCGCCGCTGCCGAATTTTTCCATCAATCTGCATTTGCCGAAGTACGGCACGGCGCCGGCAGCGCAGGAGTTCGCGCGGTATATCCGGGGTGGGTTGGCACGGCGGGCTGTGGCGGCTTGACAGAACTTGCATTTCCTCTCCCCCGTCGATCGGGGGAGAGGAAAGGTGCCAAGCCTGTCCCTGTCACTTCCAGTTCTTACGCCGCTCGAGCTCGGCCTCTGACGGCTCTTGCGTGGCGAACGACCCGACCTTGACCTCACCCCCGCGTTCGTAGGTCGCCATCATGACGCCGGTGGTGGTAGCCTGCGACTTGACCAGCTTGAAAGCGGCGGGCATCGCACCACCATCGAACAGCCGCTTGCCCTTGCCCAGCAGCAGCGGGAAGATCATCAACCGGATCTCGTCGATCAGACCGTTGGCGAGCAAAGTCTGGATCAGCTCGCTCGAACCCTGGATGAGCAGGTCAGCTCCATCTTCCTTCTTGAGGTTGCGCAACGTGGCGACGATATCGTCCCCAAGCCATTGCGTGTTCTCCCAGGTCAGGCTGTCCGGCCGATGCGTGGCCACATATTTGGTCGCAGGGTTGAAGACGTCTCCGATCGGATCTTTCTGGTAAGGCCAGTACGCGGCGAAGATGTCGTAGGTTCTGCGGCCGAGCAGCAGGGCGAAGGGTTTGGAGAACAATTCCTCCATGGCCACCCCCGCCACCTCGTCGAAGTAGTGGAACGTCCAGCCGCCGAATTCGAAGCCGCCAACCGGGTCTTCTTCCGGGCCGCCTGGCGCCTGCATGACGCCGTCGAGGCTGACGAAGGTGGAAGCGATGATCTTTCGCATTGGATTTTCCTTTTCCAGGATCCGCGCCGTCAGGGCCGGATTTCGATCTAAGGACGGACAGGCCGGCGGCCGCCCGACAGGCGTTGGCAAAAAAACGCTGCCGGCCGACAAGGGTACCTACCGCCGGCGCCCGCCGCCAAGCGCCTGCGACGAAAACCAGACGTCGCCGATGATGGCGGTGGCGGTCCGGTCCGGCGCCCTGTCTGACGTCAGCCAGATCGAACGGCTGCGCGCGGCCTTCTGGAGGTCGGGGATTTTGGCCGCCGAACCGGCGACCGAGGCGCCGACGCAGGGAATGAACCACGAGCGCATGAAGGGGTCGCAGGCAAAACCTTGTTTGGTGCGGGTCACCATCACGGCCAGGCCGACGCTCTGGGACGGGCGCCAGGGAAAGATCATGCGGCCACCGGGTTTCAGCGCCCGCAGCCAGGCAGCCGGCGGTGCGACGACACCGGCATTGACATAGATGATGTCGGACGGCGGCAGATCGCCGGTGACGGCATCGCCGTGGATGACGCTTACATTGCCGTAGGTCGCGAGATTCTTTGTCGCTCTGGCAGCAAGATCGGCCTCAATTTCGAAGGCGGTCACCGGGCCGGGCGCAACCAGCCGGGCCAGCAAGGCGGTGTAGTAGCCGGTGCCGGCGCCGATATGGGTGACGGCCTCGTCCAGTCTGGGGGCGATCCTGCCTATCCACATGGCGTGCAGGGAGGGTTCGCCATTGTTGATGCCCTTGTCGGCATCGAGCGCCACCAGCACGTCCTGGTAGATGTGAACAGGATCGGCGCTCGGCGTCATGATCTTGCCGTTGCCGGTGGTGAGCGCCCTGCCGGCGACTACCGCCCAGGGTCCGGGACCGAGAAAGGCCTCGCGCGGAACGGTGGCGAACGCCTCTTCGAGGCGCGGATCGGCCGAGCCGGCATTGGCCGCCATCAGCTGCGCGTAAAATTTCCTGGCGTCTTCGACACTTGTCATGATGGCCGGTAAGATAGCGCAAGCCGCCGGTTTGTCGCCGTCTTGAGCAATTCCAGGAAAGGTGTGAGGCGGCTTTCCGCCCGGAATTGCGTCAAAACAAGAGATAGAGCAGTTCGCCGTTTCGGCGAAACGGCGAACTGCTCAAGAAGAAACTCAGCCGACGCCGAAGACGGTGTCGTAGAGCAGCTTGAAGTTGAGCACCAGGATGACCGCCGCGACGACCCAGGCGAGGACCGCCACGCCGCGGGGAATGGCAAGGTTGCCCATCTTCTTCTTGTCGGAGACGAACTGCACCAGCGGGATGACTGCGAAGGGCAGCTGCATCGACAGTACCACCTGGCTGAAGACCAGCAACTGGCCGGTGCCCTTTTCGCCATAGAGCGCGGTGACGACCACCACCGGGACGATGGCGATGCCGCGCGTCAGCAGCCGGCGCGCCCATTGCGGAATGCGCAGGCGCAAAAAGCCTTCCATGACGATCTGGCCGGCAAGCGTTGCCGTAACCGTCGAGTTGAGGCCGGAGGCCAGCAGCGCCACCGCAAACAGGATGGAGGCGATGCCGAGGCCGAGCAGTGGCGACAAGAGCTCGAAGGCTTGGCCGATCTCGGCGACATCCTGATGGCCGGTGCCATGGAAGGCCACCGCCGAGACGATCAGGATCGAGGCGTTGACGAACAGCGCCAGGACGAGCGCGATGGTCGAGTCCGTCGTCGCCCATTTAATGGCGTCGCGCTTGCCTTTTTCGGTCCGTTCATAGGCGCGTGTCTGTACGATCGAGGAGTGCAGGTAGAGATTGTGCGGCATCACCGTGGCGCCGATGATGCCGATGGCGATGTATAGCATCGCCGGATTGGTGACGATCTCCGTCGACGGCACGAACATCGAATGCAGGATCGAGCCGACCGGAGGGGCAGCGGCAAAGATCTGGATGGCGAAACAGCCGAAGATGATGATCAGAAGCGCGATGACGAAGGCTTCGAGATAGCGGAAACCCTTGTTCATCAAGAGCAGCACGATGAAGGCGTCGAGCGCCGTCAGCAACGCGCCGCCGATCAGCGGAATGCCGAACAGAAGCTGCAGCGCGATCGCCGTGCCGATCACCTCGGCGAGGTCGCAGGCGATGATGGCGAGTTCGCAGGCGATCCACAGCACGAAACTGACGGGACGCGGATAATAGGCGCGGCAGGCCTGGGCGAGGTCGCGGCCGGTGGCGATGCCAAGCCGGGCGGCAAGCGCCTGCAGCAGGATCGCCATCAGGTTGGACAGCATGATGATGAACAATAGCGTGTAGCCGAACTGGGCGCCGCCGGCGAGGTCGGTGGCCCAGTTGCCCGGATCCATATAGCCGACCGAGACCATGTAGCCCGGTCCCATGAAGGCGAACAGGCGACGGAACCAGACGCCGGACTGTGGCACCGCGATCGTGGAGTTCACCTCGCGCAGGCTGGGAGGATTGTCCTCCGGCCTGTCAAATCGCCAGGATGATCCCAAGGTAGCGTCAGCTTCGGACATGGAGGGCTTTCCACTGGGTGGATCGGTTGACGTCATCCTATCTATGCCAGGGCTCAACATTATGCAATAGGCTATATTTCATTGTATGTGCTTCCTGTTGCGCCGACCGGCAGGCCGGCAGGGGATCGCAAACGCCGGTTGCGCCTGCCATGGAATGGAAATAAACGGCTGGAACAGTTAAGCCCGTGCTATGAATGGCAAAGGGCGATTGCTTTGCCCAAAGCCGATTCTTGTCAAAAGATAGGAAGGAGCGCGTGTTGGCGCTGAAGCACAGACCGGTTGGACGCGAGGAGCCGCTGCCGGACGCCGAGATTCATTCGAAAGGGTTCCGGCAGCAGCGCGAAGCGCGCCGCGGCGCGCTGGTCGAGGATTATGTCGAGCTGATCGCCGACCTGATCGAGGACGGCAATGAGGCGCGTCAGGTAGATATTGCTGCGCGGCTGGGTGTCGCCCAGCCGACGGTGGCCAAGATGCTGACCAGGCTGTGCGCCGACGGGCTCGTTTCCAGAAAACCCTATCGCGGTGTGTTCCTGACCGACGCCGGGCGCAAGGTGGCGGAAGAGAGCCGCATCCGCCACCAGACGGTAGAAGCGTTTTTGCGTTCGCTCGGTGTCAGCGCCGAGACGGCGCGCATCGATGCCGAGGGCATCGAGCATCATGTCAGCGCCGAGACGCTGGAAGCCTTTCGCAAGGCGATGATCGCGCCGCGCTGAGGGGTGCCGGGGCCGCACCACTGGAACCTCCGCACGTCAGGCTCGTTGCTCCTGACGTTGCGCGTGATTGTTGCGCGCCAAGGAGGAAAACCGACCGCGAAGGGCAAGCAGGCGGCCGAGGGTTTGAGGCAGGCAGCGGCAAAGGACGAACGCAAGACCGAGGTCGAAACCGGCCATGCGCTGAAAAAGGGCGCCGCGCGTTTCGAGGAACGCTCCAAAAGCTCGGACGGCAAAAGCGCCGGCACCAAGCAGAAGATCTGAGTTCTGTTCGCAAGCGGCAACCTGCCGCTCATTCCTCGGTGTCCTGCACCCAACTGCGCGGATGGCCGTCGACGCGGAACTGGAATATGAAATAGGGCGGAATGCAGGAGCCCTTGCCAGGCTTGGCTGCGGCCAGATCGTCGTAGCCGGCGGTGCAGATATAGTCCTCGCGGCAGGGATGCGCCTTGTCGCAGGCGCGCAGGCCGGCGGTCTTGGTGAATTCCTTGGTGCAGAATTTGTGGTCCTTGCCCGACGCGATGCAGTCGTTGAAACCGGTCTTGGCCAGGCGGCCGCAAGTCGCCTCGTCGGGAAGCTTGTCGCAGCTTGCCTTGCGCAGCATGCCCCCGGGAAAGCCACCGGTCTTCTGCTCGGGGTTGTCATAGCGTTGGCGCGCCGCGCCATAGCCGGCGAGCTTGATTACCGGTTTCTTGTCGCGCGCCGGATCGATGGCGCAGGCTTTTGCGGTGGCCGGCGACAGGCGGCAATATTTGTCGCTGCCCCAGCTCGACATCTTGATCTCGCCGAACTCGACGGGGTCGCCGACTGCGGTGGCCGCCTCGCTGACGCAGGTGCCGAAGCCCGGATGGATGTCGCTTTCATGGACGCCGGCGCAGCGCAGGCTTTCGCCGCAGTTCCAGTCCTTGAAGCTCGTATCCTCGCCACTGTAGCAGATCGACCCCCAGCCATTGTAGAGATCGGTGCCTTTCAGCGCTTCGGCGAGTTTGGCGTCCGGACGGGCGGCGAAGCCGCGTGAGAAATCCGGATGGCCGCCGGCGGCGAAGTCCTCGACGATGGCGCGGCGGCGCGGCAGGTCGGCGAAGAACACCGCCGAGCCGGGGACGAAGACGGCGTTGCGGCGCGGCTCGCTGGCCGGATCGGCGCCGGTGTAATGGAAGCCGGCAATGCCGTGCGTCTGGTGGCAGCCGGTGCAGGTCATTTCGTTGAGACGCAGATTGAAGCCGGCCACCGATTTCACGCTGCGCAGCTCGTTGCCCTTGGCGACATAGTCCTGCAGTGCCTTGTCGATGTCGGCATCGTCGAGCAGCCCATAGGCGATATTGTTTTGCGACCTGGCCATGCCGCCGGGTGCGACCGAGACGGCGCTGGTCGCCAGGAATTTGTCGTCGATGACCAGCCGGCCGCGATCGAGGTCGTAGAGGTTGCGGTCGGTCAGCAGCCATTTGGCGAAGGCCGGCCGGTCGGCCAGAACCACTTTCCGGTCGATCTGGTTCTCCATCTTCGATTCCTGGAAGGTGGACGTCGTTGGGTCCCATTTGAAAATCTTGAGGAGATATTCGGCGTGGCCACCGAAGTCGCGGCGGCTCGAGGCCGACAGCCGGAGAACCTGCATGTTCAGCTCAAGTCGCATGATCTGCGACGAATTCAGCATGGCGTTGGAGAGCGGCCCTTCGTCGGAGCGCAGCCAGGCTGCCAGTTGCTCGGGCGCAAGGTTCTTCTGGCCGGCGGCGAGCCAGCGCTTGGCGATTTCGGCACAGGAAACGGCGGTGGCGCTTGGACGGTCTCTCGAAGCGCGGGGGCGAGCCTCGCCGGGCCTGGCGTTGAAGACCAGACTCATGGTCAGCGGCAGCCGCGACGAGATGCGTTGCGCTGTCTTTCCCTTCGTGGGCTTCTCCGCCACCGAATAATGGAAGCGGTAGATCAGCCTGATCTCGCCGCATTCGGTGTGGCCGAGATAGCCGCGGTCCATGCGGTTGACGACGCCGGTCAGGTCGAGCGTCGAGCCGTCATCGTCGATGTATTTCGGGTTGAATTTCTGGCTGGTGTCCTTCGACTTGGCCATGGCCGCGACGTAAGGATCGGGGCTATTGGCAGGCTCGTCGGCGATCTCCTGCTTTACGGCGTTGCGGACAGGGGTCAGCGCGCGCACCGAAAACAGGCCCCGATTGTCGACCTCGCGCGTGAGACCCAGCGCCGGGCCGAGCAGGCGGCTGATCGAGAGGCCGCCACGCTCAAGCGCCTGCAATGTCTCGGGATCGGTTACGGCGACGCTGGAATCGAGCGTCACGGCGCGCGCCGGCGACGGGCCGAGGCATAGCACCACCGCCAGCAGCAGAAATCGACCGATTGTCCGCAAGTCCCCGACACCCCCGTTCGAACCGGATGCTACAGCGCGCATGCCGCCTCGACCAGAGTGCGAACGCGATGCCGCTGCCACGAAAAATACTGTGACTTGGCGCAACCATTGCGATAATTGTCTGTTGGGTCGGAGTGGGCCACGACATCGGCCAAGCCAGCCGAAATTTGCATACGGGGAGTTGCCATGCTCTGGAAGGGCCGCCGTCAGAGTGACAATGTCGAGGACGAGCGCAGCGACAGCGGCGGCGGTGGTGGTTTCGGCGGCGGCAGCCCTGGCCAGTTCCGCATCCCGATCGGCGGCCGCACCGGCGGCGGCGGCAGCATATTGCTGGTCGTCCTCGTGGTGCTGGCCGGATGGTATTTCGGCTTCGACCCGTCGCAGATCCTGGGCAGCGGCGACGGCGGCGGCGTGCTGCCGGGTGGCGGTGGCCAGATTACCGACAACAGCGGCGGCCAGGACGACGGCGCCGGCACGCCTGCTTCCGACGAGATGAAGCAGTTCGTGGCGACCGTGCTGGCCGAGACCGAAGAGACCTGGACCGGCATCTTCCAGTCGCAGGGCCTGAAATACGAGGACCCGAAGCTTGTGCTGTTCAGCGGCCAGATCCGCTCGGCCTGCGGCTCCGCCTCGACGGCAGCCGGACCGTTCTATTGTCCCGGCGACCACAAGGTCTACCTCGACACCACCTTCTTCCAGCAGCTCGACCAGCAGTTCGGCGCCTCGGGGGATTTCGCCCAAGCCTATGTGATCGCTCATGAAGTCGGTCACCATGTGCAGAACCTCACCGGCATCCTGCCCAAGTTCAACCAGATGCGGCAGTCGATGGGTGAGGCGGAAGCCAACCAGATGTCGGTGCGCATCGAGCTGCAGGCCGACTGCTTCGCCGGCGTTTGGGCGCATTTCACCGCGCAGAAGGGCATTCTGGAACAGGGCGACATCGAAGAGGCGCTCAACGCCGCCAAGCAGATCGGCGACGATACGCTGCAGAAGAAGATGCAGGGCTATGTCGTGCCGGAAAGCTTCAACCACGGGACGTCGCAGCAGCGGCAGACCTGGCTGGCGCGCGGCTACAAGAGCGGCAAGCTGTCGGATTGCAACACGCTGACCGGTCCGGTTTGAGGCGCTCGCAAGTTCCAGCCGACCGCGGTCCAAAGCGCATCCGTCGGCGGGCCGATTCACCACCGGCAACAGATGTCAGGAGGAGAACGCCTGAGGCGTTCTCCTATTGTTCCAAAGTGGCGCCTCGCCTATAACGGGCGCCCGCCCAAGGGCGGTCTCAGGGAGCAGACGCCATCATGATCGACCCCAAAACCGCCAGGCGGGGCCTTGCGCTCGTCTTCACCACGCTGCTGCTCGACATTATCGGCTTCGGCATGATCATGCCGGTGTTGCCGGCCTTTCTCAGGGAGCTTTCCGGCGTCGGCATCAGCGAAGCGGCGATCGAAGGCGGCTGGCTGTTCTTCGTCTATGCGGCGATGCAGTTCTTCTTCGCGCCAATCATGGGTGGATTGAGCGACCGCTTCGGGCGGCGGCCGATCCTGCTTGCCTCGGTGCTTACATTCTCGATCGACAATCTGATCTGCGCCATCGCCTGGTCCTATCCGATGCTGTTCATCGGCCGCGTGCTGGCCGGCATTTCGGGCGCCAGCTATTCGACGACGTCGGCCTTCATTGCCGACATCTCGAACGATGACAACCGGGCGAAGAATTTCGGTCTGCTCGGCATCGCCTTCGGCGTCGGCTTCGTCATTGGGCCGGTGCTGGGCGGGCTGCTCGGCACGTTCGGGCCGCGAGTGCCGTTTTACTTTGCCGCCGGGCTTGCCTTCGTGAACTTCCTCATCGCCATGTTCTTCCTGCCTGAAACGCTCGATGAAAAGCACCGCCGCCGCTTCGAGTGGAAACGCGCCAACCCGGTCGGCACGCTGCTGCAGATGCGCCAATATCAGGGCATCGGCTGGATCGGGCTCGCCTTCTTCCTAATGACGCTCGGCCACATGATGTATCCGGCGGTGTGGTCGTTCGTGTCCAATTATCGTTATGGCTGGAGCGAGCAGCAGATCGGCTTCTCGCTCGGCGCCTTCGGCCTGTGTGGGGCGATCGTCATGGCGACGGTGCTGCCGCGCGTGATCCCCAAACTTGGTGAATGGAGGACGGCGGTCATCGGCCTGACATTCACGGCGGCCAGCGCCTTCGGCTACGCCTTCGCCTCGCAAGGCTGGATGATTTATGCGGTGATCGTCGTCGGCTGCCTCGAAGCATTGGCCGATCCGCCGCTGAGGAGCCTCGCCGCCGCCAAGGTGCCGCCATCGGCGCAAGGCGAATTGCAGGGCGCGATGACGTCGATCTTCTCGATCACATCGATCATCTCGCCGCTGCTCTACACCGCGATCTTTTCCTGGTTCACCGGGCCGAACGCGCCCGTGACATTCGGCGGCGCGCCCTATCTGGTTGGGGCATGCTTCCTGACACTTGCAGTCATCGTCTTCGTGACGAAAGTGGCGCGGCCGGCGGCGGTGAGGAGCGCCGCCACCGGCGTCGCTGAAGATGGAGCACAGCTATGAGCCATGACAGCCGCATAAAGCTGACCAAGGACGGCTTGTCGCTTTCGCGGCTGGTGTTCGGCGCCTGGCGCCTGCTCGACAGCGCCGCGCGCCCGGATGCCGATCAGGTCGCGCGGTTGATCGGCAGCGCGGTCGACCTTGGCCTGACCAGTTTCGACCATGCCGATATCTATGGCAATTACGAGGTCGAAGCGGCGTTCGGCGCTGGCTTGTCGCGCTGGAAGGGCAAGCGCGAGAGCATCGAATTGATCTCGAAATGCGACATCATGCTGGCATCGGCAACCCGGCCGCTGAACCGGCTGAAGCACTACGACACCAGTGCCGCCCATATCGTCGCCTCGGTCGACCGTTCGCTCGCCAATCTCGGCACCGACTATCTCGACCTGTTGTTGCTGCACCGGCCGGATCCGCTGATGGATGCCGACGAGACGGCGGCCGCCCTTGCCGGCCTGGTCAAATCAGGAAAGGTGCGGGCAGTCGGCGTTTCGAATTTCACGCCCTCGCAGTTCGACCTTCTGGCTTCGCGGCTGCCATTTGCCTTGGCCACCAATCAGATCGAGATGTCGGTGCTGAAAACCAATGCGCTGACCGATGGCAGCCTCGATCATGCGCAGCGCCTCGGCTATGCGCCGATGATCTGGTCGCCGCTTGGCGGCGGCTTGCTGTTCACCGGCAAGGAAGGGCGTGAGGCGCGGGTCAGGGCGGCAATCGCGGCGGTGGCTGCCGAGATCGGCGCCGGCGATCTCGCCGCTGTCGCCATCGCCTGGTTGCTGCGCCATCCGGCCCGGCTGGTGCCGGTGCTGGGCACGATGAAGCCCGAGCGGCTGGCCGCCATGGTCAAGGCACTCGATATCGCGCTCGACCGCCAGCAATGGTTCGCCATTTTGGAAGCCAGCGAAGGCCGGCCGGTGCCGTAAGGTTCAGGGACTAGGATTCAATCCATTCGCCAGGCACATCCAATGCCTTCGCCAGCATGGCGCTGGTCTGCGCCGATGGTTTGCGGCGATTAGATTCAAGGTCCGACAGGAAGCCCTGGCTGACACCGATGGCATCAGCCAATTCGGCTTGCGTCAGCTTGCGCCAGTTGCGCAGCGCCTTGAGCCGGCTGGAACCTCGCAAAATATCCATGGTCACCTCGGCGGGCAGGGGCTTTTCCGTTTTGAGCTCGGCCTTCCGCTCATCGTAGATCGCCACATCCGCAGCGTCTTCTCTGGCTTCTTCGGCGGCATGCAGCAATGCCTCGTAGTCAGCCTTCGGGATGACGACCAGTTCTTCCCCGGTTGAAGTCCTTATGATTTGCGGAGCGTTCATGATGTCCTGTCCTATGGCCGGCTGTAGGTCGTCGTTTCGCGCTTGCCGATGTAGATCGCGAGGATTGTCGTGCGATCTTCATCGAAGATAACGCGGTAGCGACCGATCCGAAGTCTGTAACCGTCTCGGCCGGCAAGACGTTTCACATCTCCACGCCCGCTGATGGCATAAGTGTTCAAGCCCTCGGTAACCTGCTCGCGGACATCGGCCGGCAGATTATCGAGATCGCGAGCTGCCGACGCCGAGAGGATGATCGTCTTCACGGCAGGAATATCGCAGATTTATCGCTTTATGTTAAGCGATGTTATCGCTTAATTCTGCTTGGCAAGGCTCAGGCGCGCTCGGCCAGCAATTCCTCGCCGCGCTTTTCGCGGATCAGGTTGACGAAGCGGCGGAACAGATAGTGCGAGTCCTGCGGGCCGGGCGAGGCCTCGGGGTGGTGCTGGACCGAGAACACCGGACGTCCGGTCAGCGCGATGCCGCAGTTCGAGCCATCGAACAGCGAGACATGGGTTTCCTCGACGCCCTCGGGCAAGGAGTCGGCATCGACGGCAAAGCCGTGGTTCATCGAGACGATCTCGACCTTGCCGGTGGTATGATCCTTGACCGGGTGGTTGGCGCCGTGATGGCCCTGGTGCATCTTGGCGGTCTTGCCGCCGAGCGCCAGGGCCAGCATCTGGTGGCCGAGGCAGATGCCGAACACCGGAATATCGGTCTTGAGCAGGTCCTGGATGACCGGCACCGCGTAGTCGCCGGTGGCTTCCGGGTCGCCGGGGCCGTTGGAGAGGAAGATGCCGTCGGGCTGCATGGCCAGGATTTCTTCCGAACCGGTACCGGCCGGAACCACGGTGACCTTGGCGCCGAGGCCGGAAAGCAGGCGAAGGATGTTACGCTTGACGCCGTAGTCGATGGCGACGACGTGCATCGACGGCTCGGCCTGTTCGCCAAAGCCTTCGTTCCACACCCAGGGCGTTCCACGCCAGACCGAGGACTGGCCGGAGGTGACTTCCTTGGCGAGGTCAAGCCCGATCAGGCCCGACCAGGCGGCGGCCCGCCGCTTCAAATCGTCGAGGTCGAAGATGCCGTCGGGCGCGTGCGCAATGACGGCATTGGGCATGCCCTTTTCGCGGATCAGCGCGGTCAGCGCCCGGGTGTCGATGCCCGACAGCGCGACGATGCCGCGCTTCTTCAGCCACTGGTCCAGCCCGGTGCCGGCGCGGTAGTTGGACGGGTTGGTGACATCGGCCTTGAACACCGCGCCGACGGCGCCGGCACGGGCGACCGGGTTCAAGTCCTCGATGTCCTCGTCATTGGTGCCGATGTTGCCGATATGCGGGAAGGTGAAGGTGACGATCTGGCCGGCATAGGACGGGTCGGTGAGAATTTCCTGGTAGCCGGTGAGCGCGGTGTTGAAGCAGACTTCGGCAACGGCGGAACCGGTGGCGCCGAGGCCGCGACCCTCGATGACGGTGCCGTCGGCCAGCACCAGAAGGGCGGTCGGCTTTTCGGTTGCCCAAGGCGGGGTCAGTCCGGGGGTCATCTCGGCCATGGCGACGCTCCTGTCACGCTGCGCGCTTCGATGGCGGGCCATCTGCGCAGCAAACGGCGCGGCCGATCTCTCGAGCCTGCGCGCATCAATTCTTTGTCTTGTGCAAGGCCGAGTACATAGGGGAAGGCGCCAGAGCGGTCAATGATGCCCGTGCCAAAAACGGCGAGCATTTGTTTCGTCGAACAATATCAGAGGCTTGGCGTGTTTGCTTTACGAGTTCGCCACCGTTATTGTCCGCACCGTTCGAAGGAGAAAGCATCATGCGCGCAAAAATCGCCGAATCCCTGAAGAGCGCGATGAAGGCGCAGGACAAGCACCGGCTGCCGACACTGCGGCTCATCCAGGCCGCCATTCACGACCGCGACATAGCCAATCGCGGCTCGGCCAAGGACCCCGCCAGCGACGAGGAGATCCTGCAGATCCTGGCCAAAATGGTGAAGCAGCGCGAGGAATCGGCCAAGGCGTTCGAGGACGGCAAGCGCCCGGAACTGGCGGCGCAGGAGCGTGGCGAGATGGAGATCATCCGCGGCTTCCTGCCGACGCAGTTGGACGAGGCGGCGGTGACTGCAGCGGCGCGCGAAGCGATCACTGCTACCGGTGCGACCAGCCAGAAGGACATGGGCAAGGTGATCGCTGTGCTGAAGCAGAAATATGCCGGCCAGATGGATTTCGGCAAGGCTAGCGGCATCGTCAAAGGCCTGCTGCAGTAGGAGCCGACACCACTTCAATGGCGAAGGAGAGCAGGGGCATTACCTCTGGGCAAGAAACGGTCCGCACCGGCTTAAGCGAGCAAGCCTTGACCTGCCGGAGAGACCCACCATGATCGAAATCGTCAAACCCACGCTCGAACATCTGCCCTCCTACAAGGCGGCGCTCGAGCGTGGCTGGTCGCCGGACAATGTCCGGCTGATGGAAGCGACGCGCGAGCAACTTGCGGCGATCGACGAGGATCCCGCGGCGTTCCTTGCCAGCCTCGACGATCCCGAGGCCAAAGGAGGCCCGATTACCTTGCCGGACGGCACGACCGTGCCGCGGCTGCCGGGCTTCCGGCGCTGGATCTGGGACGGCGAGGCCGCCGGCTCGATCGGCTTTCGCTGGCAGCCGGGTACGGCCGCGCTGCCGTCGCATGTGCTCGGCCATATCGGCTATGCCGTGGTGCCGTGGAAGCGCGGACGAGGCTATGCGACCGAGGCGCTGCGGCTGATGCTGGACGAGGCGAGGGCTGTTGGTTTGCCATATGTCGAGATCACCACCGACCTCGACAATCCGGCCTCGCAGAAGGTGGTGCTGGCCAATGGCGGCCGTGTGGTCGGTCCGTTCATCAAGGACGCCGCGTATGGCGGCGCCGAGAGTTTGTTGTTCCGGATCGATTTGTAGTCCGACGCTATTCGGCCGCTGCCGGCAGCGGCGGCGCTGCCCGGCTGCGCCCCTCCCAGATGTAGGAGGCAAGTGCCACCACCACCGCCACCAGCATGGCGGCAGCGCCCACAACCGGCAGGCTGCGATAGCCGTAGCCGGCATTGAGCATGGCAGCGCCCAGCGACGCGGCGAGCGCGATGCCGACATTGAAGCCGGAGGGGATGAGCGAGGAGGCGAGGTTGGAGGCGTCCGCCGTCCAGCCCAGTATGCGGGTCTGGATCGGCGTGCCTATGGCGAAGTTGAGGCCACCCCAGATAACGATGGCGATGACCATCGGCACGGGGTAGGGGCTGACGGCATAGATCACGCCCAACATCACCGCCTGCAGCGCAAGCATGGTGATCAGCGACGGCATCAGCTTCCAATCGGAAAGCTTGCCGCCGAGAAACACACCGACGGTGGCGCCGACGCCGTTGAGCAGCAGCACCCAGGGGATCAGGCTCTCGTCGAGATGGGTCACCTCAAGCAGTGTCGGGGTGATGTAGGTGAACAGGCCGAACTGGCCGATCATCAACGTCAGCATCAGGATCAGCGAGGTCCAGACTTGCTGGCGCGCCAGCACGCGAAACTCGCTGCCAAGACTGGCGGATGGCCTTGATGCGCCTGTCGTGCGCGGCAAAAGCGCAGCCATGGCGGCGAACGCCACCACGCCCAGCGCGCACATCACCCAGAAGGTGGCGCGCCAGCCCCAGAGATTGCCGATTGCGGTGCCGGCCGGCACGCCGATGACATTGGATACGGTGAGGCCGGAGAGGATCACAGCCACGGCCATGCCGCGCTTGTCCTCGGGCACGAGGCCGACAGCCACCACCATGGCGACGCCGAAATAGGCGCCGTGTGCGACGGCGACCGCAATGCGCAAGAGCAGCATCGAGGTAAAATCGGGCGCCGCCGCGCAAGCGGCCTGGCCGATGGTGAAGGCGACGGTCAGGCAAAGCAGTAGCGTCTTGCGGGAAATGCCCTTGGTGGCGAGCGCCAGCAATGGCCCACCAACGGCGATGCCGCCGGCATAGCCGGAGACGAGATAGCCGGAAGTCGGGATCGAAACGCCAAGGCCGTCGGCCACTTGCGGCAATACACCGGCGATGACGAATTCGGTGGTGCCGAAAGCAAAGGCGGCAATGAACAGGGCAATGAGCGGGAGCATGGCGGAAGCGATCCTCGGATAAGGTCGCCTCAAACCATGGATGGGGTTCGTGGGCAATGCAGAAATTATCGACGCCGCTTTAGGTTTTCTTGATCAGCTTGCCTTCAACCGCGACCCACCGAGCAACCCGCGCTCTTCCAGCACCGGGTAGGCCATCGACGCCAGCAGCGAGTTGATCTGCTTCAGGTCGCGGATGGTGTCGAGGTGGATGGAACTTGTTTCGACGCTCTTGGCGGTGCCGTCGCGCAGGCGCACGAAATGGCTGGCGCTGGTTTCCTTTTCGCGGTCGCGCAGCCGGTCCTTTTCCAGCACCAGCTGGCGGGCGGTCTCAGGGTCGCGCGACACCAGCACGTTGAAAGCAAGCCTGGCATTGGCCAGCACCGAGGTGTGAAAGGCGAGCAGCTCGCTCCAGCCCTCGGGCGTGAACTCCAGCCCGCGCTCGAACTTCTTCTTCACATGCACCAGCATGTTGCGCACGATGATGTCGCCGACCTGCTCGAGCTTGACGCAGGCGCCTATCAGCTCCTGGCAGCGCAGCGCCTCGTCCTCTGTGAGCGAGTTCCTGGTCAATTTGGCCAGATAGAGCTTGATCGCCGCGTGCTTCCTGTCGACGCGGTCGTCAAGGGCGGCCAGCGCCTTGATCTTGTCGCCGTCGGCGCTTTCATACAGCTCGATGATGCGCTTGAGCATGATCTCGACCGTCTCGCAGACGCGCACCACCTCGCGGGTGGCGTTGGCCAGCGCCTGGCTCGGAACGTCGAGCGCGCCGTCGTTGAGGGCGGAGAGTTCGACCACATCGAGCTCTGTAGCAGGCGCCGGCTTGGTGCCCATTGCGACGATCTTCTCAGAGGCACGATAGATCAGGCTGGCAAGCGGCAGGCCGGCGAGCAGGATCAGCACATTGAACAGGATGTGGGCGTTGACGATCTGGTCGGGCACGGTGGCGCCGAGGAAGGCGACCGGTGGCTTCAGCGTCATGAACAGGATCAGCATCACCAGCGAGCCCATGCCGCGCATCAACAGATTGCCGATCGGCACGACGCGCACGCCAGGTTCGGCACTTCGGGTGAGCAGCGGCGCGATGATCGACGAGCCGAGATTGACGCCGAGCACCAGCACGATGCCGAGTTCGGGCGGGATGAAGCCGCGGCCGGCCAGCGTGACCATCAAAAGCACGGCGGCGATCGAGGAGTGGAACAGCCAGGTGACGAGCGCGGCGAGCAGATAGGCGGTGACGTAGTCGCTGGAGAAATATTCGATGATGAGCGGCATCAGCGTGCTCTGGCGCAGCGGCTCCGAGGCCTGGCCGATCATCTCCAGCGACAGTACCAGAAGGCCGATGCCGACCAGGATGCGGCCGAACTGGCGCCAGTCGCGCCGCTCGGTGGCCATGAACATGACCGTGCCGGCGACGAGGCAGATCGGCACCAGCAGAGTCAGATCGAAGGTCAAGAGCTTGACCACCAGCGCCGAGCCGATCTCGGCGCCGCGCACAGCCAATTGGCCCGACATGCCCGAGACGATGCCGGCGCCGGCGAAGGAGCCGACGAGAAGCGTGACGGCGGTCGAGCTCTGCAGCGCGATGGACAGGCCGCAGCCGGCCAAAACCGCCATGATCGGATTGCGCATGGTGGAGCGCAGCCGGTGACGCAGCACGTCGCCATAGGCGCGCTCGACGCCTGTCTTGACCATGCGGGTGGCAAACAACATCAGCGCCACCGCGCCCGCCAGATGCAGCAGGACGACGGAGCCGCTCATTTCGAAACCCGCACGCAGACAGGGACCGCGACGCGGAGGGCGCGCAGTGCAGGGAGGAAAACGGGGCTGCGAATCATGGTCATGACAGTCTTGAACAATATCCCGGAATATTTTAGCCGGGTAATAAAATCTTGTCGATTTCAAGAGCCGTCGCGGCGCGACAGGGCGTGTCGGAAAATGGACGGATGCGCAAATGGTTGCATGGCGGATCCCTGGTGATGGCAGCGGATCGTCCCGGTTTGCCGGACTCCCGGCAATCGCCTTTGCGATGATGTTCAAATATCCAGGATAAGCACCGGATTTCATTACGTAAATGTAATGCTAGTGTTCAGTTTCGGTTCATCCTTCGGGCGCTATTCCCTAGGCATCGACAACCAAGGAGCCCCGCTATGAAACGTATTGTTCTTTCCGCCCTCGCTTTCTCGATGCTGGCCGCCACTTCGCTTACCGGCCAGGCCGCACCGGTGAACGCACCGGTCGCACCGCAGTCGAATTACACGCAGGTCGACTGGCAGAGGCCCGGCAAGCATGTCGATGTCAGGAAGCGCGTCGTGAAGAAGACGGTGGTCGTCAAGCGCAGCCATTGGCGCAATGGCCGGAAATATTCCAGCTGGAAGCGGCACCAGCCGATCCGCGATTATGGCCGCTATGGCCTGCATCGCCCCGGCCGCGGCCAGGAATGGATCCGCGTCGGCAACGACTATGTGCTGGTCAGCGTCCTGTCCGGCATCATCTTCGGCGCCATTGCCGCGCATTAAGCCCGGCCTCGCCGGCGCAATGCAGAGACTTGAAAGGAGGCGGCCCGAAACGGCCGCCTTTCTTTTGGCTGTAGAAACCGGGCTTTTTGGCTGTGGAAACCGGGTATGGTCCGCAATAAGGGTCGTCGGATTCCGCGCGCATGATTATATGAGGGACAAACGAGTTCCCCAATGCGCTTTCCGCCCGCCTTTCTCGATGAGATACGCGACCGTGTGCCGATTTCATCGGTCATCGGCCAGCGCGTCGCATGGGACAGGAAGAAGACCAACGCCTCGCGCGGCGACTATTGGGCCTGTTGTCCGTTCCATGGCGAAAAGAGCCCCTCCTTCCACTGCGAGGACAAGAAGGGCCGCTATCACTGTTTCGGCTGTTCGGTGTCGGGCGATCATTTCAAGTTCCTGACCGAGCTCGACGGATTAAGCTTTCCCGAAGCGGTCGAGAAGATCGCCGACATGGCCGGCGTGCCGATGCCGGTGCGCGACGAGCGGGAAGAACAGCGTGAGAAGGAACGCGCCAGTCTGACCGACGTCATGGAGATGGCGACTGCCTTCTTCCAGGAGCGGCTGCAAGGACCGGAGGGTGCAAAAGCCCGCGCCTATCTCAGGGATCGCGGGCTGACGCCGGCGACGCAGCAATCGTTCCGGCTGGGCTTTGCGCCCGACAGCCGCAATGCGCTGAAGGAACATCTTGCCGCCAAGGGTGTGCCCAAGGCCGACATCGAGGCCTGCGGGCTGGTGCGTCATGGCGACGACATCCCGGTCTCCTATGACTGGTTCCGCGATCGCATCATGTTCCCGATCCCGGATTCGCGCGGCAAGATCATCGCCTTCGGCGGCCGGGCACTGGCGCCCGATGCGCTGGCCAAATACATGAATTCCCCCGACACCGAGCTCTTTCACAAGGGCAATGTGCTCTACAATTTCGCCCGCGCCCGCAAAGCGCTGGCAAAAGGCGGCACGGTGATTGCCGTCGAAGGCTATATGGACGTGATCGCGCTGGCGCAGGCCGGCTTCGAGAACGCCGTGGCGCCGCTCGGCACCGCGCTCACCGAAAACCAGCTCGAACTTCTGTGGCGCATGGCGCCTGAGCCGATGCTGTGCTTCGACGGCGACCAGGCCGGGCTGAAGGCGGCGTGGCGCGCCGCGGATCTCGCGCTGCCGTCGGTGCAGGCCGGGCGGTCGGTGCGCTTTGCGCTGTTGCCGGAGGGCAAGGATCCCGACGATCTGGTCAAGGCAGAAGGGCCGGACGCGTTTCGTGCCGTGCTGGCGGAAGCGCGGCCTCTCGCTGATTTGTTGTGGATGCGTGAGACATCCGGTGGCGTCTTCGACACGCCGGAGCGGCGGGCGGGGCTGACAAAGACGCTGCGCGAACTGACCAGCCGCATCCGCGATGAGAGCCAGCGCTACCACTACCAGCAGTGGATGCGCGAGCGGGAGCTGACCTTCTTCAGCGCCCAGCGCGAAGTGCGGCAAGGTCGCCAGGACTGGAAACCGGGGCAGGGCAAAACGCCCGCACCCGGCGGACAGTTCGCCAAAGGCAGCGGGGCAGGCGCGCGCGCCGCGATCACCGAAAGCCTCGGCCGCTCCGCCATGGTCAAACGCGGTGGCGAGATGATGTCGGTGCGCGAGGCGACGATCATCGTAGCCCTCGTCAACCATCCGGCGCTGATCGACGAGAACTTCGCCCATGTCGAGTTCCTCGATCTCGCCAACACCGATCTGCAGCGGCTGCACGCCGCCATCCTCGATGCGATGGCGCACGACATGGCCAATGACCGTAGCGCGGTGATCGCCACCATCGAACGTGCCGGCTGCAGCGATATCTGGGGGCGCGCCGTGGCGCTCATCCAACGGGCCAGGCAATGGCCCGCGCTGGAAACCGCAGCGCTTGACGATGCCCGCGACGCCTTCAACCAGGCGCTGCACTTGCAGCGCAGCGCGCGCACCTTACATAAGGAGCTGAAACAGGCGGAAGCAGCGCTCGCCAGCGATCCCACTGACGAAAACTACCGGCACCTCATCGAGATTCAGGCGCAATTCCGTGATGTACAAGCAACGGAAGCGCTGATCGAAGGGTTCGGTGTATCCTCGGGCAGGGGTGGGCGCATCTAGGTCGAAACCTGCGCAAGAATGAATGTTGTACGTGCTGCGCGTCGAATCGACGCCTCTAAGTCGGGTAATTGATTCGCTTTTTTGATGCGAATCATGCGAGAGGCGCTTGACCTTCTGGCAGAATGACGGAATCAGGACGATTCGAAACCTTAACCCGCGCCGGCGTCGATGGAAATGCACTGACGCGAGGTGCTGATCACTGGACAGGCTGTCAGCCTGCCACAGATATCAGGGTTAATCTGGACTTAATGCATATCGCCCAAAAGTGAAAACCGGTTTTGGGGGCACGATATGAACAAACAAAAGAGTTGATTCGGTTACCGGCCCGGTTAAGCGCCACCAGCGCATGTAGTTTGACCGGTGCGGCAGCTACGCGGCTTCGATGCTCGGCCGCTAGGAGAAGATAAAGACTATGGCGACAAAGGAAAAGGAAGAGGTCGAGACCGAACGTGAAGGCGCCACCGATGGGCCTCTGCTCGACCTTTCCGATGATGCTGTCAAGAAGATGATCAAGGCCGCCAAGAAGCGCGGCTATGTGACTCTCGACGAACTGAACGCGGTGCTGCCGTCGGAAGAGACCGATCCGGATCGCATCGAAGACATCAATGCGATGCTGTCCGACATGGGCATCAACGTGGTCGAGGACGACGATCAGAGCGAGGAGCCCGAGGCCGCCGACAGCAATGCCGACGCCGAGGAAGACGCCAACGAACTGGCCGAGCAGACCGGCACCGCCGTCGCCGCCACGACCACCAAGAAAGAGCCGACCGACCGCACCGATGACCCGGTGCGCATGTATCTGCGCGAGATGGGCTCGGTCGAGCTCCTGTCGCGCGAGGGCGAAATCGCGATCGCCAAGCGCATCGAGGCCGGCCGCGAGACGATGATCGCGGGCCTCTGCGAAAGCCCGCTGACCTTCCAGGCCATCATCATCTGGCGTGACGAGCTCAACGAATCCAAGATCCTGCTGCGCGAGATCATCGACCTCGAAGCCACCTATGCCGGCCCCGAAGCCAAGCAGGCGCCGGTGGTCGAGCGCATCGAGGAGGCGCCCAAGGCCGAGGACAAGCCGAGGCGTGGACGCGACGAGGAAGACGACATCACCAATGTCGGCGCCGACACGCGCGGCCTGGTCGATGACGACGAGGAAGACGAGGACGAGGCGAGCCTGTCGCTGGCGGCGATGGAAGCGGAGCTGCGCCCGCAGGTGATGGAGACGCTCGACGTCATCGCCGACACCTACAAGAAGCTGCGCAAGCTGCAGGACCAGCAGGTCGAGAACCGTCTGGCCGCGACCGGCACGCTGTCGCCAAGCCAGGACCGCCGCCTGAAGGAGCTGAAGGACCAGCTGATCAAGGCGGTGAAGTCGCTGTCGCTCAACACGGCGCGCATCGAGGCGCTGGTCGAGCAGCTCTACGACATCAACAAGCGGCTGGTGCAGAACGAAGGCAAGCTGCTGCGCCTGGCCGAAAGCTATGGCGTGCGCCGCGAGGAGTTCCTCAAGGAATATCAGGGCTCCGAGCTCGACCCGAACTGGACGCGCTCGATCGGCAACCTGACCTCGCGCGGTTGGAAGGAATTCACCAAGAACGAGAAAGACGCGATCAAGGATCTGCGTTCGGAAATCCAGAACCTCGCAACCGAGACGGCGATCTCAATCCTGGAATTCCGCAAGATCGTCAACCAGGTGCAGAAGGGCGAGCGCGAAGCCGCGATCGCCAAGAAGGAAATGGTCGAGGCCAATCTGCGCCTCGTCATCTCCATCGCCAAGAAATATACCAATCGCGGCCTGCAGTTCCTCGACCTGATCCAGGAAGGCAATATCGGCTTGATGAAGGCGGTCGACAAATTCGAATACCGCCGCGGCTACAAGTTCTCGACCTACGCGACATGGTGGATCCGGCAGGCGATCACGCGTTCGATCGCCGACCAGGCGCGCACCATCCGCATCCCGGTGCACATGATCGAAACGATCAACAAGATCGTGCGCACGTCGCGCCAGATGCTGCATGAAATCGGCCGCGAGCCGACGCCGGAGGAACTGGCAGAAAAGCTCGCAATGCCGCTCGAAAAAGTGCGCAAGGTGTTGAAGATCGCCAAGGAGCCGATCTCGCTCGAAACCCCTGTGGGTGACGAAGAGGATTCGCATCTGGGCGATTTCATCGAGGACAAGATGGCGATCCTGCCGATCGATGCGGCGATCCAAGCCAATCTGCGCGAGACCACCACGCGGGTGCTCGCCTCGCTGACGCCGCGCGAGGAGCGGGTGCTGCGCATGCGCTTCGGCATCGGCATGAACACCGACCACACGCTGGAAGAAGTCGGCCAGCAGTTCTCGGTGACGCGCGAGCGTATCCGCCAGATCGAAGCCAAGGCGCTGCGCAAGCTCAAGCACCCGAGCCGGAGCCGCAAGCTGAGGAGCTTCCTCGACAGCTGATACCGGCAACAGACCAGCAGTCGAAAAGGGCGCCGATGGCGCCCTTTTTGTTGCCGGGTGAAGGCTCTTGTCGCCCATCTCCGTCGGGAGGATACTTGCCTGGTCGGATGCATGTTCTGGGCGAAAAACCGGATGTCCGCCCCGGCTGATGTCCTCAGCCGTGCTCCGTGGCGCCGGAGGGAGGTGTGTGATGACAACCTACATCCTGCTGATGAACTGGACGGAACAGGGCGCCAGAAATATCCGAGAGTCGCCGAAGCGGCTCGATGCCGCCAAGAAGCAACTGGCCGACATGGGCGGCTCGTTCAAGGCGTTTTACCTGACTATGGGCGAATATGACATGGTGGCGATTATCGAGGCGCCCGACGATGCTGTGCTTGCTCGTTTCGCCCTGATGCTGGCAACGGGTGGCAGCGTCAAGACGCGAACGCTCAAGGCTTTCCCGGAATTTGCCTATCGCGAGATCGTCACTTCGCTTGGATAGCGCTGGGCGCGGGTCCGTGCGGCTCGGCGTCATATTGCGGGGCCGTGCCGTCAGGGTGATAGTCGCGCCATGTCCAAGCCTGCGCTGACCGTCTGGTACAACACACGCTGCCCGGTTTGCGATGGCGGCATCACCCGGCAGAAACGGCGGCTGATCGAGGCGATCAAGGCCGGGCGGATCGAATTCCGCGACATCAACCTCGAACCGGCGGCGCTCTCTGGCTACAGCGCCTCGCTGGAGGACATACGCCGCCGGCTGCATGCCACCGATGCCGAAGGCAGGCTGCTGGTCGGCGCCGATGTCGCGGTTGCCGTCTGGCGGGCGACGCCGGGCGAGGGCTGGCTGGCGACGCTCTTCGGCAATCCGGTCGCGCTGCCGCTGACGCGCTTGGCCTATGATCGTTTCGCCGATCTTCTCTATGCCTGGAACCGGCGCAAGGGCCGCTGGTAGCGAGGCAAGGCCCGAAGATAACTGCGGGCCATACCGTCATGGGCGTTACCGGGACGCCGGCTCGCAAAGCCAGCCGACAATGCGGCGCACCGCCGGCAGCACCATCAGCAACGTTGGGAACGCTACCAGCCAGGACAGGCCCCAGGCAGTGAGCCAGACAGCCGGCAAATCAGGTTGCAGTCCAAGGCTTTTCAGCGTCGATATGAACGAGACGATGAAGGTCATCAGCAGCGACAGCACCAGCGGGCTGACGATCGCGGCATAGCGCGCCGGCAGCTTGCCGCGCTTACGGGTCGTGGTCATTTTTGGATTTTCCTGAACATCCGGTCCGTCGCATTTGGCATCCATTGCGCCGGGTTTCCGGCGGAACTGCCCGGAAAGACCGGGGTGGATGCGTTGCTTGACGTCAGACGCTTACGGAGAGGTTTTGGCCCTCACGCGCTTTCTAGCTGCCGGCGGCGGCGAAATCAACCTTCTGGCGCCGTCTTTAGATACATCGTAAGATATATCTTGACTCATCGGCGGGGCAAGCCTAATTAAGATGTATCGTAAGATATAACTCAAGGAGCAATTCATGCACAGACATCATCCCTTTGGCGAGCGCGCCGAGCGCGCTTTCCTGCATATGGCCGGCAAATTTGGTGGCAGAGGGGGCGGCTTTGGTCCGTTCGGCCACGGCGGACGCGGCGGTGGACGCGGCGGCCCGGGCGACATGTTTCGTGCCGGGCGCATGCTGGCCGACGGCGATCTCAAGCTGATCACGCTGTCGCTGCTGGCCGAGGCGCCGCGCCACGGCTACGACATCATCAAGGCGCTGGAAGAGCGCACCAGCGGCATCTACAGCCCGAGCCCGGGCGTCGTCTATCCGACGCTGACCTTCCTGGAAGAGGCCGGCTATGCGGCTTCAGCCGCCGACGGCAACAAGAAGGTGTTTTCGATCACCGAGGCGGGCCAGGCGCATCTCAACGAAAATCGCGAAATGATCGACGGCGTGCTGGAGCATCTCGAGCGCTTCGGCCGCAAGATGGCCAAAGCGCGGGACTGGTTCGGCTGGAACGACGACGGCGAGGAAGGCGGACGGCGTGGTGGTCGCTCGGAAGCCCGCGACGAGTTCCGCGCCGTGCGCCACCGGCTGCGTGCCGCTCTCGGCGATCTCGTCGACGCGCCGGCTAAAAAGCAGGCTGAAGCGATTGCAGTCCTGGAAGCCGCCGCTGAAGCCCTGGAAGCGCTATCGCACGGTTGACCCCTGGCGAGAACGCTTGCCCGTTCGACTGAGGAACGGTACTGAAAATCATCCTGCACCGCGAGACGTGGTGCAGGATGATTGCCGTTGGAGGAAGCCCCATGTCTTTTCTGAAGCGTCTTTTCGGTGGTGGCGGTGAGGGGGGCGAGCCCAAGAGCGCAGCACCGGCAAAGCAGGTTGAGCACAAGGGATTTTTGATCAGCGCCACGCCCTACAAGGCGGAGGGGGGCCAATACCAGACCTGCGGCGTGGTTTCGAAGGAAGTCGACGGCGTGATGAAGGAACACAAATTCATCCGCGCCGATCGCTTTGCCGGACTGGGCGACGCCGTCGACATCTCGATCAAGAAGGGCATGCAACTGGTCGACGAGCAAGGCGAGAGGATGTTCGGGTAGCCTACAGCCTCGGATCGATTGGCTCGCTCTCCAGCGCCAGGACGCCGAAAACACACTCGTGAACACGTCGCAGCGGTTCCTTGGCGACAAACCGCTTCAGTGCCTCGTGACCGAGCGCGAACTCTCTGAGCGCCAGGCTGCGCTTGCCACCCAAGCCTCGTTCGCGCAGGCGCACGAGATTGTCCGGCGCATCGTATTCGGGGCCATAGATAATGCGAAGATACTCCTGGCCGCGCACTTTCAGCGCCGGTTGCATGAGCCCCTTCTTGTTTCGGCTGACGAAGTCGTGCGGCTTCACTACCATCCCTTCGCCGCCTGAGTCGGTCAGCGTCTCCCACCAGGCGACGGCCTCCGCACAAGAACCGGCATCGGCCAGGTCAATCATCCGCCATTGCGTTCGCGTTACCACGCCGCCCCCGGCAGCTAGACGGTCCGCAAGCGTCATGTGCCAAACGTGGTTCTGGTCGTACCAGACGCATCCCTCACTTGCCAGCAGGTGGAACGGCGCGACCTTCAGGTCGTCGACGCCCGAGACCGGCCACACGTAAGGCGCCCAGGCAGTGGCGTATCTGGCGGCACGCGCGGCGCGGTCCTCAATGCGAGCCTTGAGCGCGGCCGTATCCACGCCGCGTGCCATCGCACGGGCCAGCGCTTCGCGGCTGGCCTGGAGCCCAGCGGCCGCAGACGTTGCCACTGGGGCGTACTGGCTTTCAATCAGGCTGCTTGCCTTGGCCGACCATGGCATGATCTCGGTGTCCAGCAGCAACCAGTCGCTGTTCAATTCCTGCCATAGATCCGCAGCGTCGACGCTGGCGCGCAGGCGATTGAGCAGGCGCTCCGTCATGCCGCTGTCGCTGAAAAAGGAGCGTCCGGTCCGGGTCCAGATCGCGCCTGTCTCGTCGCCAGATACCCCGAACCGGTCGCGCGCCGTCTGCGCGTTTCGGCACAGAGCGATGACTGCCCGCGAACCCATGTGCTTCTCTTCGCACAGGATTTGGGTGACGCCACGCTCGCGGAAATGACTGAAAGCTTCCTCGGGGCGTTCCAGCCAGCCGGCTTGGCTGCTGGTCTCGGATGGCGACATTGTCGGCGGCAGATATACCAGCCACTGCGGCGACAGCGCGAAGCGGCTCATCACCTCAAGTGCCGCCGACGCGTTCTCCTCGGCCACGACAACCCTGCCTTTCAGTTCGGTCTCGATCCAGCGTCGCCCAGAGACATCCTGATAGTCGAGCACGCCGTCGGCATCGGCCTGTGCCGATTTGCCAAGGCCCGGTCCACCGAGGGGACGCACGGGTTCGGACCAGGTCTCGACTGCCGGCACGTCGACCAGTTCGCGTTCCGGCCAGCGCAAGGCAGTCAGCTTGCCGCCGAACACGCAGCCGGTGTCGATGCAAAGCGTGTTGTTGACCCACTCCGCCGACAGCACCGGCGTGTGCCCGTATACTACGCTGGTTTTGCCCCGATAGGCGGCTGCCCAGTCGGCACGGACGGGCAGGCCAAATTCGTCGATTTCGCCCGTGGTTTCGCCATAGAGGGCGAACTCGCGCACCGCGCCGGAACCGCGCCCGATCATCTCTTCCTTGAGTCCGGCATGTGCCACGGCGAGGCGTCCGCCGTCCAGCCAGACGTGGCTGCGCAGGCTGTCGAGGAAGGCCGGCAAAGCCTCTCGCAGGCCGCGATCCTGAGCGTCCAACTGGTCGATGGTTTGCTGCAGGCCGTGGGCGATCGTGACCTTGCGGCCTTCCAGCCAGCGGCTGAGTTTGCGTTCGTGATTGCCCTGGACACAGTAGGCGGTTCCCGCCGCGACCATGCTCATGGCGATGCGCAAGACGTCGGGCACGTTGGGACCACGATCGACGAGGTCGCCGACAAAGACGATCTTGCGGCCTTCTGGCGGCGTTACAGTGACGGTCCGATCACCATGGCCGTCGGACCAGGCGATGCTGTAACCGAGCTGACAGAACAAGGTCTGAAGTTCGTCGGCGCAACCATGGACATCACCTATGACGTCGAAAGGACCGCAATCGTCGCGCTTGTCGGTCCATAATGGCTGACGCGAGACCTTGGCCGCGTCGATACTGGCCTCGCCGGTGAGCTTCCAGACCTGACGGAAACCTTCGCGTTGCAGGCCGCCGAGGCCCTTGCGAATTTCGTTCGTCATGCGCTGGGCAACGCCGGCGCCGAAGGGACGATCGGCTCGTAGCGCGTTGCGGGCGACGCAAACATCAACACCCGGATCGATGACCACGGCGACCGGCAAAGCGTGCCATTTGCGCGCCAGCTCGACCCACGCCTTGCGATCAGCGGGTCGCACATTGGTCGCGTCGATGACGGCCAGCTTTCGATGCTTGAGCCGTTTGCCGGCGATTTCGCGCACCAAATCAAAAGCGTCGGCCGAGACATCCTGATCAGTCTCGTTGTCGCTGACGAGCGCGCGGCAGCGATCCGACGAGATGATTTCGGTCGGCAGGAAGTGCCTGGCGGCGAAGGTCGACTTGCCCGATCCCGTCGAGCCGATCAGCACGACGAGGGCGAAGTCAGGGATGGTGAGGTCGGTCTTGTCTGGCTCTCTCATCGGGTGAACACCGCCATCTGCGTCGGCGCGCCGAGCACGGGGTCCACGGCTCCGATGCCACTTAAGGCGGCGCTATAGCCATAGATCTCGCCGATCCTGACCGCCCAGGCTTCAAACCGAACCCGGCCCCATTCGAAACGGTGATCCGGATGGCGAAAAGCGCCGGCGGCCAGACTGGGGAACAAGGGGTTGTAGTCAGCGTTCGGCGTAGTCACGATCACGAATTTTGGCGCTGTCTCGCCGAAGATAATACGCTCGATCATTGGCAGCCGGTCTTCGTCGAGATGTTCGATGACCTCGACCAGCACAGCGACGTCGGCTTCCGCCCATCGGCTGTCGCGATATGTCAGCGATCCGTGCAGCAACGTGACCCGGTCTTCAGGCGGCCCCCCGAACTCGTTCAGTTTGAGACGCTTGGCGGCCCATTCCAGTTCACGAATAGCGGGGTCGAGCCCGAACAGCTTGTGGACCCATTTTTCGCGCACGAGCCGATAGAGCAGCTTGCCTTCGCCACACCCCAAATCTGCAACACTGGCCCCTCCGGTCGCCCGAATGGCTTGCACCACGGCGTCCATGCGCAGGTCGTTCAGCCGGATGGGCGCCTCCAGCGCTTGCTCAGGTGCAGCCCGGGCTTCGGGGGGTAGGACCTCATTGGCCGTCTCCGGAGCCAGCCGCTCCAGGGCGATGCGGGCCAACGCACCTCGGTTGCGCAGATAACGGCGCACGATCAGGTCTTTGGCTGGGTGGTTTTCCAGCCAGCCCTCGCCCTTGGACAGCAGCTTGTCAATCTCGGCCTCGCCCACCCAGTAGTGCTTGGTGTCGTCCATCACCGGGATCAGGACATAAAGGTGGTTGAGCAGGCTGCTTAGGCGGCCGGTGCCAGTCAGCCTCAGATGACCGTATCGTGGTCCACCCGCGCCAGATCCGACAGTTTCGACCGGCGCCAGGTTGACGGTCCATCCCAGCGGTTCGAATAGATCTCGAACCAGGGCCTCGCCGCCACGCATCGGCAGCGGGGTCACCACAGCTTCGAGCGGGAGGTCGCTATCGGCCAGTTGCTGGCGCTCCTTCGAGATGCCGGTCATCGCTGTCCGCAGTACCTTGTTCAAAGCCACAGACAGAAATGACGATGCCGTATAAGGTCGGTCGTTTACATATTGATCCAGCAAGCCCTCTGCCTGGCCTTTGCCCCGAACGAGCCCTATCGGATCGACATCGAGCAGAAGCACAGCCTCACAACGCTCATCGGTCGCCTCCGGATAGAACAGCCAGGCCTTGCCGAAGGATAGGTCAGTCTCGTGCAGACGTTCGGGATGCTTGTGCAGCAAGAAGCCGAGATCTGTGGCTGGATGATGGGTTGTCGCGACGGAAAGGAACATCAGCGACCGATAACGCAGACAGGCCGAATAACCAATGGCGTTGCGCGGCAATCTAGTAACGCGATAGATCCGTTTTCGACACGCAACCTATCGCGCCGCCTGACAAGGAAAAAGGCAGGCGCCGAAGCGCCCGCCTTTTCAATGCGAATGACGGGGTGTGCTTACGCGGCGATTTGCGCGCTCGCGGTCTTGGCCACCACGGCATCGACCTTGGCGGTCGCCTTGGCAAGTGCGGCGGTGACGGCATCAGGGCCCATGCCGACGCCTTCGATGCGGATGACGTCGACATCGGTCATGCCGAGAAAGCCGAGCACGCCGCGCAGATAGGGGATGGCGTGATCGAACTGCACGGCCGCACCTTCGGAATAGATGCCGCCCGAGGCGAGTACGATATAGACCTTCTTGCCGGTGACGAGGCCCTTGGGACCACCCTCGCCATAAGAGAAGCTCTTGCCGGAGCGGGAGATGTGATCGACCCAGGACTTCAGGGTTGAGGAGATGTTGAAGTTGATGAAGCCGGTGGCCAGGATCACGGTGTCGGCTGCGAACAGTTCGTCAAGCACGATGTCGGAGACGCCGACGACTTCGGCCTGGCGCGGCGTGCGGGCTTCAACGGGGGTGTAGATGCCGGTCGCATAATCGGTGTCGATGTGCGGCAGCGGGTTGGCCACGAGGTCGCGTACGACGAGCGTATTCGACGGGTCGGCGGCGACGAGCTTTTCAGCGAATTCGGTAGCGATACGGGTCGAGTGCGAGGCAGCGCCGCGCGGGCTCGAGGTTACAAGCAGGATAGACATAGCGGTTCTCTCCAGTGGGAATTGATTTCTCCCGCCTGATATGGGCCTACCGACCCATTCAAAAAACTGGTATATTTTCTATACGATCCATCCATAAAGTAGGTATGCCGTGCAACCCAATCCGACGCTCGACCAATTGCAGATCCTGGTTGCGGTCGCCGACACCGGCAGCTTCTCAGCCGCCGGCCGCAAGCTTAACCGCGCGCAGTCCGTCATCAGCTACGGCATCGCCAATCTTGAAGCGCAGCTTGGCCTGAAACTGTTCGAGCGCGAGGGCACGCGCGAGCCGCAGCTGACCGAAATCGGCCGGGCGATGCTGGAGGACGCCCGGCGCATGGTCGGCGTGCTGCAGCGCATCCGTTCGCGTGCCGACGGTCACCATCAGGGGCTGGAGGCTGAAGTTGCGCTATCGGTTGACGCGGCGCTGCCCTCGCCGGTGCTGGTGCGGGTGCTGAAGGCGTTCGAGGCGCAGTTCCCGACCGTGATGATGCGACTGCATATCGGCACGCTCGGTCTGATCCCCGACCATGTCGTCAGCGGACAGTCGGATCTTGGCATCGGTGGCTTGCTGGGCGAGGTCGACGTGCATCTCGTGCGCATCGGCTTCATGTCGATCGTGCTGGCTGCCGCCCCCACCCACCCTCTGGCACTGCTGCCGAAACCGGTGGCGCTCGAGGATGCGCGAGAGCACACCCAGCTGGTTGTCAGCGACCAGTCGGAACGCACCAAGGGACGCGACTTCGGCGTCTTTGCCTATCGTACATGGCGGCTGACAGATGTGCGTATCAAGCATACGTTGATGCGCGAGGGGCTGGGCTGGGGCGGGTTGCCGCGCTGGCTGATCGCGGACGATTTGGCCAGCGGCAGGCTGGTCGAACTCGACCTTGAACCCTTTAGCGAGGTGCGCTCATCGCTCTATGCCATGCACCGCGCCGACCGCAGCCCGAAACCGGCGGCGGCCTGGCTGATCGACCAGTTCAAACGCCAGCTCGGCTGCTTCAACGAGTTCGACCCGGACGACCTGCCTGAGGATGAGCCGGAGACAGCCCATCGATCAGAGCCATGAGCACGGCGCGATAGTCTTCGGCCGAGGCGCCGGCCTCGACGGCAAGTGCTGCGCGGTCGAAGGCAGCGGCGAGCAAAGCGGTCAGCGCATCGGCCGGCAGTCTGGTCATCGACTGTTCGCGCATTGCCGCAACCAGGCCTTCGCGCAGCGACCGGTTGCCGTGGCGATTGTCGATCGCATCCATGGCGGCGCGGCCAAGCACGGCCGGCCCGTCGAGCAGCAAAAGCCGCGTGCGGCCGGGCGCGCGCATGGCGGCGAGATAGGCGTCCGAGCCGGCAATCAGCGCATTGCGGGCAAACAAAGAAGGCGGCGAGGCGCGCTCGATCTCTTGCGCCACCGCCGCCGCCTCCTGCTCGACCACGGCGGCAAACAGCGCCTGCTTGTCGGCAAAGTGGTGATAGAGCGCGCCGCGGGTGACGCCGGCGGCCGCAACGATCTCCGGCGTGCCGGTCTCGGCATAGGACTTTTCGATGAACAGTTTGCGCGCCGCAGCGATCAGGTCGGCGCGCGTCGCTTCGGTGCGGTCGCGGTTGGAGCGGCGCGGGGTTTCTCGTTGCATACATGCAGCCTGTATGTTATTTCGAATTACATGCAAACTGTATGTTGGCTAACGGGAGAAAGAAAGATGAAGACGACGAGCTATTATCCGGTGCTGATGACGGGCGACGTAGCCGGCACAAAAGCCTTCTATATCAATCACTTCCGCTTCAAGCCGCTGTTTGCGAGCAACTGGTATGTGCATCTGCAGTCTGCCGAGGATCGCCGGGTCAATCTCGGTATCGTCCAGGGCGACCACGAGACGATCCCCGAGGGGGGGCGCGGCCGCACATCGGGGCTGCTGCTCAATTTCGAGGTGAGGGATCCTGATGCTGTCTATGAACGGATCGTTGCGGCCGGCCTGCCGATCCTGTGCCCGCTGCGCGACGAACCCTTCGGCCAGCGCCATTTCATCACCAGGGATCCCAATGGCGTGCTGATCGACGTCATCAAGCCGATCCCGCTCAGCCCGGAATTTCAGGCGCAATTCGCGGCGGGCGCGGCGGGCGCCTGAACAATGGCAGCAAATGTCGGCAGCGGCTCCGGCCGCTGTGGCCGGACCCGCACCATGCGGTCTATGTTGGTGATGTTGAAGCTGGGCCTGCCGCATGCGTGACATCTGCCTTGTTCGTGCGCCATCCAATCTCGGCCTTCGGCCCTTGGAGCCGGGCCATGTGCCCGGCACCTGGCGTGCGCCGCAGGCGCTGAGCGAAGCTGGTTTGATCGAGTCGCTGGCGCCGGGGCGGGTGGTCGATCTCGACAGACCCGCCTACAGTACCGAACCGCAACCGGGCACTAGGCTGCGTAATGGTCCGGCGATCCGCCGCTTCAACCTCGATCTTGCCGAGATCGTCACCCGTGCGCTTGGGCAAGGCGAGTTCCCGCTGATCATCGGCGGCGACTGCTCGATCCTGCTTGGCGCACTGGTCGCCGCGCGGCGCTCGGGCGCAGTCGCCCTGATCCATTTCGATGGCCACAGCGATTTCCGCCATCCCGGCAACTACGATGTCAATGCCTCACTCGGCTCGGTTGCCGGCATGGATCTGGCACTTGCCACCGGACGCGGCGAGGCTTTGCTGGCGCAATGGCCAGGTGTTGTCGGTCCGCTCGTCGCCGACGAGGCGGTGGTTCAGATCGGCGAACGCGAGAGCCGCGATGCCGATTTTGCCTGGCCCGACATCAATGCGACCGCCGTGACGCGCATCGACGTCTTTGCCGCGCAGGAACTCGGCGCGGCTGGAGTGTTGCAAAAGACAAGAGCGACGCTGGCGCGCGCCGGCTGTCCCTACTGGCTGCATCTCGATGTCGATGTGCTCGACCAGACGGTGATGCCGGCGGTGGATTCGCCCGGCAGCCCCGGCATCGACCCCGATGAACTCGTTGCCATTCTGTCGGCGCTGGCAGCGGACCAGCGCTGCACCGGCTTGGACATGACGATCTACGATCCCGACCTCGACCCGACCGGTGACCTTGCGCGACTGCTGGTGTCGCTGCTCGGGCGGGTGCTCAAGCCTCGATAAAGGCTCAGCTCGCCCTTGCTACCGGCGTCACCGTCACCTGGCTGACGCCGGTGCGGCGCACCACTGTGCATAGCGTCTCGCGGCCGATGCGTTCGGCGTCGAGCATGCGCACGAGGTCGTCGACGCCGGTGACCGGGCGACCGTCTATCGCCGCGATGATGTCGCCTTCCCTGAGGCCGGCCTTCGCCGCGGGTCCGTCTTTCTCGACGCTGCGCAGCCGCACCGCAGTACTGGTGGTCACCTGCGACAGGAGCGCTGCGCGGCGCGGCAAACTGGTGGTGTCGGCCGAGATGCCGATGAAGGCGCGCCGCACGCGGCCGAAGCGGATGATCTCCGAAATGACGAAGTTGGCGGTGTTGGAAGCGACCGCGAAGGCGATGCCTTGCGCGCCGTGGATCATGGCGGTGTTGACGCCGATGACTTCGCCTGCCGACGACACCAGCGGTCCGCCGGAATTGCCGGGATTGAGCGCGGCATCGGTCTGGACGACATCGTCGATCAGCCGCCCGGTCGAGGCGCGCATCGAACGGCCAAGTGCGGAGACCACGCCTGACGTTACGGTCCATTCGAAGCCGAGCGGATTGCCGATGGCAATGGCGATCTGGCCGCGCCGCAGCCGCTTGGAATCGCCGAGCGGCGCGACTTCGGTGAAGCTGCCATCGGCGCGCACCAGCGCGATGTCGGTGTCAGGGTCGCGGCCTAGCACGCGGCCTTCGCTGGAGGCGCCGTCGGGCATAGAGACGCGCACCGTTTTGGCATCGCCAACGACATGGAAATTGGTAACGACCAGCCCGTCCGGCGCGATGACGAAGCCGGAGCCATGGCCACCTTGGCCACCGACGCGCTCGATGCGGCAGACGGCTGGGCCGATGCGGTCGACGGCGTCGGCGACTGTCGTCGAATAGGCGTCGAGCAGTGTGTCGTCGGTTTCGAATTTGTGGGCGGCGAGGGCCATTGGCGGGGCTCCGTGTTTTCAGGCGCGATGATGACTATATGTGCGGAGCGGCTCGAACTGCCGCGACCTGACCAGATGGCCAGTCACACCAGTAACTAGCCGTCAGACGAGTACCTCCGGGCGCACTGCCGAGCGATATCTGGGGCATGAGAAAACCCAGGAGATCATCATGAGTGACTTCAACCTTAATGCATTTTCCGACGCCATCGCCGATCTCGCCGCCAAGGCTGCGCCGGCAACGGCAAGTTTCACCACCCATCACCATCGCACCGCCAGCGCCTTCCACTGGCGTGACGGCTATTTCGTCACCGCCGAGGAAGCTGTCGAGGCCGGTGAGGAGATCGAATTGACATTGGCTTCGGGCGAAGCGGTGAAGGCCGAACTGGTCGGTCGCGATCCGTCGACCGGCGTAGCGCTTCTGAAGCCGGCCGGCGCTGCCGCAGCGCCTGCGCTGGCCAAGGCTGACGCGGTACGGCCCGGCAATCTTGCCATCGCCATCGGCAGTAGTCAGGGTTCGGCGCTGGCCGTATCGGGTTCGGTCGGCGAGGTCGGCCCCGCCTGGCGCTCGATGCGCGGCGGCAGCATCGATCGGCGCATCAATCTCGCCGTCAATGCCGGCGGCCGTTTCGAGGGCGGGCCGGTGCTTGACGCCAAGGGCGCGCTGATCGGCATGCTGCTGTTTGGGCCACGTGGTCGTGCGCTGGTCATGCCTTATGAGACGATCGAGCGGGCCGTGGCGACGCTGCGTGAAAAGGGCCATGTCGCGCGCGGCTATCTCGGCGCCGGCCTGCACCCGATCCGTGACGGCGCGGCGCGCGGCGCCATCGTCATGAGCCTCGACGACAATGGTCCGGCCAAGGCCGCCGGCCTTGCGCTGGGCGACATCATCGTGGCGTGGAATGGCGAGGCCGTGCACGGCCCGCGCGAACTGATCCGAAAGCTTGGGCCGGATAGCGCGGGCGCCGCGGTGACGCTCGGCGTGGTGCGCGGCGGCGAGCAGCGCGACGTCGCGCTGACCGTCGGTGAAAAACCGCTGAGCTGAGAGGGGCGATGGAAAGCGACACGCTGACAAGGCCGGAGGCGGGTGGGCCGGAGGTGGGTGGGCCGGAGGTGGCGGGCGGCGGACGCCAGCTCGTGGTGCTGATCGCGCTGCACGATGCCGCGCGTGCCGAGCGCCTGTCAGCTTCGCTTGCCATGGCGGACGATCTGCTTCCGGTCGTGGCCGGCAGCGGGATTGCCGACGTCGCTGTCGTCGATGACGCTGTTGCGAACAGTCCGGCCTGGCTCGATCGGGCCGATGGTGGCAACAGCGCAATCCCACGGGTGCTGCTATCCGCGAGCGCTGGCCGGCCGGAAAACCGGGTGCTTGCCGTGCTGCCTTTGGCGTCGGATGCGAATCTGATCGCGGCTGCCGTCAGACTTGCGGCGGCCGGCTACCGGGTGTCCAGGGATGGGCGTTCGACGCCCGCTCGCCACGACGATTTCGATGGCGCCGCCAACGGCGGAAGCCATAGCGGGCTGTTCGGCGAGGAGCCGTTGGACGATGGCGCTACCGCCCGTCCGGCGCTGTCGCCGCGCGAGGCCGAAGTGCTGGCGCTGCTGGCCGAAGGCGCGCCCAACAAGGTGATCGCGCGGCGGCTGAACATCTCCGTGCACACGGCAAAGTTCCACGTCGCCGCGATCCTGATCAAGCTGGGTGCTGCGAACCGCACGGATGCCATCGCGATCGCGATGCGGCAGGGCCTGGTGCTGGTCTAACCCCCTTATCCATTTGAGCCTACGTTGCGTAACCCGTTGCAGGCTGCCGAGGCCTTGCGCAGTGCATTGCCGCCGCGCAATGGTTCGCGTCAGTGATGTAGCAAGGGAGGTGCCAAGACATGTCGCTCAAGGGAAAGACGCTGTTCATCTCCGGCGGGTCGCGCGGCATCGGTCTTTCGATCGCGCTGCGAGCTGCGCGCGACGGCGCCAATGTGACGATCGCGGCCAAGACCGCCGAGCCGCATCCGAAGCTGCCGGGCACGATCTACTCGGCAGCTGAGGAGATCGAGCAGGCCGGCGGCAAGGCGCTGCCTGTTTTGTGCGACATCCGCGAGGAGGCGCAGGTGGCTGAGGCGGTTGCCAAGACCGTCGAAAAGTTCGGCGGCATCGATATCTGCGTCAACAATGCCAGCGCCATCCAGCTCACCGGCACGCTGGAGACGGACATGAAGCGCTACGATCTGATGCACCAGATCAACACGCGCGGCACCTTCCTGGTGTCGAAAATGTGCATTCCGCACCTGAAGTTGGCAAGCAATCCTCACATCTTGAATCTGGCGCCGCCGCTCGACATGAAGGCCAAATGGTTCAAGAACCATGTCGCCTACACCATGGCCAAGTTCGGCATGTCGATGTGCACGCTGGGGATGAGCGCCGAGTTTGCCAAGGACGGCATCGCGGTCAATTCGCTGTGGCCGATCTCGACCATCGACACGGCTGCGGTGCGCAATCTGCTCGGCGGCGCGACGGTGGCGGCGATGAGCCGCTTACCCGACATCATGGCCGATGCCGCACACGCCATCTTCATGCGCTCATCGCGCGAGACATCAGGCAATTTCTACATCGATGAAGAGGTGCTGCGGGCCGAGGGCGTGACCGATTTCGCGGTCTATGCGCCGGGCGCGACCGGGCCGCTGGCCGGCGACTTTTTCGTGCCGGACGCGGTATTTGCCAATTCGCCGACGAACGTCAAAAGCATCTACTGACGGAAATCACGGGCCGACGGCGCTGCTTCCTCATCCACCTGCCGGCGTTTTTCGAAAAACCAAGCAATTGGCTTTTCGCCCGCTGTGCGGACCAGCCTCACCTCCCCATGAACGGGGAGAAAGGGGCTCATCACTCCTCGCCCTTCTTGCCTTTGCTCAGTCCCATCAGCCGGTCGATATAGGCCAGCATCAGCGCCGAGACGACGAAAGCGAGGTGGATGATGGTCAGCCACATCAGCTGGTCGATCGTATAGGAAGACGAATTCAGGAACACCTGCAACAGGTGGATCGAGGAAATAGCGACGATGGTCGAGGCGACCTTGACCTTCAGCGAACCGACATCGATCGTACCCAGCCAGTGCACACCGCCATCCTGGTCGTCGAAGCGGCTGACGAAATTCTCGTAGCCGGAGATGATCACCATCACCACCAGCGAGGCGACAAGTGCGGCGTCGATGAGGCCGAGCATCTTCAGGATGGTGTCGGTGTCGTCGAGTGTGAAGGCGACCATGACGAACTCGTAGAGTTTTTTGCCGAAGGACAGCGCATAGACGGCGAGCGCCAGGGCCAGCCCGATGTAGAAAACCACCAGCAGCCAGCGTGAGGCGAGGATGATCGATTCGATGGCGAGTTCGAGACGTTTCATGCAGCGGTTCCGGTCAGCTTTCTGAGGTCGACTGGGGTATTTCGATCAGCTTGCCGCAGTTTGCAAGGCAAATTGCGACGCAAAAAAACCCCGCCGGGAGGGCCGGCAGGGTTCAATGCATCCCGCTGGAGTCGGGACGGGGCAGGGAACGCCCAGGCTTGAATCTGGGGAGGGCGGCCGCTCTATTCAATGAGCCGGTTCTAATACCAGTACAATTCTTGCTGAACCGGGATTGCTGTCCGCAGCTCGACCCATCCCGATCTGCCGGGATGGGTCCTTGTTGTCGATCTGATTCCAGAAAGCTGCTCAAGCCATTGGAAAGCAGATCAATTGTTACTCGCCACCGGTGCCACCAGCGAGGTGATGCGACGGATGCCGACACGGCGGTTCTCGCGGTTGGGCGCCGTGGTGTTGACCTTCAGGTATTCCTCGCCATAGCCCTGAGTGGTCAGGTTTTCCGGCGGGATCCCGAAGGCATTGGTCAGCGCTTCGGCGACAGACTCAGCGCGCCGGTCGGACAGAGCAAGGTTTGCTTCCGGCGTGCCAACCGCATCGGTGTGGCCTTCGATCAGGAAGGTTTCGGCCGGGTTCTTCTTCAACAGTTTCTCCATGGCCGTGGCGACGCCTTCCAGTTTCTGCACTTCGGTGTCGGATATCGAGGCCGAGCCGAACTCGAAGTTCAATGTATCGAGGTCGACGCGACGGGCAATGTCGCGCACGCGCGCCGAACGCTTCACTTCGTCGATGGAATAGAGGCGCTGGACCTTCTCCACCGGCGGTTGTTCGAGGAACTCGTAATAATCGTCCGGGCTTTCGACATCTTCCGAATCGAGGATGTACTCGCGGCGCGGGATGGTGAGCCGCATCGGCGGCAGGTCGTCACCGGGATCGCGCCAGTCATTGTCGTCGTCATAGCTGCGCTCGTCGACATAGCTCAGCACATATTCGTGCCCATCCGGCGTGATGCGCGATCGCCTGATGACGTCGCCATTGCGGTTGCGGATGGTGACGATCTGGATGCCATTGTCGCGCTCGACGATTTCCCGAGAGCGATCGCCCGACAGTTCCTCATAGTAAACATTCCTGGCGCCGCGGTGCATGCGCGGAGCGTCATTGCTTTCCACGATCGTCTGGTTGTTGAACTGCAGGATGACGCGGTCGCCGAGTTCCTTGACGACGTCGACGCCTTTCGGACGCCGGCGGTCGCGGACGTTCTCATCGGGTGCACGCTCGACGCGTTTGCCTTTTTCCTCCGTCACCGGGGCGATCTTTTCTGGCTGAATTGCCTGCTGAGCTGACTTGTCGTCGGTGGGCGGCGGTCCCTGGTCGACCGGAGCCGGCTTCGGGGCTTGCGCCTCGGTGCCGCCCTGCGCGGGCTGCTCGCCCGTCTGGCCGCCAGCATTCTGGCCGTTCCCATTTTGGCCGTCGCCATTCTGGCTGTTGCCGCCCTGGTCCTTGCGGTGCTTGCGCCTGGCATCCTTCTGGCTGTCCAGGATGGGTGCTTCGTCGGGGTTGGCCGTGGCTTCGCCTTGCGCCGGCGTCTCACGTTGCGCGGGCTGCTCGGCATTGGCCGGTTGCTCCGCAGGCTGTGGTTCACCGGTCGCAGGCTGCTGTTCGCCCGTCACCGGCTGTTCGCCGACAGTTTTTTTGCCCTGCTTTTTCGCCTGATCCTTCGGCTGTTCACCTTCGGCGGGAGCCGCTTGCTGATCGGCCGGGGGCTGAATCGGCTCGGCCTGCGGCGCGGGCTCTCCGGCAGGCGCAACTTTGACGTCTGGCGCTTTGTCGGCAGGCGCGGCCTCAATCTGCTGATCCTGCTTGCGCTTTTTCTTGCCCGACTTGTTGTCGTTTGCCGGCGCCACCTGTTCGGTGGGCGCTGCCTGCTCGGCAGGCTGCTGGGCCGGCTGTTCAGCGGGCGCCGCTTCGATCTGCTGTTGGTCGCGCTTCTTCTTGCGTGGCTTTAGCGGCTGTTCTTCATTTGCCGGAGCTACCTGTTCGGCCGGTTGTTCAGCCGGTGCTGCCTCGATCTGCTGCTGGTCACGCTTCTTCTTGCGTGGCTTGAGCGGCTGCTCATCGGTCGCCGGCGCTGCCTGGGCGCCGCCCTCATCCGCAGGCGCCGCCTCCATCTGCTGCTGTTGATTGCGCTTCTTTTTGCGCGGCTGCTGTTCCTCGGCGGCAGGTGCGGCCTGTTCGGCCGGGGCCTGCTCGGTCTGCTGCTGATCCCGCTTCTTCCTGCGCGGCTGTTGTTCCTCGGCGGCAGGGGCGGGTTGCTCTGCAGCCGGTGCAGGCTGCTCGGCGGCCGGCGCTGCCTGTTCGGCCTGCTGGCGTTTCTTTTTGCGCGGCAGTTCCTGGTCGGTCTGCTGACCATCTGCAGCAGGGTCGTCCTGGACCAGGATCAGTGGCGCGGCCGTGTGCTGCAAGGGGCCGAAAACGGCGTTGCCCTGCAACGGGGATGCGCCCAACGGCGCGGATGCCATAAGCAGGCCAAGTGCCGTACCTGCCAGTACCCGTGGTTGGCGTTTCATCTTAAATTCTCCTTGTGGGGTCCCATCCCTGCCCAAACTGTCCTTGACCGGATTGGTTCCGGTTTGCAGGCATTACCCGCACCCAAGGACGATTGACCGGCGTTTTGAAGGCAACTTCATGTTTTTCCTATGGTGCGGCCGGAACTTGAAGTCACACAACAGCTTGACCTTGCCGCATGCGGAGGCCACATCTCGACCCATAATGGAAACGCCGTTCTGGAAGACCAAGACGCTGGAAGCGATGACGCCCACCGAGTGGGAATCGCTGTGCGACGGCTGCGGAAAATGCTGCCTGTCTAAACTCGAGGACGAGGATACCGGCGAGATCTACTGGACATCAGTCGGCTGCCGGCTGTTCGATGGGCAAAGCTGCCGCTGTTCGGACTATGCCAACCGGCTGGCGCGCGTGCCGGACTGTGTCGGGCTGACGCCGCAGAATGTGCGCACCATCACGTGGCTGCCGAAAACCTGTGCCTACCGGCTGGTTGCCGAGGGGCACGACCTCTATTGGTGGCACAGGCTGGTGTCGGGAAGTGCCGAGACCGTTCATGATGCCGGCATCTCCATGCGCGGCCGCGTCCGCGCCAGTGAGACCGATCTGGCCGAGCCGGACGATTATTTCGACTATATGCTCGACGACGAGCCCTGAGCATTCTGGGACGGACGTTGCCATAGGGCGTTCCGCGCCATTGGACGTTTTTGACGGTCAGGATCGTTTGCAGCGGTGGAAGGGGCGGTTGCTTTTGACCTGTCGGGCAGATTAACCGAAAATGAACGGCCGGTTCGCGAAGAGTTCAGATTGCAAGGAGCATTCTCCCCCCATCGGTTCGACCAAGACGGGCGCAAGCCCTCAACAAGGAGAGAAGACAATGTTCAACTCATTCAAGACGGCAGCCCTTTCGGGTCTCGTAGCTCTCGGCACCCTTGCCGCAGTGCCCGCCCAGGCGGACTCGATCTATCTCGGCTTCGGCAACAACCATGACCGCCGCGTCGGCGTCTACACCGGCGACGATGAGGACGGCTTTCGCCGTGACCGCAATTGGCGCCGCTGCTCGCCGGACCGCGCCCTCGACAAGGCCGAGCGCATGGGCCTGCACCGCGTCCGCATCGTCGATGTCAATCGCCGCGTGGTGAAGGTCGCCGGCCGCCAGTATGGCGATCGCGTAGTGGTCGTGTTCGCCAATGAGCGCGGCTGCCCGGTTATCTATCGCTAAGAGAACCAGACTGATCTTCTGCGAAGATCAGTCTGGGATACGACCTTCTGCGAAGGTCGATCCGGAGGCATGTCCCTCTGCGAGGATCAGCCTGGAGTAGCGGCATGACCCTTCTAGGGTCAGCCAGGAGCCCCTTTCTCTCCGCGGAAAGGTGCGGCTCGAAAAAACCCCGGAGGCCAGCCCTCCGGGGTTTTTCATGTCGGAAATCTGCGGTTCCGGCCGACGGGTTCAGCAGAACCGCGCCCGGCCCGGCGGCCTGCTACTTAAGCTCGAATGTCACTGTTACCTGCACGGCGTAGGCATTCTCGCCGGCCTGCACGGGAACCGCGGCGCCTGCCGCATCGAAGGCCTTGGCATTGATCGGCATCGGCGCCGGCGCAACGTTCTGGTCGGTGATTTCCAGCACCCGGCCGATGCTGACGCCGGCGGCTTCAGCCAGCGTCTTGGCCTTGGCCATGGCATCGGCGACCGCCTTCTTGCGGGCTTCGGTGACGGCAGCTTTCGGATCCTCGTTGGAGAACGAAATGCCGCCGCCCTGGTTGACGCCGAGCGACACAGCCTTGTCGAGAATCTCACCTGTTTTGTCGATGTCGCGAATGCGCACCGAGAGTGTGTTGGTCACCTGGTAAGCGACAAGCTCGGCTTCCTGGCTGCCGTCGGGCTTGTTGGTGTAATTGTAACGCGGGTTGATCTGGATGCCGGCGGTCTGCAGGTCGCGATCCTTGATCCCTGCCGACTTCATTGCCGCGATCACGGCGGCCATGGCGTCGTTGTTGGCGTCGAGTGCCGCGCGTGCGGTCTTGGCCTCGCGCATGACGCTGAGCGTCAGCAGCGCCAGGTCGGGCGCCACGGTCGACTGGCCTTCACCCGACACGATGATGCGGGGCGGGGGCAGCGAATCGGCAGCGCTTGCCATCGCCGGAAAAGCCATCGCGGCGGTAAGTGCGAGCGGCAAAATATGTCTGGTCATGAAAATCTCCTCGGTCTGCGATCCAGTCGCGCCTGTCGACTAGGGCGCGAATATGGGCTGATTTGGGCGATCTCGGCCAGCCCGTCCGGAAAGCCTTGTGCCGCGCAAGGAAAAACACTAATCCAGCGCGCGTGGGGCCTGTAGCTCAATGGTTAGAGCCGGCGGCTCATAACCGCTTGGTTGGGGGTTCGAGTCCCTCCGGGCCCACCAGTCGCCTTGGTGCACAAAGCTTTGCGTCGAGGGTAGACAACCTGGTTAGACAGTCGGTTAGACAAACCGCTTCAGAAGCTTCGCAATGCCATCCACGGCGAGCCGCTCCTGCTCCGTCCTTGCTGTAAAGCTCTACGTGGTCCAGGTCGTCGTGGCCGAGAATGCCTGCCGATTGTTTCGAGGTCGCGCCCTCCTTGGCCAGGTACTTCCCCAGCGTCTTCCGAAGTCCATGCAGCGTGCAGCCGGGCCCCATGCCCGCCATCTTGGTTCAGTGCGCCATCATGCCGGTCAGCGACCTCTCCGAGAAGGAATTGCCGTAGGCGTTCAAAATCACCGTGTCGGCCGAGCCCCAATGCTTCGGTGAGCACATAGGTGATCTTAGCGGACTTCAAATGCGATCCGCTGCTCACTAATTACTTGATCCCGTAAATTACATGATCACGTACCGACTTTTTTATTGAAATCCCGAATTCGGTGGCCTTATAAGACCGATGTTGCCATTGCTCGTAGGTCGGCTGTGATGGATAACGTGGTTCCATTCCGCAAGGCCGTGCCTTGCGTCGAAGTGACAGAAACCTGCGGCGAATGTTCGTCCGCGTGGTTGAGAAAGATCAGGAAATTGCCAGGTCATTCAATCAGGAATCGTTCGCGTTGTCCTTTGCAGAAGGCCAGCGGATACGCCTAGGGCTAGCGAAGGTCGTGCGCCTGTAGGGCGCTGTGGGGCGGCATTGTAGGCATTCAAGCATGAGCGGAACCTAATTTGCAGCCGCAAATTAATGTCCAATGAATGAACTCCCAAACCGGAAAAAACTCGTGCCTGACCCTCAACCTCGGCGCGGCTCCAACAAAGGTGTGTTGCTAGCGGCTGCAGCGCTGCTGTTTGCCTTTCTCGCTCTTATTCTGTTTGGGTTTTTTCAGTAAGTGCGCGCGGCGCCGGCTTCCCAGAGAGGGCAGAGCACCTGCCGACGTGATCTTCGATCCGCTCGCGTCCTTGCGGTGGGGCGACTATCCAAGCCGGCTCGGTTCGTCGCTCCTGACGGGTTCGGCGGTCCCACCACAGCAGGATGATCATTCGGCAATTCTTGGCAGCGCCGGTATTCAACTCACGCCCAAAGCGATTGAACTGAAGCTGGCCGTCCATGTCGTGACTGACGCAGCATGAGCCGAACAGGCGAGGCAAGCGCAAGCCTTGAGGCCCAACCGCAGACAGACGAATCACGCTCGTGCAGTCTGGAGACAGCGCAACGAGTTATTCATTCGGGCGCCTTCGCATCACCAGCGGAACGAAAGAGTTAATTGGCGGTTTACTAGGGAAGGATTGCAGGGCGAAAAACATTGAGGATTTCTGCCATGACAATGTTGTTCGAACCACTCGACTCTGAAGGTTACAAGCGCAGCGTGGTCTACCATGCCGCACGCTTGTCCATGCTCCACAATCGAATGCTGAAGCGTTTCGAGAAGGTCGATAAAGCGGCTGAAAAGGTTGAAGCCGAGGTGGAGCTGTTTGATGAAGCTGTTCGCACTCTCTACGAATGAGCGGCATGTTGACCGCCGACGTTCCTGCTAGCGCGTATACGGGCGCGGGGTTCACCGTTGCTCCACCAGGCGATGTCGCGCCGCGGATTTGGGCTTGATAAGCATGATCTAATGTATACGATTCACCCAGCCGGCCTGGCTCCCCCGCCATCGGGCCGGTCAGGCCCGACGGTTCAACGCACCACCCCAAACGACTGTCGGGCCGCCAGGACGCTCACTGCGCAGCCGGGTTCATGCTTTGCCTTTTTTTCTCGAAAAGCGCGAGCTTGGTCATATAACCAATTCTGATTTTTGCATGGCATTGGGTGCAGTTGAAGTTGGATATCACCTTCAACCACGATCCCTTTTTTATGATGACATGAGAACAGTTTGGACATTCCAGTTCCAGGTACTCGTCCCCCATATCGTTTGAAATCGGCACTACGACACTCCCCAACAGTTGCCCGTGAAACTTGCGCTTCGAGATCGGCCGGCACCTCCGTGCTCAAACCCCGAACGTGGGTCCTTGGCAGATGTTCCGCAATCCGACCTCTGGCGACCGGGATCGGACCTAAGTCCAAATCGCCGCCAACAGGCCGAGAAGTGGAACCCCGGCGGATGCTTTTTGAACGCTGAATTTCCGTCCTCGCCGGTCGTAGTCCGCCGTCCTCATGGCCAAAGCGCCAATGTTGCCCTTTGTGAGACTGACCTCGTCCGGCCTACCAGGTCGCCAGGGCGCAACTCCGGTAATAATGCGGCGGAGCGAATGTCAGCGCGAAGCTGTGCGCAGGGACGCCAACTCGCTGACAGCAGCAAGGATGACAGCATCGGTTGCCGGCTTCGGCAGGAATCTGCAGCCGCGGAAAGCCGCGGGAACGTCGGCGGGGCCAAATCCCGACAAGAAGGCAAAGGGGATGCCTCGCGCCTGCAATATCCTCGCCACCGGCAGACCCGTTTCACCGTTCAGCTGGATGTCTAGCAACGCCACGTCAATCTTGTCCGATTCGACAAGACGCAGAGCGGCGGATACCGACGGCACAGGTCCGACCACCTGATAACCGGCGCGACGCAGCCGGGCGGCAGTGTCCTGCGCGACTAGCCATTGATCCTCAACAATCAGAACACTCACGCTTTCGCTCACGGCCCCTCTCTGCGATTGACCGGAAATGAGATGTCGATCCGAGACCTTCGGACAGTTGTTTCGACATGTCCGCAAACCTATAGGTAACCTCTCCATGCAGCAAGGTGAGGCTGATGCTGGAGCGGAGGCGCTTCCACCGACCACTTGCTGAATTACCGGAGCCGAAGATTAGCGCGTCAATGGAGCTGCGGTCCGCGCCTCCGCTCCATCAGAGTTGGATAGGCGTTTACCCCTCTCCACGATCCCACAAAATCTAAAAGCCGCCGTACCGCGCCATTGGCTCTTCAAAGCATGAGCAGCACCTCTCTCTCCATCTTGGGCGACCTGAGATTGCAATCGGTCAATGAGCGTCAGAAGTGCGATGCACCGAGTTTGTGCCTGCAGTTTTTCGAAGGAAAGGCTTGAGAATTCATGATTTCGGAGCAGGTTTGGCTGGCGCATGAGCGCCGCAGATCTATACTGGGGAGATCAAGCGATGGGGTCGGCCATGAGCAAAGAGTTCAGTGTAGCTGATGCCTATGGCGCCGGCCGCGCCATGTTCATGGGACTTGAACTGCTGGTTTCGCCCGGTGCGCTCGTCCCCAGACCTGAGACCGAGTTGCTCGGCAAGACCGCGCTTGGTGTGTTGCATCAGATGAACCTGCCGGCTCCGCGCATAGTTGATATGTGCTGCGGCACTGGGAATCTGGCGTGCGCGATCGCCTACCATGTGCCCAGCGCCCTTGTCTGGGCAAGCGATCTCACCGATGAATGCGTCGAAACGGCACGCCGCAACACCTCACATCACGGCATGGCTGAGCGTCTTTCGGTGCTTCAGGGCGACTTGTTCGACTCTCTCATCGGCCTTGGGCTAGACGGAACTATCGACGTAATCGTCTGCAATCCGCCTTACATTTCTGAAAAGCGGCTCGAGGGCGACCGCGCCCATCTGATCGAGCTTGAGCCGCGCGAGGCGTTCGCAGCCGGCCCTTACGGCCTGAGCATTCATATGCGCGTACTGAAAGACGCACCGCGATACCTGCGGCGTGGCGGCATCCTGCTCTTCGAGGTCGGGCTTGGCCAAGACCGACAGGTAGCGGGTCTGCTGGAACGCAGCAAGGCATTCGAGAACATCCGTTCGGTCTCGAACGAAGCGGGCGAGGGCCGGGTGGTTCTGGGGCAAGTCAAGACGCAGGCATGAATCCTGCGACAATCAGACCAAATACGGGGCTGCTCTGGGCGTTACGCTTACTCATCAGTTCATTTTGCGGATGATGTATTGCTCGATCCCCTGGATGGAATCGAGGTTTTCAGGCAGAAGTTCGCTATCCTCGACGGTAATGCCAAAGGTCTCCTCGATGAAGCCGATAATCTCAAGCACACCCGTCGAGTCGACAATGCCTTGATCGAGCAAGGATGCGTCATCCAGCAATGCCTTGACGTCGCTGACGTAGAAATTTGAAACCAAGAAACTACGAATCTGCTCGCTGTAGATTCCGGTGCGTTCCTTGATGGTCAACATGAATTCGTCCTCCGTGGCGTCACCATTAAATCAGCGACTTGATTCTGGCCCCGCATCATGACAGCGCCGTTTTCTTGAGTTTTCCCGTGTCCGTCATCGGCAGGTTCGCCACAACGACGATGGATTTCGGGACCATGAAGTTTTCCAGACGCTTCTGGCACTCCTTCTGCAGTTCCCTTTCGCCAATGGCTCTTCCATGCTCCATCACCACAAAGGCTTTCACCGCTTGCCCGAGGAGCTCGTCGGGAACACCGATGACAGCCGCTTCTCGGACTCCTGGAATGTCCATGAGTACGTTTTCCACTTCCCTTGGCGCCACCTTCTCGCCTCGCGACTTTATGATCTCATCCCCACGGCCGACGAAGTAGAGGTAACCCTCCGTATCCATCCGGCAGTAGTCGCCGGTGTATAGGACCTGCTCGCCAGGCAGCGGGCCGGGTTTGAGTTTCCTGGCCGTTGCCTCGGGCTTGCCCCAATACCCCTTCATCACCGTTGCGCCGCGAATGACGAGTTGGCCGACAACGCCGGGGCCTATCCGCCTGTCATGCTCGTCAACGATCCACATCTCCGTATTCGGGATTGCGATCCCTACGCTTAATGGCTTTCGCTCGAGGTCCTCTGGCGGCAAATAGGTGCAACGTTTGCATTCGGTGAGACCGTACATCGAATAGATGCGTGCACCCGAAAACAGCTCGCGAAGCATGAAAATATGCTTGAGGGGTAGGGCTGCCGCAGTGTTTGTGACGTAGCGGATGCTCGAGAAATCCTGGTCTTTGAGGGACCTGAGTTCGGAGAGTGCGGCAAAGATTGTGGGCACGCCGGGAAAGCCCGTAACCCCCTCCTGCCTGATCAACCCGAGGATCTGTGCCGGGAAAGCGAACGAGCGTTCGAGCACCAGCCGGGCGCCGGTACGAAAAGCCATGATCATCTGGTACAGTCCATAGTCGAAGGCGAGGGGTAGGACATTGAGGATCACCTCGTCCTCGGCAATCGCCAGGTAGGAAGCGATAGACGCGCACGCGGTCATCATGTTTCTGTGCGTCAGCATCACGCCCTTGGGTTCGCCCGTCGACCCGGACGTGTAGATGATGGCTGCCAGATCAACATCGATGCACTGCCGTGCCGGCGGCGTATCCGCGCCATTGGCGAGGGCGGCGTCCCAGCGCACGGCAAACGGCAGCTGGGCGAGTTCGACATCGTCGATCGGTCCCGATACGATCACCCGCAGAAGTGACGGGCAGCCGCGCGCCGGCTCGCGGAAGATCGCGTGCAGATGGCCGTCCGTGATGAGCGCCGTCGGCCGGCAGTCGTTGAGCAGATAATCGAGCTTGTCGCTCTTGGTGAGCGGGTTGACGATGCACACCACCGCATTCGCCTTTAGCACCGCCCAGAAGCTAACCACCGTCTCGACGGTGTTGTCGGCGAAGATCATCACGCGATCACCGCGAACGACTCCGCATGCGGCCAGGTCCCGGGCGATCGCGTTGGCTCGCGTTTCGAGTTCGAGGTAAGTGACACGCTGCTTGTTGCACACCAGCGCCACCTTACTTCCGTGTCGGACGGCGGAATGGGCGAGGTAGTCATGCAGCAGTGGTACGGCATCATGCAACATACAGGCGCTCTTCCCGATGTTCGCAGTCGACGTCGACGCTGAGCGTGCATTCGAGCGTTGCACTGGGACAACCCGCGACGAACTGCTGATGAAGAAGTTGGGTCGACAACACGCCGACCAGCGCCATGTTGTCGGCATTGGACAGGTCGCCATCGCCAGTTCTGGCCTGGCATTTGGCAAGCAGGTGCGTGACCGCCTTTGGATCGAAGACATTCGCCTCGCGCAGGGCCGCCTGCGAAACCGCCTCGCGAGCGTAATCCGGAGCGTCTGCGCCGACGAAGCAAAGCGCGTTGGGCGCGCGGAAGGGCTGCTTCTTGCGGGCTACGATCTCGGAGGGCAGGATGGGTGCCGCCATGCGCTTCAGCACGTGCTTCTCATCGAGGCCGCGGAGTTTGAAGGAGGGCGGCAGCGAATTCGCGAGCCTCACAAGTTCATCGTCCAGGAACGGGAAGCGGCCCTCGACGGAGTGAGCCATCAGCATCCTGTCGCCTTGCGAGGAGAGCAGATAGCCCGACATCAGTGTTTGGACCTCGAGATACTGGTCCTGCGCAAGAGGGCCCCAACGGGCAAACTGCGCGGGCAGACGGGCGAGCAACTCGGACACGGCGTCGCGGCCCTGCGTTTGAGCGCGCATGTCGGTCGTAAACAAGCGCTTGATGGCCCTGGTGGTTTGCCAGCGCGTTTCATGAGCAAAGCCCGGCGCGTCGTAAGCCTGAATATTTCGCCCGAAGAACTGACGCGCCATCGCCTGCTGTTGCACCGGCGAGCGGGTGAGATAGGGGTAAAGGCGTTCCAGGAGCCGAGAGCGGCGTGTCGATGTCGGGTGGCGCCCCCAGAAGCGGCGGACCTTGCCTTCGCGGAACAGGTCGTAGCCGGCGAACATTTCGTCAGCGCCTTCGCCGGTCAGCACGACCTTGATGCCACGCTCGCGCACCAGGCGCGAGAGCAGGAAGAGCGGCGCCGGGGCAGTCCTCAGTATCGGGCGTTCGGTGTGTTGGATTACCTCCGGAAAGATTCCGGCGATATCTCTGCGCGAAACGACCACTTCATGGTGCTCACTGCCGATCGTCTCGGCAACCATTCGCTGGAAGCGGGTCTCGTCATATTCGGCGTCGGCAAAACGCAAGGAGAAGGTTTGGAAGCGATCGCCCGCGAAGCGCCTCGCGAGCGCGGCCACAAGCGAACTGTCCAGCCCTCCGGAGAGGTAGCACCCGACAGGCACGTCGGCCCGCACCATTCTGAGCGCCGTCGCGGCCTCAAGAGCGCTAGACACGCCGTCCACCGCGTCGTTGGAGGACCCGGGGAACTCGCCCTGCCGCGATCCGAAATTGTCGGGATAGGAAGGCTGCCAAAAAATCCGCTCACGAAAGGTGCCATCCTGATAGATGCGGACACGACCCGGCTCGAGTTCGTTGATTCCGTGGAAAACTCCTTGCGGCGGAACGACCGTCCAGAGCGTGAACGTCTGATCGATGCCGGCGGGATCAAAGGCGCGAGGGATGGTTCGATCGGCCGCGAAAATGGCTTTCACTTCGCTGGCGAAATAAAGCCGGTGCGCATGCTCGCTGAAATACAGCGGGCAAATGCCGAAGCGGTCGCGCGACAATACGAGACGATTGGCCACTGAATCCCAGATTGCAATTGCCCATTGGCCGTTCATCCGCTCGAAGGCCGTTTCTCCCCACTCACGATAGGCGTGCAGCGCGACCTCCGTGTCGCTGCGGGTTCGGAAGCGGTGGCCGAGCGCCGTGAGTTTTTCACGCAATTCGACGTAGTTGAATATCTCGCCGTTGAACACGATCCACGTCGTATCGCCTGTATCCGCCATCGGCTGCTGGCCACCGGAAAGATCGATGATGGACAGGCGCACATGCGCCAGCCCCGCGCGTCTGTCCCGGTAGAGACCGCGCCCGTCGGGCCCGCGATGCGCCAGCGCGCCCATCATCTGCATCAGCGCCTGCCGCGAAGGAGAAGCCGCTGTGGCATTCAGCGCCACGATTCCACCGATGCCGCACATGCTCGGTCAATCTCCGCCTTCCGCGGACAGCAAAGGCCGCGCGTGAAGATAGTGGGCCGCCCTTCGTTTCGCTTCGATGTCCTTGAACACTTTCTGAAGCTGGGGCTCGGTGAGGCCAGCAACCGCCGCGAGCTCATTGCTGGCGACCCCGTGGTTCAGGCCGTAGAGGCATAGATCCATCAGGTGATAGGGCAGCGCGAAATAGAATTCTTCCTGGCTTTGGGTCATGGAAAAGGTGTCGGTGGTCGGTGGCCGCTGCCGGATTTCATCATCCACCTCGAGATATTCCGCGAGTTGATAAACCTGGGTTTTGTAAAGGTGAACGATCGGCATCACGTCGGCGGCTCCGTCGCCCTGCTTGACGAAAAAGCCCTGGTCGTACTCGAGGCGATTTGGAGTGCCGACAACCGCGTATTTGAGGCGGTCGGCGTGATAGTATTCCGTCATCTTGCGCAGGCGCTGCTTGTAGTTTGTCGCAGCAACGATCTGCAGATAGGCAGCTGGCGGCAGACGCACGGTATCTACTTTACCCTGCGGATCCTGGACCGTGAGGCGGGTTATATTGAGCCCGCTGCTCTCCAGAACCGACGCGATCACCAGCTTGCATTTCCACCCTTCCCCATAGTCGGGAACGACGGTCTGGATCGCATCGATCTGCCGGCGGTAGGCCCCAATGGCCTCCAGTGCCGGTGCTATGTCCTCAAGGACGCTTTCAATGCCAAGCTGTGCCGCGACGCGGCGGCCAAGTCTCAGGGAGTCGCCGGAAGAATCCCGCTCCGGCATGAACAGTCCCAGGACCTTGTCTTTCCCGAACGCGCGCATGCACAAGGTCGCGACGACGGAGCTGTCGATACCGCCGGAAAGACCGACAACCACGCCGCGACGATGCAGGGTGCCGAGAACCTGAGTGCGCAAGGTGTCAACGATGCGATCGACCTCCGCGCGGGCATCGAGCGTCAGCATGTCCTTGCTGAATTCCGGAATTATGTCGATGACAAGTCCTCCCTTTTGCGAGATTCGGCGGGGGAATAGGTCTGCACGATGGCCGTCTCGATAAGCGGACGGTTGGTGGCAAGGTTTGGTTCGACGACAAGGTCGATGTGGCTGCCCGTGATCGAAATGACGTCCAGGTGTGCCAAGACGCTGTCCCAGCCCAAGGCCCGCGGCATTCCCTCCCTGCGACATCGGAACAAGGTACCGGAGAGGGGCAGAGCCGGTTTCGGTGCCTCAAGCCACTGGAAGAATGACTTCGCCCTTAAAACCTCCTGCAGTTCCAGTTTGGTCCTGAAGATCGTCGGGTTGAACTCTCCATTGGCAAATCTGTCCAGAATCCTGGCCAGACGCGCTTCGCCGCCCACGGCGACGGTGATCTTCGCAAGGGCTCTGCAAGCCATCCGGTGCGCGGATATGCGGTTGGTGCGAATACGATAGAACGTACGGGTAAGAGTCTCCCAATGGTTGCTCGGCTCGTCCAGAAGGCTCGTGTCGAGGATGCCCAGGAACCGCACCGTTCGCCCGGCCTTCATGAGCCGTGCGGCAACCTCGAATGCAACCGCGCCACCCAGAGAATGGCCGAGAAGTCGCACGGGGCCCGCAGGTTGGATGCGGCTTATCTGCTCGAGTGCGGCGCCAGCCATGGCGCTGAGGGTGTTGTGTCCGTCCAGTATCGCCGCAAGGCTCGGATATCGGATCGGGTTTACACGGGCGACTTTCCCCATGGCGGCTGCGAACGCAGCGAGGCTCGGACCATAGCCAACGGACCCTGGAAACAGGAAAAGAACCGGGGGGTGGTGCTTCTTTGCGCGCCCTTCGCCCGACCGTGCAGAGACGACCGCCTCAACCATCTCGTCCAAGCTCATGCCGACGGTGAATGCTTCGAGGCCCAGCTCTTGCCCGATGGCGTTTTCGATCGCCATGACGCAGTGCAGCAGCTGCAGCGAATCTCCTCCAGCATCATCCCAGTTTCCCGTGGCAGTGCCTGTGTTGAGAACCTGCGTCCACGCGTGCTGCACTATTTGACGCGTGTCCTTTGCGCCTCCGGCGGGCGGAGCATCGAGAGTGGACGACCGGGCGGCTCGCGCCCTCCTTCCGTGCGAACGATCTATCTCGGCCAGTGTTGCCAAATCGACCTTACCTCCCGACAGGCGTGGGATTGCGTCAACGGTGTGCAATCGCAAGGGACGCAATGGTGCCGGCAAGGTCATTCTGAGGAGCTGGCGAAGGTCGTCTGCAAAAGCGCCGCCTGCGAAGCGCTGGGGAACCGCGAAGGCGATGAGTTCCTGCGCGGCCGTTACCATCACCACGGCATCCGCCACCGAAGGCGCGCAACGCAAGACCCGTTCGAGTTCGGCGGGCTCGATGCGTCGACCATTGATCTTGATCTGGCGCCCTTTGCGGCCGACGATCCTCAAGATGCCATCATCGTCGAGCCGAACGAGGTCCCCGGTCGAAAAAAGCCGAGCCTCGGGATCGTCGGGGTCCGGCTGCGCGGGAACGACCACACCGTTCTCCCAATGACCAAGCAGGACATAGCGGCTTTTGATCAGAAGCTCTCCACTTTCGCCTGGCCCTACATTGCGCTCCGCTTCGTCGACGATAGCGAATGTCATACCAGGGAGCAGCCTGCCGACGGGAACCGACGCGTCTTGCTCGGGCCAGTCAGGCGGCAAGAACCATTGCGAACCGATGGTTTCAGTCGATGAGTAGCCGATCTGGATCAGGCACTGGTCCGAAACGGCTTTGCGCAGCAAAGCGATGTCCGTCCATGACACTTTCTCCCCACCGATCCGGGCCACTCTGAGCGGCCAGGAAGCGTCGGCGGGCGCCTCAGCCAGGAGGGCTCGAAGCAGTGCCGGCACAAGATAGGCGATCGTCACACCTTCGGACTGCAATCGAGCGCGCGTAGCGCGCAGGCCAACAGCCTCCACCTCGAGAAGATGCAATGTGGCGCCCGTCAGCAGCGCCGCAAAGATTTCCCGGCAACCGGCGATCGTGGCTGGCCCGGTCAGCGGCAGGAAAACGTCATCCGCACTGATATGGCACGCATCGACATATTGCCGGACCCGCCATAGCAGGCTGCGTTGGCTGTTGACGATTCCCTTGGGGCGCCCGGTGCTACCTGAAGTGTAAAGCACCAATGCAGGCGCATCGACCGAAACGATAGGGGGCTTATGCTGCTGTTCTGGGTGTTGATCGTTGGGCGCCACGGCGGCGGCAATATCGATCCAGACGATCTCCTGGGCCAATTCGACCGGGCGAACATTTTCGGCGCCTATAATCGCGCCGAGCCCCGCGGCACTGACTATATCGAAAATGCGAGAGGCGGGATCTCTTGTGTTGAGCGGAACCGAAGGCCGTCCCGCCGCCATGGTCGCCAACATCGCCACAGGATACCAAGCGGAGTTTGCTTGCAGGATGCCGATGGCCTGCCCTTCGGGGACGACGGCAGCGATATGAGTTGCCAGCGTCTCGACCGCCCGGAAAAGCTCAGAAAAAGTCAGGCGGTTCGCGCCGTCGCTGATTGCGAGCTTGTCAGGATACCGCCTGACGACATCTCCAAGGTGGTCGAAGATTGGAGTGTCCGCAAATTTGGCACCCATCTGTCGGTAACGGCGCCAGACTGGCCCCCCTTGGTCAAGATCATATTCGGGAACGACTGACCACTTTCGGGTGGGTCGCAGATCCACCTGTAGGTTTTGATTTGCCACTTCCGAATGCAAACACACTGAGGACATTCAGGGCCCCGCCAAGCTGACGGTCGAACATCGCTCGCCGCGGAGATCTTTTCATCAATCATTCGGATGATGCCTCGATCTTGCGTAGCCAGCGCTTCCCGAGCGTCCTTCAGATGTTTTGCCATTTGTGTCCAGCACCGGTCGTTTTTCCTTGCAAGCTCCATGGAGCGCAAGACGGCTTGCCCAGGCGAACGGATGCGATCGGCATCTCCGCTAGAATCCGGGCTCGGTGCCCAGATTCACTGACTGGAACAATCATTCAAATGAACGTTGGTGTGATCTGAAATCCGGCTAAGCTTGATCGGTAGGGGAATGACTGCTCGTTCGGAGACGAGAGCATATGATCATCGAGTTGTTTGGGCCGCCCGGCGCGGGTAAAACCACGCTGCTTCGCGGCCTCTGCCACGGGCTGGCGAGACACGGCATCAATGTGAAGACAGTAAATGGGTATCGCCTGATTGAACCTGGATCGGCTCAGGATGACGCTCCGGAAATCCGCCACGGCATAGGGCGAATTGGCAAGAAGATTGCCACATCCGGTCCTATCTTGCTGTCGACCTTGCCAAAGGACAGTGTCGCGGCCCGGCTTCTGGCATCGATCCCTCTTCGAAGCCGCGTGTGGTCATGGCGCATGAAGGTCGACATCGCCCAACTGTGCCAGTCCTGGCGCCAAGCGCGGGAGTCGCCCGGTTGCTTCATCTTCGAAGAGGGCATGATTCAGGCTTTGTGTGCGCTGGGTGTGCTGGCTAGAACTCCAAGCCTCGACGCGGTCCGCGAGTGCCTGGCGTTCCTGCCGCGGCCGGATCTCGTTGTGCAACTCGACGCGCCCCAGGAAACGTTACGCCGCCGTCTTGTGGATAGGCATGCGCAGCAACCGCTCCTCGAGGTTATGCTGTTCGAACTTGGCGTGGACAAAGGATTAAGGCAGGCCGAAATCTCAAGAGAGGTCGGCGAGTGCCTGCGCCAGGACCGATGGCCGTTGATACAAGTCAATGGTGCTGAACCTCACGACGTGGACGGGGTCGTCGCGCGCGTTCTGGGAGAGCATGTTGGTCATGCTGCCTAGGCTGGCCCATGACCTATGATCCATGACACATTTATGCATTTGGCGCCAAGCCGGGCAGCATCTGCCGCCAAGCGCGCAATCATGTCGAATCGTGCTGATCGAGCACTTCGAGCATGGTCGTCAACATGCTTCCGACTTCCTCAGAGATTTCCTCGGGGCGGATTCCCGCTCTGATGGCATCCGCCGTTGCTTGGTCCGCAAGTTTCGCCGCAAGAGCCGGATCGGCCTTGGTGTAGAGTGGGATCTTATCCTCTACCCATTTCTGCAGGAATTCGATGCCGCGCGCGCTCATACCAAGTACAAGCTCGGCGGGGCTTCTTGGTTCCGTCAGCCATATTCAAGAACGTCAGACCATCTTGCTCAGGCTGACGTTCCCACGGTCACGTCACGATGAACGAGGACGCCGTCAGAGCCAGATGTGGCGATAGAGTGGCAAATTGGATCTGATGTGCGCCGCCCGAGCCGTCGCTGTCAAAGGAAAGCGCGCCGGTCGTGCTGTTATAGACGATGTGATCGCCGCTGTCGTGCGCGGCCCTGCCGGCGTAGAACGCCGAAGAGGGAAGGGCGCCGGTATGCAGGCCGGCAAACACAGTGTGGTCGAGTTGGATCTTGTCGTGGCCCACTTTGAAATCGGTGACCTTGTCGATATTGCCGACCTTGAGAGCCGAATCGAAGACAAAGACGTCGTTGCCGCCATGTCCCGTCAGAACGTCTCTCCCGCCACCGCCGTTGATAGTGTTGCTCCCGGAATTGCCATCAATGGTTTGGGCGAATTCGTTTCCCGTGAGCTTGATGGCGGCAGTTCCCAATTTGCTGGTGGTCGCAAGATGCTCGACCTGCGAGCCGGCCGACAGCGCGTAGCTGACCGATGCCAGCACGCTATCGTTGCCGCTGTGCCGCAGTTCCACCACCTTGTCGCCGGCGTTGTTGACATAGTAGGTGTCGTTGTAGCCGCGGCCCATCATCGTGTCCGCGCCAGCGGTGCCGCGAAGCACATCCGCGCTACCCGTGCCGTAGAAAATGTGATCGCCGGTGCTGGTCGGAGGGACACTTGTGGGCGGAGGCACTGTGCTGGTAGGCGGCGGCGTCGGTTCGCTGGCCGAAGGACCGCTTGCGGTGCTCTGGTTGTGTTGAAGGAACAGAGCCTGCAGCGTCGGCGAGCTCTCAAGCGCCGTGTCGCCCTGTTGAGAACCCCAAGCATAGGCATAGTCGAAGGCCGGCGAAGGCGCTACCTTGGCCCAGTGGTCCAACATGGTCTTTTCCTGAGCAACGCTGGGCAGGACATAGCGACCGCCCGTGTCGGTCGTCCAGTCGCCGCCGCCGAAGGTCTGATACACGGGAACGACCTGACTGAGCGGGATGCCCGAGGCGACGGCCGCCGCCACAGTCCTGTCGATCATGTTGTAATCAATCGTGCTTGTTCCGGTCCGTACCGGGTAGGGATCCAAGCCGTAATAGTCGATATGCGTGTTGGCAGGATTGAATGTGTTTGAAAAGTCGGGGTTAGCGGAAGACCCCATGTTCATCATGGTTATGAAGGTCTTGGCGCCGGGCAGGTGGCTGTGGATCCAGTCTGACTCCGCCTTCAGATCAGCGGCGGTGGCATAAGTTCCCCATTTGCCGGTCGGGTCCGGCTCATCGACCAGGAAGAAGCCAAACACTTTCGGATTGCCGATGAAGGGCGTGACCTTCTGGATAAAGGAGGAGGTTGCACCATCGGCTTCATTGAGCCACACTAGGCCTTTCTGGCCGGCCGGCAAGGCGTTGAGCTGGTCCAAGGAAGATACATCAACAAGATTGAATCCGGCTTTCGCGACCTCGGAGGCCGACCCGCCCGAGGCGTAATGGAGTGTTGTCATTGACATACCCTTCGTCCGATTCGGTAGGCGCCCCACACCTGCCTAGGGAAAGGATCCATTAGCGACAAATCAAATACCGGCGCCCCTTGATAGAATCTTTGATCAGCGTCCGAAAAACACAACAGCCTCGATGCTACGCTTGGCTCAGAGGTATGTAGATGATCCAAGTATGGGGTGCTCAAGCCTGCAACGAAAGCATTGCAGCGACGTCTGCCGGAGCGCCTTGTGCGTTTGCAGTGGCGGTAATCGGCCAATGCGCGCTTCGGTTGAGCCACCGCCCAAATGCGCGCTCCCGCAGGATTTCTTCGAGCTCAGACCGCAAAGGAATCGCGTCCTGGCGAAGCCCTCCCATTGCAGCCGCTCAATGCTCCTCGTGAAAAGCCTCGGCGCCAAAATGAGCAAGGCAGTACTCCACAAGGTCATGCGAGGCGCGCGCCGCTGGCAGTTGCGGAGAGGCACTGAACTGGATCCCACCGGGTTCAACGGAAAGGCGGGCGTGCCGGTCCGAATGACGGCGAGCATGGCAACGCGGTCGCCCATCCGCGGGAAGAGGCGGCTGGTGGTCCGACCATATCCAGAGACCGGGTGAAAGCCTGTTCCAGACGAAGCGCTCGGGAGAACTGGCGGTGCGAGTCATCACACCATCTGGGCGCGATGTTGATCCGGCGTGAGAAGGCGGGCGGAAGTTGCTTTGAACGCGGCGCGCGGACCTTTCGAACACAGCCCTTTTTTATATCCGGCCCGCCGTGTCGTACGCGAAGGTGCCGTCATTGCACCGTCAGACCGGATGAATCCAACTCACTGACCGAGGTGACAGCGATTGTGGCTGCATTGCCGCATCGTTGATCAGCTTGCTTCATGCAAACAGACGAGGACAGCACGAAAGCCTCCTCCTAGCGTGGGAGCTGGCTGTTGTGTGTTCAGGGGCGATGAAACCGGCCATGGAAACCGCGGATAGGATCAGCTGTTTTAAGCGATTGGTATCGCATCCAGGAGCGACAGGATGAGTCCGCATCTGGTTTGCGTTGGAGGCGAGGATCATAGACTAAGAATCCCGTTTCTTTTGGCGCTTCGCGAAAGGGGTTTTCAAGTCACTGCCGTTTCGAGTGATCTCGGAGCCGCCTTTTCACCCCATGGCATTGCCCATCGCCGATTCGGGTTCGACCGCTTTGGCAGCGGCGGTGCAGAATGGGGTGCTGTCAGCGCGATCCGTGAACTGATGTCCGAACTGCGTCCGGACATCATTCAAAGTTTCGACACCAAGCCCAATATCCTAACTCCACTGGCGGTGCGCGGGCACGTTCCCGTCGTTCGCACCATCAACGGGCTTGGTTGGACATTCTCGTCGCGGGAGCCGCGGGCCCTGGCATTGCGTCCTTTCTTTTGCGGCCTTCAGGGGGTGGCGTCTCGTTGGACAGCCATGACCGTCTTCCAGAATAGTGATGATCAGGCCTTCTTCGAGCGCTACCGGCTGGTGGCTCGCGGCAAAGGGCGACTGATCCGGAGTTCTGGCATCGACCCCGATGCATTCTCGATGGCAAGGTATCGTGGTCCTTCGGCTGCCACGATGCGCGAGGAACTTGGCCTACAATCGGCCCAGGTCATAATATTTGTCGGCCGGCTCACGCGGCAGAAGGGGATTCCAACCCTCATCGAGGCGGTTCCTCGCGTTATCCGCGAGAGGCCCAACGCGCGTTTCGTACTTGTCGGCCCGCAAGACTCCGAAGGTCCGTTTGCCGTCAGCAGAGCCGATATCGAGCGCCATGTTCCCCACGTTGTCGCATTGGGGCCAAGGCGCGACATTCCAGCCCTCCTTGGCATGGCGGATATCTTTGCGTTTCCGACGCAATATCGCGAGGGAATTCCGCGTGTCCTGCTGGAGGCGGGATTGTCCGGATTGCCGATCGTCGCCTCGAATATGCCGGGCTGCAACGATGTGGTTGAGGATGGCTGGAACGGCTATCTCGTGGCGCCGCGCGATGCGGATGGCTTGGCCTCCCGGATCGTCGATCTTCTTTCCGACCCCGCCCGTGGCAAGACGATGGGCGGCCGTTCCGTCGGATTCGTGCGGGAGCGGTTCTCGCTGTCGTGGGTGATCGACCAGTATTGCGACCTGTATAAGACAATACTGGGTGGCAGATATCGCAGCAGGCTTGTTCAAGCTGCGCAGGCGAATCCGAGGGAAGAGGCGGTGCCAAGCCCCCATCGACTGGGTGAGGCGCGGCAATGATGCGTGATGCGCTTCTGGCCTTCGGCGTCGCGATGTCCTACGCGGCGCAACTCAGCATCCCAGGGCTGCCCTTCGGCTACAGCGAACTGTGCCTCACGCTCTGGATAATGCTGTCGATGACGCGAATCCTTGCTGGCGGCCAACTGGAGGTTACGCCGGCACTGGCTAAGCTTGGGCTTTTCTGGCTGATCCTGGCGCTTGCCATGGGCGTGGGTTACATCATCGGTTTTCTGACAACCACGTTGTTCCTGGATCCGTTGTTGCACGACACGCTGGCCTATGTGCTGTTGGCGTGCGTCACCTGTCTGGCCGCTGCGGAGCCCAACGCGTCTTTCCGTTTGCGTCGTATCGCCTGGTGGATGGTTGCTGTCGCGAATGCGGGCTTCATCATTCAGGTAGGGCTTGGTTTCGGCTGGCTCCATCAGGCTGGGGTCGAACCCTGGTACTGGGACCGCTTCTGCGGGTGGTCCGACAATCCGAACCAGCTTGCGCTCTACTGCGCCCTACTCGGTCCACTGGCCTTGCATCTTGCCACAACCACCAGCAATAAATGGGGAAGATGCCTTGCCCTATGCAGCCTCATATTCACCGTTTACGTCGGAAGGCTGACAAAAAGCGATACCTACCTTTATACCACGGTCCTGGCTTGTCTGATCCTTCTCGGGCTGCGGGTCCGGGCCTGGCTGACGAGCGACGGCAATAAGGCGAGCCTTTCAAGGCAGCTTGCCGTCCTGATGGCCGTTGGCTTCCTGCCGCTGGCCCTGTCTATAGCGCCCTATGCCCTCAGCGAGGCCTCCAGCGCCGAAGACTTCGCCAAGAGCCTGACCAAAGACAAGGGCGGGGAAGCGACTGCCCAAACCGCGGCGCTTCGCCTCTATCTCTGGAATGCAGCCTTGGAGAAGGGGGCACGATCGGGATCGCTTGGACTGGGTCCGGGCCCGCACCTAGATAGTCCCCCCGTGGTCAATCAACAGTTTTTGCCGCGGCCCTTCGAGGCGCACAGCACCATCCTGGATCTCTACACTCAGGGCGGCCTGATTTCGGTTCTAGCCCTGATGTGGATCTTCGGCTCAGCTGCGTTGTCCGCTTGGCGGGCGAAGCTGGATGCTCTGGTGGCGCTCGTGGCATCGATCGCCGTCTTCAGTGCTCCGCATTTGGTCATCCGCCATCCGATCGTGTGGTTCTGTCTGACCCTCTGCCTTGTCGCTGGGACGCCGGAAGCGATCCCCGCGATTGTTCGCCAGAGGAGATGCTAGAATGTGCGGGATCGCCGGAATTTTGTTGGCGCCCGATGCACCCAATGCAAGTGCGCTCAGGGCCATCGGACCGATGGCGACGGCGCTTCGTCATCGCGGACCTGACGGTGAGGCCTTCTGGGTGAGCCGTGAAGGGGGGGTAGCCTTCGGCCACCGGCGACTGGCCATCGTCGACCTGTCCGGAGCGGGTCGCCAGCCAATGCTCTCCGCGAGCGGTCGGTATGTCATCACGTTCAATGGCGAGATATACAATTTTCGCGATCTGCGCCGTGAACTGGAAGGGGCGGGCCATCATTTCCGCGGCGCCAGCGACACGGAGGTCATGCTGTGCGCGATCGAAAGCTGGGGCCTTGATGCAGCCCTCGCGCGCTTCGCTGGCATGTTTGCTTTCGGGCTGTGGGACCTGGAGAACCGAACGCTTCAGCTTGCCCGCGACCGAATGGGCAAGAAGCCACTCTATGTCGCCTTGACACGTGACGCGCTTGTCTTCGCCTCGGAGCTGAAGGCGATCACTTGCTTCCCAGGCTTCACCCCGGAACTCGATGTCGATGCGGCGACGACGATGGTTTCCAACGGCTGGGTGCCGGATGACCGTTGCATTTGGCAGGGCGTGTTCAAGTTGCCGCCTGGTTCAGTCCTGTCGGTCACTGCGGCGCAATTCGCCAACGCCCGAGGCACCGGTTCGCTTGCGCATCGCATTCACCCTTGGTGGTCGCTGGCCGATGTCGCCGGCAAGGGACAGCGCGATCCGATAGCCGCCAGCGACGAGGACCTCGCGACCGAGCTCGACAGCCTGCTCCGACTGGCCGTCAAGGAACGAATGGTTGCAGATGTGCCGCTGGGCGCCTTTCTGTCGGGCGGGATCGACAGCTCGACTGTCGTCGCCCTGATGCAGGCACAGTCCCGAAACCCCGTTCGGACGTTCACCATAGCGTTCGGCGAAGGTGGGTTTGATGAAGCTCCCCATGCGGCCGCGGTTGCTCGGCATCTGGGCACCGATCATACGGAACTTCATCTCTCGCCGGCCGCCGCGCTTGAGGTCGTTCCGGAGCTGCCCCGGATTTGGGACGAGCCGTTTGCCGATGAATCGCAGATACCGACGCTGCTGGTGTCGCGCCTCGCGCGGCAACACGTAACCGTGGCGCTTTCAGGCGATGGCGGCGACGAGTGCTTCGCAGGCTATTCTCGACACTTCCTGGCAACCCGCCTCACAAAGCAGCATGAGCTGCCATTGTCATTTCGCCGGCTGTTGGCATCGGGGGCTGGGTTGCTGGCCCAGGCCTCTCAGAAAGATATCTTCGGCAATCTGCCGCTTTCGGCGAATATGCGGCATGGCTTGCGCGGTGACCGCCTGGCTCGCCTTGCCCGCCTGCTCGCGGCGCGAGATGAGGACGAACTCCTTCTGCAACTGACAAAATCTTCAGCCAACGACCTTGTTCATCGCAAGCCGTCGACAGCAGCTACCGACACGACAAAGCTCGACGGCCTGCTCTCGCGTCTCCTATTCGCCGACATGACAGGCTATCTACCGGGCGACATTTTGGTGAAGCTCGATCGAGCCACCATGGCCAACAGCCTCGAGGGGCGATGCCCGATCCTGGACCATCGCGTCGTTGAATTCGCCTGGCGCTTGCCAGCCCGTGCCAAAGTCCGAAACGGGAAGGGCAAATGGTTGCTTCGCCGACTGCTTGATCGTTATGTACCACGCCGACTGGTCGACCGGCCCAAGCAAGGTTTCGACGTTCCGGTCGGGACTTGGTTGAAAGGGCCCTTGCGCGGCTGGGCTACCGATATCATTGCCACGATCGGCCGCTCCGGGGACGGGGTCATCGACCGTGAGAAGGTCGACGCATGCTGGCGCAATCATCTGCATGGAAGCCAAGATAATTTCCGCGACCTGTGGCCGGTGCTCATGTTTCAGGCGTGGCGCAACGAAGCCATGCGGCCATCGACGGTCGCCACGCACCCTTCTTACCATATCGAACTGACAGGGGATTGAGATGGAAGGTTCCATAGCCAACCGCGCCCGGCGTCCGCGCGCCAAGCAGATGGAAGTTGGGACGCTTGAAACCAATCTGCGCTTGATGCGGCCGCCACGCGAGCCAACGCAATCGTCACCCTTCCACCAGCTCGTCATCATCCTGACGACGCGAAAATGGTTCTTGCTTGCCATGGCCCTTCTGGGCGGCATCCTGGCCGGACTGGCAGGCTTCACCCGCCCGGTGCTGTTCGAGGCAACGACCCAGGTCATTATCGATGCCCCGAGCAGCAGTGCTTCGGGCGGCGTGGCATCCGCCCAGGACTCGCTGGAATCGAACATCGATGATCATCTGACGATGCTCTCCTCGCAAGGCCACCTGCGTCGGGTCTTGGCAGCACTGCGCAAAGCCCAACCAGTCGACGGTAACGGAAAGACCGTCGTCAATGCCGTCCCGCCCGCGGCTGGCTCGTTCCTCATCGATCTCCTGAACAGGGCCTGGAGACAGGATAACACGGTGGCGGAAAATCCGGACGCAGCGGACGCGCCCGAGCTGAAGGCGCTACGCAACGGAATGAGGGTCGGACAAGAGCTGCGATCGCGCGTCATCACCATCGGCTTCACCGATCCAAATCCGGCGCGTGCGGCACTTGTCGCGAACACGTTTGCCCAGGTCTACATTCAAGATCTGGTACAAAAAAGCCGGGCATCGGATCAGGTTCATCTGGATTCGATAGTCGCCAGCCTTCCGCAAGTACAAAGGGATCTTGTCGAAGCGACAGATCGGCTGGAGACATACCGGCTCACGCATGGCGCCGTCGATCAGACTGCGGCCAACAACGCAGCCAGTGAGACAGCGGAACTCGGCCGGCAGATATTCCTATCGAAAGCCAGTCTTTCCGCGTCGGAAGCGCGCCTTCGCCGTATTGAGGACCTGCGCAAGGCGGGCGCCCCGGTCACGGCCATCGCTGAAGAAATCGGGTCGCCCGTGTTGACGGACCTGGTGACACGCCAGTCGGGTGCCGCCGCCGACGGCGATCTGCGCAACGCGATCGCCCGCGAAATGGAGCAAAGCGTTGCCCGAATCGCTGCCGAGGCAAATGTCTACCGGTCTCAGGCTACGGCTCTTGAAAGTCGCAAGGCGATGCTCGACGCGGCCGTGGCCGACACGGCGAGCCAACTTTCGGGGCTGCGTTCCCTTGAGCCTAGGGTAGCCATCGTGACGCAGCATTACAACGAACTCCTGAGCCGGCAGCAGGATCTGATACGTCGCATCGCCGCTCCTTCGCCAGGCGTAGCGGTCCTTTCGACCGCCTGGCCGCCGTCGACCCCCGTGACATTGTCGCCGATTTTCCTGATTCCCCCCGGCATGGTCGTCTTTGGTCTCATGGGGGCGGTCATTGTCCTGGTCCGCAACGGTTTCAACCAAACCTTGCGCAGTGAAGCCGAAGCCGAGGCCGAGCTTGGGGTCCCGTGCGTAGGACTGCTTCCCAGGGTTGCGGGACTTAATGCCAGAAAGCTGCGGCATCTGGTTCTGAGCCAGCAGAACTTGCCGTTCAGCCGCGCCGTGACTTCGCTGCTCGTCACTGCGGCGCCAACTCAGGGGAAGGGGCAGCCGCCGCATATCATTCTCGTGACGTCCAGCATCCAGGACGATGCCAAGACCGAGTTGGCATGGAGCCTGGCGCTGGCGGCAACGCGGCTGGGAGGAAGAGTGCTTTTCCTCGATCTCGATCGCAAGGATGTACGGCTCACGAACGGGTTTCGTGGTGAATTCAGCACCGACAAGGCCCGGAACTCCTTCGGCGACTATGTGAATGAACGTTGCGTGCTGAAGGATGCAATTACGAGGATGCCGGAAATCGGTATCGACCTCATGGCCGCTCCAGCACCTTCCGATGATCTCCTGACGCTTCTGTCCACCGTCGACAAATGCCAGTTCACCGAGGAGCTGCGTTCGGCCTACGACGTGGTCATCATGAACGGTCCCCTGGGCCTCGGGGGGCCTGAAACCAGGCTGCTTAAGCGCTGGGCCGATTCGGTGCTTTTTGCCGTTCGCTGGGCAAGGACGAGGCGCAGCATTGCCCGTGGTGCTCTGGATGCAATAGGGGCCGGCGGATCCGCCACCGTTCCAGTAGGGAGTGTGCTCACCCGGGTGAACCTGAAGAGGCTAGCCGGCTCCAGGCTCGGAGACAACGCCGATCTTCTGTTGGAGAGGGTTTGAAGATGCGTGTGCGATCTTCAACAGAAGCTCCAGGGAGCGATCGCGCCCCTAAATCGAGCCAGCTACACGATGATCATTGAATTTTTCGGACCTCCAGGATCCGGCAAAACAACCTTCGCACATGCGCTTGCGCAGCAGCTGCGCGGGAAAGGCTATCACGCCAAGGTCGCTCTCAGCTACAAGCCAAGCACCAGGGCCGCCAAATATGACCTCGGAATCTTTCTATTCATATCACGGATCGTATCGGCGATATTTTCAACCTCCAGAATACTGCTTTTTTCGGCAGGGCGAGCCGATGATATTTCCAATTCCTTTGCAATGGTGAGGATGATACCGCCAAGAAACCGAATTTGGCGCGCGCGAATCTGGCGATACATCCTGCACCTTTCGCGTTGCTGGAAGTCTGCTGAGCAATCGCCCGAAATTATAATTTTCGATCAAGGATATGTTCAAGCGATTGGTTCGCTTGCGATGTTTAATGGGAGCACCAACCCCAGAGCGCTGGAAAAGGCGCTCAGCCTCGCACCGGCGGCCGATCTCACCGTCAGGCTCTTGGTGCCAGCTGCGGTCGTGGAAAGTCGCCTTCGTCGGCGGATGGAGCTTGAGCCGCCGGCGGAACGGATTTTCGAGGCCGACTTGAACGTGAACATGCGCTCGTTCGCCGTTTTTGAAGCGATGCATGACCTCCTGACAACATCTGGCCGGGAAATCATCTCCGTCGAAAACACCGATGGTCCATCGACCTTTAAAAGTATTTGTCGGATTGAGAGACAAATACTTTCTGCATTGTCGCGCTTCGATAGGGCGGTCGGCGAAAAGCAAATTGAGTTGCCGGCTCATCGCGCAGACGTAACTGGTTCAGCAACCGCACCGCCGCGCAACAAGGACATGGGCTCGCGGCTCGCTTGGGCAAGCATATTCGCCTTGCTGATCTATATTGGTGGCGCTGGTTTGACCAGTCTTGCCCAGTTGGCAATTGCACGCCTTATCGGACCTCACAACTACGGCATCTATTCCTACGTTCAGGCTTGGACGTCAGTGCTCGCCTATCTGGCAACGCTTGGTTTTAATGTATCATTGTTGCGTTTCCTCCCGGCCTATAGGGCCAGCGGCAGGCTTGATCTGGCCCGCGGCGTGATAAGATTCGCGCTGCAGAGATCGCTGATAGCGGCAACCTTGTTCGGGATGATCGGCGCTGCGTCCGTCCTGTTCCTTTCAGATCCAACGGAAAGAGGGCTTGAGACAAGCATCGTGCTCGGCATGATGGCTGTGCCCTTGGTTACGGCCTATGCTCTCGGAGCCACGCTTGTGCGTGCTTTCGGCGGCGTTGTCTCGGCGTTGTTGCCGGAGCGCATCATGCGAGACGGGCTCCTGCTCGTGTTGGTAGCGCTCCTGGCATTGTCGGGATTTCGAACAGTGGATGCGCCCTCGGTGACGCTGGCGGTGCTTGTGAGTTCCGCTTTCACAGCGGCGCTGGTGTTCATCATCGCTAGGAGGTTTGAACCACCCGGCCTGGGACACGCCAAGCCAAGTTATGCCTCGAGGGAATGGTGGCTTGCCGTCCCCCCGCTCATGCTCATCACTGGGCTCGATGTTTTCGTCAGTCGGGCAGGAGTCCTGGTTTTGGGCTGGACAAGCCATATTGCTGAAGCGGGTATTTTCGCGCTGGCCTTGAATGTCGCGATGCTCGTGGGCCTGTCCCGTATCGCCGTGGCAACCATGTTTTCGCCAACAGCAGCCGATCTCTACGTCAGAGGCGATCGCAGAGGCCTACAACAGCTGTTCGCGCGCGCAACCCTGCTTTCTGCTGGCGGTGCCATCCTGGTGGCCGTCCCAATGATGGTGATAGTCGAGCCGTTCTTGAGCTATTTCGGTGAGGGTTATAGCGCGGGAGCGCCGATCGCACGGGTTCTGATTTTGGGATATGTCTTTGTCGCGCTGTGCGGGCCCCAACAGAATCTCCTGACCATGACTGGAAATGAATGGGCTGCGGCAACGACGATGGTAGCGGGTGCTGTGGCCAATATAATTGCCTGTGCAGCCGGAGTTGCGGTGTACGGCCTGCTTGGCGCTGCGGTGGGTGTGGCACTTGCACTGAGCATCTGGAGCATTGCCATGGCCGTTTATATCCGCAAGCGACTGAAAATCATGCCAGGCTTGGTTTTTGCCTTGCTGTCGATGAGGCCGAGCGCGGTCGATGCCCGTCAATGGCATTGGTTCTTGAGGGCGAGCAAATGAGACCACTGTTTTCGCTACGGTGATCGCCGTCGTTCGGGCAGGAAGTCACGAAGCCCGGATCGCACAAAGGCCATAGGGCTGCGCAGACGCTTCGGCGTATACCTGTTCCGGACACCCGCTCCCCGCGGGCAGCCGATACTTTGCGGGCGGTGTCCGTCATTTGAAGGATGCATCAGTTTCGGAGGTGCACCACGGTGTGCTCACAATCTGCGGAGCATCCATGGAACAAGCCCGAATGGCGAGCGCCTCGGCGCCTGCAGTGCGCCGTCGCTCGGAGAGATCGACGCCTGTCGAGCGCAGCCAACGCGAAACCCTCACCCAGGTCCAGGTCCTGCGCGCCCTCGCGGCTAGTTCGGTCGCGCTGCGACACGCCCAGCATGATGCGGCCACCCTGGAATTACAGGCCGGCCGCACCTTTCAGAGCTGGAATCCGATACCATGGAGCGCTGGAGTCGATATTTTCTTCGTGATTTCCGGGCTTATCATGGTGCATACGTCGCGACAGCTGTTCGCAAAGCCCGGGGGCGCGCGTCTCTTCATTTCCCGCCGGATCGCGCGAATTGTCCCGCTATATTGGGCGCTCACCTCGCTCTACATTGCGGTAGCGGTGGCCGCCCCAAATCTTCTCAACCAGAGCTACGTCGATTTCAGGTTTGTAGTCGAATCCTACTTATTCGTTCCGGCCAGTCGCCCTGACGGCGTCGTTCAGCCGGTCTACGAGTTGGGTTGGACGCTCAATTATGAGATGCTGTTTTACGTGCTGTTCACGGCGACGATCGTGCTGCCCATGCGGTGGGCAGTTACGGTCCTGCTCGCGATCCTGGTTGGGATGGTGCTCTCGGGCGCTCTTGGGGCTCCTTTGCCTGAGCCCTGGGGTTTCTGGACCAATCCGATCATCCTCGAATTCGCTTTCGGCGCGATGATCGGGGTCATGTGCGCCTCAGGCCTGCGGCCTTCCGGCCCAATCAGGGCCTGTATGGCCGCAACGGGACTGGGTGCCCTGATGCTTGCGGCGGCGTTTCCCGATATCTCGGCCGGCTTTGGTCGCTCTGTTGTGTATGGCATTCCGGCGTCTCTAATTGTTTGGAGTGCTGCCTTGGCACCCCCGGGTAAACTGAGGCATGACAGCCTGGCGGCGAGGTGGGCCGCTGGCGTTGGCGATGCGTCATACGCTCTTTACCTCATGCATCCATTCGTGATCCGCGCCATGCGCATATTGTTCTGGCGTACAGGCTTGATCTTTGTGCTCGGCCCGTGGGCCTTCATCGGTTCCGCCTTGGCGATAACCGTGGGCGTGGCATTTATCATCCACCGTCTGTTCGAGAAGCCGCTCACCCGCTATGCGCGGCGCCTTTTGGGGGTCGGGCACGGCACAGGACGGCAGCTTGGGTCCCTTCCATTGCCGGCGTATCCCAAGCCGGATTGAAGGCGAGCCGCGACCCTGCCACACCAAGGAAATGCCGCTGTTGTGCTCACAATGCCGTTGCCGGAAGGCCAGCTGGTCGCACCTGTCCGACAGGGCGTGCATGGAATTCCCGATACCATTCCACGAAACGTTGCACGCCGTCCTCCAGTGTTGTCGCCGGTGCGAAGCCAACGGCGCGGCGCAGGTCCCTGACATCGGCGCGAGTTTCCAGGACGTCACCTGGCGGTAAAGGTACGTTGACGCGAACGGCCCGGCGACCAAGCGCCGTCTCGATGAGCGCTATCAGATGGTTGATTTCTTCCGGCCGATCATTGCCGATATTGTACAGCCGATACGGCGCCGAGCTGGTGGCAGGATCGGCAGCGCGACCGTCCCAATCGGGATCCTGACACGGTGGTTTGGCGAGCAGGCGAACAACCCCCTCTACGATGTCGTCGATATAGGTGAAATCCCGCCATACGCGCCCGGCATTGGCGATTTCGATCGTTCGGCCCTCGGCGATGGCATGGGTGAAAGTATAGACAGCCATGTCGGGCCTGCCCCAGGGACCATAGACGGTGAAGAAGCGCAGTCCGGTTGCGGGCAAGCCGAACAGATGGCTGTAGGAATGCGCCATGCACTCGTTGGCGGCCTTGGTGGCGGCGTAGAAGCTCACCGGATGATTGGCACCATGATGCTCGGAAAAGGGTATGCGTCGATTGGCACCATATACGGAGCTCGACGAGGCATAAACGAGATGGCTGACGCCGGCGTGTCGGCAGCCCTCCAGAACGTTGAGAAATGCGACTATGTTTGACTCCACATAGGCATGCGGGTCCACGAGCGAATGACGTACCCCGGCCTGGGCGGCCAGATGCACGAAGTGCGATGGCTGGAATTCGCAGAACAGCGCTTTCACCAACGACCGGTCCGCCAGGTCGAAGCGCATCGGCGTGAACCTCGGCTCGGCGCAGAGCCGTGTAGATCGCGCCTCCTTCAGCTTCAGGTCGTAGTAAGGCGTGAAGTTGTCGACGCCGATGACCTCGGCGCCGAGCCGCAAAAGGCGTAACGCAACATGAAATCCGATGAACCCAGCGGCGCCCGTGACGATGATCGGCCCCGTGTGCGTAAGGGTCGACGCAGCACCATCCTGCAGCCCGTGAACGATATCCGCCAGCTTGTTGACCTTCGAATCTGCTTCGGCCATGGCAAGTCACTCCCGTTTCCAGGTTCCGCGTTCCGCGCCATCTCGGCAGCGCTTGAACGATCGGAAATGGCGCCGCCGGCCTTGTGATCTACGCGACAGCGCGCTCAATGCGGGCCGCCGCTGTCTGAATCAAAGCGGATGCAGACAGCAGTCGATTTCTCATGGCAAAACCGAAATGCGCCCCAAAAGAGCCACTAGTTCCGCCTGACGCCTCGTGTCGGTCTTGGCGAACAGCGAGGCGAGCTGAGAGCGAATAGTCGTGCGACTGAGATGCCAGCTACGGGCGATCTCCAAGGGCGCGTCGCCATGGGCGAGGCGTAGCGCCAACTGCGTTTCCGCGCTGGTCAAACCGAACATCCTTTGCAACGTGCGAGGGTTGGCCGCCGATTTGTTATCCCGGTCCAGCAATGCGACGACGGTTGTCCCGTCCGGTGTAACGACGCCCGTCTCGTTCATGGTCACCGGCCTGTCGCCTCTGCTGTGGATCACTACCCATGAGAGTGAGCCCGGCTGGAGGTGGACCGGAACATTCGCGACCAGCCGCCTCAACCCGGCAGCAAGCTCGACGGCTGTATCAGTTGCTTCGCCCTGGCGTGCGAGGGTGTCCCGAGCGGCAGCGTTCCATTCTATTACTTTCTTGTCTCGGTCCAGGACGAGATAGCCGCAACCCATACGATCAAGCATGCCGGTGATGGATTCCAGGCTGCGTCGTCGAGATCCGCCGACCCTTGCGTCCGGCCGGTCCACAAGGCTTATCGGCCTTTCGTGGCGGGTATCGTTCAATACAATGTATTGCCTGCCTGCAAGCGCATCGTTTCGCGTTTCAATCAGTGTCATCGCTTCCACCCAACCCATTGCTACTGACGCAAATCAAATCTGATGAAGTTGCTGCTTCAACTTGAATTTCCACATACTGCGAGAAATCTGCGAATGGTTTTTCCGCAGCGTCTCTTGGATATATCTTTCTGAAGAGCGCTCCTGACACCATGATTTTATTCGCCGGCAAAGTCATGGCAATCGGGCATTGGGATTAGGTGCCACCCCTTCGGCCTAGTCTCGACGGACTAGACCGAAAGTTGTAGTCTTTGCGCATGGGTTCGGACCTGCGCTGGCTCAAATCGAATGTGTCGAGCACTACGTGGGCTCATCTAGCTTCGCTTTTGGTGTTTGCAGCATCGATAGCATTCGAGGCGATAAGTACGGTATATGGCGGCCAGCCGTTGCCGCTTGTTGCGTTTATCCCCATAACCGTTGTCATCGTGTATCTTGAGGGCCGTTTTGTTGCCATCGCAGCAACGCTTCTGATGGCGGCCGCCGGCTTGTGGATGCGACACCTGTTGGACGGTCACCTCACTGGTGGAGACTGGACCGGGGCCGTCTTCCTTCTGGGTTCGGGTAGCCTGATCGCAGCTGTGTTCCACCGCCTGCGACAAGATCTGCATGGTGCGCTCAGGGTGGCGGAAGCGAGGCTCGGTGCCATCGACGCTGCCGCCTTGGGCTTTGCTAATACCAATCGCCATGGCGAACTGCTGCAGTCGAACAGACGGCTTTTGGAGATGACCGGCTACGCGCACAAGGAACTTGCCCAACTCAAGCTGGAGGAACTCATTGTCCCCGACGATCGAGGTACTGTGCGGAAACTTCTGGAAGATTTGGGCAATGGGACCGCGTCTGCTACGGATATCCGCGTTTTGCGCAAGGATGGCACGGCATTCTGGGCTCACCTGGCCCTGTCTTCGTCGCGGCCGGAAGAGGCGCCAAATGAGAGCGTATTCGCGGTGGTTGACGATATTTCCGAGCGACAAGCGGCACGCGAGGCCCTTCGGGCTCAGAAGGAATGGCTCGATCTCGCCGTATCTGCCGGGCGCCTTGGCACATGGCAAATAGACATTGAGGATGGGACAGTCGCCGGCTCCGGCAAGTTCTGGGACATTCTTGGTCTGCCTCCGGCCCCAGTCCGCCGCTTGCAAGAACTCTCGGCCGTAATCCATCCCGTCGACTGGCCGAAGCTGTCCGCCTCGGCAAAGCCTTCATCGGCATTGAACTATGACGTCGAGATTCGCGTCCGGCAAGTGGATGGTCACACACGCTGGATTGCATTGCGTGGACGGCAGGAAGAGCACGGCGAGCGCAAAATGCGCATCGGGGTGGCGGCGGATCTGACCGAACGTCGACAAACAACTTTGCTTCGCGCCGCCGTAAAGAGACGCGAGCGCATAATGCGCGAAGAGCGCCATCGGTTCAGCAATGTGTTTCCAGTGATTAGAGCTCTGGTCAACATGATCGATATTCCCGACAATGATGTTGCCAAATACAAGGAGATGTTGATCGATTGGATTCGAACACTGGAGGCGACCCATCGCATCCTTTCTCGTCATGCCAACCTGTCAGGGATGCTCCATGAACTCGTGGACCGGGAATTGCAGCCCTTCAAGGAGACACGCGACATTACGATCAGTGGACCTTCCCTCACTGTGCCAAGCGGCGCCGCCGAGGGCTTGGCGATGATCCTTCACGAGTTGACGACAAACTCGGTGAAACATGGTGCGCTGGGTGACCCGAATGGCAAGGTCGAAGTTAAGTGGCGATTTGCATCCGAGGACGAAGGTGACGACCTCGTGTTCGATTGGGTGGAATCGGGCCGACGGAAGAGTTCAAAAGTCGTACGCCGCGGGTTCGGGTCACTGATAATCGGTGTGGACAGCACGCCGCTTGTCGGGCATTCCCCGAATATGGAAATAACCGAAGATGGCCTTCGATATTCGCTGCGTGTATCGCGCAAAGAAATTGAGGAATTTGGATTGCAATAGAGCCCCTCCAAGTCGAAGCCGAATTGGCCAATTAACCGATGGTGTGGGCCCTTTGCTGCGATTTCCTGCAAGCAAACTCGGGCCGGTTCGAGGGGCATACGTCAACTCGCCTGTCTCGTCAGCCAGCTTTGGAGCAACACAGCTGCTTCGGTACGGTTTCTAACCCCAAGCTCACGCAGCACGGCTGCGGCATGGATTTTCGTTGTCGCCTCGGCAATGTCCAGATTACGGGCAATCTCCTTATTCGAGTACCCCTCTGCCATCAGCTTGAGGACGTCCTTCTGTCTAGACGTCAGCCTAGCGACGTCGCCCGAGCCCTCGTGCCGGCGGCTGGGATTTTGAACCGGAGGTGGGGGGGCATGCGACCTCTGGTCGGCAGACGTTCGAGATAGGAGAGATGGCACATAGATCCGGCCAGCGAGGATTTCGTTTACAGCCAGCACGACTTCTTCGTCGCTCTGCGATTTGACGATGTACCCGTGAAGTCCGATCGAAAGCGCGGTCAGTATCTCCGAGCGGGAATCATCCCCGGAAACGATCGCAAAGCGAGTGTCAGGATAGGCAGCCATAAAGTCGCTGAGCACTTCCTGATGGAACAGCCCAGGCATGTTCAGATCGAGGATCGCAAGATCGATGGACGCCTGCTCCTCTAGAAGATTGACCGCGGCATCGAAACACGAAGCTTCGAATATTTCGGCGCTTGGAATTCCAGCCATGAGTGCCAGCCGGAGACCACGCCGATATAAGCCGTGATCGTCGGCAATGACGATCCGAGCCATGTAACTACCCCAACGCGTTACTCGGTTCCCGACGAGAAAACCCGCTGGAACCTCCCATTCGCCTATGATCGACAATCCGTGGTGGTCCTAAAATGGCGGCCATCCACTGGTCAACGCATCACAGTGATGTCCGCAGCGTCCCATCCACGCACATCCAGAACGTCTAATATAATACTAAATTGCGAAGCTCATCCATAGATTTTTAACCCTGGCGTGCGGTGCCCGTCCGCAAAACGATGCCGGTTTCCCATTTCTGGGTCCAAAGCCAGCTGTTCAGGACCATCGTAATCATGTGACATCTGTTATGTCGCCACCCGCTGTCGCCGGACCTGTAGGCCGGTCCGGCCCTGGCGGATCGCAGCTTTCTTGAAAGCAACTGCTTTCGTTTTTATCGGCGTCATGATCAGTGCCCAATCGCGCTTCTATCGGCTGTTGATCTCGTGGCCATCTAATACCTTGAACGTTTTGAATCCCTACCATTCGAATGCACGACGACAGCCGCCCCGGCTGTCACATACCTTTTCGCATATGATGTTCGGATTGCCGCCGAGGTTTGGCCGGATTTGAGGGTGTGCCCTGGCCGGACAATGGAACACCGATCCCGAACAAAGCCAACTGCAGATCAGGAGGATCGAATGAAAGCGGTGATTCAATGTGGTGGGATGGGTACGCGCCTTCGACCGTTTACATCGGTCCTGCCGAAACCATTAATGCCGATAGGGGCCAGGCCTGTTCTTGAGTTGCTTTTGAAGTGGCTGCGGCGCAACGGCATTGAAGAGGTATATATTACGACAGGGTATCTAGGACATTTGATCCGGAGCGTCTGCGGCGACGGATCGCAATGGAACTTGAAGATCAAATATACCCAGGAAATGGAGCCACTCGGCACCGTCGGACCTCTCTCTCTGATTAGGGATGAACTGAACGAAACATTTGTCGTTCTGAACGGCGATGTCCTCACAGATCTAAGCCTGAGCCGGTTTGTAGCCGCGCACCGCTTGCATAGGGATCCCGTTACGATCGCCACGGCGTGCCGTCATATCAAGATGGACTTCGGGGTCATCGACGAGATCGACAATACCGTCCAGCTCTTCCGGGAAAAGCCGACGCTTTCCCATCTCGTCAGCATGGGGATTTACTGCATGAACCCAGATGTCCTGCGGTTCATTCCGTCCGGGATCCCATTTGGGTTCGATGACCTGATGCTGCAGATGATGCAGGGCGGCACGACCGTGCATGTTTACAAGCATGACGGTCTTTGGCTCGACATCGGTCGTGTCGATGACTTCCAGAATGCGCAGGCAATTGCCTGGGAAGATCAGTCGTCCTCAATCGAGGTCGCGGCTGCCGCCGCAGCCGCATGAAAGTCTGATGCAGAGGTCTAGCCACTAACAAGGCTTTCAGGAGGTCAAGATGCTCTTGGTGAGCGCCCCGATCCTAGGCGTGCCAGAGAAGGCAGCCCTGTCGCAGGTGATTGATAGCGGCTGGCTTACGATGGGGGACAGGGTACGAGAGTTCGAACAGGCCTTTGCCAGCATGCATGGCGCGCGAGATTGCGTTGCGGTTGGTTCCTGCACCGCAGCGCTCCATCTTCTCCTCCATGCTTTGGGCATCGGCCCTGGCGACGAAGTACTGGTTCCTTCGCTGACGTTCGTGGCGACGGCGAATGCGGTGCTGTATGTAGGGGCGACGCCGGTCTTCGTCGATATCGAGTCCGTCGACGTGCCGTTGATCTCGGTTGCGGAAGCCGAAGCGCGGTGCACGACGCGCACGAAAGCGGTCATTCTCGTTCACTTCGCCGGGTATCTCCCCGATCGGGAACAATGGCAGCGGTTCGCCCGGCTTCGCGGGCTGCATATCATCGAGGACGCTGCGCACGCGCCCGGGCTTAGGGAAGTCGGGACCTTCGGCGCCGCGGCCGCGTTCAGCTTCTATGGCAATAAGAACATGACAACGGCCGAAGGGGGCGCCGTGATTGCACGTGACCCCGATCTGCTCGACAGGGTTCGCCTGGCCCGCGGGCACGGAATGACCACGGGGACGCATCAGCGGCTGAACAGTCGTACGCCGCAATATGATGTCACGATGCTCGGGTTCAACTACCGAATGGACGAGATGCGAGCGGCAATAGGGCTGGTTCAGTTGCAGAACCTGCAAGAGTGGAACGAAATCAGGCGTATCATAGCTGTCTTGTACCGACGCCTGATCGCGGACCGTTGCCCAGCTATTGTCATTCCATTTAGCGAACCCCGGACGTCGGCTTACCACATCATGCCGATCGTCCTGCCGCGCTACGTGAGCCGGCAGGATGTCATCGACGAGTTGCGGACACAGGGCATACAAACCACCATCCACTACCCGCCGGTGCACCAAATGACGTTTTACCGCGAGCGCCTTCCCGGCGTGAGTTTGCCCCACACAGAGGATTTCGCTCAGCGAGAGCTCACAATTCCGCTGCACCCCCAGGTCACTTCCGCCGCCGCCGAATCAGTCGTGGCTGCCCTGGCAGCCGCGCTCAAAACAGGCGCGCTCAAAGCAGGCGCCCAAAGAGGAACTGCTGCATGAATGCGTTAGACCCTGCCTTTCACCGGATGTTCGTTCCAAATCCTGATCACGGCTTTGCGAGACGCGCAATCGATCTTGCGGTGGCGGGCATCGCTACCGTCGCATTGGCGCCATTGATGCTGCTGATCGCCGGAGCGCTTCTGCTCGAGGGCGGTGGCTCGATCTTGTTCGCTCAGACCCGCATCGGGGCCGGCGGCCGAACCTTTCGCATGTACAAATTTCGCAAATTCGGTGTGAACTGCGGCTCTCAAGGCCTTGCGCTGACGGTCGTGGGCGATACACGCATGACCACCGTTGGCCGCTTTCTCGCAGCGACGAAGCTGGACGAACTACCGCAGCTGTGGAATGTCCTCAAAGGCGAAATGGCGATCGTCGGTCCACGACCCGAGAGCCTGGCTTTCGCCGATTGTTTCCGGGGCGAGCTTAGGGCCGTGCTGCAATACAAGCCAGGCCTGCTGGGTCCAGCCCAGGTCGTTTTTCGGCACGAAGCACATTACTTCCCCCAGTCCGTGGATCCGATCGTGTTCTACCGGGAGGTCATGTTCCCCGCCAAGGCAACACTGGACCTCTCGTATTATCCGCGACGCACCATCGTCTCCGACCTCGCGTGGATGGTGCGGGGAGTGCTGGCAGTGGTCGGTTGGGTTCCGGTACCGCCGATCGACGTTTGAATATCCAAGGGAAGCGTTCCAAACAGCCAAGGGAATGCGCAGTGATGAGCTACAATGGAAAGAAAGTCCTGGTGACCGGCGCGGACGGATTCATCGGTTCGCATGTCACGGAGGCGCTTGTTCGCAACGGGGCAGATGTCACAGCCCTTGCCCTTTACAATTCCTTTGACAGCCATGGATGGCTAGACGATCTGCCGGACACCATCCGCAGCCAGTTGAGGCTCGTCCGTGGTGACGTCCGCGACAGTGCGTTCCTTAACCGGATCATGCGCGGCCAAGCCGCGGTTTTTCATCTGGCTGCGCTTATTGCGATTCCATACTCCTACGCCGCTGCACAATCCTATGTGGAAACCAACATCCTAGGCACGGTGAACGTCCTCGAAGCGGCGCGCCTATGGGAGACGGAGCGGGTGATCCATACCTCGACGAGCGAGGTCTATGGAACTGCCCAAACCATGCCGATCGGCGAAACACACCCCCTGCAGGGACAGTCACCGTATTCGGCGTCCAAAATCGGCGCTGACATGATGGCGGAGTCCTACGCCAGGTCGTTCGATGTCCCTGTGGTCATCATGCGACCCTTCAACACGTATGGCCCGCGCCAGAGTGAACGCGCCATCGTGCCGACCATTATCCGGCAGGTCCTCGACCCGAAATGTCCTGCAATCATGATCGGGGATACCAGCCCGATCCGCGACCTGACCTATGTCGAAGATACCGCGACAGCGTTCCTGACCGCAGGTCTCGCCCAGCTCGAGTTCGGCCACGCCTACAACGCTGGCAGCCAACGCGCTGCGACCGTCTCGGACGTATTGGCCATTGTTCTTGAGTTGACCGATTGCAAAAAGCCGGTCCGTCGTGATGAAAGGCGCCTGAGGCCGCAAAATTCCGAAGTTCGCGCCTTGCTCGCCGACTCCTCGCGCTTTGAACGCGAGACTGGATGGCGGACACAGACCAGCCTGCGCGATGGGCTGGAGCGAACAATCACGTGGTGGCGCGAGCGCCTTAGTGAAGGCCGGGTACGGCGCGAAGTGGGTTACATGACATGACCCTGGGCGGCCGTCATGCGTTGGCGCTGTTGCTGGCTGCCGGTGCCATATCTCCCAACATCTACATTGCCGGCGGCCGTCAAAGCAAGGCAGCGGAGGTGGCGGCCACAGCGGCCGTGAACAACCTGCCGGGCTATGTGCGCCAAACAAGGGATCCTTGGTCTGGCATGGTTTTCGCACGGATCACCAGACCGGGCGTTCTCGGCCGGGCGGGTGTATGCGGGAAGAAGTACTGCACCCACCGTTACTCAAGCGCACAGGCTTGGAATGCCGACCAGAGCCTGCTCCTGATCGCCAATGGCTGCGGTGGCCTGTGCTTTCTCGACGGACAAACCTACTTGCCTTTGTTCCACCGCAACCGCGCGACCGAATGCGAATGGCATCCCACCGATCCCGAGTTGATGATCTGCGTCGGGGGCCGGCAGATTGCGACATGGGCCCCACGTACCGATCATGAGGACGTCGTGTTCGCCTCCGCAGCGTACTCCAACCTCAAATTTGGACCCAACAAAGGCAATCCGAGCCGCGACGGCAGCCGGATTGCGGTGCGTGCAACGAACAATGACGGCCGAGCGGTGGTCTTTGCCTACGATCTCAAGCTACGGCAGAAATTCCCGGATATCGATCTTGCCGAATTCCCGGGAACAACCGGCTCCTGCTCAATCTCACCACTCGGAATCAACATAGTGTGTTCCCAGCAATTACCGGACGGAATCGAAGCGAGTTTCGTCTTCTCCATAGACGGCATATTGCGCCAGAAGTGGATGGAGCACCATCGACCAGGCCATGGCGACATGACGGTCGATTCCGACGGAAGCGAAATCTATGTCGGGATCAGCAAATCGGATCCTGACAAATATCAGGTGATCAAGCGCCGCTTGGCTGATGGCAAGGCTACCTCGCTGATGAAATATGGCGAGGCCATGCATGCGTCACTCAGGTCGCTCGGCAGGCCCGGCTGGGTGTTTCTGAGTTATGGCGGCACGCCAGCCGAACTATCGCAGCACCCGGATTGGGCGCCTTACGCTCAGCAAGTCATTGCGCTGCGTCTAGACGGCAGTGGAGAGGTCCGCCGTGTCGCAGACACGCACAACGCGCCCTTCGACTACTGGAGCGAGACGCATGCCTCTCCGTCTCCAGACGGCACCCAGGTGGTCTGGTCCAGCAACTGGGGCGTGCCCGGTGGCCCGGTATACGATTTCGTTACTCGTGTTGAATGGCCTTTGAAGCCGGTGTTCGACCGGAAGGAGATTGTCGCAAATGACCTTCAGTAGACGATACGTTCTTGGCGCAGTCGTGATGATGTCGCTAACCTCGATGGCTTGCGCAGGCGAGGTCGAGCCCTATCAACTCTCACCTGGCGATACGGTCGAGATAGGAATAGCGCCGATCCCTGATCGGACGCAGCGCGCCGTAGTCCAGATGGATGGCAATATCGCCCTTCCGGAGGCGGGGATGATCATGGTCGCAGGCCTGACGGCGTCTCAATTGCAAAGGCGAATGCAAGAGCTCTTGCCAAGCAAGATTTTTCACGTGCGTCTGACTGACGGGCGGGAGCAGACAGTTACTGTCGAGCCCGACGATGTCACAGCAATCATAGCGGACTATCGCCCGATCTATGTAACGGGCGATGTGCTCACCCCAGGACAACAGGCCTACCGTCCGCTCATGACTGTACGGCAGGCGCTGGCCGTTTCCGGCGGCTTCAGTCTTTTGCGATCACGGGCAGGCCAGGCCGGGCCTGATCCGGTTGATCTCAAGCGCGATTACGAAATGCTCTGGGGAGATTACACGAAAGAATACCTTCACGCCGCCCGCATTCGCGCCGAGCTTCAGGGCCAGGCGGATTTCGACAAGAAGACACCACAGGGATCACCTCTTTCGCCGAGCGTTGTAGCCGCGATGGCACAGGCTGAAGCAGAGGCGCTGAAGGTTGCGCTGAGTGATTTCCGGCAGGAACAGGATTTTCTGGAGAAGGGCCGGACGGACGCTGCCGAGCAAATTGACGTTTTGCAGAAACGCGAGCAAGTCGAGGGCGAGAGCGTGAAGGCGGATGAGCAAGATTTGGCGCGAGTGACGAAGGCATTCGATGCAGGCAATCTGACCAACACCCGGCTCGCGGATGTCAGGCGCGCGTTGCTTCTGTCTTCAAGCGGCGCGCTTCAAACCTCGGTCGAGCTGATGAGGGCGCGGCGCCAGCAGGAGGACTTTGTCAGACAGCACGAACGCAACGACAATCAAAGAAGGATTGGCTTGCTGACGGATCTGAAGGACACCAACGCTCGGCTAGCGGATGTCACCGCCAGGCTCCATGCCGCCAGCGAGAAGCTGCAGCCGACTGGAGCATCCAAACAGCCATTGCCGATTGCCGGCGAAACGGTACGGGCCCAGGTGACCATCGTGCGCAAGATCGGCAATGAATGGCGCAAGCTGTTGGCTGACGAAGATGCCATTGTGCTGCCGGGGGATACTGTCGAAGCCAGATTCAGCAGTGAACTGCAAAGTGTGGCGGTCCAATAGGGCGTCAGCCGCAGTCCGTGCGGAGCTTACTGTTCTATCGGGGGGGCGAACCCAACTGAACGGAGATCCAAGGTGAGGCGCATTTTCAACCAGGGAGCGACCCTGACACCCTCAACGAACGCGGATCAGATGACGCAGTCTGCAAGTTATGCTTCCCATATGCCGTCAGCGCGAATTGTGCGGTCCAGGTCGCGCGCCGGTGAGTCCGGAAATTGGCAGGAATCTACGTCTAGCAAGGAGAGCAATGCGCAGGGCGGCTGGGTGTCGGACGGCTATAGGACCAGCCATTGCGCGCCGGGCTACGGCCTACATTACAACAAAACGCACAGTTCCGGCTATTATGGCGCGCTTTGGGAGAACATCGAAAAGCCCCTGATCCTCGACGTTCTTCGCCCCTTGAGCGGAGCGAGCCGAAACTGCCTCGATTTCGCATGCGGAACAGGTCGCATCGCCGAGGTAGCGGCCGGCCTCTTCAGCGAGGTGGTTGGCGCCGACGTTTCCAGAACGATGCTCGACAGCGCGCAAGTACCGCCCAATGTGAGATTGCGTCACGTCGACCTGACAAGGGACCAGTTAGGTATGACGTTCGATGTGGTGACGGCATTTCGTTTTTTCCTGAACGCAGAGGATGAACTGAAATGGTATGCACTGAAGGCGATCAATGAGCACCTGAAAGACGGCGGGCGGCTTGTGTGCAACGTTCACATGAATGCGACGTCGCCCGTCGGCCTGGCGTGCAGGCTGCTCAATCGAGTGTCTGGACGCACAATTCGCAACACGCTGAGCGCAGCGAGGTTCAAGGCCCTCCTGACTGCCTCGGGATTCACCGTCGAGCAGACGATACCGTACGGTTACCTGCCTCGGCCGGGAAATCTGTTGCCAGGGTTCTGTGAAATGATGATGCAGCCTGTCGAGAAGGCCTGCAGAAGGCTTTGCGTTCCTGGCCAGATGGCGCAACACTTCGTAGTTGTTGCGAGGAAGCGCTAAAGCGCGAAAATGCCCCGAAAAAGGGCAGGGGGCGGTTTTCTTGGGCCGCTCGCCCGGCATGAAGCCCCGCCCAAATACCATGGAACGGCAGTTTTCCCCCGATTTAACATGTGGGTTCCGGGTTTCTCGGGTCAGCGCCACGATTTTGCTACATTTTGACTAAAGTCCAAGCATGTTAGTGGGGCGTAATATTAGAAGGCTAAGGGGATACGCTCCTGAACAGCAAGAGATTGTCGGTGCCCAGTGGGGCCAGTGAGCTTGCGCAACGATCTCTCACGGGAGGTCGAAACCTATGAACCCTGGTGGAAGGAGTTCGTCGGATCTGCGAGGCGCAATGCTTGGGACCGTGCCTGGCCTGGTAGGCGTCGGCGTCTTCTCGGCAGTCATAAACCTTCTCGCCCTGACCGGCTCGGTCTATATGCTGCAAATTTACGATCGCGTTTTACCTTCGCAGAGCGTTCCGACGCTTGTCGGGTTCACGATCGGAATGCTGGGTCTTTACGCGGTCTACGGGCTGCTGGATTTCGTGCGCCTGCGCCTGCTGGTTCGAGTGGGCAATCGTGTCCATAGGAATTTGAAGCAGAGGGTGTTCGGCCTCTCGCTGTCCTTGCCGCTCATTGGCGGGCAGGATGCGAACCGGATACAGCCCCTCCGTGATCTCGATCAGTTACGCGGCTTCCTTTCCGGAATGGGGCCGACTGTTATATTCGACGCTCCGTGGATTCCATTTTACCTGCTGATCATCTATTTCCTGCATCCTGCGCTCGGTCTGTTGTCCACAAGCGGTGCGATCATTGTCGTGCTGCTCACGGTCATGGCGGAAGTTCTTGGCCGCACATCGGTGACACGCGCGTCCGAGACGCTGGTGTCGCAACGCAATCTCGCCGAATCCGGACGCCGCAACGCGGAAGTCGTACGCGCGATGGGCCTTTCCGCACGGCTTGCCCACCGCTGGGGCGAGATCAATAACGCATATCTGCGGCACCAAGAGAGGCTTTCCGACGTCGTCGGCGCCACCGGGGCACTCTCTAGGGCACTGCGTTTGGCCTTGCAGTCCTGCGTTCTTGGACTGGGTGCCTACCTGGTGATAGGAGGCGAAGCCTCGCCAGGCGTGATCATCGCATCCTCCATCTTGCTGGGCCGCTCATTGGCTCCTGTTGACGCCGCTATCGCGAACTGGCGAGGCTTCGCCGCGTTCCGGCAAAGCTATTCGCAACTGGCAACGGCCCTGGCCGCTTTTCCTGACCGGGACGAACATATGGAACTTCCGCGCCCCCAAGCGGAGCTTGCGGTCGAGGACCTGACTATAGCGCCACCGGGCCAGCAAAAACCGACGGTAGCCAATGTCAGCTTCCGCCTGGCTGCAGGGACGGGAATGGCCGTTGTCGGCCCGAGCGGTTCTGGCAAAAGCACGCTTGTGCGCGCGCTGGTGGGCGTCTGGCAGCCACTTCGCGGCACGGTGAGGCTGGACGACGCCTCGCTTGACCAATGGGACCAAGAACACCTTGGCGCACATATTGGCTACCTGCCCCAGGACGTCGAACTGTTTGATGGAACGGTTGCCGATAACATTTCGCGATTTGGCGGGAAGGGCGACACCAAGGGCGTGCTTGCAGCTGCCAAGGCAGCGGGCGTCGACAAAATGATCCTGCGATTGCCGAACGGTTTTCAAACACGCATGGGCGAGGGAGGAACAGCCTTGTCGGCTGGACAGCGGCAACTCGTAGGGCTTGCCAGGGCACTTTACGGCGATCCGTTTCTCGTCGTTCTGGACGAGCCGAATTCAAATCTGGACGTCGATGGCGATACCGCCTTGGCCGGCGCGATCCTGGCAGTGCGCAAACGTGGAGGCATCGTCATCGTAGTTGCGCACCGTCCTTCTGCCCTTACCAACATCGACAGGGTACTCGTAATGTCCAATGGGATGCTTCACGCCTTCGGCTCACGCGAGGAGGTCCTGGCCAACGTCATCCGCCCCTTTGCTGCGCCTGTTGAACGCCCGGCAGCGGCCGTCGCGATGCACAAAGGGGTGAGCGGTCACGCATGAGGATTTTTTTGTCTGAGGCGACGATGGCTCCATCGGCCCCGATCGGCAATGGGAGCCGGCGCAACGCGATGATTTCGGGCACGCGCGATGGAATCGGGGCCAACCTGATCCTGGGTGCGGCGGTCACGGTTATGTTGCTTGCCGGCGGCGGGCTCTGGCTCGGACTGACCAAGATTGCTGGCGCGGTAATTGCGCCGGCGACCGTGGTGATCGAGAGCAACATAAAGAAGGTGCAGCATCTGACGGGCGGCACGATAGGTGGCATCTTCGCGCAAGACGGGGATCATGTACGGGCCGGCGATGTGATGGCACGATTGGACGACACGCTGACACGCGCCAATCTGCAGATAATTAGCAAGGATCTTGATCGGGCAACGGTTCGGCTTGTGCGGCTGGAGGCAGAGCGGCAAGGCCTGTCGGAGATGCAGCTTCCGTTCAGCCTTCAAGCGCGAATGGGTGAGCCGGAGCTGGCTGCGCTGGTGAACGGTGAGCGCACGCTGTTCGACAGCCGCGCTACGGCCCTCAAGGGGCAGAAGGCACAGTTGCAAAGCCGCTCAAAGCAACTCGAACGCCAAGTTGAGGGCCTCAAGGCGCAACAGACCGCGGAAGAACAATCCGTGGTCCTGCTGGATGGCGATCTTGTCGATGTACAGGCGCTTTTTACAAAGAAACTGGTGTCCAAAGAGCGACTTAGCAACATCAGACTGGATGCCACCCGGGCGCACGGAGAATCAGGGCGCCTCGCGGCGGCAGTTGCCGAGGCGCAGGCCCGGATCAGCGAGACCGAATTGCAGATACTTCAGCTCGATGAACAAAGGCGTAGTGACGTAACGAGCGAACTTCGTGAAACGGAAGCCAAGCAGACCGAACTCAGCGAGCGCAAGGTTGTGGCACAGGACGAACTGGCCAAAACCACCATCCGCGCTCCGCAATCGGGAACGGTACAGGAATCTTCCATTCACACGATCGGCGGCGTGATTGCCGCGGGCGAGGTTCTCATGATGATTGTCCCTGACACCGGCAACCTTGTGGTCGACGCGCTGATTGCGCCGTCGCGCATAGATGACGTTCGTCCAGGTCAGCGGGTCTCGATCCGGTTTCCGGCTTTCGACGCCGGCACCACGCCTGCCTGCCAAGGGTCTGTCAAGCGCATCTCGGCGGACCTGATAAAAGATCAACAGCGCCAGCTTTCTTATTTCTCGGCGCGCATCAATGTCGAAGACAAGTCCACCTGTCTGACCGATGCCAAAGTGCTCAAACCCGGTATGCCAGCGGAGGTTCACATAAGTACGGACGAACACAGCGTCTGGTCTTATCTGCTGAAGCCGCTTACCGACCAGATGTCGAGGGCTTTCCGCCAATGACATGGCGGCTGTGAGCGGTCGACCGCGGGAACACGGCAGGCGTGCTTGCTGACATATTAGGGTAGGCGACGTGATGCCGACAGGGGTGACGCCTGCGGCCGACGCGCGAGGCTCGTCTGGGACCTGCCCCGACAACAGCGTTAGTGTCCTGTCATCTTTTGCGCAACAAACAGCGCATACCGTTCCACGATCATCGGTTGTGTGCGTCAAGTTCTGCAAAAAGGGGCGGCCATGATGCTGGTCATGCGGCTTGGCGCAGAGCGAGCTTCTTGTGCTCGCGCAGGTCGTCCATGTTGATGTATCGGTTGGCCTCCATCCAGTTTTCATTGGTCTCGACGGCCAACGCCCTGACCAGGCGCAGGCAGCTTTCGGTATTGGGGAAGATGCGCACGACATAGGTGCGCCGGCGGATTTCCTCGTTGAGCCGCTCCAGCATGTTGGTGGATTTGAGATGCTTGTGGTGCTGTCTCGGCAGCCTGAAGAAGGTCAGGGTTTGTTCGATGGCATCCTCGGCCCAGCCTGTCAGGCGCGGATAGCGTGCCGACCATTTGGCAAGCCATGCGGCAAGATCAGCCCTGGCCTCTGCGAGATCGCGCCGGTCGTAGAGCCAGCGCAATTCCTGCAGGCAGTCGTCGCCGTGCTTCCTCGGCAGATGATCGAGCGCGTTCCTGAGGAAGTGCACGTAGCAGCGTTGCCAGGCGGCTTCGGGGATCACCTCGCCGATCGCTGCCACCAGGCCGGCGTGATCGTCGGACACAACCAACTCGACGCCCTTGAGGTCGCGCGCCTTGAGGCCGACGAGGAAGTCCCTCCAGGCCGAGCGGCTCTCGCGATTGGCCATCTCCACGGCCAGGATCTGGCGCCTTCCGTCCCAGTCGATACCGACCGCGATCAGCACCGCCTGGCTCATGACAACACCGGCTTCACGCACCTTCTCGTAGCGCGCATCGAGGATGAGGTAAGGAAACGGCTCTTGAAGGGGGCGCCTGGCAAAGGCAGCGAGGCTCTCGTCCAGCCGCTTGTTGATGGCCGAGATCGACGAGGCCGAGAAGGCATGGCCGTACAGTTCTTCCGTGATCGCCTTCACCTTGCGGGTCGACACGCCCTGCACATACATCTCGGCCAGTGTCGCCACCAAGGCCCGCTCGGAACGCTGGTAGCGCTCGAACAGCTCGGTGGAGAAGCGCCCGGCCCGGTCCTGCGGAACCCGCAGCTCGAGCTTGCCGACCCGCGTCACAAGGGTACGGCCGTAATAGCCCGAGCGATAGCCAAGCCGTTCGGGCGTGCGCTCGCTCTTCGAGGCACCCAGCGCCTCGTCCATCTCGGCCTCAAGCACCTCCTGCATCACCGCACGGAGCACTTCGTGCAATCCATCCGGGTTCGAAAGCAAAATGTCTTTGACGGCAGCGCTGGCGGTCTTAACTTCAGTCTTGGTCATGGTGGCGTTCCTTCGCGGGAATCAGGTGACGTGAACAATCACCAGCCTGCCATGACCGCCCCCTCTCAGCGAATTTGCAGAACTCTCAGCACACTACCCGATCATCAACATGGGCAATTGCCTCACGAGGAGAGGTTCTTTGCTTCCTACGACGCGGCGAGGGCCCTGCGGCGGACACGGCGTGCGGCATGCACCGTTCGGTCTGCAGTCACCGCTACATTTGCCACGTCAGACGTATGCGGCAAGGCGTTCGCGCTTCCATGCGACCTCTTGTAGGGCAGCAATTCCCTGACCCGAGCATTGACCGAGGCAATTTCGACCCGCAAGTCCTCGCATTCCTGCCGTCTCACATCGAGTTCAATCTGATCGGACGCCTGCTGCATGGACAGCTGTGCAAAATCTGCGGCGATCTTGGAAAGGTTCACCTTGTTGGTTTCGGCCTCCTCGGTGAGTGCGGCCAACCTTTCGTCGGTCACCTGTTTTTCCGCCAGGGCGTCGCTCCATTGTAGCTGGAGCCTGGCGATCTCGGCCGCGGCCTCGTTGTTTGCGATTGAGGCGAGTTCGAAGCGCGATTGGAGACTTTGAATTTCTGAGCGCAATCCTCGGTTCTCAGCCTGGCAGCGTTTAAGCTCGCCATCCATGTCCGCCTGCATAATCCTGGCTGCTTCGGTCACCTCCCATAGCTTCGCCTGCGCAACCTCGAGTGAGGTGTGCAACTTGATTGCCTCTTTTTCGCTCTTGCCGAGCGCACTCAGCATTTCGGAATTTCGCGCAGCTTCGTTGGCATGGATCGTGGAGAAGGCATCCAGCCTATGCCGTGCCTCTTCCTCCCGCTTCATGGCCTTTTCCAGGTCAATAGACAGGCTCACATTCTTTTCACGCAGCTGTTTGTTCTCTCGGGAGCGCCTGTCGGCCTCGACATTTGCGGCGGCAAGCATGTTCGTGAGGTCGCCAAATTCCGCTTCGTTCTTTGTGGTGGTGTTCGCCGCTTCGACCAGCTCCAGCCTTGCCGCGGCCAATGCGCCACGGAGCACTTCGCACTCCTGAACAAGGCTTGCCTGGCGCTGCTGCAATGTCTCGACCGTGCCCTGACGCTCACAGTACCGTCTGTTCAGGTCATTGAGTGTTTCCGACAAGCTCCTTTGATCTGCGATCAGATTTTGATTCGCCAACTCCAGCTCGTTGGCACGGAGAATGTCCGCGTGAAGGATGTGAAAAAACTCGAACGTCAGTTGACATGTGCTTGTAATTTCGGAGATTTTTGCGTTGATCTCCTCGAAATGGAGCTTGGCATCGTGGAACAAGCCGTTAAACGAGCTCACGGCAGCAATTCGGCTCTGCGTGTGTGAGGTCAGCCGATGTGCTGGTATCGGCGAGCTATCATCGTCGTCGCCGGCACCGCCCTCACTCCGTACGCTGTCATCCTGTTCGTTGTTGTCGCCTGCCATGTTTGGCACGTCGGCGACATCCTCCAAATCGAGGCACTGGTCGACAGCGTTAGCCAAGTCAGCTTCGAGATCGTCGAACGACCTCTCCACATTGTCCTCGGCGCGTCTGATCAAATCCCTGAACTTCATGACTTCATCCCCTGCAGCCGCATGCCCGGAACCATTGAGGCACGAGGACTGAGATGCTTTTGTATCGAGAGCTCAACTCAGCGTCTTCGTTCAATCAAACGATGCCAGGGCGCCGGCGCCGCGAGGAGCCGAGAGCTGCGATTGGAAGGCCCTACATCGGTCTAGGTGCCTGCTGACTTATTCTTGAGGACTGCGCGGCTCCCCTTCTTGCCATCGTCTTGGCGTCAATGGTGTGTTGCCTGGGCACATTAACGCTCAGGTGCAGAAGCCCCGACGAACGGCCCGGCACAGCCTCTTGTGGGGCGCATCAGGCGGCCGGGCCTAACCGGCGGTTGAGTGTTTTGGTTTGCCGGCTGACTCACCATGCGACATTGGCGAGGCAAGCGCATCATTCGAACGAATTGGGGACCGGCCGCCTGGCCGCTCAATCACACTAAGCTTCCGTTGCCGGAGCTGGCGACGAGGTGCTTTGCCTCGAGCCTTGGTATCTCCATACGAAGCGGCAATACGCGCCGATGGAGCAGTGGTCCGACCCGTCAAACTATCGCTGCAAAATGCGCGGCGGAAGGCATCCGAGGATATTCTCCGTTCAGCGGTAGGAGATCGAACGCGGGCGATCTTGCTGAATTCCCCAAACAATCCCGGCGGATATGTATTCGGCAAGGAGGATCATTGCCACATTTGCCGAGCGGCACAATCTATGGATCATCAGCGATGAGGTTTACCGCAGCACAGTGTTCGACGGCGAGTTCCTCTCAATAGCATTCCCGGAATGAGAGAGCGGACGATAATTGTGAACAGCCTGTCGAAGTCTCATGCAATGACCGGCTGGAGGCTAGGGTGGACGCTTGGGCCGGTCTCGGCATCAGTTCATCTGGAAAATCTTGCGCAATGCATGCTCTTCGGATCGCCGACCTGTATTCAGGATGCCGCAGCGGTGACTCTCGATGAGGCGGTGACGAAGAGATGCGGTTTTCTCAAGCGAACTGAAGCGCAGACGTGATCTGATGTGCGCGATCGCACACGAAAGTTCTGCTTCTTCTCTTTTTTCGTTCCGACGACAGGAGCCGCCGGCAGCCTTCGGACGCCCTTCTGCCGCTGATTTGACCATTGCTGTGCGGATGTTCGCCGGGATATCCGTGAACCTTATCGTCCGCTGCGGCGCTCAATTTGCTTGGGGTTCTTGGAACCGTTCCGAACTTTCTCCTTGCGCCTCCGATCGAGTTGCGCGTGCTCATGCGGGGCGCTGAGGTGTCTCGATCCGCAGTGGCGCGGCCATTATGCGACGAAGCCTATTAGCTTAGTTGAAATTTGTCCCCAGCGGACGGGAACGACGCTTGGCCGTGTTAGTTGATTTGAATGGAGCAGCTAAGAAAAGATCTGGCATTGCTTACGCGACCCGGCTTCTGGATAGCTTTCGGCATTTTGTTGCTGCTTTACGGGATTCAGGTCTTTTTTCTAATTCGGGCATGCCAATGCCTTTAGCCTGGAACATCGATCCCCCTAGCTGGAACGCGGTCTGTCCATCTCCCGGCGGCTGCGCCGATAGCGTTGATCAACGATATATTCATTTATAAGCCTGCTATTCCCGGGGATGCCGAGGTTGGCAGCGCCTGCATCGTTGAATACGCACGTGGCGCTCCCCTCAAGGTAGGTGGTTACCATTCTCGCGCAGCCGGTGAGCATTGGAGCCCGCACTGTGTTGGACGTGCGCTCATGCGTCGGGAAATTTCTTATAGACAGGGGAGGGTCTGTCAGGCTGGAAAATCACAAGCTGCCCCGCGAATGAGGAAGCAAAAAAGGTGCAAGACCAGATCGATTTCTTCCGGGCAACTCGGTCCTCGCATCATCGCCGATCAGCGGCCGTACCGTCGAGAACCAAAATGCGCACGATCTCAGCCGGTCGGCCTCGCCAAAACATCCGGACTTCCGGACGGGACAGTCGGTGCCGCGTCTCGTCCTGTGGCCCGCGCTATGCTGACGCTCCTACGGTATCCCGTTCACCGCCCGCGGCAGGAGGGCGAATTTCCTCCGTCCTGCGCGCGACAACCGTCCACTGTTGCGGCCGCACGCAGGACTGCGGCTTATACGCCGTTCTTCCTTTGAGCGGCGTCCAGTTCGCAGGGCTAAATCACCATTGGTATGCAGACGAGCCTCTCGGCGTCTGGACAGAGATCAATTGCGCTTTGCACCAGGGTTCCTGGATCGTAAGCTCCAAACACGCTGCAGTCGCCTGATATGGTCCACTACGTTGGCCGGCTCATACGGCTTCGCAAGGTGCGGGCCTTGCTGACAAAGGTCGCCCGCCGCGATCGCAGTTCGTTCTACTGCGGCAGAAAGCACTATTTTGACCTCGGGCTTGTTCTCGCGAACCCACTTCGACAGTTGGAACCCGTTCATGTTGCCCGGCAGGTCAACGTCACACAAGACGGTGTCCACACCGAACTCCGCATAGTTCAACGCTTGCTGCGCCTCACGTGCGAAATGGGCCTCAATCACCCTGTAGCCACAGTGGCGGAGATAGTCCGCGATGACGCATCGGGCGATGACGTCGCCGTCAACCACGAGGATCGTTTGGCTCTGTTGGTTCGGGGCTTCCATTGACGGAGAACGGTCAGCAACCGGCAGGGTTCCAAGCATCATGACCTGCGCGGGATGCCGACCGAAGATCGCGGCGAGATTCTGCACGAAATGATCCCTGCCGGCGGGCGCATTCAATTCAGCGGAGCGATGCCGCACTGGTGACGCCGTTTGCCACCTGGTCAACGAGACGGGCTAGAAGGCATGGTCTCGAAGCTCAAGGGCAGTCCATATCGCAGCGGCAAACGAGCGCTTGGCGCAAGATCAAGTGCTTTGAGGAAAAGGAAATGCAAATCACGGTGCACAGCGCGAGCGCGGCAAAGCTACCCAGGTGATCATGGCTGAAAAGGGCCTCTACAAAGGCGGCGCACTCGTCAACTTCAATGCCGATGAGCGGCAAGCGCTTTGGGATCGTGTCCAGGGCAAGGTTGGCGGCCCGGTCCCGAAGGGACATAAAAAGGAAAAGGCCGAGTGGCTGAAGCCCGGACTGGTTGGCTGGGTCGAGACCCTCAAAGGCGAAGAGAAGCTGCGGCACGCAAGGCTGCTGGATTTCCGGGAGGATGATGCAAATGGCCATGCCTAAGAAAGATCAGGAACGCGCCACCTACGCCTGGATGTACGGCGCCCAAGCGCGCAAGGATGGCAAGGAGCGTGAGGTGCCAGCTTACTGGCAGGAACATGCCAACGCGTGGCTGCAGGGCTTTGACGGTGTGGCGATGGACGGTTTTGGCAAGACCAAGACCGTCAACGACGAGATGGAGGCCGAGGTCGACGAAGCTGCCGTCGAGCGCCCCGACGAATAGCCATTTTGCCGTATGCCGTATGGTCGTTTTTAATTGGAGAAGGGTTTCGTTGGGCCTATAAAGATTGCGTTTACCATTGCCTTTTTAGGGAGAATGCGATGGTTGCAACGCCCATAGAAATCGCTCAAGCCGCTACTGCGACTACGGCCACCTTGCTGAAGTGGCAGAAGTCCATGGAGGAACGCGCCACGTTTCGCCAGAACATGGATCAATCGCGCAGGGCGATCCAAGCCTCACGCGATCTGCTGAAGCGCCTTCGCCAACGTCATCGCGACGACATGGCGGAAAGTTCGGAAAATGCCAACCCGTCTACTGTGCCGATATCGCAACGCGCCGGCAGCTAGCGGGAGGCGACCAGAGCCGATGTGAAGGAGAAAGTTTCAGTGGGCTGTTCCTGGGGTCGGCAACGAAGTTTAAGCCTTGTCAACCAGCGACTTTTTTCGCCCGCGTGGAAGTGCCACATGTCTTTCGACAAGGCGCACGTGCTCGGCCTCGACAGTCACCAATGGCCGGAGGCTGACGGTTACCTTGTCCCCGTCGATGCGTGTGACAGGGCCGATCAATTCCATATGCTGGCCAATCACAGTCTTCCAAGTCGAATCGACAACAGAATGCGGGAAGTCGTAGGAGGGGATCGTCACGCTCATGCGATCGGGCGTCACCCGGCCGCGCACAATCGCCGTGACTGCGACCTCGTCGCCAACTTTGATACTTCCCCGAGCGATGCCCAAGACTTTGGAGCAGCCGGCGCCGGCGTCAAGATGAGGGGGAGCTAATAAAACCCCTCCGCGCCGCGATTGTGACGCGGGGCGATCCGATCGCCGCCAGCGACTTAGCAGCCAATTGACGACAGCGGCCGAGAAGCCTGGCATCCCTGCCGACCAAATCAACGGCGAAATCGAAAGCGCCTTCGAACTGTGAGAGAGGGCCGGGGCTGTGGCCGGCTGGCTTGCGGTTAATATCGACCACAAGCTGAATGGACGAGGCGACGAGGTCATCAGCCTTGCTGGTTCCGACGTCGACGTGCTTGTGATCCCCACGGATGAAGAGAGAGCCGTGGGGATCCAGCTGCTATCTGTGCGCCCTCAAGCTTTGTCGCTCGTGCCCTGAGCGCCGAACCTGATGCTACTCGCGCGGCGGGTGTCTCGACCTGTCAGGAGTTCGGCGGCAGCAGCATGGTCCGATAGCCGGCCATCAAGGCGATCAAGGTTGCTGCAACCAGCGGCAACCAGAACTTGATCGGTCCGGCAATACTGCCAGCGATGCGCGGCCGATGCCATCAGCACCGTCAGGAGCCAGACCTCCCACGGGTTGAAACCGCCCCATGGGTCAATCGTCCGGTTTGGCAACAAGGGCAAGATGATCGCTGTCGCAGCCGTGCGGCAAGACATATTTGCGGCGGTGTTCCTCCGGCAACGAATCGTCTCAGCTAGTTGTGGAGGTGCGACAGTTGAAGTCCAGGCTGGTGCTCCACGCCGGATAACAGCGATTCCGCCGATCGGAACATGTCCTCGAATTCCAACTCGTTTTCAAACACCACGCCGCCGACGCTGATGGTCAGCGTGTCCGCGGTTCCTTTTGGCGCGAAATAGGCTTGGGCCACGCGCGCCCGGATACGCTCGCCGATCTCCCTGGCGTCGTCTTCTGTCGCACCGGGCAGAAAGACCCCGAACATGGAGGTTCCGATCCGGCCCACCAGATCTTCCTTGCGTACCGATGATTGGATGGTCGAGGCTATGAGCCGCAAGGCTTCGTCACCCCAGCCAAGGCCGAAGCGCAGATTGATGGACCTGATGTGTTCGGGATGAATGACCAGGAAGGCGCCAGATCTTGGACCAGACGATTCCGGCCTGGTTGCTCTCCTTTCAACCATCGACGTGAAGACTGTCCGGTTGAGGCAGCCTGTCAGGCTGTCAAAGGTCGCCGACTTGTTGAGTTCTCTTCGATAACGGACGAGCTCGGTCCGCTGCAGTCCAATGAACAGGAAAAGTGGGCCACCGACGATGACCGGCAACAGGATCGCAGTGACCATGCTGCGGCCGAAGGGCGTCAAGGCTTCCGAGAACAGAAGCAGATAATCTAGGCCAACCGAGAGGAGCAGAATTCCCGCCGATCCCAGGGCAGTCAGCCATGCGATATCTTTCCATTGCCGGGGCGAGCTATTCGCCATTGGTGTCATCATTAGCCAATCTCCCGCCTGATCGGCTGTCATAAGGCCAAGGTGCTGCACTTTCAGTTTCGAGGAAACATACAATTTTAGTAATGGCGCAATCACCTACCATCGGCCCGAAATCAGCCCTTCAAAAGCAAGGCTACGGCGGCAAAAGCAACGACACCGAATTATCGGCTATTGCGGCGGACCGAATATCCCCATCTGCGCGTCTCTGGCCACTGCCTCCGCCTTGCCGTAGATGCCACTCGCCAGGGCCGTCGCCCAGCCATTGGATACAAGCCAGGCGCCGACATCCTGCTTGCCCAAGCTGCACGGTGCCGCAATGGCAAAACGATCGATTTCCGGCGGCACGACGCATTTCAGCGCCCGGCCGCGCAGCCAGGAATTGAACGTCGCGCGCGCACGCTGGCCGCAAGGCCAGGCGATGCCACGAAAGGAACAGGTCTCATCCAGGTCAATGCCTTGGATCCCGCTGATGGCTACCTTGCGCCCCATCGATTCGAAGGTTGCCGACGAGGTGGCAACCGGTTGGTACAGCAGGACCTCTTTCCAATCCTTTGGCATTCGCATCCCTGCAGGCGAAGCCAGACCAAGGTCGCTGAGCGGCGGGCGCGGCTCGACCCGTTCGATTTGCGCCGGATCAAGCTGTGGCGGCGCGATAAGGTCCTGAGCAATCTTGCGTGCCCGTCCTCGCCATGGCGTATTGGCGACGGTCGCAATTGGTCGCAGTGGCTGGCTATCGTCGATGGATTGACGCGACGCTGGTATCGGCCGATCGATGGGAAGCAGATCGGCGGCCCGCATGATCAACAAGACCCCGGCCAGGAGGAGCAGGCTTCCGAGCGCTATCAAGCGATTGTGCCTCAGCCAGCCCATCAACTCAAGCAAGGTTCCTTGCCCCTCAATACCCCGATGTCGATTTGGCGACCAGCTTGAGTGCACCCTTTTGAACCTGATAGAAGGGCATGGATCGCTCACTGGAGCCATCCGCCCGAAACCGGAACAGGCCGGTCGATCCGCGAAATCCGCTCCGATTCTCGAGCACCTGCTTGCTGAAGCCGTCAGGCCCGGCCGAACTTGCAATTCCTGCTGTCAGGGCGACCATATCATAGGCGTAGGCGACATTGGCGTCGGCTGGATAATTGTAGGTCGTCTTGAAGCGGTCGGCGATCGGGCCGGTTTCGGTTGGGTCGAGCGTGGCGATGTAGGAGCCTTCAAACAGCGGCTCCATCGGATGTTCCAGCCAGCGGTTGGTTCCAACGACGGCAATTGCTTTTCCAGGAATGCCTTTCGTTTTGAGCGCCGCAAGGATCTGCGCCGGATTGTCGTCGCCGCTGGCGATGATGATGGCATCGGGAGCCTCGACCAGCGAGCCCATATCATTGACCACTTTGGTGCCGCCATCGCCGGCCGGATACGGAATGGTGACGGCGAGCGTCGCGCCATAGATGCTGAGGCTGTTGGCGACCCGCTTTTCAACCGCGCCGGCATTCGCTCCTGCCGCAACGAGCAACACGAACTTCTTGCTGCCTTTGGCCGCCAGGCCGGCTGCGCCCGCGGCCGCGCTGTCGGCCTCGTTGAGGCGCACCGCATAGACGCCCGGGCCGCCGGCGAAATTGTCGGCCAGCGCCAGCACCGGCGGCCGCTTCGATCCCGACAGCTTGGCAATGTGCTGAGCCGCGGCAAGTTCCACCGGGCCGATGACGATCGTGGCTCCGGTGGTGATAGCCTTCACCGCCAATTCGCTGGCGTGCGCGCTGTCGCCCATGGTGTCCTCGACCGTGACCGTGAGCAGGACATTTCCAAGGTCGGCCATCGCCAGCTTGGTCGCATCGAGCATCTTCCTGCCGTTTTCGCCGGCGTTGCCCGGGGCCGACAAAGGCAGCAGCATCGTGACCTTCGTCGATCCCGTGCCGAGCGATTGCGTCGCCTGGGCGGGACCGGCAACGGCGCCGGTGACCGGCGCTCCAGGTGCGGCGATCGCCGCCGGATCGAGCGCGTCCGAGACGCTGCCTTTCGACTGGCAGCCCGACACTATGCCCGCGAACGCAAAGACGATCGCCCACGTCCACGAACCGTGTCGCTGCCGGCCAGAATCCATGATGCCTCCCTCATATCCCGCCGGGTATTTGTCCCGGTCTCATCCGTTCATCTTACGGCAGACTTGCCTCGCCGTCTTTGCAATTGCTGGATTATGGCTCAGCCGTCGAAAAGTCTTGCCCGGAGCGCCTTGATCATTCTGGCTTGCCCGGCGCTTCGATAGTCCGTGCATTTCATGTATCGCGGGCCCGGCACGAACAGCCGGCGCACACAAATCCGCCTCGCCGGGGCAGGGGCACCATCGTCTCCTGCTGTCGGGAATGCGGAGAATCCGAACGTCGCCACCGGCAATGGCCCGGCCACCGCAAAACCTTCTCTCGCCAGGATTGCACGCGCACGCCGGCAGTAGCGGACCGAAAGTTCGGAGAACCGGGTTTCACCGTGCCCGGCGCGATATTTCATGACCGTCGTGCAAAGATCGCCTTCGGCAAGGCTGTTTGCCTGCGCCAGATATCTGACGCCGAGCGCGATGTTGGTCGCAGGGACCGCGAGTTCGTCGAGCGAACCGCGAAAGCCAAGCATTCGCGCCGTCGCCGGCATCACTTGCATCAACCCGACTTCACCATCGGCGCCGTGCACATCGGGATCGAATCCGCTTTCGATCTCCATCACCGCGTGCGCCAGCACCGGCTCCAGGCCGTAGAGCGATGCCTGGCACGTCGCGAACGCCTTGAATGTCTCGCGCGTCCATTCCGGAGCGACATCGCAGCGAACCGGCCGCGTCAAGCCGGACGGAGCTTGCTGCTCGAGGGCAGGTCGTTCCAGCCAGTTGGCACGGGCTTCAGGGGCAAAAACGGCCAGTGCGATCGCTCCGGCAATCGCTCTCGACAATCTTCCACGGGCGATCATCGTCAGCCTGTCGGCGCGACTTGATCCCTTTCGGTCAGTTCATGTACTCGACCATGCGGTCGTGGAAGCACTCGCACTTGTTGAGCGTGTCCTCGTCCTTGTAGTTCGTCTTGAGGTAGCCATAGGCCATGCCGCAGGCGACCTTGGCTTCCGACGCCCAGACGAAGGCGGGGCGGGACGAATTGATCCATTCCGAGCTGTTGGCGACGGCCACCGACTCGTCCTTCAGCTTGACCACCTGGACCTTGAGATCGACGATGTTGTCGTTCAACACCAGGTTCGATGTGCCGACGGTCCGGCAATAGTCGGCCACCGGCCCGTCGATGATGTCGGCGGCATAGCCCGTCGACCCGACTGCCAGCAACAGCGCCGCAGCGGAAACCAACAGTCTTACGGAACGTTTCATGATGAGATCCCCCTCTGTATTCCTAATCTCTAATACATAGCATAGTCGCGTGGCCCCGCACCATGCTCCTAGACCACGTTTGCCGTTGTCGTATGCTGCGTCACTCCGTCATCGTAGAGCAGGGTGATCGTGTTGGCGACGGGTGCATTCGTCAAGGTGGCCACGTCCACGAAATTGGCGCCGTTGGCCAAACCGTCGGCGTCGACGCTGACAGTGTTCGTTCCCGCATTGTAGTTCACGAAGTCGCCGACATTGGCCCCTCCGGCGGCTGTATCGAACAAGGAGGTAAGGTCGATGATGTCGCCATGGCCGCCGACACCGCTGTAGTCAGCGATAAGATCTTTGATGTCGAGGTGCTCGAGCTTGAACGTATCGACGCCTATACCACCGGTGAGCGTGTCCTGACCGGAACCGCCGATCAGCAGGTCGTTGCCGTCGCCGCCGAACAGTATGTCCGCTCCCGAGCCGCCGTAAAGCGTGTCGTTACCGGAGTTGCCCGACAAGGTATCATCGCCGCGTCCGCCGGAGAGGATATCAGCCTGGAGATTGAGTCCATTGAGGGTGTCGTTGCCGTCCTCGCCGAGCAGCGTGGTTTCTGTCGCGGTCGTGGTGTGAGTGTCCACGCCCGAAGTTCCTTGCCAGGTGCTGAGATCGGGCGAAAGGTGTGCCGTCACTGACCCGGCAATTGGGTCGCCGTCACCGTCGGTCGCCGTGACCGGGATCGAGATGTCGAACGGTGTGACGGCGTTGGCGGTCGTGTAGGTGACCGGGCCTAGCTTGAAGTCATTCGAGCCAACATTGGCCGAAATTTCGATTGCGCTGAACGGGTCCGAATTTGCAACCACGGTAAAGGTGTCGCCTTGCGCGAGACCGGTGATCGTCCACGTTCCGTCCCCATTGTTCGTTGCGGTCGGAGTAGCTCCGCCGGAGCCGTTGACGACAGTGACCAAGGCGCCGAGGGCCGTGCTTTCGCCGGTAACATCACCTATGTAGGTGTTATCATAGTCGGCGTTGACCGGGCGGATCGTTATCGAAACCAGGCCCGGTCCCGAGACATTGCCAATCCCCTGTGTATAGCTAGCCACCTCGTAGTGATCCGTATAGTGGGTTCCCGCCCCGATGCCCGCGGGGGTTCCGGCGATGGTGCCGTCGGTGGTTGCATTGCTGACGAAATCGAAGCGGATCTTCTCACCAGGGCTGATGCTGTTTCCGCCATCGACGCCCCAACTGCCCGTGCTGGTGTTCACGAAATTGGGGCTGTTGGCGGTTGCAAGCAGGTCGCTGGTTGAGCCGATGGAGTCCAGGACAATCGCTTGGTTGTTGCCGCCGCTTGGCGAGAAGTTCGCCGTATTGAACTGGTTGCCGGCAAACATCGTCGCGGCCTGGGTGTATGTCCAAGTATCTGTCGCCGGGTTCAGGGTCGCCGTGAAAGCGAGGTCGCTGCCGTTCGCGGCCGAGGTCCGTCCCTCCACAGTATGCGTATCGACGACGTGGAAGAAGACCTGCTCGCCATTCAGGAATATGTTTGTGCTGCCTGATGTGACGGCCGCGCCTTCGGTCACGTTGAACACGACATTGCCAACGCCGTCAGCACCGGCGCTCGCGGCAAAATTGATGCTCTCCGTCAGCACCGTATGCGTGGTGTTTTCCACGAAGATGCCATCCGGCTTGAATGGCAGCGGAACGTCGTCCAGGACCGTCAGATTGACCGATCCGGAAACATGATCACCGCTGGTGTCGGTTGCCACCACCTGAAGCCCGTTGATGGTGACGTTGCCCGAGCCGGCAAGATGCTGGAGCTGGTCGGTCAGTGTCGCGGTAACGACGGGTGTCAACGAACTGTTGGCGCCGGCGCTTGTGTTTGACAGCGCCAGATAGACGAATGCGCCGAGGTTCACGCTGCCGGCCGTTTGTATCAGACTGCCGACGAGTTGGTTGCCGACGAGCGCCCAGCTGATTGTGTATCCAGAGGCTAGGCCAGAAACAGTCGGCGCCACCCAGTTTGGATCGCCGGTCGGGTTGGCGAATGCAACATTAATGGCTTCGCCGGTCGTGGTGAAGGTGATGCCGCTGATTGCTTGCGCCGTCTCGCCGCGGCTGCCTGGGTTGGTGCCGGTCACGGCCCCGGCTTGGAGATCCGCAGGCGCCGAAGCATCGAGCGTGGTGTCGAGCGCGGCTTCGTTCAATGTCAACGACGCTGTCCCGCCACCCGATGGAACGGTGTTGGTCTGCACATTCAGGGTCACCGTGGCCGTCGAAGTGTCGCCGTCACCGTCCTTGATCGTGTAGGTGAAAGAGTCCGACCCGACATAGATGCCCGTCGGTGTGTAGGTGAACGTTCCATCGTTGTTGTAGGTGACGGTGCCGTGAGCACCGTTGGTGGCGGTCACCTGGCCGCTGACCGGATTGTTGTCGGTGTCGACGCCGTCGGCGCCGAATTTGTCGTTGGTCAGGAGGCCGGTGAGGACCGTCGCACCGGTGATCGTTGGCCCCCAGGTGTCATTCGTCGCGGTCGGCACGTCGTCGACGATGGTGATGACGAGATTGCCGGCTGGAGCGCTGTCGCCGTCGGCGTCGGTGACGACGACCGCGAAGCTGGTGCTCGACGGATCGGTCAGCGTGTTGTCGATCAGCGTATAGGCGTAGCTGATGGTGCCGATGCCGGTGGTTGCATTGTAGACATAGCTGGCCGTCAGCGATCCTGTGGTGCCGTCGGCAAAAGTCTGGGCCGAGCCGGTCAGCACATGGCCACCCAGCGAGACGGTGGTCAGGCCGTCGGGCGAGGTGAAGCCGATGGTGCCCGAAGTGGTCTCGGTGGTTGCAGGCTCGTTGGAGCCGGCCGGTTCGCCGGCGCGTGCCGGCAGGCTGGCTTCATAGACGGTGGTGGTGGCGCCGCCGGCAGCCGGAATGGCGTCGGTCGGGGTTGAATCGCCGATGGCGATGGTCAGCGTGGTGTGCGAGGTGTCGCCGTCGCCGTCCTTGATGGTGTAGGTGAAGACATCGCTGACGCCGCCCTGCGTGCCGGCATCGCGAACATAGGAGTAGGAGCCGTCGGCGTTGAGCGTCAGCTTGCCGTAGCTGCCCTGGACCTGGGTGCCGAGCGTTGCGGCATTGTCGACATCGAGATTGGTGTTGCCGGCGGCAACGCCGACCACGGCAGCGCCATCGGCGCCCTTGACGTCGATGCCGGTGACCGGCGAGGTGGTGCCAACCGCGCTCAGCACATTGCCGGTCTCGGCGGTGAACTGGTTGGACGCAACACTGTCGGTATCGGCGTGTGCGGTCGGCACGTCGTCGACGATGGTGATGACGAGATTGCCGGCTGGAGCGCTGTCGCCGTCGGCGTCGGTGACGACGACCGCGAAGCTGGTGCTCGACGGATCGGTCAGCGTGTTGTCGATCAGCGTATAGGCGTAGCTGATGGTGCCGATGCCGGTGGTTGCATTGTAGACATAGCTGGCCGTCAGCGATCCTGTGGTGCCGTCGGCAAAAGTCTGGGCCGAGCCGGTCAGCACATGGCCACCCAGCGAGACGGTGGTCAGGCCGTCGGGCGAGGTGAAGCCGATGGTGCCCGAAGTGGTCTCGGTGGTTGCAGGCTCGTTGGAGCCGGCCGGTTCGCCGGCGCGTGCCGGCAGGCTGGCTTCATAGACGGTGGTGGTGGCGCCGCCGGCAGCCGGAATGGCGTCGGTCGGGGTTGAATCGCCGATGGCGATGGTCAGCGTGGTGTGCGAGGTGTCGCCGTCGCCGTCCTTGATGGTGTAGGTGAAGACATCGCTGACGCCGCCCTGCGTGCCGGCATCGCGAACATAGGAGTAGGAGCCGTCGGCGTTGAGCGTCAGCTTGCCGTAGCTGCCCTGGACCTGGGTGCCGAGCGTTGCGGCATTGTCGACATCGAGATTGGTGTTGCCGGCGGCAACGCCGACCACGGCAGCGCCATCGGCGCCCTTGACGTCGATGCCGGTGACCGGCGAGGTGGTGCCAACCGCGCTCAGCACATTGCCGGTCTCGGCGGTGAACTGGTTGGACGCAACACTGTCGGTATCGGCGTGTGCGGTCGGCACGTCGTCGACGATGGTGATGACGAGATTGCCGGCTGGAGCGCTGTCGCCGTCGGCGTCGGTGACGACGACCGCGAAGCTGGTGCTCGACGGATCGGTCAGCGTGTTGTCGATCAGCGTATAGGCGTAGCTGATGGTGCCGATGCCGGTGGTTGCATTGTAGACATAGCTGGCCGTCAGCGATCCTGTGGTGCCGTCGGCAAAAGTCTGGGCTGAGCCGGTCAGCACATGGCCACCCAGCGAGACGGTGGTCAGGCCGTCGGGCGAGGTGAAGCCGATGGTGCCCGAAGTGGTCTCGGTGGTTGCAGGCTCGTTGGAGCCGGCCGGTTCGCCGGCGCGTGCCGGCAGGCTGGCTTCATAGACGGTGGTGGTGGCGCCGCCGGCAGCCGGAATGGCGTCGGTCGGGGTTGAATCGCCGATGGCGATGGTCAGCGTGGTGTGCGAGGTGTCGCCGTCGCCGTCCTTGATGGTGTAGGTGAAGACATCGCTGACGCCGCCCTGCGTGCCGGCATCGCGAACATAGGAGTAGGAGCCGTCGGCGTTGAGCGTCAGCTTGCCGTAGCTGCCCTGGACCTGGGTGCCGAGCGTTGCGGCATTGTCGACATCGAGATTGGTGTTGCCGGCGGCAACGCCGACCACGGCAGCGCCATCGGCGCCCTTGACGTCGATGCCGGTGACCGGCGAGGTGGTGCCAACCGCGCTCAGCACATTGCCGGTCTCGGCGGTGAACTGGTTGGACGCAACACTGTCGGTATCGGCGTGTGCGGTCGGCACGTCGTCGACGATGGTGATGACGAGATTGCCGGCTGGAGCGCTGTCGCCGTCGGCGTCGGTGACGACGACCGCGAAGCTGGTGCTCGACGGATCGGTCAGCGTGTTGTCGATCAGCGTATAGGCGTAGCTGATGGTGCCGATGCCGGTGGTTGCATTGTAGACATAGCTGGCCGTCAGCGATCCTGTGGTGCCGTCGGCAAAAGTCTGGGCCGAGCCGGTCAGCACATGGCCACCCAGCGAGACGGTGGTCAGGCCGTCGGGCGAGGTGAAGCCGATGGTGCCCGAAGTGGTCTCGGTGGTTGCAGGCTCGTTGGAGCCGGCCGGTTCGCCGGCGCGTGCCGGCAGGCTGGCTTCATAGACGGTGGTGGTGGCGCCGCCGGCAGCCGGAATGGCGTCGGTCGGGGTTGAATCGCCGATGGCGATGGTCAGCGTGGTGTGCGAGGTGTCGCCGTCGCCGTCCTTGATGGTGTAGGTGAAGACATCGCTGACGCCGCCCTGCGTGCCGGCATCGCGAACATAGGAGTAGGAGCCGTCGGCGTTGAGCGTCAGCTTGCCGTAGCTGCCCTGGACCTGGGTGCCGAGCGTTGCGGCATTGTCGACATCGAGATTGGTGTTGCCGGCGGCAACGCCGACCACGGCAGCGCCATCGGCGCCCTTGACGTCGATGCCGGTGACCGGCGAGGTGGTGCCAACCGCGCTCAGCACATTGCCGGTCTCGGCGGTGAACTGGTTGGACGCAACACTGTCGGTATCGGCGTGTGCGGTCGGCACGTCGTCGACGATGGTGATGACGAGATTGCCGGCTGGAGCGCTGTCGCCGTCGGCGTCGGTGACGACGACCGCGAAGCTGGTGCTCGACGGATCGGTCAGCGTGTTGTCGATCAGCGTATAGGCGTAGCTGATGGTGCCGATGCCGGTGGTTGCATTGTAGACATAGCTGGCCGTCAGCGATCCTGTGGTGCCGTCGGCAAAAGTCTGGGCCGAGCCGGTCAGCACATGGCCACCCAGCGAGACGGTGGTCAGGCCGTCGGGCGAGGTGAAGCCGATGGTGCCCGAAGTGGTCTCGGTGGTTGCAGGCTCGTTGGAGCCGGCCGGTTCGCCGGCGCGTGCCGGCAGGCTGGCTTCATAGACGGTGGTGGTGGCGCCGCCGGCAGCCGGAATGGCGTCGGTCGGGGTTGAATCGCCGATGGCGATGGTCAGCGTGGTGTGCGAGGTGTCGCCGTCGCCGTCCTTGATGGTGTAGGTGAAGACATCGCTGACGCCGCCCTGCGTGCCGGCATCGCGAACATAGGAGTAGGAGCCGTCGGCGTTGAGCGTCAGCTTGCCGTAGCTGCCCTGGACCTGGGTGCCGAGCGTTGCGGCATTGTCGACATCGAGATTGGTGTTGCCGGCGGCAACGCCGACCACGGCAGCGCCATCGGCGCCCTTGACGTCGATGCCGGTGACCGGCGAGGTGGTGCCAACCGCGCTCAGCACATTGCCGGTCTCGGCGGTGAACTGGTTGGACGCAACACTGTCGGTATCGGCGTGTGCGGTCGGCACGTCGTCGACGATGGTGATGACGAGATTGCCGGCTGGAGCGCTGTCGCCGTCGGCGTCGGTGACGACGACCGCGAAGCTGGTGCTCGACGGATCGGTCAGCGTGTTGTCGATCAGCGTATAGGCGTAGCTGATGGTGCCGATGCCGGTGGTTGCATTGTAGACATAGCTGGCCGTCAGCGATCCTGTGGTGCCGTCGGCAAAAGTCTGGGCCGAGCCGGTCAGCACATGGCCACCCAGCGAGACGGTGGTCAGGCCGTCGGGCGAGGTGAAGCCGATGGTGCCCGAAGTGGTCTCGGTGGTTGCAGGCTCGTTGGAGCCGGCCGGTTCGCCGGCGCGTGCCGGCAGGCTGGCTTCATAGACGGTGGTGGTGGCGCCGCCGGCAGCCGGAATGGCGTCGGTCGGGGTTGAATCGCCGATGGCGATGGTCAGCGTGGTGTGCGAGGTGTCGCCGTCGCCGTCCTTGATGGTGTAGGTGAAGACATCGCTGACGCCGCCCTGCGTGCCGGCATCGCGAACATAGGAGTAGGAGCCGTCGGCGTTGAGCGTCAGCTTGCCGTAGCTGCCCTGGACCTGGGTGCCGAGCGTTGCGGCATTGTCGACATCGAGATTGGTGTTGCCGGCGGCAACGCCGACCACGGCAGCGCCATCGGCGCCCTTGACGTCGATGCCGGTGACCGGCGAGGTGGTGCCAACCGCGCTCAGCACATTGCCGGTCTCGGCGGTGAACTGGTTGGACGCAACACTGTCGGTATCGGCGTGTGCGGTCGGCACGTCGTCGACGATGGTGATGACGAGATTGCCGGCTGGAGCGCTGTCGCCGTCGGCGTCGGTGACGACGACCGCGAAGCTGGTGCTCGACGGATCGGTCAGCGTGTTGTCGATCAGCGTATAGGCGTAGCTGATGGTGCCGATGCCGGTGGTTGCATTGTAGACATAGCTGGCCGTCAGCGATCCTGTGGTGCCGTCGGCAAAAGTCTGGGCTGAGCCGGTCAGCACATGGCCACCCAGCGAGACGGTGGTCAGGCCGTCGGGCGAGGTGAAGCCGATGGTGCCCGAAGTGGTCTCGGTGGTTGCAGGCTCGTTGGAGCCGGCCGGTTCGCCGGCGCGTGCCGGCAGGCTGGCTTCATAGACGGTGGTGGTGGCGCCGCCGGCAGCCGGAATGGCGTCGGTCGGGGTTGAATCGCCGATGGCGATGGTCAGCGTGGTGTGCGAGGTGTCGCCGTCGCCGTCCTTGATGGTGTAGGTGAAGACATCGCTGACGCCGCCCTGCGTGCCGGCATCGCGAACATAGGAGTAGGAGCCGTCGGCGTTGAGCGTCAGCTTGCCGTAGCTGCCCTGGACCTGGGTGCCGAGCGTTGCGGCATTGTCGACATCGAGATTGGTGTTGCCGGCGGCAACGCCGACCACGGCAGCGCCATCGGCGCCCTTGACGTCGATGCCGGTGACCGGCGAGGTGGTGCCAACCGCGCTCAGCACATTGCCGGTCTCGGCGGTGAACTGGTTGGACGCAACACTGTCGGTATCGGCGTGTGCGGTCGGCACGTCGTCGACGATGGTGATGACGAGATTGCCGGCTGGAGCGCTGTCGCCGTCGGCGTCGGTGACGACGACCGCGAAGCTGGTGCTCGACGGATCGGTCAGCGTGTTGTCGATCAGCGTATAGGCGTAGCTGATGGTGCCGATGCCGGTGGTTGCATTGTAGACATAGCTGGCCGTCAGCGATCCTGTGGTGCCGTCGGCAAAAGTCTGGGCCGAGCCGGTCAGCACATGGCCACCCAGCGAGACGGTGGTCAGGCCGTCGGGCGAGGTGAAGCCGATGGTGCCCGAAGTGGTCTCGGTGGTTGCAGGCTCGTTGGAGCCGGCCGGTTCGCCGGCGCGTGCCGGCAGGCTGGCTTCATAGACGGTGGTGGTGGCGCCGCCGGCAGCCGGAATGGCGTCGGTCGGGGTTGAATCGCCGATGGCGATGGTCAGCGTGGTGTGCGAGGTGTCGCCGTCGCCGTCCTTGATGGTGTAGGTGAAGACATCGCTGACGCCGCCCTGCGTGCCGGCATCGCGAACATAGGAGTAGGAGCCGTCGGCGTTGAGCGTCAGCTTGCCGTAGCTGCCCTGGACCTGGGTGCCGAGCGTTGCGGCATTGTCGACATCGAGATTGGTGTTGCCGGCGGCAACGCCGACCACGGCAGCGCCATCGGCGCCCTTGACGTCGATGCCGGTGACCGGCGAGGTGGTGCCAACCGCGCTCAGCACATTGCCGGTCTCGGCGGTGAACTGGTTGGACGCAACACTGTCGGTATCGGCGTGTGCGGTCGGCACGTCGTCGACGATGGTGATGACGAGATTGCCGGCTGGAGCGCTGTCGCCGTCGGCGTCGGTGACGACGACCGCGAAGCTGGTGCTCGACGGATCGGTCAGCGTGTTGTCGATCAGCGTATAGGCGTAGCTGATGGTGCCGATGCCGGTGGTTGCATTGTAGACATAGCTGGCCGTCAGCGATCCTGTGGTGCCGTCGGCAAAAGTCTGGGCCGAGCCGGTCAGCACATGGCCACCCAGCGAGACGGTGGTCAGGCCGTCGGGCGAGGTGAAGCCGATGGTGCCCGAAGTGGTCTCGGTGGTTGCAGGCTCGTTGGAGCCGGCCGGTTCGCCGGCGCGTGCCGGCAGGCTGGCTTCATAGACGGTGGTGGTGGCGCCGCCGGCAGCCGGAATGGCGTCGGTCGGGGTTGAATCGCCGATGGCGATGGTCAGCGTGGTGTGCGAGGTGTCGCCGTCGCCGTCCTTGATGGTGTAGGTGAAGACATCGCTGACGCCGCCCTGCGTGCCGGCATCGCGAACATAGGAGTAGGAGCCGTCGGCGTTGAGCGTCAGCTTGCCGTAGCTGCCCTGGACCTGGGTGCCGAGCGTTGCGGCATTGTCGACATCGAGATTGGTGTTGCCGGCGGCAACGCCGACCACGGCAGCGCCATCGGCGCCCTTGACGTCGATGCCGGTGACCGGCGAGGTGGTGCCAACCGCGCTCAGCACATTGCCGGTCTCGGCGGTGAACTGGTTGGACGCAACACTGTCGGTATCGGCGTGTGCGGTCGGCACGTCGTCGACGATGGTGATGACGAGATTGCCGGCTGGAGCGCTGTCGCCGTCGGCGTCGGTGACGACGACCGCGAAGCTGGTGCTCGACGGATCGGTCAGCGTGTTGTCGATCAGCGTATAGGCGTAGCTGATGGTGCCGATGCCGGTGGTTGCATTGTAGACATAGCTGGCCGTCAGCGATCCTGTGGTGCCGTCGGCAAAAGTCTGGGCCGAGCCGGTCAGCACATGGCCACCCAGCGAGACGGTGGTCAGGCCGTCGGGCGAGGTGAAGCCGATGGTGCCCGAAGTGGTCTCGGTGGTTGCAGGCTCGTTGGAGCCGGCCGGTTCGCCGGCGCGTGCCGGCAGGCTGGCTTCATAGACGGTGGTGGTGGCGCCGCCGGCAGCCGGAATGGCGTCGGTCGGGGTTGAATCGCCGATGGCGATGGTCAGCGTGGTGTGCGAGGTGTCGCCGTCGCCGTCCTTGATGGTGTAGGTGAAGACATCGCTGACGCCGCCCTGCGTGCCGGCATCGCGAACATAGGAGTAGGAGCCGTCGGCGTTGAGCGTCAGCTTGCCGTAGCTGCCCTGGACCTGGGTGCCGAGCGTTGCGGCATTGTCGACATCGAGATTGGTGTTGCCGGCGGCAACGCCGACCACGGCAGCGCCATCGGCGCCCTTGACGTCGATGCCGGTGACCGGCGAGGTGGTGCCAACCGCGCTCAGCACATTGCCGGTCTCGGCGGTGAACTGGTTGGACGCAACACTGTCGGTATCGGCGTGTGCGGTCGGCACGTCGTCGACGATGGTGATGACGAGATTGCCGGCTGGAGCGCTGTCGCCGTCGGCGTCGGTGACGACGACCGCGAAGCTGGTGCTCGACGGATCGGTCAGCGTGTTGTCGATCAGCGTATAGGCGTAGCTGATGGTGCCGATGCCGGTGGTTGCATTGTAGACATAGCTGGCCGTCAGCGATCCTGTGGTGCCGTCGGCAAAAGTCTGGGCTGAGCCGGTCAGCACATGGCCACCCAGCGAGACGGTGGTCAGGCCGTCGGGCGAGGTGAAGCCGATGGTGCCCGAAGTGGTCTCGGTGGTTGCAGGCTCGTTGGAGCCGGCCGGTTCGCCGGCGCGTGCCGGCAGGCTGGCTTCATAGACGGTGGTGGTGGCGCCGCCGGCAGCCGGAATGGCGTCGGTCGGGGTTGAATCGCCGATGGCGATGGTCAGCGTGGTGTGCGAGGTGTCGCCGTCGCCGTCCTTGATGGTGTAGGTGAAGACATCGCTGACGCCGCCCTGCGTGCCGGCATCGCGAACATAGGAGTAGGAGCCGTCGGCGTTGAGCGTCAGCTTGCCGTAGCTGCCCTGGACCTGGGTGCCGAGCGTTGCGGCATTGTCGACATCGAGATTGGTGTTGCCGGCGGCAACGCCGACCACGGCAGCGCCATCGGCGCCCTTGACGTCGATGCCGGTGACCGGCGAGGTGGTGCCAACCGCGCTCAGCACATTGCCGGTCTCGGCGGTGAACTGGTTGGACGCAACACTGTCGGTATCGGCGTGTGCGGTCGGCACGTCGTCGACGATGGTGATGACGAGATTGCCGGCTGGAGCGCTGTCGCCGTCGGCGTCGGTGACGACGACCGCGAAGCTGGTGCTCGACGGATCGGTCAGCGTGTTGTCGATCAGCGTATAGGCGTAGCTGATGGTGCCGATGCCGGTGGTTGCATTGTAGACATAGCTGGCCGTCAGCGATCCTGTGGTGCCGTCGGCAAAAGTCTGGGCCGAGCCGGTCAGCACATGGCCACCCAGCGAGACGGTGGTCAGGCCGTCGGGCGAGGTGAAGCCGATGGTGCCCGAAGTGGTCTCGGTGGTTGCAGGCTCGTTGGAGCCGGCCGGTTCGCCGGCGCGTGCCGGCAGGCTGGCTTCATAGACGGTGGTGGTGGCGCCGCCGGCAGCCGGAATGGCGTCGGTCGGGGTTGAATCGCCGATGGCGATGGTCAGCGTGGTGTGCGAGGTGTCGCCGTCGCCGTCCTTGATGGTGTAGGTGAAGACATCGCTGACGCCGCCCTGCGTGCCGGCATCGCGAACATAGGAGTAGGAGCCGTCGGCGTTGAGCGTCAGCTTGCCGTAGCTGCCCTGGACCTGGGTGCCGAGCGTTGCGGCATTGTCGACATCGAGATTGGTGTTGCCGGCGGCAACGCCGACCACGGCAGCGCCATCGGCGCCCTTGACGTCGATGCCGGTGACCGGCGAGGTGGTGCCAACCGCGCTCAGCACATTGCCGGTCTCGGCGGTGAACTGGTTGGACGCAACACTGTCGGTATCGGCGTGTGCGGTCGGCACGTCGTCGACGATGGTGATGACGAGATTGCCGGCTGGAGCGCTGTCGCCGTCGGCGTCGGTGACGACGACCGCGAAGCTGGTGCTCGACGGATCGGTCAGCGTGTTGTCGATCAGCGTATAGGCGTAGCTGATGGTGCCGATGCCGGTGGTTGCATTGTAGACATAGCTGGCCGTCAGCGATCCTGTGGTGCCGTCGGCAAAAGTCTGGGCCGAGCCGGTCAGCACATGGCCACCCAGCGAGACGGTGGTCAGGCCGTCGGGCGAGGTGAAGCCGATGGTGCCCGAAGTGGTCTCGGTGGTTGCAGGCTCGTTGGAGCCGGCCGGTTCGCCGGCGCGTGCCGGCAGGCTGGCTTCATAGACGGTGGTGGTGGCGCCGCCGGCAGCCGGAATGGCGTCGGTCGGGGTTGAATCGCCGATGGCGATGGTCAGCGTGGTGTGCGAGGTGTCGCCGTCGCCGTCCTTGATGGTGTAGGTGAAGACATCGCTGACGCCGCCCTGCGTGCCGGCATCGCGAACATAGGAGTAGGAGCCGTCGGCGTTGAGCGTCAGCTTGCCGTAGCTGCCCTGGACCTGGGTGCCGAGCGTTGCGGCATTGTCGACATCGAGATTGGTGTTGCCGGCGGCAACGCCGACCACGGCAGCGCCATCGGCGCCCTTGACGTCGATGCCGGTGACCGGCGAGGTGGTGCCAACCGCGCTCAGCACATTGCCGGTCTCGGCGGTGAACTGGTTGGACGCAACACTGTCGGTATCGGCGTGTGCGGTCGGCACGTCGTCGACGATGGTGATGACGATCGCCGCCGGGGCTGACGAGGAGGTGCCGTCCGACACGGTGAGCGAGAAGGTCTCGGTCTCGGTGACGGCGGGAACGTCCGTGGTCGGACTGGTCAGCGTGTACTGGTAGGTCGCTACGCCGGTTACCGCGTTGTAGCCGGTGATCAGCAGCGTGCCGTGGTCGCCCGGGAAGGTCGAACCGTTGAGGCTGCCGATGGCAACCGTGGTGCCGCCGATGGTGACGCTCTGGACGTCGTCGAGGCCGTCGGGGTCCGATACCGTGAAGGTGCCGGTCGCAACCGTGCTGCCGTTGCCGGCCGCCGAACCCGCCGCAAGGCCGGCTTCATAGACCAGGTCGTGCGCGCCGGCCGGGTTGCCCTGGTCGACGACGATCTGCGGCGCGTCGTTGGTGCCGTTGATGGTGATGGTCAGGGACGCCAGAGCGGTATCGCCGTCGCCGTCCGCCACAGCATAGTCGAAGCTCTCGGCCACGGTCTGGCCGGCATCCAGCGCCTGTACCGCGGCATACCCGGCCGGGTTCTGGGCCTGGGTGTAGAGCACGTATGTGTAGCTGCCGTCGGCGCCCACCGTCAGCTCGCCGTAGGTTCCTGCTACATGATTGGCAACGGCACCGTCCCAGGTGATCGAGCCCAGGCCGTCAGTGCCGAGGTGATCCGCGTGGCCGTCGGTTGCGTTGGCGTCGGCGCCGCCGACCCCCGTGATCACATTGCCATCTGCAGTCAGCGGCCCATCTTCGGTGACCGAGTCCTGATCGTTGACCGCAACCGGACCGTCATCCTGGAATTCGATGCTCAAGGAGACATGGGATACGGCGGTGCTCGTGTCGCCATCGAAATCGGTGATCGTGGCCTTGACGTGCAGGTCGGCGGTGACGGTCGCGATGTCGTCAAAGGCTGCCGCGCTTGACCCGTCGACATTGTGGGCGATCGGTTGATATTGCCCGATCCACACCGCTCCGGTCGGGTCGACATAGACCTTGAACACGTCGACGCCGTTGGCAGAACCAACGAGAACGCCGTCCGAATTCGTCGAGAGCATGATCGCCGAGCCGTCGAGTGTCTTCAGGCCCGAATCGACATTTGCCAGCGGGTTGCCGTTCGCATCGGTAACCGCAAACGAGAATGTCGCATCGTCATCGGCGCCAACCGAGGCATTGAACAGGCCGAGCGCACTGGCTGATGACTTTGCGTAGCCGAGCGCGTCTGGCTCCGTTACCAGCGCGGGCGGGGGGAGCGCGGTGTCATCCGCGGAATTGGGGTCGGCGGCGTTGTTGACGCCGGCTGACTCGTCGTGGCTGACCCGGAAGACTTCGGTTTGCGTGGTGACCGTCGTGACCTTGGCTTCGATGCCGAAGATCTTGAACGGGTTGCCGCCGGTCAAGGTGGTATCCGTTGTCCCGTTATTGTCGGAATCGAATTTGAAACTGTCGTAGTTGCCCACATTGAGCTGGTCGAACGGGGTGCTGCCGATGACCTCGACAGTCGCACCATCGGGCACGCCGGCGAAGGCATAGCCCACCTGCACGCCGCCTTCGAAGACAGCCGTGCCGGCGGTCAGCACACCGTTAATGTTCACGGTGAACGGTTCGAATGTGCCACCGTCCTTGGCGCCGATGAACATCACGGCGGCTTCGACACCCTGGGCTTCCGCAACATCGATCGTGAACTTGACCGAGGCGACATCGTACGAGCCGCTGTCGCTGACGCTTGGCGGATTCGGACCGTTGGGTGTGATCACAAGATCATTGACGAAGTCCATCGTCACGATTTCGGGGCCGGTCAAATGCGGATGGGTTTCGTATCCGTCGATGATCTGGCCGTCGCCGACGCCGATCTTGGTGCCGGTGGTGTTGACGGAATTGTCGCCTTCGTTGATGTCGATGCCGCTGAGCTTGATGTCGTGGTTGCCGGCGCCATCCATGCCGCGAACATCGGTGTTGCCGGCCTGCAGCGTATAGACGATCGTTTCGGTCGTGGTTGTGGTTGTCGTGCCCGCATCCCGGGCGACGATCTGCGGAACGTCGTCGAGCACCTGGACCTTGAACGTACCAGCCGCCAGTCCGATGGTGTCGCCGTCACCGTCCATGGCGATGACGAAGGCCGAAAGATCGATACCGCCATTGGCAAGCGTATTTTCGGTGTTATCGCCCGGCAGCGTATCCAGAGTCGGATGATCGATCTGGTCGATCAGGGTGAAGACATAGGAGCCGTCCGCACCGACGGTCAGGGTGAAAACGGGACGATCCGTGCCCGCCTGATAGCCGGCGCCGGCGCCTACATCGACATAGCCGGTCAGGGTCGTGCCGTCGGAGACGATGAGGACGTTGCCGCCTTTCGAATCAAATCCCGAATCCGATGGGGTGGTTTGGGTGACAAGGCCGAAGGCCGAGGTCGCATTCGGGCCGTCAGAGCCGAAGTCGACGATTGCATTCAATGCGCCGGCAGCACCGATGGCAACCGCGGAGTTTGTTCCGGTCACTTCGCCAGGCTGAAGATTGTCGGCATTTCCGGTGGACTGGCTGTTGTGCAGGCCATCCTCGTCGACATTCGCGGTGATCTGGGCGGTGCCAATGGCCTTCGGCCCGTCATCGTCGAAGGAGAATGCCGAGCCCTTGCCGTCGATCAGGTCGACGGTCGCCTTCTCGGTGACGGTGTCGCCGTCGCCGTCCTGGCGCGTCACCTCATATTGCAGCTGAACCTGGCCGCCATTGGTCAGCGACAGATTGAGTTCGGAATCGAACTTGTTGCCGTCGGCGCCATGGTTAAGTGCCTCATAGAGCGTGGTCTGCAGCTGCTCGGCGCCAGGCGCCCCGGTGATCGCGATGGTCAGAACCTGATCGCCATGCGTGTCGCGGCCGACGATCACTCCTCCTTCGAGGAAGAGCGTGACGGCGCCGCCGTCGGTGGCGGTGAGATTCGTGGCAAGGCCACCGGCCGGAATGCCGGTAAAGCTCAGATTCCCGGTAACGGTACCAGGACCGTCCGAACCATAGCTGCCGCCGACAGTGAACAGATTGGTCAGTCCGCCTGCTACCGCGGTGTTGACCTGCGCCAGGCCCGGACCGGCATCATCCGTGTTGGCGTTGCCGCCGGCATCTTCGGTCTCGCCGATAGCGCCATTGTAGCGATCCGCGCCAACCGTCTCGTCGAGTTCGACGGAAAGCAGGCCAGCGGCTCCATCGTGGGCGCCAACCGTAAGGCTTGGCCCGTCATCGTCGAAGGAGAATGCCGAACCCTTGTCGTCGATCAGGTCTACGGTCGCCTTCTCGATGACGGTGTCGCCGTCGCCATCCTGGCGCGTCACCTCATATTGCAGCTGAACCTGGCCGCCATTGGTAAGCGACAGGTTGAGCTCGGAATCGAACTTGTTGCCGTCGGCGCCATGGTTGAGTGCTTCGTAGAGCGTGGTCTGCAGCTGCTCGGCGCCCGGCGCACCGGTGATCGCAATGGTCAGAACCTGATTGTTCTGCGTGTCGCGGCCGACAATCACTCCTCCTTCGAGGAAGAGCGTAACGGCGCCGCCGTCGGTGGCAGTGAGATTCGTGGCAAGGCCACCGGCCGGAATGCCGGTGAATGCCAACTGCCCGGTCGTGCTGCCCGGTCCGTCTGCACCGTAGACGCCGCCAACGGCGAACAGCGAAGAAAGGCCACCCGCCAGGCCGGTCGTCACCTGGGCCAGGCCAACGCCGTCATCGGTGTTGGCGTTGCCGCCGGCATCTTCAGTCTCGCCGCTATTGTAGCGGTCGCCGCCGACCGTCTCGTCGAGTTCGACTGAAAGCAACTGTGCCGCTTGCGCGGTTGCCTGGACCGAAAGCGTTGGGCCGTCATCCAGCACACCGATATTGAGGGTCGCGGTGGCAGGATCATTATCTGTGTCTGTAACCACGACGGCAAAGCTGTCGGAAACCCCCTCGGTCGTTCCAGTCGATGGGTTGTCGTGATGATCAAGTGTGTTGTCGGCAAGGGTATAAACCCAGCTATAGCCGTTCGTCGGATTGCCGGTGACCACGAGCGTGCCGTATTGCCCGGCAACGCTGCCGCCGTTGGTCACGTCCACACCGTCAATGACAAGCGTCCCGATGCCATCACCCGAGACGATGTTGAAGGTCCCTGAAACCTGTTCGGCGGTGCTGGCCGGATCCGTCCCGTCGGAAAGCGCGGCCTCGTTGACGACAAATCCGGAGCCAATGTCGATTGTCGGCGTCGTATCTTCTTCCCTGACCCCGATCGTCAGCTGACGCGGCTCCAGCCGTCCAAATTGCAGGTCCGTCGGCGGCAACAATGCGGAAAGATCGAAGCCGTCGCCGATACCACCTGGGGGAATGGTGAAGTCGCCGCCGGCACTGCCTGGGGCGCCTCCGGGGCCGGCCGATATCGAACCATCGGCACCGAAGGCGACATCGACGTGGCTCGCTTCAAGAGCGGCCAGCAAGGCCACGCGCGGAACTTCGACATCACCGATGATGAAGGTCGGCACGTTGAGCGCGCCATCCTTGATGAGGATGACTGAACCGTCGGCCTGTTCCAGCAACAGATTGTGGCCGTCGACCTTGATGTTGTCGATGGAGACGTCCGCCGGAAGTTTCACGATGTTGCTGGCGTCGGCCACGTATTCATGCGGCGCGGCTGCCGCCGGCGCTTTCGCCTCCGCGGGTGCTGCCGGCTGAACGGGTGCGCCACTGCCGACATCGACCGGTACCGGCTCGGCAGGCGCCGCCTGAGCGGCCTGCGCTACCTGGATGCCTGCCTGCGATGGCGAGCCGCCATGTTCATGTGAAGAGTGCTCGTCCCAAGAATTTGAGACGGTATCCAAATCGTTACTCGTCGTCATCGCCAAACCCCTCCGGCATTTCCCGGATAGAGACAGTGACGACTTCTGCTTTGCAACTGTCCCGCAATCAATTTCATATATCCCGGTATGTAAGTCTCGGCATTTTTTACGTGTGGTAAACCCGGGAGATATAATCTGATATACATTGGCCGCGCCGCGCTTCGTTTGATATCCGCCGGCTGAGCTGGATTGGTAAACAGAAGTATAAATTTGAATAAAGTTTTACACAAAATAGATATTCCCGATTGAAGGAAACTTATCCACCTTCCTTTCCAGTAATTTGAGACAAGATTGGTACCGTCCACAGTCAAGAGGTGGGCGTCATGAAAAAAGAAAAATCTGCCCTGGGAATAACCGGGCTCAGTCTCCTCCTGCTGGCAATGGCGATCGCAAGCCTGCCGCAGCCATCATCCGCGAAAGCAATTGCCGTGAATGCCGGCGCTGCCGCTGGAGTTCTGGCGGCGGTCGAAACCCCGTCCAGTCTCGGCGGCGTTTCGCTGGCTCGGCCGCAGCCATGGCAGCCGGTTTCAGCCTACCGGATCGGCATGATTATCAGCAGCTATGGTCCTGTTGCCGTTGATGAAAAGCGTGGTTCTTCGATAGCGCCGCCCGCCGCCGGGATCGACCTGATTCAGACGGCGGCGATCATTCCCGGCGTGTTCGGTTCTGTTGCCCTGTCGATGCGCAATTTCCCGGTTTCGGCGCGCTGGGCGCCGGTCTACAAGGCAATTGTCGACTGTACCGCGAGCAGCGCGTGCGAACGCAAGAACAGCGCCTTTGCCGAGATAGTCAAGGCAGCCGGGAACAAGCGCTTCATCGACAAGTTGTCCTTCGTCAACTCAAGTATAAATCGCGCCATCGCCTACAAGAAGGACAGCGTGGTTTACGGCAAGCTCGACTACTGGGCCAAGCCCCGGGAAATCCTTGAGCGGCGGGCAGGGGACTGCGAGGATTTCGCCATCCTCAAAATGGCCGCGCTGCTGCATGCAGGCATCCCGGCGCAGAGCATGTCGCTGGTCGTCTTGCAGGATCGCAAGCGCGGTTTCTTTCATGCCGTGCTATCGGTCAGCACCGGCAGCGGCGTCTTCATTCTCGACAGCCTGAGCAACGTCGTTTCGCGCGACACAGACCTGCCGACCTACGTACCGCTCTATTCGTTCAGCACGGATCGCGCGTGGATCCATGGCGCGAAGACCGGTTCTGCTCAAATAGCCGATATCAAGGGCGGCCTTTCGACGGTCGCGCCTGGTGAAGGTGTGCAGCCGTAAGCTTCCGTCAGAGAGTCTTGAGCGCTCTATCTCTTGTTTGACGCAATTTTCGACGGAAACCGCTCACATTTTTCCCGGAATTGCTCTAGCCGCCGAAGACGAACGCCATCAGCAGTTCCGGCTCGACCACCGGCGCCCGCACCGCGCTCAGTTGACCGCGGTAGCGGCGGTCGCCGGCGCCTATGACGAAACCGGTCGCGACCGGCGTCTCGCCATTGGCGTCGAGCCTGGCGAATATGTCGGCGACATTGAGGTCCAGCGCCAGCTTGAGATCCTGGCGCGCGTCCTCGTTCGGCGCCACCGGCAATTGCCGGCGCACCAGTTGCTGGAACGGCGCATTGAAGGTCAGGATCTTCTTCGACGATGCCAGGGCAAAGGCCGGCGAGGGACAGGCGACGAGAATGGCGTTGATGGTCTTGATCGACGCGAGCCTCTGCAAGGTGACGTTCTGGTCGGCCAGTCCACGCATGCAGGCTACGCGGATTGCCGATGTCAGGTTTCCGGCGTTGGCGTGGCTCTCTGCAATTTCCTCGATCAGTGTGCCGATCGTGCATTTGCGGCTTTCCGCCATCTGCTTCAGCGAAGTCCAGAACGCCCTCTCCAGACGAATGCCGCGGCGCGTGCCGCCACGCGCCACAACCCGGAACTCGAGACCGAAATCCTCACTCGCCAGCGGTGGCAGCAGCCGGTCGCGATCGACCGGGCGGGAGATCGCACTATCGCTCACTCATTGCCTCCTCCCGCGCCTTGTTGATTGGTTTCAGAAGGTAGGTGAGAATCGTTTTGCGTCCGGTCTTGATGTCGACCGAACAGATCATGCCGGGGATGATCGAATAGGTCTTGCCGTCGCGTGTCAGGGTCGATTTGTCGGTGGCGACACGCACCTGATAGTACGGTTCGCCGGTCTTCTGGTCGACAAGGCTGTCGGCAGTGATGTTCGACACCTTGCCTTCGATGCCGCCGAAGATCGAGAAGTCATAGGCGGTCACCTTGATCAGGGCATCCTGGCCCGGCCGGATGAAGGCGACGTCCCGCGGTGAGACCCGGGCTTCGACCAGCAGGGTCTCGGACGTCGGCACGATACCCGCGACGACCGCGCCGGGCTGGACGAAGGCGCCGACCGTGTTGATGTCAAGCGTGTTGACGATACCATCGACAGGCGAACGGATATCGGTACGCGCCACCTTGTCGGTGGCACCGCGTATCGTCTCGTCCACCACCGAGAGATCGGCCAGCGCCTGCGTCAGATCGCTGAGCGCTTCCTGTTGCAGCTGCAGGCCAAGTTCGTCGACCTGAAGCTTGGCTTCCGTGATGGCAGACCTGGCTTTCTTGATGGTCTCTCCGGCAAGCGTCAGCTGACCATTGAGCTCGGTCTGCTCGCGCTCGACGCGGAGCTGCTCGGTTCGCGCCATCAGGCCTTTCTTGACCATCGCTTCGACCAGCTTCGCCTCCTGGTCGCTGACGGCCAGGTTCTTGGTGAGGCGATCGGCATTGGCGTTGGCTTCGTCGAGTTCCTTCTCACGCTGATCGAGCCGCGACTTTAGAACCGACAGTTTGACTTCGAAGTTGTCGCGCCGCGCGATTAGCAGCTTCTGCTCGTTGTCGCAGATTTCCGGCGCCACCTTCTGGATCTCGGACGGACAGGGAAACGCGCCCTCGAGGCTGCCGGTCTGTTCGAATTGGAGCCGTGCAATGCGCGTCTGCAGCGCCCGCGCCTTGGCCTGCTGCTCGCCAAGGCTGGAAGTGTTGAAGGTGTTGTCGAGACGAATGATGAGGTCATTCTTCTTGACGACCTGACCGATCGTCACGGCGATTTCCTGAACCACGCCCGGCTCGCTGGCCTGGATGATCTGGGTCTTCGACGCCGGTATGATCTTGCCGTCGCCGCGTGCGATTTCATCGACCTCGGCGAAGGATGCCCAGGCTACCGAACTCGCAAAAAGCGCTCCGATAATGAATATCGAAGCCGACGCAAAAAGCGGCGGACGGTCTTCCCTGGCTAGCATTTACCACGTCCCAACGTGCTGTATTCACGCATAATTCTGTTCGTCAGGCGCTTGTTTTCTGAAGCGCTTGTATCACTTGGTCTTTCGGTCCATCGGCAACGATCTTGCCCTGCTCGATGACAATGAGGCGGTCGGCCAGCTCGAGCATGCTGAAGCGGTGCGTCGAAACGATCAGCGTCGTGTTGCGATCGAAAGCCACTTTGAGCTGCTTGATCAGCTGGCGCTCGGAAGCCAGATCCATCGAGCCGGACGGCTCGTCCAGGAACACGATTTTCGGTTTGGTCAGCAACAGGCGGGCAATTGCCATTGTCTGCCTCTGACCGCCCGAGAGATTGGTGCCGCGCTCGCCGACATTCATGTCGTAGCCTCGCGGATGGCGGGAGACGAAGTCGTCGACGCCGGCAGCCTTGGCCGCCTCGACGATCTGCTCATCGGTCGCCTCCGGGCACGCCATAAGGAGATTTTCCTTGATGGTGCCCGAAAACAGATCGTTGGCTTGCGCGACGATCCCGACCGCGGCGCGAACCTCCGATGGGTGGTATTGGCGGATGTCGATCCCGTCCAGCAGCAGCTCGCCGGAGGTCGGCAGGAAAAGCCTGCCGATCAGCCTCCCCATGGTCGTCTTTCCCGAGCCTATGCGGCCGATGATGCCAATCCGCTCACCGGGCTTCACCGAGAAATTCAGGCCGGTCAGCACTTCGTTTTCGGAACCCGGGTAGACAAAGCCGACATTCCTGAATGCCATTGCACCGTTGCGAATGGGGCGGTTGACGAAACCAACCGTGTCCGGCCGATCCTCAGGCTGCGCCATGATCGAATTCACCATTCGCAGGGACAGCATCGCCTGGCGAAGTCTGGACAAGGTGATCGCAATCTGCCCAAGCGGGGCCACCGCCCGGCCCGCCAGCATGACGGTGCCGATGATGGCGCCGGTCGAGACATGCCCTTCCGAAAAGGCATAGGCGCCGGCCACGATCAAAGCGACGGTGACCATCTGCTGGATGGCTTGCGTTATGTTGCCGGCGGCAGCCGAAAGCTGTTTGATCTTCTCGGACGTGTTGGATGCGTTCTTGGAATGCTCCGCCCATTTTCGCAGAAGGTACGCCTCTGCCCGCAGCGATTTGATCGTTTCCAGCGTGGAGATGGATTCCACCAGCAGGGCCTGGCGCTGCGAAGCCTCGTTCATGGAAGCGGCAACGCGTTTGCCGATGCGCCGTTGCGTGATCAGCCCGACGATCACCGAGGCGACAAAGGCAATGGCCGGTATGACGACCAGCCAACCGCCTATCGCATAGATGACAAGAAGAAAGACGAAGACGAAAGCTGTGTCGATGAAGACGCTGATGGTGTTCGACGTGAAAAACTCACGCACGAACTCGTACTGGGTCACCCGATTTGCATATTCGCCGGTTGAGCCGGGCCTTGCCGACAAGGACGAATTCAGCACCTTCTCGAAAAGCATATAGGAGATGCGAAGATCGGCCTTGCGCCCGGCATAGTCGATCAGTGACGCTCTGGCGGTCTTCAAGAGCAGGTCGAACAGAATGACCGCGCCGATCCCGATCGACAGCACCCAGAGGGTCGATATCGCCTTGTTCGGCAAGATCCTGTCGTAGACGTTCATGGTGAAGATCGGTGAGGCAAGAGCCAGCAGATTGATGAATACCGCCGACAGGATGACCTTCGAATAGGTGCGCCAGAACGGCCCCATCGTGCCGGTCAGCCAATGTCGCCGCTCGATCTTGGCCGCCGAACCGACGCTCATCGCCTCTACTGCGTTGGCATAGGTTATCGAGAAGGAAACGCCGCCACTAATATAACTTCCGGAAAACTCGGATTTGCTAATTGTGGTGCGCCCGTCTTCCTGGGGAGCGGTCGTAAATCCACCGTCCTCGGTCTGGGCAAGCAGCGCAACCGGCAACTGGCTGACGCGAAACAGAATGGCGGGAAGGTCGATGCGTCCGCGAAGAAAGTCGCGATGGCTGAATTCCGTGATTTCAAGACCGATGCGTTCGGCAAGATGCCGGATGGCGTCGATATCGATGCGGGTGTCTGACAGCGGCACGCCGGCAAACAGCACGGTCTCGGAACTCGGCCTGCCGAGGTACCCGGCAACAGCGGAGAAGCAGGCCTTGAACGCCTCTTTTGGGGAGAGGATTTTGGGTTGTGGGTTCACGATTGGCCCGCAGGACTATCGTTCGTCCTTGACCTTCCTACTTCTTTCTTACCGGTGCGAGGATGTCGAAAGGCAGATCGTTCGTCTGCTCCGACGGCGTGCGCGCATAGGTTTCGGTGTCGGCCGTTTCAGGCGCATTGAACTCGGCCTTGGCATAGGCGGTGGCCTGTTTTGCCGGCTGAAGATTCATGGTCTTCAGCAACTGCCCGGTTGCCGCCAGCAGCCGGTACTGCGCGAAAAGCGACGCGTAGGATGCGGTGTCGGCAAGCGTAGCTGTGTTGAACCGCGTGTTCTGCGCGTCGAGCACGTCGAGCAGCGAGCGCTGTCCGACCTTGAACTGCTCGCGATAGGACGCCACCAGCCTTTCGTTGGCGGCAGCCTGAAGCTTCAATGTCTTTGCCAGATCGGCCTGCCGGAAGCGGCGATCCCATGACGTACGGACGGCTTCCTCGATCTCGCGCAGAACCTGGTGCAGCACAAGGCGCTGCTCGCTGGTGCGGCGGACCTGCTCTTGCTCGTTGGCTTTGTCGATGCCGCCGCGATAGAGGTTCCAGCGCAGCACCAGCCGCGCCTGCAGGTCGCTAGCGTCGCCATCGTCGCCGTCGATGTCATAGCCGCCGCGGGCGCGGCCTTCGGCGATGACGGAGGGCCCGAATTTCGCCCGCGCCGCATCCACCAGGGAGGCGGCGGCGTCGATATCGCTGTTGGCCATGTGGACGCGCGGATTGTTCTGTCGCGCCAGCCCTAGCGCGTCGTCGAGCGACCTTGGCAGCGCGCTCGAGACATCGCCTGGCCTTGACGCGTTGGTCAGCGGCTTACCGACCGTCTTGAAGAACCGTATCTTGGAAGCCTCCAGTTCTTCGGTCGCCTCCTGCATACGTGCCTTGGCAGCGAACAGCCGCTCCTCGGCCTGCTGGCGATCAGCCTCGTTCAACGCGCCGCCTGCAATACCTTGCCGGATATCGCCGAGGATTGCCTGGTGAAAGCCCAGATTCTTCTTCGCTTCCGAAACGATCGAAGCCTGCAGCATGTATTCGAGATAGTCCTGGACGACAGACAGTCCAATGAATTCAGACCGTTCCAGCACCCGGAACGATGCGCCGTCGACCCGCGACGCCTGACGGTTCAGTTCCGCCCGCCTTGCGCCGCTGTCATAAAGCGTCTGCGTGACAACGACGTCGGCTTCCGCCGGATAGAGCGCGTCATCCTCTATGGACAGCGAACGCCGGGAGGAATTGTCGAGACGACGAACCCCCGCCGACGCCTCGACATCGACGCTGGGAAGATAAAGTCCCTTCGCTTGGCGTAGCTCGAATTCGATTGCTTCGCGGTTTTCGATCGCCTGGCCAATTTCGGGGTTGGACTCCACCGCAACCGCCATCGCCTCCTGGAGAGTGAGCGCGTGAGCATTCCCACAACTCAATATGGCGACCGTCGTCAGCAGGCCGAGGCGCTTGCCTATCGCCGACATAGATGTCGTATTCATTTCACCCCACCCCAACGTTCCCCTGCGCCATTATTGCCAGGCGTTACAACTCAACCGTGATTGTTCACAAATTTGCAAAATATGGGAGCATTTATTGATTTAGTGACCGCTAAAACGCTAAATTCAAGCAAAATTCTATAGAATGTCGCAAAAATGGCACATAAAATACCCACTGCGGTTTTTGGGTAACAGCCTTCCGAGTTTGAACAGGCAAGCGAAACCGCTCCGGGAAGGAGGACCGCAAGGCCCCCTTATGACCTATTTTCTCCTGATGGCTTGACTATTTCTGGGTGTACTTTTTCAGCGAGGTGACCGACAACATCTTGGTTGGCGGCTACAATCGGCAGGATAATCTTAGCCCGTTTGCCAAGAGCCTGGAACGGACACCCCGGCCTTTCTTCGACCTGAAGCGTGGGCATAAATCCCTGAGCCGGCGAATAAACGCCGACGACTGCTTCACTGGCCAGCGTGCCAGAATAGGGGCTCGTATGACGGCCGATCAACGACTGGGTCAACTGAAGAGGTGACGGTACTTTTTGAGGCGGTTCGGTAGGCCATCGAATGCCGCAAGGTCCAAAAATCCCTCGATTGATCCCGATAGCTGGTGAAACCTCAAAATATTTCTTGTGGCGATTTTCCGTTAAAATCAAAAGCGTAATTTTTTTGACGGTTCTAGTGTCGGCCTTTCGCAGCTCAGAAAAAAATTTGACTGTAACGATTCATACGCTGTTTAAACAATGCGGAACGAAGAGGTCGGTAGCGCCACCACTTTGCGGGACGACATACGAGAGTTGCAGGACGAGCGGTCAAACATCGAGGGGCCGCCGGCTCGTTAGATACCACTACTCGTTCCCTCCGCGCCATTCCAACAGGCTGAACTTCGAGGCAAGTGAGCCCGTCCTGGTCCGGCGCCTCGACTCGTAAATCCATTCCACCGATTACAACTGCCTGCAAGCTGCCGCTTGTTTGTTACTTCCCAAGTCTCATCGGCCGTATCGAGGCGCTAGACCGTCAGCTGGTCGCGCGCTGTTGCCACAGCTGCCGATCTGCAACCGCCCCCATTTCCGCCGTTCTGGACCTGTCTCCCAACGTTTGCAAAACGAGGTCAGCTATGGTCGGCAGTTTGGGGGTCGCGGGAGCATACGGAATGATACGGGAACCTTTCAGATTTTGGCCCACCAAAAATTCAGCAAAATCAACAATTTCCGTTCGCCCTCCGGGCCCACCAATAACTCACGGCTTAAGCCGAACTCTTTGTTTTGTGAATTGAGCGGTTTCCCGAAAGTATGTGCCTTTGGATCGACATAGTCGTCAGTCCGTTCGTCGATTCACCTTCTGGGGATGCCACCTGTCACACGTAACCCAAGAATTTCAGCTTCGAAAGACTTCCAGCGATTCGTGCGGCAATCGGCGGCTACGGCGTGCAACAGGATGGGTTCACACGACCGATGGCTCAAACCACGGGAAGGCGCTCGTTGACAGTCACCATGGTTGTCACGGCCTCACGCTTCAGCTGTCGCTCTCCGCCCCGCCGGCGCTGGGAGGGTCACCACCGAACTTTGGATGGTGTCTCTGGCCGGGGGATATCCAGGTTTTCTATGAAATCCAACGGATCTACGCTCCCCGTCATTTCCTTCGCGAGCGTCAGACGCTCCTCCAGGCGCTGCTCACGCTCCTCGTTCGTGCACTTGAGGCGCTCATGCGCATCCGCGAAAAAGCGCTCTGCCGTCAAAGCCTTTCCCCACCTCTCGATGAGTTCCGCAAGCTGCTGCTGGCTATCGGCGGATCGTTGATGCGCAACTGTGACGGCGGTCGTTACCGTGGCTCGAGTGTCAGCAGATGTGGTAAGGCTGATTGTCGACGAGTAGCAGAGGGGTCCAGCAACAATGACTTGGAGACGAACCAGAGCTTACGGCGGATCCGGCTTGGTTCTGGCGGTTTGCACTGTATTGGCTTGGCAAAACGCCACCGCCGCTCAAGATTGCTACGCAGCCGCGACGCCTGGCGTCAATTGGCAGGAGTGTGACAAAAAGCTTCTCATCCTAGAAGGACAGGACCTGAGCGGGGCAAACCTGTTCGGTGTTGATTTCACTTCGACCGACCTCAGGAACAGCAATCTCCTTTCTGCAAATTTTGAGAAGGCAACGCTTGTGCGCGCTTCCCTGGCCGGCTCGACCGCCAAAGGCGCCCGGTTCGACAAAATCGAGGCGTACAGGACCGACTTCAGCCATATGGACGCGCAGGGCGCCGTGTTTACGGGCGCGGAAGTGCAGCGCTCGAATTTCCAGGACGCCAATCTGGTCAATGTTGACTTCACAAAGGCGGAATTGGGGCGTGCGCAGTTCCATGACGCCGATATCAGCGGCAGCCACTTTTCGTTTGCCAATCTCGCGCGGGCGGACTTCCGAGGAGCGAAGTTCACCGCACCGATAGACTTTGAGGGCGCTTTTTTCTTTCTGACCCGTATCGAGGGCCTCGATCTGTCCAACTCGGCGGGTCTGTCCCAGTGGCAGCTCAACATGGCTTGCGGAGACGCCCGGACCGAGTTGCCTTCTGGCATGACGAGGCCAGAAAATTGGCCCTGTCAATTCCAGCAGGAATAGCCCGCCCGTCCGCTTCCCGCCAAAGGCTGCCGGGCGGCAAAGCGCCTCAATTCAGTCCTCGGCCGGGGGTCAAAGCACGACACTGCGGGACATTTCCGGCAATCTCATTTACCGGCGAACGACAACGACCAAATGGAGGACGGATGCCCAAGGTCAAAGGTAGTACCGCTCTGGACAAGGAGCGCGCCAAAACAGAGAAGCTCCTCAAAAAGGTTGGATACACAGCCTTGAAGGAGGCCGGTGTGGTATCCAAGCGACCCGACCTCCCAAATCTAAAGATTGAAAAGCGAGGGAAGTAGCGCGGACACTCCCATGCTGACCTGACCGAAGGCACGCCCAAAATGTAGACGTCTGCTTTGCCTTCTCAAGCTAGGAGTGTGCAGGCGGCGCTTGCGACAACCACAAAGCGGACTGCTGGGGCCGGAAGAAGCTGTCGTATTTCCGCCCCGGTGCGATCCGATACTTCACAACTTTTTCACTTTCAATTGGGGGGCCATATCATATGAACGAAGAGACCGGCGTTCAGAAGTTGGTGCGCACGCTGCGTGCTCGAGCACCTGATGACGCAGCTGAATTGCTCGCTAGAGAGTCTCCCGAGTTCATCCGCGACACACTAAAGCTGTTGCCTGACGGGCACGCCCGTAAGGTGGCCGAGCATTTGCCACAGCATCTGCGGCCCATCAGCTCTCATGATGGTGACATGGGTTTCGCGATCCCCGAGTCGCTCGTCGAGGTGATGGACCCGATCCCCGCCAGCGTTCCTGTCGGGACGACGGTTGCTGCCGCGGTGGAAGCCGTCAGAGGCGCCCAAGTGCCGACCGAGCTCACTTATCTCTACGTCACGGACGAGGGTAATAAACTGGTTGGCCTGGCGGTCCTGCGCGATCTGATGCTGAGCGAACCGGACGCGGTTGTCGATCACATCATGCTGCCCAGGCCGTTCGCTCTTGATGTCGGTCTCTCTTTGAGTAACGCATGCAAGGCGGCGGTACGGCGTCACTATCCTGTCTATCCGGTGGTGGATGCGGAGAACCGGCTGCTCGGGCAGGTTCGCGGCTGGCGCTTGTTCGAGCAGCAAATCATCGAGATTTCCGCCCAGTCTGGCCAGATGGTCGGCCTCCAGAAGGAGGAGCGCTCTTTTACGCCGCTGTTTTCAGCCTTCCTGAAGCGCCATCCGTGGCTGCAGTTGAATCTCCTGACGGCCTTCATGGCCGCATTCGTGGTCAGTTCGTTCACAGGCACGATCGAGAAGATCGTCGCCCTGGCGGCGTTTCTCCCAGTCTTGGCCGGGCAGAGCGGAAACACCGGCTGCCAGGCACTGGCTATGACGCTGCGCGGCCTTGCCCTGGGGGATGTGGACAAACGACCGAAGCTGCACTTGGTGATGAGAGAGGGCGCGCTCGCGGCCGCCAACGGCGCGCTCGTCGGCGTTGTTGCGGCTGCGGCGATGTGGTTCTATGCCTCGAGGCAACCGGCGTCGGCGGCGCAGGCGCCGATGCTGGCACTTGTGATCCTGCTTGCCATGTCCGGATCGTGCCTCATGTCCGGCATCTCCGGCGTGCTGATCCCGTTGGGCCTGCGCCGGGTAGGCGCCGATCCGGCGGTCGCCTCGGCGATCTTCCTCACCACCGTGACCGATATTGTAGGCATGGGCCTGATGCTGGGGCTGGCAACCATGCTCGTGCTCTAGACTAGCAAGCTGCGTGCGGTGACGCGTCCCTGGGAGTTCGGGCAATGAGCTGACCTCGCGTTCAAAGAAATTGCAAGACCCGGGCCGAATCGCACACGCCTCGTGAGAAGCACCTTCCGGCAGCTCTCCGGCCTCTTGCGAAACGCGACGGAAGGCCTTTGGAGAAGCCGTGGGTGACCTTGAAGCCTGGTGACCAGATACGCAGAATCGCCCACCCAATATTAATCTTGTCGGCTGTGCGATCCACTACTGATGAGATTTGAGTTTGTTAAGCCTTGGGCCAAATACTTCAATCACGTGCAGCAATGTCGAGAAGAGTTTTTGACAATCAGCGCATCCGAAATAGGAATAAACCCGATATCTTGTTGCGCAGCTGCAACAGCTGCTGAGGACTCGCATAAGTCCGGCGACCGTTCAGTCGCCTTTTTCTTGCAGTCGTGCTAAATCTCTCGCACTAGTCGGGTTTGGGGTGGGTTCTCGGCATGCAATCTTCGTTTCGAACGATCTTCGGCGTCGCCGCAGCGCTGCTTTGTGCCGGCGTGTTGCCGGCCGGCGCACAAGGTCTTTTTGGGGCCTATGACGATGCGTTTGCGGCCCGCATCGCCAGTCCGGCCGACAATGGGACGCTCGCCCAATTCGTCACGGTTGCGGTCAACGCTGGGCAATACGATCAGGCGATCTCCTCGATCGAGCAGTATCTGATCCAATACCCGCGCGATGCGCGCGCCCGGCTTGCGGCCAGCCGGTTATATTATCATGTCGGGTCCTATGAATTGGCCCGGCGGCAGGTGCAGTACGGCATCGAAGTCGGAGGTCTGACCGCAAGTGAGCAACAGGAAGCTGTTCGCCTGCTCGCCCGCATCGAGCGCGCGTTGCGTGGCGTCACCTGGGAACTCGCCCTGACCGGCGGCGTATTCAGCGCATTCACCGATTTTGAGCCAGGCGGGGCGCAGGACGACGACAGCTTCGTCTCGCCTTACGGGCAGGCGGAAGGTTTTGTGCGGTGGGACCTCGGCACGCCAAGTGCCGACGCGCTCGTTCTTTCGGGGTCGTTGACCGCGACTGAGCGTCTTTTCACGGAAGACCTGTCGGTTCCGGGTGGCGAGAAGACTTTTATCCACGGCAACGCAGCGGTAACCTGGGACAAGGGACTGCCCAACAGCGGGATCGATTCGCTGCGCCTGCTGCTTTCCGCGTTCACCGTTACGGATCGTTTCGACAGCGACATTTACGAAACCGGTATCGGCCTCAGTGGACGTTTCGTCGTTCGCCCGACGGTCGAGACGACGCTCTTCGCCGGTGGCGGCTACATCGATCTAAGCGCCTCGCAAGGCATTTTCGCGGATAGCAGGGTCTTCTATGAGGCAGGCGGCAGCTACCGCTTCCGCAATGGCCAGGCGCTCGGCTTGCGCTTTGTAGGCTCGAATGACTTCGCTTCCGGATCGGGCGAAATCAGCCGCAGCTATACGGGCGAGGTCCGCTATGGCGGCCTGTTGATGAACGTACCGGATTTTTTCGCATGGTCGCACCAGATCGCCTTATCGGCCGGCCACAGCGACACTCCCGATCTGTCCGTCGGCATCGGCACAAATATCAAGAGCGACTTCTGGCGCATTGCCTCGGAAAGCGATTTTCAGCTGACGGAAGCGCAGAAGATCAGCGTCGATCTCGCCTACCGCAAAACCAACTTCGCCCTCGCCAACCGCGACCGAAAATCGTTCGAAATGCTCATGAGCTATACGTTGACGCTCAATTGAAAGAGGCCGCGATGAGGTATCATCAGATCGTCATTTTTATCGCCTGCCTCGCCTTCGCGGCACCATCCGCTGCTGAGACGGTCGGGTCGATGACGGCCTACCAGACCATCATCGTCCGCAATAACGGCGGGACGATGAACGTTGGCGCCGGCGTCGAACTCGGCGACCAGTTGCGCAGCAATCCCACCGGTCTCGGAATGCTGGTGTTCCGGGATGAATCGAGCGCCAAAATTGGTCCAAACACCAGCCTGACGATCGATGAGTTCGTCTACAATCCGGGCTCCGGGTCGGGAAAGATCGACATCGGGATGAACAGCGGCCTGGCCCGTTTTTATGGCGGCCAGGTTTCGAAAGGGGGCGTCATGCAGGTTGCGACGCCGCACATGGTGCTCGGAGCGAGAGGCGGCATCATCGAAGTGCTGGTGGCAGCCGGCCAGACCGTCGGCATATTGCGCGCCGGCCGCATGACCTGCACGATCAATGGCAAACGGCTGGTCATCACGAACCCGGGCTACGCCTGCACGTCGGACGATGGCAAGCTTCTGGCCGGCTACGGCGGCATCGACGCCTTCCCGATCTTGGACAGTATCGACCGGATAGCGGGAACCGGCCTGCCGGGCGCACCGGGTCCTGGGTTGGACGTAAGCGCAATTTGTGCGTCGGCTCTAGGCTCCTCGCTCAAAGTCTGCGGGTCCAGGGACGGCGCACTGCCAGGAGTGGTCATGGAATTCCCTGACAGCCCAACGCCACCTGCGGGCAGCGGGGGGCGGCGGGGCGAGTGTGAGGGTGAGGGTTGCTGCTACTACTACAACTGCGATTAGGCCTGGCTGCACGAGATGAGCCACTCGGTCGGTAGGCGCTGGGCTGATTGGCGGCAAGCCGGCAGACGCAAAATATCCGGCCTTGTGGTCGTGCTCCTGCTGCTCGCTTGCCATTTGGCTTTTGACGGGCCGTTGTCGCGCCTGCGTGAGCGGACGTATGACTTCTATCAGTTTCTCGCCCCACGTCAGGCGACGAGCAATCCTGTCGTGATCGTCTCGATAGACGACGCCAGCCTCAAGGCACATGGGCGATGGCCCTGGAACCGTGGCCTCTTGGCCGATCTGGTCAATGGCATCACGCAATCCGGCGCGGCGGTGGTCGGGCTTGCGCTGGTACTCCCCGAGGCTGACACCTCGCCTGAGGGCATGGCCGGAGACAAGCGCCTGGCAGCGGCGCTGTCCAAAAATCGAACGGCGCTTGCCGTCAGCCTGGGCAATGAAGCGACGGTTTCAGAAGCAGAACCCAAAGCCGGCTGGTCGATCGTCGGGCAAGTACCCGATACACTTCCCGGCTTCACCGGTCTTACCGGGTCGCTTGCCGAATTCTCGAACGCCGCCGCAGGCCTAGGCGTGATTCGCACCTTGCCCGATCCCGACGGCGTACTGCGCCATGTGCCGCTGCTCTGGCTTCGCAACACCCCTCAGCGCGCGCAGCTGTGGCCGTCTTTCGCACTCGAGCTCCTGCGCCTTTACGCTGGACAGGACGGTTACACAGCCCGGATGAATGCAGCCGGGTTCGACGCACTCAGGATGGCAGGCGCCATTGTGCCGCTCGAGCCGGAGGGGAGCATCCGCCTCTGGGAAACCGCCACCGACACGCCTCGCCTGTCTGCCAGCACTATCCTTTCGGGCCATGGCGATCCGCGGCTGCGGGACGCCATCGCCATTGTCGACCTGTCGGCTGTGGGCCTGACGCAGTACCTGCCCACGCCGACGAGTCCAGCGCGACCAGGAGCGGAGATCCACGCCGATGCGATCGGCCAGATGCTTGCCGGGCGCTTCCTGGCAGAGCCAGCGCACGCGCGTATGCTCGAGCGGCTCTGGTTTCTCCTCAGTGCCGTCGTTTTCATCGGGATTTCCGGAGTGCTCGCCGGGCGTGTCGTGCTTGGCGCCCTCTCCCTGGCGCTGCTGGCCGTCACGCCGTTCGTGTTCGGCGCTCTCGAGTACAGCCTGCAGGGTGCACTCTATGACCCGCTGCAGCCGGCGCTTGCGACCATCATGGTTGCGGGCTTCGAAGGCTATGTCCTCTACAGGCGCAGCGAGCAGCGCCGGTCCACCCTGACGCGACAGTTCTCCCAATATCTGTCGCCCTCCGTGGTGCAGCGCCTCGCAAGCTCGGACACCGAGGCAATCCTGTCCGGCGAGAAGCGCGAGATCACAATTTTGATCAGCGACATACGTGGCTTCACGACCATGAGCGAACAGCTCGACACCCAAGAGATCGCCAAGGTGGTCAACCATTTCCTCGGCATTGCGACCGATGAGATCCTCAAGCGCGACGGCACCATCGACAAGTTCATGGGCGATGCGGTGCTGGCCTTCTGGAACGCACCGCTAGATCAACCCGATCATCGTGAGCGTGCGCTCGACGCGGGCTTGGCCCTTATCGAGCGGGTGAGGCGCGAAGACGCCGCCTTCACCGCGGATGGCCATCGCTCCATCGAAATCGGCGTCGCCATCGAGACCGGCATCTGCTCGGTAGGCAATTTCGGCTCCGAACGGCGCTTCGATTACACCGCGATCGGCTCCCCCGTGAACCGCGCGGCACGGCTCGAATCGACGACCAAGAAGCTGGGCATCCCCCTGGTGCTTGGACCCGGCTTTGCGGCAGCAGCATCGATGCCGGTCGTCCAGGCGGGCGCCTTTGAGCTCCAGGGTTTCAAGGGCGAGGTGCCGGTTTTCACCGTTCCGGAGATGCAAGCTGCTCAACAAGGTATGAGCCGCGAAGTAGAGAGCCAACGTGGTGAGAAATCTGGCGCCCCCGCCATGGTGGTTGGTTCGCCGCCATCCGTGCAAATGGCGCCGCTTGACCTGACACCCCGAACCCGGAGCATCCGCTGATCGGATCCAGCGGATCGCAAGATGCAATTGTCACGGGCACAGACGGACATCTTGTTTCGGCGACCATCGAGGGATGCGACGGCTTGCGTCACTCGTCCTTGAAAGTCACCTTCATATGTTTTTGGACCATCGAGGCGAGGTCCTCGGCATCCCAGTTCGTGAGCCTGATGCAGCCGTGAGAGAAGGTCTTCCCGATCTTGCCGGGTTCGGGCGTGCCGTGAATGCCGTAGCTTTCGATGGAGAGGTCGATCCAGATTGATCCCACGGGATTGTTAGGGCCGGCAGCAATGGTGAAGGGCCGCTTGGTTTTGACTCCCTTGAATGCAAAATCGGGATCGTAGTGATAGGTCGGGTTGTGCACCACCCTTTGGATCTCTGCCTGCCCACTTGGTGCCGGCTTCTCGTCGCTCCCGATCGAGGCAGGGTAGACGGCAAGCGCTTTATTGGAGGGGTCGAGCACGCGCACCTGATGAGCGCCTTTGTCGACTTCCACGCCGGCAATGGTGGCGGGAGGTTCACCCCGGCCAACATCTGGTACCAGCAGCGTGGTTCCAGCTTTCCTGAATCCGGTGCCTGGGTTTAGCCTCCTGAGCAATGGTTCGCTCACATGGAAGCGCTCCGCCAGCTTCTCGATCGAGTCGTGATAGCCAAGCCTTCTCAGGCGAGCCATCCTCTCCATGCGCCCCGGAATGCGTTTGGTGAAGGGGCCGCGTACATCTTTGCGGGTCAGTTCATAGGTGACCAGAGCTGGGCTGGTGGAGGTTGCCATCAGCTTGTCCCAAGTCGCCTGGGTGAGCTTGCCATCTGGCGCCAGTCCGTTCGACGCCTGGAAGGCCTTGACCGCCTTGGCGAAGTTCTCTCCAAGGCGGCCGTCGATGAGCCCCGGTGAGAAGCGCGCACGATCCAAAAAAATTTGCGCCTTCAGCACGGCAGGATCGAGCCCTTTCGGACCGCCGGCGGAGAATTGCGCCTGATTTACCGCGGCTAGATCCAGCTTGGCCGCCTCCGTCCCGCCGCATGCGAAGGCGAGTGCAATGGCGAGGAGGAGAAGGAGCCTGATCATCGATGTCACTCCTTACGTTAAATCGCACCTGATCTGTCTCTATGACGCGCTGTGGCAGATCTGGTTCCATTCGCCGGTAGGAGGATCATAGGCAACCAGCCTTACGCCGCCGACCGGTCCGCGACGTTCGATGCCCATGCCTTGCCCCTCACGAGAGGCGTTGCTGGCCGCGCAGATCGGCAGTGTAAAAATGGTCTGGCCATCTTGACGTGAGCTTCTACCTTCAAAACTGCCCAATTACCTGGACCGGCAGTCAAATGGTCTCAGGGCAGCAATGAGGAGATGCGCTGGGAACCCGGCTCGTCGGGCGGGTATTCTATTGATCTTCGGTATCGACAGATCCATGTTCCGTCGTCACTGTGATCGCGTTGTCGCCCGCGATTGCCCTAGCGTATTCGAAGCGCTCCAACTTCTGTTCTGCCGACAGGCCTTTGAACATCGCGGTGGCCGAGTTCGTGATTTTGAAGTCGCCGCAACTCGGACAGCGAAACTCCCGGATGTCGCCAACTGTCTCCGAATTAACGAGTGCCTGCTCATCTGTGATAGGGCAAATTGCGGCCATCCAAGCCATCGTGGTCCTCCGTCCTAAGGCCGTCCTCGATTACCCAAAAGGCATCGTCGAGTGCAAAATCCATTTCTGCCGACGCTCACCCCACCTGGAGTACTCCACTGAGTAGATTGCGCTCTCCACTCTCCAACCCGGAATGTGGATTAAAGCCAGTTCCTCGGCGAGCGATTTGCTGGTGAGCGGTAGGCGCTCTCGCTCTGGAGCCTCTCCCAAACGATCGGAGATGTTCATGTAGCGTCGGGCAGGACCGAAGGGCCGGAACGTGGCGTTTTCATCTCTTCGGCAATCACCAGTAGCGCCTCCAGAGCGACGGCGATCCCCGACATCACCGTACTTATGTCTGCGCTGCCGCCGAGCGTCGAAAGTTCGGCCGCTCGCGTTTGCATGCTTTGGCTCAGCTCTTGTAACTTCAGGCGCAGCTCGTCATCCATGTATGTTCTCCAAGCTTGACGCTGGAGGAACGCGCCTGCTTACAACCCGTTCCGCCGGTGGCCGCAGAGAACCAGAGACACCGCAGATGCTACAACTCGCGCTGTGGCGGCGCTTAGGATGGGCGGTGGATTGAGCCTCAGCGACTGACCGTCGGCAAATAGCGGATGCTTCAGTCTCGAAAAGGTGCTGGACGGCTCGATATGCACCGCCCCTTGGCCCTGGGTGCTGGTCCCATGCACAGTAAGGCCGTGCAAGTGCGCGCGGCCTCTGGGCTCAACATTCCAGTCGTCATGGTCCAAAGTTGTCCCAAGGCGGGTTCTCACCAAAGTGGGCGGCGAGAAGCGTTACGAAGCTTTGAACTTTGGCGGAAAGATGCCTTCTTGACGGGTACATCGCGTATATCGACCGGCTTACCGGCTTGAACTGGGGCATCACTGTCTCCAGCTGGCCCGAACGAATGGCTTCTCCAACAAGGAAAGTGGGGCAAAGTACTATGCCTGCTCCACCCAGCGCCGCATCGCGCAGGAGCTGCCCGTTCGTTGCCGTCATCCGTGCAGTGATTTTTACCGCCACTTCCCCCTTTGGTCCGTCGAACCGCCATTTTCCGCGGCTGGCGCGCAACGCGTAGTCCAGACAATCATGGTCGTGGAGATCCGACGGCTTTGTGGGACGCCCGCGTCTGTCCAGATAGTCGCGCGAAGCGCAGACCACCTCGCGTGAGGGCGCGATTCGGCGAGCAACCAGATTGGAAACCGTGAGTGGAGCGATGCGTACCGCGACATCCAAGCCCTCTTCCACGATATCAACCACACGGTCGTCCAACACCAACTCAACCGACACCTCCGGATAGACCGCGAGATATTCTGCAACGACTCTCCCAAGGTGCATCGCGCCGAAGGAGATCGGCGCGCTGACACGCAGTGAGCCGGTCGGACGTGTCTTGCTCTCGGCCGCGCTCGTACGAACTTCCTCGACATCCTCGATTATGCGCAGACTGCGCTCGTAGACGGAGGCGCCGACCTCTGTCAGGCTGATGCGCCGGGTCGTCCGGTTGAGAAGGCGTGCGCCAAGCCACTCTTCCAGCATTTGGACATGCTTGCTCACGGCCGCTGGCGATAGTCGCATCCGCTTGGCCGCTCCAGCGAAGCTGCCTTCACCGACGACGTTGGCAAACACGGTCATGCTGGTCAGCCGGTCCAACTGCAATCACCTCTTTCATTCACGTTTCGTGAATTCACCATCCATATTTCCCTCCATTATCAATCCACGGTGGACAGATTATCTGAAGCCAGGCCGGGATCAATTGCCCGATCCGTCTCTCTAACATTTGCCCGAAACGTCGGCGTCGAGTGCCTTCTTGCGGGCTGGAGGTGATCATGTCTCTGACCAAAGCAGCCCTTCAGGAGAAACAGGGAGCCACTGTTCGCATGTGGCTCTCCGTGCTCACCGTATCGCTGGGTATTTTTTCGATGATCACTGCGGAGCAACTCCCTGTGGGGCTGATTCCGGCAATTTCTTCCGAGTTGAATGTCTCTATTGGGAGTGGCGGTCTCACGGTGACGATACCCGGCGTAATTGCGGCGTTCGCTTCTATCGGTTTGCCGTTGGCAGTGGGGAGGCTCGACCGGCGTATTCTGATGGCGGGCCTGCTCGCGGCAATGGCTGCGGCGAGCGTGATTTCAGCGCTTGCAACGAACTTTCCCGTTCTGCTCGCGTCCAGGCTGCTCGTCGGGATCACCATCGGTGGCTTTTGGGCGATAGCCGGGAGCATCGCAGTACGCCTTGTTCCTGGACCGTCCGTGCCGCGCGCCATGACTATTGTCTTCGGCGGTGTAAGTGCCGCTGCGGTGCTGGGCGTGCCGGCCGGCACGATCATCGGTGATCTAGTCGGCTGGCGCGGCGCGTTCTGGTCTCTCGCCGGTCTGAGCTTTGCCATACTGCTCGCCGCCCTGCTTGTGCTTCCGAAGCTGGAGGCGGCGCAGCCTGTGGAGGTGAAAGCCCTGCGTGCGCAATTGCGCAATCCCGCCCTTCTGGCGGGCGTGGTTGCGACCGCACTGCTGGTGGCTGCTCACTACGGTGCCTACACCTTCGTGAGCCCGGTGTTGCTGGAGGTCTCGGGCGTCACTGCAGGGAGCATAGGCTGGCTACTGTTGGGGTATGGCATTCTCGGAATGATTGGCAACGCCGTCGCAGGCGTCTGGGCCGCCAAATCCGTCGGTCGCACATTGGCCTGCATCGTCATTGGGCTCGGCGCCACGCTGGCTCTCTTCCCTTTGCTCGGGGTCACGCCGCTCACAGGAACCATCCTGCTGCTGGTGTGGGGCTTCGCGTATGGCGCGGCGCCCATCACGCTGCAGACGTGGGTGCTGAGTGCAGCACCAGAAAGCGCGGAGACCGCGACGGCCATCTACTGCTTCACTTTCAATCTTGCCATCTCCGTGGGTACCCTAGCGACCAGTCAGATCGTCGACACGATGGGCGTGAACAGGGTCCTCTGGGTCGACTCCGCCATCATCCTGCTGGTGCTGCTGCCGGTGTGCCGCGCACCCATGCTTAACCGGAACATCGGAAACTCGTAGACAGCAAGCCATCCTGTGCCGCCATCTGTCTATGATGCTGTGTAGGTTGAAGTAGACCTTCGTTCCTCTGTCTTGAAAGTCACGCGCGTCACATCAAACGCGGTTCCGCCGCACCGTGCGGGTGCCGATGCTTTGCGCCCCCGGAGGACAACTGGCTACTTGAAAAAGGACTTGATCCCCTCGTCGATATGTGTGCTGATATGAGATCGATCTCATGCCGCGCTCTCAATTGCTGTTTCTCTACGGGAGCGCGCTCTGGGAAGCATATGTCTGAATGACGATGAAGAGGGAGGTTCAAGTGAGGAAATTGATCGCGTGGCTGGCCTTGGCCACTACCACGCTCGCGTTCGCGTCTGCGGCGTCGGCGGGTGAAACCATCGACCGGGTTACCTCGAAGAAGGCAATGGTGGTCGCCACAAACAGCGGTTGGCCGCCGCAGAGTTTCCTCGACGACAGTAATCAGTTGGTCGGCTTCGATATCGACGTCTCGAAGGAGATCGCAAGGCGCCTCGGTGTGGAGGTCAGTTTCGACACGCCGGACTGGGCGACGATGACGGGCGGCCATTGGCAGGGACGCTACGATCTGGGTGTCGGCTCGGTGACGCCGACCAAAGCGCGGGCCAAGGTGATCGATTTCGAAGGCATCTATTATTATAGCCCCTACGTTTACGTGGTTCACAAGGACAGCCCGGCCAAATCGGTCGCCGACCTGAACGGTAAGATCATCGGCGTCGAGACCGCCACCACGTCGGAGGATTTCATCCGCAGACAACTCGAGATCGATGCTCCCGGCCTGCCGCCCATCGAATACAAGCTGGAGCCAGGTGAGATCAGGACTTTCGCCGACTCAATGCTGCCGTTCGACGATTTGAGGCTTGGCGACGGCGTGCGCCTCAACGCGGTCATCGCACCAGAACAGACGGCTCAGAACGCGATAAAGAACGGCTACCCGTTGCGTGTCCTGGAAGGCGGCTATGCCTTCCGTGAGCCGCTGGTGGTGATCGCGGAAAAAGGTGATGCCGAGTGGAATGCCAAGATCGGCGGCATTCTCGACGAGATGAAGAAGGACGGTACCCTCGCGAAACTGACCACCAAGTGGTACGGCAAGGATTACAGCGCCGACTGAGGAGCGTCGTGGATAAAGCTTGAGCGGGATGCATTCAATTGAACATCCCGCTCCATCTGTTTTGTTTCAGCCGCATTTCCACGACACCGGGCGGCTCCGCCTGCCTGCAAAATGCTCTAGTGCCGCCACCTCATCATATTGATCATGACATGTCCTGACACCTATTACCGACGCACGCTTGCCGACAACACCATCAGACCGCCGCTGAGCGGCGTTTCCGAGTGCGAGACAGTCGTTGTCGGCGGCGGACTGGCCGGCCTGACAACGGCGTTGCAGCTGGCTCGCGCCGGCCAGCAGGTCGTCGTGCTTGAGGCGCAGCGGATAGGATTCGGCGCTTCCGGTCGCAATGGCGGCTTCGTCAATCCCGGTTTCGCCACCGGCACCGACAACATCGCCGCGATGGCCGGCGTCGACGCGGCACAAAAACTGCACCGCCTGTCCATCGAAGGCGTCGACTTCGTGCGGCAGACGATCCGCGATCTCGACATCAAGGCGGCAGAGCCGCGCTCCGGTATATTGAGCGTGCTTCGCCACGATGGTGGCGCCGCGCTCAAGGCATATGCCGAGCAACTGGCGCGGGATTTCGACTATCGGCTCGACTATCTCGATCGCGACCAGGTGCGAGCGGTGCTGCATTCGGATCGCTACCACCAAGGCCTGCGCGATCCCAGCGCCTTCCACATGCATCCGCTTAACTATCTGCGCGCCGTTGCTGGCGAGATCGAGCGGCTGGGCGGCAGGATATACGAGAGAACGGCTGCCGTTGAAGCCAACCTTGACGGCGCCGAAAAGATCTTGCGTACCGACAGCGGCGAAGTGCGCGCCCGCCAGGCCGTAGTTGCCACCGGCGGATATACGGGGCCACTGGTCGGTCGGCTGCAGCGGGCATTCCTGCCGATCGCCACTTACGTTATGGTGAGCGAGGAGGCGCCTGACCTCATCGCCAAGTCGATTACGACGACCGACGCCGTCGGCGATAACCGTCGCGCAGGCGATTATTACCGTGTTGTCGAAGACGGCAGGCGGCTGCTCTGGGGAGGGCGCATCACCACCCGGGCAGCCTCATCGGGCGTGTTGGCGAGGCAATTGCGCCGTGAGATGGTCACCACTTATCCGCAGCTCGAACACCTCAAGACCGAACTCGCCTGGTCCGGGCTCATGTCTTATGCCCGGCACATGATGCCCCAGATAGGCCCGTTGCAGCCGGGCGTCTGGTACCTCACGGCTTTTGGTGGCCATGGCATCAACACCACGGCGATCGCCGGCAAGTTGATCGCCGAAGCCATACTGGGACAATCGGACCGCTACCGGCTGTTCACACCCTTCGGCCTTGCCTGGGCGGGCGGCCCGGCTGGACTTGCGGTTGCGCAACTCACCTACTGGAAGCTGCAGGCGCAGGATTGGTGGCGCGAGCGGGCCCGCTGACCGCAGGGAGATCGAAGACGTGATCGGCCGACTATTGCTCAACCACCCGGACGCGGCGCGCCGCGTTGGCGTGTTCTTCGTGCTCGCCGCCATCGCCGCCGGCCTGTATGGGCTCGGCATCAAAGCCAGTTGGCTCGGCAAGCTCGTTCCGTGGTCCGTCGAGTGGCTCGCCGCCAACCCGGACGTCGGGCGGGCGGTCTCGGCGGTGCTGATCGCATTGATCTTGGTGGCGAACTGGAACGCGCTGCGGTATCTCAGCCGCAAACAGCAGATTGTGGCAGTCTGGATAGAGCTGTTCGTGTTGCTAATGTTGTTTTTCTATTCCTTCGACTTGTCCTTCGCGTTCATCGCCAAGAAGATCGGCTTCCTCGTCTCGAAGGGTGTGGTGACGACCCTCTACATTTCGGCCATTTCGATCGCCATTGCCACCCTCATCGCCTTCGTTGGCGCCATCGCCAAACTTTCCCGCAACGGCGTGGTCTATGGCTTGGCGACCTTCTATACCTCTCTGTTTCGTGGCTTGCCGTTGCTGATGCAGATCTACATCATCTATCTCGGCCTGCCGCAGATTGGCTATGTGATCGGCGCCGTGCCGGCCGGTATCATGGCGCTGTCGCTCTGCTACGGCGCGTACATGACCGAGATCTTCCGGGCCGGCATCGAAAGCATCTCGCGCGGCCAGACCGAGGGTGCTACGGCACTCGGCCTTAGCGCTAACCAGACGATGTTCCTGGTGATCCTGCCGCAGGCGATGCGGGTCATCGTGCCGCCAACCGGCAACCAGTTCATTGCGATGCTGAAGGATTCTTCGCTGGTCTCGGTGGTCGGGGTCTGGGAGATCATGTATCTCGCACGCACGCAGGGCCAGACCGAGTTCCGCCACATCGAGATGCTCATCACCGCCTCGATGATCTATTGGCTGCTCTCGATGGGGCTCGAGTTCCTGCAGTCGCGGATCGAGGACCGGTTCGGGCGCTCACTCAAGCGCTGATCGTCATCCGTGATTTTCGCCAAAGCGAGTTGCACAGCACCGCAACAGCCAGCTTCGGAGAGCAGCTGCAGATTGTACGCCACAGCACGCCGTTCGGCGACGCCGTCAAGGGTGAATCAACCCGGTATTTCATCGGCTTAGCCCGATCGGAGGGCAGAATAGAGCAAGTGCTGGACGAGCATGGTCGTTGGCCGACTGCCCGGCAACTTCGACCGATTGCTGGATTTCACCCGCGCCGACAAATCGATAAAATCAACGACTTTAACATGTCCTCCGGGCCAACCATTATCGCTATGTATCGATGGTAGCCGAGTTCGCCACGTGGTTCGCCAATAGGTTTGTCAGGCAGTGGTTTGCGCGTTACCAGCCGCACGACTCGGTCCATGCCCTGCACAGCCAAACGCACCGGCGAGGTTCCCGGGAATGAAGCTCGGCATGGTGTTTCGTTCCTTTGAAGTGGGCGTGTTTGGGGGAAGACCGTAGTCGGCGTGTTCGCGCCCGGTGGAATTTTCGAAGAGTTGTTTCCAACGGCGGGAACGAACCAAACTTCCATGCATTTAGCTCTGGCTTCGTTCATTCACTCTTTCTTCTGGGAGCTGGACCATTGTCATCCGGAGGCTATCTCTTGGCCGACCAACAAACCAATGACGTTTCCATCGTTGATCTGATACCTGCCCTGCGGGCTTTCGCGCGCACCTTCTGCCGCGTTCCAGACGATGCCGACGATCTGGTGCAGGAAACGTTGACCAAAGGGCTCGCCAACATCGACAAGTTCGAACCCGGTACACGCATGAAGTCGTGGCTCTTCACCATCATGCGCAACACCTACTACACGCGGATCAAGATCGCTGCACGGGAAGCGCCAGGCCTTCTCGACTGCGCGTCTTCGAGACCGATTTCGGAAGCTACCCAGGAATGGACCGTTCAGAGCAAGGAAGTTCACGGCGCCATCCAAAAGCTGCCCGAACATCAGCGCGAGGTGCTGATGCTGATCGGCGTTTTAGGAGTGGGCTACGAGGAAACCGCCGAAATCTGCGGCTGCGCGGTAGGGACGGTCAAGAGCCGGCTGAACCGTGCCCGCGCCAACATCCTTGAGCTACTCGGGGAGAGCTCGTTGCAGACATTGATAGAAAGGCGAAATCAGCTGTCGGATGGTCAGCTCGATATAGAGGTCGACAGCCGCAGATAATCAGCTCTTCACGTCTCGCCGATGCTTCCCGACGAGAGCATTTTGCAATTCGATCGCCAGCTTGGATAGGCGGTCTGGTATCTTTTCCTGCTCTATGGCGGCCAGCAGGGAAGCAATCTCCCGATCCACTGCCATCTCGACAAGCAGATCCGTGGTATCGTCGCTCGAATGAGACATCACGTTCTCTTGATAGCATCCCTAGATCCAAGTCTGGTGGATGAGCGCTCGGCACTACAAGGCGTTGTCGGCCGCTGAGAGGCTCACCGGCGGCCCTTGCACAGTTTTTCCTCCGTGCCGCGGCAAGACGCGGCGCGGTGGCGTCAGTCCTTCAGCAACCGGTTTGCGGCGTGATCCTGAAATTGATCGGACTTGGTTCGATTGCCGTCCAGCCCGCGCTCTCGGCCATGCTGCTTCCTGTCGCGGTTGGACAAAACCGCGTTTTCCTCGATCTTGTCCTTGTCCAAGGTGGTCATTGCGCCGGCGCCGGCACCTTTGCCTTGGCTGCCTTGGCCGAAATGCTTTTTGCCGCCGGATGCCATGATCTCCTCCTTCGAATCCAGGACACCGATCGGTGCCGACGCCCGAACCGGCATCGCGCTGTAATGTTCCGTCTCACCCAGCAAGCAGGAAGGCGTCGCCATCCCATGACCGAAACGGCTTCTCGCCGTCGATGACGACCCGCAATTGGTGAGCTTGCGCAAGACGGCCGATGTCGGCCCGGTCCAAAGAAAGCGATCCGCGATAAGAATAGTTCAGCAATGCGAGCCGGCCCGGCCGTTTGAGAACGCGCGCAATTTCATCGAAAAGCCGCTCAGCCATGCCGGCCAGGACCAGGTAGGGAAAGCTGTCGACCGCCAACACGCAATCGAAACTGTCGTCGTCGAAGTCGGCCAGATCGAGACCGGAGGTTTGGCGCAGTTCGACATTGCCGAGCGTTGCGCATTGCTCGGAGGCGATAGAGATCATCCGCGACGATATGTCGATGCCGACCATCCGCTTGAAGGAATTGAACAGCGCGCGCTCGAAACGTCCGATGCCGCAACCGATGTCGAGAATGTCTCGTTCAATTCCGGTGAATTCTCGCGCCTCGAGCCATTCAACGATTTCGTCGGTCATGGCTGTCAGCCGCTCGTCATCGCCAAGGGATCCTAACTGGACACTTGCGGCTGTCGAAATTGCTGCCGCGGCATCAAAACTCGAGGCCAGCCGCGTGACGACGGCGATATCCGTCTCGCCGTTACCGCGTTCATGCCGAACGGCGCCGCGTGTCGCTCGCAAAGTGGCAAGGACGCCCGGTTTGTGGCGCAGCAGTCCAGCGACCTTTCGCAGTCTTTCAGCATCGCCGGTATCCGCCGGACGGACTTTCAGCACGACCTCCGCCAATTCCGCCGCTTCAATTGTGGGCGGCAGGTGAAGCGCCAGCCTGACGAGAACAGCTTCGGCGCAGGCACCATCGGCCATGCAATCTTCGACCGCCCGTCTGACCGATGTCCGGCGCTGCGCGTGCACACTCATGACATCAACTCCGCGTCCAGATCCTCCGCATCGTCCACCTGTCAACGGCGCCCCAGCCGTATTTGTAGGGCTCCTGGCCGCGCAGGAAGTCGAACTCGCGCGCATCCTCGCGGATCGACTCCGCGATCGCGTGGCCGATCAGGATCGCCCCTGGGCTCTCCTCGGCATATGCAGGATCTAGGCCGCCGAGATAGGCATAGGCGCGGCCGCGGTGGTGAAATCCGTAATAGGCGGCGACAGTCGTGCCATCGATCGCGAGCAACCAGCATCGGACCAGGCCGTGAGCATCGAGCAAGGGAAGTGAAAGCCCATGGAAGTGCTGCACGGCGGGGTCGGCCAATACACCACCTCCATGTCCAACCCAGCGTGCCTGGTGCAGGCGGATCAATTGGTTCAGGAAGTTCTGATCGCCCCGCGCTGACGCCAACGCGAGCCGGCCGCGTCTGGACGCCGCTTGGCGCGCCCGGCGCAACTGGCGCCTGCGCCGAGCGGGAACGCAGCCGGCCAACGTGTCGTCGCCGGCAACAGCAAGCACGGGACAGGCTGCATGAATTACCGGCCTCTCGACCGTTAAACCGGGATGCGCGATCGTAAGACCGGCACTGTTTTGCGGCAGATCAGACAAGATCCATTGTGACCACCCGACCGAGCAGATCGTTTCGGCAATGGTGGCGACAACCGCCGCCTCGATATCCCGGACAGCCAGGATGTCCAGATAATCACTGAGCGAAATACCGACCGGAAGCAGCTTCGAACCGGCCGTTCCATGCTCGAGATAGAGTGGCGCCAGCCCGACCAGATCGCCGCCACGCCAGACCGCAACTGTCGCCAGTTCACCGGGTGCGAATGCGCGCCACCATGGCACCAGCCAGGCGGGGGATTGGAACGGCGTCGCAGAGGAACTCTGCTCCCACAGTTTCCACCAGTGCGGCGTCAAGGCATCGAATTTTACGGGGTCATCGATGATTTCGCTGCGCAACACTGCTTTTCTCACGGTGCCGCAGCGAAGCGCCGGCAATCTGTGCCAAGTTGTGCCAGCGCCTGATAGGCAGCCATATACGACGAGATCATCCGTTCCAGCGAAAACCGCCGTCGCGCCTCCACCCGGCACGCCTCGGCGTCCAGGCTGGGCGCCGCAAGAATGGCTTGGGCCATCTCGTCGACTGTGTTGACGAGAAAGCCCGTCCTGCCGTGCTCGATGACATCCGCAAGCGCACCATTCGGGAATGCGACCACCGGGGTACCGCAGGCGAGGGCCTCCATGGCGACAAGCGAGCTTGTCTCGGCGGCGAGGCTTGGAATGACCAGACAGCGGGCTGCGTTGAGAAAGCGCCTCTTGGCGTTAAAACCGAGCGGGCCCAGGAAGCGGCGGCGAGCATCAAGACGGGATTGGACCTCGTCGCGAAAGTAGCGCGTATGTGTTTCGTAGGGATAGACCTTGCCGCCGATGACCAGGGGCACGCCCGCCTGTTTGGCCGCGTCCAGGGCCAGGTGAATGCCCTTTTCCGGGCAGACCCGGCTGAGAACCAGGGCAAAGTCTCGCTTCGGCTGCACCAGGTTCAATGATTCGATGTCAACGCCGTTGGGAATCGGCGCCACCAGTCTGGCCCCTGGTGGCGCCGTTTGCTGCTGGGTGGACGAGACCGCATGGAGCCACAGGTCGTCGCGCGTCGGTCGCAGAGCCTCGGCCGGATACCAGTCCAAGGGCAGGTGGAGGCTCACCAGGGTCGGGCCATCGTCGGGCAGATAGGCATCGAAATCGATGCCGTGCAGATGGACCACATCGACCGGCCATCGGGCGCGGGCAGCGGCGATCGCTTTGCGATGAGCCTGCTGCGCGCGGCTCTTCGCCGCCTCGTCGAGCACGCCGTCTTCAGCCGGTATTTCCACAAGGGTACCGCTCGCGCTGGAGCCGTGGCAGCCAATGACGATAGAGCGGTGGCCGGCGCGAACCAGTGCCCGATCGAGCATCGACAGAACCTGTTCGGCACCGCCGACAGCATCGGGTCCGACGGGCGCGAGAGGGTAGGCGACATTGAGGACAGTGAGCGCCGCGGCTGGTTGCGCCTCGGTCCCGTATGCCGCACCACCTGGCGATGATGCCGCTAATTCGTCCAATGTGTCAGGCGTCTGATGCATGGCAGCATGACACTTTCACGCTGCCGAGGCCCGCCGCGTCGGGAGCGAAGCGGACGTCATGCCGGGCGCATAGCGGCGGATCATGGTTGCGCAGAATTCCGCGAACTCCTCCGGCGCCAGTGGCGGGCTGGTGTGGTGGGGCATCATTCCCCGATGCTGCGGTGTAAAGCAAAAGGTGACCGTCACGTCGAAATCGGCGAGTGCCTCCATCTGCCGGTCGAACCAGTCCAGCGCGTTCGGCCGGAAGCTGTCTGCCCAGGAAAGCCCCGTTCGCATATTGGTGACGCCCAGCCGCTTCATCCAGGCGACGGCATCGTCCAGCCGGGGGTCCTCGAAATGAAACCACTGCACCAGCCCCATTGCGGGCGTGTAGCGCAGGAACTCCTCCAGCGCAGGTTTTGGCGTACCGTCCTGGCGCAGCAGCCCCATGTGGAAATGTCGATAGTAAGAAGAGCCCTCCGCCTCGCGATGCCGCGTCGTTGCTTCCCATTCGCGCGGAAGATCGTAGAGGCTGTACCACTGGATGCGTGGTGCGTTGCCGATCAGCAACTCGGCGGTGCGCTTGAGCCCCCAGACCTGGATTTCTTCCGCGCCGAAGGTCGATACGCCGACTTCGCTGACCCAGATGGGAAGGTTGGTGACGGTCGCGATCTCGCCGATCTTCTGTGGCCATTCGTGGATCTGCCACAGGTTCCAGTCGAGCGGAAAGCCGTGCACGGCGACGGCATCGACATGGTCCAGCACGCCGAATTCCTTCATGCGGGTGATAAAGCTCGGATCTATCGGCGAGATGCCACCGAGTACTTTCGTCAAAGACGGGTTCTCCGACGCGATTGCGTCAGCCGACAAGACCGCCATCCTGGCAAAGCGGCTCCAATCGGGATCGAGCTCTGGGTCCCAATGCGATTTGTTGTTGGGCTCGTTCCAGATCATGGCGGCTTCAATCATGGAGCTGTCCTTTCGAGGGGTAGATGGCGCCGCCGCCGGCCGGGTCCCCGGCTGCGCGGCAGAAATAGACCTCCTGCTCGGGGTGCAGAACGATCTCGAAACCGGCGCTGCGCAGCATCGCTTCGGTGCAGGCGCGGTTTGGAATCCACCAGTTGGTGGGATCGTCGGCATAGCGGTGCTCGATAAAATGCAGCTTGGGAAACTGCGGCTGGTCGAACAGGTCATGCGTCCAGAAATGATAGTTTTCTTCCAACTCGGGCAGATCCGCGCTGCCGCGCTGCATGGACTGGAAGATCATCAGGTCACGGGCGACATGTTCGCGGATCAGGTCGAGCGCGAGCAAGGGGTGGCGCAAATGGTAAAGCACCCCCATGAACAGCACGACATCGAATGTCTCGCGCAGAGAGCCGACGTCGTAGACCGAAAGCTTCTGGAATTCGATCTCGCAATCGGCAACCTCGGCGGCAAAGCGAGCTTGCGCCAGGTAGGCGTCATCGAAATCGATGCCGAGGACACGGTCAGCACCTCGCCGTTTCATCTCGATGGAGTAGAATCCTGCATTGCAGCCGATATCGAGTACCGCCTTGCCCGTCAGATCAGCGGGAATGGCATTGGCAAATTTGCGCCATTTGATCAGCGGGTAGTTGCCCAGAAAATGGTTGGGAGCGGTTTCGACGCCGGCAAGTTCCATGTTGTGGAACCACGGGCCGAGCGCATCGATGCGGCGGCGGATTTCGGCATGGGAATGCAGCATGGCTCAGGCTCCTTCGCCAGGAACGACGGGTACATGCGACTGCGCGCCGGGCATGATCATGGTGGGCCGGCGGTGCGCGGATGGGGCGTCGTTTTCAAGCAACCGCAGCGCTGTGCGATAGCCGTTGAAAGTGCCGACATCGACATAGTCCGACCCAGCCCTGACACCAAAAGCTGTACCGCCGGCCGCAATATAGGCGTTGACCAAAGTGCCGATATATTCGTCACTGCGCTCCCGCTCACGCCAGAGTCCCGCAAGCTGATGCAGGATATGGCCCGGCATCTTGAACGCACCCCAAACCCAGTTCGTGGCGGCATCCTGCCGCTTGACCTGGATTTCGATCACGCGCTCGTGGACGTCGGTGACGACGGCGTCGAAGAATTCCGGCTGATCCACCGGGAAAAGCAGAAATGAGAGCTGATCGTCGGGCAAATGGCGGAAACCGTCCTCGGGAAACCAGATCGTATCGGGAAGGCCGACCAGGACGACCTCGTCGGGCGCGACGAGGGGCGCCGCCCGGAAGATCGCATCGCACAGACCGACGGGGTTCGGCTGCACCACGAAGAGAGCCGCCGCGTCACCGTAGCCGGCGGCGTAGTATTCAAGGATGTCGGATTTACCCGATCCGATGATGAAGCAAATCTTGTCGACGCCGGCCTGCACCATGCGCCGTACCAGATACTCGCTCACGGCGCAGGGACGCTCGGTCTGTCCATCGATCCGGCTACCGACCGGCAGCAGCTCTTTCGAGAAGCCGAGCGGCTGAATGCGGCTGCCGCGCCCGGCAGCGGGTACGATGCCCAACATCAGACCGCTTCCCTCATCGGTTCGCCGGGAGATCTTTGAAAGGCATCGTTCAGGATGCGATCCAGTTCCGCCGCGCGCCGTGCGGAAGTGTGTTCGCCCAAGACCCGGTCGCGGGCACGCCTTCGAATGCCGTCGAGCTCGCACTCCGGCAATTGCAATGCGGCGACCACATCATCGGTGTCATGCGCCAACAATATTTCGCGGCCGGGTTCGAAAAATTCGGCTAGGCCCGGCCATGCATCGGTGACGATGGCAGCCCCACACGCGGCCGCTTCGAAGAGCCGTCCCGACGGGCACCAGCCCTTTTGCGCCATCGCCTCCCGGGTGACGTTCAGTGTCAGGCGAGATGATGAGAAGAAAGCCGGATGGTCGGCTGGCGGAAGATGCCTGACAAAGAAGATGTTGTCGCTCCATGGGAATTCCTGCGGATATTGCGCGCCGCCAATGATGAAGCGGTGGTCAGGCAGGCGCGCGGCCGGGCGGACCAGCAGCTTTTCGACGCCGGCCTGGCGATCCGCCGCGTAAGTTCCGAGATAGGACAGATCACCGGCGAATTCGGCCCGCTTCTCTGCCGGCCGGTGTTGGTCGGGATCGACATGCCCATAGAGAGGTACCACGTGACGCGCGCCTAAAACCGACTTAAGCGCCTCGATCGCCGAGCCGCCGGTGTAACTCAAAACGAGGTCGAAATCGGCAAGACCCTCAGGTCCGAAATAGGGCGGACGCTCGCCTTGCTCGATGCGGGCAAGCGTGACCGGAGTGTCGAGATCGTAGAAGACACGCAATCCGCGACCTGTCTGCTGCGCCAGCCGCGAGGCCTCCACGGCGTCGGCACAGTAGGAAGTGACGACGACGACATCCGCTTGCTTCATTGCCCGCTCCGCAACGCGACGGATGTCTTCCCAGTCCGGATAAATGACGACGTTGCCGCCATCGAGCCGATCGAGATCACGCGTCCCGGCATAGTAGGGGGTATCGCGTTCGAAGAAGGTGATGGACCATCCCAGCCGACCCAGGGCGCGGATCAGTCCCCGCCAGAGCGTGGCATGGCCGTTGCCCCATGATGATGTAACGGTGAGACCGAAAATGACCATCTGCATCCGGAAAGTCCTCGTCAGGCAGCTTCGTTCATTCGCAGGAGCTTGGAGCCCCAGTCACCCGACACGATCGTCGTGATCGAGGCTGGATCGATGTCGAAGCGGAAGCAGTCGCCGACCGGCAAGCCAAGCACCTTGCAGACGGCGGCTTTGATCACGTCGGCGTGGCTGACCAGGGCGACACACTGATTCGGATGCCGCTCGCGCACTGCGTTCATCAGTGCGACGATCCGCTCCTGGACATCCAGCATGGTCTCGCCGCTCGGTGTCCTGGCCTCCTGCCGCTGGTCGTTCCACGCCCGCCAACCGGCATCGCCATTCAACTCGTCGAAAGTCTTTCCCGACCAATCGCCGAAATCGATCTCGTCGAGTTCGGCGCAGATCGCGATTTCGCCGACGCCGCAGGCAAGCGCGATCGGCACGGCCGTCTCTTGCGTACGCTCACGCGGGCTGCACAAGATGGCTTCAATCGGCTCCCGGGCCATGCGGCCACCAAGATGCGCGGCCTGCGCCTTCCCAGCCTCGCCAAGGCAAACGCCGTCCATCCGTCCTGCAAGATAGGAGCCGACATTGTCGTGCGCTGCATGACGGATCAAAAAGAACGTTGTCGTCATTCCGCGGCATCCAGCAAAGGCTCGTCCTTGCCGGCGATGAAAGCGAGCGTGCGCTGCCGCGCTTCGGCGTCGGTGAACTGTTCGGGAGGCGACTTCATGAAATAGCTGCAGGGGCCGGTCAGTGCTCCCGCTATGCCACGATCGAGCGCAAGCTTGGCGCAGCGTATCGCATCGATCACCACGCCGGCTGAATTTGGAGAATCCCAGACTTCCAGCTTGAGTTCGGCGTTGAGCGGCACGCCGCCGAAGGTCGTCCCTTCCACCCGGATATAGGCCCATTTGCGATCGGTCAGCCACGGTACGTGGTCGCTGGGTCCGACATGAATATTGCCCGGCTCCAGGGGAACATCGAACTGGCTGGCCACGGACTGGGTCTTGGAAATCTTCTTTGATTCCAGCCGCTCGCGTTCCAGCATGTTGAGGAAGTCGGTGTTGCCGCCGAAATTCAGCTGATAAGTGCGATCGATGCGCACGCCGCGCTCGCGGAAGAGATTGGCCAGCAGGCGGTGAACGATGGTCGCCCCGACCTGGCTCTTGATATCATCGCCGACCAGCGGCAGCCCTCGCTGCTCGAAGCGCCGGCGCCATTCCGGACGTGAGGCGATGAAAACGGGTATGCAGTTGACGAAGGCGCAGCCGGCCTCGAGCGCGCATTCGGCGTAGAAGCGCGTCGCCTCCTCGGAGCCCACCGGCAGGTAAGAGACCAGCACGTCGGCGCCGCTGTTGCGCAGGATTTCGCTGACGTCGGCAACCGGCTCCGGCGCCTCCTCGATTTCGTCGCGCAAGTATTTTCCGATGCCGTCAAGTGTCGGTCCGCGCTCGACGCGAACGCCGTTTGCCGCCGCATCGGCAAAGCGGAACGTGTTGTTCGGGGCGGCGTAGATTGCTTCAGCGACGTCGAGGCCAACCTTGCTCCTGGCGACGTCGAATGCGCAGACAATCTCGATGTCGTCGACATGGTAACCGCCGAGGTCGGCATGCATCAGCCCTGGGATTGGTTCGTTGCTTTTTGCGTGACGATAATAGGAGAGGCCCTGCACCAGGGAGGATGCGCAATTGCCGACCCCGACGATACCGACACGAACCTTTTTCGATCCCACGAAACTGCCGCCCTATGCTGTTCAAAGGTAAGTTCCTGCAGCCGAACCACCAGCGTGCCGGAATGTTCCTTGGCCTGCCGAAAAATTGCGCAAGACAGCATGGATCGAAGCAGCGCTCGCTGCGTTGCCGCAAGGCGAAGCATTGGAAAACCGATCGATGATTGTTTACGGCGACCAGAAGCGGAGGCAGAGCGCAGAACGGCTTCGCGATGCTGCGAGCGAAATTGCTCAAAGTCTGGACCGCATGGCTCATGGCGTCCGACGCCATGCCGCGTTGGTCGGCCTATTCATCAGCGTATCGGAACTGGTTCGCGCGCTTGCCGATGTCGATTTCGAGAACAGGGGCATCGACATCTTTTCGCCGCGGCAACAGCAAGGCGCCAGATTGCTGGTTGGTCTTGCGGCAGAGGTGGCGAAGTCGTGGCGAAGCGGTTTCGCCGTGGGCGGTGGCATCGAGCCGGGACTTCTCCAACTGCTGGACGGGTTGGATTGCGAGGCTGAGGTTCTGACCGGTTCTGCCGAGGGTTACGCGCATTACGCGCTTTATCCCGAAAGCTATTTGGGAGCGGCGCAGGAGTCAGGTCTCGATGCGAACACATGCGTGATCGGCATCCGCAGCATCGGCCTGGGGCTTGCCGCCATAGTGGCTGCCGCGATTGGCGCGCCGGCGCCGTTCAGCGTTCGTCCGGTCGGCCATCCTTTCCGCAGGCACATCAATGCCGATCCGCGCTCGATCGCTTCCTGGAAGAACAATCCATCGGCACGCTTCGCCGTTGTAGACGAAGGTCCCGGTCTGTCCGGCAGTTCGATGCACGCCGTCGTCGCGTGGCTGCGGGAACTGGGTATTGGTATGGACCGCATTCACCTGTTTCCCAGCCATCCTGGCGACCCGGGCATCGAAGCGTCACGGGAGGCCAGGGAGACATGGTCGCGCTGTCCGAAACATGTGGCGACGGCGCTCGAATGCACCTTCCCCGAAAGCTCGAACATTCCCACGCTTAGCGAATGGGTGGCCGAGGCGGTCGGCAGCCCCGAATTACGCCTGACCGAACTGTCTGGTGGCGAATGGAGGAGCGTCCACTACGTCGACGAAAAGCATTGGCCGCCGAGCCCGCGCGGCATCGAGCGGCGTAAATTCCTGGCGTCCGCGGGGTGTGGTCGCTGGCTCGTCAAATTCGCCGGCCTCGGCGAAACCGGACGGCGTAAGAGACGAGCCGCGGAAATGTTGGGGAAAGCCGGGTTCGGATCGCAAGTGGTCGGGCTTTGCCACGGCTTTCTGGTCGAACGGTGGATTGACGGCACCACGATGGACCAGGCGCCGCTGCCAAGAGGAAGGCTGGTCGCGGAGTTGGCGCGCTATCTAACCTGGCGGGCGCTCAATCTCCGAACCTGCGAACCGGGTGCATCATTGCTCGCACTCACGGAAATGGCTGTTTTCAATACATCTGAAGCTCTGGGCGAGAACCGAGCGGCGACGTTGCGCGGCTGGCTCTCGAAAAAAACCCCTGCGCATGTTCTGCAGCCGGTGGAAATCGACGGAAAGCTTCACGCGTGGGAGTTTCTCGTTTGTGCCGACGGCTCGGTGGTCAAGACAGATGCCGTCGACCATTGCCGGGCACACGATTTGATTGGCTGCCAGCCGATAGAGTGGGACATTGCCGGCGCCCGTGTCGAATATGGACTGTCCGACAGCGATGTGACGACATTGGTCGAGGGGATGGGGCTCGATATTGACAATGGCCACATCGATTTTTTCGAACCCTGCTATTTGGCGTTCCAAATCGGGCTCTGGAGCACGGCTGCGCAATCCGAAAATGGCCAGGAAAAAGCAAGGCTGGCCGCGACCGGAGACCGATACAGGGCGGGGCTGATACGATTCCTGGACGAATCTCAGGTGTAGCGTTTCGATCAATCCAGCCTTCGTAGCATGTCTGCTTCCTGCTCGAGAATAGCGGCCACTTCCTCGCGCTGCAGATGCGTCATCATCAGGCTGACGCAGCACTCGAGATAGGTGATCGAGGAGCGCCGCAGATAGGCAGCCGCCTCGCGTTCGGCAATCTTGTCGACATCCTTCGCGGGTCGCTTGGGTTGCATGAGGATGATCCTCCGTATCGGGTCCCTCCCGCCAAACTACAAGGTTGGATGGATGTTCCGAACGATCTCCGGGCAGGTCCGTCCGCGGCCCGCGTCATGCAGGAAGGTTCTGCAGCCCGCCTGCGGGTCTCCTTTTGGCAAGGCCTGTCATCTGATCGCCGATGCCGGTGCCTTCGAGCGCCGCGAAATAATCGATCGTCAGCTTGAGCCCTTCGTTGAGCGGCACTCTCGGCGACCAGCCGAGCAGCGTTTTCGCACGCGAAATATCAGGCTGCCTGCGCCGAGGATCGTCTTGCGGCAGGGGCAGAAATTTCAGATCCGACTTGGTGCCGGTCATCGCCTTCACCAATGCCGCCAGTCGCACGATGGTGAATTCTCCGGGATTGCCCAGATTGACCGGCTTGCCCGGATTGGGGTCGATGTTCATCAGGCGCATCAATCCATCAATCAAGTCGGAGACATAGCAGAAGGATCGCGTCTGCTGGCCGTCGCCGAATATCGTCAGCGGACGCTTCTCGAGCGCCTGCATGATCAAATTCGAGACGATGCGACCGTCGGCCGGATCCATTCTCGGACCGTAGGTGTTGAAGATGCGCGCGACGCGGACGTCGGCCTTGCCGGCCCTTAGATAGTCGAAGCAAAGCGTTTCGGCGGTGCGCTTGCCCTCGTCGTAGCAGGCGCGTGGGCCGGTGCAGTTCACATGGCCGACATAATCCTCCCTTTGCGGGTGTTGTTCCGGATCGCCATACACTTCGCTCGTCGAGGCCTGCAGCAGTCGCGCGTCATTGCGGACAGCGAGTTCGAGCAGGTTGAGGGTTCCGATCACGCAGGTACGCGTGGTGTGTATCGGGTCGGCCTGATAACGCGGCGGTGAGGCGGCGCAGGCCAGGTTGAAGATGTGATCCACGGGCTCGCCGAGATCCAATGGCCGGCAGATGTCCTGCTCGATCAACCGGAAACCCGGCCGGTCCATGATCGAGATGATGTTTTCCATGCGCCCGGTCAGAAAATTGTCGACGCAGATCACGCGCCAGCCGTTGCGGAGCAATACTTCGCAAAGATGCGAACCGAGGAAACCCGCGCCGCCGGCAACAAGCACCGTCTTTGCCCTGTGCGCCTTTCTTGTCTGTCGCATCGCTGTTTTCTCCTGTCTGCCGTTCATGCTGCACTTCCAATGTCGAGATCGAGGGCCGTCGCCGTTGGTTGGGTCAGCGCCGCCACGAATTCGCGAGCCCTGGCCCCACCGGTGTGGGAAGCGAGGACGAGTTTGCGAGCCCGGCCGGCCATGGCCAGGCGTGCGCGCTCGGACTCGCCAACGAGGATATCGATGACTTCGTCCGTCTCCGCGGCGGTGTGGATCGCCGATGCGGGAAAGAAGCTGTCGAGCCCTGGCCAGTGGTCGCTGACGATGGGCGTGCCGCAAGCCGCCGCTTCGAACAGGCGCACGCTGGGCGACCATCCTGCGGTGATCATGGAACTGCGTGTGACATTCAGCGTGTAGCGCTGACGGCTATAGAACGCGGCGTGATCGGCTGGCGGCAAATGTTCGATGCGTTCGACATTGTCCGGCCAGATGATGTCGGATGGATATTGGGAGCCGGCCACGACGAAACGGAGGTTCGGCATATGCCGTGCGGGCTCGAGCAGCAGAGCGTTCAGCGTTGTCTGCCGGTCCATGCTGTAGGTGCCGAGATAGCCGAGATCCCAGCGGATCGGATCTCCTGTCGGGTGATGCCGTTCTGGATCGACCGAACAATAGAGAGGTTCGGCATGACGCGCGCCGAAGTCTTGCGCCAGATGGTTGAGCGTTGGTCCGCCAGTGAAGGAGAAATAGACATCGAAATACGGAATTTGCCGCGAACTCAGATAATCGCAATCGTCGGCTGAAAGCTTGGCCAGGGTCACCGGGGTGTCGATGTCGTAAAAGCAGAGCTGCCCCTTGCAAAGCGAGGCGACGATGTCGATGACCTGGCGTCCTTCTGGAACAAAGGATCCGATGACGATGATGTCGGCCTGCTCCAGGCACTGTGCGTAGTCGCGTTGCAGCTCCGCAGTGGTTTCGTAGTAGCGCAAGGCGCAGAACTCCGGATCGCGCAGATCGCGGTGATTGGCGTACCAGGGCACGTTGCGCTCCAGAAAAGTCACCCGGTGACCGAGTCCGTGCAAGCCTTTCAAAAGACCCCGGAAAGTCGTGGCGTGGCCGTTTCCCCAGGATGAGGACAGCGACAGGCCGAGAAAGACGATGTCCAGTTTCTTGGTCATTCCGCTGCCTCCACGGCCCCGTGCTCGAAATGACGTTTGAAGACGGCATCCGCCACATCCGCCCGAAGCGCGTAGGTATGGTCCGCCAGCACGCGGTGAAGTGCGGCTTGGCCGATTGCCTTGGCCCGCCCGGGGGTCAGCGAGCGCATTATTTCGGCGACATCGCCGCCGTCACGCGCGACCAGGATCTCCTCGCCTGGTTTCAGGAACAGTTCCACGCCCAGCCATGCATCCGTGATGAGACAGGCGCCCGCGCCGGCCGCCTCGAACACTCGCGTGGCCGGTGAAAAACCGTTGGCGGCCATGCTGTCGCGGCTGATGTTCAACACGGCTTTTGGGGTGACATTGAAGGCGTTGTGATCGCGGGTGCCGACATGGCCGAGCCAGCCTACATTGGTGGGGAGCGGCTTGTCGCCCCAACCCGAGCCTCCGAGCAGGAAACGCTGTTTCGGCAGCTGGCTGGCGGGATCGAGGAAAAACGATTCGACACGCGCTTCACGGTCCGGCAGCCGGTTTCCGAGGAACGCCAGGTCGCAGGCAAAACGCGCTTTGCTGGCGACCGGATGGTGCGTTTCGGGATCGAGCGCATTGTAGATGGGCACGCACTCCTTGGCGCCCATGGCACGATAGGCCCAGACAACGGGATCGCCGCCACCATAGGTCAGCACGAGGTCGATCTCCTGCAGTGCACGATGGAGCGGGTGGTCCGGCTCGTCGCGCAACTGGGCAAGCGTGGCTGGCGCATCCACGTCCCAGAATACGACAAGCGCGTCGCTGCGGGCGTGGTCGAGAACGGCGCGAAGCAGCGCCTCGTCTTCGAAACCGACGCCACTCGCCTTGACGACGATGTCGGCGCCGGCGGCACGTGCCGCGACCTGCATCAGCGCATGCTGGGTCGCCTCATAAACGACGACAGTGCACCAGTCGGGAGCTTCGATGTCGCGGTTCTTCTGCCGGTCGTAGACATCGGGTTCGTAGAACGTGATCTCGTAACCCAATTGCGAAAGTGCCTTGAGCAAACCGCGATAGTACGTCGCGGCACCGTTCCAGTAGGACGACAAAAGGCTCGATCCATAGAATGCGATCTTCATGCGACGGCTTCCTTTGCGGCTGTCGGGACGGCGGTGTGTCGGTTCGCGCATTGCGTGAGCACGCCGAGCAACTCGTCGACGCGGTGGCGGCAGGTGTGCCGCGAGCGGATGGTCTCGAGACCCGAGGTCACCAGGGAGGCCGCAAAGTCCTCGTCGGACAACACCGTCCGAAGCTGTTGCCGCATTTGCGAGCCATTCTCGGCAAACAGGAAGTCGACACCGGGCCTGAAAAGCTGCTCGACATCGGACCATGGCGCTGAAATCAGCGGAATGCCGCAGGCGAGTGCCTCGAACATGCGGATCGTCGGGATTCCGGGCAACCTCTCGCGATAGGGGCGCCGTGGAACGTGAACGGTGACACGATGCGCGGCGAAGGCCTTCGGCACGTCGGCATTGGCGATCCACCCCTCATAGCGCAGTCCTGCGGTGGCCAGATCCGCAAGTGCGGTCTTGGGGTAGCGTACGCCGTGAACAGCGGCATCAAGGCCGAGATCGTGCACCGGCTCGATCAGAAACTCCTTGAGTTCGGCGGTCCGCTCATCATCGCCCCAGTTGCCGATCCAGACCAGATCGGAGGTGGGGTGGATCTCCGGGTGCGGCTTGAACAGGCGATCGTCCGCCGCTTCATGCCAAGTGAAGACGCGCTTGCCCCAGCCGGCGCGCAGATAGCTCTCGCGCAAGGTTTCGCCAAAGGCGAGAACGCCGTCATAGTGCTCCAGCCGGAGCGCCGAGAGTGCCTCGGTCGCAGACACGGCCCGGTGGTGGGTGTCGTGAAAAAGAAGGATGAAGTTGCCGCCGGCGGCCCGGGCACGGCCAATACGTGCGACAAGCTCCGGATCCGTCCACTCATGAACGATCACAACGTCGGCCTCGGCAATCCAGGCTTCGTGATCAAATCCGGCGTCGTAGGTCACCGGCATCAGTTCGGGAAAATCCTTGCGGAAGCGTTCGATGGCGAACGACCCCTTCTCAGCCAGCAGATTCGACCGGCTCCAGCCATTCGCCGGCTCCAGCGCAATAGTCTGATGCCGGCGCTGGACCAGCTCTCGCATCACGCCGCGCAGGAAATGGGCATTGCCATGGTTCCAGTCGGAAACGACCGAGTGGGTGTAAAACACAAAGCGCATGATCAGCGCTCCGCCATCGCTAAGGCCGCTTTGTCGTAGACGCCGCGCATAGCCGCTGTCTGCTTTGTCAGCCTAAACCTGCGGCTGCGTCGGATGGCTGTCTGGCCAAGCTCTCGCCGGAGCTCGGCATCGCTGGAGAGACGGTTGAGGCAGGCAGCGAGATCGTGCGGATCGCGCGCGTCAAAGAATATCGCGGCCCCGTCCCATAGTTCGCGATAGGTGGCGATATCGGAAAGCACCAGGGGCGTAGCCGACATGGCGGCTTCCAGCGCGGCCAGGCCGAATGGCTCGTAGAGCGATGGCGATACGAAAATACCCGCGCGAGCCATCAACGAACGCACCTCATCGGACGGCACTGCTCCCAGAGGAACAGCATGGCTGAAGCTGACATGCTCGCCGTTTGGACCGTTCGTCGACCCGGCGGCAAACAGAGGCCATCGCGTCAGGGACGCCGCCTGATCGACCACCGCCGCATTTTTGCCCTCGTCCCACCAGCGGGCAGCGGCGAAGACGAGCGGTTGATGCTTTTCGGCCTTCGGCAGAGGACGGGCACCATTTCTGACCACACTCAAGCGCGCGATCGGGCCGTAGCAGGTCTCTAGCATGTCGGCATGGCTGCGGCTCGGCGCGATGACCGCGTCGGCCCGATCCATGCCGCGTCTGTTGCGCTCCTTCTGCCAGGCCCATGCGCCATCCGCCGCCTGTCCTCTGACCGCATGGAACCAAGTCGTCACGCAGGAATGGGAGACCACCACGACCGGGCATGGCGCGTCGAATCCCGCCGCCTGCGAAGGCGCGTTGAAATGGACAAGGTCGATGGCGTGGTCGCGCATGGGCGCATGCAACTCTCGCGGCAGCGCGTCGAGATCACCGCCGTTGCGGGTCATCCAATCCGGCGGCGTGTTCAGCCAGATCAGCTTCGCGAAAGCCTCCGCCTCGTCGGCCTGCTGCCTGGACGGTGGCGGACCGAGACCGGCAAGCACCACGCTATCGCCGCCGTTGACAAGTTCCCTGGCCAGGTCGAGCGCATAGCGCCACACGCCGCCCACGGCATCGACCGTCATCAGGATGCGCCGCGAGCGCGGCGTCAGTGTCCGCAACATGTCGCCTCCAGTTCCGCCAGCGGACGCGGGCGCCTTTCCTGGATATCGCTGAACTTCTGGAATGATGCGAGATAGTGATCATGGGCGCGCTCCCAGGCGAGGTCGTCGGGTTCGCCCCAAAGCTCGCGATAGCTTGGCGAACTCGGATATGGATAAAGCGGTACGGGTTCATTGGCCCACACGCCGTTGTCGATGAGGTGCGTTCGCCAGTAATCGACGAGGGCAGGGTCATCCTCGACGACGCCGATCAGATTGGCCTGTACGAATGGAACGTGACGCCTGGCATTGACGAGCAGCGCGGCGAGTTCCTCGGTACCCAGCCGGCAGCGCTTCGCGAGCATCGCACGACCTTCCACGGTCAGGCTTTCGAGACCGGCCTCGATGGAGACGCAGCCGGCCGCACCAAGCAATTCCAGCAGCTCGGGCTTCCAAAGGTCGATGCGGGTCTGCACACCGAACTTCACGTCGCGATGGATCAACGCTTCCAGCAGCGCTTTTTGCGGCAGGAAGATTTCATCGATGAAATAAATGTAGCCGACGCCCTGGGCAATCAGCCGATCGATTTCCGCTATGACCGCCTCGTGGTTGCGGCGGCGATAGGCATCGCGGAAATCGATCTTGGCGCAGAAGCTGCAATTGTAGGGGCAGCCGCGCGATGCTTCGACCTCCGCGCCGAACCCAACCTGCTTGTCATCGAACCTGTGATGGTGATGCGAATGGGCTGCGATCCAGTCTGATGGCCATTGGAGTGGCGGATGATCGACAAACGAGCTGGCGTGGACGCCGCCGTTCAAAACCACCTTGGCGTCGCGCAGGTAAGCGGTCGAGGGGACCGCGCTCCAGTCGTCGCGCCGGGCAAGTTCCGCGACGATTTCCTCGCATTCGCCGCGCACAACAATGTCGACGCCAAGCTTGCGCAAGGTTGGCGCGGGCGTAGCCGAGCCATGCGGCCCGACCGCGACTGTGCGTCCACCGCGCCCGGCGAGACGGTTGAGGAAATCGGCCGGCACGCGCAACTCGGGTGGTGCGCAGCGCCAGAACAGATAAGTCGGGGCGGTACTGACGACCGTCATTGCAGGCGCGAAATCAGCCACACGCTCGGAGAGGTCCGAGTTGTCGAGCTTCTGCAATTGCCCATCCAGCATCAACACCTCATGGCCGGCTGTTTCGAGCAGGGATTTCGAATAGCCGAGTTCCAGCGGGAGATGTGGTTGGCGGCAGCCGAAATAAATGCTGTCGTCGTAGGTCCAGAACGGGTTTACCAGGGCGATTTTCATGCGACGTACCTCACGACTTCGGGGCGAGGCTGGAGCCGGTGTTGTTGCAGCCAGTCTGCGAGATCGCGAATGCCTTCGCGCCATGAAACACGAGCTTTCCAGCCAAGCATCGCTTTGATCTTGCGGGTGTCGGCGACGAAGAAGGGCTGATCGCCGGTGCGTTCGCCATCATGGCGGATCGAAAGCTCACGGCCGGTCAAGCTACGGATCTCGCTCAACAGCATGCGCAGGCTGATCGCATTATCGGGGCCGCCGCCAAGATTGAATGCCTGGCCTTTGGTCGTCTCGATACGATCGAGCGTGGCCCTGTAGGCGGCGACCGCATCGGAGACATGCAGTATGTCGCGCACTTGTCTGCCGTCGCCGTAAATGGTGATTGGACGTCCCGTCAGCGCACTCAGCAGGAAGTGCGCGACCCAGCCTTGATCCTCGGTTCCGAACTGGCGCGGCCCGTAAATGCAGCTCATCCGCAGCACCGCCGTCGGCATGCCGTAGGATTTGGCATAGTCGAGCACATATTGGTCCGCCGCGCCTTTGGAGCAGCCATAGGGCGTGCAGAAATCCAGGCCGTGGGTCTCGTCGATGCCATTCGCTTGGATGATGCCATCGCAAGGCAGGTAACGATCGCCGTCCTCGCGCACCGCGACGTCGGGCAGGCTGCCATAGACCTTGTTGGTGCTGGCGAAGACCACCGGAACAAACTCACTGCTCAGCCGCGCCGCCTCGAGGACATTGAACGTTCCTCGAAGGTTGATGTCGAAATCCTCGTCCGGTTGGACCAGGCTCGTTGTGACGGCGGTTTGCGCGGCCAGGTGGAAGATCGCCTTGGAACTCTTCAGAACGGGCGCAAGCGCGTTGGCGTCGCGCACGTCAATCGTTTCGACCATGAGGCGGCTTCCGTGTTTCTGCGCCAGCCATTCAAGGTTCTGTTCGACGCCGGGGCGGCTGAGATTGTCGATCACCAGCACCGGCTCGCCATCCGACAACAGGCTGTCGGCCAGGTTCGATCCTATGAAGCCGCTGCCGCCGACAATGGCGACGGGCGCGTCGCGTCGATTGCGCGTATTCATGACACCAGCCCACGTTCTTCAAGCTCGCGTTTCATGTCGGCGCCGCGGTCGATGGCGGACGAGTTGCGCACCCAGGAAACGAAATCGGCGAGCGAATTCTCCAGTTGTTGCCTCGGCTCGAAACCGAGCAGCTCACGGGCCTTGGAAATATCGGCGAAGCAGTTGCGGATATCCCCGGAGCGCGCCTTGCCGAGCAACTCTGGCGAGCGGTCCGGCGTTCCCATGGCCTCGGCAAGTACCCGCGCGACGTCGCTGATAGCATAGGCTCGGCCGCTGCCGATGTTGATGACGTGACCCCTTGCCTGGCGTTGCTGCAGCGCAAGACGAAAGGCGCGGGCGACGTCATCCACATGGACGAAATCGCGTTTCTGTTCGCCATCCTCGAAGATCATTGGACGTTGGCCGTTGGCGAGACGCGAAGCAAAATTGGCCAACACGCCGGTATAGGGGTTCGATAACGCCTGGCCGGCGCCGAAGACGTTGAACAGGCGCAGCGCCACCGCATCGACGCCATAGGCTTCGCCGAAGATCAGCACGGCGCGTTCCTGGGCGTATTTCGTCAGTGCATAGATAGAGGCGAGATCGACCGGCTTTTCCTCGTCCGTCGGCAGGGGGGAGAGGGGTTCGCCTTCCGGCGACAGCGGATTCCACTGCCCGTTTTTGATGTCGCTCGCTTTGCGCCGGGCGTTGTCGATGCGCCGGCCGTCCGATGTAGCATAGAGGCCCTCGCCATAGACACTCATCGATGAGGCGACGACAATGCGCTCGACCGGGTGTTTGATCAGCGCCTCAAGCAGCGTCGCGGTGCCGAGATCGTTGGTGCCGACATAGCGCGCGATCTCGTACATCGACTGTCCGACGCCGACTTCCGCGGCCAGATGAATGACCGCGTCAACGCCTTCCAGCGCATTGGCGACCGCCTCCCGGTCCCGAATGTCGCCCTTGATCAGCTCGGCCCCGGCGGGAAGGGCGACTGTTTCGCCTGCGTGCACCTGCTCCAGCAGCACATCCAAAATGCGAACCGAATAATCCTGCTCGATGAGTTCCTGGGCGACATGCCGGCCAATGAAGCCGCAGCCCCCTGTAACCAATATCCGTTTCACGACCACTCCTCAGACAGGTAATCTTGGCGACCCGAACTTTTCGGCAAAAGGTTTGTTCCCTTGGCTTCAACAAAGTTCCTTTGGCCGGCTTCGTTCGGAAGCAGCCACATCGCGCTCGCCGCGCCGTGCCGGAACATTGCCGCCCTTGTGCTGTTAGGACGCCGGCAGCCCCGACGATGCCCGATGTTGGCAACGCCGATGATCAAAGGAGAGTTCAATGTCCCAGTCGCAAACGACCACCAATCACGACGAAATCCGCAAATGGGCGGAGGAGCGGGATGGACGGCCGGCAGTGGTTCGCACCAAAGGCGCGGGCGGCATCCTGCGGATCGACTTCGGCAAACCCGAGGAAGCATTCGAGCCGGTCGAATGGGATGAGTTCTTCCGCATATTCGACGAGAACGATCTGGCCTTTCTTTACCAGTCCAAGACTGGTGACGGACAAACCAGCCGTTTCAACAAGTTCGTCGAGCGCAACCAGAAGGGCGAATGACGGACTTCGAGCCGGCCGATTTGCCTGACCTGGTTCTCGGGCAAATTTTTCTGGATGCGGTGGAACAATAGAGGGCTCCGATCCTTCGGTCGCTGAACCACAGTCGCAGCAAGGATCGAAGGCCTGAGCAGAATCGGAGCCCTGAGCGCAGGAGGAGAAGTGACGCGAAGGGCGACGACGAACTGCTGCCCGAGGCCGTTGAGTTCGGCCTTATCACGGAGAACCTTGAATGACGCGAAACCGGGCGGGAAGAGAGATCAACGCCGGGCGCCGTAACGCCGAGTTGGAGCGAGGATTAGCAGGGTGGTGGTTTTGGCGGCAACGGCCGGATAGGCGCCAAAAGCTGGAAACCCTCTACTCGCCCTGCCGTGAAACCAAAACGCCGCTCATCAGTCGTCCTGCTGCCTGCGGTGGCGGTGTTTTTCGATTTCCTCGGGCTCTTCATCGTCGATCCGCGTGATGTTCGAGGCATTGTGGTCTGATCGCAGGATCTCATCCAGTTTGGCGTGAATGGCCTGAGTGTCGCGGTGCTCGGCACGCTGGATGAACAGCGTCATGGCCCACGTAAACAAGGTAGCCGCTCCATGCCAGTCCAGGGTCTGTCGCTCGAAGATCATCCAAAGGATTGCGTAGACCAACAGGATCAGGAATGCCGCGGGGCGGGAGGTTAATGTGCCGATTGAGGTAAGCACGCCGGTGACGGGATGATTGGCCATGCGAAAGAACTCGCGGCAGTGACCGTGGTTCCCGACCGCAGTGCATCGCGCCGGCAGGAGCCAGCTAGGCGCGACGGATGAATTCACGACGCAGTGCTTGCCGATCGCAGCTACAACGATGACCACTCGATTGCCGGGCGCGCAATCATCAGCCAGAAAATGGCGAGCACGGCGCCGAAAGCTGGGAAGCCGAAGACAAACCAGCGTCTGAACAGCTGATGGTAGCGCTCGGGAGGAGGTTGGTTGGAGAGTGCGGCCTGTGTGGCTAGATTTCGCATCTCGATCTGCATCCACACGACAGGCAGCCAGAACAGGCCCGTTAAGATGTAGAGCAGGATCGAGAGAACGATCCATCCTTCGGACAGCGAATACCCCGCAACCCTAGCGAGGCCCAGTCCGGTCAGAGGTTGTGCGACAACGGCCGTAGCCGTGAACAGGAAATCAGCCAGCACGACAATTCGGGCGACAGCTGCGATCGTCGCGGCATTCCCGGTCCGGTGTGCCAAAAGCATGAAAAAAGCAATGCCGGCACCAGTTCCGAGCAGCACAGCAGCGCCGATCACGTGCAGGTATTTAAGCACGAAGTACGTCATCAGCGTTCCTCCAGAATGGCCAGCGCTGCAAAATGCAGAACGAGGATCGGGAGGATTTTGATCAACGGACCGAGTGGCTCAAGCCAAAGATCCGGCCGCAGAATGCTCCCAGCGATCGCATAGAAAAGCGATACCGCGATTGCGCCGAAAAGACCAAGCCGGCTGGTTGGGCGCCAGGCGATAAGCGCCCCGACGGCGATGTCAGCCAGCGCGCCGGCGACTACCGCCGGTTCGGCCAAGGGGCCGGCGGCAGTGCCAATCAGCAAATCAACTCCGCTGCGCCAGCCGGCAGTGAGGGAAATGATGCCCGTCATGATCCAGAAGAGCGGCAAGATGACAAAGAGCGCCGGCTTGACGAAGTAAAGACCGGCGAACCATCGCTCCTGCACCGTCGCAGGATTTAAACGCAGTGCAGATGTAAGACTTGATGGTTGAATGCCGGTCGCCGTCATCCAGGGTTGGGGATCGCCGACAGCGCCACGGGCAATCTCTTTTGCTGCATTGCTGCGCATCGGCGGGCGCCAGCCCAGCTGAGCCGCGGCATCCCCGAACCTGTACAAGATAGCTGCGGCCCAATTCGGCAAGATGAACTCCCGAGCACTGCTCCATCCGAACCAGCGGCGATAGCGACCCACGACCTCGCTCATCGAAAGTGCCTCGGGCCCAGCCAGGTCCAGCGTGAGGTGCGATGGGCTGCCGGGTTTGAGGAAGAACAGGACGGTGGAGATCACGTCATCGAGTTGGACGACTTGGAGACGGCCCGTGTCGGGCATCAACGGCAAGAGCGGCAACGCCGCGAGGCCGCGAAAAAGTGCACTTGCGCCGAAGGCCGGCCTTCCCAGTACTACGGAGGGGCGCAGGATGACCCAGTCAAGGCTACGTGCCATCAGTGCCTCATCGCCGGCGAGCTTGCTGGCGGAAAAGGCGGACGGCTGCTGGCGATCGACCCCGATGGCAGAAAAGTGGATCACCTTATTCACACCTGCGTGCTCACACGCGGTGAAGAGAGCCGAGGCGCCGGTAGAATGGACATACCGGGTGTTTTCCCGGGCACTATCCTGGAGGACGCCGGCACAGTTTACGACGGCGTCCACACCGGCGAGATAGGGGATCCAGTCCTGAGGTCGCAAGGCCCGCGCCATATCCAGGGAAACGGTTTGGATCTCCGGGTGGACGCCAGTGTCTGCGTGGTGAAGCACGCGAACCACTTCATAACTCTCGCCGGCCAGGCGCGCGCAAAGCGCGGCTCCAATCAGACCTGACGCGCCGGTGACGAGAATTTTCATTCCTTCCTCCAGCCGTTCGCCAGCGCGTGCCCGTCCATCAACCCAGCGGCTGCGCCTGGGACAACTCTAGCAAAGCCGAAGCCGGTAGTCTCACGCCGGGTGGAACAGGTTCCGGGCATCAACGCAGCCAAAGGTGAGCCGGTACGGTGCGTTCGCATCTGCAGGTCAACTTCGCCGGAAGTTCGTCGCCGGCTCGGCGCAATCGCGGAGGTCGTTATGAATGTGAGTTGCAGCCTTGGCGGCGTCTCCGAACGCAACAGCAATTTGATTGAGCCCCTCGGCCACGTCGCCAATGGCATAGAGTCCTGGCGTTGAAGTCTCAAGGTGTCGGTTGACCAGGACATAGCCTTCTGCGTCACAGTTAGCCCCCAGAGCAACCGCTAGTTCGGAGCGTACGTCGCTGCCCATCGAAGGGTATACCACATCGATGTTACGCATCGGGGCGCCCTCGGCCATGACGACATCGAACCCGGTTCGTCGAGGGATCAGGTCATCGACAGCGTCCCAGATTTCAACTCCGCCTGCCAAGGCGGCGCCGCGGGCAGCTTCGGAAACATCATCCTGGTTATTGGCGAGCAAGGCGACCTGACTGCCATATCCCTTCAGGAACAGAGCCTCCCTGACGGCGAGATGCTCCGGACCAACAACGCCGATGCGGCTACCCCGGGCCTCATATGCATCGCAAACCGGGCACAGTCTGACAATGCCGGTTGCGATCGCCTCCTCCAGTCTTTCAATGGGAGGTGCCTTGTCCACAATGCCCGTTGCCAGAATCACGCGCCTTGCTTGGACAATCCCGCAGGTGGTCGTGAGAACAAAAAACCCCTCGCGTTTTTCGGCGTGGCCTACGCAACCATGGACAAGGCTCGCGCCGTATAGCTGTGCCTGGGCTCGTAGGCGGCCGAGCAGTTCTTCCCCGCTGATGCCGTCGGGGAAGCCGGGACAGTTACGGGATTTTGGGATGAGCTTGGCACGCGCATGCCCCGCGTCGAGCGAGATCACCGAACGCAGAAACCTGGCTAAATACATGGCTGCAGCGAGCCCCGCGGGGCCGCCGCCGACGATGGCAACGTCAAAAACTTGTGCGCCCGAAAAGCTTGGTTCGCCCGAAAAGCTTGGCATCGGGCCTAACTTCAACTCAACGAGCTTGTTCCACAGGGTCGAAATGGACGCAATCAGGATGCACACTGCACAATAAGAGTGAACTCCAATCGAGTCGTGAAGAGAAAGGCCACTGCCTCATCAAGCCTGCAAAAACCTCGTGGCTCCCAACGCTGTGAGTACAGCACCACTGGGAAAGTGAACGCATCATGGAACTTCGGCTCACCGTCGCGCTTAGTTTGGCGAAAGGGTGGTCTGAGATGAGCGCGACCAGAGAGTTTTTTCAAAACTGGCTACAGGAGAATGTCGGCACACTTCCTGGTCGAGAGGAAGTCAGCGTCGCGGTGCTCGCTCAGCAATTCGAGCAAGATGCCGAGGTGGCTGGTTATGGGCGTGAAGTAAGGGAGGACGAACTCGGAAACATCGAAGATGCTATCGTGCAAGCGATCGAGAACGCCGGGTCCGGGGTGCAGAGCCCGAGCTCCGAAACGAGCGATCCGGCACCTGTAATGGACGCGTTGGAGGTCGATGATGCCAAGAGCGGACCGTAGCCCCTGACACCTTCTTCTGTTCGCCTGAACAAGCCCCCCGGGCTGCCATACGAGCTGAAAAACGGACCTTAGGTGCTTTCCCGTTAGTTCCATGCACCATTGAGGAACATTCCTGCCGCCACGGCGTTAGGAAAGTTCCTTCACACCCGGTGCGCCCGTGCTGACTGCTACCCTTCCAGGCGAATGGCTGACCCGGCATGATCAGGGTCACATCTCGCGGCGGGCCGCTCTTGCGGGTATTTGTTGCTGGCTATTGGGTGCTTCCGCAGAAGCCGCGCCACAGCCATCGCCGCTCGTGCGATTTGGCGTGCTGGGATTTGGCACCGCCGCCTGGGAAGTTGACGTCATGCGGCGACATGCGTTGGACACTGTGCACGGCGTATCAATCGAGGCTCAGCGGCTTGCCGGTACCGAAGCCGGTAAGACCGCATTGCTGGCGGGCAGCGTCGACGTCATCGTTTCCGATTGGGTTTGGGTCATGCGCCAGCGCAGCGAAGGGGCCGATCTGGTCTTTTATCCCTATTCTCGTGCCGTCGGCGCGCTGGAGCTGCCGCAAGGCTCGCCCATTCGAACTCTTGCGGACCTCGGGGGCAAAAGGCTGGGGATCGCAGGTGGTCCGCTGGACAAAAGCTGGATCCTGTTGCGCGCGCTCGGCCTCCGTCAGGTGAAGCGCGATCTTGCTGAAGAGGTGGAGCCAGTGTTCGGCGCGCCGCCTTTGTTGGAGCAGGAATTTCTGGCGGGGCGACTGGATGCACTGCTGACGTTCTGGAACTTCGCCGCCCGTCTCGAGTCAGAGGGGGCAAGGCCTCTGCTCAGTGTCGCGCAAATCCTGCAGGGGCTTGGCGTATCCGTGGACTTGCCGATGCTCGGCTACGTCTTCCATGAAAGCTGGGCGCGGGCCAACCCGATAGCCCTCGCGCGATTCACGAGCGCGACCGCGGCAGCGAAGTCGCTGCTCGACTCTTCGGACGACGAGTGGCGGGTGCTCGCGCCTCAATTGGGCACGGACGATCCTCACCTACAGGCGGCGTTACGCGCCGCCTATCGAGCCGGAATCCCTCGTCGGTTCGGCAAAGACGAACGTGATGGCGCGGCCCGGTTGTTTGCAATCCTGGCCGAATTGGGCGGCGAGGATCTGGTCGGCAAGGCGACGAGCCTCGATCCTGGTGTCTTCCGGGCCATACCGGCTTGAGCTCGCGCCAATGACCGATGTCCCAGCGTTCCCCATCACAATGCAGCGTTCGCAATCCACTGCGGCATTGCTGACCATGGTGCTCGTCTGGCAGATTGCATCATCGATCGGCGCCGATCGCCTGTTTCCTGGTCCGGTCCAGGTTGTTTCGGTTCTCCTGCACGAAGTGGTTCGGGGCGAGCTGCCATACCATTTGGGCATCTCGCTTGCGCGCGTCGTGGCAAGCCTCGGGTCGGCAATCGTCATTGGCGCGGCCCTTGGCTACGCGGCAGGCCGCTCGCACAGAGCCGACATATGGATGAGGCCTTGGATCGTGTTACTCCTCAACATGCCGGCGCTGATCACGGTCATTCTAATTTATATCTGGCTTGGTCTTGCCGAGACTGCGCTTGTCCTTGCGGTCGCGCTCAACAAGATCCCCAATGTCGTGGTGACTATTCGTGAAGGCGCCAGCCGGCTGGACAAGGACTTTGCCGAAATGGCTGAGCTCTATCGCTTCGGGCGTGCTGCAAAGCTGCGGCATGTCGTGCTGCCGCAATTGGCGCCGTTCTTTCTCGTCACCCTGCGCAGCGGGCTGGCATTGACGTGGAAGATCGTGTTGCTCGCCGAACTGCTCGGCCGCTCCAACGGCGTCGGGTTCCAGCTACAGGTCTATTTTCAGAACTTCGACGTCACCCACATCCTTGCCTATGCGATCAGCTTCGGCGTTGTGATGCTTGCCATAGAGTATGGACTGCTTGTGCCGTTGGAACGTCGTCTGTTCGCCTGGCGACGCTGATGCTGAGGATCAGGATCGAGGACAAGACTTTCCCCGGTGACGACGGCCAGCGCCGGACGATCTTTCGCGCGCTGTCGCTTGATATAGCCGACGGACAGGTCTGCGTCCTGACCGGCCCTTCCGGTGTCGGCAAGTCGACGCTGCTGTCGATCGTTTCGGGCGTCGACCGCGAATTTCGCGGCAGCGTGAGCGGACGACCGCTTCCGATAGGCATGCTGTTCCAGACACCGAGGCTGCTGCCCTGGCTCACCGCCTTGCGCAATGTAGAGCTGGCCATCCCGGATCGCGCGCCCGATGCGGCCCGGTGGCTTGCCGCTGTCGGTCTGAAAGGCAATGAGAAGAGCTATCCGCAGCGACTCTCGGGCGGTATGGCGCGGCGCGTAGCGCTTGCCCGGGCGCTCGCCGTGGAGCCTGCGCTCCTGCTCCTCGACGAGCCATTCGCTTCACTCGACGAGGCGACCGCGCAAGCCATGCGCCGCCTGCTGCAGGATTGTTTCGCCAGTCGGCGGACTACCACGCTGCTGGTTACGCATGATCTCGCATATGCCTCGTCGCTGAGTGATCGGGTTATTGTTCTGGAGGGATCGCCGGCGCGCATCGTGCGCGATGTCGCAATCTCTGGTGGCGATGAAGCGGGATCGTCGCGCTTTGGGCTGGGGGCGACACAATGAGACTGTTGCTGGGCCTTCTCTTTCTTTTGCTGATCATCGGCCCTGGCGCCACCGAGCAACAGACGATGGTGATCGGGTATATCGGCCAGGAGCGCAAAACGGCTCTGCCCCTGGGACCCCTTGATGAAACCGTCACTGACGGCGGCCTGCAAGGCGCTCGGCTGGGCATTGCCGACGACGAAAGCACCGGCCGGTTTCTCGGGCAGAAATTTCGGCTGGAGGAAAGGGTATTGAAACCAAGCGAAGCGCCGGATGACGCTGTAAGACAATTCGCTAATGCCGGCATCGCCTTTGTCATCGCAGATCTCGACGCCCGTCAGCTTCTACAGGCCAGTGCCGCGCCCGGTGCCGAGCAGATGACGTTGTTCAACAGCCGGGCGCCGGACGACGAGCTTCGCCAGCAGGACTGCCGTCGGAACGTGCTGCACACGATCCCGAGCCGCGCCATGCTCGCCGACGGGCTGGCGCAATATCTCGCCTGGAAGCGCTGGCAGCGTTGGTTCCTGCTTGTGGGGCCGCATTCGCAGGATCAGGCGATGGCTGCGGCCTTTCGACGGGCGGCGGCTCGCTTCGGAGCCGAGATCACGATCGACCAGCCGTGGACATTCAGGCCCGCCAACGGACGTGCCGATACAGGGCATGTCACGCTGCAGACCGAAATACCGGCGGTCACGCAGGTCAGCGACTATGATGTGCTCGTGGTCGCCGACGAGGCGGATGAATTCGGCGCCTATCTGGAGGGCCGCACTGCGCTGCCGAGAATCGTCGCCGGCACGCAAGGGCTTGTCGCCATAGGCTGGAGCGCTGTCAGCGAGGAATGGGGCGCCACGCAACTGCAGGACCGTTTCCACAGGCAGGCAGGGCGCTGGATGTTGCCCAGCGACTACGCGGCCTGGCTCGCTGTGCGCAGTATCGGCGAAGCGGCGACGCGCCTGCACAGTCTCGATCCCGCGGCAATCGGCAGATATATACGCGGCGACGCGTTTCTTCTCGCTGGCTTCAAGGGGCAGGGGCTTAGTTTCCGTCCTTGGGACGGACAGATGCGCCAGCCCATTTTGATCGCCGGGCCTCGCCTCTTGATTTCCAGCTCACCGCAACCGGGCTTCCTGCATCAGCGCACGCCGCTCGACACGCTGGGCATCGACCTGGAGGAGAGCACATGCAAGTTCTGATGACGCTGTTGTTGGCGGCGTTCGCTCTTGCTGCTCCCGCCGCCGCCGAGACCATCTACGTTTCCAATGAGCAGGATAATACGGTCGCGGTCGTCGACGGCGTGACAATGACTTTGCTGGCGACGATCGATGTCGGCCGCCGTCCGCGCGGGCTGGCGCTGTCGATCGACAACAAGATGCTTTTCGTCGCGGAAGGCGACGACAACCGCATCGACGTGGTCGACGTCGCGAAGCGGCGGGTCGTCGGCGAATTGCCTTCGGGAGCCGATCCGGAATTCTTCGCAGTCCATCCCGATGGCAAGCGGCTGTTCGTCGCCAACGAGAATGACAATCTGGTGTCGGTGGTGGACATCGCCGCGGCCAAGGTCATCGGCACCGTGGATGTCGGCGTCGAACCGGAAGGAATGGCGGCCAGCGCCGACGGCCGCTATGTCGCCTGCACTTCGGAGACCACCAGCATGGTGCATCTGATCGACGCAGGCACGCTTGAACTCGTGGACAATCTGCTGGTCGATACCCGGCCGCGCGCGGCTTTATTCTCGTCGGACGGGAAGCAATTCTGGGTGTCCTCGGAGATCCGGGGCACTGTCACCGTCTTCGACACGGCAACGCGCGCGCAGACCGGCAAAGTCGAGTTCGAGGTGCCGGGTATACGACGCGAGGGTGTGCAGGCGGTCGGCATGGCGACATCTCGCGATGGCACGACCGTCTATGTGGCGCTCGGCCCCGCCAACAGGATTGCGGAAGTCGATGTGAAAACGCTGGCGGTCCGTCGGCTCTACCTTGTTGGTCAACGACCCTGGCACGTTGCGCTCTCCGGCGACGAGAAGCGCCTGGTCAGCTCAAACGGGAATTCCGGCGATATTTCGTTTATCGATCTGGAAAACCAGGAGGTGGTGAAATCGCTGCCGGTAGGGCGGGGGCCGTGGGGCGTCGTGATCGGGCCATGAACGCCTTGTCGGTCGAGAATCTGGGCCATAGTTTCGGAAACCGGCGGGTTCTCGACGGCGTCTCTTTCTCTGTGGCCCAAGGCAGGATGTGCATCTTGCTAGGCCGCAATGGCGCCGGCAAGACGACGTTGTTCTCGCTGATCACCGGTCTTTATCACGCCCGCTCCGGCTCGGTGCATGTCTTCGACCAGGCGATGGATGTCAACCCGTCCGTCGCGTTGGCGCAGATGGGCGTCGTCTTCCAGTTGCCGACCCTCGACCTCGATCTGACGGCCGGCGAGAACCTGCGTTACCACGCGGCCTTGCATGGGCTTAGCCAGGCCTTGAGCAAGGAGCGCTCCATCCACGAACTCGGCCGGCTGGACGTGCTGGACAGGATCGACGATCCTGCCCGAGCGCTTTCCGGGGGGCAGCGTCGCCGTGTCGAGATCGCACGTGCTCTGATGCATAGCCCACGCCTTTTGCTGCTGGATGAGCCGACCACCGGGCTCGACGTGCCGGGCCGCCGCGCGCTCGAGCGGCACGTGCGGGAGCTTTGCCGCCAGCGCGGCATTGCCGTTCTGTGGGCAACACATTTTCTGGAAGAACTAACGGCGGATGACGATGTGGTGGTGCTGCATCGAGGCACAATCCGGTGGGCCGGCCGCGCCGATCGCCTGGCTGCCGATCTCGGTGTAGCGAGCACGGGCGAGGCCTTCGCGTCGCTGACGGAGTCCGAATGAAAACGTCTCACGCGGTGCGCGCGCTCAACGGCATCCTGCGCAGGGAGATGCTGCGCACGTTGCGGCAACGCGGCCGGCTGCTCTCGGCGATGGTACGGCCGCTGGTCTGGCTGGCAATCTTTGCCGCTGGCTTCCGCTCCGTTCTCGGTCTGTCGATCACGCCACCCTACCAGACCTATGTTCTCTATGACGTGTATGTGGTGCCCGGGCTAGCGGCCATGATGCTGCTCTTCCATGCCATGGCGAGTTCGCTGGCCATGGTCTACGATCGCGAGATGGGCAGCATGCGCCTGTTGCTGACCGCACCATTGCCGCGCTGGTACCTGCTTGCGGCGCGCCTGCTGGCCAGCGTGATCGTTGGCGTGCCGCTGGTCTACTTGTTTCTGTTGATCGCGCGTTTCTGGGATGTGCGGCCGCCCGTTCTCGGCTACGTCGCGGTATTTCCGGCGCTCGTGCTGGCGGGCCTCATGCTTGGCGCGTTCGGACTGCTTGTCTCCTCGGTTTCGACACAGATGGAGAACTTTGCCGGTGTCATGAATTTCGTCATCTTTCCGGTGTTCTTTGCCTCGACGGCGCTCTATCCGCTGTGGCGGCTTGCCGAGGCGGGACCGGTGCTGGCAACAATCGCCGCCTGGAACCCGTTCAGCTCGGCAGTCGAGCTGATACGCTTCGCGCTCTATCTGCGGTTCGATCCTGTCGCGGCGGTTGTGGTCCTTGGCTGCCTCATCGCCTTCTTCCTCGCGGCGGTCATCGGCTATGACCCCGGTCGGGGCTTGTGGTCCCGGCGCGGCGGCGAGGGATGAATTACCTCAACGCATAGAGATAAGCGGCGATGTCCCGCGCCTGTTGCTCGGTGATCCTCGTCGACGGCATGGCCGTGTGCGGATTGACTTCCCTCGCCGATCGTATCCAGCGGATCATGTTCTCCGGATTGTTTGCCAGCAGGCCACCGATAAAGACCCTGTCGGCAAGGCCACCGTCCAGGCGGGGTCCGACCTGGCCTTGCGCACCCGGCACGCCGGGTATCGTATGGCAGCCGGAGCAGCCATTCGCCGTCATGATTGGAATGGCGCGAGCGCCTACGCCCCCGGTCGCCGCATCCGACTCGTGCCGGACACGGTCGCGCCGGTCGGACCACAAGGTCGCCGCTGCCACAGCCGCGGTCAGCAGCAGGATTGCGGCAAGGGCGCCCCCGATCAGCCTACCCAGGTCGGAGCGCATGTGTTGCCTCCCTGGTTGCGCTGCTGCTTATCCACAGGCCGGCGAGCAGCAGGGCGGCGCCGCCATAGATCAAGCCGGCCGGAACCCACATTACCAACCCGGCGAGCTGCTGGTCCTCGATCGCGGTCAGTCCCCACAATGCCGCGCCGGCGCCATTCTCCGGATACCAGAGTTTAGGCGAGACGAGCAGCAGGACACCGAGCAGGCCGGTATGAAGCGAGGTGAAGAAAAGATGCATGACGGAGCTGCCAGAGGTCTGCTGTCGACCGGGGCGCGGTAGCAGCGCCCACCAGAACAGCAAGGCTGTGCCGAGGAAGCTCGCATGCTGGGCATAATGAAGAAAGCCCTGCTGGAGCGCTGCCTGGAACAACGCCGGAATGTGCCAGATCCAGATGGCGACGCCGTGAATGATCGTCGCGTTGAGGGGGCGGATCACCAGGGCCCAAACCGATTGCAGCGTCTTTGCGCGCGTGAGCTTGCCCGTTCCGCGGCGAAGTGAGGCCGGCAAGGACCAGAGCAGGACCGCCCCTGGGCAAGCGGCGACAAGGAGGGGCGCCGCGACCGCCATCAGCAGTTCATGCTCGATCATATGGGCGGCAAACACCCGCTCGCCGAGCGCATGGATGGGGCTGACCAGTGCTGCCGTCAGCACGCCCCAACCGGCGGCGAACAACAACGCCTGCCGCATCCGCTCGGGACGGCCTCGGCTGCTGCGGCGCCACAACCGAGTCGCTCCGATGGCATAAAGGAAGGCAATCGCGGCCAGCGGAAACGTGATGGGAAATGCGAGCGTCCATCCGGCCTCGGGCGCGCCGGTGCCGTAGCAGATCGAGGTCGAGAAGAACGCGTCGAAGCTCATCGCAGGCACTCGTCGAGAATGAGAGCCGCGCTGCCTTGCATGATGATGACGAGGGCAAACAGCAATGCCGCAAGCATGCCGAGATCGGCGACGAACTGCTCGGTGCTGCGCGTGCGCTCAGGCTTGAAGGCGGCGCCGCCCTGCCGCTTCGCCCGCCATGACAAGGCACCGCCGAGCAGCGAAAGCACGGCGAGCACCAGTGCCACGGGAAGCACCACCGGCACCTGGCGGTTGCACTGCCATGGTACGAGTGCGTAGTTCAGCTGCGTCGAGATTGCCCAAGCCATCGGCCCCGACAGAAGACCACCCCAGGACGTTCCCATTTTCAACGCACGCATCAGCCTAGCCTCGGCATCCAGTAGATGAGCAGATAGATCGGGATCCAGGTCAGCACCACGAAATCCCAATAGAAGACATTGTCGCCGACATCGCCGAAGCGCCGGCCGCTATAGCCATGGCGTGTGAACATCAGCACCGTCAAAACGATGGTGTCGCCGACATCGGTGATCAGGTGTGTGGTGTGCAGCCCGAGCAGCACCCAGAGCATCGAGCCGTAGGCGTTCGTGTCCCAGTAGATGTTCAGCGCGGGGAATTCGAACCAGCGCACGACAAGCGGGGCCAGACCGAGCAGCGACATCACCACCAGCCCGATCCGCACCGGAACGATCGCGCATTGCTTGGCATGGCCGTGGAGGATGTGATTCGGCACCACGCTGATGATAAACAGGATGGTGACGATCGTCCCGGGCCAATGGTCGGGGTGCGGGGCGCTTAGACGCCAGTTGGGCCACAAAGTGGCGAGATAGAGATAAGCGCCCGCGGCCAACGCAAAGCCCATGCCTTCCAGCGCCATGAAGCCGAGCGTTCCCCACCAGGTCGGGCTGCGCGGACCATGTCCAAAGGTTGGGAGGTCCGAAAGATCCAAGCTGGGACGCTCACTCATCCCTCATCCTCCGGGTCGTCCTTGGGCCAGAACCAGCCGATCAAGGTGATGGCGATCGGCGCGGCGCCCCAGACGATCGCCCAGGGCGTGAAGATCGAATAGACAAACGTACCGCCGACGGCGATTGCCGCCAGCAGCGGCCAGATCGACGGTGTCGCCGATTTCTCGCGAATGTCGGGATGGGCTTCCGCCACGGTTGAGATCAACAACTCACGGACATCGACGCGGAGTCCGGTCGCCACAGGCAGCGCCTCCCGTTCGGCCCAGAGCGGCTCGACATGCGTGACAATCGGTATCCGCGCGAAATTATAGCTTGGCGGCGGCGAAGACGTCGCCCATTCGAGCGTACCGGCATCCCAGGGATTGTTTCCGGCCAGCGCGCCCTTCAACGCGCCGTGTACAAGATTGAAAGTGAACAGTACGAAGCTGAGGAAAAAGAGCACCGCGCCGGCGCTGATGAACAGGTTGATGTTGCCCCAGCCAAGCTCGGCCGGATAGGTGTAGACCCTTCGTGGCATGCCCCAGAGCCCGACGAGATGCATTGGAAAAAAAGCTGCGTTGAAGCCGATGAAAGCCAGCCAGAAATGCCAGCGCCCGAGACGCTCGCTCATCATGCGGCCGCTGATCTTGGGGAACCAGAAATAGGCCGCGCCCAGCAGCGGGAAGACCGAACCGCCGATCAGCACGTAATGGAAATGGGCGACGACGAAATAGGTGTCGTGCACCTGGAGGTCCAGCGGCACCGAAGCGAGCATGACGCCGGTGAGGCCGCCGATGACGAAGATGAAAAAGAAGCCGAACACGAACAGCAGCGGCGTGCGGATCACCGGCCTGCCGTCCCACAAGGTCGCCAGCCAGCAGAAGATCTGAACGCCATTGGGGATGGCGATCAGCATGCTCGACGCGGTGAAGAAGCTGGCGCCGAGCTTGGGTAGCCCCGTCGCGAACATGTGATGGACCCAGAGGCCGAACGAAAGGAAACCGACGGCGATCAGCGACAAGACCAGCCCGAGATGCCCGAACACGGGACGCCGGGCGAAGACCGGGATGATCGCCGAGACCATGCCCGTCGCCGGCAGGAAGATGATGTAGACCTCGGGATGGCCAAAGAACCAGAACAGATGCTGGAAGAGCAGTGCGTCGCCGCCCTCGGCGGGGTTGAAGATATGTGTGCCGACCAGCCGGTCGAGGATCAGGAAGGTCGAGGTGATCATCACCGCGGGCATGGCGAAGACGACGACGAAGGAGGTAACCAGCATTGCCCAGACGTAGAGCGGAATCCTGTCCAGCGACATGCCGGGGGCTCGCTGCTTGAACACGGTGACGATGGTTGCCACCGCGACGGCGAGTGAGGAAACTTCTGTATAAGTGATCATCTGGGCCCAGACGTCGGCCCGCTTGCCCGGCGCGAATTCGGGGCCTGACAGCGGCACATAAGCAAACCAGCCGACGTCGGGCGCCATGTTGAGCGCGAAAGACACCCAGGCGAATATGCCGCCCGAAACATAGATCCAGTAGCTGAACGCGTTCAGGCGGGGAAAGGCGATGTTGCGGCTGCCGACCATCAGCGGGACGAGATAGATGCCTGTCGCCTGCACGATAGGCACGGCGAACAGGAACATCATGGTCACACCATGCATCGTGAACAGCTGGTTGTAGAGGTCCGGGCCGATCAGACCGCGCTGCGGCCCTGAGAGCTGGATGCGCATGGCGACAGCGTTGAGCCCGCCCAGGCACAGAAACACGAAGGCGGTGATCAGATAGCGCCGTGCGACGACCTTGTGGTCGACGCTCGACAGCGCGCCGATGATGCCGGGGGGCGTGCGCCATGTCCGCGCCAGCCAGCGATCCAGGCTGGCATCGTCCATGCCGGTGTCGCGCGGTCCGTCATGCTCGGGTGCGACGTCGCCCGCGGTAGAGGTTTCACGCACCGGCGGCAGGTCGCGTTCGCTTGTGAGGTCCGCGCTGCTCATTTAAGCGCCTCGAGGTAGGCGACCATGGCGTTGAGTTCGTCGCCGCTGAGCTCCACCACCGGCATGTGGGATCCGGGCTTGATGCCCTGTGGGTCGGCTATCCAGGCGGCGAGATTGCCGCGGCTCATCGTCAATGTCCCGGCGGCAAGCGTCTGCCGGCTGGCTATATGGGTGAGGTCAGGGGCGACCGTTCCTCCGGCAGGCGTGCCGCCTATTCTGTGACACATCACGCAAGGGCGCTTCAGAAACAGATCCTGGCCGGCCTTGGCTTCGTCCCCCGTCGGAGTAGCGGCCGGCTGCAACTGGTCGTTCCACCAGGCGTCGAACTTCGCACGCGGCTCGGCGATGATGAAGGTGCCCATGTTTGCGTGCTGCGCCCCGCAGAACTCGGCGCATTGACCTCGGTAAACACCAGGCTTGTCTGCCTTGAGGTCGAGCACGTTCATGTGGCCGGGAATGAGGTCGAGCTTGCCCGAAAGGCTCGGGATCCAGAAGGAATGGATGACGTCGGTCGAGGTCAGAAGAAGCCGCACCGGCTCCCCGGCGGGGATATGGATCTCGTTCGCCGTGGTCAGGATGCGGCTTGGCGTGGCATCCTCATAGCGCGCCTCCCACCACCATTGATGGCCGGTGACCCGAATGGTCAGTGCGGCATCCGAGCCGATCGCGGCGAGCGTCCTGTTGGCGAAGAAGCTCAGCAAGGTCAGTCCGATCAGGACAATGGCGGTCAACCCGACGGCGGTCATCACCGCGCGCAGCTTCCGGTCGTCGGCGCCGGCCTTGATCGCGAGCGGCTCCGCCTGCGCGCGCGACCGCATCATCAAGGGCACGACGAGGGCGATCATCACCAGCACCCACACCACGGCGCAGAGCGCGGTGAAGAACCAGATCAGCCATGCCAGTTCGCTCGCCGCGGGACCTTTCGGGTCGAGGGCGGATTGCCAGCCCGCGCATCCCTGGAGCAACAGAGCGCCGGCGGTGGCGAACGCCATCGAGACGAGACGTTTCACGGCGACTTCCCCAGCGTGGCCGCGTCGGGCATGCGGTTTTCCGACGGATGCGCCATCATGTCGTCATTGCGTTGCGGCGCGGCGGAAGACGGCGCGTTGCCGCTCAGCGAGCGCACGAAAGCCGCAAGCTCCCAGATCTGGTCGTCGGGAATCTTGTCGCGGAAGCTCGGCATGCCGTTTGGCCGACCGTCGCGGATCGTGGCATGGATGCTTTCGATCGAACTGCCATAGAGCCACTTCTGGTCCATCAGGGCCGGCCCCATGCCGCCGCCGCCATTGGCGTGGCATCCAGAACAGTTGAACCAGCCGAAAAGCCGTTTCCCTTCGCTCATGTGGAAGGCGTTGGCCTCGAAGCTCGCCGCCTTGTTGTCGCTGGCGGGGGGGCGCTGTCCGCCGGGCTCCAGCGTGGTCACAGGCGTCGGCTGCTCGCCCGATCCGAGCGCCGATTGCGGGCGCGTGTCACGTTCCTCGCGCTGGCAGGCAGCGAGCGCCAGGACTGGAAACAGGAGCATGGCCACAGCGGCTCTCATCGCACCGGGCTCCCCGAGGCATCGAGGCGCGGCACGCCATATTGTGACAGCAAGGCATCTATCTCGACCTTGTGCCTGGACAGGGCGCCATTGACGTCCCCGCGCAGCGCATCGTCTTCGCGGCGGACGCCCATCGAGATGTCGTAGATCATCGGCAGTTGCGGTCCGTCGATGCGGGGCGCAACCGGCGTGATGCGGAGCGGCACCTTCTGCCTGGCGGCGAAGTAGCCGGCGAGGGGGCCCCAGACCACGGCAAGGTCGATCTCGCCACTCGCCACCGCTTCGACGATGCGCGCCGGCGGGTTGGGGGCGGAATAATCGCCATAGACCGGATAGCCAACGAGGTGCCCGACGATACCGCGGCGGCCAAGCGCCTGGACCGGAGGCGAATTGGCGCCATCGTCGCCGATGAGCTGAACACCGATCCGCATGTCGCGCAGCCGCGGATCATTGAACGATGCTACGTCGGGGCCGTCCCTGCGGGTGACGAAGACATAGGACGATCGGTAGTAGGGCGTGGTGGTGCGCAGCATTTCGAGGTTGCTCGGCGTGCCCGGCACGAGATCGCATAGACCGGCCTTCAGCGTGTTTCGGATGAAGCCGCGGCGCTGCGCCCACCAGGTATAGGTCAGCTTCGCGCCGAGATCGGACGCAACGATTTCGGCGATCCTGTTTTCGAAGCCCTGACCTGCCGCGTTGGAGAACGGCATGTTGTTCGGATCGGCGCAGACCCTCAACTCACGCGCGTCGGCTGTGGCCGTCAAGAACACGAAGGTGATCGCGGCCATGCCGATCGCCAGCCGTTGACACCCCTTTCGCGCCGGACCTACGGTCAAGTAAAATTCATCAAGGCAGCCGGAACACATAAAGGGTGCCTCCCGAGGTTGTCGCGTTCTTCAGATCCTTCATGGCATTGACGAAACCGAGCGCGGCGGTGGCGTCACGCGGGTCAAGATCGCCCGATACAATTGCGCCGGCCCAGCCGCCGACGCCTGAGAGGATGGCGACATATTGGTGCCCGTCGGGACCGCGATAGGTGATAGGCTGGCCGATGATCCCGGACGAGGTCTTGAACTGCCAAAGCAGGTCTCCGGTCTTGGCGCTGACCGCCTTGAACCAGCCTTCCATCGTGCCATAGAAGACAACGTCGCCGGCGGTCACCACCGCGCCGCTCCACACCGGGAAATTCTCCTTGAGGCTCCAGGCGGGTTTCTCCGCGGCGATGTCCCAGGCGGTGAAGGCGCCGCGATTACCGCCGGGCCCTGGTATCATGCGGACGTTCATCCCGACGTAAGGCGTGCCGGCGATGTAGTTCACCTCGACGCCTTCTTCATCCATGCACAGATTGTTGTGCGGGATGTAGAGCAGGCCGGTCTTCGGCGAGAACGCGGAAGGCTGCCAGTCCTTGAGGCCCGACGCCGTCGGACAGATATCGCGAACGACCTTGCCGGTGCCGGTCTTCTTGTCCGGATTTACGATCAGTCGACCGGTTTTCAGGTCCACACCTTTGCTGGAGTTTACGGGACCAAAGGGTTTTGCCGACAGCACCTCGCCGGTTGTCCGGTCGAGGATGTAGAGATAGCCGTTGCGCTCCGGCCGGATCAGCACCTTGCGCGGCTTGCCCTGCCAGGTCATGTCGAGCAGGATCTGCTCGTTGATGCCGTCATAGTCGTGGAGGTCGTGCGGGCTCCACTGATAGAACCATTTCGCCGCGCCGGTGTCTGGATCGCGCGCGAAAATGCCAGACGTCCACTTGTTGTCGCCCGGCCGCAAATCCGGATTCCATGGTCCGGGATTGCCGGTGCCGTGGAAAATCAGGTTCAGATCGGGATCATAGGAAATCCAGCCCCACATGTTGCCGCCGCCGATCTTCCAGGCTTCCGGCGGCCACGTCGTGACGCCAAGATCCTTGCCTTTGTCCATGTCGTAGTGCGGCTTGAAGTCCGGTCCGATCAGCACGTCCTTGTCCGGCCCGGTGCTAAAGGCGATCCAGACGACATGACCGTCGCCGGCGTCGAGCGCCTTTACCCAGCCGCGAACGCCCATCTCGCCGCCGGAATTGCCGACCAGCACTTTGCCCTTCACCACAAGCGGCGCCATGGTGATGGTCTCGCCGATGTTGATGTTGCCGACATGAGTGTTCCAGATCGGCTTGCCCGTGTTCGCATCAAGGGCAATCGTGTGGCCGTCCAGCGTATTGAAAAAGATGCGCCCGTCGGCGAATGCCACCCCTCGGTTGACGACGTCGCAGCAGGCCACCCCCTGTGCCGCCGGCTCGGGATTGGGTTCGTACTTCCACTTCATCGGGGCGCCGGGCTTGGAGAGATCGAGCGCATAGACGAAGTTGGGAAAGGGCGTCACGATATACATGGTGTTGCCGACGACCAGCGGCGCTGCTTCCTGGCCCTTGTTCACGCCTGTCGAGAACGTGAACGCGACCTGCAGGTTCTTGACGTTGCCTTCATTGATCTCGGAGAGTTCGCTGAAGCGCGTCGACGCGTAGTTCTTGGCCGGCATCGTCCATTGGCCGTCATCGGGTGGCGAAGCTGCGGCTGGCGGTACGATCGCTGGTGTTTTAGGAGGATCGGACGCAGCGCCCAGAAGCAGCAGGCAGGCGAGCAGCGTCACCAGAAGGATAGCGCCAAAGGAATTCCCGGCTGCCAATTTGCGGGTACGTCGTTCTACGTCAACGCGCGTTAATGCCAACTGCGGCATAGCTTTCATTTATTGATCGAGCCTCCCACGCCGGCGCCGAGTTCGGCCGCGATGTCGGCCTCCGTTCCGGCACAAAGCGGATGGCCCCAGCCCGAAGCGCTTTTGCCGCCGGGGTCCAGATCGTAGACAATGGCATCCTTGCGATTTGGATTGACGCCTGCCGGGACCTTGTCGAAGCCGAGCGCCGCGCGGATACGCCAGGCGACATTGTGATCGGCGCATGAGGAATCGCCTGAAACGCCGAGGCCGCCGACAATGCTCTTGCCGTCGTAGAGGGCAAGTCCGCCGCCAAACACCACGACGCCTCCGATCGGCTTGCCGACGAGCGGGTCGCCGGCGCTTCCGAACGTTTTGGGATCGCCCGTATAGGCCGCGGCCTGGTTGACGGGATTGGTCTCCTGCAGGCCAAATAGCGGCCCGCCCGGCTGCACCCCCGCATAGAGATTGGCCGTCGAGAGGGCCATCTGAGCCAGGCTGAGACCGTTGGCCGTGTTGGCTTTCTCCGCTGCTATGAGCCGACTTCCCGGCCATTGCGAGTCGGGGGTGGGGCCGCTGAACGCAATCGCGCAGACAGTGCCGTCACGGGCAACGATGGCTGCCCATTCGTTGGTCTCAAAGCCGCCATTGGCTGGTCCGCCGCTTGCCTTCACGTTGGCTTTGAGGGCTGCAAGCAGCTTATCGTGATCGGCCGGACAGGGTTCCTGCGCCATGGCCTCGTGCCCGTGGAACAGGCCACCCATCAGCAACAGCAGGCCAAAAAGAGGTACGAAAAGCTGCGAGCGATACATTGTCCTGGCATTCGTTTACAAAACAAGGACCACCCAGGCAGACCGCAGAATGCGAGGATACGTCCAATGGGTCAGTGCCTAACTCGCGTAATGCTTCTATGTTCCTGCTTTGCATAAAATTCGTGCAGTTGGATTTGGGTGCAGGTGTTCAATCAAAGCATGGGACCTGGATACCCGTGGCCACAGGCCAAGCGGTGAGGCAACGCGGCTGATCCAGGAAAATGCGATCGGGATGGCGCAGACGCACCCGCCCTGACAAACGCTGTTGCCTTGTCACGGCGTTCGACGATGGATGATCTCTTCAATAAGTTTCGCGTCGGCTTCGTACTCCGCGGCCCGCGCAGCCATTTGGCTGGCCAGGCTGTGTCTTTCCCGCGCGGCTTCGCGTTTTGCCGTACGTTTCGCCAACTCAGCCCGCTGCTGGTGCGCTCTTAAAAGGCTCCAAAGAGCCTGTTCCGCATCGTCAGCCTGGGCCTGCATTAAAACGTCCGCTCCGAACGCATGTCCGGTGTGGCAGCGGTAACGGGTAATCGGCCCGTCATCGATCTCCCATAGGGGGCCATGACATTCGGGGCAGACAAATGTCGAGGGGGCGCCAAGCTGGCCTTCGGTCAATTCCATTGTGCTGTGCTCCTGAGCTGCAATCGCTGCCTCAAGGAGGATGCCGGACGGGATTTCTGGTGTCGGCCCTGCGATTTCGGAAGCAAGCCTGTGCAACAGGCCAGCCATTTCGGACAGAGGGACGCAATGGTCGATTTCCACATTCTGCAAGGCGCTCAGCGGCATATCGGGTACTGCGGCGTCGCCGGGGTCCTGGACTACGCTGACGCCTCCGCACATCTTGATTGCGTGCAGGCCGGCGGTGCCGTCGGAGAGGCTGCCTGTGAGCACGACGCCGATCACGCTGCCGCCAAAGCTGCAGGCCGCCGATCGAAACAGGGGGTCGATGGCGGGGCGCGCCAGGTTCTCGCGCGGCCCGCGCCGCAGCAGCATATGATCGTCATGTAACAGAAGGTGAGCTCCGGGCGGTGCAACGAAGATGTGCCCGTTTTTAACCTTCATGCCGTTGGAGGCATTTGCAACGGGCATGTTGGCAGCGCGACCGAGAATGTCGCCGAGGTAACTCGTGGGACCAACGTGCTGTACGACGAGGAGAGCCGCCGGGATGTCCGGCGAAAGATCGCGGACAAGTCTCTTCAGCGCGTCGACGCCGCCGGCCGATGCTCCGATTGTCACGATGCACCGGTTCTCGCAACCGTCGGGACGGACCTTATCCGGCTGGCCCGCACGCTCCGAATCTGATCGTGGTGCGGCGGTGGCCATGGTTGCTTCACCCACATTCAGCACAGATGTCGATGCGAGCGCTCCGGCCAGTCCGTTGCTGGTCGGATGCCCTGCCTTCGTCGGTGTTAGCTTCCGGCCGCATCGCGGAACATAGATGCCCGCGTCGGCTCTGTGCTAACGCCTACGTGCGCGTTTGACGGCAGCCTCTGCCACGGCCGGGGCCTCCTGAATGCTTGCCGCGCCGCCGAAATCGGCGTTCTTGGTACGGCCAGCTCCCGGGCCTGCTCCTAGATCAGCGCCTGTTGTCGGATCGGAAGCCGGATCGGAAAGCGTACGGTCGGCCATCCTGGCCACCACCTTCATGTCTTTGGCCCCCAGCTTGACAGTTGCCAGGCCGTCTCCGCCGTCGACGGGCATCACCTCTTCAAGGTCATCGATCCGATCCCACTCTTCGCCGGAATTCCATGGGCCAGCGACATCGCCGTCGCCTTGAGAGGTGTTGACATACATGCTGGCGTACTTCTCTACGCCTGGGAGCTTGCCGGAAGGGAAATTGTTTTCGATCGCGTAGAGTGCTTTCTCAAACGACTTCTGGTGCGCGATCTCGCGGGTCATCAGGAAGCCGAGCGCGTCCTTGATTCCCGGGTCGTCGGTGATGTTGATGAGGCGTTCGTAAACGATCTTGGCGCGGGCTTCGGCGGCGATATTCGACCGCAAATCCACCGTAGGTTCACCGCGCGAGTCGACATAGGCCGCGGTCCAGGGAACGCCGGCTGAGTCGCACAGCGCGGGAGCGCCGCCGAACAGAATTGATTCCTTGGCTGTTGTGCCGCTGGCGCCGATCATCAGGTAAAGGTCGGCTTCCTTCATTTGGCCCTCGGCCAGCTGTGCCTTGAGCCCCTTGTTGAGCATGGTGACGATTGATCCCACCACTTCGAGATGGCTGAGTTCTTCGGTCGCAATATCGAGCAACATGTCGCGACGGCCAAGATCGTCCTCGCCAAGCCCTTGCGTGAAATAGCGCATGGCCGCTGCAAGCTCGCCATCGGCGCCGCCGAACTGTTCCATGATCATGCAGGCCAGGCGAGGATTCGGCTCCGAGACGCGAACGGTGTATTGCAGGCGCTTGTTGTGCATGAACATGGACATCTCTCCGGTTAGATCATCCGAACATCCCGGCAAGTTGATTGTTCCATCCGGCCATCGGCCAGCGAGCATTTTTACGGCAGCTTCAGTGTTGAGCATCTCAGGGAGCCAGAGGCGGCATTTATTTCTCCGACCGGTGACCGGCGGCAACGAGATTTCGATCGTGCTGCGCCATCACGGCAATGAGCAAGGCCGCGGATGGGCAAGAGGTAGACAAAATCTGGAGGGATACTGGCTCGGAAAAGTGAAGCCGGGCCATATTAATACGATGTCGGTGTCGACACCTTCGGCCCGTTTCGCTGCACACCTAGCGGCAAACGCCGGGTTCGGTCACACGGCGAGCGTCGCGGGCTGTTGCCCGTTCACTTTCGATCCAGCACCTTCCGGACTTTCTCTGCCAATTCGTCGATCGTGTAGGGCTTGGTCAAAAGTTCGGTTCCGAAATCGAGCGTGCCGTTGTGGACAATCGCATTTCGTGTGTAGCCGGTGGTGTAGAGCACTTTTAACGACGGGTGCATTGTCTTGACCTGATCCACCAGCTCCCGGCCCGACATCTCCGGCATCACCACGTCGGTGAACAGAAGCGACGGCACTTGCCCGCTTTCGACGGCCACCAGCGCGTCGCGTGGGCCTTGCATTTCCAGCACGGAGTAGCCCAGTTCCCGCAGCGCTTCCGCGGCCATCAGCCGGACGCGATCTTCATCCTCGACAACCATGATGATCTCGTCTGCACAGCCGGGGTGCTCGCCTGCCACGACGTCGATTTGGCTGTCGAGCACGCCGTGGTGCGAGCGCGGCAGATATATTTTCAAGGTGGTTCCGATGCCTTGCTCGGAATAGATCTTCACACTGCCGCCGGACTGGCGAACAAACCCATAGACTTGGCTGAGTCCCAGCCCGGTGCCTTTGCCGACCCCCTTGGTGGTGAAGAACGGATCGAAGGCTCTTGCGACAACATCAGCAGTCATGCCCGTTCCTGTATCGGTGACCGCTATCATCACATACTGGCCGGAGGGGATCGCGTTCTCCCTGGCATAGCGCTCGTCGACGTGGGCGTTTGATGTCTCGATCGTCAGCTTGCCGCCAGCAGGCATGGCATCCCTTGCGTTGACGCAAAGGTTGAGCAGCGCGCTTTCCAATTGCCCTGCGTCGGCCTCGACATGCCATAGCCCCGCGGCGAGCACGGTCTCGATCTGGATGGTCTCGCCAAGCGTCCGGTTCAGCAATTCGCTCATACCGGAGACGAGGCGATTTGGATTCAGCCGCTTCGGCGCCAGTGGTTGCTGGCGGGAAAAGGCGAGCAGTCGCCTGGTAAGTTCTGCGGCACGTTGTGCTCCATCGATCGCGCCGGTTACGAATTGGTGGACGTTGGTATCGCCGTTTCTGAGCTTGCGCTGCACAAGGTTCAGGCCGCCGATGATGACGGCCAGCATATTGTTGAAGTCGTGCGCGATGCCACCGGTGAGCTGTCCGACAGCTTCCATCTTCTGGGCTTGGCGCAGGTGCTCTTCTGCTCTGGCGCGTTCCGCAACTTCATCTTTGACACGTTGTTCGAGCGTGCCGTTGAGTGCCTGCAGCGCCTTGAACAGCCGGGAGTTGTCGATGGCCGTCGCGGCATGGCCGGCAAGCCCCAGCAAGGCCGCTTCTTGCTGTTCGGCGAACACGCCGGTCTCTGAATGACCAAGGAAGAGGCCGCCCAGGACCTCGCCCGAACGCGAGACGACCGGCACGGCGAGATAGGAACGCACCGGCAGATGGCCCTCCGGCATTCCCTTGCGGGGCCAGTTCTTTCCGTAACGCGGATCGGTGAGGATATCGTCGGAACGCACCACGCTTGTGCCGCGGAAAGTGGGCTCGAACACCGCGGTGTTGCGCGGCATGGGAAAGTTTTCGAAAGCAGAACGAGGTGCCCCCGAAAGGGCGTAGAGCACATAGCTGTCGCCCTTGTCGTCGATCACATTGTAGAAGAAAGCTCCAAATTGTGCGCCCGACAGCACGACGCCGGCATCGGTTACCGTCTGGACAATTCGCTCCACGTCAAGCTCGGCCGCCACGGCTGCCGCAGTAGCGTTCATCAACTGAAGCTGATGCTCCACCCGCTTTCGCGCGGTGACATCAACCACGGTGCCGATGAAGCGGATCGCACGGCCGGACTGGAAAAGTGCTTCCCCGGTTGCGGCAATCCAGCGCTCCTTGCCATCCCGAAGGCCGATCGTCCGGTATTCGATGTCGTAGCGGGAGGGGGTGCCCGGCGCGAGCGACTGGCGTACGGCCTCGTCGGCCCGTGCGCGATCTTCCGGGTGGAGGCCCGCCAGGAAGGCGCTTTCATATGTCACCTCCGCGTCCGGCGGCAAACCAAAAAGGGCTTTGCACCGGTCGTCCCAACGCAGCACTCCGCTGATGGGATCGTAATCCCAGGTGCCAATAGCGGCCGCGTCGGTGGCAAGCCTCAGCCGCTCCTCGCTCGCCCGTGCCGCCTGTTCCGAGCGAACGCGCTCGATGTGAGCCCAGGACCGCTCCGTCACCTCGGTCAGCAAGGACAATTCGCGTTGCGACCAGACGCGGCGCTGCTTGTCGTGGATGGCCATCAGGGCAGTCAGTCGGCCTTGTTTGACCAAAGGCATACAGATGGTTGCCGTTATCCCGATATCCTGAAAGGTCTTCGCTTCCTCGGGAGCGATTTCCTCAAGGTTGTTGTTGATGATAAGCGGCTTGTTGGCGCTGAGGTTGGTGACAGCCAGGCGACCGAAATCGGCAAGACTGTAATATCCCCTGATGCTGGGCGAGCCAGGTGCGCTCCAATCGCCGCGGATGGTGAAATGGTCTTGGTCCTGCTCCATGTCGGCATAGGCGCAAATCGAGACGCCAAGATGTTCGCCGAGGAGCCGAGTGGTGATCTGCATGACAGCATCGGCGTCGGCCGCGAGGGCTATCTCCCTGCCGAGGCGGTCGAGAAAAGCAAGGCGTTCGGCGTTCTCACGCAGGGCCAGTTCGGCGCGAAGGCGTTCTATCGCCGTACGCGTCCGGTCCGCGACTGCCGAAATGAGGGCTACTTCCTCCGTCGCCCAGCGTCTGGGCGCGGAGTGGTTCAGGTATAACAGCGCCACCAGCCCGCCATGCTCGGTAACGGGCATGTTGATGACGGATTGGGCGCTGATGGCTTTGAGTGCCTCCGCATGGCTGCTGGTTCGCGGATCTGTCTCGGCGTTTTCAAAGACAACGGTTTCGCCTCGCTTCAAATCCTCGATATACGAGCCGTAGTTCCTGAAATTCAGCGTCCCAGCCAGGCTTTTGATGCCTGGCGCGTTCCAGTCCCTGTCAATGGTGATCGTTTCTTTCTCTAGATCGATCGTGCCGTATCCGGCTCGGCTGATGCCAAAATGGTTCCCCAGCAGTTCCGCGGCTGCGTAGGCCAGTTCTGCGGGATCCGTAATCTCGCGAATACGGTCGCCCAGCGCTGCCAAAAGCTCGAAGCGCTGCAGTTCAGATCGCGGATTGCTTGAAGTGGCCCCCATTTCGCCCCCGTTTTGCCCGGACTTAAATGCAGTCTGCGGCCAAGAGTTCCCCGCAGGACGGCAGTTTGTTTGGCGGGCCGGTCAGCCGAACACGCCGCACCGCGGTCATAGGTTAATGACAGCTTGGCGCGCTGTGGCGGATAAAGGGGAAACCAGCGGGCACTTGACGAGCTCCCGCTGGCTGGGTGCCCGAACCGCACTTCACTCGTTTGGAGACGTTTTGATGCTTGACCGACCCATTCTTACGAATACGGACGCTCTCTATCCAGACGACCTGAAAACGCTTCGGTCGGTTTTCGACGCGCTGTGTGAGGAATTTGAGATTTCGTCGGACACTACCGCGGCAGAATCCATCGCGAGAGAGCTGGTCAGACTTTTCCAGACCGGGATGACGGAAGCGGCCATGCTGATGATTGCCGTGCGCGCACGTTGGCAGGGTGATTGGAAACTGGGAGGCAGCAGCGCTGCCCAGGCTTAACGGTCCCAACTCCATGGGCCTACTTTCCAAGACGCTTGAGCCGGTTGTACAGCGTGTCTTGTCTGGCGGAACAAGCTTTCGCCCCGAGAGTTGGGTTCGGCAGATGGTTTCCAACAGGCACGGCATGGCGTTCGACAGAGATGGACCGAAACTCGCGACCGGGTTGCTCGCGGCCTCATTGGCGGCGCTGGCGGCATACAACGCCATCCGCGCCAAACGTGCGATTGCCGGCCGGGCATGCGGACGTGTGATGGAGATCGATGGTCTGCGCCTGCATTTTATCGAAGCCGGAACCGGCATGCCGCTGCTTCTCCTGCATGGCAATGGATCCATGGCGGAGGATTTCAAGTCGAGCGGCATCTTCGATGAGGCGGCAAAGACCTATCGGGTGCTTGCATTTGATCGTCCCGGTTTTGGGCGAAGCTCACGGCCGCGCGGCCGGCGTTGGTCCGCTCGCGACCAAGCCGACCTTATACATGCCGCCGCCTGCGGGCTGGGTATAGAGAAATACCTCGTGCTTGGACATTCCTGGGGAGCTTGGATCGCCCTCGAATTGGCGCGCAGGCATTCTCCATCGGTCGCCGGCATCGTGCTGGTCTCGGGTTACTACTATCCGCCACCGCGGCTGGATCTTGCACTGGCCGCACTCCCTGCACTGCCTGTGATCGGCACCGCGTTTCGTCACACCTTGCTGCCGCCGCTTGTAAGGCTTGCTTGGCATTGGGCAATGGAGAAGATCTTTAAACCCGCCGTCGTCGCCGGCGAGTTCGCCGCACTTGCCAAAGATGTCGCCAGCCGCCCTTCCCAACTGCGGGCGGTTTCTCTGGAGACAGCATCGATGCTGGCCGCGTCCCTGTTGGGAAAAGCCAACTATAGGGACATTGCCGTGCCCACCGGCATCATGGCGGGATCCGGGGATCGTTTGTTCGACGCGCAACGCGATGCACGACGCTTGCACGCGGAAGTCGGTGGGTCTCTCCTCGAGGTGGTTCCGGGCGCCGGCCATATGGTTCATCAGAGCGCCCCGCAAGCAGTGGTCGGCATGGTGCACACTATTGCAGGGCGGCACGCCTTGTTCCAAGCGGGCCGTCGGCAGCGACCCAAGTCGCGTGCCGACGAGTTCAAGGTAGATCCGGCCTCGCGGGAGCCACCGGCGATAAGCGACGCCGCTTGCACGGAATGATCTCCAACGGGGCTTTCAAATGAGCGACCAACGTCCAGCCGACATGCAGTCGGTGCTCCACCAGAACATACAGGCGCTGGTCGAGCACAGGCGGCAGCAAGAAGAGCACCAAGGCGTTCAAGCGTGGGTCGCCGGCGCTGTTTCGCGCTTCGCGGGAAGCATGACTTTCGTCTATCTGCACCTTGCAATTCTTGTCGTCTGGGTCCTCGCAAACCTTGGCGAGATACCAGCCGTCCCAGCCTGGGACCCGACTTTCGTGATCCTGGCCATGGTCGCCTCGGTTGAGGCAATCTTCCTGTCTACCTTTGTGCTGATCAATCAGAACAGAATGGCCGCCCACAGCGAGCGCCGAGCCGAACTGGATTTGCAGATCAGCCTTCTAAACGAACATGAAACCACGCGGCTGATCGAGATGGTGGCTGCCTTGACGGCGCGTCTGAATATCTCGACCCCGGCCGACAAAGAGCTGCCGGAACTCGCCGAGAATGTCGATCCCCAAAAGGTGATGACGCAGATCCAGCAAGCTTCTGGAGATCAGGAGAACGCTTGATCAAAGCGACCTCGTCGGCAACGGTTCAGCGTCGGCTACAGCCTGTAATCAGCCTCGTTGTCCAAGGCTGTGGACGCAGCTAAGCCGGCGTCGGCGTTCTCCACGGCGGCTTCCCGACGTCACAAGTCCGCCGCGCAACCGAGGCAGCGTAGAGCTTCGATAACCAACAGGCTGCTGCGCGTCAGATGGAACCAAGTTGACGCCGAAATCGTATTAGCGGGCGGCTTGGGGAGATTCCGGATGAGCGAAGGTGCTGTTCTGATCGTCGAAGATGAGACAATGATCCTGCTCGACCTCGAGTCAGCTTTGGAGGAGGCCGGCTTCCAGGTGGTCGGCACTCGGAGTGCCGCCGAGGCGCTGGCGGCTTTCGACCCCGATCCGACCAAGTTCAAGGCCGTGCTCACGGACATCCGTCTGGGAGCAGGACAGTCGGGGTGGGAGGTCGCTCGGCACTTGCGAAGGTCCAACTCGACCATCCCGGTTGTCTATATCAGTGGCGACAGCGCGGTACACTGGGGAGCGGAAGGCGTGCCCAACAGCATAATGATCACCAAGCCCTTTTTTCTGCCGCAGATCATAACTGCCGTTTCTCAACTTTTAAACGCGCAGCAAGGTGCAGAAACTCACCTTTAGGAATCGGACCGCGGCTCCGCGAACACCACCGAACATTCTTCTTCGGCCAATCGGCGCCGTCCGGCGTAAAGCGTTCGCGTCTGCTTGGGTCAAATGTCGGCGGCCTCAACCAGATGTCGACCTCAGCTCCTTTCCCCTCGCCACCGGCTCGCATCCACTCGGGAGCCCTCCCGAAAGCAGGGGCGCTCATTGGTTGAGCTTTCGGTCGAGTTCGTCAAGCAATGACCGATGCTCGCTGGGCATGTCCGCGTCTGTCGGCAGATCCAGCAACTGGCGAAGCTGGCGACGATTGGCGTCCGATGAAATCCACTCCCGTATGAGGCGGGCTATGACCTTTTGTTGTGCCTTGCCGATTTCTTCCATGTTAGATTCCGGGCTTGTCCGTTGGACGAACTCGGCGGCTCTTTGATGGTTCCCTGTCCTGTACACAAATCGAGGCACAATCTATGGGTTAATGCATGTCGCTCAAAAGTGGCCTGGTTTTGAGACACGACATGCCAGTGGATGTTTGCAGTCCCAGTCCGCTCGCCTAACGCTGCGCGTAGAGTGCAAATTTATACGTTCGATTTTACCCGAAGCGAGAGGCTCAGCCGCAAAATCTTGGCGCCGTTTTCATCACGCACTTCGATAAACAATTGCTGCCCGTCGACGCTCTTCAGTGACTCTCTCGTGAGGTCGACAAGGCCCTCGAATCCCGCGCGGCGGACCTCTTCGAGGCCAGCGCATTCGACACCTATTTCGTCCTCGAAGATGAGATCGCCATCGCCGCTGTCGAAGAAAAATCGTGCCATCGGAGAGCTTCCGTCACTGCTAATCTGCGGGGTTCCTTTGGTGCAGGTAGGTCGTGTCGAAATCTCCTGCGTGAGTGAGGCCAGCCCAGTCCAGTGCGTGAACTTTTGATCCCGAGGTGGCAATGAGGCCTCTGCGTCGTAGTTCCTGGAGCATCCGGTTGACGTGGACCGTGGACAAACCCAGCGCATCGCCAAGGGCCGCCTGTGTAATGGGGATATCCGCCACGTGATCCTCAATGCGCCCCATGGAGCGCAAGCGAAAAATCAGTTCGCACAGGATGTGAGCCATGCGGGTGTATGCCTCGCGTCTTCCCACATTGATGACCCACTCCCTATAAATCGCGGCATCTATCAACGTCGACCGCCAAAAAGCGGTGGCGATGCGAGGGTGCTGGTCGCAAACGGCACGCAGGGTGTCATGCCGCATGAAACCTATTCGCGCCGGCGTAAGGGTCGAGAAGTTACAATCCATGACCGACAGATGCAGCCCATGCAGATCAGGAATGTCGCCGGCGACGAAGAATGATGTGATTTGTCGCTTTCCTTCGCCCGTATGTTTGGTGGAACCGACCAAGCCATCAAGAACGACAAACGAGTAAACAGGACGGTCGCCCTCACGCACCAGATCGTGGTTGGCCAAATATTCCTTCTCCTGGATCGGAATGCCTTTCAGAACGCCGATGTCGGCCTCTCGAAGATCCGAGATGGTCTGAAGCTTGCGAATGAGTACATCCGAGGATGAGGTGGGGAACAAATTGACTACCTGGCTGATGTTGGTGATCGAACTATTATCCGCGCCAAAAGTTCCGATTGGCATGGGGACATATGCGCGGCGGCAGAAGGTGCCGCCGTGCGGCATGGTCCCGTGCCTGGAGCGTTTTGCCAGCGTCGAGGGTGGTTGAAGATCCCGGAATGATCGAAGCACCAGTTTTTTAGGACAGCCATAGGTGAGCCAGGCAGCAATGCATTAACCTATGACATAGGCTCGGCTAGAAATTGTCCCGCTGGGCAGCCAGCCCCAGGAGTTCGCCGATCACGGCGCAGCTTTGACCCTGTCGCTCCGCCCATTTCAAGGGCTGCACCCGCAGCCAGTCCTGGAACTCTTTGATGCGCCACCAGGAACGGGGTGGCTCCGCTGACGTTGTCTCAGTGGCAAGGTGAGATTTCAGTGAACAGGCATATTTCGCGGACGGATGTCGAACAAATCGATCACACGGATGACAGCGGGTCTGCGATAGGGCACGGCGGACCGCCATCCTCAGCAATCGCGGTAGCGCTGGCCCGTGGCCTGGAGACCAGTCGGGACAAGCACATCATCCATATAGCTCCCTCGGAACGCAGTGCCGAGGAGATCGCCGGCGCCTTGCGTCAGTTCCTGCCTGACGCGGATATCATCTTGCTGCCGTCCTGGGATTGCCTGCCCTACGACAGGGTGTGGCCCACACGCGCCAATATGGGGCGAAGGCTTCGTGCGTTGCGTGAGATCGCAACGAAGCCGGATCGCCCGCGCATCGCTGTGATGTCGCTCGAAGCCATTCTGCAGCGGGTGCCGCCTGCTCCGGTCATCGCTAGCGGTTTCACAATTCTGGAGGTGGGACAAAAGCTCGACCGTGACGATTTCAGAACCAGGTCCGAAGCCATTGGCTATGTTGTCGACGAGAGGGTCGACGAACCGGGTGAGATAGCCTTTCGGGGCGATCTCATCGATATTTTCCCTGCTGGCGCGGATGGCCCCGTTCGCGTCATCGTTGGTCCCGATGCCTGCATCCGCCAGCTCAAGACCTACGACCCGCTCAGTCAGCTCAGCGATCAGGTTCGAGACTCGGTTACGGTCGGACCGGCATCCGAGCTGATCTTTAAAGCTGGTGAGCATCCTGAGCTGACAGCGATGCGCGCGACGTCGATGGAAGAGCGCCTGGTCGCATCGTATGGCGCTATGCCGTCCGTCTTCGATGCGGCTTCCAGCGCCTCGATCTCCTTCCTTGAAGGGACCGACGGGCAGCCGCTCGGCAGAGTTCTGGATCTGGTCGAGGATGCACGTCGTGCCAGGCAGGAGGCAGCCGGAACGAAAAAACCTTTGCCGGGACGATTTTACCTATCCCGTGAAGAGTGGGACGCTGCTCTGCTTAACCGCTGCTGCGTGAGACTTGCCGTTTCTGCCGTGGGAGTTCCCAAATTCTTCCGCCAGGCCCGACCCGGGCATGATTTCGCGGAATTCGTCACAAGGCAGACGAGCGCCGGAGTCAGAGTAGTGTTCACCGGCGATGCCTCTGAATTGCAGCGAGCAGATCGCCTGCTCGATAGGAGACTAGGCCGGCGGGCAGAGGAAGCGGCCGACTTGCCGCAAATCGTTTCGGCCGCAAGGGGCTCTCTTCTCAAGGCTGAATTCGTCCTCGACGAAGGGTTTGTCGACGCGCAATCCAATATCGCCGTGGTGGCCGCATCCGACCTGTTTGGTCCCGCGTTGAAGGCGAACGGGAGCGCGACCACGGGCATACTCGAACCCGAGTTGCGCGTTGGCGATGTCGTCGTCCATGAAGACCATGGCCTGGGCGTGCTCGCCGCGGTCGAACAGGTCGAGTTGGCTGGCCAGCAACAGGATGTCGTCAGACTGGAATATCATGGCGGGGCTTCCTTGCTGGTTCCGGTCGACGACTTTGGACGAATATGGCGCTACGGCTCGGAACCGGAGGCAGTGTCCCTTGATCGCCTCAACGGCGAGGGCTGGCCGAAGCGACGCGAAGCTGCGTTGCGCGAGATCGACAGGCTGGCCAAACGCCTCTTGAGTCTTGCCAAAATCAGGTCCAGCCAGCCTGCCAAGATCATGAAGCCCTCCCGCACGGACTTGGCCCGTTTTGCGGCGAGATTTCCCTATACGGAGACGCCCGACCAAGCGGCCGCCATCCGCGCTGTGCTCGATGATCTTTCGTCGGGAAGAACAATGAACCGGCTCGTCTGCGGCGATGTCGGCTTCGGCAAGACAGAGGTCGCCCTGCGTGCTTGCGCCGCCGCCGCTCTCTGCGGGAAACAGGTTGCTATCATAGCACCGACAACAGTGTTGGCACGACAGCACTATGAGACGTTCAGCCGCCGCTTCGCAGGAACCGGCCTGCAGGTCGCCCACCTTTCTAGGATGGTCGGGGCTGCGGAGGCGAGAGCGGCAAAAGAGGGTCTGCGGAGCGGCCAGGTTACGGTCGTTGTGGGTACTCAGGCCCTGGCGTCCAAGAGCGTCACCTTCGCCAATCTTGGACTGCTGGTGATCGACGAGGAGCACCGGTTCGGGGTCAAGTTGAAGCGGGCCCTGCGGACCATGACGCCTCGCCTCCATACGCTGAGCATGAGCGCCACACCGATACCCCGGACGCTGCAATCGGCGTTGTCGGGCATCCAGGACGTCAGCGTTCTAAACTCTCCGCCCGCCAAAAGACGTCCCGTTCGCACGATCTTGGCAGCGTTCGATCCAGCATCGGTGCGCGCGGCCCTTCTGCGTGAATTCCACCGGGGTGGACAGAGCTTTTTCGTGGTCCCGCGGATCGAGGATATTGCCCCGGCCTGTGACCAACTGAACAGACTGGTGCCGGAACTCGGGGTCAAGACGGCGCATGGTGAAATGAAGGGGAGACAGCTGGACGAAGTCATGGTCGGATTCGCCGACGGTGATGGCGACATTTTGTTGAGCACCGACATCATCGAGAGCGGCCTCGATGTGCCGCGGGCCAACACCATCATCGTTTGGCGCCCCGACCGGTTCGGTCTGGCGCAGTTGCACCAGCTGCGGGGCCGGGTCGGAAGGGGGGCGGTGCAGGCCGTAGCGTTTCTTCTGACCCAACCTGGCGTTGAACTGGCCGAAGGCACCAAGGCCCGGCTTTCGACGATGCTTGCGCTCGATCGGCTCGGCTCCGGCCTGGCAATCAGTCAAAGAGACCTCGACCTGCGTGGCGCCGGAGATCTTTTCGGCGAAGACCAGGCCGGGCATATGAAGCTGATCGGAGTGGGCTTGTACGAGCACTTGCTGGAGCGCGCGGTCTCGGCGGCTGGCGGAGGGGCCGACTTCGGCAAGCAACTTGCCGAGATCAATGGCTCGGGAAAGGGGGCTTTTCCCGAGAGCTATGTCGACGAGCCTACGGTGCGCGTTGGCCTCTATGCGCGGCTCTCCCGAATCCGTTCGGAGCCGGACCTCGATACATTCAGCGAAGAGCTCGAGGACCGCTTTGGAGACATGCCTGGCGAAGTAGCCCTTTTGCTGGAATTTACCAGGTTGCGAATAGCAGCGTCGGAATTGGGCGTCGGCAAAGTCGATGTGGGTCCCGAGGCCATCGCGATCACCCCTCGGAACAAGCCGTCGGCGTCCCAATGGCGGAACAGCAAGGCGTTGGGCCTGGACTGCCGGAACGGCCGCCTGATTTTCAGGCCGATCCAGCCCAGCGTCTCAGGCATCGATGCAGTTCGCTTAGCGCTTGATGCCCTACGTGCAGCCCAGCCAAAGCACGAGATCTGACGAGCCTTTTGTCTCCTGGGGCCATCGGTGCGAATGGCGCCGCGGGCGGCCGTGCGTTCGCGGGGAGCGTTCAAGGCATGGTTCCGGCTTGATGGGGTGTCATGGCAGCCATGTTTTCATTCAGATGGGCCATGATCCAGATAGAGCCCAGAACCACCAGCGCGACGATCAGCACGCCGAAGGCCAGGGCCAGGATGTTGTTGGTGTTGTCCGGCCCGGTGGTCAGGTGCAGAAAGAAGACAAGATGAACGCCCATCTGCGCAACAGCGAGCACCACCAGGGCCGAGATGACCGCGGGCTGGTAAATCAGATCGGTTCGCGCCGCCAGGAATGACGCGATCGTGAGCAGAATGGCCAGCCCGAAGCCGAGCACATAGCCCGAGAGGCCCCCAGCGGTTTCGTGCTCGCTTATGTGTTCCTCGCCCGGCGCTGAATCGCGGCGGTCCTGCAACTCGCCGGTCTTGCTCTCGATCTCGGTCATGACGATGCTCCCAGCAGATAGACCAGGGTGAAGATGGCAACCCAGATGATGTCGAGGGCGTGCCAGAAGAGCCCGAAGCAGTGGAGCCGCCGCAAAATGTCGGGCCGAAAGCCCTTGACCCACAGCTGCGCCATCATCGTTCCCAGCCAGAGCAGGCCGAGACCGACATGGGCACCGTGGCAGCCAACGAGCGCAAAGAAGGCAGAAAGAAATGCGCTGCGCGAGGGGCCTGCCTGCTCGCCGATCATTGCCGCGAACTCCTGTAGTTCCAGGAACAGGAACGCTGCCCCGAGCAACCCCGTGACGAGAAGCCAGAACTGCGTGGCAGCCATTGATCTGCGACGGGTGGCGAGTGTTGCCACGCCGCCGGTGAAGCTCGAAGTGAGCAGAAGGCCCGTCTGGACCGCAACCCGTGTCGGTTCGAACAGATCCTTGCCTGTCGGTCCGCCGGCGGTTGCCTTGGCGAGCACGGCGTAGGCGGCGAAAAATGCCGAGAACATGATGATGTCGGACAGGAGAAAGATCCAGAAGCCGTAGGTCACCGTGACGAACTTTGAGGCCGGGCCGCCTTCTCCGTGGCCCGTCGCAGAGCGCACCGCATGCCGACCGGTGTGATTAAGCCGATACGGGTCCCGTGCCTGGGTGCCGGCGCTGATGTCGCCGGAGAATGCGTGACCGCTCATGCCGGGCGCTCCCACCCGCGCAACCGGGCAAACTGGGCTGCCTTGTGGTCATGGTCGATGCGGGCGACCTCGTCGACAGGGATCTCGTAGTCTCCATGATCGCGCCAGGCGAATACGACGAAGGTTGCGTAGGCGCCGATGAAGCCGACGATCGCCAGCCACCATATATGCCAGATCAGCGCGAAGCCGATCAGTGTGCTGAAGAAGGCGGTGACGAAGCCAGTCGGGCTGTTGCGAGGCATCTCGATCGGCTCATATGCCTTTTCCTCGTCCGAGCTCTGTTCGATCCCTCGTTGCTTGATGCTCCAGTAGGGCTCTTCGTCTTCCACGTGAGGCAGTCGTGCATAATTGAAGACAGGAGGAGGGGAAGATGTCGACCACTCCAGCGAACGCCCGTCCCACGGGTCGCCGGTTTCGTCGCGAAACTTGTCGCGATGCCGGATCGAAACGAAAAGCTGTGTGATCTGCAGCGCCGCGCCGGCGATCATCACCACCACGCCGAAAGCGGCCACCACCAGCCACGGTGCCCAAAGGTCCATATCGATATGTTGCAGGCGCCGCGTCATGCCGAGCAGACCGACGATATAGAGCGGTACGAAGACCAGCATGTAGCCGGCCAAGGTGACCCAAAATGCCGCTTTTCCCCAGCCTTCGTGCAAACGGAAGCCGAACGCCTTGGGGAACCAGTAGGTGAAGCCGGCGAATGCTCCAAACAACACGCCCGAGATGATGACGTTATGGAAATGCGCGACGAGGAAAAGGGAATTGTGTAGCACGAAGTCGGCCGGCGGGACGGCAAGCAGCACACCAGTCATGCCGCCGACGGTGAAGGTGGTCACGAAAGCCAGTGCCCAAAGCATCGGCGTGTCGAAACGAACGCGCCCGCCATACATGGTGAAGAGCCAGTTGTAGATTTTCACACCGGTTCCCACGGCAATGACCGACGTGGCGATGCCGAAGGCGGCATTAACGTCCGCTCCGGCACCCATGGTGAAGAAGTGATGCAGCCAGACCATGAACGAGACGATGCAGATGAACATCGTGGCCGCGACCATCGAACGGTATCCGAACAGCGGCTTCGATGAAAAAGTCGAGAAAATCTCGGAAAAGATTCCGAAGGCGGGAAGCACCAGGATGTATACTTCGGGATGGCCCCACGCCCAGATCAGGTTGACGAACATCATCTGATTTCCACCGGCTTCGTTGGTGAAGAAGTGGAAGCCGAGGTACCGGTCCAGCGTCAGCATTGCGAGCGTGGCGGTAAGGATCGGGAAGGCTGCGACAATGAGCAGGTTGGACGCGAGCGAGGTCCAGCAGAACATCGGCATTCGCAGATAGCCCATTCCCGGCGCCCGCATCTTGAGGATAGTCGTCACCAGGTTGACACCGGTGAGCAGCGTGCCGACGCCGGAGATCTGGATCGCCCACAGATAATAATCGACACCGACGCCCGGCGAGTAGGTGGTTTCCGACAAAGGGGCATAGGGCAGCCAGCCGGTGCGCGCGAACTCGCCGACCACAAGCGAGATGTTGACCAGCAGGGCTCCGGAAGCCGTCAGCCAGAAGCTGACGGAATTGAGCGTCGGGAAAGCGACATCGCGTACCCCAAGCTGCAGCGGCACGACGAAATTCATCAGGCCGATCATGAACGGCATCGCGGCGAAGAAGATCATGATCGTGCCGTGCGCGGAAAAGATCTGGTCGTAATGCTCCGGCGGGAGGTAGCCCGGCCCGTGAATCGCCAGCACCTGTTGTGTGCGCATCATGATAGCATCGATAAAACCACGAAGAAGCATGAGCATCGCCAGCACAATGTACATCACGCCGATGCGCTTGTGGTCGACCGAGCTTATCCACTCGCTCCACAGATATGGCCAGTAGCCCTTCACCGTTATCCAGCCAAGCACGGCGGCTGCTGCCAGAAAGACGCTAAGGGCTGCGCCGAGGGGGATGGGTTGATCGAAAGGAACGGCCGACCAGTCGAGCTTGCCCAGCATCGTCATTCTGCGCCTTGTGGATGATGGGTCATCGTTGCCGCCGCCGCGGGTAATGCCCTTGGGCTCACCTGTGGCTCGCCGCTGGCTGCGCTCTCAGCAGGCCCCGGACCCGGTGGGAGCGTCTGCTGAACGACCGCTTCGAACAGCCCAGGCTGGACATGACCGAAGGAAGCCGGCGCCACATTTGTGCTTTGCCGGGCGAGTTCGCGATAGGCGTTGGCGTTGAGCACGCCGCCCCCGCCACGCAGCGATGACGCCCAGCGGGTGAAGGCATCGGCTGAAACCGCGCTCACACTGAAATTCATATCCGAGAAGCCGTCGCCGCTGAAGTGCGCCGACTGGCCGAAAAAGCTGCCCTCGCGGTCGGCCTGCAGATGCAATTCGGTCTGCATGCCGTTCATGACGTAGACCATGCTGCCAAGCTGGGGCACGAAGAACGTGTTCATCACGCTGGCCGAGGTCAACTTGAAACGCACTGGAACACCGGCGGGGATAACCAGTTGATTGACAGCGCCCACGCCCTGCTCGGGATAGAGGAACAGCCATTTCCAGTCGAGCGCCACCACCTGAATGTCGAGCGGCGGCTGGCTAGAAGGGATCGGTTTGCGCGGATCGAGCTGATACGATCCGTAGTAGATCAGACCGCCAATGAACAGGATGGTGAGCGTCGGGATCGACCAGACGATCAACTCCACGCGTCCCGAATAGGTGAACTCCGGGTTATAGCGGGCGTTGCTGTTCGAGGCGCGGAACTTCCAGGCGAATGCCAGAAGTGCAACAAGCGTGGGAACAACGATCACCAGCATCACCGCCAGCGAGTTCAAAAGGATCGTGCGATTACCGACACCAATTGGTCCTTGGGGATCGAGCACTCCCCCCGCGCAACCGGGCAAGAATGCGCCTCCGACGATCCAGAGCAGTTGGCGTGTCAACTTAGGGCTGGATGGCAAGAACACCGGCTCTGCAATCTCTCTTTGCGGGAACGCGGGCTAGAGGCATGCGTTCGTCGGGTTTCCATCTGAGCCTCCCCATGGCGCGGAACCTCGCGGCACTTCGCAGGGTGTCGCCCCCTGAGCGAGTGCCCCAACTGTCGCCGGCCGGGTTTGTTCCGCTGGACCGAGTTACTCTGTCCGATGGTCCCGCGTTCGCCAATCCGACCACAATTTCAGAACGATGGAGGCTCGATTGGCCTAGCTATCGGCGACGCTGGCTCCCGCACGAATTTCAATTTCGGCGGGACGGCGAATACCCTGAATCGCTCAGCCAGATTATCGAGAGCCTGACGCATGCCCACTCCCGCAGCAGCCGCACCGTGTCCACTGATGACCATCTGGGGGCCCAAGGCAGCCAGATGCTTCACGGACCTTTCCGCTGCATCCCAGTCTGGCGTGAAATAGCGCGGCGGACCGTGCATCTCGAGATCCTGAATGGCGACTTCATAGACCGACTCCTGACCGGTGGTGATGAAAGCGTCTCCTACGATGAGCGAGCGGTCTTGCTCGCGCCAGAGCGAGATATGCCCAGGGGCATGTCCGGGTGTGTGCAGCCATTGCCATCCGGGCATTCCGGGGATCGATCCATCGGCGGGCAAGGGTTGCAAACGGCTGCCAAGATCGATTGGCCCGCGTGGAAAAAGCGGTGAAAGCAGCGCCATCAGTCCACCCCCAACCCAGGGATCCGGTGGCGGATAGGATGTGGTTCCGTCCAAATAGGGGTGCTCGAGTGGATGGGCGAAGACAGGCACGTCCCAGCCATTTGCGAGTTCTAGAACCGTTCCCACATGGTCGAAATGGCCATGGGTCAGGATGATTGCAGCCGGCCGTGCGTTGACGCCGAACCGCTTTTCCGCGACCGCTAGAATGCTGCTGCGAGACGTCGGCAACCCGGTATCGATCAGCACCCAGTTCCGATCTCCGCTGCCCGGTGCGCCGAAGAACACGACATTGACGATTGCTAGCCGCAAGTAACCCAGGTCCGGTGCGATGCTCCAAGCGCCGTCGCCACGATCCTCGCGCCTGGCGTGGTCGATCTCGGAAAGTCGAATCTGAACGGTCATGTGATCCCATGCCTCTGTTGTTGCCGAGCAGCCGCTCGAGTGGATGACGGCGGCTGTACATCGCCCCGAACTTGGGACGGGCCTCCTTGTTCCTCATTTGCACGCGGCGCCCGGACAGTTCACCACCGGAACAAAGGCTCTACCAATGGGTTCGGCACTACCCGGCCACGCAAGGACGAGCTGGACTGAGCAACGAACATGGGGCGCGCCCGACTGAATTCGGTATTTCGCCAACGCGGTTCCCGGTCCGGACAAGGCGGCCGAGTTCGAAGCCGATTGCCCAAAGGAGACTTCGAAAAATGAGCGAAGTGGGACGCCAGACGGAGGCCTCGGTTCCGGAAGCTTCGCGCTTCGCCAGTTTTTTCATGGCAGGCTTTGAATGCTCCTCGCACCGGCGCAAGGACGGCGTTCGCCTCGATCTTATTCGTGCGACCTCGCATAATTTGCATGCCCTGGGCGACTACCGCGGCTGCGCCGAACTCGGCCTTCGCACCATCCGCGACGGCCTGCGTTGGCATTTGATCGAAACCGCTCCCGGAACCTATGACTGGTCAAGTTGGGCGCCAATGGTCGAGGCAGCCCGATCGGCAGGTGTTCAGGTAATCTGGGACATCTTTCACTACGGATCTCCGGACCATGTCGATCAGGGCTCGCTGCGTTTCATCGACGCCTATGCCTCGTTCGCGGCAGAAGCCGTCAAGGTACACCGTTCGATCACCGGAACATCGCCTCTGTTGTGTCCCATCAACGAAATCTCCTTTTTCGCATGGGCTGTTGAGGTCGGCTATTTCCCGCGTGTGGGGCCGAACAAACGTGGATGGTTCAAGCGGCACCTCGTGAAGGCCGCCATCGCGGGTGTTCGTGCAATGCGGGAGATCGATCCCGCCTGCAGATTTGTCTGGGCCGAGCCGCTTATCCATATCGCCCCTCGTGACCGGACCCGCAGCGAACGGCGCCGGGCCGAAAACGCCCGACAGGGGCAGTTCGAAGCTTACGACATGTTGCTGGGCCGCGTCGAACCTGAGTTGGGCGGGAGCGAAGATGTTGTCGATGCCGTGGGCTTGAATTTTTACCCGCACAATCAATGGTACGTAAACGGGCCGACGATTCCGATGGGACACCACGAGTACCGCGCCCTGTCGGAAATGTTGCTAGAAGTTGCTCATCGCTACGGTAAGCCGATGTTCATTGCGGAGACCGGTTCCGAGGGATCCGGCGGGCCGGCTTGGCTCCACTATGTCTGCGACGAGGTGCGTTCCGCAATCAGTCTCGGAGCGCCGATCGAGGGTATTTGCCTGTACCCGATAACGGCCTACCCGGGCTGGGACAATTCGCGACATGCCGAGGTCGGTTTGTTTTCCGTCATCCAGGCTGACGGCAGGCGACACCTGCGCAAACCCACAGCAGATGAACTGGCCCGTCAGCAAGGTCTTCTCGTGGCGGACACGACACCTTGAAGAGGCCTAAAAACGAGGGAGGGGCGGGCGAGCGTCTGTTTCGAAACGCCGCCCGCGCCGGTGCGGTGCATCAGCTTTTTGCAGTCGCCCCAGCCTCGCGCAGCCTGGCATATCGCATGGTAACGTCGCTCAGATTTTCCTTGAGCCAGTTGGCCATGGCTTCCTCTTCGTTCAGGTTCTGCTTGAGGGCCCTTTCAGCATCCTGGAAGCCCCCGGCGTCGGCCAGTACCAGCAGCGAATTGTAGGCAGCGATCTCGTAGTTCTCGAATGCGAAATTCGCCAGGCTGTTCTTGATGATCTCGTCGCCGGCCATCGAATGTCCAATGGCGGCCACGCTGCCAACCATCGACAAGGCAGTGTCCTTGAGGGTGGAGTGCTCCTCACCAAGGCCCTCCAGGACGGACTCGAGTCTCGTGATCTGGCCTTCGGTTTCCTGAATGTGCCGGCGCAAGCGATCGGCCACCTCCGGATAGTTCTCTATACGCTCGACCTGAGGCTTCATGATCGACAGCGCTTGATTTTCCATGGCGTGCGCGTTGCGCAAGCCGACGATAAATATCTCACGGCTTTCCGAGTTGAAGTTTGTATCCATCGAGTTTCTCCTTCTGATACCCGCCCGATCTTCCGTCTTGGAAGAAACTATCTTCTCGGCTCGGCCAACAACGGCTCCTCCGTGCGTGCCCAGACCGGGAGGCTTTTTTGGATGCGCGCGAAAGTGGCCAGAGCCTGTCCGACTACCTGGTCCATGTTGTAATAGCGGTAAGTTGCAAGCCGACCGACAAACCACACGTCTGGGCAGCTTGCCGCGAGCGCTTCATAGCGCTTATAGAGCACTTCGTTTTCGGGCCGGGGCACGGGATAGTACGGGTCCCCGATGTCCGTGGGGTATTCGTAGGTCAGGCTGGTCCGCGAACTCTGCTGGCCGGTCAGATGTTTGTACTCGGTAATGCGCGTGTAATCTTCCGTCTGGGGATAATTGACCACGGCAACCGGCTGAAGTTGCTCGCAATCCAGTGTAACGTGCTCGAAACGAAGCGAACGGTACGGAAGGTGCCCGAGCTGCCAGCCGAAATATTCATCGATCGGGCCGGTATAAACCATGCGCCTGAACGGTATCTTCTCACGAATTTCACGGAAGTCGGTCTGCAGCATGATCTTGATGTTTGGATGATCGAGCATGCGTTCGAACATCCGCGTGTACCCGCCGGCCGGCATTTTCTGGAAGCTGTCGCTGAAATAGCGGTCGTCACGGTTGGTCCTGGTCGGCACTCGTGCCGTGACGGATTTGCTCAGCTGACTGGGATCGACGCCCCATTGCTTTCTAGTGTAGCCGCGGAAGAATTTTTCATAGAGCTCGCGCCCCACGGTGCTGACGACGACGTCCTCAGCCGTTCGGACGTCCTCCACCGTTTCGCGTCGCGACGCGAAGAAATCCTCCAGCTGTGCCGAGGTCAGGTCCAGCCCGTAAAGCCGGTTGATGGTGTCGAGATTGATCGGGATGGGAACCAGTTGCCCGTCTACGGCCGCCAACACCCTGTGCTCGTACGGCCGCCATTGCGTGAACTGCGAAAGGTAGTCCACTATGGCTTGGCTGTTGGTGTGGAAGATGTGCGGGCCGTAGCGATGGATGAGGATGCCGGCTTCATTGTAGCAGTCATAGGCGTTGCCTCCGACATGGCTGCGGCGATCGATCAGCAAAACGCTTTCCTGACGCTGCGACGCTATCCTTTCGGCAAGCACGCTGCCGGCGAAACCCGCGCCGACGATCAGCCAATCGAACATGGCTATGCACTCCTGCGAAGGGGCACGACCTTCTTGCGTTGATAGGCGCGCTCAATGTGAGCTGCCATGGCATTCCATGTCCGTTCCCAGGACATGTCCGCAAGATAGGCATCGACTTGCTGCAGGAGCATCTGACGCGGTCGCGAAAGGACGGAGCGCAGCTTGATTTCCAGATCGTCACAGTCGGCGATTTCCACCAGCCCGGCAGCACCGTAACTGCGAACCACGTCGACGATTGCCGTCGAGATCACCGGCAGACCCGCCGCGAGAAATTCCGGCGTCTTGGTCGGGCTGATGAAACGCGTCGCCTCGTTGAGGGCAAACGGCATCCATCCGGCGTCCCAATGGCGCAAATAGTCGGGCAGATCGCAGTAGGCTTTCGGGCCAAGCCAATGCAGGTTTTCGGCTTGCGGCAGGCTTGCAGGGTCGATCTTGACAACCGGACCGAGCATGACGAAATGCACGTCCGGCATTGTCTTTGCCGCTAGCGCCACGAGATCGACGTCCAGCCGCTCGTCGATGACGCCGAAATATCCAACCCTCGGGGAAGGAATGCCCGCCTGGTCGGCTGGGTCCCTTCCTGGCTGTCTTGCGGTGTGAAAGTGCCTCACATCGATGCTGCTCGGAAATGGAAAGATGGCGGGATGGAGGTGACGCTTGGTCTCGAACAAGCTTAGACCACCGGTGAAAACGAGATCCGCGCGGCGAAGAAGCGCCTTTTCCATCTGGCCCAGCTCGGGGGGCGCATTCCTGAACGCAGAGAGTTCGTCCATGCAGTCATAGACGCATATGTCTGGGTCGAGGAATTCCGTAAAGCGAAGAGCCATTGGGGTGTAGTACCAGGCGATCAGCCGGCTATGCGGCATAGAAGCGATGGTCTGCTGCACAAATGTCCGCTGGACGGCATCTGCTTTCGCGGCCGACGTGCCAAGCGGCAGCACTGGTGTGACAATCAGAATGTTTTCCGATGCCACGCTCGTCCGCATCAGCGGCTGCGGCAATTCTTCGAAAACGGGTTCTTCAAAATAGACCACTCGCTGCTGAGCGGATGCAAGGGTGAGGAGATGCTGCGGACGCTGGTGAACAAAATTCCATCGTAAGTGGGAGAAGCAAACCAGTATATTTTCGCGACGAACATATTGACTGCCGGTTACCCCGCCAAAGGCCGCTTCCATTGACATACTCCCTCTGTGACACTATTTATGTTACGATTAACATTTGTTAATCGCGAATGGAGAGAACTACTTAGTTCCAGCTCCTAACTTTCGATCAGGTGAGTTGTTCCAACTGAAATGAAGAAGGCCCGGTCGCCCGCTTGGTCCACGCACGAAGCGGGATCTGGGTGCGGAGGCGAGGGCGGCTGTCGGAACCCGGCCGCCACTGAAAGCGTGGTTGAACGAGGAATGCTGGTGGACAGCGGCATTGCCGTATTTGCGTTGAACTCGTTGGCTATAGAATGTGCCTAACATCAATGATTCGCCTGTATCTCTGCGCGTCTCCGACTGCCGAGGCGAATTCCGGGGCTGACATGAACATCAACTTTGAAACCAACGTTTTTCCACTGTTTCATCCGCAAAGCGTGGATGATCTCAAGGACCCGTGTCCTGTCTTCGATGGCCGTGTCTGGCACGTCTTCGGGTCAAGCGGCACGGTCACCACCGAGACGTGGAGAATCTTGCATGCCACGGCGCCCGATCTTTATGGGCCGTGGGCCGAGCATGAGCCGATCGAACTTCCAATCAACGGTACTGGTGTTGCGGCTCCCGGTGTGACCCACGAGTGCGGCGTCTTCCACATGTTCATCCAGACAGAATTCATGAAGTCGGGTGGCCGTTGCGAGCATGCGGTTTCCAACGACGGGTTCCATTGGGTAGTCCTCAGTCCGGCCATTCTGGCCATCCCGGACACGGAAGAGGACGGCATTTACGATCCGCATCCAGCAGTCATTGGCGGTGGGCGCTACCTGGTTTATTCGGCTATGCCAAAATTCACCAGGGTGCCTCAGCCCGACATCTATCTGGCACGTAGCCAGTCCGACTCGTGGTTCGGTCCGTGGAAGCGGATCGGCAAAATCCTCGACCACAACGATGTTCCCCACCATAACACCAGAGATGATCCCGACTACGAATGGGGCATTGAGGGCGCGCAACTGATCGAGCTGCCGGACGGCCGGGTGCTTCTCAACGCCACTTGCTTTCTTCCGAATGGCCTTCGGGGAAACCGGCAACGGGTGTTTTTTGCCATCGCCGACGAGGTCAGCGGGCCTTACGTTTCGATCGGCCCGGTGTTGGAGCCAGGTCAACCGGGCGAGAACGGCCACTCGACAGTGATGATCGATGGCAGTCAGCTTTCACTGTTCTACCAGAGCCGGGTTGCCACAACCGATCACCGATGGCGCTATGGTTTGGCCAGATGCGACGTCGCTCTCTTTTCAAAGGTCGCGTGATTCCAGGCTGCCATTAGCGCCTTGAGGCGGATGCGCGTCATGCGGCCATGGAACTCCGGAGGGTTGAAGGTGATCCGCGTCGGTGACGGTAGCAAAGTGTCATCGCGAAATGATTTCAGCCCGTTCGTCAATTGTCTCCGCGCATCGATGACACCGCCAGATGCCCGACTAATGGGCTCATAGCTATTTCTTCGGTCCCTTGACAGGGAATGTCGCGTCGCCGTCTTTTTTGCCGGAGATCACCCGCGGATCGGCGCTGGCGACGCCATCGTTTCCGCCGCCCTTGTGGTCCTTTTCCGACTGACCCTTAGCGTCCTGCTCGGGTGTCCGTCTTGATGTTCGAAGCGTCTTGTCCGCCATCATGGCCTCGCGTTTGCCATCCAAACTTCCGGCAATTTCGAAAGTTCCACCGCTTTAGCAAGCCGAAGGACCCAGTGAGTTGGAACGTCGTGGCGGGACGTGAGTTGTAAGCGAGGATATTCACCCGCAGGAGGACGCTTATGGCTAACCGCCGAGAGCAGCAGACGGACCTCACGCCCGCCGAGGCAACAGACCGCATCTGGGAACTCGCCGAGGACATCGACGTCTGCATGTTTGTGACCTGGGACGGCGAGTACAATCGAGCCCGTCCGCTATCTGCGCGTGTGGTCCGTGAGGAAAACGCCATATACTTCCTCGTCAATGACGACAGCGCCAAGAGCAAGCAGCTGTCGACCTATCCAAAGGTCACATTGGCCTGGAGTGACAACAGCCACTACAAATACGTCACGATGTCAGGCCCGGCCACAGTGACAAATGACAGGGAAAAGATCGCCGAGCTCTGGGAGAAAACTGACTCAGCCTGGTGGGATAATGCCGATGATCCCGAGATTCGTCTGATAACGGTCAAACCCGACGAAGGCGAATTGTGGGACAGCCCGGGGCTAATGATGGCTACCGCAACGATGGTGTTTGCGGCCGTTACCGGCGCCAAGCCGAATGTGGGCGACAACGCAAAGGTCGAGCTCTGAGCGAGCGGCTAAACTAACCTCTGCTTTAGAGGCAGCGTCGATGAGCATTTTGGAAACCAGCAAGAAAGTGATCGAGAACGTCACCGGTTTCGCAAGACCGCGCAAGCAAGCTGTCGCCGGATTTGTGAGGCAGCGAAAGTCGAATGAGTTCTGGTTCAAGGATGATGGACTTGTACCCAATCATCCAGCATGGCCGCTCGTCGTTTATCGCGGCGCCGTCGAATTGCCCGAAGGACTTGATCCAGCAGCCGTCATGGAGGTGCTTTTCGATGCAAACGGATGGGGCGATAGCTGGCGAAACGGCATCTATGATTACGTTCACTATCATTCGCAAATACACGAGGTTCTGGGCATTGCCCGCGGAAATGCTGAAGTCCGGTTTGGGGGCAAGAAAGGACGAACGCTGTCGCTGAAGGCTGGCGACGTCGCGGTCCTCCCGGCAGGCACCGGGCACCAATGTCTCTCGGCATCCGATGACTTTTTGGTTGTCGGCGCGTATCCTCCATTTGGGACTTATGACGAATGTAGGAGCAAGGATCAGCATAGCGATGCGCTCGCAACCATCCCCAAGGTGGGGCGTCCGCGCAAGGATCCTGCATATGGTAGCCAAGGTCCGCTTCTGAAAAGTTGGAAGCGTTAATTTAGTCGTCGGGGTCGAAAGCCTTGGCAACCGCCTCTTTCTCAGCCTGCGGCAGGACTGTCATTGTGAGAATGAACGCTGACAGCAGGAGACAAACGCCATTCGTGATTATGATCGGCCACTCTGCCTTCATGATGCCGAAGGCCAGCCACAAGGCGAACCCCAACACAGTGATGGCATACGTCGGTGCGGAGATGCCGCTTGTCTCTCGTGTCCTGATGATTTTCCAGGCTTGCGGCGTGAAACTGCTCATCGAGCAGACGGTCGCGAGATAGCCGATGAGCGTGACTGTCTGCATGGAAGCGGCCTGCCCTACGTCGCAGATACGCGCTTGAGATCAGATACGCGGACCACGCCGTGCTGGCTGACAAAGGTCAGGGTGGAGTCCGTGCTCTGGCTCTGCGAAACACCGGATATGCGATGGTCGCCTGTGTCATAAATCTCCATCTTTCCATGATCGTCGATGACCAGGCGGCTTCGCTCAGGAAACGCTGCGTAGCGCATATTGTTTTGAGAACCAGCGGCAGACGGGCTCCCAAACTCCTCAGGCCACCATGAGCCGGCGTGGGCCATGGCGGGATGATCGAGCAGGTGGGACGAGAGCTCCGCCGCGATAGCGTTGAGCTTCGCCTTGAGGCTGTCATTGAACATGTCGCCGACCATCGTCATGCCGGAGGACCATTGTGACATTCCTCCGAAGTCGACGTGGCTGAACTGGGCCATGGTTCCACCACCACGCCGCAACGCCTCAAGGACAGCCATGACAGCGCCATCAGTGACGCCATGCTGGCGTGCAAGGCGCGCAGTCAGTTCAGCTTCCTTTTGAGTGTTTTTCATCATTGCGTCCTTTGAATCGCTTGGCGCCGGCAGTCCTCATTGTTGGCGATAGACATGCGGCCAAATCTAATCACGAAGGAGCGCCACCAGGTCTTCAGGCTCCTTGCCGAGGAAGCTCAATCAAGTTCTATCCAGGCTGGCGCATGATCGCTCGGCTTGTCCCATGCACGCGTTTCGGCATCTACTCCGGCATTCTTCAGGCGATCCAATAGGGATGAACTCAGCAAGAGATGGTCCATCCGGAGCCCGGAACTCCGATCGTACCCGCCGCGGTAGGAGAAGTTCCAATAGGTGTAAATTCCCTTTTCTGGATGAATGCGACGGACGGCATCGATCCAGCCCTGAGCAAGCATTTCGGCGTACGCGCTCCGGCTCTCGGGGAAGTAAACGGCATCGCCAACCCAGCGCCCCGGCACCGCCGCGTCGATCGAGCCTGGAACGACGTTATAGTCGCCGCACAGGATGGTCGGTGAGCTATCGCCGAGCAGCACCTGGCCATAGGTGATCAAACGTTGGAACCAGCGAAGTTTGTAGTCGAACTTCGGCCCCGGCGCTGGATTGCCATTGGGCAAATACAGGCAGCCGACAACAAGCCCATTCACATCTGCCTCGATGTAGCGGCTGTGCGAATCGTCGGGATCGCCCGGCAGACCTCGACGACGTTCCAGCGGCTCAATCCCGCGAGCGAGGATTGCCACGCCATTGTAGGACTTCTGTCCGTGCCAGATTGCGCCATAGCCGGCGTTTCTAATCGCATCGACGGGATATTTTTCGTCAGAGGTCTTCAGTTCTTGAAGGCAGACGATGTCATAGCCGGTTTCGCCAAGCCACTTGAGAAGCACTGGCAGTCGGCCGTTGACGCCATTGACGTTGAAGGTTGCGATGCGGGTCATCTCGATGATTTAACGTCTTTGCGCCGCTTCGATGCGACATAGGGTCGGTAGCCAAATCTTGCCTTTTGTCATCGTCCATCTGCATTTTTGCTCGAAGCATTGGTGCTTTGACCGGAAGCAGCGGATGTCTTTGCATCTTTGGAATGCGCGGCAATCGCCGGACCCGCGCCGGTAGCTTTACGCATATCGCCGCTCCCCTTGCCGTCAGTCGATTTCTTGCTCAACAGTCCTGAGAAATATTTTCCAAAGAAGCCCATCCGACTCTCCATCTTGGCGCTCATTCGGCGCCTTTGCGGGCCCTGAACTCATCTCTGCGCTGTTCTCGCAACTGCCGAGGATCGCTGCGCGAACCACCAAGGGCGCGGCGCCTGACCAGCGCGGCCGAACACTCAAGCAGGAAACATTCCAGTCCTTTGTAGATATGCGTGATCATGTCCTTCATCTCCCGGGACCGCCTCGGCACATAGGTCGCCGAGGCGGTTGGGTAGGCGATCAATCAAGCCGCTTTCCGTTCTGCCGCTCGTTCGTTGACGCCGGCTTCACCGAGGGCAGTCAGCGCCTCGTCGGTGGCCTTCTCCTCCTCAAGTGTCGCATTGAGGAGCGCAACCACGTCATCCTTGCCGAGCGTCGTAGCCCAGGCAATCAGGGTTCCATACCTGGCAATCTCATAGTGCTCCACGGCTTGCGCGGCACCGACGAGCCCTGCATCGAGCGAAGTCGAACCCTTGTACTCCTGAAGGATTTCAGATCCTTCCTCCAGGATGCCGTCGATCGCCGGGCAGGTTTTGCCGCGCGCGGCCGCGCCGAGAATCTCGAAGACCTCCTCCAGACGTTCGACCTGCCCCTCGGTTTCAGCGAGGTGCTTCTCGAATGCTGCCGAAACTTGCTCTTCGGATGCGCCTTTGGCCATCTTCGGCAAGGCTTTCAGAATTTTCTTCTCGGCATAGTAGATGTCTTTGAGGCCATCGAGGAAAAGGTCCTCCAGGTCCTTGTTGTTGCCATTGGCTTTCTTGGCAGTGGGCATTGTGCCGTCTCCTCTGTTGAAAATTGCCCGTCGCGAGCATTTTCTTAACTCGGAAACCCGAACCCGGTTCCGGGATAATGGAGATATCTAAATTTAAAGGGTCCTGCGCTTCACTGAGAACAACGACCACGTCATTCTCGTCGAAGAGCCGCGGCGGGGCGCACGCCATCGGGCTCCCGCCAACGGTCGTGCGGTCTGACTGCAGGAGACGCAAGTTCCGCGGCGGCAGCAGAGCAGTCGGGGCAACGCCTCTCAAGCCTCCTGACCGCTCTGCAGCCGCTTGATTGCTGGCCCTGCTTGCATCCAGCAATTGGGTGATTGGACGCTGCGTATGCAACCAGAATACCTCAGAATGGTTCTAGCTATGATTTGAGCGGGATGGCAGCGAGCACCGTCCAAAGGTGGCAATTTTTATGGACGTATCACTTTCGCGAACCGCAGACGACAACATCAAAACCGGCAAGAGCGGCTTGCTGCTTGTCTCGGACAATTATGACGCTTTCGCTGTGCGCGTGCTGGCGGCAAGGAGCGCTGAGCGCAGCCTCGACCTGATGTATTACCTTTGGCATGATGACCACACCGGCCGCTTGCTGCTTCGCGAGGTTTTTCGAGCTGCTGAGCGCGGTGTTCGGGTGCGCATGCTCCTTGACGACGTCAATCCGCGTAAAAATGATGCGGCATATCTGGCGCTGAACAACCATCCAAACATCGAATTGAAGTTGTTCAATCCGAGCGGTATCAGGCGCGGCCGGATCATGCGTGGTGTGGAAGTGCTGTTGCGGCTCTTTGCATTGACGCGACGGATGCACAACAAGGCTTGGATCGTTGACGACAAATTTGCCATTGTCGGCGGTCGGAATGTTGGCGATGCCTATTTCGATGCGGCAGAAACCAATTTCCGGGACCTCGATCTGCTGCTCCTGGGGCCTGCGGTACGGCAAACCGCGGCGATATTCGATGCCTTCTGGGCTTGCAATGAAGCCAAGCCAATCAAAACCTTGGGATCAGTGGCTGAGCATGAGCATGCCAAATGGCTTGAAGGAAGCGATACCGGCCCCGATCCCAAATTCTTGAACGGCATCGGCAACCGGGGCTCGATCACGGAGTTTATTGCGGCCAGCAACGACGTTCATTGGGTGGATGGCGTGCGGGTCATTTCCGATCCGCCGGAGAAAGTTCGTGGTTGGAGACGTCGCAGCTGGCTTATGAAAGAGCTGCGTCCGATCATCCAATCCACGCGCGGGTGTCTGGAAATTGTGTCGCCCTATTTCATCCCCGGCAAAAGGGGCACAGCGATCTTGCTGGACCTTGTCGGCGCCGGTGTTGACGTTTCGGTTCTGACCAATTCCCTGGCCGCCACGGACGTCGCCGCAGTCCATGGCGCTTACGCAAACTATCGCAAGCGGCTGCTGAGGAATGGCGTCAATATTTTCGAGCTTCAGCCGTTCAACCGGCGCTCCGCAATCTCGGTGTTTGGCTCGAAGGGCGCCAGTCTGCATACGAAAGCTTTCACCGTCGACGACAATATCGGCTTCGTCGGTTCCTTCAATTTCGATCCACGGTCAGTGTCCTTGAACTCGGAAATGGGCGTGCTGTTTGAGGATCCGAAATTGGTCGCCGAGCTGCGGCATCGATTCCAATCGGAAATATCTCCGGAAACAAGCTATCGGCTCGAACTGAAGCACAATGTTCTGCATTGGCATGGATGCGGCGAAGGCAAGATTCAGGACTATACGCATGAACCAGAAGCCGGATTTTTTCGCCGTATCCTGGCGGTCTTCGTCCGTCACCTCCCGATCGAATCTCAGCTCTAGCATCCGACGATGGCCGAGGACCTCGCGATCTCAGCAAATTGCCCTGCCGGGGATCGCGTGAGCGAAACGTGAAACCCTGATCTACCACGGGTCAGCCAGACCGCATCACACCCGGTTCTTCGACAACCGCGTCGCCAATCCCATGCTGTCCGGCGTCCGGATCACTCGGCAACACGTCGGAAAAATTGACTGTGGCGACCAGGTATCCGGCTTCATCGTAGACCTTGATAGTCGATCCCGATTGCTTGGTTCCTGACCCAGGATCCGCCGCCACCGCTACGCGCGCCATCTCTATTGCTCTCGGACTGGCCATCTCCGCACTCGCTAGCTCTTCCTCGAGAGCGGTAGTCTGGCCGGATACTGTCGTCTCAAAGCGGAATTTTGGCATGGGCAACCTCCTGTTCCTATGCAATTCCGGTGTCCGGGTTGCGTTCCAAAGAAACAGAATTGGTGGGAAGCAGCTAAGATCGCCGCGATGGCCAGACCCGTGTCGCCACGAAGGTCAGCAAACCCGTGATCACAATCCAGGCCTGCACCTCGCGTTGGATAGTTGGCCCAGGGTTCGATGTCTGTCGCGACGGGCTCTCTGCCTCCACTATCGGTTGAAGGTCGGACCGACTGCCGAGACGGACGGAATAGGCCCGCGTGAACTCGGCGCCGAGCAGGAATATCTCAGACGAATAGTAAACCCAAAGCAGCACGACCAGCAGTGCACCCGCCGCGCCATAGGAGGATGCGATCGCGCTGGTTCCGATATACCAGCCAATCAGCGACTTGCCGATGGTGAAGAGCAAAGCGGTCACTGCCGCGCCAATTGCGACATCGCGCCAAGCGAGCGACCGGTCCGGCAGGATCTTGAAGATCGCGGCAAACAGAGCGGAAATCAGCACGAATGATACAATGCCGTTTATCGACGCGAGAATGATGGTGCCGAACGGCAGATGGGCGTTGATGACAGCGCCAAGCGCGGAAATGGCGGCACTCGCCGCCAACGACACAAGCAGTAGAAATCCCAACGCTGCAACCAGACCCAGGCTGGCCGCCCGCGCCCGCACCAATCGCGACACAGACATGGGTGGTGGGTCAATCTTCCAGATTGTGTTGAGCGAAAGCTGCATTTCGCCAAACACCCCGGAGGCTGTCACGAAGAGGGTGACGATGCCCACCAAGGTGGCAAGAGTGCCGGCGGTTCTGTGAGAAGCGCTTTCGATGGTGCTGCGCAGAAGGTCGCCGGTTTGCGATCCCATCACGCCTGCGATTTCGGCCGACAGAGCGAGTTGAGCTGCTTCATGCCCAAAGACAAGTCCAGCAATCGCAACAACGATCAACAAGATCGGGGCCAGGGACGTAACGGCATAGAACGCCATCGCCGCACCGTGGCTGAGGGCATTGTCGTTGATGAATCCGAGGATGCTCTCCTTGCCAAGAACCCAGGCTTCGCGTGCCACCCGCATGGGGAATTCCTTTTACCTCAACGAGCAACCTAGTGCTGTCGGCAACGAAAGCGAGACCTGCCGCCAGTGCGCGAGGCGCGATTGCCGAGACACGCCCGCTTGTCTCTGCACCAACGGCCAGAAATGTTCCATGCGGCGCCGGAACTCGCCGGGCTCGTAATGGTTATCGGTCATCCGATTGGAGTGATCAAAAAATGCCTGATAATGAAAACCATCGCGAGACCGGCGCAACGAAGTACCCGGCTAGAACAGGTCCTGATCCTTCGGATGCGTTCTCTCAGGATGCGGCCGGCAACAAGAAACCCAAGAGTGGGGTCGGTCTGACGCGGCCAGTCAATGAGGTGGATGACAAGACGCACCAATCCGATGGCCAGAACGCCCCGGCGAGGCCGGGCGGCGGAAACACGGTCAAGCCATGAACGTTGCCAATCTTCAGCTTGAAGGGTTGATGATGGCGGTCGCGTCAATCAACAATCTGCTCGTTCACAAAGGTCTGCTGTCAATTGACGAGATCGATACCGCCCTGCGAAAGGCAGAGGCGTCCATGACAAGTGACGAGCGGACCTACGAAGATATGTCACCGGCCAACCGTGACGCGATCTGCTTCCCGATCCGGCTTCTGCAGATCGCAAACAACGCGCAAGGCGAACTGGACATCCCACCATTTCCAGAGCTTGCAAAAATGGTTGGGCAAACCAAGGAACCTTAACGTCAGCGGTGACGACATCACGTGTAATCTCCGTGAATGCCTACATTTGACGGCGATGCCACTCTGAAGCGGAAAAGCAGCATCGGCGCCGTCTCGGCTATGAACCGAACCAAATCTCACCCACTGCGTTGAGTTCGGCGTTGCGTCATTAGTCGGGGCACTTCCATGAAAACGGGCGAGCTTTCCACCTACCGGGCCAAAAGGGATTTCGCGAAGACGAAAGAGCCCAGCGGCGAAAGCTCGATTGCGGGTTCGAACCGACTCCGGTTCGTCATCCAAAAACACGCGGCCACGCGGCTGCACTATGATCTTCGCCTCGAGCTTGGCGGGGTCTTCAAATCATGGGCTGTGACCAAAGGTCCATCACTGGATCCTCACGACAAACGACTTGCCGTGGAGGTTGAGGATCACCCGCTGGAGTACGGCGACTTCGAAGGCACGATTCCCCAAGGACAATATGGTGGCGGCACGGTGCAGTTGTGGGATCGCGGATATTGGGAACCGGAAGGCGCCATGTCTCCCGAAAAGGCGTTGGAAAAAGGCGACCTGAAATTCACGCTGCAGGGCAAGCGCCTGCATGGAAGCTTCGTCCTCGTGCGCATGAAGCATGACCGCAATGGCGGGAAGCGGACCAACTGGCTGCTGATAAAACACCGCGACAAATACGCGACAGAGGGCAATGGCGATGCGGTGCTGGCTCAGGATCGATCCGTCGCCTCGGGTCGGAGCATGGAGAGGATTGCAGCGGGGAAGGGGGCAGGTCCGAAGCCGTTCATGATGAAAGGTTCATCGTTGGCCGATGCGGATGCCGTTTGGGACAGCAAGCGCGGCCATGCGGCCGACGAGCGCGCCGCCAGGTCGGCAATGCCTGCTCCGCGGCCGAAGCGAGCCGGTCCTGCCTCAGCGGCGAAGATGCCCGACTTCATCCCACCACAGCTTTGCGCGACGCTCTCCCGGCCGCCGGCCGGGACGAACTGGGTTCACGAAATCAAGTTTGACGGTTATCGCGTCCAGTTGCGCGTGGAAGACAAGGACATCGCCCTTAAGACCCGCAAGGGTCTTGACTGGACGGAGAAATTTGGCGCCATCGCAAAGGAGGCCGCCAGCCTTCCCAATGTCATCATCGACGGCGAGATCGTAGCGCTTGGCGAGAACGGGGCGCCCGATTTTGCCGCACTGCAGGCAGCGCTGTCGGAGCGCCGGACGAAGGACCTGATCTACTTTGCCTTTGACCTGCTCTTCGCAAATGGCGTCGATCTGCGAAAGATGCCTCTCTCACAACGGAAGGAACGTCTGAGCGAGATGCTCGGCGAAGTCGATCGCGGCGAGCAAAATCTCATCCGCTATGTCGAGCACTTCAGCAATGGCGGCGACGCGGTGCTGCGTTCTGCCTGTCGCCTGTCGCTTGAGGGGATTGTCTCCAAAAAGGCCGATGCGACCTATGTTTCGGGGAGGACCGACACCTGGGCCAAATCGAAATGCCGCGCCGGGCATGAGGTGGTCATCGGCGGCTGGTCGACGACCAACGGCAAATTCCGGTCATTGCTCGTCGGCGTCAATCGCGGTGAACATTTCGCCTATATCGGCCGTGTGGGGACCGGATTCAGCGAGGCAAAGGTCAAGCAGCTGATGCCCAGGCTGCAGGAGATGAAAGCCGCGACGTCGCCGTTTACCGGCGATGGCGCACCGAAAAGGAATTCAACCGTCTTCTGGACGAAGCCGGAATTGGTCGCGGAAATCGAGTTCGCCGGCTGGACCGGGGGTGGCAATATCCGGCAGGCCGCCTTCAAAGGCCTGCGTGAAGACAAGCCCGCAAAAGACGTCGAGGCCGAGCGTCCAGCCGATCCTCAAGAGACGCCGATTGCCGACCCTGCCAAGGTGACTGGCAAGACAGGAAAAAGCCCGGTTGTCATGGGCGTCATCATTTCCAAGCCGGACAAGCCGCTTTGGCCGAATGCCGGCGACGGTCAGCCCGTCGACAAGCTCGATCTTGCAGAATATTTCGAGACCGTTGGCCCCTGGATGATCAGACATATCAAAGGTCGTCCCTGTTCACTCGTGCGTGCGCCGGATGGCTACGCCGGCGAGCAGTTTTTCCAGCGCCACGCAATGCCAGGCACATCCAATCTGCTGGAACTGGTAAAAGTCTTCGGCGACCACAAACCGTATCTGCAAATCGACCGCGTCGAGGGTCTGGCCGCGATCGCCCAGATAGGCGGCCTTGAGCTTCACCCCTGGAATTGCCAGCCGGGTCATCCCGAAATACCTGGCCGACTTGTCTTCGACCTTGACCCCGGTCCGGAAGTCCCTTTTGCGAAGGTGGTCGCGGCAGCCAAGGAAATGCGCGATCGTCTCGAAGATCTGGGCTTGGTGAGCTTCTGCAAAACCACGGGCGGCAAAGGCTTGCATGTCGTGACGCCATTGGCGGCCGAACGCAGCAAGACGACATGGGCCGAGGCCAAGGCCTTCGCAAAGGCCGTCTGCATCCAGATGGCGGCAGATAGCCCGGATCTCTACCTCGTCAACATGGCCAAGAAGCTGCGGACATCCCGGATTTTTCTCGACTATCTCAGGAATGATCGCATGGCGACAGCCGTCGCCCCTCTCTCCCCTCGCGCCAGGGAAGGCGCGACTGTATCCATGCCGCTGACCTGGAGTCAGGTGAAGGCGGATCTCGATCCGAAAAAATACACCGTTCGCACGGTCCCGGGCCACCTGAAAAAGACCGTCGCCTGGGCTGACTACGACGATGGCGAACGGTCGATCAGCAGTGCCATCAAACGGATTGGTTCAGCGAAGCTCGCCGCATGACGACCTCGGTTCGCGCTGGCTTGCAGGTACGAGGCCCAAAGTCCAACCTCCTGCCTCACCGGTCTCTGGGATTGCCCAGGGCGGGATCGCGCGCCCGGGTGTAGCCCTCGACGCGAGGCAAACCGTCATCCATCCTGATAAACGGCAGCCGCATTTCCCAATAGGCTTGAGCTTGGGGATGGAACTTCTCGGGCGCGTCCATGAATCCGATCGAGATGTAGAACTCATTTGGCAAGCCTTCATCGGTGTACCCAATCGAGGTGCCACATTCCGAACAGAAGGAGCGCACGACGCCCCTGGTTTTCGAGAATGTTTTTGGTTTTGGGCCGAGCCAATGGACCTGATCTGGACGATAGCCAATCCAGATCGTCAGTGGGCTGCCGATCGCTCGTCGGCAGTCATCGTCGTGGTCGAAACAAATCCAAAAGGGATCGCCACTGAATTCAGCTGTGATGGCTCCGCAAAAGCAACGCCCTCGATCAATCCGGGCCGGTTTTCTGATCGTCGTTCGGGGTTTGTCGTCCATGGTAATCTTCCGGCCAGCGTGGTGGCGTAACGCCGCGGACGGCAAGCAGTTCCTTTGGACGTCAGAGAGCCGCAGACGCGCAACCGGCGGGCTGCTCGTCAATATCATTTGAGGCAGGTCAGGCCTTAATTTGTTGGGAACATTTTTTCAGGTCCGCACTTTGTTCGCCGTCTGACCAAAGGAGGCGACCTTGAAAACACGACGCATCGACAGGGAAAAGATCGAGAGGGCGGATCGAGAAGCCAAGTTGCTGTTGCAAGCGGAGCGGCATGCCAGGGAAGCCAAGACGGCGCGGCTTAGAGAACAGCGACAGTTATTGGAGGCATCGATAGCGCAGACCCCGCCCGCGCCCGCAGCGGTAAAGCCGCCGCCCCGTCAACGAAAGCCGACGCGCAAGGTAATCGAGGTGGACTGACGGTTTGGTCAGTTGACGCTTTTGCCAAGGTGGGGAGTTGATATGACAGGGCAGGAGATCCGGCAGCATGAATACCAAAGCGGTAAGTCCGGCCGTCGCCAAAGCCACGGCTGCTCGGCATGCTGGATCAAGGCCTCATCACCGGTGCGTCCGACGACGATCCTGCGAGAGCCGCTGAAAAAGGCGCCCGAGCGGGCCGAGAACCAGCGAATCCGGCTGGACACTTACGTCGGGAACAATCGCACGCGCGGACCGTTCCCCAAGCGAATCTTCACGCTCAGGATTTGCTCTTGTTGCAGCGACCGGACGAAATTCTCAACGAGGCCTCGCAAACGGTTGGTGATCCCCTTGAGCGCGACGCCGTAGGTGGGGAGGCTGAGCTAACGGGCGATCGCGCCATCCCGCGTCGTCTGGTTGTCGTCTCGAACAGGCTGGGGAACATTCGCGATCTGCAAGCCGGCGGACTTGCTGTAGGCATCGGGGATGCGTTGGCCGAGCGTGGAGGCCTATGGCTAGGAGCAAGCGCCGAGTATCAGGACTACGCCGCGAGCGACGAACCGCTGATCCGCTTGGAACGCGTGGGAAAGATCGAGACAGCTGCGCTTACCCTGCCGTATGAGGAGTATTCGCTCTATTACAATGGCTATGCCAACAGCACGCTGTGGCCGCTTTTTCATTACCGACTGGACCTCGTGAACCACCGGGCAGAGTTTCTACAGGCTTACCGGCAGATCAATGCGCGGTTCGCGAAGGCGCTCGCAGGACTGCTGTCGGGCGACGACGACCTGGTGTGGGTTCACGACTACCACCTTATCCCCTTGGCCGCCCAGTTGCGGCGGCTGGGAGTCCGGAATCGGATCGGGTTTTTTCTTCACATACCGTTCCCGCCGCCTGACCTGTTTGTAGCCACGCCCGATCATAAAGAACTCATCGATGACCTGCTTCAATATGACGTCGTGGGGTTCCAGACCGAAACGGACGTGGGGAATTTCCGGCGCTCAGTGCAGGCGGCCAACTCCATTACTTTTGATATCAATGGTTCGGCTGAGATGAACGGCCGCACGGTGTTGTCGAGATGTTTTCCGATCGGCATCGACGTCGATTCAATCGCACGCATGGCCAATGAGGCGGCGGAGGATGTGCAGATCGATTCCATGCGCCGCCAGATTCTGGGCCTCAAGCAAATCATCGGCGTCGATCGGCTGGACTACTCCAAGGGTCTCCCCGGCCGCATGCAGGCTTTCGCTCGTCTTTTGGAAAGGCATCCGGAACACGAGCGAGCGGCAACCTATTTGCAGATTGCGTCGCCGACGCGCGAGGAGGTCAGCGCCTATGCCGACATCCGGGCCCAGCTTGAGGCAACCGCCGGCGCGATCAACGGAAGATACGCGGATTTGGCTTGGACCCCGATCCGCTACATCCACCGTGCCGTATCACGCTCTCGGCTTGCTGGCCTGTTGCGCGCTAGCCAGGTCGGATTGGTCACGCCCCTGCGTGACGGAATGAACCTCGTCGCCAAGGAATACATAGCCGCGCAGGACGAAGCCGATCCCGGAGTGCTGGTATTGTCGCGTTTTGCAGGTGCGGCCGAAGAACTTGCCGAATCCTTGATCGTGAACCCGTATGCGGTCGACGAGGTTGCCGACGCGATCGCAAAAGCGCTCGCGATGCCGCTTGGGCAAAGAATTGCAAGGCATAGTGCACTGCTCAAGCGCATCACGCGCAATGACGCAGCAGAATGGCGGCGGTCATTTCTCGCCACGCTCGCGGGCGAGAACTAGCGCCTGGCATCGATGCCTGAATCAGTCCGTGTGTCACGGGTTCCCACGCGGCCATAGCCCGGCCATAACCCGGCTTGCCTAGCAGTTCGAAAGGCCTTGAAGCTGATCATGTACCTTGTCAGCCCGCATCAGAAACTTTTCGCTCGTTGCCGGAAGCGCGATAGCCCGCCTCAATCGGTGGCCTATCGAAGGTTCCACGGAACACACCGCCGGTCCGGTCGTTTGGGCTCTGATAGGAGATCTGCGATGACAAGGAACCCCACGCGAAAGGACAGTGATCTCTCTGAAAAAGAGGCAATCAAGTTGGCCGAAGTCACCGACGTGTCACCCGGGCAGGCCAAAGAGCTTGCAGCCGAGCACGGCAAAGACGGCGCCAAGAAGGAAGCAAGAAATTACAAGGCGGAGGGCTGACTATGGCGGCCAGTGGATCCGCAAACGACAGAGACGCACGAGCCACCCTCTACGCACAAGGAGCAATGGAAGCCGAGCGTAAAGCGCGGGAAGAGAAAACGGCGCGATTGCGCAAAGCCCGTTTGGCGCATGAGGCGGTCAATTCGCCTGCACCCGAGCAGAAACCGGCAGTGCCGGAAACGCCAAAGCGGGTCGCCAAACCAGGCAGCCGAAAAGCTGGAGAAGATTAGCTTCAGCTTTCTTCAGCTGTGCCGGTGGCCGGCGCCGGGGAAGAGCAGACCGTGCGGTCGATCTGCACGATAAATTTGTACTTCATCGAATGACACAAAGGAGTCCAGTGATGACGGAGCATGTGTCCCGGAAGGAAGAACAGCGTGGCACCCGAAATGTACTCGGGTGGGGCGTCGTCATTGCGGCTGTGATCTTCGTCGCACTGCTAGCCTTCTTTGTGTTCATACCCCTTTCAGGCGGATCGTGGCAGACATCGCCAGTAAAGCGCACCCCGGAACAGAACCAAGGCGGCAATGCCCCCGCCGAGACATCACCCGCGCCCGGCGTTAAAAAGAACCCGCAAGAAAATACCGAGATGCCAGGGCAGCAGTGATCGACCTTGGGCTGCGACCCAAGTTGGCCTGATCTTCCTGGTCGTCTCATCGGCGTCATGATGGGATCAGGGCCTTCTGGGCGCAGGAACCGCTGAGCTATTGAGACTGGGGTTTCGCCCACATCGAGCGCAGAAAGATTACCGCAGCAGCATCGGTCTGGCGAACGAGGCGATGACGCCATCGTGGAACTCGAGGCAAATCAAGATGCCTAGCTGCAGGCCGTTCAGTTGGGATTTTTCAGCTGCTTTGACAACAGCAGTTGCTGCTGCAGCTCAAGGGCGAGCTTCAACAGCCGTTCAGGTGTTTCCTCTTCCGCGATTTCGTCGAGCAGCGCTGCGAGTGCGTCGCCCTCAACAGGATCGCGGAATGAGTCAGGTTTGGTTTGCGGAGGTTTGGCCACGAGGATTTCTAGCAGGAATGCGGCCGTATTTGCAAGACGAAGCGAAACGCTCTTGGGGGAGGGTACCGTGGCGGGGGGCGGTCGACAGGGCGGCCTGCGGCAAACCATCGGACAATCTTAATTCATAATGCCAGACCTGTCGTTGCTGAGCACCTCCTCCATGAGTGTGTTGAGCCATTCGCTCAAGGGAAGGTCATGTCGCGACAACCGCTCCTCCAGCGCCGCCTTCAATGTCCGTTCGACGAGGCGATCGGCCGCCTGTGGGTCGCCCAGCAGCAGCCGCGCGGACAGCCTCAGTTTTGGAAGAGCGCGGAAAACGTTGTCTTCACCAAGCGCTGTTGACTGCGCGGCGAGGATCCCGGCAACCGTCCTGAACCCGGCCGGCTTGGAGAGGTTTTGGGTGTATCGGAACCGCTCCGGCAGGGTGATCTGATCGTTTCCGGAGAAGAATACGAACGGGATGCCTCTGTCCGTCAGCTCGTCGGCGAGGGGAAAAACAGTCTCACCGTTGAGGTCGATGTCCAGCACCGCCCCATCCGCTGAATCGATATATCGTCGAGCCCGGCTGACTGACGACACCGGCCCCAAAACGGTCGCCCCACAATCGCTGAAATAAGAGGCAAGTTCGCTTGCCAGCAAGAATTCGTCCTCGACGAGCAGAATTCGCATGCCTAATAACATAGCAGCCCTCCGGGCTTTAAACGGCGGTCGCGTCCATCGGTTCCGTGGCTATCGGCGGTGCGGGATGGGAATTTGAGTAGGAACGGTTTACACATTGGATCGAAATCAGCGCTGCCGCGTTGCATTTCACTGAAGCAGGACAATTGATGCAAAAGCTGCCGAGGTTCCCCATAGTCGGTATTGGCGCCTCTGCGGGCGGCATTGCCGCCATGGAGGGATTTTTTCGCGGGATGCCGTCTTCGAGCGGGATGGCGTTCGTGATCGTCACGCATCTCAGCCCGGAACGGGAAAGTCTGCTGCACGAAGTGATTGCGCTTTACACCGGAATTCCGGTTCGTGTCGCTGAAGATGGAATGGATATCCATCCTGACACCGTCTACGTGATGCCGCACAATGCGATCCTCACCATCGAAAATTCCAGCCTAAAGCTGCGCCAACCGAATTCCGTGTCCAGGGAGCGCAAGCCCATCGATATCTTTTTCAGCGCGCTGGCCGAGGATCAGGGCGAATACGCCGTCGGCGTCGTCCTGTCGGGCGGCGATTCCGACGGTACGTTGGGCATCAAGGCAATCAAGGAGCATGGCGGCCTGACGCTGGCGCAACTCTCCGACGAGTCGGGTCCGAGCAATCCCGACATGCCGCGCAGCGCGATCAGTTCCGGTCTGATCGATATCGCCATCCCGGCCGATGAGATGGGTGCGAAACTCATGGAATTTGCCCATAGCTTTGAACTGCTCGACGAGCTTGAAGCTGACGATGGCAAGGCCAGTGCTTTGAAACTCCGCAAGGGCCAGGAGGAAATCTACGCGATCCTGCGCAGCCATTCGGGACATGATTTCTCGGGCTACAAGGCCAAGACGTTCTTGCGTCGCGTCAGGCGACGCATGCAAATAACGCAGAACACCGCGATCGATGCCTATATAGAGTTGCTTCGTTCAAATGCGGAGGAAGTGCGGTCGCTGTTTCGCGATCTGCTGATCAACGTGACAAATTTCTTCCGCGATACGGACGCTTTCAAGACCCTGGAAGAGACCGTCATCCCCAAACTTTTCGAAGGCAAGGACGCCAACGATACGATCCGCGTCTGGGTGCCCGGCTGCGCAACCGGCGAGGAAGTCTTCTCGATCGGAATGCTGATGCGCGAGCATATGGATACACTTTCGGCTGTGCCGCGCATCCAGATTTTCGCCACGGACATCGATGACGCGGCGTTGGGCATCGCACGTTCGGCGCGCTATCCGGAGTCATTGCTTGCGGGCGTTTCGCCTGAACGTCGCGAACGCTTCTTCAGCAATGACGGCACAAGTTTCATCTTGAGCAAGAGCGTACGTGATCTCTGCATCTTCTCGGCGCACAGCGTCATCCGTGATCCACCCTTCTCGCGCATGGACATGGTGTCGTGCCGGAACCTGCTGATCTATTTCGGCCCCGATGTGCAAAAGCAGGTTATTCCGACCTTCCACTATTCGCTGAAGCCCGGCGGCTATCTGTTCCTTGGCACCTCCGAGAGCATAAGCCAGCATGCCGATCTGTTTGCACCGGTCGACAAGAAACAACGGATATTCAAGGCACGAGAACATACGGCGCCGCCGCGGCTGCCGATCTTGTTGAATGCTGCGCCTGCAAGCAACTTTTCCAGCGCCAATGACACTCATGCCCGCCGCGGGTTGTCTTATTCCCTAAGGCAAACCGTTGAAGCCCATGTTCTCGAACGCTACGCTCCGGCCCATGTCGTCATCAATGGTGATGGAGATGTCGTCTATTACTCGGTCAGAACCGGCAAATATCTCGAGCCGCCGCAAGGGGTGCCGAGCAGACAATTGCTCACAATGGCACGCAGCGGCCTGCGTCTGGAACTGCGCGGCGCTTTGCGGGAAGCGGCCGAAGGCCGGCGCACGGTTGTGCGCGAAGCGATAGCCATTGAAGAAGATGAAGATCGTGTCCAATTCGTCACATTGACGATCGAGCCCTTGGTTGATCGCGGCAGCGGCGAGCCGCTGTTTCTCGTCCTGTTCGAACCGGTGGGCCAGCCGCAGCCGCGGCTGGAGGCTCTAAAGGTTCGACAGCCATCCGGGATTGCTGATTTCGAGCGCGAGCTCCGCGATACGCGCGAGCGCCTGCAATCGACGATCGAAGAATATGAGACCGCATTGGAGGAGTTGAAATCTTCCAATGAGGAACTCGTCTCGGTCAACGAAGAAGCCCAGTCATCCAATGAGGAGCTTGAGGCTTCCAAGGAAGAAATGCAGTCCCTCAATGAGGAATTGAACACCATCAATGCCGAACTGGTTTCCAAGATCGAGGATCTCGATCGGGCCAACAGCGATCTGAAGAACCTGTTCGAGAGCACACAGATCGCGACTGTTTTTCTCGATACCAAGCTGGTTATCCGCAGCTTCACGCCGGCGGCGTCTTCGTTCTTCAATTTGCTGCCGACCGACATCGGAAGACCGCTTACCGATCTTGCCAGCCGGCTCGATTATCCGCACCTGCGCGACCATATTGCCCAGGTTTTCAGGGCCGGCGAGATGATCGAGCACCAGCTGCCGCGCGATAGCAACGGCATCCACTATCTCGTGCGGCTGATCCCCTACCGCGACAGCGCGCGGAAAATCCAGGGCGTGGTGGTGACCTTTGTCGATGTGACGACCATGGCTGAAGCCGAAGCCCACCAGCGGGTATTGATCTCGGAACTCAACCATCGGGTCAAGAACATGCTGGCTGTTACGGTCAGCATTGCCAGTCAGACCCTGAAAAATGCTCCCTCTTCGGAGGCTTTCGCCGAAGCGCTCATCGGTCGCCTGCGCGCCATGGCGCGGGCCTACGGAGTGCTCTCGCGCGAAAGCTGGAAAGAGGTCTCGGTCGAGGAAATCGTGCGGCAGGAAGTCGAGCCGTTCGGGCTGGAACGCATCAACACCACAGGCGAGGACATTCGGCTCAAGCCTCAGCAGGGCCTGTCGCTTGGCATGGTGATCCATGAACTTGCCACGAATGCTGGAAAATATGGCGCCTTGTCCGTGCCAAACGGCGTGGTGTCCGTGACTTGGTCGGCGTCGGATCACGGTTTTCAGCTCGAATGGTTAGAAAGCGGCGGTCCCGCTGTCAGTCCGCCTGAGAAGACGGGATTTGGTCTTTCGCTGGTGAAGGGCGAAATTGAGTATCGGCTTGGCGGAAATTTTGAAACATCTTTCGGTTCCGATGGTTTGAGCTTGCGGATTGAGTTTCCGTTTGATCATCGGGAGAGCGAAACGTGACTGCATCTCGTATCCTTGTCGTCGAAGATGAATGGCTGGTCGCGGAGGAGCACCGCGCAATCCTGGAAGAGGCCGGCTTCGCCATCGCCGGGCCAGTGCCGTCCGTTGCTCGCGCGAAAAAGCTGATCGAGAGTGAAGTCATATCTGCTGCGGTCCTGGACATTGGTCTCGGCGGCGAGACCAGCGCTGCCCTTGTCCCTCTTCTAGCGCAACGCGGAATTCCGTTTGTTTTCGTCAGTGGGTACACGGCATCCGACATCCCGCAAGATTTGCGTCATCACAAGATGCTGTCAAAACCCGTGTGGGCTGCCGCGCTGGTCGAGGCCGTGCGAAATATGCTCGGTGTTCAACCGACAGCTTTGGCAAGACACCAAGACAGCGGAACGGTGCCAACCCAACGAGAAGCCCGATAACTGCACAAAGACACTGGTTTTTCACCAGAGATGCGACGACATTCGGGTCCAGGCCCGAGCCGGCGTCGCCGGCAAGTGCCTGCGATCCGGCCGGCACGATTGGCATGCTCGCGGTCTGGCGTACTCCAGCGCTGGGCGAAAGTTCGCCACCGCGCGACGATTGGTCAGCCGTGTGAGCTTATCAAACAACGGGCAGTTCGCCCTCGGTTTTCCTCGCGTCGAATAGGACGCCAAGGCCGTAAGTGACGGCGCCAGCGGCAATCATCTCTGCCAACGCTGCGCTCGACACCGGGCAATGCGGCATGACAGCCTTGATCGCGAGTTCGGCATTCGCGATCGACACGAAATCGTGCCGTCGCTTACGGGTCTCCAGATATTGTTCGATCAACATCTGCAGTCGCCTTCTTTCTATTTCATCGCCAGCCATTGGTTCCTCCTGTAGACAGTCTGAAAGCCCACCACGCCTAAGGAGCGGTGGCCTTGGCGCCCCTTTTTGAGGACCGTGGACTCTAGTGAGGCGGGCAGCGTTGCTGACCAGGACGTCGAGACCGCCGAGGGGCGTTGCTGCTTCATCGACCAGCTTTCTGCAAAGGCCTCCATTGCGGATATCGCCGGCAAGCCTTTTGACCTGCCGCTTTTATTAGGTCCACCAGTTCGTCGGCGTCTTCCTGTTCTTCGGGGAGGTAGCCGAAAGCAACGTCCGCACGCTCGCGCGCGAATGCAATCGCCGCCGCACGACCAATACCGGAATCGCCGCCGGTTATCAGCGCTTTGCGGCCGGCAAGCCTGCCTGATCCTTTGTAGGTCGTTTCGCCGTGATCCGGGCGCGGCACCATCTTGCTGGCCAAACCCGGCCACTTCTGTTCCTGTGGCTTGAACGGCGGCTGTTGATATTGCGTCACCGGATTCTGTTTTAGCATCGGGCTCGCAGGGCCTGCTTTAGCAGGCACTGTTCCCGTATCGGCTGACGCCGTGGAAGCATAAGCGGCGAGAATTCCTCCCCCCATGCTTCCAACCACAAGTCTGCGCGCTGCGTCTGGTACATTGTCATGCTGGTCGTGGTTCATCATGGGCTCGCTTTGACGGCAGGTGACCGTTACGGAAGTGGCACCTAACCGGCCGTCGACGCGAATGTTCCCTTGTGATTGCAGTGAGTGTCGGTCGCCTTGCCCGTCTCGGCCGTGAGGCGGCATCACCACTTTGACACAACCTCCTGATTGTCGCGGAACGTCTTGTAGAGATCCGGCCCTGCTTTCAGATCGGTCCGGTGGGTAATCACAAGGAGCGATCGATTGCGCCGTTCTGGACCATGGCCAAAAGAGGTTCGAGGCAGCGTTGCGTATGCGTCTGGCCCATCCGGAAAGCCGGTCTCTTATTCATCGCCGCGCCAGACGGGATGTGATCGACCAGGCCAACACAGACGCCGTGGGGACCGAGATGGTGCCGTCCTTGCGGCAGCGATTGATTGCGTCGCGCAGCACATGCGGTCTCTGCGAATGCCAGCCCGTTTGATGGCGCGAATATTGGCTCAGTCGCTGGACGCCGACCCCGGCTCGGCCATCCTACGGTGCTGTTCGGCCAAAGTGGCTGCCGGCGTGACATGCGCGGCGGCGACCTGCAGCTTGTTTTTCCAACCGCTGACGACCTGTTCATCACCGGCCATCATCGCCTCGTAACCCGTCTTGGCGACATCGGCCGGATTGTCCTTTTCATCGGTGCCGACCTTGGTATCCATCATTTCAGCGCGCTCGAAGAATCGCGTCTGCGTGGGGCCAGGCATCAGCACGGTGACCGTCACGCCGCTATCTTTCAGCTCATGGCGGAGCGCGATCGAGAAGGAATCGATGAACGCCTTCGTGCCGTTGTAGACGGCCTGGAATGTTCCGGGCATGAAGCCGGCGATCGACCCGGTGAACAGGATGCGTCCGCGACCTCGCCGGGCCATCTTGGCGCCGAGTTCATGCGCCAGATAGACCGTTCCGGTGACATTGGTGTCGATGATCCGGCGGACTTTTCGCCAGTCCTGGTCGACGAAGCCGTTGCCGAGCCCGCGTCCCGCATTGAGAAACAACAGGTCGATATCGCGATCGCCGATCTGGGAGATCAACCGATCGGCGCCCTCGACGGTCGCCAGATCGGCCTCAATGGCTTCGACCGTTACATTGTGGGTCTCAAGTGCCTCTGCCGCCTGCCGGATAGCCGGCTCGTCGGCGGCGATGATCAGGTCGTAGCCGTCTTTAGCGCACAGCTTTGCGAGTTCCCTTCCGATGCCACTCGAGGCGCCGGTCACCACAGCGAGTTTGGCGTCCGTCATCATATCCTCCATCTTCGTGCCATCGGAACCACGAGTGGGCACAATTGTTCCGCGGCGTTTGGGCTGGATTGATCGTGCGCTGTCATGACGGTCAGGCGACGGTCGTCATCGCGGTCGTCGCGCGCATTCAGGGATGGGCCGTTGCGACAAAAACCGTTCTACGCCATGAGAACTCGCCACGGCCTACCTTCAAAAAGGCCCCCCAAACGCATGGATTGAGTACTCAGAACGGATCAGTTGAAGTTGGAACAAGTGGCCCGGTTGGAAGTTCGAACCGTGCAGCGTTGTTGCCCTCCCATGTTGATGCTGCGCGATCGGGTCATCCCCTCAGCCCGATCTGCCCGCGCTTCTCCGCGCCAAAGAGAAGCGCGGGCCCCCTCTTTTAACGGCTGTCCGGGATGGAGCGTTTTGTTACGTTGGACTAGCCGACCTCACAGGCTCGTCGTCGGTTTCGTTTGACGAGCTCTCCGAGCGCTCTAGATCATTGATGCCGGACGCAGTTGGTTCGGGCAGGGGAGGAAATCCGCGTGGCGCATCCAACGCGCGCTGTACCCCATAACGACCGTCATTTTCCGGTTGGCTGGCTGTGCTTGCTTCTGATGCTAGCCGGGTTGGCCGGATGCTCGTCTTCCAATCAGGTGGCGCAGCAATCACGAACAGCGGCCTCCGCGGCACAGACCGTATCGATGGTACTGGATGCCTGGGTGGAGGGAGCGGCACCGTCCGCCTATGCCACGGCCGCACTGCACTCGGTCGGAAAAACGCTGGCCGATGTCGAGGCGCAAATTCGATCGGCCGAGACCGCTGAACTAGCCGAGCGAGCAGGACTGACGGCAGCAGTCAACAGTTTGTCGGTGGCGGTGGCGCATGCCGAGGCGGGATTGCGGGTGAACAATCGCACTGAGGTGAAAAGCGCACAACAGGATCTTCGGGCGGCCATGCGCTCGCTCGCCGCCGCTTACACCAGCGCTTTCGGACCAAAGCCGTGAAGAAGCTTCTGGAAATATCGCTTGGCGTCGTCACCAGTGTCGGAGGTTTCCTCGAAGTCGGGTCGATGGCTACGGCGGCGCAGGCGGGTGCCGCCTTCGGATTCCAGCTAATCTGGGCCATAGTTCTCGGCACCATATGCATCATCTTTTTGGTTGAAATGGCCGGTCGGTTCGCCGCGATGAGCCATCACACGATCTCAGAGGGCATTCGTGAAAGATTTGGGTTCAACGTCTTCCTATGGCCGTTGCTCGTCGTCCTTCTCGTCAATTTCATGGTGCTGTCCGCTGAGATCGGCGGTGTGGCCATCGCACTCGAACTTGCCACCGGCATAGGCTTCCAGTGGTGGGCACTGCCGGTGGCGTTGCTGGCATGGTTGCTGCTGTGGAAAGGCACGTTTGGCTTTATCGAGAAAGGCGTTTCGGTCCTCGGCCTCGTGACGCTGTGCTTCGTGGTTGGTGCGGTGATGTTAAAGCCCGACTGGACAGCGGTCGCTGGCAGCGCCGTGCCTTCGCTGCCGGCTCACGATGCCATCAATTACTGGTTCATGGCGGCCAGCATTCTCGGCGCCTCGATATCGCCTTATCTTTTCATGTTTTATTCCTCGGGAGCTATCGAGGACAAGTGGGATGAAAGCCACCTTGGGGCCAATCGTGCCATCGCCGGGCTGGGCATGACCTTCGGTGGGACCATTTCGATCGGCGTGTTGATCGTCGCTGCTCTCGTTCTCGCGACGCACGGCATCGACCAGGTGGACGACTATCACCAACTGCCGTTGATGCTGATCCCTATATTCGGCTTCTGGGGGTTCGTTCTATTCGTTGCCTCGCTAGCCATTGCCTGTTTCGGCGCCGCACTCGAAGTCGGGTTGCAACAGGCATATCTGGTGGCACAGGGCTTTGGCTGGACGTGGGGCGAGGATCGCAAGCCGCGCGATGATCCGGGCTTCAGTGCCGTCTATACGGCATCATTGTTTTTGGCCGCCATTCCGATCATGCTTGGCCTCGACCCACTGAGGCTGACCATCTTTTCCATGGCGGTAACAGCGGCGAGCCTTCCGCTGACGGTAGTTCCATTTCTCTTCCTGCTGAATGACGAACGCTATGTCGGCGAACATCGCAACGGCATCATTTCGAATGCCGCCGTTGTCTTCATTATCGCGCTTGCCTTCGTGCTCGCCGTGGTGACGATTCCGCTGCAGATATTCGGAGGCACATGATGGAATTGATGCGTGATCTCCTGGACAAGCAGGTGTTCGACCGCCGGCGGGTCAAGATCGGCAAGGTCGACGGAGTGGTGGCCGAGTTGCGGCGGGGCAAACCACCAAGGATTGTCGCGATAGAACTCGGCTCCATCACTTTGGCGCGCCGCCTTGGCGCGCGGCCCGGGGAATGGATGGCGCAACTGGCGACGAGGGTGGGTGGCAAACGCCACGCCGAGCCACACAGGATTGCGTGGAAAAAGGTGCAGGACAACGGGCTCGACATCGAATGTGACATCGAGGTGGGCGAGACGTCGATTTTCGCCTGGCAGGACTGGTTGCGCGATCATGTCATCGGGCGCATCCCAGGAGCGTGATGATGAGGACAGTCAACCTCGAACATCTTGCCGGGCGACGCGTGCTCTCGCAGCGTGGAAAGAGCATCGGTCACATCGAAGAGATTCTCGCCGAACAGCGTGGCGACGAGCTCGTCGTTACTGAATTCCACGTTGGCATCTACGCCGCGTTCGAGCGTCTGTCGGCCTCGACCATCGGCATCGCGATGCTCGACCTGCTTCGGCTGCGCCGCCGCGACGGCCTGTACCGCATTCCCTGGGATAAACTCGATATCTCCGATCCGGCGCGACCGCGGCTGCTATGCCCGATGACCGAGCTTCCTGGATGGAAAGGGCAAAAGGACCTTCGGGAGTAGATGGCTACGGCTCGGGAGGGCTAAGGCGCCGGCATTTTGCCGGCGAACAGCCGTTCGCGCAGATGGCGCCTCCGCAAAGATTACTGCAGGTTCTTGCGAAGGAAGATGCGGGCCTGTCCTGGAATAACGAATTCGACTTTGCCGAATTCCTCAAACCCATGAAGCCGGTAAAATTGAGGCGCCTGGAAACTGCTCGTCTCGACGACGGCTCTCTTGCATCCGCGCCTAATGGCTTCCTCCTCGATCGCCATAAGAAGCTGTGATCCATAGGATCGGCCACGCAATTTTTCAGGCAAGAAGAACATGTCGAGAAACAGGAGCCCCAGTTCCGTTCTGCCCGAATTCCAGCCCAGATCTTTCCCGAGGGGTCGGTAAGCTCCGCGCCGATCACTGCCCGGTCATCGATTCCGGTTTGTTCGATATTTTGTCGGTAGAGCGCAGCGGCCGCCTGCGTTCGTGCATCCCCGTTGTGAGCCAGAGCGATTGTAAATCCTTCGGGTTGAGCCGGCATGCCTTCTGCTCCCGCGTCGGAATGGTCTTGAGATTCAACCGTCAGATTAACATCAAGGCGCCCGGTTCGGTCTCAGCTCTGATCGCCGCTTCTGTTGTAACCCGTCTTGCCCACATTCCGCATCGCGATCCGCGTCGGATGCATGCAGCCGCGCCCGACATATCGCTTTGGTGTTGAACAAAGCCCATCCTGCCTTGTCAGGTCTCATCACAATTCGTGCGCCGGCAAGAGTATCCACCTCGACGAAGGCTGCTGCGGATCACAATCCATTACGCCGGGAACAATGAGAAAAACCTGTCGTTGGGAAAGCGATCGCAATTCGGCGATTCAAACACGGAGACTCCAATGTTGAAGAAAATTCTAGCCGCGTCGGTGCTAACTATTGCCTTGGCCGGTTCCGCCCTGGCGCAGACAAATGGAACGGGTGCTGGCGGCACGGCTGGCACTGGTAATGGAACTGGTACTGGAACTGTTGGCAGCGGCGGCGCCGCTGGCAATGGCACTGGCAGCGGGAATGCGACCGTGCCAACCGATCCGAATTCCACAAACTCGACTACAAGATCGAACGGCATGACCGACCGTTGCAAGGACGCCGCAGGCAATGACATCGATAACAACACTGCAAGTGGCGCAACGACCTCGACCGTGCAAAATTGCAACAAGTAGCCGATAGACCTAGCGGCTTCGGCCGCCCGAAGGCCCGCCATCAAGACAATGGCGGGCCTCCGAGTACGTGCCTCGCATGGCTGGATACATAGGAGCACATGTGTCCAAAGAGACCCGGCGGGCCAAACTCGATCGCTTAGCAGCCTCGATTCCGAAGCACGAATTCGAATTCCTAATGAAGATTGCAAAGCTAAGCCGTCATGACCTACTTGGCCTGATCGCTAAACACGATGGCGGCAGGGACAAGGTCTATAGGGACCTTGCGGCCCACTTGGCAGCAACTGAGGCCGCCCTGGAGCCCGTACATGAGGCGGCAGCTGACGACGGCCAAACAGCTGGAGCATCTCCAGCCACGAACTCGCCCGCCGGCAAGTAGCGGCGAAGATCATTTCGGTGCCAGCCCTGACGCTCCATGGAAGCGACGACCGTGTCGTCCTTCTAAAGTCTTCGAATGGGTTGGACGAGCATTTCACCGCGCCTTACCAACGAGAACTGCTGGATACGGCAAGCGGGAGGCGCTTTAAGTCAGGCCCGCCATTCAGGTTCATCGGACATGCCGGAACCTGAAGCGCCGCCGCGCATTTCGTCTCCAGGCATGACCGATCTTGCGGCAATCGCCAGGGAGAAATTCAGATGCAAACTTCAGGCGCAACTTCACAGCAAGACCTTGGCCGATTGGCCATAGAACCGTTTTCCGGCACGGTGACGGTGCGGTTTTCCGACGCCATCGTCGCAGCTACGGAGCGGGCGAAGGTCCTGCGTGAAGACGGGCACGAGCCCGTTTTCTATATCCCCTTCGAGGACATCTATTTCGATCTTTTCGAAAAGACCGACACCACCACCTGGTGCCCGCTCAAAGGCACCGCAAGCTACTGGCGTGTCCACGCCGTCGGCAGTTCTTCCGATGATTTCATGTGGGCCTACGAAACGCCCGATGCGGCTGCTCTGGCTATTGCAGGTCACGGCGCTTTCGATCCGGAAAAGGCCCGTATCGATGTCGACCCTGCCGAGGACAAGCGACACACGCCACATATCGTCGAATAGGTTTCATCAGGCAGAGTCAATCACGGTAACGACAGGCGCGATGAGCATTTTCTACCAGGCGGCAAAGATTGCGGAGGAGGTTCACGCGTCGCAGCGCGACAAGACCGGGCGGCCCTACATCGAGCATTGCCGCCGTGTCGTCGACGCTGTCGAGACAATCGATCAGAAGACTGTTGCCTACCTTCATGACGTTCTGGAGAAAGGCGAGGGCTGGACCCGCGCCAAGCTCGAAGAAGCAGGCTTCGGACCGACAATTACCGCGGCGGTCGATGCCATGTCGCGCAGGCCGGATGAGGAGTATTTCGCCTTTGTCCGGCGGGCTGCGTCGAACCCAGTGGCGCTCCCCGTAAAACGCGCCGATCTGAAGGACAACATCTGGCAGTCGAGGCAGGTCGGAGCGTCGGCGGCCAAATATGAAGAGGGCCTTCGCATACTTGACCAAGAGTTCTCCCGACAATAGTGCGCGCCCGGCGCTGGCATTGCATCTGCCGAAGCAGCCATCGCCTGCGAGAGCTTGCGGCGCACAGCACGTTTCGGCTCTCCTGGCCGTCAGTTTTTCCGCGCCGGCGTGCGCCTGAGGGTCCTCGCCTGGACCATGGAACGTGTGTTCGGGTCAAAGCTCCTCCGGAGATGGACCGCAGCGTCCCGAAAAGGAGTAACGGCCGGCTCGGAATCAGGAACTCCTCCGGCACCGGTGCGTTGACCAGCAAGCCGGGACGAGTTCCCGGCGTCCGCGGGTGGCGGGCGAGCCGCCGCCGGACCCGAACTTCTGCACAATGAAAGGTAAGGCCATGGGCTTCTTTTCGAAGGACATCAAGACACTCGACGATCTCTTCGTGCACACGCTGCGCGACATCTATTACGCCGAAAAGCAGATCGAGAAAGCGCTGCCGAAGATGATCGGCAAGGCAACCGATCCGCAATTGAAGGCCGGATTCGAAAAACACCTCGAGCAGACCAAAGGCCATATCGAGCGCGTCGAACAGGTGTTCGAATTGCATGGCGTCAAGGCCAAGGAGGTCAACTGCCCGGCGATAGACGGCATTCTGGAGGAAGCCGACGATGTGAGCGGCGACGTCGACGACAAGGAGGTTCTAGACGCGGCGCTGATAGCGTCGGCGCAGGCGGTCGAACACTATGAGATGACCAGATATGGCACGCTCATCGCCTGGGCCAAGCAGCTTGGCCGCAGTGACTGCGCCAACGTATTGGCCAAGAACCTGAAAGAAGAGCAGGCGACCGATCGCAAGCTCACCGAAATGGCGGAAAGCAAGATCAACATGCAGGCTGCCGAGTAGACCGTCCCAGGTCATGATGAGATTGGTTGAAATCTCGTCATGACCTAACGCTGTTGGAGCATGATTTTTTCCAAAGCCGGCACCAATGCTGCGTTGAGTCGATCTCTATCGTTGTCCACGGAACTTTCATGACGGGCGAATCTGCCATCACTCGCGATCTGCCGACGAGTGTAAAATCGTCTTTCGGCGTTGCGTTGAGCACGGCGCCGATGGAAGCAAAGGCTGCCGACACGTTGCCGGCCGATGCTGGCCGGTGGCAATACGAACCCAAATGGGACGGGTTCCGCTGCCTGGCCTTTAAAGCCGGCGCGGCCGTGGAGTTGCGTGCAAAATCCGGCAAGCCGTTAGGGCGGTATTTCCCGGAAGTCGTCGCGATGTTGCATGAACTGAAAACAAAAGAGTTCGTGGTCGATGGTGAGATCGTGATCGAAATTGCAGGCTCTCTTTCTTTCGACGCCTTGCAGATGCGGCTGCATCCGGCGGAAAGCAGGATCCGGAAACTGTCGGTCGCGACGCCGGCAAAGCTGATCCTCTTTGACATGTTGGCGACCTCCGAGGGCGCCTTGATGCAACAGGCGCTCTCGGTTCGGCGCGCTGCACTCGAACTGTTCGTAAAGTCGGCCGGGCGAAAGGATCTCGAACTGTCTCGGGCAACGCTTGATTTGGCGGCGGCAGGCAGATGGCTTGGCCAATCCGGACAAGGTTCGACCGACGGGGTCGTTGCCAAGCTTCTCGATGACGAATATCGGCCCGGCGAGCGCGCCATGGTCAAAGTCAAGCGCCTGCGCACGGCCGATTGTGTCGTCGGAGGGTTCCGCTACCTGGCGAATTCGCGTGAAGTCGGCTCCCTGTTGCTTGGCCTGTACAATGACCAGGGGCAACTCGACCATGTCGGGTTCACTTCGACGATCGCCCGGGAGGACAGGGCCAAGCTTACGCGACAACTTGAAGCTTTGCGATCGGCTCCTGGCTTCACGGGAAAAGCGCCGGGCGGTCCCAGTCGGTGGAGCACGGAAAGAAGCGGACAATGGGAGCCATTGCGGCCCGAACTGGTGGCGGAGGTGCGGTTCGATCATGTCACCGGCGATCGTTTCCGTCATGGCACCAAATTTCTGCGATGGCGTCCTGACAAAAGCCCGAAGCAATGCACGTTCGAACAGATACTTGGAAAATGAGGCTTGGCGAGGCGTCGACAGGTCCACACCATCGAGACCAAATCCGTCAAGCATTCGGCGCAGCCAAATCCAGTCGCATTTCACTGGCGATCTTGAACCCGGCGGCGAGATAAACGCCTTTGCAGGAGGATGCCGGACCAAACTCGTTGTTCAGTCTGTCACCACGCCTCGCTTTGGCGGATCACGGTTCTCGTCCGGATTAGGAACTGGCACTTCGTCGGGAAGAAGATCCGGCTCAGGCTCGCGTATGTCCGGCGTCCACGTCGGCGCATCCACTGGCGGCTCTTCGGTTGGCTCTGGTTTGGGGGGCACATCTATTCTCCGGGTTTCGCTTGGGCGTGGGGTTCGGCCCGCCACCGGTCGCGCGTCGCCGCGTCTGGAGGCGAAAGGGTCTTTTCACACCCCATGTATTTTTACCGATGGCCAGCGGTCCTGGGGCTTGTCGGCGCCCGATCAGAGTCCTGCGTTCCGGCTCCTTTGAGCGCAATGTTGGCATCCGCTGCCTCTGGCTCTTTGAGGACTGCCCTGTCGACGTTCTTGATCTCGGCCAAGGCATCGTCCTTGGTGGCCAACGGGCAACCGCGAGAATTGTTCCGAGCGATTTAGGGCGGCTGGGGCTGCTGTGCGGACCTTCTGGCTGGGCAGTTATCAACTATGCTGTCTTGCGTTTCGGTGAGGCTCTCTTTGTGGATCTCGCCAGCCCTTCCTGTTTGAGGCTCTTCTTCAGCACCTCAGCGAGGTTGATGACATTCTCCTGTGGCCTTGGTGCGGGCTTCGGCAGCTTCTTGCCTTTGCGCTTTGCATCGATCATGGCGATCAGCGCGTCTTCATAGGTGTCTTCAAATTTCGAGGGATCGAAGGTCGTCACTTTTTTGTCAATAAGCATGCCGGCGATTTCGAGCAGATCGGGGTCGTATTTCTGCTTGGCCAATCCATCGAACACAGTGCTTTCCGAAACCATTTCATTGTGGTTGCGAAGCTCGGTCATCACCATCCCCTTGCCATAGGGCTGAATCAGCACTTCGCGGCCGCGCTGGTAGAGCACCACGCAGGATCGAGCGGCCACGCCCTTGTTCTTCATGGCATCGCGGATCACTCCGTATGCTTCGATTGCGGCGCCGTCGGCCGGGATCAGATAGTAGGGCTTCTCGAGATAGCGCGTATCGATATCGTCAATCGATACGAATTCGCCGACTTCGAGCGTGTGCTTCGACGTCAGCTTCAACGCCTTTATGTCGTCAGGTTCGATCTGGAGAAATTCGTCCTTTTCGATCTCGAAACCCTTCACCTGATCCGCTGCATCCACCAGCTTTCCGGTCTCCTCGTCGGCGTAGACGCTCCTGACCGGCAGACCGTCCTTGCGGTTCAAAATCTTGAAATGGATCTTGGATGCTTCGCTGGTTGCGCCGACAATCTTCACGCCGCAGGTAACCGAACCAACCTTCAAAAAGCCCTTCCAGGCAGCACGTGGCGCGGCCATTTTGCGCTTATCCCGTTTCCAGCTAGGGCAACGCGTTTCCGTTCGAATTGTTCCTGCGGCGGGGGCTCGGTGCACCGTGAATGTCCGGTAGGGGGAAATCCTGTCGGTCTCGACAGCGATTTTCATCGGCACGGTGCATCTTTTGGCAACCTGTCGGCGTTGGAAGTGAGCCCATTTGCCGAGGTGAGTTCCATGAAAGTGTCGACGAGGGACGATTTGAAAACCGAGGCGCAGCTCTCGGAAGACGCTGACCTCATCGTAAATCGTACAGTCCATTTCGTCGGAGTATGGATTGAGGAGCATGTGATCGAAAAGCCTGCTCTCATGCGGAAGGGCGTCGATGCCGCAGAGGAACTCGCAAGCCAATGCATCGCGGATGCAGACGAGGAAGGCATCGCCCCCGAGGACATTCAGGACGAAGTCGGGGACCTCAAGGAGTACATTGCCGAGATGATCGTGGAGCAAGGCGGTCGCGGCTCTGCAGTTAATTCTGAACCAGACATGAGCTACTTCTGCGCAACGGCCTCGGCGCCGCAGCTTCGCGTTGACCGGCTATATCGCCGCTCCAAGTCCAACAAGAGCATCATTGTTGAGAGGAACAAGTCATCGATCCCGCCCACTGGATAGCATTCGTGGGAACGGTCGTCCTGCTGCAGATGCCGCCCGGGCCGGATAGCATGCTGGTGACGGCGCGCGGCATAGGGCAGGGACGCAGGGTTGCGCTGTTCACGGTATTGGGGATGACGGCCGGCGCCGGCATGGTTCAGCTTCCTCTCATAGCGTTCGGTGTTTCGTCTCTCGTGCGAACCTCCCCACTAGCTTTTGGAGCACTGCAATGGCTTGGGGCGGCGTATCTCGTATGGCTCGGGCTAGGGCTGGTCTTCACGAAGCCGGAAACACAGGCCCGGCCGGATACGGCCCCGATCAAGGCCGTCGCCGCGGCACGGGAAGGCATGATTGCCAATCTGTTCAATCCGTGGCCCATCACGTTTATGGTAGCGTTCCTGCCTCAGTTCGTTGATCCGCATGGGAGTTCCGTGACGCTTCAACTGTTGCTGCTGGGAGCAACTCAGAAAATGACGGGCGTGTTGGTGTTGGGGACCTATGCCGTGGCCTCCGGCAGCATAGGCGCCTGGATCCTGAAGCGCCCTCGTGTGCGGCTTTGGCAGCAGCGGATCGCCGGCTTCTTCATTGTTGGCCTTGGGTTCGGAATGGCCTTTGGCGGCGGCGCAAGCCGTTAAGTTGCCGGCCGGCGCCTGCATCCGCAGGAACCGAAAGCGCACCATGAACATTGTCAGACAGGCAGGAGAGTGTCATGCAAGTCGTTCGGACCGAAGTGGTGAATGCCAGGGCGCCAGACGGGCAGTCGGTTCGCCGGGTGATATTTTGCGGCGAGGGCGGCGACTGCGTTACGGTGGACATGGCAAACGTCGGGATACAAGCTGAAGATGACGTGCTTGCCCGCGCAAAGGCAATCCTGGTCCAGACAGCGACCTTTGATCTCGCAGCCAATGAATATGACGCGAGCAGCAACGGCAATTTCGACCAGGTCGAGATAACCTCTGCAAGCGACGGCGCCGGCGACGTATATGTCTTTGAGTATCGCGATGGCGAAACCAGCCGACGCATACCGCCGTCGAGGATGGCGAGCCTTGAGGCGGCCCGGTCCGAAGCTATCCGCTGCGCAATCGATCTTCTCGCCGACCTGCAGCCTGGCACGGACGCTCTGTCCGGCTGGCTTGTGAGGGTATCCAACGAAAACGGTGAATTGCTTTACACTGTTGATGTGGCTGAGGCCGATGCAGCGCGGCAGGCAGGCCAGTAACCCAAACCCGACGGAATCCACCAGTGGCCGCCCAAGGATTGATTCACGGACCAATAGGCGACGATGGCCTGCATCTGTGCGTCGACATGCAGCGCCTGTTTGCGCCGGGTGGACCTTGGCCCGTGCCGTGGGCTGAAAAGGTGGTCCCGGCGATCGAAGAACTGGTCGCCAGACATGCCAGCCGTACCCTGTTCACGCGCTTCATTCCTGCCGCCCGCCCGGGCGAGGCGCCGGGAATGTGGGCAAACTACTATCGTCGGTGGGCGGAGGTAACCCTTTCCAACATCGATCCGCGCCTGATCGAGCTGATGCCTCAACTTGCACGATTTGTACCGCCGGCGACGGTGGTCGACAAACATGTCTATTCGCCCTGGACCGAGGGGCGGCTCGACGCGCTGCTGAGTGGCTCCGGCGTGCGTGCGCTCGTGATCACCGGTGGCGAAACCGACGTTTGCGTTCTCGCGACCGTGCTTGGCGCCATCGATCGTGGCTTTCGCGTCATTCTCGTCACCGATGCCATCTGCAGCTCTGCCGACCAGACCCATGACGCACTGATGGAAGTCTACCATTCCCGCTTCAGTGAGCAGATTGAGGCGGCCAGCATGGCGGAGGTGTTGGAGTGTTGGCCACAACTCACTCGCTGATCTGGGGGGCTTCAAGTGAAAGGGCCGACAATCGTCATTCTGGTCGGGCGGACTGTTTCAGTTGGCGGACGGCACTACAGTGAACCGGAAAACGTATATGAACGGCACGATTGCCTGATCTGCTCGCTCGCGTGAATCAGTGTCTGGAAGCGTACAAAGCCTTGCAGAGCTATCGACAGCGCGGCCAACCGTCATAGAATGGACAGGATACAGCGTCGAAGACTCGATGCCGGCATCTAGCAATCTTTGCGAGACATCCGGCGCCTCTGCCGTCGGCCTTCCGCTGGGAGGGTGATTTGCTGAAAAGCGAAGTCATTGACCTTGAAACCTAGTCGCTGGCAATCGCGCTGACGACATTGTGTCGACGGCGTTTGCGGTCGATGGAATCCGCGCAAGTTTCCTGAGTGTCGCTGCGACGACGAGGAATTGTCGGGCTTATGGTCCATGCCATGTCCGGCAAGAAAATTGCCGTGAGCTTCGACCACCGGGTGGCTGCCTCGCCTTCCGAGTTGCGCAACGCAATTCATGCCTCTCTGGCAATGGCAAACGGCTATGACGTGTCGTGGTCGGCTGAAGCACGATAAATCCACAACCGCATCATGAAAATCCGGCGTTCAAACCAAGGCGCAACCGTCGGCCTGGAATTCACGGCACGATGGAACAAAATTGAAGATGCCGCGTTTGGGGTCTTGCGGCGCGATCCACCATTGGCCGCGGGGGCAACTTTATCCGTATAAATCCATAGGGCTGGGAGTGGCGCTGTGACCGTGCAGGCATCCAAGAAGCAATTGGACCGTCGAAGCATCCTGAATTCTCTAAAAGCCTTCCGGCGCGGCGATTTCTCCGTCCGCATCGACAATGTTTATGAAGGCCTCGATTCTGAGATAGCTGAGACTTTCAATGAGATCGCTGACCTCAACGACCAAGTGACGCGCGAGTTCGAGCGCTTGAGCCGGGTCGTCGGCAAGGAGGGGCGGATAGGCGAGCGCGGCCGGGTTCGCAATGCCACCGGCAGTTGGGAATCCAGTGTCCGTTCAGTCAATGATCTCATCGAAGACATGGTTCAGCCAACGGCTGAGGTTGCGCGCGTTATCGGCGCCGTCGCCAAGGGCGACCTTTCGCAGACCATGATGGTCGAAATTGATGGCCGACCGCTGCGCGGCGAATTCCTGCGCATCGGCAAGATCGTCAACACCATGGTCGGCCAGTTGGCCTCCTTCGCCTCTGAGGTGACGCGCGTGGCGCGCGAGGTCGGTACGGAAGGCAAGCTCGGCGGCCAAGCCCGGGTCAAGGGCGTCGCCGGCACGTGGAAAGATCTGACCGACAACGTCAACGCGATGGCCACGAACCTGACCGGGCAAGTGCGCAACATCGCGGAGGTTACGACGGCGGTCGCGTCGGGCGACCTGTCGAAGAAGATCACAGTCGATGTCAAGGGCGAAATCCTAGAACTGAAGAACACCATCAACACGATGGTGGACCAGCTTAATTCCTTCGCTTCGGAAGTGACGCGCGTGGCGCGCGAGGTCGGCACTGAAGGCAAGCTTGGCGGCCAGGCGCGCGTTGAGGGTGTTGGTGGTACGTGGAAGGATCTGACCGACAATGTGAATTCCATGGCCGAGAACCTGACTGGCCAGGTGCGCAACATCGCCGAAGTGACGACCGCGGTGGCTTTGGGCGACCTGTCGAAGAAGATTACGGTGGACGTGAAGGGCGAGATTCTCGAGCTGAAATCCACGATAAACACGATGGTGGACCAGCTGAATTCATTCGCGGGCGAGGTCACGCGCGTGGCACGCGAGGTTGGCACCGAAGGCAAGCTTGGCGGCCAGGCGCAGGTGCGCGGCGTCGCCGGCACCTGGAAGGACCTCACCGACAACGTCAACTCGATGGCCGAGAACCTGACCGGTCAGGTGCGCAATATCGCCGAGGTGACCACGGCGGTCGCGTCGGGCGATCTGTCCAAGAAGATCACGGTCGCCGTGCAAGGCGAAATCCTGGAACTCAAGGACACCATCAACACGATGGTCGACCAACTGAACTCCTTTGCCTCGGAAGTGACGCGCGTGGCACGCGAGGTCGGCACCGAAGGCAAGCTGGGCGGCCAGGCAGAGGTGAGGGGCGTCGGCGGCACATGGAAGGATTTGACCGACAACGTCAATCTCATGGCCGCCAACCTGACTGGCCAGGTTCGAAACATCGCAGAAGTCACCACCGCCGTGGCGCGCGGCGACCTGTCGAAGAAGATCACCGTCGACGTCAAAGGCGAGATCCTGGAGCTCAAGGACACCGTCAACACGATGGTCGACCAACTGAACTCCTTCGCCTCTGAGGTCACGCGTGTGGCCCGCGAAGTGGGATCGGAAGGCAAGCTTGGTGGCCAGGCGCATGTCGAAGGCGTCGGTGGCACCTGGAAGGATCTGACCGACAACGTCAACGCCATGGCCGGCAATTTGACGGTGCAGTTGCGTGACGTGTCGAAGGTGGCAACGGCCATAGCGACCGGCGACTTGACCCAGAAGATCACCGTCGACGCGCTGGGCGAGATCTTGCAGATCAAGGACGTCATCAACACGATGGTCGACCAGCTCAATTCCTTCGCTTCGGAAGTGACACGTGTGGCGCGCGAGGTCGGCTCCGATGGCAAGCTCGGCGGCCAGGCCCAGGTGCGCGGCATCGGCGGCACGTGGAAGGATCTGACCGAAAACGTCAACGCCATGGCGGCCAACCTGACCGGCCAGGTGCGCAACATCGCCGAGGTAACCACCGCCGTGGCGCTCGGGGACCTTTCGAAGAAGATCACCGTCGATGTCCGCGGCGAGATCCTGGAGCTGAAGGACACCATCAACACAATGGTGGACCAGCTTAATTCCTTCGCTTCGGAAGTCACGCGCGTGGCACGCGAGGTCGGCACGGAAGGCAAGTTGGGAGGCCAGGCGCAGGTGCGCGGCGTTGCCGGCACGTGGAAGGATCTCACAGACAATGTGAACTCGATGGCCGAGAATCTGACCGGCCAGGTGCGCAACATCGCCGAAGTCACGACCGCCGTGGCGCGCGGCGACCTGTCGAAGAAGATCACCGTCGATGTGAAGGGCGAAATCCTGGAGCTCAAGTCGACCATCAACACCATGGTGGACCAGTTGAACTCCTTCGCCGGCGAGGTCACCCGAGTCGCGCGTGAGGTTGGCACCGAGGGCAAGCTTGGTGGCCAGGCGCGCGTCGAAGGTGTTGCCGGTACCTGGAAGGACCTGACCGACAACGTCAACCTGATGGCGACGAACTTGACCAATCAGGTGCGCGGCATCGCCGATGTCGTGACGGCGGTCGCGCAAGGCAATCTCAGGCGCAAACTGACGGTCGACGCGAAGGGAGAGATCGCCCTGCTGGCCGACACCATCAACGGCATGATCGAGACGCTTGCCACCTTTGCCGACCAGGTGACCAACGTCGCCCGTGAGGTGGGCATCGAGGGTAAGCTCGGTGGTCAGGCGCGTGTGCCAGGTGCCGCCGGCCTCTGGCGCGACCTGACCGACAATGTCAATCAACTCGCTGCCAATCTGACCACCCAGGTGCGTGCCATCGCCGAGGTTTCGACGGCGGTGACCAAGGGCGATCTTACCCGTTCGATCAGCGTCGAAGCCTCCGGCGAGGTCGCCGCGCTGAAAGACAACATCAACGAAATGATCCGCAATCTGAAGGATCAGACGCTGAAGAATGCCGAGCAGGACTGGTTGAAGACCAATCTCGCCCGGTTTTCGCGCATGCTGCAAGGCGAGCGCGACCTTGCCACCGTCTCGCGGCTCATCATGTCCGAACTCGCTCCTCTGGTGAACGCCCAGTATGGGGTGTTCTACGTCACCAATCGCGACGAGGAGGAATCCTATCTTGAGCTGGCGGCTTCCTATGGCGCCGAGAGCAAGGCTGCCATCAAGCAGCGGCTTGATCTGCGAGAGGGCCTGGTTGGGCAAAGTGCCGCCGACAAGCGCGCCATCATGCTGGACAATGTGCCGCCAGAATTCCTTCGGGTCACATCTGGTCTTGGCAGCGCCTCGCCAGCCAATGTCATCATCCTGCCTGCCCTGTTCGAGGATGAAGTCAAAGCCGTCATCGAGCTCGCCTCGTTCGGCGAGTTTCGTGACACACACCAGTCGTTCCTCAACCAGCTCATGGAATCCGTCGGCATCGTTCTCAACACCATCGCTGCGACGATGCGCACGGAGGGCCTGCTCAAGCAGTCGCAACTGCTGACGTCGGAATTGCAAGCGCGTCAAACCGAGCTGACAAAAAAGCAGGAAGAGCTGCATGCGACAAACGAGGAGCTGCAGGAAAAGGCGCAGCTGCTCGAGAACGAAAAGAAGCAGGTCGAAAACAAGAATCTCGAAATCGAGATGGCGCGACGCGCGCTGGAGGAAAAAGCCGAGCAACTGGCGCTCACGTCGAAATACAAATCCGAATTCCTGGCCAATATGAGCCACGAACTGCGCACGCCGCTCAATTCGCTGCTCATTTTGTCAAACCTGCTGGCGACCAACCAGCACGGCAACCTCAACGAAAAACAGGTAGAGTTCGCCCGCACCATCAATTCGGCAGGAACCGATCTTCTCAGCCTCATCAACGATATCCTCGATCTGTCGAAGATCGAGTCGGGCACTGTTTCCATCGACATCAACGATATGCCGGTGACGCATCTTCGCCAGCATATGGAACGAACTTTTCGTCAGCTGGCAGCCGACAAGGGACTTGGCTTCACCATCAAGGTCGATCCGGCGCTTCCCGACACGGTCCGCACAGATGAGAAACGCTTGCAGCAGATTGTCCTCAACCTGCTTTCCAACGCATTCAAATTCACCTCGGAAGGCGAGGTCAGCCTGAACTTCCGGGTTGAAAAGGCCGGCCGCCGCAATGGCGCGACGCAGCCGGTGAAGGCTCTCGCGATCGCCGTCACCGACACCGGCATTGGCATTCCAGAAGACAAACAGAAGCTGATTTTCGAGGCCTTCCAGCAGGCCGACGGCACCACCAGCCGCAAGTATGGCGGCACCGGCCTTGGGCTCTCGATCAGCCGCGAGATCGCTCGCTTGCTTGGCGGCGAATTGCGGGTCGAAAGCACGCCGGGCAAGGGGTCGACATTTACCCTCATCATCCCGTTCGACGGCCCCCGCGTGACGACAGTACAGTCGACCCTGGCTCCGGCGGCGGAGGCGGTTGCTGCGACAGCTCTGCTCAGCAGTCCGCCCTCGGCAGAGCTGATCGACGACCGCGATTCAATCCTACCCACCGATCGGATCGTGTTGATCGTCGAAGACGATCCGACCTTTGGCGGGTTGCTGCTTGGCCTCGCCCGGTCGGCCGGGCTGAAAGGCGTTCTGTCGACTGCAGGTTCCGGCACGCTGGCATTGGCCCGCAAGCTCGTTCCCGACGCAATCACACTTGATCTCGGACTTTCGGATATCGATGGCTGGGTGCTTTTCGATCTGCTGCGGCATGACCAGAAGACGAGGGGAATTCCTATCCATGTCATCTCGGGTGCCGAAGACATCGACAGTCTCGCACGCAAGGGGGCGTCCAGCATTTCCACCAAGCCCGTTTCCTCGGACGAGCTGATGAAGGTGTTTCAGGATATCCACTCGAAGAAGCTCCGCGTTCAGCGCCGCGTTCTGGTCGTGGACCCTGACCCGGAGCGGCGTCTGGCTCTGGTCGAGGCAATCCGCGACGGCGTAACGTCGGTCACCGCGATCGGTCGTGTTGCGGCAAATGCAGAAGACGTTGGCCTCGCCTTCTATGATGCCGTCGTGCTCGGCTTTGGACGCTCCGCCAAGGACAACGCAAAGGCGCTGGACGAGATCACCGGCCAATTCGGCGAAGCCTTGCCGCAGCTGCTGTTCTTTACACCTCACCCGGACGCGCTTGAACAGGTACTGGCATTGAACCCGGCCTTGGCGGAAGCACCGCGGGCGGAGAACTTCGCTCAATTGGCGCTGCATATTTCGGCAACGCTGCCGGGAGAAGGTCGCCAAGAGGCCTGGGCAGGAACTGAACACAACGGCAAGTCCGATCTCGCCGGGGCGAAAGTTCTCATCGTCGACGACGACATTCGTAACATTTATTCGCTCACGAGTGTTCTGGAGACCTATGACATACAGGTTCTGCATGCCGAGCGGGGCCGTGATGGCATCGCGCTTCTTGAACAGGCGCCCGATGTCGACGTGGCATTGATCGATATCATGATGCCGGAGATGGACGGCTACGAGACGATGCGGCGGATTCGCGGCACACCGGCGATTGCTCATATCCCGCTGATTTCCGTCACCGCAAAGGCGATGAAGGGGGATCGGCAAAAATGTCTGGATGCCGGGGCTTCCGACTACATCGCCAAACCCGTCGATCTGGATCTCCTGCTGGCGCTGCTTCGTGTCTGGATCGGACGTGCCCGATCCCGTGTCGAGAGCCCGGAAAAAATTCTCCTGGCAGCGAACTGACGGCCGTTCGATGCAAAAGCTGGCAAGAAACAGGGTAAGGAAACTTGAGGTGGCAGCTCTTGCCGAAGGGCCGGCAAGAGCCCGTATCCTGGCGGTGGACGACGATGAGCGCAATCTGCTGGCGATCAGCGAAGTGCTCGCGACTATCGGAGAGGTCATCTGCGCCCAATCGGGCGAAGAGGCTCTGCGCTTTTTGCTGAAAGAGGAGTTCGCCGTCATTCTCCTGGATGTCCTCATGCCAGGGTTGGACGGGTATGAAACGGCCGCACTTATCCGCCAGCGCGAGCAATCCAAGCGCACCCCAATCATCTTCTTGACCGCCATCAACAAGGAGGATGCGCATATGCTGCGCGGCTATGATGCCGGCGCGGTCGACTATGTGTTCAAGCCATTCGATCCGATCATGCTGCGTTCGAAAGTCGCGGTTTTCGTCGAACTCCACGAGAAGACGCTCGAGATCCAGCGCAAGGCGGAGGTCGAGCAGGGACTATTGGCGCAGGCGTTGCAGGCGCACAAGGACAAGCTTCAGGCCGAACGCGCGCTGCGCAGCGCCGAGCAACGGCAGGATGCCATCCTGAATTCGTTGCCGGTCTGCTTTCATGCTCGGGCAGCCGAGCCACCCTTCGCGGCGCGCTTTGTTACGGAGGGCGTCGAGCGCTTGACCGGCTTTGCGCCTGAATACCTGACATCGGATCCGGAGTTCGGTCTCAACCGCGTTCATCCCGACGACCTGCCGCGATTGAAGCAAGCGCTGCTGGCGGCCAAAACCACCGGCTCCTATACGTGCGAGTTCCGCTGGCATTGCGCCAATGGCGAGTATCGCATTTTTCTCGACCAGGGCGTGATGTCGGACGGGTCAGATGGCCGTGAACCGGAAATTATCGGCACATTGCTTGACATCACGGAGCGGCGCGGTCTTGAGGATCAGCTGCTTCAATCCCAGCGCATCGACGCTATCGGCAAGCTAACCGGCGGCCTGGCGCATGATTTCAACAACCTGCTCGCCGCAATTCTCAGTGGGTTAGGGCTGCTTGAACGCCGGGCTACGTTGGATGATCAGGCGCAACAGGTACTCGACCTGACGCGGCGTTCTGCAAAACAAGGCGCTGACCTTGTCGCGCGAATGCTGGCATTCTCGCGGCGCCAGACCCTGAAGCCGGAAGCGGTGCGCCTTGCTGCGCTGGGCGACACGATGAACGGATTGGTGGCGCCCGTGCTGGGGGGGTTGATCCGTTTCGACTGGCAGATCGATGACACGATCTGGCCGGTGCATGTCGATGCAGGCCAACTTGAATTGGCCTTGATGAATCTGGTTTTCAACGCGCGTGACGCCATGCCCTCTGGCGGGACAATAACCGTGCATGCGCAGAATCGATCGATCGGGACGCCAACAGAGGATATTCCGCCGGGCGACTATGTCATGATCGCCGTCAAGGACACCGGATCCGGCATACCCCCCGATCTTGTCGCCAAGGTCGTCGAACCGTTCTTCACCACCAAGCCGGTCGGTAAGGGAACGGGCCTCGGCCTCAGCACGGTCTACGGCTTCATGAAGCAGTCAGGTGGGACACTTCGCATAGAAAGCGTCGTTAACCGCGGAACTACCATGCAACTCTGGCTGCCACGATCGACCGAACAGCCGGTCGATCCTGTGGTGGAACCCGACATTGAACGAGCGTTCGCCGATGCCGGGATGGAGCACCCATCAATCCTCCTGATCGATGACAGCCATGTTTTGCGGCAATTGACCGCCGAGTCCCTTCGCCAACGTGGTTTCGAGGTGACCTGCGCGGGAGGAGGGGCGGAGGCGCTGGCCATGATGGAGCGCACTCCCGACGAGTTCGACGTCATTATCACCGACTTCGCCATGCCACTCGTATCCGGCGTCGACGTGATCCGCTTCGCGCGCAATTTGCGCTCGGACTGGCCAGCGGTCATGATCACGGGCTATGCCGATGCCCGGGAGATTGCCGATCGGCCGGCCGACGTGCCCTTGCTCGGCAAGCCCTTCCGCGACGAGGATCTGTTCGAAGCGATTTTCCTCGCGATAGAGAATGCGGCCCCCCAAAGGACCAAAACCGGCTAGCGCTTAGGGCTTGTCGACGGTCTGGCCACGTCGGCAGGCCGGGCAGATCGAGACCGCACTTTCGGGGCACGGCGACAAGGGCCGCATTCCTGATCGGCAATCTAGGTCATTCGCAACAGGCGGCGCTACCAGCGCTCCTCGGTGTCGCGGTCCGGTAGGTCTATTCCGCAGCACACCCAACCAAGGCGCTGCGCTGAACCGTAGTTGTACCGAGGCATCAGGTGAGCCGGATCATCGAAGGTACCGACGTGCAGCGCGATCTCGGTTGGCGACGCGTCGTAGCAAAGGCTGAGCGGCGATCCGCATTCTGGGCAGAAGCCTCTTTGCGCGATCGGCGAAGACCTTCGATATGTTGGCGTTCCGGAATTCCAGGTCAGGCTTTGGCAGGGCATCCAGGCAAGAACTGCAAACGCGCTGCCGGTCGCTCGTCTGCACATATCGCAGTGGCAGTAGTGAACCCTCGGTTCGATCCCGGCGCTGAATCGGATCCTGCCACAGAGACATCCGCCCTTGATGGCCAAGGAGCCGGGTAGGCGCTTGCCAACCTCACGCATCAAGATCGATCAAGGCGGCGCCGAACGCTCCGATCGCAGTCAAAGAGGCACTGCCGATGTTCTTGTCGGCGATGTTCTTGTCGGTTGCGAAGGCGGTCAGCGAGCTTGGGTTTCATGGCGTTCCGAACCTGTTGCGGGGCAGTTAATGGGCATGGTGCTCGGCATTCCGCTTGCGTGTTGCCGCTGCCTTCTTTGCCGATTCCCATCGGCTTGCGGCTGACCGTGAAGCCGATGCCTTGCCGCCGCTTTTCCCACCCTTGTGGGCCGCGGGGTGTCCGGTGTGTTTACCACGACCCGAGCCGCCTTCTTTCTTGCCGCCGCCATCGTCCTTGTTGACGGTCGCCCATGCCCGGCGCTCGGATTCCTTCTCGGAAACACCGCGCTTCTCATAGCCTGCGGCAATGTGGTCGGCTTTGCGTTCCTGTTTGTCACTGTATTTCGATTTGTCGCCTCGTGGCATGGTCGTTCTCCTGGCTCAATGATGTTTGAACGGGATGCCGGCGGGAGAGTTCCAAGCGGAAATTCAGAAAACTGAAAACGCGGGCGAGGATTTCGACCAACGCGGAGCGCTATTGCTCCGGAGCCGTGGCGGGTGCCGTGCAGCGGCGGCCCACGGCACCGATCACGCGTTTCTTGAAGCGATCGAGCGCGGCAAGCGTCTCCCTGGAGACGACGTCGTCGCGTGCCGTCTACTCGGTAGCCCAATGCAATGAAATACGTTCCGCGACCTCAGTAGCCACCGACCACCGGCAGGATCTCTCCCGTGATGTAACTCGAGCAATGCGACGAGGCGAGGAACACGTAAGCCGGGGCAAGTTCTTCCGGTTGCGCTGGCCGTTTCATCGGCGTATCCGCGCCGAATTTCGAGACGTCGTCGGCTTCCTTGTCCGAAGGGTTGAGCGGCGTCCACACCGGACCTGGCGCGACCGCGTTTACCCGGATGCCCTTGCCGATCAGATTGCCCGAAAGCGCTCGCGTGAAGGCATGAATGCCGCCCTTGGTCATCGAATAGTCAACCAGTTGCTTGGAACCGTCGATGCCGGTCACCGAACCGGTATTGATGATCGCGGAGCCCGGCTCCATGTGCGGCACGCTCTCCTGCGCCATATGAAAATAGCCGTAAAGATTGGTCTTCAGCGTCGTGTCGAAATGTTCCTCGGTCAGGTCGTTGAAGTCACTGGAATGGATTTGGAAAGCGGCGTTGTTGACCAGCACGTCGATCCTGCCGAATTTTTCGACCGTCAGCGCCACGGCGTTGCGGCAATGCTCGCGTTCACTGACATCGGCTTTTATCAGTATGCAACGCCGGCCTTCCTTTTCGACGGCGTTTTTGGTCGCTTCGGCGTCTCTGTCTTCACTCAAGTATACGATCGCAATGTCGGCGCCCTCGCGGGCGAACAAGACTGCCACCGAACGGCCGATGCCGGAATCACCACCCGTGATAAGCGCTACCTTGTCGTCGAGTTTTTTCGATCCGAGGTAGTAAGGCGCATCGTAGAGCGGAGCGGGCTCGATCGCCCATTCATGCCCCGGTTTGGGTTGATGCTGCTCGGGAAAAGGTGGCTCGGGATATTTGCGGGCGCCGGCTTGCATCGCTTGTTGCATTTTGCCATTGCTCTTCGTCTCGTCTTTGGCGTCGATACCACGCTGGATATGGCGTTGCTTGGCGGCTTCGGCTGAAGTCTGCGACTTAGTCTGCATGGCTTTCTCCTGTGCTCGGAGAAGGAACAACGCATGCCGGGCAAAAAAGTTTGCGGAAATGTCTCGATCCCGAAAGGGCTCGCCATTGCGAACAGCCTGCGAGGGGCGTGGAGCATTGGTCGTCAATAAGATCGGAATTGCCATGCCGGTGGCGTTCAGACAAACACCACATTCATTACCCGCTCAAAGCACGCTCTTTTCAGAACCATAGGGTTTGGCAATGCGGACCATGCCTTTCGTCCGAAGGCGCTGGTATAAATAGAAAATCGTCATCAAGCCGATTGCTGTTCCAGCACCAAGACACAGCGCGAGCAATAGTTCTGCACCGACACGAAACGCAAGCAGAGTAACGCCGGCCGCAGCGACGATGGCATTTATGAATGCGATCATAGTCGCTGCAGTGGTCAGGTAGGCCAGGAGAGGCCCAGTACGAAGAGAAGGTTCGGCGTCATTTTCGGGCCAGCGACCGAATTCCTTGGAAAACTGGAAGGCAGCCTCGTCGCCCAAAGTTCGATAGTAGGCTCTGATCCGGGCAATGCCGATATGGGCCTGCATGTTCTCAGCGGCGATGTCGACCAACCTCAAGACGGTAAAGGCACCCAGTAAAAAGACCGATGGCAGCACAACCGCGACAAACGGCAGGAAGAACTCGGAGGACTGCGTAACAAAGCCCGTTGCCACCAGAGCGCTCGACAGAGCCATAATATAGATGGTCGTCCGCGACGCCATTTCACTTATGGACGTGCTGATCGCTGTCTGCTGCACGAAATGCTCTGTCGTCAGGGCCGCGAGAAATGAAGCATCGGGTGTCGGCGTGTCAGCCATGGAGTATGCTCCTGTCGGGTCGACCTGAGTTTTTCTTCGATATAGTGCTTGCGAGGCTGGCCGCCACTGGATGCTCCCGACGCCTGACCCATGCCGGTTTATTGTGCCATATCCAGCGAGCCCGCATCACCGATCAGAAAGGGCCGATCATGTGGTCAGCAGATGCTGGCCATATCGCAGGCGAAATGTCTGCCGTGGTCAATCTGTATGGCCTCCTGTTGGGGATCCTGGTCGAAGCGCATTCGCGGCGCGGTTGCAGTTGGAGCGGTTCCGCGGCGGCGCTGACGCGAGTTCGCGCATTCGTGGCAGCTGCCTCGAAACAAATTCGGTCTCTAGGCCGGCAACGCGAATTCACCGGCAAGTTCAATGGTGCGGCTTGCGGGCCGACTTTTCGGTGGCGAAGCCCATGACCACGTCCACCAGAGTCATAAATCAGCAGCCCGGATCCTGCTTACTGCGGCATCGCCAGGCCCTGCCGCAATCCTGTCGCCACGACTGAGACCCTGAATTTTCCGGCGAGTGCCCGGTCGAATATGGCGCCGACGATGATGTCGGCGTCGGCGTCGACCTCCTCGCGGATGCGGGTAGCGGCCTCATCGACTTCGAACAGCGTCATGTCCATGCCGCCCGAGATCGAGACCAGGACGCCCTTGGCGCCGATCATCGAGGCTTCGTCGAGAAGCGGGTTTGCTATCGCCGCTTCGGCGGCCTTCCTGGCGCGGTCCTCGCCCGTGGCTTCCCCGGTACCCATCATTGCGCGGCCCATGTCGCGCATCACCGACTTCACGTCGGCGAAGTCGAGATTGATCAGCCCCTCCTTGACGATGAGATCGGTTATGCAGCCGACGCCGGAATAAAGGACGCGATCAGCCATGGCGAAGGCGTCCGCGAAAGTCGTCTTTGCGTCGGCGATCCTGAAGAGGTTCTGGTTCGGAATAACGATCACGGTATCGGCGCATTCGCGAAGCTGCTCGATGCCCTCTTCGGCGGCTTGCATGCGGCGCTTCCCTTCGAAGGTGAACGGCTTGGTGACGACGGCCACGGTCAGGATGCCGGCTGCCCGTGCAGCGTTCGCTATGACGGGCGCGGCACCGGTTCCAGTTCCGCCTCCCATGCCGGCGGTCACGAAGCACATATGGGTTCCCGCAAGGTGGTCCCTGATCTCGTCGATCGATTCCTCGGCTGCCGCGCGGCCGACCGCGGGCAGGGACCCGGCGCCCAAGCCTTCCGTGACATGGGCGCCCAGCTGGATCAGCCGCGATGCTTTCGACATGGTCAGTGCCTGGGCATCGGTATTGGCGACGATGAACTCCGCACCCTGCAGATTTTCGGCAATCATGTTGTTGACCGCGTTGCCGCCGCCACCGCCCACACCAATGACGGTTATCTTCGGCCGCATTTCCGAGATGACGGGCCTTGCCGCGGTGCTCATCGTCTTGTCTCCTTGGAATTGATCGACAAAAGGTCCCGGAACGCGCCGCTTGAACACGCCAGGTGCAAGAATCAGGTTCTATCGCCTTGGCACAGGGAATCAGAGGGTGAACTTTGCGGCAAGACAAGATGTGGGACTTGTATCATATACGCCTGAATGAGCCGACCTTTTGAATGGGTCTAGTCCAATGTTCCGGAATTCGCTCGGCTTCTGGCCAGCGAAAATCCACAATCCGGGATCCAACCCCTTCAAGCTTCACGCGCCCGCCTCAAGCGCGAGAACCTTGAGAATCTGGCGGCCGATCGACGCCTGACGCTTAGCGGATCGGCATCTTGCCGCGAAACAACGGCTGATGGGCCCGCATCAGAGCGGCAATCCGGTCGGCAATCTTTCGTACTGGCGGGGAGTGGCGTTCCTCATGATGGGTGACGATCCACTGGTCGGTTTCGAGTTCGGGGATAGGCTGAGCGACGCGAACCAGCCGCGGATCGCTGTCACCGACGAAGCACGGAAAGATCGAAAGGCCGGCGCCTGCGGCCACCAATTCGCGCACTGAATGGGTGTTGTTGCCGCGCACGGCGATGCGGTCGCCGTGATGGGCTTGCAGCCAGCGCGCCGAGGCAATGTTTGCCCCTTCGCCGGTGACGCCGACGAACAACCCGGCGGCGATGCCGTTGATCAGGTGGCGTCCGGAATAGATGGCATACGCGACCTTGCCGCTCTGACGGCCGGCCAGCCACTGTTCGGTCGGGCGCTCGCTGCGGATGCCGATATCGGCGGCGCGGCGACCGATGTCGACCCGGTCGGTGGTGGTGACGAGTTCCACCCTGATGCCGTCATCGACGGTCCAGATTTCGCCGATATGGGCCGAAACGAAGGCCGAGGTCCATGGCCCGGCCGAGACGCGGACAATGCGGTCGGGCAGGTTTCCCTCGCGCCAGCGGGTTAGCGACTGCATTGCTGCTTCGACGTCTTCGGCGCGCCGCAGCAGTTCTTCACCGACCGGGGTTAGTCGGTAGCCGGTCTGCTGACGTACGAACAGCGCTTCGCCGATCTGCTTTTCGAGCGCGGTGACGCGTCGTCCGAGTGTGGCTGCGCTGAGGCGCGTGGTTGCCGTCGCCGCGCTCAGGCCACCCAGCCGCGCAACGTCGAGAAACAACCGCAGATCGTCCCAGCCAATATCCATTTTGCAGAAATGAAAAACTCCTTGCGACCGTGGCTGTAGCGCGAAGCGGACATCATGCGCAAGTATGCAGCCGTTGGAGGCGCTGGAAATTCCTGCCCTGGTGGGACAATGACAGGCACCTCGGTTGGCCAGGAAGTCAGTCCAATCCTTTGATCGTGCATACGCTTTGCGCGATTGCTTTGCGTTTTCGACCAACTCAAGAGCGTGAGGTATTTCGCTCTCAAGGAGACGATCATGTTGCATGAACTTCGACACCGTTTCGCCCGCTGGCTTGCCTATCGCCAGACGCTTGCGAGCTTGAGGCGGCTTCCGGACAGCATATTGGCGGATGCGGGCCTTTCTCGCGAAGAGATCCGCGAGCGTGCCCGCGACGCCAGCCTGCGTCGCTGAGATTGGAGGCGGGCATGCAGAGAATGGAGCCGGCGGCGAGAAGCAATCAGGCGTCGTCTCCTCACTGCTGAGCTGCGGCTGAATTGTGCCAATGCAGTGGCCATGCTTGATGCGGCCGCAGTTTCGCTCCACATCGAAAGGGATGAAGACCGAGACATCCGAGCGGCGGCGGACTTTGCTGTGGGCCTTGCCCGCATCGCTGGTCCTGCACGCGCTTATCACTGCGTTCCTGGTCTACGGCCTGCCCATTCCTCCCGAGCAGCCGCAGGAGGAGCAACCGGTGAACGTCGCGCTCGTGCCGCCGCCCGAACCACCTGAAGCGCAAAAGCAACCGGAACCGAAAGTAGAAAAGCCTGTAGCGGAAAAGCCGCCGGCGCTCGAGGTGCTGAAACCTGTATTCCAGTTCGGCGACAAGGATACCGGCCCCAGGAAATCCCTGGATGGAGCCAGCGCGCAGGATAATTCGCCGACACCGGTCAAGGACAAGGATACGAAGCCGCCAGGTGAGCCGAAGGACGTCGAGAGCAAACCCGCCGCGTCGCCAGACTCCGGGGAGCCGGCGGGTACGACCAAGACCGAGGAGAAGCCGGCAACCGCAGCCTCCGAGCCGACCCAGGAGAAGCAGGCAACCGAGGACGCGAGCAAGCAGGGAGCAGACAAACAAGAGCCGCAAGATGCTGACAAGCAGGCAGCCGCGACGCCGTTGGCTGCCCCCGGCGATGATGGTGAGATCGAGCTTCCTGCATCGGCCCAGGCGCCGAAGGCCAGGCCCGAAAACGCGCCGAAGCGCAGCCCTGCAAAGGTCTCGAAGCCTGGAGGCGGAGGCGCCAGGAAGCCTAGCTCCACGGAGGTGGCCTCAGCCGGGGCTTACTCGGGCCTTCCGGGCGTCCGCGAGCTCTTCTCGCACGGCGCTACCGGCAATGCATTCGGCACCACCGCGACCGACGGCATGTCTCGCGGTGAGCGCGTTGCCACACTTTGCGCCAACGTGTTGGCCGAGGAGCTGAAGGGCGCCGAGTTTTCTCCCGAGTGGCTACCAATGAGACCGCTGAAGTCGGGCAATATTGTTATAGATCCGGATGCGGCCTTTCGCGCAACGATCGGATGGTACCATGTGAGCTTCCGGTGTGAGGTCGACACCGACGCGACGCGAGTGTTGTCCTTCGACTCTCGTGTCGGGTCTGCCGCCTCGCCAGCCGAAAGCGCTCAGCTTGAACAGGAACTTCGCCGGCAGCATTCGGGGGGATAGCCTGCGCGTTATCATGCCCACGCGCTGGGCGCCTGGTTTATGTAGCACCAAGGCGCTGTGATTGGGTGCCGCGTGGTTGCATCTCAATCCGCCGGGCGGTTGGCCTTGCGCCACTCCTCATATTCGCCGCGGGCATCGTCATGCAGCGGATAGTAGCGCTGCAGCGGTGCGCCCTGCATCAGCTTCTCTCGCGAGAACTCTTCCCAATCGTGATGCTTCTGGGATTCTTCGATCACCTTTGCGGCCATTGCGACGGGAAGCACAACCGCCCCGTCGTCGTCCGCCACTATGATGTCGCCGGGGATCACCGTGACACCGCCGCAGGCGATCGGAACGTTGACTGCGTTCGGATAGATGCTGGTTTGCACATGGTAGTTGGGCGTCCAGCCGCGCAGCCATAGCGGCAGATCGAGCTTTTCCACATTCGGCCGGTCGCGCATGCAGCCGTCGATGACGATGCCCGCGCCGCCTCTGCCCTTGAAATAGGTCGACATCATATCGCCGAAGACGCCCGAGCTCATGTCACCGCGCGCGTCGACGACGACCACATCGCCTTCCTGCGCGTGATAGAGCACGTGCCGGTGCAGTTGCGTTTCCGGGTCGGCGTATTCTCCCTCGCTGAAGAGGTCCGGCCGCTGCGGCAGGAACTGCAGCGTCAGCGCCGGCCCGACGATCGACTTCCCATGGTTCTGCGCCACCGGACCGACCATGTGAGGATTGCGGAAACCCATATGGCCAAGCGTGCCGGCGACCGTCGCGGCGCCGATTTCCCTCAGGGCGTCAATGAGGTCTTTGGGCGGTCGCGTGATGTCAGGGATATGCGTCATTGTGGACTCCGGTTGAGATGGAACTACCAGTTCGTAACAGACCCGTCCCGGCGCCTGAGGTGAGGCGCTTCCCAGAAACGAAAAGCCTCCGCCTGGACCGCCGCTTCGTTGACCTCGACGCCGAGGCCCGGCAGGTCGCTGACCGGATAGTCGGCACCGTCGAGCCGTGGCTGCACGGGGAAGAAGTCGGAATTGTCGAAGCCCAGCTTCGTCTCGGGTTCCCTGGTCTCGAGCCACGCGAAGTTGGGTACGGCGGCGGCGAGATGCAGGGTCGCGGCCGTGCACACCGGACCAAGCGGATTGTGCGGCATCAGGTCGACATAGTGCGCCTCGCTCCAGCCGGCGACTTTCATCGCCTCGGTGAGCCCGCCGACATTGCAGACATCGAGACGGTTGAACTGATGGATGCCGCGCTCGATGTAGGGCAGGAACTGCCACTTGCTGGCAAATTCCTCGCCGATGGCAAAGGGAATGTCGGTCATCCTGCGCAGGGATTCGTAGGCTTCAGGTGTCTCGTCGCGGATCGGCTCCTCGAGAAAATCAAGCACGCCGCGGCCGAGCTTGTTGCAGAAGCTCGCCGCCTCTGCCACCGACAGCCGATGATGATAGTCGATGCCGAGGACGACGTCGTCGCCCAGCGCCTCGCGCGCCTTGTTCAGCATGCTTGCGGTAGCGCCGATCGACTCGCGGGGTTCGAAGATGTCCCTGCTGCTTTGCCCTGCGGGGAAGAAGCGGATCGCCTGCCACCCCCGTGCGCGCAGCTCCCGGGCTCGTTCGACGGCGGCATCGCCCTCGGCCTCGTCTCCGGTCGAGGCGAAGGTGGGGATGCGATCGCGCTGCTTGCCGCCCAGCAGTTCGTAGACCGGCACCCCCAGCGCCTTGCCCTTGATGTCGTGCAGGGCGATGTCGATGGCGGAGATCGCCGCCTGCAGAACGCGCCCGCCTTCGAAGTACTGGCTGCGATATGCCTCCTGCCAGATCCGCCCGATCTGCATAGGATCGCGGCCGATGAGAAATTCGCGATAATGCTCGACCGCGCCGGCAACGGCCTTTTCGCGCCCGCTCAAGCCGCTCTCGCCCCAGCCGAAGACGCCTTGGTCGGTCTCGATCTTGACGAGCATCTGATTACGCGTTCCAACCCACACAGGATAGGGCTTGATCGCGGTGATCTTAAGCTTTTCAGTCATCCCCAACGTTCCCAATGAACCCCCGTCTTGTCTCAGCCGGCCTTGAGGGCCAGTTCAGTTTCGCCATCGAACAGATGCAGCCGCTCCTGGTCGAACTCGAGCCAGATCTGCTCGTCAGGTGCGACGGCGATGTTGGGGGACACGCTGATGTTGACGATGGCGCCTGACAGCAACGCCTGCACGAAGGTGACGTCTCCGGTCGGCTCCACTGTATAGGCCCTGGCCGGGACGCTGCCTGGCACCGCGCTCTTGTGGAGCCTGATGGTCGAGTGACGTGCGCCGAGCACGACTTTCCTCGACGTTGCCCCCGCAACCTTCCGGGCGTTGAGCGGCGAGAGCTCAAGGCTCCAGCCCTCCGCGCCGGTCAACGCAGTGTTGCCGTTTGCTGTCGATGCCTCCAGTGGAACAAGGCTCATCGCCGGGCTGCCGATGAAGCTGGCGACGAACATGTTCACCGGATGGGCAAAGACCTGCGCCGGAGAATCGTATTGCAACAGGTAGCCGCCGTTCATCACCGCCATCTTGTCGGCCATGGTCACGGCTTCGAGCTGGTCGTGCGTGACATAGATGATGGTCGCCTTGAGATCCTGGTGGAAGCGCTTGATCTCCGAGCGCATCTGGACGCGCAGTTTGGCGTCGAGGTTGGAGAGCGGCTCGTCCATGAGGAAAACGGCAGGGTCGCGGACGAGGGCGCGCCCCAAGGCGACACGTTGCTGCTGCCCGCCTGAAAGTTCGCGCGGCTTGCGCTCGAGCAGGTGCGTCATGTCGAGCACGCGCGCCGCTTCCTTGACCTTCCTGTCGATCTCGTCCCTGGGCAGCTTGCGCATCTGCAGCGGGAACGCCAGGTTCTTGTAGACCGATTTCTGCGGGTAGAGCGCGTAGTTCTGGAACACCATCGCGATGTCCCGGTCCTTGGGGTCGAGGTCGTTGACCACGCGGTCGCCGATGACGATGTCGCCCGATGTGACCGGGATCAATCCCGCGACAAGATTGAGCGTGGTTGTCTTGCCGCAGCCCGAAGGGCCGACGAGCGCAACGAACTCGCCGTCATTGACCGTCAGCGAAACGTCGTTGACAGCTTTGAAGCCGCCATAGGTCTTGACGAGATCTCTCAGGTCCACGTGGGCCATCGGCAACTCCCTACGGCATGATGCCGAAAAGTGTGAAGCGGTTTTCGGACGACATCATGCTCTATCTCTTTGATTTAGAGGGGGATTCAGATTTGAGGTCGAACAGACCTGACATCATCCGGCTCTAGTGTTTGACCGCGCCTTCGGTAAGGGCGCGTACGAAGTATCGTTGCAGGAGGAGGAACAGCACCACGACGGGCACGCTCATCATGAAGCTGGCCGCCATCAGGCCCGGAAAGTCCGTCGTATTCTCCGAGAAGAAACGCTGTATGCCGACCGGCAGGGTCAACTGCTCGTTCTTGGAAAGGAAGGTGTAGGCATAGATGTACTCGTTCCAGGCGCCAATGAAGGAATAGATCGCGGTGGCGATGATTCCGGGCGTCGAGAGAGGCATCACGATCAGGATGAAGGCCTGGAACCGGGTCGCCCCATCGATCCGCGCCGCCTGCTCGAGCTGCACCGGAATGTTGTCGTAAAAGCCCTTGAGCAGCCAGATCGCCAGCGGCAGGCCGAAGGTGAGATAGGTGAGAATGAGCGAGCCATGCGTGTTCACCAGCCCGATCGCGCGCATCAGGATGAAGAGCGGCACGAGAAAGATCACCGCCGGGAACATGTTGCGCAAAAGCACGGTGAAGAACAGGAAGTTTCGACCGGGGAAACGAAAGCGCGAAAACGCGTAGGCAGCAGGAACGGCCACGATCACCGAAAGGATTGTGGTGACCGTCGACACGTAGAGGCTATTCCAGAAAAAACGCAGGAAGTCCTGACCGACGCTGTTTTGCGGATCGAGCAGCTTCTGGTAGCTGGCCAGGGTAGGCTCTTCCGGCCACCATTGCGGCGGGAACTGCATCGCCGCGAAGCCGGACTTGATCGATGTGATCAGCATCCAGATCATCGGCAACGCGGTGTAAAGCAGCATGAACACGAGGAAGATGCGCCCGGCCCACCGCCATCCGTCGATGCGCATGCGGCGCCGGGCCGGACCTCGAGGGGCTGTCTCGACGATCGTGCTCATGCGCTCCCCTCTTTGCGCTCGTTGCCGGCCAGCGCACGAACGTAGAAGTAGCCCAGCACCATCAGCATGAGGAACAGGAGTACCGAATAGGCCGATGCGACGCCCCATCGCTGCCGGCCGAAGGCGAGCTCATAGATGTGGGTGATCCAGATATGCGACGCGTTCGACGGCCCGCCACCGGTCATGATCCACGGGATGATGAAGGAATTGAAATTGGCCACCGCGAGCAACAGGATCGTCACCGTCGAGACGTTGCGCAGATGCGGGAAGGTGACGTGCCAGAAACGCTGCCATGCATTGGCCCCGTCGACTTCGGCGGCGCGCAGCAACTGGTCGGGGACCGTCTGCAAGCCGGCCATCATCATGATCATGGCAAACGGAAACTCGCGCCAGATATTGACGACGATCAAGGAGGGCAGCACCGTGCTGACGTTGTCGATGAAGTTCGGCGGCCGGTCGGCCAATCCGAGGCCGACCAGCACCGCGCCGATGATGCCGAAGTCCGAATGGTAGATCCACTTCCAGATATAGGAGGCGGCAACCGCGCTGATGACCCAGGGAATGATCAGGATAGCGCGCAGGACGCCCCGGCCGATAAACTCGCGGTGGAGCGCCAGCGCGGCGGCAAACCCAAGGGCAAAGGCAACGAAGGTGGATGCGATCGTCCAGATCAGGGTGTTCAGGGTAACTTTCCAGAACACCTGACTGGTGAGGATGGCCGTGTAGTTGTCCAATCCGATGAAGGTCTTGTCGCGGAGCTGCAGGCCAGGCGGCGTCTTAAAGAACGACAGCTCGACCGTGTAGTAGATCGGATAGGCGATGACGATGAGCATCACGGCGATCGCTGGAAGCACGTAAGCGTAGTCGGCGCGATGCTCCCAGATATTCCGCAGCACGCCGGAGCTACCGGGTTGCAATCTTCGGCGAGCCTCGGCCTTGCCGGTCACGATCGTCACGATGGCGTGCCCTTATTGTTCGGAGCAAACCGGCTGCACGCACTATCGGCGCAGCCGGTCGGATCGCAGGTCAGGCCCGGACTAGAGTCCGTCCATCAGGTTTTTCACCTTCTCGGCCGCGTCGTCCGCTGCCTGGTCGACGGTCATCGCTCCGGTCAGGGCGTTCTGCAGCATGTCCGGGACGATGATATTCATGATCTCGGGGGATTGCGGCAGCGCCGGGAACGGAATGCCGTATGGCAACATCGAGGTGGTGACATCGAGGAACTTGATGTTGTCCAGACGTTCCTTCATCCATTTGGTCTTGAAGCCGTTGAGGTTGCCCGGGTTCGAGCCGGCATACGCCATCTTCAGCGACCATTCAGGGCTCGTCCACATGCAGATGATGGCCTTTGCGGCCGGCTCGTCCACCTTGCCGCCCTCGACATATTCGGGCTTCAGGATGTGAATGTTCGAGCCGCCAAACACGACGGCGCGCTTGCCGTCGGGGCCGGTCGGGATCAGGCCGTAGCGCATGTTGTCGATGACGGTCTGCGCCTTCTCCTTGTCGGCGCCCGTTGCCTTCTTCTGCAGGTCGAGCATGACGTTATAGTCGGACGGGTGCGAGACCATCATGCCGAGTTGGCCGGCGACGAACAGGGGCTGGTTATCGGCCTGCTGGTTGGTGAGCGCCGAAACCGGGACCGACTTGTCGCGAACATACATGTCGTAGGAGGCTTGCAACGCCGCCTTGCTTTGCGGGCTATTGAGTTCGACCTCCTTATAGGTCGGGTTCGCGGAGGCTTCGTCGAAGACACCGCCGCCATAGGCCCATAGTTGCGGCATGAAGCGGTACGGCGTGTTGCCGGCGTTCTTTCGCGCCACGAGGCCGTAGCCGGCAATGCCGAGCTTGTCATGGATCTGCTTGGAATATTTGACGACGTCGTCCCAGGTCGCCGGAGCCTTGTCCGGATCGAGGCCCGCACGCTTGAAGATGTCGGCGTTCCAGATGAACGCCATCGTCTCATTGTTGGTGGGAATGCCGTAGGTCACGCCATCCCAGGTTACCGCCTTCATGGCGCCGGGCCAGAAATCCTCCGTGGGATAGCCCACATCTTCCGGCTTGAGCGGCTGCAGATAACCCTTCGAGGCGAACTCGGTTCCACCCAGGATTTGCAGGCGGACCGCCATCGGCGCGGCATTGCCCAGCAGCGCCGTGCGGAACTTGTCGAGAAGGTCGTTGTAGGTGAGGGCCTGATCCTCGAGCTGGATGTTCGGATAGGTCTTGCGGAAGGTCTCGAAGAAATCCTTGTAGTACTGACGCAGCAGGTCGGGGTCGCCCTCGAACACGCCCTGATACCAGAACGTCAGTCGCCCCTTGTAGTCGAGCGGAGTGACCTTGCCGCAATCGGCGGCCGTGTCGAAATCCTGTGTGCCGGCGATGGAGCGCACATATTCCGGCGACCACTTGCTCAAATCGACCGGCGGCGAACCCAGCGCCGATCCCGACATGAGCGACGCCATCAAAGCAGTGGCGACAGTGCCGCGCAGGACGGCACCGCCGAGTGTAATCCTCGTCATAGTATCCTCCCAGATTCTCCCATGCCGCTGTGCGCCAAGGGGCTCGTTCGACCGTGCGGGATGCGTCCTTCTGCTCAATGTATCCCTTCGATCATCTGGTACGTTTTCAGATCGTGGATTGCCTGTCAACGCACCCGATCGTACATTGTTTGCAAAACCCGTGTATGATATCGAGCATGTGATGTACTAATCGGGGGAGCCGGCTTTGGCCGAAACAAGCGATTTCAAAGCAGAGCCACCCGTGGGGATTGATCCCATCGGGGCGTCCAGCGAGGGCGCCTCGCTTTATGAACTGATCCGGGAAGACATCATCGAGGGACGGCTCGCCGCCAACGAACGACTTGTGGTTACCGATCTCGCCCGGCGTCACGGCACCTCGACCAACCCCGTACGCGAGGCGCTGCAGCTGTTGCGAGGGGAGGGCTTCGTCACCTTTGTCGCCAACCGTGGCGCGCGCGTCCGGCCCATAGACCAGGATTTTGTCCGGGATATCTACGAGATCGGAGTCCTGATCGAGCCGGCCCTGACGCGATGGTTCGTGAACATGGCGACCGGCGAGGACATCGCCGAACTCGAACGCATCCAGGCTCTGATCGAAGAGAACAACTTCACCGACACATTGCGGCACAGTGAACTGGATACCGCCTTCCACACCGTAATGTACCAGCGCCACTACAACCGCCATGCCGCCGAGCTTTGGTGGAAGCATCGCGAAGTGCTGCGAGCCGTGAGCCGGCGTTTCAATTTCACGCTCGCGCGGCGGGCCGCCATCATGCGTGAACACCGCGAGCTCATCGCGCATATCAAAGCCGGAAATGCCGACGAGGCGGCCGAACTCATTGCCCGCCATGTCGAGGGTTCCGGCCGGCACGTTCTCGAACAGATGCGTGCGCGCAACGCCGCTCGGGCCGGATAGAACTTCCAGCCCAGAAAATCATTGGTCCGGCCATCAGACAGAGGTAGTTGAGAGATGAAAATCACGAGCGTTCGGCCGTGGCTGATCAAGTCCGATGCTTCCTATTGGGGGGAGTTCCTGTTCGTCGAGGTGACGACCGACGAAGGGGTGAGTGGCTGGGGGGAAATCACCACCACCACAAGGCTCGCCAACCGCGCGCTGTGCACGATCCTGCGGCAGATCGGTGTTGCCGTCACAGGTGAGGATCCGGCGCGCATCGAGCATCTCTGGCACAAGATTTTCCGCAGCTTCACCTATATGGGCAGCCGCGGCGCCGCAGTCGAATGCGTGAGCGCTATCGACATAGCGCTCTGGGACATTCGCGGCAAAGTTCTAGGCAAGCCGATCTACGAGCTGCTGGGCGGACCGGTGCGCGATGAAATCGCGCTCTATACCCATCCCAACCAGGCCAAGTTTAACAGCAAGGAGGCTGTGGTCCGCGAAATTCGAGACATCGTCGAATCCGGACACACCGGGCTGAAGTTCGATCCTTTCCCCCACCAGGGCCGCATCGCCGATGGCTTGGCGCGCGAACAGCGGGACGGCTACCTCGATGGCGGCATGACCCGCAAGGACGAGCGCGAGGCTGCCGAACTAACGGCTTTGATCCGTGAAACGGCGGGGCCCGATGTCGACATTCTCATCGACGCGCATGGCCGCTTCGACGTCCCCACCGCCATTCGCCTCTGCCGAAGCCTCGAGGAAGCCGGCCAGATCGACTGGTTCGAGGAGCCTTGCCCGCCCGAGAGCCTCAATGCCCTGAAGCAAGTGCGCGAGAAGGTCAGCGCCCCTATCTCGTGGGGCGAGCGCGGCCACACCAAGTGGGATTTCGTGCCGGTGCTCGAGAACAGGCTTGCCGACTACATCATGCCGGACGTCACCTGGACCGGCGGCATTACCGAACTGAAGAAGATTTCCGCCCTGTGCGAAGCCTATTACATCCCGGTCTCGCCCCATGACGCCGCCGGACCGATCAACGTGGTTGCGGGAGCGCAGGTGATGATGACGGTTCCCAACTTCTACAAGCTCGAAACGTCCGAGTGGAACCTTGATAAATACAATCACCTCATCGACAGACCGCTCGACGTTTCGAACGGCAGCCTCAAGCTGACGTCGAAGCCGGGTCTGGGCGTCGAGATGAACCGCGACTACCTGCAGGCCCACGAGATAGAGCTTGGCTAGCAACGCTCATGCCGGCCGGGCGTGCGGGGCGCCACCAGTCAGAACGAGGATAAGCCATGGCAAAGACGGGTAGCGCCGGCGAGGCGCTCAATCGGGTAAATACGAACTCCAGGCCGAGCGACCTGCGCATCACCGACCTGCGCGTCGCCGAAATCGTCGGCGCACCGTTCACCTCGGCGCTGGTCAAGATCTACACCAACCAGGGCATTGTCGGCCTGGGCGAAGTGCGCGACGGCGCCAGCGCGACCTATGCGCTGATGCTCAAGAGCCGGTTGCTGGGCGAGAACCCTTGCGACGTCGACCGGCTGTTCCGCCGCATCAAACAATTTGGCGGCCATGGGCGGCAAGGTGGCGGTGTCTCGGCAATCGAGATCGCGCTTTGGGATCTCGCCGGCAAGGCGTATGGCGTGCCGATCTACCAGATGCTGGGAGGACGGTTTCGCGACAAGGTGCGGGTCTATTGCGACACCGACGCGGACAAGCCCAGCGGCACCGAGACCGGAAAGCGGCTCAAGGCGCGGATGGATCTCGGTTTCACCTTCCTCAAGATGGATCTCGGTCTGGCGCAGATTTCGCACATATCGGGCGCAGTGGTGGCGCCGGCCGGCGTGCTCGACGGTTTCCGCAGCCATGCCGCGCGCGGTCCGGCACGCACGCTGGACGAGCGCCGGGCGCGTAATGCCGCCTATGACGCGCAAAACGTGCCGCATCCCTTCACCGGCCTCCACTTCACCGAAAAGGGCCTCGACCTGCTCGATCAATATATTCACGAGGTCCGCGAGGTGATCGGCTACGAGGTCCCGCTCGCCATCGACCATGTCGGCCACATCTCGCTGCAGGACGGCATCCGTCTGGCCCGGCGGATCGAGAAATACGCGCCGGCCTGGCTCGAGGACGTGATCCCCTGGCAGTACACCGAGCAGTATCGGCAGCTGCAGCAGGCGACCTCGGTGCCGATCTGCACGGGTGAGGACATCTACCTCAAGGAAGGCTTCGAGCCACTGCTCAACGCCGGCATCTCGGTCATCCATCCGGATCTGCTGACCACCGGCGGCATTCTCGAGACCAAGAAGATCGGCGACGCGGCGCAGGAGCATGGCGTTGCCATGGCCATTCACATGGCGGAAAGCCCGATCGCGGCAATGGCCGCCGCGCATGTCGCTGTAGCCACGGAAAACTTCATGGCGCTCGAATATCACAGCGTCGAAGTCGACTGGTGGGACGATATCGTCACCGGCCTGCCCAAGCCGCTGGTCAAGGACGGCTTCATCACCGTGCCCGACAAGCCTGGTCTGGGCATCGACGACATCGTCGACGAAGTGATCAGCCAGCACCTGCAGCCCGGCGTCACCGGCATCTGGCAACCGACCGATCACTGGGACGACGAATATTCCTGGGACCGCACCTGGAGCTGACTCTACACTTCTTTCCTCGGAGGGAGAGGTGAACAGAAGGATGGACCATGATCTACGAACTTCGCATTTACGACTGCGTGCCGGGCCAACTGCCGGCGCTGCTCAAGCGTTTCAACGACCATACCTTGGCGCTGTGGGATAGACATGGCATTCGCCAGGCCGGGTTCTTCACCACGGTGGTCGGCGAAAGCAGCAATCGACTGACCTATTTCATCGCCTGGGAATCCCTTGCCGAGCGCGAAGTGAAATGGAAGGCCTTCACCACCGATCCGGCATGGCTCGAGGCCCGCGACGAGTCCGAGCGCGATGGCCCGATCCTGGCCAATATTTCCAGCCAGTTTCTCGCGCCAACCGCCTTCTCGTCGGTGAAATAGAGGACATCATGAAGATCACCGATCTCAGGTGCGCCGTCATCGGCAAGCATCCCATCGTGCGCATCGTCACCGACGAAGGCCTCCATGGCCTCGGCGAGGTTGAGTACACCAAGTCTTATCTCAAGCCCTGGGTGCTGCATTTCCGCGACGCGCTGATCGGCGAGGACCCGACCGATGTCGAACGCGTGATGTTGAAAATCCGCCAGCGCGGCTCGTTCAAGCCCTACGGCGCCGCCGTCAGCGCTATCGAGCATGCTCTGTGGGACATCGCCGGCAAGGCGGCAGGCGTTCCGGTCTACAAGCTGCTCGGCGGCAAGGTGCGCGACAAGGTGCGGGTCTATAACGGTTCCATCCGCAAGAAGCGCACCGGCGACAGGCCGGAGGATTACGCGGCCGACGTCAAATGGATGATGGAGCGGCCGGAAAACTTCTTCATGGTCAAGCAAGGCATCAGCTTTCATTCCAACATGAAGACCAGCGTCCCCGACTTCCACTACGGCGTGCGTCAGCCGCCGACCTATCACGGCGCGATGGACCAGGGGCAGATCAGCGAGCGCGGCATGGCGCATATGATCGAATGCGTCATCGCCATGAAGGAGGTGCTCGGCGACAAGGTCTCGCTGGCGCTGGATTGCGGCCCCGGCTGGTTCCTGCCCGACGCCATCCGCTTCGCGCGGGCCGTCGAAAAATACAATCTGATGTGGCTGGAGGACATGCTGACCGGCGACTACGTGCCATGGGTCAACCCGCAAGCCTATCGCGAACTCACGACATCGACGTCCACCCCCATCCACACCGGCGAGCAGATCTACCTGCGGCATAACTTCAAGGAACTGATCGAGACCCAGGCGGTCCGTGTCATCGGTCCGGACCCCGCCGATATCGGCGGCATCGCCGAGCTCAAATGGGTGGCCGAGCACGCCTATATGCACTCGATCATGATGGCGCCGCACGGCACGGCGAACGGTCTGCTCGGCCTCGGCGCGCTGATCAATGTCTGCGCCACGCTGCCGGCCAACTACATCGCCTTCGAATATCCCAGCGCCTCCGATCCCTGGTGGGAGGACATCGTCATCGGCCTGCCCAAGGGGCAGATCGTGAAAGACTCGATGATCGACCTGCTCGAAGCTCCGGGCCTGGGCGTCGACATCGATGCCGAAGGCGCGAAGAAATACCTGGCGGAAGAGGACGCCGGTTTCTTCGACCAATAGAAGATCCAATGCGGCCTGAGCGTCATCCTGAGCGTCATCGTCGAAGCCCGGCGGCCAGCGCCAGGCGGTCAGCGACGCTGACCGGCATGAAGATCCTGCTGCTGGACGAGCACACCGCAGCGCTTGATCCGCGCACGGCGGCCTTCGTGCTCGACCTCACACGCAAGATCGTCGAGGAGCAGAAACTGACGGCGCTGATGGTCACCCATTCGATGCGCGACGCGCTCGATCACGGCACCCGCACCGTCATGCTGCACGAAGGCACCATCGTGTTCGACATTGCCGGCGACCAGCGCAAGAGCCTCGACGTGCCCGACATGCTGAACCTGTTCCGGCAGGCGCGCGGAGACGAACTCTCCGACGACAATTTGCTGCTTGGGATGGGAGCGAAGCAGGCGGCGAATATAGGGGCGAATAAGACGGTCTGAGGGACGGGGAGACCCTGCAGAGCTTGACGGTGAGCAGGCACACTTACGACGTATGCGGGTGGCCGCCCTGGCTAGGCAACGTCAAGACACTGAGGGGAGCGCCGTTATGCGGTCGCTCCGCTGGCAGGGGCGCATGGGGCTCCATGCGCAACCCATGCGTGCAAAATAAAGCTGTGGATATCTGGGTTGTGACGGGTCGCCGTCGTATAAACCAAGTCAAGCAGGAGTAGCGTCAAGCAACTGGCTAGGGGGATTCAATGAAGCGGTTGCTTTTTGGCGCGGCTATGTTTGCCGCTGGCGTCTTCGGCGCGGATATATCTTCACTTTCTTATATTAGAGGTGGCGCAGGAATAGAGGCCTTTGCGCAGAGCGCCTCGCCCGGGGCGCCAGCCAGCAGCGGTTTCGGCAATGGCGGCGCCGCGCTGGGCGGCGGCTCCGCCAAGCCCGCCCCGGCGACAGGCGCGACAGGTGACGCGGCGACGGGCAGCCCTGATGCGGCGGCCAAGGTTGGCGCCAAGCCGGCGGATGCCAAGGCAACCGACGGCGAGGCGAGCGACACCAAGGCTGCCGATACGAAGCCGACCGATACAAAAGGCAAGGCGGCCAAGGAGACCGATACGGAAGCAGCGCCGGAGGAGCCGGCAGCGGCCGTGGCGGCTACTGAGGCAGCCACGGCAACCGACAGCGGCGATCCCGAGGCGATCGGTACGCCGAAGGTGGACCTGCCCAAGGCTGGCGGCAACGGTAATCTGGGTTATGGCATCGGCATCGATGTTCCGGACTTCCACGGCATCGAGCCGCAGATTGCGCTCAACTACAACTCTTCACGCAAGACCAAGATCGGTGACCTCTACCAGGGCTGGTTGGGCTATGCCTGGGGCCTCGACGGCTTCGACGTGATCGAACGCGCAACGCCCGGTTACGGCATGCCGGCCTTCGACGCCAACGACATCTATCTGCTTGACGGCCGGGCGATGGTGGCCTGCGTTGCCGGCATGATTTCGCCGTCCTGCGCCACAGGTGGCACGCATGCGACGGAGAATGAGAGCTATCGGCGCATTGCGCTGAACAGCACCACAAACGAGTGGAAGGTGACGGATCGTGACGGGACCGTCTCGACGTTCCGCTCGGTGGCGGCGGTTGCCAATCTGACGCCGACCGCCGGCACGCCGGCCTATGACCTGGCGATGAGCTATCGCTGGCTGCTGACCTCGGTCACCGACACCAACGGCAACAGCGTTGCCTACAGTTATGCCTGTGCCAGCCCGGTCTGTTATCCCACTACGATCACCTACAATGGAACGGTGATCGGGTTTCATTACGAGACGCGGCCCGATACGATCCTGATGGGCAATGGGCGCGACATCTCCGAGACGACCCTACGCATCAAGTCGATCAGTGTCTGGACCAGCAACGTGCTGCGCAGTGCCTACAAGCTGACCTACGACCAGGCGCCGTTTTCCAACACCTCACGGCTCACCGCCGTCACCCGTTACGGCACCGATGCGACCGTTGTACCCGACGGCACGATCTCTGGCGGATCGTCGAAGTCGCTCGGCCAAATGGTTTATCAGAACACTGATGGCGTTTATTCAACGATCAATGCGCCAATTTACGGATCTCAGACATTACCCGGATCACATCCGCAAAGCGTTGGAGACTTGAACTTCGATGGCCGCGACGAAGTATTCGGAGAATCTGATCAGACGACGACCAGACATTCGGGAGGACATGAGGGCGACACTACGACAACCAAAACATTTTACGAAAACACATACCGTTTTGGCCCTACCGGTGCTCCTGCCGGCTCGAATTCATTGACGATAGCCGCACATTCAATCACGAATAGTCCTGACGATGACGTCGGCATCTTTGCTCAGCCCGGTCGCTTTATTGCGACAAAATCGACGGAAGATTTTGGCTTTTCGATAACGACTAGCACGATGAATGGAGCCACTGGCCATGTAACCACGTCGCGCACCCAGTCGATTGGAATCACAGATACTCTGCTTGCGTTGACAAAGGCGAATTGCGATCCATCTCCTCCAGCAGGCTATCAGGCCGTTTGCGATGGACTCCCGGATATTCCGTCCGGATCTTCACCCCGTCCCTCAGTCATCGCAGACGGTGATGGCGATGGCATTGACACCGCCAATCACGTCGGTGGCGGTGAACCCAGAACAGTAATCGGTGTCGGCGACTTCCTGGGCAACGGCAAACAGCAGCCATTCTTTTGGGGTAGCGGCGGAACGGCACGGAAGGGAACGCTTTCGAGCGGCGTCTGGCAGAAAAGCGGACCATCCTTCAGTATCAGCTGCCCGGCACAGGAATCTCAAACCTCCGGCATGTGTGTGTTTGCCGATCTCAATGGCGACGGGGCAACGGATGTTTTCCGCTTCGGCGGTAGCGGCGTCGCGGTCTGGCTATCGACGGGCGTCGGCTTCAAGAGTTACTCGATTTCCTCGATGTCGGGAACATCTGCCATCCTGCGTGACTTCGACAATGACGGGCGCACGGATGTCATCACCATAGACGGCGCGCTGAACCTCCCGCAGCAGTGGAGGGTCGACACGGTCAGGATTTTCTCGCTTCGCCCGTCTTCGACGGCGATGACGCCGGTACAGTTCACGCTGCCTGCGACAGCGAAAGCAGGTACGGTCATCGGCGATTTCAACGGCGACGGCCTGCCGGACTTCACCAACTACAGCAGCATGTTCATCTCGAATGCCGGCACCGGCAATCCGAACCTGCTGAAGCAGATTGTGACGGAGCTCGGCGGCACGGTTGCGGTCGAGTATTCGCCTTCCTCGACCTGGGCGAACAATTACCTGCCGCAGGTCGTGCACGCGGTGACGAAGCTGTCGGTCAGCGATGGCCGGGGCCAGACGGCGGTGAGCATGTACGCCTATGCCGGCGGCAAATACGATCCGGCGGCGCGCAAGTTCCTGGGCTTTGCGTCGATCGTCGAGACAAAACCGCTTGCCAATGGCGAGACGGCGCCGTCGAAGATCGAGACCACCTACCGGCAGGATCTGGCGAGCTACGGCCTGCCGTCGCTGACGGTGTGGAAGGATGGTGCCGGCACCGTGCACAAACAGGTGGCCGAGACGTACGTCGTCAACACGGCGGCAAAACCCTATACGGTGCAAAACACGGCGACCGATACGACGCTGACCGAGAACATCAGCCGCACCTTGCGGGTCCAGCGCTGGTTTGATGCTTACAACAACATCATCAGCATGAAGGACTATGGTCGCACCGATGTCAGCGGCGACGAGACCTGGACGGAGCGTTTCTTTTCGCCCAACACCAGCGCTTATATCGTCTCGGCCTTGATTGCCGAGCGCACGCATGCCGGGCTGACCAGCACCGACCCCTATGTCAGCTACAAGCACAATTACTATGATGGCAGCACCGATGTCTGGGCGGTGCCGACCAAAGGTAACCTGACGTGGGTACAGACCTTCAGCGATGTCACTACGGGCAAGACCGTCAGCCAGTATTTTGCGTATGATACCTATGGCAACAAGGTCTCTGCCGCCGACAGTCTCGGCCACAAGACCGAGTGGGACTACGACGCGACCTATCACCTCTATCCGGTAACGGAACGCGCGCCGAAGTATTTTGCGACGGGCGGGCAAACAGCCGACACGCGCTTTGTCTCGACGGCCACCTACAATACCACCTGCGGCCTGCTGGCGACGAAGACCGACTTCAACGGCCTGGTCAAAACCTTCACCTATGATCCGTTCTGTCGCCTCTACCAGGTCTCGCAGAGCGTCACCGGCGCCTATGCCAAGGCGCGCTTCGAGAACGAGGGCAATCCGGCGACCCAGGCGCTGGTCAAATACACGCCGTTGCCCAATGGCGCCGGCGAAGACTTCACCCGCTCCTACTATGACGGGCTCGGCCGGGTCTATCGTGTCGAAACCCCCGGAGAGACGGCGGCGGGCGCCAAACGCATTGCCGAGACCGACTACGATCTGCGCGGCAATGTCCTGCGCACCGCCTTCCCGCGCTTTGTCGGCGAGACCGCGCAATGGACCACCAACAGCTACGACTGGGCCGACCGGCCGGTGAAGACCGTCAATCCTGACACAAGCCAGCGCAGCTACCTCAACGAACTAGCCACCGCCGCGACCACGACGCCGCGGCTGAACGCCGTGACGACGACCGACGAGCTTGGTCATCAGACCAAGACAGCTTGGTCGACCCGCGGCGATGTCGCGGGCGTGGCTCGCGACTTCGCGGGACTTCAGCTTGCGGAAACTCGCACCTACGACGTGCTCGGCCGCCTGATCGGCGTCACCGATCCCGGCGGCTCAAACTGGAGCTACACCTATGACATGGTCGGCAATCGGCTGACGGCGTCCGATCCCGATCTCGGCACATGGTCCTACACCTACGATGCCGCCAACCGGCTGGTCAGCCAGACCGATGCCAGGGGCACGGTCACGACGCTCAGCTACGACCAGATGGACCGGCTGGCGCTGAAGACGGCAACGGCGCCGGGTGGCAGCCCAGTTGTGCTCACCCAGAACACCTATGACCAGGCGGCTCCAAGCTATTGGTACAATATCGGCCAGCTCACCACCTCGACCAACGCGACAACGACGCACAGCTACAGTTATGACGGGTTTGGCAAGCTCGGCTGGCACGACACGACCATTGCCGGCCTGATGCACACCACGGTCGATATCCACGACGGGTCCGGCCAGACCATCCTGAAGAATTACAAGCCGGGCGAGCTGTGGTTCGGCGACTGGGACCACCGCCTGCAATACAGCGCCGGCAACAGGCTCGTCTCCGCCCCGGGCTTCATCACCTCGACGCTCTATGAGGCCGATGGGCAGACCAGGGAGATCACCTACGCGAATGGCGTGAAGACTGCCTTCACCTATTCGCCGACCCGCCGCTGGCTGACGCGCGTCACCACGTCCAAGGGCGCCACCGTCCTGCTCGACGATCAGTATGCGCGCGACGCACTCGGCCGCATCACCACCATCACGGGGCGGACACCCTCCGACAGCTGGAATTATGGCTACGACAATGCCGACCGGCTGATCTGGAGCACCAACCTGGGCAACGCCGTGCTCAGCGAGCAATTCGTCTATGCCGCCAACGACAATCTGACCTCACGCTCGCGTGTGGCCGGCACCTATGTCTATCCCTCGGCGAGCGCGGCTCGTCCGCATGCGCCGGTCACGGTCGGCGCCAATGCCATGACCTATGACGCCAATGGCAATCTGACCTCCGATGGCAGTCGTACGCTGACCTGGGACGAAGCCAACCGGCTGAAGACCGTCACGCTGGCCGCCAACACCGTCAACCTCAGCTACGGTCCCGACGGTGCGCGGGTGAAGAAGGCCTCGGCCTTCGCCACCACGCTCTATCCCGACGCTTCGGTCGAGATCAATCCGGCGACGCCGGGCGCAGAGATATACACCAGATATCCGCATCCCGACATCAAGGTGACCGGCACGACAAAGGCCTTCCTGCACCGCGACCACCTGGCCTCGGTGCGCATGGTTACCGATGCCTCAGGCAATATCGCCGAGGCCACCAACTACGCCACCTATGGCGAGCGTCTCAACACCGGCTTCCAGACGCAGAAGAGCTATATCGGCGAGCGCTTCGATCCCGAGACCGGGCTGCTCTATCTCAACGCACGCTACATGGATCCGGTGCTCGGGCGTTTCATCTCACCCGATGATTGGGATCCGACGAAAGAGGGTGTTGGCACCAATCGATATGCGTATGCTCAGAATGATCCGGTGAATAAGGCAGACAACAACGGCCATGTTGCCGCGACACCGTCATCTGACAAAGCCGCAAAGGACAGAGCAGAGCAGAGGGCACTTGAGAAGCGTGCCGAAGCCATAAGAATGCACCGTGGTGGTTTCTTCGATCTCCACAAAGATCCGTACGAACGTTTGAATCCTAGGGTTGCTGATGAGGTGCAGCGCCAGGCTGAATTGAGCGCTTCAGGAAAGGTGGAAACTCGTGACGAGGTGTTTGCGGCAATACCGGGTGGTGCGCCTATCAGAGCAGGCGCACTACTCGGCGCCGAGGTATTTGGTGGTAAACTGGCGATTAGGGAAGGAGGAGCAATTATCGGGAGCTATACTCCATCAGTGGGCCTCAAGTTTGGGACAACACCGTTTGGCGATGAGGCGCACATCGCTGTTGGAGCGATGCTGCGTGGGAAACTAGAAGCTCAGGGTGTGACAGGTATCATTGATCGAACTGCTCCTGGTCTGAAAGGTGTGGATTTGTCGGTTGATCCCAGCTACGCGAAGCAGCTTGGCTTTGAGCATATCGAGATTAAGGCGAATACCGCTAGCGGGCTGCGAGCCTTCAGCAGCCAGGTGGGGCGTTGGGGCTACAACCCGTCTTCCGTCCGCGCGGTAACCTATGATGCTAACGGGAATATCCGAGGAGGGTTTGATTTCTAATGTCAGCACTTGATCTCCTTTTAGCGGGTCGCTTTGACGAAGCGGTCAGAGCATTTAGAGAGATAATCGTTGCAGAGCCGAATGATATCGGGTGGATCGATGGATTGGCAAAATCCTATTGCGGGACAGGAGATTATACAGCAGCGCTTCCTCTTCTATACCAAGTAGATTCCTATCAGAAGAAGAACACTCCGGATGCTCCAGGGCAACAACTACAAATAAGCGCAGCTTATTGGTGTCTTGATGATCGCGCTCGGGCGATCGAGCTCACTCGTGAGCTGTGTGCTGGCATTGTGGATCGATCAATAGGCATGGCGCCCGACCTGGCTGGTGGTGCGACCTTCGGACTTGTCCTGCACTACATGGCCCTGACGACGGGTGACGATGCCACCCGCGACTACGCGTTTGAATACCTACGCAAGCTGAACGTTAAATACAACAAGCGCCCGACGCTGTTCCGCTACCCGGTTCAGACCGTGAAACAAATGCTGGGAGAGATCGCCTTCGAGGATGCGCTGGAAGGTGCGACGAAGGAGCGAAACCTGGCTGCGGCCTTTCGGGCTGCTGATAGCAATCGTTCAATCAAGTTAGCGCTCGGAGTTGCACTGTTCCACGATGGCGCGTTGCGCCGAGTTTCGGGCGACGAGACGGGCTGCATGGAGCGGATGCAGCAGGTTTTCGATATGGGATACCAGACGGAACCCGTTCGCTGGTATCTCGCTCGGCATGAGGTTTTAAGAACCGAAAGATAAAAGCAATGGCTCACCTGCGGGGGTAAACTGTTCCCTGCTCACCATTGTTTAGGGAGGTGGCGAATTACGCTGACAGCGCACTCTAGGAATTACCGGGAACTACGGTGACAGGATTACGGTGACAGTGCACTTTTTGTTGCCTACCCGATAACACCTGTGCTCAGGTCAACCCCATGTCCCGTCTTGCCCGTATAGTCGTCTGCCGCATCACGTCACCCAGCGTGGCAACGGGTGCGCCAAGGTGTTTTTCACGGCGAAAGATTATGCGCTCTACAAGAACCTACGGGCGGCGCATTGCCGGCTTGCCGATGTCGGTATCTGGGCATGGTGCCTGATGCCTAACCATGTGCATCTGATCCTGACTCCGGCCGACCCTGATTGCCTGCGGCGTTCACACCAAGCCAACAAAAGCTGTGGCTAATCAGCCCTCCGCAATCTCGCTGATATCCCCGTCACACCAGCCCCTGTAATCTCAGTGCGAAAACCCTCGGCTTAGAATCAACCGGGGCAGGGTGGGGCGTGGCGGCATTGAGTGCGCAATGTCTGGATTTCCGGGACTGGTGGCTCGAGGAGCTGCGAGGGGCGCGGCTTTCGCCTAGAAAAAAGCAAGCTTCTAGCGGCGACTGGATCGTCAGCCTGGCGGATGACGGCATTCGTGTGCGCGAGGCCGGGGCGCCGGAGTTTCAGTCGATCCCGCTGGCGCTGACCGCCTCTTCGGATGAGATCCTGGCGCTGCTGCAGGGCGGGGGCCGGGTCAGGCGGCCGCGCTTCGATGTCGTGATCCAGCCGGGGCTGTTCCTGACCCGGCAGCTGGCGCCGCGGCTTCTGCCGGTCCGGCAGGCGCGCGACATGGCCGAGCTCGACCTTCTGGCCGCGACGCCGCTCGATCCGGCGCAGGTGCATGTCGTGTTTGCCAGGGATGCCGGGGCTAGGCCTGCCAGGCAAGACAGCACCTACCACGTCGTCAAGGGCAAGACGCTTGCCGCGGTGCTGGATGCGGTGCGCCGCGCCGGCGGTTCGGTGCGCAGCCTGTCGCTGGCGCAGCCCGGAGAGACGCTGCGCGCCGATCCGCTCAGCCTGGCCGCCATCTGGCCGCCGACGGCGCGCGACCGGCGCAAGCGCAGCACCTGGATCGCCGCCTGTTCGGCGCTGGCGGCAGCGCTGCTGATCACCTTCGTCCACGCGCATTGGCTGATCTGGCAGGCCGATGGCGAACTGGACGCGCAGATTGCGGATGCGCAGGTGTTGGCCAAGACGGCACGCGCGTCGCTGCAGAAGCGCCAGGCCGGCATCGAGCGGGTCGAGAAAATCCGCCAGGAGAAGAAGACGACGGCGTCGCTGGTGCGGGTCTGGGCCGAACTCACGCATCTGCTTCCCGACACGGCCTGGCTCACCGATCTCTCGGCCAAGGGCGACGATCTGACCATCACCGGCTTTGCCACCTCGGCGGCCGAACTGATCCAGCCGATCGATGCCTCGCCGCTGTTTTCGGCGCCCGAATTCGCCTCGCCCGTGGTTAAGGTGCCCGGACAGGACGGCGAACATTTCACCATTTCGGCCAAGATCGGAGCGCTCTGACGATGCTCTCCGCCATCCTCAACACCAGCCCGCCGCTGCGCCGCCTGATCGCGCTGGCGCTGGCAGCGGTTGCGGCGTGTCTCTGTGCCTGGCTGGTGTTCGCGGCGTTGGACAGCGTCGCCTCGGCGCGGGCCGGGATCGAGGACAAGCGCGCGCTGCTCGGCCAGCTGCAAAACGTGGCGGCGCTGGCCAAGCGCCTCGACGGCGACACCGGCCCGGTGGAAGCGGCCAATCCCGAATTCCTCACCGGCGAGAGCGAGGCGATCATTCGCGGTGCGCTGCAGAAGTGGCTGAACGCCATCGCTGCCGCCAATAGCGTCAGCGTGCTGTCGGCCGGCAACGCCCCGGTGCTGAGTGAAGGCGGCGTCGATTTCATCGGGCTGCGGGTCAATCTGTCGGGGCCGCTGGAAGGCATCCACAACGCCGTGCTCGCCCTCGAAACCTCGCTGCCGGTGCTGTTCATCCGCGAGGCGACGCTGCGCACCACCGATGTCAGCCCTGCCGCGGGACGGATGGGCGACCCTGAGCTGTCTGCCGAGATCCTGTTTTACGGCCCGCTGCAGACGCAAGCTGCGCCCGGCGGGGTCAAGCCATGAGCGGGAAGTTTGCGGGCCTGGCGATTGCGGGGGGTATCGCGGTTCTCGTGCTGGTCAATGTCGCGCTCTACAACACGCCGGTCGACATCTCGCCGATTGCCTCCGGCAAGGGGCATGATGGCGGCCCGGCATCTGCTGCGGGCGCGCTGCAATTTCCCGAGGCCGGCGATTTCAGCGAGACGTTCCAGCGGCCGCTGTTCACGCCGATGCGGCGCAAGATCATACCGCCGCCGCCAGCGCCGCTGCCGGTGGAGGTTGCCGTGGCACCTGTCGAACAGGCGCCTCCGCCGGTGGACGTCGCGCCGGCGGCCGCGCCATCGCTGCTCGGCATCAGCATTCAGGGCGGAGCGGGAAAAGCGCTGTTGCGCGTCGCCGGCAAAGATGAAGCGCTCTGGTATGCCAGTGGCGAGACCGTCGACGGCTGGACGGTGTCAGTGATCGACAAGGACCAGGCCGTGCTGGAGCGCGACGGCAAGGTGGCGCGCATCCCGCTGCATCCGCCATGGACGAACCCGCCGCCGGCCCCGCCGCCGCCCCCGCCACCTGAGCCGGAACTATGAGCGGGCGCATGTTTGCTGAGGTTGGCAGGGCAATCGCGTATGGCGACGCCAGCCCCCCACTCCGGCCGCTGCGCGGCCACCTCTCCCCCATGTCCATGGGGGAGAGGAAACCCAAGCCTTTCGAGGCTGCGACCTCGGTGGTTAGCATTTCCTCTTCCCCCACGAATGTGGGGGAGAGGTGGCTCGGCGAAGCCGAGACGGAGTGGGGGAGCGCCATATGCGTTTGCCCTGCTCCTCCTTGTGGGGAGGGATCAAGGGCGGGGGTATTCGTAAAGCGCAAAGCTCTCCCAGCCGTAGGGGACGACAGCGCCAGCGCCGGCTTTTCGCTGGTTGCTGTACTGGTGTTCATGCTGATCGTCTCGGCCATCGTCGTTCCCTTCGCCGTCACCGCCAAAACGCGGCTGATGATCGCCAACAACGAGCTGGAGCAGGAGCGGTTGTCGCTGCTTGCCGAGGGGCTCGGCAATGTGGTGGCGAGCGAATTGACCGCGGAGCAGGTCACGGAAAAGCTGCCGCTGGATTCGACGCCGGCCGCGTGCCGGTCGGGAGGCTACAGCTTTGTCCTGCGCGTCCAGGATCATGGTGGGCTGATCGATCTCAATGCCGCTGACGACCGCCTGCTGGGGCTGGGCTTTGCCGCGCTCGGCTTCGAGCAGCAGATGGCGGACGAACTGGCAAAGGCCGCGATCCGGTTTCGCGACAGCGCCAAACTGTTCGCCGGCCTGCCGCAGGCCAGAAGCCCGGTCGGGCCGCCTGAGGACAAAGAGGCGCCGTTCGAATCGGTATCCGAACTGCAGGAGTTTTCCGCGCTTGCGGCGATCCCGCTGCGCAACCTGCAGGGGATTTTCACCGTCAACTCCAAGCGCGGCACGGTCAGCGCCGACCGCGCGCCGCGCCGGCTTCGCGCTGTTCTTGTCGGCGGCCCCAACGCATCGGTCGTTGCGGGCGCGACCGATGTATCGGCCTATACGGTTGAAATTGTTGTCAGGCGGGACGGCTCCGGCATCGCAGGCGAGGCCGGCTTCATCATCGAGAAATCCCAGGCAGGCCCAGTGCCATTCGCGCGTGTCTCGCGCAGCCCGGCCGGCGATGCCACTGCACAGCCGCCAGCCGCGGCCACCGCCGGCTGCGAGATGCTGTTCGGGGCTGACGCCGCGCAGTTGCTGACGAGGTGGAGCGCATGAACGCCGCAGCGCAGGCCAAGGGGATCGAGGCGTTTCTCACCTTCCTCGAAGGCGAGAAAGTGCTGACCGCGCATGCCGCGCAGCGCGCACTCGGTGCATCGCGAACATCCGGCCACCCCTTCGATACGGTGATGACCGAACTCGGGCTGATCGGCGAACAGGAGCTCGCCAACAGCCTCAGCCGCTATCTCGGAGCGCCGACGCCGGTGGAGGTCCCCGAGCAGGTCAGCGCCGAAATGCTGGCCGGCGTGCCGCTGGCCTATCTCCGGGAAAACGCCATCCTGCCGCTGCAGATGGATACCGAGCGGCTGGTCGTCGCCGTCGCCGATCCGTTCTCTTCGGCCACCATCGACGCGCTCGCCTTCCACTATGAGCGGACGCTTTCGCTGCGCATTCTGCCAAGGCGCGTGATTGCCGAATGCATCGACCGTATCGAGCAATCGGCGCTGGCGGCTGTCACGAATGGCGGTGCCACCGGCGAGATCATGGATTTCGGTCCCGACGACCTCGAGCGGCTGAAGGATTTCGCCCGCGAGGCACCGATCGTGCGCTTCGTCGCCGAGACCATCCACAAGGCGGTCGACGCCAGGGCCACCGACATTCACATCGAGCCGCTCGAGGATCATGTCCGCATCCGCTTCCGGCATGACGGCGTGCTGTCGACGGTCGACACCGCCTCGATCGCGATGCTGTCGGGTATTTCCACGCGCATAAAAATCCTGTCGCGGCTCAACATTGCCGAACGCCGCCTGCCGCAGGACGGGCGCATGCGCATTGCCGTGCGCGGCAGGGATATCGACCTGCGCGTCTCGGTCATCCCGTCCATCCATGGCGAGGCCATCGTGCTCCGCATTCTTGATCGCGCAGGCGTCGAGCTGAAACTGGAGAAGCTCGGCTTCGACAGTGCTGCGCAAGCCAAGATCCGCTCCATGTCGCAATCGGCCAACGGCATCGTGCTGATCACCGGACCGACCGGCAGCGGCAAGACGACTACGCTCTATTCGATCCTGGCCGAACGCTCGCGGCCGGACGTCAAGATCTTCACCGTCGAGGATCCGGTGGAATACCGCATGGCCGGCATTACCCAGCTGCAGGTCAATCCGGCGATCGACCTCGACTTTGCCGCCGCCTTGCGGTCGATCCTGCGCCAGGACCCCGACATCATCCTGCTCGGCGAAATCCGCGACCGCGAGACGGCGCAGGTCGCGGTGCAGGCGGCGCTGACGGGCCATCTGGTGTTCTCGACGCTGCACACCAACAGCGCGGCGGGCGCGTTGACGCGGCTGCGCGACATGGGCATCGACGGCTACCTGCTGGGCGCGACGATCCGCGGCGTCATCGCGCAGCGGCTGCTGCGCCATGTCTGTCCGGCCTGCCACGGCGTCGAGCAGGCCGGGTCGCCCTGCCGCACCTGCAACGGGTCGGGCTATAGCGGGCGCACGGTGACCTACGAAATGCTGCAGGTTTCGCCGCGCATTGCCGAACTGATCGACCAGGGCGCCGGCGAAATGGAGATCGGCCGCATAGCCGCGCAAGACGATCTGGTGCCGATGTCGATCCATGCCACAGCGCTTGCCCGCTCCGGGGTTACCACGATGGACGAGGTCCGCCGCGTCATCGATCTCGCGGGGGATGGCTGATGCCAGCCTTCGCCTATCGCGCCTATCTCGTCGACGGCAGCACGGAGAGCGGCGTCCTCGATGCCTCGACCAAACAGGAGGCCGCCCGTAAGCTGGCCCAGCAAGGGCGCCGTTCCTATCACCTCGCCCCGGTAAGCAGCGACAGACCGCAGTTGCGCCTGCCGCGGCGAACCGCGTTGACCTTTACCCGGAAGGTCGATCTCAGCCGGCTGTTCTCCGAGCTGTCGGTGCTGCTCAACGCCGGCTTCACCGTCGACCGCGCCCTGGGCGCGGTCATCGCCGGCGAGGCGAACCGCCAACGGCGCCAGCAGCTGCAATCGGTGCTCGATCTCACCACGGGCGGGCGGCCGATCGCCGAGGCCTTTGCCGCCCTGCCGGGCATCACCTCCGATGTCGCGGCACTTCTCGCCAGCGGTGAGCGCAGCGGCAAGATGGCCTATATCTGCCAGCGGCTGGCGGACACGTTCGAGGCCACCGCCAAGCGCCGCGCGGCCATCGGCGAGGCACTGGCCTATCCGGCCTTTCTGCTTTTGGTGATGAGCGGGGCGCTGGTCATTCTGGCGACCGTGCTGGTGCCGGCGCTGGAGCCGATCTTCGAGGGCTCATCCGCGCCCAAGCCGTTCACCATGAAGATGCTGTCGGTCTTCGGCACGGTGTTCCGCGACTACCCCTTCGTCTTCCCGCTGGCGGCAGTGCTCGGCCTTTTGTCCTATCTCGTGCTGTCTCGCTCTGCCGGCGCCAGAAAACAATTTTCGCACGCGGTGTTGAAGATACCGCTGATCGGCGCGCTGGTCAGGGATGCCGTCATCGCGCGCTACCTTGAAACGCTGGCCTTGCTGCTCGGCAATGGCGTGGCGATGACCGAGGCGCTTGGGCTCGCCGCCAATGTGTCGAGGCAAAGCTCGCTCGCGGCAAGCTTTGCCTCGATCGAGGACAATGTCGCCAACGGCGCGCGCCTGCATGGCGCGGTCGTCAAGGCGGGGATTTTCGATCATGCGACGATGTCGCTGGTGTCGCTGGGCGAAGAGGCGAACGCGCTGCCGGTGGTGCTGGATCGCGCCGCCAAAATGCTGCAGCTGACGCTGACGCGGCGGATCGACACGGTGCTGAAGCTGCTGACGCCGGCGCTGACGATTTCGCTTGGCTTCCTCGTCGGCAGCCTGGTCATTTCGGTGATGACCACGATCCTCTCGATCAACGATCTGGCGCTGCAATGACCGCCGCCGCCGCGAAAGCCGACCAGCAGGCGGAAGCCGGATTCACCCTGGTCGAAATGCTGGTGGTGCTGGCGATCATGGCGCTCGTGGCGGCCATCGCCGCACCGGGGCTGGTCAGCCACTACCGCAGCAAGAGCCTGGAGACGCTGGCCGGCGAGATCACCATGCGGCTGCGGCTGTCGCGCACATCGGCCATCGCCACCGCGCGGCCGAGAGAGGTCCTCGTCGATCTCGGCGCCCGCACCATTCGCTTTGGCGAGCGCGATGTTTTCGCATTGCCGGATGACGTCAAACTGACGGTCGTTACCGGCCAGGAGACAGTCGTCGCCGGACGGCAAACGGTGCTGACCTTCCTGCCCGACGGCAGCGCGTCGGGCATGGATATTTCGCTGCAGCAAAAGGGGCGGACCGCGCGCATTGCGGTCAACTGGCTGACCGGACTTCCGACATGGCGGGCATTGCCGTGACAGAGCCTTCGTCCGAAGACGGGTTTTCGATCCTGGAAATGATCGTCGCCATGACGATCCTGGCGCTGGTGCTCGGCATTGCCAGCCAGTCGATCGTGCTGGCCAGCCGCAGCATCGCCATCGCCAAGGCGCAGATCGAAGCGGCGAGGGCCGCGCGCATCATGCTGTCGGAGTACGAGGCCGGAACGGACAGCAGGCGATCCGGCTGGCAGTTGCAGACGCGCCCGATCGTGGTGTCGAAGACGAAGATGGTTGCCGTCGTCATTGGCAGGAGTAACGGCGCCGGCCAGCCGTTCCTGACCTTCGTGCCCGCGAAGGATCGGCAATGATCCGGCGGCTGGTCCAAGCCCATGCGCGTCGTGGGGGCCGGCCATCCGGGCAGCGTGTTCTCAAGCAAATATTCGGGACCGACCGGCGCCCCAAATCATCGTCATCCATCGAAGGCTTCGCCCTTATCGACGTTCTGGTCGGCCTAGCCATGATCGGCGTCATCTCCGCGCTGATGATCGTCTTTCTCGGACAGGCGCGGACCATGATGCGGATCCAGAAGACGACCGAGATGCAGATGGAGGTCGATGCCGCGGCGCGGTTTCTCGAAACGGCGATCGGCAGCGCCGAGCCGCTGCCGTTGTCGCAGTCGACGCCCGACATGGTGCTTTATCTCAGCGGCACCGGCGCGCGCATCGAGTTCAACGCCGTTCAGGCCATCGGCTTCAAATCCTCAGCCTTGCGCGAGGTCGCCGTTTCGCTTGGAAGTGACCTGACCATCGTGCAGAAAATCCGACGCGGCAGCGATGCCGCCAAATCGACTGGAGGCCAACCGGTGCTGCTGATCGCCGACGTCAGCGCGGTAAGGTTCGAATATTTCGACAATGCGGCCAAAGTCCCGTCATGGTCGGCGAGCTGGTCCGCTCCACGGCGTCTGCCTGCTGCCGTGCGGTTCACCATCTCGGTGGCGAGGGACGGCGCAACCTATTCTTCGACAGGTTTTGCCCGCCTCGACCTGGCGACTGCCGGGTCGCCGGCGAGCTGAAGAGCCTGACCCACTGCGGGTCCCGCCTCGTTTCAGCCGACGGCCATCAGTTTGTGATGTCCTGGTCCTCGCCGGTGCCGTCGGGCTTGCCGTCCTTGCCAAGCGTGCGGATGACGACGCCGCTCGCATCGGCCTTCACCTCGTAGGAATAGGGCTTGCCCCAGGGATCCTTCAGGCCGCCCTTGAGATAGGGGCCGTTCCAGCGCGCTTCGCTGGCCGGCTGTGTGACCAGGGCGGCGAGCCCTTCTTCGTCGGTCGGGTATTTCGCGTTGTCGACATAATAGAGTTCGAGTGCGCTTTCGATGTTGCGGATCTGCGCCTTGGCGGCGTTGGTGCGCGCCGAGCCGAGATAGCGCAGCACCTGGGGTGCGGCGAGCGTCGCGATCAAGGCAATGATGGCGAGAACGACCAGAAGCTCGACCAGCGTGAACCCGCTTTCACCGGTGTCGCGGTTGCGGCAGGACTTTTCGGAAGCTTGCTTAAAGCGCAGCGTGATCATCAGAGCAGTCCCATGTTCAAACCGGCGAATTGTTCCAGCACCCAGCTGGAGCCGAGGCCGATGGCGATAAACGGACCGAAGGCGACGCGGGCCCGCGCGGCTGCCGGCCCGGTCGCCACCACTTGCCCACCGACGAACAGCAGCGCCGTGGCGCTGGCGATGAACAGCAACACCGGCAGGAGCAGAGGGTCGATCCAGCATGCGGCGGCCGCCAGCATCTTGACGTCGCCGAGGCCGAGCCCGATCCGGCCGGTCATCAGGAAGTGCCCGCGCCGCAGCAGCCAGGCGGCGGCGAAGGTCGCTGCGGCAAACACGAGATGCAGCGGCAGGCCGTCCGCCGCCACCTGATAGCCAAGGCCGGTTGCCGCCAGCGCCAGGTTCAACCCGTCCGGGATGATCTGGCGGCGGAAATCGGCGATCGAAATGGCGGCGAGAATTGCCGCCAGGGCGAACGTGGCAGCCAGCAGGAGCGATGGGTGCGCAGCCGCGATCAATAGGCCAGCCTCTTCAAATCCTGCTGCAGCTTGGTGCCGCCGCGGCGTTTCTGGATCGGCGTCTGCAGGCTGATCTTGCCGCGGAATTCGTCGGTCACTTCGCGGGCCTCGTTGATGTCGCGCACGACATGCGGCCGGATGAAGATGATCAGCTCGGTACGCACAATCTTGTCGTTTTTCTGTTTGAACGCGTTGCCGATAATGGGGATGTCGCCGAGAATTGGCACCTGCGTGCGGCCGACACTGTTGTTCTGCTGGATGAGGCCGCCCAGCGCCAGGCTTTCGCCGTCATTGACCAGCACGCGGGTCTGGATCTTGCGCTGCTGTATGGTCGGTGAATCGATGCCGGAGCTCTTCGTCTCGGCAACGTTGCTGACCTCCTGCTGAATGTCGAGCATCACCCGGCCCGCATTGTTGATGCGCGGCGTCACCGTCAGGATGACACCGGTGTCCTTCATCTGCACCGAGTTGATGATCGGCGCCGTGCCGCTGCCGGTATCCTGCGATTGCTGGGTCAGGATCGGCACCTGGTCGCCGACCTGCAAGATCGCCTTCTGGTTGTTCAGCGCCATGATGGTCGGCGCCGAAATGACGTTGACATCGGTGATCGAGGACAGCGCATTCAGCGTCACCTGTATGTTGTCGGTGGCATAACTCCAGTTGAAACCCGGCAAAGTGGCGGCGGCAGCCGCCTTGGCCACGTCGGTCACCGATACCTTCGTGCCGCCATTCTCGAAGAACCAGCGCAGGCCGTATTTCAGCTCGTCGTTGAGCGTGACTTCGGCAATGACCGCTTCCAGCATGACCTGCGTCGGCAAGATGTCGACCTTGGTCAGGATCTGCTCGATGCGCTCATAGTCGCGCGCCGTGGTCTGGATCAGCAGCGCGTTGTTTTCGATGTCGGCGACGACGGTGGCGTGGGCGGGCGGCTGTCCGTCCTGCTGCGGCATCGAAGGCGACGGCCCGGTCAACGGCACCGGGGTAATGCCGTCCGACTGCATGGCGATCGGCGTCTGGTCGGGCGACACGTTCGAGCCGTCCGCGCCGCCCTCGGTCTTGACCGAGGTGCCGAGAACCGAGCTCAGCACAGCGGCCAGTTCCTTGGCCGGGCGGTTCTGTATCTGGTAGACGAAGAGCTGGTCCTCGTTGGACTCCGCCAGCCTGTCGAGCTTGTTGATCCAGCTGGCGGCGCGCGCGAGATAGGCCGGGCGCGAGGTGATCACCAGCACCGAATTCAGCCGGTCGTTGGGGATGAACTGGATGAGCTTGGCGCCCGGCCCGTCCTTGGTGCCGAAGATGGAATCGAGTTCCGCGGCGACGGCTTCCGGCTTCGAGGTCTTCAGCGGATGCAGCGCCACCGACATGCCGCGCATCCAGTCGACATCGAACACCGACACCGCCTCGCGGATGGCATTGAGGTCGCTGTCATTGCCGGCGACGGTGATCAGGTTGCGGGTGGAATCGACCCGCAGCACCGAGCCCTGGCGGGTGATCGGCTCGAGAATGGTCTTCATCTCGTCGGCGGCGATATATTGCAGCTGCAGCACCTGCACCTTGACGCCGGGCCCCGAAGGCGACACCGAGGGCACGCTGACCGGCGGTGTGTTGGACATGATCTCGGACAGCGGCACGACCTGGTAGGTGCCGGCGCGCTTGGTGATGCCCGCGCCATTCACCGCAAGTGCTGATTCCAGTATGTCGACCAGTGCATCCTTCGACACCGGCTGCGAGGTCTGCAGCGTCACCGTGCCCTGCACGCGCGGGTCGACGATGTAGTTGAGGTGCAGCGCGTCACCCAGCACCGCCTTGGCCGCATCGGCGATCGGCGCACTGACCAGGTTGAGCTCGAACTGGCCCGAGCCGTCAGTCGTTACCTGGGTGACGGGGGCGCTGGACGAGACGAACTGGCCGGACCCCTGATACTGCGCGCCGTTGAAGCGCTGCCCGGCGCTCGCGGCCGAGGTGACGGTGGATGGTCCGGTGTATCCCGCCCGCAAGGGCGAGTTCTTGGCGTGCAGGCTGTCGATAGTCTCGGTGAAAAAGTCCTTGCCCGGCGTGGAATTGCAGCCGGCAAGTGCAAGCAACAGGCACAATACGACGCGATTGCTTGACCCGATTGACATACACCCGATTCCCCAAGGGCCTTAGTTTAGGACGTCCTGAGGTTGAGTGCTTGGATTGATGGGGGGATTTGGAGTCTATCCACAGGGTTGGTGGTGGGGGGTGGGTGCGACCGGGGGTTGGGTTCGCATGACTGCGAGAGGCGTGGAAATCTCGTCGGTGGTCGCATGGAGCGCCAGCGGGATCGGCTGAAACTCCGGCGCCCCGGCATCGCGCACGCGAATGCGGTCATCGGCGAGGCTGACGATCCAGTCGCCGGTGGGCGCCTGCTTCTGCTTCGGCGAAAGCCGCGCCCAGCGCGGCTCCTCGAGCCACCAGAAATCCAGACATTGCGCGCCAAGTCCCGCCACGACCCACCCGCCCTGGCTGATTCTAAGCCGAGGTCCTCTAGGTTGAGATTACAGGGGCTGGTGTGACGGATATCAGCGAGAGCGCGGCGAGCGGATTAGTCACAGCTTTTTGTTGGGCGAGCGCTCGCCGCGAAGCTGCGTGCTGTGGTGTGGCAGATCGGGTACGACGATGCGAGCAAGGCGAGCCATGAGGTAGATCATGAGCACACGGCTATGGAGCGGATAGCTAAACGTGCACCGTCACCGTAGTTCGTATCCTTCCAGCAATGGTATGAGGTACTTTAGCGCCCATTCTCTATTTTCAGGCCTCGGCATTTTTTCCACGTATTCGACAAAGTCGGCCTTTATTTTATCGACACCACCCCAAGCCTTATCTAACTCTCTAATTAATTCTTTCCCTCCTGAGACGATACAATACCTAATGAATATATCGCTTAATATTGAAAAATCACCATCAACAGAGGTTATTCCGACATTGTCCTTAAATCTAGCATTCATCATCCATAATCTGTTAGATGACGAGTACGGAGCCAAGAATATAATGTCTATGTCAATTTCACCAAAAGAGCTCCAATAGAAGCACTCCGTGTCAATTTTCTCAAAGAATTCATCAAATATCCTTTCATCACCATACCCATCATCCTCATCTCTTAACTCCAGATCTCCAGGAATCAAGCGATATTCGAGGATTTTTGGAATTATCATTTCGCCGTTAGGGAAACTCTGAGTCGAGGCACTCTTCCGTTCATACGTATGCTTTAAGATATCTATGTAATTGTTATTCCGCTCAAGAGGTACAATCTTAACATTGTCAGGAACTTTAGTGCCGGCATACTCACGGCTTTTCAGATCGGTCTTCATTGCGGCTTATTCCTGGGTTTTGTCGTTTGGTTCTTTAGAACCGTCAGAACCGTCAGATTTGTCCTTTGTATCTTTGTTTTCAGTTTTTTCGGGCTTCGGGCTTACTCCAATTTCGTGTGTGGTTTTCTTTTTACCTTTTTCTGTTGTTTTCTGAACTTCGATCGTCCTAATCCCTCTCGATTTCGATCCTGGTCTATCAACTACTGTAGTGCCATCAGGGAGGTCGGTCGCGGTTCCCGGCCCGTATACTGTTTCGATATTCTTGGTTTCAGCTCCCGGGAGCCCCTTAACCGCTGCCATATTTTTGTCAGCTTGCTCGGGGTCAAGGCCGAGATTCATTTTTTCTTTACCCGTAGCGCCTTTCGTTGCCGCGTCAACAGCATCTTGATAGCCTGCATCCGGCACGTCGTTAGCATATGATGGTAGCGGTTCAGTCAGCATTCTCAAGAATGCGCCAAGGCCCTGAGCCCGCCAGCCAGGCATATGAGTCATTTGTAACCCTAAATTTCTGACTGATTTCTCAAGCGATTTTTCGCAAGGTCTGCAGCCAGGAAGAGCGTTGCTCAACATTGCTCCTCCAGTTACACCGGACCCATCAGGAGTGGATACTATCAACTGGTGCCCATTCGGATCGCTCTTATTGATAGGATCGTTCTGCGCATACGCGTAACGATTGGTGCCAACGCCAGGCAGTGTCGGATCCCAATCATCCGGCGAGATGAATCGCCCCATTGCCGGATCCATGTATCGTGCGTTGAGATAGAGCAGCCCGGTTTCGGGATCGAAGCGCTCGCCGATGTAGCCCTTTTGCGTCTGGAAGCCGGTGTTGAGGCGTTCGCCATAGGTGGCGTAGTTGGTGGCTTCGGCGATATTGCCCGAGGCATCGGTGACCATGCGCACTGAGGCCAAATGGTCGCGGTGCAGGAAGGCCTTTGTCGTGCCGGTCACCTTGATGTCGGGATGCGGATAGCGGGTGTAGATCTCAGCACCCGGCGTTGCCGGATTGACCTCGACGGAAGCGTCGGGATAGAACGTGGTGGCGAAGGATGAAGCCTTCTTCACCCGCGCGCCGTCTGGTCCATAAGTCAGGTTGACGGTGTTGGCGGCAAGCGTGACCGTCTTCAGCCGGTTGGCTTCGTCCCAGGTGAGTGTGCGGCTGCCGTCGGAGGTCAGATTGCCATTGGCGTCATAGGCCATGGCATTGGCGCCGACCGTGACCGGCGCATGCGGACGCGCTGCGCTCGCCGCGGGATAGATGTACGTGCCGGCGACACGGGTTCGCGAGACCATATTGTCGTTGGCGGCATAGACGAAGGTTTCGTCCAGCGTGTTGTCGCCGAGATTGTCGGATGAGATCAATCGGTCGGCATTGTCATAGCCATAGGTCCAGCTGTCGGCAGCCGTCTGCCCTGTAGTGCCGGTGATGCGGCCGAGATTGTCCCTCGCATACTGATCGTCGAGCAGGATGGTGGCGCCCTTCGATGTGGTGACACGCGTCACCCAGCGCCGTGTCGGCGAATAGGCAAAGGAGGTCTTCACGCCGTTGGCGTAGGTGATCTCCCTGGTCTGCCCATCAGCTTCGTAGAGCGTCGAGGTGATGAAGCCGGGGGCGGAGACGAGCTTGTTGCCGGCGCTGTATTGCACCGGGGCGGCCACCGTGCCGAAGTCGAGTTGCACCGGCAGATATTGCGTCGCCAGTGTTTGCCCAGAGGCATCGCGGACGCTGATCGTGGTGTGGGTCAGCGTGCCGATGGTGGCATCCTGACGCGCGACCTTGCCGAACCCGTCATACTTGTAGGCTTGCGTCGCGGCCGGATTGGTCGAGGTGGTCAGTTGGCCGATGTTGTAATAGCCGGCAGCCGCCTGATCATAACTGTTCTGCGTCTGCGTCACCGCACTGCCGCCGGGAGCCGTTGCCGTCTTCAGCGTCAGCCGGTCCATCTGGTCATAGCTGAGCGTGGTGACCGTGCCCCTGGCATCGGTCTGGCTGACCAGCCGGTTGGCGGCATCGTAGGTGTAAGCCCATGTGCCGAGATCGGGATCGGACGCCGTCAACCGGTTGCCGGCCATGTCATACGTGTAGCTCCAGGCCGAGCCTCCGGGATCGGTCACGCCGATCAGTCGGCCAAGCCTGTCGTAGTTGCGGCTTTCCATCAGGCCGAGACCCGTGGTGTCGCGGTAGAAGGCCACGACATCGCCATGTGCCCATGTGACCGTTGTGGTTTTGTGACCGAGTTCGTCAGTCAGCGTTGTACCCCACAGCCGCGGCGGAATGGTTTCGGCGGTGGCGAGGTAGGGCAGGTAGCTGCGCTGGCTTGAATCCGGATTGACCGTCAGAACCAATCGATCGGCCCAGTCATAGCTGTTGGTGGTCCACTGCGCGGCCTCGCCGACAAAGCGGGGGAAGGCGGTGCGCAGCACATTGCCGCGAAGATCGTAGTCGGTCTCGGCAATGCGCCTGGCGCCGGCCGTCGTCTCTCCGGGAGTCTCGACGCGATAGACCCGGCCGAGCCCGTCATAATAGGAGCGGGTAAAATCCTCGCTGGCGCCCCCACTCGCTCCATTCGGCAGTGGCGTGTACCTCACCAGCGCCTGTGTTGCCGGATTGCCCTCATTCTCGAAGCGCGTCTTGGCATAGGCGCCGGTGACGCTCTGTGAGACCTGGTAGAGGCGGCAGAACGGATCATAGGTGAAGGTTTTGACCAGACCGTTGAGGTCGGTCTTCGTTGCCAGCAGCCCGCAGGTGATATTGTAGGTAGCGGTCGAGACGAAGCGCGTGTCCGCCGTCTGTCCGCCCGTCGCAAAATAGCGCGGCGCCCGCTCTGTTACCGGATAGAGGTGATAGACCGCGTCATAGTCCCACTCGGTCTTGTGGCCGAGACCGTTGGCAGCCGCGATCTTGTTTCCATAAGCATCGTACGAAAAATACTGGTTGACGGTCTTGCCCGTAGTGACGTCGCTGAAGGTCTGTACCCAGGTCAAATTGCCTTTGACCGGCACAGCCCACACATCGGTTGTGTTGCCGTCGTAATAGTTGTGCCTGTAGCTGATGTAGGGAAGGTTGGTGTCGAAACCAGCTTGCGTGCGCTCGGCGATCAGCGCCGAGACGATGTAGGACGATGTGTTGGGCGAGAAGAAGCGTCCCGTCCATGTCTCGTCACCGCTGACATCGGTGCGGCCATAATCCTTGACGCTGATGACGTTGTTATAGGCATCGAAGCCACGCTCCACCCGCAAGGTGCGGCTGATGTTTTCGGTCAGCGTCGTATCGGTCGCCGCGTTCTGCACGGTGTAGGGTTTTGCCGCGGTGTTGACGACATAGGTCTCGGCCACCTGCTTGTGCACGGTGCCCGCGCCATCCTTCCACACCGTCAGCGACGGCAGGCCATAGCTCGCCAGATCCTGGCGGTAGGTGGTCTCGATCTTCGACGACGCCGTCTCGCCATTGGCGAGCGGCTTTGTCTCGACGATCGAGGCAAAGCCCAGGAACTTGCGCGCTGCCGGATCGTATTTTCCGCCGGCATAGGCGTAAGCGCTCACCGCCGTCTGGCCACGGCCGTCGCTCACCGACAGTTTGGTCACCGCATGCACGACCTGCGGCAGGTAATTGTTCGCCCAGGTCGAGGACGGCGAGTACTCCACCGCAACCGTGCCGCCCAGTTCCGTCACGATCTGCTTCAACAGGTTCGGATTGCCGGTGCCGGCATTCGAGATGAACATGTGGCCGTAATCGGTCAGGTCCGGGAGACCGTCGCCGTTGAAGTCGCCGATCACCGCTCCGACAGGCTGAATTGTGGCGGGGCGTGGAAAATTCACAGCGCTATAAGCGGTAGCAGAGGACGGTTGGAGTGAGTTGACTTTAATGACCCGCGTGGTGGCGACTTGGGGGTCCGTCGCCAGGGTAAAAACATCGATCCTGCCGTCATTGTCGAAGTCACGCAGAATTGCTTGGCCGCCGACCATGTTGGCACTGGAGAAGCCTTTGAAGCCGACGCCTGTCGACAAATAGACCGTGATTTCGTCGGCCGCAGACCTGTATCTGACGACATCCGTCGCGCCATCGCCGTTGATGTCTGCAAAGACGCAGGCGCCGGGATTTGTATTAACATCAAAGTTGCAATTGATGTTGAATGCCGTTCCGCCAGCCTGCCATTTTCCGCTGGACAGGATGCCCTTCTTTAGCTTGTCGGCCACGATGTACATCGGCTGCTGCTTGCCGTTGCCGAGAAAGTCTCCAACGCTCATGCGATCAGGGGAAGAGCCGGTTTGAGATTGCTGGGATTCTAGCGTGTCAATTCCGTCGCCATTCGTATCCGCCACGAAGGACGCCCCGGAGGGAGGCGATGGTACATTGCTGTAGCTGGGCAGCTTGCTGCATACAGACTCATAACCAGCAGGCGCTGGGCTGCAAGGAACTTTGGTCATCGCCAGATTGGCGTCGGTCAGCAGCAGAGATGATGTCGCAGAGTATGTGTAAGTGCAAACATTGCCACCATCTCGCGTACTGTGACAGCCGACATTTGTCGAATGCTGATAGTCAACAAAATCCGCCGTATTCTTGGTTGCCAGAAAGCGCGCTGGATCGAACGGCGCCGAGCCCGAGCTGCTGGTCGGCCCCGGAACGGTGCCGGAGTCCGTCGTCGTTTCCGATGTGTGGTGGGTAAACAATGACTTTACGTCGTACGGCGTGCCGTTGCTGGTGAATTTGATAATTCTCTTGTAGTGATTCGTTGATTTGGTTGTGGTATCGGGATTGTTGCCGGTTGAGCCGCCGCCGCCATTTGTCCACGTCGTGGTCGTCTCAGAGTACTCGCAACACAATTCATCGCGGCCATCGAAATCGAGGTCGTGGGGCTCGTTTGGATTCCCGTAGCTTGGGTTGCCGCCGGTGGTCGGGGGATGCTCGTATAGCGGTGTGTTGACGGTGGAGTAATTCCAGGCGGCATCTTGGTAGGTCATCTGGCCGAGCGACTTCGATGTTCCGCCGGAGACAGTTCCATCCGCAGCGACCGTCGCATCGGTGCCGAAGCGGGCAACGGCGGTCAGCCGCGAGGCGTTGGAGAACGGCGCCTGATCGTAAGTCAGTCTGTAAGCGCCGCGTAGCACGCCGCTCACCGTAACGCCGATCGTCTTGATGCGCTTGTCGGTGACGGAGATGTCGCGGCCATTGCCCATCAGGATCAGGTCGGGACGCGTCTCGTAGTAGAACTTGACCACCGTACCGTTATAGCTGACGGCGTCGGGATAACAGACCGGGCTCGCCGGACAGGTGTAGGTATAGGTTACGCTATTGCCATTGGTGTCGGTGACCGAGGTCAACAGCCAGCGATAGCTCATCGCCAAATCATAGGCCGGCGTGCCGGCGGTCGGCGTCAGATTGGCAACAGCCGCCACCGACCGGAAGGTGGAGACGGTGCCGTCGCGATCCGTCACTTTCCATTCATTGGTGGTGCTGTTCAGCGCAATGCGGCGATAGCTCTCGTTCTCGGTCGCATTTGTACCGCCGGTCGCACACGAGGGCGAGACCATGCCGGTTACGCAGGCGACCATCGCCTGGCCGTCGAGCAGATAGATGTCATTGGCATCGAAGGCCGGCATGCCATAGCCAGGCGTTGCCCGCTCGATGACGTCGAACCCATCGAGACCCCAGGCATAGCCGAGCCAGCCCTGGTAGAGGCCACCGAGCTTGCTCTTGCGTGAGGAATTGTAGTTCAGCGCGATCTGCGGCTCGATGCCGTGGAAGCCCGGCACGTCGATGCCGATGTCGTAGCCCAGATTGCCGTTGCCGCCAGCCTTGGGCAGATCCACCTTCGGCGTGCCGATAGCTTCGGGGTCGCCGCTCTCGGTTGCCGTGGCTGCTACCACTGCCGCCGCTGCCGCGGCAGGTTCCTCCGGCGCTGCTTCCGTATCGGCCTTCTTCTCTGTGGCCTTGTCCTTCGCGTCGGTCGTTTTGGTATCGGCAGCCTTGGCGTCGCTCGCATCACCAGCCTTGGTGTCCGCCGGCTCGGCGCCGACCTTGGCCGCCGCATCGGGACTGCCGGTCGTCGGCTCGGTTGCCGCGTCGCCTGGCGCGCCCACCGGCGGCTTCGCCGAGGAGCCGCCGCCTAACGCCGCCCCGCCATTGCCGAGCCGACCACTGACTGGCGCAGCCGGCGAGGTACTCTGCGCAAACGCCTCCGTTCCTGCGCTGCCTCTAATATAAGTAAGAGAAGATATATCCGCGCCGAAGACGCCAGCGGCAAGCACAGCCGCCCCCAATAGCAATCGCTTCATTGAGTCCCCCTAGCCAAGTTGCTTGACGCTACTCCAACTTCACTTGGCGGATACGACACGATCCGGTCACAAACCAAATATCCACAGGTTTATTTGCGATTTCGTAGAGCATTGCAGAAGAGGCAAGCGAGCAGGGGCGAAGCTCTGACTCTGGCCTCAAGACGCCTTCGCAGAATCGGCGCAATGGCTGCGTGGAGAGCCTGACGACACTGGCGCTCGATCACTCCGCCTTCATCGACAGCATCGTCGATCTCATTGCACGCGACCCCACGGAACTGGTCGCGACGACCATCATCCACGACTGCACGGTCCGCTAAGGCTCTTCCCGTTAGCCGGACGGAATGCCTCCAGGCATGGCGTTTTCGCCTATTTGACACCTCCTGGTTGTGGGCACATAAATCGCGCCCCAAGTTACGGAGACACCGATGACTGTCGAGCAGACGCTGCCGGACGCGCGGCCCGTTGAGGCCCAAGTCAGGCCCGACCTTACGACCTTGATCGTCTATTTCGGCGCGCTGATCGCCATGTTCATGGCAACCATCGACATGCAGATCGTCGTCACCGCCTTGCCCACCATTGCCGGCGAACTCGGCAATCTGCATTTGTTCGGCTGGGTCGGTGCCGCCTACCTGCTCTCGACCGCCGCGGTCTCGCCATTCTACGGCAAGCTTGGCGACATGTATGGCCGCAAGAATGTCGTGCTGACGGCGATCGGCCTGTTCCTGCTGGGCTCGCTGGTCTGCGGCATGGCATGGTCGATGGAGAGCCTGATCGCCGCGCGCGTGCTGCAGGGTATCGGCGGGGGTGGGTTGATGGTTTCGGCCTTCGCCATGATCGGCGAACTGTTTTCGCCGCGCGAGCGCGCCAAATATCAGGGCTACAGTTCGGCGGTGTTCGCGCTGTCGTCGGTGCTCGGCCCGCTGGCCGGCGGCTACATCACCAGCCTGTTCGGCTGGCGTTGGGTGTTCCTGGTCAATTTGCCGATAGGGATCATCGTGCTGGCGGTGCTGGCCTTCGCCATGCGCAGCCGGTTCAACGAAAAGCGGCACCGCATCGACTATCTCGGCGGCGTGCTGCTCGCCGCCGGCACGACGGCGATCGTTTATTGGGGCTACCACGTGCTCGACCCCAGCGGACCGGACCTCATCACCTTCGCGCTGCCGCTGCTGGCGCTGGTCGCCATCACCTTGTTCGTCATGGTCGAGCGGCGGGCCGAAGAGCCGATCGTACCTCTGCGGCTGTTCGGCGATTCGACGGTCAGCATCGTCTCGGGCGTGTCGCTGGTCGCCGGAACGGTGACGCTGGGCATGTTCTTCTATTTTGCCCTCTACATGCAGACGCTGACGGGCCTGAGCCCGGCCGAGGTAGGCTTCCTGTTCCTGCCGGCGTCGCTCACGTCCATGGTCATCTCGATCGTCGCCGGGCGGGTGATCGCGGCAACCGGACGCTACAAATGGATGCCGGTGGTCGCCATGGCTATTGGCGGGTTTCTGATGCTGGGCTTCGTCCTCACCAACCAGCATACGCCGATCTGGGTATTGGCGACGATGATGGCAGTGTTCGGCATCAGCATGGGCCTGCAGTTCCAGGTGCTGATCGTGGCGATCCAGGCGGCAGCACCGCTGCAGGATATCGGCGCGGTGACGTCGCTGATCACCCAGGCGCGGACGCTCGGAGCATCGCTGGGTCTGGCGCTGAACGGCGCGGTGATGATCTGGGCGCTGAACCGGCAGACAGCCGAGCTTCCTGCAGACGCCGCCGCCCTGCTGCCGGGTGGCCTGAACGGGTTGACGCCGCACCTCGCATCGAGCCTGCCGGGCGCGATCCGCGAAGTGGTGCTCGACCATTACTCCAGTGGCTTCAACGTGATGTTCATCTGGGTGGCGGCGCTCTATTTGGTCGCCATGGGGCTGACGCTGCTGCTCGAGGACAAAGAGATCCCGAAGCGGGCCTGAGCCAAAGCTTGTGTCATGCGCTGGGTTTAGGCATTTGGCGATGATCTGAAATCACCGAGGAGGACAGCCATGATCATCGACACTCATCTGCACCTGATCGACCTGTCGGCGCTGCGCTATCCCTGGCTCAGCCGCGAGCCGGCGCTCAACCGCGATTTCCCGCACGCAGAATATGCGATCCAGGCCCGCCGCGCCGGCATTGAAGCCGCGCTGCACATGGAGGTCGATGTCGATGAAGCCGACATCCAGGCCGAGACCAGCCATGTGAAGGCGCAGTCGCTGGAGAAGGGCAGTCTGTTGCGCGGGGCGATCGCCTCCTGCCGCCCGGAGGAGGCCGGTTTCGCCGCCTATCTCGAGCGCCAGCAGGCCGATCCCTTCGTCAAGGGGTTCCGCCGCGTGCTGCACGTCATGCCGGACGAGCTTTCGGACAGCGCGCTGTTTCGCGAAAACATCAAGCGGCTTGCCGGCACAGGCCTGACCTTCGACCTCGTCGTCCTGCCGCATCAGATTCCAAGGGCGGTTGCGCTCGCTGATCTGGCGCCGGATGTGCAGTTCGTGCTCGACCATTGCGGCGTGCCCGACATCAAGGCCAGTGCGGAACATCCGTGGCGCGAGCATATGACCGAGATCGCGCGGCGTCCCAATGTCATCGGCAAGATCTCCGGCGTCGTCGCCTATGCCGATGCCGGCTCATGGACCGTCGAGACCTTGCGCCCCTATGTCGAGCACACGATCGGCTGCTTCGGCTGGGACCGCGTCGTGTGGGGTAGCGACTGGCCGGTGTGCACGCTTGGCGGTGGTCTTGCGACCTGGGTGGCGGCGACACACGCGCTGATCGCGGGCGCCAGTCCTGAGGAGAGGACGAAACTGCTGTCGGGCAATGCCAAGCGGATGTGGAAGCTGTAGCGCGGTCGGACACCGATTGCCTGCAAGCGCGCAGAACGCCATCATAGCGCTACTTCACGCCGATACCTGCCGTCAGGCCGCCATCGATCCTGTAGTCCGCGCCGGTGCAGAAGCCGGCCTTCGACGAGCACAGGAAGGCGATGAGTTCCGCCACTTCCTCCGGTTCGCCGATACGGCCGAGCGGATGCGCCGCGCCGAAGCGCTTGTAGGCCTCTTCGACATCGGCATCGCTGCCGCCGTCACCGCGCGCAGCCTTCTCCAGGATCGGCGTGCGGATCGAGCCGGGGCTGACCGAATTCACCCGAATGCCTGCCGCCGCGTAGTCGAGCGCCAGCGAGCGCGTCAGCGTGTGGATGGCCCCTTTGGTCGTGGCATAGGCGGCGACGTTCTGCTGGCAGGCAAAGCCCTGCACCGATGCGACATTGACGATGGCGCCGCCACCGCGCTTGATCATTTCCGGAATGCCGAAATGCGCGGTCAGGTAGATCGAGCCGACATTGACCGTCATCGTTCGGTTCCAGGTTTCCCAGTCGGTGGTCGTCGCGGTGCCATAGGGATGGACGGCGGCTGAATTGACGATGACATCCAGGCCGCCGAACCTTGCGACGCCAGCCGCCACCGCGTCGCGCACCTGGTCGGAGATGGACACATCGGTTTCGATGACCAGCACCGCAGCTCCAGCGCTTTCCAGTTGCGCCTTCATCGCCGCGTTGGCGGCGCGGTCGATGCCGCAGGCGATGATTGCGGCGCCACCGGCCGCAAGGCGTGTGGCGGTTGCCAGGCCGATTCCGGTCGTCCCGGTCACCAGGGCGACCTTGCCGTCGAAATCCATCATTTCTAAAAACTCCTCCATTTTCTATCGACTCCCATCGGGGTCCAACAATAAGTTGCCAACCTCTCGCAGAAGGAAAGCCGAAATGGAACAATGCTGGCGCTGGTATGGGCCCGATGATCCGGTGACGCTCGATCATGTCAAGCAGGCGGGCGCCACCGGCGTGGTCTCGGCGCTCCACCATATCTATGACGGCCGGGCGTGGCCTGAGGCCGAAGTGCTGGAGCGCAAGCGCATTATCCAGGAAGCAGGACTGACCTGGTCGGTCGTCGAGAGCATTCCGGTCCATAATTCCTTCAAGATCGGCGCGCAGGAACGCGAGCGCTATGCCGGCTATTACCGCGATTCGATCCGCGCGCTGGCCAGGGCCGGCATCGCCACGATCTGCTACAATTTCATGCCGGTGGTGGACTGGACCCGCACCGATCTAGCCTACCGTCTGCCGACGACAGGCTACGCCCTGCGTTTTGATGCCGTTGATTTCGCCGCCTACGATCTGTTCGTGCTGAAGCGCAAGAACGGTGCTGACAGCTATACGCCGGCGCGTATTGCGCAAGCGGAAGCGCGGCTGAAGGAATTGTCGCCAGAGAAGATGGACCAGATCGAGCGCAATCTGATCGCCGGCCTTCCGGCTACAGAGCGCAAGTATGACCGCGACAGTTTTCGCGAGGCGCTTGCGGACTATGACGGAATCGGGCCGAAGGAGTTGCGCGGCAACCTCGCGTGGTTCCTGCGCGAGATCATTCCGGTGGCGGAAGAGGAGGGGGTGCGCATGTGTATCCACCCCGACGATCCGCCGTTTTCGCTCTACGGCCTGCCGCGCGTCGTTTCGACCGCCGAGGATGCGCGTTTCATTCTCAATGCCGTCGACAGCCAGGCCAATGGGCTGACGTTCTGCACCGGGTCCTACGGCACGCGCGCTGACAACGACATCGTCGCCATGGTCAAGGAATTCGCCGACCGCATCCACTTCGCCCATCTGCGCAACATCACCATCGAGGATGACGGCTCGTTCTACGAGGCCGAGCATCTCGAAGGCGGCACCGACATGGCGCATGTCATCCTGGCGCTGATGCAGGAGGAGGCGCGCCGCCGCAAGGAGGGCCGCGCCGACTGGCAAATCCCGATGCGGCCGGACCATGGCCACCTGCTCGCCGACGATATCGGCAAGACAAGGATCAATCCCGGCTACTCGCTGATCGGCCGCCTGAAGGGCTTGGCCGAATTGCGCGGCATCATGCGGGCCGTGGAAACGTTTGGGCTGGCTTGAAGGGGCAACGAACTTGCGTTCAATGCCGACGCCGGCTCAGCGTGCGTCGCTGTAGATAATGCGGCCGGCGCGGACGCAAGACACCTCCGATTGCCAGGTTGACAGAAAGCTGACAATGTATCATATCCGGAAAAGCTGACTATGTATCATATTATCTAGCGCTAGGAGAAAGACCGGCAAAGCCGGCGCCCCAGGGAGGGATCGTGGGAGAGGCTATCAGCCAGTGGAGCAATTGGTCGGGCTATGTCACGGCCACGCCGCAGGCTTTTGCCGAACCGCTGAGTCTCGATGAGCTGAGTGGTGCCATTCGCAACTCGCCGGGACCAGTTCGATTTGTCGGCACGGGCCATTCCTTTACGCCGCTGGTCAAGAATGACGGCACCATCCTGTCGCTCGACCGCTTCGAGGGCCTGAGGTCGCACGATCCCGAAAAACTGACGGCGCGGGTCGGCGCCGGCACCAAGATCGGCGCGCTGGCAAAGCTGTTGCACGGCGTCGGCCAGGCGCTGCCGAACATGGGCGACATCGACAAGCAGGCGTTCGGCGGGGCGCTCGGCACCGCCACGCACGGCTCGGGCATCACGCTTGGCGCGTACCACACCCAGCTCGAGGCGATGCAGATCGTCGACGGGCGTGGCGCGCTGAAAGAGTTCGACCGTGCCAAGAGCCCCGACATGATCGAAGCCATGGGCGCTTCGCTCGGCGCTTTCGGCGCCGTCACCGAAGTGACGATCCGCAACGTGGCGAGCTACCGGATGCGGCACCGCCGCTGGACGGCGCCGATCGCCGATGTGCTTGCGCAATTCGAAAGCACCATGACGGCGCATCGTTCGGCCGAGTTCTACTACGTGCCGTTTTCGGGCCAGGCGCTGCTGATTGCCAGCGACATCACCGAGGCGCCGGCGACGGTGCGTCCGCCGACGGAAGACGACGATGCGGTGACGACGCTGAGAAAACTGCGCGACTATCTCAGCTGGCTCCCTTGGCTGCGCCGCCGTCTCATCGGCTCGGCCTTCGCCAAGGTGCCGGCCGAGGATTATATCGAGGAGTGGCTGAAGGTCTTCACCTCCGAGCGCAACGTCAAGTTCAACGAAATGGAATACCACCTGCCGTTCGAGGAAGGGGCGGCCGCACTCAGCGAAATCATTGCGCTGCTCGAGACGCGGTTTCCAGAGGTCTATTTTCCGATGGAGGTGCGCGTCGTCGCGCCCGACAATGTCTGGCTCAGCCCCTTCTACAAGCGCCCGACCTGTTCCATCGCCATCCATCACGGCATCGAGCGCGATCCGATGGCGTTCTTCAACGCCGCCGAGCCGATCTTCAGGAAGCGCGGCGGCCGCCCGCATTGGGGCAAGATGCACAGCCTGACATCAAGGGAATTGAGCGCGCTCTATCCGCGCTGGAACGATGCGATGGCGGTCCGCCGCGAGATGGACCCGGACAACCGCTTCGTGTCGCCCTATATTGCCAGGCTGCTCGGCGTCGCGGCATGAGCCTGACCGACACCTATTTCGCGGAAATGTCGGGCGCGCTCAGGGCAGCCGGGATCTTTCAGCCTTGCCTGGTGCTCGATCTCGACCGGCTCGATCACAACATCGCTGCGATCAAGGCGAAGTTCGCCACGGGCCTCGATCTGCGCCTCGTCGACAAGTCGCTGCCATGCCTGCCGCTGATCGACTATATCCGCGCGGCGTTTGCGACCGACAGGCTGATGACCTTTCATCTGCCGATCAGCGCCGAGATGCTGAAAGTGTTTCCCCAAGTCGATCTCCTGTTGGGCAAGCCGATGCCGGTTGCCGGCGCCAGGCACGCGCTGACGAAGGGCGTTCTCGCCGGGCTCGGCGAAGCTACGTCGCGCATCGTCTGGCTGATCGATACCGAGGAGCGGCTGGCCGCCTATGGCTCGCTTGCCGCCGAGCTCGACCGCGAGCTGCGCGTCTGCTTCGAGGTCGATGTCGGCCTTCATCGCGGCGGTATCAGCGATCCCGACTCACTGGCCCGGGCAGTTTCCGCGTTGGCGAATTACCCGCGGCTGAAATGCGAAGGCGTCATGGCCTACGAGGCGCATATCGGCCATATCCCCAAACTGCTGGGAGGACCGGCCAAGGCGCGCGTCAAGGCGATCAGCCTGTTTCGCCAGTATGTCGCTTGCCTTGCCGCCGACCAGCGCAAGATCCTCAATCTTGGCGGCAGCAGCACCGCATTGCTCTATGACAGCTGGGTCGGCGCCAATGAATTGTCCATCGGATCGGCTTTTATGCTGCCGACCGATTTCGATGTGCCGAGCCTCAGCCAATTGCGGCCTGCCGCATTCATCGCGACGCCGATCCTGAAAGTGGTCGATTCCCAGGCGCCGGGCCTCGACCAGCGCTCCTGGCTGCTGCAGAAGCTCGGGCTGTTGCCGCGGCGCGGCTGTTTTCTCTATGGCGGAAAATGGATGGCGAAGCCCGTCCATCCCGTGGGGATGAAGACGGACAAGACGTTCGGCTTTTCGACCAATCAGCAATTCATGGCGCTGCCCGACAACGTCAATGTCGGGCCTGACGACTACGCCTTCCTGCGTCCGACGCAGGGCGAATTCGTGCTACAGCAGTTCGGTTCGATCCAGGTCTATTCCGGCGGGAAATTCGTCGAGCAATGGGCCGCACTGCCGTTTTCGTAGAGCAATTCCAGGAAAAGTGTGAAGCGGTTTTCCCACAGGAATTGCGTCAAACAAAGAGATCGAGGTGGAGGAGGATAGGATGGTTGCCAAAGCAGTCAAAACCCAGCCCGTGCAGCCTGAATGGGCAGCCGAACTCGACCTCGCGCTCACCGATCTCGACGCCAGGAAGGACGACTGGGCGCAGACCTCGAATGGCGAGCGGATCGCCTTGCTGCGGCAGGTCAAGGATCACATCCGCGAGGTCGCCGAGGCGTGGGTCAAAACCGCGACGCGCAAGAAGGGCATCCCGACCGGCTCGCCGCTGGAAGGTGAGGAATGGCTGGCTGGCCCGGCGGCGCTGATGGATGGCTGCAACCAGTTCATCCACACGCTGAGCCTGATGGAGGGCAAGAAGTTCCTCGACAGACTGCCGGTCCGCACCTTGCCTAGCGGACAGGTGGCGGTGACGGTGGTTCCGAATTCGCTTTGGGACAAGGTGCTGTTCACCGGGCTGAAGGCAGAGATCTGGATGCAGCCCGGCGTGACCAAGGCGAACCTCGCCGCAAACACCGCATCGGCCTATGACGCGCCGCGCACCAGCCGCAAGGGCAAGATCGGCCTCGTGCTCGGCGCCGGCAATGTCGCCTCGATCGCGCCGCTCGACTGCCTGCACAAGCTTTTGGTCGAGCACCAGGTGGTTCTGCTCAAGATGAACCCGGTCAATGATTACCTCGTTGATTTCCTGCGGCCGGCGCTGCGGCCGCTGATCGAATTCGGCGCGCTGCGCATCGTGCGCGGCGGCACCGATGTCGGTGCGTATCTGTGCAACCACGATCTCGTTGACGACATCCACATCACCGGTGCCGCCGCCTCGCATGACGCGATCGTCTGGGGTCCCGGCGAGGAGGGCCGCAAGAACAAGGCGGCGGGCACGCCGCGCAACAGCCGGCGTATCACCTCTGAGCTTGGCGGCGTGGCGCCGACCATCGTGGTGCCCGGCCCATGGTCGAATGCCGACATCGCCTACCATGCCGAACTGATCGCCACACAGAAGCTCAACAATTCCGGTTTCAACTGTATCGCCTGCCAAATGCTCGTGTTGCCCGAAGGCTGGGACAAATCCGACGCGCTTCTGGCAGCACTCAAAAAGGTGATGCAGAAAGCCCCGTCGCGCCCGGCCTATTATCCCGGCGCGACCGAGCGCCTCGCCGCCTTCGAGGCGCATGCCGACAGCGTACAGAAATTCGAGCGGCCCGGCGGGCCGGCCTGCGTGGTGGTGCCGTTCCGGCCGGGCACGGATACCTATCTCGAAAATGCCGAGGTGTTCGCGCCGGCGCTCAGCGTCATGCGGCTGCCGGCGGGCAATGCGGAATCCTATCTGCGCGCCGCTGTCGCCTACGCCAATGAAAAGCTGCACGGCACGCTTGCCGCCAACATCCTCATCCATCCCAGGACGATCGCCGAGATCGGCCGGCAGCGCTTCGAGGAAATCATTGCCGAACTGCGCTATGGCGGCATCGGCATCAATTCCTGGAGCGGCGTTCTGTTCGCGCTGCTGCGCCCGACCTGGGGTGCTTTCCCTGGCCACACGCTCGACGACGTGCAGAGCGGCATCGGCGTCGTCCACAACACCTATTTGTTCGACAGACCGGAACGCAGCGTGCTCGAAGCGCCGTTCCGCATCATGCCGAAGCCGGCCTGGTTCCTGACCCACAAAAGGGCACACATGGTCGGCCGCCTGATCACCGAGTTCAACTACCGGCCGAGCCTCATGAAGCTGCCGCGCATTATCTGGAACGCGCTGCGCGGCTAGCAACGAGCATCCGATCTCGAAAACAAAAGCCGGCACAGGAGCTACGACAATGGCTGACGCGGACGCAATCATCGTTGGCGGCGGGCTGGCCGGCCTGGCCGCAGCCGCGGAACTCGGCGATGCCGGCAAGCGCGTGATCATCGTCGAGCAAGAGGGTGGCGGTTTTCTCGGCGGCCAGGCATTCTGGTCGCTCGGCGGCCTGTTTTTGGTCAACACGCCCGAGCAGCGCCGCCTGCGCATCAAGGACAGCCGCGACCTCGCCTGGCAGGATTGGCTGGGTTCTGCCCAGTTCGACCGGCCCGAGGACCATTGGCCAAGGAAAGTGGCGGAAGCCTATGTCGATTTCGCCGCCGGCGAGATGCGGCCGTGGCTCTACGCCATGGGCATGCGCTGGTGGCCGGTGGTCGGCTGGGCCGAGCGCGGCGGCGCGCTGGCCAATGGCCACGGCAATTCAGTGCCGCGCTTCCACCTGACATGGGGCACTGGGCCGGGCGTGGTCGCGCCGTTCGAAAGGCGCGTGCGCGAGCACGTCGCCAAAGGGCTGATCACTTTGAAATTCCGTCATCAGGTCAGCCGGCTGATCAAGACCAACGGCGCGGTCACCGGCGTCGCGGGCGAAATCCTGGAGGCATCCGATGTCGAGCGCGGCAAGCAGTCGAGCCGCACGGCCGTCGGCGATTTCGACCTTTCGGCCGGTGTCGTGATCGTCACCTCCGGCGGCATCGGCGGCAATCATGAGTTGGTTCGCAAGGTCTGGCCGGTCGGGCGGCTGGGGCCAGCGCCGAAGCGTATGGTTGCCGGCGTGCCGCACCATGTCGACGGCCGCATGGTGGCGATCACCCAGGACGCCGGCGGGGCCGTCATCAACGCCGACCGCATGTGGCACTATGTCGAGGGCATCAAGAACTGGAATCCGATCTGGCCGAACCACGGCATCCGCATCCTGTCGGCGCCGTCGCCGCTATGGTTCGATGCTTTGGGACAACGCATGGAGGCGCCGTTCTTCCCGAGCTTCGATTCGCTCGGCACCTTGAAGCGTATCCTGTCGACGGGACACGATTATTCCTGGTTCGTGCTGAGCAAGACGATCGCTTCGAAGGAGTTCGTGCTGTCGGGTTCGGAGCAAAACCTAGACTTTACGGCCAAGGATTGGCGGGCCGTGCTGAAGAACCGGCGCGGCGGCAAGGCGCCACCATCGGTGGCAGCGTTCCTGGAAAAGGGCGAGGACTTCGTCGTCCGCGACAACCTGGCCGACCTGGTCGCCGGCATGAACGCGCTGTCAGGCGACAATCTGCTCGACTACGACCGGCTCAAGGCGCAGATCGTGGCGCGCGATCGCGAGGTCGACCATGCCTATACCAAGGATGCGCAGGTCACAGCCGTCCGCGGCGCCCGCAACTACATTGGCGACAAGATCTTCCGGGTGACCAAGCCGCACAAGATACTCGATCCCAGGCACGGCCCGCTGATCGCGGTGCGCCTCAACATCCTGACGCGCAAAACGCTTGGCGGCCTGCACACCAATCTCAATTCGCAGGTTCTCGACGGCAATGGCGAACCCATTGCCGGGCTCTATGCGGCAGGCGAGGTGGCCGGCGGCGGTGGCGGCGGCTATCACGGCTACAATGCGCTGGAAGGGACATTTCTCGGCAGCTGCATCTTCTCCGGCAGGAACGCAGGCCGGCACGCCGCGGGCAGGTGACGCGGCTGGCGGGCCAAGAAAAGGTCGATGAGAACAGGACATCCGCCATGTTCCATGGATAGCGACTGCTTTCGATCGCTTGCGGCAACCCAGGCGGTCAGCCGTTTGCGGCTTGCCGGCGCCGACGGTTCCCATGCGCTGGTGCTCGGCGCTGCGGCACATCAGAGGCCTGCGTTACGCTGGCGCCACCGCGAAATTGAGCTCGAGGTCCTGAAGGCCTGGCCGCAAGGTCGGCCGGGCTACCACTCGGCGAAGGAGCCGTCCTTGTGACGCCAGACCGGGTTGCGCCAGCGGTGGCCTTCCTTGGCCCTTTCCTTGACGTAGTCCTCGTCGATCTCGACGCCGAGGCCGGGACCATCGGGGATTGCGACATAGCCATCCTCGTAGCGAAAGACGTCCTTGTTGGCGGCATAATCGAGCAAATCGTTTGCGGCGTTGTAGTGGATGCCGAGGCTCTGTTCCTGGATGAAGCAGTTGTAGCTGACGGCATCGAGCTGCAGGCAGGCGGCAAGCGCGATCGGCCCGAGCGGGCAGTGTGGCGCCACCGCAATGTCATAGGCCTCGGCCATCGCCGCGATCTTGCGGCATTCGGTGATGCCGCCGGCATGCGACAGGTCCGGCTGGATGATATCGACGGCGCCTTGCTCGAACACCGACTTGAAATCCCAGCGGCTGTAAAGACGCTCGCCGAGCGCGATCGGCGTCGAGCCCAGCGCTGCGATCTCCTTCAGCGCCTCGCGGTTTTCGCTGAGCACCGGCTCCTCGATGAACATCAGCCGGTAGGGTTCCAACTCCTTGACCAGCATGCGCGCCATCGGCCGGTGGACGCGGCCGTGGAAATCGACGGCGATGCCAATGTTGGACCCAACGGCCTCGCGCACCATGGCGACTCGTTCGACAGCCGCATCTATTCTGTCATGGCTGTCGACGATCTGCAGTTCCTCGGTGCCATTCATCTTCAGCGCCTGGAAACCGCGCGAAACGACCTCCCTGGCGCCAGCAGCCACTTCCGCCGGCCGGTCGCCGCCGATCCAGGAATAGACCTTGATGCTGTCGCGCAACTTGCCGCCGAGCAGTTCATGCACAGGCACGCCGAGCGCCTTGCCCTTGATGTCCCACAGCGCCTGGTCGATTCCGGCAATGGCGCTCATCAGGATCGGCCCGCCGCGGTAGAAGCCGCCGCGATGCATCACCGTCCAATGGTCCTCGATCAGGCGCGGGTCCTTGCCGATCAGATAATCGCCAAGTTCCTTGACCGCTGCCTCGACTGTCAGCGCACGGCCTTCGACGACAGGCTCGCCCCAGCCGGTGACGCCGGCATCCGTCTCGATCTTCAGGAACAGCCAGCGCGGCGGGACGATGTAGGTGGTGAGCGAGATGATTTTCATGCTGGTCTCAGTTGTTCTTGAGTTTCTTGGCGCTGACCAGGTCGCGCGCCGCAAGGTCGAGGATCCGGCCTGCCGCCGCACGCGCCGCCGCGGCATCGCGCATGCGCAGCGCCTCCACCACCTCACGGTGCGCCGCCACCGCTTCCATGCGCCGGGCGAGCGAAATGGTCGCCGTTGCTTCGAGCGAGAATTTCAGCCCGGTGTCGATCAGATTGCCGATCTGGCGGAAGATCGGGTTGTGACTCGCAGCATAGACGATCTGGTGGAAGGTGATGTCGGAGCGCGAGAAGGCGGCGAGATCCTCGCCGGCATTGGCCATGCCGCGCCAGGCGGCTTCGAGATCGGCGATCTCCTGCAGCGTCGCACGAGTCGCCGCCAGTTCAGCTACCAGAGGTTCGATGGCGCGGCGCGTTTCGAGGATGGCGTCGAACAATTTGTCGTCCAGCGCATGCGGCGCGTGCCAGGCCAGCACCTGCGGGTCGATGATGTTCCAGTTGTCCTGTTCACATACAACCGTGCCGATGCGCGGCCGCGACAGCACCAGCCCCTTGGCGGCCAGCACCTTCAGCGCCTCGCGGATGACGGTGCGGCTGACGCCATATTCGACGCCGAGTTCGTTTTCGGTCGGCAGGGACGAGCCGGCGGGATAGCGTCCGGAAAAGATGTCTGAGGCAAGCGCCTTGGTCACATCGGGCATGACGCGCGGGCGGCGGGTGTCGCCTGATGCCTTCTTCGAAGTTTCGGTCACCTCAGCCCTCCTCCAAGGCGGCGAAACCACTGATCTCGCGTCTCCGGCCTTACCGGATGCGGAGGATTTACGCCAGCGATCCCTGGTCAGAGCATGTAGCTCAATTATCATACCAGATCAATTGACGAGTATGATAAAAAGAATTAGAGACTCTGCATCCGGGCTGAGCGCCCGGCCATCGCTGGGAGGTAATCATGCGACTTCTGAAGACCGCGCTCGTCGCGGGCGCGCTTGCCGTGCTGTCCGTCACGACCATCGCTGCATATGCTCAGGACACCAAGATAGGTTTTATCGTCAAACAGCCCGAGGAGCCGTGGTTCCAGGACGAATGGAAGTTCGCCGACCAGGCCGCCAAGGAGAAGGGTTTTACCCTGGTCAAGATCGGCGCCGAGGACGGTGAGAAGCTGATGTCGGCGATCGACAATCTCGGCGCGCAGGGCGCGCAAGGCTTCATCGTCTGCACGCCTGATGTTAAGCTCGGCCCCGGCATCGTCGCCAAGGCCGCCGCCAACAATCTCAAGCTGATGACGGTTGATGACCGTCTGGTCGGCGCAGACGGGAAGGCGCTGGAAGACGTGCCGCATATGGGCATTTCGGCGACCAAGATCGGCGAGGCCGTCGGCCAGGCGATCGTCGACGAAATGAAGGCGCGCGGCTGGAAGGCCGACGAGGTCGGCGCCATCCGCGTCTCCTATGATCAGTTGCCGACCGCCGTCGACCGGGTCGAAGGCGCCATTTCGGTGCTGAAGGCCAACGGCTTCAAGGCCGAAAACATCTTTGACGCGCCGCAGGCCAAGACCGATACCGAGGCTGCGCTCAATGCGGCGACGGTGGTACTCAACGCCCATGCCGACATCAAGAAGTGGGTCTCCTTCGGCCTCAACGACGAAGCCGTTCTCGGCGCCGTGCGCGCTTCCGAAAGCGTCGGCATCCCGGCCGAAAACGTGATCGGCGTCGGCATTGGCGGCGCGGATTCGGCGATCAACGAGTTCAAGAAGCCGACCGCCACCGGCTTCGTCGGCACGGTGATCATCTCGCCGAAGCGTCACGGCTACGAGACTGCGCTCAACATGTATGACTGGGTCGCCAACAACAAGGAACCCGAGAAGCTCATCCTGACCGCCGGTGCGCTGGCCAAGCGCGACGACTACCAGACGGTCCGCAAGGGTCTCGGCATCGAATAATCCTCCCTGTACAAACAGGCGGCGGCTCACAGTAGCCGCCTGTTTGGCATGGCAAAAGGATAGGCGCCCCATGTCCTTTCTCGACTTCTCGGAAATCACCAAGACCTATCCGGGCGTCAAGGCGCTGTCGGACGTCTCGTTCGGCGTCGACAAGGGCGCCGTGCACGGCCTGATGGGCGAGAACGGCGCCGGCAAATCCACGCTGATCAAGATCCTGTCCGGCGACCAGCATGCCGATGACGGCGAGATCCTCATCGACGGCAAGATGCAAGCCTATGCAACGACGCGAGATGCCTTCGACAATGGCGTCATCGTCATCCACCAGGAACTGCAGCTGGTTCCCGAGCTCACTGTTGCCGAAAACCTCAGCCTCGGCCGCTTCCCCGCCAACGCCGGCATCATCGCCCGTGCCAGGATGCTGGACGATGTTGGCGCCAAGCTGAAATCAGCCGGCATCGACATCGATATCAGCCGCAAGGTCAAGACGCTGTCGATCGGCGAGCGCCAGATGGTCGAGATCGCCAAGGCGATCATGCTCGACGCGCGCGTCATCGCTCTGGACGAGCCGACCTCGTCATTGTCGTCGCGCGAAAGCGAAATCCTGTTTGCCCTGATCGACCGCCTGCGCGGCGAGGGCAAGGTCATCATCTATGTCTCGCACCGGCTGGACGAAGTGTTCCGCCTCTGCGACAGCCTGACCGTGCTGCGCGACGGCAAGCTCGCGGCGCACCATGCGTCGCTGAAAAACGTCACACGCGACCAGGTCGTCGCCGAAATGGTCGGCCGCGAAATCTCCGATATCTGGGGGTTTCGCCCACGCCCGGCCGGCGATGTCCGGCTGAAGGTCGACGCTGTTTGCGGAGTAAAACTGACGACGCCCGCCAGCTTCGAGGCGAGGGCGGGCGAGATCGTCGGCTTCTTCGGCCTGATCGGCGCGGGGCGCTCGGAACTGATGCGGCTGGTGTTCGGCGCCGACCCGCGCTCAGGTGGCACCATTACCGTTGATGGCAAGGTCGTGCATGCCACCGATCCGCATGACGCGATCCGCGCCGGGATCGTTTTGTGCTCGGAAGACCGCAAGCATGACGGCATCATCCAGGGCCGCTCGATCGAGGAGAACATCAACATCTCGTCGCGGCGTCATCACACACGCTTCGGAATCCTGAACCGCGCTAGCGAGATCGCCACCGCCGAGACCTTCATTAAGAAGCTCAAGGTCCGCACGCCATCGCGCAAGCAGGACATCATCAACCTCTCCGGTGGCAACCAGCAGAAGGTCATTCTCGGCCGCTGGCTGTCGGAGCAGGGCGTGCGCGTGCTTATCGTCGACGAGCCGACACGCGGTATCGATGTCGGCGCCAAAGCGGAAATCTACGAACTGCTCTACCAGCTTGCCGAAGACGGCATGGCGATCGTCGTCGTCTCGTCCGAACTGCCGGAAGTGATGGGCATTTGCGACCGCATCCTGGTGATGTGCGGCGGGCGCATCAGCGCCGAACTCGCGCGCGACCAGTTCGCCGAAAAAGCGATCCTGGCCGCCGCTCTTCCCGATCAGAAAACCCCCGACGCGATCGCATCCTGAGGATCTTTGCCATGACCGATCAGTTGAAGAAGATCCTGCTCGGCGAACAGGGCCTCGTCGTCATCTTCATCGTCGCCTTCGTGCTGGTGTCGCTGCTGGTGCCGAATTTTCTGACCGACCGCAACATGCTCGGCCTGCTGCAATCGGTGGTCACCGTCGGCATCGTCGCCTGCACGATGATGTTCTGCCTCGCCGCGCGCGACTTCGACCTCTCGGTCGGTTCGATCGTTGCTTTCGCCGGCATGGTCGCGGTAATGGCGTCGAACTATGCCGGTTCGATCCTGCTCGGGCTTCTCGCGGCAATCGCCTGCGGCGCCTTGGTCGGCTTCATCAATGGCGTCGTCATCGCCAAATTCCGCATCAACGCGCTGATCACGACGCTTGCCACCATGCAGATCGTGCGCGGCCTTGCGCTGATCGCATCCGATGGCCGCGCCGTCGGCATCAACAGCCCGGATTTCTACCAGCTGGCGCTATCCAAGCTGTTCGGCATTCCGACGCCGGTCTGGGTCCTGGCCGTGCTGTTCTGCATCTTCGGTTTTGTCCTCAATCGTACCGTCTTCGGCAAGAACACGCTGGCCATCGGCGGCAACCCGGAGGCCTCGCGCCTGGCGGGCGTCAATGTCGACTGGACGCGCATCTGGATCTTTGCTCTGCAAGGCGTGGTCTGTGGCATCGCCGGCATCCTTTTGGCCTCGCGCATCACGTCGGGCCAGCCCAATGCGGCGGTCGGGCTTGAACTCTCGGTCATCTCGGCCTGCGTGCTCGGCGGCGTCTCGCTTGCCGGCGGCCGCGCCACCATGTCGGGCGTCATCGTCGGCGTGCTGATCATGGGCATTGCCGAAAACGCCATGAACCTGCTCAACATCCCAGCCTTCTACCAATACATTGTGCGCGGCGTGATCCTGCTGCTTGCCGTTTTGCTCGACAATCTGCGTTCGTCGGCACTGGGCCGGCGCTGACCATCTTCCAGTGGAGTGACAGCCATGGCTGAGCGCCTGTCCGGCAAACGCATCTTCCTCACCGGCGCCGCGCAAGGCATTGGGCTTGCCATCGCTGAAGCTTGCCTCGCCGAAGGGGCAAGGCTGTTCCTGGTTGATCGCGACGGCGCGCTGCTGGACAAAGCGGTCGCCGGCCTAGCAGCGCCGCAGGGCCATGTCGGGCATGTCTCAGCCGACATCAGCGACGGTGCCGCGATTGCCGCAGCCGTCGGTCAAGCGACCGACGCGATCGGGCCGATCAACGCGCTGATCAACAATGCCGGCATGAATGTGTTCTCGACGCCGCTCGAGGCGACCGAGGAGGAGTGGAACCGCAATTTCGACGTCAACGTCAAGGGCGCCTGGAACTGCGCCAAGGCGGTGCTCCCGGCAATGATCGCAAATGGCGGTGGCGCCATCCTTAACATCGCCTCGACGCACAGCTTCACCATCATCCCTCATACCTTCCCCTATCCCGTGGCCAAGCACGCGCTGCTTGGGCTGACCAAATCGCTGGCGCTGGAATATGCCGGGCAGGGCGTGCGCGTGAACGCCCTGGCGCCCGGCTATGTCGAGACGCAGAAGGCGACCGACTATTGGAACAGCTTTGCCGACCCGGCGGCCACGCGCGCCAGGACGCTGGCGCTGCATCCAGGCGGCCGCATCGCCTCGGCGCGCGAGATCGCGCTGGCCGCTGTGTTCATGATTTCTGAGGAGTGCCCGTTCATGAACGCGGCGACCCTCGTCGTCGATGGCGGGCTCAGCCAGCTACAGCATCCCGCCTGAACGCTGGAGAGGCTCTATTTCTACGGCGTCGACCGCCGGCTTAATGGCGCAAGCCGTAGCGATCAGAAACGCTCGCGATAGGCGCGCGGGTTGGTGCCCAGCACGCGCAGAAAGCCGCGCCGCATGGTTTCTTCCGAGCCGAAACCGCAGCGGCGGGCCGTCTGGTTGACGGGCTGGCCCCGCTCCAGCATCCGCCGCGCCGCCTCGATCCGGATCTCCTCGATCGCGCGGGCAGGTGTCCGGCCGGTGGCCTCGCGATAGCGCCGCGAGAAGCTGCGCGGGCTCATATTGGCGTGGTCGGCCAACTGCGTGAGCGACAGGTCACCGGCCAGATTTTCGAGGATCCAGCCATGCAGCCGGTCGAAGCGTCCGTCGCCTTGCTGCAGCTTGAGGGTCTGGCTGAATTGCGCCTGGCCACCGGGACGTTTCAGGAAGACCACCAATTCGCGCGCCACGGCAAGCGCCGTGTGCCGGCCAAGGTCGGCCTCGACGAGGGAGAGGGCGAGATCGATCCCCGCCGTTACACCAGCTGATGTCCAGACATTGCCGTCACGAATGAAGATCGGGTCAGGTTCGAGGCGGACCGCGGGAAAGCGGCGGGCGAACTCCGCGCAGCGTCCCCAATGGGTCACCGCGCGACGCCCGTCGAGCAGGCCAGCCGTCGCCAGCAGCATGGCGCCGCTGCAGACGGAAGCGGTTCGCGTGGCATCGCGCGAGCGGCTGGCGATCCACTGGATCAGCACGGGATCGTCGCAGGCCGCGTTGACGCCCCATCCGCCGGGCACGACCAGCGTGTCGATCTTACCTCCGTTCGCCGGCAGCACTGCTGCCTCCAGCACGAGACCGGCCGATGTCCGGATGCGCGGTGAGGCGGCGACGACCACGACCTCGTAAGGAGCCGGTTCGCCGGCCTGCCTTTTGAAATCATTGGCGCTGGCAAAGACCTGCAGCGGTCCGCTGACGTCGAGGAGCTGGATGTCGGGATAGGCAAGTACTTCGATACGGCGCATTGGTTTGGCCCGAAGCGAGGGATGAATGGCAATCGTGCCAAACCATGATGCCGTAGATTGCCGGAAGTCAACCCACGGAGATTTCCATGCCCCTTCGTTTCGGCATCCTCGTATTCCCCGACGTCCAACAACTCGACCTCACCGGCCCATACGAAGTCCTGGCATCGGCCAAGGATGCCGAGGTGGAACTGATCTGGAAGGATCGCAACCCGGTGACGTCATCGACGCGCCTCTCGCTGACGCCAACCGCGACCTTTGACGATTGCCGGCCCCTCGACGTGCTGTGCATTCCTGGCGGGGGCGGGGTCAACGCGCTGCTGGAGGACCAGACAGTCCTCGATTTCGTGTGGGAGCGCGCGGGGCAGGTGCGCTACATCACCTCCGTTTGCAGCGGTGCCCTGGTGCTTGGGGCGGCCGGACTGCTGAGGGGCAAGCGCGCGACCACGCACTGGTATGCGCATGATTTCCTTGAGGAGTTCGGAGCGATCCCGGTCGACGAGCGTATCGTCGAAGACGGCAAGCTCATCACCGCCGGCGGCGTCACTTCGGGGATCGACTTCGGCCTGGCGCTGGTTGCGAGGCTGCTTGGACAGGAGGAGGCCGAGATCGTGCAGCTCTCGCTCGAATACGCCCCGGCTCCCCCCTTTCGGTCCGGCACGCCCGCCGAGGCGTCGCCTGCGGTGCTGGCGCAGGCAAAAAAGCGCCTCTCTGCTTCGAGGCGGGTTCGCGAGGCAATCTTCGCTCGCTGGCGCGAGGCTCGCGCCGCCGCTGCGCCGGCGCGCATCCACGGCTGAAGCAGCAAGGCCGAAGGTGCATCCCCTGGCCCTTCGGCCTCGCTGCGTTTCCACTGTTGACAGGTCCCTTCGTCTGTGCAGAAATTGGTTGGACCATTGAACCACTTCGGTAATAGCCCCGGTGACCGAATTCAGCCTTCCGCCGATCCAGACGACGGCCCGCGACGACGCGGTGCTGAAGGCGTTGGCCGGCTTCGTCATGCGCGAGAAGCTGCAACCCGGTGAGAGGCTGCCGACCGAACGCATCCTCGCTGAGCGTCTGAAGGTCAGCCGCAACACGGTGCGCGAGGCGCTGACGCGCTGGGAAGGGCTTGGCCTGGTCGAGCGCCGGCAGGGCTCGGGCACCTATCTCAAGGCCGCCGTCTCGCTCGACATGCTGCACATGCCGCTGACGCTTGCCGGCGGCAATGATTTCACCGGCCTGATGCGCACGCTGGAAATCCGCCGCGCGCTGGAAGCGGAAGCCGCCGCCCTTTGCGCCATTCGTGCCGACAAGGACGACCTCGCCGAGATCGAGCGCAAGCTCGACATCATGGAGGAAGAGTTTCTCAGCCGCGCCGGCATGTCGTCGGAAGAGGACTGGGAATTCCATCAGGCGATCTACCGCGCCTGCGGCAATCCGCTGTTCGAGCAGATTATCGCCGCCATGCACGAACTGTTCCACCGCTTCTGGGAACATCCGCTCGGCGTGCGCGATTTCGGCCACGCAAGCTTTCCCTACCACCGCACCATGTTCGACTGCATCGCCGCGCACGATCCGGAAGGCGCCCGGGCCGAAGCGCTGAAGCTGATCGCCACGGTCGAGGACGATTTGAAGCGCGGCGCCGCCAACCTCAAACTTTCGGTCCGCACATGAACGAGCACAGCTTCGACCCAGGCATTTCCGGCAGCGACTATCTTGCCGAGGCGGCGACGCTTCTGGCGCATGACGACCCGTTCCCCGGCAATGCGGTGGTGCCGCCGATCTACCAGACCTCGCTGTTCACCTTCGCCAGCTATGCCGACATGGCCGACACCTTTGCCGGGCGCAGGAAACAGCCGATCTATTCGCGCGGCGACAATCCGACGGTGATGGAATTCGAGTCGCGCGTCGCAGCGCTTGAAGGTGCTGAAGCCGCACGTGGTTTTTCGAGCGGCATGGCTGCGATCAGCGCGACGTTGCTGGCTTTCGTCGGCGCAGGCGAACGCATCCTTGCGGTGCGCAATTGCTATGGCGACGCCTACCGACTGTTCGAGCGGCTGTTTCCGCGCCTGCATATCAAGGTCGACTATGTCGACGGCTCCGATCCGGATGCGGTGGCCGCGGCACTTCCCGGTGCGAAACTGCTCTACCTGGAAAGCCCGACCTCGATGATGTTCGAGCTGCAGGATCTCGAACATCTGACGCGGCTGGCGAAAGAGCAGGGCATCGTCACCACAATCGACAATTCCTGGGCGACGCCGGTGTTCCAGAAGCCGATCCTGCACGGCGTCGATCTGGTGCTGCACTCGGCCTCGAAATATCTCGGCGGCCACAGCGATACCGTCGCCGGTGTGGTGGCGGGCTCGGCCGCCCATATCAAGCACATCAACGACCAGACCTACTCGCAGCTTGGCGCAAAGCTGTCGCCCTTCGAGGGCTGGCTGCTGTTGCGCGGCCTGCGCACGCTGCCGCTGAGACTGCCGCATCACATGAAGAGCGGGCTCATCATCGCCGAGCGCTTGAAGGCGCATGACAAGGTCGAGCGGGTCAATCATCCCGCCTATTCCAACCATCCCGGCAAGAAGACGCTTGCCGGCTATGCCGGGCTGTTCTCCTTCGAGGTGACGGAGGATGTCGACATTCCCGCTTTCGTCGATGCGCTGAAATTTTTCCGCATCGGCGTCAGCTGGGGCGGTCATGAAAGCCTCGTCGTGCCGGCAAAGGCCTCGCTCGAGCAGACACCGGGTCTCAATTCGATGGCGCGCTTCGGCGTCAGCCCCCGAACCATCCGCTTCAATGTCGGATTGGAAAGCGTCGAAGACCTCTGGGCCGACATCGGCCAGGCCTTCGACAAAGCAAAAAAATGACTGGGTTCAAAATGGGAGTTCTGAACATGAAACGACTGAGCATCATGCTTGCCACCGCTGCCGGCCTGGCGATGTCCGCCAGCGGCGCGCTGGCCGATACCACCCTCAAGCTGGTCGAGGTCATCACCAGCCCGCAGCGCACCGAATTCCTGAAGAAGCAGATCGCCGAGTTCGAGGCCGCCAATGCCGGCGTCAAGGTCGAGGTGGTCTCGCTGCCCTGGGGGCAGGCTTTCGAGAAATTCCTCACCATGGTGCAGGCCGGCGATACGCCCGACATCGTCGAGATGCCGGAGCGCTGGATGGGCCTGTACGCCACCAACGGCCAGCTCGAGGATCTCGGCCCTTACATGGCCAAATGGGACGACGCCAAGACGCTGGGCGACCGCGCCAAGCAATTCGGCTCGACCGTCAACAACACCCAGTTCATGATCCCGTACGGCTACTATGTGAATGCGCTGTTCTGGAACAAGAAGTTGTTCAAGGAGGCCGGTCTCGACGGCCCGCCGGCGACACTCGACGACTTCATCGCCGACTCCAAGAAGATCTCCGCCATTCCAGGCAAGTACGGCTATTGCCTGCGTGGTGGGCCGGGCGCCTTCAACGGCATGCACATGTTCATGAACATCGCCGCTGGCAAGGGCGGCTACTTCAACGAGGACGGCACCTCGACCATCAACGAGGAGGGCTCGGTCAAAGGCCTGCAGATGCTGGCCGACATGTACAAGGACGGGCTGGCGCCCAAGGATGCGGTGAGCTGGGGCTTTAACGAGACCGTCACCGGCTTCTATTCCGGCACCTGCGCCATGCTCAACCAGGATCCGGATGCGCTGATCGGCATTGCCGACAAGATGAGTGCCGACGATTTTGCCGTGGCGCCGCTGCCTGTGGGGCCAAGCGGCAAATCCTATCCGACGCTGGGCTATGCCGGCTGGGCGATGTTCGCAAATTCGCAGCACAAGGACGATGCCTGGAAGCTGATGGCGACGCTGTTGTCGCCCAAGGACAATCTCGAATGGGCCAAGGAAGTCGGCGTCGTGCCGATCCACAATGGCGCCGACCAGGATGGCCACTTCAAGACCGAGCAGTTCAAAGGCTGGTTCACCGAACTCAGCGACACTTCCAAATATGAAATGGTGACGCCGCCGACACATCTGGAGAACCTCGGCAATTTCGTCGACCAGGTGGCGATCAAGAATTTCCAGGAAGTGCTGCTCGGCCAGAAGTCGGCCAAGGACGTTGCCGATCAATGGGCCGCGTTCCTGACCAAGGAACAGCAGGACTGGCTGGCCAAGAACAAGAAGTAGTTCTTCCACCTTCTCCCCGTTTACGGGGAGAAGGTGGCCCGAATGCATGTCGCCCAAAAGTGCGTAGCGGTTTTGGGACAACGACATGCACAGACAGGCCCGGATGAGGGGCAGCGCGAGCACCCCAAGGCTGGCGCCGCCCCTCATCTGCCTGCCGGCATCTTCTCCCCGTGAACGGGGAGAAGGGTGCTGTTGCCGCTGTCGGCACCCACCCATGATTGTTGAGCGCTAATGACTTATGCCGTGTCCGAAATACGATCCGCCGGCCGGCCGCGAAAGAAGCGGCTGACGCATGCAGCAATCGAGCCCTGGCTTTATCTCAGCCCGGCGATCGTTCTGCTGGTCGTGGTGCTGCTGGTGCCGCTGATCATCGGCATCAGCTATTCGTTCCGGAAGTTCTCCGCCTTCAAATCCGAATATGTCGGTCTAGGCCAGTATCAGGCGATGCTGACCGACCAGGTGCTGGGGCAGGCGCTGGTCAACACGCTGTGGTGGACCGTCGCCAGCCTGTTCTTCCAGTTCTTCCTCGGCCTGGGTCTGGCGTTGCTGCTCGACAAACCGTTTGTCGGGCGCAAGTTCGTGCAGGCGGTGGTGTTCCTGCCCTGGGCGGTGCCATCTTTCCTGTCGGGCCTGACCTGGGCGTGGCTGTTCAATCCGATCATCGGACCACTGCCGCATTGGCTCTTCACGCTCGGGCTGAAGGCCGAGCCGACCAATGTGCTGTCCGATCCGGCGACCGCCATGTGGGGGCCGATCATCGCCAACATCTGGTTCGGCATTCCGTTCTTCGCCATCACGCTGCTGGCGGCGCTGAAGTCGATCCCGTCGGAACTGCATGAGGCGGCCGCAATCGACGGCGCTTCGCCTTGGCAGCGCTTCACCAAGGTGACGCTGCCGTTCCTGGCGCCGACCATCGTCATCACCGTCATGCTGCGTACGATCTGGATCGCGACCTTCGCCGATCTGATCTTCGTCATGACCGAGGGCGGGCCGGCCGGCTCGACCAGCACGGTGCCGGTCTACATCTATGTCAGCGCCTTCAAGTCGCTGGACAAGGGCTATGCCTCCGCGGTGGCGGTGCTGCTACTGGTACTGCTCATCGCCTATGCGATCGCGCTGATCGCCATCCGCCGGTTGCTGGTGAGGCACGTCTGATGATTGCCGGACGCTCTACCTCCTCGCGCATCTTCAGCGGCGTCGGCCTCTACGCGGCGATTGCCGCCTATATGATCTTCGCCCTGTTCCCGATCTTCTGGACGCTGAAGATTTCGGTGACGCCGGAGCGGCTGCTCTATTCCGAGGGCATCACGCTGTGGCCGTCGCAGACGACCTTCCGCAACTTCATCACTGTCCTGGAAGCCTCTGACTTCCCCCGCTATTTCCTCAACAGCGTCATCGTCTCGGTGTCGACCGCGGCGCTCGTCACGGTCATCGCCACCCTCGCCGGCTACGCCATGTCGCGCTTCACCTTTCGCGGCAAGGCGACCCTGGCGATCATGCTTTTGCTCACGCAAACCTTTCCGCTGGTGATGGTCATTCCGCCGATCTACCGCGTCATGGGCGAGCTTGGCCTGACCAACAGCCTGGTCGGTCTGATCATCATCTACACGGCCTTCAACACCGCCTTCGCCACCTTCCTGATGCAGTCCTTCTTCGACGGCATTCCGAAGGATCTGGAGGAAGCGGCGATGATCGACGGCTGCACGCGGGCGCAGGCGATGCGCAAGGTGATCGTGCCGCTGACCTTGCCCGGCATGGGCGCCACGCTTGGCTTCGTCTTCACCGCCGCCTGGAGCGAATTGCTGTTCGCGCTGATGCTCATTTCCAGCGACGACCAGAAGACGTTTGCCGTCGGCCTGCTCACCTATATCGGCAAGTTCGCCGTCGACTGGGGGCAGATGATGGCGGCGTCGATCCTGGCGCTGATCCCGGTCTGTATCTTCTTCGCCTTCCTGCAACGCTATCTCGTCACCGGCCTCACCGCCGGCGCGGTCAAAGGATAATTGATGGCTTCCGTCACGCTGCAAAACGTCGAGAAGGACTACGGTTCGCTGCGCATCCTGCACGGCGTCGACCTCGAGATCGCCGACGGCGAGTTCGTCGTTCTGGTCGGCCCGTCCGGCTGCGGCAAGTCGACCCTTTTGCGCATGATTGCCGGGCTGGAGGAAGTGTCGGGCGGCGAGATCCATATCGGCGATCGGCTGGTCAACGATGTCGCGCCGAAGGACCGCGATATTGCCATGGTGTTCCAGTCCTACGCGCTCTATCCGCACATGGATGTGTCGTCGAATATGGGCTTCAGCCTGCTGTTGAAGAAGGCGGAGAAGACGAGGATCGACGGCAGGGTAGGGGCGGCGGCAAAGCGGCTCGGCCTCGACAATTTTCTCGGCCGTCTGCCCAGGCAACTGTCCGGCGGCCAGCGCCAGCGCGTCGCCATGGGCCGGGCCATCGTGCGTGATCCCAAAGTGTTCCTGTTCGACGAACCGCTCAGCAATCTCGACGCCAAATTGCGCGTCCATATGCGCGCCGAGATCAAGGCGCTGCACCAGCAGCTCAAGACCACATCGGTCTATGTCACCCACGACCAGATCGAAGCCATGACTATGGCCGACCGCATCGTCGTCATGCATGACGGTTACGTCCAGCAGGTCGGCCATCCGCTCGAACTCTACGATCGGCCGATCAACACCTTCGTCGCCGGCTTCATCGGCTCGCCCGGCATGAACTTTTTTCCGGCGACAGTGGCCAAGGCCGGCAAGGTGGACGCGGTGCTGGCCGACGGCCAGAAGCTGAGATTGCCTGATGGCTTGCCATTGAAGGATGGCGATGTGCTCACCGTCGGGCTACGGCCGGAGCACATCCAGCTTGCCGACGATGGTCCGCTCAGGGCAGAGGTCGAGGTGGTCGAGCCGCTCGGCCTGTCGACGCAGTTCTATGTCCGGCTCGCCAACCAGCTGGTTTGTGTCTTCGTCATGGGACGCAGCACTATCCGGCCTGGCGATAAGGTGCGGCTGTCTGCCGATCCGGCGGCGCTGCATCTGTTCGATCCCGCAAGCGGCAACCGCATCGGGTAATCCTATCGAAGGCTGCCCAGGCTGGCATACATGCCGGTGGTGCGGAACTGCGTCGGGTTGATGCCGTAGAGCCGGCGGAAGACTTTCGAGAAATAGTTGGCGTCCTCGAAGCCGCACAGGATGGCGACCTCCTTGACCGGCAGGAAATCGGCTTTGGTTAGCAGCTTCGCCGCCCGCTGCAGCCGCTGCTGCAGCACGAACTCGGCCGGCGGAACGCCTTCGCTCTCGGCGAAGCAGCGCGAGAAATGGGCGCGGCTGAGGCCGCTGATCTGGACGAGCTCGGCCACGGGCAAGGGCTTGTCGAGATTGGCGTTGATATGATCGATGACCGGCTGCATGACGCTCTGTTTCTCAGTGAAGGCGTGCGAGCCGAAGACATCGTCGTAAAGCGCCATCGCCGCCTCATAGGCGATTGCCGAAGCAGCGCCAGGCGAAGCGCCGCCCTTGATCAGGCGCAGGCTGCAATCGGCGAGATGATCGATCGTCTCCGGCTGCAGCCGAAACACCGGGCCGGAGACGCTGAGTATGGATTTGTGGACGCGCAGCGCCTCCTCGCCATTCATCGAGATCCAGAAATATTCCCAGCGGTCGCCCTTCTCCAGCCAGTAGCGATGGTTGTGTGGCACCAGCACCAGCAGCGTGTCGTTGGCCTGCAGGCGGTAGTTGCGGTTCTCGTAGCGCAGCTGGCCGGTGCCGCTGATCGTGTGCTGCAGCACGGTGAACGGTGTCTGGCCGCGCTTGCGCCCATCCCAGTCATAGGTCACGCCCTCGCGTACTTCATAGCCGGTGCTGGTTGGCATGGCATGCAGGCGCTGGCGGCCGCGCGGCAGCGAGATGGTGCGCATCAACTGTCCGTTGGCGATCAGATCATGCAGCACAAAATTACCCTCGAAAGCATAATCGTTCTCTGGCCGCGCCCTGGAATAACGGCATAATCCAAATCCTGAGAACGCGAAAGACCCGCGGTCGAGGAGCGGGCGGGGAGGAGAACGAGCCGGAATTCCGGCTCGAATGGCATGCGCGCCGAGGCGAGCCGCCATTCCCTTTCCTGTTGCTCCTTACCCGGCATTCGAATGCATCGAGGTGAGGTGATGAGTTTCAAAATCGCTATTATCGGCGCCGGCAGCGTCGGCTTCACCAAGAAGCTGTTCACCGATATTTTGTGCGTCCCGGAATTCAGCGACATCGAATTCGCGCTGACCGATCTCAGCGAACACAATCTGCAAATGATCAAGGCGATCCTCGACCGCATCGTCGAGGCCAACAAGCTGCCGACCAGGGTGACGGCGACGACCGACCGCCGCAAGGCGCTGGAAGGCGCGCGCTACGTCATCAGCTGCGTGCGGGTGGGCGGGCTCGAAGCCTATGCCGACGATATCCGCATTCCCTTGAAATACGGCATCGACCAGTGCGTCGGTGACACGATTTGCGCCGGGGGCATCCTCTACGGCCAGCGCAACATCCCGGTCATCCTCGACTTCTGCAAGGATATATTGGAGGTCGCCGAGCCAGGCGCCAAATTCCTCAACTATGCCAACCCGATGGCGATGAACACCTGGGCGGCGATCGAATATGGCAAGGTCGATACGGTCGGCCTCTGCCACGGTGTCCAGCACGGCGCCGAACAGATCGCCGAAGTGCTCGGCGCCAAGTCGCACAGCGAACTCGATTATGTCTGCTCCGGTATCAACCACCAGACCTGGTTCATCGATTTGCGGCTCAACGGCCGCAAGATCGGCAAGGACGAACTGGTGGCTGCCTTCGAGGCGCATCCGGTCTATTCGCAGCAGGAAAAGCTGCGCATCGACGTGCTGAAGCGCTTCGGCGTCTACTCCACCGAAAGCAACGGTCATCTCTCCGAATATCTGCCCTGGTATCGCAAGCGGCCGGACGAAATCACCCGCTGGATCGACATGTCCGACTGGATCCATGGCGAGACCGGCGGCTATCTTCGCTACTCCACGGAAACCCGCAACTGGTTCGAGACGGAATATCCGCAATTCCTCGAAGCGGCGTCGAAGCCGCTCGACGTATCGAAGCGCTCGAACGAGCATGCCAGCCATATTCTCGAAGCGCTGGAGACGAACCGCGTCTATCGCGGCCACTTCAACGTCAAGAACACCGGCATCATCACCAATCTGCCGCAGGACGCGATCATCGAATCACCCGGTTTCGTCGATCGCTTCGGCATCAACATGGCGTCAGGCATCACGCTGCCGGAAGCCTGCGCGGCCACCTGCATGGCTTCGATCAACGTTCAGCGCATGTCGGTGCATGCGGCTGTTACGGGCGACATTGACCTGCTCAAGCTCGCGGTGCTGCACGATCCGCTGGTGGGTGCGGTGTCGACGCCGGAAGAGGTCTGGCAGATGGTCGACGAGATGGTCGTCGCCCAGGCGCGTTGGCTGCCGCAATACGCCGATGCCGTGCCGGCCGCCAAGGAGCGGCTTTCGAAATCGATGGTGAAAACCCGCGACTGGGCGGGTGCGGCGCGGCGCAAAGTGCGCTCGATCGAGGAACTGCGCGCCGAAAAAACGGCCCTGAAACAGGCCGGCTGAGAATGCTGGCAGGCGGACAGCGGGAGGCCGGTTCGCCAATCAGCCGTCATGAATAGATGCGGGCAGCAGCAGACGTCGAAACATCTGGGAGGAACACAATGAGGAACTTTCGTGGAATTGGCATTCTCGCCGGGCGAAGAATTGGTATTCTCGCCGGGCGAAGAATTGGCATTCTCGCCGGGCTGGCGCTGAGCGTCTCGGCATCGGCGCTTGGCAGTGCATACGCGTCCGAGCCGACCACGCCGCCGGCGCCGGCGGCGTTTCCCGCCGAGGGCAAGATCAAATACGTCGCCCGCGATTCCATCCTGGAGTTCAAGGCGCTGCCCGAATATCACGAGCCCGAGTGGGTCACCGAGAAATACGTCAAGACTGGCAAGCTGCCGCCGGTCAAGGATCGCCTGCCGAAGGAGCCGCTGGTGTTCAAGACCGGCAACATGCCGGACGGCATCGGCGTTTATGGCGACACCATGCGCCACGTCATTGGCGGCCGGCCGGAAGGCTGGAATTATGGCGCCGGCCAGACCCAAGGATGGGGCGGCATCGACATCGGCCTTTCGGAATGCCTGACGCGCACCGCGCCTTTGTTCCAGGTCGAGGCCAAGGACACCGAGCCGCTGCCCAACCTCGCCAGGAGCTGGGACTGGTCGAAGGATGGCCACACGCTGACCATGCACCTGGTCGAAGGCGCCAAATGGTCTGACGGCGTTGCCTTCAATGCCGACGATGTCATGTTCTACTGGGACGATGAGGTCGTCGACCCCAATGTCTCGCCGTTGAACGGCGCCACAGCGGAAACCTTCGGTGTCGGCACGACGCTGAAGAAGGTCGACGATTACACCGTCGAGTGGACCTTCAAGGACGCTTTCCCCAAACAGTATCTCTACGCCATGGCCTATGGCACCTTCTGCCCCGGCCCGGCGCATATCCTCAAGCCGCAGCATCCGAAGTACTCGAAGAATACCTACGAGCAGTTCAAGAACGCGTTCCCGCCGGAATATATGAACATTCCGGTGATGGGCGCCTGGGTGCCGGTGGAGTATAGGCCCGACGACATCATCGTCTTGCGCCGCAATCCCTACTACTGGAAGGTCGACGAGAAGGGCAACCAGCTGCCCTATCTCAACGAACTGCACTACAAGCTGTCGACCTGGGCCGACCGCGACGTGCAGGCGGTGGCAGGGGCCGCCGACTTCTCCAACCTCGAGCAGCCGGAGAATTTCGTCGCTTCGCTGAAGCGAGCGGCGGACAAGGACGCGCCGGCCCGGCTCGCCTTTGGCCCGCGCCTGATCGGCTACAATCTGCGCATGAACTTTTCCGCCAATGGCTGGGGCAATCCCGACGAACGCGGCCAGGCGATCCGCGAGCTCAATCGCAATGAGGACTTCCGCAAGGGCATCACCATGGCGCTTGACCGCAAGGCGCTCGGCGACTCGCTGGTCAAGGGGCCGTTCACCGCCATCTACCCCGGTGGCTTTTCCTCGGGCACCAGCTTCTATGACCGCAACTCGACCGCCTACTATCCCTTCGACATCGAGGGCGCCAAGGCGGAACTGGCCAAGGCTGGTCTCAAGGATACGGATGGCGACGGCTTCGTGAACTTCCCGGCCGGGACCGCCGGCGGCAAGAATGTCGAGATCGTGATGCTGGTCAACAATGACTACGGCACCGACAAGAGCCTCGCCGAAGGCGTCGTCGGCCAGATGGAAAAGCTTGGCATCAGGGTCGTGCTCAACGGCCTCAACGGCACCCAGCGTGATGCCTCGCAATATTCCGGCCGCTTCGACTGGCTGATCAGGCGCAACGAGCAGGAGCTGACTTCCGTCGTGCAGAATACCGTGCAACTCGCGCCCGTCGGACCCAAGACCAGCTGGGATCACCGCGCGCCCGAAAGCGGCGTGGTCGACCTGATGCCGTTCGAAAAGGAGCTTGTCGACATCGTCAACAAGTTCGTCTCCTCGTCAGACAATGACGAGCGCGCCAGCCTGATGAAGACGTTCCAGAAGATCTCGACGGAGCATGTCTACAATATTGGACTGACCGAATATCCCGGCGCCCTGATCATCAACAAGCGCTTCTCCAACATCCCGCAGGGAACGCCGATCTTCATGTTCAACTGGGCCGAGGATTCGATCGTGCGCGAACGCGTCTTCGTCGCCGCCGACAAGCAGCAGAAATACGAACTCTTTCCCGACCAGCTTCCCGGCAAGCCCGGCGACAAGGGTCCGACGAACTGAGTTTCCTCCCCTGGCTGACGCCCGGCCGCGCTGCGCGCGCGGCCGGGACGGAGTAAGGTCAGCGGCAACAGATTAGATCCAAGGAGGAGAAACGGTCCGATGCTGCGATTCCTGGCCATGCGCATAGCATCGGCGGTGCCGGTCATGGTCATCCTGAGCCTGGTCACCTTTGCCATCATCCAGGCGCCGCCGGGCGACTATGCCGACTATATCCGTTCGCAGCTCATCAACCAGGGCGGGGCGTCTTTTGCCGAAGCCGACGCGCAGGCGCAGGCCTATCGGGTCGAGCACGGCCTCGATAAACCGCTGCCCGTCCAGTACCTGAACTGGGTCGCCGGCATCATCACCCGCGGCGATTTCGGCTACAGCCTCTATTACAACAAGCCGGTCGCCGCAGTGGTCGGCGAGCGGCTGCCGCGCACGCTGCTGCTGGCATTGGTCTGCCATCTGCTGGCGTCGGTGCTCGGCATCACCTTCGGCATCTGGGCGGCGACCAGGCAATACACATGGATCGACTCGGTGCTGTCGGCCATCTCCTTCCTCGGCATGACGGTGCCGCGCTTCCTGATGGCGCTGATCATCGTCTATCTCCTGGTCTTCCAGTTCAACGTGTCGGAGATCGGCAGCTTCTTCTCGCCGCAATATGGCGGCGCGCCGTGGTCGTGGGCGAAATTCGCCGACCTCGTCAAGCATGTCTGGCCGGTGGTGGCGATCGCCACCTTCGGCGGGCTCGCCTACAATATGCGCGTCATGCGCGGCAATCTGCTCGATACGCTGAACGCGCAATATGTCGAGACGGCCAAGGCCAAGGGCCTGACCGGCAGCGCCGTCGTCATGCGCCATGCCGTGCCCAACGCACTGCACCCGCTCATCATGTATCAAGGCGTGGTGCTGCCCTACATGCTGACCGGCGAGATCGAGACGGCGATCATCTTTGCGCTGCCGACGGTCGGGCCCGCCATCGTCGGCTCGATGGCGGTCGGCGACGTTTATGTCACGGCGACCTTCATGATGGTGCTGTCGGCAACGCTGATCGTCGGCAACATCATCGCCGACATGCTGCTCGCGCTGCTCGATCCGCGCGTACGCCAGTTCAGGGAGAGCTAGATGCTGGCGCGTGACCCATCCCCGCCGCCGCCCCCGGCTGAAGCAACCGCGATTGCGACCCCACGCGGCAATGAGAGCTATATGGCGCTGGTCTGGCGCCGGCTGAGGCGCTCCTGGACCGGCATGGCCGGGCTGATCCTTGTCGTGCTTCTGGTGCTGATGGCGCTGTTCGCCGATTTCTTCGCGCCGATGGACCCCAAGGTGACCGATGTCGCTTTCGCCCCGCCGCAAGTGATGAGTTTTCACGACAGAGACGGGAATTTCGTGCTCCAGCCGCGGGTCTATGCGCTGGCGGATTCTGCAGACCTCGACCCGGTCACCTTCCAGCCGGTCGTCGGGCCGGATTACGAGCATCCGCGCCTGCTCGGCTTCTTCGTCAAGGGCGCCGACTACCGGCTGCTTGGCCTGATCCCCGCCAACCGGCATTTCTTCGCTTCGGCCGACGGCCAGCCGGTGCATTTTCTCGGCACCGACAAATTCGGCCGCGATGTGTTGTCGCGCGCCATCCAGGGCTCGCGCGTCTCGCTGATGATCGCGCTGACGGTGGTGTTCATCATCACCGTCATCGGCACCACAGTCGGCATGGTCTCGGGCTATTTCGGCGGCCGCTTCGACGTCTGGATGCAGCGCTTTGTCGAGCTGGTGCTCGCCTTCCCGCAATTGCCGCTCTATCTTGCGCTGACGACGCTGATCCCGGTGACCGCGCCGACCAACGTCTTCCTCGCCTTCGTCATCATCGTCATGTCGGCGCTGGGCTGGGCGCAGATGTCGCGCGAGGTGCGCGGCAAGACGCTGGCGCTGGCGCGGATCGACTATGTGCGCGCTGCCATGGCGGTTGGCGCCACCGACATGCGTATCATCATGCAGCACATTTTCCCCAATGTGATGAGCCACGTCATCGTCGCCGTGACGATCGCGATCCCGACGGTGGTACTGCTCGAAGCCTTTCTCGGCTTCCTCGGCTTCGCCGTGAAACCGCCGCTGATCTCATGGGGGCTGATGCTGCAGGACACGGCTACCTATTCGGTCATCGGCACCTATCCGTGGATCCTGTCGCCGGTCGGCTTCGTGCTGATCACCGTCTTTGCCTTCAACGCGCTGGGCGACGGCCTGCGCGATGCCGTCGATCCCTATTGAGGTGGCCGGGATGACCGTAGCGCTCGCAGCCACCTTCGCACCAGCCGTCCGGCTCGACCATGCCGGCCGCCACGACCAACCCATCATCGATGCCCGCAACATCGAGGTCGCCTTCAAGGTCGAGCACGGCGTCGTCGACGCGGTGAAGGATGTCTCGTTCCAGCTCTATCGCGGGGAGACGATCGCCATCGTCGGCGAGTCCGGTTCCGGCAAGTCGGTGACGGCGCGCGCCGTCATGGGGCTCTTGTCAAAGCGGGCCACCGTGTCGCCGAAATCCACCATCGACTATTGCGGGCAGGACATACTGAAATTCCCCGAGAGCGCCCGGCGCAAGTTGCGCGGCAATCGCATCTCGATGATCTTCCAGGAGCCGATGAGCTCGCTCAACCCGATCTATACGGTCGGCAGTCAGATCGTCGAGGCGATCAGAGTGCATCGAAAGGTCAGCCGCAAGCAAGCCTGGGCGCGGGCGCTCGAGCTTTTGCGGCATGTCCAGATCCCCGAGCCGGAAGCGCGCATCAAGCAGTATCCGCACCAGATGTCGGGCGGGCAGCGCCAGCGCGTGATGATCGCCATGGCGCTCGCCAACGACCCCGATGTGCTGATCGCCGACGAGCCAACGACAGCGCTCGACGTCACGGTCCAGGCGCAGATCCTCAATTTGATCCGCAATCTGCAAAAAGAACTCAGGATGGCGGTCATCCTGATCACCCACGACCTCACCGTGGTGCGGAAATTCTCGGACTATGTCTATGTCATGCAGCATGGCGAGATGTGCGAGCACAACGTTACCGAGCGGCTGTTCGCCGACCCGCAGCATGCCTATACCAAGCGGCTGCTCGCTTCAGAGCCGCACGGCAAGCCGCAGCCGCTGCCGGAAAACAGCGGCACCATCCTCGAGGCCCGCAATATGCGCGTCTGCTTCATGCTGCGCCATGGCAGCTTCCTGAAGCCGGACTGGCGCGAGCTGGTCGCCGTCGACGATCTCGGCCTGAAGCTTTGCCGCCACGAGACACTGGGGCTGGTCGGCGAATCCGGCTCCGGCAAGACCACGTTCGGTCTCGCCTTGCTCAAGCTCACCGAGGCCAAGCGCGGCGAGGTCAGCTTCGACGGCCAGCCGATCCACGGCCTGTCGCGCGCCGGGATGCGGCCGCTGCGCTCGCGCATGCAGGTCGTTTTTCAGGATCCGTTCTCGTCGCTTAACCCGCGTATGACGATCGGCCAGATCATCGAGGAAGGGCTGGTCGTCAACAGGATCGGCGCGACACGGCGCGAGAGGGTCGGTCGGGTGCGCGACGCCCTGGTCAGCGCCGGCATGCCCGGCGATATCCTGTCGCGGTTCCCGCACGAATTTTCCGGCGGCCAGCGGCAGCGCATCGCCATTGCCCGAGCCATCGCGCTGGAGCCCGAATTCATCCTGCTCGACGAACCGACATCGGCGCTCGACCTTTCGGTGCAGGCGCAGATCATCGACCTGTTGCGCAAGCTGCAGGACGAACGCGGCCTTAGCTATCTCTTCATTTCGCACGACCTCAAGGTCGTGCGCGCGCTCTGCCACCGTGTCATCGTCATGCAGAACGGCAAGATCGTCGAACAGGGGACTGTCGACGAGGTCCTCACCCATCCCAAGACCGCCTACACCGAACGGCTCGTCAGGGCCGCCTTCGACGTGGCGTAGCAAAGTGCCGGAGGTTTAATAGTGGCAAGACATCCCAGGATCACCTTCATTGGCGCGGGTTCGACCGTGTTCATGAAGAACATTGTCGGCGACGTGCTGCAGCGCCCATCGCTGTCAGGCGCGACGATCGCGCTGATGGACATCAATCCGCAGCGGCTGGAAGAGAGCGCCATCGTCGTCAACAAGCTGATCGCGACGCTGGGCGTGAAGGCGAAGGCCGAGACCTATTCCGACCAGCGCAAGGCGCTCGCCGGTGCCGACTTCGTGGTCGTCGCCTTCCAGATCGGCGGCTTTGAGCCCTGCACCGTCACCGATTTCGAGGTGCCGAAGAAATACGGCCTGCGCCAGACCATTGCCGACACGCTCGGCGTCGGCGGCATCATGCGCGGCCTCCGGACCGTGCCGCATCTGTGGAAGATCTGCGAGGACATGCTGGCCGTCTGCCCAAACGCGATCATGCTGCAATACGTCAACCCGATGGCGATCAACACCTGGGCGATCTCAGAGAAATACCCTGAGATCAAACAGGTCGGCCTCTGCCATTCGGTGCAAGGCACGGCGATGGAACTGGCGCACGATCTCGACATTCCCTACGAGGAGATACGCTACCGCTCGGCCGGCATCAACCACATGGCCTTCTACCTGAAGTTCGAGCACCGGCAGCCGGATGGCTCTTACCGCAACCTCTATCCGGACCTGGTCCGCGCCTATCGCGAGGGCAGGGCGCCGAAGCCGGGCTGGAACCCGCGCTGCCCCAACAAGGTGCGCTACGAGATGCTGACGCGGCTCGGCTATTTCGTCACCGAAAGCTCCGAGCATTTCGCCGAATACACGCCCTATTTCATCAAGGAAGGCCGCCCCGACCTGATCGAGAAGTTCGGCATTCCGCTCGACGAATATCCCAAGCGCTGCATCGAACAGATCGAGCGCTGGAAGGGCCAGGCCGAGGCCTATCGCTCGGCCGACCGCATCGAGGTCGAGCAATCGAAGGAATACGCGTCCTCGATCATGAACTCGGTGTGGACCGGGGAGCCTTCGGTGATCTACGGCAATGTCCGCAACAATGGCTGCATCACCTCGCTGCCGGACAATTGCGCCGCCGAGGTGCCGTGTCTGGTGGACGCCTCCGGCATCCAGCCGACCTATATTGGCGAGCTGCCGCCGCAACTCACCGCGTTGATACGCACCAACATCAATGTGCAGGAACTGACGGTGCAGGCGTTGATGACCGAAAACCGCGAGCACATCTACCACGCGGCGATGATGGACCCGCATACGGCGGCCGAACTCGATCTCGACCAGATCTGGGCGCTGGTCGATGAGTTGCTGGCGACACATGGCGACTGGCTGCCGACCTGGGCGCGTGGGAGCGCCAAGGTCCGGGCCGCCTGAGCGCTGCTGCGGCGGTATCTACTCCACCGTCAGGCCTCCGGTGGCGCCGGCAACCGGTGGCGCAGTTCCTCGACCAGGACGCGCTCGTTCTCCGAATAGTCGATCGGAACGACGACGAGATGGACGCCACCGCAGGCAAAGGCCTGTTCAAGCGTCGATTGTATTTCTGAGACGGCGCCGACCCTGGTTCCCTTGGCGCCATAGGCCTCGGCATAGCGGACGAAATCGGGATTGCCGAAGGTCATGCCGAAATCGGGGAACTGGTCGACCGCCTGCTTCCAGCGGATCATGCCGAAAGCATTGTCCTCGATGATCAGCACGACCAAATTGAGCTTCAGCCTGACGGCGGTTTCCAGTTCCTGGCTGTTCATCATGAAGCCGCCATCGCCGCAGATCGCCATGACGCGGCGTGCGGGATAGAGCATCGCGGCCGTCATCGCCGACGGCAGGCCGGCGCCCATCGTGGCCAGGGCGTTGTCGAGCAGCAAAGTGTTGGCGACGCGCGTGCGGTAGTTGCGCGCAAACCAGATCTTGTACATGCCGTTGTCGAGCGCCAGGATGCCATCGGCCGGCATCACCGCGCGCACATCGTGCACCAAGCGCTGCGGCGTGAAACGGTCTTCGGTGGCGCGGGTGGCAATGCGGCTCAAAATCCCTTCGCGCAGCGGCAGTAGCGCCTGCGCGTTGGGGATCTTGCCCTCGATCCGGTCGGCAAGCAGCCTGAGCGAAGCGCCGATGTCGCCGACCACTTCGGTCTGCGGGAAATAGACCTGCTCGACATTGGCCGGCTGGTAACCGACATGGATCACCTTCGGTCCCTTGTCGCCCATAATGAAGGGCGGCTTCTCGATCGTGTCGTGGCCGATGGTGATTATGAGGTCGGCCTGTTCGATGGCCTCATGGACATAGTCGCGCTCGGAGAGCGCGGCGGTGCCCATGTAGAGTTCGGTGCCGCCGGGCACCGTGCCCTTGCCCATCTGCGTGGTGAAATAGGGAATGCCGGTCCTGATCACGAACTGGGCGAGGTCGGACGTCGAGCGCGGCCGCGATGCGGCGGCGCCCAGCATTGCCAGAGGACGCTGCGCCTTGATGATCATCTCGGCGGCGCGGTCGAGCGCAAGCGGGCTGGCCAGCGGAAGCTCGACCGGATGCGGCGGGATCAGCGCGACATCGTCGCACTCCTCGGCCGCGATGTCTTCGGGCAGTTCCAGATGCACCGGTCCCGGACGCTCCTCTTCGGCAATCCGAAACGCTTCGCGCACCACGGCGGGAATGGTCTTCGCCGAGATGATCTGGCGTGACAGCTTGGTCAGCGGCTTCATCGCGGCGACGATGTCGACGATCTGGAAGCGGGCCTGGCGCGACGACCGGATGCCCTTCTGCCCGGTGATCATGATCATCGGCATGGCGCCCAGCAGCGCATAGGCGGCACCCGTCGTCAGGTTCAGGGCGCCGGGCCCGAGCGTGGTGATGCAGACGCCCGGCTTGCCGGTGAGCCTGCCATGGGTGGCGGCCATGAACGCCGCCGCCTGCTCATGACGGGTGAGGATGAGCTGGATCGAGGATTTGCGGATGGATTCGACGACGTCCAGGTTTTCTTCGCCGGGAATGCCGAAGATGCGATCGACGCCCTCATTCTCGAGGGCGGCAACAAGCAGGTCAGAACCTTTGGGCACGAAGCATCTCCTGGGCAAAGCGGCGGCGAACCGCGGCGGGATATGATCAGACATAGTGCTGGCAAAGCCCTAGCGCGAGGCGCGGCCGCCGCCAATATCGCTCTGCTCTTGCAGACGGTTCTGTTTCTCGCGGCCTGAGTGAGCGCACCGGCCAAACGGAAAAAAAATCCCCGGCAATGGCGCTAGAGGGCCTATCCTTGCTTCTTGCTGCAGGCGCAAGCCTGTAAACATGCGGTATGAGGCGGGCCTGCCCGCCGCGCAAGAGGTGCCAGAATATGCCCAATCCAACCGTCGTCGGGTTTTCCGGCAATTTCACCAGGCCGTCCAAGACGCGTGGTTTTGTCGACCAGGTTGTCAGGGATATTGCGCGCCAGCATGGCCTGTCGGCGAGCACCTATGACATCGAAGACCTCGGCCCGTCGCTCGGCGCTGCCAAATGGGCGCGCGATCTCGACGGCCAGGCCCGGGCAGTCTTCGACAGCGTCGTCAATGCCGATGTGCTGGTGGTGGGGTCACCGACCTACAAGGGCAGCTACACCGGCCTGTTCAAGCACTTCTTCGACCTCTTCGATCCCGCTTCCTTGCGCGGCAAGCCGGTGGTGCTGCTTGCCACCGGCGGTAACGATCGCCACGCGTTGATCGTCGAGCACCAGTTGCGGCCGCTGTTCGGCTTCTTCGAGGCGCTGACGCTGCCGACAGGGGTCTATGCCACGGACAAGGATTTTTCCGATGGCGTGCTGCGGGCAGAACCCATCCTGAAGCGCGTCGAGCAGGTCGTCGGCGAGGTCGGGCTGGTGCTGGCCAATCGCTCAGCTGCCGGCGTCGCGGCCGGATAGCACGCAGATTTTTACGTGATCCGCAAATCAATACCCCGCCGGCCAGGCCTGGCGGGGTATCGCCGTGCAAAGGTTCCCGCGCTTGCGGTCATCCTGAGCGACGATGACAACGCGGCTTGGCCAACTCCGAAATCCATTTCAGACGGATTTATCGCGATAACTAGTTCCTGTCCGCCGGCTTCGAACGCATCCTTGACACGGTCTCGCGCTCGGCGCGCTTGGAGCGCAGCGGCGGCAGGCCGCGGTCGATCAGGTCCATGTCTTCCAGAACCATGTCGCCCATGCGCTTGAAGGCGATGTCGAGCGCGCCGGCGCGGTGGGCGGAGCGCAGGAAGCCGGGGATCGCACGGACCGGATGGTCCGCCGCCAGCGGCTCTTCGGGGAAGACATCGCTGGCGGCAAGGATGTGACCACTCTTCACCGCCGCCATCAAGGCCGGAAAATCGACGACGCCGGCGCGGCTGAGCAGGATGAAGGCGGCGCCCTTGCGCATGCTGGCAAAAGCATCGGTGCCGAGAAAACCCTGGTTCTCCGAGGTCACCGAAGCGACGACGAAGACGAAATCGCTGGTCGACAGCACCTCGTCCAGCGAAGCCGGCTCGACGCCACTGTCGATCAGGATCGATGGCGGCAGCCAGGGATCGAAGACCTTGGTGCGGGTGCGAAAACCCGACAGCAGTCGGTTGAGCGCACGGCCGAGATCGCCGAAGCCGATGATGCCGACATCGGCGCCGGACAGAAGCCGCGCCGTCAAATTGCCGTCGCCGCCCCACAGCTCTTCGCCTTTGCGGAAGGCGAGGTCGGCATCGACGATGTTGCGGGCGAGGTTGAGCGCCATGGCGAGGCCAAGCTCGGCCACCGGCTCGGCGAAGACGAGGCCGGTGGTGACGACATGGATGCCGCGCGCAAACAGCGTCTCATAGGGCATGTTGTTGATGAGGTTGGTCTCGACATTGAAGACGCAACGCAGCGCCTGCATCCGGTCCAAGGTCTCGGGCGAGATCGGCGGCTGGCCGATAATATAGCGGGCTTCGGCAAGCACGTCGGCGGGCAAGTTCGCCACGCCCTCGGCCGTCGTCTCGACGACGCGGTAATGCGCTTTGAGGCGCGCCAGCTGCGGTGAGGTGAAGATCAGGTCGAGCGTGCGTGGTTCCGGCGCGCTGATGACCAGCGGCAGGGTCTTGTTTGGCATGACGATTCCTCCCCGGCGCGATCCGTATCGCGTATTTTGCTTTGCGCTTGTGGTAGTCCCCAAAACCGCTTGCCGCCGTCCGGCGGCATGTGCTTGAGGGGTAAAATACCCACGATTAAACGATTTACAACTCCGGGAGGGGCCGCCGATCGCGTGGCTCGAGCCTTGCCGGGTTTTGATGCGGGAATCCGTTGGCTCGCCAGGCAACGGCCCTGAGGGCTCCTTTCCTTCTCCCCTGTGAGAGAAGGTGGAGTCAAAACGGATAGTGCTGCCCCGGATCCTCGATGGTCAGCCAGCGCAGGTCGGTGAACTCGGCAATCGAGGCCTTGCCGCCGAAGCGGCCGTAGCCTGAACCCTTGACGCCGCCGAACGGCATTTGCGCCTCGTCGCCGACGGTCGGGCCGTTGATGTGGCAGATACCGGCTTCGATGCGCGCGGCAACCGCCATGGCACGGCGGATGTCGCGGCTGAACACGGCTGAAGACAGGCCGTATTCGGTATCGTTGGCGACACATACCGCTTCGTCCTCGCCCTTGACGCGGATCACCGGCTTGACCGGGCCGAAGGATTCTTCCGAATAGACGCGCATCGCTGGCGTCACGTGGTCGAGCAATGTCGCCTCGACCACGGTTCCGGTGCGCTTGCCGCCGGCCACAAGCCTGGCGCCCTTGGCGACGGCGTCGGCAACCAGTTCTTCCATCTTGTCGGCGGCTTGGTCGCTGATCAGCGAACCGAGCACGACATGGCCGCGCGGGTCGCCGGCAGGCAGCTGCGCGGCGCGGGCGGCGAGCTTGGCGACGAATTCGTCGGCGACCTTTTCATCGACGACCAGACGCTCGGTCGACATGCAGATCTGGCCCTGATGCATGTAGGCGCCGAAGGTCGCGGCATTGACCGCGGCGTCGATGTCGGCATCGTCGAGCACGACCAGCGGCGCCTTGCCGCCGAGTTCGAGCAGCGCCGGCTTCAAGTGACGGCCGGCGAGTTCGGCAATGATCCTGCCGACCTTGGTCGAGCCGGTGAAGTTGACACGCCTTACGGCGGGGTGCGCGACCAGTGCCTCGACGATTGTCGCTGCGTCGTTGGGATGATTGGTGACGACATTGATGACGCCCTTGGGCAGGCCGGCCTCGACCAGCACCTGCCCGATCAGCCGGTGTGTGCCTGGGCACATTTCCGAAGCTTTCAGCACAACCGTGTTGCCGCAGGCGATCGGCATGGCGATGGCACGGGTTCCGAGGATGACCGGTGCATTCCACGGCGCGATGCCGAGGCAGACGCCGGCCGGCTGGCGGATCGCCATGGCCAGCGTGCCGGGCTTGTCGGAGGGAATGACCTCGCCCGAAATCTGCGTCGTCATGGCGGCTGCCTCGCGCAGCATTTTGGCGGCGAGCATGACGTTGAAGCCGGCCCAGGGGCCGGTCGCGCCGGTTTCTTCCATCATCAATTTGGTGAATTCGCCGACCTTGGAGTCCATGACATCGGCCGCCTTGGACAGCAAAGCGCGGCGCTCGCCCGGACCGGTCTTCGACCACGTCTTGAAAGCGGCAGCAGCGGCTTCGACCGCGGCATTGGCGTCGGCGATGCTGGCTGCGGCAGCGCGGGTCGCCAGCTTGCCGGTGAACGGGTCCATGCGCTCGTAAGAGGCTGAGCCGGAGGCATCCCTTTTATCGCCGTCGATCAGAAGTCCGATGTCCATTGTTCTCTCCCTCGCTCGCCGTCGAGCGTCTTTTCTACCTATTATCGACCACGATCTGATTCCGAACACCGGCTCCCACTTTTCGGGATCATGGTCTAGAAGCCGAGCACCTCGGCATTGATCGATGCTTCAAGCCCACCGTCAACCGGCACATTGGCGCCGTTGATCCAGCGTGCGCCGTCCGAGCACAGGAACAGCACGACAGGCGCGATGTCGCCCGATGTGCCGGCGCGGCCGACACGGGCGATGTCGCTATCGACGCGGGCGTCGCCCAGCACATTGCGGAACTGTTTGAGGATCGGCGTCTCGACCGGGCCGGGGCTCACTGCATTGACGCGGATGCCGCGGCTCCTGAACAGGTCCTGATGCGCGGCGCGCTGCGTCCACAACAGCAGCAGCTCCTTGGAAACGGAATAGCCTTCCTCGTTCTTCACCTGATGGTCGGCGACCACCTCCGCCACATCGGGAAAGCCTTCGATGCCGACCATCGATGCCGCGCGGTTGAGATTGGCGCGCCAGCCATAGCCGGCGATCGAGGCGACGTTGACCACGGCGCCGCCTTCACGAAGTCTGGGTGCGAGGCCTTCCGAGAGCGCGCGCAGGCCATAGAAGTTGACGGCCAGTGTCGACACCGCACCGGTGTTGCCGGGGAGGCCGGCGACATTGCAGAGCGCATCGATGCGCTGCGGCAGGCGCCCGAGGAGATCGTCGACGCCGGCCTTGAACGAGATGTCGGCCTTGACGAAGAAGCCGACCGGTGCGGCAGGTTCACGCACGTCGACGCCGATCACGTCAGCGCCCAGTTGGCCGGCAAGTTCGGCCGTGCGAGCGCCGATACCAGAGGCGACACCGGTGATGAGGATGGTCTTGCCGAACAGCATGGTCACGCCTTTTCTGGATGCGTTGCGGCCTGTTGCGGCGAGGGCGCCGCGTCGCCATCTGCGGCGTTTGGCGGGAGCCTGACGCGATAGCCGACCGGCAGCAGGCGCAGGCCAAAGCGCTCCTCCAGCGTTCCCCACAGGCCGCGCGGCAGGAAGAGCGAGAACAGCACCGCCGTGGCGCCGAGGCCGATCAGATACCAGACGCCGGTGCCGCCGAACCAGGTCTCGATGAGGAAGAACAGCAGCGCACCCAGAATGGCGCCCTCGAAGGTGCCGATGCCGCCGACCAGCACCATGAAGATCATGTAGGCGGTCCACTGGACGTTGAAGTAGGTTTTCGGCTGGAAGGTGATCGACGTGGCCAACCACAGCGCGCCGGCCATGCCGATGCCGAAGGCGGCGAGCACGAAGAGCAGCCGCTTGGTTCCGGTGACGCGCACGCCGACCGATGCCGCGGCCTCCTCATTGTCCCTGATGGCGCGGATGGCCGCACCCGTGCTGCCACGCAGCAGGCTAAACAGGGTGGCGAGCAGCGCCGTCATCGCGGCCAACGCCAGCCAGTAGATCGTTGCCCGCCTGGAGCCGGCGTCATAGCCGTTGAGCGAGATCAGCGACGTCCCGGTCTCGCCTTGCACCAGCCGGTCGAGATTGACCAGGAGATGGGTGAGCGCCGCGATCACCCACATGCCGATGGCGAACTCGCCGTTCTTCAGCTTCAGCATGAATAGCGACATTGGCCAGGAGATCGCGCCGACAATGATCGCCGAGACAAACAGAGAAGCGAACGGGTTGAGGCCGGCATCGGCCAGGCGGATGGTGAAATAGGCGCCGAGGCCGAAGAACACTTGCTGTCCCACCGAAACCAGCCCGCCGAAGCCGGCCAGCGCGTTCCACATCGCCGCCAGGATCACATAGATGAACAAGGCGGTCATGCGGTCGACGGCGCCGGCCGACAGGAAATGCGGCGCAACAGCGAGCAGCGCGATGATGACGACGACCGCGATCGCCGAGATGCGCGAGGCGGAGGTGCCGCGCTCGATGACGGGGGCGTTTAAAACCGCGCTCATGATGCTTTCCTCGCGGGCAGGCGCAGCAGGCCGCGCAGGCCGAGGCCGGAGGTGGAGAGCCGGATGAACAGCACGATCAGGAAGGCGACATGGCCGCCGATCAGAAAACCTTGCGGATGGATCTGCGCGCCGAGGGTCTGGGCGAGCGCCAGCATGATGCCGCCGACCAGCGTGCCCCATAGCGAACCGGCGCCGCCGATCACCGCCGCCTCGAAAGCGAACAGCAATTGAGGTGCGCCGGTATAGGGATCGAAGGTGGCGCGCATGGCGAGGAAGGCGCCGGCCAGCCCAACGGTGACCATGGCGATGGCGGCGGCGAGGGCATTGGCGCGGCGCGCATCGACGCCGACGAGACCGGCCGTGTCGGGATCTTCCGACGTGGCGCGGATCGAGCGGCCAAGCCTGGTGCGGGTGAGGAACAGCTGCAGTCCGCCAAGCAATATGACGGCGGCGGCGAACATGATCACGGCAAGCTTGCCGACATAGATGCTGCCCGGCCATTCCCAGGAATCGTAGGAGAGGCTGCCGATATAGGGCGCCAGCGAACGTGTGTCGGCGCCGAACTGCTCGAACAGCGCATTGTCGATGACGATGGCGAGGCCGAACGTGGTCAGGATCGGCAGGAGCGCGCCGCCGCGGGCGCTGCGCTCGAGCAGGAAGCGCTGCAGCGCCCAGCCGATGGCCGCCATCAGCGGCAGCACGATGAGCAGGCCGACGAAGGGCGAGATATGGAATTGCGAGGCGAGCCACCACAGCGCGTAGGCGGAAAACACGGCCAGGCTGCCATGCGCGAGGTTGATTATGCGCATCACCGAAAACATGAAGGAGAGGCCGCAGGCGATCAGCGCGTAGTAGCCGCCGAGCAGGATGCCCTGGACGATCTGGTTGCTCATGCCGGCACACTCCCGGCGCTTTTCCTGTGCAGGCCGAAATAGGCTTTCGTCACTTCATCGCGGGACATGCCCTTGCTCGGGCCTTCCAGCGCGACGCGTCCTTCGAGCATGCAGATGACCTTGTCCGAGACCGAGAGCGCGCGATTGAGGTCCTGTTCGACCAGGATGATCGTCGTGCCGGAGCTGATCAGCCCTTGCAGCGAAGCGTATACGCGATCGACCACCAGCGGCGACAGGCCGAGCGAGACCTCGTCGAGCAGCAGCAGCTCCGGATTGCTCATCAACGCGCGGCCGATGGCGGTGGCCTGCTGCTCGCCACCGGAGAGATGCCCGGTCTTGGCGTGGCGGCGCGGCTTCAGATTGAGGAACGTGTCGAGCACTCGTTCCACGCTCCAGTCGCCGGGACGGCCGGCGGCCTTGCCAAGCAGGAGGTTCTCCTCGACCGTCATCTGCACGAACAGTTTTCGCCCTTCCGGCACCAGCGCGACGCCCATGCCGACGCGCTTGTGCGAGGGAACGCCGGTGATATCGGCGCCATTCAGCAGCACGCGGCCGGCCGTCGGCTCATGGGCGCCGGCGATCGCCCGCAGCAGCGTCGTCTTGCCGGCGCCGTTGGCGCCGACCAGCGCCAGCGTTTCGCCGCGCTCGATCGTAAAGCTCACACCGCGCACCGCCTGCAACAGGCCATGGCGGACGACCAGATTCTCGATTGCGAGCAGGCTCATTTCGGGCCTCCGCCGAGATAGGCGCGCACGACTTCCGGGTCGGCCATCACCGCTTGCGGCTCGCCATCGGCGATGATCTTGCCGGCGTCCATACAGATCAGCCGCTCTGCCACCTGCAGCAGGATGTGGACGATGTGCTCGATCCAGACGATGCCGATCTTGCGGCGGCGCAATTCCTTGATGGTATCGACAAGTTCGCTCGCCTCGCCATCGGTCAGTCCGCCGCCGATCTCGTCGAGCAGAAGCAGCGTAGGCCTTGCCGCGAGCGCGCGGGCAAGTTCCAGCCGCTTGCGGTCGAGCAGGCCGAGCGTTTCGGCGCGCCGGTTGGCCACGCCCATCATGCCGCACAGTTTCAGCGCCTCCAGCGCCTCTTCATAGGCCTCGTCGCGGGCGAGACCGGCGCCATGCGACGCGGCAACAAAAGCGTTCTCGAACGTGGTCATGCCGCTGAACGGCTTGGGCACCTGGTGCGTGCGCACCAGGCCGAGCCGGCAGCGCTGCGTTGCCGGCAGCGCTGTCACATCGCCGCCCTTGAAGGCGACCGTGCCGGCGCTCGGCGGGAAGGCGCCTGACAAGATGCTGAGCAGCGTCGTCTTGCCGGCGCCGTTCGGGCCGACGATGCCGACGGCCTCGTCGGCATTCATGGCGAAATCGATGTCGTCGAGCACCACCAGCGCGCCGAAGCGTTTCTGGATGCCGGCAGCGCTGAGGATCGCGGCGTTTGCTGAACCGTTCACGATGCGATCCCCGTAGCCGTCCGTCAGCCGTTATACGGCTGGAGCTTGGCTTCGACCGGCACCTTCGGGTCGGTGGCATTCTCGGTGACGACATAGTCGAGCGGGAACTTGCCGCCTTCCTTGGCGGCCACCCATTGCGTGCCGATGATCGGGCCGGGCGAGACATTGGCGACCGGGCCGCTGGTGAAGTCGACCTTGCCGATCATGGTCTCGATGTTGAGCGTGCTCAGGGCCTTGGCGACCGCTGCCTTGTCCTTGGCGTCGGCGCTGGCCTTCAGCGCTTCGAAGCCGGCGTCGAGCAGCGACATCGAAGCGCCGAGCTGCTGCGTCCACTGCTTGCCGCTGGCGGCCTCATAACCGTCGGCCAGTTCGGTCCCCGAAACGCCGGTCAGCGGCGACTTGTAGGGGAAGGCCTTGTGCCAGTACGCGGCGCTCGAAATCTTGTTGCCGAGATCGCCGAGCGCCTCGATGTCGGACGGGAACAGCCCGGTCTTGGCGACCTGGCAGATCTTGATCTGCTTGATCAGGCCTTGCTGCGCGGCCTGGCGCCAGAAGGCGGCGAAGTCCGGCGGGATCGGGAAGGAGTTGAAGATCTCGACGCCTTCCTGTTTGAACAGTGCGATCTGCGAGGAATAGTCGGTGGTGCCGGTCTCGTAGGCGCCGGGATCGACGATGGTGAAACCCTGCTTTGCCAGCAACGGCGCCAGATGGGTGCGGATGGCATTGCCGTCGGCGTCGTTGGGATACATGACGCCGACCTTCTTGTTGGTCTCGATCAGGCTCCATTGCGAGATGTAGGTCCGGAAGAACTCGTCGACGCCGAAGCCGAAATGATAGGTCCATTTGAACGGCGAGGGTTCGCCGGGCTTGGCGCCGCGGCCGAAATACCAGGCCTCCCACGGCATGACGGTGGAGAGGCAAGGCACGCCGGCGGCTTCGCAGGCGTCGGCGACCGGGTTGATCACCTCCGGCGTCGACACCGCCAGCATCAGGTCGACGGCCTGGTTGTTGATGAGGTCCTTGGCGAGCTGGCCGGCGCGCGACGGGTCGGATTGCGTGTCCTGGTCGATGATCTCGACACTGTATTTCTTGCCGCCGATGTCGAGGCCGTTGGCGAGCGCCTTGCGGGCGAGATCGAGCACATAGCCGTCGGTCTGGCCGAAGCCGGCGAGCGGCCCGGTGCGCGGGCTGACAAAGCCGACCTTCAGCGTGTCGGCGGCCTGCGCGAATGCCTGGCCGCGGCTGAGCGCAAGTGCCGCGCCGCCGGCGAGCGATGTGGCGATGAACTGGCGCCGCGAGACGCCGGATTTGCTTGAGGTCATGCTGGTATTCCTCCCTTTCCTGACGGCACCTGGAGGTCACCGCCGGCCTGCTCAAAATCGATGCCGCCCGTTCTTAAGATCGGAGATCGCCCCGGCATGCCTTGAGGCGGCAGCGGAACGCCGCCAATGCCGATAACGGCACGATTTCGATCCTCCCATCGTCACAGTGCCCTAGGTGTTTGGTTTGGTAAAATGATATTTTGCGGTGTTTCGTTAACCAACAGGTTATGGAAATACGGCTGAAGGCCCGCTCTGCGCCAGATTGGCGAAAGGTGCTCAGGCGTTCTGGCTGGCCGCCTCGCGAATGGTCTGCAGCAGGATGGTGAAGGCCGGCGAAGGCGCAGTGTCGGTCCGCATCGTCAGGCCGACGGGCCCTTTGGTTTCCTCGGTGTTGACGGGCAAGGCGACGAAGGCGCCGCTGGAGAGTTCGTTGGCGACGACGCCTGTCGATATGATCCAGACCGCATTGCTTTGGCGCAGGAAGGCACGGCCGAAGGAATCCGAGACGGTCTCGATCTCGGTCGCAGGCGCCGTCATGCCGTTGGTGATGAACAGGCGGTCGACGAACGGGCGGATGACCGACTCCCGCGTCGGCATCAGCACCGGGAATTCATCGAGCCGGGCGAAGATGTCCTGGCCCGGCTGCAGCAGCGGATGGCCGGCCCTCACCACGAACAGCACCGGTTCGGAATAGAGATGCTCGAAGAAGAAGCCGGTCATGTTTTCCGGCGCCGCAAGCCGGCCGACGACGAGATCGAGCGCACCGACGCGCAACTGTTCCAGCAGGACCGCGTTCTCGCCGGTGACGATCTTGATCGCAGCACCGGTATTTTCACTCAGGAACAGGCTTATGGCGCGTGGCATCACCTTGGCCGACACTGTCGGGAGCGCGCCGATGCGGATCGGATGCCGGTTGATGGCGCCGTCCTGGCGGACGGAATCGACGCCGCGCTTCAGTGCCGTGATCGCCGTGCCGGCATGGCCGAGAAAGATTTCGCCAAGCCGCGTCACCCTGATGCCGCGGCCGTCGCGTTCGACGACAGCGATGCCAAGCGCCTCTCCAATTCGCGCAACGTCTTGGTCACGGCCGGTGGGCTGACATGGAGAAAGTCGGCCGCCCTCGCCACGCTGCCTTGCCGCGCTACCTCAAGGAATGCCTGCAGGTGACGGAACCTTATGCGGCTTTCGGACATGTTCTCATAACCTAGCAGTTAATGAAACGGCGTAAAATATCATTTTACCAAACCAAATGCCTTGTGCAATGTGAACACGGAGGATCGAAATCGTGCCATTCGTCAACATTGGCGGCATCACGCTGCACCATCGCCATATCAAGGCGAAGGGAAATGCGCGGCCGATCGTGTTCATCAATTCGCTGGGCACCGACTTCCGCATCTGGGACGAGGTGTTGTCCGAACTGGGTGGCGAAATGCCTGTGTTGGTCTACGACAAGCGCGGCCATGGCCTGTCCGACATTGGTGGCGTCAGCTCGATCGACGAGCATGTCGATGATCTGTCGGGCCTGATCGATCATTTCGAACTGAACAATGCGGTGCTGTGCGGCCTGTCGGTGGGCGGCCTGATTGCGCAAGGGTTTTATGCCCGGCGCCCCGAAATCGTCGACGGCCTCATCCTGTGCGACACCGCCCACAAGATCGGCACGGCCGACAGCTGGAACACCCGCATCGAAACGGTCGAAAGCAAAGGCATCCAGGCCATCGCCGATGCCGTGCTCAAAATGTGGTTTACGCCTGCCTTCCACGCGGACCGTGTCGCCGAGCTCGACGGCTACTGGAACATGATGACCCGGCAAGCCGTCGCCGGCTATGTCGGCACCTGCGCCGCGGTGCGCGATGCCGATTTTACCGAGGCTGCGCAGGCGATCGCGGTGCCCACGCTTTGCGTCGTTGGCGACCAGGACGGCTCGACGCCGCCGGATCTCGTCCGCTGGCTGGCCGATCTGATCCCAGGCGCACATTTCGAAATCATTCGTGACGCCGCGCACATCCCTTGCGTCGAACAGCCCGAGGCGCTGACCACCCTGATCCGCGATTTCGTCGCGGCGCTTCCCCTGAGAAAGCAGACCCATGGATGAACTGCCCAAAAACGAAACCAGATACCGAACCGGGCTGACCGTCAGGCGCTCGGTGCTCGGCGACCCTCATGTCGATCGCAGCGAGGATGCCGTCACCGATTTCGACCGGCCGTTCCAGGAGCTGATCACCGAGGCAGCATGGGGCACTGTGTGGGCGCGTCCGGGCTTCAGCAGGCGCGAACGCTCGATCGTGACGCTGGCACTGCTGGCCGCCCTTGGCCATGATGAAGAGGTCGCCATGCATGTGCGCGCCACCGCCAACACCGGTGCGTCGCGCGACGATATCTGCGAAGCGTTCCTGCATGTCGCGATCTATGCCGGCGTGCCGGCGGCCAACCGCGCCTTCAGGATCGCCAAGGAGGTGTTTTCGGAAATGGACGGAAGCAGGGCTGGCCATGCCAGCTGATGCCGGCTCGAACCGCAGGCCCGAGACCGGCGCCTTCTTCCAGCGCGACCGCGGCTGGCACCCGCCGGCGCTGACGCCCGACTACAAGACTTCGGTGCTGCGCTCGCCGCAGAAGGCGCTGCTGGCCTTCGACAACACGGCGTCGGAGATCACCGGTCCGGTGTTCGGCCACGCCGTGCTGGGCGAACTCGACAATGACCTGATCCACAATTTTGCAAAGTCCGGCGAGAGCGCCATCGGCGAGCGTATCATCGTCTATGGCCGCGTGCTCGACGAGCGCGGCCAGGGCGTCTCCGGCGCGCTGCTCGAATTCTGGCAGGCCAATGCGGGCGGCCGCTACCGCCACAAGAAGGACGGCTATCTGGCGCCGCTCGATCCGAATTTCGGCGGCTGCGGCCGCACCATCACCGATGCCGACGGCGGCTATGCCTTTCGCACGGTGAAGCCAGGTCCCTATCCCTGGCCGAACGGGCCCAATGACTGGCGGCCGTCGCACATCCATTTCTCGGTGTTCGGCCACGGCTTCGCACAGCGGCTGATCACCCAGATGTATTTCGAGGGCGACCCGCTGATCTGGCGGTGCCCGATCGTGCGCGGTATCCGCGACAAGGCGGCGATTGAGACGCTGGTCGCCGCGCTCGACATGCAGGCGACGATCCCGTTCGACGCGCGCGCCTACAAGTTCGACATCGTGTTGCGCGGACGCCGCGCCTCGCTGTTCGAAAACCGTCCGGAGGGCAATTGATGGCGCAATCGCTGACCCGGCTGAAGGAGAGCCCGTCGCAGACCGCCGGGCCCTACGTGCATATCGGGCTGACGCCGAATTTCGGCGGTATCGGCGGCGTCTACCCGACAGACCTGGGCGCCACGATGCTCAACGACAACGCCAAGGGCGACCGCATCGGTTTGCGCATTCGCGTGCTCGACGGCACCGGCACGCCGCTCAGGGATGCGTTGATCGAGATCTGGCAAGCGGATGCCAATGGCTTCTACAATTCGCCGGCCGAATTGCGCGGCGATGCCGATCCGGATTTTCAGGGCTGGGGCCGTCAGCCGACCGACATGGAAACCGGCCTGTGCAGTTTTCAGACGATCAAGCCGGGACGCGTGCCGTATGGCGACGGCCGGCTGATGGCGCCGCATATCAGCCTGTGGATCGTCGCCCGCGGCATCAATATCGGCCTCCACACGCGGCTCTATTTCTCCGACGAGGCCAAGGCCAATGCCGAGGATCCGATCCTGGCCCGCATCGAGCACAAGGTGCGCGTGCCGACGCTGATCGCCGAGCGGCAAGGCGACAACTATATTTTCGACGTCCATCTCCAGGGGGAGAAGGAAACGGTCTTCTTCGACAGCTGACGGAGGAAACCAGCACATGACCGTATCGCCCTTCGACCATCCGCTGCTTTCCGGCCTGCTCGGCGACGAGGAGGCGGCTCGGCATTTTTCGGTGGATGCGGAAATCGCCGCCATGCTCGATTTCGAGCGCGCGCTGGCGCAAGCGGAAGCCGAAAGCGGGATTATCGGCACGGATGCCGCCGCGGCGATTGTACCTGTCCTGTTGTCCTACAAGCCGGATACCGCGCGGCTGCGGGCCGGTGTGGCGAAAGATGGCGTGATCGTGCCCGAACTGGTGCGCCAGTTGAAGGCAGCGGTCGGCGCGCCGCACGACGCCGGCGTGCATTTCGGCGCAACCAGCCAGGACGTCATCGACACTGGCCTGGTGCTTCGGCTGCGCCGGCTCATTGAACATCTCGACCTGCTGCTGACTGAAAACATTCTGCGGCTGGTGGGGCTGGAAGAACGTTTTGGCAGCCGTGCATTGACAGCGATGACGCGCATGCAGCCGGCGATCCCAATTCAGGCGTCGGACCGCGTGGCGGTGTGGCGCACGCCGCTGCAACGGCATCAGCAGAGACTGTCGGAGCAATCCAAGGGTCTGCTCGTGGTGCAGTTTGGCGGCGCTGCCGGCACGCTGGAGAAGCTCGGCGACAAGGGGCCTGCGGTGCGCGCAGCCCTTGCCGCAAAACTCGGCCTTGGCGATGCGCCGCAATGGCACAGCCAGCGCGATGCGCTGGCCGAATTCGCCGGGCTGCTATCGCTTGTCACCGGCAGCCTCGGCAAATTCGGCCAGGACGTTGCGTTGATGGCGCAAGGTGGAACCGACATCAAGCTGTCCGGCGGTGGCGGCTCGTCGGCCATGCCGCACAAGCAGAACCCGGTGAAGGCGGAAGTGCTGGTGACGCTGGCGCGCTTCAACGCCACCCAGCTTTCCGGCATGCACCAGGCGCTGGTGCATGAGCAGGAGCGCTCCGGTGCTGCCTGGACGCTGGAATGGCTGCTCTTGCCGCAAATGGCGATAGCGACCGCGGCTGCGCTACGGCTCGCCGCCGAACTCGCCGGACAGATCGAAAGCCTCGGACACTGATGCGCACAAAGATCGTCATTGTCGGCTCCGGACCGTCCGGGCTGCTGCTTGGCCAGCTTCTCGGCACCATTGGTGTCGAGACGGTGATCCTCGAACGTTCGAGCCGGCAGCATGTGCTTGGCCGGGTGCGGGCAGGGGTGCTCGAACAAGGCACCGTCGAGTTGCTCGAAGAGGCGGGCGCAGCTGTAAGGCTGCATGCCGAGGGCCTGCTGCATGCCGGCATCTCGCTTGCGTTCGGCGGCGGCCTGCACCGGCTCGACCTCACGGCACTGACCGGCGGCAAGCATGTCACCGTCTATGGTCAGACCGAAGTGACGCACGATCTGATGGACAAGCGCGAGGCGGCCGGGCTGACCACCGTCTATGAGGCGGCCAACGTCGCGCTGCATGGTTTCGATGGCGAAGCGCCCTACGTCACCTACGACAAGGACGGCGTCAGCCATTGCATCGACTGCGACTTCATCGCCGGCTGCGACGGCTATCACGGCGTTAGCCGCAAATCGGCGCCTGGGCGGGCGCTGAAAACCTTCGAGCGGACCTATCCCTTCGGCTGGCTCGGCGTGCTGGCCGAAGTGCCGCCGGCCGATCACGAACTGGTCTACGCCAACCATGAGCGGGGCTTTGCGCTGTGCTCGATGCGGTCGACGCATCGCAGCCGCTACTATGTGCAGGTCCCGGCTGACGAACAGGTCGACGCCTGGAGCGACGGTCGCTTCTGGGACGAATTGCGCAGTCGCCTGCCGGAACAGACCGCAGCCGCGGTCGTTACCGGCCCGTCCTTCGAAAAATCAATCGCGCCGCTGCGCTCCTTCGTCGCCGAGCCGATGCGCTTCGGCCGGCTGTTCCTGGTCGGCGACGCCGCCCATATCGTGCCGCCGACGGGCGCCAAGGGGCTCAACCTCGCCGCCAGCGATGTGCGCTATCTCTTTGCCGGGCTTCGCGAATTCTATCTGGACAAATCACCAAGCGGGCTCGACGCTTATTCAGCCAAGGCGCTGGCCAGAGTGTGGAAGGCGGTGCGCTTCTCCTGGTGGATGACGACGATGCTGCACCGCTTTCCCGATACGGGCGAGTTCGGCCAGCGCATCCAGGAAGCCGAGCTCGACTATCTCGTGCATTCGCAAGCGGCGTCGACCGCGCTGGCTGAAAACTATGTCGGTTTGCCCTATTAAGGGCGGTGCAAACTCAAACCCGTTCGAGCGCCACCGCGATGCCCTGGCCGACGCCGATGCACATGGTGGCCAGCGCATAGCGGGCGCTGCGCTCGCGCAGTTCCAGTGCCGCGGTGCCAGTGATACGCGCGCCCGACATGCCCAAGGGATGACCAAGCGCGATGGCGCCGCCATTCGGATTAACGTGCTCCGCGTCCTCGGAGATGCCGAGTTGGCGGAGCACGGCGATGCCTTGGGAGGCGAAAGCTTCGTTGAGCTCGATGACATCGAATTGCTGCGGTGTCAGGCCGAGGCGGGCGCAGAGCTTTTGTGTCGCCGGGGCAGGGCCGATGCCCATGATGCGTGGCGCCACGCCGGCAGCAGCGCCGCCGAGGACGCGGGCGATCGGCGTCAGGCCGTATTTTTTCACAGCCGCTTCGGAGGCGATGATCAGCGCTGCCGCGCCGTCATTGACGCCGGACGCGTTGCCGGCGGTGACGGTGCCGCCCTGGCGGAACGGCGTCGGCAATTTGGCTAGCGACTCGACCGTGGTGCCGGCGCGGGGATGCTCATCCTTCGATACGATAATCGCATCGCCCTTTTTCTGTGGGATCGTCACCGGGGTAATCTCCTTCGCCAGCCGGCCATTGGCCTGTGCCGCGACGGCCTTGTCCTGGCTGCGCACGGCAAAGGCGTCCTGGTCGGCGCGCGACACTGAAAAATCCTCGGCGACGTTCTCGCCGGTCTCCGGCATGGAATCGACGCCATACTGTTTCTTCATCAGCGGGTTGATGAAACGCCAGCCGATGGTGGTGTCGTGGATCTCGGCATGGCGCGAAAAGGCGGTCTCGGCCTTGGGCATGACGAAGGGGGCGCGGCTCATCGATTCGACGCCGCCGGCGATCATCAACTCGGCTTCGCCCGCCTTGATGGCGCGGGCGGCGATGGTGAGCGCGTCCATGCCGGACCCGCAGAGGCGATTGACGGTCGAGCCTGACACTTCCTGCGGCAATCCGGCGAGCAGGAGCGACATGCGCGCGACATTGCGATTGTCCTCGCCGGCCTGGTTGGCGCAGCCATAGACGACGTCGTCGATGGCCTGCCAGTCGATGCCGGAATTGCGCTCGACCAGCGCCTTCAGCGGAATGGCGCCGAGATCGTCGGCCCGCACCGACGACAGCGAGCCGCCGAAACGGCCGATCGGGGTGCGGATGTAATCGCAGATGAATGCCTCGGTCATGTCATGCAGCCTTTTCTTTTCCGCTTCCCTCATGCGCCGCCTTGGTGCGGGCCTGCAGGTCACGCAATGTCGTCAGCTCGAGTTCCGTCGGCGCCGGCGTTTCGTCAAGCGCCTCGGCGAACTTTACGATCCAGCCGCAGCTGTCCTGCACCTGCTGCCGCGTCACGCCGGGATGCAGCGACACCACGGTGAATTCCTTGCTCATCGGGTCGGGCTTCCAGATGGCGAGGTCGGTGATCAGCAGCGTCGGTCCAGCGGTGTCGATGCCTAGGCGCTGGCGGTGATCGCCCCCATCGCCATGGCCGAAGGAGGTGAAGAAGTCGATCTTCTCGACCATGCCGCGCTTGGACTGCGCCATGGTGATGTAGATCTCCTTCGACGAGGTGGCGATCTCCGGCGCGCCGCCGCCGCCGGGCAGGCGGGTCTTGGGATGCGCATAGTCGCCGATGATGGTGGTGTTGATGTTGCCGAACTTGTCGAGCTGGGCGGCACCGAGGAAACCGATCGAAATGCGGCCGCCCTGCAGCCAGTAACGAAACATCTCCGGCACCGAGACGGTCGTGACGGCGGTATCGCAAAGTTCGCCGTCACCGATCGACAGCGGCAAAACATCGGGCGCGGTGCCGATGGTGCCGCTTTCATAGATCAGCGTGATGTCGGGCGCATGCGTCAGCCGCGCGACGTTGCAGGCGGCTGACGGCGCGCCAATGCCGACGAAGCAGACATCGTCGTTTTTCAGGGCTCGGCTGGCGGCAATCGTCATCATCTCATTGGGAGTAAAGCCGCTCATCCCGCGCTCCTCAGATGCTTTACGCGGCCGGCGAAATCGTCCGCCGTGCGATCGAGGACATTGGCCTGCATCCAGGTCTGGAATTTTTCACGGTCGGCGGCGATGTCGTCCCATTCGAGATAGGCGGCGTTGTCCCTGGCATAGTAGCCGTGCGTGTAGGAGGGATGCGAACCGCCTGATACCACCGAGATCGCAGCGATGGTCCAGCGCGGCAGCACGGTGAGGTTGGGATGCAGGTCGTCGAAATTGTCGACGACTTCCTCTACCGTCACCACGGCGCGCTTGGCCGCGAGCACCGCTTCCTTCTGGATGCCGATAATGCCTTCGACCAGAACATTGCCTTTTTTGTCGGCCTTCTGAGCGTGGATGAAGGTCACGTCCGGTCGGATGGAAGGAACGGCGGCAAGCACCTCGCCGGTGAACGGGCAGGTGACCGAGCGGATGTTGGGATTGACTGCCGCCAGCCCGGCGCCGCGATAGCCGCGGAACACCGCGCAAGGCAGGCCGGCAGCTCCCGCCTCGTAGGCGTTGGCCATGCCGGCATGGCTGTGCTCCTCGATCTCGATCGACCGGGGGAAGCCGTTCTCGATGGCGTCGCGGGCGCGGCGCAGCAGGCCGACGCCGGGATTGCCGACATAGGAGAAGATGATCTTCTTGGCCATGCCCATGCCGATCATCTGGTCGTAGATCAGGTCGGGGGTCATGCGGATGAGCGTCAGGTCGCGAAAGCCCTGGCGGATGGCCTCATGCGCCGCCGCCGTCGGGATCAGATGCGTGAAGCCTTCGAAGGCCACCGTATCGCCATCATGCAGGTTCTCCGCCACGGCCTGTTTGAGCGGCAGGAAATTGACCATCGCCAAGAACTCCGAAGTTCAAAAAGTTCGTATTGCGAACATTTGTTTTGTATGAGATATTTTTACATCGCGCCGCCGAGACGAGTCAAGGCGGCGCATTGTCTTGCGGAGGCCGCATGGAGGACAAGGCAACGACGCGCGACCATGTCGGCTCGCTGGAGCGCGGCCTTGCAGTCATGGAGATACTGGCCCGGCATCCGGCCGGGATGACGCTGACCGAAATGGCGGAGGAGGCGGGGCTGACCCGCGCCGGCGCGCGTCGCTTCCTGCTGACGCTGACCGCCACCGGCTATGCCACGCAATCCGGCCGGCAGTTTTCGCTATCGCCGCGCCTGCTCACCATCGTGCGCTCTTGGCTCGGCGGCGCCTCGCTGTGGACATTCGCGGCATCCATCATGCGCGACGTCGCGGGCCAGTTCGACGAGGCCTGTAACGCGGCGGTGCTGTCGGGCGAGGAAGTCGTCTATGTCGCGCGCATTCCTGGCCGCCGCATCCTCAGCGTTTCGCTCGATGTCGGCACCAGGCTGCCGGCGCATTGCACCTCGATGGGGCGCGTCCTGCTTGCGGGGCTGGGCGCGGATGAGCTGAAGGCCTTGCTTGCAGAGGCGAGGATCGAGCGGCGCACGCCGAAGACGATCACCAGCCGCGCCGCGCTGGCCAAGGCCATCGACGCGGCGAGGGCGGATGGCTTTGCCGTCGTCGATGAAGAACTGGAACTTGGCCTGCGCTCGATAGCGGTGCCGATCTATGACCGCGCCGGCAAGACCGTGGCGGCGATCAACGTCTCGACGCAGTCGGCGCGGCTCTCCGTCGAGGCGATGGAGCGGGATATCCTGCCAGCGCTGCGGACGGCCAAGCAACGGATCGAGGAATTTTTCTTCGTGTGAGCGCAAGGCTAATCGCCTGAGGGAAGCGCTGCCCCCGCTCTGTCTCGGAGACGGGACGCCCTGCGCGGTTAGCGTCGCCATGCGAACAAACGATGCCTTGGGGCACCTGAGCACAACGCATATGCGTGAATCCAAATATATCGTTGACGTCGCCCTTCAACTCCAATATCGAACAGGACTATACAGGTTTACTGAACAGGTACCCATATGAAGCGGCGCGCGGTTCAACTTTCTCCCGGCACGGGCAAGCCCGAGCAGATCGCCACCGTTCTCGAACATGAGATCCGCTCCGGCGTGCTTGGCTTCGGCGACCGCCTGCAAAGCGAGAACGAACTCGTCCAGCGCTTTTCCGTCAGCCGCAACACGGTCCGCAAGGGCCTCGAGGAGCTGTCCAGCCGCGGGCTGATCACCACCAAGGTCGGCATCGGCTCCTTCGTCACCTTCGACGGCAAGCCGGTCGACGACGCCATCGGCTGGTCGCGGGCACTGGCCAATGCCGGCGCCAATGCCGAGACCCGGACGCTGCGGCTTGAAGTGATCGAGGATGCCGAGCTTGCCGCGCTCCTTGGCATCGAAAGCCCGTTCTTCATCGCCGTCGACCGGGTGCGCACCAATGCCAGCGACGGCCATGCGATCTCCATCGAACGCAGCCGCCTGCCGCTGTCGCCCGAACTGGAGGACGTGCCGCTGCGTGGCCTGCGCGAAGGCTCGCTGCACCAGACGCTGCGCGCCGCCGGCCTCATCCCAGACCATGGCGAGGAATGGGTGGGCATCGAGATGCTCAACCCCGAAGACGCCGCCATTCTCGGCTGCCCGCAAGGCACGCCGTTCCTGCGCGGACGCCGGCTGACGCGTGCGGCTGACGACCGGCCGATCGAATATGTAACCAGCCTGCTCAACCCGGCGCATTTCGCGCTGCATATGAGGTTTTGAGCGATGCCGGACAGAACCAACGACACGCTCGATCGCGCCATGGGCGCGCTTGTCGGTGGGGCGCTCGGTGATGCGCTGGGCATGCCGACGCAGCTTCTGTCGCCGGCGCGGATCGCCGAGCTATACGGCCATGTCGAGGATTTCGTGGCGCCGTTTGCCGATCATCCGGTGTCGAAGGGGCTCGTTGCCGGCACCATCACCGACGATACCGAACAGGCGCTGCTGCTTGGTCGCATTCTCGTCGAGTCCGGCGACCGCTTCGATCATGCGCGCTGGGTGAACGCACTGCTCGACTGGGAGCGCGAGGTCAAGGCGCGCGGCAGCTATGACCTGCTGGGACCATCGACCAAGCGCGCCATCGACGCCATCAATGACGGCGTGCCGGCGGAAGAGGCGGGAAGCCGGGGCGACACCAATGGCGCGGCCATGCGCATCGCGCCGGTCGGCATCATGATGCCGCTGGAACCGTTCGATGCTTTTATCGCCAAGGTGGCGGAGACCTGCCGTGCGACGCACAACACCTCGATCGCCATCGCTTCGGCCGCAGCAGTTGCCGCCGCCGCCAGCCACGGCGTCGCCGGTGGCGACTGGCGTGCCGCTTCCGACAGCGCGGTAGCAGCCGCGCGGCGAGGCGCCCGGCTCGGACATTGGGTGACTGGTGGCGATATCGCCGCGCGTATCGCCTGGGCGCAGGAGCTCGTGCGCGGCAAGACCATGCGGGATGCGATTGGGCTCATCACCGATCTCGTCGGCACCGGTGTGGCCAGCCAGGAGTCCGTGCCGGCAGCTTTCGCCGTGCTTGAAGTCGCGCAGGGCGATCCCTGGCAAGCGGCAATCATCAGCGCCAATCTCGGCGGCGACACCGACACGATCGGCGCGATTGCCTCAGGCATGGCCGGCGCCTGCGTCGGCTTTTCGCAACTGCCGCAACAACACATTGCCGGGCTCGTCGGCATAGATATGGGGGAGGTGCGCTCGCTTGCCGAAGACCTCGTCGCGGCGCGCACGGCAAAGGCCAGCAAGGATGCCGCGGCATGAGTGGGCGTCTGGTCCATATCGGCAGCGCCGTCGTCGACTATGTCTACCGCATCGACGCCTTGCCGGCGCCGGGCTGCGAGAAGACCGCGTCGAGCTTTGCGCAGGTCGCCGGCGGCGGCTTCAACATGATGGTCGCGGCCAGCCGCACCGGCATGACGGTGGTGTTCGGCGGCCAGCTCGGCAGCGGACCGAATGGCGATTTTTTGCGCGCCGCGTTTGCGGCCGAAGGCATCATAACGCTGACGTCGCCATCGCCGGTCATGGACAGCGGCAATTGCGTCGCCATGATCTCCGGCGATGCCGAGCGCACCTTCGTGTCGTGGCCCGGTGCGGAGAGCATTCTCAGCCTCGAGATGATGAGGCCCGTGGTGGTCGCGTCTGATGATTGGGTGTTCACGTCAGGCTACACGCTGAGCTATCTCGGCAGCCACAACGCGCTGACCGACTGGATCGAGGCGCTGCCAGAAAACATTCCCTTCGTTTTCGATCCAACGCCGGTCATCGCGGATATCCCACGTCCCATCCTGTCGCGGGTGCTTGCCCGTACGACATGGCTGAGCTGCAACATGACGGAAGCGGTCGAGATCGCTGGGCAAGGCGATGTCGAGGCACTCGCCGCCCGGCTGCTCGCCGACCACTGCTCAAAGGCCGAAGGCGTCGTTATCCGCGCCGGCGCCAAGGGCTGTTTCGTGAGGTTGGTCAATGGCGAGACGCAGACCATTGCCGGCTTCAAGGTCGATGCCATCGACACCAATGGCGCCGGCGACACCCATATCGGCGGTTTCGTCAGTGCACTCTCGCGCGGCGTGCATCCCTTCGAGGCGGCGCGCTATGCCAATGCGGCGGCAGCACTTTCCGTCACCCGCCATGGCGGCTCATCGGCGCCGACCGACAGCGAGATCCAGACTTTCCTGAGCCATGCCGCCACGGGCGAGCCGGGCCAGAACCAGAAGGCCCATCAGACAGCCTGACCCGCCAAGCGGGAAAACAAGAGAGGAACGAACATGCGCATGCCAAGACTGACTGCCCTGCTGACGGCGACCGCCGTCATCACCTCCGCGCTCACGCTGGCCGCCAGTGCCGCCGAAGTGCATGTGCTCAACTGGAAGGGCTACGGCGCCGACGAGCCGTGGGCGATCGAAGCCTTCGAAAAGGCGACCGGCAACAAGGTCGTGAACGACTTCTTCAATTCCGAACAGGAAATGCTGACCAAGATCCGCACCAATCCGGGCCTCTATGACGTGGTCATGATCAACGCCGCCTTCAACGATCAGGCGATGGCGGAAAAGCTGATCCAGCCGATCGATGTCTCGAAGCTGCCGAACTATGCCGACATCAGCAAGGACAAGGCGCAATCGCCGATGCTCGACCATGACGGCAAGGTCTATGGCGTGCCGTGGGTGTGGGGCCTGACGGCGCTGGCAATCAACGAAAAGTCCTTCGACAAGCCACCGACCTCGATCGCCGAAATGTGGGACCCAGCGCATAAGGGCCGGGTCGTCATTCGCGACGACGCTGTCGAAGCGGTGCAGTTCGGCGCCATCGCCACCGGTCAGAATATCAACGACATCAAGGATATGGAAGCGGTCAAGGCGAAGCTGACCTCGCTGATGCCGCAGATCAAGACGTTCTGGAGTTCGGAGAACGACTGGAACCAGATGGTCGCCTCCAACCAGATCGACATCGGCACCTATTGGAGCGGCTCGGCCGATCGCGCCAAGACCCACTTCAAGCTGCCGGTCTCGCTGGTCGTTCCGCAGGAAGGCGCCGTCGCCTGGCTCGACGCGTTCTCGATCCCGGTGGGCTCGAAGAATGTCGAAGGTGCGCAGGCCTTCATCAACTGGATGATCGATCCGAAATTCTATGTCGAATGGGTCACCAAGGTCGGCGCTCCGGTGTCGGCCAACACCAAGGCGGTGGAAGCGCTGCCTGAAGACTCCTTCAACCGCAAGGTGATGGGCGATCCCGAGGTGGCCAAGCGCATCCAGTTCCAGGCGCCGATCACCGACGCGCAGCGCGAGGCCTATCTGGCGCTGTGGCAGCAGCTCAAAGTCGACGTGAAGTAACGCTCACGTCCGGACCAGCCGGCGGTTGGCGCCGGCTGGCCCTTCAATCCTGGGGAGGAGGGTATCATGGCGGTACAGGGTGCGGTCGCGTCGCGCAGCGGGCTGAGATCGGCCCTGCCGCTGCTGGCGCCGGCCTATCTCTGGCTGACGGTGGCGATCTTCCTGCCGCTCTCGGCCATGGTGTTCTTCTCCTTCATGACCGACCTGCCGCTGTCGGGAAAGCCGTGGGCCTTGACCCTTGGCAATTACGCCGCCTTCTTCTCGCAGAGCCTGTACCTGACGCTGCTGCTCGCTTCGCTGCGGCTCGGCCTCGAAGTGACTTTGTGGTGCGTCGTCATCGGTTATCCCGCAGCCTATGTGTTGGCCAAGGTGCTGAAGGGGCGCAGCCGGGAGGCGATCTTCCTGCTGGTCATCCTGCCGTTCTGGTCGAACGGGCTGGTGCGCATCTTCTCCTGGGCGATGGTGCTGCGCGAGGGCGGCATCCTCGACACGGCGCTCAACGCCGTGCTGCCGTTCAATATCAACATCGACCTGATGTATTCCTACCCCGCAGTCATCATCGGCCTGGTGCACTCCTACGTGCCCTACATGGTGCTGACCTGTTACCTCACTTTGCAGGCCATCGACGACTCGCTGATCGAGGCCGGACGTTCGCTGGGCGCCTCGCGGCTGCAGGTGCTGAAGCGGGTGATCATCCCGCTGTCTATGCCCGGCCTGGTGGCAGGTGCGGCACTGATCTTCGTGCCGGTCGTCGGCTCGTTCATGGAGCCGCGCATTCTCGGCGGCCGCACCGGCACGTTCTATGGCACGGTGATCGAGGACCAGTTCGTCGCCGTCTTCAACTGGCCGCTGGGGGCGGCGCTTTCCTTCATCCTGCTGGCGGTGGTGCTGGTGATCCTGGCGGTTGCCTCGCCGGTGCTGCGGAGGGCTGCTTGATGATGACGACCCGCATAATCGAAGGACTAGGCCGCTTCTACATCGGACTGCTGCTCGTCTTCCTCTATCTGCCGATCATCATCATGGCGCTGATGTCGTTCAACGTCTCGCCCTTCTACCAATTGCCGTTCGAATGGACGACGGAATGGTATGCCTCGCTCTGGCAGAACGACCAGCTGATCGCGGCGACCTGGAACAGCCTCGAGATCGCGGTCATCACCACGCTCATCTCAGTGGTGCTTGGCTCGGCCGCTTCGCTGGCGCTCTTCCGCTACGACTTCCGCGGCAAGAAAGTGCTGCAGGCGCTGCTGTTTCCGCCGATCGCCATTCCGTGGCTGATCACCGGCACGGCGATGCTGATCTTCTTCTTCGGCGTCGGCATTGGCCGCGGCCTGTTAGCCATCCTGCTCGGCCATGTGGCGCTGGCGCTGCCCTATGTCATCGTCGTCGTCTCGGCCCGGCTGCAGACTTTTGCACCGGAGCTGGAAGAGGCGGCGCGCTCGCTCGGCGCCAACCAGTGGCAGGTGACCGCGCGTGTGACGCTGCCGTGGATCATGCCCGGCGTCATTGCCGGCGGCTTGTTCGCATTTGCCGTGTCGTTCGACCAGTTTGTCGTCTCCTACTTCCTGGCGACGCCGGGGCAGACGACGCTGCCGGTCGAAATCTACGCCGCGATCCGCAAGGGGTTCACGCCCGAGATCAACGCGGTCTCGACCATCATCATTGTCGTGTCGATGGCGCTGATGCTGTTCACGGCGCGCTTCTTCAAATTCGGCGGAGAGAAATAATGGCCGGCGTGCAGGTATCGAACGTCTCCCGCAGTTTTGGCGCGCACAAGGCGCTGGACCACGTCTCCATCGATTTCGCCGATGGCGGTTTCTATGGGCTGCTTGGCCCCTCGGGCAGCGGCAAGACCACGCTGCTCAGGCAAATCGCCGGCTTCGACTTTCCCGACTCCGGCCGCATCGCCATTGGCGGCGAGAGCGTCGAACGGGTGCCGGTCGAAAAGCGGCGCATCGGCATGGTGTTCCAGAACTATGCGCTGTTTCCCAATATGAGCGTCGCCGATAATGTCGCCTTCGGCCTGTCGGTGCGCGGCGAAACGAAAGCGACGATCGCCACCGAAGTGCAGCGCGCGCTCGATCTGGTTCAGCTCGGCAAGCTCGGCGAGCGCCGGCCGCACCAGCTCTCCGGCGGCCAACGCCAGCGTGTGGCGCTGGCGCGCGCCATCGTCACCAAGCCGCGCGTGCTGTTGCTCGACGAGCCGCTCGGCGCGCTCGACAAGGCGCTGCGCGTCGACATGCAGATCGAGCTGAAGCGCATCCAGCGCGAGATCGGCATCACCACCATCTTCGTCACCCACGACCAGGAAGAGGCGCTGACGATGAGCGACCGCATCGGCATATTGCGGGACGGCAGGCTCGTGCAGGAAGGGCCGCCGGAGGAAATCTACGACCGGCCGAAGAGCGAATTCGCCGCCACCTTCCTTGGCGACGCAAACATTTTTCGCGGCGATGCGACCGGCAACGGCATCCGGCTGCCTGACGGCACGGCGATCGCCGCCGGGGTGGGTGATCGGCTTGCCGCCGGTACGAAGGCCAGCTGCGCCGTGCGTCCCGAACGCATTCGCATCGCCACCGATGCCGGGGTTGCGGATGCGGCCAATGCCAACGCTCTGAAGGGCCAGATCTCCAAGCGCATTTTCGCCGGCAACAACAGCACCTATTTCGTCGAGCGTGCCGGCCAGACGTTGAAAGTCATCGTCCAGAATACCGGCAGTGACCGGCTGGCCGAGGGCCAGAATGTAATGCTCAGCTGGTCGCCGGAAAGCACCGTGCTGATTGCCGCAAACTAGTTCGCACCGTCACCCCGGCATGGTTCTGATGGGAATTGATGGAGCGGACCTTGGCTGATGGGCCGGCCATGGCGTTATATCCTGTCGTCCAAGGGAGGAATGGATGGCAGGCCAGGGTTTCGAGCCGGATGTGAGGGTTCGCACCAGCGAATACCGGATCGGTTGCATCGGCGCCGGCATGATCATGGCCGAATGCCATCTTGCCGCCTATGCGCAGGCCGGTTTCCCAGTCGTCGCCATCGCCTCGCGCACCAAGACCAGCGCCGAGAAGGTGGCGAAGCGCTGGAGCATTGCGACCGTCCACGACACACCGGAACAGCTGATCGAGGATTCTGAGGTCGAGATCGTCGACCTTGCCTTTCCGCCCGACCAGCAGCCGGCGCTGATCCGCCATGCGCTGAAGCAGCCTCACATCAAGGCGATCCTGGCGCAGAAGCCACTGGCGCTGTCGGTCGATGAAGCCGTGAAGCTGCGCGACGAGGCAGCCAAGTCAGGCAAGATCCTCTCGGTCAACCAGAACATGCGCTACGACCAGTCGATGCGCGTCCTGAAGCAGATCATCGACAGCGGCGCGCTGGGCGACATCGTCTTTGCGCAGATCGACATGCATGCGATCCCGCACTGGCAGACTTTCCTTCAGGACTACGACCGGCTGACGCTCGCCAATATGAGCGTGCATCATCTGGACGTGCTGCGCTTCCTGTTCGGCGATCCCTCGGAAATCACCACGCTGACGCGCAAGGATCCGCGCACGACATTCGACCATTCAGACGGCATCACCGTCTCGACGCTGCGCTTTCCCTCCGGCGTGCTCGCCGTGTCGCTGGAGGATGTCTGGTCCGGACCGCGCCAGGAGGGCTATGAGGACGACCAGCACATCAACTGGCGCGTCGACGGCACCAAGGGTGTCGCCAAAGGCACGATCGGCTGGCCGAAAGGCGTGGCCTCGACGCTGACCTATGCGTCGACCAAGACGACCGGCGGCGAATGGGTCAGCCCGAGCTGGGACACGATGTGGTTCCCGCATGCCTTCATCGGCGTGATGGAGCAATTGCAGCATGCGGTGAAGACAGGCGCGCCGCCGGCGCTCTCCGTCGCCGATAACGTCAAGACAATGGCACTGGTCGAGGCGGGCTACCGCTCGATGGCGCAAGGCCGCACCGTCAAACTGTCCGAGATATCGATCGACTGAACATGCCGCCGAATAGTGTGGCGGCTGAATCGCTTACCGGGAGGAGTTCACATCATGATGCAGGCAGGTATCTTCACCGGCTATTTCCCCTATGAGCTGGCGGAGGCCGCCCGCCGCATCCGTGCACTCGGCTTCAACACAGTGCAGCTCGACATGCATTTCAGGGATGTCGATCTCACGGCCGGGCAGATCACCGGGGACAAGGCGAGGACAGTGCGCGACACGTTTCGCGACCACAATCTGCCGGTCTGCTGCATCTCGGGCTACACCAACATCATCCATCCCGACAAATCCGAGCGCGAGAAGCGCGTCGGCTATCTCAAGGAAATCATCCGCAATGCGCGCGACTTCGGCTCGCCCTACGTGATCTCGGAGACCGGCACCTACAACACCGAATCCGACTGGGTGCATCATCCCAAAAACAAGACCGAGGAAGGCTTCGAGGAATGCCGCAAGGTGATCTCGGATCTTGCCCAGACGGCTTACGACCATGGCGCGGTGTTCCTGCTCGAAACCTATGTCAACAATGTCGTCGGTTCGGTCGAGGAGACGGTCAAAATGTTCGCGCAGGTCGACCATCCGGGCCTCGGCCTGCTGATGGATCCGACCAATTATTTCGAGGCGCACAATATCGACCGCATGGACCAGGTGCTGAACCAGGTGTTCGACACGCTGGCCGACAAGATCCGCATCGCGCACGCCAAGGACGTCAAGCGCTCAGGCAGCGACAAGACCGAGAAGCATGCCGATATCGGCGACGCGGACGCGCATGAGGGGCTGACCTTCCGCGGCGTCGGCGAGATCGAGCTGCCGGCGCCCGGGCTGGGATCGCTGAATTACGATCTCTATCTGCAGCGGCTCAGTGAGAAGCACCCGAACATCCCTGTTATCATCGAGCATCTGACAGAGGACGACGTGCCGCGCGCAAAGACATTCCTCGACGGGAAATTCCGCGCCAACGGTCTCTAAGGGCAGGGCGAGACGGTGATGGCGACGGCCAAGACAAAGCGCGATTACGGCCTGGTCGGCGAAAGCACCCGCCGGGCGATCGAGACCGGGCTGGCCTCGGCCGAGTGGTATCACACCGACGTGCCGCGCAAGGCAATGAAGGAAATGATGCAGCGCTCCGACGGGCCGGCGATCCGCGATACGGTGATCTGGATCGCAGCCATCCTGGGCTCGGCCGCCGGCATCGTGTGGTTCTGGGGCACGTGGTGGGTGGTGCCGTTCCTGCTCGTCTATGGCGTGCTCTATGGATCGTCGAGCGATTCGCGCTGGCACGAATGCGGCCATGGCACCGCCTTCCGCACACGCTGGATGAACGATGCGATCTACGAAATCGCCAGCTTCATGGTGGTGCGCAATCCGGTGCAATGGCGCTGGAGCCATGCGCGGCATCACACCGACACGATCATCGTCGGCCGTGACGCCGAGATCGCGGTAATGCGGCCGCCAAATCTGGTCAAGGCGGCGCTTGCCTTCACCGGCATTCTCGATTTCCGTTATTCGCTGCCGATCCTGGCGCGCCAGGCGTTGGGCAAGCTGTCGGACGACGAAAAGAGCTACATTCCTGAGACCGAACAGGGCAAGGCCATCACGGCGGCGCGCTGGCATGTCGCCGTGTACGTTGCGACGATCGCCCTCGCGATCGCGCTGGGTTCATGGCTGCCGCTGGTGCTGATCGGCCTGCCGCGTTTTTATGGCAGCTGGCACATGGTTCTGACCGGCCTGCTGCAGCATATCGGGTTGGCCGACAATGTCGTCGACCACCGGCTGAACACGCGCACCGTCTACATGAACCCGGTCAGCCGCTTCATCTACTGGAACATGAATTACCACGTCGAGCATCACATGTTTCCGATGGTGCCCTACCATGCGCTGCCGAGGCTGCACGAGCTGGTCAAGCACGACCTGCCGGCGGCGAACCCGTCCATGTGGCATGCCTATCGCGAGGTCTGGCCGGTGCTGCTGAAGCAGCTGCGGTACGAGGATTATTTCCTCAAGCGCGAATTGCCGCCGACGGCGCGGCCCTATCGCGGTGAATTTCACGAGCTCGATATGTCGGCGGCGGCCGAGTAGCGAATAAACCACCCGCCTTCTATCCGGCCTGTTACGGGGCCGGTAAGGTGACCGGGAAAAGCAACCAGCCAACAGGGACATCCCGATGAGCCGAAAGAGACCGACCGTCGCCGATCTGCGCGCCATGAAGGGCAAGCGCCAGCTGACCATGCTGCGCGTCCTGACCATGGACGAGGCCGAGGCTGCCGAGCGGGCAGGGGTCGATATCGTCTCGGTGCCGCCCGAGCTGGTGCTCAACCCTGAGTATCGCGATGCGGCGCCCAGCCTGTTCACCATGCCGGGCGAGAATTTTTATGAGATCGGCACGGCGGACGATTTCCTGCGCTGGGCGTTCCGGCTCTACAAGGCCGGCGCCGACGCCGTTTATTGCAGCGCCGGTTTCGCCACCGTGAAGCGGCTCGCCGACGACGCGATCCCCGTCATCGGCCATGTCGGCCTCATTCCGTCCCGCGCCACCTGGACCGGCGGCTTCAAGGCCGTCGGCAAGACCGCCGACACCGCCATGCAGATTTTTGAGGCGGTCAAGCAGTATGAGGCCGTTGGAGCTCTCGGCGCCGAGATCGAAGTGGTGCCGATCGAGGTGGCGAAGGCGATCTCGGAACGGACCTCGCTGATCATGCTGTCGATGGGTGCGGGCACCGGCTGCGACGCGCAATATCTGTTTGCCGACGATATTCTTGGCCAGAACCGGGGCCACATGCCGCGCCATTCCAAGGTCTACCGCAACTTCGCCGCCGAGTACGATCGTCTGCAGGCGGAACGCGTCGCGGCGTTTTCCGAGTACGTTGCCGACGTCGATAGCGGCGCCTATCCGGAAGACAGGCATGTCGTGCGCATGGATCCGGCCGAGCTCAGCCTGTTCATGAAACGGGTGGACGCAAAGGGCTGACTACTCGGCCTCCTTGCCGATCATCGCTGCACCTTGCCATGTTCCGTCGGCGAGCATGGCATGGAGCACCTCGGCATCCGTTCCCAGCGGCCGGTCCTCTCTCAGCATCGCTACATGCGCGCGCACCGCGGTATGGACCGCTGCTGTGCCGGGCGCCAGCTTGAGACCGTCGCGCAGGTCCACGGCTTGCGCGGCGGCCATCAGTTCGAAGGCGATCAGCCGGCGCCACAGCGCGATCATCCCAGCGCATTTCGACACGGCAAGCGGCGTCTGCGTGGCGTGGTCCTCTACGCCTTCGGACACGGCCAGGAAATCCAGCATCACCGGATTGGCCTTGTGGCGGATGCTGGCCAGGATTGCCGTTGCCGTCTTTTGCAGCGGCACGAAACCGGCCGAGGCGCCGCCAACCGGCGACAGATATCTGGGCAGACCGTTGCGGCCGGAGCCGGCGAGCTGGATGAAGCGGGCAACGCTTGCCGCGGCACATTGCGCGATCGCCAGGCCGAGCGTCTCGAAGGCAAGCGCCAGCGATGCGGTGTGGAAATTGCCGGTCGACAGAACCAGCCCGTCATCGCCCAGCACCAGTGGATTGTCGGCGGCGGCATTGAGTTCGATCTCCAGCGCCAGCCGCGCCTGGTCGATCGCCTGGATCAATGCACCATGGATCGACGGCATGCAGCGGATCGACAGCGGGTCCTGCAGGGTGGTCGGCGCCGGCTCTTCGTCGCGGGCAAGCAGGTAGCGCAAGCCCTTGGCCGCGAGTTGCTGGCAGGCTGCCGGCCGCGCCAGATGCAGGCGCGGATCGAGGATGGTGCGGTTGGCGCCAAACCCTTCCATGGTCAGCGCGCCGGCCTGCTGCTGTTGCGCAAAGGCCGACAGCGCGTCGGCCAGTACCAACGCGCCAGTGCCGGCTGATACCGCCGAGGCGTTGATCAGCGACAGGCCGTCTTTCGGCGCCAGGCTGATCGGAGCCAACCGCGCCATCATCAACGCCTTGGCCGCCGGCATGCGCCGACCCTGATAGTCAGCTTCGCCGTCGCCGGTCAGCAGACGGGCGAGCGCCGCCATCAGCACGAGATCGCCGGCGCCGATCGAGCCCAACTGCGGCATTACCGGATGCACGCCTGCATTGAGCGCATCGACAAGGGCGGTGAAAGCCGCCGGCGAAATGCCGGAGCCGCCGACTGCCAGCATCGCTGCGCGCGCAAGCATGGTCGCCCGCACCGCCTCTTGGGGCAACGGTTCGCCGACAGCGCCGCTTCGCCCTTCCAGCAACTGGCGCTGGAAGGCGCTGGCATCGCCCTCGACCGATGTGCCGAGATTGGCGCCGAGCCCGGTGTTGAGCCCATAGATTTGCTGACCGGACGCGGCGACCTGATCGAGCACTTTTCGCGCTTTGTCGAGCCTCTCGATGACTGTCGGTTCAACCTCGACCTTGCGGCCGCCGCGGGCGACCGCCGCAACGTCCTCGACGCTGACGCCGGCGCCGGTGAGGACGAGCGCGCTCATGCGAAGCGCAGCCTCTGGCCGATGCCTTTATCAGCAGCCTTGGCCAGCATCGCCTTGCCCAGCGCAATGTCGGACAGCGACAGGCCGCGATGCCAGAACAGGATCGTCTCGTCGTCGCTCTGGCGTCCCGGCTTGAGACCGGCAGCGATCTGGCCGAGCTCGGCGTGCAGCGTCGCTTCGCTCAGCCGCCCGGTCTCGACATGGGCGCGCAGCGAGCCGAACTTGCCGCCTTTGCACTGGCCCCAGTCGTCGACGACCATTTTCTGCATGATGTCGGTCAATGACAGCTCCACCGCGCTCATCGTACCATAGGGCACGACCAGCGCACCGGGCTTGATCCATTCGGTCTTGAGCAGCGGCTGCGGCTCCGGCAGCCGCGAGGCCTCGACGACGATGTCGGCGCCCTTGATGCAGCTTTCCCAGTCGGCAACCGCGGTAACTTTCTTGCCGAGATCGGCCGAGAGTTTGGCGGCGAAGCCGTCGCGGCTTTCCGGGCGGCGCGAATGGACGCGGATCTCGTCGAAGTCGAAGAGATGGTCGAGCAGGCGCACATTCCAATAGGCGGTGCCGCGCGCGCCGATATGGGCCAGCACCTTGGAGTTCTTGCGCGCCAGATGTTTGGCGCCAATGGCGGTGACGGCGCCGGTGCGCATGTCGGTGATGACGGTGGCGTCGAGAATGGCGCGCGGCGTGCCGGTGCGCGGATCGAACAGATTGAGGATGCCGAATTCCGAGGGCAGGCCGTGCAGATAATTGTCGACATAATCGCCGACGATCTTCACGCCGGCCGTATCGAGCGGCGCGACGTAGCCGCGCAGCACATTGAAGTGGCCGTGGAAGGAGGGATCGGGCTCGAGATGGACGCGGGGCTCTATCACCGTCTGGCCATTGCCTTGCGCGATAAGCCCGGCTTCGACAGCGGCAATGATTTCGCCGTCGGTCATCTCCAGGGCTTCGATATCGAGGCCATTGAGGTAGTCGATATAGATAGGCTTCATGCAATGTCCTTGGCCGCCCGCCCATCCATAACAGGCTGCGAGCCGACACGGAAGTTTGTTGGATAAGCTCTGGACGGGGCCAGCCATATGCTGTTCAACGCGGTTCGCCATGACTGCCGTTCCCGACACCGAGGCCTCCGCCGTAACCGCCAGCAATGCGCGGCGCGTGGCGTTGATCGTTGCCATCGCCTTTTTCATGCAGCTGCTGGATTCGACGATCATCTCGACCTCGCTGCCGCAGATGGGACAATCCTTCGGCGTGCCGGCGGTGGCGATGAGCATCGGCATCACCGCCTATATGCTGACCATGGCAGTGTTCGTGCCGCTGTCGGGCTGGCTTGCCGACCGCTTCGGCGCGCGCAACATCTTCCTGCTGGCGATCGTACTGTTCACGCTGGCCTCGCTGGCCTGCGGCTTCTCGCAAAGTCTGCCTCAGTTCGTTGCCGCTCGCGTCGTGCAAGGCCTTGGCAGCGCGCTGATGACGCCGGTCGGGCGAATTCTGGTGCTGCGCAATGCGTCGAAATCGGAGCTGCTCAACGCCACGGCGCTGATCACCTGGCCGGCGTTGTTTGCGCCCGTGGTCGGGCCGGTGCTTGGCGGCTTCATCACAACCTATCTCTCCTGGCACTGGAATTTCTTCATCAACATCCCGCTTGGGCTCGTCGGGCTGGCGCTGGTCGCGCGCTTCATTCCGGGCGACCGCGCGGCCGATCCCAAGCCGCTGGATTGGCCGGGGTTTTTCCTCACGTCGCTGGGGCTCGCGCTGCTGCTCTACGGCCTTGAGCGCATCGCACATCCGGAAGACGGCGCCTTGCCCGCCGTGCTGCTGGTTGCCGCCGGCATCGTCATCGGCTGGCTGGCGGTGCGGCATCTCCGGCGCGCGCCGCATCCGCTGCTCGATCTCAGCGCGTTCAGGGTGCAGACCTTCGCCATCTCTACGCTTGCCGCCGGCACCATTTTTCGCGTGGCGATCAACGCCACGCCGTTCCTTTTGGCGCTGCTGTTTCAGGTCGGCTTTGGCCTTTCGCCGGTCGATGCCGGCTTGATGATCCTGGCCTATTTCCTCGGCAATCTCGGCATGAAGACGGTGACGACGCCGACGCTGCGGCGCTTTGGTTTTCGCACGGTCATGGTCGTCAACGGCCTGATCGCCTCGGCCTCGATCATGGCCTGCGCGGCGATCTCGCCGGAGACGCCGCAGGCGCTGGTGGTAGCGCTGATGCTGATCGCCGGCCTGACGCGCTCGATGCAGTTCACAGCGCTGAATACTCTGGCCTTCGCCGATATCGATGCGGCGCAGCGCAGCTCGGCGGCAACTTTGTCGTCCATGCTGCAGCAGATGTCGATGCTGTTCGGCGTAGCGGTGGCGGCTGCCATTCTGAACCTGTCGCAGATCGTCAGGCACCGGCCGGCGCTCGACCTCGTCGATTTTCGCATCGCCTTCCTGGTCATCGGCGCCATCGGGCTGGCGGCGGCGTTGCGGTTCCTCGTGCTGCCGCCCGGTGCAGGCGCCGAAGTTTCAGGCCACACGTCCAGGACCTGAATTCGCAATTTTCGCCGCTCAGGCGGCAATTAATTCCGCCTTGTGCTTTCGCCTCAGAACGGCACCTTCGCGCATACGCGCAATGGTGCAACCAAATGCCAAAAGCGCAGCCTTTTCCTAGGATTGCGCCAGTTCTAGCAATCGGTGCGTCCACTGGAAGATTATCACTGCCAACGGGTGTTCCGAGCGCGGATTCATTTGACGAAGCGGCGCCGAGCCGATTAGCTTTCTCGGAAGGGGTGGCAGAGCTGCCATCGGGGCGAATGCAGACATGAACACGATTGGCTGGCCAAATGTCAGGAGCCTGAATCAGGAAGGCATTGTCTTTGCCATCGCCGTGGTGCTGTTCGTCGCCGCTGCCATTGGGCTGCCTGGTTTCATCGCTGCCAACAATCTCGTTGCCATCGTCCGCTCGGTGTCGGTGCTGGGCATTTTGGCGCTCGGCATGGCGGTCGTCATAATCGGCAGGGGCATCGACCTGTCGGCGGTGGCGATCATGGCGATGTCGGTCGCCTGGTATCTACAATTGCTCAACGCCGGAACGCCTGATGGGCTCGCCTTCGCCTATGTGCTGGCAGGCGTGCTCGCCATCGGCCTGCTCAACGGTTTTCTCGTCGCTTATGCCGACGTGCCGGCGATCTTCGTGACGCTGGCGACCGGCTCCTTCGTCTTCGGCTATGTCCGCTCGCAACTGATCACACAGGATGCGGTGCCGGTGCCTCAGGGCCATTGGGTGGAGTTGCTCGGCGGCCTGCGTTTCCTCGACATTCCGATCGAAGTGTTCGTCTTCGCCGGGCTCGCCTTCCTGTTCTTCCTGTTCCTGCGCTACACCAAATGGGGCCGCTACATCTATTTCGCCGGCGACAATCCGGTCGCCGCGCGCAACATCGGCATTCCGGTGCGGCCAATGCTGGTGCTGCGTTATGTGGTTTCGGCCTTCGTCGCGCTGATCGCCGGCCTGCTGACGGCGTCGAGCCTGCACTCGATCAACACCCGCGTCGTCAACTCGACGCTGCTCTATGACATCGTGCTGGTGGCGGTGATCGGCGGCATCGGCCTGTCCGGCGGGCGGGGCGGAGTGCGCAATGTGCTGGTGGGCGCTGCACTTATCGGCATCCTGTCGAACGCGATGACCATCATCGACATTCCGCTGCTCTATCAAAACCTGATCAAGGCGGCGATCCTGCTCGGAGCCATCATCGTCGACGGCATCATCAATCCGCGCGACGAACAGACCGCGCAGCAGGGCGACATCTAAGGGGTACCCGACGGGTCATGCGGACCGGCCGGCAATAAGTGAAAAACAGAGGATGTGACATGAAACTGATCAGAACACTGATGGCGGCCGCCACGGCGCTTGCCGCTACCGCCTTCGTCGCGCCGACCTTCGCCGCCGACGATCCGGGCCCGGCCGCATACGCGCAGGCGCTCAAGGGCAAGCGCGTCATGCTGGTGCCGCTGGCGATGGGCTTCGACCTTGCGCAGGGCTGGTCGCACTATCTGAAGACGGAAGTCGAGGCCTGGGGCGGCACCTTCGAAACACGCGATCCGAACTGGGTCGTCGATGCCGGCGCACAGGCGATCACCGACGCGATCTCGTCCGACACAAGGCCGGACGTGCTGATCATCCATGCGCCGGATCTCAACTCCTATTCCAAGCTGATGAAGAAGGCGCAGGCTGCCGGAACCTACGTCATACTGGTCGACAATCCCGCCAACTTCCCGGCCGACGCCTTTGTCGGCAGTGACTGGGACCGGCTCGGCCAACTCGAGGCCGAAGCGGCGATCAAGGGCTGCGGCGAGAATTCGTCGAAGAAGATCGGCCTTGTGCAGGGTGATCAGGCCAACTCGTCCAGTCTCTACCAGTATGCCGGCATCATGAAGGTGCTGGAGAAGCACCCCGACTTCAAAGTCGTGGCCAAGCCCGACTCCAACTGGGATCCGACGACGTCGCGCAACGTGACGACGACAATGCTGCAGCAGAACCCGGACATCTGCTCTATCATCGACTTCTGGGATGGCGACGCCACCGGCGCATCCGCCGCCATCCGCGACGCTAAGCTCGACGGCAAGGTGTTTTTGGTCACCACCGGCGGCGGTGAAAAGGCGGCCGATTGCGACAAGCTGCAGGACGGCACCTATGGCGCCGTTGTCATGACAGACCTTGCCCGCCAGTCCGGCGACATGAACGCTATCATCAAGTTCCTGCTGCAGAGCGGCCAGCCGGCCGGCACGTCGCACACCTACATCTACACGCTGGAGAAGGCTACGACCAAGGCCGACCTCAAGCCCGACAGCTGCTGGGACCTGAAGGCGCTGCAGGCCGAAGCGGCGGCGAAGTAAGCCGCGCTTTTCGACTGAAATAAACGAGGTGACTGGACAATCCGGTCACCTCGTTCCCTCATGGAATAGCAGCCGCCGATGTCCTTTCGCGAACGCCTCCAGTCCTGGCGCTACAATCTCGTGCCCGACCATCTGGTCGGCGAGATCCTGACAAAACGCTGGACCGACAACGCCATTCCGTTCCTGGCGCTGGTGGCGACGCTCAGCGTGTTCGGCTCGATCATTCCCGGCTTCTTCAAGCTGACCTCGCTGCAGGAATCGACCCGCCAGCTCGGCGAGTTCTCGATGGTGGTCACCGGCATGACGGTGGTGATGCTGGGCGGCGGCATCGATCTGTCCGTCGGTTCGATCTTCGCGCTGTCCTGCTTCTCCGCCGTCTATGTCTTCTTCATCCTCGAACAGTCTATCTGGCTGGCGCTGGCGGCATCGCTTGCCACCGGGCTCATCTTCGGCGCCGTCAACGGCTACCTCGTCGGCTATCTCAGGCTGCGCGCCTTTCTGACTACGCTGGTCACCTTCATTTTTGGCCGGGCGCTGTTCGATATTCTCGTCACCACCTATGCCGCAGACGTGCAGCTTTCCCAGGCGACATCCGATGTGCTCGACTTCATCGGCGACAGCACCTTCTGGGGGCTTTCGGTCTCGGTGTGGCTGGCGATCATTCTTGCCATCGTCACCCATATCGCGCTGACGCGCTCACGGCCGGGCTGGCATGTGCTGGCGGTCGGCGGATCCAGGCGCTCGGCGCACAATGCCGGCATTCGCGTGCGTCGCACCGTGTTCATGACCTATGTCTTTTCCGGCTTCTGCGCCTCGATCGGCGGCTTCCTGATCGCTTGCCGCCTGAGTGGGGCAGGGCCGGGCACCGGCCTCAACCTTGAGATCATGGCGCTGACGGCGGCGGTGGTCGGCGGCGTCAGCCTGGGTGGTGGCCGCGGCTCGGTCATCAAGGGGCTGATGGGCGCCATCATCGTGCTGACCATGACCAACGGGCTGATCCGGCTGGGCTATGGCACCGGCACCAACCAGATGGTGCTGGGCATCATGCTGGCGGTGGCGGTGACGATCGACATCCGCTGGCTGAAGAACCGCCATAAGGTGCTCAACGAAGTCTATGTCGCGCCGGTCTATCTCAAGATGGGCGAGACACAGTCTGCGGTGCCGGGCTCAGGCACGCCCTACGCGCTCGACAACCGGCTGTCGGCGGCCGACCATATCGGGCTCGGCGAGTTGGAAGGGCCGGAAGACGTCATCCTCGACCGCGACGACCATCTCTATTGCGGCACGCGCCATGGCGAGATCGTCCGCTTCTTCGCGCCGGACTATATGAAATCGGAGGTGTTTGCCCATATCGGCGGCTTTCCGCTGGGCCTGGCCTTCGACAAATCGGGCAATCTGATCAGCTGCGTCGGCGCCATGGGGCTCTATTCCGTCTCGCCGGATCGGGATGTGAAACGCCTGTCGGCGGAGACGTCGCGTTCCTGGACCTCGATCGTCGACGATGCGCGGCTGCGCGACCCCAACGATTGCGACATCGCGCCGGACGGGCGGATCTATTTCACTGACTCCACCAAGCGCTATGACGCCCACGATTGGGCGCTGGACTCGATCGAGAACCGCGCCACCGGCCGGCTGCTGGTTTATGACCCGAAGGACGGTTCGACGAAGACACTGCTCGACGGCTACCGCTACACCAATGGCGTGTGCATGGCGCATGACGGGAAGTCGCTGTTCTTCGCTGAGAGCTGGGCCTGCCGTGTGCATCGATACTGGCTGGAAGGGCCGAAAGCAGGCACCGCCGAATGCGTCATCCGCGACATGCCGGGCTATCCCGACAACATCAACCGGGCGTCGGACGGCAATTACTGGATGGCATGGCTCGGCATGCGCACGCCGAGCTTCGACCTGTCGCTGCGCCATCCCGATATGCGCAAGCGCATGACGCGCCGGCTGCCGCAGGACGAGTGGCTGTTCCCCAACATCAACACCGGCGGCGTGGTGAAATTCAACGACAAGGGCGGCATTGTCGAGGCGATGGGCGACCTCACCGGCGGCGCGCATCCGATGGTCACCTCGATGCGCGAGCACAAGGGTTTCCTGTTCGTCGGCGGCATCCTTAACAACCGCATCGGCCGCTACAAGATTGCGGGCGCCGACCCGAACTGGACCAGCTCCGCTTCTTACTGGGGAGCGAAGCCATGATCCTCGATCCTGTGCTCGACCTGTTTCGTGGCAAGGCGGTGACCATCCCACCGCTCGACGGTGCCTTCCGTCCCAACACGCGGCTGGACGAGGCGCCAGTGTTCGCCGATTTGACGGAGCCCGACAATCTTCTGGTTGCCGATGGCCGGCTGCTCGTTTCCAGCGGCAATGCGGTATATTCGCTTGCCGCAGGGGTGGAGCCGAAAGTTGTCGGGACCTTTCTTTCCCCCATCACGGCGCTGGCTCTATCACTGTCGGGCGAACTGACGGTGGGGTTGGAAAGCGGCAAGCTGCTGGTTGCCGGCAAGGAGGTTTCGCTGCCGGCCGGCGTCAGCTGCATCACCGCGCTTGCCTATGCAGACGACGGCACGTTGTGGCTGGCCAATGGCTCGGCTGAGCACACGTCGTCGCAATGGGCCGCCGACCTGATGAAGAAGGGCGCGTCCGGTTCGCTTTGGAGGCGGGACGCGGCCGCCGCCGAGTTCCGCAAAGTGGCCGGCGATATCGCCTTTCCCTATGGGCTGCATCCCATTGGGCGGGATGTGCTGGTCAGCGAAAGCTGGCGCCATCAGCTCGTTCGCTTCGATGGTGCGACCGGTAGCCGCTCGACCGTGCTGACGCATCTGCCCGGCTATCCCGCGCGCCTCGCGCCGGCCGGCGATGGCGGCGCGTGGCTGGCTCTGTTCGCGCCACGCAACCGGCTGATCGAATTCGTTCTCCAGGAAACCCACTATCGGCGCGACATGCTAGACCAGGTGGCGCCGGCCTACTGGATCGCGCCGGCTTTGGCCTCCAATCGCAGCTTCCTCGAACCGCTGCAATGCGGCGGCATCCGCACCATGGGCATCCACAAGCCCTGGTCGCCGAGCCGCTCCTATGGGCTGGTGGTCAGGCTCGATCAGAACATGCAGCCGCAATTCAGCCTGCACAGCCGCGCCGACGGCAGGCGCCATGGCATCTGCAGCGTGGCGGAAACGGACGGCCGCCTGTTCATCGCCTCCAGGGGCGGCGATTGCGTGCTGGCCATCGACGCAGGAGGTCTCTGATGGAACCGATCGTGCGCCTGGAAAACGTCACCAAAAACTATCGCGGCGTGCCCGCGGTCAGACAAGTCAGCTTCGAACTGCGCAAGGGCGAAATCCACGCGCTGCTCGGCGAGAATGGCGCCGGAAAATCGACGCTGACCAAGATCATTGCCGGCGTCGTCGACGCCACTTCCGGCAAGATGTTCCACAAAGGCGGCGAGATCGCCTACGCCTCGCCGCATGCGGCGCTCGAGGCCGGCATCGCAATGGTGTTCCAGGAGACCAGCCTAGTGCCGTCGATGACAGTGGCGCAGAACCTCTATCTCGGCACCGAAAAGTTTCTCAACCGGCTGCGCGGCACCTACATTTCGGCGCAACAGTTTTTGCAATCGCTGAACTTCCCGGTCGACCCGAACGCCATGGTGGCAACGCTCGGCGCGGCCAAGCGTCAGATGGTCGAGATCGCGCGCGCCGTTCACCACAATGCCGAGATCATCATCTTCGACGAGCCGACGGCGACGCTGACGCCGGAGGAGAAGCGGCACTTTTTCGCACTGATCCGGCGGCTGAAGGCGAACGGCGTCTCGATCGTCTTCATCAGCCATGCATTGGAAGAGGCGCTGATGATCGCCGACCGCATCACAATCCTGCGCGATGGCGAGCTGGTCATAACCGACGACACATCGGCCTTCGATCGCGACAAGATCGTCGCCGCCATGGTCGGGCGTACACTGTCGGGACAGATCTATCGCCAGCGCGACGAGGCCAGGCTGCGCAAGGCCGGCAAGAAGGTGCTGTCGGTGCAGGACATTTCGATGAGCAATGTCGTGCGCAACACCTCCTTCTCGATCTTCGAGGGACAGATCACCGGCGTGTTCGGGCTGATCGGCTCCGGCCGCACCGAGACCTTCAAGATCGTGTCGGGCATCTACAAGCGCGATTTCCTGCGCGGTGGCGCGATTGAACTCGACGACAGGCCGGTGCGCTATCTCGTGCCCAGTGAGGCGGTCGCCGACGGCATCGTCTACGTCACCGAGGACCGCAAAAGCGAGGGCATTTTCGAGACGATGGGCATTGCCGAGAACCTGTTCGGCGGGCTGCTGGCGGCGGGCCGCGAAAAGGCCTGGGTGATCAACCAGCAGGAGATGCGCACGCTTTCCGCTGAATGGACGAAGACGCTGAACATCAAGGCGATCAACGACAATGCCCGCGTGGTCGAGCTTTCCGGCGGCAACCAGCAAAAGGTGGTGATCGGCAAGGGGCTGGTGCAGCAGCCGCGTATCGTGATCTTCGACGAGCCGACGCGCGGCGTCGATGTCGGCGCCATCGCCGAGATCCACCAGATCATCAACCGGCTGGCCGACGAGGGATTGGCCGTCGTCGTTATCTCGTCCTACCTGCCGGAAATCATGAACCTGTCGGACCGGATTCTGGTGTGCCGGCAGGGCCGCATGGTCGAGGAGTTTTCGCCCGCCGAGGCGACGGAGGAGAAGATCATGTATGCGGCGGTTCATTAGGTTTCTGGTCGGTGTTTGAGGGTGCGCATACGTCGCCAATTGGCGAAGGCCTCAGCGCCTTCGTCATCCTCGGGTCTCCGCGACGGCGCTTCGCGCCTGCTTCGCCCGTGAATGACGAAGCTGAGATGCTTCGGCCAATCGCCATGGTTCTGTCAGCATCAAAAACTGAATCGGAATAGCCGGTTAGCCGCCCTTGCTCGAGACCTGATTCAACCACCTGATCCACCGATTCAACGAAAGGAAACGCCATGGCCGCCACAAAACTCCTCAGCGATGCTGAGGTCGAAAAAATCCCGGTTGCGAAGGCTGTGTTCGATGACATCCGCGCGACGCGCAAATCGGATTTCGTCAACAATTTCTGGCGTGGTCTCGCCAACGATCCGGCCTTGCTGAAACGGACATGGGAACAGGTGAAGGTGGTGATGGCCACGGAGAGCGCCATCGACCCGCTGACCAAGGAAATGATCTATATCGCGGTGTCGACCGCCAATGGCTGCTCCTACTGCGTCCACTCGCATACGGCAGCTGCCCGCGCCAAAGGCATGACCGATGCGCAGCATGGCGAGATGGTGTCGATCATCGGGCTGGCCGGGCAGACCAACCATCTGGTGACGGCGATGCAGATTCCGGTCGATCCCGAGTTTGAAGTGAGGTGAGGGGCGGATTTCCCTTCTCCCTGTGGGAGAGGGGAAGCAGTGCGCTATGCCGGTCTGTAAACCTTCTCGGCCGTGTTCCAGAAGATATCCGCCTCGGCGGCTGCGCCATGCTTGCCTACCGCGGCGCGGTGCGCCTTGATCAGTTCGGCATGGGTCGTCCAGAGTTTTTCGATCGGGAAGTTGGAGCCGAACATCAGGTGGTCAGCGCCCAGAATGTCGATGGCATTGTCGACGATGTAGGCAATCAACGCCGGATCGTTGCGGTGGGCGAAGGTGCCGAGGCCCGACAGCTTGGCGTAGAAGTTCGGCGCTGTTGATAGCGTACTCAGGCCGGCTTTCCAGGCCTCGGTGGTTTCCGGCTCCAAGCCGGTCAGCATGCCGGCATGGGTGAGGATGAAGTTGATCTGCGGGTTCTCGCCGACCAGCGTCAGCCCGTCCTTCATCTGGGCAGGGAAAAGCTGCAGGTCGAAAGACAGGCCATAGTCTTTAAGCCGCGCGACATTGGCCCGCACCTTGGGGTCGATGACCTGATCGGCCGAGGCAGCGAAGCGGAAGGCCGGCGTCTCGTGCCAATGCATCTGCATGCGCACGCCGCGCAGCAGCGGGTACTTTTTCAATCGATCGATCTGGGGCCGGACATCGTCGACGGTCATATCGGTATAGCCGACGATAGCGTGCGGCCAGCCGGTCTCGTCGGCAGTCTTCTGCAGGAAGGCGACTTCTTTTTCGAAATCCTCCTTGGCCCAGTTGGTCTGGACATAGACGGCCTTCTCGACACCTGCGCCTTGCTGATCGGCGAGAAATTCCTCGATCGGATAGTCGCGGCGGATCGGTTCGTAGGGGCCGAAAATGCGCGGCACCATCGGCCCGACCAGCCATGGCTGGTCCTGCTGGCGCCAGATGTGGAAATGCGCGTCGATGGCTTTCTGCATCACGATACCCTTTTCCAGATTGCCGACGCCGCCGGGGCGGGGCGGGCGAGCGACAGGATGAAATCGGTGAGGCTCCCGAGCGACGAGCCGTCGATGAGATCGTCGAGATTAGGCAGGATGGCGCGGAGTGCTGCCGTGGCGGGAAGGAAACGCGGGTCACCGGCCAGCGGTGTGGCCAGCGACAGGCGAAAGGCGCGGGCGCTCAGCCGGCGCATTGCGGTCTCGAGATCGGCATGGTCGCCGCGCTCCAGCGCGTCCGACAGGATGATCACAGCGGCACCGCGGGCGAAAGCTGAGAAACGCGGCACCGAGAGGAAGGCGAGCAGGGTCGGTCCCATGCGCGTGCCGCCGTCCCAGTCGTCGACGAGTGCCGCCGCTCGGGCGAGAGCCTGGTCGCGATCGCGGATACGCAGTGCGGATGTGATGCGGGTGAGCCGCGTGCCGAAGGTGAAGATTTCGGCACGGTCAGCACCTTGTACGGCGGCGTGCGCCAGTTTGAGATAATCCGATGTATGCAGCTTCATCGAGCCGGAAACATCGATCAGGATCAGCAGCTTGCGCGAAACGGTTTGGCGGCGGCGGAGCTGCGGCGAGGGGATATCGCCATCGGCGCTGACGATTTCCCTGAGCGAGCGGCGCAGATCGAGCTTGCCGCGCGAATGGGTGCGCACGGTGCGGAATGAGCGGCGCGCGGGGAGGGCTGAAGCGAGCTTGCGGCGGAAGGGCCCAAGGCCATCGTTGTCGCGGAGGAAGTCGCGGCTGCTGAGCTGTTCGATTGCCGACGACAGTTCGCCGCCTTTCTCCTGGCGCGTGGTCTGTTTCTCCTCCTGGCGCGTGCCGTGATCGTCCTTGATGCGGGTTTCCTCGTCTTCCTCGCCTTCGATCGAGGGTTGGCCATCGCCATGGAAGTGATTGCGAAAATGCGCCTCGAATTCGCCGCGGCGATCGGGCGGGGGGGCAAGCGTTGCGAGCGCCGCCTCACGGATGTCGGCCATGGAGCGCGGGCCGAGCAGGGTTATGGCCTGCATGAAGCTGGAGACCTGCTCGGGGGCGACGGCAAAGGCGTGGCGGCGCAGCAGCCGGGCGAAGTGGAGGAAGGGCGCGGAGGCGAGAGGAAGGGTTCCCTGACGCATCATTCCTTCGCGCCCCCCTCTGTCCTGCCGGCCATCTCCCCCTCAAGGGGGTAGATTGGCGGCTTCGGCGACTTGCTCAGGTCTGCAACTCTGGAGATTGGCGAAAGCCACAATGACAGCTGATCTCCCCCCTTGAGGGGGAGATGTCCGGCAGGACAGAGGGGGGCGCTGTCCCGCCGGCGTTGCGCATTGCCGAAGTCCCGGCTCACCCCAGCGCCTCCTCGACAATGTGGCCAAGCTCCGGCGCGATCGCGGACAAATCCTCCTCGTCCTTGATCAGCACGCCGATGGCGCGGCGGAAGGCTTGCGGCCATGGGCTGCCGCCTTTCTCCAGTATGGTGGCGGCGTTGGCCCATTCGACGGCCTCGGAGATGCCGGGCGGCTTGGCCAGTGGCCGCGCGCGGATCGACTGCACGGCATTCGCCACGGCGCGCGCGGTGGTCTCGGCGACATTGCCGGCGCGCAGCATGATGATGGCGGCTTCGCGCTCGGCGTCGGGATAGCCGATCCAGTGATAGACGCAACGCCGACGCAGCGCCTCCGCCAGTTCGCGGGTGCGGTTCGACGTCAGGATGACGATCGGCTGCGCTTCGGCGCGGATGGTGCCGCGTTCGGGAATGCTGATCTGGAAGTCGGAGAGGAATTCCAGCAGTAGCGCTTCGAATTCGTGGTCGGAGCGGTCGATCTCGTCGACCAGCAGCACGCGCTGCTCCGGCGCCCGCAGCACCTGCAGCAATGGCCGCGCGATCAGAAAGCGGTCGTCATAGATGTCGATCTCGTGCTCGCCGGCATGGCGGATGGCGAGCAACTGGCGCTGGTAGTTCCATTCATAGAGCGCGTGTGCTGCGTCGATTCCTTCATAGCATTGCAGCCGCACCAGATCGCGGCCCAGCAGCTGCGCGATCGCCTTGGCCGCTTCGGTCTTGCCGACGCCGGGCGCGCCTTCGAGCAGCAACGGCTTGCCCAGCCGTATGGCCAGGAAGATGGCGGTGGCCAGGCTGTCGTCGGCGAGATAACGCGAAGCGGCGAGACGGGATGCCACCGCCTCCGGTGAGGTCGCGACAGTCTCTGCGTTCGGCTCCTGCATGTCGTCCTCAGTTCGCCGCTTGCGCCTTCAGCGCGCGCAATATGCGCTCCGGCGTGATCGGCAGCGTGTCAATGCGCACGCCGACGGCGTCGAAGACGGCATTGGCAACCGCGGGGATCTGCGGGTTCGCGCACATTTCGCCTGGCCCTTTGGCACCGTAAGGACCATCCGCCGACGGCCGCTCCAGCACGATGATCTCGGTTTGGGCGAGATCGCCCGGTCCCGGCATCAGATACTGGTTGAAGTCGGTGCCGCCATGGTCGCGGTTGGGATAATAGGGCTCGGTCGTTTCGTAGAGCGCGTGGCTGATGCCCATCCAGGAACCGCCGACCAGTTGCTGCTCGACCATTTTCGGGTTCAGCGCGCGGCCGATCTCAAAGACGTTCTTGACGGTCAGCACCGTAACCTCGCCCGTCTCGTCATCGACCTCGACCTCGGCCACCGCGCAGGCATGGGCGTAGCAGGTCGACGGCTTCATCGCGCCGGTCTCTTTCTCCGGATAGGAGCGCGGGATCAGGAACATGCCGCGGCCTGAGATCGAGCGGCCACGCTTGAAATGAGCCGACAGCGCGACATCGAAGATCGAGATCGACTTTTGCGGCGCGCCCTTGACCAGAATGTTGCCCTCGCCATCAGTTTCGAGATCGGAGGCGTTCACCTCCAGCTCTTCCGCCGCCACTTCCAGCATCACCTGGCGCGCTTCCTTGGCCGCCTGGATGACGGCGTTGCCGGCGCGGTGGGTGCCGCGCGAGGCGAAGGTGCCCATGCAGTGCGGACCGGTGTCGGTGTCGGCGGTGTCGATGGTAACCCGGTCCGTCGGCACGCCGATGGTCTCGGCGCAGATCTGCGCCATGATCTGCTTCAAGCCCTGACCGAGATCGACGCTGGAAAGCGTCACCATGAAATTGCCGGTCGGCGTCGAATGCACCAGCGCCTGCGTCGGGTCGCCGCCAAGGTTCATGCCCGTCGGATAGTTGATCGCGGCGACGCCGCGTCCGCGCCTTAGCGCCATCTCAAGCTCCCTTCTTGTAGGAGGACATCGCCATATACTTCTCCGCCACAGGCCAGTTGGCGGCGCGCGACGCCTCCTGCATACACTCGATCAGCGCCGCTCCTTCGGTCGGCTGGCGATGCGCCTTCATGTCGCCATCGCGATAGGCGTTGATGAAGCGGAATTCGAGCGGGTCCATGCCGATCAGCCGCGCCAGCTTGTCCATCTGCACCTCAAGCGCGAAGTCGCCGATGGTGACGCCGAAGCCGCGCATCGCGGAGGAGGGTGTGCGGTTGGTGTAGACGCAGTAGGTGTCGATCCAGACATTGGGGATGGTGTAGGGGCCGGGATAGTGCGCGGCACCCTTCTGCGCCCCATAAGGCGAGTGGCGCGAATAGGCGCCGGCATCGGTATAGCCGGTCACCTTGCGCGCAACGATGCGGCCATCGTTCATCACGCCGTCCTTGATGATTATCTTTTCGGCGGCGCGGGGTGAGGAGATCTGCATCTCCTCTTCGCGGCTGTAGATGAAGGAGACGGGACGTCCTGTCAGCCTGGCGCCAAGAATGGCGATCGGCTCGACGATGACGTCGACCTTGCCGCCAAAGCCGCCGCCGACAGTGCCGCCGACGAAATGCAGTTTGGAGCCGGGCATCTGCAGGATGATCGACGCGTTGTCGAGGGTGAAGAACATCGCCTGGGTGTTGGTGTAGCAGGTGAAGCGGTCATTGCCTTCGGGCACCACGACGCAGCCCGTGGTCTCGGTCGGCGCATGCTCGATCGGCGAGGACTGGTAGCTCTGTTCCAGGATGTGGTCGGCGCCAGCGAAGCCCGCCTCGACATCGCCGAAGCGCACCTTGCGGCATTCGCCGCTGTCATAGAGGTAATAATTCTGGCCGTGATATTCGTTGACCAAAGGCGCGCCGGGCTTCAGCGCTTCTTCCATGTCGAAGACGGCCGGCAGCACCTCATAATCGACCTTGACCTTGGCTGCCGCTTCCTGAGCCGCGCGCTCGGTCTCGGCCAGCACCGCCACCACGGCCTCGCCCTTCCAGCGCACCTTGCCGTCGGCCAGCACCGTTTCGTCTTCCGGTCCGACCTGGATCAGGATCAGGATGGTGTAGACATTGTGCGGCACATCCTTGGCGGTGAGGATTTTCACCACGCCGGGATGCTTCTCCGCTTCGGAAGTGTCGATCGAACGGATGCGGGCATGGTGGTGCGGACTGCGCACCATTTTCAGGTGAAGCATATTCGGGAAGTTGCGGTCGGCGAAATAGGCGGTCTTGCCCGTCACATGTCCCGGCGAATCCAGCCGAGGCCGCCCATGGCCGATCTCGTGCAGGCCGTCCTTGCGCTGATCGGCGAAATAGTTTTTGCGCAGTTCCATTCTTTTGGTCCTTAGGCCGCGTTCTGCGAATTGGCTCGGGCCGCGGTCAGCACCGCCTGGATGATCGGCTCGTAGCCGGTGCAGCGGCAGATATTGCCGGACAGCGCCTCGACCACATCCTCGCGGCTCGGATTGGGCGTGTGGTCAAGCAGCACCTTGGCGGCCATGATCATGCCCGGCGTGCAGAAGCCGCATTGTGTGGCGAAGGCGTCGAGGAAGGCACGCTGCAGCGGATGCAGGACGCCGGCCTCAGCGAGGCCCGATGTGGTGCGAATGTCGGCGCCGCCGCAGGTCTCGGCCAGCGTCAGGCAAGAGAGCCGGAGTTCGCCGTCGATGATGACCGAACAGGCGCCGCAGGTGCCCTGGTGGCAGCCGCCCTTGGGCGAGGTGTCGCCGATCTTGTCGCGCAGCGCGTGCAGCAGCGTCGTGCCGCTGTCGACAAATTCGGCCTTCTCCGAGCCGTTGAGCGTGAACTGAACCGGAACCTTTGCCATGTTTTCCTCCCAGCGCGCCTGCCCGGTTGATCGGACAGACGCGCGCCCCCCAAGCGGTGGTTAAGTAAGCAGCAGCCGGCCGAGATGGACCGGCAGAACCTCGGCGCGATACCAGGCGCTGGCGATCGGGTCGGTGATTGGCGAGGTGCCTTCACCGGCTGCAGCCAGCGCCGCTGCGACGCCGTCCTGCTCGAGCCTGCTGCCGATCAGTGCCTTTTCCGCAGCACGGGCGCGCATCGGCCGGTCTGCCATGCAGCCGAGCGCGATCCGCGCCGAGGAGACAGTGCCGTCGCCGGCCTGTTCGAGAACGGCGGCGATGCTGAGCACGGAGACGCCCTTCGGCTTGACCCGCGACACTTTCAGGAAGCGGAAATTCTCGGCCTTCGGCAACGCGAAGGCGACTGATGTGACGATGGCGCGGCTGTCGTCCCGCCTGGCCAGAAAATCCTCGATAGGCAATTCCCCATCATCGGTGCCGACCGTCGCATCCAACGCCAGCAGGGCGACAGCGAAATCACCGTAGGGCGCGGGTGCGAACAGATTGCCGCCGACAGTCGCCATATTGCGGATCGCCGGGCCGCCGACGGCGCGCGCAGCCCTGGACAGCGCCGCAAGCTCGGGATGGCGGGCGATGGCCGCCATTGTCACCGAAGCTCCGATGCGGACCTTGCCGCCGGCAACGGTGATCCCGGAGAGGGCCGGATCAGTCGAGCGGACGAGGCCGGTGACGGAGACATCGCCTTCATTGGCGGCGCGCACGACCAGCGTGCCGCCGCCGAGATAGCGGGTGCCGGGCGCCTTCAGCGCCGCGTTGGCATCCCTGACGGCCGAAAAGGTCTGGAGGGCAAGCGCCATGGCAGTCTCCCCTGACTCAGCTCTGGCCAGAAAAATGGCTCTTCAACGCATTGAAGCCACCCTGGAAGACATTGGCGGCCATGCCGGCGGCGATCTTGTCGGCCTCTTCGGGCGCCGCGTCGAAAGTTGCTGTCCATTCGGCATAGGTGCGGTCGCCGTCGGTAACGCGGCGCAATTGCAGCGTCGCTTTGTGATTGGTCAACGGCTGCGGCGTCTCCAGGATGGAGTAGCTGACGCGGAAATTCGCGTCGGAGAAGTCGAGCAGTTTTTCGCGGATACGCGCGCCGCTGGCGAGCTCGAAATTACGCACGCAGCCGATGGTTTCGGTGCTCTTGCCGTCTTCGATATGGCTCTTGACCATGCGCGGATGCCAGCCCGGCAGGCCGTTGAAGTCGCGTATGCGCGCCCAGACCTTTTCGACCGGCGCGTCGATGACGCTGGAGACGGTGACTTCAGCCATATGATCATTCCCCTACGAATTCGATACGCAGCAGGGTAGGGCGGCGGCCGGTGCTGCGCTTATCAATGGGTCTTGCGGCCCTATCAAGGAGTCTGAAAAACGAGCGGCTTGGCTCAGGCCATAGCCCGCGCCGCCTCGCGGTAAAGCGTCGGCGGCACGCCGACATGGTCGCGGAAGAAGCGCGAGAAATTGCCCTGGGTGGTGAAGCCGAGATTGCAGGCGACCGAGATCAGCGGCTCCTGCGACCACTGCAACTGCCGCACGGCTTCCTCCATGCGCAGCGTGTTCCAGTAGACGTTGGGCGTCAGATTGGTCTGTTCCTTGAACAAAGCGAAGAAATGCGGCCGCGACAGGCCGACGCTGCGGGCGACGTCGTCGAACGAAATGCGCTCGCAGACATTGGCCTTCATCAGCTGGATCGCCTTGCGGACGCGGAAATCCTGCATGGTGTTGACGCGGATGCGCGTCTCCTGCGGCGCCGAGGCGTCGGCGGCGTCGAGCACGCTATCGATGAAGCGCTCGATCTCGTAATTGGCGACGTCGTCGATGCTTTCATTATCGCTCAAATGATCGAGCAGGTTGGCGGCGGCCTGGTGCAGCCATGGTTCGAGCGTGATCGCAGCCTGTGCAAACAACGGCGCCGACGAAGGCAGGTCGCGGCGCCGGCGCGCCCAATCCGGATCGATGTAGAAGGCGAGGAACAGGCCGGGCCTGCCGTTGTGCGACAGAATGTGGCTGTGTGGCTGGTAGGAATTGATGCCGGCGGCGGTGCCGGGACCCAGCGGCACCGTCTCGCGGCCGACGGTCATCTCGCCGGCCGTGCCCTCCAGCCAGATGATGATGTGGGCCTCGACATGCGCATGGGTGACGAAGTCGCTGGCGACATTCAGGACAGAAACATGTCCGAACCGGCCCCAATAGAGCCTGATCGCGTCCGTCATGGGTTATACCTCCCGCAGACGACTGGCCTCCCTTCGCCTGCAACGGGATTGTGCGGCTGAGTTCGGGCTCGCGTCAAGGCGCGGGGCGAAAGCCGCTGTGTGCTGCCGGCCGTAGTGGTGGATTTTCAGACTGAGCGATAGGGTTTCCCGTCAAACCGAAGCCGTCATGCCGCCGTCGACATAAAGCGTATGGCCGTTGACGAAGGATGAGGCGTCGGAGGCGAGGAACACGGCGGCGCCGATCAGTTCGTCGACATACCCCCAGCGGCCAGCCGGCGTGCGCTTTTCCAGCCAGGCGGAGAATTCCTGGTTGTCGACCAGCGCCTGGTTCATCTCGGTGCGGAAATAGCCGGGGGCGATGGCATTGATCTGCAAGCCGTATTTCGCCCAGTCGGTGCACATGCCACGGGTCAAATTGCGGATCGCGCCCTTGGTCGCCGTATAGGGCGCGATGTTGGGCCGGGCGAGTTCGCTCTGCACCGAGCCGATGTTTATGATCTTGCCTTTGCCGCGCGCGATCATGTTGCGGGCGACCGCCTTGCCGGCATGGAAGGCGCCGGAGACATTGGTCTTGAACAGCCGCTCCCACTGCTCCTCGGGAAAGTCCTCGAGCGGGGCGCGAAACTGCACGCCGGCATTGTTGATCAGGATGTCGATGGCGCCGATCTCGGCCTCGATGCGGGCGACATCGGCATCGACCGCGCGAAAATCAGTCACGTCGAAGGTCGAGGGGTGCGCTTTGAAGCCGGCGTCGCGCAAGCCGGCGACAGCACCGGCAACCTTGCCGGCATCGCGGCCGTTGAGCACGACACTTGCGCCATGCTCGGCAAGGCCGCGCGCCAGCGCCAGGCCGATGCCTTGGCCGGAGCCGGTGATCAGCGCCAGCCGCCCGTTGAGGTCGAACAGGGATTTCGATGTCAAGGCAACGGTTTCCAGCCGGAAGATTCAGTCCAAAAACATTCAGTCATTGCGCCTGAAGTTGCGGATCCGGTCGAACAGCACCGCGAGCAGGATGGCGCCGCCGATGAACACGCCTTGCCAGAAAGCATTGATGCCGAGCAGACCAAGGCTGTTGCGGATCACTTCGATGAGCGCGGCACCGACAATGGCGCCGAAGGCGGTGCCGACGCCGCCGGCGAGATTGGCGCCGCCGATGACGGTGGCGGCGATGACCTGCAGTTCCATGCCGGTTCCGAGATTGGTGGTGACGGCGCCAAGCCATCCGGTCTGGATGATGCCGGCAATGCCCGCCGCCAGCGCCGAGATCATATAGACGGCGACCTTGATCTGCTTGACGGGAACGCCGGTCAGCGTCGCGGCGTGCTCATTGCCGCCAATGGCGAAGATGTGGCGGCCAAACTTGGTCCAGCGCAGCGTGAAGCCGGTGATCAGCGCCAAAAGGATCATGTAGAGCACCGGATTGGCGATGCCGAACACCCAGGCGCCGCCGCCCAGCGCCAGAAGCTTGTCGTGATCGGGGCCGAACTGGAAGACGACGGTGTTGTTGGAGGCGACCATGGCGAGGCTGCGCGCAATCGACAGCATGCCGAGCGTCACCACGAAGGGTGGAAAGCCGAGATAGGCGATCATGATGCCGTTGAAGGCGCCTATGGCGAGCGCGGTGGCGATCGAGGCGAGGATGCCGACCTCGATGGAGTAGCCGGCATGCATGGTGACGGCCAGCACCATTGACGACAGGCAGAGCACCGAACCGACCGACAGGTCGATGCCACCGGTGATGATGACGAAGGTCATGCCGAGCGCGATGATGGCGACGAAGGTGATGTTGCGGGTGATGTTGTAAAGGTTCTTCGACGTTGCGAAGGCGTCGGTGGCAAAAGACAGGAACAGGCAGGCCAGGATGACCGCGATCACCACCCAGAAGGTCTGGCTGGCAAACAGTCTTGCCGGCAAGGATTGCTGCTTTTGTTCGATCGGCTGGTCAATTGTCAGTGCCATCGTCGACCTTCATCTGCTGTGCGTGGTGAAATTCGCTGAGATCAAACCTGTTCGATGGCGCCGGTGATCAGCCCGGTGACTTCCTCGGGCGAACTTGACGCAATCGTCTTGTCGGCGACCTTGCGGCCGCGCCGCATGACGATGACGCGGTCGGCGACGGTGAACACGTCAGGCATGCGGTGGCTGATCAGCACCACTGCGATGCCCTGGTCGCGCAAATGGCGGATCAGGTTCAGCACTTCGGCGACCTGGCGCACCGAGATCGCGGCCGTCGGTTCGTCCATCAACACGATCTTGGCCTGCGACAGCATGGTGCGCGCGATCGCCACCGCCTGACGCTGGCCGCCCGACATCTGCTTGACGAGGTCGCGCGGACGGGTCTCGGACTTCAACTCGGCGAATAGCTGGCCGGCGCGCTTGTACATGGCGGCATAGTCGAGGATGCGTAAAGGGCCGAGGCCGCGGCGCAATTCACGGCCGAGATAGACATTGGCGGCAGCGGTCAGATTGTTGCACAGCGCCAGGTCCTGGTGGACGATCTCGATGCCGTGCTGGCGAGCTTCCGCCGGCTTGTGCAGGATCAACTCCTTGCCGTCCATCCGCATGACGCCATGGCTGGGGCGGAAATTGCCGGCGATCATCTTGACCAGCGTCGACTTGCCGGCGCCGTTGTCGCCCATCAGGCCGACCACCTGTCCGGGCTCGATCGACAGCGATACGTCGTTGACCGCCTGGATTGCGCCGAAATGCCTCGAGATATTGGTGAGTTCGAGAACCGCCACCAGTCTTTGCCTCCCCGTGTTTTGCGACCCGCTGCTGTTCCCGGCGTGAATGCCGGCGCTGCTTTGGCCCCGCTCTCCCCATCTCCTCCCGGAAACAGCGTCAGCGTTGTTTTACGCAAAAGCCGGCGCTCGTCAATCAATTGTCGGACGAATTGAAGCGTTGGTTATCCAAAAATCCGTTTTGTAGGACAAATAGCATTGACGTTGGCCGCAAGCCGATATTAGCTAAGCGTCGGAGGAGATTGTGCCGATGTCGCTGGCGGTTAGCCGGGCGGAATCGGCGGAGGTTTATCGGTCGAGGTTGCGGCGCCACCCATGTGTTGAGCCGGGCCAATGCCGCATCTGGAAATGCTTATCGATCTGTCTTGGCGACACGAGTGCTCGTGAAACGAACCTCGGTCATTAAGCATCCGGTCGATCTGTGTGGCGGGCACGCCGTGTCCGTCTGTTTCAAGGGAGGACTGACATGAGGAAAACACTTTTGCTCGCCGCCGTCGCCGCCATGGCGCTGGGCGCCGGGCCGGCTTTGGCCAAGAAACAGCTCGTAATCGTGGTGAAGGGTCTCGACAATCCATTCTTCGAAGCCATCCACCAGGGCTGCGAGAAATGGAACAAGGAAAATGCCAGCTCGGAATATGAATGCTTCTACACCGGCCCGGCATCGACTTCCGACGAGGCGGGCGAGGCGCAGATCGTTCAGGACATGCTGAGCAAGGCCGACACGGTGGCAATGGCGATCTCGCCATCCAACGCGCCGCTGATCGCGCAGACGATCAAGACCGCCAATCCGACGATCCCGATCATGACGCTCGACGCCGATCTCAGCAAGGAAGATGCCGCGCTGCGCAAGACCTATCTCGGCACCGACAACTATTTGATGGGTCACAAGATCGGCGAGTACATCAAGAAGGGCAAGCCGAACGGCGGCACGATCTGTACCATCGAAGGCAATCCCGCGGCCGACAACATCCTGCGCCGGGCGCAGGGCATGCGTGACGCGCTGTCGGGCAAGGAAGGCCTGGCGGCACTTGCCGGCGAAGGCGGCTGGACCGAAGTTGCCGGTTGCCCGGTGTTCACCAATGACGACGGCGCCAAGGGCGTGCAGGCGATGACCGACATCCTCGCCGCCAATCCCAAGCTCGACGCCTTCGGCATCATGGGCGGCTGGCCGCTGTTTGGCGCACCGCAGCCCTATCGCGACCTGTTCGGGCCGCTCAAGGACCGCATCGCCAGCAACGACTTCGTCATCGGTGCCGCCGATACGATCGGCGATGAAGTGGCGATCGCCCGTGACGGCCTTGTAACTGCTCTGGTTGGTCAGCGGCCGTTCGAAATGGGCTACAAGGCACCATCGGTGATGATCGATCTGGTCGAAGGCAAGGCCGTCGCCGATCCGGTGTTCACCGGCCTCGACGAATGCACCAAGGACACGGTCGACACCTGCATCCAGAAGTAGGTTCTCGATTTCGGGGCGCCCTTTGACGGGCGCCCCGTCTCTTCCCGGACGGACGCAACGGTTGGGGCAGCAGGCTCCGGCTTTGACGCGTCTGTAGTTTGGATTTTCGGCAACGAGATCGGCGCGCCGTGCAGGTTCGGACCAGTCCGGACGCAGACGGCCGACGCATTGGAACGTGAATGCCGGACGAGAAATCAAAGAAGCGAGCCGAGCGGGCCAAGGCACAAGCCAGCCGCGGTCCGGCTGTCATGCGCAGGGCCGGTGCCGCGCATTTTCCGGGAGCGAGCGTCCATGTCTCGCTGGCCGGCGAGATCGGCCTCAGAATCGTGCGAGGCGATTATCCGCCCGGCACGATTCTGCCCAACGAGGCCAAATGGGCCGAGACCTTCGATGTCAGTCGTTCGGCGGTGCGCGAAGCCATCAAGATGCTGATGGCCAAAAGCCTGCTGGCTTCACGGCCCAAGATCGGCAGCTGGGTCGAGCCCAGGGAACGCTGGAACCTGCTCGACCGCGATGTGCTGGCCTGGTACGCGACCGGGCCGGACCGGGAGGCCTTCCTGCGCACGGTGCAGGAGTTCCGTCACATCATCGAGCCGGAAGCGTCGGCCTTTGCCGCCACGCGGCGCAGCGACGAGCAGATGGACGAGATCAGCCAAGCCTGTCGTGAGATGGGCGAGGCTTTGAACCTGCAGGAGCGTATCCGCGCCGACACGCGTTTTCACCTCGCCATATTGCGCGCCTCGGGCAACGATCTGCTGGTGCCGCTTGGCGTTCTGATCGAGTCGGCGCTCGATCATCTCTTTGTCTTCGTCACACGCGAGACCAGCGATCAGCGGCGGGCGCAGGCGCTGCATGAGGCGATCGAGAAGAACATCCGCCTGCAGCGTCCTGCGGCCGCGCGCAATGCGGTGCACAAACTGCTCGCCAACACCGACGATGTTATCGGCCGGTCGAGGCGCTGACACAGGCTTTTCGCCACCTCAAATCGTCTGCTTCTTGCCATCCTTGCTGGGCATCAGGTCGACGCCGTTGACCTTGCCGATATATGTCGCCAGCATCGGCACGAATTGCTCGGCCGGGCCAGTGGCATGGGCACCGGCGAAGGAGTTCTTGGTGGCGTTGCCGAGCGGGTTGGCGATGCCGGCCGCACCCGCCATCGATTCCAGATAGGTCAGGTCCTTGAAGGCGTTGGCGATGGTGAATTTATGCGCGTCGCGGTCGCCCTCCAGCGTCCAGCGCATGAAGGTCTGGTAGAAGCCGCAATCCATGCGGCCGTTGCGGATGACGCTGTCGAAACGCGGTGGCGAGATGCCGACCTTCTCGGCCAGCGCCAGCGCCTCGGAATAGATCGCGGCATAGCCCAGCGAGATGAAGTTGTTGAGCAGCTTCATGCGGTGGCCGTCACCGGTATCGCCAATATGGACGATGCGGCCGGCCCAGGTTTCGATGACCGGCTTCACACGGGCAAACAGCGCGTCGGGCGCGCCGACCATGGCGTCGAGCGTGCCTTCCCAGGCTTCCTTCGGGGTGCGGCTGAGCGGTGCATCGACGAAGTCGACGCCGATCTCCTTCAGTTCCGCCGCCAGCGCTACCGTCGAGACCGGATCGGCGGTCGAGCAGTCGACGACAACCGAGCCTCTTTTCAGGCCCTCCTTGAGGCCGCCGGGGCCACGGATGATGGCTTCGACCTCGCGCGAGCCGGTGACGCAGATGAAGACGATATCGGATGCCGCTGCCACCTCACGCGAGGTGGCCACTTCCTTCGCACCGCGGCCAGCCAAGTCTTCCGCCGGCTTGCGGTTCTTGCGGCCGAGGAAGGTCAGGCCATAGCCCTTGTCCACGATGTTCTTGGCAATGCCGTGCCCCATCAGGCCAAGGCCGATAAAGCCGATCTTTTCGCTCGCGGCGGTCGTGGTCATGTCTTGAAGTCCTGTTGCGATGATTGATAGTGGGCGCCGCCGTCTGGCGGGCGAGGGTGGTTGCGGAATGCCATATTGTCTGACAATACACGGAAATCCTAGGCATTGGAGACGAAAATGACGAAGCGGATCATGTTCACCGGCGGCAGCGGCAAGGCCGGTCGCCATGTCGTGCAATATCTGGTCGAACAGGGCTGCCAGGTGCTCAACATCGACACCAGGCCGCTCGACAATCCCAAGGTACGCACGCTGATCACCGACATCACCGACAGCGGCCAGGTGTTCAACGCGCTGTCGAGCTATATGGGTCTGCACGAATTCGACCCGTCGCTGCGCCCGCAGCCGGTCGATGCCGTGGTGCACTTCGCCGCCATACCGCGCATCATGATCACGACCGACAATGAGGTGTTCCGCATCAATGCGATGGGCACCTACAACGTCATCGAGGCGGCGGTGAAGCTTGGCATCCCCAAGGTGGTGATCGCGTCCAGCGAGACCACCTACGGCGTGGTGTTCGCCAATGAACCGCGCGACCCCAAATATTTTCCCCTCGATGAAGAATACGACGTCGATCCGATGGACAGCTATGCTCTGTCCAAGGTCGTCAACGAGCACACGGCGCGCGCCTTTGCGCAGCGCAACGGCACCGATATCTATGCGTTGCGCATCGGCAACGTCATCGAGCCGCACGAATATTCGCTGTTTCCGAAGTGGTTTGCCGATCCGGGCTTTCGCAAGCGCATCGCCTGGAGCTATGTCGACGCGCGCGATCTCGGCCAGATCGCGCTGCGCGCCGTTGAAACGGACGGGCTCGGCTTCCAGGTGTTCAACGCCGCCAATGACGACACCTCGTCCGACCTGCCGACAGCGGAACTGTTGAAGCGGTTTTATCCCGACGTGCCGGTCAAGACGAAGCTCGGCGAATATGAAACGCTGCTTTCCAACCGCAAGGCCAGGGACATGCTCGGCTTCCGTCCCGAGCACAGCTGGCGCAAATACGTCAAATAGGACTGGCAAATTGGGCTTTGGGGCAAGGTTGTAACCTGATCTGTGCACAGGCGCAGGCTTTGCCGTCTGCGCCCGGCACTCTGCTTGACAGCTTTCGAAATCCGGACTTTGTGGACGCATGAGGGACGGAAAGCCGAATAAGGGAACGAAGCCTGAAAAGGGGGCATCCGCCGAGCGCCCGGCGGCCCTTCGCCGGGCTGACGCGACCCGGATGCCCGGCACCAGCGTGCATGCGTCACTGGCCAGCGAAATCGGGCTTCGGATCGTGCGCGGCGACTATCCGCCGGGCACCATCCTGCCCAATGAAGCCAAATGGTCCGAAACCTTCAACGTCAGCCGCTCGGCGGTGCGTGAGGCGATCAAGATGCTGATGGCCAAAAGCCTTCTGGCATCGCGCCCCAAGATCGGCAGCTGGGTGGAGCCCAGGGAGCGCTGGAACCTGCTCGATCGCGATGTGCTCGCCTGGTACGCGACCGCGCCCGACCGTGAGGTGTTCCTGAAGACGGTGCAGGAATTCCGCCATATCATCGAGCCGGAAGCGACTGCCTTCGCCGCCATGCGACGCACCGAAGAGCAGATGGCCGAGATCAGCCAGGCCTGCCGCGAGATGGGCGAGGCGCCGAGCCTGCAGGAGCGCACGCGCGCCGATACGCGTTTCCATCTGGCCATCCTGCGCGCCTCCGGCAACGATCTGCTGGTGCCGCTCGGCGTGCTGATCGAATCCGCCTTCGATCATCTGTTCACCTATACGACGCGCGAACTCGACGATCTGCAGCATGCACAGCAACTGCACGAGGCGATCGAGAAGGCCATCCGCCTGCAGCGGCCGGAGGCGGCCCGCAACGCGGTGCGCAAGCTGCTCGCCAATACCGACGGCGTCATCAACACCCGGTAGGATATGCTGATATTCAGGTGAGGCCGGCCTGCAAACGCCGGCTTTCTGCGCTTCCGGTGCTCACTTACTTAAGTACGCTCCGCTCCGGTTCTCGAAATCCAACGTTTTCGGCGCGGCCTGACCTGAATCTCAACACATCCTGCGAGCGCTCAGCCGGCCTGCGAAGTGGCCAGGTGCTGCCTGGTCAGCGCGACCAGCAGCGCCTGGTCGCGGGCGGCGTGCTCGGGGCGGTTGACCACCTCGTCGCCATTGACGATCGCACCCCAGAAGCCGCGCAGTTCCTCGACGAAGGCTTCGCCGTAGCCGGCACGCAGATCCCTTGTCGACAGTGTGTGGCCGTCCGAGGTCTTCACAGTCAGCCGGGTCGGATGATGGTTGAGCCAGGGCGAGGGGAATTCGAGCTCAAGGCTGGCATCGTCGAAGAAGAGCGTGATGCGTTCCTTGTAGTCGGCGAGCTTCGGCACGGTGAGATGCGTCATCGTCCACAGCGCCTGGCCGTCGAGCAGTTTTACCGCGCCCTGGCCGCCATCGCCATTGGCGAAGATCTGCGCGCCGACAACCTCGCCCTCCGGCACGCTGAGCGCGTCGAGCAGGCCGTGTACGGCATTCACATCGTGAATCAAGGCGGAGCTGTAAGCGCCGGTAAACCCACGGAAAGCCAGATCGGTCATGGGCTGGCCGATGGCGCGCTCGACCTGTTGTTTCTGCCTGGCTTGCGCGGCGGCAATCAGCTCCTCGGGAATGTCGTTGCCGCGCTTGTAGCGCTGGTGGGCGATGAACGGCCAGGCATCGGGATCGTTGACCTCGACCGAGACGGACCGCAACGTCTTTGCCGTGCCGGGCAGCGAGGCCAGCGCCAGCCGGTAGCTCGGATCGAAGCGCTTCATATAGCCGACCTGCATGACCTTGCCGGCCTTGTCGCGCGCGGCGATGATCTCGGCGATTTCCGCCGGGGAATAGCAGAGCGGCTTTTCGCAGAAGACATGCAGGCCGCGCCCGAGTGCGGCCAGTACCTGCTCGTGATGCAGCGGGTCGGGCGAGCCGATGACGACGGCGTCGAGCTTCTGGCCGAACAGTTGCTCCGGCGTTTCGAAATTGGCGATGCCGTGAATTTCGCTGACATATTCCCGCGAAATCCTTGACGGGTCGGCAACGCCGACCAGTTCGAACAGGTCGCCGAGCCGCAACAGGTTTGGAATATGCTCGACCTGCGAAATCATGCCGGCGCCGATGACGCCGACGCGTATCCTGCTCATGCTGTTAATACTCTCTGCAAAAGTGTTCCAGGCTCAGGGTGCGGCGGCCGGCCGGTTGCCGATCTGCGCCAACAGCCCGGCAATCTCAGCTTCCACCGCCTTCAAATCCTCGCCGCCCGACATGATGGAAATCACCTCGTCGCGCGAGATCTCGGACTTGGCGTATGTACCGCGATTGCGGCCGCGGTTGAGCAGCGTGAAAGTGTCACCGACAGGGTAGGCGTGGTGGATGTTGTGGCTGATGAAGATCACGGCCAGGCCGCGCATGCGCGCCTCGATGATGAATTTCAGCACCATCGCCGCCTGATGCACGCCGAGCGCCGAGGTCGGTTCGTCCAAAATCAGCACCTTGGCGCCGAAATGCACGGCGCGTGCGATCGCCACCGACTGGCGCTCGCCGCCCGACAGCGTGCCGACGGCCTGCGTCGGGTCGCGCACGTCGATGCCGATATCGGCCATCGCCTGGCGGGCAATTGTGTTGGCGCGCTCCTTGTCGAAGCGCGAGAAGGGCAGGCGGCTTCTGGTCGGCTCGCGGCCGAGGAAGAAGTTGCGCGTGATCGACATCAGCGAGATCATGCCGAGGTCCTGGAAGACCGTCGCGACGCCGAGGTCCTGCGCGTCGCGCGGGCTGCGGAACGTGACGGGCTTGCCGTCGACGAAAATCTCGCCCTTGGTCGGCCGGTGCACGCCCGACAGAACCTTGATCAGCGTCGACTTGCCGGCGCCGTTGTCGCCCAGCAAGCAGTGCACCTCGCCGGGATAGACCTTGATGTCGATATCCTGCAGCGCGCGCACCGAGCCGAAATTGACCGATACACCACGCAATTCCATGGCTGGCTGGATGGCCGGGGATGGGTTTGGATAGGTCATTTGCCACCTCCGCGTCCGAGCGCCTTGAGGCGGATGTAGTTGTTGACGAGCACGGCCATCAAGATGACGATGCCGAGGAAGACCTTGAACCAGTCGGTGTCGATGCCGGTGTAGAAGATGCCCATCTGCACCAGGCCGAAGATCAGCGCGCCGAACAGCACGCCATAGACGGTGCCGTAGCCGCCGGTGAGCAGCACGCCGCCGATGACCGCGGCGATGATCGCCTCGAATTCCTTGAGCAGGCCGCGCGTGGTGTCGGCGGAGCCGGCCTCCATCACCTGGATGGTGGCAAGCAAGGTCGCGGCACAGGCGGTGTAGATGAACAGCGCGATCTTAACCCGGTCGACCGGCACGCCGACATTGCGGGCGGCATTGAGGTCGCCGCCGGTGGCGAAGATCCAGTTGCCGTATTTGGTCTGGGTCAAGACATAGCCGGCAAGCGCTGTCAGTCCGAGCCACCAGACGATCGACATCGGAATGCCGACGACGAAGGGAATGCCGTCGGTACGGGTGGCGATCCAGCCTTGCGTGCCCATCCATTGGAAGAAGCCGGTCAGGAGATGGCCGTTGAACAGGCCCGCGGTTGCCGGGTCCGGCGCGCCGTCGAGGATGTAGGGGATCTGCGTGCGGCCGGTGACGGCGCGGGTGATGCCGATCGACAGGCCGCGCAGGATGTAGAGCGACGCCAGCGTCACGATGAAGGAGGGCAGGCGGGTCTTCACCACGATCAGGCCGTTGACGTAGCCGGTGAGGATGGCGACAGCGAAGGCGCAGGCGATGCCGCCCCACAGCGGCAGGTCCCAATATTTCACCGTCAGTCCGATGACGACGCCAGCGAAGCCGACCATCGAGCCGACCGAGAGATCGAACTCGCCGGCGATGATGAGAAGGGCTGCGGCCGTGGCGATGATGCCGAGTTCGGCTGCCAGCGTCAGGAAGGTCATCGACCCCTGCAGCGAATAGAGGTTCGACGCACCCGGCAGCAGGGCGAAGATGATGATGGTGGCGATGAGGCCGCCGGCGGCACCGGCTTCGGGCCGGCGCAGCCATTGCGTCAGCCGGCCGGTGCTGGCCAGCCGCTCGTCAGTGCCGGCAGCCCGTTTCGACGTCATGCCGAAACGGTCCTTGCCCAGTACCCCGGGGGCCGGCGCTTCTGGAGGTATCGCCTTGTCTTCCACAACAGCCATTAGGCTCCCCAATCGCTCACTTCGCAATCTCGACCAGAGACGGGGAGCGCATGGCGGCTCCCCGATCCGTTTTGGTCTTGCCTTAGCGGATGCCGTCCTTGGCGAGCGCCAGGATCGCCTTGGCCTTGTCGGGCGAGTCGATGAACAGCGGCCCGGTGTAGGCGTTGTTCTGCGGCCAGAAGCCATGTGTGGCATGCTCGACCAGATAGATCACCGGCAGGTATCCCATCAGATATTGCTGGGCGTCCATGCCGAAGCCCATTTCGCCGGCGACGACGGAATCCAGGACTTCGGGGCTGATGTCGAAGGTGTAGAGCTTGATCTTGCCGAACAGTTCCTTCTGCCGGAAGAACGGGATCAGCGGATTGGCGGCGGTGGCGCCGAGCGCAAACACCGCCTGGGTGTCGGGATGCGCCGACAGATAGGCCTCGGTGCGGCGCTGGATGTCGGCCGGATCGGGCGACACGGTAAGCACCTCGGTGCCGCCGCCTGACGGCTTCAGCCCGTCATTCAACCCCTGGCAGCGCTGGTCGAGGCTGACATTGCCGACCTCGTGGTTGATGCAGACGACCTTGAGCGTGCCTTCCTTGGCCAGCCGCTCGCCCGCCTTCTTGCCGGAATCATATTCGGAGACTGTGCCGACGTAGAGAGAGGTGCCGAGTTCGGCGCCTTCCTTCTCGCCGGAATCCAGGACGACCATCGGAATGTTGGCGGCAAGGCCGGCCTTGACCGATTTACCAAGCGCATTGGCGTCGGCAATGGAGACGGCGATGCCGTCGGGATTGGTGGCGATGGCCGCGTCGAGCAGGCGGGCCTGTTCGACCACGTCGAACACTTGCGGCGCATAATATTCGACCTTGGCGCCGGTGAGCGCCGCCGCATCGTCGACGCCGCGCTTGACCACCGACCAGTAGGGATCGGAGGCCGAGCCATGCACCACGAAGGTGATGCGGACATCCTTCGGGTCCTTCAGGCCCGCGGCCTGCACGACGCCCGCCAGCATACTCATCGAGACAAGCGCGCCGAGCGCCAGTTTCAGAACAGTCTTCATGTCATTCTCCCATTGTCGTTGCAGTTCCAAATCCCTCTTTGCGCTGTTGGCCGACGGATCGGCTTACGGCGCTGACCGGGTGGCCGCTTTGCGGGCCTTTGCCGGTGTCGATGCCCCGAGCCGTGCACGCAGTTCCTCGCGCAACGGCTTCATGCCGATGATGTCGATGTCCTGCGCGCCGAGCCAGTCGCGAAAAGCCTGGTCGCGGAAGAGTTCATATTCCTCGGTGCGGATATAGGCGGAGCGCGGCTCGATCAGTTCGAGCTCGCCCGGCGCGTTGAAGTGCAGGCAAAAGAAGGTCAGGCCTTCGCGCACCCCTTCGACCAATGCCTTGTAGGCGGGCTTTATCGGCTTGGAGCGTGGACGGCCCCAGGTCGTCTGAATGGCGGCGTCGAAGATGACAAAGCCCTTGGCGCGGGCTTCAGTGACGCCGCGCTGGAACGCCGCTTCGGTGACGCCGACGAGATTGTCATTGGGCGAATAGGCCGACAGCGTTTTGGTCAACAGCACCGGCAGCCGATATTCCAGGCCGAGCTTGATGTAGACGTCGCAAAACTCGGGCGACAGCGCTGCTCCCATATGGGCGTCAAGATGAGTGACGTCGATGCCGGCGCGGTAGGCGGTGTCGATCTGGGCGCGAAGCTCGGTTTCCACCGCTTGCGGTGCTGCCTTGCGGCGGGTGGTCGCGACATCGGGCCAGAAATAGCCGAACTCGTCCGTCAGGCCGGCCGCACGCGACGGCGACGTCAGCGGCCGCCATTTGTAGTGCTGCTTTTCGCTGTTCAGCGTCAGGTGGACGCCGAGATCGAGCCGGGGATCGGCGGCTGCCGCTTCGGCCATCTCAGGGAACCATGGGCACGGCACCATCACGGCGCCGGAGCTGCAGGCGCCCAGTGCGGTCAGTTCGAGGAAGGCACTGTTGGCGCCATGGCACATGCCGACATCGTCTTCATGCAGGACGAGCTGTCGCGTCATGGATGGCCACCGTCTTGCCGGCCACCATCTTGCCGGCACGCCGGTTTCGAGGGTCTTCCAAAGTGTGTCCCGTGCTGCATGGAACCGACCGTTTGCCCAACTGGACGCGATGGAACGCCCAATGCCGGCTTTCCGACAGGGCCACTTCGACGAATTCGGATGGGTACGATTTTTCCGCGGGCCTGCATTCTGAAATGTCGATTTCATTCGATATGCCCACATTCGGCGTCAAACCCGGCCATCAAGCAACCGGGATGGCTTGGTCAGATCGCAGCGGAGTGGTTCTTTCAAACAGCGGCCGCAGGCGTACTGCTTTCATACCATCAGCGATGTGGAGACTTGCCATGTACACTGCCGGCGAAGAAGAGATCGAAGCCATTGCCAGGGTGATCCGCTCGGGTGCGCTGTTTCGCTATGGCGAGAACAGCGAGTGCAACCGCTTCGAGGCCCGCTATGCCAGGCATCTCGGCGTCGAGCATTTTGCGCTGGCCGCCAGCGGCACCTATGGGCTCGCCGCCGGCCTGATCGGCCTCGGCATCGGCCCGGGCGATGAGGTGCTGGTGCCGGCGCACACCTATATGGCGACCGCAACGGCAGTGCTGTCGGTCGGCGCCATTCCGGTCATTGTCGACATCGACGAGAGCCTGACCATTGACCCGGCCGCTCTGCGCGACGCCATCGGCCCGCGCACCAAGGCGGTCATCCCGGTGCATATGTGGGGTGCGGCCTGCAACATGAACGCGATCATGGATATCGCTAAAAAACGCGGTCTGCTCGTGCTGGAAGATGTCTGCCAGGGCATTGGCGGCGGCTATGAGGGCAAGAAGCTCGGCTCCATCGGCCATGCCGGCGCCTACTCCTTCAACTACTTCAAGAACATCACGTCGGGCGAGGGCGGCGGCATCGCCACCAGCGATCCGAAAGTGGCCGAGCGCGCGCGCTGCGCCATCGACCCCTGCCACTTCTACTGGCAGGGCCGCAGCGACAGCATCAAGCCGTTCGCCGGCATCGGGGCGCGCGCCTCGGAACTGATGGGTGCAATGCTCAATGTCCAGCTCGACCGTCTGGACGGCATCATCGAGGCGATGCGGGCGGAGAAGAAGAAGGTGCTGGCCGGCACGCGCCATCTCGGCAATCTCGGCCTGACGCCGTCGCCGATGAACAGCCCCGACGACGATTGCGCGGCACAGGTAATGTATCTGCTGCCCAGCGAACAGGCGGCGCAGACTTTTTCGAAGACCATTCCGAGCGTCATTGCCGGCAAGACCGGCCGCCACAATTTCACCCAGTGGGACCAGGTGCTGATGCATGAGGGCGCGCATCATCCGGCGCTCAATCCGTACACGCTGCCGGAAAACAAGGGCCTGCGGCTGACCTATGCCGACGACCTCGGCAAGGGTTCTCTCGACATCCTCAACCGCACGGTGATGATCGCGATGAATCCGGCGCATGGCGACGCCGACATCGACGACATGATCCATAACATCGATGCGGCGGCCCGTGTGGCGCTGGAGAATGCCTCGCTGGACGATGTCGAGGTGCGCAAGGCAGCACCGGTGGACCTGCAGAAATTCGACAGCGTGAATTGAAGAGCCGCGTTGGACCGGCTTATTGCCGGTCCAGTCGCATAAAGGCGGCGCGCAGCGCCAGCACTGCGCGCAGGATCTGGCGTTCGTCCATCGCGGCATAGCCGAGCAGCAGGCCGTGTTCCGGCTCGCTCGAATGGTAGTTGATCGAGATGCCCTGCACGTCGAGGCCCTCCTTGACGGCAGCGGCGACGACGTCGCTGTCCTTGTAGGGTCGGATAAAACTGGCCAGCAGCTGCATGCCGGAATCGTTCTCGGTCACAGTCAGCCATTCGGCCAGATGCTCCTGGCACAGTTTTACGAAATTGGCCTGCCGGCGCGCATAGAGCCGGCGCATACGCTTCAGATGCGTGGCGAAATAGCCTTGCGTGATGAAGTCGTTGACCGTCGCCTGCAGGATCAGCGGCGCGAACTGGCCGGTGATCGAGACGGCGCGGTCGAAGGGGACCGACAGTTCGCGCGGCACGATGAGATAGCCGATGCGGAGCGCCGGGATCAGCGTCTTGCCGAAGGAGCCGATATAGACGACCCGGTCGGCGTGATCGAGGCCGCGCAGCGCCGGTACCGGCCGGCCACGGTACCGGTACTCGCCGTCATAATCATCCTCGACGATCCAGGCGCCGTGGCGCTCGGCGATGTCGAGCAGCTGCAGCCGTTCCTCGATGCGCATGATGGTGCCGAACGGCCACTGGCAGGATGGCGTCACATAGATCAGGCGCGGCGGCGGCAGCTCTGGGTCTGCGAGATGCCATCCAAGGCGATCGACCTTCAAGGGCGCAAGCTGCGCGCCGCTGGCGAGAAAGGCGCTCTTGGCGCCGAGATAGCCGGGCTCCTCCATCCAGACATGGTCGCCTTCGTCCATCAGCACGCGCGAAGCGAGGTCGAGTGCTGCCTGCGCGCCGGTGACGATGATGACCTGGTCGGCGGTGCAATTGATGCCGCGCGACAGGCTTATGGTCGAGGCGATGGCCTGGCGCAGGCCGGGATGGCCGGCAAAGGAGATATAGCCGAGCAAATTCTCATCGCGGCTGCGCGCATTGCGCACCAGAAGGCTCGACCAGATGGTGAAGGGAAAGGATGCCGATTCCGGCACGCCCGGATGGAAGTTGATGACGCCGGCATTGCGTGGCGGCTGCGGGCCGTTGACGATGGTCTGACCGCGCCGCGAGAGTTTTTGCGGGGCGGCGAGGCCGGCGCGCAGCGCGGCCGGCGGGCGTTTCTGCTGGATCGGCGCCACCCAGGTGCCGGACCCGGCGCGCGCCTCTATAAACCCTTCGGCGAGCAGCTGGTCGTAGGCGGCGATCACCGTGTTGCGGCCGACCTTGAGATCCTCGGCCAGCGAGCGTGTCGAAGGAAGCAGCGTGTTCTGCTGGATCTGGCCGTCGAGGATGAAGCGCCGCAAGGCGCCGTAGATCTGCCGGTGCATCGGTTCGTCCGAGCCGCGGTCGACCGACATGATGTCGAGGGAAAGGCGCATATGGTCGGCCAAGCTAGTCTCCGACCAACCTGGCGGCGCGGGCGATCTTCTCTTCGTTAAGCAGGCAGACAGTCTCCAGCACCAGCCGTCTGGTTTCGGGACGGACCTCGCGGCTGTTCTTCAGCGCGCGGTGAACGGTTGCCGCGCCGAGTTCCGCCTTCTCGGCGATCTCACGGATGGTGCAAAGCCGTTCCATGCCGAGTGCCGCCTCGAATGCCATGTCGCTCCTCCATCTGCATCAAGGCATGCCTCGTCCCCAGCCTCAAGCTGGAAACGCCGGGCCGGCAACTCGGGGGCAAAAATTTCGATGCCAAGAACTGTGCGATCCGCGCCGCCAAGGGAGGGCGGCGGCGCGGATCGCCGGGCGCTTTCGCGTCGCTACCCCTACCGAGGCGCGCGCCCAACCGGCCCAACCACCAGCCCCCCGGCGGTGGTTAGGCCATGTCTCGTATTGCCACGTCGAACCCGGCCGCGCAGGCCGTTTTGAGAAGCGAAGCGTAACCTTTCGTGGCATAGGTCAAGGGGTGTGCCTTGGCCGGATCCTGCTCGGCCTCGACGACGATCCAGCCTTCGAAGCCATGGCTGGCCAGAGGCTGCAGCAGCGACAGGAAATCGACGGAGCCATCGCCGGGCACGGTGAAGATTCCTTCCATCACTGCCGCCATGAAACTCATGTCCTCGCGCCGTGCCTTCTCCAGCACGGCCGCGCGGACGTCCTTGCAATGGAAATGCACGATGCGGTCGAGATGCCGGTTCAGGAGGGAGGCCGGGTCGCCGCCTGAGAACAGACAATGGCCGGTATCGAACAGCAGGCCGACGCTCTTGCCGGTTGCGGCCATCAGCCTGTCGACCTCGTCATCGCTCTCGACGATCGTGCCCATATGGTGATGGAAAGCCATGCCGACGCCGAAGGCAGCCATGCGGTCGGCGAGTTCGGTCAGCTTCTCGCCATAGGCGGTCCATTCGCCGTCAGCGAGGCGCGGACGCTGTGAGATCGGCGCGAAAATGCCGTCATGACGGCCGCGCGAGGTGTCGGCATAGACGACGACCTTGGCGCCGAGGTCGCGCAGCAGGGTCAGATGCGAGGTGAGGGCGGCGAATTCCTCGTCGACCGTGCGGTCCAGAATGCGGCCGTCATACCAGCCGGAGACGAGTTCCAGTCCGTAAGAAGACAGGATCGGTCCAAGCTCGTCGCTTCGCCTGGGGAATTTGCCGCCGAGTTCGGTGCCGCGATAGCCGGCCTGCCTGGTTTCCGACAGGCATGTCGCGAGCGGCGTATCGCCGCCGAGTGCGGGAACATCGTCATTGCTCCAGGTGATGGGATTGATGCCGATCTTGACCGTCATGCCGCTACTTCAAAGGGCTCGGGGAAACACAAAGCCGAGGCCGGCAAACTGAGGGGAAAGAGGACCTGTCACTAGGTCCAGTTGAGGTGAATTTGGCAGAGCCAATCGGGAGCGCTAAAGCGCGTCCCGTTTGAACGGACTAAGTCGACGCGCTTAGGTCTTTGCATGTCGTTGTCTCAAAACCGGCGCCACTTTTGAGCGACATGCATTAATCCTGCTGCGGCCTTCCGAAGGCCGCGCGCAGTTCGTCCTTGGCGTCCTCGAGCACTTTCCGGCGCGCCTGCGGCAGGTTCTTGCCGGCGCGGTTGATGTAGAAATTCAGCATCGACATGGCCGACTGAAACGGCTCGGCCTTGCGGCGGTCGCTGTGCTCGGCCGAGCGCTTGAGCGAGGCCGCGATCTTCCTGGCGTCGTCGGCTTCGAAGATGTGGTCCTCGAGGTCCATCGCATCGCTGTGCTCGGTCACCTCGGCCGACCATTTCTTTTTCGCGGTCATGACAAACTCCTTCCTGTCGCAAAAACTCGAGCAGGCCGCCGCCGGTTCCCGAGAAAGCCGCCGGGCCGCTGGAGCCACGGATCATGGCCCTGTGGCGCTGCCCGTCGCGGTGAATGCGCCGATAGTGGCGACACAACGGTCGACTTCCCAGGACCGTAGACAGGAAACGCCTTGACCCCGATCGTCGCCAATCAGGCGGATAGCCCCGGCATCGACAGCAGCTACGCCTGGATGCGGCTTGCCATCTCCATGCTGCTGGCGACGATCGGTGCGGTCGGCATGTGGGCCGTCGTCGTCGTGCTGCCGGCCGTGCAGGCCGAGTTCGGCGTTGACCGCGCCGCGGCATCGATGCCCTACACCGCAACCATGGTCGGCTTCGCCGCCGGCAATGTGCTGGTTGGCCGCGCGGTCGATCGCATGGGGTATTGGATCCCGGCACTGCTATCCTCGGTGGCTCTCGCCGCCGGCCTGCTGCTCGCCGCGCTGTCGACCTCTATCCTGCAATTCACCCTTGCCCAGGGCGTGCTGATTGGTGTCGGCACATCGGTGATCTTCGGGCCGCTGATCGCCGACATCTCGCACTGGTTCAACCGTCGGCGCGGCGTCGCCGTCACAGCTGCGGCGGCTGGCAACTATCTCGCCGGAGCGCTCTGGCCAACCATCATGCCGACACTGATCAAGGCGGAAGGCTGGCGCTTCACCTATGCCGGCATCGGTGTCTTCTGCCTGGTCACCATGGTGCCACTGGTGCTGTTGTTGCGGCGCGCTGCTCCGGCGGCGGCTGCCGCCGGTTCGCCCGGAAGCCGGCCAGTGCAGTCAATTTCGCTGTCGCCGGCGGCGTTACAGGTGCTGCTGATCGTTGCCGGTCTCGGCTGCTGCGTGGCGATGTCGATGCCGCAGGTGCACATCGTCGCCTATTGCATGGATCTTGGCTACGGCATTGCGCATGGCGCCGACATGCTGTCGATCATGATGGCGGCGGGCGTCGTCAGCCGGCTCGCCTCCGGCTTTGTCGCCGACCGCATCGGCGGCGTGAAAACCCTGCTTATCGGTTCCGTGCTGCAATGCCTGTCGCTTTTGTTTTACATCCCGTTCGACGGGCTTGCCTCGCTCTATGTCGTGTCGCTGGTGTTCGGCCTGTCGCAAGGCGGCATCGTGCCTTGCTATGCCATCATCGTGCGCGAATACCTGCCCGCCAGGGAGGCCGGCCAGCGTATCGGCATCGTCATGATGGCGACCATCTTCGGCATGGCGATCGGTGGCTGGATGTCGGGCTGGATCTACGACCTGACCGGCTCTTACGCCGCCGCGTTCCTCAACGGGATCGCGTGGAACTTGCTGAACATAGTGGCCATCGGGCTGCTGCTGTGGAAAGCAAAACGCAGTGCTGCCCTGATGGCTTAGGAAGGCAGGATTGCCCTGTTGCTTGACAAGGGCGATTGGCTGCGCGACGCCAGCAGGCGAGTGGGTGCGGCAGCAGCCGGTTGGCATGGTGGCAGTGGAAAAGCTGAACATGGTTTCGCAAGGGCGCAGCGGCCGGGGCCCGGCACGTGGAGGATGTCCATGACCAAGCCGCGCTCGCGTCGCGGGGGCGGCCGCCCGACCCTATCAGATGTGGCGCGCAAGGCCGGCGTCGGCGCCATTACCGTGTCGCGGGCGCTGCGCGAACCGGAACGCGTCAGCCAGGATCTGCGGCGCCAGATCCAGGCCGCCGTCGACGAACTCGGTTATGTCCCGGATCCCAATGCACGGGCACTGGCCTCGGCGCGCGCCGATGTGTTCGGCGTGCTGGTGCCGTCGCTGACCAACAACGTCTTCGCAGAAGTGGTGCGCGGCATCTATGACAGCCTGTCGGACGGCCCGTTCCGCGTCCAGCTCGGCAACACCCATTATTCCGGCCTCGAGGAGGAGCGCCTGCTGCAGGTGTTCGCACCGCAGCGCCCGGCGGCGCTGATCGTGGCCGGCATCGACCAGACGCCGACCTCGCGAAAGCTGCTGGAGAGCGCGGGCTGCCCGGTGGTGCAGGTGATGGAGACCGGGCCCGATCCGGTCGACATGCTGGTCGGCTTCTCGCATTTCGACGGCGGCCGCACCGCGACCGAGCATCTGATCGAGGCGGGCTGCCGGCGGATCGGCTTCATCGGCGCACGCATGGACCCGCGCTCGCAGCGGCGGCTTGCCGGCTATCGCGCGGCAATGGAGAAGGCCGGCCTGTTCGACCCGCGGCTCGTCACCACCACTCCGCTACTGTCCAGCGTGACGCTCGGCCGCGAGCTGCTTCGCGATGCGCTGGCCAAGATGCCGGCGCTCGACGGCGTCTTCTGCAACAATGACGACATCGCGCTCGGCGTTTTGTTCGAATGCCATAGCGCCGCGCTCAACGTGCCGAAAACAATCGGCATTGTCGGCTTCAACGACCTCGAAATGATGCAGGCGGCGTTCCCGCCGCTCACCAGTATCCGCACCCCTCGCTATGAAATCGGCCGTCGGTCTGTCGCCATGGCGCTGGCGGCGATCGCAGGACGAAGGCCTGAGCAGCGGGTCGTCGATCTCGGTTTCGAACTCAAGCCCCGCGAGAGCACCGCACGCTGAACACGCTTTGGCTGCCTCAGCAAATGGTGCTTTACACAACGTCATGGTAGCGCTACCATTTTCGTCGGGCAGACGTTTTGATGAAAGGCCGCCCCTGTTTATTATACATAAGCAACAGCTCATGCTTGTTTATTATGTATAATATGCTAGTTTCGTTTCTCGCCTGTGAAGCGGCGAGGGGGAGGGGATCGGGCCGGCTTCGGGCCCTTGAGACGTGGCGCCGGCCAGGCTGGAGGGCCTTCGGCGTGGAAAACACACCACGACAAACAGCATCAAATAAACAAGCAGCCGCAAATAAAACTACAACTGGGAGGAATATCTATGATCAAGTCACTTGTTGGTGGCATCGTTGCCGCCACTGCATTCGTCATGCTGAGTTCGTCGGCCATGGCCGACCCGGAAGTTGTCAAGGGACCGTCGGCTGAGCCGGATTGCTTTGCGCCCTGGGCGGCTGATACGCAGTTCTTCAAGTTCCCCAAGAAAGACGGCCCATACCGCATCGCGCTCGCCAATGGCTATATCGCCAACACTTGGCGCATCCAGATGGTGCAGACCGCCAAGGCCTATGCGGCCCAGCCGGAGGTCGCCGCGAAACTGAAGGAATTCAAGGTCGTCTCGACCGGCGAGGACGTGCCGGCTCAGATTTCGGCGATCAACAACTTCATCGATTCCGGCTATGACGCGATCGTCGTCAACGCCCAGAACCCGACCGCTTTCGGGCCGGTCATCAAGCGCGCCAAGGAAGCTGGCGTCATCCTCGTCGCCTTCGACAATATTCTCGATACCAAGGACGCCATCAACGTCAATGTCGATCAGAAGGGCCTTGGCGAATTGTGGGGCAAATGGCTGGTCGGCCATGTGCCGAATGGCGGCAAGGTGCTCGAAGTGCGCGGCGTTGCCGGAACTTCCGTGGACACCGACCGTCACAACGGCATCCATGAAGCGCTCGATGCCTCCGGCAAGAAATGGGACGTCACCGAGGTGGTCGGCAAATGGGACGACGGCGTGGCACAGAAGGCCACGGCCGACGCCATTGCCACCAACGGTCCGTTCGACGGTATCACCGGGCAAGGCGGCGACACCGGCATCGTGCAGGCGATGATCGATGCCAAGCATGCTTTCGTGCCGTTCGGCGGCGAGACCGAGAACGGTTTCCGCAAGTTCTGCGCGGCACATGCCGGCGACGGGCTGAAATGCTCATCGGCCGGCACCGGTCCGGCGCAGGTCGCGGTCGCCATCAAGACGGCGATTGCCGCGCTCGAAGGCAACGTCGTGCCGCAAGCGGTGAAGCTGCCGCTGGCGATCGTCGAGGATCCGAACTTCAAGGCCGGTCAGGATTTCTTCCCCGACCAGTCCGACAATTTCTTCGTCGGCAATTCCTTCCCGACCTGCGGCATCAATTTCACCGCGCAGGAAATTATGGGTCAGACCAAAGCTGACCAATAGGGCTGACCAATAGGCGGCATATCCGGCGCCGCGGGATCTCCGCGGCGCCGGCCACTCGATATCCCTTGAAGTCAAACTGCCTCGGGAGGGCCGATGGACGGTGCGGTTCCGCTCTTCCGGATGGAAGGCATATCCAAGCGCTATGGTGGTGTGCGGGCGCTGGAAAAGGCCGAGCTTTCGGTCTCGTCCGGTAGCATCCACGCCATTCTCGGCGAAAACGGCGCCGGCAAATCGACGCTGATCAAGGTCATGGCGGGCGTCGTCGCGCCCGACGAAGGCCGCATGATGCTGAACGGCAGCGAGGTGACGTTCGCTTCGCCTGCTGCTGCAAACAAGTCCGGCATCGTCTGCATCTTCCAGGAGCTGTCGCTGGTTCCCGAACTCAGCGTTGCCGACAACATCGTCATCTCCGATCCGCCGAAGCGTTTCGGCATGATCGACCGCAAGGCGCAGCGCCGCATTGCCGAGGATGCGCTGGCACGCGCAGGTGCGGCCGACATCCATCCATTGGCGCTGGTCAAGGATCTTCCGCTTTCAAGAAGACAGATGGTCGAGATTGCCAAGGCATTGGCCAGGAAGCCGCGCATCCTGATCCTCGACGAGGCGACCTCGGCGCTGACCGCGACGGACGTCGCCAGGATATTCAGCGTGCTCAAGCGGTTGCGCTCGGAAGGGCTGGCGCTGCTTTACATTTCGCACCGCATGAACGAGATCGCCGAGCTTGCCGACCACTGCACGGTGTTTCGCAACGGCCGCAATGTCGCCAGCTACAAGGCAGGCACAAAGAGCGACAACGAAGTCGTCGAACTGATGATCGGGCGCGAATACAGCCATATTTTCCCGCCGAAACCCGCGCGCACCGCAGCCGCCGCCGTTCCCGTGCTGGAGGCGCGCAAGCTGTCCTGGACGGACCGGCTGGACAATGTCTCGCTGACGGTCGGGGCAGGCGAGGTCGTCGGCCTTGGCGGCCTGGACGGCCAGGGCCAGCGCGAATTGCTGCTTGCCTTTTTCGGTGTGCTGCGCGGCCTCGGCGGCCAGATCCTTATCGACGGCAAGCCTGTTTCGATCGCCAGCCCCCAAGCGGCGCGCGACGACCGCATCGGCATGGCGCTGATCCCGGAGGACCGCAAGACCGAAGGCCTGATGCTGCCGATGACGGTGCGGGAGAACCTGTCCTTTGCCGCCCTAGACCGGCTGTCCAAGGCCGGCATCATCGACCGCGCCGCCGAACAGCGGCTGATCGACGACATGGTCGGGCTGCTGGCGATCAAGACGGCCGGCCTCGACATTCCGGTCGGTGCGCTGTCGGGGGGCAACCAGCAGAAGGTGGTCATCGCCAAATGGCTGATGCGCCAGCCGCGTATCATCCTGCTCAACGATCCGACGCGCGGCATCGACGTCGGCACCAAGCAGGAACTCTATCAACTGATGCGCAAGCTGGCGGATGCGGGGGCGGCGATCCTGTTCTATTCAACCGACTATGACGAACTGATCGGCTGCTGCGACCGCGTGCTGGTGCTCTATGACGGCGCGGTCAAGCGCGAGCTGGTCGGAGCCGAGATCACCGAGCGGGCGCTCATTGCAAGCGCGCTCAACATCCAGGGCGATGACGCCGGCGCAAGGGACGATGCCGGCGCAAGACAGGGAGCGGACGCGTGAAAGAGTGGCGCTACTGGCTGGCCGAGCAGCGCGGAACACTGATGGCACTCGGCATATTCATTGTCATGTTCGTCATCTACACCTCGAACCATCCGGCGGGCTTCACCGCCAATGTCGTGCAGACGGCGTCCAACAAGGGCGTGCTGCTCGCCTTCGTCGCCATGGCGCAGACACTGGTCGTGATCACCGCCGGCATCGACCTCTCCGTCGGCATGATCTTCACGCTGACCAATTGCCTCGCCTCCTGGGTGGTCATCGGCACCGGCCTCGAGACCGCTTTCGGCGTCATCGCCGTGCTCGGCACCGGGCTCCTTTGCGGGGCGATCAACGGCGCCATCGTCATCTACGGCCGCCTGCAGCCGATCGTCGCCACGATCGCCACGGGTGCGGTCTATTTCGGCATCGCGCTGCTGCTCAGGCCGTTTCCCGGTGGTTCGGTCAACGAAGGTCTCGCCGACGCGCTGACCGGACGCCTGTTCGGCGTGGTGCCGGCGAGCCTGGTCGTGCTGCTCGCCGTCGTGCTCGTGGTCTGGGTGCCGTTCAGCCGCTCGGTGCTCGGGCGCGCGGCCTATGCGGCCGGGTCCTCGGAGACGGCGGCCTACATGTCCGGTGTGCCGATAAGGCGCGGCAAGTTCGCTGCCTACGCGCTCGCAGGCCTGTTGGCCGCGATCGGCGGACTGTTCCTGACCTTCTTCACCTATACCGGCGATGCAGCCTATGCCAGCGGCAACGCCTATACGCTGTTTTCGATTGCCGCGGTGGTGCTGGGCGGCGTCTCGCTGTTCGGCGGCAAAGGCAGCGCCATCGGCGCCATCTTCGGCGCCTTGGCCTTCCGCACCATCGGCGACCTGTTGTTCGTGTTCGATTTCGACCCGCTATGGCAGCCACTGTTCCAGGGCGTTATCCTGCTGGTTGCGGTCAGCCTCGGCGCCTTCGCACTGTTTCGGGTCCGCAACCGGCTGGAGTGGTTCCTGTGAGCGAAACGACGTTGGGCGGCATAGCCGGCCGCATGCCGAAATTCATCCGCCGCGCCGATCCGGCGGTGCTGACGGCCTTCGCCTGCATCGTGCTGTTGCTGTTCCTAGGCAGCCTCTATTCCAGGAGCTTTCTGTCGCCTGAATATCTCTTGCAGCAGCTCAAGGTGGCCTCGTTCCTCGGCGTCATCGCCACAGGCATGATGCTGGTCATCCTGCTAGGCCAGATCGACCTGTCGGTGCCGTGGGCGGTGGCGGCGGGCGCGATGATGGCGTGTGCGGCTGCGGCCTATGGCCCGATCGGTGTGGCGCTGGCCATCCCGTTCGGCATCTTCTGCGGGGTGCTGATCGGCATCGTCAACGGCTTTGGCGTCGCCTATCTGCGCATACCCTCGATGATCATCACGCTCGCCACCAACGCTGTCGCGCAAGGGCTCATGGTCGTTTATACCGGCGGCTACTCGCCACAGGATTCGGCCACCGGCGCCATGCGCTATCTTGCGACAGGTTTTACCATTCCTGGCGTGCCTAACGCCGTCATCATCTGGGCGCTGATTGGCGCTGCGATGGTGTTCGTGCTGTCCCGCACCAGCTTCGGCCGCACCGTCTACGGCATCGGCAACCGCGAGCGTGCCGCCTATCTCTCCGGCATCGATACAAGGCGCGTGGTGATGATCGCCTTCGCTATCTCAGGCGGGCTGTCCGCCTTTGGCGGGGTGCTTCTCGCCGGCTATGCCTCCAAGGCGGCGCAATCGATGGGCGATGCCTATCTCTTGCCGTCGATCGCCGCCGTGGTTCTGGGCGGCACCTCGATCCTGGGTGGCCGCGGCTCCTATCTCGGCACCGTCGCCGGTGTCATCCTGATCACGCTCCTGCAGTCCATCCTTTCGGTCATGCAGATGCCGGAGGCGGGGCGGCAGATCGTCTATGGCCTGGTCATCGTTGCCATGCTCCTGCTCTACGGCCGCGCGCCGGCAAGCCGCTGACCGTGGACGAAAAGACCGCAAAGGCGCCAATGGGCGCTACCGGCTCAGTGCCTCGGGCCATTGTGGTGATGGGCGTCGCCGGCTGCGGAAAATCGGCTGTCGGCAAGGCATTGGCAGCAGAGGAAGGGGCCGTCTTTGTCGAAGGCGACAGGCTGCACCCGCCCGAAAACGTCGCCCGCATGGCGAGCGGCGAGCCGCTCACAGATCAACTGCGTGAGGGCTGGCTCGATGCCATCGGCGAGCGGATCGCCGACCTGACCGGCAGCGGCCAAAGCGTGGTTGCCGCCTGCTCGGCGCTGAAGCGCAGCTACCGCGATCGTCTGCGTGGCTTCCGCCGGGATATCGATTTCATCTATCTGAAGATCGATCCCGCAACCGCCAAGCAGCGTGTCGCCAACCGCAAGGGCCATTTCATGCCGGCAAGCCTGGTCGAAAGCCAGTTCGCCATCCTTGAGCCGCCTGGCGCCGACGAGCGGGCGCTGACGGCCGACGCCACACTTCCAGTGGCTGAGATCGTCACCGCCGTTGCCAGCCTGCTGGCCGGCGCAAAATCATGAACCACCCTCGTCGGGCAAGGCGGTTTCCGGCCGTTCGGTGAACCGGTCGGCGCCGGACCAGACCATCATTTGCTCGGGATAGAGTTTCAGCGCCTCCAGCAAGCGGTCGCGCTTGAGCAATATGTACTCGGCCTGCAGCGCCATGTTCTTGGCGCCGGCTCTGGCCGCGCGCTCGCCGGCCTCTGCCGGGGCCGGCACCAGTTCGGGACTTAGGACGGCGCGGTATTGGCGGAACGGATCGGTCTCGAAGGTCGACATGGAAAACAGCGCCGCCTTGCCTCTGGCAGCGAAATTCGTCGGCGCCGAGGCGAGGTGAGTCCAGCCGCTCTCGCCAAGGCCGACTTCGGTGAATGTCGAGCCGGCATGCACGGTGTTGGTCACCAATACGACGCCTTTGTTGCCAAGGATCTTCTGGATCCGGCCGGTGACCTGGTAGGCGTCGCTGCGGTCGAACACGATCCGGCTTTTCAGGAAACGGTTCTCGACCCGAACCATCGGCGGGTTCAGGAAGCGCAAGCCGAAGGTCGAATCGGATATGCCGTGAGCCCTGACGCTGAGCTGGTGTGTCTCGATGCCGGCCTCATGGAGAGCGCGTTTGCCGATGATGGTCTGTGCCGTGAACTGATCGCACCAGATGATAGCGCCGTGGCCGCGCTTCAGCGCCGCTTGCAGGCCTTCCAGGCCCTCCAGCCGGATATCAGGTGACCAGCGGCGGCCGATGAGATGCGCGGCAAGCAGCAAACGCCGGCGGTGGTTGGCGCAGAGCAAGGCCCTGAACTGCCTTTGCGCATCGATGCCATTGCCGAGCACGGCGCGCGTCGCGGCGGCGTAGCGCACGAAATCCTTGCGGATATGGCGCTTGAGGCGCAGCCCCGATACGCGGCTGCAGACCGCGGCCCACCAATCGACCGGCAGCGATGCCGCGACGCCGATGTAGAAGGCGGCCAGCAGCAGCTCGCGGAGATCCCTGTTGTTGAAGGTGCGCAACTTGCCGGCGCGGACCTGCTTGCGGCTGAAGAAGCGGACATGCTCGGCGCGTTCGGGCACCAGGATGTCGGCGATGATTTCCGTATGATAAATGACGGCGGAAGATGGTGTCCGGTCGGCTTTCCGGGATTTTCCCAACCACGGCAGCCTCATCCGATCGGTGTCCACCTGTTCTTGCGTGCGTCCGGAAATCGCTTTACTGCGTCTGCCACGGGCGCGCAATCGGCGCCGGCAAGGCCATGGTGAACGCCATTCAGGGTTCGAACTTGAAACAGGCCCTATCGGTAGCACTTCCCCAACTGGCGCCCTGGCGGCCGGCTGCGGTGGCGCTGATGGCGCCGGACCGGCCGTCCCTGAGCTTTGCCGGCCTCGCCAATCTTGTCGACAAGCTCTGCGGCGATCTCGCCAGGCGTGGCGTTGCCCGCGGCACGGCCGTCGGCATCGTCTTGCCCAACGGCCCGGAAATGGCGGCCTGTTTCCTGGCGGTCTCGGCGTTGGCGACGGCGGCGCCGCTCAATCCGGCTTACGGCGAAGACGAATTCCGCTTCTATCTCGGCGATCTCGATGTGAAGCTGCTGCTGTGCGGACAAGGCATGGGCGATGCCGCGCGCAACGCCGCAAAGGGGCTCGGCATTGCGGTGCTCGACGTCGTCGTGACCGACGGCGCCAAGGCCGGCGAGTTTCTGCTGGCGGGCGACGCCGAGGTGGAGGCTGCCAGCGAGGCTCGCCTCGACGATATGCAGTTCAACGGACCCGACGATTTCGCGCTTGTCCTGCACACATCGGGAACCACGGCGCGACCGAAGATCGTCGGCTTGCGGCAGCGCAATCTGCAGGCATCGATGGCCAACATCGCCAGCACCCTGGCGCTGTCGGCAAACGATATGTGTCTCAACGTGATGCCGCTGTTCCACATTCACGGGCTGATGGCGGCGCTCAGCGCACAGCTGGCAGTCGGCGGCGCTGTTGTCTGCACGCCGGGCTTCAACCCGCTCAAATTCTACGGCTGGCTGGGCGATTTCCGGCCGAGCTGGTACAGCGCGGTGCCGACCATGCATCAGGCGATCCTGGCGCGCGCCGCCCGCAATGGCGAAACCATCGCGGCTGCGCGGCTGCGCTTCATCCGCTCGTCTTCGGCAGCGCTTCCCGACACCGTGTTCCGCGACCTCGAGCGCGTCTTCGGCTGTCCGGTGGTCGAGGCCTATGGCATGACCGAGGCGGCGCACCAGATGACATCCAACGGCCTGCCGCCGGCACGCCGCAAGCCAGGCTCTGTCGGCCTGCCTGCGGGTCCGCAGGTGACGATCCTGGACGACAAGGGGACGATCCTGCCGGCGGGTGAAAAGGGCGAGATCGCGGTGCGCGGCGCCAACATCCATGATGGCTATCTCGACAATCCGGTGGCCAATGAAGCTGCCTTCAGCGATGGCTGGTTCCGCACCGGCGACCAGGGCCTCATCGACGAGGATGGCGATCTGAAGATCACCGGGCGGCTGAAGGAGATCATCAATCGCGGCGGCGAAAAGATCTCGCCGCTCGAGGTCGACAATGTGCTGCTCGATCATCCGCTGGTGGCGCAGGCGGTGACCTTCGCCGTGCCGCACGCCATGCTCGGCGAAGAGGTGGGTGCGGCCATCGTGCTGGCCGAGGGCGCCACCGCCGATGCCGAGCAGATTCGTGATTTCGCGCGCAGCCGGATCGTCGAGTTCAAGGTGCCGCGCCACATCCTGTTTCTCCAGGAGATACCCAAGGGTCCCACCGGCAAAATCCAGCGCGTCGGCCTGGCCGGCAAGCTCGGCCTGGTCTGAAGACTCTCATTTCAGCATGATCTTGTCCGAAAACCGGTTCGCACTTTTCGGGACCATGCTCTAATTTAGATCTGCGATGTCAGCTCGACCGGAAAATCATCATTGTCGGCGTCGCGCATGGCGGCGAGGCTGCGATTGTCCAGCACTTCGGCGATCGCCTGGCGCACTTCCAGCATCATGTGCCGGACTTGGCAGGTCGCCTCGTCGCAATCCTCGCAGCGCTGGTATTGCGTGCGGCTGGCGCAGGGTATGGGAGCGAGCGGGCCGTCCAGCACGCGCACGACGTGGCCGATCTTGATTTCGGAAGCCGGCCGGGCGAGGCGATAACCGCCTTCCTTGCCCTTGCGACTGAGGACGAAACCGGCATTGCGCAGCTCGCCCAGAATGGCATCCAGGAATTTCTTCGGGATGTTGTTGGCGATCGCGATGTCGTTGACGAATGCAAGCTGGCCGACCGGCAGGCCGGAAAGATGCACGAGGGCCTTGAGGCCGTATTTGCCTTTTTTGGTAAGCATGCCCGCTTCAGTTCATGAAAACCCCAACCACCCGCATCTGGCGGTTGTTTGTGTGCAAATCATGACGTTTCGCCTGAACAGCCCGGTTTCGCGTAGAACAAGCCGCCCGATTGCACGTTGGGCACAAAGACGTTGATTCTTTGTAACGTTTTTCACCGATCGCGACAGATTCCGCCTGAAGCCGTTTGTCGGCGCGCGAAAACGAAAAAGCCGGCAAAGCGCCGGCTTTCTTGTGAGGTGAGGTCGAACGCTGCTGACATCAGCGGCTGCCATAGGTCTGGTCGAGCAGACCGCCGGCGGCGAAGTGCTCCTTCTGTACCTTGTCCCAGCCGCCAAAGACGTCTTCCACCGTCAGCAGGCGGACATCGGGGAAGTCGGCCTTGTATTTTGCCGCGACTTCAGCGTTGCGGGCACGCAGGCCATTTTCAGCCGCGATGGTCTGGCCCTCGGGCGTGTAGAGGAAGTCGAGATAGGTCTTGGCGAGGTCACGGCTGCCGTGCTCGTCGGCGACCTTGTCGACGATCGCCACCGGGAATTCGGCGAGCAGGCTGACCGTTGGCGTGACCTGTTCGAACTTGTCGTTGCCATACTCCTTGCGGATGCCGCGCGTTTCCGACTCAAAGGTGATCAGCACGTCGCCGATCTCGCGCTGCACGAAGGTGGTGGTGGCGGCGCGCCCGCCGGTGTCGAAGATCGGCACGTTGTTGAACAGCTTGGTGACGAACTCCTTCACCTTGGCGTCGTCTCCCTTGAAGGCTTCCTTGGCGTAGGCGGTTGCGGCCAGATAGGTGTAGCGCGCATTGCCCGAGGTCTTGGGGTTGGGGAAGATCACCTGCACGTCGTCGCGCACGAGGTCGTTCCAGTCCTTGATGTGCTTGGGGTTGCCCGCGCGGACGAGAAAGGATGGGAGCGAATAGAAGGGCGAGGCGTTGTCGGGGAAATCCTTCTGCCAGTCGGCGGCGACGAGGCCTTTCTTGACCAGAAAGTCGATGTCGGTGACCTGGTTGAAGGTGACGACATCGGCGCCGAGGCCTTCGGCAATGGCGCGCGCCTGCGCCGAGGTGCCGGCGTGCGACTGGTCGACGGTGACGCCCGGATGGCCGGCGACGAAAGCCTTGTTCACCTGGGCGAACAATTCGCGGCCGACATCATAGGAAGCGTTGAGCAATTTGTCGGCCGACCAGGCCTGCGAACAAGCGAGGATCAGGCCGGCGACAGTGGCGACGCTGAGGAAAAATCGCTTCATGAAAACAGGCTCCGATGTGCAATGCGTTGCCAGAACATAGCCGGGCCGGAGGGTGTACTGCGAGGCACACGGGGCAGACGTATGGCGTTGCAGCGAAAAAGAAATCGCTGAAGCAGGTTATCGGCGAAATTTCATTCCAGCCGAAATGCCGATGCGTTGGGGTTTTCTGTGGTTTGCAATTCGAGGCCGAGTGGCATATACAAATGGCATATACAAGTGGAACAGACAGGGGAGGCTGCCATGCCGCAGCACCGTCACTCAATACCACCGTCCAGGGAGGCGAAGTTGTTTCGCAACAACCGCAGTCAGGCGGTTCGCATCCCTGTCGAATTCGAGCTGCCTGGCGAGAAGGTCCTGATCAGCCGCGATGGCGACCGGCTGATCATCGAGCCGGTCCGTCAACCAGGCCTCACCGCCTTGCTCACCCAATGGGCGAAAGAGCCGCCGCTTGGTCCTGAAGACGACTTTCCCGAGATCCATGATGCGCCCGTGGGGCCTGAGGATATCTTTTGATGCGGTTCATGCTGGACACCAACATTCTCAGCGACATGATCCGAAACCCTACCGGCAAGGCTGCCAGTGCGGCGGTTCGCGCGGGAGACGGTGCCCTGTGCACCAGCATCGTTGTCGCCTCGGAGCTGCGTTATGGCTGCGCCCGCACGAGATCGGCCAAGCTGCTCGCCAAGGTCGAGCAATTGCTCGCCGAGGTTCCTGTGTTGCCGCTCGATGTGCCGATGGATAACGAATACGGAGCACTTCGTGCCGAGCTGGAGGCCAGAGGCCAGCCAATCGGCCACAATGATCTTTTCATTGCTGCCCATGCCTGTGTGTTGGGGACGACACTGGTGACGGCCAACACCGCTGAGTTCCGTCGGATCAAGGGCCTGACGGTCGAGAACTGGCTGGAGTAGCGCCGGATCGATGTCTATGCCGCCGGGAAAAGCTTCCAGCGCCTCGGCCTGAACGCCACCCGGCTCTTCTGCGCCGCAGGATGGTCCACAGGCAGTTCGATCTCGACGCGCTGGCGCTCGCCGCCGATTTCCAGTTCGACGCGTCTTGTGCCGGCGACGCGGCGGCTGGCGGCGACCGTGCCGGCGATGCAGCCGCTGCAGCCGTCGAGCAGTTCGATATCGTGCGGGCGGAAGTACAGCGTCGCATCGCCCTCGGGTGCGTGCGGCGCCGACACGCCGATCGGACGGTCGGCGAGCCAGATCTCGCCATTCTCAACCTTGACCGGCAGCATGCTCGATTCGCCGATGAAGGAGTAGACGAAGGGCGAGTTCGGCGTGTCGTAGATCTCGTCGGCGGAGCCGACCTGCTCGATGCGCCCCTGGCTCATCACCACGACGCGGTCGGCAAGCTCGAGCGCCTCTTCCTGGTCGTGGGTGACGAAGACGGTGGTGTGGCCGGTACGGTCATGGATCTCGCGCAGCCAGCGGCGCAGTTCCCGGCGCACCTGCGCATCGAGCGCGCCGAACGGCTCGTCAAGCAACAGCACCTTGGGCTCGATGGCCATGGCCCGGGCGAGCGCCACGCGCTGGCGCTGGCCACCCGAAAGTTGCGCCGGATAGCGCTTTTCCAGGCCGGAAAGCTGAACGAGATCGAGCAGTTCGGAGGCGCGTCGGCGGATTTCGGCCGCCGGTGGTCGCGACGGTCCATGCCGCACCTTGAGGCCGAAGCCGATATTGTCGGCGACCGTCATGTGCCGGAAGAGCGCATAGTGCTGGAAGACGAAGCCGACATTGCGCTCCTGGATCGAGCGGTGCGAGGCGTCCTCGTCGCCGAAGAAGATCTTTCCGCGCGTCGGCCGCTCCAGGCCGGCGATAAGCCTCAGCAGCGTCGTCTTGCCGGAGCCGGATGGCCCAAGCAGCGCGATCAGCTCACCCGACTTGATGTCAAGCGATACGTCATGGAGGGCCGGAAACCGGTCAAACTCCTTGCGTACGTTGGCAACGCGAACTTCCATCAAATGTCCCTTTTTAGTGGATGCATGTCGTTATCCCAAAACCGCTTCACACTTTTGGGCGACATGCATCTAATGTCCGCGCGTCGCGGCGATCTCGGCGCCGTAGCGCATCTCGAGAAGTGTTTTCAAGACCAGCGTGACCAGCGCCAGGCCGGCAAGCAGCGAAGCGACGGCAAAAGCGCCGACGGCGTTGTACTCGTTGTAGAGGATTTCGACATGCAACGGCATGGTGTTGGTCAGCCCGCGTATGTGGCCCGACACGACCGAGACCGCGCCGAATTCGCCCATCGAGCGGGCGTTGCACAGAAGCACGCCGTAGAGCAATCCCCATTTGACGTTGGGCAGCGTCACGTACCAGAAGGTCTGCCAGCCATTGGCGCCCAGAGAGAGCGCGGCTTCCTCGTCGCCGTTGCCCTGTTCCTGCATCAGCGGGATCAGTTCGCGGGCAACGAAGGGGAAGGTGACGAAGATGGTCGCGAGCACGATGCCGGGCACGGCGAACAAGATCTGGATGCCGTGCGCCTTCAGCCATTCACCAAACAGTCCCTGAGCGCCAAACAAAAGCACATAGACCAGGCCGGAAATGACCGGCGAGACCGAGAAGGGCAGGTCGATCAGCGTGGTTAGAAAAGCCTTGCCCTTGAACTCGAACTTGGCGATCGCCCAGGCAGCCGAAATGCCGAAGACGACGTTGAGCGGCACGGCGATCACCGCCACCAGCAGCGTCAGCCGGATCGCCGAGCGCGTATCGGGATTGGACAGCGATTCCGCGTAGGCGCCAATGCCTTTCGCCAGCGCCTCGTGGAAGACGATGATCAGCGGCAGCAGCAGGAAGACGGCGAGGAAGGCGAAGGCCACCGCCATCAGCAGCAGCCGCACCGGCCGGCTTTCGGTCACCGCCGCCGACCGGCTCTCGTGATGCGGTTCGTAGGATTTGATCTCGGGGTCAGCCATAGCGCTTGCGACTCCATGACTGCGCCAGGTTGATGACCAGCAGCATCACGAACGACAGCAAAAGCATGATCGCCGCGATCGCGGTGGCCGCCGGGTAATTGTACTCCTCGAGCCGGATGACGATCAGAAGCGGTGCGATCTCCGACTTGTAGGGAAGGTTGCCGGCGATGAAGATGACCGAGCCGTATTCGCCGACGCCGCGCGCGAAGGCGAGTGAGAAGCCGGTGATGATGGCCGGCGCCAGGCCGGGAAACAGGATGCGGGTGATGATCTGGAAGCGGTTGGCGCCGAGCGTCGCGGCGGCTTCCTCCACTTCCTTGTCGATCTCCTCCATGATCGGCTGCACCGTGCGCACGACAAACGGCAGGCCGATGAAGACAAGCGCCACGACAATGCCGAGCGGCGTGTAGGCGACCTTGATGCCGAGCGGCGCCAGGAGATGGCCGATCCAGCCATTGGGCGCATAAAGAGTGGTCAGCGCGATACCGGCCACTGCCGTCGGCAGCGCGAAGGGCAGGTCGACCATGGCGTCGACGACGCGGCGGCCGGGGAAGCGGTAGCGCACCAGCACCCAGGCGACGAGCGTGCCGAAGACGACGTTGACGGCGGCTGCGATGAAGGCTGTGCCGAAGCTGATTTCGAGTGCGTTGATGGTCCGGCGGTCGGTGGCGATCGCCCAGAAATCGGTCCAGCCGAGGGCTGCCGAGCGCCAGATCAGGCCCGACAGGGGGATGAGGATGATGAGCGTGAGGTAGGCAAGCGAGAAGCCGAGCGTCAATCCGAAACCCGGAATGACACTCGGCTGTCTGAATCGCCACCCCGCCTTGGCGGGTGCTATGGTCATGTCGTCCTGATCTAAATCCTACTGGGCCGGCTTGTAGATCTGGTCGAATATACCACCATCGCCGAAATGATAAGGCTGTGCCTTCTTCCAGCCGCCAAAAAGCGGATCGTCGATGGAGATCAGCTTGATTTCGGGCGTCTTCGGAATGTCAGCCGCATCCACCAGCTCGGGCTTGGCCGGACGATAGTGGTTCTTGGCGATGATCGTCTGGGCTTCCTTGGAATAGAGCCAGCCGAGATAGGCTTCGGCGACCTTGCGGGTGCCCTTGGCATCGACATTGGCGTCGACGATCGCCACCGGCGGCTCGGCCAGGATCGAGGTCGGGGGATAGACGATCTCGAAATTGTCGGCTCCGAATTCATTGAGCGCCAGATAGGCGTCGTTTTCCCAGCCGATCAGCACGTCGCCGATGCCCTTTTGCGCGAAGGTGACCGTCGAGCCGCGCGCACCGGTGTCGAGCACCGGAGCATTGGCGTAGAGCTTGCCGACGAATTCCTTGTTCTTGGCCTCGTCGCCGCCATCATTGGCGTTGGCATAGGCCCAGGCGGCAAGGTAGTTCCAGCGGGCGCCACCCGACGTCTTCGGGTTCGGCGTGATCACCTGGACACCGTCCTTGACCAGATCGCTCCAGTCGTGGATGCCCTTCGGGTTGCCCTTGCGGACCAGGAAGATGATGGTCGAGGTGTAAGGCGCCGAATTGTTCTCGAACTTCTTGCGCCAGTCCGGGTTGATCTTCTTCGACTTGGTGACGATGGCGTTGATGTCGCCTTCGAGCGCCAGCGTGACCACATCGGCATCGAGGCCGTCGATCACGGCGCGGGCCTGGGCGCCCGATCCGCCATGCGATTGCTGGATGGTGACCGTCTCGCCGGTCTCGGCCTTCCAGTGTGCGACGAAGGCTTCGTCATAGGCCTTGTAGAGTTCGCGTGTCGGGTCGTAGGACACGTTCAGAATGGTCGTATCGGCAAACGCGAAACCGAGCGTGCCGAACTGGATCGATGTGGCGACCAGTGCGCCGAGCAGTTTCTTGAAATGAGGTTTGGTCATTCCCGCCTCCGTTGATGACGGCTGAACTCTATCGAATTGATAGAAATTAGATGCATTCAACGTTGCCTTTTTTGTCCGCTCGAAGGAAATTTTCGCCGATATTGGGTCTCGGAAGGAAATATCTTCCTCATATTGGTCTAACCCAAATCCGGCCGGTTTGACGCTATCTAGGAGCTGACACCGCAGAAGCAAGGCCGAGCGAGGGAAGGCTCGGTGTAGCACCGGGCGGTTCAGCCCGCAGTGATAGGAAAATCGAAGCGCAGCTTTGGAAACGGCTCATCCCGAAGCGTGTAGTGCCACCACTCGCGCGCATAATTCTTGAAGCCGCCGGCGCGCATGGCGTCGAGCAGCCTTTTGCGGTTTGCCGCCGCTTCTGCCGCCAATGGGCGATGTGCGGTTTCGCTTGCCGGGTCGAAACAGTCGAAGCTGGTGCCGAAATCGAGCGTGCCGGCGCCGGCCGCGCCGCAAGCGGCGGATGACTTGTTCTTGCCGTCGCTGCGGGCGATGGCGACATCGACGGTCGAGCCGCGCGAATGGGTGGACAATTCGCCGATATAGCCCTTGGCGATAAGGTCGCCGCGCTGCACCTGAGGGTACCATTGCGGATCGGGCGGGCCGCCCTCTCTGGTCCATTTGCCCATGTCGGCAACGGCGCGGGCCGGGCGGTAGCAGTCGAAGACGACCAGCGTCAGGCCATCGGCGGCGAGCGCTTTCTGCACGCCGGACAGCGCTTGCGCAGCTTGCTTCGTGAGGATGCAGATTGGGGCGTCGTAGCCATCGGTCTTGCGATGCAGGAAATTTTCCAGGCGGGCATAGCGGATGTCCTGGCGGATCGAGGGATCGACATCGGCCAGGCGGACGAAGCCGGCGGGCAGGGGATCGGCGTCGGCGGGGGAGCAAGTCGAAACGAACATGGATACGGCTAAGGCCAATCCTCGATGCAAGCGCTTCGGCACACCCCCCTCTGGCCTGCCGGCCATTGGCCGGCAGGCCAGAGGGGGGTGCCTCGCGCCGGGTCTCGGGCGAAGAAGCCCAATCCCCTGAATCGCTTGGCGCCATCTATTCAACGAACACCTTCACGCTTGCCGCGCGTCCCACGGCGTCGATGACGGTGAGCGTCGAATAGCCGGCGCCGTCGGGCAGCCAGGTCGCGGTGCGGCGGCGGTCGATGCCGACGAGCGGCTTGCCATTGGCCAGCCAGCGGAACGGCGCGCGGCCGCCTTGCAGTTTCAGCACCAGCGGCGAGGCCTCGGCGGAATTGGTGGCGAGATCGACGCGGGCGCCGTTGGGCGGGAAAATGATCGTCGGCGCCGGTTCAGTCGGGCCTGCCTGCACCAGTCCGTCGGCGCCGGCCCCGAAGCGCGCCAGGGTCACCGGCAGGTCTTCGCGCCTGGCCTTGACGACGCCGGCCGGCTGGCTGGGCAACGGGACGGCGGTGAGGCCTGAACGGACGAAGCCCTCGAACAGGATGGGGGCGGCCGAGACATAGCCGGACAGGCCGGGCACCGCACCGGCATCGGCGCGGCCGACCCACACACCCAGCACGTAGCGGCCGTCGAAGCCGACCGACCAGGCATCGCGATAGCCGTAGGACGTGCCGGTCTTGTAGGCGATGCCGCGCTGCAAGGCGCCCTCAGGCGGCTTTACGCCCGACAATATGTCGGTGATCTGCCAGTTCGCCTGGGCGTCGAGGATGGTGGCGGTGGTGCGCTCGGAATTGGCCGGCTCGGTGCCGTCATGCAGCGTGTTTGCCTTCCCGCCATTGGCCAGGCCGGTATAGAGCTGGACGAGATCGCGCAGCGTCACGCCGACGCCTCCGAGGCCGATGGCGAGGCCCGGCGCCTCGTTGACCGGCAGCACCGGGCTGACGCCGGCCTGGCGGAAGCGCGCCATCAGCCGTGCCGGGCCGACAGAGTCGAGCACGCGGATTGCCGGCACGTTGAGCGACAGCTGCAGCGCCTGGCGGATCGAGACATCCCCCTGATAGCCCATGTCGAAATTCTTCGGCCGGTAGCCGCCGAAATCGACCGGGCTGTCCTCGATCAGCATTTCCTGGGCCACCAGCCCCTGCTCGAAGGCGAGGCCATAGATGAACGGCTTCAGCGTCGAACCGGGCGAACGCACGATCCTGGTCATGTCGATCCAGCCGGAGCGGCTGGCGTCGAAGAAATCGGCCGAACCGACTTCGCCGAGGATGTCCCCGGTGCGGGCATCGGCCATCACCATGGCGACGGAGAGGCGCGGCCCAAGTTTGATCGCGGCATCGCGCGCCACCTGCTCCAGTCCTTGCTGGACGCTTTTGCGGATCGTCAGCTGCAGCGGCTTGCCGGGGACGGCCTTGGGCAGCATGGCGTAGGCGGCGTGTGGCGCCAGCGCCGGCAATTTGCGGCGCAGGCCCGAGACATCGTCTAGTGCGGCGCGCGCGGCTTCGCGCTCGCCGAGCAGGCCAGCTGATACCATGCGGGTCAGCACGCGGTCGCGGGCGGCATGAGCGATGGTGAGATTGCGGTCGGGACGGCGCTTTTCCGGCAATTGCGGCAAGGCGACGAGCAGGGCTGCTTCCGAGACGGTCAGCCGCTTCGGCTCTTTGCCGAAATAGGCGAGCGAGGCGGCACGCACGCCTTCGAGATTGCCGCCATAGGGCGCCAAGGTCAGGTAGCGTTCCAGTATCTCCTGCTTGGACAGGCGCCGCTCGATCTGGATGGCGCGCAGCATCTGCTTGATTTTCGAGCCGAGGCTGCGGCTTTCGCGTGGCTCGATCAGCCGGGCAAGCTGCATCGACAGGGTCGAGCCGCCGGAGACGATATGGCCGGTGGTGGCGAACTGGCCGGCGGCGCGCGCCAGCGCCAGCACATCGACGCCCTCATGATCCCAGAAACGCTTGTCTTCATAGGTGACCAGCATGTCGACGAACTGCTTGTCGACCTGGTCGAGATGAGTGCCAAGCCGCCAGTAACCGTCCGGCGTGGCGAAGGCGCGCAACAGCTGGCCGTCACGATCCTGGACTTCGGTGGAGACGGTGAGTTTCTCGGGCAGTGGCGGCGGGAAAGCGCGGTCGAGTTCCCAGAGAGAAGCGGCAGCGATCGCCGCAAAGCCGACGAGGGAGGCGGCGGCGATGCCTGTTCGACGGAGAAATTTTCTGGAGAGCATGGTGGTGTCCTTCATCCGCCTGCCGGCTCCTTCTCTCCGCATAGCGGGAGAAGGAGATGGTCGCGGACATCGGCGTGTTCATCTTCGTCAAGGCGCCTTACGGCGCCTTGATCTCCATCATGCCGGTGGCGGTGCGGGCCGAATATTGCGGCCGGTACATGTCCTCCACCGTGGCCGCCGGATGGGCGTAGGTGCCCGGCGTCACCGCACGCACGACATAGGCCAGCATGATGTTGCGGTCGCCATCGCCGTCATTGGGATTGAATGCCGCGACGAAACGGTCGTCGCGGAATTCGAGATGGGCGGCGTCGGTTTGCGCCAGCCAGGTGAAGTTCGACAGCTGGGCGCTGGAAACAAGGCCCGGATTGTCGATCTCGAAGCCGGCCGGCAACAGGTCGGTGATCAGCAGGCGCGAAGGCCAGCGGTTCTGCTCGTAAACCTTGAGCACGACCACGTAGCGTTCGTTCTGAGTCGCCTCGGTGACGTTGGCTTCGGTGCCATCGAGCTTGTAGTAGGTGCGGTCGATGGTGAAGCCGTCGCCGCCGGCCGGCAAGGGCTCTACCGGCGAGGCGACCGTGGTGACGACCGCCTGCAGCGGCGTGGCGCCGGTGTTGGCGATGGTCAGCGGGCTGTCGGCAATGTCGGTGCCGCTGAGGTGGTTGGAATACCCACCGGCATGCGGCGCGCCGTTGACCGAGAGCGTGATCGAGTCGTTGCCCGACTTCAGCGCGCGGGCCGCCAGAAGCATCCAGGACTCGTCCTGCGTGCTGGTCCAGCGGGCATCGGCGCGTTCCCTTGCCACCAGCCGGATCAGCTCCGGCACGATGGTCGGCACCGGCCTCGATTCGGCGGCGAGCGCCAGGATCGCGGCGCCATCACGCAGCCGCGAGCCATAGTCGGACCGGTAGTAGTCGTACTCGGTGGTCGACTTGGCCAGCTGCAGCGCCGTCTGGAAGGTTGCTTCCGAACGTTGCGCGTCGCCGTAGAGCGCCAGGCTCGCCGCCAACTGGGCGACGGCCATCGGGCTCGAGAAGGCTTCGAGCTTGGTGTCGGCGTAGTAGCGCAGATCGCCGACCGAGGCCTTCTTGTTGCGGGCCAGAACATAGAGCGCGTAGGCGATTTCGCTGCCGCGATCCTGGACGTCCTGGTCGTAACCGATCGAGTTTTGCAGATTGCTCAGCGCCTGGCTCATCGCCAGGGCCGGCACGTCGTAGTTCTGCTCGCGCGCCCGGGTCAGAAAGTCGGTGACGTAAGAGTCAAGCCACAGATCGCCGGAGCCCGGACCCCACAGGCCGAAGCTGCCGGCCGAAGCCTGGTAGCTCAGCACCTTGTAGATGGCCGCCTGGACGCGGTCGTGCAGTTCGGGATCGCTTTGCATGCCGACGCCGGACGCCAGATCGTTGACGTAGAGAAGCGGCATGGCGCGGCTGGTGGTCTGCTCGGCGCAACCATAGGGGTAGCGGTCGAGCGTCATCAGCAGCGACGGCACGTCGAAGGCGGCAGCCTGCGAAACGCCGACGCTGATCGAGGCGCCGTCGAGCAGGCTTGCCGCGAGCAGCTCCTTGTCGACGCGCAGCGAGCCGCCATTGCCCTTGAGGTCGACGACCAGACGGGTGGTGACCGGCAATTGCGCCGGACGCACCGGAACATACAGCGTCTGCTCGACGGCGGTGCCGTCGCCATGGGCGAGCTTGATGGTGATCGAGGCATTGCCCGCCGTCTGTGCAATCAGCGGCACGGTCAGCGTCTGGCGCTTGCCCTTGGCCAGCGTCAGCTTTTCGGGCAAGGGCTTGTCGCCGGTCGAGAGGTCGCCGGTCGTGGCGATCGACAGGGCATAGTCGCCCTCCGGACCGTCGGTGTCGGCGACGTCGAGCCGCATGATCGCTGCATCTCCAGGCGCCAGGAAACGGGGCAGGCCGGCGGTGATCACCACCGGATCGCGCACGATGACATCGGTCGTGGCATGGCCGACGGCCTCCTTGGTCCAGGCGACGGCCATGACGCGCACGGTGCCGTTGAACTGCGGGATGTCGAAGTCGATCCTCGCCTTGCCGTCGGCGTCGAGCTGGACCGGGCCGGAGAAGAAGGCGACCAGCTTTTCGGTCGGCGGACTGCCTTGCGGCTGCATCGAGGCGCCGTCGCCGCCGGTCCTGAGCTTGCCGCTGGTGCCGAGCGAGCCGTCGATGAGACGGCCATAGATGTCGCGGACTTCGAGCCCGAGCATGCGCTGGCCGAAATACCAGCCCTCCGGATCCGGCGCCTTGTAGTTGGTGAGGTTCAAAATGCCGACATCGACGGCAGCGACCGTGACATAGGCATTGCTGCCCGGCGCTACGCCGGCGACCGAAACCGGGATCGACAGCTGCTGGCGCGGCATCGTCTTGTCCGGCGGCGTCAGGGTAACCGCGAGCTTTTTCGAGCCCGGGTCGACCGTCAGCCATTTTACGCCGATGGCGCGCGCCGGCATGCGGGTTTCCTGGGCATCGCCGGGCCGGAGCAGGGTTGCGGTGATGTAGGCGCCGGCGCCCCAGTCGTCACCGACCGGGATGTCGACCGTGCTGCCGCCGGCCGGCACGGTTGCCGTGACGGTCTTGAGCAGCTTGTCGGCGCCGATGGTGACCAGCAGTTCGCCGGCAAAATGCGGCGACACCTTCAGCTTGGCCACGTCGCCGACGGCATAGCTGTCCTTGTCGAGAGCGATCTCGAGCCCATCAGGCGTTTCGGTGGAGGTCGAGGAGACATACCAGCCGGCGTCGAACTCATAGCTGGTCGCCGGGCCCTCGGGATCGGCAGTCTCGATCTCCAGCCGGTACTGGCCCCAGTCGACCGGCATCGTCACGGTCGCCTCGGCATCGGCGCTGAGATCGACCTGGCCGTTGGCGATCGACTTGGTGAAGGTGACCGGTTCGTAGTTCCACGAGTTGTTGTTGCGGTACCACTGGTAATTGCGTTCGACCTTGACCAGCGACCACTGCGCGCCCTTCAGCGTCTCGCGCTTGCCGTCGGGGTCGACCGCGATGAGGCTGAACTTGGCGGTGCCGCCCTGCGGCACCTCATTGTCGGCGAAATCCGGACGAATGCCGATCATGTGGCCTTGCGGGCGGATGCCGATGTTGAGCGAGCGTTCGATGGCGCGGCCGCCGGTTTCACGCATGCGAACCGTGACCTTGGCGTCGACCAGCTTGGTGGTCGCGGGCAACTGGTCGACCGTGACCGGGAAGGTCGCCTTGCCGTCGTCGCCGACCACCGGCAGACCGGTGAACGGGGTGACCGAAGGCTCGGCCGACTGCTCGTCGGCAAGGCCGAACGAATAGCCGGCGAAACGGTCCCAGTCGCGCGCCGTCGACAGCGTCAGCTCGCCTTCGAGCGCGAGGCCGGCGGCCGGCGCGCCATAGAGGAAGCGGCCGTCAATGTCGATGTTGGCGGTTTCGCCCTGGGCGATCTCCTGCTTGTCGGACTTCATGTCGAACTCGATGCGATCCGGCACGAAGTCTTCGACCAGGAACATCTGGCTGGAAACGGCCGCCTGCTTGGGATCGGTATAGATCGACACCGTCCAGGTGCCGCGCATGGCGTTGGCTTCCAGCGGCAGGTCGACGGCATAGCCGCCGGCCGAGACGCCATCGGCAACGATGCGGCGGTTCTCGACGCCGTCGGGACGGGTGAAGATGAAGGTCAGCGGCAGGTTTTCCACCGCTTTGGAGGCGCCGTCGCGGGCAAGGGCTGCGACATGCACATCCTCGCCGGCGCGGTAGATGCCGCGTTCGGTCCAGGCATAGACATCGAGCGCGCCCGGTGCGGCGCGTCCGGCGACGCCGCGATCGGACAGATCGAAGCCGGCGCGGCCCATGTCGAGGAAGACGAAATCGTTGTCGCCCTGCTTGGCCATCAGAACGGCCGGCACCATGCCGCCGTCGCCGCGCGTCAGGCCGGGGTTGAAGACAGCATGGCCTTCGGCGTCCGACGTGGCTGTGCCGAGGATTTCATTGTTCCTGGCCAGCAGCGTCAGTTCGGCGCCGGCGATCGGCTTGGCGGTTCCGAGCGAGCGGGCAAAGACATTGAGGCCATCCTGGCCGGTATAGGTCGACAGGCCGATGTCGGAGACGACGAACCACTGCGTGGCAAGCGAATTGTAATTGTCCTCGTCGTTTTCGTTTACCGCTTGCGCGGTCAGCACGTAGACGCCGGGCTTGCGCTGCGGCAAAGCTTCGTCGACCGGGAACGACGTCGTGACGTCCTTGTTGAGGTCGTTGGCGATGTCGAGCTGGCCCTGCCAGACCGGCTCACCCATCTGGTCGGAAATGCTGGAGATATCATAGCCGTCGAGCTGCTTCAGGAACTGATAGCCGGACAGAAGCTGCGCCAGCGAACGATCGCCGATGCGGTAGAGCTTCATCTGTGCGGCATTCATGTTGACGGTGACGACCGGGATGCCGCGGCGGGCGCCGGCGGGCAGCACGAAGCTGTCGCCGGTGAAACGGGCGGACGGCGCGCGGTCCTGCACATAGATCGACAGCACGACCGGAGCGGCGGTGACCTCGCCAATGGCGGCCGGCAGGCCGGCGCGGAAGGTCACTTCGTAATGTTGGCCGTGCTCCAGGCCTTCGACGCAGATCTGCTTGTCCTTTGCCTCGACGCCCTTGGGCGGCTGGTTGTCGACGGTGACGAACTGGGCGTAGTCGACGCCGGTCTTGACAAGCTCCTCGGAAAACTGCGCGCAAATGCGCGGCGCGCTGGTGTCGGCGTCGATCGAGTGATCGATGACGCGGAAGCCCTTGCGGGCCTTGAGATCCTCATATTCGGCCTTGACCGCCGGCGAACTGACCAGCGCGAGGCTGGCTTCATAAGCCTGCAGGGCTGGACGGTAGAGATCGCGGCGGTCGAGGCCGTTGCCGAGCAGCGCCAGCACTTCGGCGCGGGTCTTGGTGGTGCGCAGCAACTTGTAGGCGTTGATGGCGGCGGAGGTGCCTTTGACCGGCAGATTGTAGGATTCGGAGGTGCCGCTGGCCGGCTGTATGGCAAGCGTTTCACGCGCCAGACCGAGCCAAAGCTGGCCGTCGTCAGGCAGGACCGAGACCGCGGCCTCGTATTTGTTCATGGCCTGGCCATGGTCGCCGGTCAGTGCAGCCTGTTCGGCGGCGGCGCGGAGTGATTCCAGCCCGTCGGTCGGCTTGTCATAGGCCGGATCGGTCAGCTTGTTGCGGTATTGCTGGGCCTGGTCGGCCATCCAGTTGGGGAAGAAGGCGAGTTCCGGCGGGGCGCCGATATCGGGGTCGCCATCGACATTGACGACCTTGCCTGCGACCGCGCCGCTGAAGGGTTTCAACTGGTTATAGTCGGATTTTAGGAAGCACCATTTGGCCTTGTTGTTGTAAGTAAAGGCGCGGCAGGCGGGGTCGCCGAGGCATGTCGTCTTGCACTGATCGAGGCTGACATTCTGGTCCGATCTGAGATCGAAGCCGAAATAGTCGGAATTATTTGAGGTCACCACCCGGCGGGCTTCGGCCGCTTGCGCTACAGACCCCCAGGCGAAAACGAGAAGAATCAAGATCGACAGACCACGAGCCGCCGCGCGCATCGCCATAACACCCTCCAGACACTGCTACGTCCGCGGCATGTTCAAGCTTCAGTCAAGCTTGTCAACACGAGGACGGGCAGGTTTCCGCCCGCCAACGGTTCCCAAACCGGCCAATGACCGGTATGCCGATAGTTCATCCACGGGAAAGGGATCACGCTTTCTTGCGAAAACGCAGAAGGTGTGAATTCCAAGCCCTGCCTATTTCAGACAATTGGATTGTGGCCCCTTTACGAGCGCTTCAAAACTTCATTCCAATTTTAGTTTTGTAACCTAGGTTGTCCTGATGCCGGCGTATGAAGCGCAGATGTCGAAGGTAAGTGCGCCACGGCGCACGCTTTCGCGCGCGCTGATTGTGGCGTTGGCGTGCTCGAGCGTGCTCGTTGCCGAATCGGGGTCGGCGGCCGCCTTCGAGCTCTTCGGCATCAAATTGTGGGGCTCTTCGAATGACGAGGACGCCGATATCGTCGACCCGCTGCGCTATGCGGTGACCATCGAAGCGCCCGATGCCGACAAGGACCTGATCAAGAAGCTCGAAAACGCCTCGTCGCTGAAATCCGACGAGGACCGCCCGGTTTCCGGCTCGCTCGGCCTTTTGGCAAAGGCGCGTAGCGACCGCGAACAGCTGGTCGCCGCGCTTTATGCCGACGCCCGCTATGAAGGCGTCGTCACCATCACCATCCAGGGCAAGGCGCTCGACGATTTGCCGCCCGATGCCGAATTCACTGGTCCGCAGCCGATCCCGGTGGTGGTCAGCATCGCCAGCGGGCCCAAATTCACACTCGGAAATATCAGGCTGGAGGGCGATGCCGCCGGGCTGGCGAGCGCCGATTTCGGCCTGATAGCCGGCGGCGATGCCGGCTCGGGCGCCGTGCTCAAGGCCGAGGCGCTGATCGTGCGGGCGCTGAAGCAGGAGGGCCGGCCGCTGGCCCGGATCACCGACCGGCAGGTCGTGGCCGAGCACACCACCTCGACGCTCGACGTGACGCTGACGGTGGCCGCCGGGCCGGTTGCCGGCTATGGCGACACCACCGTCGATGGCACCGAGAAGGTCGATCGCGAGTTCACCGAATATATGACCGGGCTGAAACGCGGCCGGCAATATTCGCCCGACGAGATCGACGATGCCCGCGACCGGCTGCTGAGGCTCGAAGTGTTCAACAGCGTGACGCTGAAGGAAGCCGACAGTCTTGACCCCGACGGCAACATTCCGATCGGCGTTCAGGTCAGCGAGCGCAAACCACGCTATTTCGGCGTCGGCGGCACTTTCTCCAACACCGAAGGGCTAGGCCTGGAAGGCTATTGGGGCCACCGAAATCTGTTCGGCCGGGCCGAAAAGCTGCGCATCGAGGGCAAGATCAGCGGCATCGGCAGCAACGATCTCAGCGAGCTCAACTACAATGCCGGCATCATGTTCGAGAAGCCGGGGGTGGTCGGGCCGGCCTCGAAATTCATCGCCAGCGTCAAGACCGTACTCGAACATCCCGACGCCTACGACCATTTTTCGGTCAAGGGCAGCACCGGCCTGTCCTATGAGATCGACAAGAAGCAGACGGTTTCGGCTGAAATCGCGCTCGACTACTCCAGGATCACCGACGCTTTCGGCAAGCACAAATACCTGATCGCCAGCATTCCGCTGCAATATGTCTACGACAACAGGGACAACCGGCTCAACCCGACCAGCGGCTTCAGGGTTCTGGCCTATGCCGAACCGAGTTACGACATTCTGAGCGGCGCCGCCTTCCTCAAGCTCAGGGGCGAGGGGTCGGCCTATCAGTCGCTCGACACGGCCTCGAAATTCGTGCTTGCCGAACGCGTCGCGCTGGGTTCGATCGTCGGCACCGGCCTTCAGAACGTTCCAGCCGACAGGCGCTTCTATTCCGGCGGTGGCGGCTCGGTGCGGGGCTATGCCTATCAGGGCATCGGACCGAAGGACATCGACAATCAGCCGATCGGCGGGCTTTCCTTCTTCGAAACATCGGTCGAAATGCGCATTGCTCTGACCGACACGATCGGCATCGTGCCGTTCGTCGACGCCGGCACTGTCTCGACCACAGCGACGCCGGACTTTTCAGACGTGAAGGTCGGCGCGGGCGTTGGCCTGCGCTACATCACGCCGTTCGGGCCGCTGCGCATCGACGCCGCCGTGCCGCTCAACCGCGACCGTGGCGACCCGCGTTTCGGCATCTATGCCGGGATCGGACAGGCGTTCTGACGATGAAGATTTTGAAACGCATCCTTCGCCTGTTTTTCTACACGCTGCTGATCGTGGCGGCGGCGGGCATCGGCGCGTTGGTCGTGCTGACCAAGACCGAGCGCGGCCGCGAAAATCTCGCCGGCATCATCTCTGACATGGCCTCGTCAGGGGACAGCAAAGTCACGGTCAGCGGCATTAACGGTATCTGGTCCGGCGCGCTGACGGTCGACCATGTCGTGCTGGAAGACCGCGAGGGCGCCTGGCTGGTGGCCCGCAAGGTGGCCGTCGACTGGTCGCCGCTGGCGCTGTTGTCGAAGAATTTCAGCGCCGACCGCATAGCGGCCGAACGGATAGAACTGGCACGGCTGCCTATGGCGAGCACCGAGCCGAGCAAGAGCGGGTCGACCGGCCTGCCGGTTTCGCTTGATATCAGAGCGATCGATTTGCCGGAGATCGCGCTCGGCCAGCAACTTGCCGGCAGCGGCATTGCCGAACTTGCGGCCAAGGGATCGGCCAAGGTCGATGCGTCGCCGCTGGCGATCCAGACGGTGCTCAACGTTACCCGCCATGACGGCAAGCAAGGCAATGTCGACGCCAACATCCACTTCGCGCCGGATGAAAACAAGCTCGACCTCGATCTCAAGGCTTCCGAGCCGGCCGGCGGCATCATCGCCAACCTGCTCAAGCTACCCGGCGCGCCGCCGGTCAACATCGTCGTCTCGGGCACCGGGCCGCTGGCCAACTGGAGCGGCATCGGCACCTTCATGGTCGACGGTCAGATCGTTACCCAGCTCACCGGCCGGCACCAGCTCACCGACAAGGGCAACCGGATCGAGGCCAAGGGCGACGGTTCGTTCGAAGGCTTCCTGCCGGAACGGTTCAAGTCGCTGTTTGCCGGCAAGACCAGCTTCGACCTAGCCGGCACCGCGACCGCGACCGGCGGCGTCGACATCGAGCGCGCTGCGATCGAGAGCGACGCAGTTCATGGTACCGCTGCCGGCATGGTCGACCCCAAGGGCGCCAGCGACCTTTCGGTCGAACTCGTGGCCAAAGCCAAGCCGGTCACGGTCAATGTCGGTACCCAGGCGCAGCCGATCATGGTGGCCATCAACAATGTGACCGCGCGCGCCTTCGGTGACGGCAAGGCGCCGATGATTGACGCCAGCGCTTCACTGGTGTCGGTGGTGGCGGGCGGCTCTCAGGTGAACAATCTGGATGCGAAGATCCATTCCGACGGTTTCGACATCGAGAACCGCAGCGGCCCGGTCAGCGTGTCGCTGGCGGCGGCCGGGCTGAAGACCGACGTCGCGACGCTGGCCCCGCTGGTCACCGGCAAGCTGACGGCCTCTCTTTCCGGCTCGATCAGCAAGGATGAGATCTCGCTCGATGAGGGTACGCTGCGCAGCGATGCGCTCAATGCCGGGCTGACGGCCAAGGTGGCGCTGGCCGACCTCGCCATGAAACTCAAGATGAATGCCGATGCGGTGTCGACGGCGCTGCCGCCGCAGATCAGTTCACTGCTTGGCGAACGGGTCAAATTCTCGGCGACCGCGACGCGCGATCCGCAGGGCTCTTTCGCCGCCAACTCGATCGAACTCACTTCCGGTTCGCTGAGCGCCAGCGGCACCGCCAGCGCGCAAGGCAGCGATATCCAGGCCGACATCAAGGGCAAGCTCGGCGACGTCTCGGTGCTGTCTTCGCTGGTCGGCGTGCCGATCGCCGGCGGGGTCGATTTCGCGCTGACGGCAAGCGGCGCGCGCAACGCACCGGATTTCTCGGTTTCGGCCGACAGTGCCAGCCTGACGGCCTCCGGCCGCACCGTCAAGGACATCAAGCTGACCGCATCGGGCAAGGCCGACATTGTGAGCCCGGCCGCAGATGTCTCGCTGACCGGCGCGGTCGACGAACAGCCGCTCGCCATCAAGGCGGCGCTGGTGACGAGCGATGGCAAGCGCTCCATCAAGGGGCTCAGCGTAGCGCTGGGCGACAACAAGGTGTCGGGCGACCTCACGCTCGATGAAAAATTCCTGCCGCTGGGGACGCTGACGATCTCCGCCCCCGATATCGCGCCGCTGGCGTCGCTGGCCGGGCAGACGGCGGCCGGCGATATCGGCGGCACCGTGGTGTTCGCCAAAGACGGCGAGGCTCCCACTGTCACCATCAATGCAGCCAGCGTGTCGATCGCGCGCGGTGATGTGGCAGCCAAGGCAGTCACCGTCAGCGCACTGATCGCCAACTATCTCAACAGCCCTGCGATCTCCGGCACGATCAAGGCCGAGAGCGTGACCTCGGGAACGACCGTCGTCAGTGGCATCGGCGTCGACCTCAAGCGTGACGGCGACTGGACGAATTTCACCGGCGGCGCAACCATATCAGGCATTCCGGCGACAGCTGCCGGGCGGGCGAAGATTGCCGGGGGCGCGACCAGCGTCGAGATCGCGTCCGGCGAGGCGACGGTGCGCGGCATCAAGGTGGCGATCGCCGAGCCGTCGAGCCTGACCATTGCCGATGGCATAACCAACATTCAAAGGCTGGTAGTCGATCTCGGCGGCGGCTCGGTGACGCTGTCGGGCACGGCGGGCCAGACGCTCGATCTGGCGGCGACCTTCTCGGCGCTGCCGGCTGCGCTTGCCAATGGCTTTTCGCCCGGCCTCGATGCCGCGGGCACGCTCGACGGCACGGCGCAAATCACCGGGCCGTCAGCAAATCCCGACATTCGCTTTAATGCAAAACTGGCCGGCGCCGAGACCAGCCAGACCCGTCAGGCCGGGCTCGGACCGCTCGATGTCGATGCGGCCGGCAGCTATTCGACGGCCGGCGGCGTCGTGCTGGATAAGGCGACGCTGTCGGGCCAAAAAATCTCCGGCAAGGCCGCCGGCACCGTCAACCCGAACGGCGCCAGCGATTTCGCGCTCGATCTGACATCGTCCGGTCCGAGCCTGCCGTTGACGCTGGGCAGCGCGGAAAGCCCGATCAAGCTCGAATTGCAGGCGCTGTCGGTGAAGGCGGCCGGGCAGGCTGCGCAAGCCAAGCTCGACATCTCGGCGGTACTGCCTTCGGTGGCGACGGATGACGCCAAGGTCGAGGGCATTGCGCTTGCGCTGCATTCCGATGCATTTGATATGAAAAGCCGAACCGGTCCGATCTCGGGCACGGTGACGGCGGACAAGATCGGTCTAGACAATCCGACCATCGCGCCGCTGATCGTCGGCAAAATCACCGCCAAGGTCGCGGGCAGCCTGGCGGCCGATGCGATTACCATCGACAGCGGCTCGGTGCAGGGCGATGCGCTGGGCAGTGCCTTCAATGGCCGTGTCGGCATTGCCGATGGAGCAATCGACCTCAACCTCAACGCCGACGTGCTGTCGGCGGCATTGCCGGCTGCGGCGCGCAGCGTGCTGGCAGAGCGCACGCAGCTCAGCGCCACGCTGAAGCGGGATGCCAATGGCAATGTCAGCGCCAATCCGGTCACGCTGGCGTCGGGCGCACTGACCGCGGACGGTCAGGCCAGCCTCGCCGACAACAAGCTTAGCGCACATATCAAGGGTGCACTGGCCGACATCTCGCTGTTGTCGAAAGATGCCAAAGGCGCGATCAGCTTTGCACTCAACGCGCAGGGGCCCAGCCTGGCGCCGGACCTGTCGCTGACGGTCAACAGCGACCGCCTGCTGGTGGCGGAACGCGAAATCACCGGACTTAAGCTGATTGCGACCGGCAAGGCCGATGCCGCGAACCCGGCAGCCAATGTGCAACTGACCGGCAATGTCGCGGGGCAGGCACTGCAAGGCAGCGCGGTGCTGGCGACTGCCGACGGCAAGAGCGCCATCAACGGCCTGCTGCTGTCACTCGGCAAGAACAGGATTTCCGGCGACCTTGCGCTCGACGAGGCTTTCGTGCCGGTCGGCACCATCGCGCTCGACCTGCCCGATATCGGACCGCTGGCGGCGCTGGCGCTGGAAAAGGCCGAAGGCGATGTGCGCGGCACTATTGCATTCTCCAAGACCGCGGATGGCCCGAACGTCGCCGTCAAGGCTGCGACCGCTTCAATCACGCGCGGCGACCTGCAGGCGAAGACGGTGTCGATCGATGCGCTGGTCGCCAACTATCTCGCCGCGCCGGTCATCTCGGGCAAGATTCGCGCCGACAGCGTCATTTCCGGCGGCACCGCCATCAGCGGCATCGATGTCGATTTGAAGCGCGACGGCGACTGGACCGGGTTTTCCGGCGGCGCCACCGTCAAGGGCATTCCGGCGAGGGCTGCGGGCAGGGTAAAGGTGGCTGGCGGCACCACCACCATCGAACTCGCTTCCGGCCAGGCCACGGTGCAGGGCATCAAGGCGGCCATCGCCCAGGCCTCGACCGTCAGCATCGCCAACGGCACCACGACGCTGGACAAGCTGGTGCTCAATCTCGGTGGCGGCACGGCGACGGTGACCGGCAAGGTCGGGCAGGCACTCGACATCAGTGCCGCGCTGTCGAAGGTGCCGGCTTCGCTGGCCAACAGTTTTTCGCCGGGCCTCCAGGCCGCCGGTTCGATTTCGGGAACAGTCAAGGTAACCGGCGCGCCGGGCAATCCGACTGTCGCTTTCGATATCGATGCTGGTGGGGTGCAGACCTCGCAGACGCGCAGCGCCGGTCTTGGCGGCATGAATATCTCTTCGTCGGGAACATTCGCCGGCAAGAAGCTCACCTTCAACGCCGACATCAGCGACGGCGCCGGGCTTGGCCTCAAGGGCGGCGGTACGGTGACGACGGCCGGCACACCAGCGCTGGTGCTCGACTTCAACGGCAAGGTGCCATTTTCCTTCCTGGCCGCCAAGCTTGCGGCGCAAGGGCTGTCGCTCAGCGGCACCGCCAACGTCAATATCCAGATGCGCGGCCCGGCGGCGTCGCCGGTGATCGGCGGCACGGTCAGCACGTCGGGCGCCCGCCTGGTCGACGCGCGTTCCGGTCTTGCCGTCAATGACATTGCCGCCGACATTTCGATCGGCAACGGCGTTGCCCGGATCAACCGGCTGACCGGCACGCTGTCGACACGCGGCAGCCTGTCGGCCTCCGGCACCCTCGGCATCAATCCGGCGCAAGGTTTCCCAGCCGATTTGTCGATCAAGCTGGTCGACGGCCGCTATACCGACGGCAGGGTGGTGACAGCCAATCTCGGCGGCGACCTGACCATTAAGGGGCCGCTCACCTCGGCGCCGGTGATTTCGGGCACCGTCAACCTGGCCAAGACCGTCATCACCGTTCCCGATAAGCTGCCGGGCTCGCTGGCAGCGCTCGGTGTCAAGCACAAGAACGCGCCCGCCTCCGTGCGGGCGCAGGACAAGGCCTTGCGACCGGCGGCGGCCAGCGGTGGTGGCGGCAGTGGGCTTGTCCTCGACGTCACGGTCAATGCGCCGAACCAGATCTTCATCCAGGGCAGGGGCGTCGATGCCGAGTTCGGCGGTTCGCTAAGGCTGACCGGCCCGGCGGCTTCGCCGCAGGCGGTCGGCACCTTCACCTTGCAGCGTGGGCGGCTGTCGATTCTCGGCAAGCGGCTGACCTTTACCGAAGGCACGGTCGGCTTTTCGGGCTCGCTGGTGCCCTACCTCAACTTGACCGCGACATCGACCACGACCAGCGCCACCGTCACCATCGTCGTCTCGGGCGAAGCGACCAATCCGAAATTCGACTTCTCCTCGGTGCCGGCGCTGCCCGAGGACGAGGTGCTGGCGCAGCTGATTTTCGGCCGCTCTATGTCGAACCTGTCGCCGCTTCAGATCGCGCAGCTGGCCGAGGCCGCCGGCCAACTGGCCGGCGTCGGCGGCTCGACCTCGCTGCTCGAAAACCTGCGCAGTGCAATCGGCGTCGATGACCTGGATGTGACCACCGATGACCAGGGCGGCACCGCCGTGTCGGCGGGCAAGTACCTCAATGACCGCACCTATGTGACGATCCAGAAAGGCGACAGGCCAGGATCGGGCAAGGCGACGATCGACCTCAATGTCGGACGCGGCGTCAAGCTGCGCGGCGAGGCCAACGATGGCGGTGAGGCCAAGGGCGGCATATTCTACGAAAAGGAATATTGAGTTCCTGGCCCTTACCGCCACCGGAACTGGCGCTGTCTCAACCCGCCCAATGTATCAATTACTCGCCTAAGCAGATTCCGGCGGAATCTGGGCGCGCTAGCACTTTTGCGCCAAGTCTGTCGTTATCACGCGAACCGCTCCCTTTTCAAAGTTGCACATTCCCTAACAGGTTCCGTAGCCATGCCGTCTTTGACATCACGGCAGGGATGCGGAATGTTAAAAGGCGGAAAGCCAACAATGGGAGTTAAGGTATGACAAATTACAAGAGTAATGGCGATCGCGTTCCCGATCACATCCTGGCCATGGCCGAAGAAGCCAAGGCAGGCAAAGTCGATCGCCGCGAGTTCCTCGCCATGGCGAGCGTGTTCGGCGCGTCGACTGCGATGGCCTACGGCATGCTCGGCGTAGCCGTGCCGACCCAAGCCAGGGCCGAAGAGGTGCAGGGCAAGAAGGGCGGCATCCTTAAAGTCGCGCAATGGGTCAAGGATCCCAAGGATCCGCGCAAGGCCGACTGGTCGGAAATCGCCAATGCCGAGCGTCAGGCGCTTGAGCCGCTGGTCAAGTACACCAGCGAATACACGTTCCGCCCGTACCTTCTGGAGAGCTGGGAGGTCAACGACGACGCCACCGAGTACACGTTGCATGTGCGCAAGGGTGTGACCTGGTCGAATGGCGATGCCTTCACCGCCGATGACGTCATCTTCAATCTCAAGCGCTGGGCCGACAAGAAGGCCGAGGGCAATTCCATGCCTGGCCGTCTCGGCACGCTGGTCAAGGACGACAAGCTCGACGAAAGCGCCGTGACCAAGGTTGACGACCACACCGTCAAGCTGAAGCTCGGCAAGGCTGACATCGCGCTCATTCCGAACATGTGCGACTATCCCGGCCTCATCGTGCACAAGAGCTTCGACGAGAAGGGCGGCGACTTCAAAGCCTGCCCGATCGGTACCGGCCCGTTCGAGCTCGTCTCCTACGATGTCGGCCAGAAGGTGGTCTACAAGCGCCGCGAGGACAACAAGTGGTGGGACGGCGAGGTGTTCCTCGACGGCATCGAATTCGTCGACTACGGCACCGATCCGGCAGCCATGGTCAGTGCCTTCGAGGCCGGCGAAGTCCATACCAATTTCGAGACCTCGGCCGACTATGTGTCGATCCTCGACGGACTGGACCTGGTCAAGTCCGAAATCGTCACCGCGTCGACCATCGTGTGCCGCACCAACATCAACAACAAGCCTTACGGCGATCAGAAAGTGCGCAACGCGCTGCAGTTGGCGGTCGACAACAATGTCGTTCTGCAGCTTGGCTACGGAAATGCCGGCACGGTGGCTGAAAACCACCATGTCTGCCAAATCCACCCGGAATATTACGAGCTGCCCAAAGTCGCTCGCGATCCGGCCAAGGCCAAGGCGCTGATGGCGGAAGCCGGCCAGGCCGACTTCGAGCATGAGCTGATCACGGTCGACGAAGACTGGCACAAGAATACCGGCGACGCCATCGCCGCGCAGATGCGCGACGCCGGCCTCAAGGTAAAGCGCACGGTGCTGCCGGGCTCGACGTTCTGGAACGACTGGACCAAGTACCCGCTGTCGATGACCAACTGGAACATGCGCCCGCTCGGCGTTCAGGTTCTGGCGATCGGCTATCGCACCGGCGAGGCCTGGAACGAGTCGGCCTATTCCAACCCCGAATGGGATGCCAAGCTCAATGCAGCATTGGCCGTTGCCGATGCGGCCAAGCGCAAGGAGATGATGAAGGACATCGAGCAGATCCTGCAGGATTCCGGCATCATGATCCAGCCATACTGGCGCAAGCTCTACAGCCACTCGGTCAAGGCGGTGCAGAATTACAAGATGCATCCGACCTTCGAGCGCGACTACGGCAAGGTCTGGCTCGACCAGGCGTGATCGGAACGTCAGGGAAGGGGCGCTTCGCTCCTTCCCGTCACGCCTTGCATCGTCCAGAACCGGAAGCCGCCGCAGCAAAAAGTTGCGGACTCTCCTGAAAGACCGTTCAATAAAACTGGGTTGATTGCATCCGAGTGCCGATTTGACGGCCAACTCTGCCGGCAACGGCAAAGCTGGTTTTTCGAACTGGCTCCAACCCCAACCAGACCGGCAGGGGACCGCCATGCTTTCTTTCGTAATCCGGCGTCTCGGCACCATGGCATTGACGATGCTGTGCCTGACGATGATCGTCTTCTTCCTGATCAACCTCGAGCCGAATTTGAAGAAGCTGGCGATCAGCCAGACCGAAATGCACACATCGGCCGAACAGCTCGAAAGCTGGCTGGTCAACCATGGCTACCGGCAGAACTTCTTCGTGCGCTACGGGCAATGGCTGGGCGTCGTCCCGAAGCAACCGGTGACCGATCCGGCGACCGGCAAGCCGACGCAGCGTTTCTCCTTCTGCAACGATCCGCTGGAGCCGAAATTCTCCGGCATCCTGGAAGGTGATTTCGGCTGCTCGACCAAGTTCAAAACCTCCGTTGCGTCAAAGCTCTTCCCCGCACTCGCCGCCACCGGTATCCTGATGCTCTGCGTGCTGTTGGTGATGGTGCCGATTTCGCTGCTGATCGGCATCCTGGCCGGCATGCGCGAGGGCTCGCGAACGGACCGAACGCTGTCCGTCGCATCGATCGCGTCGACGGCGACGCCCGAATATGTGTCCGGCGTCATCTTCACCGTCATCTTCGCCTCCTGGCTCGGCTGGCTGAACGGTTCGGCCGCCTCGGCAAGCCAGGGCATCACCTTCTACAATTTCACCCTGCCGGTGATGACGCTGGCGATCTACGGCATCGGCTACATCGCCCGCATGACACGCGCCTCGATGGTCGAGGTGATGACGCAGCAATATATCCGCACCGCCCGGCTGAAAGGGCTTTCCTTCGGCAGCGTCGTCGTCAAGCACGCGCTGCGCAATGCGCTGATCGCGCCCTTCACCGTCATCATGCTGCAATTTCCTTGGCTGCTTACCGGCGTCGTCATCGTCGAGGTGATGTTCCGCTACCAGGGCTTTGGCTACACGCTGGTCGAGGCCGCCGGCAACAACGACATCGATCTGCTGCTTGGCTGTTCACTGGTCTCGGTGTTCATCGTGCTGATCACGCAGCTCATCTCGGATGTCGGCTACGCGTTCCTCAATCCGCGTATCAGAGTTCAATAGGGGGCTGGGGCAGATGCAGGTCGAATATATCGGTGCCTTCAATGTCGTGCTCGGCGTGATTGGGCGTTTCTGGCCGGTCTGGTTAGGGCTTGCCCTGGTGATGGGGGTGAGCTTCACCTACAAGAAAAGGCTCGGCCTCTACGGCCAGTTGTTCGATAGCGGCGTCGGCATAGTCGGTGTCGGCATCTGCCTGTTCTGGCTGTTCACGGCAATCTTCGCGTCGACCGTCGCGCCCTTCGATCCGCTCGCCCAGGTCCCGATCATGAAGGATGCGCTGCCGGGCGCGCTCGAGCCGGTATCGAAACTCATCTACTATTTCGGCGGCGACAAGCTCGCCCGCGACGTCTTTTCGCGCATGGTCTATGGCAGCCAGATCGTGCTGATCATCGCGCCGGCGGCGACCGGTTTCGCGCTGATGGTCGGCATCACGCTCGGTCTGCCCGCCGGTTACTATGGCGGCCGGATCGACACCGTGCTGTCGTTCCTAGCCAATCTGGTGCTGGCCTTCCCGGTGATCCTGCTGTTTTACCTGCTGGTGACGCCGGGCATCATGGATACGCCGATCCCCTACGCCATGGCCGGGCTGTTCTTCCTGTTCCCGATCATCTTCTTTTCGGTGCTGTTCTGGACCCGCTACAAGAACCGGCCGGACCGCCTCTATATATTGCTCGGGCTGACGCTGATCATCGGCGGCTGGGTCTATGCCGGCCTGGTGTTCGACGCCGATCCGTTCAAGATCATCCACATCGATCCCAACCAGCTCAACATCTTCGTGGCGGTGGTGTTCGCCTCCAGCCCCGGCGTATTCCGCATCGTGCGCGGCCTGGTGATGGACATCAAGACGCGCGACTATGTGGCGGCGGCGCAGACGCGCGGTGAATCGCCCTGGTACATCATGCTGTGGGAGATCCTGCCCAATGCGCGCGGACCGCTGATCGTCGATGCCTGCCTGCGCATCGGCTACACCACGATCCTGCTCGGCACGCTCGGCTATTTCGGGCTGGGCCTGGCGCCGGAGAGTCCGGATTGGGGCACCGCGATCAAGGACGCCAGCCGCCTGCTGCGCTCCTTCATCCACCCGGCGCTGCCGCCGACAATCGCGCTGATGTCGTTCGTGCTGGGCTTGAACCTGCTTGCCGACTCGCTGCGCGAACAATCGATGAAAGACTGATCTGCGGGTTTCGGCGCCGCGAGCATGAAAATAGGATTGGAGCGACCCATGAATGAGGCAGTTCGAAATCCCGGCAACCCGACCCTTGGGCCAAGCGCTGCGCCGATCATCGAGATCGAGAACCTGTCGATCTCCTTCTTCACCCGCAAGGGTGAGATCCCTGCCGTCATGGACTTTTCCTGCACGGTGATGCCGGGCGAAGCCATGGGCATCGTCGGCGAGTCCGGCTGCGGCAAGTCGACCGTGTCGCTCGGCATCATGCGCGACCTCTCCAACATCGGAAAGATCGTTGGCGGCAAGATCAAGTTCCAGGGCAAGGACATGGGCGAGCTGTCCGACGAGGAGTTGCGCTCCATCCGCGGCAACAAGATCGCCATGATCTACCAGGAGCCGATGGCGAGCCTCAATCCGGCGATGAAGGTCGGCCAGCAATTGATGGAAGTGCCGCTGATCCACGACAAGGTGTCGAAGGAAGAGGCTTACAAAAGGGCGCTCGAAATGGTGCGCTCGGTGAGATTGCCCGATCCCGAACGGATGATGCGTTCCTATCCGCACCAGCTGTCCGGTGGCCAGCAGCAGCGCATCGTCATTGCCATGGCGCTGCTGTCGAAGCCCGCGCTGCTTCTGCTCGACGAGCCGACGACCGCGCTCGACGTGACGGTGGAGGCCGGCATCGTCGAACTGGTCAAGGGGCTCGGCGAGAAGTTCGGCACGTCGATGATCTTCGTGTCGCACAATCTGGGCCTCATCCTCGAGACCTGCGACCGCATCACGGTGATGTACTCGGGCGAAGCGGTCGAGACCGGCAAGATCAAGGACGTCTTCGACCGGATGCGCCATCCTTATACGCAAGGGCTGTTCCGTTCGATTCCGCTGCCGGGCGCCGACAAGAATTCGCGGCCGCTGATCTCTATCCCCGGCCAGTTGCCGCTGCCGCATGAGCGGCCCAAGGGCTGCAATTTCGGCCCGCGCTGCCACCATTTCGTTGAGGGCGTCTGCAATGCCGCCGAAATCCCGATGATCGAGGTCGCCGGTCACGAAGGGCATTTCTCGCGCTGCGTGCGCTTCAACGAGATCGACTGGGAAGCGCTGCCTCCCGGCGCCAAGAAGGTCAATGAGAAGGTTGTGCCCGGCGCGCCGGTGCTCAAGATCGAGGATTTGAGAAAATACTACAAGGTCGGCGGCAGCGAAGTGTTCGGCTCCAGCGAAGGCCGCGTCGTCAAGGCCAATGAGACGATCTCGTTTATGGCCCGCGAATCCGAGACCGTCGCCATCGTCGGCGAGTCCGGCTGCGGAAAGTCGACGCTGGCCAAGGTCCTGCTCGGGCTGGAGACGGCAAGTGCCGGCACAGTGACGCTGGGCAACAAGGAGATCCAGTCGACCGGCATCGAGAAGCGCAGCGTCGAAACGGTGTCATCGATCCAGATGGTGTTCCAGAACCCGTTCGATACGCTCAATCCCAGCCACTCCGTCGGTTCGCAGATCATCCGCACGCTGGAAAAATTCAAAGTCGGCAACAATGTCGCCGAGCGGCGCAAGCGCATGCTGGAGCTGCTTGACCTGGTGAAGCTGCCGCGGGCCTTCGAGACGCGCAAGCCGCGTCAGCTCTCAGGCGGCCAGAAGCAGCGCATCGGCGTGGCGCGTGCCTTTGCCGGCGATGCCAAGGTGGTGGTGGCCGACGAGCCGGTGTCGGCACTCGACGTCTCGGTGCAGGCGGCGGTGACCGAGCTGCTGATGGACATCCAGCGCAAGAACAAGACGACGATGCTGTTCATCAGTCACGATCTGTCCGTCGTGCGCTACATCGCCGACCGGGTCGTCGTCATGTATCTCGGCTACATCGTCGAGCAGGGTACGACCGACCAGATCTTCGCGCCGCCCTACCACCCCTACACCGAGGCGCTTCTGTCGGCGATCCCGATCGCCGACACCAGCGTGGTCAAACGGCACATCGTGCTCGAAGGCGATATCCCGTCGGCGATGAACCCGCCGAGCGGCTGCCCGTTCCAGACGCGCTGCGGCTACAAGAGGCTGGTGCCGGACAATCTGTGCGAGACCAAGGTGCCGCCGGTGAAGCATCTCGGCGATGGCCATATGAGCCTGTGCTGGCTGTCGGACGATGTGCTGGCGACGATGGAGCCGGTGATCAAGTTCGACAGGGAACACGCAGCGCATGAGGGCGTGCCGGAAGACGCACCGGATGGGATCGGCCCCGGTTTCGCCGGCGAACCGCCGAAGCGCCCGCATGGCAAGAAGCCGAGCTGACCAGCCATAGAGGCAATGCCGCTCGGCGGCGCGTTGCCGCAGCGTCGCCATAGCTCAAGGAACGACAGCTACGTTCGCTTGAATATTGCTGTCCATTGCTTTATGTGATGCGTGATGTTTGATGCGCGGTAGGGAGCATGTTGTGAGAACCACACTTGCAATCGATGACGATGTCCTACTTGCGGCCAAGGCCATGGCGCGACAGCAGGACCGCAGCGTTGGCGACGTCATTTCCGATCTGGCTCGCCGCTCACTGCGCAGGCCCCCGACCGGCGGTGAACGCAACGGCATCCCCTTGCTTGCATCGCGGCCCGACGGCCCGATGGTCGATCTCGAAATGGTCAATGCGCTTCGCGACGAATTGCCGTGACCTTCCTGCTCGACGTCAATGTGTTGATTGCGTTGATCGATCCGGCTCACGTCGCGCATGAAGATGCCCATCGGTGGTTCCAATCCACCGGGCATTTATCATGGGCAACATGTCCCATTACCGAGAATGGCGTCATCAGGATTGTAAGCAACCCGAAATACCCCAATTCTCCGGGTTCGCCCGCCATGGTGGCGCAGATTGTCGGCAAGCTGCATGCCCTTTCAGGACATCAGTTCTGGCCTGACGAGATCAGCCTTGTCGGTTCCAACGACATCGATGCAGCCAGGATCCTCACCCCGGCACAGGTAACGGATAGCTATCTGTTGGGACTCGCCAAGGCGCGTGACGGCCAATTGGCGACGTTTGACCGAAAGCTGTCGACGGCAGCGGTAAAGGGAGGGAGGTCGATCCTCCACCTGATCCCAAGCGAATGAATGGCTGAGTTCCGCTTCGATCGCAAACTGCGTGGCTGCAAGACCGCTTGGCAACGTCAGCTGCCGCATTGCTGCAGCTGTTCGGCATAGTCGCGGGCCATCTTTTCGGTCGCCCTGGCATAGCCCTGCACGCCGGCGTCACCACGGTTGCCACGGCCGTAGGCGGTCCAGCCGAGATAGTAGGCGAGGTAGAGATTGTAGGTGTCGTTGCGGGCGACGCCGAACGTGTCTGATGTCTTGGAATGATACCAGCCGACGAAATCGACGGCATCGGCAAACTTGGTCCGCCTCGCCGCCCAGCTGCCGGTTTCGCTCTGATATTGCGACCAGGTGCCGTCGAGCGCCTGCGAGAAACCGGTGGCTGACGAGACATGTTTCCACGGAATGAAGCCGAGCAGTTTGGTACGCGGCGGCCTGGCATTGCTCTTGAAACCGGATTCCTTGCGCACCGTCGCCATCAGCACGGGGACGGGGACGCCGTATTTCTGCGAGGCGCGCTCGGCGGCCGACTGCCAGTTGTCGAACCAGCCGTCGTTCTGGTCGAAGACGGCGCAGACATTGTTGATATGGTTGGGCGGCGTCGCGCAGGCCGGCAAAGCCAGCAGCACGCCAACCGCTACAATTTTACTCAAATTCGAACTACGCATGGAAGACGGATAGGCCGAAATCATAAAGGGAATCTTGCGGCGTTTCTTAACGGCTTGCCGGCCCGGCTCCGCTGAGTGGGACCTGTATCATTATTCCGACCTTTTGCGTCGCCTCTGTCTCCATACGAATTCAAAAATGCCGCCTTGGCTAAAATCACGCCCGCGAAGGGCGGATTTCTGACAGCGATATCCGGATGCCGGCGCTCTGATGCCAGGCATGAATGAACCAAGACGAAAGCGCGGCGCGGAGCGAACCAGCAACCGGGGGCCTGCCGCCATCCCGCAACTTCCACTGCGGCGGGTGACCAATCCCTATCCGCCGATGGCGATGCTCTCAGTCGACCAGGTCGAAACGATCCACCAGGCGTCGATGCATATTCTGGAAAATTTCGGCATCGAGGTGATGTCTCAGCGGGCGCTGGCGCTGTTCGAGAAGGCGGGCGCAAAGGTCGACCATGCAACGGCGAACGTCCGCATCGACCGGGGCCTTGTCGCCGAGGCGCTGAAGACCACGCAGTCCAGCTATCGGCTGACGCCGCGCAATCGCGCCAACACCATTCATCTCGGCGGCAACACGATCAATTTCACCCTCGTCGCCGGGCCGCCCAATGTGCACGACATGGAGCGCGGCCGGCGCGCCGGAAACTTGCACGACTATGCCGATCTGACCCGGCTGGCGCAGCATTTCAACTGCATCCACATGCTCGGTAACCAGGTCTGCGCGCCGGTGGAACTGCCGGCCAACACCAGGCACATGGATACCTATTTCACCAATCTGACGCTGACCGACAAATCGTTCCATGTCTCGGCGATCGGACGAGGCCGGGCGCTGGACGGCATCGAGATGATGGCAATCGCGCGCGGGCTGACGCTGGACGAGATGCGCGATGATCCCGGCATTGCCACCATCATCTCGGTCAACTCGCCGCGGCGTTTCGACGAGATGATGGCCGAAGGGCTGATGACCATGGCTGAGTTCGGCCAGTCGGTGGCGGTGACGCCGTTCACGCTGATGGGCGCGATGAGCCCGGTGACGCTCGCCGGCGCCCTGGCGCAGCAGAATGCCGAGGCGCTGTTCGGCGTGGTGCTGACGCAACTGGTGCGCCCCGGCGCGCCGGTGATGTACGGCGCCTTCACCTCCAACGTCGACATGAAGTCGGGCGCGCCGGCCTTCGGAACGCCGGAGAACACCAAGGCCAACATCGCCTCGGGGCAATTGGCGCGGCGCTATTCTCTGCCCTACCGCACGACGCCGGGGTCGGCATCGAATGCGGCGGACGCGCAAGGCGCCTACGAGACGCTGATGGCGCTGTGGGGCGCTGTGCTTGGCCACGGCAACCTCGTCTATCATGCCGCCGGCTGGCAGGAAGGCGGGCTGACGGCATCGTTCGAAAAGCTCATCATCGATGTCGAGATGATCCAGCACATGATGGAATTCCTGCGCCCGATCGTCGTCGATGAGGCGGAGCTTGCTGTCGAGGCGCTGGGCGCGGTGCCGACCGGCGGCCATTTCTTCGGCGAACCGCACACGCTGGAACGCTATGCCACCGCCTTCTACCAGCCGATGCTGTCCAACTGGCAGAATTACGAGGCATGGCAGGAGGCCGGCGGCCTCGACACGACGGCGCGCGCGACCCGGCTGTGGAAGAAGGCGCTGGAAGACTATGTCGAGCCGGTGATGGATATCGCCGTGCGCGAGGCGCTGGAGGAGTATGTGGCCAGGCGCAAGGAAGCGATCGGGCAGGGCGAGCCGTGACTTTTTCAGCGTCGGCGCGCGGCGCTGCCTTTCTGATTCACCTTATCTCCTCAACTCATTGATAATAGAGCAAAACTCATGAAATCGCATGCAAAGGTCGTGGTCATTGGCGGTGGCGTCGTCGGGTGCTCCGTGCTGTTCCATCTGGCGCGTCATGGCTGGACCGATGTCGTGCTTTTGGAGCGCGACGAGCTGACCTCCGGCTCGACCTGGCATGCGGCCGGCGGCATGCACACGATCAATGGCGACCCCAACGTCGCCAAGCTGCAGAAATACACGATCTCGCTCTACAAGGAGATCGAGGAGCTGTCGGGACAGGCGACCGGCGTGCATCTGACCGGCGGCGTACTTCTGGCGGCGACCGAGGCGCGGCTCGACTGGCTGCGCGGCGTCGTCGCCAAGGGGCGTTACCTCGGCATCGACCTTGAGGAAATATCGGCCAATGAAGCGGCCGAGCTGATGCCGCTGCTCGACCCGAAACAATTCGTCGGCGCCGTCCGCAACAAGGAGGACGGCCATCTCGATCCCTCCGGCGTGACGCATGCCTATGCCAAGGCCGCGCGGAAACTGGGCGCCGAGGTCGAGCGCTTCACCAAGGTCGAGGACATTGTGCGCCGGCCCGACGGCATGTGGCGCGTCATCACCAACAAGGGCGAAGTGGTGGCCGAGCATGTTGTCAATGCCGGCGGGTTATGGGCGCGCGAGGTCGGCCGCATGGTCGGGCTGGAGCTGCCGGTGCTGGCAATGGAGCACATGTACCTGATCACCGAGGATATGCCCGAGGTGGCGGCGTGGAACGCCAAGACCGGGACGGAAATCATCCATGCCGTCGATTTCGACGGTGAGCTGTACCTGCGCCAGGAGCGCGGCGGCATGCTGATGGGCACGTATGAGAAGGCCAACAAGGTCTGGTCCGAATTCCAGACACCGTGGAATTTCGGCCATGAACTGCTGGAGCCGGATATCGACCGCATCGCGCCGTCGCTCGAAGTCGGCTTCCGGCATTTCCCGGCCTTCGAGAGGACCGGCATCAAGCAGATCATCAACGGCCCCTTCACCTTCGCGCCGGACGGCAATCCGCTGGTCGGGCCGGTGCGCGGCCTTCCGGGCTTCTGGGTCGCCTGCGGGGTCATGGCGGGCTTTTCACAAGGCGGCGGCGTCGGTCTGGCGCTGTCCAACTGGATGATCGAGGGCGATCCCGGCGCCGACATCTGGGCCATGGATGTGGCGCGCTATGGCGACTGGGCGACGATGGCCTACACCAACGCCAAGGTGCGCGAGAATTATTCGCGCCGCTTCTCGATTCGCTTTCCCAATGAGGAGCTGCCCGCCGGGCGGCAGCTGAAGACGACGCCGATCTACGATTTGCTGTCGGCCAAGGGTGCGCAATGGGGTGTGTCCTATGGGCTGGAAGTGCCGCTGTGGTATGCGCCCGAGGGTGTCAGGGACGAATTCTCGTGGCGGCGTTCCAGCGATTTTTCCCATGTCGCCAATGAGGTCGCGACGGTTCGTGAAAGCGTCGGCCTGGCGGAGATTTCGAACTTCGCCAAATACAAGGTGACGGGAGAAGGGGCGGCCGCTTGGCTCGACCGGATCTTTGCCTGCAAGTTGCCCAAGCCAGGCCGCATGACGTTGGCGCCGATGCTGAAGGATGACGGCAAGCTCATCGGCGATTTCACGCTGGCCAATATCGGTGCCCCCAATTCCAACGGGACCGAGTGGTTCATCGCCGGCTCCGGTATCGCCGAGCAGTATCATATGCGCTGGTTCGAGGCGCATTTACCTGCGGATAGCTCAGTGCGCATGGAGGCGCTGGGGCAGAAACTGACCGGTCTGGCGATCGCCGGACCCAAGGCGAGGGAGGTGCTGGCAAAGGTCAGCCGCGCGGATGTCGCCAACACAGCATTCCCCTTCATGGCCGTCGCGAAAATGGACATCGGCATGGCGCCGTGCCTGGTCGGCCGCGTCAGCTACACCGGCGATCTCGGCTACGAGATCTGGGTGGCGCCGGAATATCAGCGCGCTGCCTTCCAGGCGTTGATGGCGGCAGGCGCGGAATTCGGCCTCGGCCTGTTCGGCTCGCGCGCGCTCAATGCGCTGCGGCTGGAGAAAAACTACGGCTCATGGGCGCGCGAATACCGGCCGATCTACGGGCCGCTGGAGGCCGGGCTCGACCGTTTCGTCGCCTATGGCAAGGATGCCGATTTCATCGGTAAAACCGGCGCTCTTGCCGAGCGCAAGCAGGGCGGCAAGCTCAGGCTGCGCACATTTATCCTCGATGCCGACGATGCCGATGTCATCGGCGACGAGCCGATCTGGTACGGTGGCGCGGTGCGCGGTTGGGTGACCTCAGGCGGCTATGCGCATCACTCGAAAAAATCCGTCGCCATCGGCTATGTGCCGAAGGAGATCGCAGACAAGAGCGACGGCTTCGAGATCGAACTTTTGGGCAAGCGCCACGCGGCGCGCGTTCAGGCAGCGCCGCTCTTTGACGCGAACTTCGAGCGAATGCGCGCCTGAAGCGCTTCGGCTTCGCCGAGGCGCTTCAGAGTCTTGTTTTGTGCAAGTCGTTATCCCAAAACCGCTGCGCACTTTTGGGCGACATGCATCAGGCGCGTCAGGTGCTGCGGCGGTTGTCGAGCGCGAAGGCGCCGGCGCCGGCAAACACCAGATAGAGGAAGATGAAGCAGAAGGAGATTGCCGCGTCGCCGCTGTTGTTGACCGGGAAGAAGTCGCGCGGGTAGTGCGCCATGAAATAGGCGATGGCCATCTCGCCGGCCAGAAGGAACGCGACCGGGCGGGTGAACAGACCGAGCGCCAGCAGGATGCCACCGGCGAACTCCAGGATGCCTGCCGTCGCCGTCAGGCCGCTAAGAGCGTGAGGCTCGGCGCTGACCGGAAAATTGAACAGTTTCTGCGAGCCATGCTCGAGGAACTGCAGGGCCGTCATGATGCGCAGGACGCCGAGTGCCTGCGGCTGAAATCTGGCGAGACCGTCAAAAAGCTTCATCTAAACTCCATTTTTCCAACCCTGCGGCCCGGCCATAAATTATCACCCGGCGCTGGACCATTCACTTCGCGTGGCCTGTCATCAACAATCGGTGATTGGAAATCACTTCCAGTCTGGACTTCAAAATTTGTTCTCGTTATGGTTGCATACAGCTCGTTTAAGTTGTATGCCTGCGTGTAGACACTCCAAACCAAACGGGTTCCTAGCCATGAAAAAAGTCGCCGTCAGCCTGTTCGCAATTCTCGCAAGCACCAGTTTCGCCATGACCGCTGATGCTGGCTGCGATGCCTTCAAATGGCCGGTGACACGCGAGCAGGAACTGTTTCCGGCTGCGCCCGCCGCGCAGTCCGGTGCCTCTCTTGCTTTCGGCGAAGCCGCGGATATGGCGCTGGAGCCGGTCGATGCGGTCAGCTTCACGGTCTCACCGCAACGCGCGCCGGCAGCCGGCACGTTCGGCGCGACGGCAAACGTGGCGGTGCCACCGGAAGGAGAGCTCCAGATCAGCCTGTCCGACGAGGCCTGGGTCGACGTCATTCAGGATGGCCAAGCCGTGAAATCAGCGGGTTTCACCGGCGTGAAGACCTGCCCCGGCATCCGCAAGAGCGTGCGCTTCAAGCTGACGCCTGGCGCAGCCACGATCCAGCTCAGCGGCGCCAGGAAAGAGAACCTCAAGGTCGCGGTGCTGGCGCCGGAGTGACCGCGCCCGGACGCGCCTCTCATCGCACCGGCAGTGCGATGAGAGCAGTTCCGTGCAGGCGAGTACCGGAGGGGATCAGCGGCCCGGCGCGATCAGCGCGAAATAGGCGCCTTGCGGATCGGTGAACTGGGCAATCCATTGGCCGGTCGGCACCGGCATCGGACCCATGACGATCTTGCCGCCATTGTCGGTGACGCGTTTGGCGGCTGCGTCGATGGCATCGACATTGAAGTAGAACAGCCAGACCGGTACCGGCAGCTGTTGCGGCTTGTTCATGATGCCGCCGCCGGATTCAGGGCCGGCCGAGAAGGTCTGATAGATGCCCATCTCGCCGACGTCCATGCTACCGGCATCGGTCCAGCCGAACTGGCTTGAGTAGAAATCGAAGGCCTTCTGGCGGTCGGCCGCATAAAGCTCGTGCCAGCCGACATGGCCCGGCGTCGTTGCCGGAAGGACGGGCTGGTCGGGCCCACTGGGCTGCAGGAACATGAAGGCGGCGCCTTGCGGGTCGGCGACGACGGAGAAGCGGCCGACGCCGGGAATGTCGTCGGGTTCGCGGTGAACAGCCCCGCCGGCGGCTTTCAGTGCCTCGGTCGAGGCATCGGTATCGCTGGTGTGGATATAGCCGAACCAGGCCGGCTTCAGACCCGTCCTGGCTGCTTCCTCGGGCAGGGTCATCAGCCCGCCGACGCCACGCTCGGCGGAGTTCACCACGATATAGCGCGGCATGCCGGGCGCCTTGTCGAAGGGCTCGGCCCGCCAGCCGACCACGCTGGTGTAGAACGCTTGCGCCGCATCGAGGTCGCTGGTCATCAACTCGTACCAGAAGAAGGGCATTGGGGATCTCGGCATTCTCGGTCTCCTCACCTATGCATAGATCGTCGTCCGATCCATCAAAGGACGTTTTCAGCGACGCGAATCCGACAGCGAACCGGAGAAAATTCAACGGCTGCGTTGACACATCGTTCCGCACTTCGCCCCACCGACGCCTTGCACGTGCGGCGGTTTTCGACTTTCCTTGGGCAAACGAGGGGTAGTCGTTTCATGCGCCTTATGTCGCTCACGCCTGAGCTTGTGTCACTGTGTCATCGCGAAGAGGTCGATCCCGGACCCGACTGCAGTTGGACGCAGCTGAACGATGAGGATTTTCGCACGCTTGCCTTACGGCTCTCCGACGAAGCCGATGCGGGGCCGTTATGGGTGTTCGCCTATGGCTCGCTGATCTGGAAGCCGGCTTTCGAGCCCGTCGAACGCCAGCGCGCCACTGCGTTTGGCTGGCATCGCTCCTTCTGCCTCGACATGGTGCGCTGGCGCGGCAGCGTCGCGCAGCCGGGGCTGATGATGGCGCTCGAACGCGGCGGCCGATGCGACGGCGTCATCTACCGCCTGCCCGACGGCGACAAGCCGCAGCAGATCGAAAGATTGTTGCGGCGCGAGATCGACGACCATGAGAGTGTCAGCTCGGTCCGGTGGGTTCCCGTGCGCACGGAGCAGGGCCGGATACGGGCGCTCGGCTTCTGGGTCGGGGTGACGGGCAGGGGAACCTCGCTTGGGCAGCCGCTAGATCGGGTGGCGCGGGTGTTGGCGCGGGCCTGCGGCCATGTCGGCTCGGGTGCGGAATATCTCTACAACACCGTCAGCCACCTCGAGGAATTCGGCATCCGCGACCGCAATCTGTGGCGGCTGCAGCAACTGGTTGCCGACGAGATCAGGTCGATTCATGGCGGCCCCTCAGATGCCAGCCTACAGCTGGCACCTTCGTAGCGAACAGCCACCAATCTTGGCCTGTGCCGGAGCGTATGCGGTTTCAAGGCGTTTCGCTCCTCGGGTGATCAGATCCAAGAAGGAGTGGCTTCACGAGCAATGACCTCAACCGTGCATTCGAGACTGAGCAGCAGAAAATGCGTACAGTCTACTGTCGGGCCAAGTGTCGATCGCAACCAATGCGAGTTCTCCACTCGCAGGATCGGCCACCTGTAGGAGGCTTGCCTGCCAGATCCAATCAATGGGATCGAGGTGTCCGCACGGATTTTGGTCAGTCCCAGCATGTCATCATGGGCAGCCAGGGCTACTACCCCTTGAAAATCGATCTTGAGAGTTCGTTCCGATGTCCCGAAGTCGCCTTCGACGGTCAGCTCAAAGTTATTGTCGGATTTTAGACGCCACACCTGACAGGCAGCCAGAGGTAAATCTCCCACGGGCTCCCACCGGTGAGCCGTCTCCCTATCATCGGTCATCGCCTTCTCCGTTGAATGAAAGCCGCGCATCGTGCTCAAGCGCCCTATCATTTCGCGCTGGCCTGGAACAGCTTGCCGCGACTTGGAGCTTGTCGCGCTCCCCTCTTTGAGGACGCAACCGTCACTCATAACATGAGCAACTAAATCATATTATCAGCTAATCTTTTCAGCGGCTTGGGTCGAAAATTGACCAATTGATAAAAAAATAAAACGTGCTAGCCTTCCAAAAACGAAAACAGGGGAACTGACGATGCCAGAAGGCCAGTTCAAGGACGGCATTGCCGGCGGCCGGCTTGCCGCCGACCAGTACGCCGAGAATTTTTCCGATCTGCATCCGCCGCTCGATCACCACGAAGCGCTGGTCGAATCCGATCGCTGCTATTTCTGCTACGACGCGCCGTGCATGAATGCATGCCCGACCTCGATCGACATTCCGCTGTTCATCCGCCAGATATCGACCGGCAACCCGATCGGTTCGGCCAAGACGATTTTCGACCAGAACATACTGGGTGGCATGTGCGCCCGCGTCTGCCCGACCGAGACGCTGTGCGAAGAGGTCTGCGTGCGCGAGGTGGCGGAAGGCAAGCCGGTGCAGATCGGCCGCCTGCAGCGCTACGCCACCGATGTCGCCATGGCCGAGCACAAGCAGTTTTATTCGCGCGCTGAATCGACCGGCAAGTCGGTCGCCGTGGTCGGCGCCGGTCCGGCCGGCCTAGCCGCGGCGCACCGGCTCGCCCGCCATGGCCACGAGGTGACCATACTGGAAGCCCGCCCGAAGGCCGGCGGCCTCAACGAATACGGCATCGCCGCCTACAAGAGCATCGACAATTTCGCCCAGGCCGAGGTCGACTATGTCATGGGGATCGGCGGCATCGATATCCATAACGGCAAGGCGCTCGGCCGCGACTACCAGCTGTCGGACCTGATCCTGAATTACGATGCCGTCTTCCTCGGCATGGGGCTAGGCGGCGTGAATGCGTTGCGCGCGGATGGCGAGGACGCCGATGGCGTTGTCAATGCGGTCGAGTTCATCGCCGGGCTACGCCAGGCCAGCGATCTCGCGAGCCTGCCGGTCGGCCGGCGCGTCGTCGTCATCGGCGGCGGCATGACGGCGATCGATGCCGCGGTGCAGTCGAAGCTGCTCGGCGCCGAGGAGGTGACGATCTGCTACCGGCGCGGCCAGGAGCACATGAACGCCTCCGAGTTCGAGCAGGATCTGGCCGCGGCCAACGGCGTCACCATCCGCCACTGGCTGCAGCCGAAGCGGGTCATCGCCGAGGCTGGCAAAGTGTCGGGCATCGAGCTCGAATACACCGCTATGAACGGGGACAGGCTTGCCGGCACGGGCGAGACGCTGACGCTTACCGCCGACCAGGTGTTCAAGGCCATCGGCCAGAGCTTTGTGCCGGCCGCGCTTAATGGAAGCGGCGCCTCGATCGATCTTGAAGCCGGCCGCATCAAGGTCGATGCGGAAGGCCGCACCTCGCTCGCCAATGTCTGGGCCGGCGGCGACTGCATCTTCGGCGGCGACGATTTGACGGTCTCGGCCGTCGCGCAAGGCCGCGACGCGGCGGAGAGCATCAACCGGGCACTGGCTGGAGGAAGCTGGAATGCCTAACGTCGTCAAGTTCGTTGGAGCTTTAAGCACGAGCCTGTTGCTGTTTTCTGCCAACGCCTCGGCGGCTCATCGTGTGACCAGATATTTTGATCAACCGGACGTTCGCGCAGGGGAGGCGTTCTCTCCTATGCTTGGGTGCGGGAACGAGGAGCTCATCTCTGGAGGTTACGCGCTTGATATCCCGCCGGCCAACCCTACTGCGTTGGTTGTATCGGCAAGTTATCCGTTTAGCGACCATGTGTGGCAGGTCGTCGTCCGAAACGATTCGAGTGAGCCTGTAGCAGTTCAGATGACTCTTGTTGTGATCTGTAGCTAGCGGAGAGAGTTATGACCGACATCCGCAACAATTTCGTCGGCATCAAATCGCCCAATCCGTTCTGGTTGGCCTCGGTAAAGCCGACCCGCTTGATCAACCGGGCACTGCGATGATCGCGCCGATCCTCGCTGCCGTCATCGGCACCGCGGCAATGCCGGCGGCTTCACCGGACTATTGGCTCTATACGCAATGGTGTGACGCGAAGGGTGAAGAGCGGATGTCCGTCGAGGCATCCGGTGTCGGCTTCAGCGAGCACACGATCTGCCAATGGACATCCGGGCCGCCAAGCGGCGATCATGTTGAGACAAGGATTTCATGCGCCAGCGTCTATCTCAACGGGGACGAGACCGTGCGCATGGATGAAAAAATGGTCGGGCTGGAAGCGCGCAAGGGCGATCCGGACCAGATCACGGTAACGGTCGAAGGTGAACCGCCATCGGTTTTTCTTCGATGCGAGGAATGATCCGATAGGCAACGCTTTAAGGTGGCGGTAAGCCCGCCACGGCCAGAGGAGAAAGACCCATGGCAGACATCCGCAACAATTTCGTCGGCATCAAATCGCCCAATCCGTTCTGGCTGGCTTCGGCGCCGCCGACCGACAAGGCCTACAATGTCATCCGCGCCTTCAAGGCGGGCTGGGGCGGCGTCGTGTGGAAGACGCTGGGCGAAGAAGGTCCGCCGGTGGTCAACGTCAACGGCCCGCGTTATGGCGCGATTTGGGGGGCCGACCGGCGCCTGCTCGGCCTCAACAATATCGAGCTGATCACCGACCGCGATTTGCAGGTCAATCTGCGCGAGATCAAACAGGTCAAGAAGGACTGGCCCGACCGCGCCATCGTCGTCTCGCTGATGGTGCCATGCGTCGAGGAAAGCTGGAAGGCGATCCTGCCGGTGGTCGAGGAGACCGAAGCCGACGGCATCGAGCTCAATTTCGGCTGCCCGCACGGCATGTCGGAACGTGGCATGGGCGCGGCTGTCGGCCAGGTGCCGGAGTATATCGAAATGGTGGTGCGCTGGTGCAAAGCCAACACCCGCATGCCTGTCATCACCAAGCTGACGCCCAACATCACCGATGTGCGCAAGCCGGCGCGCGCCGCCCACGCCGGCGGCACCGACGCGGTGTCGCTGATCAACACCATCAACTCGATCACCGGCGTCGACCTAGACAGTTTCGCGCCGCAGCCGACCATCGACGGCAAGGGCTCGCATGGCGGCTATTGTGGCCCGGCGGTGAAGCCGATCGCCATGAACATGGTGGCCGAGATCGCCCGCGATCCCGAAACGCACGGCCTGCCGATCTCCGGCATTGGCGGCATCACCACCTGGCGGGATGCTGCCGAGTTCATGGCGCTCGGCGCCGGCAATGTGCAGGTGTGCACGGCGGCGATGACCTACGGCTTCAAGATCGTGCAGGAGATGATCGCCGGTCTTGAAAACTGGATGGACGAGAAGGGCCATGCCTCGCTCGACGACATCGTCGGCCGCGCCACGCCCAACGTCACCGACTGGCAGTATCTCAACCTCAATTACATCGCCAAGGCGCATATCGACCAGGACGCCTGCATCAAATGCGGCCGCTGCCACATCGCCTGCGAGGACACTTCGCACCAGGCGATCACCAACATGGTCGACGGCGTCAGGCATTTCGAGGTGATCGAGGCCGAATGCGTCGGCTGCAATCTGTGCGTCAATGTCTGCCCGGTCGAGAACTGCATCACCATGGAGCCGCTGGCCGCCGGCGTGATGGACCAGCGCACCGGCAAGCCGGTGTCGCCGGTCTATGCCAATTGGACGACACACCCGAACAACCCGATGGCCAAGGTGGCTGCGGAGTAGGGGACGGGTCGAAGAAAAAAGCGGCGCTTTCGAGCGCCGTTTTTCATTTTCCTATTGCAGATAAATTTTATCTAGGATAAAAGATATCCATGAATAGGAGCGCAACATCGTGAAGCTGGGCGAGGGTGTAGAAGCGGCCATCCATTGCGCGGCCACACTGGCCAGCGTGGAGGGCAACAGCACGATACCGGGTGCTGCTTTGGCAGAGTCCTTCGGCCTGTCGCCGAGCTATCTGCTGAAACATCTGAACCAGCTGACGGCTGCGCGCATCCTGGAATCGGTGCCGGGACCGGCGGGCGGCTACCGGCTGGCGCGTCCGGCCGAGCGCATCACGCTGCTCGATATCGTGCTTGCGGTCGAGGGTCGCGAGCCGGCCTTCCGCTGCGGCGAGATCCGCCAGCGCGGCCCGGTCAAGATCGATGCTTCGGCCTATGTGAAGCCGTGCGGCATCAATGCCGCGATGCTGAAAGCCGAGCGTGCCTATCGCGCGGCCCTCGCGGAAACCCGGTTGTCCGACATCGTGGCTGACTACAAGGCCGAAGGCGATCCGCGATCGTTTGCCGCCAGCTGTGCCTTTGTCGCGCGCCATCAGCGGCCGCAGAAACCCGCTTCGACCAAACAGATTTAATCCCCCGCCAAACAGATGTGAAAGGAAAGACGATGAAACAGAGACTGCAATTCTTCGCCAAGGCGCCTGAGATCATGAAAGCCGTGTCGGCGCTCAACAAGGCGGTCGACGAATGCGGGCTTGAAGTGAGCCTGCTGCATTTGATCAAGCTCCGCGCCTCGCAGATCAATGGCTGCTCCTACTGCGTCGAGATGCATAGCCGCGAGGCGAGGCGCGATGGCGAAACCGAGACACGGCTCTATCTGGTTTCGGCCTGGAAGGAATCGCCGCTGTTTTCCGAGCGCGAACGCGCGGCGCTTGCTTGGACCGAGGCAACGACCCTGATCGCCAACAATGGCGTTTCGGACGAACTCTATGCCCGCACGCTAGAGCACTTCTCGGAAGAGGAACTGGTCAAGCTGTCGGTCGCGATCGGCATGATCAACACCTGGAACCGGCTCTGCATCCCGTTCCACGCCATTCACCCGATGCCGGTTGCCAAAGCAGCCTGACCGTCCGGTTAGTCATGGAGCGCCGTGGAAAGGGCGGCGCTCCACCTGTTTCATGCTTAAGTACGGGGAAGATTTCATGCCTGTCGATTTGCCTTCGACCCTGTTGTTTCTCGGCCGCCTGTTGCTTGGCGGCGCCTTCGTTGTCGCGGGACTGCGCAATGTTCAAAACGAGGCGTTCCTGACCGGGCTGATGGCCGCGCGCGGCGTGCCGCAGGCGAGATTGGCGTTGTGGGCCGGCATCGTCCTGCAGACCATTGCCGGCGCGCTGGTGATGGCCGGCCCGTGGACCGCGATCGCCAGTGCTGTGCTGGTGCTGTTTCTCATTGTCGCGACGCCGATGTTCCACAATTTCTGGGACCATCAGGGCCCGGACCGGGCCTCGCGCATCAACGGCTTCGTCGGCAACGTCGCCCTGGCCGGAGGCTTTCTCACGCTGATCGCGCAGTCGCTGTAAGGTCACGCCGCGAAGCGCAAACCGCCGTCGCAGGTCAGCACCTGGCCGGTCATGAAGCCGTTGGAGACGAGAAAGGCGATTGCGCCGGCGACGTCTTCGGCGCGGCCGATCCTGCCCACCGGGGTTTTGCCGGCATATTCGCTGAACACCGCCTGCCGCTGGTCTTCGGCCAGAAAATCCCACCATGGCGTGTCGATGACGCCGGGCGCCACGACGTTGACGCGCAGAGGCTTCAGTTCGACCGCCAGGATCGGCACCACCGTCAGCAGCATGCCGTTGACGGCGGCAATGCCAGCCACGCCGGGCGCCGACAATTGTGCCGACACCGCCGAGATGAAAGTGACCGATCCCGATCTGTTGAGCGTCGGTAAGGCTGCCTGCAAACAGGACAGCTGCGGCCTGACTTTCTCGTCGACGCCGCCGGCGATGTCTGAGAGGTCGAGGGTTTCGAACCGCCCAAGTCCCTTGCCGCCGCTGGCAGCCAGCACGAGGTGATCGAACGGTCCGAGTTCCCCAAAGAACTGGCGGACTTCGTCCGGCTTCGAAGCATCGAAGGCAGCTTTTTCGGCGGCGCCGCCGAGGCTCTTCCAGGCGCTGGTGAGCTTGTCCTGGTTTCGTCCGGTGATGGTCACCTTCATGCCTGGGCCCAGCAGTTTTCGCGCCGTTGCCAAGCCGATGCCGGATGAGCCGCCGATGACGACCGTGTGTTCGATCTTGCCGGTCATGAATGCTGTTCCTTCGATTTTGCGGAGGCTTGGCCGACGAGGTCGAGGCTCAGGGTTCGCAATTGCTGTCTGGCCTTGGCGTCATAGGCTTGTGCGTTGGCGCGGGATTCCTTTTGGCCATCGAAATAGAGGCCACTGCGGCCCTCCAGGGCGGGCGATGTCGCGAGGTTGAGAATGGCGTCGGCGCCGGTCTCGACCGAACTCCATGGCGTCACGCCGGCCTGGCGGACCATGGTGGTGTTCATGTAGCTCGCCGGATGCAGAGCGTTCACGGTGACGCCGCTGCCTTTCAACTCTCCGGCCAGGTCGATGGTGAACAGGATCTGCGCCAGCTTGCTCTGGCAATAGGCGCGCACGCCGTCATAGGAACGTGTCAGCATGACATCGCCGAAATCGATCGCCTGCTGGCCGGCCGAGGCGACGTTGATGATGCGCGCCGGCGAACTCGCCTTGAGCAGCGGCAGCAGTTCCGAGGTCAGCAGGAAACCGGCGAGATAGTTGACCGCAAAGCGCAGTTCGAAGCCGTCGGCGCTGAGCTGTCGCTTGGCGCCGGCCGTGCCGATGCCGGCATTGTTGATGAGGATGTCGAGCCGGTCGGTTTTTGCGCGTACGGCCTCGGCGAGGCGGCGGACCTCGGCTAGCCAGGCGAGGTCCGCGGCGAGGAACTCGGCTTTGCCGCCGGCGGATTCGATTTCTGCGACGGCTGCCTTGCCGCGAGCCGCGTCACGGCCATGCACCAGCACGCGCGCGCCGCCGGCGCCCAGCCTTTGCGCGACGACACGGCCGACGCCATCGGTCGAACCGGTGATGAGGATTGTCTTGTCTTTCAGATCCATATTCAGAGCCTCCATCTCTCTGGATGGAAGATGGGGCGCCTGACGCAGCCCAAACAGTTCAAACTTTATCCTGGTATCAATACTGCTATAATAGCTCTCATGGATGCTATCACGCACTCCGCTGAAGACAGCCGCCGGCGCGAGCTTGGTGCCTTCCTGCGCTCGCGCCGCGAAAGATTGACGCCGTCCGCCACCGGCATCGCGACCGGCCTGCGGAGACGCACGCCAGGCTTGCGTCGCGAGGAAGTGGCGATGATCGCCGGCGTCGGCACCACCTGGTACACATGGCTAGAGCAGGGGCGCGAGGTCAGACCCTCGGTGGAGGTGCTAGCGGCGCTCAGCGAAGCGCTGCGCCTCGACGCCGTTGAAAGGCGGCATCTGTTCATCCTGGCAGGCCGCCAGCAACCGGAGAACCGCGTGGCTGCGCCGGAAAAGGTCGATGGCCCGCTAATGCATATGCTGGAGAGCCTGGTGATGCAGCCGGCCTATGTCGTCGGGCGGCGCTGGGATGTGCTGGCCTGGAATCCGGCGGCGGTAGCGGTGTTCGGTGATTATGGCCTGCTAGAGGGCGACGCCCGCAACATCGTCCACATGGTGTTCACCAATCCGCATCACCGGCGCCTGCTGGTTGACTGGGAGCAATTGGCGCGCACCGTGCTGGCCTCGTTCCGGGCGGAAAGCGCCCGCTATGTGGGCGATGCGGATTTCGAGCGGCTGATCGTGCTTATGACGCGCTCAAGTCCGGAGTTTCGCGACTGGTGGCCGCAACGCGACGTGGCACGCCGATTGTCGGGGGTGAAACATGTCCGACATCCGAGAGCCGGCGCCATGACGTTCGAGCATATGAGCCTGTCGATCGACGACGGCTCGGACATGAAGCTGATCGTCTACACGCCGCTGGCCGAACAGAATTCGATCGAGAAGCTGCAGAATTTGCTTGAGGCGATGCCGGCGGAGCGCCGCAGCGCCTGACGCCCAAAGGTCAGCCCTTCGGCTTCAGCCCATCAATGAACAACTGCTCCAGAAACCGCGCCGCATCCTCGAAGCGGCCGTCGCCGCCGCGATCGGCGCCGAGCACGGCACGGACCTGGACATCGAAATCGGCATAGTGCTGCGTCGTCGCCCAGATCGAAAAGATCAGGTGCCAGGGATCGGTGCGGGCGATTTTTCCCGCGCGCATCCAGCCCTTGATGACGTTGGCCTTCTCGTCGACCAGTGTCTTCAGTTCACCCGCCAGCAGCGGCATGATGCGTGGCGCGCCTTGCAGGATCTCGTTGGCGAACAGCCGGCTCTCCCTGGGAAAATCACGCGCCATTTCGAGCTTGCGCCTGATGTAGCTCCTGAGCTCGGTCAGGGGATCGCCGATATCGTCGAGTTCGCGCAGCGGCGCCAGCCAGGTCGCCAGCAGCCGCTCCATCAGTGTCTCGTGAATGTCTTCCTTGCGGCGGAAATAATAGAGCAGGTTCGGCTTCGACATCCCCGCGGCCTCGGCGATCTGGTCGATGGTCGAGCCGCGAAAGCCGTTGGCGGAGAAGACTTCGAGGGCTGCCTCCAGGATCAGTTCGCGCTTTTCCTGCTGGATGCGGGTGCGGCGAGGGGCGGAGCCTTCCACGGCGTCGGTCATGTGGCCGAGCCTTGGTCGCGCGGGTCATCTGGACCAATTCTCTGGACCAGTTTTTCTCTTACCCGTGGAGCGCACTTCGCAGGCCGCATTTCCGCTAGTAATCCCTTGACCGCCGACAGGGCGGTGCTAACGTTTGTCCAATCGGTCAAAAATTTGCGTAGCATGAAAACGCAGCAAAGACCAAGCTTTGGAAAGACCAAGCGTTAGCCGCACCGAAACAGGTTACAAGGGGAAGTCTTGGTCATGTCCAACCGGCTGAAAGTCACGCCGAACGATCTCAGCGCATTCTGGATGCCGTTCACGGCAAACCGGCAGTTCAAGCAGGCGCCACGCATGTTCGTGTCCGCCAAGGACATGCACTACACCACCAGCGACGGCCGCAAGGTGCTCGATGGCACCGCCGGCCTCTGGTGCGTCAATGCCGGCCATTGCCGTCCCAAGATCACCGAGGCGATCCAGCACCAGGCGGCCGAACTCGACTATGCGCCGGCCTTCCAGATGGGCCACCCCATCGTGTTCGAGCTGGCCAACCGCCTGGTCGATCTCGCGCCCAAGGGCATGGACCATGTCTTCTTCACCAATTCCGGTTCGGAATCGGTCGAAACGGCGCTGAAGATGGCGATCGCCTATCACCGTGTGAAGGGCGAGGGCGCGCGCACCCGCCTGATCGGCCGCGAACGCGGGTATCACGGCGTCAATTTCGGCGGCATCTCGGTCGGCGGCATCGTCACCAACCGCAAGATGTTCGGCACGCTGCTCGGCGGCGTCGACCACATGCCGCACACGCATCTGCCGGAAAAGAACGCCTTCTCCAAGGGCGTGCCGGAATATGGCGCGGAACTCGCCAACGAGCTGGAGCGCATCGTTGCCCTGCATGACGCCTCGACCATCGCCGCCGTCATCGTCGAACCGGTCGCCGGCTCCACCGGCGTCATCCTGCCGCCGAAGGGCTATCTGCAGAAACTGCGCGAGATCTGCACCAAGCACGGCATTTTGCTGATCTTCGACGAGGTCATCACCGGTTTCGGCCGTCTCGGCGCGCCGTTCGCAGCGGATTATTTCGGCGTCACGCCCGACATCATGACCACCGCCAAGGGCGTCTCCAACGGCGTCATCCCGATGGGCGCGGTGTTCGTGAAGAAGGAAATCCACGACGCCTTCATGACCGGCCCCGAGCACATGATCGAGTTCTTCCACGGCTACACCTATTCGGGCAATCCGATTGCGTGCGCCGCGGCACTCGGCACGCTCGACACCTACAAGGAAGAGGGCCTGCTCACCCGTGGCGAGGAACTGGCGCCCTACTGGGAAGATGCGCTGCATTCGCTGAAGGACGAGCCGCATGTCATAGACATCAGGAATATCGGCCTGATCGGCGCGATCGAACTGGCGCCGATCGCCGGCAGCCCGACCAAGCGGGCCTTCTCGGCCTTCGTCAAGGCGTTCGAGCGCGGCGCGCTGATCCGCACCACCGGCGACATCATCGCGCTGTCGCCGCCACTGATCATCACCAAGGGCCAGATCAACGAATTGATCGACCATGTCAGAGAAGTGCTGAAGGCGATCGACTAATCTATCCAGCCAGTCGGGCGGCGGCGGGAACCGCCGCCCGGTTGGTTATATGAAATGAGAGGACTTTGAATGGCCGCCCCGGGCGAGAATCTGCGAATCAATTCAGACCGTTTGTGGGATTCCATCATGGAGATGGCGAAGATCGGCCCCGGTATTGCCGGCGGCAACAATCGCCAGACCGTGACCGACGAGGACGGCGAGGGACGGCATCTGTTCAAGCGCTGGTGCGAGGCGGCCGGGCTCGAAATGGGGCTCGACGAAATGGGCACCATGTTTGCCCGCCGGGAAGGCGCTGATCCCAGCCTGCCGCCGGTTTATGTCGGCAGCCATCTCGACACGCAGCCGACCGGCGGCAAATATGACGGCGTGCTCGGCGTGCTCGGCGGGCTGGAGATTATTCGCTCGCTTAACGATCTCGGCATCCAGACCAGGCATCCGATCGTCGTTACCAACTGGACCAATGAGGAAGGCTCGCGCTTTGCCCCGGCGATGATGGCGTCCGGCGTGTTCGCCGGTGTGCTCGATCAGGCGGACGTGTATCAGCACACTGATAAACAGGGCAGGAAATTTGGCGAGGAGCTGGAGCGCATCGGCTGGAAAGGCACCGAGAAAGTCGGTGATCGCAAGATCCACGCCTTCTTCGAACTGCATATTGAGCAGGGGCCGATCCTCGAGGACGAAGGCATCGACATTGGCGTCGTTACCCACGGCCAGGGCCTGAAATGGCTGCAGGTAACGCTGACCGGCAAGGAGGCGCATACCGGCTCGACCCCGATGCCCAAGCGCCGTAATGCCGGGCTCGGCATGGCTCGGATCATCGAACTGGTGCACGAGATCGCCATGGACTACCAGCCCGACGCCGTCGGCGCGGTCGGCCACATGGAGGTGTTTCCGAACTCGCGCAACATCATCGCCGGGCGCACCGTCTTCACTATCGACATCCGCTCGCCCGAGAAGGAAGTGCTGGACGCGATGGATGGGCGCATACGCGAAGGCATCGACACAATCTGTGAGGCGCTCGACATCCAGTACAAGGTCGAGCAGGTCGGCGCTTTCGATCCGGTCACCTTCGATGCCGGCTGCGTCAAGGCGATCCGCGACGCCGCCGATCGGCTCGGCTATTCCCACCGCAACATCGTCTCCGGCGCCGGCCACGACGCCTGCTGGATCAACCGCGTTGCGCCGACCGCCATGGTGATGTGCCCCTGCGTTGACGGGTTGTCACACAACGAGGCTGAGGAAATCACCAAGGAATGGGCCGGCGCCGGCGCCGACGTGCTGTTCCATGCGGTGGTAGAGACAGCGGGGATCGTGGCGTGAACTAAGATCTGTATTCAAAACGACGCTCACAAGAAGCGCGAAGAGAACAAGGGAACACGACAATGACCAAAGTCATCCGAAACGGCACCATCGTCACCGCCGACCGCACCTGGAAGGCCGATGTGCTGATGCAGCACGGCAAGATCGTCGCCATTGGCTCGAACCTGCATGGCGACCATGAGTTCGACGCCAGCGGCTGTTACGTCATGCCGGGCGGCATCGATCCGCACACCCATCTCGAAATGCCCTTCATGGGCACCTATTCGGCCGACGATTTCGAGTCCGGGACGCGTGCGGCCCTTTCCGGTGGCACCACGATGGTGGTCGATTTCTGCCTGCCGGCGCCGCAGCAATCGCTGCTGGAAGCGTTGCAGATGTGGGACAACAAGACCTCGAAGGCTGCCTGCGACTACTCCTTCCACATGGCGATCACCTGGTGGGGCAAGCAGGTGTTCGACGAGATGGCCACCGTCGTCGACAGAGGCATTACCTCGTTCAAGCATTTCATGGCCTACAAGGGCGCGCTGATGGTGGACGACGACGAGATGTACGCGTCGTTCCAGCGCTGCGCCGATCTCGGCGCGCTGCCGCTCGTTCATGCCGAGAATGGCGACGTGGTTGCGGCGCTGTCGCAAAAGCTGCTCGCTGCCGGCAATAATGGTCCCGAGGGACACGCCTATTCGCGGCCGCCGGAAGTGGAAGGCGAGGCGACCAACCGCGCCATCATGATCGCCGACATGGCCGGCGTGCCGCTCTATGTCGTGCATGTGTCCTGCGAGCAGAGCCACGAAGCGATCCGCCGCGCCCGCCAGAAGGGCATGCGGGTTTTCGGCGAGCCGCTGATCCAGCATTTGACGCTGGACGAGAGCGAGTATTTCGACAAGGATTGGGACCATGCGGCGCGCCGCGTCATGAGCCCGCCCTTCCGCAACAAGCTGCACCAGGATTCGCTGTGGGCCGGCCTGCAGGCGGGATCGCTGCAGGTGGTGGCGACCGACCACTGCGCCTTCACCACCAAGCAGAAGCGCAACGGCCTCGGCGATTTCACCAAGATCCCGAACGGCACCGGCGGGCTCGAAGACCGCTTGCCCGTGCTGTGGACGACGGGCGTCAACACCGGGCGGCTGACGATGAACGAGTTCGTCGCGGTGACTTCGACCAACATCGCCAAGATCCTCAACATGTATCCTAGGAAGGGCGCCATCGTCGAAGGCGCGGACGCCGACATCGTGGTGTGGGACCCCAGCGCCAAGAAGACCATCACCTCGAAGAAGCAGCAATCGGTGATCGACTACAACGTCTTCGAAGGTTTTGAGGTGACCGGCCTGCCGCGCTTCGTCTTTTCGCGCGGCGAATTGTCGGTCGAGGAAGCGGAGGTCAAGGCCAAGCCCGGCCATGGCGAATTCGTCGCCCGCGAGCCGAACGCGGCGGTCAACCGGGCTCTGTCGACCTGGAAGGACATTACCGCGCCGCGCAAGGTGGAACGCACCGGCATTCCGGCGACAGGCGTTTGACGTTGCGGAGCCCGGGGGCGCTCATTTCACTGGTCGTGGCGATGGTGGTCGCTGGTCCGGCAACAGGGGCCGAGAGGCTGGCCGGCTCCTGGGGCAACGATGCCGGCTGTGTCTTTGCAAAGGCCGGTTTTCAGGGCCGGGACGATTATATCGTGCTGACCGCCGAAGGCATCGAGACCTATGGCAGCGGCTGCCGGTTCGCGCAGCAATTGACGTGGGCGCCGGGCACGCAATCGCTTGATGCGACCTGTTCCGCCGAAGGCGAGGCGGGGACGACGGCTGAAACCGTTGTAGTCACCAACAAGGGCGAGGGTGGGTTCTTCGTGACCATTCCCGGTCTTGAAGAAATGGGGCCGTTGCAACCGTGTTCGTGACGTTGGAGCTGGGGGAATGAGCGCGCGCGGTTTGGGGCCGTCTGTTGCGATGATAGTCGTTCTGGCTGCGGGTCAGGCCCTTGCGGCAGGCATCGACCTGACGAAACCCTATGGGGACAAATATGGCTGCATCAACCGCAACGGCCAGGAAGTCGCCGCCGATCGGATGCTGCTTTTGACCGACGAGGCATTGGTCACCGCCGCCAGCGCCTGCACCTTCACGGAGAAGCAAGCGCAGGCTGATGGGTCGCTGGTGGTGACGGCAACATGCGAGGCGGAAGGCGAAGAGGGACAGGAGCCGACCAAATTCACCATCAAGCGCAGCGCCAAGAACGCCAAGAAGCTGACGGTCGCCGACGACGACGGCAATGTCATGGGCGAAGTGGCGCGGTGCAAATGACGGCAGTCCCGTCAGCGTCAGGCCACCAGCGCATCCAGTTCCGGCAACAGGACGACGCTTTCCTGTTCATTGGGATCGGTGCGGGCGATGACGGCCGAGGACGGGGCGTTGCTCAGATTGGCCGGCAGATGCGGTACGCCGGCCGGGATGTAGAAGAGGTCGCCGGCCTTGACGACGATGTGGTTCTCGAGCCTGTCGCCATACCATGTGTGGACCTCGCCCGAGAGCACATAGATCGCCGTCTCATGGCTTTCATGCAGATGCGCCTTGGCGCGGGCGCCAGGCGGCAGGGTGAGCAGATGCATGCAGATGCCGGACGAGCCGACCGTCTCGGCTGCAATGCCGGCAAAATAGGTCAATCCCTGCTTGCCTTCATAAGTGCTTTCAGGACGGATAAGGTGACAAGTGGGTTTGGGCGACATCGGCAAGGCTCCGGGCGTCGATTGGGTGGGATTGGACGAGTGGAAAGCAACATCAACGCGAATGCAACGGCATTTCATCCTGGGCGGCTGCGAGAGGCAGGCAGCAAGCGATGACGGGACAATCGCCAGCCGTCGTCTCGGCAAGCAGACTTGGCCTTACCTTTCAGACCAATGACGGTCCGGTAGAGGCGCTCTCCAATGTCGACCTGACCATCGGCAAGGGCGAGTTCGTCTCCTTCATCGGCCCATCGGGCTGCGGCAAGACCACCTTGCTGCGCGTCATCGCCGATCTGGAAAAACCGACATCGGGCACGATCTCGGTCAACGGCATGACGCCGGAACAGGCGCGCGAGAAACGCGCTTATGGCTACGTCTTCCAGGCGGCAGCCCTTTTCCCGTGGCGCACGATCGAGCGTAACGTGGCGCTGCCGCTGGAGATCATCGGCCTTTCGAGAGCGGAGCAGGCCGAGCGCATCAAGCGCACGATGGAGCTCGTCAACCTCTCCGGCTTCGAGAAGAAATACCCCTGGCAGCTTTCCGGCGGCATGCAGCAGCGCGCTTCGATCGCCCGCGCGCTCGCCTTCGACGCCGACCTGTTGCTGATGGACGAGCCCTTCGGCGCGCTGGACGAGATCGTGCGCGATCATCTCAATGAACAGCTTCTGGAATTGTGGGCGCGCACCAACAAGACGATCTGCTTCGTCACCCATTCCATCCCCGAGGCGGTGTATCTGTCGACGCGCATCGTCGTCATGTCGCCGCGCCCAGGTCGGGTTACCGACATCATCGAATCGACGCTGCCAAAGGAGCGGCCACTGGACATCCGCGAGACACCGGAGTTTTTGGCGATCGCGGCCCGCGTGCGCGATGGGTTGCGGGCAGGGCACAGCTATGATGATTGAGGGGGCGAACGACCGGCTGGCTCCTCTCCCCAACGGGGAGAGGGTGGCCGGAGCGAAGCGGAGGTCGGGTGAGGGGGCGGCGCCGACGGATCCAACCAAGAGAAATGTCGGGGCAACCGCTCGCGCCCGAAAGCTGCGGTTTGACGAGACCGAAGCTGAATACCGGCTTTGGGGGGAATTGAGAGGACGTCATCTCAACGGCTACAAATTTGTGCGGCAAGTGCCGCTCGGACCTTTCATCGCGGACTTCGTCTGCCGCGAGCAGGGGCTGATTGTCGAACTTGATGGCAGCCAACACGCGGATTCACTGACCGATCCCGCCAGGACAGCCTGGCTGAACGGACAAGGTTATTCGGTTCTGCGCTTCTGGAATCACGAAGTTTTGGCTGAGCGCCGAGCGGTCCTGGATACGATCTTGGCTTGTCTCGGCGGAAAGATTTCTACCCCCTCACCCGACCTCCGCTTCGCTCCGGCCACCCTCTCCCCGTTGGGGAGAGGAGGGCGCCCCGCTGGCGAGGCGCGATAGATGGACACCTTCCGCGAAAAATTCATCCCCGTGACCTCCATCCTCCTGGGCGTGGTGGTGCTCTGGTATGTCTTCGCCGTCATCCTAAACGCGCCCTTCCAGCGCGACCTCGACCGGCGCGCCGGGGAAACCCACGACACCGTCGAATTCATCGGCAAGACGCTGTCGCAGCCCAAGCCGACGCTGCCGGCGCCGCATCAGGTGGCGGTGAACTTCTTCGAGAACACGTTCCTGCGGCCCATCACATCGAGCCGCAGCCTTGTCTACAATGCCTGGGTGACCCTGTCGTCGACGTTGCTCGGCTTTGCCTTCGGCACGGCGCTCGGCATCGTCATCGCGGTCGGCATCGTGCATGTGGCGACGCTCGACCGCAGCCTGATGCCGTGGATCATCGCCTCGCAGACGATCCCCATTTTGGCGGTGGCGCCGATGATCATCGTCGTGCTGGGGGCGATCGGCATCAGCGGTCTGATCCCAAAGGCAATGATCTCGACCTACCTGTCGTTCTTCCCGGTGACGGTGGGCATGGTGAAGGGCCTGCGCTCGCCCGAACTCATGCATCTCGACCTGATGCACACCTACAATGCCAGTGTCTCGCAGACCTTCTGGAAGCTGCGGGTGCCGGCCTCGGTGCCGTTCCTGTTCACCTCGATGAAGGTGGCGGTGGCGGCGAGCCTGGTCGGCGCCATTGTCGGCGAACTGCCGACCGGTGCTGTCGCCGGCATCGGCGCCAAGCTTTTGGCAGGCGCCTATTACAGCCAGTCCATCGACATCTGGTCCGCCCTTGTGGCGGGCTCGGTGGTGGCGGCCCTTCTGGTCATGGTGGTCGGCATAGCCGGGCGCCTCGTTGACCGCGCGATGGGCGGGAGGCCGGCATGAACTGGCTGAAGCCCTCCTGGCAAGCCGTGCTGGCCATTGCGCTGTGCCTCGTCGCCGTCGCGCTCGGCGCGATGTCGAAGCCGGAAGCGGCCACCCTTGCAGACCCGACGGCAAGTTTCGACTACCCCTATTTCGGTATAAAGACCCCGATGATCGGCCTGGCCGTGCTGGCGGGGCTGATCTCGATGATCAGAATTTCGGCGGTAGCCGAGGCTGCGGTGCTGTTTATCGGCGCTCACCTTGTCGCCTGGATGCTGATCTCGGGCATTACAGGGTTCGAAGGCACGGCAATGGCGCCTTATTTCCTGCTGCTCGCGGCTGCCTGGCTGCTGGCCTGGCGCTGCGTGGCGGTGCTGTCGGGGCTTCGGCCTATGGCAAAAGGGGCGCGGATGGCGCTGCGCCTCATCATCCCGGCGATCTTCGGCGCCTGGATCCTGATCATATGGGAAGCGGTGACGCGTGGCGCCGGCATTCCCTTCATCCTTTTGCCGCCGCCGAGCGCCATCGGTGTGCGCATCGCCAGTTCCCTGCCGGTGCTCGGCGCCGATATCAGGCAGACCATCTTCAAGGCGGTGATCTTCGGCTACATCGTCGGGAGCGGCGCCGGCTTCCTGGTGGCCATCGCCGCGGACCGGGTGCCGTTCCTGCGCCGCGGTCTGCTGCCGATCGGCAATATGGTCTCGGCGCTGCCGATCATCGGTGTGGCGCCGATCATGGTGATGTGGTTCGGCTTCGACTGGCCGTCCAAGGCCGCGGTCGTCATCATCATGACCTTCTTCCCAATGCTGGTGAACACGGTTGCCGGTCTTGCCGCCTCCGGCCATATGGAGCGCGATTTGATGCGCACGTATGCGTCGGGCTACTGGCCAACACTCTTGAAGCTCAGACTGCCGGCGGCAGCGCCCTTCATCTTCAACGCGCTCAAGATCAACTCGACGCTGGCGCTGATCGGCGCCATCGTCGCCGAGTTCTTCGGCACGCCTGTGGTCGGCATGGGCTTTCGCATCTCGACCGAGGTCGGGCGGATGAACATCGACATGGTCTGGGCCGAAATCGCAGTTGCAGCACTGGCGGGTTCGGTCTTTTATGGCGTGGTCGCTCTCGTCGAGAGAGCCGTCACGTTTTGGCATCCCTCTGTCCGTGGTGGATAGGGCGGTGGGTTCGGGTGTTAACTTCAGAGGGTAAAAACATGAAAAGACTGATCATTCCGATGCTGGCCGGCGCGATGTCGCTGGCCGCGTTCCAGGCAATGGCCGCCGACAAGGTGACGTTGCAGCTGAAATGGGTCACGCAGGCGCAGTTTGCCGGCTACTATGTCGCCAAGGCCAAGGGTTTTTATGAAGCCGAAGGCCTCGACGTCGACATCAAGCCGGGCGGTCCCGATATCGCACCCGAGCAGGTGATCGCCGGCGGTGGCGCCGACGTCATCGTCGACTGGATGGGCGGGGCACTCGCCGCGCGCGAAAAGGGCGTGCCGCTGGTCAACATCGCCCAGCCGTTCAAGAAGGCCGGCATGGAGCTGGTCTGCCCGAAGGACGGCCCGATCAAGACCGAAGCCGATTTCAAGGGTCACACGCTCGGCGTCTGGTTCTTCGGCAACGAATATCCATTCTACGCCTGGATGAACAAGCTCGGCCTGAAGACCGAAGGCGGCCCGGACGGCGTCACGGTTCTGAAGCAGAGCTTCGACGTGCAGCCGTTGATCCAGAAGCAGGCGGATTGCATTTCGGTCATGACCTACAACGAGTACTGGCAGCTGATCGATGCCGGCTACAAGCCGGACCAGCTGACCGTGTTCAACTACTCGGCGATGGGCAACGACCTGCTGGAGGACGGGCTCTACGCCTCGGAAGACAAGCTCAAGGATCCGGCTTTCGAAGACAAGATGGTGCGTTTCGTGCGCGCCTCGATGAAGGGCTGGAAATATGCCATCGACAACAATGACGAGGCCGCGGGCATTGTCATGGACGGCGGTGGCCAGGACGAAAACCACCAGAAGCGGATGATGAGCGAAGTCGCCAAGCTGATCGACAATGCCGACGGCAAGCTCGACCCGGCGACCTACGAGCGCACCGCCAAGGCGCTGCTCGACCAGAAGATCATCACCAAGGCGCCGACCGGCGCCTACACCACGGCCATCACCGACAAGGCGATCAAATAAGCCTGGCCAGGCAATTTCGACCTCGAGAGCGGCGCCTTTGACCAAATGTCAGAGGCGCCGTTCCTTTATGGTGTTCATGACGAAGCTGGTCTCAATCGAGGCGACGCATTTCAGCCGCGCGATCTTTTCCTTGATGAAGCGCTCGTACTGTTCGAGGCTGCCGGTCACCACCTTCAGCACATAGTCGCGCGACCCGGTGACGAGGTGGCATTCCAGCACCTCCTCCCAACCGCGGATGGCGTCCTCGAACATGACGATCTCGTCCTCGTTCTGGCGGCTGAGCCGGACGGTGGCGATGGCGACCATGTTCCACCCGAAGGCGGCCGGGTCGACCAGCGCGGTATAGCCCCTGATGATTCCGGCCTCCTCCAGCCGGCGTACCCTCCTCAAACATGGCGACGGCGACAGGCCGATGCGCTCCGCCAGCTCATTGTTGGTGATGCGGGCGTCGGCCTGCAGCTCGCGCAGGATCTTGCGGTCGAAATCGTCGGCTATCTTCTGTTGCACTTTTGCTCTCGCTCGGCAATTTGTTGCCGGAATGCAGCCATGCGAGGCCGAAAATAGCAAGGACTGGTGGACCGGGATCGCATAAATTGCTGCACGAGACTCCTCCAGAACGCAGGAAAAGCCATGACCGCGCCGCGCCCGTCGAAAACCCACATCGGCAACCACAAGCTCCATCCGGAAACGTTGATGTTGAGCTATGGCTTCGATCCGCAACTGTCGGAAGGCGCCGTCAAGCCGCCGGTGTTCCTGACCTCGACCTTCGTGTTCAAATCGGCGGAGGAGGGACGCGACTTCTTCGACTACACATCCGGCCGCAAGGAGCCGCCGAGCGGCACGGCGTCCGGCCTGGTCTATTCGCGCTTCAATCATCCCAACTCGGAGATCGTCGAGGACCGGCTGGCGGTCTATGAGGGAACGGACGCCTGCATCCTGTTCTCGTCGGGCATGTCGGCGATCGCCACGACGCTGCTCGCCTATGCCCGGCCGGGCGATGTCATCCTGCATTCGCAGCCGCTTTACGGCGGCACCGAGACGCTTTTGACGCGCACGCTGTCCGGCTTCGGCATCGGCGCTGTCGGCTTCGCCGACGGCGTCGACGACAAGGCGGTGCGGGCCGCTGCTGATGCAGCGGTGGCGAAGGGGCGTGTCTCGGTCATTCTCATCGAAACGCCGTCGAATCCGACCAACAGCCTGGTCGACATCGCACTGATCCGGAAGTTTGCCGACGAGATCGGCGCAAGCCAAGGATCAACGCCGATCATCGTCTGCGACAACACGCTGCTCGGCCCGGTGTTCCAGCGACCGATCGAACATGGCGCGGATGTCTCCGTCTATTCGCTGACCAAATATGTCGGCGGCCATTCCGACCTGATCGCCGGTGCGGCGATGGGCAGCAAGGCGGTGACCAAGCCGATCAAGGCGCTGCGCGGCGCCATCGGCACGCAACTCGACCCGCATTCCTGCTGGATGCTCGGCCGCTCGCTGGAGACGCTGTCCATCCGCATGGAGCGCGCCAACGACAATGCGCGGCTCGTGGCCGAATTCCTGCGCGATCACGCCAAGGTCGAGAAGGTGCATTACCTGCCGTTCCTGGGCGAGGATACGGCAGCGGGACGGGCCTACAAGGCGCAATGCAGCGGCGCCGGGTCGACATTTTCTTTCGATATCAAAGGCGGAGAGAAGGCGGCCTTCGCATTTCTCAACGGGCTGCAAATATTCAAGCTGGCGGTGAGCCTCGGCGGCACGGAGTCACTCGCCAGCCACCCGGCGGCGATGACGCACTCCGGCATTCCCTTCGACGTGCGCCAGCGCATTGGCGTGCTGGAGACCACGGTCAGGCTGTCGATCGGCGTCGAGCATCCGGACGATCTTATCGCCGACCTGACGCAGGCGCTGGCAGCGGTCTGATAGCTCGCTTGTAGATATCAGGAAAGGGGCGATCGCCTTGGCAGCGTCGGCGGGACAGCACCCCCCTCTGTCCTGCCGGACATCTCCCCCTCAAGGGGGGAGATCAGCAGCTCTGACCATAGCGCCCTGTCTGCAACGCTGCAGATTGGCGAAGGGCGACATGACATCCAATCTCCCCCCCTTGAGGGCATAGGCGCTAAGATAGCTTTGGCATGGACTGAAACTTGCGCTTTCGTGGTGGTTCGCGCCAGCGATATCGCAAGGCATGGAGTTTTTGGCGCAGGGCCGCCAAGGAAGGTTGAGGAAAGATGGTCGCGATCAGAGAGGCGACGATCTGGCGGGTTGCGCGCCACAGCAGCGGGCGCCCGTCGCTCAAGGGGGAGAGACACCCAACTCCTGCGAGAGGGGTTCGGTCACAAGCGCGATGAGGAAGTGTGCAAGAATCCAAGGCCTTGCGATCCTTGGGTCCTTGGCGGGAGGAGAGCGCAGCCCGATCAGGCTCTTCAGGCGCTTGAAGGCGAGTTCGATGCGCCAGCGCATGCGGTAGAGCTTGAGGACCGTATCGGCGGGAAACTCCTCCCGGTCAAGCGAGGTCACAAGCAGGACGAAGCCGGCCGCAATCAGCGTCTGCGGTTGAACCTTGTTGCCCTTGGCCCTGGCTTCCTTGTTGATTTTGCGCCGCGCTTCTTGTGCCGCGGCCTCGGATTTGCGCAAGGCGATCAGGCGCATCTTCACAGGCTCGCCCTTCTTGAGTGCCAGCCGGGCAGGCGTTTCGCAGACTTCCTCCCGGCAGCTCTCCAGGTAGCCGATGAGATCGAACGCCCTGCCGTTGGCGTCGAGCCATCGCGCGTTTTTCCACGACGCGCGCACAACAACATCGCCGCCTTGCGCCATCACCTTTGCGATCCGCTCGGCCTGCAGATAGGCGCGGTCACCGATGCGGATCTCGCCCGGCACCACCGGCACGCGGTCGATCAACTCGGCCTCGCTCTGATCGGTGATCTCGATGAAGTCGAACTGCTCGCGCTCAAGCTCGAAGGCGCAGTGCATGCGCCAAAGACCATTGTTCTTCTTCTCATACGCACCGGCCTTGGCAACCGCTGTCGCATCGAGGATGCGAACCAGTCGGCCTTTGGCCAAACCTGCATCCTCGCGCTTCAAAAGGTGCCCAATCAACTGCTGCAGCCATGGTCCTGCATTGCGCAGCCGGCCAAGCAGCGCCACGTCCGAAATGTCGGCTATCCCGCTCGCCGCCGCCCAGGCCACGACGCCCCGCATGCCAACCTTGCCAAGGCAGTAAGCCAGTGTCAGGCGCAACAGGTCGCTCGCCGACCTGACGCCGCGCGGGCGCAGGAACGCCTTCGTCTCGCGGGCACTTCCTGCGATCAACTCTTCGCCGCCCAGAAGCTCAATCGTCTCGGCCCAGCCGTCATCAACAAGCGATTCGTGTGTCATCGCAGCGTAGAATCACACCCGATTCCGCAAGGCAATACCTATCTTAGCGCCTATGCCCTTGAGGGGGAGATGTCCGGCAGGACAGAGGGGGGTGTGACGGAACTCGGCTTTCGCTGCTAACTTCTCAGCTCTTGTCGCGGATCTGCGTCATCGTCCGCGTCGGCGTGATCGCCTCGGGGTCGAGCCTGATTTCGACGATCGCCGGCTTGCCGCTGGCGCGGGCACGCTCGAAGGCAGGGGCAAAATCTGCCGTGTTCTCGACCGTCTCGCCGTGGCCGCCATAGGCGCGGGCAAGAGCGGCAAAGTCAGGGTTCTTCAGATCGGTGGCGACGACACGGCCGGGATAATCGCGCTCCTGGTGCATGCGGATGGTGCCGTAGATGCCGTTGTTCACGACGATAACGATGATCGGCAGGTCGTATTGCACGGCGGTAGCGAATTCCTGTCCGTTCATCAGGAAGCAGCCGTCGCCGGCAAAGGCGATCACGGTGCGGTCGGGATGGAGCGCCTTGGCGGCGACCGCAGCCGGGGTGCCGTAACCCATCGAACCGGAGGTCGGCGCGCCTTGGGTGGCGAAGCGGCGGAAGCGGTGGAAGCGGTGCACCCAGGTGGCGTAATTGCCGGCGCCGTTGGTGAAAATGGCGTCATCGGGCAAAATCTTTTCCAGATAGTTCATGATCGGCCCCATCTGGACCGTGCCGGGGCCGGTCTCAGGAGGCGTCGACCAGTCGAGGTAGGCAGCGTGTGCTTTCGCTGTCTCATCCGCCCAGGCTGGCGTGGAGGTTGGCTTGCGCTTGGCGAAGGCTTCGACGAAGGCTGACGGCGCAGCGTTGATCGCCAGGGTCGGCCGGTAGACACGGCCGAGTTCGCCGGCGTCGGCATGGACATGGACCAGCGTCTGGTCGGGGTAAGGGCTCTTCAGCAGCGTATAGTCGGAGGACGGCATCTCGCCCATGCGGCCGCCGATCAGCAGCACCAGGTCGGCCTGCTTGATGGCGGTGGCCAGCTTCGGGTTGATGCCGATGCCGACATCGCCAGCATAGTTCGGGTGCAGATGGTCGAACAGCATCTGGCGGCGGAAGGAGCAGCCGACCGGCAGCGACCAGGCCTCGGCAATGGTGCGCATACGTGCCACCGCTTCCTCGTCCCAGCGTGTGCCGCCGAGGATGACGAAGGGACGCTTGGCCTTGGCCAGAAGCTTTTCCAAAGCATCGAGTTCGGCTTCGCCGGGCCGGGTTTCGACCGGCGTGTGCGGCAAGGCCGCGGGCGCGTCGACAAGACTGGTCAGCATGTCCTCCGGCAGCGAGACGACGACGGGGCCGGGGCGGCCCGATGTCGCGACAGCAAAGGCGCGGGTGACGAGTTCGGGGATGCGCGCGGCATCGTCGATCTCCACCACCCATTTGGCGATGTCGCCGAAGAAGCGCTTGTAGTCGACCTCCTGGAAAGCCTCCCGCTCCTTGGCGCGGCTGGCGACCTGGCCGATGAACAGGATGACGGGTATCGAATCCTGCATGGCAATGTGAATGCCGGCCGACGCATTGGTGGCGCCGGGGCCGCGGGTAACGAAGCAGATGCCGGGCTTGCCGGTCAGCCGCCCCTGGCAGTCGGCCATCATGGCGGCGCCGCCTTCCTGGCGGCAGACAATGGTGCGGATGGGCGAGTCATGCAGCGCGTCCAGCACAGCGAGATAGGATTCGCCAGGCACGCAGAAGATGCGGTCGGTGCCGTTCGCCTCGAGTGCGTCGACAATCAGTTGTCCACCGGTCTTCATCGTCCAGACTTCTCCAGTTCGGCAAGAATTTCTTCGGTATGTTCGCCAAGGCGAGGCGAGGGACGCTCATAGACGAGCGGCGTGCCCGACATCACCATCGGCGCGCGCACCGAGGGCAGACGATTGCCATGGCCATCGTCGAGGTCGAGGCGCATGCCGCGTGCGATCGTCTGCGGGTCGGCAAACATCTGGCCGATGTCGTTGATCGGGCTCGCCGGCACGCTTGACGCTTCGAGCCTGGCCAGCAACGGGTCGCGATCCCAATTCTTCAGCGTCTCGATCAAGTGCTCGCGCAACTTCACCCGGTTGGCGACGCGGGCCGGATTGGTGGCGAAATCGGGATTCGCTGAGAGATGGTCGAGACCGACGGCGGCGCAGAATTTGGCGAACTGGCCGTCATTGCCGACCGCCAGGATGATGTGGCCGTCCCTGACCGGGACAACCTCATAGGGCGCAATGTTCATATGCGCATTGCCCATCTGCACCGGCGCCTTGCGGGAGACGAGATAGTTGAGGTTCTGGTTGCCGAGTGCGGAAATCTGCGTGTCGAACAGCGCCATGTCGATATGCTGGCCTTCGCCGGTCTTTTCGGCATGGCGAAGCGCTGCCTGGATGGCGATCACAGAGTAAAGGCCGGTGAAGATGTCGGAAATAGCGACGCCGGCCTTTTGCGGCTCGCGCCCGACCTCGCCGGTGATCGACATCATGCCGGCCATGGCCTGGATGATGAAATCATAGCCGGCGCGTGGGGCGTAAGGCCCGTCCTGGCCGAAGCCGGTGATCGAGCAGTAGACGAGCTTTGGATTGATCGCCTTCAGGCTCTCGTAATCGAGCCCGTATTTCTTCAGGCCGCCGAGCTTGAAATTCTCGATCAGAATGTCGGCCGTGGCAACCAGCCGGCGCACCGTCTCGGCCCCTTCCGATGTCGAGAAATCGACGGCGATGGAACGCTTGCCGCGATTGCAGGAATGGTAATAGGCGGCCGACAGGTTCTCGCCATCATGGCTCATGACGAAGGGCGGACCCCATTTGCGGGTATCGTCGCCGCCTTCGGGGCTCTCGACCTTGATGACATCGGCGCCGAGATCGGCCAGCAATTGTCCTGCCCAGGGGCCGGCCAGGATGCGGGCGAGTTCGACGACGCGGACGCCTTTCAGCGGAGGTTCAGCCATAAATCACCAAAAACGGGTCGGAACCGCAGCCTCTATCAACCCGGGATGCCGCTGTCACGGGCCTTGCGGTAGGCCAGCGATGTCACTCTTTGAGCACGCTATCGGCCCAGGCAGCGAAATCGTCCATAACGGTGTCGCGGTTCACCTCGTTCAGGCTTTCGTGGCGGGTGTCGGCGTAAACCTTTGAAACCAGATTCGAAAAGCCCATCGCGCGCATCCGCTTGGTGAGATGATCGATGCCTTTGCCATAGTCGGAGGCCGGATCCTTCTCGCCGCCGACGATGCTGACGGGCAGGTCGCGCCTGATGCCGGCAAAGCCCGCATCCTTGCCGCCTTTCTGCGCCATCTCCACGACATCGCGCCACATCGAGATCGAGGCATCCCAGCCGCACAGCGGGTCGGCAATGTACTTGGCCACTTCAGCCTCGTCGCGCGACAGCCAGTCGAACGGCGTCTTGTGGTTGGGCACCGCCTTGCCCCAGGCCTGGAAGGTCAGTTTGGGCAAGACGCGTGAGGGAACATCGGAGCCGAGCCTGAAGCGCTCATAAGCGAGGATGGCGAGTGCAAGCTGACCAAGCAGGCCTTGTGAGAAATTGCCGTTCCAGATCGCCGCGGCGTGGACGCGCGGCGAGTGCGCCAGCAGGTAGTTGAGCGCCACCGACGCACCCATCGAATGGCCGAACAGGATGACCGGCAGGCCGGGCTGCTCCTTCGCAATCAAATCGTGGACTGCGTCGACATCGGAGATCACCTTGGCCGGGCCGCTTGTGACGGCGAATCTGCCGAGCGGGGCATCGGGCGCCTTGGTCGCGCCATGGCCGCGATGGTCGTGGACGTAGACATGAAAGCCGCGGGTGCTGAGGTAATCGGCGAAGCGGGCATAGCGCGCGGCGTGTTCGGCCAGGCCGTGATTGACCTGGACTACCGCGCGTGGAGAGCCCCCCGCGTGCTTCACATAGAGATTGAGCGTGGCCCCGGTCGGTGAGGCCAGCGTCGTCTGCTTGTCAAATGCCATGTCTCGCTCCCTTGGCGACTGTTGGGCGACGGCGTGACCGACGTCAAGGGGAGGTCGAAATCAGCCGGCGTCACTATTGACAGTGTGCTGTCAATTTGGCTATATGACAGCATGCTGTCAAATTACATCGGGAACATGAGCATGAAAACCGTTTCGACCGTTTCGTCGCCGCGCGTTTCTGCTGGCGAGCCTTTCATCCGCAATGCTCCTGCCCGGCATTGCTTCCAGCCAGACCAGGGAGACGACCATGAAGACCTCAACCATTGCCGGCCCGCAGGGCCAGCTTGCCGGCTACGACATCAAATCCGGCGGCGGCCTGCCGATCCTGTTCGCGCATGGCGATTGCAGCCGCGCCACACAGTGGAACCGGGTGATGCAGCTCACCGCAGGTGGCCGTGAGGCGGTCGCCTTCGATTTTCGCGGCCATGGCGCATCGGCGCCTGCAGCTGATGCCGACTACGGCTATGACGGCCGTGCCGACGATATTGGTGCGGTGGCCGATGCGTTCGGCCTGAAGCGGTTTGTCCTCGTTGCACATAGCGGCGGCAGTGGGGCCGCGCTCGCCTATGCCGCCGGCCATGCCGACCGTGTTGCCGGCATCCTGCTGGTCGATCCGGCGACCGATCCGCGCGCCCTGCCCAAAGAGATTCGCGACGGGTTCGTGCGCGATCTGGCGGGGCCAAACGGCGGCGATGTCCTGAGCGCTTATTACACCTCGATCGCCGGCTCCAACCCAGATGTCCGCAAACAGGTCATCGCCGATGCGGCGGTGGTCGATCCGGCGGCTCGGGCAGGCGTCGGCAAGGCGCTGGCGGAATGGAATCCCGAACCGACGCTCGACGCCTATCACGGGCCGATCTTCGTGCTGGCCACGGAGGCCAATGACAATGCGGCGGCCCTGTTTCGGCTGCGCAGCCGAATTGGCCACAGAACCGTCGCCGGTTCCGGCCATTGGGTGATGCTTGACGAGCCGGAGGCGGTGGCGGAAGCCGTCAACACCTTCGTTTCCACCATCGAGGCCGGCCAGAAATGACAAGCAGGACCGAAGCGGGAGATGTGCTCACCGAAGTGGTGCTTGCCGTGTTCCGGCTGAATGGCGGGTTTCTCGACGCGGCCGACCGGCTGGCGGAGCCTGCCGGGTTGACGGCGGCGCGCTGGCAGGTTCTGGGCGCGGTGCTGAAGGAGCCAAAATCGGTGGCCGACATTGCCCGCCACATGGGGCTTGCCCGTCAGAGCGTGCAGCGCCTTGCCGACATTCTGGCCGCCGAAGGGCTCGCCGCCTATGCGGACAACCCGGCGCACCGCCGCGCCAAGCTCCTGGCGATGACCGATGCGGGCCGGGCCGCGATCAGGGATATCGGCACGCGCCAGCATGTCTGGGCCAACCGCATCAGCGAGGGCATCGAGCCTCGCGTGCTTGAGACCGCGCTTGATCTGCTGCGTATGTTGACGAAGCGGGTCGAGGAGGGCGGGGTCTGATCGACCGAGCGATTGTTTTTTGCGGCGGACGAAAGAAATCGTAATTCTGACATGTCACACGTTTCTAGCTTGCGCTATGAAACGCTAGGAGTGCTGGAATGCGGATATCGGCGATATGGGGTGCGGTGTTGGTGGCGCTGGCCGGTGTCGGCCTAGCGCGCGCCGATGTGAAGATGAGCGGATCCTTCGTGGCCGATGCTGCCTGTCCAGCAACGCAGGCAATCAAGAGCGGCAAGAACCCCGGCAATATCGCGACAACGGCTGGACAGAGCTACGACCTCCTGGCCGGCAACAAGGATGCGCCGACGCATTACCTCATCCGCGTGCCGGGCGCCGATCCTGAGCGTCGCTGGGTCAAGATCAGCTGCGGTCACGTCGCTGGCGGCAGCGCAGCCGCCCTGCCGGCCGCGCCCGCCGATCAGGGCAAGCCTGCGGCGCCGGCTTCAGGAAAACCCGAATATGTTTTCGCGCTGAGTTGGCAGCCGGCCTTCTGCGAAACCAAGGCAAGCAAGCCCGAATGCCAGGCGCAGACGGCGGGCGGTTTCGACGCGTCGCATTTCACCTTGCATGGTCTGTGGCCGCAACCGAACGGCAATTTCTATTGCCAGGTGCCGGCGAGCGACAAGGCCAATGATAATCCGGCCCATTGGGCCGACCTGCCGCCGGTCAACCTCGATGCCGCTACGCGCGCCGAGCTCGACCAGGTTATGCCGGGCACCGCCTCCAAGCTCGAACGGCATGAATGGATCAAGCACGGCACCTGCTACGGCAAGAGCCAGCAGGAGTATTTTGCCGAGGCGCTGAACCTGATGCGGGCGGTGAATGCCTCGCCTGTGCGCGAGCTCTTCACCAGGAATGTCGGCAAGCAGCTGACTTCGGACCAGATCCGCAGCGCCTTCGACAGCGCCTTCGGCGCCGGGTCGGGCGCGCGGGTGCGTGTCTCCTGCCTGGTCGATCCGTCGAGCGGCAGGCGGCTGATCGGCGAGCTGACGCTCGGCCTGACCGGCCCGATCGGCCCCGACAGTTCGCTGAGCACTCTCATGCTCGCCTCGGCGCCGACGACCAAGGCGGGCTGTCCGAAGGGCTCGGTCGATGCGGCCGGGTTCCAGTAGGATATCCGTCTGTCGCTTGGCAGTGGCGCGGTGATATGGTCTGGATGTGTTTCATTCGGCGGGGGTGGCGATGAGTGGCATGACATCAGGCGCGCTGGCGCGGCTGGCTTTCTGGGCCAGGGGGATGACCGCCATAAAAGACGGCCGCATGGAATGGCCGGGCTTTTCCTATACCGATGCCGAGTGGGCGCGCATGCGCGTGCTTGCCGCGCCGATCGGGGCAAGTCGCTACCAGCTGTTCACTTGGGTCAATGCCGCGATCTTCATCGCCATTGCCGCGCTCGGCATCGTCTGTGTCTTCCTGCCGCTGGCGACACTTTTGTTTCCGGTGCCGGCCGACACCAGCGCGCTCAAATTCTCGGCTCTGCTGGCGGCGTGTGCCTTCCTCATAATCGGGCTCGGCTTGCCGATCTCCATGCGCCTGTCGAGCGCGTTAGCCATCTCCCGGGAGATGCGCGCCGGTCTTGTCGGCGAAGCCGGTGACGAAGCGCTGGCAGCAAAAGTGTCTTGGCAGATCAACCGCATCATACTGGTCATGTGCGGCCTGCTGGTGCCCGGCATTCTGTTGTTCATCGCTTATGACATCGACGCCAGTCCGATCATCACCACGCTGAAATGGCTGGCCATCGCGCTGATAGCCGTTTCAGTTGCGGTCGGCGCGTTGCAGCAGCGCAAGCGGAGCTGACAGCCTTATCCGCTGACACCACGCGTGGGCAATGTCCACGCAGTTAGGTCTTCGGCATCGTCATGCGCTTGGCCGACGACGCGGTCACGCCCGGTGGACTTGGCCCTGTAGAGACGCTCGTCGGCAAGAGCGAAGAGATCGGCAAGCGAGCCTACGGTCTCATCGACAGTGGCGATGCCGGCGCTGACGCTGATGTCGAAGCGGTTTCCGCACGCCTTGACGGCCTGGCGGAGGTTTTCTCCGAGCAACCTGGCGACCGCATGCGGTTGCGAGCAAAGGATGGCGAACTCCTCGCCGCCGATCCTGAAAACCTGATCGTGCGCGCCGGCCGCCTGGGTCAGCACCTGGGCGATCGATCTCAGCACCCTGTCGCCCTCGGCATGGCCGAAGCGATCGTTGATCGACTTGAAATGGTCGACGTCGACGATAAGCAGGCTGAGCGGTTGGGCCGTGCGCAGGCTTAAGGCAACCAGACGTTCGCCGTCGCTGTCAAAGCGTCCCCTGTGCAACAGGCCGGTGAGGCCGTCGCGGCCGACATGTTCGACCAGGGCTTCGTAGCGCTCGCGATAGGTCAAGGTGTCGAAGACGTCGGACAACCCACGCGGTGCCACGACCTGACGCGTTTCGAACCATCTGAGGTAGGCGACAAGCATGGCGCTGTAGGCAAAAGCGGCACCCATCTTGGCGAACCAGCCGCCGAAGAAGACCGCGATCGGTGCGCCGGCGACGAAATGCAGGGCGGTGAAAAATCCGGCCTGGTCGAAGGTGAGCACGCAGGCGACGCAAATCAGGATGCGGGAGAACGGCGCCTTGCGCAGATAACGCCCGAGCTTTTCGTAAAGCAGGATGATCAGGATGGCGTCGATGAAGAGCAGCGTCGTGCCCCACACCATCAGCCAGCCCAACTGGTCGATGAAACCGATATCGGGAAGCTTGCCGTCGGAAAAGGCTGAAATATCGTGCAGGCGCAGGATCAGGACCAGCCCGATCATCAAGGCGTTGCCGAGCAAAAGGCCATAGATCGGCTGGCGCACCGTGGCCGCATCTTCCTTCATGTAGAGGAGAAGCAGCATCACCAGCTTGCCGGAAAACAGCACCGCCGAGCCTGGCGAGACCATGCCGAAGGGCAGGGCGACATAGAAGACGCTGGCGAGATAGGTTTCGAGGAAATGCATGGCGCCCAGCGCGCAGACGAAGACGCCGAGGCCGATGCGATCCCTGAAGCGGAACAGCGTGACCATGACGCTGAAGTAGACGACCGCTTCGGCAAGGAGCAGGAAACTGTTCAGCACTACCTTCGGTCCGATCTCTACTTTCGATCGCGACAGGCCAGCGATCGATCCTGTTTTGACGCTGAAGGGTTAACCGGGGATTTCAACGCTCCCTACAACCGGCGGAAAACTTAACGTGCGGTGTACACCCGGCTTGAAATGGCAAAAGCGATTGCCGTTCGGCCCGGCATCGCCTACATAGCGGCCAACCTCCATTCAATCCGACATTTTCGGTCAATCATCAAGGAAAGCGCGCGTGGCACGCCAGTTCATCTATCACATGGCCGGCCTCAACAAGGCCTATGGCACCAAGAAGGTGCTTGAGAATGTCCATCTCTCCTTCTATCCCGACGCCAAGATCGGCATCCTCGGCCCCAACGGCTCGGGCAAGTCGACGATCCTCAAGATCATGGCCGGGCTCGACAAGGAGTGGAACGGCGAAGCGTGGCTCGCCGAAGGCGCCACCGTCGGCTATCTCGCGCAGGAGCCGGCGCTCGATGCCAACAAGACGGTGTTTGAGAACATCATGGAAGGTGTCGCCGCCAAGACCGCCATCATCGAGCGCTACAACGAATTGATGATGAACTACTCCGACGAGACGGCCGATGAGTCCGCCAAGCTCCAGGACGAGATGGACCGGCTCAATTTGTGGGATCTCGAACAGCAGGTCGAGATGGCGATGGAAGCGCTGGGCTGCCCGCCCAAGGATTCCGAGGTCACCAAGCTTTCGGGCGGTGAGCGCCGCCGCGTCGCGCTCTGCCAGCTGCTGCTGCGTCAGCCCGACCTCTTGCTGCTCGACGAACCGACCAACCATCTCGACGCCGAAACCACGGCGTGGCTCGAAAAGCATCTGCGCGCCTATCCGGGCGCCGTGATGATCATCACCCACGATCGCTACTTCCTCGACAATGTCACGGGATGGATCCTCGAGCTCGATCGCGGCCGCGGCATTCCCTATGAGGGCAACTACACCAAATACCTCGAAGCCAAGGCCAAGCGCCTCAAGCAGGAAGGTCGCGAGGACGACGCCCGCCAGCGCGCCATCGGCCGCGAGCGCGAGTGGATCCAGTCCAGCCCGAAAGCCCGCCAGACCAAGTCCAAGGCGCGTATCCAGGCGTTCCAGGACCTGCTGGATGCAGCCGACAAGCGGCGTCCGAGCGATACGCAGATCGTCATTCCGCATGGCGAGCGGCTCGGCAATGTGGTGATCGAGGCGGAAGGCTTGTCGAAGGGCTTTGGCGACACGCTGTTGATCGAGGGTCTGGAATTCAAACTGCCGCCGGGCGGCATCGTTGGCGTTATCGGGCCGAACGGCGCCGGCAAGACGACGCTGTTCCGCATGATCACCGGCCAGGAAACCCCGGATGCCGGCTCTGTCCGCGTCGGCGAGACGGTCAAGCTCGGCTATGTCGATCAGAGCCGCGATGCGCTCGATCCGTCAAAGACGGTGTGGGAGGAGATTTCCGGCGGTGCCGAAGTGGTCAAGCTCGGCAAGTTCGAGGCCAACACGCGCGCCTATTGCGCGTCGTTCAATTTCCGGGGCGGCGACCAGCAGCAGAAGGTTGGCAACCTCTCCGGCGGCCAGCGCAACCGCGTCCATTTGGCCAAGATGCTGAAGACCGGCGGCAATGTGCTGCTGCTCGACGAACCGACCAACGACCTCGACACGGAAACGCTGGCGGCGCTCGAAGACGCGCTGGAAAACTTTGGCGGCTGCGCCGTCATCATCTCGCACGATCGTATGTTCCTCGACCGCCTGGCCACCCACATCCTCGCCTTCGAGGGCGACAGCCATGTCGAATGGTTCGAGGGCAATTTCGAGGACTACGAGCAGGACAAGATCCGCCGGCTCGGGCCCGAAGCCGTCAACCCGCACCGCATGACCTACAAGAGGCTGACGCGGTAAGGGAGCAACCGGGGCGGCGAATTTCTCAACTGATACGAGGAAAGCTTGAATGACCGACTGGTCCGCCGCCCAATATCTGAAATTCGAGGATGAGCGGACGCGGCCCGCGCGCGATCTTGTTGCGCAGGTGCCGGTGGATTTCCCGCGCCGGGTGGTCGACATCGGCTGCGGCCCGGGTAATTCGACCGAGCTGCTGGTCGAGCGCTGGCCGGGCGCTGAGGTGAGCGGCTTCGACACCTCTCCCGACATGATCGAGAAGGCGAAGGCGCGCCTGCCCAGCGTCAATTTCGACCTCGCCGATGCCTCGACATGGCGGCCGGCCGAGCCGGTCAACGTCATCTTCGCCAACGCGGTATTCCAGTGGCTGCCCACCCATCCCGCTGTGTTTCAGCGGCTGATGGGCTTTCTCGCCCCCGGTGGCGCGCTCGCCGTCCAGATGCCCGACAATCTGCTTGAGCCGTCGCATCAGGTGATGCGCGAGACGGCCGCCGAAATGCCGTTCGCCGCCAAGATGGCAGGTGCTGCGCGCGGACCGCTGCCGGCGGTGTCGTTCTATTATGATCTCTTGTCGCCGCTCTCCGACCGGGTGGATATCTGGCATACGGCCTACAATCATCCACTGACCGACGCCGAGGCGATCGTCGAATGGGTGAAGTCGACGGGGCTGAAGCCTTTCCTCGATCCGCTGGACGCCGGCGAGCGCAAGATCTTCCTCGACAGCTACACGGCCAAAATTGCCAAGGCCTATCCGAAGACCGCAAACGGCAAGGTGCTGCTGCGCTTCCCGCGCATTTTCATCGTCGCCAAGCGGGCCGGCTAGCACTCCCGATGACATCCGGCCACAGCCTATGGTTTAAGCCGGCGTAAACCGGTGGGGTGAGAAAAGTGTTGTGTCGCGCCCCTTCGTCGTTCACATGAGAACGACAACGCCTGCGCATGGACGGACTGGATATGCATCGCGTCATCATCAGCGGCATTGGCGTTGAAATCCCTGAAGCCAAGATCACCAATGAAGAACTGGTCGCCAGCTTCAATGCCTGGGTCGACACCGAGAATGCGCGCCGGCAAGGCACGGATGAGACGCTGCTGCAGAAATCCGACAGCGCCTTCATCGTCCATGCCTCGGGCGTCCAGACCCGCCATGTGATCGAGCGCGAAGGCATTCTCGATCCGACCCGCATGGCGCCGCGCATTCCGGCGCGGCCCGATGATGCGCTGTCGCTGCAGGCCGAGTTTGGAGTGGCCGCGGCCCGGAAGGCGCTCGACCATGCCGGCCTGAAGCCGTCCGACATCGACCTGGTGATCTGCTCGGCCTCGCACCAGCAGCGGCCCTATCCGGCGATCGCCATCGAAATGCAGGAGGCGCTGGGCACCAAGGGCGCCGGCTTCGATATGGGGCTTGGTTGTTCATCGGCCGCGGCCGCCTTGCACATTGCGGCCAATCTGGTGCGGGCGGGCGCGCACAAACGCGTGCTGGTGGTCACGCCGGAGATCATCACCGGCCATCTCAATTTCCGCGACCGGCAGACGCATTTCATCTTCGGCGATGCGTCGGTGGCGATGGTGGTCGAGGGGCTGGCCAGGGGCGAGAAGCGGCCGGGGCGCTTCGAGGTGCTGGACACGCGCACCTGGACGCAGATGTCGAACAATATCCGCACCAATCTGGGCTATCACACCCGCACCGCCCAGGACGATCCTTACATGATCAACCTCGAAGGCAATCTGATCAAGCAGGTCGGCAACAAGGTGTTCAAGGAAGTCACCGTCGCCGGCCACAAATTCATTGTCGAATTCCTCGCCGAGCACGGGCTGACGCCGCAAGCCATCAGGCGCTTCTGGCTGCATCAGGCCAATGCGCGCATGAACGCCATGATCCTGAAACTGGCCTTCGGCCACGAGGTCGACCACGACCGCGCGCCGATGGTGCTGAAGCGGCTCGGCAACACCGCCGGCGCCGGCGCCATCATCGCGCTGTCGGAAAACCACGCCGACATGAAGCCCGGCGATTTCGGCGTGCTGTGCGCCTTCGGCGCCGGCTATTCGATCGGCGGCGCGCTTTTGCAGATGCTGTAATCAGGCCGGCATGAACGGCACCAGCATCGGTACGCTGCGGGCATAATCGTCATAGGCGTTGCCGAGTTCTCCGCGCAGAAAGCGTTCCTCCAGCCTTGCCTTCATGACGATGCCGATGGTGAGAAGAATCGCGCCGGCGATTCCCCAGACCGTGCCTTTGGCCGCCATTGTGGCAAGCATCGCCAGAAGCAGTCCGGTATAGATCGGGTGGCGGACCATTCTGTAGGGACCGGTGTCGACGACACGGTGCTCGGCCTTGGCCGTCACCGAAGCCGACCAGAGACGGCCGAGATGCAACCGCGCCCACCAGGCGAACAACAGGCCAACGGCAACAAGCCCTGCGCAGATCCACGCTTCGGCAAGGGTCGGAAACCAGAATCGCAGCCGGCCGGCATAGCCATGCGCGGGAATGAACAGCAGCACCGCGCCGATCAACCACAAAGCGCGATAGCGAAGCTCCTCCTGGATGCCGGCACGCTTTTTCGCCGGGTCGGCCCAGAAGGCGGCTAGAAACCAGGACACGACCCAGATCAGCCAGAGCAATGCGATTGCCGTACCGGGACGCATGGGAGATCTCCACCGACTGTCTACCATGAAGCCGGTGCGTCGCGGCGGCAATGCGGCGCAATACGGAACCTGTGCTGTTTTCAGGTAAGAAGATCGTGATCCGCGCTCATTGGCCGGAAAACATCCACTGTACGCCAAACGCGTCGACCAGCATGCCGAAACTGGTTCCCCAAACTTGCCGCGCCAAAGGCACGGTGATCCGGCCGCCTGAGGCCATGCGGTCGAAAAGCTTGCGCATTTTGGCCTGGTCGTCGAACTCCAGCATCAATGCGGAGCCTTTCATCGGCTCCGCATCGTCATTGTCGGAAGCGTGAAACAGCACACCCGGACCTTCGAACCGCGCATGCAGCACCTTGCCGCGCATGGCTTCGGTGCGCACCGGCATGCCGTTGTCGCCCCAGCGCAGCAGGATGGTTCCCCGGCCAAGGCCGCATTGCTCGTAGAAAGCCAACGCCGGTTCGCAGTTGGTGGTGAAGAACAGCGAAGGGGAGAGCCGCATCGGTTTGCTCCTGGCCGGTGCCGTTTGCTGTATTACTGCGCCGCTGCGGTGGCCGCAGCGATAAGGGCCTCACCTGTATACTGCTTGTCACCGATGCCCCAGCCGCCGTCGGGCGCATTGACGATGTTGATCCAGGTGTTTTCGGGCCTATGACCGGGCACGCACAGATCGGCAACGATTGCGACGGCAGCGGTGATGAAGGCCCTGCGGGCTTCGAGCGAGCCGAGGCCGATGTTGGGCAGTTTCAGCTCGACCATGACGACGGTTGGCGCCGCCGGCATAGATGTGGTGCGGCGGCAGGATGTGGACCGTGCCGCCGACGATCGCGGTGAAGAACGAATTGCCGGTGGCTCCGGAAGCCTCGATGAGGGCGGCGCTGAGACGCGGCAGAATCTCGCGCTCTCCGGCTTGGGTCAGTACGCCTTGCGGTGCGGTCACGGTGATGGGCATTTGCTGTCCTTTTCTTGGTGTCACATGGCTTTGCATTTGCTGCTTGCCATGTTTCGTATCGATTGTTACGATATAAGGGAAAGACGAGTCAACAGGTTTCGTATCGATCGCTATGGATAAATTGGAAAAGCCGCGCGGCGGCCGCCCACGTGCCTTCGACCCCGGCCGGGCACTGGATGCGGCGATGCATCTGTTCTGGGAGCATGGTTATGAAGCGACGTCGCTGGCGATGCTGCGCGAGGCGATGGGGTTGACGCCACCGCAGATCTACAACGCCTTCACCGACAAGGAGACCTTGTTCCGCAAGGCGCTTGAACGCTACCACCAGACCGAGATCGGCTTTGCGCTGGAAGCGCTGAGCGCGCCGGTGTCGACCGGCGAGGCGATCCGGTTGCTGCTGCTGGGGGCGGCGGAGGCCTATTCCAGGCCCGGCAAGCCCGGCGGCTGCCTGTTCGTCAGCGGCGCGCTGGCGACCTCGCCGCAGGCGCAAGCCATTGCCGATGAGCTTAAAGGCTATCGCAAGGCGAGCGAGGCGGCGATCGCGGCGCGGCTGGTGGCCGGCAAGGCGGCAGGTGATTTGCCTGAGGAGCTCTCCGCCGAAAGTCTCGCCAAATATATTGCGGGTGTCATGAACGGCATGTCGATCCAGGCGCGGGACGGCGCGTCCGTCGAAGAGTTGCGCGACCTAGCTGAAGCCGCTCTTGCGGCCCTGCCGGCCGGGGCGCAAAACCAAGGGCATGATTCAAAAACAGAACGCCACACCGGACCTCTTCCCGGAGTCTGAGAAGCCGGTCGAAATCATCCCCGCCAGGAAGCTGTCCGCCAAGGTGGCGGCGCTCTACGTCGCCCCGTCAGATCATTTCCAGAGGCGCCCGGTGGAAGCATTGCAGCTCGGCTTCGAGGGCATAGCGGGCGACTTCCACGCCGGCGCCACGCGGCGTTCGGGCGGCCTATGCGTAGAACGGACCTTGCGTTCACGCTGTAGTGTTAGACCCACCACTAAGTGACGTCACGCTTCGAGCGAAGCACGATCCGGTCTTCGGCGACACCTGAAGTTCTGTGTGCTACCCTAATCTGGAAATGTGGCAGGCGCACTCCATCGGTTGGCAGGCAGCACTCCGAATAGTGAAGCTTTGAGCCGCATGGACATGGCCCTTCATGTGGTCGGTCCTCGAAATGCTTATGTGATTGCCTCTTGTGCGTCCATTCGCCGTCCCATTCGTCGAAAGGGCCGGCGAGATGATCCAGCACATATCGAACTACGCTGTAGTCATAGTCGAGCTGGAGGACCGAGTACTTCTGGACGGGATCGGTGACGATTGACATCTCCTGGGGCTCGAACTCGAGAATCTTGCGAAAGCAGAATTCTCCAGCATAAACTCGATTGGGAGTATGCCCACATGGCTCGACCGGCGTGCTCTGCTTCCCGCAAATCGAGCATGCCCAGCGCTTCAATATCATTCCTGGGCTGATAAAGTGTCGATAGGGAAAAGTAGACTGCCAAAGGGCAATCAAGTTTGCCCGTTGCTTCACGTAAGGTAACAGCTCCGGGACGAACGGATTGTCCTCCTGGCGTGCAAACGCTAGCTCTGCTTGCTCCAAGGTGCACCATCCGTCGAGATAATGGCCTCGTCTGAGCTGACGGTATGCTTCAAGATAAAGGCCCGTGCCGTCTATGAATGCGCCGATAAACCAAAGCCGGTTCTTTTCCTCAGGATCATTAGTGATCGCCTTCGGTCTTCCTGCGCTTTTGGCTAGCTCGCGCCAGTAAATTCGACTTGACCGATCCCGGTGAGCTATTACCTGGGCAGCCAAATTGGCTGAACTGAGCTGGGCCGACATGGCTAGTGAGCAGAGTGGCGAGCCCGCTTGCGCGGATGAACCTGATGGGGCGCGGCTTGGGGCTCATTTAGTTCCTCGATGAAGCGTGGGATGGCGGTGTTCAACATCGGCCCTAGCTGGTGAGAATCGCCTTTGTAGTAAAGTTTTAGGGCTTTGTTGTTCGGGCCTTCGACAATCAACGTTAATTCCGCTGTGTCACCCGACTTGTGTCCAGGCAGTAGTTCGTCGAGCCGATTCGAGAAAATATTAAGGGCAACTGGCAAGACCCCAACTGTCAAGAGTAGGGTCGGTATGCGCCAAGCTTTTGAGTGGAGGGCGAGTTCCTGGTATTCGTCATTTCGTATGGCGACAGCCAACGTCGCCTCGGTGCCCAATGCGTTGCGGAACCGTTCGACAAAGTCGCCAGTCCCAATGGGAAAGACGGGCTTCTCATCTCCGTCGGTTAGGGGAAGAGCAAGGATCGACGCTTTAATCAAGCCTGGGCGCTGGCCGCTCTCGATCCACGGCTGATCTAGCCAGTATCCCCTGGTATCAGAGGTTTCCGATACTTCAAATTTTAAGAACTCGCGAGCGAATCTGTCAACCATAAACCCCTCCTGTTGTAGAACATGTAAGGAGCGACGTGAGTCCATTCAAGCGAGAGACATTCCACCACAGGCAGGGATAGTCCGGTGTTCAGCAGTTATCACAGCTGCCCGTGCACGCGGCAATTTTCGATTTCCCAAAGGATTCGGGGATACAGCGCCCCGCTTCGAGACGAGAGCGGGCACTGGACGACACGCGACTCTGCCTACGAACTGCTCTTGCGGCTTTGGCGACCGGAGAGCAGGATTTAGGGCTTGATTCAAGGACAGACGGCGATGCTGGATCTCTTCCCCGAGGCCGAAAGTCCGGTCGAAATCATTCCTGCAAGAAAACTCGCCGCTAAGGTCGCTGCCCTCTACGTGGCGTCGTTCGATCATTTTCAGACGCGCTCGGTGGAAGAATTACAGCTCGGTTTCGAAGGCATCGACGGCGACTTCCACGCCGGCGCCACCCGTCGTTCCGGCGGTCGCGAACCCTGGTATCCGCGCGGCACCGAAATCCGCAACGAGCGGCAGATATCAATCGTAGCAGCGGATGAACTCGCCGTCGTTGCCGAGCGGATGGGGCTGGCCGAGATCAAGCCGGAATGGATCGGCGCCAATCTGCTGATCGAAGGCGTGCCGCATCTCTCGATGCTGCCGTCAGGCACGCTGCTGTTCTTTAGAGGTGGCGTGACTATCAAGGTCGATGCGCAGAACGGGCCTTGCCGGCTTGCTGGACGTTCGATCGCCGAAAACGCCGGGATGGCCGATCGGGAGGCCGGCGCGCTGGCCTTCCCGAAGGCGGCGAAACGGCTGCGCGGCCTCGTTGCCTGGGTCGAGAAACCGGGTCGTATGACAACAGGGGAAGAGATCTCGGTGCGCGTGCCCGAGCAGTGGATTTATCGATCCTAGTACCGGGCTAGGGCACGGGCTGCGCCGCCGGGGCGACGCAGCCGGATTTCAAGACGCGCTCAGGCCGCCTTGCGGTTCTTCTTGGCGCCCTGCGCCTCGACGGAAACGTGGTCCCACTTTTCCCACAGCGCGATGCGGTTGGCGTATTCCTGCTTGATCATCGGCAGGCCGCCATCGCCGAAGAAGACGCGCAGCGGCGGCTCGGCCGCGTCGACGATTTCAAGCATCGCCGGTCCGGTGGCCTCGGGGTCGCCGGCGACCGAGTTGGCGCGGCGTTCCGCCATCTTGGCGCGGGCCGGCGCGTAAGCCTCGATCGCTTTGGAGACCTTGGCCGAGGCGCCGGACCAATCGGTGGAGAAGCCGCCCGGTTCGACAAGCGTCACATGGATGCCGAATTCGGCGACCTCGATGCTGAGCGACTGGCTGAAGGCTTCGAGCGCCCATTTCGAGGCATGGTAAAGGCCGAGCGACGCAAAGGCGTTGACGCCGCCGATCGACGAGATCTGGATGAAGTGGCCGGAGCCCTGCGCCCGCATGATCGGCAAAGCCGCCTGGGTGACCCAGAGCGCGCCGAACACATTGGTTTCGATCTGGTCGCGGGCTTCCTGTTCGCTGACTTCCTCGATGGCGCCGAAATGGCCATAGCCGGCATTGTTGATGACGACGTCGAGCCGGCAAAAGCGCTTGTGCGCCTCGGCGATGGCCGCTTCGACAGCCTTCTTGTCGGTGACGTCGAGCTTGATCGCGGCGACATTATCGCCGTATTTCGCGACGAGATCGGCGAGCGTGCCGGCATCGCGCGCGGTTGCGGCGACACGGTCGCCGCGAGCGAGTGCGGCCTCGGCCCAGACTCGGCCAAAGCCTTTCGACGATCCGGTGATGAACCAAACCTTGCTTGTCATGACGTGGAATCCTTGCCCATGCGGGCCGTGAACTGGGAAGCGGAGGCTTCTCCGCTTCCGCGATATACGGTGCGTCGAGCGATTTTCCAGAGGCGAGGGGGAATCTTTTTGGTCACGTCATCGTGTGGAGCAGGACCTTCGCCGGTCAGGGATAGCGCACCGGGCTCGACCAGGCCGGGTCGTCATGCTTTTGCCAGTAGAGCGCCATCAAGCGCTTTGTGATCCCGCCTATCTTGCCGTCGGCGACAGCAGCGCCGTCGATCACTGTCACCGGCATGATGCCGCCGGCGGTGGAAGTGATGAAGACTTCGTCGGCAGCCTTCAGCGCGGCAACGCTGACGTCGACGGCCGTGGTGGGAAGCGCTGCCTCGGCGCAGAGGTCGAAGACGGTGCGCCTGGTGATGCCGGGCAGCACGCCGGCGGCCGGCGTCGACAGCCTGCCGTCCTTGACGCAGAACACGTTGAAGCCGGGGCCTTCGGCGACATTGCCGTTGAAGTCGAGAATCAATGCGGTTTCGGCCCCACGGTCATAAGCGTCGTAGAGGCCGCGCACGAGGTCGAGCCAGTGGTAGTTCTTGATCGCCGGATCGATCGAGACCGGCGGAATGCGCACCTTGTCGCTAATGGCGACATGCAGGCCGCGCCGCAACTGCTCGGCATTGGCGACCGAGCCGAAGGGAACTGCGAAGGCCATGAAGCGGTTGACCGCCTGGCGCGGATCGCGGCTGAAGGTCGGCGAGGCGCCGCGTGTGCACAGCATTTCGACATAGGCGGCGCGATGGCCCGACAGCGCCACGCAATTGTGCAGAATCTCGGCCACACCATCGCGGTCGGACGGGATCGTCATGCGCAGTTTTTGCAAGCCGGCGAAGAAGCGGTCGAGATGCAGGTCGAGTCGGAAGAAGCTCCCGTCCCAGACATGCACGGTGTCGTAGGTGGCGTCGGAATGCAGAAAGCCCCAATCCAGCACCGAGATCTTGGCTTGCGACATCGGCAGATACTGACCATCGAGAAAGGCGATGCCGTCGGGATAGGAATGCGGATCGATATGGCGATCCGACAAAGCCGGCAATGGCACAATGCTACCGGCTGCTGCGCTTCGGTTCATGGCGATTGGTCCCTTCGGCTTGATGCGGCAGATTCAAGCTAGTGGTCCCCTGCAGGCGGCATAGGGCCACCCAACCATCGCTGTTTGTCCTAGGTAGCACATTCGATATGCCCTATGGTCCGGCTTGAAAATATCCGGCCGGGAGGGGCAAAATGGGCAGATCTTTTCGGACCATCAGCTTTGCAATTTTCCTCGTCTTCGTCACTGGCTATGCCTTCGCGCAATGCGCTCGCGAGGGCGAGGCGCTGTGCCAGAACGGCCAGACCTATCGTTGCGAGAAGATGGGCAGCGAGCTGACGCCGATCTTTCAGAACGTGCCTTGCGTGGTCAACGCGGCGGGGCTCAACGGCGTCTGGACCGGCAGCGGTCATCAAAGTCCGGCCGGGGCTGCCGGCGCCGATTGGGCGATCGCAATGACAATCGGCGATGGCGCCGCGTCGATCGACTATCCGTCGCTCGGCTGCGGCGGATCGTTGACCCAGATTTCTCGCGACGACAGTTCGGCGGAATACCGGGAAAACATCAGCTACGGCCAGGACAAGTGCATCGACGGTGGCGGCATCACCGTCCGATTTTTCAAAGGGAACCTGTCCTGGACCTGGGTTGGCCAGGCCGACGGCCAGCCCTACAATGCGGTTGCCGTATTGAAGCGACGGTAGCTGAAGTTATTCCTCTTCGTCCTCTGCATCGAGCAGGCGCGTGGCGCGCCAACGGGTCAGCACCATGTTTGTTTGCTCGATGACGAAGAACCGCGCCGAGTCGCGGTCATAGCCCTCGGCCAGCAGCTTTTCATAGTCGGTATGGCCGTGCCTGATATGGGCGATCGTCGCCAGCCAGACCGCGATGCCCGGCGGCAGCGTCTTCATGTGCACGGCGCCGGCCTCGGTGCGGATTTTCTCCATATCGGCATAGGGCGCCAGGGGCAGCAGTGCGGTCAGCGCCTTGGCGATGGCGCGGCGGCGGCCGGTGGGCGCGCTCATTTTTCGTCACGCCCGGCAATGGTCGCCTCGGGAAAGGCGTCGGTCGAGGCGAAATAGGGCTTGATGTCGATCACCGGGGTGCCGTCGAGCACATCGATGGCGTCGATGGCGATGCGGCCGTGGTCGATGTCGACGGCGATCAGCCTGGCGATATGCAGCCCGACTGGGTTCGGCCGGGCAGGGGAGCGCAGCGAGAAAACGCCTTTCGGCTCAGCCGCATGGCGGGGTCTCTGGACAATCAGTGCCCGCGGCGCGTGATGCAGCCAGGACAGGATGACGATGTGGCTGGCCCGCTCCAGCGCAAGCAGGCCGTCGCGATAGGCAGGGTCGATGAGAACCGTGGCCGCCTGTCCGGCCTCGCGCGCCGCGCGCATGTTCTTTGGGCAGGTTTGCCTGGATGTCCATGGCGAGGCGATGCGGCCGATGAACACGATATGGCCATCCGCCGGCATGTCAGCCGGGTCAGTCTGCAGGAGCTTTTCGCCGTCGCGCGTCTCGAACATGGCTTTCGCCCTAGCACAAGTTTGCAGCCGATCGTCAGGGAAAAGCGGTTCTCTCGGGCGGGGACCATGTGTGCGGCATTTTCTTGTCAGGAAGCGACATAGGCCTTGCTATGCCGCCAAAGCTGACATAAACATATGTTTATATCTTTTTCAACGAGAACGCGCCAATGCATGTTTCGCTCGATACGATGGTTGATACGTTGAAGGCTGCGGCCGAATCGAGCCGGCTCCGCATCCTGGCGCTGCTGTCGCGCGGCGATCTCACCGTGTCCGACCTCACCGAGATCCTCAGCCAGTCGCAACCGCGGGTGTCGCGGCATTTGAAGCTGCTGCTGGAGGCCGGGTTGATCGGCCGCTACCAGGAGGGCTCGTGGGCCTTCTTCCGGCTGTCGGATACGGATTCCGCGCGCGACTTCGTCATGGGGCTCGTCTCTGGCATTCGCGGCGCCGATCCACAGGTCGAGCGCGATCTCGAGCGGTTGGCATCGGTCAAGCGCAAGCGCCAGGACCGTGCCGCCGAGTATTTCTCCGAGAACGCCGCCAGCTGGGATCACATCCGCTCGCTGCATGTGCCGGACCGCGCGGTGGAAGCCGCACTCCTCAAGCTGGTCGGCAAGCGGCCGTTCCAGTCGATGCTAGACCTCGGCACCGGTACCGGGCGGCTGCTGGAGATATTTTCGCCGCTCTACCGGCGCGGCGTCGGCATCGACATGTCGCGCGAAATGCTGACGGTGGCGCGGGCCAATCTCGACAAGGCAGGCATCGCCAATGCGCAGGTCCGCCAAGGCGACATTTTCGCGCCGCCGGTCGAGCGCGACGCCTTCGACCTCGTCACCATCCATCAGGTGCTGCACTATCTCGATGACCCGGCACGCGCCATTCGCGAGGCGGCGCGGCTGCTGCGTCCGGCGGGCCGGCTGGTGATCGTCGACTTCGCGCCGCATGCGCTGGAGTTCCTGCGCGACCAGCACGCGCATGTCAGGCTGGGCTTTTCCGACCGGCAGATCTCAGAATGGTTTGCCGAGGCCGGGCTCGATCTCGAGGATGCCCAGGAATTCGAGCCGTGCGGCGGCAACGAAGCCAGGCTCACCGTCAAGCTGTGGCTCGGCCGCGACCGCCGCATGCTGATGGCCGAGCCTTCCAATGACACCCAACCCACCAAAGCGTACCCTATGGGGGAAATCGCCTGATGAACCAGTTCCGCTTTTCCCGCCGTCCCGACATTGGCGACAAGGTCCGCGTCTCCTTCGAGTTCTTCCCGCCGAAGACCGACGAGATGGAAGCCAGGCTCTGGGACACCGTCACCAGGTTGGAGCCGCTGAAGCCGAGATTCGTCTCGGTGACCTATGGCGCCGGCGGCTCGACGCGGGAGCGCACGGCGCGCACGGTCAAGCGCATCCTGAACGAGACGACGCTGACGCCGGCGGCGCACATGACCTGCGTCGACGCCGCCCGCCATGAGGTCGACGCCGTCGTCCGCGAATTCGCCGACATGGGCGTGAAGCGCTTCGTCGCCTTGCGTGGCGATCCGGCGGCCGGTGTCGGCACCGCCTACCGGCCCCACCCCGATGGCTATGCCAATGGCGCCGAACTGGTTGGGGCATTGAAAGACGCCGGCGATTTCGACATCTCGGTCTCGGCCTACCCGGAAAAGCATCCGGAAAGCCCGGACTTTGCCACCGACTTCGACATGCTGAAGCGCAAGGCCGACAATGGCGCGACGCGGGCGATCACCCAGTTCTTCTTCGACAACGATCTCTACGAGCGTTACGTCGAGAAGGCGCGCCGCGCCGGCATCTACATCCCGATCGTGCCCGGCATCCTGCCGGTGCACAATTTCACCCAGGTCGCCAATTTCTCGGCACGCTGCGGCGCGCTGGTGCCGGCATGGCTGGCCGAGCGTTTCGAAGGGCTGCACAACGATCCGCAGACGCATGCGCTCGTGGCGTCTGCCGTGGCGGCCGAGCAGGTGCTCGATCTCGTCGAGCGCGGCGTCAGCGACTTCCATTTCTACACCATGAACCGGGCCGACCTGGTGTTTGCCATCTGCCATATGATCGGCATCCGCTCCCATGAAACAGAGGCAGCTGGATCCGCCGCCGCCTGAGCTTCATCGTGGTATGAAATCTGAAATGCAAAAGGCCGGGCGAAACACCCGGCCTTTCGAATTTGTGGGCTATTGCTGCTGTTCTTCCGCTCCGGCGGTTACGGAAGAACACCTATGATAAGGGCGCCAATGAAGGCAAATGCAGCACAGATCATCAATGCGTTGATTGGCCTCGTAAGTCCCATGTCATAGTCTCCTCTTCAAGAGCTATGGGTGGAGTCTAGGGGCATTTGTGCCACAGGCAAGCGGAAAATATGCTGCAATGCGACGCGATTGTGGAATTTGCGACCTGCCACCTGTCGTTAAGCCTTGAAACTCTTCGGCAAAAGCCGCTGGCAGCCTGTGAATAAATTGTGACGCGGCCGTGGCGAAAGCGAGGCATGGCAGCGCTACCAGACCTAAAGCGCGTCGTTGTTCCAAAACCGCTGCGCACTTTTGGTCGACAGGCATTAGCGCCGACCAAACAACCGCCCGTCGATCGTCACCAGGCCAAGCGCGATCAGTGCCATACCGCAGAACTCGAACAGAGCGAGCCGCTCGCCGAGGAACAGGAGGCCGAGCAGGATGGCGCTGGCCGGGACGATGAGGGTGACCAGCGAGGCGTTGGTGGCGCCGGCCGAGGCGACGAGGTTGAAATAGAGGATGTAGGCGAAGGCGGTGGAGAGCAGCGCCAGCGCCAGCACCGCCGTCCAGACCGGCGGCGAGGCCGAGAACAGGCCGGCCGGGCCATAGGTGAGCAGCACCACCGGGATCATGATGATGGTCGACGCCGTCAATTGTCCGGTGGCGATGACCGGCGAGGGCACGCCCTTGAAGCGGCGGGCAATCATCAGCGCGACGGCGTATGACAGCGAGGCGCCGATCAGCGCGAATTTCGCCCAGACCGGGCCGCCGAGCCCGGCCAGCAGGCCGGGGCCGATCATGACAGCGGTGCCGGCGATGCCGAGCCCGATGCCGGCAAGCTTGTTCCAGGAGAGCTTTTCGTCCGCTGTCAGCGCGTTGGCGAGGATCAGCGTCCAGAACGGCGTCGTCGCATTGAGCACCGAGGCGACGCCGGCGCCAAGCGCGGTCTGGCCGGCAAAGATCAGCGAGAACGGGACGACATTGTTGGCGAGCGCCAAAAGGAAAAACAGGCCGGCATGCGGGAAGGCGAGGCGGAAGGACGGACCGCGAATGCCGAGATAGAGCTGAAGTGCGATGGCCGCGATGGCAACGCGAAACAGCACCAGCACCAGCGGGTGCATTTCGGCAACGGCGATGCGGGCAAAGAAGAACGAGCCGCCCCAGATGGCGCCGAGCAGCAGAAGCTGTCCCCAGTCCCTCAGCGTCATCGGTCCGCGCTGCACGGCTGTCGTGGCTATTGCCATCGTGAACGTCCTTCCCCGCGGCATCAATGCCAGCCACTCAGGCAGAAGGCATATCGGGTCCGGCGACAAGAGCCACCCGAAACCTGATTGCTGGCAACAGTGCTGCCAGGAGGGTGCGCCGCTGGGTCAGTGCCCGCCAGACACAGAATTGTTTTCTTTGGCCGCTAGCTTGGATTAATTGTGCGCAGCCGAGAAGTCAGGGGATTCGTCCATGCAGCGATTCGAGAATGCCCGCGAGGCGGCGCTGGCGCTTCGGCCGGACGATCCGGTCTACTGCTTTCGCCCGCAGGTGCTGAAGGCGGATGCCAAACAGTTCATGGGCATGTTTCCCGGCAAGACCGCCTACGCAGTCAAGACCAATGGCGAGCAGATCGTGCTGAAGGCGCTGGTCGAAGCCGGCGTCACCGCCTTCGATGTGGCCTCGCCCGGCGAGTTCGCCGCAGTGCGCGCCGTCTCACCCGACGCCGAGATGCTCTACATGCATCCGGTCAAGGCGCAGTCGGACATCAAGCTTGCGCTGGAAAAATACGCCATCCGGGTCATTTCGCTCGACCATGAGGACGAGATCACCAAGCTGACGCGGGTGGTGCGGGCGCTTGACATCGATCCGGGCTCCATCAGCGTGTTCGTGCGAATCCAGACCAAGGGTTCGGCGGCCTATGAACTGTCGAAGAAATTCGGCGCCGGGCCGGCCTATGCGGTGGAACTCGCCGAGCGGCTCAACCGCACCGGCTACAAGGTCGGCCTGTGCTTCCATGTCGGCAGCCAGATCGAGGATCCCGACACCTATGAACGGGCGCTGGCCTCCGCCGATTGGGTGCGCAACCGGCTGACCTTCGACATTGCGGGGCTCGATGTCGGCGGCGGCTTTCCCGCCGAGTACGGCCATGACCCCAATCGCAAGCAGCTCGAGATGCCGTCGCTCGGCCAGATCATGTCGCGGCTGTCGGGCGACCTGAGGGAATACCAGTTCGACCAGATCCCGTTGGTGGCCGAGCCCGGCCGGGTGATCGTGGCGCGCTGCCTGTCGCTGATCGTGCGGGTGCTGCTGCGCAAGGGCAAGCGGCTCTACATCAATGACGGCATCTGGGCGTCGCTGTCGGATTCTTGGACCGGCAAGATCACACTGCCGGCCCGCTTCATCCCCGATCCGGCGATCCGTTCGCGCAATGGCGAGGAGAAGAACATCGTGCCGTTCAAGGTCTGCGGCGCGACCTGCGATTCCGTCGACATCCTGTCGCGGCCGTTCTGGCTGCCGGAAACCGTCGACACCGGCGACTGGATCGAGATCGGCCATATCGGCGCCTATTCGCTGTCGCTGAGAACCCGCTTCAACGGTTTTTATCCCGACACATTTGTCGAGGTGACGACACCGTTTGACGAAGGCGATGCGCCGCAGGGATTCGCCAGCCTGGAGACGATGGCGGACTAAGCGACCCCGCCACCGGCCTGGATATTCTCGCCGGTCAGCCAGCGGGCCTCGTCGCTGGCCAGGAAGACCGCGACATCGGCAACGTCGCGGGGCGCGCCGATCCTGCCAAATGGAGACATGCCGGCCGCCACGGCGCGATCGCGCTCGGGAAGCAGGTCCGTGTCGGTGAAGCCAGGCGACAGCGCATTCACGGTGATGCCGCGCGGTCCGAGTTCACGCGAGAGCACACGAACGAATTGTTCGACGGCGCCCTTGCTGCCGAGATAGAGCGCCGTTTGCGTGAAGAACATCTTGGTGCCGCCGGTGGAGACCGCGATGATGCGGCCGCCGTTTCGCACACGGCGCGCTGCTTCCTGAAGCACGAAGAACGTGCCCTTGGCATTGGTGCCGAAGACATGGTCGAAATCGGCTTCGGTTGCCTCGGTCAGAGGCTTGATGACGGCGACGCCGACATTGGCAACCACGATGTCGATCGCGCCGAACTCACTCTCAGCCTCGTCAAACAGGCGATGAATATCCGAGACGCTTGATATGTCGGCCTGGACGGCGATCGCCTTTCCTCCCTTGCCGGCGATGGCGGCCACGACCTCGTCAGCGGCTTCGTGGTTGCCGACATAGTTGACGACGACGGCAGCGCCCTTGGAGGCGAGGCCTTCGGCGATGACTCGCCCAATGCCGCGCGAACTGCCGGTGACGAGTGCGGTTTTGCCTTGCAAGGACTTGGGCATGATACGTTTCCTTCAATCATTCAGGCCAGTGCCGGTTTCATCCGACGGGTCCGCTAGTCGAGAAATAGGGCCATGCAACTGATCAGATAATGGCCTATTATCTGACTAGCGTGTTAATCTAGGAATACACAATGCGCGGTTCTGAATTCGCCGAGCTCAAGGCATTTGCCGCAATCGTGGAAGAGCGTAGTTTCGTCCGCGCCGCCGCCCGGCTGCGTGTTTCCCCGCCGGCGCTCAGCCAGTCGATCCGGCAACTGGAGGCTCGCATCGGCGTCAGGTTGCTGAATCGCACGACGCGTAGTGTTTCACCCACTGGTGCCGGCGAGACGCTGTTTGCGCGCCTTGCCGTTGCGTTCGAAGAGCTAGAGGGCGCCGTAGCGGACATTCATGCCGCGCGTGATCGACCGGCGGGTTCGCTACGAATAAACGTGCCGCGTGTTGCCGCGGTGCGGTTCATCGGCCCGATCCTTGGCGACTTCCAACGCGCCTATCCTGATATCGCGCTGACCGTCATCGTCGACGATACGCTGACCGACATTGTTCGAGGACGGTTCGATGCCGGAATCAGGCTTGGCGAGCGGCTGGAGAAGGACATGGTGGCAGTGAAACTGAGCGGGGATTTGCAGATGGCGGCGGTGGCCGCTCCCGTCTATCTCGAAAACCGGGCCATACCGCGCCATCCGCAGGAGTTGCATCAGCACCAATGCATAAAATTCCAGTGGCCTGGTGGCGGCAACCTCTATCGATGGGAGTTCGCGCGCGGCAAACGGTCTCTGGAAATCGCCGTCGAGGGCAGCCTGACTGTCAACGACACCGAGCTGATGCTGAACGCGGCACTGGGTGGAGCAGGCGTTGCCTACATGATCGACTATCAGGTCCAGTCCTGGATCGATGCGGGCAGGCTGATGAGATTTCTAGAGCCCTGGTCGCCCAGCTTTCCAGGCTTCTTCCTGTATCACCCGAGTTCGAGGCACGTCCCCCCGGCTTTGCGGGCATTTATCGACTTCGTCCGGGCAAGGAGTAGGGAATAAGGAACCCAGCTTGGGCAGATTCTACTCACAGTTTCCCCAAAAGCTCCGGCGTCGGCCAGCCGTCTACCGGCATGCCGAGCCGCATCTGTTCCTTGCGGATGGCTTCGCGGGTGTTGGTGCCCAGAATGCCGTCGACGGTGCCGACGTCATAGCCCCTGGCTTCGAGCTTGGTCTGCAATTCCTTCATCTGGTCGCCATTGAGCCCGGTTTCGGGATTGCGCGGGTCGAACTGCTGTGCCCCGGCCAGCCGGCTGGCGAAGTTGGCGGCGGTTAGCGCGTAGGTGAAGGACTGGTTCCATTCGAGATAGACGTCGAAATTGTCGTAGGCGAGGAAGGCCGGACCTTTGCGGCCCATCGGCAGCGCCAGGCCGGCCTTCAGGCCATTGTCGATCAGCGGCGTGCCATCGGGATTGGTGACGCCCCAGGCGGCCCATTGCGACAGCGGCAACTTGTTGGTGCGGCCGGTCTGCTCCCAGGGCATGTCCTCGGGCACGCGCACTTCCTCGATCCAGGGCTGGTCGCGTTTCCAGCCGCGCGACAGCACCTTGTTGGCCGTGGTCATGATCACGTCGGGTACGCTGCGCCTGAGGTCGACGATGCCGTCGCCGTCGCCGTCGACTCCGCGCGCGAGATAATCGGAAGGCAGGATCTGGGTCTGGCCGATCTCGCCGGCCCAGGCGCCGGTGACGTCGGCCGGAACGACGCCGCGATCGATCAGCGTCAACAGCGGCAGCAGTTGCGGCCGAAACAGCTGCGGGCGGCGGCAGTCATGCGACAGCGTCACCAAGGCGCTCAGCGTGTGGAAATCGCCCTGTACGGCGCCGAAATCGGTCTCCAGCCCCCAGAAGGCGGTGATGATCGGCGCCTGGACACCGAACTGCTGGTCGGCGCGCGCAAAGATTTCGGCGTATTTCTTCAGATTGGCCGCGCCCTGCTTCAGCCGGTAGGCCGAGATCATGCGGTTGGAGAACTGGATGAAGGTCTGTGCGAAGACGCCCTGGGCGCGGTCACGCGCCAGCACCTTGTCGTCGACGGTGGCGGCTTCCAGTGCGTCAAGGCCCACAGCGCCGACACCGGCCGCCTTGGCTTCCGCCGCCACGCCTTGCTTCCAGGTTTCGAAGTCGCCGCCGCATTCCTGCGCCCCCGCCGGCATCGCCGTAGCGCCGAGCAGCAGGGCCGCGAGCAGCCCGGAGCGCAGGCGGCTCTTCGACTGTTTCCGGCGTAAATATCCCAGTGGTTGCAGGTAGGTGCGCATGGGACGTCGAAAAGCAGGCGGCAGAGCCGGTGTCAACGGGTGTTCTGCCGCAGCCACTTTTTCCAGGCTGACTCAGTGCCGTTGAAGACGTTGATATCGGACTTGCCGGTCATGCCGGGAACGATACCGGTTCCGGTGTATTGCCAGAAGGCGAAGGGGTGGCTGCCGTACTTCTGGCGGGGGTGGCCGGCGACCGAGCGCAGCCAGTAGGGATAGCCGCGGAAGGTCGAAAGGTCGTTATCGTCGAAGAAGTCGACCGAGGTGTAGATGATCGGCTTCTTGCCATAGTGCCGCTCGATCATCTCGAGAAAGGTGGTCATTTCGGCCCGCACCGTTGCCGAATCCGGGCGCAGCCGGCAGGTCGGCGATTGCGGGTTCCACTCCATGTCGAGCACCGGCGGCATGGCCGAGCGGTCGACGGGCACGTTCTGGATGAACCAGCGCGCCTGGGTGGCGGCCGGCGTGCAGAAATAGAAGAAATGGTAGGCCGCGCGCGGAATGCCATTGGCCTTGGTGCGCGACCAATGCTCGTTGAAATACTCGTCGAAACGGTCGCCGCCCTCGGTCGCCTTGATGAAGGCGAAGGAGATGCCGCTGGCCTTGGCCGTCGGCCAGTCGACCGAGGTCTGGTATTTGGAGACGTCGGTGCCGTGAACGGCATAGTTCCAGGGCGCGCCGCTATCCCATTCATGCGGCTTGGAGTCTTCGAAACGCGGTGCGCGCACGGCAACCGTCGGGCTGCTGGATGGCGACATCGAGGGCACGAGATCGCTGGCGGTCGAGCAGGCGGCCAGCAGCGTCAACGTGATGAGGGCCGCAAAACGGCGCATCGCATTTCCCGAGCCGGAATCAGCCGGTCGCTGTTGGGTTGTCGTTGCAGGTGCCCCTCAGGCGATCGCCCCACAGCATCGCCTGATACGCTATTTTCGTGCATGTCGTTGTCCCAAAACCGCTGCGCACTTTTGGGCGACATGCATCAGTGATCGCCGATCATGGTTGATAACAGGTTGACGGCGCTCGACAAGAACACCGATTGTGCGGAAGCAATGGCGGCAAATCGATGACATAAATCGGGCCGCAAGCCACGGCCAGCGGAAAAGCAGGGACGGAAAGATGCGGATCGCCGTGAAGATCATCAAATGGCTGCTCGGCCTGGTCGTGTTGGCCATAGCCGCCCTGTTTACCTGGCTCTACATCGCGCCGCCCGACCTGATCCGGGTCGGTTCCGGTTATTCCGCCAAGATTGTCTGCTCCAATGTTTTTATCGCCGGCCGTGATCCCAATGAGGTGCTTGCCATCGACGTGCAGGCGCCCGGCCATCCGCTTCTCAGGCTGATGAAGGTGTCGGTCGACAAGAACAGGGGGACCGTCTCGGCCGGGCTGCTTGGCTTCCTCGGCAAGAGCGTTGCCGTTGCGCGCGCCGGCCTGGGTTGCGCCTCGGTTCCTGATGGCGACGTCGGCAAGGCACGGCGCACGTCAATCCCTGCCGAGGCGTCGGCGGCCACCAAGGGCGATCTGTGGCCCGAGGGAGATCGAGTCGATGCCTCGCAAAATCCCGAAATCAACAAGATCCTCGACGGTGCGGCGATGACCGGCATCGGCATGCGCGCCGTGGTGGTGGTCAAAAATGGCCGCATTGTTGCGGAGCGTTATGGCGACGGCTTTTCGGCGAAAACGCCGCTGCTGGGCTGGTCGATGACCAAGACAGTCAACGCCGCGCTCGTCGGCACGCTGGTCAAGGACGGCAAGATGGCGGTGACCAATCAGGGCCTGTTCGGCTCATGGAAGGCGGACGGCCGCGCCGCCATCAGCCTTGCCGATATGATGGCGATGTCGAGCGGACTCGAGTTCAACGAGGATTATGGCGACGTTGCCGATGTGACGCGCATGCTCTACCTCGAACCGGATATGGCGGGCTTCGCCGAGGCCAAGCCGCTGACCGGCGACGTCGGCAAGGTCTTTTCCTATTCGAGCGGCACGGCGGTGATGCTGTCGCGGCTGTGGCAGGATGCTATCGGCGACAAGGACAAGGCGCTGATGTGGCCAAGGGCAGCGCTGTTCGGGCCGCTCGGCATGCAAAGCGCGGTGCTCGAAACCGACGAGGAGGGTACCTTTGTCGGCTCATCCTACCTCTATGCCACGGGGCATGACTGGGCGCGGTTCGGCCAATTCCTGCTGCAGGGCGGCGTCTGGAACGGCAACCAGATCCTGCCGGCCGGTTTCGTCGACTGGATGCGCGAACCGGCACCGGCCTCGAAAGTCTACGGCAAGGGGCAACTTTGGATCGAAGCCCCGGGGGACGAAGGAAATCCCGGCGCCGGCGTCGCCGCCGGCCTGCCCAACGATACCTACTGGATGGAGGGCCATGACGGCCAGACGGTCGCCATCATCCCGTCGGAGCAACTGGTGGTGGTGCGGCTGGGGTTGACGCCGGCCAAGCTCGGCTACCGGCCGCAGGTGATGGTCGGCGCGCTGATGAAGGCACTGCGCTAGCTCCCTTTACCCTCCCCTTGATGGGGAGGGCGGGGGCGTAGCGCCGGGCGGGGTGCCTGGCACTTCACCCCTACCCGCGCCTTCGGCGCGACCTCCCCCATCGAGGGGGAGGTAAGAGTGCGCGATCTTGACGACCGCCAGCCAGGCATAGCCGCGATAAAGCGCGCGGAAACAGAAGCTTGCGCCGGTTCGCCGAGATTCCGATTCCAAGACTTCGCGCAATGATTCACGTGGGGTGACATGGAATTTCTTGAGCCAGCCGCGCAGCAATGTCCGGAACCAGTTGGGCAAGCCTTCCTGCTGGCCGAAATCGACGACATGCAGCGAGCCGCCGGGCGCGAGTGCCGCAAGGGCTGCCGAAACCGTCTTTTCCCAACCGGGGATCATCGACAGCGAATAGGACACGAAGATGCGGTCGAAGCGCTCGACGCCGAACAGCGTCTTGGCGTCGAAATCGGTGGCGTCGCCGCGCGCCAGCACGGCGCGGCCGGACAGGCCGTCGCGGCCGATCGCCTTGCTCGCCGTCTCCAGCATCTCGGCCGAGATGTCGAGGCCGTAGAGGCGGGCGTCGGGATAGCGGCGGGCGGCAAGCGCGATGTTGCGGCCGGTGCCGCAGCCAAGTTCGAGCACTCTGCCATTCGCCGGCACATCCAGCCCGGCTATCATCTGGTCGCGGCCAAGCAGATAGTATTTGCGGGTCAGGTCGTAGATATGGCGTTGCCAGCGATAGACGCCGTCCATCAGTTCGGCATGGTCGGCCGGCAGCTCGCTCGCGCTCATGCCGCGCGCTTCACATAGAGGTGGAAGCCGCCATAGATGGCCGAGCGGTCGCGGGCCGAACAGTCGCGCGAGGCCTCGTCCTCGTAGGTCCACTGGTCGAGCAGCGAGATCGAGACGCGGCCCGGCAGCAGGCTGGGCTCGGCGGCGGTACGGAAGATGACTCGGGCGCCGACCGAGGCGGTGCGGGTGATCTCCGACCAAAGGGCATTGAGCTGGTCGTTCGTCATCCAGTCCTGCGCGTCGAGCAGGACGAAACGATCGACGGTGCTTGCGTCCTTGCCGGCCAGAAATTCGATCAGATTGGCGTGGTGGATGCCGACGCGATCGACATTGTTGCGGATCGCCTTGTAGTTGGCCTCTTCTAGATAGGCGGGCAGGGCGGCCTCACCCGGATTGGGATAGCGACGGGCGAAGGCTTGCCAAGCGAAGTAGTTGTTCTTCAGCGGAAAATCGCAAGCGAGCTTTTCCAGCCGGGCCTTCAGCACGCTGGCCATCGAACCATCGCCCGAGGTGATCAGCGAATCGTACTGCGCCGGCGGAATGCCGAGGCCGAACAGCGAAGCCTTGCGCGAGGTAGCCCAGCGCAACAGCTTCTTGTCGAAGACCGGCGCCAGCTCTTCGTTGAAGAAGCGGCGCTGGTCGGCGAGGCTCTTCGACGCCATGATACCGGCGGGATCGACGCCGAAGAATTTGGCGATGCGGTGGCCCATGGCGATGAACAGGCCGAGCAGGCCGGTCTGGTAGAAATTGCGGTCGAAGACGGTGATGCGCCGGCGGCCGCGCCAGCTGCGACGCTCCCAATAGTGGCGGCTGACCGGGTCGAGATGCGGCGCGATGAAGCGATCATAGGCTTGCGAATTGTGGTTGGTGCCGGCGGCGCCGAAGAAACGGAACAGATCGCCCTGCGAGGGCAGATGCCGCACCGCCTCCAGCTTCATCCGGTTCAAGGCGATGTGGGCGGCGTTGAGGTCGACCGCATCGACGCGTTCAGGCGAGCGGGTGAGGTAGGCGAGGATGTTGCAGCCGCCCGACGCTATGGTGACGAGGCGGTGGCCCTGGCCAAGCTGCATGGCCTCCATGTCGACTTCAGGGTCTTCCCAGATCTGCGGATAGACAAGGCCGGAAAACAGCAGCGCAAACAGTCGTTCGGAAAGGCCGGCCTGCGAAAGCGGGCGGTTCTGGTAGACGGCTTTTCCAACTTCCTTGCCGCGGCGAAAAACGAGATCCGAGGAGACGTCCGTCATGGCAAAGTGATTCCCCATTTGCTTTGCCGCAAGCGGGTAACTCAGGGGCATGACAGGCGGGTGACAGCCTGTTGACGCGAGTTCAGGCCTTGCCAAATCCCCCCGGTGTCGGCGTCGTCAGGATAACGGCGTCGCCGGCGTCGAGCACGGTCTGGTCGCAGGCCTTCAGCGTCTCGACGCTGCCGTCCTGGCGGCGGACCTTGGTCGAGCCGACCTCGCCGTCACCGCCGCCGTCGAGGCCTTGCGGCGGGCGGTTGCGGTGCGAGGACAGGATGGCGCATTCCATCTTTTCGAGGAAACGGATGGTGCGCCTGGTGCCGTCGCCGGCATCCCATTTGCCTTTGCCGCCGGAGCCTTCGCGAATGTGAAAATCCTCGAGCAGCACGGGAAAGCGCAATTCCAGCACCTCCGGGTCGGTCAGGCGCGAATTGGTCATGTGGGTGTGGACGCCGGATGTCCCGGCAAAGCCGCGGCCGGAGTTCATCCGGCCTGACGGCGAGCCGGAGCAGATGGTCTCGTAATACTGGTACTGCTTGTTGCCGAAGGTCAGGTTGTTCATCGTCCCTTGCGCATTGGCCATGGCACCCATGGCGCCGAACAGGGCGTTTGTGACATGCTGCGAGGTCTCGACATTGCCGGCGACGACGGCGGCGGGGTAGGCGGGCTTCAGCATCGAGCCGTCGGGGATGATGATGTTGATCGGCCGCAGGCAGCCGGCATTCATCGGGATCATGTCCTCGACCATGACACGGAAGGCATAGAGCACGGCTGCGCGGGCGACGGGCTCGGGCGCGTTGAAATTGTTCTTCTCGACCTTCGACGTTCCGGTGAAGTCCACGGTCGCCTCGCGCTTTTGCCGATCGACGGTAATCTTCACCTTGATCACCTGGCCGGTGTCGGTCGGGTATTCGTACTCGGAACTATCTGGCAGCCGCTCCAGCACGCGGCGCACGCTTTCGGCGGCGTTGTCCTGGACATGACCCATATAGGCTTCGACGACGTCGAGGCCGAAATGGGTGACCATCTTGCGCAATTCCGCCACGCCCTTTTCATTCGCGGCGATCTGCGCCTTTAGGTCGGCGATGTTCTGGTGTGGGTTGCGGGCAGGGTAGGGGTGGTCGGTGAGCAGCGTTTGCAACTCCGCCTCGCGGAATTTTCCACGATCGACAACGCGGAAATTGTCGAACAGCACGCCTTCCTCGTCGACCGTGGTGGCAAGCGGCGTCATCGAGCCGGGGGCAGTGCCGCCGATATCGGCATGATGGCCGCGTGAGGCTACGTAGAAGATTACCTCCTCCCCCCTTGAGGGGGAGGTGGCGGCGGAGCCGCCGGAGGGGGTCGTTGCGGCAGTGCTCGACGCTCTTGTGGTGCCTTCTGAGAGGACCCCACCCGGCCGCTGCGCGGCCACCCTCCCCTCAAGGGGGAGGGAAAACACCGGCGTCACCACGGTGATATCAGGCAAATGCGTGCCGCCATTGTAGGGGGCGTTCAGCGCAAAGACGTCGCCGGGATGGATGTCGCCGGAGTTCAGCCGGATGATGGTTTCGACCGAGCGGTCCATGGAGCCGAGATGCACCGGCATGTGCGGCGCGTTGGCGACCAGCGCGCCATGACGATCGAAGACGGCGCAGGAAAAGTCCAGCCTTTCCTTGATGTTGACGGAATAGGCGGTGTTCTGCAGCGTGACGCCCATCTGCTCGGCGATCGACATGAAGAGGTTGTTGAAGACCTCCAGCATCACCGGATCGGCTTCGGTACCGAGGGCAGCCGTGCGAACTTTCCGTTCCGTGCGGCGGATGACGACGTGATTGAGGTTGGTGATTTCGGCCTGCCAGCCCGGCTCGACGACGATGGTCTGGTTCGGCTCGATGATCAAAGCGGGGCCTGGGACCAGATTGGATGGGCGCAGGTTTTCGCGGCGATGGATGCCGGCTTCATGCCAGCGGCCCTCGGTATAGATGCGCCGCGTTCCGGACGCACCGGTTTCAACCCTTGCCGGTTCGGCGGGCGCAACGGCTTCGGCCGTGGTCTCGACGATCTCGGCGCCTTCCACGCCAACGGTCTCGACGATCATCGGCTTGTCGTCATAGACGAACCCGAACTGCGCCTTGTGGGCCACTTCGAAATCGCGCCTGGCCTGGAAGATCGAGCCCTGTTCGAAATTCACCGGCAGCGTGGTGTCGGTGCCGTCATAGCGGATATGCAGCACCGGCTTTGCCGCAATCTTGTCCTCGGCGATGCCTTGCGCTGCCAATTCGGCGATGACGGCTTTTTTCAACGTGCCGATGAGGCTGCCGATCTCGGTCCTGGATTCTTCGGCAAGCGGCTTCAGCAGCGCCTGCTGCCGCGACGCGAAAACCGACGACAGGCCGATACCATAGGCTGAGAGCAGACCGGAGAAGGGGTGGATCAGTACCGCCTCCATGCCGAGCGCGTCGGCAACCAGGCAGGCATGCTGGCCGCCGGCGCCGCCAAAACAGTTCAAGAGATATTCAGTGACGTCGTAGCCGCGCTGCACGGAGATCTTCTTGATGGCATTGGCCATGTTTTCCACCGCGATGGTAACGAACCCTTCGGCGACGGCTTCCGGCGTGCGGCCATCGCCGATTTCGGCGGCGAGCGCAGCGAATCTTTTATGCACGGCGGCGACGTCCAGCGGCTGGTCCTGGCCGGGTCCGAAAATCGCCGGGAAGAAATCGGGCTGCAGCTTGCCCAGCATGACATTGGCGTCGGTGACGGCAAGCGGGCCGCCGCGCCGGTAGGCGGCGGGGCCGGGATTGGCGCCGGCGGAATCCGGCCCGGCGCGGAAGCGGCCGGCTTCGTAATGCAGGATCGAGCCGCCGCCGGCAGCGACGGTATGGATGCGCATCATCGGCGCACGGATGCGCACGCCGGCAACCTCGGTGTCGAAGGCGCGCTCATACTCGCCGTCATAATGGGCGACGTCGGTCGAGGTGCCGCCCATGTCGAAGCCGATGACTTTCTCGAAACCGGCGAGTTTCGCCGTCTCGACCATGCCGACGACACCGCCGGCCGGGCCGGACAGCAGCGCGTCCTTGCCCTGGAACATGTCGGCGGCGGTGAGCCCGCCCGACGACATCATGAACATCAGGCGAGGGTTTTCCCTGCCCCTCGAGGGGAGGGTGGCGGCGGAGCCGCCGGGTGGGGTTGGATCGACTGGGCTCAGCGCATTGGCGGTGCCTTCCGAGCGGACCCCCTCTGGCCGCTTTGCGGACTGCCCTTCGCTATGGCTCCGGGCATTCGTCGCTGAAAAAGCCAAATCGTTGGCTTTTTCTCGGCCTTTGGCCGACCGCTCCTCACCCCCCACAAGTGGGGAGATTGGCGTCGCGCCCAGTTCTCCCGCCACCCTTTGCACATAGCGCGACAGGATCGGCGACAGATAGGCATCGACCACGGTGGTGTCGCCGCGGCCGACCAGTTTGATCAGTGGCGAGACTTCATGGCTGACCGAGACTTGGCTGAACCCGATCTTGCGGCAGACTTTCGCCACCGCCTTCTCGTGGTCGGGATATTTCCAGGCATGCATGAAGACGATGGCCACCGCATCGATGCCGTCAGCCTTCGCCTGTTCGATGGCGGGGCGGCAGGCAGCGATGTCGAGCAGGCGCTCGACCTCGCCATTGGCGCGCACACGCTCGTCGATCTCGATGACCCGCTCGTAGAGCTGTTCCGGAAGGATGATCTCCTTGGCGAAGATGTCCGGCCGCGCCTGATAGGCGATCTTGAGCGCGTCGCGAAAGCCCTTGGTGATGAGCAAAAGCACACGGTCGCCCTTGCGCTCCAGCAACGCGTTGGTGGCAACGGTGGTACCCATCTTGACGTCTCCGACCAGGCCCGGAGGAATAGCGGTGCCGGATTTCAGCCCCAGAAGCTCGCGGATGCCGGCTATGGCCGCGTCGGGATAGGCTTCGGGATTTTCCGACAGGAATTTCCTGGGATGCAAACCGCCTTGCGGATCACGTCCGATCACGTCGGTGAAGGTGCCGCCGCGGTCGATCCAAAAATCCCATTTCTTGTCCACGCAGAACTCCGGCATTGCATTTGGGTCCAGACTGTTAGTTCGGCATCGCCCGGCCCGCAATCGGTAGTGCGCGGATGTTACATCAGGAAACGCAACGTTACGAAACTCATGGCCGTTTGATGCATTTTGCCTTCGACCGTTCACCGCAACGTGAGCGTGTGTTGAAGGAGAGATGTCATGAAAAAGCTCATTCTTGCTTCCGTTTCCGCCCTGGCCCTGTTCGGCGTTGCCGCCTGCAGCGACAGCGGTACGGATAACACCACCACCCAGAGCACCAATCCGCCAGCCGCCGAGCCCATGAAGCCGGCGACGCCGGATGCACCGAAGCCTGCAGAACCGGCTCCGGCAACACCTGCTCCTGCCCCCGCGCAGTAGCAGCAGTCTCGGTCACTTTGACGTGACGAGAGAGGAGGCCGGCTTCGCGCCGGCCTTCCTGCGTTTAGGTCGATTCGGGGCTCAAGGGCCTTGAACCGGCTCTTTCCTACGGTTTGGGATCTGGCGCGTCGGTTGCTTGCGTAAATTCGATCCACTCTGCGGCGCTGTCTTGGCTTGATAGCAATGGCCGGCGGCCCTAATAAGCGCTCATGTCGATTTGGGATCGCCTCGGCGACTTCATCACCCGCGTTTCATCTTCAGCCACGTCCGGCGTCGCCGATGTGGTCGAGGCCGTGCGCACGGTTTTCTCCGGTGACGCCGATCTGCGCCGGCGCGTCGCCTTCTCTGTGGCGATGATTGCGCTGTCAGCCAAGATGGCCAAGGCCGATGGCATCGTCACCCAGGACGAGGTTCGCGCGTTCCAGGAAATATTCGAGGTGCCGCGAGAACAGACCCGCAATGTGGCGCGGCTTTACGATCTGGCCAAGCGCGACGTCGCCGGGTTCGAGACCTATGCCGAGAGTATGGCGCAGATGTGCGGCTCGGGCCATTCGAACTGCGTCATGCTGGAAGACATACTCGACGGTCTGTTCCATATCGCCAAGGCGGATGGGCTGGTGCATGAGCGCGAAGGGATTTTCCTGCACCGTATTGCCGAGATTTTCCGCATCGACGAGGTGCACTACGAAGCCATCATGGCCAGGCACGTCAATCTCGGCGCCGGCGATCCCTATATCGTGCTCGGCATTGAGCGCGGCAAACCGTTCGAGGAGGTCAGGAAACGATACCGCAAGCTGGTCTCCGACAATCATCCGGACCGGCTGATAGCGCGCGGCCTGCCGCAGGAATTCATCAAGATTGCAACGACCAGGGTCGCGGCTATCAACGCGGCCTATGAAATGATCGAGCGGGGCCTCAGGCACGCATGACCGGCTTCTCGCCCGACGAGCCAAGCGCGGAGGTCAGGGTATCGCCGAATTTCGGCCCGCGGCGCGAAACGCTCAGGCCCGATATGATCGTGCTGCACTATACCGGCATGGCGACTGGTGCTGCCGCGGAAGCCTGGTTGTGCAACCCCGCAAGCGAAGTCTCGTCGCACTACCTCGTCCATGAGGATGGCCGCATCATCCAGATGGTGCGCGAAAGCGACCGCGCCTGGCATGCCGGTGCAAGTTCCTGGTTCGGTCGTCGCGACATCAACTCCTGTTCGGTCGGCATCGAAATCGTCAATCCCGGCCATTCGCTCGGCTATTCGGCCTTTCCCAAGCGGCAGGTGGAAGCGGTGATCGGGCTTTGCCTTGGTATCATCGAACGCCATTCCATTACGGCGCAAAGGGTGCTTGCCCATTCCGACATCGCGCCGGGGCGCAAGATCGACCCGGGCGAGAAATTCCCCTGGAATGCGCTGTTTGCGGCCGGGGTCGGCCATCTCGTGCCTGCGGCGCCGGTCCGGCGCGGCGCGGTGCTGAAAGCCGGCGATACCGGCGCCCAGATCGAGGCACTGCAGTCTATGCTGGCGCTCTATGGCTATGGCGTCGAGATATCAGGTGTCTTCGACCGCCAGACCGAAATCGTCGTCGAAGCTTTTCAGCGGCATTTCCGACCGCGCCTGGTGAATGGTGTCGCCGACGGCTCTACGTCTAGCACGCTGCAAAGCCTGCTGACTTCCCTTAGGTCAGTTGCCTCTAAATAAGCTTTTTCTGATATTCAAGTTACAGCCTGTCACTGAAAGTGAATTGCCTCGCCTTGTTCGACACAAATTCCGCCCTCAAACGCGGTTCGTGCAAGTTATCGGACCTCCAGCCCCCCGGATGCTCCGATATTGATTAGGCGTTGCTGCGTGAAGATCTTCGCGCGGCCAAACAGAACAGGACCACATGCAGAAATTGACCGTTGTAACGGCAGCTATTGCTGCCGGCGTAATGACTTTTGCCTTCAGCACGGCCGATGCCGCACCACTGAGCCAGAGGGCAGACCAGGGCTTCATCGCCGCACCCGCCAAAGCCACCATGACGAAGGCAAACCCAAAAACAAAAAGGGCAACCACCGCGAAAGTGCGCAAAGCAGCCGTGGTGAAGGCCAGAAAAGCCACGGCCAAGAGGCATTTTAAGCGCAACAGGAAGAGCGTCGACCTGACGACGACCGCATCGATCCGCCCAAGCACCGCTGCGGAGTCGACTGCGGCAGCCGCGCTTGGCGGCCAGTATTCGGCAATCATTGCCCGCTATGCTGCGGCCGAAGGCGTGCCGGTGTCGCTGGCCCAGGCGGTCATCAAGATCGAGAGCAACTACCGGCCGAACATCGTCGGCAGCGCGGGTGAAATCGGCCTGATGCAGATCAAGCCGGCAACGGCGCGGATGATGGGTTATAGCGGCTCCGCCAAGGGTCTGTTCGATCCCGACACCAACATCAAATACGGCATGAAGTACCTTGCCATGGCGCGCAATCTCGGCGGCGGCACCACCTGCGGCACGATCCTGAAATACAATGCCGGCCATGCCGCGACGAGGATGAACCCGGTGTCGGCGGCCTATTGCGGCAAGGTCAAGGTGCAGTTGGCGGCATTGGGATCGCCGGCATAAGTCTGCTTTTTCATTTGCGTTTTGGAACGTGAACCCCTTTATACGCTCTGCCAGCTGGCCGGGCGGCCGCACCCGCAAAGCCGAAAGGCTGCGGGTGAGGAAAGTCCGGGCTCCATGGAAACACGGTGCCGGTTAATGGCCGGCGGGGGCGACCCCAGGGAAAGTGCCACAGAAAGCAAACCGCCACGATTTATCGGGGCAAGGGTGAAAGGGTGGGGTAAGAGCCCACCGCGCGACTGGCAACAGGAGCGGCACGGTAAACCCCACCGGGAGCAAAACCGAATAGGGACGGTGCGAGGGGAAACCTTCGAGGGCTGTTTCCGGCTCACCGTCCGGGTAGGTTGCGTGAGGCGCATGGCAACATGCGCCCAAGATGAATGGCCGCCACGTTCTCGCCCCGAAAGGGGCGAGGGCCATACAAAACCCGGCTTACAGGCCAGCTGGCAATTTCTCCCCCATATCGCGATTAATCCTTTGGATCAGCAGTCTGCGCCTTCGGGCGCAGCTGGCGATTCAGGTGCTTGAGCGATTGAATCAAGTACGCATGCTGGGGTCGAGACAAACGCATTTGAAGCTGGTACGATTTAATCGTACCATGATTGTCATGGTTTGATCAGGAGCGCATCATGGGTCACGTCGACAAACGCAGCATCACGCTTTCGCCGGAACTGGCGGCGGCGGTCGACGATGTCGTGGCCGCCGGCGAATATGCCTCGGCCAGCGAAGTCATCCGTGATGCGCTGCGGCAATGGAAAGACCGCCGCGATCTTCTCGGCTACACGGTCGAGGAATTGCGCAGGCTGGTTCAGGAGGGGATCGACAGCGGACCGGCGGTGGACGGCCAGCCCTTCATGGACCGGCTGCGAGCCAAATATCACAGGATGTCGGAAGCTGCAGGCTCGGAAGAGTGAAATATCGGCTGCTTCCTCAGGCGATATCAGATGTCGAAGGCATCGGTGACTACATTGCGGAACATAGCCCAAAGGGAGCCATGCGCCTTGTGGACGCTTTGGAGAGGCGCTGGACACTGCTCACCTTGCACCCGTTCTCAGGTGCGCCGCGCGATGATATCGCGCCCGGCATTCGTCATCTGATCGTCGGCGAATATGTCACTCTGTATCGCATGGGCGAAGACGCGATCGAGATCGTCCGCGTTTTGCACGGCAGGCGCGATATTGGCGCCGACGACTTGGTGACCTAACCGCCAGCTCAGATGCCGATCTTGTCCAGCGATGCCTCGATCGCCTGCCAGAGTTCTTCCACCGGCTCGCAGCCCACCGACAGGCGCACGAAGCCGGGCGGAACCGAATCTCCTCGCTTGGCCCGCCGCTCGGCGGAGGTGTGGACACCCCCGAACGACGTTGCCGCCTGCATCAGCGTGCAGTTGTTGATGAAATCCTCGGCCTTCTCCTGGGAAGCGAGTTCGAAGGACACGAGGAAGCCGAAGCGCTCCATCTGCGCCCGGGCGAGGTTGTGCGACGGGTCGCCCTCCAGCCCGGGGTAGCGCAAGCCGCTAACGGCGCGATGGTTTTTCAGGCGCTTCGCGATCACCTCGGCAGAAGAACACATGCGGTCGAAGCGTACCTCCAGCGTCTCCAGGCCGCGATGCACCAGCCAAGCCTCGAACGGGCCGGGAATGCCGCCCGCGGTCTCGCGCCAGCCGGTGACGTCCGCGATGATGTCTGGATTGCGGCTGGCGACATGGCCGAACAGCACGTCGGAATGCCCGTTGGCCGCCTTGGTGTCGGCAGCAACGACGATGTCGGCGCCGAGATCGAGCGGGCGCTGGCCGAACGGCGTCATCGTGGTGTTGTCGACGACGACGATCGCGCCCGCTTGGTGCGCGGCCTCGGCGACCGCTGTGATGTCGCAAATGTCCAATCGCGGATTTGACGGGGTTTCAACGTAGACAAGGCGGTAGCCGTCGAAGCCGCCGTCGAGGAATGTAGCTGTCGGCCGCAGATCATAGGCGACGCCGAAGGGCTTGAGGAAACGTTCGGCCAGCGCGCGTGTGGCATGGTAGCCGTCCGAAGGCAAAAGCACGCGGTCGCCGGATTTCAACAGGCCGAAAAACACCGCCGAGATTGCCGCCATTCCTGAGGGGAAGCCGACGCATGGCGCGTATTCGAGATGCGCCAGCATGTGCTCGACTGCATCCCAGGTGGCGTTGCTGTAGCGGCCGTACTGGCTGTAGCCGGCGCCGTCGCCCGGGTTGTGGAAAATAGCGGCCATGGTCAGCGGCAATGGGATGGGGTCGCCTTTGGCAAGTCCGTCGCGCCGCAGATGGGCAAGGGAGGCCGCGCGGGACCTTGCTGTTTCGGACATGGATTTCTGACCTTGTTGCTCAGCGAAAAGACTGACGACGCTATTCGCGGCAGTGATGCGCGGCAAGCCGCTTCCGCTTGGGCCAGCCCGCTCTAAACGGTTCGTTAGGCTTAATGGGAGATAAAGACGGGAGTGTTGTCAGAGCTGCTCTCACCGGTTGTGGCGCGCGTTTGTGAAGCCTGTTCCCGTTGACGCCCATAGTGCCCCATGATATCCCATTTCGATACCAAAGCCTTCGTTCCGCGTCAGGGTAAAGCGTACGCCAATCGGGCAGCCGCGGCGGCTGTGCGTTTGCGGGGTTTTGCCGCTGGGATCGAAGCGGATTTTCGGCAGGGGACGCGCTTCGGCGCGGACGAAAACATGGAGAGGGGTGCGGCGGCGGAAGCGGCTGCAGCGTGTCATGGACCGGTTTCTGTCAAGCGCGGTGAACAGGATCGATGCGAAGGGGCGGGTCTCCGTTCCGGCGCATTTCCGCGCGGTCGTGCAGAAGCGCGGCTATTCGGAACTCTATGCGCTGCGCGGCCTGGACGTGCCTGCGATGGATGTCGGCGGGCTCGATCTGCTCGACCGCTACGAGCAGCGCATCGCGCTGGAAGACCCTTTTTTGCAGACGGCGGACGATATGTCGTTCTTCTGCCATGGCGACGGGACGTTCCTGAAGCTCGATCAGGATGGCCGCATCACGATGAGCGATTTCATCCGCGAGCATACGGGCATCACGAGCGAAGTGGCCTTTGTCGGCCGTGGCAATTTCTTTCAAGTTTGGGAGCCTGGACGGCTGGCCGCCTATGGGGCGCAGGCGCGCGCTCGGCTTTTGCAGCTTCGGCAGGGGACGAAGGCTCACGAGGCCAAGGCTGGGGAGCGGCCGGAATGATGGCGGATCACGGCGATGATCTCAGCGCCGTTGGCGGACCGGTCCGCCACATTCCGGTCCTCCTCGCCGAAGTGCTGGAGGCGCTCTCACCCAAAGCCGGCGATGTGATCGTCGACGGCACGTTTGGCGCCGGCGGCTATACCAAGGCGATCCTGGCGAGCGGCGCCTCGGTGGTGGCGATCGATCGCGATCCCGATGCGATTGCCGCCGGGCGCGGCCTGGAACAGCAATCCGGCGGCAGGCTAAGGCTGGTGCAGGCGCCATTTTCGACGCTGGACGAGCAGGTCGAAAGCGCCGACGGCGTTGTCCTCGACATCGGCATTTCCTCCATGCAGGTCGACCAGCCCGAGCGCGGCTTTTCGTTCCGCACCGACGGGCCGCTCGACATGCGCATGGCGCAGGCGGGCTTGAGTGCTGCCGACGTCGTCAATTCGTTCAAGATAGGCGACCTTGCCCGCATCTTCGGCTTCCTCGGCGAAGAGCGGAATGCCGGCCGCATTGCCCGCATGATCGAGTCACGCCGCGAAAAACGTCCGTTCGAGCGCACGCTCGATCTCGCCGACGCCATCGAAACGCATATCGGCCGCGCGCCGAAGGACAAGATTCATCCGGCCACCCGCGTCTTCCAGGCGCTGCGCATTTTCGTCAATGACGAGCTGGGCGAATTGGCCAAAGCCCTAATGGCATCCGAGCGGGTATTGAAGCCCGGCGGGCGGCTTGCGGTGGTGACGTTCCATTCGCTGGAAGACCGCATCGTCAAGCGCTTCATCGCCGACCGCGCCGACGTCGCCACCGGCTCACGTCATTTGCCCGAGGCGCACGCGCGCGCTGCGACCTTCCGCAAGGCTGGTGGCGGCGTGACGGCAGGCGATGCCGAGGTCGCTGCCAATCCGCGGGCGCGCTCGGCCAGGCTGCGTACCGCCATCCGCACCGAGGCGCCGGCGCGCGCCGGTGATCTCACCATTTTCGGCCTTCCAAAGCTTCCCGGCATCCAGGCGCCGCGAGAGAGGTGAATACGTGTTTCGAACCAGCGACATAGTCCTGATCGCCGTCATGGTCTCGGCCGCGGCCCTGACCTACAAGGCCAAGCGCGAGGCCGAGGAACAGCTGGCTTCGGTGCAGAAGATCGAGGCGCAGATCCGCTATGAGGAGGACACTATCGACCTGCTCAAGGCCGACTGGAGCCTGCTGACCCAGCCGTCGCGCCTGCAGAAGCTGGCTGAAATCTACAAATCGCAGCTCGCACTCGAGCCGGTCAATGCGCGGCAGATCGTCGGGCTCGACGACCTGCCGGCAAAACCGCTCAACATCGAGGACCTGTCGTCGCAACGGCTTGGCGGCATGGCCGACAATTCCGGCAAAGGACCAGCCGACAAGGATCCCGTGGTCACCGGAGCCATCGTCCAATGATCGCTGGATTTCCAATGCGCGCCAAACTTCCGTCGGTCGGCAAATTGCTGAAGCGCCGCGCACGGACCGGCGAGGACGGCTCCATCGTGGTCGAAGGCGCGCGCAAGGCGACCGGCGGCAAGGCCAAGACCCGCATCGTGATGACGATGGCGGTGTTCTTCGGCATCTATTCGACCATCGCCGGGCGGCTGGTCTATCTCGGTTTCCAGTCCCCCGACATGTCGAATGGGCCGCAAAGCCGGGTGACGGCGTCGCGTCCCGACATCGTCGACCGCAACGGCGAGGTGCTGGCGACCGACATCAAGACGGCATCGCTGTTTGCCGAGCCGCGCCGCATCGTCGATGCCGACGAGGCGATCGAAAAGCTGTCGACCATTCTGCCAGATATCGACCCCGAGCAGACCTATCACAAGCTGAAAAGCGGCGCCGGCTTCGTCTGGCTGCAGCGGCAGCTGACGCCCAAGCAGCAGGCCGACATCATGCAGCTCGGCATTCCCGGAATCGGCTTTCGCACCGAAAAGCGCCGCTTCTATCCTGCCGGCGTGACCTCGTCCTACATTGTCGGCCTCACCAACATCGACAATCAGGGCATCTCCGGCATGGAGAAGTACATTGACGAGCAGGGCCTGAGCGACCTGCAGGCCTCAGGCTTGGCGATCGCCAAGGATCTGAAGCCGGTTCAGCTGTCGATCGACCTGCGCGTCCAGCATGTGGTGCGCGACGAGATTGCCGCCGGCCTCGAGCGCTATCGCGCCATGGGCGCCGGCGCCGTCGTGCTCAACATCAAGACCGGCGAAGTGGTGGCGATGGCCTCGGTGCCGGATTTCGATCCGAACAATCCCTTCAATGCGCAGGACAAGGATCGGCTGAACCGCATGTCGGCCGGCCTCTACGAGATGGGATCGACCTTCAAGAGCTTCACCTCGGCCATGGCGCTCGATTCCGGCAAGGCGAACATGAACAGCCGTTTCGACGCCTCGCACCCAATCCGGGTCGGCCATCAGGCCATCCACGATTTCCACGGCAAGAACCGCGTGTTGTCATTGCCGGAGGTGTTCCTTTACTCCTCCAATATCGGATCGGCCCGTGAGGCCGAAATGGTCGGCATCGAAGGGCACCGCGAGTTCCTGCATCGCCTTGGCCTTCTGGACAGGATGCAGACCGAACTGCCTGAAGTCGCCCGCCCGACCGAACCGAAGGTCTGGAAGCAGGTCAACTCCTTCACCATCGCCTTCGGCCATGGCGTGTCGACGACGCCGCTGCAGGCGGCCGTCGGCTGCGCGGCGCTGATGCAGGGCTATTTGATCCCGCCGACTTTCCTGGTCCGCAGCGAGCAGGATGCCATGGCGGTGGCCAAGAGAGTGGTCAGCGAAAGGACTGTGGAGGGCATGCGCTACCTCTACACGCTCAATGCCGAGAAAGGCTCGGCCAGAAACGCCAGGGCCCCCGGCTACCGCGTTGGCGGCAAGACCGGAACCGCCGAGAAGGTGATCAATGGCCGCTACTCGAAGGAACTGAATTTCAACACCTTCGTCGCCGCCTTCCCGATGGACGATCCGCAATATCTGGTGTTTACGATCGCCGACGCTCCGCACCCGGAAAAGCCCGGGATGACCGACGTCGCCGCCAACAATGCGGGTGTCATGGCCGGAAACATCATCAGGCGGGCAGCCGCCATGCTTGGCGTGAAGCCAGATTTCAGCCATGAAAATGGCGCAACGCTGGTTTCCTATCGGTGATTCTTAGGGCGCGCCGGCAACTGCGCGCTATTTTGTTGAGATAAACGGGGTTCGATGCACCTGAGAGATTTAGCCGGTATCCTGCCTGTCGAGGGAACATCTTCCCGCGATGTGGAGGTAACCGGGATTTCGTCGGATTCCCGCACGGTCAAGACCGGCGTGGTCTTTTTCGCGCTCGCCGGCAGCAAGGCGGATGGTTCGGCCTATGCCGCCGATGCGGCAAAGCGCGGCGCAGCGGCGGTTGTCGTGGGCAAGGCCGGCGCCGTTTCCGGCCTGTCCGTCCCGGTGCTCAGCGTCGACGACCCACGCCTGGCGCTGGCGCTGAGCGCGGCACGTTTCTTCGGCAGCCAGCCGGAGACGATGGTCGCGGTTACCGGCACCGCAGGCAAGACCTCGGTCGCCGCCTTCATCCGGCAGATCTGGGAGCAGGCCGGCTTTGCCGCCGCGTCCATTGGCACCACCGGCGTGGTGGCGCCGGGCCGCAACGATTACGGTTCGCTGACCACGCCCGATCCGGTGGCTTTGCACCAGTTGCTCAAGGAATTGGCGGAGGCCGGCGTCACCCACGCCTCGATGGAGGCTTCCAGCCATGGTCTCGACCAGCGCCGCCTCGATGGCGTCAAGCTCGCCGCGGGCGGCTTCACCAATCTCGGCCGCGACCATATGGACTATCATCCGACGGTCGAGGATTACCATCGCGCGAAATTGCGCCTGTTCGACACGCTGCTGCCGAAAGGCGCGCCAGCGGTCATCTTTGCCGACGATCCGTGGTCGGCGCCGACCATCCAGGCTGCGCAGGCCGCCGGGCTCAAGGTGCTGACGGTCGGCCGCCATGGCGATTTCCTGCGCCTGAAACGGGTCGAGCACGAGCGCCACCGCCAGCGCGCCGAGGTCGAAGCCGACGGCGTGCTCTACGAGATCGACCTGCCGCTCGCCGGCGACTTCCAGATCGCCAATGCCCTGGTTTCGGCCGGGCTGGCCATTTCCACTGGAACGCCGGTCGCCAAAGCTTTGATGGCATTGGAGAAACTTCAGGGGGCACCGGGACGGCTCGACCTTGTCGGCGCCACCGCCAATGGCGCGCCCGTCTATGTCGACTATGCCCACAAGCCGGATGCGCTGGAAAATGTGCTGGCCGCCGTGCGCCCATTCACCACCGGGCGCGTCATCGTCGTGTTCGGCTGCGGCGGCGACCGCGACCGGGGCAAGCGGCCGATCATGGGCGAGATCGCCACGCGGCTCGCCGATGTCGTCATCGTCACCGACGACAATCCGCGCTCGGAAGTGCCGGAAACGATCCGTGCCGCGATCCTGGCGGCCGCACCCGGCGCCATTGAAATCGGCGACCGCCGCAAGGCGATCCACGAAGCGGTCGCCATGCTGAAAGCGGGCGATACGCTGATCGTTGCCGGCAAGGGCCATGAAGAGGGCCAGACTATCGGCGCCGAGACTTTTCCGTTCTCCGACCACGAAGAAGTCCGGTCGGCGCTGCGGGAGCGGGCCGCATGAGCGTGCTCTGGACTTCCGACGCGCTGGTCGACGCCATGGGCGGTCGGCCGCTCGGGCCGATGCCGGAGGGAATTTCGGGGATCTCGATCGACAGCCGCAGCCTGCAGCCGGGCGACGCCTTCTTCGCCATCAAGGGCGAGGCGATGGACGGCCATGACTTCGCGACCGCGGCGATCAAGGCCGGCGCCGGCGTTCTGGTTGTCGCCGAGGGCAAATTGCCGTCGCTTGGGCGGCTGACGGCGCCGATGATCGTCGTGCAGGATGTGCTGGCAGCACTGGAGAAACTCGGTGTTGCCGCCCGCGCCCGTTCCAGCGCAAAAATCATCGCGGTGACCGGATCGGCCGGCAAGACCACCACCAAGGAGGCGCTGCGTCATGTGCTGTCGGCCGTCGGCACGGTGCATGCTTCGGCGCAGTCCTTCAACAATCATTGGGGCGTGCCGCTGACGCTGGCGCGCATGCCCGGCGATTGCGACTATGCGGTGTTCGAGATCGGCATGAACCATCCCGGCGAGATCCGGCCGTTGGTCAAGATGGTCCGGCCACATGTGGCCATCGTCACGATGATCGCCGCCGCGCATCTCGGCTTCTTTAGAAATCTCGACGAGATCGCCAAGGCCAAGGCCGAGATTTTTGAAGGCATCGAGCCCGGCGGTGCGGCCTTGCTCAACCGCGACGATGCGCGCTGGAAGCTGCTCGACAAGATGGCGCGGGCCGCCGGCGTCGAACATGTCTTTGGCTTCGGCGAGAATGCACGGTCGACCTACAAGCTGACCAAATGCGAGCTGCATGCCGGTCATTCCGATATCACCGCCAGGATCGGCGGTCAGGATGTCGTTGCCCGGATCGGCGCGCCTGGCCGCCACATGGTGCAGAATGTGCTCGCCGTTCTTGGCGCGGCGCATCTCGTTGAAGCTGACATCGCAAAGGTGGCGGAAGCGCTGGCCGATCTCTCTGCGGAGCGTGGCCGTGGCAAGCGCCATGTGCTGCGCCATCCCAAGGGACCGATCACACTGATCGACGAGAGCTACAACGCCAATCCGGCCTCGATGGCTGCTGCCATGGCGCTGCTCAACGCGACGCCTGTCACGGGCGAGGGCCGGCGCATCGCCGTGCTCGGCGACATGCTCGAGCTCGGCGACCATTCGGCCAAGCTGCATGCAGCCCTGGCCGAATTGATCGTCGGGACCGGCACGCACACGGTCTTTCTCGGCGGCCCGGAAATGCGGGCGCTGGCAGACATCCTGCCCGACGAGATCAAAACGGAATACCGCGCCGGCGCCGAGGAATTGAAGCCGCTGTTGTTGTCGACGCTGAAGGCCGGCGACGTTGTGATGATCAAATCGTCGAAAGGCATCGGCTTTTCAAAGCTGGTCGAGGCCTTGCTCGGCAAATATCCGGCGGAAGCCGCAGGCGCGAAACAGAACTAGTCCGGGGGACGGAATCGCATGTTTACATTGCTCGTCGATTTTGCGGACAAGGTCTCGGTCTTCAATGTCTTCCGCTACATTACCTTCCGCACCGGCGGTGCGCTGATCACCTCGGCGTTGATCGTCTTCATCTTCGGGCCGACCATCATCAATTCGCTGAGGCTGCGGCAAGGCAAGGGCCAGCCGATCCGTGCCGATGGCCCGCAGACGCATTTCAAGAAGGCCGGCACGCCGACGATGGGCGGGCTGATGATCCTGTGCGGCATCGTCGGCTCGTCGCTTCTATGGGCGAACCTCTCCTCGATCTATGTCTGGGTGGTGCTCTTGGTGACGCTGGGCTTCGGTTCGATCGGCTTTTACGACGACTATCTCAAGGTAACCAAGCAGTCGCATCTCGGCTTTTCCGGCAAGGCGCGGCTGGCGCTGGAATTCGTCATCGCCGGCATCGCCGCCTGGGCGATCATGCATAATGGCCAGGCGCCGTTCTCGTCGTCGCTGACCTTCCCCTTCGCCAAGGAATTCATCATCAATCTCGGCTGGTTCTTCGTGCCGTTCTCCTGCTTCGTCATTGTCGGCGCCGGCAATGCGGTGAATTTGACCGATGGCCTCGACGGGCTGGCGATCGTGCCGATCATGATTGCGGCGGCATCCTTTGGCGTCATCGCCTACCTCTCCGGCAATGCGGTGTTCGCCGAATATCTGCAGATCCATTTCGTGCCCGGCACCGGCGAGCTGGCTGTCGTGCTTGGCGCCGTCATCGGCGCCGGCCTCGGCTTCCTCTGGTTCAACGCGCCACCGGCGGCGATCTTCATGGGCGACACCGGTTCGCTGGCCATGGGTGGCCTGATCGGTACGGTCGCGGTCGCCACCAAGCACGAGATCGTGCTGGTCATTGTCGGCGGATTGTTTGTCGTGGAAATCCTGTCGGTCATCATTCAGGTCGGCTACTTCAAGATGACCGGCAAGCGCGTGTTCCTGATGGCGCCGATCCATCATCATTTCGAAAAGCTCGGCTGGACCGAAAGCCAGGTGGTGATCCGCTTCTGGATCATCGCCGTCATCCTGGCGCTGGTCGGCCTGTCGACCCTCAAGCTGAGATAGGAACCCGCTTGATCCCCGCCGCATCCTTTTCGGGCAAACGCGTTTCGCTCTTCGGGCTCGGTGGCTCGGGGATCGCCACGGCGCGCGCGCTGATCGAGGGCGGCGCCGACGTGCTTGCCTGGGACGACAATCCCGATAGCGTCGCCAAGGCTGCTGACCAAGGCATTGCGACCGCCGATCTGCGCGGCGCCGACTGGTCGAAATTCTCGGCCTTCGTGCTCTCGCCCGGCGTGCCGCTGACGCATCCCAAGCCGCACTGGACGGTGGAGTTGGCGCGTGGCTCCGGCGTCGAGGTGATCGGCGATATCGAATTGTTCTGCCGCGAGCGGATTGCGCGCGCGCCTGATGCGCCGTTCATCGCTATCACCGGCACCAACGGTAAGTCGACGACCACGGCGCTGACCGCGCATATCCTCAAATCGGCAGGGCGCGACACGCAGATGGGCGGCAATATCGGCCGGGCCATCATGACGCTCGATCCACCGCAGGCTGACCGGGACTATGTCGTCGAGTGTTCGTCCTACCAGATCGATCTCGCGCCCTCGATCAACCCGACGGCCGGCATCCTGCTCAACCTGACGCCCGACCATCTCGACCGCCACGGCACCATGCAGCATTACGCTTCGATCAAGGAGCGGCTGGTTGCCGGCAGCGAGACGGCGATCGTCGGCGTTGACGATTCCTGGTGCGCGCAGATCGCTGACCGGCTGGAGAGGGCGGGCCGGGAGGTGATCCGCATCTCCAAGCGGCTGCCGCTGACCGACGGTTATTTCGCAGACGGTTCCGATCTGATGGAAGCCGTCCATGGCCGCTACAGCCGCGTCGCCTTCCTCGAAGGCATCGGTTCGTTGCGCGGCCAGCACAATGCGCAGAACGCGCTTGCCGCTGTTGCCGCCTGCCTCAGGGTCGGCTTGAGCCTGGGCGAGATCCAGGCGGGACTGGAGAGCTTTCCAGGCCTCGCGCATCGCATGGAGCAGGTCGGACGCAAGGACCACGTGCTGTTTGTCAACGATTCCAAGGCGACCAATGCCGATGCGGCGGCACCCGCGCTGTCGAGTTTTTCGCGCATTTACTGGATCGCCGGCGGACTGCCCAAGGAAGGCGGCATCGAGCCGCTGCGCGGTTTTTTCCCACGCATCGCCAAGGCCTATCTGATCGGCGAGGCGGCGCCCGCGTTCTCGGCGACGCTCGGCGAAGCCGTGCCCTATGAAATCTCGGGCACCCTGGCCGCCGCGGTCGACCATGCCGCGAAAGACTCTGCCAAGGATGACAACGGCGAGGTGGTGGTGCTGCTGTCGCCGGCCTGCGCCAGTTTCGACCAGTTCAAGAATTTCGAAGTTCGCGGCGAAGCCTTCAGGCAAGCTGCGAATGCTATCGAGGGTGTCAAACCCATCGGAGGGGCACGATAATGCAAAGCCGTCTCGACAAAAGCCCGGTTGCAACCTGGTGGTGGACGATCGATCGCTGGTTCCTGGCGGCGTTCCTGTCGCTAATGGGGCTTGGCATCGTCTTGTCCTTTGCGGCAAGCCCGGCGGTGGCCGAACGCATCGGCCTCGATAGTTTCCACTTTGCCACCAGGCAGATCATCTTCACCGTGCCGGCGCTCGGCGTGATGCTGGCGGTCTCCTTCCTGGAATCGCGGCAGATCCGGCGCATGGCGCTGATCATCCTGGGCATCATGCTGGTGCTGATGGTGGCCGTGCTCTACATCGGCGTCGAGGTGAAGGGCGCGCGGCGCTGGGTGTCGTTTGTCGGCATGTCGATCCAGCCGTCGGAATTTCTGAAACCCGCCTTCGTCATCGTCTGCGCCTGGCTGTTCGCCGAACACAAGCGCCAGCCCGACATCCCCGGCAATTTGTTTGCCATGCTGCTGCTGATCCTGGTCATCTCGCTTCTGGTGGCGCAGCCCGATCTCGGCCAGACCATGCTGGTGACCGGCACCTGGGGCGTCATGTTCTTCATGGCCGGCCTGCCATGGCTATGGATCATCGCGCTTGGCGCCACCGGCGCCGGCGGCCTGTTTGCCGCCTATACGGTGTTCCCGCACGTCGCCGCCCGCATCGACAAATTCCTGACCGGCGAAGGCGACACGTTCCAGGTCGACATGGGCCGCGAGGCGCTGATCAACGGCCACTGGTTCGGCGTCGGCCCGGGCGAGGGCACGGTCAAGCGGGTCATTCCCGACGCGCATGCCGATTTCGTGTTTTCGGTCGCCGGCGAAGAGTTCGGGCTGATCATGTGCTTCTTCATCATGTCGATCTTCGCCTTCATCGTGCTGCGCGGCTTGAGCACGGCATTGAAGGAACATGATGATTTCACCCGCTACGCCGTCGGCGGTCTCGTCACCGTCTTCGGCCTGCAGTCGGTCATCAACATGTGCGTCAACCTGCAACTGATGCCGGCCAAGGGCATGACGCTGCCTTTCATCTCCTATGGTGGCTCCTCGCAGATCGCCATTGCCATCTCGATGGGCATGGTGCTGGCGCTGACGCGCAAGCGACCGGAAAAGCGCAAGCAGATGGGCTTTGCCCTGTCGCAGCGCGCCCTGCCGGCGGAGTGATATGGCGCGGGGTGTCATCCTTCTCGCGGCTGGCGGAACCGGCGGACATCTGTTTCCGGCCGAGGCGCTGGCGCATGAGCTGATCGAGCGCGGCTGGGGCGTGCATCTGGCGACGGACGACCGCGCCGAGCGCTTTGCCGGCCATTTCCCGGCCGCCGCCATCCATCCGATCCAGTCGGCGACGATGGGCTCGAAAAACCCCGCCGCTCTGCTCGGAGCGTTCTGGAAGATCTGGCGCGGCGTGCGCCAGGCCTCTGCCGTCATCGCCAGGATCAAGCCTGATGCGGTCGTCGGCTTTGGCGGTTATCCGACCTTGCCACCGCTCTATGCCGCGACGCGGCGCAAGCTGCCGACGCTGATCCATGAGCAGAACGCAGTGATGGGCCGCGCCAACCGGGCGCTGTCCGGGCGTGTGGATGCGATTGCCGGCGGCTTCCTGCCGCAAGATGAAAGTGCCACAGGCGCCAAGACGGTGACGACAGGCAATCCGGTCAGGCCGCCAATCCTGGAGGCGGCCAAGACGCCCTACACCGCATCCAAAGGGGCGGATCCGTTCAGGCTCCTGGTGTTCGGCGGCAGCCAGGGCGCGCAGTTCTTTTCCGACGCCATGCCGACGGCGATCGCACTTCTGCCGGAGGCGCAGCGCAAGCGGCTGGTGATCACCCAGCAGGCCCGCGCCGACGACGTGGCGCGGGTGAAGGCCGGCTATGCGGCACTCGGCGTCCATGTCGAGGTCTCGCCCTTCTTCACCGACATGGCACAGCGCATGGGCGCGGCGCATCTGGTGATCTCGCGCTCCGGCGCCTCGACGGTTTCGGAGATCGCCGTCATCGGCCGGCCGGCGCTGCTGGTGCCTTATCCCTATGCGCTGGATCACGATCAGGCGGCGAACGCAGCCGCCCTTGCCGCGGCGGGCGGCGGCGAGGTGCATCCGCAATCGTCACTGTCGCCGGAGCGCATCGCGGCTCTCATTGGCGGGCTGATGGACACTCCCGAGCGGCTGACGGCCATGGCTGCCGGAGCGAAGTCGGCTGGCCGGCCGAACGCGGCACGGTTGCTCGCTGATCTCACAGAGGCTATTGCGTCCAGAAAAACCGTTTCGGATTTCAGGAAAGGGACGCATTGATGAAGATGCCGCAGACCATCGGCCTTGTGCATTTCATCGGCATTGGCGGCATCGGCATGAGCGGCATCGCCGAGGTTCTGCACAATCTCGGCTACAAGGTGCAGGGTTCGGACCAGGCCGACAGCGCCAATGTCCAGCGGCTGCGCGACAAGGGCATCGAATGCTTTGTCGGCCACAAGGCCGAGAATATCGGCGCGGCCGAAGTGGTGGTCGTCTCCACCGCGATCAAGAAATCCAATCCCGAGCTGAAGGCCGCGCGCGAAAAACTGCTGCCGATCGTGCGCCGGGCCGAGATGCTGGCCGAACTGATGCGCTTCCGCCAGGCGGTCGCGATCGGTGGCACGCATGGCAAGACCACAACCACGTCGATGGTGGCGACGCTGCTCGATGCCGGCGGGCTCGACCCGACGGTGATCAATGGCGGCATCATCAATGCCTATGGCACCAATGCCCGTATGGGCGATGGCGAGTGGATGGTGGTCGAAGCCGACGAAAGCGACGGCACCTTCCTCAAGCTGCCGGCCGAGATCGCCGTCGTCACAAACATCGATCCCGAGCATCTGGACCATTATGGCAGTTTCGACAAGGTGCGCGAGGCGTTCCGGCAATTCGTCGAGAACGTGCCGTTCTACGGTTTTGGCGTGATGTGCACCGACCATCCGGAAGTACAGGCGCTGGTCAGCCGCATCGAGGACCGCCGCGTCATCACCTATGGCGAGAACGCGCAGGCCGATGTGCGTTTCACCAACCACCGGATGGCCGGTGCCGTCTCGGCATTCGACGTGGTGATCCGCGACCGCAAGACCGGCGGCCAGACGACGATATCGGATCTGCGGCTGCCGATGCCCGGCCGCCACAACGTCTCCAACGCCACCGCCGCAATTGCGGTCGCGCATGAACTCGGCCTATCGGCCGAAGCGATCAAGAAAGGGCTGTCGTCCTTTGCCGGCGTCAAGCGGCGCTTCACCCACACCGGCTCGTGGAACGGCGTCGACATCTTCGACGATTACGGCCACCACCCGGTCGAGATCACGGCGGTGTTGAAAGCGGCGCGCAGCGCCACCAAGGGCCGCGTCATCGCCATTGCGCAGCCGCACCGCTTCACCCGGCTGCACGATCTGTTCGACGAGTTTTCGGTCTGTTTCAACGATGCCGACACGGTGATGGTGGCGCCGGTCTATGCGGCGGGCGAGGAGCCGATCGACGGCGTGACCTCGGAGGCGCTGGTGTCGCGCATCCGCTCCGGGGGCCATCGCGATGCGCGCTACGTCGAAACCCCTGCCGCGATTTCGCCCGTCATCCGCGCGTTGGCGAAACCGGGCGACTTCGTCATCTTCCTGGGCGCCGGCAACATCACCCAATGGGCCTATGCGCTGCCTGGGGAACTCGGCGGTACCGTCTCATGATGCGCGGCCAGGACCTGCTCGACAAACTTGGCGACCGGCTTGCCGGCCTGCGCGGCCGCATCACGCCCAATGCCGAGATGGACAAGATCACCTGGTTCCGCGCCGGCGGTCTGGCGGACGCCCTGTTCCAGCCGGCCGACGAGGAGGATCTGGCTGCCTTCCTGCGCGCCGTGCCGGAGGACATCCCGCTCACCATCGTCGGTGTCGGCTCCAACCTCCTGGTGCGCGACGGCGGCATTCCGGGTTTCGTCATCCGGCTTTCGGCCAAGGGCTTTGGCGAAGCCGAGGTGGTTTCGCCGACCGTCATCAAGGCCGGTGCTGCGACGCCCGACAAGCGCGTCGCGGCCGTCGCTTATGAGGCCGGTATTGGCGGCTTTCATTTCTATCACGGCATTCCCGGCGCCATCGGCGGGGCGCTGAGGATGAATGCCGGCGCCAATGGCGTCGAGACGCGGGAACGTGTCGTCGAGGTTCGGGCGCTCGACCGCAAGGGCAATCTCCACACCCTCAGCAATGAAGACATGGGCTATGCCTATCGTCACTCGGCCGCACCTGCCGGGCTGATCTTCACCTCCGCCGTTTTCGAAGGTGTTCTGGAAGACCAGGAGGCGATCAAGGCGGCCATGGACGCCGTCCAGACGCATCGCGAGACGGTGCAGCCGATCCGCGAGAAGACCGGCGGCTCGACCTTCAAGAATCCGGAAGGCACCTCGGCCTGGAAGGAAATCGACAAGGCCGGCTGCCGCGGGCTGATGATCGGCGGCGCGCAGATGTCGCCGATGCACTGCAACTTCATGATCAACACCGGAACAGCGACCGGATACGACCTCGAATATCTCGGCGAGACGGTGCGCGCCCGCGTGCTTGAAAATTCAGGCATCCGCCTGCAGTGGGAAATCAAGCGGCTCGGCAATTTCCGCCCCGGCCATGCCGTGCAGGAATTCCTCGGACAGCTTCTTTAGCGCAAGCTGAAGTTCATGTGATGCTTGAACTTCAAACGGTCTGAAACAACAGCGCCACCGTTGGTCCAAAGACTCACAACACGCTTTTTCCGGCCGTTTTCGCGGAAAGTGAATCTGTCGGAATCATAAGCACTTGCCAGCGAATCAACTCTCTGATTCTCTGCCTTAAAGCGTTTCCTGATTTGAGTCGTTCGACGCGTCGACCGCGTTTTCCGTCTGGGGGGGCAACCTGCCGGGAGACTCGGACTCAATCTGGTCGCTGAATGCGTGGTTGCGGGCCCGCCGTGAGAGGGATGACGGGATATGAAGAACAAGCATGTGGCTGTCCTCCTGGGCGGATTCTCGTCCGAGCGGCCCGTGTCTCTGTCTTCGGGAAAGGCGTGTGCGGATGCGCTTGAGAATGAAGGCTACCAGGTTACCCGCGTCGATGTTGCGCGCGATGTCGGCGCCGTGCTCACCGAACTCAAGCCCGATGTCGTCTTCAACGCACTGCACGGCCCGTTCGGTGAAGACGGCACCATCCAGGGCATCCTCGAATATCTGGCCATTCCCTACACCCATTCGGGCGTGCTCGCCTCGGCGCTCGCCATGAACAAGGAGCAAGCCAAGAAGGTCGCCAAGGCTGCCGGCATCGCGGTGGCGGAATCGAAGGTTGCCAGCCGCTTTGCCATCCAGAACAAGCATCCGATGAAGCCGCCCTACGTGGTCAAGCCGGTCAATGAAGGCTCAAGCTTCGGCGTCGTCATCGTGCATGAAGGGCAGTCGCATCCGCCGCAGGTCATCGGCTCGTCCGAATGGAAATATGGCGAGACCGTCATGGTCGAGCGCTACATCCATGGGCGCGAGCTGACCTGCGCCGTCATGGGCGACGTGGCGCTCGGCGTCTGCGAGATCATTCCGACCGGCCATTCCTTCTACGACTATGATTCAAAATACGTCGCCGGCGGATCAAAACACGAAATCCCTGCTAAAATTTCATCAAATATTTACCAAAAAATACAGACACTGGCGCTCAAGGCACATCTGGCTATCGGCTGCCGGGGCGTTTCCCGATCGGACTTCCGCTATGACGACCGTCACTCCGAAAACGGCGAGATTGTCTGGCTCGAGATCAACACTCAGCCGGGCATGACGCCGACGTCTTTGGTGCCTGAAATCGCCGCCCAGGCCGGGCACTCGTTTGGCGAATTGTTGAGTTGGATGGTGGAGGACGCTTCGTGTCTGCGTTGAAATGGGGACAGGACAAGGGCAGGGGCGGCGCCGGGCCGGCGCTGTTCGGCATGCCGTTGTCGTTCGACCATTTCGTGCTGCCGCGCGTGCTGCGCCGGCCGGTGCGCGTGCTGGCGCGCCTGGGCGGCGGCGACTTCGTCGCGCCGCGCTTTTCCGCGGCCATCCTGTCGGCTTCGCTCATTGCATCAAGCAGCCTCTATGGCGCCATTCTCGGCGGTCATGCCGACGACATCGTCCAGAGCATCACCGCCCGGACCGGCTTTGCCGTCGACCAGATCAAGGTGGTCGGCAACCGCCAGACTTCGGAGATCGACATACTGGACCGGCTCGAGCTCGACGGCTGGACGTCACTGATCGGCTTCGATGCCGAGGCCGCGCGTGAACGTATTGATACCTTGCCCTGGGTCGAAGTGGCGGCGGTGCGCAAGGTCTATCCACATACGCTGGAAGTGCGTGTCGAGGAGCGCGAGCCCTATGCGCTCTGGCAGCAGGGCGCGGAGCTTTCGGTCATCGAACGCTCCGGCGCGGTGATCGCGCCGTTCTCCGGCGGCAAGCAGGCGCTGCTGCCGCTGATCATCGGCACCGGCGCACCGGCCAAGGCGCCCGACTTCGTGGCCAAGATCAAGAAATTTCCCGAGCTCGCGGCTCGGGTCAAAGGCTATATCCGCATCGGCGAACGGCGTTGGGACCTGAAGCTGGAAAACGGCATCACGATCAAGCTGCCCGAGGATGGCGAGGATCAGGCGATCGCCGATCTGGTTCGGATGGACCACGACAACGGGCTTCTGACGCGGGACATCGCCGCCGTCGACATGCGCATCTCCGATCGCCTGGTGGTGCAGCTGACGCCGGAAGCGGCGACGCAGCGCCAGGCCGCGCTCAATGAAAAGCCGCAAAATCTGAAGCGCAAGTCGGGGACGAAGATATGAGCTGGCTTGGCGGCAACAGCGATGCCTCTTCGCGGCGTTCCGGCACGCTCACCGTGCTGGATGTCGGCTCGAGCAAGGTTTGCTGCGTGGTGGCGAAACTGAAGCCGCGCGAGGACGGCAAGCTGTTGCGCGGCCGCTCGCACCGCATCCAGGTAATCGGCATCGGCCACCAGAAATCGCAAGGCGTGAAGTCGGGCGTGGTCGTCGATCTCGACCGTGCGGAGCACGCCATTCGCCTGTCCGTCGACGCCGCCGAACGCATGGCGGGACTGACGGTGGATTCGCTGATCGTCAACATGACGGCGGGCCGGCTGAAGAGCGAAACCTATTCGGCCACGATCAATCTCGGTGGCCATCAGGCCGACGAAGCCGACATCAAGCGCGTGCTTGCCGCCGGCGCCAAGCAGGCGCTCAAGGCCGAACGCGACGTGATCCATTCGCTGCCCGTCGGCTTTTCGCTGGACTCCGAGCGCGGCGTGCGCGATCCGCGCGGCATGGTCGGCGACCAACTCGGCGTCGATATGCATGTACTGACGGGCGATGCCGCGCCGCTGCGCAATCTGGAGCTCTGCATCAACCGCTCGCATCTTTCGGTCGAGCGCATGGTGGCGACGCCCTATGCCAGCGGGCTTGCGGCCCTGGTCGACGACGAACTGGAAATGGGTGCGGCCTGCATCGACATGGGCGGCGGCACGACGACCATCTCGGTGTTTTCGGAAGGCAAATTCGTCCACGCCGATGCCATTGCCATCGGCGGCAATCATGTGACGCTCGATATGGCCAAGGGCCTGTCGACCTCGCTCGACGCCGCGGAGCGGCTGAAGGTGATGCATGGTTCGGCGCTGCCTGGCAGTGCCGACGATCGCGACCTGGTCTCGATCCAGCCGATCGGCGAAGACGGCGAGATGCCGCTGCAGATCCCGCGCTCGGTGATGACGCGCGTCATCCGCGCCCGCATCGACGAGACGCTGGAACTGTTGCGCGACCGGCTGAACAAGTCGGGCTACGGCAATGCCGTGGGAAAACGCGTCGTGCTGACCGGCGGCGCCAGCCAGCTTGCGGGTCTCCCCGAGGCGGCGCGCCGCATTCTGGGACGCAATGTGCGCATCGGACGCCCGCTCGGCGTGGCGGGCCTGCCGGAAGCTGCCAAGGGGCCGGCTTTCTCGACGGCGGTCGGGCTGCTGATCTATCCGCAGATGGCGAGCTTCGAGAGCCATCCGGCGAAAGGAATTTCCGGTCTCAGGATGACCGGGACGGGCGGAAAACTGCATCGCATGAGTCAGTGGTTGAGAGACAGTTTCTAATTGACGGGGACAGCCCCATAGGCGGCCGCGGCGGCGAAGCGGCGGGAAAGGCAAAGGACGGAGACAATGACGATCAATCTGCAAAAGCCGGACATCACCGAGCTCAAGCCGCGGATCACCGTATTCGGTGTCGGCGGCGGCGGCGGCAATGCCGTCAACAACATGATCACCGCGGGCTTGCGCGGTGTCGAGTTCGTCGTGGCCAACACCGATGCACAGGCGCTGACCATGTCGAAGGCCGAGCGGCTGATCCAGCTCGGCGCGCATGTCACCGAGGGGCTCGGCGCCGGCTCGCAGCCTGAAGTGGGCCGTGCGGCGGCGGAAGAGTGCATCGATGAGATCATCGATCATCTCTCCAACACCCATATGTGCTTCGTCACCGCCGGTATGGGTGGCGGCACCGGAACCGGTGCGGCTCCCGTGGTTGCCCGCGCGGCGCGCGAACGGGGTATCCTCACCGTCGGCGTCGTCACCAAGCCGTTCCATTTCGAAGGCCAGCGCCGCATGAAGACGGCGGATCTCGGCATCGAGGAGCTGCAGAAATGTGTCGATACCCTGATCGTCATCCCCAACCAGAACCTGTTCCGGCTGGCCAATGACAAGACCACCTTTGCCGACGCCTTCGCCATGGCCGACCAGGTGCTCTACTCCGGTGTTGCCTGCATCACCGACCTGATGGTCAAGGAAGGTCTGATCAATCTCGACTTCGCCGACGTGCGTTCGGTGATGCGCGAAATGGGCAAGGCGATGATGGGCACCGGCGAAGCTTCGGGCGAGGGCCGCGCGATGGCCGCCGCCGAGGCGGCGATCGCCAATCCGTTGCTCGACGAGACCTCGATGAGGGGCGCCAAGGGCCTGCTGATCTCGATCACCGGCGGCCGCGACCTAACCCTGTTCGAAGTCGACGAGGCCGCGACCCGCATCCGCGAGGAAGTCGATCAGGACGCCAACATCATCCTCGGCGCCACCTTCGACGAGGAACTCGAAGGCGTCATCCGCGTCTCGGTGGTCGCCACCGGCATCGACAAATCGGCAGCTGAAATTGCCGCGGCGCCGATCTCGATCCGGGCCGTGCCGCCGCAGCAGAAGCCGGTCAGCCGCCCAGCGGCTCCGGGGGCGGAAGGCCGTCCGGCACCGGTCCAGCAGCAGACCTATGAGCAGCGCGCGGCCGATCCGGTGGCCGAGGCGATCCAACTTGCCGAGGCCAATGCGGCGGCAATGGCTCGTCCGACGCCGATGGCCCAGGCGGAAGATTTCCGCCCGCAGAGCAAGATCTTCCAGGCCCCGCCTGCCCAGCCGCAGCCTGTCGTGCAGCAGGTGATGCAACCGGCGCCGATGCGGGAAATGCCGCAGCCGGTGGCTGCCGCACCGCAGCGCATGCCGCGGGTGGAGGATTTTCCGCCGGTGGTGCGGGCCGAGGTGGAAGCCAAGGGCCGTCCGGCCGACCATGAAAACAGCGGGCCGATGGGGCTGCTCAAGCGGCTGACCAACGGACTGACGCGCCGCGAAGAAGAGCCGGCCCGGTTGCAGCCGGCACAGCCGCGCGAACCGAAACTGCGCCAGGCGGCGCCGGAAATGCGCCGCCTTGCCAGCCAGGATCCGCAGCTTTACGCGCCGCGCCGCGGCCAGCTCGACGATCAGGGCCGGTTGACGCCGCAGACCAGGTCGACCCAGGAAGACGACCAGCTGGAGATACCGGCTTTCCTGCGCCGCCAGGCCAACTGAGCCGTTAACGGTATGTAACACTTGTTAACAGGCAGACGAGAGGTTGTCTGCCTGTTAACGTTTAAAGGGGTTTAATAACAAGGCGTTACGATGTGACGCTCAAGGTCTGTCGCGGTTACACAGAGTAAGAAACCGTGATTTGGAGTCTCCCTGACAGACCATTATCTTTGCCGCAGCACTTTCGGTGTGCTGGGATTCGGGGAAGTGGCCCTGCCTGCCGATAAAAAAGAGCCGCGCCTTTTGGGTTAAAGCGGACTTAGGCGTTTGGGCTATGGGGTTTGTCTTGCAAGACTATCAGACGACACTGAAATCGCGTGCAACGCTGACCGGTACCGGCGTTCACAGCGGCAAACCGGTCACCGTCAATTTCCTCCCTGCGGACGCCGACACCGGCGTGCTCTTCCACCTTTCGAACGGAAGCGAGAGCCGCGAGTTCCGCGCGCTGGTTGCTGAAGTCGGCGCGACCGATCTCTGCACCATGCTCGGCGATCCGGCAGGCGAGCATATCGCCACCGTCGAACATCTGATGGCGACGCTTTTCGGGCTCGGCATCGACAACATCGTCATCGAGATCGACGGTCATGAGGTTCCGATCCTCGATGGCAGTGCGGTGGCGTTCGTGGAAGCCATCGACCAAGCCGGCATCGAGACGCTGGCGGTCAAGCGCCGCTACATCAGGGTGGTCAAGCCCGTCCGCATCGAGAATGGCGCGTCCTGGGCCGAGTTCAGGCCCTATAGCGGCACGCGCTTCGAGGTCGAGATCGATTTCGAAAGCCCGGCGATCGGCCGCCAGCTATTCGCCTCCGACATCAACCCCGACATCTTTCGCCAGGATATCGCGCGCGCCCGCACCTTCGGCTTCATGAAGGATGTCGAGCGGCTGTGGGCGGCCGGCTATGCGCTGGGCTCCTCGCTGGAGAACTCGCTGGTGATCGGCGACGACAACCGGGTGATCAACATGGGCGGCCTGCGCTACCCCAACGAGTTCGCTCGCCACAAGACGATGGACGCGATGGGCGATCTGGCGCTGGCCGGCGCCCGTTTCATCGGTTGTTTCCGCTCCTATCGCGGCGGTCACCGGATGAATGCGGCTGCTTTGCGGCGGCTTCTGTCCGACCGTTCGGCCTTCGAGGTCGTCGAGACCACGCGCCGCGAGCGCGGCCGCACCGCCGAGATGAGCGCCGTCACCGGCCCTGTCTTTGCACCTTGGGTGATCTGATTCTTAACGTATTTCTGGCTTTCTGAACGCTGGCCGGTGTTGCACGGATGCATCACCGGCCGTGAAAGTGCATAGCTTTCCGGGCAACACCAAGCCGCCACAAAAATGTGCGATTGGCTAGACATAGCGTTGCTGGGCAAGGCAGTTATGGTTTATGGCTGCTGCCGTCTGTTAGGCGCATGTCGCTCAAAAGTGGGGATCAGTTTTGAGGGAACGCCATGCGAAAGGCATTGAACTAACGCCGAAAGGGCGCAATCCAATCATGTTCTTCAAGCGAGTTGGTCAATCGAAAGCGCCGTATCGGGCTGTTTTCCTGGCGCTTTCGGTGGTTGTGCCATCGCTGTTCCTCTCGGCCTGCATGTCGTCCGAGAAAGACGTCGACCTGTCGACCTATGTCGACCAGACCGAACCGGCCGACGTCCTTTACAATCAAGGCCTTGCCAATCTCAATGCCGGCCGCCTGGATGAGGCGAGCAAGAAGTTCGACGCCGTCGACCGCCAGCACCCCTATTCGGAATTCGCCCGCAAATCGATGGTGATGGGCGCCTTCGCCGACTATCGCGCCGGCCGTTATGACGAAGCGATCGGCTCGGCCAAGCGCTATCTCACGCTCTATCCGTCGACCGACGACGCGGCTTACGCCCAGTATATTATCGGGCTGAGCTACTACAAGCAGATCAAGGACGTCACCCAGGATCAGAAGGAAGCACGCCAGACCGTGCAGACGATGCAGGATCTGGTGACGCGCTGGCCGACGTCGGAATATGTCGACGACGCCAAGGAAAAGATCCGTTTCGCCAACGACCAGCTGGCCGGCAAAGAGATGCAGATCGGCCGCTATTATCTCGAGCGGCGCGAATACATTGCTGCCGTCAAGCGCTTCCGCAACGTGGTCGAGAACTATTCCAACACCCGCCATGTCGAAGAGGCGCTGGCGCGTCTGGCCGAAAGCTACTACGCGATGGGCTTGACCTCGGAAGCGCAAACCGCCGCTGCGGTGCTCGGCACCAATTATCCCGACAGCCAATGGTACAAGGATACCTACAAGCTGTTGCAGAGCAACGGGCTTGAGCCGCGCGAGAATGCCGGTTCGTGGATATCCAAGGCCGGCAAGCTGATCACCGGCGCCTGACGCCCGAGCATCGACTGAGGCGGAACGCGCTTTTCGGATTGATCCGACGCTCAAACAAAAAGATAGTGCGGCGCTGCGACTCCATCGGTCGCATGCCGCTTCACAGCGGTTCAGTGGTTTGATTGAGGCGCTGAACCGTCCTAACTTTTTGTTCTATGCAATTCCGGACGGAAAACCGCTACGCACTTTTCCTGGAATTGCTTGAGGTCCGGGTTCTGATGCTTTCCAGACTGTCGATCCGCGATATCGTCCTGATCGAGAAGCTGGATATCGACTTCCAGCCCGGCCTTTCCGTGCTGACCGGTGAAACCGGCGCCGGCAAATCCATCCTTCTCGACGCGCTGTCGCTGGCGCTTGGCGCCCGCGGCGACGCCTCGCTGGTGCGGCACGGTGCTGCCCAGGGCCAGGTCATTGCCGTCTTCGATGTGCCGCGCAACCACCCGGTGCGCGCGCTGCTGGCCGAGAACGCCATCGAGGATGACGGCGACATCATCCTGCGCCGGCTGCAGACGGCGGATGGCCGTACCCGTGTCTTCGTCAACGACCAGCCGTCCAGCGTCACGCTGATGCGCGACATCGGCCACGCGCTGGTCGAGATCCACGGCCAGCATGACGAGCGCGCCCTGGTCGATCCAGGCGCGCATCGCGAATTGCTGGACAGTTTTGGCGGCCATCTCGGCGCCGCCCGCGCGACCGGCGAGGCGTGGCGCTACTGGCGCGGCGCCGAGCAGGAGTTTGCCAAGCACCGCGCCAAGGTCGAGGCTGCGGCGCGCGAGGCCGATTATCTCAGGGCCTCGGTGGCGGAACTGGCAAAGCTCGATCCGCAGCCCGGCGAAGAGACGCAACTGGCGGAGTTGCGTGCAACGATGATGCGGGCGGAAAAGATCGCCTCGGAAATACACGACGCACAGGATGTGCTGTCAGGCCCGTCCTCGCCGCTGCCGCAACTGGCCAGCCTGTTGAGGCGCCTGCAGCGCAAGGCCAGCGAAGCGCCGGGACTGCTCGAGGATGTGGTGAAGTCGCTGGACGAGGCGATGCTGTCGCTGGATGCAGCGCAATCGGGCGTCGAGGCGGCACTGCGCGCTACCGAATACGACCCGCAGCGGCTGGAGAAGGCGGAGGAGCGGCTGTTTTCGCTGCGTGCGGCCTCACGTAAGCACAGTGTGGCCGTCGACGATCTGGCGCAACTGCGCGACACCATGTCCGCCGATCTCGCCGATCTTGATGCCGGCGAGGGGCGCCTGCATCTCTTGGAAAAGCAGGCCTCAGCGGCGCGCGAAGCCTACGATATTTCCGCAGCCCAGCTCTCCGCCCTTCGCCATGCGGCCGCGGTCGGCCTGACCAAGGCTGTGATGGCCGAATTGCCGGCGCTGAAGCTGGAACGGGCTGAGTTCATCGTCGAACTGGCCAGCGATGGCGAGAACCGCATGGAAGAAGGCATCGACCAGGTCGAGTTCTGGGTGCGCACCAATCCCGGCACCAGGCCTGGGCCGATGATGAAGGTCGCCTCCGGCGGCGAGCTGTCGCGCTTCCTGCTGGCGCTCAAGGTGGCGCTGGCCGACCGTGGCTCGGCGCCGACATTGGTCTTCGACGAGATCGACACCGGCGTCGGCGGCGCCGTGGCCGATGCGATCGGCCAAAGGCTGGCCAGGCTGTCGAAGCGCGTGCAGGTGCTGTCGGTCACGCATGCTCCGCAAGTGGCGGCACGTGCTGCGACGCATTTCCTGATATCCAAATCCGGCGGCTCGGACAGGGTCGCCACCGGCATCGCCGAAATGGACCGGGCGGCGCGCCAGGAAGAGATTGCGCGCATGCTGGCCGGCGCCACCATCACCGAAGAGGCGCGCGCAGCCGCCGAACGGCTGCTACGCGAGAATATTGCTGCAGCGTAGTCGTCGCAAGGCTTTCGGACTGAGTCAGGATATGGCTCCATCCCGCTGTTCAGGAATGCTTTTTCCGAAATCCTGATTTATGGTGCCTCGCCACTGTCCAGGGACCGCTGCATGTCTGAAAAACCAGTCGAATCGTTGAGCGAAAGCGAAGCCGCGGATGAGCTCCAGCGGCTGGCCGAGGAGATCGCCGGTCATGACCGGCGCTATCATGCCGAGGACGCGCCGACGATTACGGACGCAGAATATGACGCGCTGCGGCGGCGCAATCTTGCCATCGAGGAGCGCTTTCCCGGTCTGGTGCGCGAGGATTCGCCCTCGCTGCGGGTCGGCGCCGCGCCGGCGGAAGGCTTTGCCAAGGTGCGCCATGCGGTGCCGATGCTCAGCCTCGCCAAGGCCTACACAGACGAGGACGTCACCGATTTCATCGAGCGTGGCCGGCGCTTCTTCGACCGCGACAAGGACCTCGACATCGCGTTTACGGCCGAGCCGAAGATCGACGGCCTGTCGGCGTCGCTGCGCTATGAACGCGGTGTGTTCGTGCAGGGTGCTACGCGCGGCGACGGCGCTGTCGGCGAAGACATCACCGCCAATCTCAGGACCATCGCCGACATCCCCGCCAAACTGAAAGGATCGGGCTGGCCCGAGACCATCGAGATCCGCGGCGAAGTCTACATGACCTATGCGGAATTCGAGGCACTGAAGGCCCGCTCGGCGGCGGTGGGGGGCCAGGACTATGTCAATCCGCGCAACACGGCAGCGGGCTCCTTGCGACAGAAGGATGCGTCCGTCACCGCCAGCCGCAATCTTAAGTTTTTTGCCTATGCCTGGGGCTACACGACAGCGGATCCGGCGCCGACCCAATATGATTCGGTGCAGAAATTCGCCGAATGGGGGTTCAAGGTCAGCCCGTTGATGGTGCGGGCGAAGTCGGTCGAGGAGCTGATCGCGCACTACCACAAGATCGAGGAGCTGCGTTCGTCGCTCGGCTACGACATCGACGGTGTCGTCTACAAGGTCGACCAGCTGGAATTGCAGCGTCGCTGGGGCTTTGTCACCGGCGAGCCGCGCTGGGCCGTTGCGCACAAATTCCCGGCCGAACAGGCGATGACGACGGTGCAGAAGATCGACATCCAGGTCGGTCGTACCGGTACGCTGGCGCCGGTGGCGCGGCTGGCGCCCGTCACGGTCGGCGGCGTGGTGGTCGAAAACGTCACGCTGCACAATGAGGACTACATCAAGGGCTTCGACAGCAACGGCCTGCCGATTCGCGACGGCATCGATGTCCGCATCGGTGACACGGTTGTCATACAACGGGCGGGCGATGTCATTCCGCAGATCGTCAGCGTGGTCGTCGATAAGCGGCCGGCTGATGCGGTGCCTTATGAATTCCCGCACATTTGTCCGGTCTGCGGCTCGCCGGCGACGCGCGAAATCAACGAGAAGACCGGCAAGGAGGATTCGCGCCGGCGCTGCACCGGCGAGCTGATCTGCGCCGCGCAGGCTGTGGAGCGGCTGCGTCATTTCGCGTCGCGCGGCGCGCTCGACATCGAGGGGCTGGGCGCCGAGAATATCGACCTGTTCTTCAATTCGGGACTGGTCAAGACCGCCGCCGATATCTTCACCCTCAGGGATCGCCGCCCGGCCGTCACCAGGGCGCTGGCCGAGCGGCGCGAGGAGCAGGCGCGGCTGCGCGAGGCGGCATCGGGCAAGGCGCGCAAGAATGTGCGCGGTGTCGAGGACCGCAATTATGAAGGTCTCGACAAGCTGTTCGCGGCCATCGATTCGCGCCGCCAGCCGGAGCTCGACCGCTTCATCTTCGCACTCGGCATCCGCCATATCGGCGAAACGACGGCGGCCGTGCTTGCGCGGACGTTTTCGACCGTCGAGGAGCTGATCCGCGTCGGCAAGGAAACGGCGGCGGCTGAGGATCCGCACAGCGTCTTCCCCTCCATCAACGGCATTGGCGATACAGTGATCGATGCGTTGCGCGATTTCTTCGGCAATGAACGCAATGACGACGTGCTCGACAGACTGCTCGAACAGGTCAAGCCGAAGCCGTATGTCGTCACCGTGTCGACCGACAGCGAGGTTGCCGGCAAGACCATCGTCTTCACCGGCACGCTAGAAAAGATGACACGCTCCGAAGCCAAGGCGATGGCCGAACGGCTCGGCGCCAAGGTGGCGGGTTCGGTGTCGACGAAGACCGATCTGCTGGTGGCCGGGCCGGGCGCCGGCTCCAAACTGAAGCAGGCCAGCGAACTCGGCGTCGAATTCATCGACGAGGACACCTGGCTGCAACGGGTCGGCAAGGCGTGATGGCCGGTTCGTTCAAAGGGTTCGGGCAAAAGGCCATACCGTTCCTCAAGGCGCTCGACTTCCACCAGAGCCGCGAATGGTTCCAGGAAAACCGCGCGCTTTACGACAGCGAGTTGCATGAGCCGTTCTGCGATCTGGTCGAGACGCTGACCGAGCGCTTCGCGGCGGCGGGTCTGGGCTTGCGCGGAGACCGCAAGAAGTCACTGTTTCGCATCAACCGCGACGTGCGCTTCGCCAAGGACAAGCGGCCCTACAACCAGCATTTGTCGGCCATGCTGTCGCCGGATGGCACCAAGATGGAGCAGGGCGTGTTCTTCGTCTATGTCGGGATCGACCGCTGCTTTGCCGATGTCGCCTGGTGGAATCCGGAGCCGTCCCTGCTGCTGGCGATGCGCAAGGCGATCGTCGCCCGGCCGGCCGAGTTCCGAAAACTGCTCTCAACGCTGAAGAAAAACGGCTTCGAACTTGAAACCGAGGGCCGCATGAAGCGCACGCCGCGTGGCTTCGAGCAGGTCAACGAACCCGATCTTGTCGACGCCATCCGCAACCGGCACTTCTATGTCCAGCACATGATCGATCCGGCTGGAATTCACGCGCCGACGCTGGTCGACGAGCTTGTCGATTTCGCCTTGCGCGCCAAGCCGCTGCTCGACTGGGGCAGGGCGATCCAGGGCACGGCACCGCGGAGCTAAATCAGCCCGGCGCACTGCACGGCTACATCCGCATCAAAAGACCACCGTCGACTGCCAGTTCGATGCCGGTGATGTAGCTTGCCGCATCGGAAAGCAGGAATAGCGCGGCATTGGCCATGTCCTGCGGCGTGCCGATGCGGCCGAGCGGCGCATAATTGGCAACGGCCGCGCGTTTCTCCTCGGTGTCCCAGCGCGCCTGCAGCGGCGTCAACGCCATGCCCGGGCAGATCGAATTGGAGCGGATGCCATCGCCCGCCAACTGCATGGCGAGCGACTTCGACAGCGCACAGACGCCGGCCTTCGATGCCTGGTAGGCATCCTGCGGGGTCGGATCGCCGCGATACCACTGGATGGTGGAGAAGTGCACCATGGCGCCGCCGCGTCCGCCGGCCCGCATATGGGGAACCACCGCCCGCGCGGTGTGGACGAAGGATTTCAGATTGATGTTGAAGACCTGGTCCCAGACATCGAGGTCCATCTCGAGGGCCGATTTGTCGCGACCGAACCAGAGCACGCCTGCGACATTGGCGAGATAATCGATGCCGCCGCGCTCGCGGCCCGCGGCATTGATGGTCTGCTCGACGAAGGCGGCGTCGGTGAGGTCGCCCTGGGCAAAGGTGAGCCGGTCGTCATAGACGGCAAGCGACGCCGGACGCGGCTTGACGTCGATGGCGGTGACCGAGGCGCCGGCCTCGAGCAGCGCCAGCGAGATCGCGTCGCCCATACCGCCACCGGCGCCGGTGACGACCGCGTGCCTGCCGGTGAAATCATAAGCGATCATCCGAACCCCTCATTTTTTTACAACATCAGTTTCGCTGATTTGTTGGCTCAAGCGAATTCGTCTGACTTTTCAAACGCCGGCTCCTACATAGCAGCGCGAGATGGGAATGTGACATGTCGGCAGAGACCTTAAGCGAAAATTCTGTGGCCAGCGACTTCTGGGACGGCGTGCGGCTGTCGATGCCGGTCGTTGTCGCTGCGGCACCATTTGGGCTGCTGTTCGGCGCCATCGCCGTCGACAACGGCTTTTCCGTTCTCGAAGCTTTCTTGATGAGCGCGCTGATCTTCGGCGGCGCGAGCCAGATGGTCGGCATCGAATTGTTCGGCCAGCATGTCGCGCCATGGCTGATCGTGCTGTCGATCTTCGCGGTGAATTTCCGCCACGTGCTTTACTCCGCCAGCATCGGCCGGCGAATCGCGCACTGGCCGGTTATCAGCCAAGCGCTGGGCTATTTCGTGCTCACCGATCCGCAGTTCGCGGTGGCGGAGCGCAGGGCCGAAGCCGGCGAGACCGTTGGCTTTGCCTGGTATATGGGCCTTGGCCTGCCGGTGTATGTGTTCTGGGGGATCGAAAGCGCGCTGGGCGCGGTGTTCGGCAAGCTGATCCCCGACACGCATGCGCTGGGCATCGATTTCCTGCTGCCGATCTATTTCCTCGGGCTGGTCATGGGCTTTCGCAACCGGCCACTGTGGCTGCCGGTGGTGATCGCCAGCGCCGCGGCGTCGATCATTGCCTACAAGACTGTGGGATCGCCATGGCACGTCTCCATCGGCGCCGTTGCAGGCGTGCTTCTGGCCGTCATCCTGCCGCCGCACCATAGCGGTGTGGAGGCAAAACGATGAGCGCGACTTTGTGGATCATCATTGCCGGCGCGATCGCCACCTATCTCACCCGCGTCGGCGGCCATCTGGTGATCTCGCGCTTCGACCACATCCATCCACGCGTCGAGGCCGGCTTGAACGCCGTGCCGGCGGCGGTGCTGACGACGCTGGTGGCGCCCGCCGCACTCAGCGCCGGACCGGCGGAATGGGCGGCACTGGTCGTCGCCGCTGTGGTCTCGCTGCGCGCCGGCCTGATGGCGATGTTTCTGGCCGGGGCGGTGGTGCTGATCCTCGCGCGGCAGTTTGTGGCATAGGGCGCCTGCCGGCAGATCAGTTTCGAACGGTCGGCGCCGCCCCTCATTGCCCTGCCGGGCGTTCGTCACTCGAAAAGCCAAGCAATTGGCTTTTCGTCCGCTTCGCGGACCGCTCCTCACCTCCCCGTATAGTGACGGGGAGAAAGAAGCTCATTTCAGATCTTGGCGTCGTGCGGCAGCGGCGCTGTTGCCTTCTCCAGCCAGGCCAGCGTCTCGCCGTCGAGCATCGGGCCGATCTCGGCCAGCACCCAGGCATGGTAAGTATCCAGCCACTGCAACTCCTCGCGCGTCAGCAGGTCGGTGCGGATCAGCCTGATATCGATCGGCGCCAGTGTCAGCGTCTCGAAACCGTGCATGGCGATGTCGCCGCCCTCCACCTGTTCAGCCGGTGTCACCAGGATCAGGTTCTCGATGCGGATGCCGTAGGAGCCTTCCTTGTAATAGCCGGGCTCGTTGGAGAGCATCATGCCGGCCAGCAGCTTTTCGGTGCCGGTGCGGGCGATGCGCTGCGGCCCTTCATGCACGGCCAGATACGAGCCGACACCATGGCCGGTGCCATGGGCAAAGTCGCAGCCATGCTTCCACAGCGCCATGCGCGCCACCGCGTCGATTTCCGAGCCGCGCGTGCCGGCGGGAAAGCGCAGCGTCGAAATGCCGATCATGCCCTTCAACACCAGCGTGAAGCGCTCGCGCATCTCCTCGGTCGGCTGGCCGATCGGCACGGTGCGGGTGATGTCGGTGGTGCCATCCTGATACTGGGCACCGGAATCGAGCAGGAACAGCTCGCCCTTTGCCAGCTTGCGATTGGTGGCGCGCGAGACGCGGTAGTGCATGATGGCGCCGTTCGGCCCGGCGCCGGAAATGGTGTCGAAGGAGACATCGCGCAGCGGCATCTGCGTTTCCTCGCCGGTCTGCCGGCGCGTTTCCTCCAGCTTGGTGACAACGGTTATTTCGTCGAGCGTGCCCGGCTCCTGCCGTTCCAGCCAGCACAGCAGTTTCGCCACCGCCGCGCCGTCCCGGCGGTGCGCGGCGCGGCTGCCGGCGATTTCCGCCTGGTTCTTGGTGGCGCGCGGAATGCGGGCGGGATCGGCCGCTGAAACAAATGCGCCGCCATTGTCCTCGACCAGCATTTTGAGCTTTTCCGCCGCCAGCACCGGATCGAGCCCGATCTTGGCGCCGCCCTTGGCAAGGGCTGCGACCGCCGCCTCGAATTCGCCGGGCTCGTGCAGATCGGCGAGTTGGGTGAGATAGGCGGCGACCGTGCGCGAAAACTTGCGGCTGTCCATGAACAGCTGATGCTTGCCGTCGGCGGCGAGGATCGCAAAGCCGAGCGCCAGCGGCGTGTGCGGCACGTCACCGCCACGGATGTTGAAGGCCCAGGCGATCGAGGAGGGGTCGGTGAGCACGGCGTGCGTCGCGCCGTCCTTGCCGATTGCCGCCGCCAGCCGCGCCAGCTTGTCCTTGGCGAGTTCCCCGGCAAAGCCGATCGGGTGGATCTCGACCGGCGCCACCGGCGGCTCGGGCTGATCCTTCCAGATGATGTCGATCGGGTTATTGTCCAGCGGCACCAGCGTCGCGCCGGATTGCTCGGCCGAAGCCTTCAGCGCCTTGACCTCAGCGATCGTGTGCAGCCAGGGGTCGAAGCCAAGCCTGGCGCCCTTGCCGAGATTGTCCTTGATCCAGGAGGCCGGCGGGTTGTCGACGAGACTCTCGATTGCAAAAATGTCGAGATCGACTTCGTGGCGCACTTGCAAGGTATAGCGGCCATCGACGAACATGAAGGCGCGGTCGCGCAGCACGAGCGCGACGCCGGCCGAACCGCTGAAGCCGGTCAGCCATTTCAGCCGCGCCGAGCGGTCGGCGACATACTCGCCCTGGTGCTCGTCGGCGCGCGGCACCAGGAAACCGTCGAGGCCATTATCCGCCAGCCATCGCCGCAGCAACGTCACGCGCGGCTTGCCGACGCTCGGGTCGCCTGCGGAATCGAAGGTCTGGAACATCGTATGCCTCCTGTATCGGGCGCGACCGTAGCGCATGACCCGGAAAACCGGAATCGATTTTCGCCAATCGCAAACAGCCTCGGATGGTCCAAAGCGCGTTGCGTCTCAGTGCTTCAGGTGGATCGTTACCCAGCCTTCGCGATGCAAGGTCCTGACATGCCGGAAATTCTGGCCGACATAGGCCGAGATCACCGCATTGCACTGCCGCTCGAGGATGCCGGACAACACGATCGAGCCGCCGAGGCTGATGTGCCTGGCCATCTCAGGCGCCAGCCGCATCAGCGGCCGCGCCAATATGTTGGCGACGATGAGGTCGAAAGGCGCGCGCTTGCCGAAGATCGGGTGGTGGAAGCCGGGCGCCGTCACCGTTTCGACCAGCGCCTTGACGTGGTTGAGGCGGGCATTGGCGGCGGCGACCCTGACGGCGATCGGATCGATGTCGGTCGCCAGCACCGGAATATGCGCCAGTTTGGCGACGGCGATCGCCAGCACCGCGCTGCCGGTGCCCAGGTCGAGGGCATTCCTGGGACGTTCGCGGCGCACGACCCGTTCCAGCATTTCGAGGCAGCCGGCAGTGGTGCCGTGATGGCCGGTGCCGAAGGCAAGGCCGGCCTCGATCTCGATGGCGAGTTCGCCGCTGTGGCGCTTCCGGCGGTCATGCGCGCCATGGACGAAGAAACGTCCAGCGCGCACCGGCTTCAGTCCCTCCAGCGAGCGCGCCACCCAGTCGATGTCGGGCAGAACCTCGCGCTCGATCGGCTTCGACAGGGACAGTCCGGCAAGGCTGTCCCTTAGCCGCGCCTCAACCGCGTCGACATTGCCGTCGGTGTAGAGCGAAACCTCATAGATGTCGCGGTCTTCATCGACTTCGAGCACGGCGATCGGCAGGCCTTCATCCTCGAAAGCCGGTTCGAGCGCGGCAAAGATGCGGTCGGCCTCGATCTTCCCAGCGATGAAGTGGAGCCTGGTCTGACCCATCAGCTGGTCTCTTGTTTGAGCATGATCTCTGGACAACACTTTTCTGTCCGAGAAAACCGGAATCCACGTTTCGGGATCATGCCTAGCCTGCCGCCAGCCGCTTCAGCTTGGCGATCGCGGTATCGGCGCTTTCGCCATAGGCTATGGTGCCCGAAAACTCGCCCTTGGCGTTGAGCAGCAGCGCGGAGGCGGTGTGGTCCATCGTGTAATCGCCGTCGCCGGTGTCGACCTTCTTCCAATAGATGTTGAAGGACTTCGCCATGGCGTGCACCTTGTCGGGATCGCCCGATATGCCGACGATGCGGTCGGAGAAATTGCTGACGTAAGTGTTCATCACCGGCGGCGTGTCGCGCTCTGGATCGACTGTAACGAAGTAGGCGTTGAGGTTCTTGCCGTCGTTGCCCAGCGTCTTCAGCCAGCCGGCCATTTCGAACAAAGTGGTCGGGCAGACTTCCGGGCAATGGGTGAAGCCGAAGAAGACGATGCTGGGTTTTCCCCGGAAGGCGGCTTCGGTGATTGGCGCGCCTTTCTGGTCGACCAGCGTGAATGGCGCGCCATACGGTTCGCCACCATAGTGGCCGCGATAGAAGTCAAAGGTGAGCCAGCCGATGCCCGCCGCCATCAGAACGAGAATGCCGACCAGAATTGAACGCATCATCAGTAATTGTCCGTAGCAGAAATCATCGAGCGCCGGATCGGCGCCTCTCTGCCGGCAGTCTTAGCCGGTCGCAGGGGGCAAGGCAAAGATGCCGCGTTGCCGCAACCGGGCTGGACGCTACCTTGCAAACAGCTGGCCCTTATCCCACCTGAGACCGGCAAACCGAACCTGAGGAGGCTCCCTTGCAAAGACGGACTGGGCAGAGACGGATTGGGCAGAAACTGATCGGCGGCGCGCTGCCCGCATGCATTGCCCTTGGCGCCGGTGCCGCCGCGGGAGAGGAGGTCGGCAAGGTCGGCGTCGATTGGGTCGGCAACGACATCATCGTCGAGGCGATCAAGGACCCCAAGATCGACGGCGTGACCTGCCATGTTTCCTATTTCGACCGCAGCGTCATCGACCGGCTGCACAAGGGCAACTGGTTCGAGGATCCGTCTGATTCCTCGATCTCCTGCCGCCAGACCGGGCCGATCACCATCGGCGACATCGACATGAGCGAGGGCGGCGAAGAGGTGTTCAAGCAAGGCATCAGCCTGATCTGGAAGAAGCAGGTGGTGAACCGCATCTACGACAAGAAGAACGAGACGCTGATCTATCTCTCGCATTCGCGCCAGGTGCAGGACGGCTCGGCGAAAATGTCGGTGACGACCGTGCCGCTGTTCGGCCAGAACGTGGTGTGGACCGGCGGCAAGCCGAAATAGCCGGTCGGAGCCGACGCACGATCCACCCGCCTGCGGGTCCGATCGCGACGCGACAATTGCTTCTGCAATTGCGCGGGGGTAAATCCGCCGCATGGACCGTACTGAAAACCTCGTCCTGAAAGATCCGGAGCCGCGCATCCATCCGACCGCGGAGCTGAAAGCGTGCAAGCTTGGCCGCTATGCCTCGATCGGCGAACGGGTGGTGCTGCGCGAGGTCCATGTCGGCGATTTCTCCTATTTCGAGCGCCACGCCGAGGCGATCTACACGACGATCGGAAAATTCTGCTCGATCGCCGCCAACAGCCGCATCAATGCGCTAGAGCATCCGATCGAGCGGATCACGCAGCACAAGCTCAGCTACCGGCCGAACGAGTATTTCCGCTGGCTGGGCGTCGACGCGGCGTTCCGCGCGCGGCGGCAGGCCAAGGCGGTCGGCATCGGCAACGATGTCTGGATCGGCCATGGCGCCGTCATCATGCCCGGCATCAGCATCGGCAATGGCGCCATCGTCGGCGCCAATGCGGTGGTGACGCGGAATGTACCGGCCTACACAATCCTCGCCGGCGTACCGGCGAAGCCGTTGCGCATGCGCTTTCCCTCCGAGATCGCGGCGCGGATCGAAAGCCTCGCCTGGTGGGACTGGCCGCCGGAGAAACTCGCCAAAGCGGTTCCCGACATGCAGGCCTTGCCGATTGAGGATTTCCTCCATCGCTGGGAGCAAGAGCATTCCTGAGAGCTCGCCGCGCGTGCGCGGTTTCATCGACTGGCTGGCCGAAATCCTGGCGCCAAAATTCTGAACGGCACGTGTCGGGAAGAGTTCCGCCGGTCTGCGGCAACGCAACGAACCCCTTCCGCCATGCGGGGGTGGCCCAGCGGAAGGGGCTTGGAGACAAATCCGCCGTGAAGCGGAACGAACAGGTTTTGGCCTGCATGGTGACTAATGGCAACAAACCGATAAGGCGGCTTTTCACGGCGCTGCGCCTTTGGCGTGCATACAATTGCACCAGCGATGCCCTCTGCGACAGGGAACCGGAAGCGGCTGCCGGTTGTTTATTGTTGGAGCGATGAATGCGGCCTTGGTCAGCTCGTCGCGCTTTGAACGGTTGAGGATGTGAATGATCGAAAAGCTGTTTACCAGAATCGCCAACACCGTTTCGCACTTGGCGGGCCTGCCGCCGACTTTCATCGCCTGTTGCGCCATCGTTATCGTCTGGGCGGTAAGCGGGCCATTCTTCGGCTTCTCCGATACGTGGCAGCTCGTCATCAACACGGGAACGACGATCATCACCTTTTTGATGGTGTTCCTGATTCAGAACACCCAGAACCGCGACGGCGCCGCGGTTCAGGCCAAGCTCGACGAACTGATCCGCGTCAGCGAGGGCCACAATCATTTCATCGGCATCGAGCACCTGACCGAATCCGAGGTCGAGGAGATCAGAGACAAATGCGAGCGGGCGGCAAAACGCCATGACCACGAGCTCGCCGAACTGGCGGGCAAGAAGGCCGTCGCGCAAAAGCGCACCGCGAAAAAACGCGCGCCCGCCTGAGTCTCGGCTTTGGCTGAGTTCGACGATCAGTTTCCCATAAAGGCCGCGAAAGCGTCCTTATGGTCGGGGTGCCAGCGCGAGAGAGCAGGCCGGTTCTCGATGATGTCGCCGATCGCCCAGGCCATGCGCTTTTCATCGGTCGGCCGCATCACCTCATTGTCGGGGCAGAGGATGTAGAAGTCCCCGCGCGCCAGCGAAGCCAGCATGAAGTCGACCACCTGCTCGCCGGTCCAGGCGCCAGCGGGTTTTTCGACCGCTCCTTCGGTGAGGCCGGTGAAGGTGAAGCCGGGAATGAGAAGATGCGCCGCGACCTTCGCGCCCGGCTCGTTGCGCAATGCGTGCGCCAGCCCTTCGGTGAACGTCTTCAATGCCGATTTGGATACGTTGTAGGCGAGATTGCCGGGTGGCGTGGTGATGCCTTGCTTGGAGCCGGTGTTGATGATCAGGCCCGGCTCTCCGGAGGCCAGCATGGCCGGCGCAAAGGCCTCGACGCCATGTACGACGCCCCAGAAATTGATGTCGATCAGCCGCTTCCAGGCGTCGCCGTTCTCCCACGGTTTTCCCGGATTGTTGCCGACGCCGGCATTGTTCATCAGCAGCGATACGGCGCCGAAAGCGGCATGCGTCTTTTCCGCCAGCCGGCCGAGTTCGTCGGCCTTCGAGACGTCTGTGGCGACCGCAAGCACGGCATTCTCGCCGGCGATCGCGGCGACTGCCTGGCGGGCCGCATCGAGGCGCGCGCCGCCAATGTCGGCCAGCACCAGTCTCATGCCCATAGCCGCCAGCCTTTTGGCGGCGGCAAGCCCGATGCCGCTGGCGCCCCCGGTGATGACGGCGACGTTGCCTCGGCTGAGGGCGGGCAAAGCGGATTGGATTTCGGCGTCGGAGGTCATGATCTTTTTCCTAGGGTTCGGGTGGCGCCGAACTTAGCGCGGGACGCGCATCGTGCAAGGCCGTCCCGCGTGTTCGGGTTGACCGCATCAACGGCGGCTGTGCATGCTGCGGCTGAACAGGAGACTGCCGATTGACCGACTGGGTTGCGATCCTGAAGGAGCAGACCGCCACCGGCGACCAGATGGGCCGCGAGGTGCCACAGATGCTTGCCAATCCGGACATAAGCGAAGCGCAGGTGAAGACCTTGTTTTCGGCACTCGAAAAACAGGCCGAGTTCGTCGAGAAATTGCGCATGGCGCTGGAAAAATTCGGCCATGATTTTTCGATCATCAAGGCGGCCGAGCGGCTGGAGGAGCGCTATGCCGACCTAGCCGCGTCGGTTGCCGAAAAGCTGAAGGCGATGCGCAAGTAGAGGCGTCCTACGCTACTTTTCCAGCACCCGCGAAAAACGCGTGTCCGGAACGAACCAGACGGCGGCCACCAGCACGAAGATCGCAACGCCGATCCATTGGTTGACGAAGGCAAGCGGGACGGCGGCGGCGTAGAGGGCCACCGAGATCTTGCCCTTGCGGTCATTGCCCAGCGCCTTGGCGAAGGCGGTGTCGTTGCCGTGCAAATGGTGCAGCTTGGTGGCGAGAAAGGTGTAGGCGACCGCGCACAGCACCAGGTCGATGCCATAGACGGCGACGGGGACCGGCGCGAAATGGTTCTCGCCCATGAAGGCCGTCGTCGCCGGCATCAGCGACAACCAGAACAGAAGGTTGAGGTTGGCCCACAGCACGCGGCCGTCGACCCTTTGGACGGTGTGGAACATGTTGTGCAGATTGTTCCAGTAGATACCGACATTGATGAACGACAAGACATAGCTGAAAAAGATCGGCCACAGCGGCAGAAGCGCTGAAAAATCCTCCCCATGGGGCACTTTCAGCTCCAGCACCATGATGGTGATGATGATGGCGACCACCCCATCGGTGAATGCCTCGACTCTGCCTTTTCCCATGGATTCTCCTTCTCGATGGAAAGACGTTAAGCGAGGATTTCGGGCAAGACCATCCTGACAAGGTTGTCAGGATGAAGTTCGGCGCGTGGAACGGCCATCCTTACATGGACGTTGGGGCGCAATTGGGCGTTGGGCGATTGGCCGGAGGTTGCCATGACCAGCTATGCCGAGACCATAACGCGCGACAACGGACTCGATGGCCGGCCCGCGATGGCCGCGGTTGCCGCCATGATCGCCGCTCTGTTCGCCGGCAGCACGGTGCTGACGCCGCTTTACGTCATCTACAAGCAGGCCTTCGGTTTCTCGCAGATCACGCTGACGCTGGTCTACGCCGTCTATGTCGTCGGCAATCTCGGCGCATTGCTGATGTTCGGGCGCTTGTCCGACGGCATTGGCCGCCGTCCTGCGGCGCTGGCGTCGATGGCCATAGCGGTGGTCAGCGCGCTGGTGTTCCTGTTGGCCGAGAACGTCGCATGGCTCGATGTCGCCCGCATATTGAGCGGCCTTGGCATCGGCGTCGGCGCGGGAACCGGCACGGCCTGGCTTGCCGAATTGATCGAGGGTAAGGACAAATCGCGCGCGGCAATCATCGCCACCAGCACCAACTTCGTTGGCCTTGGCCTCGGCGCGCTGGCATCGGGCCTGCTCGCCGAATATGCGCCCTGGCCGTTGAGACTAACGTTTGCGGTCTATCTTGCCTTGCTCGTGGTGGTGACGCTGTTGATCTGGCGCACCAGGGAAACCGTTTCGCGGCCGGGAAGGCTGGTCGACGTTTCGCTGCGGCCGCGGCTGTCGGTGCCCGCTGATATCCGCGCCGCTTTCGTGGCGCCGGCCGTCACCGGCTTCGGCGCCATGGCGCTGGTCGGCTTCTATGCAGCCCTAGCGCCGAGCATCCTGGCGCAGCAGCTGCATGTGGCCAACCATGCCGAGGCCGGCGGGCTGTTCTTTGAACTGTCGATCGTTGCGGCCGCGACCATTCTGGCCACGACCCGACTGTCCAGTCGCGCCGGCATGCTGGCCGCGCTGGCGCTGATGATCCCGGCCGTAGGGCTGATGGTTGCTGCTCAGTTTTTCGCGTCGATGTCCCTGATGGTTGCCGCCACCGCTGTGTGCGGCGTGGCGGCGGCGCTCGGCTATCGCGGCGGCCTGCAGGTGGTGAGCCAGATCGCACCTGCCGAGCGTCGCGCCGAATTGGTGTCGGCGTTCTTCATCTGCTGCTTCTGCGGCAATGCGCTGCCGGTGATCGGCATTGGGCTGCTGTCGAGTTGGGCCACTCCGACGACGGCAAGCCTGGCCTTCGCCGGCATGATCACGCTGTTCTCTGTCGTAGCGCTGGGGTTCGGCGTCAAATACGCGCGCTGAGCCTCACCCGTTTGGCGTCTCGGGCGCCATGTTTGCCCGTCCGCGCGGGATGCCGAGGCCGGTGTCGGGCGGCTCGCCGGCGGCCGGCCGGTCCTCGATCATGTGCATGGTGCGCCAGCGGCCGAAGCGATAATAGGCGGCGGCCAGCACCAGCGAGGTGATCGATCCCGCCGGAAAACTCCACCACAGCGCTTCCTCGCCGATGTAGCTCCTGAAGAAGTAGGCAAAGCCGGTACGCACGACCAGCACGGAAATCACCAGAATGATCAGCGGCGGCATCACGGCACCGGTGGCGCGCACGGTGGCGAACAGCACGATGGTGACGCCGAACAGGATGAACGACCAGGACGCCACCTTGTTGATGTGGGCTGCAATGTCGATTGCGGTGCTGTCGCGGCTAAGGAACAGGCCGAGCACCGGCCTGTCGAAGAGGAACAGCAGCGCCACCAGGGCGCCGGTGAGCACCAGGTTGAAGCCGACGCCGGACGCCGCGATGCGACCGATGCGGTCCCAGCGCCCGGCGCCGACATTCTGGGCCGCCATCGACGAGACTGCGGCTCCGATCGCCAGTGCAGGCATCTGGATATAGGTCCACAGCTGCGCCGCGATGCCGTAGGCGGCGGCGACCTGCGAGCCGTAGGAGTTGACGATGCCCATCACGGTCAGCGCCGCCGCCGAAATGACGATCATCTGCAGGCCCATCGGCACGCCCTTGAAGACGACGATCCTGAGCAGCGCCGGATCCGGCCGCAGCAGAGCGAGGTTCGCGCCGGCGAGCCGCAACGGATGCTTTTTGGCATAAAGCACGACGAGGATGGCGATCACGCTCACCGTCTGGCCGATCAGCGTCGAGGTGGCGGAGCCGGCGATGCCGAGTTCGGGGAAGGGGCCGATGCCGCGAATGAGCAGCGGATTGAGGATGATGTCGAGCACGACCGCGAGCGCCATGAAGAAGAATGGCGTGCGCGAATCACCCGCACCGCGCAGCACCGTCATGACGAAGGACAGAAGGTTCATCATCGGCACGGCGACGAAGATGATACGCAGATAGGAGCGCGCCAGCGGCAGCGCATCGGGCGGGGTGCCCAGTGTGTTGAGGATGGCGTCGACCCAGATCCAGCCGCAGACGGCGAAGATAGCCGAGACGAGGAAGAAGAAGCTGGCGCTGGTGCCGACGATGCGCCGCGCCTCGGGCAGGTCGCGGGCGCCGACCGATTGCGCCACCAGGATGGTCGCGGCCATGCCGATGCCGAACACGGTGCCGAGAATCAGGAACAGCACCAGATTGGCGTTGGAGGTGGCGGTCAGCGCCGATTCACCGAGGAAGCGGCCGACCCAGACGGCGTTGATCGAACCGTTGAGCGATTGCAGCACGTTGGAGCCGAGCACCGGCAGAGCGAACAAAAGCAGCGTGCGCGGAATCGGGCCGCTGGTCAGGTCGCCGGTGCGCCGGCGCGGTGGTATTTTTTCGTCCATGGGCTGTTCGGCGAAGGTTCATCTCAAAGTCCGCCCGGCAATGATCGCCGATTTAACGGACAAGGTCGATGCGGCATTGGAACATGCCACCTGGCGGCTTCAAGCTAATCAGTTCTCAAAACATTCGGAATGGGATATGGGTCGTCGCCGCGTGGGGTCGCATATCCTGTTGGATATGATGAATAGGCTGGGGGGATCATGTCCGACAATCCGCTTTTTTCCGAGCGCCTGAACCGGCGCGCGTTTCTTGGAATATCCGCTTTGGGTGCCGCTTCCATGGCGCTTTCAGCCTGCACCACGACCGACGTCGTGGTGCCGCCAACGCCCGCTCCGGCGACCGAACCGGCTCTGGGCGATGCCGCCACCATGTATTCGGCGCGCGTCGATGAGGGCTTTTCATTGCCGGCAATCCCCGTGGCCAAGCTCGATCCGAAGTTCGTGCGCCAGATCGTGGACGATCCGACCGGCGAAAAACCCGGCACGATCGTCGTCGATACATCCGAACATTTTCTCTATCTGGTGCGCGACGGCGGCAAGGCAATGCGCTATGGCGTCAGCCTCGGCAAGGCCGGGTTTGGCTGGACCGGCAGCGCCGTGATCCAGGCGCGCAAGAAATGGCCGGTGTGGACGCCGCCCCCGGAAATGATCCAGCGCCGGCCGGAACTGGCGAAATACAAGGACGGCATGCCGCCCGGACCGCAGAGCCCGCTCGGCGCGCGTGCGCTCTATCTGTTCCGCGACGGCAAGGACACGATGTACCGGCTGCACGGCACGCCGGAATGGGATTCCATCGGCAAGAACGCGTCGTCGGGCTGCGTGCGCTTCATGAACCAGGACATCATCGACCTCTACAGCCGGGTCAACGGCGTAGCCCAGGTCTATGTGCGCCCGAACCTGTCGGCCGCGGGCAAGATCATGGCTGTGTCGAGCCGGACCGCCGAGCCGATCGATGCCGGCGTGCCAAGGGATGCGGAGATTTTGAAATAGGTGCCTTCACGGCATCGCTGATCGCCGACAAACGGTTAGAGGCGGACGCGCCGGGCGCGTCCGCCTTTCCGTATACGGCTACTTCTTGGCGAGGCCCGGAAGCGTGACCTGATAGACCAGGAACATGGTGTCGACATCGGCGCCGTCGTCGGCCTTGTAGGGCGCGCCGACCTGAAAACCGTCTTGGGTGAGAAAGTCGTTATCGTTGCCGACGAACAGGAAATAGTCGTCGGGCAGCGCCGGATCGAGCAGGCTGACCACAGACATTGCTTCCCACTTCTCCGAGAGATTGTTCTTGTCGTTCGGCTTGCCGTCATGCAGGCCGAAACGGCCGAGTTCCTTGTTGTCGTTGATGTCAATGAACGGCGTCAGCTTGGCCGGGGTCACCGAGGGGTCGAGCACGCCCTTGGGCGCCAGCGGCTTGTCGGCGGCATCGAAGGCGCCGCCGGCAATGTCGGTGGCGCCAGAGACGTCGACGACGAAAATCTGGCGCAGCAGCGAAGTATCGCCCTTCACCCCCTGGCCGTTTCCGCTGTCGCGCGCCAGCATCAGGAAGGTCTTGTCGGACAGCGCCACGATCTCGCTCTGCGCGGCGACCTTGGTCTTGTCCTTGGTGACCTTGAACACCGGCAGCGGCACGACATATTCATGCACCAGCTTGAGATGGGCCGGGTCGGAGGCGTTGTAGACCAGGGCGCGGGTGTTCTGGCGCGTCGCGGGCGAATCGCCGCCATCCTGGCGGGGCGCCGACTGCAGCACAGCGATCAGCGACTTGCCGTCCGGCGTCAGCGCCATGCCTTCGAGGCCCTGGTTGTTCTGGCGGCCGGTTTCGGGATCCTTCGGATCGGGTTCGGCTGCACCGGGGCCTGGATTGTCGGAGGCGAAGTTCGGCCCGCCCTTGCGCATCGGCACCAAAGCGGCCGGCGGCTGCGTTGCCGACAACAGATGGCCGTCGGCCGAGAAGCGGTAGATGTTGGGGCCGTATTCGTCAGAGATGAACATGGTGCCGTCGGGCAGCCGCGCGATCGCCTCGTTGTCGAGCGCCAGCTTGCCATTGGCCTCGGGCAGGATCGGCAGGTCGCCGCTCGCCGCGCGCACGCCGTTGAGCGGATCGAGGCCGGTGGCGTCTGCGCCCTTGTCGTCGGTGAGCAGCAGCGAATCGGCTAGCGTCGCCTTGACGCCTGATTGTTCCTGGCCGGCAGCGGGCGTGGCGCCCAGTGCGGTCGGCGTGAACTCGATGCGAATAGTGTTGAGCCGCGGCCGGTAGTCGGTGGTGCCGACGACATTGTAGCCGCGATCCGGCAGCAGCCACAGCGAACCCTTGTAGCCATCCGCGCCATGGGTCCAGCTTGCGGCGTCGATCGACATGCCGGAGCCGGAGCCGAAGGTCTCGCCGAACTTGTCCTTCTGATCGGCCGGAATGCGGCCGACGCCGACCAGGCCCTTGTTGACGAAGCCGCCAACGGTGGCGGTGCTGCCGGCAAGGGCAGGGGTCAGGGCGGTAAACAGCGCCAATGCGGCGCCGAGCGACACGGTTCGGTGCAGATTTTTCATGGAGATCCTTCTTGTGACGGAACGGGCCGGAACGGCCGGATGACGAAGCCGCCGCAATCGACGATGCCGCGCCCACCGATGAGCGGTCTAGGACGCGAAGATGATAGTTGCGTGACAGACCTTGTCGCACGCGCTCCGGAACCATTTTCCAGCCTGATCCGTTGCACGCGAGCCCAAGCGTCGCCTGCGATGGCCGGTCGAGCCCCGGGCCTGGGAGGGATAAATGGGTTTCGATCAGTATCACGAGCCGCCGGAAGAACTGACGCAGGAGGTGCGGACCTTTGCCCGCATGATCACCTCGTTGATCGAAGAGGCCGAGGCGATCAGCTGGTACGAACAGCGCATGTCGGTCGAGAAAGACCCTCAGGCCAAGGCGATCATGAAGAACGCGCAAGGCGAGGAGTTCAAGCATTTCGGCATGGATCTGGAATTCCTGCTGCGCCAGAAGAAAGACTGGCGCACGGAACTGAAGGAAATCCTGTTCACCACCGGCGACATCGTTAAGGCCGGCGAGCGGGGCGAGAAGAAGGTGGATTGAGGCCCGCCGGCCTTCCGCGGCGGATCAATCGCTGTCGCGGGCGATCAGCTCCAGCGGCCAGACTTCGCGGATGATGCGCGGACCTTCCGGGCCGGCAAAGGCGGGAAGCGAGGCCAGCAACATTTCGGCCAGCCGCCGGCCCATCGGCTCCAGCGACGGACGGAAGGCGGTCAGCGCCGGCGAGAAATAACGGCAGAGCGGCGTGTCGACGATGACGATCACCGCGATGTCGTGGCCGGGCCTGATGCCCATTTCGGCCAGTGCCTTGCAGCCGCCGAGCGCCATTGCGTCATTGTTGAAGATGATGGCTGTGGGCCGGTCCTTGGAGAGCATCACGCGCGGCGTCACCTGGTAGCCTCCGGCCTCGTTGATGAAGCCGTCAGCGATCAGGCCGGGGTCGACTTCGATGCCATGCCGCTCCAGCGCCTTGCGGTAGCCGTCGAGGAACAGGTAGCCGAAGTTGAGATCAAGCGAAGGGCGGATGGCGGCAATGCGGCGGTGGCCGCGCGCGACCAGCCGGTCGACGGCTTCATCACCCGCCCTCTCGAAATCTATATCGAGCGAAGGATAGGTGTCGTCGCCGGATTGACTTCGGCCAAGCGTGGCGAAGGGAAAGCCGGCCTTGCTGAGATAGTCGATCCGATCGTCTTCCCGCCGTGTATTGGCCAACACGACCGCGTCGGCCCGGCGCGTCTCAACAACGCGGCGCAGCCTCTCCTGCTGATATTGACCGGGCTCACCCATGACGACCATCAAATCCAGGCCATACTCGGCAAGCCGGCCTTGCAGACCGATCAGGAACGGGATGAAGAACGGTTCGCCATATTGCTGGTCGCCCGGATGCGGCTGCAGCATGAAGGCGATCGAATGGGTGGTGCCTTGCCGCAGGCTGCGGCCGGACTGGTTGGGCGAATAGTTCAATTGCTTGGCGGCGGCGAGCACGCGCTGGCGGGTGTCGGCATTGACGTCGGCGCGGCCGTTCAACGCCCGCGACACGGTGCCGATCGAAATGTTCAGGTGACGCGCGAGGTCATGGATGCTGGACGCCAAGGACAGTTCTCCCCCTGTCTTGGCTAGCACCGGCTGCCGCCCAGGCCAAGGCTTCGGGATGGTTTTCGCTGGCAGCCGATTGACATTCTACGCCATCGGGTGTGTTCTCGTAAACGTTTACGGAAAAGCGTTTACGGTGATGCCGGAAATGCCGTGACATTCGGTCTGGAGGGACCGGACGGGAGGAATGCCGGATGATGAATGCCGTCCTCGTTGGCTGTGGTGCGATGAGCAAGGCCTGGCTCGATGCCGCGAGGCAGATCGGCGGGTTGGCCATTGTCGGACTTGTCGATCTCGACGCCGAACGGGCGCGGGCGAGGGCACGCGAATACGGGCTCGATCGCGCCGTCATCGGCACCAGCCTCGATCAGGTTCTCGACCAGACCAGGCCCGACGCGGTGTTCGATGTCGTGGTTCCAGCCGCCCGGCGTGATGTCGCCTTTGCCGCCTTTGCCCATAATTGCCATCTGCTGACGGAAAAGCCGCTGGCCGATACTCCAGAAAATGCGCGCGCCATCGTCGATGCGGCACGTAACGCGGGGCGTATCCATGCGGTCGTGCAGAACCGCCGCTACGTCGCCAATGTCCGGCGCATCAGGCGCTTTCTCGACTCCGGCGCCATCGGCAAGCCAACCAGCATCCATGCCGATTTCTTCGTCGCGCCGCATTTCGGCGGCTTCCGCGAGGAGATGGCGCATGTGCTTTTGCTCGACATGGCGATCCATACTTTCGACGCCGCCCGCTACATGGTCGGCGGCGATCCCGCCGGCGTCTTTTGCCAGGAATGGGAGCCGGCGAATTCCTGGTACCGGCAGGGATCGTCGGCCAGCGCTATCTTCGATCTCGGCGGCGGCAAGCGCTTCACCTACGCAGGCTCTTGGTGCGCGGCGGGCTTCCGCACCAGCTGGGAGAGCACGTGGCGCATCGTCGCCGAGCACGGCAGCCTGGTCTGGGACGGCGAGGACGGACTGAAGGCCGAGGTTGTGTTGTCGGTCCGCGACGGCCTGTTCGACCTGACCCAGCCCATCACAGTACCGCCGCTCGATTCCGCCGACCGCGTCGGCGGTCATCTCGGCATCATCAAGGATTTCATCCACGCCATCGAGACCGGCAGCGAGCCGGAAACCCGTGGCAGCGACAACATCAAAAGCCTGGCCATGGTTTTTGGCGCCATCGAAAGCGCCGAGACCGGACGGCGCGTCGCAATCACACAGGAAGCATCATGATGCCAAACCCGCTTCTCGACATCCGCATCGGCACCATGGTGCGGGCCAATCTCGAAGACCCGGCCGCCTACATCAGAGAGATTCTGCCGCTCGGCTTCGAGAGCATCCAGCCCTTCTTCTGGCAGACGCTGGGCGGCAAGGATTTGGCGCGGCTCGCCGGTGAGATTGGCGAGGCGATCGGCGATGCCGATGTCGCCGTGTCGTCGATCGGCGTGTTCGGCAATCCGCTGGAGGATGGCGAGGTCGATCGCGGCGTGCTCGCGGCCTGGGAAACCGTCATCGACAACGCGCATCTGTTCGGCGCCTCGACGGTCAGCGGCTTCACCGGCCGCCTTCGCGGCAAGAAGCTGACCGACAGCCTGCCGCGCTTCCGTGAGGTCTGGGGACCACTGGCCAAGCGCGCCGCCGACAAGGGCGTGCGCATTGCCTTCGAAAATTGCGCCATGGATGGCAACTGGGCGGCCGGCGACTGGAACATCGCCCACAATCCCGATGCCTGGGAGTTGATGTTCAACGAATTGCCCGACGACAATCTCGGCCTCGAATGGGAGCCCTGCCACCAGCTTGTCTACCTCATCGACCCGATGCCGCAGATCCGCAAATGGGCGCCGCGCATTTTCCATGTCCACGGCAAGGACGCGACGGTGCGCTGGGATGTGATCCGCGAGCACGGCGTGTTCGGCAAGCTGCCCTTCGTGCAGATGCGCACGCCCGGGTTTGGCGACAGCGACTGGACGCGGGTGATCAGCGAATTGCGGCTGGCCGGTTACAAGGGCGCCATCGACATCGAGGGCTGGCACGACCCGGTCTATCGCGGCGACCTCGAAATCACAGGCCAGGTGCGCGGGCTGGAATACCTCAAGCAATGCCGGGGAGGAGCGACCTACCTGCCGAACCCGGCGTGACCGAGGGCCGGTGGGAGGAGCCGGCCTGACAGATTGCCAAGCACTGCCGACAAGCACTGCCGAAAAGCGAACGACGAACCCCTCGGCTCACCGAGGACAAAAGGGAGGAACGTGCATGAGCATCGCAATGAGAACGACACTTCTGCGCTCGACCGTCGTGGCCGCCGCCACGGCGCTGTGCGCTGCCATCTCCACTCTGCCGGCGCAGGCGCTCGACGCCCAGTGGTGCAAGGATGTCCACATCCGCTTTTTCGTCGGCGGCGCCGAGGGCGACGCTTTCGGCACCATCGTCTACAATGGCGCCAAGCAGGCGGCGTCCGATCTCGGGCCGAAGGTCGACTACATCTTCTCGCAGTGGGACGTCGAGAAGATGGTGCAGCAATTGCGCGAGGCCGTCGCCGTGAAGCCAAACGGCATTGCCATGATGGGCCATCCGGGCGACGCCGCGATCATGCCGCTGGCCGAACAGGCGCACAAGGACGGCATCAAGATGATGTACCAGAACGTGCCGGTGCCGAAGGTGGTGGACGCGTTCGGCGGCGGCTATGTCGGCGCCCAGCAGGAGCAGCAGGGCCGCGCGCTCGGCACTGAGGCGTTCAAGCTCGGGAAGCTCAAGTCCGGCGACAAGGCAATCATGATCGGTCCGTTCGAGAACGAGGCCCGCGGCGCGCGCGAGCGCGGCACGGTGGCAGCACTCAAGGAAGCCGGCGTCGAGGTCATCCAGCTGTCGTCGCCGCCGAGCGGCGAATGGGCGTCCGACCCCAATCTGGCGATACCGGTGATCACCGCGGCCCTGCTCAACAATCCCGACGTCAAGGCGGTCGGCTATCCCGGCGGCCAGATGCTGGGCAACGTCGCCACCTACATGCAGGCGGCAGGACGCAAGCCCGGCGACATCTTCAACTTCGGCTTCGATACCAGCCCGCAGATCGTCGAGGCGTTCAAGGGCGGCTGGGTGCAGCTGACGGCTGATCAGCAGCCGTTTCTGCAAGGCTATCTGCCGATCCTCAGCCTTTGCCAGCAGGTGGTGCTGGGCCTGGCGCCGATGAATGTCGACACCGGGGCGGGCTTCGTCACGCCGCAGAATTACGAGATCGTCGCCGAGCTCGCCAAGCAGGCGCTGCGCTGACCTCCCAAACTGCCGGCTGGGCGCAAGCCCGGCCGGCAGGACCGCCGGCACCAGGCCGGATGATACCACAGGAGCGAGGATCACCATGGCCGAACGCATCATCGAACTGCGCGACATCAGCAAATCCTATGGCCAGGTCTATGCGCTGGGCGGGGTCAATCTCTCGGTCGACCGCGGCGAGGTGGTTGGCCTGATCGGCGACAATGGCGCCGGCAAATCGACGCTGATCAAGATCCTGTCCGGCGTCGTCAAGCCGACCAGCGGCGAGATCCTGGTGCGCGGCAAGCCGGTGACCGGCTGGAGTGCGGCACGCTCGCGCGACGCCGGCATCGAGACGGTTTTCCAGGACCGGGCGCTGGCCGTGCAGCAGACCATCGTGCGCAACATCTTCATGGGCCGCGAACTCACCGGCTTCATGGGCTTTCTGAAGGTCAATAAAGAGATAGAGGAGGCGAGCCGGCTGATGCGCGAGATCGGCTTTACCTCGAAGGTGTTCACGCCGCATTCGATCGTCGGCCAGCTCTCCGGCGGCGAACGCCAGGGCGTGGCGATCGCGCGGGCCATCTACAAGCAGGCGGAGCTGATCATCCTCGACGAGCCGACGACGGCGCTGTCGCTGACCGAGACCGCCAAGGTCTTCCATTTCGTGCGCCAGGTGCGGGCGAGCGGGCGCTCGATCCTGTTCATCGGCCACAACATCCATCACGTCTTCGACATCGCCGACCGCTTCGTTGTGATTGACCGCGGCAAGGTGGCGCTGACCGCCGATCGCACCGAGGTCAAGTCGGCCGAAGAGCTGATCAACTTCATGGAAGACGTTGCGCATCCCGGCGGATTGCCGGGGCTGCACGAGGCCGGCGACGCGGAGAGGGCAGCACGATGAGCAAGACCATGGAACCCGATCTGCAGAGCCCGCTCGGCGGCAAGGCAGCCCGGCCTGAGTGGAAGCACCCGTCCGACCATTGGCTGCGCGGTTTCGTCATCGACAACCGCGCAGCGCTCGGCACGCTCGCCGTGTTCATCATCATGATGGCGGCGTTCCTGATCGCCAACCCGACCGTGTTCACCACCTGGTATCTCTACAGATCCGTGCTGACCACGCTGCCGGTTGCCCTGTTCGTGGTGGTGCCGCTGGTCTTCGTCGTCACCTGCGGCGAGATCGACCTGTCGTTTCCCGCAACCATGGGCTTTGCCTCCTGGGTGTTCGCGCTGGTGGTGCAGGCCGGCTACGATCCGTTTCTCGGCATCGCAGCGGCGATTCTCACCGGCACGCTGCTCGGCTTTCTCGTCGGATCCCTGGTCGTTTATGGCGGGCTGTCGTCGCTGATCGCCACGCTCGGCATGAATTTCCTGCTGCGGGGACTGATCCAGATCATCAACGAGGGCAGATCGACCGCATTGACCGGTCTCAGCGACAGCTGGGCGTACACCATCTTCTCCGGTCAGGTGTGGGGTTTTCCGGTACAGGTCTTATGGGCACTCGCCTTCGTCATTTTTTCGGCAATGCTCTACAACCGGCACCGCTTCGGCGCGCAGGTGAGGGTCGTCGGCGACAACCCCGACAGCGCCCAGCAAATGGGCATCGACGTCAAGCGTGTGCGGGTGAAAGTGTTCATCTTCACCGGCATCGGGGCCGCGATCGCCGGCACGTTTTCGGTGATGATCAACTTCACCTGGTGGCCGACCGCGGGCGACGGCTATCTCTTGCCGGTGCTGGCTTCGGTGTTCGTCGGCGGCACGCCGACCTGGGGCGGCATCGGTACGGTTGCCGGTGGAGCGATCGGCGCGGTCACCGTGTCGTTCATCCAGACCGGCGTCGTGGCGGCGGGCCTGAGCGGCTTCTACGTCCAGTTCTTCAACGGGCTGATCATCATCCTGTCGCTGCTGGGGCACAAGTGGAACCAGGCGCGGTACAGGTGAGGGGCGGGCTAAATTGACGGGGACGCTCATGTTGCGGACCGCATGCCCCGACGACTGGGCAGACGCCCGTCGCTTCGTCATTCTAAGGCGGAGCAGGAGCGAAGCGACGCAGCGTAGACCCTGGAATCCATTCCGCGACCTTGGCGTGCAGCTGCGCAGGATTCCGCACCGTGGCAACGCGTTGAAGACGCGGGATGGATCCTCGGGTCTACGCTGCGTCGCTACGCTCCTTGCTCCGCCCGTGGATGACGAGGCGGGGAGGGCTCCGCCAGACTACAACAATGTGGTCGCTTGTAGGACAACAGGACAAGCGGGCGCTCACACCGCCGCCACAAACCCGTCCAGCACGCGTTTCTGGCCGGCCTTGTCGAAGTCGATGGTCAGCTTGTTGCCTTCGATGTTGGAGATGTTGCCGTTGCCGAATTTCTGGTGGAAGACGCGGTCGCCGACGCTGAAGGGCGACGGCGTGTCGGCGACGGATTTGGCGACCAGTTCGCCGTCAATGGTGCGGCCTTTGACGCTGGTTCGGCCGGCGCCGTAGCCGGAGTCGGTCTCGCCATAGCCGATGCGCTCGACCTGGTGGCCGGAGCGCGAGCCCCAGTTGCGGTCGGTCGCCTCGGTGCGGTTGGCCTGCGCGCGCTGCCAGCCGGGCGTCGCATAGGTGTTGGAGAAGGCGCCGGATTTTTCCGCGCCGACATTGTCGAAGCGCGAGGCGCCGTAGGGGTTCTGCCGCCCTGCGCCCTGGCCGCCACGGCCCGACGCGAACGAACCGCCGCCATAGGAATTGCCGTAGCCGCCATAGGAGTTGCCGCTTTCGGCGACCTCGACATGGGCTTCCGGCAGTTCGTCCAGAAAGCGCGACGGGATGGTCGACTGCCACAGGCCGTGGATGCGGCGGTTGGAGACGAACCACAGATGCAGGTTCTTCTTGGCCCGGGTCAGGCCGACATAGGCGAGACGGCGCTCTTCCTCCAGGCCGGAGCGGCCGCCTTCGTCCAGCGCGCGTTGGTGCGGGAACAGGCCTTCCTCCCAGCCGGGGAGGAACACGGTCTCGAATTCGAGGCCCTTGGCCGAATGCAGCGTCATGATGTTGACGGCGTCAAGCTCGGCGTTCTGCTCGGCGTCCATGACCAGGGCGACATGTTCGAGGAAGGAGCGCAGCGATTCATACTCCTCCATGGAGCGGATAAGCTCTTTCAGGTTTTCCAGCCGGCCCGGCGCCTCGACCGAGCGGTCGTTCTTCCACATGTCGGTGTAGCCGCTCTCCTCCAGAATGGTCTCGGCGAGTTCGGTGTGCGGCGTGGTTTCCAGCGCCTTCTGCCAGCGCTCGAAATTGGCCGCCACTTCGCGCAAGGCCGCGCGGGGCTTGGGCTTCAGCTCGTCGCTTTCTGCGAGCTTGGCGGCTGCCTCCAGCATCGGGATGCGCAAGCTCCGCGCCGTGTCGTGGATCTGGCGGATGGTGGCTTCACCCAGGCCGCGCTTGGGGACATTGACGATGCGCTCGAAGGCGAGGTCGTCGGCGCCCTGCGCGACGACGCGGAAGAAGGCCAGTGCATCGCGGATTTCCATGCGCTCATAGAAGCGCGGGCCGCCGATGACGCGGTAGTTGAGGCCGAGCGTGACGAAGCGATCCTCGAATTCGCGCATCTGGAAGGAGGCGCGGACCAGGATGGCCATATCATTGAGCTTGTGCTTGGCACGCTGGTAGGTCTCGATGGTCTCGCCGACGGCGCGCGCCTCCTCCTCGGAATCCCAGGCGGCGTGGACATGCACCTTCTCGTCGTCCTCGGCGACCTTCTCGGTGAACAGCGTCTTGCCGAAGCGGCCCTCATTGTGGGCGATGAGGTGCGAGGCAGTGCCGAGGATGTGCGCGGTCGAGCGATAATTGCGCTCCAGACGGATGATGGTGGCGCCGGGAAAATCCTTGTCGAAGCGCAGGATGTTGTCGACCTCGGCGCCACGCCAGCCATAGATCGATTGGTCGTCGTCGCCGACGCAGCAAATATTCACGCTCACGGGCTGTTCCGCGCCTGCCGGCGCGGGCCCTCCGCGGGGGCCTCGCAACGGCTCGGACGCCCGGTCGGGCTTGCGGCCTTCGGCCGGAACATTCCAGCGGTAGGAGGTGTTTGGTCTAACGTAGTTACCTTCTTCCGAAGGATCGTCTTTTGACGCCGCAGGTTTGTAGTTGCCCGCCTCAGTTCGATCAGGAGTCCTGGACGGGCTAGGACTTGGAACGCGGCCACCTGGAACGCCACTTCTTGGCGGTTGTGGCTCACTTGGCGGTTGTGGCGCACTTGGCCTTTGCGCCAGCAGCCGCAGCCACATGTATTGCGCGGTGTTGGTGTCCTGGTACTCGTCGACGAGGATGTATTTGAAGCGCTTGTGGTAGTCCTTCAGCACGTCCGGATTGGCGCGGAAGATGCGGATCGGGTGGCAGAGCAGATCGCCGAAGTCGCAGGCGTTCAGCGTCTTCAGCCGCTCCTGATAGGCCTTGTATAGTTCCCGGCCCTTGCCGTTGGCGAAGCTGCGGGCATCGCCCTCGGCAATGTCGGCCGGGCCTTGGCCCTTGTTCTTCCAGCCGTCGATCATCTGCGCGAACTGCTTGGCCGGCCAGCGCTTGTCGTCGAGGCCTTCGGCCTGGATCAGCTGCTTGATCAGCCGTACGACGTCGTCGGTGTCGAGGATGGTGAAATCGGATTTGAGCCCGGCCAGCTCGGCGTGGCGGCGCAAGAGCTTGACGCCGATGGAGTGGAAGGTGCCGAGCCACGGCATGCCCTCGACGGCTTCGCCGACGAGATGGCCGATGCGCTGCTTCATCTCGCGCGCGGCCTTGTTGGTGAAGGTCACCGCCAGGATCTGCGAGGGGAAAGCCCTGCCGGTGGCCAGGATATGGGCGATGCGGGTGGTCAGCACGCGGGTCTTGCCGGTGCCGGCGCCGGCCAGCACCAGGACCGGGCCTTCGGTGGTTTCCACCGCCAGCCGCTGCTCGGGGTTGAGGCCGTTGAGATAATCGGGTGCGCTGTTGGGTCCGCTGCGGGCCGCCATGGCGCGCGCGGCTATGCCCGACGGGGCCGCGGGCCGCGCATTGGGTTCGTCGAAAAAGGGCATTTCTTCCGCAAAGCCGGACATCTCCCCCGAATGTAGTGATTCGGGAGCGAAAGACCAGAAGTGTCTACGTTTTGTTCTGCTAAAGTGCCCGATACTGCGGCTCAGGCCTTTCGGTAACCGAGCGCGACGAACAATCGATGTCCGAACGAGCGCGCTTCCTCTGTCATCACCATGCCAAAGGCCGTCAGCATCTGGTCGTAATAGCGGCTGCCCGCGGGTGACGCCAGGAATGTCGAGTACAGTCTGAGATCGCCGAGCGGGAGATCCCGGTACGTATAAGCGCTACCCTGCATGGCATTCTGTTCGATGTTCTGGCGAATTTTCACGGATTGCTGACGCACCAGCGCCATGATCTGTTCGTCCGACAGAGGCTTTCCGGCTGCGCCCAGCATCCCCGTAACCATCGCGTAGCTCATGTTCAGCGCTATCGCCTCGCCGGTGTCGACAGCGCTGATATCGTCGATGATCTTGCGGTACAATTCGAGCCGGGCTGGATCCTTGGTCGGAAGCTCGGCGAGGATTTGCTTGCCCTCTGTCTTCTTGCTTTGCCTGCCTTCCGGGCCAGACGACTGAATTTCCAAAGCGGTGACGTGCTTGCCCAACGGGGAAGCGTAAAACGCTGCGAGGTCGGACAGATCGGTGGCCGACAGCCTGTCCGCCATCCGCGATTCGATGGCAGTCTCCATTTTGACTGCGTCGAAGGCGCCTTCCAGCGCGACCGACAAGGCGTCCTGGAAATTTGCCGGTAACGGTTCGGGTATGGATTTCGTGGCTGCGGCGATGCCGGGACCGATGCCCATCAGCATCTCGTGAAAGCCGTTTGCCTTGTTGATCTCGCTCAGCGTCTGTGCCGGCGCGGCCACTGTGCCGGCCGTGAGCGCGACGAAGCTACAGAGGACAAGGACTACTCGCGTCAGAGGCGAGGCGAATGACATCACTCTGGTTGCTCCTGATGGTTGGTCGAAAGCAGACTGCTGGAAAACCCGGATGCCGGCAAGGCGGGATTGCCACCTGGGCGTGTGGCCTCGAAAAAAACGCCCTGTGCGCGGAGCCTGCGGCATGGCCGTTTGGTTTCGCCATGGATCGCTCCCCGGCGGCTTGACAGGCACGGCGGGCGGGAGAAGGTTGTACCGCCGGGGGCAGGATTGGCATACCTTTGCCCATGGCCGCGCCGCGGAATGCGCATCAGTCGAAGGAGTATCGTCTTGGCTGTCGTCATCACCTCCCTCATCCTGTTCCTCATCGGCCTCGCACTTGGCGGCGGCGGCGTCTGGCTCGCGATGCTGGGCGGCAGCTGGTACTATGTCGTCACCGGTCTCGCCTTCCTCATCGCCGCATGGCTGCTCTTCCGGCGCAAATCGACGGCGCTCTGGCTCTACGCGGCGATCGTGCTCGGCACGCTGGCCTGGGCGGTGTGGGAAATCGGCTTCGACTGGTGGGAACTCGCACCGCGCGGCGGCATCATCGTGCTTCTGGCGCTGTGGCTGCTGACGCCTTGGGCAAGGCGGGGCCTGATCGGCCCCGACGCGCGCGCGCCGCTCATTCTGGCCGTGCTCGCATCGCTCGCCGTCGCCGGTTATTCGATGACGGCCGATCCCAAGGACATCGCCGGCGACCTCAGCGCCGACAAGGTGACGCCGACTGCCGATCTCGGCGGCAATGTGCCTCCGGGCGAATGGCATTTCTACGGCCGTACGCAATTTGGCCAGCGCTATTCGCCGCTCGACCAGATCACGCCCGACAATGTCGCCAAATTGCAGCCGGCCTGGATCTACCAGACCGGCGACGTGAAAGGGCCGGACGATGTCGGCGAAACCACCTACCAGGTGACGCCGCTGAAGGTGGGCGATGCGCTCTATATCTGCACGCCGCACAATTTCGCCATCGCCATCGATGCCGCCACCGGCAAGGAGAAATGGCGTTTCGATCCCAAGATCAAGCTCGACAAGGACCGCCAGCACCAGACCTGCCGCGGCGTGTCCTATTATGCCGATGCCAAGATCGCCGCCGGCCAGCCTTGCGCGACGCGCGTCTATCTGCCGACCTCGGATGCGCGGCTGATCGCGCTCGACGCCGCCAACGGCCAGGTCTGCCCGTCCTTCGCCGAAGCCGGCACGCTCAATTTGTTGACCAACATGCCGTATCCGAAGTCGGGCTATTATTACTCGACCTCGGCGCCGCTGATTGCGGGCGGCAAGATCATCATCGGCGGCGCGGTCAACGACAATTATTCGACGCAAGAGCCGTCCGGCGTCATCCGGGCCTTCGACGTCGACACCGGCGCCCTGGTGTGGAACTGGGATTCCGGCAATCCGGACCAGACAACGCCGCTGGCGGCAGGCCAGACCTACACCCACAACTCGCCCAACATGTGGTCGACGGCAAGCGCCGACGAGAAGCTCGGCCTGCTCTATGTGCCGCTCGGCAACCAGACGCCGGACCAGCTCGGGATGGGCCGCAGCGCCAATGTCGAGAAGTTTTCCTCCTCGATCACCGCGCTCGATCTGGCCACCGGACAAGTGCGCTGGGTGCGGCAGACCGTGCATCACGACCTCTGGGACATGGATGTGCCGGCACAGCCGACCCTGGTCGACATCACCACCGCTGCCGGCGTCGTTCCGGGCCTGGTTGGACCGACCAAGCAGGGCGACCTCTACGTGCTCGACCGGCGCAGCGGCGAGCCGATCATCCCGATCAAGGAAGTGCCGGCGCCGGGCGGCGCTGTCGAGGGCGATCACACGTCGCCGACGCAGCCGGTCTCGGATCTCTCCTTCAATCCGAGGCCGCTGACCGGCGCCGACATGTGGGGCATCACCATGTTCGACCAGCTGGCCTGCCGGATCGAATTCCAGGGCCTGCGCTACGAGGGCCGCTACACCCCGCCATCGGTGCAGGGGTCGCTGGTCTATCCCGGTAATTTCGGCACATTCAACTGGGGCGGCGTCGCCGTCGATCCGGTGCGGCAGGTGATGTTCGGCATGCCGACCTATCTGGCGTTCAAATCGCAGCTCATTCCGCGCGACCAGGTGCCGCCGCCGGATGAGGGGCGCGGCAGCGAGCAGGGGCTGAACCGCAATGAGGGCGCACCCTATGCGGTGGTGATGGGGCCGTTCCTGTCGCCGCTCGGCGTGCCCTGCCAGGCGCCGCCATGGGGCTATGTGGCGGGAGCGGACCTCAGAACCGGCAAGATCGCCTACAAGCACCGCAACGGCACCGTCTACGACATGACGCCGTTGCCCTTGCCGCTGAAGGTCGGTGTTCCCGGCATTGGCGGGCCGATGATCACCGCCGGCGGCGTCGTCTTCCTGGGCGCGGCGGTCGACGACTATCTGCGCGCCTATGACCTGACATCGGGCAAGCAGCTTTGGCAGGCCAGGCTGCCGGCCGGTGGGCAGTCGACGCCGATGACCTACACCGTCGCCGACGGCCGCCAGTTCGTGGTCATCGTCGCCGGCGGCCATGGCTCGGTCGGCACCAAGCCCGGCGACTATGTGATGGCCTATACGCTGCCGAAGTAGCAGCGATGTGACTTAGGTAAGTGATCGGCCCGGCAGATATTCTGTCGCGCCGCCCCTCATCTGCCTGCCGGCATCTATACGGGGAGAAGTGCCCGGCAGGGCGATGAGGGCAGCAGCAGCCTTGGTCAGCTTGCGTAAGAGATGGCCTTTGAGGCTGGGCACGGAGCCCAGTACTTCATTGGTTAGCTGCGCCCTGTTTCGGCCTGCTGGATCAGCGTGGTGCCGGCCGACGCCGGTCGACGCGGACCTTCACCATCCGAGCGGCGGCTGCGGCAGCAGCGGAGCGCATTGCCAGCAAGGCAGCAACAGCAAGCACGAGCGCGCTTGCAAGGATCGGAGTAGACAAGGTCATGGCGTTGTTCCTTCTCGTCGGGCTCGCCGCTACGAGCGAGACCATCATCAGCTTCCTTCCATATTGTGGCGGCACCATCGACATTCTCTGAAATGACCAAAATGTGATGGGCGCGTTCGGCGGGGCGGCCGCATCGTTCGATGGCGCAAGCGTCACCCATCCGAGACTGGACCGTGCGAGCTTGCACCCTATCTTGATCCGCGAGTCATCCCGGAGTGACCGTGAGATCATCTCCTAACGAGGAGCACGCCATGACGAAACCCACCGCCGAAGCCGTCAAACCTGCCAAACCTGCCATCACCCAGGCGATGATCGATGCCTATGACGAATACACGCATCTGACGCTCGACCGCCGCCGCTTCATGGAACAGCTGACCAGGCTTGCCGGATCGGGCGCGGCGGCGGCCGCGATCGCGCCGCTGCTTGCGGCGAATTCGGCGCAGGCGGCAATCGTCGCCGACAACGATCCGCGCGTGAAGGCTGAAGATATCACCTATTCCGGCAGCAGCGGTGAGATGAAGGGCTATCTGGTCAGGCCGGCGGACCAGTCCGGCAAGCTCGGCACCGTCATCGTGGTGCATGAGAACAGGGGGCTCAACCCGCATATCAAGGATGTTGCGCGGCGCGTTGCGCTGGAAGGGTTCGTGGCGCTGGCGCCGGATTTCCTGTCGCCGCTCGGCGGCACGCCCGCTGACGAAGACAAGGCGCGCGACATGTTCACCAAGCTCGACGCCAGCCAGGTCACCGCCGATGGCCTGGCGACCATCGCCTATCTCAAGGGCGAGAAGGACGGCAACGGCAAGGTCGGTGCTGTCGGCTTCTGCTGGGGCGGCGGCACGGTCAACAATCTGGCGGTCAACGCGCCCGATCTCGCCGTCGGCGTCGCCTATTACGGCATGCAGCCGAAGGCCGAGGATGTGGCGAAGATCAAGGCGGCGCTGTTGCTGCACTATGCCGGGCTCGACGAGCGCATCGACGCCGGCATCGATGCCTACAAGAAAGCGCTCGACGCCGCCCATGTCGAATACACGCTCTATGTCTATGACGGCGTCAACCATGCCTTCAACAACGACACCTCGGCCGCGCGCTACGACAAGAAGGCAGCCGATCTCGCCTGGGGACGGACGATCGCTTTCCTCAAGGAGAAGCTGGCGTAGGCTTCAGGCCGCCGACGACGCCCATACGCTTTCATAGGCCGGCGACAGCGTAAAACCGGCCGGCAGCACCGAGACCGGGGGCGGGCGCCGCACGCCCTCCTGCAGATAGCGCAACGCCGACACCAGTCCGTTCATCGTGTAGGGCTTGGCGATGACGCCGATCGCGCCGGCGAAATGGTCGGGGATGCGTTTTGGATTGGCGGTCATGAACACCACCATGGAACGGTTACCCTCGCGGATATGCTCGGCAACCTCGACCCCGGTTGGTCCGTCGGCGAGGTGGATATCGACAAAGGCAATATCGGCATCGGCGGTATCAATCATACCTCTTGCTTCGGCCAAGGATGTCGCCCAACCCACAACGCTGTGGCCGGCTTCCTCGACGAGGCTTTCCAGTTCCATCGCCAGCAACGCCTCGTCCTCGACGATCAGGACCTTGAGCGGTTCGTTCATGACAGCTTCCCTTTCTGCTGCGGTTCGTTCGGCATCGAGATGACGACCTTTGTGCCCGGGCCGGCGTCGCGCCATTCGATGTCGGCATGCAACTGCCGGGCAAGCGACTTGATCAGCCGCATGCCGAAGGAAGCATCGCCACTGGCCTCGGCCATGCCGACGCCGTCATCGGAAACCTCGATGTTGAAGTGGCCGTCGGGCTGGCTCATCTTGATGCCGATGCGCCCCGCGGTGGTGCCGTCCGGCTTTGCCTTGAAGGCGTGCTTCAGCGCGTTGGTGACAAGCTCATTGACCATCAAGGCAACAGGCGTGGCTTTTTCGGCCGGAATGACGATGGGTTCGAGGTCCAGCGTCGGCTTGATCTCGGCGCGCCCCGATGCGGTCAGCAGGTCGGTGACCAGATCCCTGGCGAAATCCGAGACATCGAAGCGGCTGACATCCTTTGACTGGTAGAGACGGCGATGCACAGTGCTCAGCGCCTCGATGCGCTCCAGCATGGTGGTCAGGGATCGCTTCGTCGCTTCATCCTTGATTGCCCGGCTTTGCATGATGATCAGCGAGGAGATCATCTGCAGGTTGTTTTTCACCCGATGGTCGACCTCGTGCAGCAGCGTGGTCTGCGCCTCAAGGGCGGCCTCAAGCTCGCGCGTGCGTTCCTTGACAGCCTTTTCAAAGCGGTTCTTGTCGGCGGTGATGCGATCCTCGGAGCGCTTGCGATCGGAGACATCGAGCTGTGAGGCAAAGAAGAACAGGAGTTCGCCTTTGTCGTTGGAAACCGGGCTGATGTAGAGCGCATTCCAGAATGTCGAGCCGTCCTTACGGTAGTTCAACAGATCGATGGCGATATCGGTTCCCGCTGCTATCGCGTCGCGCACGCTAGCCACAGCTGCCTTGTCTGTCTCTGGCCCCTGCAGGAAGCGGCAGTTCTTGCCCATGACCTCGTCGCGCTCGTAGCCGGTCAGGCGCAGGAACGCGTCATTGGCAAAGACGATCGGATTGTCCGCCTGACGGGGATCGGTGATGACCATCGACATGCGGGTGGCGCGGATGGCGGCCGCGAACGGATCGCCCTTGCCGTGCTCGGCATGCAGATTGTCCGTCATGTGCCATGCGTCGGCCGGTTCCCTGGTCCTTTTCCAGTCCATGCTTTCACTCCAAGCCGTTTTTCAGGGGTCACAACGGCTTAGACGTGGAATTGGTTCAATCTTGATCTTCTTGTCGCAGGCAGCCGTTTGCGAAACCGAATCGCCGGTTGCGCAAACTGTCGAAATGAACGGTTTTTGAAGGTTGTCGGATGTAGCCGATTCGCTGCAAGCAGGGCTGGCGCCGACCTATAGAAATGATCAGGTCGCAATGGTCCGTGGCGGCGCTCGCCGGTGGCGGCTTTCTCAGAACAGCGGAAACATCAGGCGTGGCCACGCTTCATGCGCGCCTGCTTCAGGATGGCGCGCCAGCGGATCATGTCGAAGGGGATAGGCTCGTTGTTGTTGGCGATGTGGAAGATCTCGTTGTTGACGTTCTTCAACGAGCGCCAGAAATCATAGTCGGTGATGCGCGGATCGGCAGCCAGCCTGTCCACCTCGACCTTGATGTCGGTTTTCATGCACGTTCCTCGAACCGCCTGTTGCCCGCCGCCCGCGTCGCAACTCGCATGGCACCGTTCTCAAACGGTCAGCTGAGTCGTTCAATGGCCCAAATGGCTTGTTCACGTTAAAACCTTGGTAAGGTTAACGCGGGCGAGGCAGCGCTTCAAGCGGTCCTGCGGCGAATACCGATCGAACGGCCGGCGCGCTCGGGCATCGGCAGTGCAGAATGGGCGGCGCGCATGGCTTCCACCTTGGCCTGCACATCGGCGGGGAAGGGCGCGACTTTCGGCCCGGACATGTCGACATGCAGCGACAGGGTTTCGGAAGTGGCGGCGAGCCAGCCATCGACATGGCGGATTTCCTGGTAGGCCCGCAGCCGCTTGTCGTCATGATCGATCAGTTGGAAGGATACGACGACCTTGTGTTCGAGGTGCAGTTCCTGGACATAGCAAACATGGACTTCGGCCGTGTAGATGGTCAGGCGCCGCTCTTTGACATAGTCTAGCCCCATGCCCATCGCCTCGAACGCCTCATCCGAGCAGCGGTCGAACAACACGTTGTAATAGGCCATGTTGAGATGGCCGTTGTAGTCGATCCAATCCTTCTCGATGTCCATCGGTTTGGAAACGAAGGGGGCAGGGATGGGCATGGAAAGTTCCTTGTTCTGGTGCTGGACAGAGCGCGGCAGTCGAGACTACGCATCCATAATCGCATAACAAGCGTGGACGCTGGTCCATTCGCGGAGGAATTCATGGCTCTGAGCGACCTCAATCCGGTCGAACGCAACGAGGAAGGCATCGCCGCCGTGCTCGGCATTCTCAAGCAGCAGCTCGGCGAACGCTTCCAGACAGGCGCGGCGATCCGCTCGCAGCATGCGCATACCACCACCTATATTCCGACGCAGGCGCCTGACGGTGTCGCGTTCCCGGAGACGCCAGAAGAGGTGCAGGAGATCGTACGTGCCTGCGCCGCGCACCGCGTGCCGGTCATCGCCTTCGGCGTCGGTTCCTCGCTGGAGGGCCACACCAACGCGCCGGGTGGCGGCATCTCGGTCGACACGTCGCGCATGAACCGCATCCTGTCGGTCAACCCCGAGGATCTCGACTGCACGGTCGAGCCTGGCGTAACGCGCGAGGATTTGAATCGGCACCTGCGCGATACCGGCCTGTTCTTCCCCATCGATCCCGGCGCCAATGCTTCGCTCGGCGGCATGGCGGCAACGCGGGCCTCCGGCACCAATGCGGTGCGCTACGGCACGATGCGTGAAAACGTGCTGTCGCTGACGGCCGTCATGGCCGATGGCGAGACGGTGACGACCGGCAAGCGGGCGAAAAAGAGTTCGGCCGGCTACGATCTGACGCGGCTTCTGGTCGGCTCGGAAGGCACGCTCGGCATCATCACCTCGCTGACCTTGAAGCTGCAAGGCATTCCGCAGGCGATCTCCGGCGGCGTCTGCCCGTTTCCAAACCTCGAGGCGGCCTGCAACGCGGTCATCGCGACCATCCAGATGGGCATTCCGGTGGCGCGGATCGAACTGGTCAATGGACTGCAGATGCGGGCGATGAAGAATTACTCGAAGCTCGATTATCCCGAGAGCCCGTGCCTGTTCGTCGAGTTCCACGGCAGCGATGCCGGCGTCGCCGAACAGGCCGAGACCTTCGGTGCCATTGCTGAAGACAATGGCGGCGGGCCATTCCTTTGGACCAGCGTCGCCGAGGAGCGCACGAAACTCTGGAAAGCCAGGCACGATGCTTATTGGGCGTCGCTGACGCTACGGCCGGGCGCCAAGGGCCTTTCGACCGATGTCTGCGTGCCGATCTCGCGGCTGGCCGAATGCGTTGCCGAAACCGAGGCCGACATTGCCGAGATGGGCCTGGTTGCGCCGATCGTCGGCCATGCCGGCGACGGCAATTTCCATGTGCTGGTGCTGATGGACGTCAACGACCCCAAAGAGATCGCGCTGGCGGAGAAATTCGTCTCGCGGCTGAACATGCGGGCGATCGCCATGGACGGCACCTGCACCGGCGAACACGGCATCGGCCAGGGCAAGATCGGCTTCCTGCGCCATGAGCTCGGCCATGGTGTCGACATCATGCGCTCCATAAAAAAAGCGCTCGACCCGCAAGACATCATGAACCCGGGCAAGATATTACCTGCATAGCCGAAATGTGAGGAGCGGCAATGGATACCCTGATTATAAGGGCATCGCTTGGCAAGACACTGTTACTGCTGTCGGCCAGCCTCTTCTTTGTCCTGGCCTGCGCTTTCCTGATTTATGTCTCCGAGGACGGCGACACCGCCGGCCTTTGGTGGTGCGTGGCCTTTTTCGGGCTGGTCGCGTTGGTGTTTGCCTGGCAGCTTGTGCGGCCGCAGATTCTGGTGCTGAACGGACAAGGTTTCAGTCTCGGCGGAGGCCTTGTTCGATCGCCCAACCTGGTCCCCTGGAAGAATATCGAAAGCTTCTTCGTCGTCCATCGCCGGCGCAGGATAGGCGATATGATCGGGTACAATTTCGCACCGGGGGTCAAGAAAAGCTCCGTCATGGGCAGCGTGACCAAAAGCCTCGGCGCCGAAGCCGCATTACCGCAGGGCTGGACATTGTCGCCCGAGGAGATGGTGGTGCTGCTGAACGAATATCGCCGACGGGCCATGGCAGGATAGTCTCTTGCGCACAGGCCGGACCGCGGTCAAAGGCGTCCAAAAATCTCTGCTCTTCCAGATACATCAGAGATCAAGCAACTCTGGATGAATTGCCTCTTTATCGACACGCTGATGCGGGTAGAGTGCGGCTGACTTTCAATCAACCCGTTCGGAGCTGATGCTCGCACGCCTGTTCGTGATCTTCGGTGGCTTGTTTGTGCTGGTGCTGGTTGCGGCGCTGGTGGTGCCGTATTTTGTCGACTGGACCGGGTACCGCGCCCAATTCGAGCGCGAGGCGAGCGCCATTCTCGGCCGCAAGGTGACGGTGCAAGGCGACGCCACGGCGCGCCTGTTGCCGTTCCCCTCGGTGACCTTCTCAAACGTCACGGTCGCCGGCGGCCCCGGCGGCCAGCCGGCAATGACCGTCGAGACCTTTTCGATGGACGCGGAACTGGCGCCGTTCCTGCGCGGCGAAGTGCTGATTTTCGACATGCGGCTGGTGCATCCGAAGGCGACGATCGACATCGCCGATAACGGCACGGTCGACTGGGCGATACGGCCGTCCTCGCCCTTCGATCTCAACCAGATCTCGATCGAGAAGCTCACGGTGACGGAGGGAGAAATTGCGCTCCGCCATGCCGCAGGCGGGCGCAGCCATCTGATTTCCGAGATCAATTCGACCATCTCTGCCAAGTCGCTGGCCGGGCCGTGGCGCATGGACGGAACGTTGCTGCTCGACGGACTGCGTTCGACGGTTGCGGCTTCGACCGGCAAGGCCGAAGGCAGCGGCCAGATGCGGCTGAGGCTCAAGGTCGATCCCGATGCCTATCCACTGGTCATCGAAACCGACGGCAATGCCGGCATCGTCAATGGGGCTGCCGTCTATTCCGGCCAGTTCAAGATTTCCGGCAACGACAAAAACAGCGCCGAACTGCGCGGCGGCGATGGCGAGAGCGTCAAAATCAGAGCCGGCAAACCCGATCCGGGGTTCAGGCTGAACGGCAAGTTCTCGCTCGACCACCAGAAGCTTGGCGTCGACGAATTCCGCTTCGAGACCGGGCCGCTCGACAATCCCTACACAGCCGACGGCAAGGCTTCGGTCGATCTCGGCCTTAGGCCGAACTTCGCCATCGAGGCCAATGGCGCGCAGGTGCAACTGGACGAGGCGGTGGGCGCTGAGAAGGGCGCCGGCCTGACGCTGGACCAGCGCATTGCCGGAATCGAGCAGGCGCTGCTCGTCCTGCCGAAGCCGAGCATCCCCGGCACTGTCGAGGTCAAGCTGCCGGCGGTGGTGGCTGGCGACACCACGGTGCGCGACGTGCATCTCTCGGCCGAGCCGGTCGAGGGCGGCTGGTCGGTGAAATCGCTGGCCGCGACCTTGCCCGGGCGCACGACGCTGGAAGCCAGCGGCATGCTCAGCGTCGAAGATCATTTCCGTTTCAGCGGCTCCATGCTGCTGGCGGTGGCGCAGCCTTCCGGCTTTGCTGCCTGGTTGTCGAAAGATGTCGACGAGGCGATCCGCCGGCTGCCGGCCGCCGGCTTCAAGGCCAAGGTGGACCTGTCGGAGAAGCGCCAGGCGTTCAGCGATCTCGAACTGATCCTCGGCAAGTCGAAGTTCACCGGCCGCATCGATTCCAACCAGCCCGACGACGCCAAGTCCTCGGTGCTGATGCGGCTCGAGGGCGGCGAACTCGATGTCGACGGGCTGACGGCCTTCGCCTCGATCTTCGTCAGCGACAAGGGCGCCAACCGCTTTTCCGACCGTGACCTCGATTTTCAGATCAAGGCAGGGCCGGTCAATGCCGGCGGGCTCACCGCCGACACGGTCGATACCGCGCTCCGGCTCCGCGACGGGCTGCTCGAAATCGACCGGCTGTCGATTGGCGGCCTTGCCGGCGCCTCGATCAGCGCCACCGGCCGGATCAAGGATTTTCCGGCAAGCCCGACCGGCAAGCTCGATGCCTCGGTGGTCGCCGTCGATCTGAAGCCGCTGATCGACATTGCCGCGCAACACTATCCCGACAATCTGATGCTGAAGGGACTGGCTGGCCGCACGGCCGCCTATCCTGAACTGTTCCAGGACGCGCGCGTCGATCTGGTGGCGAGCGCCGCCGACAATGGCGACGGCACGACCGGGCTGGCGGTGAGCGGACAAGGCAAGGCCGGCGGTTCGGCCTTTTCGGCGTCGCTGTCGGGCAAGGGTGCCGTCGGCCAGTTGCTCGACGCGCCGGTGACGCTGACCTTCAACGCCAAAAATCCCGACGCCACCGTGCTGCTGGCGCTCTACGGCCTGCCGGCGCTGCCGCTCGGCATGCTCGGCCAGGCAAGCACCGATATTTCGGCCAAAGGCACGCTCGGCGGCGGCCTGGCGACGAGCTTCAATTTCGCCGCCGATGACTTCAAGGCGACGTTCGACGGCACCGTCGCTCAGACGCCGCAAGGCGCCACCGCCAAGGGCAAGATCGGCCTCGACGCTTCCGACATCGAGCCCTGGCTGATGACGACCGGCGCCGGCCTGCCGGGTATGGGAACGGGCACCTCGACCTCGCTCAGCGCGGATGCCGATTTCGGCAACGGCCTGCTGGTGTTGAGCGGCCTCAGCGGATCCATCAACGAGTCGGAGATTTCGGGCGACGTCAACATCGATGCGAAGCAGGGGCTGCCGCATTTTGCCGGTGCGCTGGCGCTCGACGAACTGGACCTCGACCCGATTGCGGTTGCGCTGTTCGGTGACCAGTCGTTCCTCAGCAGCAACGCGAACTGGCCGACGGCGCCATTCAGCCAGAAATCCAGCCTGCCGTTCAGCGCCGATCTCGACCTGGCGACGGCGACGCTTGCCGCCGGACCGCTGGCGACAGCCTATGACGCGTCGCTGTCGTTGAAACTGGACCAGGAAGGCATCCGCGTTTCGGACCTGAAGGCAAAACTGCTCGGCGGCGCGCTCACCGGATTGTTCGAGTTGAAGAACACGGACGGCACGGGGCTGTTCTCCGGCCAGATGAGGCTTGCCGGCGCCGACCTGGCGACTGTGCTGCCGGCTGCCGGCTTGAGTGGCAGCGGCGACTTCTCGACAGGGCTGTCGACCAGCGGCAAATCGGTCGACGCGATGATTGCCGCACTCTCCGGCTCGGGCACGGCGGCGCTGAAAGGCCTCACCATTGCCGGCGTCAATCCCGATGCCTTCGGCGCGTTGATTGCCAAGGCCGATGCGATCGGGCGCGACATCGACGTGGCCAAGACTGCGGGCTTTGCACCTGAGATCGCTGGCGACGGCAGCTTTGCTGCCGGCGATGCCGACATCGCCTTCACGGTCGCCGGCGGCACGTTGCGGGCACCACCGATCAAATTCGAAAACCAGGCGGCGACGCTGTCTGCCGACATCACGGCCGACCTCAACACCGGCACCGTCGCCACCAAGGGCGCGGTCACCTACAAGCCTGGCGACGAGGCGCTGGTCGGCTCCGATCCGACGGTCAATTTCAGCGTCGATGGGCCGTTCGGGGCGCTGAAAAAGCAGTTCGACAGCGAGCCGCTGGCGCAATTTTTGACCCAGCGCGCGCTGGAAAAGGAGCAGCAGCGGGTCGAGGCGATGCAGGCCGCACTGCTCGAGAAGCAGCGGCTGCGGCGCGAGGTGCGCTATTACGCCGCCTTGCAGACCGAGCGCGACAACGCCGCCGAGGAATTGCGCAAGCAGGAGGAAGCGGCACGGCTCAAAGCCGAGGCCGACGCCAAGGCGAAAGTGCAGGCAGATGCGAAGGCACAGGCCGAAGCGGATGCCAAGGCCAAGGCGGATGCCAAAGCAAAGGCCGATGCCGATGCGAAAGCGCAGGCAGAGGCTGACGCCAAGGCCAAGGCGGATGCGGACGCGAAAGCGCAGGCCGAAGAGCAGGCTGCCGAAGACGCCGCCAAGGCCGAGGACGAACGGAAGAAGGCCGAACAGGCTCGGATCGCTTCGCAGGAAAAAGCCAGGCTGGAGGCCGAGCGCAAGGCTCAGGAGCAGGCGCCGAAGGTCGACCGCTCACTTCCCGGCGTCAGTGACGGTTCGGCCCCGGCGCCGCCGAAGCCCAGGACAAATCCGTTCTCGGTCGACAATTTGCTGAAGTCGCTGGGCAATTAAGAACCATTCAGACGGCGTCGCGCTTGGCCCAGTCCAGCACGTGGAGCCTGAGCGCCGAGGACAGATTGGCATCGCGCGGTCTTGTCTCGTCGATCTCCGCGACCAGGGCAGCAAGGGTCAGCTTGCGCGCGGCGGCGATGGCGACGAGATCGTCATAAAAGGGTTTTTCGAGGGAATAGCTGGTGCGATGGCCGCGGATGGTCACGGAGCGTTTTTCGACCGGGCTCACCGCAGGCGGTCCATCAATCGCCCTGGTCTTCCGGGCGTTCGCGGCGGTGGCCGGCGACGAATTTTTCGGCCTTGTCCGATGTCAGACGGTCACGAGTTCTTTCGGCTTTGCAACGGCCGTGCAGAGCGCGGTTCTCGCCGGCGAGCTTTTCCTTTTCGGTGCGCGCCTTCTGCTTGCGGACCTGGCGAAGGTTGACGATTTCGCCCATGTCGCGCCGACCGTCCCGCTACTTCTTGCGGAAGGCGTCGAGCGACACGACGTCGGCGCCCTTGCCGGCGGCGGCATCGGCCACGGCGGGCTTTTTCTCCGCCTCAGTGGCAGCTGCCTTCTTCTCGGCCTTCGGCTTTTTCTCGGAGACGATAGCCAAAGGCTCGGCAGCCGGCTGGGCGGCTGCATCGTCTTCCGCCGGGACGTCGGTCTTGACGTCGAATTCGAGTTCGAAATTGACCGATGGGTCGTAGAAGCCGCGTACGGCCGAGAACGGGATTTCCAGCTTCTCCGGCACGTCGGAGAAGGACAGCCCGACCTCGAAGCCGGTATCGGTCACCTTGAGGTCCCAATACTGGAACTGGATGACGATGGTCATCTGTTCGGGATAGCGCTCGCGCAGCCTGGAGGACACCCGCACGCCCGGCGCGCCGGTCAGGAATGTGATGAAGAAATGATGATTGCCGGGAAGGCCGGTGCGCGCGACTTCGGCCAGGACCTTGCGCATGACGCCGCGCAATGCCTCCTGGGCCAGGATGTCGTAGCGGATGTGGTCGTCGGCCATGTGCTGGTCGGGTTCCGTTGAATCGTCCGCATAGCTGTAATCAAGCTTGAGCGCGGCGTAAACCGGATATAGATCGCTGATGCGCCGAAGCGAAGCCCGTAACGGACGATTTGATCGCCTGCTTTGGCGTTCAGGCGCTGGCCAGCTGTTTTTCCACCGCTGCCGCTGATCTGCGCTTGCCGAAGGCGCGCAGGAATGTGCGCACGCCGTGGGTCGCGGATTGCAGCACTTCATCTTCCGACGGCATGCCGCCGAGCATGAAGGTGGTCTGCAGTTCGGCGTTGGCTAGCGCCAGGAACTGGCGTGCGGCGACATCGGGATCGTCGACCGCGAGATGGCCGGCATGGGCGAGGCGGGCAAAACGGGCGGCAAGTGCCGGCCAGGTCCGGCCCGGGCCCTGGTCGCGCCATTCGGCGAAGAGCTCGGGATAGCGCTCGCCTTCGGTCTGGATCAGCTTGCGCAGGAAGCGTCCGTCGCGGTTGCAGATGCAGTTCTGATTCATGCGCACGGCAAAGCCGATCAGGTCGGCTTCCAGATCCTTCGGCTGGTCTGGGAAAGAGGCGAAGGTGGCGAAGATGCCGGCATTGCAGCGCTCCGTCAGATCGCGCACCACAGCCATGAAGAGCTTTTCCTTGTCGCGGTGGTGATTATAGATGGTCTGGCGCGACACGCCGGCCTCCACCGCGATCAGGTCAATATTGGCGCCGGCAAAGCCTTCCCGGCAAAAGACCGAAGCCGCCGCATCGATAATCGACATACGCTTGGCCTCGTGGCCGCGTGGCGGGAAAATGTCAGGAGAAACGGCAAGCTTCATAGAAATCTATATAGAGGTGATTGACGAATTAGACAAGGCTGTCTAAATTTGTGGACACAAAAAATGGTGAATTCGCTCCGTAGAGACGAATAATCTCGCTCTGAGCCGTCGGATTTCAACGGGATGGAACGTCCTAGGGTTAGTCGTCGCGTTGGCGGCGCCAACCAGACTTGAAAGAAGCCTTTATCATGAGTCCCAAATTCCTCCGCATCGCGGTCGTGCTCGGCCTGTTGTCCGCTATCGGCCCCTTCGCCATCGACATGTATCTGCCGGCGTTGCCTTCGATCGGCGAGGATCTGCATGCCGGCACCGCCGCCGTTCAGATGAGCCTTTTGATCTTCTTCCTGTCGATGGGCTTCGGCCAGATCGTCGTCGGACCGATCTCCGACATGGTCGGCCGCAAGCTGCCGCTTTACGGCGGCCTTGCGCTGTTCATGGTCGGCGGTATCGGTTCGGCCATGAGCCCGACCATCGAATGGCTGATCGCCTTCCGCTTCCTGCAGGGGCTGGGCGCCAGCGCCGGCATGGCGGTGCCGCGCGCCATCGTGCGCGACCTGCACACCGGCACCGAAGCCGCCAAGCTGATGTCGCTGCTGATGCTGGTGTTTTCGGTGTCGCCGATCCTGGCGCCGCTGACCGGCAGCCAGATCATCGAGAATCTCGGCTGGCGCGCCGTGTTCTGGACGGTGACGGGCGCGGCCCTGCTGGCCACCATTCTGCTGGCGACCTCGCTGAAGGAGACGCGGCCGGCGGAAGAACGCGTCGGTTCCTCCTTCGGAACCGCACTCGCCGGCTATCGCTTCCTCATGGGTGACCGCAATTTCCTCGGCCTGGTGGCGATCGCCGGCTTCGGCATCGCCAGCTTCTTCGTCTACCTCTCGAGTTCGTCCTTCATCCTGATCGACCATTACGGGCTGTCGCCTTCCGTCTACAGCGTGTTCTTCTCGATCAATGCGGTGGCCTTCATCGGCATGTCGCAACTGACGGGGATGCTGTCGGAGCGCTTCGGGCTGAAGCGCGTCGTCTGGGTGGCGGTAACCGGCTATGCCACGACGATGGTTGTGCTGTTCGCAGTCATGGCGACCGGCGTCGACCGGCTCGATGTTATGGCGGCACTGCTGTTCGTCGGCTACGGCTTCCTTGGCCTGGTCATCCCGACGACGTCGGTGCTGGCCATGGAAGAGCATGGCGAGATCGCGGGCACGGCCTCGGCGCTGATGGGCACGCTGCACTTCGCCATCGGTGCGCTGGCGATGGGCGTCGCCGGCATCTTCTTCGACGGCACCCCGCTGCCCATGGTGGCCGGCATCACGCTCTGCGCGGTGATCTCGTTCACGCTGGCCAAACTGACGCTTGGCCGCTCGCGCGAAGCCGTTGAAGCGCCGGCCGAGTAAGCTGACCGCAATCGACCGGAAAGGTCGGGTCATCCCGGCCTTTTTCACGTCTGGGGTAATCCGGCCCCGGCCAGAACCACGGCCTTCGACCGACGCCGGCGGCAAATTGCACCAGCTCATGGCTCAATTTGGTGTAGGCTTCGCGGCCCATCGTCATGCGAAATCCGGCCAGCGGCAGCCGGCATTGAGCGTACGATATCGAGGAGGGGAGAAGTGGAGGTTTCTGTTGCCAGGTACCTCCGAACCCCGCCTAGAAGTGCGAACCTCTAGGACTTGATTTGAAGCTATCGCACCGCTTACGCGGCGAGACGTGCTTCCGCATAGTTGTCATTTGCAACTACAGGTTTAGCCCGATGACGGTGGTACCATGCCGGGCAAAAGTACGATCTTTACACCTTCGTCGATCCTATTTCGCCCCCAGCAACAGCCGCTCTGATCACAGAGCGGTTCTTGGTGGAGGCGCCGGGTACCGCCCCCGGGTCCGAACGGCTTATTACATCGCCCATTTATCGCCATAGTCGGTCAAGCCGACAAAACGAATATAGGGGGCGGGCGCACAAAATGAAAGGCCGCAATGACACTTCTTGGCCGCACCAAACTGCGGCGCCGAGGGTTGACTCGCGCGCGGTCTCAACCGAAGCTTTGCGATGGTGAGGAGTATCGACCGAGCGCACAAGTTGCGGCAGCGCGCCACAGCCCTCATCGATCGGATCCCGTGGCGCCGACATGGGGAAATTTGATGGCCGATTATCTCGCAGACCTGAAGAAATACGACGCCGCCGCAAATGCCGATGTGGTTGCCAAGATTGTGAAACATCTGGGCATCGCGCTGCGCAACCGCGATTCCTCGCTGGTATCCTGCACCGACCCCAAGGAATTGGAGCGCGTCAAGACCAACTGGGTTGCCAAGAAACTCGGCGTGACCGACGGGGCGAAAGCCGACTCAGCGATCGAGAAGACCTGCAAGGCGTTGGCCGCCGACAGCTCCAAGAGCCGCGTGACTTTCTACTATCTGGTCGCCAAGGATCTGGGCAAGCTCGGCTCGCTCTAACGATCGTACGCCAGTTTGCGAAGACTGGCGCGAGAGGGGTCCGTCGCGTCGGGTTTGAATTCCAGTTCACTGGGCGTCAGCGCTGCCCCTCATCTGGCTGCCGCCATCTTCTCCCCGTGAGCGGGGAGCAGGACGCAGCCATTGGCGATTTCGCTAGTCGCCAGCGTCGCAGGAAAAAGCGACGGCGTCAAAACCAGCCCTTTCTCCCCGTCACTATACGGGGAGAAATGCCCGGCAGGGCATGAGGGGCGGCGCTAACTTCGGAAAAGTGTGGTTGTGCGCAAGGGCTTTGCGCGGTTTTGCTGTGTTCGGCCGGCGGCCAGTCGGCTATGATGCCGGCAATCCCGAATCGAGGCGAAGCCGATGCGCCAGTATCTCGACCTTTTGCAGCATGTGCTGGACAATGGCGCCGATCGTGGCGACCGCACGGGCACCGGCACGCGTGGGGTGTTCGGCTACCAGATGCGCTTCGACCTGTCGCGCGGCTTTCCCGTCACCACCACCAAGAAGCTGCATCTGAAGTCGATCATCCATGAACTCCTGTGGTTCCTGGCCGGCGACACCAACATCAAATACCTTAGAGATCATGGCGTTTCGATCTGGGACGAATGGGCCGACGAGAATGGCGATCTCGGCCCGGTCTATGGCAAGCAGTGGCGCTCCTGGCCGGATGGCCATGGCGGGTCGATCGACCAGATTGCCAATGTTCTGAAGGAGATACGCCGGAATCCGAATTCACGCCGGCTGATCGTTTCGGCGTGGAACCCGGCCGAAGTGGAGGCGATGGCGCTGCCACCGTGCCACTGCCTGTTCCAGTTCTACGTCTCGGAAGGCAAGCTGTCCTGCCAGCTCTACCAGCGCTCGGCCGACATTTTTCTCGGCGTACCCTTCAACATCGCTTCCTACGCGCTGCTGACCTTGATGGTGGCGCAGGTGACCGGGCTGAAGCCCGGCGAGTTCGTCCATACGCTGGGCGATGCGCATCTCTATTCCAACCATTTCGAGCAGGCGCGCGAGCAATTGCGGCGCACACCCAAGGCGCTGCCGACGCTGTGGATCAATCCGGAGGTGAAGGACCTGTTCGCCTTCCGCTTCGAGGATTTCCGGCTGGAAAACTATTTTGCCGACGCGTCGATCAAGGCGCCGATCGCGGTCTGATCCGTCCACCGTCAATCAATTCCGACCCTCAATCGATGTCGACCATGACGTCGGTTGCCTTGATCATGGCATAGGCTGCTTGCCTTTTTCGAGCTTGAGATCGGCAACGGCCTCGTTGGTGATCGAAGCGTGACGACGGAGCCGCCGACATCACCGCGGACAGGCGAGGTGCTTTGACGATCTCGACGATCGTTCCCTTGAGGATGTTGCGGGCGCTGATCTTCATCGGAGTTCCTTTCCGGGTTTCGGTGCACGTCCAAACCAGAACAATCGATGCCGAACATACGCTTTCGCAGGAGGCGGCCTTCCCTTGTTATATTCATCCAGATATATCGGTCGGCAGGAGTCGAGCCAGCAGATTTCAAGCCCAGGGAGAGTTTTCATGTTGGGGCACAAAGGTTTTGGTATGAGGGCAATCGCGATTGGCGGCTTTGCCGTAGCTCTGATGGCCGTGATGCCGGCGGCTCACGCGGGAGACAAGGTGATCGTGTTTGCCGCAGCCAGCCTCAAGGACGGGCTCGACGCCGTCACCAAGGCCTGCGAAGCCGATGTCGGTGAAGCGGCGACCGTCTCCTACGCCGCGAGCTCGGCGCTGGCCAAGCAGATCGAACTCGGGGCGCCCGCCGATGTGTTCATTTCGGCCGATCTCGACTGGATGAAGTACCTCTCCGACAAGAGACTGACCAAGCCGGAAACCGAGGTGAAACTGCTCGGCAACCAGATCGTGCTGGTGGCGCCACAGGATTCCAAGGTTGAGACCAGGATCGAGAAAGGCTTCGACCTGGCCAAGCTGGTTGGCCACGGCAGGCTTGCCATGGGCGACGTCAAGGCGGTGCCGGCCGGCAAATACGGCAAGGCGGCACTTGAATCGCTCGGCGTCTGGTCGTCGGTCGAAGGCAAGGTGGCGCAGGCCGAGAATGTGCGCGCCGCGCTCAAGCTGGTTTCAACGGGCGAGGCCGCGCTCGGCATCGTCTATGCCACCGACGCGCATGCCGACAAGGGAGTCAAGGTGGTCGGCACCTTCCCGGAGGATTCGCACCCGCCGATCATCTATCCGGTTGCCCAGACCACCGATTCGAAGGACAAGGATACCCCGGCTTTCCTGAAGTGCCTGCAGTCCGCCAAGGCGGTGGAGCTGTTTAGTGATCAGGGTTTCACCGTGCTCACGCCGAGCAATTAAGGTAGCGGCTGACGCATGAACTGGCTGCTGGACCTCACTCCCGACGAATGGAATGCGGTCCGGCTGTCGATCAAGGTGGCGACGGTGGCGATGCTGTTCAGCCTGCCGCCGGGCATCTTGATGGCGCTTTTGCTGGCCCGCGGAAAATTCTGGGGCAAGACGCTGCTCAACGGCGTGGTTCACCTGCCGTTGATCCTGCCGCCGGTGGTGACAGGTTATCTCTTGCTGCTTACCTTCGGCCGGCGCGGGCCGGCGGGAGCGTTCCTGGCCGAGCATTTCGGCATCGTCTTCTCGTTTCGCTGGACCGGCGCCGCACTGGCCTGCGGTATCATGGGCTTTCCCCTGATGGTGCGGGCGATCCGGCTGTCGATCGAGGCGGTCGACCGCAAAATGGAGGCAGCGGCGGGAACGCTCGGCGCCAACCCGATTTGGGTCTTCGCCACCATCACGCTGCCGCTGATCCTGCCCGGGCTGATCGCCGGCTCGATCCTGTCCTTCGCCAAGGCGATGGGCGAGTTCGGCGCCACCATCACCTTCGTCTCCAACATTCCCAACGAGACGCAGACGCTGCCTTCGGCGATCTACACCTTCACGCAGGTGCCTGGCGGCGATGACGGGGCGCTCAGGCTGACGCTAATCTCCATCGTCATCTCGATGGCCGCATTGGTCGCCTCGGAAGTGCTGGCGCGGCGCGTCGGCCGGCGGATGGACATCGAATGAGCGTGCTGGTGGACATCAGCCATCGGCTCGGCGGTTTCGCCGTCGACGCGCGTTTCGAAAGCGCCGGGCGGCTGACGGCGCTGTTCGGGCCATCGGGCTCCGGCAAGACGACGCTGATCAACGTGATCGCCGGCCTGATCCGGCCGACCAAGGGCCGTATCGCGGTCGACGGCTGTGTGCTGGTCGACACCGATGCCGGCATTTTCGTGCCGAAGCACAAGCGCCGGATCGGCATGGTGTTCCAGGACGCGCGGCTGTTTCCGCATATGAGCGTGGCCGGCAATCTGCGCTATGGCCGCTGGTTCACGCCACCGGCGGAGCGCTATGCGGATATCGACGCGGTCGTCGAACTGCTCGGCATCGGTCCTCTGCTCGACCGGCGACCGGCAAAGCTCTCGGGCGGCGAGAAGCAGCGCGTGGCGATCGGCCGGGCGCTGCTTGCCAGCCCGAAACTGCTGTTGATGGACGAGCCGCTGGCCTCGCTCGACGATGCGCGCAAAGCCGAGATCCTGCCCTATATCGAGCGGCTGCGCGACGAGACCAAGCTGCCCATCGTATATGTCAGCCACTCCGTCGCCGAGGTGGCGCGGCTGGCCAGCGACGTGGTGGTGATGGCGCAAGGCAAGGTCGCTGCCTCAGGCCCGACCGGCGCGATCATGCAACGGCTCGAATTGCTGCCGGCGGAGGAACGCGGCGAGGGCGGCGCGGTTCTCGACACCAAGGTGCTGCGCCATGATGAGATCTTCGGGATGACCGTGCTCGGCTCGGCGGCGGGCGAAATCCGGGTGCCGCAATCGGCGGTCTCGGTCGGCGCGCCTGTGCGCATCCGAATCCGCGCCCGCGACGTGATGATCGCCACCGAACAGCCGAAAGGTCTCAGTGCGCTCAACATCCTGCCGGGCGCCATCGTCGCAATCGGCTCGGGCGAGGGGCCGACGGTCGAAATCGGCATCGACTGCAATGGCGCAACCGTGCTTGCGCGCATTACCGAACAATCCAGGCAGGTACTGAACCTTCAACTCGGCGGCAAGGTGTTCGCGGTGATCAAGACGGTCAGTTTCGACCGTGCCAACACCGGCGCCGGGCTGCCGGCCGAAGCGGATGGCTGATAGCCGCTATATCGTTTTGGAATAGCGCTATGGGTCGAGAGGGGCTAGTGTGACTGTGGAGGACAAGAGATGCCGTCGCTGAGCCTGCGGATAAATCTCGATCCGGACGGGCGCATAGGTCCGGGCAAGATCGAATTGCTGGAGCAGATCGCCACCTTCGGCTCGATCTCGGCTGCGGCACGCGGCATGGAGATGTCCTACAAGCACGCCTGGGATCTGGTGGAAGATATGAACCGTGTGTTCGGCAAGCCACTGGTCGCGGCGCAGACCGGCGGCAAAAAGGGCGGCGGCGCACAGCTGACCTCAGTTGGCCTTGCAGTTGTCAGCCGTTTTCGCGCTATCGAGCGCGCTGCGGCGGCAGCGGCGGCCACGCATATGGACGCCTTGCAGGCGGAGATTGATGCTGGGTGAGGGTTGAAGCTTGCGATCCGTCACACCCCCCTCTGTCCTGCCGGACATCTCCCCCGCAAGGGGGGAGATCAGCTAGCCCGTAGACGGGCGCTAATCTGTTAGGCGATTGGCGAAATCCTCCGTGACGGCCAATCTCCCCACTAGAGGGGGAGATGTCCGGCAGGACAGAGGGGGGCGCGAAGGAACTCGACCTTTGAGCGCGCTATTCCTCGGGCTCTCCTGCTTTACGCAGCAGATAGGTGTCCATGATCCAGCCCTTTCTTTTCCGGGCTTCTTCTCTCGTCCTCTCAATCTCCTCGCCGACATCACCCAGGCGACCGGAAACGATGATCTCGTCCGGTGTGCCGAGATAGGCGCCCCAATGGATGATCAGATCCTTGTCTGCCAGCGTGTTGAAGGCGCATTTGCCGTCGAGCATGACCACGGCGCTGCCGGCATTGTGCGGCATGCCTTGTTCGGCGAGGCGGCGGCCGGTGGTGATCAGCACGGGGTCGCCGATGCGGTTCAGCGCCATCTTGTGGCCGGCGGCTAGCGCCTGGACGGCGGTGATGCCGGGAATGACCTCCAGTTCGAATGCGACATTGCCCCTCAGTCGTACGCGCGCGAGGATGCGCAGCGCGCTGTCATAGAGCGAGGGGTCGCCCCAGATCAGGAAGGCGCCGCAGCCGTCCTCGGCAAGTTCGTCGCGGACCAGGCTCTCATAGATCTGGGCGATGGCCTCGTGCCAGTCATCGACGGTCGAGCGATAGGAAGGCGCCGGCTCGGCGCGCACCGGCACGTCGAACTCGACGCGGCGCGATTTCGGATTGCTGACGAAACGGTCGCAGATATGGCGGCGCAATTCGGCAAGGTCGTTCTTCTTCGCCCCTTTGTCGGGAATAAACAGGACGTCCGCCCGGTTCAGGCCATCAATCGCCTGCACGGTCATATGATCGGGATTGCCGGCGCCGATGCCGATGACGAGAAGCTTGCGCATGACGCGAACTCCTGCCCGATCGAAACCTGTTAGTCCAGACCGCCGATTGGCGTGTCCAGACACTGTGGCGTCCTGTTGGGAGGCGGAAGGCTTTGAAACGCCACACTGAAACGGCTAGGGTCGCGGCATTCTTGGCGAGGGGCTTCGATGTTGCAATATGTTCTGACCGTAGCGCTGGCGCTTTCAGCAGCGCCCGCGCTGGCCAATGATACGACCGCCGAACTCGGCACAGGTGGCCTGATCCTGTCGCGTAGCGACGCGGTGTCGATGCAAAGCGAGGACCTCTATATCTCGCCGGAAAAGGTCACGGTCGACTACGTCTTCCACAACAACACCGACAAGGATGTAAATGCCATCGTCGCTTTTCCGCTGCCGGACATCGAAGGCAATCCGGAGGAAATGCCGGCCATCCCGGAAAACCAGAGCGACAATTTCCTTGGCTTCGAGGTGACGATCGACGGAGCGCCGGCAAAGCCGCAGCTCGAGCAGAAAGTGTTCGCTGTCGGCATCGATATCGGCGCCGATCTGAAGGCGCAGAACGTGCCGTTCAATCCGTTCGGCGATGCGGCCAAGGCGGCCCTGGCGAAGCTGCCGAAAACGGTCGCCGAGGATTGGGAAAACCGCGGCATCATCATCGAGGATACGGGCAGCGAAGGTACCGAGGCGAACAAGGTCTATACGCCGTGGTGGCAGTTGCGCTCGACCTATTGGTGGCGCGCGATATTTCCGGCCAACAAGGATGTCCACGTCTCGCACCGCTACAAACCGAGCGTCGGCGGCACGTCATCGGTGAGTTTCTTCTATAACGGCAAGTTCACCGAGGGCAGCCAGTACACGACCTACAAGACCCGCTACTGCATGGACGACAGCTTCGAGAATGCGGTGCGGCAGGCCGCCAAGGCCGACGGTTATCCGCATTTCTACGAGAACCGCATAGCCTATATCCTGACCACCGGCGGCAACTGGGCCAATGGCAGCATCGGCAAGTTCAAGCTAACCGTCGACAAGGGCAATCCGAAAGCGCTGATCTCGTTTTGCGGCGACAATGTCAAGAAGGTCGGGCCGACGACCTTCGAGACGGCGGCGCAGGATCTCTATCCCGAGCACAACATCGACATATTGCTTTTGGAGCCGTCGGATGACGGCGCCGGGGGAGCCAACTGATGGACGTCGCGATCTATGTCGCCATTGCGCAGAACGGCGTCATCGGGCGCGACGGCGGCTTACCGTGGCGGCTGTCCACCGATCTCAAGCGCTTCAAGGCCGATACGATGGGCAAGCCCGTCATCATGGGCCGCAAGACTTATGAAGGCATCGGCCGGCCGCTGCCGGGCCGATTGAACATCGTGGTGACCCGCGACGAGGCCTGGCGCGCCGAGGGCATAGAGGTGGCGCACTCGCTGGAGGCAGCGATCCAGCTGGCCACGGTGCGCGGGCGTTGCATGGCCGGCCTCGACGAAATCTGCATCATCGGCGGCGGCGAGATCTATGCGCAGGCGCTGCCGCTGGCAGACCGGCTGCACGTCACCCATGTGCTGGCGGCGGTCGATGGCGACGCGCATTTTCCCGACATCGATCCGGATTTGTGGCGCCTTGTCAGCGCTCAGGACGTTCCGGCCGGTGAAAAGGACAGCCATGCGACGCGCTATTCGGTTTACGAGCGACGCCGCGGCGTGCATTGAGACGATAAAAGGGTCGCGAACGTCCAAAACGGACATGCTCGGCAGCGGATCGCGTTGAAAGCGCATCGCTGCGTCCCTATAGAAGAACAACTGGATTTTGCGCCGCAACGTCGGCGCTGAGGGAATCCCAAGCGAAAGGACATTCATGCCCTGGAACGACAAGAGCGGCGGCGGCGGCCCATGGGGCGGCGGCGGCAACAATCAGGGACCCTGGGGGCAGGGACCGAAGGGGCCTAGCGGCCCGCCGGGGTCACCTCCCGATCTCGAAGACATCATCCGCCGCGGCCAGGACCGGCTGCGGCGCGCGCTGCCCGGTGGCGGCGGCGCCAGCCCGGCCGTCTTTGCGCTGATCGCAGCGGCTCTGATCGTGCTGTGGGCGTTCAAGGCGGTCTACACCGTGCAGCCGGACGAGGTTGCGGTCGAGCTGCGCTTCGGCAAGCCGAAGGCGGAGCTGTCGCAGCCGGGTCTGCATTTCCATTGGTGGCCGGTCGAAACCGTCGAGACGGCCAACATCGCCGAACAACTCGTCGATATCGGTGGTGGCGGCGCGACGAGCGGCAACTCGTCGGGGCTGATGCTTACCGGCGACCAGAACATCGTCAACGTCCAGTTTTCGGTGGCCTATCAGGTCTCCGATCCGCGGGCCTATCTGTTCGACGTCTCCGACCCAGAAGGCATGCTGCAGCAGGTCGCAGAGAGCGCCATGCGCGAAGCGGTCGGCCGGCGACCGGCCCAGGACATCTTCCGCGACGACCGTCAGGGCATTGCCGCCTCGGTGCGTGAAATCATTCAGACGACGCTGGACGGCTACAAGGCCGGCCTGAATGTCAACGCGGTTTCGATCGAGGACGCGGCGCCGCCGCGTGAAGTGGCCGACGCGTTCGACGAAGTGCAGCGCGCCGAGCAGGACGAAGACAAGTTCGTCGAGCAGGCCAACCAGTATTCCAACCAGAAGCTTGGCCAGGCGCGTGGCGCCGCGGCGCAGATCCGCGAGGACGCGGCAGCCTACAAGAACCGTGTCGTCCAGGAAGCCGAAGGTGAGGCGCAGCGCTTCATCTCGGTCTATGACGAATACGCCAAGGCGCCCGATGTTACGCGCCGGCGGCTTTATCTGGAAACGATGGAGAAGGTGCTGAAGGATTCCAACAAGGTGATCGTCGAACAGGGCAATGGGCAAGGGGTCGTTCCCTATCTGCCGCTGCCGGCACTGCAACCGAAGGCGCCGCCGCCTGCGACCACGGGAGGAGCCCAGTGATGGCCAATCGTCTTCCCATCATCGCGGTCATCGCGGCCGTGCTTCTGTTCCTGCTCTACTCCTCGGTCTTCGTGGTCAATGCGCGCCAGCAGGCACTCGTGCTGCGGTTCGGCGAGATTGTCGACGTCAAGAATGAACCCGGCATCTATTTCAAGGCGCCTTTCGCCTTCTTCGACGCCGACAGCGTGCAATTGATCGAAAACAGGGTGCTGCGCTTCGATCTCGACAACATCCGCGTCCAGGTTTCGGGCGGCAAGTTCTACGAGGTCGACGCTTTCATCGCGTACCGCATCTCGGATCCGCGCGTGTTCCGCTCAGCCGTGTCCGGTCAGATCACACTGGCCGAAGCACGACTGAGGACGCGTCTCGATGCGGCGCTGCGCCGTGTCTACGGTCTGCGCGACTTCGAGGCGGCGCTTTCGGAAGAGCGGGCCGTGATGATGCGCGAAGTGCGCGATCAGCTTCGGCCCGACGCCACCTCGCTCGGCCTGCAGATCGAGGATGTGCGCATCCGCCGAACCGATCTGACGGCCGAGGTCTCGCAGCAGACCTTCGACCGCATGAAGGCCGAACGTTTGGCCGAGGCCGAACGGCTGAGGGCACGCGGCAAAGAGGCCGCGCAGCGCATCACCGCCCGCGCCGACCGCGAAGTGGTGGAAATCGTCGCCGAAGCGCGCAAGGAATCGGAAATCCTGCGTGGTGAAGGTGAAGCCCAGCGCAGCGCGACCTTTGCCGACGCCTACAAACGCGATCCGGCGTTCTTCGACTTCTACCGGTCGATGAATGCCTATGGCACGGCGCTGGACAACTCCGGGACGACGATGGTGCTGTCGCCAAACTCGGAGTTCTTCCGCTTCTTCCGCAATCCGGACGGGACGGACGCGAAGCCGGCGGCGCCTGCGGCTCCGGCGACGGCACCTGCCGCGCCGGCGACGGCACCTGCCGCGCCGGCTGCACAACCTGCACCCGCCCAGTAGGGCGGTGCAGGATTTCCTTGCGGCCATAGGCCTGGTCCTCGTCGTAGAGGGTCTGGTCTATGGCGGCTTTCCCGGCCTTGCCAAACGTCTTGCCGGCGAAGTGCTGTCGACGCCGGAAATTGCGCTGCGCATCGTCGGGCTGGTGGCGATCGCCATCGGCGTCGGCATCGTCTGGTTGGTGCGTGGCTGAGGACCGCTGATCTGCAATTCCAGGAAAGTGTGAGCGGTTTTCCGTCCGGAATTGCGTAAAAGCAAAGGGATCGAACGGTTCGCCGTTTCCGCGAAACGGCGAACCGTTCTAAGGTGTAACGGAGGATTTATCCTCCTGATGTGGCCATAGCCGCAAACGTGCCGTATTTCTTGCCAACATGACGCGACGCGGCGTTTTGCCGAAGCGCTTTTCTTTTCTGCAATCCGGGAGGCTTTCGATGACATCCAACACCCTTCTGCGCGCGGCGCGGCGGACGTTCATCGCAGGTGCTGCGGCACTTCTGGTCGGCGCGCTTGCCGTTCCAGCTTTCGTGACGCCGACGATGGCCGCGGACGGACCGGCTTCGGTTGCCGACCTCGCCGAAGGCCTGCTCGGTGCGGTGGTCAACATCTCGACCTCGCAGACCGTGAAGGGCACGGAAGGTCCGGGCGCGGTGCCGATGCCGCAGCTGCCCGAGGGTTCGCCGTTCCAGGATTTCTTCGACGACTTCTTCAAGAACCGTGGCGGCGACAAGGATGGCGGCGCGCAAAAGGTACAGTCGCTGGGCTCCGGCTTCGTGGTCGACGCCGAGCAAGGCATTGTCGTCACCAACAACCACGTCATCGCCGATGCAGACGACATCGAGGTGAATTTCTCCGACGGCGTGACGCTGAAGGCGACGCTGGTCGGCACCGACACCAAGACCGACGTGGCGGTGCTCAAGGTCGACCCGAAGGGCCACAAGCTGACGGCGGTGAAATTCGGCGATTCCAACAAGATGCGCGTCGGCGACTGGGTGATGGCGATCGGCAATCCGTTCGGCCTTGGCGGCACGGTGACGGTCGGCATCGTCTCGGCCCGCAACCGCGACATCAATTCCGGCCCCTACGACGACTTCATCCAGACCGACGCCGCCATCAACCGCGGCAATTCCGGCGGGCCGCTGTTCAACAGCCTGGGCGAGGTCATCGGTATCAACACGGCGATCATCTCGCCGTCGGGCGGCTCGATCGGCATCGGTTTCTCCATCCCCTCGCAGCTTGCCTCGGGCGTCGTCGACCAGCTGCGCCAGTTCGGCGAGACCCGTCGCGGCTGGCTCGGCGTGCGCATCCAGCCGGTGACCGACGACATCGCCGAGAGCCTCGGCATGGCGACCGCCAAGGGCGCGCTGGTGGCCGGCGTCATCAAGGGCGGACCGGTCGACAACGGCACAATTCTCGCCGGCGACGTCATCATCAAGTTCGATGGCAAGGACATCCATGAAATGCGCGACCTGCCGCGCGTCGTGGCGGAAAGCCCGGTCGGCAAGGCGGTCGACGTGATCATCGTGCGCAAGGGCGTCGAGCAGACGGTGAAGGTGACGCTCGGCCGGCTTGAGGACGGCGAGAAGGTCGCTGCCGGTGAGGACGGCACTACCGATGAGGACAAGGGCGGCGACAAGGCGCCCGCGGTCTCCACGGCCTCGGTGCTCGGCATGACCGTCGGCGAGCTCAATGACGACACACGGAAAAAATTCGGCATCGCGGCCGACGTCTCCGGCGTCGTCATCACCGACGTCACCAAGGATTCGGCCGCCGCCGAGCGCGGCATCCAGGCCGGCGAGGTGATCACCGAAATCGCCCAGGAATCGGTCGCGACCCCGAAGGACGTGATGGACCGGATCGGCGCGCTGAAGGAGCAGGGCCGCAAGAATGCGCTCTTGATGCTGGCGTCCAAGACAGGCGAGTTGCGCTTCGTGACGATCCGGATGGATTGAGTCCGGTCAGGCCTGCAACGATCTGATTTCGAAATGAAAAGGGCGGCTAGTTAGCCGCCCTTTTTCTTGCCTGCCAGTCCTTGCGCGACAGGGTGTAGAGGACATGCCGCTTGAGGTGCGGGTGGCTGTCAGGGATGGATGGGTGGTCGAAATCGCGAGCCGGGTCAGGGCTCATGCCAAGACGCTCCATGACGGCCGTCGAGCGGCGGTTGGCCGCGACGGCGAAGGAGACGATCTCGTCCCGGTCAAGCGTCTCGAAGCCAAAGGCGAGCCAGGCTTCGGAGGCCTCCGTGACATAGCCCTTTCGCCAGAATTCCGGCGCCAACCGCCAGCCGATCTCGATCGTATCGGAGGGCAGGGACGGCACGTGATCGGTCTTTAAGAGGCCGACGAAGCCGATGCATTCCCCAGTCGCGGCGATCTCGGCGGCGGCAAAACCAAAGCCGTCCTCGGCGATCCAGCCCCGAAACTCGTCCATCTTGGCATCCGTCTCGGCGCGGTCGCGGCGGAACGGAAAAAATTCCATCACCCGCTCGTCGGAGTTGATGCGATGGAATAGTTCGCGGTCGCGCTCTTCCCAGTTGCGCAGGATGAGGCGCTCGGTGCGCATCGGTTTCATTGGGCGAACTCTTCCTGGCGGTAGCCCTGGAGATAAAGCAGTGCGGTGAGATCGCCATGGTCGATGCGGACCTTGGCTTCGGCAGCAACGGCCGGCTTCGCGTGGAGCGCGACACCGGTGCCGGCCAGGCGGATCATGTCGAGGTCGTTGGCGCCGTCGCCGACCGCAATCGCATCGAATGGCGTCAGGCCCAGGCGGGCCGAGATATCGTTCAGCGCATCGGCCTTGGCGGCGCGGCCGAGGATCGGCTCGGCGACCAGGCCGGCAAAGCGCCCGTTCTCCTCGATCAGTCGGTTGGCACGGTTTTCCTCGAAGCCGAGCATGGCGGCGACACGGCTGGTGAAGACGTCGAAGCCGCCGGAGACAAGCGCCGTCCAGGCGCCATTGGCGCGCATCGTCTGCACCAGAGCGCGGCCGCCCGACGCCAGCGTCAGGCGGTTCGCGATGATGCGGTCGACTACGGCCGTATCGAGGCCTTTCAGCAGCGCCACGCGTTCACGCAGCGCCGGCTCGAAAGCGATCTCGCCGTTCATCGAGCGTGCGGTGATGGCGGCGACGCGGTCCTTGACGCCGATCTCGTCGGCGAGTTCGTCGATGCATTCCTGGTCGATCATGGTTGAATCCATATCGGCAAGCAGGATTGTCTTGCGGCGGCTTTCGGCCTGCTGAACGATCACGTCGACCGGCTCGGAGCCAAGTGCCAAGCGCAAGGCGGCACTTGCCTCAGCGGCTTCCGCACCCTCGGGCAGCACCAGGTCGCAGGCGACGCCTTCGCCCAGCCAGCGAACAGCGCTTGCGCCGACCGACCGTGAGGCCATATTCGCAAGCGAGGCCGACATCGCGCGGCGGACGGGGTGGGACACAAGCGTGGCAATGAGCGGCATCGAGGCTTCCAAGCAGCTAGGCGAGGGCGGGCAGGCGGGCGAGGGCCGCGTGAAGGACGCGATCCTGATAGCCGGGCCGACCGCCAGCGGCAAGTCGGCGCTGGCGCTCGATCTCGCCGAGCGCAAGGGCGGCGTCATCGTCAACACCGATTCCATGCAGGGCTATTCGGTGCTCGACGTGCTGACGGCGCGGCCGAGCGCTGCCGACCTCGCCCGCGCGCCGCACTATCTCTATGGCCACGTGCATCCCTCCACCGCCTATTCCACCGGCGCCTGGCTGCGCGACGTGATGAAGCTGATCGATGACGGCACGCTCGCCCGACAGCCCGATGACGCCGGCTTTGAACGTCCGGTGATTTTCGTCGGCGGCACCGGGCTCTATTTTCGCGCACTTGCCGAGGGCATTTCGGAAATGCCCGACATTCCGCAGCAGGTACGCGACCGCTGGCGCTACGGGTTAAAGGAGCAAGGCGCAGCCAAGCTGCACCGCATCCTGATGCATGAGGATTCGGCAGTCGCCATGCAGCTGAAGCCGACCGACGGCCAGCGCATCGTGCGGGCGCTGGAGGTGCTCGACGCATCCGGCCGCTCCATCCTAGAATGGCAGGCAGCGCGCGGCCGGCCGCTGATCGACCGCGACAGCGCTCGGTTCTTCGTTATCGAGCCGGACCGCGCCGCCCTTGTCGAGCGGATCGAAACAAGGTTCGACCGCATGCTCGATCTCGGCGCGCTCGATGAGGTCAAACGGCTTGCGGCGCTTGGCCTCGATCCCGACCTGCCGGCGATGAAGGCGATCGGCGTTCGCGAACTTTCGGCCGCCATGGCGGGTGACATCAGCTTTCCTCAGGCCATCGAGCGCTGCAAGGCAGCGACGCGGCAATATGCCAAACGGCAAACGACGTGGTTTCGCCATCAGCTGGGACCGGAATGGCTGAGATTGCAGCCCGGCGGCCGCTTGCAAACCGCGATTTGATTTTCGTGCTGCCAATACAATTAAAGAAACAGAAGTAGGAATGAACATTCCCGCTCCGGTTGTCTGGATTAACCGTCCGTAAGGCGCCGGCATGCCATAGATCCGGCGGGTACTTTGCAACGGGAAGCAGATGCGTTTCCACAAGGCGGAATCCGCATTTTTCGTCTTTATTTTCGTGATCCTGGCCGCAGGCCTGGTGACGCTTTATGCCTATGGTCAATTGCAGTTCATCGCGGTCGGTCACGATACGACTTCCCGGGTCGAGAGGATCGCCTATCTCAACACGCTGCTGTTTGTCACCGGGGTGCTGCTGGCGACAGCGCTGTTCTTCGGCGTGTTCTTCATCTACCCGCTGATCCGTAGGCAGGCCACGGAAGAGGGCAAGCTGCGCGCCATGACGGTTTCGCTCAGCGCCCGCTCGGAAACGCTGCAGCATGCGGCATTGACCGACGGCCTTACCGGCATGCAGAACCGGCGCTACTTCGATGATGCGCTGAAGGAATATCTCGAGGAATTCCGCCGCATCGAAAAGCCCGTCGGGCTGATGATCCTCGACCTCGATCATTTCAAGCAGGTCAACGATACGCATGGCCACGATGTCGGCGACGAGGTGCTTAGGGCAGTCGCCAATTGCCTCAAAGGCATGACGCGCTACCACGATGTGGTGGCGCGGCTTGGGGGCGAGGAGTTCGCCGTCGTCACGCCCAACATGGATGCGGAGTTGTTGGGGAAGTTCGCCGAACGCATCCGCAAAGCGATTGCCAACATGTCGGTGCTGTCGGGCAATGTCCGCCTCAAGATCACCACCAGCGTCGGACTAGCCGTCTGGGATCGGAAGGAAACCGCCGAGGAATTCTACCGCCGCGCCGACCGCCAGCTCTACGAGGCGAAGAGGCAAGGCCGCAACCGCGTCTGCGCCTAAAATCCCGAAGAAGAATTCATGAGGCCGGTTGCCTGACGTGGCTTTCTCGACTTCCGGTGCTCACGGACTAAATGTCCGCTCCGCTCCGGCTTCTCGAAAGCCACGCCATTCAATCCGGCCTGATGAATTCCCTTTCGGGATTTTACCCAAGCGGCCAACGAAGCCGAGCCCTGGCGCTCCGGCGGCTTCTCAATTGGCCGGCAAGTCGCTACGCTGAAGGTCAATCGTTCTGCGGGCGCATGCCGAAGGTTGTGGGCTTGAGGCCGTAGCGCAGGTCGAAATCGTCGTCCGGCTGGACGCGCTGGGCGGTGGCCGGCTTGCGGTAATCGGGATCGCCGGCCTGGCGGCCGGAATCCACTGCTTCGGCGAAGGCCATCTGCTGCTGCGGTTTCGGGACGTTGCGCAGCCGCTCGACGATGGCGGCGAGATCGACGTCGTTGCCGTCCTGCGAGAACTCGTCCTGCTCTCGCTTGGCGGTGCCGGGGATAAGGTTCTCCGCCAGTTTTTCGAACTTCAGCCGCATGGTCGTCGCCACGCCTTCACCGAAGGCGATGGCTTCGCGCTGGCCCATGGAGGACAGAAAGGCCAGCGTCGAGGCGGAGGAATCGGCGATCGCCGAGCGGATGATCGCCTGGTCCTGCTCATTGGCCAGCCGCATGGCGAAGAAGGTCGAGCATTGCGACAGGATGGTCGGATCGAGTTCACCCGGGCGCTGGGTGACGACGCCGAGATAGCAGCCATATTTGCGGCCTTCCTTGGCGATGCGCGACAGTGCATGCCTTGTCGGGGCGAAGCCAAGGCGTGGATCGGCCGGCATATAGCGGTGTGCTTCCTCGCACAGCAGCAACAGCTTCAGCCGGCCCTCGCTCCACAGCGCAAGGTCGAAGGCGAGCCGAGCCAGCACCGAACAGACGGAGTTGACCACTTCGGACGGCATGCCGGCCATCTCGAAGCAGGTCACCGGGCGGCCATGATGCGGCACACGGAAAATATTGCCGATCGTCTCGTGGATCGTGTCCTCGATCAGCCGCGAATTGAACATGAAGCGATAGCGCGGGTCGGACGCGGCGGACTCGATGCGCGTCTTCAGCGATTTCAGCGTCGGGCGGTCGTTCTTGCTTTCCAAGAGGCCCATGCGCTCGTCGATCTGCTTGATGAGATCGACCATTCGGTAGGGCACCGGTGTGTCGGCGGTCAGCGCATCGCTGCCGCGGCGCACATAGGAGCCTGAATTGGGATTGCGATAGAGGTTCTTGGCGGCGGGGATCAGGTCGCGCAGGACATCGACTTCTTCCGGCACGACCTCTCGGCCGCGAAACAGGACTTCGGCGAATTCTTCGAGCCTGAACATCCAGAACGGCAGGTCAAGCGTCTTGGAATCGACCCGGACGCAGAACTCAGGCAGGGACGCCGCGAATTCATTGTGCGGATCGAGGATGAGGATGCGCAGATCGGGCCGGGCGGCGATCGATTTGCGCAGCAGCAGCGAGACGGCGGTGGATTTGCCGACGCCGGTTGTGCCGACAACGGCAAAATGGCGCGCCAGCGTGTCGTCGATGGCGATGTTGGCGTCGATCGACTCATCCTGCGACAGCGTACCGATGGTGATCGAATGACGCCCGGCGAGATCGTAGACCGCCTGCAGATCACGGGTACGGATGCGGTGCGCTATGGCGCCGATATGAGGATAGGTGGTGATGCCGCGGTCGAACACCGGTTTGGCCCCCGGTTCGGCGCCGTCGCGCACTTCGCCGATCAGCTCGACGCTGACCTCGATGGGATTTTGTCCCTCATTGCTCCAGGCGCGATCCGACTTGCCGATTTCGTAGACCAGACCAACGGTGCGCGATGTCCCGAGATTGATGGAGATCATCTTGCCGACGGTCCACAGGCCGGTGACCGCGCCTTCGATGTCGTCGGCATAGGCGCTGATGGTGGCGCGCGCACCGTCGCACTGCACGACGTTGCCGAGAATGCGCTTGTCGCTCTGCTCTGCGCGGCGGCGCTCCTGCGAGGTCGGTTCGCCGACGGAGGCTTCGCGCTCGACAAACATACGATCCGATCCCCATTCTCGTGGAGCGTCGATCCTACACAGACGGGGTTAAGGTGGCGTGATGCGGGATGGTGTAGCAGGGGTTAACCCGTCAGCGAAAATTCAACCGGCCGGCCTCTTTTCCGAATCCAAATATTCGATATATTGGACGAATGACTGATATAGCGAATGACATGTCGGCCACGATAGGCAGACGAATCCACGCCGAAAGAGCCTTGCGGGACTGGTCGTTGGCCGACCTGGCGAACCGCTCCGGCGTCTCCAAAGCCATGCTCAGCACTATCGAGCGCGGCATGACCAGCCCGACGGCGGCGCTGCTGGTGCGCATCGCCGCTGCTTTCGGCATGACGCTGTCGACGCTGATAGCACGCGCCGAGCAGCAAGGTGGCGGCCTGCTGCGCGAGAGTGAGCAGCCGGTTTGGCGCGACCCCGGTACGGGCTATGTCCGTCGGCATCTGTCGCCGGTTTCCGACACGCCGCTCGAATTGATCCGGGTGCAGTTGCCGGCTGGCGCCAGTGTGAGTTTCCCGGCGGCGTCCTATGCCTTCATCAAGCAGCAGATGTGGCTGATCTCCGGGCGACTTGAGTTCACCGAGGGTGATATGGTGCATAGTCTCGAGCCCGGCGACTGCCTGGCGCTCGGCGCGCCGTCGGACTGCACGTTCCATGCCGTCGGACCGCAGCCGGCCGACTATCTGGTTGCGCTGGTCAGGGGCTGAAATCGTGGCAAGACGTCCCAAGCGCTCCGACAATGGCGGACCGCCGCTCGATGATTACAAGGGCCCGCCATGGGGCAGGGGCGATCCCTACATCTTCCTGGCCTGGCAGGCAGCGCATGCCAAGGCGTGGAAGGCGCCAAGCCGTGACGTGATGCTGATGCGCATGGAAAAGGCCGAGCGGCTTGGCCTGACCTATGAGGAATACACGCTCGAAATCCTCGAACGCGGGCTGCATCTGCAGCCGAAAGACACCGATCGCATCGCCGCGATCAAGGCGAGACGAAAGCGGCGCCGCGTCGCGCGTCTGGATTAGCAAGGGAAAGTGCAGGTGAGTCCCATCGAAATCAGGTCGCTGACTGCGGGAACACGCGACATGCTGGCCGACCTCCTGATCGAGACGGTCGCGGACGGCGGCTCCGTCAGCTTCATGCATCCCTTATCCAGGCAAGCGGCGGAAACTTTCTGGAGCAACTCGTTGGTGGCAGCAGAGAGAGGTGAAAGAGCGGTGCTGGGTGCATGGAAGGGCGAGGTTCTGGTCGGCACCGTGACCGTGCTGCTCGACTTTCCTGATAATCAGCCGCACCGGGCCGAGATCGCCAAGCTGATGACCCGCGTCGAACACCGCGGCAAAGGCATAGCGAGCCGGCTGATGCGGGCGGCAGAAACGCTCGCCGTCGAGAAAGGCCGCACGCTTCTGGTGCTGGACACCGCAACCGAGGAGGGCGCTTCCGGCCTTTACGAAAAACTCGGCTTCACGCTCACTGGCGAAATACCGGACTTTGCCTTGAAGCCCCATGGCGGGCTGACCGGCACGCTCATCTACTGGAAGCGCATCGGCGGCGCTGCCTAAGCCTTGTGATGAACCTCTTGCAGCGCGTAGACCGGCGTCGCGATGCCTTCCATGCGGGCCTTCAACTGCAACGCCAGGAACTGCGAATAGTGGCGCGACTGATGCAGATTGCCGCCATGGAACCACAGCGCCTCCTGATGCGTCGGCTTCCACATGTTGCGGAGCTCGCCTTCCCAGGGGCCTGGGTCCTTGGTGGTGTTGGAGCCGAGGCCCCAGCATTTGCCGACCTTGTCTGCGACCTCCCGTGAGATCAAATCGGCCGCCCAGCCATTCATCGAACCGTAGCCGGTGGCGTAGACGATGAGATCGGCCGGCAGTTCCGATCCGTCGGAGAGCAGAACGGAGTGCTCCTTGATCTCCTTCACGTCGACACCGCTTTTCAGCTTGATCGACCCGTCGATGATCAGGTCGGATGCGCCGACATCGATGTAATAGCCCGAGCCGCGCCGCAGATATTTCATGAACAGGCCGGAGCCGTCATCGCCCCAGTCAAGCATGAAGCCGGCCTTCTCCAGGCCCTTGTAGAATTTGTCGTCGCGCTTCTTCATCTCGGCATAGGCCGGGATCTGGAATTCGTGCAGGATCTTGTAGGGCAGGGAGGCAAAGACGAGGTCGGCCTTGGCTGTGGTCATACCGCTCGCGACCGCCTTTTCCGAATAGAGCGAGCCCAGGCCGATCTCCATCAGCGTGTCCGACTTGACGATGTGCGTGGTCGAGCGCTGCACCATGGTGACGTCGGCGCCGGCCTCCCAAAGGGCTGCTGCAATGTCGTGGGCGGAGTTGTTCGAGCCGATGACGACAGCTTGTCTGCCGACATAGGCATCGGGTCCCGGATGCTTCGAGGAGTGATGCTGGTCGCCCTTGAATGTGTCCATGCCCTTGAAGTTCGGCATGTTGGCCTTGCCGGATTGCCCCGTGGCCAGCACCAATTGTTTCGGCTTCAGCGTGATGTCCTTGCCGTCGCGGCGCACGACAACGGTCCATTCCTTTTTCTTGTCGTCATAAACGGCGCTCTTGGCCTCGGTCGATGACCAGTAATTCAGCTCCATCACCTTGGCGTACATTTCCAGCCAGTCGCCGATCTTGTCCTTGGGCGCGAAGACCGGCCAGTTCCTGGGAAAGTCGATATAGGGCAGATGGTCGTACCAGACCGGGTCGTGCAGGCACAGCGACTTGTAGCGCTTGCGCCAGCTGTCGCCGGCACGCTCGTTCTTCTCGACGATGATGGTGGGCACGCCGAGTTGCCGCAGCCGGGCGCCGAGCGCGATGCCGCCCTGGCCGCCGCCAATGATGAGCGTATAGGGCTGCGTCTTGAAGCCGAGTTCGGCGGCTTCCTTCTCGCGCTCCTCCTTCCAGGTCGGGCGGTTCTTGCCATGGCCGTGCTTGGCGCCGAGCGGCCGGTCGAAACCGGCCGGCTCCTCATGGCCCTTGAGCTCGACCATGGTGGTGAGCAGCGTCCAGATCTTGCCGTCCTTCAGCCGGATGTGGCCGAAGCCGCGCGCGACAGACGTTTCGAAACTGATCCAGCCGTCGAGCACGCCGTCGCTTTCCGTGGCATCCTCGCCCCTGGCGATCGCCCAGTTCGACGGTTTGGTCCTGGCCAACTGGCTGACCAGCATGTCGCGCACCTGATCGCGGCCTTCCATCGTCTTGATGTTCCAGGTGAAGGTGACGAGATCGCGCCAGTAACAATCCTCCTGGAAGCAGGCGACCGCCTTGTCGATGTCGCCGGCGGTGAGTGCCGCGCCGAAGCGATCGAGCAGGTCGGAAAGCTTCTTGTTGGGGGCCTTGTCGAGCATTGAATTTCCTCCGCGATTTTTCCTGGCCGCCCGTAGCGAACGGAACCCTGCCGAAGCTTGACGTCCGGCCTGGCGCAGTATCGCGGCAAATTATGCGCCGCGTCACGTCGTCCAATAGTTTGCCGCGTATTCAGGGGCTTATCGGGAAATCGGGACGCCGAAGACCGTCACGAACCAGCGGCGGACCGCTTCCTCGGCCGGGCTCAGATGCGCGCCCGAAGGTGCGGTCAGATAGTGGCCGGCACCGCTCGACAGCGTAAAGCCGGACAGGGTGACGAGAGATCCTTCGCGCAGTGCCGCGTCGGCCAACGGTCGCGATCCTAGCACCATGCCGGCGCCGTGCTTCGCCGCCTCCAGTGCGGTAACGAAACTGTCGAATTTGTGCGTCGGCCCGAGCGCCGGCTTCATCCGGGCGACGGCGAACCATTCGCCCCACATTTCCCGTGCGCCGACCACTGTAAGTCTCGGCAATCCCGTCCAATCCTTGACGTTGGCGAGATGTGGCGATGCCATCGGCGTCAAGGTTTCGCGGGTGAGGCGGTCGGCCTGCCGTCCGGCAAAGGAGCCGGAGCCAATGCCGAAACGGATGTCGAGACCCACAAAGCGCTCGCCGTAATCGGCCGGTGTGTGGATGGTCTCGATCTGCAGCTGGACGAAGGGCAGGTCCTTGGCCATTTGCGGCAGCTTCGGCGCGATCATCAGCACGGCGAAGGAAATCGGCGAGCGGATCGTCACGCTCTGGACGGTCTTGGGTTCAAACAGCTCGCGCGTGCTGTTGGCGATCACGGCGAAGGCCGATTGCAGATGCGGCAGGTAGGCGGCACCCTCCGGCGTCAATTCGACGCCGCGCGCCAGGCGGATGAACAGCGGCTGCTTCAACCGCTCTTCGAGAGAACGGATGTGCTGGCTGACCGCAGCCTGGGTCAGGCCAAGCTCGGCCGCGGCGGCGGTGAAATTCGACAGCCGCGCGGCGGCCTCGAAACTCCGCAGCCAGTCAAGCGGGGGCAAGGGCAGGGTTGTTTCAGTCATAAACCGTTTAGGGCCTCTGGCTGCAAAATGATAATTTGAGTTATGCCTTCGACATCATCACGATGCAACCGGAAACCCTGCGGAGTTGGCTGCGGGGCGCTGCGGACAGGAACGGATCCCCATGCTTAGCCAGGTGCTGATCGGCGACGAAGGAAGAACGATCGACCTCGGGTGGAAGGACGGCGCGCGCACTCGCTTTCACGCCATGTGGTTGCGCGACAATGCGCTCGACGACAAGACGCGTAGCGCCGGCAACGGCCAGCGGCTGATCACCATTCTCGACATTCCCATGCAGACATGGATCGGCGCAGCCGCGATCAAGGGCGATGCGCTTGAAGTCAGTTTCGAACCGGAGGGAAAGACGGTGCGCTTTCCTGCGGCATGGCTGAGCGCCAATGCCTATGACCGCGATGCCGCCCGACAGCCCGGCTGGACAGGCGAGGGCACCGTGCGATGGACCAGGGCCTCTATGCAGAATTCGGTGCCGCGCGCCGGCTATGTCGCGGCCAGCCGCGACCGCGCCGTCTTGCGGCAATGGCTGTCGGCGGTGAAGACCTACGGCTTCGCGGTGATGGACGATCTGCCGGCCGAATCCGGGGCGCTGTGCAAAGTGTCCGATCTGTTCGGCTATATCAGGGAGACCAATTACGGCCGCTGGTTCGAGGTGCGCGCCGAGGTCAATCCAACCAATCTGGCCTACACCAATCTTGGCCTGCAGGCGCATACCGACAACCCCTATCGTGATCCGGTGCCGACCTTGCAGATCCTGTCGTGTATCGAAAACACGGTCGAGGGCGGCGAATCCAGCGTCGTCGATGGTTTTGCCGTGGCGGCCGCGCTGCAGGCCGAAAACCCCGAAGGCTTCCGGCTGTTGAGTTCATACCCGGCGCGCTTCGAATATGCCGGCTCGTCGGGCGTGCGATTGCAGGCCAAGCGGCCGATGATCGAGCTCGGGCCGGATGGCGAACTCATCGCCATCCGCTTCAACAACCGCTCGCTGGCGCCGACCGTCGATGTGCCGTTCGCGGAGATGGAGGCCTACTACGCCGCCTATCGCCGGTTTGCCGAACTGATCGAGGATCCGTCCTTCGAAGTGACCTTCAAGCTCGAGGCGGGCCAGGCCTTCATCGTCGACAACACCCGCGTCATGCATGCCCGCAAGCAGTTCTCCGGCGCCGGCAAGCGCTGGCTGCAGGGCTGCTACGCCGACAAGGATGGCCTTTTGTCGACGCTGTCGGCGATCGAACACGAATTCAAGGAAGCAGCGGAATGAGCAGCCAGGATTTGAACGCGAGCAACATCGTCGAATTCATCGCCGATATTTTCGAACGCCGAGGGGCTGAATCCTATCTCGGCGAACCCGTCACCATGTCGGAGCACATGTTGCAGGGCGCCTGGTTCGCCGAAAAGGACGGCGCGCCCGATGTGCTGGTGGCGGCAGCACTGCTGCACGATATCGGCCACTACACCAGCGAGTTCGGCACCTATTCGCCCGACGATGTCGAGGACAAGCATCATGACGAAGCCGGCGGCGAGGTGCTGGCGCCGTTCTTTCCACCGGTGATCGTCGAATGCGTCAGGCTGCATGTCGCGGCCAAGCGCTACCTCTGCGCTACCGACCCCACCTATTTCGGCAGGCTGTCGCAGGCCTCGGTCCACACGCTGTCGCTGCAAGGCGGGCCGATGAATGCCGAAGAGGTGGCCGAGTTCCGCAAGAACCCGTTCCACGAGGAAGCGGTGCGGGTTCGCATTTGGGACGAGGCCGGCAAGATCGCCAACATGAAGACCCGGGCATTTCGCGACTACATGCCGCTGCTGCAGCGGGTTGTCCGCGACTTCGCCAATCGCGCCTGATCGCAATCCGGGGAAGGAACGGCATATGCACCGTTTCGACGGCAAACATGCGCTAACCGTATGCCGCCGCAGACTTGCCGCGAGCGTGCGTGCGCAGGCGCTCGCGCCTCGCTGCCGATCCCTACCGGTGACGAGCCTTGTCACCGCGGATTTTATTGCGACATCCGTCGGCGCGGCCCAAGATCAGTAGGTCAGACTTCGGTGTATACTTGACTCAGACGAAGGTCTGAGAATCGAGCTGCAAGCACGAAAGGAGAGTTTCCTCAGCGTTTGTGAGCCGCAATTTTGGGCTGTTCATTCTTGAATACCGTGACACATCATGATGTGATGGTGGCATGAATGGAGAAAGGCAGCCCCTGTTTTCATCCGTGCGTCGCCGGGCGTACTTTAGCTTGCGCGTATTCGCGGCGGTTGCGGTGACGATGCCGGTGCTTGGTCTGCGGTTGAGCCATGTCGACGGTTACAAGATCGAATTCGCCGCTGCCAGCGCCAAGAGCGGAAACAATGGCAATGGTAACGGTGGTGGCAACGGTAGTGGTAACGGTAATGGCTCAGGCGGCAACGCCGGGAATGGCAACGCCAACGGAAAGGGAAAAAATGGTGCCGGCGACAACGCCGCCGGTAGCCAAGCTCCCAGTAGCCAAGTCAATGCCGCTGGCGACACGGTGACGGTACAGGGCGCCAAAATCCAGGTCGTGCATCGCGATGGATTCAGCGAAAGCATCGAGGCCGGCCGCTTCACTATGAAGGATCCGCTTGGAAGGACAATTGTCGAACGCGCCGTAAGGGCCTCCGACATTGCTCGTCTGAAAGGGCTGTAACTGTTGGTTCGCCAACCAGCATCCGACCTTCAGACAAGCCCCGATCTCCCTATACAAGACCCGTTTTGGGCGCGTGCATAAGAATGGCTGCTTCGGTGCGGTTTCGCACCTTTAGCTTTTGAAATATCCGAGTCATGTGGTGTTTTACCGTTTTCTCCTGCAGGTTGAGACGTTTGGCGACTTCTTTATTGCTCAGTCCTTCGCCTACCAAGGAGATTATCCCAAGCTCGCGTCCCGAGAGATTGGCAACGAGATCGGTTGTGCGCTTTTCCGGCCGGATCAGTTCATTCAAAAGCTGCGCTGACAGGGTCGGCGAAACATATTTTTTTCCTGCGGCTATATAAGTCAGCACCTCGGCCAGCGATGCCGCCCCAATCCCTTTCAGCACATATCCGCGTACGCCCAGCCTGAGCGCCGTTGCCAAATCGGCGTTCGCCTCCGAGACGGTGAGCATGACGATCTTGCAGTCAGGCTGAGTTGCAAGAATATTTTCCGCTGCCGCCAGACCCCCTCCCGGCAAACTGATGTCTAGCAGCAATATGTCGGGATTTGCCAAGGCCGCAAGCTGTTCGGCATCCGTCGCGGTTTCGCCCGCACCAACGACTTCGAAGCCGCCGATTTCGGCGAGGCTGCGAGCCACACCCTCGCGAAACAGCGGATGATCATCAACAATGGCAATCCTTATGGGAGCGGTCATTTCTGGTCCTCGATGTTGAGCGTTATGGTCAGCCGGGTCCCCCTGGGGCTCGAAAAGGTCTCGAAGTGACCTCCGATACTTTCGATACGTTCCCTCATACCGGCGAGTCCAAGTCCTTCACACGATCCCGACTGGAATCCAGGGCCGTGATCAAGCACTTGAATGAGGAGCTTGCCCTGCGTCACTCTCGCCTTGACAGCCTGCCCCTTGCCCAGACCGTGTCGCCAGGCATTGTTCAGCCCCTCCTGCGCGAAGCGAAAGATGCTTATTTTCTCGGACGTCCCCAGGTCGGGCAGGCGAGATGGCAGTGAAAGCGATACGGAGGAGGCCGTCCGGCGTTCATGTTCGGCAACCGCAAGCCGCAATATCTCCGCGACTGTCGAAGCTTCGATCTGTGGCAGCACGAGGCCGGTGCAGATGGCGCGGATCTCCCGCATCGCCTCGTCCAACGTATGATGGATATCGGCGATCTCGGTCTTCCGGTGGCTTGGGGATGCGGCGGGATCGAGCAGCAGAGGGCTGTCCATGCGCAGCGCAGCCAGTGCGACCAGCTGAGCTGGACCGTCATGCAAATCAGACCCGATGCGACGCAAGTAACGCTCGTTGATTGCCGTTGCGCGGCGCGACGCCTGCTGGACGCGCTCCCGCAAAGCGGAATTCTGCTCCAAAAGCAACTGAAGTTCGGCCACTTGTGTCTCAAGCGCTGAACGCTGCGTTTCGATAGTGCTGCTGCCGCGAAGCACGATTCCCGAGAGCATCGCCAAGGCGACCGCGGTCGCGCCAGCCACGAGCAGCCAGCTCGACCATAGTGCCGAGTTTAAAGTGCCCTGAAGATCGTCGGCTATCTCGTAGAACTCGGAAACGGCCACAACATCGCCCGACCACGGCTCTCGAACCGGATTGTAGATCTCGAGCAGCGAGGCGGTGGGGCTCTTCCGTTCCTTCCTTTCATTTTCGTCCAGATCATTGAATTGCGCCACCACGTTTCCACCGAACGCATGCAGCAAGTTCGCATTTGGCTCGAAGGTCTGGCCGATAAGAGCCGCGTCTTTGGCGTACAGCACCTTGCCATCACGCCGCCAAAGCACGAACGACGCCAGTTTTTTGCCGAGAGCACCCTGGTCCAGGGTTTCATCGAGCGCCCGTTTAACGGTGTCGCTGAGCTGCTGGCTTTTGCGCATATCCGGCAGGATTGGCGCGATGACACTGTCGACGTAAAGCGCGGTCGTGCTTGCAGAGTTGCGGATCACTCCATCTCGTATTTGCGAGGTGACCCATAGGCCGACGACCAGCATCAGCGACAGCAGCCCAATGCTTCCGACTATGATGAACTGCCAAGCCAATGATAGCCTGTTCCAGTTTTGATAGAGACTATCAATGTAGCGCACGTCTCAACCGACCCCGCGACTTTGGCCGCGCCAAAATGCCTAAGCCATCCTACATCTAGAACGGTCGATGGTGCGAGCAAGCGCTAGGTTGAATTGCCGGGGAAACCGCAATTTCAGGGCATGATCCCACCGCCACCCGCGGGGAACGGCGGTGGGATCAGCGTTACTGTATGATCTTGACGATCTTCCGCGTGCCGGGGTCGACCAGCACGGTTCGCCCGTCGACCACAACGTAGCGATACTTGACGCTCGGCACTTCATGCAGTTCCACCGTGTCGGGAATGGCGGTCCCCACGTTCAATTCGACACCTGGAATCTTCACCGACGCAAGGGGCTGCTTTTTCACGTATTCGCGCACAACCGTTTCCTGCTCCGGCGCGATGATGACGTCTTGAGCGGCAACTACGCCCGCGCTCGCGAGCAGCAAGAATCCGGCAATTGCGGTCGACTGGTACATGGTCGTCATGATTCTCTCCTTCATGCGAGCAACGCTCATGCATCTTGCGCGAGCTCGATTCCGATACGGGTGGTGTTAGGTGAGTTGATGCACACCGGGAGCCGAACGGGCTTTTCGCGGCTGCGTTCCCGCGTGGGGCTTCGGTCCGGGCGTCATCGGGCCAATGGACTATAGAGGGAGGGACCAAAGTCTGGTGCCAGGCTGTAGAGGTCCTAGAGCCTCTTCAGGGCGGAACACAGGGTTCCTCGCATCGTTGAGATCAGCACTTGTGGGAGGCGTTAATGGACAACAGCGTCCATCAGGCACGATGGTTGCTCTTGCCTGTTTTCGGGGTAGCCATCCTGGTCATGACGACGGGAGTATTTCTAAGCTTGTGAGCCTGGTGTCATCGCTATGGATCACAAACTCAGAAAAAAGCAAAAATCTTGCGTTGCATTAATTTTTTGATGCAATTTGTAGCTGATTGTTGCCAAAAACTACTGCCTACATCTATTGGTCTTCTTAGAAGCCCGATTTTATTCACAAAATGCGGAACAAAGTATTTTTGACAGAGTTGGCTAGGCTGAGGGACCGACTCTTAAGGAGAAAGCAGATGAAACATGTGTTGATCACGAGCATGATTGCGCTTGGCGTCGGGTGCGGCGCCGCGATCGCCCAGACCCAGGCTGTGCAGCCGAGCGGCGGCGACAACTGCGCCGCTGGCGCGGCCGATTGCCAGAAGGGCGGCAAGGCCGGCGAACAGGCGCAAGGCAAGATGAAGTCACAGACCGATCAGAATGCACAGGGCCAGGCTGGCGCCACGACCGATCAGCAGGCTCAGGGCAAAGCCAAGCTCAAGACGGATGAACAGGCACAGGGCAAGGCCGGGACCAGTACCGAGCAGAATGCTCAGGGCCAGGCCGGCGCCACGACCGATCAGCAGGCTCAGGGCAAGGCCAAGCTCAAGACCGATGAACAGGCCCAGGGCAAGGCGGGGACCGGCACCGAGCAGAATGCTCAGGGCCAGACCGGCACCAGCACCGAGAAGCAGGCTCAGGGCAAGGCCAAGCTCAAGACGGATGAACAGGCCCAGGGCAAGGCGGGGACCAGCACCGAGCAGAATGCTCAGGGCCAGACCGGCACCAGCACCGAGAAGCAGGCTCAGGGCAAAGCCGGGACCAGCACCGAGCAGAACGCTCAGGGCCAGACCGGCACCAGCACGGACCAGCAGGCCCAGGGCAAGGCCGGGACCACCACCGAGCAGAACGCTCAGGGCAACACAAACGTCCAGACCGACCAGGGCAATACGGCCTCGATCAACAACGTGACCGTCGAGCAGAAGACGCAGGTCACGCAGATCATCCACGAGACCAGGGTTGAGCCGGTGAAGAACGTCGACTTCGACATTTCGGTCGGCATCGAGGTGCCGCGGCACAAAGTGCGCCTGCACCGTCTGCCGGCGCGCATTGTCAAGATCGTCCCGGCCTACGAATCCTATGAGTACTTCGTGCTGGCCGACGGGCGCATCGTCATCGTCGACCCGGATACGTACAAGATCGTGCTGATCCTGACGTGACACGGCAGTGACTCTTGTTCCCGGCGCGGTGCGATTGAGGGGTATCGTATGCGCCGCGGTGGCCCGCCGACCAGAGGCGGCGGGCCACTTGCTCGCATCGCGCGTTTTTCCCGTTGACACCTTGCCTTTCACCCTCGTAGTGTCCGCCACGATGAAAAAGGCACTCATTCTCGTAGGAAAGCGCGTGGGCAAGGCGGTGTAACCGCCGGGCGAAAACCTCCCATGCGCAACACACAGGCTCCCATCGGGGGCCTTTTTTATTGCCCGAAACACGATTAAACGACCAGCAATCGCCTCATGGCTAGAAGTACGGGACCAGACCGATGAGCAACGGACAGAACGAACGGCGCGAAATGCCAAACAGGGAAATGACTGGCGCCGAAATGGTGGTGCAGGCGCTGAAGGACAATGGCGTCAAGCATGTCTTCGGTTATCCCGGCGGCGCGGTGCTTCCGATCTATGACGAAATCTTCCAGCAGGACGAGGTCGAGCACATCCTCGTCCGCCACGAGCAAGGCGCAGGGCATGCGGCCGAAGGCTATGCCCGCTCGACCGGCAAGGCCGGCGTCATGCTGGTGACCTCCGGCCCGGGCGCCACCAATGCGGTGACGCCGCTGCAGGATGCGCTGATGGATTCGATCCCGCTGGTCTGCCTGACCGGGCAGGTGCCGACTTCGCTGATCGGCTCCGACGCGTTCCAGGAGTGCGACACGGTCGGCATTACGCGCCCCTGCACCAAGCACAACTGGCTGGTGAAGGACGTCAACGAATTGGCCGCCACCATCCATGAGGCCTTCCATGTCGCGACGACCGGCCGCCCCGGCCCGGTGGTGGTCGACATTCCGAAGGATGTGCAGTTCGCCAAAGGCATCTATGTGCCGCCGCAGGCGGCGCCGCGCACCAGCTACCAGCCGAAGGTCCAGGGCGACCTGGAAAAGATCAAGGCCGCCGTCGAACTGATGGCCAGCGCCAAGAAGCCGATCATCTATTCGGGCGGCGGCGTCATCAACTCCGGTCCGGAGGCCAGCCATCTTCTGCGCGAACTGGTCGACCTCACCGGCTTCCCGATCACCTCGACGCTGATGGGCCTCGGCGCGTATCCGGCATCGGGCAAGAACTGGATGGGCATGCTGGGCATGCACGGCACTTATGAAGCCAATATGGCGATGCATGATTGCGACGTGATGATCTGCATCGGCGCGCGCTTCGACGACCGCATCACCGGACGGCTGACCGCCTTCTCGCCCAACTCGAAGAAGATCCACATCGACATCGATCCATCGTCGATCAACAAGAACGTGCACACGGAAGTGCCCATCATCGGCGATGTCGGCCGGGTGCTGGAGGACATGGTGCGGCTGTGGCGGGCGAGCGCCAAGGCCGACAAGAAGGCGCTCCATCCCTGGTGGGAGCAGATCGCCAAATGGCGCGCGCGTGACTCGCTCGCGTTCAAGATGAACCACGATGTGATCATGCCGCAATATGCCATCCAGCGGCTCTACGAGCTGACCAAGGACATGGACACCTACATCACCACCGAGGTCGGCCAGCACCAGATGTGGGCGGCGCAGCACTATCATTTCGAGAAGCCGAACCGCTGGATGACGTCGGGCGGGTTGGGCACGATGGGCTACGGTCTGCCGGCTGCGCTCGGCGTGCAGATCGCGCACCCGGACGCGCTGGTCATCGACATCGCAGGCGACGCCTCGGTGCAGATGACGATGCAGGAGATGAGCGCGGCGGTGCAGCACAATGCGCCGATCAAGATCTTCATCCTCAACAACCAGTATATGGGCATGGTGCGTCAGTGGCAGCAGCTGCTGCACGGCAACCGCCTGTCGCATTCCTATACCGAAGCGATGCCCGACTTCCTCAAGCTGGCTGACGCCTATGGCGGCCACGGCATTCGCTGTGAGAAGCCGGACGAGTTGGACGACGCGATCAAGGAGATGATTGCGGTGAAGAAGCCGGTGCTGTTCGATTGCCGGGTGGCGACACTCGCCAACTGCTTCCCGATGATCCCGTCGGGCAAGGCGCATAATGAAATGCTCCTGCCGGACGAGGCGACGGATGAGGCCGTGGCCAACGCCATCGACGCCAAGGGCAGGGAACTGGTCTAGGTCCAAGCCGGGGCAGGGCTGTCACGAGAAGCCGTGCGCAAACAGAGAATTAGCTCAAAAGTCTGAAAACGAGATTCATGTCATGAACGCACAGCTTCAACCGACCGGCTCCGCCTATTTCATCGCCAAGGAAACGGAGAAGCCGGAGAACCACACGCTCTCCGTGCTGGTCGACAATGAGCCCGGCGTGCTTGCCCGGGTCATCGGCCTCTTTTCCGGCCGCGGTTATAACATCGAGAGCCTCACCGTCTCCGAGACCGAACACGAGAAGCACCTGTCGCGCATCACCATCGTGACGCGCGGCACGCCGCATGTGCTGGAGCAGATCAAGCACCAGCTCGAACGCATCGTGCCGGTGCATCGCGTCGTCGATCTCACCGTGCGCTCGCACGAGTTCGGCCAGGAGCGGCCGCTGGAACGCGAGTTGGCGCTGGTCAAGGTCGCCGGCACCGGCGAAGCCCGCGTCGAGGCGCTGCGTCTGGCGGACGCTTTTCGCGCTTCGGTCATCGACGCCAACACCGAGCACTTCATCTTCGAGATTACCGGCAAGGGCTCGAAACTCGACCAGTTCATCGCCATCATGAAGCCGCTCGGCCTGGTCGAGATCTGCCGCACCGGCGTGGCGGCGATGAACCGCGGCCCGCAGGGGATGTAGGCCTTCATGCGCGCGGCGCGGCGCTTTGGACCAATGGAATGAGGTTGCGTCCAGCGCCCTGTCGATTTAAGTCAGCATTACTGACCTTTGTGAGCCGTCATGACCCTCGACGCTTTCCTTGCACTTTTGGTCTACGCCTTCGTGACCTCGATCACGCCGGGGCCGAACAACCTCATGCTCTTGGCGTCGGGCGTGAATTTCGGCCTCGTCAGAACCATTCCGCATATGCTGGGCATCAGCATGGGTTTCCTGGTGCTGTTGCTTGCCGTCGGCTTCGGCCTGGGCGCGGTGCTGACGACGTTTCCGGCCTTGCACACTGGATTGAAGATCGCCGGCGGCGCCTACCTGCTTTATCTCGCCTGGAAGATCGCCATGTCGCGCTCGCTGTCCAGCAAGGGTGAGACGGAGGCACGGCCGATGCGCTTCATCGAGGCAGCCGCATTCCAGTGGGTCAATGCGAAAGCCTGGGTGATGGCGATCACCGCCATGGCCGTCTACTCCAATCCGGGCCACCCGTTCCTGTCGGTGGCGCTGATCGCGATCGCCTTCACCGTCGTCAACCTGCCGAGCGTCTCGGTGTGGGCCGGCTTCGGCACGGCGCTGCGCGGCTTCCTGTCGGATCCGGTGCGGCTGAAAGGGTTCAACATCGCCATGGGCGTGCTCTTGGCGGCGACGCTCTGGCCGATGCTGAAATAGACGCATCCGGCCTGAAATCTCAAGCATCCTGGCTGGTTTTCCGGCTGCTGAGCCGGCTGCATAGTCATTGTGCAGTGCACATTAAATCTTCGTAATGCCGTGTTTTGGCCCTTTTCCGACAAATGTGCGTCCTATCTACTTCGGCGAGATCGCGGCAAGGCGCCGTGATTGCGTAGAATGAGACCACCGGGTTCGGCGTGTCGGATCATAGGGCTTTTAGTCGATGCGCGGAAAAGTCGTTCTGGCGGTGGTGGTGGCAGCGGCCTGTGTCGCCGCGGCGTGGGTCTATTTTTCGCCGGCGGCGACGAGCAGTCTGCAGCAGATGCTGCCGGGCGCCAGTCAGACGGCAGCAGCGGACAAGCCGGTTGGATCGGACAAGGCTTCGGCCGACAATGCTGGCGGCAAATCCGGTGCAGGCGGCAATGGCGCTCGTTCGGCCTCGATCGTTTCCGCCACCGCGACGACAGCCGATTTCCCGATCCGCCGCTATGCCATCGGCTTCGTGTCGTCGCCGGCCGTGGTCAACATCAACGCCCGCGTGTCCAGCCAGATCGTATCGATCGACGTCAAGGACGGCCAGATGGTGAAGGCCGGCGACCTGCTGTTCTCGCTCGACGACAGGGCGCTCAAGGCGCAGCTTGCCAAGGATCAGGCGACGCTCGCCAAGGACCAGGCCCTGCTAACCAGTTCGGGCTCCGACCTTCAGCGCGCCAAGGATCTCGTCGCCAAGCAGGCCGGCACGCAGCAGACTTACGATCAGGCGGTGGCGGCGCAAAAGGCTGCGGCGGCGACGGTCGATGCCGACAAGGCGACGATCGACGCCGACAATGTCCAGCTCGGCTTTGCCAGCATCAAGGCGCCGATTGCCGGCCGGCTGGGGGCGGTCAACGTTTCGGTCGGTGACCTCGTCACCTTGAGCAACGGAAACTCGAGCACGGCCACGCCGCTGGTGACGATCACCGAGATGGATCCGCTGCAAGTCAACTTCAACCTGCCGGAGAGTAACCTGGCGCTGCTGCACAAGGCGCTGGCCAACCCGCAGCAAGGCGCGGTGACGCTGACCAAGGATGGCGATCCGACGCCGATCGGCAAGGGCACGCTCGACTTCGTCGATTCTAGCGTCGACACCGCATCCGGCACCATCGCGACACGGGCGAGCATTCCCAATGCCGATCTTTCACTGTGGCCCGGCCAATATGTGAATGTCGTGCTCGACGCCGGCATCATGCCGCAGATGCCATCCATCCCGACGGTCGCGATCCAGCCCAGCCAGAAGGGGCCGTTCGTCTATGTCGTCAAGCCGGACAACACGGTCGAGATGCGGCCTGTGCAGGTGGCGCTGACCGAAGGCGAAAACAGCGCCATCAGCGAGGGCGTCAAGTCAGGCGAGAAGGTTGTCGTCGAGGGCCAAACCAGGCTGAAGGACGGCGCCAGCGTGCATGAAGGCAAGGCAACTGCCGGCGGTCAGGCAGCGCCCAAGGTGGCGGAAGCCGACAAAGCCGGCGGAGCTGCCCAATGATCTCAGAATTCTGCATAAGAAGGCCTGTCGCGACGCTGCTGATGTCGTTCGCGCTCGTGCTGGGCGGGCTGTTTGCCTACAAGTTCCTGCCGGTGGCGGCGCTGCCGAGCGCCGAATTCCCGGTCGTCAATGTCTCGGCCAACCTGGCCGGCGCGTCACCCGAAACCATGGCCACTTCGGTGGCGACGCCGCTGATCAAGCAGTTCGCCACCATTGCCGGCATCGATTCCATCTCGACCAGCAATTCGCTGGGACGCACGTCCATTGCCATCCAGTTCGTGCTCAACCGGGATATCGACGCGGCGGCCGCCGACGTGCAGGCGGCGATCGCACGCACGCAGCGGCAACTGCCGCCCGAGATGACAGCGCCGCCGAGCTATCGCAAGGTCAATCCGGCCGACGCGCCGATCCTTCTGATGTCGCTGGTCAGCGACACGGTTCCGCTCACCGACCTCGACGCCTTCGCCGAAAACGTCATCTCGCCCTCGCTGTCGACCATCGACGGCGTGGCGCAGGTGTCGATCTTCGGCCAGCAGAAATATGCGGTGCGCGTGCAGATCGACCCGACGGCGCTGGCGGCGCGCGGCATTTCGATCGACCAGCTGCAGACGGCAATCGCGTCGGCCAACTCCAACACGCCGCTCGGCGTCTTGCAGAACGACAAGCAGCAGCTGACCATCACGGCCAATACGCAGCTCACCGATGCCGCCGGGTTCTCCAACCTCATCATCGCCACCAAGAACGGCCATCCGGTGCGGCTGGGCGAGGTGACGCGCGTCATCGACTCGGTCGAGACCACGACGACTGCAAGCTGGTATGACGGCACGCGCGCCATCATCCTGGCGGTGCAGCGCCAGCCCGACGCCAACACGGTCGACGTCGTCGACAAGGTCAAGGCGATGCTGCCGTCGTTCAAGGACCAAATGCCGGCCGCCGCCGACATCAAGCTGCTCAACGACCGTTCGACCTCGATCCGCCAGGCCGTCGACGACGTCCAGTTCACGCTGCTTCTGACCATCGCTTTGGTGGTGATGGTGATCTTTGTCTTCCTGCGCCGGGTGACTGCAACCATCATTCCGGCCGTGGCGGTGCCGATCTCGTTGATCGCGACGCTCGGCGCCATGTTCCTGTTCGGCTTCTCCATCGACAACATCTCGCTGATGGGACTGACGCTCGCAGTCGGCCTCGTCGTCGACGACGCCATCGTCATGCTGGAAAACATCTTTCGCCACATGGAGGAGGACGGTCTCTCGGCCTTCGATGCCTCGCTGAAGGGCGCGCGCGAAATCGGCTTCACCATCATCTCGATCTCGATCTCGCTGGTGGCGGTGTTCATCCCCGTGCTTCTAATGGGCGGCGTCATCGGCCGCATCTTCAACGAATTCGCCGTCGTGGTGACGGTCGCCATCCTGGCTTCGATGTTCGTGTCGCTGACACTGACGCCAATGCTGTGTTCGCGCTTGCTGTCGGTGACCAAGGCCGATCGCGACAAGCATGCCCCCGGCCACAAGCAGGATATCGTCACCCGCGGCTATGACCGGCTTTTGACCTTCTGCCTGCGCCACACTTTTCTGGTGTTCCTCGTCTTCGCCGGCACGGCGGCAGGGTCGGTCTGGCTGATCGAGGTCTCGCCGAAAGGCTTTTTCCCGCAAGAGGATATCGGCCAGATCTCGGTTACGACGATCGCCAGGCAGGACATCTCCTACGAGGCCATGGTCAAGCTGCAGAACCAGGCGGCAAGTGTCTTCTCGCATTCGCCCTATGTCTCGCATGTCGCCTGGTCAGCCGGCGGCGGCAACAATGCGCTGAACCAGGGCCAGCTCTATGTGCAGCTGAAGGACAAGAGCCAGCGCCCCGACATCGACAAGGTGCTGTCGGATCTGCGGCGGCAACTGGCCACTGTGCCGGGGATCGATGCCTATATGCAGCCGGTGCAGAACCTGCGGCTTGGCGCGCGTTCTTCCGCCAGCGCCTACCAGCTCGTCGTTCAGGGCCTCGATACCGGCCTGACCGACACATGGGCGCAAAAGCTCAACGATGCGATGGCGGCCGATCATGCGAATTTCACCGACGTCACCAGCGATTTGCAGAACAATTCATTGCAGGCGACGCTGGTGGTCGATCGCGACAAGGCGGCGTCGCTCGGCATCGACACCGACACGCTGCGCTCCAGCCTCTATGGCGGCTTCGGCACGGAGCAGGTCTCGACGATCTTCGGCTCGGCCGACAGCTACGAAGTCATCATGGAGCTCGATCCCAACATCGAATGGTCGCCCGAGCGCATGCTGGCCATCCAGGTCAGGACGGCAAGCGGCAGCCTGGTGCCGCTCGGCGCCTTTGCCCGCGTCGACCGCACCGCCGGCGCGCTGACGGTCAACCAGCTCGGCCAGCTGCCGGCGGTCACCATCTCCTATAATCTGCCGCAAGGCGTGGCGCTGGGCGACAGCACGGCCCGCATCGCCGCGCTGAAGGAGCAGATCGGCATGCCGCCGGCGATTTCGACCAGCTTTGCCGGCACCGCCAAGACCTTCCAGGATTCGCTCGCCAATCAGGGCCTGCTGATCGGCGGCGCCATTCTGACCATCTATATCGTGCTCGGCATCCTCTATGAGAGCTTCATTCATCCGCTCACCATCCTGACCGGCCTGCCTTCGGCGGTGCTGGGCGCGGTGGTCGCGCTGCGCTTTGCCGGCATGGACCTGTCGGTGATCGCGGTGATCGGCATCCTGATGCTGATCGGCATCGTCAAGAAGAACGGCATCATGATGGTCGACGTCGCGCTGGAGCTGCGACGAGAAGGCATGTCGGCCAAGGAGTCCATACACAAGGCGTGCCTGATGCGTTTCAGGCCGATCATGATGACGACGTTGGCGGCGCTGATGGGCACGTTCCCGATCGCGCTCGGCACCGGCGCCAGTGCTGAGCTGCGCCAACCGCTCGGTGTCGCGGTCGTCGGCGGGCTGCTCGCTTCCCAGGCGCTGACGCTGTTCGTCACCCCTGTCATCTATGTCTATTTCGAGAATTTCTCCGGCTGGCTGATGAGCTTCTTCTCTTCGAAAAAGAACAGGCCGGAGCTGCATGCGGTCGAGAGCGGCGAGCAGGCCTCGCTGTTCGCTCCCGAGGATCGGCTCGAGCCGCAAAGGGCCGCCGCCGAATAGGCGATAGCCCGTGGCCCAAGCTGTCATGCTTGCGGCCGCGTGCCGCCGATCCTAATCTGCGGTCATGTCCCATGATCATGACCACGACAACGAACTTGACCCGTTTGCGGCGCGCGTGCGCGCGCTGGAGACCATCCTCACCGAAAAAGGCCTGATCGATCCGGCGGCGATCGACGTCATCGTCGACACCTACGAGACCAAGATCGGGCCGCGCAACGGCGCCAGGGCGGTGGCGAAAGCCTGGAGCGATCCGGCCTTTGCCGAGTGGCTGAAGCGCGACGCGACTGCGGCGATCACCTCGCTGGGCTACACCGGCCGCCAGGGCGAGCACATGCAGGCGGTGTTCAACACGGACGAGACGCACAACCTCGTCGTCTGCACGCTGTGCTCCTGCTATCCGTGGTCGGTGCTCGGCCTGCCGCCGGTCTGGTACAAGGCGCCGCCCTATCGCTCGCGCGCCGTGATCGATCCGCGCGGCGTGCTGGAGGAGTTCGGGCTGACCTTGCCGGCGGAGAAAAACATCCGCGTCTGGGATTCGACTGCCGAACTGCGCTATCTCGTGGTGCCGATGCGGCCTGACGGTACCGAAGGCTGGAGTGAGGACCAACTCGCCGAACTGGTCAGCCGCGATGCGATGATCGGCACGGCGGTGGCCAAAGAACCCGGGACAAAGAAGGTACCGGCATGAACGGGCCGCAGGATCTCGGTGGGCAGATGGGTTTCGGGCCGGTCGCGCCCGAAAAGGACGAACCGTATTTTCATGCGGATTGGGAGAGGCGGGCGCTCGGCGTCACGCTGACTGCCGGCGCCATGGGCGCGTGGAACATCGACGAGAGCCGACACGCCAGGGAATCGCTGCATCCGGCCGTGTATTATTCGTCGAGCTACTACCAGATCTGGATCAAAGCGCTCGAGGTGCTGCTGAAGCGCCATGGCTTCGTCAGCGAGCGCGATCTGACGGAGGGTCGGGCGGTCGATCCGGCGGCGACGCCCAAAAGGGTGTTGAAGGCCGAAAACGTGCCGGCGGTACTGGCCAAGGGCAGTCCCTGCGACCGGCCGGTTGAGACGGCGCCGCGCTTCAAGGCCGGCGACCCGGTGCGGACAAAGAATTTCAATCCCACCGGCCACACAAGGCTACCGCGTTATGCGCGCGGCAAGCACGGAGTTATCGAAGCCGTGCGTGACGGTTTTGTGTTCCCCGACAGCAACGCGCATGGCATCGGTGAAAACCCGCAATGGGTCTATACCGTGGTCTTCGATGGCTCGGAAATGTGGGGCGAGGGCGCCGACTCGACGCTGACCGTCTCGATCGATGCCTGGGAGAGCTATCTTGAGCCGGCCTGAAGGTGCATTGCCGGCGGGTCTGGACGAACCGGTATTCGCCGAACCCTGGCAGGCCGAAGCCTTCGCCATGACGGTGGCGCTGCATGACAAGGGCCTGTTTTCGTGGAGCGAATGGGCCGATGCGCTGTCGGCGCAAGTGAAGAAGCCGGGCGCCGCAAGCGATGGCCACGATTATTACGAGCATTGGCTGGCGGCGCTGGAAACGCTGCTGGCGGCCAAGGGCGTCGCCGGCAAAAACGATGTCGACACGCTCGCCGCCGCCTGGGAACGCGCCGCGCATGCAACCCCGCACGGCAAGCCGATTTTGTTGGAGAACGATCCCGGGGATTGGTGAGGGATGAAGTCCTCGCGATGTTTGCGCCGCCCCTCACCTGCCTGCCGGCATCCTCTCCCCGTACGACGGGGAGAGGGGTCGCTCGCGTCCATGGTTTCGCCAATCTCAAGCATCTCATGATGGCGCCGAGGCTGCGGCCAGCCTTTTTCTCCCGGTCAGTATACGGGGAGAAATGCCCGGCAGGGCAATGAGGGGCAGCGCTGGCGGTTTGTCATTATCTGAAGCGATTGCCCTCCGTTCTCAATGCTTGTTCCCTTTACGTTCGGTTTCGGCGCTGTTAGCCTGAGCGCCTCCGGCATTGATGGTGGCGGCCTTGTCTTTCTCTCGCGAATCCGGTCTGTCGAACCGATGGAATTCTCCCCCCAACAGGACGAGGCTCTGAAAGCGGTGGCGCGCTGGCTGAAAGAGGGCCGGCCGCAGGTCTTCCGGCTGTTCGGCTATGCCGGCACCGGCAAGACCACGCTGGCGCGCCATTTTGCCGAGCATGTCGACGGGCAGGTGCAGTTCGCCGCCTTCACCGGCAAGGCGGCGCAGGTGCTGCGTTCCAAGGGCGCGGTCAATGCCCGCACCATCCATTCGTTGATCTACCGGCCGAAAGGCGAGGAATCGGTGTCGGACGAGGTGACCGGCAAGACCTCGATGTCGCCGACCTTCTCGCTCAATCGGCAAAGTCCGATCTCGCGCGCCAAGCTGGTCGTCATCGACGAATGCTCGATGGTCGACGAACAGCTCGGGCGCGACCTTCTGAGTTTTGGCACGCCGATCCTGGTGCTTGGCGATCCGGCGCAGCTGCCGCCGATCTCGGGCGGCGGCTTTTTCACCGAGCATGAGCCGGATGTGCTCTTGACCGAAATCCACCGCCAGGCGCGCGACAATCCGATCATCCAGCTGGCGCTCGACGTGCGCGAGGGCCGCGAGTTCATGCGCGGCGACTACGGCACCGCGCAGGTCATCGGCAAGGAGGACGTCACCCAGGAGCTGGTGCTGAAGGCGGACCAGGTGTTGGTCGGCACCAACCGCACACGCCGCCGCTACAATCAGCGCCTGCGCGAGCTGAAGGGTTTCAATGCCGATTATCCGCAGGCCGGCGACAAGCTGGTCTGCCTGCGCAACGACCCCGCCAAGGGCCTGCTCAACGGTTCGCTGTGGAAGGTGATGACCTCGTCGCGCGAGACGGTGAAGCCGGGCATCAACCTTCTGGTCTCGCCCGAGGAGGACGATCCCGACCGCGGCGTCGCCAAGATCAAGCTGCTCAAGTCGGCTTTCGAGGATCCGGACGCCGATATCCCCTGGCAGCAGAAGAAGCGCTTTGACGATTTCGACTATGGCTACGCGCTGACCGTGCACAAGGCGCAGGGTTCGCAGTGGAACGATGTCGTGCTGTTCGACGAGAGCTGGGCGTTCAAGGAAACCCGCCAGCGCTGGCTCTATACTGCCATAACGCGGGCGGCAGAGCGGCTGACGATTGTTAGATAGCTGGCGTTAGATAGCCGGCGTCAGGTAGCAGCCGGCGCAGCAGGGCTGAGTGGCGTCGCACCCAGCCATTGCCAGGCATCCGCTTCATCCTCGGCCGCGAAGTGCCTGAACTCGATGGGTGGCGAAGCCGGAAGGAAGTTCCGCGCATCCGCTATCCAGTCGGGCTCACCGATCGTCGCGCACCGGGCGATATGCTCTAGCGCATGAACCGTACCTTGTTTCAGCGTCTCGTCGTCCATATCGATCCAGTCGACGCCCTCATGGTCGACCAGCCGCACCAAGACGTCGATCCTCGGGTGCAGCGCGTAGGCAGCCTCCAGCAATCCGAACAGATTTTCGCCGTCGGCTGCCGATACATGGCCGACGACGTCGATGGCGAAAAGGTCCTCACGGTCGGTTTCGAGGCGGCGGATCGCGGGCACGGATTGGAGAAAATTCATTGGCTGGGTTCCCCCTTGCGAGCAGATGTCATCACTGGAACACCCGAAAGCCCCTGTCTGTTCCCATCAAAGGCAGTATAGATGCGCTGCACAAACAGCCGGACCTCACGCCATGCCCGCGAAACTCTCGGTCAATCTCAACGCCATCGCCATGCTGCGCAACCGCCGCAACCTGCCGTGGCCCAGCGTCACCGGGCTCGGCCGCCTGGCGTTGGCGGCCGGCGCGCACGGGCTGACGGTTCATCCGCGGCCCGACGAGCGCCACACCAGGCATTCCGACCTGCCGGAGATCCGGGCGCTGATCGACGACGAGTTTCCCAAGGCGGAATTCAACATCGAGGGCTACCCGACCGAGGATTTTCTGGCGCTTGTGGAAAGGCACCAGCCGGAGCAGGTGACGCTCGTGCCCGACGATCCGGCGCAGGCGACATCGGACCATGGCTGGAACTTTGCCGCCGAGGCGGCGTTCCTTATCCCGATCGTCAAGCGTCTGAAAAAAGGGGGCTTCCGCGTGTCGCTGTTTTCCGATCCGGATCCCACCGGCGTCAATGCCGCGCGCGACACCGGCGCCGACCGCATCGAGCTCTATACCGGGCCGTACGGCAGCTACCATTCCGATTCCGCCAAGGCGCGGAAGGAGCTGGAAAGATTGGGAAAAACCGCGGATGCCGCACTCGCCGCCGGGCTCCAGGTCAATGCCGGGCACGATCTGGTGGTGAACAACCTTCCGGCATTAGCAAAGCGCATTCCGGCATTGGCCGAAGTGTCTATCGGACACGGGTTGACAGCCGATGCGTTGGAGTATGGCATGGCCGCCACGGTGGGGCGGTTTCTGAAGGCTTGCGGTTGGTAGCGGTGGAAGGCTTGTGTCGAAGGTGATATCGCATGACAGCAAGCAAGGCGCACCGCGCGGTGATCGGGGAGTAGTCGATGGCTCTTTCCAGCATCGGTAGCGAGGCTGAACCCGTCGAACAACCGAACCACTCCCACACTGAACAGCACAGCACCAAAGTTCTGATGCTGGGCGCGCTTGGCGTCGTCTATGGCGATATCGGCACCAGCCCGATCTATGCCTTCCGCGAGGCGCTTCACGCTTCGCCTGGTACCGACACGCGCATAGATGTCCTGGGCGTGCTGTCGCTGATCGTCTGGGCGCTGACGATTATCGTCACCATAAAATACGTCGCTTTCGTGCTTCGCGCCGACAACAAGGGCGAGGGCGGCACGCTGTCCCTGATGGCGCTGGCGCGCAGCGCCTATCCAAAAGGCGCCAAGCTTATCCTCGGCATCGGACTTTGCGGCGCGTCGCTTTTTTTCGGAGACGCTATCATAACTCCGGCCATTTCCGTGCTGTCGGCAGTTGAGGGCCTGGAAGTGGTGACACCGACGCTGGAGGCCTATGTCGTTCCGATCACCTTGGTCATCCTGGCATTTCTGTTCTCCGTGCAGCGCTTCGGCACGGGGAAGGTGGCGGCAGTATTCGGGCCAGTGACGGCGCTATGGTTCCTGGCCATCGGCGTTTCCGGGCTCTACCACCTGATGGATGATCCTTCGGTGCTGTTGGCGATCAACCCGTATTATGCGATCGCCTACTTAGCCGGCACGCCGACCGCCGCTTTCGTGACCGTTGGTGCAGTGTTCCTGGCGGTAACGGGGGCCGAGGCGCTTTATGTCGACCTTGGACATTTCGGGCGCAAGCCGATCGTGCTCGCGTGGTTTTCCGTGGTGTTTCCTTGCCTGCTGCTCAACTACTTCGGCCAGGGCGCCTTTGTATTGGCGAATGGCGGCAGGCCGACCAATCCATTCTTCGAGATGTTGCCGGATTGGGCGCTGATGCCAATGGTCGGCTTGGCAACGGCCGCCACCGTGATCGCCAGTCAGGCGGTGATCTCGGGTGCTTTTTCGCTGGCACGTCAGGCAGTGCAACTCAACCTGCTGCCCCGCATCGAGGTGCAGCACACGTCCGAAATGCAGAGCGGCCAGATTTATATGCCGCGCGTCAACCTGCTCATCGCCATGGGAGTGATGCTGCTGGTTGTCGGCTTCGGCAGCTCGAGTTCGCTGGCTTCCGCTTACGGAATTTCGGTGACCGGCGAGATGCTGATGACAACCATTCTGCTGTTCGTTGTCATGCGCAATTTGTGGAAATGGCAGCTTGGGCTCGCCCTGGCATTGGCGCTGCTGTTCGGCACCATCGACATGGGTTTCTTCCTGGCGAATGTCGTCAAGATCGTGGAAGGCGGATGGGTGTCAATATCCGTTGCCTGCCTCATGGGGCTGATCATGACCACCTGGATACGCGGCAGCCGCTATCTGTTCGACAAGACCCGGCGCAACGAAATCCCGCTCGATTTCCTCGCCGGCAATCTGCTGAAGAAGAAGCCGCAGCTGGTGTCCGGCACCGCCGTGTTCCTGACCAGCGATCCGCAAAGCGCGCCGACAGCGCTGATGCACAGCCTGAAGCACTACAAGGTGCTGCACGAGCAGAACGTCATTCTGTCGGTGGTCACCGCACCGCAGCCGCTGATGCCCGACAGCGAGCGGGTCAAGATGGAGACAGTCAACGAGCTGTTCATGCGGGTGACGCTGACCTTCGGCTATATGGAGCAGCCCAACATTCCGCGCGCGCTGGCGATCTGCCGCAAGCAGGGCTGGAAGTTCGACATCATGACGACGTCGTTCTTCCTGTCGCGGCGCTCGCTCAAGGCATCGCCCAATTCCGGCATGCCGGTGTGGCAGGACAAGCTGTTCATCGGGCTCGCCCGCTCGGCGGCCGATGCGACGGAGTATTTCCAGATCCCGACCGGACGTGTGGTCGAGATCGGCACGCAGGTGGCGATCTGAGGTTTCCGGCAGCCTTTGACGCCACGCACCGGTCATTGCGGGGCAAGCCCTGCGCTGGGAACATGGTAGCCCTACCGTCACGGCACTTGATATTGCATCGCAGCAAGCGTAGAGCACCGCGCGCTTATCGGAGTGTCGTCCATGGCCCTTACCAATGCTGGTATTGAGGCAGAACCCGTCGAACAATCGAGCCATCCCGAAATCGAACAGCACAGCACCAAAGTTCTGATGCTGGGCGCGCTCGGCGTGGTCTATGGCGACATCGGCACCAGCCCGATCTACGCCTTCCGGGAAGCGCTTGTTGCGTCCTCCGGCGGCGAAATCGCCGAGCGCGGCGATATTCTGGGCGTGCTGTCGCTGATCATCTGGTCGTTGACGATTATCGTCACCATCAAATACATCATGTTTGTGCTCAGAGCCGACAACCGAGGCGAGGGCGGCGTGCTGTCGCTGATGGCGCTGGCGCGCGGCAGTTTCCCGACCCGCTCGGCGATCATCCTGGCCATCGGTATTGTCGGCGCGTCATTGTTCTTCGGTGACGCCGTCATCACGCCGGCAATCTCGGTGCTTTCGGCGGTTGAAGGCATGAATGTCGTTACCCCGACCTTCCAGCCCTACGTCGTGCCGCTGACGCTGGTCATCCTGGCGATCCTGTTTTCGGTGCAGCGCTTCGGGACCGGCGGTGTGGCGCTGATCTTCGGGCCGATCACGGCGGTCTGGTTCCTGGCTATCGGTCTTTCGGGCTTGAACCACATCATCGCCGATCCCGAAATCCTGTGGGCGGTCAGCCCGCACTACATCGTCGCCTTCCTGATCAATTCGCCCGATGTCGCCTTCGTCACCATCGGCGCCATCTTCCTCGCCGTCACCGGCGCCGAAGCGCTTTATGCCGATCTCGGCCATTTCGGCCGCAAGCCCATCGTGCTCGCCTGGCTGGCCATCGTGTTTCCCTGCCTACTGCTAAACTATGCCGGGCAGGGCGCTTTCGTGCTGGCGAAGAACGGTCACGTCGGCCATCCATTCTTCGAGATGAACGAAGGCTGGACGCTGATCCCGATGGTGGTATTGGCAACCGCGGCGACGGTCATCGCCAGCCAGGCGGTCATATCGGGCGCCTTCTCGCTGACCAGGCAGGCGGTGCAGCTCAATATGCTGCCGCGCCTCGAAATCCTGCACACGTCGGAACGGCAGTCGGGCCAGATCTACATGCCGCGCGTCAATGTTTTGCTGGCGTTGGCGGTGATGTTGCTGGTCGTCGGTTTCGGCGAATCGAGCAAGCTCGCCTCCGCCTATGGCATCTCGGTGACCGGCAACATGTTGGTGACGACGGTGCTGCTGTTCGTCGTCATGACCCGCATCTGGAAATGGCGGCTGTGGGTGGCGGTCGCCATGACGGCGCTGTTCGGCTTCATCGACATCGGCTTCTTCGCCTCCAACATCGTGAAGGTGTTCGAGGGCGGCTGGGCGTCGCTTGCGGTGGCCTTCACCATCGTTCTGGCGATGTGGACCTGGGTGCGCGGCAGCCGCTATCTGTTCGACAAGACCCGGCGCAACGAAATCCCGCTCGATTTCCTCGCCGGCAATCTGCTGAAGAAGAAGCCGCAGCTGGTGTCCGGCACCGCCGTGTTCCTGACCAGCGATCCGCAAAGCGCGCCGACAGCGCTGATGCACAGCCTGAAGCACTACAAGGTGCTGCACGAGCAGAACGTCATTCTGTCGGTGGTCACCGCACCGCAGCCGCTGGTGCCCGACAGCGAGCGGGTCAAGATGGAGACAGTCAACGAGTTGTTCATGCGGGTGACGCTGACCTTCGGCTATATGGAGCAGCCCAACATTCCGCGCGCGCTGGCGATCTGCCGCAAGCAGGGCTGGAAGTTCGACATCATGACGACGTCGTTCTTCCTGTCGCGGCGCTCGCTCAAGGCATCGCCCAATTCCGGCATGCCGGTGTGGCAGGACAAGCTGTTCATCGGGCTCGCCCGCTCGGCGGCCGATGCGACGGAGTATTTCCAGATCCCGACCGGACGTGTGGTCGAGATCGGCACGCAGGTGGCGATCTGAGGGTCTCGAACGGATAAATCGTCGAGGAGGCTAATATGAGCGGCGAATTGGTGCTGGTCACCGGCGGGTCCGGCTTCCTCGGCGCTCACTGCATCCTCGAACTGTTGAAGGCCGGCTACCGCGTCCGCACCTCCGTGCGATCGGCCAGGCGCGAAGCCGATGTGCTCGCCATGCTCAAGGCAGGTGGCACGGAGCCCGGTGACGCCCTTTCATTCGCCCATGCCGATCTGATGGCCGACGCAGGCTGGCCGGCGGCGGTGGCCGGCTGCGATTACGTGCTGCATGTCGCATCGCCTTTTCCGCCCGGCGTGCCCACGCATGAGGATGACCTGATCCTTCCGGCGCGCGAGGGCGCGTTGCGCGTGCTGCGGGCGGCGCGGGATGCCGGGGTCAGGCGCGTCGTGCTCACCTCATCCTTCGCGGCCGTCGGCTATGGCAAGATGCGCGCGGATGGGCAGCCTTTCAACGAGGAAAACTGGACCGATCCGGCAGGCAAGGTCAGCGCCTATGTGAAGTCCAAGACGCTCGCCGAGCGCGCGGCCTGGGATTTCATCGCCGAGCAGGGCGGCGCGCTGGAGCTTGCGGTCGTCAATCCCGTTGGCATCTTTGGACCGGTGCTCGGCGCGGACCATTCGACCTCGACCGAATTTGTCCAGCGCATGCTGAACGGCGCCGTGCCTGGGCTGCCGCGCCTGTCCTTCGGCGTCGTCGACGCGCGCGACGTGGCGGATCTGCATGTTCGCGCCATGACCCACCCCGCCGCCAAGGGCGAACGGTTCCTCGCTGTCGCCGGCGATTTCATGACGGTGCGCGAGATCGCGCAGACCCTGAAGACGCGGCTCGGGCCGGCGGCGTCGCGCGTCTCGACGCGGGAGTTTCCCGATTGGCTGGTGCGCATCATCGGGCTGTTTAATCCGGAAGCGGCACAACTCGCAACGGAACTGGGCAAGATCAAGAACGCCACCAACGCCAAGGCGGTGCGCGTGCTCGGCTGGGCGCCACGCTCGCGCGAAGATGCTTTGATTGCCACGGGCGAAAGCCTGATCCGGCTGGGACTGGTCAAGCGACGTAAGTAATTGTGCGGGAGGCCGAACCTTAAGGGCTCGGCGTCCCGCAACGGCAGCTTTCAGCCGGCCAGTGCAGCCTTGTTCGTCTCCAGAAACTGCTTCAGCGGCACCGACTTTCGGCCGGAGAGTTTTTCGACCGCGTCTGTCACCATGCCGAGGTCACCTGCGCGTGCGGCGGCGTCGAATGAAACCAGCACCTTGGCGAAGGGTTCAGGCAGGCCGGCCGACTTCATTCCCTCGGTCAGGGCTTCGTCGGAAAGCTGGATGACCTGGATCGGCTTGCTGGTGACCTCGGTGACCAACGCCGCCACTTCGGCAGCCGTATACGCACTGGGGCCGGTGAGCGTGTAAGTCGCGCTTTCGCTGCTGTCCGAGGCGAGCCCCGCTGCGATCGCCGCCGCGAAATCGTCACGCGTGCCGTAGGAAATGGCGCCGTCGCCGGCGGAGGTGTACCACTGACCCGATGCCAGAACCTGCGGCAACGCCATGAACAGGTTCTCGTTATACCAGCCATTGCGGAATATCGTGTAGGGGATCCCGCTCGCCTTGATCGCCTGTTCGGTGTCGTAGTGGTCGGGCGCGAAAACAACCGGCGAACCAGGCTCGGGGTTGGGCATCGAGGTGTACAGCAGGTGGCCGACGCCAGCCTGTTTGGCCGCCGTCACCGCCGCAAGCTGCTGCTCGCGCCGCTTCCCCTGTACCTCAAGTTCGTTGGTCGAGATGACGAGTGCCCGGTCGGCTCCCGCGAAGGCCTCGGCAAGCGATTGCGGGTCGTTGAAGTCAGCGGCTCTGACGACGACGCCGCGCGCCGCCAGATCGGCAAGGTTGGCGGGTGTACGGGTGGTGGCGATGATGCGGTTTGCGGAGATCTTTAATGTGTCCAGCAGGTGGTTGATGACGCCGCGGCCAAGCTGGCCGGAAGCGCCGGTGACGAGAAGGGTTGCGGTCATGGGGGATCCTGAAATTGCGCCGGGTGGCGGGTGCTTTTGACAGTCTCAAAAAGAGACCAGCACTAAAATAAGAATTGACCGGCCACCGTAAAGAAGGCAGTTTTTAGGGAGGTAGGCACCGCCAGGGAACCAGCAGCGATGGACGGCAAGGTCGTCAATCTGAGAACCAAGCTTAATATATTCAAAGCCACCAGCGATGGCGCAAACATTGCCGATTGCCCGGTTCGCGACGTGATGCAGGGCGTGAACGGCAAATGGAGTTCGCTGCTGATGGCGGCGCTCGCAGAGCAGCCCTATCGTTTCGGCGAGTTGCGGCGCCTGGTGCCCGACATCTCGCAGCGCATGCTCACCCAGACGCTCCACGATCTGCAGCGCGACGGCTTTGTTCATCGCGAAGTGTTCCCGACCAAGCCGCCAAGCGTCGAATACAGCCTGACCGATCTCGGCCGTTCGATGTTCGGCGCCTTGCATCAACTGATCCTGTGGGCCGAACTCAACCATGGTGCGGTGCGCAAGGCGCGCGCTGCCTTCGACGCCGGTGGCTGATATTTTGGTCCATGCAGCAACGGCTTGATTTGACAATGGCGCTGAAGGATTGTCCCGCCAGTGGTTGGGCGGGCAATGGAAAAATCTCTAGACATCGCGATTGCGGGCGCCGGCCCGGCAGGGCTCGCCACCGCGCTCTTTCTCAAGCGTGCGGGCCATAACGTCACCATCTTCGAACGTTTCGAGGAGCCCAAGCCCGTCGGCTCCGGACTGATCCTGCAGCCGACCGGGCTGAGCGTGGTTGCCGATCTCGGCCTGCTCGACGACATTCTGGCGCTCGGCAGCCGCATCGAGCGTCTGCATGGCGCCGATGCCTCGACCGGCCGCACCGTGCTCGCCGTGCGCTACGACGCGCAGCCTGGCGGCCGCTTCGGGCTGGCGGTGCACCGGGCGGCGCTGTTCAACGTGTTGTTCCGCGCCGCGCAGCGCCAAGGCATAGCCATGGAAACCGGTGTCGAGATCGAGGCGCTGGACGTCGGTGAGCGGGCAAGCCTGATCTTCGACAAGAGCCGAACGGTGGGGGGCCGCAGGGCAGGGCCGTTCGACCTCGTCGTCGACGCCAGCGGCTCGCGTTCGAAGCTGCGCCGGTGCCTCAACGATCCGGCCCAGCCGCGGCAGCTCACTTACGGCGCGTTCTGGGCCTCGCTCGGCTGGCGCGAAGGCTTCGACGAAAATGCGCTGCTGCAGCGCTACGACAAGGCCAGCGTGATGATCGGCGTCCTGCCGATCGGCCGACCGGAGCCGGGCGGGGAAAAGATGGCGGCGTTCTTCTGGAGCCTGAAGCCGGCGGATGCCGAAAACGTGCGCGCGGCAGGGCTCGACGCCTGGAAGGCGAGACTGGTCTCGCTGTGGCCACAGTGCGAGGCGTTCACCAGCCAGATCGACAGCTTCGACCGGCTGTCGCTGGCGCGCTACGGCCACCACACGATGAAGCTGCCGGCCGGCCGCAGGCTGGCCGTGATCGGCGATGCCGCGCATTCGACCAGCCCGCAGCTCGGGCAAGGCGCCAACATGGCGCTGCTCGACGCGGCAGCACTCAGCCATGCCTTGGCACAAACGGGCAACGTCGAGGCAGCGCTGGAAAGCTACGCCCGGGCGCGGCGATGGCATGTTCGGATCTTCCAGCTGCTGTCGCTGGCGCTGACGCCGTTCTACCAGTCGGACGGCACGATGCTGCCCTTCTTCCGCGACAGGCTGGTGGCAACCATCGCCAAAATCCCGCCAGTGCCAAGCGTGCTTGCCTCGATGGTGGCCGGCACGCTGATCGATCCGTTCAGGCGGATCGGGCTAGAGGAGGTGCACTGGCCAGATCATCCGGCGGGATCAGGGTCGAGAGAAACGAATTTCTCGCACGCAGGAATAGACGCAGCCGCTGCGGATAGTCCGGCGCCACGGCACCCTTGATCGAGGCGCGTTCGCTCAACGCCTTGCGCCAGGCCTGGACCAATGGCTTGCCGTCCAGAATGCCGAAATTGCCGATCCGGTCAAAGGCGTCGAGATAGCGGAAGACCGGGCCGTAGACGGCATCGACGAGGCAAAAGCGCTCGCCGTTGAACCACGGTCCGGCCTGGTCGGCCAGTTCGTCCTCCAGACGATCGAACATGGCCGAAAGTGCCGTGGACTCTGCCAGGAAGGCGGCCTCCGTCGAAGCCGAGTAGAACCGGCCGATGGTGTTCAATGTCGCCGAGCCGAACTCGATCCAGGCGCGATGCCGGGCACGGGCGTAGGCGTCGGCCGGATGCAGAGGATTGGCTTGCGTCTCCTCGAGGAATTCGAGAATGACGGCGGATTCGAAGATCACCGTCTCCTCGCCATTTGCCTGGACGATCAGCAGCGGCACCTTGCCCAGCGGCGAAATCGCCTTGAACCAGTCCGGCTTGTTGGCGAGGTCGATGGTGACGCGTTCGAACGGCACGCCCTTCTCAGTCAGCGAGATCGCGGCGCGCTGGACATAGGGGCATAGATGATGGCTGACGAGAATGAGCTTGCCAGTCATTTCATTCTTATCAGTCATTTCATTCTTCTCAGGCATGTCACTCTCCCCAGACATAGTTCAACGCGCCGTCCTCGACGCGCGTCGACAGGAACATCAGTCGCGACGCTTTTGGCGCCGGACCTTCGATCCGGTCGCCTGATGTCATGTCGAAGGCGGCACCGTGCCATTGGCAGACCAGCTTGCCGTCCTTGCAGTCGAGCGGCCCACCGAAATGCAGGCAGACATTGGCGGCGGCGCGGATGCGCTCACCGCTGCGCCAGATATGGACCTCGCGGCCGAAGAATGGCGCGATCAGGCTGCCCGTCTGTGGGACGTCGGCGACTTTGCAGATTTCGTGTTTCATGGATCTTTCCCGGATTGATGCAATTGCATGCATATAGATGCAAGTGCATTGACCGTCAAGCTTGATGCAACTGCATCTATCGCCTAGGATGGGTCATGACCAAAACAACCACGCCTTCGCCCGAAGCCGTCAAGGCCTGGGCCCGCCTGATGCGGGTTTCGCGCCAGCTCATCGAAAAGGCGGAAGAGGCTTTGAAGACTAGCGGCTTGCCGCCGCTCGAATGGTATGACGTGCTGCATGAACTCGCCGAGGCGGGTGAGGGCGGGCTGCGGCCATTTCAGCTGACCGAGCGCACTCTGTTTGCGCAGTATAATATCTCGCGGCTTCTGGCGCGGCTCGAGGCCGAAGGACTGGTCGAGAAACTCAGGGTTGCCGATGACGGCCGCGGCCAGACCATCCGCATCTCGGCCAAGGGCCGTCAGACGCGGCGACGGATGTGGGCTGTCTATGGACGGTCGATTGCGGAATTGGTCGGCGCAAAACTCTCCGCGGAGGAGCTGAAGATACTGGCGAGCCTGCTTGGAGAGCTGCGCCATCCGCCCGCCGATGATTGATCCGTCAGAATCTCGTGGTTTGCTCGGCGGCTCTCACGTCGACGATTTTTCTACCTAACCCCTTGCGTCGAGCACAGGATTGCGCAATATGCCGAACCGTAACGTACGGTACGCCGTTTGAGGCGACCCGGCGACCTCATCGAATGGGCAGGAAATTGTTGCAGGCGAGTGCCGAGATCGATACCAGCGAAGTGCTGACAGAGCGGCAAAAGGCCGTCCTGGACGCGGCTTTGCGGCTGCTGGTCGAGGAGGGCGACAATCTGACGATGACGGCGGTGGCGCGCCGCGCCAGCTGCTCGAAGGAAACGCTCTACAAATGGTTCGGCGACCGCGACGGACTGCTGACGGCGACCGTGCAGTGGCAGGCATCGAAAGTGCGCGTGGTGCCGGTCGACGGTGAGCGGCTCGATCTTGCCTCGCTGACGGCAAGCCTGGAAGGCTTCGCCTCGGACTGGCTAAAGGTGATTTCGAGCGATACCTCGATCGCGCTGAACCGCGTCGCGGTCGGCCATGCCGGATCCGGAAAGGACGATCTCGGCGCCATTGTGCTGGAGAATGGCCGTTTCGCGCTGGCCAGACGGCTGAAGCCGGTGCTGCTTGCCGGCAAGCATGCCGGGCTGCTCGACTTTACGGATGCTGAAACGGCGTTCCGGACCTTTTTCGGGCTGGTCGCCCGCGACGTGCAGATCCGTCTCCTGCTCGGCGACAGGCTGGAATTGACTGAAGCGGCGATCGGCGGCGATGCCGTCCGGGCAACGCAGCAGTTTCTCGCTCTTTATGGAGCAAAAACCGGGCCGCAAGGCCTCTAATCTCTACGGGAAGGAAGCAAAAGATGCGTGTCTATTACGATCGCGACGCCGATCTCAATCTGATCAAGGGCAAGAAGGTCGCCATAATCGGCTATGGCAGCCAGGGCCGGGCGCACGCGCTCAACCTCAAGGATTCGGGCGCCAAGGAAATCGCCATCGGCCTCAAGGCTGGATCGGCGACCGCCAAGAAGGTCGAGGCTGATGGGCTGAAAGTGATGAGCGTGGCGGACGCTGCCAAATGGGCCGATTTGATGATGATGGCGACGCCTGACGAATTGCAGGCCGACATCTACAAAAACGAAATTGCGCCAAACATTCGTGACGGCGCCGCGATTGCCTTCGCGCACGGCCTCAACGTGCATTTCGGCCTCATCGAGCCGAAGTCGACGGTCGATGTCGTCATGATCGCGCCGAAAGGCCCCGGCCACACGGTGCGCGGCGAATACCAGAAGGGCGGCGGCGTGCCGTGCCTGGTCGCCGTCAACCAGGATGCTTCCGGCAACGCGCTCGATCTCGCTCTGTCCTACGCCTGCGGCGTCGGCGGCGGCCGTTCGGGCATCATCGAGACCAATTTCCGCGAGGAATGCGAGACCGATCTGTTCGGCGAGCAGGTCGTGCTCTGCGGCGGCCTGGTCGAGCTGATCCGCGCCGGCTTCGAGACGCTGGTTGAGGCCGGCTATGCACCCGAAATGGCCTATTTCGAGTGCCTGCACGAGGTCAAGCTGATCGTCGACCTGATCTATGAAGGGGGCATCGCCAACATGAACTACTCGATCTCGAACACCGCCGAATGGGGTGAATATGTCTCAGGCCCGCGCATCATTACCGCCGAGACCAAGGCCGAGATGAAGCGCGTGCTGAAAGACATCCAGACCGGAAAATTCACCTCGGAGTGGATGCAGGAATACCGCGCCGGCATGTCGCGCTTCAAGGGCATCCGCCGCAACAATGACAGCCACCAGATCGAGGAAGTCGGCGCCAAGCTGCGCGCCATGATGCCCTGGATTTCCAAGAACAAGCTGGTCGACAAGGCCAAGAACTAACCCGCAGTCGTCGGGATTGGGAGCAAAGAGCCGGCGGAGCGATCCGCCGGCTTTTGATGCCGGTTTATCGATCAGGATACTCAGCCATAGTGCCAATGCGGCTTCGGCTCGGTGCCGGTGAACTCGACGCCGATGCGGTCGTCGCGGCGCCAGCGCACGATGGCCTTGTAGCCGATGCCGTCGACCGGCACATAGAGCAGGAACTCGTCCGGCACGCGCGCGTCTATAGACACTTTCAGCTCGGCGCCGCCGGCATGCATGTTGCGCACCGTGCACTTGACCTCGGAATTGGTGAGGCCGGTCAGAATCGTCGCGCCTTTCAGCACGCGCTGCCGGTGTTTGTTTCGCAATTCGTTGTCGGCCATGACGGCACGTCCTTCGCGACCGGATCGGCGCGATCGTCAGATGGGGCACGATATCACGGATAGGCTGAGCCGATAAACATATGGTTAGCGGTGACCGAGACCAGCCGTCTTTCCCAAATGAAAACGGCGCCGCGATGGGGCGGCGCCGTCGTGTATTGTCGTTTATAGTTCAGCTGTAGGGCGACCAGCATTGCTGGCGCGGGCCACCATAGGGCTGGAACGTGTTGTCCCAGGCCCGGTAGGACCGATAGCGGTCGTAGCACCACTGGACATGGGCGCTGGACAGACGCTGCGTGCGGTAATAGCGGCGGGGCGCCGGCTGCACGTAATAGCCGTCATTGTAATAGCCGTTGTTGTAGTAGCCGTTGTTGTAGATGCTGCCGAGGCCGAGACCCAGGCCGAGGCCGAGAACTGCTGCGGCGCCGCTGTCAAAATCACGGCCGCGATGGTGACGGTGATGGCGCCAGCGCCAGTTGTCGCCGCCGTTCCAGTTGCCGCCATTCCAGTTGCCGTTGTTCCAGTTGCCTGACCGGGCAAAGTGACGGCCGTCGTGGCGGCGCCACTGCCAATCGTTGAAGGAGCGGCGGTCATTGCCGCCCGCCCAGCTGTCGCGAACCGGTGTGATGTCAGACAATGCGGTGCTTGTCGGCACCGCCAGGTTTGGCTGCAGGATCGGGCCGGCGGCGGATGGCGCCGTGAGACCCGAGAAAAGACCGAGCGCTAACAGCCCGGATTTGACTGTGGACGAAAAGAGCGAGCTCATTGCACTCTCCAAGTGATACAGGCCCCACGCCCGGATACCCCAGGGAAGTGGCCTATTGATGGACCTTGGCGTCTGAACGGAGGATGAACAGAAAGGTTCCATCAGCCATGACAAGCAGCCCTTGTTTTCATGGGCGCTTGCAGGCAAAGGTCAGTCCATGTCGCTGCGCCTCGCCACTTTCAATGTCGAAAACCTGATGAACAGGTTCGATTTCTCGGGCTTCCGCAACCAGCTCAACGAAGACCGCACGCTGGCGCTTTTCGACATCCAGAGCGAAGCCGAATACCGGATGCTGGAGCAGGCGCGCGCCATCGCGCAATCCGACGATACGCGCCAGTTGACCGCGCTCGCCATTGCCGCCACCCGTGCGGACATCATCTGCATGCAGGAGGTCGACAACATCGAGGCGCTGAAGGCCTTCGAGTACGGCTATCTCTTCAAGATGGTGGGCGAGGGTTACCGGCAGAAATACACCACCGCCGGCAATGATTCGCGCGGCATCGACGTTGCCGTGATGATGCGCAACGAGACCGCGCAAGGTCAGCCGATCGAGTTCGTGCGCATGACCAGCCATGCCTATGTCACGTTCGAGCAGTTCGGATTGCACACGCCTGAACTCGAGGCGCTCGGCAACCTGGCCAATGAACGCATCTTCCGGCGCGACTGCCTGGAGGTCGACATCAAGGTCGGCGGCGTGCCGCTGACGCTTTACCTCGTCCATTTCAAATCGATGGGCTCGCCGCGCAATGGGCTCGACGGCCGCGAGGCGACGATGCCGGTGCGCATCGCCGAGGCGCAAGCGGTGCGCCGCATTATCGACGAGCGCTTCGGCAAAGAGCACGCAGCCGACAAAAACTGGGCGATCTGCGGCGACATGAACGACTACCGGCAGCGGGTGAAGATCGAGGGCGACGCTATCGACGGCTACCGCTTCCAGGTGATCGACGAGAGCCAGTCCTGTATCGATGTGCTCACCGCCGGCGGCTTTTGCGAGAATGTCGTCGAACGCCGGCCGGAGATGGACCGCTGGAGTTTCTACCACACGCGCGGGCCGAAGGAGCGGCATCTGTGCCAGCTCGACTACATCCTGCTGTCGAAAGGGCTGGCGGCGAAGAATGCGACGGCGGTTCCCGACATCATCCGCAACGGCCAGCCCTGGCGCACCATCTTTCCGGCCGGACAGGCGGTGGAGCGCTTTCCGCGCGCCGGCTGGGACCGGCCGAAGGCGTCGGACCATTGTCCCGTCGCAATTACCCTGGACATGGCTTGAGCACGGTGAGCTTCGACCTGCCGCGCAACGTCATCCTGCCCGTCGACGAAATCGACGTCCGGCTCGACCCCGGCCCGCATCCGTTCGAGCGCGACAACGCGCAGGCGATCACTGACAACTGGCGGCGCGAGGTCACGGCCAATCCGGCGTTGTTCGACGGCACGGTGGTGCTGCTCTCGGCGCTCGCCTGGCGCGACAAGCGGATCGTCGGGCGTTGTCACGCGGTGAAGTACTCGACCTTCCTGCTGTGGCGAAAGAACCGGCAGGGGACGGGCGCCGAGCATGCCTATGGCCACGCCATGCTGGTCGCCGGCGACAACGCCCTGGTGGCGATCCGCATGGGCGCGCACACGGTCCCGGCCGGCAGTGTCTACTTCGCTGCCGGCTCGTTCGAGCCGATCGATTTTCGCGATGGCCGCGTCGATGTCGATTTCAACATGATCCGTGAAGTGCGCGAGGAGACCGGGCTTGACCTGACAGGCGCTGCGCGCGGCAAGCGCTACCATGCGCTGTCGACTTCGACCGGCACGGTCCTCTTCCGCCGCTACCACGTCGATGCGCCGGCCGACGAGGTTGCGCGGCGCATCGGCGCCTTCGTCGCGACCGAGACCGAGCCGGAGATCGAGGGGCCGGTGATCATCCGCCACGCCGCCGACCTGCCGGAAGGGCTGGCACCGCATATGAAGCCGCTGGTCGAGTGGCATTTTGGCGGTGGCGGGGGCTAACGGCGCGGATTGTTCTGCGCCGCCTTGCGGTCGTTGCGGGCGGCGACGAGGAACAGGATAACGCCGATGCCCAGCAATCCACCCATGACCATGCCCATCGTCTGGCCGACGACTGCCTGAAAATCGGCGGTGACACGATCGGGATTGGCCATGCCGTAGCGGGCGAGATACCACCAAAGTCCCGCAAGGGCGCCTTCGATGATCACCATCGTCAGAATCAGCCGCGCCTTCTTGCTCATTGCCACTCCTTGACCAGATGCTTTGCTCTAAAATTAGCATCGCAGACCGGACGACAACAAGTATTGCCGATGTCGACAAGCACCCATCCTTGTGGATAGCGGTTGGTTGCGGTGGAGCTGATCTGGCGCTTATTCGTGGCGCAGCGCGTCGATCGGGTCGAGCCTGGCGCCGCGCAGCGCCGGGAAGAAGCCGAACACCATGCCGATCAGCGCCGAAAAACCGACGGCGAGCAGGATGACCGCCGGGCTCGGCGCAAACGGTATGGCCAGCGTTGCCGAGGCGAGGCCGGCCAGCGCCAGGCCGATCAGGATGCCGATAATGCCGCCGAGCAGCGACAGCACCGTCGCCTCGACCAGGAACTGGATGAGGATGTGCTTTTCATGCGCGCCGATGGCGAGCCTGATGCCGATCTCGCGGGTGCGCTCAGTGACCGAGACCAGCATGATGTTCATGATCCCGATGCCGCCGACCAGCAGGCTGACGCCCGCGACGGCGCCTAGCATGCCGGTCATGGTGGTGGTGGCGCTGGCCATGGCGTCGGCGATCTGGGTCATGTCGCGGATCGAGAAATCGTCTTCGCGGTCCGGCGTGATGCGGCGGGTGTCGCGCAAAATGTCCTCGACTCGCGGCTGCAATTCGGTGGTCGGGGTGCGGTCGTCGGCGGCGACGTAGATGTTGTCGATGTCGCGGTTGCCGGCGATGCGGCGCTGATAGGCGGCAAGCGGCATCAAGACGACATTGTCCTGGTCCTGGCCGAAGCCGGTATAGCCCTTGGGTTCGAGCAGGCCGATGATCTTGCACGAGGTGCGGTTGACGCGGATGATCTCGCCCTCGGGTTCGCCGGCCCCGAAGAATTGCTGGCGCACCGTCTCGCCGATCAGGCAGACGCCGGTGCCCGAGCGTGTCTCCGAATCGCTGAATGGGCGGCCCGACACCAGCTTCCAGTCGCGGGCGTCGAGATAGGCGCTGTCGGTGCCGGTGACGCCCGAGGTCAGGCTCTCGGTGCCGAAGATGACGCGGACTTGTTTCTGCGACGCCGGCGCGATGGCGCGCGCACCGGTCAGGTGGGCTACGAGGGCGGCTACATCCTTGTCGGCCAGAGGCCGTACCGCCTGGTCGAGCCCGCCTGGTCCGCCAGTGCCTGCCGGGCGGCCGGAACGGACGACGAGCAGGTTCGAGCCGAGCTTGGCGATGTCCGACTTGACCTTGGCGGTGGTGCCGGAGCCGATGGTCAGCATGGCAATGACGGCGGCGACACCGATGACGATGCCGAGCAGCGTCAGGAACGAGCGCAGCACATTGCGGCGGATGGAGCGCAGAGAGAGGCGGACGGTTTCCCAGATCATGACGCCAACTCCGACTTGGCCGTGTCTGACGCGACGTGGCCGTCGAGGAAGCGGATGGTGCGCTCGGCATAATCGGCGACATCGGCCTCGTGGGTGACCATGGCGATGGTCAAGCCGAGCTCCCGGTTCAGCCGCGTCAACAACTCCATGATCTCATGCGTGCGGGCGGTGTCGAGATTGCCGGTCGGCTCGTCGGCGACGAGCAGCGTCGGCCTGGTGACGATGGCGCGCGCGATCGCCACGCGCTGTTGCTGACCACCGGAGAGTTCGGCCGGCGTGTGATGTTCGCGCCCGACCAGGCCGACCTCCGCCAGCGCCTGCATGGCAAGATCGCGGCGCTCGCGGGCCGGCGCGCCGCGATAGATCAGCGGCAGCTCGACATTTTCCGCCGCCGTGGTGCGCGGCAACAGATTGTAACCCTGGAAGACGAAGCCGATATAGAGATTGCGCAGAAGCGCCCGGCGGTTGCGGTCGAGCCGCCCGGCGTCGATGCCCATGAAGGAGTAGGTTCCGGCCGTCGGCGTGTCGAGGCAACCGATAATGTTCATCGCGGTCGATTTGCCCGAACCGGACGGGCCCATGATGGCGACGAATTCGCCACGCTGGATGGCGAGGTCGACGCCGGCCAGCGCATGGACCTTGGCTTCGCCCTGGCCATAGCTCTTCCAGACCGTGTCGAAACCGATGAGGCCCGCGGCCATGGCGTCAGCTCCGCAGCTGCGAGGTCGTGATAACCTCTGCACCTTCATCCAGCCCGGAGGTGATCTCGGTCAGTTCGCCGTCGGTGGAGCCGATCTTGACGTTGACCGGGTGCGGCCGGCCGTTCTCCAGCACATAGAGCGTGCGTGAGCCGTCGGTGGGCGCCTTCACCGGCTGGCGGCGGTTGCCGCCACGGCCCATGCGGCCGGTGAACAGATCGCTGAGGCTCCACGCGCGCGCGGCCTGCTGCGCCGGGCGGTAGCGGAAAGCGGTGGACGGCACGGTGAGCACGCTCTTGGCCTGCCTGGTGACGACCGAAACCGTGGCGGTCATGCCGGGCCGCAGCAAAAGCTCGTTATTGTCGACTTCCAACCGTGCATTGTAGGTGACGACGCCGTCGGTGGTGACCGAGGCGTAGGAGATGTCGCGGATCTCGGCGTCGAACGGCCGCTCCGGAAAGGCATCGACGGTGAAGCGTGCATGCTGGCCTGGTTTGACCGCGCCGATATCGGCCTCGTCGACCGCCGCCACCAATTCCATGTTCCTCAAATCGGCGGCGATGATGAACAGAACCGGCGCCTGCAGCGAGGAGGCGACCGTCTGGCCGGGGTCGACGGAACGCGTCAAGACGATGCCGTCAATCGGCGCATAGATGGTGCTCTTGGCAAGGTCGGTCTGCTGCGCCTTGAGATCGGCCTGGGCGATGGCGAGATTGGCCTGCGCACTATCGAGCGCCGCCTTGGAGCGGTCGCGCGTGGCAGTCGCCGCCTCGAGCGACTGATCGGTCGCCATGCCACGCCTGGTCAGTTCGGCCGCGCGGGTGAGGGCGCTTTCGTTCTCCTTCAGGGTTACCGTGGCGTCCTCGACATTGGCGGCAGCGGCCTTGGCCGAGGCTTCGGCGCGTTCGATCTGGACCTCAAGTTTCACCGTGTCGAGCGTCGCCAGCACATCGCCCTTCTTGACCTGCTGGTTCTCTTCGGCCGACACCGAGCGGATGATGCCGGACAGTTCGCTTGAAATGTCGACCTGGGTGAGGGGCTGCAGCGTGCCGGTCGCCGATACCGCGACGGTGAGGTCGGCAATGGTGGCCGGCGTTGTGGTGTAGTCGATCTTGGCCGGGGAGCCGGCATACCATTGGTAGCCGGCGAGGCCGCCGGCAACGGCGATCAGCGCCAGCAGCGCGTAAAGCCAGCCACGACGGCGCGTCTTGCGCACACCACTCTGGTCAAGCCCAAGCGCCGCCTCGATGGCGGAATCCGATTCCGTCTTTGGCAGATTGACAAGCTGGTCCACGCCGGACCCCTATGAAAGCGTAATGTCCCTATATGTGCACAGATCAGGCTTGGTGGTTCGAATATCAAATTAAATTTCGGCCATGTTCGGATTGAGGCGGAAGGTTTTTCAAGATGCAGACCCGCAATTACTTGCTCTACGATGTGTTTACGACGGAGCGGCTGGCCGGCAATCCGCTGGCTGTCGTGCTCGACAGCCAAGGGCTGGATACAGCCGCCATGCAGGCCATTGCGCGCGAGTTCAACCTGTCCGAATCGGTCTTCGTGCTGCCGCCGGACAATCCAAAACATCGCAACCGCATCCGCATTTTCACGCCCGACTATGAGATGCCGTTCGCCGGACATCCGACAGTTGGCGCCGCGATCGCGCTGGCCGAACTGACAGGCGAGGGCGAAGCCGGCATCTTCGTGCTGGAGGAGAATATCGGCCCGGTGCGCTGCGCCGTCAGCCGGCACGATGGCGCCACCTTTGCCGAGTTCGACCTGGCGAAGCTGCCGGAGCCGCTGAAGCTCGATGCCGACCCGGAGGCGATCGGCGCCGCCCTCGGGCTGGCGCCGCACGAGATCGGCTTCGAGAATCACCTGGTGTCGTTCTGGTCGGCAGGCGTGCCTTACGTCACCATTCCGGTTGCCAATCTGGAGGCTGCCGGCCGGATCAAGCTCGACAACCAGGTCTGGTCGGAACTGGCGCCGCGCAAGAGCGAATGGGCCTTCGCCAGCCCGTATGTCTATTGCCGCCAGACGGTGAACCATGACAGCGCCTTCCATGTCCGCATGATCGTGCCGGGCACGCCGTCCTATGAAGACCCGGCGACCGGGTCGGCGGCGGCGGCCTTTGCCGGCGCCATCATGCAGTTCGATGGCCCGACCGACGGCATTTCGCAGCTGTGGATCGAGCAGGGGCTGGAGATGGGCCGGCCATCGCGTATCCGGCTCGAACTCACTGTCGAGGGCGGAAAACTGGCCTCCGCGCGCATCGGCGGCCATGCCATCAAGGTGGCGGAAGGAAAGCTGTTCGTGTGACCGCCTGCGGCAGTTCAGCGATTTGTCGGGAAATGATTCCGGCAGGGCTGGACAGGACCGGTATCGGCGGCTATATGCCCGCCAACGCCGGTTTTTACCGGTCGAGTGGGTGCGTAGCTCAGTTGGTAGAGCAGCTGACTCTTAATCAGCGGGTCCACAGTTCAATCCTGTGCGCACCCACCAAAGATTTCAAAAACTTAGGTGGAAAGACCGTTGGAATACAGGGCGATGTGAGCCGGTTTCGGACCGGCTCACGGCTCACGTGGATTCCACGCGGTAGCCGCATGCGGCCGAGTTTCTTGCCGGCCTTATCCAGGCGCTCAATGGCAGGGTGGGGCAGGGTCAGTGTCGCGCCATTGAGGTGGAACAGGCATGCCGGACAAGTTCTGAGATGGCAGACGACCGATCGGGCCAGAGCTTCGTAACGACTGATATCCTGGCCTATCCTTGATAGCGGCAGTAATGGCCCCTTCTGTCGGCCTATGATCAAGCATTTTTTCCGATTTGTGGCAGAAAGGTTACATGGCTTGCTGAAGAACCGGGCTAAACCTGAATCATCCGCTTCTGTCCCAGGAATGATCCGATGCGCACACTGAAGTTTGCCCTTCTTGCTTCCCTTGCATTTGCCAGCCCTGCATTGTCGGCGGACCTTTCCCCCCAGCCAACCGAGCCTGTGGTTTATACTTGGACCGGTGTTTATGTAGGTGCGGCGGGCGGGTACGCTTGGGGAAATTCAACTTACGACGGCGCTGGGTCTCCGGCCGGGCCTCCCTTCATCAGCACCTCCGTCGATCCCAAAGGGGGCTTTGGCGGTGCCTATGTTGGCTATAACTACCAGTTCAATGGCAACTATGTCATCGGCGTTGAAGCGGATGCCAATTTCGCCGACGTAAAGGGCGACAATACGTTTCCTGCGGGGCCTCCCGTTGTCTTCGCAAGCGGTGAGTTAAAATGGTTCGGGTCGGCACGCTTGCGTGCAGGCTATGCGTTCGATCGTTTTCTGCCATTTGTAACTGGCGGTCTCGCTATCGGTCATTACTCCGGCGCAAACAATTTTCCAGGTGGGTCGATTGAGAACAGCGATAACATGGTTGGTTGGACGGTAGGCGCCGGACTTGACTATGCCGTCACCGACAATTTGATTGCGCGGTTCGAATACCGCTATTCCGACTATGGCCGCAAATCGCAGCCTGCGCCGTTCGACTTCCCGACACAGCAAGCCAGGCTTGATCTGACCACCAACGATGTTCGCGTTGGACTTGCCTACAAGTTCTGATTTCTGACTGTGCCTTCTTTCAAAGCCTCGCTTCGGCGAGGCTTTTTTGTTGCGCGACTGGCCGGGCGCGTCATGGACGTTCTTTCCACCCTAGGAGGCGCGACATGGCCCGCGCGGGTGGCCTTCCACTTGATATGGCTACCCAGTCCGCGCGTCCCTGCAAACCTTGCGAAAGCCTACCTCTCTGACACGCCAGCCTCGGCAAAACTCGCCATCCTCGCATGGCATTCCAGTGCCGAGCGGACGATGTTGACGGCGAGGCAGGCGCCGGAGCCTTCGCCGAGCCGCATGCCGAGGTCGAGCAGCGGCGGCAGGCCGAGCGCTTCGAGCAGGCGGCGGTGGCCGGATTCGGCTGAGACATGGGCGGCGATGGTGTGGGCAAGGCCGTTGGGGTGCAGCCGCGCCAGGGGTGCTGCGGCGGCCGTGCAGACGAAGCCGTCGAGCAGCACCGGGACGTTCTTGCGGCGGGCGGCGAGCGTGGCGCCGAAGATGGCGGCGAGTTCGCGGCCGCCAAGGGCGGCGGCGATCTTCAGCGGGTCGGACAGCGCGTCGGCATGGCGCTTGAGGCCGGATTCAATGGCGGTGACCTTGCGCTTCAGCCCGGCATCGTCGACGCCGGTGCCGCGCCCGGTCCATTTTTCAGCGCCGCCGCCGAACAGGGCGGTCGAGATGGCGGCCGCCGGCGTGGTGTTGCCGATGCCCATCTCGCCGAAACAGACGAGGTCGAGGTCGTTCGTCACCGCGTCGTAGCCTGCCGAGACGGCGGCGAGGAAGGTTTTTTCGTCCATTGCCGGCACGTCAGTGAAGTCGCCGGTCGGATGATCGAGATCGAGCGGGATGACGTCGAGTTCCGCGCCGGCGATGCGGGCCAGCTGGTTGATGGCGGCGCCGCCGCCGGCGAAATTCGCCACCATCTGCACCGTCACTTCCGACGGGAAGGCCGACACGCCTTGCGCCGTCACACCGTGGTTGCCGGCGAACACGAAGACTTTGACGCGGTCGAGTTTCGGCATGTCGCGACCCTGCCAGCGCGCCAGCCAGGCGGCGAGAGTTTCCAGCCGGCCCAGGCTGCCTTGCGGCTTGGTCAGCGTGTCTTGGCGTCGGGCGACGGCGTTGGCGGCGGTATCGCTGCCGGCAGGCAGATCGAGACAGGCGGCGCGCAGTTCGTCGAATGATTTGAATGGCATGGGGAAGGAATCTCCGGGGAAGAATCAGGACAGGGAAACGGAAGCGACGAGCAGGACAGTGATCTCGCCCAGCTGCTGCAGGGCGCCGATCGTGTCACCGGTGTGGCCGCCGATCTGGTTGAGGGAGAGCGCGCGCAAGGCGCTGAACACGAGAGCGAGCAGGATCAGTGCGGCACAGGCGCCGCCGAGCCCCAGCGTCAGAAGGGGGATGGCGCCGAGCACGGCGCCGAGAACAGCTGTCTGGGCCGAGACGGTCCCGGCGCCGGCAGACAGGCCGTCACTGCGCGCCGCCGGCGCCAGATGCATGAACGCGCCGAGCAGGCCGCGCGATGCGGCGTGTGCGGCGATCAGCGCGAAGAGCACGCTTGTCGGATTGGCCAGTTGCGACAGCGCGCTCCAGCGGATGAGCATCGACAGGCCAAGAGCTGCTGCGCCATAGGCGCCGATGCGGCTGTCGCGCATGATCTCCAGTTTTTTATCGCGCGTCTTGCCGCCGCCAAAACCGTCGGCGACATCCGACAGCCCGTCCTCATGCAGGCAGCCCGTGGCGAGCAGGGTTGCTGCAAGCGCAAGGGCTGCTGCCGGGCCGGGGGCAAGGCCGAGCTGTACGCCCGCTGCGTAGACGACAGCACCAACCACAGCGATGGCGAGGCCGGCGACAGGCGCCGCCCAGATCGCATCGGCCAGGCTGCGGCCACGAAAGTCGAAGACCGGCAGCGGCAGCCGGGTGAAGAAGACGAGGCAAAGCGCGCCGTCCTCGAGCGCTTGCCGGGGCGAGGGCACGGCGGTCATGCACTCCTCGCAATGGCATGAAAGAAGGTGCCGCTGACATGGCCGCGCCGGTAGCCGGAGGCGCCGAGTGGATTGCCCTGGCCATCGGCTAGGTCGGCCAGCGGCTCGTCATTGCCGGTCGCAATCATCTGCGCATAGTGGAATTCATGGCCACGGATCAGCGCGCCTTGCGGCCCCAGCGGACAGGCGACGCGCAGGCGTGCCTCGCGGTAGCCGAGGTTCATCTTGCGCTTGGCAAAGCTGGTGGAATGGCCGAGCAGGCCAAGCATGGCGTGCGTCTCGCCGGCCGCGTCCTCCAGCGCTTCGCCCAGCACCATGAAGCCGCCGCACTCGCCATGGATCGGCTTGGTCTCGGCAAACCTGGCCATGCCAGCTCGGAAATTGGTCGCCGCCGCGAGGCTGCCGGAGTGGAGCTCGGGATAGCCGCCGGGCAGCCAGCAGACATCGCAATTCTGCACCGGTGCTTCGTCGGCTAGCGGCGAGAACGGCACGATCTCGGCGCCGGCCTGACGCCAGTGGGCGGCGACGTGCGGATAGAGGAAGGTGAAAGCGGCGTCTTCGGCGAGCGCGATTCGTTGGCCGGGCGGCTGCAAGGCATGTTCGAAACTGCCTGATGCCGGCGAAAACGGCGCGGCCAGCGCCATGATGGCGTCAAGGTCGAGGGATTTCTCGACCATGTCGGCGAGGCGGTCGAGATGCGTCATCAGGTCGGCATATTCGCCTGCCTGGACGAGGCCGAGATGGCGCTCCGGCAAATTGAGCGTGGGATCGCGCAGGATGGCGCCGACGACCGGCAGGCCGAGCGTTTCGATCGCCTCGCTGCACAGCTTGCGGTGGCGCTCGCTGCCGAGACGGTTGAGCACGATTCCGGCCATTCGCACATCCGGGTCGTAGGTGGCAAAACCCTTGGCGACGGCGGCCGCCGTCGTCGACTGTCCCGAGACGTCGAGCACCAAAAGCACCGGCAGGTGGTAGAGCCGCGCCAGATCGGCGGCCGAGCCGGTGCGGCCTTGTCCGGCCGGGATGCCGTCGAACAGGCCCATGGCGCTTTCGAGGAAGATAAAATCGGCGTCCTCGGTGGCATTGCCGGCCAACGCGTTGAGCAGGTCAGGCGACATCGCCCAGCTGTCCAGGTTGACGCCGGACAGACCGGTTGCGGCGGTATGAAAACCCGGATCGATATAGTCGGGGCCGGACTTGGCGCCGCGCACCTTGATGCCGCGCCGGGCGAGCGCGCGCAAAATGCCGATGGTGACGCTGGTCTTGCCGGAGCCGGAACGCGGCGCGCCGATGATGATGGCGCGGGTCATGCGTTACCCGCCAGTGCTGCGCGCATGGCGACGATGCCGCCGACGACAATGAGGGCCGGCGAGGCCAATTCCGCCGCGGCGGCCGCTTCGGAAATGGTGGCGAGTGTCGCGACGACGGTCCGCTCCTGCGGTGTCGTCGCCGAAACGATGACAGCCGCCGGCGTCGACGGCGCCAGCCCGCCTTCGAGCAGCGACGCGGCGATAACAGGCAGATTGGCCATGCCCATATAGATGACCACCGGCTGGCCGGTGCGGGCGATCGCGCCCCAGTCGAGATCGTCATCTGTGCCGGCGGCATGACCTGTCGCCAGGATGATCGCCTTGTTGATGCCGCGCATGGTTGCGGGAATGCCGGTGGCGGCCAGCGCGCTCAGCCCCGATGTCAGGCCCGGCAGGACGCGGAACGGGATTTTTTCGCGCGCCAGCGCCAGCGCCTCTTCGCCGCCACGGCCGAAAATATAGGGATCGCCACCCTTCAGCCTGATGACGCGGCGGCCATCGCGCGCCAGCCGCACCAGCAAAGCGGTGATGTCGTCCTGCTTCATCGACGGCTTGCCGCCGCGCTTTCCCGCAAAGAACAGTTCGGCCTTTTCCGCGACAGCGACGACGTCGGGCGAGACCAGCGCGTCGTAGACCAGCGCATCTGCCTCGGCTAAAGCCGCCAGCACTTCCAGCGTCAGGCAGCCGGGATCGCCGGGACCGGCGCCGGCCAGCCAGACATGGCCCGGCTCAAGCCGGCGCGGCTTGAAGTTCAGCCGTGCAAGCGCCTGTTCGAGCGTCGGGTTTTCGCTTTTGGTCTTGCCGCTCACAATCCGTCCCGTCCGCGAAAACGCCGCTGGTAGTGGGCGTCGTACAATGAACTCTCGCCAAAACCTTCCGCTGCCAGCGAGCGGCCGACGAAGATGATCGCCGTGCGCTCCATGGGATCGGCGGCGAGCAGCGCCTCGATGGTCGCTAGCGTGCCGGTCAGCACGCGCTCGTCCGGCCATGAAGCGCGAAAGACGATCGCCACCGGGCAATCGCCGCCATAATGCGGCGTCAGTTCGGCGACGACGCGATCGATGGCGTGGATAGCGAGATGAATGGCCAGCGTAGCACCCGTGCGGCCGAAGCCGGCCAGCGTTTCGCCCGGCGGCATTTTCGAGGCGCGGCCGGAGACGCGGGTCAGCACCAGGCTTTGCGCCACCTCGGGAATGGTCAGTTCGCGGCGAAGGGCTGCGGCTGCGGCGGCGAAAGAGGGAACGCCCGGCGTCAGCGTGTAAGGAATGCCGTGTTTTTCCAGCCGGCGGATCTGCTCGGCCACGGCGCTCCACACCGAGAGGTCGCCGGAATGCAGGCGGGCGACATCGTGGCCGGCCTGGTGGGCTGTCACATATTCGACCTCGATTTCGTCGAGTGACATCGGCGCCGTATCGATCAGTTTGGTCCCCGGTGCGCAGTGTTGCAGCAATTCCGGCGCGACGATCGAGCCGGCATGCAGACAGACCGGGCAGCTTGCCAGCAGCTTGGCGCCGCGCAGTGTGATGAGGTCGGCGGCACCGGGACCGGCGCCGATGAAATGCACGGTCATGGCGCGTCTCCGCTGATGGCGATGGCGCAGGTGACCGGGCCGAGCACGGTGCGTGGACCAAGCAGCTTTGCACCGGGGCCGGCAACGGCAAGGGCGGAGGCTTCTGAGACGGAGGGTGTGCCGGCGAGGTCCTGCGAGAGATCGGATTTGCTGAGTGCCTCCGACGAGACGGCCTGAAGTGCTGCGTCATCGACGATGATGACGGGAAGGTGAAGCGTGCGGCCAGCGGCAGAGATCGCTTCTTCGTCTTTCTTGAGCGCGGCGGTCGCCAAGGCCGACAGCGCCGTTATCGCCAGCCCGTGCGCTTCGAGGGCGGTTTCGATCGCTGCGAGCACGTCTTCGACGCTCACGCCCTTCCGGCTGCCGATGCCCGCCACCATCATGGCTTCACCCAGCTCCACTGGGTGACCGGCATGGCCGGGCGCCAGGCCTGCATCGAACCGACAGGAGAAGCGCGGGAAATGGTGATGCGGGTAAGGTCGCCGCCGCGCTTGATGTGCTCCGCGAGAAGCAGCGCCTCCATCTCCAGCGTCACCGCATTGGCAACGAGACGGCCACGGGGTGGCAGCGCCTTGATGGCGGCGTTCAGCACGCCGGCGTCGCTGCCACCTCCGCCGATGAAGATCGCATCCGGCCTGTCCAGCCCGGCCAGTGCCTTGGGCGCCGACCCTTCCACCACGACAAGACCGGGCACGCCGCAATGCGCGGCGTTGCGGACGATGCGGGCGGCGCGGTCGCTGTTGGCCTCGATGGCGATGGCGCGCATCGAGGGATGGGCGAGCATCCATTCGATGCCGATGGAGCCGGAACCGGCGCCGATGTCCCACAGCAATTCGCCACGCCTCGGCGCCAGCGCCGCAAGCGTGATGGCGCGGATGTCGTGCTTGGTGATCTGGCCGTCGTGCTCGAACAGATGGTCGGCGCGGCCAACGGTCAGCGGCAGGATGCGGGCCTCTTGTGTCGATTCAAGCTCAAGCGCCAGCACGTTGAGTGGATTGATGTCTCTGAGATCGAAAGCGTCGGCACGTGCCGAGCGAAGCTTCTCGTTCGGTCCGCCCAGCGCTTCCAGAACGGTCAGCCGCGAACCGCCGAAGTCGAGCTCTGCGAGCAGGCGCGCTATTGTCGCTGGTGCGTCGCCGTCCGATGTCAGCGCCAGGATGCGCGCCCTGGGATGCAGCAGCGGCCGGATCAGATCGAGTGGGCGGCCATGCAGCGAGACGGTCTCGATATCCTGCAGCGCCCAGCCGAGCCGGGCGGCAGCCAGCGAAATCGCCGATGGCGCGGGGATGACATGCATCTCTTCAGGCTTGACCTTGCGGGCAAGGGTGGCGCCGACGCCGTGAAAGAATGGATCACCGGAGGCGAGCACGCAGACGCGCCGGCCGGCCAGCTCCAGCACGTCAGCAATGCCGGCATCGAAGGGCACCGGCCATGGGCGCTGCTCACCCTTGATGAGCGAAGCCACCAGCGCCAGATGCCGCTTGCCGCCGAAGACGATTTCCGCCTCGGCGATCAGCCGCTTGGCCTCGTCGCCGAGACCCGCTAAACCGTCCTCGCCGATGCCGACGATTGCAAGCCATTTTGGCGTGGGCTGTTTTTTTGACATGTCGCGCCGCCCCTCATTCGCCTGAGGCGTTCGTCGTTCGAAAAGTCAAGCAATTGACTTTTCGTCTGCCAGCCAGACCACTCCTCACCTCCCCGTGTGGTGACGGGGAGAAGGGAGACGCTCCGGCGCTGACGCCTCCCTCTCCCCGTTCTTCACGGGGAGAGGGTAGGGGTGAGGGGCAGCGCCGACGCTGTTCAACATGGTGCTCATGAAGAAGATTCTGATCCTTGGCGGCACGACAGAAGCGCGCCAATTGGCCGGAAAACTGGTGGAAGATTTCCTCGTCACTCTGTCGCTGGCCGGCCGTACCGAAAGCCCGGTCGCGCAAGGCGTGCCGGTGCGCAGCGGCGGCTTTGGCGGCGCCGACGGGCTGGCGGCCTATCTCAAGGAGACGCGAACCGATCTGCTGATCGACGCGACGCATCCCTATGCCGCGCGAATTTCCGCCAATGCGGCGCAAGCCGCGCAAATGACCGGAGTGCCGATCCTTGCTTTGCGCCGCCCTGGCTGGGAGCCTGTCGATGGCGACCGCTGGACGCAGGCCGATACGACAGGCGATGCGGTGCACGCGCTTGGACCGGCGCCGCGCCGTATTTTCCTGGCGCTTGGTCGCCAAGAGGTCGCGGCTTTCGAGGCGGCGCCGCAGCATCATTACCTTGTCCGCAGCGTCGATCCGGTCGAGCCGAAACTGGCGGTGCCGGATGCGACCTACCTTCTGGCGCGCGGGCCATTCCGCGAGGCGGATGAACGCGCACTGCTCGAGGAGCACCGCATCGATGTCGTCGTATCCAAGAACAGCGGCGGCGAGGCCACCTACGGCAAGATCGCCGCGGCGCGGGCGCTCGGTATCGAGGTGGTGATGGTGCGCAGGCCCTTCCTGCCGGAGGTGCCTTCGACCGAGACCGTCGATGAACTCGCCGCTCTTGTTGATAAATTTTGGGTCGATCATTTGCTCGACCCCGTCGCGGAGCGCGGCGTGTAGACCAGCGCCGGTTTGTCGCCGCGCTTGATGATCCGTGTTTCCGGCGAACCGATGATGATGCAGGTCGCCATGTCGGCTTTTTGCGCGTCGACATCGGCCAGCAAAAAGACCTCGATGCGCTCGTCCGGGCGGCCGGCGGCGCGGCCGAAGATGACCGGCGTGGTGCCGGGCAGGATGGCGGCCAGGCATTCGAAGGCACGGCCGAGCTGCCAAGGGCGCGCCTTGCTGATCGGGTTATAGAGCGCGATGACAAAGCCGGCGCCGGCCGCCGCCAGCAGGCGCAGTTCGATCAAGTCCCACGGCTTCAGATTGTCGGACAGCGAGATGGCGCAGAAATCATGGCCGAGCGGCGCGCCGATGCGGGCGGCGACAGCCAGCATCGCAGTGATGCCCGGCACGACGGCGACATCGACCGCGCGCCACTCGGCCGGACCGGCCTCGATCGCCTCACAGACCGCGGCGGCCATGGCAAAGACGCCGGGATCGCCGCCGGAAACGACGGCGACGTCATGGCCCTCGGCGGCCTTGACCAGCGCGTCCTTGGAGCGGGCGAGTTCCTCGCGATTATCCGAGGCGACGCGGGTCTGGTCCGGGCGCAGCTCCAGCCGGTCGAGATAAGGCTTGTAGCCATAGAAGAACTTTGCCTCGGCGACGGCGCGGCTGGCTTGCGGCGTCACTTGATCGGCATTGCCGGGCCCAAGGCCGATGACGGTGAGGCGGCCGCTCATGGCTTGGCTCCCATGACGCCAGGCCGGCCGGACCAGCCGGCAACCAGCACGATGGCGAAATAGGGCGCCTTGTCGTCCGGCTTGTCGGCAAGCCTCATCGTGATGCTGCCGGCCATGGTGCCGCGCTCGACATAGACGGCGCGGGCGATCTTGCCGGTGGCCTCCAGCGCCCGCCTGATCTTGGGCAGGTTGCGGCCGACCTTCATGATGACGGCGGCATCGGTGTCGGCGAGACGGCGTGTCAGCTCGAATTCGCTCATCGTGCCGGGCAAAACCGTCAGCACATCGTCGCCCTGGACGATCGGCACGCCGGTCTGCGACCAGCAGCCCGACATGGCGGTGACGCCGGGGATGACTTCGGTCGGGAAGCGATGGGCGAGGCGGACATGCAGGTGCATGTAGGAGCCGTAGAACAGCGGGTCGCCTTCGGAGAGCACGGCGACCATGCGGCCGGCTTCGAGGTGTTCGGCGACCTTCTCGGCCGACTCCTCGTAGAAATCGGTGATCTGCGAACGGTAGTCGTCGTGATCCTTGTCGATCTCGGTGGTGACGGGATAGAGAAGCGGCAGTTCCAGCATATCCGGCCGGAAACGCGCCTCGACGATGGCGCGCGCGTTGCTGTTGTTGCCGCGCTTGGCGAAATAGGCAACGACATCGGCCTCGGCCAGGACGCGCGCGGCTTTCAGCGTCAAGAGTTCGGGATCGCCGGGACCGGTGCCGACGCCGACGAGGCGGCCTTTTGCCAGATCTTCTTTGACAGCTGCGTTCACAGGCCGGGCCTCGCCAGCGAATTGAGCGCGGCTGCAGTCATGGCGCTGCCGCCAAGCCTGCCGCGCACGATGGCGTAGGGTAGGCCATAGGAATTCTCGGCCAGCGCATCCTTGGATTCGGCGGCACCGACGAAGCCGACCGGCATGCCGATGATGGCTGCCGGCTTCGGCGCGCCGTCGCGCAACTTTTCCAGGAGATAGAACAGTGCCGTCGGCGCATTGCCGATGGCGACCACCGAACCGGCCATATGCTCGCCCCACAGATCGATTGCCGCGGCCGAGCGGGTGTTGCCGATCTGCTTGGCGATGTCGTGCGTGCGCGGGTCGCGCAAGGTGCAGATCACCTCGTTGCCGGCCGGCAACCGGGCGCGGGTGACGCCATGCGAGACCATTTCGGCGTCGCAGAAGATCGGTGCGCCGGCCGCCAAAGCGCTGCGGGCAGCGGCGACGAAATCCCTGGAGAAGACAAAATGACTTGATGCTTCGACCTGGCCGCAGGCATGGATCATGCGGATGGCGACGTCGGCTTCCGCCTCGGAGAACCGGGACAGGTCGGCCTCGGCGCGGATGATGGCGAAGGAACGTTCATAGATCGCGTTGCCGTCATGGATGTAGTCGTAGGCGGCCATGCTCATTTCCGTTGTTCAGTTTGTCGGTAAGCCTTGGCGATTGCCGCCGGTCCGAGCCTTGTCAGGCAGGCGGCGGCGGTTTCACCTGGATATCGAGCGCTGCGGACCATCGCTGCGACGCGACCGATGCTGCGCGCGGCGTCATAGCCCGGCCTGTAGCCCGCAGGAAGGGCCTTTGCCGTCGCGTTCACGACAAGTCCGGCTCCGTTTTCGCCGCCGACCAATGTCAGCGCCGCCGGACCGGGGTGCGCGCAGCCCTTGGCGCAACCGGAAATGTGCAGCGTGAAGTCGAGGATATCGGGGTTTTCGGCGGCGATTGTCTCGGCAATATCGCGCGTGGTGATGCGGCCGGATGCGCAGGCAGGAGTGCCGGGGCAGGCGGCGATGCGGGTGCGCGGGTCGGCGGCGGTGGTAACGAAGCCAAGGGCGGCGGCGGTGGCTCGCAGGGGGTGGTTTGCGGACGACGGTTGGCCGAGGAACAGCAAGGCGCGGCCGGGGGCGAGGCGGATTTCGGCGGTGCCGAGGTTCGACGCTCGGCTGGCAAGGTCGATAAGGTTTTGCGCTGGCATGCTGCCGAAGGGCAGGCCGATGCCGAGGGCGTGGCCGGTGTTCAAGTCGAAGAGGCCAATCGGCGAGCGAGAGCGCTCTACGGCGCCCCCCTCTGTCCTGCCGGACATCTCCCCCACTTGGGGGGAGATTGTGCTGTCGCCGCCGGTTTCGCCAGTTTTCAACGTCGAAGGCGAAGAGCTGACAGCGAAGCTGCTGATCTCCCCCCTTGTGGGGGAGATGTCCGGCAGGACAGAGGGGGGCGCGAAGGAATGCCAACCTGCGAGAGACGCTAGCTGCCTCTCCGACAAATCCCTCGCATGTGCCTCCCGGCCTTTCTCCGCGGTCATCCTGAGGGCAGCAACCGCAATATCGCGCGCTGCATCCTCATCGGCCGTCGCAAGCGGCCTCGCGCTTTGGCCATCGCCGGCAACAGACAAAGCCCACATAACGTTGCCGCCGTCCCGCACCGCCTTCAGCCTGACATCGGCCGTCACCCCCTCCATCGTCAGCTGCCCACCACCATCGACAACCACCGACACCTTCGGTCCGAGCCTTGGCGTCAGCCCAGCTTCCTCGACCGCAGCCCTAACCCGCTCAGCCAAAGCTCGCGGATCGGCAATCTCCCGCGGATCGATGCCGGCCAGCGGCCCGGCCTCGACCGGCACGCCGGTGCGCACGGCGACGCCAAGCGCATCGACCTCCGCCGCCAGCAGCCCAGCACTTTCCGCCGTAAGCCCGCGTATCTGCAGGCTGCCGCGTGCGGTCACTTCCATGATGCCGTTGCCGCGCTTCAAGGCGGATTCGCAGAGTCCGATCAGCGACTTGGGGGAAAGCCCTCCAGCAACCGGGTTGAGCCGCACCAGCAGGCCATCGCCGGTCTGCATCGGCGCCGAGAGAGCCGGACAGGCGCCGCGGCGCGAGAAGGCGTTCATGCCGCGACCCCGAGCGCCTCGGCCTCGGCGATCAACGCCGCGAGATCGTCGTCGACCGAGTTGCGCAAGGGATGCCAGAGACCACGCCGGCGCGCCGACAGGAAGCGTTCGGCGATGACTTTGGCTGCGGCCGGGTTTTCGCGCAGGATGAAGGCGCGGACATCGGGATCACCGACATAGGCATCATGCACGGCCTCGATCAGCGCGCCTGAAATGGCGTGCGTGGTTTCGGCAAAGCCGATGAGGCGGTCGACCGTTTCGGCGAATTCGGAGGCGCCGCGCGGGCCGTGCCGCATCTGGCCGGCGATGAAACGCGCATTGACGGCTCGCGCCCGCACAACCCGCGACACAGCCTCACCGACCGAGCGCGGCTTCGGCTTTTGCGGGTCGGTGGTGTCGAGCACGATGACATCGGCATTGCGGCCCAGCGCCGCCAGCGCTGCCGAAAAGCCGCCGATGAAGGCGACGTCGGCGGAGCCCTCGAGAATGTCGCGGCCGGGATCGTCGCCGGTGTGGACCAGCAGATCGGCCTCGGCGACGCGGGTCTCGAAAGCGCCGGGGGAGGCGATGCCTTCGCCCTCGGCGCCGCCATAAGCATGTGATGTCGCACCGAGATAGGCGCGGCCGATTTCTTCGCGCCCGACCCAGTCGCCGCTGGACAGCAGGTCCTCGACGCCGGCGCCATAAGTGCCGGGCGAGGTGCCGAAGATGCGCGGGCTGATCTTGCCGTCGGCGCGGGTTCTGGCGGCGAGCGGGTTTTCCGTATCGTCCTCGTCGCGGGCGGCAACGGCGTTGGCGGCGGCGTCGATCAGCGCGATCTGGGTCGGGAACATGTCGCGGAACAGACCCGAAATCCGCCAGGTGACATCGACGCGCGGGCGACCGAGCGTGGCCGGCGGCAGCACTTCGATGCCGGTGATGCGGCCGGTGGCCGAATCCCATTGCGGCCGGCAGCCCATCAGCGCCAGGCCTTGCGCGATCTCCTCGCCGCCGGTGCGCAGCGAGGCCGAGCCCCAGAGGTCGATGACCAGCGAGCGCGGCCAGTCGCCATGCGACTGCATATAGCCGCGCACGACTTCTTCTGCCGCCGCCTTTCCCAGATCGTAGGCGGTCGGCGTCGGCATGGTGCGCGGGTCGGAGGTGAACAGGTTGCGGCCGGTGGGCAGCACGTCGGAGCGGCCACGCGCCGGTGCGCCCGCCGGACCCGCCTTGATGTGACGGCCGTCGAGCGCGGCAAGAAGTGCTGCTTTCTCGGCCTCCGCGCTTTGCACGCGCATGGCGTCGGGCTCGTCGTCGGGAGCGCGGCCATAGATGTGCAGGCCGTCCTTGATGGCGAAATCCTTGAGGTCGCAGAGCCAGGCGTCGATGCGGCGCAGCGCCTCGTCGGGCGCATCGGTTTGGGCGACACCTGCTTCGGAGGCGAGGCCGGTCTTTTGCGCCGTGTCGACGATCAGTTTTGCCAGGCGGTCGCGGCGACGGCGGTCGAGGCCGTCGGCCTGGGCATATTCGTCGACGAGGCGTTCGAGCTTGTGCTGCCCTTCGTCGAGGCCGGCACCGGTCAGCGGCGGCGGCAGATGGCCAAGCGTGACGGCGGCGATACGCCGCTTCGCCTGCGCCGCTTCGCCGGGATTGGAGACGATGAAGGGATAGATGACGGGCAGCGAGCCGGTGACGATCTCGGGGAAGCAGTTTTGTGAGAGCGCAACCGTCTTGCCGGGCAGCCATTCCAGCGTGCCATGGGCGCCGACATGGATGAGAGCATGGATGCGGAGCGATTTGCGCAGCCACAGGCCGAAGGCCAGCAGATCGTGGCGCGGCGGCAGCGTCGGGTCGTGGTAATCGGCGCGCCGGTCGGCCGAGCGGCCACGGTCGGGGGCGAGAGCGACAGTGATGTTGCCGAAGGTGGCGGCGCGGAAGGGGAAGCCGCTCTTACCCTCCCCCTTGTGGGGAGGGTGGCCCGCAGGGCCGGGTGGGGGTGGTGCACCGCTACCCCCACCCCGTTTCGCGCCATCCGCTTCGCGAATGTCGCGAACCGACCCTCCCCACAAGGGGGAGGGTGAAGGAGCGCCCCATGCCGCCTCGACTGCAGCCAGTGCGTCAGCCGGCAAATCCTTTGAGAAGTCCAGATACTCTTCCAGCCCCAGCCCACCATCGCCCCGCTCCAACGAATCCAGCAACCCACGCGGCGTTTGCGGAATCCCTTCAACCCGATAGCCCTGCTCCTTCAGGTCATGCAGCATCGCCAGCACGCTCGACGGCACATCCAAACCCACGGCGTAACCGGTGCGGCCGGGCGCACTCGGGTAATCCGGTATGAGGATCGCCAAGTTGCGCGTCGCCCGGGGCGTCTGCTGCAGCTTGATGAACGCCGCCACGCGCTCCGCCACTTGCGCCACGCGATCCGGTTCCGGGCGGTTGGCGAAGGCGCGGTGGCCGAGCGCCGGGTCGGTCTCGCTCTCGCCCTTGAAGGAAATCGCGCCGGCGAGGATGCGGCCGTCGAGTTCGGGCAGCACGACATGCATGGCGAGGTCGGCGGGCGCCAGGCCGCGCTGGTTGTTGTCCCAGACGTCGCGGCGGGTGGTGGCGACGATGACCTGGAAGACAGGCACGCCGGCGCGGTCGAACAGGGTTTGGACGCCGGGTTCGGCGCCGGAAGCGAAGGCGGTTGCGGTGATGATGGCGGCGGGGTTGAGCGCGGCCAGAGCAGTTTCGACGAAGGCCAGGGAGGTCGGGTCTTTGAGGCTGGAGACGAAGATCGGGACCGGTCTCATGCCGCGCTGGCGGAGTGCATCAAAGAGGGCATCGATTGGCGCGACATCGGCGGCCAGCAGCATCGAGCGGTAGAAGAGGATGGGGATGATGGGAGAGTTGATGTTGTCTGCGCCGAGTTCCCGCCCACCCCCCTCTGTCCTGCCGAACATCTCCCCCGCAAGGGGGGAGATTGTGCTCTCATCGACGCTTTCGCCAATCGGGGATGTTGCAGAGGAATCTATTATCAGCTGGGCAGAAAAAGTGCCGAGGTCCGCGCCGGCTGATCTCCCCCCTTGCGGGGGAGATGTCCGGCAGGACAGAGGGGGGTGTGAAGGAACGCCGACATTGGCCAAATCCAACTTGCCCACCACGCCGCGACCTGGCTCGTAGTAACCAGCTTTCGGCACGCTAACCGGGTCAGCCGAAGCCGCATCCCGTCCAGCCAGCCCCGCCAATCTTTGCATCAGCGCTGTCATATTCTCCGGCCCGCCCTCGCGGAAATAGCCCAGCAGGCCGTCCAGCTCCTCGCGCGGCAGCGTCGAGGCTTCGATCAGCCTGAGGTCCTCGTCATGGCTTTCACCAGGCAGCAGCGCCAGCTTGATGCCGTTCGCACGGGCAGTCGCGGCAAGCTGGTTGCAGCCATAGCGCCACCAGTCATAGCCGCCGAGGATGCGCACCAAAATCACCTTGGCGTGGCGGGCGACGCTGTCGAACCAGAGGTCGACGGACATGGGATGGCGCAGGTCGCGCAACGCCGCCAGCCGCATCGACGGCAGGCGGGCGGCATCGGCCTTCCACGCCGCCGCGAGGCCGGCGAGGTCGCTGTCGGTGAAGGACAGCGCCACGATATCCGCCGGCGTCTGCCCGAGATCGACGGGCTCGGCGAGATCGTCGAGCGAGGCGGATGTGGTGGTGAGTATATGCATTTCGGCTCGTTGTTTGGATCAGCCGGCGAGTATACGCTCGATCGCCGGGCGGTTCAGTCCTTTCAGGCCAATGACGACAAGACGCGAGCGGCGGTCGTCCTCAGCCGCCCAGGCGCGGTCATAGTAATGATTGACGCGCGGGCCGACGGCCTGCAGCAAAAGCCGCATCGGCTTGCCGCCGACATCGACGAAGCCTTTTACACGCAACACGTTTTCCTGTTCGGCGGCGGTGGCGACGCGCTTGGCCAGGTCGTCGGGATTGGCGATCGAGGGGATGTCGACGATGAAGGTGTCGAAATCGTCATGCTCATGATCGAAAGCGCCGTCGTGATGCGACTTGCGGTTCTCGATGTCGTCTTCGACGGCGAGACCGAGGCCAAGCAGCACCGACGGGTCGACCTTGCCATGCGCAGTCGGCACGATTTTTACCGCGCGGGCGGAATGTTCATTGATGATGGCGTTGGCGCGGGCCGAACCGGGGGCGTCCATCAGATCGCTCTTCGACAGGATGATCAAATCGGCGCAGGCGATCTGGTCCTCGAACACTTCTTCGACAGGATCGTCATGGTCGAGCGTCTCGTCCTGAGCGCGCTGTGCCTGCAAAGCGTCCATGTCGTTGGCGACGCGGCCTTCGGCCAGCGCCGGGCCGTCTACCACGGCGATGACACCGTCGACGGTTACCCGGCTCTTCACGCTCGGCCACTGGAACGCCTGGACCAGCGGCTTGGGCAGAGCCAGGCCCGAGGTCTCGATCAGGATGTGGTCAACCTTCGGTGTCAGCGCGAGGATCTTGTCGAGGGCGGGCACGAAATCGTCGGCGACTGTACAGCAGATGCAGCCATTGGCCAGTTCGACGATGTTTTCCTCGGGGCAGGTGTCGATGCCGCAGCCTTTCAGGATTTCCCCGTCGATGCCGATGTCGCCGAACTCGTTGACGATGATGGCGATGCGCTTGCCGCCGGCATTTTCCAGGAGATGGCGGACCAGCGTCGTCTTGCCGGCGCCGAGGAAGCCTGTAACGACAGTGCAGGGAACACGGGAGAGGTTGGCGGCCGGGTTTGAAGCGTTCATCGTCAGTCCTTCAGCATGTCGAGGGGTGGGATGCGGGCAACGAGGCCGCGCTTGAGGCTATCGGGCCGGCCGCGCCACGGGATGAGGCCGTCGGCCGAAGTCGCGAAGAGCTTTGCGCCGGTAACGAGGTCGGCGCCGCTGGTTGCGGTCAGATCGCCGAAGACATAGCTCCAGCAGCCATCGCGCAGGATCGCGGCGCTGAGGCGGCGCTTGCAATTGCCGAGACATTCGGCGGTGCGGACCCGGATATCGCCGGCAGCGGCGCGGCGTGTGTCCTCAGCCAGCAATTCGCCGGCGCGCGGATGGGCGTCGGAACCGGTCTCATCGCGGCAGGAGGCGCAGACGATGACGGTCACGCCGGTCAGGGCGTCGTTGTCCCCGGACGCAATGTCCGCTGTGCCAGCCGAAAAACTGCTGTTCTGGTCCAAAAACCGTGCTCCTTGCCCGGAAACCCGCCAGGCGATCGGATACTTTGTCTCAGACGGCAGGTCTCCTGGCTCGCGGGTCGTCGCCTTGGTTAGCCGCCTTCCCGGTGTTACCCAGTGGCTTTCGGCCTTGGCTCGTCGCTTACAGTTGCGGGGACAGCCGCGGATTTGGGACCGAAATCCCGCACCGCATTCCCTCTTGGCCCTTGCCGTTGCGGGCAGGGGACCGTCTGCAGCGGATTTAGGCTTTTGCGGGCGGCGGTGTCAACGCACGGCTACGACATGGCGATGTCGGCAGGGGCTGTCATGTCCCGGCTTCCGGCAGTGCCAGGATGACCTGTCGGATAGCTTGATAGCCATCGCCATAGTGCCAGTCATGACCGACAGCCAGATTCTGTCCCTCATGCCAAACCGCGTTGTCCAGAAGGACTTCGGCACTAATCAGCGTTCCCTTCAAGCCTGCCAGAAAGGTCCGGACAAAATGGCTTCCGGGGGGTACCGAAGCTGTGAACAGCTTTTCCAGCTTGGCATAGAATGCTGGATAGCCTGTTGTCAGCGAGCATAGCTCGGTTGTGGCCTGGGAAATGACCGGGCCGCTATAGATTTTCCAGCGGGCATCTTTTCGCCAGATCTTCCAACTGGCGCTGCTTCGCTGCCAAAGCTCTATTTCGGCCTGCATGTTCTCGCAGACGTGATCGGCCAGTCCCTCAATGGCCACATGGAAAACACCACGGAGAAACTTTTCAAACGCCTGGTTCAGTTCCTGTTCGCGCGTGTCGCCGAAGCCAGCAAAGGATTCAATGACCGGCTGAACATCAAGCAGCGGAGAAAAAATGTAGATTTCCAGGACCAGCCGGTCAGAACTCGTCTCGAACACCTCAGCCTCAAACCGAAGCTGCTTCGATTGGAGCATGACGTCCCTATCTCTGCGGACTGCATCTATTCCATGCGCAATGAGGGCGCCATGGATCATGTCGAGCACTTTGTCCGATGCCATTGCACAACCTACGAGGCTTATTGAGGCGTCTATGACAGACGCTGCAAGGGTTGGCCATCTCTCTCGCTAGCCAATGCCGGCCCCAGATTGCCGGCCGGCGTCACTTCGATGCGCTCAAGGCCAAGCCAGCCCTGCATCTCCTTTAGTTCCTCGAAAAGCTGTGCGGTGGTCTCAGGCGGTGCGCCTGCTTCGGCATAGGCGGCGTGGACGCGTAAGACACTCGCAGGCCGGTCGGCCTTGAGGTCGACGCGGGCGACGATCTTGTCGCCGAGCAAGAAAGGCAGCACGTAATAGCCATATTGCCGCTTGTCGGCCGGGGTGTAGATCTCGATGCGGTAGCGGAAATCGAAGAGACGCTCGGTGCGCGCGCGCTCGAAGACCACCGGATCGAAGGGGGCCAGCAAGGCGCGGGCCTCGATCTTTCGCGGCAGGCGGGCGTCCCTATAGAGGTAAGCCGGCTTGTCCCAACCTTCGACGTTTACCGGCAGCAACTCGCCCATCTCGACCAGTTCCTCCAACCGGCCCTTCATGTCGGCCGGCGACAAGCGGAAATAATCGCGCAGGTCACCCGACGTCGCGATGCCGTGGGCGCGGGCAGAAATGCGCAGCAATTCGCGGTGCGCGTCCTCGGCGGCCGGCACCGGCAGATCGAGGATCGCCTGCGGCAGCACGCGCTCGGGCAGGTCATAGAAGCGTTCGAAGCCACGGCGGTGCGCCGTGGTGATGCGTCCGGCCCAGAAGAGCCATTCGAAGGCGTGCTTGGCGTGGCTCCAGCCCCACCAGCCGCCCGAACCTTTCTGGCCTTCCAGTGCCGAAGCGGCAATCGGGCCGCGCTCGGCGACCGCGCGGTAGATCTCTTCGATATAGGCGGCGTGCTCGCGGCCCCATTTGGCGAGGCCGAGATACATTTCGTCGCCTTGCTCGGCCCGCTGCATGCGCCAGCGCATCAGCGGGTAGGTCTCGACCGGCAGGAACGAGGCCTCATGCGCCCAGTATTCGAACACCGTGCGTTTGCGGGTGATGGCCGCATTGTCGAGCAAAGCCAGCGGGTAGGGGCCAAGCCGCGAATAGAGCGGCATATAGTGGGCGCGCACCACCGCGCTGACGGAATCGATCTGCAGCAAGCCGGTGCGCGACAGCACGCGGGCGAGGTGGCGGCGATCGGGCGTGCCGACCGGGCGGGGATCGAGAAATCCTTGCGCGGCGAGCGCGATGCGCCTGGCCGCGGGGAGTGAGATTTTGTCCTTCGTCAAAGTGTCTTGCCTCGAACCATTTTCCCGACTTTAGCCGGCGATTCCGGTCATGCTAGCAGGCAAATGGCGGGAGATGTGTCAGGAGACAAAAGTGGAGTGAAAGATGAAGGAAATCAAACAGGAGGAGATCGGACCAGTTTTTCCCGGCCTGCCGTCCAGCACTGTCTTTTGAACAAGGTTTGACTTGCTTCGCTGAAAGCCGTGCGCTAACCCTCGCCGCGTTGCAGCAAAGGCACCTAACACGGTTCAGCGGTTAAACTGTCGCGCTTCCGCATTAGGGTTGGTTGCTGTAATCAAAGTGGATTGGCCGCCAACGGAAAGCCGAGCATGAACGTACTCCTCAGTTCATACCTGCCCATCGTCCTCTTCATCGCCGTGGCTGCGGTTGTAGGCCTGGCGCTTATCATCGCGCCGTTCCTGGTGGCTTATCGCAATCCCGATCCGGAGAAGCTTTCCGCCTACGAGTGCGGGTTCAACTCGTTCGACGATGCCCGGATGAAATTCGACATCCGCTTCTACCTGGTGTCGATCCTGTTCATCATCTTCGATCTGGAAGTGGCCTTCCTGTTTCCGTGGGCGGTGTCGTTCTCGAAGATCGGCATGCTCGGTTTCTGGTCGATGATGGTGTTTTTGGCGGTGCTGACCATCGGCTTTGCCTATGAGTGGAAAAAAGGAGCGCTGGAATGGGATTGAACGACAGTTCCGGAACGCTCGTCGCGCCGAAGCCCAAAGGCCTGATCGACCCCAATACCGGACGTCCGGTCGGTTCCGACGATCCGTTCTTCCTCGAGATCAACAATGAACTGGCCGACAAGGGTTTTCTGGTCACCTCGACCGAGGCGCTGATCACCTGGGCACGCAGCGGCTCGCTGATGTTCATGACCTTCGGTCTCGCCTGCTGTGCCGTCGAGATGATCCACACCTCGATGCCGCGCTATGATTCGGAGCGGTTTGGCGTGGCTCCTCGCGCGTCGCCGCGCCAGTCGGACATAATGATCGTGGCGGGAACGCTGACCAACAAGATGGCCCCCGCTTTGCGCAAGGTCTACGACCAGATGCCGGAGCCGCGCTACGTAATCTCGATGGGCTCCTGCGCCAATGGCGGCGGCTATTATCACTATTCCTATTCGGTGGTGCGCGGCTGCGACCGCATCGTGCCGGTCGACATCTATGTGCCCGGCTGCCCGCCGAGCGCCGAAGCGCTGCTCTACGGCATTCTTCTCCTGCAGAAGAAGATCCGCCGCACCGGCACGATCGAACGGTAGACCCATGGCCGCATCCCTGAGCGAACTGTCGACCTATCTCGGCGAAAAGCTGCCGGGCCGCGTCACCGATGCGGTGCTTGCCTATGGCGAACTGACGATCTCGGTTGCTACAGACAATCTGATCGAGGTGACAAGCTTCCTGCGTGACGATTCGGGCTGCCAGTTCATTTCGATCATCGATATCTGCGGCGCCGACTACCCGTCGCGCGTCAAGCGTTTCGATGTCGTCTATCATTTGCTTTCGCCGAAGCAGAATTTGCGCATCCGCATCAAGGTGCAGGCCGACGAAGAGACGCTGGTGCCGTCGCTGACAGCGGTTTATCCCGGCGCGGACTGGTATGAGCGCGAAGCCTACGATCTCTACGGCGTGCTGTTTTCGGGTCACCCGGACCTGCGCCGCATCCTCACGGATTACGGCTTCGAGGGCCATCCCCTGCGCAAGGACTTCCCGCTGACAGGTTTCGTCGAGGTGCGCTACGACGACGAAGCCAAGCGCGTGATCTACGAGCCGGTGGAATTGAAGCAGGAATTCAGGAACTTCGATTTTCTCTCGCCATGGGAAGGGACGGACTACGTCCTGCCGGGCGATGAGAAGGCGAAACAGTAGGGGCGGCGGCGTGGCGATGATCCGCGTAGCGCTACTAAGCCTGTTTTGCTGTGCCGGCTTGCAGAATGCTTTTGCGAAAGACTGCAAAGTAGCTGGAGTGGATTGCTATTCGGCGGCGCGAGCTGTCGTGGCGAACGACACGGTGAAGAACTGCCCGACGATATTTCGTATCAAGCCTGCGATGCAGATTGAATTGGACCAGATTTTGAACGCCTTGCGCGATGCTGGAGAGCTGGCCGATCTCCAGCCTTCCAACGAGACCATTGAGCAATGCGAGCAGAGAGCAAAAGAATATGTGGCCGGGCCGCAGACGGTCCGCTTCATGGAACTGACGCCGTCAGCCAAGGAAAGGCTTGGAATCTAGCATGACCGAGCACTCCGTCCGCAACTTTAACATCAACTTCGGACCGCAGCACCCTGCGGCACACGGTGTTTTGCGTCTTGTGCTGGAGCTTGACGGCGAGGTGGTCGACCGCGTCGATCCGCATATCGGCTTGCTGCATCGCGGCACCGAAAAGCTGATTGAGCACAAAACCTATCTGCAGGCAGTGCCCTATCTCGACCGGCTCGATTATTGCGCACCGATGAACCAGGAGCATGCCTTCGCGCTCGCCACCGAGCGGTTGCTCGGCATCGAAGTGCCGAAGCGCGGCCAGTTGATCCGCGTGCTCTATTCCGAGCTCAGCCGCATCATGTCGCACATCCTCAATGTGACGACGCAGGCGCTGGATATCGGCGCGCTGACGCCGCCGCTGTGGGGTTTCGTCGAACGCGAAAAGCTGATGGTGTTTTATGAGCGCGCTTCCGGTTCGCGCATGCACGCGGCCTATTTCCGTCCGGGCGGCGTGCACCAGGATCTGCCGGCGAAGCTGGTCGAGGACATCGGCAAGTGGATCGACCCGTTCCTGAAGTCGCTTGACGACCTCGACAAGCTGCTTACCGGCAACCGCATCTTCAAGCAACGCAATGTCGATATCGGTATCGTGTCGCTTGCCGACGCCTGGGCCTGGGGTTTTTCCGGCGTCATGGTGCGCGGCTCGGGTGCTGCCTGGGATTTGCGCAAGTCGCAGCCCTATGAATGCTATTCCGAGATGGATTTCGACATCCCGATCGGCAAGAACGGCGACTGCTACGACCGTTATCTCGTGCGCATGGAAGAAATGCGCCAGTCGGCCAAGATCATGCGTCAGTGCGTCGACCTTCTGCTCGGCAAGGAGAGCACCGGGCCGGTGTCGAACCTCGACGGCAAGGTGGTGCCGCCCAAGCGCCAGGCGATGAAGCGCTCGATGGAAGCGCTGATCCATCATTTCAAGCTCTATACTGAGGGTTACCGCGTGCCGGCCGGCGAGGTCTATGCCGCGGTCGAGGCGCCGAAGGGCGAGTTCGGCGTCTATCTCGTCTCCGACGGCACCAACAAGCCCTACCGCTGCAAGCTGCGCGCGCCCGGCTTCGCGCATCTGCAAGCCATGGATTTCCTCTGCCGCGGCCATATGCTGGCCGACGTCACCGCCGTTCTTGGCTCCCTCGACATCGTGTTTGGTGAGGTCGATCGCTAAATGTCAGTCCGCCGTCTCGCAGAAGCAAGCGTCCAGCCAGCCTCCTTCGCCTTCAACCGGGCGAATGCGGCGGTTGCGAAGCAATGGATCAAGAAATATCCGAAGGGCCGCGAGCAGTCGGCGATCATTCCCTTGCTGATGATTGCGCAGGAGCAGGAAGGCTGGGTCACCAAGGCGGCGATCGAGACGATTTCGGACATGCTCGGCATGCCGCGCATTCGCGGCCTCGAAGTCGCGACCTTCTACACGCAGTACCAGCTCAATCCGGTCGGCACGCGCGCGCATATCCAGGTCTGCGGCACCACGCCCTGCATGCTGCGCGGCTCGGAAGCGCTGATGGATGTGTGCCGCTCGAAAATCCATCACGACCAATTCCACACCAACGACAAGGGCACACTGTCGTGGGAGGAAGTCGAATGCCTCGGCGCCTGCGTCAACGCGCCGATGGTGATGGTCTTCAAGGATACGTTCGAGGATCTCACCCCCGAGCGGCTGGCCGAAATCATCGATCTTTACGATGCGGGCAAGGGTGCCTCGGTTCCCACGGGACCGCAAAACGGCAGAACCGGCTCGGAGCCGGCGCCTGGCCTGACGACGCTGAAGAGCGAAAAGGCGATCCTCAAAGCGACGCGCGACAAGGAAGCCAGGGCGGCGAGCAAGGCTGCCCACGCGGCGCCCGACGCGATTATTGCAGCGCCTGTTCCGGCGCCTGCCGCTCCTGCAGCGGCCGCCCCGGTCGCGCCATCCAACGCCGGCAAACCGAAAACCGATGCGCCGGAAACCAGCTCGGCGTTGAAGTCGCCCTCCAGGGCCAAGGTTGCGCCGGCGGCGGAAAAAGCGGCGAGCGTCCCGGCGCCCCTGCATTCGGCCGCCAACGCCAACACCGCGGCGCCTGAAGTCGAGAAGGTCGCCAAGCAGCGTAATGGCCCGAAGACCACCTCCACGCCGGCAGCTGCCTTCACCGCGCCGGAATTCAAGGCGCCAGCGGCCAAGGCCACGGTGGCCCCGGCCGTCAAGGCGCCGGCAGCCAGGCCCGCAAAGCCGTCGCTCGAGGACAAGAACCGTCCGGCCGGAATCGACAGGCCGGCTGCGGTCGACGATCTCAAGCTGATCTCGGGCATCGGCCCGAAGATCGAGGGCATCCTTCATTCGCTTGGCATCTTCACCTTCACACAGGTCGCATCCTGGAATAAGGCCGAGCGCGACTGGGTGGATGGATATCTCGCTTTCCAGGGCCGCATCGAGCGCGACGACTGGGGCAAGCAGGCCAAGGCGCTCGCGAAGGGCGGCGTCGCCGAATACATCCGCGTCTTCGGCAAGGAGCCACGTTGATGGCTGAAGCGCAAAGCACCGGATCTTTGCTGTCGCTGCGCAGCATTGTCATCGGCGTTGTCTGCATCGCTGCTGCCAACATCCTTCTGGAGGGGCTTCGGCGCCTCGTCGAATTGCCGTTTTCGGATACCCTGGAATCGATGGCCGCGACCGGCATGGGCGTGCTGGTGTGGTTCTCGATCGTCTTGCGGGGAAAGAGGTAAGTCATGCTGGCTGACAAAGACCGCATCTTCAACAACATCTACGGCCTGTTCGATAAGTCGCTGGCCGGCGCGATGGCGCGCGGCGCCTGGGACAACACGCCCGGCATCATCGCCAAGGGGCGCGAGTGGATCGTCAACGAGATGAAGGCGTCAGGCCTGCGCGGCCGCGGCGGCGCCGGCTTCCCGACCGGGCTGAAATGGTCGTTCATGCCCAAGCAGAGCGACGGAAGGCCGAGCTATCTCGTTGTCAACGCCGACGAATCCGAGCCGGGCACGTGCAAGGACCGCGATATCCTGCGCAACGATCCGCACACGCTGGTCGAGGGCTCGTTCATCGCCGGCTTCGCCATGGGCGCGGTCGCCGCCTACATCTATGTGCGCGGCGAGTTCATCCGCGAGCGCGAGGCGCTGCAGCGCGCCATCGACGAGGCCTACGAGGCCAGGCTGATCGGCAAGAACAACACGTCCGGCTACGATTTCGACATCTACATGCATCACGGAGCCGGCGCCTATATATGCGGCGAGGAAACAGCGCTGCTCGAAAGCCTCGAAGGCAAGAAGGGCCAGCCCCGACTGAAGCCGCCATTCCCAGCCAATGTCGGCTTGTACGGTTGTCCGACAACCGTGAACAATGTCGAGTCCATCGCGGTCGCGCCGACCATTTTGCGCCGTGGCGCCGCCTGGTTCTCGTCCTTCGGCCGCCCCAACAATGTCGGCACCAAGCTGTTTTGCATCTCGGGCCATGTCAACAATCCGTGCACCGTCGAAGAGGCGATGTCGATCCCGTTCCGCGAGCTGATCGAGACGCATTGCGGTGGCATTCGCGGCGGCTGGGACAATCTCCTCGCGGTCATTCCGGGCGGCGCTTCGGTGCCGCTGGTGCCGGCCGAGCAGATCATCGATGCGCCGATGGATTTCGATGCTTTGCGCGACCTTAAATCCGGCCTCGGCACGGCGGCTGTCATCGTCATGGACAAGTCGACCGATATCGTGAAGGCGATCGCCAGGCTGTCCTATTTTTACAAGCATGAGAGCTGCGGCCAGTGCACACCGTGCCGCGAAGGCACCGGCTGGATGTGGCGGGTGATGGAGCGGCTGGTGCGCGGCGAGGCGCAGAAGCGCGAGATCGACATGCTGCTCGACGTCACCAAGCAGGTGGAGGGCCATACGATCTGTGCGCTGGGCGACGCCGCGGCATGGCCGATCCAGGGCCTGATGCGGCATTTCCGCGGCGAGGTGGAGCGGCGCATCGACGAGTTTTCGCGCAACGCGCACCGGGCCGAACCGGTGATGGTGGCGGCTGAGTAGATTTGAAATACGGGCGCAAGCCCGGGACTGACACAGCGGGGCGGGGCAAGCGAAGAAACGACCAGGAGATGTCTATGGCGCCGTATTCGAACCCTTTGATGCCCAATTTGGACCAGCTTGAAAAGATGAACCAGGATTTGACCAGGATGATGCCGAAGGAGATGGCCAGCGCCGTCAACCTTCTCGCGCATCCTGTCGCGGGTGCCGCCGCGATGTCGGCGCTGGGCTTCGGCCTTGCCAACCATGCATTTGGCGTGTGGCTCGGCGCCTTGTCGGGTGCTGCCGAGGCATCGCAGCGGATTTTCCAGCCGATCATCGACGATTTCGAGCAGCGCACCCAAGAGTTCTCCGAGACCGCGCCGGCCACCAAGGCGCGCGCGGCGACCAGAACCCTGATCGCCGAGGCGCAGACTTTTGCCCAGGATGTGACCGATATTGCCGCTCGCACCGTCGATGCCGAGCCGGAGAAGACCGATGCCGTCGCCGAAGGCGCGACGATCGGATTGATGCCGGAGGATTTCAGACAGCCCAAGGCCGTGGCTCGTCCGGCCAAGCCGTCGGATCTCAAGGCGATCACCGGCGTTGGGCCGAAGCTGGAAAAAGTACTGAACGGCCTTGGCATCTGGACCTTTGCCCAGATCGCCGCCTGGGCACCGGAAGAGATCGCCTGGGTCGAGGACTACCTGTCGCTCACCGGCCGTATCGGCCGCGACGAGTGGACCCAACAGGCCGCGGCGCTGACGCTGGCTGCCAAGGCGCAGAAGTAGGGGTGGCAGGCATGGAGATCCACGACAGGAGCGATGTTCTCGATGTGCGCAATGCCATCGTCAGCAACTCCAGATTTGACGATGTGAACTTGTCGAACACGCAGTTTCACAACGTTGACCTGTCGGCGGCCGTGGTGGACGACGCGAACCTCTCGAACGCGGCGTTTTTCAGCAATGTGAATATGAGCAATTTGAAGATAGAAAACGCTGAAGTCGCCGGCATGATGATCAATGGCATCAGGCTGAGCGATCTGTTTCAGGCATATGAGACGGCGCAGACCGCCAGGGGCAATTGATGGCAAAGCTCAAGGTCGACGGGAAAGAGATCACTGTACCCGACCACTACACGCTGCTGCAGGCGGCCGAGGACGCCGGCGCGGAAGTGCCGCGCTTCTGCTTCCATGAGCGGCTGTCGATCGCCGGCAATTGCCGCATGTGCCTGATCGAGGTGAAGGGCGGGCCGCCCAAGCCGCAGGCCTCCTGCGCCATGAATGTGCGCGACCTGCGTCCGGGTCCGAATGGTGAGGCGCCTGAAATCTTCACCAACACGCCGATGGTCAAGAAGGCCCGCGAAGGGGTGATGGAATTCCTCTTGATCAACCATCCGCTGGATTGCCCGATCTGCGACCAGGGCGGCGAATGCGACCTGCAGGACCAGGCGATGGCCTTCGGCGTCGATTCCTCGCGCTATCACGAGAACAAGCGCGCGGTCGAAGACAAGTATATCGGCCCATTGGTCAAGACGGTTATGAACCGCTGCATCCACTGCACGCGCTGCGTCCGCTTCACCACGGAAGTTGCAGGCATTTCCGAGCTTGGCCTGATCGGCCGCGGCGAGGATGCCGAGATTACCACCTATCTCGAAAGCGCCATGACCTCGGAGCTGCAGGGCAATGTCATCGACCTTTGCCCGGTCGGCGCGCTGACGTCGAAGCCTTTCGCCTTCCAGGCACGGCCGTGGGAGCTGACCAAGACCGAATCCATCGACGTCATGGACGCCGTCGGCTCGGCAATCCGCGTCGACAGCCGCGGCCGGGAGGTGATGCGCATCCTGCCGCGCGTCAATGAAGCGGTGAACGAGGAGTGGATTTCCGACAAGACCCGCTTCATCTGGGACGGATTGCGAACGCAGCGCCTCGACCGCCCCTATGTCCGCAAGGACGGAAAGCTGGCGCCGGCCAGCTGGGCCGAAGCGTTCGTTGCGATCAGGGATGCGGTGTCGAATGCCGCGCCCGAGAAAATCGGCGCGATTTCGGGCGATCTTGCCGCCGTCGAGGAAATCTACGCACTGAAGCAGCTTATGGCTGCGTTGGGCTCAAGGAACACCGATTGCCGCCAGGACGGCGCCGCACTCGATCCGGCGCTCGGCCGCGCCAGCTACATCTTCAACCCGACCATCGAGGGCATCGAGCAGGCCGACGCGGTGCTGATCATCGGCGCCAATCCGCGCTTCGAGGCCTCGGTGCTCAATGCCCGCATCCGCAAGCGCTGGCGGATCGGCAATCTGCCGGTCGGCGTCATCGGCGAGGTCGGCGACACGCGTTACGACTACGAACAGCTCGGCGCCGGTCCGGAGTCCTTGAAAGATCTGGCCGACGGCAATGGCAAGTTCTTCCAGGTGCTGAAGAAGGCGACGCATCCTCTGATCATCGTCGGCCAGGGCGCGCTGTCGCGTGCCGACGGCGCGGCGGTGCTCGGCCAGGCGGCGAAACTCGCCACGGCCGTCAACGCTGCGCGCGCCGACTGGAACGGCTTTGCCGTGCTGCACACTGCGGCCGCGCGCGTCGGCGGTCTCGATGTCGGCTTCGTGCCTGGCAAGGGCGGCAAGAACGTTGCCGGCATGCTGGGGGAGAGCGAGGTTCTGTTCCTGCTCGGCGCCGACGAGGTCGACATGTCCAAGACCGGCGGCGCCTTCGTCGTCTATGTCGGCACGCATGGCGACGCCGGTGCGCACCGCGCCAATGTCATCCTGCCGGGAGCCGCCTACACCGAAAAGTCCGGCACCTATGTCAACACCGAGGGACGCGTGCAGCAGACCAACCGCGCGGGCTTCGCGCCGGGCGACGCGCGCGAAGACTGGGCGATCCTGAGGGCATTGTCCGATGTGCTGGGCAAGAAACTACCCTTCGATTCGCTGCAGCAGTTGCGCGCCAAACTTTATGGCGAATACCCGCATCTCGCCCGCATCGATCATGTCGAAGCCGGCAATGCCGATGACGTCGCCAAGGTGGCGAAGCTCGGCGGGCGGCTGAACAAGGGCACTTTCACCTCGCCGGTCACGGATTTCTATCTGACCAACCCGATCGCGCGGGCCTCCGCCGTCATGGCGGAATGCTCGGCGCTGGCGAAAAACGGCTTCAGGCAGGCGGCAGAGTAGACATGGACACCTTCTTCTCCTTCTACGTGCTGCCGACGCTGATCATCCTTTTAAAGTCGGTCGTGCTGATCGTCGTTTTGCTGATCGGGGTTGCCTACCTGCTTTACGCCGACCGCAAGATCTGGGCGGCGGTGCAATTGCGCCGCGGCCCGAACGTCGTCGGCCCGTGGGGCACGCTGCAGGCTTTCGCCGATCTGCTGAAATTCGTCTTCAAGGAACCGGTCATTCCGTCCGGCGCCAACAAGGGCGTGTTCCTGCTGGCGCCGCTGGTGTCGGCCGTGCTGGCAATCTCGGCCTGGGCGGTCATTCCCGTCAATGCGGGCTGGGGGATCGCCAACGTCAATGTCGGCATCCTCTACGTCTTCGCCATCTCCTCGCTCGAGGTCTATGGCGTGATCATGGGCGGCTGGGCGTCCAACTCGAAATACCCGTTCCTCGGCGCGCTGCGCTCGGCGGCGCAGATGGTGTCCTACGAAGTCTCGATCGGCTTCGTCATCGTCACCGTGCTGCTCTGCGTCGGCTCGCTCAACCTGTCGGACATCGTGCTGTCGCAGCAGGATGGGCTGGGCACCAAGCTTGGCCTGCCCAACAGCTTCCTCGACTGGCACTGGCTGGCGCTGTTCCCGATGTTCGTCATTTTCTTCATCTCGGCGCTGGCCGAGACCAACCGCCCGCCCTTCGACCTGGTGGAAGCCGAGTCGGAACTCGTCGCCGGCCATATGGTCGAATACTCCTCGACGCCGTTCCTGTTGTTCTTCCTCGGCGAATACGTCGCCGTGGTGATGATGTGCGCGCTGGCCACCATCCTGTTCCTCGGCGGCTGGCTGCCGCCCTTCGACTTCGCCCCCTTCACCTGGGTGCCCGGCGTGATCTGGTTCGTGCTCAAGATCTGCCTGATGTTCTTCATGTTCTCGATGGTGAAGGCCTTCGTGCCGCGCTACCGCTACGACCAGCTGATGCGGCTGGGCTGGAAAGTGTTCCTGCCGATCTCCCTGTTCATGGTCGTTGCCACCGCGGCCTTCCTCAAAATCACGGGGTTTGCGTGATGTCCGCTTTTGGCCAGGCCGCAAAATCGCTGCTGCTGCAGGATTTCGTCAGCGCCTTCTTCCTGTCGATGCGCCAGTTCTTCGCGCCGAAGGAAACGATCAACTATCCGCACGAGAAAGGGCCGACCAGCCCGCGCTTCCGTGGCGAGCACGCGCTGCGCCGCTATCCCAATGGCGAGGAACGCTGCATCGCCTGCAAATTGTGCGAAGCGATCTGTCCGGCGCAGGCGATCACCATCGAGGCCGGCCCGCGCCGCAATGACGGCACGCGCCGCACCGTGCGCTACGACATCGACATGGTGAAGTGCATCTATTGCGGCTTCTGCCAGGAAGCCTGCCCGGTCGACGCCATCGTCGAGGGGCCGAATTTCGAGTTCGCGACGGAGACGCGCGAAGAGCTTTACTACGACAAGGACAGGCTGCTGGCGAATGGCGACCGCTGGGAGCGCGAACTGGCGCGCAACATCTCGCTGGACTCGCCTTACCGCTGACATTTGACGCATGGACGGGGCGAGGGCCCTCGTCTAAGGACAACGCAACTTGCCGGCCTGAGGCGGTCGCAGAAATCAAACAGGACGGATGTCCTGTTTGGACAGGAACCCGGGGGATCCCCAATGCTGAGTGGACTAGAGGCGGCCTTTTTCTACCTCTTCGCCTTTGTCGCGGTGGCGTCGGCCTTCATGGTCATTTCGTCGCGCAACCCCGTGCATTCCGTGCTGTTCCTGATCCTGACCTTCTTTAACGCCGCCGGCCTGTTCATGCTGACCGGCGCCGAGTTCCTGGCGATGATCCTGCTCGTCGTCTATGTCGGCGCGGTCATGGTGCTGTTCCTGTTCGTCGTCATGATGCTCGATGTCGACTTCGCCGAGATGAAGGAAGGCGCCCTGCAATATGCGCCGATCGGCGCGCTGGTCGGGCTGATCCTGGCGGCCGAGCTGATCGTGGTGCTCGGCGGCTACACCTTCGCGCCGCAACTGGCCTCGACGGTCTCCAAACCCATCCCGGATCTTGCCGCGCGGACAAACACCGCAGCACTCGGCGACATCCTCTATACGGACTACCTCTACTACTTCCAGATTTCGGGCCTCATCCTGCTGGTCGCCATGATTGGCGCCATCGTGCTGACGCTGCGCCACAAGGAAGGGGTCAAGCGGCAGTCGATCGCCGCCCAGGTCGGCCGCACGCCGGCGACAGGCATGGAAATCCGCAAGGTCAAGTCGGGCGAGGGGCTCTGAGATGGTCGTCGGCATCGCACATTACCTGACCGTATCGGCGATCCTGTTCACGCTCGGCGTGTTCGGCATCTTCCTGAACCGCAGGAACATCATCGTCATCCTGATGTCGATCGAGCTGATCCTTTTGGCGGTCAACATCAATTTCGTCGCCTTCTCGGCGGCATTGGGCGATCTCGTCGGCCAGGTGTTTGCCCTGTTCGTGCTGACGGTCGCGGCCGCCGAAGCGGCCATCGGTCTTGCCATTCTCGTCGTCTTCTTCCGCAACCGCGGCTCGATCGCGGTCGAAGACGTGAACCAGATGAAGGGTTGACGGGGCTAACATGTATCAAGCGATCGTCTTCCTTCCGCTGCTCGGCTTCCTGATTGTCGGCCTGTTCGGCAATGCGCTCGGCGCCAAGGCATCGGAATATATCACCTCAGGCTTCCTGGTGATCTCGGCCGTGCTGTCCTGGGTCGCCTTCTTCTCCGTCGGCTTCGGCGAAGGCGAGGTGTTCACCGTGCCGGTACTGCGCTGGATCCAATCCGGCGGCTTGGACGCGTCCTGGGCGCTCAGGATCGATACGCTGACGGTGGTCATGCTGGTGGTGGTCAACACGGTGTCGGCGCTGGTCCACATCTATTCGATCGGCTACATGCACCACGATCCGAACCGGCCGCGCTTCTTCGCCTATCTGTCGTTGTTCACCTTCGCCATGCTGATGCTGGTGACGGCGGACAACCTCGTGCAGATGTTCTTCGGCTGGGAAGGGGTGGGTCTCGCCTCCTATTTGCTGATCGGCTTCTGGTACAAGAGGCCGTCGGCCAATGCTGCTGCCATCAAGGCCTTCGTCGTCAACCGCGTCGGCGATTTTGGCTTCGCGCTCGGCATTTTCGGCGTCTTCGTTTTGTTCGGCTCGGTCAATCTCGGCACCATCTTCGGCAATGCCGCGACGTTCATTCCGGCTGAAGGCGCCCCACAAGGCGCGGCCGTGCTGACCTTCCTCGGCTACGCGCTGGACAAGCAGGCAGCCATGACCATCGTCTGCCTGCTGCTGTTCATGGGCGCCATGGGCAAGTCGGCGCAGGTGCCGCTGCACACCTGGCTGCCGGACGCGATGGAGGGCCCGACCCCGGTTTCCGCGCTGATCCATGCCGCCACCATGGTCACGGCCGGCGTGTTCATGCTGGCGCGGCTGTCGCCGCTGTTCGAACTGTCGCATTCGGCGCTGACCGTGGTGACCTTCATCGGCGCCTTCACCGCCTTCTTCGCGGCGACCGTCGGCCTGGTCCAGAACGACATCAAGCGCGTCATCGCCTATTCGACCTGTTCGCAGCTCGGCTACATGTTCGTCGCGCTCGGCGTCGGCGCCTATGGCGCGGCGATCTTCCATCTGTTCACGCACGCCTTCTTCAAGGCGCTGCTGTTCCTGGGCTCCGGCTCGGTCATCCATGCCGTCTCCGACGAGCAGGACATGCGCAAGATGGGCGGCCTGCGGAAGCTCATTCCGAAGACCTACTGGATGATGGTGATCGGCACGCTGGCGCTGACCGGCGTCGGCATTCCGGTGACCGTCATCGGCACCGCCGGCTTCTTCTCCAAGGATGCCATCATCGAGGCTGCCTTTGCCGGCCACAATTCGGTCGCTGGCCTCGCTTTTGTCCTGCTGGTCATCGCCGCCTGCTTCACCTCCTTCTACTCCTGGCGGCTGATCTTCATGACCTTCCATGGCGAGCCGCGGGCGAGCCACGACGTCATGCACCATGTCCATGAATCGCCGCCGGTGATGCTGGTGCCGCTGTTCATCCTGGCCGCGGGGGCGCTGTTTGCCGGCGTTATCTTCCATGGTGCCTTCATCGGCGAAGGCTATACCGAATTCTGGAAGGCCTCGCTGTTCACGCTGCCGGACAACCACATCCTGCACGATATCCACGAATTGCCGCTGTGGGTCGAGCTGGCACCGTTCGTCGCCATGATCATCGGCTTTGCCGTCGCCTGGAAGTTCTACATCCGCTCGCCGGAACTGCCCCGGAGCGTCGCCGCCAACCATCGGCTGCTGTATGCCTTCCTGCTCAACAAATGGTACTTTGACGAGCTCTACGACGTCCTGTTCGTGCGGCCGGCAAAGGCGCTGGGCAGGTTCTTGTGGAAGACCGGCGACGGCACCATCATCGACGGGCTCGGCCCTGACGGCATTTCGGCGCGTGTCGTCGACGTCACCGACCGCGTCGTCAAGCTACAGACCGGCTATCTCTATCACTATGCCTTCGCCATGCTGATCGGCGTGGCCGCACTCGTCACCTGGATGATGCTCTGATGACCGCCTGGCCAATCCTCTCGCTGGTCACCTTCCTGCCGCTTGTAGGTGTGCTGCTGATCCTGTTCATCAGGGATGACAGCCCGAATGCGCGTCGCAACATCCGCGCCATCGCGTTCACGACGACAGCGGCCACCTTCATCATCTCGCTGTTCATCTGGACCGGCTTCGACAATTCGCAAGCCGGCTTCCAGTTCGTCGAGAAGTTTGCCTGGTTGGATTCCGGCATCTCCTACCATATGGGCGTCGACGGCATTTCGATGCTGTTCGTCATCCTGACGACGTTCCTCATGCCGCTCTGCATCCTGGCGTCGTGGGAAGCGATCGACAAGCGCGTCAAGGCCTACATGATTGCCTTCCTGCTCTTGGAAACGCTGATGATCGGCGTGTTCTGCGCGCTCGACATCGTGCTGTTCTACGTCTTCTTCGAGGCCGGCCTGATCCCGATGTTCATCATCATCGGCGTCTGGGGCGGCAAGCGCCGCGTCTATGCCTCGTTCAAGTTCTTCCTCTACACGTTGGCCGGCTCGGTGCTGATGCTGCTCGCCATCATGGCGATGTTCTTCCAGGCGGGCACCACCGACATCCCGACGCTGCTGACCCACAACTTCCCGGCCCACATGCAGACATGGCTATTTCTAGCCTTCTTCGCCTCCTTCGCGGTGAAGATGCCGATGTGGCCGGTGCACACCTGGCTGCCCGATGCGCATGTCGAAGCGCCGACGGCGGGCTCGGTGATCCTGGCGGGCATACTGTTGAAAATGGGCGGGTACGGCTTCCTGCGCTTCTCCCTGCCGATGTTCCCGCTGGCGTCGGAAATGTTCGCACCGCTGGTGTTCACGCTGTCGGTCGTCGCCATCATCTACACCTCGCTGGTGGCGCTGATGCAGGAGGACATGAAGAAGCTGATCGCCTATTCCTCCGTCGCCCATATGGGCTTCGTCACCATGGGCATCTTCGCCATGAACCAGGAAGGCGTGCAGGGCGCGATCTTCCAGATGCTGAGCCACGGCCTCGTCTCGGGCGCACTGTTCCTGTGCGTCGGCGTCATTTACGACCGCATGCACACGCGAGAGATCGACGCCTATGGCGGCTTGGTCAACAACATGCCGAAATACGCAACCGTGTTCCTGATCTTCACCATGGCCAATGTCGGCTTGCCCGGCACGTCAGGCTTCGTCGGCGAGTTCCTGACCATGCTCGGCGTGTTCCGGGTCAACACCTGGGTGGCTTTCTTCGCCGCCACCGGCGTCATCCTGTCGGCGGCCTACGCGCTCTGGCTCTACCGCCGGGTCATCTTCGGCGCGCTGACCAAGGAAAGCCTGAAGGGCCTGCTCGATCTGTCGACGCGCGAGAAGGCAATCATCTACCCGCTGGTCGTGCTGGTCATCTTCTTCGGCGTTTATCCCGCTCCCGTCTTCGATGCCACGGCCCAGTCGGTCAAGGCGCTCGTCACCAATGTCACCGCATCCATCGGCGCCGCGCAGACCGCGGCGGCGAACTGACCAGAGGTTTTGCGAACCATGACGCCGGACCTTTATTCCAGCCTTTCGCTCTCGACGCCGGAGCTGATCCTCGCCATCGGCGCGCTGGCGCTGTTGATGGTCGGCGCCTATTCGCGCGCCAACACTGCCATTCTGGTGACTGTCCTTGCCGTCGCCGTGCTGGTGATCGCAGGCCTATGGCTGATCTTTCCCACGGGGCAGGGCGCAGCCTATGGCAACGCCTTCATCCAGGATCCGTTCTCCCGCTTCATGAAGGTGCTGTCGCTGATCGGTTCGGCGGTGACGCTGGTGATGTCGATGCGCTTCGCCAGGCAGGAGCATTTCGACAAGTTCGAATACCCGGTGCTGATCCTGTTGTGCACGCTCGGCATGATGCTGATGATCTCGGCCAACGGCATGATCGGGCTCTATCTCGGCCTCGAACTGCAGTCGCTGGCGATTTACGTGCTGGCGGCGATCAATCGCGACAATCTGCGTTCGACCGAGGCCGGTTTGAAGTATTTTGTGCTCGGCGCGCTGTCGTCGGGCATGCTGCTTTACGGAATCAGCCTCATTTACGGCTACACCGGCAATGTCGGCTTCCAGGAAATCGCCTCGGCGCTTGGCAGCGGTGAGCGCCAGCTCGGCCTCGTCGTCGGCCTGGTTTTCGTTTTGGCCGGTCTTGCCTTCAAGATTTCCGCGGTGCCGTTCCACATGTGGACGCCCGATGTCTACGAGGGCGCGCCGACGCCGGTCACCGCCTTCCTGGCGGCTGCCCCCAAAATGGCGGCAATGGCGCTGATCGTGCGCGTCACCATGGGCGCCTTCAAGCCGATCGCTTCCGACTGGCAGCAGATCATCGTCTTCATCTCGATCGCCTCGATGGCGCTCGGCTCCTTCGCCGCGATCGGCCAAACCAACATCAAGCGGCTGATGGCGTACTCCTCGATCGGCCATATGGGCTACGCGCTGGTCGGCCTAGCCGCCAACAGCCAGGCCGGCGTGCGCGGCGTCGCCATCTACATGCTGATCTATCTCGTCATGACGCTCGGCACCTTCGCCTTCATCCTCGCCATGCGGCGCAAGGAAGGCAATGTCGAGCAGATCAGCGATCTCGCCGGTCTGTCGTCGACCAACCCGATCATGGCGACGATCCTGACCATCCTGATGTTCTCGCTGGCCGGCATCCCGCCGCTCGCCGGTTTCTGGGGGAAATGGTACGTGTTCCTCGCCGCCATCAACGCCAACCTCTATGCGCTGGCGATCATCGGCGTGCTGGCCTCCGTCGTGGGCGCTTTCTACTATCTGCGTATCATCAAGATCATGTGGTTCGACGAACCGGCCGGTGGCTTCGTGCCGATGGCGGTTGAGCTGCGCCTCGTGCTTGGTGTCTCCGGCGCTTTCGTGCTGTTCTATGTGTTGATCGGCGGTCCGATCGCGACCTACGCCGAAGCCGCCGCCAAGACATTTTTCTGACCGGATGGCATTTCGGCTGGCTCCAACCTCTGAGACGGAAGGGTTCCGGCTCGAGGCCCATGACAGCGTGGGTTCCACCAACACGCTTGCGCTGGACCATGCAAGGGCAGGCGACCCCGGCAAATTGTGGGTCGTTTCCAAGAAGCAGGAAAGCGGCCGTGGCCGCCGCGGCAGGGCCTGGGTATCTCCCGAGGGCAATCTGGCGGCGACATTGCTGGTCATCACCGGCGGTGAGTTGCGTCTGGCGGCGACGCTGGGCTTCGTCGCCGGCCTGTCGCTGGCCGATGCGCTTGACGCCGTGGTGCCGAAGGGCAGGATCGCCATCGGCCTCGACGGCGCCAGCCAAGGGCAGAACCGCTTCGAGCTGAAATGGCCGAACGATGTGCTTGCCTCCGGCGCCAAACTGGCCGGCATCCTGCTGGAATCGGCCATTCTCGATGGCGGCCGTTTCGCGGTGGCGGTGGGCATCGGCGTCAATGTGGTGGCGCATCCGCCGGATTTGCCGTATCCGGCGACATCGCTTCAGGCGCTGGGCGCGACATGCGACGCCGAAACGCTGTTCTTGGCGCTGTCCGATGCCTGGACCGACAATGCCCGGCTGTGGGATGACGGACGCGGGCTCGACGCCATCCGGCGTCGCTGGCTGGCGCGCGCGGCGGGGCTTGGCGGCGAGGTTGCTGTCAGGATTGACGGGAATGTGGTGCGCGGTACCTTCGAGACCATTGACGCGGACTGCCGTTTCGTGATCCGCGATGATGAGGGGTCGGTCGTGACGGTAGCCGCCGGCGACGTGCATTTCGGCGCCGTCGCGTCGGCAAAGATTTAGAGCTGGTCGCAAGGGCCGGGAAGGGAAAATTGATGGCGAAAGCGCAAAACGCCGAACTCGTCTTCGTGCCGCTCGGCGGCGTCGGCGAGATCGGCATGAACTTCGCCCTTTACGGCTATGGGCCGCCTAGCGCGCGCGAGTGGATCGTCGTCGATGTCGGCGTGACCTTTCCCGACGCGGCGCATCCGGGCGTCGACCTGATCCTGCCCGATACGCGCTTCATCGAGGAGAACCTCGCCGGCCTGCGCGGCATCATCATCACCCACGCGCATGAAGACCATTACGGGGCGCTGCTCGACATCTGGCCAAAGCTGAAGGCGCCGGTGTGGATGACACCGTTCAGCACCGGCTTGCTGGACGCCAAGCGCCAGGGCGAGCAGGGCGCGCCGAAGAAAATTCCGGTGACGATCTACCGGGCAGGCGAGACATTCACCGTCGGCCCGTTCTCGATCGAGGCCATTCCGGTGGCGCACTCCATCCCCGAGCCGATGTCGCTGGCGATCACCTCGCCGGCCGGCACCGTCATCCATACCGGCGACTGGAAGATCGATCCGGAACCGACGATCGGCCCCAAGACCGACGAGGCGCGGTTTCGCGCCTATGGCGACAAGGGCGTTCTGGCGCTGGTCTGCGATTCCACCAATGCGCTGCGCGAAGGCGAATCGCCGTCGGAAGTGGCGGTGGGCGAAGGCCTCAGGGGCGTCATCCAGAGCGCTGTCGGCCGTGTCGCCGTCACCACCTTCTCCTCCAATGTCGGACGCATCGTCTCCATCGCCAAGGCGGCGCGCGATGCCGGCCGCCAGTGCCTGGTGCTCGGCCGCTCGCTGAAGCGGGTCATCGATGTCGCCGGCGAACTCGGCTACATGGACGGGCTGCCGGAGTTCATCGCCGAAGAGGATTTCGGCTTCATCCCGCGCGAGAACCTGGTCATCATCTGCACCGGCAGCCAGGGCGAGGCGCTGGCAGCGCTGGCAAAACTGTCGCGCGACGAGATGAAGTCGGTGTCGCTGACGGCCGGCGACACGGTGGTGTTTTCCTCACGCACCATTCCCGGCAACGAGAAGGCGATCCTCGAGATCAAGAACCGCCTCATCGACCTCGGCATCAAGATCATCGAGGATGGCGACGCGCTGGTGCATGTCTCCGGCCATCCCCGCCGCAGCGAATTGCGCAGGATGTATGAATGGGTGCGGCCGCAGATCGGCGTTCCCGTGCACGGCGAAGCCGCGCATCTGGTGGCGCAGGGGTCGCTGATGTCGACGTCGGGCATCGGCCAGGTGGCGCAAGTGCGCGACGGCGACATGCTGCGGCTGGCGCCGGGTCCGGCCACGATCATCGACCAGGTGCCGTTCGGCCGCATCTACAAGGACGGCAGGCTGATCGGCACCGACCAGGCGATGGGCATACGCGACCGGCGCAAGCTATCCTTTGCCGGCCATGTCGCGGTCAATGTCGTGCTCGACGACAAATATGAGCTCGCCGGCGATCCCGACCTGGTCGCCATCGGCGTCGCCGAGGCCGATGCCCGTGGCGAAAACATGGAAGATCTGATGCTCGACGCGGCCGTCGGCGCGGTCGACTCGATCCCTCGCCAGCGCCGCAAGGACCTCGACCTGGTGCAGGAAGCGGTGCGCCGCGCCGTGCGCGGCGCCGCCAACGAAGCCTGGGGCAAGAAGCCGCTGGTGACGGTGTTTGTGACGAGGTAGTGGATGGTGAATAGTGAATAGTGAATAGTGAATAGTGAATAGTGAAGGGTCGACGTGCTGCGCTGATCGAGATTGGTATTCACCATTCACCCACTAGCCACGGAGCATCGATGCTCGGACGCCTGAACCATGTAGCGCTTGCCGTGCCGGACCTGGCCGCGGCGATTGCGGCCTATCGCGATACGCTTGGCGCGAAGGTCACCGCGCCGCAAGCGCTGCCCGAGCATGGCGTTACCGTGGTGTTCGTCGATGTCGGCAACACCAAGATCGAACTCCTGGAGCCGCTGGGCGAACGGTCGCCGATCGCGGCCTTTCTGGCGAAGAACCCCTCGGGTGGCATGCATCATGTCTGCTACGAGGTCGACGACATCCTTGTCGCGCGCGATCACCTCAAAGCGAGCGGCGCCCGCGTGCTGGGCGACGGCAATCCCAAAACCGGCGCCCACGGCAAGCCGGTGCTGTTCCTGCATCCCAAGGATTTCTTCGGCACGCTGGTCGAACTGGAGCAGGCATGAGCTGGATTTCGTTTGCCGCCCTGTTCTTCATCACCTGGTGGCTGATGCTGTTCATCGTGCTGCCGTTCAGCGTCAAGACGCAGGATGACGACCAGGACGTGACGCTGGGCACGGTTGCGAGCGCGCCGCGCGGACCCCATATGCTGCGCGCCGTGATCCGCACCACCATCGTCACGGCTGTCGTCATGGGGGTTTTCTACAGCCTGACGCACGGGCTGGGCTACAGCCTCGACGAAGTCCCGCACATCATCCCCGAAGCCAGCCGGGCACCGGCTAACTAACCACTTTCCCGCCGACAGATCGGGTGGGGTGTTCGTGCCTGTTTTCGAAGCGCCAAACTCAGGTTTTGTCTCACCAGCCTGCGATGCGCAATAGGCGGCCAGGCATGGCCCACCCGTATTAGAATCACGACTGGGCATCAGGCTGACGCAAGCTCACGTGATTTGGGAACAGGTTGATCTAACCAGATGATCGGGCAAAAAAAATGCAAGGCACAAGGCCTTGCAATTTAAACGCGTTCCGATCTGTTTTCCGGTTTCCGGCGGCAGCGGGTAACCGCGCCTAGATCGCATCCTCCCAAGACTTTGACCGCGTAGGAGAGCAGATTTTTCTCCACCCTCTCGGTTATCGGGGCACACTAGCCTAACCCTGATGAAATTGTCACGCAGAATTTTGCCCGCAATCGGGCAATCTGTGCTGCAGTGCACAATAGTGCGGCAGGCTTTGCTTGCGAAACGAACAACACCGGGGCTGCCGCCTTAATCTGGTCAGGTGTGCCGCGTCGCCCGGACGCGCAAAGCGTGTGTGAGCACTTCGGAGTCAGGTCATCATTTTGTATCAAAAGCATTATCGTTTTCGGTGCGAAGGTCTTTGGAAGAAGAATCGATTTTTGCGATTTCCGGCCGATGCGGCCGGTCGGGTTTCCATTCCGTCACGAAATAGCTATGAAGCCGGGGCAAGCAAGCCAGCCGCGCCGATTCCGGCGCAGCCTCCTCTCTCACGGACCTGTCCATGCGTTTGTCGCAGTTTTTCCTGCCCATCCTGAAAGAAAATCCGCGCGAGGCCGAGATCGTCTCGCACCGGCTGATGCTGCGTGCCGGCATGATCCGCCAGCAGGGGCAGGGCAGCTTTTCCTGGCTGCCGCTGGGCAAGCTGGTGCTGGACAAGGTCTGCCGCATCATCCGCGAGGAGCAGAACCGCGCCGGCGCTTTGGAAATCCTGATGCCGACCATCCAGTCGGCCGATCTGTGGCGCGAAAGCGGCCGCTATGACGATTACGGCAAGGAGATGCTGCGCATCAAGGACCGGCAGGACCGCGACATGCTTTACGGTCCGACCAATGAGGAAGTGGTCACCGAGATCGTGCGCGCCTACGTCAAGTCCTACAAGGACTTGCCGCTAAACCTCTACCACATCCAGTGGAAGTTCCGCGACGAGGTGCGGCCGCGCTTCGGCGTCATGCGCTCGCGCGAATTCCTGATGAAGGATGCCTATTCCTTCGACCTCGATTTCGAGGGCGCGAAGGCCGCCTATAACCGCATGTTCGTATCCTATCTCAGGACGTTCACGCGCATGGGGCTGCAGGCCATTCCGATGCGGGCCGACACCGGGCCGATCGGCGGCGATCTCAGCCATGAATTCATCATCCTGGCCGACACCGGCGAGAGCCAGGTCTATTGCGACCGCGAATATCTGTCGCTCCAGGTGCCCGGCGAGAAAACCGACTTCGGCAATGACGGCGAGATCGCCGACATCGTCAAAACGTGGACGACGCCTTACGCCGCCACCGACGAGATGCATGACGAGGCGGCCTGGGACAAGCTTGGCGAAGCCGACCGGGTCTCGGCACGCGGCATCGAGGTCGGCCACATCTTTCATTTCGGCGACAAATATTCCAAGCCCATGGGCGCCAAGGTGACCGGGCCCGACGGCAAGGATCATTTCGTTTCCTGCGGCTCCTACGGTATCGGTCCGTCGCGGCTGGTGGCAGCGATCATCGAGGCCAGCCATGACGATAACGGCATCATCTGGCCGGAAGCGGTGACGCCGTTCGACATCGGCCTGATCAACATGAAGGCCGGCGACGCCGAGTGCGACCGCGTCTGCGGCGAGCTCTACGCCGCCTTCACCAGCGCCGGCAAGGATGTGCTTTACGACGACACCGACCAGCGGCCGGGCGGCAAGTTCGCCACCGCAGACCTGATCGGCCTGCCCTGGCAGGTGATCGTCGGGCCGCGCGGCGTGGCCGCCGGCGAGATCGAGATCAAGAACCGCCGGACCGGCGAGCGCGAGACGCTGCCGGTCGCGGAGGCCAGGAAACGCTTCGGTGCAACCGCATGAGCGAAGCCGCGGCAGCGAAGTCTTCGGTAGCCCAGTCTCCGGTTGGCAAGTCTCCGGTCGCCAAATCTCCGGTCGCCGGCCCGTTCTCCATGTTCGAACGCATGGTCGCCTGGCGTTATTTGCGGTCGCGTCGCAAGGAGACGGTGATCTCGGTCATCGCCTCGATCTCCTTCCTCGGCATCATGCTGGGCGTCGCCACGCTGATCGTCGTCATGGCTGTCATGAACGGGTTTCGAGCCGAACTTCTGACCCGCATCCTCGGCGTCAACGGCCATCTGATCGTGCAGCCGCTGGATTCGCCGCTTGAGGATTATGCGCAGGTCGCAGCCCGCATCAACGGCGTGGCCGGCGTCAAATACGCGATCCCGCTGATCGACGGCCAGGTGCTGGCGCAGGGCAATGTCGGCGGCGGCATGGGCGCGCTGGTGCGCGGTATCAGGGCCGAAGACCTCGGCAAGATCGCCATCGTCGCCCAAAACGTCAAGCAAGGCACGCTTGACGGCTTCGACTCCGGCGAGGGCGTCGCTATCGGCAAGCGCATGGCGGAGAATCTCGGCCTTGTGCTCGGCGACACCATCACGCTGATCTCGCCGGACGGCGACGTCACGCCGATGGGCACGACGCCGCGGCTGAAGGGCTACAAGGTGGCGGCGATCTTCGAGGTCGGCATGTCGGAGTATGACAGCTCCATCGTCTACATGCCGTTTTCCGAAGCGCAGCTCTATTTCAACATGGACGGCAGGGCGCAGACGATCGAGATCTATGTCGACAATCCCGATAATGTCGACGCGCTGAAACCGCTGGTCGATGCGGCAGCGCAACGGCCGATCGACATGGTCGACTGGCGCCAGCGCAACGAGACGTTCTTTTCAGCACTGCAGGTCGAGCGCAACGTCATGTTCATGATCCTGACGCTGATCGTGCTGGTGGCGGCGCTCAACATCATCTCCGGCCTGATCATGCTGGTGAAGGACAAGGGCCACGATATCGCCATCCTGCGCACAATGGGCGCCTCGCGCGGCGCCATCCTGCGCATCTTCCTGATGACGGGCGCTGCGATCGGCGTAACCGGCACGCTCGCCGGCGTGCTGCTCGGGGTGCTCATCTGCACCAACATCGAATCGATCCGCCAGTTCTTCTCCTGGATGACCGGCAAGGTGCTGTTCAATCCGGAACTCTATTTCCTCAGCCAGCTGCCGGCAAAGATGGACCCACGCGAGACCACCTATGTCATCCTGATGGCGCTCGGCCTGTCCTTCCTGGCAACAGTGTTTCCGGCATGGCGCGCCGCACGGCTCGATCCGGTCGAGGCCTTGAGATACGAATGAAGTCCGAGATCATTATCGAGCTGAAGAGCGTCGAGCGGCACTATGTCCAGGGGCCGCGCAAGCTCACCATTTTGAACGGCGCCGACTTTTCGCTGAAGCGCGGCGAGATGGTGGCGCTGGTGGCGCCGTCGGGCACCGGCAAGTCGACGCTGCTCCATACGGCGGGCCTGCTCGAGCGCCCCGACGCCGGTGACGTCATTCTGGCCGGCCGCGCCTGCGGACGGCTCTCCGACGACGAACGCACGGCGATCCGCCGCAACGATGTCGGCTTCGTCTATCAGTTCCATCATCTGCTGCCGGAGTTTTCGGCACTGGAAAACATCATGATGCCGCAGCTGATCAAAGGGCTTTCGCGCAAGGAGGCGTCGGAGCGCGCAGCACAGCTGCTCGACTATATGCAGATCGGCAAGCGCGCGTCGCACCGTCCGTCGGAGCTGTCCGGCGGCGAGCAGCAGCGCGTCGCCATTGCCCGCGCGGTCGCCAATGCGCCCTTGCTGCTGCTCGCCGACGAGCCGACCGGCAATCTCGACCCGGTCACCGCCTCCTATGTCTTCGAGGCGCTTGGCGCGCTGGTCAAGCAGTCCGGCCTTGCCGCGCTGATCGCGACCCACAATCACGAAATCGCCTCGCGCATGGACCGCCGGGTGACGTTGGCGGATGGCAAGGTCGTTCCGTTGTAGGCCCCAACTTCCTCATCCTAGGGTCTGCGCCGCGTCGCTGCGCTCCTTGCTCCGCCCTAGGATCACGAAGTGATTGGTGCGTGTCCCGATCGCAAAGGCATGCGATGCGCCCTGCGTCAGCACTGCCGTCACCCCGTCAACCTTTCCTTAACCCTGCCCAAACCGGCTGTCAGGATTCGTCGGCATGCCGCTTTCCGCTCATTGACTTTCGAACAAAGTTAGAACAAAATACGAACATAGCAACAACAGGAGAGAGTTATGAGCGATCTTGTTCAGGACGTCGTTTCGTTGGTGTGCATGAGTGCGTTTCTGGTTTCCATGGCTGTCTGGATCGGCGCCATGTGATGCAACTGCGGTTCGCCGCACTGTTTTAGGCGGGCAGGAAGGCGCTGTGCCGTTAAGCCTTTCTTGCCGCCATGACGCTAGGCTGCCCCGCCAAGACAGGGAGCAAAAACCTCAGGTGTCGCCGATCGTGACGGCCCTTCTCGTGGCCGGTAATCTCGGACTGATTTTCCTTCTGATGACTGCGCCGCTCGGTTTGCGCACGGTGCGGCTGAGCCGCGTGGTTGCCGTGGACCGGCAGCGCCTCTGGCAGGCGCTGTGGCCGCTCGGCAGCGATGCCGGCTGGTCCGGCGAGATACTCTCGGCCCAGCCGCTGGACGGGCAGGGCACGGCCCGCATCCTGCTGTCCTGGGAGGGCCGGGACGGCCAGCCGATCGAGCGAAGGTCGCGCTTCGAGGACGTCGTCGAAGGCAGTCGTTTTTCGATGCGGGTCATCGAGGATACCGCGCTCGACGCGTCGTTCTGGAAGGATTTTTATGAGACCACTGAACTCACCTCGGAAGGTGCCGGCACGCGGGTGACGCTCAGCCAGACCGATCGCTATCGCGGCGTCGCCTTCCTGGTGTTCCGCTACTTCGCCATGCGCCGCGAGCTCGGCAAGCTGGAGATCTGGGCGAGGACCGGACAGTATCGCAACGGCGGCTGGTTCGAGCATCCGCTGAGCCAGGTCGGTTTCGCCGTTCTGTCGGCTTTCATCCTTTGGCCGTTCTTCGGGCTCAATCTTGGCGGCCTGGCGCTGGCCGCGATCCTGACCTCGGTGGTCGCCCTGCATGAGCTCGGCCACATGGCGGCCTTCCGGCTGACCGGTCATCGCAAGGCGCGGATGATCTTTATCCCGCTGCTCGGCGGCCTCGCCATTGGTGGCCGGCCTTATGACAGCCGCTTCGAGGTCGCCTTCGTGGCGCTGATGGGCGCCGGCTTTTCCGCGTTCCTGGTTCCGCTGCTGATCGTCGCCAGCGGGCTCGCGTCCGGCGAGGGACATCGGCTTGCCGCGGCCCTTCTGGCGACGCTTGCCGGCTTTGCCGCATTGTTCAACATCGCCAATCTGGTGCCGGTTTGGAAATTCGACGGCGGCCAGGTACTGCGCCAGATCTGCCCGGGGCCGGTCGCCCTGGCGCTCGCCTCGTTTTCCCTGCTCTCGGCCTTGCTGTGGCTTGGCTGGCTGGCCGGCTTTTCCCAAACCTTTCTGCTGGTGGCGGGCGCCGTCTTTGCCATCCTCAGCCTGATGACAGTGGGTAGCGGGGTAAAACCGCGCCACGAATTGAAGCCGATCCGCATCTTCGACCGTTTCGCCATGGCCGGCGCGCTGCTGGCCGTCTTCGCCATTCACGGTTTCGGGCTGTTGTGGGCCTCGGCGCGGTTGCTTTGAGCGTTGGTCGAGGCGAGACTCAGCCGGCCTTGCGAGCCGGTTCTGCAGAAATTGACTCCGCTGCCCCGAAAACATCCTCGAAGGCGGATTTCAGCGCCAGGTCGAAATCGGCCATGGTCACGGGCAGGCCGAGGTCGACGAGGCTGGTGACGCCGTGATCCGACACGCCGCATGGCACGATGCCGCTGAAATGGCTGAGATCCGGCTCGACATTGACGGCGATGCCATGAAAGCTCACCCAGCGCCGCAGCCTGATGCCGATGGCGGCGATCTTGTCTTCGGCCGGCGAGCCGTCGGGCAGGGAAGGGCGATCGGGCCGCACCACCCAGACGCCGACGCGGTCCTCGCGGCGTTCGCCGCGCACATTGAAGGCGGCAAGCGTGCCGATGATCCACTGCTCGAGCGCGGCGACGAAGGCGCGCACATCCTCGCGCCGGCGCTTCAGGTCAAGCATGACATAGGCAACCCGCTGCCCCGGCCCGTGATAGGTGTATTCGCCGCCGCGTCCGGCGGCAAAGACCGGGAAACGGTCGGGGTCGATCAAGTCCTCGATGCGGGCGCTGGTGCCGGCGGTGTAAAGCGCCGGATGCTCGACCAGCCAGACCATCTCGGCGGCCGCACCCGCGCGGATCGCCTCGGCGCGCGCTTCCATCAGGGCCAGCGCATCGGTGTAGCCGGTCAGGCCGGGCTCGATGCGCCATTCGACCGGCGCCGAACCCGGCAAGGGCAGGAACGACGTGGCGATCTGGCTGCGTTCGGTCATGGCTTTTTCGTTTTTCGCGTGATGCACGCCGGCTTGGCGAATCCGCCTTGCGCTCTGGGGCCAAATGCATTTGCCCTTCATATGGCGGTATCCGGCTGAAACGTCCAGTTCGCCACGCATTTCGGCCTTCGCGCACGACCCCGAAGATAGGAACGATCTTCGGAAAGGATCATGCGCCAAATCAAAGTGCTGCAGCGTCCTTTGCGCGTCCCACAGGACGCGCGGCGCTGTAGAGGCCGATATGCCAATTCGCGGCGATTATTGCGCGCCGCGCCCTTGTTTCGCCGGAAACGATTTGCTACACGCCGCGAGCCGGTTCGTTCCGGCTCCTACCACGGGCGGTCGTGGCGGAATTGGTAGACGCGCAGCGTTGAGGTCGCTGTGGGGCAACCCGTGGAAGTTCGAGTCTTCTCGACCGCACCATAATTTTTCGGCCATTGAAATCATTGCGGCTTCTCAGGCCGTCGACGCCAAATCATCGCCTTTGGCGCTTGAACCGGCCGCAGCAGAGTTGCAACAAGAGGTCGCAGAGCCGCACGCGAACGCCGCTTGGCTCGCACCGGCCAGCCTCCTGCACCCGAGTCCCCGGCTTTGCCGGTGGCGGGGCAGGGGATGTGGGTGACCTAAGCGGCGCGTCGTTGCGGGAAATGGAGACCCGGACGGGCTCGACGAGGGTCAACGGCCGTCACGACGGTGTGGTGGTGATCGCAGTAGACGCGATCCGGCGACGTCGGCCCGGCACAAAAACGGTAACCACCGGGTACCAACCGGTCTTCGCTCACCGGGAAGCGGCACTGGTTGAGGCCTAGCTGAATGAGGGGGACGTCTCTCGACGCTGGTCTGATATTTTCACGCATGATGGTTTTCAATTTCCTGGTTCATAGCCATTGCCGGCTGACGACCGCGGTGCGACCCGTCGGAGCTAGCTTCTCTCGTTTGGAGGGCTGTGGACCACATATGGTGCTGATCGCACCGTCAAAGAAGCCCGGCGCCCCGCTTCTGCAGCCAAATCGTTTGCGACTTAAGGCCACACCCGCGAGCGCCCGAAGCACCTGTCCGGCCGGGATTTGTCGGCGCGTCGTTACATAGCCTCAGTCCGTCGCCGCCGATCGCTTGAAGACGATGGTGACCCTGGTTCCCTCGCCGGCACTCGACTTGACGTCGAATTGCGCCTTGGCATTTTCGGTCAGCGACCGCGCGATCAGGGAGCCGAGCTTGCCTGGCCTGGGCCAGGTCTCACCCGTCGGCAGACCGATTCCATCATCGGCGACAGTCACCCGGCAACCATCGCCGCTGACGACGCTGTGCAGCGTGATCGTGCCGCCGTCGCGCCCGACGAATGCATGTTTGAGAGCGTTGGTCAGCAACTCATTGACGACCAGGCCTGTCGGCATGGCAACGTTGATGGATACCGGATAGGTATCCACCTTAAGGTCGAGGCGGATACCTTCGACTGCGTGCGACGCCATGACGGCGGACGCGATCTGGCTAAGATACACGCCAAGATCCACCTCATCCTTCTGCTGGTCAGCCGACAATGTCTGGTAGAGGATTGCCAATGCGTCTACCCGGCCGGCAAGCCTTTCGAAACGCTTCTGGTCCGGTTCGGTGGCGTTGCGGGTTTCCATCCGGATCAAAGCGGTGATCATCTGCAGATTGTTTTTCACCCGGTGCTGCAGTTCGCGCAACAGGGTGTCCTTCTCCCGGATGAGCTCCTCCGCGGGTCGCGGGTCCTCGGTCTCGCCGTGTGCCGTGACGTCGACAAGCGCCACCAGCCGGAAGCAGAGCTTGCCGTTGTCGTCCTCGATGACGTTGGAATAAACGTCGACGATTGCCGGCTTGTCCTCGCCGCGCTCAAGACGAAATGTGCCGACGAAATCGGTGTCTTCAACGACAGCCTCGGCGAGCGGCCTGTCCTTCTGCCGATGAAGCCCCCTGCCGGAAAGGGCCGCCCAGTTTTCCCGCGCAAGCTTCGGCGCCTTGAGGTCCGAGAGCTTCTCGAATTCGGGATTGGCGTAGACGACACGCTCCTTCGCGATCAATTCCGAGACGGCGATCGCGATCGGCATCTGGTCGAGAAATTTCTTGAACTGGTCGCTTTCCAGCGCGGTGGCGAGGTCAGGCGTATCGAGCAATTGCTCGACAGCGTCAGCCTTATCGGAGTCTGTCATCTCGGCGCCTGCGTGATGCGTGGAAGCCATCAATATCAGGCATGCAATTCACCCGCCATCTCCAATATCGAAGGGATACGACAGCGTCACTACTGGTGCGGGCCGCGTCGCGCAGGGCTCCACCGCCTGCTGCTCACGAACGAACTGGACAGAAGGCATTTTTCTCAGGGCCGCCGAACTTTGAAAAGAAATGTCTATGGAATTTGTAGAATTACGCTTTGAATGGGATCTCGGTACTGCTCGCCAGCCTTGGCGGCCTTCGCCTCCTGAGTTGAGATCAGTGCTCTCGTTACCAAGCAAGTCGGCTCCCGATGAGGGAGTTGCTCCGCCGATCGCTATGCGGCGGCAGACGGCGGAGCATTGCCACCAGCCCGCGGCTTTAGAGGAAGAGGTTCCCATGACCAGACTTACCCCCGTAGAGCAGATCATCCCGGTTTCCGATATTATCCCGCTTACCGGACGCGTCGGCGCAGAGATCAGGAACATTCGGCTCTCCGGCGACCTGCCGCAGCAGACGGTCGCGGCGATCAACCAGATCCTGTTGCGGCACAAGGTGGTGTTCTTCCGCGACCAGGCGCATCTCGACGATGCCGGGCAGGAGCGCTTTGCCCAGCGTCTCGGCGACCTCGTCCCGCATCCGACCCAAGGTCCCGTCAAGGGAACGGCGTCCATTCTCGAACTCGATTCCAGCCGTGGCGGCGGTCGCGCCGACCAATGGCATACCGATGTCACCTTCGTCGACGCCTATCCGAAATTCTCCGTTCTTCGCGGCATCGTCATACCGCCGGCCGGCGGCGACACCATCTGGTCGAACACCGCGGCCGCCTATCAGGACCTGCCCGAGCCGTTGAAGCTGCTGGCCGACAATCTCTGGGCGGTGCACAGCAACGCCTACGATTACGCCGCGGTGCGGCCGCGTGCGAGTGCTGCGGAAAAGAAGCACTTCGAGGAAATCTTCACCTCGACGATCTACGAGACCGAGCATCCCGTCGTCCGCGTCCATCCCGAAACAGGCGAGCGCACGCTGCTGCTCGGCAATTTCGTGCAACGGCTGATCGGTCTTTCCAAAAGCGATTCGGCGAAGCTTTACGAGGTTTTCCAGTCCTATGTCACCGCGCCGGAGAACACCGTGCGCTGGCGCTGGAAGGCCGGCGATGTGGCGATCTGGGACAACCGCGCGACGCAGCACTACGCCGTCAACGACTATGGCGACCAGCACCGGGTGGTGCGTCGCGCCACGGTCGACGGCGACGTTCCGGTCAGCGTCGACGGCCGCCGCAGCGCCACCCGCACCAAGGTCGCGAAGCCGGCAGCCGACAAGGCGGCATGAGGCGCGGTCGAACGCGAAGGCCGCTGTTCAGGCGGCCTTCTTCATACGTGACAGCGTCTCTGCAACCACCTCACCAAACGACGACGGCGTCGGCACGATGATCACCCCGGCGTCCTTGAGGATCTCCACCTTTTCCTGCGCGGACTCGCCGAAGGCCGAGATGATGGCGCCGGCGTGGCCCATGCGGCGGCCTTTGGGGGCGGAGAGGCCGGCGATGTAGGCGATGAGCGGCTTCCTCATATTGTCGCGCGCCCAAATGGCCGCTTCGGCTTCCTGCGGTCCGCCGATCTCGCCGATCATCACCACGGCGTCGGTGTCGTCATCCTGTTCGAACAGTTTCAGCATGTCCTTGAAGGACGAGCCGTTGATCGGGTCGCCGCCAATGCCGACGCTGGTCGAGACGCCGATGCCGAGCGACTTCATCTGCGACGCCGCCTCGTAGCCGAGCGTTCCGGAGCGGCCGACAATGCCAACGCGGCCGGGGAGGTAGATGCTGCCGGGCATGATGCCCATCAACGCCTGTCCGGGCGTGATGACGCCGGCGCAGTTCGGCCCGATCAGCCGCATGCGGTCCTCGTAGCGGTAGCGCAGCATGTAGCGCTTGACCTGCATCATGTCCTGCGACGGGATGCCGTCGGTGATGCAGACGCAGAGTTTTATCCCGGCGTCGGCCGCTTCCATGATCGAATCGGCGGCAAAAGGCGGCGGCACGAAGACGATGCTGGCCTCCGCGCGGGTCTCGCGCACCGCGCCCTTGACCGTGTTGAAGACGGGCAGGCCAAGATGCTTCTGGCCGCCTTTGCCGGGCGTAACGCCGCCGACCAGCTTGGTGCCGTAGCGCTTCATGTCCTCGGCATGGAAGCTGCCGATCTTGCCGGTGAACCCCTGGACGATGACGCGGGTGCTGCGGTTGAGCAGGATTGCCATTTTCTCGACCTCCCTAGAGCATGATGCCGAAAAGTGTGAAGCGGTTTTCGGACGACATCATGCTCCATCTGTTTGATTTTAGAGACGGATTCAGATTTCAGGTCGATTCGACCTGAAATCATCCGGCTCTAGGCTGCTTTTTTCTTGGTGGCCGCGCGCCAGGCAGCGACGGCTTTTTCGGCGGCTTCGGCCAGCGTGTCGGCAACGATTACCGCCTCGCCGGAATCGGCCAGGATGCGGCGGCCTTCCTCGGCCTTGGTGCCGGAGAGACGGACCACCAGCGGCACGTTGACGCCGACCTCGCGTATCGCCTTGATGATGCCTTCGGCGACCCAGTCGCAGCGGTTGATGCCGGCGAAGATGTTGACCAGGATGGTCTCGACATTCTTGTCGCCGAGCACGGCGCGGAAGGATTTCGCCACCCGCTCCGGCGAGGCGCCGCCACCGATGTCGAGGAAGTTGGCCGGTTCGCCGCCGGCGATCTTGATCATGTCCATGGTCGCCATGGCGAGCCCTGCGCCATTGATGATGCAGCCGATGTTGCCGTCGAGGCCGACATAGGAGAGGCCACGGTCGCTGGCAAAAGTTTCGCGCGGATCTTCCTGGCTTTTGTCGCGCAGCTCGGAGATTTCCGGCCGGCGGAACAACGCGTTCTCGTCGAACGACATTTTGGCGTCGAGCGCGATCAGATTGCCGTCGCGGGTCACCACCAGCGGATTGATCTCCAGCATCGAGGCGTCGTAGTCGCGGAACACCTGATAGCAGGCGAAGATGGTTTCGGTCGCCTTGCCGATCAGATTGTGGTCGAGGCCGAGCCCGAAGGCGATCTCGCGCGCCTGGAAACGCTGCATGCCGACGCCGGGATCGACCGATGTGCGCAGGATGGAGTTCGGTGCCTTCTCGACGATGTCCTCGATCTCCATGCCGCCGGCAGCGGACGCCACGATCATGACGCGCTCTTCCTTGCGGTCGAGCACGAAGCCGACATAGAGCTCCTGCGCGATATCGACGGCTTCCTCGAGATACAGGCGCGAAATCAGCTTGCCGCGCGGGTCGGTCTGCTGTGTCACCAGCTTGCGGCCGAGCATGCCCTCGGCCGCGCTGGAAATCTCCTCGTCATTGGCGCACAGTTTGATGCCGCCGGCCTTGCCGCGGGCGCCGGAATGCACCTGCGCCTTCAGCACCCATTTGGCGCCGCCGATCTCGCGGGCCCTGTAGGTCGCCTGCTCGGGGCTGTAGGCCAGCCCGCCGCGCGGCACATGCACGCCGTGGCGTGCCAGCAGTTCCTTGGCCTGATATTCGTGGATGTCCATTTTGTCCTCCCTGAACAGTCAATGCGTGGCGACGCGCGGCTCGCTAGAGAATTGGCTGGCCCGTTCGATTGCCTCGTTGACCACCAGAACATTGCGCGCCATGCGTTCCGACGCTGCGTCGATCATCTTGCCGTCGAGTGCGGCCGCTCCCTTGCCCTGCGCCTCCGCCTCCTTCAGCACTTCGAGGATGCGCCGGGCGCGGGTGACCTCTTTTTCCGGTGGAGAGAAGACGTCGTTGGCAAGCGCGATCTGCGAGGGGTGGATCGCCCACTTGCCTTCGATGCCCAGCGCCGCCGCGCGCCTGGCGCCAGCGATGTAGCCCTCCGGATCGGAGAAGTCGCCGAACGGCCCGTCAATGGCGCGCAAGCCATAGGCGCGGCAGGCGACGGTCATGCGCGACAGAGCGAAATGCCACTGATCGCCGGGATAGTCGGGGTTGAGGCCGCCAATGTTGACCGTGCGCGCCTTGCAGCTTGCCGCATAGTCGGCGACGCCGAAATGCATGGCTTCCAGCCGGCCGGGTGTCGCGGCAATCGCCTCGACATTGGCCATGCCGAGCGCGGTCTCGATCAGCGCTTCGAGGCCGACGCGGGTCCTGAAACCCTTTGCCATCTCGATCTGGTTGACCATGGCCTCGACCATGTAGAGGTCGGCCGGCACGCCGACCTTCGGCACCAAAATGGTGTCCAGCCGGTCACCGGCCTGCTCCATGACGTCAACCACGTCGCGGTACATGTAGTGCGTGTCGAGGCCGTTGATGCGCACCGAGACGGTCTTGCCCTTGGCGCGCCAGTCGATGTCGTTGAGCGCCTGGATGATGTTCTTGCGGGCGCGTTCCTTGTCGGGCGGGGCGACCGCATCCTCGATGTCGAGGAAGATGAAGTCGGCGGCGCTGTTGGCCGCCTTGTCGATCATTTCCGGGCTGGAGCCTGGAACCGCCAGCTCGCTGCGCTGCAGCCGTAATTTCTTGAGGTGGTTGATGGTGTGGCTCATTGTCGGCTCCTCAGGCGGCTTCGGCGACCGGCACGGCGGCCGAGGCGCGGAAGTGCTGGATGGCGGCGCCGACGCCGGAGCCGGGCGCCAGCCGTACGCCGCAGTCGAGCAGCGCCATTTCGGCGGCCGAGAGCGAGGCCAGCACCATCACCTCGTTCAGCCAGCCGAGATGGCCGATGCGGAAGACCTTGCCGATCACCTTGTTGAGGCCGCCGCCGAGCGCGGTCTGGTATTTCTGGTAGGCGCGCTTGACCACATCGCCGCTGTCGACGCCGTCCGGCACCAGGATGGCGCTGACCGTATCGGAGTGCCATTTCGGCGCCTTGGCGCAGAGCTTCAGGCCCCAGGCGTCGACTGCCTTGCGCACGCCTTCGGCGAGACGATGGTGGCGGGCGAAGATGTTTTCCAGCCCTTCCTCGGCGATCAGGTCGAGCGAGGCGCGCAGACCGCGCAGCAGCTGTGTAGCCGGCGTATAAGGGAAGTAGCCGGCATCGTTGGCGCGGATCATGTCCTCGAAGGAGAAGAAGCAGCGGCGGTGCGTGGCGCTCCGCGAGGCCACCAGCGCCTTCTTGCTGACGGAGAGGAAACCGAGGCCGGCGGGCAGCATGAAACCCTTCTGCGAGCCGCTGACGGCGCAATCGACGCCCCATTCCTCCTGGCGGAAGTCGATCGAGCCGATCGACGAGACGCCGTCGACGAAGAGCAAAGCAGGGTGGTTGGCGTCGTCGAGCGCGGCGCGGCAGCCGGCGACGTCGCTGGTCACGCCGGTCGCCGTCTCGTTCTGCGTGCAGAAGATTGCCTTGATGCGATGCGCCTTGTCGTCGCTGAGCCGCTCGGCATAGAGCTCGAGCGGCACGCCGGTCCCCCAGTCGCAATCGATGACATCGACCTCGAAGCCGAGGCGCTCGGCCATGTCGACCCACAGATGCGAGAACTGTCCGAAGCGCGACATCAGCACGCGGTCACCGGGGCTGAGCACATTGGTCATCGCCGCTTCCCAGGCGCCGGTGCCGGAGGAGGGATAGATGAAGACGCGGCCGGTCTCGTTCTTGAACACCGTCTTGATGTCTTCGAACAGCGGTAGCGTGAGATCGGGGAAGGATGCTGCACGCATGTCTTCCATCGGCAGGTTCATCGCCTGCCGGACCTGTTCGGGGATGTTGGTCGGTCCGGGAATGAAAAGATGGGTGAAACCGGCCATGTCGCGAACTCCTCCTGATCCAGCAAAGCGGTGAGGGGAGTTTCGTCTCGACGGCTAAAGGCAACAACACCTCAAGGGGTAACATCTTGCCGCGCGCGGGTGGGGGTTGCCTACCCGGGTGACCTACCCGCGGCCAGTCGCTCGCCTACCCCAACGGCTGCTTCTGGGTACGCCTCTCCCGCGCGTAGAGCGCGACTGCCATCGCCCGGTTGCGGACGTCGAGCTTGTCGTAGAGATTCTTGAGGTGGTATTTCACCGTGTTCTCCGAAATCCCGGTGCGCGTCGCGATCTGCAGATTGGTCCAGCCGTCGGACAGCACCGCCAGCAGCTCGCGCTCGCGCACGGTGAGCAGCGACAAGGGTGTGTCGTTGACCTTGTTGATGTCGATGTAGGGGATGCAGATGCGGCCATGCGCGACGGCCAGGATGGTCTCGAAGATGATCGCCGGATCGTCGAACTGGAAGCAGTAGCCCTGGGCGCCGAGCCGCACGCACTGCTTCAGGATGCCGATGTCGTGGTCGTTGGAAAACACCGCGATGCGCACGCCCAGCTTGCGGCTGTGAACCTCGGCCAGCACATCGGCGCCGTCCATGTCGGAGAGCTTCCAGCCGATAACGGCGACGTCGAATTCGCCTTCCGCTGCCAATTCCAGAAAATGCCTGCCGCTTTGCACGCAGGCCCTGAGATCGAAGCGCCCGTCGCAGTCCAGCATGTCGCGCACCGCCGATATGACGAGCGGATTGCGTTCGGCGACGACCACGCGCACGCGCCGTTCCTCGATTGCCTTCTGCGTCTGTGACCTGATCTTCAAGGGCTTCCGGCTGTTCTGGTTCCTGGCCTGGGCGGGTCCGGCAGATGGCAGGACCTGCACCATGACAATTCTGCCCCAACCGTGCTCGGGTGCTCTTTCCCCAGCGACATGTGCTGTCGCGCCGCCTGAATCCTGGGCGGCGTCATATCCTGATGAAATCACTCTCGCCCATATGCAGGGCGGGGCGCATTTCGTTTGATATTCCCGTGCGTTGCGCGCTAGACCTGACAGGCACCTTTTCCGAAATTCCCATGGCGGGAGCCGCTGGTGGAACGCCAGGACGACCACACGACCGGCGCCAAAGCCGCTGACGACGCCCACGCCGACATCTATGGCGAGGACGGCGCCGTCCTGTCATCATTCCTGGCCCAGATCGGGGCGGCGATCGCCGATCGCGATACGCTGACGCTGAAGCGCGAAGTCGACGACCTGCACCAGTCGGAACTTGGCGATCTGCTCGAGGCCCTGCACCCCGAACAGCGTCGCGCCCTTGTCGAACTGCTCGGCGCCGACTTCGACTTCTCGTCGCTGACCGAGGTCGACGAGGCGATCCGCCGCGATATCGTCGACAATATGCCCAATGAGCAAATTGCCCAGGGCATGCAGGACCTCGATTCCGACGACGCGGTCTACATTCTCGAAGACCTTGAAAAGGAAGACCAGGACGAGATCCTGTCGCAGTTGCCGTTCACCGAGCGGATCAGGCTGCGCCGCTCGCTCGACTACCCGGAAGAGACGGCCGGTCGCCGCATGCAGACCGAGTTCGTCGCCGTGCCGCCGTTCTGGACCATAGGCCAGACCATCGACTACATGCGCGAAGACAAGAACCTGCCCGAGCGCTTCAGCCAGATCTTCGTCATCGATCCAAGCTTCAAGTTGCTCGGCGCCATCGACCTCGACCAGATCCTGCGCACCAAGCGCACGACCAAGGTCGGAGACGTGATGCACGAGACGAGGCACGCCATTCCGGCCACCATGGACCAGGAAGAGGCGGCGCGGGACTTCGAGCAATACGATCTTCTGTCCGCCGCCGTCGTCGACGAGAACGAGCGGCTGGTCGGCGTGCTGACCATCGACGACGTCGTCGACGTCATCCAGCAGGAGGCCGAGGAAGATCTGCTGCGCATGGGCGGCGTCGGCGACGAAGAGTTGTCCGACAGCATTCTTTCGACCTCGCGCTCGCGCGTGCCCTGGCTGCTGGTCAACCTGTTGACGGCGTTCCTGGCGGCATCGGTGATCGGCTTGTTCGACCGCACCATCGAGCACATCGTGGCACTGGCCGTGCTGATGCCGATCGTGGCCGGCATGGGCGGCAATGCCGGTTCGCAGACCATGACCGTCACCGTGCGCGCGCTGGCGACCAGGGATCTCGACATCTACAATGCCGGCCGCATCATCCGCCGCGAAATGGGCGTGGGTTCCATCAACGGCATCATCTTCGCCGTGCTGATCGGCATTGTCGCGGCCGTCTGGTTCCGCGATGCCAATCTGGGCGGCATCATAGCGGCGGCCATGATCATCAACATGTTCGTGGCAGCCCTTGCCGGTATCCTGATCCCGCTATTGCTCGACCGGTTCAAGATCGACCCGGCGGTGGCGTCGGCGGTTTTCGTCACCACGGTCACCGACGTCGTTGGCTTCTTTGCCTTCCTCGGGCTGGCCACCTGGTGGTTCGCTATCCCTTGAGAAAGAGGCGTTGCGGGTTCAATTGACTTTTACGTAAATGTGGTGCGAGGCTTGCGCGGGGTTTCATGCCGAGTCCGGCTTGGAACGGGGTTGATCGGAATGCGTTGGAATCCCGGGCGACCGGGCGTTTTCCGATGTTCCGACATTTGGAGCAAAGATGCGGGAATATTATTCGATCACCGAACTGACCCGCGAATTCGACGTGTCGACGCGGACGCTGCGCTTCTACGAAGATGAGGGGCTGGTGCAACCGGTCCGGCGGGGCCGCACAAGGCTGTTTCGCCCATCTGACCGGCATCTGATCCGCCAGATCATGCGCGGGAAACGGCTCGGCTTCTCGATCAACGAGATCCGCGAAATCATCCAGATGTATAAGGAACCGCCCGGCGAGGTCGGTCAACTCAAGCTGATGATCAAGCGCATCGAGGAGAAGCGCGAGGATTTGCGCCAGAAGCGGCGCGATCTCGAGGAGACGCTGGCGGAGCTCGACCAGGCTGAGGAGTCATGTGTTGAGCGGCTGGTGGAGCTGGGGGTTAATACCTGAGCGGACCCTCGAGCGTTTGCGCGCCCGTCGCAAACGTTCGCGATTAGCCGGAGCCCTTCCGCACTTCGTCATTCTAGGGCGAAGCAGGAGCGAAGCTCCGGTAGTGTGCTGAGAGTTCTGCAAATTCGCTGAGAGGGGGCGGTCATGGCAGGCTGGTGATTGTTCACGTCACCTGATTCCCGCGAAGGAACGCCACCATGACCAAGACTGAAGTTAAGACCGCCAGCGCTGCCGTCAAAGACATTTTGCTTTCGAACCCGGATGGATTGCACGAAGTGCTCCGTGCGGTGATGCAGGAGGTGCTTGAGGCCGAGATGGACGAGGCGCTGGGTGCCTCGAAGAGCGAGCGCACGCCCGAACGGCTTGGCTATCGCTCGGGCTATTACGGCCGTACCCTTGTGACGCGGGTCGGCAAGCTCGAGCTGCGGGTTCCGCAGGACCGGGCCGGGCGCTTCTCCACCGAGCTGTTCGAGCGCTACCAGCGTTCCGAGCGGGCCTTGGTGGCGACACTGGCGGAGATGTATGTGCAGGGCGTGTCGACCCGCAAGGTGAAGGCGATCACGGAAGAACTGTGCGGCCATGCCTTCTCGGCCTCGTCGATCTCGGCCATCAACAAGCGGCTGGACGAGAGCCTCGCTGCCTTTGCCAGGCGCCCCCTTCAAGAGCCGTTTCCTTACCTCATCCTCGATGCGCGCTACGAGAAGGTGCGTGAAGCCGGTGTTGTCATGAGCCAGGCGGTGCTGATCGCGGTCGGTATCGACTGGGACGGAAGGCGCCAGATCCTGGCCGTGGAGATGGCCAATCGCGAGAGCCGCTCGGCCTGGAGGGACTTCCTCGTCGGCCTCAAGGCGCGCGGCCTCAAGGGCGTCGAGTTGGTTGTGTCCGACGATCACGCCGGCCTGGTGGCAGCGATCGGCGAGGTGATCCCCGAAGCCGCCTGGCAACGCTGCTACGTGCACTTCCTCAGGAACGCGCTCGATCATCTGCCGAGGAAGCACGGCGACGACTGCCTGCAGGAATTGCGCTGGCTCTACGACCGGCGCGATCTCGCAGAGGCCAGGGCTGATCTTGCCGCATGGCTTGCCAAATGGTCGGCACGCTATCCGCGCCTGACAGGCTGGGCCGAGGATGCCATCGAACAAACCCTGACCTTCTTCAGGCTGCCGAGACAGCACCACAAGCATCTCAAATCCACCAACATGCTGGAGCGGCTCAACGAGGAAATCCGCCGGCGCACCTATGTCGTGCGCATCTTCCCCAATACCGAAAGCTGCCTGCGCCTGGTCAGGGCGTTGGCCGTCGAGACCAATGAAAACTGGATGGAGGCCAACCGATACATCAACATGGACGACCTGCGCGAGCACAAGAAGCTCGCTCTGCGCCAAGCCGCATGACCAGCATCATGGCCAGCATCATGGCTGCCCCATTTTGCAGAACTTGACGCACACAACCGAAGCTCCATCGCGGAGACCCTAGAATCCATTCCGTGACATCGGTCGTGGAGTGCAGCGGTAGCGAATTCTGGACCATAGCAACGCTCTGGAGTCGCGGCATGGATCCTCGGGTCTGTGCTGCGTCGCTACGCTCCTTGCTCCGCCCGTGGATGACGAAGAGACGGATGCGCCAGCTAATCGCCAAGGTATACACCCCTGCCACGTCGCCTCAGATCCAGCGCCTGACCCGCTTCGCATAGTCGCGGTACTTCTTGCCGAATTTGGCGAACAGCACCTTCTCCTCGCTCTCGATGGCGACCTTCTGCGTTGCAAATGCCGCGATCAAAGCCAGCGGCAGGAACCATACGATCCCCGAGACGAAGGCAACGCCGATCAAAAGCAGCGTGTTGGCCAGATACATCGGGTTGCGCGTGACGCCGAACGGGCCAGACGTCACCAGATGCTCCGGCACGCCATTGGGGTTCATCGTCGTTTTGGCCCGGATCATGGTGCGGATAGCGGTGAACCAGAGGGCTGCGACGGCAAACAGCACCACAAAGCCGGCGGCAAACAAAAGGTCGCCCAAGAGGTCGCCGATCCAGGGCAGCGGATAGAACAGGCCGAGCACGATGCTGATGGTGATGGCGGCGATGTAGATCACCGGCGGCCACGGGATCAGCCGTGGTCTCGGTAGATCGGGTTTTGCCAGCCGGGGTTTTGCCAGCTTGTCAGTCATTGTTGCCCTCCCTGCGTCATCGGACTCTCCTCCGTCCTTGCGGTGCAGATGCCGGCGAGTTCACCGAGATGCGCTTTGAACTCCGGGGTCTGGTCGCCATTGTAGAGCCGGTCGAATGCCGCTTCGCTTTGCAGCGTGTCCAGCATGCACACACAATAGCTGGTGCAGAACTCCGTGTCGCGCTGCTGTTCGCAAGATACCTGGCATTCCTTGAGGAAGATCACTTCCCTTGTTTCGACGGGCGCCGGCGCAATCTGCGAGAACAGCCAGACGCAGCCGAACAGCAGCGGCTGGTGGATCAGGTAGAAAGCCAGGCTGTGGCGGCCGATGAAGGTGAGCGGCCTGGTCCAGCTTCCCGATGCCAGCGTGGCCAGCCGCGCCAGCAGGCCGGTGGTGGACGCAAACCTTGCCGCGGCGATGCCGAGAAGCACGGCGCCGAACCAGGGAAACAGCGGCACGTAATCATTGGAGCGCGGGTTGATCGCCGACAGGCCGACCCACCACAGCGCCGGATGATCGAAGGCTTCGGATCGGAGATAGAGGGGGACTGCGATCACCACCGCCGCCACGACCAGCGTCAGCCAGGAAGGCAGCCGCAGAAACAAAAGGCCGAGCAAGCTGGCCAGCGCGATCTGATGCAGGATGCCGAAGAAGATGAAGCTGTCCGGCGTGATGAAGTACGTGACCGCCGATATAGCGGCGGCCGCGACGGCGACCATGGCAAAACGTTTCCAGAAGCCGGTCCAGCGGATCTGCCTGCCATGAGCGAGAAACAGGCTGACGCCGACCAGGAACAGGAAGGTCGAGGCGATGCAGCGCGCATAGATCTTCCACCAGCCGACGGCGGTGAGGCCGGGGTCGGTGTAGTGGAAATTTTCGAGATCCCAGGTGAAGTGGTAGCTCGCCATGGCGATCAGCGCGATGCCGCGTACGACATCGATGGCGACGATGCGCTTCGGTTGATCTCGCTTCAGTTGATCTCCAGGGGGTGCGGTATGGATGCTCATGGTCTCGCGATCTGATTCAGCCCCAAAGACGACTATCACGGTTGCACCGGACAAAAGAAGGCCGCCCTCTACGCTCCGGGTCGCGCCGTGCGGCTGCATCGGGCGGCGCTTTAGGCCAGAGCCGGAAAGCCTTTGGCCGAATTCGCTTTTTGCCGGGAAGGGGTCGGTTTCCTGTTACCGGCGGAGGAAGCGCCAGCGCAGATTTGACGCCGCGAGTCTGATTTGGGGATCAAATGTCCACCCATGTGCGCCATCCGATCTGGCTTCCGGCCCTGCGTCCGGCGGATGCGCGCACCTTTGCCTCGCTCTATGCGGTCGAATCCTTCGCCCGTGCCACGGTGTCGAGCGTCATCCCGATCCAGGCCTATGAGATTCTGCACAACGAGCAGATCGTCTCGATCCTCTACACCATCGTGGCGCTGCTCGGCCTGTCGGTGACCTTGTTCATGCCGATCTTGATCCGCAGGTTTGCCCGGCGCTGGGTCTATACCGCCGGCGCCTGCCTGCTGGCGATAGGCTCGCTGTTCTTCGTCACCCACACGCTTGCGGGGCAACTGGCAGGCATGCTGTGCCGCGTCATGGGGGCGAGCGCCCTGTCGATCACGCTCAACCTCTACATCATGGACCACATCCGCAAGACCGATTTCATGCAGGCCGAATCGCTGCGCATGGCGTGGTCGATGCTGGCCTGGACCGGCGGGCCGACACTCGGCATCTTCCTCTACACACGCTACGGCATCTATGCCGCGCATGGCGCGGTCGCGGTGTTTGCGTTGGCCTTGCTGGCGCTGTTCTGGACCTACAGGCTAGGCGACAACCGGTCGATCCGGCCGGGCAAGACACGGCCGGCCAATCCGCTGGCCAATATCGGCCGCTTCGTAGCACAACCCAGGCTCAGGCTGGCCTGGCTGATCGCCTTCGGCCGCTCCTGCTTCTGGACGACGTTCTTCGTCTACGGGCCGCTGTTCATGGTGATTACCGGCGAGGGCAAGCTTGCCGGCGGCCTGCTGGTTTCGGCCGGCAATGCGCTGTTGTTCATGGCGATCTTCTGGGGCAAAGCGGGAAAACGCTTCGGCGGCCGGCGCACCATGACCTTCGCCTATTTCGCGATGTCGGCGACGCTGCTTGCGGCGGGCGCGGTCGGCACTACCGCGCCGCTGCTTACGGGCTTTTTCCTGCTCTGCGGCGCCTTCTTCACCATCGCGCTCGATGCACTGGGCTCGACCGCCTTCATGCGCTCGGTGCGGTCCTATGAGCGGGCGCAGATGGCCGCGGTCTACCGCACCTATCTCGACTTTTCCGAGCTGACGCCGCCGCTGGTCTATTCGGTGGTGCTGGCGTTTTTCGGCCTCGGCTCGGTGTTCGTGACGCTGGGCATTCTGGCCGCGGTTTGCGGCTTTATCACCTGGCGCTATCTGCCGAAGTCGCTTTAGTCGCCGATCAGGCGGTTGCCTCAAGCGCTGCATGCCGCTCGCGCACCCAGTTGTGGAAGCGGTGCAGATCGTACTCCTCCGGCATTAGCACGCCGGCCTGGTGGCGCATCGAGCGCAGGCCTTTCTGATTGATCTCGCAGATCGCGGCATCCTCCTCCAGCACCTGGGTGCCGAAGGCGACGACATTGTCGATGTCGGTCTCAGCCAGCGCCTCGGGCGCGAACAGCCATTCGGCGGTGAGTTCGGTCTGTTCGGGACCGAGCGGCATCAGTCGCACCGTCCTGACATAATCGACATGGCCGACGATGAACATCGAGGGCAGGCTGGTGGCATAGGTCTGTCCGGCCGCACGCTCGGCTGGCGTCAGGCCCGGTAAGACCGGGCCATGGGCATGTCCGTCGCGCGACCAGGTCTCGGCGCCGGCGCGCAGGCCACCCGAAAACTCCGGCGCGTCATTGTCGGCATGGCGGACCCAGTCGGGGTCGTCGTGCCGGCTCATCAGGCCGCGGCCGTATATCGGCACCAGCCGAGACAGGTCCTTGTGGACGCCCGGGCAATGCAGGCACTCGTTGAAGTTTTCCCAGAAGATCTTCCAGTTGCAGTTCATCACCTTGCGCAGGACATGGCCTGATACCAGCGTTTCCAGCGGCCAGTTGGCGAGGTCGCCGGATGCGGGATCGAAGGAGGTCCCGGCGGAGCCGGCCGCAGCCTGCTGAAGGTTCACAAAGACAAAACCGCGCCACACCGACAGCGCCACCCGGTAGAGCGGATGATCTGCCTTGTCGAAACCATCTGGCAGCGATTTCGAGGGAACGCGCACGAGATCGCCGCGCAGCGAGTAGGACCAGGCGTGGTAGGGGCACGTGATGAGCCGCGCTTTCAGCCGGCCCTCGCTTTTCTGGCAAAGCTGCGAGCCGCGATGCCGGCAAGTGTTGTGGAAGGCGCGCAACTCGCCGGTCTCGTCCCGCAGAATGACGATTTCCTGCGTGCCGACGCGGAATGTCCGGAACGCCAGCGGCTGGGCGAGGTCGGCCTCGCGGCAGACGAGCAGCCAGCTTTTGTGCCAGATGGCGTCGAGATCGCGCTGGTAAGCCTCGCCATCCCAATAGGCCGACGACGGTAGCGTCGGTTCGGCCCGGCTCAGGCCGTTATAGGGGTCGCGCTCGCTCGGGCTGGGATGCATGGCTTGCTTCCTATGAAGCGTCAGCCGACACCCCGGCAAATCGTTTGTCAATCAGAGTGCCGCATTGCCGGTTGCAGGCGCGGCGCATAATCATGTCGTGGACACGGGACATTCGGAAATTGGGGGGATTCGGAAGTGGCCGCACGACAGATGTCGCTTACGCCGGAGCTGGTCGCGCGCTGCTGGCGCGAGATCAGGGACCCCGGGCCGGATCCGGACGCGATGCATCTCGATGAAGCCGACTATGACGCGCTGCTGGATGAATTGCAGGTCGAACTCCCGGACAGCGAACCGCTATGGCTGTTCGGCTATGGATCGCTGATCTGGAAACCGGAAATAGATTATGTCGAGGACCGCGTTGCGCTGGCGCGCGGCTGGCATCGGTCCTTTTGCATGAACATGACGCGCTGGCGCGGCACCAAGGACAGCCCCGGCCTGATGATGGCGCTGGACCGTGGCGGACAATGCAAGGGCGTCGCCTTTCGGCTGACCGGCAATAACCGGCGCGAGCAGTTGGGCCGGCTTTTCCGGCGCGAAGTCACGCTGAAGCCGACAAGCTACCGGCCGCGCATGCTCAAGCTTGCAAGCGAGGCTGGCCCGCTGAAGGCATTGGCCTTCGTCATCAACCGCAATGGCCTGACCTATTCCGGCCCGCTCGACGAGGCGAAGGTCGTCGACAGGCTGGCGACATCCTGCGGGCACTGGGGGTCGGGCGCCGACTACCTCTACAACACGGTGAAAAACCTTGAAGAGCGCGGCATTCACGATCGCCATCTGTGGCGGCTGCAGCGGCTGGTTGCGGAGCGGATCAGCGCGCTGAACCCGTGACGCCTGAGTGGCGCATTCGCGCTGTTGGCTGCCGGAATTTGGTTTGCCGGATGCGGCTGTTTCAGCCTATAGTCATGCATGTCGTCGGTTCCGTTAGGGACCAAGAGGGAATGCGGTGAGGGCTGACTTGTTGCCCAATGCCGTGGCTGCCCCCGCAACTGTGTGCGGTAGTCCTCTCCAAGCCACTGAGGATTTTTCTTCGGGAAGGTGGGGAAGGGCGCTGATCCGCGAGCCAGGAGACCTGCCGGCGACAGGAACTGACTTCGATGCCCTCGGGTGGAGGGCGAAAGGACAAGATATGAATACCGCTTCCGTCTCCCTCGGCGCTTCCGTCTCCTCGCAGTCGCGCTTCATGCAGCTCGTGCTTAGCGCGTTTCTGGGCATTTTCGTCGTCGGCGTTGTCGGTTTCTCGCACATCGATGCGGTCCACAATGCGGCGCACGACTATCGCCATTCGATGGCGTTTCCCTGCCACTGACGAGGATCTGACATCATGAACCTGTTTCGCAACGTCGTGTTCGTCGCGGCGATTGCCGGGCTCGTGGCCGGCGTCGTTCTCGCCTGCATGCAGGCCTATGCAACCGATCCCTTGATTCGCCAGGCCGAAGTTTTTGAGAAGGCAGGCGGCCACAAGCACGATCATGCTGCGGCACCGGCCGCCAACACCACCAACGCCATGAGCAGTGCCGCACCGGCGGAAAACGCCATGAGCTCAGCCGCACCGGCGCCTGCCGAAGCAGCGGCTCCAGCGGAAGACGAAGGCTGGGCGCCGGCCGACGGCTTCGAGCGCTTCGCCTACAACGTCGTCTCCAATGTCGTGACCGGTATCGGCTTCGCGCTGATCCTGGTCGCGATTTCGGAATTCGCCGGCGGCATCGGCAGCTGGCGCCAGGGCGTGTTCTGGGGCTTGGCCGGCTTTGCCGTGTTCACGCTGGCGCCGGGCCTCGGCCTGCCGCCGGAACTGCCGGCGATGCCGGCGGCCGATCTCATGCAGCGCCAGATCTGGTGGGTGGCGACGGTGATTGCGACCGCCATCGGCCTTGCCTTGATCGCCTTCCGCACGTCGGCGCCGCTGACCATCCTTGCTGTCGTCCTGATTGTCGCCCCGCATATTGTCGGCGCGCCGCAGCCTGACAGTTTCAAGACGCCGATCCCGGAGGGCCTGCATCATCAGTTCGTGGTGGCGGTGACGCTGACCAATCTGGTGTTCTGGCTGGTGCTGGGTGCAGTTGTCGGCATAGTGCACTCGCGCTTCACCGGCACCGCGACCAGCCTGCGCGACAGCTTTGCCTGATCGCAGTTTGACCTTCATCATCGGCGGTGCGCGCTCCGGCAAGAGCGCGCATGCCGAAACTTTGGCGACGGCGTTGCTGCCGCCATGGGCTTATATCGCCACCGCGCTAGCCTATGACGGCGAAATGCGCGAGCGCATCGCGCAGCACCGCTCGCGCCGTGGCGAGGGGTGGGCGACCATCGACGCCCCGCTTGATCTTGCCGGCGCGCTCGAAGCCTTGCCGGACAACCAGCCGGTGCTTGTCGACTGCCTGACGCTGTGGCTGACCAATCATATGCTGGCCGATCATGATCTGGAGGGGGAGTGCCGGCGGCTGGCCGATGTGCTTTCGCGGCCGCGCGGACCGTGGTTCGTGGTCTCCAACGAAGTCGGACAAGGCATCGTGCCCGACAATGCGCTGGCACGCCGGTTCCGCGATGCCGCCGGCCGGCTCAACCAGCAGATCGCGGTCGTAGCTGATATGGTGCTTCTGATGGTGGCGGGGCTGCCGCTCAAGGTGAAATGAGATGACCGATATCGACACAAAAGACGAAGAGCGCCATCGCGCCAAGATGGCCAAGCGCAAGGCGGCGCAGGATGCCGAGGTTGCGGAAAAGACGGTCGAGAAGGGGCTGCTGATCGTCAACACCGGCCCCGGCAAGGGCAAGACCACCGCCGCCTTCGGGCTGGCGCTGCGCATGCTCGGCTACGGCAAGCGCGTCGGCATCGTCCAGTTCATCAAGGGCAAATGGCACACCGGTGAAAAGGATGCTTTCGCGGCATTCGGCGACCGTGTCGTCTGGCACGCGATGGGCGAGGGGTTTACCTGGGAAACGCAGGATCTGAAGCGCGACATCGCCGCGGCCGAAGCGGCCTGGGCCAAGGCGCTGGAGCTAATCGCCGATCCCTCGATCAGCCTGGTTGTGCTCGACGAACTGAACATCGCGCTGCGCTACGACTATCTCGATCTCGACAAAGTGGTGGCGGGGCTGAAGGCGCGGCGCGAAGGCTTGCATGTCGTCGTCACCGGCCGCAACGCCAAGCCGGCGCTGGTCGAGGCGGCGGATCTGGTGACGGAGATGGGCGTGACGAAACATCACTTTTCGGCGGGCGTGAAAGCGCAGCAAGGGATCGAGTTTTGAAGGTCTAACTTCGGGAGATCACCGTTGGAACAAGCCGTGATTGTCTACCTTCTTCTGAGCGGCGGTCAGTTCGGGGCGCCGGAAGAGCGGCAATCGGTCCAAGTTCTGGAGGATCGGTTGGAAAAAGCTGTTTCAAATGCGCATGTCGGCGAATTTGATGGTGACGAGTTTGGTGGGGGCAAATGCACCCTCTATCTGTACGGGCCAGACGCCGAGAAGCTTTTCCTTGTGATTGAGCCTGTGCTGAAATCCTCGGCTGTGGCCGCTGGCGGCTACGCGATCAAAAGATTTGGCGAAGCTGTGGATCCAAACGCGAAGGAAGTCCGTGTCTCTTGGTGAGTCAGGCGGCTTCTTTACTGCGAGACCAAGATTTCCAGATAGATGACGACCGCCGACAGCAATCCGAACAGCCCAATCAGCAGATAATCCGCGACGTGGTAAAGCTTCAGCGCCCGCCTGATGTCCAGGCTCTCCGCCTCGCGGCGGCCGCCTTCGCCCATGAACGCATCCTCGACGACAACGCCGCCGTAGGTACGCGGGCCGGCGAGCGCCAGGCCAAGCGCACCCGCCATCGCCGCTTCCGGCCAGCCGGCATTGGGCGAACGGTGTTTTTTCGCGTCGCGCCGTACCGCTTCCCAAGCATTGCGGGGATCGGCGCCGTCAACAAGAAAGGCAGCGGCAATGATCAGCAGTGCCGTCAGCCGCGAGGCCGGCAGGTTGATCCAGTCGTCGAAAAGTGCTGCCGCGCGGCCAAAAGCCTCGTGGCGCGGGGTGCGGTGGCCGATCATCGAATCGGCGGTGTTGGCGGCCTTGTAGGCGACGCCGCCGGCCAGCCCGCAGACGCCGGTCCAGAAGGCGGGCGCGACAATGCCGTCGGAGAAATTCTCGGCCAGGCTTTCGATCGCGGCGCGGCTGACGCCGGCATGGTCGAGCTTTTCGGGATCGCGGCCGACAATGCGCGCAACCGCAATGCGGCCGAGCGCCAGCCCGCCGGTATCGAGCGCGTCGGCCACCGCTTCGACATGCTCGGTGAGGCTCTTTTGCGACAGCAGCGACGACGCCAGGATGGCGGTGATGATCATGCCGGCGGGAAAGAGCTGCCAGAGCAGGATTTGCACAATGAAGGCAATCGCCGCCGGCGCCAGCACAATGACCAGCAGGGCGTGCACGCCCCGGCGGCGACGCAATGCGTCGGAATCAGTGGCGCGGTTGAGCCGGAGGTCGAGAAAGGCTATCAGCCTGCCGAACCAGGTGACGGGATGGCCGGCGGCACGGAACAGCCAGTCCGGGTACCCCAGGATGCGTTCGATGGCCAGCGACAGGAAAGCGATCAGGACCGACATGAAGCTTTCTGATGGAGCGATTGCTGCGGTGGATCACGGTGGATCCCTTGGCCGGGCGAGCGCGCTCTTCCCTCACGCGCCACAGCCTTTCGTCGATCTTTCGACAGGTATCAATCCGCACTCCTACCCGCTTTTCGAGCTGCCCGCCACCGCCCTGTCACGATTGCCGGAGGCCGCGCGCCTGCGTGAGCTGGCCAGGATCGCGGCAGGCGCCTATGGCGCACCTTCGGCCGAGAATGTGGCGGTAGCCCCGGGCACGCAGATCTTGCTGCCGCGCGTCGCCTCGCTGGTGAGCCCCGCCCGCGCGCTGGTGTTGGGACCGACCTATGCCGAGCATGCCAGGGCGGCCGCGATTGCCGGCCATGCGGTGGTGGACACTGACGATGTCGAGGCGCTTGCCGGGGCCGACCTTGCCATCGTCGTCAATCCCAACAATCCCGACGGGCGCGTCGTGTCGCGGGAAAGGCTGCTTCGGCTTGCCGAGACATTGCGCGCCAAGGGCGGGCTGCTGGTCGTCGACGAGGCCTTCATGGATGTCGGCCCGCACGCGGAAAGCCTTGCCGGCGATGTCGGGCAGGGCGGCATCGTCGTGCTGCGCTCCTTCGGCAAGTTCTTTGGCCTTGCCGGCCTGCGGCTCGGTTTCGCGCTTTCCGAGGCGTTGACGGTCGAGAGGCTGGAGACGCAGTTTGGACCGTGGGCCGTCGCCGGCCCGGCGCTTGAATATGGCATTCGCGCGCTTGCCGACAGCGGCTGGCAGGCCGATATGCGGCGCCGGCTGGCCGAGGATGCAGCGCGGCTCGATGCGCTGCTTTCGCGCTTTGGCGTGGCTGTCGCCGGCGGCACGACGCTGTTTCGCTATCTTCAGATGCCGGACGCGGCCGGTCTGTTTTCGACGCTCGGTGAGCGCGGCATATTGCTCAGGCATTTTTCCGAGCGTCCTCAGGTGCTCCGCGCGGGGCTGCCTGGAAGTCAGGAGGAATGGCAGCGGCTCGAATCGGCGCTTGCCGACTGGCACGCACGGCGCGACGATAGCGCCAGGGAGATTGCGCCATGATCCATGTCTGTTCGCTGGCAAAGCTCGAGGAGACTGTGGCCAGAAGTCGCGCCGAGCATGTGCTGTCGCTGCTTGCCGCCGGCACCGAGGTGACGCGCCCGGCCTCGATATCGAGGGAAAACCACCTGCATCTGGTCATGCACGACATCGCGATGGCACAGGACGGCATGACCATGCCGGGCGAGGATCACGTGCGCAATCTGCTCGGTTTCGCTCGCCGATGGGATCGTGCCAAGCCGATGGTCGTGCATTGCTATGCCGGCATCAGCCGCTCGACCGCCTCGGCCTACATCATCGCCGCGGCGCTGGCGCCCAAGCGCGACGAGGCGGAACTGGCGCTATCATTGCGGACTCTGTCGCCTTCGGCGACGCCCAACCCTCGGCTCATTGCTGTCGCTGACGCGCTGCTTGGCCGCCAAGGTCGCATGATCGAAGCGATTGAAGCGATCGGACGTGGCGCCGATGCTTTCGAAGGCACGCCGTTTGTGCTGAAGATCGACGGGTAAGCCTCTACGCCAGCCAGTCGGCCAGCTTCGCCTTGCGCACATCCCTGAGCAGCGTGATGAAACCGTCGGCCTGATGCTCCGCGGTCAGCCGGCCCTTTTCCGCTGTGGCGATCGAGGCGTCGCCGACGACGCCGTTCGGATTGAGGTCGCTGGCGATCCAGGCGAAAGCGTGCGTGCCGGTGTGGCGCAGCAGCGCAAATTCGGTCTCGGCGCGGGCGACCTTGGAGACGAAATTGTCTGATTTGGCCATGTCGACGAGGTCCGGGCGGAAATGCAGCATCAGCGAGGTCTCGACATCGCCGCCATGGATGCCGTGGCGGTCCTCAAGCTCGGTGTACATGCCGGCCGGGCGGCCGAATCGCTGCCAGCTGGTCTTCACCGCCAGCATCTTTGCGCGCACCCGCAATTCGCGGGTGATGATGCCCATGATCTCTTCATTGCCGCCATGCGAGTTGACGACGATCAGCTTCCTTACGCCTGCGCGGGCAATGGACAGGCCGAGCTCGGTCCAGGCATCGACCAGTGTCGTCGCCGGCAAGGTCAACGTGCCCGGCGCCTGCAGATGCTCGTTCGATTTGCCGACCGCCTGGACCGGCAGGATGCGGATGTCGAGATCGCCGGGCAGGCGGGCGATCACCGTCTCCAGCATGCCGTTCATGATCGAGGTGTCGGTCGACACAGGCAGATGCGGACCGTGCTGCTCGATCGCCGCAACCGGCAGCACGGCAATCGTCGCCTCCGGATCGATCGCGGCGTATTCGGTGGTCCGGTAGTCGCCCCACCACACGCGTCTGTTTGCAACGGTCATGTCATGCCTCTTCAAGCGGATGAACCAGACCTAGCGCGGCAATCATTGGCTGTCGATCACCCGGCAGCGATCGCCTCGACCTCAACCTTGAATTCCGGCCGCGCGAAGCCCGACACGATCATCAGCGTCGAGGCGGGTGCGGGGCTGGCAAACAGCCGGTCGCGGACATCCATATAGGGGCGCAGGTGCGCGCGGTCGGTGACATAGGCGTTGATCCGTACGATGTCTTGAAGGCCGAGCCCGGCTTCTGCCAGAATCGCCGCTATGTTTTGAAAGCAGAGTTCGGCCTGCGCGCCGGCATCTTCCGGGATCTGGTCGTCGGCCGTGATGGCAACCTGGCCGGAGCACAGCACCAGCCGCTTGCCGGGAGGTACTTCGACGCCGTGGCTGTAGCGGGCGAAAGGCGGCTTGATCGACTTCGGCGCGAGGTATCTGAACATGGCAATCTCCTGTCTGCGAGACCAGCCTAAGACGTGACCGATAGTACGTTCAAGATGTGGTGCATGGCACAAGGGCGATTGTGGACAGGCGTCCAAAAAATAGGCACGATGCCTCCCGCACAGCATGACCCGTCCGGTGTTGGCAGTGACTGCCGCGCAAGCAGGCGGCCCGGGCGGTGGCATGTGTCTTGCTTCTTGGATCAATGGTGTCGAGCCCGGCGCGTGACGCTCCGGAGCCAACAAAGGGTGGTGTCGATGTACGGAAAACAGAAGATTTCAGCGCTTGCGGTCGCGCTGCTTGGAGCCGGCACGTTCGGCGCGGCAGCAAACGAGAAGGTCACCTTCGGCACCAACTGGCTGGCCGAGCCCGAGCATGGCGGCTACTACCAGGCCGTCGCCGACGGCACCTACGCTGCATGTGGCCTCGACGTGACGATTTCGCAGGGAGGTCCGCAGGTCAGCGGGCGGCCGCTGCTGCTGGCCGGCAAGCTCGATTTCTACATGGGCGGCAATCTGCTGTCGGCCTTCGACGCCGTCCAGCAGGGCATCCCGATGCGCGTCGTCGCCGCCGATTTCCAGAAGGACCCTCAAGTCATCATGTCCCACCCGGGGCAGGGGCTGGACAAGTGGGAGGATTTGAAGAACGCCGACCAGTACATTCTCGGCGACGAGGGCGTCCAGACCTTCTTCCAGTGGATGGTCATCGAACTCGGTTTCGATGCCGCCAAGCGCGTGCCCTACACCTACAACACCGCTCCATTCCTAGCCAACAAGAAGTCGATCCAGCAGGGTTACGTCACCTCGGAGCCTTTTGCGGTCAAGAAGGAAGGCGGCTTCGTGCCCAACCAGTTCCTGCTGGCCGACTATGGCTGGGACACCTATTCGACGACGATCGAGGTGATGCAGGACACGATCGACAAGCGGCCGGAGGTGGTCCAGTGCTTCGTCGATGGCTCGGCCAAGGGCTGGTACAACTACCTCTACGGCGACAACAAGGCCGCCAACGAGATGATCAAGAAAGACAATCCCGACATGAGCGACGAGCAGATTGCCTTCTCGATCGAGCAGATGAAGAAGTTCGGCCTGGCCGATTCCGGCGACACCGAAAAGCTCGGCATCGGCGCCATGAACGAAGACCGGATCAAGAGCTTTTATGACAAGATGGTCAAGGCCAAGGTCACGCCCGAGGGCATCGATATCAACAAGGCCTATACGCTGGCCTTCATCAACAAAGGTGTCGGAATCGAGCTGAAGAAGTAATCGTGAAGCTGGAAAAGATGGCGCAGGCGCCCATGACGGCATCGGGTGAAGGCCCGATGCTGCTGACGCTGCGCCATGTCGGCAAGGTGTTTTCCAATGGCGTGACTGCATTGAGCGACGTCGATCTCGCCATCCGCGAGGGCGATTTTGTCAGCCTGCTCGGGCCGTCCGGCTGCGGCAAGTCGACGGCGTTGAGGCTGATCGCGGGCCTGTCGACGCCGACATCCGGTCAACTCGACTGGGGCGGTTCGATCGACCGCGCCAATATCGGCTTCGTCTTCCAGGAACCGACGCTGCTGCCCTGGGCCGATGTCTTCGACAATGTCTGGTTGCCGCTCAGGCTGAAAGGCGTGTCGCGTGCCAAGGCGGCGCCGGTGGTGATGGAGATGCTGGAGCGGGTGCACCTGACCGGTTTCGAAAACGCCGTGCCGCGCGAACTTTCCGGCGGCATGAAGATGCGCGTCTCGATCGCACGCGCGATGGTGACGAAGCCGCGCATTCTGTTGATGGACGAGCCGTTCGCGGCACTCGACGAGATCACCCGGTTCAAGCTCAACAACGACCTTCTGGAGCTGTGGCAGGACGAGCGCTTCACCGTCGTCTTCGTCACCCACAGCGTCTTCGAAAGCGTGTTCCTGTCAAACCGCGTCGTCGTCATGGCGGCGCGGCCGGGCCGCGTCCATGCCGAGTTGGCAATCGATGCCGCCTATCCACGCGACGAGGTGTTTCGCACCTCGCCCGACTATGCCGCGCTCTGCCGCCAGGCCTCGGACATCCTGGTCAACGCCATCAACACATCAGCCGGACCGCACCATGACGGCCATTGATCAGAATGCCGCAACGCTCGACGCGGAAGAGGCCGGCCGCGTACGCCAGGAGCGGCTGGAGCGGATCGGCCGGTGGGTCCTGCCTTTGGCGATCATGATCCTGGCGATCTGGCTGTGGGACCGCATCTGCGTGTGGAACGCGATCCCGCAATATATTCTGCCGCGCCCCGGCGTGGTGCTGTGGACGCTCTATAGCGATGCCGGGCTCCTGTTCTCCGCGCTGCTGGTCACGTTGCGCATAACCTTCCTCAGTCTGTTGCTTGCAGTGGTCGGCGGCGTCGGACTGGCGGTGCTGTTTGCGCAATCGAAATGGGTGGAGATGTCGTTCTTTCCCTTCGCCATCGTGCTGCAGGTAACGCCGATCGTGGCGGTCTTCCCGCTCATCAACATCTATGTGGACAACCAGACGGTGAAGCTTTTGCTTTGCGCCTGGATCGTCGCGTTCTTCCCGATCCTGTCCAACACCACGCTCGGCCTCAATTCGGTCGACCGCAATCTGCGCGACATGTTCAAGCTCAACGGCGCGACGCGCTGGCAGCAATTGCGCTATCTCAGACTGCCGGCGGCCATGCCGTATTTTCTAGGAGGCCTGAAGATCGCCGGCGGCCTGTCGCTGATCGGCGCCGTGGTGGCCGAGTTCGTCGCCGGCGCGCAGGGACAATCCTCAGGGCTCGCCTCGCGGATCATCGAGGCCGGCTACCGGCTCAACGCGCCCAGGCTGTTCGCGGCGCTGATCCTGATCTCGCTCACCGGCATATTGATCTTCCTGGTGCTGTCGCTGGTGTCGCATCTCATCCTGCGCCGCTGGCACGAGAGCGCGCTGAAGCATGAGCGGTAGGGGGTTGGGTGACGTGATTGAGATGCTGGCGCGAAACACCCCCCTCTGGCCTGCCGGCCATCTCCCCCTCAAGGGGGGAGATTGGACGTCATCCGGGATTTCGCCAATTATCGATGTTGGAAGACGGGTGCTGTCGGAAAAGCTGCCAATCTCCCCCCTTGAGGGGGAGATGCCCGGCAGGGCAGAGGGGGGCGGTCCTTGATACCGACCTCTGGCTCGTACCATCTCACAAACGTCCGCCTTCACCGGTCGCTGACATCAGGCCTTGCCGCCACTTACGACAGCGACGGCTTCGCCCTGGCCGACATAACGGTCGCCGATGGCAAGATCTCAGCCATCGCCGCGCACAAGAAATCAAAAGCGCCAGCCACCGCCATCGACCTTGCCGGCCGCATCGTGCTGCCGTGCTTCGTCGACTGCCACACCCACATCGACAAGGGCCATATCTGGCCGCGCAAACCCAATCCCGACGGCAGTTTCATGGGCGCGCTCAATGCCACCGGCGCCGACCGTGCAGCGCGCTGGAGCGCCGAGGACGTGGCGCGGCGCATGGATTTCTCGCTGCGCTCGGCCTACGCGCACGGCACCAAGGCGCTGCGCACGCATCTCGACAGCGTGCCGCCACAGGAGGAAATCTCCTGGCCGGTGTTCGAGGCGATGCGGGAGAAATGGCGCGGCCGCATCGAATTGCAGGCAGCCTGCCTGCTCGGCATCGAAGGCGTGCGCGACAGAAAGTGGTTCGAGAGGCTGGCCAAGCGCGTGGCTGCGGCCAAGGGCGTGCTCGGCGTCGTCACCTATATGGTGCCGGATCTCGAAGAGCTTCTCGACAAGGTGTTCGCCGAGGCGAACAGGCACGGGCTCGATCTCGATTTCCACGCCGACGAGACCGACGACATTGCGGCGATATCGCTGAAGAAGATCGCCGAGGCGGCACTGTGGAACGGTTTTGAGGGCAACATGCTGGTGGGACATTGCTGCTCGCTGGCGCGCCAGCCGGATCTCGACGTGCTCGATACACTCGACAAGGTGGCCAAGGCGCGGCTGGCGGTGGTGTCGCTGCCAATGTGCAATCTCTATCTGCAGGACCGGCGTGCCGACCAGACCACGCCACGCTGGCGCGGCGTGACGCTGCTGCATGAGATGAAGGCGAGGGGCATCCCGGTCGCGGTCGCCTCCGACAACACCCGCGATCCGTTCTATGCCTATGGCGATCTCGACATGCTGGAGGTCTACCGCATGGCGACGCGCATCCTGCATTTCGATCATCCGGTCGGCGACTGGCCGCAGACGGTGGCGGCGACGCCGGCCAAGGTGATGCGGCTCGACGGTGTCGGGACACTGGCAGCAGGTGGCAGCGCCAATTTTATCGTCTTCAAAGGGCGGAGCTGGACGGAATTGCTGTCGCGGCCCGAATCGGATCGCATCGTCGTGCGCAACGGCCGAGCGATCGACAGGCAATTGCCCGACTATGCCGAGCTCGACGAACTGATGGTGGAATGATGGATGTTTCGGCGCTCAAACGCGATCTCGACGGGATAAAGCTCGACGACAATCCGGCCATCGTCCAGCAGAAGAGCCGCGACTTCTACTGGTACAGCCCGGTGCTGAAGCAGCAGCTCGACCACGTCACCGGCGACCTGATCGTGACGCCCAGGAACGAGGCCGAACTGATCCGCGTGCTTGCCGCTTGCCACCGTCATGGCGTTCCGGTGACGCCGCGCGGCAGCGGCACCGGCAATTACGGCCAGGCGATGCCGCTGTCGCGCGGCGTGGTTTTGAACCTCGCCGAGATGAACGAGATCAAGGCCATAGCGCCGGGCCGCGTCGTCACCGGGCCGGGCGCGATCCTCGCCGACATCGACAGAGCGACGCGCGCGCATTCCGGGCAGGAACTGCGGCTGTCGCCGTCGACCTACAACACCGCCTCGATCGGCGGCTTCATCGCCGGCGGCTCGGGCGGCGTTGGTTCGATCAATTTCGGCGGTCTGCGTGATTTCGGCAATGTGCTGCGCCTGCGCGTCGTCACTATGGAGGCGGAGCCGAAGGCGCTCGAACTCGCCGGCGAGGACCTGCACAAGGTCACCCACGCCTATGGCACCAACGGCATCATCACCGAGGTCGAGATGCCGCTGACTGCAGCCTATGAATGGATCGACGTGATCGTCGGCTTCGACGCTTTCATGCCGGCAGCCCGCTACGGCAACGCGCTGGCACGCCAGGACGGCATCCTGACCAAGCTGATCACGCCGATCGCCGCGCCCGTGCCGCAGCTCTATTTCAAGCGCCACCAGAAGTTCTTCCGGGACGGGCAAAGCATCTGCGTCGTCATGGTTGCCCGGCATGGGCTAGACGCGTTCCTCGCCTTCACCCGCCGCGCCGGCGGCGAAGTCATCTTCAATACGGCGACGGCAACGGACGAAGAGAAAAAGGGCCTGCCGCCGGGCTTCGAACTGGCGTGGAACCACACCACGCTCAGGGCACTGCGGGTCGATCCCGCGATCACCTATCTGCAATCGCTCTATCCGTTTCCCAACCAGCTGGCGCTGGTGGAGAAGATGGACGCGATGTTTCCGAACGAGGTCTTTTCGCATCTCGAATTCGTGCGCCTCGACGGCAACATCACCTGCTTCGGCCTGCCGCTGGTGAAATTCACCACCGAGGCGCGGCTCAACGAAATCATCCGGCTGCATGAGGAGAATGGCTGCCCGATCTTCAACCCGCACCGCTACACGCTGGAAGAGGGCGGCATGAAGCAGACGGATGAAATCCAGCTCGCCTTCAAGCGCGAGACCGATCCGCAAGGCCTGCTCAATCCCGGCAAGATGATCGCCTGGGAAAATCCGGATTACGACTATCGCTCGGGCCGGACTTTTTTGTTCAGGGGTTTGCAGAAAGCAGAATGAGCAGAGGTTTGAGCTTGAGCACCCCCCTCTGTCCTGCCGGCACAGGCCCTACGCTGCCGCTTCGGGCGTTCGTCGTTTGGAAAGCCAAGCAATTGGCTTCCCATCGGCTTCGCCGACCACTTCTCACCCCCCGCAAGGGGGGAGATTGGCAGCCTGAACGCCGCGGCCCGGCAGGGCAGAGGACGGTGCCTCGCGCCCACCTCGCAAGTATTTCCCCATGAAAGTCCTCGTCCTCTACGCACACCCGGTGGAGACCAGCTTCAATGCAGGTCTGCACCGCACGATCGTCGAGCGGCTGACGGCCGCCGGCCATGAGGTCGACGATTGCGATCTCTATGCAGAGGATTTCGACCCCAGGCTGACGCGCGGGGAGAGGCTGGATTATCATAACCAACGCAGCCCTGCGGACCCGGCCGCGCCCTATGTCGAGCGGCTGCTCAAGGCCGAGGCGCTGGTGCTGTCATATCCCGTCTGGAACTACGGCTTCCCGGCCATCCTGAAAGGCTTTTTCGACCGCGTGTTTCTGCCCGGCGTGTCGTTCAAATTGGTCGACGGCAAGGCGCAGCCTTCGCTCCACAACATCCGCAAGCTGACCGCCGTCACCACCTATGGCGGCAGCCGCTTCCGCGCCATGCTGATGGGCGATCCGCCACGCAGATTGGTCAAGCGGATGCTGCGCGCGACGATCAGGCCCGGCGCCTCGGTGTCCTACCTCGCGCATTATTCGATGAACCTGTCGACCGACGAGATGCGGGCAGCCTTCATGGCCAAGGTCGCGGCCGGGATGGATGAATTCTGATGCGCGTGCTGGTGGTCTATTGCCATCCGGTGCCCGAAAGCTTTTGCGCCGCCATCAGAGATGCCGCAGTCGATGTGCTGAAGGCACGCGGCTGGGAGGTGCGGCTGCTCGACCTCTATGCGGAGAAATTCGATCCGGTGATGGGCTGCGAAGAGCGACGCGCCTACAATGAGCGGGCGCCGGAGGATCCGGCCCTAAAACCGCATTTCGAGCATCTCGCCTGGGCTGAGGCGATCCTGTTCATCTATCCGACCTGGTGGTACGGGCTGCCGGCCATGCTGAAGGGCTGGCTCGACCGGGTCTGGGCGACCGATGTCGCCTTCAAGCTGGGCAAGGGGCGCATCACGTCGCTGATGACACATGTCACCAGGGTCGGCGTCATCACCACCTGCGGCGCGCCGACCTGGTGGAGCGTCGTCGTCGGCCAGCCCGGCCGCAAGACCTTGCTGCGCGGTATGCGCGCGCTGTGCGCCCGCCGCTGCCGGACGTTTTTCCTGGCGCACTACCTGATGGACGCCTCGACGCCAAGGACGAGGGCGGCGTTTCTGGTGAAAGTGCGGGCGAAGCTGGAGCGGTTTTGAGCTTCTTCACCCTACCCCTTGTGGGGAGGGTCGCGCAGCAAATGCCGCAAGGCGGCTTTTGCGAAGCGGGGTGGGGGGTCTCGTAGGGCGCACCCCCACCCCGTCTCGCAATCGCCGCTTCGCTCCGACTGCGAGCCGACCCTCCCCACAAGGGGAGGGTAAAAAGGTGCTACATCCTCGTCCGTTCCGCCTTGGGATCGTACATCGGCTTCAGCGATGCTTCCGCCGCAAAACGCTCGCCGGCGATCTCGATCTCGTAGGACGAGGCCAGCACATCCGCCTCGCTCTCGCCCTGGCAGGGCACATAGCCCAGTCCGATCGCGCCGCCGAGATGGTGGCCGTAATTCCCCGATGTGATCGGGCCGACGATCTTGCCGTCGCGCAGGATCGCCTCGTTGTGGAAGAGCAGGGGTTCAGGGTCTTTCAAACGGAACTGCACCAGCCGGCGCGACAGGCCGGCTTCTTTTCTCTTCAGCACCGCATCGCGGCCGATGAACTCGCCCTTGGCGGTTTTGACCGCAAAGCCGAGGCCGGCCTCCAGCACATTGTCCTCGTCGGTGATGTCGTGGCCGAAATGCCGAAACGCCTTTTCGATGCGACAGGAATCGAGCGTATGCAGGCCGCAAAGTTTCGGGCCGACATCCGCCCCCGCCTCATCGATCGCCTCGAAAACATGGGCAGCCTGGTCGGTAGAGACATAAAGCTCCCAGCCGAGTTCGCCGACATAGGTGACGCGGTGGGCGCGGGCGAGGCCCATGCCGATCTCGATCTCCTGGAAGGTGCCGAACGGATTGTTCTCGTTGGAGAAATCGTTAGGGCTGACTTTCTGGATCAGCTTTCGCGCATCCGGACCCATCAGGCAGAGCACGCTTTCTGCCGCCGTCACATCGGTGATGACAACGAATTCCTCGCCGACATGCCGCCGCAGCCAGGCGAGATCGCGTTGCAACGTCGCGCCCGGTACGACGAGGAAATAGGCCGTGTCCGACAGCCGCGACACGGTAAGATCGCTCTCGATGCCGCCGCGCTGGTTGAGCATCTGAGTGTAGACGATCTTGCCCGGCGCCACGTCCATGTCGTTGGCGCAGAGCCTTTGCAGGAACGCGCAGGCATCGCGGCCCTCGACACGGATCTTGCCGAACGAGGTCATGTCGAACAGGCCGACCTTGTTGCGGACCGCCAGGTGTTCCTCGCGCTGGTTGTCGAACCAGTTCTGCCGCTTCCAGGAATAGCGGTATTCGCGCTCTTGCCCTTCGCGGGCGAACCAGTTGGCGCGCTCCCAGCCGGCGACTTCGCCGAAGACCGCGCCGCGCGCCCTCAGGTGTTCATGCAGGGGCGATCGCCTGACATTCCTGGACGTTGCCATCTGCCGGTAGGGGAAATGGTCGGCATAGAGCAGGCCGAGCGTCTCGGAGACCCGCTCCTTGAGATAGCGGCGGTTCTTCTGGAATGGCTGGGCGCGGCGGATGTCGACTTCCCAGAGGTCGAAGGGCGCTTCGCCGTCATTGATCCACTGCGCCAGCACCATGCCGGCGCCGCCGGACGACACGATGCCGATCGAGTTGTAGCCGGTCGCCATCCAGTAGCCCGACAGCTCCGGCGCTTCGCCGAGATAGTAGCGGTCGTCGGGGGTAAAGCTTTCGGGGCCGTTGAAGAAGGTGTGAATGCCGGCGGTTGCCAGCATCGGCATGCGGTTGACGCCCATCTCGAGGATCGGCTCGAAATGCTCCATGTCCTCGGGAAGCTGGTCGAAGCAGAAATCCTCGTGGATGCCGTCCATGCCCCATGGCTTGGCCACCGGCTCGAAGGCGCCGAGCATCATCTTGCCGGCATCTTCCTTGTAGTAGGCGCATTCATCGGGAACGCGCAGCACCGGTAGACGACCGAGCCCGGGGATCGGCTCGGTGACGAGATAAAAATGTTCGCAGGCATGCAGCGGGATGGTGACGCCGTTCTGGGCGCCGAGCTCGCGCGCCCACATGCCGGCGCAGTTGACGACGATGTCGGCCTCGATCGTTCCCTGATCCTCGCCTTGCGCCCACGACACACCGGTGACGCGACCGGCCTTGGTATGGACCTTGGTGACCTTCACATTCTCGACGATGGCGGCGCCACGCTGGCGGGCGCCCTTGGCTAGCGCCATGGCGATGTTGGCGGGATCGCACTGGCCGTCGAGCGGCAGATGCACGGCGCCGACCACGTCGGACACGTTGAGATGCGGGTACATCTCCTTGACTTCACCAGGCGAAATCTCGCGCACATCGACATCGAAGGCGCGGGCGAGCGAGGCCTGCCGGTAAATCTCGTGCTTGCGCTCCTCGGTCAGCGCCACGGTGATCGAGCCGACCTGGCGCATGCCGGTGCCGACTTCCGTTTCGGCTTCAAGCTTGACGTAGAGGTCGGCCGAATATTTGGCCAGCCGCGTCATGTTCTGCGAGCCGCGCAGCTGGCCGATCAGGCCGGCGGCGTGCCAGGTCGTACCCGAGGTCAGCTGCTTGCGTTCGAGCAGCACGATGTCGGTCCAGCCGAGCTTGGCCAGGTGGTAGGCGACCGAACAGCCGGAGACACCGCCGCCGATAATAACCGCGCGGGCCTTGGTGGGAATGCTTCTGGTCATGCGGCCTCGCGTCGATAGCCGGATGCGAAGCGGCGCAGGCGTTTTGCGGCTTCCTGAAGCACCGGCTCCGGTTGGCAGAGGCTGATGCGGATGTGGCCGGCAGCGGCCTTGCCGAAGCTGGAACCCGGCATGACGCCGACACTCTCCTGGTCGAGAAAGGCCCAGGCGAATTTCTCGTCGTCGGGCTCGACGGCGGAGATGTCGAGCATGACATACATGCCGCCCTCCGAGCCGTGCACGCTGATATTGTTCATGCCGCGCACGGCGTCGAGCAGGACGGTGCGGCGTGCCGCATAGCGTTCGGCGATCTCTTTCACGCCATAGCGGTTCTCCAGCGCCTCGGCGCAGGCGATCGAGATGAAGGCCGGCAGGCCGTAGGTCGTCACCAGATTGAGATTGGTCAACAGCGTGATCATCTGCGTCGGGCCGGTCAGCCAGCCCATGCGCCAGCCGGTCATGCCATGGCTCTTGGACATCGAATTGATGACCAGCGTGCGCTCGGCCATGCCGGGCAGGCCGCGCGGCGAGATGTGCTCGCCGCCGCCGAGCGTCCAGTAGACCTCGTCCGACAGCAGCCAGAGATCGTGCTCGCGGCAGATCTCGGCCAGCTCTTCCAGACGCTCACGCGAATAAACGGCGCCGGTCGGGTTGTTCGGCGTGTTGATCAAAATGGCGCGCGTGTTGGGCTTGAGCGCCGCGCGGATCATCTCGGCGTGCGGCTGGAAACCGTCTCCGGCCGGCGTCTCGACGACGGTGAAGCTGGCGCCGGCGGCGCTGAACGTGTTGGGATAAGTCGCGTAGTAGGGCGCCACCACGATAGCGTGGTCGCCCTGGTCGAGAACGGCCTGCACCGCCGCGTAAAGGGCGGCCTGACCGCCCGGCGTGGCGATCACCTGGTCGGGGCTCGTCTCGACCCCGGTGCAGGCGGTCGAGGCCGCCGCCATCGCCCTGCGCAGGCGCGGAACGCCGGGAAGCGGGGTGTAGTGGTGGTTGCTGCCGCGAACCGCCGTCACGCAGGCTTCGATGGTCTGGCTCGGCGTATCGAAATCATGGTCGCCGACCGACAGCATGATGATGTCCTGGCCCGCTTCCTTGCGGGCCCATGCCTCGGTGTGGACCTCCCAGCCATCCTTGCCCGAAGGCACGATGCCGGAAATGCGCGATGACGGTCTGGGCATCAGGATACTCCCGAGATTTCGTGGCCGGCCTGTTCGAGCCAGTCGCGCAAGGCGGCGATGTGGGCAGGGCCGACTTCGCAGCAGCCGCCGACGATGGTGGCGCCAGCGGCGACCCAGCCGAGCGCCTGGTCGGCATAGGCATCCGGATCAAGGTCGTGGCGTGCGTGCAGCACTTCGACCGTTCCGCCATGCTTGAGCGCTTCGACAGAGGTGAAGCCATTGGCATAGGCGCCGACCGGGCCGCCGAGAGCAATCAATTCGGGCAGTGCCGCGGCGATCGCTTCTGGCCGGCAGCAATTCACCAGGCGCGCTGCAACCGTCAGGCCGTCGAGGGCGTCCGCCGCTGCCGCTATTGTTTCGCCGCTGCGCAGCCGCGGCGCGCCGTGATCGGCGAGCGTCCAAGACACCCAGACAGGTTTGCCGCTTTCCGACGCAGCGGTAACGGCCGCACGGCCTTCCTCGGCTGAGGCCATGGTCTCGCACAGGAACAGGTCGACGCCATCGGCCTGCTCGGCGACGATGCGGCGATAGATGTCCAGCGTCTCCTCGAACGATATGGCCAGCGCCGGCGCATAGCTGCCGAACAGCGGTGACAGGCAGCCGGCGATCGCTGCATCGCCTGCCTCGTCGCGTGCCTGTCTTGCCAATTCGATGCCGCGCTTCTGCAAGGGCTTGAAGAGATCTTCTGCTCCTTCCCGCGCGAGCCGCTCCGGCGTTGCCGAATAGGTGTTGATGGTGATGACGCGAGCGCCGGCCCGGATGAATTCGGCATGCAGGTCACGCACCAGATCCGGCTCGTCGATCAGCACCCTGGCCGACCAGAGCGGCGTCGGCTCGGAGCTGCTGCGGCGGACCAGTTCCTGGCCCATGCCGCCATCGGTGAGAATGACTTTCTTCATGCTCTCAGTCTTTCGTTTTTCGGATCCCACAGCGGCTCGTCTTTCTGCACGACCGCCCTGAAACGATCGCCAAAAATTTCAATCTCGATCGCGGTATCGGGTTCAGCCAGGTCGGCGCGCAGCATGCCGAGCGCGATCGATTTGTCGATGCGATGCCCCCAGCCGCCGGACGTCGTCTCGCCGACGATCTTGCCGTCATGCCAGAGCGTCGACACGGACGGCGCGTCGCAATCGCCTGGGTTTTCGACCACCAGCGTGACGAAGCGCTTCTTCACGCCTTGCTGCTTTTCGTTCTGCAGGGCTGCCTTGCCGCGGAAGTCGGGCTTGTCCCATTTGACGAAGCGCTCGAGCCCGCCCTGCAGGACCGTATAGTCGGTCGACAGGTCGCCCTTCCAGGTCCGGTAGCCCTTTTCGAGGCGCAGCGAATCCAGCGCGTACATGCCGAACGGTTTCAGACCGTGTTTTTGTCCCGCCGTCCAGACGGCGTCGAAGATGGCGGCGGTGTCTCCCACCTTGGTGTGGATTTCCCAGCCGAGTTCGCCGGCGAAGGATACCCGCACCAGCTTCGCCCAGCGGCCGGCGATGGTGGTTTCCTGATGCGTCAGCCAGGGCAGCGAGAGATCCGCGCCACAGACCTCGGCCAGGATCTTGCGCGAACTGGGGCCGGCGAGGATTTGCGTCGAATAGTCTTCGGTCCTGTCGGTGAGGGTGAAAGCTGCGTCCTTCGGCAGGCGCGACTTCAGCCATTCGAAATCGTGCCACTGCGCTACCGCCGCGGTGATCAGAGTCATCTGCTCTTCGCCATGGCGCACCACCGACATCTCGGTGACGATGCGGCCTTTGTCGTCGGCGAAATAGGCGAGGCCGATTCGGCCGGGCTTGGGCACCAGGCCGGTGACCTGCAGCGCCAGCCATTCGGCTGCGCCAGGACCTTCGAGGTTGAAGCGCGAGAAGCCGGGCAGGTCCAGAATGCCGGCGGCGTCGCGCACCGCCAGGCATTCTTCGCGCACGCGGTGCTGCCACGGCCCGTCGCGGCGGAAGGTGAGTGTTGCTTCTTCCGACGTGTCGTCACCGGGTTGCGCATACCAGGTGGCACGCTCCCAGCCATTATAGGCGTCGAACTGGGCGCCGAGCGCCTTGATGCGATCGTGGATCGGCGACAGCTTGCGGTCGCGCCCGGCCGGCCAGGCATGGCGCGGAAACTGGATGGCGTATTCGTTGCCGTAGATCTCCATGCCCTTGGCGACGCTATAGTCGGGGGCGGCCGCAAAGCTGGTGAAGCGGCGCGGATCGCAGGACCACATGTCCCATTCGGTCTGGCCTTGCGTCACCCATTCGGCCAGCACCTTGCCGGCGCCGCCGCCCTGGGCGATGCCGAAGGTGAAGACACAGGCCTCGAACGCGTTGGGAACGCCGGGCATCGGACCGATCAGCGGATTGCCGTCCGGCGCGTAAGGGATCGGCCCGTTGATCACCTTGGACAGGCCGGCAGTGCCGAGGATCGGCACGCGAGCGACGGCATCGGCAAGGTAGTGCTCGAGACGGTCGAGATCGTCGGGGAAGAGCTGGAAGGAAAAATCCTCCGGCATCGGGTCGTTGTGGGTTGCCCAATGCGCGCGGCAATTGCGCTCATAGGGGCCGAGATTCATGCCGTTCTTTTCCTGGCGCAGATAGTAGGAGGTGTCGACGTCGCGCAGCAGCGGCAGCTTCTTGCCCTGCTCCTTCGACCACGCCACCAGTTCGGGTATCTCCTCGAACAAGATGTACTGATGGCTCATCACCATCATCGGGACGTCGCGGCCGAACATTTTGCCGACTTCGGCGGCACGATAGCCGGCGGCGTTGACGACGATCTCGCAGCGGATTTCGCCTTGCGGGGTGACAACCACCCATCCGTCGTTCTCACGGCGCACGCCCGTGGTCGGGCAGAAGCGGATGATCTTTGCCCCCATGTCGCGTGCGCCCTTGGCCAGCGCCTGCGTCAGCTGCGCCGGATCGATGTCGCCGTCGTTCGGATCGTAGAGCGCGCCTTTCAATTCATGCGTCTCGATGAAGGGATAGCGGCGCTTGATCTCGTCGGGGCCGACGATGTCGATGTCCATGCCCTGGTAGCGGCCCATGCCCTTGGCGCGCTGGAACTCCTGCATGCGCTCCTTGGTGTGGGCGAGGCGGAGCGAGCCGGTAACGTGGTAGTTCATGGGATAGTCGACCGCGTCGGCGAGACCGCGATAAAGCTCGGTCGAATAGCGCTGCATGTTCATCAGCGACCAGGACGACGAGAAGGTCGGCACATTGCCGGCGGCATGCCAGGTCGAGCCCGATGTCAGCTCGTTCTTTTCAAGCAGCACGCAGTCGGTCCAGCCCGCCTTGCACAGATGGTAGAGCGAGGAGGCGCCGACGACACCGCCTCCGATGATTACCACGCGCGCCGTGGTCGGCAAACCGGCCATATTCTTCTCCCAAACCTGAAGCGCGCTGCGCTTCTATCTTTTTGCTTGACGCATGTCGTTTCCCAAAACCGCTGCACACTTTGGGCGACATGCATTCAATAAACAGGCGGCGAAACCACCCAGATGATCACGGCCGGCTCGGTGCCGGGATTGCGCCAGCGGTAGGGCTTGCGCTCGAAGCGGAAGGAATCGCCTTCGCCGAGCCGGTGCCAGACGCCGGCTATCTCGATCTCGAAAATGCCAGAGGCGATGTAGCCGGCTTCCTCGGTCGGCCGCAGCTGCTCGCTCTTCATCTCGGCGCCCGGCGCGAAGATCGAACGCACCATCTCGAAACTACCGCCGAGATCGGGCGACAGAAGCTCCTCCACCAGGCCGGATTCGCTTGTGCCAAGCGTGCGCCGGCTGCCGGCGCGCACGATGACGCCGCGCTCCTTCTCGATCGGCACGTCGTGGCTGAAGAACAGGCTGAGCGGCACGCCGAATAAATCGGCGAAGGCCCTGAGGTCGCCGAGCGAAGGAATCGACAGGCCGCGCTCGACCTGGCTGACCCAGCCGACAGAGCGGCCAAGCTTCAGCGCGATCTCAGCTAGCGTCAGCCCACGCGCCTTGCGCAGCGCGCGGATGTCGCTTGCCAACAGGCGCTCGTCAGGTCCCTGCAATGTTTTGGGGATAGCTGGGGGCAAAACGCTCACTTGATGAAAAACTGGAAATGAATTTCATGAGAGCTCATGTCCGTGAAAAAATCAAGATATTTTTCATGGGCACACAAGATTTGCTTGCGCGATTTTGGAGGTTCATGCAAAGGCTCAGGCACGAGCGGCGGGTGTGGGAATGCGGGTCGGCGACCAAGGATTGAAATCTGCGCAAGGTCTTCTCCGATAGCCGGTTCGGCTTTCGAAGTGTGCGCAAAGGGACGGCCCATGCTGGAAAAAAATGGCCTGGCAGCGCATAACGCGGCTGTTGTCGACGAGGCGATCATCTCGCGCCGTTCAGTGCGCGCCTTCCTGCCCGACATGGTCGATGACGAGACGATCCGAGCCATTCTCGGCGTCGCCGCGCGCGCGCCTTCGGGCACCAATATGCAGCCCTGGCGGGTCTATGTCGTCAAGGGCGAGGTCAAGCAGCAGATCACCGATGCCATCCTGAATTCCGGTATCCGCGCCGAAAAGGCCGATTGGGACGAGTATCGCTATTACCCCACCCAGTTCTTCGAGCCGTATCTCACCCGCCGCCGCGCCAACGGTTTCGGGCTCTATGGGGCACTCGGCATCGGTCGCCGCGAGGTCGACAAGATGCGCGCCCAGCACGACCGCAACTTCGTCTTCTTCGACGCGCCGGTCGGCATGATCTTCACCATAGACCGGCGGCTGAACCAAGGCTCGTGGATCGACTACGGAATGTTCCTGCAGAACATCATGGTGGCGGCGCGAGGCAGGGGCCTGCACACCTGCCCGCAGGCCGCCTTCGCGCCCTATCACCGGCAGATCCGGCCGGTGCTCAACATCCCCGACGAGGAGATCGTCGTCTGCGGCATGGCGCTCGGCCTCGAGGATACGTCGAAACCCGAAAACGACTTCCGCACCGACCGCGTGCCGCTGGAAAAGTGGGTGACGTTCAGCGAATAGGGCTCGGCTACCGGGGCCTCATTCCACGTTCATCTGCGCGCCGTGGCCGCTGATATGGGCGCCGTCCTGAGGTGTCAGTCTGAGATAGGCAAACAGCGCACACAAAGTGATGACGCCCTCGACCACGAACAGGATGCGGAAGTCGTTGGTCACCGCCGGCCCGCCGCCAGCCAGGAACGACAACAGCGCCGCCGCCAGGCCGACGCTGATCGCTACCCCCAACTGCCACAGTATGTAGTAGAGTGCGCTGAAGCGGGCGAGCTGGTCGGGCGCGATGTCGGAATAGGCGAGATTGCCGGTCGAAGCCCACTGCGCCGAGCGCAGAACGCCGAAGGCAAAGATATAGACGAGCACGATCCAGACCGGCGTTGTCGCCTCAATCAAGGCGAAGCCCGCTACCATGGCAGCAACGATCGGCGTGTTGACGACCAGCACGCGGCGAAAGCCGAAACGGTTGAGCAAGCGCGGCATGAAGACACGCATGATCAGCGAGCCGATTGCGGCGACGAAAGTCAGCGATCCCGCCTGCACCGCGCTCATGCCGAAGCCGAGCTGGAACATCAGCGGCAAAAGGAAAACGACCGAGCTCAGGCCGATCGTGTCCAGCCCACCACCGGTGAGGAATGAGATGCGAAAGGTGCGGATGCGCAGGAGTTTCAGGTCAAGCAAGGGGTTGCGGGCGCGCAGGCAGTAGAAGGAAGCAAGCGTCAGGATGACGATCGCCAGCGTCAGCTCGGCCGCGATCATGCTGCCGGCGGCGTCTTTGGCCGCAAGCGAATCCATGCCGAAGACCAGCAGGACCATGCCGCTGCCGACCAGCAGGAAGCCCGGGAAATCCAACGGCGTGCGCACCGGCTTGGTGGCCGTCGGAAACAGCGAGGCGGCAAGAACGGCCGCCGCCAGCGCGAACGGCACGTTGATGAAGAAGATCCAGCGCCAAGAAATGTAGGTCGTCAGCGCACCGCCGACGAGCGGGCCGACCAATGGGCCGGACTGGCCGGCCAGCGAAATATACATGTTGATCTTCAGCGTGCGGCTGCGCGGGAAGGTCGACAGGATGACGACCTGGCCGAGCGTCCCCATCAAGGCGCCGCCGAAGCCTTGCAGCGCGCGGGCGCCGACCAGCGTCCAGATGTCGTTGGACAATCCGCACAGCGCCGATGACGCGGCGAACACCAGCAAGGCGAAGCAGTAAACGTTGCGCAAGCCGAAGCGGTCGGCCGCCCAGCCGCCGAGCGGCATCGAGATGATCAAGCTGGCGACATAGACGGTGATCAACAGACCGAGCTGGCTCGGCGGCCGGCCGAGGCTGTCGCTGATGCCGGGCAGGGCGGTGACCACGACATTCTGGTCGAGGCTGGTCATGAACACGCCGCAGGCGACCGTCAGCGGCAGCAGGAGCAAGGCTCTGGCCGACACATCGGCGCAATCCGTGGCGCCGGCGGATAGTTCTGCGGTCATGGGGATGTTCGAACCAAACGACGATGCCGACTCTGAGACGGGATCTTTTTAATCCCCTGGGCCGGTTGGGCCACGTTCCCCACCATGGGCTTCCATTGGAGCATTCTCTAGCGGCAGAACCGGCTGGCCTTGAGGCCAGAACGGCTGTCGGCCCTACTGAACCTCGTAGCCGACCTCCTCGCTGGCATGGCAGAGCGCCTTCCAGAACGAGCGGGCGAAGGAGCGGAAGACATAGATGTCGAACTGGTCGGCGCCGGTGCGCTGGATCTGCGCAAAGACGTCGTGATGGGTGGTCGAACGGCCGGAGCCTATGGGGAAGGCGGGCAGCGCAAAGTCGATGGCGAAGAATTTCGCCAGCACCCATTCGGCCTTAGGGCCGGCAATGCGGATAGCGGTGCGGCCATGCGACAGGTCGGTGATCGTGCCGATTGCCGGGGTTACGTCCCCGGCAAAACGCGCCGCCAGGCCCTCGGCATCGTCGACGACGGTGAATTTTCCAGGCGCGAAACCGAACACGGCTTTGCCGAACTTGGCGAGACCGCCGCCGGCACCGTCGGGCAAAGCGAGCCCGGTGACCTTGTCGATCGCCTCGATCAGCTGCTTTTCCGCGCCCGGCCATGCGGCCAGTTGCAGGATCGAGCCTGGCCTGATTTCGGTCAGGATGACATCGACGCCATGCTCGAAATTGCCGTGCGAACCCGGATGGAACACCGGCTCGAGCGGCGAAAGGCGCTCGGGTGATTGGCGTTCGGGTGATTGGCGCTCAGCCATGCATGCGGCTCCCGTCCGGGTCGTAGAAATGGTTGGAGACGATTTCGACCGGCCCGAACCGCTTGCGCAGCGGATCGGAGACGAATGCCCGGGTGCCATGGCGCGCCTTGCCGCCCTCGACCAAAGCCAGCGCGATGTGCTTGCCCAGCGCCGGCGAATAGCAGCAGGCGGTGATGTGGCCGATGGAATCGTGCGGATTGGCTTCGTCCAGTTCCTCGACGAGGTGGGCGCCGCCATTGAACGGCCGGTTGTCGAGCGAGACCAGGCCGACCAGCTGCAGCCGCTCGGGCGCGATCAGGCCTTCGCGGTCAATCATCGCCGAGCCGATGAACGGCTTCTTCTTCGACAGCATCCAGTCGAGATGCAGGTCGCGCGCCGTGGTGCGCCCGTCGATCTCCGCGCCGGTGACATGGCCCTTTTCGATGCGCATCGTGCCCAACGCCTCCAGCCCGTAGGTGACCAGGCCGAACGGCTTGCCGGCTTCGACAAGGGCTTGCCAGACATGGGTGCCGTAGCCGGCGCCGCAATAGACCTCGAAGGCCATTTCTCCGGAGAAGGACAGCCGGCAAATCATCACCGGCACGCCTGATATCTCGCCGCGCACGATGCCCATGAAGGGCAGGGCTGTGTTGTCGACGGCGGTGCCGGTGACACAGGCGGCGAGGATGGCCCGTGCCTTCGGCCCGCCGATGGCCGCGCCCGCCCATTCGTCGGTTACCGAGGTGACATGCACTTTGAGTTCCGGCCAGATGACGTCGAGGAAATATTCCAGATGCTGCATCACCTTGCCGGCGTTGGCCGTGGTGGTCGTCATCAGGAAATCCTGTTCGCCGAGCCGCCATGTGGTGCCGTCGTCGAAGGCCAGCCCGTCCTCGCGCAGCATCAGGCCGTAGCGGGCCTTGCCGACGGGGAGGGTGGAAAACATGTTGGTGTAGACGCGGTCGAGGAATTCGCCGGCATCCGGCCCCTGAACGGCGATCTTGCCCAGCGTCGAAACGTCGACGATGCCGGCACTTTCGCGCGTCGCCCTGGCTTCACGGACATAGGCCTGTTCGACCGTCTCGCCGGCAAGGCCGTAGATCATTGGTCGATACCAGAGGCCAGCGGAATACATCGTTGCGCCATTGGCGAGGTGCCAGTCATGCATGGGCGTCAGGCGCTCGGGTTTCAGATCGCCGAAGCGTTCGGCGGCAAGCGAGCCGATCGACACCGCGGAATAGGGCGGGCGGAAGCGCGTCGTTCCGACTTCGGGGATCGGTTTGCCCAACGCCTCGGCCATGATGGCGAGGCCCGGAACGTTGGAGTTCTTGCCCTGGTCGGTCGCCATGCCGAGCGTGGTGTAGCGCTTCAGATGCTCGACGGAGACAAAACCTTCGCGATGCGCCAGCCGCACGTCTTCGGCAGTCACGTCATGCTGGAAGTCGACGAAGCTTTTTCCCTTGGCTTTGATCTCGAACACCGGCGCCGGATCGGGGTTTCCCGGGGCTGCTTCGACATCCGGCAAAGCTGCCGGCGCAGCCGCTCCGCCCGCGGCGGACAGGCCGGCTGCACGGCCCTCAGTGATGGCTTCGACGGTCGAAAAGCTGCCGTTGAAAGCGCCGGCGCCAATCCATTGCCGAGTCGGTTTCGGCGGCAGGAAGGCCTGGCGGGCAGGGTTCCATTCGGCTCTCGCGCCAGCCTGGCTGGCGAGGTGGATGGTCGGCGACCAGCCGCCCGACATCAGCAGGCTATCGGCGTGGATGCTGCGGGCGTCACCGCTCAGCGTGCCCGAATTCATGTCGAAGCGCTGCACCTTGAGGACGGAGAGTGCCTTGCCGCCTTCGGTTGCGACCACGGCATGGCCGGAGAGGATTTCGGCTTCGGCCTCGGTGGCGAGGCTGCGCATTTCGGCCGACAGCTCGGGGCGCACATCGACGATGGCGACAATAGCCGCGCCGGCCTTCTTCAGCGCCAGAGCCGAGCGATAGGCGCTGTCATTGTTGGTGAACAGGGCAATCCTGTCGCCGGGCAGCACGCCATAATCATTGGCGTAGCGCTCGCCGGCATGCGCCAGCATGATGCCCGGCCGGTCATTGCCGGGAAACACAAGCGGCCGCTCGAAAGAGCCAGTGGCCAGCACCACCGTTTTGGCGCGGATCGCCCAGTAGCGATGGCGCGGCTCGCCCTTCCCAGGCGTTTCCTTGTGGTCGGTGACGCGCTCGAGTGCCGCCAGCGTGTTGCCGTCGTAATAGCCCCACACTGTGGTGCGCGGCAGCAGGCGGACCGTGTCATGGCCCTCAAGCTGGCTGACGGTGCGCGCCGCCCAGTCGGCGGCCGGCGCGCCGTCGATGGTCTCGCCGGACCAGTTGGCCGAGCCGCCGAAACGCGGCTCGAGTTCGGCCAGGATGACGCGCGCGCCCTGGTCGGCAGCGGCCTTGGCGGCTGACAGGCCGGCCGGGCCGGAGCCGACCACCAGCACGTCGCAAAACGCGTTCATGCGCTCGTAGCGCGAGGTGTCGGCGGCAATACCGGCGCGGCCCAGGCCGGCGGCGCGGCGGATGAAATGCTCGCAGAACATCCAGAAGCGGGTGCCTTTCAAGGGGCCGAAGACAGGGCCCATGAAGGTCTTGTAGTAGAAGCCGGCGGCCAGGATCTTGCCGCCGAGCTGGTTGACGGCGTTGATGTCCCAGGCGAGCGAGGGAAAGCGGTTCTGGCTGACGGCCACCAGCCCGTCATAGATCTCGACCATGGTTGCGGCGATGTTGGGCTCGCGCACTTCGCCGCGCAGCACCGTCACCAGCGCGTTCGGTTCCTCGACGCCGGCCGAGAGCAGGCCGCGCGGGCGGTGGTATTTGAACGAGCGGCCGAAAAGCGTCACGCCGTTGGCAAGCAGCGCCGAGGCCAGCGTGTCGCCGCCATGGCCGGTGTAGGGCGTGCCGTCGAAGGTGAAGCGGATGGTGCGCATGCGGTCGACGCGGCCGCCGGTCTCGGCGCGGCGCGGGCTCACGACTTGCCTCCGGCTTTGTGCCGGGCACCGGCATTGTGGTCGACGCGGGCGAAACCGGTGCTGGAAATCTCATGCGTGACCGTGTTGCGCACCATCCTCAGATGGGTGCGGCAACCGCCGGAATGCTGCCAGATCTCATTGAGGTCGCCGGCCGGGTTCAGCCGGTCGTAGACATAGGCGTTCCAGGCGTCGAGATCCTGCGAGGCGGGCTGCGGGCGCTCGCGGTTGCCGTCGCCTTGATAGGTGAACTCGATGACGTCGCGCGGGCCGCAATAGGGACAAGTGATAAGCATTTGTTTGAACCCTAATGCAGCCGGGGCGTTGCGCCCTGGCCCTTGTCGTCGATCACCAGGCCGCGATAAAAACGGTCGAGCGTGAAGGGCGCGTTGAACGCGTGCGGCTCATCCTTGGCGATGGTGTATGCAAAGCACCAGCCCGAGGCCGGAGTCGCCTTGAAGCCGCCATAGCACCAGCCGCAATTGAGATACATGCCCGGCAGCGGGCCGGTGGTGATGATCGGCGAACCGTCCATCGACATGTCGCAGACGCCGCCCCAGGAGCGCAGCATGCGTACACGCGCAAGGCCGGGAAACAGCGCCAGCATCTCGCTCATCACCTCGTCGACGATGGGCAGGTTACCGCGCTGGGCGTAGCTGTTGTAGCCGTCGATATCGCCGCCATAGACAAGGCCGCCCTTGTCGGACTGCGACATATAGAAATGGCCCATGCCGAAGGTCAGGACCGTGTTGCAGAACGGTTTCAGCGACTCTGTCACGAAGGCCTGCAGCACATGGCTCTCGATCGGCATCCTGTCGATGCCGGCAAGCTGCATCACCCGTCCGGTGCTGCCGGCAACGGCCACGGCGACTTTCTTGCCGCGGATCTCTCCGCGCGTCGTCTGTACGCCGGTGATGCGGTCGCCGTCGCGCAGGAAGCCGGTGACCTCGCAATTCTCGACGATGTCGACGCCGCGTCGGTCGGCGCCGCGCGCATAGCCCCAGGCAACCGCATCGTGCCGGGCGGTGCCGGCGCGTGGCTGCATCAGGCCGCCGACGATGGGAAAGCGCGCGGAGGCCGACATGTCCAGCGCCGGGACCAGGCGCGCGATCTCGGCTGTGCTCATCAGCTCGGCATCGACGCCGAGATGGCGCATGGCGTTGCCGCGCCTGGCCAAGTCGTCGAACTGGGCCGGCGTGTGAGCCAGGTTCAGGCAGCCGCGCTGCGAGAACATGACGTTGTGGTTGAGGTCGTGCGACAGGTTCTCCCACATCTTCATCGAATGTTCGTAGAAGCGGGTGTTGGACGGCAAAAGGTAGTTGGAGCGCACCGCCGTGGTGTTACGGCCGACATTGCCGGAACCCAGCCAGCCCTTTTCCAGCACCGCGACATTGGTGATGCCGTGCTCCTTGGCCAGATAGTACGCCGTCGACAGGCCGTGGCCGCCGCCGCCGATGATGATGACGTCATAGGAAGCCTTGGGGTCGGGCTTGCGCCAGGCCGGCTTCCAGTCCTTGTTTCCCTTGAGCGCGTTCGTGAGAAGCGAAAGGGCTGAATATTCCGCCATTCTTCATGTCATCCCTAGAGCATGATGCCGAAAAGTGTGAAGCGGTTTTCGGACGACATCATGCTCTATATCTTTGATTTTTAGAGCCGGATGATTTCAGGTCCAACAGACCTGAAGCCATCCGGCTCGGGTGCGATGCGGCAGACTATAGAGCAGGCGGCGTGCGCAAAGCCAAGATTGCGCCATGGCTTTTCGACTGGCCGACTCCCGCAAGGCGCCCAACTGTCATGACTTCGCCACGACTTGCACCACGGGATGAGCGTCTCTATCAAGGACCGCTTTAGAGGCGGCCTTTGCCGCCCTTTGAGTCGCCACCATTATGTTTTTTCGCTTCTTTCGCCTGATCCTGGTCCTAGCGCTCGTTGCCTTGGCGCCGCATTCGTTCGGCGCCATGGCGCAGGGGCTGGGCCAGGCGCCTGCCGGGCTGGTCGCCGACCAGCAGAAAATCCTGCAGGGTTTGGCGACGAAGACCGACGCTCTGGAGAAGAAAGTCCAGGAGGACGGCGTCGACGACACCACCCTTGTCGAGATCCGCCTGCAGCTGGAAGAGCTGTCGCGCGCTGCGCTGAACAGCGCGCTGGCGTTTCGTTCGCGGCTGGGAGAGATCAATTCGAGGCTCGAGCAGCTTGGCGCACCGCCGGCTGCCGGACAGCCCCCTGAACCGGACATCGTGACCGGCGAGCGCCAGGCGCTGGCGTCGGAAAAGGCGGAGATCAACGCCGTCATCGCCGGCGCGCAGAACCTGTCGATCCGCATCAATGCGCTGATCGAGAAGATCGGCAACATGCGCAGCGAGCTGTTTCGCAGCGGGCTGACCAAGCGCTATGTGTTGTCCGATGCACTGAGCCCCCAGGTGTTTTCCGACGCAAGGGACGAATACGCCAACTTCTACAGGGCGGTGTCATCGTGGCTGAGCTTTGCCTTCAAGTTCAAGTTCCAGGCGATGCTCGCGGCGACCCTCATGGCGCTTGCTTTGGCGGTGGTGCTTCTGGTCGGTGGGCGCCGCCTGTTTGGGCGCATCTTCGAGCCCGACGCGTCGGTTGAAGATCCGACATATCTCAGTCGCCTGTCGGTGGCGTTCTGGTCGACTTTGCTGCCGACGCTGGCGGTCAGCGCCTTCCTCGCCTCGACGGTGTTCCTGTACAACTACTACAATGTGCTGCGCGGCGACATAGGCGTTTTCCTCAACGCGCTGGCAGCCGTCATCGCCATAGTGTTCTGTGTCAACCGCCTGACCAATGCGGCGCTGTCGCCCAGCATGCCGAACTGGCGCCTGATCCAGGTCGAGACCGGCCCGGCGCGTTGGCTGGTGCGACTGACAACGGCCATGGCAGTCGTCATCGGCATCAACAATTTCCTGTCGATCGTCAACGACAAGATGGGCTCGCCTCTGTCGCTGACGGTGGCCAGGAGTTTTGTCGCCACCGTCATCGTGGGCGTCATCCTGATCCTGATGGCGCTGCTGAAGCCTTACAAGGACGCCGACGGGCGCTGGCGCCCCTGGCCGGCCTGGCTGCGCTACACCTGTGTCGCGCTCGGCCTGTTCACGATTGCGGCGGCGCTGTTCGGCTATATCGGTCTTGCCATCTTCGTCTCGTTGCAGGTCGTGGTCACCGGCACCATCCTGCTCACCGCCTATATCGGCTTCCTGTCGGCGCGCGAGATCGGCGAGGAGGGTGGTTTCGCCGGCACGTCCATCGGGCGCTGGCTGAAGACCAATTCCAGCTATGAGGACACCGCGCTCGACCAACTCGGCCTCGTCGTCAGCGTCGCCATCAACCTGATGATCGTGCTGGTGTTCCTGCCGCTGATCCTGTTGATGTGGGGCTTCCAGCCCGGCGATATCCAGGCCTGGGGCTATAAATTGGCGACAGGCGTCACCGTCGGTTCGGTGACGATTTCGGTCACCGGCATCCTCACCGGCATCGTCGTCTTCATCATCGGCTATTTCCTGACCCGCTGGTTCCAGGGCTGGCTCGACGGCTCGGTAATGGCGCGCGGCAAGGTCGATACCGGCGTGCGCAACTCGATCCGGCTGGCGGTCGGCTATGCCGGCGTCGCGCTCGCTGGGCTCGTCGGCATCTCGGCGGCGGGCATCGATCTCTCCAACCTGGCGCTTGTTGCCGGCGCACTTTCGCTGGGTATCGGCTTTGGCCTGCAGAATGTCGTGTCCAACTTCGTGTCCGGCCTGATCCTGCTCGCCGAGCGGCCGTTCAAGGTCGGCGACTGGATCGTCGCCGGCGACACATCAGGCACGGTCAAGAAGATCAGCGTGCGCGCCACCGAAATCGAGACCTTCCAGCGGCAATCGGTGATCCTGCCCAATTCGAATCTCATCAACAACGCCGTCGGCAACTGGACGCACCGCAACAAGCTCGGACGTGTGGAGATCAAGGTCGGGGTCGCCTATGGCAGCGACGTCAAGCGGGTACACGCGGTTCTGCTGGAGATTGCGCGCGGCCATGCGCTGGTGCTGAAGAACCCGGAACCCTTCGTGCTGTTCACCAATTTCGGGCCGGCAGCACTCGAGTTCGAGATCCGCGTGTTCCTGGCCGATGTGCTGAACGGCGCGATTGTTCAGAACGATATCCGCTTTGCCGTTCTCGATGCTTTTGACGCCGAGCACATAGAAATCCCCTCGACGCCGCGCGCCGAGGTCAAGGTCAAGCAGACCGACGCATGGCCGATCGACGACGACAAGATCGAAGTCGAGTTCGCCGAGAAGGAGCAGGCGGAGGCCAGAGCCGCCACCGAGGCGAAGCGGCTGGCCAAAACTGGTCGCAAGGCCCGCAAACCCGATCCCAGCTAAGGCCCCAAGCTCCTCCCAAACCAATTGCGGCATGAATGCGGCATTCAGTTGCGGTTCAGCTTGCATCTCATATAAGCTCACATGCAAGGGCGAGAATGCCTTGCGAAATGCAACAGAGGCGGTGTGGAAACACCGATATTGCAAAATGTGGAAGTCGCTCGTCGTCGCCATCGCTCTTACCGCAGCGAGTGGCTCGGCCTTTGCCGCCAGCGCGGTCAACAAGGATGCTGAGACCCGTACGCTGATCGTGACGGAAGGCGGCGGCAAGACGGAGTTGGCGCTGGCCGCTGGCGAAACCGTGGAATTCTGCCCGAACGGCTGTTTTGTCACCTTGCCCAATGGTGACCTCGAGGCCCTGACCGGCTCGGAAACGGTCGAAATCTCGGGTGGCGTTGCCCGCATCAAGTAAGTCGGCAGGCAAATGTAGTAGAGGCCGGGCAATGCCCGGCCTTTTCTCGTCTACGGCAACGGTTGCTTAACGATGACGAGGGAAATACCCCGGCGCATATCCGTTGCAACCAGACGTTTTAACGTTCGTTGCGCCGTTGCTCGCTATGCCGGATACCAAGACGCCGAAACGTGGCGCGACGGGTTTTTGAGCTGGGCAGGAAAGATATGGATGCGCGGTCGGACAAGAACGCAATCCCGCTTGCGGTCGACCTCGACGGCACGCTGATTGCGACCGATCTTCTTTGGGAAGGCCTGTTCATCCTGCTTAAGAAGAATCCGCTCTATGTTTTCCTGGTTCCATTCTGGCTGGCCGCCGGCCCGGCGCGGCTGAAACAAGCGATTGCTGACCGCATCGACATCGATCCGGCCTCGCTGCCCTATCGCGAAGCGCTGCTGCAGCGGCTGCGCGCCGACCATCGCGACGGACGCAAGATCGTGCTGGCGACCGGTACGCCACGCAAGTTCGCCGAGACAATCGCCGCGCATCTGGGCGTCTTCGACTATGTGCTGGCGACCGACGGTCCCCACAACATGACCTCGGGCCGCAAGCGCGACGCGCTCATCGCCGCCTATGGCGACGGCGGTTTCGACTATGCCGGCAACAGCCGGCACGACCTCAAGGTTTTCGGAGCCGCACGCAACGCCATCGTCGTGGCGCCCGACCGCCATGCGAGGCGCTGGCAGGCCGCGCATAGCGCCGAAAGGATGCCGGCGCCGAAAAGGACATTGAAGACATTCGTCAAGATGCTGCGAGTGCACCAGTGGCTGAAGAATTCGCTGATAGCGGTGCCGATGGTGCTGTCGCATGAATACTTCAACATCAACATGATCTGGCAATGCCTGCTGGCGTTCGTCGCCTTCAGCGCCGTGGCTTCCGCCATCTACATCCTCAACGATTTCTTCGACCTTGCGCTTGACCGCAAGCACCCGACCAAACGCAACCGGCCTTTCGCCAGCGGCGCTTTGTCGATCCCGTTCGGTCTCGGCGCGATGGCGGTGCTGCTGGCGATCGGCATTGCCGCCGGGCTTCTGTTGCCGACCGAGTTCCTGGGCGTGCTCGCCGGCTATCTGGTGGTGACCACAGCCTATTCGCTGTCGTTCAAGCGCATGCTCCTGGCCGACGTACTGACGCTGGCGGGGCTCTACACAGTGCGTGTGCTGGCAGGTGCTGCGGCGACCGGGGTCGAAGTCTCGTTCTGGCTGCTCGCCTTTTCGATTTTCTTCTTCCTGTCGCTGGCGCTGGTGAAGCGCTATGTCGAACTGCGCACCACAGCCATTCCGGTGGGCGAGCGCATTGCCGGTCGCGGCTACCGCATCGAAGACCAGGAGATCGTCGCCCAGGCAGGAATGGCGTCGGCCTTCTCCTCGGCGCTGGTGCTGGCGCTCTACATGGACAGCGTCGCGGTACGCGAACTCTATCCGCATCCCTGGCTGGTCTGGCCGCTGGCGCCGATCGTGCTGTATTTGACCATGCGGGTCTGGATCCTGGCGCGCCGCAACGAGATGAATGACGATCCGGTCATCTTCATCATTCGCGACTGGCGAAGCCAGATCGTCGTGGTGATCGGCGCCGCCCTTCTGGTCGCGGGAGGCTGGTAGGGCATGGCCGGCGAACGGTACCGGAGTTTTGGCCTCGCCACGCCGGCCGCAAAGCGAGCCATCGCGGCCGACGATGCCATCGCGCTGATGCGAAGCGGCAAGGCGACAAAGAACGCTCTGCTCGCCTATGGCAATGGCCGCTCCTACGGTGATTCCTGCCAGAACGAGCCAGGTGCGGTCGTGGACATGCGGCCGCTGAACCGCATCGGCGCCTTCAATGCCGAAACCGGCCTGCTCGAGGCGCAGGCCGGCGTGTTCCTCTCCGATATCATTGCGCACACCGCACCTTACGGCTTCTTTCCGACGGTGGTCCCAGGCACCCAGTTCGTCACCCTTGGCGGCGCGATCGCCAATGACGTCCATGGCAAGAACCATCACCGGCGCGGCACTTTCGGCTGCCATGTCGAGTCTCTCACCCTGCTGCGCTCGGACGGGCGGACCTACACCTGCTCGGCAACCGACAATGCAAGGCTGTTTGCGGCGACGATCGGCGGCATGGGGCTGACCGGCCTGATCCTGTCGGCCTCGATCCGGCTGATGCGGGTGCATTCGCTCGATATCGCCGAGAAGGTAACGCGGTTTGCCGATCTTAGCGAATTCTTCGAACTGGCCGAGGCCGCCGACCAGGCGAATGAATATGCCGTCGCCTGGATCGACCAGCTTGCCGGCGGCCATGGCCGCGGGCGCGGCCTGTTGTTGACAGGCAATCATGCCGAGTACGGCTCGCACGCGGCGTCTCGCGCCGGCTCCCGTTTTTCAGTGCCGTTCCAGCCGCCGTTCAATGTGCTCAACCGGCCGTTTCTCACCGCCTTCAACGCCGCCTATCGGTGGAAGAAGGGGCGCTCGCCGGGGCCGAGCCAAACCGGCTACCAGGGCTTTTTCTTTCCGCTTGATGGTCTCGGCGACTGGAACCGGCTGTATGGCCCGAAAGGTCTCTACCAGCACCAGAGCTTGGTGCCGGAAAATGTCGCGCGTCAGACCGTGCCGGCGCTGCTCGAGGCGGCGCGACGGGCCGGGCAGGGCTCTTTCCTCACCGTGTTGAAGCGCTTCGGCTCGATCCGCTCGCCGGGGCTGCTGTCCTTTCCGCGGCCAGGCTTCACGTTGACACTGGATTTCCCCAATCGCGGCGACAGGACGCTGGCCCTGCTCAGCGAACTCGACCGCATCACGGTCGCGGCCGGCGGCGCGGTCAACCCGTACAAGGATGCGCGCATGGGCGCTGATACTTTCGCGGCCTCCTTCCCGAATTGGCAGCGGCTTGAAGCGCTGCGCGACCCGGCGTTCGTGTCCAGTTTCTGGCTGCGGACGGCGAAAAAGCTCAACGTCCGGCCAGGGCGTGTCGAGGCAGCTGAATAGGTACAATCCGAATAAGTCATGGTGAATAGATCGTAAGTTCCGTGGTTTACTCAAAGCATTGTCGTGACTTCATGAAATGTTTGCAGGTTCGTAATAGGACCGTTGCGAGTGGCGGGTGCAAAATATGAAATACATCGTCTTCATTCTGTTCACGGTCATGACCAATGCCGCCGCGCAGCTGATGCTGAAGCAAGGCATGATGTCGCTCGGTCCCATTTCGTTCGAGGGCACCAATCCGCTGTTGAAGCTGTTGCAGGTCGTTTTCAGCCCATGGGTGTTTCTCGGCCTGTGCACCTTCGTCATCTCGATGGCTTCGCATCTCTATGTGCTGTCCAAGGTCGAGCTCAGCTTTGCGTATCCGTTCCTCAGCCTTGCCTATGTCGCGGTTGCGATCTTCGCCTATTTCATCTTCCGCGAGGACCTCAATGCCTGGCGCATTGCCGGCATCGCCTTCATCTGCGTCGGCACCGTGCTGATCGCGCAAAGCGGTCGAGACTTGGGCGCGCGCGGGCATGACGACCAAACCGCTTCCATCATCCCCGACAAGACCAGCGAGATCGTTCGATGAGACATGTTATTTTCGGCGGCGACGGCTTCGTCGGCCGTCATCTTGCCCCGAAGCTTGTGGCCGATGGCGAAGAGGTTGTCGTTGCCGACGTCGTCAAGAGCGACCTGACGCACTATCGCAACGTTCGCTTCGTCACCTGCGATGTCACGGATACGGCCTCGGTGGCCAACATCGGATTGAAGGCCGACGACATGGTCTACAACCTGTCGGCCAAAATGCTGTCGCCGATCCAGGTGCGGGCCAAGCGTCACGACTTCTTCTTTCCGGTGAATTTCCACGGCACCGAACACATCATGCAGGCGATGGACAAGGCCGGCGCGTCCAAGCTCGTCCACTACACCACCGACATGATCTACGGCCACACGGTCACCCAGCCGATGACCGAGGAGCACCCGGTCGCGCCGCTCGGCGAATATGGCTGGTCGAAGCAGAAGACCGAGGAGCTCGCCGCTCAATGGCGCAAGCGCGGCATGTCGATCTCGCTGTTTCGCCCGCGTCTGATCATCGGTCCCGGCCGGCTCGGGATCCTGGAAAAGCTGTTCAAACTGATCGACTGGAATTTTCCTGTGCCGATGATCGGCTCGGGCAAGAACCCCTATCAGTTCATCTCGGTGTTCGATTGCGCGGAAGCTGCCCGCGCGGCCTGGAAGGCAGGCGTGCCCAACCAGGCCTATAATCTGGGCTCCCTCAATCCGCCGCCGGTGAAGAAATTGCTGGGCGACCTGATCAAGCATGCCGGCTCGAAGTCGCTGCTGATCCCGACGCCGGGCTGGGCGGTCAAGCGCACCCTCGACCTGCTCGATCTCATGAACATGCCGATCATGGATCCCGAACAATATCTGATCGCCGATGAGGAGTGCGTGCTCGACGTATCCAAGGCCGAGCGCCAGCTCGGCTGGGTGCCGCAATATCGCGACGAGGACATGCTGATCGCCGCCTACAGCGAATACCGCGCCAAGAAAGACGGGCTTGCCGTCACCGCCAATCATGTCCCCGCCGAATAAGTGGGACGACCAGGAGAACTCCGAAATGACCGTCATGGCCAAGCCTGAGCAGACGAACGCGCGCACCATGGTCGGCGCGCCGGCGTTGTCGCCTACCGCCATCGCCAAGCCCGACCTGATCAGCGTCGAGCAGGCGAAGGCGATGGATGTCGCGCGCATGACCGACCTGTTCAAGGCGCATCTCAATCCGGGCCAGCTGCATTTCATGAAGTTGCTCGGCTTCCACAAGATCAAGATCGAGCGTGCCGAAGGCATGTTCTACATCGACCAGAACGGCCGCAAGATTCTCGACTTCTTCGGCGGCTTCGGTTCGCTGGCCTTCGGCCACAACCATCCGCGCATCCTGGAGGCCCGGCGCAAATTCCAGGAGGAGAAGCGCCAGGAAATCGCCATCGCCTTCATGTCGCAATATGCATCGGCCCTTGCGCACAACATCGCCAAATGCTCGCCCGGCGATCTCGACATGGTGTTTCTGGGCTCGTCGGGTTCGGAAGCGATGGAAGCGGCGGTGAAGCTCGCCGAGCGCGCCGCCGGGCCGAAGAGGCCAAAAATCGTCTATGCCGAGAATTCCTTCCACGGCAAGACCAAGGGCGTGCTCGGCATTACCGATGGCCAGCTCTACCGCGCGGACTTCAAGATGGCTGAGAACACCGTTCGCATTCCGTTCGCCGATATCGAAGCGGTCGAGCGGCTGTTCCGCTCCGACCCGGAGGTCGGCGTCATAGTGCTTGAGACAATCCAGGGCGGCGGCGGCATCATCCAGGCAGAGGCCGAATACTGGCAGAAATTGCGCGTGCTCTGCGACCAGTATGGCGTGCTGTGGGTGGCGGACGAAGTGCAGTGCGGCTATGGCCGTTCGGGACGCTTCTATGCCTTCGAGCATTATGGCGTCGTGCCCGATGTGACGGCGCTCGCGAAATCGCTCGGCGCCGGCAAGGCGGCGGTCGGCGCGATGATCGCCCGGCGCGAGGTCTATATGAAGGCCTATGGCACGCCGAAGACGGCGATGATCCATGCCATGGCCACCTTTGGCGGCATGGGCGAGGCCTGCGTCACCGCGATCGAGGGCATCAACGTGCTCTATGATGAGGGGCTGATCGACAACGCCGCCACTACCGGCGACTATCTGCTTCAGCGCCTGCAGGCGCTGAAGCAGAAGTACCCGAAGATCATCAAGGATGTGCGCGGCAAAGGCTTTATGGTCGGGCTCGAGTTCCACGACTTCTCGCAGACCTTGCCGATGGTGCTGCGTCCGATCGTCAGCGTCCTCGACGACAAGCTGAAGGGCTCGCTGTCGGGCTTCGTCGGCGCACTGTTGCTGCGCGACTATGACGTGCTCGTCGCCTTCACCGAATACAACCGCAACGTCATCCGTCTCGAGCCGCCGCTGATCTGCCAGCGCGAGCATGTCGACCATTTCGTCGATGCCTTCGATAGCCTGCTGTCGCGCGGCATCGTGGGGATCGTGAAGGATTTCGTCAAAAGCCAAGTCCGTTAAAGAAGTCCGTTGAGCGAAGTCCCGAGTCCGACAATGCTGAGCAAGTCTCCCGCCCCGCAAAACACACTCGACCGGCTGACCGCGGCCGCTCTCGCGCGGGGCGAGGGGACTTATGCGCGATGGGCGGCTCCGGTCGGCGCGATCGCGTTTTCGCTCTATATCCTGCTGACGGCGTTCATGGCCTGGACGATACCCGACGCCAATTGGGACATGCTGCCTTATCTCGCAATCGCCGAGGAGGGCGCTTACCCAGATGCGCAGGCGTTGCATGACTATGCCTACAGGACGGTCCAGGCCGGCGTGTCGGCCGCCGACTACAAGACGCTGACCGACGATGGCGGCGGCTTCCGCAGCCATATGGCGCAAAATGCCGCCGACTTTCACTCGCTGCTTGGCATGTACCGGATCAAGTTTCTCTATGCCGAGATGCTGTCGACGATGAGTTCGGTGATGTCGCCGGTCGAGGCGATGCGGGTGCTGCAGGTGGTCTCGGTGCTGCTGTTCGGGATGATCACGCTGCTGTGGCTGCGAACCGAAGGCGCGCTGGCGCTGGCGCCTGTGGTCGGCGCGGTGCTGATCATGGCCCATTTCGGCGATGCCGCATGCGCCTCGACCCCGGATCTGTTGTGCTCGGCGCTGTTCCTCGGCGGGCTGCTTGCCTATGTGCGCGGCCGCGAGGCAGCGACCGCTGTCCTGCTTTTCCTAGCCTTCATGGCGCGGCCGGACAACATCGTGTTCCTGGCCATTTTCGCCGTGCTGCTGCTGGTCTTCCGGCAGCGGGCGTGGGGCGCGCTGGCCGGCTTTGCCGCGTCCTTCGTCGCCTATTTCGCGATTTCGCACTGGGCCCAGCATCCCGGCTGGTGGCCGCATCTGTGGTTCTCCAGCATCGAGCAGCACTACAATATGGATGGCTTCGAGCCGCCGTTCTCGGTTGGCGCCTATCTCAAGGCGTTTGCCGCATCCTTCATTCGCGCCATCAGCATCAACAGCTGGGTCGGGGTCTCGGTTCTGGCGCTGGCCGCGTGGTTTGCGCTCGGCCGCGCCGGCTTCCGGCTCGATCGTCGCGCCGGCATCCTGCTTGCAGCACTGGTGCTTGGCGTGCTGGCGAAATTCACCGTCTTTCCGATCCACGACACCCGCATCTACTTCCCGAACCTTCTGCCGCCCTACCTTTTGCTTGTCGGCCCGGTCATGGCGCTGTGGGCGTCGGCAAGCCTGAATGGAAGGCGGCCCATCGCCTTGCAGGCCATACCTGGAGATAAGCCATGAGTTCCATTTCCGGCCTGGCGCGCATCGCCCTTTCACTCGGCCTGCCTGCCGGTCTGCTCGATCGCGGGCCGGCGTTGCGTGGCACGAAATTCCTGGCCAAGGCGGCGCTGAAGGCGCGGTTTGGCGGTGGGCAAGCCTTCCAGATGGTCAATGTCGGCGCTTGCGACGGTGCGCTGTTCGACGACGTCACGCCGTGGCTGCACAGCATTCCGCGGGCGCGGGCCGTGCTGGTCGAGCCGATCCCGTACAATCAGAAGCGGTTGCGCGCCAACTATCCCGACACGGAACGCTTCGTCATCGAACCGGTCGCGGTGACGAAGACCAAAGGCACGATCACCGTCCACACTTTCGATGCCGCGGCACTCGAGGCCGGCACGCTGCCGATCGAGTTCATCGGCTGCTCGTCGGTCACCGACACCAATCTGATGTCGGGCAAGAATGCCTGGGGCGGGGACGACGCCAATTTCAACAAGTTCGCGCCGCACGTGAGGGATATCGAGGTGCCGTCGGAAACGCTGCAGACGCTGCTCGACCGCAACGGCATCACGCATATCGACGCCTTCCTGGTCGATTGCGAGGGCGCCGACTGGATCGTCTTCGAACAGCTCGATCTCAAGCGCTATCGTCCGGGCATGATCAAGGTCGAGGTCGGCGCGCTGCCAGCCGCCGAAATCGGCCAGGTCGTGGTCAAGCTGAAGACATCAGGCTATCAGGTCGGCTTCCAGGCCGAGGACATCTGGGCCTTCGCCTGAGATAGATCGCCACTTGCGGCACGCCGGCGCGCCGGGTCGCGTCGCATCCGCGACGTGTCGCAAACAGGCGGTAGCTCCATCCACGTCCTCTGCATATTGTGCGCCATTCGAACGGGCGCGGACACGCCTGCTTTATCCCTTGGAGTCGCGGCAATGGCAGAGTTTCCGAAACAGGCGAAGGTCGTCATCGTCGGCCTGGGTGGCATTGTCGGCGCATCGATCGCCCATCATCTGATCGAACGCGGCTGGACCGACATTGTCGGCATCGACAAATCGGGCATTCCGACCGACATCGGCTCGACCGCGCACGCCTCGGACTTCTGCTACACCACCAGCCATGATTTCCTGTCCTGCTGGACGACGCTCTACTCCATCGATTTCTACGAGAAGATGGGCCACTACGCCCGCATTGGCGGCCTCGAAGTGGCGCGCGTCGGCGACGACAGCCGCATGGACGAGATCAAGCGCAAGATCGCCTCGGCCAAATCCTTCGGCACCCGCGCCCGGCTGATCGAACCGGCCGAGATCAAGGAAAAATTCCCGCTGATCGAAGAGTCTATGGTGCAGGGCGGCCTGTGGGATCCGGACGCCGGCTTGGTCATCCCGCGCTCGCAGACCGTCGCCGGCAAGCTGGTCGACCAGGCGGAAGCGTCGGGCAAGTTGAAGTCGTTCGCCAACACGCCGGCCAAATCCCTCATTGTCGAGGAAGGCCGCATCAAGGGCGTGGTCACCGACCGCGGCACGATCATGGCCGACTATGTCATCGTCTGCGCCGGCATCTGGGGCCGGCTGATCGCCGAAATGGTCGGCGAAGACCTGCCGGTGATGCCGATCGACCATCCGCTGACCTTCTTCGGGCCTTACAATGAGTTTGCCGGTACCGGCAAGGAGATCGGCTGGCCGCTGCTGCGCGACCAAGGCAATTCGGCCTATATGCGCGACACCGGCGACCCCAGGACCGCCGAGGGCGGGCAGATCGAATGGGGTTATTACGAAGAGACCAATCCGCGCCTCTGCCATCCGCGCGATTTGCTGGAAAAAGATCAGGCGCGGCTGTCGCCGTCGCAGCGCGATCTCGACATGGAGCAGATCCTGGCGCCGCTGGAGCGCGCCATGGAACTGACGCCGATCCTGGGCGAACTCGGCTACAACGAAAGCCATTCCTTCAACGGCCTGTTGCAGGTGACCGCCGATGGCGGCCCGTCCATGGGCGAGAGCCAGAAGGTGAGGGGCCTCTGGTACGCCGTCGCCATCTGGGTCAAGGACGGCCCCGGCATGGGCAAGCTGATCGCCGACTGGATGACGGACGGCCGCACGGAAATCGACCATCACGCCATCGACTATGCGCGCTTCTATCCGCACCAGACGAAAGAGCAGTTCATCTGGGATCGCTGCACCGAGACGGCGATGAAGGTCTACAATCCAGCGGTGCATCCGCGCGAGCCGTTCTCCAAAGGTCGCAACATCCGCCGCTCGCCGTTCTGGGAGCGCGAGAAGGAGCTTGGCGGTTACTTCATGGAGCTGGGCGGTTGGGAGCGCGCGCATGGCTATGCCGCCAACGAGCATCTGCTGGAGAAGTATGGCAACCGGGTTCCCATACGTGAGAACGAATGGGACAACCGCCATTTCTGGCGGGTGTCCAATGCCGAGCACCTGGCGATGAGCGAGGATTGCGGCATCGTCAACCTCTCGCATTTCTCGATGTACGACATCGAAGGGCCGGACCATGTCGCGCTGCTGGAGTGGCTGTGCGCGGCCAAGATTGGTGGCGACAACAACATCGGCAAGGGTATCTACACCCACTTCCTCGACGAGGAAGGCATGGTGCGCGCCGACTTCACCGTCATCCGCATGGCCGACCGCTGCCGGCTGATCGACGGCGCCGACGCCGGTCCGCGCGACTTCCGCTACATGCAGCGCACCGCGCAGGACAAAGGCTTTGACGTCACCATCACCGACGTGACGGAAAAATATGTCACCATCGGCATCTGGGGACCGAACGCGCGGGCGACGCTGCAGAAAGTGGTCGAAAATCCGGATGGTCTCTCGCTCGAGAACTTCCCCTTCGCGGCGATCAAGCCGGTCAGGATCGGCGGCAAGGACGTCACCGCCTTCCGCATCTCTTATGTCGGCGAGCAGGGCTGGGAACTGCACATGCGCTACGAGGACGGCCTGGCCGTTTGGGACGCGCTGCGCTCGACCGGCGTCATGCCGTTCGGCGTCGAGACCTATGCCAACACGCGGCGCATGGAAAAGAGCCTGCGCCTGCAGAACGCCGACCTTCTGACCGAGTACAATCTGCTTGAGGCCGACCTTGCCCGACCGAAGGTCAAGGAGAACGATTTCTGCGGCAAGGCCAAACATGTCGAATACCGCGCCCGCGAGCACCAGCCGGCGATCCTGTGCACGCTGGTGATGACCGAGAACGTCGATGCGAAAGGCGTTGCCCGCTATCCCGTCGGCACCATGCCGGTGATGGATCCGAAGACCGGCGAAACCCTTGTCGACGAACTCGGCCGCCGCTCCTTCACCACGTCGATGGCCTATGGCCCGACCATCGGCAAGAACATCGGCCTCGCCTATCTGCCCTGGGCCCATGCCCAGGAGGGCCGCAAGTTTGCCATCGAATATTTCGGCGAGACCTACCCGGTCGAGGTGGCTGCCGTCGGCTACAAGCCGCTCTACGATCCAGAGAATTTGAAGCCGAGGAGTTGAGCGCCGTCGATTTCTCGGCAGCACCGCTCAGATTGGTGTGACGCAAAACGAACAGATGAAAGCCCGGCTCCTTGCCGGGCTTTTCTCTTTGTAAGCTGGCAATTCTCGCCTACCGTCGCTTCGGGCGGAGTGAAGCACTTGCGGCGATTTGGCTGGGACAGGAAGAGCGATGCGCTGGTGTTCAGCGTGAATGGGAACATCCCCGTTCTCGTCAGCTGGACCTTTGCCATCCCGGTTGTCCTGCCCTTTCTGCACGAGTGGTCGACGCGTCCCAAAACCGCGCTGATCCACACATCGATCTTTGCCGCACTGTTTTTCGTATCGGTGTTCCTGCACGAACTGGCGCACACATGGGTTGCCCACCGGCAAGGGATCGGCACCAACAGGATTGAGCTTTATCTGTTTGGCGGGGTTGCCTACTTCAAGCGCGGCGCCACGTCGTCCTATGGTTGGGCGTGGATTGCGTTTGCCGGACCCCTGACCAACATCCTGTTGGCGGCGTTTTTCGCTGCTTCCTATTATCTGATCGCCAAACCTTTGGCGCCTGTCGAATCGGACAGCTTGTTCAGTGCGCCGCCTCCAATGCCGATGACTTATCTTGCGTGGACGCTATGGATCGGCGCCATGTTGAATGGGGTACTCGCCGTCCTCAACATTCTACCGGCATACCCTCTGGATGGTGGGGTGATCGCGCGGCATCTGCTTGCGCGGCGCTTCGGCGAGGGGCGGGCGGCGCGTATCGTCGGGTTCTGCGGTGTCGTGCTGTCGGTATTGCGTTTCGCCGTGATCCTGCCCGCCGCGATAGCAGGCATCCTGTTGTGGCTGCCGCCATCATTCAAGCCGAACTGGAGGGCGCTTCGTGGCACCGGCAGAAAGAAGTCCCGTCCAAACCCGGAAGCGGCGAAGGCCGGAGCCGACGACGTGGAATGGCGCGGCAAAGGTGGGCGACCCATCAACAAATGAGGCCGAACCGCGCCGCCGTTTCGGGGTTAGATGTAGAAGCCCTCAGTCCCGGCTTTTTGCTTTGTCAGCAGCCGGTTTTCGCTTACCTTCGGGTATGTCTGCTTTTTCTTGCGCACGACATTTCCTTTCAGGCAGCGCCGCGCTGGCGCTGGGGCTCTGGCTGGTGCCGCCGGTTCAAGCCGCCGAGCCGGTCGACGTCGAGCTGGTGCTGGCCGTCGACGTGTCGCTGTCGATGTCGCCGGGCGAACTTGAAATCCAGCGTCACGGCTATGCTGCTGCGCTGACGCACGACAATGTTCTGCAGGCCATCGCCGACGGCGCCTATGGCAAGGTCGCCGTCACCTATGTCGAATGGGCCGGAGCGACCACGCAGCAGGTCGTCGTGCCGTGGACGGTGATCGCCAGCCGGGCCGATGCCGAGCGGGTGGCCGCGCAGCTTTCCGCCCATCCGCCGGCCAGCGCCCGGCGCACCTCGATTTCCGGCGCGCTGGAATTCGGCAGCGATCTGTTCGCCGAAAGCGGTTTTCAGGGGACAAAGCGCGTCATCGATATTTCCGGCGACGGGCCCAACAACCAGGGCGCGCCCGTCGACATCACCCGCGACGCGGTGGTCAAGCAAGGCATCATCATCAACGGCCTGCCGCTGATGACGCGCGGCGGGTTCGGCGGCGCCTATGACGTCAACAATCTCGACCGCTACTACAGCGACTGCGTCATCGGCGGTCCCGGATCCTTCATGATCCCGGTCAATGACTGGACGCAGTTTCCCGAAGCCATCCGCCGCAAGCTGGTGCTGGAGCTGGCCGGCGCCGCTTCGCCGCAACGGGCGCGCGAGGAGGCGGGGCATCCGCCGGTGGTGCTGGCGCAGGACCGGCCGACCGACTGCCAGGTCGGCGAAAAGATGTGGCGCGACCGCAGCTGGATGTTCGATGCCCGTTAGCGTTCGCATCATCACGCTGCCGTGAAGGGCCGGTTTCATTGACAAGCCCATGGGCGTCTGTGACACAATTCGGCATCCGAAAAAACAAGGGGAACCGACATGAACAAGACCATCGTCGCTGCCGCGGTATTGGCGCTTGCGGCTGCAATATCCGTGCCGGCCGAGGCTGCCACATCGGTCACCATCGGCATCAGCGGATGGACCGGCTTTGCGCCGCTGACGCTCGCCAAGCAGGCCGGCATCTTCGAGAAGCATGGCCTCGACGTGACCCTGAAGAAGGTGCCGCAGGCCAGCCGGCCGCTCGCCATCGCCAGCGGCGATCTGCAATGCGCCGCCACCACGGTCGAGACCTGGCTGGTGTGGAACGCCAGCGGCGTCACCACCAAGCAGATCTTCCAGCTCGACAAATCCTATGGCGCCGACGGCATTGTCGTGCGCAACGACATCAAGACCGTCGCCGACCTCAAGGGCAAGAATGTCGCGTCCTCGGCGCCGGGCACGTCGCCCTATTTCATGCTGGCCTGGGTGCTGAACAAGAACGGCCTGTCGACCAAGGATGTGACCGTCGTCAACCTGGAACCGGATGCGGCGGCGCAAGCCTTCCTCGCCGGCCAGAACGATGCGGCGGTCACCTATGAGCCGTTCATCTCGGCGGTGCGCGACAAGTCCGATCAGGGCCACATATTGGCGACCACGCTCGACTACCCGATGGTGCTCGACACGGTCGGCTGCACGCCTGAATTCCTCACCGCCAATCCCGACGCCGCCAAGGCGCTGGCCGACAGCTATTTCGAAGCGCTCGACCTGATCAAGAGCGATCCGCAGAGATCCTACGAGATCATGGGCGCCGACGTGAAGCAGTCTGCGAAAGAATTCGAGGATTCGGCGAAATACCTGAAATGGGCCGACAAGGCGGAGAACAAGCAGTTCTTCACCAAGGAATTCCAGGACTTTTCCAAGACCGCCGGCGAGCTTCTGCTGCAGATGGGGTTGATCAAGGAAGCGCCAGACGTTGCCACGCTGGCCGACACCAGCGCGGTGGCGAACTGACAGGCCTCGCCTTTGACCATTGTGCGGCGGCGCCTAGGGCCGCCGCTCTCTCCTGGACAAGTGATGATTTGACGATGCGGACGATCTGAAGATGCGCCCCTTGCATCCGGTGTCGCCGGGCATTCGAACCGTGCTTGGCATTTCCTTCTTCGTGCTGTTCGTCGCCTTCTGGGCGTGGATCACGCTTGGCGGCCACGTCAACCGCATCTTCCTCGCCGACCCGCTGTCGATGCTGCGGGATGGTTGGCGGCTGCTGGTCGAGGACCGCTTCTGGCTCGACATATTGATCACCATCTGGCGGGTCTTCGGCGGGTTCCTGCTGGCGTCGATCGTCGCCGTGCCGATCGGCATCGCCATGGGCGCCTGGAAACCAATAGAGGCGTTTCTGGAGCCGTTCGTCTCCTTCGCCCGCTACCTCCCGGCTTCGGCCTTCATTCCGCTGCTCATCCTGTGGGCCGGCATTGGCGAGCTGGAAAAGCTGCTGGTCATCTTCGTCGGCTCGGTGTTCCAGATCATCCTGATCGTCGCGGTCAAGGTGGGCTCGACGCGGCGCGACCTGGTCGAGGCGGCCTATACGCTGGGCTCGACCAACAGCGGTATCGTCAAACGGGTCATCATGCCGGCCAATGCGCCCGAGATTGCCGAGACGCTGCGGCTGGTGCTCGGCTGGGCTTGGACCTATGTCATCGTCGCCGAGCTGATCGGTTCGTCCTCAGGCATCGGCTACATGATCATCAACAGCCAGTCGCGGCTGGCGACAGGGCAGATCATCTTCGGCATCATCGTCATCGGGCTGATCGGACTGTTGTCCGACTTCGCCTTCAAGGCGTTCAATCGCTGGCTCTTTCCCTGGAGCCTGGCATGAGCAAGTTGCTTATCGAAGGCGTCTCGCGAACCTTCGCCGGCGTGCGCGGCGGGCAGCCGGTCAAGGCGCTGATGCCGGTCGACCTTGCGGTCGCGGCCAACGACTTCATCACCATTCTGGGGCCGTCCGGCTGCGGGAAGTCGACGCTGCTCAGGATCGTTGCCGGCCTGGAAGCGCCGAGCGAAGGCCGTGTGCTGCTCGACGGCAAGGCGGTGACGCGGCCGGGACCGGATCGCGGCATGGTGTTCCAGTCCTACACGCTGTTTCCGTGGCTAACGGTGGCGCAGAATATCGCCTTCGGCCTGCGCGAACGTGGCATGGCCGAAAAGGAGCGAGACGGGATCGTCGCTTCCTATGTCGACCTCGTCGGGCTCAAGGGCTTCGAGAACCATTGGCCAAAGCAGCTGTCCGGCGGCATGCAGCAGCGCACGGCGATCGCCCGGGCGCTGGCCAACGACCCCGAAATCCTGTTGCTGGACGAGCCGTTCGGTGCGCTCGACAACCAGACGCGCGGACTGATGCAGGAACTGCTGCTCGGCATCTGGGAGCGGCGCAAGAAGACAGTGCTGTTCGTCACCCACGACATCGAGGAGGCGATCTTCATGGCTTCGCGGGTGATCGTGATGAGCGCGCGGCCAGGCCGCATCAAGTCGGATGTCGCCATCGACCTGCCGCATCCGCGTCACTATACGCTGAAGACCAGCCGGGAGTTCTCGGCGCTCAAGGCGCGGCTGACCGAGGATATCCGCGTCGAGGCGATGCGCACAGTACAGGCGCAGCCCGCCGAAGCCTGAGTGCGTTTTCGGATCAGGCCGCCAGCAATTGCTTGCGGTCGACGCGCTCCTGCTGCGGCGAGCGGGCATAGAGTTCGCGGTAGCATTTGGAGAAATGCGACGCCGAGACGAAGCCGCAGGCGACCGCTACCTCGACCACCGGCATCGAGGACTGGATCAGCAGGTGCCGGGCGCGGTCGAGGCGGATTTCCAAGTAGTAGCGGGCAGGGGATCTGCCCATCTCGGTGCGGAACAGGCGCTCGATCTGGCGGCGCGACAGGTCGACATGGTCGGCGATCTCGATCAGCGACAGCGGTTCGGAGAGATTGCCTTCCATCAGTTCGATGATGGTCAGCACCTTGGAATTCTGCACGCCGAGGCGGGCGCGCAGCGGCAGGCGCTGGCGGTCGGTGGGGCTGCGCACGCGGTCGGTCAGCACCTGCTCGCACACGCGGTTGACCAGATTGTCGTCGAAATCGTCGCCGATCAGCTTGAGCATCATGTCGAGGGCGGCGGTGCCGCCGGCGCAGGTGTAGATGTTCTGGTCGATCTCGAAGAGGTCGGCAAAGACGTTGGCCTTGGGAAAGGCCTCGGAAAAGCCCGGCAGGTTTTCCCAATGGATGGCGCAGCGCTTGTTGGAGAGCAGGCCGGCGGCGGCAAGGATATGCGCGCCGGTGCACAGGCCGCCGACGGCGACGCCTCTGTTGTATTCCTCGCGCAGCCAGGCGAAGGCCGACCTATTCTGGTAGCGCTCGACATTCATGCCGCTGCAGACGATGGCCATGTTCGGCCGATCCGGCCCGGCCATTTTCTTGCGCTCTTCCTCGAGCGAGGTGTTGACGGCGCATTCGACGCCGTTGGAGGCGCGCACCGGCTTGCCGTCGATGCTGGCGAGGCGCCAGCGATAGGCCTCATAGCCGAGCATGCGGTTGGCCGAGCGCAGCGGGTCGAGCGCCGTCGCAAAGGCGATCATGGTGAAGTCCGGGACAAGGAAGAATACAAACGATCGCTTGATCGGATGCTTTACGGCGTTCAAGGGAACCTCACGCGGCCATGGCGCGAACAGGATGTCGCGAACAGCACAGCGACATCAGGAAAAACCATTCCTGTCAATCGGCTAGGGGGCTAAGCGGAAACTATATTTGCGACATGGGTCGCAAATGAGCAATCGTCCGGGATGACAGGCACGGGCTGCCGACGGATTGGGCATGGTGGCGGCGGCATAGGTGCCAAAAATGAGAAACGCCGCTTCGGTCAAGCCGAAGCGGCGCTGTTATCGACTATCGGCAGCGGCAGGGAAGCGCTGAGCGCTAGCCGTTATCTCAGGCAACGAAACCGAGGCGCACCGCATTCATGGCACCGGTCTGGCCGGGCATGGTATTGGCAAGGCGCTGGCGCTCGAGAGCGGTCGTCAGGTTCATTTCGCGGCGGGCAAAGAGGCGGGCAAAAAGCTTCATCATCATCTCCTATCGGTTGCTCAGACGGGTCGCCTTCGCTTGATGGAGTGGGGCAGCTCGTTTGCTGACGGTGATATAGGCCTGCGTGAGCAGAAACTAAATCGCAAATGCGAAGCGCTTGAATGGAAATGCGACATCGTTTGCGACATTATTGGGCATGGTGCCCAAAATTTACGATTACTTACAGTGTGTTACCGGCGACATTGAGGCGCCATGCAAGTGACGCATATGCGCCATGCAGCGGCGACACGGCTCTGAAAATCATTTGAGTGCAAATAAGTTGGAGAAAGCCTGCAGGGCCAATAGAGAAGGCCTGCCGGGCTGGTCTGCGCGGCAGGCCTTCAGCACAAGGTACACAATGGTTTACTTTGCTCCAGCCCAGGATCCGACGCCGTGGCGTGCACCGGTCTTGGTGTCGGCAGCTTCAGGCCAGCCGATATCCTTCTGCAGTTCGATCGGCAGCGAGCGGATCGCACGTTCGGTCTGGAAGCGGGCGCGGGCCGCGCTCAATTCGGTCGCAAGCCGACCGATGGATGACAGGATAGACATTTCATTCTCCTTTGGTTGTGGCACGTCCCGCATGAACGCGTTCCGTCGCCTGGATATTCCGCATCGAGTGCAATTCCGTGTCAGGAGCGTTGGAGCCATGGCACGTCCTGCCTTCGATGGAGTTGACTATCCTCCCAATCTGATGTTCAATCAAACGAAATGGAATGATGCTTCACATCAGAAAAATTGAAGGTCGATCCCGATGAACGCCCCACTCAATCATCCGCTGCCGCTGCTCGATCTCGACGTTTTGCGCACCTTCGTGGCCATTGCAGAGACCGGCAGTTTCACCACGGCGGCCAATGCGGTGTTCCGCACGCCGTCGGCGGTCTCCATGCAGATCAAGAAGCTCGAGGACATTCTCGGGCGCTCTGTTTTCGCGCGGGATGCGCGCTCGGTGACGCTGACCACGGATGGCGAGATGCTGCTCGGTTATGCCCGCCGGCTGTTGTCGATCAACCGCGAGGTGGTGTCGAAGTTCATCATCCCCGAGATCGTCGGCGTGGTGCGGCTCGGCTCGCCGGACGACTATGGCGAGCGCGTGTTGCCGCATGTGCTGAAGCGTTTCGCGCAGTCGCATCCGTCGATTGCCGTCGACGTCACCATCGACCAGAGCAGCAATCTGCGCCGCCGCATGGACGACCGGGCGCTCGACATCACGCTGCTGACCAATTCCTACAAGACCAGCGCACTCGGCGCCGAGGTGCTGCTCACCGAGCCGATCGTCTGGGCCGGCGCCAAGGGCGGCAGCGCGCATCTGCGCGAGCCTTTGCCGGTGTCGCTGTGGGAAGAGGGCTGCGCCTGGCGGGCCGGCGCGCTCGATGCGCTGAGCCGTGAAGGCCGCAATTACCGCATCGCCTATATGAGCGCCCACACGGCAGGCCAGCGCGCCGCCATCATGTCGGATCTCGCGGTTGCACCGTTGCCGAAGTCGTTCCTGGGCAACGACATGGTCGAGCTTTGCCCGAAGGACGGCATGCCCGATATCGGCACCTACAATCTGGCGATGGTGGTGTCGCCGGACGCCAGCGCGCCGGTCAAGGCCGTCGCCGACCATATCCGTGCGACGTTCGAGCTTTTCCGCGAAACCGGCAAGTTCTAGAGCGGTTCACCGTTTCACGGAAACGGCGAGCCGCTCTAACTCCTTGTTTTGACTCAATTCCCAAGGGAAAGCGCTACACGCTTTCCCGGGAAAACCGTTTTACACTTTTCCTGGAATTGCTCTGCTATTCCGCTGCTTGGGCGGGGCGCGCCGCGAGAGCGGGTCGCGCCGTGCGCCGCGCAGTTGCGCGCCGCTTGGTGGGCTCACCTTCAAGGAAGGCGACGATGCTCTCCCTGGCGCGACGCGCCTCCGGCATCTCGATCAGCGGCCAGACGTGGAACATGCCTTCCTCATAGACGACGTCGATATCGACGCCGGCAGCGCGTGCCTTTTTGGCGAAGATCAGATTGTCGGGGCTGAGCAGGTCGTGCGAGCCGGTCAGAAGCAGGGTCTGCGGCAGCACCGAGAGGTCGCCATAGAGCGGACTGATATGCCAGTCCCTGCGATCGATGCCGGCACTGTACATGCGGATCGCTTCCAGCCCGCCGGAAATGCCGAGCCACGGATCGTTGCGTTCCGCCTCGAACACTTCGGGGTTGGACAGCGACATGTCGAGGCCGGGTGAAATCAGCACGTGGCGCGACGGCAAGGGCAGGCCTTCCTCAGCCGCCATCATGGTCAGCACGACGGCCATGTTGCCGCCCGCGGAATCGCCCATGAAGACGATGTCTTCAGCGTCGGTCTCATCCAGCATCTGCCGGTAGACGTCGCCGACCATGCCGAACATGGCGTGGAAATCATGCTCCGGCGCGATGGGATAGATCGGCACGGTGATGCCGAAACCCAAGCGCTCGGCCACCTCGGCGATCAACCCCCAATGATAGGATGTGATCTGGAAGACATAGGCGCCGCCATGCATGTAGAGGATGCGCCTGCGTTCGCCGGCCTTCGGCGCGATTTCATAGACAGGGAAGCCATCGACGCTGCGCTCGGTGATATCGAGCTGCTCCCGCAGCAATGCCGGGGGATGATGATCCTCGGTCTTGCGGGCATAGGCGATCCAGCGCTGCAGGTTTTCCGGGCTGGCAAATGCCTTCTTGCGGCTGTGCCGGAGGATGAAGGAAACGAGGTGGCTTTTGAAACTGGGCATTCGCGTACACAAGCTCGGCCGCAGCCGACTAAGAGAATTCCCCCACTGTCTCGAAGATCGTACCTCCAGCCGAAATGTCAAGATTCTGGCCCAAGCCAACACGGTTGTTTGATCAGCCAGGTCCGCTGTTTTGCGCAGCGCGGCTCAGCGCCGGGGCAGCAGCGCGGCGCGCAGCTTGACGTCGGTCGCAGCCGGGACCATGCGGCGGCCCCGGCGCTTGGTCAGCAATTTGCACTTGTCGGCGAAGGTCATCAGCGGCCCGAGCCCAGGATCAGACGCGACAGGTTGGTCTGGGCGTCGATGCGCGGCGACACGGGCCAGCCGATGTCCTTCTGGATTTCGGGTGGCAGGTTGTTCATGGCGCGCACGGCCTGTGCATTCTTCATGGCCGCACGAAAACGGCCCAGGGTCTCGAACATCTCTATTCTCCTTTGGAGCGTTGTGGCGGCGGAATAGTCCGGTCCGCCATTCGATGTCCGTTAAATGCTTCACGTCTGTATCGGACGGATTGCGCCAAAACAGCGTTTCGGTTTCCAGATCGGTGCGATCTGGAAACATTTGCATACAAATGAAATTGGGCGAATTGGCGGCCTTCGTAAGGCGGCTTATTCCCGGCTGCGCCTGGCGGCATGGCCTTCGCGCGAACGCCGGCGCGGGGCGGCGTCGCCGGCGACGCCATCCTCGCTGACGGTCTTGCGTGGCGGCAATTTCACCGCCGCCGACAGTTTCGGGAACGGATCGACCTTGTTGGGAAGCGCCATGGCGTAGACGAAATGCTCCTGGAATTTCGGCTCCAGTGCGGTCTCGATCTTCTCGATGTGGCTGACCGTGTCCTCGATCTCGCGGCGATAGCCGCGGTTGAGCAGCGCCATCCGCGCGCCGGCACCGGCGGCGTTGCCGACGGCCGAGACCTTGTCGAGGTCGCAGTCCGGGATCAGCCCAAGCACCATGGCGTATTTCGGATCGATGAACGAGCCGAAGGCGCCGGCGAAATGGATGCGGTCGACGTGTTCGGTGTTCTGCTTTTCCATCAGAAGCTTGGTGCCGGCATAGAGCGCCGCCTTGGCAAGCTGGATGGCGCGCACGTCGGTCTGCGTGATGGTGATCTTGGGTTCGCCTTCCTTCAAGACATAAGAGAAGGTGCGGCCGTTGACCGTGACGCGCGGCGACCGCTCGGCCAGCGACCCGTCGATGACGCCATCCTCGGAGATGATGCCGGCGAGGTACATTTCGGCCACGATCTCGATGATGCCGGAGCCGCAAATGCCGGTGACGCCGGTCGCCTGCACGCTATCCAGGAAGCCGGGGTCGTCGGACCAGAGTTCAGAGCCGATGACGCGGTATTTCGGCTCCAGCGTATCGGGGTCGATGCGCACGCGCTCGATTGCGCCGGGGGCAGCGCGCTGGCCGCCGGAGATTTCCGCGCCCTCGAAGGCGGGACCGGTGGGCGAGGAGGCTGCGACCACCCGCTTGCGGTTGCCAAGCACGATCTCGGCATTGGTGCCGACGTCGACGATCAGCATCATCTCGTCCTGGCGATGCGGGCCTTCCGACAGCGTCACGGCTGCGGCGTCGGCGCCGACATGGCCGGCAATGCAAGGCAGCATATAGAGGCGGGCGCCCTGGTTGAGCTTCAGGCCGATATCGGAGGCCTTGATGCGCACCGCGCCCGAGACGGCGAGTGCGAAGGGCGCGCCGCCGAGTTCGGTCGGATCGATGCCGAGGAACAGATGGTGCATGATCGGATTGCCGACAAAGACGGAATCCAGGATGTCGTTGCGCTGGACATTGCCTTCCGCGCAGACCTTGTCGACTAGGCCCGAGATCGCCTCGCGCACGGCGACCGTCATGCCTTCGCGGCCGTCCGGGTTCATCATCACATAGGAGACGCGGCTCATCAGATCCTCGCCGAAGCGGATCTGCGGGTTGGAGGTGCCCGACGAAGCGGCGACGCGGCCCGACAGCAACGACACCAGATGCATGGCGATGGTGGTCGAGCCGATGTCGCAGGCCAGTCCATAGGCCTCGTTCTTGAGGCCGGGCCAGAGTGCTATGACGCGGGCGATGTCGCTTTCGGCATCCTTGTGGATGGCCGCGGTCGCGGTCCAGTTACCCTTGCGCAGTATGCCTTGCATCTGCGGCATCAGGTAGAAGTCGAATTCGAGGTTTTTAAAGCCCCAATCCTTCATCAAGGCGATCTTGAGGCGGTCGAGATCGCCCAGCGGCTTGTGCATGTCGGGCTCTTCGATCTCGACATAGCACATGCGGATCGCCGCATCGCGGGCGATGACGCGCGTGTCGGCATCCTTGCGGATGGTCTGGGCGTTGATAACCGTGTCCTGCGGCACGTCGATGACGAGGTCGCCGAGAATCTGCGCCGAGCAGGACAGGCGGCGCCGCTCGGGCAGGCCGCGGACGCGCTCATAGCGCTCTTCCTTGGCGCCCTTGGGCGAGATGTGGTCGTTGGACGAGACGATCTTGTGCTTGGCGAAATTGCCTTCCTGCACTTCGATCTGGCAGCGACCGCAGGTGGCGCGGCCACCGCAGACGCTCTCGACATAGACGCCGAGCTGACGCGCGGCATCGAGCACCGGTGTGCCGACGGGAAACCGCCCGCGCTTGCCTGACGGCATGAACAGCACGAGCGGATCAGTAATGTTTGCAGGCGAGTTCACGATTGCGCGCTTATCCCCTGGCCATGCGGGCTTCACGGCCGCCGCGCCGGCGACCGCCATTGCCGCCGCCTTCGCCCGGAGCGTTAACGGCGGTGGGCGCTGCGACCGCCTGGCCGCCTTCGGCCGGTTTGTAATCCTTGTAGGTGCGGATCCAGTTGGTGCAGTTCTCGTCGGTGCCGTTGAGCACATTGGCGCCGCGCACGGCTTCCATTTCCTGCGGGCGAACCGGGTTCATGATAGCGCTAGTCATGCCGGCGCCGATCACCATCGGGATGAAGGCGGCGTTGATGCCGTGGCGGTGCGGCAGGCCGAACGAAATGTTGGACAGGCCGCAAGTGGTGTTGACCTTGAGCTCTTCGCGCAGACGGCGCAGCAACGCGAAGACCTGGCGGCCGGCATCGCCGAGCGCGCCGATCGGCATCACCAGCGGGTCGACGACGACGTCATGCGCCGGAATGCCGAAATCGGCGCAGCGCTGCACGATCTTCTTGGCGACGGCGAAGCGCACATCCGGATCCATCGAAATGCCGGTCTCGTCGTTGGAGATCGCGACGACCGGAACATTGTACTTCTTGACCAGCGGCAGGATGGCTTCGAGCTTTTCCTCTTCGCCGGTCACGGAGTTGACCAGCGGGCGGCCCTTGGCGACCTTGAGCGCTGCCTCGATGGCGGCGGTGACCGACGAGTCTATCGACAGCGGCAGGTCGACCAGGCCCTGGACGATCTCCAGCGTCTGCACCAGCAGGCCGGGTTCGGTTTCGTTCGGATTAACGGAGGTGACGCCGGCATTGACGTCGAGCATGGTGGCGCCGCAGGCGGCCTGTTCCAGCGCATCCTTGATGACTGTCTCGAAATTGCCGGCGATCATCTCGGCGGCCAGCTTCTTGCGGCCGGTCGGGTTTATGCGCTCGCCGATGACGCAGAAAGGCTGGTCGAAGCCGATGATGATCTCTCGTGTCGCCGAGGCGACGATGGTCCGGGTCATGAAGTCTCTCCGCCTGATATAAAGATTTCTTTATATCGTTGTCTGGTTTCATTCAAGCGAATGGCTGGCCGTCCGCGCTGTCAGTGCGCGGTCTTCACCATGTCCACCTGCGTTTCGGTAATGTCGTCGTGCAGTATGCTCTCGAGCCGGTCGGCGACCATCTGATCGTCGTGGCGGATCTCGCGTTTCCATGGCTGGCGGCCTTTCAGCACGCCCGATTCATCGACGATCTCGGCGACATATTCCTCCTGGCGGTAGGCCATCACATGGATGCCGGAGACACCAGGAATTTCCTTCACCTCGTTGATGATGTCGGTGCAGAGCTGCTTGCCTTCCTTCTTCTGGTCCTGGGCGCCTTCCAGCCGCTTGATGATGGCATCGGGAATATGGATCCCGGGCACGTTGGAGCGGATCCATTTGGCCGTCTTGGCCGAAGCCAGCGGGCCGACGCCGCACAGGATGAAAACTTTTTCCGTATGCCCCAAGTCCCGCGCCCTCTGCATGAAGGTTCTGAACATCGGCACGTCGAAGCAGTATTGCGTCTGCACGAACTGCGCGCCGGCGGCGATCTTTTTGCCGAGATGGATCGGGCGGAAATCGAAGGGTGGCGCGAAGGGGTTGACGGCGGCGCCGAGGAAAATTTGCGGCGGCGTCGTCAACTTGCGGCCGGATAGGAACTTGCCGTTGTCGCGCATGATGCGGCAGGTTTCCAGCAACGACATGGAATCGAGGTCGAAGACAGGCTTGGCGCCGGGCTGGTCGCCGGCCTGGACGCCGTCGCCGGTGAGGCACAGCATGTTGGCGACGCCCATCGCCGCACCGCCCAGCACGTCGCCCTGGATGGCGATCCGGTTCCTGTCACGGCAGGCAATCTGCATGATCGGGGCATAGCCCATGCGGGTCAAAAGCGCGCAGATGCCGACCGAGGACATGTGGCAGTTGGCGCCGGAGGCATCGACGGCATTGATGGCGTCGACCCAGCCGTCGAAGATTTTCGCGCGGTTATAGACGTCTTCGGGATCGGCGCTGTCGGGCGGGTTGAGCTCGGTGGTAACCGCGAATTCGCCGCGCCGCAGCACACGCTCCAGTCGGCCACGTGAGGAGTGGCCGGGCAGGGGATCGAGCGGCAGATGGATGCCGGCCGGGTTTTCGTCGCGCTGGCGGCCGATCACGCGGCCGCTCCAGTGTTGGCTTTGGCAGCGGCTTCACGGGCCGCTGCCGACTGCGCCGTCACCCGCAGCCAGGCCGAGGTTTCGCGCAGCGACTGGTCTACGGGCTTCTGAACGGTCAGGATCCTGTCGCCATGCTCCATGTTCCGCGAACCTTCCCAGGCCTTGACCCAGACGCAAGGCATGTCGGGCTCGACCTCGCAATTGCCGTTGGCGCGCACGCCGCCACACGGGCCGTTGCGCAGCTGTTTGGGGCAGTTCATCGGGCACGACATGCCGGTCGAGGACAATATGCACTGACCGCACATGCGGCAGTCGAACATGAAGCCTTTTACGCGTTTTTCAACGAACTTGATCGGCGCTTCGACGCGGCCGTAGCCAAGGCCTTTCCACAGCGGATGGAGCAGCAGGAACATGTCTGCGAATCTGGAGTAGAACCATTCGAGCAATCGCGAATGGCGGATCGACCACAGCCTGATCGCAAACGAGCGCTGCACGCGCCGCTGCGGCGATACGTCGGCCGGCTTGTAGTCCGATTTCGGCGCTGCTTTCTTGACCTGAGTGGCCTGGGTAACCGGCTGGGTAACCCTTGGCCCCTCTTTGGCAGGAGTGGTTTCAGACATTTTCTTTCCCGCCTGCCTTGACCAGAGCGACCAGCCGCTCGCGGTCGTATTTCGCGTCGATGTCGCTGAATGCCTTCTCGACCTCGGCTTCGAGGTCGTCGCCGACCGGGATCGGATCGGCCTTGCGCCATTCGGCGAGGTAATCGTCGGTGCCGCCGGCGCCGGTGCGCATGGCGCACATATCGATCGCCTCGGTGAAGCGCAGCGGCAGTTCGCGCTTGGCGTTCTGCCGGCCCTTCTTGACGATGACTTGGGCGGGGATGTCGCGCCAATAGACGACGATCAGATCGGCCATGAATTCTCTCACTCCCTGTAGAGCGCCGTGCGTCCATGAGGGAAACGACGCTCCACCACTTTGTCCAGCAGGTGCGAGCATTGCCGGATGCGCAGTGGGGCTGCTTGTTATGGGACGACGCGCGCGCATTCAAAAGCGACGCTATTGGACGTCGCAAAAAGAAAGGCGAGATTCCGAGGGAAGGCTGGCTACCAAACCCGCTTGGTCAGGCCGGTCCAGAGATAGAACCAGATCGTCGGATGGTACCATTGTTTCGACGGCAGGCCGGGGTCGATCGTGACAAGCTTGCCGTCCAAGGCACCGCGGACCGCCTCGACGCAGATGTCACGCGAGAACGCCGCCTGGCGCAACGCATAGCTCGAAATAGTGTCGCCGGGCTCCGGCTTGCCGCGCGCCTGTTTCAACACGCCGCCGGTATCGACGCCGGCGTCGACCAGATGCACGGTGGTGCCGAAATTCTGGAGATCGCCGGAGGCCAGCGCCCAGTAGCCGCCATTCATGCCGCGGTATTTGGGCGCGATGCCGGCGTGGTAGTTGAGCACCGGGCAGGGCATTTGCGCCAGCGTCTGCCGGGACAAGAGCCGGCAGCCGGCGAGCAGCACCACGCCCGGGCGGATGTCGGCGATCGCCTGCAGGCAATCGGCTGCGTTGGCGGAGGAGACGTGGATGATCTTTTGTCCCGGCTTCGGCTCGGTCTCAAGCTTCTGATCGGCGATGAGCCGCTCTGCGTTGCCAGCGAAGAAGCGCTTGCCGAGCCTCGTCAACACCATCGTGCCGAGTTGACCGATGGCCGAAAACAAGCCCTGGCGGCGCGCCCGGCCGAGCAGCAATTGTTTTTTGGATTCAGGGCTTTCGAGGATGACGCTGACAGGACCGAACTGGTCGGCGATGGCGTTGACGATTGCCCAGATGTGCGGTCCGCCTTCGGTGACAATGACGATCGCAGCACTTTTTTCAACCGCTGATGCCATGGCACGCTTTCTTGCCGGGGCGCAACCATTTGCCGTGCGCTGCCCGGCTCAATTCTGTGCCGGGCGAGGTTAAATCTTGATGACCGCCCGGCCAGCGAGAGACCAACGGATCAGCGCTTGAACTCGATGATGTCGAGTTTCGATTCGTAGTAGGGCGCCGGGAATTCGATGCGCCATTCATTGGCGCTGGTGCGGAAGGCATAGCCGACCTGGTCGCTTTCCGGGCCGCTGCCATAGGGTTTTGGCTTGTTGTCATTGACATAGCCGGAGCCGAGATAGATCGCGCGTTTTTCGCTATCGTCGAAGAAACGGCCCTTGGTGCGTTGCGAGCCGCTGACCTTTTCCAGCTGCCAGCCGGAGCCATCGTCCGTGACCTTGCACTTGAACCAGCCATAGATGACCAGCGGGCCGGTCAGGCCCACCTTGATGGTTCGGCATTGCCAGTTGCCGCTCAGGTCCTTGTCGGAAAAGGCCACTATCGGCTTTGCCAGCAGCGCGTCGAGTTGGCTGACCTCAGCCGGGTCTCCCGCTTTTGCCTCGGCCAGCGCCGCCTTGCGGGTCTCGCCATATTTGTCGAGGCGAACCTTGTCGGCAGGCGTGATGATCTTCCGCACCTCGCCGTCGGCGCGAGCGGGCAAGACGAGGCAGAGGAGGCCAAGGGCGGCGAGCAGGACGCGAGGGGTCATCGGGACGTTCCGTGTTCGGATGGCTGAATCAGCCTGTTTGCTTGTGGCTCACAACTTAACCATTCGCGGCGGCCTGTCATCTGTTCTCGACAGCGTCCCGGCTCAAGAACCGCTTCAGGCGTGGGCGGCGGCCTGCGCCAGCCCGGCCGTCAGGTCGCCATAGCCCGTCGAGCGGCGCTCATAGACGAGGCCAAGCATCTTCGCGGCCTTCTCGGCGACTTTGTCGAGTTCCGGATCGTCGGTCTGGGCGATGTAGATCAGCTTCTGGTAGTTGCCGAAATAGTCCTTGATCAGCTCCGGGTGCTTGTCGAGGCCGAGCGGCTTCATGAAGAAGGCGTCGAACTGGCGGCACAGGAAATCGGTCATGTAGAACGACATCATGTCGTCGTCGGCGACCTTCGCATAGGCGTCCATGCCCTGGTAGAAGGCAAAGCAGTGCGGCCCGGCCATGCGCTCGACGCCGTGCTTCTCCAGGACCCGGTCGAGCATGCCGCCGGTACCGCAATCGGCATAGCCGACGAAGATGTTGCTATAGCCTTCCGCCTTGGCCTTTTCGATCGCCTTGTCCATCGCCGGTGCGATGCGGTCGGGGTAGAAATGGAACTCCGCCGGCAGGCAGGTCAGGTCGAGATGGTCGAGCTTGAGCTGCTCCTTGACGGCCAAAACTTCGCGCGCAATCATTCCACAGGCGATGACCAGCAGCCTGTCGTCTTGATTCGGTTTCGTTTTTTGCATTCTGGCCATGGAACCCGGTCGAAGCGGCCTTCGTTGCTGTGGGGCGAATCTATCGAGAGAGGGATAAACCGTCCATGAAACTGTTACGCGTTGCGCCGATTGCAATCCTTGCCTGCATCCTGGCGCTTACGGCCTGTGCCAACACCGTCCGTGGTGTCGGCCGGGATATCAAATCGACTGCGAAAGCCGTCGACGACACCGTCACCAAACCCTGACGCAGCCATCCGTTCCAATAGCTGGAACAAAAAAGCCGCGCTGCAAGGCGCGGCTTTCGATTGTGGCCCAGACGCCTTGCGTAACAGATCAGGCTGAAGCGCGCATATTATGCTTGCGCTTCATGAAGTCCTTGGCGGTCTCGACCGCCACAGCCGCGTCGCGGCAATAGGCATCGGCGCCGACGGCCTTGCCGAATTCCTCGTTGAGCGGCGCGCCGCCGACCAGGACGACATAGTCGTCGCGGATGCCCTTTTCCTTCATCGTGTCGATGACGACCTTCATGTAAGGCATGGTCGTGGTCAAAAGCGCCGACATGCCGATAATGTCGGGCTGGTGCTGCTCGATGGCGTCGAGGTATTTTTCCACCGCATTGTTGATGCCGAGATCGATGACGTCGAAGCCGGCACCTTCCATCATCATGCCGACGAGGTTCTTGCCGATGTCGTGGATGTCGCCCTTGACGGTGCCGATCACCATCTTGCCCTGCTTCGGCGCGCCGGTGGCGGCCAGCAGCGGGCGCAAGATGAACATGCCGGCTTTCATCGCGTTGGCCGACAGCAGCACCTCGGGAACGAACAGGATGCCGTCGCGAAAGTCCTCGCCGACGATGCGCATGCCTTCGACCAGAGCTTCGGTCAGCACCTTGTAGGGCACCCAGCCGCGCTCGAGCAGGATGTTGGTGCCTTCCTCGATCTCTTCCTTCAGTCCGTCATAGAGATCGTCGTGCATCTGCTGCACCAACTCGTCGTCGGAAAGCTCGGAGAGGATGATCTCGTCGTCGGCCATTTTTCTCGGGCTCCTTGCCGCGCGGATGCGATCACGGCGGCTTAAAATAATCGCGTCAATACCTAACCCGGCGGGGGCAGGTATCCATAGCTGATTTGCGACTTCCCGCAAAAGGAAAGCGACCGCAAATCTATTGGAATTCTTGTCGATTTTGCGACAGGCGTTGGCGCTGGCGGGCCGTTTCGAATAGGGTGCATGGCTACGATCCGGGCGAGAAGCCGCCTACGCGGCCGCAAACGGTTTTTAGGGAAAAACGATCATGAGTGAAAACGCGTCAGTCGACCAGGAAGCGTCCAATGCGCGACGTGGACGTGCTGCCAGCGGCGGCGCGGCTGCAAGGCGGGCGGCGCGCTCGGGCGGCGGACCGGGCACCCAGCTCACCTATATCAAGCGCAAGATCAACATCTATGAGGTCCTCAACGAGGAAGGCCTGGCGATTATCGAAAACAACACCGATACGGTGCTGGAAGAGATCGGCATCATCTTTCGCGACGACGCCGAGGCGCTGCAGCTTTGGAAAGAGGCGGGCGCCGACGTCAAGGGCGAGCGCGTGCATTTTCCCAAGGGCCTCTGCCGCTCGCTGCTGAAGACCGCGCCGCCCATCTACACCCAGCATGCGCGCAACGCCGAACGTTCGGTGCAGATCGGCGGCAACGCCACGGTCTTCGCGCCGGTCTATGGTCCGCCCTTCGTGCGCGATCTCGACGGTGTCAGGCGCTACGCGACGATCGAGGATTTCCGGAATTTCGTGAAGCTCGCCTATATGGCGCCGTCGATTCACCATTCGGGCGGCACGGTTTGCGAGCCGGTCAACGTGCCGGTCAACAAACGCCATCTCGACATGATCTACAGCCACATCAAATATTCGGACAAACCGTTCATGGGTTCGGTGACGGCGCCAGAGCGGGCCGAAGACACCGTCGCCATGGCCAAGATCGTGTTCGGCGACGATTTCGTCGAAAACAACACCGTGCTGACCAGCCTGATCAACGCCAATTCGCCGATGGTGTTCGACGAAACCATGCTGGGCGCGCTGAAGGTTTATTCGCGTCACAACCAGGCTTGCATCGTCACGCCGTTCATCCTTGCCGGCGCGATGAGCCCGGTCACGGTGGCCGGCACGCTGACGCAGGTTCTGGCAGAGGTGCTGGCCGGCGCCTCTTTCACGCAGTTGATCCGTCCCGGCGCGCCGGTGCTGTTCGGCACCTTCGCCTCGTCGATCTCCATGCAGTCTGGTGCGCCGACCTTCGGCACACCGGAGCCGTCGCTGGTTTCCTACGGCGCCGCACAGCTTGCCCGCCGGCTCGGTCTGCCGTTCCGCACCGGCGGCTCGCTCTGCGCCTCCAAGGTTCCGGATGCGCAGGCCGCCTACGAGAGCGCCAACACGCTCAACTCGACCATTCTTGCCGGCACCAATTTCGTCCTGCATTCGGCCGGCTGGCTCGAAGGCGGACTGGCGTCCTGCTACGAAAAATTCATGATGGACATCGATCAGCTCGGCATGACGCAAAAGTTTTCCGAAGGCGTCGACCTCTCGGAAAACGGCCAGGCGATGGACGCCATCCGCCAGGTCGGCCCGGGCAGCCACTATCTCGGCTGCGACCACACCCAGGCCAATTTCCAGACCGCCTTCTACCGCTCCAGCATCGCCGACAACAATTCCTACGAGCAGTGGCTGGCCGAGGGCGAGAAGACAGCGCCGCAGCGCGCCAACGAACTCGCCCGCCGCTGGCTGGAGACCTATGAGGCGCCGTATCTCGATCCGGGCATCGACGACGGGCTGAAGGACTACATCGCGACGAAGAAGGCGTCGATGGCTGACGCCTTCACCTGAAAGGAGCCCGAGTCAGGCGGGGCTAAAGTCGCCAACATCATCCACAAGGAAGTCTGGCGGAGCGCTTTCTCCGACCCGGACAAGAAGGGATGATTGCGCGGCGCCGGGCTGACGAGATAGCGGCCGCGCTTTCCGCCGACGGCCTCATGCTGCGCGGCGGCTTCAATTTCGCAACAAGCGAAACGCCGCCGCATGGCCCTTCAGTTGCCCCCGCCAAATCCGTGCTGTTGGTGGGGCAGGCGGGAGCGGCACCCTGGCCGCATTTCCTGCGCTGGCGCGACCGGCAACCGCAAACCATTGCTAATCCGCTCGACACATGGTCGCGCGCAGTGATCGGTGCGGTGGCGGAGAAATTCGGCGCGCGCGCCGTTTCGCCTTCGGACAGACCTTATCTGCCGTTCCAGCAATGGGCGATGCGAGCGGAGGGGCTGAGACCGTCGCCGCTGGGCATCCTGATGCATCCGCAGTACGGGCTCTGGCATGCCTATCGCGGCGCGTTGCTGTTCGAGGATGAGATCGCGCTTCCTGAACGTCGCGAAGCGATTCACCTTTGCGACGCCTGTGTTGCAAAACCTTGCCTGAAATCCTGTCCGGTTGACGCCTATTCCGCGGATGGTTTCGCTCATCAGGCTTGCCTGGCGCATGTGCGGGGATCGAAGGGCGAACCATGCCGCGGCGGCGGCTGCCTCGACCGCAACGCCTGTCCGTATGGCACGGCCCATCGCTATCCGCCTGAGGTTCAGGCCTTTCACATGACGGCGTTTGCCGGCCTGTAGCCGGGTCGAAAGCCCGCACAAAGTGTTGAACGGGATTGTCAGGGAACGGCTTGCCCTGACGGTGCCTGCTTATATGTATCGCACGACATTTAACGGAGCGGGCCATGGCGAAGCAGGACATTGAGATCAAGACCGGGGACGGCGTGGCGAAAGCCGGGCTGTTCCGCTCGGCGACCGCTTCCTCGTCCAGGGCCGGCATCATTCTCTATATGGACGCTTTCGGTCCGCGACCGGCGCTCGACGCAATGGCGGAACGGCTGGCAGGCGAGGGCTATGCCGTGCTGGTGCCGGATCTTTTCTATCGCAAAGCACCCTACGGGCCGTTCGAGCCCAAGACCGCTTTCGTCGTCGAGGAGACCAAGGTCGCGCTGACGGCGTTGGTCCACGGCACGACACAGGACATGACCATCCGCGACAGCAGGGCGTTCCTCGACACGCTTACCGCTGAAGGTGTCACCGGACCGGTCGGTGTCGTCGGTTACTGCATGGGCGGGGCGCGGGCTTTGAATGCGGCTGCAACCTATCCCGATCGCATCGTGGCGGCGGCGAGCTTCCATGGCGGCAATCTGGCCAGCGATGCCGCCGACAGCCCGCACCGCAAGGCCGCAATGATCAAGGCGCGCGTCTATGTCGGGACATCGGGCGTCGACCGCAGCTTTCCGCCGGAGCAGTCGGCGCGGCTGGTCGAGGCGCTGCGCGTGGCGGAGGTCGACCACGCCATCGAAAACTATGCCGGCATGGCGCATGGCTGGTGCGTGTCGGACCACAGCGTCTTCAACGCGGCCGGCGCCGAACGTCATTGGAAGCGACTGACGACGCTGTTCGCCGAGACGCTGATCTAACGAGGCGTTGCCTGAAGTCGCAACGAACGGGTAGAGACTGCACGATTGGCGCGGCCTGTTAAAACAGCGCCAGTCGAGCGGGAACGAACAGCCTGATGCAATCCTATGATGTCGTGGTGATCGGCGCCGGTGCGGCCGGAATGATGTGCGCCATCGAGGCGGGCAAGCGCGGCCGCTCGGTCCTGGTGCTCGATCACGCGGCAAAGCCCGGCGAGAAGATCCGCATCTCCGGCGGTGGCCGCTGCAATTTCACCAACATCCACACCAGCCCGAAGAATTTCATCTCCGGCAATCCGCATTTCTGCATTTCGGCGCTCAGCCGCTACACGCAAGGCGACTTCATCGCGCTCGTCGAACGCCATGGCATTGCCTATCACGAGAAGACGCTGGGACAGCTGTTTTGCGACGGCTCGGCGCGCCAGGTCATCGACATGCTGGTTTCCGACATGCAGGATTGGGGTGTGGAACTGGCGTTGTCGACCGAGGTGAGGAACGTCAGCAAGACCGCGGACGGGTTTGTGCTGACGCTCTCCGCTGGCAGCGTCGCTTGCAGCTCGTTAGTCGTGGCTTGCGGGGGCAAGTCGATCCCCAAAATGGGCGCGTCCGGTTTCGGCTACGAGCTTGCGGCGCAATTCGGCCTTGCGGTGGTGGAAACAACACGGCCGGCGCTGGTGCCGCTTACCTTCGACGCAAGAACGCTGGAGCGGCTGGCGCCTTTGGCCGGCAATGCCGTCGATGCCGAAGTCGCCTGCGGCAAGACGCGGTTTTCAGAAGCGATGCTGTTTACGCATCGCGGCTTGAGCGGGCCTTCCATCCTGCAAATATCGTCCTATTGGCGCGAGGGCGACGAGATCCGCATCGCCATGCTGCCGGGGAGGGATGTGGCGGAACTGCTTCGCGCCGCCCGGCGCGTCAACGGCAGGCAAGCGGTGCAGACGGTGCTTGCAAACCATTTGCCGAAGCGCCTTGCGCAAGCAGTCGCCGAGCGCAGTGGGATCGATGGCAATCTCGCTGATTTGACAGACCTGCAAATGAAAACCGTCGAAGCCGCCGTCAACGACTGGCGCATCAAGCCGGCCGGCTCCGAGGGTTACCGCACGGCGGAAGTGACGCTTGGCGGTGTCGATACCAACGGGCTCGATCAGAAGACGATGCAGGCGAAATCCGTGCCGGGGCTGTTTTTCATCGGCGAAGTCGTCGATGTCACGGGCTGGCTGGGCGGCTATAATTTTCAGTGGGCTTGGTCGTCCGGCTGGGCCTCGGGCCAGGTGTGCTGATATTCAGGTGAGGCCGGCCTGCAAACGACGGCTTTCAGTGCTTCCGGTGCTCGCGTACCAAAAGTACGCTCCACTCCGGTTCTCGAAATCCATCGTTTTCGGCTCGGCCTCACCTGAATCTCAGCGCACCTGTTGCGCGTGCATCCGTCGCCTCGGAAAAAAATCTTTCCATAACCCCAAGGATTGGCCATTAGCCTTCGTCCAACAGGCAAATGATGGCGATGATGCTGGATGAAAGTGAAGCCTCCGACGCCGAATTGATCGGGCGGGCGAAGGGCGGAGACAGGGGTGCCTTCGGCAAATTGCTGGAGCGGCACTACGACTTCGTCTATCGCGCCGCCTATCGCTGGTGCGGAAAGAAGGCCGATGCCGAAGACATCGCCCAGGAGGTCTGTGTCCGTCTCGGCAAGGCGATCCGCGACTACCGCGGCGGCGGCGCGTTTACGACATGGCTCTATTCCGTGACGCTGAACGCGGCGCGCGACATGATGCGCAAGACGACGCGCGAAAACGTCAAGACCGAGGCTTTCGGCGCCTACAGCATGATATCGGGAGAGGCATCCGCCGAGCCCGAAGATCCGACTGAGGCGCTCTGGGCAGCGGTGCGGCAATTGCCGGACAAGCAGCGCGATGCAGTACTTCTGGTCTATGGCGAAGGTTTGAGCCATGCGGCCGCCGCCGAGGCGATGGCAATCTCGGAGACGACGGTTTCCTGGCACATCCATGAAGCGAAGAAACGGCTGAAGACGTTGATGCGTTCAGCCGGGGAAGTGTGACCATGGTCGACGACAACGAACTCAACAGGCTGCGCGACGCAGCAGTACCGGCGCCGGGCGAGAGCGCGAAGACACGCGCCTTCGAAGCCGCCATGCGCGCTTATGATCAGGAAAATATTTCTGCCGTCACCCAAGGATCGGTCGGCGGGCTTCGTCTCACAGAGCGAGCACAAAAGCTCTGGAGCGAGATCATGCAAAAGAAACTCATCGCCACGCCAGCCATTGCCGGGCTCGTCGCCCTGCCGATCGCCGGATACGCCACCTTCCACATCCTGAGGGAACAGCCGTTGCCGTTCGGTAGCGACGAGAAGATCACTGAGACGCTGGCCGACAAGCCGGCAACCAATGGGCCGGCGATCAACGCGCCGGTAAAAGAAAAGCAGGCGCCTGAAGGCGACAAGAAGGCCGACGCCGATGTGCGAAGCCGCGACACCACTACGACGCTTACGCCGCCCGCGCCGCCGAAGCCCGAATCGACCGTTGCTGTCGCCCCTGCGCAGCAGGATGCGCTGGGGCGCGGCGTGTTGGCCGAGCCTGCGCCAGTTGAGAGCCGCGAGTTTTCGCTTGACGGCACCGCTGCTCCGGCCGGCGGCGCGCGGGTCGACCGCATGGCCGGCGCGACCGAGTCCAAGTACCTGGCGCAGCCTTCGACGATGCCGGCCGACCAGATAGCGCCGCAGGAGCCAAACCGCGACCGCGTCGAGGATTTCAAGACCAATCCGGTGCATGCAGCGCTTCAGGATCCGGTCTCGACCTTCTCGATCGACGTCGACACCGCCTCCTATTCCTTCGTGCGCGGTTCGCTGAAGCAGGGCTACCTGCCGCAAGCCGATACGGTGCGCGTCGAGGAGATGGTCAATTACTTCCCCTATGACTGGAAGGGTCCGGACTCCGCGTCGACGCCGTTCAACTCGACCGTCAGCGTCATGCCGACGCCGTGGAACGGGCACACCAAGCTGATGCACGTCGCCATCAAGGGTTTCGACATCAAGCCGGTCGAGCAGCCCAAGGCCAATCTGGTGTTCCTGATCGACGTGTCGGGTTCGATGGACGAGCCGGACAAACTGCCGCTGCTCAAGTCGGCGTTCCGGCTGCTGGTCAGCAAGCTCAAGGCGGACGACACCATCTCGATCGTCACCTATGCCGGTGACGCCGGCACCGTGCTGATGCCGACCAAGGTCACCGAGAAGGACAAGATCCTCAATGCCATCGACAATCTGTCGCCGGGTGGCTCGACGGCCGGCGAGGCGGGCATCAAGGAGGCCTACAAGCTTGCCCAGCAGTCCTTCGTCAAGGACGGCATCAACCGTGTGATGCTGGCCACGGACGGCGATTTCAATGTCGGCCAGACCGATGACGACGACCTGAAGCGGCTGATCGAGCAGGAGCGCAAGACCGGCGTCTTCCTGTCGGTGTTCGGCTTCGGCCGCGGCAATCTGAACGATCAGATGATGCAGACCATCGCCCAGAACGGCAACGGCACCGCCGCCTATATCGACACGCTGGCCGAGGCCGAAAAGGTTCTGGTCGAGGATGCCTCCTCGACACTGTTCACCATCGCCAAGGACGTCAAGATCCAGGTCGAGTTCAATCCGGACAAGGTCTCGGAGTACCGGCTGATCGGCTATGAAACCCGCGCCTTGAACCGCGAGGACTTCAACAATGACCGCGTCGATGCCGGCGATATCGGCTCCGGTCATTCGGTGACCGCCATCTACGAGATCACGCCGAAGGGCAGCGGCGGCGAGCAGATGGATCCGCTGCGCTACGGCCAGGCAACGGTCAACAATGGCGGCGTCGCCAATGCCGACGAATATGCCTTCGTCAAGATCCGCTACAAGCTGCCGAACGAGGACGTCTCCAAGCTGATCACCACGCCGGTGACCTCGGCCAACGAGGTCGCGTCCTTCGACCAGGCCAGCACCGACCAGCGTTTCTCCGTCGCTGTCGCCGCCTTCGGCCAGAAGCTGCGCGACGAGGATGCGACCGCGAAGTTCGGCTACGACAAGATCATGGAGATTGCCACCGCCGCCCGAGGAGCCGACCCGTTTGGGTACAGGTCCGAGTTCCTTTCGCTTGTGCGCCTTGCCTCGGCGCTCGGCGGTAACCGGTAGTGGCAATACAGCCGGTTCCTTTCAGACGGGGGTCGTTCTGATACGGGGAACCGGCTACGGGCGGGTGAGGCAGGCCGGCGGGGGAAACCCTGCCGGCCTTTTTCGGATCGATTGATCCGAAGCGCACAGATGATCCGCCTGATCGTTAAATTGCGCAGCTTTTCCGGAACGTCATCGCAATGCCCTGCTATTATTGCATGGGGTCGGGACTGGGCTTGGGGAGCCGGGAATTGCAGATCATGAACATTGGAAACACGACGCCGGCGGTGAGACACACGCAGGCGTCGGGAACGCTGTCGCCAGAATCCAGGCGCATCATGGATGACGTCGACGCAGCCCGGAATACCGCAAAGTCGGCGCTGACCAATGACCGCTTTCGTGTCATGCTGGAGCAGATCGGCAATCCGCAGTCGTCGGGTGACCTGGTGACGATGAATGAAAGCGCCGACAGCACCGCCCTGGATTTCACGACGGCGCTATCGCGTTACGCTGAAAACAGCGAATAAGTTCGATATCAGGCCCGGCTGCGGCGGCGTTCGCGGCGGGCTTCGCTGGTCTCGGCGGTGTTTTCGGTCGCCACCTTGTTGCGCATCGGACCGATGCGCTCGACGATCCCCGCGACGGTCGGGCGTTCGGATTTGGTGTGCGCGTCGAGCGCCTTGCGCATGGCGGCAAGGTGCTGGAACGAGGTGCCGCAGCAGCCGCCGATGATCTTCGCGCCGCCATCCACCGCCAGCCGGACATAGTCGGCCATCAGCTGCGGCGTGCCGGAATAATGGATCTCGGTGCCACGAAATTCGGGAATGCCGCAATTGCCCTTGACGATCACCGTCGCTTCCGGCTTCGCCTCGGTCATGTCGAGCAGCGAGGCCAGGATGTCGGAGGCGCCGACACCGCAATTGGCGCCGACACCGAGCGGCGTCTCTGAAAGTCCGTCGGCGACGCCGTGGATATCCCTGGGCAGCAGGCCCATCATGGTGCGGCCGGCAGTGTCGAAGGAGCCGGTATAGGTGTAGGGCAGGCCGACGCGGATGGCGGCTTGCGCCGCGGCGCGGATCTCGTCCGGCGCCGACATGGTCTCGATCCAGGCGACTTCGGCGCCGCCTTCCTTCAAGCCTTCGATCTGTTCGGCGAAGGCCTCGACCGCCTCGTCATAGGTCATGGCGCCGAGCGGCACCAGCAACTCGCCGGTCGGACCGACCGAGCCGGCGACGATGACTTTCCTGTCGGCCTTGTCGGCGACCGCGCGGGCAATCTCGGCGGCGCGCTTGTTCAGCGCATGCACGCGGTCCTGCGCATGATGCAGCTTCAGCCGGTGGCGGGTGCCGCCGAACGAGTTGGTGAGGATGATATCGGCGCCGGCGTCGACGAAATTCTGGTGCAGGCTGGTGATGGTGTCGGGCGCTGCCTCGTTCAGCAACTCCGGCGCTTCGCCGGCCTCCAGACCCATGGCGAACAGATTGGTGCCGGTGGCGCCATCGGCGAGCAGCACGCCCTTTTCGGCCAGCAGAGCATCGATGGGATTGTTGGCGGGCATCGGATCGACTTTCAGATATTTGAATGGAATAAGGATATAAAGAAGTCTTTATGTCCAGTCAATGTGTTTGCGACCTGCAATTGCCGCGCGGCGCACCTTTCCGGGGCGTTGGGGATCAGGCAGAACCCGATGGAAATGACGCGCCGGCCAGATTGCGCGCGTAGGCGGCGGCCTCATGCGGGTTGATGTCGGCGGCCCGGATCAGATTGTCGAAATGCTGGGTCAGCGCTTGGACCGGCTGGGTGGCGTTCAGCACGACATACATGTCGCCGACATAGATGGCGGCGCGATAAGGGCCGAAGATGGTCAGCGGGATGGAATAGCGCATGCGGCCGTCATAGAGGAACAGGCGGAAGGTGGGGTAGAGATCGTCAAGCAGCGTCGCCATATGGGCAAGCTGCTGCCGGCGGTCAGCCTCGGGAAAGCGGTCCCAGACGCCCAGGCCGCGGGCAAAGATCTCAAGCGTATGGCGCGGCATGCAGACCTCCATGTCGGTCTCAGGGCGCCGGTTGTACTCGATGCGGTACTGCGTCTCGCTGGCCTGCGCCAGACGGCTGCGGTTGGTGATGTTGGCTTCGTAGTCGACCAGCTGGCGTGTGCGCAGGAGGTCGGGAATGCCGGCCGGCACATAGCGGATCTTGGTGCCTGCGGCCTCGGCGAACCATTTGGCGAGCAGCGTGCGGTCGAAGCCGTCGGGCGCCTCTTCGATCTCCAGGCTTTCGCGGATTTCGCCGGTGACGCCTTCGTCCTGGGAGAGGCCGAGCAGCCAGTCCAGCGAGATCTTGAATTCGGCGGCGATGTTGAGCAGCGTTTCGGCGCGCGGCAGGCGCGTCGAGGCGCCGGACATCAGTTGCGACAGCGCCGACCGGTCGATGCCGACTGCTGACGCGAAAGCCGACTGGTTGAGATCGGACCGTGTCAGGAGCAGCTTCAGGCGCTCCCGGAAGATTGCCGAAAGGTCCCGTTTGTCCACTGTTCGTTCTCCGCACTCTCTTAGGAAAAATTTGCGCCCGAGCCGTCGAATCAGCACTTCCAGCGTAAATGAATCCGTAGGGTTGTTTACAATGCATAACATCTGCGGTCAAAAATGCGCAATCGCAACATTTTGTACACTTTGTCTCGTTGAGCGGAATCACTTCTCCTGACACTGTGCTGTCAGGAACAATTCCGGCGACTGAGGGACAGTGGTCGATAGCATGACAGGCAAGCGCATCAAGCGACGCGACGCAGCGGCCATCGAGTGGCCGACCGTGGTCCTCGCTTTCTTCTGTTACGGAATGTGGCTCGCTGCCGGGCTCCTGCTCTGGCCCTCTTATCCGACCCCGGCACTTCTTCTCCTCGGCTTCATCCTGGCCTTGCAGTCGTCGATCATGCACGAAGTGCTGCATGGCCATCCGACGCGCAGCGCGCTCATCAACGAAGCCTTCGTCTTCCTGCCGATCGGCCTGGTCTGGCCGTTCCGTCGCTTCAAGACGCTCCATTTGCGCCACCACGCCGACGAGCGCCTGACCGATCCGCTCGACGATCCCGAGAGCTATTACCAGGCGTTGTGGATGCATGACGATCTGCCGCCGACGATGAAATTCCTGCTCAAGATCAACAACACCATGGCCGGCCGTTTCTTTCTCGGCCCCTGGCTGTCCTGCATCGGTTTCTTCGTCGACGACGCCAGGCATGTGATTGCCGGCGATAAGGTGATCGGCAAGGCATGGCTGCTGCATGCGATCGGCCTCGCCATCGTGGTGCCGATCGTGCAGTTCGGCTTCGGCATTCCGGTATGGCTCTACATTCTGGTGCCGGTCTGGCTCGGCCAGTCGCTGATCGCGGTCCGGACTTTCGCCGAACATCAGTGGTCCGAGCACCCTGAAGGACGCACGGTGATCATCGAGCGCTCGCCGCTGTCGTTCCTGTTCCTCAACAACAATCTGCACTTCGTTCACCACAAGACCCCGACCGTTGCCTGGTACAGGCTGCCAAAACTGTTTGCCGACCGCCGCGACGAGTGGCTGCGGATGAACAATGGCTACGCCTATCCGAACTATTTCGCACTGATCAAAGCCTACGCCTTCAAGGCCAAGGAGCCGATCGTGCACCCGGTGCTGCGCCGCCAGCCCGAGCCGGGCAGGGCGTTCAAGCCGCGCATCAGGGCGCGCAGCATCAGCGGGCTTGGCAGCGCGCCGGTTCCGGCCGAGCCGCCGAAGGAATAATCCCCGGACTTCCCGAACCCGTGTCGGCCAATTCTGATTGGACGCCGCGTTTTTGCGATCCTTTCCCGAGCCATGATGATTGAGTGTCGGCATGAGTGATTTGGTTGCGGCATTGCCGATGTATGACTGGCCCGAAGTGCGCGGCGAGGTCGACGCGCAATGGGCAGCGTTGCGCGATGCTTTTCGGCACAAGGGCGTCGATGGGCCGCAGACAATCGTGCGCCGCAATGGCGACCTGCCGCCGGTGCCGGGCGGTATCCACGACGCCGAGGGCAGACTGATCGCGCCCGATCCGGCGATACTGCCGCCGGACGAACTCGACCATCACCAGCTTTGGCTGCATCCGGCGCTGCTGTTCGCGCAGACCTGCTGGGGGCCGATGGAACTCGGCCTGAGCAAGCATGTGCAGGTGGTCGGCCAGCCGAGCTACGACGCTTACGAGGGCGGCGAAGGCGAACTCTATTCGAGCGCGCTGGTGATGCGGACGGGCGAGGGGCCACAGATTCGCTCGCCCGCGGATGGCAAAGCCTTGCTGCCGCTCGCTCTGATGCGCGGCAAGCGTTTTGCCTACAACAGCCTCGATTCGATGTCGGGCATCATCGCGCTGACGCGCGACCTGCAGGCCGCCGGCGAGAGCCTGGATATCTTTTCCTCGCGCAGCGAAAGCGGTGGCCATCGCGGCTCGATCGTCGCGGTCGCCGAGGGCAAGGCGGATATAGCTGCCATCGACTGTGAGAGCTGGGCGCTGGCGCAGCGTTTCGAACCTGCGGCAAACGCCGTGAAGGTCGTCGGCTGGACGGCAAGGCGCAAAGGCCTGCCCTACATCACCGCCAGGACGACGCCGGAAAAGACGCTCAAGGCTCTGCGCGAGGCGCTTGCCGGATCAGCCGAGCAGCCTCGCATCCAGCTTGTAGGCTGAAAGCTGCTCGTTACCGGTCGCGGTGATCAGGATCTGTTCCTCGATCTTGACGCCCTCATGGCCGCCGAGACGGCCGATATAGCTTTCCACGCACAGCACCATTCCCGGCTCCAGCGCGCCGTCGGGCGTGTCCGGCGTCCAGTCGCTTGCATGCGGCAGGGTCGGGTACTCGTCGGCCAGGCCGACGCCGTGATAGAGCACGCCGTAGCGTGTCGGGAAGCAATCTCCCGGCGGCACCACGGAGCGTTCGACCAGGTCGCGAAAGGATATGCCGGGCTGCATCAATTGCGTGTTGTGGGCGATCTGGTCGGCGGCGATGCGGAACAGGTCGCGCTGCTCGTTCAACGGCCTGGCGTCACCGCAAAGCCAGGTGCGGGAGAGATCGGCGCAGAAGCCGTAGGGACCGATCAGGTCGGTGTCGAAGGCGACGAGGTCGCCTTCCTCGATCACCCGCGACGAGCATTCCTGGAACCACGGATTGGTGCGCGGTCCCGAGGCAAGCAGCCGGGTTTCGATCCATTCGCCGCCGCGCGCAATGTTGCCGCGGTGGAGTTCGGCCCACAATTCGTTTTCGGAAATGCCCGGCGTCAGCGCCTTCTCCATTTCACCCATCGCCGCTTCGCAAGCGACGATTGCGCGGCGCATGGCGAGGATCTCGTCCGGCGATTTGATCAGCCGCGCATTTTCCATCACCGCTTCGCCATTGCCGATCGAAATGCCGAGGCGGGCGAGTTCCTCGACGCCTTCCGGGTTGATGTGGTCGACCGCAATGCGGCTGTTGCCGCCGCCATGCTCCTTGACCAGATCGGCGATGCCGGCCGCCCAGCGGCGGACTTTGTGCTCGGTCAGCTCGCCGCCATAGAGATACATCCACGACACTGCCGGCCGCACCTCGTCGACGACGCCGGAATGATCGGACAGATGCTCGCAGGAGAAATAGTCGAACAGCACCACGGGTCCCTCAGTGGCGACGAAGCAATGGCGGGTCGGATTGTGCGCGACCCACAGCTGCATGTTGGTCGAATCGGTGGCGTAGCGGATGTTGACGGGGTCGTAGAGCAGCGCGCCGGCGTAGTTTCGGCGCCTCAGTTCGGCGCGGAGGCGCTCGAGCCGGTATTTGCGCATCGCGGCAAGATCGGGCGCGGCGATGCCTGCCGCTTGCCATTCGGCTTCAGCCAGCGCGCCATAGCCCAGCACATGCTGGTTCAGCGACGCCGCCTTCTGGCGCGATGTTTCGCGCAAGGCTTCGACGGAGCCGGGCTCGAACGGCATGATCTTGCGATGACGACCGAACCCTTGTTTCTCCACCCGACGCCTCCCTGCCGACTTACTGTGGCGCTGCGCCCGCGGCCGCTTTCTTCAGCCGCGTGACCGTCAGCGTGCGGGTGGGCGGCTCGCTGTCGAACAGCATCGGAACGACCAACTGCTGCGGCGAGCCGTCAGCGACATAGCCGGCCTCGCTCAAGGCCCGCAGGATGCCCTCGGGAGGTTCCTTGTCATTGGCCATCACGAGCACCGCCGGCTCGATCAGCAAATGGCCGAAGTCCGGCATCTCGTCGTCGAGCACGACCAGATCGGGATCGACAAGACGCAGATTTCCCACCCAGTGCCAGCTCGATATCGCCGTGCGAACCGGACCGTTTGCCGTCAGCTGGCCATAGAGCGACTGGTAGTCGACACGCACGATGCTGCCGCGGCTGTCGCCGCCATTGAGGTGCGTGTACCAGGTCACCGGCAGCACGAGGATGGCAAGCGTTGCGCCGACAAAGACGATGACGTCCTGCACCTTCCTTCCCTTGTCGCCTCTGGCATCCATCCGCAAGGCCAGCGCGACCGGCAGCAACACAAGGATGGGAAGCATCCAGCGATCGCGAAATTGCGTCGTCCCGCTCGCCAGGACGAGCACGATGGTCATCGCCAGGGCAAAAGCGATGGTGCGCCACACCAGTTTCTCGGTCCATGGCGCCGGTTGCAGCGCGGGCGCTGGCTTTTTCCATGCGATGAGCAAAGCCGCGACGAATATGCCGGCCGGCAACACGGCGAAATACAGGATAGCCTTGCCCAGTCCGCGCATTCCGTAGAATGCGGTTTGTATGGCGCTTTCTCCTCTGCCCATGCCGAAGCCGCCGCTGTGCGACAGCAACTGGTCGGTGTAGGTCAGGTTCCAGTAGAGCGTCGGCAGGCAAAGCAGCACCGCCACGACAAGGCTGATCGAAAACCGGCGGTTGAGGATGACGCCGCGCGTTTCGCGCAGCGACAGGGTGGACAGCATCAGCGCGCCGAGAAAGATCGCGTTGTTGTATTTCGACAGGATGGCGGCGGCCATCGCCACGCCAAACAGCACATAGGTGGCCAGCGAATGCCGCTGCACCAGTTCGACGAGCGCAAGAAACAGCACCACTGAAAAACAGAAAGCGGCGATCGAGTGGGTGAGGGCGTGCTGCATCTCCCACACCATCTGCGGAAACAACAGCAGGCCGAACAATGCGGCGGCGCCAGCGCGGCTGGAATAGCCCAGGCGGCGGACAGCGATGAAAACCGACGCCAGCGCCGCTCCGATCAGCAGGTACTTCACGATCTTGAGCGCGAGGATGTTCGTTCCGACCACGGCGGCGACGAGGCGGGCGAGCCAGGTGTAGAGCGGCGGCTGCGAGCCGCCATAGCCAGCCCAGAGGTAGTGCATGTACATCAGCTGTTCGGAATCGTCTACGCCGACACCGGTTCCTACGACATGGGACAGCAGCGCCATCACCACGATCTGGACGACGCAATAGACCGCGACGCAGACCAGTGCGGCGTTGAAGGGACCGACCTTGCCTTCGCCGAGCCAGTCCGTCCATTTCTCTAGATACTGCAAGGGGATCGTCTTCTCATCGAGGGAAAATGCCTGCGGCCAACTGCCGAAGGCCCCTTACACGATCTCACGCTCCCTGTCGCCTTTTCAGGTCCGCATCTTCTCGCCGCTGGGGTCGAAGGGCGCCTCGACATTGATGCGCGCCGGACGCCGGTGGCCGAGGATCTCGATCTCGAACAGTCCGGCACTTTCGTCCTCGGCGAGTGCCGCCGGCACATAGCCCTGCGCCATCGACTTCTGCACATAGTGCGCATAACCGCCCGAGGTGACCCAGCCGACCACGCGCCAGTCGCCGTCGACGATGCCGCGCACGGCGGAAGCGCCTTCGGCAGCCTTCGAGCCACGCACGTCCTTGCCTGCCGTATCGAAGCGTGGCGCGCCATAGCCATGCGGCTTTTCCACCGTGCCATAGTCCTTGCCGACCTTGGCCCAGATCGGCTCGTCGCCCATGACATCGGCGTCGGCCGCATCGACGATGAAGGAGACACGGCGCAGTTTCGGCCCTTCCGCCTGTTCCTTGGCGGCGGCTTCGCGGCCGATGAAGTCGTTCTTCTCCAGCTTGATGAAACGGTCCATCGCGCCTTCGAACGGGCCGTAGATCGGGCGCAACTCGCGGTACCAGGTCGGGAAGTTCTTCTCCAGGCGCATGGAGAGCAAAGCGCGCATGCCGAAATCGACGAGGCCGAACTCCTCGCCGGCGTCCTTGATCGCCTTGTAGACCAGACGCTCATAGGCCGGCGCCATCCAGATTTCATAGCCGAGATCGCCGGTATAGGTGATGCGGTTGACCATGCAGGGCGCGCCGCCGACCGCCATTTCGCGGAAATCCATGAAGCGAAACGCCTTGGTCGAGATGTCGACATCGACCAACTTCTGCAAGAGGTCGCGCGATTTCGGACCGGCGATCGACAGGCCGACGAGCGTCTGATCGAAGCGGTGGATGCGCACCGAACCATCCTTCGGCAGATGCTTCTCGAACCAGCGCATGTGGTACTTCTGCGCGGCGGACGAACCCCAGATCATAAATCTGTCTTCGCCTGCCTTGGCGATGGTGAAGTCGCCGATCAGCTTGCCGAATTCGTTGATCATCGGCGTCAGCACGATGCGGCCGATCTTCGGCATGCGGTTGGTCATCAGCCGGTTGAGGAAATCCTCAGCCGCAGGTCCCGACACTTCGTATTTGGCGAAGTTGGCGATTTCGGTGACGCCGACGCGTTCGCGCGTGGCGCGCACTTCCTCGCCGATAGGACCGAAATCGTTTGAGCGGTGGAAGGAGACGACGTCCTTCGGCTCCTTGCCCTTCGGCGCGAACCACAGCGGGGTCTCCAGGCCCCAGCTATCGCCCATGACGGCGTTGTTGGCGAGCATCGTGTCATAGAGCGGGGTGGTTTGTGCAGGGCGCGCAGCCGGCAGCTCTTCATTGGGGAAGCGGATGGAGAAGCGGCGCGAATAGTTTTCGCGCACCTTTGCGTTGGTGTAGCGCAGGCCGGCCCACTCGCCGAAGCGGGCGACATCCATGCCCCAGACGTCGAAGCCGGGATCGCCATGCACCATCCAGTTGGACAGCGCGAGGCCGACGCCGCCGCCCTGGCTGAAGCCGGCCATGACGGCGCAGGCGCACCAGAAATTGGTCAGGCCCTGCACCGGCCCGACCAGCGGATTTCCGTCGAGCGCGAAGGTGAAGGGGCCGTTGATGATCTGCTTGATGCCGGCTTTCTCGATGCCGGGGAAATGCTTGAAGCCGACCTCCAGCGACGGCGCGATGCGGTCGAGGTCGGGCGGCAGCAGTTCATGGCCGAAATCCCACGGCGTGTTGACCGGCGACCATGGCTTGCAGGCCTTTTCATAGGTGCCGAGCAGGATGCCGTTGCGCTCTTGTCGGGTGTAGATCTCGCCCTTGAAGTCAAGCACGCCGATCATCTCGCGGCCGGTCGATTTGTTGAACTCTTCGACCTCGGGCATCGGCTCGGTGAGCAGGTACATGTGCTCCATGGCCAGCACCGGCAGTTCGACGCCGACCATGCGGCCGATCTCGCGCGCCCACAGGCCGCCGCAGTTGACGACATGCTCGGCGTGGACGGTGCCCTGTTCGGTGACGACGTTCCAGGTGCCGTCAACTTCCTGCGTCAGTTCGACGACGCGGTTGCGCAGCACGATCTCGGCGCCCAGCTTCTTGGCCGCTTTGGAGTAGGCGATCGTCGTGCCGGAGGGATCGAGATGGCCTTCGACCGGATCCCACATGGCGCCGACGAAATTGGTCTCGTCCATCAGCGGGAACATCGCCTTGGCTTCGGAGGGCGTGATCAGTTCGGTGTCCATGCCGAGATAGCGGCCCTTGGCGTGGGCCAGGCGCAGAAAATCCATGCGCTCGGGCGTATCGGCCATCATCACGCCGCCGGTCAGATGCAGCGAGCAGGACTGGCCGGAGATTTCCTCGATCTCCTTGTAGAGCTGCACCGTATAGGCCTGCAGCTTGGCGACGTTGGGATCGCCGTTCAGCGTGTGGAAGCCGCCGGCTGCGTGCCAGGACGAGCCGGAGGTGAGCTCGGAACGCTCGATCAGCATGATGTCGGTCCAGCCGGCCTTGGCCAGGTGATAGAGCACCGAGCAGCCAACGACGCCGCCGCCAATGACAACCGCTTTTACATGAGATTTCATGAGAGATAGGTCCGTTTTTGCGTAAATTGAATCAGGTGTGTCGGTTGGCAGGATGCCGCCAGTTGCTTGCCGATCAAAAATCGGTCGGCGCGCCGCCTTCGGCCGTGCGCTTTTCGACGAAGTCGTTGAGCTCTTCGCGGATCGCCGGGTCCATATAAGGTTCCTCGTAGGATGCCAGCCGCTCCTTCCAGACCTTGTTGGCCTTTTCCAGCGCGGTCGGCGATCCGGCTTCGGCCCAGGTCTCGAAATTGCGCCAGTCGGAGAGGATGGGCGAGTAGAAGGCTGTCTTGTAGCGGTCCTGCGTGTGCTGGGTGCCGAAGAAATGGCCGCCGGGGCCGACCGACTGGATGGCGTCGAAGCCGAGCGCTTCGTCGGACAGGTCGAGCGGGGTGAGGAACTCGGCCACCATCTGCAACAGGTCGATGTCCAGGATGGTCTTCTCGTAGGAACAGCGCAGGCCGCCTTCGAGCCAGCCGGCGCCGTGCATCATCAGATTGCCGCCGCCCTGGATGGCGCCCCACAGCGAGAACACGCTTTCATAGGCTGCCTGCGCGTCGACGGTGTTGGCGGCGCAGGTATTGGAGGTGCGGTAGGGGATCTTGTAACGGCGGGCAAGCTGGCCGCCGACAAGCTGCGCCTTCATATATTCAGGCGTGCCGAAGGCCGGCGAGCCTGACTTCATGTCGACATTCGAGGTGAAGCCGCCATAGCCAACCGGCGCGCCCTTTCTCACCATCTGGGCAAAGGCGATGCCGGACAGCGCCTCGGCATTTTGCTGCACCAGTGCACCGGCGATGGTCACCGGCGCCATCGCGCCGGACAGGGTGAAGGGCGTGATGACGACGACCTGACCCTTGCTCGACATCTGGATGATGCCTTCCATCATCGGCACATCCAGTTTCAGCGGCGAATTGGTGTTGATGATGGTGAAGACGGACGGCTCTTCGAGCATCTGCTCATGGCTGATGCCGCGGGCGATCCTGGCGATCTCGATGCCGTCGACATTGCGCTCCTTGCCGAGCGAATAGATGTGGAACACCTTGTCGGTCAGCGTGGCGAGGTCGCGGATGCATTCGAGGTGGCGCACGGAAGGATGGATGTCGGTCGGCTCGACCGGATAACCGCCGGTGCAGTTCAGGATGTTGTGCATCTGCGCCAGACGCAGGAAGTTGCGGTAGTCCTGCTGGTTGCCCGGACGGCGGCCGCGATCGAGGTCGGAGCAGTTCGGTGCCGACGCCATCATCGACAGGATCACATTGTTGCCGCCGAAGCGCACATTGTGCGCCGGGTTGCGGGCATGGAGCGTGAATTCCGACGGGCAGTTGGAGATGAGATCGAGGATCATGTCGCTGTCGAAGCGCACGCGCTCGCTGCCCTCGCGGACATCGGCGCCGTTTTCCTTCATCATGCGGCGCGCTTCGTCATGCAGCACGTCGACGCCTATTTCCCTCAAGACGCGCAGCGAGGCGAGGTGGATCGATTCCAGCTCGTCGTCAGAGACCAGCTTGGTCGGCGTTAGCGGATTTCTCAGTTGCCGAAAAGCCGGCTGTTCGAAGGCGGCCGAGCCGCCGGCGCGCTTGCCCGCACGGCCACCGCGACGGGCCCGGTCGGTTGCCAAAGGCGGTTCGGCTGGATGCAGGGCGGCGGTCATGATGGTCCTCGTACGATGCTGGTAGCGGGCGGCATAATGGACCGGCGGCTGTCCGACCATTGCGGAGGCGGCGACCACTAGGACGAGGGAAGCGACATGCCCGAACGGCAGTCCGATAGCTGACAACCTTGCCGGGGATTGGCGGACAGGACGCGCCCACTGCGGCTCTTGGCGCAAGGGGATTTCAGGCGCGGCCCTTCCTTTCCCTAAATCGAACCGCTAGCTCAGTGGTTTGCCGCTGGATGGACCGGCAGTTCATGTGGAAGGCATCATGGCTGCGACCGGTTCGAGCGATGGCGAAGCGGGGACGCAATGGGCGGCGCTTGCCGGCGTAACTGCCGCCCTCGCGATGTTCGGTGCGGCGCTCGCCGCTGTTTACGCTGCTGATGCAGAAGCAAGGCATGTCGCCGGCGCTGATCGGCTTGTCGGCAGCGATGATGCCGCTTGGTCTGATCCTTTCGGCGTCGTTCGTGCCGGCAGCCGTTCGGCTGGTCGGCGCGCGCAACCTGGCTGTGGGTTGCTCATTGATTGGGGCGCTGTGCTTCCTCGGCATCGGCTACCTGCAGGACTGGGTGGGCTGGTTCGTCATCCGCTTCATCATCGGTATCGTCATCAACCCGCTCTATATACTGGGCGAAGTATGGGCGCTGTCGCTGGCGCCGCCGTCGCGCCGCGGCAGGGTGATGGGGGCATTCAACACCGTGCTGGGCGCTGGCTATGCTGCGGGGCCTTTGGTCCTGACCGCGGTAGGGATATCGGGCTGGGTTCCTTTCCTGATCGGCATGGCCGGCTTCATCCTGTGCGCCGCGATCCTTCGTGCTGTTTCGTCAAGCCTCGCCGGCTTCGAGGATGACGGCCAATTGCCCGGCGGCTTTTTCGGTTTCGCCAGGCTGGCGCCGGCGCTGTTGTTCGCCGTGCTGGTTTCGGCGGCGGTCCAGCAGGGCACCTACGCTTTGATGCCGGTCTTCGGTGCCGCCTATGGCTTGCCCGAAAGGACGCTGGCGGCCCTGGTGATGGCACTGTCGCTGGGAAACATCTTCCTGCAAATCCCGCTCGGCCTGCTGGCCGAGCGTTTCGGCGGGCGGGCGATGATCATCTTCTGTGCGTTGGCGACAACGGCCTGCGCAGTTTTGCTGCCGTTGCTGATCAGGACGCCGGCGATCTGGCTCGTCCTTCTCGTCATGGGCGCGGTCGGCTATGGCGTCTACACCATGGCGCTGGTGGAGCTCGGCAGCCGCTTCAGGGGAACCGTGCTGGTCGCCGGTAACGCCGCCTTTGCCTTGATGTGGGGCGCCGGCGGCATTGTCGGCCCGCCTGGCGCCGGTGCCTTGATGCAGGTCATCGGTCCGCTCGGCCTGCCGGTGGTGATCGCCGGCCTCGACGCGCTGCTGGTGAGCTTCGCGCTCTATCGATCGTTCAAGCGCCAAAACTCCTGACGGCCCAAAACTCCTGATAGGCCAAAACTCCTGACAGGCCCAGAAACTCCTGACAGGCCTTGTCTGGAGCAAACGGTTTTCCCCGGGGCGGGGCTTACCCGCGTCGGACAGAAAAGCTAGTCCTGAACCTGGTTTAGGTGCCAATGGTGAACCTGGCGGAAGCTGACAACGAGAAGATGCAGTGGGCGGCGATCAGCGGCGTGATCGCGACCGTCTCGGTGTTCGCCATCGCGCAAGGCCTGTCCTATCCGCTGCTGAGCTTCATCCTGCAACGCCAGGGCGTTTCGCCGGCCATCATCGGGCTCTCGGCGGCAATGACGCCGATCGGCTTCATTGTCTCGTCGCCGCTGATCCCGGCACTGGCGCGCCGGTTCGGGGCAGGGCGCACCGCGCTTACCTGCGCGGCGTTTTCGGCTATTGTGCTTGCGCTGATCGGCTGGACGCAGAATGTCTATCTGTGGTTTCCGCTGCGCTTCCTGATCGGGGTGGTGACCAATCCGCTCTATGTCTTGAGCGAAATCTGGGTCATTGCACTGGCGCCGCCATCGCGCCGCGGTCGCGTCATGGGTGTCTATTCAACCATCATCTCGGCCGGCTTCGCTGCCGGGCCGCTCTGCCTGCTCGCTGTCGGCACCGTGGGATGGCCGCCATTCCTGGTGGGGATCGCCGCCTTCATCTTCTGCGGCGCCTGCCTGGCGCTGGTGCTGCCGCGACTGCCGAAGGTCGACGAAGCCGGGCACAGGGTTTCGGTCATGGGCTTCATGCCCCTGGCATGGCTACTGCTGTCGGCGGTGGTCGTTGCCGCCGGTTTCGAACAGGGCGTGCTGGCGCTGCTGCCGGTCTACGGCACGCACTATGGCATCGCGGAAGCGCGCATGTCGGCGCTGCTGTCGGTGATGATCGCAGGCAACATCGCCATGCAGGTGCCGCTCGGCTTGCTGGCGGAACGGCTGACGGCGCGGCTGGTGCGATTCGTCTGCGTCGTGGTGACGGTGCTGGGCTGCGTGCTGCTGCCGCTGCTGATCGAGACGCCGTTGATCTGGCCCTGCGTCTTTATCTGGGGCGCGGTCTCCTATGGCATCTACACCATGTCGATCATCGAGCTCGGCGAGCGCTTTACCGGCTCGGCGCTGGTCGCCGGCAATGCCGCCTTCTCGCTGATGTGGGGCATCGGCGGCATCGTGGTGCCGCCGCTGGCGGGTGGCGTCATGGATGTGATCGGCGCCTCCGGCCTGCCGATCACGCTGGGCACGATTTGTCTGGCACTGGCTGTGGCCACGGTCCTGCGCCGGCGGATGGTTTGAGGCCGCATTCCGCCGATGACCTGACGTCACCATCTTGAATAAAACCGCTTGCAACGCGATGTAGGCAGGGCTGCCCGCCACTAGCCTGGAGACCATGCGTGACCCAATCGATGACAAAACGCCAGACGGATGCCACCGCGGACGACAAGTTCCTCTGGCTGGAGGACCGGACCAGCAAGGAATCGCTCGACTGGGTGCATCGCCAGAACGAGATCACCGTGGCCGAACTACAGGGCGATCCGTCCTACCAGGCGGCCTTCGAGACGGCGCTCGACCTGATGACGGCCGAGGACAACATTGCGGCCGGTGCCGCGCTCAACGGCCAAGTCTATAATTTCTGGCAAGACAAGACCAATGTGCTCGGCCTCTGGCGCCGCACGACGGTTGCTTCCTACAAGACCGAGAAGCCTGTGTGGGAGACGATCATCGACTTCGACGTGCTGTCGGCCAAGGAGGGGGTGAAGTGGGTGTTCAGCGGCGCCAGCCGCCTTTACCCCGATTTCAACCTTTGCCTGGTGGCGATGTCGCCGGATGGCGGCGATGCCAGCGAGATGCGCGAATTCGACATCGAGACCAAATCATTCATCGAGGGCGGCTTCCGCGCTCCCGCCTCGAAATCCGGCTTTTCCTGGCTGGACAAGGACACGGTCATTGTCTCGGCTGCCTTCAATGAAGACGACAAGACCCAGTCCGGTTATCCGCGCGTCGTCAAGCTGTGGAAGCGCGGCACCCGGTTGGAGGAGGCGACGCCGATCTTCGAGGCCGAGAAGCAGGATCTCGCGGCCGGCGCGGGGGTCGAGCATGATGGCGACAGGCAGTATTTGTTTCTGGCCCGCACGATCGCCTTCTTCTCCTCGCACAGTTTTCTGCGCCTGCCGTCGGGCGAAAACCGGCGCATCCCGCTGCCGGACGATGTCACCGACACCGCGCTGTTCAAGGGCCGGTTCGTGTTCGGGGTGCGCAGCCCATGGACGGCGCCGGGCGGCACTGAGTGCTTGCCGGACGCCCTCTATTCCTTCGATTTCGAACACTGGATCGACACCGGCGACCTGGGCCCTGTTGAAACCATGCTCGCGCCAGCGCACCGTGTTTCGGTCGCCGGCATTGCCCGCACTCAGGACCGGCTGTTCATCAATCTGATGGACAATGTGCGCGGCAAGGTCGTTGTCGCCGAGCGCAGCGGCGACCGCTGGTCGCTGAAGCCGCTGGCGCTGCCCGAGAACGGCAATGTCGGCATCGCGCATGCCGAGCATTTCGGTTCCAGCGTCTCCTTCTCCTTCACCGATTTCCTGACGCCGAGTTCGATCATCTGGTCGGACGATGACGGGGTGACGCTGGCTACCGTGAAATCGCAGCCGGCGCGGTTCGACGCCGCGCCGCTGGTCTCGGAACAGTTCGAGGCGCGCTCGAAGGACGGCACCATGGTTCCATATTTCGTCGTCAGGCGCCGCGACCAGAAGGGTCCGGTGCCGACGCTGCTCTACGGCTATGGCGGCTTCGAAATACCGCTGCTGCCCGGCTATGCCGGCGTGCGCGGCAGGCTGTGGCTGGAGAAGGGCAACGCCTATGTGCAGGCCTGCATTCGCGGCGGCGGCGAGTTTGGGCCGGCCTGGCATCAGGCGGCGCTGAAGGGCAATCGCCAGACAGCCTTCGACGATTTCGCCGCGGTGGCGCAGGACGTCGTCCGGCGCGGCATCGCCACGGCCGGTTCGCTGGGCATCCAGGGCGGCTCGAATGGCGGCCTGCTGACCGGCGTTTCCCTGACGCAGCATCCCGAACTGTTCGGCGCCGTCATCATCGAGGTGCCGCTGCTCGACATGCTGCGCTACACCGAACTGCCGCCAGGCGCCTCGTGGACAGGCGAATATGGCGATCCGGCAAAACCAGAAGAGGCCAAGTGGCTCGCCGCCTATTCGCCTTACCAGCATGTCTCGGCCGATGCTGTCTATCCCCCGGTGCTGCTCACGACATCGACCGCCGACGACCGCGTCCATCCCGGCCATGCCCGCAAGATGGCCGCGAAGCTGCAGGAAGCAGGTCACGGCAAGACCTTGTTCTTCGAGGAGACGGAAGGCGGCCATGGCGGGCGCGGCGACCGCCGGCCGCAAGCGGCGCAAACCGCCATGAAATACGTGTTCCTGCAAAGGGTATTGAGCGGCACCGCTTGAATTCTGGGCCTCGGGCGGCATAGACTGCCGCCATGGTCTATATGAGCACATCCGGCGCCTTCGGGGTCGCGGTGACACCGTCACCGCGCACCTTGCGCGCCGAGCTTTTGCGGTTGTGCGCCCGCATTGGTTATTCACCACCTGCCGTCCTCTGACGAATTCGCCCCGGCACCGCCGGAATGATTTCAGAGGGAAGACCTTGATATGACCTACCAGAATTATTCGCTGAAGCAGCTTCAGCAGATCGACGCCGCGCATCATCTGCACCCGTTCACCGACCACAAGGAATTGCGCGAGACCGGCTCGCGCATCATCACCCATGCCAACGGCCCGTTCATCTACGATGCCGACGGCACCGAAATCCTCGACGGCATGGCCGGGTTGTGGTGCGTCAATGTCGGCTATGGCCGCGACGAACTGGCCGACGCGGCGTACGCGCAGATGAAGGAACTGCCCTACTACAACTCCTTCTTCAAATGCTCGACGCCGACGCCGGTGCTGCTGTCGAAGAAGCTGGCCGAGTTGGCGCCCAAGGGCATTGCCCAGGTCTTCTACGGCTCCTCCGGCTCGGAGGCCAACGACACGGCGCTGCGGCTGGTGCGCCACTTCTGGGCGCTGGAAGGCAAGCCGGAGAAGAACCGCATCATCTCGCGCAAGTCGGCCTATCACGGCTCGACCGTCGCCGGCACGTCGCTGGGCGGCATGGATTTGATGCACAAGCAGCTCGGCGGGGCGGTGCCCAACATCGTCCATGTCATGATGCCCTATGCTTATGAGTTGGCGCTGCCTGGCGAAAGCGACCATGATTTCGGCCTGCGCGCGGCCAAGGCCGTCGAGGACGCCATCCTCGAAGCCGGTGCCGACAAGGTGGCGGCCTTCATCGGCGAGCCGGTGATGGGCGCGGGCGGGGTGAAAATACCGCCGATGAGCTATTGGCCGGAAGTGCAGCGCATCTGCCGCAAATACGATGTGCTTTTGATGCTGGACGAGGTCATCACCGGCTATGGCCGCACCGGCGAATGGTTTGCGGCGCAGACCTTCGGCGTCGAGGCCGACACCATCACCACGGCCAAGGCACTGACCTCGGGCTATCAGCCGCTGTCGGCGCTGCTGGTCGGCGACCGCATTGCGGCGACGCTGGTCGAAAAGGGCGGCGAATTCTACCACGGCTATACCTATTCGGGTCACCCGGTGGCCTGCGCGGTGGCGCTGAAGAATCTCGAGATCATGGAGCGAGAAGGCCTAGTCGACAGGGTCAGGAACGACACTGGACCTTACTTCGCCCAGGCGCTGCAGGAGCGCATTGCCGGCCACGAACTGGTCGGCGAGGTGCGATCGATCGGGCTGATGGGTGCGGTCGAGATCGTCAAGGACAAGGCGACCAAGGAGCGCTTCCTGCCGGCGGGCAGTGCCGCCGTCACCGTCCGCGACCACGCCATCGCGCAAGGCCTGATGCTGCGCGCCACCGGCGACACGATGATCCTGGCGCCGCCGCTGATCTGGACCCGCGCGACGATCGACATGGCTTGCGATCGCATCGCCAAAGCGCTGGATCTGGCGCAAGCGGATTTGCGCAAGAAGTAGATGGAACGACAGCCGGACGCCTTGCAATCAGGACGCCCGGACTGTGCGCCTGCTTATCGTCAGGGTCGAAGGGGTCAGCGCACCGATCGTGCTGGTCAATGAAGACCATCAGGCAATTCCGAACGCTGCAATCGGAATATAATTCAGACCGAACAGATAGGACTGCAAAACGCAAAAAACCGCGCTCCATCGGAACGCGGCTTTGCCAGATACGCATGGCATTTCGCCAACAATACACTTGCGAAACTTACGGGCTCCGGTACGCGAGACCTGATCCGGAGCGCCGGGCGGATGCGATGTGTCCGCCTCGCCATCCGTTATATAGGCACATCGTTACCGCCGGGTTATCGAGAGCTTAAGCAAATCTAAATTTGCAATTTTTCCGCGCAATAAAAATCGAGAAAAGCGCTGCCAAATTCGAAACTTATAGAGAACTGGCGCGAAGGAAATTTATGATGCCGGAAAAATCGTCGCCGCCATTTCCCTGGGCGTTGAACAGCGCATAAAGCTGGGCCGCTTCGGCCCCCATCGGCGTCACCGCGCCGGCGCTTTGGGCGGCTTCCTGCGCCAGTTTCAGGTCCTTCAGCATGAGTGCCGCGGCAAAGCCCGGTTTGTAGTCGCGGTTGGCGGGTGAGGCCGGCACGGGACCCGGCACCGGGCAGTAGGTGGTCAGCGACCAGCACTGGCCCGACGAGGTCGAGGCAACGTCGAACAGCGCCTGATGCGAGAGGCCGAGCTTTTCGGCCAGCACGAAGGCCTCTGCGACGCCGATCATCGAAATGCCGAGCATCATGTTGTTGCAGATTTTGGCTGCCTGACCGGCGCCGTCGTCGCCGCAATGGACGATGCGGCCTGCCATCGGCTTCAGGACCGGTTCGGCCTTGGCGAAGGCATCCTTGGCGCCGCCGGCCATGAAGGTCAGTGTTCCCGCAGCAGCACCGCCGGTGCCGCCGGAGACGGGGGCGTCGATCGAATGCAGCCCGTGCTTCCTTGCTACGGCATGCGCCTTGCGGGCCGACTCGACATCGATGGTCGAGGAATCAATGAACAGGGCGCCTGGTTTGGCCTTGGGTGCGATGTCCTCGTAGACCGAGAGCACGTGCTTGCCGGCGGGAAGCATGGTGATCACGACATCGGCGTCTTTCACCGCCGCCAAGGCATTCGCCATGACAATGACGCCATGCTCGTGTGCGACGGTGAGGTTTTCCGGCATCAGGTCAAAGCCGTGCACCGCATGCCCCGCCTTGACGAGATTGGCAGCCATCGGGTTGCCCATATTGCCGAGACCAATGAAGGCGATGGTGGTCATCAATCTCTCCTGAATTGTTGCCGTCAGCGTCCGATCAACGCCCGCGCGATGATGACGCGCATGATCTCGTTGGTGCCTTCGAGGATCTGGTGGACGCGCAGGTCGCGCACCAGTTTTTCGATACCGTAATCATGAAGATAGCCATAACCGCCATGCAGCTGCAGCGCCTCGTTGGCGACGTTGAAGCCGATGTCGGTGACGAAGCGCTTGGCCATGGCCGACCATTTGCCGGCATCCGACGCCTTGCGGTCGAGTTTCGAGGCGGCGGCGTAGAGAAAGATCCGCGCTGCCTGCAATTCGGTCTCCATGTCGGCCAACCTGAACTGCAGCGCCTGGAACTGGTTGATCTTCGAGCCGAAAGCCTTGCGCTCGGCGGTATAGGACAGCGCCTTGTCGAGCGCAGATTGCGCGCCGCCGAGCGAACAGGCGGCGATGTTGAGGCGGCCGCCATCGAGCCCGGCCATTGCGATGCCGAAACCTGCGCCTTCCCCCGACAGCAGGTTTGCAGCCGGCACCTTGCAGTCCTCGAAGATCACCTGGCGGGTCGACTGCATGTGCCAGCCCATCTTGTGCTCGTTGGCGCCGAAGGACAGGCCGGGCGCATCCTTTGATACAACGAAGGTGGAAATGCCTTTCGGCCCGTCGGCGCCGGTGCGCGCCATGACGACATAGAGGTCGCTGTCGCCGGCCCCGGAGATGAACTGCTTGGCGCCGTTAAGCACATAGTCGTCGCCGCTCTTCACCGCGCGCGTCTTCAGAGCCGCGGCATCCGAGCCTGAGCCCGGCTCGGTCAGGCAGTAGCTCGCCAGCCATTCCATCGAGGTCAGCTTCGGCAGGAAGCGTTGGCGCTGCTCGTCGTCGCCGAAGCGGTCGATCATTGACGCCGCCATATTGTGGATCGAGATGAAGGAGGAAAACGCCGGATCGGCGTGCGACAGTGCCTCGAAGATCAGCACGGCGTCGAGCCGGCCGAGCGCCGAGCCGCCGACATCATCCCTGACATAGATGCCGCCAAGGCCAAGCGGGCCGGTCTCGCGGATTACATCGGCGGGAAAGTGTCTTGCCCGGTCCCATTCGAGCGCATTGGGCGCAACGCGATCGGCGGCGAAGGCCTGTGCCATCTCCTGGATGGCGCGCTGTTCCTCGTTGAGCTCGAACTGACTGGTGCTCGCATCGACCGCGGCGTCCATGGCGTGCTCCCTGTGTTTCCCCAGCTGGGGTTGGCTTGCTGGCCTGTTGTTTTTGGCTTTGCGCGCCGCTCAATCTAGACCAATGATGCCGCCGCGCAACCCGGCTCGCCGCGCAGCCGCTGTGCATGAATGGATCAACGGAGCATTGCGTGCCGACATATTTCGACGAATTGCTCGACCGCTTCCATGCCTATCTCCGGGGCGTGGACAACGCGCTGGTGCGGGACGCCGTGACCCGGATCGGCTGGAATATGACGGCGCGCGTGCTCGAAGCGCATCCGCTGCCTTGCCTTGGTCTGCTCGACCGCATTGTCAAACTGGCGCCGCCGGACCCGCAGCCTCTGGTGCAACTGCTGGCGGAGCGTCGTGACGATCTGTGCTGGGGGCAGACCTACAACGCGAGCGATTTTGGTGAAGCGTTCTTGCAGAAATACGGCTGGCTGGAGGTGTTTGGCACGCGCGGCCATTTCGCCAATGAAGAGGTCGCGGCCGGATTGCTGATCCTGGGGCCCGGCATCACCTATCCCGACCATCATCACATTGCCGAGGAGATCTACATTCCGCTGACCGGCGGCACCGAGTGGCGCATGGGCGAAGGCGGCTTTCACACCCGCCAGGCGGGCGAAATTATCCATCACGCCTCCAATGTCAGCCATGCCATGCGCACCGGCAGCGAACCGTTGCTGGCGCTCTACATCTGGCGCGGCGGGCCGCTGTCGCAGAAGTCGACCGTTTCCGGCGCGCAGGGCAGGGGCTGAGCATGGCCAAGGCGATCATGCTGCAAGGCACGGGTTCGGATGTCGGCAAGACGGTGCTGGTGGCGGGGCTCTGCCGCGCGGCCAGGAATCGCGGGCTGAAAGTCAGGCCGTTCAAGCCGCAGAACATGTCGAACAATGCCGCCGTCGCCGACATTCCGGGCGACGACCGCCCCGGCGGCGGCGAGATTGGCCGTGGGCAATGGCTGCAAGCGCTGGCGTGTGGTGTTCAGCCGACCGTGCATATGAATCCGGTGCTGCTCAAACCCCAGAGCGACATCGGTTCGCAGGTGATCGTGCAGGGCAAGGTGTTCGGCGAGGCGCGAGCGCGCGACTACCAGACAATGAAAGCGGGGCTGATGGACGCCGTGCTGGAGTCCTGGACGAAGGTCGGTGAGGGCGCCGATCTGGTCATCGTCGAAGGCGCCGGATCGCCGGCCGAAATCAACCTGCGCAGCCGCGACATCGCCAATATGGGCTTTGCCACACGCGCCGACGTGCCGGTGATTCTGGTCGGCGACATCGACCGCGGTGGCGTCATCGCTTCGGTCGCCGGCACGCATCTGATCCTGCCGGAGGAAGACAGGCGCATGATCGTCGGCTACCTCATCAATAAGTTCCGCGGCGATGTCTCGCTGTTCGACGACGGCATCCGGTCGATCGAAAGCTTCACCGGCTGGCGCTGCTTTGGCGTCGTGCCGTGGCTGAAGGCGGCGGCGCGATTGCCGTCCGAGGATTCGGTCGTGCTCGAACGCCTGACGTCGGGCGAGAAGCGGGCGTTGAAGGTCGCCGTGCCGATGCTGTCGCGCATCGCCAATTTCGACGATCTCGATCCGCTCAAGGCCGAACCGCAGGTCGAAGTGGTGTTCGTGCCGCCGGGGCAGCGCTTGCCGGAGAATGCCGGCCTGGTGGTCATTCCCGGTTCCAAATCGACGATCGGCGATCTCATGAAGTTCCGCGAGAATGGCTGGGATCGCGATCTCCTCGCGCACCGCAAACGCGGCGGCCATGTCGTCGGTATCTGCGGCGGTTTCCAGATGCTCGGCCGCCTGGTGCGCGATCCCGATGGCATCGAGGGCAGTGTCACCGAGGCCGAGGGACTCGGCCTGCTCGACATCGAGACGGTAATGGAACCGGAAAAGACGGTGCGCAATGTCAGCGCCCGCTCAGTGCCGTTCGGCCTGGCGCTCGAGGGCTACGAAATTCATCTCGGCCGCACCACCGGGCCGGACATGGCGCGGCCGTCGGCTGTGATCAACGGCATCGACGACGGTGCCATTTCCGCCGATGGCAAGGTTTTTGGCACCTATCTGCACGGCCTGTTTTCCGCCGACGCTTTCCGGGCGAGATTCTTGGAGAGCCTCGGCGTCAAAGGCGGCGGTGTCGACTATCGAGCGGAGGTGGAAAACGCTCTGGACGAGATCGCAACCGAACTGGAGCGCCATCTCGATTGCGATGCGATTTTTGGGTTAGCGAGGTAGGGCCGCCCATCGTTTCGTCATCCTCGGGTCTGCGCTTCCGCTTCGCCCGTTGATGACGAAGTTCGGGCGCTTCGCCGACCTCGACGCGGGCTTGCGGCCAAGGCCGATGGCGAGGGGTTCTGCGAAGCTGATCACCAGCGGGACGGTGAGCGAGGCGTATTCGACATTGCGAAAATGGCCGGGCGCCGTTTCGCGATAGCCACAAATGTCGGTGACCGCATTCTGCAGCAGCAGGCCCGGCGCGCGCCGCACCATCTCGAACCGGTCGGCGACCGGGCCCTACTGTTGATCGTGGCGCTCCGTCTCGACGGGCATGGTCATCCTTCCGCGGAAGAGCCTAACAGACCATGCATCCAAAGCAAAAGCGCCCGGCTTTTGACCGGGCGCTTCGAATTGCAGAGGTCGCGGGTGCCTAGGCGCCGCGCATCAGGCAGGCGGCGGCAAGCACGATGTATGCGATGAGGACAATCCACACCGCAGCCAGAGGAATGAACGCAAGAACGCCAAGCGCGGCGAGCACGCCGATGATGGCGATAACAAGGGATATGATGAAAACAAGCTGAGTGGGTGCACTAAGATTCATGTGTGGTCCCTCCAACATGATTCGTACAACGGCATCCTATCAGGCGTGCGGCTCATACACCAACTAGCTGGCGCAATGGGTTCGCCGGATCGGCCAGCAGCTTCACCGCCAGAGCCAGGCAGATGATCACCAGCAGCGGCTTGATCAGCCGGGCGCCGATGCGGATGGCAAGGCTGGCGCCGAGCCGGGCGCCGAGGAACTGGGCGACGCCCATCATCAGCCCGATCTTCCAGTAGACGACGCCGGCGACCGCAAAGACGATGAAGCCGCCGATGTTGGAGGCGAAATTGAGCAGCTTGGTGTGTGCCGTCGCCTTGAGCACGCCGAAGCCGGCAAGGCTGACGAAGGCCAGCATATAGAAGGAGCCGGCTCCCGGCCCGAACAGCCCGTCATAGAAGCCGACCAAAGGGGCGATGATCAGTCCGAACAGGAAGGGCGACAGGCGCTCGGCGCGGTCGACATCGTTCATGTTGGGTTTCACGGCGAAGTAGATCGCGATGGCGATCAAAAGCAGCGGCAGCAGCGCCCGCAGGAGATCACCTGGCACGAATGCCGCCAGCAAGGCGCCGACGGCACTGCCGGTAAGGGCCAGAAGCGCCGATGGCAGCTGTCGACGCAGATCGACACGGCCATTCCTGGCATAGTGGATGGTCGCCGAAGCGGTGCCGAAAATGCCCTGCAGCTTGTTGGTTCCAAGTGCTGCGACCGGCGGGAATCCGGCAAGCAGCAGGGCCGGGATGGTGATCAGCCCGCCGCCGCCGGCTATCGAATCGACAAAGCCGGCTGCAAAGGCGGCCAAGGCAAGCATGATGACGGTGTGGGTAGCGAGGTCGAGCATCGGGATTTTCTGAACATTCCGGCGGGAAAGGTGGTGCCGCGCCTTCTCATGGCCATCTGGTTTGCGCAAGGCCGATTCCGCGCTACGTCCATCCAAGCGCGTTGCGCTTGGATTTCCTGTGGTGCATGTCATTATCCCAATACCGCTGGGCAATTTTGGGTCATATGCACTGGGCGGGCTCGGGAAAGGGACACTGTTGGCGATGGCATTGCTCGACCAGATACGCTCGATCTTCGATGGTGACCCCGGCGTGCGCAAGGTTGCCGACGACCCCGTGCTGTCGGCGGAACTCTTGATGCTGTTTCGCATGATCCTGGCCGACGGCTCGGTTTCGGAGAGCGAAATGGTCGCCTTCCGGCGCATCTGCAAGGACGCCTTCGGCATCCCGGAAACCAGCATCGACGCGGTCATCGAATATCTCAATGATTTCGGCTACGAGACCAACGGTTCGCAAGCCATGGCGCTGTTCCGCGATCTCGATGTCGAACGGCGCAAGTTGCTGGCGCTCCACATGGCGGAGATCGCCAAAGCCGATTCCAAACTGGCCGAGAGCGAAGTGCGGCTGTTGCGCCGCACGCTCGATTTGCTCGACATCAGCCCGGTCGATGTGGTGAAGCCGGAGGAGTGAGGCAGACCAGGGGCAACGGCCGCCCGGCCGGGTCCCCGCTGCTTCGCAGCGTCCCAGCGTTCGTGACCTTTCATCGTGCCACTGGCACGATGAATTCGCTGCGCGAACCGGTCGCTCACCCCTGTTCCTGCATACGGTGAGCGATCGCCCGATGCAGATCGGGCGCAGCCGCGACCAGCGCCCTGGCCGCCTCCGACTGCGGATGATCGAGCACGTCGCCGGTCTTGCCGCGCTCGACGATCCTGCCGTCATGCATGACCAGCACCTCATCGGTGATGGCGCGGGCGACGGTCAAATCGTGAGTGATGAAGAGATAGCCAATGCCGAGCTTCTGGTTGAGCTCTGCGAACAGATCGAGGATCTGGGCGCGGATCGACACGTCGAGCGCCGAGACCGGCTCGTCGGCGACGACCAGCTTCGGCCTTGTGATGATGGCGCGGGCGATCGACAGGCGCTGGCGCTGGCCGCCGGAAAACTCATGCGGATATTTGTCCATGTCGCTGACGCCGAGGCCGACCTCGTGCAGCGCATGCGCCACCATCTCGCGCCGCTCGGCCGGTGTCGGCTTCTTTTCCAGTACATGCAGCGGCTCGGCGACCAGTTTCTCGACCTTCTGGCGCGGGTCGAAAGAGCCGTAGGGATCCTGGAACACCACCTGCATGTCGCGCCGCGCGGCTTTGAGCTCCGCCTCGCTTTTGCCGGTGATGGTCTCGCCGCGAAAGCGGATCGTTCCCGATGTCGATTTGTCGAGCGCCAGGATCATGCGGGCAAGCGTTGACTTGCCGCAGCCGGAGCGGCCGACCAGCGCCACCGATTGGCCCGGCGCCAGCGACAAGGACACGTCGTCGACGGCGCGGATTGGAGCCGCTGACTTGAACAGGGAGGTGCGCCGGCCCGGATAGTCCCGTGTCACGCCTTCGACCTCAAGCAGCGGTTTGCCCTGGCCGGTGGCGTGAACCTTGGCGCGCGCGGGCACGTGCATGGAGGCCAGCGCCAGCTGGCGCGTGTAGGGATGCAGCTGTTCCGATAGCGTGCGTGCGGTGTCGCCGGCTTCCATCACCTCGCCATGACGCAGGATGGTGATGCGGTCGGCCATTTCGGTGACGACGGCGAGATCGTGCGAGATCAGAAGCAGGCCCATGCGGTTTTCGCTGACAAGGCCGCGCAAGAGGTCGAGGATCTGCGCCTGCAGCACCACGTCGAGCGCCGTGGTCGGCTCGTCGGCGATGAGCAGCTTGGGTTTCAATGCGCAGGCAATGGCGATGACAACGCGCTGGCGCTGGCCGCCCGACAGTTCGTGCGGATAGCGCGACAGCGGGAATTTGGCCTCGGGCAGGCCGACGCGGTCGAGCATTTTGCGCGCCCGGTCTTCGGCTTCCGCGCGGCTTGCCCTGGTGTGCCAGCGTATGCCTTCAGCGACCTGCTCGCCGATCGTCTTGACCGGGTTAAGCGCCGTCATAGGTTCCTGGAACACCATGCCGATGTCGTCGCCGCGCAGCGCGCACATCTGGTCCTCGGTTGCGGCCAGAATATCGATGCCGTCGAAGGTCACGCGGCCGGTGGCGCGCGCAGCATGCGGCAGAAGCTGCATGATGGTCAGCGCCGTCATCGATTTGCCCGAGCCGGATTCGCCGACCAGCCCCATCACCTCGCCGGGCGCGACGGAGAGGTCGACCCCTTTCAGGATCGGCGTGTCGCCGATGGCCAGCGACAGGTTCTCCATCTGCAGCAGGCTCATCGCTGCCGCCGCGATTTCGGGTCGAGTATGTCGGCGATGCCGTCGCCGAGCAGATTGAGCCCAAGCACCGTGACGACGATGGCCATGCCGGGGAAGATGGCCATCCAAGGCGCCACCACCATGCGCGTCTGAGCGTCGAACAGCATGCGGCCCCAGCTCGGCATTGGCGGCTGGGCGCCGAGGCCGACATAGGAGAGGCCGGCTTCGGCCAAAATGCCAAGCGCGAACTGGATGGTGCCTTGCACCAGAAGCAGCGTGGCGATGTTGGGCAGCACGTGCTCGGTTGTAATCTGCGCTTTGCTCTTGCCGGCGGCGCGGGCGGCGAGGATGAATTCGCGCGGCCAGATCGCCAGCGCGCCGGCGCGGGCGACGCGCGCAAACACCGGGATGTTGAAGATGCCGATGGCGATGATGGCGTTGATTGCGCCCGGTCCGAAGATGGCGGTGATCATGATCGCCGACAGCAGCGCCGGGAAGGCGAAGACGAGGTCGGTCAGCCGCATCAGCGCCTCGTCGACCAACCCGCCGCGCGCCGCGGCGAAGGCGCCGAGCGGCACGCCGACGCCCATGCCGATGCCGACCGCGACCAGCGCCACGGCAATCGAGTTGCGGGCGCCGACCATGATCATCGACAGGATGTCGCGGCCGAAATGATCGGTGCCGAACCAGTGCGCCGCAGAGGGCGCCAGCGTCTTGTCCGAGATCACCAGTTTGGTCACGTCGTAGGGCGTCCAGACGTAGGAGATGACCGCTATTGCAGCCACCAGCACCGTGATGGCGAAGCCGATGAGGAAGGAGCGGTTGCGGAAGGCCTTGGCCAGAATGCTGCCCAACGTCTCCTGCGGGATGTCGATGTGCAGCGTCATTGCCGGCCTCGAAGGCGCGGATCGACGATGGCGTAGGAGACGTCGACGACGAGGTTGACCGCAATGACGGCGACGACCAGCAGCATGACGATGCTTTCCACCACGATCAGGTCGCGCTGAGTGATCGCCTGGAACACCAGCCGTCCGAGGCCGGGGAGATAAAAGACGTTCTCGATGATGATGGTGCCGGCGAGCAGGAAGGCGAATTGCAGGCCCAGAATGGTCAGAACCGGGATCATCGCGTTGCGCAGCGCGTGCCGCCATAGCACGGCGCGGTAAGGCAGGCCCTTGGCGCGGGCGGTGCGGATATAGTCCTCGTTCAGCACCTCGATCAGCGCCGAGCGGGCAACGCGCGCCAGGATCGCCGCCTGCGGCAGAGCGAGGGCGATGGCCGGCAGCAGCAGCGATTTCAGCGCCGGCCAGGCGCCGGCGCTCCAGCCGGGAAAGCCGCCGGCCGGCACCAGCCGCAGCCAGACGGCAAAGAGGTAGATCAGCATCAGCGCGAACCAGAAGTTCGGGATGGCAACGCCGAGCTGGGCGGCGCCCATGGCGATCGTATCGCCGGCCCGCCCGCGCCGGCTGGCGGAATAGAGCCCGACCGGGATGGCAATGATGGTGGACAGCGCCAGCGCGATCAGCGCCAGCGGCAGGGAAACCGCCATGCGCTCGCGGACAAGGTCGATGACCGGCACTGAATAAGTGTAGGAGCGGCCGAAATCGAGGCTGAGCAGACCGCCGACCCAGTGGAGGTAGCGCAGGAGAAGCGGCGCGTTGAGGCCCATCTGGTTGCGCAGGAGTTCGACCTGCTCGGCGCTGGCGTTGAGGCCAAGCATCAGCCGCGCCGGATCGCCGGGCAGGATTTCTAGCACGGCGAAGACGACCATCGAGGCCAGGATCAAGGTTGCGATGGCGATGGCGAGGCGTTTGAGGAGGTAGGCGGTCATGGTGGAGGGAATGGTGCGTTGCCAAGTGCGATGACTGAGCAAAGGCAGCGTTCTGTCACACCCCCCTCTGTCCTGCCGGACCCGGCCCTTCGCTGTCGCTTCGGGCGTTCGTTGTTCGGAAAGCCAAGCAGTTGGCTTTCCGTCCGCTGCGCGGACCACTCCTCACCCCCCGCAAGGGGGGAGATCAGCAGTTTCTGTGTCGTCGACCAGCGTTCAACGTTCGCGATAGGCGAAAGCGGAGATGATAGCCCGATCTCCCCCCTTGCGGGGGAGATGCCCGGCAGGGCAGAGGGGGGTGTGACGGAGCGCAAACGCCGCCCTTTGGCCCGCCGCCTCAATCCGTCCACTTCACCTTGGTCAGATCATTCGCCTGGATCGGCGCATTCTCCCACAGGCCCTGCAGCTTGGCGTCCCAGACGCCGACCTTCGGCAGTTCATAGAGGAAGCCGACCACGGCGTCGTCGGCCAGGATCTTCTGTGCTTCGCCGAGCAGCGTGTTGCGCTTGGCGTCGTCGGAGGTGAGGTTCAGCTCGGCGATGATCTTGTCGAAGGCGGGGTTGTCGTAGTTGAAGTAGTAGTCCTTGCGCGAGTAGATATCGATGTCGTTGGGCTCGGTGTGGGAGACGATGGTCAGGTCGTAATCCTTCTTGGTGAACACCTGGTCCAGCCACTGCGCCCATTCGACCGGAATGATTTCCAGGTCGATGCCGACATCGCGCAGCTGCGAAGCGATGATCTCGCCGCCAAGCCGCGCATAGGAAGGCGGCGGCAGTTTCAGCATCGCCTTGAAGCCGTTCTCCAGGCCGGCCTGCTTCAGCAGTTCCTTGGCCTTGTCGACATTGTGCGGATAGAGGCCGGTGAGGTCGACATAGGCCTTGCTGGCCGGCGACATGTGCGAGCCGATCGGCACGCCGAGGCCGGCCGAGGCGCCGTCGATGATCGCCTTGCGGTCGAGCGCGAAGGCAATTGCCTGCCGCACCTCGAGCTTGTCGAAAGGCGGCTTCTTGTTGTTGATCGCCAGAATGGTCTCGCCCTCGGTCGAGCCGATCACCACCTTGAAGCGCGGATCGTCCTTGACCTGCGCGACGCTGTCGGGATCGAAGAAAGGGAAAGCCTGGATGTCGCCGGAGAGCAGCGCCGGCACGGCGGCGGCGGCGTCGGGAACGATGCGGAACTCGGCCTTGTCGAGGAACACCGGGGCGCCCCAGTAAGTGTCCGATTTCACCAGCGTGATCGACGAGCCCTTGGCCCAGCTCTGGAATTTGAACGGGCCGGTGCCGATGGGCTTTTCCTTGTTGGTGTCGGCGCTCTCGGGCGCCACAATCACCGCGTCGCCCCAGCCCAGATTGTAGAGGAACGACCCCTGCGGGTTCTTCAGCGTCACCTTGACCGTCGTCGGATCGACGACTTCGACCGTATCGATGGAGGCGAACAGGACTTTTTGCGCGTTGACCGAATTGTCGGCGCGGGCGCGGTCGAGCGAGAACTTCACGTCGCCGGCGTCGAAATCGCTGCCGTCATGGAATTTGACGCCGGTGTGCAGCTTGAAGGTGTAGACCTTGCCATCGTCGGAAATGGCCCAGCTCTCGGCAAGGTCGGGCAGCACTTCGCCATTCGGACCGATGCGGGTCAGGCCCTCGAAGACGTTGGCGTAGAGCACTTCGTCGATCGCCGCGGCAGCACCGGCGGTCGGATCGAGATGTGGCGGCTCGAGCGTAATGCCGATCACCAGGTCGGTGCGTGCGGCAAATGCCTGACTGCCGGCCAGTGCCAGCACCGCGGCGGCAAGAATGGTTTTCCACAATTTCATCGTGCAACTCCCAAATGCTCGAACCCTGGTGCGATAGAAGCGTGATTTCGAGGTGGAGTAAATTGCGTTTCGTGCTCCGCAGCGGCGCGGGGAGGAATGTTTTTTCAGCGAAGTCGATGGTTCAGTCCGCGGCCGTGCCCCTAAGCAGCACATTCAGCCCGATCGCCATCACCTTGGCCGACTCCACCATATCAGAGATACCGACCCATTCGTCGGGCCGGTGGGCGAGGTCCAAAATGCCCGGGCCATAGGCGATGCAATCATAGATGTGGCCGATGCGGGCGATGTGCTTCTGGTCGTAAGTGCCTGGTGAAATGACATAATCCGGCTCACGGTCGAAGATCGCCATGATGCCTTGCGCCACCGCCTTGACCACCGGCGCGTCGCGCTCGGTCATCAGCGGCAGCACCTCCATCAGGTCGCGAATCTCGTAGTCGAACTTTTTGCGCTCGCGCTTCAGCCGGTCGAGGATATCGGTCACCTCGCTCTTGACCGTGGCAAGGTCCTCCTCGAGCAGGAAGCGGCGGTCGATGGTCAGCCGGCAGGCGTCGGGCACGTTGGGTGAGGGCAGGCCGGGGCGGAAATCCTCGGTCTGGCCGCCATGGATCGAGTTGATGTTCATGGTCGAGCGCTTTGCGCCTTGGGGCACGACAGGCATGCGCGTCACCTTGCGGTCGAGCGCCGGAAACAGTTCATCCTCGAAGGCCTGCAGCACGGCGCCCATGTGGCGCACCGCATTGTCGCCGAGGAACGGCATCGAGCCATGCGCGATCTCGCCCTTGGTCTCGATCTCCGCCCACCAGACGCCGCGATGGCCAAGACAGATGCGGTCCTTGTTCAGCGGCTCCGGGATGATGACGTGGTCGACCTTGGGTTTCGAGAAATAGCCAAGCTTCGCCAGATGGGCGACGCCGCCGAAGCCGCCGGACTCCTCATCGACCGTGCCCGAAATTTCGATGGCGCCGGGAAAGTCGGGGAATACCTCCATGAAGGCTTCCGCCGCGATGATCGAGGCGGCCATGCCCCCTTTCATGTCGCAGGCGCCGCGGCCGTAGACCTTGCCGTCCTTCACCACCCCGGCAAAGGGATCGACGCTCCAGCCTTCGCCGGCTTCGACCACATCGATGTGCGAGTTGAAATGGACACAGGCTCCAGGCGAGCGGCCGTCGAAGCGGGCGACGACATTGACGCGGGGATAGCGGTCGGTGTCGCCGGGCGTGCCTGCGGCGCGGATGAATTCGGTTTCGAAGCCAAGCCTGCCTAGGCGCACACCGATATATTCGGCGCAGGGGCGATAGGCTTCGCCAGGCGGGTTGATGGTCGGGAAGCGGATCAGGTCGGCGGTCAGTGCGACCAGGTCATCAACACGGGCGTCTATCGCTTTGAAGAGTCGTTTGTTCATTCCCGGATTTGAGCAGGCAAGGGGGTGGTTTTGCAAGCATCGCGCCACTGGCGCCGAAACTTCGTGTCGCAGCGGCAACTATGGCGGAAAATCGTTCAAATTCGCTGCTTTAGATTGGCGAATTTATCAAGGAGTGTGTGTTAGATCACTCACCTGTCGTTAAAAAGATGAAAAACCGCGTGATGACAGGGCAGGCAAGGGGCATCAAAGGGGTTTGATCTCATGACTAAAATCGTTCTCATGGCAGCTGCTTTTGCTGCGATGCTGTTCGGCACGTCCATCGAAAGCAGGGCTGCCTCGCTGGTGGCCAGCATCGACGTCTCGTCGCAGACCATGACCGTCAGCCAATACGGCCAGGTGCTTTATCGCTGGAGCGTGTCGACCGCGCGCAGCGGCTATTTCACGCCGCGCGGCACCTATCGGCCGCAACGCACGGCGCGGATGTGGTATTCGAAAAAATACCACATGTCGCCAATGCCTTACTCGGTGTTCTTCCATGGCGGCTACGCTATCCACGGCACCGGCGCGGTCAGGCAGCTAGGGCGTCCGGCATCGCATGGCTGCGTGCGGCTGCACACCGCCAATGCCGCGATGTTCTATGCGATGGTGCGCGAAGTCGGCTTCGGCAATACGCGGATCGTTGTGACGAACTGAGGCTTTCGACGACTTAAGATTGACGCTGCCCCTGGCCGGTGGCGTTGGCCTGTCCGCGCCGGCGGCGACGCCGGCCTGAGATTTCCCACCTTTTGTGGAACCACATCCACTGTCCCGGATCTTCGCGCACCCAGCGCTCGACCACGTCGGCGAGCAGTTGGGTGGTGGCCGCGACATCGACGCTGCCGCTTTCATTGCGCGGCAAGGTCAGCTTGTCCTCGACCTCGAGGCGGAAGCGGTTGCCTGGCAGCCGCACACATCGCGCCGGATAGACGTCGCAATCATAGTGACGGGCGAGCATGCCCAGAACCGGATTGCTCTGGCATGGGCGATTAAAGAAGATCGTCTCCAGTCCGCTGGAGAATTTCTGGTCGACCAAAACGCCGATATTGCCGCCTTTCTCCAGAATCGACGCCAACGCGAAGGAGGCGCCGGTCGAAGACGGCAGCAAGGCGCCCATGCTCGAACGCCGCGTCGAATGGATATAATCGGCGAGGTAAGGATTGTTCGGCGGACGAAACAGCGCCGTGATCTTCATGCCGAACGTCGCGGCAGCCACCGGCAGCAATTCAAAATTGCCGAGATGGCCGGTGAACAGGATATGCGGTTTGTCCTCGCCAGCTATCTGATGGAAATGGTCGGCGCCACCGACTTCGACGCGGCCGGGCGTCGCTGCGTTCGGATCATAGTCGAAGAGCGCGTCAAGAAAGATGTATTCGGCGGCGAGCCGGGCCATGTTGCCCCACATGTCGGAGGCGATGGCCTCGATCTCGACATCGCTCTTTTCGGGATAGGCAAGGCGCAGATTGTCGATGGCGACGCGGTGGCGCCCGACACGGGGGCCGATGCGGCGGGCCGCGCGGTCGGCGAAATTGAGCGCCTTGTCGGCGGGCAAGAGGCGCAGCAGCGAGATGATCGTCATCGCCGCGCGCGCCACCAGCCAGTGCTCCATCTGGCGCAGTCTTCGGCCATAGCGGAACATGAAGTCCCGGCGGGCTTTCTTGAACACCGAGCCGGCCATTGTCCTAGGAAACGCGCAGGATGATCTTGCCGAACACGTCGCGGCCTTCCATGCGCTTCAACGCGGCGTCGATGCCGTCGAAGCCGACCTCGGTGTCGATGACAGGTGCGACCTGTCCCGCCGCCATCTTCTGCATGGCGTTGGCCATGTTCTCCATGCGGCAGCCGAAGGACCCAAGCAGCTTCAGCTGCTGCTGGAACAGCTGCATCAGATTGATCTGCGTCGACACGCCGGAGGTCGAGCCGCAGGTGACCAGGCGGCCGCCACGCTTGAGGCACAGCATCGAGGCGGCAAAGGTGTCGGCGCCGACATGTTCGAAGACGACGTCGACGCCCTTCTTCCTGGTGAGCTTGCGCACGACGCCTTCGAAACGGTCGTCGCGGTAGTTGATGATATGGTCGGCGCCGAGCGCCTTGGCCTTGTCGATCTTGTCGTTGGAGCCGACCGTGGTGATGATGGAGCAACCCATGCGCTTGGCCAGCTGGATCGCCGCCGAGCCGATGCCGGAGCCCCCGGCATGGATGAGGATGGTTTCGCCGGGCTGCAGCTTGGCATTGTCGAACAGCATGTGCTCGACGGTGCCGAAGGTGACGGGGGCGACGGCAGCGCCGACATCGGTCATGCCTGGAGGGGCCGGGACCAGCAGGCGCGCCGGCAGGTTGATCTTCTCCTGCGCAAAGCCGTCGAGATGGAAGCCGTGGACGCCCGAGACATGTTCGCAGAGATTGTCACGGCCTTCGCGGCAGGCGCGGCAAAGGCCGCAGGTGCGCGCGCCGTAGATCGACACCAATTGTCCGGGCAGCAGGCTGGAGACGCCGGGGCCGACAGCTTCGACCTCGCCGGAGGCTTCGGCGCCGACGACCAGCGGCAGCTTACGCTTGGCGAAGGCCATGCCACGCCAGCCCCAGACGTCGATATGGTTCAGCGCCACCGCCTTGATGCGCAGCGTGACTTCGCCCAATGTGGGGGGCGGCGGGGGCGGCAGGTCCACCGTTTCAAGACGGCGGTCCTCGATAAGTTGCAGTGCGCGCATGGAGCCTGTCAGTTCAGTCTGGCTGAAAAAGGTCGCTTAGACCGGTTCCCGCGCCATGACAAGGCAAGTGTTCTGGCCGCCGAAGCCGAACGAGTTCGACAGCACCGTGCCGACTTCGGCATTGCGCTTCTTGTTGGGCACCACGTCGAGCACGATTGCCGGGTCGGGATTGTCGTAGTTGATGGTCGGCGGAATGACGCTTTCGCGCATGGTCATCAGCGAAAACGCCGCTTCGACGGCGCCGGCCGCCGACAGCGTGTGGCCGATCATCGACTTGTTGGACGAGACCGGCATCGAGCCGATGCGATCGCCGAACACGGTCGACAGCGACAGATGCTCCATCTTGTCGTTTTCCGGTGTCGAGGTGCCGTGAGCGTTGACGTAGTCGATCTCGTCCTTGCTCAAGCCGGCATCGGCAAGGGCGGCGCGGACTGCTGCGATCGCCGGCGAACCGTCGGGCTTGGAACGGGTGCGATGGAAATCGTCGGCCTTTTCACCGCAGCCGCGCAGGATGCCGAGAACGCTGGCGCCCCGAGCAAGGGCTGCCTCAAGCGATTCCAGCACCAGAGCGCCGGAGCCTTCGGCCAGCACAAAGCCGTCGCGGTCCTTGGAGAAGGGTTTTGACGCCTTTTCAGGGATGTCATTGTGGGTCGACAGCGCCGAGAGCAGCGAAAAGCGGATCAGCGCCTCGGCGGTTGCCGAACCGTCGGCGCCGATCGACAGCGCCCGGTCGCATTCGCCGCGGCGGATCGCTTCGACGCCGAGCTGGATGGCGGTGGCGCCCGAAGCGCAGGCCGTCGACAGCGTGATCGGCAGGCCGCGCGTGCCAAAGCGGTCGGCCAGCCGGTCGGCGATCGCGCCGAACTGCGTGCTTGCGAACGTATCTGTTTCCTTCAGCCCGCGCGCCACCCTGAGCAGCCTTTCGGCGCCGGCGCCTTTGCCGTCGGAATTGTAGAGCGCGAAGCGATCCTGCCAGTCGAGTTCGACCGGCGGCGAGGCGAGGAACAGAGGCCCGCCAAAATCAGAGGAATCGAGGCCGGATTCGGCCACCGCCTCATTCGCGGCGGTTTCGGCCAGTTCGTAGGTCAGCAGGCTGGCGCCTTTCGAGCTTGAGTCGAGGAAATCGACCATGCCGGAGATGCGGGTGTTGAGGTGGTCGACGGGAAAGCGGGTGATCGGGTGGATGCCCGATTTGCCGGAGGTCAGTGCCGCCCAGTTATCGGCCTTGCCGATGCCGAGCGACGTTACCACGCCGATGCCGGTGACGGCGACGATCGGCCTGCCCATGTGATCTCTGAGATTGGCCATCCGGAACCTCTTAACTTTGCAGCATGATCGCGCAGCGCTGCTTCAAGCAGCAGCGTTGACCAGAGCCATGCCCTCGAATTGGTGATAGCCGATCGCCGTTGCGATCACGGTTTCGGGAATGCCTTCGAACGGCTTCTCGGCCGCGGCGTCGAAAACGGGGTAGGCGGCCTTGCGGTCGACGGCCAGGGCGGCGAGGGCGACCGCGAATGGAAACTGCGCTTCCTTCATATGCCCGGTCAGCGTCGCGAAGCCGCGCGCCGATATCGCCGGATTGGCATCCAGCGCTGCCTTTTCGGCTGACGTTGCGGTATGCGCCCCGGATGCGCCCGACAGGGCCAGCAACTTGCCGTTCGGGAGAGCCGCCTGTTTGAGCAATGCCGCGATCTCGGCGTCAAGCTCGCCGCGCGAGCGCCGGGCGCGGCCTGAGATGACCGGTCCGAGCTCGGCATAGATTTTCCGCCCACGGCTTTGCGCGTGTTCGCGCTGCTCCAGCACCAGGAAGGCGCCACCGGAGCCGGAGACCAGGCCGCCGCCCTCGGCGCCCTGTCTCTGCCAGACCGGCTTCCATGGGCCGCGATGCAGATAACCGGCCAGCTCATAGCCGAGCAGCATGTCGGAATGTTCGGTCTGGAAGGCGCCGCCGACCAGTATGTGCGTCGACTGTCCGGAGCGGATGCGCGCGGCGGCGGTCTCGACGGCGGCGACGCCAGCACCTTCCTCGCCCATGAAGGTCCTCGACGACCCCGTCACCTTGTGGACGATGGAGATGTTGCCGGCGAGCAAATTGGAGAGCTGGGCCAGGAAAAGCGTCGGCCGCAATTCGGTGGTCAGTTTCTCGTTGAGCAGCACGTCGCGGTCGTTGCGGCTCTCGGACGCGGCGAGGATGGCGGCATCGACCGCCTCGTCCCGCTCGCCGCCGCCGGCGGCCACCACCATGTCCATCGTCGTGCAGAGATCGTCATTGCCCTTGATGCCGGCGTCGTCCAGCGCCATGCCGGCGGCATAGGTGCCCAGCCTCTGCCAGGTTTCCATCTGCCGCTGGTCGCCGCGCTTGGCGATCTGCAGGTTCCAGTCGATCTCCGGCAGGGGATGCACGGTGTAGGGCGCAAAGCGCGCGGCTTCGAGCACCGGCTGCAAGCCGGGCTGCGCCAGCTTCTGCCAGTGGGTATCCGGACCCTCTCCCAGCGAGGAGACAAGGCCGATACCGGTGATGACGACGTCGCGACGGCTGCTCATGAGCGGCTTTGTGGGTCAGGCGGCGCAGCCCGTCAAGGCCGCGCGCCAGCCGATATCAGGCGGTCTTGGCGGCGACCAGCGCGTCGATCTTGGCGCACAGGTTCTTCATGACGAAGTAATCGTCGGTCGAAGCCTTGCCGTCATTGACTTCCTGGGTCCACTTTTCCAGCGGCACCTTGATGCCGAATTCCTTGTCGATGGCAAAGACGATATCAAGGAAATCGAGACTGTCGATGCCGAGATCGTCGATCGTGTGGCTCTCGGGAGTGATGGTGTCGATATCGATCTCGCTGGTGTCGGCAATGATCTTGGCGACTTTGTCGAACGTGGTGGACAAGGGCTCTTCCTTCGGTTGCGGGCGGAATCTGTCCGCATCTGGTTTGGGCGCTGTCTAATCGGTTTTTCCCGGCAGGAAAAGGCCTGATGCGCCGGGCGCAGATGGGATGGCCCTTCCGTGAAGACAAGAAGGGCAGCCCGACAAGCCGGCGGCCCTCCCAGTTGACGTTACGTCAGCTCAGTTTTCGCGGAGCTTGACCACTGGCTTTCTCAGAACGTGACGCGGCCGAGCACGCGCAAGCCATCGCCCTGCGGCTCGACCACCACCGCTTCGCCCTCGCGCGGCGAGACGCCGGTCAGCGCGACGATGTTTTCGAGATGCGTGACCATGACCAGATTGTCGGAACCGGTGTAGGCGCGGATTTCCTTCATCACCGCGTCGAGCTGCGCGGCCTTCTCGGTCGGATCGCTCCTCAGGAGGTCTAGCGGCGCAAAGAGCTCCGGCTCCGCCTCGAAGGCGATGCGGGCAGTGTCGAGGCAGCGGCAATAGCGGCTGGACAGCACCCGCTCGATGGGGGCGGCGCGGGCGCCGAACAAGGCGCCGATCTTGCTCGCCTGCTGCTTGCCGCGCGCCGATAGGTTGACCTGGGTGGCGCAGTTGTCGATGACGAAATTGGCGGGGTCGGTGGTGCCGGTGACCAGTGCATGGCGAAGCAGCACGACATGGCCGCCGTCACGCAGCAGCGCCCAGCCGGCGTCGGTCGCGTGGGCGACGGCGGGAACAGCAAGCAGGAACAGCGACAGCACAAACCGAATCATCGAAACCTTTCCGGGAGCCGGATGCCGCTCCGGTCATTCTGATATAGGGATCGGAAAGCCGGCACAAAGACAAGCGAAAGGCGAACCCTCGGTTCGCTTCACATTTTCGCCATTTGCTTCTTCGCCAGCTCGATCTTCTGATCGGTGAGCGGGATAGGGATCGTGTAGCCGGCTTCGGTGAAGCCCTGCTTGGCGTTCTCGAAGAATTCGATCGCCTTGAGATATTCCGGCTTGCCCGCGCCATAGCTGGCGCGGTTCCAGTGGACGTCGCCGATATTGTTCTGCTCGAAGGCCCACTGCAGCGGCTGACTTTCGCGCGTAAACACCTTCAGCGCCGCCGTGAACGCCGCTTCGGCGTCGTTGAGATATTTGTCGGTCCGCTGGAGATTGCCGAGATTGAGCAGGCTCATACCGATGCCATTTTGAGCGTTGGCCCAGTCGACCGGCGCGGCCTCGATGGTGAGTATTTCGAGCGCTGCCCGCCGCGCCGCAATCGAATCCTGCAGCGTCTTGGCATCGCCATTGCTCATGCTCAACCAGTGCAGCGTCGAGCCCAGGCCGGTCTGGGCCATTGCCCATTGCCGCGGGTTGGTCTCGCGCTTGTACTCGCGCAACGCATTGCCGTAGGCGTCGACCGCCTCGCTGTAATGCTCGGGCTTGTCGGTGACGCCGCCGAGAAGCTGCAGCGTGTTGCCGAGATTGTAGTAGCTCATCGCCCAGTCCTGCGGGAACTTCCGCCTGACATAGACCTGCCGTGCCGCCTGGAAGGCTGCCGCCGACTGTTCCAGCTTGGCCGCATCACGCGTGCGCTGGCCCAGCGTCTGATAGATCGAGCCGAGATTGTTCTGGGCTGACGCCCAGTCCATCGGGAAGCGCTTGCGGGTAAACACCGTCAGAGCGTCGTCATAGGCAGCAGCAGCTTCCTCGAGCGTAGCCGTGCCCATATCGAAGCGGGCGATACCGCTCAGCGCATTGCCCAGGTTGAGGCGGCTGGTCGCCCAGGACACCGGGAAAGTTTCGCGGGTTCGCACTTCCAGCGCGGCGCGAAACGCGTCGGCCGCCTCGTTGATCTTCGCCTTGTCGTTGAGCTGGATGCCAAGCGTTACAAGCGTGTTGCCGAGATTGTTCTCGACCATCGCCCATTCCACGGGTGCTTTCTCGCGTGTGTATTCCTCAAGCGCCAGCCGGTAGGCTGCTTCCGCCTGGGTGAGATGCTCGCCGGCAGGCTCACGCTCGGAGAGTGCATAGAGCGCGAGGCCTAGATTGTTCTGCGAACCGGCCCAGTCCAACGGCAGCTTGTCGCGCGGACGCTTCTCAAGGGTGGCGCGCGTCGCCGCCACCGCTTCATTGAGACGCTTCGGGTCGCTCTCGCGTTCGCCGATCTTCAGAAGCACGTTGGCCAGGTTGTTCTGCGCCGCGGCCCAGTTGCGGTCGTCCTTCTCGCGCTCGAACACCACCAGCGAATCGCGGAAAATCACCGCTGCTTCTTCGAGATGCGCAGTCTCGGTTTCGCGCTCTCCAATGGTCTGCAGCACCACCGCCATGTTGTTGCGGGTGATTGCCCAGTCGCGATTCTGTTCGCCGTTGGGGATGAAGTTCAAGATGGTGCGATAGGCCTCGATGGAGTGCTGCAGCGCATCGAGGTCGCCGGTGGCGTAGCCATGAGCGTTCAACGCCTCGGCCTCCTGGTTCTTGTAGTTCCAGCGCAGCTTTTCGTCCCACTTCTCGACCAACGAATACGCCTTGGCATAGTCGTTGGCGGCGGATTTGTAGTCGAAGACCAGCGCGGCGGCGTCGGCGCGTTTGGCATAGATGGCGGCGTCGGCGATGCGCTTTTGCCGGAGCAGGTCCTCGGCCTCGTCGACCGCACCGCTGTTTTCCTCGATCCGGCCGACCGCGTCGTCGAGGAATTTGCGCGCCGTCACCATGGCGCCCTGGCCTATGGCCTTGTCGGCGGATGCGACCAGGCGACTGATCTCGGGATCGTCGGTGCGCAGCGCGGCGCGCTCGGCCATCATCTTCTTCAGACGCTCGGCCTGGCTGTCCAGCACCTTCTGCAGGTCGTTGGGATCCTCAGGGATCTTTTCCGTGCCGAGCGCCTTGAGCACGCCGTAGAGCGCGTCAAGGGGCACGCCGTCCTGCAGAGAAGCCAACTCCACCTGAGCCCGTTTGGGATCGGGCAGGTCGGAAATGGTCAGCAGCAATTGCCGCCGCTCACCGGTGATCAGCCCGTCGTCGCCGGTCGGTTCCGGCGGCGCGACGCCGAAATAGAGCAGGCGACGCAGACTCTCGCTGACCCAGGGGCGCTGCTTTGCCTTGGTGTCGAGATAGACCTCCTCGGTGACCATGCGCATGACCGAGCCGAATTCCGTGCCTTTCATCGCGGTGAGGTGGCGCAGCAGGGCGGCGGCGTAGGGGCTGTTTTCGCCGGCGGCGCCATCAAGTGCGGGTCGGCCCGGCTCAGCGGCGAAGCCGACCACGGTTCCCAGGCTGGCATTATCCAATGAGGCATCGGCGAGGGCTTTTGCGCCGCGCACCGGTTCCAGCCCGCCGGCGCCGACAGGCTCGGCGGAAGCCGTCGGCCCGCGTCGCACGACCGCGCCCGGCGGAAACGGGTTGGTGCGGCAGGCGTCAAGCAGCACGATCGTCACCGGCACGGTCTTTTTCAGCTCGTCCATGACGGCTGAAATCGCCACCAGCGCCTCACCGGCATTTTTCAACGAGGAGACGTCGGCATCGACCGGCACCAGATAATTCTCGCCGCCCGCCTCGATGCCGTGGCCGGAATAATAGATGAAGGCGACGTCGGCGCCTTCGGCGTCCTCGACAAACCGATCGAGATCGCGCTTCAGCTTGGCGGCATCGCGATCGGTGACGTTGCGGGCGTCGAAGCCGAGGTCGGTCAGCATCTTGGCCATGTCGCGGGCGTCGTTGGCCGGGTTGGCAAGGGCTGCGATGTGTTCGTATTTCGACTGGCCGATGATCAGCGCCACGCCCCTGAGACTTTTGGTCTCGGCGGCCTGGGCCTCAGATACGCCAAGGCAAAGCAGTATAGCGACGAAACCCGCCAGCCACCCCTGTCTGACCAGCCACACTTGTCCGACCAGCCACCCCTGTCTGAAATGACGCTGTTTCGGCGTCGCAACCATTCGCTGTGTGTCCGCCCTGATGATCCCAAGCCTGTATAGCGCTGCCACCCGACCATGATCAAATTCAGGCGCCGGGCGGATCGAGGATCAGTTTCTGAAGATCATGGCGATTGCGCTGGAATCCGGGCTCGCCTATCCCTGAAAAATGTCTCCGCTCACCGAAACCGTTCTTTTCGTCTTCAGCCTCGTCGCGCTCGGCTATGTCACCGGGCTCACCGGCTATCTGAAACCGGCCAGCGGGGACGGCATCTCCGAATTCGCCATCAACGTGGCGATGCCGCTGCTGCTGTTTCGGACGATGGTGAATTCCGATTTCCACGGCGTGGCGCCCTGGTCGCTGTGGGGTGCTTATTTCGCGGCGGTTGCAATGACATGGGCCGCCGGCCATCTGGTGACGACACGGATCTTTGGGCGGGACGCGCGCACCGGCATCGTCGGTGGAGTGTCGTCATCCTTCTCGAATGTGGTGTTGCTGGGCATTCCCTTCGTTCTCGGCGTATTCGGGTCCAGCGGATTCGAAGTGCTGTCGCTGCTCGTTTCCGTGCATCTGCCGACCATGATGATGGCTTCGATCATCATGTTCGAGATATTTGGCCGCGGCGGCAGCGAGCCCGTACACCCGCTGCGCATCATCCAGAGCTTTCTGAGAAGACTGTTCACCAATCCGTTGATCATCGGCATCCTGGCCGGGCTGGCATGGCGCCTCACCGGCGCGCCGCTGCCGAACCTTGCCATGCGACTGGCCGATGCGCTGGCTAACACCGCCGGGCCGGTGGCGCTGTTCGCTATGGGGCTCAGCCTGCGCCGTTTCGGCATTTCCGGTAACATCCGACCGGCGCTGGCGCTGTCGACGCTGAAACTGTTCCTGATGCCGGCGCTGGTGCTCGGCCTGGTCTGGCTGTTTGGCCTGCCGCCCTTGACGGCCAAAGTGGCGGTCGTGGTGGCGGCGCTGCCGTCCGGCATCAATTCCTATCTCATCGCCGTGCAGTTCAACACCGGCCAGGCGCTGGCGTCGAACCAGATGACCATCGCCACGGCAAGCGCGGTTGTTACAACCGCCTTTTGGCTGACGGTGGTGGTTCATGTCTTTGGGTAGGCTTGGTCTTCTGTAAGGCTGGTCTTTGGCAAGGCTGGTCTTTGGCAAGGCTGCGGCCCAAACTAATTTACATGTGAATTTTCTCTGGCGTTGGGCTGGCCCAAAGCCTATATGCCATCTTGCAATTGCTTGCCGGGCTTGCCCTAGGTAAAGAGCAGTGGCTTCAGCGTGTCGGCTCCGCCGCCATTGTGCACGCTCGTTCAAGAGATCCAGGAAACCGGCCCGTCAGTGCGCCGAACGGAGGCTAGACCATGCTGCAGAAAACCAGCCATTTCATGCGCCAGGCCAATCTCATCAATGGCGAATGGGTGCAGGCCGACAGCGGCCAAACGGTCGACGTCAACAACCCGGCCACCGGTCTCAAGATCGGCACCGTGCCGAAGTCGGGCAAGGCGGAAACCCGCCGCGCCATCGAAGCCGCAAGCGAAGCCTTCAAGACCTGGCGCAAGACGACCGCGCTGGAGCGCTCGAAGCTGTTGCGCAAGCTGCATGACGCGATGATGGATAATCAGGATGTGCTGGCCGAACTGCTCACCATCGAGCAGGGCAAGTCGCTCGCCGAATCCAAGGGCGAGATCGGTTCGGCTGCCGCCTACATCATGTGGTTTGCCGAGGAAGGCCGCCGCACCTATGGCGATGTCGTGCCATCGCCATGGGGCGATCGCCGCATCCTGGTGACCAAGGAGCCGGTCGGCGTCATTGCCGCCATCACGCCGTGGAATTTCCCCTCCTCGATGCTTGCCCGCAAGCTTGGCCCCGCGCTTGCCGCCGGCTGCACCGCCGTGGTCAAGCCGGCCTCGCAGACGCCGTATTCCGGCCTTGCATGGGGCGCGCTCGCCGAGGAAGTCGGCTTCCCAAAGGGCGTCATCAACATCCTGACGGGTGCTGCCGGCGAAATCGGCGACGAGATCTGCGCCAATCCGCTGGTGTCGAAGATCACCTTCACCGGCTCGACCGAGATCGGCAAGCTGCTGATCCAGAAGTCGTCCGTCACCGTCAAGAAGGTCTCGATGGAACTCGGCGGCAATGCGCCGTTCCTGGTCTTCGACGATGCCGACCTCGATCGCGCCGTCGCCGGCGCCATCACCGCCAAATACCGCAATTCAGGCCAGACCTGCGTGTGCACCAACCGCTTCCTGGTGCAGGCCGGCATCTACGACAAGTTTGTCGAGAAGCTGGCCGCTGCCAGCAATGCGCTGAAAGTTGGCTCGGGCCTGGAAGAGGGCGTGCAGCAGGGACCGCTGATCGACGTGAAGGCGGTCGAGAAGGTCGAGGAATTCATCGCCGACGCCACGTCGAAGGGTGGCAAGGTCGTTGCCGGCGGCAAGCGCCACGCGCTTGGCGGCTCATTCTTCCAGCCGACCGTCATCGCCGATGCGAAGCCTGACATGCGCTTCATGAAGGAAGAGATTTTTGGCCCGATCGCCCCGGTGTTCAAGTTCGAGACCGAGGAGGAAGCCATTGCGCTTGCCAACGACACTGAGTTCGGCCTTGCCGCCTATTTCTATACCGGCGATCTCGGCCGCGCCTTCCGGGTCATGGAAGGCCTGAAATACGGCATGGTCGGCGTCAATGAAGGCCTGATCACCACGCCGGAAGCGCCGTTCGGCGGCGTCAAGGAATCGGGCCTCGGCAAGGAAGGCGGACACCAGGGCATCGAGGATTACCTCGACACCAAATATGTCTGCATCGGGGGTCTCGGCCTCTAAATCATTGACGGGGGCAGGCCGCGCGCCTGCCCTTGCCAGACGACATTCAGCCGGACTGGAGCGGTTCAGCGTTTCACGGAATCGCCGAACCGCTCCAGTTCTTTGTTTTTTGCAATTCCGGACGGAAAACCGTTTCACACTTTTCCTGGAATTGCTCTAAGTCGATAGATCGACGAATTAGCATTTGGACATAGCGATGAAGGACGGCGAAGTCTTCGGCACGACGCAGGCAGGCGAACCCGTTCGCCGTTTCACCATCCGGGGCGGCGGCATCAGCGCCAACATCATCGGGCTCGGCGCAATCATCCAGGATCTGCGGCTCGCCGGCCACGATGCGCCGCTGGTGCTGGGCTACGATCGCTTCGAGCCTTACGAGACTGACCGGGCCTTCTTCGGCGCGGTCGTCGGCCGCTATGCCAACCGCATCCGCGACGGCCGCTTCACCATTGCCGGCCAGCGCTACCAGACCGAGCGCAATTTCCTCGGCAAGCACACGCTGCATGGCGGCTCGGAGGGCTTCTTCCACCGGCCGTGGACGGTTTCGCTGCACGGCCGGGATTTTGTCACCCTGACCCTGCACGATCCCGAGGGCACGATGGGCTTTCCCGGCGCGCTCGACGTCACCTGCACCTACCGGCTGAAGATTCCCGGCACGCTCTCGATGGAACTGACCGCCACTTGCGAGGAGCCGACGCTGTGCAATCTGGCGCAGCATTCCTATTTCAATCTCGACGATGGCGGCGCCGGTGACATTCTCGACCACCGGCTGATGCTGAATGCCGGCGCCTATACGCCGGTCGATGGCGAGATGATCCCGACCGGCGTGGTCAAACCTGTCGACGGCACGCCCTTCGACTTCCGCCAGGCGCGGCCGCTGCGCATGGAAACGGAAGGCGAGCAGCTTCCCTACGACGTCAATTTTTGCCTGGCGTCAGCCCGGGGCCCGCTTCACCATGTGGCGTGGGCGCAAGGCGCCAATTCCGGCGTCGAGATGGAGGTCTGGACCACAGAGCCTGGCCTGCAGCTCTACACCGGCCAGTATGTCGCGCCAACCTCGGGCGGCCTGGACGGACGGCGCTACAAGGCGTTTTCCGGCTTTTGCCTGGAAGCGCAGACCTGGCCCGACGCGCCGAACCGGCCTTATTTCCCACAGGCCACGCTGTGGCCGGGCCAGATCTATCATCAGGTGACGGAATATCGTTTCAGGCTTCCCTAAGGTCTTAGCCCTCGAAAGCGGTTCTTAGAACCTCGAACGGCGCCAGCGCGCCTCGCACCTGCACGACAGCGGCGGCGACGCGATGCGCGCGCTGCACGGCATCCGCCGGGGCATGGCCGGCAAGCCGGGCGGCGAGATAGCCGCCATTGAAGGAATCGCCGGCGCCGGTGGTGTCGACCGGGGTGGCGACATGCTGGGCCGGAACCGGCTGCAGGGCTCCGCCAGTGGCGATCAGCGCGGGTTCCTCGCCATTCTTGACGACGACTTCGCCGACCAGTTTTCCGAACCGCTCGGCGGTCGCTTGCGGTGCCGAGTCGCCAAACAGCATCTGCTCGTCGGGAAAGGTCGGCAGCGCGATGTCGGCGACGGCAAGCGCGTCGAGGATCGCGGCTTGCGCCTCCTCGCGGCTCTGCCACAGGCGCGGCCGGTAGTTGGGGTCGAAGGCGACGAGCGAACCGGCAGCCCGCGCCTTGGACACTTCCGCCAGCAACGTCTTGCGCGCGGCGGCATCCAGAATTGCCAAAGTGATTCCGGAAAAATACACAAGAGCCTGGTTTTCAAGGCTTTTTGCCAAGGCGGCCGGGTCCGAGGCGAGCCGCCTGGCCGCCGCGTCGCTGCGCCAGTAGGTGAAGGCGCGTTCGGCGCCGGTCAAGGTGATGGCGTAGAGGCCGGGCCGCGCGCCTGGGATGACCGGGCTGGCGCCGATGTCGATGCCGTTTTCGGCGAAGAACGAAATCTGGCCCTGCGAGAAGGGATCGTCGCCGAAGGCCGAGACATAGGTCGCCGGCCGCTCGCCGCTCAGCGCATGCAGCGCCCACAACGTGTTGAACGTGTCGCCGGCAAAGCCCATGCGCCAGTTCGGCCCGGCCTGGCCGGACAGCTCGAGCATGCATTCACCGATCGAAGCGACGCCGTCTGCTGCCATGTATCTGTCTCCGGACCAGTTCGCTGCTGTAGCTTTTTGCGGCCGGCAGCGCCATGCTTGGCGGCGGCGGTTTTTTGCGCCAGAAGCGTTTTCCCACAGAAGCGGCGGGACGCGAATTGCTTCCCGAGACGTTATGTCCAGAAGAGGAACCGGTTTGGCATCGATATGGCGTTATCTTCTTGCGGGCGTTGGTCTGGCCGCCTTGCTGGCTGGCATATTGGCGATCGTCTATCTGACCGCGCCGCAGTCGGCGCCGAGCCCCGATGTTTCGCGCTCGAAGAAGACGGCGAACGGCTTGTTTGTCGCCAGCATTCAGCCGGAACGCGGCGTTATCCGGCAAGGCGAACTGCAATCCTGGTTGCTGACCCTGAAGACGGTCAACGGCGATTCCGTGGAAGGTGCGGCGATCTCGGTGTCCGGCGGCATGCCGCAGCACAATCACGGCTTGCCGACCAGTCCGCAGGCGACCGATTATCTTGGCGAGGGGCGTTACCGCATCGAGGGGCTGAAATTCACCATGAGCGGCGTGTGGCAGTTGCGCTTCGCCATTTCGGCGGCGGCCGGTTCCGACACGGTCGTCTTCAACGTGGTGCTGTGAGCGGATGAACGGCCTGTTGCGCCTTCTGGCATTGGCGGCGGTCGTGCTCGTTGCCGGCTGCGGCAAACCGGATTTTTCCGATGCCGAGAAGAAGACCATCGCTTCGCTGGCGCTGAACACCTTGCCGGCGCTCAAACCTGACACCACCAACCGCTTCGCCGACGTGCCAGCCGCCGCCGCCCTGGGCTCCACTCTGTTCTTCGACCAGGGCATGAGCCGTGACGGTAACGTATCCTGCTCGACCTGCCACAAGATCGACCGGCAGTTCCAGGATGACCTGCCGCAATCCGTCGGTGTCGGCCGCACCAACAGGCGCTCGATGCCGCTGGCCGGCATCGCCCGCAATCCGTGGTTCTTCTGGGACGGGCGGCGCGACAGCCTGTGGGCGCAGGCGCTGACGCCGCTGGAAAATCCGCTCGAGCAGGCGGGAAACCGCGCCGCCTTCGCCCATTACATCCAGAAGCGCTTTGGTGCGCGCTACGAGCGCATCTTCGGGCCACTGCCGGATCTTTCCGCCGTGCCGGCCAACGCCAGCCCGCTTGGCAACGAGGCCGAGCAGGCGGCCTGGAAGGCGATGACCCCAACTCAGGCTGAGGGCGTCAACCGCGTCTTTTCCAATATCGGCAAGGCGATCGCTGCCTTCGAACGGTCGATCGAACCGGCACAGACACGCTTTGACCGCTTTGCCATCGATCTTGTGTCAGGCGCCAAGCCGAAAGCCGACGATGCCTTTTCGCCGGAGGAGATGCTCGGACTGAAACTGTTCATCGGCAAGGCCAATTGCGTCACCTGCCATAACGGCCCGCGCTTCACCGACAACGCTTTCCACAACACCGGCGTGCCGCCGGTCAGGGATTTGCCATTGGATCGCGGCCGTTTCGATGCGGTGGCCCAGGTTCAGGCCGACCCATTCAACTGCTTCGGCGCCTTCCGCGATGGCGACGCCGGCGCCTGCGGCGAGCTGCGCTTCATCGTCAAGGCAGCACCCGAACTGATGCGTGCCTACAAGACGCCGTCGCTCAGGGGCGCGGCGACACGGCCGCCCTATATGCATGCCGGACAGTTCTCCACGCTGGAGGAGGTGGTGGCGCACTATGCGAAGGCGGAGGCGAGCGTCGAGGGCACCTCCGAGGTCCACCCGCTGCAGCTGTCGGACCGCGAACGCGCGGCGCTGGTGGCGTTTTTGAAGACGCTGTCGGAGTGAGCTAGCGATCCTTCACCGTCTCCATCGCCACGAAGGTCGAGGTCTGGGCGACGTGGGGGAGCGCCGAGATGCGCTCACCGAGAACACGGCGATAGGCGGCGATGTCGGTGGTACGGACTTTCAGGAGATAATCGAAGCTCGACGCCATCATGTGGCACTGCTCGATCTCCGGCACGGCCTGCACCGCGCGATTGAAAGCATCGAGCGCGGCCGAGCGTGTGTCCGACAGTTTGACCTGGACGAAGGCGACATGGCCTTCGCCCATGCGCTCGCGATCGATGATCGCCTGATAGCCCCTGATATAGCCGTCCTTCTCCAGGCGCTTCACCCGCGCCTGCACCGGCGTCTTCGACAGGCCGACCTTGCCGGCCAGTTCCGACATGGACAGCCGCCCGTCGCGCGCCAGCGCCGACAGGATGTTTCTGTCGATGCGGTCCAATCGGTCTTCTGTCACGGATATCACAGCCCATCTGATAACAATTGAGCCGCAATGATAGATCATTCGGCCTGCCATGTCGATTTCTTTGGACCGGCCGGAAATGCGGCTCTGTGCTAGCTTGCGCCATTCGGTCCGGCGACCGCCGGCCCGCTCCCAGATGCTTGCTCCGCAGGACCGCCATGCCGCTCGACACCATCCGCCAGCAGATCCGCGCCAACTACCTGCCCGACGAAGACGCGGCTGTGAAGCGCCTGGCTGCCGCGACAGAACTTTCGGCCGATGACCGCAAAGCCGTCTCGGCCCGTGCCGCGGATCTGGTGCGCGCGGTGCGCGGCTCGTCCGACCCGCGGCTGATGGAGGTTTTTCTCTCGGCCTACGGCCTCTCCACCAAGGAAGGCGTGGCGCTGATGTGCCTGGCCGAGGCACTGCTGCGCGTGCCTGACACCGAGACCATGGACGACCTGATCGCCGACAAGATCGCACCGCATGACTGGTCGGCGCATTCGGGCGGTTCGAGCTCGATCTTCGTCAATGCCTCGACCTGGGCGCTGATGCTGACCGGCCGTGTGCTCGATGAGGGCGAGGGCGGCATTGAAGGCACGCTGCGCTCGATGGTTCGCCGGCTGGGCGAACCGGTGATCCGCAAGGCGGTCGCCGCCGCCATGCGCGAAATGGGCGAGCAGTTCGTGCTTGGCCGCAATATTGCGGAAGCCGTCAAGCGCGGCAAGTCGATGATCCAGAAAGGTTATCTCTATTCCTTCGACATGCTGGGCGAGGCGGCCCGCACCGAGGCCGATGCGCTGCGCTACCATAAGGCCTATGCCGATGCGATCTCCTCGCTCGATTCAGGCTCCAACGGTCCCGATATCCGCCAGAACCACGGCATCTCGGTCAAACTGTCGGCGCTGCATCCGCGCTACGAAGAGGCACAGAAGGAAAAGATGCTGCCGGTGATGGCCGAGCGGCTGCTGTCGCTGGCGCTGGCCGCACGCCATTCGCGCATGGGCCTCAACATCGACGCCGAGGAGGCCGACCGGCTCGACCTGTCGCTCGATGTGATCGAGCGTGTGTTGTCCGAGCCGGAGCTTGCCGGCTGGAATGGCTTTGGCGTCGTCGTCCAGGCCTACGGCCCGCGCGCGGCCTTCACCATCGACTGGCTCTATGCGCTGGCGGAAAAGTACGACCGCAACATCATGGTGCGGCTGGTCAAGGGCGCCTATTGGGACACCGAGATCAAGCGGGCACAGACGCTGGGGCTTTCCGGCTACCCCGTCTTCACCCGCAAGGCCAACACCGATGTTTCCTACATGGCCTGCGCCAAAAAGTTGCTGTCGATGACCGACCGCATCTATCCGCAATTCGCCACGCACAATGCCCATACCGTCGCCGCCATCCTGTCGATGGCTGACAACCGTGACGCTTTCGAATTCCAGCGCCTGCACGGCATGGGCGAAGCGCTGCATGAGACGGTGCGCCGGGCCGAAGGCACGCGCTGCCGCATCTATGCGCCGGTCGGCGCGCACTCCGACCTCTTGGCCTATCTGGTTCGCCGCCTGCTGGAGAATGGCGCCAACTCCTCCTTCGTCCATCAGCTCACCGACGAGGACGTCGAGCCGGAGGATATTGCGCGCGATCCGCTCGAGACGGTCGAGAGCCAGGGCCCCGCCGCCAATCCGGCAATCGCTCGTCCTGCGACGATCTTCGGCGCTGGTCGGCGCAACTCGAAGGGGTTCGACATCACCGATCCGGTGACGCTGGCGGCGATCGACAAGGCCAAGGCGGCCTTTGCCGGGCCCGAGCGCTGGCATGCCAAGCCGATGACGCGCGCCGCCGGCTACGGCAAGCAGCGCCCGGTGGTCAATCCGGCAAAGCCTGCCGAGATCGTCGGCACGGTCGCTGAAGCCGCTGCCAAGCAGGTAGCGACCGCGGTGCGCTTCGCGGTGGAGGCGCAGCCGGCCTGGGCAAAACGCCCCGTCGCCGAGCGCGCCGCCATCATCAACCGCGCGGCCGACCTCTATGAGGCCAATGCGGTCGAGTTTTTCGCGCTCGCCACCAGGGAAGCCGGCAAGTCGCTGGCCGACGGCGTGGCCGAAGTGCGCGAAGCCGTCGACTTCCTGCGCTACAACGCTGCCGAAGCGGCCAACAACGAAGCGGGCACCGAGGCGCGCGGCGCGATCGTGTGCATTTCGCCGTGGAATTTCCCGCTCGCCATCTTCACCGGCCAGATCGCGGCAGCGCTCGTCACCGGCAATTCGGTCATCGCCAAGCCAGCCGAACAGACGCCGCTGATCGCCTTCCGCGCCGTCGAGCTGCTGCGCGAGGCCGGCGTTCCGGAAGATGTCATCCAGCTTCTGCCGGGCGACGGTCCGGCGGTCGGCGGACCGCTAACTGCGGATCCGCGCATTGCCGGCGTCTGCTTCACCGGCTCGACCGAGGTTGCAAAGCTGATCGAGAAGCAACTGGCCGAGACGGCCGCGCCGGACGCCATGCTGATCGCCGAGACCGGCGGTCTCAATGCCATGATCGTCGATTCCACAGCACTGCCCGAACAGGCGGTGCGCGACATACTGGCATCGGCTTTCCAGAGTGCAGGCCAGCGCTGTTCGGCGCTTCGCGTGCTCTACGTGCAAAAGGATGTCGAGAAGAAGATGCTGGAGATGCTGAAAGGCGCCATGGAAGCGCTCACCATCGGCGATCCCTGGCAGATTTCGACCGATGTTGGGCCGGTCATCGATGACGAGGCGCAGAACTCGATCCGCGAGTATTGCACCAAAATGGGGCTGCAGGGCCGGCTGATCGCCAAGCTCGAAGCACCCAAAGATGGCCGCTTCGTTGCGCCGCATGTGTTCCGGGTCAAAGGCATCGAGGAGATGGAGCGCGAAGTGTTCGGTCCGGTGCTGCATGTCGCCAGCTTCGACGCCGACGGGATCGACGCCGTCATCGCCGCCATCAACCGCAAAGGCTATGGCCTGACCTTCGGCCTGCACACCCGCATCGAAGGCCGCGTCCAGCATTTCGTCGACGGCATCCATGCCGGCAACATCTATGTCAACCGCAACCAGATCGGCGCCGTCGTCGGCTCGCAGCCCTTTGGCGGCGAGGGGCTTTCGGGCACCGGGCCGAAGGCCGGCGGGCCGCATTATCTCCGGCGGTTCCGCAAGGGGCCGGAGGCGGGCACGGAGATTGCCGAGGGCCACAAGGTGACGGCGACCGAACTGGCCGACAATCTGCCCGATCCGACGCTTGGCGGCTGGTCGACGCGGCCGGACCGCATCGCCATCTTGAGAAAGCATCTGCGCGGCAAGGGCGCTGCAGCGATCGGCGCTGCAGCCGCCATTGATTTCGGCCAGGTCGACCTGCCCGGACCGACCGGCGAGGCCAACACGCTGTCGCTGTCGCCGCGCGGCCGGGTGCTGTGCCTCGGTCCGGACGCCGAAACGCTGCTTGCCCAGACGATCCAGGCGCTGGCCGCCGGCAATGCAGTGCTGGCCGTGGCGCCGGGCGCGCCGGCGGCACTGTCGGCACTGACCGGCAAGGGACTGCCGCTGGCGGCCATAGACGGTCGGCCAGACCCAGTCGAAGCGCGTTCGCTGCGCGTCGATGTCGTCGCCTTCTCGGGCAGGCCCGAGGCGGCGCGGATCGTGCGCAAGGTCATTGCCGACCGCAGCGGGCCGATCGTGCCGCTGGTCAGCGAGGTGCTCAACCCGGCGGCCTATGCGCATGAACGCGCTGTCTGCGTCGACACCACGGCTGCCGGCGGCAATGCCAGCCTGCTTGCGGCGGCCTAGGCGACTTTTCGCGGCTCGCTTGCCTGCGTCGACTTGCAAGGGTATGCGCAAGGGATAGACAGCAACTCGAGCGGGCAGCGGAAAAGATGGAAGACACGTCCCGACCGTTTGAGCTGCCGCGGGTGGCGGTGGTCATCACCTGCTTCAACTATCGGCCGTACGTCGAACAGGCGATCCGCTCGGTGCTTGCGCAGACCTACCGGAATTGGGAATGCGTCATCGTCGACGATGCCTCGACGGACGGCTCGGCCGACCAAGTCCGCCAGCTCCTAAGGGATATAGACGACCCGCGCCTGCGCCTGATGGCGCGCACGGAGAATGGTGGGCAGATCGCGGGATTCCGCGACGGCTTTGCCGCAACCGCCGCGCCTTTCGTCGCGTTTCTGGATTCCGATGACGTGTGGCTGCCGGATTTTCTCCTGGCGCATCTGTCCGCCCACCTCAACACGACGCATTCGGCCGCACTGTCGAGTTCCGATGTGTTCCTTGTCGATGGCGACGGCACCTTGCTGGGCGGTACCTTCCTTGCCTTGCGCAAACCGCGGTCCGGAGCGGATCGCAGTGGCGTCGCCATCGCGCCCGGTGGCCGGCTTGCCGGCATGGCGCCCGGGATCGCCTACGCATCGGAGCATCCGGTAACCTATTTCGCACCTGCGGTGACGGGCTGGCTGTGGTCGCCATGCTCGGCGATCATGTACCGGCGTGGCGCGCTGGAACCGGTATTGTCCTTCCCGTTCAAGGCCAAGGTCGGGACGGATTATCTGACGGCGACACTCGCGCACCAGGCCGGCGGCAGCCTCATCCTGTCAGAAGGTCTCGGCCTCTATCGCCTGCATGGCTCCAACCTGTCCACCGGAACTGCCTTTGCCGGCGGCAATGTGCGGCAAACGCCTGCATACAGGAGCTACAGGAGCGTGTTGGCGGCGGATGCCGCAGACTATTTGCTGGCGAATTCTGCCTGGCTCAGCGATCTCAACGGGCGAAATTTCATACCTGCATTCCTGATGCAGCATGTGCGCCAGTTCCCGGAGCTGGCCGGTGATCCGCGGTTGGCGCGCTACCTGACACGCGGACAGCCCTGGCGGCGGCTGCGCCTGCACATTGCCCAGTGGCTTCGGCGACTGGGCGGCCGGAATTCAACCGGAACATGACGGCATCTGCAGGTCGTCAGATCTCGTCGACGGGTGAAATCTCAATCAGGCGCCTTCGACAACCGAAAAGCCTTCGAACTGCGGATGGCCGAGATAATGCACCTTCGAGGTGCCGGTGTTGCGATGGGCGGCGCGAAAATTCTCGGATTTGGTCCAGGCGACGAAATCCTCATGGCTTGCCCACACCGTGTGCGAGGCAAACAGCGTGTAACCCTCGGCCTCGTTGACCGGGCCGCGCAGCAAGTGGAATTCCCTGAAGCCTTCCATCTTCGAAAGGCTGGAATCGCGGTTCTTCCAGACATCCTCGAAGGCAGTCTCCGAGCCGTTCTGGACCTTGAAGCGGTTCATGGCGATGTACATTGGGCTTCCTCTTGAATTGGTGGACGACGACATTTGGCGAAGGTCTGCGAGCTGGTTAAAACGGACCGATCCGCGCCCTGAACACCCAACTTGATAATCCGGTCTCGGGTGGAATGGGCGGGAACGGGGCTTGCTGGCGCACCAGTTTCAAAGCGAATTGGTCTAGCTCGGCAGACCCTGAACTTTCGACAAGCTGCAAGTCGCTGACGCTGCCGTCGGCCATGACGACGAAATAGACCCTGGCATTGTTGCGAGCCTTGGCTTGAACCGCCTTCGAAACGTGGCGGTTGGCGCGGACAAGCTTGTTCTGAACTTCAACGCTGTAGCCGGATTCCATCGAATTGCCCGCCGCGCCCTGTTTTCCGCCTTTGCTGGCAACCGCCGTTGCCTCGCGCTCCTCGCCATCTGCCGTGCCGCCAGTCTCTCCCGGTATTGGTGCGCCTGATATTGATGTACTTGGCCTCGGGCTTGGGACTGGTGGCCTCGCGGTAGGCAATTCAACGGCAGGCTCATTGGCGGGAGACGCCTCCGAACTCTGCGTTTGAACCGGTGACGGTGCAGGCGTCTCACCCTCCGGGGCGACACTTTGATCATCCGGGATGGCAGCCGTCGGTGCATCCGGAGCGACGACTACCTGCTTGGCAGCTTCCGGCGCAGATTTGGGCGCCGCCGGCTCCTCTACGGCTTGAGGCGCCTCGGTTTGCGGCGTGGGTTGGACGGGGTTGGCCGGCTGAGGATCGGTTACCAGGGTAACATCCACTGCGTCGGGTACCGGGTTTTGCAAAGCGGTGCCGAGGACGTCTGCGCCTGATCGATCGGCGCCTTCGGCCTGTATTGCCTTTCCGGTATCGAATGTCCCGGCGGGTGCGACCATGAACGCCGCTGCGGCAGCGGCATGGAGCAGGCAGGACGCGACGATCGCCACAGTCCATTTGCGGTCCGCGGCCGCCGGCTGTACGAGCTCGTCCATTGTTATCGCCGGTTCGTTGCCGGCGTCGGGGAGGGGGGTGATGTCCTGCATGGTTCGCGGCGAGACCTGCCGCGAGCGCGGCGGGATTGTCAAATCAAGATCGGTTGCCGGCCATAACGGCGGAGCTGCGACGGGTCGTGTCGCATTGTCGTGCAGGAAGGCGGGATGCAGACCCACCTCAAACGCCGAATGCGATACCGGTCTTGGTCTGCGTCTTCAGGCCGCGCATGCAGGCGCCCGGTTCGACGCCGGCGCATTCGGTGGCGCTGTTGATCAGCACGCGGCTGAGTTTGGTGCAGTCGGTGCCGGCGAGGTCGAAGCGGATCACCTTGGTCTTGCCGGCCGGCAGGTCCTTGAAGTCGAGCACGCTCAGGCGGTCGACAATGCCGGCCTCGTTGAACAGCGCGATTTCGAATGCCGCCTTGGAAAGATCGGCGCCGAGCGCATTGTTGACGACGAAGGTCAGGCGGCAACCCTTTTCGGAGGGCTGCGCGGCATTGAGCTCGAGGCTGAGTTGCGGAGCCGGCGCGGACTGAGCCCACGCCGGCATCAAGCCAAGCGACATCGCCAGCGTCGAGGTCAGGAGCCGAAGCGATGCCGTCAAACTTGTCATGGGTGTCAGCCTCCAAAGCGCATGGTTGCGGCCAGCTTCAGCGTGATGCCGGGTTCATAGATGACGGCGGTGGTGCCGCCGTTCAGCGGGTTGGTGTATTTGACGTCGAACAAATTGTCGGCGCGGAAGTCCACCTTCAGATTGTCGGTGGCCTGGTAACTGGCGAAGGCGTTGACCAGAGTATAATCCTTGGCTACGGGGTTGCCCTTCGGCTTGCCGTTGTACTGCACCTCGCCGCCGACGGTCAGCTTGTCCTGAAGGAAGCGGAAGCCGAGCTGCCCGGTGACCTGCGAGGACGGGATGGTGGCAAGGTCGGCGCGCTCACCTTCATCGGAGATGGTGTGGCCGTTGGTGATCGAGGCGGAGAGCCCGGCATAACCCCAGGCGGCATCGTAGACGCTTTCCAGTTCGAAGCCGTTTATCTTGGCCTGGGCGACGTTCTGGTACTGGAAGCAGATCGGAATGCCGGGGCCGAACGGGCAGCCGCTGGTCGGGTCGAATGCCGACAGTGTGACGCCTTCGATGTAGTCGTCGACATCGTTGTGGAAGTAGGCGGCCTTGAGCCGGAACGCGTCGCCGGCCTCGATAAGGTCGTTCAGCTTGTAGTTGACGCCGAACTCGGTGGTCTTGCCGGTTTCAGGCCGCAGGTTTGGGTTGGGCAGGAACGGGAAGGTGACGCCTGCCGGATGGTTGCCGCTGATCAGCGTTTCGGTCAGCGAGGGTGAGCGATAGCCTTCGGCGTAGGTGCCATAGAACTGCAGGCCCGCCAGGCTGGCGCTTTCGAAGGGCGTGACACCAACGGTGATGCGCGGCGACAGACGATCACCTGACGTTCCATTGTCGGAATCCTCCAGGCTGTAATTGTCGTAACGCAGCCCGGCAATGACCTCGAGCCAGTCCCAGGTGAGCTTGTCCTGGATGTAGGCGCCCGAAACACTACGCTTGCCCGATGGGGTGTAGAAGCTGTCGCCGCCGGCGGTGCCGCCGGTCTCGACATCGTCACCCACCCAGTCGCCGCCATAGGTCAATTCGTGCGCAACACCGGCTGTTTCGAAGCGCGACGTGTTCCAGATGTCGACGCCGGCCGTGCCAACGTCGAAGGTCGAGGTCGAACCGACGGGCAGCAGCACGGGAAGGCCGGTCGACGGATCGAAGCGGTTCTGCGGGACCAGCGTGGCGAGGTCGAGATTGGTCTTGTTGTAGGAGGCGTTGATGTGGAGATCGAGCCAACTCCTGGCGTCGTCAGTGATGTTGTAGCGGGCGGTGAAGGTGCTCGACTTCAGGTCGACGTCGTTGGCCGGCACGCCGCCGCTGGTTTCCGTCCAGCCGTCGCTCGAGCCGACCCAGCCGAGCTTCAATTCGCTGTTCTCGCTCGGGCGGATTGTGGTCTTGAGCAGGCCGCTCAGCACGTCGAAACCGGTACCGGCGACGGTGTCGCCGCTGCCATTCTTGTAGTCGCCGTAGTCGCGGTAGACGATGTTGCCCAGCACATCCAAATCGTCGTTGAATTTGTAGGCGCCGCTGGCGCTGGCGGTCCAGCCCTTGCCGTTGCTTTCATAGCGCCCGGTGACGGAGCCGGCCCAGGTTTCGCCCGGTCTGAGGAAATCCACCGCATCCTTGGTGTCGAAGAAGACGACGCCGCCAATGGCGCCGGAGCCGTAGGTGTTGGCGGTCGGTCCGCGAATGACGTCAACGGATTTGATGAGCTCGGGATCGACATAGAAGGTCGACTGCGTGCCGTGGTCTGAGCGCTGGAAATTCTGCCTGGCACCGTCGACGATGACCGCGACGCGACCGAAATCCTGCAGGCCGCGGATGTTGATGCTGGAGCTGACGCGTCGCGCATCGGCCTGCACCGCGACACCAGGCACACCGAGCAGCATTTCGTTCGGCGTCGTCGCCATGCGGCGGTCGAGCTGTTCCTGGTCAACATGGCTGGCCGAGGCCAGCGATTCGATTGCCGTCTCGCCGGTGCGGCTGATGACGAGGATCTTGTCCAGCAGGGTCGCGCCGGCGGGCGCCGGCTTGGTGTCCTCGGTTTTCCTGGTCTGGTCGGCCTGGTCAGCGGCCGGCTGAGCGGCCTGCTGAGCGCTGACCGGCGATGTCAGCAGCGCGATCGTCGCTGCCCCCGCAAGCAAGGCCACCTTTGCCATAGACCGATGCACCGGACCGGTGCTCGCCAGACCCAGTCGTCCAGAATTTCCCAAGCCCATGCCCCAACTCCAAATTCCAGGTTCGACGCTGGCTGGCTTGGCGCTCGCTGGCTTTTTTCATTCCGTCCGGCGTCTTAAATATTGACTCATTTATTCCGGTATTGCACTGACTAATAAACATGATGATTCAAGTCAAGAAATGAATCGGCATTTGCAACGCCTAGCCAGTTGCCCGGCACAGGAAAGGGATCGAAAGAGATGAACACCCACAATCCCAACGACTTCCGTTACCGCGTCCGCCGTTCCGAGGAGACGCCGACCCGCTTCGACCGGGTGCCGCTGGCGGTGCGGACGCTGTCCTCCAACACGCTGTTCCAGGGCGAGCACGAGATTGGCATCGAGCACCATGGCGCGCTCTATCGGCTGAAGATCACCCGCCAGGGCAAGCTCATCCTCAACAAGTGATGAAACAGCCAGGCAGGCCAAAACGCCAGGCAGGACAGGTAAGCAGGACATGGACCAGCGCGTAAAACCCGCACCGCATGAAATCCGGCGAGCGCGGGCAGACAATCCGAAAGCGCGCGAGCGCGATCTTGCCGCCGAGCTCGGTATTTCCGAAGCCGAACTGGTCGCCGAGCATTGCGGCGACGGTGTCGTGCGCGTCGAGCCCAGGGTCAACGATCTGCTGACCGGCCTCGATGCCGTTGGCGAAGTGATGGCACTGACCCGCAACGAAAGCGCGGTGCACGAGAAGATCGGCGTCTACGACAAGGTTGTCACAGGTGCGCACAATGCCATGGTACTGGGCGAAAACATCGACCTGCGCATTTTTCCCAAAGTCTGGGCGCATGGCTTTGCCGTGGAAAAGCGCGACGGTGGCGACATCCGCCGCAGCCTGCAATTCTTCGACGCGGCCGGCGATGCGGTGCACAAGGTGCATCTGCGGCCGGCGTCCAATCTCTATGCCTACCAGAAACTCGTGGCCGCACTCGAATCGCCGAACCAGGAGGCGACCGTGTCTATCGCAGGCCTGGCCGACGACGACGCGGAGACGTCGGGCGTTGCCGCAGACACCGACGATCTGCGTGACCGCTGGAGCCGGCTGACCGACGTCCACCAGTTCTTTGGCATGTTGAAAACGCTGAAGCTCACCCGCCACCAGGCCATGCGCATGGTCGGCCAGGACTATGCCTGGCTGCTCGACAATGACGCCATCGGCGCCATGTTCCACCATGCCGCCGCCGACGGCATGCCGATCATGTGTTTTGTCGGAAACCGAGGCTGCATCCAGATCCATTCCGGTCCCGTCAAGTCGATCAAGCCGATGGGGCCGTGGATCAACGTCATGGACGAGACGTTCCACCTGCATCTGCGCACCGACCACATCCAGGAGGTGTGGGCGGTGCGCAAACCGACCAAGGACGGTCATGTCACCTCGCTCGAAGCCTATGGCGCCGACGGCAAGATGATCATCCAGTTCTTCGGCAAGCGCCATGAAGGCGAGGGCGAGCGCGACGACTGGCGGTTCCTTGCCGAGAACCTGCCGCGCATTCCAAGCCCGACCGCAGCCTGAGGAAACGACGATGATTTCACTGTTCAGGACGCTTGCCGCGGCCATGGGCCTGTCGCTGTTTATTGCCGCCCCAGTGCCGGCCAGCGAGAACGTGGCCGTGTTTGCCGACACGTCGCGGATCGTGGCGATCGGCGGTTCGATCACCGAGATCGTCTACGCGCTTGGCGAGGAAGGTCATCTCGTCGCCCGCGATTCGACCAGCCGCTACCCCGCCGCCGCGGTCGCGCTGCCCGACGTCGGCTATATGCGCCAGCTGTCGCCGGAAGGCGTGTTGTCGGTCAATCCTTCGGGCATTCTGGCGCTGCATGGCAGTGGGCCGAAGGAAGCGGTCGATGTGCTGAAAAAGTCGAGCGTTCCGTTCATCGACGTGCCCGAGCATTACAGCCATGACGGCATCCTGGAAAAGATCCGCATCGTCGGCAAGGCGCTTGGCGTCGACGCCAAGGCCGAGACGCTGGTGGCTGAGACCGACGCCAAGCTGAAGGCGGCCGAGAAGCAGACGGCGTCGATCAAGCAGCGCAAGCGCATCCTGTTCGTGCTGTCGATCCAGGGCGGCAAGATCCTGGCCGCCGGCACCGACACCGCCGGTGACGGCATCATCAAGCTCGCCGGTGCGGTCAACGCCGTCGAAGGTTTTTCCGGCTACAAGCAGATGTCCGACGAGGCCATCGTAACCGCCAGGCCGGACGTGATCCTGGCGATGAAAAATGCCGGACCGCCGATTGCAGCCGAGCTGTTTGCCATCCCGTCGATCACCTCGACGCCGGCCGGTGAAGGCCGCAAACTGATCCTGATGGATGGCAGCTATCTGCTCGGCTTCGGGCCGCGCACCTCCGATGCCATCCACGATCTCGCAGTCTCGCTCTATGGCAGCCAGGTCACGGACTGAGCCGATGGTGGATCAGTCGATCGCCGGCGCGGCGCGCAAGATGGCCGAGGGCGATCGTTCCGGGCGCGCGCGCCTGGTTATTTTGCTCCTGTGCGTGGCCCTTGCCCTTTCGCTGTTCCTGTCTCTGAGGTCGGGCGCTTCCGATGCATCGGCCGTCGGTGTCATTCGTGACTGGCTAACCGGCGCCGTGCCGGCCGACGCCGCGCTTGGCGCCCGCGACCGGCTGATCGTCTACGATATCCGCATGCCGCGCGTGCTGCTCGGCGTGCTGATCGGTGCGGCGCTGGCCGTATCGGGCGCGGTCATGCAGGGCCTGTTTCGCAATCCGCTCGCCGATCCCGGCCTGATCGGCGTTTCAGCCGGTTCCAGCCTCGGCGCGGTCGCCGTCATCGTGCTCGGCACGACGTGGCTGGCGCCGCTCACTCTGGCGCTCGGCAGTTTGGCCTTGCCGTTGGCCGCCTTTTGCGGTGGCTTTGCGGTGACGCTGGTGCTCTACCGTGTCGCCACGCGGCAGGGACAGACCTCGGTCGCCACCATGCTGCTTGCCGGCATTGCGCTGGCAGCCCTTGCCATGGCGCTGACCGGTATCCTGATTTTCATGGCCGACGACCGGCAGTTGCGCGACCTGACGTTCTGGCAACTGGGCTCGCTGGGCGGCGCGACCTGGCCGAAGATCGCTTCCGTCGGTCCGATCATCATCCTGGCGCTTGCCGCAATGCCGTTCCTGGCCAAAGGCCTCAACGCCCTGGCGCTCGGCGAGGCGACGGCCGGACATCTCGGCATCCCGGTACAGCGGCTGAAATACACCGCGATCGTCGGCGTCTCGGCAGCGGTCGGCGCCTCTGTCGCAGTCAGCGGAGGCATCGGTTTTGTCGGCATCGTCGTGCCGCATCTCTTGCGGCTGCTGATCGGTCCGGACAATCGCTATCTCTTGCCGGCATCGGCGCTGCTCGGCGCCTCCATGCTGCTGATCGCCGATGCCGTTGCCCGCGTGGTCGTGGCCCCGGCCGAACTGCCGATCGGCATCGTCACCGCGATCGCCGGCGCACCGTTCTTCCTCTGGATCCTGCTGCGCAAGCGCGGCGTAATCGACTTGTGAGATTTGAAACCTATGAGGCCGGCATGATCGAAGCACGCGATGTCTCGGTAGCGATCGGCGGCAAGCGCATTGTTGCCAATGTCGATTTCGTCGCGCGGCCGGGCGAAATTGCGGCAATCGTCGGACCCAACGGCTCGGGCAAGACGACGTTTTTGAAGGCGTTGTCGGGCGATCTGGCGTTTGTGGGGACAGTGGCCGTTAACGGGCGCGATCTCACGGCGATGAGGCCGGTGGAGGCCGCCACCGTGCGTGCCGTGCTGCCGCAGGCCGCGACGCTGTCCTTTCCCTTCACCGTGCACGAAGTGGTCAGGCTCGGCCTTATCGGCGGCCGTTCCGGCGTTCTGCCGGGCGAAGATGATCGTCTGCCCGAGCGGGCGCTGGCGCGGGTCGACCTCGACGGCTTTGCCGGCCGTTTCTATCAGGAGCTTTCGGGCGGCGAACAACAGCGTGTGCAGCTGGCGCGCGTGCTGTGCCAGGTCTGGGCGCCGGTGCTGGACGGCAAGCCGCGCTATCTCTATCTCGACGAGCCGGTCTCCAGCCTCGATATCAAGCACCAGCTGATCATCATGAACATCGCCCGCGATTTCGCCCGGCGCGGCGGCGGTGTGATCGCCATCCTGCACGACCTCAATCTGACGGCCATGTATGCCGACCGGATTTTCGTCATGCATCGCGGCCGGCTCGCCGCCGACGGTTCACCGCAGGAGGTGCTGAGCGACGATCTGATCGAAAAGGTGTTCGATTGTCGGCTAAGGGTCGGTGTGTTGCCGGCGGCGAACATGCCGTTCGTCTTGCCGCAGTCAGCCGCCTAAACTAGAAAACTCAGGCGGCCGGAGCTCGCTGGACCAGCATGTCGATGCCGAGCAAATGACGCACATTCGGGCGCGCCGCCACCATATCGGCGATAGTGTAGCGGGAGAGTACGGCAAAGAAGGCGTTGAGCGCCTCGCGCAGCGCCGAATTCAGCTGGCAGCTGTCGACCAGCGGGCATTCGGCGGCGTCGTTCTCGAAGCATTCGGCCATGGCAAAGCTCTCTTCGGTCACCCGTACGACGTCGAACAGGCTGATCTGCTCGGCGGGGCGGCCGATCCTCACGCCGCCATTCCTGCCGCGTACTGTCTCGACCAGGCCATGCTCGACCAGCGGCTGCAGGATCTTGAACAGGAAAAGCTCCGACACCGAATAGGCGGCCGCAATCTCGGGGATGCGGCTCAGGCGATCGTTGTTGGCGGCGCAATACATCAGGATGCGCATGGCGTAGTTGGTCTGGCGCGTCAGCCGCATTTCATTCCTCACCCGAGTGCTGGCGCGTTGGAACTGCACCAGATGTTAGATTGTGGTGGTGCGGCTTTCTCACCCGGAGTTTCGGATTCGCCCACACTGGCCTGATCGGAATATGGCCTATACCTTGGAACAATTCCAGACTGGGATTGCATGATAGATGAACATTCTTGTCAACTTTGCGTGCGAAACCGGCAATTCCCGGACGAAATCGGCCCATCCGATCATGCTACGGGCCCAAACACCCCCTAAATAGCCCATGCCAGATAGCCAAGAGATCGATGAGGAGCGGCGTATCATGTCCCAATCGGCTTCGTCCCTGGCGCCTGGCGGTTTTGATGCCGAGACGGGCGCCAAGCTTTTCGCGTTGCGGCGGACAAAGTTCCTCGCCACGGCTGCGCTGGTGCTTTGCGTCGTGGTTTTTGCCGTGGCCAAATCGTTCGAGGCCAAGTATCCGTGGCTGGGCTTCGTGGCGGCCTTCGCCGAGGCGGCGACCATTGGCGGCCTGGCCGACTGGTACGCGGTGGTGGCGCTGTTCAAGCGGCCGCTGGGCCTGCCGATCCCGCACACCGCCATCATCCCAGCGAACCAGAACCGCATCGCCGACAATCTGGGCCGCTTCATCGAGGTCAATTTTCTGGCGCCGGAGCCGGTGCGGGAAAAGCTGGCCGAGGTCGATTTTGCAGCACTCGTCGCCGACTGGCTGACTGACGCCGAACGCTCTGCCGGCCTGTCGCGCTTCGTCGTACGGCTGGTCCCGCAGACGCTTGCGGCGATCGAGCAATCCGGCCTGCGCGGCTTCGTCACCAGCCGCATGCTGGAGCAGATCGACAAGGTGCCGCTGGCGCCGCTCGCGGCCGAATTGCTGTCGGCACTGACCGACGACCGCCGCCACCAGAAACTCTTCGACGAATTCACCAGGGTGATCGGCCGGTTCCTGAACGATGAAGAGGCGCTGGCGACCATGCGCGAGAAAATCCGCGAGGAATTGCCGTCGCTGTTCAACCTGTTCAGAGCCGACGCCTATCTGCTGAAGAAGATCGTCGCTTCTGCCGGTTCGCTGCTTGACGAGGTGCGGGCCGATCCCGACCATCGGATGCGCGCCGAATTCGACCGTTTCGCGCACAGCTTCATCGAGCGGCTCAGAACCTCGAAGCAATACGCCAAACGGGCCGAGAAGCTGAAGCGCGATTTCCTGGCGCGGCCGGAAGTGAAGTCGCTCGCCGGCGACATGTGGCAGAGCCTCAGCGTGTTCATCGAACAGGACGCCAAGGCGGAGAATTCGATTGTTCGCGCGCATCTCGCCAACATGTTCGTCGAGGTCGGCCGTCATCTCTCAGGCGATCCGCAGATCAGGGCCGACATGAACCAGGGCTTTGTCGTGGCGCTGTCGTCATTCGTCGAGAGCCAGAACAGCGGTGTGTCGACGTTCATCGCCGATCAGGTCAAGCGCTGGGACCTTGCCCAGCTGACGAGGCTGATCGAGATGAACATCGGCAGGGACCTGCAATATATCCGCTTCAATGGCATGATTATTGGCGGCCTGGCCGGTCTCGTGCTCTACACGGCGGAGAGGCTGTTTCTCGCTGGCTGATGCTGCATTTGCCGCTGAATTGCTTGGGCGTCCGAATGGACACACGGCGCGCGAGTGCTATTGTCCAGAACAGGGTTCAGCATTTGCGACACTGGGGAGCACGAGCAATGGCCAAACAACCCGACTCCGATTCGTTCCTGGACATGTTCAGCCGGTTCGGCCGTGACCTGAAGGTGCCGAATGTCGAGGCGATCCTCGCGCATCATCGCAAGAACCTCGAGGCCCTGGAAAGATCGGCGCGGGCGGGAGCTGCCGGCGCGACCTCATTGTTGTCCAGACAGCGCGAGATGCTGCAGGACACGCTGCGTGAAGTCAGCGACATGGCGCAGAGCTACAAGGCGCCGGGCAATCCCCAGGAACTGATGACAAAACAGGCGGAGTTCGCCAGGAAATCCTTCGAAGCCGCCCTGAAAAATGCCGGCGAAGTGGCCGAGCTGGTCAAGAAATCCGGCACCGAATCGATCGAAATCCTGCGCAGCCGCATCAAGGAAGCGATGGAGGAAATCCGCTCGGGCTATGACAAGAAGTAACTCTCAACGCAACCATGAGAGGAGTGGGCCGGTTGCGGCGCATGAGCATGGACGAGGGACGCTGTTTGGCGGAAAATGGCGGAACGGAATCGCAACGGGCGAATTGACAGGAGCCGTCCGTTCGTGGTCCGAGGCACTGGGAGCCACCGGGAAAGCAGGAATGACGGAACTACGGCCGAAAACGCCGCCGACCTTCGAGCAGTTAAGGGCGATGGCCGGGCAGGAGCTCGGCGTGTCGGAATGGACGACCGTCGACCAGAACCGCATCAACCAGTTTGCCGAATGCACAGGCGACCATCAGTGGATTCACGTCGATCCGGAGCGGGCGAAGCGGCAGAGCCCATTTCGCACCACGATCGCGCATGGCTATCTGACGCTGTCGATCATCGGCGCGCTGGCGCTGGGCATGGGCATCGTTCCCGAAAATACGCAAGCCGCCTTCAATTACGGCTTCGACAAGGTGCGGTTCCTGGCGCCCGTCAGGGTCGGCGCACGCATCCGGTTGCGCACGACGCTGTTGTCGGTGGAGGACAAAGGGCCGGGCCAGTATCTGATGAAGGCCGCCAACACTGTCGAGATCGAGGGCGAACAGAGGCCGGCTCTGACCGCCGAAACGCTGGTCATGCTTTATGAGCAGCGCAAGCGGGCGGGAGCGTAAGCTCCCATCTTCGGTCATGATGGCTGTTGCCGCACCGACAGCCTGCCGCCGGCGCGGGTCGAGAGCAGTGCCAGCAACAGCGCAGCCACCGCCAGGACCGTTGCCGTCTGAAAGGTAACCTGCATGCCGTGCGCGGCTGCCGCTGAGGTCAGCATGTCCTGGCTTTGCCGTTCTCCCGTCGAGGCAGCCGCAAAAATGGCGCCCATAAGCGATGCGCCGGTGATCAGGCCGAGATTGCGCGACAGATTGAGCAGGCCGGACACCACGCCGCGCTCGCCGGCAGCGACACCGCTCATGACGGCGGCATTGTTGGATGTCTGGAACAGGGCGTACCCGAAGCAGGTGACGGCGATCGGCACGATATAGCTGGCAATGCCGAGTTTTGTTGCGGCGAGCGACAAAAGCAAGGTGCCGTTGACCAGGCCGAACAGTCCGGCGATCATCATCCTGTTGGTACCGAAGCGATCGGTGAGGCGGCCGGCGATAAGCGCCGAGAGCGCGGAGACCAGCGGACCTGTCGACAGGACCACGCCGACCATCGCAGCATTGAGCCCCAGCCCTCGCGACAAATAGAACGGAGCGACCACCAGGGTCGCCATCATCACGGTGGCGACAACGAGGTTCGCGGCGAGGCTGGCGCTGAGCCGGATGTCGTACAACCGGGCAAGCCGGATCAAGGGACTTTTCGCCTTCGTCTGCGCAACGCCGAACAGAACGACGCCGATGCCGGCGGCCACCAGGAGGCCGATGTTGAGGGCGCCGAAATGGCCGCGGCCGAGCGTCATGGCCAATGCATAGGCGGCCAGCGTCAGGGCCAGCAAGACCGTCCCGATCGCATCGAAGCTGTTTTGAGCTGCTTCCGCAGTCTTGTCGCGGGCAGGCAGGGCCAGCGAGGCGAGGGCAAAGGTCAGGAGGCCGAGCGGCACATTGACGAGGAAGATCGCCCGCCAGCCAAAGCCGGCGATCAGCAAGCCGCCGAGCGAGGGTCCGAGCGTCGTGCCGATCGCCGACATGGCGCCGAGCAGGCCCATGGCGCTGCCGGTTCTCTCCTTGGTCACGGTCTCCGCGACAAAGGCCAGCGTCAACGCCATCATCAGCGCGGCACCCAGTCCTTGTACGGCGCGCGCCGCAATCAGCAGCCAGAGCGTCGGCGCCAGGCCGCAGAGCACCGAGGCCAGTGTGAACAGCGCGATGCCGCCGAGCAGCAACGGCCGGCGGCCGAGCATATCGGCCAGCCGACCGGCGCTGACGATCAGGGCCGTGATGGCGAGCAGATAGGCGAGAACCACCCATTGCACGGACTGGAACGGCGCACCGAACGCCTGCATGAGGGAAGGCAGTCCGACGCTGGCAATGCTGGTTCCAAGCGACGACAGCAGCGTGGCGAGCGACAGGCTGGCCAATGCCAAGACAGGAGAGTGGGCCAGGCCTGCGGACCGGGTGTTCTGCGGCGCCGATGCGCACTCGTTCTGCTCAGCAATTGCCATGGCGATTTCCTCCTTGTCAGTCCCGCAACCGGACCTGTCGGAGATCTAGTCGTCAGGATGGAATGGCGGAAGGCGCATCATTTGCATCTTATTCGTGCGGCAAACGCCATGGCATGTGCTACAATCCGCCGATGGCATCGCCCGATCTCAATCTGCTGTTCGCGCTCGACGTTTTGCTCGCCGAAGGCAGCGTGGCGCGCGCGGCAACCCGGCTGCGGCTCAGCCCTTCGGCGATGAGCCGCACGCTGGCGCGGCTGCGGGAAGCGACCGGCGATCCGCTGCTGGTCCGCGCCGGCCGCGGCCTGGTCCCGACGCCGCGCGCGGAGGCATTGCGGCAGCAGGCCGGCCATGTCGTCCAGGAAGCAGAAACGTTGCTGCGCCCTGCCAGGCCTCTCGATCTCGCAAAGCTGGAACAGATCTTCACGCTGCGCACCAATGAAGGGTTCGTCGAGGAATTCGGGCCGCGTCTTGTCGCCCGCATCCAGGCCGAGGCGCCGGGCGCGCGGCTGCGCTTTGGGCCCAAATCCGACAAGGATGTCGCCTCGCTGCGCGACGCGGACATCGACCTCGAAATCGGCGTTGCCGGCGAGGCCGGACCTGAAGTGCTGACACAGGCGCTGTTTCGCGACCGCTTCGTCGGTGCTGTGCGAGCCGGCCACCCTTTGAGTGAAGGCGCGGTAACGCCTGAACGCTACGCGGCCGGCCGCCACATCAGCGTTTCACGGCGGGGTCGGGAAAGAGGGCCGATCGATCAGACTTTGGCGCTGCTCGGCCTGCGGCGAACCGTCATGTGCATGGTCTCCGGCTTTTCGGCTGCACTCGCCATGGCGCGCGCTTCGGACCTTATTGCCAGCGTGCCCGAACGGCACACGCAAGGCGCACGCGCCGGCATGGTCAGCTTTCCGCTGCCGGTCGCCACGGTGGAGGTCACCATCTCGATGCTCTGGCATCCACGGCTCGATGCCGATCCGGCGCAACGCTGGCTGCGAGATTGCGTTCGGGAGGTCTGCGCGGCCTCCCGCTGAGCGCTCAGCGCGCCATTGCCGCCTTGAGCACCCTGAAAATCCGCTCGTCATGGCATTGGGCAACGTTGAAGCGCAGGAACCGGCTGGCGGTTCCCGACAGGCTGAATGCGTTGCCGGGCGCCAGCACGATGTTGTCGGCCAGCGCGCGGCGTGCCATTTCAGCCGCGTCCACGCCATCCGGCAGGCTGCACCACAGGAACAAGCCGGCCGGTTGGTCGATCCAGGGCGTGATGCCGATGGCCTTCAGGCGCGCGCCCGTCTCGCCCATGGCGCGGGAAAGCCGCGCGCGCAGCAATTCCATGTGCTTGCGGTAGCTGCCGTCCCTAAGCAGCGTCAGCACCAGTTCGGCCGCCAGCCGGCCGCCGCCGAAGGTGGTGGCGATCTTGAGGTCGGTAAGTTGCTCGATCCAGTCGCGTGGTGCCGCGATGAAGCCGCAGCGAACCGACGCCGATAGCGTCTTGGAGAAGCTGCCGATATGGACGACGCGGTTGAGGCCGTCGAACGCCGCCAGCCGAGGCGCTGGGCTGTGCTCGAAATCGGCGAAGATATCGTCCTCGATGATGGTCAGGTCCGACTGGTCGGCGAGCTTCAGCAGCCGGTGCGCGGTCACCGGCGACAGGATCGCGCCGGTCGGGTTGTGGATGGCGGAATTGGTGATGTAGAGGCGCGGCCTGTGCTCGGCGAGCGCCTGCGCGAACAGCTCGATATCCGGCCCCGATGGCGTGTAGGGCACGCTGACCACCTTGGCGCGGTGGGCGCGCAGCAGCGCGTGAAAATTGAAATAGCAGGGGTCGTCGAGCAGCACGGTATCGCCGGGCCCGATCAGAAAGCGGCACAGAAGATCGATGGCCTGCGTGCCCGATTCCGTCAGCATGATCTGTTCGGGCGAGACCTCGATGCCGTGCCCTTCCATGCGCCGTGCCAGCAATTGCCGCAGCGGCGGCAGACCGAGCGGCGTGCCGTAATCGGCAAGGTCGACATCGTCGGCGCGCGCCACCGTGCGCAGCGCCCGGCGCAGGGCGGACTGCGGCATCCACGAGGCCGGCATCCAGCCGCAACCGGGTTTCAGCATCTCGTCGCCGGCTTCCAGCGACTGGCGCGAAACCCACAGCGGATCGATGGCGCGGTCGAGCCGGGGTCCAATCTCGGCCAGCGACAACGGCGCCAGCGATCCGGCGGCATAAAAGCCCGAGCCCGGCCGTGAGCGTATCGCGCCTTCGGCAGCAAGCCGCTCATAGGCTTCGACCACGGTCGACTTGGACACCTGCATGGCCTTGGCGAAGGCGCGGATCGAAGGCAGCCGCGCGCCTGGCGTCAGGCTGCGCGCCGATATCCGCTGGCGGATGGTCGCCATGACAGTTTCCACAAGCGTGGTCGCGACAGGAGGGTGCGCATTGCCGGTTTCCAAAATGAGTTCGGTCATCTGTATTGCTCTGGTAGCCATTACAGTTTGATGGAATTGTACTGCATTGTCTCTGGCTGCACCATAGGCACGTGCCCGATAGAGGGCGAAAGCAATGGAGCCTGGAATGGACAAGACCGCGAGCGGCTGGGTGAACGGATTCATCGGCGTGTTGATCTTCTCAGGCTCGCTGCCGGCGACGCGCGTCGCCGTGGCGGAGTTCGATCCGACATTCCTGACCTCGGCCCGCGCCGCGATTGCCGGGCTGCTTGGTCTCGCGATGCTCGTCCTGTTCCAGCAGAAGCGCCCGGCGCGCAGCGATTTTCTGTCGCTGGTGATCGTCGCCCTTGGGGTGGTTGTCGGCTTTCCCTTGCTCACCGCTCTGGCGCTCAAGCACGTCACCTCTGCCCACTCTATCATCTTCGTCGGCCTGCTGCCGCTGGCCACCGCGATCTTCGGCGTGCTGCGCGGTGGCGAGCGTCCGCGCCCGGCCTTCTGGCTGTTCTCCTGCATCGGCAGCGCGCTGGTCGCCGGTTTTGCCCTGATGCAAGGCGTGACGGCCTCACCTGTCGGCGACGGCCTGATGCTGGCCGCAATCATCGTCTGCGGCCTGGGCTATGCCGAGGGGGCCGCATTGTCGCGCAGGCTGGGCGGCTGGCAGGTGATCTGCTGGGCGCTGGCGATCTCGCTGCCGATCATGCTGGTGCTGACCTTTGCGACGCTGCCGTCGTCCTTCGCCGGCGTCGGCTCCGGCGCCTGGGCGGGTCTCGCCTATGTCTCGCTGTTCAGCATGCTGATCGGCTTCGTGTTCTGGTACCGCGGCCTCGCCCAAGGCGGCATCGCTGCCGTCGGGCAGTTGCAGCTACTGCAGCCCTTTTTCGGCCTGGCGCTGGCAGCGTCGCTGCTGCACGAGCAGGTCAGCCCGCTGATGATTGTCGTCACGCTCGGCGTGGTGGCCTGCGTGTTCGGGGCGAAGAAATTTGCACGCTAGGAGTTTGGTGGTGGAGGGCGACTCCGCCCTAGAACTTCGTCACCACCCCAATGCCAATCCCCTCGAACCCGCCCATCGCCATCAGCGCCGCCGGCGCCTCATCAAGGCTGATCTTGTTGCCGACCAGCAGTTCGGGCTTGAGCTTGCCGGTGCGGATCATCTCCATCATGGCGGGGTAGCGGTAGGCCTGCATGCCGTGGCTGCCGAAGATTTCCAGCTCGAAGGCGATCACCTTGTCCATCGGCACTTTCGGGCGGGCGTGTTCGCCCAGCATCAGGCCGACCTGCACGTGGCGGCCGCGCCGGCGCAGATTGGCAATCGAGTTGAACGATGTCGTGGGGTGGCCGAGCGCGTCCATCGACATATGCGCGCCGCCATTGGTGATCTGCTTGACCGCCTTGACCACGTTCGGCGTCGTCGAGGCGTTGATGGTCGCCACCGCGCCGATCTTTCTGGCGAATTCCAGTTTCTCGTCGGTGAGATCGATGGCGATGACATTGGCGCCCATGGAACTGGCGATCATGATCGCCGACAGGCCGACGCCGCCGCAGCCATGCACCGCCACCCATTCGCCCGGCGTCACCCGGCCCTGGTCGACAATGGCGCGAAACGAGGTGACGAAGCGGCATCCGAGGCTGGCGGCGGTGGCGAACTCCATCTCCTCGGGCAGGCGCACGAGATTGGTGTCGGCATGCTCAATGGCGACATATTCGGCAAACGAGCCCCAGGCGGTGAAACCGGGCTGCGTTTGTTGTTCGCAGACCTGATGATTGCCCGAATTGCATTCGAAGCAGCGGCCGCAGCCGACGCAGAACGGCACGGTGACGCGTTCGCCGGCCTTCCAGCGGGTCACCTGCTTGCCGACGGCGACGACGATGCCGGCCAGTTCATGGCCCGGCACATGCGGCAGCGTGATGCCGTCATCATGACCCATCCAGCCATGCCAGTCGCTACGGCAGAGCCCGGTCGCCTCGACCTTGATGACGACGCCGTCGGCAGCCGGTTTCGGATCCGGCACGGTCAGGATTCTCGGCGTCTCACCGAATTTTTCGAAGACGACGGCTTTCATCGGCAACTCTCCGTGCTCTGCTCCGGCATTGTGAGCCTATTCGGCATCTATCTGATTCTCCGGCGCCGCCTTCTGAAAGGCCGGCAGCGCCATGCAGGCGGCGTGGATGCGCGAGATCTCGGGGTAGGGTGTCAGGTCGACGCCGAAGCGGGCGTTGCTGGCGATCTGGGCGACCAGGCAGATGTCGGCGAGGCCCGGTGCGTCGCCATGGCAAAATGTGCCGGTCTCATCCGATGAAGCCAGAATCTTTTCAAGCGGCTGGAAGCCTTCGTTCACCCAGTGGCGGAACCAGTTGACGACATCCTGGTCGCCTGCGCCGAACAAAGTGCGCAGCGAGGTCAGCACGCGCAGATTGTTCACCGGGTGGATGTCGCAGGCGATCATCTGCGCCAGCATTCGCACGCGCGCCCGGCCGAGCGCGTCCTTCGGCAACAGCGGCGGTTCGGGATGGGTCTCGTCGAGATATTCGATGATCGCCAGCGACTGCGTCAAAAGCGTGCCGTCGCCCAGGATCAGCGCCGGCACCAGCCCCTGCGGATTGACCGCCAGGTAAGCCGGCTCCAGATGGTCGCCATGACGCAGATGATGCGGCACGTAATCGTAGGTCAGGCCCTTCATCTCGAGCGCAATGCGTGCGCGATAGGAGGTGGAAGAGCGGTAGTAGTTGTGGAGGACGAGGTCGCTCATTGGATCACGGCTTGTCGGTGGAATTTTGGCCGATCGAATCTTGGCCGACAGTGATCTCGATGGTGCCGATGCCGTCGACGCCGCCGGTCATCGTCTGGCCCGGCACCACCGGGCCGACGCCGGCCGGCGTGCCGGTGAAGATCAGGTCGCCCGGTTGTAGTACAACCGCACTGCTGCAGATCGAAACGATATCGGCGATCGGCCAGATCAGTTCGGCGAGGTCGCCCTCCTGCTTCACCGCGCCGTCGACGGCGAGCCAAATGCGGCCCTTTTGCGGATGGCCGGATTTGGCGGCCGGCACCAGCGGACCGCAGGGCGCCGAGCGGTCGAAGGCCTTCGACCAGTCCCAGGGCCGCGCGGCTTTCTTGGCCTCGTCCTGCAGGTCGCGGCGAGTGAGGTCGATGCCGACGCCGTAGCCCCAGACATGGTCGAGCGCCTCAGCGCGCGGAATGCGGAAGCCGGCCTTGCCGATCGCCGCGACCAATTCGATCTCGTGATGCAGGTTTTTGGTCAAGGGCGGGTAGGGGATCGTGGTGCCGGAATTGACCACCGCATCGGCCGGCTTGGTGAAGAAGAAGGGCGGATCGCGCTCATCATTGCCGAGTTCGCGGGCGTGGGCGGCGTAGTTGCGGCCGACGCAGAAGATGCGTCGCACCGCAAAACGCTCGGCCGAGCCGGCGACGGCGACCGATGGTGTTGCGGGCAGGGGAAGGACGAAGTCTGTCATGCGCGGGTCTCTGCTTGGGATCTTGACGGCACATTTGACCGATTTGAACCCCCGGGCAAGGCATCAGCGTCCGCAAAAGCATCGGCTGCGCCTTGATTGTCTGATTAAGTCGGCTTCGTCTCCGGGGGTTAAGATGGCGATAGACTATTTGCCAATAAGCTGCCCATACCAGCGGGAGTATCCTGCCCAGGGAGGACTGAAACGAACACCATGACCGCAGTGAACGATCGCGCCCGGTTTCTGATCATCGACGACCATCCGTTGTTTCGCGAGGCGCTGCACAGCGCCGTGCAGATGGCGTACCCGGAAGTCGACACGGTGGAGGCGCGCTCGATCGCCGAAGCGCTCGATCTCTTGGGTGGGATAAAACCGTTCGATCTGGCGCTGCTCGATCTCAACATGCCTGATGTCCATGGCTTCGATGGACTGCTGCAACTCAGGACCCGCCATCCGCGGCTGCCGGTGGTCGTCGTCTCGGGCTATGAGGAGCCGAAGATCATCTCCGAGGCGTTGTCCTATGGCGCTGCCGGCTTCATCCCGAAATCGGCGCGCAAGAGCGATCTTGCGGCCGCAATCCGCTCGGTGATGGAGGGCGCGATCTATGTGCCGGAGACATATGAGGGACAGCCGCCCGACGCCGACAGCGCCGACCGCGCCGATATGGTGCAGCGGCTGGCCAAACTGACGCCGCAGCAGCTGCGCGTGCTGCAGATGCTGCGCCAGGGCCTGCTGAACAAGCAGATCGCCTACGAGCTGCAGGTCGGCGAGACCACGGTCAAGGCGCATGTCTCGGAGATCCTGCGCAAGCTCAACGTCTACAGCCGCACGCAAGCGGTGATTGAGGTGTCGAAGCTGGACAATGCGGAGCTGTTTCGCGATCAGGCCGGGTTTTGATCTTTACCCTCCCCCTTGTGGGGAGGGTCGATCCGCGAAGCGGAGCGGGGTGGGGGAGCTTGGCGCTGCACCCCGCCCCGGCGCTGCGCGCCGACCCTCCCCATCGAGGGGAGGGTATGGGGCTCAAGCCAGCAAATGCGCCAGCAGCGCCCTTAGCTGCGCCGGTTTCAGCGGCTTGCGCATCAGTTCGATGCCGGCGGCGCGGGCGGCTTTGGCGACGGCCTCCGATCCGTCGGCGGTGACGATCAGCGCCGGCACGGCGCGGCCGAGATAATCGCGGACTTCGGCGATGGTGGCGGTGCCGAGGTCGCCGTCGTCGAGATGCTGGTCGGCAATGACGATGTCGGGCACCCAGTCGGTGTCGCCAAGCAGGCTGACCGCAGCCTCGGTCGAGGTCGCGGCGCGCACCAGGCACTGCCAGCGCTCGAGCAGGAAAGTCATCGCCTGCAGCACGTCGGCGTCGTTTTCGACCAGCAGCACCTTGGTGCCGAACAGGCCGTAGCCGCGCGGCCGCTCCATTTCGGCAAGGCTGGCGATGGCGTCGGCGCTGGCGCCGATGCCGACCGGCACGTCGATGTGGAAGATGGTGCCGCGCCCAACCCTCGAGGAGAACGTCACGGGATGACCGAGCGCGGCGGCCATGCGCCGCACGATGGCAAGGCCCAGGCCCAGCCCGCCGCCGGAGATTCCGGTGTCGGCTGGAATGGCGGAGCCGCGATGGAACTCCTCGAACACCGCCTCGCGCTGGTCGTCGGGAATGCCGCAGCCGGTGTCGGCGACATCGATGCGGATGGTATCGCCGCGATGCCTTGTGCCGACAAGCACGCCGCCCGAAGGGGTATAGCGCAGCGCATTGGACAGGATGTTTTGCAGGATGCGGCGCAAGAGCGTGCGGTCCGAACGCACCACGGCGCTGACCGGGCGGAACTTCAGCGCCAGCCCCTTCATCTCGGCCACGGGCAGGAAATCCGACCGCAGCGAGGAAAACAGCGTCTCCAGATTGACATCGCCGATGTCGGGCTGCACCACACCGGCATCGAGCTTGGAAATGTCCAGCAGCGTGCGCAACAGGTCTTCCATGGTCTCCAGCGAGCGCTCGACCTGGCGGACCAGCTTCTTGCCCTCGTCGCTGGTCTGCACTTCGGCCAGCGCCGAGACGGAGAGGTGGGCGGCGTTCAGCGGCTGCAGCACGTCATGGCTGGCGGCGGCCAGGAACCTGGTCTTGGACAGGTTTGCCAGCTCGGCGTTTTCCTTGGCGGCGCTGAGGTCGATGTTCGACTGTTCCAGCCGGCGCAAGGTCGAGTGCAGTTCCTCGGTGCGCATGCGCACGCGGTTTTCAAGTGAAATCGCGGTCTGGAACAGCGAGAAGGCATTGCCTTGCTGGTCCATCGAGCGCTCGACGCGGCTGACCAGAGCGGCATTGATCTTCTTCAGCCTGTCGACGTCGTCGATGTCCCTGAGCGGCATGGGCTATTCCGCCGCCTGGCGTTCGCCGAAGGCGATGCCGGTGAAGGTTTGGTTCAGATGCATCGAGCGGTACTGTTCGCCATAGGTGCCGAAGCCGATGACATTGTTGACCCGGTAGAGCTCCGAAATGTCGCGGAACACCTGGCGGTTGCGCGCATCGAGCCGGCGCAGCACGCAATCGAAGCCGAGGATCATGTCGATGCCGCCGAGCCGTTGCTCGACGTCGCGCAGTGCGGCGCGCGTGGATTCCACCATGTCCTTGGGCTGGGCGATGGACAGCACGACGCCGTCGTCTATGGCGCAGAAGAATGACAGCGAGCCGTCGGGATGCATCTTCTGGATCGAGCGGCAGTAAAATTCGCCACCCACTTTCACCACCACCGGGTGCGAGGCGAAGCTCATCGGCGTCAGGTTCTGCGCAACGATGCCGACGGAGGCTGCATACTCCTCAGCCGCATTGGTGGCGTTGAATTCGCGCACGGTGCGGTGGTCCGGATCGGATGCCGTCACCACCAGCTTCTCGTCGGTGGGGATGAAATTGTCGGTCTTGAAGACATGGAACGGAATCTCGGTGGCGATCAGCACAATGATGGCGCTGTCTGACGCTACCTTGCCGTTCGAAATCAGCCTGGTGGTTTCGAATTTCAAATCGTCGCCCGCCGAACCGCCGATCAGCGGGATGTCGTCCAGCCCCCAATGGATGGCCGAGGTCACCGCTTCCTCTGCAAAGGACAGGCCGTCGATGAAGCAGAGCGCGAAAGTGCTTTTGGCATGGCAACTGCCGGTGCGTCCGCGCAGCAACCGCCGCAAGCCCTCGACTTCATCAGTGATCCTGTCCATGCCCGACGAGGAGAGATTGTCGACCATGGTGCTGACCGCCGAAAACGACGCGGAGGGAAAGAGCATGGCGAGCACATGACCTTCCTCCAGGCCTTGCGGGGTGATCTCGCCGGCGGTCGAGCAGGCGGCGTAGGCCAGCGTCGGCGCGTGGGTCTTCAGCGCTTGCGAAAGGACGCTCGCATCAAGCAGGCTCTGGGAGAAGAACAGCAGGGCAAAGCCGGCATCGATGGCTGCGGCCTCGACGGCGACCGCCAGGGCGAATGCATCGGCGTCGGGCTCGTCGGTGGTGAGCGCCGACAGACCGGATGCATAGCTCGTCCGTGAACTGGCCAGAGGCTTCCTCCCGATATCCTCCGACGCTTCCTGCGCGCGCCCGTTTTATGTCTCTCGGCGCGCTGGCGTCGAGGGCATTGTTGCCCCCTATTCGCTCTTTGGCAATGGGGCGGACAGGCCCATGATTTTCGTTTTCTCCATGACCGAAAGTACAATGAGCGCCGTGTGTTTTTTGCGCTTTTTGCAGTGTACCAATAGCGCATGGCCGAGCGCCAAAGCCGCATCGGCAGCATGACTACCAAGGTCATACCCAGGGAGGATGCATGTCGGACGTTTCGTTTGTCTTGAACGGAAAACGGATCAGCGGCGCTGCCGAGGACCGAACGCTCCTGGTTCATTTCCTGCGCGAAAATCTTGATCTCACCGGAACGCATGTCGGTTGTGACACCTCTCAATGCGGCGCCTGCGTCGTGCATGTCGACGGCAAGGCGGTGAAGTCCTGTTCGATGCTGGCCGTGCAGGCCTCCGGGTCGACCGTGGTGACGATCGAAGGGCTTGCCAATGGCGGCGACCTGCATCCGATGCAGGCCGCGTTCAAGGAACATCATGGGCTGCAATGCGGCTTCTGCACGCCGGGCATGATCATGACGGCGACCGACATGATCGCGCGCCATCCCGAAGGCCTTGACGAGGCGACGGTGCGCGCCGAGCTCGAAGGCAACATCTGCCGCTGCACCGGCTACCACAACATCGTCAAGGCGATCCTCGCCGCATCGCAGACGATGGCGAAGGTGCCGAAGGGCAGGGCGAAACAGGCAGCGTAAGAAAGAAGCGAGTAGTGAATAGTGAATAGCGAGTAGTCGGTTTAGCCGAACCGCTCCGAGCACAATTCCCTACTCACTAATCACTATTCGCCACTCACTATTCGCTATTCCGGAGGAATTCCTATGGGCATTGAAGGCATCGGCGCTCGGGTCGTGCGCAAGGAAGACAAACGCTTCATCACCGGCGCCGGCCGCTATGTCGACGACATGGTGGTTCCCGGCATGAAGCATGCCGCTTTCGTGCGCAGCCCGCACGCGCATGCTCAGATCAAGAAGATCGACGTCAGACGAGCGCAGGCGATGCCCGGCGTCATCGGCGTCTTGACCGGCAAGGAGCTCAAGGCCGACGGCATCGGCAACCTGATCTGCGGCTGGATGATCCATTCCAAGGACGGCTCGCCGATGAAGATGGGCGCGTGGTCGCCGCTGGCCGTCGACAAGGTGCGCTATGTCGGCGACGCGGTCGTCATGGTGGTGGCGGAAACCAAGGGCCAGGCCCGCGACGCGGCCGAAGCGGTCGAGATCACCTACAAGGAATTGAAGGCGGTGGTCGATGCCACCAAGGCGCTGCAAAAAGGTGCGCCGCAGGTCCATGCCGAAGCCGAGGACAATCTTATCTTCGACTGGGAGATCGGCGATGCCAAGGCGACCGATGCGGCGATCCAGGCGGCGGCCCATGTCACCCGCATGAAGATCGTCAACAACCGGCTGGTTCCCAACGCCATGGAGCCGCGCGCGGCCCTTGGCCATTACGACAAGGCCGAGGACCATTTTACCTGCTGGACGACGTCGCAGAACCCGCATGTCGCGCGGCTGGTGATGAGCGCCTTCTACAATGTCGCACCGGAAAACAAACTGCGCGTCATTGCGCCCGATGTCGGCGGCGGCTTCGGCTCGAAGATCTACATCTATCCCGAAGAGATCGTCTGCCTTTGGGCGTCGAAGAAGACCGGCGTCCCGGTCAAATGGGTCGCCGACCGTACCGAAAGCTTTCTCACCGACGCGCATGGCCGCGACCATGTCTCGACGGTCGAAATGGCGTTCGACAAGAACAACAAGATCACCGGCTTCAAGGTAGACACCATCGCCAATCTCGGCGCCTACATGTCGCTGTTCTCGTCTTGCGTGCCGACCTATCTCTACGCGACGCTGCTGTCGGGCCAGTACAACATCCCGACGATCCACGCCAATGTGCGCACCGTCTACACCAACACGGCACCCGTCGACGCCTATCGCGGGGCAGGGCGGCCGGAAGCCACGTATCTGCTCGAACGGACAATGGAGACGGCCGCGCGTGAACTTGGGGTCTCGCCGGCGGAGTTGCGGCGCGCCAATTTCATCACCGAGTTTCCGCATCAGACGCCGGTCATCATGAACTATGACGCCGGCGACTATGGAGCTTCACTCGATGCGGCGACACAGGCGTCCGACTATGCCGGCTTTGCCAAGCGCAAAGCGGCGGCCGGCAGCCAGGGCAGACTGCGCGGCATCGGCATGAGCTGCTATATCGAGGCCTGCGGCATCGCGCCGTCGGCGGCGGTCGGTTCGCTCGGCGCCGGCGTCGGTCTGTGGGAATCCGCCGAAGTGCGGGTCAATGCCGTCGGCACGATCGAGGTGCTGACCGGCTCGCACAGCCACGGCCAGGGCCATGAGACGACCTTCGCGCAACTCGTCAACCAGCGTTTTGGCGTGCCACTGGACTCGGTCTCGATCGTCCATGGAGATACCGACAAGGTGCAGATGGGTATGGGCACCTACGGCTCGCGCTCGGGCGCGGTCGGGATGTCGGCAATTGCCAAGGCGCTCGACAAGGTCGAGGCCAAGGCCAAGAAAATCGCCGCCCATCTGCTCGAGGCCGACGAGGGCGACATCGTCATCGAGAATGGCGAGGTCAAGGTTGCCGGCACCGACAAGAGCCTGCCCTGGTTCCAGGTGGCGCTTGCCGCCTACACCGCTCACAATCTGCCGGCAGGCATGGAGCCGGGACTGAAGGAAACAGCCTTCTACGATCCGGCGAACTTCACTTTCCCGGCGGGCTGCTACATCTGCGAGGTCGAGATCGATCCGGAAACCGGCACGACCGAGATCGTCCAGTTCGTCGCGGCGGACGATTTCGGCAACATCATCAACCCGATGATCGTCGAGGGTCAGGTGCATGGCGGCATCGCCCAGGGCATCGGCCAGGCGCTGCTGGAAGGCGCGCACTATGACGATAGCGGGCAGCTGCTGACGGCGAGCTACATGGACTACACCATGCCGCGCGCGGACGACCTGCCGTCATTCAAGGTGTCGACCTCGAACACGCCGTGTCCGAGCAATCCGCTCGGCATCAAGGGCTGTGGCGAGGCCGGCGCCATCGGCTCGCCGCCAGCGGTCATCAACGCCATCACCGACGCTTTGGGGATTGTGGACATCGCCATGCCGGCCTCGCCGTCGACGGTGTGGGCGGCGATACGGGCGAAGAAATGAGTGAGTAGGGAGTAGTGAGTAGGGAATGGGCATCGCCGGAGATGACAGCGTCCCTATTCCCTACTCACTACTGCCTAACCACTTCAGGGGAGGATCACATGTACGCAGTCAACTACCACCGCGCCGCCTCGGTCGCCGACGCCGCCAAGCTGGTGAAGAGCGGCGACGCCAGGCTTTTGTCAGGCGGCATGACGCTGATCCCGGCGATGAAGACGCGGCTCGCCGCACCGTCCGACCTGATCGACCTGTCGCGGATCAAGGAGCTGCAAGGCGTCAAGGTGTCGGGCAAGACCGTCACCATCGGCGCCGCCACAACCCATTACGACGTCGCCAATGACGAGAAGCTGCGGAAGGCCTGTCCGGCGCTTGCCCACCTTGCGTCGCTGATTGGCGATCCGGCGGTGCGCCACAAGGGCACGATCGGCGGCTCGGTCGCCAACAACGACCCAGCCGCCGATTATCCGGCGGCGCTCTTGGCGCTGGGCGCCACCATCGTCACCAACAAGCGCGAGATTTCAGCCGCGAAATTCTTCACCGGGCTGTTCGAAACGGCGCTGAAAGAAGGCGAGATCATCACCTCGGTGAGTTTTACCGCGCCGGCCAAGGCTGCTTACGAAAAATTCCGCAACCCGGCCTCGCGCTATGCGATCGTCGGCGTGTTCGTGGCAAAGGGCAAGGACGGGGTCAGCGTTGCCGTTACCGGCGCAGGCGATGACGGTGTGTTCCGCTCGAAGGAGATCGAAGCAGCACTGGCGAAGAATTTTGCCGCATCGGCGCTCGACGGCGTGAAAGTGCCGGCGAAGAATTTGATGACCGACCTCCACGCTTCGGCCGAATACCGCGCCAATTTGATCGCCGTGATGGCCAAGCGCGCGGTGAACGCCGCCAACGCTTGAACAGTGCCAATTCGAGACGGGAAGGGGCCATTGCGGCCCCTTTCTTTTTTGCGATCACAAACGTTGGCGCCAACACGCGCCAATCTCAAAGCTTCGCACTTGCACAAAGTTATCCCGCACTGCAATATAAACTGGGCGGGAATACGAGGCGAATCCGTGGCGCAGCGATGCGCGCTGCATCGGTTCTTGAGTGCGAAGGACGGGCATGGCCGACATCTCCGCAGCGTCTGTTGCCCTGCCGCGGGCCACAGCCGACAAAGCAGCCAGAGCAAGACTGGCCTATCTCGATGGCTGGCGCGGGCTTTCGATCGCACTGGTGCTGATCGGCCATTTCTTCCCCGTTCCCGGGATCAATCTCGGCGTGCTCGGCGTCGAGTTCTTCTTCGTGCTCTCAGGCCGGCTGATGGGCGAGATACTGTTCATCGAACGCTTTCCGCTGAAAAAATTCTTCAAGCGCCGCTTTTCGCGCATCTATCCCGCGCTGCTGGTGTTCGTGACATCAGCCATGATCGGGCTCTCCGGCACCTTTATCGGCTTCAAATGGAAGGCGGCGCTGACGGCGCTGACATTCACCTACAACTATGCCGGAATTCTCATCACCCGCGCCGGCGCGCTCGACCACATCTGGTCGCTATGCGTGGAAGAGCATGCCTACATCATCCTGGCGCTGATCAGCGTGGTGGTGACCGGGCGGGGTAATGTCGTTCGGCTGCTGGTGACGCTGTCGCTGCTGGCGATGGCCAATGGCGCCATTTCGTACTGGGCACTCGGCATGGATTACGAGCACAGCTATTGGCGCACCGATGTGCATATCGCCTCGATCCTGCTGTCGGCATCGATCTGCCTGCTCAAGCACGATGACCGGCTGCCGGCATTCCTGAAGAGCCCCTATGTCAGCCTCGTGTCGGCGGCGGCGGCTATATTGCTGTTCCTCGATCCGGTGCCGACGCCGATCCATTACCTACTGGCGGTGCCGTTGCTGGCGCTTGCCGTCAATACGCTGGACACCAGCAACTGGCATCTTACCGGCCTGCTTTCATCCAGGCCGATGGTGATGATCGGGCTATGGTCGTACTCGCTCTATCTCTGGCAACAGCCCTTCTACAAATTCGTCGCCGAGCAGGGCAGTGCGCCGATCCCGATGCTGGCTGCGGTCTTTGCCTGCGCACTGTGCAGCTACTATCTGGTCGAGAAGCCCGCGCGGGCCTGGCTGAACCGGAATTGGTGAGGGCTACGGACTCCTAATCTTATGCTGCCGCGACGATCTGCTTGCCGATCATCAGCCAGCGACCCATCAGCCGGCGATCTCCTTGAGGTAGTAGCGCGCCGCCTTCTTGCCGCCATGGATCACCGCGTCGCCGACCTCGGCGAAGCCAAGCGCGGCATGGAAGGCGTCCGAAGCCGGATTGGGAGGTTCGGCATTCACCTCGCAGGTGACGATGCTGTGGCCCGCGCGGGCGACTTCCCCGAACAGATCCTCGTAGAGCCGGCGGGCATGGCCGCGGCCGCGCGCTTGCGCCGCGACGACGACGCGGTCGACATAGACGAAGCGTGGATAGCGCTCGCGGAACCAGAGGAAATTCGGGCTGTCGTAGGCCGCATTCTGGTCGAAGGTCATGATGAAGGCTTCGAGCGTGCCGATGCGCCTGACGTAAAACGCTTCGCCAAGCAGGAAGGACAGCCGTTCGGGCTCGAGCCATGACAGTTCGGCGGCGTGCTCATTGTTGAGTGCGAGGATGGCCGCTTCGTCCTGAGGCGAGACACGGCTGATCGGCGACGGCCCAGTCACGGCTTCGCTCATCATGCTCTGGCCGCCGCAATCGTCGCGGCAACCAGCGCCCCATCGGTGACTGTGGTGCGGTATTCGCGGTCGAGATCGCCGCCGCCCATGCCGACTTGCGGGTTGCGGTAGGCCATGGCGCTCGGTACATCCTTGAGCGCGGCGAAGTGCATTTCCGTCAGCCCGGTTGATGCCAGCACCCCGGCGATGTTTTCGGGGTCCAGCGCGCCGCAGCCGAGGATGATGATGCGGCCGTCGGCCTGGCGGACGAGATCCGCCAACAGGCCGGCGCCTTCCACCGCGGTGTCCCTCTGGCCGCTGGTCAGCACGCGGCCGACCTTGCAGCGGATCAGCGCTTCCAGCGCCTCGGCCGGGTCGCGGGTCATGTCGAAGGCGCGGTGGCAGGTGACGGCGAGCGGACCGGCGGCATGGACCAGCGCGCCCATGCGGGTTTCATCGATGGTGCCGTCGGCATCGAGGCAACCGACAACGACGCCGGCGACGCCGAGGTCACGAAGCGCTGCGACATCGGCGAGCATCGAGCTGTATTCGGCCTCGCTGTAGAGGAAATCGCCGCCGCGCGGCCGCACGATGACATGGAAGGGAATTGTCGCGCTCTCGAGTGCGGCGCGCACCGTGCCGAGGCTGGGCGTGATGCCGCCTTCGACCAGGCTGGCGCAGAGCTCGACCCGGTCGGCGCCGGCGGCCTGCGCAGCCAGCAGTCCATCGATGCCTTCGACGCAGATTTCGATCAGGGGGCGAGCATTTCCGACCAAGGGGCGATCCTTTATGATTGCATGACGGCCAGCCCTAGCATCGGCTCGGTTGGTGGGGAAGCCGGAACAGCCAGTCGCTGCTTGGGCCAGCCCGGCAACCCGGCCGATCCGCAATTACTGGCGCAGCACCGTGTTCTTGGCGCCTTGTTCGACCTGGTCGATGACCAGCAGCTTGACCGGGCCGTCGCCGATGTTGGTGGCCTGGTGCCACTGGCCGATCATCTCGATGATGAAATCGCCCGTCTTGTAGGTGTTGCTGTTGCCGGTCTCGACATTCGTCACTTTGAGTGTCCCGGCCTCGACATAGGCGTAGCGGGCAAACGGGTGCTTGTGCACCGGCAGAGTGGCACCGACCGCAATGTCATAGGTTGAAACCAGGACCTGGACATTTTTCTGCGGCAGCACGATCGGCTGGCCGGACGCCGTCTGGCTGCGATCGGCAAGCGGTGTGACGACAACCGGCGGGATGGTACTGTCCAGCGCCCGAGCGGGGTTTGCAGATAGCGCTGCCGCGAACAGCAGCATCGATGCCAGGATCTTTCGCATGGTTCCTCCAGGTTTTACCGCCACCGCGCGGCGCGACGCCAAAGTTCTAACTCTCGTCAGTTACTGGAGACACAACGTCATCCGCCGGTGCCGTCGTCCATCATCGTATTCGTGAGCGCTTCATAGATGTTGCTGCATACCTGAGACCGCGGACAGTGTTTTACGATGAATGCCGGCACGACAGTCAGTGCGGCGGCGATCAGGATTTGCAGGAAGAGAGGAGCAGGCTCGAAGCGTTTGCCAAACAAGGCTCGGCAAGCGAAGTAGAGACTTTGAGCCAGGCACGCCCAGACAAGGACATGCAACAGCGTGCTCGTTGCTCTTGCATAGGGCGTTATGTATCCGTCGGGAAAGCCGACCATGCCAAGGTCGACGAGCCACTGCAGAGCCAGCAGGCAGGACAGGCATGCCCACAGAAAGGGCGCTACGCGGGTAACTAAAATTCTGCTGCGGTCAACGCTCATGTGCAATCGAAGCACAACAGCGCTCGGCCTTCCAGAGCGGCTGCTGCGTGGCTTGGAGTATCGCCTATTTAAGAGTGCGCAGCGTGATGGAGTAGCGGTGACCGGCGACCGGCGGAATGCTGTGCTCCCACTCGTGGCGCGCCGGACCGTCCATGAGATAGAGGGACCTCGGTTCGACCTCGATCGTCTCGCGATCCCATTTGGAGCCGTTTTTGCGGCGCAGCCGAAAGCTGCAGGGCGCCAGCAGCGAGACGCCGGCGACGAGATCGAAATGCGGCTTGTCGCGATGCCAACCTATGCCCGCGCCCGGCGGATACTCGTTGATGAGCACTTGGGCGAATTCCGTGGCCTGCCTGCCGGCAAAATCCGCGACCTTGTCGCGAAGCGGCAGCAGGAATTTCGGGATGGGCGGCGCTTCGACGACCTGGCGCCGGTCGTAGTCATAGCGCCAGCCGAAGCCGGCGACCTGCCGGTTGGCAATATGGCCATGGAAATCGAACGGCTTGAAGGACAGTTCATTGAGGTGACGGACCAGTTCCGCCTCTTCGTCCGTTGTGATCAGGCCCGGCCGGTAGGAAAATCCTTCCGGCAGCGTGTCGGCCGCGCCGAAGAGATCGCCCTGGCTGGCATACGCTGTTGTGCTGGATTTCGTCTGTGCCATCTGACGGAGAGATAGGAAGCCTCGCCGCCTGGGCAAGATTTTCGGCGTTGTGATGCGCCTCCCTGACGGAACCTCCGCATCGTTGCGGCATTACGCATTTTCGAAGCAGGATCTGGGGCGAAGCAAGATTTTGGGACGAAGCAGGATTTTCGACATGCCGTCCACTGCCATCCGCAACACCCATTACGACCCGTCGACGAAAATCCTCTCGGTCTGGTTCGTTCCAAGCGGAGCCCGCTACGACTATGAAGAGGTCGAGCCTGAGACCTATGCGGCGTTCCGGGCCGCCTTCTCGAAAGGGCAATTTTTCAACGAGTTCGTGCGCGACCGCTACCGGTTTCACTTGGTTGAAGAAGGGCGTCCGCGAGCAACCGGGTTCTGAAGGTGCGGTGATCCGTATAAGGTCGCGAACCCCAATTGCTTTTCAAATTGACTTGTTTCAACCTGCTTTGTGGGGACGGACAATGCCGTGGTCGAGATGGCCGTAACATTGGGGGAGGCAGCTTTTGAAATGCATATTGATTATACTCGGCGTGGTAGGTGTCCTGTCTTCCGCTGCGTCTGCAAAAGATAATCGACAACACATCGACCCTGCCTATCAAAAAAACATCAACTATCTGGCCGGGCTGTCCGACGCCCAGTTGAAATTGGTCGTAACATGGTCAGCTAACGTCATCGCCGTTACGACGCGATGCCCGGCGCTGCAGCTGACTCCAGACGGAAAATCCAAAATAACGGCGATATACATCTTGTACGATGTGCAAGATAAACACCTGATACCCAATCCCCCCGAATTCAAGAGAGCCATCAGGTTTTATGAAGGCGCTTACCGCACGGCGGCGCAACGCACGGACAGCTGTCGGGCGGAGAAAGCCAAGGACCCGGGAAGCTACCGGTAAATAGTTGTCGGCATGATCGACTAGAAGTGATTTGGCTCGCCGGAACCCCGGCGAAGCGCGAATTCTCTATAGCCCCTTCGCCAAATCGCCGTGAGAACTCACGGCCCGAAAACGCGACCGGACCGCGCGGACGCGCTTCGCCTTGCTGGTGACGCCCCCACCGTCACTTCGCAACCGAGCCCCCGAGAAAATGGACCTGGAGGCTTCTAGCGCGGGCATCGATTGTCTGGAAAGGCAACGGCGCTCTGGCTTGGTTGAATTATCGGCCGCCACCGCGGAAATCGTGCGGACGGAAGCCAAACGGCGACTGCATAGCCGCTCATCAAAGCCCTGTTCAACTCCTCAATTCGTGGTAAGGTGATTATACCAGTTAATAACATGACGATCGGCGCGGCCGTCGTTCAAAGCGGGAGTAGGGATAGATGACGACGATTGCGCTGTTCGGTGCCGGCGGCAAAATGGGTTTCCGCCTGTCGACCAATTTTCGCGGATCGCCCTACACGGTACGCCATGTCGAGGTCAGCGAGGCCGGCCGCGATCGGCTGAAGACCGGACTGGGCTTCGACGCGGTCAGTGCCGATGCGGCGCTGGACGGGGCGGATATCGTCATCCTGGCCGTTCCCGACACGCATATCGGCAAGGTGGCGGCTGATATCGAGAGCAAGCTCGCGCCTGGCACGATGGTGATAGTGCTCGACGCGGCCGCACCCTTCGCCGGCCATCTGCCCAACCGGCCGGACCTGACCTATTTCGTCACCCATCCCTGTCATCCGCCGATCTTCAACGACGAGACCGACATGGCGGCCAAGAAGGATTATTTTGGCGGCGTCAAGGCCAAGCAGCATATGGTCAGCGCGCTGATGCAGGGGCCGGAAGCGGACTACGCCAAGGGCGAGGCGGTCGCAAAAATCATCTGGGCGCCGGTCATGCGCTCGCACCGTGTCACCGTCGAGCAGATGGCGCTGCTGGAGCCCGGTCTATCGGAGACGGTGTGCGCGTCACTGCTTGTCGTCATGAAGGAAGCCGTCGACGAGGTCGTCGCGCGAGGCGTCGACCAACAGGCGGCGCTCGATTTCCTGCTCGGCCACATGAACGTGCTCGGCGCCGTGATTTTCGGCGAGACCAAGGGCGTATTCTCGGATGCCTGCAACAAGGCGATCGAATTCGGCAAGCCGGTGCTGATGCGCGACGACTGGAAGCGGGTGTTCGAGCCGGAAGAGATCGCCGCGAGCATTCGGCGCATTACCTGAGACAGGCCGAGTCGGGGGGCTTGCCGGAGCGCCTCGATGGCTCGACAAACCCGCCATGACGCCCAGATGTTTTTGCTCGGTGGGCACACGTCACCTCAATTCATGATTGACTCATCATACCAGTTGGCTTAGCTGTTGATGGCTTGAGCAAGGGTCCGCGGGAAGTACGAAGCCTGGGCGAGTGGAGGGACGGCGGGGGAGCAGCGATCGTTTGGGAAGCCGGCAACGGCATTTCAGCCCGAACCGATCGGCGGCCCGCGCTGCGCGACGAATTCGAATGCAGAGGCCTTGATTGATCAAGGCAATTTTTCAAACGGGAGGACATCATGAAACTCACACGCAGAATGACACTTGCGGCGTTCGCCGGCATGCTGGCGCTTGGCACGGCGGTACCCGCCTATGCGGCCGACCTCATTGCCATCATCACGCCCTCGCACGACAATCCGTTCTTCAAGGCGGAAGCCGTCGGCGCCGAAGCCAAGGCCAAGGAACTCGGCTACGAAGCGCTTGTGCTCGTCCATGACGACGATGCCAACAAGCAGTCCGAATTGATCGACACCGCGATCGGTCGCGGCGCCAAGGCGATCATCCTCGACAATGCCGGCGCCGACGCCACTGTCGCTGCCGTGCAGAAGGCCAAGGACGCGGGCGTGCCGTCGTTCCTGATCGATCGCGAGATCAACGCCACCGGCGTCGCCGTGGCTCAGATCGTCTCCAACAACTACCAGGGCGCCCAGCTCGGCGCGCAGGAGTTCGTCAAGCTGATGGGCGAGAAGGGCAATTTCGTCGAGCTGGTCGGCAAGGAATCCGACACCAATGCCGGCATTCGCTCGAAGGGCTATCATGACGTCATCGACGATTATCCGGATCTGAAGATGGTCGCCCAGCAATCGGCCAACTGGAGCCAGACGGAAGCCTATTCCAAGATGGAATCGATCCTGCAGGCCAACCCGGATATCAAGGGCGTCATCTCCGGCAACGACACCATGGCGATGGGCGCGTATGCGGCGCTGGTTGCGGCGAACCGCAAGGACGTCATCGTCGTTGGCTTCGACGGATCCAACGACGTGCGCGACTCCATCACCGCGGGCGGCATCAAGGCAACCGTCCTGCAGCCGGCCTATGCGCAGGCGCAGATGGCGGTCGAGCAGGCCAACGACTTCATCAAGAACAAGAAGTCGCCGGCCAAGGAAAAGCAGCTGATGGACTGCGTCTTGGTCAATGGTGACAATGCTGCCAAGCTGGAAACGTTTGCGCTGACCAACTGAGCCGGCGTGACATGAATAGTGAGGGGCGACCCAAGGGTCGTCCCTCGTCGCCATTTTCCGTGGGTGCCGACCACCATGCTGAACAACAAACCATCATGCTGAACAACAAGCCGAACTGGCCGATCCTTGTCGTTGCAGTCGGCATCAGCCTGACCGCCTGCAAGATCCTGCCGACGCCCTCGGGGGACAGCGGCAGCGCCGCCGCCTTCAATCCGGACAAGATGGTCGAGGAGATATGGGCGGCGAAGGTCGTGCCTTACCTCCAGCAGAAAGCCGGGCCGTTTGCCGAAGTCCACGCTCTGGCGAAAACCGATCCTGCTTCCGCCGGCGCCAAATATGGCAATCCGAAGAAGCAGGCGAATTCGCCATGGACCTTCGCGGTTCGCGTCGAGGGCAAGATCATCGCCGCCAACACGCAGTCGCGGGCAGCGACCATGGATGTCGATGTCGACGGCGACGGCAAGGCCGATGCGCGGGTACAGATCGGACCGGCGATGCGCGGAACCGCGCTGCGCGACAGCCTCGATTTCATCCAGTTCAACGATTTTACCAACCAGATCGACTTCGCCCAGTTCGGCAAGGCGTTCAACGCCTATGCCGTCAAGGCCGTGCTTGCCAAACTGCCGCGTGACGCCTTGGAGGGCCGGACCGCCAAGGTCCTCGGCGCCTATACGCTCGAAAACGGCCAGGACCTGCCGCTGGTGACGCCGGCGGAGGCAGAAATCGGGCCGAAGCCATGAGTGCCGCCGCCGCTCACGATGTCATCCTGAAGCTGGAAGACGTCTCGAAGGTCTATTCCGGCACCGTCGCGGTCAAGCGCGCGAATTTCGAGGTACGCAAGGGGGCGGTCAATGTGCTGGTCGGCGAAAACGGCGCCGGCAAATCGACGCTGATGAAGATTATCGCCGGCGTCGAACAGCCGACGCTCGGCCGGATCCTCCTGGAAGGGGAGGAGGTCTCCTTCTCGTCCTCGGGCGACGCGGTGAACCGCGGCATCGGCATGGTGTTCCAGGAGCTGAACCTGTTTGGCAATATGACCGTCGCCGAGAACATCTTCGCCACGCGCGAGATCACCAACCGGTTCCGCAAGATCGACCGCAAGGAACAGGAGCGCCGTGCGGCGCAATTTCTCGAACGCCTGCAGGCCGGGATCCGACCGGACATGCTGGTCGAGGATCTGCGCATCGGCCAGCAGCAGCTGGTCGAGATCGCCAAGGCGGTTTCGCTCGATGCACGCATCCTGATCATGGACGAGCCGACCTCGGCGCTGAGTGCGGCGGAAGTCGAGATCCTGTTCAAGGTGATCGCCGACCTCAAGGCGCGCGGCGTGGCGATCGTCTACATCTCGCACCGGCTGGAAGAGCTGATCCGCATCGGCGACTACATCACGGTGCTGCGCGATGGACACATCACCGGCCAGGAAGAGATGAAAAACGTCGACACGCGGTGGATCGTGCGGCAGATGATCGGCTCCGACGCCAAGGATTTTGCCAAAGCCGACGGCCATGTTCCCGGCGAAGAGATATTCCGCGCCGAGGACATCTGCCTGCCGCGGGCTACCGGCGGGCTGGCGGTCGATCACGTCTCGCTGTCGCTGCGCGCCGGCGAGATACTCGGCATATACGGCCTGATGGGCGCCGGGCGAAGCGAGCTGTTCGACTGCATCATGGGCCGCCATGGCCAGGCGACCGGCGCGATCTTCATCGCCGGCAAAAAGGTCAAGGAGCGCGACACGACGCGGCGTATCCGGCGCGGGCTGGCGCTGATCCCCGAAGACCGCCAACGCGAAGGGCTAGTCTCGATCCTGTCCGTCGCGAGCAATCTGACACTGGCCAGCCTGTCGCGTTTTGTCCGCCTGTTTCACATTCGCGGCGGCCACGAGAAGCAGGCGGTGACGCAGATGGTGCGGGAACTGGCGATCAAGGTCGCCGACCCGGCGCAGGAGGTCTCATCGCTGTCGGGCGGCAACCAGCAAAAGGTGGTGATCGGCAAGGCGCTGCTCACCGGGCCGAAGGTGCTGCTGATGGATGAGCCCAGCCGTGGCATCGATGTCGGCGCCAAGGCCGACGTCTTCCGCACCATGCGCAAACTATCGCGCGATGGGCTCGGTATTCTGTTCGCCACCTCGGATCTCGATGAGGTGATGGCGCTGTCCGATCGCATCGCGGTGATGAGCAATGGAAAACTGACGGGCATGTTCGATCGCTCCGAGGCGACGGAGGCAGCCCTTGTCGCCGCCTCGGCACTTGGCCACGGACCGACCCCGCACACGGAGAAAAGCGCCCATGACTGACATCCCGGCCAAGGCGGCTGTCTCCTCCGTCTCGAGCGGCTCGCTGCTGCTGACGCTGATGAAGGCGAGGACGTTCATCGCGCTGATCGCCGTCTTGATCTTCTTTTCGATCGCGGCGCCGAATTTCCTGTCGACCGCCAACCTGATCCTGATGTCGAAACATGTGGCGCTGAACGCCTTCCTCGCCATGGGCATGACCTTCGTCATCATCACCGGCGGCATCGACCTGTCGGTCGGCTCGATCGTCGGTCTGTGCGGCATGGTCGCCGGCTACCTCGTGCTGAACGGCATCGACCTGCAATTCGGCTACACCATCTATTTCAACGTCGTCGAGATCGCGCTGATCACGCTGGCGGTCGGCATATTGATCGGCGCTGTCAACGGACTGCTGATCACCAGGCTGAACGTCGCGCCGTTCATCGCCACGCTCGGCGTGCTCTATGTCGCGCGCGGCCTGGCGTTGCTGTCGTCGGATGGCCGCACCTTCCCCAACCTGGTCGGCAAGCCGGAGCTCGGCACCACCGGGTTTGGTTTCCTCGGCGCCGGGCGGCTGCTTGGCCTGCCTGTGGCGATCTGGATCCTGATCGTCGTCGCGCTGGCTGCGGCCTATCTCGCCAAATACACGCCGCTCGGCCGCCACATCTTCGCCGTCGGCGGCAATGAGCGGGCGTCGCGAATTTCGGGCGTTCGTGTCAACATGGTGAAAATGTTCGTCTACATGTTCTCCGGCTTCTGCGCGGCGATCGTCGGCCTGATCATCTCGTCGGAACTGATGGCCTCGCACCCGGCAACGGGCGAAAGTTTCGAGCTCAACGCCATCGCGGCGGCAGTGCTCGGCGGCACCTCGATGTCGGGTGGGCGCGGCACGATCGGCGGCACCATTGTCGGCGCCTTCGTCATCGGCATTCTTTCGGACGGGTTGGTGATGATGGGCGTGAGTTCCTTCTGGCAGATGGTGATCAAGGGCCTTGTCATCATCGTCGCCGTCGTCGTCGACCAAGCGCAGCGCCGGCTGCAGAGCCGGGTGACGCTGATGCAGATGGCAAAGGCAGGCTGAGCATGGCGGAGTTGCGGGGAGGGCTCATCGGCTGCGGCTTCTTTGCCATCAACCAGATGCATGCCTGGCGCGACATTGAAGGCGCCGCGATGGTCGCCATTTGCGACCGCGACCCGGAGCGGCTGCGCATCATCGGCGACCAGTTCGGTATTGCGAAGCGCTACACCGACGCGGCAGAGATGTTTGCAAGCGAAAGCCTCGACTTCGTCGATATCGCCACCACCGTTCCCAGCCATCGTCCGCTGGTCGAGATGGCGGCGCTGCACCGTGTGCCGGTGATTTGCCAAAAGCCGTTCGCGCCGACGCTTGCCGACGCCAAGGCGATGGTGAGGGCCTGCGTGGAAGCCGGCGTACCGCTGATGGTGCATGAGAATTTTCGTTGGCAGTCGGCGATCCAGGCGGTGCGTGCCGTGCTCGACAGCGGCGAGATCGGCACGCCGTTCTTCGGGCGCATCTCCTTCCGCTCTGCCTATGACGTGTTTTCCGGCCAGCCCTATCTCGCCAAGGGAAAGCGCTTCATCATCGAGGATCTCGGTATCCACAGTCTCGACATCGCCCGTTTTCTACTGGGCGACGTGTCGACGATCACGACGCGAACCGCGCGCATCAACCCCGGCATCGCGGGCGAAGATGTCGCGACGATGCTGATGGACCACAAGAGCGGGGCGACGTCAGTGGTCGACTGTAGCTACGCGACGAAGCTCGCCACCGAACCGTTTCCCGAAACGCTGATCGAGATCGACGGCAGCGACGGCACGATCCGCTTGGCGCAGGGATATCGGCTCACCGTCACCGGCAGGAGCGGCACGAAGATCACTGACGTTTCGCCGCCCGTACTCGCCTGGGCATCGCGCCCATGGCACAACATCCAGGAGAGCGTCGTCGCCATCCAGCAGCACTGGGTCGACTGCCTGGCAAAGGGAACCGAGCCGGCGACCTCGGGCGCCGACAACCTCAAGACATTCGCGCTGGTCGAGGCGGCCTATCTGGGCGCCGCGAGCCACGAACCTGTCCACCTGGATGGCTTGCTGACATGACAGCCGACGCCTTCCTCCTCTACGGTACGCATGCCGTCGAGGCGGAGCCGGTCAGGCTGAATGCCGGTCTGCTCAGCGCCGACTTTGTCAACGGCAACCTGCGCACCATCCGTTACGGTGGCATCGAAGTGTTGCGCGCCATCGCCTACATCGTGCGCGACCGCGACTGGGGCACCTATGAACCGGCGCTGACGGACCTTGCCGTGGATCAGGACGCCGACAGCTTCTCCGTCAGCTACTCCGCAAGTTGCTTAGCGCCGGGCGGAAGCCGGCTAGACTTTCGCGCTACGATCAAGGGCTCCGCCAACGGTAACCTGGTGTTCGACGTCAGCGCGGTCCCTGAAAGCGATTTCGAGACCAATCGCTGCGGTTTTTGCGTCCTGCATCCGATCGCCGGCCTCGCCGGCAGCCCGGTCACGGTCGAGCATACGGACGGCAGCTTGGTGGCGACGAAACTGCCGCTGTTGATCGATCCCCGGCAGCCTTTCAAGGATTTGCGCGCGATCATCCATGAGGTCCGGCCGGGCATCACTGCCGAATGCCGGATGGAGGGCGACACTTTCGAGATGGAGGACCAGCGCAACTGGTCGGACGCGTCCTACAAGACCTATGTGCGGCCACTGGCGCTGCCTTGGCCCTATGTGCTGCCGGCCGGCCAAACTGTAAGCCAGACGGTCAGCCTGCGCATCACCGGCGAGGGGGGAATGCCGGCCGCAGCATCTGCCGCCGAACCGGTCAGCGTCGAACTCGGCGAGACCGGGCAGAGGCTGCCGGATCTCGGCGTGATCATCTACCCGGATGAGGTCGAAGCAGCGCTCGCAAATCTTTCGACATTGACCGAGCTCGGCCCGCAGCAACTTGTCTTCCACTACGATCCGACGCGCGGCCACGGTCTCGAAGCATTGCAGTCTTATGCAAGGCTCACCGCCGCCTATCCGGTGCAGACGACGCTGGAATGCGTCGTTGCCTGCGCGGGCGACCTCGATGCCGAGCTGTCAGGCGTTGCCGACATGGTGCGTCAAGCCGGGTTGAAGCTTTCGGCCATTGCCGTCTCGCCTTCGGTTGACCGGCAGTCGACACCGCCGGGCAGCGCGTGGCCGGACTGTCCGCCGCTCGAAGACGTCTATGCCGCGGCCCGTCGCGCCTTTCCCGATATCCGGCTCGGCGGCGGCATGTTCAGCTATTTCACCGAGCTCAACCGCAAGCGCGTGCCGGCGGGCCAACTCGATTTCGTCACCCACTGCACGTGCCCGATCGTGCACGCCGCCGACGATCTCAGCGTCATGCAGTCGCTGGAGGCGCTGCCCTTCATCACCGCGTCGGCGCGGGCGATCTTCGGGGAAAAGTCTTACCGCATCGGTCCATCGACGATCGCCATGCGCCAGAACCCCTATGGCGGCGCGACCAAGGGCAATCCCGGGGGCCAGCGCATCGCCATGGCCGATCGCGACCCTCGCCATGCCGGCCTGTTCGCAGCCGCATGGGCGATCGGCTATGCCGCGCGTGTCGCGCCGGCCGGGCTGGAACTGCTCACGCTGTCCGGCTTCGCCGGGCCTTTCGGCGTGCTCGCAGCATCCGGCGAACCCGTCGCGGAAGGATCGCCTCGGCCGATCTTCGATGCCATCAAGGGGCTTTGCGAACTGGCCGGCCTTACGTATGTGGCGACGAAAACGAGCGACGAGACCAAGGTGCTGGCGCTGGCCGGCCGCTCCGCTTCGGGCAAGACCGTGGCGTGGCTGGCGAACCTGACGGCGGACGACGTGACGGTCGACATCTCAGCGTTTGGCCGAGGCCAACTGGTGATGACCCCTTACGCGATCACGCGGATCGGCTGAAATCAGTTGCCGGAGTTCATCACATAAAGCGCGCGCGAGCGCTCGAGGTGCTTGATCATCGCCTTCTCGGCGCCGTCGGCATCCTTCTTCTCGATGCGGCCGATGATCTCTTCATGCTCGGTCAGCGTGAACTGTTCCTTGCCGGTCCAGATCAGCATTTCGGTGTGATATTCCTTCAGCCAACTGAGCATAGCCTCGCTGACGGCGATATAGATCGGGTTGCCTGAAATGGCCGCGATCTGGGTGTGAAACTTCATGTCGGCTGAAATGAAAGCCTCGGAATCGCCGCGAAAGCCACGCTGTTCGGCAATTGTGGCCCGCAGCTGCTCAACGTCCTCGGCAGTGGCATTTTCGGCGGCTTCCCTGACCATGCCGCGCTCGAAGAAGATGCGCGCCGTTTTCAGGTGCTCCAGCGTGTCCTTCGACGACGACAGGATGATCTTGGCTGCGCCGTCGACCTGCTTGATGATCGACTTGGCGGTCAGCTGCAGCACCTTGGCGCGTTCCCCATGCGAGATCGCGACGAGGCCCATATTGCTCAGCGCCTGCATCGCCTCGCGGATCGCGGGACGGCCGACCTCGAAGCGCTCCATCAACTCGCGCTCCGACGGCATGTCGTCGCCCGGCGTCAATTCTCCGCTGGTGATCAGGCGCTTCAGCCGCAAAAACACTTCGTCGGAAAGTTTGCGCCGGACGATCGGCTCCGAACGGTTCATCGTCGCGAATCACTCCCTTGACCTGTGTCTATCTAGCACTGCCGCAGCTGTTCCCGGAATGGCTGTCGCCCCGATCGCCCATAGCCGCCAGACAGGATATTGCTTGCAAAGCTTATGTACTCATTATACCAGATTCCGACGATCAAGGAACTCTTTTCGAACCCCCTGCGGCCTCAGACAACGAACCATGATCACGCTCACCTACCGCATCGAGACATCAGGCAGCATCGAGACGCTGGCAGCCAAGATCGCCAGCGACCAGTCGACTGGAACCTTCGTCGCGCTGCCCGGCGAGACCGAGGAACTGAAAGCCCGGGTGGCCGCGCGTGTCCTGGCCATTCGGCACCTGCCGGACGCACTTCGCCCCTCCATTCCCGAGGCCGGTAACGGGCCGTTCAAGCGCGCGGATGTCGACATCGCCTTTCCATTCGATGCCATCGGCCACGACCTGTCGGCTCTGATGACCATTGCCATCGGCGGCGCCTATTCGATCAAGGGCCTAACCGGCATTCGCGTTGTCGACATGAAGCTGCCGGAGCAATTCCGCGGCGCGCATCCAGGTCCGCAATTCGGCGTCGCCGGCAGCCGCAGGCTGACAGGTGTCACGGATCGGCCGATCATCGGCACCATCGTCAAGCCGGCGCTGGGGCTGCGGCCCCCCGAGACCGCCGCGATGGTGGGCGAGCTGATCGCCGCCGGTGTCGATTTCATCAAGGACGATGAGAAGCTGATGAGCCCAGCCTATTCGCCGCTGGCGGAGCGGGTAAAGGCAATCATGCCGCTGATCCTCGACCACGAGCAGAGGACCGGCAAGAAGGTGATGTATGCCTTCGGCATCTCGCATGCCGACCCGGACGAGATGATGCGCAATCACGATCTGGTGGCCAAGGCCGGCGGAAATTGCGCGGTGGTCAACATCAACTCCGTCGGTTTCGGTGGCCTGGCCTTCTTGAGAAAACGCTCCAGCCTGGTGCTTCACGCTCATCGCAACGGCTGGGACATCCTCACCCGCCATCCCGGCCTCGGTATGAACTTCAAGGTCTGGCAACAGTTCTGGCGGCTGCTCGGCGTCGACCAGTTCCAGATCAACGGCATCCAATCGAAATACTGGGAGCCGGACGCGTCTTTCGTCGAGTCCTTCAAGGCGGTGACGACGCCGATTTTTGCGCCTGAGGATTGCGCCTTGCCTGTGGCGGGCTCCGGCCAATGGGGCGGGCAAGCACCCGAGACCTATGAACGGACCGGCCGGACGGTCGATCTGCTCTATCTGTGCGGCGGCGGCATCGTCAGCCATCCGGATGGACCGGGCGCCGGGGTGCGTGCCGTGCAGCAAGCCTGGCAGGCGGCGGTCGACGGCATTCCGCTGGCGGATTTCGCCTTGAGCCATCCGGAGCTGGCGCGGTCGATCGAAAAATTCGGCGACGGCAAAGCGGCCTGAAGCAATGCAAGACCTGCTTCTCAGCTATTATGGCGACGACCTCACCGGCTCGACCGACGCCATGGAAGCGCTCGAACTCGGCGGCGTGCCGACCGTGCTGTTCATGCGCCAGCCGGACGCGGCCATGCTTGCGCAGTTCAGCCACTGCCGCGCCATTGGATTGGCCGGCACCAGCCGCAGCGAGACGCCACAATGGATGGACACGCATCTGAGCGATGCCTTCGCTTGGCTGAAGACGCTGAATGCCGCGATCTGTCACTACAAGGTCTGCTCGACCTTCGATTCCAGTCCGACGATCGGCAGCATCGGTCGCGCCATCGAGATCGGCCGCTCGGTTTTCGCTCAGGACAGCGTGCCGCTGCTGGTTGGGGCGCCGCAGCTCAAGCGTTACACCGCCTTCGGTCATTTGTTCGCGGCCTATCGTGAAAAGTATTTCCGCATCGACCGCCATCCGGTGATGAGCCGCCACCCGACGACGCCGATGGATGAATCCGACCTGCTGATCCATCTGTCGCGGCAGACGGAGCTCACATCGGGGCTGGTCGATCTCGCGACGTTGCAGTCGGTGTCGCGCTCGGAAGCCTTCGACCGCTTGCTCGCTGAGGGCACCGACATCGTACTTGTCGATGTCGACAGCCTCGAGACGCAGGCGCTTGCCGGCAAGGGGATATGGCGCGCCCGCAAGCCGGGCGGTTCGTTCGTCGTCGGCTCGTCCGGGATCGAATATGCGCTGCTGGCCGAATGGGTGTCGAGTGGGACAGTCAGAGCTGAGCCAGGATTTTCGCCGCCAGGTGCCGCCGACCGGATCGCGGTCGTCTCGGGCAGTTGTTCGCCGACGACCGAACGACAGATCCGGCACGCTTTGACCGACGGCTTCGATGGCATCGAGGTCGATCCCGTCGAACTGATCTCCGATGCTTCCGGAGATGCGATCGCACGCGCGACGGCAGCCGGTCGCGCCAGTCTGGAAGCCGGGCGCAGCGTCGTTCTCTACACGGCCCTTGGACCCGCGGCCGATAGGGGGGGCGAAATCGACCGCCAGGAAGGCGCCCGCCACAAGCTCGGGCGGGGCCTCGGCGAACTGCTTCGCGCGCTGACCATCGAGCAGAAGTTGCAGCGCGTGGTCGTTGCCGGCGGCGATACGTCGAGCCACGCGCTCGGCCAGATGGGTGTCGATGCGCTGACCGTGCGGATGCCGTTGCCGGCGTCGCCGGGCTCGCCGCTTTGCGTCGCTCACTCGCGCGTCAAGGCGATCGATGGGCTGGAGGTGGCACTCAAGGGCGGGCAGGTTGGAACCGACCGCTATTTCAGCGCCATCCGTGACGGCCTTAGCAGCTGATTACGCGTCGCCTGGCAACGGCGAGATCCATTCATGCCCTCTAACGGCGCCGTAGCGGTTTTTGTCGCGCATGTTGACGTTAAATTCACATAAAGATATGGGTGTTTTGTCCGGGCAAGGTACTTTTGCCATTTATCCGCCTTGCTCTATCGGGGTTGTCGCCATGTGTTTCGCCCTTGCATCAGACTGCAGGATCGCCCTGTAGCAATCGCCAATGCTGAAAGAGGCGGTGATCATGCCCAGCCTGCTCGGAATCGATAACGGCCTCACGGTCACCAAGGCGGTCATCTTCGATGCCGACGGCACGCAATTGTCCGTGGCGCGTCGCCGGGTGCCGCAATCGATGCCCCACGCGCGCTGGGTGGAGCGCGACATGTCAGGCCTGTGGCAAGCAACAGCCGACGCCATCAAGGAGGCGATCGCGCTCTCCGGCAGGCCGGCGGAAGACATCAAGGCGGTGGCGGCGACCGCGCATGGCGATGGTCTCTATCTGCTCGATCATGATCGTCAGCCTTTGGGACCAGGCATCCTGTCGCTCGACAGCCGCGCCGGCGACATTGTCGACAGGTGGTCCGCCGGTACCGTTTTCACCGATGCGCTGGCGACGACGGGCCAGACGCCGCATGTTTCGGCGCCGTCGGCGCTGCTGGCGTGGCTCAAGCAGAACGATCCTGATCGCTATGGCCGCATCGGCCATGTGCTGGCCTGCAAGGACTGGCTGCGCTTTTGCCTGACCGGCACGATCGGGACCGACCGCACGGAGGCCAGCACTTCATTCACGGATTTTCGCACGCAAGCCTATGCGCCTGAAGCGCTGCGCATCTTCGGGTTGGAGGATCTGTTCAACGCGCTGCCGCCGGTGGCGCATTCCGCTGACATCGCCGGTCAAGTCACAGCCGATGCCGCCGAAAGGACCGGCCTTCGCAAGGGAACACCGGTCGCCTGCGGCCTGCACGACGTGGCCGCATCGGCGCTTGGCATGGGCGGCCATGAAGACGGCGTGCTCGCCATCGTCGCCGGCACCTATTCCATCAATGAAGTCGTCTCTTCGCAACCGCGCGTCGACCGGCGTTGGTTCTGCCGCAACGCCATCGACGCGGGCCGTTGGAACAACATGTCGATCTCGCCGGCCTCGACCGCGAACTACGACTGGTTTCTCGACACGTTTTGCCGCGCGGAGCAGGACAGGACGGATGGCGGCTCCCTCCACGAATTGCTGGCGGGAGAGATCGACGCGGCGTTGAAGAAGCCTTCGACCATCCTGTTTCATCCCTATCTGTTCGGCTCTCCCTATGGCGATTTGGCCAGCGGCAGCTTTGTCGGCCTGCATGGCTGGCACAATCGCGGCGACATGCTGAAGGCGGTTCTGGAAGGCATCGCCTTCAATCACCGCACCCATGTCGAGGCTTTGCGCGAAGGCTTTGCTATCAGCGAGATCCGCCTGACCGGCGGCGGCTCGCGTAATCCTGCCTTCGTGCAGATGTTTGCCGACGTGCTGAACGCCCCGGTCACCGTCACCTCGACGGATGAGACCGCGGCCCTCGGTGCCGCGCTTTGCGCAGGTGCCGCGGTCGGGATCTTCGCGACGCCGCAACAGGGCGCCAGGCAGGTCGGGATGACGGAGCGGACGTATCAACCCGTGCCCGCCTCCAGTGCTGTGTTCAATGAGCGGTTTTCGCTCTACTGCCGCATAGCCGAGCAGCTGAAGTCGCATTGGCCTGATATCGAAAGGCTGGCGGGGGTAAACGCATGATCAAGGCCGACGAACGACGCGAAGAGATCGCCGATTATGTGATCAAGCTCGGCCAGGTGCGCATCGATGATCTGGTCGAGCATTTCGGCGTGTCGCGCATGACCATCCACCGGCATATCGACCGGCTGGCGCAGCAGGGCGTGCTGCGCAAGCTGCACGGTGCGGTGACGGTCCAGCCTTCCGGCCTCTACGAGAGCGCTTTCCGCTACCGGGTGACCGTCAATCGAGCCGAGAAGGATGCACTGGCGCGGGCGGCACTGGATTATATCGAGGCCGGCCAGGTGGTGATGCTGGACGATTCATCGACGGCAAACGCGGTCGCGACGCTGCTGCTCGACGTCAAGCCGCTGACCGTCATTTCCAACAGCGTTTCGACGGCGGGCCAATTGATCAATGTGGACGATATCGATTTCATCTGCCTCGGCGGCCAGTATCATCCCACTTACAATGCCTATATCGGCATTGTCTGCGAGAACGCCGTGGCGCAGTTGCGCGCCAATGTGCTGATCTGTTCGGCTTCGGCCGTCACCGGAACCACTGCTTTCATCCAGGATCCGAATGTCGTGCGGGTCAAGCAGGCGATGATGACCGCCTCCGTGAAGCGCATCCTTTTGGTCGACCACGCAAAATTCGACCGGATCGCGCTGCATGTCTTCGACGATCTGACCAGTTTCGACGCCGTGCTGGTGACCGAGGGCCTGGGCGATGCGCAGGCGCAGAGCCTCGAACGGGCGGGGGTGAAGTTGCGCATCGTCAAGACGAAGGCGCCATGAACCCAGCAGATGGAGCCGGGGCGGACAATCCCGCAGGGCGTCTCGCCGCGATGGCCGGGACCGGCGAAGTCGACGTCGTCATTCTTGGCGCCGGCATCAACGGGGCTGGGCTGTTTCGCGATCTGTGCGCGCAAGGTGTCAGCTGCCTGATCGTCGAAAAGGCGGATTTCGGCTCGGGCACCAGTGCCGCGCCGTCGAGGCTCATCCACGGCGGCTTGAAATATCTCGAGACCGGCGAGTTCGGGCTGGTGGCGCAGTCGACGCTCGAACGCAATCTGCTTCTTCAAAACGCGCCGCACTATGTCAGCCCGCTGCCGACCGTCATCCCGATCTTCTCGTGGAGCAAGGGCATGCTCGCGGCGTTGCGAACGCTGTTCGGCTCGACCAGCGCGCCGCGCAGCCGCGGCGCCATACTGATCAAGATCGGCTTGATGATCTACGATTTCTACGGTTCACGAAACCAGGTCATGCCGCGCCACCGCATGGTCGGGCGGCGGCAGGCGCTTGTTGAGATGCCGGCGCTCAATCCGGCGATCGTCGCCACCGGCACCTACTACGACGCCAAGATAAGTCACCCGGAAAGGCTGGTGCTGGAACTGATCCTCGACGGCTTGCAGGCTCACGCGGCGTCTGCCGGTGCCAACTACACGACACTGGCGGCTTCAGCCAATGGCGTGCTCACCTTCCAGCCGGAAAACGGCGCGGCCTTTTCGGTGCGGCCGAAGCTGGTGGTGAACGCCGCCGGTCCGTGGATCGACGACGTCAACGCGCTGCTTGGTGCTCCATCGAAGATGATCGGCGGCACCAAGGGCTCGCATATCCTTTTAAGGCATGACGAACTGGTCAAAAGCCTCGCCGGGCGCATGCTCTATTTCGAGGCCGATGACGGCCGCATCTGCCTGGTCTACGGCTATCTCGGCCTGGCGCTGGTCGGCTCGACCGACATCAAGGCCGACAATCCGGACGCGGTCCGCTGCGAACCCGAAGAAGTCGACTATCTGCTCGACAGCGTGCGAACGCTGCTGCCGGGCATGGCGTTCGAGCGCGACCAGATCGTCTACGCCTATAGCGGCATCCGGCCGCTGCCGACGTCTGAAGCAGCGACGCCCGGACTGATCAGCCGCGATCATTCGGCGCCCGTTGCCGAGCCGGACGGCAACAGGCCCTTTGCAGTCATTTCGCTGGTCGGCGGCAAATGGACGACGTTCCGCGGCTTTGCCGAGGAAGTCACTGATACCGTACTCAAGCGCTTGCAGCGCAGCCGCAAGATGTCGACTCAGTCGATGCCGATCGGCGGTGGGCGGGATTTTCCGGCCAATGCCGCCGCGCGCGCGGACTGGCTGGCTGAGGCACAGCAGGCAACGGGCGCCGGGGAAGGGCGCCTTGATCAATTGCTGTCGCGCTACGGGACCAGAGCCGTTGAGATCGCCAGGCACGGGTCGGATGATGAGGGTTGCCTGCCGGACTCCGGCGGCTACGGCAAGGCGGAAATCGACTACATCGCGCGCAACGAGTTCGTCGAACATCTGGCCGATGTCGTTATGCGCCGCAGCACGTTGGCGATAGGCGGCTCGCTGACGAGCCGCGACCTGCAGGAGATTGCCGCGATCGCGGGGCGGGCGTTGGGGTGGAGCACCGAGCGCCTCACGCGGGAGGTCGAAGCCGCTGTTGTCGAGCTCGAAGGCAGGAACCTGATGCGGCTGGACTGATCGCTTGATCGCCGACGCCTAGCTTTTCCTGAGGCAATCCGATCGATTTGCCCTTGTTGCGCCCTGTGCATCAACCTTCCCATTTTGCACCCGGATTGGGATTTGCCGGCGCCTACGGGCTCATGCCGTCACTGGATACGGTAACACAAATTGACGTTAAATTAACACTACCGTATGGTCATATTGTATGCTTACCTTCTAATAGGCTCGCGTTGGCTGCCGAACGTCGGCTGAGGCAACCATCTGCGGAGGGATTGACAGCGGTGCAAAGGTATGAAAATTTTTGCACACAAAGATAATATTATCACCCTGGGGAGGGATGGCTTGAATTCCGGCGGAAGCGCAAACCGCGACCATGAATCCAGCCTCGCCACGCGCGCGGCCTGGCTGCACTATGCCGGTGGTCTGACCCAGGCCCAGGTGGCCAAGCGGCTTGGCCTGACCAGCCTCAAGGCGCATAGGCTGATCACCAAGGCCAACCAGGAAGGTCTGGTCAGGGTCTTCATCGACGGCGACGTCGCCGAATGCGTCGACCTGGAACAGCGCCTGATCGCCGCCTATGGGCTCCACTATTGCGAGGTGGTTCCCGATCTCGATCAGGACGAACTGCCGCTCAAGGGGCTGGGCATTGCCGGCGCCCAGTTCCTGAAGCGCGAAATCGATCGCGGCGAAGACATGCTGATCGGCGTCGGCCATGGCCGCACGCTTGCCGCCAGCGTCGAATATCTGACGCGCGCAACTGCTGCTCACATCCGTTTCGTCTCGCTGCTTGGCGGCGTGACGCGCAAATTCGCCGCCAACCCGCACGACGTCATGCATCGCCTGGCAGAGCGGACCGGCGCGCAGGCTTTCGTCATGCCGGTGCCTTTTGTCGCCAATACCGCCGAGGACCGCGAAGTGCTGCTTGGCCAGCGCGGCATCAGCGATGTGTTCGCTCTCGCCAGCCGGTCCGACCTGATGTTCGTCGGAATAGGCACGGCCGAGCGGGAGGCGTCGCTGGTCGCCACCGGCATGATCGAGCCTTCCGAAATCGACGAGGTCAAGCGTGACGGCGGCGTTGGTGAATTGCTGGCGCATTTCTTCGACGACAAGGGGCGTCCGGTCGAAACGGCGCTGTCGGAAAGAATACTGGCGCTTCCGCGCGATCAGTTGAAGGGCCGCAGGATCGTTGCCGTCGCCGGCGGCAAGGTGAAGGTGCGCGCCATCAAGGCAGTACTCGAAAGCCGTTATCTCAGCGGCCTGATCACCGACGAATGCACGGCCCGCGCGCTGGTCGAGCTCGACGATGCAGCCGGGACCGCGAAGCGCTGCGTGAACGGAGGAACTTCGAATGCGTGACAACGGACAATCCGCACCGCTGGTGGTTGCATCATGAGCGCGAAGGCCACCGCCCGGCAAGCTTCGCCCGGCCTGCGCCGGGTGCTTGCCGGCGCTGCGGTTGTGGTTCTGCTCGGCGCCATGGCGCTCGATACCAAGGTGATCAAGATCGGCTCTGCCGGCGATGTTCGCAACGCGGTGTTTTCGGCCGCCGACTACGGCAAGTCTGAATTTCCCAAGGTGCAGGCCGATGTCGAAGCGCGTGCCGCCGACGCCGCAACGGTGGCAACGGCGATCGCCAAGGACAGGGCGACGGCCGAAAAGGAATATGGCGTGCCGGCGGGAGTCGGACCGGTCATCTCGGTCAAGTTCACCGGCGTCGTCGGCGAGGGAAAATCGGGCATCTACAAGGTCGCCGTCGACGGTTTGCCGGACACGTTGACCGTCCGCGTACAGACTGGGCCGGCGATCAACGGAACCGAGCTTCGCGACGCCACCGGCAAGATCACCTTTGGTCAGTTCACCAACCAGATCGAGTATCAGGACGCCGGCTCGGCGCTGAACAACGAGATGAAGAAGGAGGTGCTGGCGAAAGTCGATACCAGTGCCTTGACCGGCAAGACAATAGCGGTGGTCGGCGTCTTCAAGCTGGTCAATCCGAAGAGCTGGCTGGTCACACCGGTGAGGCTGGACGTCAAATGACAATGGCTGCCGGCACAGAACCCGCGACTGGCGATGCCGTGCTTTCGGCGCGCAATGTCGTCATGTCGTATGGCGGCGTCCACGCGCTCAAGGGCGTCAACTTCGACATCCATCGCGGCAAGGTCACCACCCTGTTCGGAGAGAATGGCGCCGGCAAATCGACGCTGATGAAGATCCTGTCCGGCGTGGTGACGCCGACATCCGGCGACATCGTGCTCGACGGCAATCTCGTCAGCTTTGCCTCGTCTTCGGACGCGCGCGATCGCGGCATTTCGATCATCCACCAGGAGCTCAGCCTGGCGCCGAATCTGAGCGTTCGCGACAACATCTTCATGGGCCGCGAACTGCGCACCAGAACCGGCCTCGACTTCGCCGAGGAGGCGCGCCAGGCGCGGGCGCTGATGGCCGACCTCGAAGAAGACATCGATCCGATGACCCTGGTCGAGGACCTGCGCCTGGGGCAGCAACAGATCGTCGAGATCGCACGCGCGCTGTCGGTCGATTCCCGCATCCTGATCATGGACGAGCCGACCTCCGCACTCAGTGCGACCGAGGTGGAGGTGCTGTTCAAGGTGATCCGCGATCTGACCAGCCGCGGTGTCTCCATCGTCTACATCTCGCATCACCTCGAAGAGGCGCTGCAGATCACCGACTACGCCGTCGTGCTGCGTGACGGGGCGATCACGGCAACGGCCGAGGCCAAGGACATCGACCTCGAATGGATCGTCCGCAACATGGTGGGCGAGAATTTCGATCTCGGCTCGCCGCCGACCGGCCACGAGTTCGGCGCGGTGGCGCTGTCGATCGAGGATGTCAGCGTCACCGACGCTTCGGGTTCAGGCTACGTCGTCGATCATCTGTCGCTGGATGTCAAAGCGGGCGAGATCGTCTGCATCTATGGGCTGATGGGCGCGGGCCGCACGGAATTGCTGGAGGCCGTCGCCGGCCGTGTGCCCATGGCGGGCGGGCGGGCGCTGCTGGAGGGTGAGGACGTTTCGGGACTGACCATTGCCCAGCGCATCGCCCGAGGTCTGGTTCTGGTCCCCGAGGATCGCCAGCGCGATGGCCTGGTTCAGACCATGACCGTCGGCCGCAATCTGTCGCTTGCCAGCATCGAGGCGTTCGCGAAAGGCCTGTTCCTCTCCCGGCCGAGGGAACGCGCACTGATCGACGATTCGATCCGCAAGGTGACCATCAAGACCGCGGGCGGCAACGCCATGATCGGATCGCTGTCGGGCGGCAACCAGCAGAAGGTCGTCATCGGCAAGATGCTGACGACAGATCCCAAGGTCATCCTTCTCGACGAGCCGAGCCGCGGCATCGATGTCGGCGCCAAGGCCGAAGTCTTTCGCTTGCTCAGCGAGCGCGCCGCGCAAGGCTTGGCGGTCGTCTTCTCGACTTCGGAGGTCAATGAGTGCCTCAGCATCGCCCATCGCATCGTCGTGATGCGGCGCGGCAAGATTTCAGCCGAATTCGGCGCCAACGCCACCAAAGAGCAGATCATGGCCGCCTCCGGCGAAGCCGTGGTCGCCTGACCATAGAATTTCGGAGCCCCGACCCATGAGCGATGTCAGCCAGGCCAGCAAACAGTCCAGCCCCAATGCGGGCGGCGAGGGCTTCGACGTGGCCAAGCTGCTGCTCGAAGGCCGGGCCTTCTTTGCCCTGATCGTCATCATTGTCGTCTTCTCGATCCTGTCGCCCTATTACCTCTCGGTGGCGAATTTCCTGACCATGGCCTCGCATGTCGCCATCTTCGGGATTCTCGCCGTCGGCATGCTGCTGGTCATCCTCAATGGCGGCATCGACCTGTCGGTGGGGTCGACGCTCGGGCTTGCCGGCGTCGTCGCTGGGTTTCTGATGCAGGGCGTGACGCTGACCTGGCTGGGCGTCGTTCTCTACCCGCCGGTCTGGGTGGTCGCGGTGCTGGCCTGCATGCTGGGTGCGGCCGTCGGGCTTATCAACGGCGTGCTGATCGCGCGGTTCAAGGTTCCGGCCTTCGTCGCCACGCTCGGCGTCATGTACATGGCGCGCGGCCTGGCACTGCTGATGACCAGCGGCCTGACCTACAACAATCTCGGCGGCAAGCCGGAGTTGGGCAACACCGGTTTCGATGCTCTCGGCTTCAACCGCCTGTTCGGCGTGCCGACCGGCGTGGTGGTGCTGGCGGTTATCGCGCTGATCGGCAGCATCGTCCTGAACCGCACCGCCTTTGGACGCTGGCTCTACGCCTCGGGCGGCAATGAGCGCGCCGCCGAACTCTCCGGCGTTCCGGTCAAGACCGTGCAGATTTCGGTCTATGTGCTGTCGGGCATCTGCGCCGCCATTGCCGGCCTGATCCTGTCCTCGCAGCTGACCTCGGCCGGGCCGACCGCCGGCACCACCTACGAACTGACGGCCATCGCCGCCGTGGTCATCGGCGGCGCCGCACTCACCGGCGGGCGCGGCAACATTCGCGGCACCTTGCTCGGAGCCTTCGTCATCGGCTTCCTATCCGATGGTCTGGTGATCATCGGCATCTCATCCTACTGGCAGACAGTGTTCACCGGCGCCGTCATCGTGCTCGCCGTGCTCCTCAATGCCGTTCAGTATCGCCGCCGTAGCAAGCTTCCAGCTTCGACGGGCGGCCAACCGACTTCTCAGAAACGGGGGAAGGCCGAACCGGCCAATCCTGCCCAAGGGAAGACTGCCAGCTGACTGGCAGCAAGACCGCGTAAAATCATTGGAGGAATGTACATGAAAATCGTGCTTAGAAGTTTGCTTGCCGCCGCGATGGTGGTCGGGTTTAGCGCAGCCGCATCGGCCGCGGGCCTGATCTCGATCATCGTCAACGATCCGGCCAACCCCTACTGGCTGACCGAAGGCAACGTCGCCAAGGCCGAAGCCGAAAAGCTTGGCTATACAGCCAACGTCGCCGCCCACAAGGGCGACACCAATACCGAAAGCAATCTGATCGACACCGCCATCACCAACAAGTCGGTGGCGATCATCCTCGACCCGGCCAATGCCGATGGTTCGGTCGGCGCGGTGAAGAAGGCGATTGCCGCCAACATCCCGGTTTTCCTCGTCAATGCCGAGATCAACCAGGAAGGTCTTGCCAAGGGACAGCTCGTCTCCAACAACGCCCAGGGTGCGGCTCTCGGCGCCCAGCAGTGGGTGCAGGCGGTCGGTGAAAAGGGCAAGTATGTCGAACTGCTCGGCGCCCCCTCGGACAACAACGCCGCCACGCGCTCGAACGGCTACGCGACTGTGCTGAGCCAGTATCCGGATCTCGAAAAGGCCGCTTCGCAGGTCGCCAACTGGGATCGTACCCAGGGACACGACAAGATGCAGAGCATGCTGCAGGCCAATCCCGACATCATCGCGGTGATCAGCGGCAACGACGAAATGGCGCTTGGCGCGGTTGCGGCGCTGAAGGAAGCCGGCAAGCTCGCCGGCATCAAGGTCGGCGGCTTTGACGGCTCCCCGGATGCGGTTGCGGCCATCAAGTCCGGCGAACTGCAGTACACCGTGCTTCAGCCGGTGGCCATCTTCTCGGCCAAGGCCGTGCAGCAGGCCGACTCGTTCATCAAGACGGGCGCTACCGGCGCCACCAGCGAGAAGCAACTGTTCGATTGCCTGCTCATCACCAAGGACAATGTGGACAAGTACACCGCACCCTTCGTGCTGTCGGAATAAAAACCTGCTCAGGGGGTGTCCTTCGCGGACACTCCCTGGCTCTTCCATGGCTTCGAGACAACAAAGACTGCTCCTTGTGACTTGCCTTCATAACCATCCGGAACTTGCGGCATGAAAGACCTGCTGATCGGGATCGACGCGGGAACGTCCGTGATCAAATCGGTCGCTTTCGATCTATCGGGGCGGCAGCTCGCCATGGCATCGGTGACCAACAGCTTCGTCACGCTGGAAGGCGGCGGCGCCGAACAGGACCTTAATCAGACCTGGCGCGACATGGTGCTGACCGTTCTCGATCTGGCGACGAAAATTCCAGACCTCGCGCGGCGAACCGCGGCCGTCGCGGTCACCGGGCAGGGCGACGGCACCTGGCTGATCGATGGCGACGGCATGCCGGTCGGGCGCGCGTGGCTCTGGCTCGATGCGCGCGCCGGACATCTGGTGGACGAGATGCGCGGCGATCCCCGGGATCGCACGCGGTTCGAGATCACCGGCACCGGGCTCAACGCCTGCCAGCAGGGCGCTCAGCTCAGCTGGCTGAAGAAAAACAGCCCGGAAATCCTGGAGCGCGCCGCCACTGCCTTTCACTGCAAGGACTGGCTCTATTTCAAGATGACCGGCGAGCGCGCCACCGATCCTTCGGAGGGAACATTCACCTTCGGCGATTTCCGCGCGCGCAGCTATTCCGACGAGGTGCTCGACATTCTGCGTCTGACGTCGCACCGCCGCCTGCTGCCCCCCATGCTCGAAGGCACGACCGACCATCATCCGCTTTCTGCGTCGGCAGCAGGCGAGACCGGCCTGCTTGCGGGCACGCCGGTGGTGCTGGGCTACGTCGACATGGTCAGCACCGCGCTCGGCGCCGGCCTCTATGATCCAAGCGGCAATGTTGGCTGCACGGTCATCGGATCGACCGGCATCCACACGCGCCTGGCGCGCACAGCCGACGATGTCATCCTCAACGACAACGCGTCCGGCTACACGATCGCCATGCCGGTTCCCGGCGCCTATGCGCAACTGCAATCCAATATGGCGGCGACGCTCAACATCGACTGGCTGCTCGGCCTGGCGCGCGACGTGCTGACCGCCAGCGGCGCAAAACCTTCGGGCGACGAATTGCTGAAAGCGCTCGATGTCTGGGTCGAAGGATCGGAGCCGGGATCGCTGGTCTATCAGCCCTATATCTCGCTCGCCGGCGAACGCGGACCGTTCGTTGACTCCGACGCACGCGCGGGCTTCATCGGGCTTTCCGTCAAGCACGGTTTTGGCGATCTGGCGCGCGCAGTTCTCGAAGGATTGGCCTTCGCGGCCCGCGATTGCTACCAGGCAATGGGCAGCATGCCCGGCGAAATCCGCCTGTCTGGCGGCGCCGCGCGCAGCCCGTCGCTGCGCCGCATCATCGCCGCGGCGACCCGTGCGCAAGTCAGGACCAGCAGCCGCCAGGAAGCCGGCGCCGCGGGTGCGGCGATGATGGCCGCAGTCGGGCTTGGCGTCTATCGCTCGATGGATGATTGCTGCGCCGAGTGGGTGACGCCGCTGCTGGGCGAATGCGACGCCTATGACGAGGCGCTTTCGCAAACCTACGATGCGCTGTTTCCGTCTTTTGTCGCGGCGCGTCAGGCGCTGCATCCGGTGTGGAAATCGATGGCGCACCGCACAGGAGCTAAGTCTTGAGCGATACAACGGATATTGTCGATCTCTTCGTGATCGGCGGCGGCGTCAACGGCGCCGGCATCGCGCGCGATGCGGCCGGTCGCGGGCTGTCGGTTATCCTGTGCGAGAAGGACGATCTGGGGCAAGGCACCAGTTCGCGTTCCGGCAAGCTGGTGCATGGCGGCCTGCGCTATCTCGAATATTACGAGTTCCGGTTGGTGCGCGAAGCGCTGATCGAACGCGAGGTGCTGCTGGAGGCGGCGCCGCACATCATCTGGCCAATGCGCTTCGTGCTGCCGCACAGCCCCGAGGACCGGCCGGCATGGCTGGTGCGGCTCGGGCTGTTTCTCTACGACCATCTTGGCGGCCGCAAGCGGTTGCCGGGAACGAGGACACTGAATTTGAGAACAGCGCCGGAAGGGGAGCCGATCAAGGACGAATTCAAGCGCGGCTTCGAATATTCCGACTGCTGGGTCGATGACGCCAGGCTGGTGCTGCTCAATGCGCTCGACGCCAGTCAGCGCGGCGCAAAAGTCTTCACCCGCACCGCCTGTATTGCTGCCCGGCGCGAAGGCGGCATGTGGTCCATCGACATGCAGGATGGCCGCACCGGTGCGGTGACGAAGGTCCGCGCACGCGGGCTGGTCAACGCGGCCGGGCCATGGGTGAATGACATCGTCAGCCGCGTCGCTGGACAGAATTCCACCCGCAACGTTCGCCTGGTGAAGGGCAGCCATATCGTCGTGCCAAAATTCTGGGAGGGACGGCAGGCCTATCTGATCCAGAACAACGACAAGAGGGTGATTTTCGTCAACCCGTATGAGAACGATCTGGCGCTGATCGGCACCACCGACATACCCTATCAAGGCAGGCCTGAGCTAGTGGCGGCCGAAGCCAGCGAAATCGATTATCTGATCAAGGTGGTCAACCGCTACTTCAAGCGCCAACTCACCGCGCAGGACGTGGTCTACAGTTTCTCGGGCGTGCGGCCGCTCTATGACGACAATGCCGACAACCCGAGCGCGGTGACGCGCGACTACATGTTCGAACTCGACGCCCCGAACGGTGGCGCGCCGCTGCTTTCTGTGTTCGGCGGCAAGATCACCACCTTCCGCAAACTGTCCGAACATGCTCTGGAAAAGATCCAGCCCTTCTTTCCGACCATAAAGAAGGCCTGGACGGCCAAAATTCCCCTGCCGGGAGGCGACCTGCCCAACGCGGATTTCGAACAGTTCCTGGGCGATCTGCACGCCGAGTTTTCGTGGCTTAGCCCGTCGCTGGTGAAGCACTATGCCCGCAGCTACGGCACGCGCACACGCGCCTTGCTGAAAGGCGTAAAAGGCGAAGCCGATCTCGGCCGTCGTTTCGGCCCGGATTTCTATGAGCTCGAAGCTGTCTTCCTGTTCGAGACCGAATGGGCGATGACCGCCGCCGACGTTCTCGAACGCCGGACCAAACACGGGCTGCATATCAATGCGGCCGAGCGGAAAACATTCGAAGACTGGTGCACAAAGACAATGGCGGCGGTGAACTGATGGCCTTCACGCTTTCGCTGAACACCAACCCGCTGGTCAATCGCTTCGCCGATCCCGACGATCTGATCGACGCCATTGCCTATGGCATCGGCATCCGCGACGTGCAGCTGACGCATGAATTCGTCAATCCGGGCTGGCCGGCGGCAACGATCGCCAAGTTCGTTCGCCTGTTCAACAGCGCCTTGGCGCGGACCGGCGTGCGGATCACTTCGGGTATGACCGGTCCCTATGGCCGGCTCAATCATTTCGGCCATCCGGACGCGGATGTGCGCCGCTATTATGTCGATTGGTTCAAGACCTTCGCCGACATCTCCGCCGAACTCGGCGCGTCGGGCATGGGCACGCAGTTCGCCATATTCACCTACAAGGATTTTGACGATCCGCAGCGGCGCGCGGCGCTTCTCGATATCGCGCTCGAGTGCTGGCGCGAAGTGGCCGAGCACGCCAAGGCGGCGGGCCTGACCTATTTGTTCTGGGAACCGATGTCGGTGGGGCGGGAGTTCGGCCACACGATCGAAAGCTGCGTCGAATTGCAGGGCGCCATCGATGCGGCCAAGCTGCCGATCCCGATGCAGATGATGGTCGACATCGACCATGGCGACGTGACCTCGCCCAATCCTGACGACACTGATCCCTATGCCTGGGCGAAAGCGTTCCCGTTGCAATCGCCGATCATCCACATCAAGCAATCGTCGATGAACAAGGGCGGGCACTGGCCGTTCACCGCCGCCTACAACAAGGATGGCCGCATCATCCCGCAGAAGCTGCTCGACGCCGTGCGGGCGGGTGGCGGAACCGACAATGAAATCTGCCTTGAACTTTCCTTCCGGGAGAGGGAACCGGTCGATCATCAGGTTATTGCAATGATCCGTGAGTCGGTGGATTTCTGGGCGCCTTACATCGACAGCGGCCGCGAAAGTCTCAAGCCTCGCGCTTGAGGCAAACCGCCGGCCCGAAGGCCGGCGCAGACCCGGAAACACGCATCATTCGAATTTCTGATCGAAGGAGAGAAGAATGGCCCCATATTGGGTCGGCACGAGCTGGAAGATGAACAAGACGCTGGCGGAGGCGCTGCAGTTCGCCGAGGCATTGGCGGCGTTCGTGCCGGGCTTCGATCCGGCGATACAGCCTTTCGTCATTCCCCCCTTCACCGCGGTGCGGCAGGTCAAGGCGGCGCTCGCCAACACCCGCGTCAAGGTCGGCGCCCAGAACATGCATTGGGCCGATGCCGGCGCCTGGACGGGCGAGATTTCGCCGGTGATGCTGAGGGATTGTGGGCTCGACCTGATCGAACTCGGCCATAGCGAGCGCCGTGAGCTTTTTGGCGAGACGGACAAGACTGTGGGACTGAAAACGGCGGCGGCAGTCAGGCACGGCTTCGTACCCTTGATTTGTGTCGGCGAGACGCTGGCCGAGCGCGAGGGCGGCCGCGCCGACGAAATTCTGACCGCGCAGGTTTTGGGCGCGCTGCAGGGTCTCGCAAACAATGAGTTGTCGGCAGAGATACTCTTTGCCTATGAACCGGTGTGGGCGATCGGCGAGAAAGGCATTCCGGCCAGCGCCGACTATGCCGACAAGCAGCAGGCGCTGATCAAGCAGATCGCAGCAACCCGGTTGCCGACCGCCCCGCTTGTGCTCTACGGCGGCAGCGTCAATCCCGGCAACGCGGCCGAACTGATCGGCCAGCCGCATATCGATGGGCTGTTCATCGGCCGCTCGGCATGGCAAGCGGAAGGCTATATCGACATTCTCAAAAAGGCGTCGGCCGCCATCGCGCGCTGACCACGAAAACGAAGGAGTTAATTGCCATGAAGATCGCACTCGGAGCCGACAGCGCCGGCAAGCCGCTGCTCGATGTCATCGCCAAGCATCTCGCCACCAAGCCAGAACTGCAGGTCGTCGATCTCAGCCAGGCCGGATTCTACGCCGATATTGCCGCTGCGGTCGGCCACGAAATTGTCGACGGCAATTACGACCGCGCCATCCTGTTTTGCGGCACCGGCATCGGCGTCAGCATCTCGGCCAACAAGGTGCCCGGAATCCGTGCCGCGCTAACCCACGACACCTATTCGGCGGAACGCGCTGCGAAATCCAACAATGCCCAGATCATCACCATGGGTGCGCGCGTCATCGGCCCCGAACTGGCCAAATCGATCGCCGACGCCTGGCTGGCCTCGGAGTTCGATCCGAACGGTCCCTCTGCCGCCAATGTGCAGGCTGTCGACAAGCTCGACGCGAAGCGCTGAGGATTCGCTCCCGACCTAGCCGGTCAAGGCGATCCGCATCGCCTCGATGACGGTTACGGCGGACGCCGCGCCTGGATCCATATGGCCAAGCGAGCGTTCGCCGAGGCGGGAGGCCCGGCCCTTGGTGGCGATCATCGCCTTGGTCGCCTCCGCGCCGGCCTTTGCCACCTCGGCTGCAGCCGCGAGGCTGCCGGCCAGCCCCTTGCCGGCGGCCAGTGCCTCGCCCGCAGCCGTCGCGGCCGGCGCCCACGCATCGATCATCGTCTTTTCGCCAGGCTCGGCCTTGCCGCGATCCTGAATGCCTCTGGCCATCGCTTGGAACATAGCGACCGCGTCGGCGTCGTCGAGCGTCGCCTTGCCCTTGACGGCGGCCGCGCCGCGCATGAATGCCGTGGCATAGAGCGGGCCCGAGGAGGCGCCGACGGCGTTGAGGAACGACTTCGCCGCCGTGTTCAGCAAGATGGTCGGATCGGTGGTGCCGGTATCCAATGCGGCCACCGCATCGCGTGCCGCGGCAAATCCAAGCTCCATCGCAATGCCGTGGTCGGCATCGCCGATCACCCCGTCAAGCGCGCACAACCGATCCCGGTCGGCTGACATAGCGTCGGCGATGGCCGCGAACATCGCGGCAAGGCGGGTGGTGTCGATTGTCGTCATCTCTTGTTCCTTGCCGTTCACCAAGTTTACCCGGCGCGAAACATGGCGCAGTCGCAAGGGTGGTCGAGCATCGTTTGCAACTCGTCGTCGAGGTGGTGCAGCGTAATCGAAGCGCCGGCCATTTCGAGCGAGGTGCAGTAATTGCCGACCCAGCTTGCGTGAATGGATACACCGATATCGTCAAGCCTCTGCTTCACGCGCCGGTTCATGATGTAGAGTTCCATCAGCGGCGTCGAACCCAGCGAATTGACCAGAACGGCGACCTTCTCGCCGCGTGCCGGCGCCATCTCGGCGAGAATCCTCTCCAGCATTTCGTCAGTGATCTCGTCGGCCGTTTTGAGTTTTCCTCGTGCGATGCCGGGTTCGCCATGGATGCCCATGCCGATCTCCATCTCGTCGGGTCCGATCTCGAAATTCGGCCGGCGGGTTTGCGGCAACGAACAGGGCGCCAATGCCACGCCCATGGTGAATGTGTGGTCGTTGGCCTTCCCGGCAATGCGTTCGCATTCGTCGAAGGACAGCATCCGGTCGCAGGCAGCGCCTGCCGCCTTGAAGATGAAGAAGTTGCCGGCGACACCGCGCCTCTTGTGCCTGTCGCCAACGGGCGCGGAAGCGACGTCGTCGGTGCTCAGAACCGTGCGCACCTCGATGTCGTCCATCGCGGCCATCTCGGCCGCCATGTCGAAATTCATGACGTCGCCGGCATAGTTGCCGTACATGAACAGCACACCGGCGCCGCCGCTCGCCGCCTTGGCGCATTCGAGGATCGGGTCGGGCGGCGGAGAGGCGAAGACATTGCCGATCGCCGCCGCGTCGGCCAGCCCCTTGCCGACGAAGCCGAGAAAACTCGGCTCGTGGCCCGAGCCGCCACCAATGACAAGGCCTACCTTGCCTTGGCGCGGTCCATCGCGGGCGATGATAGAGCGCGGGCTTCCGTCAACGGCTTTGAGATGGCGGGGATGCGCAGCCAGGATGCCTTCCAGCATCTCGTCGACGGCGCGATTGCCGTCATTGATGATCTTCTTGGTTTGCACCAACGTCCTCCCGATTTGGTATTTTCATAGATGATACCGGGCGTTATCAGGCTGCCTTCGGGCGAGGGCAGGGGCGCGATGCCCACCAAACTGCCTCGATCGGCTTCGTAGCTGTTACCAGCCGTTCTGGCAGAAGCTAAGCGGACCGAAGTGCGCGGACAATGGCGCTGTAGTGTACAAGATCGCACCACGGCTTAGAAAAGGCGGTGGCTCCCCGGGCCGGACAAGTTAGATAAATCGAACCGGGTAGAAAAAAACCATAAAAGTCTTTATTTTTAATCGCTTGGTACGACCGCTTCCACAAAGCATCTGCCGCCTTGGTGTATCTCAAGTGGTAGCAGCGGTGTATCTCTCGGTCAAGCCCGGTTTGCCAGTCGGTGGGCACTGTTGCACAGCCAGCGTTTGATCTCTTGATGGTACCTAAACAGCCCCTATGATGGCGCTCGCTGGTCCCTCCAGCGTAGGGGAGGCCACCACAGCATGACGCCGCAAACCTTCATCGCCAAGTGGCAGAACTCTCAGTTGAAGGAGCGGGCAGCCGCCCAGGAACACTTCCTGGATCTTTGCCATATGCTCGGGGAGCCCACGCCCGCCGACGCGGACCCGACAGGCCAAGACTATGGCTTTGAGGTCGGCGCTTCCAAGACAACGGGCGGCAATGGGTTCGCTGACGTCTTCAAGCGCAACCACTTCGGATGGGAATACAAAGGCACCAAAGCCAACCTCGACACCGCGTTTGCGCAACTTCAACGGTACGCGGTTGCTCTCGACAACCCGCCCCTGCTTATCGTGTCTGACATTGGCACCTCCATCCGTATCCACACCAACTGGACCAACTCCGTTTCCAAGACATACGAAATCGCCATCTCCGATCTGGGCGACGCCGAAAAACGCGGTTGGCTGAAATCGGCCTTATCTGATCCCGAGGCTCTGCGCCCAACAAAGACCCGCCAAGAGTTGACTGAAGAGGTGGCTGGCGAGTTCGCGCAACTTGCTCGCTCATTGAGTGATCGCGGCTACATCCCTGAGCGGATAGCCCATTTCATCAACCGACTGGTCTTCTGCATGTTCGCGGAGGACGTGAAGCTCCTCCCGGATATGATTTTTACCCGGATGTTGGACCGTGCGCTGGAGGACCCGACCGAATTTGAAGGGTTTGCCCGTGTCCTGTTCGTCGCGATGAAATCCGGTGGTCACATCGGTTTTGAGAAAGTCGCGTGGTTCAATGGTGGGTTGTTCGATGATGATCTTGTATTCCCGCTGACCAAGGACGAGATCAAACTGGTCCACCGTGCGGCATCACAGTACTGGGGCGACATCGACCCCTCCATCCTTGGCACGCTCTTTGAGCGGGGCCTTGACCCCGACAAACGCGGCCAACTCGGCGCACACTATACTGACCGCGAGAAGATCATGATGATCATCAACCCGGTGATCGTCGAGCCGCTGTCCGCCGAGTGGGAAAGGGCCAAGAGTGCGATCTTTGGTTTAATGACCCGGGCCGGGCAATCCAAGGGCGCGCCCGCCACGCGCTATAGAAACATAGCACAAGGCTTCCTTGACAGGCACTTGAAGCGGCTCGCTGGGTATCGTGTCCTGGACCCCGCTTGTGGATCTGGAAACTTCTTGTACCTCGCCCTGAGGGCATTGAAGGATCTTGAACACAAGGCGCAGGTTGAAGCCGAAGCAATGGGCCTGCCACGGGCATTTCCACAGATCGGCCCTGAGGTCGTTAGAGGTATCGAACTAAATCCGTATGCGGCTGAACTCGCCCGCGTGTCGGTCTGGATTGGCGAGATACAGTGGATGCTCAAGAACGGATTTGCTGCCAGCCAGAACCCGGTCTTGAAACCTCTCGAAACCATCGAATGCCGGGATGCGCTGATGACGTGGGTTTCGGACGGGGGCGCGGAGGGAGGGCACTGGGAAGAGGCGGAGTGGCCCGTTGCAGACGCCATCATTGGAAACCCACCCTTTCTTGGCGACCGTCGTATGAAGCCTGAATTGGGGGCGCCGTATGTTGGTCAGTTGAGGTCGATTTTCAGTGGAACTGTGAGAGGCGGAGCCGACCTTGTTTGCTACTGGTTCGCCAAGGCTTGGAACGCCGCGCAGGTTCAGTCAGTTAAGGTTGGCTTGGTTGCCACCAACTCTATTCGGGGTGGTGCGAACCGAGAAGTTCTAAAAAGGATACTCGATGGTGGGCAGATATTTAATGCCTACTCCGACGAAGAGTGGACGGTCGAGGGCGCGGCGGTCCGTGTCTCTATTGTTTGCTTTCAATCACAGGCTGTTCATCCTGTGTGTCTCGATGGCAGGTTCGTAAATTCGATCTACTCCGATCTCACGGGCGATGATGGGGGCGCTGACCTAACGAAGTCGCTGCGCCTGAGTGAGAATGAGGGCAGGGCCTTTCAAGGAATAATCAGCTACGGGCCTTTTCAGGTGACCGGGAGTATGGCGCGAAGCTTTCTCCTCGAGCCGACAAATCCAGATGGTTCGAGAAATGCCGATGTGGTCCGGCCTTGGATAAACGGGAAGGATATAGCGGCCCGGGACACCGACAACTGGATTATCTTCTTTCCTTCGGCCATTGGAGCCGAGCAAGCGTCATTGTACGCTGCGCCATTTGAATACTTAGAGAAAGTAGTTCGGCCATATCGAGAGGAAAGAAATATAAATAACGGATGGTGGACACTTTGGAGAAGTCGTGGCGAGCTGTTTGCAGCCATTTCTGGTATGAAACGATACATCGTCACAGTGCGGCATGCTAAATATCGGCTTTTCCGCTTCGTCAGCGCCTTAGTAGTTCCGGATGCAGCTTTGATCGCCATCTCCCGCGATGACTATACCAGTTTCGGGGTCCTCCATTCCAGACATCATGAACTGTGGGCGCTTCGGATGGGGTCTTCTCTCGAAGATCGTCCTCGCTACACACCCACGACAACCTTCGAGACATTCCCATTTCCCGCAGGGCTAAGCCCGAACCTCTCGGCGGATGCGTATGCGACGGCTGCTCATGCCATTACCATTGCCGAAGCAGCCCGGCGCCTCGACGAACTTCGTGAGAACTGGCTCAATCCTCCCGATCTTGTGCGAAGGGAACCCGAGGTGGTCCCGGGGTATCCCGATCGCATCTTGCCGGTAGACGAGAAGGCCGCCGAGAAGCTAAGCACGCGCACCCTAACGAACCTCTACAACGAACGACCGGCATGGCTCCAGCACGCTCACAAGGCGCTGGATGATGCCGTGGCAGCGGCTTATGGATGGCCCGCCAACCTGTCCGATGACGATGTTCTGGCCCGTCTGTTCGCGCTCAATCAGGAGCGGGCTTCCGCTCAGGTCGACAAAGCCCAAACCAAACAGTGAAGGTGTTCACGTGGGGTGGGGCGGCAACAAGGGAATGACTGGCAAGCGAGAGTGCTGGATTAGAAGTTCGCAAGCTTGTTCGACGTCGCGACCGATGTAGTGCAGGACACGGCCCCTCGATCTCGGATAAGCGTGCAACTCCGTCGCGCCGTTGTCGCTTCCCCATTTTTTATGCGTTCCTGACGACATCTTATGAACCAGCTTCGCAGCTTGGACGCGCTTGAACTCGGTCTTGCGCTCAGCCTGGGGATCGTCGCGGATAATCATCTCGACAGCGAGCGCGGCCGCGACGACGCGACAGGGGTCTATCTTCGCCTTGCGTAGCCTCGCCCAGGCTGCTCGCGCACGATCGTCAGGTGACAGCCCGCGAAGCCTGAACGCCTCCACATGAGGCCCAGCGGCCCTGTACAACGTCTCCACGCGCTCGATGGCATTCGTGACCCATAAGTTGTCCGCGTTCGCCTCAAGCCAAGCGAGGGCAGCCTTGCGATAAGGTGTGATCTCCTTGGCGGTGTAGGATCGTTTGTAAGCGCTGCCGTGACGGGCAAGGTGGTCCGAGTGCGAGCGACAGAACCGGGTGTCCAGACCGTCTTCTGTGGCCGCACGGGCAGGCTTACCGCAGCCCACAACGCGGCAGCGTGTGAACATATGGCTTGGCTCAGCAGCTCTGGCTTTGACCTCGTTCTTGCGCTCTCGCTTCTTGGTCCAATTCGTCAATCTCGGGTCCCTCTTAGGTGTGCCCTGGGTTTCCCTTAAGGGTACCGAGCAGTGGGGTGAACGGCTACCTGAGTGAGATCAAGGGTAACCTGACATGCAGATGAAGGTTGATAGGACCTGTGCAGGAAAGAAGTCCCATCCCTCAGCCTTCAACCGTAACAGTGCCCTCAACATGGGCATGGACCCTGAACACAGTGAGCATAACTTCCTTAGTCACCAGCACCTTAGAGGATGGAACCATCACCGCGTCATGGATCGGAAGTGCGACAATCCCCTCGGCGCGAAGGCTAAGGAGAACGTCCACAAGAATGCTGCTCTCAATGAACTGCGCGTCGTGGCCAAGACCCCTGTGGAAATGATCCTTGATCAATGGGTGCTTGGCTTCGATGGCGTCGACCACCTCGCCGATCTTGTCGGTCTTGCGAAACAGCGTCTTGGTGCCCTTGGGGAAGCGGTCTGGCCGGGCCTCAGCGAATATCATGGCGCTCATCACCTTCTTGATCCCATCTCGCCGTTGGTTGTAACCAGCCATCGAATAGAGGTCGCCGGTGGCTGGGAGGTGGCCTGCCATACCGTAGAGGATGCGTGCGCCCACTTGACCGTAATCCAGCTCCACGGCCTTCTCGCCCGCGATCTTGAGACCTTGCCGTCGCTCGTGCTTCCGTAGCTGCTGCCAGAAGCCTCCGAACATTCTGCCGCCACTGTCGAACCGCGCCTGGGTGAAGATGCGACGTAAGCGCCTGTCTCGGATATCGAAAGCGGTGTGTGGCCCGAGAATGCCCAGAGGATCATACCTCAGGTCGGCCGCCGCCAGCCACTGATTGATCTTCTCAAGCTCGTGGCGATAACGCTCTGTGGTGGGGGTGTCCGCATACTGCTCCAGTCCCCCTTCATCCCAATAATCATCAGCATCCTTCACCCGCTTGAGAATGATGGTTTCGCCGTGAGGATGTTCGTCGAGGTCGCCAGTCTCGATGTCGCCGTCATCCATTCGCGACAGTAGCGTCGGACCCGGTCGGATAACCGTCGATTTGGAAGCGCCAGGTATCGCAGGGGCCGTGTCCTGACGGACATAACCCAGCTCGGGCTTGGCGAGGAGATCCAAGATGCGCGGAAATACCTTGCTATAAGCTCGTGGCCTATACCGGCTCTTCGTCCCTAAGTGCCTGTTGGAGCGGGTGACGTAAATTCCCTCGGGATAGTCCACGAGGTGATGATGCATGAGGTCGGAAAGGATCGCGTCTACAGTCAGGTCGAAGGTTTCTTGGTCTGCCGCCCGGCGCTTGTTCCTCGTCAGCCCTGAACGATGTTCGTAGTTCAGGAGCAACCTGATGGCTTCCGCTACGATGCCCTTAGCGTTGTCCGATGAAGCGAACCGATAGGCATTGAGAGGACGATCGCGTTCGTCATCTTCGTCATCTGATGTCGCGATAAGCGAGGCGATCTGATCCAACTGCAATCTTCCAATTCTTCAAAATGACCACCCCGCTCCCACAGCCACACAGAGGGCCACGGGCGGTCATGAGGTCGGGCAGGGGAAAGGGGGCTCGGCAGCGCCTCGCGGGTCTGAGCGCGCGCCTATGGCGGCCTGTCACCGGTTGCCGTTGGCCAGCGGGATACCGCAAGTCAGGCGGCTTGGCTATCCGAGGGACAGAGGCAAAAGCGCACGGGCTGTGCCTCACCCCGGTGTAGTGATAGGCTGGGCTTCGACCCTATTTGTCGGACGCAGCGCATCGGGGTCTGTGAGGCCGGGGGCATTCACTGTGGAACCCGAGGACCTGAAGTCCCGCATCGAGATTGCGCTGGCCGGCGGTCGCCTGAGCCAATGGCAACGACATTTCCTCATCGACATTCACGCCCGTCTGGAGAAGTACGGCTCCGACACGCGGCTGACCGACAAGCAGAGCGCCAAGCTCTTTGAGGCCATCGGCTACGCACCACCAGTCAGCCAGGCACCGCCGCCGCCACGCTCTACCGGCCCTCGGTCGACCCAGTGGAGGCCGCGCCGCCGTCGAAGCCCACTTGCGCGTGAGGCCCGCTATCTGGCCGGTCGATTTGCCAGAGCCTTTGGCTTCGCACTGGCATTAGTCGTGGGGGGCTGATCTACTCTTACGTTACCGGAGCCCGCCACATGCCTTCTTCAAGCGGTTGGGCCTCCGGGTCACCCGACACCGAAATCACCACAGCCACGCCGTTGACGAGGAGCCAGTTCACGATCACGGACGGTGATACCATTCGGCTTATTGGTGCCGCGAAAGGGACCCGGCTGGTCGGCTTCAACGCTCCCGAGAGCATCGAGCCAAGGTGCGACGCTGAGGCAGACCTTGGGCGTCGAGCGAAGGCACGCCTCAAAGAGTTGGTTGCCAACGCGAAGCTGGAGCTGAAGATGGTACCCTGTTCTTGCCCGGCAGGCACTGAGGGCACCGGCAAGTGCAATTACGGGCGAAGTTGCGGCTCACTCTTTGCCGATGGCCAAGATGTGGGCGACGTATTGGTGTCGGAGGGGCTGGCCGTCCCGTTCGCCTGCGGCTCTACAAGCTGTCCGCCAACGCCCCGCCCTTGGTGCGGATAAGACGCCTTCACCTCACCCTCCGGCGGTGTCGGCCCCTTCGAGGCGCTTCGCCAGCTTTGCGAGCGTCGAGCGCGAACAGTTGGTGGCTCGCACAATGGTGTTCCAGCTCTGGCCCTTCCGCAGCATGTCCATGATCGCCTCGTTGCGGTCCGCGTCCTCGGGCCGGCCCTTCATGCGCCCTTCAGCCTTCGCCTTGGCGATCCCCTGAGCCTGCCTGCGGCGTCGGTCGTCGTAGTCCTTGCGGGCGATGGCGGCGAGCATGTCGAGCAGCATCCCGTTGATCGCGTCGAACATCCGCCCGGTGAAGGCGTCCTCGGTCTTCAGCATCATGTGCGAGGTCGGCAAGTCCAGCGCCACGACCTTGACCTCTCGGTCCTTGATCTCGCGCTTGAGCTGGTCCCAGTCCTTGTCCGACAGTCGGCTGAGGCGGTCGACCTGTTCAGTCAGCAGGATGTCGCCGGGCTTGCTGTCCCTGAGCAGCCGGAACAGCTCCGGCCTGTGCAGTGAAGCCCCGCTCTCGTTCTCCTCGTAGGTGGCGGCGATGGTCAGCCCTCGTTCCCTGCAGAACGCTTCAAGGTCCCCTCGCGCGCGCCCTGCGTCCTGTTCCTTGGTCGAGGCCCTGAGGTAGGCTCGGATGAATGACATAGCGCGCGCTCCAGTTCGGTTTGAATGGTTCGCTAATAGATGGTTCGCTTAGGGTCGTCAAGTGGCATTTATCGGACCAGCCTCAACCCGGTTCGGCAGCAGCACACCCGATGATACCGGCCAACGAAGTATATGGTCCCTGATCGTTAGATGGTTCCCCCTTTTGGACGCGGCGCGTAGCTGGACCGCAGCTTAACTACAGGCTGTGCCATGCATTCACGGTACTCGTCGTCATCGTACTCGTGTTCATGTCGACAGGTGGCGGTCCTGCTCGTCGGGCTGCTATCGTCGAGACAAGCTGCGTAATCGTTGTAGTTGTCGTGGAGCGCAAGGCAGAGAGCCGCCGCCTTCTCCTGCACAAGTCCGACTTCCACGATGCACCGGGCGCGTAGTTCGGCCACCCTTTTGAGGTCGGGAAGCAATATCGGCTGTTCGAAGTCGACACCGACTGCCTGTGCAGCTTTAATTTGGCAGGCGTACACTTGAGCCATCGTTTGCTTCCAGTAGGATGGATCGCTCTGTCCGCACCCGCTTAGAAGCACGGCGATGAGAATAAGTGCATTTCGCATCAAGACGGGACCCCCTTTTGCCTATCATAGGCGGCGTCCCCTAAAGCGAGACCAGAGAGGTGGCAAGGGGGGTCGGCGCGCGTGCCTGTTATCCGATCACCCGCTCGCATTTTTGCACCAAATATTCCCAACCCCTAATGTTCGCCCTATGATCCCCTCATGGCAACTCTGCGGTACGACGTCAGGCGGGAACAGGATGGAACGTTGACGGTGTTCGACGTGTTCACCGGGCAGCCGGCTATTGTAGCTGGGCACCCATCTGTCGATCTTCCCGACACGGAGTACGCCAAGGAGCTGGCGGACATCCTGAATGCCAACGACCTGAAGCAGAGGCTGTCCCACGGAAGGTTCCCCGGAGGGTTCGCCTGATAGCACTCAGGTGCCGCGCTGGGCCTCAAATCATCGCTGGCTCGCAGCGAAAAAAGCTCTTGACAATGCATCTAAGTGGACGTTGGTAACCTATTCGTCGCCGGCTGAGGATATAGGCGCTGGCGAGTGGGAAGGGTCTTCAACCTCCTGCCCCTCACGAGGGTTAGACGATGGGCAGCCAATCGGTGTTGTCGGTTGTCGTTTTGGAAGACGAGCCGCTAATTGCGCTCGACGTCGAAGACACATTGTGTGATGCCGGCTTCAATGTCTTGGCAGTCCTGCCATCTTGCTCTCAGGCTCTTAAGTGGCTGCAATCAAATTCCCCCGATGTAGCCGTCCTTGATATCGAGCTGAATGATGGAAGTTGCGAGGACATAGCCAGGCTCCTTTATGAGCGGGATATCCCGTTTGTTGTCCATTCGGGAAGCGTGTTCGATCCTCGCTACTACGCCGCGATCTTTCAAAAGGGAACTTGGGTATCAAAGCCAGCTGCGGACGGTGATGTGACTAATGCAGTGGCCGCTTGTGTCAGAAGACGGTCCGCCGCATGACGGATATGGCACTCAATTGGTTCACCCCAGCAGTCCCCATTAGGGAACCCCTAGGTCTCCGCTACAACGTCTCTTCGGTCGAGGCAGCCGGCGCGCAGCTCCTAAGGTTCACCAAGAGGGGCGCTCATTGGCGACGTGCGGTCCAGGTTTGCGTGGCCTTCAGGAAGCATAGGGCGTCAGCTCAAGAGGTCCAAAGGCTCTTCTGGCTGGCTGCCAAGGAGGAGGGGGTCCTGCTCTCCGATTAACAAATGTTAATTTGGCGGGAACAATTCGCCGCCTCGTGCGTTGGGCGGCTCCAGTGTTCGACAAACAGGTCGGCCCATGTCATCCATCGTCGTCCTGCTTGTTGAGGATGAGAGTATGATCCTCTTGGATGTTGAGCACTCACTAGTCGACGCTGGTTTCGAGGTGGTCTCTGCGACGAAGGGGGCAGATGCAATACGGGCTTTCAACGACGACCCTGAGCGCATTGAAGCCATAGTCACAGACATAAGACTGGGCGCGGGACCTACTGGTTGGGACGTCGCCCGGCACACTCGGAGTGTCAATCCCAATCTACCTGTCATCTACGTGAGCGGAGATGGTGCGGACGATTGGCCCTCGCTCGGGGTGCCCAACAGCATCATGATCACCAAGCCGTTCGTCATGCCCCAGATCATTACTGGGCTCTCGAACCTACTGAATGAGGGTGGTCCAACTTCCTCCTGACTACCCTGGCCATCCAAGGCACCCCTCGGCTGCACCTCCCGGGAGAACTGCTCGGGCGCTGAGGGATGCTCTCAGCCAATGCTCCATCACTCCATGTCGGGTACTTCGCCACCCACAAACAGCGTTGTCGGCTCCCCATATTCCCCCAGCGCCGGGTTCGCATCACGCGACCACGCAATGACCCCGGCATGTTTCCCCGCCAAGCCCTTCGCGGTCCTTATTGCCCGGTCCTCCGTCTGCTGCTCGGCTGGCCCATAGACAGGCTGGAGGTCGCCGGTCTCATCGCGATCAAACGCGGTCACTACAATTAGCTTAGGGGCCTTCTGCTGGGGAAGAATATGGTCTGACATCTTGATGCCTTCCGTTGGCCGTTAGTCGGTCCCGCGCTTCCGTCTATGCCACCCCCGTCTGAAGCCATAGCTCACCGCAGGAGCCCAGAGAGCCACCTCACGCTCCAATGAGGCGTTGATTACGAGGAGCGCCTTCACTGCTTCTCGCGCATCCCCGCCGCAAGTCGCAATGACCTCATCGGCGGCAAGCTCCCAGTCCATCGCGGGAGGATCGACTGGCCGTTGCTCGGCTGGCATTGCTCTGCCTCATAGGTATGTCTCACCGCGATGCTCAAAGCAGAACCAATGCGACGCCTGCTTTGGCTTCGGAAACCCCAGCCGGCATCCTTGCCGCAGCCAGGGCGCACGCACCAATGATGTTGGATGCCGGGTGCCGTGATGTGTTCTGGCCTTGGAAGGCTGATTTCGTCACGCACGATGAGGTCCACTGCGGCTACTCCAAAACTCGCAATGCTCACAGTGAACAAAATAGGAACAAAACTGTCAAGGGACGAATTGACGGAAGCGCATTGATCTTCTGCAAGCGACGTTGGCAGCGCGCCCGTTCGTCTCGTATGGTAAGCGAAACAATCGAGAGTTTGATCACCAATGCCTTTTGAGTTCACAATCCGGAGCCCTAACGGCCCAACCCCTTTCGTCATGCAGCCAGCCACCTCCCTAATCTTTGTTGGCTCAAACGGGGGAGGGAAGACGCGCCTCGCCGTCGAAATAGAGAACCAACTTCGGCTGCGCGCGCATCGTATTTCCGCACATAGGGCACTCTCGCTGAACCCCACGGTCGCCAAAATACCCGAAGAGGTAGCATTGTTGGGGCTTCGGACAGGCCATTCTGGTACAGGTGCGAGCTTTGATAACCGTGTAGGAAGTCGCTGGCATGGGGACATGGCAACTGGGCTCCTCAATGACTTCGACGTTCTGCTTCAGGCCCTTTTTGCCGATCAGATGAATAAGACGCTGCGTACCCACCAAAAGGTCAGAGCCGGTGATACATCTCCGGCCGAGATGACGAAGTTCGAGCTTCTTGCTGACATTTGGCAGCGACTTCTTCCTAACCGCAGGCTCGTGATCTCCGGTGATGACATTCGAGTTCAGGTCGCGGGATCGGGTACCGGATACAGCGCTAAGGACATGAGCGATGGCGAGCGCTCGGTGTTCTACATGATTGGCCAAGTTCTGGCCGCCGACCCGGACCTACTTCTGATCTTTGACGAGCCGGAGCTTCATGTTCATAGATCCATCATGGCCAAACTATGGGACGAGCTTGAGGCTGCGCGGCCGGATTGCGCATTCATTTTCATCACGCATGATCTCGAGTTTGCCGCGTCTCGCATCGCCGGAAAATTCCTAATCCGCGACTATGACCCCACGGCCGGTTGGACAATCGAACCAGTGCCAGAGGATACTGGTTTTGATGAGGAAATTGCGACGCTTATCCTCGGGAGCCGACGTGCAATTCTGTTTGTCGAAGGCAGCAAAACCAGTCTCGACACCGCTGTTTTTCGCTGTTGCTATCCGGAATGGACTGTCATTCCACGCGGTTCTTGCGAAGAAGTAGTTCATTCCGTCGTCACAATGAGGGCCAATGCGCATCTTACCCGGGTGACCTGTTCGGGGATCGTCGATGCCGACGACTATTCTGCGGAAGAGATTACGAGGTTAGGCGACCTTGGCGTCGCGGTATTGCCTGTCTCGGAGATTGAGAACCTCTTCCTACTGCCAGACATTGGACGCACGATCGCGCTGCACGAAGGCTACCGGGGCGCCGACCTCAACGATCGGCTCGATACATTTCGGCAAGCTGTCATCGCCGACGTCACCCCCGCATCGGCGGCAAGCGCTGTCGCGCGGTACTGCCGCAGGCGAATAGACCGAACGTTGAAGAAGATTGATCTCAGCGGCGCAAGCACGGTTGCGGACATTGCCGCCGAATATGCTGCGAAGACATCTGCATTGGATGTGGCGGCAATCGGAGCGGCGGCGACTGCCCGCATCAACGCCGCTATCGCAGGTCAGGATTTAGCCGAGCTGGCCAAGCACTATGACAACAAGGGACTGATGGCCCTTGTAGCCAGACATCTCAAGAACACCCCATTGGGTGAGTTCGAAATGTGGCTGACACGCGCTCTGCGCAACAACCTCGTTCCCGAACTCACGCGGGCCTTACGCCGAGTTCTTCCAGAAATTCGTGCTCGATGAATAGGTGATCGTGGGAAGCCAGGCAGGAGCGCTTCTTTGCTTCGAGCAACAAGTTGGGCACGTCCGGCGTTGAATACGTCAGGCCATTCCCTTCTCAAGTGCCCGTCTGGCCACCTCAAGCCGAACCTGGTCGCCCCCATAATCCTCGCCAACGCTGCCCGAGGAGTGCCCAAGGACTATGTCTTGGTCTGACTTGGGGACGCCGGCCAGTCGTAAACGGTCCTTCATCAGGTGGCGAAGGGAATGGGTAGTGGCCTTTGGGTCAGACACGCAGCCGCGGACATGCTTGCCGAGGGCTGCGGAGGCGGACGCGGGACCACGCGGCCGGCCATAAGCAGGGAACAGCATTGCGGCTTTGCCGGCGGCTTTGACAGCTTCCTTTGCGGCCTCAAGAGCGTCGCCGATCAGAGGGACGTTGCGCCGCGACACCTTATTCTTGATACGTCTGTCGTCATGCCACTCGACCGTGATGTGCGGAATGGCATCATCAAGGTAAACGTCCGCGACACGAAGGCCCGAGACCTCAGCGAGGCGGCACCCGGTTCCATTTAGAATTGTCCAAATGTGCCTAAGGTCCGTCTTGGCATGGTAGGCAATGCGCGCCGTTATGGCTGCAACCTCATCCAGGGTGAATGGCCGACGCTTGTCCTTGTCGGGCTCTGCCCTGTCTTTCGGTGCAGCCTCCAAGTTCATAAAGGGGTTGGTGGCGCCAGCTAAGTCAAATTCCCTTATGGCGTGGTTGATGACGGCGCGGACCACGTTCAGGTAGCGGTCAACGGAAGACGCCTTGCGCCCATCGAGCATGTGATCGCGAACGTCCTTGGCGTCCTCGCGCTTGAGGCTTGCCAGCTTGCGGTCCTTGCCGAGTGCCTCCACGACAAGCTTGAAGACCCGCTCAAGCTCCATCTGCTTCGTCTCGTCGTCCCCAACTCTCTCCTTAAGATAGAGCCTCTTGGCGTCCTCCAGGGTCGGGGCTGGCGTACCCGATGAGTTCAGCAGCAACGCGCGCGCCAATGCGGTGTCCGCTTCGGTTGGGCGGAAATCGGGGAGGTCGTCGTTATCGTCATCGTCGTCCTCGACCTTGTCGAAATCTGGAACGTACTTGCGGACAAGCGCCTCGACGGCCTTCATTCTGGCCTGCCAGTCCGTGTCATGTTCGATCTCGTGGAGAGACGGGAGGTCACGGTCTTGGCGGAAGCCCATCTTGCGGGCAGCGGCTATACCCTCGCGGAAGTGACCCCATTCCGTTGGGGCAGGCCCATTGGCGCGCTTGATCGCATCGGCCAAGAGCTTCTCAGCCTCAGCGTGAACTCTCGGATATTTCCTAAGCGCCTCCTGCTCGGTGGCCCCAAGCGGCACGAGGTGTTCTCGCTTGCCCAAAACGGTCCAAAGTTCTTCAGGGATTTTGCGCCTGTAGCGCCATCCGGCTTTGCCGCGTTTCTGTATATGCTGCACGTCAATCTTCATGCTCAGGGTACCCCGCAGTGTATCGCACGGTGTATCTCTGGGGAAGCGGAAACCCTTGCAATCCTTGGGTTCCAAGACATTTCTGGTGATAGTGGCTCCCCGGGCCGGATTCGAACCAGCGACCAACCGGTTAACAGCCGGTTGCTCTACCACTGAGCTACCGGGGAATAGAGGCTCTCATGTGAGTGGCGCAGCCTATAGCAAACCCTTTTCGGCTTTGCAAAGAAGCATTTCGCATTTTTTAGCGCATTTTCACCCAATGGTTTCTGGCAATCGCCGGATGACACCACATATGAGCCGTCTTGGGCGCCGTCGGACCTTGGTCGGCGGAACCTGAAAGGCGATTGCAGCCTTTAGCGCATATGGCTTTATCGAAGGCAACCGGATCGACTTTCGACATGACTGCAGCAGACGAAAACCAGGCACCGGCGCGGAAAATCTCGGTGTTCGGGCGCGAGTTCACCATGCCGCGCTCGCGCGGGCTGAGGATCGCCATCGGTATCGTGCTGGTGTTTTTCGGCCTTCTCGGTTTCCTGCCGATTCTCGGCTTCTGGATGATTCCGCTCGGCCTTTTGGTGCTTTCCTACGAATTTGCCGCGGTGCGCCGCCTGCGGCGCCGGTTCGTCGTCTGGTGGGAACGGCGTCGCCGGCCAAATTGAAAGCGATGGCGCGCTGTCCCGGTTCAGCGGACGCTTCGCTTCCAGCCCCTCGCAGACCTTCCCCTCGAATATCTCCTTGAGAACGGCAGCCCTGGTGTCAGCCGCGCGTTTACGGTGGAAGCCGGTTTGCTCCCGCTGCGTAAAGCTGCGGGTTCGATTTTCGCCGGTCGCGCAGCCATGCTTGAGGAGCGGCCAATATGCCGGTGCGCCAAGCGCTGAAACCGCTCGGGAACCACGTTGCGGCGGCTGATGAGGAAAGCGCGCCGGAATGCCGCGCGGACGCTTGACGACCTTTCGCTGCCACCATATTGAGTTCGCTCGCCGGGAGCGATGAGGCCTCGTGGCGGAGTGGTTACGCAGAGGACTGCAAATCCTTGCACCCCGGTTCGATTCCGGGCGAGGCCTCCAATCGCTTCAACTCCCGCATGCCGGGGGCTTGAGTTCCGGTCGAATGCGCCGCAGTGTCGGCGCGACAAGCGCATTTCAGCGCATTGGCTTTGACGGATTGGTTGGGACATGAGCACTGATTTCTCCGAACTTCGCGTCAAGATGGTCGACGGCCAGGTCCGCACCACCGATGTGACCGACGCAGCATTGCTCGATGCCATGCTTGCCGTGCCGCGCGAGGCCTTTGTCGGGGCCGGCCAACAGGCTCTCGCCTATATCGACGAGGATATCCGCATCTCCGACGGCGCCGATGGCAGCGGTGCGCGCTACCTCATGGAGCCGTCGCCACTGGCCAAGCTTTTGCAGTTGGCCGAGATCGACGCCGGCGATTCGGTGCTCGATGTCGGCTGCGGCACCGGTTATTCCGCGGCGCTGCTGTCCAGGCTGGCCAAATCCGTCGTGGCGCTGGAAAGCGATACCACACTGGCGGAAGCAGCCAAAGCGGCGCTTTCGGCGCAGGGCTGCGATAACGTCACCGTGGTCACCGGCCCACTGCCGCTAGGTCATGCCGCCAAGGCGCCCTACAATGTGATTCTCATCGGCGGCAGCGTCGAGAAAGTGCCTGCGGCGCTGCTTGACCAGCTTGCCGAAGGCGGCCGGCTGGTGGCTGTGGAAGGGCAGGGCAATGCGGGCGTAGCCCGGCTCTTTTTCAATGCAGGGGGGGTTGTAACCGGAAGACGGGCATTTAATGCGGCAATTAAGCCACTACCCGGATTTGAACGCATTCATGCCTTCGAGTTCTAAGTGATTTTGCCTTGCAGCAAAGACTCTGTCATGTTGGCTTGCGATTGAACAATCGTTGCTGATTGGTTAACCGGGGTTTCGGGAGGCTGTCAGCGGGGGAACGATACATCGACGCGGCGCTGGCCGATCCCTAGGGATGGGCTGGCGTGGCGTGGTTCCCGTGCAAAACGAATGAGGGATATAAAGTGCCGTCCTTAGCCAAGAGTTTGTTTGTTACTGTCCTCATTTCCGCGACAGCGCTTTCGCCGATAGCCGCCTCGGCGGAAACCATTCTCGGCGCGCTTTCCAAGGCCTACCAGAACAATTCCTCGCTGAATTCGGCCCGTGCCGGCGTGCGCGTCACCGATGAGGGCGTGGCGATCGCCAAGTCGGGCTATCGCCCGGTGATCACTGGTTCGGCTGATATCGATTACACCTCCAGGCACCTAAACGGCAGGAACGCGAGCCTGGCATTGACCACCGGCAGCTTCGGCGTTCGGATTGATCAGACGCTGTTCGACGGCTTCCAGACCAAGAACAGGGTCGCGTCGGCCGCTGCACAGGTGAGGGCCTCGGTCGAGGGCCTGCGCAACACCGAAGAGAACACGCTGTTCAACGCGGCGAGCGCCTATATGGACGTGATTCGCGACCGCCAGGTGGCGGTGCTGACCGAACAGAATCTGCAGTTCCTGACCGAGCAGGCGCGCGCGGCACGCTCGCGCTTCGAGGTCGGCGAGGGCACGCGCACCGATGTGGCGCAGGCCGACGCGTCGCGTTCGGCCGCGGTGGCGCAATTGAGTGCTGCCCGTGCGCAGGCTCTGGCCAGTGCGGCAACCTATCATCAGATCGTCGGTGACGAGCCGGGCAAGCTCAAGGCCGCGTCGCCGTTGGCGAAGCTGTTGCCGAGGAGTCTCGAGGCGGCGATCGGCATTGCATCGAACGAGCATCCGGCCATCCTGGCCGCCCTACATTCCGTCGATGCAGCCGGATTTGATGTAAAGACGCAGGAGGGTGCGTTGCTGCCGCAGTTGACTGCCAGTGCCGGCCTTTCCCATGCCTATCAAAATACCGTACCTAGCGCGGGGGATTCGGACGGCGATTCCAATGCCGCCACCGTCGGCGCGACGCTGACCGTTCCGATCTATTCGGGCGGCCGTACCTCCGCACTCGTTCGTCAGTCGAAGGAATCGCTCAGCCAAGCTCGCATCGAGGTGGATGTCAGCCGTGACTCGGTGCGCCAGGCCGTGACCTCGGCATGGACGCAATACATCGCAGCGCGTGAAAGCGTCGACGCTAATCGGCAGGTGATCGCGGCCGCACAGTTGGCGCTCAACGGCGTCATCGAGGAGCGCAATGTCGGACAGCGCACCACGCTCGACGTGTTGAATGCCCAGAACGCCGTCATCTCGGCAAAGATCGACCTCGCCAGCTCCGAGCGCGATGTGGTTGTAGCGAGCTACGCCATCCTGTCGGCCATGGGCCGCCTGTCGGCCGATCGCCTGGCGTTGAATGTGGTGAAGTACAAGCCTGAAGAGCACTACAGAGCCGTCAAGGACAAATGGATCGGGCTGCGTACGCCGGACGGTCGTTGATCGCGACTGAGCGGTTCAAATCCCGCCAAGATTGAAAGTATCGTAGCGCCGCGCTTCCCAAGGATGCGCGGCGTTTGTCTTTTGTAGCCTAAATTGTTGAAATCCGGCGTCTTCCGAGATTGGGGATTCTCGGATGGCGATCCGTCGGCTACGCTGTCGCCATGATTCGTATCCGGCTTTGCCGGACAGGAATCCAGGAACGGGTCACTACAGCGCCACGCGTCCGATGGATGCGCAAAGGAGGCTGTAGAACTTTGATTTTGCGCCTGATCCTCTTCGAAAATCGAAGATCGATTTTCGGGATCATGCGCGGGGGCGGCGGATGTGACGATGGCGACGGCAAGCAGCGCACAGCGCGAACCTTCCATGGAAGAAATACTGGCTTCCATCAGGAGGATCATCGAAGACAGCGACACCGGCCGCAAGGGCGACGCCGATGAGTTGCGGCAGGACCTTGTGCCGGCCGCCGGGCCTGTTTCGGATGTCGAGGCCTTCCGCAGCGAATTGCACAGCTCGACCGAAAGCAAGAAGCCGGTGACGCTGGCCGAGGTGCAGGCCCAACTGGCCGAGCCGGTGGTTGCGCGGCTGGAGCCGCGCTCCGAGCCGTCGCCAGTGAAGCCGGCCATTGCGGCAAATGCCACGACCGCCGCGCCACCCGCGCATGCTCCGATGACCCTGGCGGAAGTGAGCGCCAGGATAGCCAGTGAACCTGCCCCCGCCGTCGGGGCAGAAGCTGCAGTGCGGGCAAAGACGGAAACCACCGACTCGATCGTCACGGATTGGCGCCGCGAAATCGCGGCCGTTGGCAATCAGGCAAAACCGGCTGACACAGTACGGCGGCCCGAGATCAGGCAGCCGGAGACTGAAAATCGGCAGGCAGCAATCGCGGAGGTCGAGGCTTTCGAAGACGATCTCGCTGCCGAGCCGGCTTTCGAGCCTCGTCCTTCGCGCAGCGAGCACGCGCGCCCGGCCGATACAACCCCGGCCCGTCCGGCGATCGTTTCGGAACATACGGGACGGCAGGTCGCAGCCGCCTTCGGCGAGCTCTCCGACGCCTTCGCCAGCCGCAGCAAGAAGACCTTCGACGAGATGGCCGAGGAGATGCTGCGGCCGATGCTGCAGGATTGGCTGGACAACAACCTGCCGACGCTGGTCGAGCGCCTGGTACGCGAAGAAATCGAGCGCGTCGCGCGCGGCGCGCAATAGGCATCACCACAGCCCGTTCCGGATTAAAGCGCCGCCTTCGGGCGGCGCTTTCTCGCTGCAGGCCAGCGTCCGGCTGATGTCGCGAATGCGATCAGCTTCCCGTCGGGATCGCTGACGATGAAGGTGCGGGCATGGCCTTCCCGTTGAAATGACCAGGGCCCCGCCTATCTGCGTTGAAGGACTGAGGCAGCCCTCGCGGTTGACTTGGCCAAAACCTTCCGATTTACACCGGGTCAGCAAAACTCCCGACCGCGCGGACCACTTTCCCATGCTTGAAAAGACCTACGACGCCAAGACCGTCGAACCCAAGATCGCCAAAATCTGGGAAGAGGCGGACGCATTTCGCGCCGGCGCAGGTGCGGAAGAGGGGGCCGAGGCCTTTACCATCGTCATCCCGCCGCCCAACGTCACCGGCTCGCTGCATATGGGCCACGCACTCAACAACACGCTGCAGGATATACTCGTGCGCTTTGAGCGCATGCGCGGCAAGAACGTGCTGTGGCAGCCGGGCATGGACCATGCCGGCATCGCCACGCAGATGGTGGTCGAGCGCCAGCTGATGGAGAAACAGATCCATCGCCGCGATCTCACCCGCGAGGAGTTCATCGAGAAGGTCTGGGAGTGGAAGGCCGAGTCCGGCGGCGCCATCTTCAACCAGCTGAAGCGGCTCGGCGCCTCGGCGGACTGGTCGCGCGAACGTTTTACCATGGATGAAGGCCTGTCCAAGGCCGTGCTCGAAGTATTCGTCAGCCTCTACAAGGAAGGGCTGATCTACAAGGACAAGCGCCTTGTGAACTGGGACCCGAAGCTGTTGACGGCGATCTCCGACCTGGAGGTCGAGCCCCAGGAGATCAACGGCAATCTCTGGCACTTCCGCTATCCGATCGAAGGCGAGACTTTCGATCCGGAAAATTCGGCGACCTTCATTACCGTGGCGACGACACGGCCCGAGACGATGCTTGGCGATACGGCGGTCGCCGTGCACCCGGACGACGAGCGCTACCGGCATCTGGTCGGGAAAAATGTCGTGCTGCCGATCGTCGGCCGGAAAATCCCGGTTGTGGCTGACGAGTATTCCGACCCGGAAAAGGGTTCCGGCGCGGTCAAGATCACGCCGGCGCACGACTTCAACGATTTCGAGGTCGGCAAGCGCCACAAGCTGCCGGCGATCAACATCCTGACCATCGAGGCGGCAATAACGCTCAGGGATAATGAGGATTTTCTCGCCGGGCTCGACGTGACGCCGGAGCGTCAGGCCGTCTGGGACGAGCTCGACGGTCTCGACCGTTTCGTCGCGCGCAAGAAAATCGTCGAGCTGATGGAGACCGGCGGCTTCCTCGACAAGATCGAGCCGCACCGCCACGCCGTGCCGCATGGCGACCGCGGCGGCGTGCCGATCGAGCCGTTTCTGACCGAGCAGTGGTATGCAAACGCCGCCGAGCTGGCCAAGCCGGCGATCGCATCGGTGCGTGAAGGCCGTACCAACTTCGTGCCGAAGAACTGGGAAAAGACCTATTTCGACTGGATGGAGAACATCCAGCCCTGGTGTATTTCACGCCAGCTATGGTGGGGTCACCAGATCCCGGCCTGGTACGGGCCGGACGGCCGGGTCTTCGTCGAGAAGACCGAGGAAGAGGCGCTGGGCGCCGCGATCGAATATTATCTGGCGCTGGAAGGTCCATGGAAGGCCTGGGTCGAGGACAAGCTCGAGACCTTCAAGCCGGGCGAAATCCTGAGCCGCGACGAGGATGTGCTCGACACCTGGTTCTCGTCCGCACTGTGGCCGTTCTCGACACTGGGCTGGCCGGATCATACGCCGGAGCTGAAGACCTATTACCAGACCGACGTGCTGGTGACCGGTTTCGACATCATCTTCTTCTGGGTCGCCCGGATGATGATGATGGGCCTGCATTTCATGCACGAGGAGCCGTTCCACACCGTTTATGTGCATGCGCTGGTGCGCGACAAGAACGGGCAGAAGATGTCGAAGTCGAAAGGCAACGTCATCGATCCGCTCGACCTCATCGACGAGTTTGGCGCCGATGCACTGCGCTTCACGCTGACGGTGATGGCGGCGCAGGGGCGCGACGTGAAACTCGATCCGGCGCGCATCGCCGGCTACCGCAATTTCGGCACCAAGCTGTGGAACGCGACACGCTTTGCCGAGATGAACGAGGTCGCGCGCAATGACGATTTTTGGCTGAACGACGCCAAGTTGCCGGTCAACCGCTGGATCCTGACCGAATTGACCCGGGCGTCGCACGCGATCACCGAGGGCATCACCTCATACCGCTTCAACGAGGCGGCAGGGGCTGCCTACCGCTTCGTCTGGAACCTGTTTTGCGACTGGTATCTCGAACTGCTCAAGCCGGTGTTCATGGGCACTGACGAGGCGGCCAAAGCCGAAAGCCGCGCCTGCGTCGCCTTCGTGCTCGACGAGATTTACAAGCTGCTTCACCCCATGATGCCGTTCATGACGGAGGAGCTGTGGGCGCAGACGGCAGGTGAGGGCAGGACGCGCGCAACGCTGCTGTGCCACGCCGCCTGGCCGTCGCCCGACTTCGAGGACACCGATGCAGCCGCCGACATCAACTGGCTGGTCGATCTGGTCTCCGGTATTCGCTCCGTGCGCTCTGAAATGAACGTGCCCCCGGCGGCGATCGCGCCGCTGGTGGTGGTCGGCGCCAGCGCCGAGACTCACCAGAGGCTGGAACGCCATGCGTCCGCCATCAAGCGGCTGGCGCGGGTCGGCGACATCTCGCAGCAGGACGCCGCACCCAAGGGCTCGGCCCAGATCGTGCTCAACGAGGCGACGATCTGCCTGCCGCTCGGCAGCCTGATCGATCTCTCAGCCGAGGCGGCGCGGCTGCAGAAGGAACTGGCCAAGGTGACCGAGGAAATCGCGCGGCTGCACAAGAAGCTGTCGAACGAACGGTTCGTCGCCAGCGCGCCGGAAGAGATCGTCGCGGCCGAGCGCGAAAAACTCGCAGAATACCGTGATCAGCAGGAGAAGCTTTCGGTGGCGTTGACCCGGGTGCGCGACGCCGGCTGAGCGCCGGATTCGCGAGACGCTTGCAGCGCTTCGCGAAGGTTCTTTTGCTCGAAAAACAGGCGTTCCGTTGCGTTAATATTGACGTAAACGGAAAGTTTCGACCCCTATTGTTGCCATAATGTAACAATGGGGCCGAATGCCGGCAAAATAGAGGGTTTTGGTGCCGTTTTGAGCGGTTTTTTCTGATTTGTCCCCCAGTCTGCCGCCCAAATGGTCATTTTCGAACCTGCCGGCCAAGCCGCCACTGTGTTCGAAATGCGGTCCGCAAGAGTGTACATGTACGCTATGTGAATTCATTGTTGCGCCGTTAACCCGAATTGGTTCTAGCTTGACGCACTAGTATTTCGGGGAGGACATCCATGAACAATTTGCGTTTGAAAACACTGCTGGGGGCGGGGTGTTTTTCGCTGGGCCTGATCGGTTCCGTGCATGCCGGCGGCCTGGAGCGCGGCGGCTATGACATCGATCTGCTGTTCGATCCTGCGCAGGTCGCCGGCGAGGTTACCGGCACCTATGTGATGCCGCAACGCGACCTCAAGAATGTGGTGGACACGAATCCGGCTGACGGCCCCCTTAACGCGCTGGGCCTTTCCAACAGCGCCCGCGATACCGAAAGCTATTGGGTGCCGAGCGTGGGTATCAAGGCTGGTATAGGCCCGGTCGATTGTCTTGTCGACTATGGCCAACCGATCGGTGCGTACAGCAATCCCGGCGTCAACTGGGCCGGCGCGAACGGCAATATCGTAACCAAGGTCGAGAGCGAGGCCGTTGGCGGAACCTGCTCGTACAAGGTGAACCTCGGCAAAGGTCAGTTTCGTTTCATCGGCGGCGTGTTCCATGAGGACGTCTCGGGATTCAAGGAGCAGCTGGTCGCTCCGCTTCCCGCATTTTTGGGTACAGGCGTTGGGCGCCTTGACCTCGAAGGAGACGGCTGGGGATGGCGCGTCGGTGCCGCCTATGAAATTCCTGACATCGCGCTGCGCGCCAGCCTGGTCTACAATTCAGCCGTCAAGCTCGACAACCTCTCGGGGACGCTCGATCTGACACAGGTTCCCGGATTCCTCGACCCCAGCAATCCAATTTTGGGTCGCATAACCGACGTAAGCGGTTCTTCGGAGGTGCCTGAGTCTCTGGAACTCAAGCTCCAGTCAGGTATTGCTCCGGGTTGGCTCGCGTTTGGATCCATTAAGTGGGTCAATTGGAGCGTATTGCAAAGCATTCCATTCTGCCCGACCGCCGCCCCGGGTGCTTGCACCACGACCGGCCCGACCCGCGCTACTTCACTTGATCTGCTCTACCGGGACGGCTGGACGGTCTCCGGCGGTATCGGCCACAAATTCAATGATCAGTGGAGCGGCGCCGCCGTTCTGACCTGGGATCGCGGAACCTCCACCGGACTGAGCGCCCAGACGGACACCTGGACGGTTAGCGGTGGCGTGGCTTACACGCCGACCCAGAACATCGAGGTTCGTCTTGGTGGGGCGCTGGGCGTGCTTACCAGCGGGTCGATCCATCCAGTCGTAGGCGACGATGGCGTCACCTATGGTACGGACTACACCGCTGACTTCGGCAACGATCTTGTGTCGGCCATTTCGACTTCGTTGAAGGTGAAGTGGTAAGCCTTTCAAGTTGAAAAGAAAAAGGCCGGGCATTCCCCGGCCTTTTTCTTATGCGGGCACCGCGTCGAGCCTTGCCGGCGAGAGTTGGCGTTGCAGATACGCCGCACCGGCGTCGCCTCTCGCGATTGTGGCGTTTTGGCAACAGTTCCCGGCCAACCCCCGCGCTACGGTCCCGCTCGACCAAATTGCCCATTTCCCGCCATAAACCCGGCGCACCTCGAATTCGTCTCGGGACACGCGCCACAAGGCTCGGCGATGAGGCAGGCCGCACCGCCCGCGGCAAGGAAGAGAATGGACGCCAAAGTCATTTCCAAGGCTAAGCTCCCTAGCCGCCATGTGACCGTCGGTCCGGCGCGTGCGCCGCACCGTTCGTATCTCTATGCCATGGGCCTGTCTGCCGCCGAGATCGGGCAGCCGCTGGTCGGCGTTGCTTCCTGCTGGAATGAAGCGGCACCTTGCAACATCTCGCTGATGCGCCAGGCGCAAGTGGTCAAGAAAGGCGTCGCGGCCGCCAACGGCACGCCGCGCGAATTCTGCACCATCACCGTCACCGACGGCATCGCCATGGGCCACCAGGGCATGAAGTCGTCGCTGGTGTCGCGCGATGTCATCGCCGATTCGGTCGAACTCACCATGCGCGGACATTGCTACGATGCGCTGGTCGGCCTTGCCGGCTGCGACAAGTCGCTGCCCGGCATGATGATGGCCATGGTGCGGCTCAACGTGCCTTCGATCTTCATCTATGGCGGCTCGATTCTGCCCGGCAGCTATCGCGGCCGCCAGATCACCGTGCAGGATGTGTTCGAGGCTGTGGGACAGCACTCGGTCGGCGCGATCAGCGACGCTGAACTGCTTGAAATCGAGCAAGTCGCCTGTCCGTCGGCCGGCTCCTGCGGCGCCCAGTTCACCGCCAACACCATGGCCACCGTCGCCGAAGCGATCGGCCTGGCGCTGCCCTATTCTTGCGGCGCGCCGGCGCCCTACGAGATGCGCGACCGCTTCAATTTCGCCTCCGGCGAAAAGATCATGGAGTTGATCGCCAAGAACATCCGGCCGCGCGACATCGTCACGCTGAAGGCGCTGGAGAATGCGGCGACCGTGGTCTCGGCCACCGGCGGCTCGACCAACGCAGCGCTGCACCTGCCGGCGGTCGCGCATGAGGCAGGCATCAAGTTCGACCTGTTCGACGTCGCCGCGATTTTCGAGAAGACGCCCTATATCGCCGACCTCAAGCCGGGCGGCAAATATGTCGCCAAGGACATGTTCGAGGCCGGCGGCATTCCGCTGTTGATGAAGACGTTGCTCGACCACGGCTATCTGCATGGCGACTGCCTGACGGTGACTGGCCGTACTTTGGCCGAAAACATGGAGCATGTTGCCTGGAATGATAGCCAGGATGTGGTCCGTCCCGCCAACCGACCAATCACCCAAACCGGCGGTGTCGTGGGCTTGAAGGGCAACCTTGCCCCGGAAGGCGCGATCGTGAAGGTCGCGGGCATGACGGAGCTGAAATTTTCAGGTCCGGCACGCTGTTTCGATTCGGAAGAGGAATGTTTCGAGGCGGTCACGCACCGCAACTACCGGGAAGGCGAGGTTCTCGTCATCCGTTACGAAGGTCCGCGCGGCGGTCCGGGCATGCGCGAGATGCTGTCGACGACGGCGGCTCTCTACGGCCAGGGCATGGGCGGCAAGGTCGCTCTCATCACCGACGGCCGTTTTTCGGGCGCTACGCGCGGGTTCTGCATCGGCCATGTCGGGCCGGAAGCTGCCGTTGGTGGACCGATCGGACTCTTGAAAGACGGCGATGTGATTTCGATCGATGCAACCAAAGGCACGATCGCGGTCGATCTGTCCGAGGCCGAACTGGCAACGAGGGCAAAGGCTTGGAAGGCGCGCACGACCGACTATCAGTCGGGCGCGATCTGGAAATACGCACAGACGGTAGGGCCTGCCCGCGACGGCGCGGTCACCCATCCGGGCGGTGCCAAAGAAACACATTGCTATGCGGATATCTGAGTTGTTGAGGTCGTCTGTCCTTCCGGCACTGGTCGCTGTTGCGATCTTTGGCGCCGTGGGCCAGGCCATGGCCTTCGACGACAAGGTGTTCGACGACAAGACCGGCGTGAAGCCGCAATCGAGCCCGTGGGCCGTGTTCCAGTTCGGCTTCTCCGCTTACAAGAGCGGCCACAAGGAACAGGCGGTCGAGGCCTATAAATACGCCGCCGAAAACGGCCAGATCGGCGCCACCTGGAAGCTCGCCCGCATGTATGCCGAAGGCGACGGCGTGACGCGCGACGACTACGCGGCGTTCAAATTCTTCTCCGAGATCGTCGATCAGGATGTCGAGCCGGGTTCGCCGGAGGAAAGCTATGTCTCCGACGCGCTGGTGGCGCTGGGCGACTATCTCCGGACAGGCATCCCCGGCAGCCCGGTCGAGGAAAACGAGGTCGCGGCGCAGGAATATTACATGCGTGCGGCCGCCAATTACCGCAACCCGAACGCCCAGTTCGAGATGGGCCAGATGTTCCTGAAGGGCGAGGGCGGCGTCAAGGCCAGCGTCAAGCAGGCCGGCCGCTGGTTCCAGCTCGCCGCCGAAAAAGGCCATGCCGGCGCCCAGGCGACGCTTGGCAATCTTCTGTTCCAGAGCGGCAAGATCGTGCGCGGGCTGGCCATGATGACCGCCGCGCTCGAACGCGCCTCGCCGAGCGACCAGCCGTGGATCCGCGGCATGCAGGAAGAGGCATTTGCCGCCGCCGGCGAAGCCGACCGCCGCACTGCGATTTCGCTTGCCGACGATATTCTCACCAAGGGCGGCGGCGACCAGTGAAATTGCCAATCTCCCCCCTTGAGGGGGGAGATTAGCTCACATCCATCAGTTCTCGGTGAGTTCCGCCGGCACCGCTCTGTGTACCGGCATCGAGATCGGCGTGACGTGCAGATGCGGCTTCATCGTGCTGTCGGGGCAGCTGTCGCCGATCTTGGTCCATGAGGTGTTGTTGAGCACCAGGTCGCAGCGGGCCATATGGCTCTTGTCTGAAACCGTCAGGCAGGTGACCTGGCCGACCTGGTAGGACTTGCCATTGGCCAGGCACTGCTGATCGGCAAGTGCCGCTGCAGGAGAGGCCATGGCAAATGCCAGACCGATCGGGCAAAGGAGGAATCGTAGTGCCATGGAACCCCAGCCGCCATGCTGATCTCTGACTGAATGGCGCGATTGTGGCGACATCAGGGTTTCGGCTGATATCAGGCCGGCAGCAGCGCCAGATCGATCGCCACCGGCACATGGTCGGAAGGCTTTTCCCAGGCGCGCACGTGCTTTTCGATCGAGGCCGAGGAAAAGCGGTTGGCGGCTTCGGGCGACAACAGCAGATGGTCGATGCGGATGCCGTTGTTCTTCTGCCAGGCACCGGCCTGGTAATCCCAGAAGGTATAGACATCGGCCGCATCGGTGACGGCGCGGACTGCCTCGGTGAAGCCGAGATTCTTCAGCCGTCGGAAGGCCTGCCGGGTCTGCGGCTGGAACAGCGCATCGCCAAGCCAGTTCTCGGGGAAGCGCGCATCGACCGGCTCGGGGATGACATTGTAGTCGCCGGCCAGCACCAGCGCCTCCTCCAGAAGCAGCCGTTGCTCGGCCCAGCGATGCAGCCGTTCCATCCAGGCCAGCTTGTAGGGAAACTTCTTCTCGTCATCGACCGGGTTGCCGTTGGGCAGATAGAGCGAGGCGACGCGAAGCGCGCCCTGGTCGGTCGAGAACACGCCCTCGATGAAGCGCGCCTGCTCGTCGGTGTCGTCACCGGGCAGGCCCCTGATAACCTCGTCGAACGGAAGCTTCGACAACAGGGCGACGCCGTTAAAGCCCTTCTGGCCATGGGTTTCCACGTTGTAGCCAAGCGCCTCGATCTCGGCGCGCGGGAACTGCTCGTCGACCGACTTGATCTCCTGCAGGCAGACGATGTCGGGCTGGCTTTCGCTCAGCCAGTGGGTGAGGTTGCCGATGCGGGCGCGAATGCCGTTTATGTTCCAGGTAACGATTTTCATGGGCGGCCTCAGGGATGTTCGGGCGAAAGACGTTCGACAAGCCCGATCGTATTGCCTGCCGGGTCCTTTAGAAAGGCCATCCACTCGCTTTCCCCCGCCGTTCCGAACGTGCCTTCGGTGTCGTTGTGGACGAGCGCCGGCGGTGCGGTGAAGGGAACGCCGGACGCTTTCGCCTCGGCGTGGAAGGCTTCGAGCCCGGCTATGTCGAGATAGACGGTGCCGGCCGGAACGCCATCGGTGAACAGCAACCTGATATCACCGGCCATGATGAAGGCGATGCCCGGCGGATCGTAGCGGGCGTGAACGTTGAGGCCGAGCACATCGCGCCAGAAGGCCAGCGTCACGTCGAGATCGCGCCCGGCCGACAGTGCGACCTGACGGACCGCGCCGACGCCGGACATCTGCCTAGATGGAGAAACTGGTGCCGCAGCCGCAGGAGGCGACTGCATTGGGGTTGCGGATCTGGAACGATTGGCCCATCAGATCGTCGACGAAGTCGATCACCGAGCCGCCCATATAGACCAGCGACAAATCGTCGATCAGCACGGTGGCGCCGTCCTTTTCGATGGCGACGTCGTCGTCGTTGCGCGTATTGACCAGGTCGAACTTGTAGGAAAAGCCGGAGCAGCCGCCGCCCTCTACGGAGACGCGCAGCGCCGTCTTGCCGGCCTCGCCAGAGACGATTTTCGCGATCCGCCTGGCGGCGGACTCGGTCATCTCGACTTTCATGGCAGTCTTGGCATCAGCGCCCATGGGCGTCACCTTGCTTTCAGTTTCACATGATAGGTATGAAGCGGGAAGGGGCAAGTCAACTGCGGCGGCATCAGCCATGACAAATGAGCTTGGCGACATTGGGTTCGGCTATCGGCCGCGCGCGGCCTATGCCAGCGACCCAGCCAAGTCGCGCGGGCGGCTCTATGACGAGGTCGAGAGCCCGACTCGCACGCCATTCCAGCGCGACCGTGACCGTATCATTCATTCGACTGCCTTCCGCCGCCTGAAGCACAAGACGCAGGTGTTCGTCGCCCATGAAGGAGATCACTACCGCACCCGGCTGACGCATTCGATCGAGGTGGCGCAGATTGCGCGGGCTCTGGCGCGAGCGCTGCGCGGCGACGAGGATCTGGCCGAGGCGGTCGCCTTGGTGCACGATTTCGGTCACACGCCGTTCGGCCATACCGGCGAGGACGCGCTGAACGAGCGGATGGCCCAATGGGGCGGCTTCGACCACAATGCGCAGTCGCTGCGCGTGGTGACGCGGCTGGAGCGGCGCTATGCCGAGTTCGACGGGCTGAACCTGACCTGGGAAACGCTGGAAGGCCTGGTGAAGCACAATGGCCCGCTGACCGACGCCAAGGGAAAAGGGCTCAAAGGCCCGGTGCCGCAGGCGATCCGCGACTATTCCGAGTTGCACGACCTCGAACTCGACCATTTCGCCGGCATCGAGGCGCAATGTGCTGCGATCGCCGACGATATCGCCTACAACACCCATGACATCGACGACGGCCTGCGCTCCGGCTTCCTGACCTTGGACATGCTGGAAACGGTGGCGCTGCCGGGATCGATCCTGGCAAGCGTGCGCGCGCGCTATCCGGGCCTGGACGATGTGCGCACCGGCCATGAGCTGATGCGCCGGCAGATCACGATGATGGTCGAGGACGTCATTGTTTCCACCACCGCCAATCTGGAGCGCATCAAGCCTGACAGCGCCGAAGCGGTGCGGGCGGCGGGCGAGACGATGGTGACCTTTTCCGCAGACATGGCGGCGACCGAGAAGGATTTGAAGACCTTTCTTTACAAGCATCTCTACCGGCATGACGAGGTGATGCGCGTTCGCATTGAGGCCGAGCAGATCGTGCGCGACCTGTTCGATGTCTATTTCGCCGATCCGCGCGCCATGCCGGACGGCTGGCGGGAGGGGCTCGACCGGGCGGAGGACCGCATCAAGGCGCGCAGCGTCGCCGATTTCCTGGCGGGGATGACGGATACCTACGCCTTGAAGGAACACCGCCGTCTGTTTGACCATACGCCCGATTTAAGCTAGGGCGGGCGCGATTTGCCGGCCAATGAGCCGGTTCCCCTGCACAGTCCGCCAGAGCAAGACCCATGAACATCTTCGCCGATTTCAGCGCGCGAATCACAAAAGCCGTCGAAGCGCTTGATTTGAAAGACAGTGATGGCGTTTCGCCCGACCTGTCGCGCATCGCCGTCGAGCCGCCGCGCGACGCCAGCCATGGCGATCTCGCCACCAATGCGGCGATGGTACTGGCCAAGCCGACAGGGCACAACCCGCGGGCGCTGGCCGAGCGGCTGGTGGAAGTGCTGCGCAGCGACGCCGATGTTGCCGAAGCCGACGTCGCCGGTCCCGGCTTCGTCAATCTCCGGCTCAAGGACGCTTTCTGGCAGGCACATCTGACCGCGGTGCTCGGCGAGGGGCAAAACTACGGCCGCTCGACCATTGGTGGCGGCAAGAAGAGTAATGTCGAATATGTCTCGGCCAATCCGACCGGGCCGATGCATGTCGGCCATTGCCGGGGCGCGGTTGTCGGCGACACGCTCGCCAATCTGATGGCCTTCGCCGGCTATGACGTCACCAAGGAATACATCATCAACGACGCCGGCGCGCAGATCGACGTGCTCGGGCGTTCGGCCTTCCTGCGCTACCGCGAAGCGCTGGGCGACGACATTGGCGAGATACCGGCCGGCCTCTATCCCGGCGATTACCTTGTGCCGGTCGGTCAGGCGCTGGCTGCCGAATATGGCCGCAAGCTCTTGCAGATGCCCGACGATGAGTCGCTGGCAATCGTCAAGGACCGCACGATCGACGCCATGATGGTGATGATCCGCGAGGATCTGGCGTTGCTCAATGTGCATCACGACGTTTTCTTCTCCGAGCGCACGCTGCATGCCGACAATGCCAAAAAAATTCGCTCGGCGATCAACGATCTGACGCTGAAAGGCCATATCTACAAGGGCAAGCTACCGCCGCCCAAGGGCGAGAAGCCGGACGACTGGGAAGACCGCGAGCAGACGCTGTTTCGCTCGACGGCGGTCGGCGACGACATGGACCGGGCGCTGGTCAAGTCCGACGGCTCGTTCACCTATTTCGCCGCCGACGTCGCCTATCTCAAGGACAAGGTCGACCGCGGTTTCGTCGGCCTGATCTATGTGCTGGGCGCCGACCATGGCGGCTACGTCAAGCGGCTGGAAGCGCTGGCGCGGGCGATTGCAGGCGATGATCTGAAGCTGCAACTCACGGTGCTGCTGTGCAATCTGGTGAAGCTGTTTCGCGATGGCGAACCGGTTCGGATGTCGAAGCGGTCGGGCGACTTCGTGACCTTGCGCGAAGCGGTGGAGGAGGTGGGCCGCGATGCGATCCGCTTCATGATGCTCTACCGCAAGAGCGACGCGCCGCTCGACTTCGATTTCGCCAAGGTCACCGAACAGTCCAAGGACAATCCCGTGTTCTACGTGCAGTACGCTTCGGCGCGCTGTCATTCGGTGTTCCGGCAGGCGAGCGAGCAACTGGGCGAGGCCAATTTCGACCGCAACAGCCTGGCCGCGGCCTCGGCGTCGCTCACCGACGAGGGCGAGATCGGCCTGATCCGGAAGCTGGCTGAATATCCAAGGCTGATCGAATCCGCGGCCCTTGCGCTGGAGCCGCACCGGCTGGCATTCTACCTCTACGATCTGGCTCACGCCTTCCATGGACACTGGAATCGGGGCACCGAGAATCGCGACTTACGTTTTGTTAAGGTTAACGACCGACAATTGACTCATGCCAGACTAGGGCTGGTGCAGGCTGTTTCGGATGTTTTGACCTCCGGCCTGACGCTGATTGGGGCTGATGCGCCCACTGAGATGCGTTAGGTTTAACTAAAACACCTGTCACCATTTGCCCACATTGCGCTGGTAAGGGCCAACCCTACGCGACGTCCATGGCGTCCGAATGAGTGCGAGTTCGGGAACAATAATGGCAGACAGAACCCAGCTGAGAGTAGCCGACAACAACGACATCGCCGAAGATGATCCGTTCGCTGAACTGACCAGGATCATGGGTTTCGATCCGCGCCAGCCGGTCAAGCCGCAGGCGCCAGCCGTCGAGACGGCTGCAGACGAGGGCGATTTCGACATCGACCTCGAGAAGGAGTTGATGGGCGAATTCGGCGATGAAGTCGGTTCCATGGAGGCCAGCCAGCCAGCTCCCGAGGTTCACCAGCCTGCCGCTGAGCCCTACGAACCTGCTGCCGAGATTCGCGAGCCGGAAACCACCGATGCCGCGATGGACGATGCGCTGGCTGCTTCGCTGGAATATGATTTCGTCTTCGACGATGCCGCCGATCTGGATTTCGGCGCTGCCCCGCGGGCTGCGGCTGCTCCCGTTGAACCCTCGTTTGCCGGACCTTGGTTTGCCGAGCCCGCATTTGACGAAGCTGCATTCGACGATGATTTCGACAATGCCGTGGCCAGTTCACTGGAAAACGTATCGCCGCTCGAAGACGACCTGCCGATGGATCACGACCTTGCCGCTTCGCTCGAGCAGGGGTTGCTGCTCGATGACGATGCGACCGTCGCCCATGCCGCAGATGTCGCCCAGGTTGCTGCTGCGCCTGCCGACGATGTCGCGTTCGACGATGATTTCGACAATGCCGTCTCGATGTCGCTGGAAGACGAGCTGACGCTGGACGGTCCTGCGCCGGCGCAGGACCAGTATGCCGCGCCAGTAGCCGAGGCGCCGATCCATACCTTCGACGCCGTCGGCGCCGCCGACCAGGCTGTTGCCGACGAGGATTTTGCGGTTCATTTCGATGACGCGATGGCCGATGTCGACATGGACTTTGCAGCCGAGCATTTCGAGCCTCAGGCTTTCGAGGCTCAGCCTGTTGAGGCCGAGGATCCGGAAGAGCGCGATCTGGATGTCAGCGATCTGCAGGTCAGCGCGCCGGTTGAGATGGATGCGCCGGAAGTGGACGAGACGCCGGCCTGGACCGTGGAGGCCAGCCCCTCTCATGAGACTGCGCACGAAGCATTCGACGATTTCGATCTGAGCATCGATGATGCGCTTGCCGATCACGAGCCGGTGGCCGAGACCGCACCCGCTCCGGTTCAGCCAACTCCGGTCGCACCAGCCTATGTGGCGCCTACCAATATGGCGACCCCGGCCGCTCCGGTAGCTGACGAACGGACGTTGGAAGATGAACTCAACGCGCTGCTTGGCGCCATGACCACACCACGCCCGGCGCCAGTCGCCCCGATTCCGGTGGTCACCGAGCCCACCAGGGCTGCCGCCATCGAGCCCACCAGGACTTATGAGCCGGTTGCCCCGGTGCAGCGGTCCGTCGCGACGCCGGTCGCTCCGGTCGATAATCTCGACTGGGACCTAGACGAACACGCGCCTGCTCCTCAGGAGGCCCAGGCGGACGATGCCGATTTCGACGATCTGCTTGCCGGCGAACTTGAAGGCCATGTGCCCGAGATCGAGTTCGATGATCACGCCTTCGACGCGGCGCTGGCCAACGGCATCGATCTCGGTCATGACGATACGGCAGCACCGGTCGCTGGCGATTGGCGCTCGACGCCGCCGGAGCCGGCGCGTTCGTGGAGCCGCGTGACTCCCACCCCGGCCCAGCCTTCCTTTGCAGCGCAGCCGCAAGCTTCTTTTGCAGAAAAGCCGTCCATGCCGCCGGCGGCAGCGCCAAGCTATCGCGACCAGCCGGTTGCAGCTGCTGCCTATGCGGCGCCGACGCCATCGCGCCAGGCGCCGCCTCAGGCCTATGACGAGATGCCGGATGTCGAGACGGTCGATGTGCCGGAGCGTGTGGTGGCGATTGCCGACGACCTCGACATTCCAGAACTCAGCTTCGAGCAAGACGAGCCGGCCGCCTATGACGACATCGACGCCGAATTCGCCGGCATGCTCAACGAGATGAACGCGGTGGAAGTGGCGCCGCCCACTGCCGCACGCAGTGCCGGCTATGATGACGATTCCTACAGTTCCGGCTTCAGTTCGGGCCACGAGCTCGACCAGCGCGCCTATGCGGCGCGGCCAGCCGAAGTGCTTGCAGCCACGCAAGCTCACCACGCCGATGCCGCCGGCGGCTTCGACATGGACGATCTGCCCGGCAGCCAGCCGGTTTCGCAGGCCGACGATTTCGCGGTCGACGAACTCGACTACGATCCGGATCTGGACGAGGCAATGGCGGTGCCGGGCCTCGCCGAGCAGGAAGCCGCACGGCCGCGCAGGAGCGGCCTGCTGGTCGCGGGGGTCGTTGCTGCGGTTGCGATTGCCGGCGGCCTTGGCGCCTTCGCCTTGTCGTTCGGCGGAAAGGGCGGCAGCGATGCGCCGGTCATTGTCAAAGCCGACAACAGGCCGATCAAGGTCAAGCCCGAAAATCCGGGCGGCGCCGTGGTGCCGAACCAGGACAACAAGGTTTATGATGCGGTCGCCAAGGGCACCAAGCCGGCCGAGCCGGTTCAGGAGAAGCTGGTCACCAACACCGAAGAGCCGGTCGATGTGAAGGCGCAGGAGCCTGAAAGCCGCGTCGTCGATCTGTCGCCCGACGATACCGACGCTGCCCCAGGCCCCGACGCTGCCGGCAACCCCGAAGCTGCCGTCAACCCCGACGCGGCTGTCGCGCCGGCGCCAAAGTCCGAGGACCGCATCGCTCAGGTGCTGCAGGAAGCCGACAAGAACCCCGATACGGTCGCCGTTGCCCCGCGCAAGGTGCGGACCATGGTGGTCAAGCCCGACGGCTCGTTGGTGGCCCGCGAGGACTCGACGCCGGCCGCGCCACAGGTTGCGGCGACTGAGCCGCTTGACCCGGCGCCGCAGCACGTCGCCCCTTCGGCCGATGCCGAGCAGACCGGCACCGTGGCGCCTGCCGATCAGGCAAATAGCGACCAGGCAAGTGCCGAGACCGCCAAGCCGGTCAAGCCGGTGAAGCCGGCGGCCACGCCGAAGGCTGAGACCCAGTCCGCCAACACGCCGCAGACGGTTGCCGTAGCGCCGCAGCGCCCGTCCGACCAGCCGGTCGACGTGGTCGGCGAGGTCAAGCCCGACCAGGTTGCCTCCATCCCGGCGACGGCTTCGACATCGGGCGGTTCGTGGTCGATGCAGATCGCTTCGCAGCCGACGGTCGAAAGCGCCCAGGCCAACTACGCCGACCTGCAGCGCCGCTATGGAAATGTGCTCGCCGGTCGCACCGCCAACATCGTCAAGGCGGAGATCGCCGGCAAGGGCACCTTCTACCGTGTCCGGGTGCCTGCGCAATCGCGCAACGATGCGATCAATCTGTGCACCAGCTACAAGGCTGCCGGCGGCAACTGCTTCGTGTCTCGGTAAGGCCGGATCCAATTATCAGAGCCGGTGCGTTCCCAACGGTCGCGCCGGCTTTTTCATGTGGATGGGCGAGAGGTTGAGGCGCTTGCCGTCCGGGGAGATTCCCTTTGCCGGCGCGAAGCCCTAAACTGGTGGAATGACCGAATCAAAATCCATGATCCTCGGCTGTGCCGGGAAATCGCTGACCCGCGAAGAAATCCGTTTCTATCGCAATGAATGCCCGTGGGGCTTCATCCTGTTTGCGCGCAACATCGGCGAAACCGAGCAGATCCGCGATCTGGTCGCCGAAATGCGCGACTGTATCGGGCGCCCCGATGCGCTGGTGTTCATCGACCAGGAAGGTGGCCGGGTGCAGCGCCTGCGGCCCCCGCTGGCGCCGAACTATCCCGCCGGCGGCGCGCTCGGTGCATTGTGGCGCAAGGACCATGATGCCGGCACCCGCGCTGCCTGGCTGATGGCGCGGCTGCATGCCTTCGACCTGTTGCGCTTCGGTATCTCGGCCGATTGCCTGCCGGTGCTGGACGTGCCGATCGAGGGCGCCAGCGACGTCATCGGCGCGCGCGCCTATGGCAAGGAGCCGCGCCCGGTCATCGAACTTGGCCGCGCCGCCGCGGAAGGGCTGATGTCCGGCGGCGTGTTGCCGGTCATGAAGCATATTCCGGGCCATGGACGCGCCTTCGCCGACACGCATTTCGAGCTGCCTGTGGTCGACGCCTCGCTGAGCGACCTGCAGCGGCATGATTTCGCCCCTTTCCGCGAGCTTAGCCATCTGCCGATGGCGATGACGGCGCATGTCGTCTACAGCGCCATCGATCCGAACAACCCAGCGACCACCTCAGGCAAGGTCATCGACGAGATCATCCGCCGCGAGATCGGCTTCGACGGGCTGTTGATGAGCGACGACACCTCGATGAAGGCGCTTTCTGGGGATTTCCCGACAAAGGCGGCCTCGATCCTTGCGGCGGGCTGCGATCTGGTCCTTCACTGCAATGGCGTTTTCGAGGAGATGGCAGGCATCGCATCGCGAACCACGGGACTTGAAGGGACGTCGCTGGAGCGCGCCAAGCGGGCGCTGACCTATATAAGGGATCGCGACCGGGCCGACGAAACCGAGATACGCGCCGAGTTTGCCACCTATTTCGATGCGGTGGCCTAGAGACGGATGATTTCAGGTCTGTTCGACCTGAAATCTGAATCCGTCTCTAAATTAGATAGAGAGAGCATGATGTCGTCCGAAAACCGCTTCACACTTTCGGCATCGTGCTCTAACCAGAGGTAAAGGAACAAGTGGCGGAGACATTGGACAGCAAGGCTGCGAAGGCCGCACCGATGGACCGTCTGTGGGCCGAGAACGACGATTCACGGGTCACCGGCGACCCGTCGCTTGTCGTCGACGTCGCCGGGTTCGAAGGTCCGCTCGACCTCTTGCTGCATCTCGCCCGCAACCAAAAGGTCGATCTGTCGCGGATTTCCATCTTGGCGCTGGTCGAGCAGTATCTGACCTTCGTCGAGACGGCGAGGGCGCTAAGGCTTGAGCTTGCCGCCGACTACCTGGTGATGGCGGCGTGGCTGGCCTTCCTGAAGTCGAAGCTCCTCATCCCCAAGCAGCCCGGCGAAGAAGGCGAAAGCGGCGAGGAACTGGCCGCGGTGCTGCAGTTCCGGCTGAAGCGTCTGGAGGCCATGCGCGACGCCTCGGCAAGGCTGGTCAACCGCAACCGGCTCGGCCGCGACGTGTTTGCACGCGGCATGCCTGAAATGGTCATCGTCGAGAAGCGTAACGCCTATTCGGCCTCGCTCTACGATTTGCTCACCGCCTATGCGCAGCAGCGCCAGAAACAGGCGATCACCAATGTGACAATTGCCCGGCGTGGCGTGTGGTCGCTCAAGGATGCGCGCGATATCCTGACCCGGCTGATCGGCTCGCTGCGCGACTGGACGGCGCTGGACAGCTATCTGATCAATTACCTGACCAGCCCGGACGAACGGCGTACCGCGATTGCCAGCTCGTTTGCGGCGTCGCTGGAACTGGTGCGCGAAGGCAGCATCGAGATGCGGCAGGACCAGGTGTTCGCGCCGCTCTATCTGCGCGGCCGAGCGCAGCCAATCAAGGCAGTCGAGGTGGCATCATGAGCGAACGCGCCAACGCTTCGGTCATTCCGTTCATGGTTGAAGAAGAGACCGAGGAGGGCATTATCGCCCAGGACCCGACTGATACCCTGCTTCTGAATCCTGGCGAACGGCTGCACATGGCCGAAGCCATACGCATGGCCGAGGCGATCGTGTTCGCCAGCGCCGAGCCGGTCAGCGAAAAGCAGCTCGCAGCCAGATTGCCCGACGGCATCAGCATTGCCGCTGCCATGGCTGAGCTGCAGCAGATCTATGCGCGGCGCGGCGTCAATCTGGTCCGGGTCGGCGATGCCTGGGCTTTCCGTACCGCCGGCGATCTCGCCTTCCTGATGAGCCGCGATACGGTGCAGCAGCGCAAGCTGTCGCGCGCGGCGCTCGAAGTGCTGGCGATCATCGCCTACCACCAGCCGGTGACGCGCGCCGAGATCGAGGACATCAGAGGCGTCGAGACCTCGAAGGGCACGCTGGATACGCTGCTCGAAACGGAATGGGTGCGCATGCGCGGCCGCCGCCGCACGCCCGGCCGTCCCGTCACCTACGGCACGACAGACACTTTCCTCGACCATTTCGCACTGGAGGAGATCCGCGATCTTCCCGGGATGGACGAACTGAAGGGGGCAGGGCTGCTCTCCGGCCGCATGCCGTCGAATTTCGCCATCCCGTTGCCGCCGGCCGATCCGGACGCGCTGACCGAGGACGAGGATGCGTTGACCGACATCGATCTCGAGGAACTCGGCCTGCTGACGCCGCGCGTCACGGAAGATTGACCGCAAGCCGCTGTCAAAAAGCTGCATTGCTGCGGTAGATGCGCCGATTGGTAGCGGGCAGCTTTGCCGAAAATGCGTGACATAAGCCACGCCTTCATAAACTTTGTCGCTGTTGTGTTTGAATCCCAACGCGAAAACGCATAGATCATCGCCAGGGAAAACATTCGAGAGAGAGTTACAATGGGTTCATTTTCGATTTGGCACTGGATGATCGTGCTGGTGATCGTGCTGCTGGTGTTCGGCCGCGGCAAGATACCCGAGCTGATGGGCGACATGGCCAAGGGCATCAAGAGCTTCAAGAAGGGCATGGCCGACGACGATACCGCCGAAGACAAGCGCACCGTCGAGCACCGCCCGGACGAGACCGTTTCGGCAGTGAAGGAAAAGGCCAGCAAGAGCTGAGCCGAAGGTTTGTTGCTTTTGCAAGTCGTTGCCCCAAACCGCTTCGCACTTTTGGGCGACAAGCACTAGTCGGAACTGATTGCCATGTTTGAAGTCGGCTGGACCGAAATGCTGGTGATCGCGATCGTCATGATCGTGGTCGTCGGACCCAAGGATTTGCCCAATATGCTGCGCACCTTCGGCCGCACGACGGCGAAGCTGCGTGCCATGGCCTCCGACTTCCAGAAGCAGTTCAACGAGGCGCTGAAGGAAGCCGAGCTCGACGACGTCAAGAAGTCGGTCGATACGCTGCGCGGCCTCAATCCGGCGGCCGAGATCCGCAAGCAGCTCAATCCGTTCGAACAGGCGGCAGCAGAGGTTCGCTCCGGCGTCGATGCGGTGATGAAGCCGAAGCCCGCCGTCGATCCCGCAACGCCCGCGGCAGAAACACCACAGGCGGCCGAGCCGCTCAAGAACGGCGCGACGGTGATGCCGGGTGTCAACGGACCGGAAACAGCGCCGGCGGCGCTGATCCTTCCGGCGATGACCGACGAGGCGGTGGTGACACCGGCTGCAGCAACAGCAGCGCCACGAAACGCGCGCGCCAAGGGGGCTGCGATATCAAAGGCCCCGGCAACCAAAACAGCGGCAGCCAAGGCAGCACCGGCAAAGCCGGCGCCTGCGGCGAAGGTTGCGGCCAAGCCGTCAGCGGCGCCCGCCAAGGCTGCACCTGGAAAAGCCGCCACCAAGCCCGCTGCTGCACCGAAGGCAGTCGCAAAGGCTGAGCCGAAGCCTGCGCCGGCCACGAAGCCCGCGTCCAAGAAGACGGCGGGGGCCGCCAAGTGAGCATTACGGACAGCGAAAAGGACGAGATCGAGAAGTCGTCGGCTCCGCTGATGGAGCATCTGATCGAACTGCGCCGGCGGCTGATCTGGTCGATCGGCGGTTTCTTCGTCGCCTTCCTCGTCTGCTTCTTCTTTGCCAAGAAGCTGTTCAATCTTTTGGTCGTTCCGTTCAAGTGGGCCACGCAGTGGGCCGGGCTCGATCCGCACAAGGTCGAGCTGATCTATACGGCGCCGCAGGAATTCTTCTTCACCCAGGTCAAGCTCGCCATGTTCGGCGGCATGGTCATCGCCTTTCCGCTGATCGCCACGCAGATCTACAAATTCATCGCGCCAGGCCTCTACAAGAACGAACGCAACGCGTTCCTGCCGTTCCTTATCGCATCGCCGATCCTGTTCCTGATGGGAGCGTCGCTGGTCTATTTCTTCTTCACGCCGATGGTGATGTGGTTCTTCCTCGCCATGCAGCAGGCCGGCACCGACGACCAGGTGCAGATTTCGCTGCTGCCGAAAGTGTCGGAATATCTCAGCCTGATCATGACGCTGATCTTCTCCTTCGGCCTGGTGTTCCAGCTGCCGGTGGTGACCAGCCTGATGACGCGCGTCGGCATGCTGTCGTCGAAGGCGCTGGCCGAGAAGCGCAAATGGGCGATCGTCATCGCCTTCGTCGTCGCGGCGGTGCTGACGCCGCCTGATCCGATGAGCCAGATCGGTTTGGCCATCCCGACCATCCTGCTCTACGAGGTGTCGATCTGGGCGGCCCGGCTGATCGAGCGCGATCAGGTCAAGCAGAAGCTGGCGCGCGAGAAGCAGGAAGCCGCCGAAGCCGTGGCCGAAAAGGCGGCGGACGCGTCCTCAAAGCAGGCTCGTTCATAGGCTGTCGCGTTCGGGTATCCGCGTTAGCGGAAAAACGCGACAGCCGCTGACCCTCATCTTGCATCGATGAAGGATGCGGTTTACCCCCTCAGCCTTATTCTGAGGACGAACCAACCATGCTTGATATCAAATGGATTCGCGACAACCCGAAGGCCCTTGTCGAGGCGCTGGCCAAGCGCTCGTGGTCGGCTGACGAGGCGCAGTCCACGGTCGATGAGCTGATCAAGAAGGACGAAGCGCGGCGCGAGCACGTCACCGAGCTGCAGACCAAGCAGGAACGCCGCAACGCCGCCTCGAAGGAGATCGGCAACGCCATGCGTTCGGGCGACACGGCACTTGCCGAAAAGCTCAAGGCCGAAGTCGGCGATATCAAGACCTTCATCCAGAATGGCGAGGCGCGCGAGCGCGAGCTCGACAAGACGCTGAACGATGCGCTGGCGGTGCTGCCGAATGTGCCGCTCGACGACGTGCCGGTCGGCAAGGACGAGCACGACAATGTCGTCAAGCATATCGTCGGCGAGGTGCCGACTCGGCCGAACTGGGTGAAGGAGCATTTCGAGATCGGCGAAGCGCTCGGCATGATGGATTTCGAGCGGGCGGCAAAGCTGTCGGGATCACGCTTCACCGTGCTGAAGAGCGGGCTGGCGCGGATGGAGCGCGCCATCGGCCAGTTCATGCTCGATCTGCACACGACCGAGCATGGCTATGAAGAAGTCATCCCGCCACTGATGGTGCGCGACGAAGTGCTTTTCGGGACCAACCAGCTGCCGAAATTCGAGGACGACCTGTTCTTCGTGCAGCATGGCGATGGCCGGCTCGGGTTGATTCCAACCGCCGAGGTCCCGCTCACCAACCTGGTGCGCGAAGAAATCACGGCCCATGAAAAGCTGCCGCTGCGCTATACGGCGCTGACGCCGTGCTTCCGCTCGGAAGCGGGCTCCGCCGGCCGCGACACGCGCGGCATGTTGCGCCAGCACCAGTTCTACAAGGTCGAGCTGGTCTCGGTCACCGACCAGGAGTCTTCGCTCGCCGAGCACGAGCGGATGACGCAGTGCGCCGAAGAGGTGCTGAAGCGACTGGAGCTGCCGTTCCGCACCATGGTCCTGTGCACGGGCGACATGGGGTTTGGCGCGCGCAAGACCTACGACATCGAGGTCTGGCTGCCTGGACAGAACGCCTATCGCGAGATCTCGTCCTGCTCGGTCTGCGGCGACTTCCAGGCCAGGCGCATGGATGCCCGCTACAAGGACAGGGACGGCAACGGCAACCGCTTTGTGCACACGCTGAACGGTTCGGGCACCGCTGTCGGCCGTGCGCTGATTGCCGTCATCGAAAACTACCAGAATGAGGATGGCAGCGTAACCATTCCTGAAGTGCTGCGGCCTTATATGGGCGGTCTGGCGAAGATCGAATCGAAGTAATGCGCATCCTTCTGACCAATGATGACGGCATTCATGCCGAGGGCCTGGCGTCGCTCGAACGCATCGCCCGCACGCTGTCGGACGATGTCTGGGTCGTGGCGCCGGAGCAGGACCAGTCCGGCTACGCGCACTCGCTGTCGATCTCGGAGCCGCTCCGGCTGCGCAAGATCGGCGAGAAACACTACGCCGTGCGCGGCACGCCGACCGACTGCGTCATCATGGGCGTCAAGAAGATCCTGCCTGGCGCGCCGGACCTGATCCTGTCCGGTGTCAATTCCGGCGCCAACATCGCTGACGACGTCACCTATTCCGGCACCGTCGCCGGCGCCATGGAAGGCGCGCTGCTCGGCATCCGCTCGATCGCACTCAGCCAGGGTTATTCCTATGTCGGCGAGGACCGCGTCGTTCCCTATGAGACCACCGAGGCGCTGGCGCCGGCGTTGCTGAAAAAGCTCGTCGCCATGCCGCTGCCGGACGGCGTGCTGCTCAACGTCAACTTTCCCAACTGCCTCCCTGACGAGGTTGCCGGCACCGTCGTGACGTCGCAGGGCAAGCTGGTGCACAGCCTTTGGGTCGACGAGCGCCGCGACGGGCGCGGCCTGCCTTATTACTGGCTGCGCTTCGGCCGCGAGCCGGTCGAGGGCAAGCAGGGCACCGATCTCCATGCTCTGCGCAACCGGCTCGTGTCTGTGACGCCGCTGCAGCTCGACCTCACCGCGCATGAAATCCGTGACCAACTGACCAAGGCGCTGTCTGAATAAGGTGTTCGCATGAAGAAGGTTCTGGCATGAACTTGCCGCTCGACGATCGCGAGGGTTTTGCCGCTTTCCTGCTGCGCCTGCGCGGCCAAGGCGCGGTGCCGAAGGCGCTGATCGCAGCCTTCGAGGCGACGCCGCGGCGCGGCTTCCTCAACGGCCAGTTCCATTCCATCGCCTGGTCGGACGGGATGCTGCCGATCGAATGCGGCGAGGCGATCGAGGGCGCCGATCTGCAGGCGGCGGTGATTGCGGCCCTGGCAATAGAGCCCGGCAACCGGGTGCTGGAGATCGGCACCGGCTCGGGCTACACGGCAGCGGTGATGTCGCGGCTCGCGGCGCGCATCGTCAGCGTCGACCGCTACAAAACGCTGGCCGAGCAGGCCAGGCAACGCTTCGAGGCGCTCGGCATCGGCAATGTCATCGTGCGCCAGGCCGACGGTTCCAACGGGCTTGCCAATGAAGCGCCGTTCGACCGCATCGTAGCCTGGGCGGCTTTCGACAGCCTGCCGCGCTTCCTGCTCGACCAATTGTCGAGCGGCGGCATCGTCATTGCCCCGATCGGGCCGGAGGAGGGCGAGCAGGTGCTGGCCAAGCTGACCAAGGTCGGCAGCCGCTTCGAGCGCGAGGATATCGGCACCGTGCGCCTGCAGCCGATCCTGCGCAGCGTCGCGGCGGTTATCTGAATTCTGCCTGTCACGCGCTTCGAAGGTAAGCCGAAGCCGATCGTTTCGTCATCCACGGGCGAAGCAAGGAGCGTAGCGACGCAGCGCAGACCCGAGGACCCATGCCGCGCCATCAAGGCGTTGCTACGGCGCAGAATTCTGCTCTGCTGCATTCTTCGGCCAATGTCACGGAATGGATCCCAGGGTCTCCGCGACGGCGCTTCGCGCCTGCTTCGCCCAGGGATGACGACGTTGGTGAAGGCGCCTTACAAAATGTTTTAAGAAAATTTGCGTCTGATTCTATGGGGTTAACCCGCCAGTAACATTAACGCGCTTTAATCATGACCAGTGTGTACCGGTTCTGTGCGGGTTAGTGCGATGCAATTCAGTGTTTTGAAGGCAAACGGGCGTACTCTGTCGCGGGGCTGCGCTGTCCTCATGCTAGCCGGAGTGGCGGCGGGGTGTAGCTCCCAAGTCTCGCGGTTCAATGGTGTCGACGACGTCTTCACCTCCTCGACCAACAATCAGCGCGCCATCATCGACAAGCAGAGCACCGCTCAGCCCTATCCGGGCGATGTGGCGGCCGAGCCGATCGCTGCGGCACCTGTCGATGGCAGCCATAACCAGTCGGTCAGCCGCTCCAGCCTGGAGCCGGTCACCGTCCAGCAGCTGCCGCCGCCGAGCGCGCCCAAAGCTGCTCCGATGCGTACCGCTTCCGCGCCGGCGCTTGCACCGGCACCGCATGTCGACAGAACGACTACCGGCACCGTCCAGCCGGCGAGGCCGTTCAAGAATGCCGGTGACTCCGATCCGAAACCAGTTGCGGCTGGTACGCCGCATGCGACCGAGATCGTGGTCAGCGACGGCGAGACCATTTCCGGCATCGCTCATCGCTATCATGTGCCCGCCGACGTGATCATGAAGGTCAACGGCTTGAGCGCCACCAAGGGGCTGAAGACCGGTCAGAAACTGGTCATCCCGGCCTATGCCTATTCAAGCAAGGGGACAGAGCCGAAACTTGCCGACGGCAAGCCGGCAAACAGCCCCAAGGCGCCGGCGCCGGAAAAGGTCGCCGTGCTGCCGCAGCAGCCGAAACTCAAGGACGGCAAGTCCGCCGCGCAGGTTGACGCTTCGGCAGCGAACAAGCCGAAGACCGACAAGCCGGCGCAGACGGCCTCGGCCGCGCCAAAGGCCGGCGCGGGCACCTACACGGTCCAGTCAGGCGACACCATGTCCTCCATCGCCAGGAAGACCGGCGTTGGCGTCGTGGTGCTGAAGCAGGCGAACGGCATGCAGGACGGCCTGCTCAAGATCGGCCAGACGCTGAAGGTTCCGGCAGGTGGCACCGCAACGGTCGCCAGCGCCAAGCCGGCCAAAGTTGATCCGGTGACGACTGCGACCACCCAACCGGCGGCAAAGCCGACGGAGACGCTCGCCACCTACACGCCGCCGAAGAAGGACGCCAAGGTTATCCAGCAGGCCGAGGACGACGACGCTGTTGCGCCCGATGCCACCGGCATCGGCAAGATGCGTTGGCCGGTGCGTGGCCGCGTCATCTCCAATTTTGGTGGCGGCAAGGATGGTGTCGACATCGCCGTGCCTGAGGGGACGCCGGTCAAGGCGGCCGAAAACGGCGTGGTCATCTATGCCGGCGACGGCCTCAAGGAATTCGGCAATACGGTTCTGGTGCGCCACGAAAACGGGCTGGTCACCGTCTATGGTCACGCCAGGTCGATCGAGGTGCAGCGCGGCCAGAAGGTCAAGCGCGGCCAGGAAATCGCGCTGTCGGGCATGAGCGGGACCACCGACTCGCCGAAACTGCACTTCGAAGTGCGCAAGAACTCGGCCCCGGTCGACCCCTCTGGCTATCTCGAATAGAACAATAAACGTTTTGCAGGCCGTCTGACCTCCAGTCCGGCCCGCCGGCTCAGCCCGCTCCGCAAGGGGCGGGCTTTTTCAGTGACCTGACGGAAATCAATCAGTCGTTCAGCGGCTTGCCGAGCCGGCCGGCCAGATCCTGGGTGAACTGCCAGGCGACGCGGCCCGAGCGGCTGCCGCGTGTCGTTGCCCATTCCAGGGCGTCGGCGCGCAGCTGCTCCGGGTCGATAGTGAGCCCGTGATGGCTGGCATAGCTGTTGACCATGTCGAGATATTCGTCCTGCGAACATTTGTGGAAGCCGAGCCACAGGCCGAAACGGTCGGACAGCGAAACCTTTTCCTCGACCGCCTCGGACGGGTTGATGGCGGTCGAGCGCTCATTGTCGATCATGTCGCGCGGCAACAGGTGCCGGCGGTTCGACGTGGCGTAGAAGATGACATTGGCCGGGCGGCCCTCGACGCCGCCTTCAAGGGCTGCCTTCAGCGACTTGTAGGAGGTGTCGTCATGGTCGAAGGAGAGGTCGTCGCAAAACAGGATGAAGCGAAACGGCGCCGCCTTCAGCAGGCCCATCAGCCTGGGCAGCGTGTCGATATCCTCGCGATGGATCTCGATCAGCTTGAGCGGCAGGTCGGATTTGGCCTGGGCGTTGATCTGCGCATGCACGGCCTTGACCAGCGAGGATTTGCCCATGCCGCGCGCACCCCACAACAACACATTGTTGGCGGCATGGCCGGCGGCGAAGCGTTCCGTGTTTTCGACCAGAATGTCGCGCACGCGGTCGACGCCGCGGATCAGGCCGATGTCGACGCGGTTGACCTTGCGCACCGGCTCGAGATAGCCGGGGTCGGCCTGCCAGACGAAGCAATCGGCAACCGCAAGATCGGTTTGCGGCACCGGCGGCGGGGCGAGGCGGGTGACCGCCTCGATCAGGCGGTCGAGCTTTTGGTTCAGGGCCTCGATGGTGCTGTCGGTCATGTCTCGTCTTTTATGTTTCCGCACGAACGTGCGTAGGGGCCGAAATCGTCTTGATCCGGGCGAGATAGAAACTGGTTCCAAGCTTTTGTTTGGGCATGATCTTTTGCGAAAACCACGCCCGTATTCCGGGAGCATGCTCTAACACGGGTCAACCGGCCGGAAAAGCAGCTGAAAGCCCGGCCGCGCAGTTGCATTGGTAACTTTACCCACTATATTCCGGCCAAATTTGGCGAGGCCGCCCTACGGCCTTCTTCGTAACCAGGAGTTCTTGATGTTCGTCACACCGGCATACGCCCAAGCTACCGGAACTCCGCTTGGTCCGTTCGGGGATATCGGCATGATACTCCCGTTCGTTCTGATCTTCGTGATCATGTATTTCCTCATCATCCGGCCGCAGCGCGCCCAGTTGAAGAAGCGCCAGGAGATGATCTCGGCCGTGCGCCGTGGCGACACGGTCATCACCGGCGGCGGCTTCGTCGGCAAGGTGACCAAGGTGATCGACGACAATGAGCTTGAGATCGACCTTGGCGGCGGCACCAAGGTGACGGCGCTGCGCTCGACGATCGCCGATGTTCGGGTCAAGGGCGAGCCGGTGGCCAACCAGAACGCCAAGAAGTAAGCCAGTTTCCCAAGCGGAGCGATCCGCGGGCAGAGCTCTGACAAAAGACGGCGTATGGTCCATTTTTCGCGCCTGAAAATGATCCTGATCTGGCTTGCTATGGCAACAATGCTCGTCGACGCGCCCAGTCTTCACGCTGCCGGCGCGGACGTGCTGCTTCGATTGGACGCGACCGATGTGATCGATCGCCGGTTGGAGGCGACGCGTGACGAAATCAGGACGCTGCTGCGCGATGCAAGGATCGGCTATACTGGTCTTGCTAAGTCGGGTCGGGCCGTTCAGGTGCATATCACCGACGCCGCTCAGGTCGGCGCGGCCAAGATGGCATTGGAGGCGGTGACTGATCCTGTCCTTGGCAGCGCTGGTCCGGTCCAGGAAGTGATCCTGGATGATACCGGAGCAGCGTTGCTCAAGTTCACGGTAACAGACACAGGTATCAAGTATCGGATGTCGATCGCGCTTGCGCAGTCGATCGTGGTCATTAAGAATCGCCTGCGTGATCTTGGTGTAGCCGACCCAGTAGTGCGGCCAGAGGGCGAAGACGGTATGCTGGTCCGGACCTCGGGCGTTGCGGATTTGCAAAGGCTGAGGAGAATTCTCACCCGAACCGGAATGCTGACTTTTCAGTGGGTTGATGAGTCGATGCCGGTCGCTGATGCGATCAATGGCCGGACGCCCGCTGGCTCGGTGGTGGTTTATTCGAAGGACGATCCACCGGTTCCCTATCTGGTTGAGAGCCGAACGATCGTTTCCAGTGACGACATTGTCAATGCTCAGGCGACTCCCAACTCCGTCACAAATGAGCCGGCGGTTTCGTTCACCTTCGATTCCAGGGCAACGGCACGCGTTGCGCAGGCGACCTCGCAGAATGTCGGCAAGCTATTTGCGATGATCCTCGACAACCAAGTGCTTTCGGTGCCAGTCGTCCGCGAGCCAATTCTTAACGGCCGCGGCCAGATATCGGGCAACCTTACAAAGGAGAACGCCGATGATCTGGCCTTGCTTTTGCGTTCCGGACCGATGCCTGCACAATTGAAAATAGTCGAGTAGCGCACGATAGCGCCCGGCGGTGATCAGAATTAGAATGGAACCGACAGAGGCGATTGACGCCGAAACCGCTGCCGGCGGCAGCGCCAAATTGACCTCAGCGCGCTCGACAATCGGCGAAGTGCGGGTTAAGGGCGAGCCGGTGGCAAATAAGAACGCCAAGAAATAACCGAATTGTCGGCGGAACGATCCGCCAGTACGCCCTGACGGACAACGCCATATGCTGTATTTTTCGCGCCTGAAGATGATCCTGATCTGGATCGCCGTGGCCGTCACATTCATCCTTGCCGCGCCAAATCTCTTCCCGGCCAGCACATTGGCGCAATTGCCCAACTGGGTGCCGAAGCGGCAGATGACGCTTGGTCTCGATCTGCAGGGCGGTTCGCACATCCTCTTGCAGATGGACCAGAACGACCTGGTCAAGGCGCAGCTGGAAACGACGCGCGACGAGATCCGCACGCTGCTGCGCGATGCCAAGGTGGGCTATACCGGCCTTGGCGGCACCGGCAGGACCGTACAAGTGCGCATCACCGATCCAACCCAGATCGATGCCGCCAAGGCGGCGCTTAAGCCGCTGACCGATCCGGTCGCCGCCGGCCTGTTCACCGGTGGCTCCATCCAGGAGATGTCCCTGGATGATTCCGAAGCCGGGCTGCTCAAATTCACCGTCACCGACGCCGGCATCAAATACCGCACCTCGGCCGCATTGGCGCAGTCGATCGAAGTCGTCGAGCGTCGCGTCAACGAACTCGGCACCACCGAGCCGATCGTGCAGCGGCAGGGCGACGACCGTGTACTCGTCCAGGTGCCGGGCCTGCAGGATCCGCAAAGGCTGAAGGAGATCATCGGCCAGACCGCCAAGATGACCTTCCAGATGGTCGATACCTCGATGTCGGTGCAGGATGCGCTGAACGGCCGCCCGCCGGCAGGCTCCTCGGTGCTTTATTCGCAGGACGATCCGCCGGTTCCGTATCTGGTGGAAAATCGCGTCATCGTGTCCGGTGAAGATCTTGCCAAGGCGACGGCAACCTATGATTCCCGAAACAACGAGCCGGTGGTTTCGTTCGTCTTCAACTCGCGCGGTGCGACACGATTCGGCCAGGCGACGCAGCAGAATGTCGGCAAGCCGTTCGCCATCATCCTCGACAATCAGGTGATTTCGGCGCCGGTGATCCGCGAACCGATCCTCGGCGGCAGCGGCCAGATCTCAGGCAATTTCACCGCCGAAAGCGCCAACGACCTCGCCGTGCTGCTGCGCGCCGGCGCGCTGCCGGCAAAGCTGACCGTGATCGAAGAACGCACCGTCGGCCCGGGCCTCGGCCAGGATTCGATCCATGCCGGCAAGGTCGCCGGCATCATCGGCTCCATTCTCGTCGTCGCCTTCATGTTCGTCGCCTACGGACTTCTCGGCTTCCTCGCCAACATTGCGCTCGCCGTGCACGTGGCGATGATCGTCGGGGTCTTGTCGCTGCTTGGCGCGACACTGACCTTGCCCGGCATTGCCGGTATCGTGCTGACCATCGGCATGGCGGTCGATTCCAACGTGCTGATCTATGAGCGTATCCGAGAGGAGCGACGGGCCGGCCGTTCGGTCATCCAGTCGATCGACACAGGCTTCACCAAGGCGTTGGCGACCATCGTGGATTCCAACGTGACGTCGCTGATTGCCACGGTCGTGCTGTTCTATCTCGGCACCGGACCGGTCAAGGGCTTCGCCATCACCTATGCCATCGGCATTTTGACCACGGTGTTCACCGCCTTCACCTTCACCCGTCTGCTGGTGTCGATCTGGCTGCGCCGTGCGCGTCCGAAGGAATTGCCGCGTGCGCCGGTGACCTTCGTTCCGGCCGGCACGAAAATCCCGTTCATGGGCATCCGCCGCTGGACGTTCGCACTGTCCAGCCTGCTGTCGATCGCGTCGGTTATCGGATTCCTGACCATCGACATCAACTACGGCATCGACTTCAAGGGCGGCTCGATCATCGAGGTGCAGTCCAAGCAAGGCGACGCCGATATTGGCGATATCAGAAGCCGGCTGTCGGAGCTCAATATCGGTGAAGTGCAGGTCCAGCAATTCGGCGCGCCGAATGACGTGCTGATCCGCGTTGGCACCCAGGATGGCGGTGAGAACGCCGAGCAGACCGTCATCGACAAGGTGCGCGGCGAGCTGCAGGACAATTACGATTTCCGCCGCGTCGAGGTGGTGGGTCCCACCGTTTCGGGCGAACTGGCCAAGCAAGGCACGATTGCGATGATCATCGCGCTGATCGGCATCCTGGTCTATGTCTGGTTCCGCTTCGAATGGCAGTTCGCGGTCGGCGCAATCGTGGCGACGGTGCACGATGTGGTGATGACGCTGGGCTTCTTCGTCATCACCGGGCTCGAGTTCAACCAGTCTTCGCTGGCGGCGATCCTGACCATTATCGGCTATTCGCTCAACGACACGATCGTCGTCTATGACCGTGTTCGAGAAGATTTGCGAAAATACAAACGAATGCCGCTCCCACAATTGTTGAACAACGCCATCAACGAGACGCTGTCGAGAACGACGCTGACTTCGGTGACGACCATCCTGGCGCTGCTGGCGCTCGTGTTGTTCGGCGGCGAGGTGATCCGCTCGTTCACCATGGCGATGCTGTTCGGCGTCGTCTTTGGCACCTATTCGTCGATCTTCATCGCAGCGCCCTTGCTGATCCTGTTCAGGCTCAGGCCGCAGGGAGCGAGCGCCGATGAGGAGAAGCCGGTTGGTGGCGGCAAGGCCATGGCGACCTGACGGCTGCGCTGGTGGCAAAAGGCATCGTCATCCGCGAGGCGCATTTCCCCGGACGGGCGCCGATCGAAGCCTACGGCAATGGCGGCTTCCGCTTCGCCGACATGTCGCATCGCGGCTCGCTTCTTTGCCTGCCCTCCGGCATCCATGGCTGGGAGCCGGCCGATCCGCTGGCCCTGACGGCGGCGGATTTCGACCTGCTGCTGGCCGAGGCCGGCAAGGTCGAGATCCTGCTGGTCGGCACAGGCAAGGATTTGCGGCCCTTGCCGACAGCACTTCGGGCGGCGCTGAAAGCGGCTGGCATTGGCTCCGACCCGATGTCGACGGGGGCAGCGGTGCGGACCTACAATGTTCTGCTTGCCGAAGACCGCGCCGTGGCCGCGGCGCTGATCGCCGTCGACTGACGTGACCGATACAGCTGACATCGTCATGGAGACGGTGCGCGCCGGCGACCATGACCGCTATGTCAGCGCACTCTATGCACCGGCCAACAAGCGCGCGGCGCTGTTTTCGCTTTACGCCTTCAATGCCGAGATTGCGTCTGTCCGAGACCGCATCCACGAGGCATTGCCGGGCGAAGTGAGGCTGCAATGGTGGCGCGATGTCATCGCTGCTGAAGCCGCAGCCACAGGCAACCCGCTCGCCGATGCGCTGAAGGCGACGATTTCTGCCCATGGCCTGCCCAAAACTGCCTTCGACAACATGCTCGAGGCGCGCATCTTCGACCTCTATGACGATCCGATGCCGTCGCGCACCGACCTCGAGGGATATTGCGGCGAGACGGCGGCGGCGCTGATCCAGCTGGCGGCGATGGTGCTCGATCCCAATGAGGCGCCGCCCTTTGCCGAACTGGCGGGCAGGGCCGGCTGCGCCCAGGCGATGACCGGCCTGTTGCTGCTGTTGCCGCTGCATCGCCGGCGCGGGCAATGCTTCGTGCCGGCGGATATCCTTGCCGCGGTAGGCTCATCGCCGGAAGAGTTCGTCGGCGGCGACGGCGGCCCCGGCGCTCAGCGCGCGGTGGCTGCGATGATTGCATTGGCGCAGGAGCATCTCCGCGCTTTCGAGCAAGGGGCGTCCGCACTTCCGCAAACGCTGCGTCCGGCGTTCCTGCCGCTGGCGCTGACCAGCGCCTATCTCGGCAAGATGGCGAGTGGTCGTCGCTCGCCGCTTGGCGGCGCAGCCCGGCTTTCGGCTCTGCGTCGGCATTGGCTGTTGCTCAGGCGCGCAACGCGGGGATGGACAGCGAGTTAACGTAGACGTCAATCGCGTTAGGACTCTGAGACTTGGCTATTCAGCAGCTTCCGCTGTTTGCGCCGGCAGCCCTAGCCACTCCCGACAATCTGCCCGCGCGCGTGAGGTGATCGCGTGGCGCTTGGCCACCGTCTTGTCCTTGCCGCGCAGGCGTTTGCCTTCGGTCTTCGGTGCTTCCACCGGCGGGAAAAGGCCGAAATTGACGTTCATCGGCTGGAACGAGCGTTTGCCCGGCTCGTCGTCTGAGACGATGTGGCCGCCGGTGATGTGGTTGAGCAGGGCGCCGAAGGCGGTGGTGAGCGGCGGCAGCGACGGCGCGTGGCCGAGACGCTCGGCGGCGGCGAAGCGGCCGGCGAGCAGGCCGATCGCCGCGCTCTCGACATAGCCCTCGCAGCCGGTGATCTGGCCGGCAAAGCGCAGGCCGGGCCGCGACTTCAGCTGCAGGGAAGCGTCGAGCAAGGTCGGCGAGTTGATGTAGGTGTTGCGGTGCAGGCCGCCGAGGCGCGCGAAGTCGGCGTTTTCCAGGCCCGGAATGGTGCGGAACACGCGCACCTGCTCGGCATGCTTCAGCTTGGTCTGGAAACCGACCATGTTGTAGAGCGTGCCCAGCGCATTGTCCTGACGCAGTTGCACCACGGCATAGGCTTTGACCGTCGGGTTGTGCTCATTGGTCAGCCCCATCGGCTTCATCGGTCCGTAGCGAAGCGTCTCGACACCGCGCTCGGCCATGATCTCGATCGGCAGGCAGCCGTCGAAATAGGGCGTGCCTTCCCACTGCTTGAATTCGGTCTTGTGGCCGTCGACCAGCGCCTGTACGAAGGCGAGATACTGGTCCTTGTCCATCGGGCAGTTGATGTAATCCTTGCCGGTGCCGCCGGGCCCAACCTTGTCGTAGCGCGACTGGAACCAGCAGGTGTCCATGTCGATCGTGTCGAAATGGATGATCGGGGCAATCGCGTCGAAGAAGGCCAGTGCGTCGGCGCCGGTCGCCTCGGCGATCGACTGGGCGAGCGAAGGTGCGGTCAGCGGGCCGGTGGCGATGATCGCCTGGTCCCATTCCGGTGGCGGCAGGCCCGGCACTTCCTCGCGCTCGATGGTGATCAGCGGGTGCGCTTCGAGCCTTTTCGTCACCGCGTCGGAGAAGCCGTCGCGATCGACGGCCAGCGCGCCGCCGGCCGGCACCTGGTTGGCGTCGCCGGCGCTCATGATCAGCGAGCCGGCCAGTCGCATTTCGGCATGCAGCAGGCCGACGGCATTGTTCTCGGCATCGTCGGAGCGGAAGGAATTGGAACAGACGAGTTCGGCCAGCCCATCGGTCTTGTGCGCATCGGTGCCGCGCACCGGGCGCATCTCATGCAAAATGACGGGAACGCCGGCTTGTGCTGCCTGCCATGCGGCTTCGGAGCCGGCGAGGCCGCCGCCGACGATGTGGATAGGATTTTTGCTCATGAGCGCCGGAATAATCGCTTGGCGCGCCGTTTGCAATTGGCCGGTGCGAGCGTGGGTCATTGTCGTGCAACGACGGAGCTCGACTTTCTTATGTCCGCAGCGACGGTCTGATGGCGGCGTAAAGCGCCTCGATCGACTGCATGCGCAATTGAAAAGCCTGCCCAAAAACAACAACACCCGCCGCGGGAGGAGGTGCGGCGGGTGTCGTTTTTGGGGCCGATCCTCGGGAGGAGGTGGGGATCGGCCGTATTCGCCATCGCCGGGGAGGAGGTCGGCTTTGACGAAATTCTTTTCGCCGGATCGAGGGAGGCGAAATCCCTGGAAGACGAACTGCGTTCACTTTGAAGACGAACTAGCGTTCGCTTCGGAAAGACGAACTGCGTTCGCTTTGGAAACAGCGCCCGCCGCGGGAGGAGGTGCGGCGGGCGCCGTTTTGGTGGTCAACCCTCGGGAGGAGGTGAAGGCTGACCGTATCCGTCAGGGTCGGGGAGGAGGTCGACCCTGGCGAAATTCTGGTTAGATCGTCGCCCTGCGGGCGATGATCTTGATCTCGTCACGGACGATGCCGAGATCATGGAGCTGACGGTTCGAAAGGCGACCCAGCTCGGTAACGGTGTCGCGGTAAACGCGCCAGTTACGATAGTTGCGGATCAGGTTCATTGTCGTTCTCTTTTTCAAAACTGGTTCGGACCATTTGCGATCCGAAGAGGATTAGACCGCCTTGCGGGCGACGTAGTGGATGTCGCTGCGGCTGATGCCGAGGTCGGTCAGTTCACGGTTCGACAGGCGGCTCAGCTCGGAGACGGTGTCCCGGTAGCGGCGCCAGTTGCGGTAGTTGCGGATCAGGTTCATGGTAGTGCTCGTTTCGTCTTTCTTCGGATCATTCCGTTTGTGTACGAACAGTAAATAGGCTGGGTAATATCGATTTAAAAGTGCTGTTGGCGCATGGCAGCAATGCAAATTGTGCAATGCAACATTAACGCGCGTTCACGGCTTCGTCATGAAGAGACCCGAATCGGAAAATGACGTTGCGTCAACGATTTGAGCGGATCGGCTGTCAGAAAGACCAAGCTGGGGGAGAAGCGACATGGCGAGTTATTCGTCACGGGCGAGGGCCGATATCGGGCGGTGGCTGCAGGCCGGCCTGATCGACGCGAAGACGGCCGATGCGCTTAAGTGCGACATCGACGCAAACGAGCGCAAATCGCTGAGCTTCGGCACTATATTGGCCATGATGGCGGCGCTGCTGTTCGGCGCCGCGATCCTGCTCTTCGTCGCCGCCAACTGGGACGCCATCCCGCGGCTGGTGCGGGTCGCGGCACTGTTTGCCGTCATTCTCGCCGGCTATGTCGGCGGCGCGGTGTTGAAGATGCGCGACCATGCGGCGATCGGCGAGGCGCTGTGGATCGTGGCCGCCGCGGCCTTCGGCGGATCGATCGCGCTGATCGGCCAGATGTACCATCTCACGGGCGACGAGGCCTCGGCCATCGTCACCTGGGGCATCGGCACGGCACTTGCCGCGGTGGCGTTGCGCTCGAACCCGCTGACGGTCGCTGCCGTCGGCATATCCATTGCCTGGCTGTTCGTGCGCGCGTTCGACTTTTATGACCGCCCCGTATTTCCGGATTTCTTCGTCGTGATGGCGCCGGTGCTTTTTGTCGTCTCATTCTGGACGCGTAGCCAGCCGGCACGCCACTTGATCATTCTCTCGGTCATTTTCTATATCGCGGTGCGCGGCCTGGACCAGAACACGCTCGCCCTGGCTATTCCTCTGGTCGCGGTGTCGGCGCTGCTGTTTGCGGTTTCGATCTTCGCCGCTGGGCCGGCCGACCGGATCTTGCAACACGGCGGGCGGTTGCCTTTGCACGCCTTGATCGGCTTTCTCACCGGGCTGGCGATGATGCAGATCGAACTGGGCGATGACAACGCCTTCAGCAACGGCTTTGCCATTGCGTCGGTCATCGCACTGGCCGGCATTGCCGCGGCGATCATGCTGGGCGGGCGCGAGAGCAGGGGGCTGCGCTGGGTTGCCTATGCCGGCTTTGCCTTCGAGCTCGCCATTATCTATGTCGTGACCTTGCAGACGATGCTCGGCACGGCCGGCTTCTTCCTGGCTGCCGCAGTGCTGTTCGGCATCCTGGCTCTCGTCATCATCCGTGTGGAAAAACGCATGAAGGCCCCGGAAGGAGCGGCAGCATGATGTCGGGAAAGAAACTTGTCATCTCGGCGCTGGTCCTGGCGCTCGTCCAGATCGGCTTCCTGAGCTGGATCATCGCCGGCCGCGCGGCGATCCTGCGCAACGGCAAGGAGGTCTTGCTGAAAGTCGAGCCGGTCGATCCGCGCGATCTGCTGCGCGGCGACTATATTATCCTCGGCTATGAAATATCGCGCTTGCCGGTGAAGCTGATCGCCAACATCCCGGCCGGCCAGCTCGTGAGCGAGAACACGCCGATCGTGGTCCGGCTGAAGCCGGGTGCCGACGGCTATTGGCATGCGACCACGGCCTGGTTCGGCAAGGCTCCGACGCCGGCGACCGCCGACGAAGCCGATATTGTCGGCCAGGTCGCGCCGGGCTGGACGCTTGATCCTGAATCCACGATCGCACCGCAATACGGCATCGACCGCTTCTACCTACCTGAGGGCCAGGGCATGGCGATCCAGAACGACATGCGGGTGCGGCCATTCGGCGTGCGCATCGCGCTCGCCGCCAGTGGCCAGGCACAGATCAAGGCGCTGATGGACGGCGACAAGACATTGTTTGAGGAACCGCTCTACTAGAAGACATTACCCAGGGCATGGATTTCGGCAACGATCGATCGCTTCGCCCTCATGCAAACCAGACGGGCGAAGACAATGCCGATTACGGTGACGACGCGCGAAGATATCAATCTCGATGCCGTTTTGCGCGTCGCCTGGAGAAACGACACGGTCGAAATCGGCGACAAGGCCTTGCAACGCATTGCCGAATGCCGCGCCTCGTTCCTGAAACTCATTGAGTCCGATCCGCCGCCGGTCATCTACGGCGTCACCACCGCGATGGGCGAGCTGGCAAGCCGCAAGCTCGAACTTGACGAGCGCGACCGCCATGCGCGCATCAAGGCTTTTGCTGCCGCCACATCGTTCGGTGAGCCATTGCCTGAGCGCGTCGTAAGGGCGATCGTGTTGGCGCGGCTGACCAACTTTATCGAAGGCAATGCCGCGACCACGCCGCGCATCGCACGGGCGGTCGCGGCGATGCTCGACGGCGGCCCGATGCCGGTGGTGCCGTCGCAAGGGCAGGGTGGCGCCGGCGAGATCCTGGCGCTCTATCCGCTGTTTGCTGCGCTTACCGCCAGCCTTGAGCTTGAGGTGAAGGAGCGCGGTTCGCTGATCAACGGCTCGCCCTGCGCGGCGGCACTGGTGGCGGACGCAGCACTTGCCGCGCGTCGTCGCCTCGCCATGGCGCACAAGGTGTTCGCGCTGTCGATCGAAGCGTTTCGTGCGCCGCTCGAGCATTATGATGCAGCGCTCGACGGGCTCTGGGGCGACGAACACGAAGCGGCCGCCTTGCAAGGGTTGCGGCAGTTTCTGGTCGGCGCAGGGGATGGACGGCGCAATTATCAGGCGCCGGTCAGCTACCGCATCGTGCCGCGTGTGCTCGGCCATGCGCATCGGGCGCTGGCCGGCGCCGAGCAGGCGGCGACCGTATCGCTGGCCTCGATCTCGGACAATCCAGTCTATATCCCGCCCGACGCGGCGCACCCGCTGGGGCGCTGCATCTCGACCGGCGGCTATCACAATGCCATGGCGACGCCGGCGCTCGACGATCTGGCGGCGATCTGGGCCGATCTCTGCCTGCTCTGCGACCGCCACGCCTCAAAGCTGCTGAACGGCAAGGTGTCGCTGCTGCCCGACCTGTTGATGACCGGGCGGCATTGGGCCGACAGCGACGGGCACGGCAATGTCGGCTATGTGCCGATGGCGATCACCGGCTATCTCGAACAGGCCAAACTCGCGGCGCAGCGCACCTTCATTCCGGGCACCGAATCGGCCGGCGCCGGCCAGGACGACGTCGCCACCACCGCATTCTTCGCCTGGACCAAGGAAGCGACGGCCGGCCGCTGCCTCGATGCGGCAATGGCGATGCTGGCGATGATCGCCTCGCAGGCCCTGTACGTGACTGAACGCGCCGCGCCGCCGGCATTGCAGGATTTTGTCGCGGATATCAGGAAGATCGTGCCGCCGGTCGACGCCGACCGGGTGCTGGGGCCGGAGCTGGCGAAATTGGCGGAGTGGTTTACCGGTCAAGTGTTTGAAGTGTAGGCCGTCGCCGCCAGTCCTCCTACGCCACGGCTTCGGAGGACACCCTTCGCTTTATCAAGCTCCTGGGTGGCCTGCCACCCGAAGCTCGATAGAGCGAAGGGTGGTGCGGATGAAGGGACTCGAACCCCCACGCCTTTCGGCACTGGAACCTAAATCCAGGGCGTCTACCAGTTCCGCCACATCCGCATTTGTCGGCAATCCCATGTAGCCATCATTCTGTCAATGTCGGGGCGAAAATGTCTGCCGTTGGGGCGGTCATTCGCTGCAACGCGAAGATGGTTGAAAATTGGCCTCGCCTGTGACAAAAGGCGTGTCAAATGTGACGGGACGCGCCGATCCGCTTCTGCAGAATGTGATAAGAAGTAGGAAAAACAAGAACTTATTCACATCTTGGAACGCAGTTTGGAAGAATTTGAGCCGTAATTTCGGTCAAATCGCCAGGTTCCGTACCAAAAGCCATTCCCGGCAAGATTGTACCGGCAGGCTGTGAACGGCAAGACGCCGTGGCAGCCTCTTTGGTGAAGATAAAGGTTTTACGATGCAGGTCACCGAAACGCTCAACTCCGGTCTCAAGCGCGAGATCAAGATCACCGTGCCGGCCGGTGATATGGAAGCCAAGCTGATGGCGCGGCTGTCCGACGCCAGGAACAAGGTCCGCATCAACGGCTTCCGTCCCGGCAAGGTGCCTGTGCAGCATTTGCGCAAGGTCTACGGCAAGTCGTTCATGGCCGAAGTGGTCAATGAGATCCTCAACGATTCGACCCGTTCGATCATCACGGGGCGCGGCGAAAAGGCCGCCATGCAACCTGAAGTGATCATGACGGAAGATGAGAAAGAGGCCGAGAAGATCCTGGCCGGCGGCGCCGACTTCGAATTCCGCCTCAACTACGAGGTCATCCCGGCGATCGAGATCAAGGATTTCTCCGACATCAAGGTGACGCGCCAGGTATTCGAAGTGCCGGACAGCGAGATCGACGAGCAGGTCCAGCGCGTTGCCGAATCGGCGCGCAGCTTCGAGCCGAAGACCGGCAAGGCCGCCGAAGGCGACCGCGTTTTGATCGACTATCTCGGCAAGATCGACGGCGAGGCCTTTTCCGGCGGCGCCGGCACCGACCAGCCGCTGGTTCTGGGTTCCAAGGAATTCATCCCGGGCTTCGAGGACCAGCTGATCGGCGCCAAGGCCGGCGACGAGAAGCAGGTCACGGTCACTTTCCCGGAAAACTACCAGGCAGCGCATCTGGCCGGCAAGGAAGCCACCTTCGACGTCACCGTCAAGGAAGTGTCCAAGCCCGGCGCGCTGGAAATCAACGACGAGATGGCCAAGAACCTCGGCCTGGAATCGCTGGAGCGCCTGCGCGACGTGGTGCGCGGCCAGATCGAGAACCAGTTCGGTTCGATGACCCGCCAGAAGGTCAAGCGCCAGCTGCTCGACCAGCTTGACGCGGCCTATTCGTTCGAGGCGCCGTCGAAGCTCGTCGATGCCGAGTTCAACAACATCTGGACCCAGGTCAACCGCGATCTCGAAGCCGCCGGCCGTACCTTCGCCGACGAGGAGACGACGGAAGAAGAGGCACGCGCCGAATATCTGCGGCTTGCCGAGCGCCGCGTGCGTCTCGGCCTGGTTTTGGCCGAGATCGGCGAGAAGGCCGGCGTCACCGTTTCCGACGAGGAACTGCAGCGCGGCCTGTTCGAGCAGGTGCGCCGCTACCCGGCCAACCAGCAGCAGGAAGCCTTCGAGTTCTATCGCAGCAATCCGGAAGCCCTGAACACGCTGCGCGCGCCGATGTTCGAGGAGAAGGTCGTCGACCATCTGCTCAGCCAGATCTCGGTCACCGACGTCAAGGTCAGCAAGGAAGAGCTGATGGCTGACGACGAAGAGGGCGATACCGCCAAGGCCAAGCCGGCGAAGAAGGCCGCTGCCAAGAAGGCCGACAAGGCTGAAAAGGCCGACGACGCGGAAGAGCCGAAGAAGAAGGCAGCCCCGAAGAAGAAGGCCGCCAAGGACGCCGAATAAGCGTCTGACGACAAGATCAGAAAAGGCCGCCCTCGAGGCGGCCTTTTTCGTTGTGGCGGATGTGCCTTGAGCCACCGCAGCCCACCTGAACCTTTGTACGGTCGACCTGTTCTACCTACCGGCCAGATTCTGTGGTACACAGGTGGCGCAATTCCATCTGGGGAGGAGCGGAGAATCTATTCTGCCGTGCAGGGCGCATGCTGGTGCTACCGGCATGTGCAGACCGTCTGAGGAAAATTTGACGATCAGGGAGGAATGCCATGCGCTTGGTTGCGTTTTTCGCCGTCGTTTCCGTTGCAACTTTCATCGCCAATCCATCGCGGGCACAGGACGCCGCGGCGGGCGAGAAGGTCTTCACCAAATGCAAGGTCTGCCACGTCGCAGACCAAGACACCAACAAGATAGGCCCTTCGTTGCATGGCGTTATCGGCCGGACGGCCGGCACGCATCCGGATTTTAAATATTCCGAAGCCATGATCGCGGCCGGCACATCCGGCGTCAAATGGGATGAGCCGACACTGACGACGTATCTTCACGACCCCAAGGCAATGGTCAAAGGGACGAAGATGGCGTTTCCCGGCCTCAAGAAGGACGAGGACGTCGCCAACGTCATCGCCTATCTGAAGCAATTTTCCCCGTAACCTGGCTCTTCGGCCGGCCAGAGCGTTTCACCGTTTCACGGAAACGGCGATCCGCTCGATCTCTTTGTTCTTACGCAATTCCGGGCGGAACCCCATACACTTTCCTGGAATTGCTCTAGGCTGCCCGGTTTCCATCGATGGTCGTCTCAAATGTCGGTCAAGGAAAGCCTCAAGGATACCGGCGTCCGCCTCTCGGAAGCGACGGCCAGTGATTTCTTTGCGCTCTTGAAGCCTCGGGTCATGGCCCTTGCCGTGTTTACCGCCTTCGTCGGTCTGATGGTGGCGCCCGGCGCGATGAACCCGGTCATCGCCGTGATCGCCATAGGTGCGATTGCGGTTGGAGCGGGAGCGGCCGGCGCGCTCAACATGTGGTACGACGCCGACATCGACGCGCTGATGTCGCGCACGTCAAAGCGGCCGGTTCCGTCGGGCCGCGTCACGGCCGGCGAAGCGCTCGGCTTCGGCCTGGTGCTTTCCGCACTTTCGGTCATGACGCTCGGCGTGCTGGTGGGCTGGCTTGCCGCGTCACTGCTGGCCTTCACAATCTTTTTCTACGTCGTCATCTATACGATGTGGCTGAAGCGCTCGACGCCGCAGAACATCGTCATCGGCGGCGCAGCGGGTGCCCTTCCTCCGATGATCGGCTGGGCGGCGGCCACCGGCGCCATCGGCATTGAAAGCCTGATCCTGTTCCTGATCATTTTCCTGTGGACGCCGCCGCATTTCTGGGCGCTCGCACTGTTCAAGGCCGGCGACTATGCCGCTGCCGGCATCCCGATGATGCCGAACGTGGCCGGCCAGGCCTCGACCAGAAGGCAGATCTTCGCCTATTCACTGCTTCTGGCACCGATCGGAGTGCTGCCCTGGGCGTTCGAATTTACGAGCGGGGTCTATGGGATTGTTTCGGCTGCGTTGGGCGCGGGTTTCATGTGGCATGCCTGGAACGCCCTGGTCATCCTCGACAAGGAGATGAAGCCGGCCAAGGCGCTGTTTGCCTATTCGATCTTCTATCTTTTCGCGATCTTTGCCGTGCTGCTTGCCGATACCATCGCGATGCGCGCGTTCATGTCAGCCGGAGGGTGACGGCATGACGCTGTGTTCGGAAACTTCGCCTTCCGGGAGCCTTTTGTAAGAACGGGCGACAAGCTCCAGTCAATGGAGTATATTGATTGCGGTGCAGGTCGCGGTTCGCGTGGCCAGTCATGCAGAACGGCAGCACCGTGATACCGCGACCTTGCCGGACCTGGTCTGGAGGAACGGGCATGACAAGTTTTCACGTGATTGCAGGCGCCAGCGAAACGCTGGAACACACCAAAATCCGAAAAATCAGTGTTTCCGATCTTTTCGATGCGCTCAAGCGCGGTGTTGACGATTTTATGGTCAAACCGTCGCACATCGTCTTTCTCTGCCTGATCTATCCGCTTGTCGGCGTGGTGCTCGCTGCCTGGACTTCGGGTGCCAATGCGTTGCCGATGTTGTTTCCGCTGGTGTCCGGCTTTGCGCTTATCGGTCCATTCGCGGCGATCGGCCTTTACGAGATCAGCCGCAGACGAGAAGCCGGGCTCGACACCTCCTGGACGCACGCGTTCGAGGTCAGGAATTCTCCGGCCCTGCCAGCCATCGCCGCAGTCGGGATCATGCTGGTTGCAATCTTCATCGCCTGGCTTTTGGCGGCGCAGGTGTTCTACGAATATCTCTTCGGCCCGGCTCCGCCTGCATCGATTTCGGGCTTCATCAATGAAATATTTGCCACCGGACGCGGCTGGTCTCTGATTGTCCTGGGGCACGCCATCGGCTTCGTCTTCGCCGCGGTGGTGTTGTGCACGACGGTTGTCGCCTTCCCATTGCTGCTCGACCGCGACGTCGGCGCCTACGAAGCCATCCACACGTCGGTGCGAGCGGTGCTGGCGAACCCGATCCCCATGGCTGTCTGGGGACTGATTGTCGCCGTCGCCCTGATCATAGGCTCGCTGCCGGTGTTTGCCGGGCTGGCGGTCGTGCTGCCGATCCTGGGTCACGCCACCTGGCATGTCTACCGCAAGGTTGTAGAGCCGCCATCGTCCCCGACGCGGGTAGGCCTCTGACCCTGCAGATCAGCTGATGGGAAGCTTCATCTCCGGTCTTTGACCGGAGATGAAGACTGTGCGTCAGGGCCCCGGTCCGAAGAAGGACAACCGGGTGAGAAGCGTGTAGTCCGCTTCGAAGAGCATCATCGCCACGAACACCAATATCAGAAGTGGCGGCAGGATGATCGCATAGGTCAGCGCCAGCCGCTCCCAGGCCATGTGCATGAACACGGCGACGATCAGCCCGGCCTTGAGGATCATGAAGATCAGGATCAGAGACCATCTGAGATAGCCGTGGATGCCGAGATAATCGACCATGTAGGAGCAGGCGCTGAGGATGAACAGCCATGCCCAGACCACCAGATAGAGCTTGATCGGATGTTCCTGATGAACCTCCGCGACGCCGGTCGATGGCCCTTCATGCGCATGATCAGAGTGCAGCGCGTGTTGCCCGAGGCCGTTTGCGGTTGCTTCAGCCATGTCAGCCTCTCACCAAAGATAGAAGAATGCGAAAATGAACACCCAGACCAGGTCGACGAAATGCCAGTAGAGCCCCATGATTTCGACGTTCTCGTAGCGACCCCTGCGGCTGGTGAAGAAGCCGGGACGACCGACGTCGTAGTCTCCACGCCAGACCTTTCGCGCCACGATGACGAGGAAGATCACCCCGATCGTCACATGCGTGCCGTGGAAGCCGGTGATCATGAAGAAAGTCGAGCCGAATTGTGCCGCGCCCCAGGGATTGCCCCACGGCCGTACGCCTTCGGTGATCAACTTGGTCCATTCGAAGGCTTGCATGCCGACGAAGGTGGCTCCTAGCGCTGCCGTCAGAAGCATGAGGATTGCGGTTTTGCGGCGGTCGCGGCGATAGCCGAAATTGACCGCCATGGCCATCGTTCCGCTGCTCGATATCAGCACGAAGGTCATGATGGCAATCAGGATCAGTGGAATGTCCGAACCGCCGATGCGAAGCGCAAAGACCTCGCTCGGATTGGGCCACGGCACACGTGTGGAGACGCGCGCGGTCATGTAGGAGAGCAGGAAGCAGCCGAAGATGAAGGTGTCGCTGAGCAGGAAGATCCACATCATGGCCTTGCCCCAGGACACGTTCTTGAACGCGCGCTGATCCGAGGACCAGTCGGCGGCGATGCCTTGCCAGCCTGCGGGCCGCGTCTCCGTTTGGCCGGTATGCGTCAGTGTCGTTTCTGCCATGCTCCTCGACCTCCTAGGTCAGCAACTGCCGGCAAATATCGATGAACGTCGCGGCCCAGCCGGCTAAAAGAGCGAAGATGGCGAGCCAGACGAAAAGCAGGAAATGCCAGTACATGGCGCATAATTCGACGCTGAGGCGAAGCCGTTCCGGCCGTGCCCCGTTCCAGGCGCCGGCGGTTGTCCTGCCCAGGCCCACCAGCCCTCCCACTATATGCAGGCCGTGCATCCCGGTTATCAGGTAGAAAAAACTGTTGGCCGGATTGGAGGCCAGAAAATAGCCATCGGCGGTCAGGTCCCGCCATGCCATGAGCTGCCCGATGAGGAAGGCGATCGCGGTGAGCCCAGCCGCGGCAAGGCCGAGCCTGACCGTGTCCATCTGGCGCTTGCGCGCCGCGATCGAGGCGCATTGCAGGGCAACGCTGCTCAGCACCAGCATGCCGGTGTTGAGCCAGAGCAGGCGTGGGATGGGCAGCGGCTGCCAGTCCGACAGCGCCATACGCATGAAGTAGGCGCTGGTGAACAGCGCAAACAGGCAGCCGACCACGGCGAGGAAGACACCGAGGCCAATCTTGGCGGTCGGCAGGCTCGATCGGTCGAAGGCGACAAAATCTCCTGCCACACCTTGCTCGAGCCATGGTTTCGCCATCAGCCGCTGATGCGAGAGCCACCAGCCGGCAAAGCCGGCGATCACGAGAAGGAAGACCAGGATGACGCTCATGCCGGCTCCCTGGAGGGGCCGAACGTGCCCGGCATGTTTTGCGGAATGAAGTCCTCCTTGGCGCCCGGCACGCTGTAGTCATAGGCCCAGCGATAGACAATCGGCAGATCCTTGCCGAAATTGCCATGAGCCGGTGGCGTCTGCGGCGTTTGCCATTCGAGTGTCGTGGCTCGCCATGGATTGCCACCGGCCTCGCGCCCATGGCGGATGCTCCAGATAAGATTGAACAGGAAAACGATCTGGGCGAAGCCGACGATAAACGCCATGATGCTGATGAACGAGTTCAGGTGATGCGCCGACTCCGTCATGACCGTCACGTCGGTCAGTTCGGCATAGCGCCGCGGCACGCCCATCAGGCCGATGTAATGCATGGGAAAGAAGATCAGGTAGGCGCCGAGAAATGTGACCCAGAAATGGAACCGGCCGAGCGTCTCGTTCAGCATCCGGCCGGTGACCTTCGGGTACCAGTGGTAGATCGCGCCGAAGATGACGACGATCGGAGCAACACCCATGACCATATGGAAGTGAGCGACGACGAACATCGTGTCCGACAGCGGGACGTCGACGACGACGTTGCCGAGAAACAGCCCGGTCAACCCGCCATTGACGAAGGTGACGATGAAAGCCATGGCAAACAGCATCGGTATGGTGAGATGGATGTCGCCCCGCCACAGCGTCAGCACCCAATTGTAGACCTTGATCGCCGTCGGGATGGCGATGATCAGTGTCGTGGTGGCGAAGAAGAAGCCGAAATAGGGGTGCATGCCGCTGACATACATGTGGTGCGCCCAGACCACGAAGCTCAGCGCGCCGATGCCAACGATGGCCCAGACCATCATCCGGTAGCCAAAAATGTTCTTGCGCGCATGCGTGCTGATCAGATCGGAGACGATGCCGAAGGCCGGCAGCGCCACGATGTAGACTTCCGGGTGGCCGAAGAACCAGAACAGATGCTGGAACAGGATCGGGCTGCCGCCATTGTGCTGTAGCTGTTCCCCCATCTCGACGACCGCGGGCATGAAAAAGGAGGTTCCAAGCGCGCGGTCAAGCAGCATCATCACGCAGGCGACGAACAGCGCCGGAAAGGCGAGCAGCGCCATGACGGTGGCGGTGAAGATGCCCCAGACGGTCAGCGGCAGGCGCATCATCGTCATGCCGCGCGTGCGGGCCTGCAGCACCGTCACGACATAGTTCAGACCGCCCATGGTGAAGCCGATGATGAACAGGATCAGCGAGACGAGCATCAGGATGATGCCCCATTCCTGGCCGCCAGGTGTGCCGGTCATGATGGCTTGCGGCGGATAGAGCGTCCAGCCGGCGCCGGTCGGTCCGCCGGGCGCAAAGAAGCTCGACACCAGCACCAGCACGGCAAGGAGGTAGATCCAGTAGCTCAACATGTTGACATAGGGAAAGACCATGTCGCGGGCTCCGACCATCAGCGGGATCAGGTAGTTGCCGAAGCCGCCGAGGAAGAGTGCCGTGAGCAGGTAGATCACCATGATCATGCCGTGCATGGTGATGAACTGGTAGTAGGCCTCGGGGGTGATGAAATCGAACGTGCCGGGGAAGCCGAGCTGCAGCCGCATCAGCCAGGACAGCACCAGCGCGACCAGGCCGATGGCCGTTGCGGTCGCCGAATACTGGATGGCGATGACCTTGGCGTCCTGCGAGAACACATACTTCGTCCACCAGCTGTGCGGATGGTAAAGTTCCATTTCCGCGACTTCGGCGGGCGGGACGGCATCTGCAGGCGTGATATCGACCATAGGCGGAGCACCTCCGTGCCCTTCAGCGGGACCCGACAGTTTCGAGTTTTGCCGCAACTTCTAGAGCTGACGCCGTCGCGTTGCCCGGCGCCTGTTCCACCGAGCCCGTCTGCTGCGGCGCCGACAACTGCGCGAACGTCTGCTGCTGGTCGAGCCAGGCCACATAATCCTGCTCGGTATCGACCATGACGATGCCATGCATCATCGGATGCCCCTGGCCGCACAGTTCGGCGCACAGAACCTGGAAGGTCCCGGTCTTGGTGGGGGTGAACCAGAAATAGGTGACCGAGCCCGGTATCATGTCCATCTTGGCGCGGAATTCCGGAACGTAGAAATCGTGCAACACATCGATCGAGCGCAGCAGCATCTTGACCGGCTTGCCGACCGGCAGATGCAGGTCGGCCGCTTCTACCACGACGTCGTCCTGGCCGCTGGGATCCTTGGCGATCACGCCCAGCGGATTTTCAGCGGTGACGTCGCGGGTGTCGGATGTGCCGAGTTTGCCGTCCTTGCCGGGCAAGCGGAAACTCCACTGCCATTGCTGGCCGACGACTTCGACCACGGTTGCGTCGCTTGGAACATTGACGAACCGGCTCCAGACAAACAGGCCGGGAACCAGCATGGCGGTAACACCCACTCCGGTGACGATCGTCAGCCACCATTCGAGCCGCTTGTTCTCCGGTTCGTAGGCCGCCTGGTTGCCTTCGCGGTGACGGAAGCGGAAGACGCAATAGGCCATGAATAGGACGACCGCGGCGAAGACGACGCCGGTGATCCAAAAGGTGATGATGATGGTGTTGTCGATATAGTCCCAATTCGAGGCAATCGGAGTCCACCACCATGGGCTCAGGAAGTGGAACAACACCGAGCCCACGACGATCAAAACGAGTACAACCACTATGGGCATGTCCCGTTCCTCCCGGTATTTCAGGGGGCGCGAAGCCGTCCCGGGAAAATACCAAGTGCATCATGCGTGATTTGCGATCGAAATTCTAGAGCCGGTTGTGGAAGGAGCGAAAAATTGCTTCTGCGGCGCCCGGACCTTGCTTCGTTGGTGACGCCGGAGCGACACCTGACCCCCCAAATCAGGGAGGGCAGGGGCTGGTTTGATTCGGCTTGCCTTGTTCCAGCGGGATCAAAGCGCCTTGATGATGATGCAGCCGGCCAAAAGCAGCACGACGCCGGCGAGCCGCATGCCGGAGACAAGCCGCTGCGGCAGGCGGAACAAGCCGAAGGTGTCGACTAAGATGCCGGCGACCTGCTGGCCGGCCACCGTCAGGCTGACGGCAGCTGCCGCTCCGATGACGGGGATGGCAGTGAACACGGTCGTGACATAGGTGGCGCCGGCAAAACCTCCGAGCCAGCCCCACCAGGGCATCGACGACAGGCCGGCGAGGCGAGGGCGGGGCGTCTTCGTCAGGGCAAGCGTGATCAGAAGCACCGCGGCCATGGCCAGCATCGCCACCAGGAACGAGATGGTGCCGACCGCAAATGGCGCGCCGCCAAGGTCGTGCCGAAGCAAGGCGTTTACAGCGCCTTGCACCGGAAGCACGGCGCCTGCCAGCAGCGCCAGTCCGATCCAGCCGAGTTTCGAGGGCGCCAGATTGTCCGCCGCGCCCTTCTGTCCCAGAACGATGAGGGCAGCACCGGCAAGCACGACCAGCATGCCAAAGGCAGGCCCGGCTCGCAGTCCTGCTTCGGGGATCCCGAGCCAGCCGAACGTGTCGAGGGCGAAGGATGCAAGCATCTGCCCGGCGATGAAGAGCCCGACGGACACGACGGCGCCAAGGCGAGGGAACACAAGAATGGTCGAAACGACGTAGAAGGCCGAAGCCATGCCGCCGATCGCATGCCACCATTCGGCTTGCCGAACGGCAAGCAGAGCCGCTGTCGTTCCGGTGAGGGCCGTGATCGACAACAGCACGATGGCGCCGACCGCGAGCTGAAGCGTGGTCGCGGCAAAGGGTGAGCCGACCGCCTTTGAAAGTTGGGCATTGGCGCCGGCTTGCACCGCAAGCAGGCCACCGGCGACAAGCGCCAGAGGGATGAAGAGGATTTCCACGATCGTATTCCTTGAATGCGAGGTGCGGCGGCTAGGGCATGATCCCAAAAAGTGGGTGCCGGTTTTTGGAAAAGATCATGCTACAACAAAGGGTTAGGTCATGATGAGATTTCAACCAAATCTCATCATGATCTAAGCGGCAGCCGATGCTTCGGGCAGGGCGGGAACGGCAATGCCTCTGACAACTGCGGAGCGTCGGCCTATGGCGGCATACCAACGCGCCAGGTCTGGCGCGTCATCGAGGCTGAGGCCGAGCCTGGTGACGGCCGCGTTGATCCATGGCCATGTCATCACATCGGCGATGCCGTAGCTTTTGCCGACAATGTGCTCATGGTGCTTTAGCCGGCTATCGAGAACGCGGAAGACACGTCCGGTTTCGCGCTCAAAACGCTCGATCACGTAAGGGATTTTTTCCGGCGCGAAGATTTTGTAATTCCACAATTGGCCAAGCGTCGGGCCGACATGGGCCGCCTGGAACAAGGTCCAGGTCAGCGTATCGTCCGCCTCCTGCGCGCCCACCGGCTGAAGGTTGCCCGACCGTCGCGCCAGGTAGTGTAGGATGGCGCCGGATTCGAAGACCGTGCGGCCGGCGTCCCGGTCGACGATCACCGGGATCTTGTTGTTGGGATTGAGCGCCAGGAAATCAGGCTTGGTCTGGTGGCCCCTTTCGATGTCGACCAAGCGGACCGAGTAGGGCAGGCCGACCTCTTCCAGCATGATCGAGGCCTTGTGCCCGTTGGGTGTCTGGCAGGTGTAGAGTTCTATCGGCGTCATGGCTCTTCTCCGCGACTGTTTCTTTTGTCGTCGGACTCCATATGGCGTGCGTGCATGCGCAGATCGACATGCCGATTTCGCCCGCTTGCTCTGCGTTTTTGCACAGCGAAGCGTGATTTTGACTCGCAGAGCGCAGCGCTTTCTTTTATCTTTCTGCAAGAATGCACAGCTCACGCGATATCGACTGGGAAGATCTGCGCATGGTGCTGGCCGTCGCCGATGGCGCTTCGCTGGCGGCGGCGGCTCGGATCCTGGGCGTGAACCACACGACTGTGCTGCGGCGCGTCAACGCCTTCGAGGCGCGGCTGGGTATCCGCCTTTTCGATCGGCTGCCGACTGGCTATGCCCTCACCGCGGGCGGCGAGGAACTGCTGGGCGCGGCACGCACAATGGCCGAGACGGTCAATGAACTGGCGCGCAAACTGTCGGGGCAGGATCTCAGGTTCGAAGGCAGGTTGCGGGTCACCACCACCGATACGCTGATGGCGTCGGTGCTGCCGCCGATCCTGGCGGCGTTTCATAAGCTCCATCCCGGCATACGGGTCGAGGCGATGACGCAGAATTCCATCGCCAACCTGACGCAAAGGGATGCAGACGTGGCGATCAGGCCGGTGTCGCAACCGCAGGAAATCCTGGTCGGCCGGCGCATTTCGGGCGTCGCCTTCGCCGCCTACGCGACACGTTCCTATGCCGAAACGCTACCCCCGGAGCCGAGATTGGGTGTGCTGCGCTGGATCGCGCCCGACGACAGCCTAGCCAACACCGGCGTCGCCCGCTGGATGCGGTCGTCGCTGCCCGATGTCGAGATCGCCATGCGCGCCGATTCCCTGGTAACGATGTCGTATGCGGCGGGCGCCGGAATCGGGGTTGCGGCGCTGCCCTGTTATCTCGGCGACAGCCTGCCCGGGCTTGTAAGGGTCGGAGGGCTGATCGAGGAGATCGGCTCGGCGCTGTGGGTGCTGGTGCACGACGATTTGCGCCGCACGGCGCGCGTCCACGCCTTCACCAAATTCGTCTCCGGCGAATTGCAGCAGCGGCGCGACCTTCTTGAGGGCAGGCTCGTCGCCGGAGCTTGAGACGCACGCCAGCTGACGCGCGGGCTCAGCTCCGCAACAGGTTCCCAAGCTCGGCAACCGTCATCACGCGCCCGAACACCTTGCCTATGATGTCGAGGGTTGCATTGTGCGATGCCTCGTCCAGTCCGCCATTGGCGTCGCTGATGAAAGCCACCTTGTAGTCGCGCATGAAGGCGCTCCGCGCGGTGGATTCGCAGCAGATGCTGGTCACGGTGCCGATGATGATCACCGTGTCGACCCGGCCTGCGCCACGGATGTTGCGCAACACGGTCTCGAGCTGCGTGTTGTGGAAGGCATCGTAGCGGTGCTTTTTGATGACGACATCCCAGGCAAGGGCGCAAGCGCGGCGACGATTTCGGCGCCGGCGCTGCCTTCCCGCATGCCTTTGGTTTCTTCGGCTGATAGCTGGTTCCAGCGGCGAGATATCGAAATGGTCGCTGAGCACATGCTGGGTGTAGATCACCGGGACGCCTTGCGCGCGGCAAAGCTCGACCACCTGCCGCATCGCCGGAATGCGATGGCGGGCCATGGCCACTTCCATGACGGCGCCCTCATCGACGAAGTCGCTTTGCATGTCGATGACCAGGAGGGCTGCGCGTGGCTTGTCGAACGGCCATGGTTCGTCGCCGGGCTGGGGCATTGCGTGTTTCCTGTTTCCGACGTTGATCAGGTGAGCAGCAGGCTCTTCATCGAGACATCGCAATTCCTGCCGATGACGATGTGATCGTGGATGGATGGAGAGATCAAGGTCGTGGCAATCTCGCAGCGAGTTCCGGGATTTGTTTGGGCGACTTGACGCGTCCTCGCTTGGCCTACGGCTCGATGACCGCGATCGCATCGATCTCTATCAGGTAGCCGGGAGACATCACCGCTATCCCGACCACTACGTTTGCCGGCTTGTGATCGCCGAACAGCTCGATCTGGGCCGCTTCGATGATCGGCACGTGTTCGTCGCGTTTGTAATCGACGATGTAGATCGTGATCTTGCAGACTTGCTCGGGCCGAGCGCCGGCGGCAGCAAGCGCTCGGCCGAGATTCCCGAACGCCAGGCGCGCCTGGACTGCGAAATCACCATGGCCAACGAGCTTGCCGTGTATGTCTTCTGGCTGCTGGCCCGAGACGAACACCAGCTTGCTTCCTGTCGCAACGACGACCTGGGAGTACATTTCCGGAATCGGCAGGTCATTTGGATTTATGCATTCGAGCGTCATTGAATAGATCTCCTGCAATGGCTGTCGGGAACTGGCTGCTTCGTATTCGCGGGTCTACCACATTGTCGCCGAAGCGGGCGCTTCCGTCGCAATATCACTTCTACACCGCAACCGTGGGCATTTGAGCCAAAGCGGAATGTTGCTGATTGGCTCGCGAGCGGTGGCGTTTGGGTTGACGGCGCCGGCGAGCGTCGGGCTCAGATCAGCAGCAGGCCCTTCATCGAGGCATTGCCTTTCTTGCCGATGATGATGTGGTCGTGGACGGCGATGCCGAGCGGCTTGGCGCTGTCGATGATCTGCTTGGTCATTTCGATGTCCGCACGCGATGGTGTCGGATCGCCTGATGGGTGATTATGCACCAGGATGACGGCGCTGGCCGACAGTTCCAGCGCGCGCTTGATCACTTCGCGCGGATAGACCGGCGTGTGGTCCACGGTGCCGACCTGCTGTACCTCGTCGGCGATCAGCACGTTCTTCTTGTCGAGGAACAGGATGCGGAAATGTTCGCGGTTCTCGAACGCCATCGCCGAGCGGCAGTACGCAAGAAGCTGCGTCCAGTTGGACAGCACCTCGCGGTCGCGAACCTCGGTCCGCGCCATGCGCTGCGCGGCAGCGGCAATCACCTTCAGGTCGACGGCCACGGCGGGGCCGATGCCCTTCACCTCCTGCAGCAGCGCCACCGGTGCGCCAAGCACTTCGCCAAAAGTGCCGAAGCGCGCCAAAAGCGCCTTGGCGATCGGCTTGGTGTCGACGCGCGGGATCAGGCGAAACAGCAGCAGTTCGAGAAGTTCGTAGTCGGGCAGGGCGTCTGCGCCGCCGGCAACGAAGCGCTCGCGCAAACGGTCGCGATGGCCGTGATAGTGTGGCTTCTCCGTCGATTTGTCTCTTGGTGCCTTGTCCTTCGCCGGTGGTTCAAGCCACCGCTCGGAGAAGAACCCCCGTTCGTCGTCGCCACTCTTCCCCATCGACCCCCCCACACTCCCCGAAGGCTTCGACGGCAGATTAGAGCGGTAAGCAGCGCGCGGTCGAGTTTTTTCGGCGACGGCGCCTCAAAGCTGCGGCTTGAGGCGATCTTGTTTTCAGCTGACCGGCGGCAGGCCGGGGCGGTCGAGCTTGTTTGGCGACAGGGTGAAAATCTCGCAGCCAGTTTCGGTGACGCCGATCGTGTGTTCGTACTGCGCCGACAGCGAGCGGTCGCGCGTCACCGCCGTCCAGCCGTCCGACAGCACTTTCACATGCGGCCGGCCAAGATTGATCATGGGCTCGATGGTGAAGATCATGCCCGGCCGCATCTCGACGCCTTCCGAGGCGGTGCCATAGTGCAGGATGTTGGGTGCGTCGTGGAACAGCTGGCCAACGCCGTGGCCGCAGAAATCGCGCACCACCGAGCAGCGCTCGGCCTCGGCATAGGTCTGGATGGCGGCGCCGATGGCGCCGGTGCGGGCGCCGGGCCGGACCGCCGCGATGCCGCGCATCAGGCACTCGTGGGTTACTTCGAGCAGGCGTTCGGCGGCGCGCTTGATGGTGCCGACGGGATACATGCGCGAGGAATCGCCGTGCCAGCCGTCGAGGATGTAGGTGACGTCGATGTTGACAATGTCGCCATCCTTCAACGGCTTGTTGTCTGGAATGCCGTGGCAGACGACGTGGTTGATCGAGGTGCAGGACGCTTTGGTGTAGCCGCGGTAGTTGAGCGTCGCCGGTAGCGCGCCTTGGTCCATGCCGAATTCGAAGACGAAACGGTCGATGGTCTCGGTGGTGACACCCGGCTGGACCATCGGCACCAGTTCATCGAGGCAGCGCGCGGTGAGATCGCAGGCCTTGCGCATGCCGGCAAATCCTTCTTCGCCGTAGAGGCGGATCTGGCCGGTGTTCCTGAGGGGTGCCGTGGCGGCGTCGAGATAGGTGACCATAGTGTCCGTTTGCCTGTAAGCGGGCGGCGCATATCAGCCCGTTAGAAAATTTCCCCAGATTTGGCACTGCAAGCCGCAAGGTTCAAGGAAGAACTGCCGGCAATGGACTGATACTGGCGATATTCCTGGCTTGCGCGGCCGCTCAGATGACATCCAGGTTCGCGATCTCCTCCGAATGCCGAGATCGCACTGACGACACATTTTCGCGCAAAAGCAGCCAAAGCAACTTCTGACGACGAACGGCGTTGCTGTGGTCGACGCCAGTTCGGGAGATATAGAATGGACAGATTGCAATTCGAGGTGCCGGTGCGCATCGCGCCCGCGCCCGGGCTGCCGGTAGAGGAAATATACAGCGTCGAACAGGCGCTGGATATCCTGCATGACTGGCCAAAGAAGCGACAGGGCAAGGTCTATGAAGCGGCGTTCAATGCCTGTTTCGGCGCCACGGTGGATGTGGTCAGGACTGAGGACGCATGGCGCGCCTTCATGGCGTTTTGCCGGGTCAGTGGCCTGCTGGCCAGGGACATGATGGTTACGGCCAAGCGCGCCGGCGAGGCGAGGGGCCTGAGGGTCTAGAGTTCTGCTTGGCCTGGAGGCCGGCCAACCGACTCGTTCCAATCGGCGCAGACTCCGCGGCGTTAAGGTTCCGTTTCCGACTTCACAGCTAGGCATGAGCCATAGAGCAGCGTCTGATTCGTTGCGTCGGTTTCATGGTGCAGAACATGTCTTCAGCCAATGTGCGTACCTTCCCGCTAGATCGGCAGACCGTGCTGGTGCGCGAGGTCGCCGCAAGGCTGGGCAGACTGCACGGCGACACGGCCACGTCGTTCTGGAAGGCCACGGCGCGCGAACTCCTCGACAAGGCGGTCGCGGCCGGCTGCGATGCGGCTTCGGCGGCCAACGATGTCCGTCGGTTTTTTGCCGCGGTCCAGGACGAGATGCATTTCAAGGCGGACGATGCCGCACCGGGGCAGCGCCGGACGCGCACCCGCCCCTAGCCTCAAACAGAGCACACACGCGCTCATCATTGTGTGGCCAACCGTGGACCGGTCTTGGCGTCGACGAATCTCGGGTCTTACGCTGTCGATTGTGCCGTCCCAGCCACGGCGAGCGCCTTGTTGAACGCGGGACAGGCGATGAAATACTGGTCGCGCTCGGCCCCGGCGACGTCGGTCATCGCCAAGGAAATCGTCGAGCGCTATGGCGGGACTATCATGCCGGAGACCTGCCTGACGGCCGCCTTTGCAAACAGTGGGTTTCAAGGCGGCTTAGCGCAAGGCGTCGGCCTCTCGGCGATCCCTGTGCCGACCCGATCCGAATCGGCTATGCCTGCGCGATGCAGGAAACGTCTCTCTACATCCCGGTGAAGCGGTTTCTCGAGAGCCTGGAATTCACGGTCAAGGGCGAAGTCGGGCACTGCGATATCGTGGCGGTGCGCGACGGCGAGCCGCCTGTGCTGGTTATCTGCGAACTGAAATTGCAGTTCAACCTCGAACTGGTGCTGCAAGGTGTCGATCGCGCCGCGGCATGCGACGAAGTGTGGCTGGCCGCGCGCATGTCGGCGCGTGGCAAAGGCCGCGAGCACGACCGCCGTTTTCGCGCGCTGTGCCGGCGGCTCGGCTTCGGGCTTCTGGCTGTCAGCGGCAAGGGGGAGGTCGAATTGCTGCTCAGCCCGGCCGCTTTGCCGCCGCGTCGCGATCCAAAGCGGCGCTCGCGGCTGATGGAGGAACACCGGCGCCGGCGCGGCGATCCGGTGGTCGGCGGCGGTTCGCGCGCGCCGATCATGACCGCCTACCGGCAGGATGCGCTGGCCTGCGCCGCAGCCATGACCGACGGGCCGAAACGCCCCCGCGATCTGAAAGCGATTTCGCCGCGCGCGGCCAGCATCCTCCTGGACAATGTCTATGGCTGGTTCGCCAGGGCCGAGCGCGGCGTCTACGCGCTGACCGAGGGTGGCCACGCGGCGTTACAGCGCTGGCCGCAGGTAGCGCACGACCAAGGGTGAGTGGCCGGAGATTGCGGCGAGCAGGCGCCGAGGGAAACCTCGGCACGGCAGCCGCTGTTCGCCGTTTCAACCGATTCGCCGCGCCACCGTTCCAGCCGCTGCTAGTTCGGCGGCTGCCGCGAGGCTTATTGTTTTCCTGAAAGATCTGGTACGCCCAAGGGGAATCGAACCCCTGTTACCGCCGTGAAAGGGTCGCTATCGGTTCCAACCGTGTGCACACATGTGTAAGACAATCAACTGGTTAACCGTTATGATGTTCACTTGTGTTTATGCTTTTCCAACTCTGTTGAGGGGTATATATTGGACAAAGTGTTGGACACGGAAGGCGCCGGCAAATGGTCGAGAAGGTACGCGACAGGAAGATGGACACGCCAAACGCTCGCAAGGCGTTGCCGGCGAGGGGGAAGCCCTATTACCGCACCATCGCCAAGGGCCTGCACCTTGGATACCGAAAGGGCCAGACTGGCGGCCGGTGGGTCGCACGGCACTATATCGGTGGGCAGGACTACGTTGTGGAAACCATCGCCGACGCCGACGACAAGCTGGAGGCCAACGGCACCACTGTCCTTACGTTCTCCCAAGCCCAGGATCGCGCCCGCCAGCTTCAAGCCGATCGTCACGCGCCTACACCCAAGGCGGGGCCCTACACGGTCAACGATGCTCTGGATGCCTATGTCCACTGGATGGAGGGCAAGAGGAAGTCGGCGAGGGACACCAAATGGCGTCGCAAGCTGATCGAGGCCGAGCTGGGCGATAAAGAAGTTGCCAAACTCACCGCCGATGAAATCCGGAAATGGCACCGCAAAGTTTCAGAAACGCCGCCACGGCTCCGGACCAAGGAAGGGGAGCAGCAGCGTTACCGCGATCTCGGGACGGACAGTGCATCGATCCGCCAGCGCCGCGCCACGGCAAACCGTGTGCTGACCATTCTCAAGGCTGCCTTGAATTATGCATGGCGGGAGGGGAAGGTAGACTCTGATAAGGAATGGCGGCGCGTGGAGCCATTCGAGGACGTAGAGACCGCGAGGGTGAGATACCTATCCATTGCCGAGGCGAAGCGTCTGGTGAATGCCTGCGAGCCTGATTTTCGCAGCATTGTCCAGGCCGCACTTCAAACCGGCGCCCGTTATGGGGAGTTGGCTCGGCTCACCGTCGCTGATTTCAACTCTGATGTCGGTACGCTGACCATTGGTGAAAGCAAGTCGGGGGAAGTCCGGCACGTCGTCCTGACCGAGGAAGGCAAGAAGCTCTTTGGCCAGCTCGCCAGCGGCAAAGAAGGCACGGCGCTGTTGATGACCAACGCTGCCGGTAACCCTTGGGGGAAGTCTCACCAGTCGCGGCCGATGACGGACGCGTGCGCTGCAGCCAAGATCAATCCGGTGATCGGCTTCCATGGCTTGCGCCACACGTGGGCGAGCTTGGCGGTCATGAACGGCATGCCGCTGCTTGTCGTCGCTGCGCAGCTAGGCCACACAGACACCCGAATGGTGGAAAAGCACTACGGCCACCTGTCCAAGTCCTACATTGCCGACGCGGTGAGGGCTGGCGCACCAAGGTTTGGAATTGAGGATACCAATGTCGTCCCTATGGAGGCGACCAATGTCTGAGGACTGGATTTCCTTCGATGAGGCGCTGGCCTATGTCGAGGCCCGCAAAGTTTCCAACCCCGCGTCCAGGCTATGGGATGTCATCCGGCGGAAGAGGATCAAAGGCAGCTTTCCCGGCGATGCGGATGACGATTCCAATTCCGATGCTTGGACTGACTATCACCTAAACACGCGCGCAGCATTTATGAGTGCGGCCGATCGCTATGCGATGACCAGGGTGTATCTCCCTAGCCTACTGGCATGGCTTGACCGTCTTTCAGGAGGCCATATGGCGACGCAACCGAAGCCGGCCTACGGGCGGAAGCCGGGAACGGGGAAGACGACAACGGACGCGCCATTCGTCACCATGATGCGAGATCTGTTGGCGTCAAAACAGGCAAACAGCATGGCCGACGCTGCGAGAAAGGTGATTGCGGGAAATCCTAGCCTCCAATCCAAGACGACGACTGAACCCAGCATCGTTCGGCGTCTTAGCGACCTTTACAAGAAGGTATACCCCGGAGAATAACGGAGCCTCCGTTATTCTCAGATGCTCCGTGCCTCCGCATGGTTCAAATAGGCATCCTCTCCATTGGTTCACTTGAACCGGAAAGGATTACTATGAACACCGTTACAGCGGCTCTCACCATCCCGGAATTTTGCCAAGCCAACCGCATCAGCCGGGGTAGCTTCTACAATCTCAAGAAGGCCGGCAAGGCGCCGCGCCTGATGATCGTCGGCAACCGCGTCCTCATCTCTCCAGAGGCTAATGCGGAATGGCGGCTTGCCCGCGAACAGGATGCCGTCGAGGTGGCGGCATGAACAGCGGTGTCGATCACGAACTGTCCGACAAGGCCGATGAGGCTGCTATCTGGCTCACTGCGAACTGGTGGAAGGCAGAGCGGCCCTTGGTGCCATTTCTGCGAAAGCGGTTCGGGCTCTCCAATCACGAAGCCATTGAGTCCATGCGCGAGAGCGCCCGCATGAGGGGGCTCACCAATGCAAAGCCCTGAAATGGAAACCGCCGCTACCGACTGGCATCGGAGCGGCGGCAATGGAAAAACGTCACCCCATACTTCTATCGCTGCTGCGCTCACTCCGCAAGAGAAATGGCGTCTGGCCAACCCCTTGGCGCGCTGGGCTCACATCGCTGTCCAGTCCGCTCTCAAGCGCGGACTCCTGGTCAAGCAGGACTGCGCGGTCTGCGGCATCTCAAAGACAGACTTCCATCACGACCCGGATCACTATGACCGGCCGCTGGATGGCGTGTGGTTGTGCCGGAAGCATCATAAGCGTGAACACCGCCGGCTGAAGTGCGAGGCCGCCGATGGCTGAGGGCGTAGCGCGCAAGGGCCGCAAGACCAAGATCGCAGGCCAGTTCTCATGGCGCCTTGTCGAAATGCAGGAGTCCCCGGCCTATCGGGTACTCTCGCAATCTGGCCACCGGGTGCTGGACCGGCTTGAGATCGAACTAGGCCACCACGGTGGCAACGACAACGGCAAGCTGCCGACGACCTTCGACCAGTTCGAGGATTATGGGATCCACAGACACGCTATCGCGCCGGCGGTGCGTGAGGTGGTGGCGCTCGGCTTCGTTGAGATCACTCAGGAAGGCAGGGCTGGCAATGCTGAATGGCGTCGCCCTAATTTATTCAGGCTGACCTATCGCCATCTCGACAAGGCAGAGCCGACAAATGACTGGCGCCAGATCGATACCCTGGAGGCTGCGGAGATGATTGCGAGAGCGGCCAGAGCTGCATCTGAGAAACAAAACTCCAGTGGCGGAAAACGCCAGATTTCAGTGCGGATTGTGCACCACAAACAGGAAATCCTTAGTGCGGATTCCACCACTACAGGGCTTAGTGCGGATTCCACCACTACATCTATATCTCGGGGTGCAGGTCATGGGTGAGGTAGTGCCATTCCCCAGCCAAGGTGTTCGCACTGTGCCGTGCCATCGTATCGCTGAGATGTACGAACTCCAGGTCTACGAAGATGGCAGGTGGCGGGCCTACTCCATCCACTACTCCCTGGAGGACGCAAAAAAAGCGGCTGCAAACGTGATCGGGACGAAGGTGATCGCCTGAGTCCACCGAGCATCCGGAGCATGTTTTCTCCTGAGACATGGCTAACCCCAAATCAGTGTCACCCAACTGCCTTGCCGCTGTATCAAGGCGGTAAATTGCACTCACTTGAACGCACATAGACTATCAAAAACAGTGACTTGTCGGGTGTTCACTGGTACTCTGTCCAACGTTTAGCCAATTCGAGGCGGAAAATGCAAGCAGACGCAGCAGAGATGGAAGGCGAGTCCAGCCCGAAGCAGGGCGGAAAGGTTCGGCTTAGGACGCTGGACGATCTGGACCGCCGCACGACTGCTGCCCGCGTGGTGTTCGAGTTACGTGACACCCTGGCTGCCGATCTCGGTGGCAAGGCCAATCTGTCGAGCATGAAGCTGGAGCTTATCGACAACGTGGCCGTGCTTGGCGCCATGCTGAAGGACAGCGCCGCCAGCTACATCACAGGCGAAGAGGTGGACATCACCGAGTTCATGGCCCTGACCAACGCACAGCGCCGGCTGCTGGCCGATCTCGGTCTAGAGCGCCGTGCCTTGAAGGACATCACCCCGACGCTGCGAGACTACGCCGCCACTAGGTACGCAGGTGCTTCCTCGTGAGCCTGGCCAACATCACCATCGATACGGCGCTTCGTGACCCGAACCTGCTTGGTGCTGCTCTCGGCCCATCAGTGACGTGGGACACATGGATTGCCATCCTCCGCGCTGCCTATGGTCTGGATCTATCCCCCGACGAGCTTACCGCCTTCAATGCCGTTGCCGGTGGCAGGGCGCCGCCCGTCAAGCGCGTTCGTGAGCTTTGGTGCATCATCGGCCGCCGCTCGGGAAAGTCGCGTGTAGCGGCTGCCCTGGCTGACTTCATTGCCGCCTTCCAAGACCACAGTGGCAAGCTTGCTCCAGGCGAGACCGGAACCATCCTCGTGCTGGCCGCCTCACAACGGCAGGCTCGGGCCGTCTATGACTACATCAAGGCATTCTTCGAAGCTTCGCCAATCCTCTCTCAGCTTGTCGAGAGCGTGACAAACGATGAGATCAAGCTTGCCGGCAACATTGGCATCTCGGTCCACACGAACAACTACAGGACCGTTCGCGGTCGCACCCTGATCGCCTGCATCTTTGACGAGGTGGGCTTCTGGCGTGACGAGTCCACATCACTGCCCGATGTCGAGACCTACCGCGCCGTGCTGCCTGCACTGGCAACGACCGGCGGGATGCTGATCGGCATCTCAAGCCCGTATGCCCAGCGTGGGCTGCTCTACACCAAGCACCGGGATTGCTACGGCAAGGACGATGCACAGGTTCTGGTGGTGCAGGCCGGGACCAAGGTCTTCAACCCGACCATCGACGCAGACATCATCGACCAGGCGCACCGGGATGACCCGGAATCGGCTGCTGCTGAATGGGATGCAAAATTCCGCGGTGACCTGTCCACATTCGTTGATCGGGCCGTGGTGGAGCGCTGCGTTGATATCGGCATCCATGAGCGCCCGTACCTGCGGCAATACCGCTACGTGGGTTTTGCCGACCCGAGCGGCGGCGCTCACGACTCGATGACCCTTGGCATTGCCCACAGGGAAGGCGACAGGGGCGTTCTGGACTGCCTGCGAGAGGTGAAGCCTCCCTTCGCCCCGGCCGATGTCGTCGGTGAGTTCACCAGGGTTTTGAACACCTACAAGATCACCAGCGTGACCGGCGATCGATATGCCGGCTCCTGGGTTTCGGATGCATTCCGCAAGGAAGGAATTCGCTACGTCGCGTCTGAAAGATCCCGCTCGGAAATCTATCTGGACGCGCTGCCGCAGCTCATGGGCGGAACCGCCTCGCTGCTGGATAACATCCGGCTTGTCGGTCAAATCTCTCAGCTTGAGCGGCGCACCACGCGCACCGGCAAAGACAACATCGCCACATGTCCGGCGCCTCGGATGACCTGTGCAACGCGGCTCTTGGCGCCATCATGCATGTGCCGTCATTGAACCGTGCTGACGCGAACCACTATGGCGGTAGCAACCGCACGCCAGTCGTCAATCTGTCCCACGCCAACATGAAGGCAAAAACAGGACGATATGGCCCTGTGCAAATGAAAGGACCATCGCGCAATGGCTGACTTCTCGTCACGCAAGCGGGAGGCGGAAAGCCGCCTTGTAGAACTGAAACACATGCACGGCATCGCCATGCTTGACGGCAAGCCTTTCGACCTTGCCGAGATGGCCGATGTCGAGCGTGAGCTTTCCGGCCTGGAGGCCGCCGAAGGTGAAGCCGTCCGCCGCGAGCGCCTTGAAGCAGCCAAGACTGAGGAAGCCCGCCTCGAAGGCTTGCGGCAAACCCTGATAGTTGTGGAGGAACACCGCCTCGAAGCCGCTGACCGCGCTGAAAAGGCCGCTCGCGACGTGGCAGAAGCCTTAAAAGAATTCCGTCTTCGCAGCGCCGACGCAGCTCGCCTGCTTCGTGCGCTGGGGGTGAACAACGTCCTTGCTCTGGACGAGACCGATCACAGGATGAGTTGGCGCCTCACGGCAGCGCTGAAGCCGCTGGTCGGCCATGTCCGCCGCTTCGGCCAAATCGTCTTTCCGGAAGCTCGCAGCCCCTACGACCAGCCTTGGCGCGCCGAAGAACAGGCGATCGCCGGCCGCTACATTTCCAAAGCTCTCAAAGGAGACATGCAGTGAAGAACAACAACCCGCTGACGCCCATCCTGAAGGGGAAGGCAGCAATCGAATCCTACGTGATCGAACACTGGATCTGCCACCCCAACGGTGACCGGCTGGAAAAGCGCGCCTCGTTCGAAGAGGCAAAAGCCCGCGCCAAGGAATTGCTCGCAAAGGGAGTATTCTGATGAACAAGGCAATTGACCCGGCCTCGCTGAAATCCGCCAGCAGGCAAACCCCCGATATCGATCCTGCCCGCGTCTCACTACAGAACGCCGGCCAGATTTGGCGCGAATTCATGGTTCGCTGCCCAGCGGACATGGTTTCCGACGACCTGAAGCACCCTGAAATCTGGCGCAGGCTGCAGGTATCGGGCAGCCGCAACGCGCTGAAGAAACATGACCGGGTTTATGTCGTCTCCTATGACGAGGCCTGGGTTGCTGAAGCGATTGTGGCGAGTGCAGACGGCAAAGGCGCCGTGCTGGCGAAGCCACGCATCACGACCATGCCCGAGCGCTACGACAAGCTCTTCCAGGATGACAAATATCGGGTTGCGTGGAATGGGCATGGCTACGTTGTGGAGCGCAAGGCTGACGGTCATGTGATGACGGCCGCCGTAGCGAATCCCGATCTCGCAGCACGCCTCCTGACCCAACTTTATCCGGCGAGGGCTGCCTGATGGCGACGACAAACGGAGTACAGGTCTCTGACCCCGATATCCATGTCATGCGCTACAAATGGCTGGCAATCCCGAATGGCAACCAAGGGAATGCGGTTTCCCTCAACACCTATCAGGACAGAACCGTCCAGGTGTTTGGCACCTTCGGCGCGGCTGGGTCGGTCACAATCCAGGGGTCGAACGACGGCGGCACGACTTGGACCACGCTGACAGATCCTCTTGGCAACGCGCTGACGTTCACAGCGGCGGGAATGAAGCCAATCGGTATGCTGTCGCACCAGACCCGGCCTAGCGTCACAGCAGGGGACGGCACCACGGCAATCAGTGTGTGGATGCACGCGAGAGGGGGCAACAAATGAGCAACGAACTTACCATTTCCGAGGATTCTGGCGAGGCCCGAGCAGGCTCTGCGACAGAAGGCTTTACGACCGGGAACCAGGGGACTGATTTTGCCTCTCGGCTTCCTGAGCCCGGTCGTAAGGCAGAAATCGCCCGCATCATGGCAACCGACATCCACCGGTACTATGACGAGAAACTTGACGCGGAATACGCTGCCTTGCTGGAGGCCGAGCAGTCGGAAATCAACCCCGACCTGATCAATCCGACACGGCCGATGGATGCCCATCAATCCCGCACCGCTCTCTGCAGTTCGGAGGCCGGCCGCAGGTTGGTTTCCGACTGGGACGAGATGGGCGGTTTTCGCACTCACCTGAGCCACGTCCAGGCCGATGTCGGTAACATGGTCAAGGCAATGGGCGGGAATCGAGAGCAGCGCGTCTTCATGGAGCGTTTTGATCGCGATCTGCCGGAAGAGGCGCGGTACGCCGTCTATGCGGAAATTGCAGCCGGCCCGAGCATCTATGTGACCCCGGCGCCAGCGGCAGAAGTGAAGCGGTTTCAGGCTACCCCGGCAGGCAGCACCCTTGTCGCGGAATGGGGCTCTTTCGCTCCTGAAAAGGTGGCGATGCTGCGAGCCCGCGCCAAGCGGCTGACCGACAATCTGACCGACGACGAGGCGCATGGATTCTGGTTCTGGCTGGACGAGCTGCAGCCGGCAATTGCCGCGGTGATTTTCCGCAAGATGGCGGGGTGATCGATGATCGCCTTCCACGGCTCGCCCCACCTGTTCGGTGACCACGGATGTAGTGGCACCGGCAGGACTTAAGTCGCGGACAGTACCGGCCGCGCGGCGAAAAAATCCGAGAAATGCACCCAAGTGCGAATTTTTTGGCCAATTGCCAAGCCTTGGTATTGCATTTTAAAGGATCTCGCGGCGTATGCTGCCAAAACGAAAAATGCTGGGGGACTCGGGCTGCAATGATTGAACGCGACGAATTCTTTCCGAATTCCGAGCGCGTGATTTACGCAAGATCGCCATTGGTCCAGGTCATCTGCCAAATTCGCTTTCCGAAAATACTCCGCATTGAGGCCAGTCCGCCGGCCGATTTTCAGGACCAGGTTCGGGATCTTTATCCCATAGTCGAGCAGCAGCTTCCGCCGGGGATGCAAGATCTGCCGCCCGAAGTGGCAAAAATGCTCGGTGCCGCCGGCCCGCTAAAATCGCAATATCAGTTTTTGTCACAGGACAGGGCAACAACGATTGCTTTGGCACCAGACGCCCTGTCGGTGACCTCGTCCAACTACAGCAGATGGGAAGATTTTGAAGCCCCTGTCAAACTGGCGATCGATGCGCTTAGCAACATATATAAGCCAAGTTTCCTCACGAGAATCGGCCTGCGATACCAAAATGCAGTGGTGCCCGGCGATTTCGGCATCGAAGGATCGCCTTGGGCGGCGCTGTTGAGCAAAAATGTTCTCGGCGGGTTGGCCCACCCTGGATTTTCGAATGACCGAATTACTGAGGCCTTCAGCGTCGTTAGAGCGATGCTGCCTGGTCAGCAAGAAGGCATTCTTCTACAGCACGGCCTCGGACAACGTGAAAACGGACCCGACAAAGCCTACGTATTTGATATAGACTGCTACACGGAGAAGCAGAATGACGTCGCTAGTACGCATTCCCACCTGCGAAGATTCAACGCTCGGGCGAGATACGCCTTCCGGTGGTGCATTTCCGACTTTCTTCATGACACACTTGGACCAAAGCCCGTCGCTGAAATGGTCCGTCACTGATCACGGGATTGAATCTCAGGCAAACTTCGTGACGAACATTGAGGTCACTGGGCGCGCAAGCAATTTGCCCATCTCCGCCGCCTACAGGGCGGTCTGCCTATATGTCTTGGGGCAGTTACGGGGCACCGCTCTTCGCGAGGCGTGCGAGGCGCTCAGTGGCATCTATGAGTTCGATCAAGCTAGGCTCGCGGCGGATCGGAGGCCTGTTATCGATCAGCCGCAGAAACGCGTCATGGCAAAGAATGTTCGGCGGGTCGAACGTCAGCCGCTTACCTTCACAGACTGATTGGGCATGACCGCGGGGGAGGTCGCTGTCCAACTGCCATCGGGACCGTCGATATACGCGACGGTCGATCCGAACTTGGAGTTTCGCCAAGGCGAAATTATCTCTGGCATCGTTCAGTATCGCTACTATCCCGAGGACGGCAGCGTCGAAGAAATTCCCCACGCATATGCCCTCATAGCGTCGCAAGATTGCGACCTTCTGCAGGATCATAATAGCAAAGTAGCCACTGGTCTTAGCCAGTTGAACAGCGTTTTGCTCTATGAAGCGCACGAAACTCCTGTACTCCGTGGCCAAGTGGCCGGCAGCGATATCTGGAAGCGGATTGTTCAGAATAATGACGAGCGATACCACGCTTTAGAGGCTGCCCACGCACGATTTGATCTCTGTAATGTGGGCTTGCCCGACCTAGTCGTTGACTTTCGACGGTTCTTTAGTATTTCACCGGCGGACTTAGCAAAACAAATTCAGGCTGGCACGGCGATGCGAAGGTGTCGTCTGGAGATGCCTTACCGTGAGCAGTTTCAAACACGGGCGGCATTTTACCTTCAACGGGTCGGAGTCCCAGAACCTCATAAGATTGCAAAGGTGGCGAGCCCAGCCTGAGCCTCCCCGTTCAAAAACCCGCTTTTTTTGTTTGCTGAACTAGGCCTTATCAACAAGCCGCGTCTTCCGCTTCGGCGCCACATGGCCTTCCACCAATCGCACGTGCTCGGCGTCGACGGTCACCAGCGGCCGGAGACTAATGGTCACTTTCTCGCCATCGACCCGCGTGACTTGGCCGGTCAATTCCATGTTTTGCCCGATCACTGCTTTCGAAGTCGAATCGACAACGGAATGCGGGAAGGCATTGGAAGGAATCGTCACGCTGATGCGATCGGGTGTCACCCGACCGCGCACAACCGCCGTGACGGCGACCTCGTCGCCAACTTTGATATTTCCCCGAGCCATGTGCAAGACTCTGGGGCGGGCGGCTGCGGCGTCAAGATGAGAGGTTGCTAAGAAATGAGCACACTCGGCATGACGTTTCTCGACAAGTGGGTGGCCAAGCAGCTGCCCATTGTGGCGCTGGAAGATTCCGATCACCATCGGTGACTTGAAAGACCAGTTGATGACAGCTGCCGAGAAGGCCGGCATCGACGCCGACGAAATCAACGGCGAGGTTGAAACCGTCTTCGAACTGCTCTTAGAGGTGATGCGGCGGCGACAGGTGCGCGAAGCTGGGCATTAGCCCGGAGGCTTCTCCCGGGGCTGTGCCGGCCCTGTCCCGTTCCATTGGATGAACTGCGCCTTCCGGCCGGTGATGGTCTCAATCGACTTCAACAGGGGTCCATGGACCTCACGTAGAGCTTGGTAGTGTTCGCCGTGGTACGCCAGGAGCGGTCCGACGATGCTCTTGTGCAGCGCTTCGGCTGCCGCCAGGAAGCGCTCGATTTCAGCCTGTGAAAGCCGTTCGGAAGGTTTGGTTCTGGCCATTGGCGATCTCCGTTGAAGGGGTTCGCCGCAACGAGGACAATAATCCTACACATCGTCCTGACTTACAAGCGCAGACACAAAAAAGCCCCGTCGCAGACTGAGCGTGGGGCTTCGTGTGATTTTCGCGGCTCCGCTCGGGAGAGATCGACGGCTTGTCTATGCAAGCTCTGAACACGGCAGCCGGCCAGAGCCTCTCTACTGCTAGAATTTCATCGCGACGCCGACGCGGAAGTCGTGCGTCTGAACCGTGTGTTCGAGTGTGCACCCGCCACCGCAATATTCTAGCGATTTCTTGCCAAAGAAGGAGAAATCATACTCTCCGCGCAAAAACACGTTGTGGGTGAGTGCGACGTCTAAACCTGCTCCAACGATGCCGCCTACCAAGGTGGCATCGCGCTCCGCGTCACCGCCTGGATAGAACGTCTTCAACTTTGCGGCGGTTACCCCCGCCGTGACGAACGGCATGTACGCTCCCATGTCCATGCCGACCCGACCCTTTACAGAGCCAAACAACCCGGTGGAAGCGTCGAGGACGCCTGGGCCTGGAATGTCGTTGAAGGTGTTCTTCTTGAAGCGGTACCCAAGCTCGCCTTCGACGCCGTAGACAATCTTGCCCGACTGGAAGTTATAGCCCGCAAAGCCGCCGATTGTTGCCGAGCCGGGGCTGTGAGTAGCTCCGGCGCCAATGTTCGGCTCATGGATCTTGTAGTGTTCCAGCGTTCCCGCGCCGAAGATACCAGCGTAAGGTCCTTGCCAGGTCCATTCGGGGGTGTCCACAGGAGCAGTAATGGTGTCGGCGGCGATTGCCGGCGCGGTCACCGAAAGCGCGATAAGTGAAGCGAAAAGAAAGGCTTTCATCGGAATCCCCAGCACAATGTCAGGAACTTAGTGCCATAAACCTGCAACCTTGTATGTAGCTAGTAAGCCACACCTGTCGGCTAAGTTGCCGCCGTTGAGTCCGTCGACGTGAATTGAAGGGATCGCCGGCCAGTCGACTATGAAGGTTTGCTCGCTGGGAGCATCAGCGCCACGGCATTTCGGCCACCGGGAGAGTGGCACTGCGCGCGTCTAGGGGCGCGCTTCACTGGTTGCGGCAAACTCGGCGTCTTCACTAAGCCCATTGCCTCACGCTGGCGGGCTTTCCCACATTATGGTTTTGCGCGCTTAAGAGAAAGACGAGTTTCCGCTACGTTTGCCAATGCCTCGCGGCGAATCCGTGTGGTTAGCTTTTGCATTATCAGCTTGGCAACGTCCGGAGCATTTTCTGACTCGACTAGGTCCTGCAACTGCTCTGCTTCGGTCCCACAACTTGCCATCGAGGCTTCCGCGATGTCCACCATGCTGCCATCTAGTTGAGTATATTGGCTCGACTGAACCTGCACACATGCGCTGTACGCCATGACTCTCATGTTCGCCACGCTCTGCGTCTGGGCAGAGGCTGGAACGAGCCAAAGGCAGAGCGACATGGCGACGATTGTTTTCTGCCAGTGCATGATCCTCTCCCGAGCCTGCGATGTTGGGACAATTGCTGGAGAACAAGCGAACGGAAGCTGCCTCACGGTGGCGGACTTTAGCGCGCCATCCAGCCTTCGGGGCCGCCAACCGGTCGCGCTTTGATGCTTTCGAGCAGCTTCCGTTTTCTCTCTGCCTCGGCTGCGTCTGCAGCTATTTGCTTCGATTGATCGCCATCAGGCAACCTCAGCGGCACTGCGAATACGACTCTGCTCACGGTCTGAGATTTGCTGTCCTTGCCCCCCTCAGCGCCGATCCCCCAAACCCTGATAGATCCTTTGCCGCCCACAGACGTTTCGGCTGTCACTGCGACGTCAAAGTCAACGCGCGCGAAAACGCCGAATTCAGGCAGCGCAGATAGATTGCTGCCCAGAACGCCAGGGAACGCCGCATTCACATTCTTTCCGATATCGGTGCCTTGGGCCTTGGCGATGCCCGAAAGGATTTGCCCCAGGGTTTCAGAAATGAATTCGTCCAAGTCCATCGCAAGTCGCCTTTATTGTTGATCCGTCAAGTCAACGCAGCAGAGATACGTCTTACGGTGGTGGGCTTATGAAATCGCTTGTCGTCACGGTAACGCTGCCGTTTTCATTGAACCGCTTAGCGTCGTACTTTTCAGAAGCCTTGTCCTGAACGGCCTCCAAGCCATAGTCTTCGATTGCTTCCGTCGAGGTGACAACCACCACGCGTTCTTCCCCGTCTAATGCTTCAAGCAAAAGCTCAAACTCGCTGCTGTTTCCTCGCTCACCCGTAAAAATCAAACCCATAATTCCTCCTCCAAGCCGAAAACGGAGTGTGACAGGAATCACGAAGCGCGACAAACGCCGGCAGAGAATTGGCCAAACGTTGGACAGGGACGGGGAATTTTCTGCTAAGTGCTTGAAATGTCTGGTACGCCCAAGGGGAATCGAACCCCTGTTACCGCCGTGAAAGGGCGGTGTCCTAACCGCTAGACGATGGGCGCGCTCAGACGAAGCGGCTTATAATTGCGTTGTTGCCAACCGGCAACCCATCAGCCGCCAGATGCGGAAACTTTTTTCAAGAGGGGCGAAAACGGCCAGTTTGGTGAGCCAGCGCAGGTTTTCTGGCCTCGCGTCGTTGCACATCTTTGGACGAACGCGCCGCGCAGTCGTCATCCTCGCGTCTGCGCTGCGTCGCTGCGCTCCTTGCTTCGCCATAGGATGACGAAGTCGCGGGTGCCTCGGCAAATCTCGAACGTCGCTGATAGGTAATCGGAAAAAACGGCGGGCTGCTAACAGCCCCTCGGCCCGTTTGCCGAATGGGGATGCTAACCCCGCCGGCGGCAGCGCCAGTTCCAGTCGCGCTCGGGGCCGACGTCGACGTGAACGGATTCGGTATGGCAGTAGGTGCCGACGCCGCCGCGGCCGGGCATGGTTCGGATGTAGCTCGCCAGTTCCCATTTGGAGACGCCGGGAACCTGGATGTCGGCGGCGGCGCAATACATGTGCAGCGAATTCTTGGCGCCGTTGGCGCGGCGGTTGCGGGCCGGGTCGCGGTAGCCTGATGTGACCATCATCTTGCGGCCGTAATGGCCTTCGATGGTCTTCAGCACACGCACCAGCGACGGCTTCAGGCAGGCGACGTCGACGCTCTCGTTTTGCTTCAACAGGCCATTGGGCGCCAGCCGGGCGAGGCCGGCGGCGGAGGCCACCTGATAGGCGCCGCCCGAACCCTCGTCCTCGTTCAGGTCGACGTCGCTTTCGTCGTCGAGGCCGGATTTGCGCTTGATCTCGAACAGCGCCGTCTGGCGCACGCCGGGCAAGGCATCGCTGCCGGTGATGTGGTTGCTCTCGTTGCCAAGCGAGGCAAGCTGCAAGGGCTTGTCGGCGGAATTGGCTGACGCTAGCGTGATGATCGGCTTTGCCGGGACGGCCTTCTGGGAAGCAACCGCAGGCTGTTCGCCCGAGCGCGAGTTGACCAGCGGAGCAGGTGCCGCCGAGGTTGGCGTGGTGCTGAACAGTGAGGCCAGGAAGCCCTTCTTCGGCGTGTCGATCTGCTGGGGCGCGGCGGTCACGTAGACCTCGTTGGTCGCGGGTGCCGCTGCCGTCGCTTTCGGTGCGGTCACGCCGGCATCGGCGGCGGCGATCTTCTGCGCCACGGCGTCCGTTGCGGCCGCGGTCTGTGCTGACTGCTGCAGCGACTGCGGCGTCTGGCCGACAATGGTTTCGGAGCCGGCGGGAACATTGACCGGGAAGCCGGTGCCGGGCTTGGCCACCGGCACATAGGCGACCTGCTCGGGCAGTGTCGCATCGCCCGCTGCCGTCATCATCATCTGCGGCCCGGTGGATGTGACCTGCACGGTCGAATCGCCCGGCGCCGCAGGGCTGGCGCCGGAAGCCGCGGCGATGTCAGAAGCGGTCGCGTTGTAGCCAGGCATGCCGGCGGACATTGTGGGGTCGCCAGCGGAGGTGCAGGACGCCAGAAGCACGGAGAAAAGCGCTGCCGCTATAGTGCGACCTTCTCTCCCCGCGAGACGCGATCCTACTGATTTCAAAACTAGATTCCCCCTCGGTGTCCGGTCGGCCTGCTATTGGTGCGGCGTCGAAACGTTCACATCCAATAACCTTGTGTTCCCAAACCGGAAACGAGACTTGTGTCAATTCTGCAAGCCTCTGAATTATTTGCTCGTTGGAGGCCAATTGAGGCTTCTTGAAGGTTGACGACACCATTTCGCCCCGTTTTGCCGGCCCGTCAACTCACCAGACATTACATTCCGTTACACACAGGCACCTGCAAAAGGTGCCGGCGTTACACGCGGACCTTCACATAGGTGCCGGGGGCATCACCCAGGGTTTTCATATTCTTGCCCGGTTTGCGGGCCGGAACGAGGGTGTCGTCCTGGGTTTCGATCCAGTGCTGCCAGTGCGTCCACCAGGAGCCGGGATGCTCCACCGCCGAGGCGAGCCACTGGCCAAAATCGCCCGTCGGTTTGCCGCCGGTCCAGTACTGGTATTTCTTGGCTGCCGGCGGGTTGACGACACCGGCAATGTGGCCGGAACCAGCCATCACAAACTCGACGTCGCCGCCGAAATATTGCGAGCCGAGAAACACCGAAAGGGCCGGCGCGATGTGATCTTCCTTCGACGCCAGGTTGTAGACCGGGATGGTGACGTCGGCCAGCGACACAGTGCGGCCGGCGAGTTCCATCACGCCACGAGTCAGATTGTTCTCGAGATAACAGTTGCGCAGGTAGAAGGAGTGGTTTGCAGCCGCCATGCGGGTGGAATCGGCGTTCCAGTAGAGCAGGTCGAAGGGCAGGGGATCCTTGCCGCGCATGTAATTGTTGATGACATAAGGCCAGATCAGGTCGCCCGAGCGCAGCATGTTGAAGGCGGTCGCCATCTTGGTGCCGTCGAGGTAGCCCTTTTCGTTCATCGATTTCTCGACCGCTGCCACCTGGTCCTCATCGACGAAGACTTTCAGGTCGCCGGCATGGGTGAAGTCGACCTGCGTGGTGAAGAAGGTCGCCGATTTGATGCGGTTGTCGCCTTCCTGTGCCAGCAGTGCGAGTGCGGCCGCCAGCAGCGTGCCGCCGACGCAATAGCCGATGGCGTTGGCCTCTTTCTCGCCGGTCGCCTTCTCGATCATGTCGAGGCCGTATTGCAGGCCTTCCCGTATGTAAGCTTCCCAGCCCTTGGCGCCGTGCCGCTCGTCGGGATTGATCCAGGAGATGACGAACACGGTATGGCCTTGCTCGATCGCCCAGCGGATGAAGGACTTTTGCGGGTTGAGATCGAGGATGTAGAACTTGTTGATCCAGGGCGGGCAGATCAGCAGCGGGCGCTTGAGCACCGTCTCCGTCGTCGGATCGTACTGGATAATTTCGGCGACATCGCTGCGGCCGACCACCTTGCCGGGAGATGTCGCGACGTTCTTGCCGATCTCGAAGGGCGAATAGTCAGCTTGTCTCAGCTTCAGGTCGCCCTTGCCGGCGGCGATGTCTTCGGCCAGCATCTTCATGCCGCGCACCAGGTTTTCTCCATTCGAGGCGACGGTTTCTCGAAACAGCTCCGGATTGGTCAGGATGAAGTTCGACGGCGAGATGGCATTGGACACCTGCTTGACGTAGAAGCTCGCCTTGTGGCGGGTGTGGTCGTCGAGGCCTTCGGCGTGCTCGACCAGGTCGGCCGCCCAGCGCGAGGTGACGAGATAGGCCTGTTTGAGGAAATCGAAGAAAGCGTTGCGACCCCATTCGGGGTCTTGAAAACGCTTGTCGCCGCGCTCGGGCTTGACCGCATCGTCCGGCGCTTCGGCATTCGGGCTAACCTTCTGGATGGCGTTGCCCCAGACCGTCATGTAGCCGGCGAACAGTCGCGTCTGCGCTTCCAGCGCGCGTTGCGGGTCGGCCAGCCAATATTCGCTGAGCTTGGAAAAGGTTTTGACCATGTCGACCACGGGTTCGGCGACATGATCGCGCACCTCGCCTTTTTCGCGCGGCTCGGCCCAGGCCGAGGCGGCTTTGCCGGCCTGTTCGACCATGCGCGCCATGTTCAACGCGAAGCGTTCCGGGTCTTTCACCAGATATTGCTCGACGGTCGAAGATTGATCATCTTCCGCTTTGCTCGAATCAGGTGTTTTGGACATGGCTCGCGGGGTTCCTCCCGAGGCGTTTTCTTGACATATTATCATGGGACATCTGACCGGGTCCAATGCGCTGTACCCCGGCTGCCAGGAAAACAATATGACGATTAACACCGGCGAGACCATTTTTTCGGGAGCAGGCCGCTTTTGCCGCATCGCGGTTGCAATCGCCTGTCTGGCGCCAGGGCTGCTGGCGGCAAGTGGCTGCACGAGCGCCAACACCGGCAACGGGATGAATGTCGGCCTGACCCAGGGCGCGCAGGACACCGGCTCTTATCCCAATCTCAACATCCCACCGCAGGTGGCGGCAAAGCAACTCACCCCTGAGGAGACGCAGGCCAAGCTTGCCCAGTTGAAGGGCGAACAGCAGGGGCAAGTGGCCAAGGGCGGCGGCGGTGCCCCGTCCACCAGCCCGGCGGCGCTGAATTCGCTGGCGAAGAACCATGGCAAGGACACGCTGAAGCAGATCGAAGCCAAATGCGATCCCGCCCTCGACCCTACCTGCAAATAAGGCTATATCGCGCGCCGAAAGCGGTCTTTGCCAAGGGCGCCTAGCCAAGCCAACTGTGCTGAAGCCAATCTTAAATCGTCTGGAACTGACATGGAAGAATTTCACAAGGTCCGCCGGCTTCCGCCCTACGTGTTCGAGCAGGTCAACCGGCTGAAGGCCAGCGCCCGTTCGCGCGGCGCTGACATTATCGACCTTGGCATGGGCAATCCCGACCTGCCGACTCCGAAGGCGATCGTCGACAAATTGTGCGAAGTGGTGCGCGATCCGCGCACGCATCGCTATTCCTCCTCGCGCGGCATCCCAGGTCTGCGCCGCGCCCAGGCCGCCTATTATCAGCGCCGTTTCGGCGTGAAGCTCAATCCCGACACGCAGGTGGTGGCGACGCTCGGTTCGAAGGAAGGCTTCGCCAATATGGCGCAGGCGATCACCGCGCCGGGCGACGTGATCCTGTGCCCCAACCCGACCTATCCGATCCATGCTTTCGGCTTCATCATGTCGGGCGGCGTCATCCGTTCGCTGCAGGTCGAGCCGGATGACGGCTTCATCCCGGCGCTCGAGCGCGGTGTCCGTCATTCGATCCCGAAGCCACTGGCATTGATCCTCAACTATCCGTCTAACCCGACGGCGCTGGTCGCCTCGCTCGATTTCTACAAGGACGTGGTCGCCTTCGCCAAGAAGAACGACATCATCATCCTGTCGGACCTTGCCTATTCGGAGATCTATTTCGACGGCAATCCGCCGCCTTCGGTGCTGCAAGTGCCGGGCGCCATCGATGTCTGCGTCGAGTTCACCTCGATGTCGAAGACCTTCTCCATGCCCGGCTGGCGCATGGGCTTTGCCGTCGGCAATGAGCGGCTGATCTCGGCGTTGACGCGGGTGAAGTCCTATCTCGACTACGGCGCCTTCACGCCGATCCAGGTGGCGGCGGCGCATGCGCTGAATGGCGACGGCGCCGACATCGCCGAAGTGCGCGAGGTCTATTTGAAGCGCCGCGACGTCATGGTCGATGCCTTCAGCCGCGCCGGCTGGACCATTCCGGCACCGGCTGCCTCGATGTTCGCCTGGGCGCCGATCCCGGAGCCGTTCAAGCATCTCGGCTCGCTTGAGTTTTCCAAGCTCCTGATCGAGCACGCCGACGTGGCGGTGGCGCCGGGCATCGGCTTTGGCGAGCATGGCGACGATCACGTCCGCATCGCGCTGGTCGAGAACGAGCACCGGATCCGGCAGGCGGCGCGCAACATCAAGCGCTTCCTGGCGTCCAGCGCCAAGCAGCCGAACAATGTGGTGCCGCTCGCCGCGCATCGCTAAAGTCGCCGCACATCTTATTCGAGTAGATTTTTTGAGGGGCGTCGCCGGGCATGGCTGAAGCGTTGCGTGTTGGAATTGCGGGTCTGGGTACGGTCGGCGCCTCGGTGGCGCGCGTGCTGCGCGACAAGGCAGCGGAGCTGACGCGCCAGTGCGGACGCGATGTCATCGTCACGACCGTTTCCGCGCGCGATCCCAAGCGCGACCGTGGCGTCGACCTCAGCGCCGCCAAATGGTTCGACGATCCGATCAAGATGGCGCAGGCCGCCGATATCGACGTCTTCGTCGAACTGATCGGCGGCGACGAAGGGGCAGCGCGCGCGTCGGTCAAGGCAGCACTTGAAGCCGGACGTCATGTCGTCACCGCCAACAAGGCGCTGTTGGCCAAGCACGGCGTGGCGCTTGCCGAAATCGCCGAGAAGAGGGGCGTGCTGCTCAACTACGAGGCGGCAGTTGCCGGCGGCATCCCGGTCATCAAGACGATGCGCGAGGCGATGGCCGGCAATTCGGTCACCCGCGTTTTCGGCATCCTCAACGGCACCTGCAACTACATCCTGACCCGCATGGAGGCCGAGGGCATCTCCTTCGACGAGTGCCTGAAGGACGCGCAACGGCTGGGCTACGCCGAAGCCGATCCGACTTTCGATATCGAGGGCCATGACACGGCGCATAAATTGTCGATCCTGACCAGCCTGGCCTTCGGCACCAGGATCGCCGCCAACGACATCTACATGGAAGGCATTTCCAATATCAGCCAGGCCGATATCCGCGCCGCGGGCGACCTTGGCTACCGGATAAAATTGCTCGGCGTCGCGCAGCGCACCGACAGCGGCATCGAACAGCGTGTGCACCCGACCATGGTGCCGACCGCGTCGGTGATCGCACAGGTGCATGGCGTGACCAATGCGGTGGCCATCGAAACCGACATTCTGGGCGAGCTGCTGCTCTCCGGCCCCGGCGCCGGCGGCAACGCCACCGCGTCCGCCGTGGTCGGCGATATCGCCGACATTGCCAAGAGCCGGCCGGGCTTCCAGCACGGTCCGGTGTTCGGCCTGCCGGCCAAGGAACTGCGGCCCTACAAGAAGGCGCAGATGCGCAGCCATGCCGGCGGCTATTTCATCCGACTGACCGTGCATGATCGCATCGGCGTCTTTGCCGCGATCGCCAAGCGCATGGCCGACAACGACATTTCGCTGGAATCGATCGTCCAGCATGCCGTCAGCGGTGAGACCGACGCGCAAAAGACGGTGATCCTGGTCACCCACGAGACGACGGAAGCAGCGGTGCGCAAGGCTGTCGACGGCATCACCAAGGACGGCCACCTCACAGACAAGCCGCAGGTTATCCGCATCGAGCGTGCGGGCTAGGCCAAGTCATTTTTCTCCTTTAACCGATTGATGCTGCTGCTGAAAAGTGGTTTCAGACGCCATAATGCTCTATCTCTTTGATTTGGAGCCGGATTGAGATTTCAGGTCGAACCCACCAATCATCATCGGGCTCTGGCGGAGGCGTGAGTCGCGAGATCAAGGCGTCACCAGGATGTGGAAAAGTTTTGAGACTTTCCTGTTTAGCCGTCGCATATTGCCGGAAATGACAATCTATAGATTACGCCTCCTATGACGGGCGACAAACGCTTCTTCCTCGATGTCAGGCAGTCGGCGACCGGTGTTTCCTGGGAACACCGGTTGAGCGAGCGGCAGGACATGACTGCGCTCGCCATAGCGCAGGGCCACGGCGTGCCCGACATTGTGGCGCGCGTGCTCGCCGGGCGCGGCGTGACCGCGGACCAGGCCGAGCGCTTCCTCGATCCGACGATCCGCAATCTGTTGCCGGATCCGGCTTCGCTGACCGACATGGGCAAGGCTGCGACCCGCATCGCCGAAGCGGTCATGGCCAAGGAGAAGGTGGCAATCTTCGGCGACTACGATGTCGACGGCGCCGCCTCTTCGGCGTTGCTCAAACGCTTCCTGACGCATTTCTTGGTGCCTTCGGAGATCTACATTCCCGACCGCATCTTCGAGGGCTACGGCCCCAATCCGGAGGCTATGCGCGAACTGGTCTCGCGCGGCGCGACGCTGATCGTCACCGTCGATTGCGGCACCAACAGCGCTGTCTCCATTGATGCCGCCAAGGCCGCAGGCGCCGATGTGGTGGTGCTCGACCACCATCAGGTCGGCGGCCCGCTGCCGGAGGCGACCGCGGTCGTCAATCCCAATCGCGAGGACGACCTTTCCGGGCAAGGCCATCTGTGCGCCGCCGGTGTCGTCTTCCTCACTCTGGTGCAGACGGCGAGGGTCCTGCGCAGCCGATTGCCCGACGCAGCGCCACCGGACCTGTTGTCGTTGCTCGACTTGGCGGCGCTGGCCACGGTTTGCGATGTGGTGCCGCTCATCGGCGTGAACCGCGCTTTCGTCGTCAAGGGACTACAGATGGCGCGGCAGCAGAAGAATGAGGGGCTCGCCACACTGGCGCGGGTGTCCCGCATTGGTGAGCCGATAAGCACCTTTCATCTCGCCTATCTGATTGGGCCGCGCATCAATGCCGGCGGCCGCATCGGCGATGCAGCACTTGGCAGCCGGCTGCTCGCCACCGACGATCCGGTTGAGGCCAGGACCATTGCCGAGACACTCGACCGGCTCAACCAGGAACGCCAGCAGATGGAGCTGGAGATGCTGGCAGCGGCGCGCGCCGAGGCTGACGCCGAACTTGCCGGCGGCAACGGGCCGGCCATCATCGTCACCGCCAGCACCAATTGGCATCCCGGCATTGTCGGCTTGATCGCCTCGCGGCTGAAGGACCATGCGCGGCGGCCGGCCTTCGCCATCGCCTTCAACGCCAATGGCATCGGCACCGGATCCGGCCGTTCGGTGTCGGGCTTCGATCTCGGACGGCTGGTGCGCGCAGCCGCCGATGCCGGGCTGATCGTCAAGGGCGGCGGCCACGGCATGGCCGCCGGCATCACGGTGGAACGCGCCAAGCTCGGCGAACTCCGTGCTTTCTTCGAGGAGCGCGCGGCGGCCGAAGTGTTCCGGCTGCAGGACGAAGAAAGTCTGGCCGTCGACGGCGCGCTCGCCGCCGAGGGCGCGACGATTGCTTTGCTCGATGCACTGGAAAAGGCCGGGCCTTTCGGCGCCGGCCATGTCGCGCCGGTGTTCGCGCTGCCGCGCCATCAGCTGGCCGACGCGCGGGCCGTCGGCACCAACCACATCCGGGCCGATCTGCAGTCGGAAAGCGGCGGCCGCATCCAGGGCATCGCCTTTCGATCCGTCGATACCGCGCTGGGCGAATTCCTGTTCAAGAACAGGGGCAACACGATCCATGTAGCCGGCTCGCTGTCGGGGAATTATTGGAACGGCAACCGCACGGTGCAGTTCCGCATCACCGATGCGGCCAAAGCCTGACATTGCCGAATTGGTTTAAGCGAGAACCGTCTGCAGCCGCTTCAACTCGCTGATCTGCGCCATCGTCGCCTGGTAACCGACGCTGATCGCCTCATCCGCGCGGTGGAATTCGGTCAAGCCGATATGGCTGAGTTTCGGTTGGAGCGACATGTCGGGCGGATCGCCCGCCAGCCTTGCGCGTGAAATCCGGTCCTGGATGATGTTGAAAGCTTCGACCATGACGCCGGTGATGCCGAGACGGCTTTGGTGCGGCTGGTGGTCGGGGCTGGCCTGGCCTGGCCGGGGCGCGTCCTTCTCGATGAGCAGTTCGCCGGCGCTGTGCTTGATGACGGCGGCGCGGCCGAACAGATCGTAGTGAAGGTTGACCGCGACGACCAGCGGCTGCTCGTAGGCGCGGCAGACCGAAACCGGAACCGGGTTGACCAGCGCGCCGTCGACCAGAATGCGGCCGTTGCAATTCACCGGTTCGAACACGCCGGGCAGCGCATAGGAAGCCCGCATCGCGGTGATCAGCGAACCGCTGGACAGCCAGATCTCATGGCCGGTGCGAATTTCGGCGCCAACGGCGACGAACGGTTTCGTCAGATCCTCGAAGCGGATGCCTGCCATGTGCTCGCGCAGCCTGACGTCCAGTTTCATACCGCCGAACAGGCCGCTGCCGCGCAGATTGAGATCGAGCAGGCCGAAGATGCGCCGCTTGGTCAGGCTGCGGGCGAACTCCTCGAGTTCGTCCAGCTTGCCGGCGAGATAGCAGCCGCCAACCAGCGCGCCGATCGAGGTGCCGGCGATCATTGAGACTTCGATGCCGGCTTCGTCGAGCGCGCGCAGCACGCCAATGTGCGCCCAGCCGCGTGCGCAGCCGCCGCCCAGCGCGAGCGAAATGCCTGTCTTGCCCGCAGGTTGCGGGTCAGGCACGCCGCCGGACGATGAGGGGCCATTGGCCTCCCGCACGTCCGGTCTGCTACGCAATGACGCCCACTCGAGCATCATGATCTCCCTTGTCCCGCGTCCGTTCTACAGGAAGGACGTTTGAGAATAGTGAATATGAGTGGTTTGCGACTGTTGAATGGTTCACGCGGGCTTCCGATACGTTTTTTCCGCATCGAACAGCGGCGTGCTGCCATCGCCGGCAAGCGTTGCCTTGCCGCCGATTAGCCCCACCGTCCGATAAAAACATGAACGCCGGCCGGTGTGACAAGTTGCGTCGTGGCCCAACACTTTGACGCGCAACCATATGGCGTCCTGGTCACAATCCGTGAGCATCTCGACGACCGTCTGAAAATTGCCTGATGTTTCGCCCTTCTTCCACAGCGTGCTGCGCGAGCGCGACCAGTAGTGCGCGATGCCGGTTTCGAGCGTCAGCGCCAGCGCCTCGGGATTCATATGCGCGACCATCAGCAGCATACCGTCAGCGGCGTCGGTGACGACGACGGTGACCAACCCGGCAGCATCGAAGCGCGGGGAAAACACCGCGCCTTCTTCGAGAGCCTTCTTGTCTGATGGAGCCGTGGGAAATGTTAGTGCCGACATCGCGGGTCCTTGATCTAGCGATGCCGGCGAGGGGCTTACGCCCCGAGGCCGCGCACCATGGTGACGAAACGGACCTGTTCCTCGGGCGTGTCCTTGAACACGCCGGTGAAGGTCGAGGTCAGCGTGGTGGAGCCCTGCTTGCGGATGCCGCGCATGGCCATGCACATATGCTCGGCCTCGATCATGACGGCGACACCGCGCGGATTGAGCACGTCCTGGATGACGCCGGCGATCTGTGCGGTCATGGCCTCCTGAGTCTGCAGGCGATGGGCGAAGATATCGACGACGCGCGCGATCTTGGACAGGCCGACGACCTTGCCGTCCGGGAGGTAGCCGACATGCGCCTTGCCGATGATCGGCACCATGTGGTGCTCGCAATGCGAGTGGAACTGGATGTCCCTGACGATGACGAGATCGTCATAGCCGGCTACTTCCTCGAAGGTGCGGCCGAGTTCTTCGGCCGGGCACATGTCATAGCCGTTGAACATTTCGAGAAAGGCCTTGGTGACGCGCTTGGGCGTGTCGATCAGGCCCTCGCGGTCCGGATTGTCGCCGGTCCAGCGCAACAGCGTGCGCACGGCGGCCTCGACCTCGGCTTCGCTCGGCCTGTCGGTGACCGGCCTGTCCAGATAGTCGGAAGGGGGCATGATTTTCTTGATGACGGCATCCATAAAGGCGTCTCCCGTAGTTCCTCTCTCAGGAGGAACGAGTTGAACGGACCACGACCTTTCGGGTGCTGAAAACTCGCCCGGTTTCCAGCCCGCAAGCGGCGTGAACGAAATGGGCAAGGACGATGGCTCTTCGTTGCCTTGTCGATACCCGACTGCCAGCATTATATATGGTCGTGCGCAGCGAATGAAAGACGTCACAGCGGCAATCGCTGTTCGCTTGGCGGCGACGGATTGGAAAAATATGATTGACGACGTCTACAATGCGAAAATTCTGGGTTTTGCCGGAAACATCGCCCGCATAGGCCGGCTCGATCATCCGGATGCGAGCGCCAAGGCTCATTCCAAATTGTGCGGCTCGACGGTAACCGTCGACCTCAAGATGGACAATGGCGTCGTCACCGATTTCGCTCATGACGTGAAGGCCTGCGCCCTCGGCCAGGCTTCGTCCTCGATCATGGCTCAACATGTCATCGGCGCCAGCGCCGACGAATTGCGGGCGGTGCGCGACACCGTGCTGAAGATGCTCAAGGAAAACGGCGCGCCGCCGCAAGGCCGCTTTGCCGATCTGAGATATCTGGAGCCGGTGCGCGACTACAAGGCGCGCCATGCCTCGACCATGCTGACCTTCGATGCGGTCGTTGACGCCATCGGCCAGATCGAGAAGAAGCGCGCGGAAGAGGCGGCGTGACCCTTGCCATTTGATCGCCAAAGCCTGGTGTTCGCCGCGAGCCTTGCTGGCGCAGTTGCGTTGAGCAGCGGCGCGAGCCGGGCGGACGTGGCGGTCCAGCGCGATATCGGCGAGTATCTCAAGAAGGCCATCCAGCTCTGCTGGAGCATACCTGTAGACGCCCACAGCATAGTCCGCGTCCAGTTCAGCCTGAACAAGGACGGTTCGCTCGCCGGTCCGCCAAAAATCCTCAGCCCTGCGCCACCGACGCCGGACAAGGTTGCCGAGGCCGCTGTCCGGGCCATCTCGCGCTGCGCACCATTTTCCAGGCTGACATCCTATACGGCCCATTATGATCTGTGGCGTGATGTCGTGCTGACATTCGACCCGGGACAGGATACTTCGGACAGGGCTCTGGGCATCGATGCGAAGAAGCTCGACCAAGCCCTCGAAAAATTCCGCAAGAAGCCAAATTAGCTGAGGCCGGTCAGGCGGCTCTTGGTTTGCTGCGCCCGTCTGCTTTCGGCAAATTCGCTTCTCACCCAGTCGGCGAAGGCCTTGGCCGGCTCCGCCAGGTCCTTCAAACTCCTGCCGACCAGCCAGTAGGCGCCCGATGCGACATCAATGTCGAACGGCTTGATCAGCGCGCCGGATGCAATCTCCTCGCCGATCTGCAAGAGGTCGCCCAGCGCCACGCCGTGGCCGAGCAGGGCCGCCTGCTTCGACAGCGACACATCCGCCAGCATAGGGCCGCGCGCCGGAATGGTGTCGGCTGCCACGCCGGCTGCCTCGAACCAGCGCGCCCAGCCTTGACGATTCTCCTCGTGCAACAGCGTGTAGCGGGCAAGGTCGAGCGGCTTTTCGAGGGCAGGGCCCGATGCCAGCAAGGCCGGCGACAAGACCGGTGAATCGACGGTCGAGGCGAGCCATTCGGCCTCGCTGCGCGGCCATGAGGTGGCGCGCGCGCTGAAGCGCAAGGCGAGTTCGGGCTGATCGCTGCGGAACTCGATCGGCCTTGGGTCGACTTCGAGGGAAACGTCGATATCGGGCCGCAACTGGCTGAAGCGGTTGAGCCGCGGCAACAGCCATACAGAGGCCAGCGACGGCTCGACGCTGACGCGAACCACCGACTGCGCCGGGGCCGCCACCAGGTCCGAAAGCAGCCTGTCGATGTCGTCGAAACTCCTGACCAACTGATCGAGCAGGCGCTGGCCGGCTTCGCTCAGCTCGACGCGACGGTGATGACGGTGGAACAAGGGCTGGCGCAGGAACTGCTCGAGTTCGCGGATCTGCCGGCTGATGGCGGCCTGGGAGACGAACAGCTCCTCGGCGGCCCGGCTAAAGCTCAATTGCCGGCCGGCTGCCTCGAAACTTCGCAATGCCGTCAGGGGCAGCCGTCCGCGCTTCATTTCGCATAACCCGAAGTTATCTGAACCGGAAATTATACTCGTTTGAAGGCGAAGGCCAGCGGGCGTCTAATCCGTCTCAAAGGAGATGCGGCCATGATCCAGTTACTGGAAATCTTTTGCGATGTGATGCGGATCGCGACATTTCAGTGGCATGGCGACAGGCAGCATCATGTGCAGCGCACCGAGCAAAGGCCGGCCACCCGCTGGGCGGCTCCAGCGGAGCGGCATCCCTTTCGCCGCTCGCGACCCTGAAGCCGACAAAGAGGCGAGTGAAGAGGATTGCGTTTGCCGGCCGAAGCTCACATCTATCGGTTTGGAAACGCAAGCTGACCCGGAAGCCGGTTTCGGGGTCGCGTTCGGAAAGAGACTGCGGTGGGCGACCAGCATCGGCATGTGCATGCCGCCGGACAGACCCGGCGCGGGCGCAACTGGCCCGGTCCCTGGCGCAAAACACCCGGCCGCATTTTCGGCACGTCGCTGGTGCGCTTGTACCAGCTGACGCTGTCCGGCTTTGTCGGCAATTCCTGCCGGCATCTGCCGACCTGTTCCGAATACGCGCATGAGGCAATCGCCCGCCATGGCCTGTGGGCCGGCGGCTGGATGGGGCTTTTTCGCGTGCTGCGCTGCGGGCCGTTCGGAACGCATGGTGTCGACCGCGTGCCGGAGGTGCTCGCTCCGAGCTACGTCTGGTTCACGCCATGGCGTTATTGGCAGATCGGCAGGAAGCGCGGCGAGGCCTGACGGCGGACGCGCTGGGTCCCTGATATAGATCGCCAGGGCGGCATTTCTTTACGATCCGGTAGGGTTAACAACGGCCTGCACAAAGACTGCGCATTTGAGTCAAAATCGAGCCAAGACACTTCGCTAAGCGCCTCCTGTTCATTCCCAGGAGAGCCCACATGCGTCGGATCGAAACCCATCCCTTCATCATTGCCGCGGTCCTCTTCCTGCTGGCCTGGTTTCTGGGATTTCCGATGCGGGCGCAATCGGCGCCGCTTGGCGATTTCGCCTGCACGCTTATCCAGGACGCGGCGAGCGGCGAGACGCTCTATCAAAGCGGCGTCTGCGACCAACGCGTCAGCCCGGCGTCGACCTTCAAGGTGCCGCTGGCGCTGATCGGCTACGACAGCGGTGTCCTCAGCGACGCGCATACACCGAGCTGGGACTACAAGCCTGAGTTCAACGCCGTGAAGCGCGACCACAAGGCCGTCGACCCGACGATCTGGGAGCGCGACTCGATCGTATGGTATTCGCGCGAGATCGTGCGCCGGCTCGGCGCAAAAAGCTTTGCCCTCTACGTCTCGAAATTCGGCTACGGCAACATGGATGTCTCGGGCGATGCCGACAAGGACAACGGGCTCACGCAATCCTGGATAAATTCCTCGCTTGAGATATCGCCGGTCGAACAGACAGCCTTCCTGCGCCAGCTGCTCGCCGGCAAGATGCCGGTTTCTGCCAAGGCGCATGAGATGACCCGAGCCATCCTGCCGACTTTCCAGGCCGGCGGCTGGACGGTGCGGGGCAAAACCGGCAGCACCAGGCTGGGAAACAGCAAGGACAAGCGCGCGCTGGGCTGGTTCGTCGGCTGGGCCGAAAAGGGCGGCCGCCGGATCGTCTTCGCCCGGCTGGTCGTCGACACCAAGCCGATCGACATGCCGAAAGGCCCGGCGACACGCGCGGCGTTACTGAGGGAGTTGCCGCAACTGGTGAAGTGAACTTGCTTTAGCTTCAAGTGCTCCGGCGGGCACGAAGGATGTGGCCGCCGGAATTCCTTGTCTCCGCCTTTGGCGTCCTGGAGAAGCGGGCGGCGATGTCGCTGCTTTCCAGATCTTCGATCTCATCGAAGCCGAGCTCGCGCAGCGATTGCGCCAGTGCCGCGGGCACGAAGAAGCTGATCCAGGGCTCTCCGGCAGCGGCGACGCGCGCCGCATGGAAAGAGAGGGCAGCCTGTCCAGCCGCATCGCGGTTCTCGGCCGGCTCGCTGTAGTCGAAGACGACCTCCGAACCGGGCATGCCGGCAATCCAGGACAGGGTGCTGAAGATTGCGTCCTGGCTCAGATACGGAACGACACCCAGCCAGATGAAGAAACTGGGCTCGGTCTGCCGCAAACCGGCCGATGCCAGGCCATCCGCGGGGCGCTGGCGCTCGAAGTTGACCGGCACGAACATGGTGGCCCGCGGTTCGGCAAGACCAGCATCGGCGATGCATTTCCGTTTCCAGGCCTGTGTCGCCGGGTGATCGACTTCGAACACCGCGACATCAGGGTACGGATTGCGCAGCGAGAAAGTGTCGAGGCCGGCGCCGAGCACCACCACTTGCTGGACGCCCCGGCGCACCGCCGCAGCCAGCCAGTCCTCGGCGAGGCGGGCGCGCGCTGCCACGAACAGGCGCATGCGCCGGCTGCGCTCACCTTCCTGCTCGAGCTCCTGCACCGTCGGTGCGGCATCGCCCAGTATCGCACTCGCATATGGGTCGCGAAACAGCGCCGCCTGCTGCGAGAACTGGTGGAGGGCCCGCATGCGCGCGACGCCCAAGGCGGTTCGGCTGGATTTTGCGTCTTCCATGCCGGGGATTCCAACCTCGTGTCGGGGAAATTCGCAAGCCTGTGCGACTGGCCTGCGACATCTGTCGCGCCATTTCCTGACAGCTGCGCCAACGACGGCTCTTTACCTGATGCCGCGTGGCCTCTAAAACCCGCCCGCTGCCGGATGCCTCCGGCTTCACACCACGACCACCCGCGCTCGTTTGCGGGACTGGATAGGAGATACCCGATGCTGAATTCCGTTTCCCTGACATTTCCCGATGGCTCCGTCCGCGACTATGACGCGGCGATGACCGGTGCGGGCCTCGCCGAATCGATCTCGAAGTCGCTGGCCAAGAAGGCTGTCGCCTATGCCATCGACGGCACCGTTCGCGATCTTTCCGACCCGCTTGGCAAGTCCGGCAAGGTCGAGATCATCACCCGCAGCGATCCGCGCGCGCTGGAGCTCATCCGTCATGATGCAGCACACGTGCTGGCGGAGGCCGTGCAGGAACTGTGGCCGGGAACGCAAGTGACCATCGGGCCGGTGATCGAGAACGGATTCTATTACGACTTCGCCCGCAACGAGCCGTTCACGCCTGACGATTTCCCGGTGATCGAAAAGAAGATGCGCGAGATCATTGCGCGTAACAAGCCGTTCACCAAGGAAGTCTGGTCGCGCGACAAGGCGAAAAAGGTCTTTGCCGAGAAGGGCGAGCGCTACAAGCTCGAGCTGATCGACGCCATTCCCGAAGACCAGGATCTCAAGATCTATTCCCAGGGTGACTGGTTCGACCTCTGCCGCGGCCCGCACATGGCCTCCACCGGGCAGATCGGCAACGCCTTCAAGCTGATGAAGGTGGCCGGCGCCTATTGGCGTGGCGATTCGAACAACCCCATGCTGACCCGCATCTACGGCACGGCATGGGCCGAGCAGGCTGAACTCGATGCCTACCAGACGATGCTGGAAGAGGCAGAGAAGCGCGACCACCGCAAACTCGGCCGCGAGATGGACCTGTTCCATTTCCAGGAAGAGGGGCCGGGCGTCGTCTTCTGGCACGCCAAGGGCTGGAAGATGTTCCAGAATCTGGTCAACTACATGCGCCGCCGCCTCGACGAGCAGGGCTACCAGGAGGTCAACGCACCGCAGGTTCTCGACAAGAGCCTGTGGGAGACGTCGGGCCACTGGGGCTGGTATCGCGATGCCATGTTCAAGGTGACGGTGGCCGGCGACGACACCGACGACGACCGCGTGTTCGCGCTGAAGCCGATGAATTGTCCGGGCCACGTGCAGATATTCAAGCATGGGTTGAAATCCTATCGCGATCTGCCCGTAAAGCTTGCGGAATTCGGCAATGTGCATCGTTACGAACCGTCCGGCGCCTTGCACGGGCTGATGCGCGTGCGCGGCTTCACGCAGGACGATGCGCACATCTTCTGCACCGAGGAGCAGCTGGCCGCGGAGTGCCTGCGCATCAACGATCTGATCCTGTCGACCTACGCCGATTTCGGCTTCGACGATGTCAGCGTGAAGCTGTCGACGCGGCCGGATAAGCGCGTCGGCACCGACGAGGCCTGGGATCATGCCGAGGCGATCATGGGCAACGTGCTGGATACAATCAGGACGCGCTCGGGAAACCGCATCAAGACCTCGATCAAACCGGGCGAGGGCGCTTTCTACGGGCCGAAATTCGAATATGTGCTGAAGGACGCCATCGGCCGCGAATGGCAGTGCGGCACCACGCAGGTCGACTTCAATCTGCCGGAACGCTTTGGCGCCTTCTACATCGGTTCGGATTCGGAAAAGAAGCAGCCGGTGATGGTGCATCGCGCCATCTGCGGTTCGATGGAACGCTTTCTCGGCATCCTGATCGAGCATTATTCCGGTCATTTCCCGCTGTGGTTCGCGCCGCTGCAGGTGGTTGTGGCGACGATCACCTCGGATGCTGACGACTATGCGCGAAAGGTCGTCGCACAGTTGAAGGCGGCAGGACTTTTGGCCGAACCGGATCTGCGCAACGAGAAGATCAACTACAAGGTGCGTGAGCATTCGCTGGCCAAGGTTCCTGTGATCCTCGTATGCGGCAAGCGCGAGGCGGAAGAGGAGACGGTCAACATCCGCCGGCTCGGCTCGCGCGATCAGGAATCGCTCAAGCTGGCCGACGCGCTGAAGCTGCTTTCCGACGAGGCTGTTTCGCCCGACCGAAGGCGCAGCGCGGCCTGAGCAATCAATATTTCGGAGAAATGGCGGTGGAGCGATCCACCGCCATTTTCACATGCCTGTCACGCCAACCTTGTAACGAGCCCCCATGCTCAAGCTGAAGATACGGGAAAGGCCGTTTCCCGAACTCTCCTACGCCAATGCGAGCCAGCCGGCGCTGACGCGCTGGTTCATCCATTCCATTGAAGGTCTGTCGGGGCGCGACCGGTATGCCGCGCTCTATGATTTCTGGCGCCGCCAGGTGGCGCCGACCGGCGAGCGCGTGTTCAGCCGCATGCTGGAGCTGATCGACGTCGAGGTGCGCAGCACCGATCGGTGGCCGCCGGCGGGGCTGCCGGACACGCCGCTGGTGATCGTAGCCAACCACCCGTTCGGCATTGGCGACGGCATTGCCGTGCTGTCGCTCGTCGAGCAGCTCGGGCGTCCGTTCCGCGTCATGATCCACAAGGATCTGCTGAAGATCCGCGAGATGGAACCGTATTCGCTGCCGATCGACTTTTCCGAGACCAAGGACGCGGTGAAGAACAACTTGGCGGTACGCCACGAGGCGGTGCGGCTGCTCAGGGAGGGCGTCACCATCGTCGTATTTCCGGCCGGCGGCGTCGCCACCGCGCCGAAAGGCTTTGGCCGGGCGCGCGACCTGCCGTGGAAGATGTTTCCGGCGCGCCTCGTGCAGGACGCCAAGGCGTCGGTGGTGCCGATGCATTTTTCCGGGCAGAACGGCCGGCTGTTCCATCTGGTCAGCGGCCCGATGAACATGGCGGAGCGCGAAGGAAGGGTGGCGAAATTCGTCGGCAAGGCGTCGCTGACGTTGCGCCTTTCAATGCTCATCCGCGAATTCGCGCGGCTGTCCGGCAAGACGATCGACGTGCGCGTCGGCAACCTGTTGAGCTGGGCCGAGCTGGAATCGCTGCGCGATCGCAAGGCGCTGCTTGAGCGTCTTCATCGCGGCGTCTTCGATCTGGCGCCCGACGCGCCGCGCGGCCGGGTCCACTTCCTGCAGCGCCGCCTGCGCAAGGCCGCCTGACGTAGCCCTGAACTACCACTTCAACTGAGGGCCAAACCGAGGCCAATGGGCGCGCCGGTCAGTCGGCGCCTTCCTCGGGATCGATGGCCGACGCCTCGGTGGCCAGGACCTCGATCTCCTGGTTCTGTCCGGCAACGACGGTGAAATCCTTCTGGTAGATGCGGTCGCGGTTCTTGGCGATGATGGTGTATTGGCCTTCGGCCAAGACCATCGAGGCGAAGGCGCCGACGGCCTCCTTGATCGGGTCGCCGGATTCGTTGAGCAGCGACCAGGATGTATCGGCGATGGCCTCGCCGCCGGTCTCGCGCACCAGCTTCATGGTCTCCTCCGCCGCGCGATGCTCGACGGTGGCTTCGGTCAGCTTGCCGGCTTCGACGCGGATGTCGGAGCGAATGACGGCATTGACCGCGCCATAGGTGGAGACGACATGATAAACGCCGGCGTTGAGCCGCACGACGCTGTTCGGCTCGACATCGGGAATGATCAAAGCGCGGTCGCCATTGGCCTCGGCGGTGCCCTCATAAATGGAGAAGCGCAGTTTTTTCGGCGGAATACGCACGCCGCCCGACAGCACCGCGTCGAGCTTGAGGCCGCCGGCATCGAGCACCAGGCTTTCGCGCCTGGCGTCCTTGCCGACGGTGATGCGCTTGGTGGCGCCGGCGCGTCCGTATGAGGCGTGGACCAGATAGCTGCCGGGTTCGAGCTGGAACACGGCGCTGCCGCCATGCGCGGAAGCCACCATCGGCAGCTTGCCGTCGCCGGCGGCCTCGGGCTTGAAGACGCGCCAGACGATGCCGCGCGTGATGTCGGCGCCCTTGTCGGTCAACTGGGCCGACAGCGTTATGGCGCCGCCGCCACCTAGTGCCAGCGGCGTCTCGCCCTTGGGCGGTGCATAGCTCGAAATATCGGGGAGTTTCAGATTGCCGATGCCGTCGGCATTCTGCGCCATGGCCATCGAGGCCGGCGCAAACAGCGCTACGGCGAGCCAAATCAGGAAAAGGCGCGATGTCCCCTCAAACATGCCTTGCGTTGAAGCCCAAGGCGGTGGCAATTTCAAGGCTTAAGAGTCCGACCGCCTTGGCAACAGGTTCTTTCGTCCGGCGCGCCCGCGCCAATGCCGGAGCCGCCCCGATCCGCAATGGCGCGCTTCAGCTCAAAATCGAGTGCTTTAGGAGACCTGGCCCCCATGGCGTCGCCGATCATCGACTTCCTGCTGACCCGAAACTCAGCACCGATTCCTGAATTGAAGGAACCGGCGCCCAGCGATGGCGATATCGCGACCATGATCGCGGCTGCAAGCCGGGTGCCCGATCACGGCCGGCTGGAGCCGTGGCGCTTCATCCTTTATCGCGGCGAGGCGCGCGTCGAGATCGGCAGGAAGCTGGCGGCGCTCGCCGAACAGCGCGAAGGACCGCTGCCGGAAAACCGCCGCAACCAGGAACTGGCTCGGTTTTCGCGTGCGCCGCTGGTGATCGGCGTGGTCTCGAGCCCGAAGGACAATCCAAAAATCCCGCAATGGGAAATGTTCCTGTCCGGCGGCATGGCGGCGATGAACCTGATGATCGCAGCCAATGCGCTGGGCTACGGCACCAACATGATCAGCAACTGGTATTCCGACGTGGCGGAGGGCAGGGCGCTGCTGGGAGTGGCGCCACAGGAACGTGTTGTCGGCTTCGTCCATATCGGCTGCTATCAGGGACCGGCGCCGGAACGGCCGCGGCCCGATCCGGCAAAGCTCTATGCCGATTATGCGGGGCCGTGGAACGGCTGACACCCGAAAGCGATTCCCCTTTATTTAAACACAGGCTAAGACAGCGGCTTCGGCGATGCGTTGGGGGTTGGCGCATCGACCATGGGGATTTTTTTGGGGGTCGCCGGCGACATGAAGAAACGAGACTCGCTGCGAACCCGGCTGCGCTATGGGTTTGACAAGAGCATGGCGGCCGGGCCGATCGCGCTGATCGGCTGGCTCGCCGTCGCTTCGCTGCTGATCATCATCGCCGCCGCGGCTTTTCTTGCGGTGACCCGCATCGCGCCGGAGGGCGGCGAACCACTGAACTTCTTCGAAGCATTCTGGGAATCGCTGATGCGCACGCTCGATTCCGGCACGATGGGCGGCGACACCGGCTGGGCCTTTCGTCTCGTCATGCTCTTTGTCACGCTCGCCGGCATCTTCGTCGTGTCGGCCCTCATCGGCGTGCTCAGCGCCGGCGTCGACAGCAAGCTCGATGAATTGCGCAAGGGCCGTTCGCGGGTGCTGGAGAGCGACCACACCATCATCCTCAACTGGTCGCCGTCGATCTTCGACGTCATCTCCGAACTCGTCATTGCCAATGCCAGCCGCCGCCATCCGCGCATTGTCGTCATGGCCAATATGGACAAGGTGGCGATGGAGGACGAGATCGCCGCCAAAGTCGGCAGACTGGGCAATACACGCATCGTCTGCCGCAGCGGCGACCCGACCGACCTCTACGATCTGGCCATCGTCAACCCGCAGACCTCGCGCTCGATCATCGTGCTGTCGCCGGACGGCGACGACCCGGATTCGCAGGTGATCAAGACGGTGCTGGCGCTGGCCAACGACCCGAACCGGCGCACGGCGCCCTATAACATCGCCGCCGAGATCCGCGACGGAAAGAACGCCGAGGTTGCCCGCGTCGTCGGCGGGGCCGAGGTACAGCTTGTCCTGGCCGACCAGCTGATCTCGCGCATCGTCGTGCATTCGAGCCGGCAGTCGGGTCTCAGCGGCGTCTATTCGGAGTTGCTCGATTTCGACGGCTGCGAAATCTACACGACAGGACAGGCGGACCTCACCGGCAAGACCTTCGGCGAGGCGGTGATGGCTTATGAGCATTGCGCGCTGATCGGGCTCTGCGACCAAACCGGGCGCGTCAATCTCAACCCACCGTCGGAGCTGGTGATCGGCAAGGACATGCGCGCCATCATCATTGCCGAGGACGATGCCGCCATCAAGCTGGGAAGCGCGGCGGCCAAGATCGATACCGCGGCGATTCTTCGCCATCAGCCCATTGAGGCGAAGCCGGAGCGCACGCTGATCCTTGGCTGGAACCGGCGCGGTCCGATCATAACCTATGAACTGTCGCGCTATGTCGCGCCTGGTTCGATCCTGACCATCGCCGCCGATACGCCAGGCCTCGAACAGGAAGTTGCCGGGCTGCCGGTCGTCGGCGACAATCTGTCGGTTTCCTGCCGGATCACCGACACGTCGAGCAGCACAGCACTGGCAAGCCTGGACGTGCCTTCCTACGACCACGTGCTCGTCCTCGGCTACAGCGAGACCATGGCAGCGCAGCCCGCCGATACGCGCACGCTGGTGACGCTGCTGCATTTGCGCAAAATCGCAGACGATGCCGGCACGCATATCTCGATTGTCAGCGAAATGATCGACGTGCGCAACCGCGAGTTGGCGGCGGTGACCAAGGCCGATGACTTCGTCGTCAGCAACCGGCTGGTCAGCCTGATGCTGGCGCAGGCATCGGAGAACCAGAATCTCGCCGCGATCTTCGATGACCTGCTCGACGAGGAGGGCTCCGAAATCTACATGCGTCCGGTCGGCCACTATGTCGCCATCGATCAGCCGGTGACGTTCTGGACGATCGCGGAATCGGCGCGGCTGCGCGGCGAGATCGCCATCGGACATAGGCGCGTTCGCGCTGCGCAGAGTGATGAGCGGGCTCTGGGCGGCGTCACCGTCAACCCGTTGAAGTCGCAAGCGCTGGCCTACCTGCCTGAGGACCGGGTCATCGTGCTGGCGCGGGACTAAACCCCGACTGCCTTGGCGCGAGCCAGAAGCCGTTCGGCGAGCCTGAGATGCGGCCGGTCATACATCTTGCCGTCAATGCCGACCACGCCGGGATTTCCGGCCGCCTCGAAGGCCGCGACGATGGCCTGCGAGCGTTGCACTGCCTCCGCCGATGGCGTGAAGGCGGCGTTGATGACCGGCACTTGCGCCGGATGGATCGCCATCTTGCCGGTAAAGCCGTCACGCTCGGCCTCCGTGCATTCGGCTTCGAAGGCGGCCATGTCGCGAAAGGCGGGGAAAACCGTGTCGATCGCCGCGACTTCAGCTGCGCCGGCGGCAAGGATGGTCATGGTGCGGGCAAGGCGGAAGACATCGGTGTAGCGGCCGTTGTCGTCGCGCGCAGCCTGCGCGCCGATCGCCGCCGACAGATCTTCGGCACCCCAGGTGAGGCCGGCAAGCCTGGCGCTTGCCCCGGCATAGGTCGCGGCGGCCAGCAACCCAGCAGCGGTCTCGGTAATGATCGGCAGGATCTTGATCGCGCCATCCGGCAATCCGTTTTCGGCCTCATGTACGCGGAGCTTTACGGATAGCTGCTGGACATCCTGGCCGCTGTTCGACTTCGGCAGCATGATGCCGTCGGGTTTGACCGGAACCAGGGCGGCCAGATCATCGTCGGTCAACCCGGTCGATAGGTCGTTGACTCTGATATAGATGGCGGAGCTTGTCTGCTGCCTGTTGCCGGCAATAAAGCGTGCTGCGATGTCGCGTGCCGACGGCTTGTTTTGTGGCGCCACGGAATCCTCAAGGTCGACGATGACCACGTCGGCGCCGGCGCCAAAACCCTTCTCCAGTTTCTTTTTGGAATCCCCGGGCACAAACAGCAGCGAGCGCATCAGGCCGCCTTTTTCATCATCATCGCCTGGCGCGTGCATTTGGCAACGAGCACATCGTTCTGATTGTAGGCGTGATGCTCGAACTCGACGATGCCGCGGTCCGGCTTCGATTTCGAGTCCCTGACTGAGAGCACCGTCGTTTCGACACGGATGGTGTCGCCGTGGAAGACCGGGTGCGGAAACACCGTCTCCTTCATGCCGAGATTGGCAATTGTGGTGCCGACGGTGATGTCATTGACGGAAATGCCGATCATCAGGCCGAGCGTGAACAGCGAATTGACCAGCGGTCTGCCCCATTCGCTCTTGGCGGCGAAGTCGAAGTCGATGTGCAGCGGCTGCGGGTTCAGCGTCATCACCGAGAACAGCATGTTATCGCTTTCGGTGACGGTCTTGCGCAGCGTGTGCCGAAAGACATGTCCGACGACGAACTCTTCGAGATAAAGCCCGGGCATCGTTTTTCTCCTCCGCTGCCTGACGGTTGATAGGCGCTGCCCATGCCACCCGCAAGCCAGTTAATAAACATGGTGAACCGTTCGTAAACCATTTCTGCCTAGGGTCATTCCTGGGGCCGGAAGCTTTCCGGCAAGGGGCGTAGCAGGCAGTATGGTTGTCTCGCATTTTCTCAAATGGATCTACACCGCGAGAGTTTCGGAGCGCGCCGCGGCGGCGAGCGCGCTGGCCCGCGCCTACGTCAATTCCGACCTGCCTTTCGAAGACCGTTGCGCGGCCGAAGCGGCGCTGACGCTGCTGCTCGACGACGCCTCGTCGAAGGTGCGGCTGGCTATGGCCGAAGCGCTGTCGATGAGCCATCACGCGCCGCTGCAGATCATCAGCGCGCTTGCCTCCGATCAGCCGGAAGTGGCAGCCCTGGTGCTGGCGCGGTCCCCGCTGCTGACGGACGCCGACCTGATCGACCGCGTCGCGGCCGGGCACAAGGCGACGCAAAAACTGATCGCCGACCGGCCGGTCGTTTCGATGGCGGTTGCCGCGGCGATCGCCGAGATCGGCGAACCGGAAGCGTGTGCGGCGCTGCTCGCCAATGACGGCGCCGATATCGCGTCGCTCAGCTTCCGCCGCATGGCCGAGCGGCATGGCCATATCGCTCATTTGCGCGAGGCAATGGTCACGGATGTGCGGCTGCCGGCCGACTGCCGGCACATGCTGCTGGTCAAGCTCGGCGAAACGCTTAAGGCTTCGCCGCTGGTGATGGCGCTGATGGGGGCGGCCAGAGCCGAGCGGGTCACGCGCGATGCTTGCGTCAAGGCTTCGGTGCGGCTGGTCGAAGGCACGCGCACTGAGGAACATGCGGCACTTATCGAACATCTGCGCCTGCGCGGCGACCTGACCGCAAGTTTCATCATCCGTGCCATTGCCCACGGCAAGGTCGACTTTTTCGGCTCGGCCCTGGTTGCGCTCAGCCAGCAGTCGGAGCAGCGGGTGCGGGCCTTGCTCGCAGGCGGCCAGGACGTTGCGTTGCAGGCGCTCTTCCGCAGCGCCGGCCTTGCCGCTTCCACCCATGGCATCATGCTGCGCGCGCTCAAGATCTGGCGCGAAGTCGCCAACGGCAAGCGCCTCGCCGGCGTGCAGGAAGTCAGCTGGCTGATGCTGAAGGAACTCGGAGGTCAATCCACTGAGGGCGATCTCGCCGGCCTGGTCAAGTCGATCCATCTCGACGCGCTGCGGGAAAACGCGCGCGGGCATGCGCTGGCGATAGCCGCGGCCTGACGCCCTAGCCACGATCCCTGGTGAAGAAATCCGGGAAATCCTCGATCGCGGCGGCGATGATGCGCAGCGAGGCTGCGATCTGCAGCATATCCGCACCGCCGCTGCGCTCTGAAAGGCTGGCTGCATATTGCCGGGCCACAGTGACAGTTGCTGTCTGTGGATCGCCGGTTGCGCGAAAGAGCAGTTCACGCGCGAGGCCGCGCAGGAAATTGGCGATCGAGAGCGCGGTGTCGGTAGGAGTGGACGGCCTCTGCTGCGCGGCGCGCAGGCGCAGGATTTCGAGGCCGACGGTAACGGCGGCGACCCCGCCGCCCAGGATCGCATCGCCTTTCCTGCCGGCATTCTGCAAGAGCGGCATCAGCTGGTTGATGCGGTCATAGGCCAGGCTCTCGAAGGCCGAACGCCGCGGTACCCGCTCGTGCAGACACAGCCGCGCCAGATCCTCGCGCATGGCGCGCACGATGCGGTTGGCCGCGCGCCATGGATCGACCGGCAGCACCACGATGAAGACGCCGATGGCCAGCAGGATGCCGACCAGCACCGACGCCGAGCCGGCGAAGAACGGGCCTGGGGCATAGGTCATCGCCTGATGCGGGCTGAGGAAGGCGAGGAAATTGATTGCAAACGCCGTCGCCACGCCGACGGTGCGTGGATTGGCCATGCCCAGCGCCGTCGGTACCAGGATCGGCACGACAAACAGCGTGAACCAGCCGAAGCCGGGCAGGGCAGGCAGCGCGACCTGGCCGACAAGGAAGGCAAAGGGCAAAGCCAGCAGCGTTCCCTTGAAGAAGCCCCAGGACACCCGCACCGGGTCAGGCCGCGCGGCGAAAAGACTGGAGACGACGGCAACGAGGATGACGGTGCCGGCCGCGTCGGACCATTTCGTCGTCAGCCAGAAGGCGGCGACCGCCAACGTGGCAAGGCCGGCGCGTATGGCATTGCGCGAAGCCCCGGGATAATCGCGGTGCACCACCAGCGCAGGCGGCTGCCTGTTGCTCCGGCTGGGGCCCGTCACCGGTGCGCGCAGGGCGTCGAGGCCGCGCAGCACCTGCTTGAAGGCTTCGGCGAAATCGGCGGCGATGGTGAGGCGGGTTATGGTGCCGACCCTGTCGTCGCCCTGATCGGTCGAGGCGTCGGGCATTTGCCGGGCCTTGCCGGCAATCGCGTCGAGCCGCGTCACCCAGGGCGACGTGTCGTCCAGCGCCTCGGGCGTCGCTGCCAGCTCGCTGACCAACGACTGCAGTTCGGAGCGTACCGGAATGAGCGCTGCGTTTTTCGGCGCGGCATGCGAATGCAGCGCGCGCGCCGCCGACAGCGCCGAGAGAAGCTGACCGATGGTTAGGCGGACCGGATGGGCGCGGGTGGCGAAGCTCGGTGCTTCGAGCCGGGCATAGGCGCGCATCTCGGCCAGCATCTGGGCGTCGGTGATCAGCTTGCGGTGCAGGCCGGCCAGCGTCGCCGGGTCGCCACCGGAAAAAGCGCCGCCTGCATAGGTTGCAAGGTCGAGGATGCTGCGCTTCAGCCTGGAGATGATGGCGTCAGCGGCCAGCTTGGGCAGGATCAGCCGGCTGGTCAGGCCGGCGCAGACGATGCCGAGCACGATCTCGGCGCAGCGCGCGACAGCGAGATCGACGACCACGTGCGGCTGGCCGAAAGCCGGCAGCCCAATGATCATCGCGGTATAGCCGGCAAGTGCGGCGCCATAGGCTTCCGGATTGCGCAGCAGCGACGAAACCAGCGTGCACAGCCCAATCCAGACGGATAGCGCCGTGACCAGCAGCCAGGGATTGGTGCCGAAAACCGAGGTGATGCCGATCGCCGCAAGTCCACCGGCCAGCGTGCCGAGCAGCCGGTAAAAACCTTTCGCCAGCACCATGCCGGCGACCGGCTGGGCGACGATGAAGACCGTCATCATCGCCCATTGCGGGTGGTGGAGTTTCAACGCGTAAGCAGCGAGAAGCGCGATCAGACCGGCCGAAACCGTGCGCAGGGCGAAAATCCAATCCGAGCGCGTCGGCTGCGTCAGGCCCGCCAAACTGGTTTCGAAGTAGCTCTTCAGCCGCGCCCGGATCACAAGCTGGTCTCCGTATCGGAAGTGCAGGCTAGAGCAATTCCAGGAAAAGTTTGAAACGGTTTTCCGCCCGGAACTGCGTCAAAACGAAGAGTCGGCCGGCGCTCAGATATCCAGCACTTCCGTCGCGGCGAATTCGGCGCGTTCCTGGATGAAGCGGAAGCGGGCTTCCGGCTTGGTGCCCATCAGCGCGTCGACAGCATCCTTGGTCGCCGCCACGGCGTCGATGACATCGACCCGGAGCAGCGTGCGCTTCCTCGGGTCCATGGTGGTTTCCTTGAGCTGCGCGGCCATCATTTCGCCCAAGCCCTTGAAACGGCCGATCTCGACCTTGGCGCGGCCGGTGAATTCGGTGCGCAACAGCTCGTCCTTGTGCGCATCGTCCCTGGCATAGGCAACCTTGCCGCCTTGCCGGATCGAATAGAGCGGCGGCACCGCCAGATAGAGATGGCCGCCATTCACCAGGTTCGGCATTTCCTGGTAGAAGAAGGTGATCAGCAGCGAGGCTATGTGAGCGCCGTCGACGTCGGCGTCGGTCATGATGATCACGCGGTCGTAGCGCAAATCCTCGTCGCGGTATTTCGAGCGCGTGCCGCAACCGAGCGCCTGAATCAGGTCCGAAATCTGCTGATTGGCGGCTAGCTTGTCGTTGCCGGCGCTGGCGACGTTGAGGATTTTTCCGCGCAGCGGCAGCACCGCCTGGCTGGCGCGGTCGCGCGCCTGCTTGGCCGAGCCGCCGGCCGAGTCGCCTTCGACGATGAACAGTTCGGCGCCCGCGGCGGCATTCTGCGTGCAGTCGGCGAGCTTGCCGGGAAGGCGCAGCTTGCGCACCGCGCTCTTGCGCGACACTTCCTTTTCCTGGCGCCGGCGCACCCGCTCGTCGGCGCGCGCAATCACCCATTCCAGCAGCTTGGAGGCTTCCTGCGGATTGTCGGCCAGCCAGTGGTCGAAGGGATCGCGGATGGCGGTCTCGACAATGCGAATGGCTTCGATCGTTGCCAGCCTGTCCTTGGTCTGGCCGACGAATTCCGGCTCGCGAATAAACACCGACAGCATGCCTGCCGCCGAGATCATCACGTCTTCGGAGGTGACGATCGAGGCGCGCTTGTTGCCGACCAGGTCGGCATAGGCCCGAAGCCCGCGCGTCAGCACATTGCGAAAGCCGGCCTCATGCGTGCCGCCTTCGCCGGTCGGGATGGTGTTGCAGTAGGAGTTGACGAAGCCGTCACCGCCGAACCAGGTCACCGCCCATTCCAGCGAACCGTGGCCGCCCTGCTTCTCGCTCTTGCCGGCGAAGATTTCGCGGGTCACCTGGAAATCATCGCCGAGCGATGCCTTGAGATAGTCCTTCAAGCCGCCGGGGAAATGGAACTCCGCCTTGGCCGGCGTCTGGTCCTTTTCCTTGATCAGCGATGGGTCGCAGCTCCAGCGGATCTCGACGCCGCCGAACAGATAGGCTTTCGAGCGGGTCATGCGATAGAGCCGCGCCGGCTCGAAGGCGGCGCCCTTGCCGAAAATCTGCTCGTCGGGATGGAAGCGGATTTTGGTGCCGCGCCGGTTGTGCACTTCGCCGAGCTGCTCCAGCCCGCTCACCGGAACGCCGCGCGAGAACCTTTGACGGTAAAGCTGGCGACCGCGCGCGACTTCGACTTCGAGATGGTCCGACAGCGCATTGACGACCGAGACGCCGACACCGTGCAGACCGCCGGAGGTCTCATAGACCTTGCTATCGAACTTGCCGCCCGAATGCAGCGTCGTCATGATGACTTCGAGCGCCGGCTTCTTGAATTTCGGATGCGGATCGACCGGGATGCCGCGGCCATTGTCGGTAACGGTCAGAAACCCGTCGGCCGACAGCTCGACATCGATGAAGGTGGCATGGCCGGCGACCGCCTCGTCCATCGAATTATCGATGACCTCGGCAAACAGATGGTGCATCGCCTTGTCGTCGGTGCCGCCAATATACATGCCGGGACGGCGCCGCACCGGCTCCAGCCCCTCCAGCACCTCGATGTCGGCGGCGCTATAGCCCTCGCTGCCGTCCTTGGTCGCGGCAGGACGCTTCGTGGCCTGCACCAGCGGGTCGGTCGGGCGCGAAGGTGTCCGAGCCGGTTGGGGCTGCTTTTCCAGATTGCCGAAAAGATCGTTGTTGTCGTCCATGCCTACCATAGAATCCGTGCCGCGAATCACCCGTCGATACTGCCACGCTTTTCGGCGCCAAGCGACGGAAGTTCCTGTTACGTTCGGGGATTAAACCCTTCTTATCCTAAAACCTTTCGATAACCAAGCCGGCGGAAATAGGTCCGTGCGGAGCGGCCGCGATTCCTGAATCTTTAACAAAGCGGCCTAGCGTCGCTCCAACAAAACAAAAGACCACGAATGTCAGGGGTTGGTTGTGAGGGGCAAGGCCATAACGATGATTGGCATCGCTGCCGTCTTCGGCGCGATTTCAATCTTTGCCGCGGATTTCTGGGTGAAAAGCCAGGCCAAGGCCGGTGCCGAAGAGAAAACGGCGTCGATCCCGGCGCCCGCCGTCCCCAAGGTCGTCTTCAAGACCATAGTGGTGGCCAACGCGCCGCTGCGTTACGGCATGGAGCTTGACCGGGCGCAGCTCAGCGAAATCCCATGGTCCGAGGATTCGGTGCCGCAGGGCGCGTTCACCACAGTCAATGCATTGCTCGCCGAAGGCAGCCGCGTGGTATTGTCGCCGATCGAGGTCAACGAGCCGGTGCTGATCAGCAAATTGTCGGGGCCGAACGGCCGCGCGACGCTATCAAACATGATGACGCCCGGCATGCGGGCGGTGACAATCCGCACCGACGAGATCGCCGGTGTCGGCGGCTTCGTCATGCCGGGCGACCGGGTCGACGTGGTGCTGACACGCGATGCGGGCGAAATCCAGGAAGTGGCCAAGAACGCGCAGGGCGCTGCCGGATCGACCGTTACCTCCGAGATTGTCGTCTCCGACGCCAAGGTGCTGACCGTGGGGCAGGGCGCCGACGAGCGCCAGACCACACCGCAGATCGCCAATTCCGTCACCATCGAGGTGACGACCGAAGGCGCGCAGAAAGTGGCGCTTGCCCGCACCGTCGGCACCTTGTCGCTGTCGCTCCGCTCGGCCGCAGACGGAGGGGCCGCCAGGGACGGCGTCACCACCATCTCGTCCTTCGGCGGATCGGTCGCCTCCGGCGTCCAGGCCGCTGCCGGCGCGCTGTTCACTGCCGCGACCAAGGAGCCTGAGAAGCCGAAATTCAAGACGATCATCGTGACGCGCGGCACGCAGGTCGAAGAATACCAGGTTCCTGCGCGGGACCAGCAATAACTGCCGGTGGGGACCGGGCGAGGGACGGGACAGATGTCGGGACTTCATGCATTTCGAACTACGAAAGGGCTGCGCCCAATGCGGGCGCTTGCGGTGGGGGCTTGCCTGGCCGCGGCCGCAATGCTCGGCCTCAGTGCGCCAGCCAAGGCCGACAACGATATCGTCCATGTCTCGTCGACAACGAATGCGTCGATCAAGGTAGCCAAGGGCAAGCCGAAGACGGTCATGACCAATGCCGCCTTCTACCAGATCGTCATCGGCGATCCGGAGATCGCCAACGTCAATCCGCTGACCGACAAATCCTTCTATGTGCTGGGCAACAATCTCGGCACCACCGGCATCGCGCTGTTCGACGAGAACAAGCAGCTGGTCGGCACCGTCGACATCGAGGTGACGCTGGACACCGACCAGCTGGCCAGCACCATTCGCGCCAGCGTGCCGGACGCAAAGATCAAGGTCGGCTCGGCCAATGGCCGCGTCGTGCTGTCGGGCGAGGCCGATGACGCGGTCGCCGCCGAGAAGGCAAGCAAGATCGCCAGCCGCTTCTCCGGCAATGAAGAAGTGATCAATTCGGTCAACATCTCGTCCTCGCAGCAGGTTCAGCTCAACGTTCGCTTCGTCGAGATCAATCGCCAGGCCGGACAGGATCTCGGCGCCAAATACAGCGCCAATTTCGCTTACGGCATTGGCGGGCGCGACGTCACCCTCGATCCTGGCACGGTGCCGGGAGCCGGCAATGGCGAGATCATCGGCCGGCTGCTGTCCAACGGCCTGTCGATCGACGTCGCCATCAAGGCGCTGGAGGAACGTGGTCTCGCCAGGCGGCTGGCCGAGCCGAACCTGATCGCCCGCTCGGGCCAGACGGCAAGCTTCCTCGCCGGCGGCGAGTTCCCGATCCCGGTCTCCGAGGACAATGGCAAGATTTCCGTCAGCTACAAGAAATACGGCGTCAGCCTCGACTTCACGCCGACGGTTCTCAAGGACGGGCTGGTGAGCCTCGACATCGCGCCGGAAGTGTCCTCGATCGACGCTTCGGCCTCCTACAATATCGGCAATATCTCGGTCCCGGGCTTTATCGTGCGCCGCGCCAAAACATCCGTCGACCTGAAGAATGGCCAGAGCTTCATGATCGCCGGCCTGCTGCAGTCACAGAACGACATTACCACATCGCGTCTTCCCGGCCTCGGCAAGCTGCCGGTGCTCGGCTCGCTGTTCTCCTCCAAATCCTATCAGCGGCGCGAGACCGATCTGGTGATCATCGTCACCCCCTATCTGGTCAAGCCGGTCGACCCGTCGAAGAAGCTGCTCGAGCCGACCGACGGCACGCAGCCGGCCAGCAATGTCGACTATTTCCTCAACAACACCGAGGAAGTGAAATCGTCCGAAGCCAATCGTGCAGTGGCAATGGCCAGCGGCAGTACGGCACAGCCGGCCGCGGTCACCACCGTCGGGCATTTCCTCGACCTGCCGAAGGATTGAAGCCATGCGCGTGGAATCATGCATCGCCCTGCTGATCGCCGGCCTCGCCGGCGGCTGCACCAGCGACGACTATGTCCGCTCCGAGGGACCGACGATTGCCGCCGGCAACGCACAGGCCGCCAATACGGCCATGCAGATGGTCGATCCCTGGAAATACGGCGTCCAGAACACCAGGCTGCTGGTGCCGGCGCAGCGCAGTGAGGCGGCGGTCAACGCCGCCGACCAGGCTGCTGCCGCCAAGGCCGTGCAACCGACAGCGACAACCGATTGATTTGCCCGGTGATTTGACCGGGAATGACCTGACAGGCTGACAAAATGGCAAGCGGCATAAAGACCAAGAAAATCCTGCTGGTGTCCAGCGACCGGACCTTTGTGCAGGATACGCGCACCGCGTTCGCGGCCTCGGAGGTGATCCAGCTTTCGACCGTCGAGAAGAACATTACCGAACTGCGCGGCGAGGTCCAGGAAGCCGATTTCGGCGCGCTCATCGTCGACATGGATGCGGCAAAGCTGGAAGAGATCGAGTCGCTGCAGCGCATCATGCGCCGGCTTGAAGGCCGCGTTCCGGTGGTCGTCGTCACCCAGGAATTCAACGCAGCCGCAGTGCGTATCCTGGTGCAGCTCCAGGTCGCCGATTTCCTGGTCAAGCCGATCACCACCGCCGATCTGGTGCGGTCGGTCGTGCGCGCGCTGCAAGGGCCGGGGCGCGAAGAAAACACCGAGTCGCAGATCTATACCTTCATGCCGGCCGCCGGCGGCGTCGGCACCACGACGCTGGCGCTGCAGACCGCTTTCCAGCTGCATCATTCGGTGACGCGCGGCGCGTCGACCTGCGTGGTCGACCTCAACTTCCAGCAAGGCGCCTGCGCCGAATATCTCGACCTCGAGCCGCGCTTCGACATCACCGAAATCGAGAACCAGCCCGAGCGCCTCGACCGTCAGCTGCTGGACGTGATGCTGTCCAAGCATGCGAGCGGGCTCTGCGTGCTGGCGGCGCCAACGCATCCGTCGGAAATGCGCTCGTTCAAGACCGATGTCGTGGTGCGCATGCTCGATCTCGTTTCGGCCTATTTCGACAACGTCGTCATCGACATGCCGCGCACCTGGTTTCCGTGGACGGAAACGGTGCTGCTCGGCTCCAACAAGCTTTACATCGTCGCCGAAATGACGGTGCCGTGCCTGCGCCATACGCAGCGGCTGATCCAGGCGGTCTACGAGACGGCAGGCAAGGAAGTGAAGCCGAACGTGATCGTCAACCGTTTCGAGCAGAAGATGTTCGACAACGGCATAAAGCAGGCGGATGTCCAGGAAATCCTCGGCGAGCATTTCGTCGGCGGCATCTCCAACAATTACCGGCTTGTGCGTGAAGCGGTCGACCGCGGCGTGCCGCTGCATGAGATCGACCCGAACGCCAATGTCGTCAACGATCTGAAGAGGATCATCCTGCCGGAAGAAGCCGTGGTGACGCCGGAGAAATCGCGCTCGCTGTTCGGCATCGGCAGGGGCCTCCTGAAGAGGAAAGCCGGATGACCAGCCGCTTCTCGACCCTGCAGAACCGTGACGTCCGCGCGCTGAAGCCGGCCGAGGCGGCGCCGGTCGCGCATCACGCCGTGGTCATCCCGACGAACCGCAAGGCCTTGCCGCCGAAGCCGGAGACAACACCGGGAAAAAGCGCCAACAAGGTGCTCGATGCCCGCGTGCGCATCCACCGGCTGCTGCTCGAGGAAATCAACCTGGTCGCGCTGGAGCGCCTGCCCAAGGATGAGATGCGCCGGCAGGTGCAGGAGTTCGTGTCGGAAAAGACCCGCCAGGAGCGTATGGCGATCAACACCGTCGAACTTGAAGCGCTGGTCGATGACATCGTCGATGAGATGGTCGGCCTCGGCCCGCTGGAACCGCTGCTCAAGGACCCCGACATCAACGACATCCTGATCAACGGCCACCAGAACTGCTTCGTCGAAAAACGGGGCAAGCTGCAGCAGGTCCATATCCCGTTCAAGGACGAGGCGCACCTGTTGCGCATCGTCAACAAGATCGTCGCCGCCGTCGGCCGCCGGGTCGACGAATCGCAGCCGATGGTCGATGCCCGCATGCTCGACGGCTCGCGCTTCAACGCCGCCATTCGCCCGGTCGCCGTCGACGGGCCGCTGGTGTCGATCCGCAAGTTTTCAAAGAACAAGCTCGGCCTGCACAAGCTGGTCGAGTTCGGCGCCATCACCCAGAACATGGCCGAGGTGCTGGCGGCTGCAGTCCACGCCCGCAAAACGACCATCATCTCGGGCGGTACCGGCACCGGCAAGACGACAATGCTCAACGCATTGTCAGCCTTTATTCCGGAAGACGAACGGTTGATCACCATCGAGGACGCGGCCGAACTGCAGCTGCAGCAGCCGCATGTCGCGCGCATGGAAACGCGCCCCGCCAACATCGAAGGTCATGGCGAGCTGAAGCAGCGCGACCTGGTCAAGAACGCGCTGCGCATGCGCCCTGACCGCGTCATCCTCGGCGAGTGCCGCGGCGAGGAGGCCTTCGACATGCTGCAGGCGATGAACACCGGCCATGAAGGCTCGATGGCGACCATCCACGCCAACACGCCGCGCGACGCCATTTCGCGCCTCGAGCAGATGCTGGGCATGACCGGCATGCCGATGACGGTGCAGTCGATCCGCAGCCAGATCGCCAGCGCGCTCGACCTTATCGTCCAGCTGACGCGACTGTCGGACGGCAAGCGCAAGGTGACCAGCGTCGCCGAGGTGACCGGCATGGAAGGCGACGTCATCCAGATGCAGGAGATATTCCGCTTCGTGCGCACCGGCATGGAAGCCGACGGCAAGATCCTCGGTCACTACGAGGCGACCGGCATTCGCCCGCGTTTCCTCGAGGACCTGCGCAATATGGGCATTGAATTCCCCGGCAAATATTTCGAACCCGGCCGGCCGCAGGAGTAGCCGGGTGTTCGAAAATTTCAGCCCGATCTATGTCGTCTATGCCGCGGCAGCGCTGACCGGCATCATGATCGCCGAAGGCTGCTATCTGCTCTATGCCGGCCGCAGCGACAAGCGCCTGGCTATCAACCGGCGCATGAAGCTGCAGGAAAACAAGATCAGCCAGGAACAGGTGCTGATCCAGCTGCGCAAGGAACGCGGCCTCGATTCCGGCACGTCATTCTTCTCGCCCGACCGTTTTCGCGCGCTGCGCACGCAGTCTGGCATGGTGATGCCCTTGCCGAAATTCCTGACGATGACGACGGGCGTGGCGCTGGCGATGATGCTCGTCGCGCTCTGGTACGGCCTGCCGCTGTTGCTCGCCATTTTGCTGTTTGTGGTGCTGACAGCGCTGCTGCCGGTAATTGTGCTGCGTTCCAAGCGTGCCCGGCGGGTGAAGCGTTTCGGCGTGCAGTTGCCGGAGGCGCTGGAATTGATCACGCGCGGCTTGAAGGCCGGGCATCCGGTTCCGGTGGCGATCTCCATGGTGTCGCGCGAGATGCCCGATCCGATCGGCACCGAATTCGGCGTTATCTCCGACGAGGTGACTTATGGTTCCGACCTGGTTTCGGCGTTGAATTCACTGTTTGATCGCGTCGGCCAGGAGGATCTGCCGCTGTTCGTCACCGCGGTTTCCATCCAGACGAGTTCGGGCGGCAATCTGCGCGAGATCCTCGACGGGCTGTCGACGACGATCCGCGAACGCGGCAAGCTGCGCCGCAAGGTGCGCGCCATTTCGACCGAGGGTCGTATGTCGGCCTATATCCTGACGGCGGTGCCGGCGCTGCTGTTCGCCGCCATCATGGTGATGATGCCGCAATTTTATCAAAGCGTCTGGGATGTGCCGAAGACCTGGTATCTGCTGGGCGGTTCGGTGACATGGCTGATGCTGGGCAACATCATCATGTTCAAGATGTCGAACTTCCGGTTCTGAGATGGAGCAGGTGATCCAGTTTCTTGCCTCGCTGGCGCCGACGTCGCTGATGCCGGTAGCCGCGATGCTGCTGGCGTTGGGCGGCAGCGCGGTGGCATGGCCGCTGGTGGTGGCCAAAGGCGACCGCAACGATCTCAAGCGCCGGCTCAAGATCGACGACAGCAAGACTCCCCAACAGGCCGAGGTGGCGCCGAAGAAGAACCAGAGCGTCGTGCGCGAGAAGGCGGTGAAGCGGGCGCAGGAATTCTACGCCAAGAGCGATCCGGAAAATGTCGCCCGGCTGCGTATGAAGCTGATCCAGGCGGGCTATATGGAGCCGCGCGCGGTCGGCACATTCTTCCTGATCCGCTTCGCCTGCCTGGTGGGCGCAGCGATCGGCGCGTTCCTAGTCAACCATTGGATGGGCAGCGCCGATTCCACCGCGACCAGCCGCTGGACCTTCATCATCCTGTCGGGAGCCGCCGGCTATTTCGTGCCCGGCCTGGTGCTCAGCCAGAAGGTGCGGGAAAAGATGCGCGAATACCGCAACGGCTTTCCCGACTTCATGGATTTGATGATCGTCTGCTCCGATGCCGGCATGAGCATGGAGGCCGGCATCGAGCGCGTCTCGAGGGAACTGGCCAAGACCTATCCGTCGCTGAGCCAGAATCTGCAGCTGGTGTCGCTGGAACTCAGGGCCGGCCGCAGCCTCGACGATGCATTGAAGGCGCTCGCCGACCGCCTCAGCCTGGACGAGGTGCGCTCCTTCGCCACGCTCTTGCAGCAGTCGAAGGAACTCGGCACCAGCCTCGCCGGGGCGCTGCGCGTGTTCTCCGACGAAATGCGCCACAAGCGCATGTCGTTGGCCGAGGAGAAGGCACATGCCTTGCCGGCCAAGATGTCGGTGCCGGTGGTGGTGTGCATCCTGCCGGTGGTGTTGATGATCGCCGTCATCCCGATCATCGTCAAAATGACGGCGGTTCAGTAGATACCAAGGCAGTAGATACCAAGTGGCCGCCCGGCGGCTTTCTGCGGTTACTCACTTCAACTACGCTTCGCCTGGATGTCATATCCGGCCGGTTTGGCCGCTCTCCTTCGGCAAAATCCGCAAAAAGCAAAATGAGTGAGCCGTCCATGCGAATAGTCTTGTGCACCGCCTTCCTCGGCCTCGCCGCGGCCAGTCTGTCGCCGGCCTCGGCCGCGGCCGACGATTGCGGCGACGCTGCCGCTCTGGTGCAGCAGGCATATCCCAAGGCCCAAAAGAGTGCCGATGGCGCCTCCTTCACGCTCGAACCTCATACCAGCATCGCCCAGACGCTTTGGGATGGCGATGCGCCATTCGGCGTGGTCTGCAAGATCTGGCCCGCCCATGACGACCTGTTGTTGGTCGCCGTGCCGCTGATCGACAGCTCCCAATCCAGCGACGACGGGCATTTCGGCGATGTCGAGCTTCTGGTCGTCGACAGGAAGACCCGGCAGGTGCGCCAGCGCCTGCTCCAGCCCGGGCTGATGACCGATGATGCCGTCGGCATCCGCGAGATCGACTTCGATACCGGGCGCTACAGATTGGCGCCCGATGTCGGCGCCTTCGGCCTGCGCATCGACATGGCAAACCATTCGCAGCCGAATCCTTTCAGTGAAACCGACCTGCGGCTCTATGCCCTTGACGGCGGTGCTCTGCGCCTGGTGCTCGACGGCATCATCGTGGCCGGCTTTGGCGGCGAAGGCGACACCAATTGCGCAGGATCCTTTCAATCCAACCGGGTCAGCCTGGCGATGAGCCCGGCGAGACATCACGGCTATCACGACATCACAGTGTTCGAGCGGTTGGACACCGACAATCCGTCTGTCGACAAGAATGGCGAGTGCCAGTCCCATCCCGGCAGGTCCATGAAACGAACCTACCGGCTGCGCTACGACGGCAGGCGCTATCAGTTTCCGGCGGGGCTCAAGGCGCTGGAGCCGGAATAGGCTTCGGTTGGTTAATGGCTTCTGTGCCCGAAACCAAATTTTAGGCGCGTTTCCGCACTGAAGTTTAATCGCCCTGTTGTAGTCTGCTTCCTCAGAGAACGACCCGGTAAATCGGGCGATTGGGGCCAGGGGCATGCGTCACAGAAGTTTCACGGCAATGGCCGCGCTAGCGGCGGTCTTGATGGTCGGCGGCTGCACGACCGACAACGTCGACAAAACCAAGACCACATCGATCCAACCGGTGGCAAAAGACGTCAGCACCTCCGACCTTGCGCAAGGCAAGGCGCAGTTCCGCGAGGCCAATTACGGCCTTGCCGAACAGCATTTCCGCAAGGCCGTGGAACTGAAGGCCGACAGTGCCGAGGGATGGATGGGGCTTGCCGCCTCCTATGACGAACTCGGCCGCTTCGACTTCGCCGACCGCGCCTACGACCAGCTTTTGAAGGTTGCCGGGCGCAAGCCGCAGATTGTCAACAACATGGGCTATTCGCAGCTGCTGCGCGGCAACAAGAAGAAGGCGAGGGCGCTGCTCATGGAAGCAAGGGCCGGAATGGCCGACCCGAGCGTGATCAACGCCAATCTGGCGCTGCTCAACAAGGGCTGAGACTCTTCGCGGGGGCGGCAGTCGACGCTTTGTAAACCCTGTCGGCAGCTTGCTTTGAAAACCGGCCGAAAACGGTATCTCCGGCCGGTTGCATGCCTATGATGCGCCACAAATCGAAGATCCCGAAGGTTGCCGCTCATCCATGCTGGATTTCAGTTCGCTATTGCTGGCGGCTGCGCTGTCGGGCACACGCCTGAGCGTCACCATGTTTGTGATCTGGTTCACGGCGCCGCGTGCACGCTTCGTGCTGACGGTTGCGTGCGGCATTCTCGTCCTTGTCGCCCACGTCATCGTCTTCTGGCGCTACACGAGGGAGCCCAGTCCGTTGCTTTGTCAGGCAGCGTTGGCGCTGCTCAGCCTCGGTTTCCTGGCGCTTTCACTTTCGGCCATGCAATATCTTGGTGTGCGCAATTACAGCCGCGCTGTCCTGCCGGCCATGCTCGCGATCGCTGTCTGTGCCGGCGTGACCTATCTCGGTTTCGATGGTGTCGGCTTCATCCTCACCTATGCGACGGTAACAGTGCTGCTCGCCTCGATCGGGATGATGTTCTGGATCAAGGGCGGTCAGGATCGCGGCATTCTGCTGGTCGTTTCGGCGCTAAGCGGCGTCTGCGGCGTATCCTTCGGGCTCTGCGGCGCCGTGCTTCTGGTCAAGGGCCAGTGGGTGCTCGGCGTCGCACCCGACAATTGGGCCGAGCGGTTGAATTCGGTCGTGGCGGTCGCCTGCATGACGGCTCTCGGCGCGCTGACGCTGTCGCTGCATCATCTGCAGGCACAGATCGAACTGAAGGCCGAGACCCTGACCGACCCGTTGACCGGTCTGATGAACCGGCGGGCTTTGAACTCGCTCTATCGCGAGCGCGTCTTCGGCCCGTTCATGTCGGTCGCCATGTTCGACCTCGACCACTTCAAGCGAACCAACGATGTCTATGGCCATCCCGTCGGCGATCGGGTGCTCTGCCGTTTCGCCGCAGTCATCAAGAAGTATGACAGGGTTGGCGTCGACGCCTTCCGGCTGGGCGGCGAGGAGTTCGCGTTGGTCATGTCTCGGATGACCGAAGACAAGGCCTACGATCTCGCCAGCAGGATCGGCGTCGCCTTCGGCACGGAAGTGGTGCCGACGCCGCGCGGGCCGTTGCGCAGCAGCGTCAGCGGCGGCATTGGCTTTGGCAAGGAAGACGGCAGCAGCCTGGATGAAGTGCTGGCCGAGGCCGACCGGGCGCTCTACGCGGCCAAGAACGACGGGCGAAATCGCGTGCTTGTCCTCAACGGCAAAGCCGACGGACCGGCCCTGCGCTCAGCCTGACAGGCCAGAGTGTTATTCGGCGGCGCCGAGATATTCCGACAGCGGCGGGCAGGAGCAGACGAGGTTGCGGTCGCCGGCGACGTTGTCGATGCGCGAGACCGGCGGCCAGTATTTGGCCGCTGTATCGACATCGCCGGCGGGGTAGGCCGCTTCCAGCCGCGAATAGGGGTGGGTCCACTGGCCGGCAAGGGTTTCGGCTGCCGTGTGCGGGGCATTGACCAGCGGGTTGTCTTCGAGCGGCCATTCACCCTTCGCCACTTTCGCGGCCTCGCCGGCAATGGCGATCATCGCCTCGCAGAACCGGTCGAGCTCGCGCTTGGGCTCGGATTCGGTCGGCTCGACCATCAGCGTGCCGGCGACAGGGAACGACATGGTCGGCGCGTGAAAACCGTAGTCGATCAGCCGCTTGGCGATATCGTCGACGCTGATGCCGGCGCTCTCCTTGAGGACGCGCGTGTCGAGGATGCATTCATGCGCGATGCGATCGTGCCTGCCCTTGTAGAGAAGCGGGAAGTGCGGCGCGAGCCGCGTCGCCACATAGTTGGCCGAGATGATCGCCGTCTCCGTCGCCTGCTTCAGGCCGGCGGCCCCCATCATGCGGATGTACATCCAGGTGATCGGCAGGATGGAAGCGCTGCCGAACGGGGCAGCGGACACGGCATGCGCCGAGCCCTCCGTGACATGACCCGGCAGATAGGGTTTCAGATGCGCCCTGACGCCGATCGGACCGACGCCCGGACCGCCGCCGCCATGCGGGATGCAGAAGGTCTTGTGCAGGTTCATGTGGCAGACATCGGCGCCGATGTCTGCGGGCCGCGCCAGGGCGACCAGCGCGTTAAGGTTGGCGCCGTCGAAATAGACCTGGCCGCCATGTTCGTGAATGAGAGCGCACAGGTGGCGCGCGCCTTCCTCGTAGACGCCGTGCGTCGAGGGATAGGTGAACATCAGAGCTGCGAGATTCTTAGAATGCTCGTTGGCCTTGGCTCGCATATCGTCCATGTCGATATTGCCGTCCTCCAGGCAACGCACGACGACGACGCTCATGCCGGCCATCGCCGCACTCGCCGGATTGGTGCCATGCGCGGACTGGGGGATCAGGCAGATGGTGCGATGGCCTTCACCGCGCGCGCGATGATAGGCGCGGATGGCGAGCAGACCGGCATATTCGCCTTGGCTGCCGGCATTGGGCTGCAGGCTGACGGCGTCGAAGCCGGTGATCTCCGCCAGCCAGCCTTCCAGCTCGCCGACCATGGCGCGATACCCGGCCGAATGGCTGGCCGGCGCGAAGGGATGCAGGTTGGCGACAGCAGGCCAGCTGACCGGCATCATTTCGGCCGCCGCGTTGAGCTTCATGGTGCAGGAGCCCAACGGGATCATGGTGCGGTCGAGCGCCAAATCCTTGTCGGCTAGCCTGCGCAGCAGGCGCATCATGTCGGTCTCGGAGTGGTTTTCGCGGAAAACCGGCTGGGTCAGAAACTCCTTGCCGCGCGGCTTGCCGGGCATCGCGCCGGCCTCAGTAGCGCCGGACTTGGCGCCGAACAGGGCGGCGATAGCCTCGAGATCCGCCTCGGTCGAGGTTTCGTCGAAGGCGATGCTGATGCGGTCGGCATCGATGACGCGCAGCAGCCGGCCACCTTTTTCAGCGGCAGCGGCGATCGAAGCTGCCTTGCCCTTCACTTCGGCCGTCACCGTGTCGAAACGGCTTGAGCCGAGCACGGAAACACCAGCGGTTTTCAGGCCTGCTGCGAGGCCGTTGGCGAGCTCATGAATTCGGGCTGCGATCGCCTGCAAACCAGTGGGCCCGTGCCAGATCGCGTATGCGGTCGCCATGTTGGCAAGCAGCGCCTGCGCGGTGCAGATGTTGGAGGTCGCCTTGTCGCGGCGGATATGCTGTTCGCGCGTCTGCAGGGCGAGGCGATAGCCGGGACGGCCCTTGCTGTCGATCGACTGGCCGACGAGGCGGCCGGGCATCAGCCGGGTCAGCTTGTCGGAGACGGCGCAATAGGCGGCGTGCGGGCCGCCAAAGCCCATCGGCACGCCAAAGCGCTGCATCGGGCCGACGGCGATGTCGGCGCCAAGCCTGGCCGGCGCTTCGGCCAGCGTGAGCGCAAGCGGATCGGCGATGAAGACGACCACGGCGCCGGTGGCGCGAGCTTTCTCGATCGCCGCCTTGTGGTCGCCATAGACGCCAAACGTGTCCGGCCAGGAGACCAGCAGGGCGGCGGTGTTGTCGTCGATGGTCTCGCCATCGATCTCGATGCCGAGCGGCTCGGCGCGGGTGCGCACGACGTCCAGCGTCTGCGGATGCGGCGTGCCGGCCAGCGCCACCTTGGTGCGCTTGTCGCGGTGATGGCGCAGCGCGATGCCGACCGCTTCGGCCACCGCCGTCGCTTCGTCGAGCAGGGAGGCCGAAGCCACCGGCAGGCCGGTCAATTCGGTGACCAAGGTCTGGAAGTTGAACAGCATTTCCAGGCGGCCCTGGCTGATCTCGGCCTGGTAGGGCGTATAGGCGGTGTACCAGGCCGGGTTCTCGAACAGGTTGCGCTGAATGACCGGCGGCACATGGACGCCGTGATAGCCGGCGCCGATGAAGCTCTTCAGCACCCTGTTTTTTGCCATGGTCGCAGCCAATTCGGCCAGCGCTTCGGCTTCGCTCGCCGGCGCGGGAAGGGCTAGCGGCAGATCGAGGCGGATCGACTGCGGCACGGCCTGGCTGATCAGCGTCTCGATGGAGGGAACGCCGATCACGGCAAGCATGGCTCTGACGTCGTTTACATCAGGACCGATGTGGCGGGCCGAGAAGGGGGTAAGTGCTGCGCTCATGGCAATAGGTCCTGATGTCAACCGATATGGGCTTTGTAGGCGGCCTCATTCATGAGGCCTGCGAGTTGGCCTTCGTCGGCGAGCTTCATCTTCCACAGCCAGCCGTCGCCGGTCGCAGCGGAGTTGACCAGCGACGGGTCCGAGGACAGCGCGCCGTTGGCGTCGGTGATCTCGCCATCAACCGGCGCATAAACATCGGATGCCGCCTTGACGGATTCGACGACCACGGCGGTGTCGCCCTTACTGAGTTTGGTGCCGAGTTGAGGCAGTTCGACGAAGACGAGATCGCCAAGCTGTTCCTGCGCATAGTCGGTTATCCCGACGGTGGCGATGCCTCCCTCGACGCTCAGCCATTCGTGATCTTGTGTGAAATAGGTTTTTGCCATCGGAATTATCCTTTGCGGTAGCGATGAGGAGTGAAGGGCAAGGAACTGATATCGACCGGGATTTTCGTCCCGCGAACGTCGGCGAACAGTTTCGTGCCCGGCTTGGCCAAGGCCGTTGACACATAGCCCATGGCGACGGGATGGCCGGCCGACGGGCCGAAGCCGCCTGATGTCACGTAGCCGGCCGGATCGCCGTCGGCATCGAACAAAGCAGCGCCGGCGCGCACCGGCTGGCGGCCGTCCGGCTTCAGGCCGACGCGCTTTTGCGACGGCCCGCGCTCCAGGATGGACCGCAGCGCATCGGCGCCGATGAAGGACCCGCCGGCGCGGAGATCTTTGGGGATCGCCCACATCAGGCCGGCACTCGCCGGATCGATCTCCGGCGTGATGTCCTGGCCGTGCAGGCACAGGCCGGCCTCCAACCGCAGCGAGTCGCGGGCAGCAAGGCCGATCCACAACACACGCTCGTCCTCGAGCAGTTTCGTGACCAGAGCGCGCGCATCCGCCTCCGGCAGGCCGATCTCGAAGCCGTCCTCGCCGGTGTAGCCGGAGCGGCTCATGAACCAGTTTTGCTTCGGCTCGATGCCATGCATGAACAAGAGTGAGCCGGTCTCGATGCCGGCGCGGGACAAGGCAGCCCAGGCTTCCGGCCCCTGGATCGTCAGGAAGACGCGGTCGAGCGCATCGACTTTGACGTCGAAGTCCGCGGCCAGCGCACGCAAATGCTTCTCGTCCTCGACCGCATTCCCGGCGTTGGCGACCACCATGAAGCGCTCGGCGCCGAGCCGGGTGACGATCAGATCGTCGATGATCCCGGCGGCCTCGTTGAGGAAGAAACTATATTTGGACTGTGAAATCTCAAGCGCGCCGGCATCGAGCGGACTGGCGCGGTTGAGCAGTGCCGCAGCGCCCGGTCCGCTGACAGCGAACAGCTTCATATGCGAAATGTCGAACAGGCCGGCATGTTCGCGGGTGTGAAGGTGCTCCTTCATCACGCCGGCCGGATAGGTCAGCGGCATCGACCAGCCCGCAAAGGCGCCAAAGCGTGCGCCGGCGGCGGTGTGCAGATCTTCGAGAGGAAGGTGTTTGGTGTCGTCGCCCGTCATGTCATCTCCAGAGTCGCACGCAATCGGCCGCTGCTGGCGACCAGTCCGTGCCCCTCTGTCTGAAGCCTGAGAGACTCGCGCAACCGGAACTCTGTCGGCGACGCTTACACCTTCGGCGCGGGGGCAAGCCCCGACTTTCCAGAGTGTCTTTCCCGTCTACGGTTCTTTTGCCTGAGAGATTTCGGGCGATTTCCCCTTCGGCGGCAGCTCGCGCTGCTCTCTCCCGCAAACAGGTAGGACTCAAACTTAAGCCCTCGACGCGCCATCCATAGCTTGTCGGCGACACCTTGTCACCTGCCAGCGACACGTAAAGCGCGTCGTCTTTACAGTCTTCGCTAACCACGCCGTTTGCCGGTTTTTCAAGACAATGGCGATATTCTGGGCTCACGGTTTGGCCGGCAATTGCGTTGGGCACGGCGGATGGGGATTGACAGATGGGCGAACGGATCGGGAGCGCGCCGGTGGCGGGGCTGGCCTCGAAGGACCGCATCACGGCGGAAGATGTCGTCATGCTGCGTCGCGAAGTGTTCGCCGACGGCGTGGTGACGCGCGGCGAGGCTGAAGCACTGTTCGCGCTCGATGCGACAGCGACGGACAAATGCCCGCAATGGCCTGAATTCTTCGTCGAGGCCGTTACCGACTACATCGTCCACCAGGAAAAGCCGGCAGGCTATATCTCTGAAGACAATGCCGGTTGGCTGATCCAGACCATCTCGCGCGACGGAATGGTCGACAGTGTGACCGAACTGGAGCTGCTGGTGCATGTGCTGGAAAGGGCGAAATCATCGCCCGGCCGGCTCTCCGCCTATGCGCTCGAGCAGGTCGCCAACGCGGTGGTCGACGGCAAGGGACCACTGATGCTCGGCGGCGCGCTGGTTCCCGGGCTGGTCGCCAAGGCAGAGGTCGATCTGTTGCGCCGCATTCTCCATGCCTATGGCGGCGACGGTAACATCGCCATCACACGGGTTGAGGCCGAGGTGCTGTTCCAGATCAACGAGCAGACCGCAGCGGCCCACAACGACCCGTCCTGGAACGACCTGTTCGTCAAGGCGCTCGCCAATTTCGTCATGTGTTCGGCCGGCTACGAAGCGCCGACGCGCGATGTGGCGCTGCGTCGTGACAGTTTCTTGGACCAGGTCGAGCCCGAAATTGGTGGCTTCTTCAGCCGCATGGTGTCGGGCGGCCTGGCCGGCATCATGGAAGCCTATCGTTCGCCCGGCGATATCGAGGCCGAATGGGAGTCGAAGAACCGTGCCGCCGAGGCACTCGCGCGCCGCGCCGAGACGATCGACGCCAGCGAGGCGAAATGGCTGGCCGATCGCATCGGCACCGACCGCCCGCTGCGTGACAATGAACGCGCGCTGCTGACGCTGATCAAACTCGCCTCGCCGGAGATACATCCGGCGCTCAAGCCACTGCTCGACAAGGTTGCTTAAGCCGCGCCGTTTTCTGCGACCGTTTTGCAGAGGACGATATTGGAGTGTCTTCAGGCCAATCGCCAAGTTCGGCCACGCGCTCGAAACCGGCTTCCTCAGGCAAGCTCGGTTCGGTCGGAGTCAGATCGTGCTCGGTCAGAATGCGAGGCCATCAAATCCCGCCATACCAGTCATAGCCATTGTCTTCCCAATAGCCGCCGCGGCTGCCGCCGATATTGGCAAAACTGTCGACGAGCTCGATCTTGTAGAGATACTTCGGCATCTTGTAGCCGAGCTGTCGTTCGACGCGCACGCGCAGCGGCGCGCCGTTTTCGACCGGCAGCGGCTTGCCGTTGAGGCCGTAGGCGAGGATCGTCTGCGGGTGGCGGGCATCGATCAGGTCGATGGTGCCGTAATATTTGATTTCCCCGGAGAGGCTGCGATCGATCGTATCGAGGCAGTGGAACATGACATAGCGGGCCTGCGGCTTGACCACAGCCTGGTCGAGCACCAGCGACAGCGGGGTGCCGGTCCATTTGGCGATGCAGCTCCAGCCTTCGACACAGTCGTGGCGGGTGATCTGCGTGCGGCTCGGCATGTTCTCCAACTGCTCGCGGCTGAGCGACAGCGGCTTTTCGACCAGGCCCGTTACCTCCAGCCGCCAGTCGGCGAAATTGTTGGCGAGCAGGCCCTTGTAGGTGTCATCGTCGGGCGCGGTGACACCGTTCGGCCGCTGCGGCTGGCGGATGTCGGCCTCGGTGAATTCCGGCGCCAGAGCATCGCGGCCGGCAAGCCAGCGTTGCGCGCGGTAGGTCAGGCCATTGGCGTTTTCGAGGAAACTGCGCAAGCGATCGCCCATGCCGAGCTGGCTGTCGAAGGCATCGCAGCCCGACAACATGATGCCGGAAACGCCGAGGCCGGCGCCCGTCAGGAACTTTCGGCGGCTGATCTGGAATTTGGCCATCTCACGCACTCCTCTCGGTGTCGCCATGCCTTGGCGGATCGGTGCGGTACCAGCCGGTGATGATCGAGCGCAGTTCGTTGATCGGGCCGGCGGCGAGGATCATCATCATATGGACGATGAAAAAGCCGACCAGCAGCACCATCACCGTGAAATGGATGGTGCGCGCCGTCTGCCTTCCGCCGAGCAGTTCGTTGAGCCAGGGCAGCACCGAGTTCATGCTCGGCGACATGGCAAGGCCGGTGATGATCATGAGTGGCAACAGCACGAACAGTACGCCGCCATAGGCCATTTTCTGCAGCGTGTTGTATTCGCGTGTGTGGTGGAACCTGAGCTTGGCGTGCTCGATGATGTCCTGCGGCAGCCGCTTGAGATCGTCAAGGCGCGGCGCCAGATCGCGGCGCAGATGGCCGTTGACCAGGCTGGCGACCAGCCAGACGACCAAGGTGGTTGTCAGTATCCAGGCGAAGAAGAAATGCACGACGCGGGCGGTGCCGAGATCGTAATAGGACGGGATTGTCGCCCAGGACGGGAAGGCACGCGACGTTTGCTGCCCGGCCGGGCCCGACCAGCCGAGTACGCCTGTGGTGTCGAAGCGATGGCCGAAGATTTCGGTATAGCCGCGCGGGCCGGTGGCGGTGTTTTCGGCGCCGATGGCAAAGACGGTGTTGTTGTACTCGAAGCCGGATTGCTTGCCGATGTAGAGCTGCGGCCGTGCATTGAAGATCTGCAGGCCGGACAAGAGCATGAAGAACAGCGAGATCGCCCACAGCCAGTGCGTCAGGCGGGTCCAGCGCGATTGCCGGTAGATCAGCGTCGCATCCTTCGTTGAGGCGGCATCGACGCCTGCGCCGGGCTGACTCATGGCAATGGTTTCCATCTTTTCCTCGCCTCCGGCTGCGCGATCCTGGGATGGCCGCGCTCGTCCTTGTCCTCCCAATACGTCGCTATCGAAAGCGATGTTTCATGCGATCACGTTTTTATTACGGGCACGGGTTTATCGCGGGCACGGATACTCAATTGCCGAGGCTGACCGCGAGATTGACGACGGCGGCGACGATGACGGCGTTGAAGAAGAACGACAGGATCGAATGGACAAGCACCACGCGGCGCATATGCGAGGTCGTGATCGCGGTGTCGGCGGTCTGCGCGGTCATGCCGATCACCGTCGCGAAATAGAGAAAGTCCCAACCGTCCGGCCGTTTGCTGCCGGGAAAATCGAGGCCGCCGACCGGTATCTTCTTCTTGGTTTCGGCATCGATCGCGTCGCCGTCCATCCAGTAGACATGCGCATAGTGGAGGGCGGCCATGGCATGGATGGTGAACCAGCCAAGCGGGATCGACAGCATGGCGAAGCCGAGTTCGATGGGGTCGCGATCCTTGTGATTGATCAAAAGGAACAGCAGGACAATGGCCATGGCGACGATGCCGAGCGTGATGGCAAAGATGCCCAGCACTGGGAGGTCCAGTTCGCGCGCGTTCTTGCTGAGATAGCGGCCGGACAGCAGCGGCATCTTGGCGATGACGAGCGCGATGAAGACGACGAAGAAGGAATCGGCGGCAATCGAGATCGAATAGGCAAGCCGCGTGGAGACGGGGAGCGATCCAATCAAAGGCAATACCGCGGCAAATACGACCAGACCGACGGCTAGCGACACAAAGAACTGCTTGTGCCGCTGCAAGGGGTTATTCGGCGATGTGTCGGCCATAGCCCGACCTCGGATGATGCTTCACGTCTGGTCGGGTGTGACGGATTTCAGAGCCCGCCGCAAGATACGGTCGAGCTCACCCAGGAAACGCGAGCGATCCTGTGGCGCAAAGCTGGCATTGTAGCCCTTGCTCTCGCCGGTTTCGCGCAGATGCTGCTTCAAATCGCGCATTGCAACCGCCATGCCGATGGTCTCCGGCGTGAACGGCCGGCCGGTTGGCCCAAGCACATGCGCGCCGAGCGCCACGGTGCGAGCGGCAAGCGGGATGTCGGCGGTGATCACGATGTCGTTGGGTTTTGCGTTCTCGACGATCCAATCGTCAGCGGCATCGGCGCTTTTAGAGACGACGACGTTGCGAATCATCGGATCGCGCGACGGACGCAGCCCGCCATTGGAGACGTAGGTGACGACCACGCCATGGCGCTCGGCGACCTTCTCGACCTCGGCTTTCACCGGGCAGGCGTCGGCGTCGACGTAGATGGCGGGTGCCGGCATTATCTCTCCAAAACGGACATGGGGCCGGCATGTTACCCGGCCCCATGCCAGAAATCTCGTACTGTCAGGCCGGCCGCGCGCCCGACTTCTTCGCCGTCCAGGTGGCAATGTAATCCATCAGGCCGGGGTTGAGACAGTCATAGGGCTCGAGGCCCATCGACTTCAACTGGCCGCGGATGCCGTCCATGCGCTTGGGGTCGACACCGGATTCGATGATCGACGAAACGAAAGCGGTGAAGCCCGGCGGTGACCAGCCGTCTTCCTGGAAGCGCTCGGGATGGATGAAGGACAGACCTTTGAACGGATGGTCGCGCTCGACCGGTCCGTGCATATGGACACCGCAGCCGGTGCAGGCGTGACGCTGGATAAGTGCCGAGGGGTCGACCACTTTCAGCTTGTCGCCGTTTTCGGTGACTGTGACATCGCCGGTGCCGGCTACGGCCACGACCGAGAACACCGCGCCGTCAGGCTTCCAGCATTTGGTGCAGCCGCAGGCATGGTTGTGGGCGATCTGGCCCTTGACCGTCACCTTCACCGGCTTGCTGGTGCAGGCGCAGACCAGCGTGCCGCCGGCAAAGCTTGCGCTCTCCTTTGGCAGGCCATTGTCGATTTTGGGATGCAGTTTCTCAGGCATTGTCTTCCTCCCTTGTTGAACCTGTGCAACTTCAGTCGCTGGCCCTTCGGTCGGCGGCTTGTTCTTCCTCCGTTTGGTGCGCGATCGGACGCAAAACCGGGCGCCACTTTTGCTGATCGCACTTAGTAAACGACGACGCTCCTGATCGACTTGCCCTCATGCATGAGATCAAAACCCTTGTTGATGTCCTCAAGCTTCAGCAAATGGGTGATCATCGGGTCGATCTGGATCTTGCCGTCCATGTACCAGTCGACGATTTTCGGCACGTCAGTGCGGCCGCGTGCGCCGCCAAAGGCGGTGCCCATCCAGGTGCGGCCGGTGACCAGCTGGAACGGCCGGGTCGAAATCTCCTGGCCGGCGCCGGCCACGCCGATGACGACCGACTTGCCCCAGCCGCGATGCGAGGCTTCCAGCGCCTGGCGCATCACCTTGGTGTTGCCGGTGCAGTCGAATGTGTAGTCGGCGCCGCCGATCTGGTCGGCGCCGCGCTTGGTCAAGTTGACGAGGTGAGGAACGATGTCGCCGTCGATCTCCTTCGGATTGACGAAATGCGTCATGCCGAAGCGCTCGCCCCATGCCTTCTTGTCGTTGTTGAGGTCGACACCGATGATCATGTCAGCGCCGGCGAGCTTCAGGCCCTGGATGACGTTGAGGCCGATGCCACCGAGACCAAAGACGACAGCAGTCGCGCCTTGCTCGACCTTCGCGGTGTTGATGACCGCGCCGATGCCGGTGGTGACGCCGCAACCAATGTAGCAGATTTTGTCGAAGGGCGCGTCCGGGTTGACCTTGGCGACGGCGATCTCGGGCAAAACGGTGAAATTGGAGAAGGTCGAGCAGCCCATATAGTGGAAGATCTTGTCCTTGCCGATCGAGAAGCGCGAGGAGCCATCGGGCATCAAGCCTTGGCCCTGCGTGGCGCGGATGGCGGTGCACAAATTGGTCTTGCGCGACAGGCAGGATGGGCACTGCCGGCATTCCGGCGTGTAGAGCGGGATGACGTGGTCGCCCTTCTTGACCGAGGTGACGCCCTTGCCGACATCGACGACAACGCCAGCGCCTTCATGGCCGAGGATTGCCGGAAACAGGCCTTCGGGATCGGCGCCCGACAGGGTGAACTCGTCGGTGTGGCAGATGCCGGTCGCCTTGATCTCGACCAGCACCTCGCCTTCGCGCGGTCCGTCGAGGTCGACCTCCATGATTTCCAACGGCTTTCCGGCGGCGACAGCGACAGCGGCGCGGGTTTTCATCAGGCAATTCCTCCCAAGGCGATTGGTCTTCAGGCTTTCAGGGTTTTTATACTGTTTCAACCCGATTTGGCGACCAAATATGGCGCAAATCTTGGCCCAGTCGTCGGCGAGCCCAACCTTCGCCCCTCGGCACGGGCCTGGCGGGCAGGGAGTGTCTTGATGGGTGCGCTGCCGGCGGTGCTTGAGCCCGGCTGCCGAAGCCCATAAGAAGGACGAAAGACCGAGGAAACGCCTTCGATGTTCACGAAAATCCTGATCGCCAATCGCGGCGAGATTGCTTGCCGCGTCATCAAGACGGCGCGCAGGATGGGGATTGCCACCGTCGCGGTCTATTCCGACGCCGATCGCGACGCCGTGCATGTCGAAATGGCCGAGGAGGCCGTGCATATCGGGCCATCGCCTGCCGCGCAAAGCTATCTTCTGCCTGAAAAGATCATCGCTGCCTGCAAGGAGACGGGCGCGCAGGCCGTGCATCCCGGCTACGGTTTTCTGTCGGAGCGGGCCGCCTTCTGCGAAGCGCTTGAGGCTGAGGGCATTGTCTTCATCGGTCCGAAACCCAAGGCTATCAAGGCGATGGGCGACAAGATCGAATCGAAGAAGTTCGCCAAGGCCGCTGAGGTGTCGACGGTTCCCGGCTGGCTTGGGGTCATCGAAAATGCCGACCATGCCGAAAAGATCGCCGGCGAGATCGGTTATCCCGTGATGATCAAGGCCTCGGCCGGCGGCGGCGGTAAAGGCATGCGCATTGCCTGGAGCCAGTCGGAAGTGCGCGACGGCTTCGACCGGGCGCGCTCGGAGGCGAAAAGCTCGTTCGGCGACGACCGAGTCTTCATCGAAAAGTTCGTCGTCGATCCGCGTCATATCGAAATCCAGGTGCTGGCCGACGCGCATGGCACCGCCCTCTATCTCGGCGAGCGCGAATGCTCGATCCAGCGCCGGAACCAGAAGGTTGCGGAAGAGGCGCCGTCGCAATTCCTCGATGCCAGGACGCGCAAGGCCATGGGCGAGCAGGCCGTGGCGCTGGTCAAGGCGGTCGACTACCAGAGCGCCGGCACCGTCGAGTTCATCGTCGATGCTGAAAAGAACTTCTATTTCCTTGAAATGAATACACGATTGCAGGTCGAGCATCCGGTGACGGAGCTTGTTACCGGCATCGACCTGGTCGAGCAGATGATCCGTGTCGCCGCCGGCGAGAAGCTGGCGATCGAGCAGAGCGACGTCAAGCTGAACGGCTGGGCGGTGGAAAGCCGGCTCTATGCCGAGGATCCCTATCGCAATTTCCTGCCCTCGATCGGCCGGTTGACGCGCTACCGGCCGCCGGAGGAGGGCAAGTTCGGCGATGTCTTCATCCGCAACGACACCGGCGTCACCGAAGGCTCCGAGATTTCGATGTTCTATGATCCGATGGTGGCAAAACTCTGCACCTGGGCGCCCACGCGTATCGAGGCCATCGATGCCATGTCGGAAGCGCTGGACAGTTTCGTCGTCGACGGCATCGAGCACAACATCCCGTTCCTGGCGGCGCTGATGCAGCATCCGCGCTGGCGCGAGGGGCGGATATCGACGGGCTTCATCGCCGAGGAATATCCTGACGGCTTCGCGCCGATCGTGCCCAATGGCGATGAAAAGGCAGTGCTGGCGGCGATCGCCACCGCGGTCGAGCTTCTGCGCCGCGATCGGCTTGACCGGCTGGGCGGGCGGCTGGCGCCGCATTCGGGCGCACTCAAGCGCGATTGGGTGGTGAAGCTCGGCGACGACTATCTCCAGGCTTCGATCATCGAGGGCATGATCTCCATTCCGATGGAAATCGATCTGTCGGTCGATGGCGGCAAAGCGCTGACCGTGGCGTCCGACTGGCGGCCGGGCGACCTCATCTGGCGCGGCACTGTCGGTGCCCGCAAGGTCACGGCGCAGATCAGGCCGGCGCCGAACGGCCTGCGCATTGCCTGGAAAGGCATGTCGGTGACGGCGCGCGCCATGCTGCCGCGCACGGCGGAGCTGGAAAGGCTGATGCCGGAGAAGGTGGCGCCGGACACGTCCAAGATGCTGCTTTGCCCGATGCCGGGCCTGGTCGTGTCGATCGCGGTTGCCGAGGGGCAGGAGGTCAAGGCCGGCGAGACGCTGGCCGTGGTCGAGGCGATGAAGATGGAAAACGTGCTGCGCGCCGACCGCGATCTTGTCGTGTCGAAGCTCAACGCCAAGCCGGGTGACAGCCTGGCTGTCGATGCGGTGATCATGGAGTTCGCCTAGAGATTGTTTGGAAATTCTACTCCGGCGGCCATCTGAAGGTGGTTTCTGCGCTTCCCGTGCTCACGGACCAATGGCCGCTGCGCTCCGGTTCTCGAAACCACCATCATTATGACTCGCCAGAGCGAATTTCGAACAATCTCTGAGCCGTGCGGCTGGGTACGGAAGCCTGTGGTCGGTGGTCATTTGTGCTGGACTGGCATCGCCCGGTCCGGGACAATACATCTCCATCGACTCAAAGCCCTTCGAGCAATTTGAAACATCATGGCGGATGACAAACTTCCACGCGATCCCCTGAGGCGCGAAGCAGCGCTCGCTGCTGCGCGCCCGGAGGCACCGGCGCGGCCGTTCATCCATCTGCGCGTGCATTCGGCGTATTCGCTGCTCGAGGGCGCCTTGCAGGTCGCCGCTGTCGTCGCCCATGCCGTCAAGGACGAGTGCCCGGCAATCGCCGTCACCGACACCAACAATCTGTTCGGCGCGCTGGAATTTGCCCAGAAAGCGGTGAAAGAGGGCATCCAGCCGATCATCGGCTGCCAGATCGATCTCGCCTTTTCAGGCGAGACCAGTGACGCACAGCGCGACCGCCGCCGCCACGGGCCGGAGATGAACGCCGTGGTGCTGCTCGCCGCCACCGAGGTTGGCTATAGCAACCTGGTCAGGCTGGTCAGCCAGGTCTATCTGGAGACGCCGCCGGGCGAGCCCGTGCATCTGACGTCAGCAATGCTGGAAGGCCATAGCGATGGCCTGATCTGCCTCAGCGGCGGGCCGCGCGGCCCGATCGGCCGGGCGCTGAAGGAGGATCGCCGAGATCTTGCCGAGACGCGGCTTTTGGCACTCAAGGCGCTGTTCGGCGACCGGCTCTATGTCGAACTGGACCGTGTTTCCGGTTATGACCGCGCTATCGAGAAATCATCGGTCGACCTTGCCTATATCCATGATCTGCCGCTGGTCGCCACCAATGAGGCGTTCTTCGCCGCCCGCGACGACTATGAAGCGCATGACGCGCTGATCGCCATTGCCGAAGGGTCCGTCGTTGCCGCCGACAACCGCCGCCGCCTGACATCGGACAATTTCCTGCGCAGCCAGGCCGATATGGCGCGGCTGTTCGCCGACCTGCCGGAAGCGATCGACAACACCGTCGAGATCGCGCTGCGCTGTTCCTATTATCCCAAGACCCGCAATCCGATCCTGCCACGCTTTACCGGCGGCGATGTCGCCGACAATGAGGTGGCGCTGAAAGCGGAGGCCGATGAACTGCGCCGGCAGGCCCATGAAGGTCTCGACGCCCGGCTGGCGGCGCATGGACCCACCGCCGGCTACACGGTCGAACAATACCGCGAGCGGCTCGATTTCGAGCTCTCCATCATCGAGAAGATGAAATTTCCCGGCTATTTCCTGATCGTCGCCGACTTCATCAAATGGGCGAAGGCGCAAGGCATTCCGGTCGGGCCGGGCCGTGGTTCGGGCGCCGGATCGCTGGTCGCTTACTCCACCACCATCACCGATATCGATCCGCTGCGCTTCTCGCTGCTGTTCGAGCGCTTCCTCAATCCGGACCGCGTGTCGATGCCCGACTTCGACATCGACTTCTGCCAGGATCGGCGCGAAGAGGTCATCCGCTACGTCCAGCAGAAATATGGCCGCGACCAGGTGGGACAAATCATCACCTTCGGTACGCTGCAGGCGCGCGCGGTGCTGCGCGACGTCGGCCGCGTGCTGCAAATGCCTTACGGCCAAGTCGACAAGCTCTCCAAAATGGTGCCGCAGAACCCGGCCAATCCGGTCAAGCTGGCGGATGCCATCGCCAACGAGCCGCGCTTTGCCGAGGAGGCCGAGAAGGAGCCGATCGTGCAGACGCTGCTCGATATGGCGCAAAAGCTGGAAGGGCTCTACCGCCACGCTTCGACGCACGCCGCCGGCATCGTCATCGGCGACCGGCCCTTGTCGGAACTGGTGCCGATGTACCGCGATCCGCGCTCCGACATGCCGGTCACCCAGTTCAACATGAAATATGTCGAGCAGGCCGGGCTGGTAAAATTCGACTTCCTCGGCCTGAAGACGCTGACGGTGCTGGAGACGGCGGTGAAGCTGATCCGCCGGCGCGGCATCGAGATCGACCTGGCGACGATCCCGCTCGACGATCCTGAAACCTACGCCATGCTGTCGCGCGGCGAAGTGGTCGGTGTGTTCCAGGTGGAAAGTGCCGGCATGCGCAAGGCGCTGATCGGCATGCGGCCCGACTGCATCGAGGACATCATCGCGCTGGTGGCGCTCTACCGTCCCGGCCCGATGGAGAACATCCCGACCTACAATGCCAGAAAACATGGCGAGGAGGAGATGGCATCGATCCATCCCAAGATCGACCATCTGGTGAAGGAGACGCAAGGCGTCATCGTCTACCAGGAACAGGTGATGCAAATCGCGCAGGAGCTGTCGGGCTATTCGCTCGGCGAAGCCGACCTGCTGCGCCGCGCCATGGGCAAGAAGATCCGCGCCGAAATGGACAAGCAGCGCGAGCGCTTCGTCACCGGTGCGGTCGAACGCGGTGTCGGCAAGCCGCAGGCCGACTTCATCTTCGACCTTCTGGCCAAGTTCGCCGACTACGGCTTCAACAAATCGCACGCGGCCGCCTACGCCGTCGTGTCCTACCAGACCGCCTATCTCAAGGCGCATTACCCCGTCGAGTTCCTGGCGGCGTCGATGACGCTCGACATGGGCAATACCGACAAACTCGCCGATTTCCGCCAGGATGCGCTGCGTCTCGGCATCGAGGTGGTGGCGCCGTCAGTGATGACCAGCTTCCGCAATTTCGAGGTCGGCGAGAACCGCATTTACTATTCGCTGGCGGCCCTCAAGGGCGTCGGCGACGCTGCGGTCGAGCACATCGTCGCCATGCGCGGCGAAAAGCCGTTCAAGAATCTCGCCGATTTCTGTGAAAGGGTCGATCCCAAGATCGTCGGCAAGCGCGTCTTCGAAAGCCTGATCATGGCCGGCGCGCTCGACTGCTTCGGCCACGACCGCGCCCAGATGATGGCCGGCGTCGAACGGATGATGGGGCTGGCTTCTCTGGCGCAGCAGAATGCCATTTCGGGCCAGCACGACATTTTCGGCGCGTCGCTCGGCGCGCAGCAGCAGGCGCTCAATTTGCCGCAGACCGATCCGTGGCTTGCCGCCGACCGGCTGCACCGCGAATTCCAGGTCGTCGGCTTCTATCTTTCGGCGCATCCGCTCGACGAGTACAAGGCGGCCCTGCAGAAGATGCGCGTGCAAAACTGGGGCGAGTTCTCGGCTGCGGTCAAACGCGGTGCCGCCGCGGGCCGGCTCGCCGGCACCGTCACCACCAAGCAGGAGCGCAAGACCCGAACCGGCAACAAGATGGGCGTCATCGCCTTTTCCGACACATCTGGCCAATATGAAGCCGTGCTGTTTTCGGAAGGGTTGGCGCAGTATCGCGATCTGCTCGAGCCCGGACGTTCGGTGGTGATCACCGTTTCGGCCGAGGATAGGCCCGAAGGGGTCAATCTGCGCATCCAGACGGTGCAGTCGCTGGAGGATGAGGCCAGCCGTATCCAGAAGGCGCTGCGCATCTTCGTTCGAAATGACGGGCCTGCGTCGGCGATTCAATCGCAGCTTACCCAGCGTGGGGAAAGTCAGGTAAGCATTATCGTCATCAAAGAAGAGGCGCAGGGCGAGATCGAGATCGAATTGCCCAACCGCTACCGCATCTCGCCGCAGATCGCGTCGGCCATGCGCGCGGTGCCGGGTGTGGTCGAAGTCGAGCTCGTCTAGGCTGCGCTGATATACACGGCAATCGCATCGACGTCGGCCAGTGCATGACGGCATAAAGATGCTCTGGGCCTGACATTGCAGCCGATAGGGCCAGCGTGCGGGGCGTGGTTGAACTGACCTTCCTTTGAACCACATGCGTTGAGCAGAAACTTCACAGGAACGCACAATCATGCCCAGCCGCGAACGCGTCGAAGCCTTCCTCAAGGAGGTGGTCGAAGGCAGCCACGTCAAGGCGATCGCCGACTTCTACCATGACGATGCCACCATGCAGGAAAATCTCGGCGTCCCGCGGCGCGGCAAGGAAACACTGATGGCGCATGAGCAGGCAGCACTCGACCGGATCGAGAAGATGCACACCCATCCTGTCCAGACATTCCTGGTCGATGGCGACAATGTCGCCATCCGCTGGACCTTCGACCGTATCGACAAGGCCGGCACCGTGCGCCGGCTGGAAGAGGTGGCCCTGCAGCGCTGGCGTGGTGACCGGATTGCGGAGGAGCGGTTCGTCTACGACACCGCCTCGGCCTGGCGCCTCGTGGGGCCGGACGGCAAGGTGGTGGAGGGCTGACGATCACCGGGGCCACTAGATCATGATGAGATTCGGTTGAAATCTCATCATGATCTAACCCTTTGTTGGAGCATGATCTTTTCCGCAAACCGGCACCCACTTTTTGGGATCATGCTCTAGACGACCCCGGCTGGGACCGTTACGCACTTGGTGATGAAAGCAGCCGAGAAGGACGGATTGCAGCAAAGCTCAGCGATGGCGCGGCTGCGTGACAGGCTGCGCAAGCTCTATCACGGACGCACGCCGGCGGCGTTCCGGTTTCAACTGGTGGCGGTCATCATCGACCTCACCATAGTCGCCTTCTTCGTTGCCACGCCGGTGCTCCAGGACAAGCCGTCATTCCTGTGGCTCGACTATACCGTCGCCGCATTGGTCGCCGCCGACCTGATTGCCCGACTGTTAGCCTCCAACGACATGTTGCGGCTGATGAAACAGCCGACATCCTGGGTCGATGTCTTCATCCTTTTGACGCTGCTGATGCCGACGGCGCTGGCAAATCTGGCGTTCCTGCGCATCCTGCGGCTGTGGTCGCTGTCGCGCAGCGGGTCGCTGTGGCGGCATTTCGAAATGCGTGGCTTAAGGCCCTGGCGCGAGGCGAGCCACGCGGTCATCAACCTGTTGACGTTCCTGTTCGTCATCACCGGCTTCGTCTACACCTTTTTCTTTCGCACCGGCGCCGGCCTCGAGAACTATATCGATGCGCTGTATTTTACCGTCGCCACGGTGACGACGACCGGTTTCGGCGACATCGTGCTGCCGGGGATCGCCGGCAAGCTGACCGCAATCGCTACCATGATCATCGGCATCTCGCTGTTCGTCAGACTGGCGACGGCGATTTTTCGACCCGCCAAGGTGTTCTTTCCCTGTCCGCAGTGCGGACTGCAACGGCATGAGCCGGACGCCGTGCACTGCAAGGCCTGCGGGCATCTTCTCAACATACCGGATGAGGGGAATTGACCGACCGCTACGAGGCCGCGACCTCGGCCGGCTTTGGCGCCTTGCGCTGCAGGTTGAGCAGGTTGCCCATCAGGATCAGCAGGGCGCCGCCGGCTGTAAAGATGTCGATCTGTTCGCTGTAGAGCAGCCAGCCGATCAGCGCCGACAGTGGCACGCGCAGGAAATCCATCGGTGAAATCACCGTAGCGTCGGCATAGGTGAGGGCACGCGCCATGCAGAAATGCGACGACATGCCGGTGAAGGCAATCAGCAGGATCCATGGCCAGAGTTCGAGCGGTGGGTTGCGCCATTCATAAAGCGCCGGGATCAGGCCGACCACCGACTGGATGATCAGCATCCAGAAGATGATGCGCACGACACTGTCCGTGCGGGTCAGCGACTTGACCAACACCACCGATACGCCAAAGCACACGGCCGCGCCGAGAACGACGAGGTGACCCGGATCCATGGAGCCGACGCCGGGGCGAACGATGACCACCACGCCGATCAGGCCAAGCACGACCGCCGCAATTTTCGGGCGGGAGAGCCTTTCGCCAAGAAAGGTCACCGCCAGGATCGCGGTCCAGATCGGCGTGGTGAATTCGATCGATATGAGCACCGCAAGCGGGATCAGCGTCAGCGCATAGAGCCATGCCGCCTGGCCCGTATAGTGGATGACATTGCGAGCGATATGGGCCAACGGGCGCTGCGTGCGCATTGCGGCGAATCCGCCGCTCATCGTCACCAGCGGCAACAGGATGAAGAAGCCGATCACCGAGCGCAGTTCCAGCACCTGGAAGACGTTGAGCTCGGCGGTGGTTGCGCGGCCGGCGACTGACATCGCCAGAAACGAGGCGATCGACAGCGCCATCCAGAACGCGGCTTTGGGGATCGATGGGGAAGGTGCCATAGGCGCTATGTCGCAAGCCGGGACTTCTATCGCAACCGTTAGGCGACGCATTCGACTGGGCCAGACCGTTGCGAAAACAGCCATGCTGGAAGTGGAACCTGACGAAACGGCAGGCGTTGGTTCCCGGTATTGGCCAATTGCTGGACGCATCGTTTCTTCAACATCAACGGGGAAGAGATTCCGATGAAATCATTCGCGCGGTTTCTGCTAGCCGGCTGCCTGCTAACTGCAAGCGCCGCGGCCCATGCCGACGAGGCGAATTTTCTCAGCTCCTTGCAAGGGAATTTCTCCGGCAAGGGGACAGTCAAGGTCACCACCGACGCACCGACGGTGAATGTGTCCTGCACCTTCAATTCCGACGCGACCTCGAGCTCATTGTCGCTTGACGGCAATTGCCGTGGTCTTGTCGTGGTGACGCGCGCCATCAGCGCCAATCTGAAGGCCCGCGGGGCGAAGTATACAGGCGTCTATGTCGGGTCGCGCACCGGGCCGGCACAGCTCGCCGGCAGCCGTTCCGGCAACGCGATCAGTCTCGGCATCCGCTGGGCGGCGGAGGTCAATGGCGATCGTAAGGCGCGGTTGACGGTCGAGAAAACCAGCGGCGACGGAATGCGGTTGACCGTTACCGACGTCGATCCGAAAACCGGCAAGAACGTGGTGACGAGCCGCATCGATCTCAAGCGTATCTAAGCCGTCTCACTCCTCGATCGGCTCCGGCGGGTTGGCGTTGCGGCCTTTACCGAAGGTGTAGCCGGTTTCCACCGCCTTCTTGCCGAACTTGTCGCGCAGCGTATCGATGGCGCTTTCGGCCATGGCGCGCTTGCGCGAGCCGACGTCGACGAGATCGGGCGGATCGGCCTTCTCGTCATCCGAGAGATCGCTGACACCGATGCCAAGCAGCCGGTACTTTGTCCCGTCCGCCTCCTTGCGCAACAGCTCGAGCCCGGTCTGGAAAATGCGGTCGGCCAGCCGGGTCGGGTCGCCGAGCTGGCGGTTGCGGGTACGCAGCTTGAAATCCTGCGTCTTCAGCTTCAGCACCACGGTGCGCCCGGCAATGCCTGACTTCTTCAGCCGCGCCGAGACCTTTTCCGACAATCCCCTCAGCACTGGAACCAGTTCGCCCATTTCAGCTATGTCGGTGTCGAAAGTGGTTTCGGCCGACACACTTTTCGCATCCTGGTCGGGATCGACACGGCGGTCGTCCTGGCCGCGCGAGAGATGGTAGAGCCGGGTGCCCATCACGCCATAGCGGCGCATAAGATCGGCGCGCTCCATGCGCTGCAACTGGGCGATGCTGCGGATGCCGTCGCGTTCGAGCGTTGCGGCAAAAGCCTTGCCGACGCCCCAGATCAGCGTCACCGGCTGTTCGGCCAGGAAACCCAGCGCCTCGGCTTCGCCGATCACCGAAAAGCCGCGCGGCTTGCGGAAATCGGAGGCAACCTTGGCCAGGAACTTGCAGTAGGAAAGGCCGGCCGAAACGGTGATGCCGATTTCCTTTTCGACGGTCTGCGCAAAGCGCGCCAGCACCACCGCCGGCGGCATGCCGTGCAGGCGCTCGGTGCCGGCAAGGTCGAGAAACGCCTCATCGATGGAGAGCGGTTCGACCAGCGGCGTGAGCGCCTGCATCAAGGCGCGGACATCGCGGCCGACGCGGACGTATTTCTCCATATTGGGCGGGATGACGACCGCTTCCGGACAGGCTTCGAGCGCCTTGAACATCGGCATTGCCGAGCGCACCCCCTGGATGCGGGCGATGTAGCAGGCGGTGGAAACGACGCCGCGCTTGCCGCCGCCGATGATCAGCGGCTTGTCCTTCAGCGCCGGATTGTCACGCTTTTCGATCGCCGCATAGAAGGCGTCGCAATCGATATGCGCCAGATGCAGCTGGTAGAGCTCGGGATGGCGGGTGAGTCGAGGGCTGCCGCAACGCTCACAGCGCCTGGTATCGCTGCGCTGAAGGGTCAGGCAGTCGCGGCAAAAACCGTGCTCGGGATTGTTGACAGGGGCCGCCATCGCTGCGAACATAAAGAGAACAGATGCAATGGTACGTCAGGACGGAAGCCGCCACAAGCGGTTAGCCGGGAGAGAACTCATGAGCACCACCATAGCGCCGCTGGCGCCTGACCTATGGGCGGATTTCGAGGATCTTTTCGGCAAGCAGGGCGCCTGTTACGGCTGCTGGTGCACGCATTTCCGGATGGCGCCGGCGGTCCGACGGGCCAGCGACAAGCAGCGCAACAAGGATCATATCAAGGCGCGTATCGAGGCCGGGCCGCCGCCGGGGCTTTTGGCCTTCGAGGACGGCCAGGCGGTCGGCTGGATGCAGATCGGTCCACGCGCCGACGTGCCCGAATGGAACAATCGGGGCCGGGGCTCGGCGCCGGTCGATCCAACCGACGCCGTAGATCCCGGCGTCTGGGCCATCTCCTGCTTCTTCATCCGCGCCAGCGCGCGCGGCCGGGGCGTCAGCCACCGCCTGGTCGAGGGCGGCATCGCTTTTGCCCGCCAGAACAAGGCGCGGCTGGTCGAGGCGTGTCCGATCGACGTGTCGCGCGATTCGCGTTCGATCGGACTGTTCGTCGGCTCGTCGCGTGTGTTCGAAAAGGCCGGCTTCGAGCGGCTCCTCGAACGCAAGGCCGGCCGGCCGCTGATGCGGCTTGTGCTGTAGTCTAATTACCCGTCGGCGTTTGTTGATGTCCTGTGGAAACTGTAGGTTGGTTTCATAGCAGACGAACGAAGCGTTCCTTTTTGGTCAAATGGAGAATTTTGTGAACCGTGTCTTGCCGCTTGCTTTCCTTCTCGCCCTCAGCGCTCCTGCCTTTGGCCAGGCTGTCGATGCCCAAGGTGCCAAGCAACTTTCCGATGAGCTCTCTCGCTATGTCGGCAAACAGGCGCTCAATGAAGGCATTTTGAAGATCTCAGCCGAGGAGGGTGCCTACAAGATCACCTTCGATGTGAAGGCGCTTGTGGCGAAGATGCCGAAGCAGGATCTGAAGCGGTTCGATTTCCCGCCCGTCACGCTGCGGGTCAAACCGCGCAGCGACGGAGGCTGGGATGTCGCCTCGGATTTCTCTACGACTGGGTCCATCGAGGTAAATGGCCCAAATGGCCTGAACACCGGGCAAATCGTTGTCAAGGATGGCAAGTTCACGGGCGTCTATGACCCGAAACTGGCGGCATTTACCAGTGGCACCAGTTCGATTGCGGGCATGACGATGACGTCGCGCCAAGTCAGTCAATTGACCAATTTGAGCGTGGGGCTGGGCTCTTCCAAATTTGACGCCAGCAAGTCGGCTAACGGCGGCGTCGATCTTAATTTCACACAGGCGATGGCGGACTTCGTCGAAACGGTCAAAATCGATGACCGGTCAATCGCAGCGCTCCGGGCACCGGAGCTCGCTGTGAACGTGACCGCTAAGGCCATTCAGACCAAGCCGCTTCTGGATCTTTTGGCGTTCGCCGTCGCCCATGAGGACGAGGCCCGGCTGAAGGCCGATCAAGCAGAGTTCAAAACGCTTCTGCTCGGTGCGCTGCCGCTATGGGAACGGATCGATGGGACCTACGCATTCAAAAACCTTGCCATTGAAACATATGCCGGCAATTTCGGCGCGGCGCAGCTGAACACCGTTGTCGGCATGGACGGCATCACCAAGGACGGCAAGATCAGCTACGCATTCAAGGTTTCCGGCCTGACAATACCGCAGCAGATGCTGCCCAGTTGGACCGTTGCGTTGCTGCCGACGGATCTCGACCTGAATTTCGGCGGCGCCAACATCGATCTCGACAGTATGGCTCGGAAAACCATAGAAACCCTCGATTTCAGTAAGGATCCACCGCTTCCGGCAGATTTCGGCGATGAGATTTCCGCCGATTTCTTGGCCAAGACACCAAAGTTCGTGCTTGGACACAGCACGGTCAAGAATGGTGACATTGAGGTCGCCATGGAAGGCGAAATGACCTTCCCCGACAAGAAGCCCGATGCCAACGTGACGATCGACGTGACCGGCTACGACAAGATCGTGGCAAGCCTGCAGGAGGCGGCGAAGACGGACCCGCAGGCCTCGCAGGCTTTTACCGGCGCGCTGGCCATCAAGGGATTCGCCAAGACGCTGCCGGGCGGTCGTATCGAATGGGTGATCAACGCCAGGCACGACGGGTCGGTGACGGTCAACGGCGCCATGCTGAAGGGGCCTGATCCGGTCGTGGAAGACAACACCGATCAGGATGCGAGCCCTGGGACAGCAACGAAGCCCTGAGCGCTGGACTCAGAGGCGACTAACTCAGAGCCCGAGCGCGCTTGCGATCTTCGGCGCGGCCTCGTGCCAGTCCTCGACGGAGATGACGTCGTCCGGCACCGGCGGCAGGAAGGCGCGCAGCGAATTGTCGGCCATCAGGTGGAAGAGATGGGCGTCGGCAACCGAGTTGCGTGCCGAGATGAGGTTGGCGGGCTGGTCGTCGACAAAGACCACCGGCCGGCCCTTGCTACCACGCAACTTGGCCACCGCCGGTCCCTTGGCCATCTCGGTGGTCAACAGCGGATAGGGCAGCCCGAGCGCATCGAGATGAGCGCGGCGCGCCGCGCGATGCCGATGCGGCATGGCGGTCAAAAGGACGATCTCGGCGCGGTCGCCGAGGCTGGCAAGCGCTTGTTCGGCACCGTCGGTGACGCTCTGCCAGTCGGCCTGCGTATCGAAGAAATCTCCGAGAAGTGCCGTCACCTCCGGCTGTTCGATCAGCCGGCCGCTCGCCGTTTCGGCAATGTTGCCGGTGAGACGGAACGAGGCCAGCGTCAGGCCGAAGCCGCGCGATTTCAGGAAATGCGGAAACGGCCGGATGAATTCGAGCACGACATCGTCGACATCGAGGATCAGCAGAGGCCGGTCGTCGGCTGCAAGTTCGGCGATCTGGCGTGCCGTCTCGGGATCGTCGCTCATATCGAATGCTCATGGTCCTCGCCGCCAAGAGGCAGCGCGCGCAACGCCTTGCCGACTGAGGCCGGCGGAGTGTCGGTTTCCTCGGCAAAGCGCAGCAAGGTCGGCTCGTGGGCAAGGATGAACTGCAGCACGCCGGCAAGGAATCCCGGTTCGGCCGCGGCGCGGCGGATGGCGGACGCCTCGATGCCGGTGATGGCCAGGAAGCGCGGCAGGAGTTCGGGGTCGGCGGCGACGAAGCCCAGTGCCTTCACGGCAATGGTTTCCGCTTCCTCGCGCATTGACGCTGCGTTTGCCATCACTACTTTCTCGTTGCGGAAATGAGTCTCTTTTCCGCAGTAATCGCAAGCGTCGCCTGCGGCAAGCCACAGCCCCGATCCAATGTGGTTTTCGAGGTGGAATCCGAATGGCTTTTGCCGCTTCGGGTTTCCATTTCGTCAATCATATTGCCTTAAGAGTGAGCGAGGGTTTGGTGTGCTTCGACAAGGGCGCATAGCGGCAGGGCTTCGGGCAGAAGCCTGGCCGGGACGGGAAATCGATGCCTAAGAAGGTCATGATCGTCGAGGACAACGAGCTCAATATGAAGCTCTTTCGCGACCTCATCGAAGCCAGCGGTTATGAAACGGTGCGCACGCGCAACGGGCTCGAGGCGCTCGATCTGGCGCGCCAGCACAGGCCCGACCTGATCCTGATGGACATCCAGCTGCCCGAAGTGTCGGGGCTGGAAGTGACGAAATGGCTGAAGGAGGACGACGACCTCCATTCCATTCCGGTCATCGCCGTCACCGCCTTCGCCATGAAGGGCGACGAGGAACGCATTCGCCAGGGCGGTTGCGAGGCCTACATCTCCAAGCCGATCTCGGTGCCGCGTTTCATCGAGACCATCAAATCCTATCTCGGTGATGCCTGATGCCTTCAGCCGGAGCCTTGTGACATGACCGCGCGGATCCTCGTCGTCGACGACATCCCTGCCAATGTCAAACTTCTCGAGGTTCGGCTGCTGGCCGAATATTTCGAGGTGTTGACGGCCTTCAACGGGCCGGACGCGATCGAGACCTGCGAAAACGGCAAGGTCGATGTCGTGCTGCTCGACGTGATGATGCCCGGCATGGACGGGTTCGAGGTCTGCAAGCGGCTGAAAAGCGATCCGGCGACCGCGCATATACCAGTGGTCATGGTGACCGCGCTGGGCCACGTTGCCGACCGGGTGCGCGGCCTAGAGGCAGGCGCCGACGACTTTCTCACCAAGCCGGTCAACGATCTGCAGCTGATGACGCGGGTGAAGAGCCTGGTCAGGCTGAAGTCGCTGACCGACGAGCTGCGGCTGCGCGCATCGACCACCCGCAACATCGGCATCGAGGCGCTGTTGAGCCGCAGCTTCGCGTCGGAGGACGCCACGCCGAAGGTGCTGTTGATCGACGAGCGCAAATCGTCGTTCGAGCGCATCCAGAAAATGCTGCGCGGCAGCGCCGAGCTCGACATTGCGACCGATCCGCATGCCGGCTTCTTCCAAGCCGCCGAGGCGCCCTATGAGTGCGTGCTGATCTCGACCGGTTTTGCCGATTTCGATCCGCTGCGGTTGTGTTCGCAATTTCGTTCGCTCGACCGCACCCGCTTCCTGCCGATCATCCTGATTGCCGATGGAGGCGAGGAGGGGCGCATCATTCGCGGGCTCGAGCTCGGCATCAACGACTATCTGATGCGGCCGATCGACCAGCAGGAGCTGACGGCGCGGCTGCGCACGCAGGTGCGCCGCAAGCGCTACAACGACCAGCTGCGCGCCAGCGTCACCCAGACCATCGAGATGGCGGTGACCGACGCATTGACCGGCCTGCACAACCGCCGCTACCTCGACAGCCATTTGCAGACGCTGTTCGACCGCGCCGTGGCGCGGCGGCGGCCTCTGTCGGTGATGATCACCGATCTGGACCGCTTCAAGACCGTCAATGACTCGCATGGCCATGATGGCGGCGACGATGTGCTGCGCGAGTTCGCAAGGCGGCTGCGCAAGAACGTCAGGGGTATCGACCTTGCCTGCCGCTTCGGCGGCGAGGAATTCGTCGTTGTGATGCCGGACACGGACGGCGCGGTGGCGGAGAAAGTTGCCGAGCGCATTCGCGCTGAAATCGCCCAGCTGCCGTTTGCCATCGGCCCTGAAGGCAAGGCGATCGAAGTCACGGTCAGCGTCGGCGTGTCATCGGTTCTGAAGGGCGCGGACACGGTCGCGGCGTTGATGAAACGTGCCGACGTGGCGCTCTACGAAGCCAAAAGTGGCGGCCGCAACCGGGTCGTCGCCAAGGCAGCGTAGGCTAGACCACCGATTATGCAGTCAATCGGACAGGGTTAGGAATTTACCTTAATCCAAGCGATTCGGCAGGCTTGGTTAAGAAACTATTGATTTTCAAACATTGTTGCGCAAATGTGCGGTGCAAGAACAAGGGCGATGCGGGCACGAGGGTAGACAGCCGCATCGCTTCGCCGAATACCCCATGATGCTCAGGTCCGCCGCATCTCCTGGGTCCGTGGGGTCGGCCGGCCGGCGCTGGCACATAGTGGCCTCCTCGTACCGCTGCCATACGCCGACCGGCCCCCTTTTTTGCCAAAAAATGAGATGAGCACTTCGCGCCAAACAGCGGAGGGTTCTGGCTTTTCGGGGCCTTGAATCAAAAACGCCGCCCGAAGGGGCGGCGCTTTTGACAGAGCGTATGAAAACCAGATTACTTGATCTTGGTTTCCTTGAACTCGACATGCTTCTTGGCGACCGGGTCGTATTTGCGGAACGACAGCTTGTCGGTCTTGGTACGGCTGTTCTTGCTGGTCACGTAGAAGAAACCGGTGTCGGCGGTCGACAGAAGCTTGATCTTGATGTTTGCGGCTTTGGCCATTGTATCAGTCCGTTATGTTCGTGGGGTTTTGGCCGCTGGAGCGGGGGAAAACACCCGGACGCGGGAAACTTGGCGCGACACATAAAGAACGTGCCCGGAAAGTCAAGCCCGGCGCGGCCGCCGTGTCGTAAGCACATGAGTTGTCCGGATTAGGTAGCACATGAGTTGTCCGGTTTTATCATCGGCCCGATGGAGGCTGAGGATGAGACGGACAGCATGGCTATAGGCCGGCGAATGCCGCGACGCTGCGAAGCGGCGCTGGTTCGGCAGGGTGGATTGGTCACCCGCGCCCAACTCTTCGCAGGCTCAGGGCATTCGAATCTCGAAAAACCACGCAATTGGCTTTTCGTCCGCTACGGACCGCTTCTCACCTCACAACGGAGAAGGTAAGGCCGGTGCTTCCCCTCAGCGGGGCCGGATTTCTAGGCTTCTTCCTTAACTGGAAGCGCTTTTTTCCAGTCCCCGGTGGTGTTCCACCAGCGATTCGGATTGGCGCGGTCGTCCAGGCCCTTGGAGCGGCTGGCGAGGATCGGCTGGATGCGGATCACCGGCTCCTGGTAGGAATGCGCCTGGAAAATCGCCTCGACGACGCGGGCGGCGAGCACCTGGTCGTCGGGCAACTCGAACGAGACCTCGACGGTGCCGGGGCGGCGGCGCAGTTCGGTTTCGACGCCGGCGGCTGCACCTTCCAGCGGTCGGTAGCGTTCGATGCCGTGCGCCGTTTGATAGGCGTTGCGGTCGTATTTGCCCATTGCCAGCGGCGCGATCGCGACCACGGCGTCCATGATGCGGTCGACATCGGTTGCCGGGGCCTGGAAGCTGACAAGCAGCAGAAGCGTCATGCGCAGAGATGTGGTTTCAAAGCCGCTGTCGATCATCACCGTATCCTCAAACTCGGGTTTTTTGGGACACCCTTTTAGCTGAGGTCTCCTGACACGGTTCTGTCAGCAGCGGCGACATCCCGTCAGGATTGCGCAGGCTGGCGACGGACAGGCTACCAGATCTTGCGGACCAGCCTGGCGCTGACCAAGGCGATATAGGCGGCAAAGAACAGGCCGAGCGACCAGCCGAAGCCGGAGGGCCCGAAGGCATCCATGCCGATGCCGATCGCCTGCGGGCCAAGCACCATGCCGACGCCGTAGCAGAGCACGAAGGCGGCATTGGCCGAGGCCAGTTCATGGCCGGAGAGCTGCGAGCCCAGATGGGCAAGGCCGATCGTGTACATGGCGGCCACCACGCCGCCCCAGACAAACAGAAGCGCCGCCATAAGGTGCCAATTGCCGGCGAAGAACGGCATGAAGATGGTGCCGGCAAGTCCGACCGTGGCACAGGCCAAAAGCAGATAGCGGCGGTCTGAGACGCGGTCGCTGATCATGCCGATAGGGATCTGCAACAGCACGTTGCCGAGGCCGATCATGGTGAGCAGGAGGGCTGCATCCGCCTCGGAATAGCCGATGCGGTTGCCATAGACGGGGAACAGCGCAAAGCCGCCGGTCTCGACGGCGCCGAACACCAGCACGGCGGCGGTCGCTGTCGGCACCAGCCAGATGTAGCGCAGGAAGTTGCTGGTTTCGCCGTCAACCACGATTGTGGGACTTTCATTCCGTGCGGCCAGCACCGGGATTGCGGCCAGCGCGACCAGGACGATGATGACGCCAAACGGCAAGAAGCCGGTGCTGCCGATATGGGCGAAGATCCATGGCCCGGCGGCGAAGCCGAGCGACAGCACTGTGGCGTAGATGCCGAGCACCAGGCCGCGCCGGCGCGGCGGCGCCGAGGTGCTGATCCAGAATTCCGACAGGATGAACAGCACCGTCAGCGCGATGTGCAGCACGACGCGTAGTGGGAACCACATCCAGAAGTCCGGCGCGAAGTGGAAGCCGACAAAGGCGAGCGCGCCGGCGGCGATCATGGCGATCATCGTCCAGGCGACGCCGAAGCGCATCGCCAGCGGCGTGGCCAGCGGGGCGCCGGCGATCGAGGCAAGGCCGGCGACCGCGGTGTTGAGGCCGATCATCGATGCCGAGTGGCCGCGGCTCTCGAGAATAACGCTGAGCAGCGGCATGCCGAGGCCTATGGCGATGCCGACGACGCTGATCGACGAGATCGCGGCGATCATCGGTAGCCAATGTACGCGCTCGTCGCCCTCTTGCTGGGTATCGACCGTCATGTGATGCCTGAATACTCTGTCTGTTTGATATTGCGTAATTCCGGACGGAAAACCGCGTCACACTTTTCCTGGAATTGCTCTAAAGAATTTCGCGAACGAAACGGTTGCGGATAAGCCGGTAGAACGGCACGGACCCACCGGGTCGCAGGCGCGGATCGCCGGCAAGCCGCGTCTCCAGCTCCTGCAAGATCGTTCGGGTGATGTCGGGGATATCGGCCTCTCTGGCCTTGGCGAGCGGCAGCCAGACCAGTTCTTCCAGCTCATTGGTCGGGCCGCCACCCGGCAGTTCCACGGCGACATCGCTGCGCCAGGCGCTGAAGAAGCGGGTGTCGAAACGACGCACGCGATTGGGCGGGGTGATGGCGCGGGCGATGAAGCGCAGCGGCGCCAGCGAAGGCTGGACGCCGTGCTCGACAAAGCCCTGCCAGTCGCGCTTGTCGGTTGCGAACGAGCCTTTGCGGCCGATGAGCAGGCCGGCTTCCTCATAAGTCTCGCGGATGGCCGAGAGCGCGATGGCACGGGCCCGCGACGGGCTGATGCGGCCGACGCCGGCGGTCAGCCTGGCTTCTTCCTCCGGGAGCAATGGGGTGGCAACGGCTATGCGGCTGTCGGCCGAATCGGTGCGGCCGCCGGGAAAGACGAACTTGCCGGGCATGAAGGCGTGGCCTGCATGGCGCCGGCCCATCAGCACCAGAATCTCGTCGCCCTCGCGGTCGAGCAGGATCAGGGTGGCGGCATCGCGCGGGCGTATGGGCAGGCCGCTGTGGGCGGCTGCGCCACGGTCCATCCTGCTGACTTCCGCCTTGGTCATACCTTCCATGCGCAGGACCTAGCGGAAACTTCTGGCAAACGAAAGTGGCCTTTCACGGTCGGCATGTTGCGCCAGGCGACATTGCCCTGACGCAAACTAGGTTCCGGGATGCGGCTCGGTGCCGTCTTTTTCGCCGCCGAAGCCGTGCATATAGAGCGCCCATTGCAGTCCGATGACGGCGCCCTTGACCGGTTGCAGCAGAGCGACCGACAGCACGATGGTCAACGGCACCCAAATGGCGATGTGCTGCCACATGGAGAGCGTCGACGTTGCCTCGACGCCCATGAAGGCGCCGAGAACGATGTGGCCGACGATGACGATGACGAGATAAGCGGGCAGGTCGTCGGCGCGGTGGTGGTGGAACTCCTCACCGCACGCGGCGCATTTGTCGACGCTTTTGGTGAAGCCGGCGAATAACCTGCCTTCGCCGCAATGCGGGCAGCGGCCAAGGGCGCCGCGCTTCATCGCCGTCCACAGCGGGCGGGCGACTCGGCCCGAATGATGTTCGCCGCCGAAAACCTGCTTCTGGATTCCCATTTCGCTTGCCATTATCGTCTCCTGCCGCGCGACCCCGGGCGCGATTGCGACGCGCGGGCGCGGCCTTTTGCCTTGTGAAACGACCGTTTGGAGCCGGGCAGGTGCTTCGGGTCGGTCAGCATCTCGAAACGCATCGCGCCGGCCATAGGCGCCACCTCGATCAGGCGAACCTCGACGCGGTCGGCAAGCTGATAGCCCTTGCCGGTGCGTTCTCCGAACAGCGATCGCGCGGTTTCGTCATATATATAGTAATCGCCATCCAGACTTGACACCGGGATGAAGCCATCTGCGCCAAACTGCGGCAATTGGACAAATAGTCCCGATTTGGTGACGCCCGAAATGCGGGCGTCGAAGCGGTCGTCGATGCGCTCGGCGAGGTAGGCAGCGATCAGCCGGTCGACGGTGTCGCGCTCGGCCGCCATGGCGCGGCGCTCGGTGCCCGAGATCAGCACCGCGACGTCTTCCAGCCGCGTCTCTTCGTCCTGCGTCAGCCCGCCGGGGCCGAGCCCAAGTGCGGCAATCAGCCCGCGATGCACGATCAGATCGGCATAGCGGCGGATCGGCGAGGTGAAATGCGCGTAGCGCTTCAGGTTGAGGCCGAAATGGCCGATGTTCTTGGGCGAATATTCGGCCTGACTCTGCGAGCGCAGCACCACTTCGTTGACCAGCCCCTCATTGTCGGCGCCACGCACGCGCTCGAGAATCCCGTTGAACTGGGCGGGCCGCATCTGCGCGCCACGCGCCAGCGACAGGCCGAGCGTCTGCAGGAACTCGCGCAGCGATTCCTGCTTCGCCAGCGACGGCGCATCGTGGACGCGGTAGACCAGCGCCTGCTTCTTCGCTTCCAGCGTTTCGGCGGCGGCGACATTGGCCTGGATCATGAATTCTTCGATCAGCTTGTGGGCGTCGAGCCGCTCCGGGACGATGACGCGGTCGACGGTGCCGTCCGGCTTGAGCAGGATCTTGCGCTCGGGCAGATCAAGCTCGAGTGGCTGGCGGCCATCGCGGCCGCGCTTGAGGATGGCGTAGGCGTGCCACAGCGGCTTCAGCACCGTATCGAGGATCGGACCGGTCTTGTCGTCGGGCACGCCGTCTATCGCGGCCTGGGCCTGCGGATAGGCGAGCTTGGCCGTCGCCTTCATCATGACGCGGTGGAAGGTGTGGCGCAGCTTGCGGCCATCGGCGGCGAAAGTCATGCGCACGGCAAGTGCGGGACGGTCCTGGCCTTCGCGCAGCGAGCACAGGTCGTTGGAGATGCGCTCGGGCAGCATCGGCACGACGCGGTCGGGGAAATAGACAGAATTGCCGCGTTTCAGCGCCTCGCGATCGAGTGCGGTGCCATAGCGGACATAGGCCGCAACATCGGCGATCGCCACTGTGGCGATCACGCCGCCGGGGTTCTTCTCATCGAGGTCGGGCGTGGCGAAGACGGCGTCGTCATGGTCCTTGGCGTCGGCCGGGTCGATGGTCACCAGCGGCAGGTCGCGCCAGTCCTCGCGGTGAGCAAGCGTCGCCGGCTTTACCGCCTCGGATTCGGCGATGACGTCGGCCGGGAAGATATGCGGAATGTCGTGCGCGTGGATGGCGATCATCGAGACCGCCTTTTCGCTGGTCAGCGAGCCCAGCACCGCCAGCACTTTTGCGCGCGGCAAACCATACCGGGAGGCCCGCGCCGGCTCGACCTCGACAAGGTCGCCGTCCCTGGCTCCGTTCTGGAATTCCTTGTCGACGATCAGTTCGGGCTGGCGACGTTCGACCGGCTCGATGCGGAAGGTGCCGTCCTGAAGGATGCGAAACACGCCGAGCACAGCATCGGTGCGCTTCTCGAAAATCTTCATCACGCGGCCGGTATAGGCAGGCCCGGTCGCATCGTCGGTCGGGAAGGTCTTGGCCAGCACACGGTCGCCGATGCCCGGCTGCGGGCCATTGCCGCCGCCGGAGACGCGGATCGAGATGACCGGCGGTTCGCCGGTGCCGACGGCCTCCGCCGGATGCGCCAGCAGGATGCCGTCGCCGTCGCGGCCAAAAATGTCGAGTACGGCGACGTGCGGCAGAGCGCCGACGCGGGCCAACCGCTTGCGCTCCTTGGTCAGGATGCCTTCGTCCTGCAGGTCGCGCAGGATGTCCTTCAGCCAGATGCGGTCGTCACCGCGCAGCGCGAACGCCTTGGCGATGTCGCGTTTTCCCGCGCGGTCGGGGTTCTCGGCGATGTAGCGCAGGATTTCGTCACGCGAAGGCCTGTAGTCGTCCTTGACCTTGGCCCTCGTGTCGGCGGTGCGCGGATCGCCGTGGCTTCTACCGGTGATCCTGCGCGCCACGCTGCTATCCCTTTTTCTTCGCCGCCGGCTTCTTGGTCGCCGACTTCTTGGCTGTGGTTTTCTTGCCAGTGGTTGTTTTGGCAGTGGTTTTCTTGGCTGTGGGGGCCCTGGCGGCTGCCGCCTTGCGGAACGGCTTCTTGCCGCCGCCTTTGGCTTCCTTCTCGGCAATCAGCGCCACCGCGTCCTCGACGGTCACCGACTGCGGATCCTTGCCCTTGGGCAGTGTCGCGTTGACCTTGCCGTAGTTGACATAGGGCCCGTATTTGCCATCGCGCACGACGATCTTGCCGCCGCCATCGGGATGGTCGCCGAGTTCCTTCAGCGCCGCCGCGGTGCCGCCATTGCGGCCGCCCTTGCCCTTCAGCTGCTTCTCGGCGATCACGGTGACAGCGCGGTTGAGGCCGATCGAGAACACATCCTCTATGCTGTCGACATTGGCATAGGTGCCATCATGCAAAACGAATGGACCATAGCGGCCAAGCCCGGCGGAGATCATCTTGCCGGATTCAGGATGCTTGCCGATATCGCGCGGCAGCGACAGCAGCGCCAAGGCCTTTTCATGGTCGATCGAGTCGGGCGTCCAGCCCTTGGGCAGGCTGGAGCGCTTGGCTTCCTTGCCGTCGCCGCGCTGGATATAAGGACCGAAGCGGCCTGAGCGCAGCGTGATTTCCTCTGCCGTGTAGGGATCGTTGCCGAGCACCTTGGTGCCGTCCTCGCCGCCGCCATTCTCGCCATTCGGGTTGGCGGCATCGCCGAGTTGGCGGGTAAAGGAACATTCCGGATAGTTGGAGCAGCCGACGAAGGCGCCGAACTTGCCGAGTTTCAGCGACAGATTGCCGGAGCCGCATTTTGGGCAGATGCGGGGATTCGAGCCATCCTCCCGCGCGGGGAACACCAGCGGCGCCAGTTCCTCGTTCAGCGCGTCGAGCACGTCAGTGACGCGCAGTTCCTTGATGTCGGCGACGGCGCCGGAAAAATCTTTCCAGAAGTCACGCAGCACGTCCTTCCAGGCGAGCTTGCCGTCGGAAATCTCGTCAAGCTTTTCCTCGAGTGAGGCCGTGAAGTCATATTCGACATAGCGCTCGAAGAAGCTTTCGAGGAAAGCCGACAGCAGCCGGCCCTTGGCCTGCGGCACCAGCCGGCGCTTGTCGATGGTGACGTAGTCGCGGTCTTCCAACGTCTTCAGGATCGCGGTGTAGGTCGACGGACGGCCGATGCCGAGCTCTTCCAGCTTCTTGATCAGCGACGCCTCGGAGTAGCGCGGCGGCGGCTCGGTGGTGTGCTGGGTGGCATTGATCGCCTGACGGGCCAGCTGCTCGCCGGCACGGATCTCGGGCAGACGACGGTTTTCCTCGTCTTCGGCGTCGTCGTCCTTCTGGTCGGTGTAGGCGGCGATGAAGCCGTCGAAGCGAACGACGGAACCGACGGCGCGAAGCTCCGCGGTGCGAGCGCCATTGACCGCCTCGATTTCGACCGTGGTACGCTCGATCTCGGCCGACTGCATCTGGCTGGCGATGGCGCGCTTCCAGATCAATTCGTAAAGCCGCAGCTGGTCGGAATCGAGATACTGCCTGACCGAAGCCGGCGTGCGCATGAAATCGGTCGGGCGGACCGCCTCGTGCGCTTCCTGGGCATTCTTAGCCTTGGCTGTGTACTGGCGCGGCTTTTCCGGGAGGTATCGTGGGCCGAATTCCTTGGCGATGGTGTCGCGGGCGGCGTCGATCGCCTCCGGCGCCATCTGCACGCCGTCGGTTCGCATATAGGTGATCAGGCCGGTGGTCTCGCCGCCGATCTCCATGCCTTCATAGAGGCGCTGCGCCACCTGCATGGTGCGCGTCGCCGAAAAGCCGAGGCCCGACGATGCCGCCTGCTGCAGCGTCGAAGTGGTGAAGGGCGGGCCAGGATTGCGCCTTGTCGGTTTGGCTTCCACCGACAGAGCCTTGAAGGTCGCGCCTTCGAGCATGCCCTTGATATCGTCGGCCTGCGCCTTGCTGGCGATGTCGAGCTTCTGCAGCTTCTTGCGCTCGAACGCGGTCAGCCGCGCCTCGAAGCTGTCGTTACGTGGCGTGCCGAGGAGGGCAGCGATCTGCCAGTATTCCTCGCGGATGAAGCGCTCGATCTCGGATTCGCGGTCGCAGACCAGGCGCAGCGCCACCGACTGGACGCGGCCGGCCGAACGGGCGCCCGGCAATTTGCGCCACAGCACCGGCGACAGCGTGAAGCCGACGAGATAATCGAGTGCGCGGCGAGCCAGATAGGCATCGACCAATGGTGCATCGATCTGGCGCGGATTGGCCATCGCTTCCAGCACCGACGACTTGGTTATGGCATTGAAGACGACGCGGCTGACCGGCTTGTCCTTCAACACGCGCTTCTGCTTGAGCACCTCCAGCACGTGCCAGGAAATGGCTTCGCCCTCGCGATCCGGATCCGTGGCGAGGATCAGGCCATCGGCATCCTTGACCGCGTTGGCGATGTCGGTGAGACGCTTTCCGGACGCGGTGTCGACCGCCCAGGACATGGCGAAATCCTCGTCGGGACGCACCGAACCATCCTTGGCCGGCAGATCGCGGACATGGCCGAACGAGGCCAGAACCTTGAAGTTCTTGCCGAGATACTTGTTGATTGTCTTTGCCTTGGCCGGCGATTCGACGACGACGACGTCCATGAGGTCTCATATCAGCTGTGGGGCGGCAGAAGAATTCCGCTGCGTGACGCATTCAATTGGTCGCTCACATGGCCGCGCTTTTGCGATCGGTCAAGGGCAAGCGGCCAAAATGCGGAGGCGTGTGCCGCAATACACTCTTAGAGTGTATGGAGAAGATCACAAAATTTCTGTCTGGGACGGTTCGTGTTTCGAGCCACCGGGAAAGGCGCCGCGACTAGTTCGTGCTGCGCGTAAATGCCGAACTGGTCGCCGGGTCGCTTGGAGCCGGCGGCCAGCCGAGTCCCGCCGATGGGGTGCGGGATAGAGGTTCGGACGATCAGTCGGCCTTGACGATGTGCCAGACTTCGCCGACGCCGTCGCCGGTGATGTCACCGGCCTTCTTGTCCTTGATGAAGGTGTAGACCGGCTTGCCGTCATAGGCCCACATCTTGGTGCCGTCGGTGCGGTCGACGATGGTCCATTCGTCGTCCGCCTTGGCGCCGTCCTCGGCCTTCAGCGGCGGCCAGTTGGTGGCGCATTTGTCGTAGCAGTTGGTCTTGCCCTTCTCGTCCTTGTCATAGGTATAGAGCGTCATGCCATTGGCATCGGTGTAGATCTTGGTGCCACCGACATCGGCTTCCTTCCACGCTTCGGCGGCGAAGGATGCGGCGGTGCTGAGCAGAAGGGCGGCCAGGCCGACAGTGATGCTTTTCATGGAAATCTCCCTGGTGATCCGACGAAGCGCGCAGAAATCGCGGCTTCGCTGTGTGAACGCTCGGCGAGGGGCATTTCTTCCCCGACTTGGTCAACTTGGGATTGGTCGGTAACAATTCGTCCGGCCGGACCGTATGTGTAGCCAAATGCCACACGATGGTGATTGGCGAACACGGTTTTGCACCGCTATACCGGCGCCAAGGAATCTGGAGTTCTGGAATGCCATTGGACATCGGCTATGTCAGCGCGGTCGGAGCGGGGGCGATCTCGTTCCTGTCGCCTTGCGTGCTGCCGCTGGTGCCTCCCTATCTCTGCTACATGGCCGGCGTGTCGGTCGACGATTTTCGCGGTGACGATGCCGGCGTCACGGCCAAGGCCGGCGCCCGCGGCGCGCTCATCTATTCCTCGCTCGCCTTCGTACTCGGTTTCTCCACCGTGTTCGTGGCGCTTGGCGCCGGCGCCTCGACCATCGGCCACTGGCTGCGCGTCTGGCAGGAGCCGCTGGCGATGGCGGCCGGGGTGCTGATCATCCTGATGGGGCTGAATTTCCTCGGCATCCTGCGCATACCACTTCTGTCGCGCGAGGCGCGCTTTCAGTCGCAGGGCAAGCCTGCCAGCATGGTCGCCGCCTATGTCATGGGGCTGGCCTTCGCCTTTGGCTGGACGCCGTGCATCGGCCCGGTGCTGGGGCCGATCCTGACCTTGGCCGGCGGCCGCGAGACGGTGGGCGAGGGGGCGCTGCTGCTCGCCGCCTATTCGCTTGGCCTCGGCATTCCGTTCCTGATCGCTGCCCTGTTCTCCGGCGCCTTCATGCGCTTCCTCGGCAGGTTCCGCGTCCATCTCGGTCGCGTCGAAAAGGCGATCGGCGCGCTGCTGGTCGTCGCCGGGGTGTTCTTTCTCACCGGCGGCGTGCAGACGGTGTCCTACTGGCTGCTGGAGAATTTTCCGGTGCTGGGCCGGCTGGGGTAGGTGCTGGGCTTGACCCTAGGAATATCCGCTTCTGTGCACTTCAAATCGCCGTCCGATCTTCTCCGGAATGACTACCTCCTGGCCATCCGAGTCGATCCACGCACCATTTACAACTAAGCATTCTCCCATTGGGGCGGACGATCCATGTCCGTCCCACCCTGGGATGTTAAGATCGTGTTTGGGTGCGGTAGAGACCAACTCGTATCGCCATATCCTTGCCGATGTTGCGTCGATGGAGTTGTCGATTGACCAATTTTTATGCGCAATCGGTAGCGATTCCTTCTTATAGGCATCAAGCAACTGCAATCTGAGAGCCGCGATCAACACGCAGTTTGCCGCCTGTCCAAGATCAGGATGAACTAGATACTGAGCTCGCAAACCCGTGGGGCTATTAAAGAAAATGTCAAAGGTCGTTGGCTTAACCCGCAAACAAAACCCAGCGCGATGACACCCGAATAATTCGGCTCGGTTCCCGGGCCTTACAGACGCATCTATCTTTCTTGAAGCGGCTTCCTTGCATATTCGCTCTACAATCTCGTCAAAAGCAGGCGAATTCTCCAACTCAAATCGCCGCCGTTTGTCGAAATCGGACCGAAAGGCCCAACTGACAGCTCGCGGGAACGAAATCTGGGTATTCATCCCCAAAGCACTTTCTGTCTCCTGCGGATGACCATACTTACCTGACGACCGCCAAGGGTCTTTGTTAGGTTTCTACCGAAATTCAGCCGCATTGGACCGCGATGCCTCCGGTGCTAAGACTGCAACGAATCTCGGTCCTCGGAAACTCCCAACATGCAAACCAGATCCTGCTTGTCCGTCATTCTCGCCGCCGGTGAAGGCACGCGCATGAAGAGCGCGATGCCGAAGGTGCTGCACCAGATCGCCGGACTGCCGATGGTCGCCCATGTGGTGAAAGCGGCCGAGGCAGCCGGTGCTGCCAGCCAGGCGCTGGTGATCGGCCATGGCGCCGATGATATGCGCAAGGCGGCCGCGAAGTTCGCGCCCAAGGCCGAGACCTTCGTGCAGGAGAAGCGGCTCGGCACTGCGCATGCCGTGCTGGCTGCGGGCGATGCGATATCAAAGGGTTATGACGATATTCTCGTGATGTTCGGCGACACGCCGCTGATCGACGCTGAAGCCCTGGTGACCGCGCGGCAAAAGCTTGCCGATGGCGCGGCTGTTGTGGTGATCGGCTTCCGCCCGCCCAGCCCGACCGGCTATGGCCGGCTGATCGAAAAGGGCGGCAAGCTCACCGCCATCCGCGAGGAGAAGGACTGCTCCGCCGAGGAAAAGAAGATCGGCTTCTGTAATGCCGGCATGATGGCGGTGGCGGGCAAGCATGCGCTCGACCTGCTCGACCAGGTTGGCAACAAGAACGCCAAGGGCGAGTTCTATCTCACCGACATCGTCGAGATCGCCAGTGCGAAAGGGCTCGATGTCGTTGCCACCGAAACCAGCTTCGAGAGTGCGCTCGGCATCAACAACCGAGCCGAACTGGCGCAGGCCGAAGGCATCTGGCAGGTGCGCCGGCGCTACGAGGCCATGCGGTCGGGCGTAACGCTGATCGCGCCGGAAACCGTGTATTTCTCGCATGACACCGAAATCGGCGCCGATACGATCGTCGAGCCCAATGTCTGGTTCGGACCGGGCGTGAAAATTGCAACCGGCGCCAAGATCCACGCTTTCAGCCACATCGAAGGCGCCACCATTGCCTCCAACTGCGTTGTCGGGCCGTTCGCGCGGCTGCGGCCGGGTGCCGATCTTCGCAACAAGGCGAAGGTCGGCAATTTCTGCGAGGTCAAGCAGGCGGTCATCGAGGAAGGCGCCAAGGTCAATCATCTGACTTATATCGGCGATGCCCGTGTGGGCGCGGGGGCCAATATCGGCGCCGGCACCATTACCTGCAACTATGACGGCTACTCGAAGTTTTTCACCGACATCGGCGAGGGCGCCTTCATCGGTTCGAACTCGTCGCTGGTGGCGCCGGTTACGATCGGCAAGGGCGGCTACATCGCCTCGGGTAGCGTCATAACCGAAAGCGTGCCGGACGATGCGCTGGCCTTCGGCCGCGCCCGCCAGAAGACCATTCCCGGCAAGGGCAAGGAATTGCGCGAGCGCTTCGCGTCTGCCGCAGCGGCGAAGAAAAAGGCCGGCACCGACCATTAACCGCCGAAGCAATTGAACAACCGAGGAATTGCGGTAACCGGATTGCAAGAGCGGTGTGTCATAGTGCATCGGGTTGAGAAGCGTTCCGTTACAGCAGACGAAACGCAAAGTGACTTTCGCGGCGGGCCGGCAATCCCTAGATAGCGCTGGTTTTCCATCGGGACTGGTTTTCCAGCGGGAATTGGGGGCAGGCATATGTGCGGTATCGTCGGAATTGTCGGCCAGAGCCAGGTCGCGCCGCTCATCGTCGATGCGCTGAAGCGGCTGGAATATCGCGGCTATGACTCGGCCGGTGTCGCCACGGTCGAGCATGGCCGGCTTGGCCGCCGCCGCGCCGAAGGCAAGCTGATCAACCTCGAACGCCGGCTGAAGGACGAGCCGCTCAATGGCACGATCGGCATCGGCCACACGCGCTGGGCCACGCATGGCGTGCCCAACGAGACCAACGCCCATCCGCATTTCTCCGACGGCGTCGCCATCGTTCACAACGGCATCATCGAGAATTTCGCCGAGTTGCGCGATGAGCTGATCCGCGACGGCTATTCCTTCTCGTCGCAGACCGATACCGAGGTCGTAGCGCATCTGGTGGCGCGGCAGCTTGCCAAAGGGCTGAAGCCGATCGAGGCGGCGCACCAGGCGCTGAAGCGGCTGGAAGGCGCCTTTGCTCTGGCCATCATGTTCACCGGCGACGAGGATCTCATCGTCGGCGCCCGCAATGGCCCGCCGCTGGCCGTCGGCCATGGCGATGGCGAGATGTTTCTGGGCTCCGACGCCATCGCGCTGGCGCCGTTCACCAATTCCATCACCTATCTCGAAGACGGCGACTGGGCGGTGGTGCGCCGCGATGGCGTCACCATCTTCGACATCGACGGCAAAGAGGTTGCCCGCAAGCGCCAGCAATCACTGTCGACCAGCTTCATGGTCGACAAGGGCAACCGCCGCCATTTCATGGAAAAGGAAATCCATGAACAGCCCGAAGTGATCTCGCATACGCTGGCGCACTATGTCGATTTCGTCTCTGGCGTGTCGAAGCCGCTGGAACTGCCGTTCGACTTCGCCAAGATCGGCCGGCTGGCGATCTCGGCCTGCGGCACCGCCTATCTCGCGGGGTTGATCAGCAAATACTGGTTCGAGCGCTATGCGCGGCTGCCGGTCGACATCGATGTCGCCTCGGAATTCCGCTATCGCGAAATGCCGTTATCGGCTGATGATGCTGCCTTCTTCATCTCGCAGTCCGGCGAAACCGCCGACACGCTGGCCTCGCTGCGCTATTGCCGCAAGGCGGGCATGAAGATCGGCGCCATCGTCAATGTGCGCGAATCGACCATGGCGCGCGAATCCGACGTCGTGCTGCCGACGTTGGCCGGGCCGGAGATCGGCGTCGCCTCGACCAAGGCTTTCACCTGCCAGCTTTCGGTGCTGGCCTCGCTGGCGGTGCGTGCGGGTGTGGCCCGCGGCACGATCTCGAAGGACGAGGAAAAGACGCTGGTGCGCGCTCTTTCGGAGGCGCCTCGCTACGCCAACCAGGTGCTCAAGCTCGAGGAGCAGATCGAGCGCATCGCGCGCGAAATCTCGCGCTACAAGGACGTGCTCTATCTCGGCCGCGACACCAATTTCCCGCTCGCCATGGAAGGCGCGCTGAAACTCAAGGAAATCTCCTACATCCATGCCGAGGGTTATGCCGCGGGCGAACTGAAGCATGGCCCGATCGCACTGATCGACGAAAACATGCCGGTCATCGTCATCGCGCCGCATGACCGCATCTTCGAAAAGACTGTGTCGAACATGCAGGAGGTGGCGGCGCGCGGCGGCAAGATCATCCTGATCACCGACGCCAAGGGCGCGGCTCAGGTGAGCTTGAAGACGATGGAGACGATCATCCTGCCTGACGTGCCGGAAATCATCTCGCCGATCATCTATGCGCTGCCGATCCAGATGCTGGCCTACTACGCCGCCGTGTTCATGGGGACGGACGTCGACCAGCCGCGCAATCTGGCGAAATCGGTGACCGTGGAGTAGTCGGCGCTCATCGGGGGTCTAAAAAACTTCGCAGTTCCAAAGCGCCGTCCGCTTCACTAGTGTGGCGCTGCAACCCGCATCCCCGGTGAACCATGTCCGATGCTCCCAGAACTTCCGGCATGACCCGGCTGAGGAACTATTTCCTCACAGGCTTTATCGTCTGCGCGCCGCTGGCGATCACCGCCTATATCGCCTGGTCGTTCGTCGGCTGGGTCGATTCCTGGGTGAAGCCGTACATTCCGGCGCGCTACAGCCCCGACACCTATTTGCCGTTTCCGGTGCCCGGCTTCGGCCTGATCGTGGCGCTCGTGCTGATCACGCTGATCGGCTTCATGACCGCCAACATCGTCGGTCGCGCCATCGTCAATTTCGGCGAACGGCTGCTTGGCCGTATGCCGCTGGTGCGCGGCATCTACGGTTCGCTGAAGCAGATTTTCCAGACGGTGCTGTCGAACAAGGGCGATATGTTCCGCCAGGTCGGGCTGGTCGAATATCCGCGAAAAGGCGTCTGGTCGCTGGTCTTCGTCGCCAGCGAGAAGGAAACCGAGATCAACCAGAAGCTCGACCATGCAGGCGACCCGATGATTGCCGTGTTCATGCCGTGCACGCCGAACCCTACCACCGGTTTCCTGATGTACGTGCCGAAATCCGACATCGTGCTGCTCGACATGACGATCGAGGACGGCGCCAGGCTGATCGTCTCGGCCGGGCTGGTGGCGCCCGAAGTCAAGCCGAAAATGGTGACGATGAACGGCCAGCCGATCGACGGAGATCTCGCCAACCCGCCGCTTGGCGGGCTGATCGCCGAGGGCGCTCAGCCGGCGCGCAAGAGCCGTACGGCCTCGTCGCGGCCGAACAAATAGAGCAGCAGGCGCAGCGCCTCGCCGCGCTCAGACTGTAGTTCCGGGTCGCGCGACAGGATCAGCCTTGCATCGTCGCGGGCTGCTTCGAGCAAGTCGGCGTGCACCTCGATGCGCGCCACCTGGAAGCCCGGCGTGCCGGACTGGCGGGTGCCGAGCAATTCGCCTTCGCCGCGCAGCTTCAGATCCTCTTCGGCGATCAGGAAACCGTCCTCGGTCTCGCGCATCACCGACAGCCGGCGCTTTGCCGTCTCGCCGAGCGGGTCCTTGTAAAGCAGCACGCAGGAAGAAGGCTTGTCGCCGCGCCCGACGCGGCCGCGCAGCTGGTGCAGTTGCGCCAGGCCAAAACGCTCGGCATGCTCGATGACCATGATCGTGGCGTCCGGCACGTCGACGCCGACCTCGATAACGGTGGTGGCGATCAGGATGCGGGTTTCGCCGGCCTTGAAGGCGCGCATCGCCTCGTCCTTTTCGGCACCCTTCATGCGGCCGTGGACGAGGCCGATGCGATCGCCGAACAAGGGCTGCAGCGAGGCAAAACGGTCCTCGGCCGACATCAGCTTGATCTCTTCGGATTCCTCGACCAGCGGGCAGATCCAGTAGATCTTCTGGCCGTCGGCAACCGCTTCCAGCATGCGACCGACCAACTCGTCCAGCCGTTCCAGTGGCAGCGTGACGGTGCGGATCGGCTGGCGGCAGATCGGTTTTTCCGTCAGCTTGGAGACGTCCATGTCGCCGAAGGCGGTCAGCACCAGAGTGCGCGGGATCGGCGTCGCCGTCATCACCAGCATGTCGGGGGCGTCGCCCTTGGCGGTGATGGCAAGCCGCTGGTGGACGCCGAAGCGGTGTTGCTCGTCGACCACGGCAAAGACGAGGTCGTGATAGGTCACCGTTTCCTGGAACAGCGCATGGGTGCCGACGACGATGTCGATCTCGCCGCTGGCGAGACCTGATAGCGTTTCAGTGCGTTCGCGGCCCTTTTCGCGGCCGGTCAGGATAGCGACGCGCAGGCCGGCCTGTTCGGCCAAAGGCGTGATCGTCGCCAGATGCTGGCGCGCCAGGATCTCGGTCGGCGCCATCAATGCCGCCTGGCCACCGGCCTCGACTGCGCGCCCCATGGCCAGCAGCGCCACCACCGTCTTGCCGGAGCCGACATCGCCTTGCAGCAGGCGCAGCATGCGCTCGGGGTCGGCCAGATCGGCATTGATTTCGGCAAGCGCGAATTCCTGGCTGCCGGTCAATGAATAGGGCAGGGCTGCGCGCAGTTTCTCAACGATGCGACCGTCGCCGATGAGCGGCCGGCCCGACAGGCGGCGCACTTTTGCCCGCACCAATGCCAGCGAGACCTGGCCGGCGAGAAGCTCGTCATAGGCAAGGCGGCGCCATGCCACCCCCTCGATGGCGACATCGATCGGGTCCGCGGGATAGTGGATGCGGGCGAGCGCGTCGGCGAAGGCGGGGAAAGTCTGCTTGCGCATGAAGGCGCCGTCCTGCCATTCCGACAATTCCGGCAGCCGGCCGAGCGCCTGGCCGATGGCGCGGCGCAGCACCTTGCCCGACAGGCCGGCGGTCAGCGGATAGACCGGTTCGACCAGCGGCAGTGTTTCCGCCTCGCTCACCAGGGCGATATGGTCGGGATGGACCATGGTCGGGCGGCCGTTGAACCACTCCATGCGGCCGGAGACGACGACATGCTCGCCCACCGGCATCGCCTTTTCGAGATAGGCGGCATGGGCGTGGAAGAAGATCAGGCCGATCTCGCCAGTGTCGTCATGGGCATAGACGCGGTAAGGCACCGACCGGTTGCCGCGCGGCGGCGGCTGGTGGCGGTCGATGCGCACGTCGAGCGTGACGATGGCGCCGGCCGGCGCAAGCGCGATGCCGGGACGATTGCGGCGGTCTATGACGGTGTGCGGCAGAACGAACAACAGGTCGCCGGCGCGCGCCGGCCGTTCGCCGAGATCGGCCGCCACCACCTTCTCGATCAGAGCGCCAACCTTGGGGCCGACGCCGGCAAGCGAAGTGATCGGGACGAAGAGAGGGTCGAGGAGGGAGGGGCGCATGGCTTCACTCTCCCCCCTGTGGGGAGGGTCGATCCTCGAAGCGGAGCGGGATGGGGGTAGGTGCGCGGCTAACTTTCGAGGAAGTCGGTAGGTCAGCGCCGCACCCCCACCCCGTCTCACTCGCTTCGCTTTGCGAAGCGTGCTCGCCGACCCTCCCCACAAGGGGGAGGGTGAAGTGCGGGCGGTGTCCGGCACCAGCGTTGTCAGGAGTGTTCTTCACACCAGGGATGTTTAGCCGCCCACCCGTGCGTTGCAAGGCTGACACCGCCCTCTATCCACGCTATATGCGCCGCACCAAGCAAGGATGCGGCACGATGACCGGGACGAAACGATCAAGCGAGGGGCTGGATATCAGGCGCCGCAAGCTGTTGTTCCGCTCCTGGCATCGCGGGATGCGCGAGATGGACCTTATCCTCGGTACGTTTGCCGACAACGAGATCGGCGCCTTGACCGGCGATGAAATCGACCAATATGAAAGGCTCCTCGACATCCCCGACACCGAATTCCTGCCCATGGTCACCGGCGAACGCCCGGTTCCCAGGAATATCGACTGTGCCGTCCTGCAAAAGATCCTGGCATCGCGCCGGACCATGACATTTTAAACGTGCAACCATGAGCCTCATTCCCAAAATCGGTCTGCCGAAAGGCCGTGCCGGCCAGTTCATCGTCGACGGCGTTGCCGATGGCTACGAAGCCTTTGCGCTGGTGCAGGCGATCCATGAGATTGCGCCTGACAAACCGGTGCTGTTCGTGGCGCGCGACGGCCAGCGCCTGCCGTCGATCATCGAGGCGCTGACCTTTGCCGCCCCCGGCCTGCCGGTGCTGGAGTTGCCGGCCTGGGATTGCCTGCCCTATGACCGCGTTTCGCCAGGCTCCGATGCCGCCGCCAAGCGGCTCGACGCCCTGACGGCGATGATCGCGCTGGCAAAAAAGCCGCATCGCGCGGTCATCCTGACCACTGCCAATGCGCTGCTGCAGCGCATTCCGCCGGCCGATCTGGTCGAAGCGCAGACTTTCCACGCAAAGCCCGGCAACCAAATCGACATGAACGCGCTGGTGTCCCGGCTGGAGATTTCCGGCTTCGAGCGAGTGCCGACGGTGCGCGGTATCGGCGAATTCGCCGTGCGCGGCGGCATCCTCGACCTCTACGCACCCGGCTGGACGGAAGCACTGCGGCTCGATTTCTTCGGCGACACGCTGGAATCGATCCGCGTCTTCGACGCCGCCACGCAGCGCACCACCGGCCAGCGCAAGTCGATGGCGCTGCAGGCGATGAGTGAAGTGGCGCTGACCCCCGAAACCATCAGCCGCTTCCGCCGCTCCTATATCGAAGCCTTTGGCGCGCCGCAGCGCGACGACGGCCTTTATGCGGCGGTGAGCGAAGGGCGGCGCTTTGCCGGCATGGAGCACTGGCTGCCGCTGTTCTACGAGCGGCTGGAGACAGTGTTTGATTATCTGCCGGATGCGCCTGTCATCTTCGACCATCTGGCGCACGAAGCGCTGGCTGAGCGTCACACGCTGATCCTCGACCACTACGAAGCGCGCCGCAAACAGGCCGACGCCGCGTTGAAGGACGCCGTGCCCTACAAGCCGGTGGCGCCGGACCTGCTCTATCTCTCACCGGAAAACCTCGTGGCGTCGCTCGGACCGCGCGAAGCCATCGACTTCACTGCTTTCGATGCGCCGGATGTCGGGGCCAGGAAGGTCTTCCATGGCGGTTCGCGCCATGGCCGCAGCTTTGCCGAGGAACGGGCTGACCCAAACATCAACGTCTTCGATGTCGTCGTAAAACACATCGCCGACGAGCGCGCGGCGCGCCGGCGGGTCATCGTCGCCGGCTGGACCGAAGGCTCGCTCGACCGGCTTGGCCAGATCCTGGCCGAGCATCATCTCGGCAATCTCGTGCCGGTGGCGACGCTGGCCGAAGCCGAAAAGCTCGAGCCGGGCCAGGCCGCCCTTGCGGTGCTGCCGCTGGAATCCGGCTTCGAGACCGAACAGCTGGTTGTCGTCGCCGAGCAGGACATTCTGGGCGACCGGCTGATCCGCCGCTCGAAGCGCAAGAAGCGCGCTTCGGATTTCATTGCCGAGGCCTCGTCTCTGTCGGCCGGCGACATCGTCGTCCACGCCGATCACGGCATTGGCCGCTTCATCGGCCTGCGCACCATCGAGGCGGTCGGCGCGCCGCATGACTGCCTGGAAATCCACTATGCCGGCGACGACCGGCTGTTCCTGCCGGTGGAAAACATCGAGCTTCTGTCGCGCTACGGCTCTGACACAGCCGAGGCGACGCTGGACAAGCTCGGCGGCGGCGCCTGGCAGTCGCGCAAGGCGCGGCTGAAGAAGCGCCTGCTCGACATGGCCGGACAGCTGATCCGCATTGCCGCCGAGCGCCAGATGCGTACCGCGCCGCCCATGGTGCCGGCGGAAGGGCTTTACGGCGAATTCTCGGCGCGCTTTCCCTATGAGGAGACCGACGACCAGCAGGGCGCGATCGATGCCGTCGTGGACGATCTCGGCGCCGGCAAGCCGATGGACCGGCTGATCTGCGGCGATGTCGGCTTCGGCAAGACCGAAGTGGCGTTGCGCGCCGCCTTCATCGCGGCGATGGAAGGGTTCCAGGTCGCGGTCGTGGTGCCGACGACGCTGTTGTCGCGCCAGCATTTCAAGACCTTTTCGCAGCGCTTCTCCGGCCTGCCGATCCGCGTCAGCCAGGCCTCGCGGCTGGTCGGCGCCAAGGAACTGGCGGAAACCAAGAAAGGCATCGCCGAGGGGCAGGTCGACATCGTCATCGGCACCCATGCACTGCTCGGGTCGGCGATCTCGTTCAAGAATCTCGGCCTGCTGATCATCGACGAGGAGCAGCATTTTGGCGTCAAGCACAAGGAACGGCTGAAGGACCTCAAGACCGACGTCCACGTGCTGACGCTGTCGGCGACGCCGATCCCGCGCACGCTGCAGCTTGCCTTGACCGGCGTGCGCGAACTGTCGCTGATCGCCACGCCGCCGATCGACCGCATGGCGGTGCGCACCTTCATCTCGCCTTTCGACCCGCTGGTCATCCGCGAGACGCTGCTGCGCGAACGCTATCGCGGCGGCCATTCCTTCTATGTCGTTCCGCGCATCAGCGATCTCGCCGAAATCCATGATTTCCTGCGCGAATCCGTCCCCGAGCTGAAGGTGGCGGTGGCCCATGGCCAGATGCCGCCGGGCGAACTCGACGACATCATGAACGCCTTCTATGACGGCCAGTACGACGTGCTGTTGTCGACCACCATCGTCGAATCCGGGCTCGACATTCCGACCGCCAACACGCTGATCATCCATCGCGCCGATATGTTCGGCCTGTCGCAGCTCTACCAGCTGCGCGGCCGCGTCGGCCGTTCCAAGGTGCGGGCATATGCGTTGTTCACGCTGCCGGCCAACCGCAAGCTCACCGACACGGCCGAGCGCCGGCTGAAGGTGCTGCAGTCGCTGGACACGCTTGGCGCCGGGTTCCAGCTCGCCAGCCACGACCTCGACATCAGGGGCGCCGGGAATCTACTCGGCGAAGAACAATCCGGACACATCAAGGAGGTCGGCTTCGAGCTCTACCAGCAGATGCTGGAAGAGGCGGTGGCCGAGGTGAAGGACTCCGGCGAGGTCCAGGACGGCGGCTGGTCGCCGCAGATCGCTGTCGGCACGGCTGTCATGATCCCGGAAAGCTACGTGCCGGACCTTCAGCTCAGGCTGGCGCTCTACCGCCGCCTTGGCGATCTCGAAAACACCGAGGAGATCGATGCTTTCGGCGCCGAGCTGATCGACCGCTTCGGCCCGCTGCCGGAGGAAGTGAAGCATCTGCTCAAGATCGTCTTCATCAAGGCACTCTGCCGCAGGGCCAATGTCGAAAAACTCGATGCCGGCCCCAAGGGCGTCGTCATCCATTTCCGCAAGCGCGAGTTTTCCAACCCGGTCGGGCTGGTCAAGTACATCGGCGAACAGGGCTCGCTGGCCAAGATCAGGGCTGACCACAGCGTGGTCTTCATCCGCGACTGGCCGACAGCCGAGAAGCGTCTGGCGGGCTCGGCTGTCGTCATGACGCAGTTGGCGCGGCTGGTGGCCACCTAGACTTTCGGATGGAAATTCGACTGCAACTGCAGGTCGGATGCCGAGAACGTGCCGGCGCCGACGATGACGTGCCCGGCAGGCACGGTGAAGCCGCGCGCGGCGCCGGCGCCTTTCAGCAATCCGGCCCGGCGGTCGGGGTCGGACTCACGAAAACTGCCGCCCGGTTCCAGCCGACAACTGTCGACGGTGATCGCGCCGAGAAGCTGGCTGCCCGAACCGAGCACCGTCTCACCGAACACCGCCGCGCCGTTGAGATAGCGGCCTTGATCGCCGATCACGATCGAGGCTCCCGGCCTGTTGGCCTTTGCAGTAAACCGCCTTCGCCAAACTGGTTGCGTGAGCCGACGCGGATTGCGCCGGCGGATGCTTCGAACAGTGTGTTGGCGTGGAAAATGTTGGCGTCGCCGATCTCCAGCGCGCCATCGTCGGTGCAGAACAGGTAGACGCCGGGGAAGAAGACGTTGCCTCGCCCGATGACGGCGCCTGCGGAAATCAGCGTGGAGTAGGGGTCGTAGATCACGTTGCCGCGCTCGGACAGGCCAACCACCTCTTCGATCGTAAACAGGCCTTGCTCGCGGCGCACGCGGTCAAGGTAGGCGGACACGGACATAGGGACTCCATGGAGAATTGTTGCGCAGCGGACGATGACCGGCGCGACTAGATCGGTGAGGATCGATTCTGGCACCAAGGGATATTGCACAGCCGTCGCGAAGATAAGAAGCCAAAGTGGGTCGCGGCATGGAGCTCCCCATCATTCGCCAGCGCTTGAATTCCGGTCTAGAATAGAAAATCGGCTTCGTGTATGGAGCCGCCATCCCCATATGGGGCGGGAATGGCGGGCAAAAGCCTGCTGGAAAGAGCGTTTGGGTGCAGCGATGACGAAATGGTCGCCGAATTCTTGGAGAGCAAAGCCGATCAAGCAGGTTCCTGCCTATCCGGACCTCGCCGCGCTGAAGAACACGGAAGCCCAGCTCGCCACCTTTCCGCCGCTGGTTTTTGCCGGTGAGGCGCGCAAGCTGAAGAAGCAGCTTGCGGCTGTCGCTGCCGGCGACGCATTCCTTCTGCAGGGCGGTGATTGCGCCGAGAGTTTCGCCGAACATGGCGCCGACAACATCCGCGACTTCTTCCGCGTCTTCCTGCAGATGTCGGTGGTGCTGACCTTTGCCGGCGCGCAGCCGGTGGTGAAGGTCGGCCGTGTCGCCGGCCAGTTCGCCAAGCCGCGCTCGTCTGACAATGAGACCAAGGGCGAGGTGACGCTGCCAAGCTACCGAGGCGACATCATCAACGGCATCGAGTTCGACCCGAAGTCGCGCATTCCCGACCCGGCCCGCCAGGAAATGGCCTACCGCCAGTCGGCGGCGACGCTTAACCTGCTGCGTGCCTTCGCCCAAGGCGGCTACGCCAGCCTGGAGAATGTGCATCGCTGGATGCTGGGCTTCGTCTCCGACAGCCCGCAAGGCGAGAAGTATGGCATGCTCGCCAACCGCATCACCGAGACGATGGACTTCATGAAGGCCGTCGGCATCACCTCCGAGACCAATTACGCGCTGCGCGAGACCGACTTCTACACCAGCCACGAAGCGCTGCTGCTTGGCTATGAAGAAGCACTGACCCGCGTCGATTCGACCTCGGGCGACTGGTACGCAACGTCAGGCCACATGATCTGGATCGGCGACCGTACCCGCCAGCCCGACCATGCGCATGTCGAATATTGCCGCGGCATCAAGAACCCGCTCGGCCTCAAATGCGGTCCGTCGCTGACGGCGGACGGCTTGCTGGAGCTGATCGACCTGCTCAATCCGGAGAACGAGCCGGGCCGGCTGACGCTGATCGCCCGCTTCGGCTCCGACAAGGTCGCCGACCATCTGCCGAAGCTGGTGCGCGCGGTGCAGAAGGAAGGCCGCAGCGTCGTGTGGTCATCCGATCCGATGCACGGCAACACGATCGAGGCAGCCGGCTACAAGACGCGGCCGTTCGACCGCATCCTCAAGGAAGTCCAGACCTTCTTCGAGGTGCATCGCGCCGAAGGCACGCATCCCGGCGGCATCCATGTCGAAATGACCGGCAAGAACGTCACCGAATGCACCGGCGGCGCCCGCGCCATCACCGCAGAGGAACTGCAGGACCGCTATCACACCCATTGCGACCCGCGCCTCAACGCCGACCAGGCGATCGAGCTGGCGTTCCTGGTGTCGGATCTCTTGAAGAAGAGCCATCCGGTGCAGCACAAGCAGGTGGCTAACGGCTGAACCTGTTTTCAGATTGAAGTGGAAAAGCGCCGGAGAAATCCGGCGCTTTTCGTTTAGATCAACGCCCGCGTTCCCAGCGCAATCCGTTGAGCCGGGGATCATTGGCGAAGGCGGTTCTGGAAAACTCGATGCGCCTTTCCGGAAATTCGCAGATCGCCTGGACGCCGAGGGAGCCCAGCCGGACGCGCCAGGTATGCGGCTCCAGCGGCTTGGCCTTGGTAAAGCCGCGGCATGTCAGCAGCGCCACATTGACGCCCTTCGGGTCGCGCGCCGAACGGTAACGGATCGCCTCCAGCCCAGCCTCATGCGCGACATCGGCAATCGCCTGGCTGGCGGCATAGTCGGTCGGATGCGTCCAATGGGCCCGGTCGCGGTCGAGCGGCGGCCGCGTCAGGTCGATGGCATTGTCGGTACGGATCGCGGCGGCGAAGGCGGTGTATTCGGCGGCGTCGTGCGGCCATGGCGTCTCGGGCGAATCGGCGAAGAACAACAAGCGGTAGAAGGCCATTTCGGCGACCGCCGTCATGATCGTCTCCGCCGCGTAGTAGACGCCAAGAGTGCGGCCGGCGCGGCGGAAGCGCGAGCCGTAGGGATAGATCGAGCCGTAGCGGAAGGGCGTCGCCAGGAGATAGTGGAGATGCCGGCATTCCATGGGGATTTGCGGCTTGGTCTCCTCGATCAGATCCTCGAGCAGCGCCTGTTCGTCCAGCGTGTCGACGATCTTCAGCGTCGAGACGCGGTGCTGCGCCTCGACCATGCGCCAGTATTTGCCGTCGAGCCGGACGGCTTCAGACGAGAGCGCGTCGGGAGTCCAGATAGGCAATGACATCGACAAGCCCGGTAATGGTGAGGATCTTTTCAAGCGGGCTGCCATCGAAAGCCGTGTTGGCGTTCTTCAGCCATGCCCGGGCTATCGTCTCGTCACCGCCGACAATGGCATCGAGCGAACGGAACAGCCGCACGAACAGCACCGCGAGTTCGAACGGCTTGGTGCCGCGCTCCAGCAGGAATTCCTGCCTGCGCATGCGTGAAACCGTGGCTTCCGAGACGCCGATGATCGACGCAAGCACCCTGGCGGTTATATCCAAGAGTTCGGCGGCGCGCAGCGTGGCCTTGGTCAGAACCGCGTTTTCGGCCGCCGTCGCGGTGAGATCAGGGGCGGCATTGGGTTGTGTAACAGACATGGCCTCTCTCTTTCCATGGAAAATATAGTCCACTGAAATTCATATGGAAAGAGGCGGGATCCGATAAATTTGCCTGTGCCCGGGAATTGGCTGCACGCCGAAGCGTCAGTCTTTCTTGTATAGCAGCCAGTTCTTGCCGGTGCGGCCGGCCATTGTCGAGTGCCGGGTGACGCGGTTGCGCCCGCCAACCTTGGAGCGGTAGAGCGCCCGGTCCGCCTTGGTGTAAAGATCCTCCGGGCTTTCCGCTTCGGAAGCCATGCAGATGCCCATGGAAACGGTCACCGTGCCGTAATTGGCGCCGGTCTGGCTGCTGGTGAACGGCGTCTGTTCGATCAGCACGCGGATGCGTTCGGCGATCTCGTAAGTGGTATCCTCGCTGGCGCCCTCGACGATCAGCGCGAATTCCTCGCCGCCGGTGCGGGCAACGAACATGTCTTCACGGATGCTGGTCTGGAAGATTTCAGCGACGATCTGGATGATCTTGTCGCCGACCGGGTGGCCGTAGCGATCGTTGACACCCTTGAAATGGTCGATGTCGGCAAGGATCAGGGCGTTGAACAGGATCCCCTTGTTGGAGGTGTAAATCGCCGTGATTTGCTTGTCGAAGGCGCGGCGGTTCCAGATATGGGTCAAGGGGTCGGTGTCGGCGAGCCGCTTGTACTCCTCAAGCTTCGACTTGACGCTCTCCAGTTCCGCCGTCTTGTCGCTCAGCGTGGTTGCAACCTGCTTGCCGTGGTCGAGGGTCGAGTTGGTGGCCGCCGCCATGGCGCTGGCGACCTTCTGCAGCAGATCCTGCGAAAGCAGGCTGCGGTTGGCGAGGCCACTCGATGTCTCATCGAGGATCTTGCCGTATTTCTCGATATGGCTACGTTCGCTGCGCAGCAGCAAGGCGATGTCCTCGAGTTCCCTGGCCAGCACGTCGCGCGCCTGCTCGACAATGCCGGGACCGTGATGCTGTGCAAAGAAAGCGCGGCCGATGCGGTCGAGATCGTCCTGCGTCGGCTGGTTGCCGAGCGCGACGACGGCCAGGCCGAGTTCGCGGTTGGTGCCTTTCAGTGCTTCGTAGAAGATTTCGTAATTGCGCGGCAGGCCAAGCACACCGAGCTGACGCATGGTCGCCACAACGGCTGTTGCAATGTCGCTGTTTCGGTCGGTCTGGACGGCTGCCGGCTGCATGTTCTGTTCACTCTGCCTCTGGGAACCATCGCAGACCGTGCGAGATGCCGCCGACCGGAGAGTGCCAGCCGTATTTCGGATCATCCTGCGAAAGACACGTCCCCAATCGCGACATTCGCTTGGCAACGACCATAGATGCGCCGGCGCTAAAGTTTCCTTAATGTGCCGCCAGGTAACGCGTCCGTTCTACCGCAGGCTGCAGAAATGGTTTGCAAAGATCCTGAGGTCAGGTCCGAACACGCCCACCCCATGTCGCATTTGCCGGTGCCCGGCTGCGGCAAAACTGAAATCCTCTCGGCCAGCGGCGAAGCCGTGAACGATGGCTGGTGGAGGCAGGGATGAGCAACAACCACAGCGGATCTTGCCTGTGTGGAGCCGTGCGTTTCCAGACGCGAGGGCCGTTGCGCGGAGTCATTTATTGCCACTGTTCGCAGTGCCGCAAGCAGAGCGGGCATTTTTACGCCGCGACCAACGTCGCCGACGGCGACATCACGATAACCGGCGCCGACAACATCAGCTGGTACGAATCGTCTTCCTTTGCCAAGCGCGGCTTTTGCAAGATCTGCGGCTCGGTGCTGTTCTGGAAGCCGGGTCAGGATGCCTATGTCTCGGTTCTGGCCGGATCGTTCGACAACCCGACCGGGCTCGAAGGCCAATGCCACATCTTTGTCGGCGACAAGGGCGATTACTATACGATCGACGATGGACTGCCGCAGTTCGAGAAGTCGACGCCGCCGATCAAGGTTGCGGAGGAGTGATTTTGCGGCGGCTGCCTTATTCCCTTGATCCAGCCATTGCGATATCCCCTGCCGGTGATTCGAAGGGGATGCGGCATGCAGCGGCTGATCGGTGCTTACTTCAATTCTGTGCGAGCCTTTCGCAAGCTCGCCGCCAGCGAAAGGGCATTTCAGCAGGAACTGATGCTGCTGGTGCTGGCGCTGCCGCTCGGCTGGTTCGTCTCGGTCTCGTGGCGCGGCTACGCGCTGTTGATCGGCGCGGTGCTGCTGCTCATCATGGTCGAAGTGCTGAACACCGGCATCGAGGCAGCCTGCGATGCCTTCAGTCGCGAGTTCAACGTCGACATCCAGCTCGCCAAGGACTGCGGCTCGCTGGCGGTGCTGATTTCGGTTATTATCGTCGCCGGCGTCTGGGGAATCGCCCTCATCGAGCGCATCACGGGACTACCGATCTGATCTGAACGCTCCCATATGTTAGTCACCAAAGGAGACTGACGTCGTGGAAGCCAATTTTCTGCTGCTTGAAAGAGCCGGCCTGCCGGAAGACCTGCGCTGGCTGGCGGAAAAATATCCGCGCGAGACATGGCAGGGCCACGCCAACATCCACGGCATGGCAAACATGTGGCTGCAGCGGCACGACATGTTCCGAGAGCTGGGCGGCATGCTCACCACCGGCATTGGCGACTATCGCGAAGGCAGGCTGACGGCGCCGGATTTCGCGCGCTGGTTCGCGCCGCGGCTGAACCACTTTCTCGGCAATCTCGACGGCCACCACAATGTCGAGGACTACCAATATTTCCCGGCTTTCGCCAAGGCGGAGCCGCGCCTGAAGCGCGGCTTCGAAATCCTCGATGCCGACCATCACACCATTCATGAGGGGCTGGAGCGCAACGCCGAGACGGCGAACGCCTTCATCCGCACGCTCGAGGAGAGCGAGGACAGGCAGCGCTTCGCCGCCGACGCCTATGCGGACGAGAACAGCCGGCTGATCGCCACGCTGAAGCGGCATCTGGCCGACGAGGAAGATCTCATCATCCCGCTGATCCTCGATCGCGGCGACCGGGCTCTGGTCGAGGACGACGACTGAACCTTACGATGTGGTTTCGCTGTCGCGGGCGTCCTTGGCGCGCTCCTTGCCGGCGACGGTGCGGGCGATGAGCCAGGCAAGGATGGCGAAAGCCAGACCTATGGCAAGCGCGATCAGCAGCCGTTCGTGATGGAGCAGTGCCTTGCCGATCATCTGCTCGGCCCCGAGGCCGAAGACGTAGCCGACGCCGCAGAACAAAGCCGCCCAGACCAGCGACGACACCGCGTTGAGGATAACGAAGCGCGCTACCGAAATGCTGGCGAAACCGGCCGCGATGCCGCCGACCAGGCGCAGGCCATAGATGTAGCGGTTGGACAGGACGAAGATGTTGGGATGGGACGAGACGAGACGGTAGGCGTGGTTGAAGCCGGGCCTCGCCTTCAGTTTCAGCACCCTGGGATGGTCGGCAAAGCTGCGGCCGAGAATGAAGAAAAACGTGTCGCCGACGAAGGCGCCAATGGCGGCCGCGAGGAAAGCCTTCCAGAGGATGAAGACATGCTGATGGGCGAAGAAGCCGCCGAGGATGGCCGCACTTTCGCCTTCGGCGACACAGCCCAGGAAAACCGCGATCAACCCATATTGCTCGATGAGGTGATGGACGATCCCGGTCATTGAGAGGTTTGCCGGCCCGACAGTTTTTCGTCTATGCGGTTCACCTGTTCGGCCAGGCGCGCGATGTCCTCGCGCACGCAGATGATCTGGCTGTGGCGCAGTTCGTCCAGCTTTTCATGCAGAGCCATGATCTCGATCTCGGCCTTGAGGTTGACCTCATAGTCATGCGCGGCGTCGATGCGGTCGCGCGCGGCCTGTCGGTTCTGCGACATCATGATCACCGGCGCCTGCAAGGCGGCGATCATCGACAGCACCAGGTTGAGGAAGATGAAGGGGTAGGGGTCGAACGAGTCTCGCCCGAGCAGCCACCAATTGGCGCCGATCCACAGCACCAGGAAAGCAATGAAGGACAGGATGAACGTCCACGAGCCGCCGATGCGGGCAATGGCATCGGCGATCCGGTCGCCGGCGCCCTGAAGGCCGGTGAGGCTGTCGTTGATATCCTGCGAGATGGGCTTGCGGTCGACAGTGCTCTGCAACACCCGCCGCTCGAGCTCGCTGAGGCCCTCCGGCGTTCGCTTCAGCCAGCGGTTGGCCAGTTCTGGCACGGTTTTGTGCATGGATGTCTCCATAGGAAAAGCGTCGGCTTGGCAGCCTCGTTTGCATATAGGAAGATGGCGTTTCGTCAAAAGCGCGGCGCGAGGATGCAGGATGCCCGATTTCGCGAAGATTCGCGCCCGTGCTGCAAAACGCAAAGGCGGCGACGCGGTGCTGACCTCGCTGCTCGGGCCGGCGCCTGACAATGCTGCCGTTGCCGACATTACGGACGATCGCATCCTGTCGACGATGGCCGAGCGGGTGTTTGCCGCCGGCTTCGTCTGGCGCGTTATCGAACAGAAATGGCCCGGGTTCGAGGACGCGTTTCTCCATTTCGAGCCGAAACGGCTGTTGTTTCAACCTGATGACTTCTGGCACGACCTGACGGCTGATCAACGCATCGTGCGCAACCCGCAGAAGATCAAATCCGTCCGCGACAACGCCGCCTTCGTTGAGCGTGTGTCGAAGGAACATGGCGGTTTCGGCAAATTCCTCGCGGAGTGGCCTGACGACGACCAGGTCGGGCTGATGGCGTATCTCGGCAAGCATGGCAGCCGGCTTGGCGGCAACACCGGCCAGTATTTCCTGCGCTGGCTGCAATGGGACGCCTTCGTCATCTCGGCCGATATGGTCGCGGCTTTGCGTGACGCCGGCCTCGACATCGCCGAAAGTCCGACGTCGAAGAGGGATCTCGACAGGATTCAGGCGCAGATCAACAAATGGGCGCAGGAAACCGGCCTGCCGCGCCGGCACATCTCGCGCATTCTGGCGATGTCGATCGGAGAGAACCATTCGCCGCAATCGCTGCGCGAATATATGGGCGATGACTGATCACCGAATTGGTCCAAACGAACGCCATTGCCCGGGCAAATTTGCCGCGCTAAACCGCACAGATGACCCAGAAGACCGCACCCGATATTCTGCGCATCGCCGTTGCCCAGCTCAACCCGACGGTCGGCGATGTCGCCGGCAACCTTGCCAAGGCGCGCGAGGCCAGGGCCGATGCCGCCCGCCAGGGCGCCGACATCGTGCTCTACACCGAGCTTTTCCTTGCCGGTTACCCGCCGGAGGACCTGGTGCTGAAGCCGGCCTTCCTCAAGGTTTGCGAGAAGGCCGCTCAGGACTTCGCCGGAGATACCGCCGACGGCGGGCCGGGCGTCATCATCGGCACGCCGTTGAAGCGCAAGAGCGGCACCCACAATTCGATCATCGTCGCCGATGGCGGCAAGATCCTCGCCGAGCGCTACAAGCTCGATTTGCCAAACTATGGCGAGTTCGACGAGAAGCGCGTCTTCCAGGCCGGCCCCGAGGCTCAGGGACCCGTCAACTTCCGCGGTGTGCGCATCGGAATTCCGATCTGCGAGGACATCTGGGGCGACGTCGGGATCTGTGAAACCCTGGCCGAGAGCGGCGCGGAAATCCTGCTGGTGCCGAACGGCTCGCCCTACTACCGCGCCAAGATGGACGTGCGCCATCAGGTCGTTATCCGCCAGGTCATCGAGACCGGTTTGCCGATGATCTATGCCAATCAGATCGGCGGCCAGGATGAGCTGATCTTCGACGGCGCCTCTTTTGCCATCGGCGCCGACAAGACGCTCGCCTTCCAGATGAGCCAGTTCGAGGAAACTGTCGACGTCACCACCTGGAAGCGCAACCGCGTCGCCGCAGGCGCGCAAAACGCAGAAGAGTTCGACGGCTGGGTCTGCTCGGAAGGGCCGATGTCGAAAATCCCCGAGAGCGAGGAGGCGGACTACCGCGCCTGCATGCTCGGCCTGCGCGACTACGTCAACAAGAACGGCTTCAAGAACGTCGTGCTGGGTCTCTCCGGCGGCATCGATTCGGCGATCTGCGCCGCATTGGCCGTCGATGCGCTCGGCGAGGAGCGGCTGCGGGCGGTGATGATGCCCTACCGTTATACCTCGGAGGATTCGCTGAAGGATGCCGAGGATTGCGCCCGTGCGCTTGGCTGCCGCTATGACATCGTGCCGATCTTCGAACCGGTCGAGGGTTTCCTACACACGCTGGCGCAGCTTTTTGAAGGCACCAAGGAAGGCATCACCGAAGAGAATCTACAGAGCCGCGCGCGCGGCACGATCCTGATGGCGATCTCCAACAAGTTCGGCTCGATGGTCGTCACCACGGGCAACAAGAGCGAGATGTCGGTGGGCTACGCCACGCTTTATGGCGACATGAATGGCGGCTTCAACCCGATAAAAGACCTCTACAAGATGCAGGTCTATGCGCTGTCGCGCTGGCGCAACAGCCATGTGCCGCCGGGCGCGCTCGGTCCCTCAGGCGAGGTGATCCCCAGGAATATCATCGACAAGGCGCCGTCGGCGGAATTGCGCGAGAACCAGACCGACCAGGATTCGCTGCCGCCCTATCCGGTGCTGGACGACATTCTGGAATGCCTGGTCGAGAACGAGATGGGCGTCGACGACATCGTCGCGCGCGGCCATGACCGGGCGACGGTGACGCGCGTCGAACATTTGCTCTACATTGCCGAATACAAACGCCGGCAAGCGGCGCCGGGCGTGAAGATCACCCGGAAGAATTTTGGCCGCGACCGCCGCTATCCCATCACCAACCGTTTCAGGGATCGCGGTTAAGCATCGATCAAATTGATGAACCTTGGGGGGCCGCATGTTTATCAGCTATTTCAAGGGAACGCCTGAGTATCACATCCTGCGCTTCAAGAACGGCAAGGTCCGTGAGCAGGGGCGCGGCATCTCCTTCTGGTACGGGACGTTCGGCACCACCATCGCCATGGTGCCGGTGACGTCGCTCGACAACCCTTTCATCTTCACCGAGACGACGGCGAATTTCCAGGATCTGGCGATCCAGGGTTCCGTCAGCTACCGCATTGTCGATCCGCTCAAGGCGGCCGAAGGCTTCGACTTCAGCGCCAAGCTCAGCCGTGCCGACGTCGTCGGCGACGGCCGTGAGAAGATCGCCGAACGCCTGGTGCTGGCGATACAGAGCCGCGCCCGCGCGGTGGTTTCGAGCATGACGCTGGAACAGGCGCTGGCCGAGGTGACCAAGCTCGGCGGCAATCTGGCCGAACTGCTGCGCAACGATCCGATTGCCGCGACCGCCGGCCTGTCGATCGAGGAGGTTCACATCACCTCGGTCCAGCCGACGCCGGAGATCCGCAAGGCGCTCCAGACCGAATATCGCGAGGCGCTGCAGCGCCAGGCCGATGCCGCGATCTATGGGCGCCGTGCCTGGGGCGTGGAGAAGGAGCGCGAGATCAAGCAGAGCGAGCTGGCGACCGAAATCGAGCTTGCCGAACGCAACAAGCTGCTGGTCGATACCGAGGCGCGCAACAAGCTGACGCTTGCCGAGGCGCAAGCCAAGGCCCAACAGCTCGAACTCACCGTCTATTCGTCGGCGCCGGCGCACGTGCTGACGGCGATGGCTTTCAAGGCCTGGGCGGAAAAGGGCGGTTCGGTCGGCAATCTGTCGATCACGCCTGACATGCTCACCAGCGCGCTCAGCCAGCTTTCCACGCCGAAAGCCGGGTCCTGAAAGGCAAGCACGGGTGGCAAGCGACCAGAGCGGCAGGCCGATCGACCGGGTGATCGTCGTCACCCGCAAGACCGAGTTGGAGGAGCTGACGACGCGCTTCAACACGCAGGGACAGGCGCGCTTTTATCTCCGGCAGGCCGGCATGAATTTCGACCCGGTCAAGGCGGCGCATGACGTCTATCACCAGGCGCTCGACCGGGTGATGGGTTCGCTTCCCCAAGGCCTCAAACAGTTGCGGCTCGACCGCGAACTGGTACCGCAGTTCGAATTCGGCTCCGACGCGGTGATCGCGCTCGGTCAGGACGGGCTGGTGTCCAACACCGCGAAGTACCTCCCGTACCAGCCGCTGATCGGCATCAACCCGAACCCGGCGCTTTTCGACGGCGTGCTGCTGCCGTGGAATGCCGACGATACCGAAAAGGTCCTCGGCCTGACGATCGCCGGCAAGGCGAAGCGCCAGGCGGTGGTGATGGCCGAAGCGCGCTCCAATGACGGACGCCGGCTGATCGCCTTCAACGATCTGTTCGTTGGCGCCTCGACGCATGTCTCGGCGCGCTACGAATTGACCTATGGCGGCAGGACCGAGCGCCAGTCGTCGAGCGGCATCATCATCTCCACGGGCGCCGGCTCTACCGGCTGGCTACGCTCGGTGATGGCGGGCGCCGCGGGACTGGCTGCGGCCTATGGTGACAACTCCGTGCCGACCGTGCCGCCGCAAGGCTATGACCGCGAAGGCGAACAGCTGTTCTTTTCGGTGCGCGAACCGTTTCCGAGCAACACGACCGGCGTGTCGCTTGTGCATGGCGTCATCACCCGCGACCGGCCGCTGGTGGTTTCTTCGCGGCAGAGCAGGGGCGGCGTAATCTTCAGCGACGGGATGGAGCTCGATTTCGTCGAGTTCAATTCCGGCACCGACGTGACCATCGCGATCGCCGACCAGAAGGCCTATCTCGTGGTGCCGTAAGCGCGCCAGGTCGGTAACCAAACCACGGGCCGGACCGAAATTCGGCCGCCCTCATTCTTTGCGAGGCACCATGCCCGACTCTGAGATCAGCTTCGACATGTCACGGATCGACTTCCGGGCGACCTCCGACCTGTTGATGGCGAGTTATTGGGGCGCCGGCCGCAGCGATGAGTTTCATCGCCGCGCTTTTGCCAACTCGTTCTGCACCGCGGCCTATATCGATGGGAACCAAGTCGGTTTTGGCCGGGCCATCACCGACCGTACGGTGTTTGCCTATCTCGCCGACATCATCATCTGGCCGCAGCATCGCGGCCAAGGCATTGGCACGCAACTGGTGCGGGCGCTCATCAACCACCCTGAACTCAGCACGGTCTCGCACTGGAGCCTGTCGACCAGTGACGCGCATGGCCTTTATGAGAAGCTGGGCTTCAAGGCATCGATCGACGGCCGCTACATGCGCCTCGATCGCAACCCGGAATGAGGCATAGCGAGGGGGTTGACCGGCTGTTGTTGCAAGATAACCTCACTGGTTGGACCAGTTACGCTTTGCCACGTGCCCGGCCTTGGCGATCCTTCATGGCGTCTCTATAAGGACCGCTCCGCAAGTGCCTTGCGGGAGGTCCGAATGGCAGTATTTCACATGGTAATGCGAGGCCGCGAAGCCTAGGTCTCACCTGGCGTCCGGCGAAGGTTTGTCCTTCGCACCGATGCCGGGTCGAGCAAAGGCTTCTGCCTATGCCGGTCGCCACCCGGCAAATCGGGCGCGCCGCCACCTATGCCGAACCTCCGCAGCCCCGGGCGAATTGCCCAGCGCGGTTTTCAATTTTCAGACCTTACCGGGACCGGGCAGATTTGCGCCCGGATGACATCATGGCTCGTTTTCGAATCGATCTGCGTGCAAGCGCCTTTCGCAGCGTTCTTGGCTTCACGCTCAGCCACTGGCGGCGCCAGCCGTGGCGGCTTTCGCTGATCATGGGCAGCTTCCTGCTGTCGACCATAGCGGACGTGTTGACGCCGCTCTATTCCGGCCGGCTGGTCGACGCCGTCGCCAGCAGTGCGTTGGCTGACGATGTCGCGTGGAATGCGGCAATGGCGGCGTTCTTCGCGCTCATCGCTTTGGCGATGACCGGCGTGGTGCTGCGCAACCTGGCTTTCATGGGCATTGTCGAGCTGACGCTGAAGATGATGGCCGACATCGCCGCCGACGCGTTCCATCGCGTGCAACGCTTCTCAACCGACTGGCACGCCAATAGCTTTGCCGGATCGACGGTGCGCAAGGTCACGCGCGGCATGTGGGCTCTCGACCTGCTCAATGACACCATCCTGATTGCGTTGTTGCCGTCGGTCGCCATGCTGGTCGGCTCGACGTTGCTGCTCGGCTGGTTCTGGCCACTGATGGGGCTGGTCGTGGCAGTCGGCTCGCTGCTGTTCATCACGGTGACGGCGCTGCTGTCGCTCGGCTATGTCGCGCCCGCGGCACGGCTCGCCAACAGCTGGGATACGCGGCTTGGCGGCTCGCTTGCCGATGCGGTGAGCTGCAATGCCGTGGTCAAGGGTTTCGGTGCCGAGACGCGCGAGGAGACGCGTCTTGCCAAGGTCGTCGCCAAATGGCGCGCGCGGACCAGCCGCACCTGGGTGCGCGGCACCATCAACGGCACGACGCAAGGCGCCATGTTGCTGGTGCTGCGGACGGCAGTAATCGGCCTGTCGCTGATGCTGTGGGCCTGGGGCCAGGCAAGTGCGGGCGATGTCGCCTTCGTGCTGACCTCGTTCTTCGTGCTGCAGGGCTACCTCAGGGACATCGGCACGCATATCCGCAATTTGCAGCGTTCGGTCAACGACATGGAGGAACTGGTCGATTTCCAGTCGCAACCGCTCGGCATCGAGGACCGGCCCGGCGCCAAGCCGATCCGGATCACGCATGGCCACATCGCCTTCGATAACGTCACCTTCCACTATGGCTTCCACTATGGCAGCCATCGCCTGCCGCTCTACCGCGATTTTTCGGTGGAGATAGCGGCGGGCGAGCGGGTCGGACTGGTCGGCCATTCCGGCTCGGGCAAGACGACCTTCGTGAAGCTGATCCAGCGTCTCTATAATGTCAGCGGCGGCAGGATCCTGGTCGATGGCCAAGACATCTCCCAGGTTGCACAGGCGTCGCTGCGCGCGCAGATTGCCATCGTCCAGCAGGAGCCCATCCTGTTCCACCGCTCGCTGGCGGAAAACATCGCCTATGCCCGTCCGGACGCCACGCAGGCCGAGATCGAGCATGCCGCCAAGCTCGCCAGCGCGCACGACTTCATCACCAGCCTGCCGAAGGGCTACGGCACGCTGGTCGGTGAACGCGGCGTGAAACTGTCGGGCGGCGAGCGCCAGCGGGTGGCGATCGCACGCGCCTTCCTGGCGGATGCGCGCATCCTGATCCTGGACGAGGCGACATCGAGCCTCGATTCGGAATCGGAAGTACTGATCCAGCAGGCGATGGAGCGGCTGATGGTTGGCCGCACGACGCTGGTCATCGCGCACCGTCTGTCGACGGTGCGAGCGCTGGACAGGCTGCTCGTGTTCGACCGTGGCAAGATCATCGAGGAAGGCTCGCATGACGAGCTGATCCGGCTGAAGGGCGGCATCTACCGCCGCCTGTTCGAGCGGCAGGCGCTGGAACTGACCAAGGGCCTGGTGATCTGAGCTGAACGCAGAGCCCTATCCGAGGGATAGGGCTCTGCCTGGTTCATCCAGGCATTCGCTCGAATGGCTGAAGCGCTGGGTCGATCGTGTCCCAGGCGTGGCCGCGCACGGTGTAGGTGACCGCCTGCGGGTCGAACTGGCCGGGATCATCGAGGCTCGTGGCCTGGATAGCCGTCACCTCCGGCATGGGGACGAACGTTACGTAGACCGGCGTGCCGCAGGTCGGGCAAAAGGCCTGGGCTTTTTCATTGCCGCTGTCGGCGATCATCCGCCACGTGCTCGGCTCGCCGGTGATCTTTACGTCAGCGCGCCGGCCGAAGGTCACATAGGAACAATGGCCAGTACCGCTGCGCTTTTGGCAATCGAGGCATTGGCAGTGGTTCTGAAAGATCGGCTCGCCGCTGGCCTCATAGCGGATCGCGCCGCAGGCGCAGCCGCCGGTAAAGTGCTTGGTCATCATCGTTCTCCGCGGTTGCTTCAGGCCGATTTCGGCTTGGCGAACAGGTCGATGCCCGTGCCGGTTTCGAGGAAGGATTTCATGCTGGACAGCACGGCCGGCCAACCCTGGCTGATGCCCTTGGCCATGCCGCTGCCGGCTTCGAGCTCGTCATGGCTGACGGTCAGCTTGACCATGGTGTCGTATTCCTCGATGGCGAACGTCACCTGGCTGTGCTTGGTCGGATCGTCGGCCTGCGAGGCGTTGGCCCAGCTCATGACCAGCCGGGTTGGCGGCGAGATTTCGACGACCTTGCCAACGAGTTCGACGGTCCGTTCGTCATTGGCGCGGATGTGTTCCCATTTCGAGCCGGGCTTCCAGTCGGAGACGTTTTCGTGGCCCCAGTAGCGCTTGGCGATATCGGGCCTGGTGATGGCTTCGAACACCTTTTGTGGCGTCGATCTGATGTAGGTCACGTAGACAAAACTGGTGGTTTCCCGGGTCATTGGTCGTCTCCTTCGAGTTCTTGTTTCAGGTCGTGCAGCAGGCTCAGCCGCTGCCGTTCGAATTTTCGCACCCACCGCTCGTAGACTTCGTGCAGCGGCACGGGGTTGATGAAATGCAGCTTCTCGCGGCCACGCTTGACCGTGCTGATCAGATTGGCCGCTTCCAGCAGATCGATGTGCTGCGTGGCGGATTGCCTCGCCATGTCGAGATTTTCGCAAAGCTCGCCGAGCGTCTGGCCGTTCTTCTCACACAGAAGATCGAGCAGCATTCTGCGGGTCGGGTCGCCCAGCGCTTTGAAAACCTTGTCGGCGTCCATCGGTCTCACTCATCTTGAAGACACAATATGCAGGTAAATGCCTGCATGTCAAGCTGTGGCTAAGCTTGGCCTGAAGGGGAGGGATTTATAGTGTCGGATTGCTGGCGCGCGGAGCGAAGCACCGAGCCCGGAATCGGGGCAAGAACCGGTGCGGGCGCGCAGGACTATGCAGCGGTGGCTGTGAGCTAGGCTCTAACGACGAACTTGTCGGGATCGGCGCAGAAATGGGCGATGATCTGGCAGAGGTCCGGCTCGTTGACCATGCGTACGGCCTCGGCCCCATTGACCCATTTGCGGGTGCGCGCGCGCTTTTCCTTCCAGCGGTCGGCAACGTGCTCGACCTGCAGCGGAAACACCAGCACTTCGCAAGGGACTTCCTCGCCGGACGCGAGGGCCTTGGCGTAGAAGTAACGACCGGCCTCGAAAAGCGAAATCTTGCCACGCAATCCGGCTTCCTCGCCCGCCTCGCGCGCCGCTGCCTCGCAGAGCGGCTCCCTGGCCTCGGGCCAGCCCTTCGGCAGCACCCAACGCCCGGTGTCTCGGCTGGTGATCAGCATGATCTCGACGCCGTCTTCGTTATTGCGCCATGGCAAAGCGGCAACCTGCAGGCGACAAGGCGAAGTGCCGAAGAGCTTGCGGACCCTTTCAGCCAGATGGTCGTGTGTCGCCGGTGTCGTCAGCATCAGTGAAAGCTACCCCAGCCCTCAGAATCGTTAGCCGCCGTATGAATCTTACCGACAAGTGTAAGTCTTAAAAGTAAAAAACATCACACCAACCGTCCAATCCGCCAACAGGCGTCGATTCGACAGAATAATGTGCCTTCCAGTGTCTGTTTTCATAGCAGACGGGGCGGGTTTGGCCGTCTGGGCAGAAATGGGGCTGGCGCGAATCAGCCGGCGTGATCGTCGGCGATCGGCTTCTGGTAGGTGAAACCCATGTCCCAGGGAAAGTAGATCCAGGTGTCCTGGCTGACTTCGGTGATGAAGGTGTCGACCAGCGGCCGGCCTTTCGGCTTGGCGTAGACGGTGGCGAAATGCGCCTTGGGCATCATGGCGCGCACGATGCCTGCCGTCTTGCCGGTGTCTGTGAGGTCGTCGATGATCAACACGCCCGCGCCATCATCGGCGAGCAGCGCCGGCGTGATCTCCTTCAGCACCTGCAATTGCCCCTGGCTGGTGTAGTCGTGATAGGAGGCGACGCAGACCGTCTCGATGACGCGTATGCCGAGTTCGCGTGAGATGATGGCAGCGGGAACCAGGCCCCCACGGGTGATGCAGACGATGGCCTTCCACTGACCCTTGTTGGCGCCGGCAAGCCGCCAGGCGAGCGCCCGGGCATCGCGGTGGAACTGGTCCCAGGAGACCGGAAAGGCTTTTTCGGGAAGGGACATTCTGCACTCCGCGCGCAACATTGTGGAATGCGCGCGGAATTAACTGGAAAGTCAGGGCATTGGCAAGGGCGGGGCCAGCTGTGGAGTTACCGCGACAAAAAGGCCGCAACCGGCACGCTGCGCAACACGGTGCGCGTGACGCCGCCGAACAAAAGCTGACGCAGCCAGGAATGGCTGTAGGCGCCGAGCACCAGAAGGTCGGCTCCGGTCTCGGCGATCCGGGTCTGGATGACGTCATCGACCGAAGCATTACCCGATTTCTGCACCGACACGCTGACCGTTGCGCCATGCCTGGAGAGTGCCGCGGCGATCTCGGCGCCGGCGGCTTCCGGGTTGTCATCCAGCGTATCCGGCGGATCGATGACCAGAATGTCGGTCTTTTCGGCCTCGATGATGAAGGGCAGCGCGTCGAAGGCGGCACGCGCCGCCTCCTTGCTGCCGTTCCAGGCCAGCAGCACATGTTTGAATGTGGTGACCAACGGCCCCTCATGCGGCACCACCAGCACTGGCCGGCCGGCATCGTAAACCAGCGTGTCGACATCGGCGCTCGTGTCGCCCCCGGTCTCGCGCTGCGCGGCAATAATCAGATCGGCGGCGCGCACGCTGGAAATACCCGTCAGCGCGCTGTCGCCGGAAAAGCTCTCGAGGCTGCGCCATTCGAAGGAAAGGCCGGAATTCTCGATCCGCCCAACGAAAAGCGCCTGCAATTTCTCGGCGCGCTCGCGGTTCATGTCGGCGGAGACCTGCAGGAACTCAGTGTCGGGGAAGCCGGTTGCCGAGGTGTAGGGAACGGGCAGCGCTTCGGCATGGATGCCGATGAGATGGCTCTCGAACCGGTCGGCAAGCGGGATGGCGCAGTCGAGCACGCGTTCGGCGTCCTGTTCGTTCTGCAATATGGCGACGATGGTCTTGAAGCGCATGCGAAATCCCTCAAATCTGCCGGCGCGTGCTGCGCCCGAGGGAAAACGTGGGAGTGCGGTGCTTGGTTCCGGCCCGGCGATGGGCCGCGAACCCAGGGTCAATTGGCGGCGGTGAAGCCGGCCACCATCGCCTCGACGTCCTTGCGTGCCGAATCCAGCGCCTCCTGGCTGCGGGCGCGGACGACCAGCTCCGTCCAGAACTTGCCGTCGCCATATTTCGGATACGAGCCGATGATGGTGTCGGGATGCGCCTTCTGGATATCGCCCAGGGGACCACCGATCAGGCCTTCGCCGAACGGGCAATGGACGGTGGCCGACAGCATCTTGGTGCCGGCCTTCAGCGTCGGCACGACATTGTCGAGCATGGCCTGGAAAATCGCCGGTACGCCGGCCATGACATGGACGTTGCCGATGCGAAAGCCGGGCGCGACGGAGACCGGATTGTCGATATGGTCGGCGCCGCGCGGCATGCGCGCCATGCGCTTGCGGGCCTCGGTGTATTCGATGCCGCGCGCGGCATAGCTCTCGCCCAGCATGGCATAGGCCTTGGCGTCGTATTCGCACGGCACCCCAAAAGCCTTGGAAACGGAATCGGCGGTGATGTCGTCATGCGTCGGGCCGATGCCGCCGGTGGTAAAGACATAGGTGTAGCGGGCGCGTACGGCATTCACCGCAGCGACAATCTCGTCCTCCTCGTCGGGAACGATGCGCACTTCCTTCAGGTCGATGCCGATGGCCGTCATGATGTCGGCGAGGTGGCCGATATTTTTATCCTTGGTGCGGCCGGACAGAATCTCGTCGCCGATGACAAGCATGGCGGCAGTGACGATTTCAGGCATGGAAGGCTCCGGCAAACAGGCCCGTTGGCAGACAAGGTCGCCTGAGGCAGAAAGAAGGTCGCCTGAGATAGCGCGACATCGAACTGGCGGCAATGCCGACACAAGCCGCCATCTGCCTTGCCGAGCGTTCGTCAGTGGGTGATGGTGCGCGCCGGTCCGCTCCCCGGGTGAAACATGCTGGTATCGATTCTGCTGTGGCTTGTCGCCGGCCTGTCCGTGCTGGCTCTCGTCATCGTGGCCTGCCTGGTGGCCGCTACGCTCTGGATTGCCGCCAAGGCCGAAAGGCTGGTGCCGGCCAGCGGAAACTTCGTCGAGATCGACGGCAGCCGCATCCATTATGTCGAAACGGGCGAGGGACGGCCGATCCTGTTCGTGCACGGACTTGGCGCGCAGCTCCACCAGTTTCGCCACACGCTGTTTGAGCGCTTTGGCCCTGGCTACCGCCTCATTGCACTCGACCGGCCGGGATCGGGCTATTCTGTTCGCGCGCGAGGAGCCACCGGCCGTCTGCCTGAACAGGCCGAGATCATCAGGCGCTTCATCGAAACACTCGGGCTGGAAAGGCCGCTCGTGGTCGGGCACTCGCTGGGGGGCGCCGTCGCGCTGACCCTGGCCTTGGAGCATCCCGGCGCGATTTCCGGCATCGCCTTGCTGGCGCCGCTGACCCATCTGGAAGCCGGCGTCCGCGAAAAAGCGGGACTGCTCTATATCCGTTCGAGGATTTGGCGCTGGATCATGGCCTACACCGTCGCGATACCGACAAGCCTCGGATATGCGCGGCCCACACTGGAGTTCATCTTCTCGCCGCAGGCCGTTCCCGCCGACTACATGATCGATGGCGGCGGATGGCTCGGGCTGAGGCCAAGCCATTTCCATGCGACCTCCACCGATTTCGTAGCGGTCGAACAGGATCTTGGCCGCATAGAAGAGCGCTATGGAGAGATCGCCATGCCGGCCGGCATTTTCTTCGGGACAGCCGATCGCGTCATCGCCATGCGCACACATGGGGAGCCGATGAAGGACAGGATCGAAGGGCTGGATTTCGAGACAGTCGAAGGCCTCGGCCACATGCCGCAATTCGTCGAGCCGGACCGCGTCATCGCCTTCATCAAGCGCATTGCCGAGCGGGCATTCGCCGGCCAAGACCTCACCACAGCCTCACAACAATTTCACTGAACCATTCGGCTGATATCCGGTTTACCCCGTGTCGCACCCAAGGCGGCGGATACGGAGTAATTCAATGTACAGGAAAGTCTTTGCAGCATCCGTGCTGACGATCGGTCTTGCCACATCGGCGATGGCGCAGTCATCGGACGGCACGTATTCCAACCATCACAGCTGGTGGCCGTTCGGGAACGACCAGTCATCGACCGTCGACCAGAGCACCACCGGCAGCATCAATGCCGACGGCAGCCAAGGCTATGGCGGCGCTACGGGGCCGTGCGCCTCCGACCCGTCAGGACCCTATGGAAATGTGAGGCCCAACGTGAACGATCAATATTGCGGCAAGTGATCAAGCCGCGGCTTCGACTGACCGGCAGGATGTCCCGCCTGTTTGTTTTGACGCAATCCCAAGGGAATTGCTTAGGCGAGCATCCACGGCCGGCAGCGAAAGCTGAGGGGCAAGGATCAGTCGGAAACTTCGGTCTGCGGCCGGTCGCGGCCGTCGGCCAGTTCGTCGTGCCACTTGCCTTCGGCATCCTCATACTGGATGCCGTCCGTGGCGCCGGCGATCTGCTGTTCGGCCGAGGCGATCTCGGCGGCGCGCAGCGCATCCTGGTGGGTCGGGAATGTCTCCGAGAATGTCGAACCGACCTTGTAGGCCCAGCCCCCGTCATGCTCGACGATCTTGTAAGTCAGCTTCGCCATGAAATCCTCCGGTTCGTCCGTCCGCTCAATGCGGCCCGTTTTTCATTGCAATTTGGGCTTCAATGCAACTTGGCGTCTGGCAGCCGGTCTTCGGGAACCAGCACTTCCGATTCCTTGGCCGCTTCGATCAAGGCCCTGCGTGCATCGGCCGTCGAACGATAACCTTCCAGCACTTTGAGGCAAGTGTCGAGAGCATCACGATGGCGCGGGCCGCGATTGAGCGGCCACACCGTCATCAGACACTCCGCCGCTTCCTGGGTGCTGCGGATCTGGCGATATTTGCCGACATGGCCGAGTTCGACCACGACCGGGGTTTCAAAAGGTTTGTTATCCATGATGGCCGCAACGCAAAGCAGCCAATATGGTTGCAAAAGTGGCCGTCAGCCTGCGCCCAAACGTCTCACCAACCGCAATCGTTGGTCTCAGTAACCGCAGTCGTTGCGCAGCCAGCGGGCGTTGGCCCAGCCGGTCCGTCCGCCGATTTCGACCTGGTACCAGTTGCCGCGGCGGTCGAAAATCTCGGTGTGGTCGCCATTGAACAATTGCCCGATCATGCGCGACGACAAGTTCGGCCGTGCGCGCACAGCGAGAAACCCGCTGCCGGTATCGAGATCGTAGTGCCTGGACAGGCCGTGCACCGTTCCTTCGTAATATTGCGCGCCGACCGGAGACGACGCGGCGAACGACAGCGCGACCACCGTCGGCACTGCCTGTTCAGCCCTTCGTCCAGTGCTGCATCGTGGTCACCGAGCGGGCGAGCTGTGGCGCGGGATGGATTTTTTCGCTGAAGGTGGCTGCGGCGCGCCAGCCCCAGCGCGGATCGGCGAGGAAGGCGCGGGCCAGCGCGACCATGTCGGCGCGGCCGTCGGCGACGATCGCCTCTGCCTGCGCGGGATCGTCGATCAGGCCGACAGCCCGTGTCGGGATGCCGGCGCCCTTGCGCACCGCTTCGGCCAGATGCACCTGATAGCCGGGGCCGGTCGGCAGCTTCTGCAACGGCGAATTGCCGCCGCTCGAACAGCAGAGATAGGCAACATCAAGCGCCTTCAAGGCTTTGGCCACCTCGATCGCGTCCGCGACCTCGAAACCGCCATCGACCCAGTCCTTTACCGACAGGCGGGCGCCAAGCATCAGGTTTGGAACCGCCTTCCTCACCGATTTGGCGATCTCGATGAGGAAACGCATGCGGTTTTGCAGCGAGCCGCCCCAGCGGTCGGTGCGCTGGTTGGAAAGCGGCGACAGGAACTGAAAGATCAGATAGCCGTGCGCGGCGTGCAACTCGAGGAAGTCGAAGCCGGCGCGCTCGGCCCGCCTCGCGGCTTGAGTGAAGCGCTCGACAAGCTGCAGGATTTCATCCTCCTCCAGCGCATGCGGCACATTCCAGCCGGTGTCATAGGCGATGGCCGAGGCCGAGACGGTCTGCCAGGGATCCTCGCCCGGCTGCAATGGGCCGCCGCCTTCCCAGGGCTTTCGGTTGGAGGCCTTGCGGCCGGCATGGGCAAGCTGAATGCCGAATTTCGTTTCCGGCGCGGCGACGCGCCTCGCTGCATCCAGCGTGCGCCGGGCGGCCGCCTCGTTGTCGTCGGAATAGAGGCCGAGGCAGCCATGGGTGATGCGGCCGCGCCGTTCGACGTCGGTCATCTCGACGGTGACCATGCCGGCGCCCGACATCGCCAAGTTCATCCAGTGATAGAGATGCCAGTCGCTGGCCGAGCCATCTTCGGCGGAATACTGGCACATCGGCGCCACCGCGATACGGTTCGGAAAGGTCAGGCCGTCGAGGGCGATCGGCTGGAAAAGCGCTGCGGTCATCAAAAAACTCCGGAGAGGGACTGCAGCTATTTAGGCGATGGCAGTTGCCGGCACCAGACACGAGGCGGTGAAAGCTTCGCCGTTTCGGTTGCGCGCAAAACCGTTCGCGGTTACGCCATGGCGCCGACAGCTTGGAGCTCATCATGGAAGATCGTATCCGCATCCGCTCGGAGGAAGTCCTGTCCGACGACTGGGCGGTTCTGAAGAAGACCGTCCTCGATTACCGTCGGCGAGACGGGCAGTGGGAGACGCAGATTCGCCAGACCTACGATCGTGGCGACGGCGCGGTGATCCTGCCTTTCGATCCCGAGCGTCAGACGGTGCTTCTGGTGCGGCAGTTCCGCTACCCCGCCTACGTCACCGGCCACCGCGAACCGCTGATCGAGGCCTGCGCCGGCCTGCTCGACAAAAACGATCCCGAAACCGCCATCCTCAAGGAGGCCGAGGAAGAGCTCGGCTATCGCTTACAGAACATCGAGCGGCTGTTTTCCCCCTATATGAGCCCAGGCAGCGTCACCGAACGGCTGTGGTTCTTTGTGGCGCGCTATTCACCCGCCGACCGCATCTCGGCCGGCGGCGGCGCGGCCGACGAGGGCGAGGACATCGAGGTTCTGGAAATGCCTCTTGATGAAGCGCTGGCCGGCATTTCAGACGGCCGCATCATCGACGCCAAGACGATCATCCTGATCCAGCATTTGAAACTGTACCCGATGAAGGGCTAGCTCGGCGAAGCTCGACGTGCCTCACTGCTGCGGGCAGGGTGGCACGTCCACTTCGCGGATGAAGTTGCGCAGGTTGCAAGGACACCGGAATGGCGCGTGGCGCAAAGGCATGGCTGAAGCGAAACAGCGCGCGGGCATCTCTCCTGTTGCTGAACGCCGCGCTGCTTGTCCGCTACCGCCGGTTGACCCAGCGTTTCCTTGAGCGGATGCGGCATCTGCCGAATTTTGCAGCCCCGGTGACGTTCACGGAAAAGATCCACTGGCGCAAGATTTTCGATGACGATCCTCGCTTTACCGGCCTTCTCGACAAGCTCAAGTCCAAGGAAATCGTCAGGGAGCGGCTTCCCGGGCTCGCCATCCCGGAGGTGCTGTGGCAGGGCGACGATCCGCGCCAGATCCCTTTCGATGACCTGAAAATCCCCTACGCCGTCAAATGCAACCACGGTTGCGCCATGAATGTCATCGTTCGTGATCCGGCCAACGCCGACCGGGAGGCGATCATTGCCGAGATGACGGAATACCTTGGCCAAACCTATGGCGCCCGCAAGCTGGAGCGCAGCTATGCGCACATAGAGCGGCGGGTTTTCGTCGAAGCGCTTGTCGGCAAGGACCAGGATTATGACCCGGTCGACTACAAATTCTGTGTGCTGGCTGGCCACGTCGCCTACATTGTCGTCGTCGCCTTCCGTTCCACGGTCAAGAATACCGGCCACCTGGATCGCGATTGGCGCCCGCTGAACATCGTCCAGGGCGCGATCGACTCGAGCCTGGAAATTCCCCCTCCCAAGAGCCTGGCGCGGATGATCGAGGCAGCCGAGGCGCTCGGCAGCGAGTTCGACATGGTGCGTGTCGATTTCTACGAGGAGGAGGGGGAGCCGATCTTCGGAGAATTCACGGTCTACCCACGCAGCGGCTTGCTGCAATTCGACCCGGCTGCCTTCGACCGCGAACTGGGCGCGCATTGGGATATTGGCGCGTCAGGTTACCTCAGTCGTTTGCCCAGCCGATTTGCCCAACGATACAAGGCGATGCTCGTCGCCGCCGGCTATCTCGACGTTTGAGATGGCTGCCTTGGGTGGCGTGCCACCCGAAGCTCGAAGAGCGAAGGGTGGTGCGGAGAACCCATACGATTAGAGATCGAGGGAAACTGATAGCTCAGCAGGTCAATAGCCGTGATTTCGAAGTGCTGCCTCAACTGAGCCGTAGCGGTCAATTTGCCCTGCTGGGATCAATCTTCGTGAGCCGCTGCCTGGTCTCGACCACGCGCCTTTGCGCAGATCGGATTCGGCAACACAAGGCGAGATTCATAGCGACGCCGCAGTCTTCATCGAGCAAGTTTTCAGCGCGCTTCCTGCTGCGACTCGGCCGATTACCGCTAAGGTTACCGGCAAGCTCTCCCACGTCCGGACTGGGTCGAGATCATTTGAAGAACTCTTTCAGCTTGTTGAGTCGACTGTCGCCAGAGGCCTTCCGGCCTTCAGGCCTTCAGGACACGCCGCCTCGCCGATCGTATCCTGCTGGATAAAGCGAGGTTCTCAGCCACCATTTTCTCGCTGAGTACCAGCGCGAACTCGGTCTGTTTGATGCGCTGCTGAGCATCAGCGAGTTGCATCGTGAAAAGATCGGTTGCCATTGTTGATCCGGGATCCGCGAGATTCATGATTGCGTAACACATGGCGGCCGAAATCGTTCCTAGTTGTCGGGCGAAGCCGGTGCCGCAAAGGGCGGCTGAGTTTGAACTTCCCACCCGACCAGACGTCCGCGAGCGCCAAGGCATCGAGAGCCCAGTGATCGGAGAGCCACGACGAGCGGGTGCAACCCGACCACTTAAGTGATCAGCCTCGCTACAGCCTTGACAGGTACAGTCGCGGCCTCATCAAGGGGAGGTATCAATGGTCTCGGCGATTGGAAACCAACATCGGCAGGCAGCTGAAACTCGACCGAAACCCGCAAAGACAGAACCGGGCGAAGGATTTGCGCCAGGCAAAGCGAAGGATTTGCGCCAGGCAAAAGCGCAGACACCGTAGGACATCGCGCCAAGGCAATGGCGGCAGAAAGTGGCGACACGGATTCTGGCGCCCAGGGGCGCGCCGCATCGACAATCGCCAGGATGGATATCACCGTTTTGGCTCCACAGAGCGAAGAGCCGCCTTTGGAGTAGCCCGGGCGGCCGTGCCGCTGCCTCAGTCCTTGTGCAGCACAACGCGCGCTGGCTACGCTCGGTGGACATTGTCGCCTCGAAACTTCGGGCGTTGCACTGCCGCGAGCCGCCTTCGCTGCTGGTCGAGGGGCTGTAACCCTTGGTGGGGCCGGCATCGCCTCGCCGGTCGTTGCGAGCCCACGATCGCGCGGCCAAGCGACCTTCCCTGTGTCGGTCTCTATTTGATACTAGGGGACGGCGGTTTCATCACGGGCAATTGCAGCTGGTCAATGGTTGCGACGATGCCGGCGGCAATGGCTTCCGCCTCATGCATCAGTTCCGGACCATAGAGCCCATTGACCATCTCTTCGCTCGGCAGCACGCCAGGAGGACAGTGCTCTTCCATTGTGCGCCGGATGAGCGTCAGCGCTGCCCGGCATTGGTCGGCTTCGATCTTCATAGCCCTTCAAACATCCAATTCGTCTAAAATGTTCCGGAACTAATTTAGCGCTAGCTAATTGAAGTCGCAGTCTGCGAGTCAGTGCATGCGTCTGAAATTCATCAAGCCCATGGAACCCGAACTGGTCGACACGCCGCCGATGGGCGATGATTGGATTCATGAGATCAAATTCGATGGCTACCGCACCCAGGTCATCAAGGATGATGACGGGATTCGGCTGATCACCAAGAACGGTTATGATTGGACGGGCCGCTACATCCAACTTGCCGGTGAGGCGGAAGCGATCGAGGCGAAAGACTTCATCATCGACGGCGAGACCATTACGATCAATGAGGCTGGCCTATCCGACTTCCATGCGCATCAATCAGCCGCGACCAGCCGCAAGCCGTCGCGCGATCTGTATCTGCTAGCATTCGACCTCTTGCACCTGAACGGGCATGACTTGCGGAACACGCCGGTGGAAGACCGTCGCGAGATCCTCCGGGCGTTGATCCCGCACGGCGGCCGAATCCAGTTCAGCGAAGCGATGCCGGGCGCTGGCGACGCCGTCTTTCATCTGGTCGACCAGGCTGGGCTTGAAGGTATCGTTTCAAAGCGGAAGGGCAGCAAGTATCGGTCGGGTCCAACGACGAACTGGCGCAAGATCAAGTGCTATGCCGAAAAGGAGATGGACATCATCGGCGTGCAGCGCGAGGCCGGCAAGCCTGCCATGGTGCTGATGGCCGACAAAGGCCACTATGCCGGCGGCGCCTTCGTCACCTTCAAGGCGGACAAGCGCCAGCGCCTATGGGACCGCGTGCAAGGCAAGATGGGCGGGCCGGCGCCGAAAGGGCTCAAGAGTGACAAGGCCGAATGGCTAAAGCCGGGCCTGGTCGGCCGCGTGCGGTTCCTGAAGGGCGAGGAGAAGCTTCGCCATGCCAAGCTGCTGGATTTCCGGGAGGAGACTTAGCCCGGAGGCTTGTCCCGGGGCTGTGCCGGTCCTGTCCCGTTCCACTGGATGAACTTCGCCCTCTGGCCGGTGATGGTCTCGATCGACTTCAACAGGGGTCCATGGACCTTACGTAGAGCTTGGTAGTGCTCGCCGTGGTACGCCAGGAGCGGCCCGACGATGCTCTTGTGCAGCGCTTCGGCTGCCGCCAGGAAGCGCTCGATTTCAGCCCGGGAAAGTTGTTCCGAAGGTTTGGTTCTGGCCATTGGCGCTCTCCATTGAGGGGTCGCCGCAACGAGGACTATAATCCTACACGCCGGACTGCCTGACAAGAGGGCTCGCCGGCCTTACCCCGCAGGTAGCAGTAGGGCGACGGCGTCAAGCGCAGCCATCAGGAGCAACCACCAGCAAAGATGAGCAACGGCAGGCCCGGCGACCTCCTTTGGCACACGGGACAAACAAGAAGGGCGCCGAGCCTTACCGGCGCTGCTTTGTGAGGGAGACGACGCCGGATGATGAGAGTATGCGATCATGCTAATCTCTGCGAACCATGCGAACGAAGGAAAGCCTTGTGGCACCGACGTTGAGATCAAGGTCGGGCGGGGCGCTGATCGCTGCGGCAGGATTCTTCCAAAGCGGTAGTGAGTCCAGAGCGGAACATTAGCGTCGGCTAACGGTTAATTCGGCAGTGTTCCGAACCGTGATTGGTAGAGCGATGGTGACGTTTCATCTTGTCTATTTTTCCGGCCTGACGGCAGACCAGCTGCTAGGCAGCGCCGTTTCTATCCTGGCGTGTTTGCTGCTTTATAACGCTCTGGCTTCGGACGCCTGACTGATAGGTCGGCCAGCGGCCCGGCATCCTTGGCAGCCGGCGATTGCGATCCCGATGCCAACTTCAAGACCTATGACGAGGCCAAAGACAAGCTTGCCGACGAAATCAATGGCGAGGGCCGGACAGGACGCCACACGTCCAGGCAGGGCTGTCTGAGGGCATTGGCGATGCCCGTTGCCTCAAGGTGGCGAGCTTTTTCGTTAATAGGCCTCCGCGCTGGGCAATCTGTTCCGAGAGCTTCTGTGATGCCTCTATGACGCGGCAAACCTTGGAAAAGGTTTCCGTGGCAGGACCGGGGTACGATTCTAACCAACTAGGGCTGCGCTGTCGGTGAATTCCCGTAGGAGCGCCTTCGCGTGGTCTACCCAATGCTCTTCAGCCAGGTTCAGCTCCCGAACGGATCTCCTGAAGGTCTCGCACACCACATCGAAATCGAAGGCGTCAATGCTGTAGCCTTCCTCGTCATGGTCCATCGGCCGCCTCCCCCAATGGGGGAAACTGTACGGAATCGTACGAAGCAAGTGCAAGGGCATTCAAAAGCAATTGGCTGATGCCGCCCGATCGTTCCACAATGTGTTGCTAATATGCAGCACCGACTGAATCTCCGATCAGCGGCACTTGTGGTTGGTTCCAACAGCTGCACGTTGACGGCAAGATGCCAAAGCCAACGACATGCGGGCGACGAAGATGGACAAGCGACAAAACACAAGAAATGTTGAGTTGGTCGGTCTTCTGGCCGTGCCGTTGTCAGTTCTAATCACGCTGCTGATAGCTGGAATGATCCTTTGCTGAAATGTTTGAGTGGCAAAAGGCTGGGGCGGCGGGTTTTTCCCCTTTGAAAGAAGTCACGATGTCCCAATCCGTCGAACCCCCGATATTGCCAGAGGATAGCCCAGACCGTGAGGTGAACTGTGAAGTCGCATTAGAAGCCGCGTTTGCGGCCTTGGTGACTGCGTCAGAAGCGCAAGGTTGGACGCCACAGGAAACGGCTGCAACTCTTCTTAAAATCGCGACGGGGCATGCCCACCGGGTTGAGGCCGCTGCGGCCCCAGCCGGCTCCCGTTCTGCGGCCACATCCTGATCTCATAATGACCGTCAAGGCGGGACGACGGGTATTTCTCATGTCGGCCTTCATTGTAAGTTCCGGTACTTCGGAAGGCATCCTCGATGTCGACATGCTCCATAGGTATGAAGAGCTACCAGCACGCTTGTAATATTGCTTTTGATCGCTGCGATGTGGTCGACGTTCCGACCGTGGCACGTCGATGACTATGAACTCGGCGTTTTGGTCGGCATTCGATGCAAATCCAGCGACACGGATACCGTCGTTTTTCGGCTGCATTAGATCCCCAACTGCCGAGCTTACGACCGAAAAGGCTACAGGTTCGGGATTTGGCTCAAGCGCAGTTGCGCCGTCAGCCCCGTCACTGTTCTTACGGCAGCCAATACCGAACACCAAAACTCCAGCATGGCAGTTCCCGGCTTTGTATCCCGGCTCTACGGCTACCCGCGTCAGCCTTTTCTATGGTAGCCAGTGAGTTCTTACAGAACGAATCCTAAGCATTTCAATTGGTGCGGACGACGGGAATCGAACCCGTACGATCAGAGATCGAGGGATTTTAAGTCCCTTGCGTCTACCAATTCCGCCACGTCCGCAGGCCAGCCCTTTTCAGACGCCAGCGAAAACCCGTCAAGCCATCTTTTGCCGAGTGTCGGACTCATGAAAGGTGGTTCGCGATTTCAAAACAATTGGTTGTGGCGAAAATCTCAGTCGCCGAGAAGGCTCAGAATTTGTAGCTGAGATTAATACTAACCGCGTTCAGCATCACATCCTGATCGCGATCGTTGAAGGGTTCCGCCACGTCATAGTGCTCGGAGCCGAAATCATAATAGCGATATTGCGCGCCGACGATGAATTTGTCGGTCAGCGCATAGTCGACGCCGGCGCCCAACGTCCAGCCGACATTCGTGCGTGTGCCGGCGAACGACGCGCCCGCGACTTGCGAAGTTTCGATGCCGGCAAAGGCGACGCCGCCGACGCCGTAGACCAGCACGCGGTCCATGGCGAAGCCCGCTTTGGCGTCGACAGATCCGAACCACTTGATGTCCGTGCGGAATGTGCTTCCAAGGCCTGACACGGCCGTACCGTCGACGGCGGAATAATTGAGCTCCGCCTCGGCGCCGAGCACTGCCTGGTCGAACTGCCACAGGCCGGCGACATGGCCCCCGACGAAACCGCCGTCAATATCGGGCGAGATGGAAAACGGCGCGCCTTCCGTCACTGATATGTCGGACTGGCCCCAGCCGTAGCCGGCCTGCAGGCCGGCATAGTAGCCGGTCCAGTCGAAGCCTGGTTCGGTCATCGGCACCGCCATCGGGTCGGCGGCGAATGCCGGCGCGGCCAGAGCGATCAGAAATCCGGCACTGGCAATCGTCAGACAGCGCATCGAGTTCTCCGAAAAGGCGGTTCAGAAGGCGCCTTGCCGGAAGGTAATCCTATTCGCCGCAAAACGGAACCCATTGTTCAACAATCGGAATGTACCCGTTGCTGCGCTGGGTGCTCAGCTGGGGGCGCTATTTGGCGTCGATGAAGTCCAGCGCCGCCTGACTATATTCGTCCGGCGCCTGCAGCATGGCGAAATGACTGGCGTTGGGCAGGATGATGAGCTTGGCGCCCGGAATGACGGAGGCCATGTATTCGGTGTGTTCGCGCTTGATCGCCTCGTCATGGTCGCCGGCAACGATCGCGGTCGGCGTGGTTATCTTGCCGAGCTGTTCCTTGGTCCAGGCCGGCTCCGACTCCCACATGTGGCTGATCTGCGCCACGAAGGCATCGTACTGGTCGGGAGTCTTCGACAGTTTCTTGTAGTCGCGGCCCGAGCGGTCGATATAGGCGGCAAAGGTCTTGTTGGTCAGCACACCCGGATCGACGCCATCGGTGGTGACGTTGGCGGCCTGCGCAAAGAGCCGTGTCAGCCGCTCCGGATGATGCAGCGCGATGTCGATGCCGATAATGCCCCCGTCGCTCCAGCCGACAAGAGCGGTCTTGTCGATCTTGAGATAGTCGAGCAGCGCAAGATAGTCCGACGCCATGAGGTCATAGCCGTAAGCTTGCTCGGTGCGGGTAGAACGGCCATGGCCGCGGCTGTCGGCAATGATCACCTTGTGCGTCTTGGACATCGTCGCCACCTGGCTTGCCCAGATGTCGCCATGGCCAAGGCCGCCATGGATCAGGAGAATCGGATCACCGGCGCCGAAAACGGCATAGTACATCTGGATGCCGTTGACCGGCGCATACCCGCTCTGATCCGGTTTGGGCATCGCCGCCGGCTCCGGCAAGGTCTGCCAACGTTCCTCGGCGGATACAAAGCCGGCCGAGATCAGGAACAGGGTGACGAAGGCGAGTGCTTTCAGGAACCGGATCATGACTTCACCTCAGGAGGTTTCGGGCTCATCACAACAAAAACCCGCCTCGCGGCGGGTCGTCGGCGCAAATCAGCACCATAGCCAGAATGGTAGCATAAGTGGCGGCACAAGCCAAACTGAATGACCGCACCGCTGATGCCTGCCCTCGGGGTGAGCAGGTGCGGCGCATCCGCCCCGGGCGAATTCTCATCGACGGATTTCGTCCGTGATCGCTGGCCAAAACCTTGCCGGCTTGGCACAGTCGGGCAAACAGGAGTCTTTCATGGCCAAGCAGCCGTCGGCGACGAAACCCAAGCCCTGGACCGAGATGGCGAAGCATCTGGTCGACGTCGCAACGGGGCGCAAGCCGGCCGACCTCGTCATCCGAAACGGCCGCTGGGTGAACGTGCACTCCGGCGAAATCATAGCCGGCACCGACATCGCCGTTGCCGGCGGCCGCTTCGCCTATTGCGGGCCGAATGCCAGCCATGCCATCGGCCAGGGCACCAAGGTGGTCGATGCCGGCGGCCGCTATCTGGTGCCCGGCCTGTGCGACGCGCACATGCATGTCGAGAGCGGCATGGTGACGGTGACCGAGTTCTGCCGCGCCGTCATCCCGCACGGCACCACCTCGATGTTCATCGATCCGCACGAGATCGCCAATGTGCTGGGTCTGCCCGGCGTGCGGCTGATGCATGACGAGGCCGTCGCCATGCCGATCAACGTCCATGTCCAGATGCCGTCCTGCGTGCCGTCCGCGCCGGGGCTGGAGCATGCCGGGGCCGAACTGACGGTCGCCGATGTCGCGGAAGCGATGACCTGGGAAAACATCGTCGGGCTCGGCGAAGTGATGAATTTTCCCGGTGTCGTGGCCAACGATCCGGTGATGTCGGGCTCGATAGCCGCCACGGTGCGAGCGGGCAAGACGGTCGGCGGCCACTATGCGTCGCGCGATCTCGGCCTGCCGTTCCATGGCTATGTCGCCGGCGGGCCGGAGGACGACCATGAAGGCACACGCGCCGAGGACGCAATCGCCCGTGTGCGCCAGGGTATGAAGGCAATGCTGCGGCTGGGCTCGGCCTGGTACGATGTTGCCTCGCAGATCAAGGCGGTGACCGAGAGCGGTCTCGACCCGCGCAACTTGATCCTGTGCACCGACGACAGCCATTCCGGCACGCTGGTGCATGAAGGCCATATGGACCGGGTGGTGCGCCACGCCATCCAGCAGGGATTGAAGCCGGTGACGGCGATCCAGATGGCGACGCTGAATACCGCCCAGCATTTCAAGCTGGAGCGCGAACTGGGCTCGATCGCGCCGGGACGGCTGGCCGATCTGCTGATCGTCTCCGATCTTGCCGCCATGACCATCGACGAGGTCTATGGCCGCGGTATCAGGCTGGCCAAGGGCGGCAAGCTCGAGATCGACATTCCGGCCTATGATTACCCCAAATCGGCGAAGAACACCGTCAAGCTCGGCAAGAAGCTGAAGCCAGGCGACTTCGACATTGCGGCGCCCAAGGGCGCCAACGAGGTGCGGGTGCGGGTCATCGGCGTGATCGAAAACCAGGCGCCGACAAGGGCGCTGGAGGCCGACCTGCCGGTCGAGGACGGGCTGGTCGCCATGGATCGCCGCAACGACATCTGCCAGATCGCGCTGGTCGAGCGCCACCGCGGCACCGGCGGCGTCACCAATGCCTTCGTCTCAGGCTTCGGCTATATGGGCGACTGCGCCATGGCGTCGAGCGTCGCACATGATGCCCACCACATCATCTGCGTCGGCACCAACAAGGAAGACATGGCGCTGGCCGTCAACCGGCTGGGCGAGGTCGGCGGGGGCGTGGTGCTGTTTTCGAAGGGCAAGGAGCTTGCGCTGGTCGAAATGCCGATCGCCGGGCTGATGTCGGACGAGCGGGCGGAAATCGTGGCGGCCAAGGCGGAGAAACTGACCGAGGCGATGCGCAAGATGGGCTGCTCGCTCAACAACGCCTACATGCAGCACTCGCTGCTGGCGCTGGTCGTCATTCCGGAGCTCAGGATTTCCGATGTCGGCCTGATCGACGTGACGACGTTCCAGAAGGTCGATCTTTTTATCTGAGATCAGCCCGCTGCTTGGCTCTCATCCGCCGGTGGCGATGGTCAGCACCTTGAATGGCGTGGTGATAATGATCTCGGCGACGGATCCGACTGCCTTGCCGAGGCCTCGGCCGAGATTGTCGATCTGGCCCTGCGTGGGTTCGTCCGATGCCAGGCCGGCTGGAGCGCGCAGACGGTTGCCGAGCAATTGCACCAGGAACGGGTTGTCGGCGAATTTGGCGTGGTTCAGGCGGTCGCCGCCCTTGATCTGGCTGAGGTCGGCCACAACGACGCCGTAACTGGCAATGTCGGCGGCGTTGCCGTAGTCGCCGACGCGCGGCTTGTCGCCGGATAGCAGGCTGGACAGTCTCAGAGCACGGTCGTCGGCGGAAAGCAGGATGACGAACGGCCTGTCGGGCTTGCCGTAGCGGATCATCTGCTTCTTGAAGACGTCGACATCGATATCGGGCGATGCCAGGACGACACGGCCGAGCTTGCCGTCGAGATCGCGGTCGCCGGTGATGGCGAGCTGGCGCAGCGCTTCCATCGTCACCCAGGTTCCCATCGAATGCGCGATGATGTCGATGCTCTTGACCTTTGTCTTGGCGAGCATCCTGAGCGTCGCCTCGAGGTCGTCGCGCGCGGCGTTGGCGCTGTCCTTGTCGTAGATATAGCCCGTGGTCTTGCCGCTCGAAGCCCACGAAAACAAGATCGGCGTACCCGGATATTCGGTGTCGTGGGCGATCTGCGTCAGCCGGTAGACCCCATCGTCGAAGCCGTTGTTGAAGCCGTGGACGAAGACCAGCGCGCGGTCGCCATTCATGGTGATGTTGGCGCCGACGGCCTTGGCGAATTGCGAGGCGTCGCCATAGTGGACGACGTCGGTGGCGGTGAATTGCTTGGCCGGGTTCGAATTGGCCGAGCCCTTGGCGCGCTCGATGGCGCCGACCTGGTGGACCTTCGGCACGGTGACGTCGACGCGGGCGTAGCTGGTGGTCAGCGAGCGATCGCCATCGAACACCTGGCGTGGGTCCTTGGTCGCCTGCTTGCGGGTGGTGGCGACGAAGATTTCGTGGGTGGCCGCGATGTCGGAGGCAGGCACCGAAACCGTCGTCTCGTTCAACAGGTCATGGGTGTTGGGGCCGGCGCAGCCGGCGGCAGCTAGCGCGAACGCAAGGACCAGGATGACAGTCTTCCATCGCTCGTTCAAGCGGGCTCCCGCTGGCGCATTGGCGCCGATTTCAATGTCGTAGAGGCACAGACCGGCCCGGTCCAGTTGAAAGTGATCGGGCCGAGCGGCATTCGCGACCTCACGCGGCGACGGTCGCCGCAAGGCAACAGCCTTATTGTCCGAGCGCGCTGATGCGGTCGGTCACCGTCTGGTCGCTGGCAAAGCCGTCATCCTCGCGCAGCCGCTGGCCGATCATCTTCACCAGTTCGGGATTGTCGGCGAACTTGGTGTGGTTGAAGCTGTCGCCTCCCTTGACCTTGGAGAGGTCGACCACGGTGACGCCATAAGCGGCGAGGTCGGCGGCATCCTTGTAGTCGCCGACGCGTGGCCGCGAGCCTGCGATCAGGCCTGAGAGCCGCAGCGCCCGGTCGTCGTTGGAGAGCAGCAGGATGAACGGCTTGTCCGGCTTGCCGTAGCGGCGCATCTGGCTCTTGAAGACGTCGACGTCGATGTCGGGAGAAGCCAGCACGACATCGCCGAGCTTGCCGCCGAGATCGCGGTCGCCGGTGATGGCCATCTGGCGCAGCGTTTCCATGGTCACCCAGGTTCCGAGCGAGTGGGCGACGATGTCGATGCGCCGCGCGCCGGACTGCTGCAGCATGCGCAATGTCACCTCCAGCTGATCGCGGGCGGCGCTGGCGCTTTCCTTGTCATAGACATAGTCGGTGGTTCTGGCGCCGGATGCCCAGGAAAACAGCACCGGCGTGCCGGGATAGCCGGAATCGTGGACGATCTGGGTCAGGCGGTAGACCGCGTCGTCGAAGCCGGTGTTGTAGCCATGCACGAAGACCATGACGCGGCCGCCGCGCGCGGCAATGTCGGCATTGAGCGCGCTTGAGAATTGAGGCTGCGCATCGTAGCCGACGACCTCGGAAGCCATGAAGTATTTCGCCGGGTCGTTCGACTTGCCGCGCGAGCGGCGCTCGATCTGGCCGGTCTGGTGGGTGCCGGGAACGGTGACGGTGACGCGGGCGTAGTTCAGCGTCGCCGAGCGTTCGCCGTCGAAAACTTTGTTGGGATCGTCGGATTTCTTGCGTGTGGTGGCAATGAAGATCGAGTGATTGCCCGAGATTTCGGTCACCGGCGTGGACATGACGGCGCTGCCGAGCAGTTCCTCGGTTTTGCGGCCGCCGCAGCCGGCGATCAACAGGGCAAGTGCAAGAATGCAAATCGTCTTCAAACGCACGTCAAAAATTCCACTCCGGCCAAAAGGCCCATATACCCCCGCGGCACCTCCCGGACAGTGAGAGTGCGGCAGAAGTAAGTCGTGTCCAGCCGAAATGTGGTCAGCGTCGAGCCACGGTCATCGCACTGTTGCGCGAAAGCCAGAATGGCGGCAGGAACGCAGGGATGTTGGAGAAGGGCAATACCTCGGGCTTGAGCCTGATGCCGAGCACATCGCCCATGAAGGCGCGGCGCGCCTCGATGCGGCGCCATGCCTCGGGATAACGGGCCGCGATCTCCTCGCGCAACGCCTCATCGGCAAGCGCGATACCGTCTTCGATGTTGGTGGTGAAATAGCTGGTTCCGGTCGCCGGAATGATGTCGACCTGCAGCGCCATGCCCGATTGCAGCTTGATGTCCGAGCCGGAAAACACCGGCGAATGCATCCATTCGTCGATGTGGACGAGATGGCCGGGATTGAGCGAGACGCCGAAGAACGGGTCGCCTATGCGGTCATGCACGACTTTCCAAAGCGCTCCGCCGGCAACGCCTATGCCGATGGTCTCGTACCAGTCGACGACGGCGGCGAAATAGGGCGCTACCAGCTGTTCGACATAGTCGCTTATCTCGCGCGGCAGTTCGGCCGCGCTCTCGACCAGGAAGCCGGCGCGGGCGTTGAGCGAGCCCTGGATGCCGTACGCCATGGTGACGGGATCGCCGCGCTTGATGATGTCGAGGTGCGGGCTAGGCAAGCCGTAGGGCGCACGCCTGCCGGCGGACAGCATCGGGTGGCAGCAAAGGGGCAGGCCGTTGATCCCCATCAGCCGCGCGGCCTGCAATTCGCTCATGCCGGGCTCAATATTCCCAAGCACGTTGCGCAGGCCCTGCGAGGAAAAGGTCGCGGCGAATTCGAAGGACGCCAATTGGTCTGCCTCGTTGATGGCGCGTAGACCGTCGGATGGATTCATCAACAGGTTGGCGGCGTTGACCACCGCGCCTCTGTCGCCGGCCAGTGTGCGCAGCGTATCGGCGATGAAGGAAGGCAGGTCGAGCGTCGTCTCGCCAAAGCCGCCATCGCCGGGGCCGAACGGCTTCCAGCCGATGGCGCCGATCTTCTGGCCGGCCTTCAGGCCGCAGGCGGCAAGCGTGTCGGATAGAGAGGCCGAGCGGTCGCGTGGCTGCGCCGGCAGCGAGAAGGTCTGGTAGAGGACGCGCTCGTAAGGCCCGTCGCAGATTTCGGCATAGCCCCAGCCCTCATTGCCGACGAGAAGCTTTGACTGGCTGCCGGGGACGATGACCAGCAACGTCTCCTCGAAACGCGGATCGTAACCACTGAGATAGGCGACATTGGCCGCGTGCTCGCGGTCGCCATAGACGGCAAAGGCGTCGAGCCCGGCCTTGGCGCCGCGCGCCAGCAGAGCCTCGATGCGTGCTTCGTAGGTCCGCCGCTGAACTAGCGGCATCACTGTTGGCTCGCCGAATTCAGGAAGGTCTACGGTCTTCAGGGCGACAGCCGAAACAGGCATGAAGATGGCTCCAATGGATTTCCTGCTGGCGCGTCAAAGCGGCCGCGCCGCATCGGTGGCTGCAAACGGCGAATTGTGCAATAGGCTTCGCCTTCGAACCATTCGATCCAGAGGTGACGGCGCCATGAACAGTTTCTCCTCCCGTGTCGCCACCGCCGCAGCCGCGATCCGCGAGATCTTTCCCGAAACGCCGCTGCAGGAAAACGACTATCTGTCGAAGAAGACGGGGGCTCGGGTGTTGTTGAAGCGCGAGGATCTTTCGCCGGTGCGCTCCTACAAGATCCGCGGCGCCTTCAACTTTTTCCGCAAGGCGCTTGCCGCCGGCAACGAGGCCGAGCTGTTCGTCTGCGCCTCGGCCGGCAACCATGCGCAGGGCTTTGCCTTCGTCTGCCGCCATTTCGGCAAGAAGGGCGTGGTCTTCATGCCGGTGACGACGCCGCAGCAAAAGATCGACAAGACGCGGCTGTTCGGCGGCGATTTCGTCGAGATCAGGCTGGTCGGCGACTTCTTCGACGACTGCTACCGCGCCGCCTTCGAATTCACCGAAAGTTCCGGCGCGCATATGGTGCCGCCCTTCGACCACAAGGATATTATCGAGGGGCAGGCGACGGTCGCCTATGAGATCGCCGACCAGATGCCAGGCGCGCGCATGCCCGACATCATCATGCTGCCGGTCGGCGGCGGTGGCCTGGCCGCGGGGGTGACGCACTATTTCGCCGATCAGCAACGTGACGCGCGCTACGTCTTTTGCGAACCGGCCGGTGCGCCGAGCCTGCATCAGAGCCTCGCCAGCGGCAAGCGCGTCCGGCTCGCCAATGTCGACAATTTCGTCGACGGCGCGGCGGTGGCCGAGATCGGCCGCGAGCCGTTGCGCCACCTCAAGGAGTTCGCCGCTCAGGCGGTGCGGCTGATCCCTGAGAACCGGCTCTGCGCCACCATGATCGAGATGCTCAACATCGAAGGTGTGGTGCTGGAGCCGGCCGGTGCCTTGGCGATCGACGCGTTGAAGGATTTTTCGCGCAAGGAAATCCGCGGCAAGACCATCGTCGCGGTGGTGTCGGGCGGCAATTTCGATTTCGAGCGGCTGCCCGACGTGAAGGAGCGGGCGCTGCGCTTCGAGGGGCTGAAGAAATACTTCATCATCCGCTTTCCGCAGCGGCCGGGCGCGCTGCGCGACTTCCTCGAACTGCTCGGTCCCGACGATGATATCGCTCGCTTCGAATATCTGAAGAAATCGGCACGCAATTTCGGCTCTGTGCTTATCGGCATCGAAACCAAAGACCGGCGTAACTTCGATCTGCTGAGGGCAAATTTCGAGGCCGAGGGCGTGCACTATCAGGACATCACCGACAACGAGACCCTGGCCGGGTTGATCATATGAGCGGTACAGCCTGCCACCCGAAGCTCGAAGAGCGAAGGGTGGTCTTCGTCGCGCTGTTTTCCGGCATCAACGTCGGCGGCAACCGCATCGTCAAGATGGCGGAGTTGCGAGCGTTTTTCGAAGAGTTCGGTTTCTCGGACGTCGCCAGCTATGTACAGAGCGGCAATGTCGTGTTCCGGGCCAGGAAGGGCGACGCCGCCACGCTGACGAAACAGATCGAAGCCGCTTTCGAGAAGAAATGGGGCTTTCATTCGCGCATCATGGTGCGCGATCTCTCCTGGTTCGAACGGTTGGTGAAGGAGAATCCGTATCCGGAAGTCGCCGGCGATCCGACCAAGCTTCACGCCTACACGCTGGAGCGCCAGCCGACGGCGGACGAGATCGCCAGGCTTGCCGAAAAATGCACCGGCCCGGAAAGCTTTGAGGTCAAGGGCGACGTGCTTTACCTCAAGGCGCCGGACGGGCTCGGCAAATCGGTGTTCGCCGGGCTGATCCCGCGCATGCTGAAAGTGCCGGGCACCGCGCGCAACTGGCGGTCGGTGCTGGCGCTGCTGCAGATAGCGCGTTCGCTTTGAACCGCTTCTGCGTTGCGGTCGCGATGCTAATTAAGCCTCGGCTAAACAACAAGGGCGGCGCGGCGGCGACTCACTACAAATTGAGTTATGGCGATACTTTCGATTTTGACGGGGTGCCCGACCCGGACAGCAGCGCATCGAGGAGCGGAGGCCGCTTCGGCTATACGATCGGTGGCGGTGTCGAATGGGCCTTCGCCGACAAATGGACCACGAAGCTGGAATACCAGTACTTCGACTTCGGCAAGGTCCGTTTGACAGATATCGAGGGCAACGACGCAAGGGTGAAGATCGACGCCCATACGATCAAGATCGGCCTGAACTACAAGTTCTGATCGATCCGTCGTTCCGACAATTCAGATGGCGTCGCAACCAAGTGACGCCATAACGTTGTCCGGGGCTGGCAGCTTCCGGCGTTCGGCGTTGCGGCTGACCGCAGATCAGGTCGCCGGAGCCTGCTTCCACTCGAAAGTCAGCTCCTCGCGGAAGGCGAAGCGCTTGATGTGATCGGCAACGACGCTCTCCATGCGCTCCAGCGATCCGCTTTCATCCGTCGACACCGTGATATGCAGCGCTGCCGCATCGGCATCGAGAACCGTGCGGCCGAGTGACAGATCGATGGTGCCGTGGTTCGGATCGAACTCGACGGGAAATTTGTGCGCCCAGTGCTTGCACAACTGCTGCAAATAGCGGCTGGCATACGCGGTGGAGACATCGGCACGGCTGGTCGGCATAAATCAATTCTCCTGGGTGAGGCACTGGCTTTGCTTGGCTGGCGCGACAGGCAGGTAAATAGGTGCCGTTGCTCGAAATGGCAAAGGCGGCCGGCTTGTCGGCGCGGCCGCCTCGCTCAAGATGGCGTGATCGCTACCAGGTGCCGGTGTTCGGCATCGATGCCCACGGCTCAGCCTTGGGCTTGGCCGGGCCCTTCTGCAGCAGTTCGAAGGAGATGCCGTCCGGCGACTTGACGAAGGCCATGTTGCCGTCGCGCGGCGGCCGGTTGATGATGACGCCATTGTCCATCAGATGCTGACAGGTGGCGTAGATGTCGTCGACCTCATAGGCGAGGTGGCCGAAATTGCGTCCGCCCTTATACTCCTCCGGGTCCCAATTGTAGGTCAGTTCGATCAGCGGCGCCTTCTCAGTGATGCCGCTTTCTACATCCTCGGAGGCGGCGAGGAAGATCAGCGTGAAGCGGCCCTGCTCGTTTTCGTAGCGGCGCACTTCCTTAAGGCCGAGCTTGTTGCAGTAGAAATCGAGCGAGACATCGACGTCGGCGACACGGACCATTGTGTGGAGGTAGCGCATGGGATTTCCTCGGGGATGTTTGGGTTGCGAGGCAACATAAGGTCCACCCCGCCGAAGGGCAACGAGCATCGACTGAAAGTGGTCACCGGTTTTGGAAAAATCAGATTGCTCTGACAAAAGCGTCGAACACAAGTGGTTGCCGATTTCGGCGAAATCCCTTGCAAATTGCCGACCGGTTGACCGCCTTGATGGATCGCCATTGCAGTCGGCAGCGACGCCGGCAAACAACAAGTCAGCTATTCCTGTATTCAACCGTGAAAAAAGGCACGGCAGGTCTTGCACACCCCGGAAGCGGCGGTGTTAATCTAATGTCAAGAATCACTTGCGGTTTTCTTGAAAAAAAGGGGGCGTTCTTATGGGGGATAAGGCCTCTTTCACGAGGCGGGATGAGAACCTTGACGACGCCCTGAAGCGCGACAGTGGCGGCGATACCGCCGACCTTGTCGAAATCGCCGGCGCCATCAAATGGTTCGACGTGGCCAAGGGCTACGGTTTCATACTACCCGATGACGGTTCTTCGGGCGACATCCTCCTCCATGTCACCTGCCTTCGAAAGGACGGTTTTCAGACGGCATTGGAGGGCGCGCGTGTCGTGTGCCTTGTCAAGCACGGCGACCGCGGTTTGCAGGCGTTCCGGGTGCTGTCCATGGACACCACTACGGCGGTCCATCCGGCCGAGATGCAGGAACAGCGCACCCATGTGGCGGTGACGCCGGAAAGCGGGCTCGAGCGGGCGCTGGTCAAGTGGTTCAACCGCACCAAGGGCTTCGGCTTTCTGACGCGCGGCGAGGGCACCGAGGATATCTTCGTCCATATGGAGACGCTGCGCCGCTATGGCATCACCGAGCTCAGGCCCGGACAGGTCGTGCTGGTGCGATTCGGACGCGGTGACAAGGGCCTCATGGCTGCCGAGATTCACCCCGATATGGGCACCTTGCCGGTCGCGCATTAGGACGCGAGCCTTCCTGAGGAAGTCAGGACGGCGTTTTTCTTGGTTTCACCACGATCTTATCCGAATACCTGAGACCACTTTTAGGGATCATGGTCTTTGGTCGAGGATTTCCAATGGCGTACAGGAACTGGCTGACAGCGGGCGCGCTCTGCGTCATCGTTGCGGTAGCCGCAGGCGCTTACTTCTATTCCGGGCAGCCGACCGCATCCCAGCAGACGATCGCCGGCGGTCAGGCGATGATCCTTCCCGTCGATCCGACACCCTTGGTCGTGGCGACGAAAGGGGGCGATAAATCCTTTTCGATCGAAGTCGCCGACACCGACTCGGAACGCGAGGCCGGCCTGATGTATCGCCAGGATATGGCCGACAATCATGGCATGCTGTTCGTCTTCGAGATGCAGAAGCAGGTCGGCTTCTGGATGCACAACACGCCGATGCCGCTCGACCTGATCTTTGTTGGACAGGACGGCAAGGTCCGGGCCGTCAAGCACGGCACTCCATTGTCCGATGCAGTCATCTCGCCGGGTGTGCCAGTGCGCTTCGTGCTGGAGCTCAAGGCCGGCACCGCCGCCAAAAACGGCATCGACCATGGCGATCTGCTGCGCCATCCGGCCGTCGGCACGGTGTCCGGCCCCGGCATGCCGCCATCGGACAAGGGCAACGCGCCCACGCCCGGCGCCGGCTGAGCCGCTCCCGATGCAATTCTTCTCCCATGACGGGTTCGACTTCGCCTTCCTCGACCGCCGGCCGGCGTCGGGGGCGGGCGATCCGGTGCTGATGATCCACGGCTTTGCCTCCAGCCACTATGTCAACTGGGTATCGCCCGGCTGGTTCAAGACGCTGAACGATGCCGGCTATCGCGCCATCGCCTTCGACAATCGCGGCCACGGCTCGTCGTTGAAAAGCTATGACGAGGCCGACTACACCCCGGCCAAAATGGCTTCGGACGCGGCGGCCCTGCTCGACCATCTCGGCATCGGCCGCGCGCATGTCATGGGCTATTCGATGGGCGCGCGCATCGCGGCGTTCCTGGCGCTGTCCGATCCCGACAAGGTGGCGACGCTGGTCTTCGGCGGCCTCGGCATCGGCATGGTCGACGGCGTCGGCGACTGGGATCCGATCGCCGAGGCGCTGCTGGCCGACGATCCGGCCGCCACCAGCCATCCGCGCGGTCGCTCCTTTCGCGCCTTTGCCGATCAGACGCGCAGCGACCGCCGGGCATTGGCTGCCTGCATCGCCACGTCGCGCGAACTGCTCAGCGAACACGACATGACGCGCATCGCCCAACCGACGCTGATTGCGGTCGGGACGACAGACGATATCGGCGGCTCGCCCGACGAGCTCGCCGCGCTGATGCCGAACGCCAAGGTGTTTCACATAGACGGCCGCGACCATATGCTGGCTGTGGGCGACAAGACCTTCAAGCAGCGGGTTTTGGAGTTTTATGCCGAAAATCCGCTTTAACCGGTAAGCGATTTTTCGGGCGATATGGATTGGGCGGCCGGCGAGGGGTGGCAAACAATGGCTCAATGGGGAAGAAGCGCCGACGCTCTGCCGGGCGCCGTCGTGACAAGCATGTTCGGCAAGCGTTCCGTCATCCTGGCGCTGCTCGCCTTCGGTGCCGGTGTGATAGCGCTGACCACAATGGTGGCGCTGCCGGCCCACGCATCCGAGCGTGCCCAGAACATCGCCACGGCTTTCTTCATGGCGGTTTTCCTGCTGGCAGGGCCGTTGGCGCATATTGCCGGATTGATTTTCGGGCTGATGGCGCTGGTGCGTTCGAACGATAGCCGCGTGCTTGGGGTCGTCGGCATCCTGCTCAACGGCGGCTCCCTGGCGGTTGGCTTCCTGCTGCTTGTGGCAATGGCATCGACGATCGGCGCTTTCACCTGATCGGGGACGAGTAATGGCCGGATGGGGAAGAAGCACGATAGCAATGCCCGGCGTGGCGGGGCGGAGCAGCTTGGGCAAACGCTCGGTGATCCTGGCCCTGCTGGCGTTCGCAATGGATTTTGCGGCGGTGGTCACGCTGGCGTTGATGCCAGGCGAGGCGTCGCTGGCCGCTCAAAACGTCCTCGGCGGGGTTTTTCTGGTGGTGTTTCTCGTTGCGGCGCCGCTGGCGCACATCACCGGCGTGGTTTTTGGCTTGATGGCACTGGGACGTTCAAACGACAATCGTGTCCTCGGCATCGTTGGTATCATCCTCAACGGGCTGTCGTTGGTGATCGGCCTGTTCTTTGTTTGGGCGGCCACCAAGTCCGTTGGCGCCTTCAGGTGATCGATCTTCGTCTGGCTTGCAGCCGGAGGCGGTGCCGCTTTTGTCACCTATATGGACATGCGCGAACCGAATTCGGCGCCGGCTTTCGACTGCCCGCTATCGGGCGCCACGGTGGCGCGTGAAACACTTGATGTGGCCGACTATATCAGCCTCTACCACGCGGTCGGCGAGCCCGTGCAATGGGACCAGCGGCTGCGCATGCCGGCGGAAGACCTCGAGCGCCTGCTGGCGCTGCCCTCGACACATATCCACGTGCTGCGCGTCGAGGGCGTGGCCGCTGGCCTGTGCGAATTCAACGGCGTCGGCCAGCCTGAGGTCGAGCTGGTTCATTTCGGGCTGATCCCCGTCTTCCACCGCCGCAGGTTTGGGCCATTCCTGCTCGACCAGCCGCTTCGCGCCGTCTGGTTGCATGCGCCGCAAAGGGTCTGGCTTCACACCGACACCTTCGATCACCCTGGCGCGCAAGCGGTTTACCGGCGTGCCGGTTTCAAAGCCTATGCGCAACGCATGGAGACCTTTCCGGATTAGGGTTTGAGCGTTTCGAGCGACCGCGCCATGTTTTGCCTGGCTTGGGGCTCGAACCTCTGGCGGAATTCCTGCGAGTGAAAAATATGCTGGCGCGCGAGGAAAGTCTTGAGAATCACGCCGCGGCCGGCGCGCCACATCGGCTCCTCGACCCAGCCATATTCGCGGCGGACCGCTTGTTCGTAGGCGTCGAAAGCGTCGGGTGACGCACCCAGGATCGCCAGGTCCATGTCGAGGAAAAGCGCTGCGTCGCGGAGGGCGTTCTCATCGGCAAGGCCCCGTGGTTGAAGGCTGGGCAGCTCATGCGTGGCGGTGGCGACGATCATCGCCGCTATGCGGCCGAGGCGCTCCGGATCGGTGCGGGCGCCAAGTTTGTCCTGAGCAAGTGCCGCACTCCTGGCCTCGTTGTCCTTGGCGCGGCTGTCATAGATGGCGTCATGGAACCAGATTGCGGCTTCGACGGCGCCGGAATCATGCAGCGATGCTCGATATTCGTCCGCCAGCGCCAGCAACGCCTCTATATGGGCGAGGTTGTGATAGTGGCGATCCGGAGCTTGATAGAGCCGGCAAAGCGCGCGTTTCAGCGGGGCGTCGATCAAGGGTTCGTTTTCCATGGCGGCTTGAATTTCCGTGAACCAAATCCATTTCACCGAGCACTAAGGAAAATTGAGTTCAATCGTGCTATGATCTGGCTTATATGTGCCGCCGGAGAATAGGCAAGCGGCCAGGACGCAGGACAAGACGTCGATGAACAGCATCAGCATTTCCCGCCCCACAAAGGTGCAGCCGGTCGATCCGATCTGGCGTTCGGTCCGCGACGAGGCGATGGAAGCGGTCAACCGCGACCCGCTTCTGGCGGCGTTCCTCTATTCGACCATCCTCAACCAGGAGAGCCTGGAGGAAGCTGTCATCCATCGGCTCGCCGAGCGGCTCGCGCATCAGGACATCGGCTCCGACCTCATCCGCCAGACGTTCAAGTCGATGCTGGCCGACGACAAGGAATGGTCGTCGATCGTTCGTGTCGACATCCAGGCCTATTACGACCGCGATCCGGCCTGCGACCGCTTCATCATGCCAGTGCTCTATTTCAAGGGTTTCCATGCCATCCAGACGCACAGGCTGGCACATTGGCTGTGGAATCAGGGCCGCAAGGATTTCGCGCTCTATCTGCAGAGCCGCTCGTCCTCGGTGTTCCAGACCGACATCAACCCGGCCGCCCGCATCGGCAAGGGCATCTTCATCGACCACGCCACCGGCCTCGTCGTCGGCGAGACGGCGGTGATCGAGGACGATGTGTCGATCCTGCACGGCGTGACGCTGGGCGGCACCGGCAAAGCCGGCGGCGACCGTCACCCCAAGATCCGTTACGGCGTGCTGATCGGCGCCGGCGCCAAGATTCTCGGCAATATCGAGATCGGCCATTGCTCGAAGATCGCGGCAGGCTCGGTCGTGCTGTCGCCGGTGCCGCACAACAAGACGGTTGCCGGCGTACCGGCCCGCGTCGTCGGCGAGACCGGCTGCGACCAGCCTTCGCGGCAGATGGACCAGCTTTTGCCGTCGCAGTCGATGGACCAGGTCGTCAGCTTCGACATCTGATTTGCAACACCCGGCGTGCCGGACTGAGTCCGGTTGCCGGCGCCGTTGCCTCTGGAGCATGATGCCGAAAAGTGTGAAGCGGTTTTCGGACGACATCATGCTCTACCTCCTTGATTTAGAGGCGGATTTGGATTCGACCTGAAATCATCCGGCTCCAGGGTTCGCGTTCTATCCAACCGGCTTGCCTTTACATCGCCATTGTCGACGTGCCAGAAGCGCGTTCCAACGAGCAAGCCCGACGATCGGAGAAGACTTTTGAAGCCGGACGAAATCAGAAAGCTGGACGCCTATTTCAAGCGCGTCTTCCAGAATCCCAAACTCGAGGTGAAGGCGCGGCCGCGCAAGGAAGATTCGGCCGAGGTCTATGTCGGCGACGAGTTCCTCGGCATCGTCTTCAAGGACGAGGACGACGGCGACTATAATTTCTCGATGGCGATCCTCGACATCGATCTGGCCTGAGCCCAGAGGGCTACGGACTTCGGCGATTGGCGGCAGCCACCTGCGCCATCGTCATCCCGGGGAGAAGCAGCCGCACAGCGGCGTCGCTGAGACCCTGGGATACATTCCGGGCCTCGGCTCAGGAATGTGGCGGTCCAGAACTGCCTCTGCTGCTTCCCAACAGTAATTCTGCACCGCTTCGCTGCCTTAAGGGCATGGAACGGATCCTCGGGTCCGCGCGGCTTCGCGCCCGTGTATGACAAAAGCAGAGGGCCGCTACCGTGCGGTCTTTAAGACGCGCGTGGCCTCGGCAACGATAGCGGCGTCAAGCGCCGGCCAGTTGCCCAGCAACTCCCGGGGAAAGCGGTAGGTCAGGCTGAGGCTGTCGCCGACCTGGATGTCCCGCTCGCAGGGCGCCAGCGATTCCTCGGCGCTCGGTCCGCTCAGGCAGCGGGCGACGAACGGGTCCTTGCCGGGCCGGCCGGCGACCGCGAGCACCTCGTTGAGATAGCCTGATTTTTCCGTAAAACCGTAAATCGTCGTGCCGCCGGGGCCGGGCGCGCCGGGCTGGCTGATGAGCGCGCTGTAGATCGGCGCGAAACGGCCGCTCATGTCGCGCGACATCATCTGCGGTTCGAACGACAGGAAGATGATGTTTTTGGCCGTGCCCGTGTGGTTGAAATCGTCGCGTGCGGCTTCGCTGTAACCGTCCATCTGGGGATAGCGCAGATAGAGGTCGAGGCGCGAAGCGATGCCGTCGCGCCGCGCCTGTAGGAAGCGGATGGCGTTGGCCGGCACGGCAATGACATTGTTGCCGATCACCACCCGGTGGACCGTGGAGTCGTCGGTGTAGCCGGCCATGGCGATCGAGCGGCCGAACCATTTTCCGCCAAGGCTGATCGCCAGCGACAGCAGCGCCAGTGCGGCAAAGGCATAGAACACCCGCTTCATCAGCACGGAATCGACGACGTTGAACTCTTCGGCGGTCGCTGCCTGCTTCATCGCAATCCCCATAGTCGCCGCCGTCTGTCCCTGGGCGGCACACATGCCGTGGCACGGCTCTTGCTGCGCTGGACGCGACTGTGCGATCTCATGGTAAACGGAAGGTAAAGATGAGCCTGCTGCTGCCCGTTCTCTTCGCTTCTGCAGTCGGCCTCACTGCCTGCGGGCTTACCGGGTCCGTGATGGAACTGGCGGCGGGCCGCCGGCTTGCCTTTGCCGAGCCTTATGTGTCGCCGGCGTACATCCTGCGCTCGCTGGCCGCGACCGCTTGCGCCGGTCCGTTCATGCTCGCCAACGATGCGCTCGATGCGCGGCGCGAAGGCCGCATTTCGATGCTGATGCTGGTGTCCTGCGGCTGCACGGTGATCGCCTGGGCGCTGGCGCTGGGCATCGTGCTGATCGCCATTGCCTCCTGGGGCATTGGCTCTCCTGGTGCGCTTCAGCTTTTGGTGGAATCGCTGGCGCGGTATTTGCCTTGAGGCAATTGCTGGGGAAACCGCTACGCGGTTTTCCCAGGATTGTTCTAGGGTTTGTCCCGGCCTGCGACGAATCGGAGACTGGAAATGCCGACCTATGCAATCGACGGAAAATCGCCCCGTTTCGAGGATGCCGACAGCAACTGGATCGCGCCCGATGCGACCTTGATCGGCGACATCAGCGTCGGTCGCAATGCCGGCTTCTGGTTTGGCGCAGTCATCCGCGGTGACAATGAGCCGATCGTCGTCGGTGCCGACAGCAATGTCCAGGAGCATACGGTGATGCACACCGATCCCGGCTTTCCGCTGACGATAGGGCAAGGCTGCACCATCGGCCACCGCGCCTTGCTGCATGGCTGCACGATCGGCGACAACAGCCTGATCGGCATGGGCACCATCGTGCTCAACGGCGCCAGGATCGGCAGGAATTGCCTGGTCGGCGCCGGCGCACTGGTCACCGAAGGCAAGGAGTTCCCCGACAATTGCCTGATCGTCGGCTCGCCCGCGCGGGTGATCAGGACGCTGGACGATGCCGCGGTCGCCAGGCTGCGCGCCTCGGCCGCGCACTATGTCGCCAACGGCAAGCGCTTCAAGGCCGGGCTGAAGAAGGCCTGAACTCTATTCCTGTTTGACGATGATCTTTCCCGAACGGCGGGTCAGCGCAGCAAAAATCGTTTCTCGCTTTCGCTGACGCGGTCCTTCGGTTCGGGATCATGGTCTGAAATGGTGGAGCCGGCCCGGGGACGGGGCCGGCTCCTTAAAACCCGGTCGTTGGGGACGGGGAGGGTGGGGACTCGACCGGGCTTTCTCGTTAGGCACGTCGCATTATTCGATGTGCTTGACCTCTGTAATGGCGTCCTAGCGGACGCTGGCGACCGCGTCGGCGCGGCCGTCGTTGATCGTCACCCACACGCCGGAATTCTGGTCGGACTGGCGCTTCAGGTAGGTGTAGTCGGTGTCGGTCCAGGACAGCACCTTGGACTCCAGATTATCGAGGATGAACTCGCCGAGGCTGGTGCGCACGGTCAGCACCGCATGGCCGTCGCCATTTTGTTGGCGCGCCACGGTCATCAAGAGATTGCCGGCGGGAACGCCAAGCGCCATCAATTCGCGGCGCTTCTCCAGCGCATAATCCTCGCAGTCGCCGAAGCCGCTGTCGGGATAGGACCAGACCTCTTCCTTGCCCCACATTTCCATGTCGGTGCGCGGCACGATCCGGGTGTTGACAGAATTGTTGACGTCGACGATCGCCGCCCACAGCTTGCGGGTCAGTTCGACCGGTGTCTGCTTCGGCGTGCGCTGAGCGCATTCCTGCGGCAGCTTCTGGCAGAATTCGTAGTGACCGACCGGCTGTGTCGTGCGGCCGCCAGTGTGCATGTAGGCCGGTCCTGCTGCTTGCGCCGTTCCCCAAGCGGGAAGCTGCATCGCCATTGCCAAGAGCAACAGCTTGCCCCACGTCTTTGCCATTCGTCAGTCTCCCCGTTTGAGGAGACAATGACAGCGTTGGATTTATTTGACGCAAAAACCCGAAGTAGACATTGAGTAAAACCCCAATAGAATAAGCGTAAAATTTGATCTATTTTAATATAAAATCGTTCAGGGTCTCGGCGTAAAACCGCGGTGTCGGAGGCGCGGATTCCGGGTGGAGCCGTGGATTTGCGAGTGCCGCTACAAGCTGCAGAGGCAGGCGGAACGCCGGCAACAAAAACCGGCCGCGCAGGGCGGGTTCGTCTTTGCTGCCTGTTGCCGATCGTTCAGGCGCGCGGAGCGTTGAACTCGGAATCGAGCGTTTCCGGGCGCTGGATGACGGCGAATTCGATGGCGACGCCATCCTCGAAATGACGCACCACCTGGCCACGCATGGTGCCCAGCATCACCTGGATGCCGAGCGCCGGCTTGACGTCGATCTCGACCGCCGCGCCCGACAGCGACAGGTCGATGATGCGGCACTGGTACTGCCGCCCATCGGTGAGCTGCAGCACGCTTGTCGGGTTGCGCGGCGCCACGCGTTCGTGGCGGCGGTCTTCCGGCAGGTCGAGTTCATGCTTGTTGGCGAGCCAGGTCAACTGCGCGGCCAGTTTGTCCTTCTTGCGATCCGAGGCAATGACGGTCATGGCAAAGCCGTCCTGCGAAGTGCGCGTCACCACGCCCTCGATGCGGCCGATATGATCGATATAGGCAATGATTTTTTCGCCCGGCATGCCGACGCGCTCGGTGCGCAGCGCGACATTGCCCGGCGACATATCGACGACCTGGCAGGGGTGCTCGGTGCGGTCCTCCAGCATGAAGCGCCCGTAGATCTTGACCCGGACGCGCTGAAAATTACGCCTTTCGGCGCGGGACGGTGCGTATTCGACCGCCGCTGACCTCATGACTGCCTACACCCCGTTGGCATTCCCGCGTCGTGCGTGGAATCTCGGCAAAAACTACAGCCAAGCAGGTTAACAAAGGGGAAAAGCGGGCCGCCGATAGTTAAGATTAGCGCCGGCTTGGAGACTATTGCTCGCGCCCGCCGTCGAACACGACGAGGTGGCGGATACGGCGCGACCGACCGAGCGCCGAGATGGTCTCCGGCGCTTCGAGTTCGGGAGCCAACGACGGAACGGATATTTCCGGCCGGTTTTTCAGGAACATCGGGTCCTTGTCGGGATCGATGACGTGGATGGCATCGATCAGCGCATCGGTGATCGGGTCGGCGCCCAGCCAGAACGGCTTTTCCACGGCGCTGATGACGCCGAGGCAGCGCGGGTTCTCGACGCCGCCATCGAGCGGCAGCGCAAGCAGTTCGAAGTGGTTGGAACGGCCGCTGCGGCTGAACCCCTCATAAGTGATCAGCACCACGGATTTCTGCTCGAAAACCCCGTGAATGAGGCGCGACACCAGCCGCTGGTCCTTCTCACGCCATAGCGAGGGGAACGAAAAACCCTTGAGCTCGCGGCCGTAGCCGGCGCAAAGCCTGGTGCCGGCAAGCCGGAACACCGCTTCGCCACGCGTATCCCTTTCCAGGATGAAGGTGTCGGCCAAAAGCGCCTTGATGTCGGCAGGTTCGATCTCCGAACGCTTTGGGGCAGGACGTCCACCACGCAGGCGATTCCAATAATGGAACAGCGCGATTGATCCGTTCTGGTTCATGCTATTAAACTCCGCGCATTCTGCCGTCTGATGGTCCCATCGGTGAACAGAAAGGGCGCCCTCCGATGACCTACATGCGTTCCGGAGCAGGATGCGTGCCAGCGTCGTTAAGACTTGTTCACGGGTCGGGGGCGTTAAGGTTAACAAGTGGTTTACGTTGCGCGCGCAGGCTTGCCATGGCACACCAAAACCACTCCAGAAGCGGTCGTTTCGCGACGACCAACAGCACTTCGGTCAATAGTTTTAGGGGAGCAGGGGGCTCGACCAGCCGTTCAAGGGAAACCTTGGACGGCTTCTTTTTGATTCGCGGTTTGTGATTCGCGCTTTGTGATTCGTAGTTTGTGATTTGTCCGGGCATGGCCTAGATGCTCGCGACACGCAAATCCCTGGATCAGAGCATATGAGCGAACCGGCCGGCCCCCTGGAGACCGAACAGACCGCGGAGGCGCCGCCGCCGCGCCGCGAGCCGGTGTTCAACCTGCCACCGGCGGTGCTGGCGGTGATCGGCATCTGCGTTGCCGTCTTCCTGCTGCAGCAATATGTGCTGACCGAAGAGCAGCAGATAACATTGCTCACCGACGGCGCCTTCATTCCGGTCCTCTACACCGGCCAATACGGTTTCGACTGGTTCCTCTTCACCCGTCCTTTCACCTATGCCTTCATGCATGGTGGCGTTGCCCACATTGCCATCAACATGGTTGCGCTGGCCGCCTTCGGGTCGCCGCTGGCCAACCGTCTCGGCTGGTTCTGGTTCGCCTTGTTTTTCGCCGCCACCGGGCTGGCCGCGGTGGTGCTGTTCTGGGCGGTCCATCCATACGGCGAAGCACCGCTGGTCGGCGCTTCCGGGGCGATATCGGGCATGATGGGTGCGGCGGCTCGCTTCGGGTTCCGTACCGACCGCTCCTCCGGCAGGGCGGCCTTTGCCGGTCCCGTGCTGCCGATCGCAGTCGTTTTGCGCATGCGCGGCGTCGTCAATTTTCTCGGCGCCTGGATGGTCATCAATCTCGCCACCGGCCTTTACGGTCTCGGGCTCGGAGAACCCGGCCAGATCGCCTGGGAAGCGCACATTGGCGGCCTCGTCGCAGGCTTCTTCGGATTGCGCTGGTTCGACCGGCGCTGGCGGGCGCCTGAATGGGAGATCCCCGACGACCAGCGCACCCCCCACTAGCGCACTCTATTGGCGCACCCCACTGGCACACCCCACTGGCACACTTGAAAAGCAACCGATCACGGCGCACGATGTTCACTCTTATGTGAAGCCGGTCAGGGCGGGAGCTGGCTAGCCAAGCAGGAGGAGGAGGACGCCATGACGGTTAAGGCAATTCTCGAGAGAAAAGGCCATGACGTGTTCACGCTCGGGCCGAATGTAAAGCTCAGCGAAGCCATTCGAATCCTGGCCGACCACAAGATCGGTGCACTGGTCATCACCAACGGCGATCGCAAGATCGTCGGCATCCTTTCCGAGCGTGACATCGTGCGGGTCGTTGCCAGGGAAGGCGCTGCCGCACTTGATATAACGGTACGCTCGGCGATGACGCCGAAAGTGAAGATCTGCAACGAGAACCACACGGTCAACGAGGTGATGGAGATCATGACCAAAGGCCGTTTCCGCCATCTGCCGGTGGAAAAGGATGGGCTGCTCGACGGGATCGTGTCGATCGGCGACGTGGTCAAGCGCCGCATCGAGGATGTCGAGCGCGAGGCCGACGAAATCAGGGCCTATATCGCAACGGCCTGACCTGACGAAGAAACCGCCGTCCGAATACCGGCCGGCGGCGTTCATTCTATCGGTTGCCGAGCGGCCGAAAGGGGCTGAAAAGGCCAGCCCACTGCTCTGCGCTGCTTTGGGCGCTTGTCTCGCGAAGCGGTTTGCACTAGCGAAGACCGATACCCAAATTCGCGAAAATCGCAGTTTTCGCGAGCCAAAAGCGCAGGCCACCATGACCCTTATCGATACCCGCACGCCCGATGCCAAACGTTTTATTCCCGGCGCTACCGGCGATTGGGAGATCATCATCGGCCTCGAGGTCCATGCGCAGGTAACCTCGGAAGCAAAGCTGTTTTCCGGGGCGTCGACGACTTTCGGCGCGGCGCCCAACGCCAATGTCAGCCTGGTCGACGCGGCCATGCCCGGCATGCTGCCGGTCATCAATGAGGAATGCGTCAAGCAGGCGATCCGCACCGGCCTCGGATTGAAGGCGCAGATCAACCACAAGTCGGTTTTCGACCGGAAAAACTATTTCTATCCCGACCTGCCGCAGGGCTACCAGATATCGCAGTTCAAGCAGCCGATCGTTGGCGAAGGCACGATCGTCATTTCGGTCGGTCCCGACCGGCAGGGCGAGTTCGAGGATATCGAGATCGGCATCGAGCGCCTGCACCTGGAGCAGGACGCCGGCAAGTCGATGCACGATCAGCATCCCACCATGTCCTATGTCGATCTCAACCGCTCCGGCGTGGCGCTGATGGAGATTGTCTCCAAGCCCGACATGCGCTCCGCCGACGAGGCCAAGGCGTATGTCACCAAGCTGCGCACCATCGTGCGCTATCTCGGCACTTGCGACGGCAACATGGACGAAGGTTCGATGCGCGCCGACGTCAACGTCTCCGTTCGCAAGCCCGGCGGCGAATTCGGTACGCGCTGTGAGATCAAGAACGTCAACTCGATCCGCTTCATCGGCCAGGCCATCGAGTTCGAGGCGCGCCGCCAGATCGCCATCCTCGAGGATGGCGGCAAGATCGACCAGGAAACCAGGCTGTTCGACGCCGTCAAAGGCGAGACGCGCTCGATGCGCAGCAAGGAAGAGGCGCATGACTACCGCTACTTCCCCGATCCCGACCTTTTGCCGCTGGAGTTCGACCAGGCCTATGTCGACGCGCTGGCCAAGGAGTTGCCGGAACTGCCCGACGACAAGAAGGCGCGCCTGATCTCCTCACTTGGCCTGTCGACATACGACGCCTCGATCCTGGTGTCGGAAAAGCCGATCGCCGACTATTTCGAGCAGGTGGCCTCGGGCCGCGACGGCAAGCTTGCCGCCAACTGGGTCATCAATGACCTGCTCGGCCAGCTTAACAAGGCCGGCAAGGGCATTGAAAATGCTCCTGTAACACCGGAGCAGCTCGGTGCCGTGATCGACCTGATCAAGGAAGGCACCATCTCCGGCAAGATCGCCAAGGATCTGTTCGAGATCGTCTGGAACGAGGGCGGCGATCCGCGCCAGTTGGTCGAAAGCCGCGGCATGAAGCAGGTCACCGACACCGGCGCCATCGAGAAAGCGGTCGACGAGGTGATCGCCGCCAACCCCGACAAGGTCGAGCAGGCTCGCGCCAAGCCGACCATGGCCGGCTGGTTCGTCGGCCAGGTGATGAAAGCCACCGGCGGCAAGGCCAACCCGCAGGCGGTCAACGATCTGGTCAAGGCCAAGCTCGGTATCGAATAGAACAATGTTCGTCCGCACCGCCAGCGAACGTGACCTTGCCGCTGTCCGCGCGCTGCTGGTCGAAACCTGGCACGCAACCTACGACGCGATCTATGGCGCCCAGCGGGTGATCGAAATTACCGACGACTGGCATTCGATCGCCTCGCTCAAGGCGCGGCTGACAAGGCCGAACTCGGAATTCCTGGTCGCCGATGACGGCAAGCGTATCGGCGGCATGGCTTTTGCCGCCGCAACGACGGATGCGAAGATCGTGCTGCTGAACCAGCTCTATGTACTGCCGGCCTGCCAGCGGCAAGGCATCGGCCAGGCCTTGCTGGACGAGGTCGAAGCCAGCTTTCCCGAGGCGAACAGGTTGCGCGTCGAGGTGGAAGAGGCCAACGTGCCGGCCATCGCCTTCTACCGTTCGAAGGGATTTTTGCCGGTCGGCAGCACCGCCGATTGCGGCGGCGGTTCGGGGTTGCCGGCGCTGATCTTCGAGAAACCGCTGGGATAGGCGCCCGACGAAACGCTCAGTGCTGTCCTTTCAGCACGACCAGATAGCCGCGTTCCACCGGCTGCCGGAAGGCGATCTGTTCGGATGTGCCCGGATCTTTCGATTGCTTTTCGATGACGTAGCCGCCGGGGTGAGACTTGAGCCATTCCTCAGGCTTGTCGGCGTTCTCGAATGGCTTCTCTATTCGCCCAAGGAAACCGACCTCGCCCTGATAGTCGTAAGCGACGGCCCAGTCGGCGTCCTTTCGTTCGTCGATGAAGCTCGCCAGCTGCGTGAGATCGTAGCGTTTGAACACGGTCGCCGAGGCGGCGGCGTGGCCGATGGCGAAAAGGGCAAGCATGACAAAGGCCGTCGCCCTCAGCCTGGCGACTGAAATCTCGGCCATGAAATAGCCCAGCAGAATGGTCGCGAACGGTAGTGCCGGCACGACATAGTGCGGCTGCTTGCCGGATATGGCGCTGAAGACCAGCAGCACCGCAATGAACGAGAACGACAGCAGGCGCAGGGCACGCAGATCCGGGGATTTGGTGTCGATCAGGCTGCGTATCCGGGCAACCGGCCTCAGCCGCCACACCGGGGGGATAAAGGCCCAGGGCACGAACATGAGCGGCAACAGCATCAGGTAAAAGTAAAACGGCCGGCCATGCGAATTGTGCAGGCTTCCGGTAACCCGACCTGCCGACTGGTTCCAGACGAGATCGTAGACGAAACTGCCCTTGGTCAGGATGGTCGCGGGCGCCAGCCATATAGCGACCGGGACAAGGGCGGCGAGAATTGCCAGGCCGGCTCCGGCAAAGAACTGCAAAGGGGCAAGGCCGGCTCGCCGGTCACGCCAGAGGGGATAGAGCAGGACGGGCGCGCCGATGTGAATGAGCACGACCGGGCCTTTGGCCAGCACGCCGAGCCCGATGAAGAGACCCGCCAGCACCGCCTGCCAGCGGTTGCCGGTCCTGGCGAAGCCCAGCAACGCCAGCAGTGCGGCGACCACACAGGCCGTCAAAAGCATGTCGAACAGGATCAGGGTCGAATAGATGACAAAGACGGTGCTGCCGGCCACCAGCCAGGGGATGCGACTGGCGATTTCCGGGCGCTCGGGAAACAGGGTTTTGGCCAGAAGTGTCGTCAGCCAGATGACCAGCGACGAGGCAGCGAAGATGACGAGCATCGCCGCCGCGCGGCTCACACCGAAGATGTTCCAGACGAGATCGATGAGCCAGAACAACAGCGGCGGCTTCTGCAGATAGGGCGCAAAGTTCATCGTCGGTACGAAGACATGTCCACCGAGATACATCTCCCAGGCGACGCTGAGATAACGCGTCTCGTCGACCGGCAGTAGCGGACGGAAAGCGAGCGCGATGCAAAGCAGGGCCAGCAGGAAGAGGTAAGGCAGCAGCCGTTCAATTCGTGTCGGTATCAAGTTCGGGGACCGCCCAGGAAATGGTTTCCACGTCCGGTCGTGCACGATGCACCGTCTCCGGACCGGAGCAGAACCGCACCATGATTTTGGCCGAATTGCAACGATGCCGGCTTGGTATCGTGGATTACGCCTGCGTACCGGCAAATAGTTGAAAAATTTGACGATTGGCTCCGAGTATGGCTTCAGGCCGAGCGCAGCGGCGGCGTCAATTCGCGCATCAGGAGTTCCAGCTCTCGCTGGTCGCCGGTGGCGGTCTTGTCGAAGATGGTTGCCAGCTGTGATTTGACGGTGCCGTCCGAGACGCCGCTGGCAGCCGCGATTTCACGCCGTGTCAGCCCGGCGGCGACATGGCCGGCGACACGCTTTTCCGCTGCGGTCAGTCCGAACAGCGCAGCGATCGCTTCCAGCGCCGGCACTGATGCGGCGCCGGCGGCGGCAATGAAAATGGCCGCGGCGGCGCGCGGCGATATGCGGGCCGAAATGTCGCGTCGCGCCAGAGGCATGACATGCGCCACCGCCGGAGACATGGCCTTCACCAGCGGAATGTTGATGCCGGACGGTCCGAGCGCGAATTCGTCGCGCGTGCCGAGCTGGACGGCGCGGCCGATGGCGGTGTTGGCGTTGGCATAAGCGAAGGACAGCTGGCCGCGCACCGAGGACACTGAGGCGGTTTCGGTGAGCAGGGCTTCGGCTGCCGGATTGGCGAAAATGATCTGCATGTCGTCGGAAACGATCAGCACTGGATGATCGAGGCACTCGACGATCGAGCGAAAGATGTCGGCCTTGCGCCGCTCGGCCTCGAACAGGTCGCCGATGGTCACCGCACGCCGGACATGGGGGGCGAGCGTGGACATCAGGTCGATATCCCTGGCTGAAATCTGGGGCCTGTCCTTGTCGGTAACCACCATCAGCGTGCCGGTGCGCGCCGGCTGCTTCATCAGCGCCACCCAGAAGAAATCGTCGAGACGGTTGGGTTCCACCCACTCGCGCACGATGCGGCTTTCGAGCCAGTTCTGGCGGGCGTCGGGGCCTTGCAGGGCGTAGACGCTGTCGACGGTGAACGGCATGTCGATTTCCATCTTCGGCACCGCCTTGAAGAAGGGCACCTCGCAGGCGTAGTCGCGCTGCAGCGGCTCAAGCAGGACCGGATCGCCGCAGGAAGTCGAAAACCGGGCCGAGTTTCTCACCGTATCGACGACCGCCAGCATAGCAAGCCGGCCGAGCGCCAATTTGCAGATTGATTCGAGCGTCGATGGCCAACGGCCGACATCGGCAATCGAATCGCAAATCGCTTCGACGATCTGCGGCAGGGCGCGACCGAATATGTTGGCTCGGACAGACACGTAGAGCCTCGTAAGTATTGCAGCGTAGTGGCAGGTCACACACTGTCTCTGCCTGGGGTCGCACACAACATAGCCGGCTTGGTTACGTCTGTGAAACGTCTCACAGCGGCGTGCGGAGTATTGTGAGCGCTTAAGGGCTGGCCAGAACGTGCCTGATGAGCCGTTGTCTAAGAGCGCTCGGGCCGGTCTGCGATACAAATCAAAGTGAACGGAATTGGAATTTTTCGGGGAATAATGAGGAAAGTTCCACATTGTCGATCAACCTGGTTCTGCCAAGCCACGCCGCGGCAAGCAGGCGGCCATCGCCGTCACGCCGCCACGAGGTGAGCGTCAGGCTCTTGCGCGCGGCGACGTAGTCGACGCTGTCGAAGCCTGCCTCGAGAAGCGCGGCAGTGGCTTTACCGGTAACGCCGTTTTCATCGGCGCCGGCCGCGAGCGCTGCCGCCGTCTGGCGCAAGATGACATTGAGCTGTCGCGCGACGTCGAGTTCGGCGGCGTCGAGATAGGCGTTGCGCGACGACATTGCCAGGCCATGCGCATCGCGCACGGTTGGCGCGCCGACGATGTGCACCGGAAGTTCGAGATCGCGGCAGAGCTTTCGGACGACACAAAGCTGCTGGTAGTCTTTTTCGCCGAAGATGGCGTAGTCGGGCAGGGCTTGCAGAAAGAGCTTGGCCACGACCGTGGCGACGCCCTCGAAGAAGGTCGGCCTGAAATCCGATTCCAGGCCAGAAGACGGGCCGCCGACCGAAATCTTCGTCGCAAAGCCTGCCGGATACATTTCGGAAACCGTAGGCGTGAAGGCAAGCTGTGCGCCGGCCTCGGTCAGCCGGTCGAGATCGCGGGCCAGCTGCCGCGGATACTTGTCGAGATCTTCAGTGGGGGCGAACTGGGCCGGGTTGACGAAGATCGAGACGACGCAGCGATCGGCGGTTGCGAGCGCGGCCCTGACCAGCGAGATATGGCCGTCATGCAAAGCGCCCATGGTCGGCACCATGGCGACGCTCAGGCCTTCGCGCCGCCATTCGCGGATCTGCGCGCGAAGGCCGGGCACGGTGTCGACGACGAGCGGCTGGCTGATGGGGGGCCGGTTCATGCCTTGTCCTTGTCGCTCGCGGCTGAAAAGACGTGGCCCGGCCCGGGGAAGGTGCGGCTGCGCACCTCCGCCGCGTAGCGCGCGGCGGCATTGGCGACCACGCTGCGCAAATCGGCGTATTCCTTGACGAATTTCGGCACCCGGTCGACCGTCAGGCCGACCATGTCGTCGATGACCAGGATCTGGCCGTCGCAATCGCGGCTGGCGCCGATGCCGATGGTGGGAATGGCAATCCGCCGGGTGAGGTCGGTGGCAACGGCCTCGACCGTGCCTTCGATGACCAGCGAAAACGCGCCGGCCTTTGCGACCGCGTCGGCGTCGCGCATGAGCGCGGCCACATTCTCCGGGGTGCGGCCCTTGATCTTGTAGCCACCGTCCTTTTCCACCGATTGCGGCTGCAAGCCGATATGGCCCATCACAGGAATGCCGGCCGCGACGATTGCCGCGATCTGGAGGGCGACTTCGACGCCGCCTTCCAGCTTCACCGCCTGGCAGCCGGTTTCCTCAGAGATGCGGCGCGCCGAGGCAAGGGCTTGCGCGGCCGAAGTCTCGTAGCTGCCGGCCGGCATGTCGACCACCACGCAGGCCTTTGCCGAGCCGCGCATCACGGCCTGGCCATGGACGATCATCATTTCCAGCGACGCGCCAAGCGTGGTCTTGTGGCCATGCAGCACCATGGCAACGCTGTCGCCGACCAGGAGAAGGTCGACATGATCGTCGAGCAGGCGGGCGACGGGATAGGTGTAAGCGGTAAGGCATACGACCGGCACGCCGCCCTTGCGGGCGCGTATTGTCTCCGCACTGATCCTGGCGACAGCTAAGGCCATTCCTCACCTCCGGGGTCATGCGGCAGCGCCGGGCGATGAGAGCTTTAGGAAGACGCAGCCGGCTTGGCAAGCGTCGGTTCGCAGGTGCGAAATGGATCGGCCAATGACCGAGCGTTTCGGCATGCCGTCAGTGCCGCAGGCGCCGCAAAACCCTTGCCTTCGCCAAGGCCTGACGCCATAAGCAGGGAACAGCCACCGCCGCGCGCCCGCGAGGATCTGAATGAAAACTTTCCTTCTGCAGTTTTTCACCTGGTGGAACCGCCAGACGCTGGGAACCCGTTTTCACACCTGGCGCCACGGCAACAAGGTCGGCCAGGATGGGGCCGGCAATGTCTACTACGAAGGCGGCGTCGATTCGGAAGGCCGCACCCGCCGCTGGATCATCTACGCCAATTATTCGGAGGCGTCGGCGATCCCTCCGGGCTGGCACGGCTGGATGCATCACCGCGTCGATGTGGCGCCGCCAAGCGACGACTATCGGCCGCGCGAATGGGAAAAGGCGCATGAGCCGAACCTCACGGGAACACCGGCGGCTTATCGCCCGAAGGGTTCCGTGCTCACCAATCAGCACCGTCCGCAGGTGACGGGCGACTACGATGCGTGGACGCCTGGTTCTTGACCGCCGGCCGGTCCTTTGTCGCCACAATTGGCGTTTAGCTGCTTGCTGATATGACAACGGCGAATAGCCTTGGGCGTGACAGAATCACCCGGGCCCAAACCACCGGTATCTCCGCATGAACATTTTCAGCCTGACATCGATGGCCGGACTGGCGGCAATTGGCGCTGTCGCCATGTTCCCGACAGCGTTTGCCGCGGCGCAGGCGCCTGCGGCAGCACCCGCAATCTCCGATCGCATCACCAATCCGGTCGCCGAATTTGCCGGCATCGACAAGATCACCGGCCGTATCATCACCTTCGATGTCTACATCGACGAAACCGTGCAGTTCGGCGCTTTGCAGGTGACGCCGCGCATCTGCTATTCGCGGCCGGAGAATGAAGAGCCGAAGACCGATTCCTTCGTCGAAGTCGACGAAATCACACTCGACCGCAAGATCCGCCGCATCTTCACCGGCTGGATGTTCGCCGAGAGCCCCGGCCTAAACGCCGTCGAGCACGCCGTCTATGACGTCTGGCTAAAGGGCTGCAAGCAGAAGTCGGATGTGCCGCCGCCCGACGCGGCCAATGCCGAGACGCCCAAGGTCGACACGTCCAAGCCAAAGCCCGCCGCTGCTCCGGCCGCCGAACAGCCGGACCCCACGGAACCTGACGCTACCAACACCAACTGATCCTCCGGAACCGTCATGGCCACCATGCGTTGGGCCATGGACGACCGCGCATTTGCGCGCTTGGAGGATATTCTGATGTCGGACAGCAAACGGATCACGGCCAGCAAAGACGACCTGCTCGAACTCGAAAAGGGGTTCTGGACGGGCGACGAAGCTTACTACGCCGCCAACGTCGACACAGAATGCCTGGTGGCATTTCCTGAGATGGCACAGGCAATGGACAATGCCGATCTGGCCAAGACCGCGACCAAGCCCAACCGCTGGCGCGACCTTCAGATCGACCTCAAGGGTATCATCGAGCCCGGCAGCGACATTATCATGCTGACCTATGAGGCTCATGCGACACGGGAAAACGGCGAGCCCTACGCGGCGCTGGTCAGCACTGGCTATGTCCACCGTGTCAACGGCTGGAAGATGATGTTCCATTCGCAGACGCCGATGGAAACCGCGAAGGGCTGACCCCTTTCACCGGTCGAGCCGGCTCGGCCGCTCGGTCTCCGATCAGGGATAAAAAACGGCTTCGCCCTTCAGCGCCTCGGCCAACATCTTCTCGTATTTGACGCGCGGCACGTCGACCGCGCCGAAGCGTTTGAGATGCTCGGTGGTGAATTGCGTGTCGAGCAGGGCAAAGCCGCGCGCCTTCAGCCGCTCGACCAGATGATACAGGCAGGTCTTGGACGCGTCGGTTTCCCGGGCGAACATGCTTTCGCCGAAGAACACGCGACCGAGCGAGACGCCATAGAGGCCGCCGACCAGCCGTTCCTCGCGCCATGCCTCGACCGAATGGCAGTGCCCCAGACGGTGCAGCTCGATATAGGCTTCGCGGATCGGCGCGTTGATCCAGGTCGAGCGGCGCTCCTCGCGCTTTTCGGCGCAGCCGTCGATCGTCGCCTCGAAATCGAAATCGAAGCGGATGTCGAACGGGTGCTTGCGAATTGTCTTCCGCAAGCTCTTCGGCGTGTGGAAGCCATCGAGCGGTATGATGCCGCGCGTCTCCGGCCGCACCCAGAACACTTCCGGGTCGGAAGCGCTCTCGGCCATCGGGAAGACGCCCGAGGCATAGGCCTTGAGCAACAGGTCGGTCGGAATGCGATAGCCGGGAGCGTAAGGACGGGTCATCGCGGCATCATAGCGGCAAGTCGGGCGCTATTCCTCTTTGGCCAGATACTTTTCCAGCCAGTGGATGTCGTAGTCGCCATTGGCGATATCGGCATTGCCGACCAGGTCGCGAAACAGCGGCAGCGTCGTCTTGATGCCATCGACGACGAACTCGTCGAGCGCCCGGCGCAGCCGCATCATGCATTCGACGCGGTTGCGGCCGTGCACGATCAGCTTGCCGATCAGGCTGTCATAATAGGGCGGGATCTTGTAGCCGGAATAGACACCGGAATCGACGCGGATGCCCAGACCGCCAGGCGTGTGGAAATGCGTAATCGTGCCGGGCGAAGGCGTGAAGGTGCGCGGGTCCTCGGCATTGATGCGGCATTCTATGGCGTGGCCGTTGAACTTGATGTCCTCCTGGCGCACCGAAAGCCCGCCGCCGGAGGCAACGCGGATCTGTTCGTGGACGAGATCGATGCCGGTGATGGCCTCCGTCACCGGATGCTCGACCTGCAGCCGCGTGTTCATCTCGATGAAGTAGAACTCGCCATTCTCGTACAGGAATTCGATGGTGCCTGCGCCGGAGTAGCCGAGGTCGGCGATGGCCTTGGCACAGATATTGCCGATGCGGGCGCGCTCCTCGGCGTTAAGGGCCGGCGAGGGCGCCTCTTCCCAGACTTTCTGGTGGCGGCGTTGCAGCGAACAGTCGCGCTCGCCGAAATGCACGCCGCGGCCGGCGCCGTCGCCGAATACCTGCACCTCGATGTGGCGCGGCTTTTCCAAGTATTTCTCGATGTAGACGGCATCGTCGCCGAAGGCGGCTCCCGCTTCCGTGCTCGCTGTCTGCAAGGCGATCTCAAGGTCAGCCTCGGTAAGGGCGACCTTCATACCGCGCCCGCCACCGCCTGCCGATGCCTTGATGATCACGGGATAACCGATCTCGGCGGCAATGCGCCTGGCTTCCTTTTGATCGGTGACGGCGCCGTCGGAGCCCGGCACAACCGGAATGCCGAGCCGCTTTGCGGTGCGCTTGGCCTCGATCTTGTCGCCCATGATGCGGATGTGGTCGCCCGACGGGCCGATGAAGGTGATGTTGTGGGCGGCGAGAATGTCGGCGAACTTGGCGTTTTCCGACAGGAAGCCATAGCCCGGATGCACGGCATCGGCGCCTGTGATCTCGCAGGCTGCGACGATCTGGTGGATGTTGAGATAGCTGTCGCGCGACGGCGGCGGACCGATGCACACGCTTTCGTCGGCGAGCCTGACATGCATGGCGTCAGCGTCGGCGGTCGAATGCACGACCACGGTCTGGATGCCGAGTTCCTTGCAGGCGCGCAGCACCCGAAGCGCGATTTCGCCGCGGTTGGCGATGAGGATCTTCTGGAACATCCGGCCCGCTCTACTCGATCACGACGAGCGGCATGCCGTACTCGACCGGCTGGCCGTCCTCGAACAGGATCGCCGTCACCGTGCCGGCGCGCGGCGAAGGGATCTGGTTCATCGTCTTCATCGCTTCGATGATCAGCAGCGTCTGGCCTTCCTTGACCTTCTGGCCGACTTCGATGAAGGCCTTGGCGTCGGGCGAGGGCGCGAGATAGGCGGTGCCGACCATCGGCGAGGGGACCGCGTTCTTGGACGGGTCGGCCACTGCTGGTGCGGCAGCCGCGCCCGCCGCGGGCTGCTGCGCTGCCGGAGCATAACCGGCCTGCGGGGCGGCGATGGCGTGGACGGCCGGCGCCTGGCGCGACACGCGCACCTTCAGGTCGCCGAGCTCGACTTCGATCTCGGTGAGATTGGTGTCGTTCAGTATGCCCGCGAGATCGCGGATCAGTTGCTGGTCAACACCGGTCTTCTTTATCGACATTTTCGAGCCTTCTGTTTGTGGGCCGGTCATAGGCGTGCCGCCAGCGCCTGCAGCGCCAGCGAGTAGCCAAGCGGCCCGAACCCGCAGATCATGCCGACAGCGACCGGCGCGACCATGGAGACGTGGCGGAATGGTTCCCGCGCGTGGATGTTGGAGAGGTGAACTTCGGCGACCGGCAGCGGCGCGACAGCGCGGATGGCGTCGTGAATGGCAATCGAGGTGTGGCTGTAGGCACCCGGATTGATGACGATGCCGGCTGCCTTGTCGCCGGCTTCCTGGATCCAGTCGACGAGGTCGCCCTCATGGTTCGACTGGCGAAAATCAATCTCGAGGCCAAGCGCGGCGCCCGCCTGCTTGCAGTCGTCGGCGATCGCGGCAAGCGTCTTGCCGCCATAGATGCCCGGCTCGCGCTTGCCGAGCGCGTTCAGGTTGGGGCCGTTCAGGACGAAAATCGTTTTCAAAAATGCCGACCTTTTCCGACGCCGGCCTCAAGCCGGCGCGCAGGGCCTTCTATAATGGGCATAGCCGCCCGCGGAAAGAGCACAAGTGCGATCTTTCACTGTCCACAACAGGCGGAAATGTGCCCGTGAGAGATAGGCTCGCGTGCAAGATCAGAGCGCGGCTTTCGCCGCCTCGATCTTTTCAGCCAGCACTTCCTGGCCGAGCGCCCCGAACACCACCTCATTGCCGACCACGTAGGAAGGCGTTCCGGTGATGGCCAGCTTGTTGGCGAGGTCGAAGGTCTTGGAGAAAGCCTCGGTGATGGTCGGATCCTTCATCTTCTCGCGCAATTTCGCCTCATCGGCGCCTAGCGACAGCGCAACCTTGATGGCCGCCGCCTCGGTGGCGCGGCCCTGGCCGCCGAGCAGGGCGTTGTGGAACTCGCCGTATTTCTCTGGATGCATCAGGTGGAAAGCCATCGAGACGACGCTGGCCTTTTGCGAATCCGGCCCGAGGATCGGGAATTCCTTGAGCACGAAGCGCAGCTCCGGATCGGCCTTTGTCAGAGCCTGCATGTCGTCGATGGCGCGTTTGCAGAAGCCGCAATTGTAGTCGTAGAATTCGACGATGGTGACCTTGCCCTTCGGATTGCCGACGACGCCGTCGAAGGTCGAGTTGAAAATCTCGGACTTGGCCTTCTCGATGACGCCGAGGCTGGCTATGCGCTGCTCTTCCTTCTGCTTGGCCTCGAGCGCCTCCTGCACTTCGAGCAGCACTTCGGGGTTCTTCAGGAGATAGTCGCGGATAATGCCCTCGACCTCGGTGCGATCGATCTTGGTGTCGGCAGAGGCGGTCTGCACGGTCTGCGCCGTGCCGGCCTTGGCCACCTGCGGACTGCCGGCGACGAACCCGAAAGCCAGCATGGCAAGAGCAGCCGCCACTCCCGTCGTGCCGAGCAATATTGCCTTGTTCATCGTCTCATCCTCTTTACCGGTTCCGGTCTATCCTAGTCGCCGCGGGCGACCGGAAGGTTCATTTCTTGAGTTTGCCTGAAGGGTTGTAGTTTATGATGTCCTGCGCCCGAATCCAGCCGGGCTCGCCGCGCTTCAAGTCTTTTTGCGCGCGCATGGCGAAAATTTTCGCATTCGTGTAATCGCCGGAATAAAAGTGGCCCTCGGCGGTGGCGAGTTCCGCCGCCGGAATGTTGCCAAGCTCGCCATAGGCCTGGGCGAGATAGCGGTATCCGACCGTGTTTTCCTTGTCGCGCCCGAGACCGTTGTTGATCTGCACCACCGCCTTCTTCAGCGAGTCGGGCGTGCCGATGGCCATCAGCGCCTGGCCGAGGGAAACGGGCAACAGGCCCGACCTCACCGGATCGAGGCTGACCGCCTTGGCATAGGCGTCCGCGGCGTCCTTGGGCTTGTTGGCCTTCATCAGTATGTCGCCGCGCATTTCCTGGAAGTAGGGGTTCTTCGGCTGTTCCTTGATCAATGCATTGGCCTTGGTCAGTGCTGCACCCAGATTGCCGTAGAGATAGGCCATCTGCGCTTCGCCATAGCGCGAGGCGAGGCTGCCCGGGGCCTTGCGGATCAGCCGCGTGGCGGCGGCCTGGCCGCCCATATAGGCGGCGATCTTGATGCGCATCATGTCGTGCCGCTGCTGCAGTGCCGGCGGATCGACCTTGTCGACGTTAGGGCTCTGCTTGACCAGCACTTCGAGATTGGCGATGCGCTCCTGCGGCATCGGGTGGCTGATGCGGTAGGGATCGACCTGCGTGCCGGAAAGCGACAGCGCGCTCTGGAAGCGGGCGAAGGTCTTCAGCATGCCCATGCCGGACTGGCCGGTGGCATTGAGATAGGTGATGGCAGAGCGGTCGGCGGTCGACTCTTCGGTGCGCTGGTAGGCAAGAATGCTGCGCTGCGCCATCTCGCCGCCGCCCGCGGCGACACCCATGCCGGCGCCGGCAAGGCCGCGGCTGTTGGTGGTAGCGCCGGCAACGATGGCGCCGGCGCCAAGCAGCGTGGCGATGATGGCCATGGTCTTGGCGCGCTCGAGCTGGTCGCGCAATTTCTGCTGATGGCCGCCTGCGATGTGGCCGGCCTCATGGGCGATGACGCCGATGATCTCGTTGGGCGTTTCTGCCTGCATCAGCGCGCCGGTGTTGATGAACAGCCGGCGCCCGGTGACGAAGGCGTTGAAGCTCTGATCGTTGACCAGAACGATATCGACGCCGTCATTGGCAAGACCGGCCGCCTTAAAGATCGGCCGCGCATAGTCGCGCACCAGCGCCTCGATCTCGGCATCGCGCACGACCGGCACCGCCTGCGCGAAGGCCGTCACCGAGCCGGTTGCAGCGACGGCGGCGGCAAGCAAAAGCGTCGCAAAGCCGCGCGCTGTCTTCCTGATGGAAGATTTGGACATCGTTGATTTGGGTCGGCTCTGCATGAGGTCCACTGGTAAACGAGCGCGCGAACGATGAAAAGTCACGGCACCGAAACTAGGCGAACTTGTGATCCTCACATCAATCGGGCATTTGTGCGGCGCTGCCGCCGGTTGATGGCTTTGAGCGGCGGGCCGGACGGAAAGATTGAGGTCAAATGGTAGTTTCGCTGTCGCGCCGCGGTGAAGTCGAGCCGTTTCACGCCATGGACATTCTGGCCGAAGCCAACCGGCTGAAGGCGACGGGCGTGCCTGTCGTCTCCATGGCCGTCGGCCAGCCATCCGATCCGGCGCCCGTGGGCGTGAGGGAAGCAGCCGCAAATGCGCTGAGGATCGGACGCATCGGCTATACCGACACGCTCGGTCTGGCGGATCTGCGCAAGGCGATCGCCGGACATTATGGCGATCACTACGGGATCGATGTCGCGCCGAACCGGATCGCCGTGACCACGGGATCGTCGGCCGCCTTCAATCTGGCATTCCTGGCGATGTTCGATCCCGGCGACCGCGTCGCCATCGCAGCACCCGGCTATCCGGCCTACCGCAACATCATGGCCGCGCTCGGCATCGAGATCGTCGAGATCGAGCTCGGCACGGACGCCTACCTGCACGCCGAGCATTTGAAATCGGCGCACCAGGAAAAACCGCTGAAGGGCGTGTTGTTCGCCAGCCCGGCCAATCCGACAGGTGCGGTCATTCCCGCCGACGAGTTGTCCGCACTGGTGAGGACAGCCGAAGAACTCGGCATCGCGGTGATATCGGACGAAATCTATCATCGGCTGGCCTATGCCGCGCCCGACACCACTGCGCTGGCCCATGGCTCAGGCGTGACGGTGATCAATTCCTTCTCGAAATATTATTGCATGACCGGCTGGCGCATTGGCTGGATGGTGCTGCCGGAAGCTCTGGTGAGGCCGATCGAGCGCATCGCCCAGAGCCTCTACATCTCGCCGCCGGAACTGTCGCAGATCGCGGCGATCGAAGCCTTCAAGGCGACGCAAGAGCTGGAAGCAGTGAAGGCGCGCTATGCCTGGAACCGCGAGCTGTTGATGCGGCGCCTTCCGGAACTCGGATTTCCCTTGGCGGCGCCGATGGACGGTGCCTTCTACGCTTTCTGCGATGTCACCCGGCATACCAATGACAGCATGGCCTTTGCGCGCAAAATGCTGGCCGAAGCGCATGTGGCGGCGACGCCCGGTCGCGATTTCGATCCGCTGGCAGGACACCGCACGATGCGCTTTTCCTATGCCGGCAGCCATGACGACATGGTCGAGGCGATGGCGCGCATCGAGCGCTGGCTGAAATAGCGGGGACGAGCATGCCGGATCTTGAACAAGCGCTGGCCGACATCGCCGCCGAGATGGCCGAGCGCTCCGATCGCGGCGAGGTCGCCACCTACATTCCGCAGCTCGGCAAGGTCGATCCGAAGAAATTCGGCATTGCCGCCGTGACCAATGACGGCCGCGTGCTGGTCGCCGGCGACGCCGACCAGGCGTTTTCGATCCAGTCCATCTCCAAGGTGTTTACGCTCACGTTGGCGCTCGGCAATGTCGGCGACGCGCTGTGGCAGCGTGTCGGACGCGAGCCGTCGGGCAATCCGTTCAACTCGATCGTGCAGCTCGAGCATGAGAACGGCATTCCGCGCAATCCGTTCATCAATGCCGGCGCCATCGTCGTCTCCGACATACTGCTTGCCGGCCACCAGCCGCGCGAGGCGATCGGCGAAATCCTGCGCTTCATCCAGTTCCTTGCTGATGACGAAGCGATCATCATCGACCGCGAGGTCGCGGCTTCCGAACGCGCCACCGGCTATCGCAACTTCGCGCTTGCCAACTACATGAAATCCTTCGGCAATCTCCACCATGCACCGGAGCTGGCGCTGGGCGTGTACTTCCACCATTGCGCCATCGCCATGAGCTGCCGGCAATTGGCGCTGGCCGGCCGCTTCCTCGCCAATGGCGGCAGAAACCCGGCAACCGGGCACTCCGTGGTGTCTGCCGAGCGGGCGCGGCGCATCGGCGCCATGATGCTGACCTGCGGCCACTATGACGGCTCCGGCGATTTCGCCTTCCGTGTCGGCATTCCCGGCAAAAGCGGCGTCGGCGGTGGCATATTGGGGATCGTGCCGGGTGTTGCTTCGCTCGCCGTATGGTCGCCGGGCTTGAACGCCAACGGCAATTCCAAGCTGGGGTCGATCGCCTTGGAAAAACTGGCCAGGATGATGAACTGGTCGATTTTCGCCCCCTGACGCCTTCCGTCATTCGCGCATGCAAATATCCCGCGCCGTGGTTTGAACGGCGCGGGATTTTTGTCAGGAACCTATCTTAATCGGCTGAATAGCTTAGAAAAAGCCCTTCCGCTGCCACCAGCCGGCGCGCTTCGGCTTTTCCTCTGACTTTGCCTCGTCAGCAACGCTGGAGGAAACCACCGGCACCGCGGAGGTATCCGCGGCCACGGCTTTGCGCCGTGACGGGCGAGCCTTGGCGGGCTCGTCGTCGACTGTCGTTTCCGTGGCGGCATCGGCCGCAGCGGGGGCGGCTGCTTCGACGGCAGCTTCCGGTGCAGCCTCGGCCGCCGTCTCATCGGCGACTTCCACCACAGCCTTCTTTGCCCTTGAAGCGCGCTTCTTCTTCGGCTTTTCGGCTGGAGCGTCGTCGTTCGCCGCGGCGGGAGCCGCTGCTTCTTCAACCGCTACGGCTGCCACGGGCTCGCTTGCGGCCGTTCCGACTTCAGCGGCCTCGGCCACCGAGGCGGTTTCGCCGGCTTCGGTCTCCGTGCCGTCTTCGCGACGATTGCGCTTGCCGCCGCGCTTGCCGCGACGGCGCTTCTTGCCCTGGGCGTCATCTGATGCTTCCACCGTTTCGACGGCGCCAACCTGGGCTTCGTCTTGCTGTGTTGCATCGTCATCGCCTGGTTCAGCGGCAAAGTCGTCGCTTGCCGCCGAAACCGAAGCACCTTCGGCGCCATGCTCGCGATCGCCATGTTCGCGTTCGCGATCCTTGCCGCCGCGCCGCCTGCGGCGCTTGCGACGCTTGCGATCGCGGCCTTCGCCGTCCTCAGCCGATCTCGGCTGCTGCTGCTGCGACTGCGGCTGCGCCTGACGCGGCTGCTCTGCCTGTACCACAACCTCGTCGTCTTCCTCCTCGATGACGATCTCGTCCTCGGGCTCTTCCGGCTCGACATAGGCCGGGAAGGTTCGCGCTTCGACAAAGCCTTCCGGCTTTTCGGCAATGGCGCCGCGGAAGATCGCGTAGTGCTGCACACCGACCGTATCATCGGCCTCGACGGTGATGGTCAGGCCAAAGCGGCTTTCGAGTTCCACCAGCGTGCCGCGCTTGTGGTTGAGCACATAGAGAGCGGTCGCCGCCGGGGTCCGCACCGTGATGTGGCTGCGCGAATCCTTGAGCAGGAATTCCTCGATCGCCCGTACCACCATCAGCGCCACCGACGAATCGGAGCGCACATGGCCGGTGCCGCCGCAATGCGGGCAGGGCTTCATGGTCGATTCCAGCACGCTGGCGCGGATGCGCTGGCGCGACATCTCCATCAGACCGAAATGTGAGATGCGGCCGACCTGGATGCGGGCTCGGTCGTTCTTGAGGTGATCCTTCAGCCGCTTCTCGACGGAGCGGTTGTTGCGGTTCTCCTCCATGTCGATGAAGTCGATGACGATCAGGCCGGCGAGATCGCGCAGCCTCAATTGCCTGGCGACCTCTTCCGCCGCTTCAAGGTTGGTGTGGAGAGCGGTGTCCTCGATCGAGTGCTCCTTGGTGGAGCGGCCCGAATTGACGTCGATGGCGACCAGGGCCTCGGTCTGGTTGATGATGATGTAGCCGCCGCTCTTCAGCGTCACCTGCGGCTGCAGCATGCGGTCGAGCTGCGCCTCGATGCCGTTGCGCACGAAGATCGGCGTCGTGTCGCGGAAGGGCTGAACCACCTTGGCGTGGCTCGGCATCAGCATGCGCATGAAATCCTTGGCCTCGCGGTAGCCTTCCTCGCCGGAGACAAGAATCTCGTCAATATCCTTGTTGTAGAGGTCGCGCACCGAGCGCTTGATCAGGCTGCCTTCCTCATAGACGAGGGCAGGGGCGGTGGATTGCAGCGTCAGATTGCGGACGTTTTCCCAAAGCCGCATCAGATATTCGTAGTCGCGCTTGATTTCCGCCTTGGTGCGGCTTTCGCCGGCGGTGCGCAGGATGACGCCCATGCCCTGCGGCACTTCGAGATCGGCAACGACCTCCTTGAGGCGCTTGCGGTCGACCGCACTGGTGATCTTGCGCGAAATGCCGCCGCCGCGTGCGGTGTTGGGCATCAGCACGGAATAGCGGCCGGCAAGCGACAGATAGGTGGTGAGTGCAGCGCCCTTGTTGCCGCGCTCTTCCTTGACCACCTGCACCAGCAGGATCTGCCGGCGCTTGATGACTTCCTGAATCTTGTACTGGCGGCGCACCGGCTTGCGGCGGCTGCGCACCTCTTCCAGCGCATCCTCGGCGCCTACGGATTCGATCTCGTGGTCGTCCGGATGCGAGGACTGCACCTCTTCCAGCATGCCGCGATCATTGTCCTCGGAGGTGGCTTCGCCACTTGCCTCGCTGGACGACCTTTCGTCACCCGGCTCCGCCGCAGGGACAGCTTCGGAGATCACATCCGCTTCGACGCTTGCCGCGATCGATGTCGGGCCGCCTTCCGACGGTTCGGTCCCGGATGTCTCGGCGTCGGAGGCTTCGCTGTCGCCATGCCCGCCATGATCGTCATGCCCGGCGGTATTGGCCGCGGCATGCTCGGAAGCAGGCGCTTTGGAGACGGCATCGCTGCCGGCATCGCCATGTTCGCCGTTCTCATCATCGGCGCCGGCGTCGCGCTTGTGTTCGCCGCGCTCACGACCCTTGCCGCCGCGCCGGCGGCCGCGCCGGCCGCGATCGCGACTCTGGCGGTCGTCGCCGTCATTGTCCTCGTTCTCCTCTTCCTCCGCTTCCTGCGCTTCAGCGCGCAGCAAAGCCTGACGATCGGCGACCGGGATCTGGTAATAGTCGGGGTGAATTTCACTGAAGGCGAGGAAACCGTGACGGTTGCCGCCATATTCGACAAAGGCTGCCTGAAGGGAAGGTTCGACACGCGTTACGCGGGCGAGATAGATGTTTCCTTTGAGCTGCTTCTTGTCCTGAGATTCAAAGTCGAATTCTTCAATACGGTTACCGCGGATAACGACAACGCGTGTTTCCTCCGGGTGGGAGGCGTCTATCAGCATTTTGTTGGGCATTATTTCGTTTCCTCCCGGCAGCCGTCAGCCGCAGCTTGCGAGGCAAAGCCCGCTGCTGCGTGTCTGGGATGTGGGTGCCGGATGTCTGAATGTCCGCCGGACGCCGCTTGAGCGCCATGGCGGTGCCGCCCGCAGCCACAATGGCGCGGTTTGATGCGGACCTTTCCATGATTGCGCTTGAAGCCATCGTCACCAGCAGAACCTTTTGAACCAAAGCCCGGACGAACCGGACCAGCTTGTTTGCTCATACAGAGCCGGCACGGGAACAAACCCGGCCGTTTTCCTCACGCAGGCGATTCCCCCGCCACGGGCGCACACCTGCGAAATTCGTCGCGATCACCTGAAGCCTTTTCGCTGGAGCGAAAGGAGCCGCCTTTCATCTGACCTGTAGCAGGAAGCTGCGGGAGAAGCGGTTCCAGGATTGCAGTGATCCACCATCGCTTTTATGATTTGACGGGGTGGAAGGCAACCCCGATTTCGGATGCCGGCAAAAAGCAGTGCCGTAACGGAAGCACAGGCCTTAATCCTCAATGAAAAGGCTTGGTTAACCTTCTCTGGATACCAATCGTTAATCGAGTCTGCGGCCTTGACCGGCATTTCGACCAACCACGCGGGCGCAAGCGCCAAACCGGGAGCGACTGCAAAGAAATGGGACTGGCGGGCATCACAGACAAGGGCCATGGCCGTGCAGGCCGTTTCCTGCGCGCTGCCGGTGTGCTGTTGCTGCTGGCGCTTTGCCTTGCTTTTGCGCCGGTTTCACGCGCCGCCGATGCGCCACTCGGCGCCACCGCCTACAAGATGGCCGGCGACGCAACCAAGATGCGCATCGTCATCGATTTCGACCGCGAGCCCGACATCAAATGGTTCCTGCTGCGCGGCCCCAACCGGCTGGTCGTGGACCTGCCGCGCACCCGATTCGCCATTGGCGCGAAGGACGCCAAGGCCCGCGGCCTGGTCAAAGCGGTGCGTTATGGCGATCAGGGCGAGGGATCGCGGCTGATCCTGACCGGCAAGGGGCCGTTCTCGGTCGACAAGCTCGAGGTGCTCAAGAACGAGGACGGCGCAGGCTATCGCATCGCCATCGACATGTCGGCAGCCTCCGACCGCGAGTTCGACGAAGCCCTTGCCAACCAGGCGCTGACCACTGGCTCGACCGTCTCCACCGACAAGGGCTCCAGGGTCGGCACAGGGCCGATCTCCAATCCCGGGCATCGCTTCACCATCGTCATCGATCCCGGCCATGGCGGCATCGACGGTGGCGCCGAAGGCCTCAACGGCACCATCGAGAAGAACGTGACGCTGGCCTTCGCCACCGAACTGCGCGACAAGCTCGCCGCCGTCGGCAACTACGACGTGTTCATGACGCGCGATACCGACGAGTTCCTGCGGCTCGATGACCGCGTGCGCATCGCCCGTCAGCACGAGGCCGACCTTTTGATCTCGATCCATGCCGACACGATCCGCGTCAAGGGTATCAGAGGCGCCACCGTCTATACCGTCTCCGACGAGGCATCCGACCCGGAAGCGCAGGCGCTTGCCGACCGCGAAAACCTCTCCGACCAGTTCGCCGGCATGGTGATCAAGGACGACAACAAGGAAGTCACCGACATACTGATCGACCTGATCCGCCGCGAGACGCATAATTTCTCGATGAGCTTTGCCCACACTCTGGTCGGCCAGTTGTCCACCAGCGTCGGCCTGATCAACAATCCGCAGCGTTCGGCCGGCTTCAAAGTGCTGAAAGCGCCCGATGTGCCGTCGGTGCTGGTGGAACTTGGCTATCTCTCCAACGCCAAGGATGAAGCGCAACTGCTCGACGCCGACTGGCGCGGCAAGGCGGCGCAGAGCATCACCAACGCCGTCGCCCTGTTTGCCTCCGCCAAGATGGGAACGGGAACCGGAGGCTGAGATGGTCGCCGCCGCCCACGACCGGAGGCAGCGTTGCACGACGACAACACCAGGCGCTTTTATTTCAGGTGGGGGATGCCTAAACCGGGCACTGCCGTATTTTGCCCACATGGTGGCGACATGGGTTTTCCATCACGGATCGGGACAGTTGCGAAGGCTTGCGCGAAAGGCGGCTTCGTCTAGGAAATTCCCGGACCTCGGACTGGAGCGGGCATGATTCGTCTTATCGGCTATTTCTTTGGTATCGGCACGACGCTGGCGCTTATCGTCGCCGCGGGCGTGGCGATATACATCAGCCATCTGTCGAAAGACCTGCCCGACTACGAGGTGCTGGCCAAGTACGAGCCGCCGGTGACGACCCGCATCCATGCTTCCGACGGCTCGTTGATGGCCGAATATGCGCGCGAACGGCGGCTCTATCTGCCGATCCAGGCGGTTCCGGACCGGGTCAAGGCGGCGTTCCTGTCGGCCGAGGACAAGAATTTCTACAACCATCCCGGCATCGACATCACCGGGCTTGGCCGCGCCATCTACGTCAACCTGCAGAATCTGGGTTCGGGCAGGCGCCAGGTCGGCGCCTCGACCATCACCCAGCAGGTGGCGAAGAACTTCCTCTTGTCCTCGGACCAGACCTACGAGCGCAAGATCAAGGAGATGATCCTGGCCTTCCGCATCGAGCAGGCCTATTCGAAGGACCGCATCCTTGAGCTTTACCTCAACGAAATCTTCTTCGGTTTCGGCGCCTATGGCGTTGCGGGCGCGGCACTGACCTATTTCGACAAGTCGGTCAACGAACTCACGGTCGCGGAAGCCGCCTATCTGGCGTCGCTGCCGAAGGGGCCCAACAACTACCATCCCTTCAAGCATGCCGACCGCGCCATCGAGCGCCGCAACTGGGTCATCGACCAGATGGTCGAGAACGGCTACGTGACGCGCGAGGAAGGCGACAAGGCCAAGGCCGAGCCGCTCGGCGTGACGCCGCGTCGTAACGGCTCCTATCTGTTTGCGGGTGAATATTTCACCGAGGAAGTGCGCCGCCAGATCATCTCGCGCTATGGCGAGAACGCGCTCTATGAGGGCGGCCTTTCGGTGCGCACGACGCTCGATCCGAAGATCCAGCTCATCGCCCGCAAGTCGATGCAGAACGGCTTGCTCAAATATGACACGCTGCGCGGCTATCGCGGACCGGTGACGCATATCGATGCTTCCGGCGACTGGGGCGTGGCGCTGGGCAACGTCAAGGGGCTGGAAGACGTGCCGGAATGGTCGCTTGCCGTCGTGCTCGACAGCTCGGCGACCGGCCTTTCCATCGGCCTGCAGCCGACGCGGCAGATTTCGGGCGATATCGTCAAGGAACGCGTCGAAGGCGCCGTCAGCAAGGAAGACATGAGCTTTGCCATGCGCCATGTGGTCGATGGCAAGACGGTCAAGGCCAAGTCTCCGGCCGATGTACTGCAGCCCGGCGACGTCATCTTCGTGCAGAAGAACGAAGGGTCGGAAGGCGCCTACACGTTGCGCCAGGTGCCGGAAGTGGAGGGCGGCCTGATCGCCATGGATCCACATACCGGCCGCGTGCTGGCCATGGTCGGCGGCTTCTCCTATGCGCAGTCGGAGTTCAACCGCGCCACGCAGGCGATGCGCCAGCCGGGATCGTCCTTCAAGCCGATCGTCTATTCGGCCGCGCTCGACAATGGCTATACGCCGGCCTCGGTTATCATGGACGGACCGATCACCATCCAGAGCGGCAACACGACCTGGACGCCGAAGAACTATGACGGCACGGTGGCCGGCCCCGCGACCTTGCGCTCCGGCATCGAAAAGTCGCGCAATTTGATGACGGTGCGGCTCGCCAACGACATGGGCATGAAGCTGGTGGTGGAGTATGCCGAGAGGTTCGGCGTCTACGACCATCTGGCGCCGTATCTGCCGATGGCGCTGGGCTCCGGCGAGACGACGGTGATGCGCATGGTGTCGGCCTATTCGATCATGGCCAATGGCGGCAAGTCGATCAAACCCTCGCTCATCGACCGCATCCAGGACCGCTACGGCAAGACCGTGTTCAAGCAGGACGAGCGCGGCTGCGAAGGCTGCAACGCGCCCGAATGGAACAACCAGCCCGAACCGGAACTGGTCGACAATTCCGAGCAGGTGCTCGATCCGATGACGGCCTACCAGATCACCTCGATGATGGAAGGCGTGGTCCAGCGCGGCACCGGCGCCACCATCGCCGAGCTTGGCCGCCACATCGCCGGCAAGACCGGAACGACCAATGACGAGAAGGACGCCTGGTTCATCGGCTATACGCCGAACCTCGTAGTCGGCCTTTACATGGGTTACGACACGCCGCGCGGTCTCGGCCATGGCGCCACTGGCGGCGGTCTGGCGGCACCTATCTTCAAGGACTTCATGCGCGTTGCGCTGGACGGCACGCCGAATGTCGACTTCAAGGTGCCGGAAGGCATGAACCTGGTCGCGATCAACCGCAAGACCGGCATGCGTGCCGCGTCGGGCGATCCCGGCACCATCATCGAAGCCTTCAAGCCTGGCACCGGCCCAGCCGACAGCTATTGGGTGATCGGCATGGGCGCCGACGGGTCCAACGGCGCCGGCGGACCGCTATCGCCGCAGGCAACGGAAGCCATCCAGGCACCCGGCGGCGGACTCTACTGACGACCTGATTTTTTACGTCGAATGGGCTGGCTTGTTGAGCCGGCCCATTTCGCTTTACAGGCAGCAATGCCGTGCCTATGTATCGCGCCGACCCAAGCGCCACTTCGAAAACAGGACAGAACAACCAGCCATGCGCGCGGAAACGCAGAATATTGTCGACGAGATCAGGCAGGCGATCACCCTGCTGAGGAGGCATCTTTGACTGGGATCAGGCCATAAAACGGCTTGAATACCTGAACGTGCGCGCCGAGGATTCCAGCCTCTGGAATGATCCGCTGGAAGCGCAGAAGCTGATGCGCGAGCGCCAGGGCCTCGAAGACGGGATCGCCGGCGTCAAAAGCCTGACTCAGGCGCTGGAAGACAATATCGGCCTGATCGAACTGGGTGAGGAAGAGGGCGACCAGAGCGTGATCGCCGAGGCGGAAGCAGCCCTCCGCTCGATGCAGGGCGAGGCCAAGGCCCGCCAGGTCGAGACGCTGCTGTCGGGCGAGGCCGACGCCAACGACACCTATCTCGAAGTCCATGCCGGCGCCGGCGGCACCGAGAGCCAGGACTGGGCCTCGATGCTTCTGCGCATGTACACGCGCTGGGCCGAGCGTCGCCGTTTCAAGGTCGAAGTGCTGGAAGTCCATGACGGCGAAGAGGCCGGCATCAAGTCCGCCACGCTCCTGATCAAGGGCCACAATGCCTATGGCTGGCTGAAGACCGAGTCGGGCGTTCATCGCCTGGTCCGCATTTCACCCTATGACAGCAATGCGCGCCGCCACACGTCCTTCTCCAGCGTCTGGGTCTACCCGGTCGTCGATGACAGGATCGAGATCGACGTCTCGGAATCGGATGTACGCATCGACACCTACCGCTCATCCGGTTCGGGCGGCCAGCACGTCAACACCACGGACTCGGCGGTTCGCATCACCCATATCGCCACCGGCATCGCGGTTGCCTGCCAGGCCGAACGCTCGCAGCACAAGAACAAGGCGAAGGCCTGGGAAATGCTGCGCTCGCGCCTTTACGAGGAAGAGCTGAAGAAGCGCGAAGCGGTGGCCAATGCCACAGAAGCGTCGAAGAGCGACATCGGCTGGGGTCACCAGATTCGTTCCTATGTGCTGCAGCCCTACCAGTTGGTGAAGGACCTGCGCACCGGCGTCGAGAGCACCAGCCCCTCGAGCGTGCTCGACGGCGACCTCGACGACTTCATGGAAGCCTCGTTGTCGCAGCGCATCGAGGGTGGTGCCGGTGAAGCCGTGGCCGACCTCGACTAGGATATGTTCATATTCAGCTGAGGCCGGCCTGCGAATGGATGATACCTGCGCTTCCGCCACTTTCGAGTCGGCTGACTTGAATAAGAACATCCCTTGGCGGGGGAGCGAAGGAGGAACCATGAGTCGCAGGCTCACCGGCAAATGCTTTTGCGGCACGGTTCAGTATGAAGTGGCGGACGAGTTCGTCTATGCCGCGATCTGCCATTGTTCGAACTGCCGGCGCACCACAGGTTCCGCCTTCAAGCCCTTCGCCGGCATCGAGCGCGAGAAACTTGCCCTTGCCGAAGGGCATCACGGGCTCATCCATTTCGGCGATGACAGCGGCCACGATGCGCATTGCAGCCGCTGCGGCTCGTTGCTGTATTCGCTGGTCCGCGACGGCGCCTATGTCCATGTCGCCATGGGCACGCTGGTCGACGATCCGACGATCCGGCCGACCGCGCACATCTTCGTCGGCTCCAAGGCGCCATGGTTCACCATCGCCGACGACTTGCCGCAATATGAAGGGCATGTGATCGCCGGTCCAGGCGACGCATAGGCTGGAACCACATACGGCCAATCCCGTTGTTTCGTTGCCCGTCTGCCGGGAGTTGAGCCTGGCCTTGGATCTCGTCAGCGGTTGCAGATAGCGGCGTAGATGTGCGGCCTCGCGCAGCAACTTCTTGCGCCGGCCTAGGAATCAGCCCAGCATCCGAGGGCTGGAAGAGAAAAAGCATTTATGGCCGGACGCGGCATATCTGCGACCTGACGATCCGGCCACTGGGAAGACACGTTCCGGGAACGGGCAAGCGAAACGCTTGATGCTCGTTTGAAAGGAACGCTTCCATGTCTGCTGCCACTCTCCGATCGGCCAGAGCCGTTCAACCGGCTGGCCGACTCCTGTTTTCCTTGTTCGTGACCCCGATCTTTGCAATCGCGATGCTTGCGGCGGTGCTGACCGCACCCGCCTTCGCCCATGACGCCAAGCCTACGGCGGCGAAGCCGCAAGGCTGGAGTTATCCCTTCGCCTGCTGCGCAAACTACGACTGCCGCACCACCCATACCGGCGAGGTGCTGGAAAAGCCGGAGGGCTATGTCATCGCCGGAACGGGGGAGGTCGTTCCGATGAGCGACAAGCGGGTCAAGGACTCACCCGACGGCGATTTCCACTGGTGCGCGCATCAGGCCGGCCTCGACGCAGGCAAGACGATCTGCCTGTTCGTGCCACCGCGTTCCTACTGAGTTCTGTTGGCAGTTCTCATCGGAAGGCCGGCCTTGGTGGTGCTGAAGGCGCTTGCGTCAGACGGAAGCAGCGAGTGCCGAGGCGAAGTCGCGATACGGGCGCAGTGGGCGACCCAGAAGTGCCGTCAGGCGCTCGACGTCGCCGGCCTCGGGCAGCATCCCGTCGGTGAAGAAACGCTCGCCCATCAGGCGCATGTCGTAGGCCATCCAGGCGGGCAGGAACTGCTTGAGATTTTGCTCAAAACCCTCCGTATTGTCGCCGCTGTAGCTGATCGGGCGGGCGAGTACGTCTGACCAGATTGCGGCAATGTCCGTCCCGGTCAGTGTCTGCGGACCGACGAGGTTGATCCTCTCGAACGCAAGCGGCTCCTTGGACTGTTCGCGACGCAGCAGCTCAAGGGCGGCGATCTCGGCGATATCGCGGGCGTCGATCATGGCGAGACCCTTGGGGCCGATCGGCATTGGGTAGGTGCCGTAGCCGGTGATGACGTCTTCGACCGTCAGATCGTTCTGGATGAAGTAGGCCGGGCGCAAGATCGTAGCTTTGAAGTCCATGTGTTCGATCATTCGCTCGACGCCGAACTTGCCCGCGAAATGCGGCACGTTCACATAGACGTCAGCGTGGATCACCGAGAGATAGACGATCCGCTCGATGCCGGCCGATCGGGCGACGTTCAAGGCGATCAAAGCCTGGGTGAATTCGTCCGGCACCACGGCGTTCAAGAGAAACAGCGTGGAAACGCCAGACATGGCTTTGCGCAGCGAATCGACATCGAGAAAGTCGCCTTGCGCGACGGATACGCCTGCCGGAAAACTGGCTTTCGACGGATCGCGCACGAGAGCACGCACACCGGCGCCGTGCTTGGCGAGCTGTTCGACGACTTGGCGGCCGATATTGCCGGTGGCGCCGGTAACGAGAATGGTCATGGAATTTCTCCTGTTGGGTTGCTTGACAGCCCCAATATGTGTGGCTCACAAAGAGCCCAGTAGACGGCAATTTTAGACACGTCGTCTCACTGGTGGGACAGTCATGGATCTTTTAGCCCTTGCCGATTTTAACCTCGTGGCTCGCCATGGCGGCTTCGGCAAAGCGGCAAGGTCCACCGGCCGGCCCAAAGCAACATTGTCCCGGCGCGTTGGCGAATTGGAAAGCAGTCTCGATCTGCGTCTGTTCGAACGGGGTGCGCGTAACCTGAAGCTGACCGAAGAAGGACGGGCGCTCTTCGAGCGGACGGGGGCGTTGCTTGCCGAGCTGGACGAGACGGCATCGGCGATTGCCTTGGGCGGTCAGAGACCCAAGGGCAGATTGCGGATCAGCGCGCCTTTGCATTTTTCGCAGACTGCAATGGGGAGGATCGCTGCGGGATTTGCCCTGAGGTATCCTGAGGTGAGGCTTGAAGTGACCACCGAAGACCGGCATGTCGACATGATCGAGGAAGGCTACGATCTGGTAATCCGGGTCAATCCGGATCCCGATGAAAGCCTGGTCGGACGGGCGTTTCTCCACGACCGCCTGGTCGTCGTCGCGAGCCCGGACCTTCCTCGCCCGGCCGACGGGCTCGCCGCTCCTGGCGTTGCGCGCGGGACGGGCGAGCGGCAAACATGGCAGGTGAAGACACCAGGTGGCCGGGCAACACTTAGAATCGAGCCGGTCCTCGCCTTGTCGACGCTCATCATGGTCCGGGATGCGGTGCGAGCCGGCATCGGCGCAGGACGGCTTCCCATTTCGTTGGTGGCCCACGACCTGGCTGACGGCACACTGGTGAATTGGGGGGATATCGACGGCCCGGAGATCTCTCTATGGACGCTCTACCCGTCGCGGCGGCTGCTCAGCGCGCGCGTGTCGGCGTTCCTGGATTTTCTGAAACAGGCTTTCCCAAACGGGACGCCGGACGAACTGGCCGCCTATATCGGCAGGTGACGACGATTGGGAGGTGACGACGGGTCCGCTTCGGCCAGATCGCCGCTCGGCTCGATCGACCGGCGCCTGCTGACAGACAGTTGTCAGGAGCCTTCCTTTATGGTGCCTTGCCGCATGGGTGGCGGCAACGGAGAGGAAAGCTTTTCATGACCATCAAGGCCAGCTGTCATTGCAAGGCGACGACGTTCGAGGTTTCGCAGGCGCCCGAGACGGTAACACAATGCACCTGCTCGTTCTGCTCCAAGCGCGGTTCGCTGTGGGCTTACTACGTTCCGTCGCAATTCAAGCTCACCAGCTCGCCGGAAAACGTTTCCTTCTATCAATGGGGATCGAAGACCGTCAAACACGGGTTTTGCGCCATTTGCGGCTGCGGCACCTTCACCGAAACGCCGGACTGGTCGACCGGCAAACCGGACTTCGACAATCCCAAGATATCAGTCAATTCGCGGCTGTTCGACGATTTCGACCTCGATAAGGTCGAGGTGGTCGTCATTGACGGCAAGAACCTCTGGTAGGCCAGCACCAGCCACCGAAGCGGAAGAGTGGCGCGAGCGGGGAAAAGCCGCTTTCGCCGCTCGGTTTTTCGCCGCATTTCATGTTACAAGACCCGAGAAGGGCTTATATGCGCGAGCCGCAAAGGCCGCGCTTTGGAGAGGGACGATTCTATGAAAAAGACTGTGCTCGTCGCCGTTGCGACGGCTGTGCTGGTGAGTGCCTGCACCACGACCGATCCGTACACCGGCGAGCAGAAGGTTTCGAACACCGCAGCCGGCGCCGGCCTTGGCGCCCTGGCGGGTGCGGGCCTCGGCCTGCTTGCCGGCGGCAATGACCGCCGCAACGCGCTGATCGGCGCCGGTATCGGCGCGCTGGCCGGCGGCGCCATCGGCGCGACCATGGACCAGAACGAGGCTGAACTGCGCCGCCAACTCGAAGGCACCGGCGTCAGCGTCACCCGCACCGGCGACCAGATCATCCTCAACATGCCGTCCGACATTACTTTCAACGTCGACCAGGATGCGGTGAAGCCCGGCTTCTACCAGGTGCTGAACTCGGTTGCGCTGGTGCTGAAGAAGTTCAAGCAGACCACGGTCGACGTGTTCGGCCATACCGATTCGACCGGTGGCGACGAACACAATTTCGATCTGTCGCAGCGCCGCGCATTGGCGGTCGCCAACTATCTCTCAGGCCAAGGTGTCGATTCGCGCCGCTTCGCCGTCACCGGATTCGGCAAGACCCGTCCGATCGCGTCCAATGGAACGGCGGCCGGCCGTGCGCAGAACCGGCGCGTCGAGATCCAGCTTTCGCCGCTGACCTGAATTGTTCGGCATCGAAATGCGAAGGCGCCCCCGCAAGGGGCCGCTTTCTTTTTGGGCTCCTGTGGTCCGCCAAAAGGTCTAATGCATTAGAGATTTCTAATAATCCCTTTCCGGAGACCTTGGAAGGGATTAGCATTGGCGCGGTTCCAGAGGGGATGGGGCGATACAAACGGCCGCGCAGTCACTTAGTCGGCCCCGGTCCTGCACGGCCAGATAAGGGAAATCTGGGAGGAATGCATGACAAGAACAGCTCGTCTTGGGCGCTGCGGCGTCCTCATTTTGACAGGTCTGGCCTCAGCTTGGTGCGCAGCCGCCACGGCTCGAGCCGAGGACGCCAACAAAGCCGACATCGAAGCTTTGAAGAAATCGCTCGCCAAATATGAGGACTACACGGTCGCCGTCCGCGACCTTTATCTGTCGACTGTCGGGTGTGTCTATTACAGCGGGGACAGGATCGAGGGCGCAATGGACTATCCGAAGGGCGCTATGGGCATCCATTTCGTCAACGTCCCGAGTGTCGGTCAGAAACTCGATCCGATGCGCCCCAATGTGCTGATCTACGAGCCGACCAAGAAAGGCTTGAAATTGGTTGGCGTGGAATGGCTGATGCCCCTGACGCCAGACACCAAGGAACCTCCAAAACTATTTGGCCAGACCTTCATGGGACCGATGGAAGGGCACTATCCGCTCATTCCGAGGGAGTTCGTCCACTACGACCTTCATGCCTGGCTGTTCAGAGACAATCCGAACGGCATGTTCAGTCCGACCAACCCGAACGTGAAATGCAGCAAGGCAGAGTTTCCGATGCTGGAAAAACCGACCAAGATGATGCCCGGCCCGATGTGACGGACGGGCCAGGATAGGAGCGTGCCAAGAGTGCAAGCTGGCCGGCTGCATTTGAGAGCGCTCGGGATCAGGCTCGGACGACGATCGGCATGAGGGCCGGCGCGCATGAAGGCTGCCCGCATGAAGACAGGTATCTGGTCGCGGAAGTCGACAATGGCGCTGCGAGCCGTCAGTCGAAGGTAAAAGCGGCCCGCAAGGGCCGTTCTTGTTTGGCATGTCGGACTCCGTAATCAAGGCCTACGAGGTCGGCTGATCGACAATTGCCGCAACGATACGGCGCACGATCGGCAAGACCAGCAGCAGACTTGGAAAGCCCACTAGCCATGATGCTCCCCATGCATACGGCCAGGTCGCCACGAAACCGGTTGTCCAGCCCGCATTGATCAGCGTCGCTACCGCGGAAACAATGCACGACATCAGGATGGAAAGTACGAATGGCATTACCAGCGCATTGTAGGAGGCCGGTAGCTTCCTCGATTTCAAAACCTTGTGGGATGACGGTCGCATCACCTATCTCCTTCTCGAAAAGTGGAAGTATGCGCGGCTGGGCGCAGTCAGGCGGCCTGCGCCATTTGCTGGGCAAGGTTTCGAATAAAGCCGCGCAACGAACGCGGTTCGCGGCCCAGGGCGGCGCGCAATGTCAGACTGTTTCCGCCAAGGCCATAGTGGGCATAGTGGGCGTATATTTTGGCCAGCACCTGCATTTGGCGGTCATTGTAGGGAAGGCGTGCCTCGGCCGCCCACTCGCCAAATGTCGGCTCACCAGAAGAGATGGGTCTGCCAAGTTCCTCACTCATCATCGCAACGATGTCTTCCCGGCTGTGCATGCCGTCAGCGCACAGATCGAGGGTCGCGTAGGACAATCGCGCTTCGGTTAGGGCGATCGCCGCCACCTCAGCGACATCGCGGTAGTCGACGCGGGCCAGCTTCGCCGTCTTTGGAAACGGTTCCGAGAAAACACCATGTTCAACGACGGACGGCCAGGCCGCTGCGAGGTTCTGCATGAAATTGGCAGGGTGCAGAATCGTATATTCCATCGTCGTCGAGTAGAGAGCAGCCTCGACAGGCACCTTGCTGGCATGGTTCTTCAGTCGCGTATTGGTAGGCTGGATCACCGACGAGAAGACGAACTTTCGAACTCCTGCTCGCGTGGCGGCCTCAACCATGGCAACGCCCATGGCTGCTTCATCGGGAGCAAAAGCCGGCCCAATGTGAAAGACGCCGTCGACGCCCGCGACCGCCCTTTCGAGGCTCTGACGATTTCGCAAATCTCCTGTCGCAACCTCGGATGCCCCCACCTTCCGGGCCTTTTCGGCATTCGCAGGGTCGCGAACGAGCGCTCGAACATTGGCATTGCGGCGGACAAGTTCAGGCACGACAAGTCCCGCAACTCGGCCTGTGGCACCAACAACCAGAACAGTTGGATTGGCTACTTGCATGACGATTTCCTTCCATCAAGCCTGTCCTCGCGGGACAACTTGCAGAGAGGTACGACGTCGCAATTGTCGTTACAATTACCCGTTTTTGCGATATATTATGTCGAATGTCGGGAGAATGCATGAGCCGAATGGACGATTTCGAGGCTTTCATCGCGATCGTCGAGCATGGAAGTCTGACGACTGCCGCACATCGGCTGAACCGCTCGCTGCAGTCGGTCAGCCGGTCCCTGGCGGCACTGGAGCAATCAGTCGGCGTCGAGCTGATCCACAGGACAACGCGTCGCTCGACACCAAGTGAAGTCGGAGCAGCCTTTTTCAACCGGATCAAACCCGCGGTCGACGAAATAAACGACGCAAGACTTCAGGCGATCAATCAACGATCGGAGCCGGCAGGCGTCCTGCGCATCGGGGCGCCGGTTCTGTTTGGCCCGAACGTCCTGATGCCTGTCATCGCGGAATACATGCGGACATTTCCCCGGGTCGAGGTCGATCTTCAACTTTCCGATGGATTTGCCGATCTTGGCGCCGAAGGTCTCGACCTGGCAATACGCATCGGCGATTTGCCGGATTCCAACTTGAAAGCCAAACGCCTGGGAGCGTTGCGGCGCGTTGTGTTCGGCGCGCCTTCCTATTTCGCGCGGTGCGACCGGCCGGCCCATCCCTTCCAGCTGAGTGAGCACAGTTGCATCATCAGAACCGCTAACGAGCGTCCAGGTGAATGGACGTTTCAGATCGACGGGAAACCCCGGACCGTGAAGGTCGCAGGCGCTTTTCGCTCCAATCTGATGACCTCGGTCTATGCCGCCGCAATCCACGGACTGGGTTTGGGCTTCTCGCCTCTGTGGCAGATAAGACATTTGGTCGACGACGGTCTCGTCGAACTGGTTTTGACGGAATTCGAGCCGGCACCGGTGCCGATCCATGCCTTGTGGCAGGAAGGCCGGTCATCTTCGGCCAAGGTTCGGGCATTTCTGGATTTATTGGCATCCCGCCTGGAACTCAAAAGCCTGTAGCATCGACGGGTATTTGAAGCGCTCCAGGCCGGAAGAGATCGGGCAGATCGAGCCTGTCTTGCGATTACCGCGCATGGCGCTGATTGATCCTGAGCGGGCTCCAGATCTCGCATCCCAATCGCGTCCAGGAAAGCCGCGCGTCCTCGGGACGCCGCGGCTCATGGAATCAGACCTTGGCGACGATCTTCATGAAGGCCGGCATGTCGTCGCCGAAGCCGACGGTGCCGTCATTGTCTTCACCGCGGTTGTTGCCGCGGGCAGGGCGGCTGTTGCTGGCGCGCTGCGGCCTTGTGTCGCCGCGTTCCGGGGCGCGGTTCTCGTTGTTGCGATCGGAGACCTTGCGGTCGCTGTTTTCGGAGCGGATCGCTTCCTTGCGCTGATGCCGTTCGCCGATGTCGGCGACCGCGGCCTCGGCTACCACCGGCTGTTCCTCGCGCGCGGCATCTGCCGCTGGCGCGTCGTCGCTGCGCTTGGCATGGCGTTCGCGCGGCTTGCGCTCGCCACCCTCCTTGCGATCATGGGCCTTGCGGTCCTCGTCCTTGCGGCCGGCGCGGCGCGGAGCGCCACGGCCACGGCGGGGCGCTTCGTCCTCGCCGCCTTCGCTGGCGACCACGGTCGACAGGTCGCCGTCATGCCACTCGATCTTGTTGCCGATCAGCCGCTCGATGGCGTCGATGTATTTGGTGTCGGACTTGGTGGCGATGGTGAAGGATTTGCCCGAGCGTCCGGCGCGGCCGGTGCGGCCGATGCGGTGGACATAGTCTTCGGCGTGGATCGGCACGTCGTAGTTGAAGACGTGGCTGACGTCGGGAATGTCGAGGCCGCGCGCGGCGACGTCGGACGCCACGAGATAGCGCAATTTGCCATCGCGGAAATTGGCCAGCATCTGCATGCGGGCGCGCTGGTCCATGTCGCCATGCAGGGCGCCGGCGTCGAAATCATACTTCAGCAGCGAGCGGAACAGCTCCGCGACCTCGACCTTGCGGTTGCAGAAAATGATAGCGTTCTTCAGCTCGGCGTCTTCGGCCTTTATCAGATTGCGAAGCGTCTCGCGCTTGTCCCACGGCTTGGAGCCGGACTTGACCAGGCGCTGGATGATGTTGGTGGCAGCGGATGCCGCCTTGGAAACCTCGACGCGCACCGGCGCATGCAGGAACTTCTCGGTGAGCTTGGTGATCTCCGGCGGCATGGTCGCTGAGAAGAACAGCGTCTGCCTGGTGAACGGGATCATCTCGCAGATGCGCTCGATGTCGGGGATGAAGCCCATGTCCAGCATGCGGTCGGCCTCGTCGATGACGAGGATCTCGACGCCGTTGAGCAACAGCTTGCCGCGCTCGCGGTGATCGAGCAGACGGCCGGGCGTGGCGATCAGCACGTCGGCGCCGCGCTCCAGCTTCTTGTCCTGCTCGTCGAAGGAGACGCCGCCGATCAGCAGCGCGATGTTGAGCTTGTGGTTCTTGCCGTATCTGATGAAATTCTCTTCGACCTGCGCGGCGAGCTCGCGCGTCGGCTCGAGGATCAGCGTGCGCGGCATGCGGGCACGGGCCCTGCCTTTTTCGAGGCGGGTCAGCATCGGCAGCACGAAGGAAGCCGTCTTGCCGGTGCCGGTCTGTGCTATGCCCAGAATATCCTTGCCGAGCAAGGCATGCGGGATGGCGCCAGCCTGGATCGGCGTCGGCACGGTGTAGCCCGCATCGGTGACTGCGGAAAGGACCTTGGGCGACAGGCCGAGGTCTGAAAAGGTCAACGCTTCTAGAGCGGTCGTGGTGTCTGAGGACAAGAGTTGCTGTCTTTGGCTGGTTCGGGGAAGCGCAACGGCATCCGTCGCGGCAAGCACAGCGTGCCTGCAAGATTGGTATTGCGATTAGGCGCAAGCCCGCGATTTGTCAACAGAAACGGGCGGGATTGGCACGATTGTGAAAACGTAAGCTTAATCGCGATGCTTAATTAGGTAGTCACTCTTTGCGCCGGCTCAATAGCGGAACTGCTCGGCGAGAATGCGTTCGTTCCACGAATGGTTGGGATCAAACAGCAGCGTTGCCGTCGCAGTCGGCGATTCGCGGACCGTTACGGAAGCCACCGCCTTGACCTCGGTGTGGTCGGCGGCGGTGTTCACCGGGCGCTTTTCCGACTCCAGAATATCGAAGCGTACGGTCGCCTTGTTTGACAACAAGGCACCCCGCCAACGGCGCGGCCGGAACGGGCTGACCGGGGTCAGCGCGAGCAACGGCGCATCCAGCGGCAGGATCGGCCCGTGCGCCGAAAGATTGTACGCGGTGGAGCCGGCCGGCGTCGCGATCATCACGCCGTCGCAGTTCAGTTCCTCGATGCGGACCTGCTCGTCGACGGTGATGCGGATCTTTGCCGTCTGGTAGGACTGACGCCACAGCGCCACCTCGTTGATGGCGAGTGCCGAAACCGTCTCGCCCTCATGCGTCAACGCCAGCATTTCCAGCGGGCGGATCGTTTCGGCGACGGCGGCCGCGATGCGCTCGGTGAGGCCCCCGACGCGGTACTCGTTCATCAGGAAGCCGATGGTGCCACGGTTCATGCCGTAGACCTTCTTTCCCGTGCTCATCGTGTCGCGCAAGGTCTGCAGCAGGAAGCCGTCGCCACCCAGTGCCACCACCACCTGGGCGTCGTCGAAGGATGCCTGGCCATAGCGGGCCGACAGGCTCTCCATCGCCGCCTTGGCATCGGCAGTGTCGGAGGAGACGAAGGCGAGATTGGCTTTGCTCATGACATTCCGATGGCGGTCGGCCGATGGCGGTCGGCGGCGGTTGCGTGGGGTAGCATGGGCAAGCGCATCTGCAAAGGAGGCATCGTCCGGGCCAGTTGCGGCCGCGGCGAAACGAAATCGGCGGCTCGCGCTTCATGTCGCCGGAACGGCGAATGTGATGGTTAAGTGCGAGCTTAAGCACTCGTAAAGCCTGATCGATCATGTTAGCCGACAGAGGATGGGTGGCTGGGGGCTAGCCAGTCGAGACCTGTCTATTGCCGGTGACACGCCTGATTATCGTCTTCCTTGTGATGGGAAGTTTCGCCCTTCTCTTTGCGGAGCTTGTGCGGCAGTCCGAAGACATGAGCTCCAGGCCGATGGCCTCACGCTGCGGCGGCGCCGGCGTGCCATGCCCGCAAAACGCATTGTAGGCGAAGCCAATCCGCCAACGACGATCCGTCGCCTACTGCCCGACAATCCTCAGATTGGCGTTGCCGTAGAATGTGTAGGCGAGATAGGTCGGATCGCCGGTCCGGTAGAATTCTCTGCGGACATCCTGCAGGATCTCGGCCAGATAGACCGGCCCGTCCTTGATCCGCGTGCTGATGCCGCCATAGAAATCGGTCGAGAAGGCCGCTGCCGCGCGGTCGGTCAGTGGCCACATGCCGCCGATGAAGCCGGAAGCGCCGCCCGCCAGCACCGCCGGACCCCAGCCTGCACGAAACCGCCGAGCATCTGCGAACGGCCGGTGTCGCAGGCGTTGAAAAAGTAGAACGGATTGCCCTTGCCATGCGCGGCCGCGACCAGCGCGGCCCATGTATCGGGTCGAGCGACTGGTCGACGAGATCGATGGCAAAGACCGGCCGGCCACTGCTCGGCTGGTTGACCTCGCCATGACCGGAGAAATGAATGAAACCGGTCGAGACTTCACCGACCAGTTTCTCGAAAGAGGTGAAATCGCCATCGAAGCGGCGGTAGCCGTAAAGCTTGCTCAGCGCCGCGATCTCGTCCTGCTGAAAGCGCAGCGAGCGCTTGTCGAGATAGGAGGGCGCGACGGCCGCGACGCCGGTGAAGGTCATGCGGTCGAGCGGGTTGTCGACCTGTGAGGCACTGCTGCGCGGAGCCCAGCGCGCCAGCCGGTAGCCCATGCCGAGAAAACCGTCGGCGACGGCGCCGTCGGCGCTGCGCGGGCGGATCAATTCCCAGGGCAGCGTCGGGCTGTTCGAGGTGATCTGGATCGAATGGAGTTCGCCTTTGCCGCGCAGCGACCAGAACACGTCCTTGAACGGTTTCGGCACATAGTCGCGGTAGAGCGCATCGCCAAACCTTCGGCGGCGAGCGTGACAAAGCGCTTTTGCGCCCCCGTATCGCTGCTTGCGGCAGGCTGCTGCAGCGAAACGGCGCGCGCAGGCTCAATCCGAGCTGCAGCAGGCGGCGGTATTCGGAGTCCAGCCATGCCGCCATCTCAGGTGGCGTCGAGAACGTATCGGTCACCGGACCGGCCAGATGCGGCGAATGGATGATGATCTGCCCCGAACCCAGCCCGCTCGGATCGTCATAGAGGATGGTCACGTCGAGATCGGGACGTCATCGCCGGCTGCGCCGCCGAGCGTCACATTGCCAGTTACCGCCGGCTGCGGCGCCGCTGCGGCCAGCATCAGCATGGCAGTGCTGCGGAGCGTTCGGCTGTGGCGCTCAGAGCGGCTGCCTCGACAGGCGCGGTGCGGCGAATGATAACCGACCGCGATGCCGATCCCAGGAACCTCCCGGCGCTGTAGATGCGCGCGATGAACTGGGCCGGCTTGCTGTCCTTGGCGATCGGCGCGCCTTGACGTCGAAGCGGACGAAGTCGCTGTCGCCCTGGCGGTAGAGCGTCGTCCGTCGGCTCCATTTGCCGCCGTCAGCGAGATCGAAGCCGGAGGCGAACAGATCGATATCGATCGGCCATTGCTCGGTTCCCGCCGGCATCGCCATGGCCAGGGCGCCATCTTCCGTCACCGACGAGCCGGCGCTGCCTTCACCTTCACTTCGGGCGTGAATTGCTCTTCGGTAAGGGCGATCGAAACGGTCACCGTCTCGCCGGCGACAATCTCATCCGGCGCATCGATGGTTGGATGGCGCACCACCTCGACAGCGCCCGTCTCGGGTTGTGGAAGGGCGCCGCCGGAAGGAGGGCTTTGCGCCTGGTCGATGGGCGGCGGCGCTGGTTTCGGTGGCGCCTGCGCCTCCGGCGGACTTTCGGCGCCGGTCGCGGGTGGCGGGCCGATGTCATGCCGTCCTCAGGGGGGATCCCTGCCTTATCGGGGGCGGTTCGGCGCCGGTGGCTCCGCCATCCTGCGGATAGGTCCCGCCGAGATTGTTCTGGGCAGCGGCCACAGCTGCGTCTTCAAGACGTTGCTTTTCCTCTTCGTATCGTTGCCGAGCCTGCTCTTCCTGCAATTGGCGCTGCTGTTCCT